>NZ_FXTN01000040.1 GCF_900182595.1 Pedobacter westerhofensis | reverse complement strand
GGTCACTTTACACCGAAATGAGGGGGTCAATTTAGAGCGGAATGAAGCGTCAGTTTAATTGCGGAATGAAGAGGTCAGTTTTGGCGAAACTCCCACCAGACACAGAAAGGTACTAAAACAGAAATTCAAAGAAATCTACGCTGTCTTCTCTCGTCTATCTCAAGCTATAAGGTCAGATATTTGCAATCAAATTAAAAACAGTAATGATATTGAAGCAATATGTCAAGGAGTAAAAACTCCCGTCAAAATTGATGATTCCGCAAAAGGAATTCGGAAAGTGATACGAACTTTTTTCCTAGACCTCTATAATCAAGTATTGGACGGCGATCCATTTAAGGATACTTATCATACTTCGTTAAGAGAGCATTTTGATAGTTTTAGTGATAAAAACAAAGAAACAACTCTATGTCCTATATGCGGAATTGGTGAACTTAAGAAAAAAGAAGATTCGACTCGTGACCAATATGATCACTTTTTACCAAAAGCTCTTTACCCATTCTCTTCTGTGAATTTTGAAAACTTGGTTCCTTCATGCAAAGAATGTAATTCATTTGATGCTAAAGGTGAGGATGATACAATTGCCGTTTCGACTGGCAAGCTTTTTTTTCCATTTGATAATTTACATAACGGTATTTCAGTAGAATTTCACATCGCATCAGATCATATAGAACCTGAAAAAGTAGATTGGAGAATTGATTTTACGAATCCAGATGGAAAGAATGATGAAATTGAATCTTGGAAAGCAGTATATAAAATTGAAACCAGATACTCTGGTCATGTTAAAGCACGTATAAATAAGTGGTATCGATTTTATTGGGAATACATACATGATAGTGATTTGCAACATTTATCAGAGGCAGACAGGAAGTTGTGCTGTTTGAAAGCATTAGAAAAAGACGAAACTTTAGAGTTAAGCTTCATTAGAAAACCGGCTTTGGATGGATTTATTGATGAATCAGTAATGGCAAAAGCAGAAATAGAAGCAAGATATTATTCATGAAAGATTTAAAACTTGATATTTTGGAGACTGTAAAGTGAACTGTGTCAACTCTAAAAAGTTAGAGTTAAAATAAGTAATTTAGTGATACTTAGGACACGATGAAAAATAAAGAACCATT
>NZ_FXTN01000039.1 GCF_900182595.1 Pedobacter westerhofensis | reverse complement strand
TGGAATTGCAACAATAAAGTAGACATTTAGTTAAGCGGCAATATTTTGTTTATTTAAATTTCTACCAAATTCTTCCGGGGACAGATATCCCAGTGAAGAATGAAGTCTTTTACGGTTGTACCAGGTCTCTATATATTCAAAAACGATGAGTGCTGCCTGCTCTTTGTCAGTGAACTTATGCTGATATACACATTCAGCTTTGATTGTTTTAAAGAAGCTCTCGGCTACTGCGTTATCCCAACAATTTCCTTTTCTGCTCATGCTCCTAATGATCAAAGGATTTTTTTCCAGTAAGCATCTGAATTCATTGCAAGCGTACTGAACTCCGCGGTCAGAATGAAAAATCAATTCTTGGATAATCGGGCGTCTACTTTGTGCCATTTTAAAGGCAGGGATCACGCTATCAACTGCTTTCATTGTCAAACTTAAGGCCCATCCTATAATTTTTCGATCCCCAAGGTCAATCACAGTAGTCAAATATAGCCATCCTTTTTTAGTTCGGATATAAGTAATATCAGATACCCATACCGCACCTATTACACCAGGTTTGAAATCTCGATCCAATACATTTTCCGGTACAGGTAATTTATGGCCAGAATCTGTGGTGATCTTGAATTTCTTCTTTACAATACTTCTCAGTTTCGCTTTTCTCATCATTCTGGCCACTCTTGGTCTGGAAATTTTAATATCTTTTTTACGGAGTTCCAAGGTTATTCTTGGGCTACCGTATATTCTTTTACTGTTTTCAAAAGCATGCAAAACTTCGGTTTCAAGAATTTGAGTCTCAATACTCCTTTTTGAAGGACTACTAATTGTCCACTTATAAAACCCGCCTCTGCTTACCTTGAATACCGAACACATCTTCTCGACTAAAAATATTCTGCTATGATCCTTTATGAACCTGAATATTTGTTGTCGCTCTTGGAGAAAATGCTGATGGCCTTTTTTAATATATCACGCTCCATCTGCGTTTCACGTAGTTCTTTTTTCAAATTAGCCAGCTCTTGCTCAGCCGGGCTGAGGATAACTTTCCCATTCCCAGGAAAACTACTGCCCTGCTTGTTGGAGAATTCCTTTCGCCATCTATACAATAAAGTCACATTAATATCCAATTCTTTCGCAAGTGCAATCAGATCTGTGCGGGTGTTACTCAATTCAACGCTCATCAGCTTGAACTCCTTCGGGTATGCTTTTCTCTGTTGTGACATAATTTCTGTTAAGATAAGTAATCCTCTTAACTCTGTGTCTACTCAAATGTAGCAAGTCCA
>NZ_FXTN01000038.1 GCF_900182595.1 Pedobacter westerhofensis | reverse complement strand
GGTCAGTTTGCACCGAAACAGAGGGGTCAATTTGGAGCGGAATAGAACGTCAGTTTAATTGCGGAATGATAGGGTCAGTTTTGCCGAAACTCCCAATTTGGGCAATGAAACCGTTAAAAAGGACGAAAAATCTGACTTCACAAATAATCCACAAAAAAAACAGAATAAGAAGAACCATTTGTCATAAAGTTTCATCATTAATATAATCCCAAGTGTTTTAATTTTAATAGATAAATAACTACAATCGACGTCTAGCTTTGCGGCTACAAAGAAGCCAAGATCGGTGAGTCCATAATCACAAACCTCGAAAATATCATATTAAAACGGAATTATAACTGTGGGTATCGTTCCCCCACTCTCCGCAAATGTATCTTCAAAATACACTAAACGCTTTAAACTTATGTTTAAGGCGTTTAGTGTTTCCAAACTATCTTCAAAATCGCACATTTATCGCAATCTGAGGTGCCTCAAGAGGTGCCCTATTTAACTGCCTACTGCCGGTGGACCACAAATCATTATAAGTTACTGAATTTGAACATGTCCAAGAGATAAACACCTTTACTACAGTGACCCAATAAACTAACTTATTCTCAGCTTGGACGCAATCAGGAAATACCACAGGCATTGCTATGCAATTTCAAAGGATACTTGAAGAGCGATGGCGATGCTACGAGACCCTCTCTGCAACTAGTAGGTCACTTGATGCGCCGCTGCATGCCACACGCAAGACGGTATTTCCTAGAGGCAGAAAAAAACGATCCAAATAGGGCATCCTAAGCAATGGATATCTTTGCCCGCCTGTATGACATCGAACGCGAAGTCAAAGATAAAAGCATTAATGAATGTCAGCAAGTCAGGCAAGAACGTGCAAAACCGATCTGAACAAAGTTCGGCCATTGGCTTGAAGAAAATGCCGGCGGTTAAAGGAGAAAAGCGCTACTAATAAGGCATTTGCCTAAACTATGAAGAGACATAAGCGTTTGGATATATATGGATAATGGGTTATTAAACATTGATAACACCCCAATCGAGTCCAGTATCAGACCCTATTGCGTTAGGAAGAAAAAACTACATGTTCAGTGGCTCAGACGGCGGTGCACAGAGAAGCGCAATGCTATATTCTATCATGGGAACCTGCAAATTACATGGCATCAATCCGATGATCTGGATGATAGAGGTGCTGAAGAAAATCAATAATCGAGACTGTAAATCAAACTGTGTCAACTCTTGATAATCAAGAGTAAGAATAAGTAAATTAGTATAAACTTATGGACACAATGAACAGTAAAAAA
>NZ_FXTN01000037.1 GCF_900182595.1 Pedobacter westerhofensis | reverse complement strand
GGGAGTGTAAAGTGAACTGTGTCAACACCACTTCTTCCTAGGTGGAGGCGATCAGCCTCCACCTAGGAAGAAGTCGCCGAAGGCTTTAAGTCGTTCCCCAAATTTAATGTGCAGCTGTGACATTGTCAAGCCCCAGTTCCACATCGGCATTGTCCACTTTTTAGAAAAGTCCCTGTAGGCTAAGTATACGAGCTTTAACAGTGACTGATCTGAGGTAAAGGCACCCTTAGTTTTAGTTATTTTGCGGATTTGGCGATGCATTCCCTCAATGGCGTTAGTGGTGTAAATGACCTTTCTGATTTCTGCAGAATATTCAAAATAGGTAGAAAGATTCGTCCAATTATCTAACCAGCTCTTAACTGACAGCGGATATTTTTTACCCCATTTATCTTCAAACTCCAGTAGCTTTTCATATCCCTGTTCTTGATTGATGGCCTTATAAATCGGCTTTAGATCAGCAACGACAGCCTTTTTATCTTTCTCTGGCACATACCGTAGGCTTGTTCGAATTTGGTGGACGATGCATAGCTGAACCTGTGTCTTAGGGAATACTGCCGCTATCGCTTCAGGAAAGCCTTTTAGCCCATCTATGCATGCAACCAGGATATCATCCACACCGCGCTGCTTTAAATCAGTGAGAACAGAGAGCCAGAATTTAGCACCTTCATTTTCTGAAAGATATACGCCTATTAAGTCCTTTTTACCGGCTCGGTTAACACCCAGAATATTATAAACTGCACGAGATTCAACTCCTCCACTTTCGCGTACTTTATAATGCATACAATCCAGAAATACAAAGGGATAGACCGCTTCCAAGGGTCGGTTCCGCCATTCATTCATTGCAGGAATAATCCTATCTGTGATGTTCGAAATCTCTGTTGCAGAAATATCCATGGCATACATCTCCTTCACATAATCAGAAATATTGCGGGTACTCATTCCACGTGCGTACATCGCTATTACGTTGTCTTCCAGCTCCTCCGTAATGATTAACTGGCGTTTAGCGACAATTTTCGGTTCAAATGTACCGTTGCGATCCCGCGTGCTTTCCAGTTCAAATTCTCCGGACTGCAAACTGCGGACATTTTTTTTAGTCCTTCCATTACGTCGGTTGGGATCATCAGTAGACTTACTCTCCTGGAGATGGTTATCCAGCTCTCCTTCGAGCATGGATTCCAATAAATGTTTTAACATTGGGGCGAAAACACCATCGGTGCCACCCATCTTCTTGCCTTGATACAGGCCTTCCATTGCTTCATTTTTGAAGCGCTCAAAATCGAATGGTTCTTTATTTTTCATCGTGTCCTAAGTATCACTAAATTACTTATTTTAACTCTAACTTTTTAGAGTTGACACAGTTCACTTTACAGTCTC
>NZ_FXTN01000036.1 GCF_900182595.1 Pedobacter westerhofensis | reverse complement strand
TAAGACTTAGTGGGGCATTCGCTACCACGCTCGGCAGCCAAGTCAGGGGGTCAGTTTGCACCGAAACAGAGGGGTCACTTTTACTGAAATACGCATTCTGCCTGATCTTTAATTGTATTTTCACCTGATTTGAGCGACTGTATTTTATTGTCCAATCCAAAATCCCGGCTTCTAAGGTTAATCTGTGAGAATTCACCTAACGCATCTTCAAATTGAACTGTATCATGGTTATTTACCATACTAAACAATAGCTGATTAAATCCGAAAAAGCCCCAATAATAAAATTCCGCTTCATGTCCCCTTACTGAGCTGCCCTTATAAAATATTTTTATCTCATATAGAATTATTTCCTTCAAGTGAAGAGCCGCCATTTCCGCGCAGAGGGTATATAATGACAAATAAGACGGGTTATTCTTGTATTTTGAAAACGAAAGCGAATAAAAATTGGAAAAAAAGAAAATGTATTGTTTAAAAACGGTTAAAGAATCATGTGCTATTGATTTAGAGGTAACGTTCCTAACGAAAGATAATAGTTCTCTAAACGTAGCTTTGTCATTGTTTGAAATTGATTTATCAATTGCTGCCCAAATCCTGTTTTCAATTCCTGCTGTGATGTCGTAATTACTCATGGATTGTATTTTGCATTTGTAAATCGTATAGCTCCAGATACATCTCTAATATATTTTGAACTTCCTTATGTTTTCCGCTTTGCGAGTAGTCTTCAAGTTTTTGATCAAAGTACTCACGGTAGGTTGCGGGAGTTTCATTTTCCAGTTCCTTGTCCGTTAAGATTACACAAGATTTTAAAACCGATCTTTCCTTCTCTGTATTTCGTTTACCATAATCCCAAATGAAATTGTCATAATCATTAGTCTGCTTACCTATGACTAAGCTACTGTAGTAATATTTACCCGCTTTTTTCGCCTTGTTTGAATACTCTTTTTTAATCTTGCTTATGTTTACATCAAATACATATCTGGGTTTCAATTCGGGATCATCTTTTTGCTCATCAGTTTCACTGGTAGCCACCGCGATATCAAAAGCGACATTTAAGCTATTAAATTCAATCCCAAGTGCTTTCATTGTTGCATGATATTCGTTTAGGCAATACTGTCTGAAAAGTGATTCCAGTAATATTCGTTTCGCTTCCTTTAATAGTTCAGCACGCATGGATTTATTAATGTGAGAAGGGTTGATAACCTTTATTATAGTTCTGAATAAGTGGCCTATAAAAAACAGAATTATCAGGGTTAAATAGGTTCCAGCTAAAACAATCCTATTATATAAATACTCAAATTCACCCGTAAAACTGTCTCTTAAAGTAGATATGATCATCAGCATGAAAATGCTGGATAGCGTGAAATAAATTATGAAATATAAGTAGGACTGCTTGAACAAAATCGAATAGGCAAGTTGCGTATTTCAGTAAAAGTGACCCCTCTGTTTCGGTGCAAACTGACCCCCTGACTTGGCTGCCGAGCGTGGTAGCGAATGCCCCACTAAGTCTTA
>NZ_FXTN01000035.1 GCF_900182595.1 Pedobacter westerhofensis | reverse complement strand
CTCTTTACAAGCCTTTCAAAAAACTAACTTCTTTATCCTTCTCACTGTTTCCCTTCCTCCGAAGCGGGATGCAAAAGTAGGAAAAATATCAATGCAGACAAACAATTTCGTAAACTAAATTGTATAGCGGTCTTTATCATGTCTTTAATCTTTAGAAGAAGACCCAAATCGTAAATGATTAGCTTGAATAATTGTTACTTCTAAAGCTGAAAGAGGTTACACCAGGAGGGTACCAGAAGAGTATTGATGAGCTATAAATAATTTAGTTCCCGAGGATAGCGGTTAAAGAATCAGCCGTGTGATTCAAAATGTGCAATAAAGAAGTATGATTATTTTTCAGGAAGAGTCTTAAGCAATTCTTTGGCTGGAACCCATTTGACATTTCCTTCTTTATCTCCGATGACGAGACTTTCATCATTTAATGCAGCCTCTTCGGCCATCTTACGCAGCGCTATTTTTAGCCCAACCATTACCTTATCACTGAATGTTGAATCCTGATTTAAACCCTTAATATTACCCATGATATTGTTGTTTAATATACTTCCAAAGTTCATCATTATACATTGTTTTCACAAGGCCAATAGATTTGGCAACAACCTCAGGTATCAGATCCATATTATTCACCAAAACCCATTCGTCGCATACTGGCATATAAAGAGTATATAGATTGTAGATACCTCGAAAATATCTGCGTTCAATTACATCCGAGGGTATATGTTGCCCTCCTTTGCTTACACGTCTTGCGACCCTCTCTGTAGCAACGGCAGGTGAGCTTAGCCAAAAGAATAATAAATTGACTTATATCCTAATTTTTGGGCCTTTCTGATAAGTGAAACATAACTACGGGTCGAAAGCGTAGTTTCAATTGCGAAATCAACTCGTTCCTGCACCAATTCCTCAATCCGCTCTAACATCTTACGCCCAGATTCAATGGCGACGCTTTCGGGATTCAAAGGGGACAATTCAGCTGCTATATATTCAGCATTGATAAATTCCCTGCAATCAAGGATCTCTGGTAAGATCGTATAGCTTGCCGTGGTCTTTCCTGCACCATTTCATCCAGAAATAATATATAAATTAGGCATAAAAACATTACAAACTGCAGGGAGACCTGCTTTATGATGAGAAATCACTTTTGAAATTAACATTTCTAACAATCAGATCACGGGCCTCTTCAGTCAAATGACTTCTTTGGAAACTATATGCAGCAAATTTCTGTGGATAGACTAATTGGTTACCAGTATATGACAGGATCGTATCCCTGTGAAAATTCATGATTAACTGATTGCCCGATCCTTCACCAGTATAGATGAAATCAACTCTGTCGAAATAGTAAAAATAGTCGGCAACGTTCTTAAAACTCTCTACGAAATTGATTTTAACATCCCCGTCTGAAATTGGAATGCCATTCTGCTGAAGAACCCGCATCGCTACCCTTGCAACTGATTGTGATACATTATCAAGGAAAAGAACAATCAGGTAAGTCTTATAACCTTCCTTTTGCGCAAGATCGACCAAATCTATAAATGATGCATCATTAAAAACAGTTTCCAGGATGATATTTCTCCCTTCAGCTATATAAAGTTCAGCCAAATTTTTGGTTCGTGATTTATATACATCTGTCATTAATATTTGATAGCCGCTTAACTGATCTAATCGCGTGCGTATAAATGTGGATTTACCGGCTGCATTGCACCCTACTACGAACAATAACTCTGGTTTAGGCATTAAAGTCTTTTATGCTGGTGTCAAGGATTCTTACAGGCATACCTTTATCATCATATACAACCTCAATGGTAACCAGGTATATTTCGCCAGTAGGCATCTCTTTCCTCCATAATCCACCATCTTCCTTAAATTGGGCATAAAATGGATTACCCAATTCAAATGCACGCTGCTTGCCAAGCTCATGCATATTATCCATATTTTCTAGTAACCTGTCAACTATAGATCCCATAACTAAATCCTGTTTGAAGAATAATTCAAATATAAAAAAACACTTTGGCATTTAACTGAATAACGGTAGAACACTATCGATAGGTAAATCGTTGCTGTAAGCAGTATAGGCACAGATAGATTTTAAAAAACCCCAGTATACAAGAAAAGCCTCTCAGTTTCCTGAAAGGCTTTCTTTAAGATTTGGCACCGACCTACTCTCCCACGTGTTACCGCAGTACCATCGGCTCTGGTG
>NZ_FXTN01000034.1 GCF_900182595.1 Pedobacter westerhofensis | reverse complement strand
TGGATATTCTGGCGATACTGACCCCCATTCTGGATACTGACCCCCCAGCGGGATTTTAGTTCATCGAGTTTGATGACCTGACAATTTTACTTCTTTTTTCTTAGACTTTCACCTTTTAGTTCAATTCTGTATGATGTATGCACCATCCGGTCGAGCAGTGCATCTGCAATCGTATTTTCACCAATCACATCATACCAACTTGCCACTGGCAGCTGACTGGCAATAATAGTTGCCTTGCAAGCATGGCGGTCTTCAATAATTTCCATAAAGTCCATACGTTGCTGTTGTTCCAAATGCGTTAACCCAAAGTCATCGAGTATGAGCAGATCCGTTCGGGAAAGTTTCTCAAAAAATTTGTAGATCGTACCGTCAATCCTGCTCATCTTAGTTTTTAGCAGCAACTTTTGCAGGTTGTAATAAACAACTTTATATCCCTGGGAACAAGCATGATGACCTAAAGCGGAAGCCAGAAATGATTTACCTGTACCAGTAGAACCGCAAACAAGTACTGCTTCTCCTTTAGCAATATAATCCCCTGTAGCCAGGTTTGCTACCAGAGACTTGTCTAAACCCCTGGATGTTTCCATGTGCAGTTCCTGAATGGAAGCCTGATAACGGAAGTGGGCACTTCGCTGTAGCCGCTCAAAGCGTTTATCGCTCCGGTCATCTTCTTCGGCCTGTAGCAGCATTTCCATGCCTTCAGTGAACGAAAGTTCATGATGTTTTCTAGTCTCCAATAATGCCTGCCAGCTACGGCCCATGCCGTGTAGGCGCAATTGTTTAAGTTGTGTTTCAATATTCATTTTTAGAATTGGATAGTGGTTTGTGTATAGTATTCTTTGCCACGAATGTTTCCATGTATGGGCAAGGATTGTTCTTTTGCAGGAAGGTCCTGGTGGTCTTCCATGTTATTTTGCAGGATGCGCCCTACAAAACGATAAGAGAAGTTTCGGTATTCAATGGCCAGTTCACATGCTTTAGCGAATGCAGCAACAGGCGCTTTTTTCTGCAGGCGCAGCAAGCCATCGCAGGTTCTATACAATTGTTCAGGATGCCTTGGCTGCTCAAACAGTAGCTGTACCAGCAGGTGTAATTCAGGAGATTTCTCTTTTGCTTTTTCTATATAATAAGCAGGGCTTCTATCCATATAATGACGGTGGTGAGAGTTTAGGTGTTCTTTTACCGTGGTATATCCTGCAGCCTGGTAGCTTCTGATGTGAACTGCAACCTGTTTGCCCCGGGCATAGACATAAACCATAGAACGGGTGTAAATGACCTTTACACGACTTCCAACATGGATAAAAGGTACGCTGTAGTAATGCTTGTCCCTGCCGATATAGATGTGATTATTATTAGCAACTTTGGGTTCACAGTAATACTTTACTTCAAAAGTGGTTGCTGGCAAAGAGCCAAGCAAATGCTTCTCAGCAGCAAGAAAACGCTCTTCTCTACACCAGGGTTTTTGCTGCATTCTAGTTTGGTTATGCGTCTTTACTTTCCCCTTAATAGCCTCGTTGAGTGCATCCAAAGAAAAGAACTGCCTATTGCGTAGCCGCGCATAAACCCTGTTGTAGATTAGTTTGACCTGGTTCTCAACCAGTGCCTTATCTCTTGGCTTCCTAGGCCTTGTTGGGACTACCGTAATGTTATAGTGATTGGCAAAGTCTTCCAGTGATCTGTTCACATCGGGTTCATAGCGATCTGCCTTGATGATAGCAGATTTCAAGTTGTCCGGTACCAATACCTTAGGTGTTCCACCAATATGCTGCAGGCAGCATTCTAGGGCATATAAGAAATCGGCAATTCGTTGACTGGGAACTGCGATCGCAAAGCTGTAATCCGAAAAAGGGAGGCAGGCCACAAATACCTGACAAGCAATCAACTCGCCAGTTATATGGTCAATATAGTATAGGGGTTTTCCTGCAAAGTCTACGAAGAGCTTGTCTGCTGCCAGGTGTTGCAGTTTCATTCCTGGTCGACGCGCCAGCAGTTGCTGCTGCAGATGATAACAGAACTGCGAGTAACTGTAGCCTTGCTGATAATCAATAATATATTCCTCCCAAAGCAGTTTCCGGGTTACACCCACATGTCCTAGTTGCTTCCTGTAGCTCTCCAGATTATCGCTCAAATGTTCAAACCTGGGATCTTTATAGGCAGGGTTACCAGCATGAAATTTACTCTCCAATACTGGATCTTCAAGAGCCAATAGTTCTGCTACGGGTAGCTTCCCCGTGGCTAACTTTATTAAATAGGACTTCACGGTATTCTTGCTGATACCTAAAGTACGGGCAATACTTTTAATAGAATCTCCCTGCCTGTGCAGGCGTAATAACTGTTTGATCTGACTCATTGCTTTTGCTTTTCCAGCCATCAGCACTCGAATTAAGTGAAAGAATATTCACCTAAATAAACTAAAATCAGTCAATCAAGGGGGTCAGTATGCTCCGGAATAACAAGCTTACCGCTCAAATTAGAGGGGTCAACATGCTCCGGTACGACCAGCGCATTGAAAACTAGGGGGGTCAGTATGCGCCGGAATGACAGGGTTTACAAAACTGCAAGCCTAAATCAGTTCTTTATTTATGCACATCTAGTGGGGTCAGCATCCTCCAGAATATCCA
>NZ_FXTN01000033.1 GCF_900182595.1 Pedobacter westerhofensis | reverse complement strand
GGTCACTTTACACCGAAATGAGGGGGTCAATTTAGAGCGGAATGAAGCGTCAGTTTAATTGCGGAATGAAGAGGTCAGTTTTGGCGAAACTCCCACTTTATGCAATATCCATAAATTTAATGGAGATTTAAAATTTTGGTAAAAAGCAGCTTTTCCTAATGGAGCGATTACAATTTACTGTTGAGAAACTTATAATATTAAATTATGGAAGAAACCCGAGAGATACAGTAGATCCACGTCTTCTTACAATGCACCAGTTATTTGATGGTCATTTTTGAGATACTCATCTTCGTTTATGCACAGACCTCAATTTCGCGACTTTTTTCATTTATAGTGGATAAGCTCAAGCTGATCCAATTTACCAGAATCTCCTTTACAGTAAATTCGCAAACCTTACATTGATATTTCTAATCAGTATCTGTACGTTGGCGAAAAAGCAGGTCGATCTGGATTCTAAAAAGTAAATCCTGCTTCCTTTGAGCGTCTGCACTTACTATTTGGTAGCCTTTGGTGCTGGAACAGGTCTGTAAGCTGTTCATGCCCGGCTGGGAATGAACAGTCATTAAAAGTAATTTGTGATTGTATTAAAAACTCATTAATATAATTTCAGAAAAAATTGTAGAAGTTCAATCTCTTATTCCAGATAAATAGAGTAGAAGATAATAGAATCTTCTACTCTATAAGCTAGTCAAATTTTTCTGTTAAACTTGACGATTTTCTCTAAAAAATTAATATTCATGTTCAGGTCTGGGTATTATAAGCAATAGTCTTTTTAATCTGACTTTACCATCTCGGTTTAGACCCATAGCTCCCGCCATTTATTTCCTGCGTCTTCGAGCTTGTTAAATGTTGCTTCTGAACCGATGATTTTTATGGATGTTCAAGCGGAAAAAATATATGCTACTGATTGTGAAGAGGCATTGAAATGAAAAGGACTACTGAAAGGAGAGTTTTAAATGTGGCCCTACCCAAGTACTCTGATTTTATAAAGATGACTGTCGTATTGACCTTAGCCTAGGGAGATGAAAAGACAGCACCTTATCCTTCCCAAAACAACGGGCTCGAGTTCGCAGGAAGAAACACCGAAGAACGTGTTCCATGGGGCAGGAATTTCAAATAAGCTTTATCAGAATACTAATTCAATCATGAGCCGAAATTTTAGCGAGTAGTAACTTTTATGCGAGTTTCAAATCAAAATGATAAATTGTGAGTGTTACTTTCAATAAATCAATTCTTTGACTATATTGTTGATATATTTGTAAATTACATTATACAAACTCATGAATCAAGATCTTCTATTAAGGCTGTTTCGGTCGATTGACGGTGAACAAACTGATGACATTGTGATGGTGGCAGAGGGGATTATTGAAGATGAAAGGAAAAAAGGCCACAATAAACTTGCTGATCGTTTGAGCGGCATATTATCCAAAAATGTGAAGAGGGCTCATTCCCTTAAAGGAGAACTAAGGAATATTTTTGGGGCATCATCACTGATTCCTACAGATAAACGAAGTAATATTCCATTGGCGATTGAGGTTCCTAGAGATCATCTGCGTCACGAAATGATCCTTTCCGAAGAGACGGAGGAAAAAATTGAACGCATTGAGAAGGAGTTTCTTGCGCGCGAAAGACTCTCTCATTTTGGCCTAAAGCCAAAACGACGTATTTTACTGCATGGTTATCCTGGTTGCGGCAAAAGCATGAGTGCCGAAAGAATTGCGTGGAATATTGGCCTGCCATTTCTTAAGGTGAAATTTGATGCTGTAGTATCCTCTTATCTTGGAGAATCTGCATCTAATTTGACTAAGCTTTTTGAGGCAATTAAAAACTTTCCGTGTGTACTTCTACTGGACGAGTTTGATTTTATAGCGCAATCCCGTGAAAATAAGCAGGACGTTGGAGAGATGCATAGGGTGGTAAACATTTTGTTAAACGTACTTGAAGATTTTGATGGCCCTGGACTTATTATCGCTACTACAAATTTGGAAGGTGCAATCGATAAAGCGTTATTTAGAAGGTTCGACGATATCATCGAGTTGAACAAGCCTGCTAAGACTGAAATATCGAAAATTTTAAAGTCTACATTAGCCAGTATGAAAGTGGATAAAGAGGTGAACTTAAGTCAATTTTCAGATAAATTGAAGGGATTCTCTGCGGCGTTATGTGTCAAAGTTGCTATGGATGCTGCAAAGCTTGCGGTAATTCAAGGGGATGGAACCATCACAAATAGTTTTTTTGAACGTTCACTTCAAGAAAACCAGCGCTATAATAAGGAATAAAAATGTCTGAATTTCCGCATCTCACACTCAAACAGAAACTCCAAGGTTCCTATCAGTTTAAAGGCGTTCCAATCGACAAGGTTGTTCAGGATCAAACCCAGGCTAACTTAAGTAACCGTGATGCGCATGGCAACAAACTCTCAGGTTCCGCATCAAGTGTTAAAGAAGAACACGAGAGTTACCTACGGGAAAGAGAAAAAGCTGGGCTGCCCGATATCTACTCTAAAGAGATTTTCCCATTACTGTTACAAATAGATCCTCTTGATTTTGATGTAGAATCGCTAAAAAGCTTCGGTATTGAGATTATTTCCGAAGAAGAAAACGGGTTTATTATCGGTTCGAACAGTGACAATTTTAAAGCTTTAAGTGAAAAAATAGCTGTCTTTATTGCGCAGGAAACCGTTTCCAAAAATCAGGCAGCAAAATTATGGCAGATTGTTGGAGGAGAGCAATGGCGTGTGGAACATATATTGTCAGATGGCCTTAAAGCAAAGTATATAGCAGGAATTGCTGACCAGGAAGTACTTACGCTTGATGTTTCAGTAGCTTGCTATGTCAAGTTTGATGAACGTCCTATCCAGGTAGCTGAAGAAGAAGATGAACACTATGAAAATTATGTGAAGGAATGGAAACTCAAAAATCCAGAGCCTACAGATAAAAAAATGCGTAAACAGACTCGTAGAGAGCCTGACGAGAAATATACCAAACGACTTGAAGACTGGAAAGAAAAAACAAGAATAAATCACGAGCTAAAGGATAAACTAATGATGGAGCGGCAGGACCAGCTGTACGACTTTATCGAAAATGCCTATCAGGGCGAAATTTTAAGCAGCTTTGTTGAGCTTAATGATAGTTTTGGCTTTCGAGCGAGTATGACTGGACAAGCGTTTAAAGATTTTTTAAGGGCCTATCCCTATGTATTTGAGATAAGTGACAGCGAAGTTGTCCAAATGGAAAAAGGGCATGACGAGGAAAATATCGAGTTCGATCATATTGAGATTTCAGCGCCAGGTCCAGATTCGCCAGTAGTTTGCATCATTGATAGTGGTTTGCAGGAAAAGCATATCCTTCTTGAACCCGCAATCTTGGATGGCTTGTCGATTAACTACGTAGAAACCGAGCAGACAACCAGCGACTTAGTCGCAAAAGGAGGGCATGGAACGAAGGTTGCAGGGGCAGTACTTTATGGAGAGGAAATTCCTGATTCAGGATCCCACGCTACATCAATTTTTCTGGCAAATGCTCGCGTATTGAACAAGGACAATCTCCTGCCAAAGAAACTGTACCCAGCTGGGAGTTTCGCCAAAACTGACCTCTTCATTCCGCAATTAAACTGACGCTTCATTCCGCTCTAAATTGACCCCCTCATTTCGGTGTAAAGTGACC
>NZ_FXTN01000032.1 GCF_900182595.1 Pedobacter westerhofensis | reverse complement strand
AGCTGCTTTTGCTCAGTGCCAGATGGGGGCGGCGGGAATTTATTATCTTTGGTAGTACTTAGTGGAGCATCCGCTACTACGCTCGGCAGCCAGTGGGGGGGTCAGTTTGACCCGAAACAGAGGGGGCACTTTCGCTGAAATACGCAATTAAAAAGGCTTCTTTTTCCGAACACCAAGGCTTCATTTCGGTTGGTTCAAGTAATCTTGTTCCTCTACCTATCATTTGCCAGAATTTAGTATATGAATAGACTGGTTTGGCAAAAACTAGGTTTACCAATTCTCTAATATCAATTCCAGTATCAAGCATGTCAACACTTAAAGCCACTCTAGGCATGTCATTGTGTGTGAATTGATCTAATAAACCACCTTTTCCATAAACTCTAGGGTCTTCCGAAACTAACACCTTGGCTAATTCACCATTGTATTCAGGATAAAGTGAATCAAATATTTGTTCAATTCTTCTTGCATGAGCTTTACTTGCACAGAAAAAAATTGTTTTACCTGGAAGGACTCCATTTGGGTCTTTAATGCACTCTTCCATGAACTCTTTTACGATAAGAGCATTCGTTCCTTTATTGATTACAGTCTTTTCAAGCTCTGTTCCTTCATAATTGATTTCTTCAATTTCTTTTCCTTCAAGTATTAACCGTTTCTGGTCTTCTAATGAAATTGTTCTTTTACTAATTCCTTCTTCTTGGAATTTAGTTTTAATCTTCATTACCTGAAATGTGCTCAAGTATGGAGGAATGTGGCTTATTGCTTCTTCATATGAATAGGCGAAAGTTGGTACTCCATCATCACAATTGAATATTTTAAATGTATTGTGATCGATAACATCAGTTGGAGTTGCAGTTAAGCCAAGTGTTATCGTACTGAAGTAATCCAGAACCTCCTTGTAAGTATTGTATATACTTCTGTGACTCTCGTCAATAATAATTAAGTCGAAAAAATGAGGCGATAGAGTATTCTCTTCGTTTCTTACAATATTTAGCATTGTTGGGTAAGTAGAAACATAGATTCTACGGTCTTGTGATATGTTCTTCTCTCCAACTTTTGGCCACCTCGGTTCGTTGGGAAGGTGTTCTTTAAAAGCTTCCAAAGCTTGGTCTCTTAATGCTATCCTATCAACAAGGAATAGTACTCTTTCTGCCCAACCTGCACGCATTAAGGCTTCAACAATGGCAATACAAGTTCTAGTTTTACCTGTCCCTGTTGCCATTACTAAAAGAAATGTTCTACGTTTTCTCTCTAGTTCCTCCATTACAGCACGAATAGCTCTAATTTGATAATCACGTCCAGCAATTTTGATATTTATGAATTCACCATAAAGAGGTCTCCTTGCCCTCCTTACGTAATTATATCTTTCTAAGTCTCCTTTTGTTGGAAAACCATGAACTTTACGGGGTGGATAGTTTTCTAAATCCCAGAAGAATATTTCATGTCCATTAGTATAAAAGCAAAAAGGTATTTCTCCACCTTGATTTTTTTGAATATTGTAGCAATATTGTTTGGCCTGTTCACGTCCAATTGAAGGATCTACAGATGATTTTTTGGCTTCTATAACACCCAATGGTCTCCCATCTTTTCCGAGGAGAACATAATCACTAAATTGATTCCCAGAATAGGGTGCAGCTTCTTCTGGGATTAAATTATTATCTACAATTATACTAAGCTCCTTAATTACATTTGAACGATCATCAACATCCCACCCAGCTATCTTTAGCCTTTTATCAATTATATCTTTTCTAGTTTCTGCCTCGTTCATTATTACTCTTATTAGAGACAATCAAATTTTTTATATCTACATCTAGGATGTTTGCAATATCATTTAACACTTCAAGTCTAGGTTGTTGTCGGTTCTGGACATATCCGTTGACTATATTGTAACTCTTTCCCAACTTTTCAGCCAACCATGTTTGCCTAATTCCTTTCTCTTCAAGTACTTTCTTTATTCGGTTCATTTCCGTCTAAAATTAGTTTGCCAAATTAGTTTTTTTTTTTCACATCTCGTATTTCAATATATATATAGTTCATTTATTATTGAGTTTCCTGAGCACGAAATAAGATTAAATCTGTTTAATATCGAAAATACCCACTAGTAATTGCATACTCTAATTTGAGAGTATGCTTTCCAGTAATGTTATAGACCGTTGCGACTTTGAGTTACTAGATAAAAGGAACAATTTATCGGCGTTGACAATCAGTAGAAGATGCTGTTTCCATATCTTGGTAACACACTCTTGGTTATTAGTAATTGGCAAATTAGCGATTGAGAACTTCCAAATTTATTTAGGTAAAATCTTCAATTTTCCTTACCTTTAATCCATAGCAATTGCAGCTAAAACGTACAAAATAAATGGTGAGCGATTCGTTGAGGCGAATTTAAAAACCACATTAAATACTATTTAAACGCTGATATTTGGACTAGGTTCGAATCCCAGCGGGATCACAAGAAACAATATCAAAGAGAACTAAAACCCTGCAAATCAAATGATTGCAGGGTTTTTGCTTTTACGGGTTATGCCAAAATATGCACGAAATCGCATATAAAATGTGCGTCATTCGGAGCGTCGTTCTTTATAATATCAAACTCCCCTAATTCGTATTAATACATTGATATTCAACTAGTTTAATAGATGAACATCCTGTAGGAATGAAACTGCAAAGCTATTTTTGTTTAACCTTAATGTTATCGTTATGAAAATTAATTTTAGCGTGCTTTTCTTTTTGAAAAAGCCAAAAAACTACACAAAAGGGGCTGTTTACTTTATCTTTTTAAGAATTACGGTGGACGGGATTCGTGCGGAAATGTCCACAAGCAGAAACTGCGAACCAGACCGGTGGAATGCAAAAGTTGGAAAAGTCATCGGCACAAAGGAAGATGTTAAAACTTTGAATGCATACCTGGAAAATATGAAAGCAGAGGTTTATGCTGCGCATAGCCAACTAAACGCGGACGGAACTGCAATAACCGCTGATAATGTTAAATGCAAATTCTTAGGCAAAGCCGAAAAAACACACACCATTATGGAGGCCATTAAAATCCATAACACAAATATGGCGGCACTCGTAGAAAAGGAAGATTATGCGGAAGGCACTTTGAGACGGTTTAAAGTGCTTGAAAAGCACGTCAAAGAATATCTTTTATTTAAATACCAAACAAGTGACCTCAACATCCGCCATATAGACCATGAGTTTATTGACGGTTTTGATTTCTACCTGCATACCTCAAAGGATAATGATACCAATACAGCTAGTAAACACCTTAAAAATCTGGGAAAGATTGTCCGTATATGCCTTAGAAACAAATGGATCATCACTGACCCCTTCTTTGGCTATAAGTTGAAATCAAAACTCGTACAAAGGGAATACCTTACTGCGGATGAACTGCAAAACATTGCGGGCAAAAAATACAGCACCGCAAGACTATCACAAGTTCGGGACTTCTTCCTGTTCAGCTGTTATACGGGGCTGTCCTATGCCGATGTGCAAAAACTCAAACAAACTGACATACGTATAGGGATTGACGGGGAAAAGTGGCTATTCAGCTATCGCAAAAAAACAGGTACGCCTGTAGCTGTGCCGCTTATCCCAATAGCCGCTGATATTCTGGAAAGGTATAAAGATCACCCTTTCTGTGCCAATCAGAACAGGGCGTTGCCGATTTCCAGCAATCAAAAAATGAACGAATATTTGGTGGAGATTGCCGCCCTATCGGGCATCGTCAAGACACTAGGCAACCGGATCGCTAAACGTACTTTTGCCACTACAGTTACTCTTTTGAACGGTGTACCTATCGAAAGCGTGTCTAAAATGATGGGGCATACCAATATCCGCACCACCCAACTTTATGCAAAAATGCTGGATGAAAAAGTTGCCAGCGATATGGCACCATTAAGAGAAATGTTTGCTGTTGTATAGTATATGATAATGCACACCCAAAGCTTCGGTTCGGGTGTGCATTCGTCACAATATATGAATGCAAAGGAAAGGAACGCCGTTCAAAGCTGCAATAGACTCTCCGAAGGCGCAGGAAACCGACAGCCACCACTCCGTAAAGGTTAAAAGCGAGAACAGTGGGCGGACATTTGAGCGACGGGGTTTCGCAGGCCGCACCGAGTGTGGGGATATAGATATATAAAACAGGCCTGGGGGAGACTGTAAATCAAACTGTGTCAACTCTTGATAATCAAGAGTAAGAATAAGTAAATTAGTATAAACTTATGGACACAATGAACAGTAAAAAACC
>NZ_FXTN01000031.1:3455-4564 GCF_900182595.1 Pedobacter westerhofensis | reverse complement strand
GTACCGAAGGAATAAGGATCGGCTAACTCCGTGCCAGCAGCCGCGGTAATACGGAGGATCCAAGCGTTATCCGGATTTATTGGGTTTAAAGGGTGCGTAGGCGGCTTTTTAAGTCAGGGGTGAAAGACGGTAGCTCAACTATCGCAGTGCCTTTGATACTGAAGAGCTTGAATGGACTAGAGGTAGGCGGAATGTGACAAGTAGCGGTGAAATGCATAGATATGTCACAGAACACCGATTGCGAAGGCAGCTTACTATGGTTTAATTGACGCTGAGGCACGAAAGCGTGGGGATCAAACAGGATTAGATACCCTGGTAGTCCACGCCCTAAACGATGAATACTCGCTGTTAGCGATACACAGTTAGCGGCTAAGCGAAAGCGTTAAGTATTCCACCTGGGGAGTACGGTCGCAAGATTGAAACTCAAAGGAATTGACGGGGGCCCGCACAAGCGGAGGAGCATGTGGTTTAATTCGATGATACGCGAGGAACCTTACCCGGGCTTGAAAGTTAGTGAATCATTTAGAGATAGATGAGTCCGCAAGGACACGAAACTAGGTGCTGCATGGCTGTCGTCAGCTCGTGCCGTGAGGTGTTGGGTTAAGTCCCGCAACGAGCGCAACCCCTATGTTTAGTTGCCAGCACGTAATGGTGGGGACTCTAAACAGACTGCCTGTGCAAACAGAGAGGAAGGAGGGGACGACGTCAAGTCATCATGGCCCTTACGTCCGGGGCTACACACGTGCTACAATGGATGGTACAGAGGGCAGCAAGCTGGCAACAGCAAGCAAATCTCCAAAAGCCATTCACAGTTCGGATAGAGGTCTGCAACTCGACCTCTTGAAGTTGGATTCGCTAGTAATCGTATATCAGCAATGATACGGTGAATACGTTCCCGGGCCTTGTACACACCGCCCGTCAAGCCATGGAAGTTGGGGGTACCTAAAGTATGTAACCGCAAGGAGCGTCCTAGGGTAAAACCGATAACTGGGGCTAAGTCGTAACAAGGTAGCCGTACCGGAAGGTGCGGCTGGAATACCTCCTTTCTGGAGCAAGACTAACTGCCTGTTCTGCGTAAATGATATAAATGACAATAAAATCTCAAAAGG
>NZ_FXTN01000031.1:0-3345 GCF_900182595.1 Pedobacter westerhofensis | reverse complement strand
TACATAGTCCCGTAGCTCAGTTGGTTAGAGCACTACACTGATAATGTAGGGGTCAGCAGTTCAAATCTGCTCGGGACTACATAAATGAATCTTACGGGGGATTAGCTCAGCTGGCTAGAGCGCCTGCCTTGCACGCAGGAGGTCAACGGTTCGACTCCGTTATTCTCCACCATCACCCAGGCTTAAGATAAAAGGCCAGGAAATAGGATCACCGTAACAGGAAATCCGGGGATAGAAAAGTTCTTTGACATATTGGAAGAAGTTAAAAAAGAAGAGCAAACAACAATAGAGACGTTGTTGGCACTTCAATCACAACATCAAAGTAAGCAATTACCAAGATAGTGATTAAAAAGGTTAACGACAGAACAAAAAAAGCATTTCCATAGGCGCAAAAGGCTATGGAGAGAAGAAAGTAAGAAAGAGCACACAGGGGATGCCTTGGCTCTCAGAGGCGATGAAGGACGTGATAAGCTGCGATAAGCACCGGGGATTAGCAAATATGAATTAATCCGGTGATTTCCGAATGGGGAAACCTGGCTGGTTGAAGACCAGTCGTACTGCGGTACGCAAACCTGCCGAACTGAAACATCTAAGTAAGCAGAGGAAGAGAAAATAATAATGATTTCCAAAGTAGTGGCGAGCGAACTGGAAAGAGCCCAAACCAGGCTTGTTACGGCAAGACTGGGGTTGTAGGACTACGATGTGGTATTAATGAAATGAAGTGGAACAGGATGGGAAGCCTGGCAATATAGCGTGAGAGCCGCGTACACGTAAGTAACATTAGCCTAGTAGTATCCTGAGTACCGCGAGGTCGGAGACGCCTTGTGGGAATCTGCCGGCACCATCCGGTAAGGCTAAATACTCCTGAGAGACCGATAGTGAACCAGTACCGTGAGGGAAAGGTGAAAAGAACCCCGAACAGGGGAGTGAAATAGAACCTGAAACTGTGTGCTTACAAGCGGTCGGAGCGTCCAGGTGGCGTGACGGCGTGCCTTTTGCATAATGAGCCTACGAGTTACTCTTCTCTGGCAAGGTTAAGTGTTTAAGACACGCAGCCGAAGCGAAAGCGAGTCTGAATAGGGCGTATAGTCAGGGGAGGTAGACGCGAAACCTTGTGATCTACCCATGGACAGGTTGAAGGTGCGGTAACACGTACTGGAGGACCGAACCGATAAACGTTGAAAAGTTTCCGGATGATCTGTGGGTAGGGGTGAAAGGCTAATCAAACTGGGAAATAGCTCGTACTCCCCGAAATGTTTTTAGGAACAGCGTTGTGGTTTGAGTTTGATAGAGGTAGAGCTACTGATTGGGTGCGGGGGAGTCAAATCCTACCAAATCCAGACAAACTCCGAATGCTATCAAATATACACAGCAGTGAGGCCCGGGGTGCTAAGGTCACGGGCCGAGAGGGAAAGAACCCAGACCATCAGCTAAGGTCCCAAAATTACTACTAAGTTGAACTAACGAGGTGCGATTGCACAGACAGCTAGGATGTTGGCTTGGAAGCAGCCATTCATTTAAAGAGTGCGTAACAGCTCACTAGTCGAGCGATCGTGCATGGATAATAAACGGGCATCAAGTAGTATACCGAAGCTATGGGTAGATTTAGATCTACGGTAGGGGAGCATTCCAGCGGCAGCGAAGATATGGCGTAAGCTGTGTTGGAGCTTCTGGAAAAGCAAATGTAGGCATAAGTAACGATAAGGCAGGCGAGAAACCTGCCCGCCGAAAGGATAAGGTTTCCTGATCAACGCTAATCGGATCAGGGTTAGTCGGGGCCTAAGGAGAACCCGAAGGGGAAATTCGATGGACAACTGGTTAATATTCCAGTACTTTTTATAACTGCGATGTGGGGACGGAGTAGTGACACTGCCGCGATCTGACGGAATAGATCGTTAAAGACTGTAGGTATTGGAGAGGTAGGCAAATCCGCCACTCTAGCTGAAGGTCGATAGTACCGCAAGCCTTCGGGTAAGTGGATAGCGCAGGTAATCAGACTTCCAAGAAAAACCGCTAAGCTTCAGGTTATAAAAACCCGTACCGCAAACCGACACAGGTATCCGGGAAGAGAATTCTAAGGCGCTCGAGTGAATCATGGCTAAGGAACTCGGCAAAATGGCCCTGTAACTTCGGGAGAAGGGGCGCTGGCAGCAATGTCAGCCGCAGTGAAAAGGCCCAGGCGACTGTTTAACAAAAACACATGGCTTTGCAAAATCGAAAGATGAAGTATAAGGCCTGACACCTGCCCGGTGCTGGAAGGTTAAGAGGGGATGTTAGTCGCAAGGCGAAGCATTGAATTGAAGCCCCAGTAAACGGCGGCCGTAACTATAACGGTCCTAAGGTAGCGAAATTCCTTGTCGGGTAAGTTCCGACCTGCACGAATGGTGTAACGATCTGGGCGCTGTCTCAGCCATGAGCTCGGTGAAATTGTGGTCCCGGTGAAGACGCCGGGTACCCGCAACGGGACGGAAAGACCCCATGCACCTTCACTACAATTTAACATTGACATTGGATACAGGATGTGTAGGATAGGTGGGAGACTATGAAGTGGCGTCGCTAGGCGTCGTGGAGTCAACGTTGAAATACCACCCTTTCTGTATTCGGTGTCTAACCCCTTCTGGGGGGACATTGTTTGATGGGTAGTTTGACTGGGGTGGTCGCCTCCAAAAAGGTAACGGAGGCTTTCAAAGGTAAGCTCAATACGCTTGGTAACCGTATGAGGAGTGCAATAGCATAAGCTTGCTTGACTGTGAGGCAGACAAGCCGAGCAGGGTCGAAAGACGGATATAGTGATCCGGTGGTTCTGCATGGAAGGGCCATCGCTCAAAGGATAAAAGGTACGCTGGGGATAACAGGCTGATCTCCCCCAAGAGCTCATATCGACGGGGAGGTTTGGCACCTCGATGTCGGCTCGTCACATCCTGGGGCTGGAGAAGGTCCCAAGGGTTCGGCTGTTCGCCGATTAAAGTGGCACGCGAGCTGGGTTCAGAACGTCGCGAGACAGTTCGGTCCCTATCTGTTGTGGGCGTAGGAATTTTGAGTGGGGCTGACCTTAGTACGAGAGGACCGGGTTGGACTAACCTCTAGTGAATCTGTTGTTCCGCCAGGGGCATTGCAGAGTAGCTACGTTGGGAATAGATAAGCGCTGAAAGCATCTAAGTGCGAAACTAGCCACGAGATGAGAATTCCATATAGGACCGTAGAAGACTACTACGTTGATAGGTTACAGATGTAAAGCTGGTGACAGCATAGTCGAGTAATACTAATCATCCGAAGCTTTCAAAAAGCAGAATACTGTTGTTTGTTCTTCCTTACTAACTTCTTTCAATAATATGTCATTGTTTA
>NZ_FXTN01000030.1 GCF_900182595.1 Pedobacter westerhofensis | reverse complement strand
AGCTGCTTTTGCTCAGTGCCAGATGGGGGCGGCGGGAATTTATTATCTTTGGTAGTACTTAGTGGAGCATCCGCTACTACGCTCGGCAGCCAGTGGGGGGGTCAGTTTGACCCGAAACAGAGGGGGCACTTTCGCTGAAATACGCACTCAGAAAGAGAATGTTTTTCATGCTAAATATATCCTAAAAAGGTTTGGCAGTAATACAAAAATGGTACTGAATTCAGCTATGGGAATTTATTTCACCTCAGCAAAGGAGGCCTATGAATCCTCTCCAAGATCCTACGGTATTATTCATTTCCGCCATTTAATTAAAAGTAATCAATCACACTTTATATACTGCTAACATGAGTTTCAAATTTTTCCGACCTATAGCGTTTTTTGATATTGAAAGTACCGGTTTAGACACCGCAAATGACAGGATAGTTGAGTTAGCTATCTGCAAATTACACCCGGATTACAGCACTGACAATTTCTCCTGGTTGATCAATCCTCAAATGTTAATACCTGCAGAGGCCACGGCTATTCACGGTATCACAAATGATATGGTTTTTGGTGAGCCAACCTTTAACGACCTAAGTCTGCATATCTGGGGTATCCTAAATAACTGTGATTTCGGCGGGTTTAACAGTAACCAGTTTGACATCCCCATGCTCTATAACGAGTTTGTACGAGCCGGCCTTGCATTCGATTACTCAACCATCCGGTTCATTGACTGCGGGAACATATTCAAGCGTAAAGAGCCGCGCACCCTTGCTGCAGCAGTCGAATTTTATTGCAAATATGAACTGGCAAATGCGCATAGTGCCGCAGCTGATATCAACGCCACCGTATCTGTTTTCCTAAAGCAACTGGAAAAGTATAAAGACCTGCCATCGGACATTGATAGCCTGGCCCTGTATTGCAACCATGATAAACCAGTACTTGATCTCTCCGGAAAGTTTACGATCGACAAGGATGGGGATATTGTTTTCAACTTCGGCAGCAAACGCGGAGTGAAAGCCAAGAATGATCACGGGTACCTGCAATGGATGTATAGCAAAGACTTTGCTCCGGACACGGTGCGAATCATAGAAAGCATGCTCGGTATAACCTCAAATTTTTAATAGTTCAATTATAAACCCAAAGGCGGGGTCGCAAACAACCCTTGATCTGGTCAATCGCCCCGTCTTTATGATTCACAATTATGATCAGTGAAGTTCAATTATTGGACAGAATAGCATTTCTTGATCAATTCCCAGATAAATACTTTGACTGGGCTATTGATGATCCACCTTATTTTTCGGGTCCGGAAAGAAGAGGTTTTTATGGAAGAGATGAGTCGACCACGAAAGTTAAACGGGTACATTACGAAAAGACACCAGAGTGGGTGGTGCCAGGTAAAGATTACTTTGATCTACTTATCAGTAAGTCTAAAAATCAGATTATCTGGGGAGTAAATTACTACAGTTACATATTCCAGCCGGGGAGAATTGTTTGGGATAAAGTCAATTCCAACAGTACATTTTCTGATTGTGAAATAGCTTATTGCAGTTCTCACGACAGTACCCGACTTTTTAGATACATGTGGAATGGAATGTTGCAAGGCCTCAATATAAAAGAGGGACATATTCAGATTGGAAATAAGAAGTTAAATGAGAAACGTATTCATCCAACTCAGAAACCTGTCAACCTGTATAAGTGGTTATACCTGAATTATGCGAAGCCAGGACAAAGAATTGTTGACTGTCACGTCGGATCTGGATCTCATAGAATTGCTGCACATGAATATGGGTGTGATTTCTATGGCTGCGAATTAAGCCCAGTCCACTTCGCTGGTCAACAGCAAAGATTCGAAGAATTTCTAAAACAACAAATGCTATTCACACCGTCCCAGATGAGCTTATTGAGATAGTAGTGAATCAATTGGGTATTTGACCAGTGACGCTTTAAAGGACGGAGCCTTGAATGTGTTCACCGCTACTTTCATTGAGGCCGAAAGATCTCATTGAAAGCAAGTAAACATTCTTGCTTTATTTCGGCTAGAAGATTTTCCTTGAGATATAAATCAATATTGTGTTGATGGTCATAACAGTAGCGGAAGTAGTTATATATCCTGTCTGGATATTCACCAGTTGTCATGTTAACACGATGCTTAAACCAGTAGTCATTTCTTTGCTGTATAGCAGCGAGTTTTATTTCAAATAATTCTCTACGCTTAACGTAACGAGGGTCAGCTATTATCGCAAGGTGTTGATTCATAATAAAGAGGGTTATACACTTATAACGAAATTTTAATTTAAAAGGTTTATAAATAGTAAAAGAAAAAATGAAAGACGGAGAGAAAGCAATACTGGTCCCAGGTAGTAGTACAATGAAATTAACAGGGTCATCTGCTCATAGAAGCAGAGTTGAATCCACACTGAAAGCAATGACTGAAGAGGTAACGATTTTAAAGCTGCATAATGGCACTGGTAACTCAAAAGTGAGAGATAACCGCGGTGTTCAGTTTAATTGTAACACGAACGATTTAATGACCACCTACGACGATTACTTCAGTTTTAAATAAAATATTACCATTAGGTAATGTGGTGTAATATTTTTATATATTTGATTTAAATTCCAGGTTGGTAGCCTTAAGACATTTAAATATTATCCCTACAGACTTCTTTTCGCTTCCAGCGACAGAACTAGCTACCAACTTTCGTCTGTAGGGGTAATATTATTAATTAAGTAATCAGTATGGCCAGAATTAGAACTGTGAAGCCTTCCTTTTTAAGACACGAGCTGCTGCAAGATTTGGAGGCTGAAAATCCGGGAAAATATATCATGATGGTATTCATGGGGCTGTGGATGCTAAGCGACAATAAGGGCAGGTTTGAATACAAACCACGCTCTATGAAGCTGGACATTTTGCCATTCCTCGAATACAGTATGCAGGACACTTTGAACATTTTGGAAGAGTCTGGGTTCATACGAACTTATTTAGTAGACGGACAAAAGTATGGGAGTATTCCATCATTTAAAGAACATCAAAGGATCACAGGGAAAGAGGCCACTGAAGGAGAGAAATACCCTCCTGAACCATTTTTAATCCCAGATGATCAACAGGGAAACAGTGGGGAATCAATCGGGAAACAACCGGGAGCCCAGGAAGGGAAGGGAAAGGAAGAGGAAGGGAATAAGGAAGGGAAGGGAGAAGTAGGATCGTTTCCCCATTCAGAAATAAATATGGTTCTGTTAACTGAAGTCTTAAAATTCTTCCAATTTAATGAGATTGCAAATCCTGATAAGCAACGTGAAGTTGGGTCATTTTTAAAGTGCCTGACTATAAATAATCGACAAAAATATTTTGAAGAGCAATTCGTCGCTTACGTAGAATACAAAAAAATAAACGACTCTTTTCCTCACAGCTTTAAAAAATTTATAGGATCACATTCTGACCTTTTTGAAGATGGTGCATGGAATGCAGAAAACTGGGTAGAAAAGCTCAATACTGAACGTCTAAGGCATGAATCAAAAAAGATCAAAGGAAAAGCAGAATCGATAATTGATTTACACTCAGCAAGCATAGAGTACTGGAAAAGGGTTGAAGAATTAGAAAACAAGAACAAGGGACTATGAAAGAGTTACAGATAAAGGGTCACACACAATCAGTTTCGGTAGCTGGAGAAATAATTTCAACGCCATCAGTTCAGTGCATGGAGTTATTGGAAGCCTTCAAAAGCCCCAAAATTTCGGATCTTCAGGGTTCAAGAATTGGAACAAAAATAGGGGACGCTCTCACAAAAGCGTACTACCATCTTGGCTACAAGATTCCTGATACAGAAGATTTCATTAAACTTCAGATATACCTAAACGACTTTTTAAACAGCGAAAAAATATACCAGGCTGTTTCCATTGATGAAGTTTCGATCGCGATCAAAAAAGGATCTGACAGACAATACGGAGAGTTTTTTGGAATTGCCCCCGCAACAGTTACCGGATGGATCAGAGCATTCTTAGCCAGTGATAACCGCAAAGATGCAAAAGTCATTCAGTTGAGTATTGAAGAGCAAAGCAAAGCCCCAAAGCCAGAGCCTACTCCTGAACAGCAATGGGAAAACTTTGTATCCAGGTTGCGCGTGTTGTACTCAAATTTCCTTACTGGCATAATCATTCAACCTGCAGAAGCCACGTTCGTCTTCAAAGTTCTTCGCCGGTCCAGAATAATAAATTTTGATGAGAGCCGCAGGAATTCGCTAAAAGCAAAAGCCCTGGTGCAGATAAAAAAAGAAGCGGATCCCAAAAGAGCAATCAACAAGGTCGAAAAAAGAAGGATGACTGCCGCGTTCGAAGTATTGCTTCAAAATGAAACAGAAGATCCGCAAGTAATTAACCGAGCTATGGCATTGGGACTTATTGAATGGTTTGATGACCTGAAGCAGTTTGGTACAAGCATCGACGAGGCCGTAAACGAGGAATTTTAAATAAAGCAAACATCATGATGGTGAACGATTTAAAAAGTGAGAAGGAAAAGGGTTTACATGTTACCGTGAGTGTGCCGGTGCCGCAGATTGTATACGTGGTCGGAATTGATCCTGGGATCAATACAGGTTTAGCCCTTTATGATAAGCAAGGCAAAAAGTTAACTGTGGTGATGACTGTTCAAGTTCACCAGGCATTTGAGCTGGTAAAGCGGATGAATCAGGATGGTATCAAAATTTTTGTTCGTGTCGAAGATGCCCGCAAACGCAAGCGTTACGGCCCAAATTCGAATGCAAAGATTCAGGGTGCCGGTGCAATTAAAATACAGTGCCGGCAGTGGGAAATGTTCTTGCAGCAAGAGGGCATCAGCTTTGATCTGGTTGCGCCTGCCCGGATTAAGACCAAAGTAGATGCGAAGAAGTTTAAGATCATCACCGGATGGGCTGGCAGAACGAATAATCACGGCAGGGACGCAGCAATGCTTGTGTATGGTTTATAATCACGAGGTGTGTATCAGCTGCTGCGGACAGCGGTTTGATATCAGAGCGTGGGTAAGATGCCCGATTTGTAATAAGTAATACTGACAGATGGCGGAACGGTAAACGCGCACTATCGATGGCGAATTGATAGATGTTGTACGAATCATATCTGGCTTATTCTAACGAAGAACACTGCAGGCATACGCAAATAAGACCGTGTAAGACCTGACGAGTACCGACCAGAATGAAAGAGTTGCCGGTTCGAATCCGGCTCTGTCAACTAACCGCCTCCGGGCATAAACATAGTATAATGATCAACATTGAAAGAATTGAATGCAGGTATCAGCACGGTACCTGGTTCCGGAAGGCCAGGGTAAGGTATTTCATTACCATAGTGGGTATTGAGTTTGAATTAAAACCAAGATAATGAGTGAAACAGTGACGTATAAAGGCAAGCTTCAGAAGGTTGCCGAAGGCAAGGAAGGTGTAGAAGCCTGGTGTAGACAATTCGTGGAATACAAGCAGAGAACTTTGGAAGGAGTGTTTGAGTATTACACGGAGATGGTTATTGATGAATATTATCCAGAAATCATTGAGGCCAATGGAATTCTATTCAAGGTGCTATCAAGTGGGAGTTTCGCCAAAACTGACCTCTTCATTCCGCAATTAAACTGACGCTTCATTCCGCTCTAAATTGACCCCCTCATTTCGGTGTAAAGTGACC
>NZ_FXTN01000029.1 GCF_900182595.1 Pedobacter westerhofensis | reverse complement strand
TATGCGCCGGAATGACAGGGTTTACAAAACTGCAAGCCTAAATCAGTTCTTTATTTATGCACATCTAGTGGGGTCAGCATCCTCCAGAATATCCATTCAGTATACTAGTTTTCTACGGGTCTGTAAAATAAACTGTGTCAGGGCATTGATTCATAAGGATTGATGCCTTGAATATTTAATTCAAATCTAATATCATTCGACCAGGAAACCAAATAGCAAGTTTCTGAGCAGTGATTGCCCAATTACTCAAAGGCATAGTCCATTTCTGGCTGATGTTATTGTGAGCCAGGTAAATGAGCTTTAATAGTGCCATATCAGAGGTAAATGCGTCTTTAGTTTTGGTCACCTTGCGTACCTGCCGATGAAATCCCTCAATCGTATTGGGGGTATAAATTAGTCGACGTACATCAGCATCATATCTGAAATAGCTTGTCAGCTTTGGCCAGTTATTTCTCCAGGACTCAATCACCTTTTCATATTTTCTACCCCATTTAGCTTCCAGATCATCAAGCCTGAGTTCGGCCTGTTCAAGAGTATCTGCTTTATAAACGGGCTTCAGGTCTGCCATAAACGTTTTCTGGTCTTTGGAAGCTATATATTTAAAGCTATTTCTAATTTGGTGGACTACGCAGGTCTGGATTTCTGCTTGAGGGAACACTGTACCGATGGCAGCAGGGAATCCATTAAGGTTATCAATACAGGCCATCAAAATGTCTTTTACACCTCTGTTTTGTAAATCGGTTAATACCGAGAGCCAGAAATTTGACCCCTCGCTTTGTGACACATACATACCTAAGAGAGCTTTATAGCCATGACGGTCTATTCCAATAATATTATAGACTGCATGAGAAATCATTCGATGATCCTCTTTTACTTTATAATGCATCGCGTCCAGCCAGACAATGGTATAAAGATCGTCCAGTGGGCGCGATTGCCATTCCTTCACCTCAGGAATAATCTTGTCTGTAATGGCTGATAAGGTGGCGTGGCTGATATCAGTATCGTACATATCCTTGATATGTTTGGAGATATCTCTTGGGCTCATGCCTAAACCATACATGCCGATAATCTTTGATTCCAGGCTCTCAGCAAGGATAGTTTCCCGCTTACGGATGATCTCTGGCTCAAAAGTTGCGCTGCGATCCCTTGGGGTATCGATTGAAATAGTTCCTGAGGATGTTCTGACTTCTTTGCTAGTTTTACCGTTCTTTCGATTACCAGAAAGGCGTTCATCAGCATCCAGATGGCTATCTAATTCAGCTTCCAAAGCCGAATCCAGAAAGCTTTTGAGTAAAGGGGCGAATGCTCCATCCTTACCATACAGTGATTTGCCCGAACGCAATTGCTCTAGGGCTTTTTGCTTCATTTGCTCATATTCGAGCTGCTCATCTTTTTTCATATTATAAACTGTGTTTCTAAGTTAATAAATAACTATCTGACACAGTTTATTTTACACTCTCTTTTCTACCAGTGTTTATCAGTATTAACTATATATCTCATTCCTTATAGTCAAAATTTCTGGTCTATCATTTGTCACAATTATTGTATGTTCGTGTTGTGCTACATAACCGCCTTTATTTCCAATCATAGTCCACCCGTCATTTTGTTGTTCAGCATATGTTGATACCGTTGAGATGAAAGTTTCAATAGCGATAACTGAATTTTTGCCAAACCTGCGTTGATCGAGTTTATCTCTATGGTTTAATATTTTATGAGGATGTTCGTGTAATTTTCTACCAATTCCATGGCCAGCAAGATTTTTGATTACTTTATAGCCTCGCTTTTTAGCTTGAGTCTCTATTAATAATCCGATGTCAGAAATTTTTATACCGCCTTTTATATTTTGGATTGCTAGTTTCGATATTTCTTTTGAAGCATCTATTAGCCTTTGATGCTGATGAATGTCATTACCAATAATTGATGATGCTCCATTATCTGACCAAAATCCGTTAAGTTCGGCGGAGACATCAATATTAATTAAATCCCCATCCTTTAGAATTTTACTATTAGAAGGTATTCCATGGCAAATTTCGTTATTTACACTGATACATGTATGCCCAGGAAAGCCGTAAGCGAGAAGTGGAGCAGAATTTACTCCAACATCCGAAAGTAGAGCCCCTCCATAAGAATCAAGTCTTTTCGTTGTGAGGCCTGGCTGCGCATAGTTAATCATTTCCTTCAAAACCATAGCAACTGCCTCACTAACTTTCTGCATCCCCAATAATTCTGATTCATTTGTAATTATCATAACGTTACGTATAATTAATACTCTTACACATTTCTAACTAAAGGCTAGTGATCAATTTGTCGGCCAATTTTGGCCAGTCTCTTCATCCATATACTGGATACCTGATTAAGTTTTCTTCTGGAGGTGCATTTCATATTAACAGTGGGCGTAAATTTTCATTCTGTAAATGGGATAGGCGTCTCAGAATACATATCTCTTGTTTTAACACTTCCTACTTCTGAGATTCAATACTTAATGTAAACATACTTTTTTGAAACACACAGGACTGATATGGAGTCAAGACGATATGTGTTGACTCCATTTCAGAAGGACAAATATGATCTGTTTCTGAATTCTTGCTTAGCGGACGGAAACAGATTTGAAATACGCTTTACTTAACTTCAGATGCAAAGACGGCCAGTTCGTTGGCATTAACACTCTGTCCTAAGTGACACTTTAATTCAAGCCCGATTGAATATTTATCAGAAAAGCCTTTCCTTTCTCAGATACTTTAACGTAAAATACATTATTAATTTTATTGATATCTATTAATCCTTCTCCCCGCAGTTGAGCAAATCCAGTTTTTGGAATAAGTAGCCTTTTAGGAATCATCAATGAACCGTGTTTGAGAATAGTTAGTAGAACGTTTATTTTAACAGTGTTGTTCATCTAACAAATATAGAGGTTCTATAAAATGAAAATCGACTGCTAAACAATAAAGGTGTAATATAAGACGCTTATATCTTAACTCCTGTCCATTACAAACCAAAATATAACTTTTGGCATTTTATGTTCATATTCTCCATGACCACTGAAAGATCTAGAGGGATTTGGTCTTAATAACTATCGAAAACGAACAAGTTGAGTTTTAAATAAATCTTTGATAATTTGTTTACTTTATTATAAATAGCTGCCAGCAAATACGACAGGCCATTAAGATAGAAATTCGCCTTTGCTTGCAAGCTTTTCAATCTCAAAATATAAAATCTGTATCCGAACTTTGGTATTGGCTTTTATCACTTACATTAGTTTTTATAGCTCCGATACTATATTTAATCCTAACATAATCTTCAGACCTAAAGTGACTTGTATGAATATCACTTTTGTTTCACCCAGGCAAGGAGTACACTTTATTAGTGCTAATTAAAAATATGAATAAATTTAAGTTGGCATGTATTATTATAGGCTTATGCTAGGCAATATAAATATTTGTTATGAAAGTTCTATAAGCATTTATTTGACTTGACTTAAAAACGGACATTGCAGTTAGTATTTACTCCAACAATTTACAAAAGAACCGTAATGCTGATGTAGGCTATACGCGGGTACTTAGATAAGCACTACGTGAAGTATTTGACGAATTTTCAAATAACAGAAGTTTGAAGGTTGATATTTCTGTTGAAGAAATTTCTTTCTAACTGTATTGTGTCTCAGAAAAAATATTGCAAGAAGCTAAATAGGTCGAACGGAGCAAATCACTTGTAGTAAAAATACCGAGGCATCCTTTACACCATATTATTCTGTAAGAGTGATGAATTACTACTATTGTAATATTTGTTTAATGAAAAATGGCTATAGCATTATTTTGAAGGCGATGTATCCTCATGCTACAAATATTTCGTAAAAAAGTAACAAAACGTACAGCTAATTTTTTATATTTAAAACCAATAATGAATAGATTCATACATCTATTAATCGTGGATGATGATAGCATACGCCTGTTTATCTCGGCCAAGCTACTTGTTTGGGTTGGAACTGAAGTTTTATTGAAGACTAAGTCGAACGGGCAGGGGACTTTAAACTATTTGCAGAAACTCACCGATTCAACAGGTCAGCTCCCAGATATCATATTAATTGATATAAATATGCCGTTTCGTGATGGCTGGTGATTTTATCAATTTACCAATCAATAGGCATTGATAAATACATTCACATCATCATGTTGTCAGCATTTGTATTTCAAGACGATATTAAGCGATCATCTTTTATCCACACGTCAAAGATTTCCTTATAAAATCCGTATCAAGGTTGGACATGATTCGAATCTTTACATGCTTTCCTTCCGCGTAAATATTGAATCGCAATCTAGCTCAAATAAATACATATTTCCTATGATGTCAGAAGAGAACTCCATCAAGACTCTGTAAAGATGATATCCATTGTCTTTTAATAAGAAAAATAGCAATACTGCAAGACTTAATCAACAGAACCTTCCACATGATATAATTTCTACTTTGATTCTCAAACATCAGTACATCAACCCTCAGTTGAAAAGTAAATTCTATTTATCTAAATAAGCGAAATATTTTCTTTGGCTAATTGCTTAATCTTTGGGCGTGTTTCCTATCTCCTTCAACTATAAGTGTATGGAAAGTCAATTTCAGATTCAAAGGGTTGTACATGGAAACTGCAAAGTACACTTTAAAAATACCATTAATAAGGTGTTAACTAAGGCATCAACTATTTAGATTCTTTGCTGCACTAGCTTCTTTTTATTCAATTAATCATTTAAAATATTAAACAAGAATGTAGATATTTCAATCCTTGATTCCTTTGAGAACTTACGAATTCTCCTATTCCTTACCTGCATGTAGATTCCGCTGAAAACGGTAAGTTGGTGCTGAAATCTAAATATTAAACACGCTTCACTGATATAATTAACACGCTCAAATGGGTAGATCGACTTGTTTTGAGCGTTTTTAATAGCAAAATCACTGAACGAGGTTTAGAAGGAGGAGTAGGGAGAGTGGCAGTCTATAACTATTTGTTTTGGCGTTCAAGAAAGATATTTATCCATCTACGGAATAGCCTTTTGCAACGCCGAATATGGGGTTGCACACTGTGATCCGGGGTTGGGTGTGAAGAACTGTCTCTATAAAAGGCCGGTGATTGAAAACCAAGGAAGCACAGGAGTTTGGAAGTGGGATAATTTTAGAGTATAGATGTGAGAAATTACTTATTTTGATCTGTCATTAATAGCATTTGATACTATACATTGCATCCAAAGGGCTGTACAGTTTACTCTGAAATGAGATACCATGTTTTGCTGAAATTCCCCCGCCCCTTAGAATCCGAGAAGTTGAACTCTAGGAACAGATCGCCGGTTAGCGAATATTATTTAGCCTTAAAATTGAAAGTTAAGTCCATACATCTCATCTGAAAAATGTTACTTAACACGTAGAAGAGGACAATATAGAGCGGTATTTGATGCAAGTTGAATTGCGAAAAAATCAGGTCATATTGACAAAACTCCTAACCAGGTGAATCCTCCCCGTTGCAAATAAAGGAAATGTTGAATATCGTCAAGGACACACGACCTGAACTATTCAAAAGAAAGCAATAATTATTATAGCGGAGTGTGATTTAAACGCCGCCTAGCATAGTGCTCGGCTACCCCTAACAAATAAATTTCATAGACGGTATGCTTATCTAACAATTTTAAATTATAAATGCAGTTTTCTGGCTTGTCAGTTGCTTAATTACGACTTCCGCGCGCTCTAACCTAATAATCGTATATACCGTCAAAATACAGAGACATGCAATCAATGTTATAAGAACGATACAAGTTAATTTGAGAGATTTCATGGTTAAAACATCAATTAAATCAATTTAGGGAAAATTATTTAAATTAATGCAAGATAATGTTATTAATTATTTCGGTAAGTTATTTTATAGGTTTAACTCCAAGATTGTCTTAGTTATGTTAGTTTTGAGTACCTTGATCTAATACCTTTATCCAACAAACAATTTAATTATTAAAATGAGGGAAGCAACGGATAGAGAATTTTCAAAATATAGTCTTAATTATAATTCTGATTATACCATCTGGCCAAAGTTTAATCGATATAAAAACATCTAATTGTAGCCACCCTTGAACAGTCGGATAGTTTTGAATGGCGATATTCGTAAATTTAAATCAGGAAAAGTATAGGTCTTTGTAATGGGGGGACATGCCCTACCTTTGTTCCACAATTCCGGTTTGAAGACGTTATACCCCGTCTCTTAGTAAAACCCCATTCTTTCGTTTAAACAAGCAATACGTCTATGAATTCAATCCGAAATTTAATCGCCATTCTTAAATTATTGAAAAATTATCATTCCTAGGTGCTAAATTTATATGGTTATTTGTCTTCAGATAGTATTCTGCACATTTACTAACCTGATACACTTTGCCCGTATTAATTCAAGTAATTTAGCTAATGGAATGATGTACCTGTCCTTATTTATGTAAGTCCCTATACTAAGTTTGATTGCTTTCTAACTAAAATATAATTATCCTGTATGGTGATTCGATCTACATACAATTGTAGATTGATATTACTATTTTTTTGCTGTCCGGGCTCATTGATCTATATTTCCCCTGATTCGAGAGTTAGACTTTTAAGTCCTTTCAATGCGAATATTAGATCATCGGACAAAGGGTGAGTGGACTTTTTGACCTGTAAAATATAACTGTCAATCATCTGAGCAACTTGGTCAGCTCTATGCTGGGTTACAGCTACTTCTTCGACGTAATCAGCAAATTTACTTTTCATATTGGATGCTCCAAGATTTAATTAATTATAAAGATAGGTCACTTTATTTTAGAATCAAATAATGGGGGTTAGACCGGGGGAAAAAGCTAGTACACCATGGCAATAACCATTTTCACGTAATAAAGTAAATTATGAAACATCAGTAGTATACCTTAGGAATAATTAGTGATCCGTGAAAAAAAGCCATTTTCTTCTAATCCTTAATCTCTTATTTTCTGCTGTTCCAAGAATGATACTGCAGATTATAGCTAATAATCTTCATATTCTTCGTTTACATTTGTCTTTTGATGAACCAAATTACTCATCGCCGCATCCACGACCTAGATGCTGGGATTTTACAGCAAAGGCAAACTGCTCATAAAATATTCCTATTCAAAAAAAGATGCCTTTCCTAATGATGGGTATTCACTGGGAACTGGTAGGATAGACGACTAGGTGTTAAATGCTTTCGTTTCTGATGAGAACTGGGGATTCCGTTACTATTCCATGGATACCTTGCCAGCGTGATTCGCTGATACAATTGTCCTGTCAAAAATAACGGTTATGAATCAAAATTAAACTGCTGTAAAACCTACAATTGTTTTTATTTTTTCATCTAATTCTTCCAGATCGTTTTCGATCTCAAGGAGTAGAGGATACGCGTTGAAATGGTTTTCGATTTTCAGTAATTGCAGTATACCTTTCATATTGGCCACTGGCCTGCGTAGTTCGTGAGATTGTAGAAATGCAGTTTTTGCTAGTAAATTTTGATGTAGCAACAGTTTTTTTTGCTCCTCTATCCGGTTTGTAATATCCGTTGAATTGAACGAGATCCCTATAATTTCACCGTCTGCATTTCTTGCCGGATCATAGGTGATATCACACCAATGGGATGATTCTTTAAACTGGATAAGCCGTTCATGTCTTATGCGCTCACCTAATAAAGCTCTGCTGCAATTGTTCAAAAATTCTGCCATGTAGTTCTCGCGAACAAATGCGGTAACCTTCATTCCTTTCTCTATGGCGATATGATATTCTTGCAGGATAAAGTCTCTAAGCCGTTTATTAAAGGCCAAAATGGTATAGTCCTTATCGATCATGATATGCTCTGAGGTTGAACTCTCAAAAAAAGAGAGGAGCTTAGTCTCGGTCTTTTTCGCCTCAAGATACTGAGATTTGAGAAGCGATATCCCTGATTCAAACTCAAACAAGTGCATTGCGTGACGGGCAAGCATCGTCAACATTTTCAATTTCACCCCTGAGATTGTTTTTGGGGACTTGTCTATCACGCAGAGGCTGCCCAGATTAAATCCATCATGAGTAGCAAGCGGGATGCCTGCGTAAAAACGGATATTGGGGTCTCCAAGTACCAATGGGTTGTTCATAAAACGGTCATCTTTTGAGGCATCTTCGACAACAAAAAAATCTGATGTGTCTATTGTATGATTGCAAAAGGCATCCTTTCTGGCAGTTTGTGTAAAGTCAAAAGATTGTTTAAATCTTATGTATTGAGTTTCTTCACCAATTAAGCTGATCAGTGCCGTTGGGCAATCACAAATTTTAGCCGCAGTACTGACGATATCCTGTAGTTCCTGCTCTAGGCTAAAGTCAATTTTCATAAATTTATCAACGGCTTGCAACCGTTCAGGTTCATTCAATGGCATAGGGATTCTCCTTATTAAAAAAAATGCATATTAACATATCATATTTTTCCCGCGGGTATATTTGCGTATTTCAGTAAAAGTGACCCCTCTGTTTCGGTGCAAACTGACCCCCTGACTTGGCTGCCGAGCGTGGTAGCGAATGCCCCACTAAGTCTTA
>NZ_FXTN01000028.1 GCF_900182595.1 Pedobacter westerhofensis | reverse complement strand
AGCTGCTTTTGCTCAGTGCCAGATGGGGGCGGCGGGAATTTATTATCTTTGGTAGTACTTAGTGGAGCATCCGCTACTACGCTCGGCAGCCAGTGGGGGGGTCAGTTTGACCCGAAACAGAGGGGGCACTTTCGCTGAAATACGCAACATCTAAAAACCAATATAAATAGCAAAAAAACTAAATATTTTAGAGTTAAATTGGGATGTTAGAAAGTTGAAATAGTTCTAATCGTTCGTGGTAACTAGCAGGTATGCTAGAAAATAAGATCATTTGGATAAACCTACGCTGGTTAATAAAGAAATTGGATTAGCCACTAAGGGCACATTTACACTACGGATTAAGTTAAAAAAGAGTAGCTGTTAAAGCATTATTTTGTTTTTCTTTTCAGGTAGGCGATCGGTATGCATAGTAGATTTGAATCTCATAGTTCGAACAACAGGATTAAATAGCTGGTCGCCAGACCTGTCTTTTCCCAAAATTTCTTATTTATTCCCCCGCACATTGCGGCTTGCGAAACCAGAGGTTCTCGCTTGGGGTGTTTACGGAGAAAATTTCTTCCCACTGATCTGTTTGTGGTGCAGAACCACAACCGGCAGTGACCAGGAATTCCGGCACAAAAAGCATATTCTAATCACTATAAAACGGCATGGGTGATCCTCCACTTCCAATCTTTAATGGTAAGAATACGTTCGTACATAAGCTTAAAAATTTTAAAGGAATTTGAGATAAAGACAGGTGGCGTAAAAGTGGCCAGCTAAAAACGCAGGTGAAAATATTTATTTATGATTCCTTGCAGTTGTTACCGCAAGCCGTATACACAGATCCTGATGTGCATTCTAAGTCTGTAAGTGTTTACCAACAAATTTATTCAAATTATCCGGGCGGCAATCCGCTATGATTTAATTTTGAGGGGAATCATATCCCCCCAAAGCGGTTTTACGCAGAGCTCACGAGTTAATACGCAACGACGTTTGGCACCAACTTCGACTGATTTAATTTAATATCCTTAACAACGTGAGTTATATTTTCTATATTTCGCTAACTTTTTCTTAAAGATCATATATACCACCAAATTGAAAGCTAAAATTTTAGACCAGTTTAGGGAAGGTAGTGCTATTTGTTATTTAACGAGCATATCGCTTTCCGATTATATAAATGCCCTTCCTGTAAATTACCAGGACTACGAGGTGCAGCGTCAAATTGTTAATAATGCCTATTTAGATGCGTTAATTAACACTATCACTGACAAAAAGCACATTCCGCCAATCGTCCTGGTTGTTGAAACTAATGAGTTTGAGATCTATGGTTCTGATTTGGATATTACCACCTTCAAGATCCTAGATGGACTACAGCGGACCTTTCGCTTGCAAGGCATTTATGAATCAATAAAATTGTTGGACGAGGAAATAAAGTCAAATCCTTCTGTTTTGGAGATGAGCAAAATTTCCATCTCGAAAAATTATCGTAAAATTCTTGAAGAAAAAAACAGCTCAACCGCAATTTTTCTTAAGTTAATTGACTTCGTGAAAGGAGATTCCAATAAACTGCTGGAAACTCTTTACGAAAGAATTCAGTGGTTTGAAATTTGGATTGGACTTAGCGCATCAGAAGAAGTTAACAAAATGCTTGTGTTGAATGCTGGGCATAAAGCGGTTAAAACGAAACACCAGCTAGAGCTACTGTTTCGCAATATATTACCAATTGTCCAGAGAGTTGAGGTGCCAGATTTCGTATTGATAAAGGATAAAGAACTTAGTCAATACAAGTTAGGAAAAGAACGCCAGCCAGGTCAGTTCCAATTCTCAAATTTGATAACTTCACTGTTGTCATTCAGTGAAGCAAAACCTTTGACTACCAATATAGATCTAATTCAAAAGTCACAGAGTGATTATTTTGATGATGATGTATTTGACGTGCTTTTAAAGTATGATTTTTTAAAGGCTTTCCTGACCTCATTAGTGAAATTTGATAAACATCTACAAGAGACATTTGGCGTTGCGGGTATACAATGGCTTGGCCGCGAGACATCTTTAGTTGGAATTTACGCTGCATTAGGAAATTACTCAAAGGCAATTCCGGTAACCGCTGAAAAAGCGATTGAAATTTTCAATACTAAAATAGTCTCCAAAGTTGCGGTACTAAGACTCGACGATTTTGAAGTAGTTCGAAATAGTCAAGATCTAGCGAAGATCAACTTCGGAACAGTTAACAAGCGTGCAGTGTACTATTGTATTACTGATATTTTGAATAGTGAAGAAGATTTAGTTATCGACTGGAAATTATATTTTAACCGGGAGGCAAAATGACCTATATTGATATTATATATACAAATTTACTCCGAATGTTAAGGGTATTAACTGTAGATGATGTGCAATTTGAAGCATATGCAAATGGCTTAGTCCCTGAAAAGCAAGATGAAATTCTTGCCCAAAATGATAAAATAAGTGCTCTAATTGCCGATTTGGAAGCATCGCGAATTCTTGGCGAAATCCCGACTAGTTTTGATGTTCTTATAGATGTAACAACCGTGTTAGCGACCGAACACCCTGGTTTAGTCATAAGTCAGTTAACAGAGTTGAAATTAATTCCATTGCTTATCAAAAAATTGGACGAAGCAATAGCGGGCACAATCGATATTACTGCAGCATTGCTAGATGTTGATGAATTTGTTTTTGAACCTCTGAAAAAGCCAGTTATAGAAAATAACTTTTATCATGGGGATGCTGATATCAATGAATCACTCATGATGGTCAATTTGAATAATATTTCAGAGCTAATTGGGTGGGTAGAAACAACGCAAATAAGTCGTGATATGACAGCACATCTTTTAGCGAAGATTGGTGGTGCAGTACCCCTGGATTTGAAGCAATACGTTTTAGTACATAAATCGTTGACTAACAAAGCTGGAGCTATACAGTCACTTGTTTCATTGCATATGGTTATCAACGGGAAGATGATCCATGAACCGGAGACCTATAATCAACCTTTTGCACTTCCGGCTAATAGAAAAATATTAAAAGCGAACGCTTATCAACAATTTAATGATGCGATCAGCATCCTAAGTGACTATAATAATGACGTTGATATCCTTGATAAATTTTTAAGGTTATATCATTTAATAGAGAATTTTATGTATCGGTTTCCATTGGTTTCACTGGAAGCTAAGCACGGTAATCTGTTTTACATAAGAGATTTTCAAATTATGTATGAGAAAGTCAGTGATTCAGAGGCCATTTCTTTACGAAAATTAGTTAAAGAAGTTTTCCCTAAAAATTATGATGAAACAACGACTTTTGATGCGTATATATTTGGACTTTGGAACGACCTGGCAACGCATACAACCGAACCAAAAATGGACATGTTACTCACCGTCCTAGGCTTCGAAGGTACTTATGGCAAGATAAGCCTCGAGCGAAATCAATTTGCTATCCCTTTCGCTAAAATGATTTATGCAATCCGCAACTCACTCGTCCACAATAAAGACACTGAACTGCACTTAACGCACGAAACTTTATCTAATCACGCGCGTATGGGAGATACAGCTGCAATCTTTTTGCGTAAATTTTTAATGCCGGCGTTATCAGCCATTTCTCTCTATCTAATTGTAGAGAAAAATTCAATAGTTTGGCTAGAGAATTCGACTCTTCAGCTGTGGTCGGATAGTTAATAAAAAAAAACAGCCTGGAAACCAGGCACATACGGATTGCATGCTCCTCATATGCAGCAATTTATAAATTTTATCTGTACTTTTCATGGGATTATAAGATTTCAATGGACGGTAAAAGTTTTGATGTCATAGCTGACAATATAGATAAGTTGCGATCGATATTTCCAGAAACATTCTCTGAAGGAAAAGTCGATTTTCGTAAATTGCGGGATGTTCTTGGCGATCTTGTAATTTCTAACAAAGAGCATTATGAGTTGGCCTGGGCTGGTAAGTCTGAGTCTCGGTCATCGATACAGCAGCCAACCACCTCTACATTGTTGCCTGTACGCAACAATAGTGTTAATTATGATAACTCCCAGAATATTTTTATCGAGGGAGACAATCTTGAAGCACTTAAAATATTGCAGAAATCTTATTTTGGTAAGGTAAAAGCGATATATATAGACCCTCCCTACAACACAGGTAATGACAGTTTTTTATATCCAGACAATTTCAGCGAATTTCAAAGTGACTACAATAAACGTAGTGGTTGGGCAAGCGATTCTGGGACATTAGAAAAGGACACATTATGGCAGAAAAACACAAGAGAAAGCGGTAGGTTCCATTCATCTTGGTTGTCAATGATGTACCCAAGACTCTACCTGGCTAAGAATATGTTAAGTCAGGATGGCGTTATTTTCATTTCAATTGATGATAATGAACAGAGCAATTTAAAATTGCTTATGGATGAAATATTTGGGGAAGAAAATTTTATTGTACAAATAATTTGGCGAAAAAGAAGTTCTCCACCCAATGATAAGATTATTGGTGCGAATCACGATTATATATTAGCTTACGCAAGAAATATCACAGAGTGCAAACTTAACTTAAGGGAGCGGACTGTCGAACAATTGAATAGGTACCAAAATCCTGATAACCATCCCAAAGGCGCATGGACATCTGGCGACCTGATGGCTAACGTGAAAGGTGGACGCTATACTGCTTCCCTTCACTTTGGGATAGTGAATCCCAACACAGGAGACGAACATTACCCGTCCAATAACGGCAATTGGAGGTTCAATAAAGAAAAAATACAAAGCCTTATCAATAATAATGAAATTTATTTTGGAGAAGATAATAAAGGACGCCCAAAATTAAAGAGATTCCTCAAGGACGTTAAAGAAGGTGTAACTTACCCTACAATTTGGGATTTTGTTCCATTAAATTCTGATGGTACAGCAGAAATTTCCGATATTCTAGGAAACATGAATATTTTCGATACTCCGAAGCCTCGTCGCCTGATTAAAGAGCTTATAAAACTTGGCACGGATGATGGCGATTTAATAATGGATTTCTTTGCTGGTAGTTGCACTACGGCGCATGCCGTACTTGAACTAAACGCGGAAACTAATGGCAATAGGAAATTTATCGTTGTTCAGCTCGCCGAGCAGATCGGCGAAAATACGGAAGCTTACCGCAACGGGTATCATACTATAGCTGAGATTGGCCGTGAAAGGATTAAAAGAACTATTCGCAAATTGGATCCTGACGAGTTATTACTTTCACCACATGGTTTCAGGTACTACCGAATTGCCCCGTCCAATTTTAAAGTTTGGCGGGCAGATATTGAAACTGACGCCGAACTATTATCGCAATTAGAATTATTTCTTAATGCAGAAAATAGTGACGCTATGGAAGAAAATATGTTGGTCGAACTGATACTCAAATCTGGCCGATTATTAACTACTGAAGTTAGGAAAATTGATGTTGATGCTGTATTTTTTTTCCATCTGACTGAAGCTAATATTTGCATATGCCTGAAAGCATTTAATGATGACATCCGTGAGAAAATTTACCAATTACGTCCGCAACAGGTCGTTGTGCTGAATAGCCTTTTTCATAGCGATGAGCTTTTAACAAATACTAAACTAGAATTCTCTGAAGCTAAAATCAATTTTACTCTGATCTGATGAAAATTAAGTTTGAAAGCACACAGGATTATCAACTTGCAGCAGTTAATTCAGTAGTGGAGGTTTTCGAAGGACAACCGTTAAGTTTAAGCAGTTTTGAATATGCATTTAGAGCTGGTAATTCTTCCATACGCTTGACTGATCATGGGATTGCTAATAATCTTGTGCTTAATGAAGACCAAATTCTAGAAAATTTGAAAGAGCTCCAGCTAAAGAACCGTTTGGCAGTTTCGGAGCAGTTGGTTAGTAATAAGTCGGGTGCTGACAGTAATCAAAATTGTAAGTTGAACTTTTCCATTGAAATGGAAACAGGGACAGGCAAGACCTACACTTATATTCGAACTATCTACCGATTAAACCAGCTTTATGGTTTTAAAAAATTTGTGGTCGTAGTTCCAAGCATTGCTATCCGGGAGGGCGCGTTAAAAAACTTAAAAATTACTTTCGAGCATTTTCAGGAGCTTTATAACAACCCATCACTGAATTTTAAAGTATATGATCCGCGTGCACTTACCATCTTACGGAACTTTGCGACATCCAATAACATTGAAATATTGGTCATTAATATCGACAGTTTTGCTAAAGATGGTAATGTGATTAATAATAGCAGGGAAATCGGGATAAGACCGATTGAATATATACAGAAATCCCGACCTATCGTAATAGTAGACGAGCCACAGAATATGGAGACGGAAATCCGTCGCGCGGCAATTAACAATCTAAATCCTCTTTTTACACTTAGATATAGCGCTACTCATAAAAATCATTATAACCTGATATATAGTCTTAATCCAGTAAAAGCCTATGAATTAGGCCTCGTGAAACAAATTGAAGTGGATGGAGTGACTGCCAATCATGACTATAATACTGCTTTTGTTAAATTAGTCAACGTTGATGCAAATACAAAGCACTTTAAAGTTAGGTTATTAATCCATTGTCTTTCTCTTTTTGACGTAGCCGATAAAGTTGTATCAGCTTCTTTGGGGGATGACTTGTTTGAATTGTCAGGCGGTCGCGAGGTATATAGGGATGGTTATATATTGAACAGTATTTCTAATCAGGATGGTAAATACCTGGTTGAATTCTCCAATGGAATTGTCCTTTCTGAAGATGAGGCTATAGGATTTCGATCTGATGAACTTTTAAAATATCAAATCGAAAGGACGATTTATCATCATTTCGAAAAAGAAGTACGTTATTGGAAACGTATGGGCCATTATGCCCCAATTAAAGTACTGTCGCTTTTTTTTATCGATAAAGTATCCCATTATCGTCAATACGATGAGCAAGGAAATCCTGTTAAAGGAAAATACGCAATATGGTTTGAAGAGATATTCAATCGATATATTAAGAAATATCAGCCACTATATCCTGACTTGTTTACTCTTGCACCTCCTGAAAGTTATTTTGCTATTGACGGGGTGCATGAAAGTGATATACCAAGCTTGCATCCTGAATATTGGAATGCCCAAATGGTGCACAATGGATATTTTTCGAAAGATAAAAAAGGAAACTTTAAGGACACCAAAGGTAGTTCTCAGGATGATGAAGATACCTATAGCTTAATCATGAAAGATAAAGAGCGCCTATTGAGCTTGAATGAACCTCTTCGGTTTATCTTTTCTCACTCTGCGCTGCGCGAGGGCTGGGATAATCCAAACATTTTTCAAATTTGCACGCTGAACGAAAGTAAGAGTGAGGTCAAAAAACGTCAAGAGATTGGTAGAGGCTTACGCCTTGCTGTAGATAGCGAGGGGACACAGGTAAGAGACAAGCGAATCAATATACTAACGGTAATTGCTAATGAGTCTTACGAGAATTTTAGCGCAGGGCTTCAAAAAGAAATTTTGGATGAGACAAGTGTTGAATTTGTTAACAAAATACGAGATGCAAATAAGAAGGAGCAAATTAAGCTTTCAAAAGAATTAACAGCAGAAAACTTCCCTTTGCTTTTTGATATTTGGGAAAAGATTAGTCAAAAGACCAGGTATTCCGTTGCCTTTAACTCTACAAAACTCATACAGAAAGTTTTGGCGGATCTTGCAAACTATAACATTGTACCGCTAACAAAGCAACCATTAATGGAATCTAGGTCAGGTGTATTAAACTTCACTGATACTGGGATCAACAGTAAATTATCACAATCCGCCAGTAAATATACAGAGGCGAATCTTTACCCCATACCCGATATCTATAGTTATGTTCAATCAAGAGTGGATATCAGTCGTCAAACGATATTTGAAATACTAAAAGGTAGTAATCGGTTAAAGGAAGTTTTAGTTAACCCGCAAACCTTTTTAGATAATATAATCAAATGCATCAAGAATAATCTTAACAAGTTGCTAGTCGAGGGCTTGAAATACGAAGAAGTAAATGGTCAAAAATACCAGATGACTTTGTTCGAATTAGAAGAAGTTGAAGGTCACCTAGCAGATTTATTTACGGTTTGTAAGCCTGAGAAGTCCCCCTTTAATTTTATAGCAGTTGATAGTGCTATTGAAAGCGTTTTCGCAGGTGATTGTGAAGCAGACGATAACATTAAATTTTTCTTTAAAATTCCGAGAGGTTTTAAAATCCCTACTCCAATTGGTAATTATAATCCCGATTGGGCAATCGTCTTTCAGGATCAAAAGAAAATGTATTTTGTTGCAGAGACCAAAGGAACTTTAGATCGTCAGTATTTACGTGAAGTGGAGCGTATGAAGATTGAGTGTGGAGAAAAGCATTTTGCCCTGTTTAAAAATTCGGGCGTTGAATATCACTTGGCAGTGAATGCACGGGATTTGTACTAGCATACTTGTGAATTTATCTAAACTACTTTTAACATGCCTATACCAGACTACCAGACACTGATGTTACCTCTTCTGAAGCTTTTAGCAGATGAATTGCCGCATAAAACAAAAGATGCTATTGAATCACTGGCGATTAACTTAAATATTAAAGATACTGACCGGCAGAAATTATTGTCTGGAGGTCAACCGATATTTAACAATCGGGTAGGTTGGGCGCGGACATATTTGAAAAAAGCCGGACTTATATCCTCTCCTACAAGAGGAATACTAGAGATTAGTGAGCGTGGCAAAGCAGTGTTGTCTAATGGCCCGGTTACTATTGACAATAGCTTCCTGAAACAGTTTCCTGAATTCTTGAAATTTCAAAACTATAAAAGTGAAGATGTAAAATCCTTGCCAGTTAAACCAACTAATGAAACAGATGATAAAACACCAGAAGAGAGAATCGATATCGCATATCAAATGATAAGGCAATCACTTGCCCAGGAAGTTCTGGATACCGTCCGGAACTTATCCCCGGCCTTTTTTGAAAGGTTAGTTGTGGAGTTACTGGTGAAAATGGGTTATGGGGGGTCTATTAAAGACGCAGGACAAGCTGTCGGAAAGACTGGTGACGAAGGAATTGACGGCACCATAAAAGAAGATAAACTTGGATTAGATATAATATATATTCAGGCGAAAAGGTGGCAGGAAGGAAATGTAGTCGGTAGACCAGAGCTGCATAAATTTGTAGGTGCACTAGCGGGCCAAGGTGCTAAAAAAGGAATATTTATTACAACATCTTCCTTTACAAAGGAGGCATTGAATTATTCACCAAAAAATGAAATTAAAATCGTGCTTATAAACGGCGATGAACTTGCTCAATTAATGATTGACTACAATTTGGGTGTTTCGCCACAAAGACATTACGAAATCAAACGAATAGATAGCGATTACTTTGAAGAGGGATAATTTATTTAAATGTTAGATTGGTAACATTGATGTTCGGGAATAGTTATTAGCTTATACGTCCCTTCAGGCTGAGTGGGAGTTTCGTCAAATCTGACCCCTTCATTCCCCAATTAATTGACGTTTTATTCCGCTCCATATTGACCCCATCTTTTCAGGTTAACTTGACCTCTTTTGCCTTCGAAGCCACATTTTCCAGATTAGATGGATCAACTTAACTTTCAATTTTAAGGGCTAAATAATAGCCGATAAGCGGCGATGGGTTCTGCGGTTGCTTATTCCCAATTGAGGCTTAGAATCGCTTATACCGCCTTATTTGAAAATGATCTTGAAATGTCGGCATAACAGGCTGGTGGAAGGATGCCGTTGGTCACAAAAGGCGGGTGAAGGGAATGATAGCTGGTTTGAGCAGTTTTGTTGGGTGCCAGGTATGGGATGGAAAAATTAGTTATCTTTAGTAGCAATTTGTGGGACATTCGCTACAACGCTTGGCTGGGAGTTTCGCCAAAACTGACCTCTTCATTCCGCAATTAAACTGACGCTTCATTCCGCTCTAAATTGACCCCCTCATTTCGGTGTAAAGTGACC
>NZ_FXTN01000027.1 GCF_900182595.1 Pedobacter westerhofensis | reverse complement strand
AACGACTTAAAGCCTTCGGCGACTTCTTCCTAGGTGGAGGCTGACCGCCTCCACCTAGGAAGAAGTGGTGTTGACACAGTTCGCTTTACACTCCCTAGTATCGCAGAACCATGAAAGAAATCCAGCAATATATAGAGATGGTGCTCTTTGTATTGGATTATTTTATCTTGCAACTCACAATCCAATAGTATTCCAAATTGATGAAATTGATATCAAAGGCTATAACGGAAAGTTTTTCAAAGATTAAGTCTTGTGTAGGAAAATTCTTTAGAACCGAGTGAGATGTGCCGTTTTCAAGTTTCCTAAGCTGGTATGTGTTTCCGAACTGGTCAGTGCTTGCAATTGGAATACTACTACCTTCTACAAATTTGTTATCCATAAACACCATAAATCCGTTCTTAACCATAGTTTGATTGATAATTTCAACAAAGCTATTGAGATCTTGAAGTAAAATATGACTCCAGATAAATCCGCCGAAAAGACCTTCATATCTCTGTTTAGTGTCTAGGTTGTAAAGGTCTGCAACTTCAAATCTAACCTTATTGCCGAGGTTTTTTTGTCGTGCAATTTCAATAACAGCTTCATTAACATCAGTTGCATGTATTGATTTTGCCGTTCTTGCGATTTTCTCTGTCCAGAATCCTGTTCCACAAGCTATTTCAAGTATATCTTTCTCACAAAATAAATTTCGCAAGATGTCTATAGATGAGATCAAATCGCTTTGGCGCTCTGGTTTAGCATAAATCTTTTCGTATTCCTTCGCCCTTTCCTTGTAGTATAGGATTAAATCTTGATTCATGTTTACAATTTTAATAATTTAGTATTGGAAAAATCACCTACCCCTGCATCCATTGTCCGTTAACCTTAGCCTTTAGTATTTCTGCCATTCCTGAAGGCTTTACTCTTTTTTCTTTAATTAATCTTTCAGCGTGTTTTATATTTGTTTTAGACCATGAGCTATTGTCTTTTCTTGGACAAACCCACCATAAAACATACAGATCACTTCCTTTTTTAGCAGGGCCTGTTATCCATCCATAACAAAGGACGGTATCGATCAAATCAGCTTCGGTTATTGAAACTATCCCGGAAGATTTTTTATAAAAACAAACCCAGATACCTTTAGACTTATTGTAGTTTTCTGATAACCAGGTGTCAAACTCTGGTGCTGATTCAAATGTGCTGCCTCGCTCCATGTTTACATTATTTTCTCTCATTTTTATTAACAGCTTTTCTGCCTCGACGGAATTAAAATAATAAAATCAAGGACCACCAAGAACAATATTGTTTTTTAAATGTTCGATTCGGGCTTATTCATTATAACCTTAAAGTAGCATTTTCTTTATCGCACCGCAAATTTCAATTGGTGAATCCTCCTGAATAAAGTGTTTTGCTTTAGGAAGTATACATACACGATTATCATAGAAATACTCTAGAAAGGAAATTAATTCAGCAGTTCCAAAGGCCCCATCGGCCAAGCCCCAAACCATTAGTGCCGGTTTATCCTTTAAATTTTTTAAGTTACTTTCAACCTCGGTCAGATAATTTTCACTACCCAGGATTTCTTTCGGCAAAACCCATGTAGGCAACCTGGATTCAGGCGTTGGAAATGGACCGAAATACGCAGCAAGCTCAGCCTCTGAAAGTTTTCTGCTGATGCCCGCGGGAATAAGCCACTTAACGAGGATATTGTATCTTTTTATCAAAAATTTTGCAATACTACTGCCAAATATTTTAGAGAACATAGACATGCCTTTTGAGCGTTGCGCTGGCCAGGCAAAGGTATTACCGATAATGACCGCCCGAATCAACTCGGGCCTTCTGCCCGCAAAACCAAGCCCAATTGGACCACCCCAATCCTGCACCATGATGCTTATATCCTTAAGCCCGAGTTGATCAGCAAACTGTTCAACAATTGCTGAATGCTCCTGTGGCTTAAAACTGTAGCTATCATTGGCCGTGCTGAGTCCAAACCCAGGGTAATCCAACGCAATACAACGGAAATTTGAAGATAGTAGTTGAATGATGTGCCTGTATAGAAATGACCATGATGTATTACCATGCAGTAATAAAAGCGTAGGTCCGCTGCCTTGGTCAATATAGTGAACTGTATTACCGTCTATAGTTTGTGTTTTGCTTTCAAATGGAAAATGATTCCTGTCAAGCCAATTGGGGTTTATTTCTTTCTTGTTCATAAATTAGTTTTAAAACCGCTCCCAGTTTCATAAGCAAAAATCAAGTCGATTAGTGACAGCGCTATGTCAAGGGTATGAAAATATTAATGATTTTGTTCGTAATGTTCTTTAAGCATAGCAAGCATTTCTAGTAGTATCAATTAAAAACGACAAGTAATTCCAAGACAAGACAATCCGTCCAGTCCTGTTTACAGTTAATATTGTTTGGTCAATTCACCCGTAGATAATAAATGTTCACGAGGAGCGCTGCTACCCATCATCCAGCCCGGGTATTCAGGCGGAAGCTGGCTTGCTTCATTCAACTTTTTAATTTCGCTTTCCGATAGATTGACATTGGCCGCTTTCAAATTGTCTTCCAGTTGCTCTTTATGCTTAACCCCTATTATAACAGTTGTTACTGAACGCTTTTGCAATAGCCAGGCTAGCGCAATAGAAGCCATACTCGTATTGTGTTCAGCAGCGATATCTTCCAGCGCTGCCAGTACTGGTTCACCTTTAACTTCATCAACAGGTGGGAACTGGATAGTAGCACGCCTGCCGCTACTGTCTCCATTACGGTACTTACCTGAAAGGTACCCTCCGGCAAGGGGGCTAAAAACCATTAGACCCAATTTTTCACTTTCAAGCATTGGAAGTATTTCGCGTTCAAGATCACGTCCCGCCAGTGAATAGTAAGCCTGAACTGACTCAAACTGAACCGTGTTAAGCTGCTCTGCCTTCCCTAGCGCCTTTTGGATCTGCCAGGCAAACCAGTTGGACACACCAACATAGCGGACAAGTCCTTGAGTAATCAGATCATCAAGTGCCCTTATCGTTTCATCTAAAGGTGTGGCTGCATCCCATCCGTGCAATTGGTAAAGATCGATATGATCGGTACCCAAACGCTTCAAACTCTCTTTTACCTGATTCATGATATTGTAGCGGGAACTGCCACCGTCATTTGGGCCATCGCCTGTGGCATGTCCCATCTTTGTTGAGATCACTAAATCCTTACGGGCAAGGCCCAGGTTCTTTATGGACTTGCCTACGATCTCCTCCGATTGTCCACCTGCATAGACATTTGCCGTGTCAATAAAATTAATGCCGGCATCAAAGCCGAGGCGGATGATGGCATCAGCCATTTCCTGTGTTACACCAGAGGCAGCAGCATACCTTCCAGCCGATTGACCAAAGGTCATCGTGCCCAAGCACATTTCTGATACAAATAGACCTGTTTTACCTAATACTTTATACTTCATGAATTCTGTTGTTTATTTCTTTTTAAGGAACAACAACAAAAATACTATTTGGTTCTTAACTAAAAGAACCAAATTAAAGAAATATTATTTTATCTGTGATTTTTCCCATTCGCTCAGGGCTTCTTCCATCTTGCCAAACATGTAATCTGTAAACTCTTTTGCCTGAATTAGCAGTTGATTCGTTTCAGGATACTCATCAGAACGGAAAGCCAAAGCTTCAGGAATTATCTGAATGGTAAAGGGGCGCTGCGTACGTACTATGGTCTTCATAAATTCATACCAGGCAGTCCGTTGAATACGAAAATAACGCTTCCGGTTACCGTTTACAGTGAAATATTCTACCAGGCACCTTGATTGTAATAGAGCAAGACCATTACTGACAGCACTTTTGCTCATATTAAGGATTTGCTGTAATTCCTCAAAGGTTTGGTGAGGGGGATCCGAGATCAGCAGCAAAGACAAGATCCTTGCGGCAGCAGGTGGATAACCATCTTTTTCGGCTCGTACGCCCATTTTTTCTACCATTTGTAGCATTTTCTCCTTATTACCCATGCTTCAAAACTAATAATAATAAAATCATCTTCTAGGAATTAACCTTTTACCAGTCTCAGTACCGTTATCTCAGATGTTGTACCAAGCCGGATCGGCGGCCCCCAAAAACCAGTGCCGGGATTTGTATAAATCCACATGTTACCACACTTGTTTAATCCGGATGCAAACGGCAGAAGGAACTTCATAAGCAGGCTCCAGGGAAGAAACTGTCCGGCATGTGTATGTCCTGAGAGTTGCAGATTAAAGATTGGAGCTGCCTCCTTCGCAATATCCGGGCGGTGAGACAGTAGGATCTTTAAGTCAGCAGGTTGCGCGTTTTCCATTGCAAGCAGGATATCTGGCTTTTGTGTCGGGTCAATTTCTTTAACTTCGGGATCTATTATTCCAGCAAAAAGTATAGAACCTCCATTACGATTAATAATGGTATGTGAATTGAACAAGGACTGAAAGCCCATTTGCTCAAAATAGTGACGCCATTGACTACCATCATGCAGATATTCATGATTGCCTGGGATATATAGTACAGGTGCTTTTGCATACAGTTCTGCAATAGGCGCCACACGATCATGGTATTTTGAAAAATTCCCGTCCGCAATGTCCCCTGTCAGAGCGATAACATCTACCTTAATATCCCCGACTTTTTTGAGTACATTCTCTACATAACTGCGATCTATCGCGGGACCTGCATGAAGGTCGCTGATCTGCAATATGGTATAGCCTTCCAATGAGGGTGCTAAATCCATTATATTTATATCTACATAGTTAACTTCAGGGCCGGCTGCAGCATGGGTGTATCCGAAGATTAACAGCAAAAGAGAAACTCCAAACAAACAGCCAGTGGCTGTGCCGGAAAATACCTGATCAACTAAGCCCGGCTTAGCTAATGACACAGGTACAAATATGATGTCGCGAACAGTGATAAAGCTTATCATCAGGCTCAACAATCCCATATCAAAATGGGTAATAGCCCTCGTAATTTTATTCAAAGTATCCGGAAGCACATCATACCAAACTAACGGGTATAGCAGTAGTAGCGCTGTCATTACCCCGGAAATGATCCAGGCATAGTAACCGATCCCTGTCAAGCGGAATCTTAAGAAGACAAAAAGCGCAAGCAAAATCAGCGCAGCAATTAATACGAATTTGTTCATTAGACGGTTCCTTATTTAATTAAGTTTGAACGACGTCCCAAATGTAATTAATAGTTCTGAACAAGGAGAACCTACTATGAAGATAGTCAGCATAACTGATAGGTTTTAATTGCGATAAAATTCTTGAATGGTTCTGTTAATCTCTTAACCCTGCAAGCAGGTAACCTCTAAGTTCATCTTTTAAAAAGACAGGTTCGATAATTTTTGCAACATCTGCAAACTTCATAAACCAGCGTGCGAAAGCAGTAGGGTGACCTCCATACTCAAAATACATAGTCGAGCCTAATTCGGTTATGACTTCAGTTTTATAGCCATAGTTTTGTCTTTCCCAAAAAAGATAATGTGCGAATTTTTGGTCGGCCCTTACCGTGATCTTCGTTATGGACGAAGGCATACTATCGTTTCTAAGTTTATCTACCGGTAAGTGTTCTCTGGTGAAGTCTTGTTCGGTTATAAAAACTTTTTTGACACGGTCGAGCCTAAAATTACGGTAGTCTTGCCGTAAATGACAGAAAGCAACAAGATACCAGAAACTGCTTTCATAAAATAAACCTACTGGCTCAATTTGTCTCGTGACAGCGCTTAGATCACCACTCTTAACATAAGACAGATTTGGGATTTTCTTTTTAACTATACTTTCGAGAAGTAGATTAATTACATCAGGCAGGTACTCATCAGCGTTCAACCCGCCAGATACTTCTAATTTATCCTGCCAGTTCAGAAGATCATCTTTTTGATGGAGCTGAAAAGAAGCCTTAACTTTCATTAATGCAGCCTCAAAATGCTGCTTTATGAATTGCGTTTCATGTTGTTGCATGATTTTCTCAGCAATCATCAGACTTAATACTTCTTCCTGCGTGAACCGCGAAGGCTGGATTCGGTAGCCATCTATAATGGAATACCCACGGGTCGCCTCATATGCTATCGGAACCCCTGCCCCTTCAAGTGCTTTAAGGTCACGATAGATCGTTCTGCGACTAATTGAGAAAAGTGTCTCCAACTCTTCAATAGTTATTACAACCCTTGATTGAAGAATAAAAAAAATCCTTAATATTCGGTCGAACCGTTTTGTGATTTCCATATTAGATGGCAGCAAAAATAACTGAATTTGAACAAATTATTCATAGTCAAGGTCGAAATTGCTTGGGGACAACTCCATCTTTGGAAAAGCGAATGACTTCTTCAATACGTTTTTTCCTGGTTTCTTCCCTCTTGGCAAATACAAGCCATTGTAGTATAGCCTTAGTTACCGATATGCTTAACTTGGAAAAGAATTGCCAGCCGACTTGTTCATTTTCAAAAGCAGATTTTAAATCCGGGGGAATCGTCAGTGCCTCAACATCATCTAAGATAGACCAACTTCCATTAGACTTTGCAAGCTCGATACACCTGATTCCCGCCGGAGTCATTTGCCCTGAGGAGGTTAACCGTTCTACTTTTTCTTTGTTAATCTTCGACCATGTGCTCATAGGTCTCCGCTTACAAAAATATTGCTTGAACTTATTTTCATCGATGGGTCTTGCAGTCCCGTTTACCCAACCATAACGGATTGCTTCATCTACAGCCTCACTTATTGTTATCGTGGGCATTGCTGACTGGAGCGTATAATACACTAGCCAGACAGAGTTTACTTTGGTATGGTTTTCTTCTAACCATTTACGCCATTCGTGTCTGTTTCCAGGGGCAATTAAATCTTCCTCCACTAGTTTTTCCACAAGGTATTTATATCTTAAGGGCTTGTCACCAAGTTTAGGTAGTGACAATCGGTGATTACTTTTAAATAAAAACTTGGTATAGTATTGAATTATACACTGATACTATACTATTTAAACTCCAAATTGTCTCAAATGATGGTCAAAATGTTTCCACTGCATCGTGGCCCATTCCATCGGTGTCAATGATCCGAAAAATATTTGAGGTCGTTGTGTACATTTAGCAGGCCCACCCTCTGAAAAAGCGATTATATGTTTTAAAACTTTGGCTACTTCTACTTCCAAGTTGCGATCATCTTCCATCATATAGCTTTTATCGGTACCCATATTCTTAGGCATAGGATCGCTGCTAACTATACCTTTTTTAAGGAAAAAGCCTATAGCCCGCAAATAAAACGGTAACATTTTCGGAGCGGTTAACCCCATAGCCGTCTCAAGAGATGCATTACAATGAGCCACCATCTGGCCGACTTCCATCTTCCCCCATAGCCTTTGGCTTTCAGGAGTTAATTTATGAAGTCTTTCAATGATTTTTGCTGTATCTGTGCTGTCAAATAAATTATTCATCATCTTTTTTTTTCAAAGATAGATTCATCCTGTGACAACAGTTTGTCAATGCAACTAGAAATATTTAAAAAAAATGAACCGGATACTTTTAGCTATTGGTACGTTTTTAGTATGTAAATAATTTTAGCCTATTGATGTTAAGTATTAAATAGTGGATCTGAAATAAATTTTTATGTAATACCGTAATTGTGGTTATCAAATACTCATCTCATTTAACATCAAAAAACGGTTGTTTTCTAATAGGAACTTTCGCAATTTTAAATAATTATGAGTGCAAAAAACATGACCGTTTAGTTTTTAATATTGTTATATACCGGCAAATAAGTATTCATCAATAGTGTAATAGAAGAAAGATCCTTGAAGTCTAATGGTTCGACCTTTATACGTCTGGGTCTCCCCAGTTGGAGGTCGAACCAAAATGGCGTTCCAAACCAAATAAGCACCTTACAAAACTGGCAAAAACCAAAAACCCCTCTCTAAATACTTTAGAGAGGGGTTGTACCTATGAGCGGGAATACTTTGAACACTTAGAACGCTTTTTAGGGCTTATAGAGCCTATCATTGATGATCTCAAAGGAAAGGGTTTTATAAAATGACATAAAATTCTCTGGACTTATAGACTATTTTTCTATTAAAATTACCTTAACCGGTCTTGAATTGAACCGAAAACTTGACATTATCAAAAAAACAATTTCTGATCTTTCTAATATGATATAAAGTATGACACTACGCTTGGTCATATTACGATGGTCAAATTTTAGCGAAAATTAATGTTCCTCATTTCGGAATAATATGGTTAATGGCTCTGAGATATCCGGTAGAATTGAGATCCGTATCAAAAGATTAGCTACGTCCTAAATGCAAAAGTCTTCAGCTGTCACGATTAATTCAAATACACGGGCAAAATATGTTGAAATATGCATCATCCACTTTTGGGATTTACGACATTTGGGAAGGTTAGCCGAAAGCATGTCTCGTCAGATGTACTGGTCAATTGAATTTTACCTCCTATTGAGCTCATGAAATCCATCACCATACGTAAGCCAAGACCGGTCCCCTTTTCACCTAATGTACCAGATGTCGTTTCTAGACTCCCAGAACTAAATTGATTTTGTCTTTCAGGGGATATCCCTATGCCGTGATCTGTAATTAGAAGGTCAAAATAGTTTTTACGTATCTGCAGGTCGAGTTCAATTTGTCCGCCCTGGTGTGAAAATTTAATTGCATTTGAAAGCATATTGCGAATAATAAATTCAAACTGATTTTTATCCAAATATGCAATAGTACCTACAAAAATGTTATTTTTAATGATGAGATCTTTAATACCAAATTGTCCTTCCAATAAAGCCAAAGTTTTATTTATACTTTCCAAAATATCAAAATGTATAGGATTTATTTGTATTTCATCAAGTTGTGCCCTTGACCACATCAGCAAAGAATCTAGGGTCTCATTTAATATAGTACTCTGCTTCTTAAGCATCTTTAAAAATAACGGTAACTCGTCAATAGCAATGGCTCCCTCATCAATAAGTTCATGAGCCTGTTTAAGGCTTGCTGCAGGCCCTCGCAAATCATGACTAATGATGGAAAACAATTTATTTTTAATCGCTATTGACTGTTCCATCTTTAAATTGAGTTTTTTTGTGCGTATGTGCGTATTTCAGTAAAAGTGACCCCTCTGTTCCGGTGCAAACTGACCCCCTGACTTGGCTGCCGAGCGTGGTAGCGAATGCCCCACTAAGTCTTATCAAAGATAATTAATTCCAACCAGGCCCCATTCGGCACTGAGCAAAAGCAACTCAAACCTGGCCATTTCTCCCTTCACCCGCCTTTTTGTAATACCCCAGGACGTTCTGAATGACCACCCCGTCACTCTATTTAAGACAACTTCAAATAAGCCGCTATAAACGATCCAACATTCAAAATGGACTAACACCCTGTCGGCAGGACACATCAACACCTAGAGGCTATTAATCAGCCTAGAATTTAAAGAATAATGGACGATTTAGGAATAAAAAAAGTGCCTTGAAAGGTAAAAGAGGTCAGTTTGCACCGAACAGAGGGGTCAATTTGGAGCGGAATAGAACGTCAGTTTAATTGCGGAATGATAGGGTCAGTTTTGCCGAAACTCCCAGCCAATATCTGACTATATCCTTTAATGCTGGTCACCGGTCCGCGCAATTCATGGCTTGCTACCCCAATAAATGCGTTTTTAAACTGATCGGCTTGCTTTCTCTGTGTAATATCCTCAAAAGAAAGAAGAATCATCGCGGAATGAGCCCCTACCATGGATAATTTCCTTCCATTAACTAAGATATTTCTTTCACCTATTTTTTCAAAAGTGTGTGCTACTTCAAAATCCTGTACAACAGTATTCAAAGGCAAGATATCAGCCAACAACATCCTTAATTTCGGTATATCCCATTGTCCATTACCCAGCTGGTACAAGTTAACTTTTTCTGTCAAGGGTTTCGTTACTTTAAAAGTCTTATAAAAGGACCGGTTAGCTGTATTGACCGTGAAGTCTTCGTTAAGTACTAACATCGGCTCCCTGACGGTATTGATTATACCTTGAGCATACACCCGCGCCTGGTCAATAGTTTCCTGCAGCACATGTCGATGAGTGATATCCCGCATGAGCTTAGTATATCCACGCAATTTTCCAGCTGCATCCCGCAGGGCAAACATCTTACCACTAACAAAAAAACGACTTCCATCCTTTCTTAAATGATACCGTTCGTCCAGATGACTTCCATTCTTTTTTGAGCCAGACATTTCTTTTAGATGTACTTTCTTTTTTACATCTTCCGGGGTAAACAGGATCTTTACATCCTGACCGATTATTTCTTGTTCAGAATAGCCCAGCACATTTTCAGCTCCCCCATTCCAACTACTGATTATTCCATGCAGGTCCATAGTAAAGATTGCATAATCTTCCAAACTCTCCAGGGTCTGACGAAAGAAAGCATCATCCTGTCTGAACGTTTGGTGTTTACCCTTATCAGCGCGGTCTGAGAGACGTGAACTATATTCACCTTTTTTTGATTGTGTAGCGTTTGAAGAAGAAGATTTCTTTGGCATAAGAAGATTGTAGCTACAAAAATAAGACAACATTTTATCTATTCCAAAACCCTGCGGCATTACAAAATTTATTTATTAGGCCTAAAATTCATAACTAACTTTTTCGTGCCAGTTTTCAAGGAGTATTGAAAATGACATAGGCATCATAAAATTGACGCTCCCTTATAAGGTCAAGATCAAATTATGTTGTTACTAGCGAGAACTTTCCTAGATATTAACTTTGTCAGTGCATGAAAGACAACGCTTATTTTTTTGACAGGTATACTTCACCTCAATTGACCAGGATCCTTGATTAGGAAATCTCTACCCTGGATCTGATTGAAATTTATGTCACTATCTATTAGCTAACTAAGGCTTCCAATTATAACAAACAAAATTTTCTAAAAGATTTTGACGCTGTAAAGGATCTACACAGTCTTGATTACTTAAAAACTTGATTATTAAAACCCTAATAGTTGATGATAATCCAGATATATTAGCTATCTTAAGCATGATTATGGAAGATGATGGCCACATCGCAAAAAGCAAAGCTGATGGAAACGAATTCATGCGCTCAATTATCGGCTTTCAACCTGACCTTATTTTGTTGGATATCATGCTTGGCGAACCCGATGGCAGAACCCTATGTACTGAACTTAAATAACATATAATAACCCGCCATATTCCTGTAATTATGATATCAACCAGTCATTTCCCGGATTCATTTCAGCAAAAAGGGTGCGAGCCTGAATACTTCATTTCCAAACCCTTTGATATTGCGCATGTAAGCGAAACCGTAAATATGATCCTTACGAAACACACCTCAGTTAGTAATACCTAGCCATTTACTGTTAAACAGTAATTACCATATAAAATCAAGATGGTTCAGCTCGATGTCGGCTTTATAAACTGACATCAAATGATCATACAGTTGATGTTTCGATTACATAATCGCTCACCATTGAGTTGCATCTTCATCGTATTTATTGTTCATATGTGATTTGTGAGGGGCATCAGCATATTCGCCGGCTGCACATGATCTCCAAACTACCTGGTCTAAATCATTTTTTTTTACCTATCGTAACTCACTATGTCAAGCGCGTCTTGATACATTGCAGTTGTGCTTCTGCTGAATTGTTGATAGAGAACTGATCTAATGACCGGTCAGAATTTATTTCATGGTCATATCGCTTTGGGTTTCATTAGCTACTACTACAAATGGCTTGCTCATTAATAGGATATCTATTAAATTTAACCCCCATAATTTTAGTGGTTGGATCAATTTGAAGATGATAATCTCCACTTCTTAAAGTCGGTGTCAGGTTCTTACTGTATTAACAATTGTTTTAACTTTGCCAGGATGAATGATGTATGTAGTTCGAAAATTTTGAATACATACAATTCATTCGGACACAGACGTTAATTAAGATGTAATTTAATTTGAGCCGATGCACCACTTTGAAGATCCCCTTTTCAGAACTATTTTTAACCAGCTTCCCCAACCACGTTTGATTATTAAAGCCTCGTCGGCCTCATTCACTATCGTCTGTACAAACCATGCCTGGCAGGAAATAGCTGGAGATCATATTAATCAGCTTTATGGAAAAGAGTTTAGAGATGTTTCCGAAAAGGCTATCGTGGATGCACAATTACGGCATCTAATAGAAGGATTACTTCGGGAAGGTATACAACTTAGGGAGAATATTAAGTTTCCAGAGATTCTATTATCACATCAATTTGACAATAGTTATGCTAAATGGGTACAACTGGAGTGTACACCAATTACTAATGACAGTTCACAGCAGATTACTTACCTTATTTTTACGTTACATGATATTACGGAGGAACTAAATAACAAAAAGAAACTCATCTTGAGCAGGCAAAATGAAGCCGAATTGTTAAAAGAGCAGCAACTTTTAAATGAAGAACTAGCCGCTACTAATAAGGAACTCGGCCAAACAAACAAGGCTTTGATGCAGTCCCAGGTGAGTCTCTCACAAATTAACCGTGAACTGGAAGACAGGATTGAAGAACGTACGAGGAAACTACAGTTCAGCGAAAGTCGGTTTCGGAGTTTGTTTGAACAAGCCCCCGTAGGGATGTGTTTTCTAACTGGCGAAGCCCTCATCATAGAACTCGCTAATCAACCTATCCTGGAAATCTGGGGCTGCCAGGCAGATCATATTATTGGAATTTCTTATCAAACTGTCTTTCCGCATTTAAGCGATGAATTTAGTTATGCTACTTTAAAGGAGGTATATGATAGGGGGGAAACGTATACGAGTAATGAAATAATCACACATTCCGCTACTACCGCAGGATCCCATAAAGCATATGTTAACGCTATTTTCCACCCGCTAAAAGACGCCAATGGCAAGGTTACAGGATTGATGATTATTCTTGCGGAGATAACCGACTGGGTAATTGCCAGGCAAAAAGCGGAAGGAATACAGGATCAACTCAACCTTGCCCTTGAATCGGCAGAACTTGGAACATGGTACCTTGACCTGGAAACCCGGCAAATGATCTCTTCCGGGAGGTTGAAGGAAATGTTTGGCTATGACCCTGCCGGGGAAATGTCCATGGAACAGTGTGTCGCACGCATGGATGAGTCGTATCGGTCAGCAGTTCTGGCTGCGATTGAGCAGGCGATCAAAGACAGCGGGAGATATGAAATTGAGTATCCTTTAAGCCCAGATCTGGAGGGCAGACAACGCTGGATTCGAGCGACCGGGAAACGTTTTAGTGGTCGAGATGGGAAACCTGATCATTTTTCCGGGACCGCACTGGATATTACTGGAGGTAAGTTAGAAGAGATTCGTAAAAATGACTTTATCGCTATTGCCAGTCATGAACTAAAAACACCCCTCACCTCGCTCAAGGGGTATCTTCAGTTGATGGAATCCAAGGCGTTATTATTAGAGATTCCATTTTTCACAAAGGCTGTTTCGCGTTCATTGGCACAAATTGATAAGATGCACAAAATGATCGGTAGCTTTTTAGATATGACTCGAATAGAAGCCCGAAGTCTCCCCTTAAATTTTCAGACTTTTAATATTTCCGAACTTCTGCAGGAAATGGCGGAAGAAATTAAGATGCTTGCTCCGGAATTTGAAATCTCGATTAACGTAGATCAGTGGAGAACAGTTCATGCAGACCGCGATAAGATCGCCCAGGTATTATCAAACCTTTTAAACAATGCAGTTAAATATTCAGGACACGGAAAAAAGATACATATAGGCTGCAGTATCAAATTACAGGATACAATCTTCAGTATAAGGGATGAAGGCATAGGTATTAAGGCCCATGAAATAGCGAGACTATTTGAACGTTACTACAGAATAGAAAACAAGCATACAAATATGGTTTCTGGATTTGGTATCGGACTTTATCTTTGTGCAGAAATCGTTCGATTGCATCACGGACGAATCTGGGTGAAGAGTAAATTGGAGGAAGGATCGACATTTTATTTTAGCCTGCCACGTGTCTGAAGAAATAACATAAAAGGTTTGATACCTCCAAACTAGATGCAGATTAAAAACTACACTCATGCACGACGAGGCTACACGCAATTCAAGAACATGAAGCTCAGCTTATCCCTCCCACAATAAGCCGGATTTTATCATCTAACTCTTTTACTGCTTTTTCAAGCATAGCCCATTCTTCCATATCACATACCCTTCCATCCATATTAATGAGCGTAATCAATCCCAAAATAGAAGCCACCGGCTTGCGAAATTCATGAGACTGTATAAATGCAATATCATGCAGCTGTTTATACTGCGCTTTCACAGTCATTTCATGTTGGACTTTCTTATTGATATCTGTAACGTCGATAGAAACACCGATAATCTTTTCATCTGTATGATAAGCAGGTTCAAATTTCACCAGTCGCCAGTTATCACGATCATTATATCGAAGATTTCTTTCCTCTACTACCACCCTCCCATTTAAAGCCGCGTTGTAATCCCGAAAAAAGTTCTTTAGATTGTCAGGGCGAATATAAGGGGTCATATCATTGCCTATTACCATTTGTAAGCCATAAGCTTCCAGAACGTGACTTTCCCAACTTTTATTGAAGGCTAGTATTTCAAAATTCCTTCCTAAAAGTAAATGATGATCTATCGAACTTTCGAAAAAAGACCGTAGTTGAATTTCCGATCTTTTCAAATCATTGTATAGGTCCTTAATCACCTTAATACTTACTTCCAAATCCATTAAATGAATAACTTGTTTAGCCAGTACCTTCAGCATTTCCAGCTGATTTTCACTTAGGATGCCTGGTGATTTATCGATCACACATAAACTTCCCAGGGTATGTCCTTCCGCGGTAGTTATTGGCGCGCCAGCATAAAATCGAATATTGGGGTCTCCAATAACTAGTGGATTATTTATAAATCTATTGTCCAAAAGCGCATCGGGCACCATGAATACATCTTCAGATTCGACAACATAATTGCAAAAGGAATGTTTTCGAAGTGTTGTTTCAAAATCGAAGGCCTGCTTAAATTTAATATACTGGGTATCATGGTCAATAAAAGTAATTAAAGCCGTAGGGGTGCCGCATATATTTGCTGCCAACTTTACGAGTTCTTGAATTTCTACTTCTTTACTATACTCTAGTGCAAGAAACCTATGTACAGCCTGTTGTCTTTCAAATTCTCTCTGGGACATAAGTAGATGAATTATTTAATCTGGGTATTAAAATCAAATATACAAAATTAAGCTTTTATATGCATTCTGCATGGAAGTGTCTAATTGATTGCAATCTTGTAAGCTGATTACCAATACACTTACCATTCAACACGTACTTAATGATCCCTGCCTGGCAGTTTCAACAAGTGATGGCACTTTATAATCGCAGGTATCCAGTCACTTCTTTTCACTAGCACATACGCCGGGTTGATCGACTGCGTTCAAAATTTATAGGTGATAATATCAGCAATCATTTTTGAAAGCTGTACTTGGAATCTATTCTTAACATATATCGGAATTGATCGGTGCTTTGTAGAAAATTGAATTGACTTTTTTATCAATAATTATAGCTGAATAATTTTTACAGACATTCTAAAACAAATTGTTTACCGTCTAATTAATAGGTAGATTGCATCATAGTTAAAGTACGCTTATTATCTGATCATATGAACTTAATAGAATTTGTCGACACGAGCGTACCTTTCAATGAAGCCTTTGACAACCTTCCGAAAATTCAATGGAACATGAACACCAGTGAAGCTTTAAAAGTTTTTGGACAGCAATGCGTACCTCAGCTTCCAGTGTATAATAAGGATAAATTTCTGGGAATAGTCACCATGGTGTCTTTGATTGAAAATTGTGAACAGACCACAATCAGACTCCAAGAAAACTATCAGCGGCTAATTCATGACGTTCGCCATCCGCTTGGGAATATCAAAGGATTATTCGGACTGATGAATTTTCCAGACCAGCAAAGCGAGTCAGCATTATTCTTTGAGATCTGTAAAACGTCCATCGATACAGCTCTTTCTATTCTAGAAGATCTCATGGAACTTGAGTTTAAAGCGGAGAAGCCTATCGAGAGAACTTGTGAAGACTTGAGCAGTTTCTTCAGGAATTGTGTGGATTCCCTGCGCGGATTGTGTGTGGTAAAGAATGTTAAGCTGGACTGCACCTTTACTCAGCTGCATTTCGAACGATTGATTGATGGGGTAAAACTTAGACGAGCGGTAACTAATGTAATCCATAATGCCATCAAATATTCGTTTTCTGACTCCACTATTAATATTGTCACTTTTGTGGAAGATGATGAATTTATATTCAAAATTTCCGATCAAGGCGTCGGCATACCAGAAAAAATTCAAAATGACGTTTTTGAGAAATTTACCAGGGCACAAAGAGCTGGAACCGCGGGAGAAAGTTCTACTGGAATCGGGTTGTACTTTTCAAAGCAGTGTATCGAACAGCATGGTGGTAGTATACGATTTAGGAGTAAGGAAGGGGTGGGAACAACACTTTACATCGTATTGCCAAAAGGCGCATAGCCTATTTTGGAACATCTGCGACCTTCCTGCCCTCTAAGCCCCCCCAATGGCATTTGCAGATGACAAATCATTCTTCGCTTTAATTCCCATCAACCGTATTCTTAATCGTCGATAGTTTAACGTATAACATTGGTAGACACCTGCTCGAAACTTGTCCCTTTAATCCCCCTTTTTAATAGTAGGTCCGGCTCTCATCTGGCTCCTTATATCCTCTAATTTTAGTTTATGTTAACTGGTCTTGTACCTGCCCCAATACTTAGGAAGTTTTAATTCATATAATTACTACATATCTATGCTCTATCTTTGTATATGATTTGCAAAGAACAAATTAAATATAATGGAGAGTGAAAACTTAGAAGCATATCATAAATAATAACCGCGCTGATTACAGTTAGAGATTGCTCAGAATCTCTTTATATTTATGAATGGGCATTTATGATGGAATTGAGTGCTAAAAGATTAAGAACGGTCGTATACACAGGGATATGAATGAAATAAGCAAAAGACACGAGCTAACAGACTTTTATAACCTAATGGTATGGTACTTGCTCACATGCTATCTCAATCAATAACGAATTCAAGCCCAATTAATGTACTACAGATTAAATCTAATCATTATGTAACATACATGAAATGTAATTCACTTAAAATGTTAAAAAGATGAATTTAACAAAATTTGGTACATTTGAAATAGTTCTGGCTACTAATATAAAGCTTAGGGTAACAAACTTTAGGTCTGGGGATGAACTATTTTTCTACGAAATATCGAGTGAAGGAATTATTCATGGCAATCTGTTCCCGACTATAAACGGGATTAGTTCTCAGGTGATATGGAATACATTCGATAATATAGACCCTTTATTGGTCTCACAAATTGGCGAAGCAATTGAAAGACATTATTTATAAGGCTCTTTTACAGTTAACGGGATTAGTTCTCAGGTGATATGGAGTAGCAGTAATATGCTAAGTGTTTTATATTAAACATCCAACTATTTGGTTCAAAGATAGCCCGCTAGTGATGCCAAAATGAAATGGCGTTCAGCGGTAATACTTTGAACATAGCAGCAGGCATCTTTAAGCCCACAATAGTTATAAAAAAACCGGAATCGATGTGTTCGATTCCGGTTTGTACCCATGAGCGGGAATACTTTGAACACTTAGAACGCTTTTTAGGGCTTATAGAACCTATTATTGATGATTTGAAAGGAAAAGGATTTATATAATGAAATGAAAATCTAGGGAGTGTAAAGTGAACTGTGTCAACACCACTTCTTCCTAGGTGGAGGCGATCAGCCTCCACCTAGGAAGAAGTCGCCGAAGGCTTTAAGTCGTT
>NZ_FXTN01000026.1 GCF_900182595.1 Pedobacter westerhofensis | reverse complement strand
GGTTTTTTACTGTTCATTGTGTCCATAAGTTTATACTAATTTACTTATTCTTACTCTTGATTATCAAGAGTTGACACAGTTTGATTTACAGTCTCCTAGGATAAGTTTATCCTGGATTCATTCAGTTCTACAAATATCTGTCATGCCTAATGCTTCCCATAAACTACATTGCTACATGATAGCTTCTCTCTCCTTCAAAATAATCCGTTGCACTTCTGATTTTAAATGAAGCAGCTATCTTTGGTATATGCTCACCTGCGGTCGCTGTAGACTTCAGAATTGTCATGCCATTTAATACCCTCTTCACTTCCCATTTTCAAATGTCTCGCCAATTCCTTGTGTGAACATTCTTTGCAGTCATGCTTTGCATTCCTTCTGCAAAGATCTACAGCTCCATTCGCAGGCGGTGAGCAGAAAAGAGTCATAGCATTGACCTGAAATAACATATATTAGGGGAGAAAAAAATATATCCATGATAAATAATAAATTGTTAAAGTGGCTTCATATCGTTACCATAGTTGTAATGGTAGCCATTCTCGTTTATATGATAATAAATATGTTTTTTGCGGGTTTCATGGTTGATTCTTCATTAATTCCGGAGTCCTTGACCTTAATTATTGCACTTATTTCTCTAATATTATCATATTTCACATTCATGGTTTTAATGGAGAATAAACGACCCCAAGTAACAATTAATTTGGATTGGAATTCAAGATATAATATTGTACAACTTGAAATTAATAATGTTGGACAAAAAGCAGCAAAGGATATAACCATTAAATATTCAACAGATTCTATATGGAACACACTAGACAGCGGTAGCTTATCTAAAATCGCCTCAAATATCTCATCATTAAATTCAAGTCAAATAATTAAAAAAAATCTTGGAACGCAAAATTCAATTAATATAAATTCGATGATAAACCTTACTGTGAGGTATAAGAATTTATCTGGATTATTATACTATGAGGAGGACTTTGTGTTGAACTTTAATGACTATAAAAACTCTGCCTCATATGAAAATGAACTTACTCGGACTCTTTATGAACTTCAGGCACTTCCCAATGCTATCATTGGTTTGAACAAAAAAAAGATGTAGCTAAAAATAGCAGAGCGTTGCTTAAAACTCATTTACTTAATTTAGACATTGCAGAGGGATGTGATTATTAACCATGTAGGATCTAAGGAACATTTTGGATATTTTCAATAAATTTAATCGTGTTATTTATACTAAATGTCAACTTTTTTTCGTAACTTACGTTACACTTCACCACCATAGGATAATAGTACTTCACCCTTTGCTTCTTCTTAAGTTACTGCTTAAATGTACACTTGGTAACCGCCTGCGGCGAGCCCTCATAAAAGTAGAGGTTAGAATTTACTTGATTTTTACTGGCGCTTGACTTATTCTTATATATATGGGGAAAATGGGTTAGTGGATTTGCTGATATCAAAGATCAATCCATTTACTAGGCAGGGCACAGAACAAATTTGCATTGCCGATTCCTTTGTCTTAAAAGGGGAATCTTTCGATGCAAGGCATTTTAAATATGATAACAGTTCGGGATAATTTTCCAAGCCAATCCATTATATCCAAAATTTTAAATTACCCCATAAATCAAGGATTTAACCAGTTTTTTGGATACGACTTAAGGGACGAACGATAATTAGAATTGCTCCTCAAAATAATACCTCTCGAATTTTATGGGTTATGGCTTGAATAGTTTAAACGATATTTATACCTATCCGAAAATAACACAATGCTTAGTTCTATTCAATCTTGTCTAACTATCGAAAAGTACAAAGATTTATTGCATATTAAGGAACATTTATCATGCTATAAACAAAGTCAACTGAAACAGTAATGAACATCTTATACATAATGGGTAACGGATTTGATATAAATATCGGTATGAAGACCAAATATATGGACTTCTATAATTTTTATAAAACTGTTCCTTCAAATAATAATTTAATCATAGGTCTTAAAAAAGAAATTGCAACAAACATTAAAAATTGGTCGGATCTCGAACTTGCTTTTGGAAAATACACGCCTATTCTAAAAAATTCTGATGACTTTGATAATGTACGTGATGACATAGTAGAAAATTTCTGTGATTACTTAACGGAACAGGAAAAAATGCTAGAGCTTAATAAATTGGATCGAAATGTTTTTTATGGGGACCTTTCAAATCCTGAGCAATACTTAACCAAAGACGATGAGGTAAAACTAAATTTATATAAAAATAGCTTCGGGGCAAGTACATGGAAAATTAACATTATTACTTTCAATTATACTAGGGTTATTGAAAGAATGCTTGAGGATACTTTTCAGAACATATTAATAGGCAGCCACCAAAATGGTAAAGTAAGACTTGAAAATATACAGCACATCCACGGTTATACTAATGATCGTACAATTTTTGGAGTCAATGACCTTTCACAAGTGGGAAATTCGGAGTTTCATATGAATGAGGAAGTTCTTGAAGCATTAATAAAACCGGGCTCGAACGAGGCACTGGGACATAATGTAGATAAGACCTGTGAAACAAGAATTAGAGAAGCTAATGTGATCTGTATATTTGGTTCGTCCTTGGGAGATACTGATAATCATTGGTGGAAACTTGTTGGTGAGCAACTAAGAAGAAAAATTATGGTGGTGATTTTCCAAAAAGGTGAGGAAGTAAAGCCTCGAAGTGCACATAAAGGAGCAAGGCACAAACGCAATTTAGCTAAAATGTTTTTGGATAAAACGGATCTCGATGATAGCGAAAAGCAACAATTTATAAAGCATATTTACGTAGGGTGGAACACTCATATTTTTTCTCTCCTTAAAACATAGCCTGATTTATGTTTAGGAGGTCTTTGTAAAGAACTGAAAAGACTTATGACTATTGTGGGGACTATTATAGAATTTCTGCGAATGACCCGATCATATGAAAAAACTGGTTTTGGTTGCAATCAGGTAAATTTACGTTATCTCTAAAATTTCAAATTCCTCCTTCAATAGAATAATTTACAGTTTAGGCTTTGATGATATTGTCATATTGCTGCTAGTACATTTAACACAATGATATTTGAAATATACTTATTTACTGATATGTTTGACGTAGACTCAATACAACATAACTCTCACACTAGATAAATACAATGACTAAAGGTATAAGCAAACTAACAATTGAACTTGACGGTATTGGACACACGCTTTCTGACAACAAAATGTCAGTTCCAATCTATCAAAGATCCTATGCTTGGGAAGAAATACATGTGACAGATTTATATGATGACCTGTTTACATCTATAAGAAATAATGATGATGAATATTTCATTGGTTCCCTTGTAATTTCCTCTGGTACAGAATCGGATGAAGTTGTTGATGGGCAACAAAGACTTGCCACCATATCGATTCTTTTAGCAGCAATTCGAGATTATTTCAACTCAAATGGAGATAGCGAAAGAGCCAACCATATTCAAAATCAATATCTCTCAAATCGAGATAGACGGACTCAAGAGGTGATACCTAATTTGAACTTGAACCATTCCGATAATAGTTTTTTCTACAACACTATTATCATGCAGCCTTCAAATGGAGAAAAACCAACAAGAGCGTCGCATGATAAATTATTAAAAGCTTATAACTTAGCTAAAAGTAAAATAAGGGCTTATGTTACAACAAGTAATAATCCTACGACTAGTCTACTTGACCTATGTGACTTCATTGACGAGCATTTAAAAATTATTGTTGTCAAAGTTCCCAACCACGCAAATGCATTTACAATCTTCGAAACCTTAAATGATAGAGGGCTAGAACTTGCAATATCTGATTTACTTAAGAATTATTTACTAGGCCAAGCCGATAATCGCCTTGCAGAAGTCCAGGATAATTGGACTAAAATGTATTCGTTATTAGAAAACACTGAAAATGAATCCCTTGTTGTTACCTTCTTGCGACAGTATTGGTCATCTGTTTATGGATTGACAAGAGAACGTGATTTATACAAGAAAATCAAAGAGAGAATTACGTCTAAACAGCGTGCAATCGACTTTTCAAATAACTTAGAAGAGGCTGCTAGAACCTATGTAGCATTAATTGATACTACAAATGCTTATTGGAGTGACTTTTCTCCAGCATCAAAAGTTCACATGGAAACTTTGAATTTGTTTGGCATGACTCAAATCCGGCCTCTTATACTTTCCATAATGAGAAAGTTTGAGAGGAAGGAGAGTGAGAAGGCGTTAATGTTTTTAGTAAATGTTTGTGTTCGCTTTTTAATCGGCGGTGGTCTGGGCGGTGGCTTTTTAGAAAATCAATTTAGTGAAAGAGCTAAAGATGTTAGTGAGGGAATTATTCCAGATACAAAAGAACTTAAATTAAAACTTAAAGATGTAATCCCTAGTGATACTCAATTTAAGGAAGCATTTCAAACAGCGTCAGTATCTAAACAATATCTGGCCCGCTATTATTTAATTACACTTGAAAAGGCTAACAATAGTGAAACCAAACCTGAGCTGGTCCCAAATTCAGATACACTGGCTGTTAACTTAGAACATGTACTTCCTAAAAATCTTAGTGCAGAATGGAAAATTGATCCTGACATACATCGAGCCTATCTAAAGCGGCTAGGTAATTTAGCACTAATGAGTTCAAAATTAAATTCAGATATTGGAAATGCATCTTTTATTGAGAAAAAGGAATTTTATTTAACTTCATCTTTTAGTTTGACACGTTCCATTGCATCTAGCGATGATTGGGGAATAAAAGAGATTAATGAAAGACAAGAAGTAATGGCTAATCTAGCATTAAAAGCATGGAAAATCTGACAAACATATCTACTACTTTGTTAATTGCAAAATTCATGGTTATGAATTGCCTATTTTAATTATTGCACAAAGCTAAGCTTGTCACCTCAACACGTTTCAAGAAATTCCGGCATAAACGCTCCTGTAGCCATTGCACACATCCATTTATTCCGTTGCTTCTTGACTTAGATTGAGGCTGAAAGCTTGGTTGGGTACCATAATTAAATAAAATATGGTACATAAAACATTCAAAGTAGCAGAAGTAGAAATCAGTTACAGACCAAACTACAAAGTAAGCGAGAGACCTCAAATTAGCAAGTCTAACGATGCATATCAGATACTGATACAGCAATGGAGCATAGGGAAAATTGAGCTGTTAGAAGAGTTTAAAATCCTTCTGTTGAACAGGAGGAATAGGGTTCTTGGAATAGTTGACATTTCACAGGGTGGACTAAGTGGGACTGTTGCAGATCCGAAAATTATATTTGCAGCAGCGTTGAAAAGTTGTGCAAGCGGAATCATCTTGGCACATAATCATCCGAGTGGAGAACTGGATCCAAGTTGTGAAGATATTGCAATAACAAATAAATTGAAAGCTGGTGCATTGTTACTGGATTTGAAGATACTTGATCACCTTATTGTTACGAGGGGGAACTTTTACAGTTTTGCTGATGAAGGTCTGATGTAAAATAATTAGCTTGGGTTAATCACCCAGGCTAACTCATGTGAAACATCGGCCAAAAGTAGCATTAGGCCCGATCCTTAATTCAAGACTTATATTAATTAGCAAACCTAATTGGCCTGCGGATATCTTTTTTGACTTTACTCTTAATTATTGGTATAAAAGCTAAAAGCTCAGTAGCCTTTATCACTACTGCCACATTAATAGGCAATTTGGTCATAATCTCTTTATGTCCAGTTGAATCATTAATAATTTCTCCAGAAAAGGGATAATTAAAAGATTGTGTTGCTATACCTAACAAAAGGAGTCTAGATCCCGACATCAGTCGTCCATTTTCTTTACTTGGGTAAGAGCCCGAAAAATCATAAATAAACACTGGTGACCCGCTTGATCCTGGATAAACAGGGATATCTAATAAGAATTTTGGTTGATTTTGAAAATCGATCTGTACCGGGGTTGCTGTCAGACCTCTTCTTACAATCGGGAGATTATTGTAAGAATCATACAATCCCTTGGGATAACCAATCATCATTGCATTCTCAATATAATCCACTTTTTGATCGTACTGTGTAGTGAATAGAACCTTCTCACTGCCCGACCTAAAATATACTGGTTTGCCTAACACAAGACCGTTATTTACAATTAAATCTAGTGGAATTATTGCTAGATCCTGAGTGGGGTGTTTGATAAACAGTGATTCAAAATTCGAAATTTGCACATTAACTATATGCCCATAATTGGGTAGACTATCTAATAACTCAGTAAATCTTAGAATACCAACCTTCGAATTGTTTATCACATGGGCATTAGTCACTATATAGGTATTGTCTTTGCCATTGATGTAAAAGCTAAAGAAAAAACCTGTTCCGGTAGAAACGATATTTCTTTTTGTACCATCTATGATAGTGTCCCTATTGCATTCAATTCTGATCGTCGAGTTTAATAGCTGCTCTGATATCGATGGCGATCTATTTTGAGCAATAGAATTGTTTGAGATGTAAAGTAAAATAATTAATATTTGGATCGTTTTCATCATCATTTTATTTAATAGATGTGGATTTATATACAATTCCATAAATCCATCAATTTGTTTTAGAATTCTGATTAATATAATTAAGGCTTTCAAATTTATCTTTATTAGGGGCAAATACTAATATGTTCATCAAAAACCGATATCCAAATCTGAATAGTGCCTCTTAGATAATAGATATTAATGATTTTTTGGACACTGGCACAAATGGAAATTAAAGTTCTGGCAAAAATTCTTTCAAACGCTCATCATTAACTTCTCCTAAGCCTCTCAAATAATTAAGGGTTACGATCATATTGGAATGCTGTAAAAGTTGCTGTAACAGATGCAGATCCTTGGATTTTCTATATACATTGACAGCAGCAGTATGCCTGAATGAATAGATTGTTTGATTCTTTGAGATTATTCCAAGCTTTGCCATTTGCATCTTAGCTCTTGACCACTGTGTCTTGAAATAATCTGAATTAAATGCAGTATTACTTTCTAACGTAAATATATTAGCTTCCTTATCATCAATTCCAGATAATTGTTTTTCAAGTTTCAGCTTCAGATAGTCTGGGATGTGAACCGTTCTAACACGCCCACTTTTGTTTTCATCACCAGAGAGCTGAATTTTCGTAAAATCTTTGCTGATATTTCCCCGCTTTAATAGCCTAATTTCCTGATGAGGCCGTAACAAACATCCATAGGTTATCAAGCAACATAGATAGAGGTTGGGATATTGACCTTCTAAAAATTGAAGTACTGCTTTCAAATCCTCAGAGGAATAAACATCATGTAGCACAGACTTTGGTTTTTGTGTAGTAGTTGAAAGAATAAGGTTCTTTCCGGAGTACCCCCTTCTAACCATCTCAGAAAAGAATACCGATAAAGTCCTTCTTTTATTCATATAGTGTCGATTTGATGATTTAAACTGGTTTAAGAAAAGCTCGACAAATTTTAGATCGAGGTTAGAGACATATTGGTTCAATACTGACTTCGGTAAAAACGATATGAACTGCTCATGCAACTTTGATAAATCACGTTTATAAGTTTCACTATATGGTGAATCAAGTTTATCGCTTAGTACTTCGTTCATTGCATCTAGCAACAGCTTATTTTTTTCATTATTTGGGGTTAATGGTGACCAACCCAGTTCTAGAGCTTTCTTAAATTCATACTGCAATTTATTCAAAAGTCTATTGCGATCAGGAAGCGACACTGTAAAATTGGGATTTATATCCGCATTAAGCTTTTTAGCATTGTACTCTCGAAACCTTTTCCCCTCATAATAATAGGAAATGTAGCTTCTAATTTTGATGTCATTTGTTGTGACAATTTTGGGATCTGTAAACATGTCTTTGGCGCATTAAGTGGCGCATCTGTTTAATATCACACGTAACCTCCTTGTTTACAGGGGATCAGATGGTTAGAGCGCAGGATTCATAACCCTGAGGTCGGCAGTTCGATCCTGCTCCCCGCTACTAAAAAGCCCATCTTGCGATGGGCTTTATTTGTTTTATAAGGCCTCAAACAGAAGTTCGAACTATCATTTCGTATATTAGTTAAAACATTCGGTTTTCCAATAGGAATAAGGAATAAATTATTTCCATTCAAAATTATAAGCGCCTGCATCCAGATGTTTTGTGCCTCCCGGGATGAGCTTGCCGTCCAGGTAAACCTTCATTTCCTGTTGTGCAGGCAGGATCACTGTAGCTGTAGCATTCGCCGGGATTTCCACCTGATAAGAGATGCCCTGTCCTTTTCTCGTCCATGACGACACAACATTGCCATACGGCCCGTTATGCTTCGCTTCGAAATGATCCAGCCCTTTTACAAAATGAGGTTCCAGGATTACGTTTTTAAATCCGGGATTGGCCGGGTCAGGCCTGATACCTGCAATGCCCTTGTATAACCAGGCGCCAATTTCCCCAAACATGATATGATTCATCGATATATCAGACTTGGCGTCAATCGGCCAGTTCTCATACAATGTTGTAGCACCGTTTTCCATCCACCATCCCCAACTCGGATAGGTTTTCTGTGCGGCTACGCGGTAAGCAATATCTGCATACCCGTTTTCGCTCAGGGCGTTCAGGATAGCTTTGGTGCCCAGCAAACCCACATCCAGGTGAAAGCCATCAGCTTCCACACGTTTAGCCAGGTTTTGGGCAACTTTAGCCTTATATTCTTCCGGGACAATATTCCAGTAAAGCGGGACACTTAGTTCTGTCTGTACGCCAGCACCATAAATACCAGTTTCTTTATTGAGGTATTTGGCATTAAACGCATTTTTTATTTTGGCAGCCAGCAGCGTATACTTTTCATAATCTGCCGTTTTACCCAGGATCTTTGCTGTTTTGGCCAGGATAACAGCATCAGCATAATAATAACACGTAGAAGTAAGCTCTACAGGTGCCTTTGATTTCACAGGAACCCAGTCGCCCAGTCCCCAGCTGGTGAGCCCGGTAGGATAACTTTCATCAATATGATTAACATACTTTCTGATATTCTGATAACAATCCGCCAATAATTTCTGATCTCCGTAGAACAGATAGATATTCCATGGAATGATCGCAATTGTACTGGTCCAGTCGGGCCCGTTGCCCCACTCATAACCCCAGCCATCCGTTGGAATGATCGAGGGAAGTACTCCATTTGGCTGCTGCTCGTCGCGGTGGTCGGCCAGCCATTTTTCATAAACGGTAATACCATCAAAATTATATAAGCCGGTTTCGATAGCAATTTGCGCATCACCAGTCCAGCCGTTTTTCTCGCGCTGAGGGCAGTCGGTAGGATATCCAAAAAGATTTGACAGGTAAGAATTATTTGTTGCAGACCAGATCTGGTTGATCAGTGGTTCAGAGGAACTTACACTTCCCGCCACCGGGACATCGCTGTGCATAAAATAACCTACCAAGCTTTTCTTGCTCAGTTCTACGGGAACACTGCTGGTCACCTCCACATACTGAAAACCTTTATAGTTAAAATGTGGCATAAATGTTTCTTCACCTTTTCCGCTTAGCGTTAAAATATCGACCTGAAAAGGGTCCTGATTATCTGTCGGGCGGTAATGCACGTCGATATTAGACAAATCTGCACGGCCGTCAGGATAAAGGCGCTCTGTATGTTTTAACCTCAGCACAGTTCCTGCAGGACCTTTTACAGTGATTTTTGAAACGCCGGAGATATTCCTGCCGAGGTCGAAAATGTAAGTAGTATCATTAAATTTCTTCAGGCTTTTTACCGCAATTTCTTCTACATTACGGATCGGATGCAGTGCCTGCGCAACGATATTTGCCGAGGGAGCCGACCGGTTAATTACATCTTTCCAGGCAGCATCATCAAAGTTCACCGTATTCCAACCCGCTTTTTCCAGTCGTGCATCATAATGTTCAGCAGTATAAATACTGTTAAATATAATCGGGCTTAAGGCAGTCTTCCAGTCTTTTCCGGAAGTCACGGTTTCCACTGATCCGTCTTCATAAGTAATCCTGATGTCCAGGCAAAACGCCGGCCTGTTGCGCCATGGGGCCTTATCAAAATCCCACACTGCAGTAGACTGGTGATTGTACCAGCCATTTCCAAGTAAAACCCCTATTGCGTTTTTACCGGTAACCAGTGATTGGGTTACATCATAGGTGACATAGAGCGTACGCCTGTCGAAACGCGTATACATCGGGTCCATACGGTGGTTGCCAATTTTAGCGCCATTGATGGATAATTCATATAACCCTGCAGCAGCGATATACGCCCTTGCTGATTTTATCTTTTTCCTGGTTTCTATGACCTTACGGAAGTAAGGTGCAGGTTTCAGTTGTTTATTTTCATTGTCGGATATCCAGGTGCCTTTCCAGTTGCCTCCCTGCATCATACCCGTTTCAAAACTGGAGATCCGTGTTTTTACAGATTGCTTTCCGTTCTGATCGGCCACATCAACTTTCCAGTAATATTTACTAAAAGGTTTAAGCTCCTGCCCGCCGTATACCACTAAGCTGCGGTCTGATTTAATCCATCCCGTATTCCAAAGCTGGCCGCCGGTTTTATTTAAACGGAGAGAGTCTGTGTCTACCACAATACGGTACGCGGTTTGTCTTGCTCCCTGCCGCCGGTCGTTGGTCTGCCAGGTAAAACGCGGATGCGCATTGTCTAATCCTATCGGATCTTTTAAATATTCGGTTTCGGGCTTAACAGCATATGCCGGGGATTGGGCAGACGAAATCTTTGTGCTTAAAATCAGCAGTGCGAAGCAAAGTTGTTTAACCATTTTAATTTGGGAGAAGTTCTTATGCTCACAAATCTAATATTAACGGGATTACGATCAACATTTAATTCAAAAAAAAAGCAGCAGGCGATCTTATCTTTCCTACTGCCCCATTCTAACCAAAGAAACGCTCTTTAAAACACATTCACAATGAGTTGCAGTGCCCCGTAATTTTTTTCAGGATTAAACATCGCTGTTGCCGCAATTGGCATATGATACTTAAACAGAACCAGGTCTTTATTAATAGTTACCCCTGTATTTACAACATTTGGTTTATCTCCGTAAAAATTTGCCTGTCTGCCAAAAGCAAAGCCCCCACCTACAAAAACGTGAAATTCTGTAGTTCCGTCTTTCCAAAGTCTGTAATCCAGTTCAGAATAGTGGGAATAACTGTTTTTGACCCCTCCATCAGCCGTAGGGTGCGTATCGCGTCCCAAAATAATTGTTGCCCAGTTCACCGTTAACGGAAAAGCATCGCCAAACTTATATCCTGCCCTTACATCCACAAAATGTGATGTGCTTCTTGGATTATAGTTAAACAGCCTGGCATTGGGAAAATCACTAAAGTTATTTACATCCCAGATGGAGAAACTATAGGTAGGTTTAGTATAACTGATATAATAGTCAAACTCCTTGTAATCACCGTTAAAGCTGGCACCGCCCCAAAATCCGGCCTGCAGGCTTTTATCTTTTGTTAAGTCGTAGTGCATCTCCACATCCGTGATCGGCGCATCGGATACCCTGAAACCACGCCAGGTGTACATATTCCGCACCTGCAGATGAACGGCAAAGGGAACGACTTTTTTTACTTCAACCGAGTCTGTTTTATCTGTTGCTTTCTCCTGTGCCCTTCCATTGAAGGCAAGGCACAGCCCTATGACAGCCAGCAGGCTGCCTCTAACATATTGTTTCATCAGTATATATTGGTTAAGTAATCAATTAACAGATCACAAGCCTGTTGCCTATGATCTGTTTAATATGAACAGTTAAGCATGTAAATTCATGTACAGGAATGCCGCTATAGCCGTACCTACAATTGGTCCTAATACCGGGATCCAGGCATATGCCCAGTCGCTCGTACCCTTGCCTTTTATCGGCAGGATCGCATGCATGATCCGCGGTCCAAGATCGCGGACCGGATTAATCGCATACCCCGTAGTACCACCAAGTGACAGGCCGATTACCCAAACCAATAAGGCAACGGGTACCGCACCAAGAGAGCCTAAGCCTACAGGAGTTTTACTCGGTGTAATTTCTGCTCCGGTAATGTAAAAAATAGTGAACAACAGCACAAAAGCACCGATAACCTCACTTGCAATATTAGAGATATAGTTACGTACAGCAGGGCCTGTAGAGAACACTGCCAGAATCGAGGCCGGATTATTGGTCTTTTTAAAGTGATCATAATACATAACCCATACCAGGAAGGCACCAATAAAAGCACCAATAAACTGGGCACAGATATAGGGAAGCACGCTGGACCAGGGAAATTTACCGGCAATGGCCAGTCCGATTGTAATTGCGGGATTGAAATGCGCCCCGCTGTAAGGACCTGCAATAGTTACCCCTACAAACACCGCTAATCCCCATGCTGTGGTAATAACCATCCAGCCGCTGTTATTTCCTTTAGTATCATTTAAAACGACGTTGGCTACTACGCCATCGCCTAACAGTATCATAAACATGGTACCGAGCAGTTCTGCTATGAAAGGTGACATAATAAATATGTTTTAAGTGAAATACTAAACTAATTGAGATTTGGCAGGCTTGTCTACAGTAGATTGGGCTGCATGAATTGCCTGTTTCCAGCCTTTAACATGTTCCTTAATCGCTGCCTGGTCACCTGCTGGTTCAAACTCTTTCTCAGCTTTCCACAATTGCTGTATTTCAGCAATATCTTTCCAGAAACCTACAGCAAGTCCGGCAAGATAAGCCGCGCCCAGAGCTGTTGTTTCAGGTACCGTTGGCCTGATTACTTTCACATTCAGCAAATCTGACTGAAACTGCATCAGCAAATTATTGGCAGTAGCACCACCATCAACCCTCAGTTCTTTTATTTCCATACCGGAATCTGCTTCCATCGCTTTCAGCACATCCATCGTCTGGTAACCAATAGATTCAAGAGCCGCGCGCGCGATATGGCCTGCAGTGGTACCTCGGCTCAATCCGATGATCGTACCCCTCACATCCGGTTTCCAGTACGGCGCACCAAGTCCGGCAAATGCAGGAACAAAATACACTCCGTCAGTATCATCTACGCTTAAGGCCAGTCGTTCCACGTCAGCAGAAGTTTTGATGATTCCCAGGCCATCGCGCAGCCATTGTACTACGGCACCTGCGATAAAGATACTTCCCTCAAAAGCATATTGGATTTTACCGTTGATCTTCCATCCCACAGTAGTCAGCAGGTTGTTTTTCGATTCAATAAACTCATCGCCAATATTCATCAGCATAAAACAGCCTGTACCATACGTGTTTTTCACCATGGCTTTATCGATGCACATCTGGCCAAAAAGAGCGGCCGACTGATCACCTGCAATCCCTGCAATCGGAATTTTCGATGCAAAAATCGTTGTAGCAGTTTCTCCGTAGATTTCGCTGGATTGTTTAACCTCCGGAAGCATACTTTTAGGAATATCCAGGATCGAAAGCAGTTCGTCGTCCCATTCTTGTGTAATGATATTGAACAGCATGGTACGGCTGGCATTGGTAATGTCTGTAACATGTACATGCCCGCGGGTAAATTTCCATACCAGCCAGCTATCTACAGTACCAAAGGCCAGTTCGCCTTTTTCTGCCCTTTCACGGGCACCTTCAACATTGTCCAGTATCCACCTGATTTTAGTACCCGAAAAATAAGAATCGATCACTAAACCAGTTTTTTTACGGATGGTATCTTCGTGGCCTTCTTCCTTCAGCTGGTCACAAAATTCAGCCGTACGTCGGTCCTGCCAAACGATAGCATTATAAACAGGCTCACCTGTTTCCCTGTCCCACACAATGGTGGTTTCACGCTGGTTGGTGATACCTATCGCTTTGATATTAGTCCCGTTGATGCCCAGTTTCACTGTTGCCTCAGCGGCAACACTCGCCTGTGTAGACCAGATCTCGTTCGGATCATGCTCTACCCATCCTGAGTGCGGAAATATTTGTTTGAATTCACGTTGCGCTACAGACCTAACCTGGCCTTTATGATCAAAAACAATAGCGCGAGAGCTGGTAGTACCTTGATCCAAGGCTAAAATGAAATCTTCCATGATGTTATATATACTTGGTTGAAAAAATTAAATTGTTTAAATTTTAATGGGTTAAGCTGGCAGCGGATAAGGTACCAGCAGGTACGATTTGGCCAGTGCGATAAATGTATCCACCTGACTTTTTTCCCAGGCGGCATCTTTCTTAAGTTCAGCAGCGATTAACGCAGCTACTTTAGGAGCTACGTCAATAGCCATACGTGCATCCAGGAACAAGATCCTTACACGTCTTGCCAGTACGTCTTCCAGCGTTCTTGCCATTTCATGCCTTACTGCCCAAACTACTTCGGCAGCGATATATTCGGCTCTTGGATCCAGTTTTTCGGCCCAGGCTTGATTCTCGTTAACTAAAGCAAGCAGCGCATCACGGTCGGTACCATAAACGTACAAGTGATTGTTACGGTCTACATTTGGCGTGCTGCCATGTATAGGAAGATCTTTGGTTTTCACTGGTTTTTTTACCAGTTTACCAACTTCGATCACTTTGTTAACAGTATCCTCTGCCATTTTACGGTAAGTAGTCCATTTCCCTCCGGTGATCGTGATCAGGCCGGAATCTGAAACAAAAATCTTGTGGCTCCTTGATATCTCTTTGGTTTTTTCAGATCCGCCCTGCGGGGCAGCCAGGGGACGCAGACCGGCAAACATGCTCAGCACATCATTACGGGCCGGTGCTTTGATCAGATACTGATCTGCGGTACGCATAATAAATTCAATCTCTTCCTCAAGTGCAACAGGCTCCAGGCTATGCTGGGTTAAAGGTGTATCAGTAGTACCGATCACCAGTTTATCATGCCATGGTACAGCAAAGAGCACACGTCCGTCAGAGGTTTTAGGGATCATCAGTGCATCTTCTGCAGGCATAAATGACATATCCACCACCAAGTGGATACCCTGGCTTGGCCTTAACTGTGCTTTGTTTCCTGGTTTATCCATCTGCAGAATCGCATCACCAAATACACCGGTAGCATTAACAACCGTTTTACTTTTTATAGTGTAAGTGTTTCCTGTTTCAGAATCAGTAGTGACAACTCCGGCAACACGTCCCTGATCATCTTTAATCAGGTTGGTTACTTTAAAATAGTTCAGCACGGTTGCTCCCTGCTCCAAAGAAGTTTGTGCGATATTTATCGCAAGTCTTGAATCATCAAACTGTCCGTCGTGATAAACCACTCCGCCATAGAGTCCTTTCTGCTGGATCGTAGGCAATCTGCGGGCCACCTCTTTTTTAGAGATATGCTTTGCCCTACCAAAGCCTAATTTTCCGGCGAGCAGATCATATAATGTTAGCCCAATGGTATAGAATATACCTCCCCACCATTCATAGTTAGGAATGATAAACGATTCATTTTTCACCAGGTGGGCAGCATTTTTCAGCATTAACCCACGTTCGTGCAGGGCTTCAATCACCAAACCGATATCACCCTGTGCCAGATACCTTACCCCGCCATGTGCGAGTTTGGTACTCCGGCTGGATGTTCCTTTTGCAAAATCAATTTGTTCAAGTAACAAAGTCTTATATCCGCGTGATGCTGCATCCAATGCTGTTCCTAAACCTGTGGCACCACCACCCACAATAATCACATCCCAAACTTTGTCAGGATCAGATAAACCTTCAATTATTTTATTTCTTTCGTTACTTATCATTTTCGTAAAATTTAGATATTCAGCTTCCGTTTCACTAACCGAAGTTACAAAACAAAACAATTCAAAACAAATAAAAATAATACAAAACAAAATAATTACAAATTATGTGTTAAATTGGGTTATAATCCACATATTTGGATTTTAAAGCTTACGATCCGAAATCAATTATCGAAACAAAACGAAACTATAATTATCAATTTAGCAATATAAGTTGTATGGTTTAACACAACTCTTACCACTTTATTGCTATTTTTGAAGCAATAGCCAGATATAATTATCCGCCAGCAGCATGAAAAGTATAACCGAAAGACATCGTATTATCTTAAAAATACTTGGGGAGAATGAACACGTCAATGTACAGGAGCTCAGCACACAGATGAAAGTTTCTGAAGTAACGATACGTAAAGACCTCAAACTTCTTGAAGATAAAAACCTGCTTTTTCGTACCCATGGTGGTGCATCAAAAGTAAATCCATATACAAATGATAAACCTGTAGCGGTAAAAGAGCGGCTGAATGCGGAGGAAAAACAGATTATCGCAAAAACTGCGGCCACGATGATCGGCAACAATGATTCGATCATCATCGGCTCGGGTACCAGCATGCTTGCTCTTGCGAGGGCTATACATCCGGAAGTACGCCTCACCGTAATTACTTCGGCACTGAACGTAGCACTTGAACTTTCTCATCACCTTAATGTAGAAGTCTTACAGTTGGGTGGCCAGATCAGACAGAACTCATCTTCTGTAATGGGCCCATATGCAGAGCAGATCCTCGCAGACATCTCTTGTGGCATTCTTTTTCTGGGCGTGGATGGCATAGACCTGGAAGTTGGATTAACCACTACAAGTTTGATGGAAGCCCGTTTAAATCAAAAAATGATGGATGCTGCACAGGTTACTGTAGTCCTCGCAGACAGTTCAAAATTTGGCAAAAGAGGTTTGGGCAAGATTTGTCAGATAGACCAGATACAGCATATCATTACCGACAGCGGGATATCCCCGGAACTGGTGAATATGCTGGAAGAAAAAGGGGTAAGTGTAACGATTGCAGAGAAGTAAGTATCTGCAACAGATTTTTTACAAAGACATAAAGATGATCAAATATTTGCCGTAATTTGGTTGCGAAATAACGACCAGATATTTTAATGCGAGCATCACACTTTAAAGATACCACTGCTTATTCAAGTCTTGGCAAGATTTTTAACAACCAGACATTTATTCTTGCAGTATTTGTTTTGTTGCCAATAATTACTACCTGCAGACAATATCATACAGGTACACATCACAACAATTACCTGATATTCATTTATACTTTTTTTCATGCGCAGGACCACCTGAATCTTTTCAGTACCTATCCCCTTGAATATGGAGACAAGAACCATTACGGCCCTTTGTTCTCCCTGATCATTGCACCGTTTGCAGTCATGCCGGAATATATCGGCATGCTCTTCTGGGAGATACTCAATTCTCTTTTTTTATTCTTCGCCATACGGTCGCTTCCGCTGGAAATCAAAAAAATAAATGCGGTATACTGGATTGTAGCCCATGAATTGCTTACCGCGCTGTTTGCCTGTCAGAGTAATCCCGCAGTTACCGGTATGATCATTTTAAGCTATTCGCTCATCAACAAAAGACAGAATTTTTGGGCGGCATTCATGATCATGCTGGGCACATTTATCAAGCTCTATGGGATAGTAGGATTTGCATTCTTCTTTTTCGCCAAAGAAAAGCCGCGTTTCATTGCCTGGTGCCTGTTCTGGGCGGTTATATTCATGGTATTACCCATGATATTCTTTACCCCCGGATATATCTTACAGCAATACCACGAATGGTACATCTCGCTAAGCGCCAAACAAATTGAAAATGCTACACTGATTTCCTGGCAGGATATCTCCCTGATGGGCATTGTCAGAAGGATACTGCAAAATCCCTATATTCCCAACTTACCTTTCCTGATTTCAGGAGCCCTGATCTTCTGCCTGCCCTATCTGAGAATCAGGCAATACCAGTCGCCTGTTTTCAGGTTAATGTACCTGGCCTCCACCCTGATTTTCACGGTCATTTTCAGCAATTCCTCCGAATCCCCAACTTACATCATCGCCTTTGCCGGCGTTGCGGTCTGGTTTATTGTACAACCCAGACCGGTAAAACCAATCGTGCTGGCACTTTTTATATTTGCAATTTTGTTAACCACCCTCGCTCCAACTGATTTCTATCCAAGATATATCAGGCAGGAATACATTATGCGATACTCGCTGAAAGCATTGCCATGTGTCCTGATCTGGCTGTATATCAGTTACCAGATGATCTTCGAAGATTTTATTCTAACACCCTCCCCTGAAGAATGATAAAACGTGTTTCCGTAGTTATTCCCGCCTTCAATGAGGCAGATAACCTTCTGGTAATTATTGACAGGCTTGAAACCGTATTCAGCAGTACTGCTTACGAAGTAGAGTTTATACTTGTAGACGATGGCAGCAGAGATAAAACCCTGGATATACTTAAAACCATGGCAAGGGCTAAAGCGAATCTCTTTTATATTGAGTTTTCACGGAATTTTGGCCACCAGCTTGCGCTTAAGGCCGGACTTGACAAGGCAAATGGCGATTGCGTCATTTCATTGGATGCCGATCTTCAGCATCCTCCGGAGTTAATCCTGGAGATGCTCAGCAAATGGGAAGAAGGCTACGATGTTGTTTATACCAGGCGCACCGAAGACAAGACCTTACCATACAAAAAAAGAAAAACCTCGGCAATATTTTATAAAACGCTGAACATCTTATCCAGCATTGAGATTGAAGCAGGCACAGCCGATTTCAGGCTCATGGATAAAAGGGTGATTGACGTTTTTAAGGAATTTCATGAAAATGAACCTTTTATCAGGGGATTAGTCAAATGGATGGGATACCGCCAGTTTGCAATTGACTATATCCCCAGTCACCGTTATGCCGGCGCGAGTAAATATAATTTCACAAAAATGGTGAGGCTGGCCCTGCAGGGGGTAACCTCCTTTAGCATCAGGCCGCTGTATACTGCTGTTTATCTGGGTTTCGTTTTTTCCTGTATCTCCGTACTGTATGTTCCTTATGTATTGTTTGCTTTCTATGAAGGGATCCAGGTTGAAGGCTGGGCATCAATTATTATGACCATTGTATTTTTTGGTGGCTTACAATTGATTATACTGGGCATTATCGGAATCTACGTCGGCAAAATGTTTATGCAAACAAAAAACCGCCCCAATTATATTATAGCTTCTACAAACTTACCCCACTAGCCCATGGTATTGCTTAGTTTCGATATTGAAGAGTTTGATATGCCGTTTGAATATGATAGGGTGATATCATTTGAAGAGCAGATCAGGATTTCCACTGAGGGGACCTTAACCATACTGGACCTTTTAAAAAAGAACAACCTGAAGGCAACATTCTTTTGCACGGTGACCTTTGCAAAAAATGCAGCTGCGGTAATACGCAGGATCGTAGCAGAAGGCCATGAACTTGCTTCTCATGGTTACTACCATTCAGAATTCAAAAATGAACATTTATTAAGCTCAAGACTGGCATTAGAAGAAATCTCAGGCCAACAGGTAAGCGGTTACCGGATGGCGAGGATGATGCCTGTTGATGAAAAAGAAATTAAGGAAGCCGGATATATCTACAATAGTTCCATTAATCCTACCTGGCTTCCCGGCAGGTACAATAACCGTCACATTTCCCGCACCTGGTTTATGCAGAGCGGAGTCATTCAGCTACCTGCTTCTGTAAGCCCGCTTACGCGCTTTCCGCTGTTCTGGTTATCCTTCCATAATCTACCCTTATGGTTTTATATCCACCTTGCCAGAAAAACCTATGAAAAGGATGGGTATCTCAACATCTATTTTCATCCCTGGGAATTTACCGATCTGCGTAACAGGGAACGTTTTGGGTTTCCGGGTTATGTGAGTAAAAACTCAGGCCGGCAGATGATCGCCCGCATGGATAAATTCATGAAATGGATCAATAAACGAAACTACCGCAATGGTACGATTACTGAGTTTATACAGCAGGTTACTATTGAATAAACCCGCTGCCCCGTCTATTCCACATCCAATATCAGTATGCCTGTCTTTAATCCCTTCGAACTTACATTTAATGTGATTTTCCCGGGGGCACTACCAGATTGAACGGTAGCTACCAGCATTCCTTTAAATGCTTTCATGTGAGGGAGATGAAAGAGTTCCAGGCTTGAAGCATCGCCATTGGCTGTCACCTTAAATTTACCGGCACCTGCAACTTTAAACATGAGTTCATTGGACGCATCAGGACATAGGTTACCTTCCTTATCTACTACCTTAACTGTCACATAGCTCAGGTCTTTGCCATCTGCTGCCAGATTGTTTTTGTCGGCCTCTAAAACCAAATGGTCCGGCTTACCCGCAGTATGCACAAATTCTTCAGCTACGGCTTTTCCTGACTGATCATAGGCTACAACCTTTAAGCTACCAGGTTCGTATTTTACTTCATTCCACATCAGCCTGTACCGCGTGGTGCTCGAGGTATTGCTCTTTGTTTGTCTGCCCATACTCTTGCCATTTACAAAAAGCTCGGCAGAAGGATAACTGGTATAAACAAAAACCGGCGTAACCAGCCCTTCCCGCCCCGGGAATGTCCAGTGTGGTAAAATATGCAGCGTTTGTTTTTCGGTATTCCATCTGCTGCGGTACAAATAATACCGGTCTTTTGGCATTCCGGCCAAATCCAGTATCCCAAAATAAGAACTGTGTGAAGGCCATTTTTCATCATATGGCGTAGGTTCGCCAAGGTAGTCAAACCCTGTCCACACAAACTCGCCCAGTACATATTGCATGTCATCCTGCTTCACAAATTCATCATCCGGTATCTGAGACCAGGTACAGGATTCAAAGTCGTACGAAGAACTTTGGTTATCATCATAAACCTTATTCTTTAAGAACTGAACCGGAAATTTATACACCCCTCTTGAACTAACGGTGGATGCCGTTTCTGTGCCCAGTATAAATCCTTGCGGCAACCGTGTATTCGCCTCTTCGTAGCGCGCCGGTTTGTAGTTAAATCCAGGAATATCAACCGCCGAAGCAAAGTTATTATTCAGCGCATTATCAATCCTGTCCATTCCCATGGTTACGGGCCGGGTAGGGTCTTCCCTGTGACAAATATCCTGTAAAAAGGTAACCAGCTTATTGCCATTCACAGCCCCCTGGTCCGGAACCTCGTTTCCGATACTCCACATGATTACTGAAGGGTTGTTCCTGTCGCGGTGTACCATGTTCACAATGTCTTTCTCCGCCCATTCGTCAAACAGGTGGCTATACCCATTTTTCACCTTTGGCGACTTCCATTCATCAAAAGATTCAACCATCAGCATAAAGCCCATCTCATCACATAGCTTCACCAGCTCTGGTGCAGGCATATTGTGCGAAGTTCTGATTGCATCACAACCCATATCTTTTAACAAGGTAAGCTGACGTTTTAATGCTGCTGTGTTTATTGCTGCACCCAAAGGGCCCAGGTCGTGATGATTGCACACACCTTTAAATTTCCTGTATGTTCCATTCAGGGAGAATCCTTTACCTGATTCAAATTTGATTGTACGGATACCAAAGCTGGTTTTGTATTCATCTTTTAGCTGATCACCCTCATATAATTTAGAGACAGCAGTGTATAGAACAGGTGTTTCAGGCGACCATAATACGGGAGTATTTACAACCAGCTGCTGTTCAAACTGATTACCGTCGGTAGCGGTAAGTACAGAATTTACCGAACTCAGCGTTTTGCCTGTTGCATCTCTGATCTCTGTTGACAGGCGCAATGGAGAAGAAGCTGTACCTGAGCCATCTATTTTTGTCTTAATGAGCACTTTCGCAAATGCAGAATTGATCACAGGTGTTGTAATATACGTTCCCCAGACCGGAATGTGAATATCATCAGTAACTATCAAATATACATTCCTGTATAAGCCGGCACCGGGGTACCATCTTGATGCTTCGGGTAAATTTTCCAGGCGCACTGCCAGTGTATTCAAATCACCGGGCTTTATAAATGACGTGATATCAATTGAAAATGAATTATAGCCATATGCCCAGTGTCCCGCTTCTTTGCCATTCACAAATACCTTAGGATAACTCATCGCACCGTCAAACAACAGCACTGCATGCTGCCCTGGTTTAAAGTATGAAGCACTTAATTGCTTTCTGTACCAGCCAACTCCAACAAAGGGCAATCCACCTGTACGGCCCGATTTTAAACTCTTACCAGCTTCCCCGTTCTGAACAATCTGTACGTTTTGTATATCATTATTACCATTAAAGGGTCCTTTTATTGCCCAGTCGTGCGGCACACTAACGGTCTCCCATCCTTTATCATTAAAGCCAGGAGCTTCTCCGTTTTTCACCTCTCCCTTGATAAACTTCCAGTTATTGTCAAGCAAATATTCTTTGCGAACCTGGGATGTTGAAGATAAGGGATAAAATGAGCAGAGGATAAAAGCTGCATAGAGGACTGTGTAAAGAAAATTGGATCTTAGGAAACTTGCCATTACGGTATCAGGATAAATATTTGGAATAGTAAATGCACAGCAAGATATTAAATAAATATAAATGACGTAGATCTAAATTATAAATATTCTAATTTTTACGATAAACCCGTAAAAACCCCGTAAACAAAAAAAGCCTCTCAGTTTCCTGAAAGGCTTTCTTTAAGATTTGGCACCGACCTACTCTCCCACGTGTTACCGCAGTACCATCGGCTCTGGTGGGCTT
>NZ_FXTN01000025.1 GCF_900182595.1 Pedobacter westerhofensis | reverse complement strand
TTAAATTTGGGGAACGGCTTAAAGCCTTCGGCGACTTCTTCCTAGGTGGAGGCTGACCGCCTCCACCTAGGAAGAAGTGGTGTTGACACAGTTCGATTTACAGTCTCTTTATCCGGAGTTACATGTGGATAACTGCATGACCGTAGCTCCATGTCTGGTCATAGAACTCATCGATTAGGATTTATCCATATCAGTAATAGTGGTAGGTAAATCCGTAATTTATATACATTTTAGTTTCCTAAAAGGCGTCACCTTTGTAACACAAACAGATATGATGAAAAAAAGATTCCACGATTGTTAGTTTTTGAATAATAAGATTAAAGCGATGCTTAGCGGAAGATCCAGGTCTCTTTTTACGGCTTCCCTCAGGATCTTCATTGACTTGACCATATGTTTTTTTACTGCATTTCGTGATATGTCAAGTATTTCTGCAACCTCGTCATAGCTTTTGTGCTGTTGACGGCAGAGCATAAAAACTGCTCTGCTTTGAGGGCTAATCTCGGATATCACCTGATTGAGATAGGCTAAATACTCCTTTGAGACAAGGTCGTCTTCAGGAGTATGTTGTTCCTGATAATTATTTAGAACGTAAGCCATAGCAGTTGCATTTGTTGATGCGCGTTTGAGTACGTTTAAAGTATGATTTTTTGAAATGCTAAATAGATAGGATTTGAAAGATTTAACATCTGCCAGGACCAGCCTGTTTTCCCAAACTTTAATGAAAACTTCCTGGCGCAAATCATCGGCAAGCTCTGCAGATTTAACGAAGCTAAGTATAAAGCGATAAACTAAAGACGCATGGCGACGATAGAGTTCGGCGAAAGCTCTGTCGCTTCCATTGGCACACTTGATCATTAAATCATGCTCTTCAGCCGGCATTTAAGTTTGTTTTTATAAAATTATGACAAAAAGTGAAGGATTCAGTCGGATATATAATCAAGTATAGCGATTATTTCAGAATAGATTTGGCTGAATGATAAAATTACTATTCTAAATATATATATAATTAAAAAATATTTACTCCTCATGGTACCCTAAATTGATTTTCACTTGTCCTCTGTTGTATTAGCCCTATGTATATTGGATAATTATAAGAATCTAATAACCAAAGCCGCAATAAAGTTAAGTGGACTGCCCGAATAATACCTATAAATATAAAATCAAAACACATCTGGATGGAATATAAGAAATTTAAAGTCGAGCTTCTTCGCAGATTTGTTGACAACAAGGCTAATGAAACTGAGCTGGACGGATTACATCGCCTTATGGGAAAAGGTGATATGGATGACGAACTTTCCATTGTCATGGCCGAGGTATGGGAACGGGAACTTCATTCTGAGCACATCCTCAGACAAAAAATCAGAAAACTGCATGCTAACAAATGGCGTTGGATAGCGGCTGCGGCGGTTCTCGTGATGATAGGAACCTATTTTATAATACCATATTCTTCTAACCAGGAAAGTATCAGCCCTAGTGAGGAATTTAGCAAATCAACTGTAATACTTCCGGGTAAAAATACAGCAGTAATTACTATGGCAAATGGAAAATCCATTCAGTTGAGCAGTGATGAGTCTGGAATTGTGATAGGAAACAATGGCCTGAATTACAATGACGGTAGTAAGGTAGCAGATAAAATTGACCATTCAGCAGGATCAGTGGCATCTATCAGTACACCAAGGGGAGGGACGTATCAGGTTACTTTATCAGATGGCAGTAAGGTGCAATTGAATGCTGCGAGTTCCATAACATTCAGCACTAATTATGATGGATTGCCGGAACGTACCATACAGCTTAATGGCGAAGCATATTTCGAGGTTGCAAAAAGAATCAACCAACCTTTTATCGTCATCACCAAAAATCAGAGTGTTAGGGTGCTGGGCACACACTTCAATATCAGTGCATATGCAAATGATCATTATAGCCTGACCACTTTGATCGAGGGATCGATAAAAATAAATGATAAACTATTAAGGCCAAATGAACAGGCGCAGCAGTCTGATGGACATATAACGATCAGGCAAGTTAATGCTGAAGATGCTGTAGATTGGAAAAATGGCGAATTCAATGCCAGAAATGAGTCTTTGGAGAACCTGATGAAAAAGGTGTCGAGATGGTACAATGTCGATGTTTATTATGAAAACAGCGCGCTGAAAGAAAAGACCTTTAGCGGTTCGCTGTCACGCTACGCTAAAGTAGATGATTTATTGAATGCTTTAAAGTTTTATGGTATAAACACCAGATTAGACAAAAGACAAATATATATAACCAATTAATTTCACATCTAAACTAACGCTATGACTAAAATTATACCCTAAATGATGTGAGGGGACTTAAACAAAGCCGGAAAGTGGTTGCACACAATCCGGCAGAAGTTTGAGCCGCCTGTTCCCTGGGTGAGACCCACAGGAACAAAATATAGACTAACGATCCATCAACTCAAACCGACCACTAAAGTATGAATATTTTTACTTTTTATGCTGGTATGCCATTTTCATGGCTACCCAAAAAAATCCTGTTAATGATGAAGCTAACCACTTTCATATTAATGTTGTCTCTGGCCCAGGTTACTGCCGCCAGTTTTGGCCAGAATATTACTTATAGCAAGAAAGGCTCAAACCTGGCCGAAGTATTTTCACAAATCGAAAAACAGACGGGTTACCACGTATTTTATTCTGATGAAGGCATTAACGTACGTCAGAATATTAATGTCGATTTTAAAAATGCCAGTTTAAAATCAGTTCTGGACAAGGTTCTTGGAGATCAATCTCTTGAATACCGTATTGATCAGAAGAATATTCTTGTGAAAAACAAACCCGTATCCATATCAACCGGCAGTACGAAATTCCGCGAGATTGATGTTCGGGGCCGTATTATGGATGAGTCAAACAGGCCCCTCCCTGGAGCAACGGTCATCGCCCGCAGTATCGATGGTGCATTTTTAAAAACCATTACCACGCCGGACGGCAGGTTTTTCCTGAGGGGTGTGGATGATAAGTCTTTAGTTGTCATTTCTTATATAGGATACAAGGGGCAAAGTATGACTGCTGCTGCCGAACTTGGGGATATTATACTTCTTCCGGATGCGGAAAATCTTTCTGAATTGAAAGTTACGGTGAATAACGGTTATCAGACATTATCTAAAGAGAGAAGTGCAGGTTCATTTTCAAAACCGGATATGACCATTATCGAGAACCGTACCGGAAGTATGAATATTCTCCAACGTTTGGATGGTTTAATTCCCGGATTAACAGTCAATAATTCGCCAAGCGCCAGACAAAATCCTTTTCTGATCAGGGGAGCAACTACAGTTGGTCTGCTCGATGATTTTGGACAGTCTTATGGTACCAACAGGAATCCCTTATTTGTTGTAGATGGTATCCCACTAAATGACGTATCCAGCATCAATCCGCAGGATGTTGCCGATATTACCGTTTTGAAAGATGCTACCGCTGCATCGATCTGGGGAGCGAGAGCCGCCAACGGCGTGATCGTAATCACTACAAAAAGAGGTGTCAAAAGTGAAAAACTGACGATCAATTATGATGCTTTTATAAACCTGCAGGGCAGACCAGATTTAAATAATCAACCGACATTAAACAGTGCCCAGTTTATTCAGGCTGCCAGGGACATGTTTGATCCTGTGATCAATCCATGGTCAAGGGTATCTACATATACTGCCGGCTCATCAGGCGTTCCTCCCCATGAGAGAATCCTTTATGATCAAAGCCGGGGGCTGATTTCAGCTACACAGGCCAACTCAAGACTGGATAGTTTATCCCGTTTGGATAACAGGCAGCAGATTTCAGACTTATGGTACCGGAATGCGGTACTGATGAACCACACACTTTCACTTTCTGGTGGTGGTAACAGATATTCTTTTTACGGTTCCGGAGCATATACCAATGCGATGAGCAACAGACCTGGAGAAAAGAACAAGACTTATAAAATCAACCTGAGACAAGATTTTATCATTAATAAATTTATCCAGGCTAACCTGATCTCTGATTTGACCTACAATATTACCGGCACTTCGGGAAATTTTGATTTAGGCGGGAGCAATGCCAATAGAAATATTGACATAGATAATGGGTTCTATCCATATCAGATGTTTAGAGATGCCGCTGGTAATAATCTTTCTATGCCTTACATGGGATATTTAACGGATGAATCGAGAGCCAATTTTCAGAATATAAGCCGCATTAACCTTGATTATAATCCATTGGATGAAATGAACTATGGATCTACAGAGAATAAAAACTTTTTAAGCAGGAATGTTCTGGGCTTGAATGTCAATATTATCAAGGGACTGAAATTTCAGGGTACCTATGGTTTTGTACGGGGATCAGGAAGAACAGCAACCTATGATGATGCCCGAAGTTATATGGTCCGCAGTGAACTGGTACAGTTTACCCAGGCATCTGCCGCTCCTGGTCTTCTGCCAACTTATTATCTGCCAAGCACAGGTGGACGGTATTCTCTTGATAACACGAATCAGCAAAGCTGGACTATCAGAAATCAATTGAATTATGACAACTCATGGAAGGATGGCCTGCATCAGTTGAATGTCCTGGTTGGTCAGGAAGCACAGGAGCAAACACAAATGTCAAATGGCAACTTGCTGCGTGGATATAATCCTGATCTGTTAACTTTTGGCTCTATCAATTTTCCCTTGTTGACAGGTGCAACAGGTGTAGTCAATACGATCATGCCTAATGAATTTGGAAGGAGCTTGCTTTATCGTGATGATTCTTTCATGCAAACAGATCTGGTCACACGCCTTTCATCATATTATGGAAATGTGGCTTACACGTATGACAGAAAGTATAGTATCAACTCTAGTCTGCGGACTGATAAGAGTAACTTATTTGGCCTGGACAGATCTGCACAAAATCGGCCGGTATGGAGTTTAGGCGGTAAATGGATCATGAGTGAAGAATCTTTCCTCAAGCCGGTTGGATGGCTGTCACTGCTCGCGTTGCGTGCTACCTATGGTCTGACCGGAAATGCTCCGGCACCGGGTACAGCTGCTTCACAGGACATTCTTAACGCACAAAATTCGCCATTTTTACGGGGCGGTTCTGGGTTGCAGATTGCCACAGCCGCCAACCGTAGTCTCACCTGGGAAAGTACTAAAACTACAAACTTAGGTGTCGATTTCGCCCTCCTGAACAGCAGAATTAGTGGCTCAGTGGATTTATACGCTAAGAAAACAACTGATCTGCTGGGAAACCTGCCAACCAATTCTTTAACGGGGTATACTTCAATCATAGGAAATATAGGTGACCTGCAGAACAAAGGAATAGAGTTGAGTCTGAACACGGTAAATATTGCTGGTCAAAATTTCCGCTGGACTACTATGGTCAATATGGCGTATAATAAAAATGAGATTACCAGTCTGAATGTCAGCAGTCCCATTACTTCGGCAGCAGGTCGGATTAACCAGCAGTATGTAGCAGGTTACCCTGCATTTGCTGTATTTGCATATGAATACGCAGGACTGGATAATCTGGGTGATCCACAGATCAGACTAGCAGATGGCACGGTTACCAAGTCGCCTAACGTAGCGCTGGTAGATGATGCAAGATATGCCGGTACCTATCAGCCTGTTTGGAGCGGTGGTGTTACCAACGTATTCTCCTACAAACAATTTACACTGAGTGTAAATGCAGTCCTGAATCTGGGTAATGTAATGCGCAGGGATGTAAATAACATTTATACCGGTCGTTTAAGCCATAATACGCTGGATTTCACTGGCGGCAATTTGAACAGCGAATTTGCTTCGAGATGGAAACAGCCGGGAGATGAGGCCAGAACATCGATTCCATCCTTTGTGTCAAATACTTCATTGAGCAGTTCAAGAAGGGATGCATCCTACTATACGCTGTCAGACATCAATGTTCTGGATGCTTCCTTTATCAAAATGAGAGATATTACGCTGGCCTATAGCCTGCCAGGTTCTGTGATTAAAAAATTGGGTGTAAACCAGGTGACCATTCGTACCCAATTGTCGAATATGATGTTATGGAAAGCCAATGATTATGATATAGACCCGGAATTTCAAAATGCATTTAGTGGGGTCAGAACTCCTTTAATTAATCAGGGAACAATATCATTCGGACTGAATGTTAGATTTTAAATTATTAGATATGAAAAATATGCGTAATTATATAGGGGTGGCGGCAGTAATTTTGCTTTCGACCTTCCTTTTTTCATGTAAGAAGTCGTTTTTAGAAGTCAATCCTAAGGGACGACTTATAGCAAGCTCTGTAGACGACTATTCCGGATTATTGAATAGTCTTGATTTATTGAATTTAGGCAGCTCTTCCGCTCATGTTGTGATGGGAGATGATGCAGCGGCAGTAGAGCCCTATTTTAGTGGCACAGGACTGAAAGTCCAGCGTCTTTTCAGATGGGATGCATTAATCTATCAACAGGATGAAGATGCGGACGAAATCGGACCTTATCTGCAGAATATTTATGTTTTTAATAAAATCATTAATGAAACACTGGCTGCAACTGGTGGAACTGAGGAACAGAAGCTAAGTGTAATTGCTGAGGCGCGTGCCTCACGGGCATGGAGCTATTTTATGCTGATCAACTTCTTCGGGAAACCGTATAATACTACTACCGCTGCTGCAGACCCGGGTTTTCCAATTGTAAGAGAAGCCGATGTTACAGTAACAAGCTTTACCCGTGCAAGTGTACAGGAAGTTTATGATTTCATTATCAGCGATCTGCAGGCTGCAATTCCAAATCTTCCGGCAACTACCACGCACCGTTTAAGGATGTCAAGAGCCGCCGCTGAAGGTTTATTGGGTAAAGTATACGTTTTTATGGGCAACTTTAATGCTGCGTTGCCCTTGTTAAACTCAAGTTTGACAGATATTAATGGATCTACGGTGCCTGTAGCACTGTATAATTACAATCTCACGTTTGCTGCAGGCGGTGCATTTATGCCAATAAGCATTTTTGGTCCTACGTACCCGACCCCTCCGAACAATCAGGAAATTTTATTTGCCAAGCAGGCACCTAACGTAGCCTCTGATTTTTTTGCAGCTGGCGAACTGGTTCTCTCTCCAGGTGCTGCCAGTCTGTACAACCCGGCTGATTTAAGGTTGAATTTTTTTGCAAGCAATCCTTTCGGTGGCCCAACATATCCGGCGGGACTTCTGAAGCGCAACGCACCAGGAAGTTTGCTGATGGGTGTTCTTTTAACTGATATATATTTGCTGCGTGCAGAGTGTAAAGCCCGTTTGAATGACCTTCCAGGTGCAGTTAGCGACTTACAAATGATCAGAACCAGGAGATTGCCACAGGCCGAAGCGGCAGTTCCTTCCAATGTTGCAGGCCAGCAGCTACCTTTGCTAAGGTTCATCATTGACGAACGTACGCGCGAGTACTCGTTGACAGGATTCAGGTGGTTTGACATGAGAAGACTGTCGGTAGATCCGTTATTTAGCAGCACAACTTATACCCATACCTTGTTTTCAGAGACCGGTACCGTTACATCTACCTTCACGCTAAGCGCAGATCGTTACGTGCTTCGTCTGCCAACTAAGATACTAAGAGAAAATCCTGGAATGCAGGATAATCCATAATCAATTACATCAAATCATTTTTTTTAAAAAAAATATGTTAAAATCATTATTCACTGCAGTTATCGGCATGGTTGCCCTTGCTGCAAATGCCCAGAATGGTTTTACCCTGCAGGGTAAAATAAACCGGACAAACGATGGTAAAAAAGTAATGCTGGGATATCTCTTTAAGGGGAAAATGATCCGGGATTCTGCAATCGTTAAAGACGGAGCATTTCAATTGAAAGGTATAGTAGTTGATCCTGTGAAAGCCATGATTTCCCTAGAGGAACCAGTATTGTCTGCTGAGGCCGCACAAGCCAGAATGATGGGCAACGGTGACGGACAGGAGTTTTTTTTGGAGAACACGACATTGAGAATTGAAGGTCCTTCCATGACAGCTGCCACAATATCAGGTGGAAAAGCACAGGCAGACTATTTAAAGCTGAATGACATGTTAAAACCATTGAAGGATGAAATGAAGCCGCTCTCTGCGAAGATGATGGAAGCCTATAAAGCCAAAAAAGCAGGCGAGGTCAATGCGTTGATACCTAAACTTTCTGCAATACGTGGAAAGTTTACAAAAATAGAGGAGGAGTTTATCCTTCAAAATCCCGATTCTGATGTGTCCCTTGATCTGGTGAATGACCGTGCCGTGGTTATCAGTGAAGAAATTCTAGGCCCGATGTTCAGTGGATTAAGTTCACGTATACAATCTACGGTAAGAGGTAAGTATATAGAGAGCAGACTTGCCACAGCGAGAAAAATCGGCATCGGTAAACCAGCTGTGAATTTCGTTCAGAATGACCAGAATGGCAAAGCAGTATCATTAGCCTCTCTGAGAGGAAAATATGTTCTGATTGATTTCTGGGCAAGCTGGTGTGGACCATGCAGACAGGAAAACCCTAATGTTGTACGCACTTACAATAAATTCAGGGATAAAAACTTTGAGATTCTGGGTGTATCATTAGACACAAGGAAAGATGCCTGGCTAAAAGCTATAGCAACAGATGGTTTACCCTGGATCCAGGTCTCAGATCTTAAAGGTTGGGGCAATGAGGTCGCGGCATTGTATGATATCAGAGCGGTACCGCAGAATTTCCTGATTGGTCCGGATGGTAAAATCTTAGCCAAAGACCTCAGGGGAGAAGATCTTCAAAAAAGATTAACAGAAATAATTCACTAAACACACAAAGAGATCTACCATGAAAAAAGGAATATTTTTATCGATTGCTCTTTTGATCTCATACCTCTGCCATGCGCAGGGGTATAAGGTTAAAATCAAGCTTAACAATCCGCAAAATTATAAACTCAAGATGGCTTACTTTCCCAACGACAAGCTGGTCTTAGATTCCAGTGCTGTTTTGGAAGATGGCTGGATGGTTTTTAAAGGAAAAGTTGATGAACCTATAGTTGCAAATATTTTTATGCCGGGTAATCAGGCATTAGCCATACATGTAAAAGGCGGTGTTATTCCGGGTCCGTATCTAAACTTTGTCCTCAGTAATGATGTAATCGAGGTTACAGGCGATGCCAACACGATATATGCAGCTAAAATTAAAGGAGGTAAAGCAAATAACGAGTGGGCTACGATTAAAGATCAGGAAATGGCCCTTGAAGGCAAGAGCTGGGCAGCTACTAAAGCTTCTTACAGTAATCAAAAGGATACTGCCCTTTCTGCAGCTGCCGGCCGTATATACCAGGAGAAGACAGTTAAACGTAATCAGCTTCAAAAACAATTTATTGCCGATAATCCTACCTCCCTGGTGAGTTTGTATTTCCTTTCCGGAATGATCAATGACCTGTCATTCGAAGAAATGAAAGCTACTTATGACCAACTCGGGAATGATTACAAAAATGTATCCTATGGTAAAGACCTGGGGATAAAATTGCAGAACCTGCAGAAAACGGCCGTAGGCCAGACTGCGATTGCAATCAATAAAAAAGACATCAATGGTAAGCCGGTCACTTTGGAAACGCTGAGAGGCAAGTACGTTCTTCTCGATTTCTGGGGAAGCTGGTGCGGACCCTGCAGGGCAAGCCATCCGCACTTAAAGGAGATGTATAGTAAGTACAAAGATCAGGGTTTTGAAATTCTGGGTATTGCAGAGGAACACGGTAAGACACTGGAAGAGAACAAAAGATACTGGCAGAAAGCCATTACCGATGATGGACTGACCTGGTTGCAGGTATTGAATAATGAAGACCAGAATGTTTTCGACGCAGTAAGTGCATACGGAATCAGCGCATTTCCTACAAAGCTCCTGCTGGATAAAGAAGGTAAAATAATTGCCCGGTACGTGGGTGATGCAAAAGAGATTGATGCTACTCTAAAAAATATATTTAAAAACTAAATCTATTAAAATGAAGAAATTACTAATTATTGCACTGGTACTGCTTTCAGGCGGGCTACATGCGCAAGATGGTATACAGTTTTATCAGGGCACCTGGAAAGAGACGCTCGCTAAGGCAAAGGCCGAAAAGAAGCTAATCTTTATCGACATTTATACTACCTGGTGCGGCCCCTGTAAAATGATGGCAAAAGATATTTTTCCACTAAAATCTGTAGGTGAAAAATTTAATAAGAATTTTATCAACTATAAAATAGATGCAGAAAAAGGGGAGGGAGTTACAATTGCCAAAACGTATAAAGTAAATGCTTATCCAACCTATCTGTTTGTCAATGGTGATGGGGTACTGCAATATACAACGCTGGGCGCTATGCCAGAGCCGCAGTTCCTCAAAGAAGCAGAAAATGCAATGATTGAGTTTGGTGATCCCAAACCGCTACCTGTCTGGCAGAAAGAATATCCGGCAAAAAAAGGGGATAAGGAATTTTTGATGGCATATATGAAGAAGCGTGCTAAATTACGCTTGCCGATGGATTCACTGATGGACCAGTATGCTGCGCTCAGCACTAAAGAAGAATTATTATCAAAAGAAACTTTAACCTTTATGCTGCAGCAGCAGGGAGCCACGGTAGATGGGCCGTTCTTTTCTTTCCTTAGAGAAAATAAGGCCGAAGCAACTCAGGTTCTTGGCCAGCCAGAATCTGCCGTAAATGGCATGTTATCGAGTTATGCAGCCGGAGACATGAAGCGTGCCGTAGCAAATAAAGATGTAAAACTGCTTGAAAAAATCATTGCTGCGCGCCGCTCCCTTTCTTCTGGGCCGGCTTCAGCTCCGGATGCAGATGAAATGAGGGCAAGATATTATGCGCAAACACATAATGAAAAGAAACTCATTCCAGCACTTAAAGAATATAGTAAATCGCTGCTGGCTTATGACAAAAACCTCATTAAGAAAGAAGATGAACAATATCTAAAGCAGTTTGATGAAATGGTAGCTGCCGGCCAGATGAAAGAAGCTACACCTGATCAGTTAGAACAGGCAAGAAAATACTACAGTTCTATCTCTTCCACTAACTATGGTTACCGTCTGCGTGATATGTCAACGATAGCATACAGGGGCGTAAATGATAAGGACATGCTCAATCAGGCACTGCAGTGGATGGCCCTGGCCGGAGGATTTACAGACAACTTCACTATTGCAGAAGTGAATGCAGGACTGCTCCATAAGGTTGGAAGAACAGCTGAAGCTATCCAAAGCCAAAAGAAAGCAATGCAGGTATATGAAGCAATGAATGCAAAAATGAATCTGGTAAACGAAGTGATTACCGCAAGGCTACAAAACAACCTGCAGAAGATGATGGATAATAAACCTACCTGGATAGAAACTAATACTGCTGTAGTAGCAGCGAAATAAATTAAAACACGATAAAAATGAAGTTAAAATTACTGCTGGCATCAGCAACTTCTGCGCTTGTTCTCCAGGCATCAGCGCAGCAGGTTAAATTTACGGAGTATGACCTTGCCAATGGCCTGCATGTCATACTTCATCAGGATAAGACAGCGCCTGTTGTGGCAGTGTCGGTCATGTACCACGTCGGTTCCAAAGACGAGATACCGGGACGCACAGGTTTTGCACATTTTTTTGAGCACCTGCTGTTTGAAGGCAGCGACAATATGAAACGCGGAGATTTCATGAAAATCGTTAGTGATAATGGCGGACGCAACAATGCCAACACCTCACAGGACAGGACTTTTTATTACGAGACCTTTCCATCCAATCAGCTTGAATTAGGGCTCTGGCTGGAGAGCGAACGGATGCTGCACCCTAAAATAGAAGAAGCAGGCGTGAGAACCCAAAACGAAGTTGTAAAAGAAGAAAAGCGGATGCGGGTTGATAACCAGCCATATGGAAAATATATTGATGTGATCTCCAGGCATCTGTTTCAGGGACATCCTTATCGCTGGCAGCCGATCGGCTCAATGGCAGATCTGGATGCAGCAAAGCTGCAGGAGTTTCAGGCTTTCTTTAAAAAGAATTATGTGCCTGCCAATGCAGTACTCAGTATTGCCGGTGATATCAGTATTGAAAACACAAAAGCTTTGGTAGAGAAATATTTTGCTGAAGTGCCCAAAGGAAATCCGGTTACTAAAGCAGAATATGTACTGAAGCCTATTACAAAGGAAATTGTGGATACAGCATACGATGCAAATATTCAGATACCTGCAATTATGACAGCATACCGCGCACCGGGAATGAGAAGCCGCGATGCGAAGGCCTTGAATATGCTGAGTACTTTGCTCTCAGGCAGCGGCAGTTCGCGGTTAAGTACAAAAATGGTAGATGATAAAAAGACGGCAATACAGGTGAGTGCATTTAATCTTACAATGGAAGACTATGGTATCTATATCGCCTTAGCACTTCCGGGTAACAATACTCCTCTCAATAATCTTCTGGCTGATATTGATGCTGAGGTCTTAAAAGTACAGAATGAACTGATCAGTGAAAAGGAATTTACCAAGTTGCAAAATCAGTTTGAAAATGCAGCTGTCAGTGCAAACAGCACGATGATTGGTTTAGCTGAAAACCTTGCCGACGGATATACTTTTCATGCCAAAAACACTAATGCCATCAATGAAGAGCTGAAGGAAATCAAATCTATCACCCGTGAGGAAATCCGTGCTGCAGCCCGTAAATATTTAAATAAAGAAAGCCGCGTGGTATTGTATTACCTGCCTAAGAAATAATTATGAATAAATTATATATCATTGCGTTGACCGGATTGTTGGTACAGTCTGTCAGCGCACAAAAACTAGACAGGAGCAAGCTTCCCAAACCTGGTCCTGCTCCTGCAGTGGCATTTTCAGATCCTGTATCTTTTAAACTACCAAACGGGATTACAGTATTTGTTGTGGAAAACCACAAACTGCCGAAAGTTACTGCAAGTTTTATTATTGATGCCGGTCCGAGAACCGAAGGTGCAAAAGCCGGTGTGCTGGATATCATGGGAAGTATGTTAGGCGAAGGAACGGCTACGCAGACGAAAGTTCAGTTTGATGAGGCTGTCGATCAGATTGGTGCCAATGTAAGGGTGAGTTCATCTGGTGGTTCCGCTACAGCGTTAACCCGTTATTTTGAACCTGCATTTTTATTAATGGCTGATGCCTTGCGCAACCCGGAATTCCCTCAGGCTTCTTTTGAGAAACTTAAGTCGCAAGCCCTTACCGGGATAAAATCAAATGCCCGGAATCCATCAGCAATTTCCAAGCGAATTGTACCGGCACTCTCCTACGGTGTGTCACATCCAATGGGAGAATTTGCAACAGAAAAAACTGTCACATCAATTACGTTAGACGATGTGAAAATGGCTTACCAAAATAATATTACTCCATCCAGAGGGTTTATCACATTTGTTGGCGATATTAAGCCTGATGCCGCAAAGGTCCTGACTATGAAAGCCTTCGGAAACTGGAAAGGAACCCAGTTGACACTGCCTAAGCTGGCCTTAGTAAGTAAGCCATCTAAAACAGAAATTGATGTTGTGGACATGCCCAATGCAGTACAATCAGAAATCACCGTAACAAACTTAGTGGATCTGCCATTGAGCAGTCCTGATTATCATGCCGTTTTGCTTGCCAATCAAATTCTCGGAGGAGGGGCTGATGCTAAATTATTCAGAAACCTGCGTGAAAAACATGGCTTCACTTATGGTGCTTATTCATCGACAGGATCAGGCCGTTTTCAGGCTGCATTTACTGCCAATGCTGCTGTGCGCAATGAGAAAGTAGACAGTGCAGTAGTTGAATTTCTCCATGAGATTAAAATAATGCGTACAGAAAAAGTCTCTGAGCAGTTGTTACAAAGTGCTAAAAACTTATACAACGGTAGTTTTGCCCTTGGCCTTGAAGATCCTGCGCGTACTGCCGGATTTGCCCGCAATATCGTTTTGAACAATTTACCGAAGGATTTTTACCTTAATTATCTGAAGAAGATTAACGCTGTTACTGCGGAGGATGTACTAAGGGTTAGCCAAAAGTATTTTGGTCTTGATGACACCCGGATTATTATCGTAGGTAAAAAAGATGTTTATCTCACCGGGTTGAGCAAACTGGGTTATCAGGTAAACCTGTTTGATACGTATGCAGTACCTGTTAACACAAAATAATAATTAAATGATGGGACTGCCTGAGGAAATGGATTTGAGTATCCTTAAAAGGTAGCAGGAAGAATTTATCACTGGCGGATGCTGTGATGGGTAATAATAGTTAATAATCAGTGTTCTGTCGTAAGACAGAACACTTTTTTTAAAACTATCGTTACAGCAGCCTCAACATTTGAGAAGTTCAAAACAGCCTGTGGCGGGCGCATAACTTTAATGTTAATGCCCGATACTACCTGTTAAAACTGCTTTAAACGGTAGCAGCATATTCAGCTGCGGCGGTTTAATTCTGTCTTTGCAGGTGTTTCCATGGTTATCGCTGTTGATATCGTTATTAGCGATTTACTCTTTTAAGCACCAGTGTGGAGGTAAGTACCACAGCAATTGATGGTGGCATATGTAAGGAAAGACGGGTACGGACTTTCTTTAAAGTAGTATAGAGAAGTGTATTTATGGTCTCAGCAGGCATGCCCATAATAGCCCCGATCTCCATTCCATTCAACCCCTGATGTTTGCTCATTTGATAGATCCGGCGCTCCTGAATAGGCAAGTTTTCTACTGCCTTGCTGACTATCACCCGTAAATGCTCCGTAGTGGTTCCAGGCTTATTTAACAAAGCATGCCACTGCTCCTGGCTAGGCACCTGCTCCCTGTTCAGCTTATTCAAAAATTCTAGCGCATCATTCTGACAGCAGGTCATCAAATGTTCCCGCAAATCGCTCTTATTTGTAAATTCCTTTCTTTGAAGCCATACTTTTACGAATGCATCCTGAACGATATGCTGCGTCAGCGGCAGCGATTTTGTCAATCCCAGGATAGCTTGTCCAAGCGGGCTGAAATATAGATTGAAGAGTTTTAGAAAGGCCAGTTGATCCCCGCTGATAATCAATTCCAGAAGTTCATCTTCACTATCATGTGGCCTGATTTGCATATTTTGATTTAATAACTTTGCTGATGAAGTAAAGGTACTGCTGGTCTGCTGCATGCATAGTATATGGATTACTGTTTGTTATACCAATATTCCTTATTGGAGCTGTGCACTATACCAGCGTAATTGCAAACACCCGATGATCGTCGCTATCGGTAGATTCATCCCGACATGAAATTTTCAGTTATAGGAAATAAAATTGAACTGTCTTGAACTGAATTTATATATAAAGACTGCTGCTTACCGTTTTTTCTAATTCCGTATATGGAAGATGTAGGTGATAGCGTTTATTTAATATATTAGCATAATGCAAAAGGTATTATTTGATGAAAAGTTGATCTTGGCAAAAATAGCCGCTGAAGATCATCATGCCTTTAGCATTCTATTTAAATTCTACAATAAAAAGGTCTATGGATATGCCTTATCCATCCTTCATTCGGAAACTGCAGCGGAAGAAATCGTTCAGGATGTATTCATTAAACTTTGGTTAAAACGCGAAGGCTTACCGTATAACAGAAAATAATAGTGTGCCCGATGTTCTTTTAGAACAAAAGGATTTATCTCAGTACTTAAATCTGCTGCTTTTAGAGCTTCCGGAAAACTATAAAATGGTTTTAACATTATATCATTTGGAAGACCCCAAGAAGTACAATACGTCCATCCGCATAGAGCAATGTTCGACCAGTTTGCGGTCAGAAGTTATATTCTCCAGGTAACCAGTAAGCAGTAGCTTGAAAAACACTACCGGATCAATTGATGGGTTGCCTGTTTTACCATAAAGTTCTTTAGTATCCTTATATAAAAAGCTTAAATCAAGCGTTTCGCGCAGTTTGCGGTACAGGTTTTCCTTGGGAACCCGGCTTGATAGCTGGAAGCTGGTGAACAGCTTTTCGGTATAGTCCTTTCTGCCTTGCATGCCTTTAATTTACGCATTTCAGCAATTTTATAAAAGCAAAAATGCAGATTTATTTGAGTTGTGCAACAGCCACCGTCCTTATTTAATAAGCTTCATTGATGTCAGACCTAGAAATATTAAATTTTCCAAAAGTCGCCTAGTTTGATCCTGCCTGAACTTTGCTTTTTACCAAGATTCTCATAAACCCATTCCATTAATCAAATGAAATATTCAGTTTTTGATAATGAGTAAATGATAAAATCTAACAATAGTAAAGATATGGTATCAGCCAGGTTTTTCTCTTCGCCGAAACTAGCGAAAAGAAATACAAAAAGGAGTAAAGTAGGGGGGATGTTCAAATGTCAATACTAGTTTTTTATGAAGGCATAATTACCTATCATACGAAGCTTTTTGCGGCATTTCCCATATGGGAAGTGCTGCCAATATTAAATTGCCACATGGGAAGGACATTATTTGTTACATTTTGAAATGCCTGTGTTACCAAAAACCTATCATATCTGTCGCGGATGCGTATTTTTCAGATCTTCAATAAACTTTCCTATACTCGCAGCAACCGTTAAATCACTGAGGAATTGGTTTGTACCCAGTAATATCTCGGGTACTAACCGGAATCGAACACATCGATTCCGGTTTTTTTACGCCTTTTTCCCACTTAAAAGTTCTTTAAGGTGTGTTCAAAGTATTCCTGATAAACATCAATTTCTCAAACAATATAATCGGGCTATCTTTGAACCAAGATGTTGTATAATTAATTGATCCCAATCGGCATAACAAGAAATCACTATATAAGGAACGTTAATCTCTATATTAGATATAACTTTCCATGCCTAACTACTTTGCTTATTTATTATAAACTCATTATCAAAAACTAAAAATTCTATTTGAATAGTGGAATGAGTTCTTGATAATGGACGCATTATATTATTTCAGGTGATCAAACGGGGAGAAGGGGGGATTTGTAATATTTCTTTTTTGTCATGATCAATTAAGGAGGAAATAATGATAATCTTAAAATCATTTAGTTTTAGAACGCTTTTATTAATACCTCTGTATAGCTTCAATTGAAGTGCTTATCACTTGGATAAATTTTAATTAGTTGTTACAACTAAACTTTTAGCTGATATTTGGATAATAACAGATTATAGATGGATATAAAGGATTTAACCAAAGTTGAGAATCAGCTGATGCAGGTGCTTTGGAAATTAGACAAGGCTTTCGTTAAGGAAATTATTAAGGAACTACCTGACCCTAAGCCTGCATATAGTACAGTTTCGACCATTATTAGAATTTTAGAAAACAAGGGCGTGATTGGTTATGAGGCCTTTGGTAAAACACATCGTTATTTTCCGCTCATTACAAGGGAAGAATATATGCGCCATGAAGCAGATAAGTTTCTGGGCAATTACTTTTCAAATTCTGTACAGGATATGTTTTCGTTTTTCGTTCGTGAGAAGAAAATTGATCTAAAAGATGCAGAACAATTGCTAAAAATGATTGACAAAATTAAGGACTAATTACATGGGAACTCAGCTTTACTTTTTCTGGTCGAGCATTTCGCTGACAATATTTTACATTTTTTATCTTGTGATGCTCAGACGCGAAACGTTTTTTTTGCTTAATAGGATTTACCTGTTATCTGCACTTTGTCTGTCGATGGTGCTTCCATTGCTTGATCTTTCCTTCTTAATTGCACTTCAAAAAGTGGAATTGATGGTTTCGACATTATCGGTAATTGGTGGTGGAAAGCTAGCAATTGTATCTGATAGAGAATTTAACTGGCTATCTATCATATACTGGACTGGGGTAATGTTTACTGCGATGTTGTTATTGTTTAAACTTTTTGGGGTACAAAAGCAAATAAAATTAACAGAAAAGGGCAGCGCCTTCTCTTTTTGGAGAACAAAAGTGATCGACCAGGAGCTAGCCGACTTTGTGGCGATTGATGCGCATGAAAATGTACATGTAAAACAGTTTCATACATTAGATATACTACTGATCGAAGTAGTTGGTGTGTTTTTTTGGTTCAACCCGGTGATCTATGGTTATCGTAGCAGTTTGAAATTTATCCACGAATACCTGGCTGATGAACATGCAGCAAACTTCGCAGAAAGCAAAAAACAATATGCATTGGTGCTGTTTTTGCAGAATTTTAAAGCTGGGCCAGCCTTGATGAATACCTTTTACAATCCTTCATTATTGGAGGCAAGGATCAAGATGCTGCAACGCAAAAAATCTAATACTTATCATTTATGGAAATATTTATTGTATATGCCATTGATTGTTTTGATGACGTTGATGTGCTCATTCAGTGCTTTAGATTTTAATAGAGATGGTATAAACAAAATTGATCAAGCAGCAAGTTTTCCTGGTGGATCTGAAGCTTTCAGCCAATATTTGATTAAAAATACGAGGCAAATGTCCAATAAAAATGGAACTGTGAATGTGAGTTTCATTGTAGAATCCAATGGAGAAGTCACCAATGAAAAAGTTGAGAAGGGTTTAGATGAGTCAAGCAACAAAGAAGCATTAAGGGTAATCAATTTAAGTCCAAAATGGAAACCAGCTTTGCAAAATGGTATACAGGTACGTTCAGCTTATCAAATTTCTATAAATTATAAATCTGATAATCAGACGAATAAATAATATAGTTAATAACTTAGCTGTAACGTCTAATTAATTAGTTGTTTGACTAATTTATTAGTTATATGTTTGGGTAATTTAAATTATCTAACGTTATGCTGACTTCCATTCTTAAATCCACTCGATTTTATAACTGTTTAGGTTTTCTATTGCTTTTCAGTACGATGCTTGTTGATGCTCAAGAAAAACCTAGCAAAATTACTGGTGAAGTCGTGGATGAAAATAGCACAATACTTCCATTTGTACAGGTGACTTTGAAAAGTAGTCGAGATTCTAGCATTGTTAAGACTGTCCTTGCAAATGATAAAGGGCAGTTCGAATTCGAAATTTCTGCGGCAGGTAAATATTTGATTGAGGTGAAAATGATGGGGTTTAAACCAGTATTCCGAAATCAAATATATTTTCAAACTTCAAATCAAACTTTAAATTTAGGTACGATAAGGATGGCATCTTCTAGTAGCATGCTAGCTGGTGTTACAATTGAAGGCAAAAAACCTTTTATTGAACGGCGCGCTGATAAAATTGTAATAAATCTGAATGACCTGATGGGTCAAGGAGCATCTATTAATGAAGTGTTGGATAAATTGCCAGGTGTAAAAGTCGATCAGGAGGGTCGAATTACATTAAATGGACAAGGGGTGCAGATTTATATTAACGGTAAATCAACACCCCTTTCAGTTGATGCCATTTCAGGCATGATGAAGGGGATGTCTGCAAGCAGCGTGGAAAAAATTGAATTAATCGCTCATCCTTCAGCAAAATATGATGCAGCTGGAGGGGCTGGGATTATCAATCTTCTCAAAAAGAGAAATTTTGATGAGGGTGTGAGTGGGAATGTCTTTGGGGGTGTAGGAAAGGGCAAATATGCAAAGTACAATGGTGGTTTGACATTAAACTACAAGACAAAAGGCATTAACATATTATTTAATCCAAATTACAATCACAATGAAACCGTTATTAAATCAAATATCTTTTCAAAGATTACAAATGAACAAAATGGAACCATTTCTAACCGAAATACGGACATAAATACAATGCTGAACGACCATACATTTAATCCTACGTTGGGAGTTGATTTTAATTTGACCGACAAAACGATTTTGTCACTGTCAAGTACTACTGAATTTCAACACGTTAAAAAATCAGCAACCTCCGTCACCTACACTGGTTCAGGCGAAGAAGTCAATATTAAAGATAACGAATTCTTAAACGCAATTAAAACCAGCAAAAACAATACAACCGCAGGAATGCACCTGCAACATCAAATGGATACAATGGGCAGGGAAATTACATTTGATTTCGACTACTTTAACTTTAGAACAACGAACGGCGAAAACTACTCGATTCAAAATTATTTTCCTACACCTGAGCTAACAAATAGTTTTTTAGATCAAAGCCAAAAGTTTAATGTTTATTCGGCAAAATCTGATTTGACTTTACCCCTAAGAAATAAAAATCAACTGGAATTTGGATGGAAATCAGGTTATACTGTATCTAAGAACTCTAACGACTTTATTAATACTACAAATAACTTAGACGGATTAAATCCATCACAAAGGAATCGCTTCCGTTATCAGGAAAATATCAATGCACTTTATGGAATCTATTCTCAAACTGGAGCTAAACTATCCTATAATATTGGATTGAGAGCAGAAAACACATTGGGTGAAGGTCTTCAAATAGATACCGGCATAACTATTCGAAAAAGTTATGTACAGTTATTTCCTTCGATTTTTATTGACTACAAATTCAATAAAGATCATGGATTAAATTTTATATCGAAGAAATTTGTTACTAGACCAACTTACGAAAACCTGAATCCGCTCGTACGTTTAATTAACTCCGACAATTATATACAAGGTAACCCTGATTTAGATGCATCAAATGGCTATAGCGTCTCTGCAACACATTTATTTAAGAATATGTTGTTTACTACCCTTGAATATAACAGGGTTACAAATGCCATTACTTATTTCACAGTCCCATATAATGACACAAATATTTTGACTACACGCCCGTTCAACAATAAACACACACAATTTTTTAGCCTTTTAGTGTCATTGAATAAACAGCTGATAAAATGGTGGTATACCAGCACCTACATCAATACCAGTAAAAGAATTTCAAAGGACATATTTAACGGTACAGAGATTGAGAATAACGGAATTTTAAATTTTACAGCGAGTAGTTTTAATAGCTTCAAATTAACAAAAGATCTTGATTTCATGTTTATTTACAATTTGGTTGGTAAATCTCAAAACCAGAATGTATTCAATGATGCAAACAGTTATGTGACAGCTGGACTTGTTCAAAACCTTTTAGCTAAAAAAGCCAGTATAACGCTCTCTGTAACAGATGTGTTTAACACTTATCGAAATGCATATACACAAAATTCTGTAAATGTAAATCAAAGGTATTTCACTAATTATGAGACCAGAATCTCGAGAATTAGATTTTCTTACAACTTTGGCGGAAATATAAAGAAAACTAAAGCAAGTACAAGTGCAGACGATCAGAGGGATCGATCAGAAAATAAGCGGAATTCTGGAATTACTTTTTAATCAAACCAAAATTTGCCATGATATACAATAAATATTCTTATAGCATAGTGCTCTTAATCATATCCTTATTAATAGCCGGATGTAGTATTAATCGGTATAAAAATAACCTTAAGGTGGGCAAATGGATTGAAACTCATGATATAGAAGGCATCACCTACAAAAGGGTTGAATTTTATAAACGAGGTAAAGAAAAGGGTACTTGGAAGGTATATGCTGGTAAGACATTGGAGAGAAAAGAGAAATATAAAAGAGATACTTGTTATACTACAATTTATTATCCAAACGGGACCTTAAGCTCAAAAGGAAAATCTATCATACGAAAAGAAGATGACGATTCACTTCACTGGTTTTATACAGGGGATTGGAAGTACTTTAATAAAGCAGGAAAACTTGAATTTACAAGAAATTATGTCAATGGCATGGAAACAATGGAAATAGAAGTTAAAAAGTGATATAATAATCATCAGAATTTCACAGTAGATAAAATAGATAACTCTATCCTTGTATTCAATAATAAAGCTGTGAATGGGTCAGATCAGCCAGGACCGTCTTTTTAAACGAGGGAATAGTGGTATCTAGTTAATCTGTTGACTGAAAAATCAATAGCAATCCCGTACATTTAAAATCTCTGAAAAACCGATAAGTATATAGCAAGGAAACATAATGGAAGAACTATTTACATCCAAAGAAATTAGTGCTATTTTGATGGAGGCGACTAATCCCGTTTATCAACTTGATTATTTGTGGCATCCCACCTTTAGCAAACTTCAAATTTACAGCATATCAAAAAAAGGCTTGATCTTTATTCACGGGAACAAGGATACCGGAATGAAACATTTTGAAGAGCGACATAGCATAACTTCAAGAAAACTTTATGAGAAAGAGGACGGGAAGTTCGATAATCCAACAAAATTTATTTTAGCACCTATTGAATATGCAAAGGTTGCTGATATAATCTACACACCTTCTAATTTAGTTGTGGAAAAAAATAATAGACCTGAACTTTTTGATGTCTATGATGGAGATTACCATAAAGAAGGAAAAACTTATAGATACAGACTTATAGTCTACAAGTATACAGGAATTGTTCATACCTTTTTCTTAACAAACCGTAAGTTCTTCACCAAAAAAGAACAGCTCCCACTTCGTCAGGGATGGTTGTCCAGCAAGTACAATATCATGACTTGTGTTTCTGAATATCGTTTTAATTATAGTAACATATCCGATGAAATTAAATTCAAGGTTTTATTAATATCGAATCCATTTCGTAAAGAGGAACTTTGGGGTTTAGAAGTTTATAAAGACAATGAGCCTTTTTTTACACATATCATTAAAAAAGACCCTATAAGTTTGCAGCATGATACAGCTATAAGGATGATGCAACTTGATTTTCAGGACGTGTCTTTCATTGAGATAATAATTAAGGAGATTATTAAAAATAAATATGACTTTCAAGATGGCTACGGGAGTTATTGGTTTTATGAATATGAATAAATATCTATAATTTAACAAGCAACAATAAACGACACTTTCTAATATAACGGTGGTTTCTGCAATGGTGCTAAAGTTTAATAATATAACAAAAGAATTCCGGCAGAGAAGTAAGGTTAAAATTATTTTTGTGATAATGTCAAGTTTTTGGTTCAAACCAAGACCGGTCAAGGTAATTTAAAGAAAAAAAATACTTGATATTTCCTTAGAGAGACTGTAAAGTGAACTGTGTCAACTCTAAAAAGTTAGAGTTAAAATAAGTAATTTAGTGATACTTAGGACACGATGAAAAATAAAGAACCATT
>NZ_FXTN01000024.1 GCF_900182595.1 Pedobacter westerhofensis | reverse complement strand
AAGAAGTAAAATTGTCAGGTCATCAAACTCGATGAACTAAAATCCCGCTGGGGGGTCAGTATCCAGAATGGGGGTCAGTATCGCCAGAATATCCATACTGAATACCTGAATGTTCGTCATCTCCCCTTACCTTATTACTTACTGCAAAATCTGGGCAATCTCTTGTTTTCTCAATAACAGCAATGTTTCGATGCCAGATAATCTGGCCGACTATCCACTAGCCGAAGATGATAGTGAATTTCACTAATCAATCTATTTCAATAATTACCTCCAAATCATAGTATGTTACTTACTTAAGGCGAATGCGTCCACCACCACAACCTTTAGGAATTTATTGTAATGAAGTTGGTTACTTAATTCAATCTATAAGCCGTTTTAAGTCGATTAAATTTAGTCTTTAATGGGTCTCCTATTCTACCACATAAAATACCAATCGGTATACCAAATCCGAGCTAGGCAGTTGTCAGTTGGCGTCAAAGTTTAAGGATGAAATCCGTATACTACCAAGTGTAAAGCTACAGACGCATACGAACAAGCATCAATTACAGCAACTAAATAGCGAAATTTTGCAATTTAAGTCGAATATGATTTTTTACTAAAACCTCACAAATTAATTTTCCCGTTTCTAATTTATTTTTATTTTCAAACATCTTAGACAGAAGTTTGTGATTTTCCATGAAGGAACGTCCAGATTTAGATTAATGAGAATACGTTTGAAATTTATACTACCTGCACACGAGAATGATGAAATAATTCAATTCTTGGATTCAGTAATAATTGATTCTGTCATTTGATGTCAAGAAGGATGGCTATTATGATATTGTTATTTTTCCTTCTGCAACCAAAGCATCGAAGTTCTCAGGAGTAAATCTTTTACGCGATACAGTAAAGTCGGTTATAAAAAATCGCAACTCCTTCCTAAGATATTCTATGAAGGGTTTCTGAACACCCATTCCTGCCTCCCTTGCACTCTGTAAATATTTCTTAATTTCAAAAGCTTCTTCCTGGGTAAAGTGGTTCTTGCCGTTCATTGTATCAAGCTTTATTTATAAACGATTATACTTCAATATAATACTTGGGTTTTATCTAATTCAGACCGACATAACAGACTACGGCTCATTTGTGCTACTAAAATCAATAACAAAAGGATTCTATATTGTCCTTATATCCTAAGATCATATTCATCGCGAATATAAGTCAATAGTGTCTCTAAATAGCTAGAGCATAATTTGCTACTTACACCATCATATTCGCAGAACTAAGTCAAAAATAACCTGAAATATCTTCAAAGTTGGATGTTATACATCACCGTAAAACATTAGTTATTTCAATCATATGCGATCTTTATTAATGTAAATATACAGTATAATAGACTAAAATAAAGGTCTATAACGATTAAAAATATCAAATGTGTCGAGTGGAATTTTTTTAATCAAAGATCTTAAACAAACTACTTAATTAACAGTAATAGTGTCCTAACTATAATTGTATGGCTTTGTGTATTATATGTGTTTCTAATCCTTAATATACCCATAACTACCTTTGGGGTTCAAGACATGCCAAAGAGGAAAACAACGGTCTGATCAACAACGATGTAATCAAAGCTTAACGATAGAGATATTTAGCTAAATGAAATGCCTTCCGTTTATCCCCTTCTGATCTACATTTATCTCTATAGTGGGTGTATTGATTATGTGAAAACAAACGCCACCACATTATTATTAATATTTTCATAAGCTTATAACTAGAGATCGTCTGAACGTCAGATTAAATCCTATATACGTTTAGAAATGCATGTCAGATCCAGGCAAACAATATTTTTTATTTGTTTTATTTGCTTATTAATCATAGTATTTAAGTGCAGGATTGTATGGTTACGTGGTTAAAAACGGTACACGGTAAACAGACGAAGTGAAATCCGTTAAAGCAGATATCATAAATGAGTACGTATGAATCGCTAATAAACTACTCCCCCTACTAACTCCAAGGATTAAGGGCAGGTAAACTGCTCTTAAATAATTCTTACTATTGGTCCAAATGAGCTACCATTAGAATTCCATAACTATTGCAGATTTCAAGAAAAATACGCATTCTTTTTCCGGGCAATATAAACTATTTTTACCTGGTAGTTTGGAAGATCACAAGCTATATAGTATCCAATAAATGCTAATCTGATGCACCCCATGCTAGTGATTATTTGTCAAAGGGGGGATGCCTAATAACAGAAATTAAAATATTGTTCAGGTAAAGTTTATAATCGGAAGGGGTTGAATTTCTCGCACCTAATTGCCATTATTAAATGATAAGGTTATTTAACAAATGACACGCTAATATGCCAAAAGCATCATTAACCCCTGAACTATCGGACTGCTATAATTCTACTGCGGTCTTTCCATCATTAGTTGATATAATACAATAAGTATTTATTTTCCATTAAAGCGCCAAACATTTGAAAACTTAATTAATATTGTTCTTACAACAATGCCGTTATTCTCTTATTCTATAAACAGTAAGTAATAAGATTAAACTTATTAACTCCTAAAAGGAATTAAATTTAGTCAACTCCAGCCGGTTTTCGTTTGGTAAGTCCTGCAAGATGAAGGGCTTTATTTAACGATAGTAGGCTCTCAAGAATGCTTAAACAAAGTCATATCGTCGGATTAATTGTATATGCAGTTAAATATAAGATCATCGATATCATCACTACGAGAATCGAAATCAGGACTTTTATAAATTACTGCTTTCAAGGTATAATTTACTATACATACTACCTGATTACCGTCCCGCCTTAAATCTAGATGGATTGATATGATTTGTTCATAGTCTGCTGAATCAAATATGCAATACTCTCCAGTACTGGTGTAATAAATAATTCTATACATAGTGTGATAATTTAGCTATTCAAATGTAGGTTTTTGAAATAGTTTGGGAGAAGTGGTAAATACCGTAAATTGCACCGGATAAATACTCTTATTTAGAGTAAAAGCATTGTCATAATCGACATGGATGGGGCTCTAAAACTTGCCCAAATATCATTATTTATACCTTTTTTTTTTAAAGAAAACACATTGTATCTGAAATCAGCTATAGGTGGATCATCAACTTCCTAAATTGTAATTACTTATCTCTCCGTTTTTTAAGTAAGTTAGATCCTGCTAAAAAACATTATGAAAGTATTAGTAACCCTTCAAGTGTCTCAATTCTGATCAAGCGTTTTTATTAATGGCTATAATCATATTGTAAGGCCGGACTATTCAAAGAAAAAATTCAATTTTTGTAAGATAACTTTCGATCGCTCATTATTTAATTGTCTCCATACATGACGAGCTGTAAGTTTTGTTTCGTACCATAAAATGTCATACAAAGCAGTTAAAATATTTGAATTATATTGTACTTTAAAAGGCAGTTAATAAGTACTCATATTTTTCTACCTAATTGGTATGGTTGAGAAATAAGAGGCTACCAATCTGATCAAAAATCTACCGGATCCCTAAACGAACATTTGCCAGGCAAGCAGCCGGAAAATTGGCACTGCTGGTTGGTATTTCATTAATTAGCATCGGCATACTTAACATTTAGGTCTACCTGGCTAACATATTAATTTATTTCAGGGTCCTAAAATTAGAGTTGCTATATTTGAGTCGACACGGATTTAGGGGCTCTCTGGAAGTTTCGGCAAATCTGCCCCCCTCATTCCGTAATTAAACTATCGTTCTATTTCGGTCCAATTTACCTCCTCATTTAAGGGTAAAGAACACCCATAAACTATCAGGCCACTTTATTCAATCCTAAATCATCTATTGTTATTTAAATTTACGGCTATTTCTAAGTGTTATATGTTATGCCGACAACCTCTTATTCTACCTTGAGGGTTGGATCGTTATTACGGCTTATTTGAAGTGGGCATAAAAGCGTAGTAGGCGGTCTATTTACGGAGTCTGGTTGTTGCAAGACTTTGGGCGATTGAAATAATGGCCAGGTTTGGGCTGCTCTGTTGGATGATGGTTAGCAGGTTGATATCAATTAAATTTCTTTGGTAGGACTCAGTGGGGTATTGGATACAAGGCTCGGCATCCAAGTCTGGAGGTGAGATTGAACCGAAATAGAAGGACACTTTTACTGAAATACTCCATCGAGTTATTAGAGCAAGAGAAATTCATAGCCAGAAAGGTCGTTCATTTGAGAGCCTCTCAAAGTCTTTTTGAGTCATTTTGAATGGAATATTGAGAGTTTGGTTAGTTATATATTTTCTGGCATATTCGGTTATAGTGTAACTAAAGCAAACTTGCCCATACCTCATATCCTCATATGAACCGATTTCCATAATTATTCCTTTACTGAGTAGGCCTAAAACTATAGGATGATTGTAAGGTAGTAATTGGATTTCATCCCCAGCAAGATAAAATTCTCGCAAGATTGACTTTTCATCAATACTCAATTGGGATAGGTACTCAATTATATATCCTCCCATTTTAGATTTCCTGCGCTTTCTAATTATCGATTGAGAAATCTTAAATGAAACATCAATGAATATCAAGACGCCTAAAATCAAAAACGAAATTCCCAAATATTGGGCGTAGGGATAGGTTAAATTATCTATGTGTAGCGCCTGTTTATAGGTGTCTGGTAAAAAGAGAATAAAGCCGCAAACCATAAAAATTGGCAGCAAGATATGTATTGATTTTTTTCCTTTTTCAATAAATGATGGCCGACTCATAAACAAAATAACATTAAAAGATTCTATATGTTTGGTTATATGGAAAACACAGGTATCTTAATGCATGATAAAACCATCATGACAAATAAGAAATCAAGGGGGATGTTCTACTCTCACTTAAAAAGGCTTGAAATCATTAAATGATGGACATGAAAAGCCAATTTGGTACCGTAGGATCTTGCTTATCTATTTTGTTTTGCAATATACAAAACAATGATAAATTTAATTGTAGCATATATGAAGTATTTCATAAGAGGTGACGAGGATGACTTCGAATTAATTATAACTTTGTGGGAAGAGGGCGCCATATTGGTCGTTTTTGGGCTGATAATATATTTGATATGCAGATAGCGGCAATTTGTTTGGCATTTAATAATATGATAAATATATGAGGTGTTCATGAACGTTGGATGTGGAGCGCAGTACTGTTGCTTCCTGTAGATTTATCTTCGGGAAGGATAGAGTATCTCTTTTAACAAAATGGAAGAGATGCAGATCAAGACCGGGACAATTGTCGATCAGGAAAAGGTTTGGGAATCTGAACGATTTCATGCTTCATTAGTCCATTTCGCAGCAGTAAAGATTCAGTTTGCATCGTGCAGTCGACAAAATAGATGGAGAAAAAGATAGTTACCAAGAAGCTTAATCAGAAATAGTTATTTTTAAGTATGGAAGAATTCAATAGTAACTCATTTGATCTACAAAACATTCCTGAAGGAGTGATATGAAATATAGGTAGCCTTTTAATACGCAAGGTAGAGATATGTATATGAGTTTAATCTCCAGTGATGCCCTATTACTAATCGAAAAAGGTGAAGTTCGTTATGTGGTATAACAGGACGAAATTAAAACTTTGTTCGTAAAAGAGAATGGACAAGAGTTCTTTGTTACTACTCAAGAATTTTTGATGAAAATTACTATCACCTTGGTGCGTGTCCTATAAATGTAAATGAACCCCCATTCTAAATATCAAAGAAGTACGATAAAATAAAAGAAAAAGCTACCATTTGATTTTGACGAATCCAAGCGTTTCATTATTGTATGGGTAGTTCCAAATACCAAATAGTTCCCAGCGGCATTGTCGCAATATAATGTGTATTGCTTTAGTCTGACTGATCATCTCAATGCAATATAAGTAAAGTTTGAGCGACGTTATGAAAGTGAAAATACTTTGTTAAGAACGGATTCACTGGTTCCAGAAAAGTCGTTAAGGGTTGGATAGCAACAAAATATATTACAGGCTAACATAGTTTTTTAAAAAAACTGAAACATAGTAAATCCCAGTGCCTTCTAAAAGCATAGACTTGAGATTAATAGATCCGTTATCGGCCACCCAGCAATGAGAGTATCAGTAGCATTACAATATTATTCCTAAAAACTCAAATTTTATGGTCCAGTCGTGTCACTATACATTAATAGTGAGGTAAGTCAAGGAATTAATGTCTTTCAGTGTTGCCTTCTGACAACTGTAAACTAGCAGTTTAAGAAATACAGAATAATTATGTTTTTTTTTATAGGAGTGGTAATTATAAACAAGTCACCATTTCAGCTCCATAATAATTTGCATTATTACACAAACACCGAAATTACCAAGATGAGAAGTCCAATCCTGCATATATACTACCCATTTAATTCTAGTAACTTGGATAAAACAACACCGCTCTTATTAATGGTTATTGCAGCTGTAACAACCTATGGGAATTTAATGCCAAATATTTATATTTGGTTATGGAAGCAAGCGAACTAAGGATAGGTAATTACGTTCAATCATTCTTACATAATTTTGATTTGAAAGTCGAAGGGATTGTCGGTAACAAAATATATTATGGATATAAATATAGTCTTGATTTTAGACCTAATTATGAGATTGAACCTATTCCATTGACAGAGGAATGGTTAGCCGGGTTTGGTTTTGTACATGAGGCCTACAGCACCCTAGATCCTTCAGAAAAATCATATAGCATCAATTTATCTTTCGATTTAGAAGATGTGATTATAATTAAATCCGGAAAAAGTTTCTTTTTTGGCCACGATGGGATAGATGGGGCTTATGCTATTTATCAAGAGCTTAAATATGTCCACCAACTTCAAAACCTATACTTTGCCCTGACTGGCGAAGAATTAACAATTCTATAAAGTGTTGAACTAATTATTCAAAACATTTTGCGTAATAACTTCGTTACTTATATCACTCACTTAAACAAAAGCGTATGTCACACGAGGAGAAAATCAATAATGGGAATACAAGGGATGAACTTCGAAATCTTCACAAGTGTTTAAATGATGATATCGACCTATCTGATGGTGAAGTAAATGATGTTATCGAATATGTGGAAAAATCGATAATAGAGATCAATGAGGGTTTAAATAAAACAGAATAAATAATAAGCCCGCCAAGTGAAGACGGTATTATTATTTTTATGCGTATGTAAAATAAACCTTGTCAAACCATTGATTCAATTGGTTTAATGCTTTGTTTATTTTAATCTGATATCATTCGATTATGAATCCAAATAACAAGTTTCTGAGTAGTTATTCCCCGATTTTTTTATGGCATAGTACATTTTTGGCTGATGTCATTGTGAGCAATGTATGAGCTTTACCAGCGGCATATCAAAGGTCAGTGCACATTTGGTTTTGGTCATCCTGCGCACCTGCCGATGAAATCTCTCAATAATATTTGTGGCATAAATTAGTCGACGTACATAGCTTCATATCGGAAATAGTTATCAGTTTTGACCAGGTTTCTCCAAGGCTCAATCACCTTTTCACATTGTCTCTCCTATTTAGTTTCCAGATCATCAAGCCTGAGTTCGGCCTGTTCGAGCGTATCTACTTTATAAAGAGGCTTGAGGTCCGCCAAGAATTGTTTTTGGTCTTGGGAGCCACATATTTAAGCTATTGTGGAATTTGGCGAACTAAGCAGGCCTGTATTTCTGCTTAAGTGAACACGGTATCAACTGCAGCATGGCAGCCATTGAGGTTATTTTCCGGGCTGTTGTGAAAATTTTTTAGGGAAACAGGTACAGACCGACGTGGGCCTATGCCTGAGAAAGTGGGGCATTACTCAAGAACCCTTAAACTAATTAACATTTGCATGAATGCAAAATGCGGTTCAACTGCTACATTTAGTTTAAGGAGTTAAAGATGAAACAAAAGGTCAGTTGTCTAGTTGTATATTATATCCTTAACGTCATGAAAATCGTTTATAAATCCTTTGAACAAAAACATCTTCTACCTTACGATGGATCAACTATTGAGTTCCTGGCAAAGAACTTGAGAATAACTCCTAATCAAGTTTTTGACGTTTTAGGCGTCATATCAATTACTTCAGACGAGTTTATTGTATATTTAATAAATGAGCGAGTCAAAAATAGGCTTCGAAAACTGGGCAATTAAACATTAGACTACATATATAACTCCTGGTTGTTATATGTTTTGAAACATGATAACAGAGAATATTTACCTGCAAGGAATTGTAATTCGACAGGGCTTTGGTATTTACATAACATACTAAAACGGCATGAAGCATTCACGCTTACCCTTCGACACTATAAAAAGCATTCATAATCATCCACACATCAATAGATAAAACTTCCAACAGTAATATTATATGGAATGCTTTGAAACAGTCAGCTTCATCTTATTCCCAAATCCAAACATATCCTCAATTTAATTGTTGTGATCATACGGCTCCCACAATAATTTTGTCATCTATCTATGAGGCCTTGCAGTAGTGCAAGGCTTTTTTTGTTCTATTACACCAAAATGAGATGTGTACGGTCTATCCTCAATCTGAATTATGTTAATTTTCACTCCCTCATGCGCAAGGTAAGCCTTTATCAGTAAAATGAAAACTTGTTTAATAATTTTAATCGAAAAGTCAAACAATATTGCGTTCATTGAAGTTGTTTCATTTATAAAACATGGAGCTTTAAAATTACTATTAAAACTGATGGAGAGCATCGCATATTACCCTACAATGGAGTTTCTATCTAATTTCTAGAGAGCAATATGATAGTTCCATTCAAAGCGAGTGCTTAATTTATTATTTGTAACTGATATGGCACCATATGACCCCGTAATACTGATAAGCAGCTTAAATATCGAGAGCGTCACTCGAATATTCGTACATCTAATATATAATATAGATAGCTAAAGTACCCGTGGATGCGGATGAAATCAGTCATGTTTAGTTAGAGCTTACAGCTGGTTTGCGTTTGGTAAGCCCTCGTAGACATATGAGGGCTTATTTCACATCATCAAAATAAGTATAAAATTTACTACAAACTGATCTACATTGTAGGTGTTAGAGATGTTTGATGTTATTGAAGTACATACCTTAAAAGAGGCTTTATTATTGAAGGATGAAATGAACCCTAAAAGTTGGACAAAAATTTTTGGGGTTTATTATTTATGATACAGCCTCTTTTTATTATAACTGATTTAAATTGCTGGTTACATCTATCGATCAAACCGTCTCTGGTAAAAATTGCAAGAGTTTTCCTGAATAAAGTTGATCCTCTTGTACATGGCTGTTTAAATATAGTGAAGAGTTTGATCACAGGCCGCAATGAAGTCCTCTTTTGACTACCAACAGCTTCCACATAAATAAGCTGGCTCACCCCAAGCATCGATATAAATACCTCAAAATCAATTATCCGAGCTGTCTGCTTACCAGTAATATTGAGCTTTGGCCTGCAAGATCTACGTTACTTATGTCCAGCTTTATGATCCATATGCATGGTCGGATTGCCCCCTTCTTTTATTGATTGTAATAGAAGCAAATTGTCTGTACTGATAGCCGTGCGGAAACTCATTATGGTACTCTGCTCATAATATATCGTGGTTTATACCGGTGCGTTTAAGCTCCTTGTCAAGATGGGAAAAGCAGCGTCGCAAAGAATGCATATATCCTGAAGGAGCATGTTTCCTGATTGTCCCAAAAGGTCTTCCAGTTCTCTGTCTTTCAGTGTATCAACCTCCTCATAGGTTAACCCGCTTTCATTAACCGAAGCCCGATACTTCTTTACGTTATTCAGGGAAGCATTAGCCTAAGCAGAGGTCGACATGAAACTGCGACCCTTGCTAAACGTCCTAAAAATCTCTCTAATTTTACTCATACTAACTGTAGTGTTGGCGAAGCTTCTAAAGGTTAGAGAAACCTTACGAAGATAGTTGCCTCTACAGCATTTGTCGGCCGTTGGTTGGTCGTTTTCGTCGAAATATAGCGGTCAATTTGAACCGGAATCTAATGGTCACCTTCTAGGTTCTTCATCATTTTTGGTGAAGGAATATTAGATAAGATTTGAAAGTTCAGTTTGAAGGCTCCCAGAAGGAGGTTTGCTGGAGAAAAATTAATGCTTATGTTTGATCTTTCAAGATTTCACCCAAAATGACGGAGAACCACCTTCCACCGGAATCACGTGGTCTATGGTTGTATAATAAGATTGGTAATTCATTAGCTTTTAAACGAAAAAGTCCTGCCTCACGAAACGAAGGTATTTCTCCCCTATTTCTTTTAGCTGTTGACTTAAATGTAAAGTATGACAAAAAGAGAATGTATATTATAGGACGGTAAATTGTGCTCCAGTTACCAGCTTCTGCAATGTACCATCCGCCCGAATCCCTTAATCGTTGTAGGCAGCTTCTTGCTTCAAATGGTAATATCTTAAAAAATGAGGGAATAATTATAAATATTTGCAGTTAGGCTACTCCACAAATGATGAAAATAGTATCATTTAATCTTAGCCCCCCGGGCGAAATCGGGGCTAATATTAAATTAACCCTCACATACATCAAAGCGTTTGAAGCTTCAAATTATTGTGTAGGCCCTTGTTATTGTTCTTTTAGCTGTAACCATCTAAATGGCGCTCGAAAAACACTCCTATAAAAAGCAATTTTGTTCATACTACGTTATGGATAAAATTATTTTGAACTCTTTTTGAATCGCATGATTAGAACTTCGCCATTATTCAAAATCAGCTTCCCGTCACTATCAATCGAGTAATTATCAACTTTTTCTATCATTTTTAAAAATGTCTGCTCACCTCCTCCTTCACAAAACATCATTGTCGTTGGTCCCGGGTGTCCAAAGGAAATTGTTTTACCATTGGAGGTATATTTGGCACTATACCCATTACAACCTGAAGTTCCACTAACGCCATTCGTTTTCGTATTAAATGTAATTTTGGGCTTCTTGTTTGGATATAATCCATCGAAAGCAATTCGCGATCCTGAAATATACTCAAGTTCCCAAATGGCATTAGAAAGACTGTTTCCAGTTTTAGTATTCTGCAAAGTGGAACAAGCGCAAATAAATAGTGTTAAAGCTAAAAAAAATAATATTGTCTTAAATTTCATAATCAGATTTTTTAAAGATGACTTATTGTTATTTGAGGCGTTTGAAGGAAGATAACTTAATAAAAGTGAAAAAGTGACAACTTTCGTTGCTAAGGTAAAGAATTCTAACTATTAAATACCCGACAGCATTGAAATGCAAAAAATAATCCAGAACACGGAAATGAACCAAGTCCAGAGAGCTAATTCTTCTGCATCAGTGGAATTCATATACACGGAGTTGGGTTTTTAAAATTTCCTTTGCTGCATGGATTCTGAATTTGACAGTTCCAATAGGGATATCTAATTGAGTGGCAATCTCATGGTATTTATAACCCTTCAGGAAATAACACATTGGCAGAGAATAATCCGGCTTAAGTACAGAGATGCTGCGCTCGATGTCCGCCAAAACGCAATTTATTTCTCCGTCATTTCTGGCAGCGCTCAAAGTTAACTGGCCATATACAAGTGACTGATCAGAAATAATAAAACCACTGCTGAATTTTTTCCTGCGAAAGGCGTTGATCCTGGTATTCTTGAGAATCGTAAAGAGCCATCCTCTTAAGCTCATGGAATCGTTGTACTGATTTTGGAAGCGCAGCGCCTTATACAAAGTTTCCTGCACCAGGTCTTCCGCCTCTTCCATATTGGGTTCAAGTGTTCGGGCATAGATCTGCAGATCCTTATAATAAAGGGAAAGGCTATTTCCGAAAATCCGGTCAGGCATATATTTCTAGCTTTCTGATTGTTCTGAATTAAACTTATATTCTTAATGGTTCGCTTTTTTTGATGAGCATATTGAAAACAATCATGCAGCAGGATAGTTTATAAATCATAACAGCATGCTATGGAGACAAAGGTACCAAAAGATTTTACAGGACTATGGGCTAACATTCAGACATATTTCAGAATCCAGATGAAGATGCGTAAACTGGCTGCAATTGAAAAGGGGTCAAAACTCGCTGCAAATTTGGTTACTAATACGATTGTTGTACTTTGCCTTTTGATGGCTTTTACGGCCGCGTTAGTTACCCTGACATTTTACCTGTCACACCTGCTGAAGAGCTACACGGTTGGATTCGGATGCGCAACTGTTCTTTTTACGTTGCTGTCGCTGCTGATCTGCTGGAAAAATGCAGCGGTTGAGCAATTCATTACTGGGGTAGCGATCCGGGGATTTTTCGCAACACACCATGAACCAAAATTAGAAGAAGCCCAGGGTCATGGACTAAATACATTTAATGGGGAGACTGGTCAGCGTACCAAGCTTTTGGTGCAAGACCAGAATGAACCCGGGCATAGTAAGAAATTCAATATGAAAAACAAAAATGTCACCCTGAGGGGAATCTGGGCAGTACTGAAGAATTCCTTCACTGGTTTTAGCGACCACAAGGTCACTAAGCTTAGCGGATCATTGGCCTATTATACCGTTTTTTCGATGGCTCCGCTTTTGGTGGTGATTATTTCCTTGTGTGGAATATTTTTAGGACAGGAAGCTGCACAAGGACAGATTTACGGGCAGCTTGCTGGATTTATGGGCAAGGAAACTGCGCTTCAATTACAGGAAATTGTGCAAAAGGCGTCCATTGGTAAAAAGGGCACCATCGCGTTCATTATCGGAGCTGTTACCTTACTGGTTGGTGCCACTACCGTGTTCGCTGATATACAAGATTCCATCAACATCATTTGGGGATTAAAACCAAAGCCTAAAAGAGGCTGGCTGAAAATGCTCCAAAATCGCTTTCTTTCTTTTTCAGTAATCATTAGCCTGGGATTTTTGCTACTGGTTTCTTTAGGCGTAACCGCAGTGCTCGATGGCTTCAGCGCACGCTTGCAGGTTCGTTTCTCCGATGTATCGGTTGTATTGTTTTATATACTCAACCAGGTTGTTACCCTTGCGGTAGTTTCCCTGATTTTTAGCGTGATCTTTAAACTTTTGCCAGATGCAATCATCAAATGGCGGGATGTAATCTCTGGGTCAGTGATTACCGCCCTGTTGTTTATGCTCGGCAAATTCGGCATATCCATTTATATTGGACAAAGCGATGTAGGCAGTACTTACGGCGCCGCGGGATCGTTGGTCATCTTACTGTTATGGACCTATTATTCTTCAATTATTCTATATTTCGGCGCAGAATTCACCAAAGCTTTTGCATTGTCTTACGGATCGGAGATTCACCCTTCACATTATGCGGTCACTACTAAAGAGGTGGAACTGGAGAGCGGAGGTCAGTCGGTTCAGGAAAATGAAGAAACAGCGAGATCAAAATCTTAAAAAATGGAGAGGCGTCGGAAAGAAAGTGACCACTGCGTACTCGAAGCAGACCGCAATAATTACGGCGCAGTGCTGAATGTTTGTGATGGATATTTAATAATAAAACAGGCCATAATTCAGGACGGAAAACCTGTTCAGCTTAGTATACGCAAAGAGCGGGCAAAGAAGCGTATTGTTATGCCAGTATCTCATGTAGGCTTAGCGCCCTTACTGAATCTTAACAGGCTGAAAGTCTCTTTACCAAACGCATCGCCGGCCGTCTGACCAAATTAATACTTAAATAATTAACGAAACTAAATTTTATATCATGAAAAATACGTCAAATGTAATAATTGGCTTACTGGCCGGCCTTGCGGCAGGTGGTGCATTGGGAATATTGCTAGCTCCTGAGAAGGGATCTGAGACAAGGGATAAATTAAGCCAGTCTTTACAGGATTTAGGCGATTCGATTAGGGACCTGGCCGCAGACCAGATAGAAAAGCTTACCGAAGCTAAAATTAGAATTGTGAGCAAAGTCCAAGGCCAGGCGGAGAATGGCTTGGAAAACTTGCAGGATGATATTGAACATGCTTAAACCAGCTTATAAACGGATGCTTCTATGGGGTATCTGTTACAAATTAAGCGCTGAAAATAGAAAGAATTTATTATGAAAGCGACTACGAAAATTAAAAATCTGGAAGAATTAAAAGCAAGACAGGTGATGTTAAATGCAGAGCAATCACTGCTTGGGCAGGAAATTGTCAGCCAAGGCAAGACTTTGCTGCTGAGTTTGCTCGTGATCACGCTTGTAAAACCAGCCGACCCGCTGACGATCATTAAAGTTGATGGCAAAATTAATATATCCGCCAAATTTTTTTCCTACCTGCTTCCTCTGGTGGTCAACCGTACTTTGTTCCGAAAGTCGGGATTTATCACCAGGATCGTTATGGCTATGATCGCCCGTCGGGTCGGAAAGCAAATGGGTTCGAAGGTTGCCAGGTGGCTGCTGAATACCCTAGAAAAATATTTGAGCAGCCTAAAGCCTGTTGCACCCCGACTTCCCCGACATGTGACGCAACACAGATACTTTGCAGACCAAACTTATAAAATGAACAGTTGAGGTATTTGTGAATGCTATAGTTTCAAATGTAATTAGCCTGTCACAGCTTCACTATCGGTCTGTAGATATATTGCCGCTAGAAATTATGAACTAATCAAAATCCCTTGATACCAGCAGGCAAAATTATTCTCGTTGAGGGATTGACGTTAATGTCCGGTGTAGTAGTGGCGGAGCAGAGCAGGGACAGCTATTTCATATCATTCGCAGGATTTTTATGAGGAGATGCTAGGTATTTGCATTATAGGACTGATTTGGTTCGTTTAAACCCATAGATTGACGAGAGTTTTGTCCCACCACTGTTTTTACAATACGATGAAGTTGTACGTAATTATCGTTGGCCGTCTGTTATTGGGATTAAAAGGTTGCTTAGCCGGTGGCGAGAAAAATATTATTTTGAAAAATCATGATTAACTCTGGTTTTATTAATGTATCTATCGATACCTAATCAGATATCAACTACCTTATCAAGGTAATTGATAGTAGCAGATGCACTCCATTTACACTACTTTAACAGGCTAGGAATTTTCCCGCACTAGCTTTATTGCCACGGTGAATATGGGACACTAGTATGTTTGCTGCCTATTCTCCAATAATAGGCTAGCCAAGCGGGTAATGACTTGTTGTTCAATGAGCAAGGGAAGCTCACGATCTACCAATTTGATAACCAAACAGCTGCCATGCCAGCTGATTGTCATTGACCTCTAAAAGCGGCAACGGTTTAGTCGATCACCCGACAGTTTTAGTCAAATACCGAAAAAGCCAGTAACTTGGAAATAGCTGTTTTGTCTGCTTTCAGGCATCAATAACCTCCCTATTTTTAGAAATAGGTAAGGTAAAGGTAAAACTTGATCCTGTTTTGAATTTACTCTCCACTTCAATTCTACCCCCATGTGCATGTACAATTTCTGCACTTATATGCAGTCCTAAGCCAATGCCCTTAATTTTTTTGGTCTTCGCATTACTGGCCCGGCTAAAAGGCTGAAAAAGATTTTGCTGGTCTTCCCTAGAAATCCCGATGCCAAAATCTTGAACACTCACCTTGGCATAGCGCCCACTCTCTTCCTCAGTAAGCGTTACTATTACCTTATTTGCTTTAGGAGAGTACTTCACAGCATTACTGATCAAGTTGTTGATGACCTGTCCCAGGCGAAATTTGTCAGCATCCACTTTACGGCTAACTCCACCTTTTAAAACAATGGTATGGCTGGTGATCTCACTTTCCAAATCCAGAATTACCTCTTTAATGAAAGTATTCAGATCAAATGCGTTTTTATCCAATTGCAGTTTACCAACCTGAATCCGGGAGATATCCAGTAAGTGACCAATCATTTCTGTAAGTTTGGTGGATTGCACATTGATTTTGGAGGATATTGCTGCAGTGAACTTATCGTTGTTTTTTCCTGAATGCTTTGCTAATATTTGACTGTAACCTTTGATACTAGTCACCGGCCCCCGGAGTTCATGGCTGGCTACCCCAATAAATGCGTTTTTGAACTGATCGGCCTGCTTTCTCTGTGTAATGTCCTCAAAAGATAGAAGAATCATCGCTGAATCGGCTCCTACTAGGGACAATTTCCTTCCATTAACCAAGATATTTCTTGAACCTATTTTTTCAAACGTGTGTGTTACCTCAAAATCCTGTACTACAGCATTCAAAGGCAAGATATCGGCAAGCAACACCCTTAATTCCGGTATGTCCCATTGTCCATTACCCAGCTGGTACAAGTTAAACCTTTCTGTCAACGGTTTAGTGACTTTAAAAGTCTTGTAAAATGACCGGTTAGCTGTATTGACCGTGAAGTCTTCGTTAAGTACTAACATCGGCTCCCTTGCGGTGGTGATTATACCTTGAGCATACATCCGCGCCTGTTGAATAGTTTCCTGCAGCACATGTCGATGAGTGATATCGCGCATGAGTTTGGTGTATCCACGCAATTTCCCAGATGGATCCCGCAAGGCAAACATCTTACCACTAACAAAAAAACGACTTCCATCCTTTCTTAAATGATACCGTTCGTCTAGATGTCTTCCATTCTTTTCTGAGCCTGACATTTCTTTTAGGTGTACTTTCTTTTTTACATCTTCCGGGGTAAACAGGATCTTTACATCCTGACCGATTATTTCTTGTTCGGAATAGCCCAGCATATTTTCAGCTCCCCCATTCCAACTACTGATTATTCCTTGCAGGTCCATAGTAAAGATTGCATAATCTTCTAAACTCTCCAGGGTCTGACGAAAGAAGGCATCGTCCTGTCTGAACGTTTGGGGTTTGCCCTTATCAGCGCGTTCTGAGTGACCTGAACTATATTCACCTTTTTTTGATTGTGTAGCTTTTGAAGAAGAAGATTTCTTTGGCATAAGAAGATTGTAGCTACAAAAGTAAGACAACAATTTATGTATTCCAAAACCTTGCGTCATTACGACATATATTTATTATACATGTAATTCATAACAAACTTTGTCGTGGGGAGTTTTCCAGGAATATTGAAATGGCAAAAGGTATCATAATATCGACACGCCTTGTAAAGTCAAGATCAAATTAACTTGTTACACTGCACAACTCTGAGGTCATTAATTAGCCCTGGAATTTAATAATAATGGAATCTCTCTTTATAATTAACCTTCGCGCGCTATAATCATATCTGTTCATGGACATAGATATGATAATTGTCTTGAATAATTAACGAACTTTTTTGAGTAAGAAAGGTCTGATTCTTTTGATATAATCTAATTGCTCGAAGAAATTTAATGATTATTGAGTACATTTCTTTATTACCTTGCGTTTGGCAACGCATATTTAATTTTATTAACTCAGTATAAAACAAATCGAGTGTCACACCTACATCTGAAAGTTTTTCTTCGAGCGTTTGAATAATTTGATCTTCTATCACTGTACTATTTACCATTTAAATATACTTATAAAACACACAGGGTGTATATAAGTTTTAATATGAATAAATATTACAATTTACTTTTACTCATATGATAGAACGATGATAGATATAATAATGGATTTAAATAGATGTCCCGTTCTGGGGCCTTTAATTTTATTTCTAAGTCAATAAACTCATCCGGATCGAATGAATCAGATTTATCGAGGCACCTAAAGCCCATTTCCCACTGGTCAAAATTTCTTTCGTTAACAAAACCTTCGGTCAAGATGTCTAAATTATAATGTCTGAAATCTACTTCAATAGCCCTATACCGTGCTCTAACATCAACTTCCCGACCTTCTAATAATTGAATAAATCGGCCTTGCAATTTCTGTTTAAATCTGCCATTTTCGTTGGCGAGAAAATAACCTTCCACGTAAACAAGCATTCCGGTGATGTCGTTCGCTCGATTTATTCTTCTTGAAGTGTGAAGAAGATGCTTTAGACTTTTTATGTCCATTAATTCCGTAGCAGTGCTAATATAAATTAGGTAGAAGTACATTGCATTAGTCTTTCCTTGATGTAACATTATTGTATATTATAACATATGTAAATGTAATTTGCTTGCGCGCTCAATGTAATTTTACAGTTACAAAACGATACCTACGACTATATTGTTGTGTACGCCGATCTGGTTAGATGAAAGGTTCGCGCAAGCGAAATATCCATTTAGTTTTGTTTTACGGTAATTACTCAAATTTACCAGATGTATAATTGAAGTTATATGGTGAGGAAAATATAGTGGGAGACAAATGCTTTTCTAACAACTTCAATGAGAAATAATTGGGTCGTAATTAAACTTACTGCTTGTATAGTGGACTTGCTACATTCGAATGGACTAGGAGTTAAAGAATTTACATCCCCTCAAGAGAAATTATGTCATGAAAAAAAAGCATTCGCGAAAGAGTTCATGCGAATGAGTGTTGAACTAAATTATAACAGACCAGATATAATGACTCTTGCGGAGGATATCAACGTCCGTATTTTATACAAATGATGGAAGGAATTTTCAAACAAGCGAAGGCAGCAGTTTTCCGGGTGATGGGGAGTATTCTTGTCAGTTGAGCAAGAAGGGGCTTAGTTTTAATCTATATCGAGACACTAATTTGAAATGACACAACGCGGTAAATATCAACAATTAACGCTTTTAAATAGGTATATATTTATATCAATCATAACATTTGTTTTTACAGAGATGAAGATCGAGCCCTCAGTAGTGAAATAGTGATTATCTACCCTGAGTATTAATTACAACAAATGTGTTATAATTAATAAATATTTTTTGGAGAAGGTTGTGAAAATGGTACCTGGATGGTCACATTTTAAAGCTCTATTTAATTAAAAATTGCCCTTACTCTTAAAAAGAATTGTATCACATTTCAACTAACTATTCCAATATCCAACTGCTGCAAATCAGAGTTGACAAGGTCTTTGTAGGCGACTAGAGAGTAATGTTACAAATTAATAACACCTTTCTGAAATCGTAAGAAAGCGCTTTTTGATAAATGAAAAAACGTTTTAATCAATATTTCGCTAAACATTTCATGATCTAAAATATCTGGCTACCTACTAATGAAACCGTTCACCAAAGCATTATAGCGCTCATAAAAGTTTTAAGTTTACGTTTTCCAGATCCGAATCTATGGCGCCATTTAGTAACTGGTCATTAGGATTACAGAACTCACTACTATAATAAATAACGGAAAATTTGTATACCTCAACACAGTATAATTGATTTATTTCTATTAAAATCATAACTTTATTTCAAGAATTACTTCGATAATCAAATTTTATGACAGTGAAGAGTAAAATGGCAGAGCTCCAGCAATTGTATTTTGACATTGAGGACGTCACATGTTGCACATCTGAAAATTTAAATAAGATAGGTAACATTTTAATCAAGTACAACAACATACTGAATTTATTTTACAAAAAAAATCCAGATATCTTCGCTAATCTCTTTCAAATAGGCATAGGTGAAATCCTAGACCATGCTAGAATGGTTCACACAAGCAGTTCTCAAGATGCAAGAAATATCTTTTTTATTGATCTGAAAATTTATTTGCAGCAGGCTATTCTAGACTGCAGAAGGAACTTGCAGATGTTACGCCGAAAATAATCGAGCACTCTTCAGGAAGATCATCGCTGACCCGTGCTTTAGCATGTAGCCCATTTAACTACTGATATCAAGGAACTTTGGCTCTCCAACCAGTGGAGCAAACTGGATGTCCTCTAACAATACCCTATTAACGTATCTGATTGTTTATTGAAAAAGATTATCATGAGTTTGGATAGCCAACCTATCAGATACTTATTTGGTAACTTTTTTTATTTTTTAAGTAAAGTAATTAGTGGGAGTGTCGGTAAAGGTGCGCACTCGATAAGCAATTAAATCTACACCTAATTCGCTACAAACGACCATCTCTTTCCGCCCAAAGTGGCCTTTTTGTAAATTAGCCAACCTTTTTTAGGTTATAACCCGTCTAATTATCGTCATCCTACGAGGCCAAATCATATAGGTCAAGCTATGACGTAACCTGCCAGGCATTTGGATAATGCGACGTATGATTCCAGATCCAAATATGCAGTATTAAATGTTCCATACCTCATAAATGGTTCATCCAGCAACATATCCTAGGATATTCCAAACACATGCCTTGTTTTCACAGGGTTAATTAAATAACATAATGAGATAGCAAGCCTTCAAGAGATTATTTTATTAACCATTCAAAAAATATATCCGGCCCTCCTACCATAAAGAGCGCTAAGACCACACAAATGATTACAATAAATAGCTGCCAACATTTTAAGCCGCCGCTATTCCGCCGTAGTTCTCCCAATGAATTTTATTTTAATATAAGATGTATCTATCCGATGATAATCAGAGATAGGTGTACTATTATTTCCAGATTGTTTCAACATATCATTTAGTATTAAGAAATCAATGGGGAAAGATAATCAACTAAATCACCATATTTCCGGTAAATAAAATAAATGTACATCATTCAGAAAGTTTAAACTAATTTTTTACACAAGCGTGTTGATAGCCGTGACCAAATGTATTTTTCTTTATAGATTTTAGATGTTCTTGGAGTAATTTTCTTTTGTATTAAACTAAAATTGCACAGCTTTGGTTAGCGATTAGTACTATCTAATATCTAAGCAACATCACTTCACACAAGCCTAAACATCGCCCTGGGTATTTGTAAACAATCTTACAATTTGCTAAATCAAGTATTTAGTGCAGTTGAAAAGCCAGTTGATAGCTGCATTAATAAGTTTTTAGGAACGTAGATATAACGTTACTATACACTATTTCAAATTACACTCTATTCAATAAATATTTACCTAAAAAATATGCTAAGCAACTCTACAAGAAAATATAGAAAATGATGATCAAGAAAATCATCTTGAACGATCAAAATTTCAATACAACTGAATGTCAATTCTTCACGTGGATGAACAGGATAACACCGGCAGATTGCAAAGAAAAGCTTAACCTACTACTAGACATATTAACGATTCGTCAGCAATCACGCTGTTCGACAAAGTCGAAATAAAGATTGGTGTTCTGAAGCTAAAATGGAGACTCAAATTGATAATCTACCGACTATTGACATTTCGTAATATGAATCACTATCTGAATTATTTCAGTTAAAGCCATTGAATTACAACTAATAAGGGGCCAAAAGAATAATTCTGATTATCGAATAGTAAATATAACTTTAAAAAAAATGTCGTCCATGAACTTTTTTTTGAGCAGCTCGTCTTCAAAATTATTGCCTAACACTCATAGTTGTTACAAGACTGAATTAACTGCCTATCAAAATGACCTACGATCAGGCAGAATGTCCATCTCTGATGATTCGAGGTTTGTTGAGCAAAAAATTATAGTTATGCATCACTTGATTATATAACGCAGAGTCTATAGTGCTGATAATAAACATTTTACAAATCAAAACCTATCTTGGATCTTGGATACAAGTAAAATTGCTATTTCATTTCAGAAGCTAGATTTTGATACTAAACTTTATACTGTAAAATTAATGACAAGGTTTATAGAAATTAGGGATTATATTTTGTGTTAGGCTGTATCGAATACTTAGGAAGAAATATTTGTGGTGAAACTTGAAAGTACGCCGACAAAGCATTGATATGCTTCAAATTGTATTTAGCGGAATTTAAACTGCTTTCGACATTAAATATAAATGAAACAGAAGTGTGGAGAATTCCCGCAATATCACGTGCGTATAGTCCATGATCTTTCCTTAACTTCGTGGCTACGTCAATTGCATATTGCTCAATAGGTTGGGTGAATTGTACTCTTTCCATGTTTTGAATAATTAACGAAATCTAAAAATTATAACTACTGTTTGGTATAGAACGAATTCTGAAACTTATTTACTTGTAATTTAATATAATACACTATTATTTATAGTGTATGCTAAATTTATTGTTTAATTTGTGAGGATTTCACAAGTTTTCTAATTTTACTGTCCAATTCCTGTGCAGTTTTTTCTAATAACATTAGTTCCTCTGCTGAAGCGGAATAATTATTAGCCTTGAATACTTCCATAAATCCTAGAATAGATGCCACTGGTCGTCTTAGTTCGTGAGATTGAAATATTGCTATTTCATCGAGTTGTTGATCTTTTAATTGTAAACTCCGCTCCTGTTCAACTTTTTTATTAACATCCACGACATTAACAGACACGCCAATTATTTCGCCGTGTGAATTGTATGCAGGTTCGAACTTCACCATACACCATCGATCTTTATTGTCCTGTCTGAGATTTCTCTGATCAAACACTGCAGTTCCTTTCATTGCCGTGCAATAATCTCTGAAGAAATCAGGAAGATGCTCACTGTTAATATATTCAATCATTTTTTTTCCCCTTTCCATTTGCAATCCATAAGTGTTCATGACATGGCTTTCCCAACTTTTATTAAATGTGAGAATCTCAAAGTTTCTACCAAGTAAAAGATGATGATCAACTGAGCTCTCAAAAAAGGAACGTAGTTCAATTTCAGATCTTTTTGCTTCAATATAAAGGTCCTTTACTGCTTTTAAGCTTGCATCAAAATCTATCAAATGAACGACTTGCTTAGCAAATACCTTAAGAATCTCAAGCTGATTCTCAGTAAGTATTCCAGGAGATTTGTCAATAACACATATGCTGCCAATAGTAATACCATCAAAAGTGATTAATGGAACGCCAGCGTAAAATCTAGCTAGGGGATCGCAGACTATTAAAGGACTATTCTTAAATCTGTAATCTAAAACAGCATCTGGAATGATAATTACCTCGGAATCTTTAACAATAAGGTCACAGAAGCTGTCTTCGTAAGCAATTGTCTCACAACCAAACCAGTATTTATAATTTACTTGCGGTGTATCCTCATCAACAAATGTAATTATTGCCCTCTGTTTCCCACATATTTTAGCTACCATTTCTAGAACCTCGTGTAGTTCATTTTCTTTACTGAATCTTAGATTAAGAAATCTATTTACAGCTAATTGTCTTTCCAACTCCTTATATGGCATATACTATTACCTTTAATCCTATTCTTTTATTGAGTACGTGACAATATAAATACGAATTTCCTAAAAGAATATATTTAATACTAAAGATTAACATTTCATTAACATTATCAGAAGAAAAATAACACCCCATTTAACGCGAAATAATTGCATAATCTGTCTAGTGTCCAATAAACAGGGATAGGCCTCTGGCTTTCCTACCCCTGTAGAAATGAGGTGTTTATTCAAATACCCTGCACTAATTTAAAACTTCGATCCCTAAATTGCAAATATTGATACTGTTTTGTTTAAGAAACCACAGAATAAATGAAACAGTAATCTAATTATCAATTAGAAATTCAGTTATTTAACTAACAGGAAACCGATCATATTGTTATTGAATAATGATTTCTTATAATATTGAAGTATTTGGGATAAAGTTTTGTAAAAGAATATATCAAAGTTATGAACATTATCATATAATTTATAATGAAGCGTCCCTATACTGTTTGAAAATAATTCGTGGTGATCAAGCGTTAGAAATTACCAGTGTTCAAGTACATCAGCAAACTGAAATTTATAAATAAGAATTGTGGCGCCAAAAGCCGAATTAATCCGGTTGCCAGCAACGTCAAAAAGTCTTTTGTGGGGGTCAACTGCGTATTTCAGTAAAAGTGACCCCTCTGTTTCGGTGCAAACTGACCCCCTGACTTGGCTGCCGAGCGTGGTAGCGAATGCCCCACTAAGTCTTA
>NZ_FXTN01000023.1 GCF_900182595.1 Pedobacter westerhofensis | reverse complement strand
GGTCAGTTTGCACCGAAACAGAGGGGTCAATTTGGAGCGGAATAGAACGTCAGTTTAATTGCGGAATGATAGGGTCAGTTTTGCCGAAACTCCCAGCCGGATCTTTGACAAAAATTACTAGCATGAGAAAAAATAAAATTCTAATAACTGCCATTTTGGTAATTACTATATCAGTTTCCTGTCAGAATAAAAACAGAAATAATCGGGATGCGGCGGCTACTGTTATTACCAGTATTGGAACCGACACTACCAAGAGGGCTCAGATATACACATCAGACGTAGACCTCCAGGGTAATGAAAAACTTTTTATACTTGAGGCCATCAATGGTGCCATGTTTGATGTAGAAATCGCTACGATGGTGGCGAGAAAAACAAGAGATCCTCTGGTAAAGTCTTTTGCAGAAAAGATGATCGCGGTAAGCACTAAAGCGAATAATGATTTGGTATCGATTGCCAAAGGAAAAGGAATATCTCCGCCAACGGTACAGTCTGAAGAAAACATGGCACAACTGATGGTTTTTAAAACAGTATCCGATAGATTCCTAGATAAAGCCTATGTGAAACTGGTAATTACCTCATTAGCTCACTCCGATATGCTGTTTGGTAATGCAGTTACCTTTAAGAACAATGCTATTAAAACATTCGCGATCAATTCTCTCTCAGGAATACAGCAACATCACAAAGAGGCTATAGCTCTCGGAAAGAAGCTAAATGTTAGTAATAAAAACAATGGCAATGACCCTATATAGTATCTCAACCTGATGTTACGTAAAAATTAGAATTAGGAATGATTTGGTTGTACGTCATTCGTCTCGTTTTACTTGAATAGGTAATGTTGATATATGCGATGGTACCAAATACCTGCCGTAAAATAACCCTGTGTATCTTATCTTATTCCATAATATGTATTAAAGAGATTGTATATATTAGGTCGTAATTTATTTGGGTAACGTCATTTGACCCGAAGGATGCATCCAAATAATACCAATATAAAATTTAAATTCCCACGATTGAATGAACGGACCAAGTCTCAATGAAAGTCATGTTGTTCTTTCAGTTTTTTCTCGATACAGCTATATCCTTGCATATCTTATGTTTTAATGTGTTGACGGATATATGCGTCGGTTTAATGTCAACTTCAAGCAAAGAGTGGTGGGGGAAACATAATGTGTGAGTAAAAGGTCGCGAATTCGACGCTAGGGCAAGGTATAGAGCTTTTGAAGCAGACTTTACACATTATAAATTAGAATTCTTATCTGAAGGCTATCTAAAGCATAGGAATTTCGATCGTTGGGAAATGGGCTCTAGGCGTCTTGATAACACCAGATCATCTGATCAAGCTGAGTCCACTGATTAAGAATAATGTTTAAGGACTCAGAACGGGACATCTATCCCAATACATAACTTTATCTATCATTATTCTAGAGGATGAGCAAAAGCCAACTCTAATATTTATTCTTATTAAAACTTATAGGCTTCTTTGTGTGTTTGCAACAACAAATAAAAAAAGGAGAATAGAAGGTGATAGAAAATCAAATTATCCGAACGCTCAGAGAAAAACTGTCAGATGAAGGTTTGACGCTAGATTTGTTTTATGATGAGTTAGTAAAATTAAATATTAATTACCAATTGCATAGTGATTATGAAATGTACTCATTAACCCTAAAATTTCTTCGGGCAATTAGATTGTATCACAAGATTCAACCCTTCCTTGGTCAAAATAGTTCTTCAATCATTTCGGATAACTCTGATATCCTGTCATGAACAGACATAAATAATAGTACAAAATAGTTATTACGATTATATGTCGATAAAACTGAATTTGATTAAGTCCCTAATGAATTCTCATCATAAATCTTCAGAGGCATCAAAACAAAATTTTAGCGGGTTCTCTTAGCCATGGTACTGGTAATAATGCTAGAATGTTTGAAACCAATATGTCTGAACTCCTGAAATTAGTAGGCAATCCTTTTATCGCAGAATTCTGGACCTGGAACTATCAGTCCTCTTCAGAGAAAGCGAGAACTATATTGGGTTGAGAACCACAGCATTTGGACATGTTAAAAGCGATCCAGCGTCAGTAAGTAAAGGTCACTGAAAGTGACTATTAGACCACTTGGATTAACAGCTCAAGGAAACACCCGCTACTTTGTTTAGCCTCATCAATTTTCCTCCGTTTTATGATAATAGTTATTAACTGCTTCATAAAGAGAAGCTAACGGGATAAACACGGCGGAAGTTCTCGTAATTATGATAAACCCATTTCATTAATCGAAATCAATCGATGTTTTGATGATGAGTTCTTGATAATGAAGACTGGCAATCTTCAGGATAAAAATTAATGGAAGATTTTATAATCAATAAATAGCCCTCAAAACAGGAGGGAATACCGAAATGTTATGGCATTAGCCCTTTCAGTTCATCTAACATCTTAGCCAATAAGTCAATAGTAGCATCCATATTAGCCTTTATCGTGGGTGATTTTACATAGCTATCTTTTGCTGAATAATAGGTAATTGTACTAGTTGTCCATTCAACAGAACACCTATTGTCTGAGTAGTTTATAGGAGTGCGGTGTGTGAAGCTGTCACGATATTCCTTTGCAAGGCTTGTTTTGTTTAGAAAATTCTCAATTACTTCAATGACAGTTGCATTTGGCACTTTTTTAGCAATTTTTTCATTAAAATACATTTTTTTAGTAGGGATGTTAAGGCCATAATAGATGTTCATGATTTGTGCTACAGTATCTTTAACAGTCGAAAAATGGTAGTAAAATATTTCAGCGTTATAGTCAAAATTTAATCGGTTAACATAGTGATTGTGCTCAAAAAGTGCTAAAGCTTCAGGAAACCCACGCATGTAGCTTACTACAGAATTTTGTTAGGTAAGAGCTAATGCACCATTCCTATTTAACAGTACACCGTCCCAATAATGCAAATTGTTATCTCGATAAGTATCTGTGATAGTGCGGTCAGAAAACATTGATTCCATTGGGTCGTCGGAAGGAAAATCGAAATTATGAAGGTCTGAAGTGTATTTATAGACCTCTTGTAACTCTTCTCTAGTTGGATATCGAAAATCGGAAGCTTTTATAGTAATATTTGACACTTTAAATTGGTTTAATAATGGTTTTAATTTGCTGGAGTGATTGTATGTCACAATATAAAACTTTTAATTCCAGATGACAATAATCAAAACGCTTCAAAAAACGGTAGAATACTGAGGCACTGGCTCCAATATTACCAATTAATGAGGGATTAATGAGAATAAGTAATCATTCCACAAGAGCAATTTTAATCTTGTCGCTTAAAATGGATATGTTGTCTTGACTAAGGTTACCATTAACAAGTATCATGATCCCTGTTTTGTCCTCTGGATATGCAACACAAAGTGTGCTAAATCCAATACCTGTTTTGCCACTGTGGTAGACAAAGCGTTTTCCATCATTATTGCCAATCATCCAACTTAAGCCTACACCCGTGCTGTCTGTTTGGTGATAAGTTTCCTTGTGTGATAATCTTATAGCAGGGTCGGTTTCTTCAACATTTGCTATTAAATATTTAAGCATATCTGCCATGGTTGAATTCATACTTGGCCCCCCAGGGTAAAAAAGGTTAGTATTGATCTCATTGGTTTTATCATTTGTGAGATCATACCATTGTACAGGACGTGATGCATCTTTATAGCCCTGAATAAAACGGTTTAGCTGATTCACAGGAATTTTTGTTCTTGTATCGTAAAGACCTAAGTGATTTTTAAGGTAATTTGTCACCAACAGCTCATACTGTTGATGATATATGCGTTCAAGTAAGAGAATAAGGATTGTCATGGCGTTGCCGTTATATTCGTACTTGGTACCGGGCAAGGTCTCAAGCTTGAATTTATGCATATCCTTCATTAAAGTGTCTTGATTATACTTCGAAAAGAAATCAAGCTGTTTAGGAAGACTTATATTCTTTATGCTATCCATAATTTTTGCCGGAAAATTTCTGGATGACTTCGGTAGACCAGACGTATGATTGGCTATGTCAATCAACCTTACGCTGCGACCTTCGTATTGTAAATTAGGATACTTTCCTGGGAGATATTTACGGATGTCGTCTTGTAAAGTTGCTCTTTTATCTATTACAGCTTGTGCAAGCATAATTCCAATAAATGTCTTAGCTACAGAACCTAAATTAAATAATTGATTTGCTTTAATCAGTTGGCCTGTCCCTTTTGTTGATTCGCCATAGTTATACATTAACCTACGTCCATCTTTATAAATAGCGATTGAAAGACCAACCGTACCAGGATTAGCCATATAGTCTGTTGCAGCTGCTTGTACAACCCTATCTAATTTGTCTCTGAGTGGATTATCTGTAAGCAATTTTTCTGGTTGTGACCAGCACGGAATAGAGATTAAACAAAGCATTATCGCTCTAAATATCAAAAAGCATCCTTTTTTCATAGTAAACATTCACACTATGATGTATAACATAGTACCTTGTTACATAAAAAGTGTTTTTTCTTGTTCAGGCACTTTAAGTCTTATCATTAAACGGTGGTTTTATGAGATGGAGATTAAATCGGAGTAGTTAATAAAAACAAAAAAATGGGATATCCTATAAGTTTTGAGGCCCCAGAAGGGACTGTTGAGTATTATGATAAGGTAGGAGAGATGAATCAGCGGGCAACTGCATATTTAGAAAGCTTTAAATGGTGTAGGAGTGTTAGAAGCAGTTAACTCTACTTAAATCTCGGAAGAACTATTGTATTTTTCTATTTGAAATTGACAACTATGCAAGTAGTGAGGATAATGTTTTATGGATGATGGTTGATGATCTTCCTTCAATGTATTTAGATGTCTACGGGTCGAAAAATACGATAGAAGTATTGCAAAGATATAGTGATTTGGCGAAGGAGTGGATAGAAAATGTAGAATCAGAAGTATGTGTTGATGATTGCTATCCTTTTAATGCTCAGCCCACTATCGAGATGTCGAATATGTAAAAAAAGAGAGTCTTCCCAATTGAGAATTCTATTATTCCAAACGTTGATAAAATAGAACTACCACCATCGTTAATAGCTCTATAGGGAATGTATTTAAATAAGGGCTATCAGTTCTTGCCTGACGGTTCTTACCATCAATAATCCAATTTGATCTTCTTACTGTTGCAGTTTCGTCCTAAGAATAGCCATGTCTGTACTGATTTTCTGTTCAAGAGTTTTTGCATAGAGCTGAGTAGTTCTTATATTTGTGTGGCCCAGCATCTTTGACACAGTATCGATAGGCACGCCGTTAGATAAAGTAATTGTAGTAGCGAATGTATGTCTAGCGATATGGAAGGTTAAGTCCTTTTGAATACCACAAAGATCGGCGATTTCTTTGATGTACGCGTTGATCTTCTGATTAGAGATCAGGGGAAATATCTGCTGCGCACATTTAGGATGGCCCTTATATTTTGCGACCAGTTTTAAAGCTTTATCCAATAGAGGAACCTTTGTAGCTGTTAAAGTTTTTTGTCTGAAGGTATGGAGCCAAATTTCGCCATCAATACCTTTCAAAATATTTGCTGGTTTTAGTGAAGAAACGTCCGCGTAAGCGAGTCCAGTGTAGCAGCAGAATAGAAATGTATCCTTTACAGCTTCTAAACGATCAATACTGAAGGTCTTGTTTTCTAGCAAGCATAATTCATCTAACGTTAATGCCAAGCGATTTACAGGCTTTATTTTCGGTTTATAATTTAGAAAAGGATTGGTTACGATATATCCATTAGCCAAACAGATTAAAATAATCTTTTTGAAATTTTTGATATATTTTACTGTTGTGTTGTTACTGCACCCACGTACACTTCGCAGGTAGAAATCATATTCGGAAATAAATACATGATTTACCTGGTTAATAGCAATATCTGTTGTTTTGTATTTTTTCTTGATAAAATGGGCAGTATGCTTTAAAGAGGTTTCATAACGTTGAAGGGTTCCGGCAGCGAAATCTTGGCCAACTAAGCCTTTCACTTTTTCATTATGCTCTCTGAATACATCCAAAAGCATAATACGTTTAATTTGTTTCCCAAGTAGGATGTCTTTGATGTCCTTTGCTGAGATGATTCTATGTGGTTCCATCTCGCTGATATATCTATAATTATCTTTGGCCTTTAACTCCAATTGACTGAGAACCATATTATCCCGAACAGAATCAAGATGTGATTCCTTAATTCGCTCCGTTTTCTTATTCCAGTGGGAGGGGATACACGAAATTCCAGTTGATAATTCCGCGGGTACTAGATTCAGAGTGATCCGATAATAAATTGGCATTTCACCTGAGACATAGTTCTTTGGCTTTTTTAAATAAAATAGGGTTTTTAAATTGCTGTCCATAACGACTGATTTAAGTAATACAAATTTAACTTAACCGTCAGGCTTGCACAAGATGTTCAAATTATAAACTGGTTGATACACAATTTGTTACATCGTTCCAGTGAGTTCGCTCATTTTTTAGACCTACTCACTGGATTACTCACTGGAGATATGGTTTTATATGAAACATATGAACACGCTTAAAAACAAAAAAGCCCGTTAATTGAACATTAACAGGCTATTTAAACATTTTGATATTGCTATCTGCGGAGAGTGGGGGATTCGAACCCGCGGACCCTTTGACAAGTCAACAGTTTTCAAGACTGCCGCAATCGACCACTCTGCCAACTCTCCGCGACAAAAGTACAAATACCGCTTGATTCTGCAAATAATGATGTTGATTTTTTAACAGAAAATTGATAACTCGTTAATGCAGAGATAGAAAAACTTTTATTTATTCAGTTTATTGCCCTCTAAAGGCGGATTTTTGAACAAATTGAAGGGCTGTTTGATGATTTTGATGCTCCGTTTTGACAGGTCAACACTTGCATTCAGCTCAAAACCCAGCAAAAGTATCAGAGAATTGAGGTACAACCAGATCATGACTACGATCAAAGTACCGATAGATCCGTATACTTTATTGTATGATCCAAAGTGGTTAATATAAAAAGAGAAGCCCCAGATCGTTAAAAATGCCAGGATCGTCGCCAGCCATGAACCTGCGCTAAAAAACTTCCACTTCTTTGTGTTTGCCGGGCCATAGCGATACAGCACAGAGATCGTTACAAAATACAAGATCCCCAGTAAAGCCCATCTTGATAGTTCGATTAGGAAGATCACGAACTTAGCATTTACATGTAGACCCCGGTTGATGTAATTCAATGCGATTTCTCCAACAGTCATGGCTGCGATAGTCACAATAAGAGAAAAGACAATCACACAGGTCAGGATTAACGCAATAAACCGCTGTTTAAGCCAGCTTCGGGTTTCCCGGGTAAGGGACGACTTGTTAAACGCTTTCATGAGGTTATGTAAGCCGTTAGTAGCAAAAAAAACAGAGAGGATAATACCGAAGGAGAGTAACTTTCCGTTCTGGATCTTCACGATCTCACTGAGGGTAGTTTCAAAAGCTTTATATGCCTGCTTAGGCAGAATTAACTGCAGCAAGACCATCAGCTGGTCCTGGAAACCGATACGCTTGGGAATGTACGGAATTAACGTAAAAAGGAAGATGATTCCAGGAAAGATCGCCAGCATGAAATTGTATGCCAGTGAGGATGCTTTATTGACAAGCGATTCCTTTCCGATCTCCTTGAAAAAGAAAACGGCAATCGTATAGAGCGGGAGCGGGCTAAACCCTGGAAGAACACAATCTTTTGTCCATTCTATAAACGCGGAATAAGACTTTAATCGTAAAAGTTGCCAGTGTAACCAGATCATTCACCAAATTTAAGTAAAATATTGTGCTATCTTTTTTATAACTGCCACCGCCGGAAAAAAGTTTTCGTCAGTATTCACAGAGAACCAGTAGGGCAAGCCTGATAATTCTCTGTGATTATTTGATTACTTGTATATATTTCTTTTATTCAGTGCTGCACGGTATTTATTGGCATTGATCTCGTGCTCTGCTTTTGTTTCTGCAAAGGCATGATAGCCTGAGAAATCCTCTTTAGCGCACATGTAAATATAGTTGTTATGGTTGTAATTCAACACTGCATCAACAGCACTGATGCTCGGCATCATTATAGGACCCGGAGGCAAGCCAGCGTATTTATAGGTATTATATTTAGAATCTACTCTCAGCAAAGCATTGGTTACACGCTTTACCGTAAAATCATTGTTTGCAAAGATCACCGTTGGGTCTGCTTGTAATAGGATACCTCTGTTCAGGCGGTTCAAGTATAAACCTGCGATGATCGGCATTTCTTTGTCATACAACGCTTCTCCATCCACAATGGAAGCCAGTACTGTTACCTGTTGAGGAGTAAGTTTCAGGGCTGCTGCTTTTTGTTTACGTTCCGCAGTCCAGAATTTATCAAACTCTTTCTGCATCCGCTCAAAGAAATCCAGCGGCGTAGTATTCCAGTACATGTCGTACGTGTTGGGAATGAACATGGTATAGCTGTTATCGGTAGTAAAACCGTATTTCTCAACCAGCGCAGCAGAATCCAGTACCTTTATAAAAGCAGCTGAATCAGCTTCGAGGTTCTTCGCTAAATAACCGGCGAAATCTTCTTTCCTTCTGATATTGTGGAACTTCAGTTTCACTGGTTCCTGATTACCTGCTTTGATCATATTGATCAGGGCACGGTTGGTTAATCCTTTTGATAGCTTGTAACGGCCTGGTTTTAATCGCTGTGCAAGATCCATCTTAGCAGCGGCCTGACTAAACGTACCCACATCTTTCAGCAGGTTTTTGCTTTTGATCTCTGCATACAGGTCGTCTATCGATGATCCTGTTTTAATATACAGATAGGCTTCCTTTCCCGAAATATTGGGCTTAAAATATACCTTGAACTGGTTATATCCATAATAACCTGCAATAATCCCGAGTACAAGGACAATGGCAGCAATGATAATGAGCGTGCTTTGTTTTATTTTTTTTGGTTCGGTAGTCATAGAAAGATCTGAAATCTAATTGGTAGGCTTGTTATTTGATAATGTAATATTTACCGGTGTACCAATTTTAACCTTGGTCAGTGTATCCGATAATACAGGGCTTTGTGCAACAATCACAGCATTTGCACTATCTGTGATATTTCCTTCGTAGGTAACTTCTCCTAATTTAAGGTTCGAGCCCCTTAAAGAAAATGCGGCTTCGTCTTTCGTAAATCCTAAGAGCGTTGGAATATCCACATCCTCATTCCCGCGTCCGTCGCCCAGCAACATATCTATTTTTGAGCCTTTGGGAATGATATCGCCGGGTTTGATGGCCTGTCCGCCGAAAGAAACTTCGAGCACTACATCTCTGCTCACGTCGGCTTTATAAACTGTGTCGCCAACTTTTAAACCAAAGCTGCCAATGATCGACTGCGCTTCGATAAAGGATTTGAACTGTATATCCGGGAATTTCACATTTGGTGCCTGGGCCGTATTGATGGTAAGGTAGATCGTCCTGTTGTCTTTCACAAAAGTATTGGCTTCAGGGTCCTGATCGATCACTGTTCCCGGGGGCATGTCCATGATATATACAGAATCAACCTCATAGCGCAGGCCCAGATCTTCCAGCTTGGAAATGGCCTGATTGAAAGACAGCCCTTTAACGGCCGGAACATTTAGTCCCTGCCCGTGCTTGGTGTAGTAGCGTAGGCTAAAAAATGCTACGAGCAGCAGAACCACAACAGTTGCCACGGCGGCAAAAAGGTTATTCCTGAATGATTTGGTTGTTAAATAGGAGATGAATTTTGCCATTTATATTTTGTGGGTGCATTGTATTTGGGTCAAATTTAGACTAAAATTATATTTTATCGGAATTTAAATGAGATCTGAATAAACTATTTTAATATTTTTGAGCAGATATCTTAAAGTTGAATTCCTTTCGTTATTAAGATAAATAATGCATAAATATAGAAAACGATGAAAAAAATAATCGCATTGCTTACAGGAGGTACTACAGGAGAATGGGTGGTATCAGTGAAAAGTGCCGCTACAATAGCCCATAACCTCGATGCTGATAAATTTGAGGTCTATAAAATTATGGTTACACAGCAGGGCTGGTTTTATGAGCCTGCGGATTCTGTAAGAATAGAGGTTGACAGAAATGATTTTTCCCTTACCATTAAAGGGCGTAAAGTAACCTTCGACGGTGTTTTCATTGCGATCCATGGTGCGCCGGGCGAGGATGGCAAACTGCAGGGCTACCTGGATATGCTTAATATTCCCTACACCACCTGCGATGCGCTCACTTCGGCCATTACCATGAATAAAGGTTATACGAAAGCTGTGGTGCAGGATGTTCCCGGTTTGCATGTGGCTAAGTCTGTACAGATCTTTAACCATACGCCTTACGATTTAAATGAAATTAAAAAAACACTGCGACTTCCATATTTTGTGAAACCTAATAATGGTGGAAGCAGTATTGGTATGAGCAAGGTGAAAAACCAGTATGATCTTCAGTCGGCTATCGACAAGGCTTTTAAGGAAGATACCCAGATCCTGATCGAAGAGTTTATCGAAGGTCGTGAATTTACCGTTGGGGTGGTGAAGCTGGACGGAAAGGTTACTGTACTTCCTGCGACAGAGGTAGAAACGGCTAAGGAATTCTTTGATTTTGAAGCGAAGTATACTCCGGGAGTGGCCACAGAAACTACACCGGCAGTGATCAAACCTGAAACGCGCAAACGTGTGGAGGAGATTGCCGCTGCAGTATACATGAAGCTGAATTGCAGAGGAGTGGTGAGGATGGATTTCATCCTGCTGGGCGACGAAGGTGATTTCTATTTTATTGAGATCAACACGATCCCCGGGCAAACGGCAACAAGCTTTATCCCTCAGCAGGTAGCGGCATTTGGCCTGAAGCTGAATGATTTCTATACCAAAATTATCAAAGAGACGATCGGTTAATCTACTTTTCTTGATCAGGATAGCATTTTACGCCTGAACCTGAAGATATTGATTTACTTGAATAGTGATAAAAAGGAGAGCGGCAAGCCTGTTACAGATTGCCGCTCTTGTAATTAGAAAGGTAATATTTTTTTATTACTGGTTTTGAGTTGATAATTTTTAGAACCTGAACCCAACATTCAGACCGGCTCTTGCACCAGCCCATGGGCCTTTGATATGAATATTTGCACCATTGGCATCAACCTGACTGGTAGCTTTGATCAATGGAAGGTCGTCAATCAGATTATCGATCTGTTGTTTGATCACCGCCTGCTCCACTATACTTGAATTCCGCTGTGAATACAAATCTCCTTTTGCAGAACCGTAGTTAGGGCCAATTATCCACCAGTCCAGATAAACAAGCCTGCTCAGTTTCCATTGTGCACCGATCTTTAAACCCGCTGTGTAAGTGTTGATATCTCCCTTAAAGAACATCGTTTCCGTGCGGTTAAGCTGAGGAATATCGAATTGAAATGGTCCCTCACCTTTGTATTTTGCGTAGCTTACATACGGGGCAAGATAGAATCCCTGGAAAACACCTTTCTTCCCTACGTAGAATCTTACTTCCGGTGTAATTGCAAAATTGGAGGTCTTAAAATTGTCGATTGTCCTTTCGGTCTGTGCGTCGTCTACAGCATCATTAATGGTAGACTTAAATGGAATGCTGGATTTTGGCATATTCCTGTAACCAATGGCTACGGCGATGTTATTGCTTACAGCACGTTCATACTGGAAGGAATAACTTTTTGTAATCAATGCGGCCACGTTCCATTTGACAATGTTTTTTGGCTGGTCAGAAATTTCATCTGTGGAAGTTTGCGCCTGTAATTGCTGGATCCCTAATGATAATGTAGCAGCGGCTAGTACAATGATTTTTTTAGTAAAATTTTTACTCATAATGGATATGTTTCTAAAATGGTTGGGAATAAGCGCGTTTTTTTCACGAATTGAGTATTTTTGAGGATGTTTACTGGTTATTTGTTAGCACAGCCCTTCAAAAGGCAATATTACAAAAAAGGTGCCGTTGTTTATCATCCGGGACAAAATCCGCGTTATGTTTATTTTATTATCAGCGGCGGGGTCAGAATGGTGACCGTAAATGACGACGGAAAAGAATTTATCCAGGGCATCTTTAAAGCTAAACAATACTTTGGGGAGCCAGCTTTATTACTCCAGCGCCCGTACCTGGCCTATACCATCGCGACAGCCGATACAGAACTAATACTGGTAAACCATGAACAATTTCTGAAACTGCTGGAAGAGGATAGGGCCTTTAGTATGAACCTGATCGAAACATTGAGCAACAGGTTGTTTTATAAATCGATGATGCTGGAGGAACTGGGCAATGAGCAGGCAGAGCACCGCTTAAAAACGCTGATCACTTACCTGGGCCGGGATTTGGAGCAGGGCGCGGATTTAGGGGTTACACGGCAGGCACTGGCCGATATGAGCGGACTGAGGGTGGAGACGGTGATCAGGACGGTTAAAAAAATGGCGCTCGCCGGAGAGCTCAGGCTAAACAGGGGCAAGATCATCAAGATATGATATAGATCATAAATTGGGGGCAGAGCATGATGTACCTTTGGGTATAATTAATCACGTTATGAACCCGACATGATTAAAATAATTATCAGAGCCCAAGAGCAATAATTATTTCGATCATCAAAGGCTGCATCTAACAACTGAAATAAAATAAATAAACAGATGAAAGCTCTATCAAAATTTGAAGCCGTTGTACACTGCAAATGCCCAAGGTGCAGGCAGGGGGATATTTTTTCGGGAAACATGTATGCGCTCTCTTTCAAAGGACAGACCACAAACGAATACTGCCCGCACTGCAACCTTCGTTTTGAAAGAGAGCCCGGGTTTTTCTACGTATCGATGTTTGTCAGTTACGCGATGAACGTAGCCGAGATGATCAGTGCCAGCGTAGCCAGCTATGTATTGGGTTTACCTTTAGTATATGATAACCTCTGGTATTATGTAGGGATCCTGCTGCTGACTGTTTTTATCTGTTCGCCTTTTAACTACCGATATTCAAGGGTGATCCTGCTGCACTGGTTAACGCCTGGCCTGGGTTATATCCCCGGCAGCGGAGACGAAGCTGTAAACCTGATGAAGTCGGCTTAACACTATATACTGTAGGTTTCGATCATCTCCTCAGTTACTTTGGTGCCCCGGCCCGAAGTGGTGTCGATCATCACATAATCAAACCAGCCATCTGCAGCTATCTTTTTTGTAGCTGCATTTTCAATTTCAAACTGTACGCGGCATCCTTTCTCATTGATCGTAAGGATTCCTGTGCGGATTTTGATCACATTGCCCATCTTCAGCGGGCGCTTATAATCCACAAGGGCCGTGCGTACTACCCAGCCATAGCCCTTTTCAAGGAAGTGTTCCATGGGCATACGGTAAAACTTCGCCATTTGCTCATAGCGCGCTGCCAGTACATAATCGAAGTATTTGCTGTTATGTACATGGTTAAACATGTCTATATCATCTGGCCTTACTGTCAGTTCCGTTTCAAAGATGCTGTACCGTGACTTTTCCATCCTGCAAAAATAGCGCTTAAGGCCTGTTAAAGGAAATGTTAAACAACATTGAAATGTATTTTTCTGATATTTGCGAATCATTAAAACTTACACTATCTTTGCGCTCAATTAATTAATCCATATACACTTTAGTATAATTCAAGTAATGTATTTAAGTAAAGAAGTAAAAGCCGAAATTTTTCAAAAACACGGCGAAGTTGAAACGAACACAGGTTCTGCAGAAGGTCAGGTAGCGTTATTCACATACCGCATCGCACACTTAACAGAACACTTAAAGAAAAATCGTAAAGATTTCTCTACTCAGTTGTCTCTTCAAAAATTAGTAGGTAAACGCCGTGGTATCCTGGCTTACCTGTTTCACAAAGATATCAACCGCTACCGTGCAATCATCAAAGCTTTAGGGCTGAGGGATATCATTAAACCATTAGGTTCAAGAGATAGCAAATAAGCGTATTAATGTCAAGAAAAGCCATTCTTTAGGATGGCTTTTTTAATTGAACAACAAAAAAATATATATAAATCTGGTGTGGAGAAAGAGGAAAACGCACCGTAACAAATTGTAAATGAATGTAATAAAAAAATCGTTCGACCTGGGAGATGGTAGGATCATTGAAATCGAAACAGGTAAATTAGCTAAACAGGCTGATGGTTCTGTAGTTGTAAGAATGGGAGATACCATGCTTTTGGCAACTGTAGTGTCTTCAGTAGGTGCAAAATCTGGTGTTGACTTTTTACCATTATCTGTAGATTACCAGGAGAAATATGCTGCCGCAGGCCGTATTCCCGGAGGTTTCTTACGTCGTGAAGCAAGATTATCTGACTATGAGGTGTTAATCTCTCGTTTGGTTGACCGTGCTTTGCGCCCGATGTTCCCTGAAGATTATCACTCTGATACACAAGTGATGATCACTTTGATCTCTTCTGATAAAAACATTATGCCGGATTCACTGGCAGGTTTGGCTGCTTCGGCTGCTATCGCTGTTTCTGATATCCCTTTTAATGGCCCTATCTCTGAAGTCCGTGTAGCAAAGATTGATGGCCAGCTGGTGATCAACCCGTATGTGAGCGACTTAGAGCGTGCAACGATGGAATTCCTTGTTGCAGGAACTGAGAATGATATCGTAATGGTTGAAGGTGAAGCTGATGAGATTTCTGAAGAAGAAATGGTTGAAGCTATCGAATTTGCACACAAAGCGATTGTAGTTCAGGTTAAAGTTCAGAAAGAACTTGCTGAAGCAGTTGGTAAAACTGTTAAACGTACCTACTCTCATGAAGACAGCAACCCTGAACTGAAAGAACAGGTTTATGCTGCTACTTATGATAAAGTATACGCTGTAGCGAAAAGCCAGACTTCTAAATCTGAGCGTGGTGATCAGTTCGGAGCAATCCTGATGGACTTCATCGCAACTTTAGGTGAAGATATCGATGACGTTACCGGCTTCCTTTCTAAAAAATATTTCCACGATGTACAATACGATGCGATCCGTAACCTTGTATTAGATGAAGGTATGCGTTTAGACGGTCGTGATGTACGTACGGTACGCCCAATCTGGTCTGAAGTAAGTTACCTTCCTTCTGCTCACGGTTCGGCAGTATTCACGCGTGGTGAAACTCAGTCTTTAACAACCGTTACTTTAGGTTCTAAAGATGATGAGCAAATGATTGATGGTGCTTTCATCAACGGATACAACAAATTCCTTTTACACTATAACTTCCCTGGTTTCTCTACTGGTGAGGTTCGCCCGAACAGGGGAGCAGGCCGTCGCGAGATCGGTCATGGTAACCTGGCAATGCGTTCACTGAGAAAAGTATTACCGGGACTGGAAGAAAACCCATATACTATACGTATCGTTTCCGATATCCTTGAGTCTAACGGATCTTCTTCAATGGCTACTGTTTGTGCAGGTACACTTGCACTGATGGATGCCGGTATCAAAATCAAAGCGCCGGTATCGGGTATTGCAATGGGATTGATCACTGACGAGAAAACTGGTAAATATGCGATCCTTACAGATATCCTTGGTGATGAAGATCACCTGGGTGATATGGATTTCAAGGTTACAGGTACTGAAAAAGGTATCGTAGCTTGTCAGATGGACTTAAAAATCAATGGTTTGAAATGGGAAGTTTTAACTGCTGCCCTTAAACAAGCTAACGAAGCTCGTCTTCACATCTTAAACGAGATGAAGAAAACGATTGCTGCTCCACGTGAAGATTACAAGGACCACGCTCCGCGTATCGTTTCTTTAAGTATTGACAAGGAATTCATTGGCGCTGTAATCGGCCCAGGCGGTAAAATCATCCAGGAGATGCAACGCGAAACCGGCGCATCGATCTCTATTGAAGAGGTTGGTAACAAAGGTATTGTTGAGATCTTCGCTGATAACAAAGCTGCAATTGATGCTGCTGTAAAACGTATCAATGCGATTGCTGCTAAACCGGACATAGGTGCAACTTATGATGGTAAAGTGAAATCAATCATGCCATTTGGTGCATTTGTTGAAATCATGCCAGGCAAAGACGGACTGCTGCATATCTCTGAGATTGCATGGGAACGTCTGGAAACTATGGACGGCGTGCTGAAAGAAGGCGACAAAATCCAGGTTAAACTATTAGATATTGATAAGCAAGGAAAAATGAAGCTTTCAAGAAAAGCTTTACTGCCGCGCCCCGCTAAACCGGAAGGTGCGCAGGACAACAAACCTGCTTAATGAATTGTCATAAACCCCGCATTTTGCGGGGTTTTTTGTTTTACAATAGGTTATTTTTTTATATTTACTTCCTCAAACCAAAGGGCCTTTTCTAAGCTGCTGGTTTGGAAATCAATAACTCAAAAACATGAAACACCTGATTGCCCCTTCAGTTCTTTCTGCTGATTTTGCCAATTTACAACGCGATGTGGAGATGATTAATGCCAGCGAAGCAGATTGGTTCCATGTGGATATTATGGATGGTGTGTTCGTGCCCAATATCTCTTTTGGTTTTCCGGTGATGGAAGCAATTGCCAGACATGCGCAAAAACCACTGGACGTACACCTGATGATCGTAAACCCTGATCAGTATATCGAACGCTTTGCGAAAGCGGGTGCATCAATGATCACGGTACATTATGAGGCCTGCCCGCATTTGCACAGAACGGTACAGTCTATCCACGAAGCAGGAGCGAAGGCCTGTGTGGCCCTTAATCCGCATACTCCGGTAGAACTGCTGAGCGATATTCTTTCTGATTTGGATATGGTGCTGGTGATGTCTGTAAACCCTGGTTTCGGCGGTCAGAAATTCATTCCCAATACACTGGACAAAATCCGCCGGCTGAGGAGCCTGGCCAATGTGCTGAACCCGGATCTGCTGATTGAAGTTGACGGAGGCGTGGGCCTGCACAATACGCCCGACCTGGTAAATGCCGGGGCAAACGTACTGGTGGCAGGAAACGCAATTTTCGCAGCGCCATCGCCCTCGGAAATGATCTCTTCGATGAAGCATCTGCCTTCAGCTCAAAGCAATAGTATATAAGCTCTATGCTTTCAGTAGTTAATTTCAAAAAGCCGGCTTTAATTTCGATAAAACAATTACATTTACAATCAATATAAATAGCATATAAAATGAGACATAATTTTGGAGCAGGTCCCTGCATTCTACCCCAGGAAGTATTTAAACAGGCATCACAAGCCGTTTTAGATTTTAAAGACGGGCTGTCGATACTGGAAATCTCCCACCGTACACCTGAGTTTGAGGCGGTAGTAGCAGAAGCTGTTAAACTAGCGAAAGAGTTGTTAAATGTGCCTGAAGGATACTCTGTATTGTTTTTACAGGGTGGTGCAAGCCTGCAGTTTGCAATGGTTCCGATGAACCTGCTGAACGAAGGACAAACCGCAAGTTACCTTGAAACCGGAGTATGGGCCAACAAAGCCATTAAGGAAGTAAAAAACTTTGGAAAAGCGAACGTTGTAGCTAGTTCCAAAGAAGCTAACTTTACTTATATCCCTAAGGATTTCACTATTCCTGAAGATAGTGCTTATTTCCATTTTACATCCAATAACACAATTTACGGAACGGAATTGCTGACTGTACCTGTAACTAAGGTACCTGTAGTTTGTGATATGTCTTCTGATATTATGAGCAGGGTAATCGACGTATCTCAGTACGACCTGATCTACGCTGGCGCACAGAAAAATATCGGCCCTGCCGGAGCAACTGTTGTCATCGTCAAGGATGAGATTTTAGGTAAAACTACCAACAAGATCCCTTCTATGCTGGATTACAGACAACACATCGAGGGCGGATCTATGTACAACACGCCACCGGTTTTTGCGATTTATGTAGCGATGCTGAACCTGAGATGGTTAAAATCTAAAGGCGGTGTGGCTGAAATTGAAAAAGAAAACATTGCGAAAGCAAATGCTTTATATACTGAGATTGACAGAAACCCATTGTTTAAAGGTACCTGTGCCGTTGAAGACCGTTCAAGAATGAATGTTTGTTTCGTGATGGAAAATCCTGAGCTGGAAAAACCATTCCTGAAATTTGCTGAAGAGAACGGCATGGAAGGTATCAAGGGACACAGAAGCGTAGGTGGTTTCAGAGCCTCTATTTACAATGCCCTGCCGATTACAAGCGTACACGCATTAGTAGAACTGATGCAGGAATTTGCCGAAAAAAACCAAAAATAAAATTTAATGACTAGGATACTTGCGAACGATGGGATTGATCCTATCGGAAAAAGATTATTAGAAGAAGCCGGTTTTATTGTAGATACAGAAACCGTTCCACAGGATAAACTGATTGAAGCACTGCAAAATTATGATGGTATCACTGTTAGAAGTGCAACCAAAGTACGTAAGGATGTAATTGATGCCTGCCCTAACCTGAAGCTGATTGGCCGTGGCGGTGTAGGAATGGATAATATTGACGTGGAATATGCACGTGAAAAAGGTGTTGCCGTGGTAAACACGCCTGCAGCATCTTCTTTATCTGTAGCTGAACTTGTATTTGCGCACCTGTTTACCGGTGTCCGCTTTTTACAGGATGCAAACCGCAAAATGCCGGTTGAAGGGGCTACAAGCTTTAACAAACTGAAAAAGGATTATGCCAAAGGTGTTGAGCTGAAAGGCAAAACTTTAGGTATCATTGGTTTTGGAAGGATCGGAAGGGCAACTGCTTCGGTAGCTTTAGGATTAGGCATGAATGTGCTTGCCTATGACCTTTATCCCTTTGAAGGTGCTATTACACTGAAATTTCAGGGCGATCTTTCGCTGGATATTCCTGTGAAAACTGTATCTCTCGAAGAAGTAATCAAAAACAGTGATTTCATCACTTTGCATACGCCATTTGCAGACAAACCTATTTTAGGCGCGGCTGAATTTGACCTGGTAAAACCGGGAGTAGGCGTGGTAAACTGTTCAAGAGGTGGTACGATTGATGAGCAGGCGCTGATCAATGCATTGGATAGCGGCAAGGTTTCTTTCGCAGGGCTTGACGTATTTGACAATGAACCTACACCTTTACAGGCTTTATTATCACACCCTAAGATTTCATTGACACCACACATCGGTGCGGCTACAAATGAAGCTCAGGAGCGTATTGGTGAAGAATTAGCTTCACTGATTATTGCGCATTTCAATAATTAAAAATTGAAGTTTGGGGGCTTAAGCTATTGAGCCCCCTTAACTTATGCATTCCGCCTTACCCTGCTGAGGCTATATATTCCCCAGCCAACGATGATCACAGACAATACGATGATCAGGTAAGTACTGGTGTCCTTTTTCTCCGCTACCTGGGCAGTCTGTGCCTTCAGCTCGTCATTCTGCTGCTGTAATTTCTTGATCGTTAGCATGTACGCTTCAATCCGTTTATTGGTGCTGCTTGCATTGCTCTGTACCTGCTGCACTTCCTGGTCCTTATAGTTCATCAGGACCTTGAGTTCGCGAAAAATGTTATTGTCACTTAGGATGATCCCTCTCAGGATCTCATTGGAATTTCGTAAATCGTTTTTTGTCTGCAGTCCGAAAATACCTGTTCTGGCATTCAGGCTCAGATCGTACTGACCAAATTTTGCGCTTCGTTCTGCCAGCAGACCATTGATTTTTAAACGCTGAAACTGATAGGCTGAGGTATCGGCCTGAATGGCCATAGATGGTAAGGAGATGCTTAAAAGAACAAAAAGGAGCAAGGATCTGATCATATTAAAATTATTTAGCCTGATGCAGCAAACTTTATGCCTCAGCAGGACGACAAATGTAACAAATGGGATTTAGGTAGTCAATGAAAGGAATCCGGGGAGATGTTTGATGTTTGGATTTGATCCTCATGTGAGCGTTGGACATGAGAAGCGCTAACGGAAAATGAAGAAACACACAGCGGGTTTGCGGAGCTGGACAAAAAGAGATTATCCGTGAAACTGGATGCGGACGATATCGCTCAGGTGCAAACCAAGCAATCCACTGGCTTTTCCTTTGTTGATGGCGATCTCCAGGTGGTTGCTGATACCGAAAAGGCATAGTTTTTCCCCCTCGGGCACTTCATTATAATGCCAGCTCAACTGGGTGATGGTCTCACTTTTCCTAAAAAATAGGGTGAAATCGCGGTTACGCTGTATTTTCGTAAACAGTTCTTTGGTGATGTTGGTGATCACATTGCAGAAGGTATCGATATAGATGACGCTTCCCCGGATCATATCCTTTTCGATAACGGGGTTCAGCAGCATTCTTTCCTCAATACCATCGGTTGGCAGCCCGATATCTTTCAGCTTTCCGCCTTTGGCCAGGTGGATGGCAGCCTTCACAAAAATATCGACCAGCGGGAAGTGTAAATATTTCAGGTCCTGCATAATATTGAGCTCAACAATTTCGTCTGGCTTGCCATCAAACAGGAGGGAAAAGATGCCGTTGTCTGCACCAACAAAATAATGGTCCTGGTATTTCAGGCCTACGTATTTTGTGTTTTCGCTGAACACAGAATCTATACCTATCAGGTGCACAGTACCTTTAGGAAAATAGTGGTAAACATTCTTTAAAACGAAGGCCGCATACGAAATATTGAACGAAGGAACTTCATGGGTGATATCAACAATAGTAGCTGTAGGCAAGATCGTCAGGATACTGCCTTTGAGGGCAGCCTGATAAAAATCTTTGGAACCTAAATCTGTCGTTAAAGTGATAATGGCCATTAAATATTGAATATTTATTCTTATTCTTGCGTATGCGGTAACCCGCCTGCAAATATTCAAATTTAAATCAAAATATACACCTCTATCCTAAAAACAATATTTTGAACGAACTTAAACTAACATTAGAGACAGTAAATCCGGCACAATTCTGGGGTTCTAACAATGAACACTATGAGTTGATCAAACGCGCATTTCCAAAACTGAAAATTGTTGCCAGAGGCAACGAGGTGAAGGTGTTAGGTGATGAAGAGGAGCAGAAATTATTCGATAAGAAGTTCGGTAAACTGGTGGGGCACCTTGAGCAGTACGGCTCGCTGAATACCAGTGAAATAGAGTCGATCCTGGCCATCAAACATATCGCAGAGCTGGAAGATGCCGGCCCCGCAAAATTGAATGGCGGTGGCGGTGAGGTGATTGTCTTTGGTAACAACGGACTGATGATCAAAGCCCGTACAGCTAATCAACGCCGCATGGTAGACAGTATCGTTAAGAACGATGTCTTGTTTGCAATCGGCCCTGCAGGTACTGGTAAAACTTACACTGCCGTGGCACTTGCAGTACGTGCATTGAAGAACAAAGAGATCAAACGGATTATTTTAACAAGGCCGGCCGTTGAGGCAGGGGAGAACCTGGGCTTTCTGCCGGGCGATCTGAAGGAAAAGGTAGATCCTTACCTCCGTCCCTTATACGACGCGCTGGACGACATGATCCCGGCCGAGAAACTAAAGCTATACCTGGAGAACAGGACGATCGAAATCGCCCCGCTCGCATTTATGCGCGGAAGGACTTTGGATAACTGTTTTGTGATCCTGGACGAGGCACAGAACTCTACAGACCTGCAGCTGAAAATGTTTTTAACACGGATGGGGCCTTCGGCCAAGTTTATCGTAACGGGCGACGTTACGCAGATCGATTTACCGAAGAAGGGTATGTCTGGCCTGCACAATGCCCTGCGCATCCTGGATGATATCCCTGGTATTGAAATTATCTACCTTACAGGTGAAGATGTGGTGAGACATAAATTAGTGAAGAGGATTTTGAAAGCCTACGGAGATATACAGTAATTTTTAACAATAAATTGATGTGAACCATCAACAACATGAGAGCAATAAAAGAAACCAATTTTAAATTTCCAAAACAGAGCAATTTTTACAAGGGCAAGGTACGTGATGTATATACGATTGACCACCGTTTGATGACGATGGTGGTGACAGACAGGATATCCGCATTTGATGTGGTACTGCCTGAAGCTATTCCCTTTAAAGGTCAGGTACTGAACCAGATTGCTGCCAAATTTTTAAAGGCCACGGCCGATATCGTTCCTAACTGGGTGATTGCCGTACCGGATGAAATGGTGACGATTGGAAGGATTTGTGAGCCCTTTAAAGTAGAGATGGTGATCCGCGGTTATCTTGCAGGCCACGCCTGGAGAGAATACAGTGCCGGTAAACGCAGTGTTTGCGGTGTTTCACTTCCGGACGGCCTGAAGGAGAATGATAAATTACCTGAGCCGATCATCACGCCAACTACCAAGGCGCATGTAGGCCATGATGAAGATATTTCAAGGGAAGACATCCTTGCAAAAGGTATCGTTTCGATCCAGGACTATGACCGTCTGGAAGAATATACGCAGGCACTGTACAAAAGAGGAACAGAAATGGCCGCTGAAAGAGGGCTGATCCTTGTGGATACAAAATATGAATTTGGTAAGGTTGGGGACGAGATTTTCCTGATCGACGAGATCCATACGCCAGACTCTTCGCGATATTTTTATGCTGAAGGATATGAGCAGCGCCAGGAAGAAAATGAGCCTCAGAAGCAGCTATCGAAAGAATTTGTAAGGAAATGGCTGATTGAAAACGGTTTTCAGGGGAAAGACGGACAAACTGTTCCGGCGATGACACCTGAGATTGTGGACTCTATTTCTGACCGCTATATCGAGCTTTACGAACAGATCACAGGCGACCAGTTCATTAAGAACGAACAGGACGATATCCTGAACAGGATAGAGCAAAATGTTTTAGAAAGTCTTAGTGCAATTTTATCAAATTAAATTCTTAATTTGTTAGCATCAAATAGCACTAATATGAAATTTTCAGTTGATAAACACGAAAAGTATGTTGTCCTCAGATTGGATGAACCCCGTTTAACCACGGAAAACGCTCCCCGGTTAAAATCTGAATTCATCTTATTGAATACTGAAGGCTATTGTAATATAGTTTTGGATCTTTCTCAAGTGTCTGCATGTGACGACTCGCAAGATCTGAGCTGTCTCCTGGTAGGGGACAGGCTATGTAAAAAAGCTAATGGATTGTTTATTGTGACGGGTATTACAAAATGCATCCTGGAGTTACTGGAGATGTCTTCTATAGACCAGTCGCTGAATATTGTAGGACAGCTGGAGGAAGCTGAAGATCTGATCTTCATGGAAGAAATTGAAAAGGAATTACTAGGGAGCTTTGATCAGGAGATTTAATGAAATTTGAGGTTACCATTTTAGGGAGTAGTTCCGCTACTCCTGTATTTAATAGAAATCCAACAGCACAACTTTTAAATTGTAACGAGAAGATCTACCTGATTGACTGTGGTGAAGGTACGCAGCATCAGCTGATCAGGTTTGGCCTTAAAGCCAGCAAAATTGACGCTGCTTTTATCAGTCACCTTCACGGAGACCATTATTTTGGGCTGATTGGCCTGCTGTCTACCATGCACCTGAACGGGCGCATCAAACCTTTCCGCATCTTTGGCCCGGCTCCTTTGAAGGAAATCCTTGAAATGCAGTTTAAATATTCTGATACGGTTTTGCGTTACGAGATTGAATTTACAGCTACTACTGCGGATGTTCCAGAAGTGATCTTTGAGAATGGGGATATGACAGTGGAAACGATCGTTCTGAACCACCGCATCCCGACTACAGGATTTAAATTTACAGAGAAAAAACGCCAGCGGAAACTGCTTTCGGAGAAACTTGAAGCAGATCAGATTCCTGTTGAATACTATCCTTTGCTTAAAAGAGGACTGAACCTGGAGTTGCCGGGGGGCAAACTTATTGTCAATGCTGACTATACGCGCGATTCTGAGGAACCCAAAAGTTATTGCTACTGCTCGGATACACTTGCAGATGGCTCATACCTTGACAGCCTCCGGGACTGCACGATGTTATACCATGAAGCTACTTTTCTGGACGAACTGCTGGACAGGGCAAATATGACGCATCATACTACTGCGCTTCAGGCTGCACAGATTGCCAAAACAGTTGGCGCGGGGAAACTGCTGATCGGGCACTTTTCTTCACGTTACAAAACGCTGATACCTTTACTGGAAGAGGCGCTGACAGTATTTGAGAATACTGAGCTGGCTATAGAAGGAAATACATACGCTATTTAATTACCGTTCGCGATTAGGGGATTTTGCCGGGGGGATAAATAAGTGTATACAGTCTGACAGCTGCATTAATTTGCTGCGCAAAAGAACGCTATGCTGTCATACTGTACACACTTATTTATAATCCCAGAAAACCCTAAAGGCTCACTCATCCGTGCATGATGCATATCTGCATGATGTATACCGGCATGATGCATACCTGGATGATGTATACCTGCATGATGCATACCAGGATGATGTCTAACCTGCATGATGTATGCCAGCATGTTGTATACCTGCATGATGTAAACCTGCATGGTGTATACCGGCATGATGCATACCTGCATGATGCATACCAGGATGATGTCTAACCTGCATGATGTATGCCAGCATGTTGTATACCTGCATGATGTAAACCTGCATGATGCATATATACCTGCATAATTATACCTGCATGATCTGTGAATGGTTACCAGTATTTTTCAAACTTTCATGATTTAACCTGTATGATGTACAAGTTCTCGATCTGCACCTGAAGTATATCAGTGCATATTATACCTGCATGATCTGTGAATGGTTACCAGTATTTTTCAAACTTTCATGATTTAAACCTGTATGATTTACAAGTTCTCGATCTGCACCTGAATTATATCATTGCATTATACCTGCATGCTATTCTCTATAATGGTTACCTGGATTTTTCAAACTTTAATGGCTAAGACCTGGATACGCTATAGGTTCAGGATTTGCACCTGCTGTATGATTGGATAGTGCATACCTGCGAGATTCATAACTCGTATAGTGATATGCGTATTTATATGGGAGAGTTAGATATAAAATTTCGGATGTAGTAAAAAGTCAAATTCGCATTCATGCTACTGGCGGCAGAAATGTAGCCAATAGAAAGGTAGCCGGTAGAAAGGTAGCCATTATAAGGTAGCCATTATAAAGGTAGCCGGTAGAAAGGTAGCGAATAGAAATGTAGCCAATAGAAATGTAATCGGTAGAAAGGTATGCAAAATCCCCGGATCCGCCCCCCCTTTAAGGGTCGACATTTGATTATGCAGCTGACACGGGAGTATGATCTGATTGGATTTGCAGGGATGTAAAATCGGATGGGTACGCTAATAAAAAAGGGTTAAGGAATTTTGATGCCTTCTAGCGCGTTTCAGCGGTAGGCAGCATCAAAATTCCTTAACCCTTTTTTATAAAAAAAAACTCAGACAATCCGCAAATCCAATAAACAATCCACTGAAGATGCCTTAATCAGCCGAGACTCTTACTTATCCTTCGAACCTCCTCCGAATACAGAGAAGTGTACATATCTCTTCGGATTCTCTTTCAGATCAATAATCAGGTTATCCAGATTCTTACTTGCATTATTCAGATTATCATACATTTTAGTATCGTTAACCAGTAAGCCAAGCGTTCCTTTACCATCATTTACCTTTGTAACGATGCCCTGCAGATCAGCAACGGCTTTGTTTGCGTTATCGATTGTCTGTTTAAAGTTGGCAGCAGCAACCTGGTCTGTAATGGTGTTGATATTGTTTAGGATCGCATTGATCTTGGCATTGTTATTTTTAAGGTTCGCAGAAATCGATTCAGCATTGGCAAGGATCGCTGAGATCCTTCTTCCTTCAGTACCAACCAGTCCGTCAACTTTCTTAGAAGTACCTTCAAGCGAAGCCAGCGTAGCAGAGATACTGTTGAAGCTTTTGTTTACGTTTTTCTGGAAATCGGGATTAAGAATGGTATTTACACTTGTAAGGATAGAATCCATTTTACCGATGATCAGCTCTGCTTTCTTCTGCACTGGCTGTACAGCTTCCATCAGGTTCTGCGCTACATTAGCATTTAACGTATCGCCATCCTCGGCAAAATCTTTGCCTGTACCTAAAGCCATTACGATCGCTTTGCTGCCAAGTAAATCTGTTCCCTCTAAACGTGCAATACTGTTTTTAGGGATGTCGTATTTGCCTTTGATTTTTAGTGTAGCTACGATTTCGCCGTTTGGCTGTAAAACCAGTTTATCTACACGGCCGATCTGGAATCCGTTGATGAGGACGGGTTTAGAGACCTGAAGACCATCTACGCGGGCATATCTGGCATATAGTACAGTTTCGCTTGAAAAAATTGAATTACCCTTCAGAAAGTTATATCCGATGATCAGTACCGCGATTGAAAAGGCTGCTAATATGCCTACTTTGGTTTCGTTTGCTATTTTCACTTATGTTAGTTTACTTAATTTACTTCAGTTTCTTTCTTGTAGGTTTTTACGGCCTTGAAGATTGCGTTCACAATCTCCGCCTGTCCGCCTGCCGAATTCATGTAATCCTCTTCGGCAGGGTTTGATATAAACCCTATTTCGGTGAGTACAGCAGGCAAGCCACATCTTTGCAGGACTAAAATTCCCTGTTCTTTTACACCCCTGTCCAAACGGTGGTTCTCTCTGGTGTAATTGTTCTGGATCAGCTTGGCCAATCTCAGGCTTTTGTCTCTGTATACATTCTTAAACAAAGATAGTATAATAAATGTTTCGGGATCCTTAGGATCGTATCCATCATAATTCTTTTTATAGTCTTTTTCAAGACTTATGTCGGCATTCTCCCTGATGGCACCATCCTGCTCATGCAAACGGTGGCTTCCGGCAACAAATGTTTCTACTCCGCGGGTTGTCTTATTTTGTACATAACTGTACTTCGCGATCTTTTTACCTTTCCTTTTCGTGTAACCTGTAACTACTCTGTTATCGGGCATGGAGTTGCAGTGTATCGCAATAAAGAGATCAGCCTTGGCATTATTTGCTTTTTCTGCCCTCTTGTATAAGGATACATCGATATCGGTTTTACGCGTGTACAATATCTTTACGCCGGGCATTTCCGACTCAAATTTTCTGCCCAGTTTGAGTGCAACCTGCAGGGCAATGTTTTTCTCCAGTGAGTAACTGCCTCTCGCGCCGGGCTTGTCGCCACCATGGCCGGCGTCAATTACAATTGTTTTTACCCTATATCCCTGTGAAAAAACACCCTTTGCGCTGATGATCAGCAAAAGTGTGAACAGGAATATACTTCTTTTTAATATCATCTAAATATTCAGATTTTCAGGTATCCGTATAATGAATACACCGATTTTTCCAGTTTGTTTGGCGACAAAGATAGTATAATAAAATTTTTAGTTTCCATTGCGGTAAATGCTATGCGTTAAATTACCAAATGTTGCCTTGTATTCTCATATTTGTTATGGTCACAGCAAAATAATTTTACAGTATAAAACGTTGATAATGTTGTATTTGCATGATGATAGGCAAATATATTCCGGCAAAATGGGATTTGCTCCCGGCAATGCTATATTTTTCATTAATTTTGAGCGTTTTGGGATAAACACTACTGCAATTGTTACATTCATTCACGAATTTGAGATTCTTACAGACTGTTATTTTATTGAGTTCATTCGTATTGCTGGTGTTTGCCGGACATTCTGCGTTTGCATCTTCTTCTTTGTCCGCTATGCAGGTGATGCAACAGCAGGATACGACTAAAAAGCTGCCGCGGGCTGGTCAGGATACGACCAGAAAGGTTCCCGGGCTTGCTCAGGATACTTCCAGAAATAAGAAGGTGATCAAGGCCGGAGATGAGAAGATTGAATATTCTGCGGTAGACTCCACGAAATTCAGCAAGGACAAGAGCATTATCTATCTGTATGGTAAAGCACGTGTAATTTACCAGGACTTTGAGCTGGATGCGGACTATATTACATACAACTCTAAAACAAATACGGTATTTGCCAGCGGCAGAAAGGATACAAAAAGCAATAAGTACCTGGGGAAGCCCATTTTTAAAATGGATAAACAAGGGTCTTCGGTAGCGGATTCCCTGTTTTATAATACCAAATCCGGAAAGGGCCGGGTGTTTAATACTTTCACCGAACAGGAGGGAGGTTTCTTTTCAGGGGGACAAAGCAAGCGCCAGCCGGATAATGAGATCAACGTAAAGGGCATGACCTACAGTACCTGCGACCTGCCTCATCCGCATTACGGGTTGTTTATCACCAAAGGGATCGTGACCGACAAGCAGATTATCACGGGGCCTGTTTATCTAAAGATTGAGGATATTCCGCTGCCTTTAGGCCTTCCCTTCGCATTTTTCCCCAAGCCCAATAAGAAAAACAGCGGGGTGATTATCCCTAGCTTTGGTGATGATGCCACCAGGGGCTTTAACTTCCAGAACGGGGGTTATTACCTGATCCTGAATGATTACTGGGATGCCAAATTTCTTGGGACTATCTATACCAGGGGCTCTTACAGTGCATCAGTGACATCGAGCTATAAAAAGAGATATAAATATACGGGCAATATTAAGCTGGAATATGCCAGTAACCGTTACGGACTGGAAGGTACACCTGAATATACGCCGAGAAAGGATTTTAGTATTCAATGGGTGCATACACAGGATGCGAATGCCAAGCCGGGAACAACTTTCAGTTCCAACGTAAACATTAAAACCAGTGCCTACAATTTAAACACAGCGGGCGGTAACTCCTACAACCCTTATGCGATTGCAGAAAACATTCTGTCATCGGGCATCAGTTATTCGAAGAATTTTTCGAATGGGATCAACTATTCCCTGGCGGCTACACATAGCCAGAATACGCAGTCGAAAGATGTGGCAATTACGCTGCCTTCCTTCAGTATGAACGTACCTACCTTCAGCCCTTTTGATTCTAAAAAAAGGGTTGGGGACCAGAAGTGGTACCAGAAGCTTACGGTAGGGTATAGTGTGGTAGCCACCAACTCTATCTCCACAAAAGACAGTCTTTTATTCAGACAGGAATCGCTGAACAAGCTTAGCAATGGTATCCAGCATACAGTTCCGGTATCGATCAACTTTACAGCGGCTAAATATTTTAACTTCACTGCAGGAACAAACTACGTGGAGAAATGGCAGTTCCAGTCGACAAAAACCACTGCCATTAAAGGAGTTGTTTCCGGCGGGGTGCTGCAGCCCTATACCACAGTGATGGATACGATTGACGGCTTCAAACGTTCCGGCGAATACTCCTTTAACATGGGGGTGTCTACCAAGATCTACAATACGGCACAGTTTAAAAACTTGGGGAACTTAAAAGCCCTCCGTTGGGTAATGACGCCAAACGTGAACCTGAGCTACCGCCCTGATTTTTCTGCCCCCTCTTACGGATACTACAAGGACCTGCTGTATCAGGACGGAACCCCGGTAAAGAATATCACAACCGGCAAGCAGCAGAAATACTCCATTTTTTCAGGAACAACCTATGGCGGCCCTGCTGAAGGTGAAAGCGGAAGTATTAGTTTCGGCTTAGACAATACGGTAGAGGCCAAAGTGCTTTCTGCAAAAGATACCACCGGTACAGGAACAAGGAAGATCCCGATTATCCAGGGCTTAAGTATCAACAGTTCATACAATTTCCTGGCAACTTCCTTTAAACTTACCGATCCGGTTTTCAGCGGACGGTCGCAGTTTACCGACAAGCTTGGTTTTACCTATGACGGTGCATTCAGTCTTTACGATACGCGCGACTCCATTATCAGTACCACTGCAAAAGTGCGTAAGATGATCGACCGTTACACTGTACCATCACTAACGCGCTTTGGTTTCTCTTTTGGGTACAGCCTGAATGCAGAAGCTTTTAAAGCACGGAACCAGGCAATTGATAACACAAAACAGCAGATTCAGAAAACGGGAATGACACCGGAGCAGGCCGCACAGCTGCAGGAAGTGAGCAATGATCCCAACGCATTTGTCGACTTTAAAATTCCATGGAATTTCACCTTCTCTTATCGTTTTGATTACAGCAAGCCGCTGACCGAATTCAATTCGACTACAACAAATACGTTAAACTTTAACGGCGACTTTAACGTGACGCCGAAATGGAAAGTGCAGTTTACCTCGGGTTACGATTTTAAGACCAGCGGTTTATCTCCTACATCATTTTCCATCTACAGGGATATGCACTGCTGGGATATGAGTATCCACTGGATTCCGATTGGTACGTACAGAAGTTACAACCTGACGATCAAGGTGAAGGCATCAATTTTGCAGGACTTAAAACTAAGCAAGCAACAGGCTTATTATACACGCTTTTAAAGAATTTTATGTTAGCTGAGATCATAACTATAGGTGACGAGATATTGATAGGCCAGATTGTAGATACCAATTCTGCATGGATGGCGAAGGAGCTGAATGCAATCGGAATTAAGGTTAAACAGATTACCTCCGTATCTGATGATGCGGATCATATCATCGAAGCACTGGAACAGGCTCAGAAAAGGGCCCGTATTATCCTGATTACCGGTGGTCTTGGCCCCACAAAGGATGATATTACGAAGCTTACGCTGGCGAAATATTTCAATATGGGGATGCGGCGCGATGAGGGTGTGCTGGAAGATGTTGAAGCGATCTTTAAACGCAACAACCGCCCGATGATCGACCTGAATATTCGTCAGGCGGATGTGCCGGACGGCTGTATTGTTTTACGCAACAAAAACGGCACTGCCCCGGGAATGTGGTTTGAGCAGGGCCCGAACATTATTGTTTCGATGCCCGGCGTTCCCTTTGAAATGATGTACCTGATGGGAGAGGAAGTGCTGCCAAAGCTGACGCGTTCATTCGCGCTCCCTTTTATCTATCATAAAACCATCCTGACGGCAAACCTGGGCGAATCTTTTCTGGCGCAGGAGATAGCAGATATTGAAGACAGTTTACCGCCATCGATCAAGCTGGCCTATCTGCCCAAACTGGGGCAGGTGCGGCTGAGATTAAGCACGAGCGGTCCTGATGAACAAAAACTGAAGGATGATGTGGAGGTATACGTGCGTCAGATCGTTGATAAGCTGAAACCATATATTGTGGCTGAAGAAGATATCGCGCTGGAGGAGGCTATCCTGAACATCATGAAAGAAAAGCGGCTCACGCTCTCTACTGCGGAGAGCTGTACCGGCGGATACATTGCTCACCTGATCACCAAACACCCCGGATGCTCGGCAGTATTTGCCGGCGGAGCAGTCACTTATTCCTATGAACTGAAAGAATCTGTGCTGGGCGTGCAGGCAGATACCTTGAATACGTATGGCGCGGTGAGCGAACAAACCGTAAGGGAAATGGCCGAAGGGGCCATTAAACATTTTGATACGGACTACAGCGTGGCGGTAAGCGGCATTGCCGGACCGGACGGTGGCACAGAGGACAAACCTGTGGGAACAGTCTGGATTGCAGTGGCAAACCGCGAAAAAGTGGTGTCCAAAGTATTTAACTTTGGCAGCAAAAGGATCCAGAACATTGAACGTTCTGCAAGCTCTGCGCTGTCGATGGTTTTGAATTTGCTCAAAGAAGATGTAAATTAATTCTAAATAGCTTACTTTTGTATCCAATAGGAAATACCAAATTTACTGTAAACTAAATGGCACAATACGAATTATTGTTACCTAAAATGGGCGAAAGTGTTGCGGAAGCAACGGTCATCAAATGGTTGAAACAACCTGGTGACATGATCAGTTTAGATGATACATTGTTAGAAATAGCCACGGATAAAGTGGATTCAGAGGTTCCGTCACCCGTGTCGGGAAAACTGATCAGTCAGCTTTGTAAAGAAGATGACGTTGTTCAGGTAGGTGCTGTAATTGCCCTGATCGAAACCGATGAGGCTGAAGCTAAACCTGCAGTGGAAGAAAGTAAACCTGCTGCCCTGGCAGATAGCCAGCCCACAGTAATAGCGGAGCGCCAGGCACCCGCTGCTGAAGAAAATCATTCTCCGGCAGCTGAATCTGAGTACAAGCCTGCTGATGAATATTCTTCGGGCAGTTCAGACGCCGCACAGATCCCGGGCCTGGAACATTTGCCGGAAACCGTTACACCTTCGGGTTTATCACAAAACTTATCCACGGACCGTTTTTATTCTCCGCTGGTAAAAAATATTGCTGCCCAGGAGCAGATCAGTACTGAAGAACTGGACCTGATTACGGGTACAGGTGCTGATGGGCGCCTGACCAAAGACGATCTGCTGCATTACCTGCAGAATGGCCGCAAAGATGTTCCGCGTGCGGCAAATACTTCTGCTGATACCACTGCATCTGCGGCCGGAAGCTCTCCTTCCGCACAACCTTCTGCACAACCTGCCGCAGTACAGCCGGCAGCGCCGAATGTAAATCAGCTGCCTGCAGCCAATGGATCTGCTGCCCCGGTTGCAGCGGTTGCGAAGTCTCAGCCCGCTGCGAGCATGAGCGGCAGCGATGAGATCATTGAGATGGACCGCATGGGTAAACTGATCTCAGACCATATGGTGATGAGCAAACAGACCTCTGCGCATGTTACTTCATTTGTTGAAGCCGATGTCACCAATATGGTGATGTGGAGAGAGAAGGTGAAAAAGAACTTTGAGAAACGCGAAAATGAAAAGATAACGTTTACACCTATATTCCTGGAAGCCGTAGCCAAAGCCATCAGGGACTTCCCGATGATCAATGTATCCGTACAAGGCACTAAGATTATTAAGAAAAAAGATATCAATATCGGTATGGCAGCAGCGCTGCCCAGCGGCAACCTGATCGTACCGGTGATCAAAAATGCGGATCAGCTCAACCTGGTTGGCCTCACCAAAGCGGTAAACGACCTGGCTGTACGTGCAAGGGGCTCAAAGCTGAAACCTGATGAAACGCAGGGCGGTACTTTCACCTTGACCAACGTAGGTTCTTTTGGAAATGTAATGGGGACGCCGATCATCAATCAGCCACAAGTAGCGATCCTTGCCGTAGGCGCAATTAAAAAGAAACCTGCGGTCCTGGAAACCGAATTTGGTGATGTGATCGCGATCCGTCATATGATGTTCCTCTCGCTTTCCTACGATCACAGGGTAGTGAATGGTGCACTGGGCGGGATGTTTGTCAGAAAGGTTGCCGACTACCTGGAGGACTGGGATATCAACAGGGACATCTGACACCGGGATTGATTACCTTGATTTAACTCATCATTAGGATGATCCGGCTGCAATAAAAAACAACGATTGTGGGGCGCTTATGCAGACGTTCAGACCAGGGGCACCCGGAGCCTTGCATAGCGGGACTTTTTTAGCCCACTTTACCGTATTTCTACCATAGTTTGTTCCGGGGTAGTAGCGCAGTGATAGCGCACTGCTTGCCGTCTGATAGCGCTGAATTTAACTAGTTTAATATAGTGCTATCAGAGGGCTAGCACTGCGCTATTTGGGTGGAATTGGACTTGCTACATTTGAGTAGACACAGAGTTAAGAGGATTACTTATCTTAACAGAAATTATGTCACAACAGAGAAAAGCATACCCGAAGGAGTT
>NZ_FXTN01000022.1 GCF_900182595.1 Pedobacter westerhofensis | reverse complement strand
TATGCGCCGGAATGACAGGGTTTACAAAACTGCAAGCCTAAATCAGTTCTTTATTTATGCACATCTAGTGGGGTCAGCATCCTCCAGAATATCCAGCTCGTCATAATAGCATTTAATTTTTTATGCCATATTTTTTCTCCCTATTTATAAAGGCTTCTTCACCACCTTCAAGTTTCAGTAATTTCGTGCGATGATTTAGGTTTTCAATAGTAGTGGTACTAATGCTAGTATAAATTCCATTATCAGGTATCTCCAAAATATGTGTTAATTCTGCATCACCATTTACTACAAAATTTGAATTATGAGTGGCGAATATAATCTGCCTATCGAATTTTTTACTTTTTATAAGCTGTACCAAGTAATCAGCAATAAGACGGTTATCTAAATGTGCTTCCGGCTCGTCCACAATTAGCGGCTTAACACCAGTCATTAAAAGTGTAACGATAACTGCCGTACATCGTTGTCCAAACGAGCAAGCATTTAGTTCTCGCTCCCCATAGAATCCATTTATTTTGATGTATTTGGAAATATTAAAAAGATGCTTTTTAATTAAAATTTGATACACTAAAAAATTTATTTTAGTTTCAAAAATATTATTAAATATAGTAAGGTAGTTCGTATTCCTATTGTAGCCTTTTTTAGTTAATTGTTGATCAATTTCTTTTTTAAAATCTTCGAATGACATAGCGAGAAGACTTTCATCCGGCTCTATCAAATATAACACTTCGGTAACCTTGTCAACTTGTGTACTTGGTAAATGATACTTACTGAAAATTCTGTAGAACTCTTCAAATAAACCAGCTCTATAACTAGCGCGATTGAATTCAAAAGTGAATTTGATTTCTTTTACATTTTCATTATTGGTGGTTAGTTTCTCATTAAGGGCATCAAGGCAGGAAGATATTAAGGCTGTAGTATCTTCCGAGTTTTTTCTTATTTCGTCGGCTAAGTCATCGATCTCAGCAATTTTCAACTTAACATTAGCAATTTTTTGACTTTCCTCTTCTATTTCTTGTGTTAATCTGGCAATATTTTCAGAAGCATTTTGCGAGTCCTTAATGCTTTCCTCACTAGTTCCCTTCTCTAAGAAAAATTCTTTTAGTAATTGATTTTCAGCCTGTAATTCGGTCGTCAACCTTTCATAAGTGCTATCTGTTTCTTTGAATACTTTGGATTCAGTAACAATTTCTAATTCTGTCTCTGTGATTTCTTCAAAATCTTTCAAGATATTCAAAATCTCCCTGATTCTAGCTTCATATTCATTACTATCTTTACTTGTTACAGTCTGCGTTATAATATTCTTCACAAAACCTAACAAAGTTGAGTACCTATTTTTGCTAGATTCGATCGCTAGCATTTCAGAGCCGAGAGTATTAATGTTCTGTGTAATAGCTGTATACCTAGGATCTTTCTCTGAATCAACTATTTTTTGATTATTTAAAAGCTCTTTTTCCGACTCTTTAAGCTCACTTTGTAAGTTATCTATTTCAAACAGATGCTTTATTAGCTCGTCATTTTTTTCAATTTGATCAGTAAAAGAGGCCTCTAATTCAAAAAATCCATTTTCTGTTTCCCTTATCCTCTCATTGTAGACAAGTGATGTAAGTTCGTCGCCCTCAGCCAATCGTTCAACCTTGCCTTGGCTTACGAATTCTATTTCTTCCGTCCCTATAATCTCTATCTCGTCATTATTGAATTTAACATTGTTTGAACCTGTAGTAAGTAAGTTATTGTCCTTGTTAAAGAAATCCGTCTTTAATCCTAAGCGTTCCGCCAAAATATTAATTATCGTACTTTTTCCAGTTCCTCTACCTCCAATAATGCATGTAAAGAAAGGGCTAAATTTTATTTCGTTTTTTAATTTCAATAGGCAAAAAGGCTGCCCAGAAGTAGCAGTACCAGCTTTTTTTATTACTGTATTAGGTTGGAAATTAAATTTTATGCTTTCTATTTTTCTGATTGGTTCTCTCGGCCTCAACTCACTTATCCTAACTCTATCAGAAGGTTCAAACAGAATTTGCTTAAATCCCTCAAATGTAGTATCTGCTTTTAACCAAGTAACATTTTTAATGACTTCATCGCTCTTTTTTCCATCCCCTAAGATAATCGCTTTTTTCCCCAAGAAATTATCACAGTCCTCAAATGAATGAGCATCACAGCCAGTTAACACTGGCTTTTTCTTGGCTTTTTCTTGTGTCTCGTATCTTTCGGTATCCAAATAATAATCGACATTTTGTTCACCTCCAAAGAAGCCATCACATAGCTTGTCGATTTCATCTGTTATAGTCAGTTTTCTTGGCGATTTCGAATCAGGCCTTAACCCCGCATTATTAGCCGCACCAATTAAAAGGTAACATTTATTTCTGCCAAACACCTTTTTTAAGGTGTTTACAATGTTTACATGACTAACTGCCGCCTTTTCAAAATCATTTTTCGATTCGAGATGCCTACATGATTGGGTAGTACCTTCTACATTTATGTTAGTATCCAGTTTCAATAAAAACTCGTCGATTTTGTCTTTAGACACTTCAGGTGAAAAGATAACATGAATATTAACCTCCTCAGCTGTTTTATTGACCGAGACTTCTAATCTAAATTCAATATTTGGAAAAAAAACTTTATTCGAACTGGGGTAATAAATTTTATGTTTTTCAATGAATTTGAAATAATTTTCGGATGAGAAATAATCAGTTATTCCAAAAACGCTCACATCCGACTCCTCAATTTTTTTACAGTAAACTTCCCATACATCTTCCGTATCAGAAGCCATATAATTGTTACTAAGGTTGGTTTCGGGGGTATGTATATGCATATCCCATTTTCTCCATTGAGAGCCGATAGTATTCATGTATTTTTAATTTTAGACAAGTATAAGTTTTTTGGTCTGACGAATATACCTACACTTTCTTAATATATAGTCATTCTTCTCATGCTCACGAAGGAAACCAAATTACACGCCGTAGTAAACTTAGGGCTGCTATAATAAAAAAATGCAATAGTAAAATTTGACCATAAATATTTCTAAAGTAATAATATGGTATTGCTAGAATTAGGTAAGTATTTTGGTTTTATAAGCACAAAAGTTTACAGTTTTGAGAAATTAGCTAATTTAGTCCATAATCAATAAATCAGACTTATGTTTTTTCATCACCTTAAAAATTTCAGTCCTTATTCCGGTCATATATATGATGATATGAAGGTTTCTTTCATTCATAAAAAGTCAGGTCATCTAGGGAAGAAAGACAACCGTTTTGACTTGATTGATAAATTGGGCTACTTTCCGTTTAGGGAATTGATTAGGGATGGTAAGGCTTATTTTATCAGTGATACAGACCTGTACGATTTCCTGAATATGAAAGAAAGTACCAGTGTCGATTATACAAATGAATCTTACGGCGAATGGGATTTACAACAAAAAGAAATTTTTGAGCCATGCTTTTTCGATGGTTACAAAGAGGGCATTAGTGCATTTCAACTTAATCTGGGCGTATCTTATCCGGCACTCCCGCACGAACAGAAAGTACAGTACCTAAAAGTGTTTTGCCTGCATTGCCTTGATTTTCTATATTTTGACGGTGATCTCGACAAAGATTTGTTTTATAATTTAGGCTATTTGCAAGCCAGTCTGTACAGGGGTTTTATAGAAATTAATAATATCAACAGCAGTCTACCAGAAGGAAGCCCAGGATTACGTTTACATTTTGACAGCCATCTAAAAGTAGTTGAAATTTCAAAAGTCCCTGAAAAAGAAAATCCCGCTATAGTTAAAGCGGAGCTAGTCGAACAACCTGAACCTGAAAAAAGTACCCCCGTTATTGAAAAAAGTCCGTCACTTGCTTTTCCTCGCATTGAACTGATGTGTGATTTGGAAGAGGTCAAGGCAATATGGCGGGTCTTAACTGCACCTATGAACACCAGCAAGGGCAAAGAGGAAGCTGCACTAAGCAACAAAGAACTAACAGATTTCTTAGGATCTGCATTTGGTTCGAATGCATTTCCGCAAATATTAAAGCGGCCTGAAAATCCGTTTGTTAAAAGAACGTCAAGAGGTGATATGCGTAGTGTACTGAACGCATTAATGTATAGCACGTATAATTTAAACCATGAATACAACCGGAGCGTTAACCAAATTGAATATGTCACTAGCTTAAAACGGCATTTTTCTGTTTTTGATGGCTCTAAACCGGAAAGTATTAAAAACGTCATATCAGCCAATGCCTTGAAAGGCATGAAGGTTATCAAGGAAAGCCAGCCGATAAACCCCCATATCGAAGAAATGCTAAGCATCCTTAAAAAACATAAATTATTACATTAATGTCATTGCTTTTGTAAGGGATTTTTCACCATTCCTTTGTATCCATAAAACGAAATTTATGGAAAAAGAGAAAATCCTATTTACCGCATTATCTGTTAGTGAACTTTCCAGTCTTATGGAAAATTCTGTTAGGAATGCCATTTCAAGCGGCAACCTGAAAAGGCATGATGTTGACGAACTGCTCAATACCAGACAGGCGGCCGTACTGATTAATTATAAAGCATCGACGCTTTATGGTCTGGTTAAACTGAACAAAATTCCCTTTTCAAAAACAGCAGGTAAATTGCTGTTTTCCCGAAAGAAGTTATTAGCGTGGGTAGGCGCAAAAGGCGAGACTGCGGAGAAAACCCCACCACCAATATAGCTATATATCCCTATTGCTAAGTAGATATGTATGCATATAATAACATAGCTATATATACACTTAACAACGGCTTATGTGTAACAAAAACCACGGACACAGCACGTTAATACAGGGCAGTCCGAGAGCTTGTGGGCTTTTTAGGATGCAGCTATTGGCGGAAGAAAGGCGGTCTAGGCAGTCAGTCCCTTTTCGGGGCTGAGCAAGCGGAAGTTGGGCAGAGCCCTACTTGCTTGCCCTTACGCTATCGCTACAGGGGTTTCAAGTAGCCTCCGGGGCTACTTTGGGGCTTTGCAAGCCTTTTAGGAACCATAAACGGTATACTTTCAGGTATACCAATTAGCTAACTAAGCAGTTAGCCAGCTAATTAGCCATATGATTAGCCAGCTAATCGGCAAATTGAAATATTAGAGAGGAGCGCAATTTATGAAAATGGACATCATCACAATGGAAGACCTCCGCCAGTTCAAAACGGAACTGTTGCAGGAAATGAAGGGCATTGTCGGACAAAAGACCGAAAGCCAGCAAAATGGCGAATGGCTCAGAAGTGCGCAGGTGCGCAAAATGCTGAACATATCAGCAGGCACTTTACAGAACCTGCGCATCAACGGGACATTGCCGTTCCGCAAGATTGGAGGTACGATGTATTACAGCAGAATACAAATAGAAAAAATATTGAAAGGAGAATAATATGAAGAACTATCTGAATATACAACACCATGCCCTTAGCGGATATTTTGAACGGGTGGCAGTGGAGAGCCGGTTTTACGCCACCCACATCAGCCTGCTGATGGCATTGTTCTACTACAGCGATAGCGACGCGCCTGAAAAACCCTTTCAGGTCAGCAGGCCAAAACTAATGCGGTTCTCCCGCATCAGATCTATTGCCACCTACCATAAGAACATCAAAGACCTTGTAGAATACGGCTATATCGAATATAATCCCTCATGGCATCCGCAAAGGGGGACTCAAATAAGATTTATTATCGAGACAGCAAGCAATCCTTAAACAACAGGACATGGAGGATATCAATACAAAATCGGTGCGCTACCCTGTAGCCACCGATATCAAACTGGAAAAGATCGCCCTCAAGCTGGGCAGGACAAAAAAGACGACCATCATACAGATGGTGGAGTATTTCTACCGGAGCAAGAAAGACCCCTTAGATCTGAATGACGAACTGCTGAAAAAAGAGCTGGTCAACGGAAATAACCGAATTATTGGCTTTTTTAAAACGCAGGAAAAAGATTTCCTGTTGCCTATCTTCAGCGATTCGGGTACACTGGTCACCATAGCAAAACAACACACATTGTACATTAAGGACATTGGCAAGTTTATGGCGCAGGATGTTGAAAATGCAAAAAAGCTTGCGGAGCGCATGACGGCACTGGAACGGGGCATTTCCAAAACACAGACCCATCTGGAAGAAAAGGCTTTGTTAAAATCACGCTTCAGAAAAATATTGGAATATTACATCACCCAAAGGGAATCGCTCGGCTGGACTACTGCTAATGTCAAGAAAGAGGAACTGCAAGCCCATGCCAGACAATCACTTGAAAATCTGTAATTATGTTCATCAACATCACCACATCAGAAACGGGAGACAATAAGGGGAGCAGCGGGGCACTGGTCAACTACCTTGAAAAAGAGAACCAGATGCAGACCGAAAAAGGCAAAGGTCTGGAACTGGAAAATTGGTTTAACGGCACCGGTAACGAAATCCGCAGGCAGGAAGTCAGGATGACGCTAGACCGGAATATTGCCAAACTTGGACGCAGTGACAGTAAATTTTTTCTGATCAACATCAGCCCCAGCCAAAAGGAACTGGCGCACCTTTACGAAAAATATGGCAAGGAAGGTACAAAGGAAAAACTAAAGGAGTTTGCGATAAAGGTAATGGATGAGTATGCCAAAAACTTCAAAAGACCAGGCATTAACGCTCATAAAGATTTGCTTTGGTACGGCAAGCACGAAAATTACCGTTATTATAAACACACAGATAAGGAAGTAAAGGGCGGGATAAGGCAAACAGGCGAGCGCAAAGAGGGACGGCAGGATCATATACAGATTATTGTCAGCAGAAAGGACATTACCAATACCATTAAGCTTAGCCCGCAGAATACCTCCAAGGGAAGAAACAAAGCGCATTCCGCCAAGCTTGGCGAATTTAACCGTACCGCATTTAAACAATCAGGGGAAAGCCTGTTCGACGACTTTTTCGATTATAACAGGGGGCTGAAAGATACCCTTGCCTATGTCAATACAATGAAAAATGGGACGGCTGCCCAAAAAACACAGATGAATTTACTGGAAAATATGCCTTACCAAAAGGCCGGACACTACACCATCAACGATTTGGGCAAAAGTGTGGCGGAAGGGCTGTTTGAAAGCGTCGGGGGAATGATCGGAACAACCGGAAAGCTGGGCGCTGATTTATTAAGTATGCTTATGGAGCCTGTTTATATAGCGCCACAACCATCCGCTACAGAAGGAAGTAAAAAGAAAAAGAAGAAAAAAGGTAAAACTCAAAGCCAGAGTTTACACCGATAGCTTATTGCTTAACTAATTTGCACATGCCTAGTTAAAAGTCGGATATAAGTTCTCAGTACCTTAGAGAAAACGATGTATATACATCATAAATTCTCTGTTAATAACTTATTTATTATTTATTCTTAATTTGCTATTTAACCTGCTAAATTAGAGATTATTAAACTTTTAAAAATTAAATATTATGGGAATCAAAACAGGACCGAAAAAAATTGCTGAATCAACTGGTAAACCAGATAAACGTCAAAGAGATAATAAAGATGTTCCTAAAAACATCCCTTCTCTTAAGCCTCACAAACATAAAAAGGGCGACTAAATAGCATGCAGATATGAAAAGTTTGCAATTTAATTAGCAAGCTGCTGCCATTAATTGTTTACAGCTTGCTAATTCTAACTTTTATTCCGGTTTATAATCATTTCTATTTTAAGTTTTGTTACGCAATGTAACCTTTACTTGCCTGAACGCAAAGATTTAAGGCTACTTTCGGTATTAACGATGATTTAGGTATGACGATAGAAATGCAGATATAATTGGAGCCATGTACAAATAGATTGCTTTTAATGAGCTCTTCTTTTATCTAGTCAATCAACATACTACTATTATTTGTTAGTATTCTTCAGGATTTCGATTTTTTCACGCTCGCTCGCAAGCAGGCGCTCATAAAGCTCAACTACTTTATCTAAAGGATTGAAGGTGCAGTGTTGTCGGAAGTCACCAGTACTACTGTCATGAAAATTGTTAAAATAATTGAATATTGATTCCTCACTAAAATTCTTTATTCCTTCAACAGTAACACCTAAAACATTCGCAATTTTTTCCAAGGTCGACTCTTCTACTTCTTCACTTTGCTCAATTTTAGAAATCGTTTGCTGGCTTACACCAAGTTCAATAGCAAGAAAATCTTGTTTTATACCACGTATTTCCCTGATACGGCTGATCTTTCTGCCGATATGCACTTTGTTAGATTTTGTAGGCGTTTCCATAAAGCAAATATAATAAATTCCTAATATAGTAATGAACCAATGTATTGTAGTAAGATACCAGCTTTAGTGGTAGGTTACGGCATTGCCGTACAGCATTTTTGATCTAATAAATCAAAAATGTCACGATTATGGAAACACAATTCTCGCAATCTGGTCACTTCCAGAAAGAAACCTTTTCGGCCTTTATAAAAGAGCTGGTTCAAAAATTCAAGCCCGAGCAAATCTATAGCTTTGGGAAAAACATCGATTTTAAAGTCAATGACGGGTGTTTTATAGAAGAACACCGTACAGAAAACTATCATTATTTTTTGTTGATGGTAACCGAAAGCGTTACCAGAATTGAACACGAGGTGCAGGACTTTGCCAATAATCATTATCCCTTCGGCAAGATCACCATATTGGCTCATGGGAAAGAAACTATTGCGGATGCAATAAAGGCCAATAACAGGTTTTTCATTACTATTTATAACGAGAGCCAGATTCTTTATAGTCGGGATGGTATGGTGCAGCGCACTCATATCATAAATTATATACCCACCCAGGGAGCAGTAAAAGCCCAAAAACATTACAACCACCGCTTTCCATTGGCAACAGGTTTTTTAAAAAGTGCAAAAGAATGCCTAACGAACCAACATTACAATCTAAGTGCATTTATGGCGCATCAGGTTGTAGAACAATGCTGTATTGCTTTGATAAGGGTTCATCTGGCATACCGTTCTGATATACACAACCTATATAGACAGCTTCGGTTGTGCGATAGCTTTTCTTTGGCACCATCAAGCCTCTTCTTATCGGGCAGGGAAGATGATAAACGGCTCTTTGATATTATGGTAAAAAGTTATTCCGCTGCACGTTACAAAGATGATTTTAAGGTTGAACAAGCCGATGCGGAACAAATATTCATCCGGGTTTCCACCTTTTTAAAGCTTACTGAGATTATGTGCGGTGAAAAGATAAAATCTCTTGCAATAGTGGCAGAATCCTACACACAATTAAAAAAAGAAAGCGAGGTGGTTTATGGCGGATAAAAATATTCCATCGCCGAACATCTTTCATTTGCCCTTTACCCCTAATACAAGAATACTTACAGAAAATACACTGAACCAATATTCCGAGATCAGAAAACCAAAAAGGGGTTATTTCCCCATTAAAATCAGGAAGATATCTTTCAGCAATGAGCTGCTTATAATAGGTGTAATTCTGGACAAAGAGCCCGAAGAAATGGTTTACCTTAAGGTAACCACCTCCGAACTATTGGTGAGTTGCAGCGTTGATACCCATGAAAACTATTTGAGTCGATACGCTTATTTTTCGCTTACCCAACTGATGTACTATTACGCTGAATATAATTTCGAGGACTATTATTGGCCGGGATTCTTTGATCAGGAAACAGGGGGATCTAAATACCTGATGATCCATAAGTCGAAGGATAATTTACATGTGTCGTCAAAAGTGAGGTATAAAGGCCTATATAAACCTGGAAAACAACTCCCTGTAGTATCTGCAAAGAGAGCGGAGCTACGGAAAGCAGTTCATTCAATACAAGAACAGCCACCTAGAGAAACACACCTGGTGTTGGGTTTCTGTTTGGCAGATAACAACAATGAAAGGTTCCGAACAAATCATTATCCCTTTCTAATTCCTTATATAGGGATTTTGAACAAGGCTAAAACCGAGGTAAGAAGCTTTACAACATACGTGCTTAATGAAATGCAACTTTCTGAAATCGATCTTTCGGACGAACAACAAAACCTCGTTGAGATTTGCTTCAACATGAAGAAAATAGCCTTGGTTGCTAACCCGGGATATAAAGAAGACGCTCATAAGCTCGCTGAAAAACGGAAACAGAACCAAAATAATTTTAATCAGCTTTTTGATTTCTGGCAAAAGGCGCTTCCTTTACTTTCAGGAAGGTTGTACACACACTATAGTTATACATATGGAATGCGTAATGTAAAAGGCAAGCCAAGAAGATCGTATATGACGCCATGCGCCTTTAATAATGAAACACCAGAAATCTGTTTTCTATGGAAAGACATGGGGGATTATTATAAACTGGAACTTCGATTAATGCTTCAAGGAAGAATACATCCGCTACAATATTACTTCAATACCGCTTTCTTTGCTATGCTGAGCTACAGCCCGAGAAAATATGTGCTGTTGAACTCCGTTAATGATAGCCAACTGATCAGTTATTTTCAGCAAAGCCAATTTCAACTCTTAGTACTAAAGAAACACTATGAGGGTGATTTTAAAGATTTTGTAGATCAATTAAGAATGATGTATCGTTTCATTAATAAATAGAATGTTATGGAAGAAATTTTAAAGGCTTTAAATTATCAACCTGTTGATATCTCAGATGAGGATCTTGATAATCCTGTGCCATCAATATCTTATTTTTTCGTGAACCATCCGATTCACGAATCCCGTACTAAGCTTTGGGAGCTATACGAAGGATGGATTCATTTTGCTGCTGAATCGCCAGATGGGGAGGAACTGACAGATATGTTATTTTTCTATAGTCAATTGGTGGAATTGCTAAACCTGTGCTATCTATTTACCCAAAAGATCGAAAAAATAAATAACGATATTATCAGTCAATAAATCATAACTAACATCTACTTGAATAATGCCTGCAATCTGGCCGTCCCGCATTTTCGGCCTGCGGAACGGCCTCCGCACTGGGCTGCTGCTGTTCCCGCTTTTGGCATATACGGAGAAGACAGTGACAGGAAACTGCCCATGAGCACTATAGAGATAGATTAAAGGAAGTACAACGCGCTTCACAACCTACCGTTCATATACTTAAAGTTAACCAATGACTAAATTCGCTTATACTATCAAAAAACATATGCGGATTTAATTCTTTCAACTTTTCAGGCTCAGCTGTTTCTGCCCAGGCTGCTGCTACTACCGGTATCCCGACTTTCCTGCTTGCTATGATATCACTTGGAGCGTCACCGACGTATATGATTTCTTCCTTTCGTATATCCCCAAAAAGGTCTAAGATATTTTGTATTCCCTCAGCTTTCCGTGGTCCTTTCGATATCCCGATTTCGATGGCTTCGAAATATTTAGCAATGCCAAATTTTTCTAAAGAGATATCGGTACTGTGCCTACCCTTACCAGTTACCATGGCAATTTTTACTGATTTCTCTTTTAAAGTAATTAATAGAGCTTCAATGCCCTCAAAGGGAGAGGGACACATTTCATGGAGTTCTTTGTAAAATTTTAAATAACTAGAAATGCCTTTTTCGTAGTGTTTTGGTGCCAGTGCCATAATAGTGCCTTCTTCCGATGGACCAAAAGTTCCGATGATCTCTTCATCTGACAAGGAGCGGCCTATCAGGGGTTCAATGGATTTTCTAAATCCAGAGATGCATAATGGTAATGTATTGGCTAATGTACCATCAAGATCAAATATTACTGCTTTAATTTTTTTCATTTATATATTGATGTATAGTTAAACAGTTAAATTGTTCTCTCTGATAACTTTGCATGGATTGCCGAAGGCTACAGAATTTTCAGGTATTGAACGAGTGACAACGCTTCCAGCGCCTATGACAGAGTTCTTCCCAATAGTTACTCCAGGTAAAATTATTACTCCTCCTCCAATCCACACGTTATCCTCGATTTTAACCGGAAGTGCGTACGTACGAAAAAAAGGATTGCTATTTATTTCCGTCCAGTTTTCAATAAGCCGTTCGTTCGTCTCAACAGGATGCGTAGCAGTATAAATCTGCACATTTGAGGCAATCAATACGTTGTTTCCAATATCGATTCTGTTACAGTCAACGAAGGTGCAGTTGATATTTATGATCACGTTGTCGCCAATTGTTATATGCCTTCCATAATCACAGTAAAACGGGGTGTCAATTGAAACGTTCTTGCCTATACTTCCAAACAGTTCTGTTAAAAAAAAATTCTTTCTTACAGTATCTGTACTTGCCAGATAATTATATTCTTTTGTAATGTCGCGGGCCCGTTTAATCAGGTCTCGTATCTCGGGATCCGAGGTATTGAAAATCTCACCGTCGAGACATTTTTGGATTTCAGTCTTCATATAAATTGATAAAAGACAAAAATAAGAAACCCGGCGCTGATTAAATTTAATGTATCTTAAAATCGCACTTCAGCTCGCAGGCTGCTTAGATGTTGCTGTGTCATTCCTAAATAAGAGGCAATAAAACCTAAATTCACTCGACCGATTAACCCTGGGTTTTCTGTAGTGAACTTTTCATATCTTTCTTTAGCTGATAGCGATAACCGATCTAATCGCAAGTTCTGCATTTTTAGAAGTGCATCTTGGTGAATAACGCGCGACCAATTAGCTATATCGATATTGGTTTCGTAAAGTTTATTGAGTGCTTCAATAGGCATTTGGTAGATCAGTGAATCCTCTAAAAGCTGAACATATTCTAGCGAAGGAAGTGCATGATACAATGAAGTGGAGGAGAAAGTGATGTCGCCCTCAGTACTAAACCAGTTTGTTACTTCTGTATTGCCTGCAAAAAAGAAGGTACGTGCACAACCCTCTTCTATAAAGTATACATGATTATCCTTTACCCCTGTTTGGGTCAACAAATGATTTTTAGGAAAGTGCCCCTCCTTCAAATGCGACACGAGCTCCTCAATAGATGAATTGGATACCGGATAATAACGGTAGATTCCCTTCACAATATTTCCAATTTTTGTTAAATCCAATACTATATATTCTAGAGTTGTTTATGTACTAAGTTACCTACTTTAGTTAACAATTTTAAATTATAAGTTATTGTCTCGAATGGCTCTAAACGACCAGTAAGGATAAAAAGTTACATTCCCTTATTTTATTACATACAAAAACACATAGTCTATACAAGTTATATAACAGGCCTAATAAAAAGATACTTTGACCATAATCTTCAGCAATTTATCAAGAACTCATTTCATATTCAAACGTCTTCTTCAGTTTTTGATTATGAGTATATGATAAATAAATTTGGCATGAAAAGATCTACCCAACATATATAATACAAAGGAATTGTGTTACGCCGATCGAGACAAATAAAAATGCAATAATTTGGTTCAAAGAATGCCCTCTTAGAATGTTTGAAAAAGTTGAGGTTCAGCGGTAATACTTTGAACACAGTCTGAAGTTAATACAGTTCGTCTGGTTTAAACCCAATGCGTGTCCTTTTTGGCGCTGGCCGTTCTCGTTTCTCCAGCAATTCGTCTAAGTAGCGAAAAACGATTTCCATGTTTTTATCTTGGTTATCCAGTTTCCCTTTAATCTTTTCAATTTCCAACCTGATCTCTGTATTGTCGGATAGCACATGGCGCATTTTGGTAAAAATGCGGATGATCTGAATGTTTACCTCAATAGCCCTTACACTGTTTAGCACACTGGAAAGCATTGCTACGCCCTGTTCGGTAAAGGCCATAATGTTATATTTCGAGTGCGCCCCGTGTCTTAAGGTGCCAAATTGGCTCCTTAAGATTTACTGTTCTTCCGTGTTTAGCTCAAGCATGAAATCTTCGGGAAAACGCTCCGCATTCCTTTTTACCTGCCGCTTTAGCTGTTTGGTTTCCACTCCGTATAGCACAGCCAGATCGGAATCCAGCATCACTTTATGTCCTCTTATTATGTAAATCTGGTTCATAACCAGTTCATCAGAAATTTTGATCTTCGTTTCCATGTTATTTATCAAGTATTTAAAACGGTCGGCAGCTCATCTGCCGACCGGAAAGGGTTAAATTGAAGCGAAAATCTGTCTTAAAGGTGCCATATCACTGCTTACCTTTTCATCCAGCATTTTTGCATAAAGTTGGGTGGTGCGTATATTGGTATGTCCCATCATTTTAGATACGCTTTCGATAGGCACACCATTCAGCAGGGTAATGGTAGTGGCAAAAGTGCGCTTGGCGATCCGGTTGCCCAATGTTTTGACGATGCCCGACAGGGCGGCAATCTCGACCAAATATTCGTTCATCTTTTGATTGCTGGAAATCGGTAGCGCCCTGTTCTGATTGACACAAAAAGGGTGATCCTTATACATTTCCAGAATATCAGCGGCTATTGGGATAAGCGGGACAGCTACTGGCGTACCTGTTTTTTTGCGGTAGCTGAACAGCCACTTTTCCCCGTCAATCCCTATACGTATGTCGGTTTGTTTAAGTTTTTGCACATCGGCATAGGACAGACCCGTATAACAGCTAAAAAGGAAGAAATCCCGAACTTGTGTAAGTCTTGCTGTACTGTATTTTTTGCCCGCAATGTTTTGCAGTTCATCCGCAGTAAGGTACTCCCTTTGTACAAGCTTTGATTTCAGCTTATAACCAAAGAAGGGATCAGTGATGATCCATTTGTTTCTAAGACATATACGGACGATTTTCCCCAGATTCTTAAGATGCTTACTGGCGGTATTGGTATCATTATCCTTCGAGGTGTGCAGGTAGAAATCAAAACCATCAATAAACTCATGATCTATATTTCGGATGTTGAGGTCACTTGTTTGGTATCTGAATAAAAGATATTCTTTAACGTGCTTTTCCAGTACCTTAAACCGTCTCAAAGTGCCTTCCGCATAATCTGCCTTTTCTACAAGTGCCGCCATGTTTGTATTATGGATTTTAATGGCCTCCATAATGGTGTGTGTTTTTTCTGCCTTGCCCAGATATTTGCATTTAACGCCTTCAGCGGATATCTCTGCGTCTTCTACACATAAAGTGGTATGGGCAGCATTAACGCCCGCTTTCATTTTGTCGAGATAGGAATTTAAGGTTTTGGCATCTTCTTTTGTGCCTATCATGTGGCCCGCTTTGGTGTTCCACAATTCCGGTTCACATTTTCTACTGGCGGACATTTCCACAGGTTTTCCGTCAACGGTAATCCTCAGATATACAGGAACAGCACCTTTAACATAGTTTTTTGGTTTCTTCAGGTAGAAGAGCAGACTGAAATTAGTTTTCATAATCGACTGATTTAAAGTTAACAAAGTTAGCCTTGCAGTCTAATCGTATCAAGTCGTTCAATGATTGAACTTTCTGTAAGTCAATAACTTACGTTGTTTTTAGTGAGTATGCCACTTTGTAAAACTACTCACCGAATCACTCACTTTTTTTATGCGATTTATTGCATATTTTGGGTTTTCCGGTAAAACAAAAAAGCTTGCAATCATTTGATTTGCAAGCTTTTACGTAGTTTTGATACTATCTTCTGTGATCCCGCTGGGATTCGAACCCAGGACCACTACATTAAAAGTGTAATGCTCTACCAGCTGAGCTACGGAATCAATTCCTTTCGTTTAAGGAGGTGCAAAGATAGAAATTAAATATTATGTTGCAATTAAAAGTGAAAATAATTGTAAAAATAATTCTAATATCCTTTAAAAGCTTTTAAACATCCATTTCTCGGAGGCATTTCAAATGGTTCTGTAAGCTTAATCTGTATCCCTGCTTAATTTGCTAATGATTTCTGCATGTTCAGGGTACTGGTTAAGCAGGTCGGTCCGATCTGCCATTTCAAATTCAGCGAATTCGAACCCAGGCGCCACAACACAGCTTACCAGGGTAAAATCGGCTCCTGAAGGGATTTCTGCTGCAAACCATAGTCCTGCCTCTACTAGGAAAGAAAGACTTCCTGTAGCCCTGTCAGACAGTTCCTGATTCGAATATATACCTGCCTTGTCAATCATATGGATCATCAGTGGTGCGCCCTTATGAAAATACCAAATCTCATCCGAAGCAATCCGGTGAAAGCCTGAATAATCTTTTCCTTCAAGTAGGTAATAAATGGAGGTACAAGCATTGTAAATATTGAACAGACTGGTGGAAACTCTTGTTACCTCTAATTTAGAGCGGTAAAGTTCATTATAGTAACCACCTTCGGGATGAGGCTGCAGATTCAAATTTTTGATCCAGTGCGCAGCAGTTTGTAAGATTTCTTCAGACATTTTGTAATTTAATATTTTTATGATTTATTTACGTAATTGTTTTAATTAAAACGTAAAAATCCTTATTATCGTATTTTATATTCTGATCCTTAGTCTATCTTTATTGAATGGATATTTTTCCTACACAGTATTCTTTGCTTTCTGCAACTGCCCTGACAGATGCCCTTGAAGAGCTGTACGGATTAAAAGGGATGACATGCAGACTATTAATTCATAACGTCAGCGATACTTATCTTTTGGCAAACGAGGCTGAGCATTATATTTTCAAAATTTACAGGGCTGCGCATCGAAATGTAGAAGAAATCAGGGCTGAAGCTGAATTGCTGAACATTCTCCATGAAAAAGGTGCCAGTTTCTCTTATCCTTTGTATGATCTGAATGGAAGTCAGATCCAGTCATTTAATGCTGCCGAAGGATTAAGATATGGGATGCTTTTCAGTTATGCAGAAGGCAAGGTCTGTCAGATGATGAACAATACTCAGTTGGCCACTGTTGGACGTGAAATGGGCCGCTTGCATCAACTGACGTCAACGATGGAACTCATTCACCCACGAAAGGAATATAATATCAATTCCATGTTAATTAATACCCTTGAACGGGTCAAACCAGCTTTCGCTGAGCTTCCTGACGAATATGAATATTTGCGTGAAAGCAATAAAAAAGTTATGGCAATGCTGGCAGGGTTTGATACGGCTTGCTTCGGATTTGGATACTGTCATTACGATTTTCTGCCAAAGAATTTTCATTTTGAGAATGACGACAAGCTTACTTTTTTCGATTTTGATTTTGCGGGAAAGGGATATCTGGTTAATGATCTTGCCTCGTTCTACGCCCATTTCTTTTTGCAGGTGGTGTTTAACGTAATGTCACAGCAGGAAGCAGACCGGTCATTTAAGGTGTTTTTGGAAAATTATCAGAAAGAAAGGTCATTGAGTGATGCAGAGATCGCATCAATCCCATGTTTCGGCTATGCGTGGTGGATCTTTTACATGGGTTTCCACTATGATAATTTCGAAGACTGGTCCAATTTTTTCTTTAGCCCAAAGTTTTTGAAAGAGCGTGTGGGCTGGATCAGGAAATGGGTTGAGTGGTATATCGATAAAGCCTGGGATTATTCTGGTAATTGTTAAACCTCGGCATAGATTTAAAACTCCTCCTCAAGATAAATATCATGTACAAGGAACTTCACTTTGGCCAAAGGTTCCAAAAGCTCAGTAATGTCATCTGATCCAATAGGATAGATCGTTTCCTCTGAATCAGGAATTTCTGAATCAGGAATCAGTTCAAAAAACTTGACAGGAAGATCAGTGTCCAATTCTACCAGCTTGATGTACTTTACGCCGTTGGCTTTCCAGTTCTCAAGGATTTCAATGTTAAATTGAGTGTAGGGGTTACTGCGTTCATTCTCCATGTGGTAAAGCTAAGGATTTACGCGCAGGAACAAGTATAAAAAACAAAGCGGGAGGATATCTGATCTGTACAGGGCCGTTATCAGGCAGTTCCAATACCGGTAATGACCGGGGAGTGTGCTATGGGAACGCTATATATGCGCCCCGACTGCGCTATTTAGCATAGAAATGCTTACTCTTCGTTAACACACATGGCTGTCATAGTGCTTTGGGGACGATTATGCAGGTATTCAGCCTATGACGGTGACTGAAACTTAAGAGAACTCCATATTTTGCGCAGCCTGATATGGATGGTATCATGTAAAGCCTCAGGACTTAAGTGCTACCAATTCAAATAAAATTCAATAAATTTAAAATTATATAAAATGTTTATCTGAGACAGTCGTCTTTATAAGAAACAGCGAATATTTTGAAAGCCGCATACATGCCCAAAGACCAGAACAGTTACATCATAGAAACCATTAAAGCATATGGCAAAAGCTTGATGGGCTTTATTCGTAAACAGGTGAAAAGCGATGCGGATGCAGAGGATATATTGCAGGATGTTTGGTACCAGTTCAGCAATGTAATCAATGCACAGCCGATTGAGCAAACCAGTGCCTGGTTGTACAGGGTGGCAAAAAACAGAATACTCGACAAGCATAAAAAACATGGCGAAAGCCTGCTGGAGGACATGTATAAAGTAGATAATGAGGATGACACCACTGATCTGATCAGCATGCTGATGATTGAAGTAGGCACTCCTGAAACTGAATATCTGCGGAGCCTGTTCTGGGAACAGCTGGCACTGGCACTTGACGAATTGCCGGAAGAGCAGAAGCAGGTTTTCGTCTGGCAGGAGCTTGAAGATCTGTCTTTTGAAGAGATCTCGGAAAGGACAGGCGTAAAGTTTAATACCCTTGTATCCCGAAAGCGTTATGCTGTGCTGCACCTGCGTAAGCGTTTAAAACAACTCTACCAGGAAATTATTGAATATTAATCACACAAGGAATCCCTTACAGTCAAATTATTATATCACTGTATCAGCTTCAGATCAATTAAAAAAAATGAAAAATACATTTAATAGAAACAGAAAAAAATTCTTTCTCATTCCTTTCGGTATCGCGGCCCTACTGGCTATTATCAGCTACGTGGTGATGCTGCTCTGGAACAATTTGCTTCCCGAAATTCTTCACGTCAATCCGATTACTTTCTGGCAGGCGATGGGCATCTTTATCTTATGTAAGATCCTGTTCGGCTTCGGTAAAGGCCACGGGGGAGGCCCCTGGGGCCGCAGGAAGATGGTGGAACGCTTTAAAAATATGACACCCGAAGAAAGGCGCGAATTCAAAGAAGAGATGAAGGAAAAAATGTGCGGATGGAATAAATCCCATCCGGAAAATAGTTAATATAAAAACAGAAAATATGCATCTGATTATATTTAAAACAAGCGTAGTCACGCAGAAGCAGGTACTGCAATTGAAACCCTTACTTAAGGCCCTTCCGCTGATTGCAGAACATAACTTTGACCTTGATGATTGCGATAATATTCTGAGGATTGTAAGTACAGAGTTAAAACCTCATATTATTTGTGACCTTTTGAACACTGAAGGATACAGCTGTGAGCCTCTGGAACACTTTATATATGCGAGGTGACGTTTCCGTCATAACGGCCCGGAACCGGGACATAGCCCATACTCTTGTACCCAATCTCTGATGTAAAGTAACCCAGTAAAGAAAGTTGCCTGATCATTGCATAATAAGAAGCTGGGGGATTCTTTTTCAGGTAATTTGGTTTGCCGCCTGCCTGTGCTGTTTTTTGTCTCTCAGCTTCTTTCTGCTTCAATAAATCATTTTTCTTTTTGTCTTCTTTTACAACAGCATCGAGGCTGATCAATAGTTTTTTTCTTTCTGCTGCGCTGCTCTCCAAAAAACCTTTGCCATTCATTTTCCTGCAGGATTCTTCCAGTTCCTCAAGACCGGAGAAAAATATCACCTGTTCTTCTGCTGAATAGCAGTCGCGCACCATCGTTTTCATAAAGGCACCAACATTTGCTTCTTTGGCACCGCCCGATGCAGCAGTTTTAGGCAGAATAGTTTCAGCCACTTCGTTTAAATAATTGATCTGAGATTCGTTGAGTACTGTCTGACCTGCAACACTATGTTCGTTTTTACATCCACTGATAAATAAATCGCCACCGATAACTGTAGCACCTAAAATGAGGGCTACCCTTGAAATTGCTGTTCTTCTGTCCATACTCAATAATTATAGGTTTCCTTTTTTCAGTTCATTAAAAGCGAAGTCGCATGCCCTGGCGGTAAGTGCCATATAGGTTAGCGAGGGATTCACACAGGCAGACGAGGTCATACATGCACCATCGGTTACAAATACATTTAGTGCATCCCATACCTGGTTATGTTGGTTGAGTACTGATGTTTTTGGATCGTTCCCCATTCTGGCTGTGCCCATTTCGTGAATTCCATGGCCCATGGCATGTCCGCTGTCCCATGTGCGAATATTCTTCACACCGGCAGCCTCCAGCATCTCCGCAGCTTCCGATGTAATAGCAGTACGCATTTTCTTCTCGTTATCTTTTAACTCAGCATCCATAGAAAGGATAGGCAGTCCCCATTTGTCTTTTCTGTGGGGATCCAGGGTGATTTTATTTTCGTGGTACGGAAGGATCTCACCAAAGCCGGTCATTCCAATATTCCAGCTACCCGGATGGGCTAGTGCATCTTTGAATTCGCCACCAACGTTAAGTTCGGCAATTTCCCTGCTCCATGAGTCTCTGCTGGCACCTCCCTGATATCCAAAGCCACGTGTAAATTCTCTCTTATCCCCATAAAGATTGGTAAATCTTGGAATGTAAAATCCGGTTGGCCTGCGTCCATAGATAAAATGGTCATCGTAGCCTTCAATACTTCCCGAGGCCCCCAGGTTATAATGATGGTCCATAATATTGTGGCCCAGTTCGCCGCTGCTGCTGCCCAAACCATCTTTCCATACATCAGTTGCGGAATTCATCAATACCCATGCAGAGTTCAGCGAGGAAGCATTGAGGAATATAATTTTCGCATGGTATTGATAGGTTTGATTCGTCTCTGCATCCAGAATCTCGACACCTGTTGCTTTCTTTTTGTCCTTATCATATAAAATCCGGGTTACAATACTCCATGGCCTGACGGTAAGATTGCCTGTATCCATTGCTGCCGGCAGGGTAGACGATTGCGTACTGAAATATCCACCAAAGGGACAACCTTCCCAGCAACGGTCCCTGAATTGGCATCTGGTGCGCCCTGGAATTGCTTCAGTCAGGTTGGCAACGCGACCGTTGATTAGATGGCGCTGGTTATTGTAATGTTTTTTGAGCCGGCTTGCGACATCTTTTTCCACAATATTCATGCTGACAGGCGGGAGGAAATGACCGTCCGGCAAATGTGCGAGACCATCTTTTGCGCCGCTGATCCCGGCGAATTTCTCGACATAATCATACCAGGGTGAAATATCTTGATAACGTATAGGCCAGTCGATCGCCCAACCTTCTTTTGCGTTGGCTTCGAAGTCAAAGTCGCTCCAGCGATAACTTTGTCTGCCCCAAAGGGTAGAGCGCCCGCCCAGCTGATAGCTTCGCCACCAGGTGAAAGGTTTTACTTCTGAATAGGGGCTATCCTGTTCATTGGTCCAGCAGTCCATTACTGCCTCGTTAGCCGCCCAGCCACGATGTATAACCGGATAATTTTTCTGCTGTTCTTTAGTCGTACTGCCGCGGTGTTCAAATTCCCAGGGCTGACGTGTGCCGTATTTATAATCTTTGATATGCTCGTAATTCCTTCCTCTTTCGAGCATTAGCGTTTTTAAACCTTTACCAGTAAGTTCTTTTGCTGCCCAGCCGCCGCTGATACCTGATCCGATTACAATTGCGTCATATGTGTTTTCTGCCATGGGCTATATTTGGTTGATATTAAAGTATAGTACTGTATTGCTAATATATCGATTTAGAATGATACGGACAATAACGCAGGGGCTGTAAAAAAACATTGTATGCTTTTGCTTGTTCTTCTGTCAAAATCAAAATATGCCTGAAGGACCATCTATCGTCATTTTAAAGGAAAAAATCTCCTACTTGAAAAATAAAATCGTCTCGGAAGCGTCGGGATATGCAGAGATTGATATGGAAGAATTATCACATAAAAAGATCATTGATTTCAAATCCTGGGGCAAGCATTTCTTTATCTGTTTCAGTGATTTTACAATCAGGATTCACTTTGGATTGTTCGGAAGCTATCAGTTTCATGAACCCAAGAAAGTAAACCCCAAGCTGGCCCTGCACTTTAATAATGACGATGTGTACTTTTATGTGTGTACCATAGAACGGCTGGATGGAACGCTGGATGAGATGTACGACTTCAGTACAGATGTAATGAGCGATGAATGGGATGACGCACAGGCGCTGAAAAAGCTGAAGGATTTACCTGACAGCCAGATTGCCGATGTTTTACTTGATCAGAAGATTTTTAGTGGCGTGGGGAATATCATCAAGAATGAAGTATTGTACCGTGCTGAAGTACACCCGGAAAGCCTTGCAGGAAAAATTCCTCTGGCCAGACTCAAAACGATCATTAAAGAAGCCAGGGATTACAGTTTTGATTTCCTGAAATGGAAGAAGGCAGATCAGCTGAAGAAAAACTTTGAAGTTTATACCAGGAAAGAAACGCGCTCAACAGGTAAGCCTGTGACCAAAAAGGATACCGGTAAAAGCAAGCGCAGCAGTTATTTTTCAGCGTCAGAGCAGAAATTGTATAAGTAAGCATCTCAATTACAAATCCGGGAATATTAACCTCCAATGATATGAAAAGGAAAATTACAGTAAGTTTAGTTGTTATCTTTTTGTTCGCTTTAGCGACCATATTATATGGAGATGGAAATAACACATCTCCGGATATAATTCGTTTTGGCTTCCCATTTCCGTTCCGGGAAACATACACAGGTAAATCATACGATCCAAATCTGCAAAGGGAGAACTTCTTTCTTTACAATCTGATTGGTGATCTCATAGTGTTAGGAGTAACTATTTTTTTTTCAAACTTAGTGCTAACAGCATGGATCAGACGTTCCAATTCTAATTAATTAGGAGCTACGTTTTGATGGGTTCTAAAAAGCGATTCTTTTTTTAATCCCTACTGGCATCAGCGAGTATAAGATCATAAGGTTTTTTCACTTCGGCATGCGTCAACTCCAAAATCTCTGCATCTCCATAACCTTCAATTGTATCCTCGCAGAAATAGGAACTCTGCCATCCTTAACTTGTTTAGCCCTGCATAACCAATACAAAACTGATAACTTGATGTGGTTTTTCTTCTCTCACACTTTTAAAGTTTTTGCAGGTATTTTGGGTCTTTCCCTAATACCACACATTCTTCGTTATACTCCACCTCAAGGCCGATTTTTTAGTAAATCGGTTACCCAATTTTCAAACAAGAATAGGTAACTGATTAGTATGGTGTATAATGACTAAAATTAAATAGTTATTTGAGAAAAAGCGCCTTTAAAAAGTGTTTTAAACAAAAAAGCCCCACTGGCGTGAGGCTTCGGGTGACCCCGCTGAGGTTCGAACTCAGGACCCATACATTAAGAGTGTATTGCTCTACCAGCTGAGCTACAGAGTCATCGACCGTACTAATATAATAAAATTTTGTATTTCAATGTTAAACTTTAATATCGCCTTCGATCGAATCATCAAGAGTTTTGCCTAATGCTGCTCCAATAACCGTTTTAATTCCCGCAACCACATTACCGTGTTTGTTGTCCCAGTAATAACCTGTTTCCGGGGAAACTTTGATGATTGCGATCCTTTGGTCGTCCTCACCATCCGTGAACCAGGTTTTCATGATCGGGTTCCACAGTTCTTTGATCCTGGCTTTGTCGGCAGACAGGATTGCGGTGCCTTCAAGAAACAGGAAGTCGGAGTGAGGGGATCCCTGGAAGTATAATTTTACATTTGAATCACTGCTGATATCCTGATAAGTATGACTGTCATTAGCTACAAGAAACCACAAAGTTCCCTGGTCATCAATTTCCTGCACGTTCATCGGGCGTGTGCCAACTGACTCTGACGATGACGACTTAGTGCATAAAAAGCAGGTTTTTGCAATATCTACCAGTTCTTTTATTTTTCCAATTGCAGCAGCGCTGTCCAGGTTTTGATGATTTTGCTCGGTTTGGTTTTGATTAATGCTGTCCATAGTTATATTTTATGAAAGCATTACAATTGATTGAAATATTTGTTTTAAAAAGGAGCTACAATCCGCACAACCAGAAGATAACAACGACGTGCAGATTGACTGATCAGCTACTTTAAATATTACAGACCATCCTGTTGGATTACTGTGCGTTATCATGATCCCCAACCTGAAATATCTCCCTTTACGATCCCCAGTTTTGCTATTTTTGATTCCAGTGTTGTAGGTTTGATATTCAGTAATTCAGCCGCCCCACCGGTACCGCGTATGCGTCCCTGTGCTTTTTTAAGGATGGAAACCAGGTAAGCTTTCTCTGTTTCTCTCTGGAGCCGCCTGACATCATCCAGTGTTTCTACGTAGGATACTTCCAGGGGTTCCGCAGTTTTCCCAATCAGGTTTTGTTTCAAGTGCAGTGCAGATTTTCCATCGTTGAGGATAACCGAGCGCTCAAGGACATTCTCCAGTTCACGGATATTACCGGGCCAGTGATAAGCATCCATTTCTTCCGTCATTGAGGGCGAAATGCCATTGAAGTCCTTGTTGAATTCTTTACAGAACTTGTTTGCGAAAAAGGAGGCAAGAGCGGGTATGTCACTTTTCCGGTCACGCAGAGGAGGCAAAGTGATAGGGAATACATTCAACCGATAATACAGATCAAGTCTGAACCTGCCATCTGCCACTTCTTTTTCCAGTACACGATTTGTGGCGGCAACGATCCTGACATCTACCTTTCTGGGTACATTGCTGCCAACATGGTTGATTTCCTTTTCCTGCAAAACCCGGAGCAGCTTCGCCTGCATTTCCAACGGCAGTTCGCCAATTTCATCCAAAAATATCGTACCTCCTTCGGCCTGTTCAAATCTGCCTTTTCGTCTTTCAGTGGCACCGGTGAAGGCTCCCCGTTCATGGCCAAATAACTCAGACTCGATCAGTGTAGGAGGGATGGCACCGCAGTTAACTTCTATAAAAGGCGCATCGCTCCTTGGAGAAATTGAATGGATAGACCTGGCAACTTTTTCTTTCCCTGTTCCACTTTCGCCAAGTATCAGCACCGAGGTGTTGTATTGCGCTACCTGCTTGGTGAGGTCCAGTGCCGCGAGCAGGAGCGGATGGTTTCCGATGATGCCGTTAAATTCGAGGTGCCCCGATTCTTCATGATCTGGCCTGCCGACGACAGGTGTTTTGGAATGTACTGCAGATTCCGTAAGAACCATTTTCTCAGTAACTTTTGTCAGGCAGGAGCTGAAAAGTTTTAATATAGCAGTGTGTTTCTCGGTGTAAAGATCGCGCTGCCGGCTGTAAAAGCTATACTGAACTACTGTTCCTGTGCTCAGTTCCAGCTGAAAGATCAGTTTTGATTCCATTTTGAAACAATCCTGCCACATTTGATCCACTGACTCTGCCGGGTAGCTTTTAACAAGGCCGTTTTTATCTAGCCCTGCTATGGTCATGAACTCCTGTTCACCAATATACTGGAATTCGTCAAAACCAATGCGCAGATAGGCGGAATCTGTAAACTGATCAGAATGCAGCTGCCCATTTCCTGATACGATCAGATCAAAGGGTACAAACACCCGTAAAGCTCGTGTGATCCTCAGAAACTTTCCCCTGGCATCCGATGAAGTGTCATCTGCAATTTCCTGCAGTTGTTTCTGAAGCTGCTTTTCCTGCAGCAACCTTGCTTCTGTACTGTTTTTTTGACGGTACCATGCAATATCCAGCGCCACCAGAAGGTCTTTCTCCCTGTATGGTTTTACCATAAAGCCGTATGGTTCAGTTTTCTTTGCTTCTTCGAGTATTTTCTGACTGGAGTTCGCAGACAGGTATATAAAGGCAATGTTCTGCGCATTGAGTATCCTGGCCATATCAATGCCGGAACGTTTCCCGTTCAGGCGGATATCCAGCAGTACGAGATCGGGCTTGTGCTTCTGGATGTATTCATCTGCCTCTTCAGAAGATGCCGCTATGCCGGCCACCTGATAACCCGCTTGCTTTAGTGTGAGTCGAAGTGAGTTGGCAACAACAAATTCATCCTCAACAATCAGTATACTTTTTTTCATTTTTGATTAGCTGCTTTTAGTACCGTTATACTATCTATTTTTTAAACTAGGACTGCTGCCCGGGGAGCTCAAATTTTAAAACAGGAAAACGTACTGTAATGTGAACGCCATTGTCATTTTCAATATGGAAACTACCATTTAACTGCTTTGCAAGGCCTTGCATCAGGTCGAGACCCAGCGAATTATTCTCATTTGTATCAAAACCTTCAGGAAGTCCGATCCCGTTATCGGCTATCTTCAGTAATAAATGATCAGGCCCAGCATGTTGCAGAGAAATGCTGACCAGTCCCTGACTTCCGTTTAAGAAAGCGTACTTTATCGCATTCACAATACTTTCAGTAAAGATGAGCCCCAAAGGTATTGCCTGGGATACGTCAAGGTCGATCTTCTCGACAGATTGCTCAAATGTGATGCGGTTGTCGGTATCAAAACTCTCATGCAGGTACCGCACCAGATCGCTAAGGTATCCGGCCATGTCGATTGTGGTAGTGTTTTCGTCCAGATAAAGCTTTTGATGGATCAGCGACATCGCCTGCATGCGCCTGAGGCTATCCTTGATGGCTAGCAGGGCGCTGGCATCTTCCAGGTAAACGGACTGTGAATACAACAGGCTGGTGACCATCTGCAGGTTGTTTTTAACCCGGTGGTGGACTTCCTTGACCAGCCATTCCTTTTCTATGAGAAGTTTCTCCTGGTTCATGGTCAGTTTTTCCAGGAAGATGTTTTTCTGATCCAGCTGCCGCCGGCTGAGTTCGAGTTTACGATTTGTTTTCTGCTTCAGGCGGTAGCGACTGTAGATCAGTGTGGTGATGATGAGCAGCAGAACTGCACCAGCAATCATAGCATTCTGGATCAGCTGATTACGTTTCAGCTGGGCATCTTTTGCCAGTGTTTGCTTGGTTAGCGTATCGATATGCTGATTTTTCTTTTCCGTTTCATTTTCGATAAGCAGCAGCGAAACCTGGTAAGCTTTAGTGATGTTATCTGTAGAATCTTTAATCCTCTGAGCTCTCATATAATGAACAATGGCGGACCTAAAATTTCCGTTCAGCGAATCCAGCTCGAAATATCGTTTTTCTGTGAGTCGGATTTCTGCAGCATAATTGATACTGTTTACGATTTCTGCATATCTGTCATTGTAAAACCTTGCGTTTGCATACTGCCTCTTGTGCAGGTAATATTCCGCCAGGGCGGCATAGGAGCCCCTGAATACCTCATAATCATTCGCTGAAATTTTCCCGAGTAAGGCTCTGACTTCCGCTGCATAAATATCTGCGGATCTGAACTGTTCTGCAAAGGTAAGATTGGTCAGCAGATTATTGGTGACAGCAAGCCTCTCCAGATCATTGGCACTGTTTCTTTGCACCGCTGTAAGCAACATTAACGCCTTATCGAGTCTGTTTGTCCTGGTGTAGGCCGTAGCCAGTACCATGGATACCGTAGCAATGTAATCCTTGTTATTGTATTTCCTGGCAATCTGGAGTGCCAGCAGGGAGTAAGGGATGGCATTCTTATAATCGCCCATACTGCTGTAAGTAACTGCCATCGTGTGGTAGATGCTGCAAAGCTGTAAAGTGGTATCATTTACATCTTTTGCGGTTTTAATAGCCAGCAGATTATACTTTATTGCATTTGGGAAATCGCCCATCTCGTTGGACGTTCTTCCGATCAGCCAGTATGTACTGTGTATACGCCGGTAACCTATGGATTTTCCGATATTCAGTGCTTCGAACAACAGGTTTACTGCTTCATTTTTTCGTTGAGCCAGAAAAAGCAGTTCTGCATTATCTTTTAAAAGCGATGCCAGTCTGAATGTGACATTGTTCTTTCTGAATACCGCGATCGCTTTTTCGTTGTATTCCATTCTTTTCTTTAGTCCGGGAATAGTTGAAATATTGTAGGCGTGTCCCATTACAATATAAGCCTCACCCATACCAAAGCTGTTGTTCACCTTTTCAGAAAAGGTCAATACCTCCTGCGCCACTGCTGTACCCTTGGTATAATTGCCTTTTTTATTCCAGCACAGGGCAGCAAGTATCATAGAATTGATTGTTCCGTAGTTGTAATTAAGTTTGCGGCTAAGTGTTGCTGCCTGATTTGCCAGCATAAATGATGAATCGAGCTGTGCTTTTCCACTGGATGCATTATCAAGCAGTAATCTGCCAAGAGCCAGCTGAAACTGGACGCGGTTGGTATCCTCTGTGCCCGTTTTAATTTTTTGTCTGAGTACGGGTGAGGGAAGTTCCTCCAGATGAGTTGATTGTGCTTTGATCAGGCTTGAAGTGAGCAAAATAAGAAAGAACAGGCAGGATTTTCTCATTTACCTTCTGATGAAATGTGACTATGTCGATATGTTATCCCCTAATTTACGAAAAATCATTAAACCTGCATATCATTTTTATAATGACAGTTATCAAAAAGATAACCCGCGTTTTTGCTAAAATATCTGATGAGACTGTATTAGCGCCCTAAATAATATCCTGCAATCACATCTGCCATTTCTTGGGGAGCGCAGCCGCTTAAGTTGGTCAGCAGGATGATGCTGAGATCATCTTTGGGATAAACCATGACTGCGCATCTGCCACCGCCAATAGCTGTGACAGCAGGGTAGGCACTGCGCTGCATCGTTGGCCATCCCAAAGCATAACCAGTAAAAGCATCGCCAAACCCCTCAGTGCGGCCGTTGTTTAACCGCACCGGTTTCCACAAACTGGCGATGCTCTGGGATTTATTTAAAAGACGCCCACTTTTAAGTGCCGATATCCAGCTGCTAAGGTCACGCGCCGTACTGAAAGCGCCTGCATCAGCGTGCATCATAACGGGGAAAACTTCGTGGATTTGGCGTAAGTGATTTCTTTCTGAACGTGCGCCAGTTAAAGGGTCACGATAATAGTAAGAATAACTGGGCGCTTTGTTATTTATGACCTGATCAGAATTCGCGAAAAATGTACTTTTCATACCTGCGGCTGGGAACTGTACTTGCCTCAGCCATGCGTCATATGGCATTCGGTGATATTTCTCGATCACCTTCTGGACCAAGAGGTAGTTGGTAGCATTATAATAGAATACTTCTCCCGTTTCAGCGAGAAGAATTTCAAGGTACTTATCGGCTTTTGCATCCGGTGTTTGAGCATGACATGTGATACAGATCAGGGCCTTGGCGATACAAATAACAAAGCCTTTCTTCATGATCTAAAAATAATGAATTTTCAGTTAAATCAGAAAGAGCTCAGATCGTAAGATGGAATAGCATTTGTTAAAATTTATGCCGCCTGGAAGGTCCGGGCGAAGTTTAAATGTTCCCTAATAGTTCCGCCAGTTTATTGTTCAAATCGTCACCGCGCAGGTTTTTACCTACAATTTTACCATTTGGATCAACAAGAAAATTCTGCGGAATAGCCCTTACGCCATACATGCCAGCTGTCTTGCTGTCCCAGAACTTAAGGTCAGACACCTGGGTCCAGGTGAGGCCATCTTTGTGAATAGCCTTTAGCCAGTTCTCTTTTGCATTTGGACGGTCAAGTGATACGCCGATAATCGTAAAGTTTTTGTTTTTATAACTGTTATAGGCTTTAACCACATTAGGGTTTTCTGCGCGGCAGGGTCCACACCATGAGGCCCAAAAATCAATTAGTACATATTTACCACGAAAAGAAGACAGCTTCACTACATTACCAGCAGTATCAGCTTCAGCAAATTCAGGTGCTGTCGCGCCTAAAGCCACCGCTTTGAGTCTTGGCAGTATTGCTGCAAACTTTGCACCTTCCGGAGAAGCTTTGATTTCCGGAGTCATGCTGTTAAATAAATCAGCGATTTCCCTATAATCTGCACTGTAGGCAAACATTTGTAAAGCATCCAAGCTGATGAATGAGTCAGGATGAGCCTTAATAAAATTCATACTGATGTCGCTTTCCATTTTGTCTAGGGCTTTTTCTTCAAGCTTAGCCTGTTTGATAAACTCAGGAGTGGAAGCCCGGTCGCCGGCGGCCTTTTCCTTTTCAGCCATAGCTTTATAACCGTCGTTTACCGACTGTAATGCAGTGCGGTAAATTGCATTTTCAGTATTGGTTTTCGGCCCGTCAATTTTTGCATGTGCCAGCACATCGGATGTGGTCACGTTGATCGTACCAGGCTCTATGTAGATATATTTATAATCTTTATGGCCAGCGAGACCTGTTCCCTTGGGATTGTAAGTGAGGTACGCACCGGCAGGCACCAGGCCGGTTCGGCCGGTGAATTTGAACTTTCCATCTTTCAACTCAACAGAGTCAATAAATTTCTGCTTATCTTTTTGGTACTCCAGATAGACTTTAGCCGGGGCATTCATGGTACCTACATTACCCTGAACGGTGAAGGTTGAATTTTGGGCAAATAGGATAGTAGGCAAACATGCCAGTGTAGTGAGCGCAAATTTTAGCATTCTAATATTCTTGTTTTATCTGTGGTTCTAGTTATTGTGATTTATCTTAAGCTCTCAACAAATAGTTGACTTGCTACTGTTTAGCATATCATCGAAAGACAGGCTATTGGTCAAGATCTTTATCATTTAGTCCTTATTGTTCCAATGTCTGGTTTTCCGCCTGCAACTCCAAATCAAATGCGATTATGTTTAAATCGTTACAAATACAGTTTAAGAAAAATTGAATATCTTGTCGTTAAATACTGATCCAGCTTTCAGGATGAGCTGAATAAGCAATCCCGGCAATCTGCTGACAACATTGACAAAGGAATTTTAACCCTCAAAGATAAATATCATGAAAACAATCAATCCCTGGATTAACTTCAATGGCAATGCCGAAGAAGCATTTACTTTTTACAAATCGGTTTTCGGTGGAGAGTTCACGAAAATCGTTCGTTTCAAAGAGCTGGCTACAGATGATTTTCCCATAGCAGAACATGATGCAGATAAACTCATGTACATCGCTTTGCCTATCGGCGGAAATAATGTCTTGATTGCGAACGATGTCCCTGCATTTATGGGCCCGGTAAACGAAAGCGAAAACCGGTCAAAGATCGTAGTGAATGCAGAAAGTAGGGAAGAGGCTGATCAGATATTTAGCGGACTATCGGCAGGCGGGGATGTTGAAGGGCCGATAGGCGATAGCCCCTGGGGAACATACGCCGGAATGTTCAGAGACAAATATGGGATAGAGTGGATTGTAGAATTTGATCCAAGTTAAATTAAATAAATATCTATAGTCAAAGAAATAGATACCTTCCTTGACTATAAATATTTATAATTTAGGGAATGTGCCACTTTACAGGATGAGGAGTTCAACTACAGATGTCAATCATTGCCAAGATTTCAACCTTGGTCAATTAAATTAGGTTCTTAGTATGATGCCCGGTATTAGAATCTTGTTTGTGCTGAAATTTTGATTATCTTTGGGTATGCATGCGGCGGTTCAAAATAAGCAATCATTATTATCTCTACTTAAAGCCAATGGTCAAAAGTTGAGGTCTTTTGGTGTTTTAAATTTAAGCCTGTTTGGATCTTTCATTACTGGCAAATTACATGCTGATAGTGATGTAGACCTATTAGTAGAATTTGACCCGCAACAAAAGAGTTATGATAATTTTATGGATTTGTCATTTTTCCTGGAGGACCTGTTAGGCAGAAGAGTTGAAGTTGTCACTCCACAATCTCTTAGTAAATATATTGGTCCACATATTTTGAACCAAGCTGAAAATGTTTCCTTCTAATATAGAACTGTTAAAGCATATTCTAGAGGAGACTTCCTTCGTTATTGACTCCACAACAGGGAAAACTAAGGAAGATGTAATTAATGACCCGATTCTTTCACGAGCTTTGGTACGAAGCCTTGAAATTATTGGTGAGGCTAGCAATAAAGTTGATCCTGATTTCAAATTATTGTATCCTCACATTGAGTGGCGAAAAATGTCAGGAACAAGGAATCGTCTGATTCATGATTATTTTGGAATAGATTACGATATCTTTTGGGACATTATTGTATCTAAGCTCCCAGATCTAAAGAATGATATCAGTGACATTATTTTAGAGCACTAAATTTTAGCCGAAAGTAAACCCCGATTATATGTTCGGATTAACTGAGTCTATGGATAATATCTAAAATATTCTGTTTCCACTTTGGATAAAGTTCCTCATTTTCCGTCCACAGTTCATTTAGTTCTGAATTTTTATCAATTACTTTTTTCAAGGCGTCTACAGCTATAATTTTTAAGTCTTCAACTTCTAAATCTTTATGCAAAGATCCGAATACATTCACATTACTTTCGTCGTTAAGTTCTTCATTATCATTTCTATATTCAGTTCCATTCACGAGATTATCAATATATGCTGCAGACACTATAACAGCATGGCCTTCTTCGTATTCTAAATATTCTGATAATATCGCATTCTCAAAAGAAGATTTAAAGAATACTCTTGCATTATTTTTGATTTCTCCATCAAAATCGTATGCTGTATCATCGTCAAATATTCCGCAGTCCCAAGCGCCCATAATTTTTAGCAATTGAAAAATAAAATTGATTAATGTAGGATAATAGAGCTCTAATTTACAGTTTTTGATTTAGCGTCAAAATGTATTTTTAGAATTGTTTGAAATAGATGGTAAATTCAATCGAATTTGAGGAAGTTTTTTAACGCAAAAAGCCTCAATTTGCATTGAGGCTTTTGTGATCCCGCTGGGATGTGAACTTCGTTCACTTTTCAGCGTTTAAGGGCTATCTGGACGGTTTTTGAAAAGCGACTCACCGAATCACTCACCTTTTTGTCTGTATTTTTTAGTTGCAATTGCTATTGTTGAAGATATGGATTTATTATAAGATCACAAAATTTCATTTTGACTCTTTCGAATACGGATAAAACAACATTTTTTTCTTTCAAAAAACTTAACCTCTCCACCAAAATTATTCTTTACGGGTGATGCACAATTGCTATAGTATAAGCTATCATCAATGATTTTTTTTCCATTTTTATATGTAATCCCGAACTGCTATGTTCAATATTGACTGACAAAATATCCATTTTTGTCATGAAAACATTTCAAATGAAATGAAATATCTGACAGTGAGGTGTGTATAAATAAATAATAAAATATTTCACAAAAGAACTCAAAGTATTTTATGCAATTTCAAACGAGGAAGAATGTAGAAGTATTTCCTTACTGTAGTAATATTTTTAGCAATAAATCTGGTTTTACCTTGGGCATCAAAAATTATTCCAATTTTATTAGCAAATTATTACTGTGATTTATAGTTGACTGACAAATTGCTGACTGGCACTGTGATTGATTATCAGAATGGGCTTGCAGAAATTTTGGTCGATCGATGCAGGCTTACAATCAAGGCAAGAAAGCTGGATAGCTTTCGATGGTTATTTTCTTAATTAACGGCGCAAAGATAAAAATAGTTTTCATTTATTCAAATTATTTACGCTGGCAAACAAGAAAAATCCATTTGTCCGAACCAACACTGGCATATGAGTGATGTAAGTATGCTTAACTTAATAACAAAGACATGGAGAATTTTCCTAAGAAAAATTGGGTGTTAAGCCCCTCTGAGCGAGTCAAACCTCAGTTTTTAAGATTAATAGTTGAATTATTAAGCATGGAGGTGAAAAATGGCAACAAACAGAACTAATCACCTTAATGATGTTTTAATTACACACAGGATCAGTAAGGAAGAAGCTTTATTAGTTAAGCACAAGAACAAGCGGGATGAAATAGTAACAGCTTTGAAGAATAATTATGGCGTTGAAATTTATGATCCGTTTAACTCTGGCTCGTACGCTAAAAACACCGCTGTAAACAAGAAGTTTGATTTCGATCTAATGGCTCCCTTTAAGCGGAATGCATTTTCTACACTTAAAGAAATGTACGAAAGTGTTTATGATTTTCTGAATGAAAAATACAGTGGCGAGGCAATTGTACGCAAGCAGAAAGTTTCTATTGGGATTGAGTTTTATGCTGATGATGATAACGATGTAGTTAAAGTCGATGTGGTGCCTGGAAGGGAGCTAAACAATGATCAATATAAAGATGATAAAAAACTTAACCTCTATGTGTATTATCAATTCGGTAAAATGGAGGCGGGAAGTGATTACATTAGAAGTAATGTTAGCGCCCAGGTTTCCAATATTAAGGAAAATGCAAATAAGGTAGATCTTCGCAAGATAATCAGACTTTTAAAGATTTGGAAGATACACAATAATAAGATTCCTAAGTCTTTCTTTATCGAACTGATCACCATTAAGGCATTTGATAAAAAGGATGTCTCCGGTAGTCTTTGGGATAAGCTAAAGATCGTGATGGAGTACATCAAAGACAATGTTGAAACGGTTTCTCTGCCTGATCCGGGCAATGGAGGCAATGAGGTTGCGGATTCATTGAGTGATTGGGATAAGTCGAACATGAGTTCTGATATGGAATACATGATAGACCGCATTGAAGACAATAGCGATAATATTAAGATTTATTTTCCTTTGAATGATAAATTTCCGATAGAGGAAGAAAGTAAAAATCAGTATAGCTCTAGCAATGCAGGATTTTCTGTACCACCAGCAACAAGGTTTGGATAATGATGGAGAGGTTAACGCAAATCAGTGATTTCGTAACCCGATTAGAAGATGTAGCAATCACAATACCTTTCGATGAAAACAACGAAACCATCAAAGGTATTGTGACAGTTACTGTGGAAGATCGCACGGAGGTATTTGAGGTAATAATCCTCTCACAGTATCCCCAGAAATTTCATGACTCTGAAACGATACGCTTCATCAACAAGGGATTGATTGAGACCAACCATGTAAACTGGGATGGTTCAATTTGTGTCCACACCCTTCATTCACCTGATTTAGCGCAAAAACTGCTACTGGATTTCGGGGCTTTGAAAGCTTGGATGCTAAAGTACCTGATTAAGCAGGAAGTCGATCCCCATTATGAACACATTGTAGTTCCCACATCTGCGGTGAATGGAGTTAAATCTGTGATGCTGTTTACTGAACTCGATCATTCTTTTAAAAATGGAGATTTTGGAAAAATTGAGTTTTCAGAACTGCAAGCAGGAAAAGTCAAAGATGTGGTCACAAGGACTTACATCCTGCAATCTGTTGAGGCCGGAAAAAAAGAGATTTCCTGTAAGTGGAGTGGAATGTATAACGCTATGGAGAAATATCAGGGTATCTATCTTTTTATGGATAAACCGCCCATTAGGAATAGGCGATTTGCAATAGAAAACTGGGAGGAACTGACAGGATATTTTTCTTATCAGTTCCTGGATTATTTGCGATCTACGGAGCGCAGTCTTTCTGATATTACTTATGGCAAGCTTACATTACTCTTGGGCTACCCCATTGTCAATGGATCAGAAATTCATTGGGAGATGATAACTATAGAGAAAGGTAAATTTCCGAATTATATTGAACGCATTAAAGGCACCAGGCATTATGCTTGGAAATTAAAGGATCAGCCTATCTTGTGGGAAGAAACGAAAAATAGCAGTTATAACTATTTTTTTGGCAGAGGAAAGCTTTCCGATAGTTTGACAGAAAAGAAGATACTCATTCTAGGGCTTGGTGCGATAGGTTGGGAGTTTCGGCAAAACTGACCCTATCATTCCGCAATTAAACTGACGTTCTATTCCGCTCCAAATTGACCCCTCTGTTTCGGTGCAAACTGACC
>NZ_FXTN01000021.1 GCF_900182595.1 Pedobacter westerhofensis | reverse complement strand
TAAGACTTAGTGGGGCATTCGCTACCACGCTCGGCAGCCAAGTCAGGGGGTCAGTTTGCACCGAAACAGAGGGGTCACTTTTACTGAAATACGCAATATATCTGTGGTCTCCAATTTTGAAAGCTATTCAAAATAGTGATTTTTGCAAATTCATTTATTGATAATATAGCAGAAGAGGTAATTACGATAACATGATTTTTGCTGTCTATCCCAATCGCTTTAGGATCATTCGGAAGTTTAAAACTATTGGTAACTCTCCATTGACCGTCAATCATCGAAATTAGAAGCAGACTCCCAATATCGGAGCCCATGTGTTCTATTCCCTCTATTGCATATATAATATCATGTGCAATATAAAACTGCTTTACATGATGATCAGAGATCTGGTATTTCTGATTACCATTTCGTGAGAACCAATATAGGCTTGCCCCGAACTCACCATTATCGAAACCAACTAAATACCCATTTCTAACTTCAATTACTGATTTATTTCCCTTCATAGTCATGTCCTCCTTGAAACCAGATGGACTAAATTTGAAAGGGAGTTTACTTTGGGAGGAATCAACTAATTTGGAGGCAACTATGGCGTCGCCGTTTAGCGAAACAAAATGATAGTCTGTCTTATGGAATCCAGCATTTTGCGCCGTTGGTATTGGATGGCTTTTCCAATTACCAAGAAGCACCTTATTAGACTGTGCTAGAAGAAGACTTGGTAGCTGCAGGAGGATTAAAAATTGAAGAAGTCGTCTAAAGATCATCATGCGAGTTGAATACTAATACTTAACATAAATATATTGAATAATTTCCCCGATAGATAATAATTTGAACGCTAAAGCTCTAGCAGAATTAACTATTACATTTTTGATTGTAAGCGATTCGACTCCAGCTTAAAATGCATTGAATATATAGGTCGATCCACAATAGAACTCCTTTTGCCCTTGCATTTAAGGGGTTGCAATATGACTTTTGCACGGATTTGTAGAAGACATCGCTATTGTCTCAAAACACATATTACCCGGAAGCAAATAAAAAACGGTCAGGTAACACTAATGTCAATTTAGACAAGAAAATGATTTGCAAAGAAAAAGCATTACATTCGACGAACCAAGCCAATGCATTATTATCCCAACAAACCTCAAACAACTGTCAATAATGCGAAAGATTTTATTAACCACTGCAATTTTGTTAGCACTTATCGCGAGAGTGCAGAGCCAACAACTTAAAAAATCAACTCTTTATTTATATTTCGACTCTTCCAATACCAGTTTATATTACAAAGAGCGCGACGAATCCACAATAAAACTGAAAGGTAAACGCGTCCCTTATATATGTGAAGTCTATCATTTTAAAATTCTGTCCGAGAATGTCAAGTGGGTAGCATTCGTAAATGATAATCTAGACAATTATAAAATTGTAGATAGCCTATTTCTAAAAAAATATGCCGTTGCGATCAATGATATCAAAAACGTATCAAAAATTAGATTAGACACCTACGATAAGAAAAGGTTTCCATATAACAAAGTATATATAGTAGAGTTAAGCTCATTAAATAAGTATAAACTGTTCGAAGTGCGTACTAACCTGGATTCCAATTATTAGTCATTAGTAAGTGACCTGCCTGACCCCTTACCTGAAAATTTGGCATAGGACTTTCGGTCATAATCTATATAGCTGTTTCTTTACTGACAGCTTCTCCAGATTACGAGGGATTAATACCGTTATATTAGGCCAAGCTTTTCCCTACACCTCCCCCGGTGAACTTCCGCTGTGATAGCGCACTACTAGCCCACTGCTTGCCCTGATTTTAGCTAGTTAAACTAAGCGCTATGACACAGGTAGCACTGGGCTACCAATGCGCTACTACCCGGAGTGACGCCATGCAAAAAACTATCCCGGACGAAAACAATTTAACTTTTGATAAGCAAAATCGTGGCCGGCCAACCCAGTCAATAACAGACGTGTGCAGAACATACCGGACGATTGAAGCCACGGTTTTTGAAAAACGGTTCAAACGTAACATACTGACGTAGATTTGTTTAAACTTAATTCAAAAGATCTTATGGCAAAACTAATCGGCAATTTACTGTCGGGGTCATTGGGCCCCTATGTATTTAGAATCGTCAATGGGAAACAGATTGTCTCACGTAAAGAAGCACCCGGGACAAGAAAGCAAACCCTTGCTACCAAGGCAGCTTCCAGACTATTTGGAGATGCCGCCAACTTAGGGACACAGGTGCGAAAGACGTTGGCGGCACAATATCCGGACTTATTTGACAGAATAGCCTCAAACAAAATCAGCGGACACCTCTTTAAAGCTTTGAGCACTTGTAAATATCCTCAGACCGGGCATTTTGAATTCGGGGAAGATAGCTTTGCATTGATGGAACGGCTGGAGTTTAATCCCGGCTCTCCCGTAAGCAGCATGATGGCGAAGATCCCCCATGTAGGACTGATGAAAAACTACCTGGTGGTATTCCTGTCAGAACTGGTAATCCCCAGGGAGTTCAAATTTCCCAAAAAAAGCATCAGGTGCGAAATAGTTGTAGCCGTTTCACTGTTCAGGCTCAGGGAGGGTTTGATGGTTGAGCTTGCGGAACACCAGAGTATCGTGATAGAAAAGGATCAGGTCATCGTGAAGCCCTATGAATTTAAATTTGAAGTACCTGCAGGCTGCCTTTGCCTGGTAACTGTCTTCCTCAACTACTCTACTGTCAACAAGAACGGTTGGCTGCTGATCAAAGACAATGACTTTAGTCCGGGCTGTATCTGCGGGGCAATCGTTACGCCGGGTAAATACCAGGGCAATGACCAGCGGATATGGAAGAAGATGATCAAATTTATTTAAAAGCGTTCCTTAAATCGCGCCATGATTGGGCCCGGTCAGCAATGACCGGGCTTTTTTTTGTGGTCTTTTCCGGCATTTTTTTGTGACACAATAGAAATTTTCATCATCCGACAGCAAATGTGGCCGGTTACACCGGTCATTGGAAGACGAATGAAGAACATAGCGGACGAATGAAGCCATCAACTTGTAAATCAGTACGTTTCGCGAAATCACGCTGTATCTTTGTATCACAAGTTAGAGCTACCGGTAACGCAACAACTTCAATTAACAGATTTTTTAACTCTTAAATTTTATTAAAATGGCAAAAATTTTTAACGGTATCCTGGGTTCGGTTTCAGGATTAGTAGGTCCAGTAGTAGGCGCAGTAGTGCGCGGTGTGGCAACGATCAGAAGCAGGCCAAAGAAAAGCACCAAACCTGCCGCGGCTTCGCAAAAAGAGCAGCGCAGTAAATTTGGTATGGCAACCAAATTTATCAGATCACTGAAATCAATTGTAGATCTTGGGTTCCAATCTTATAAAAAGACGATGAGCCCCAGCAATGCAGCGGTTCAGGACTTACTCACCAATGCAATCACAGGGATAGCTCCAAATTACAAGATCGACTATGAAAAGGTGACCCTGAGCAAAGGAAACCTGTATGATTCAGCCAGCATTAAGGTAATGCCGCCCACAGCTGGTGCCACGCTGACTATCACCTGGAATCCGGCAGACCTTGCACCGGAAGAAGCATTGCTTTATGCTGCAGACCGGCTGGTAGCGGTATTGTATGACGAGCAGACCAACCGCTTTATACTCTATAACAGGGTTGCAGCAAGGTCGGCAGGAAAGTACGAGACCGAACTTCCATTCCTCTTTGTAGGGCACAAACTTTATGTATGGGTTTTCTTTGTGAGCCCTGACCTGAAGTCTGTTTCCAACAGCCAGTACCTGGGTATTTTTACACCTATCCAGTAACCAGAGTGCCCGGCGGTTTACCATTGGGCCGCCGGGCCTCTTTAACAAAAGTTAATTAACCGAAATATTTCATTTTAAATCCGATTGTATGAATAGTAAAGTTTTAAAATTTCCCAGGTACGGAGGCATTATGCCCCTGCTGAAGATCAGCCAGCTAAGGATCGTTCCGCCAGTACTGCTGGTGTGCTTGCTGCTGATCTGGTTTATATTTCCCGTTTGGCTTCACAGTAATGATCCCACCGCAGGATATATCGAACAGAATACCTGGCTGCTCCTGGTGCTGAGCCTCATCACATTTCTGTTGGTCACACAACTGTGCTGGTGGTTGCTCAGGCAATTCTGGACTATCGCCGGACTGCCCGATCTCAATAAACTGATTCTCAAATTTAATCACCTCACCTCATGTCAGCAATTAAGCTTTTTCTTTGCCTCCTTTGCATTACTTATCTTGGCAGCAATGAGCTGCATCGACGCGATCTGCTGATCAGGATCCTGAAGCACAGCACGCAGCGTCCCTCCCGCTTTACCATCACCGAAATCGCAAACAATGAGCTGGGGGTAAGGGAACTGACCGGGCATAACGACGGGCCAAAGGTTGAAGCTTACCTGTCTGTGGTGAAGCTGAGAAAAGGCCAACCCTGGTGCGCAGCATTTGTAAGCTACGTCTATCAGAAAGCGGGCTTCCCAAAGCCGAGAACGGGCTGGTCGCCGGATCTCTTTCCCGCAGCACGCTTAGCCAGATCTGCACTGCCAGGCGACGTCATTGGCATCTACTTCCCGGAACTGCGCAGGATAGCCCATGCCGGAATTGTCACTCAGCAAAAAGGCTCCTGGATCTACAGTACTGAAGGGAACACAACCATGCAGGGCAGTCGCGAAGGGAATGGGGTCTTCCGCAAAGTCCGGCATATTAGGACCATTCACCGCATTGCGGATTGGTATACAGAAAGGGGGGCAGCGAAATGATAAAGTACATGGTAATATTGCTGCTGATCACTACCTCTGGCTGTGCAGTCCTGAAAAAGACCGGTAAGAAAAGCGAGGAATCCTACAGTAACATCAATACTCTAACCGACCATCAGCAGAGCTACTCAGCCATGAAGCAAAAAGCCGGGAATGAACTGGTTTACAAAAGAGATTCTGCGGAAGGGAACTATACGGTTCGCCTTTGGCCAAAAGGAACATTTAATTTTTCGCCCGATGGCGGATTCAGCGGTGAGCTGGATAGTATAGTAATGAAAGGTAAGCAAAACAAAGTGACTTCTGCGACGACCCTATCGAACACATCCGAGTTGGAAAAAGATCAAATGGCTGCCCGCAACCAGCAGACGAAAAAGATCAGGTCCGGCAATAAGAAGGAAGAAAAAGTTGCTGTCCCGGATGGGAAACTGATCCTGATTCTTGTGGGTATTGCTGGCTTGGCAATTTATTTCACAATTAAAGGCCGTCTTTTCACAAAAAACAAGGGTTTTTGAGGCACTCCAAATTCTAATTGATAAAATCAAAATTTTGGGATTTTTATGCTTGGTAGGCGTTTTTATATACAATAAGCACAAATGACTGAAACAAATTTACACATATGGATAATAAAACTATAGTACGATATAGTCTATAACCAATTATTTTCACATACCAATTATTTTGTACACTATTTGATATACGAATTTCTGATTGTCATATTAAATTAGAGTAATTATTACTAGTTTACCATGCTAACCAAATATTTAAATATAAAATTTGACAGGGAGGGCTCAAGGGCTGAATGTACACCGGCGATTCTGGCCAAATCTGTTGCCGCTATCGTGCTGATGGACACCAAGCTGCTGGGTACCAGGATTCTGAACCAGTCAGCCCTGGCTCCCCGAATCAACTTACCGCTTGCAATGGTAAAAAAGGCATGGATAATTTTAAGCGATGATTACCAGCTGATCGATGCGAAACCCGGCCGCGGCACAACGTTCGTCGGTTCTTTATCATACGAGCGTATGCAGAGATTGGAAAAATTGATTAAAAACGATGCGAACTGTGCCTATCCTGCCCTCCTGGATAAGAAACTGCCCCAACTGGTTGATCCCTCATTTAAGGTAAGGTTGTGGAGGGCAATGAACACACACGTTGACCTGCCCGTTACCCAGCAGCAACAAAGGATTATCGACGGTATGCTGCCAGCGTTGGCAAAACTGACAGGCAGTAAACTGAATTGTGCTATCGCTGACAATGAAGTCTACTATACCGATGACTATGCAAAACTCATCACTGATTGCTGCATGATGTTTACTCCGTCCAAAAGCACTGTAGTGTTGCTGACACCGGTGTCCGCGGAGACATACCACGCAATAGTCTCGGCAAAACGAAAACCGCTGTTTCTAACGCAAACTGCCCTTGCAGCAATGATGGACGAACTGGAGATGCACTGCAGGAATGGACTGATTATGGGCATGGTTGTCATTGGCATGATGGGCCCTTACCTGATAAATGACAGTGATTACAAAGCAGCATGGAAACGGCTCACCGGGCTCAGAATGATATATAATTTTGAGATAATGCTTGATGACCGGTTTGCAGGCATGCTGCAGGTACCCGGATTCCGGGATATCATAGAAAGTATTGGATCGCAAGTCATCTTTATCTATCGGATCAGTATCCACGAGACCTTGTATGACGCAAATGTAATTGCTGCTGATGCTGATCACATCGGGCGGTTAGCCAAAAGATTAGCGGGAAAAGGAGAGCTTCTTGCGCCTGCAATAGCCTTCGCGCTGCTGAGGTTAGTGAAACAGTACCTGTCTCGCAGCATGGACCTCAACGGCCACCCTCCGCTGGATGCAATTATTACAGCTGCCCGAAACAAATTACTGGAGCCGGAGATATTTATCCGGCAGCATATCAGTAACCAGCAGGGTTACCTGTTTTACCTGGAACCGGAGAACGGACGTTTCCCCAGGGATATATACCGGAAATTAAAAGCTGCAAATATTCATGTCATTCATCCCGACACTTTCATGTATGGATCCAAATATACCAGGGGCATCATCATCAGCGTGTTGAGTTCTCAGATAGTGAGACAGGTAGAAAGGGATATTGAAAAGCTGATCAGTACGCTGAAAAATTACATAAAGAAATAATTTGAATGGTCATTTGAGGCGCCGCAGTGTCTGTTCAGATTCATTAAAACCGATTATTAACATAAACAGTAAAAAAATGGAAACAACAACTGTAGACAAACTTGAGGCAATCCTCAAAGGTATGCTGAAGAGGGAAACTGATGAAGCAAAACGTATTAGATTGATGGAGATGATGGATAAGCCGGTGTTAACGAACAGCGATTTCCTGAAGCTATTTTGCATCAGCGCACGCAGCAGTTACCGCTGGCGGAAAGAGCAGGGCATCCCCTATTTGAGGATCTCTGGCAGAATATATTATTTATGGACCGCTCTGCTCCCTGTTTTGGAATCCAAGCAGTATCGCCTGTAATGTTATGGCCCTTACCCGATATGAAAACGCGGACCAGGTCCCTGTTTTTATCCAGGTGCTGGATATCATTGCCTACTTCTACGCTCAGATCTCACTAAAAATTGCAATACTCAATCATTACCAGGAGCTGAAAACCCCTCCGGACCTCCGGCAGACGGATGATGCTGTACTGGTTCTGATCTCCTCTGCGGTAAACGATATCACAGACACGATGGAGCGGACAGCAAAGATTTATTCGATTGATCCCAACGACTTCCTTAACCGCGACCAGCACATAACCGGACTTGCCGAAGATCTCTACTGGTCCCTGGTGCAGGATGAATTTCCGGATTGCATTACGGAAGCTGATGCCGGTTTCCTGGATTATTTTGATCTGCTGGAACAGTATGGGCTTTCTGTACTGGGAATTTTGAACAGCTTATCAGACATGTTCTGCACCGCAGCAACCGATCGGGAAAATACTTATGGCAAATGCGATGTCTATAACCGTTCACGGTTCAGCAGAAGTGTTGATCCGAACAACAAGCCTGCCCTGATACAGCTGCTGCAGCTGAATAACATGCTGCGCGGGCATCATGATCAAATTAACAAGTGTAGTTTAACTTTTAAATCTTAAACGATGGAAACAATAACTTATAAAGAAGCAGATCTCCTGCCGCTTACAATATCGGCCTTAATCCTATGTGTGAACAATTTTACGTGTAATGCATACAAGGTAGTAATTGACCGGGAATACCCGGACCTTAAGGATGTGGTGCTCACGGATACGCTTGATGAAGCTGCCTTTGATCTATTGAATACTGTACGAACAGATTGGTTTGACATAGTTACAGCCAGTATAGGCGGATTGGACAAGACCTTAAAATCACTGGCTAACATACACGGCCTGGATCCCAAAACGGTAGTTAATGGTGAAAGAATACAGAATCTGGCTATGGAACTCTATGACGCGGTCATCATAGATGATTTTGCTGATGATGGAGAGAAACCCCGGAATGGGGATGATCCGGCAGAAAACCTGGAATGGTATGCCTTTTCTGTGATCGGCCTGCTGAGCTGTCTGTACTACCTGATCATCAACCGGGGTTATCTCAGCAGCGAGCCCTGGTCGGAGTGCTGGGATCCCATGGGTTTCATCTTCGATACCCACGAGGATGAAGTACATCGGATCGATCTTGACCTTCTGCAGCAACTAGGCAGACAATTGCAGGAGGACTATTTTAAGCTTTTGAAGATCGAATATTAAAATCAGGTCTAAACTTGCCGTTGAGTAATAACAAGGTATAAAAACTAAATCATATGGCTAATACACCATTAAACGCAATTGGTCGCAACATTAGACGGTTGAGGCAGAAAAACCGCTGGTCGCAGGCTACGGCAGCAGAGAAACTGGACCTTTCCATACCAGCGTTTTCAAAAATCGAATTGGGTATCACCTGCTGCACCTTTGATCGCCTGGAGCAGATTGCAGAATTGTTTTCCGTCCCTGTAATGCAGATTATCTCAGAAGAGGGTCAAGCTCTGGCAGAGCAGCAAGCTCAAGAGATCGCGAGGTTAAATGAAGTGGTGAGAGCCCAGGAACTGGAGATCATCAGGCTGCAGGACAGGACGATTAGTTTGTACGAAGAACTGGCCAGGGATAAGGTGTAGGGACATCTGTTTTCATAAGCGCAAAGATTGAGCGTTCGTGTTTTGAGATCCGGTTTAGCGGACTTTGGCATAATAACTTGGTTGCCGGAAATCTTAAGACCGAACGCTTTTTATCATTTACATACAATTCCACATGGGGATACAATTTTCTTTGCCTCCCCTGATACCGCGTTTTATTCAACAATTAAATTTCCTGGTAAATTGGAAGCCATGGGTCATGCATTACTGTGGACTGGATCCATGGTTATTGGCAATCATGATGATTTCAATGCGGATGGAGGAACTCAGCGGGTCTCTAGATGAAAATTTGCTGCTGATCATAGTTAAAGTAACCTGCTTACATCTTTCAAACTAAGATGAATGCACCACACACCGGGTCGTCCGCCTTAGTTTTATTTTGATTTTTCTTACAACTCGTCAGTAAACTTACGGTAAACAACAGTACCAGCTGGAGGCCGTGTTCTATCTCCCAATCACATTCGCAGCTCAGTAGAAGATATAACTGGTGATCTTCGTACGGTTCGCGGGTTACATAAAGCTTATTGTAAGGCACGTAATTCCAGATCTCTTTCGGATCTTTAATGTTCCATAGCCGCAGATCTTCTTCGTTATAGCCGATTAGTTAGTTAACGTACCGGAGATTACGGCGACAAACTAGCGATTATTTATATTTTTTGCATTCCATAAAAATCAGCAGATCGATTTATTACGACGATACGCACGACAGCTCATTCCGTTTAATCAATGGCGACAGCAAACGCCGTCAGACAAGCGTTAATCCACAATAAAAATTTAAGTTAGTAGTATCTCCTAAGCTTGTGGAACATCAGGCCATTTCTATTCTATTCCATATTCCTGAGCAAGATCCAGCAAATAATAACCGTAAATAGTGGCTTGATTTATATCAACCAAAACTACTATAAAGCGATGTTCGCTATCTGTTGGTAGTAAGACATGGTCATAAGTTGCATCACCATTCCTGTAAACGCATGCTACCAATTCACTATGAAGAACATGAGGCGAAACAACTCTGTTTTGCACCAATAAGTTTACATATGGCCATATATCGACTACTGGTTGTGCCGTAGCCGTCACAACCAGCATAGGGCTTTTGAAGGTAGTGTCATATTCTTTGTGGCTGAGTAGACGAATCATCCATTATCAACGCCAAAAAAACCACATTTGTTTCATGGTTGTGTTGAGATATATAGCAAACAACTATAATAAAATAGGCAAACTGTTAGCGCAATATTTGCGTTCACTAACAATTCGCAGCTACAATTACGATTTTTTTTGTCCTCTCCGTCCTTTGCCCGGTAGTGTCATTAAAAACTATTTACCTCTTTCTGCTGAAGCTTTTTTTAAAACATTCCTGATTTAATTTGTTTCACTATACGTCATTTGTTACTATTATTTTAATTAACCGCTATAAAAGCTTTTCAATCACAATTATCACCATGAGCAAATCACCTGAATTTTCGTATTATAAATGCTACCTACTGTTTTGCTTAGGATTCTTCACTTTATCATCATGCGATCATTCAAAGCAGGGTATAAAGCAGCATCCGCCAGCCGTAAAGGCTCAGTTACCATCAGTGAAGCCTGAAGATGAAGTTGTAAACCTGATCATGAATCTGAAAGAGGTAAAGCATAAGACAGCCTATGTAAAAAAATTGAGTAAGGGAAAGAGAACACTGATGACTTATGTTGAAACTCCGCCTACCAGTAAGGATCCTAACTATTGGGTAAAGGTATCGGAAGACAACGGGGAAAGTTTGGTTGCTTACTACACCTTCGCCGTTGATGCAAAGACCCACCGTATTGCCTATTACGATGATCTACATGATACCACAATATCATTGGAGGAATGGCGCAAAACTGTATCAGTAAGTGACCGATAGCTGATATTTATCAAAAAATGAATCGAATCGTGAAGAAAATAATAACTATAATCTTGTGCATAATTACATTAGCCACGGCCGCACAACCAATCCCTCCAGACAAAGGGGTGACTATGCTAAAGGGCTTTTACACGGCTTATATTACTGCGTCGTCACAAGATGCTGACCCGAAAAAAATGGAACAAGAGCTGTCGGCACTAAGAAAAAAGTATTGTACTACACTTTGTTTAAAGCAGTTTAAGATGCTGGTTAAGCAAACGGATGCCGATCCCATCATCAAAGCGCAAGATATGGATCTAAGGGTATTACAAACATTAGCCATTAAACAGGATCCACGAAAAGCAAACCGTTATTCAATCAAATATTCTGAAACTGCAGACAGTCATGAGACAACCACCATCTATGTTATGTTGAAACAAGAAAATGGAATATTAAAAATAGCGTATCTAGAATAGGCTTTAGCTCTGATAAAACTACTTATAGAATTTAATCACATAGGCATCACCAATGCTTCCCGAATATCTTACTTTCAAAATATAATCTATGACCTCCTCCCAATTATTCAGACTGTCAAAGGTGAAGTTTTCTGTGTTTTTGCAGGTTATCAAGCAATTTGACATTCTTCCTAACCTGCAAATAGTATCTTATCAAATAGAAGATATTTGTTCTCACGTACTTTAAAAAAGTAAATAACTGCATACTCCCCTTCGCTTTCGTAATTGCCATACTCGTCTGTCTTACCAGGATGATTAACGGATAATTGAAGGATTTTAGTGGCTTTATCATAGTTAGCAATCATATATAAGCTGTCACTATTGACTTTGATTTTTGGAGAAATGTATTCACTTTTCTTTGATAGCTCCATAGTATTTACTTGCGCAAGGCTTTTTATAAATTCAGTATTAAAGATTGCTTGCTGGTGTTTTATAAAGTCATTCTCTGTAAAGGTGCTTGAAAAGGTTGCAGGATGCTTTTCTTCCGACACAGAATCATATACAGCGTCCCATATTTGTGTTGTATCCGCATTTACAGGAAAATTGAAATAGGTTTTTTGCTTATCAATATCATTCTGATCTATGGCCGTTTTGAAATTCTGGAAATCATCCAGCCATGAATTTACAACTACGTATTTAGGTCTAATCTCTGCTGCCGAAACTGTAATTGATTTTGAATCTTGTTGTTTAGATTGCTCTTGTTTATTAGTGCAGGCAGGTATTAGACTGATGTATGCAACGTATAAAGGCAAAAAATTGATCCATTTTCTACTCATTTTCAGTTGTTTAGGTTTCATTGACAGGTTTGGGAAGTACATATTTATGTGATTGTAAATTACTAATTATAGTAATATGGCAAAAGCCATTAAAAATAATTGTATGCAAAGTAAAACCTGATCATAGGATATGCAATTGGCGAAACCCAGAACCTGAATTTCATAAGTTTGCGCTATCAATAGCAGTTGCCTTAAAACATATTTAGGCATTGCTTAAGATATTTGAGACAAACTTATTATGAATTGCTACTAAACTTGATCTCATGAATGAAAAACAGAAACCTCTGCTAAGTGTTTAACTAACCAAATGGCAAAAGATATTAAAGCGATACAATGCCCTAAATGTGGTAGTATAACTAAACAGGAAACCAAGCCAGGATTTTACCAATGCCGAAACTGCCAGATAGAATACTTTTTGGCCGACGATGATGTGCATGTTTATCATCATCACGAACGGGTGCCGACTATGCAAAGTTCAGCCCCACCGGGTAACACCAAATTGCCCCTTTATATTTTTATTGGCGCGGTAACTTGTATAGTGGCAGCGTATTTTATGACAATGCTGTTTCAGCCTACAAAAAGTTTTGACAAACCGGCTTCTACCTATAAAATGCCCCGATCTTATCGATCGAGTTTTGTTTATACGAATACCATTACAGGCGATCCTGTTTATCTGCGCTTAGGCACTGATTTTATTGATAAAGGCAATAATAAATCGGAGAGAGAATACCATGCTGAATTTAACAACGCGCTTAATGGAAATTTGATAGCAGATCGCATTGTAGATCACGAAGACCATAACCAGGTTGATTGTTTGTTGACCTTTAAAACCTATGCACCAGATATGATTTACGCTATTGGGTGCAACAGCATGCTCTTAAAACTGGATACCAGGGATAATAAGATTATTGATGTATCTAAGAGCTTATTTAAAGATTATTTGCAACTAAGTTCTGGTATAGCCAGGCTGGAATTTGATTACAAAAAGGATATGATAAACGTTATGAATAACGAAGGTGATAGCTACCATTATTTTCCAACTATCAAAAAGCTGGTTAAAAGTGAGGCGGAAACAGATTCAGTATGGAAACAGATTTATAACATCAAGCAATATTATGAATTTGGTTACCTGGCCGATTACTTTGATGACCATAAAGTCAACCAATTAATAGCGGTAAAGTACGAAAAACCTTCTGGTCAACTTGTAAAGCGCGATCTTACACCGGGCAGAAAATACTTTGCCCCGGTAATTCTGTATCAGGACGCTGGAAATATATTGATTGTGGTAAATACTACTGCCGCGTCCGAAGCACCTATGAGTATTCAGCGCATAGATGTAAACACTGGTAAAATATTATGGGCCTTACCACCTGATCGGTACTTTCTTTATTCTGTTACTAAATGTAAACATGGATTTGCAATTGAGTACCGTAAAGGTGCGGAGGCAGATTATGTGCATGGCGTGCTGGTCATATCTGGTGCCGGAAAACTCGTTCATAACTATCAGTTGAGCCGCAGCGAATAAATAAACTATATTCGCAAAAACTATCATCTATGCCGTTTGCTACGCAAAATAACAGGCTTCTAACTGCTTGTTCTTTTTGTAATTTATGATCGTCCTTCCATGCGCTGCTTTCAAGATAAGCTATTCCTTTCAATTAATGAGTTCCGAACCGGGCCACGATGGGCAATAATCACATCATCATCCAGCTCTGGGAGCAGCGGCTCATCCTCAAGCTCAGGTCGTAGTAGTGGTTCTTCCCGCAGTTGGCGCGGCGGTATTACTGGAGGAGGTGGCGCTGGTGGCAGCTGCTAGATCAGATGTAAGTTTTGCTTGTACCAGCATGGCATGTAGCACTTCGGTCGAAAAGCCATGTAAGAATAACCTGAAAGCAGCACCATAGGTTGGAAGCAGAATCATGGGGTGCTTATTGTTGAGCGCTGTCAGCTTTTCCGGGCAATCCATGATCGTGCTGGTGTAAATGCCAATCAACTCATCTAACTGCAGTGAATTGGGGGCACGCCAAAAGTCATTATCGGTCAGGTAAAACTGATAAGCGTTAAAGATAAGACAAGCAGGGCAGTCTGCAATAGTTAGGGCGCAGTATTATGATTTATTTTACCCCACATTCTGACTCCGGTCTATCATAATGGCATCGACTTCCTGAATAAAGCGTTCTACCTTACTGCTTCTGTTAAAACTTTTAAGCACAATTGCTTCCTCCTTGGCCGTGCCACGTTTGACAAAAAAGAGTTGAACATCTGTACCTGAATAAATAAAGTTCGTTGATTTCCTAACTGTTTGGATCCCATTGAAATCATCAAAAGAATAAAGCTTATTGCCTAATCCAATGGGACTCTTTCTTTCTAACGTCCGATTGATGGTATCAAACGTGACGTCAGTGTATCCCGCAAAGAAAATTGCCGCGCCCCCAAAAATCAAAAATATAAGCATGAATACTCTGCCGATAGCCCATTCGTTTCCAAGCCAGGCACCTGGCATAAGCTCATGAATCCCTATGCCGAATAAAACCAAGCCGAATATTGTACTGCCAATCTTATTTTTCTTTAAAAGGAATTTATCACCTTGTTCGACAAAGTATTTATAAGTAGTAATGGGATCGCTGATGTAATCCGTAGGCAAAACATATACGTCCAGGTATTGATGAATAATTGTTACTGCTTCTTCTACAAAAGCTATCGCGTTCGGATCTTCGTTTTTTGTATACGCACAGGAAACCACGATTCCTTTTCCATATTTGGCATCTTTACGAAACAAACGGTATTTGTAGGAGCCGTAAAGATTAGATACCGAGCTGATTCCTTGAAGTTTAGAAAACGGGATTCTGGTTATTGGAAGGAAACCCATTAACTTTTTTCGCATGACTCCGCTATTTTGGTCAAATTCTATTGACGTTCCAGCAAAGCCCCAGAACAATACAACAATTACCAACAGCACTAATACCAGTGGTAGGGCAGTATTCAGCGACGAATTTTGATAATGTATATAAACAAATAATATGCCTGCAAAAAGCACAGCAAGAACAGCACTTAAAATGTAGGAAAGGCCATATGGATAAATGGTTACACGATCAGGTTCTAGTTTCCAACGTGTTTGTACGAGCGCTTTAATTGACATATTCTAAAATTTGAGTTAGCATAAATTAACAACATTCATGAGCAGTTAGTTTGTAATAATTTAATGTTTCATTCCAGTTGTATGAATTTATATTTATGGAGATGCATGAGGGCCTAAAGCAATAGCTATAAGCTTGTATCCGTTTGCTGTTCTTAAAAAGGAAAAATGTTCTTGGTAGCTAGTTTGCTGTCTCGTGTCAAAATTCTCGGTCATAATTTCAAAGGCCGGAAACTGAGCACTATTCGGCTCGTCGCAGTCTGTATAATAAGGCTGAAAAGCTTTATTCTCAAAGATTATAGCATTCAGCTCCTCCCTAAAGATTATCGTCTCTACTTTATTTTGTTTGATACTGCTCATCCTTTCCTGGAGTATCGTGCCATATTTTTTTGAGAAAGAAACTTTGCTATATTTTTTTCTCAACCTATGCTTCCAGTGCTCCTCAACGGTCACCTCTTCAAAACAATTATCAGATAAATTCCCTTCCAGTAATCCAGTGAGAAAATGTTGGTAAAACCAGTTAGTAAATTCCTTTTGGTAATTGATAAAAGTAAGATACCTATTGCCTTTTACTTTTAAAGAAGTATAGATCGTGGTATCTGCCTGCCTATCACTAGTTTTGTAAGAGTACCAATTTAAATTTTCGGTATCTGTTAGATTAATACTGTCGGCCACCACATCTCCCCTGTCATTAATTAAAGCAGTAGTTCCTTCCCAAATCCAATGTTCGCAGGCATTGACAATATATGGTGTACCATCCGCACAAATTCTTTTACCATCATGTAATACTAAGGCCAGACCACTGTGGAAAGGACCCGCATCATTATAAACGGCAGGTATAACAACCTTTCCGTCCCTTCCTAAAAAGCCAACTTTATCTTCTTTTGGATCGCGAAACCTGATCATACCCTCTTGCTCACAGTCGTATGTCATATCCGATATGTACACGCTGTCTTTACCTACTTTTTGACCATTTCTTAAAAGGTAGTATGACTTATAATTGACGGCTTCCGTTACAGCAACAATGTTTCGAAATTTCGATGCCGGAGGCAGGCCTTCAAATTGCGCAGGTATCTTTATACTCCCCTTTGCATCTTTATAGCCATAAATGCTTGTGCCAGCTTTACAGTAGCTGTGCAAATAATCATCACCATCCTGAGCGAAAAGGGGATTACAGTAAAAATACATTAAAAGAAGAAAATTAAAATATTTCATTTGCATGAAGCATTACTTAGTTTTTACAGAGCCACTGCAAACGTCGCCTTCCTGTATTCCAGTTAACCAGACCCTTAAAAACTTCGTTCTTTCCCGGGTCAGTTGCTCGAGGTATCCAGATTTACACATAGGTTGCGCAGATCCATAACTACCAGTTTCAGGAAATTTAGCGCCTAATTCAGCGTTCCTCAACTGTACCCAAAGCCGTTGTGCAATCTTAAATTTTTTTATAAAGAGCGGCTGTTTAGCATAGTCTATTAAAATTTGTTTGTAAACTAGATTAAGTTCCCTATCTGCCTTTTCATAGCTGCTACCAGCCTGAATATTGGCGGCTGTTTGTGACTGTGCAAAAGTGCCATAACTTGATAAAGCAATTATAATTACTGTTAATATTCCTCTTAATGTATTTTTATGCGACTCCATGATATAATAATTAATCTACTTCTGTTTTTTTTCTGCGTTAAGAGCACTAAAGAATAAGTTCATTTCTTCGGAAACCAGTCCGCCCAGCTGTTAAGAATTTTATCTACCTGTTATAAAGTCTTTCAGTTAACTGGATTCTTTCAGGGCTCATTTGTAAAAGGCTGTCGACTTATACTACAACATTTCCTTAAAGCAGCTACTTTGCTTAATTAAGTTAGTGCATACATCCAAACCAAATATAAGTACGTTTGGCATAGGCATCCGGATATACCTTATTTATAGCTAATAACTGCTTTTTTAGAGAAGCCGACTTCACATTGGTGATTGCAGCAACTACAATATAATAGCCTTTCGCAAACCCTTTATAGGCATCAGAATATTCAATGGAAATATAGCTATCGTTGAATGCATTTCCATCACCTCGTGCAAAGTAGCAGGGATAACCAAATTCCGCACAATCGCTCTCACTCATTGTTAGACCAAATTCCTTATGAGGTTTAAGATGCCGTAAATCCAACTTTTTATGCAAGTGGCTGGCTGCTTGTTTAGCTACTTTCAGGGCTCTATTGTAATTGTTAGTACTACAAAGTATAATAATATCTTTAGGAACCTCAGTGTTATAATTGTCCTGCGCAAGCACTCCAAAAGTATTTAATAGTAGTATACAAGCGCTTAACCACATCAGTCGCAATGTTCTTTTTAGCTTCATGATCTGTTTTATTTTACTCCATTAAAATTGTTTGCCCCTCACTATGTCAAACAATTATCCCTTATAAAGCCATTGTTTCTTTTTAATCTCGAACTCATCCTCTGTCAAAATCCCCTCATCCAATAATAATTTTAGCTGTTTAATGCGGGCTATGGCATCGTCTTGCTCCCTCAACTCGTTACCTGAGTTGTTTCCCATGTTCATTTGCACACCTGCGCCCATTATGCCATTATTATTACGTGCGGCATCCCGCAGGGCCAGTAATTTTTCCATTTCTGTATAACTTAACCCGGCCTGGTTTGCAGCCAGGCTTCCGGCTTGTGCATTTCCTATTTGATTGATTTGTTGCTGAGTCTGCTCGTCGAAGGAGGTACCTTGCACATTGAAGTCTGTTAGTGTGAATCCCAATTTAGTAAAATGGTCATTTAACTGTTCCTGTAATACTGTAGCCAAATCATTTAGTTTACTGTCAATTTGCAAAATAGTGAATCCTAAGGTTGCAAGCGTTACAGTAAGTTGTTGCTCTATACGTGACTGGATTAGCATTTGGGCTTGAGTTGTAATATAGCGGTCCGATAAGCCTGCAATCTCTGTTAAAAACAACCTTGGATCGGTAAGTAGGAATGAGTAATTGCCATAAACCCCCAAACTTACGGGAAACAGGTAAACAGGGTCCTGATATTTCACCCTGTTGGAGGTGCCCCAGCCCTGGTTATTCACGCTTGCTTTCCGGTAAAAAAAGATCTTGAGTTTGTGTTCACTTTCAAAACCTTGCAGACATTTAGACAATGTGGTTATGAAGGGATCATTGTCTGTTCGCAGGTCGTAGATCCCTTCCTGTTCCAATAAACCTGTAACTTTTCCTTCATAAACCAGTAAACAACCTTGCCCGGGAGCAATAATTAGCTTACTGGCATCTTTAATCTCATCCCCTTTGAAATAAAACTTCTGAATAAGCACCTCTTCACGCTGATCATCCCACTGAATAACAGTTGCAAACTGCCTCTTTAAAAAATCTGTAAACGCCATAATCTTAAATTATAATATTGTTTATTCTGAACGTCCTAATTGATAATCGTGCAGCTGCCTGCCCGATGGAGACACCACAAATACACCATGTACATAATCCGCTTCCTCATCTTTTCGGTATTCAATCGCGTAACCTTGTTTACATTTGGCTACACTAAAAAGCGTATACCTGTTTGGTGGAAGGGCCCATTCAATTTTACCTGAATTTAAGTCAATATATTGAACGCTGACAGGTGGTTCCTCTCCGGCAGTCGTATTAGTTAAAATTAGCAAATGATTTTTGTCCTGGTACAATATTTTTGGATCAAAATATTTTCGATCAGGTGTTAGATCTCGCTTTGATTCCTGACCAGTTATACGGGAATAATTGACTTCAATAAGCTGCTCTGTCTCCCCTCTTCCAAAATCCTCCTCTAGCGTACTAAATTCAAAATAGTGCTGGTCTTTAAGCTTTTTCCAAAGGGAACCCATCTCTGTTTCATTGCTCACCAACTTTTTCACCAAAGGAAAGTAGTAAAAACTATTTCCTTCATTACTCATCACCTTAATCATCGCTTTACTGTAATCAAACTCGACCTTAGCTACTCCAGAACTGAGCTCTGGAAAGTCTTTAAATACCTTTTGAGTCACTTCTGTCAACTTGTTGGTCCTGGTGTCTAATTGAAATAAGAGGTTGGTGCATCCAATCGCATAAATCAGCTCTGAAGAATAAGCCTTGAATGTAACCGAGCAATCACTATCAAACAAATTCTGATTGGTCATGATGCGGTCTGCAATTAACTGACCAGTCATTGCATTATTAAACTGAACATGGAACTCTTTTCTACTTTTATTATTTCCCTGATCTATCTGGTCTGTGCCAAGCCGCAAGTAAACCGGATCTCCAGTATTTGTATTCATATACACAAAACTGCTGCCATACATTCTGGGCATTTTATAGGCACTGTTTGTATTGACATAGCTACCACTTGTTTTTGAGGCAAATAGGCTAGACAATAGGTAAACAATTGCAATAGAGGCGATGGCACCTAAAAGTAAGTAAACCGGAAGTTTTTGATTACCCGGAGGCGCCGAGCTTTGAAATGGTGCAGGACGTTCATTATGGTGGTAAACATGTACATCATCACTGTCTAAGAAATACTCAGTTCCGCAATTATGGCATTTGTAAAAACCAGGCCTGAGTTCTTGCTTGTAAACGCTTCCGCAATGAGGGCATTGTATAGCTTTAATTTCTTTTGCCATTGACGTAAGGAACAGTTAATTTCGTTTTCTGTTTGATTTAATGAACTTGAAATTCGTTAGGCTAAGATAATACACTATCTAATCTTTATAAATTAATAGCCTGAACAGAGCTGATTATAAAACCATCTTGCTTAGAATAGGCGAAGTTCATTTCTTTTATTTGAGCGGTTAACACCAAATTTGCCTTTTGTTTGGACATCCGCAGCATCTTTTAAGGTAATCTGTAGCTCTTGTTCAAGCCCTCTGGAGTGCTGTGGTCCTGTTAAGACCTGATGATCTCCGTTTGCTTTAATAACTGCGCAGCTGGATTAGTGTAATTGCCGCCCAACATCCAAAAACAGTTGATGCACTTAACAAATGTTATCCAGTACAATTACGAGCACTGGGTAGACAAACTTTAACTTAAATGTCTAATTTGACTTGATAAAATCGCTCAGATAACTACATTCATTGACTGCTTTTCGATAAAATAGAGTTTTTTTGTATTGTTGCATCTCCCTGAAGTAGCTATTTTCTCTAAGCTGTTTAGCATATTGTTTTTCACGCTTAACATAGGTATCGTAATCATCCATGAATGAAGGAGATACATGTTCTTTCTGCTCGCATTTGGCAGCCATGAAAGTACATTTCGCTTTCAATTCCGGATCATGACTGAGGTCACGGGCTTTTAGATAATATTGTTTAGCCTGGGAAGCTTTGATATAATCACTGTCATAATAATAGAGTTGCTTCCGGCCATAGTCATTGGCAGACCAGCTGTAAGAAATCAGCCCCCAGGAGTTGCCATACATGGAGGTGTTGTATAAACCATTGGCCATCTGAAAGAAGGCGTCGCTATTCTTGGGATCCAACCTTAGCTGGTCTTCCAATTCAGCCATTTTCTGCGCAAAAGTGAGTTTCGTGTAATGCTTGCCACCAAAATATTTGGGATAGTCATTGGTCTGCACCATAAATGGATCGCCTTGATAGCTTTCACCTTCGCTGTATGAGTCCTCTCCATTGTAAGACTTACCGATGATCTTTCTATCTTTGATATGCTGAAAAGCAGCAACTGCGTTGTTATAACGGTGCTCACGCAGTGCGATAGTTCCCAGCAGCTCAAAAAGTTTGTCGGCCTCAATCCGTGCCAGATCATGGCTCAAAAACTTGAGGTACTGATCACCAGTGACGCCACTTTTCCAAGTAATGACTTGTTGAAGCTGCGCGGTGTGTAGATAATTATACCAAAATCCCGGCATTTCCGTACCGTTATAGTTGCTGTCGCCAGACAAATTACTTTTCAGCATGGCAAGGGCTGCCCGGGCAGTATCTCCCTGGCGCAGATAGGCGGGTGCCAGGACATGCGTGTAGAAGTTGCGCTGGGTAATTGCAAATTGATGGTCACGATCAGATTTTTCATGAAGCCACTTTAAAGAGGGCAACAAGGAGGCTTCATCTACTGCTTTAAGGTGTTTGATGTGCTGGGAAGATAACAACAGCTTTACAATTTGTTTTTGATCATTAAGTTTTTCACTGAGTCTCTGCCCATCCAATTTTTGAAGTGCAGCAAGCCCATCATCTGGCTTGTTTTGTATAAAGTATAAGTAGGCAGATGTTAAACCCCCTATTTGCGGTTCAGTATACTGGCCATCGCTGCTAAGCTTTGTACAAAAGCTACGAAGCTTTTCAATATGAGCTTCGTACTTAGTTTTTACGCTATCAGGGATAGCTGCGAAAAATTTGCCCTGAGTTAACTGTTCAGGGTTTGCAGCCTGGGGTTGCTGACTAAAATAAAACCATACTACAGCGAGGGCGCCAGCCAATACTAATGCTCCACCCAATACTCTATAAACATCTTTTACTTTGTTCTTTTTATAAGTTAACACTAATAGGATCACAGCCAGTAAAATCGTGATTGCAGCTGCCCACAATATCCATTTCTTTGATCCGGAATCAGCATCAGGGCCTTGTTTGTTCAGCCCAGATCGATCACTGTAAAATAGATCATTGTTATTATTGAGGGCTGGGGTCAGATAATATTGCTCTAACTTATTGATTTCTCTCAGCAATAAAACGCCCACCATTGATGAGGATGGCGCATTGTCATACACCTCCTCCAGGTTATCCGTTTCAACTTCCGGATTGGCGAAACCTTTGATGGCATACAGATTTGCTTTTTCCACAGGTGTTTGCGCCAGTTTTATCACCTTATCAAATGGAGCATCGATATAATGATAATTGCGGTACGCCTGTAGTCTGCGTTCAGGATACAAAGCAAACACTTTTGAAAACAGGTATGCCGCCTGGATAGTATCACCAAGGCGTCGCTCTTCTCCCGCCTTTAAGGCCAAAGCCCAGCCTTTGATATGGCTTGATGATGAATTCGGGGCAATATGCTGGTCAAATATTTTTTTTGCCCCCTCAAAATTCCCTGCGTAATGATTCAATTTTTGAGCCTGGTAATAATACCGCAATTTCAGAAAACTATCGTTCTCTCCCATTGCTGATTGTATGGCTTTAGCCGCTTCATCTTTCAGTCCTGCAGTGTCTACGGGTGCGGGTTCCCAATAGTTATAATTCGACTGTCCTAATAGTTCTGCCCCTACAGCAAAATGGTAATATTTTCTGGCATCATCATGCCCCGGTTCTTTGAGGCTGATTAAAAAGCTGTTCCTTGTTAAACTATCTGCTGCTGCTTGATCTTGCTCGAAAAAGTCCAAAGCCCCCTCTTTGCCGGCACTGTCCAAATGATACATGATCCTTTCTACATCTGCAGGCTTTACCTTCCCTCCTAAATATTTTGCCCATTCAGCTGAGTTGATGGCAGCTTCACTTTCCGGTTCCTCGTCCCCATAAGTAAACTGATAGTCTGTAAAATAAAAAGCGCCGTATTCCTTCCGCCCCTGGATATCGGGATGAAAGAAAGAGGTGTAATAATCATAGGGATCAGGCTCATCCGAGCAGGCCAGGATTATGGCCGCGCTCATCAGGCACAAGCCGGTAATACTAACGAAATACAGCAGCAGCTTTGGAAAGGTTTTCATAAGTGTAGTGTTTAAGCGTAGGTTCGTCCAGGTGAAAATATATGATCTTTAACGTATCTGATGATAAAAATTTCTGTAGGTAGCTGGCACAAGCAAACAACTGATCAGCAGATATCCTCTCCAATCTGATCTCATCCCCGCGCAATAAACCAGATTTTGGAAGGTCTTTTTGCAAGGTGTACAGATTGTTGCCAACTGGTTTAAAAGTCCGTTGATCTGCAAAGTTCACAGACCCCAATCTTTTGGTGATCCCTGCATATTGCTTGTGCCTGAATACAACTGCCCAGCTGAAGACAGGCAGCCCTACATCGAGTGGTACAGGATAATTGCCAAGGTTTTTACCTGCGTATTTTTCGATTTCTTTTTGCTCCAATATTGAGTTCTGATCTCCATATTTTCGTAGGTTGCCCATATTATAACACATCAGCATCGCGCGGTCCACCGGTGGTGTACCATTGCTTCTCTGATATTTGAGCTGATGAAGGCGAAGCGTTGCAGAAAGGATCTTGTTTTTCAGCTTTATGTTGGATTTGATCCGGCGCAGCAGGTAGAAATAATTATCCCGGGTACTTCGCGTCCAGTCGCAATCGATCTGTAGTTCTTTATAAGTTAGCCTCCCGGAAGGTTTGATTCGTCCTTCTACATAATAAACAATTTTAGCGGCAAGGTCATCCAATTGCCCGGAAGTCTGGTTTTTAAGCACATCATTAACAATAAATACAACCGGAATGAGCTGGATTGAATCAGGCAATGCTGATTTGAAGCTCACCGGCGATACGGGCTGAGGACCATTGTCGCCATAACCTACATCCATTATCCGCATATAGAGTTCCTTACTATGCATGGCATTTAAGTACTTCCGTTCCAGCGGATTGTTATCATAGACTGTTTTCCAGTAATAAAAACTGGTGCTGACTACCCTGTCTTTGTGACAGGAAACCAGTACAAGCAGGATGACTGCTGTGAGAAATACGATCAGTTTTGGCAGCTTCATACGGTTAAGTACGGCATGCCAGTAATGATCAGTAGCATAATAATTGGTAGTAAACACATTGTGGTCATATCTTTATGCAGCGTTCAGTTTTTTACGCCTAAAGTAGGCGATGATGTAAAATAGCAATGCGGATATGGGTATCAAGACTGCAGTTGCAGCAGTTCCTAATACTGCGAAGCCGGCCGAGCCGGTGGCACATTTTACATCCGAAGGAAGATTGAGGATATCTATATAACTTGCAAGCACAGGCAATATTATCCCTGCTACCAAGCAAAGCATGGTAATCACTATAATAGATAAATTGATACGGCTGCTGTATGACATGCTGCACAGAACAATATGCGCTACGGGCGCTGCAATCATCAATATAAACTCCAATAGCATTAGTAGCATTACAACTTTTATATTAATACTTCAAATCGCCAAAAGTAACCCTGGGATCTGATCTATTGCTAACCCGACAATTATTGTTCGATGACAATACCATTAATCGATACTTCCTGACAGCTAATTGAAATTGAGGCCGAACCATACGAATCATTATATGACATTGAGGACATCTGGTCGGAATAACTATACAGGCTCGCCTGTTTAAATTTGATAGTCCTTGTAGGGTTTTTTCCAAAAGTATCAATCATCGTAATTGTACCATCAAACTTGTTTTGTTTCCTGGCAAATACGCGTAGCAGCTCGTCACTGATCTTTTTAGCCTCTATGGTGAAGTAAAATGTTTTGAGATAGGAGCTTGGCAATTCTTTTTTTAATGAGTCCTTAACCGCTTTAATAGTTATTGCCTCATCATAAATGCGGGATAAAGAAGTACTCACACTGTTGAGTTCGGTGACCACACTTTTACCATTAAAGCTGATCATCATCTGTAACTTTGTACGGTTTTCGTCAGTTTGGGCAGAAACACCAATTGTAAATAGTAACAGAAAAAAGGTGAATGTAAATGTAGATATGTTTTTCATATGAAGAGATTGTTTATTGATTAACAACCTTAGATCATTATTGTTAGCCAAATGCCAAGGATTATTTGAAAATTAAACATCTTGTTAGTTTGGTTGTTATCTTATCAGAAATTTTTGATTTTCTTGAATGTATACTAAATTAAACGTTTTTTTATCCCAGTCAATAGCAGTATACAGGATGACGCATCGCATATTCGGATGCATGATTGCCATATTATTGGTCTTAAGCATACCTGGCTATGCCTTCCAGAAAACACCCTACCAATCGGTCAATGATGTACCAAATCCTAAGGATTCGGGCACAGGGTATGTCAGCAACCCTGATGGTTTAATTGATCCCACTGAGCTAGACAGCCTAAACAATTTGCTTGCAGAGCTTAACCGGAGGACGGGCATAGAAACAGCTGTGGTGATCATTAGTGATTTTACTAAGAACGATGATGACTTCACTTTTTCCACTGCACTTTTCAGGCACTGGGGGATTGGGAAAGGCGGGTCAAATAACGGGCTTTTGTTATTGATAGCCACTGAACGTAGACAGTACCGCTTCGTTACTGGTTATGGTTTGGAAGGACTGTTGCCAGATATTACCTTGTCCACTATCGGCGACCGTATACTCGTCCCCGCTTTTAAGGAGCAGGCTTATGGCAGTGGTATTATCAATGCAGTAAAAGTCATCAGCGGTTATTTACAGCAGCCTGCCAATAAAAAAGAGCTCGATACCTTATTTAACAACCAGAAGATCACAACATCAGGCGCCAGCACGAAGACGATTTTATTCGCAATCGCTATCCTATCGGCAATAGTTGCAGGCTGGCAGCTCAATAAAATTAAGGCCAGCATATCAAAAGCAAAACAAAAGCTATCAAACCTATATGCCGATATATCCTTCTGGTCTGCGATTGTATTGTTGTGTTGCGTATTTTTCCTAAGTACCGTTGGTTTCTTTTCGGGCCATTTCATGGATATGCTATGGTCGGTTTTCAATTTTTTCCCCTTAGTAATTTGCTTAATTATTGTGCTCTATTTGTTCTTTGCTCATCTCAACATATTGAGTTCTCTGCGTATGAGCCACAAAGACGATGTAAACTATTTCGAATCGTTTGGTAAATTCTACCGGCAGAGCTGGTGGCATACGCTGCTATCACCAATCTTGCTTATCATCATCTTCATACAGCTAGTGCAAATCACACGTTTAAAGAAACGTATAAAAGCACCCCTGGACAATAATGGTATGCCCATGAGGCGTTGTGACAGAGATGCAGAGGAGGTTAATCAATACCTTTCTTCCGGTCAGCTGAAAGAAGAAGATACCGGAAGTCTGATCTATGATATTTGGACTACAGAGCATGCCGAAGAAATAAAACTGATATCTAACCCAGGCTACCACTATGCGGATTTTGAGGTCTGTCCTGCCTGCGGTTTCAGAACTTATACTCAGCCTATTGAAATAACTATTGAACGGGCTACCTATGCACATGGAGGCAGGGCTAAGCGGGTAAATCTTTGCAGAAACTGTGACCATGAGCATTTTATTGAATTTATTATGCTGGACAAATTGGTGCGGACAAACAATTCATCCTCGTCCGGAGGAGGTTCATCCTCGTCCGGCTCAGGCAGTAGCAGCAATTCGTCTTCAAGCAGCTGGGGTGGCGGCAGTACAGGTGGTGGTGGCGCTGGAGGCAGATGGTAATCAATATATATACTTATGAAAAAAACTATTTATTTATCCTTTTTGCTGGCAATTATACTACAGGCCAAAGCTCAAACAAAATCAGCGACAGCTCCAACTTTGCAAGTGCGGACGGGGCAACATGCCTTCACCATTCAATGGATCACATTTGAAAAAGGGAACAAACCAGGAACTGTAATGATCCGGTCAATTGGAGATAATGAATTTAGTATTGAAGGTGAGCAAAGGGACAAGCTTAAAAATAACTATGTAACTATAAAAGGTACTTTTTTGGCAAAGGGAAAAGAACTCAAATTCAATGGCAAAATTGTATCACAAGTCTCCTATATCAATGAGGGGAAGCCCTGCGAAAGTACTGGCCTGGTTATTTTTAAAGCTTCCGGAAAGCGCAAATACTGGCGCTTACAGCAGATGCTTAATTGTGATGGCAGCTCAACAGATTATATAGATATATTCTTTTGATCAATGTTTAGCTATAAGTAACTATGCTATAACTGATAAAAAACATCAAGGTTCAAACTTTATGTTAGTCTGGTTGTTGAAATATGATCCAAATACTAATTAATTAAATTATTATGCTACCATCGTTTCAAAGTAATAGCGGTACTGAAAACAGCGAACTTTCAAATAAAGTCATGGGTGCCCTGGAACCTGCTATAAAACAGCATTGGCCTAAAATTGAACCCTATGCTGATAAAGCATTAGCGGCTGCACAGGATGACGATACTATAGAAGCACTGGGTCGCAAAATCTACCCATTTTTGCCAATGGTCCTTCGCTTAGCTATCAAAGAAGATAAATTTATCACCTTTATTTTGGAACACAAAGGACCTCTTCTGACAAAACTGACTGAGATAAAAAACAAGCAAAATGATTAGTGGCTATTACCGTCCATTAGCACCTGCTATTAATAATTGTTCTAAAATTTCGGTGTAACCACGCTCACTGGCAAAGTCCATCGCACTGCGGCTTTCATTATTAACAGCATTAACATCTGCATCCCTTTCGATCAGCATAGCTGTAAAGTCATTAAAACCGCATTGTGCTGCCACAATAAGTGGTGTTTCACTAAAGCTATTCCGTGAATTTATGTCGGCACCGGCATCCAGCAGTAATTTACCTATATGATGGTTTCCTATTCCTGCCGAATAATGTAAAGCAGAGTTGCCATTCAAAAGGTGCAGGTTCACGTCGGCACCGTTATTAATTAACACCTCTGAAAGGTGAATATTAGAGTTATTTACGGCAAGTACCAGGGCGGTAACCCCATCATTGTTGAGTTCATTTACATTAGAGGCATCTGCTTTGAGTAAGGCATGTATGGTTTCACTGTGGTTGTTATAAACAGCCTGATGCAGTGGTGTATTGCCATGGTCATCTTTTTGAGCTACCTGACCATTGGAGACAGCCGTAATCAATTCCCGCAAACCATTACCAGTAGCATGGTCTAATATATTATAACCTTGATTATCTTTGATCGTAGTATCTGACCCACAGCTAATGAGGTAAAGCGCTGTTTCAGTTTTGAAGGCGAGTACAGCGTAGAATAGTGGCGTTTGCCCCACATTATTACTGTAATTGACTTCTGCGCCTGCATCAATTAGCAACTTGATCAGTTCTTTACTACCGCTGCGCGCAGCAATGTGTAAAGGGGTTTCGCTGATATTATTTGCCAGATTTACATCTGCGCCAGCGTCAATTAACAACCTGGCGATATCTTTGCCGCCTTTACTGCAAACATAATACAAGGGCGAATTTCCTAAACTGTCACGCTTATCAACATTGATTTCTCCCTTTTTAAGAAAAGCCTGTACAATTCCCTTTTGTCCATTTTTGCATGCATTTAAAAACATATTATCCATATGATTAATCTTGGTTTAATTCATGAGTTGTTCAACAACCACCTCATTGTTGTGATATATAGCTACGTCCATTGCCGTCATTCCCTTGTGGTTTGGGTCATCAAAATCAAACCTGGCATTGATAAGCGCATGCATGGCGGTGTTACCATATTTGTCGGCCTCCGCCTTTAAACCAGCCTCTTTCAAAAAAAAGACAGCTTCGGCATCAGTATAGCCGGCAGCCAGGTGATAAAGATTTTCGGCATACTCGCCAGTAATAGTGACATCCGGCAACTGCTTGTAAAGCGCCAACATATCAACCTTATCACCTGCCGCTGCAAACATATTGCGTTGATAGGAATCCCTAATATCGTTAAAGTTGTTTGTCATTGGCTTTATTAACTAGAATTAGTGCATCAGTAATATTTTTGTATCCCTTATGAGCCATCGGCATGGCTGCAGTAATTACTTTGGCATAATCTCCCAATTGTAACCAGCAGTCTATTTTAAGCCTGACAATTGCATCATTTATATGATAAGGGAAAGTGTGAACGTAGGCTTCGCTTATACCATGTAGATAGTCAGCAGTTTGATTTTGCTTATTTTTGATCACCTTATAATCAGCGTAAGCATTTAGTGGATTTGTCATTTTCACTTCGGGTTTAAGTTGAATACGTTCTAATTGACTTAAAGCGCCCTGGAAATTACCAACCCAGTGCAAACAGAGTGCCGTATTATAAAGTGCGGATGTAGAGGGAGATTGTTGATGCATGAGCAATTCATATACCTCTGCATAACGCTGCTGAACGATTAACTGCAGAATTAACGTTTCTACGTCTGACGAATTATTAACATTATTAGGTACTGATCCTAAAAGCATGTTCTCAGATTATTAGTTTCGAATTATTATTAGTTGTATTTCAATCTTTAATAAATAACTGAAAAATCGGAAATATGTTTGAGAATACCAACTTTTACCATACAGTGAACCTAAACTGTAAAGGAGATTTATTGTTAATTGATAAACTAATATAAATCTAACATTGAGTGTTATTTGGTTTCATAAAAAATTAGTACGTTTAAATGATTTTTGATATAGTACGACTAAAGCATTATCAATAATTGAATTTTAAACCAGAGTTGAAATTTGAATCCTAAATTAAATTGAAACCTAAGTCTGTAGTTTATATAATATTTATTAAATCAGCATCTCCTAAAAACGTAAAGAAATGAGACTATTTTTATTTTGCGCTATTTTTTGCTTAGCCGCCCCTTTTTATACAAGAGCACAAACCACTGCCGATATTGTCCAAACACTTGAGCAAAATTATAATTGGTCAAGGGCTAAGGTTATACAAGAAAGCGTCACTATTAATGGTCCATCGGAAATGTTTACCAGGATCATGTCTGATAAGCGCTCTTTTGACATTTCAACTTTTTCTTATTTAAGTTCATACTTAGGTAAGTATTTTGATAAGGTTTATGGCACTGATATATTAAATTCAGCCGAAAAAACATCTGTAAATACAACCGCTGAACAAAAAGCTGCATGTGCTAAGGAAATTTCAAAAATTTCGGGCAAATTGCATCTTACATTAAATGCAAATAGCGTTAAATTAACAGATAATAGCTACGAACTCAGTATGACAACTATAACTACTATAGGAGAATTTTTTAATCCTGAAAGAGGCGTTGGGGTTGCATTAGGATGGAGACCAACGGCAAATAAAATTGCTATCATTATTAATCCGGTAAACAAAACTGGGCAACCTGTAGTTAAGTGGAGCAATAACCTAAGTACTTGTACAATTGATCTCCCTATAGTAGGAGACACAAATTATTCTAATATAATCTTGGAAGGTTTGAAAAAGGGCGGAAAAATTTAACAGACCCGTTTGGGTACGCTGTTGATAAGTCTCTGTTTGGATATTTCGAATGACTTACTATGCTATTAAGCTGATTATTCCGGTAGAAATACCAGCAGATTTTGAGAAGCTGTAATTCGTATCTATGCTATTACTGCTGATGGAAGACAGAAGTGGAGATTTTAAAACAGGTTGTCCGGCTCTATTTGTAGTGACCATAATTTTACTATCATAAACAGTGCTGAGTCATTTACTGCATATGATCAATAAAATACTGCATGTACGGGCGGTAGTATTATTATAACTAATCATAAATGAGCTGTTATAATGGACAACATTAATGAACTAAACGAGGAACTCAATATAGAAATCCGACTAGCTGAAGGATGCAAATGGACTACGTAGTTATTTACAAATCGATGCTTCAAAGTTACCTTTGAATTCTGTATTGGTATCCTGGTCTTTTATATCCACCTTACCGATAACCTTATCTGCTGTAATCGACGTCACCTCAATGATCGTAGTTTCTGAACTAAATAAAGCTCCTGACTGACCAGTTGCATCACGCGGATCACCAATTAGTACATACGTGTCATTGAGTAAGAAACGTCCCACCTTTTTAGGAACTGTTAAACGTATCAAAAATGCCTCCTCCGCGCTAGCGCATGACTTATCTGCATCTGGAGATATGTAGATTTCAAAAAGCTCATCCGGGGTATATTTGGTTATTCTAAAGGAACTGCTGTATTTTTCGATAATAACCTTCGCAGTAAAAGGAACTCCATAAAGTTTGCCCGAAACGGCTGCCGGCTGCTCAACGGGATTTTTATCCTTTTTGCAGCCAAAACAAACAGCACATAAAATAAATACAGGTAGAAGACCTTTCATAATTTGAATTTGTAATACAACAACTTTTAAAGAAAATAGTTTTCACTCTTAAAAACAAACTTATTAGCCTATCGCCATCACTATTGTAAATGAAAGCTAGGCAAAATTAGGGCAAAAAGATAATTGTTTACTCAAACTACACCTCGTCAAGCAATGCTTTTTGCAGACATATAGATGGAAGACTATTTTGCAAAACTTTTTGTATGTTTATCAATGACAATTAAATTAAATAAATTTTTACTTCAAGACTCGATCCACTATGAACCTTATTTGGGCAATAATATTTATAGCTGCTGGTTTCTTTTTAAGATTCCAAATCAATAAACGACAGTTTAACAGGAGAAACTCAGCAGGAATAGAAGAATTTAAATCTTATGGGAATGCATATACCACACAAATGCTCGAAAAAATTGGAAGAATTGTTGGTGTTTTCTTTATTATCATTGGAATATTGATGGCGCTATCTTTCTTCTTTGCGTCGCATAAATAGCTAATTCCATAACTGTTAATCATTCGAACTTCTTCTTATTAGCATATTATTATATGAATTTGCAACGCTTGGATTCGTGTGGATTTTATAAAGTTCAAATCTACATTTAATATTAAGTAAGATTGATCGTTGCGAAAGACGAATATTTTGATTATTGCGGACCATAATAGTATTTCGACCCTCTTTGATTTTGAATTACAAATGAGGGGCGTAAATTACTACAAAGAAACGGCGACCTGGCTATAGTTTACAGGGACAAGGTATCATTAATTGCTGCCGCTTTTGTGTAATCACCTTGTTAACCTCCCTGTTGAAATGTCTGGAAATACATATTTATGCGGCTGACCATACCATAAAAATATGTTCTTGTTTGTACGACAAGGAAGTCTCAAAAAAATGCAGCTTCAGTAATTTTCCTATCCTACATGCACTCCAGGTAAGAAATGTTATATTATATAAACCATCTAAATTGGAGCATATTTCGGGTAAAAAGCCAATCTTATAATGAATTCCCCCTCCTATGTTTGCATATCCTTAATAAAATAATAAATTTAAATACATAAGTGCGAGGAGTAACCGCATGTTTATTCCCTTACAGTTATGAAAATATGAAAAGCTAAGATTTAACGTTAACGTATGAAAGGAAATCAATGAAAGATAGAGTGATAAAAAATGATTGGCGTACCTTTGATATGCCCGAGCTTTGTGAAGTTGCTAAAATGAACAGGGCATTATCCAAAGAAGAGTATCAGCTTTTAGTTTGTGGTTTCAAACCACGGGATATGGACGACAGATGGTTTCTTTATGTCCAAAACGATTGGGTTTTTCTCCATCGCAGCTGGACAGGTCATTGTATCTTTAAGCTGAAGCTGGAAGTATCATCCGATAATGTGATCTTAACTGATATTCATATTAACAGGGATTCTGATCAATATAGGTCTGTCAATTTGGAAGCCGATAAAGACGAGGTAAATTCAATTTTGACATCTCTGCTTGGTCTTATCAGGTCTAGCTTTTGCTAGCTCTGCGAATGTTTTTATAACTTGACCCCTCCCCGCATAACCTGACTTTCATCAAGTAGAGATTTCGGTTTCAAAAGGTAAAACACTGTAATTAACATGATGAAAAAATCAAAGTTTACCGAGGCGTATATTACCCTGAAGTTCTCAAAGCCAAGGTAATATATGGAAATTGAGATTTCTTTATTGTACTGAATAACTTAACACACATGCAGAATACAATAATTTACTCCAAAACAATATTTCCTTTGGCTAAGACAAAAATGATCTTGACATTTATCGCCCATATGAATAACATTAGATTTTTCAAAGTAAGTTGCTTCGTTATTGCTTTTTTCACACTGGTTGGAGACTCTATAATTGCACAAACCAAAAGCAATACTGAAACTCTTAAATCGCCGAACGGCAAACTTATTTTAACACTTGACTATTCGAATCTGGAATCAATTCGGTATACGTTTCAAGCAGACGGAAAGATATTAATTAATCCGTCAGTATTAGGCCTGGATAGTTTGAACAGAATTGAGTTTATCCAAAAAACGCATCGTTCGGTAAATACTGTATGGAAACCCTTATGGGGTAAAAGGACAATCGTTCCGGATCAATTTAATGAAATTACAATCGATTTGCAGACATATCAAATTGTTGCCCGGGCTTACAATAACGGCATTGCGTTTAAGTATGTCTGGCCGGCAGGAGGTCGCAGATCAAAAGATAAGACCCAGTTTAATTTTAGTGGAGACTATGAAGCTTGGTTTTATAACGGAGAGCGACACAACCTGGGCCCAGACAAATTAACCGATGTTGATGGAACGCGTTTGCCTGTTATGACTATTAAAGCTAATGATCATGCCTATATGGCTATACATGAAGCAGATTTAGAGGAAGGAGAACCACTTATTCTGGCATCAAAAAAAGCAACAAAGAATTTCACAGTTGCCTCGAAGTCAAACACTGCCTGGCGAGTGGTGATGTACGGGCGCACACCAGGGGAACTGGTAGACTCACATCTGATTGAACTTTTAAACCCTGCTCCCGATAAAAATATAGATTTCTCTTGGGTTAAGCCTGGGATTGCCGTGTGGGACTGGAGAATAAATGGTGCAAAAGTGCAAAATTTTGAATATAAGATGTCGCTTCCATCCTGGAAACGCATGGTTGATTTCGCAGCGGAAAATAACATCCGTTTTTTAATGCTGGATGCTGACTGGTACGGTCCTGAATTTGCAGAAGGTTCTGATCCCGTAAAAGGTGGCAAGGTTGCACAAGTACACGAGATTATTGCGTATGCGAAAAATAAGGGTATAGGGATTTGGCTTTATATTAATGACGTAGGTGGCCGTAAATATCCTCTTGAACAGACTTTGAAGCAATATAGCGATTGGGGTGCCGTAGGGATAAAATATGGTTTCATGATAGGCGATCCTGAAGAAAAAAATATCCGTACAAGGCTAATTACGTCACTCTGTGCTAAAAACCGCTTACTCTGCGATTTTCACGATGGACCAGTGCATCCATATGGGCAAATACGCACATTTCCAAATGCACTTACTCGTGAGTATGGCCCTGCACAACTGGATGCACACCGCACAGTCGCTCCTAAAACGTTTGTAACTGAAGTTTTTGTGAACATGCTGGCTGGGCCAATTGATCTGAATAACGGATTAGCAGATCTTACCCAAGCTGGTCGTATTGATGAACCATCTCCAGTACCTTCTACTTTGGTTGGAGAGGCTGCACGTACCCTGATTATGTTCTCTGGCGTAACGGTAATTCCGGATATTCCCGAGAATTACAAAAAAAATCCTGAAATTTTAGAATTTTATGCTTCAGAAAAGATGCCTTGGCGTGAAAGCAAAACCATAAGTGGTGTTATTGGAGAACACATTACCATGGCCAGGCAAGCAGCAGACGGCACGTGGCTAATTGGTGCAGCCACAGATGAAAAGCCTCGCAAGCTTGATATTCCACTCTCGTTTTTAGGCAAAGGCAACTATGAGGCGCTCATTATTGAAGATAGTAAAGATTCTGATTACCGTACCCATAAAGAAGGCTACGTTTCAAAAAAGATAAGGGTAACCTCAACCAATAAAATTCAGGTTCAGTTAGCACCTGGTGGAGGAGCCTGTATTCTTTTAAAGAAGATTAAGTAAATCTATTACCATAGATGAATGAACGGTCGCTACACGCAATTAAAAAGACGGCAGCTGCATATGGCGATACTAACAAAACCGTCGAATTAACATATTTGAAAGGTGGCTATTTTCAAATTTATATAGATAGATTTTATCATGGTCGTATATCACAACGTGGATTCAAATGGGAGGTGTTAGACCAAAATGATTATTTTACAACTGATGATATGGATGCTTTATTAGAGCGTGCAGGAGTTGACATATAACACCTATAGATATAACTTGTGCTATGAGTTATCAAGACGAATTAGACACACGCGCTATTGAGGTCAGCGAAGCAGATAGAGAAGGACAATACGTAGATTTTGTTTTTCCACAGGATGAAGATAGTTATAAAAAGCGAACCTTTCTAAAACGTATTATTACAAATACATTTTAGAAAGGGTAAATAATTACAATAAGCCACCAGCAACGGTGATTCTTTCACCAGTAACCCAGCCAGCATCTTCAGATGCCAGGAAAACTGCAACTTTTGCAATATCTAACGGCAGGCCGACGCGGCCCAAAGGCGTTTGATCAAGATAATATCTTTCCATCGCACTTCCTGGCCTGCCATCGGCAGTCGAACCTTCTGATTCAGTCATACCCGGAGCAATTGTATTCACTCTTATATTTTTAGGCCCAAGTTCCTTAGCTAATGTTTTTGCTATACTATCAACACCTGCCTTAACGGCGCAGTAAATTAATGTACCTGGAATAGGATTTAAGCTAATTGTAGAACTTAAATTTATAATGCTTCCTCCACCTTCACCGAACATTGCTACCGCCTGTTGTGCACAAAAGATATGCGCCATTAAACCTGTGGTTATCTGTAGCTGGAAAGTTTCTTCACTAATCCGCTAACATTTCATATCTCCATACACTTGCATTGTTAACTAATATATCCAACTTGCCGTAAGCCTTATTCACCTCCTCAAAAAGTCTCTTTATATCAGCAATCTTTGAAATATCTGCCTGTACAGCGATGGCTGTTCCACCATTTCGGGTAATCTCGGCGACAACTCTGTCTGCTGATTCTTTACTTGATGCATAGTTGACTACTACTTTAGCACCTTCTTTCGCATATTCTTTAGCAATTCCAGCGCCGATACCTTTTGACGATCCTGTAATGACTGCTACCTTGTCTTTTAGTTTCATAATAATTTTTGATTTTTCTTATAATTGTCCACCAGAAACCTGGATTCTTTCCCCGGTCACCCATGCTGCATCATCAGATGCTAAAAAAACAGCAACTTTGGCAATGTCACCCGGCTGACCAATCCTACCTAAAGGAACTTGCGCAACCAGTTGCGCTTCCCATTCGCCACCCATAAAACCTTGTTCATGAGAACCTTCTGTTTCAGTTATACCGGGAGATATCGTATTCACCCTGATCTTTTTTGATCCTAGTTCTTTGGCAAGCACTTTAGTTACATTGTCTATAGCCGCTTTAGTTGCTGCATAAATCAGTGTGCCCGGCATAGGGTTGATACTTACAGTAGAACTGATATTAATAATATTACCACCATTCTTTCCCATCAGCTCAACAGCTTTTTGTGCACAAAGGATAGTACCAATTAGATTCGTATTTATATTAGCCTGTATAACCTCAATTGTAAGCGCTTCCAGCATTACCACATCATAAATTCCTGCGTTGTTGACAAGGATGTCAATCTTATCGAAAGCTGTTATTGCTTCTTTAAATAGCCTTTCAACATCGGCCGGTTTTGAAACATCGGCCTGCACAGCAATCGCTTTCCCACTTAGCTCAATAATCTGTTCTACAACTTTTTCAGCTCTTGATTTGTCTTTAGCATAGTTCACCACGACTTTCGCTCCCGAAAATGCATATGCCTTGGCGATCCCTGCGCCAATTCCTTTTGCTGCCCCTGTTATTACAGCAACTTTATCTTTCAATTTCAATGTCATTAGATCAAACTTTAGTTGGTCACAAAAGTATATTGTACATATATTTGTGGCAAGTACCTACTAAATTGTAACCTAGCTACCAAATAGTAAGCAATTTGATTATCAATAATTTAATATTAGTGTAATGGCAAAAATGACGCGAAAATGTTCTGATTCACCAACTTGTTCAGTTGATTATGCCTTCAGAAGAATAGGGGGTAAATATAAAGGCAGGATCCTATGGTCTTTGAATGAACATAAAATTATACGATTTGGAGAGTTGGGAAGAATTTTGGCAGATGTAACCACTAAAATGCTAACTCAAACCCTCAGGGAATTAGAAAAGGACGATTTAATTATCAGAAAGGTTTATCATCAGGTACCACCTATGGTGGAATATTCATTGTCGGAAACCGGATTGGAACTTATTCCATTCATTACTCATTTAAAAGAATGGGGAGATAAAAAGATCGAAATTGAGAAGAATAAAAGTGCAGAAAATATACTTCCAGTTTAGCTATGTATGTTAAATCAGATATTCGATATCATGAAAAAATACTCTCCATTTCTATCTCTTAGCTATCTGGGGAGTGATCCGAGTAATCATTCTTTTGGTTTATGGGGCAATAGTGGCATAGAAAACCACCCATCTCACAAAGGAATGCGACTGATATATAACGCAATTTGGCAGCAAGTTGGCATCCTAAATAAATAATAGAAGGATTTAGTAGCAATAAAATATGGAAATGAAACCGATGGATGGTCACGTTTTATGTATTCGTCAAACATTATTATTCATTGAGATTCAAGCACAGTGAATATACAGTTAATCTTCTTTTTTAAGACATATTATATTCATTAAACTAGCCGACATGCCAGAGTATTCCTGATGGATCATGCAGAAAAAATTCCCTACCCCAGTGCTCCAACCGAATCGGAATCAACTTTATTTCCGGATACTTAGTTTCTAGATTTAAAGAAATCAGGTCACTATAAACCTTAGTCAGGTTTTTTACCTCAATAAAGACCATTGTATTATCCACCCAATCCTGTACAAAGGCATCTTGAAGATAAAATCCAATCATTTTACATCGGAAGAAAGACATCTTTGGCTCGAGAATTATTTCGGTAAAACCTAGGTCCCATTAAAAAGGAGATGGCTAATTGGATGGTTAATAATTACCGGGTATCGGTCCAAAGAGCCTGCCGATGTTTGCGGCTGCCGAAGTCTATGTATTATTACATTCATCATCGCCGTGATGAAAGCTTGCTGAAAATGCGGATAAATGAAATCGCGCAGACGCGTGTCAGATACGGCTTTGAGCGAATTTTCGTTTTGCTACGACGAGAAGGTTTTCTTGACAATCATAAGAGGGTCTATCGCATTTAAACTCATCAACAAATACTAAAATTCTGATTTGAATAATGGAATGGGTTTATGATAATCAGCAAAAAGAAAAAGAGTTAGTTAATGCTTATCTGGAATGGGGTACTTTGCTTAAAGGCATCGGCATTTTGGAATTGCAACAATAAAGTAGACATTTAGTTAAGCGGCAATATTTTGTTTATTTAAATTTCTACCAAATTCTTCCGGGGACAGATATCCCAGTG
>NZ_FXTN01000020.1 GCF_900182595.1 Pedobacter westerhofensis | reverse complement strand
TATGTACCCGAGAAAGATAAAAAGGCCGTTGTTGAAGATCTCAAGCCAGTTTATAAGGCGAACAATCAAGAACAAGGCTATGAAAAACTATTGGAATTTGAAGATAAATGGGGTAAAAAATATCCGCTTTCGGTAAAAAGTTGGCTGGATAACTGGGTGAACCTTTCTACCTATTTTGAATATTCAGCAGAGATCAGAAAAGTGATTTACACTACTAATGCAATTGAAGGGATGCACCGGCAAATCAGAAAAGTGACCAAAACAAAAGGTGCTTTTACTTCTGATCAGGCACTACTAAAACTAGTATATCTAGCCTTCAGAGAGCTATCTAAGAAGTGGACGATGCCAATGCACAACTGGGGTTTGACAATGTCCCAATTGTATATTAAATTTGGGGAACGGCTTAAAGCCTTCGGCGACTTCTTCCTAGGTGGAGGCTGACCGCCTCCACCTAGGAAGAAGTGGTGTTGACACAGTTCGCTTTACACTCCCGGAATACAAATGGATAAACGCTTTCCAGAGGTCGGGTTCACCATTCATTCATAGCTGGAATGATTCTGTCTGTGATGTTAGATATCTCTGTCGCGGAAATTTCCATTGCATACATTTCTTTCACGTAATCACAAATATTCCTGGTACTCATCCCTCGTGCATACATCGCGATTACATTTTCCTCCAATTCATTGGTAATAATCAACTGACGTTTAGCGACAATCTTGGGTTCGAAAGTGCCATTGCGGTCACGAGTGCTTTCTAACTCAAATTCTCCAGATTGCAAGCTGCGAACATTTTTCTTAGTCTTACCAATACGTCGATTGGGATCGTTGGTGCTTTTGCTCTCCTGGAGATGATTGTCAAGCTCGCCCTCGAGCATTGACTCCAATAAATGCTTTAACATCGGGGCAAATACACCATCGGTACCACCCATCTTTTTGCCGTTGTAAAGGCCTTCCATTGCTTCCTCTTTGAAGCGCTCAAAATCAAATGGTTCTTTATTTTTCATTGTTTCCTAAGTATCACTAAATTACTTATTTTAACTCTAACTCGCTAGAGTTGACAGTTCACTTTACAGTCTCACATCGCAAACAAATTCTAGAATCATAAATTTTCGTGTTACAATTATAATTTCTCAAAACTCTTTTCAACTACATAAACACAAATTACTATCTATTAGATAACCTTCATTTTTGTCATATTAATGAATTACGGTGTTACCTCGGAGTTACTGAATAACCTCAAATAAACAGTAACTTTTAGACCTCAGTATAAATAGTAAACAATTATTTCCGAAGTTTGCACTGTAATAATTAATACTTAAAAAAATGAGCAATACAAAAAACAGGCAAATTGTTTTAAAACAGCGTCCAACTGGAAATGCCAAATTAGATGATTTTCAGTTTATTGAAAATGAAATACCTATACCCAAAGACGGTGAAGTACTTTTCCAAAACACCATGATCTCCGTTGAACCCTATCAACGAAATCTTATGGGGAATGGATCTTCCGAGTGGCCGACAATGGATATAGGAGAAACCATGCAAGGCCCCACCATTGCTAAAGTCATCAAGAGTAACCATGATGATTTTCAAGTTGGTGATTACGTACAAACTTGGTCCGGATGGCAGGATTACGCCCTATCCAACGGTTCGGATATCCGTAAACTTGATCCCGAAATTGCACCACTTTCTACAGCTCTTGGTCCACTAGGGCTAAATGGTTTTGCTGCGTGGTACGGTATGACAAAACTTCATGACTTTAAACCAGGCGGTACCTTAGTGGTTACGGGTGCTGCAGGTTCTGTAGGATCTCTAGTAGCCCAATTAGGCAAATTGAGAGGTTATCGTGTGGTTGGGGTAGCGGGTAGCGAGGATAAGGTCACATTCTTAAAAGAAGCATTAGGATTAGACGCTGCGATAGACTATAAAGCGAAAGATTTGGATGATCAAATCAGAAAGGCTCTACCTCATGGTATCGATTCTTTTTATGAAAATGTCGGCGGTCCCATCTTCCCAAGATTGATGGAATACTTCAACAAAGATGCGAAGATGACCATATCCGGAACAATAGCGGATTATAGCAATACTGAATTACCTCAAGGCACCAACTATCTTCCACGATTGATTACCATTATACATTACAGGTTTCTCAGTATCAAAGCTTTTGCTACGCCATTTGTAATGGATACCATAGATGAGTTCCTCGAGGAGGTAACTCCTTTGATTCAACATGACATAATTAAATACAGTGAGGAGTTCATCGATGGTTTTGGTAAACTTCCGGAAACTTTCCTTAGATTATTTGATGGTAGCCACAGTGGTAAAAAGCTTATTGTCAAATCTTAAAATGATTAATATCCAAACAGTTGTATTCTTTAAGGATAGCCCGTCTACATGCTAATCCTTAAAGAAAAGCACTTAAAATCATCAAAGAACTATGCAAATTGAGCAAAATAAACAGGTTGTCAAGAAATTTTGGAGCCTTTTCAAATACGCTGATGTCGACACCATCTTATCCATGATGAGCTATGATGCGGTTTGGATTGTGAAGGGTGATGAACAAATCCATTCGTCTGTCGGTCAAAAAAGCAAAGCTATACCGAACTCGCCTTGCTAAAGAACTTTTAGGATGAACATCATAAAGATTAGTGACTCCTCCCCAACATTTATTTGGCAGAGCGAACAAAAAATGAATTTAAAGCATAAAAATTAGAAAAATGAACGATTTAAAAAATAAACGCTTATTAATTACCGGAGCCTCACCTGGTATTGGTAGGGCTATCGGTCTTCATTTTGCAGAAAATGTCTTATACTAATACAGTTGGTATTATACGTATAATACCTTGTAAAACTTTACTCTATAAAGAGCACAAAGAACTGATCATGCAATTCTTTGCCGAAAATGATATGTTTACAGTTCTCGATAGTTTTTTATCCCGTGTTCCATCCACATATACAGTAATGGCGCTGGAGCAGACGACTTATACGTTCCTCCATTTTAGTGATTTGGAAGAACTTTGTCAGAGACACCATTGCATAGAAACTTTTTTCAGAAAAGTTTCTCTTGCTACAATATAAATGATGAAACGAATTAGAGAAATGCTGGGAGGTAACGCTTCTGAACAATATACAGACTTTTTAAACGACTACATCAACATTCTTCAAAGAATTAGCCTGGGGGATATATTGAGCGCGAGATCCAGGATAAAACTACCCAGGAGGGCAAAGAAACCAGACAAGAACTTTCTAAACCTATATGGATAAACTTTGGGCAATGGCTTGAAGAAAATGCCGGCTTACTGAACGAAAAAAGTGCTATTCATAAAGCCTTTGCCTATACTATGAAACGGTATAAACGGCTATCAGTGTATTTGGAAAACGGCGCCTTAAAAATTGATAACAAGCCAATTGAGGGCAGTATAAGAGGAATTGCCCTTGGAAGAAAGAACTTTCTGTTCTGCGGTTCCCATGATGGGGCACAAAGAAGTGCCATGCTATATTCTTTCATGGGAACATGCAAATTGCATGGCATTAATCCAATGGTCTGGATGGTAGATGTGTTGAAAAAAATCAATAAACATCCAGTGGAAAAAATAGACGATCTTTTACCACACCGATGAAAAAAGCTACAGGAAACCAAATCTGTGCTGTAGTGTTAGCTTACGTACAATCTACTGGCAAATAGCAGAAGTTTTACTAGTAAACATGGACCACATTTTAGCAACCATCGAATATGTTCGTAAAAATAGATAGAAGTCACTTAAATCTGATAAGCTATTTAAATTGATGATCCTCGACTGAGATAAATCAACTTTTTGATACTTTTTCAGGTTTAGAATTTGATTATTGTTGATGATGCTTTCACTTTCTGGAGGAGCCGGGCGGGGCGTCTTTAAACTGCAGCGAATGCACGGTTTTGAAAAAGCGCTGTTTGGCACTTTTAGCAGGTCGTAACGGTCGAAGGGTAAACTCGACTTCGAAGATGTGATCCGATAAGAGGATGTCCGCGCCATCCCAAATCAGCTGGGGATAGGCGCGCAGCCTTTCCTGTTCATCATTGATCTTTTCAAAGGCCGGAGTAGTATAGACAATGCACATGACCTGTCTGGCGTGCAGGGCATCGACCAGTGCTTTTCCTTTAGGCTGGCTCAGGTAGGCGAGGATGTTTTTCCAGGGCACACCGGTGGCTTCATAACCGCGCATCGCCTGTTCGGTTTTGATAAAAGCTTCGAACATGAGCTTTGGATTGCGCTCGTAATAAAATTTGGCTTCCTCGGGTGCATAGGAAGAGATCAGAATATGGTCCTCTGCTTTCAGTTTTTCGATGGTTTTGAGAAGCATGGGTGGATATTCCAGACGGCTTGACCAGGCGATTCCGTAGGATGGAGACCACCGATTTGTGTAATCAGTATAGAGAAATTCAAATTTATAATCAATGAATTATGATGGTCAAAGTGTTCCGGAACTGATTGTCTGCAATTCCGGAACGAGGTGATCCATCGCTGCGGAATGTCCAATTCATACTTTAAATTCATATTAGATAAACTGCAAAATACCGCGGACTAGTCTAAATTTAACGAGACGTAGTGGCCTCCTCCCAGTTATTCAGACTGTCAAAGGGTGAAGTTTTCTGTGTTTTTGACCTCCTCCCTGTTATTCAGTCTGTCAAAAGTAGAGTTTTGGGTGTTTGATACCCACCTACTTCACTCCTTTTTGAATTTCTTTTCGCTAGTTTCTGCAAAGAGAAAAACCTGGCTAATACCATATCTTTACCATTCTTAAATTTTATCATTTACTCATTATCAAAAACTGAATATTGCATTTGATTAATGGAATGGGTTTATGAGAATCTTGGGAAAAAGCGAAGTTAAGGCAGGATCAAACTAGGCGACTTTTGGCCAATTTAATATTTCTGGTCCGACATCAGTGAAGCTTATTAAATAATGAGGGTTTTCTGTAAAACTTACTCGGATTCGGTCGCCCGAGAAATGAAGAAAGTGAGATTTAAATAATTGATCAATAAGCACCTTGATTTCAGTTACTAAAATCTGGAATCTGGTTACTTGTGCTCAATTGTCGTGCTGCACCTTTGTAATAAATAAAAAAGGAAGCATGAACATCGTTATTACAGGTTCGATAGGACATATTGGAAAACCGCTCACACAAGAGCTAATTGAGAAAGGGCATACAGTAACAGTAATCAGCAGTAAAGCCGAAAGAAAAGTAGAAATAGAGCAACTTGGAGCACAGGCGGCAATAGGCACTTTTCAGGATGTTGATTTTTTAACACAGACTTTTAATGGTGCAGATATCGTTTATCTCATGGAAGCGTGGGAAGGCATTGGCAGCATCTTCGATAAAGAATTTGATTTTGTAGCAGCCTTTAACAAGATCGGCAATAATTATAAAACAGCGGTGGAACGGTCCGGCGTTAAACGTATTGTGCATTTGAGCAGTATCGGTGCGCATACCAACAAAGGTACAGGTAGCCTCTATTTGCATAACAGCATTGAAAACATTCTAAAACAGCTGCCTGACGAAGTCGCCATTAAATTTATAAGGCCTCCTAGCTTTTTCACAAACACATTCAGGTTGCTTCCGGCTATCAAAGCTAAAGGAGCAATTTTCAATACTTACGGTGGCGATAAAAAAGAGCCTTGGGTATCACCCTTGGACATCGCAGCTTTTATTTCCGAAGAAATGGAGAAGCCATTCAGTGGAAAAACGCCATACTATGTTGCAAGTGAAGAATTATCACCCAATGAAGTTGCGCGTATCATTGGGGAGGCGATTGGGAAGCCGGATTTAGAGTGGATTGTGGCTCCAGAGGAACAAATGCTCAATCAAATGTTGGAGGCCGGAATAAATGAATTTATTGCCAATGGCTTTATTACTATGCAGGCAGCTCAAGGCAGCGGAAGTTTATATGAGGACTTCAATCTAAACAGACCAAAATTTGGTAAAAGCAGATTAAAGGATCTCACCAATGAAATTGCGGAAATGTATCAAAAATTATAAATACAAGAAAATGAAAAAAGTTCTGATTACCGGTGCCAATAAGAGCATTGGATTTGAAACATCACGCCAGTTACTGCAAAATGGTTATTTTGTTTATCTCGGAGCGCGTGACCTGGAAAAAGGTACCGCTGCAGCTGAAAAACTTAAAGCGGAAGGTCTTACCAACGTGGAAGCTATACAGCTGGATGTTAGCAATAGTGAATCGGTTTTGGCGGCACGTAAACTGATAGGTGAAAAAACCGAAGTACTTGATGCGCTGATTAATAATGCAGGTATCAACGGCGGTTTTCCTCAGTCAGCACTCGAAGCAAGTATTGACCAGTTTAAACAAGTATTTGAAACTAATTTATATGGTGTTGTGAGGGTAACCCAGGCTTTCATTGACCTGCTGAAAAAGTCTCCTGCGCCCCGAATTGTTAATGTATCATCAAGTGGCTCTTCCCTGACTTTGCATAGTGATCCCAGTTGGAAATATTACACTCACAAGGCGGCCTTGTATCCTTCGTCAAAAGCTGCTTTAAACATGTATACAATTGATCTGGCTTATGAGCTAAGAGATACGCAGTTTAAAGTTAATGCGGTTTGTCCTGGTTTTGTTGCTACAGATTTTAATGGTCATCGGGGAACCGGTACAGTTCAGGAAGCCGGTTCAAGGATTTCCAAATATGTTGAAATCGGTGAAGAAGGTCCAACAGGCAAATTTATCGCTGAAGAGTATAATTCAGAGACAGGCGAAACTCCCTGGTAGTATAATTTTTAGCTTTATATTTGTTTGGTATGAAAGAAGTTAATTCTATGTATAAGTTTGATTCATTAACCGAATTTCACCGGGTGTTTGGGCTGGCTAAGCCCTTACACCCGTTGATCAGCTTTATTGATATTGCTGATATGAAATACAATGTAGGTGAGTTGCCCGCGTTAATTGTTATGGATTTTTACAAGATCGCTTATAAGCCGGGGCTCTGCGGTAATGCAAAATACGGGCAGAATTATTATGATTTTGGTGAAGGTGGTTTGGTATTTACATCGCCTAATCAAGTATTTGAATCACCAAATAGCACGTCCAAATCAGGCTGTTTGCTGCTTGTCCATCCCGATTTTTTGTTGTCTTATGTACTTGCAAAAAACATCAGTCATTATGGTTTTTTCTCTTACGCAGTAAATGAGGCCCTGCATCTGTCGGATCCGGAACGAACCACGATCATGTCTGTCTTTAAAATTATAAGTGAGGAACTGAGTAGCAGAATTGATGATTTCAGCCAGGATGTAATTGTCTCACAAGTTGAGCTGTTACTTAATTATTGTAATCGTTTTTATAAACGTCAGTTTATTACACGTAAAGCAGCCCATGTTGATGTACTTCAGAAACTGGAAAGCATACTTAACGATTATTTTAAAAATGAACAGTCATTAAAGCAGGGGTTACCAACAGTACAATTCCTTTCAGAACAATTGAATATTTCCGCAAGCTATTTGGGCGATATGATGCGATCATTAACAGGGCAAAACGCACAGCAGCATATCCATCATAAGCTAATCGAAAAAGCTAAAGAAATTCTGTCCACCTCAAATTTAACGATAGCAGAGGTTGCCTACCAGCTAGGATTCGAACACCCACAATCCTTCAGTCGCTTGTTCAAATCAAAAACTAACCTGTCTCCATTAGAGTTCAGGCATTTGTTTAATTGACAGGCCACAGATTAAATGCAATAATTTTGAAGTTGGTTATATTATCAATAACGATGGAATACTTATAGTGTCTGGAGTTGCTACCTTGAGTAGACATGAAGTTAAGTGAATTTGATAACTTAAGAGAAATTATGTCACGAGAAAGAAAAGCTTATCCGAAAGAGTTCAAGGTGATGAGCGTTGAACTGAGTAACACCCGCACAGACCTGAGTGCGCTGGCCAAAGAACTGGACATCAGTCCTGCATTGTTGTACCGCTGGCGGATGGAGTCTTCTATCAAACAAGGAAGTAGTTTTCCCGGAAATGGAAAGGTCATACTCAGCGCAGCTGAGCAGGAGCTGGCTTTAGTGAAGAAAGAACTGCGTGAAACGCAGATGGAGCGCGATATTCTAAAATCGTTCTACAGCGTCAGTACCTGTGGAATTGCCAATACAACCAAACCGGCAAAAATCCGTAAATTGAACTGACTTTCAGCGAGCCCCCCGCCTTTAATGGTACTTTACGAGTCCTTCCTAAAATCTGGGCCGGATGCTTTATGTGCACCATTCGGTGGACATTTGATGAATAAACTGGTGATCTCGGAAGAGAATCCCGTACAGAAAACTTTTAACTATCGATAGCATTCCCTGAGGTCATTAATTATTAATCCATGAATTATGGGAAAGCACGACAATTCATTTAAGGTTATCCATCCGAATGCAGCAGGCATTGATGTTGGATCCCGTAGCCACATGGTTGCGGTCAATCAATCAAGGGAAGATGTCCGGGAGTTTGGCATCTATACGAAAGATCATGAGGAGCTCATCACCTATTTGTACGCAGAGGGCATTATGACCATTGCGATGGAGAGTACCGGTAGCTACTGGCAGACATTATTCTCCTCCCTCCAGGCGGCAGGGTTTGAAGTCGTATTGGTTCCGGGAAGCCAGACCAAAAATGTTAAGGGACGTAAGACCGATGTGCTGGACTGTATGTGGATACAGAAGCTGCATTCGCTTGGATTACTTTCAGGTAGTTTACAGTTAACCGACACATTTCAGCAGTTGCGCACCTATTATTATCACCGTTCACATCTTGTGGAGCAATCTGCACGTTATACAAGCAAGATGCAAAAGGCCTTACGTCTGATGAATATCAAGCTGGATGTTGCGATAAATGATATCACTGGTCAATCAGGGATGGCGGTCATCGAGGCTATTATTTCAGGGGTACGTGACCCAGAAAGCCTCTCAGCCCTGGTTAGTAGCCGGGTGAAGAAGTCACGTGAGGAAATTACCAACTCACTTCACGGCTGGTGGAGGGACGAGCTGCTGTTTGAACTTGGGGCATGCCTGGAGTTTTACAGACTATACGAACATAAGATCAAGGAGTGTGATCAGGTAATACAGGAGCTGCTTATCAAGTTCGCGCCCGAAAGGGAAATAACGGAGGCTGAGCATAAAAACCTGAGAGCTAATAAGAAAAGGCGGGATAAACATGCACCATCATTTGACCTATCCCATCTGTCCTTCAGTTATTTCAACACTGACCTCTTTGCTATAAATGGGATAAGCTATAATGCGGTCCTCTGTCTTTTAACCAACATGGGGCACGACTTACATAAGTTCCCATCCGCCAAGAGCTTTGCATCCTGGTTAGGTCTTGTGCCCAATAATAAGATAAGTGGGGGGCGTATCATTAGCAATCGGACAGCTTCCGGAAAGAACTACATTGCAAAGGCACTTCGCCATGCAGCAAACTCAATAGGTAATCAAAAGGACCACGAACTGACTCCGTTTTTCAAGCGGATTGCATTTAGGAAAGGCCGCATAGCAGCCATTATAGCAACTGCAAGAAAATTAGCCGTTATCATATGGAACATGATCATCAAACAGGAGCCCTATAAAAGAGAGATGGTTGAGGTCACCAGCGCCCGGCAGAAATCACTTAAGATTAGGCAGATAGAGAAGAAAATATCTGCATTGGGACTAAGCAAGGAGGAACTAGGGAAAATGTTCACAAAGAGCTCTTTATCTGCTATATAGATATTGGTTGTACAGAAAAAGGCTATCAGCATTTTCTCCAGGGGCGACAACAAATATTCGGGTTCATAAAGGATCACAGCAGGATATTTTTAGTTGGGAAGATGTGTTCAGTATTTAGGGTGAGCAGGGCTGGGTTTTACAAATGGACAGTCAGCAGTCCGTCAAACAGAAGTATTGAAAACCAGATGCTTGAAGCCGAGGTATTACAAGCTTTTGAGAACAGCAAAAAGATATATGGCAGTCCCAGAATAACCCTGGAGCTCCGTAAAAAGGCGATTAAAGTATCCAGACCAAGAGTTGCCAGAATCATGAGAAAAGCAAAACTGAGAAGTATAGTGAAGAAACAGTTTAAAGTTACTACAGACTCCAGCCATAAATTTCCTGTACCGGAAAATGTACTGGAGCGTGATTTTAAGCCGGGGATATTGGGTGCTGTCTGGGTATCCGACATTACTTACATCAGAACCAGGCAAGGCTGGCTGTACCTGACAACGGTGATTGATCTGGGTGATAGAAAAATCATCGGCTGGGCACTAAGCACAACGATGAAAGCGATTGAAACAGTGATCCCCGCCTTCAAAATGGCGCAATCAAGACGACCGGTTATCCGGCAGCTCATTTTTCATTCTGACCGTGGGGTTCAATATGCCTGCAATGAATTCCGGTGGTTACTGGAAAAAACTCCATTGATCATCAGAAGCATGAGCAGAAAAGGTAATTGCTGGGATAACGCAGTGGCAGAGAGCTTCTTTAAGACGCTTAAAGCTAAATGTGTCTACCAGCATAAGTTCACCGACAAAGAGCAGGCAGCGCGCATCGTATTCGAGTACATTGAGACCTGGTATAACCATAAAAGGCTACATTCTGCACTGGGTTACTTATCCCCAGAGGAGTTTGGAAGAAATTTAAACAAACAAAATATTGCAGCTTAACCGAATGTCCACTTTATTGTTGCAATTCCAGTCTATAGTTTTGTCAGCAAGGTAAACGACAAGATCCCGCTAGACAACAAATGCAAAATATACTTAAAGTTCACAATGGAAGCGGTATATACTTAATAGAATAAAATGCTATCAAAAACTCATTTTCATTATCTACCAAAAACGGTGGAATAATAAGACACTTGTTTAACTACTACCAAATAAGGAGGGAATAATGAGAATATATAGCCGTTGTGTCCATAAGTTTATACTAATTTACTTATTCTTACTCTTGATTATCAAGAGTTGACACAGTTCGATTTACAGTCTCACCAACAGTTGACCGGCTTTATTCCATGCGTTCTCTTATTTAATCAAATGTACGACAGTTCAGTTTACAGTATCAAAGCTCGTTTATATGATTATTTTTTACCCACGTTTATAATCTGTTTCGCCCAACCTTTTTCGTCAATGGCATCAAGTAAGCATTGGGCACAGTCAGCAAAGGGCATCAAGCCGAAGTAAATCTCAGTCTTAATGCCTGCTTTGTATTTCCCGGTAGGCTGAGAATGATTTAATCCTGGAGCTCTTACAATTGTCCAATCTAGGTTACTATTTTGAATAGCAGATTCAGCAATATTTTTGTCATTGTAAGATTGATGATAAATCATCCGAAAGATAGGCGTAATTAGCCTCGTGACAATTGCCATTTCGCTATAATCTGCTTGTACAAACCCGCTCATAAATATAAATCTTTTTATGGCATTTTTTTCACAGGCTTTTACAATATTTGTTGTGCCCGTGGACATCAAAGTTCCAACTTTTCTATGATCAGACGGTCCAAAGCAACTAATTACTGCATCAATATTTTCAAATGCTTTCACTAGGCCGACTAAATCAGTCACATCGCCAGTTATAATAGACACTCCATTTTGAGATTTCATTTTTGAAGGATATCTTACTATCACAGTTACTTTATAATCGGCTTCTATGGCTAAACGAACTAATTCTTTTCCGGTCGAGCCTGTCGCCCCTACTATCGCAATATGCTTCATATTCTTTTTTGTTAATGCAAAATTATACTTTAAAGCTGTAACTTTAAAGTATAGAGTATAGTCTATACTATCATTATTTTCAGTAAATTATATAAGAGAATGTTAATCAAAGAGTTGTCAAATAGAACCGGAATCTCAATACATACATTGAGGTTTTATGAAAATTATAGTTTGTTTAGAGGAGTCTCAGATGAGAACATAAAAACAAATAATTATAAGGATTATGATGAAAGTGTTGTAGAAAAAATAAAAATGATTAAAGGCGCAAAGGAAGTAGGATTTACCTTATCTGAAATTAAAGCGTTGCTAGATAGTTGGTATAACGAGCACTTCTCTATAGATAAAAAAGTTGAAGTTGTGAACAATAAAGTAAGTGAAATTGATAGTAAAATTCTCAAGCTAAAACAGGTTAAAAACTTACTATTAAACGCGATTAAGGTTATCGAGAGTGAAGATTGTTAGGGTCATTGCATCACTAATTAAATTGCTAGACCGTCGCCATTTGACCGAACTCCCCTGAATTATCTCATTAACGGTGAATTCTACGGCGCGTCCAAATAATCAGGGGTTTTTGATAGAACATTCGGACTTTAAGGAGCAGTTTGTCTTTAGTTAAAAGAGCGTCTGAAAGCTAAAGGCGAATAATTAGTCCTCGCTTTGAATAAAGTACTAAACGATTGTGGATGTTCAAACCCCAATTCGTACGCAATTTCGCTAATTGTCAAACTGGTAGTTGAAAGCTTTTCCTTAGCCTTTTCTATAAGTTTATAGTGTATGTGCTGCTGTGCGTTCTTCCCGGTCAGGACACGCAGCATATCACTTAGGTAACTTGGTGATACGTTCAATTTTTCTGCAAGATATTGAACTGTGGGTATCCCACGGCTCAAAGACATGTTGCTATTGAAATGATCTCCCAGTATTTCCTCCATTTTTTGCAACAGATCGTGGCTAGCGGCTTTTCGGGTAAGGAACTGTCGCTTGTAGAAACGGTTAGCGTAATTTAGCAGCAATTCAATTTGGGAGATAACCACATCCTGGCTAAAGTCATCTATCCGGCTGTTCAACTCCTCCTCGATGATACCCGCGACGGTAAGAATGGTACCCTTCTCCTGATCCGAAAGATGGAGTACCTCTGTAAGGGCATACGAAAAAAAGCCGTATTGCCCGATCTTGTTTGCTAGGGGATAGTTCAATAAAAAATCCGGATGGATGAATAGATCGAATCCGGTGTAATCCAATGGTTTTTCAATGGTTCCGGCAACCTGATTGGGAGAGACAAAAAACAAACCGCTTTCATCAAAATCATAATAATGCTGACCATATTTATAATTTCCATGAAAGTTTGGTTTGTAGGAGATCTTATAAAATGGGGAGGTGAATTGATTTGGAAAACTGTCGGCCGGTATAATTTTGCCATCTAAATTATTAATCAGACTAAGTAGTGGATGCACAGGCTTTGGTAAGCCTGCAACCCGGTGAAATTCGGATAACGATTCAAATTTGTAGGTAACGTTTACTTCCTTCTTCATCTTAATACGAATATAAGCTATTAATAATTCTACTGGTTAAATTACAGTAATTCACCTGTTGCCGTTACCAGGGAATGATTGCGTTTTCCCAACGCGTAAAAGTTCCTGTCGGACCGTCCGGACCAAGCAAGGCTACACGTACGATTTCTCTGCAGCCATCCTGGACTGATTCAGTGCCCTGATGATTGGTTAGGTGTGTCTTTGTATATTCAGGCGATACCAGGTTTACCTTAATGCCGTCGCCTTCGTGCTCAATCATCATCGATAAGGTAATGCTATTAAGGGCACTCTTCGAGCCTGCATAGGCTGGATTGTACATATTTCGGAAAGGAAAAGAAGGATCCGAGTTCAGCGAAAGTGAACCAACAGCACTTGTCACATTCACAATTCGGGCGTCCAATGAATGCCGCAAAAGTGGCACCATCGCCTGGTAGACAGAGAGTACCCCAAACACGTTAGTCTCCCAAATTCCACGTACTTCATTTATAGATACGGTGCTTGCACTATACATTGCCGCATAGTCTTCCGCTGCTACATCGTTATTTTCTGCTCGAGAGATAGCAGCATTGTTAATTAGTAGATCGAGACGTCCAAATTCAGAACGAATACGATCTGCGGCGACCGTAATTGAAACTCGATCGGTCACGTCTAAGTGAATTGGGACAGCGCCCTGACCGATCTCTTGGGCTGCAGACTGACCCTTTTCAAAGTTTCTAGATCCAATTAATACAGTAACGCCATTGGCTACTAATTCCTTTGCAACCTGTAAACCTATCCCTTGATTGGCTCCTGTAACTAAGGCAATTCGTTTGTACGGGCTATTTTCATGCTGAAGTATCATGATTTTTATATTTTGATTAAAAACAATTCAAAGGTCAGCAAATACCTGCTGACAATTATAAGCTAACTGAGGTTTTTTGTATGCAAATTGAGGATGGCGGCAGGCCTTTACTTGAACTTTTTATTCTAACGATAGCGAGGGTTTAAGAATCCTGTTCTATCAAAAAACGGTGGTGGCTGTTGCAGAACTCCAATAAATTATAGTTTTTGCTTTTATAAAAGTGGGGAAATGCGTAAATTAAAGGCATGCAAGGCAGAAAGGACTATACCGAAAAGCTGTTCACCAGCTTTCAGCTATCAAGCCGGGTTCCCAAGGAAAACCTGTACCGCAGACTCCGCGAAACGCTTGATCTGAGCTTTTTATACAAAGACACAAAAGAACTTTACGGCAAGACCGGCAATCCATCGATCGATCCGGTAGTTTTTTTTAAGCTCCTATTAACTGGTTACCTGGAGAATATAACCTCTGACCGCAAACTTGTAGAGCATTGCTCTATGCGGATGGACGTATTGTACTTTCTTGGTTTTGATATTGATGAAGAGTTACCATGGCATTCAACTATCAGTAGAACAAGGCAGCTTTATCCGTCCTCCCTGTTTGAAACATTGTTCAACAAAGTATTTACCCTATGTGTAAACGGTGGTATGGTATCTGGCCACACGCAGGCAGTGGATTCTGCACCGATCAAAGCTAATGCATCTATGGAAAGTGTCGTGCTGAAAGTGCCGGCGACATCCATAGACAATCACTTGAAAAAAGTAGAGGATGAGAACCAGGAAGGTAAAAACAAGAACGATCCACCTAATTTAGTGCAAATTACTGCACCGGAGCATCAGTTAAGGCGAGTAAAAAAGCATCATCAAAAGTTACTTGATAATCCAGTTGGGGCACCAGGGGCATCACATGAAAAAGCACAACTACTTAGTAACAAAACACATTACAACCCGCATGATCCGGATGCCCGCATATCAGTAAAGCCAGGCAAAGCAAGAAAGCTAAATTACCACTGCAGCATGGCCGTGGATACAGCCGAAGGCGTTATTAGTCATATTCAGGCTGATTTTGCCGATGGTAGGGACAGTCAATACCTACCCACAGTGGCTATGCAGGTACAAAACCGATTAAAGAAAAACGAACTTGCACTGACGGACCTGCTAGCAGATGCAGGTTACTCTAATGGCTTTAACTACAAGTTTCTTGAACAAAGAAATGTTCAGGGATGGATTGGATATTCCGTACTTCTTGACCAGGCGATTCCGTAGGATGTAGACCACCGATTTGTGTAGTCAGCATATGGAAATTCAAATTTATAACCAATGAGTTATGATGGTCAAAGTGTTCCGGAACTGATTGTCTGAAATTCTGGAACGAGGTGATCAATCGCCGCGGAATTTCCACAAATGTCTTTGCTATCATTTGAACAGCTATAAAAAACTCATTACTTAGGCATTTATAGCAATAATAGTGTTAAATTTATGGTAATTGGCTCTAATTGATGATGATGAAAACACTCTCCTTTATACTGCTTATGTTAGTAATTCCATTTCTTTCTAAATCTCAGGATAGTTTCAAGATTGTAGGAGATATTAGTGGTTTAGGAAGCGGAAAACTGATTTATTTAATTTACGATTCAGGCGACAAACAGATAACAGATTCAACAATTATTCAAGAAGGCCGTTTTAGTTTTAAAGGCAGCATTGATTTTCCCGTATACGCGTCTCTTTTCTTGAATAAAAATCCATATGTAGCCAGGCCTTCTAAAAGTGAAGTCACAGATTCCTTTAAATTTTACTTGGAAAATAGCCCTATGGACATGTTAGCAACAGATTCATTAAAGAACATTGTCATCACAGGTTCTCTGGGCAATAAGCAAAACGTAGAACTACGGTCAATGTTCAAAGCCAATGATGTAAAATTTGCTTTGTTAAATAAAGCATTTAATGAATTGCCCGAAACAAGCAAAAAGGACAGCTTAACGTTGGCTCAACTTCGCAAGCGCGAGGAAGACATCTTAAATGAGTCCTACGATATTTATCTAGATTTTGCTAACATCCATCCAGACTCTTATTTGAGCGTACTTGTTTTGTCTTATGTTGCTTCGCAACCTGGAAAAGTTAAACAGGTTAAAACGGTTTATGATAAGCTTTCTTCATACCTTAAAAAAAGTCCATTGGGAAGCGGCATTCCGACCATTTTAGCCTCTCATCAAGTGATTAATGTTGGGAAACCTGCTCCAAACTTTGAACTTAAAAATGCAGGGGGTTCTCCTGTTCGGCTTTCAGACTTCAGAAATCAATTTGTATTACTTGATTTCTGGGCTAGTTGGTGTGGGCCTTGTAGAGCTGAAAACCCTAATTTGGTTAAGGCCTATGGAAAATACAAGGGTAAAGGATTTCAAATAGTTGGAGTTTCCTTAGATTTCCCCGGCCAAAGAACGGCATGGTTAAAAGCAATCGAGACAGATAAATTGAGCTGGCCTCAGATTTCCGATTTGAAAGGCTGGGATAATGCCGTTGCGAAGATATATGGCATTCGATTCATTCCCGCTAACGTTCTAATTGATCCAACAGGTAAAATTATTGCTGTGAATTTGAAGGGGGATGAATTGAAAACAAAATTGGAGGAACTACTCAAAGTCAATTAACCTGCAAACTAAAGCAAAACCCCATTATGTCAAAAGGAATTGTTATTATGCTCTTTCTATGCAGTATTATCAAGATTCAGGCACAATCATTAAACAATGCACTCCTCGAACAAAAGTTCAGGCAATATACTAAGGCCAACCCATCCACATCTTTATTTTTACATATCGATAAAGGCATATACACAAATAATGAAAGTATATGGTTTAGTGCTTATTTGTTAGGTTATCCGACTGAATTCAAGAGTCATACACTTCTGAATGTATTATTATTCAGTAACGAATCACGCAAAATAGCCATTCAGCACAAGTTAAAAATAGTTGATGGCCTGAGCGCTGGAAGCATCTCATTACCAGATACCATTCCACCGGGCGATTACCAATTGGTGGCGTACACAAATGTATTGGACGAACATGGCTCACCAGTGGTGATGTATTCTACCCCTGTAGTTGTAAAAAGTATTACGGAGCAGAGCTTTAGCAGCAATGTACAGCTGCTTGATACCGTTGTTACCAATGGCGCTGTCAGGGCAAGAATTGTCTTGAAAGGCATAACAGCTAAACCCAAATTGTGGCCCACTGTCAGTTATTCCGTAAACAATAATTTTGCAGATTCGATTTTGTTGAAGAAAGATACACTGACGATTACAATTCCTGAAAAAGACACGAGGGGCCAAAATCCTCGGTTATTGGTAGCGATACGTTACAATAAACAGTTACAACACCTGAGTATTGCCCTGCCTGAAATCGAACAAAATCGGATCAAGGTGAAATTCTTCCCTGAAGGCGGGAGTTTTCCGGCAAACTTAACTTCCACAATAGCCTGGGAAGCTAAAACGGATAAAGGTTTGACTCTTGCCATGACGGGGATCCTTTTGAAAGACAAGCAACCCATCGATACGCTAAAAACAAATGCTTATGGCGTCGGGAACTTCAAGCTTAGGCGCGATGGTAAAAGTGATTATGCACTAAAAATTGTGAAGGGAACCAATCTCAGCAAGGATACCGTTTTTAGCGTGCCCAGGTTTGCTAACAGCTCCGTAACACTGCATCTTGAGCAGGCAGTTGTTAAGGACACGCTTCAAGCCACCTTGTTTGCAAAGGAAAGCATACCAGTGAACCTACTACTGCATAATGATCATGGCGAATATGTAATGTTCCACACCCAGGCGTATGTTCCAAAAAGAATTTTGAAATTACCCTTGAATATGCTGCCAAAGGGTCTTACCTCAATTGCCATCATAGACAACAATGGTAAGCCTTTGGCCGAAAGATTATTTTTCGCACACTATGATGAGCAATTGAAATTGACGACTGTAATGGAGAAATCAATCTATAAAACCCGAGATTCGATAAAAATTAAAATAAAACTGGCTGATAAAAATGGTAAACCGCTAGTAGGCTTCTTTTCTGCAGCTGCTGTACAGGAAAATCGGCTCAATAGCAGTTTTGAAGACATAGAAAGTTATCATTATCTGAGCAAGGGTCTGGGACTCTTACCTAAAGATCCATTGGGGAACAACTTTCGAAATCAGGAATATATCGAGGACATATTGCTCATTAGAAGCTGGCGAAAATACACTTTACAGCATATTTTAAATGGTTATCCTCAGGATACACTTTCAACCAATAACATTCCAATTATTACAGGGATTGTAACAAGAAATAACAGGCCTTTAAAATCGGCGGTTACGCTTGCGGTCTTTGGAGGAATAAACTCTTCAATGATAACTACTCAAAACGATGGCAAATTCATTGTGACACCCGAACAGCTGCTCAAAAAACCGGAACAAAAGATCATTTTAAAAGTAGTTGGAGAAAAGAGTGGTTATAAAACCGAGATAAAAGACCCTTATGCAATTATTAGCAACACAATAGCACAACGATCCAACACAGACATTTCCGGCGCCCTGGCAAAACACTCAAACGTTGCTGACCAGAGTTTAAAGGGATTAACCAATAGCATCGGCTTGCAGACGGTCGAAATTAGAGGTAACCGACGCAATAATTCTGTTAGTGGCTTTAAAGGTGAACCTGGGACTAATGCCTGTGGTGATTATGTCGACGAATTTAACTATTTAAATTACCCATATGCCATGCGTAAGTTTAAGCCCGTCGTTGGTAAACAATATTTAATAAGAACAGACCTGGACGTCGAACGTAACATGTTTAAAGTAGATGCCGTGTATTATCATGGTTGTACCACTGAAGAAAATGCTTTGGGCTCAGCCGTTGAAGGTATATATAGCGGTCAGGAATATACTAGAAATTTGGAATTTGAAGGTAATCTTTATCAATCAACCCTGTATTGGCAATCGAGATTAGAAACTAACAAAGCAGGAGAAGCTGAGCTTGTATTTAAAGCAGGTGACCTGACAGGCAACTTCCGGCTCGTAATCCAGGGCGTTAGTGGTGATGATGTGTTTTTTGCGACAAGCACCTTTATTGTTAAGTAAATGAAGCTGCCTCATAAATTCCCTTACGCCAAGAAATCAATCTCTATAATGGAAAGTGAATATTCCACTAAACGGTGGAATAGTGACATATTAGGTTCCTAAATACCAAAAATGGAGGTAAAAATGAGAATTATCAAACAGCTATCAGGCCTAGTTGCAAGTCAGCTACTTCTTAAGGCCGAATGGCTTTAAGACCAACCGTGAATTATTTACATGTAGCTAATTTTTAATTGATTTTAATTTACTTTCAAAATAGGATAATTGTTCATTATATATTTTGGGTGCCAAATATGCTTTCTGCTCCTTTAGAAGATTTATTCCCTTAGTGTAGTAAGTCAATGCTAGACCTTTATTTCCTGTGTTTTCCTGCACTTCGCCCATACTGTCATAAAGATTAAGATTGCTTGGATAGATAGAAAGTGCCCATTCAAATATTTGAATCGCTTCTTTATTTTTGCCGGAATAGTAGCAATTATATCCCATCGTATTAAGATCATCCACAAATGGCAGTTTTAAGCTACTCCAGGTAGAAGCAGACTCGTAATAGTCTTTTACACTTTCAATAAAAGATTTAGATTTATAGAATAATTCTATTTGGCTTTGGGACAAAGTAAGTTGGCTATTTAATTCGTACAACCCTTTAAATATTCCCTCCATAGCTGTTGTTCCATGGTTATTATTGTCAAGATTTTTAAATTTCCACCTTAATCCGTGAAAGTTTCTTTTGTTAAGCAAGCTGTCAAACTTAGTAGTTGCAGATTTAAATTTTTCTTCAGTATAATCCCTATTTCCATGTGCTAAGTAAAGAAATTTGTGATTAAATATATCTTTGTCATTGCAACTGTCTAACTTATGAACAATCTGTTCATTATCATATTGGAAATTCGGACTGATGGCTATGACAGCATTAAATAATTCAGGGTGCTTAAGCAAGCTGTAACTAACAAACGTTGCGCCTAGTGAGTGGCCAACTCCTATATTGTAAGATATAGAACGATATTTGCTTTCAATTACAGGTAACACCTCATTTTTCATATGCATCGCTAGTTGATCCGCGCCACCGCTCTTCAGAAACGATTTAAGTCCCTCCTTAGTTTGAGCCTTCGGTGTGAATTCATATTGCCTATTGTCAGATGAAATACCTACCAATATTAATTGCTGCATATATCCCTGTTCCGCAAGATAGTTTGCTGTTGTCTTATAAAAATTAAAAAATCCATCAGATTGAGCATCGAACAAATAGGCAACAATATACTTCTTCTCTAAATTAGGGTAATCATTATAACCGACTGGTAATGCCACCTTTATTTTTCTGACTGCATTGAAAACTTTAGAGTTAATACTTAACGTGTCAAAAGATTGCGCATTAACCGAAAAAGAACTATAAATTAAAAATAAAAAAAGATAAAATCCTGATTTGTTCATTTCATGCATTGGTTTAAATGTAAGTGAATGACATTAGTTGAAAGATGAGTTGCCTATATAAATAAGACTTTGAACAATTGCTTTTGTTACTACATTAAATCTAAATAGGATCATAAATCTGATCGCTATTTGCATTTATATCTTTTAAGCATTTAGTGATTATAGCCTTATCAAATAACGTGGAATAATAAGAAACGATCTCTCGTATCATCTATATGAGAGTTAATAATCTCACATAAAATATAAACTTCAAGAAAAGCTAGAGCATTCCCTGGTCGCTCTAAAATCTAGCGATCAGGGTAGTTCCATACATTCTTGGGCTTCCTAAAAGAAAGGATCCAAATGAGCCGTAAGCAATATATTTTTTATCAGCTATATTTCGTGCCCAGAAATTCAATTCGAAGCTCTTACTGGTTACACCAGCTTTAGCATTAAATAAACTATAAGATGGCTGACTAAGGCCATTTACAAAGTCAAAATAATATTTGTCCAGGTAGCGGTACTCGCCTCTTGCAAAAAGGGCTAATTTCTGCTTACTTCCCGTTAAATCATAAGTATACTGAGCAGCAAGCATTGAGGTAATTGGAGGTGTATTGATGCGAACGCAATTGCTCTATGGCTTTTTGCTTCATTTGCTCATATTCGAGCTGCTCATCTTTTTTCATATTATAAACTGTGTCTCTAAGTTATTAAATAACTATCTGACACAATTTATTTTACACTCTCTATATTTTCCAAACCCAGAGATCAGTCGCGCAATAAAACTGTTATAATTGTCAGAAAAGCCACCAGTACTCCCGTAGAACAAGTCTTAAGAAAAACGCATTTCAACTCTTCAACATTGCCGGTTAACATTGCTGAACAGCGTTGATGGACTACAAGAAACATCTGCAGGACCTGAAAACAAAAATGGCATACAATCATGTGTCCCTTCTGGTGTGTTTTGTCCAGCCCAACTGCTTTTTTACCTTTGCCCCCGTTCAATCAATGCAATTCTTGACTTTACATAGGTAATCACTTCCTTGTGTTTGAATTGATCTGGATTCGTCTTTAAATAAAGCCTGTAGTATTTCAGAGCTAATTGTTTTTTGATGCTTTTGAAATCATTTAAGAGTGCTAAATTGTAATAGACACCTCCATCGTTTTTAAATTCAAGGCTTTTAATATAAGACTTTTTTGCCTGTTCAATCATTGAATCGCTCTCATAGATTTCCCCTAAGGTTTTGTAGTATTTTGAAGTGTAAGGAGAAATTCCAGCCTCAATGGCAAGTAGCATATTTTTAGCGGCGTTGTCATAATGTTTTAATTCTTTATAACATAAGGATGAATAATACAATGTAACTTCATTTTGCTGTTGCAACTTCTTAAGGTTTTCGAATATATCAACAGCTTTCTGAAAATCTTTCTTCAAGTAGTAAGCTTTGCCGATATTGTTTAGTACATAGCTGGAGCTGTCCCCCATACTTAGCAGTAGATTGCCAGTTTCTATTGATTCATCAATTTTTGACAAAGCAATACAAATTGGCATTTTTGCTTTTAACAAAATTATATTAGATGTGTCAGCTTTTAAAGCTTCGTCGATAACTTGGTAAGCAGAATCATTTTTATTAATTAAGTTTAAACTATAAGATAAATCGAATGCAACATCTGCATTCCTTGGTTGAATCGAGTTTGCCTTTTTGAGATACTGGATTTTTTCAATACTTGTTGGCGACAAGATTATTGAAGCTAGCTGCTTATAAACATTAAAATTTGTACTATCTATTTTAGAAATTTTGATATAGTATATTTTGGCCTGTGCGTCATTTCCCCGGCGATGACAGATATTTGCCAGGTTGAATAAAACAAATATATTTTGTGGTTGCAGACTGTTAATTTTAGAATAGAATGTTTCAGCAGCGGTCAGATTACCAGCCATCATATTTGAATATGCCAGTTGTAGGATTTCCTTCTCAACTACTGTACTGTCCGTGTAAATAGATCGAAGATAATCTGTTGCTTCTGCAAATCTTTGAGATTGGTATAGATCAATTAATTTTTCCCCATCCATCTTTGTTGAATCCTGGGCGCAAGACATAAGAGGAAATAGTGAGATCGCTAAGAGAAATACAAGTACAATTCTTTTGTAAATAAGTATCATATGTAGGATATTTGAATTGTTTTTTTGCATAAAAAATTGTTATGAAAGATTAAAAATAACAGGGTAATTCTGTCAATAATGCAACTAATATAGAGTTTGAGGCTATAATTAGCAAATCTGTTTCTTATTTAATAAACATTTGTGAGGTGATAAGAATTTTTAACATCATAAATGTTACATTATAATTTCCTCTTTTAATTATTTGTATCTATATTGCCAATGAGATCTATTTTAAAATTAAAATAATGTCACTTTAGTGCACTGGAGTTTCAGCTATTTTTTTTCCTAATCTAAAGATCTCAGCTATAATTGTTATTAACCTTTAAAGACCACGATCATGAAAAATCAAATTGAAAAATTCAATGCTGAAGCCCTCAGCCCAATGAACCACGAAGAAATGAAAAACGTTTTAGGTGGAACTAAAATTGCTCAAGAATACCCTACAGTAAATAAAGATCGTACCACTGGTGAGATCACTGTAGTTGGCGATACGGACTAATTAATTAAACTGGCTAATATGGATTCCATATTAGCCAGTTTAATTATGGTTTTCAAGTCTAACCTTCTCCGCTTATGATTCTTATTTTAACAACTCATGGAGATCATTCTACCGATCAAACGATAGATTGGTTAACTCACTATAAAGCGAAATACCAGAGAATAAATATTAATGATTTATTGGTGGACCAAACTATTTCCTATAAGATTGACTCGACCCAAGACGAGTTTACGATCAACAACAAAAGCTCTAAAGATTTCACGGTAATTTGGTTTAGAAAGTCTGGAGTATTTCGAAGTTCATATTTAATGTTGAAGTCAAAGAGTATTTTGAAAGATCAATTATCAAGTTTTCTTTCTTTTGAATATGCAGCATTTGTACAATCTTTAAAAATTTCATTTAAGAACGTCACGTGGTTATGTGATATTGAGTCGGTTGAAGCATTGGATAAAACGAAACAACTGATTTTGGCCTCAAAAGCGGGTTTGGATATTCCAAAGTCTTTAATTACAAATGATAAAAACTGTGCTGCCGAATTTGTAAAAAAATTGAATGGGAAGTCAATCATTAAACCACTTGCAGAATCTGAGATTTTTAATGCGGGAGATGCAAAATACAGTATATCACCAAAATTACTGACTCAGATTTTCTTTAAAGCTCTCAAGACTAAAAAATTTCTACCTTCTTTGATTCAAGAATATTTGGATAAAGACATAGAATTAAGGATCTTTTTTTTAGATGGGGACTGCTATGCGATGGCGATCTTTTCTCAATTAGATAACCAAACAAAGATCGACTATAGGAATTATAACTTTGACAAACCAAACAGGTATGTGCCATATGCCCTTCCTACAACTGTAATAGAAAATCTTAAGTGTTTTATGAGGGATGTTGGTTTGAATACGGGCTCTATCGATATGATAAAAACGAAATGTGGCCGTATGGTCTTTTTAGAAGTTAATCCCAAAGGCCAATACGATATGCTGTCAAATCCTTGCAACTACTTTCTGGAAGAGAAAATTGCGAAATCTCTCATCAACAAATTAAATTAATATGTCAATTTTGAATTTTGTACAAAAGCGTTTAATAAAGTTTCTACCCCTAAATGTAATTTCCGCAGATCAGACAGAGTCAAAACGCTTAGCAAAAATCCCAGTGAGCTATCAGAGCCATTATTATGAAAACGATGCCAGTTTAATAATTAATTTCGCTAAGCCTGTCTCAATGAATATCAATTATGGCAAATAGCTACATCAATCTATTTGCCTGCTGTTTAATTGTAAAAGGTAATCGAAGATCCACATTGGTAGATATCCAACGAGGAACATTCATTTTTCTGCCGCTGAACATTTCAGATTTACTACTAACAAGCAGATCAATTACTATTGGTCAAATTTTTTCTTCATACAGTGTAGAAGATGCTGATGAGATTAGTAAATACTTTGATTACTTAATTGAGAATGAATACGCATTTTACACGATGAATCCGGAATCTTTCCCACTCTTATCCTTAGATTGGAAGACTCCGCATCATATAACAAATGCTATAATTGATTATGACAGCGGCTCCAGGTACAATATTGTAGATGCAATCTCCCAACTAGAACATTTAGGGTGCGCAGTTGTGCAGATTCGCTTTTACAGTCGCGTTGGTCTCGAATTTCTTCTTCAGACTCTTAACGGTATTTCAAAAGGCAGCGGAAGAATTCGCAGTCTTGAGTTGATTCTTTGCTTTAACGAGGAGATATCTAAGGAACAATATCGCAAACTAATAAAAAAGTTCCCTAGAGTAATCAAAATCACGGTTCATAACTCTCCCTTTCAATATAAATATCAGTTCCCTGATAGTATAAATGAAATTGAATATATCAACCAGCATATTAAGGATGAGACACATTGTGGGTTTGTAAGTCCAGAATATTTTAGAGCTAATAAATATTTTTTTACAGAATCACAAACGTTTAACTCTTGTCTCAACAGAAAAATTTCAATAGATAAGTTCGGTGAAATAAAAAATTGTCCTGCTATGCAAATAGGCTATGGTAATATTGCAACCATGAGTCTTATGGAAGTAAGCCAGCAATCTCATTTTCAAGACGTGTGGAATATTAATAAAGATAAAATTGATATATGCAGTGATTGTGAATTTCGTTATCTGTGTACAGATTGCAGAGCTTTCACGCAAGATCCGCATAATCGATATAGTAAACCTCTCAAGTGCAAATATGACCCGTATACTATGGTTTGGTCCTGAATCTCAAATAAATTAACGTGAAAAAATTTCCCATATATAAACAACTCGACCGAATGGACTGCGGGCCAACATGTCTACGTATGGTCGCGAAATTTTATGGTAAAAATATAAGCTTACAGAAGTTAAGAGCATTAACTAGCATAAATAGGGACGGGGTATCATTACTTGGAATAAGTGAAGCAGCAGAAAAGATAGGACTTAGAACTCGTGCTTCCAAAATCAAATATGCTACTTTACTACAGATTGATTTGCCATGTATCATTCATTGGGATCAAAACCATTTTGTAATCTTGCATAGAATAAAAGGCAACAAGCACTATATTGCAGATCCCGCTCGAGGGTCAATAGTCTATAGTAAAGCAGAATTTCTCATGCACTGGTCTGGACATGAAAAACAAAGTTACAATGAAGGAATTGTAATGCTATTATCTCCTTCGCCGCTGTTCTTTGAGGTGGAAGAGGATAAAGTCAATGAACTGAGTCTAACTTCATTACTTTTGGAATACACTGCAAGATATAAAAAACTTTTCTGGCAATTGTTATTAGGTTTGTTGGTAGGCAGCGTGATTCAATTGATCATACCTTTTCTCACCCAGTCTGTAGTTGATATAGGAATAAATTCGAGAAATCTCAATTTCGTTTATGTAATTCTTATAGCACAAACTGCACTCTTGCTAGGTAGGATGAGTGTAGAATTCATAAGGTCGTGGATATTATTACATATCAGTACGAGGATAAGTATATCTATTTTAACTGACTTCCTAATTAAGCTAATGAAGCTTCCCATGAGTTTTTTCGATACGAAAATGACTGGAGATATCATGCAAAGAATAAAGGATCAAAAGAGAATTGAAGATTTTCTGACCAGTTCGACCTTAAATACAATATTTTCATTATTTAACCTAATTGTATTTTCTATACTCCTCGGTTATTATAATTCATTGATCTTTGTGATTTTTTTGATTAGTACCATTCTATACACAGTGTGGGTAGTCTGGTTCCTCAAAAAGCGTAGAGACTTGGATTATAAAAGATTTGAAATGAATTCAAGAGAACAGGCCAATCTCATCGAATTAGTGGAAGGAATGCAGGAAATAAAACTCAATAACTGTGAAAAACAAAAACGTTGGAAGTGGGAAGGTATTCAAGCAAGCATTTTTGATTTCAATCTCAAAAGCCTTGCTATTGGACAAGTTCAACAAGCTGGAGCATTTTTTATAAACGAAGGCAAAAATATTGTTATCACATTTATAGTTGCAAAAACTGTCATCGAAGGTGATTTGACTCTAGGGGGCATGGTAGCTATTCAATATATCATTGGACAATTAAACAGTCCAATAGAGCAACTTTTGAATTTTATTCAGCATATGCAAGATGCGAAAATGAGCCTTGAACGTATGATTGAAGTTCACGCTATCAAGGATGAGGAACCTATTAGTAAAACATTTAGAACAATTTTGCCAGATAATAAAACCATTGAAATAAACAATTTGAGCTTTACTTATCCTGGATCCGAAAACAACCCAGTATTAAGAAACATAAATTTTAATATTCCAGAGGGAAAAACAACGGCTATTGTAGGATTAAGTGGAAGTGGGAAAACAACCATTTTGAAAATGTTATTGCGATTCTACGTTCCTGAAGGTGGCGAGATAAGAGTTGGGGCTACTAAATTAGAGCAAATTAGTCCTAAGTACTGGCGGAGTAGGTGTGGTATAGTCATGCAAGAGGGATTTATATTTTCCGATTCCATTGTAAACAATATAGCAGTAGGCGACGAATATCCAGACGAAGAAAAGCTTGAAAAGGCGATTTCAATTGCTAACATTGGCGATTTAATTGACGGATTGCCATTGGGAATACACACAAAGGTTGGAGCAGAAGGAAATGGCTTGAGCCAGGGACAAAAACAAAGATTGCTGATTGCTAGAGCGGTTTATAAAGATCCGGATTATATTTTTTTTGACGAAGCTACCAATTCTTTGGATGCTAATAATGAACGTACAATTATGCAAAACCTGGAAGAGTTTTTCAAAGCGAGAACCGTAGTGATTGTAGCGCATCGGTTGAGCACCATAAAAAATGCTGATCATATTATCGTGCTGAAATACGGAATGATTGTCGAGAATGGCAATCATTACAGTCTTCTGGAAGAACGTGGGGATTATTTTGAGTTAGTCAAAAATCAATTAGACGTAGCGTTGTAAGTATATGCCAGAACAACTATTTATAGAAGATGAACAACTACATAGTGATGATATTTCTACCATCATAACTGCAGTTCCAAAAAAGATTTTGCGTATCGGTACAACTGTAGTGGTTGCTGTGCTTTCGATTATGGTGATAATGGCAGCTAATATTCAATACCCGGATATTATACGGACCTCTCTTAAAGTGAACTCCTTGAATTCGCCAAAATCAGTATTATCAAGGCAAAATGCAAAGCTTGTTCGTATTTTGGTTGCTAACAATCAAACCGTTGCAATAAATCAGGCACTTGCGTATCTAGAAAGCACTGCCAATCACCAGGATATTTTATCTTTACTTCACAGTTTAAAATCTTTGAGATTAGCATTAAACTCAGGTGATAAAGTCTCAATGAAGCTTCCCGGCAACAATTTGAATCTGGGTGAAATCCAGTCGTCTTATCAATTATTTTACCAATCATACTTAGAATTCATTAGCACAACACAAGGTGGCCATTATGTTAGGCAAAAGCAATTTCTAATCAATGATCTTAAAGAAATAGAAAAACTTAAAAAAAATATCAATCAACAAAGATCTCTTCAGGAAAAAGAGATATTGAATGCCGATGAACAATACAAAGCTTATTCAAAACTCATGGAGAAAGGTGTTATCTCAAGAGGGGAATTTAAAAATGAACAAAACAAGTATTTTTCGAGTAAATATCCTCTTCACCAATCTGATGCAGCATTGATCAATAACACTAGCTCCTATTACGCTAAACAAAAAGAAATCCTAGATCTTGATAATATCATTATTCAAGAAAAAGCTAAATTTTTACAATCCTTAAATGCATTGATAACAGAAATCGACGCATGGACACTTAAGTATATATTAATAGCACCTATCGCCGGAAAAGTTGCATTCGCGGGCATTATTCAAGAGAATCAGAACTTGAATACAAATGATGCTATTTTCATCATCAATCCAGGGAATACAGATTTTTTTGGCGAAATCCAAGTACCGCAGTACAATATGGGAAAAATACATGCTGGTCAAAGGGTTGTAATAAAGATGCAAAGTTATCCGTATGAACAATATGGGTTAGTCAGGGGAAGAGTATCTGATATTTCGGATGTTGCAGTGAAAGACAGTGTATTTATTGCCAAAATAAGTCTGGATCGATATGAAAATAAAACTCAGGATAGGAAGATTATTCTAAAAAATGGGATGTTGGGAGAGGCTGATGTTATTACTGAAGAATCATCTATTCTAAGTAGGTTGGTAAATAGTTTTTCCAGAAACCTTACCCAATATGAATAGCTTGGGTCTGTAAAAGATTAAATATTATTTGAAAAACATTATGAAAAAAACAGCGCTATTAACATTATTAATATTTTTTGGTGGGAAAATTTTCTGTCAAACTGTTAATGTCTACAATTTAGGCTTGAACTATATAAAACAGAATCAATATCTTAAGGCAATTGATACTGTCAAGGCGTTGAGAAAACTGTATTACGATGCACATAGATCAAATCCGGGAAATTTATCGACATACAGCTACGATCAGGCAATAAATTTATTTTCGTCATTTGTGGGCGAGGATTATCCGTATAAATTCGAAGGAAAAGATTCAATCGTTAGAAATCATAAACTGAACTTCACGCCAGCTATACCCTATATTATAGAATTGGCAAAGAAACATAAAGTAGTGATGATTAATGAAAATCATTACATTCCAAAACACCGAATTTTAACGTATAATTTACTGCAAGAGTTCTATGATGTTGGATACAGATATCTGGCACTTGAAGCTCTGATACCGGAAACTAATATCATCCTTAAAAGAGATAAAGCAGCTGTATATGCTAACGAGCCGAATATGGGAAACTTAATTAGAGAGGCACAGCGACTGGGATTCCATTTAGTTTCATATGAAAGCGAGGACACTACACCAGATAATCCGAACTTCCCCGCTCACAGAAGAAACATGAGAGAATTACTTGAGGCAAGAAATCTATACCAGATTTTAGTAAAAGATCCCGAAGCAAAGATTCTTGTTCATGCAGGTGTATCTCATATTTGGGAGCAAGCTACTACAAGTAAAGGCATGTATATGGCTGAATATTTTAAGGTTATATCAGGTATTGACCCTTTAACCATTAATCAAAGTGTGTTAGACGATGATGAATTCACTTCAAGGATAGGGAGCTCTGCAGGCAGTGATTTTAATGGAGCGCCAGTAGTAGTATTAGACAGTCTAAATGTACCCACTGTCTCAGCTGAAGCTAGAAAAGGAGACTATGATATAACTGTTGCGTGGCCCAAAGTCAGAATGAAATTGGGACGTAATGACTATATGTTACAGAAAGCAGGTATCAAAATCAGCCAGATATTAGTCAAAAACAGCGATGTTGGAAATCTAATCCAAATTTTTGAGGAAGATGATCTTGATGGAATTCCGGTCGATCAATTTATAGTCAAGAAAGGGATAAGAAATTATGGGGTAGCAATCGCTCATGGCAGATATCAGATACAATCGGTAAGTGACACAGGTCACGTCCAATGGAGAAAACCACTTAAAATAGATTAAATATTTGATTTAAATAGATCGTTTCAGTTGACCTCCCCCCGAAAAACCAGACCGCTGAAAAGTCGAAAAAATCCGGGCAATTACTTAACTTAAACATACAGTAATTGAGATGGAAAAGAGCAAGTTTACAGAAGCGCAGATTGCATTTGCACTGCAACAGGCAGAAACGGGAGTTTCTGTAGAAGAGGTTTGTCGCAAAATGGGTATTCACCAGGCGACCTATTATAACTGGAAGAAGAAATTCGGTGGTCTTGGTGTCACTGAACTCAGACGTCTACGACAGCTAGAGGATGAGAATGCCAAACTCAAACAACTCGTAGCAGATTTAAGTCTGGACAAACATATGCTGCAAGATGTACTTAAAAAAAAGCTTTAAGGCCAGCCCAGTTGAAGGGGCTGGCCGAAGCTTTAGTAGTCAGTTACAAAGTTTCTGTGCATAGGGCTTGTGCGGTCACTAAATTTTGCCGCTCGATGTGGTATTATAAAAAGATAGGTCGTGATGACAAGGTAATCAGAATGCGCATGAAGGAGATTGCAGAAACTCGGGTGAGATATGGCAGTGAAAGAATCTTTACATTGCTTCGCCGAGAAGGCTTTAAAGATAGTTATAACAGAGTTTACAGACTTTATAAACTGGAAGGATTGAACCTGCGTAGTAAAAGACCTAGAAGAAACCGAGCCGGTGCGCACCGCTTAGAACGCGTACCGCCCTCGCATTTACATGAGTGCTGGAGTATGGATTTTGTGTCCGATCAGCTGTTTGACGGCAGGAAGTTCAGGTCCTTAACTATAGTGGATAATTATACAAGATTTTGTCTTGATATTTACCCAGAGCAAGGTATAAAAGGGGAACAGGTGGTGACTGTACTGGAAAGGTTAAAAGAGGAATGCAATGCCATTCCAAAAAAAATTAGAGTAGATAACGGAAGTGAATTTATATCCAAAGTATTGGATAAATGGGCATATGAAAATCAGGTCATACTTGATTTCTCCCGCCCGGGGAAACCCACAGATAATGCATATATTGAGTCTTTTAATGGAAGCTTCCGTGATGAATGCCTAAACACCAACTGGTTTTTGTCAATGGAAGATGCAATAGAAAAAATTGAAGCATGGAGAGCAGAATATAATACCTTTAGACCACATAGTTCCTTAGGAGGTTTAACGCCTCAGGAGATGTGGCAAAAAAACCAGTTAATGCCCTGATTTTCGAATTTAACGTGTCTTAAAATTGGGGGGAGGTCACCGCTTCGCTAATTTTAATTAGTTTCGGATTAAAATAGGATCATGTATAGAATTTTATTTATCGCTTTTTTTTTGCTCATAACCGAGTATAGTTTTTCGCAGAGCCTTTCCTATAATAGAGGCGGAACAAAATCAACTAATTATTTTGAGGAAATACCCTATCAGGATATAAATGGCAAAATGATAGTCAAAGTCAAAATCAATGGGATCGATTATAACTTCCTGTTTGATACAGGGGCTCCGATGTGCCTAAGTTCAAAAATTTTAACGGCAGTAAATGCGGACAAACTTCAGAATAATCAGGTAAATGATGTAAATGGAAACAAGGCTTCTAGCCCGACAGTCATCATTAAGGATATTGCCTTAGGTAACCTTAACTTCGGTGGTATACCAGCGGTTGTCGGAGTTCCCGACTTTTTTAAATGCTGGAATGTTGACGGTATTTTAGGAAGCAACTTACTTAGGAATTCGATCATCCAAATAAACAGCCAGAAAAAGACTATAGTCATAACCGATCTGACTGAGAAACTTCAACTAGCCGACAAGAAGGGGATTAGTCTCTTTTTAGACACCATTCAGAGCTATCCTGTATTTAAAGTGCAGTTCTCAGGGAATCCAACAATGCGGGTAAATTTTGATACAGGTGACAATGGCCTGCTCTCACTTTCTGAAACTTCGATGGACCAGCTTAAAAAAGCGAATGTTTACGAAACAGTCACAAAGGGTTATGGAGCCAATCAGATAGGAGCATTTGGCTTGGAAAAGGATAATGAGAAGTTCTTATTGAAATTCCCAACTTTTAACATTGCTGACGTACATTTGAAAAATGTAATGACTGTAACAAGTAAAGGGTCAGGAGCAAGATTGGGATCTAAAATGCTTAACTATGGTATCGTTACCATTGACTTCATACACCAGAAGTTTTATTTTGAAGGCAATGCTAGAGAGATAGACCTGGCTGAAAAGCAGTGGCCGTTTCAACCAACCTTTAACAACAACAAAATGGTTGTGGGCTTAGTTTGGGATGAAGCAGGTAGTAGCGTTGCTTTGGGTGAACAGATCGTCGAAGTTGATGGAACTTCTTTTGAAACCGTAGATCTTTGTGATCTGCTCAATAAAAAGTCAATCCTTGAAGGGAAAGAAAGGTCTACTATAACCATACGGTCTAGGGACGGCAAATTGCGAAAATTAGAAATTGAAAAGAAATGAGATGTGTCCTGATAATTCTCATGACACTATTTTATAGTCTGTCAGCTTTTCCACAATCGACAGAAAGACAGCAAAGAAACTTAAAAGCATTTGCGAGGTTATACGGCTGTGTTCAATACTTCCACCCTTCTAGTGAAGCACCCAAAGACTGGGCTGTGCTGGCGGTATATGGCAGCAAGAAGATGCTTTCGACAAGCAATGATACAGAACTGATTGCCGAACTCAACAGTATTTTTAATCGAGTTGCACCATCTGTTCAAATTTTTTCGACCTCCGCACCACAGCGATTTGATTTTAAAAAAATTAAGCCTTCGAACATAGATGGTTATAGCATTGTATCATGGCAACACCTGGGGCTCGGTCTTCCTTTGTATGCTGGTATTTATAAGAGCATCAAGCTAAATATCCCTTATGGGACCAAGGATAAAAAACCCGTGGAACAGCTTTTTAAAACAAGAACGAAGATTGGAGAGTATTTGAAGACCGATATCGTTGAGGGGATTTCCTGTATTGTTCCATATGCATTGTACTCCAAACAAGGGAATACCTATCCCGCAGCTGCTCCTCTTGCTACACAAGAACTGATGCGAGAAATGGGAAATGCTCTACCGAAAGATTCGTCAGGAAAGCTATCACTTACCGGAAGTTCTCCTGAGATCAGATTAGCGGACGTTATTATTGCCTGGAATATTCTGAAACATTCATATCCTTACTGGAATGATGCATCCTTACCAGCAGAAACTATTCTCACTAAGGCAATTAAAAAATCCATTTCAGATAAGAATCCGGAGGACTTCTTAAATACATTACGGCTGATGTGTGCGGAAATGAACGACGGACATATGTTTGTCGATCTCACACAACCCAAAGAGAAAAGCAATGAGGCTACTGCATCTTTAACGCTCACTGAAGCAGAGGGAAAGATTGTTGTTAAAAAGATTAACAACCAAAAGCTTGGTGGTGTCGAATTAGGGGATACAGTGGATTCCATTGAGCATCAGGACATCATGAAATATCTATTGTCCAGGGAAGAATATCTCTCGGGATCGCCACAGTGGAAAAGATCAAAATCCTTAGTTATGGCACTAAATGGCCCCAAAAACACGAGTGCACCTATTTCTATCTCTGGGAAAAATGGTAAGAGGACTTTTCTTGCAGAAAGAAATATGGTAGGTCTAGGTTATAGAAGTGGCTCTGAAAATGAGCCTTATACAAAAGAAGGTTGGCTTAGACCAGAAATATATTACATAAACCTTTCTCGTGACTCCGTGACCAAGAAGTTAATTGTGGAACAACTTTTCAGTGCAAAAGCCATTATATTCGATCTTCGAGGATATCCTCTGAATGATGAAGTTTTTAATATCCTCCCTCATTTAATAAATAAGCCGTTGAAAAAAAGACAATTTTTCTTTATTCCACAGATTATATATCCAGATTTTGAAAGGGTAGGATATCAACGGGATAGATCAAGGACAAATGCCGAAACACCTTTTATAAAAGCTAAAATATATGTTCTTACTGATGCCAGTGCTCAAAGTGCATCTGAAACATTTTTGGCACAAGTTAAAGGACTTCCAAATGTGACGATTATAGGAACACCTAGCTCAGGTACAAACGGGAATATTAACGTGATTTATCTGCCTGGGAAATATACAATTGCTTATACGGGAATGATTACAAAAAATGCTGACGGAAGCAAACATCACTTGAAGGGCATTATACCCGACATTATTTTGACGCCCACAATTGATGGTATTAAGAATGGGCTAGATGAGCCTCTAAATTTAGCTATTAAGATAGCGAAAGAACAAAGTCGGTAATTGGATGAAGGTCATTATCATTAAAGGGTGGAATAATGGAGAATACAAGATTGGGGCAAGCCTGATTTGTCGCACAAAACTGAAATTTCTTTTTGTCGTACAGCTTTAATTAAGGTGGCTCGCCAGGACCGTCTTTTTAAAGGAGGGAATAATGATAGGCTATTTTTATGTATCTAATAAATTCCGTTGTTTTTATACATTTGAAATGAATTGACTTAATGCACCTTCTTGAGGTAACATAAACCAAGATATTGAATACTTATGAATGAAAACACACATTTTCCAGATAAGGATGAAAAATTTCCACTAGAGAACTATAATAGACTTTGCTTTTTAAAGAATATCATTAGTAATCCTAATATAATAGTGGGTGACTACACTTATTATGATGATTTTGAGAATGTAGACAATTTTGAAAAAAATGTAAAATATCATTTTGACTTCATTGGAGACAAACTTATAATAGGTAAATTCTGCATGATTGCTTCCGATGTCAAATTTATAATGAATGGAGCAAACCATAAAATGGATGGCATAACTGCCTATCCTTTCTATATTTTCGGCAAAGATTGGACAAAGGCGACTCCCAAAGATGGAGAATTGCCTTTTAAAGGAAATACAATTATTGGTAACGATGTTTGGATAGGTAATCATGTAACCATAATGCCAGGTGTTAAAATTGGTAATGGTGCGATAATCGCATCAAACTCCACCGTTACAAAGGATGTCGAGGATTATAGTATCATCGGAGGGAATCCTGCTAAAGAAATCAGAAAACGATTTTCACAAGAAAAAATAAAAGAACTTTTAGAAATGGAATGGTGGAATTGGGATCTCGAAAAGATAACAGAGAACGTTAATTTTCTGACAAAAAAAATTTAATGAAAAGCTTGTTTCATTTCTAATGCAGTTTTATACCGCTATATCAACTATAAACTTATCTGTTCCTATCCGAGTAAAAAAATAGTAAAGCAGTCTTTGTTAAAAGCCTATCTTTAATACTTCTACTTCAAATCACATCATACATTATCAATGGACTTTCTCCTGCAACATTTTTCAGATATTACCTCTGTTCCGGAAAACTTAAAGCAGGAACTCTTAAAACGTGTGCAATTACATACTTTTAAAAGAAATGAGGTTATCCAGCGTGCTGACAGAGTTTGCAAGCGTACTTATCTGGTAAAACAAGGACTTCTTCGGATTTATTTCAACAAGGATGATAAAATTATTACTGATGGATTTGCAGCCGAGAATGAATGGATGACCTCGGCTTATAGCTTTATGCGTGTTGTTCCCGACCAGTACGAGATTGCCGCGATTGAATTAACACAAGCCTATTCACTTTCCTTAGAAGACTTGATGTATCTGTTTGAGCATTTTCATGAAATGGAGCGGTTTGGCCGTATAGTGATGAGTATGCAATTCATTAAGCAATCGGAACGGTTAAATTCTATACGGTTTACCACACCGAAAGAAAAGTATGAGCATTTTTGCAATACCTATAAGTACATCCTGGGGAGGGTACCTCTCGGGATGATTGCCTCATACCTTGGTATTACCCAAGAAACCTTAAGTAGGGTGCGGGCTGGTTCCTAATTATTTGATTTGAATCAAATGTGGGGAATTAACAGATACTTAGATTTGCTAAATAAGCTAATACTCCGTGAAATACATCCCGTTTAACTACTTTCAGTTAGTTATTGTCCCTGTCTGCTTTTTAGAATATCTAATTGGAGGCTATCCTAATCTTAACATCATTGCATGGATAACTCCGGTTCTCTGGCTGGTTTTCTTTCATTTCACAAAGCCATTTTATGCCATGCTTACTGGGCTAGTGTGTCTAACCTTGATTTACTCCACGCAGCACCAGGTGAACATTCTAGATGGGGTTAGCTTTCATCTGACTAATCTGTTTTTTTCGTTGACCTATCTGCTCCCCTTTTTGATTAATCGCCTGCTTTATAATCAGATTCCGGTAACATTCAAGTGGCTTTTATTGCCTTTATGCGGTGTAACTGTGGAATACCTTATGTCTCTAAGTTCAAACGGAACATGGGGTTCAGTAGGCTATAGCCAAACCAATATTTACCTGTTGCAGGTTCTTTCCGTAACGGGTATCTACGGAATCGTCTTTATTATTTACCTAAATGCTGCCTTGCTTTTTGAGATTATTATTTCAGCTTTTCACAAAAGGGCAAGGTTTAGGTTTGCGGGTTTTGCTTCTAGCCTACTAGTCCTTGCTTTCGGGTTTGGCTTTGTTAGACTTCAAATGGATAATCCGGTTAAGCAAAAAGTAAAAGTAATGGGCTTAACATTTCAGGGAAAAGAAGCCTGGCCCTGGTTTCAGGAGATGGTATGGCAGGGGAATGTCTCCATACAACAGCGGAAAAAAGAAATCAGCCTCAAATCTATTCGTACGAACCTTTTCTACTTGCGGGAAACCAAAGAAGCAATTAGGGTCTACCATCCGAAGTGGGTTATTTGGAATGAAGCAAGCCTACTTGTACTGCAAACAGATTATCTAAACTTTGTACAGGTAAATAGTCGCTTCGCGAAAGAGAACGCTGTCTTTCTTGGGTTGCCCTACTATCTAGCGAGTGATGGATTTCCCCGGCAAAAAGCGGAAAATCATTTTATAATATTTAACCCAGATGGAAAGATCATTTACGATTACCAGAAAAATAAGCCAGTTGACCAGATGGAACCTGCGCTTGCTTCAACGGTGAAACCCAGGGTATTTGCAACAGGCGGCATTATGTATTCAGGTGCGATATGTGCGGACTTTGATTACCCCCAACTCATCCGGCATATGCGTCAGGCCGACCTGGTTTTTGCGCCCTCTGCAGACTGGCCGGGCATCAAAGATTTGCATGCCACAATGGCTAATGCTCGTGCTATAGAAAATGGCTTCGCGTTATTTAGAATAACGGGTAATGGCAAATCCTCAGTTTCTGACAGTAGAGGACAGATTTTGGAAAGCCAGTATCACTTAAAACGAGCTACACAACTATTAATAAGCGATGTGCCAATTGGTAAAAGAAAAACGGTTTATGCCGTTGTAAGTGATTTATTTTCTTGGCTGTGCATAGCAGGGGTGGCAATTATCTTTGTTTATGCAATCATAACACACGCAAATAAAAGATATGGAAAGAATTGAAAGGCTTTAGAAGATTAATTCTGTGTTTCAAAGTTAATATAAACAAATCAATGTCTGTGGGTACCTATATTTATGGGGCATTACAAAAAGCAGTGGAATAATGATAATGCCTTTAAGTTTGCTCGCAAAATACACGGCAAGATACCGCTGAAGAAAAAAGGCAAAACATCAATAAAGTTCACAAAATAGTCTCTCGAATACTCATCTCATTTTGCTATAAAAAAACGGTGAAATAATGATAATGACTTAACGAATACCTTCGTTTTCGTGTATCACTTCCGCCAGGCTTACAGTATCAAGACTTATACTATCCAGTCACATTATTTAGAACCAGTTTTGATGTCCGTTAATGAACTCAGTTGTTCGTTTGAAGGACCTAAAGTCCTGCCTTTGAACTAAAAAAACCTTTGAATATATCCCAAGGTCTTAACATAATTTTTAAAAATCTTTCCCACATGGGAAAAATTTTTGTACCCGAGATATTAGTGGGTACAAACCAATTCCTTAGTGATTTAACTGTCACTGCGAATATAGGAACGTTTATTGAAGATCTGAAAAATACGCATCTAGGACTGATAGGATAGGTTTCCGGTAACCAAGTATTTCTAAATGTACCAATTAATGTCCTTCCCATGTGGTAATTTCATATTGGTGGCACTTCCCATATGGGAGGTGCCATAAAAAGCTTCGTATGGTAGGTAATTTCGCCTTCATAAAAACTAGTATCGACAGTTGATATTAGCAAATAGTCATGCAGATAGCATGCATTCAGAAGAATACCGAATTCCCATGGCATTGTTACGTCCTTTTTAATTATGATTTGACAGATATATAATTACTTTCCTCAGCCTTCTTCGCTTTCGCTGCACTAAAAATGCAGAATTTCTTTCATCTTTAATGCCGAAAGGCGGATCAACTTTGTCAATACGATTTCCCCTCTTATGAGCACATTATGGACAAACTGCATCCGCTCACATCTTTAAGAAACGATTCAGCTCCTGATAGCACTACTTTAATCCTGTCAAAGGCCTGGCGCTGTTTGGTAGACAACGACTGAGTTTTTAACCCGGGCTGAACAATTGTTATTTCAACAGGAATTACAGGGTTGTCAAAAGAATCTAATATCGCTTTCAAATCGATGAGATTTCCTTTTTTGATCTTTGAGTTACTTTTATTTCGGTCGGCCCGGTCATAAAGTTGTTTAATCAGCAAATTCCGATTTGCCCAATTGACAGATTTAACTGCCTGACCACAAACGTCATAAATATCGTCTACATTGCAGTTTGGCTCATCACCAGCCTGCTTCTTACAGTGCCAAAACTGAACTTTTCCTTTTTTCAAACCAATTACATCTGCAATTTCTAGTGAGCCATGATCATAAAATACAACATCATAATCTTGTTTTGCTAACTCAATGATATATTCATGTATAGATATTTTCGTGTTCCCAGTTAATTTATTGTTCGCTATATCTGAATCTGAAAAATACTCCTTTTTAACCTCAACATGAACTGGCCAGTTGTGCCCTATAATCTGATCATCACTAATGGTCCGGTTACCCTCATCTCTAAATTCAAAATATACTTTTCCAACTAACTTCGATAGGTCTTCAAAGAAAATATTAACTGGACTATCGTTTAAAATGGCAAGGAAAGCCTCCGGACTACCAAAACTATTACCCCGACTGACGGCTATAGTATTTAAAGTAGTAGCGGAAAATACGAACGCAGCTTTAGGATTCAATGAATATTCGATTGTGGATACGTAATCCGCTTTAGAGATTTCTAAGGTAAGCAGGGAAGTGCCTTGATTGACTACCTTGATGTCGCACGAACAAAGCAGGGCTTCACAAACAGCTTCTTCATCCACATCCAAAAAAACTATAGTTGTATTTTTGCTGTATTGAGAATGATCCCAGTCAGCAAAGAACACAGGAATTGCTGGAAATTCATCGATAACTTTCCCGGTATCTAGATCTGATAAAGGCGACTCTAGCTTATCCATTTCGGGATCTCCTACCTTCCTGGCAATTCCAGCACACCATTCCACGAAATACTTGATTTTCTTATCTTCCAAAGCCCAAACTTTAGAGCTGGACGTAACTCCCAACAGTAAATCTTTTTTTAATACGGTATCATAAGCTCCGCCAAATGAATGACCACGTGTGTAACTAAACTTATCCGTAGCTGAAACAGAATTCTGCGCTAGGGATCCTAAAAACTGCTTATACGACTCACTATTGCCTTTATTCTTCCTGCTTCTCAGGCCAACGTTGTAAAATTTCGGCTCTCTCCATCCTGCCATAGCACGTTTTAACAATGGCAAATGAACGATGTCATGTAGAACCTCATCTTCGAGGTATTGAGTCACTATGTGCTCATACAGTTCCGGATCTTTTAGTGTTGCTCCAATAAAAAACAAAGAGTTGTCCTTATCGTGATAAACTATGAAAAATTCATTTTTTACATCTTTCAATTTATCATCTTTAATATACCAGGAGGGAGTTTTCAGCTCTGCCACCACGTGAATAGCCACATCATGGGTTTTGCTCACATGGTGGTGACGCACCATTGCATTTTTTAGCGCCTCAGTACCTGAAAAATCGATCAGTCTTGTAATGTCAATTGAGGCCGCCTCATCATCAGGATCTAGTAATATTTTAGGTGGAATAATTTTGTAAACCTTTGCATGAAAAAATGGTCTTAGGTCATCATCTGCCAGAGACAATGGCTCTTCATATTCAAGGGCGATGGGTTCCTGGTCTTCAGTAACATCTTCAAAAGAATCAAAGAAATCCTGCTCGTCTTCTGTTTTTTGTATCCTATGCTTATGGAGATCTGGTAAAATAACAGACCAGTCTTTGGTATCTTCTTTATATAACTGATGGGTACCAAGTTTAAACTCGTGTTCTCCAGCAATTACGGTAGCCAGACTCCCCTCGGCTGTGTTTGTCCTTGAAATTCTTCCTACAAACTGTAAAGTAATAGCTAAAGATTTATGCGGGATGTGTACTGCCGCAATCTTGAGAGCTGGAAAATCATACCCCTCCCCCATAATATTAACACAAATTACACCATCAATTTCACCTTTAGTCAATTGATCAATGCGTGATTTGATGGTGGACGTACTTAACTCACTATGAACAACCGCTAATTTTAATTTCGTATGTTCTCCGTAAATTTTATGAAGTTCATCCGCATCTTTTCTCCTATCAGTTCGGATGATGATTCGATGGTCATTGTGTAAGCGCACTTTGTATATTTCTTCTGCTTTTTTTGCTATTGCGATATTCTTATCCAAATCTGAAGTTCCGTTCGCCGTTACTACTGGAATAAATTGAATTTTACTAAACAGTCCATCCTCATATGCTTGTTTAAGAGAATAATTATATACCAGCCTTGCCTTTAAATCCCGATTGTCACGACGGAAAGGCGTAGCTGTCAACAATACTTGCTTTGCTTGGTCAAACGCTTCTAAAATATTTATCCAGGATTTTGCGCGGCTATGATGGGCCTCATCTACAAAAACAAGGTCGAAAGCTTTTTCCCCAATCGTTTCAGTTAGGTCTTCGACTTTATTAAGTGTACCAGGTATCGCTACAACAACATCATTCGATTTTAAAATTTTCGCCCATTCTTTCTTGTCATTAATAACACTTGTCAATTCATATACCCTTGGTAACAATCTTCCACCAGGAATAATACCCTTCTCCAAAAGTACTTTAGGATCCCTAAAATTCTTGGTAATTTGTTCACGAACTAATTGGCTCGGAGTGATCACCAAGATTTTTTGCCCCTGCAGCGCATAGCTTAAGACAACCATGACAGCCGTTTTTCCGGTTCCTGTCGGCATCGTAATTAATGCCGGCCCACTTCGGGTGCTAAAATGTGACAAAACAGATCCAATAGCTCCGATTTGATTTTTATACAATCCAGCTTTATTATTTTTTTGCTGAAAAAGTTGCAGCTTATTGTATCCTTTTGTAAAACAGTTCATAGGAGCGCGTTAAGACTTGAAAGTTAAAGAAAATCACTCGTATACTCAATTGATTAACTAAACTAAATGAGAGGATTAAATGTGAATAATTCCCTGAAGCAGCTGCATTTTAAATATGGAAAATCAAATCTCAGCCACACATGCACCAGGTGCAATGCACGATGCAGATCAAGTACTCACGCCAATTTAATCCCTCTGGCTGCTTGTGGAACCGATAAGATGATCAGCCAGACGGCGCTCTCTAACTTGAAAGAACATTGTACTACCAGTATTGAGCAGGATGTGTTTAAGGCAATGGAGGCTTTTGTAAAGGCAAGCAATGCGCTGAATTCGCTTAAGCCTAACACACTAAGCATTGAATGCAGCTACTTGTCCCAAGATTTCGACGGGACCTTGGCGGTAAACTACTACAAACTGTAAAATCATTCCCCTGGCCACCGAAGCGACCAGGGGAATAATACATTGAATTACGTTACCAATTTTTCATTTAGAGAGCTTAATGGATATTCCGGATGGCATGACCAGGCGATTCCGTAGGATGGAGACCACCGATTTTGTTAATCAGTATAGAGAAATTCAAATTTATAATCAATGAATTATGATGGTCAAAGTCTTCCGGAACGGGCTGTCTGCAATTCCGGAACGAGGTGATCAATCGCCGCGGAATGTCCATTAATGTTCCATGAAGATGCGGTGGAATTGGTACTTGATGACCTGGAACTCGATTCTGACGTTGTTACTTTAAAATATCTAGCGATGTACCGTCGTATATTAAAATGGATAATGGAAACCGGTTGTGAGGTGGAGATGAAAATTGTGGACATGAAACCAGATTCCAGGCAGAAGGTTGAACGTTGGTTAGACCAGTTGTTGTTTTTAGGCGATATGATGATGACCTGCGTAACAGTGTACGCCGAACAAGGGATGATTGAAGATGTTGGAGAACTGTATTTTGATGAAAATGATCTTTATGTTTTTTCCCGCCGTCATCATTACAACATGATATTTAATCACATTATCCAGGAATCCGGGAATCAGTATGAAAAGCAAGTTTATGATGAGAACGGCATCGAAGATTTGCAGAGTGCGATAGAAAAACATCTGGGTGTTACTTATGAAAGCCAGGTGCGTATTTCAGCGAAAGTGCCCCCTCTGTTTCGGGTCAAACTGACCCCCCCACTGGCTGCCGAGCGTAGTAGCGGATGCTCCACTAAGTACTACCAAAGATAATAAATTCCCGCCGCCCCCATCTGGCACTGAGCAAAAGCAGCT
>NZ_FXTN01000019.1 GCF_900182595.1 Pedobacter westerhofensis | reverse complement strand
GTTCAAAATCAAATGGTTTTTTACTGTTCATTGTGTCCATAAGTTTATACTAATTTACTTATTCTTACTCTTGATTATCAAGAGTTGACACAGTTCGATTTACAGTCTCTGTATTCCTGGATTGCATGTATTCTAGGTTTCAGATATATCCAAATTTATTTTAAAATAGTCTTTTAAGCTGCTCGCTGGTAATTTTCCACATACATTTCGCCTCTTTTCACCAATGAAAACATCCGTAGGATTAATTTGAATTTAACATTATTGACTACTACTCCAAAATGCTTATCTTTTAGCTTACGAGCAGCATATTCTTTCATTTCCGCATCATGCAGTATTGCAACCCTGGCAGCTTGATTCAATTCCTGCTTCAATTCTTTATTCGCCATATGACTTACCTGTTTTCTCCCCTTGATACTAGTACCGGAACTATTGTCAAACGGTATTACACCGACATAAACAGCATACTTTCGTGCATCTTGAAAACTGGTGAAGTTTTCTGTATATGCTAGAGTCATCCATGCATTTATCGGTCCAATCCCCTTAATACTTAGCAGTATTGCCCGGATTTTTTCGACTTTTCAGCGGTCTGGTTTTTCGGGGGGAGGTCAGGATAAAAATCACGCTTTAATTGAGAGGCAGCCACTTCGAAATAAAACTTGTTTATTCGGGAACCAATATTGGTATTCAATCGATACCCTCCGCTAAGAAACCCAGCGGTTGCATTAATTTCGAAGGGGTTTAGTGGTTTACGGCTAATCAGATTAATAGCTCCTCCTTCTGCATTCGGGCCGTACAAAACTGACGAGTAGCCTTTTGCGACTACAATCTCTGAAAGATTGAAGGTGTTGAACCGGGCTAGATCCACATAACCATCGTAAGGCACATACAAAGGAATACCATCTAAATACACCGGTACTTCTCGTAAATCAAATCCTCTAATAGTAACAGCCGATTCATTTCTAGGACCAACAGCCGTTAAAGTTACACCGGGCAACAGGTTTAAAGCCTGCGCAACATCAAGCCTGTTGTATTTTTGAAGCTTTTCTGCAGAAATTTTATTCGTCTTTAAGCTATCGCTGTTTCCAATTATATTTATTTGACCTAGTTGAAAGACTCTTTTAGCGCTATCCATCTTTTGCCCGTAACCATATTTCGAGGTTAACAACATGCAAATCAGAAAAGAAAATTGTAAAGTTTTTTTCATTGAAAGCTCGTTATGTTTTCATTTATATAACGAAGATATTAAATATTATTATTTTTCAGAATTAACATAAATAGTTCAATACTTTTATAAGACGATGGATTGATTAATGTCCTCAAGAAATGCACTAAATTTTTGCTTGAGAGCATAAAATCGCGCAATCGCATTGATCCCATGTTGCGTTACTTCTGCATTGCCACCACCTTTTCCGCCTCTTTTACTGATTACAACGGGAGCTGTAAAATTGGTGTTCATATGGTTGATCATACCCCACGCTTGCTTATAAGACATTTTCATTTGTAAAGCTGCTTGCCGAATAGATCCAGTTGCTTGAATTTTTCCCAATAGTTCGACACGTCCCGGACCAAAAACCTTTTCTGCTGAGTTTTCAATCCAAATCCGGCCATTTAAAGTGTAAGAATCCACCATGTTAATAATCTAAATGACTAATGTGCGCAAAATTTAAAGAAAGTACAACATTCCACACAAGTCTGGTCAAGACATTAATAAGTCAGTTATGATTAATAGTTGGATATTCCAGACGGCTTGACCAGGCAATTCCGTAGGATGGAGACCACCGATTTATGTAATCAGTATAGAGAAATTCAAATTTATAATCAATGAATTATGATGGTCAAAGTGTTCCGGAACTGATTGTCTGCAATTCCGGAACGAGGTGATCCATCGCCGCGGAATGTCCAGTTATGCTTCACCTCAACGAAGCTTACGGGGTGTTGTTGGCAACACGTGACTTCTTACACAACTCTTGCAGTATCCGTTTATTTCGCCAGTCCTTAATAAAGTACCTGCCCAGGCTTTTTTTTATGTACATTGGCGGAAAATAATCCTACACAATTGTACGCTAAAGTGTTAGATTCCAAAGTGAGCGAAGATATGGCTCCGTTAATGGGAAAGTTTGTCGTCCAACATACAATAGATGAAGTTACAGAATCAAAAATAAGCACAGACATTGCCTTAATACGCGAAAAATACGCCATAACATCGGAAATGGAAGAAGCGTCGTAATATAGGCCAATATCACCTTTTAACATAGCGACCACGCATTACAAAAGTAAAATCTGGTTTTAAAGTAATAATACTGCGCTAATTGCAATAAACCACGGTAAACCTTTCCGTAAATGCTAAAAGCGAGAACAGCGAGGGGGCTTTGAGCGCAGGGGTTTTGCAGGTCCATGCCGAGCGTGGTGAATTTGAAACAGCAAATTATCCTGTTCATCCTAACCTCAGGGCTGACTTTCGAATACAATCTTCCGACATATAGATACTTTAAATCTGTTTGTTAGCCGTAATTTGTAGTATATAGAATAGAAATGAAAGTAACATTAATAACTGGTGCATCTGGTGGAATTGGAGAGGCAATTGCAAACAGACTTGCTGATCGGAAACACAACCTTTTACTTGTAGCACGCAATGCCCAAAAACTGGAAGAACAATGCGCTCAACTTTCCAAAAATTTGGCATAAATGTGCAGTTCATCGCAGCCGACCTTTCAAAACCAGAGGCAGCAGCAGGGATATTTAACGAGGTTAAAGCGAGGGGTATGGAAGTACAAATGCTAATCAACAATGCTGGTATTGGATCCGGCGGACAATTCTCCACGCTATTATTAGCATCAGAATTAAGCTTAATTCAGTTGAATATATCATCCTTAGTGCCGATGACACTGGAATTGCAACAATAATCTACAATGTCGTTGAATAAAATCTGAAGATCTCGCATAATGATTATGCAAGCCATTATTCTTGTAAACCCTTAGATTTTAATTGGACTGGCTTTTTGAACTGATTTATAGACCAACATTATTTAAAAGAAAAGTATCTCATTCTATATCTTATTCAAGACTTATCTTTTTATTTGCATAAACTAATCTTAACACACGCATTTGAAACGCCAGGGAAACGCATCCGGTTTGTGGCTCAGTTTTACAAAAGGAGATAGAGATGCTTTTACGGCGATCTATAATACCTATGTAGGGGCTTTATATGAGTATGGAATGAGGATTCTGAAAGATGAAAACCAGGTGGGCGACTGCATACATGATCTATTCATCAAATTATGGCTTAATCATAAAACGGTTCGAAAAACAGACAACATTAGATTTTACCTTATCGCGTCATTAAGGAATACAATCCTTTCTTATAAGGCGAAGGAAGACCGGCTGCCAAAAGAGGAATTCCACAATCCTGATGATTTTGTACTTGATTTTAATGCAGAATCAGCGCAGGTAAACAAAGAAGAATCAGTTGCCCAATCCCGGAGAATAAATGATGCTTTAGACCAGCTGACGGGAAGACAAAAAGAAATTATCTATCTGAAATATTTTGAAGAGATGAGTTATGAACAGATTGCAGACCTCATGAATATCTCTGTAAAAGGTGCTTATAAATTATCTGCCAGGGCTCTGGATGCCCTAAAAATTATAATGAATGCAGATAAAGCGGTAGTTATATGGATGCTGATACACTATAAATCTCAAATATTTTAAAATAATTTCGTTGCGATGGGGTAATTTTAATGAAAAAGGTGTTTATTACTATACAAAGAGGGCGAATAACAAATCACAAATGCAGGCTGAAAAATATCAATCCTTTACTACTGAAGATTTTTTAAATGATCCTGAGTTTATCAGGTTCGTGAGAGAAGGCGATGCGGAAGATACGCGGTTTTGGACAGCATACGAAAATTCTGTAGTAAACCTTGAGGCTTACCGTGCAGCACAAAAAGAACTGAAATTCATCTTTACTGCAAAACGGATCGCGATGCCCGCCAGCTTTGAAACTGACCTGCTGGCCCGGATCGAACAATCGGTTGACCAGCAGCAGCGCAAAAAGACGGTTTCACGCAGACTTTACCTTTCTATAAGCAGCGCCGCAGCAATTCTCGCTTTTGTGCTGCTGAGCTTCTGGCTGAACACCGCAAACGTAACGGTAATTACCAGATATGGAGAAAAAAAGAGTGTCACCCTGCCAGACGGCAGTATCGTGATGCTTAATGCCAATTCATCAATCAAATATCCATTATTGTGGCGGATCAATCACCGCCGTCATGTAGAGCTGAAAGGTGAAGCTTATTTCAAAGTGGTGCATCTGAATAACGATCCTATAAATGTTGCTGACAAAGACAGGTTCCTTGTGAACACCAATCGTCTGCATATCGAAGTGCTAGGTACAGAGTTTGATGTGAAGGACAGGAATCAAACCGCCAAAATTTCCCTCACTAAGGGGCGTGTGAGTGTACTGTCATTGGTTTCAGGGAAACACTATATTCTGCAACCAAAACAAATGGCCCTGGAAACCACCGAAGAAGCATTAAAAATTGTTCAGGCCGACCCATCTGTAGAACATGCATGGGTTGATGGCAATAGAAAAATGCAGAAAACCAAAGTGAAAGATATCCTGCAGGAGTTTGCGGATGTCTACGGCAGGCGCGTGGTGTTAAGCGATCCTGCAATGGCCGAGGTACAGATTGATGGGACGATCTCTTTCAAAAGCGGAGAGACGGTATTATTTGTGCTTGCCAATATCCTGAATGCAAACGTTAAAAAAGACAGCACAACAATTATCTTACAGGCAAAATAAGCAGAAAAGACTGGATCAAATAGCTATTGCATTTTATCCAGGCTTTCCTAGCTATCACTCAAATCCTCCAATTTACATCGTTTGCACCCAGCGGGTAATGATGTCGAGCGCCCTCACAGAAAAATCAGCATTGATAGTCCGGTATTCTGCCAGCGTACAGGTTTGGCAGGGTAAAAACAAATGGTTTAAACCGGAGAGCAATACGGTTTTCACTTTACGGTTTCCTCCCGCAGCACTGTAGTTTTGCCAGTTGGCAAGGTTGCTCTCGGCATTCACCATCAGATCCTTACCACCATTTAAAGCCAGAATCGGCACATGAACTTTCTTGAGTGTTTCAGCTGCATTATACCTTACAAAATAGCGGTACCAGGGCCCTGTTGCTGTCTTCACATAACTATAAACAGGAAAACGGAAATGGTCATACTGGATATTCAATGTTTTGAAATAAGCGTCATCCTTCAGCTTCCAGTCGGCATATGTTTTATTCAGCACACTTTCCAGACTGTCAGACTTGGCATATTTATAAGCCACTTTAAACATCATCCCATTGATTTCATTAGAACGCTTTTTATCTACCTCGGTTTGTTGTGATCCATTTACCAGGTCTTCATTCTGCCTGATCAGGGATTCATAACCGGAAGTAGCAAGCCCCGCAATACTAACAATGTAAGCAACGTCCTTACTCTTAGCGGCAGCAATTGCAGCCGCTGCACCACCTTCGCTATGGCCCAATAAACCGATACGCTTTTGGTCAATACCTTTGATTTCTTTTAAAAACCGAATTGCCGTTAAGGCATCATCAGCAAAATCTTCTGTGGTTGCAGTCTGATATACCCCGGTAGTTTTGCCCGTACCCCGGTCGTCCAGTCTCAGTACCGCAATTCCATTGGCACTCAGATAATCTGCGATCTGTTTAAACAGAGGATGGCCGGCCATAGTGCCGTCCCTGTCCTGTTGATAGGATCCGGAAACAATCACAACAGCCGGAGCATTTTTAATTGTCTTGGGACGGGTTAAAATTCCGGCGAATGTAATCTTACCGTCAGGGCTATTAAAGCTGACGGTATCTGCAGTAAATGCCGCCTTTTCCTGTGCCTTCACAGCAACGCTAAATATCAGGAGAGCGCAGCATAGTAAAATATAATTTTTCATGTTAATTAGCTGATTTAGTAAGTTCTACAAGCATGGAAATGTCATCAGCAAGGCCTGTTGCACTGCCATTATATCCTATCGAGATAAACCTTAAGTTCCCTTTTTTATCTACAAAGAGCTTTTGCGGGATACCTGAAATTTTGAAAGCTTTGGCTATACGGTCAAATACTTCCCCAGTAGCTTTTGCACCTTCTGCTTTGTTATCAAAAAGCACATTAAATGGATAATGATTGTCTTTGATATATTTCTTCACTTCAGCTTTGTAGTCTTCAGTTCTCTCTTCGGTATCCACGAAATAGAATACCACATCCTTATCATTTTTATATTTTTCAACGGCAATTTTCATTCCGGGGAAAGATGCTTTACAAGGCACGCACCATGTAGCCCAGAAATCCATAATTACAGTTTTGCCGCGAAGCTGAGCAGAAGTGACGGTTTTATCATTCATATCTTTCATGCTCCAGTCCGGCATCGGCTTGTCCATCATTTCTGAAGCCGCTTTTTTCTGCGCTGCAATTCTGTCTGCAGGGTTTTTAAGCGATTCTATGTAGGCATCAAAACCTTTTTCGGAACCCTGCGTCCTCACATAGCTGCTTTTTAACATCGCGAGCATTTCGGGAGTACTCTGATTCAGATATAAGCTTTTTGTAAGCACTGCCTGCAATGATTTGTTATCCCCTTTTTTCTGAAGAAGATGGGCATACTGGTCATTAACCGTTGCATTGTTATATTGAAGATACTTTTGTGCAAGCAGGGCAAATTGCATGGCTTCGTCATTTCTTCCGGCAGCCATCAATAGGGCTATCTGCACAGGAAAAACATGTCCTGCACGCGAGTGATCAAATTCATACGCCCACTCTGTAGGAGACATGTACATATATTCTGGCGGCCTGTTTGTTTTAAAGTCATTATATCGCTTGATCAGCAGATCTGCAAGCGGCATCAGTTCTGCCGGTGTTCTATCCTTCCGGCTGTACGGAATCTCGATACTTTTATAGTACATATTACCAACCACACTGTAAGGTAATACAGGTGCATATTTTTTAAGATAGTCATCATTTTTGTTGACTGCCGTAGCCACCAGGATCATATTCTGATATACTACACCGTAACTGATCCTGTTATCATCATCAAACTGCGCATTCGTAGTTATCGGAAAATCGGCCAGGAATTGTTCCGAAGCTTTAAGGACAGCTGGCAGTTCGCGGCTGGCATTAATATTTCTGTGAGCTGCAAGCCTGGCAAGGCTGCCCTTTGGGAATCTAGTTTTAAGCACTGTCTCTATAGAATCTTTTCTTTTGGTGTCATTAAGCAGCATTCCGGTAATTGTTCTTGCTTTGAGCAATTCATCTTCTGTTGCATCAGCTCTGGTTAGATATCTTACAGCCAGCATCAGCTTAGGCGTAGCTTCCTCTTTCATAAAACCCTTCAATGCAATTGAATAGGGAATTACAAGTTCGCCTTTGGCTTTAGGATTAAACACGATTTCCTGGCTTAGCCAATAATAGCTTGCCGTATCGCTGATCCCCTTAAAATTGATATACCCGGGAATATCAAGGTTCAATTTTGGTGAACGCGCCAGTCCCCATCCGGCATAACCGCCAGGTGCCATTAGTCCTTTGCGTTCTTTGTCGCGCAGCTGAAGGAAATATCCCTGGTCGTGTCCGTTGTCAACGATGTCGCCCGATTTAAATTTCAGCGCGATGAGTCCGCAGTCTGCCGGGGTTTTAAAATTTGCTTTCCATATATCGCCTGCCCCTGTAAAGGCCAGGTCTGTTCCTACCCATTTATAATTCTTGTATTGATAAACTACTGCGCTGATGTTTTTTTTGCCAGCAAGCGGTGTACCTTTTGCATCATAAATCAGTTGCACCGGACTTCCATTCTCGGGTCTTTCGGGTAAGAAGGTGAAATTTGTGGGATACACGGATTGCGCAAATGCGCTGAATACGCTGCACAAGAGCAGCATTAATACTAAACTTTTTTGTTTCATTGGTGTGTATGTAAATTTAAATGGCAGCCGGATTGTAAATCAGCTGCCATGGTATTGTGTGTTTTTTTAAGGATTAGGTTCCAGTTCAGTGTTCAGATTAATAAGTGTCTGAGCGATCGGGAAGGTATACCTGTTGCTGTTTGGTGCCAGCGTATAGGTAACTCCATTGTAAACCCTGGTGTAAGTTTTGGAGAACGGGGCTTCATCTTTCAGACGGCGCATATCCCACCAGCGGAGTTGCAGTCCAAAAAATTCACGTCTGCGTTCGTCTATCACTTTTACCAGTGCATCGCTTGCCGAAGTTGCGGTCATCGGGACATAATTTGCCGGCCTGAACCTTCGTACACGCAAACGGTTCACCCACAGCATCGCGTTGGCAGGATCACCTGTGCGGGCAGAGGCTTCAGCTTTGATCAGCAGCATCTCCGGTACAGAAGGGCCCTCGTTACGCGTTTCGCCCACTGCGATCTCTTTTGAATAGTACCTTCCTGTATATGCAGAACTAATCGTAGAGGCAGGAGCTGAAAAGAGCGTATAGCGCTGGTCTGTTGTTCCCAGCAGGGCCAGAAATTCATCACTCATCTTTAAGGCTGTTGGACTATATCTTACCGATCCATTGAAAGGTAATTTAGAAAGTAAAATTTCAGGATCTGCTATACGGCGCGGGTAATTGGTAGTTGTTACACTCGTCAGCACAGAAAGATCATCTAATGTACTCCTAAGTGCCAGTGCCTGATCTGCATATCTGGATGCATTGGCATAATCGTTCATATAGAGATAACAGCGTGCGAGTTCTCCGTATGCCGAAGCCAGGGAAGGCAAGTTATTGTACAGCTGCGTAGAGGGCAGTCCCGGAATAGCCCTTGTCAGATCTGCAATGATCTGATCATACACTGCCTGGACAGTAGCCCTGTTTAAACTTTGTGTAACGGTTTGCACAGTAAGTAAGGGTACGCCTAAATCAGTTGACGCTGTAGAAGCATTATAAGGCTTTGCATAATTATTGATCAATACCAGATACGCGTCAGCACGGTGTACCAGCGCTTCGGCAGTCATTTGCACCTTATCCTGTTCAGGTCCAACACTTCCGGGAAGTTCATTAATAATGGTATTACAAGCAAGGATTTTTGTATAGGCGGAATTCCAGTTCACATCCTGCTCATAAGAAGGATTACCCACAGCGTAAATAACCGGCGACCAAGTATATGCCGCCGTAAACCATCCATAAAACAAACTTGAAAGGCCGGTTATCTGCGATGCATCATTGATATTGATGTCACTCGAAGCATAGTCTGAAAGGCTGGGAACAGGTTCGAATGAATTTGCATTATTTAAAAGATACCTGTAATTGATAGTTTGATCAGGCACCAGGCTGCCCTGCGTTTTGATATCTACATATTTCTTGCAGCCTGAAAGCGACAGTGCTGTGAGAGTGAAGATGAAGTATTTATATATTGATCTCATTTTTTGCGGGATTAGAAGTTAACATTTAAAGTGAAATTATACGATACTACTGGCGGCAGTCCTAAAGTCGTACTGTTTAATCCACCATTGATATCAGGATCAATTCCTTCCTTATTAGCCCTCCATAAGAAACCAAGGTTCCGTGCAGAGAAGGCAAAGTTTGCAGCCCTTACTGCATTGGTAATTTTTGCTACAGGAATCTGGTAAGAGAGTGACAGGTCTCTCAGGCGGATATAATCGCCTTTCAGCACATTGATATCTGATTGCTGATAACGCAGTAAACTTGATGAGGCGAAAGTACCTGCAATACCAGGAACATTCGTAAACGCTTCGTCTCCGGGATTCTGCCATCTTTTTGCAACATCTGCTGCGAGGTCATAAACTGAGCCCTGTCGGGAACTTGGATAGGTATTGGCCGTTGGTCTTAAAAATACGCTGCCAAACTGGTAGGTTGCAATGGCCATCAGCGTAAATTCACGATACCTGACCGAGGTGTTAAAGCTTCCAAAATATGGAGCATTGGTACGTCCGGCATAAGTAAGCGCATCCAGCGAGCTGATGTTCCCGCTGGCCGGCACTATATTTCCGTTCTGATCAAAGATCCTGGTTAAACCATTGGCATCCAGGCCGGCATTTTTGTACACCAACATTTTATCAGTAGCATATCCTTTAAGCTGAGATCCATATGCAGGATTACTGTATACTGAAGAAGTTGGAGCAAATCTTGCATCAGTAATTTCATTCGTATTGTACGAGAAATTAAGCACGCTCGTTACATCCCAGTCCTTGCTGGTATAGGATGTTCCTCTTAGACTGAGGTCTACCCCTTTTCCTTTTAACTCTGTAGAGTTTCTGTTCAGGCTAAGTAGCCCATATGTTCCGTTGATAGGAAATTCATAGAACAAATCCTTGCCATGTTTTTTATAAAAATCAGCAGTTACCCCAATCCGGTTATTCAGCATCCCCAGGTCAAGCCCAATGTTGGTTACGTAAGTTTTTTCCCAGCGCAGTGATGGATTGGCCGGAGCAGATATAGATGCCGTTGGCAATCCTGTATTAGGGTCATTAGAGCCAATGCTAATCGCAGTAAAAGGAAAAAGGCCCGTTGCAATATTTCCGTTCACACCATATGTTCCTCTGAGGCTCAGGCTATTGATCCATGACAGTGGTTTCATGAACGACTCTTTTGCAAGGTTCCATTTTAAACCGGTTGACCAGAGTGGTGTAGCCCTTAGGCTTCTGTCTACACCAAAGTTGTTGTAGTCGTCATAGCGCGCGCTGGCAGACACGGTGTATTTACCGTTAAATGTATAACCTGCATTACTATAGTAAGATAAGTACCTCCTGATTCTGTCCTGCTGATATGGAGCGCCACCAATAGAGGTTGTATATCCCTGAATTGAAGTATATGGTGCCAGATAGTTTACAGATGAATTTAAGCCTGTACCCATGTTGTAACCGTATAGTGTAGAACCTCCCTGACCAGCATTGGTCTGCCTGATTTCAGAACCGGCAATTACATTGAGCTGGTGTTTACCTGCAAATGTATTGTCGTAGTTTAACTGGCCGCGAACGGTATAGTTATTTGTTGTAGAGCTGATCTGGTTGAGAATACCTGCACCCGGAGAAAGGCCCAGAGAGTTGACAGCTCTTGCTGTTGCAGTTGCCGGCAGCGGGGTATATGAATTTACCAGGTTTCTGTAATAGTAGGTGTTTTCGTTGTAGAATGACCTGCTTGTACCAAAACTACGTTCGTTGTTAAAAAAACCATTGACTGATAGGCCTTTGAAAATTGGCACATTCAGGTTTGCACTGAAGGAATAGTTGTTCACCTTATTGGTATTATCCGCATTATCAATTTCATCCAGCGCGTTATAATTCCAGTTCAGGTATCCTCTGTTGACCAGCGTATTTTGCCAGCCCGAGTAATATGCTCTGGAGGTATATACCCTGTTCCCGCTGTCATCCACCAGTTGGTTGTATGACAATAAGGTATTAGCAGTTGGTCTGTATAAACTGGACAACCCAACACCGTTATTTTGGTAGTTAAAGAACGAACCTCTGAAAATAGTTGTCAGCTTTGCTTTTTTGAAAAGATTGAAAGTATTATTCAGTGTTACTGTTAACCTGCTGGCTTCGTTGCCTACATCATTAGGAATCTCCTTACTGTATGAACCTGAATAAAAATATGTTGAGTTGGTACCGCCACCACCTACTGACAGATTGTATTGCTGGCTTGTGGCCGGTTGTAACAAATATTCACTCACCTGACTGCGGCTGTCCATCGTACTGTACTGTGCAATCTGTGCATCATACTGTGCCTGAGTAATTGTGCCTGCGTGTAATCTGAAAGTTAAGTCGGTTACAGGTCCCACATATGGGCTAAAAGCTGTTGTGGCACTTGGAGCAGGAACGATGTTTTTGTTAGCGATCTCCTGCTCAAGATTGATTGTTTGTGCAGCATTCATCATTTTGAGGTAGTCGAGATTCGGTTTACCACTCAATGAGAATGTTGTAGAGAAGTTGATATTTGGTGCCTGGTTAGCCGTTCCTTTTTTAGAGGTTACTACAATTACACCATTTGCAGCACGCACGCCCCAAATCGAAGCTGCAGCAGCATCTTTAAGAAAGGTAATGCTTTCAATATCATTTGGATTGAGTGCTGACAGGTCGATCTCTGAGATAGCACCATCAATTACGATCAGCGGATTGTTTTCCGCAAATGGAGATACGGTGCTTCTTCCACGAATATTGATACCGTATTCTGTACTCCCGATCGTTCTTGTAGAACTGTTCATCGATGGATTGGTATTTCTATAGGCAAAACTGATATCCCCCGCAGTAACATTGATCTTTACACCCGGAACCATTGATTCCAAACGCTGGATCACATTAGCTACCGGAATTTTTTCCAGATCTTTTTTAGTAATGACCACAGCAGAACCTGTAGAGCGCTCCGGAGAAATCTGCTGGTAACCAGTAGATACCACTTTTACTTCCTGCAGATTGTTACCCGAAGAAGGCTTAAGCCTTACAGAAACTCTTTTACCAGTACCCTGTAACTGAACTTCAGAACGGTCGTAACCTAAATAAGAGAAGCTTACTTCTGTAGCCGTTTGCGGCACAAAGAACGAAAACCTGCCTTCAGCATCGGTTACTACAGAATTATTAGCTCCGTTAGACTTTACTGTAACACCTGGCATAGCATTTCCGGATTCGTCAGAAACCAGTCCTGTAATAAAGATGCTGCCATCATTTGCAGAGGGCGTATCATTAAGTGCGCCGGATTGCTGATTTCTCAATTCCGCATTTCGTGAAATAATGGTGTAATTTCCTTCGCTTACATAAAGAAACAACAAATCGTTAGGATAAAGTACAAGTTTGAGTGCTTCATCCAGTGTTTTAGCATTAAGGCTTGCACCAGTAGTAAATTTGTTTTCTACGATACCATGTCTGTAAGCAAACTTGGTTTTGTATTTTGTAGAAATGGCATTTAAAGCCGTTTCTACAGTTATCCTTCGTCCTTGTGCAAATACAGATGCACTACAGCAAAGTATTGAGACGGTTAATAAATGATAAAAAAATGATTTAGTAAAATTTCTGATCATGTTAATTGGTTTAGTTGATTATTGAATTGGTCATTCAATAATACAAACTGATATTTTTTTAAAATCACCCCAAAGAATTGATTATTTTTAAAATAAAAGCAGCCGAACAATAAGATTTACGAAAAAACAGCGGTTAATGATGTTATTCTACGGCTTAATACAGTGGGAAATCATGAAATAATAAGATATAAACTATATTATCAAACTGCGAAACAGCATGCTGAACCTAAGCTGGCACTGGAAAAGAAGAAAGTCTGGAAATAAGCGTAGCCAAGGCCGCTAAGGGGGAGGATTACCATATTAAATCGATGGATTTCGATTTGGAAAATTGGGAGGAGGATGGGAATGTAGACAATGGTATTAGTATCTCCCTGATAACAGATTTGAATGGGTTCAAGATCCTTTGGCTGGCTGCGCTCATCCCCACAATATTGTCGCCGGACTTGAATCTGAACTACTCACCACAGCGGCCCTTAAGCTGCAATTGGGTAAAAGTTACGCATCATGGCAGTAAAGGAAATAATAGCGATGATTGTATACATACGTTGCGCAAACTACCTGTTTAGCGTAGATGGTGAAAACCTGCGTTACTTGCCTAATAAAGAAGCGATAGCCCGGATACTTCGCAATAAAAACAGAATCATTCATAATCAACCCTACTCGTTTTACTTTACCCACGACAATCCTACCTTGAGGCGCATCTTTGCAGTGGATGGTGATACGGTGTTAACGACATTGAATTTTAAAGTGCGCTATTCTCGAGCCAAATGGATTAGCCTCCCAAATGCTTCAAACAATAAACTAAGCTAAACGGTATCGAGTTAAATAACTCCCTAAAGGAAGCTGCGGTCTAGGCATCACAGCAGTAGATGTAACATCTTGGATGGCAGGGATATGTAAAGCTCTATATACCGCCTGCGCAAACAAAAGATAGCCCTTACTGTTAGATGGAGCCCCTACGGGAAAAATCTCGAACCATTTTTTTAAAGATCTGCAACGTTTAGCAGATAAATAATTTGAGAACTTTCAGCCTTTTAGCGACAATACCATTGCCGGTATTTTAAAGTGAGGCAAAGATATATTATTATATTACAAATTCAAATCCTATTTTGATTTCCATTAATAAAAAACCATATCTAATTTTTAAAACACTGAATTTTAGATTTATATGTAAAATATTTTTTCTTATCCTTTAATTAATCATTACCGCCTGCTTAGGCTGTCGTAGTATTTCTGGCATGAAGCACTCTAAGGAATTCTCAAAAGACTATTAACTTCTAATATAACCATGTTATAGGAAAGTGAATTTTCATTCCTGAATAATAGCGTTCATTACAAATTAACCTCAAATTATTATGTGGATATGCCGAGAACACAGGCTTGGCATATCTTTATTACATTATTGTTATAGAAAGGTAGCCTCACCGATCCAACAATGTATTGTAAAGCGCCTGCTGTACTGCTAATAGATCAAAAGGCTTTTTAATAAAGCCGTCAGCCCTGGTACTATCGGTAACTTTTTCAGCCGTAGTATTGGCGGACATCATTAGCACCGGGAGATCGCGTGATTCTGGGTCACTTTTTAACTCATTGCAAAGATCAATTCCATTCCCATCGGGAAGCATTACATCTAAAATAAATATATCTGGTTTGTTAAGAGTTAGCGCTGCTTTGAAAGCAGTTATGTTCGAGAAAACCGAAACCTTATAGCCCTCATCGGAAAGATAAAAATCCAATATATAACCAATATCCTCATTGTCTTCAACGATAAAAACTATAGTGCCCATTTGCCTGTTAAACTGATTAAAATAAAGATTCTATCGACTTGTATGTAAAGAGAGGGTTGTCACACTGCATTTAACAAAAAGTATGCCTTAAAAAAGATTAATATGCATAATTTATTAAAGATGAGCACGTTCATTTAAATATCTGGATTTAGAAATCCGTAAAAACATTTGCTCATTTTTAAACCGAAACCAAATTCATTGGAGGTAATTGATTATATTTAGTTTTGTAATCAACAAAATTCAGTAATGGCTTTAAGCACCACCCTAAAGTTGAAAATATTCTATTTTGAAATAGAAATTCTGGAGGAGCAGGCCTATCTATTAAAAAATGGATTTGATTGCTCTTTAGAGGCAGTCAGGAACCAACTGCAAAAAGCGGCCGGTGAACTTTATATCAAATCCAATTTATTGGTTCCAGATAGCTACTATGAACAACGTCCGTTCAGACTTGCCATAGTCATGGAAGGAACTGAATTAAAAAAATCAGAAGCAATATCTTCAGATTACCAATTGATTTCCATAAAGAGAAATTTACTGTGCTTGTGGTAGAAGTAATCGAACACCTGTCACCAAGCGTGAAGCAAAAAATCATCAAATCCGGCTATACCCTGCAAGATGTCGCAAAAGAGATTGTGTTAAATATCTGGCAGTACTCGATCCATTCCAAACCTGATTTAGCAATTGTATTTAATGATCTCCGAAATCAACCGAGTCATTGCAGGCTTCAAAAATTTCATTATGACCATAATCTTTCAATTATCACAGATATAGTATTTGGCCTCAAATTGGATATTCCGGGCGGCTTGACCAGGGGATTCCGTAGGATGTAAACCACCGATTTGCGTAATCACTATAGGGAAATTCAAATTTATAATCAATGAATTAATGGTCAAAGTGTTCCGGAACTGATTGTCCGCAATTCCGGAACGAGGTAATCAATCGCCGCGGAATGTCCATACCTGATAACGAAAAATAAATAAACAATTTAAACAATAATATTATGTCAGACGACAAGAACAAAAGGGATGGCCGCGACCATAGCCAGATCTCAGGTAGCGAAGATTTTGAACTGGATCACGTGGCTGAAAAACTGGGCGGTTACCCGCGACCAGGTAAGGGCAGCTATTAAAGCTGTGGGCAACGACCGTCAGGATGTCGAGGCCTACCTGAAAGAAAATAAATAAGGTCACTTTACTGTTTTATTTTATCCTTTTAAGGCCGGCATGTCCGGCCTTTTGCATGGCCGGTTTTTGAAATCAGTGTAAATCGGCAGATTCGCAATACCATTGGCGTCTCTAAGACCTTGTGATACGGTTCCTCTGAAAATAAACAAAGGTTAGTTCTCTTTAAAAGAATAACTAACCTTTGTAAAAACAGATTATGATGGTTTAACCGTGTCTAAGCCTAATAGAGAACACCTTCATGTTACTGTTCATACCTCTTAAGCTTCCAAATACATTTTTTTGATTTCCTTTACGGATGCCTCAGCGCCTATTTCCTGTCTTCTGTCATAAATTGCTTTTGCGCTTTTTCCTGCAAAATAACGCAGCTGGTCTTTGCCATCAGTTGCCGCTTCATAGATAACTGAGCCAATTTCATCGGGAGTGGAAGCTGGCTTGATCATGCTTATCATTTTTTTCTCGGTTGCCTCATAAAATGGCAGGTGGGCCACATCAGAGTTATGGCTAAATAATTCTGTATTGGTACTGCTCGGCGACACCGTTTTTACACCCACATTAAACAGAGATAGTTCAATTGACAGGCACTCACTCCAGCCTTCCACAGCCCATTTGGTGCCGTTATAAATACTTGTAAATGGAAAACCGGTATGTCCGCCAATAGAGGTAACATTGATAAATAAGCCCTTCTTATTCTCTCTGAAATTTGAAATGAACGCTTGCGTTACACGAACGGTTCCCAAAAAATTACTATTTACCTGCTGCACAATGTTTTCATCGGTAAAAGCTTCTAAAGCGCCCAGTAACCCAAATCCTGCATTATTTAGCACAACATCCACGTCAAATAAGGAAGTGGCTTTTTCCACTGTTGACTTTATTTGTCCAGGATTGGTAACATCCAGTGGCAAGAGCGTTACATTTTCTAATTGGGTTAGTTCGGTTTCTTTCCGGGGTTGCGCATAGTAGCAATAACATTCCAGCCTTCGCGTTGAAATAACTTTGCCGTTGCTTTCCCTATACCGGATGAAGCCCCGGTAATGAATATTGTTTTCATAATGATGTAATAATTTGATTGTCCAACAAAAGTATGGTAATAAAAGTATACATTTGATACCTGTATCCTAAAGTATACTTAATGCCTTGTGAGTACTTCAACAAAAAAAGATGAAGAAACAAGATTCAAAGAAAAAATGAAAGCCATTCAAGATACCCTATTCGTGCTTGGTGGTAAGTGGAAACTTCCGGTTCTCTTGTCAATCTACAGTGGTAACAAGCGATTTAATGATATTGCTGGTTCCATTCCTGGAATAACTAACCGCGTCTTGTCGAAAGAACTGAAACATCTGGAAGAGAATTTACTGATCAGCAGAACAATAATTGATGACTATCCTGTCAGAATAGAATATGCCATTACGGACTATTGTCTAACCACGCATAAGGTAGCTCCGCCAATGGAAGAATGGGGAAAAAATATATGAAGAAAATTAGCGAAAAATAAGGCGAGTTGCAATTTATTAGAAACGAACTAACCTCCAAATCATATTACTTAGGTTGAAGCCCCCATACAGCGGCTGTAATGGGCAGTATGTTTAAATAAAAAAAGATGCCTATAGCGCTCCATTTATTGATCTGTATCAATGTGTACATAAATGCATAGGATTAGCTTTGCCACGGAAATCAACCATTAAAAGTCAATCCTATTATGTCTGTAGCTAATCCAAACAAAAGTATCCCCCTTACCAATTGTTTACTGGTCATATTTGCCATCATTTTCAGCGAATTCCTGATCATGGGTATTTCCCTGGGTACGCTGCCGGAATTTGTGCACCGCACCCTCGGTTATAACAATATTATCGTCGGGGCCGTTATCGGGCTTCAATATGTCGCAACCTTACTGACCCGGCATTTAGCCGGCCAATCGGCCGATGCTAAAGGCGGACGGATAACGGTGTCGATCGGGCTTGGATTGTCCGCATTATCAGGCATTTTCTGCCTAATTTCACTATGGTTCCATTCCCAGGCATTTTTTAGTCTTATCCTGTTATGTTTAGGCAGGGTTTTACTCGGTATCGGAGAAAGTTATCTGGTGATCGGCATCTTTGCATGGGGATTTTTATTAGTGGGTAGCAAGAACACGGGTAAGGTCATGGTGTGGAATGGATTGGGAATGCACGGTGGTATGGCACTGGGCGCTCCCCTCGGTATCTATCTGCAAACTAAATTCGGGCTTGGTTTTTCTTTTGCAGGCATAGCCCTGTTGCCGTTCGTTAGCTTTCTAGTTACCAATATTCTTCCCAATATCCCTTTACCCCAGCTGGAAAAAAGACTTCCTTTTTACAAAGCTGTAAAATTGGTTTGGGGCGCAGGAACCGGACTTGCGCTGGCCAGTATTGGATTTAGTGGTATCGCTTCTTTCATTACACTATATTTTCTGCAACGCGGCTGGGCTAACGCCTCTCTGGCGATCAGCGCCTTTGGGGCAGGCTATATCGTAATGCGATTATTCTTTGCGCATTACCCTGATAAGTTCGGCGGGGCCAGGGTCGCTATCGTTTGTCTGGCCATAGAAGCGATTGGCCAGCTACTGATCTGGCAGGCGCCCGGCGGTATTTTCGCCATAGCAGGTGCCGTGCTAACCGGCTGCGGGATGTCTTTGGTTTTTCCTTCGTTCGGGCAGTTGGCAATTAAGCACGTGTCGCAGGCTAACAGGGGAATGGCAATGGCAGCTTACAACGCCTTCTTTGATCTGGGTATGGGGCTTACCGCACCAATTGCGGGTGTGATCGCCGGAGGCACGCATTACGAAAATATTTATTTAATGGGTGGGATCGCTGCGCTCATAGGACTTGCGCTGGCCTCCCGAGATTATTATGTTGATAAAAGTGCCTCACTCTCTATAAATGCTTAAATTTGTTTGATGACCACAGGTAAAGAAAAGCTGGCAGATCATATACGTAATGTAACCTATTTAACAGATGAACAGCTGGAGTTGGTCCTGGATTATTTCAAGCCTTCCAGCCACCTCCGCAATGAGGTGCTGGTCGAGATCGGGCAGGTTAATGATCATATGAATTTCGTTGTTAAAGGATGTGTAAGGATCTTTTTCGTTCGGGACGATGGATTAGACATGACCAGGAATATCACGTTTGAAAACCAGTTTGCAACCGGACTGGCAAGCTTTATTTCGCAGAACCCATCGATGGAGGCGCTCCAGGTTTTGGAGGATACGCAGCTGTTAAGGATCAGTAGAAAGGACTTTTATTATTTGCTGAACCTGATCGGCGCATGGGAGAAGTTTTTCCGGAAATACCTGGAATATGCTTATCTGAACAACCTGAGTATTTATCACAGGGAGATCATGAAAGATGCAGCTGAAAGGTATAAGGAACTGTTGACTATGAATCCGGAGATTGTAAAGCGTTTGCCCAACAAAATAGTGGCATCCTATCTAAATATGTCACCGGAAACTCTGAGTCGAATGAAGTCAAAAACCTGATTAAATAGCTTGACACAATAAGTTAGGATCGTTTAATTATTATCAGTACTAATGAACTTATAAATTTAAATATTGAAATGAATAAAAAGAATAATGTTTACAAGATCCATCTACAGGAAGTAGAATTAAAGGATGGTAGACCCGCAACAAAAATACTGGAATTTGAGTTTGAAAACCATGATGATGTTTTCGGCATAATAGAAAAAATGCAGGAAAAAAATATTCTGGAAGACAGCGAAGCAGCAATGGAATTTGCATTAGGGATTAAACTTTTCAGTGAAGTCATGCTGAAGTACAAAGACAATGCTCTCTTTGAAGAATTGAAACCAGCTTTTGGGCAGTTTATGAAAAAACTGAAAGGCAAAAATTAAGTTTAGAAGCAATACAGTATGGATAAGAGCCTTCACCCTAGGCAGTAATAATTATTAATTATTTTAAAACCCTATTATTTCATTAATTTGTCAAAAGGTGATCATCACGTGGTATTAACTTGATATCAGAAACCTTTGCACAGGTGCTCGGCCCGTGATCCAATCCGCCCGTAAATAAAAATACTACAAACAGTGCTCTTTGTTATTGTTTAAAAGGAACATCGATGATACGGCCGGCAAAGCTTTCATATCCATGGGTGAAGTGCAAGCCGAGCTTAAGACAACATTAGATCGGATCGCGAAAACAGATAAACGTGATAATAACATACAGTGCCCCTGATTATTTTTATGGAAACCTTTTTATTTTCCAGTTGAAACAGGTAGCCCTTGTGATGTTAAACAACTGAAATCTTGAAAGTAAATCCGCCTATCCCGATTTTACCACGATACAGGACTTTCTGACGCGGCGGTTCAATTTTAGTAACGACGATGATATTAGCTTGCGCCCTTTATAGTTTTTCTTACACATATTAAATAAATCGTTTGTGCATCCCTGCGGCCGGGCTTTACACTGCAATGTTTTCTTTCAGAAAAGGATTTTTTTTAATCCCTGATGCGTTACTGTTAAAACTGCATCCTCTATTTAATGTATAATATTTTTTTAAAATCCGGCAAGTGCCGGATTTTTGCTTTCATAAATACCTGTAGGAGCACTTTAGCGGGCAGCGTCAAACACATCGTATAGAAATACTAAAGATAGTTTAGGGCATCGGCAGGCAGGATTGTCCCGGCTTGCGGTGATGCTTTGCCGTATATCCCTTCCACTTTATCCCTTTGCAGCGAGCCGTGTGCTGGTCACCGTTTCTTAAGGGCGAAGTTATGGCCACCCCCTTTTTGGGTTTCAAGGTCAGGTCCTCCGGGTTTGGCAAAAAATCACTCCCGTTGGTTGGTAGTATTTTTTGCGCAAAACCTTACTGTAAATAGCAAATTTACTTTCATCAATTTTTAGCAAAAGTAATTCACCACTTTTAACCAAAAAATATAAGCATTAGACCTGTTTTATTTCCTGTGTTTTCTCTGGGAAAATAGTTTTTCTATTTTCCATTCTGTAGCTGGCACCTTTCAGCTTGACCACTTCACATCGATAGAGTAGTCTGTCCAGTAATGCTGTAGCCAACACCTCATCTTCTAGAGTTTCAGCCCATTGTTTTGGAGATTTATTTGTGGTTATGATAATGGAGGCTTGCTCATGGAGATGATTGATCATATTAAAGAAAGCCACAGCTTGCGCCTTATTGATTGGGAAAAGCATAATATCATCAATCGCCAGCACATGAGCTTTTAAGAGACGATTATAGGCATTCATAGCAGATACCGTGATGTCTTTCATCTTAAGAATATTGGTGAGCTCTTCCATGCTCAGGAAGTACGCCCGATATCCGGCGATCAGTGCATCATGGATCAGACCTGCCCCTAGATATGTTTTTCCGGTACCGCTAGGCCCCATCAATATGAGATTATAATTTTGCTCTAGCCACAATAATTCTCTTAATTGGGCAAGTTCTGCCTTCAAGATTCCATTGGATACGTTAAAGTCATAGGTATCCAGATCATTGTGTTTGGGAAGTTTAGCCAGTCGGATTCTTCTTTCCAGATCTGCTGATTTACGGTAGTTTACCTCAGTTTGCAATATTCCCATAATAAAGTCCATATAGGACGGTTTATCCAGCTGCGCCTGATGTATGATCTCTTCGGGTGCTCTTTTGAGATTAGTTAGCCGCAGGGTTTCTGCATGTGCTTTAATTTGTTTGATTTGTTCCATTGCTATTTAAGTATTGATTCATAGTAATTGATATTACTTGTTTCTGGGTCCATGCCCTGTTGTAAATGATCAGGATGCATGCGGATCGCCATTTTCAGATATCCAGACTCTGGGTTATACATTCTCTTTTGAAGGCTGAGCACCTGCCCAAATTCATAAGCATTGTAGATCTTGTTTTCCAGACAAATATCCAGAGTGATAGCCATCGCTTGTTGTGAAGCGCCTTTCAGACCTTTAAGTATCACTTTTAAGCTGTCATGAAAATACCGGGGCCGATCTTCTTTCAAAAGAGAAAGATAAAGGGCTGCGTTATTATGGTTTAGGAGTGCGGTAACCTCCGCATGGGTTTGTTCCACTTTTATACCACTGGGTCTTCTGTGGGTTTCTAAACGTACAAGGCAGCCTTTCTGCTGAGATATTACATGCTGTGCCAGTACCTGTCTGGTTACACTATAAATACACATGCTGCTTCCTTTAATTTCCAGCAATACTTTGGCGCCCGGCCCGCTATAAGTTCCTGAAGGGAGACTATAATAATTGCCCCGGTAGGTAATGCAGTTGTCTTTACGGACAAAGTATTCAGGCAGCATCGTTTTAGGCAATACTGGAGCAGTGGTATTTTGCTGCAGGTGCCTTTGTTCAATCAGCCATTCCTTCTGAGGAATTTTACCGGTACTACCATGTATTTTTCCATTGCCGCGACGTTTCAACCATTCCAATGCTTCTTTTTGCAAGATCCCAACTGATTTATACAGACGGCCTCGCAGAAAGTTGTGTTTTACATACTTGATCACGTTTTCTATCTTCCCCTTTGACTCCGGATCTGCCTTTCTGCAGAATATAGGCTTAAAAGGATTACTGTCACAAAAACTCCGAAAGCCATCGGTCAGCAAGATATCGCCCAAATTTTCCTCCTGGATAAAGACCCGATCCTGATCATAAATAATCTCCCCGGGTATGCCACGAAAGAATTCAAAAACTAATTCGTGGGCATAAATAGCTGTGGCAGTAGTAAATGCGTGACGCTGAAAGTAAATGAACTTTTGCCGGGACCGGCTCAATACCATAGCAAAGAAATATACCTTCATCTGATAACTCGTATCGTTCTGCATTAAAGCTTGGCCAAAGTCTACCTGCGCCTGCTGACCATAAGGTGTCTCGGGCAGCTTTTCATAGTCACGGGCATCTTTATCCTTGTACTTGACTAGACCATGCTCCAGACGGATATTCTTTACGAAATTATAAATGGTCTTGCTGTGCACTGCCGGAAGATCTGGATAGCGCTCCATCAGACGGTCTTCTATTTGCGACGAAGACAAATAGGGTTGCAGTTCAAGGCTCTCCTTGACATAGTTATAATAAACAGAAAGCTTCTTAGGTAAATTTCTTGGACGGGAAATCCAATCATGAAAACCCTTTTCAGAAAGCGACCTGTACTTGCGGACTGTTGCCCGATCCAATCCTGTTTCCACATGAATCTGACTTACATTTAAGCCCGATTCAAATAATTCTTTAACTTTGTACCACATAAAAACTCTGTTTTTATTAAGAGGCCGACATCGATTTTGTTTCACACCAAAAGATGCGGCCTTTTTCCGTTTTTAGCTAATCCGCTGGTGAATTACTTTTGCTAAAAATTGATGGTACAAAGTTGCTACTTACACTTACTCCCTGAGTGACAGCCTTATTCTGCCCTTGAAACGAAACCAGCATACTCCGGCTCTTTACACGAATAAAAAAATGTCAGGTATGAACAACAATATCAAACAGCAACTACAAGGCAAAACGAACAGCCCCCCTCTCATTGCCGAATAAATTTTGGGCGATTGGGGCAGCAAATAAAAGGGATTAACATTTTAAAACTTTTCGATTATGAAAATCATTGGAAGGCTGACAAGGAATGCGCAGGTGCGCAACGTGTCGGAGGAACAAAAGGTAGTGAATTTCTCGGTAGCGCTTAGCGGGGATAGTGTAAGATCATAATAAAATATCTCTGTTGGAATAATTTAAGAACGGTGCGATTGTCATTCATGAGAGATCAACATCTAATTGGGTGAAAAAAAAATCACATTTTAAATCAATCGTTTTACCTTTGTCTCCGATATGGCAAGGACCCTGGAATTCAACGAGGATGAAGCAATTCAGAAAGCAATGGAAGTTTTCTGGAGAAAAGCACCGGTCTGGATAAGCTCTACGAAATATGAACTTACCTCCGGTTGGTGATAAGCTATTGTTTCTCCGGTAATGTCTGATAGCAGGTCAGCGATCTCAGCGGCGGAGAAAGCGATTTCTGTAGCGATGACATATTCTTTATTTTCATGACCTGGAGTAGTCAATACAACGGCATTCGCTTCAGCCATTTCTTTTATTGGCAAAAAGGGAGTTCTGCCATTTCCGGCTGGAATGGAAATACCATTATTTAATATATCCTTTCCTACAAGAAAGGGGATCATGTCAGCATACATGGTACTGTTCATTAAAGTATAGGGAATGTCTATTTGTTTTAGATAATCCGCTGTATTGCGTGATATCGAACCCGTTCACCCATAATACTTTGATGTAAACTCTTCATGTCGAAACAGGTATAAATGATGTGGCCAATAGCCACACTAATTAAATATGAAAAGGACGGCCTGCCTTATAAGGCTATTGTAATAAAGCTAACTAATGAGATTTTAAGGGAATTTTACGAAAATAAAAACTTGAAAGTCACTTCAACTTTCAAAAGTGGTAAAATTATTCAGTTGCCGAAAAGCCCTTTATGAGATAGCTTTTTTGCTTCCATTCTTCCCTATTTTGAATTGGACTATAAATTACCGCAAGAACTCTCTAAGTTGAAAATACAGGAAGCTGTTACTGTCCTGCGTTCCATAAATAAGGGAATTGACAACATTTTATCTGACTTTTCTGAACCAAACAAAATCAACCTTGCTGGATTTATGGAACGGAACTATATGTTCAATATGCCTTTGGAAAAGTTTAGCTATTTGACAGGCAGAAGTTTAACAACTTTTAAACGGGATTTTAAAAGGGCATTCAATACAACTCCACAAAATTGGTTAACTAAAAAGCGTTTAGAATTGGCACATTATCCACTTACTGAAAAACACAGGAAGCCAATTGATATTTTTTACGAAGTTGGCTTTGAAAACTTATCTCATTTCTCATACGCTTTCAAAAAACAATTTGGGGTGACACCAACAAAGCTTGCCGACAGAAAAATACCTGACAGATAATAGTTGATCTGCATAATCGCCGGTATAGGCGATATTAAAATTCACATTGTTTCTATGCTCCACGCCATTAAAGTGTTCGACATCGCTATCTCTCTACAAAACAAAAAGCGCCGAAAATCAGCGCTTTTTATTGTCAGCGGGCTGAGTGGTAGCACAGTCAAACACCTAATGCCTGTTTTAACGTTTTTTTGAGCGTTTAATCCTTGTTTCACCATAAAATTGCCTTAAAAGATTTATGCAAAAAGAGGCATCGGACTCACCGGGAAGAACTGATTCTCGTAACAGATTTCTGTGAGTGATTTAGATTGTACTTTTTTCAAATACCATGTTTGGCAGCGTTAGATATACTCAGGTCTGCCGCCTATTTCCATGCGTCTTGCATAAGTTGCTTTAGCATTCTCACCAGCAAAGTAGCCGCTGGTCTTATTATCGGTCGCAGCTTCGCAGATAATTTCCGCAACCTGTTCCGAGGTATTAGTGAATCTAAATCCACCTAACATTTTTTCATCGCTCTGTCGCATATAGGATGAGATACCAGATCAGAACAACGACTAAGAAAATCTGGCTTAGTTCCGCTGGGTGGCGGCTTAGTTTTCATTACGCTTTAACTTGGGTTGAGCTTACTAAAGTATTCGGCTATGGTATCGTTGTTAACTTTTGCCCTTGCCTCACTTGTACCGAAGGTAAGTTCAGTGCTACCGTTCTTCAACTGCTCAAATATAGAGTCAATGAAATCACTCACTGGGGGAGCAGCATCGTGGAGACCTTTCCCGCCAAGATCAGTATTCAGCGCAGGTGGTATTACCTCGATCACCTCAATACCGGTATCTTTAAGCTGATGCCTTAAGGACAGGGTGTACGAACGGAAAAAGGCCTTTGTAGCGCTATATACCCCAACCTTGGAGAAAGGAATAAAGGCCAGCCCGGATGTTACATTCAGGATAGTGGTGAGCGATTTCAGCTTCAGGAAAAGCGATGTTAAATGGAGGGGAGCAAGAATGTTGATCTCAACTTCCTGGCTTGCCTTTTCAAAAAAGCCATCCTCGGCAACAGTTATCCAGTTCTGAATGCCGGCATTATTGACCAGCACGTTCAAATCGCTGTGGTTTTCAGCGACCCAGTTGTAGAGCGCTATTCGCTCGGCTTCAACCGAAAGATCACATTGTTTGGTGATCACGCCCGGAAGTTTAGCTGCAACGTTAGCCAGTACATCCTCGCGCCGGCCGCAAATGATGACCATATTGTTTTCTTTAATAAATTTTTCGACCATTCCCCGGCCGATACCGCTTGCACCGCCAGTTATTAAAATCTTGTTGTTTGATAATTTCATTTTCTGGTTAATTGTAGTTTTTTATATTGGTACCACCGGCTCAAGTCCTTAATTCCTGCCGGCGCCGAGATCCTATTATGATATTTTATGTTGCAAAGATCCGCAATAATCAGATAAAGACAGTAGCCTGATCAATTTAATCGCGGGGAGTTGCATCAGAATGTTCAATAAAACGGCCTGCTAGCGACTGGCCTCCTTCTTTTTGTCTGTAAGTTCTGTGGGGGTCATTCCAAATGATTGCTTAAATGAATAGGAAAAATGTGACAGATCTTCAAAGCCAAGGCTAAGGTAAATGTCAGAGGATTTCTGGTTTTTTTTATCAATGAGAAAATAGGCTTCTTCCAGTCTTTTCTGAACTAACCAATGATTGGGTGTATCGTTGAAAATAGTTTTGAAGTCCCGTTTAAAAGAAGATAAACTCCGACCGGTTAAATAGGCAAACCGGTTAAGGCTGACATTGAATTTGTAATTACGGGTCATAAATTCTTCCAGGTCTATTTTACCCGGTTTTCTGAACTCAAATAAAACTGCGGCAAGCCCAGGCTGGCTTTTAAGCAGTATAATTAAAAGCTCTTCGTATTTTACATCCTCAAAGGCTTCATCCAGCTGCATTACCCCTTTATAATAAGGCTTTACGGATTTGATAAAACTTTTTATCAAGTCTGAATTTGGTATTTTGATAAAAGTATCTGTTGATGCAACATATGTTTGTTCTGATCCGTGCTTTTTCTGAAATTCTTGCAGAAAAGGTTCATCAAAGCAAAAAAGTATGGGTTCAAACCCCTCTTTGCTGTCTAACAACTCATATTTTGCCAGTCTGTTTTTTCTGGCAATACAGGCATCTCCCGCTTTGAAAGTATGGCTTTTGTTTCCATCAAAAACACGGATCGCTCCTTTGGCGAGGTATATAAAAACATGGTCGGGAATGAACTGTTCGCCCAGGATATTTGTCCTGGTATCATCTGCTATAGTTCTCATATCAATAGCCGTTTTTGAGTGGATGGCCTAAATAAATCAGCAGCAAGGGCATTGCAAGGAAAGGAATCTCGATCAGTGCAAATTTATAGTTCCCGGCCTTTAAAGCTAAGGTCATCATTAATAACAGCAGTACTGCCCTTAACACATTTCCTGCAAAAAAAGTTTGTGGAAACAAGATCAAAATTACTGAAAGTATAGGGCAGATCCCAAAGATCACACGAACGGTGTCGGTAATTCCAAGCAAGGCCATCATCTGTAAATATTCCGCGGAAGGCTTGCTAAAAGTCCGTGAACCGTGGCTCAGGCCAAAGTAAGCGGTTACCAAAATGAGTAAGGCACTAATTATTTTTATCAGCATTATTATTTTTGTTGATTAAGTTGAATTTTATCATTGAATCTACCGACGCCAGGATGGTTTCTTCCTGCGAAGCAATAGGTTCCCAGCCCAAAATGTTTTTTGCTTTGGCATTGCTTACCTTGCGGTTCATATTGATGAACATGGCCCCTTGCTTTGCCTGTGCATTAAACAGCGCGCTCAGTTTTATCACAAAAGTCGGGACTGTTTTGGCAGAAACTTTTTCCGCTGCTTCCGGCCGCGTCTTTTTTAAGAATGCTGCAATCTCGGGCATAGAAATTTGTCCGTCTGCCGAGGCTATAAATCTTTGGCCGTTTGCCCCTGGATTTTCCATGGCGCGAATGTGCAGATCCGCTACGTCGCGCACGTCCACGATATTTAACGGAATGGGCGGCACTACCTTCCAGGTTCCATCAAGCATATGTTTTAAGATATCAAAGCTGCCTGAGACATGTTCATTTAAAGGGGGGCCAAAGATTGCAACAGGATTTATGGTTGTAAATTCCAGGCTGCCACCTTCTCTTGTGATGAATTCCCATGCGGCACGTTCTGCCAGTAATTTTGATTTTTCATAAATCGACAGGCCTTTCAGATCGGGGTCGGTCCAATCGGCTTCGGTGGTCTCTCTGCCCTTATCTGTTTGACTAAAGCCAACTGCACCAAAGTTTGAGGTCATTACCACACGTTTTACACCTGCATTGCGGGCAAACTTCAGGATTCTGGTTATGCCTTCCAATGCCGGCCGTATGGCCTCATTTTCATCTTTTGGCATGTCAAAAAACACGGGTGAGGCCACACTCAAAACATAGTTGCAACCTTTCATTACCTCCTCCCAATTATCATCTTTTGTCAGTTCTGCCTCCATGAAAGAAAGATTGTCAAACGATGTGATGCCGTTCGCAGTTAATGCAGCTGTTATTTTGCCTTTGCCTTCTAGCGAACGCAATGTCGTTCTGACATTATACCCTTTCTGCAAAAGCCGGGCAATGCAATGTCCGCCCACGAAGCCCGAGCCTCCCGTCACTAAAACCAATTTATCTGTATTTGTCATTTTTGTAATTATTTATCCCACAAAGGTCGCCACAAAATAATCTGCCCGTTTTGTTGTAAAGTCCAATTTTGTTTTGCTGAGAGGTCCAAAATAGTTGGGTTGGTTGAGAGCAAGGCCTGTAGGTTCTAAATTAGGCTTCCTCAGGCGACGAGATCAGAAGATAACCTGACCATTTACAGATCAGCATTTTGGTAATCTATGTTATACAGCTCTCGATCTGCTTACCAATTTCTTCCTATGATTTTTTCCCCACTCTTCCATTGGTTTCACAACCAGGCCAATGCTATAGCAATAATCCGTTACATCATATTCGATCTTAATCGGATAATCACTCACTATTGTTCTGTTAATGAGCAAATTTTCTTCCAGGTGCTTCAGTTCTTTGGATAGTACCCGATTGGTTATGTTCGGAATAGACGTAGCGATATCATTAAACCGTTTGTTCCCTTCGTAGATAGAAAGGATAATAGGCAATTTCCATTTACCGCCAAGCACAAATAGCGTGTCCTGTACCGCTTTAATTTTTTCCCTGAACCGCTTTTCGTTGTCGCTCATTTAGGTATCCTTTTGTATATCGGTATCAAATGTATACTTTTTAAGGGCTATGTTTGTGGTTTATTACTAAAATATTTTTTATGAAAACCATCTTCGTTACAGGCGCTTCATCAGGTATAGGAAAAGCTGCCGTAAAATTGTTTCATTCACACGGTTGGAAGGTAATTGCCACGATGCGCAGCCCGGAAAAGGAAACAGAGCTGTCGCAGCTTAAGAATGTAACGATCCTCCCGTTGGACGTTACGGATGTTAAGCAGATAAAGTCAACCGTTGAGGAAGCGATTTTATTAGATAAAATAGATATCGTGTTGAACAATGCGGGATATGCATTGTTTGGTGCCATGGAGGCATTCCGCGACGAACAGATTACGCGTCAGATCAACACCAATCTTTTGGGAACAATGCGTGTTACGCAAGCATTTATTCCGTATTTCAGAGAAAAGAAAAATGGTTTATTCATCAACATTACCTCCATAGCAGGATTGGTAGCATACCCTTTCAGCCATGTATACCATGCTACGAAATGGGCATTGGAAGGCTGGAGCGAAAGTTTATCCATCGAACTGGCACCTTTTAATATTGGCGTTAAAACAATATCACCAAGCGGGACCCAGTCCGATTTCCTTACCCGTTCATCTGATCTGGTATCTCATCCGGTGTATGACGATGCAATGCAAAAAATGTTAGGGGGATTTAAATTTACCAATACGGCAGAGCAGGTTGCGGAAATTATCTGCGAAGCTGCAACCGATGACAAGGATCAGCTGCGCTACCTTGCCGGTGAAAGTGCAAAAGCAACGTATGCAAGACGTCTGGAAATAGGTGCAGAGGAATTTAGAAAAGAGATCACCCAAACCTATCTAGCTCTTCAAAAGCGCTGACAGCCTGTGTTCCATTGACGCCGATAAATCTTTTATGTATATCCCGTTCAGTCATTAGCCCATGCTCGCTGGCTGTATTAACGGATTGGCTACCAAGACAGACAATTTGACCAAATGTATTGAGGGACTAACTGCAAAAGGTGTGGCGGTCGGTACCACAAATCAGACTCCGTGGGGTAAGTTTGCAGTTGTAATAGACCCTGACGGTAACCATTCAAGTTTACATGAAGCCCAAATTTGGATATAAGTGCTTCGCTTTAACAGGCAGTCAATAAATGAATTGGGTCGGGTCTTTTCGTGGTCACATAAAAATAGGACGCCTTCAAAGCTATTGATTTTGAAGGCCTTTTCAGTTCAAGGATTTTATTGACAACTAAATATACCATGCTTGATTATGGTTATTAGCCACATTTCGGTTCGAGTACCAACGGGTTAAACTGTTGGTTTATATTTCTAATCATCAAAGAGCCCTGTTCAATGGTTCCCGATATCATCTTTTGCCTAAGGAATAATTTACGTGTAAATAAAACGTCTAAACAAAGTAAATTAGGATTTTTGAACAAAGTTTAACAATAAAATGTAAGCTACTTTTGTATCAAAGATTTTAAAACACAGAATAAATGGAAAAGTTAAAGAATATCCTCATTACAGGTGCCGCTGGGGGTTTCGGCACAGTTACTATAGAAGCTTTACTCAAAGAGGGTATACAGTGACGGGTGCCACGCGAGATACAGAAGGTAGAAACAAACAAGCTGCGGAAGCTTTAAAAGGTAAGGGTGCATTTATTGTAGAAATAGATGTGACAAGCGACGACAGCGTGGTGGACGGTGTAAGCAGAGCCGCAGTGGAAATGGGGAGCATAGATATGCTTATTAATAATGCGGGTTTAGGGGCAGGAGGAATTCAGGAAGGATTTACTGCCGAGGACTGGAGAAAGTATTTGATGTTAATGTTTTTGGTGTACAGCGAATGACACGAGCCGTATTACCCTATATGAAAAAACAGCAGTATGGACTTCTTATGTTGATATCAAGTCTGAGCGCAAGGCTGTCAGTACCTTTTCAGGGACCTTACAGCCCATCAAAATGGGCGGCTGAAGCTTTAGCCGAAAGCTATCGGATGGAAGTTTCCAATCTGGGAATTGAAAGCTGTATTGTGGAACCGGGTGCATTTCCAAATGAATTTATCAATTCTTTGCTCCAACCTAGCGAGATCGAACGAGCGGCAGACTATGGAGCAGTAAAAGATCTGCCAGGTGAATTATTGGCATCTATAGACGGGGTTTTCAAATCTAATCCGGAACACTCGCCAGTTTTAGTTGCCAAAGCTATTCTTGAGCTTATAAAAATGCCGCATGGCAAAAGGCCGTACCGAAGTAGACGTGATGTTCATGGGAGGTCTTGTAGCGCCCTTGAACCAACAATTGGCAAAAGCTAACGAAAGCATGTACGAAGCTTTTCAAATGACTTACCTCACGACAGTTAAAAATTAAGACTTCGGTAGTGCTTAACAGTAGTCATTCACTCCGTACTCATTTTCGTACCTTTAAAAGATGGAAAAAAGATTAGGTAACCCTTCGTCCGAAATCGTTTTGAGCTGTTCATCGGAAAAGTATTTACGGAATGAAGTGCGGCTCGATGACCATTGTTTTGTCAGGATTATTTCTGGCGAGGTAAAAGTCGTAGGAGCTGATGTCAGCAACGTATTTGGCCCCGGGGACACGCTGCTCTTTCCCCGCCGGCAGCTTTGGACCGTCATTCAATAACCTAAAGATAACATGGTTTACAAGTGTGTTTTAATTATATTGAAGGGCGAACGGTTAAAGGACTACTATTCACGTAACAGCGTCCACGAAAATATAGAACGCTCACCCGCTGTTAAATCTTATGAGAAGCATCCGCTTATAGAAAGTTACCTCGCATCGTTATTACCTTATTTTGAACTGCAGGATGAATTGCCGGAGAAGCTTGTAACTTTAAAGATTGAAGAGGCACTTACTATTTTAAGGTCTCTTGATAAGCGTGTTGATAGTTTTTTAGCGGATTTTTCAGAACCTGGCAAAATTGATTTGGAAGAGTTTATGGAACAAAATTATATGTTCAATATGCCTTTGGAAAGATTTAGCTATCTAACGGGGAGAAGCCTGACCACTTTCAAACGTGATTTCATTAATATTTACGGAGCTACACCACAGCGTTGGCTAACAAAAAAGCGTCTGAAACTAGCCCATTATTTGCTTTCGGAAAGTAAACAAAAATCAGTTGAGGTATATAGGGAGGTAGGCTTTGAGAATCTGTCGCATTTTTCATATGCTTTCAAGAAACAGTTCGGTTATGCGCCGAAAGAAATATTTATTGCAAACGAAAACTAATTTAAGCAGCTTTTATGTGACTTAATGGCTGCCCTAGTTCGAGGTTCTCTACCGGAACTGATTCGGGTAGCGGCAAGCACTGAGATGGTAGCCAGCTCTCTTTCCTTATAGGTCAATATATCCCGCTCAAAAATATTTACAAAAAGATGCTCTTTGAGAAAGATTTCAATTTGCGGTGCAAATGCCGCATAGCCCGTTTTCGGTTCGTTTTCCGATACGCCTGTCAGTTCTTCCAGTACCGCCTTGCCGCGTTCGTATTTGCTGCGCTCATCTTTAGCTACACGGCTTTCCTCCATCTCAGGGGCAAGCAGTTCTTTAACAATCCAGTTATCTTCAATATCCAGCATTTCTTCATGGACAGTTATCGCCAATTGTTCAGCGGGATTATCTACATTAATGATCTGCATATAATCCAGCACAAACTCCTCAGAATCTTTAAGAGGAAGATAGTCGGATAAATAACCCTGAATATAATGCACCGCCAGCCAGGTATATTTTTCCTCCTGGGTAAACAGTTTACTCTTTGAACCATGACTGGCATCCGTGTAACCATTACCGTTATCTTTACGGTTAAAGCCTAATGATTTCATATAAGTAATAGCGGAAGAGATAGCCCATGCATATACAGAAAGATGGTTCAACCCCAAATGGTCCATATAAGCTTTCAGGAACTCTTCGCCTTTATCCTCCGGCTCCTCACCCTTATCCAGCGATTGGTACTCCAAGAAGTCGTCAAATGATCGCTTGATCATGTACCAGGCCAAGTCATGAACAATTGGATAAATTTCCTCCCCGCCCTTATTAAGGGCATCAATATCGACAGAAATGAATTTCAAAGTATCGACCTGACGAGGCCTGGCCAGCATAGCCTGATCCTCACTGATCCCTCCTAAATAAAACGCCTTTTCAATTACTGACCGGAAGCCGGTCCTGACAATTATATCGGGATGGTCACCCAGTTGCGCAAAAACATTGGCCAGTGCCCATTCCGCCAGTTCCTACAAAGCAGCTTTGTCCTTTAACCTGGAGGCGACCCCTAAAGTGACCGCTGCCAGATCTTCCTGTATTTGCGGATCATTGCAGGGGAATAATTTGTCCAGCAATAATTTAAACTCGTGGGGTTGCTTGATCGCCCAACCAGTTAATGATGTGCGCAGCCCTTCACGAAAAGACTGGTCCAGCGTACCAAGCGCCCACACGAAAACCAGCGGGTATTCATTGTGCAGCGAAAGTTCATGCAGGTAAAGCTGGCCTTCGCCGTGCGGGTCGATCACCCGTCGCAGATCATACCGGTAATACGTTTTGTTTCCGTCTTTTTCGAGTTCATGAATATCATGGCGATCCATCCCGAGCCATATCTTATCGCGGTCTACCGCTGTTGGCTGCTGCATCAATAAGCCATGGAGATAATCGGCACCGAAATAATTGGCAGAGGATGCTGCTGAGGGATAAATGAAGTTGCGGAATACGAAATGGCGACTTCTGTGATCCTTAGAGAATGATTCCTCTATAGTTGCCTTATATGAGGTGGCGAGATCAGGCGGAACTTGGATAAGCGCATTCATCCGTAACTGCTCGATGGTTGCTACCGATAATCCTTCTGCAAGGTAATCATCCTGGGCTATCAGCAAATCATGCTCATGAAAAAGCATATTGACGATTTCCTGTACTATGCGGAAATCGCCCGGTTTGAGGGACCGTTTTAAAACGTACCAGGAATGACTATAGGCTGCGTCACTTGATAATTGACGTGCGTCTTTGATCTGGATCGCTTACCACTGCAGGTCTTTATCGGTATATGATAACAAGCTATCCATAGGCTGGTTGCTTTTGTTCATCAGCGTATAAGTACCGCTCACAGTGTAACTGTTGGTTTCCGGGTACAAATCAATGTTGGTTCTAACGGTGGTAATGGTTGGCTGCGGCTGGTTGCGCCATTTTTTATATCGTTCCTCATATGCCCGTTTCCAATTATTGCGCTCGTCCTTGCTTTTAATTACTGTTTGGTTCGATATAACGAAGCCCGACAGTAAGGCTCCGGCGAAAGAATTTAAAAGCGATAACATACTTGTAAATTCCATTTGTCCGGGATTCACAGCAACTCGTGCAGGTATGGTAGAGATGGGCGCACGGCCTATTAGTGAAAACACCCCTGGTATAGCATGGGCAGCTACATTGCCGGATGACGGGCCAACGGGCAGTTCTTTAAAGATATGGCTCCGGTTGCCTGGTAATAATTTTCAATCAGCCAATAAATGATCAGGTGACTGTTTTCACGAATGGCCACCTGATCATAAAGGTATAAGACTTGTATTAAGAATAACGCGATCTGCAACGTTGTCGAGATTTCTATTTTGAGACCCGGTGATATTCCAATATTCCGGGAAGCTCCCGACGTTCGTCCAAAATCCCGTCACGAGCAAATTTTCCCCAGACCGCTCGAATTTTCTTTCCGGCATCATATACTTTTGACCAGGAGATTCCCTTAGTTAACATTGACCTGCTCCACACTTCCTGATCGCCGAACAATAAGGGTATATCGATAATGTGTACGGCTCCATAACCATTTTCGTGTCCCCAGGTTAGCTTATACTGGTATACCGATGCTCCTTCCTGCGTGGCAAGTAGCTCCGCCAATTCGGTAGCAGGCCTTGTATAGATGCTTCTGGTGCTTTTTGCTATCAAAAAGCTTAAGAACGGTTTACCGATGAGAGGTATATGTTGTAACACTGTTAATGTTTTATTAAATGGAGTCAAAAGTGCTAATTCATTTTCAGCATATCCTATAAGTACGTCTACATGGCCAGCCCTATCCTGCCATACCTTTGAAGCTTCAGCTTCTGCAGGTAAAGGAGCCTGTCCATATTCAACCCCAAAAGGCATGCCGCCAACCTTGCCATACTTTTTCATTTTTGTAATCAATTTTGACTGGAATGCTAATACCTCCCATAGTGGAGTTTGGGCTGTTAATTCAAGGCTCATTTCTTTCATTTCAGCAAGCATGGTTTGTTTGCCTTTTCTCAATGCCAATGGAGCACTTTGAATGATCACCCGTTTAAACAATCCTTCGACACCATCAGAAATCATTAGATGGGCAACAGCATCCCCTCCTGCGGATTGGCCGAAGACCGTTATATTGCCCGGATCACCTCCAAAGGCATAAATATTATTCTTTACCCATTTTAGGGCCTCAATAATATCAAACAGCCCAAGATTAGCAGGGCGGCCAGGGATCCCTCCTAAAAATCCGAGTATGCCAAGACGGTAGTTGATATTGACCACGATAACGTGCTGTTCGCTGACAAGAAACTTAGGATCGTAAGCTGCTGCATCTCCCGCGCCACCCGTATATGACCCTCCATATACCCATATCATTACGGGAACTTTGTCGTTTGCTGTTATATTTTTTGGGATGGTAACTGAAAGGTATTGGCTTTGCTCCGCTATATCTAATCCCTTCAACAGATCAAACCCTAATACCTTGTTCGTCATTTCAGATGGCATTTGAACGGGTGCGGGACCATGCTTTGTAGCCTGGAACACTTCCTTAAAAATCGGGAATGGTTTGGGGTAGCCAAACCGTTCGGAATAGGCATATGGAATTCCTGTGGCCCTGATGACCTGATCGTCTTCCCATCCCTCAATTGTACCGACAGATGTCGTGAATGTTAATTGCATATTTTTTATTTGCTTGTTTAAGGACACTTGTGCGGAGCAGACCAGGCTTGTTACAACAAACCATATAAAAATTGCCAGGGATGTTCCTGCTCTACATTTAATGTTATTATACATATCGTGCGGATTGTTGCTTTCGGTGTCTTTGCATTTATCAAGACTGTCCGTTGACTTTCCTTTATATCCGACTCCAATCCAACTAGAAAAAAATGCCTTATAAAATTGTGAAACTGATTTAAGGCAAAATAACTAACACCTAAAATTTGAAGATGAACGATTTTTACGATACGTAAAACTACTGAGATATTGGATCATTCTTTGCAAATATTATTACCTGCACCGGAACATTTAGAGATGGCTTATCTATTAGATAACTATTTGCCGTAACTGATTAATTAATTTTTATCAAAAAAACAATTTGACAAAATTTATTTTTTTGTCAAATTGAGTATCTTTGTACCAGACAAGAAACATATGGCTTTAGCAGCAAACATACAGGACGATTTGTTACCGGAGCAGATACTTCAGGCGGCATTGCAGCTTTGAAAAACCAAATGTTACTGATCGATAAGTAAGTAATGATAATGCAATGGCCAGTGCACCAAAAACGGCCAAAATACAAGTCAGGCTTAAAAAAAAGTGATTATAAACAGTTATGCCAATCAATGCAAAACATATATAATGATGGGCAAAAGAATTACGCAATAAAAAGCCAGCCATAGTTTTAACTGAATGTTCTTCTCTAGTTTGCCTACATCGTTAATAAAAGTATACTGAGCTAAGGCTAATTTTTGCTTGATAAAGTAATGAACTTTAATGCAATACAAGATCCATGAAACAAATACTATAGCTGTCCGATGAACAAGCCTTTACCTTTAAAAGGATTTCATACAACTCTGGACGGCACGGCACAAAAAATCTACCGTACATCATCAACAGATTGTAAAGTGTGTCCGATGAAATCCTCCTGTGGCAACTCTAAAAAGTTAGAGTTAAATAAGTAATTTAGTGATACTTAGGACACGATGAAAAATAAAGAACCATTTGATTTTGAGCGCTTCAAAAATGAAGCAATGGAAGGCCTTTATCAAGGCAAAAAGATGGGTGGCACCGATGGTGTTTTCGCCCCAATTTTAAAGTATTTATTAGAATCGATGCTCGAGGGAGAGCTTGATAACCATCTCCAGGAGAGCAAAGCTACTGATGATCCCAACCGACGTAATGGAAGGACGAAGAAAAATGTCCGCAGTTTGCAGTCCGGAGAATTTGAACTGGAAAGCACTCGGGATCGCAACGGTACTTTTGAACCGAAAATTGTCGCTAAACGTCAGCTAATCATTACAGAGGAGCTAGAAGACAACCTAATAGCGATGTACGCACGTGGAATGAGTACCCGCAATATTTCTGATTACGTAAAGGAAATGTATGCCATGGATATTTCTGCGACAGAGATCTCCAACATAGTGAACGTAGGACGCACTTATCAAGAGGTTATCAGAAAATTGACTTTTAAATTTTTGGTTACTTAATTTGCAATTACTACGTGGGAGAAATGATAAGCTTCATGGCATACTTGATTAAAGACTGCTTATTAGATCTGCTAATTTATTCTCATTATTCCACCGTGGCCGTTGCAGAACTCCAATAAATTATAATTTTTGCTTTTATAAAAGTGGGGAAATGCGTAAATTAAAGGCATGCAAGGCAGAAAGGACTATACCGAAAAGCTGTTCACCAGCTTTCAGCTATCAAGCCGGGTTCCCAAGGAAAACCTGTACCGCAGGCTCCGCGAAACTCTTGATCTGAGCTTTTTATACAAAGACACAAAAGAATTTTACGGCAAGACCGGCAATCCATCGATCGATCCGGTAGTGTTTTTCAAGCTACTGCTTACTGGTTACTTGGAGAACCTTACTTCTGACCGCAAACTGGTCGAACATTGCTCTATGCGGATGGACATATTGTACTTCCAGGGGTTTGATATAGATGAAGAATTACCTTGGCACTCTACTATCAGCAGAACAAGGCAACTTTATCCCGCGTCCCTATTCGAGACTTTGTTTAATAAAGTGTTTACCCTATGTGTAAACAGTGGAATGGTTTCTGGCCATAGTCAGGCGGTAGATTCAGCGCCCGTTAAAGTCAATGCTTCCATGGAAAGTGTGGTATTAAAAACACCAGCCAACTCCATAGATAATCACTTGAAAAAAGTGGTGGAAGAGAATAAGGAGGTTAAAAATAAGATTGACCCAGTTTCTTCAGCAGCACACATTACTGCACCGGAGCATCAATTAAGGCGGGTTAATAAACATCACCAAAACTTACGCGACAATCGTGGCGGACGGCCTAGTGCTACAGACGAAAAAGCACAGTTATTTAGTAACAAAACACATTACAACCCACATGATCCGGATGCCCGTATATCAGTAAAGCCGGGCAAAGCAAGAAAGCTAAATTACCACTGCAGCATGGCCGTGGATACAGCCGAAGGGGTAATCTCACATATTCAGGCAGATTTTGCTGATGGCAGAGACAGCCAATACTTACCCGCCATCAGCATGCAGGTACAAAACCGATTAAAGAAAAATGAATTGGTAATGACGGACGTGCTTGCAGATGCAGGTTATTCCAATGGTTCTAATTACAATTTTCTGGAACGTCGGAAGATTACTGGGTGGATACCTGTATTTGGTAAATACAAACCTGAAATCGAAGGCTTTCCATATAATAAAGAAAAAGATGAATATAGCTGTCCGATGAACAAGCCTTTACCTTTAAAAGGATTTCATACAACTCTGGACGGCACGGCACAAAAAATCTACCGGACATCATCAACAGATTGTAAAGTGTGTCCGATGAAATCCACCTGCGTTCCCAATAAAAGTTTAAGACAGATTACCAGGACAATTTAAGATGAGGAGTATCTCCGAGCTTACAGTAGACAGCATAGTAAAAGAGGTAAACAAATGAAAAAGCTGCGACAAAGCACAGTAGAACCTGTCTTTGGTAGTTTGACCCAGTACTATAGCTTACGAAAAATAGGTGTACTAGGCAAAGCCGGTGCCCATAAAGTCATGCTCATGGCAGCAATAGCGTTCAATCTCAAAAAATACCTTAAAAAAGGAGGAAGAAAGTCTTCCATTACCTTCTTTAAAGCCATTATAGATGCCCTATGCCGATACTTAAACACTTTTTTGGTAAGTCCAAGTGAAATTGAAAATCACTATCACTTTTCTTAAAAGGAGACAACGCCATCTCTAAGACCTAGGTCAAAGTAAAAAAACACCTTCTGCAACAACCACCTTCGTTTTCTGAGACATACCTTCTCTTTTGCTAGCTAAAGAAAAATGGCAGTGTGGTCTTATGTTCAATCGTTAGTTATGCATTTATGCTTTTATGTATTTGGATAACTCCTAGTGTTATAAAATTTTTATTTCCAAGTGCAGAACATACATTCTCTTTAAGTTCTTCCGGATCTAATTAGCTGCATTTTTCCGATTGTACCCTGTTAATCTTCGTTTTTGAGATCCATTAATTGCCCTGGTTGGTTCGGATCTGATCAGCCGGCAACCGGTCTCAGGCACAAGTTTATCGTTCAGGAATTTTGATCTAAATTCAAACCAAAATGCCTTTGTGATGTTAATCGATCCTCTTCAACATCTTCAGAATAAAGTATGCTACTGCCAGGAATTTTATATTCTATACGGTATGGTTTATCGTTTGCGACTTCGTATCCAACAATTATTACTGATGCAGCTGGAAGCCTTGTTCCTGGTTCTAACAAAATTGCACCTTACCCTATTAAAAATTTTTGTTGAGACATATTGTTTATTTTTTAAATTTTATATTTTATCGAACTTGACAATTGGCATCCAGAAGATGTTCGTTTTTTGAGACATTATCCTTTTTATTATTCTTTTACTTATATAAATACTGCATTTTTTGCTGAAACCTATAATCTTTACAAATGTGGGCAACAATAAATATAAGGTTTTACGGAAAACCGTAATTGAATGAAAGAAGTTAACTTTAAATTTACTGTCACTTGATATTATCAGAAATAGATATGCGCAGACCATTGAAGCAATAAGCCTTCATTGAATTCCTGCAGAAGCTACGTGCTTGAGATAGAGAAGCTGTCATTCTGTTAACGTAATAATAAACTAATTATAAACTCGATATTCTATTATGGCAAAATGGGCTGACTATCTGATTTCTGGGATTTGGCAAACAAAGACTGGTAATTCAACTTACATTTCATACGTATTTATCCATGTTGACACTGCTCAGGGGTTTCAACCTGGAAAAAAAATAAGTCGACCTGAGGTTGTAGCGTTGCTTAAATCAGGAAAAACCATAAAGACTATGCAGTGGAACTATACTAAAGGAACGTGGAATAGGGGAGCAGACGTTGGGCGTGTTACAATGGGTGGAATTGAATACTTAAGAAGTCATAAAGATGGGACTGTCAATGATAATTTAGATAATCTTATTCCAATGGATCATTTTGTCTAGCTTCTATCATGCGTAAAGATTGCGGAATTGTTTTACTTTGATTATAATTCGGCGTTATTTTATGAAAGCATATGAGGCATATTAAATAGCTGAATAGTAAATGGCAGCTTTTTCATATGCCCAATTCAAATTAAAAATTACACCTTAAATATTGTGTAATGGCTTATATCACCAGCTGATCAAAAGAATAATCAGTATATCAGGGTCAACAATTCGCTTTACGGTGAGAATGTATTAATTTTAAACAAACCTATAATATCCCCCTATGCCGAATGAAATCCTAAGGACTTTAGAAACGGATATCCTTTCTTTTACCCAGGGACTGCCTTATTGGTCGCAGTTCTTATCGGAAAAATTATTATCCGGCGTAGCACTAACAGATGAAGATCATCAAGCCGCTTATCAGTATTTCCTGGAAGATGCTGGGCTGTCCGAAAAAACCGAACGGCCAGATATCGCGATTATCTGTAAGACGCAATCGGGTTATTATAAGGATGATTTGAAATTGCTGAAAATTTCGGGTGTAACGGGTATTAATGCCCTCGTGCAAGACCAGGTAATGACTTTGGGTCCGAACCTGACCATCATTTATGGAGCTAATGGCTCGGGCAAATCCGGCTATATTCGTTTATTAAACAATGTGTTTATTACCAAAGGTGATAAAACTATTCTGCCCAATGTTCATGATACGGGTACGCCGCCTACCAAAGCGGCGGAATTTACTTTTGAATCGGGGGGCACAAAATCAGTTTTCCACTATCCGACCGATTGCGGCCACGCAGAGTTTAAACAATTTTCTGTTTTTGACGAAAAAGCGGTGCAGGTCCATTTGAACAATAAAAATCAGTTCAATTTTCGTCCGGCCGGGCTTTCCTTTTTTGCTGACCTGAACGAGGCTTATAAAAATCTGGAAGAATTGGCCCAAGCGGATATTGATAAGCATGCTAGTAGCACGGATTTGGCGGCCTTATTTGACGGAGAATCTAATATTAAAAACATGGTTGCCGACCTATCGGCTAAGTCCAAGATTCAATACTTGAAGGCGCTGTTGCCTTTTACGGCTGAAGATAAAGCAGAACGGACGAAATTAGAAGGTGAAAAAGCGGCTTTGACCGCATTGAAAAAAGATAAAGAAATTCAGGATTTACTACAGCAGCAAACGCTGCTGGCCAGTTTAAAAACTGCCATCAATAGTTTGAATAGATATTTCACGATCGATCAGTTGACTAAAGCCAACGATAAAATTAAGGACTGCGTTGAAAAAGAACTTTTAGCAGCAAGTCATGATATTGATCAGTTTAAAAAAACGTCGCTTGGTCAGATCGGCGGAGCTGAATGGCGGGCATTTATAGCGGCCGCCGATGTATTTGCCCGTTTGCAAGACAAAGGTGGAGTTAGCTATCCAGAACCAGGTGATAGCTGCCTGTTATGCCAGCAACCGCTGACTGGGGAGGCAGTATCGCTGGTGAGCGCCTATTGGGCATTTATCAAAAGCAAGGCCGAACAGGACAGCAAGGATGCACAGGCCGCCTTGGCTACTTTCAAAGATGCGTTAGGAAAATTGGATCTGAATGTTCTGCCGGATACGGGTATCTTGTATAAATGGTTATCGGAAAATAAGGCTGCTGAACTGGCCCTTATCACGGCCGAGCTCCAAATGCAGCTGAAACTGAGGGATGCTATTATAAGGGACATTAGCGATAAAAAGGTAGTGAATTACCAGCCCGCGCAGATCAATACTGCTGTGATAGATTTAATCACTGAAGAAATTGGAAACCGGATCAAGAAATTGAAGGAGGCTGATGTGGCTGAAGCAATTGAAAAACTTCAAAAACAGATCACCGTATTCAATCACAAGGAAAAACTCGGTGACCATATTTCAACTATAGAAAAGGTGTTAGAAAATCTGGTCTGGACGGATAAAGTAATTAAAGCCAAATCGAAGATCTCGAAACGGGACATCACCACTAAGGAAAAAGCGTTATCAGGATTGTATTTTAATCAGGCGTACATAGATCGTTTCAATGCTGAATGTGTTCGTTTAAAAGGGGCATTTGGCATTAATATAACGCATACTGGTTCTGCCGGCACCTCTTTTCGTCAACTCAGCCTGAAAGGACGGCAACCTTCTGATGTACTCAGTGAAGGCGAACAAAAAGTAATCTCATTAGCTGACTTCTTGTCAGAAACTATTTTATCAGGCATAAATAAAGGAATCATTTTTGATGACCCGGTAAATTCGCTCGATGAAAAACGCAAAAGCCATATCGCCGAACGCCTGATCGAAGAATCAGCCAACCGGCAAATCGTAGTCTTTACCCATGACTTAGTGTTTGTATCACAACTGATCACCTACTGTCAGGATAATAATAAGCAACACATTTGTCACTGGATTGAACAACGTGATGGTAAGCCGGGTTACATCTCCTTGGAAAATGCGCCATCCTACGAAAAGGATTATAGAAACCAAAATATACCGATCGCCCATTACACGGCTGCTAAAAAACCGGAATGCTCGGCCAAAGACAGGGAAACTTATCTCAGAGACGGTTTTACCAGCCTGCGCACATGCTATGAAGTATTAGTGATTAACGGCCTCTTTAAAAATGTTGTTCAGCGTTTCAATGAGCGGGTCAGCGTCGATACTTTAAAGACCGTTAATTTCGACATCGCGATCAGGGACGAAATCTCATCCGGCTTCTATGATTGCTGTAAGTTCATGGAAGGCCACTCGCATAGCGACGGGCTTCCCTACCGCAAACCTGAATTGGAGGATCTCAACACCGAAGTACAACGTTATATAACGATCAGGGCAAAAGTAATGACGAAGCCAAAAGCCTAAAAAAGCTGCTCAAATAGATCGAGTGTCTTACTCAACCGAGTTCGCCAGCATTTGGCGATCTCTAAACCTATGCGCTCAATTTCCAACGGTTCTAGGCTGGAAGTTGTATTAACAGGTAAATGCTCCCATAAGCCTTGATGTAAGCGAATAGAGAAGCGTTCCCTGATAGCTTGGTTATTAACCGAAACTGCAAACTCCGGCAAATCCCATTGCGGTGGCTCTTCGACCACAACCTTTGTGTCCAAGCCTTTAATAATAGCTGGGAGTTTCGGCAAAACAGACCCCATCATTCCGCAATTAAACTGACGTTCTATTCCGCTCCAAATTTCACTGAAATACGCACCGTAGCACCACGGAGCCTAAATGGTATTCCCTTAGACTTACAAATTATCCCGTATTTTCTTGAGTCGTTAAAAGGAATTTCGAGTGACATTATAAATGTTAAGGTTAATCAGGTTGATGAAATTATTCAAGAAAAATGGGTAGATATAGCCTATGAAGATCTTTTTTTTCCGTCTGCTTCTTTACGACGCTTTCTAAACTATTTTGGATCTGACGTTGACATAAAGAGAACATCGTTCAGAACTCTTTTAGAGTCATTTAATTTTTTGAGGGATGAAAAGCCTTTGTTGACGGATTGTATCCATTTCCTCTCCGAAAGATATAATTCTGCTAAAGAGGGTGTCAATTTGAAAAGTGCAATTCTTGGCAATGATCGCAAGAACTTTTCTTTTTTACCAACATACGAGGAGTCCACAGTCATTTTTCATTTAGCTACGACAGACCATTTCTCAAGTTTTAATTATCTTAAATTAAATTTTAAAGAACGTTTTTTGAATTTTTTTAAAGCCTTCAATAATGGTTCAGTTGAAGTACTAAAAAAGATGATTTTAGAGAGTCCGAATCCTTTAGGAGAAGAGGCGATTACAAACTTAGCTGAAACAGTGCAAGGCAGTGAAATGCACGCAATTTGGAAAGATAGGCAGCTATCTACCGTATTCATTGGCCTTAACCCAAGGCTTACTTTCAATAAAGATTTTTGGTGGGCTAACTTAAATAATCAGCAAGAAATTATTCATCAATTACAACGTACGAATATAGACGAATTAGGGTGGAGAAAAATTGCTGAAATTTTAATTGACAGCGATTCTCGAATCGAGCCAAAGTTGCTGTCTGAGCAGATTTCCGGATTGGGAAAGATAATTCTTGATAAAATTAATAGTGATGCAAATACTGAGATCGGGAACAATTGGTTAAAGTTTATTAGAAATAATCCTAAGGCCGTTTTGGAATGGATGAACGGCAGTGAACGATTTATGCCAAATACTATAAATATATTAGTGCAGATTCTTAATCCAAACTCAGAGGAGGTCGTACGAAATGGATTGGCACCGTGGCTTTCGTTCCTCAAAAGTTTAAACTCCAATGATCTCACCAAACTAAATATTGAAATTCATGTATTTTGTCTTTCTTTAGCATTCAATTCTAACTATCCAGAGTCACAGGAGATTTTTGCGCTATCTTTCGAAAAAGTATATTTTGCAATGGCAAACGACAGTGTAAATTATTCGTTATGGCGCAGTTTAGAAATTCATACAAAACCACTTTCTTGGCTTAAAGACTGGGATAAATGTAAAAAACTTGTAAATGCTTTAGTTGATCATTTTATCTCAAATGGTTATTCTGCAAAGCGATTTGTATCCAATCTTAGCAGCGAGAACCTAAAAGACAGGATATTAACTCAATATAAGAAAAGAAGATAAGCTAGTTATTGCGTATTTCGAGACTGTAAATCGAACTGTGTCAACTCTTGATAATCAAGAGTAAGAATAAGTAAATTAGTATAAACTTATGGACACAATGAACAGTAAAAAACCATTTGATTTTGAAC
>NZ_FXTN01000018.1 GCF_900182595.1 Pedobacter westerhofensis | reverse complement strand
AACGACTTAAAGCCTTCGGCGACTTCTTCCTAGGTGGAGGCTGACCGCCTCCACCTAGGAAGAAGTGGTGTTGACACAGTTCGCTTTACACTCCCAGATTTTGGAAGGGGTTTAAAAAATTGCCTGCTGTTTTTCTCCTCAACACTTTGCGAAAAGCAAAATCTTGCATGTCGAAAAATAGCAGGCAATTTTTTTAAACATCTTCCGTAATTGCTCCCTGTCCTGGTGCAAACCTATCCAAAGCCAATCCTCTTCCAGTCCTGGAGCAAATTATTGCATGACAATCTTCTTCCCTTGGTGATATTTTCCCTGATACGAGCCACAACACCTGCCAAATCTTTTGTAGCAGCTGATTTCCTTTCTGATTGTTAGCCTGACATCTGCCAGATCGTTTGCATCAGCTGATTTCCTTTCTGATTGCTAGCCCACCACCTGCCAGACCGTTTGCAGCAGCTGATTCCCTTTCTGATTGTTAGCCTGCCATCTGCCAGATCGTTTGCAGCAACTGATTTCCTTTCTGATTGTTAGCCCACCACTTGCCAGACCGTTTGCAGCAGCTGATTTCCTTCCTGATTGTTAACCTGCCATCTGCCAAACCGTTTGCATCAACTGATATCTTTTCTGAATTGCTAGCCCACTATCTGCCAGATCGTTTGCAGCAACTGATTTCCTTTCTGATTGTTAGCCTGCCACGTGCCAGATCGTTTTGCAGCAACTGATTCCCTTTCTGATTGTTAGCCTGCCATTTGCCAGATCGTTTGCAGCAGCTGATTTCCTTTCTGATTGTTAGCCCACCACTTGCCAGACCGTTTGCAGCAGCTGATTTCATTTCTGATTGTTAGCCTGCCAGCTTCCAGACGGCTTCCATCAGCTGATATCTTTTGTGATTGATTAGCCTACTACCATCTGCCAGATCGTTTGCAGCCGCTGATTTCCTTCCTGATTGTTAGCCTGCCATCTTCCAAGCTGTTTGAAGCAGCCAAATTCCTTCTGATAACAAGCCCCAGCATTTGCCAGACCGTTTGAACTAAGGGAATACTGTAACAAATTCATGTGATTTTTCATGAAAAACTCTGTTTTTGACGTTGTAAAGGAGTGTAATAAATTAATTCTATTAAAATAGTAGTATTAATAATATTATTACGTTACATTTGAATCGTTAAGACAATAACTTAAGATTTTATCAGCAGATTTCTATGAACTCAACTTTACTTTTTAATATCTCTAATCAGGAGATCGGGGCAGGAATGGTAAACGTTCTTCGTCATCGGTTCCGTTGTTGTTGATCCTCTTCTAATTACCGAAACTCTTCCTGTTGGTTAGCCGCTCTTGCATAAGCGTTGCAGATCTTTTTTACATGTGGCCTTTTGGCAGGGTTCGGTGCGACTAAATTTTAGATTAAAGTAAAAAGCAATTCATGACCTCATTTAATAAAATACCACATATGACATCGATTTTTAACAGTATAGTGCTGTACTTGCTGGTGGCCACTTCCACTTCCTCTCTTGCGCAGCAGCCTGTTCATATAGATACAGCCTCCGTTACAAGGCATGGCCCGGAAAACGGATCACTGCTAATTATTGGCGGCAACGTAGGCAATACTCCGGCGGTATGGAACAAGTTTGTGGAACTTGCCGGGGGAAAGGATAAAGCAAAGATCGTGGTGGTGACTGCCGCCGTGGGCGATTCTGCTGCCTTCGATCAAAAAGATATCAACGAGATTAAGAAAATCACTGGGATTAAAAGTGTTACGCTGCTGCACACGGGAAGTTTAGCTGAAGCCAACTCTGAGCGTTTTATCAAACCTATACAGGAAGCCACAGGCGTATACTTCCTGGGCGGACGCCAGTGGAGGATTGCAGATGCTTACCTGAATACGCTGACGCACCAGGCATTTTTTGATGTACTTAAACGTGGCGGCGTGATCGCGGGAAGTTCTGCAGGAGCAACAATTCAAGGGTCTTTTTTATGGAGAGGGGATACCAGCGGGGCAGATGTGCTTGTCGGGGACCACTTGCAGGGACTGGGTTTCCTGAAGAATGCAGCGATCGATCAGCATTTGCTGAAACGCAACAGGCAGTTCGACCTGGTGGATTTTATACGTTTTTCTCCGAAACTGATCGGTATCGGACTGGATGAGGCAACGGCAATTGTGGTGCAGAAAGATACGCTGCAGGTTGTAGGTAAATCTTATGTCGCCATTTATGATCACGATACTATAGTGAAGAAGAATATACCTTTTGTATTGCTTCAGAGCGGACAAAGCTATGACCTGAAAAACAGGAAGATCATTAATCCGGTAAGGGCGGCGCGTGCTACCAACTAATACCGGTATAGATATGAAATTATTAAATTGATATGTTTAAAGATCAAATTAACTCCGAAAATAAGATATGGAAAGGATATGAAAAGATACTTTTCAGGCTTTCCTTTATTTATTTTTTTCTGCAGGTATTTCCGCTCGACTGGAAATACTACCGCCATTTGTTTAGTATCAACTGGTTCCATATCAGCTTTGCAGAGCTTTTTCAGGTCGCAAAATATACACCTCAGTTTGTGTCTGCGGGTTATGATCCGCAGGACTGGGGATTGGCCAGCTTTGCCGACTGGGGTTTTATTTTCATCCTTGCGGCAGTGGGCACAGTGATCTGGTCGCTGCTTGATAAAAAGAGCACAAACTACGACCGCTTCTATGCCTGGCTGAGGATACTGGTGCGCTACCGTTTGGGGATCGCTGTGATCGCCTATGGCTTTTTAAAATTATTTGCGATTCAGGCTCCCTATCCGTCATTGAGTAGTCTGAATACGCCTTATGGCGATTTCACGACATGGAAGTTGTTTTCACTGAGCCTGGGCATTGTGCCCGGCTACCAGGCCTTTCTTGGGGCGGTTGAGTTGATTGCGGGAATCCTGCTGCTGTTCAGGCGTACAACAGTCATTGGGGCTACAATTATTATCTTTTTTATCGGTAATGTATTTATGTCTAACCTCGCTTACGAGGGTGGGGAAGTGGTGTACAGCTTTTACCTGGTTACCCTGGCCTTGTTCCTGATCGTTTATGATTTACAAAGAATTATCAGCCTGATCATTTTACATATTCCAGTAGCACCTGCAAAACCAGCTATTATCTGGACAAATCAGCTGAAGACTGCACGGCTGGTGCTTAAATCCGTACTGATCCTTGTATTTGTAGTGATCTATGGGTTTAGTGCACATGGTTCTGCGGTTAAAGGAGGATATCATTTTACACATCTTCCGGGTATCAAAGCATTAAGAGGGTTATACACGGTCGAGTCGTTCAAACTGAATGGGCTGGACAGGCCATATTCACTGACAGATTCTCTGCGCTGGCAGGATGTGGTGTTTGAGAAATGGGCAACGCTCAGTATCAGGATCAACCGTAACGGGCAGGTATTAAATGATAATGTGGAAAGTATACCTGCAGGCAATTCGCAGAGTTCGTTTGAGCCGGCAGGCACAAGAGGCAGGGTATATTACAATTTTAAAGCCGACACGGTGAGTCATACTTTAAGTCTCAGCAATATCGCTGCACATGAAAAAACTTCGGCGCAAAATGATTCCCCGGTACCAAAAAATGCGACTTCAGCTATAACTCCGGGATCAGCGGCAAAGGGACAGCTGACGTATCAGCTGCAGCCGGATTCTACAGTTGTTATCAGCGGAACCCTAAATGGCGACCGGATCGAGGCTGTGCTGGAAAAGGACCCTAAAAAGTATCTGCTAAAAGCAGCGGAAAAAGGACGGTCCAAAGGTTTGAAATTATAAAGATAAATTTAAAGATATGTCTGTTAGCAATACCATCTCTGAATCCGGAGCAGCGCAGTTTACTGAAGACCCGAGAGCTGTTCACCATGACGAAAGCCGGAAGCGCCAGGACAATACCGCTGGCTACTCTGCAAGCGAATTAACTGCGGCGGCACAGCCTCCGCTGGTATGGAAGCCTTATCAAAAGATTGCTTTCCGTATCGCTTTTATCTTTTTCATCCTGATGACCATCCCGGAAAGCCCTTCATGGTATACGCAGTGGTTTCAGTTCGACTGGACGAGCCTGCACTACCGTGATCTGTATGATATCGCACGTTATCAGCCTTCGTTTATCCGGGGCGCAGGGTTTTACGGATATGCAGAATGGTTGGTGCTGCTTGCGGTTTCTATCGGCGGCGGACTGATGTGGACTGTGCTTGATAAAAAGAGGACGGAATATAACGTATTGTACTACTGGCTAACTGTGATCGTTCGTTACCGCGCGGCCATCGGGATCATCGGCTTTGCCTTTACCAAGGTGCTGCCCGTGCAGATGCCATATCCTTCTACGGGAATTTTAAACACAAACTTTGGTGATCTTACCGCACAAAAGATTTACTGGTTATCTATCAGTATCGTACCCTGGTACCAGGTATTTGCCGGCGTGGTAGAGCTAACCGCTGGAGTGCTGCTGTTCTTCAGGAAAACGGCTGTGCTCGGTGCGATCATTCTTTTTGGTGCCCTGGGCGATATCGTATATGTGAACTTTGCCTATGACGGCGGGGTGCATGTGTACAGCAGTTATTTCGTGCTCTTTGCAGCCTTTATTATCGCCAAGGAGATCCCTAAAATTTACAATCTCTTCATCCTGGAACGCTATACCGTTCCCGTTAATTTTAATCTTCAGTTCACAGCGCCCTGGCTTAAAACAACAAGGATCGTATTGAAAGCAGGGGTGATCTTCCTTTTCCTGTTTGTATTTTTTTATATCCAGCTGAATAACTTTTTGTATGATCCTTACAAGCAGCCAGCCGCAAAGGGAGTATCAAAATTAAGAGGATATTATCAGGTTGCTGAGTTTAAGCTCAATAATCAGGTGATCCCTTATTCTCCGCAGGACTCGCTGGCCTGGCAGGACGTAACCTTCGAAAACTGGACTACACTGACCTTTAAGCAAAACCGGCCTGTGCCGCTGGATCTTTCCAATGGCGGGGGATCGCCAATGAGGGATATCAACCGCACTTTCGAAATCGCGGGTGTGGGCGGTGGCAGAAGGGTATTCTATTATGAAGCCGATACGGTCAACCATGTGCTGTATCTGCAGGATAAATACAGGGATCTTTCTGCATTGCGTGCCGGCGGGAAAAAGAAAAAGCATGCAAAACATGATGCGGATAAAACACAAAAGAACTTCCTTACCGATGCACAGGAATATGCCCAGGTAGATCCCGCGGGACTGACCGGCAGAAGGCTGAAAGGGATCAGCGCAGAGCGGGCACTGGAATCCGGCAGAAAAAGAATGGTACTTCATTACAGCACTACGGATGGAAAAGAGGTGATCTTAAACGGTATCAACGAAAATAAAGATTCTGTTTCCGTGATTTTACACCGGGTGGATAGAAAATATGCCTTAAAACCTAGTACCTTGAGTGCAGGAAAATATTAAATGGATTTAAAAAATACAGCATACGATGCCATAGTTGTGGGCTCCGGGCCCAATGGCCTGGCTGCGGCGATCACCATGCAGCAGCAGGGCTTAAGTGTCCTGCTGATCGAAGGCAAGGATACGATCGGCGGGGGACTGCGGACGGCAGAACTGACGCTGCCGGGATTTCATCACGATATCTGCTCGGCGATCCACCCGATGGCAATCGCATCACCCTTTTTCGCTTCGCTGCCGCTGCGGCAGCATGGCCTGGAGTTTATCCAGCCCGGACTTCCGGCGGCACATCCTTTTGATGATGGAACCGCGGCTTTTTTATCCAGATCGCTGGAAGAAACAGCGGAAGCCCTGGGGCCCGACCTTCAGGCCTATTTTGACCTGATCGGCCCGCTGGTGCGCGACTGGGAGAAGCTGGTCGGCAATATCCTCTCGCCGCTGAAATTTCCGGAACATCCATTGTTACTGGCCGGATTCGGGTTCAAAGCACTGCAGTCGGCCGAAATGATTTCCAAAAGGTTCTCCACTGAAAAGGCCAGAGGGCTCTGGGCAGGGATGACCGCACATTCGATCCAGCCGCTGAGTAATCTGGCTACAGCAGCAATCGGGATGGTCTTATCTGCGGTTGGCCATGTTCATGGCTGGCCGGTTCCCAAAGGAGGATCACAAAACGTTGCCGATGCCCTGGCCGCGCATTTTGTTTCCCTTGGTGGAGAAATCCAGACGGGATGGATGCTGAAATCGCTGGACGAGTTACCGAAAGCTAAATCTGTACTCCTGGATCTTACGCCAAAGCAATTGCTGAAGCTGGCACCGGATAAATTTTCTGCTTTGTATAAGTGGCAGCTTGGCCGTTACAGATATGGTATGGGCGTTTTTAAGGTCGACTGGGCCTTATCTTCCCCAATACCTTTTACAGCAGAAGAATGCCGCAGGGCGGGAACGGTACATCTTGGGAATACCTTTGGCGAAACTGCCCGTACAGAACAGCAGACAGCGCGAAATATCCATGCAGAAAAACCATTTGTTCTGCTTGCGCAATCAAGTGTGTTTGATGACAGCCGCGCTCCAGAGGGCAAACATACCGCCTGGGCGTACTGCCATGTGCCCAATGGCTCTGTAAAGGATATGACCGAAGCGATAGAAAAGCAGGTGGAGCGTTTTGCTCCCGGTTTCAGGGACACGATCCTCGCGAAGCATACGATGAACACTGCTGAGATCGAAAGCTACAATCCCAATTATATTGGCGGTGATATCAACGGCGGCATCATCGATCTTGGCCAGTTATATACCCGCCCCGCGCTGAGGATCTCCCCATACCGGACATCCGCAAAGGGCATTTACATCTGTTCTTCATCCACTCCTCCGGGCGGAGGCGTTCATGGCATGTGCGGTTATTATGCTGCAAAGCAGGCACTGTCTGATATTTTTAATCTTAAAACCCCTAACCTTAATTCTAATGACAGCTAAAACTACCCGTTTTACATTACATGAAGACTGGACCGTAGTTATTCTCGGTTCCCTGGTCATCCTTTCTGCTCTTTTCTTTTATGTGGTGCCCGTTCCGGTTTACAAATGGAGCAGCCCGGCAGAGCTGACCAGCAATGTCCTCAACGCGCGTAATCTGGCGGTGCTGCTCATCCAACTGGTTTTTGTGCTCATCATAGGAAGTATCGGTGCGCTGATCACCGGCAAAGAAGTGAAGAATTTCCTTATTGGCTTTCCCGCGGTATATCTTTTAACTATCCTCGCACTGATCATTGCCGGGAATACTTTTATCAAATCTATCAATCTCGAAGCCGTGATTTTCAGCCTCGTGATCGGCCTGCTCATCGGTAATTTTTTCAAGCTGCCGCAGTGGTTCCGCGATACCTTGTCGACCGAGCTTTTTGTGAAAATCGGACTGGTGCTCCTGGGGACAACGGTTATTTTTTCAGATATCCTTAAAGCAGGTTCCCTTGGTTTAATCCAGGCGCTGGTAGTGGTGCTTTCGGTTTGGTATTTCGCCTTCTGGCTGTGCAAGAAACTGAAGGTAGATGAAGAGCTGACCATGATGATCTCCAGCGCAGTTTCCATCTGCGGGGTGTCTGCTGCGATTGCTACTTCGGGAGCGATCAAGGGAGATCCTAAAAAACTTTCCTATGTAATTTCGATGGTACTCATTACGGCAATACCGATGATGATCTTTATGCCCTACATCGCTGCGTTTTTCCATTTTCCGCAACAGGTAACTGGTGCATGGCTGGGCGGAAGTATTGATACCACCGGGGCTGTGGTGGCTTCAGGAACGCTCGTTGGGGAGGAAGCACTGAAGATCAGTACCATTGTGAAGTTTTCGCAGAATGTGCTGCTGGGGATTGCCGCTTTTGCAATCAGTATCTACTGGTCTTACAATAAGACTGCTAAGGGAGCAGAGTCGACTGAGAAACCAACCTTAAAAGTGATCTGGGACAGGTTCCCTAAGTTTGTGCTTGCTTTCATCGGGGCTTCGCTGCTGTTCTCTTTCTTTTTATCACCAGAACTTGCTTCATCCGTAAAGGACAGTCTTAAAAACCTGCAGAATGCCTGGTTTACACTGGCTTTCACCAGTATCGGACTGGAGACTAATTTCAAGGATCTGTTTAAGAACGAAAATAAGAAACCGTTGTATGCTTTTTTGATTGCGCAGCTGTTTAATGTATTTGTGACGCTTGCTATTGCCTGGTTTTTATTTGGTAATGCAGCCGCGATTTGATGAACTTTAACAATGAATAACCGGGCACTCATTAATCGTTACGTGATCACCCTGCTGTTTTTTGTCATTTCAGCAGTGGTGATCGTCGTCACTTCTTTAAAAAGAACAAAGGCAAGTTATCCTGAGAAATTTGGGATTGGCCGTGCTGCAAGTGCGGCTGAGATCAGCGCGCTTGATATTGATGTCCGCCCAGACGGCAAAGGTTTACCTGTAGGCTCCGGGGATATCGCAGCCGGTAAGCTCATCTACAATACCAAGTGCCTGGCCTGTCACGGCGACGGAAAAAAGACGGAAGTTAAGCTTCCCGGAGAACCTTTGTTTGTTGATTATGCTGAATTTAAGAATAATACTGCCGGACAAAAAGCTGATCAATCACCCAAAACAATCGGGACATACTGGCCGTATGCCACTACGATCTTCGATTATGTCAGAAGAGCAATGCCATATAACGCACCCGGATCGCTGAGCAATCAGGAGGTGTACCATCTTACCGCTTATCTTTTATACCGTAACCATATCATTTCTTCAGGTACTGTAATCACTGAAAAATCATTACCGAAGATTGTGATGCCGGCGAAAGAGAAATATGTTGAGGACGATCGCGAAGGCGGGACAGCGTTAAAATAAGATGTGCCTGTAGTTTCAGCTAACAGGAGATGAGATTGAGCAGGCTTCTGCTGAAAAGGCTTAAAATAAATGTATAGCGATGAAGGAAGAGAATTCAGAAAATAAGTTATTTACCGACCGCAAGATCAGTCGCAGGTTATTGCTGGGCGGAGCAGCAACTGCTGCCGTGGTGCTTGTACAAACTTCTGTGGGCAAAATGGTGCAGGCTGCTGTTCCGGAATCGGTTGTTCCTCCATTGCTTACCGATTCCACGTCATTGACTGCTGCAGATTTAATTGCTGATCCTACCAGGATACCGGGCAGAGGCCCAAGTGTTTCGGGAATGCCTTCTTCTTTTGAAAATCCTCAGCGTATACCTTCGCTTACCTCTTCCCGGACACCGCTGCAGGATCTTTACGGGACAATTACGCCATCTGCATTGCATTTTGAGCGGCATCATGGTGGCATTCCTGTGATCGATCCTCAGAAATATGAACTGGTGATTCATGGAATGGTGGACAAACCCCTGGTTTTCAGCTTGGCAGATCTGAAAAGATTTCCTTCGGTTACCCGTACCTGTTTTATCGAATGTTCGGGGAACTTCCGCTCCGGGAAAGAAGAGATGAGCCCGCAGGAAATCTGTGGTTTAACCAGTCAGAGCGAATGGACAGGAGTGATGCTGTCTACCTTATTCAGGGAAGTGGGTGTCCGCGAAAAAGCCAGCTGGTTTCTTGCCGAGGGCGGCGATGCTGCGGTAATGACCAGAAGTATACCGGTGAGCAAGGGCTGGGACGATGCCATGATCGCCTATGCGCAAAATGGCGAGGCCGTACGGCCCGAACAGGGTTATCCTGCACGGTTACTATTGCCGGGATGGGAAGGGAATACATCTGTGAAATGGCTGCGGAGAATTGAGTTGTCAGATCAGCCGTATATGACGCGTGAGGAGACCTCAAAATATACAGAAACCGTCAAAGGCGGTAAGATCCGCCAGTTTAGCTTTGTGATGGATGCACGGTCAATCATCACGTTTCCATCTTTTCCCGTACAGCTGGAAAGAGGTTACGTTGAGATCAGGGGCATCGCCTGGACTGGCAGGGGGAAGATCGTAAAAGTTGAGATCAGTGTGGATGCAGGAAGATCCTGGGCGCCTGCTGAACTACAAGGCCCGGTTCTGGATAAAGCACATACGGCTTTCCGCTACCTATGGAAATGGGAAGGCCGCGAAACCGAAATCATGAGCCGCGCAGTGGATGAAACCGGATATGTACAACCCTCTTACCAGGAGTTATCCGCTGCACGTGAAAGCAAAGGAGGGTACCACTTTAACCCAATTACCAAATGGCGGGTTGAAAGAAGTGGTAAGGTTCTGCTTGGCGCTTAATGGAATAATTACTCAAACTCCTGCTGCTCAAACACTCCACCTGCAGGAGCAATAAACTCGTTTTCGCTCTTGGCAATTACAATGGTAGCAACACCATTTCCAATGATATTAGTGATTGCACGCGCTTCGCTCATAAACTTATCTACACCCAATAAAAACGCCAGACCTTCAATAGGAATCTTATGTATTGCAGTCAGCGTAGAGGCAAGAATAATAAAGCCGCTGCCCGTAACACCAGCCGCACCTTTAGAGGTAATCATCAGAATCCCGATGATTCTCGCCATTTCAGCTAATGAAAGATGCACATTGTACAGTTGCGCTAAAAAGATCACCGCCATGCTCAAATAGATCGAAGTACCATCAAGGTTAAAAGAATAACCCGTAGGCACTACTAATCCAACAACGGACTTGCTGCAACCCATTTTCTCCAGTTTCAACATCAGCGTCGGCAATGCCGATTCAGAAGATGAAGTTCCCAGAACAAGCAGCAGTTCTTCTTTGATATATTTCAGAAACTTGAAAATACTCAATTTATAATAACGGAGAATAGCCCCCAGGATCAGGAATACAAAAAGGAACATCGTCAGATAAACCGTTCCCATTAGTTTTGCCAGCGGGATCAGCGTCTCCAGTCCAAACTTGCCTATGGTATAAGCCATACCTCCGAAAGCGCCAAGAGGAGCCAGGTACATCACGTACTTCAATCCTTTGAATACCAGCTTTGACAGCACACTCAGTTTAACCACAGCAGTTTCGCGATGTTTAGAGAAGTTCAGAACGATACCTACAATAATCGCTACCAATAATACCTGCAGCGTAAAGTTCGAAAGAAAAAACTGTCCCCAGTCGAAGCCTGCTGCGCCCTGCGCATGCGTATATTTTGAAGGATCCTGTTCCTGCAAACCTGTCTTGCTGATCTTACCAGGCTGAATGATCACAGCTACTACAATCCCTATGGCAAGCGCAAAAGTCGTCAGCACTTCAAAATAAACCAATGATTTCAGGCCAATGCGCCCAACCTTTTTTAAGTCGCCCATGCCACTGATGCCCAATACGATCGTCAGGAAGATGATCGGGCCAATGAACAATTTGATAATGTCTACGAAGGTCTTGCCCACGATTTCCATTTTTACTGCTGCTGCAGGGGCGTAGTGGCCTAATAAAATACCTGCGATAATAGCTATCAGTACCCAGAAAGTGAGGTTCCTAAAAATGATCTTCATGCGTTAACGTTAATTAGATGGGTAATAATAACGATTTTTTTAAATTAAAGAGGGCAAAGAGCGTTGTAACTGACCATAAATCCTGTAATAAACCTGATAGTTTTAGGTTAACTCCTGGAAGGAATGAAAATTTTCAATGATATAATATTTTATTGTTGTTGGAGATGAAATATTAGCTTTGAATTATGAACCGCTTAGACCGCCTGTCTGCCATTCTCATTCAGCTGCAATCCCGCAGGACTGTCAGGGCACAGGATATTGCCGACCGCTTCGATATCAGCCTGCGTACCGTTTACAGAGATATACGGTCGCTAGAACAGGGAGGGATTCCAATTATTGGAGAAGCAGGTATAGGTTACTCCATCATGGAGGGCTACAGGCTTCCGCCAGTGATGTTCAGCCGGGAAGAAGCCACCGCGTTCATCACTGCAGAAAAGCTGGTCACTAACCTGACAGATGCCAAAAACGGAAATTCATACAGTCTTGCCCTGGATAAGATCAGGGCGGTGCTGAAAACGAGCGACAAGGATTACCTCGAAAATATTGATCATCGGATCGAGGTTGTAACTAATAACCGCGGACCTGAGATCAGCCTGCAGCAAAACCGCCTGCAGATTATACTTAATGCCATCGCAGAAAAGAAGTTGATGCGGCTGGACTACTTCGCGTATTACCGTCAGGAACATACGCAAAGAATGATCGAACCCGCAGGTGTCTTTTACCTCGAAAACCATTGGCACCTCATTGCCTGGTGCCGGCTGCGAAAACGTTATCGGGATTTCCGTTTCGACAGGATCAGGGATATCAGCATTACTGAAGAACATTATGATGATGTCCATCCTTCGATTAAGCAATATCTCAGTGAGCAGTTTAAGGATATGAAACTGCATGATGTTACCATTCTGGTGGATAAAGAAGCTTCGCTGCATCTGGGCGAACAGAAATATTATCAGGGATATGTTTCGGAAAAAGAAAGCGACAAAGGCATAGAAATGCAGTTTTTGAGTACACATCTGGAAGGTTTCGCAAGATGGTATATGAGTTTCGCCGACTATGCGGTTATCCTCAAACCCGAGGCCTTGCAGCAACGCGTCAAATCTTTATTTGCAGCGATTTCTAAAAACATCAATAGCTACTGACATATAGCTGTCACCAGGCCTTGGTTTCTTTGCGCTATAAACCAAAGAAAAAACAATTATGTCAACTCCAAAAGAATTTCTGAAAGAACTTACAGAAGAATCTGTAGTTACCCGTAAAATGCTGGAACGCGTTCCCGAAGACAAATATGACTGGCAGCCGCATCAGAAAAGTATGTCGGTTAAACAGCTTGCCGGACATGTGGCCGAACTTCCTTCCTGGGTCAGTATGGCATTCACTACAGATGAACTTGATTTCCAGGGAAACGAATACACGCCACCTGCATTAGAAAACAACCATGACCTGCTTGGCTTGTTCGATCAATCTTTAGCAGGGGCGAAGGAGAAACTGGAAATTGCAAAAGAAGAAGATCTGACACCAACCTGGCTGTTGAAAAATGGCGATCAGGTACTGATGTCGCTCACTAAAGGCGGGCTGGTCCGCCATGCTTTAAGCCAGACCATCCATCACCGTGCGCAACTGGGCGTTTATCTGCGATTACTGGATATTCCGATTCCGGGCACTTACGGACCAAGCGCAGACGAGCCAAACTTTAGTTAACGTTTTCAAAATTGAATTTCATCCGGCGGAGCAAAGCACTAATTATCCCGCCGGATTTATCTATTTATATTTCTCGCGGGACAATTTTTCTTTAACTTAGCGGCATGTCAAGCGAAGAATTAGAAGCATATTTTGCAGGGATTGAATTACCAGAGAAAGTAGAGCTGGTACAGGGAGTAGTGATCGAAGATATTCCGCTTTTTCTTGAGTCGCACTTCAGCTATTTAAAGCGTAATGGCACGCTCAAATCGGCAGATGTTTTTCTCATGCGCCTCAATCAGCTGCATGACAAAATTGAAGAACTTAAAACACAGGAGTAGCAGCTTCCTTCCGCCCGGATATAAAGGATAATCTGCATAAAGCCCATCCGCAGGTAAAGGAATTTCTAATTTGGATTAAAAGGAATAAATTTCGAGTGCGCGCTGATCTTCAGTTCAATGATATGCCTCAGTATATCCGCGATCTCCAGCTGTACCAATACAGCTTCGCGCCCAAGCGGATGCGTAATCAGGTCAACCGGAGTCATATACTTCAGGTCGATCTGTTCCCTGGTAAGACCAAACTCTACCAGTTCAGAAGCAGAGATTTTGTAAAACCTCAGTAACTTCCTGAAGAGCATCAGTGTGATCTCCGTCTGTTCAGTTTCCACGTTGAGATAGGAGCGTGGAGTTGTTCCCAGTTCCCTGGCTAATTCTTCGATAGACAATCCAGCAGTCTCACGAAGCACTTTTATGTTATAAATAAGCTTTCTCATAATACCAGATAACAATTAATAAAAGTAATATCTAATTTATCATTTTATTCTATAATAACTGCATTGTTGTTAGAATAAATTATACAATTCAATTATAGATTATGATTTATAGCTTTTACCTCTAACATGTGCCCGTTAACCAAGGTGATACGCGCATTGGTCAAGTATATCCTTCTGCCAAAAAATATATTTTTACTTTACATAGGAGATAGTCAGGTAATTACAAACTCTATATTAAACAAAACAACATGGACAGATCAGAATTTTCAGAAGCTGTTGATGCATATTTAGGCCAGACAGCGAACTCCTGGCAGGAATTTATTGTCGAAGATTATTACGAAAGTTATAGTCATTGTTTCGATATCCTGGACCTCCTGGATGAAGCCCAGATCAAAGAGATCAGCGACCGGGTGTTCAAGGCGATCATGAAAAGGATCAGGGAATCTGACGGGAACTAAAAAAATACTTTCCGCTTGGGACATTGTGATCAATACATATACTGTATGGATATAGGCTATGAACACACCCAATCAAAAAGAATTTTTACGACTTGTTGAACTTTATCTGGACGGAAATGCAACTGCTAAACAGGCTGCTACGGTAGAACAGTATTTTGACCTGTTTTCATCTGAACCAGATATTTTGGACAGCATTGATAAGCTGGAGGTCAGGGTTATCCACGACCGCCTCAAATCTGCAATCGACACAAGAATTGACCAGGAAGATAAATTTCACTCCGTTGTACCCTGGAAATACCTTTCTGTAGCAGCCAGTATATTGCTGGCAGCTACGATAGGGATCTATTTTTATCATTCCCGGCAGCCACAGTTAAAACAGTTTAGTCAACAGAAGATGGTAGCCGATGTGGCCCCGGGCGGGAATAACGCTATTCTGACCTTGTCTGATGGGCAAAAGATCTCCCTCAATGACGCCCGTACAGGCAGCATCGCCAATCAGTATGGTACCAGTATCAGCAAAAGCAAGGAAGGTCACCTGATCTATAATTCTTCTGCTTCTGCAAAAAATACGGTGGCATACAATAGTGTGGAAACCCCAAAAGGCGGACAGTACCAGTTACTGCTTGCAGACGGCACAAAGGTCTGGCTCAACGCCGCTTCATCTCTCAGGTATCCATTAGCTTTCGACGGTAAGGATCGTCAGGTAGAACTCAGCGGAGAAGCTTATTTTGAAGTTGCCCATAACAAATCAAAACCTTTCAGGGTACTCAGCAATCATCAGGTTGTAGAAGTGCTTGGGACGCATTTCGATATCAATTCCTATGCAGACGAACCTGCAACCAAAACAAGCCTGATCGAGGGCAGTGTAAGGGTAACCAGTCTCGGCTCAAAAGCGAAAATCGTCATCAGGCCGGGCCAGCAGTCTGTTCTCAATTCAGCGCTTCCTTCATCGGATATAACGGTCAAAAATATTGACATCGATGAAGCTGTTGCCTGGAAAAACGGATACTTTATGTTTGATGAAGAATCACTGGAAAGCATACTCAGGAAAATCGCCAGATGGTATGATGTAGATATTCAATACAAAGGAATGGATGCTAAGAATAAACTGTTCTTTAGCGGCACGCTCTCCAGGTATAGTAATGTTTCTAAAGTGCTGAAGAAATTAGAACTGACAGAATCGGTTCATTTTAAAATAGAAGGCAGAACTATCTACGTGATGCCCTAGAGGAATCTCTTCAATAGATAGTACCTAAATAACGTCTCGTTTTTTTATATGGAATAGTTGACAGGGTCAATTGTTCCATATATGTATGTTAAATAATTGATCATTCCTTGTTATATTGATTGTAGATGCTTAAATCTCCGTTACCGATCATTTCCTCTTATCTGTGTTACCTCCCTAAACAAGAAAGACTATGATTTATAAATTATCCACCTATAGTACTTATACAGATGTAAAGCTGGTTTCCCTGCTTGTAGAGGGTGACAGGTTAGCTTTTGATGAAATCTATGAAAGATACTGGAAGAGGCTTTACAACGACACCTATAAGCGCTTAAAAAGCATCGAGAAGATCGAAGAGATTGTCCAAGATGTATTTTCAAATCTGTGGACTTCCAGGGGCAAAAGAAATATACAGAATATCTATCCTTATCTGCTTACCGCAGTGCGTTACCAGGTATTTATGTTATATAAAAAAGGGAAATCTACACCGGAGTTTGAAGAACCTTTAGAGCATATGATCTTGTCCAGCCTGCAGGCAGATTCGCTCTTTAATGAGAAAGAACTGAAAGGCATCATTACGTTTTGGATGGCACTCCAGCCGGATAAGCGCAGGGCGATCTTTCAGATGAAATATGTAGATGAAAAATCTACCCGCGAGATCAGCGAAGTTCTGGGGATTTCTCAGAAAACTGTGCAGAACCAGTTGCTGACTTCTTTTTCGAGTTTACGGGATTTCCTGAGCAAAGCAATGATTATTCTCAGTTTCTGCCCGCTGAAATAAAATGCGGTTTCGAAAAAAATATTTAGACATGTTTTTACTGATAAAATTAAAATATTTTTAATCACTTGGTAAAACCATTTATATATGTCTTTTTTGAGGTTTTTGAATCGGAATTGAATGTGTCTCACTACTTTTACTAAATTGTGGGATAGGAATGGATAAAAATAATTTCTATTTTGCATAGGAGATTGTATCAAAACATACGACTTATAATGAAACATCTTATATGAAAAAGACAGAATTTTCAGATGCTGTGGATGCATATTTGGCAGATACAGCAAACCCATTGCAAGAATTTGTGATAGAAGACTATTGCTATACCTGCAGGCATAATTATGACATCGAGGAGATGTATAATGATGCAGTTGAAAAAGGGATCGGCGACAGGGTATTTCAGCTGGTCGCGAAGATGTGGGATAAGTATAAGTAATTCTACAAAGTATTCCTGCTTGCATAAAATGATTGTGAGCAGGAATTTTTTTTGTGTAGAGTGCTAGCGTATTCATCCCGATAATAAAGTCTTTGGTCAAGGAAATGGCGTTTTCTTGAGTTAAAATATTTGCGAACTGAAAAAATTATTCCTAATTGGTGTAGGAGATTTGTCTTTCATTACATACATATGTATAAAAGGCTATTTATCTAAACAAACCAACCTATGGAAAAATTAGAATTTTCAGAAGCTGTAGATGCCTACCTTGCATATACAGCAACTTCCTGGCAAGAGTTTATTGTCGAGGATTATTACGACAGTTTCAGATATGGGGATAATATTCTGGATTTCTTTCAGGAAGCAAAAGTCAAAGAGATAAAGGAACGGCTCTATGCGTCTATTATCAGTCGGATAAGTGAAATTGAATAATGTTGGTTATTCCTTCAGTAATGTATTATATTCTTATTTTTTGAAAATGATTCTATACTGCTCGGGAGAAATATCCATTATGATTTTGAATGTTTTTGAGAAGTGATAGGGGTCAGTGTATCCAACCTGCAGTGCCACTTCATAAATTCTCAAATCGGTATGATGAAGTAATCTGCAAGCCTCCTGGATCTTCAACTGTATGAAGTAGTCGATTGGAGAGTATCCCGTTTCCTTCTTAAAAATATTTGAAAACTGAGATGTAGAATAGGAGAACTGATCAGCCAGCTCAGCCAGTGCAAACTTTTCTGCAATATTATCCCTCAACAGCTTAATCACATTGTTAGACAGCTTTTTAGTTTCTTTAGATGTTTCCTCAGAACTATAAAGCAGTATGGCTAAGATGCGTTGGACAGTCATGTTGGCGTACAATATCCTGTCTATGCTGTAACCGTTTTCGAGCATTGTAATCAGATCCTCAAATAACCTTCGTATCTCTACCAGTTCTTTGGCATATACCGGTCTATTATAGTTATTTATTATGGCTTTCTTGCAAAAACCAGATATAAAAGCTCCTCCAATTTTGAACCAATAGATACTCCAGGGATCTATAATGTCTGCCTCATACTCATGCGGTTCATCCGGGAACAATATAAAATATTGACCGGGCAAAATGGTATGTTTTTCAGAGCTTACGGTAAAGCTGCCCCGCCCTTTGGTGCATAGCATAACAACCATTTCCGGGCAGCCATTTTTTCGGTTTGTATAATGTTTATCAGCCGCTGGATAATGGCCCAACTCTTTAATATACAGATTAGTCAGTAATGGGTTAGCAGCTGCTGTCTGGCGGATTACTTTCGGTGGTATCACTAATAGTTTTCGTCCTTCTCCCTTCCAGTAATGTTCTGGATCAATATCATTTTTCCCGTAGCTCATGAGTAGGCATTTGTTGTTGAAATTTTTAAAGAATCGTAAAATAATACATGTAATTGATAAGCATTTCCATTGTCAATACTTTTTTTGAGCGCGATATTTACTTTTAATATTACTTAACCAAATATTATCAATAGTTCAATTATGCTTCATATCACAAAGTCAGAGGATATATTAACAGGCAGGCTTGAGCTGTGTTATACCGGTGCGGTTTATGACGTGATGAGGAATATGGGATATCCAGACCAGTTATTGCCCAATCACATCAGGCCAATGAACCTGCAACATAAAATTGCAGGGCCTGTCTTTACTGTAACGGGGGCAATTGATCAGAGTCTTGATAAAGATACCTCGTTGCTGAAGTGGTGCGAAATGTTGTCTGTTGCACCTGCAGGACATGTATTGATCTGCCAGCCCAATGATGATACCTTGGCTCATATGGGCGAATTATCTGCTGAAACTCTTACCTATAAAGGGATTAAAGGATATATTGTTGATGGAGGCTGCAGAGACAGTTCTTTCATCGAAAGCATTGGCTTTCCTGTATTCTGTACCTATTTTACACCTCGTGATGTTGTTGCTACCTGGTCTGCAACTGAAATGGGAGCAAGTATCATGATCGGTGGTGTTTATATACGAACAGGGGATTTTGTTCTGGCGGACCGCGACGGAATTATTATTATTCCCAAAGCAAAAGCTGAGGAAGTGGTTACAAAAACAGAAGAGATTATGCGAACCGAAAATCTGGTGCGCAAAGCAATATTATCCGGAACGGATCCGGTAGATGCTTATCTGAAATTTAAGAAATTCTGATAGATGGATAAACTGATCAAAATACATTCACTGGATAACGTTATGATTGTCACGGCGGACATCCAGGCAGGGGAACACCTGCATATCCGCAGGACTGAATATTATTTTGATAAGCCTGTCGGAATTGGTCATAAGGTTGCTGCTCAATTTATTGAATCCGGTGGAAAAATCATCAAATACGGTGTTCCAATTGGCTCGGCAACTGAAGATATTCAGATGGGCGGGCACGTGCACCTGCATAACATGAAAAGTGATTATATTCCTACTTATACCTATGAAAAACAGTACCCTGGGGATGCCAACCCCAGCCTAACCAACCAATCAATCAACCAGGTCTTGTAGCGAGACCTGGTTTTAACCGTCCAAATTCAGAAACATGTCGCACATGCAATGGCAGGGCTATCTCAGAAAAGATGGTCGTAAAGGTATTCGAAATTATATCACCGTGGTCTACCTTGTAGAGTGCGCACACCATGTAGCCCGTGAGATCACTTCAAGGTTCAAAGAACATCCTGTGCAGTTGATTGGATTTGCCGGATGTTATCCCAATGCATATGCAGACAGGGTAATGAATTCATTATGCACCCATCCAAATGTAGGTGCTGTGCTTCTGATTTCATTGGGATGTGAAAGCTTTGACCGTAAAAAGCTGGAAGAAAATATCAGGCAGTCAGGGCGGCCTGTAAATTCAATTGTTATTCAGGAGGCAGGCGGAACACGCAAGGCCATTAATGACGGTGTCCGCTGGGTAGACTGGTGTTCGGGAATCATTGGAAATACAATGATGGTGCCAATGACAGTCAATGACCTCGTTGTAGGTACAGTATGCGGAGGCAGTGATGCCACAAGTGGCATTACTGCAAATCCAGCTGTAGGGCTGGCATTCAATAAGCTGGTTGCCAACAAAGGGATTGCAATTTTTGAAGAAACAGGTGAAATGATTGGGCTTGAAGAGGTGATGAGCAGCCGGGCGGTTAACCCTCAGCTTGCAATAGAATTAAAAAAGTCTGTAGAAAAAGCTGCCAGATATTATTCTGCAATGGGCCATGGCAGTTTTGCGCCCGGCAATGCCGATGGAGGTTTAACTACGATTGAAGAAAAATCAATGGGCGCCTATTGTAAAAGCGGGGATTGCCAAATCAGCGGATTAATTAAACCTGGTGACCGACCCGTGCAACCTGGTTTATATCTGATGGATGTAGTTCCTGATGGGGAGCCGAAATTTGGCTTTCCAAATATCAATGACACTGTCGAAATCGTTGAGATGATTTCCAGCGGATGCCATATTATACTTTTTACTACGGGTAGGGGGTCAGTTGTTGGTTCTGCGATTTCCCCGGTGATTAAGATCTGTGCTAATCCGCAAACATATAGGCGAATGGAAGAAGATATGGATATCAATGCAGGCGGTATACTAACAGGAGAGACCACCCTCAGGGATACAGGCGAGAAAATTTTTGAAGGAATTCTTGCTGTTGCTTCCGGGATACCAACCTGCTCTGAGGGATTGGGACACCAAGAGTTTATGCTCAGCTATAAAACATTTACACCGCTTGGGCCAGGCTGTTTGCCAGTATAAAAACAATATCAAAATTAATTCATAAAAATTCATGGAAAAAGTAAGTTCAGGCCAGATCTCCCCGCCCGCGACAACCAGCGCATTTCTTTCCGGAACCTCTCTGGTGATCAGTCTATTCTTCTTGTGGTCGATCACGGCCAATCTGCTGCCGATCTTGATACCACACCTTAAAAAGGCCTGCCATTTAAGCGTATTTCAATCATCCCTGATAGATTCTGCTTATTGGATTGCATATTTCGTCATCGCTATACCTGCAGGAATATTTATGAAGCGTTTTGGTTATAAAAGAGCCATCATAACAGGATTGCTTCTGGCTGCAACGGGCGCTTTTCTTTTCTATCCGGCAGCCGAATCGAGATCATTTGCGTTTTTTCTTTTTGCACTGTTTATCATCGCAGCAGGAATGACTTTTCTCGAAACCTCGGCCAATCCTTTCATGACGATATTGGGCGATCCTGCTTCGGCTGCTCAAAGGCTTAATTTTGCCCAAGCTTTTAATGGGCTTGGCGCTTTTATTTCTTCCATGTTTATCAGTAAGCTGATCATCGGGAAGAATATGAAATCACAGTCTGATCTTGACCTGCTTTCGCCTGTTGCTATTGATAACTATTATACCATGCTCTTTCATAAAGTAAAGCTTCCTTATCTGCTGATCGGGCTGGTACTGGTGATTGTAGCGGTTCTGTTTTTACTGACCAGATTTGTTCAGGACGATACCGGCGTTCAGAAAAATGCACAAAATCCTGAGGCCCCTGTAGAGATAATTGACGAAAAGATCAGGATCAGTTTGCATCCACGACTGATTTCCGGGATCATTACGCAATTCTTTTATGTGGGGGCCCAGGTTTGTGTGTCCAGTTTTTTTATTCTTTATGCTACTTCCGTAGCTGGTCTGAATGAATATGAAGCAACCAACTATCTGGGTTTACTGCTTCTTGGCTTTATGTTAGGCCGTTACTTTGGCTCATTTATTATGAGATATATCAAGCCCGCAAAACTTCTTTTGATGTATGGATCAGTGAATATACTGTTGATGCTATACATCGTATCAGTAGGAGGGAAAGATGCTTTATTTGCATTTATCGGGGTCGAATTCTTTATGTCAATCATGTACCCAACAATCTTTTCTTTATCAATCAGGAATTTGGGAAGAAATACTCCAATGGGTTCATCGTACATGGTTATGGCGATCATCGGCGGTGCAGTGTTTCCACCATTGCTGGGATATTTGTCTGATGCTACCGGGAGTATCCAAACAGCATACCTGGTCCCTTTACTTTGCTTCATACCTGTGATTTTCTTCGGATGGAAGCAAACATAAAAAAAGGAACTGCCGGTAAACCAACAATCCCTTTTTTCTTCCTGGGCAGGTGCTTGTTTTTTATGAAATATTTTGCTTATCCGACATGGTTCACCTGGAAGGTCCCAAATGCCGTAGTGCCGGTACCAGTCACCATTAATCCTCGTATAACAATGGTTATTGTTTTATAACGGTTGTTGGTTGCATTAAAATTGAGCGTAGATTGCACTACGTTTGTTGCTGCGTCCCTAATCTCAAAAGTGTAAGTCGTCGAGGAGGTTTTTGCTGCATATTTTTTTAATTCTGAGATCCCTTTATAGGCCAGGCCTGTAACCTCATTTGTTGTAGCCAACCTCACGTTAATATTTAAAGGTGTACTATTTGGAGACAAATTTACAAACCGGATATAAACAGAGCTATCTGGTTTCAGTACCGCGTTGTTAATCACCGGAATCGATTTTTCAACTCTAAACACTGTATCAATGGTCGGGGAAAGACCTGCAATGTATAAAGTGCTGATCGGTTGCAGATCAACAGTCCTGCTAAATAGCACCTTTGTTGTGTCTGTCGAACTCACTACTGTTATGGGCGTGCTGCCGGTAAAGGCACCGTAAATTGCGTTGCCGCCAAAGGCAACGTCAGAGGCTTTTGCATAAGCAAATCCATTTCCGGCGCCAGCATTCACTTTAATGGACCCAGCGTTCAAAGCAGCATTGATTACAGTGATATTTGCCGTTCCCTTGATGGTGTAGTTCTCTTTTTCACAGGACGCAATCAAAAATAGCAAGGCCACGGGAATGATGAATAGTAATGTTTTTTTCATATTTTTTCTTGGTTTTGGTTTCGTGTTCACTCAGGAACAGTTAGGATATGTTTGTACCATTATAGTATAAACAAGCCGGCTTTTCTCCCATTAAAACCTGAAATTATTATTTGAACTAAAAGGGTGTCAGTAGTATACCATATTAAAGTAGCTTTGGACTGCATAACCACTTTTCCTCTATATTCGCAGTATGGAAAATCAATTGTTTCAAAAGCTGATTCAAATCCGGCAAGATTTGCACCAACATCCTGAACTGGGTTTTAAGGAATTTCGGACGTCGTCACTCGTACAAAGACATTTAGAGGGACTGCATATACCTTTTGAGATGGTAGCTGAGACGGGCGTGCTTGCTACACTAAGCAAAGGAACCGGCCCTATAGTTGTGCTCAGAGCTGATATGGATGCATTACCAATAAAGGAGGATACCGGTTTATCCTTTAGCTCTGTCTATGAAAATAAGATGCATGCCTGTGGCCATGATCTTCACACGACGATGCTTTTGGGTGCTGCATACCTGTTGCAGCAGCGTGACTTTAACGGAACAGTGAAGTTCTTGTTTCAGCCCTCGGAAGAGGGAAATTTACGCAGCCCGGAATCGGGAAAGTCCGGCGGGCAGATTATTGCAGAAAGCGGCAAACTCAAAAATGCGAAAGCGGTAATCGGTCTCCATGTTAATCCATTGATGAGACTTGGCACCCTGGGTTTCACTCATGGGGAAGCACTTTCAAATGTTTGTAATTTCATTATCACTGTTAAAGGTGTCTCCGGTCATGCAGGAGCTTTGGAACATGTGATTGATCCTGTGCTGATCAGCAGCCAATTGATTGTTTCAGCTCAATCCATTATTTCACATACTGCGCCCACCCAGCCTGCAGTCCTTGCGTTTACCACAACAGAAATTGTTGGCGAGCCAGCTTATAATATCATTCCTGAAACAGTTATCCTAAAAGGAAGTTTGCGGGTATTAAACTTAGAGACTTACAATACCATTGTGGAGAGGCTTAAGGCTTTGCTTACTGGTATGGAGATTTCCTATGCCTGTAAAATCGATCTGGAATTTACTGCTTATTATCCGAGCCTGTTAAACGACTCAAAAATTGATGCAGAATTAGGGACAGTAAAGGAGGAAATCTTTGGTGCTAACATTATCCAGCAGGGCGGGCAGCTGATTGCTGAAGACTTTGCGTTTTATTCGAGACAGGTTTCTTCTGTATTTTACTTTTTAGGAGCTGCGGTAGAGGAGCAGGAAACATACTTTCTTCATCATCCTAAAGTGATGTTTAATGAGAACTGTATCCCTAAAGGATCTACCTTTCTTTCGGAATCAGCGGTGAGATTGATGTCTTAACCAAAGGAGGCGGGACATCCATCCCGCCTTACCCTCATGCTCATCATTCAAAAAAACAATATATAATCAACCATTCGTGGTTAATGTCTTAGATCTCCATTAGAATTACACCTGCAAGTGCAATCAGTGTGAGCATAATATTTACTTTAAAATGTTTGTGCCATCCCAGGCGGCCAAATAGTCCACCGCAAGCACATGGGTGCCGGTCATAAATATGAAATACCGCACCACCCACATACAATGTGAATAAAGCCATCAAAAACATTGATGAGTACATTCCGATCAGTCGTGTCTCAGGAATCAGCAGCAGCACAATCAAAGCGATCTCGCTTATAGGAAGTGCGAACAATAAAATCTTTCCCAACCAACGCGGGAATACCTGGATCATCAGTGCATGATTGAACTGCTTCAGATCAAATAATTTGGAGAAAGATGCATAGGCCCATAATAAAATTAGAAGTCCCGTAATTAAGATGATAAAAGGATGCGGATTCATAGTGTTGTTTATTTAAGAGGTTAGATCCATTTAAAATTTTCTCTGATTCTATACTACCAAGTTAAGGGAGAAAGGTCAAAAAAAAAGGGACAGATGACCCAATCGAATGGCCTTCTGTCCCTAATGGGGGCTGTTTTTACCTGCTTAAGATTACATCCTTCGTGTCCGGTTTCTAATGCGGTTGAGCGTTTTACGTGAGATGCCGAGGTATGCGGCGATACTTTCTACTGATGCTTTCCTGAAGATTGCAGGACAGTCTTTCATCAGGTGGAGATAGTGTTCTTCAGGAGAGTAGGCCGCAAATTCCAGAATTCTCTTTTCACTCATTTTTTGGTACTCATGCATCACTTTTCGGATATATTCATTTGACTCTGGATACAGCCGGGTAATCTCGCTTACATGCTCATAGGATATCGAGAGCAGTACACTGGGTTCCAGCAATTCGATATACGTTTCCGACGGTACCTGGTTAAAGAAACTATTTAAGGAGATCATCAACTGACCTTCGTTCCAAAACCAAAAGGGCACCTTTTTCTCTTCTCTGAAAATCACACCCATGGCGGCACCTTTTTCAATGAACCAGGCCCTGTTGGATATCTGGCCAGGTTTCAGGATGACCTGACTTTTTGCATAATATTCCCTCTTAATCATCTCATTGAGTTTTTCCTTTAACTCAGGACGTAAAGGATATTTTCCAGCTAACAACTTGAACAATTCCTCATTTTCCATTTCATACGATAGTTTAAATGTGATACGAACAATTAATTATAGGCTGATTTGCATGAGCATGGCCTTGCCTTACTCCAAATCATGATAAAATAAATCAATATTTTATTTGTTATGTGGGGGGCATCACAACGTAATTCATAGGCTATTAAATAATTAATGATCAACAAAATACGAAAAATATCATTTACTTAAATTATTCCTGGCGCAAAATATACTAACATTTTATTGTCAACTTATGCCTGTATCTTATCATTAATATTAATTTATTGCTTCAAACCCTCTAATTATGCAAAATATAGGATTTCTGACCTTTTTAGATGGAAATATTTATCTTAACAATTACATCTATAACTGAAGGGAATTTTGGGGCAATCTAAACTTGACCGGTCATATAATTGATTTCGTAACCTTTGACGCTAACAGGTCCGCCCTAAATAACTAGTAAACAATAGTCTGAGTGCCACTATGAAGTTTTGAGGTTTTATTCTTCCATGCAAATGTTCCTGTTAATCCTTCTGGCAATTTAATTTCCGCTCTGACCCCGGATTCACCTGTGCGCTGAAGCTTTACAGCAATCTGTCCAGATGGATGTGGCATGGTACATTCTGCCTGGGTTAGCTCCCCCAGAAAAGGCCTGATCAGCACTCTTTCAAATCCCGGCGCATCAGAGGTGATCCCGCAAATCGTTGCCAGAAAATCATAGTTAGGACTTGCACTCCATGCATGGCAATCAGACCTTGTAGGTTCGGGTTTTTCTGCGAAAGTACTTAAACCAAGCTTCAGCATGTCGCGCCATGGAGTAAGCTCACTGTAATAAACATCAGCCAGCTCTGCTTTTCGCAATGCCTGGGTTAGATAAAAACGGTAAAAGAAAGTGACCTGGCCTATTGACTTGTCCTGCAGTAATTTCTGCATGATTCTGGGAACTTCATTTTGTGGTACCGCTCCACTAAGGACTGCCCAAATTCCGGCGTGCTGACTGTAAGTTTGCTGATCGGGCGTATCAGCTATTAATCCCTTCTCAGCATTAAAGCATGCCATGAACGTATTTTGATTCAATTCTGCAGCCAGTAACTTCATTTCGTCCGACTGGCTGACATGACCGAATGATTTGAAAAGATCGGCGGCCTGATTAAGAGTATATGCATATTGAAGCGTAATAATTGATGAATTACCATTATCAGCTCCGGGGGCCGTTCCCCAATCATTGAAATTGTCCCAGTCTATAAAATTCCACCAGGTAAGCGGCCCGAGCATCTTTTTATCCTTATCAATCCGCACACTGTACCACTCCGTGATCTCGTTGATAGCCGGCAAAAATTGTTTTACAAATGCATCGTCATGCCTGTACATCCAGTAGTCATGAATCATTGATATCCAAAATAGCGAAAACGTTGGAATGATTTGCAGACGGTTACTTGGATAGCGGCCCTGCGTTAAGCCTTCCGGTGTTCGGGAGTGGTAAAAATCAAGAATCGCTTTTCGCATCAGCCGGACGTCACCACTTATGTACAGCGAGATCAGCGCCTGTATCCGGCTATCGCCGGTGTATTGCAGCTGCTCATAGTATGGAGTATCATAATATTGCTCTCCCGCACACAACTGCGCTGTGCGCCATCCAACATTCCAAATTTCACGCAGCGTAGGGTCACTGCTGGAGAAGGATGCATTCATTTCCAGGGGGTAACCAGTTTTCATACAATAGATATCTCTGATCTCAAGGGGCTCATCCTTTGTAGTAATATCTAGCTGCAGATAACGGAAAGACCGGATCCACAAGGGCCGGAATTTCCTGTCATCGCCTCCGTCTGGTAAATATATATCGTAATTTCCTTTGATCTCTTTCTGATCAATGTCATTCCTGTTGCCTTTGACACCTTTCGCATCAAACAATGATTCCGCATAAGTGAGCCTGATTGTGGCTCCAGTTCCGTGCGCGGTAAGAATTTCCGGATATCCTGATATATTTACAGAATTATCAATAAGAATACTCACTGTTTGCTGCGCCGGGATTTTCAAAGCGCTCTTCCCCAGCAAAAAATCACTGTTCGCTTCCATGCCTGATGACCTTCGAAGAAAGGCAAACCTTGTCAATTGTTCCTCAAATAATGGTATGCTGCGTGGGGTCACTGTCCATTGATTGTCAGTACCGTAGCCAACAGGCTCTGGATGTGTGATTTCCAGGGCATTGTCCCATTTGCTATCATCATATGATAAATTCTCCCAACCCCAGGCATATTTTTTTCCATCAACCTGATCTCCAGGCCCAACTACCATGTATGCCTGTAAACGTTTCATGTTATCTTTTGAGCATGGAGAAAAGGCCTTGCTCATGCTTACTTTCCAATCCTTGCCCGTATTCACTATTTTTTCCGGATCACCATTGCCCTGCAGCATAAAAGCTGTTTGATTGGATATCTGACCAACAGCTGCCAATTCTCCCATATTCCAGACTAATGCGGCGATTGTGTTTGAACCTCTCTTTAAATATGATGAGATGTCTATAGACTCGTAATACCAATTGAAGAGATCTCCACGAGCGGGACCTGAGCATACCGGTTTTCCATTTACGAATAAGCGGTATCTATTGTCAGCACTTACGTGAACGATAAAATTTGCGGGAGCTGCAGATAAGTTAAATGTTCTGCGGAAATGGTACACACCATACTCCCTTTGCATGGCATTAGGGGAGGTGACCCAATATGCAGGCCATGAGCTTTTTAATAATTTAGGATTTACAGGTGTAGTTTGTCCTTTGGCTACACACATCCCAAGGATCATGCAGAGCATAAACACGTTAAATTTTAATTTCATAGCTCCTATGTTTAGGTATAGGTTAATGTTTTGGTTTACATATTTGGTTAAGCGTTACCTACAACTTATATGTGTAAATAGGCGCGGCTAATCTACATAAATATTTAACATTTAGCTATTTAGGTTTCAGTATTTTTTCTCGTTTTTCACTTGATCTTTTGATTTCTGCTACATAAATACATGTAATGAGCTTGTAAAAGCATTTAGCTTGATTAAGATTTTTTTGATGATTCATGCAGGAAAATTAAAATTCTTTTAGCCTCGCATTTGTTGCATGCACAATTGCCAGAAAACCTTTGAAATAGTCGTGTGCAAAAACCTTGGCGTTCTTGTTTCTTACAAATAAAATATCTTCCCCGATATGTATATTTTTAAAGGGGTGCTTGTTCCAAAATGCTTTTCGGTAGGCAAGCGTAGCACCAGTCAGCCAGTTTTTTTTTGCGTTGACATTTTTGGAGATGTAGAATTTGTTTTCCCTTACAGAAAAAAACTGAACGTGGCTTAATCCACAGATATCGACCTCTTTTTCTATGATGCTGTTGACCTGGTAGGAGATCCAGTTATTCGCATACCAGTCGTCATCATCCCAGTGCATGATTATACTTCCAGCGGCCTTTTCACAGGCGATATTTCTCTTTGTGCCAATGCATTGCTTCTCTTTGAGATAGAAGTACCTGATACTGTACAGATTGGGGATCATGCGTGCTATTGATTCATATCCATCATCGATGATCACCAATTCCTTGTAAGGATAATCCTGTTGTAAAAAGTATTTTATGGCTTTTGGAATAAAGTCCTCTCTATTGGCAGTTGGCATAATGCAGGTTACCAGCGGAAAACTCGTGTCAACCTCAGTAAAATTTTTTGGCCATGAAAATATGGGCATTAAGCTTGATCCGGCATCTAAATACATATATTCTTTTTTACTTAAGTTATGCTTGAAGTGTTGGTACAGCGAGGGACATTTGTTACAATTTGCTGGTAGAACAATTATGATTCTGGAATCCACAGATCTGTACATCTGTTCGCGTATTCAACTAAAATCTCATCAGCGTACTCTTTGATCAGTGAATCATATTCATTTGCCTGTGGCATGTCAAAATGGTTCAGGATGAGGTTCTGCAGGCTACCAACAATATGGTCGGCCCGGTACTCTTTCCAAACTTTTCTTTTTGATGCTATGGCAAAATCCTTTCTGATCTTTTCATTTTGGTATAAATACAACAGGGCGGAAGCAATGCTGTCTGCGCTGCGTTCTACAACCAGGCCTGTTTGATTGTTGTCCACCAGCTCTATTTGCGCATTGTCCTTACGGGGCAGGCTTACCGTGACTACCGGAATGCCGGCAGCCATTGCCTCGGCGATAACAAGGCCAAAGCTTTCTCCGATTCTGCTGGCTGCAAGGAAGATATCCAAAGCCTGATAGTACATTAATAATTGTTTGAGATCTAATGTATTTTCAAACACAATCAGTTTATCAGTGATGCCCAAATATCTTGCGTATTCCAGCATATTTGGAGTTGCTCCGACAAGTAAAAAACGAGCATTGCCGACCTGACTTGAAAATGCTGCGAATCCATCCAGTGTTATCAGATCAAACTTTGCATCGCTTGCCCTGCCAATCCTCCCGACGATAAAATAGTCTTCCATCTTGTTATTCATCTTGAAATCAAGCAGTTCGGATTCAGATGATAGTGTATTTGTTATCTGCGAAACGTCAACGGGATTAGCCAATGCTTTTCTTCTGGCAGCAAAGTTGTCTGCAAGATCCTGGTCCAATATCATTCTTCTGATGAGGATCATTTTGGATACATACATATCATAGTCTATGCAATCATATAATGGGGAACGGTCATGTAAGCCAAAAATATTTGTTTGAATGACCAGCCTGGGTTTATTTGCTTTTACAATTTCGAACAACTCAGGATTCAAAGAACCATCACCGTGCCAGTGGAACACGTCGGCCTCCTGTAAGAGTGCTTTCAGCGCATTCAAATCTCCCTTTAATACAATGACCTTAATGCCCAGGTTCTCAATTATTTCCGCTCTTGCTCCGCCAGTCCTGATACCCACAACAGTAACATCGAAATAATTTTTATCCAGAAACTTACTGTACAACTGGATTACGTTTTCTGTTCCTCCCAATCCCAATTCATTCCCTGCTTCAATTATTCTTATCTTATTCATCAGACGGTTTTTTGGTTCTCTTACATCAGCAAATTAGGATAAGACATCCCGAAAACATAGGGGCAAATGTCCCAAACTCTGGAATTGGAGCCTACTTATTCTTTAGGAGCAACTGGGATATTGCCCTTAAACCACATACAGTAATGAGTAGATAAGTTATTTATAATTCTTCACACAAAACCAGAATGAGATTTAGAAACATTTTACTTGCTGCCACTTTGGTACTCGGCAGTATCCATACTATTTACGCCCAGGTCGCAGAACTTCCCTTTGAATTTAGAGGCAAGCATTTATTCGTAAAAGCACAGACAGGTACCAGCGATACACTTAATTTTATTTTTGATACCGGTGCCACCGGTGCGATGATCGACTCTGCTACGGCAGAAAGAGCTGGCATCAGTAAAGAAAGCAGGCTACCAGCTTCGGTGGCAGGTTCCGGGGGTAGTCAAAGCTATATCATGGCTTTGAACCAAAGTATTAAAGTCGGAAACACGGAGTTTAAACATATCAATCTCACGATGGTCAATTTTGCTTCCTTATCATCTGGCTTAGGTACAAAGCTCGATGGAATCATCGGATATGAAGTGATGAACCGCTATATCACAAAAATAGATTTTGACCGCAAGAAGATATCTCTCTATGATCAAAATCAACCGGCTGATACGACCGGTTATACCGCGATTCCCTTCGAATTTAATAAAAGCGTTATGATTCCAAGATTTCCTATATCCATCACTTTAGCTAATGGCGAGACTTTCAACGGAAAAGTAATGTTTGATACAGGCAACGCTTTTCCCTTACTAATCAGTACTCCCTTCAGCAAGTTTCACAATTTTGACAGTAAACTGGGTGAAACGAGCAGAACGATAGGAAGAGGGATGAATGCTGTCACACAAGATCAGGTAGCGGATATTAAATCTATGTCTTTTAATGGATTTAACTTCGGTCCGATGAGTGTCCGCCTGACATTAAATGAAAAGGCAGAGGCCAAAGATGGCTACCTGGGAATTCTCGGAATTGAGATCATTAAGCGTTTCAATGTGATTATGGATTACGGTCGTAAAAGAATTTATCTCAAGCCAAATGATTCTTTTGGTAATGTCTTTGAGCGGGAAATGGAGAAAAAGAGATTCAAAGCTGAAAATGCTGCCTTTTTGATGAAGAACAAACTTAAGCCCGGTATCAAAACTACCAGTTCTGGTTTGCAATATAGAATCATAAAGACTGGCAAGGGTTCAGTACCTAAATTATCTGACAGAGTGAGCCTGCATTTTAAAACCACATTAATTAACGGAAAGAAATTATGGAGCACTTATGATGATGGGAAGCCCTGGGTGCACCATCTGGATAAGGCATTGGAGGGTGTAAAAGAAGCTGCTCTGCTCATGCCTGCAGGATCAAAATGGGTTGTTTATATTCCTTCTGATCTGGCATGCGGTGATGATGGTGATGAGGATGTACCAGGCGGTGCGACATTGATTTATGAAATGGAGGTCCTGAAAGCGGAAAAGGATTGATTTTTAAACAGCCCAATAGCACATATGATTTGTATCATTGGGCTGTTTAGATTTACAATTGCCCCTTTAAGTAGACATATTTTTTCTGACCCTCACGATCGGGCTGTGCCCTTGAAGTCACGAGTGCGTTGAAAATATACTGCCTTACGTTCGCTGAAATATTTGTTGGGTTGGGCTTCCCATCCTGTACATAGATTGCACATAAGGACAAGCCATCGAAACAACTCGGTTTTACATTTACTCTATAATAACTCGATGAAATATTGATGTCCCCTCGTCCATCATATGCATACCAATCTCTTGCCATAAATGCGAATGCTTTTATCCATCAAAAAGCAAACAAAAAACTTTAATTTTTGCCTACTCTGTTCAGGTTTTCAGCATCGCCTCATTGCATGGTCGCTTTTTGATGCCTTCTAAATACCAAAAAAAATTGTGATCATGTACTAATTTACTCTATTAATAGTTTCTTGCTGAGGCCATCTGTCTCAGAAGAGTATCTTATGTGTAACCAAATGATTCTGTTCTATTTCGGCATATTCATAAACTTGACGTTTGTATTGTCCTGATGTGAAGTTGCGATAAATCCCTGGAAATAGTCATGCGCGAAGATCCTTGCGCCATTGCTTCTGACATATTCATTATCTTCCCCAACCTGTAAATCCTTAAAAGGATGTTGTTGCCAGTAGGATCTTCTATAGATCAAAGTTGCACCTGTTAGCCAGGGGGATTTGGAATTGTAGTTATGTGTCATCCAGTATTTGTTACTTGAAGGTGAAAAGAACTGTACCTGATTAATGCCAGAGATATCTGCGCCTGATTCTGTAAGTGCATTGACCTGGTGTGAAATCCAGTCCCCGGCATACCAATCATCATCATCCCAGTGCACAATATATTCTCCCGAAGCTTTTGAACAGGCAATGTTTCTCTTTTCCCCAACACTTTTCGCCGATCCCGAATAATAATATTTTATCCGGGGATCATCAGGAATTAATCTCCGAATAGATTTTACACCATCGTCGATAATAATCAGTTCGATATTGGGATAATCCTGCTTCTGGAAATTTTGAATTGCAGCAGGAATAAAGTCCTGGCGGTTGGCTGTAGGCATTATACAACTTACCAGAGGAGCGTTGACAGGATAAATGATTTTTTCTTTATCATGATAAATCTGAGGTCCCTCTATCATCGCTACCCATTTCGATTGTTCCAGTTTTTCTTTCGGATTTTCGTATAATCTTATACTTTTATTTTGTTCATGAATAATGCCCAGATAGCCTTTTACATAGCGGTGAGGATATATAACAGCACCCGGACTCTTTACGAAATGCAGATCTTCTCCAGCGTTCATTATTCGAAAGGGGTTCTGTTCCCAAAATGATTTCCAATATGCGAGAGTTGCACCGTATACCCAGGGATTATCATCATCCGTATCGTTAAATTCCCAACGTTCATTTGTTAGCGCAGAAAAGAAGTCGATGTTCCTCAATCCCGTGATCTCAACCCCGGGATGAGATACCAGCGCTTTTACCTGATTAGCTATCCAGTCTTCAGCATACCAGTCGTCGTCGTCCCAGTGTACAATAATGTGTCCCCTCGCTTCGCCACAGCACAGATTCCTCTTGTCTCCCAGTGCCATAAGCGTATTGGTATATTGATAGCGTATACGCGAATCTACCGGCACTAAGTCAGCACAGGAAGTCTTTCCCGTATCCAGAATAATCAGTTCAGTATTGGGGTAATTCTGATGCAGAAAATAATCTATGGCATAGGGAATGAACTGGTGCCTGTCTGCCGTGGGCATGATACAGGAAACAAGTGGCTGCTCCATGCCCGGATTATATAATAGGTGATTTTAGGTATAGATATTTCTTTGAACCATCAGGAAGGTCTGGCTCTGCAACAAGGTTAACCAATCCGTTGACAATATATTCCTGAATGTTTCTGGTTAGCGGGGATAACGGTGCAGTTCCAACTGCTGGTGAATCACCTATGTAATAGACATATATTGCACATATTCCAGTGCCATTGATACAAGACGGAGTATTCGTCACCCTTTTATAACTTGAAGCGAGTAGGGGATCTGCGCTGATATTAGTAAATGCATACCATGCTCTAGCCATAATCTACGCTGCTTTTGTCGATCAAAAAGCAGTCAAAAACTTTAGTTTACACCTACTCTGTTGAAGGGTTTTCGGTCTGGCCCTGATACTCTAATTTACCAATACCACAGAGCCGTATCGAGGTCAACTGTCCCTGAATATCAATTCATAACCTGCGTATGAAAATAAATGAAATTGTGACTTAGGACATGTTACCAGTTTGCTATACATTTAAGTTAATAGCCTATGGAATCACTGTACAAAGAAACATTCAGAAATAATCCGGTTGGATTGGTGGAAGGAGGATTATGGCCGTTCCCTGAACAATAATAATCGTGAATCGGAAGAAAACCAGGAATGCTGCGAACACTCCTGGCTATTGCGGTTTAGCGGAATTGATTTAAACACAACCAATTGACCCAGCAAAGAAAAAGAACCTAGCAGAAAATTTTCTTTGCGACTAAAACAAGCAAACAAATGTATGAAATTTTATACTAAACCCTCAGGGCGCCCTAAAGGTGGCCTGTATAAATTTTTATTGATCATGCGGCTGATAACCATTTTGATTCTTGCAGGAATGATGCAAGTAAGTGCGGGCACTTACGGGCAGAAACTTACATTAAATCAAAAAGGGATTACGCTGAGACAAGTTTTTAAAGAAATTAAACGACAGACGGGATATGATGTTCTCTGGCAAAAAGAGAAGTTAAATGGAGATCAGGTAATCGATGCTCATTTCAATGCTACTCCGATAGCTGAAGTAATGGTCACTTGCTTAAATAAACAGAATCTGGATTTCAAAATGCAGGACGAGAGTATTATTGTGCGTGCCAAAGATGTTCCAATTACTTTGACAGATCTGATTTCGAGACAGGATTCTATAGTTTACAAAGGAACAATCACCGATGAAAATGGGAAGGCTATGGCTGGAGCCACGGTAAGAGTGAAGGACAGTAGGAAGGTTACTTATACTACACCTAAAGGGACATTTGCAATCTACGGACCTAAGAAGGGAGGATCATTACTGGTTTCTTATATAGGATATTTAACTAAAGAAATTACACTAAGTGGAGTTGATCCTAATCAGGTTGGTGTTAAGATGGTGCCTGGTAGTAATAACCTAGGGGAAGTGAATGTAGTAAGTACAGGATATCAGGATTTACCTAAAGAACGAGCTACTGGATCATTTGAAGTGATCACTAAGGAGCAATTACAACATAGTACTGATCCGAATCTTTTGAGGCGGTTGGAGGGAATCACGACCAGCATGAATTTTAATAATCAACTTAGTGCGACGAACTCCAGTGATAACGTATCCACTAACGCACCATCGCCACTTGTTAATCTTACTATACGAGGGAAAACGACTTTGCCGAGCGCTATTAATGGAGAAACAGGAGTTCCTCTTGTAATTATAGATGGTATCGCTAGCCCCTATTCTATTGACTTTGTAAACCCTAACGAAGTTGAAAGCATAACTATATTAAAAGATGCAGCAGCAGCATCCATCTGGGGTTCGAGAGCAGCTAATGGAGTCATAGTTGTTAAAACTAAAAGAGGAAATTTCGAAAAACCGGTAAGTGTATCATTTAACACTAATACTAATATAACCAATAAATTTGACATCTTTTATAATAAAATGATGAGTGTTTCTGATTTTATAGATGCTCAAGCCATACGTTTTAGGCAAAATAATATTAATGTAACAAATCCCACAGTGGCAACGCTGCGATTACCACAAAAGAGAATCTCACCAGTTGATGAAATTTTGAGTAAACAAAAACGCGGAGAAACCACCCAAAGTCAAACTGATGCAGCTCTAGATGCATTACGAGGCAATGATATTAGAAGGGATTACTCGGAGTATTTTCTTAGAAACTCTTTGCGACAGAGTTATTCGATAGGTGTAGATGGTGGAAGTAAATACGTAGCATATCGGTTAGCTGGATCATATGACAAAATATCGAACAATACAAAAAAATCAACAGGAGATCGCATTGTCTTAAGTTATACAACCAGTATTCGACCTCTAAAAAAACTTGAATTACAAACCACTATCAATTATAGTTTACAACATACGAATAATCAAGCACCAAATAACAAAATTACAGGGGTAACAAATGAAGTCTTTTATCCCTATTCCGAATTAGTGGATGATGCTGGAAATCCTTTGAGCTTGGCAAGGATTTATCGACCTGCATGGGTGGATTTGTTTCAATCTACTTATGGAAACAAAGTTTTGAATCTCAATTATGTTCCCCTCGAAGACATTAATGAAGGTTATGCCAAAACAAGTTCTCAAAACATCAACTTAGGTATTAGTGCAAGATATAACATCAATTCAATTTTTTCTGCAAACGTAGCTTATAATTATAATAAGGGCAGAGATCAGGGAAATACTCTGTATAGACAAAATTCTTTTTACATGAGGGATTTGATAAATCTTTTTACAAGTCCAACGACTTTTGTAAGAAATCTTCCACTTGGCGGGCTTTTGAGAACCTATATGGGCGATCCACAAAATCAAACACTCCGTGGTCAATTAAATATAAATAAAATATGGAATGAGAAACATGTACTTTCAGGGATTTCAGGTATTGATATTAGTAAATATTTTTCAACAACAACCGCAAATGATTATTACGGCTACGATGAGGAATTTTTAAGTAACAACAATTATTTACCATTTAATACTTTTTTCTCAACTTTGTACACTAACTCAATAGGTGCAGTGTCCTCGAAGCTCCCTGTTCTACCCAATGCTTTCACCAGTATTCAGTCAAGAACAATTAGTGAATACGCAAACGCTGCTTATACATATGACCGAAAATATTCAATATCAGGAAGTTTACGAAAAGATGCATCTAGTGATTTTGGAATGGGTAGCAACAAAGGAGGCACTCCCTTCTGGTCGACTGGACTGAGTTGGAATATTAGCAATGAAGGCTTTTATCATCTGAATTTATTGCCTAAATTACAATTAAGGACAACCTATGGATATAATGGTAATGTGAATCCAGCTGTTAGCGCATACCCAATAATATTTTATAGTCAAATTCCTGGAGGAAATGGGTTGTATTACGCAGGTACACAGGCTGATGCCACAAATTTGCGACTGCGTCCTGAAAAAACAGGTATCTTGAACTTAGGACTGGATTTTGGATTTAGGAATAACAGAATATCTGGAAGTTTAGAGTATTATGATAAGAGAACTAAGGATTTACTATCTCCAGCTCCTGTAGATCCCACGACAGGATATAGCCAGCAAACACTTAATATCGGAAGTATTCATGGGTGGGGGATGGATTTGAATTTAAGTTCCATTAATTTACAATATGGTCGCTTTAGCTGGAGTAGTAATTTCTTACTTAGCTATAACAGGGTTAAAGTATCTAAGCTTTTTATTGCAAATGCCACCTCTGCTGGACAAGTCCTTTTAAGTAGTAGTTATAGGGAAGGATATGATCTTTCTTCGATGTTCGCATTTAAGTGGGCTGGACTAAATCCAATTACTGGTGATCCCCGTGGGATTGTAGATGGCCATGTAGTTGATATTTCCAGCAGTGCCGCTGGTAACAATGCATTAACTGAAATCCGAAATGCTCCGGTATCATCATTGCGATTCTTTGGTTCAGCTGTGCCAACTTATTATGGCTCTTTAAGAAATACAATAAGTTATGGTGAATTGTCCATGTCTTTCAACATTTTATATAAATTAGGATATTATTTCAGAAAACAGAATCCTCTTAATTATAGCTTGCTTTTTGGTAATACCCCAAGTCTGCAGAGAGAGGAGTATTCAAGAAGATGGCAAAAACCTGGTGATGAATTACTGACTAATGTGCCTTCATTGACCTTTCCAGTAAGCTCCCTTCGCGATGATTTTTATGCATTGTCTGAAATAAATGTCCTGAGAGGAGACCATTTGCGGTTGCAAGAAATAAATTTTTCATACGGTTTACATTCGCAGAAGTCATTACTGAAAAATCTTCGCATATATCTGAATATGAATAATTTCGGGGTTATTTGGAGAGCAAACAAATTAGGTATCGATCCTGATACCTATGATTACCCAAATCCGCGCACATATAGTTTTGGTTTAAGTGGTAACTTTTAATAATAATATAATGAAAATCAAATTTTTTAAAATATTACTAATGATACTATGGATAGGATCTAGTTCATGTGAAAAATATTTAGACATAAAACGAACTAACACTCAATCACCGATTTCTAACGCCAATGATTTGCAACTATTATTAGATAATGGATTGATGAATGCTGGATCTCCAAGCGATATGAATCTTTCGATGGATGATTTCTATGTGGATAGCTCAGCATATTTTTCAGATAATGTTTCAGGAGAAGACAGGGATTTTTACGGTTGGTCAGGCACAGCAATACGCAGTTCCGCTGGTTTGCAATGGCAGAATACCTACAACGTTATTTACAATGCTAATTTAATTGTTGAATATGCTGAAAAATTCATCAAAGATGGCCAATCTAATACTCAACTTCTAAATGAGGAGAGAGGTGCAGGTCTGTTCTACCGTGCTTGGGGGCATTGGCAGATTGCTCAACTTTTTGCAAAACCTTTTAGTTCTGCAAACGCCAACACGGAACTTGGAATACCTCTCAAACTTAATTCAGATATAAATGATAAAGTCTCGAGAGGTACATTGCAGCAAACTTATAATCAGATAGTGAATGATCTAAAGGAGGCTATTTCATTATTGCCAATTAAAGTGACAATATCTAGCCGACCATCTAAAGTAGCTGGATATGGGATGTTGGCGAGAGTTCTTCAATCCATGGAAGACTATGAACAAGCCCTTTCGAATGCAAATTCCGCTCTTCAAATTTATAATCAATTACTTGATTTCAATACATTGGATACTTTGTCGGTTGCCCCTTTTGCTATTTATAATAACGAGGTAATTTTCCATAACATCACTACAAATAGTTCCTTGCTCGAACCTGGTACAGATAGTGATCCGATCGCACAAATTAATCCCGAATTAACTGCCATGTATTCGTCTAATGATCTGAGAAAGAAACTATTTTTGAAGAGAAATACAAATGCATCAAAATCTTACCGATTTTCAGGAAATTATAATGAGTCAGCATCCTCCTTCTTATTCAATGGATTAGCGGTTGATGAATTATATCTAATACGTGCAGAAAGTTATGCTCGAAACGGAAATATAAGCTCAGCTATGGCTGATCTTAATATATTGTTACGAACACGTTGGGCGAGTGGAAAATATATTGACATGACAGCAACAAGTGCTGAAGATGCGCTTACCAAAATACTAGTGGAAAGACGAAAAGAGTTATTAATGAGAGGTTTGAGATGGACAGACTTACGTAGACTTAACAAAGATCCAAGGTTTGCGACAACTTTGAGAAGGACCTTAGCTGGAAGTATTTTTACTTTACCACCAAACGATTCAAGGTATGTTCTATTGATACCAAATACTGTTATCCAATTTGGAACAGTCCAAAATAGCCGCTAGATTAATCTAAATATAGCAGATATTGTAATGATAAGCTAAAAAGGGGGCAGTAATGCCCCCTTTTTAGCTGCGATATTAAAGGGTTTTTTTGTATAAATAGGGTTTTGCAGCTTGCGGTATTCCGTTTACTCCCAATGTACGAGATGTTACAATGTAATTTTGTACGTGCGGGGTTAAAGGTGCTCTTGGATTTGTTGTTGGACCTAATATGGTACCTGCATTATAATATGCATAGATAGCACAAATTGCACTAGTTCCATTACATTCAAATGGCACACCTTCCAAATAGTTGTAATTTCCAGCAGCTAAATCGGCGTTGCTACCAGTCGCCCCGTTGTATGAAAACCATCCTCTTGGCATAATAAATAACGCTTTTATAAATCAAAAAGCGATTAGAAAAACTTTAAGTTAAGCCTACTATATTACAGGGTTTTCGGCACATCCCTTTGCTTCACCTAATTTGAAAATAAATGCCTGGTGAAGAATTGCAATACTAATTTAGCACTATTAGAATTTGTTTAGTAGGGCATATGGCACAAAGAAAAAAATAGAATATTTAGGATATTATCAGCCATTGTTATACTATATATACATCAAACAAATATGTTATATGACATCTTCCCTGAAATTCATCATTATCTTAATAGTACTTTCAATACAATTATTGGCACAAGACCGTAGTAGAACATTTTCTAAATCTGTATCCCCTGTAAATAACCAATTGGATCTAGGTTTTGAATTAAAAAAAGAACAAATCTTAAATAAAAATGGTTTTCTGCGTTATTCCTTAATCAGTGGTTTTTTAGCACGCAAGAATGTGATACATGAAAGTTGTGGTAGAAATTATACTATACAAGTTGATACAACTTCGGGGATAAGAATTTTAAGTATGTGGAATTTATCAATTGTAGATATGTTTACGCATGGGTATTTATTTCCGACACAAGTGATTTTGAAGGTTAAAAATCCTTCGAAATTTGTATACGATTCACAAAAGGAAAGTGAAGTTGATTGGCTTAAAAAAAACGCTCACTGCTACCAATTAGTTATACCTGATGCAGGATTTGATATAATTTCTATTGCAGAAAGAGATATGGAATTTCTCCTTAATCTTAAAGTAACCAAGGAGGTAAGAAAAATGAATGTTATTACATTAATGAGCATCAATCGTCGAAGTAATAAACTGAAAAACTTTCCAAAAGTTGACAAGTCCCACATTCCCAGATCTGAGAATATTTCTTTAGAAGATTTAATTTATAAAGTAAATAGGTTGGCGATTGCTCCTGTTATCAATGGAACAAATTATAAAGGCAAAGTCAAAATAGATGCAAAACTGCTTTCTTGTAAAGATTACTCTCAGCTAAAAACATGCTTTAGTAATTGGGGCTTCGAAATAGTTGAGGATTATAGAGATATGGAAGTGATAGTAATAAGCGACAAAATTTGATATGAAAACAAAAATTAATCTGAATAAATGTAGTTTGTTAATAGCATTAATACTATCAACAAATATCTGCTCATTGGCGGTCGAGTTGAAACCTTTGACGGTTGGAGACACTTTGCCTAATTTCATGGTAAAAAGAATATATAATTCTGATGAAAAAAATCTGTGGACTAAAGAATTCAATAATAAATTGTTAATTGTTGACTTTTGGTCTACGTATTGCAGCGGATGTATTGCGGCATTTCCACGAATGGAACAACTTCAGAATAGATTTGGAGATAGAATAAAGATATTACCTGTCACATATGAAAAATTCGAGAAAATCGCTTCATTTTGGACAACAAATAAATATACAAAATCTCTCAAGCTTTCAACTGTCGTCGAAGATAAGCTTTTTAATACGTATTTTCCCCATGTCGGAGTTCCCCACGAAGTATGGATTTATCAAGGGAAAATTGTGGCTATTACTTCTACAGAATATGTTGATGTTCCAAATATAGAAAGAATTTTAAGAGGGGATAAGATTGATTGGGCGGTCAAATATGATTTTTTCAAGTATGATAAATCTCAAAAATTGTTTAATCTGAAAGGCAGCTATAATCCTAAAATTGGTCCAATTTCTTATGTTGGTATTAGTGATTATAAGCCGGGTGTCAATTCCATGGGATTTAGTGGTGGATATGGCATTGACAAGGATACTTCGGCGAAAACAATTAGAACATGGTTTTTGAATCAACCTATTCACGTAGCATATGTAATAAATTGGTTAAACATTTATCCATTAGGTAAATTGGTAAAGCCCTCAATGGGTGTCGACTCAAATCAAACAGTTTGGGAGGTGAGAGATCGATCAAAATATAGGCATAACTATTCAGAAAATCCTTATCCACAGGAATGGGTTACAAAAAATGCGATCTGCTTTGAGTCAATATATCCTGAAACAGGGCAAAACGATACAGCTCTTTACAAACGAACTATTTTAGATTTAGATAGATTACTCGGTTTAAATGTGCGCTGGGAGAAGCGCGAAGAAAATGTGTGGGTATTGAGATGTCTTAAGAATTCTAATAATTTTGGAAGTTATAAGGTAGATAAGGTCGGAATAACAGCAGATGGAATGGTTTCAATGTTAAACAACAAGGAGGATCATCCTTACGTCTTTGACGAAACTCCTATAGTGGAATCTGATTTTAAAGCTTCAGCCAATTTATGGATGCAAATAAATATTAAAGATCCTATGGACATTTCATCAATTAATGAAGTCATTGGTAAGTATGATTTGAAACTTTATATCGAAAAAAGATTAGTGGATAAATTAATTTTCACAGAAATAAAAGGTGGATTAGTTATTGATAAAGAACTTCAGCATTCAACTAAAGTGAAGAAATTGACACAATCTAACATGTCAAATAGTAGCGAAGATGAGAGTCTTAAATATCTGGAGAGCAACAAGTCACAAAAATCGGTTGTAGTGTTACCTTCTGGTATTCAATACTCAATTCTGAAACAGGGAAATGGTGTGCACATAAATCGTGATAGTCGGATTTTAATTAATTATACTGGAACACAGGTTAATGGAAAGATATTTGATAGCTCTTTGGAGCACGGTAGGCCTATAGAAATAGTTGTATCTAATCTAATCCCTGGATTACAAGAAGCATTATCGTTAATGTCAGTAGGGCAGAGGAATATTATATCTATCCCCGCTCAACTTGCCTATGGTAAACATACCGCGCAAGGAAAGATTCCACCCAATAGCACATTGATTTTTGATGTAGAAATCGTTAGTAAAATGTGATAACATTCAATTAAAAGTTACTCTTGATACACATCCGTCATAGTTCTGGTGTTTATTTTGCACCTATAATTTACAAAGCGCTAGATATAGTGGAAATAACAACTTTTATTTCCACTATGTTATTTAGTACAAACATTTATAACTGTTTTATTTATCGCCCAAATTGGGATGACAATAATAATTACAGAATAAGTGTCCTCAATTTATCGGGTAAATTTAATTACATTTTAAGCTAATATAGTTTTAAGATATATGTGTCTTTTGGCGTCTGTTGGGATCTGCGGCTGCGCAACCAAGGTGGCAAGTCCATTAGCAATATACTGTTTTATATTTAAACTCAAAATATCAGGATTCAGTGTTGGGCTCGTTCCTGTAAAATTAGCATAAATTGCGCAAATCTGGGTCCCATTTACACATGCAGGTTTATTGTCTGGACTTAATATTCTATAATTACCTGCCGAATATTGTGCGTCTGCATTAGTACTTCCGTTATAAACATACCAGGCTTTAGCCATAATTGAGGATGCTTTTATAAATCAAAAAGCTATCAAAAAACTTTAAGTTAAGGCCTGTTTGTCTTTAGGGTATAGGCTTTTCCCTTTATTCTGTTCTAACTTATTTTCACAATTGTTAGTAGCAGAGCTATTTATCATTTAAATCTGGGCGCATTCTCACTTCAATAGGTACGGGTGGAAATGTAGATGAAGGTTGGCCTTTACCAGAAGCCAGCGCTCGTATGATATAGAATAGTAATCCTGGCGTACCCTCGATATCAGGTCTTCGCTCAATATCTTCAGGAATTTCATCAGCAAATATCGCGCAAAGGTAAGGACCATCCACGCATTCAGGGGCTTTGTCAACAATTATATAGCTATCTGGATTACATATGTCAAGTTCATTATTGATCAATTTATACCACGGCATATATTTAGTTTATTGTAAATCCTACTCTATTCAGGGTTTTCGGCATTCCCGTTATATGGCACATCCATATATTTTATTGCATGTTTTTTATGTCTTTTATTCTCAAATGGTTTGAGAGTTGTGTTCTTAGCATGAAGAGTTGCGTAAAATCCATCAACATAATCATGCGCGTAAATCTTGGCTTGATTATTCCAGATATAATCATAATCTTCGCCAATATGCAAATCTTTAAAGGGATGTTTAACCCAAAATGACTTCCAATAAGCCATTGTTGCACCGGCCAACCAAGGACGCTCTTTATCTTCTCCGTCATATCTCCAATACTTCTGTACTAAGGGAGAATAGAAGGTGATCTGATTTAAACCACAGATGTCAGCACCAGAAGTCTCTAAAGCTCTTACTTGCCTTGTAATCCATTCTTGACCATACCAGTCATCATCATCCCAATGAACGATAATTTTTCCGGCTGCTCTTAGACAAGCATAATTCCTCTTCAAACCAATACTACCGAGAGGAGCTGTATAAAAATATTTTATTCTGTAATGATTTGGTAAAAGGTGCTTCACTGAGTTTTTTCCATCATCAACAATGATGAGTTCGGCATTGCGATAGCTCTGATTTAGAAAATAGTCTACCGCTAATGGAATATATAGCTCTCTATTTGCGGTTGGCATTATGCAAGAAACATGATAATCACTCATAACTTTTTTTGGTTTGTAGATTCTTTCCAGCCAACTGGATTCTTTTTGTGTTTTGGATTCTCTATAGGCTTAATACTAGTATTATTTGCATGTAAAACAGCGATAAATCCCTGTATATAGTTAATGGCAAATATTGTCCCTCCGGAATTCCATACAAAATCATAATCCTCACCAACTTGCAGATCTACGAAAGAATGCTTTTCCCAAAATGTTTTTTTATATGCCATCGTGGCGCCACATAACCAAGGTTTTTCCATATCCGTATCTTCATACATATATCTTTTGTTTAGTGAAGGAGAGTAAAACATGACCTGATTTAATCCAGTGATATCTGCACCCGAATTCAATTGGGCATCTACTTGACGAGTAATCCAATTGGAAGCATACCAGTCATCATCATCCCAATGCAAGATAATTTCACCATTAGCTTTTTGACAGGCAACATTTCTTTTAATGCCAATAGTTCCAATTGGTTCTGTATAGAAATAATGGATTTTTGGGTTAGAGGGAATCAAATCAAAAGCTGATTCGTTGCCATCATCCATTATAATTAACTCAGCATTTTTATAGTCCTGCTGAAGAAAATAGTCTATCGCTAAAGGCAGGAATCGTTGTCTATTTGCCGTTGGCATAATGCAAGAAACAAGCGGTGAAGTTGTCATACTAATCTGATTTTTGTTTAAGATAAAATTATAAAAATTCAAAAGGATTGTTAGCGACATTTGTCCCATAGTGAATAAGTGGTCATTTGACTCATAACTTATTAAATTATGGTGAGAATTTTATTTCTATGTATCTTGAATAGATAAATGTAATAACCCTATGCACTATTATTTAACAGAAAATGGAAAAGAAAAAAGAAATCGACATAATCATTTTAAGTTATGCTCATAATAAGCAGCTTAAAGATATCACGGATAATTGTATCAGTTCCTTGTTAAATTCTGAAGATCCAACCAAAATAAAATTTAATATTATTTTAGTTGAATCTGAAATTTCATTGAAGCCATATCAATATGATGGAACAGCTACGATATATCCAGATGTAGAATTTGGATATAATCGTTATATGAATCTCGGTATAGATTTGACCTCGTCTCCTCATATCTGTATATGTAATAATGATTTGATATTTCACAATGGATGGGCCTCCAGTATGTTAAATGCCTTTGAAAAATATAAATTAGAAAGTGGTTCGCCTGCTTGCAGCCTCTATCACCCTCAGGCAGGTTATGTTTTGGACGGTAGTGTTCATGTTGGATACCGCGTAAGAGCTGAAGTTGCCGGGTGGTGTTTGTTTTTTAAACGTAGTATCTTGCAGAAGATGGGTAAACTGGATGAAAATTTCAGATTCTGGTGCGCGGACAATGATTATGGAAATATATTATGGTTCTTACAATTAAAACATGCATTAGTTACATCATCAGTGGTAGATCATTTGGAGAGTAAAACACTGTTGAGTCAGCCTTTAGATAAACAACAAGAGCTAACATACGGTGAGATAGCTTATTGGGAAAAAAAATGGAATTATAGAATGGGGGTAGGATGGGTAATTAGTGATTGATTGCAAGCATTGAGTAGTTAGCCGGCAGGAGAACAAGTTCTTTGTTTTTTAAGCCGGTAGTGTAAATTGAACTGTAAGTAGTTGGTCAACCATTTTGTAGATGCAGTTTTATTCTATCTTCAAACATAATGTATAGCTGAGAGATAATGTCATGTTCCAATTAGGTATGTGATTTATATAGATCGTTTCAATCACTTTACGTTAAATGTAGTGAAGGCCACCGGCCTTCACTACATTTAACGTGTTGGGAACAATGAATGACGAAATAAAGACCCGGCTTAATTGGATGCAGCTTTATCTTGATATAGGTAACGCTGGAATTGTTTGTAGGAAGTGTGGGATCTCACGTCCTACCCTTCGAAAATGGCTTAATTGTTATAAGGAGTTAGGAATAGAGGGCCTAAATGAACTTAGCAAACGTCCTAGGAAAAAAAACAAAAGTTTCTTCCGAAGACGAACAAAGAATAATTGATCTTAGAGATAATCGGAGTGGACTTGCTACATTTGAGTAGACACAGAGTTAAGAGGATTACTTATCTTAACAGAAATTATGTCACAACAGAGAAAAGCATACCCGAAGGAGTT
>NZ_FXTN01000017.1 GCF_900182595.1 Pedobacter westerhofensis | reverse complement strand
AACGACTTAAAGCCTTCGGCGACTTCTTCCTAGGTGGAGGCTGACCGCCTCCACCTAGGAAGAAGTGGTGTTGACACAGTTCGCTTTACACTCCCAGCCTGAAGAGTTCTGACGTGATTTATTTATTTCCGAAATGATCTTATCTCTAATTAAAGATAGCAAGCTGCAGAGATAGCCTCCGGTAAATATCCTTTATAATTTTGGTAAAGTCCTTAGTACTTAAACCCAAGCGATAAAGACCAACTACCTTATCTTTAACTTCCTTTGTAATAATTGCCTGTCGTTTAGGTAAAACGATGGGCTCAAAACTCCCGGCACAGTCACGGTTAGTTTCCAGATCAAACTCGCCAGAGATACTTTTGACGCATTAAGCTTTCTTGCCAATGCGCCCATTGGAGTCTCCTGTGACCTTTTCTTCTTTTAGATTAACACCCAGCTCACCTTCAAGGCGGCTCCAGAAAGTGATTTAATAACGGGGCAAAATGCCAGTTTCACTGTTAAATGGCTTACCAGCATTCATGCCTTAGATCGCCTCTGCTGTGAAACGCTCAAAATCGAAGTCATTTTTCTCGATCACAATTTGTTCATAAAGTTAAAAAATCAAGTTCTTGATTCCTAACTGAGACAATTCATTTTACAATTCTTTAAGCCTTCAATTCCAACTAATTTGAATGAGCCATTTTTTTAACGTGGAAGGTGAAAAGCCACACTTCCTGCAAACAACTCCTGCATTCCATAATTTAAACTAATACTATCCAACTAAGCCGAGTTTTATTTCAAATTTCATCCCTAAAATTAATTTAGATTGGTTGAAAGTTAAGGTACTTCGATCAATTTTACGAATGGTTATTGAAATGATGTCCGCAAATTCCGCATAATATTAGATTTCAAAGGAAAAATTATAACAGCATGCACTAGATTTTATGCTTTCATCTGATAAGATTGGTCACCTCTACAATTGCTGTTACTACCCTCTTTAGTCAAAACATTATGATTCTTGTAATTATTTAACTGTAAAAACTTAGTTCTCTTGGCACATCCCCAAGGCCAAACTCACCTAAAACCTTTACAATGAAATTTAAACATCTTTTAGATAGACATATTTTTTACTGTGATAGGGGTCGAAAGGCTGGCATAACTCCGTTTCTAATCCTTCTAAAATATACTGGCGAATGTTAGGAGATAATGGTTCAGCTGGATGAATATTCTGACCCTGTGCATAAATAGCACATATTTTATGGCCACATATATAGCCAGGCTTTACAGTTATTCTATGGTAATTAGTAACATCTAGTGGGTTTCCCCCCGAAAAGGCATACCATGATCGTTTCATAAGAATAGGATTTGATATTAAAAATAAAGAATTTATCGGCTGAAAAATAAGACATATGATACAATTTTATAGTTGGGTCAATATTGTTTGGAAAGGCAATGTTAAAGTTGATTTGATAGTGCCTTGAATTTTGTATAGTTAGCAAAAAATTTAGACCGTATTGTATTTAAAGGATCATCAAAGAAGGAAAACTTCTTTGTGCTAAATTCAGAACTTTAAGTACAAAACAATTTGGAAAAGAACGACTTATGGTTACCGAAGGACTTTTTTAAGCAGTTTAAGTCCAAGGAACACTTTGATGAATTTTTTCAGGGAATGTTCAAACAAGGTATTAATGAAATGCTTCAGGGGGAACTTGATGATCAACTTGGCTATGAGAAGCACGCTTCTGAAGGGCGTAACAGTGGAAACTCCCGCAACGGTTCCAGCAGTGAGAAGGTTAAGAGTGAGAGCTAAAGCGATTTGGTTTTATCCATTTCTCGGGATCGCAATTCATGATACTAGCTGTTTCGCAATTAGCAATCATCTAAAAATTCCCTATAAATCCCTTTAATAGCGGGTCAAAGTGACCGCACATATAATATATGATTGTAAGCCTTCTTCTGATGAACTTTAGCTGACTTAGTAATTTTAAATAGTTGAAAGCTTTTAGGCTTTATTCTTTTGTTTTTCGGACTGTCTGTTTGTTCAACAGCTTTTGTTGATAAGGGAGGAAGGTGTTCGCATTTCATTTTTTATACCTTATCTGCATAAATTGGCGATCAAGGAGGAAAGTACTTCCTGGCTTTTGCCTGGAAGTACTCAACTATGTATTTTATGACCAAACACTTTTCAAAAACTTTCTCGTCAGTTTTGCTGCACCATGGTTAACAAAATGCTACATTAAATCGACTGATTGCGCTGAATTATTGATTAAATGCCATTTATTGACAACAGCTAATGAAATTGATTAACTGACCAATTACTCATCAAAAAGTTATTTTATAAAGGTATGGCTTACCGATTTGCGGCACAGCATTACTTGATACCGTTCTGGAAGATACTATGATTTGCTGTATAAAAGGTTCTAGTGGGGACACTGGAGTGGTTAATGGAGTGGGCGTACCAACGTAATATGCATAAATAACACATATTTGTGCTGTTCCAATACACTCCCAATTATAATCTACATAATTATAGCTACCAGCCGCTAAATCAGAGCCGGTGTGATTGTATGCGAACCATCCTCTTGGCATATTCATTACACCTTTATATATCAAAAGGTGTCAAAAACTTTAGTTACATCTACTCTATTCACGGTTTTCGATATCCCCGTAGTTTGCAACATCTACTCCTGATTGACTCGGAAAATGTCTGTCTATTAAAGCGCCATTCTGCGATTAGTCTTCCACATTATTTCTACTATTATAGTCGTCGCTGTTATAGAATAGTAAATATTTCTCCCAAAATTCGTGTTTAAATACCAAATTCAGGTCGTCAAATGCCCCAAAAACAAGTGGGCGCCTGATCTTGATCGACTTGAATCACCTTCAATTATTACAAATAGAATTGATTAATAATCTGTTGTTTTCTGGAATGAGGACCTTTATAATATTTAAAATTATATTTAAATAAAATCATATTATAAAAACTATCTTATAGTATTGCTTTATGAGAATTACTACTTAAAAAAGTTTAAAAAAATACTATCAAAACGTATTGGCGTTTCGCAGGGGTCAAAAGTCCCTAAAATTTACTAAATCGATATTTAATTGCTTTTCTTGCTACCTTGTATCCATTAGATAACTTGAACTATTTATCAAAATACGCACTATGAAATTGATAGAGAAAATTAATCGTCATGAGGTACTTAGAAGATGGGCGGTAGGGGAGGTATATTCTGAATTCTTCAATCCAGTCTATGAATCTTCAAGACAGGAGACCTTGACTATGCTTTTATCCGGAAGTCATTATTTGGAAAAAGAGGGAATTGATCACGTTTTAGAATTGAAACAGGGGCTGGTTGATTCCATATCATTATACATCAATTGGTACCGTGCTATTCTGGAACTAAATAAATCAGATCTTGATATGGTGTACACGCTGCAGTTACCAGGCTGGAGAAGAAATACTGATGGATCATATCTAATTTCTGATGCAGCCAGAAACATAAGTCAAGTGCCGCATCTTGATTCGCGGGTGACAGGAATCTATAGGGCGCTCAAGAATAAAGAAGTAAAATTGGAAGGTATCACATTATTGGCCGTTGACAAAGTAGGTCCATATGTTGCTGTGGAGGGAACTGGGAGGTTAACAAGTATTTACATGGCACAACAGCTGGATCATTTGGATATTATGGACAATAATGAAGTAGAAGTTACTTTGGGATTGTATTAGTGAAAAATTAAAATAGATTCAATTATGGAAGGTGTAACAGAAATCGACATGGTGATCTTAAGTTATGCATACAATTCAGAGTTAAGGGCAATTACAAAAAAATGTATAAATTCATTAGTAGAATCAGAAAACAGCAGCAAGATTAAGTTTAATATTTTGGTATTAGAATCTGAAAAGAGATTAAATGAATATCAATATCAAAATACAACTACTCTTTATCCTGCTGATGATTTTGGGTATAATAGATATCTGAATATTGGTATAGAAGCTACATCATCAAAGTACATCTGTCTCTGTAACAATGACCTTATCTTTCATCGTTCTTGGGCAACGGAGATGCTCAACGCCTTTAATACTTACTATGATCTTTCCAGTGCTTCACCAATTTGCAGTAAACATCATCCACGTCTGGGATTCGAGATAAATAGCGGATTGTATACCGGGTATAGAAATAGGTACGAGGTAGCAGGTTGGTGTTTATTTTTGAAAAGAGATGTTTTGAGAATTACTGGGAAACTGGACGAGAACTTTAGGTTCTGGTGTGCAGATAACGATTATGCAAATACTATGGCCAACTTGCATCTGAGGCACGCTTTAATTTCGTCATCTATTGTGGATCATCTGGGAGAAGCTACTTCCGGACGGACAATGCCTGAAAATGATGAACATTTTACAGCAAACGAATTCTTTTATTTTGAAAAAAAGTGGAATTGCAGAGTAGGTAAGGATTGGCATCCATTAGACCTTGAAAAAAATATAATTCCAGAACGGTCACTGTTTACGGATTATTATGTTTAAGTTTGTGCTTTATTTATAATTATAATACAATGCAAGAAGGAGTAGTAAAATTTTTTAATGAAACTAAAGGTTTCGGATTTATTGTACCAGCTAATGGTGATAGTGAAATCTTTGTTCATTCAACAGGCCTAATGGCTAGCATCCGTGAGAACGATAAAGTTACTTACGATGTAGAAGACGGTCGCAAAGGCCTTAACGCAGTTAATGTACAGTTAGTTTAACTAACACATCATAAACGATCAGCCAGTCCTTACAGGGCTGGTTTTTTTGTTTAAGACTGTTGAGGACAGTTCCTCATTTCTATTTCATTATTTTTGTAGGTATAACCAAATAGACCTGCAAAACCTTATGAAATCCATTACGACATTGCTTTTCATTCTGAGCTTTTTTTTTATTCCAGATGTTGTTGTTGCCCAGAATTACGTTGATACTTACATTTTAGATTCTCTGGTTTCAGAGAATTCTTTTCTGGCAAAGAAGCCAAACACATCCAGCACTCCAGTTTATGAGAATATTAAGGTAAAATTACCTGAACCGATATGGCCTGCAAGAAAGGATGTTATTTCATGTTATTGGAAGGCCTGGCAATTGGCATTTTTAAATGTTCATTCAGTGACAGCTGAGAATGGATTCCTGGAACCTTACATAGATCCTGCATTTAACAAACACATCTTCATGTGGGATACCAGTTTCATGGTTTTATTCGGCAGATATGGACACCGTGCCTTCAATTTTCAGGCTAGCTTGGATAACCTTTATCATAAACAACATAAGGATGGCTTTATTTGTCGTGAAATATCTACTCTGGACGGAAATGAGTTATTTGAACGTTTTGATGCCTCCAGTACAGGACCTAATATAATGCCTTGGGCAGAATGGGAGTATTTTCTAAATTTCGATGATAAAGTTCGCTTGCAAAAAGTATTTGCTCCTTTATTAGCCTATTATAGATGGTTCAGGACTAACCGCTCCTGGCCTGATGGTGCGTACTTTTCAACAGGATGGGGATGTGGAATGGACAATCAACCTCGCGTGCCCAAAGGCTTTAATAATGAGTTTAGTCATGCTTTTATGTCATGGATCGATACATCTTTACAGGAGGTTTTTGCCGGTAAAATCCTTATCGCAATGGCCAGGAAGCTAGGACGTGAGAAAGATGTTATTAATATTGAAACTGAAACAGATCAGTTAACACATCATATCAATACCAGGATGTGGGATGAAAAAACATCGTATTACTATGACAGGTTCCGCGACGGATCATTATCCAATGTGAAGAGTATTGCTTCCTTCTGGGCACTCCTTGCAGAAGTTGTGCCTTCTAACAAACTGGATAAGTTTATTAGCCACCTTGAAAATCCCAGGGAATTTGCGCGTTTACATCGTGTACCTATGCTATCCGCAGATCATCCTGTTTTCACCCCAGGAGGTAATTACTGGCAGGGTGGGGTGTGGGCCCCCACTTCTTATATGGTTTTGCGGGGCTTAACAAAATATAAACGAGATTCTCTCGCTTTTGAAATTGCATATAATCATTTGGATAATGTAGTGAAGGTATATAATCAAACCGGTACGCTATGGGAAAATTATGCTCCTGATCGCGTTGAAGGAAAATACCAGAAAGATCTTGTTGGCTGGACGGGTTTAGTTCCCATTTCAGTGTTATTTGAATATGTCTTTGGCCTAAGACCAAACGTTCCCGAAAATATGATTGTCTGGGATGTTCGACTGACCGATGAATTTGGCATAAAAAAATATCCATTCAAAGCCAAAGGATTGATCAACTTTTGGGCGGCAAAGCGAAAGAAAAATACTGATGAACCAAGGATCAAAGTAGAGTCGAACATTGCGTTTGACCTAAAGTTAATCTGGACTGGAGGGACCCGCGTAATCCATGTAAAGCCGATCAGATCCTAAAGCATCACTGTTCATTAGTCACCCATAAATCACTCATTCTGAGGATATAATTATTGACCATTTCCTGAGAATACTCTTCCAGAAGATAACTTCTTCCATCTCTATGGGGAACGTTCAAATGCTTGAAGATTAACTGCTCTAAACTACCGATGATATTTTCTGCATTATATGCTTCCTTAACTTTTTGTCTGGCAGCAGCTGATAGGATCATCCTGTAGCCTTCGTTGACATACAAATAATACAGCACATCTACTATTTGGTCGATATGACGTTCAACCACTAAACCAGTTTTACCATTGTCAACTAATTCAATTTGAGCATTATCTTTCTTCGGAGTACTTACTGTAACGACCGGAATTCCAGCTGTCATAGCTTCAGCAATTACCATCCCAAAAGTTTCTCCAAAATCACTTGCTGCAAGGAATACGTCCATACACCTATAATAAATTAATAGAGTTTGCAGATTTGGCGTGTTTGCAAGAATTAACAGCTGATCAAAAATCTTTAGCTCTTTAGCATGTAAAATAATTTCAGGCGTGCTGCCTACCAATAAGAATCTGGCGTTATTTACTTTATGTGCAAATTTGGCAAAAGCATCAAGCGTAATTAAATCAAATTTTGCATTATCTGCCCTACCAATTCTACCTACAATGAATGAATTCTGCAGACCATGTTGCTCTTTGAAACGTTGAACCTGCTCAGGCCTGGGACTCAAATTTTCAATATGGTGAATGTCGACAGGATAAGGAAGTACTTTTCTCTTCAATGCAAAATTGTTGGGTAAATTCTGGTCATAAAACATTCTCCGGACAAGTATCATTCTGGAAATGTATAGATCATAGTCTATTATATCATATAGGGGCGTGGGTTTATAAGCTCCGAAAACATTTGTCTGTATAACCAATTTGGGCTTATTAGCGCTTACTACTGCGAAGAATTCCGGGTCTAAGGTACCGTAACCATGCCAATGGAACACATCTGTTTGCTGTAGTAACTCGGCCAATTTCTTTAAGTCTCTATTTAGCACGACAACAGGGATACCAAGTTCCTCGATTAGTGTTACTCTGGGGCCGCCCTCACGAAATGCCACAACTGTCACCTCGAAATATTCTTTATTCAAATACTTACTATACAGCTGCAGTGCATATTCGGTACCGCCCAGGCCTAATTCATTTCCTGCTTCAATTATCTTAATTTTATTCATATGCCATTAAATTGTTTTACAAGGAATTTATTTTGTGTGAAGGATTTTCAAAATATTTCCTGGTGGTATTTCTGGGATGTAGGATAGCAATAAAACCATCTATATACTCGTGCGCATATAATATGGCGCCGGAATTTTTCAGGAAATCACTATCCTCACCAGCTTGCAAATCTTTAAAAGAATATTTTTCCCAGAATGACTTTCTATAAGCTAGTGTTGCACCATTTAACCAACCCCTATAGTTTGGATTATTTCTGTTAAGGCTTGTTCCTTTCCACAATGTATCCGTGATAACTGAATAAAAATTTACATGTTCAATACCCGTTATATCTGCTCCAAAGCTTGTCAAAAAGTGAACCTGTTGCGTAATCCAGTCTGCTGCGTGCCAATCGTCGTCATCCCAATGCATAATGATCTCTCCACTGGCACGTTTGCAAGCCTCATTGCGCTTTAGTCCAACGCTCCGTTTTTGTTCAAAATAGTAATGCTTAATACGACTATCTGCTGGAAGTAAATGCGATACGGAAGCTGTACCATCATCAATGATGATGAGTTCTGCATTAGGATAATCCTGCTGCAAAAAGTTTTCGGTTGCTAAAGGAATATATTTCTGCCTGTCAGCTGTAGGCATTATACAAGAGACCCGGGGTTCTTTCATGAATTAATTATTGAAGGTTAATCTGTGTTTCAAATTGTTGACGCAATTGTTTTGATGCGCCTACGTCGAGTTTATCACTGATATTCAGAAATTTCTGGAAATGAATACCAGAGACACTGTTTGTCTTATGTCTTACATATGAATACAGGAAGGGGGCGTTATCAATCTTTAATAAATACCCCTTGTAGTCCAGTTCTTTCAGTAAATAAAGTTCCTCACCGGTGTTGCTGTCATTGTAAGGGTTTCGTGTGATCAGATCTTTCTTACATATGAACGTACCGCCCCAGTGATGGGGGTAGGAGAGGTAAGCTTGATCCGTAACGTAATCGTAGATAATTATCTTTGAGAGAATTCCACACTGGTAATAGTTTCCCTGCATACTATTAAACTGGTGAGTTATTCTGTTATAATGATAAAGATCGTCATCATCCCAGGTGCATATGTATTCACCATTGCAATTTTCAATAGCCGTGTTTCTCGCCATTCCCAACGACTCATTCTCTTGACGTTCGATGGTCGTAATATTCAATCCTGAAACCTCTACCACTTTTTTTATCAATCTCCTGGTATCAATATCATTCTTGGGATAAGAAATTACAAGTTCTCTGTTGGGATAGTTTTGCGCGTCAAAGCTTACTATGTTTTTTAGAAGCATTTGAGGACGGTTATTCGTGATGCAAATACAAGAAATTAACGGATGTGCCAGTCTGATTTTCATAAAGTAGCGATTCTAATTATGGGTGATGGAGTAATTTCATGGTTCAATTTAGAAATCATACGAAGCCTGAACTAGGGTCACATGCCCCGTAATAGGCTCCATAATAATATTAAAATAGCTATTGGTTAACTTAGATCTGAATCAAAAAAATAAGATTATGAAGGTCAAATTCTTTTCAGATTACGAGGTTTCAGAGAAGTTGCTCGATAGATTTAAAGCAAATTACGATGTGTATGACGATGCAATTCAATTTACAACAGGTGAAGATTATGACTACGCTGTTGCATTTAACAGGGCCGACGGGCACCATAAGCCGGGGACAAAGTTAATTACTGTGATTCAGGAGCCTACCTTTAGCGAAGCCTTTGAGCACGGAGATTCTTTAACAAATAGCGATTATCTATTGGTACATGATAAAGAGCTATTTGAGCGGATATGGAATGTTAAATTGGGTAAGAAAGTCATCGAGTCGCCTGCTTACATGTTCTATCACGACCGGGTAGACCACCATTTTTATGATGGAGTAGAGCATATCATGAAACAGAAAAAAATCTCAATGATCGTATCAGCTCATCATTTTAAATGGGGCAACTACCTGAAGCGAATAAATGTGCTCAATCAGATTTTAAAGTCAGACCTGGATATTGATATTTATGGAAGAAACTGGTATATTCAAGATGACAGGTATAAAGGTGAATTGCAATATAAACATGTTGGACTATTACCTTATGAATATTCTATCGCAATAGAAAACTCTCATGAAAAAAACTATATATCTGAAAAGTTTTTTGACTGCGTTCTATGTAATACTGTTCCTATTTACAATGGAGCCCCTAATATCAATGATGTATATGATAATCGTTACTTCAGGACAATAGATCTGGATAGCCCAACAATCGTAGAGGATATCAAGGCGATTATTGCCCGGCCTTCACCGGGTTGTATGGTAAACAAAGAGATCTATATTAAGAATTATAATTTATACACAAAGCTGAAAGAAATCATCTTTGAAGTGGATTGCTGATATTGCTAGATATTTTTTTTATGCTTTAGATTTTCAAATGGTTTAACAGTTGTATTATGCTGATGCAAAATGGCAATAAATCCATTGATGTAATCGTGGGCATATACCCTGGCTCCATCGTGTTGTATAAAATCATCATCTTCACCTTTTTGGAGATCTTTAAAGGGATGTTTTTTCCAGTACGATTTCCAGTAGGCGAGGGTTGCCCCATTTAGCCAAACACGTGAATTTGGATTATTCCGATTGTTTGCATCCCCCTGCCAGAATGTATTCATGATAGGAGAAAAGTAATGTACATGTTTAATGCCAGTGATGTCGGCGTCATTGTCAATCAAAAAGTTAACTGAACGGCTGATCCAGTCCATAGCATGCCAGTCATCATCGTCCCAATGCAAAATAATATCTCCTTTTGCCAGGTTAATGGCGTAGTTTCTTTTTAGGCCTATGGTGCCAAGAGGCTCTGTGTAAAAGTAACGGATGCTTTCATGGTCAGGAATCAAACTGGAGACTGCTGTTTTTCCGTCGTCGACGATAATTAATTCTGAATGTGAATAGTTCTGCTCTAAAAAATACCTGATAGCAAAAGGAATATATTTCTCCCTGTTCGCGGTAGGCATGATGCAGGATACGAATGGTGATTTCATAGTTTTTTTAGGCAATTTAGAAAGCTTTGGTTGTCTTAGCGAGGGTCATAAGTCGCAAAACATGCAAGGTCATTTCAGCATAAATCCGCAATGCTTAACTTAGAAATTATCAATTTATATCATATATGAATGTCAGGTTTTTTTCTAATTATGCTACATCAGAAGAGCTGTTAAAGAGGTTCTTAGCGAACTACAGTGTTTGGGATGACGAGCTAAGTTTCAAATTAAATGAGGATTATGAATATGCTGTAGTTTTTAACAGGACGGATGAAATAATTCGCCCATCTGCCAGAATCATAACGATTATCCAGGAACCCTCATGGAGCAAAGCAAATGAAAATAATAGATTTTTACGAGATAGTGATTATCTTATAGTCCATGATGCTGAATTATTTGAGCGTTCCTACGGAATTAAGTTGGGAGGGCAGGTGATAGAATCTCCGTCATATATGTTCTTCCATGATAGGGTAGACAAAACCTTTTTTCACTACGCCGCCTCGACGAAGAAGGTCAAAAAGTTATCAATGGTAGTCTCATATCTAAACAAGCCTTTGGGTATCTATCAGAAACGTACCAATCTGCTCCATAGGATTTTAGATTCAGATCTGGATATTGATATCTATGGTTGGAGGTTGAACATCAAAGATCCAAGGTACAAAGGATTCATTGATTATAAGTTCACTGGATTATTGCCTTATGAATATTCAATTGCTATTGAAAATTCAGAAGAAAAAAATTATGTAACGGAAAAGTTTATAGATTGCGTTTTATGCAATACTATTCCAATTTATCATGGGGCACCAAATGTCGATCAGATATATGATAATAGATTTTTTAGCCGCATTGATCCTCAAAGTACAACGATAATCGAGGATATCAAAGCGATAATTACAAAACCGGCACCATATTCTATGGTTAATAAGAGAATTTACATGGAGAATTATAACCTTTATAAGCAACTAAAAGACCTTATACTTTGCTAACCATATCTGTCCCTGAAAATAAAGCAATGACTACATAAAGTATAATAAGCGATCCATCTAATCTTTTAGCTGGATTGCTTATTATATAATCTAATTTTTTAATACTACTATCTTGGGATCTGTGCCAGTTGGTTGCGGTACCCCGGTAGCGATTGCGTTTGCAATGTGCATTATCAGTTTGTGAGAAAATTCAAAGGGCTGATCTTCGTATCCATCAGCATAGATGGCACATATATTTTTTCCAGTAACGCACCTTGGTGTTACATTTACTAACTGATAACTTTCTGGGCTTAATGGATTCCCATAAATGTAGACATACCATTGTTTGTGTTTATGTTTATCACCCATAATCATTTGGTTTTTACTAAAAACTCTAAAAATTTAGGTATTCGCCTACTCTAGCCAGGGTTTTCAGCTTCCCCCTTTTTAAATTTAAAAGTATAAAAAACATGATGGGTCAAACAGGACATCTGGCTCTAAATATAAGAACTCATCAAATTGCCAGGTAGCTGATTAAACTATAATGTTTTGCTAAAACATTTTAATTCAGTTGATTGGGGGTTGTCAATATAATGGCTTTTATTTTAAATAATCTCTGTATATATTCGGCCAGCCAAATATAAAAATGAAGAAAATACTGACAATTCTATTGATGTGCATTGCACAAATAGCCTTTGCACAAACCGCGATTTCATCCTTACCCATATGGAGGGATGAACAAGCAAATATGCCTGAGGACTGGCTACTTGACAACGGCAAATACGTCGCTGAGGTATATAGAAGTAAAAATAGTAAAGACATCATTTTAGACAATGGTCTTCTTAGAAGGTCATTTCGTATAAAGCCAAATCTCGCTTGTATTGACTTTCAAAATAAGCGAAACGGTGAACAGCTGGTACGTGCGGTATCACCAGAGGCCAAAATAACCATCAATGGGAAAAATTACAAGATCGGCGGCCTGGACGGGCAGAAAGAAAGAGCATACCTAAAGCCTGAATGGCTGGACCACCTTGTTAGTAATAAGGATGATTTTCAGTTTAAATCTTACATAATTAATGCCCTCGATTCCTATGTCAAATGGAAACCTTCAACACAGCTTTGGGCGTCAAATAAGCACCAGGCGAAAGGCAAAATGTTAACATTGATTTTCGAGTCTGCCAAAGCAGACCTGAAAGGAATAACAGTGAAGGTCAATTATGAACTATACGACAATATTCCCCTAATATGTAAATGGCTAACAATAGAAAATAGCGGAACAATGCCATTTGAGGTCAACGCCGTGATTAATGAAATACTGGCTGTTCCTGAAGAAGAATCTGCAGTGGCGGGTACGACTGTGCAATTTAAAAAACCGCATGGATTATACATTGAAAGCAATTACGCTTTCAACAACTCGATGACAGCACAACTCTCCGATCAGACCACTCATTGGAAAACTGATTCTGCTTTCACCTCTCAGGTAAGTTATTCATTACTGACGCCCTGTGTGCTGGAAGTTTATCCGCCATTTGGGCCTGCGGTGGTGGTAAAGCCAGGCAATGTTTTTAAATCAATCAGAACAAATGAATTGCTGATGGATGGATATGATAGGGAGCGTAACGGTCTGTCCAAGCGAAGAATGTATCGCGCAATTGCGCCATGGACTACCCAAAACCCGATCTTCATGCATTTGATTTCCACGGATCCCAGGAAAGTGAGAGATGCTGTCGACCAGTGCGCAACCACCGGATATGAGGGTATTATATTAAGTTTCGGCAGCGGGATCAATATGGAAGATGTCTCTGATGAAAATATCAGAACTTACAAAGAACTAGCTGAATACGCGCACAAGAAAGGGATTCTTTTCGGTGGGTATTCTTTGTTTTCCAGCAGGAAAATCAATGACGATGAGGATGTGATTGATCCTAAAACGGGAAAGGCTGACGTTCATGCATTATTTGGACATGCGCCATGTCTGGCAAGTAATTGGGGGCTTCAATATCTGGATCACTTAAAGGAATTTATGACCAGGACAGGATTCGATATTTTCGAGAATGACGGTCCATATGCAGGTGATGTGTGTGCATCCAAAAAGCATCCGGGACATACTGGATTAGAAGATTCACAATGGGCTCAAATGGAATTACAGAAAGCGTTTTATCGGTGGTGCAGTGAAAGAAGTATTTACACGAATGTGCCCGACTGGTATTTCCTGGATGGGTCAAACAAAATAGCACTTGGGTACAGAGAGCGGAATTTTTCGCTGCCCCGCGAACAGCAGGTTATCTTAAACCGTCAAAATATTTATGATGGAACATGGGAAAAGACGCCATCCATGAGCTGGGGATTTGTTCCCTTAACAGAATATCAGGGAGGGGGAGCGGCGGCAACTATTGAACCGCTTTCCGACCATCTTGATGTCTATGAACAATTGATGATGCAATATTATGGTGCAGGAATACAAGCTTGCTACCGTGGCCCAAGATTATACGATACGGAGGCAACTAAAGCGGTAGTTTCAAAAGTTATTCGATGGTATAAGACTTATCGGGATATACTCAATGCTGATGTTATTCATTTGCGCCGACCTGATGGGAGGGATTGGGATGGCATCCTTCACGTCAGTACCAATGGTGCTCATCGGGGCTTGGCCATGTTATATAATCCAACCTCAGCGGCGATTACACGAAGTATTAAACTGCCTTTATATTACACGGATTTGAAAAGAACTGCGGTGATAAGAGATAAAGAGCGTCCAGGCAGGTCGTATCCTATTGATGTCACCGGCAATGTGTATTATACCGTGGATATTCCAGCTAAAGGTTATACCTGGCTGGTGATTGAGTAAAGGGACAACCGTTACATAATCAAATCTGCCGAAATGCCGGACAGATTTCTTTGTAAATTGTAGGAAAGGATAAGCTTGCAAAAGCTTATGAATTACAACACACAAATTGATCTGCATGAGTAAATATTTAATCAGTTTCGGTGATGAGAATTATTCCCGGCAAAAAGCATTCTTCACGCAAACCGCTGTGATGTCTGGATTTTTTGATAGTGTAAAAATATCTGTACCAGAAGACATTAGTCCGGTCTTTGCTGCAAAAGTATCTTCCGTAATTCAATTACCGAAGGGGAGAGGGTACTGGCTCTGGAAACCTTTCTTTATTAAACAGGTCCTGGATAGTATCAATGTAAATGATATTCTGATGTACTGTGATGTTGGATGCCTGATTAATCCAGGTGGAAAACAAAGGTTTAATGAATATCTTGATATGCTGAATGACTCAGATACAGGCACTGTGGATTTCGAATTGCCACACAAGGAATACGAATTTACAAAGCAGGAAATTTTTCAGCATTTTGAATGCCAGACAAACATTACCGATACAAATCAACTGATGGCCACTGTGCTTCTTTTCAGAAAGTGTCAGCATACGATGAACATTAGTGACATATGGTATGAGACCGCAAGGGATTATCCTTCGTTATTTACCGACGATACAACGTTGCCGCAAAATGAGAATTATGTAGCACCCCGCCATGATCAGAGCATTTTCAGTGTAATCCGTAAACAGTGGGGCGCAAATAATATTCCGGATGAAACCTATTTTAAAGATTTCAACAGGGATGGTCAGGATTTCCCAATATGGGCTACAAGACTTAGAGGTTGAAAACTGCCTGATCTTTACTGTTTAGAAAAAATTCCTTCAGTCTCGTCATAATGAACGATGCAAGTTATCTTTGAATATATAACCAAATGTATTTTTATGAACAAACTTGTGAAGTTAATGGCGTTGTCTTTAATCATGTATTTCAATACATCTGCAAAAGATTATATTATCATGTCGCCCAATAAAAAAAACATGATCAAAATCTCGGTCGACAAGAAAATATCCTGGTCTGTTTTCAGGAATAATCAATCTTTGATTGCAAATAGCCCCATGTCTATGTCATTGGGCAATGGTCAAAAGCTGGGTGCTTCGCCTGAAGTATTAAAAACGGAGATGAAAAAGATAGACCGTATAATAACAGCTATCGTGCCGGTGCGTAATAAGTATATTCCTGAAGTATACAACGAGATCATCATGATGATGAAGGGAAATTACTCTTTAGAGTTTCGTGCTTATAATGATGGAGTTGCTTACCGTTTTGTAACTGCTTTTGGAAAGCAATTTATCGACATTAAAGATGAAGAGGTCACATTTAATTTCAGTAATGACTGCCAGGTTTATCTGCCTAAAGAAGACAATCCTGAACTGCAGTCTCATTATGAAGCCGAATTCCAACCCTTGAACCTCAAAGATATTTCTTCCAAAACCTACGGATATCTCCCTTTATATATTTCCAGTCCAACAGGTGTGAAAATGGTAGTTACAGAGTCTGATCTTGAGGATTATCCCAATCTTTTTCTTTTTGGAACTGGCAATAACATTCTCAAAGGAAAGTTTCCAAAAGTTATCCTGAAATCGAAAATCAAAGACAATTCGGATAGAAACGAGGAGGTTGTAGAAAAGGCAGACTATCATGCGAAAACGATGGGCAACAGAACATTTCCCTGGAGAGCAATTGTAATCGGTTCATCTGATAAAGAGCTTCTGGAAAGTGAACTGGTATACAAGTTAGCCAAGCCCAATGTTTTGAAGGAAACTGCCTGGATCAAACCAGGGAAGGTAGCATGGGACTGGTGGAATGACAACAATATTTATGGCGTGAACTTTAAGTCGGGTATCAATACGGATACGTACAAATATTATATTGATTTTGCCTCAGACTATGGTTTGGAATATATCATATTGGACGAAGGCTGGTCACGTACAACCACTGATCTGATGGAACCAAACCCCCAGCTGGATCTGCAAGAATTGGTTAGATATGCCACCAGAAAAAAGGTTGGTGTGATTCTGTGGGCCCTTTGGAAACCTCTCGATCAGAATATGGAGGGCATTCTGGACCAGTATGTCAAATGGGGCATTAAGGGTGTTAAGGTAGATTTTATGGCCCGTGCTGATCAATACATGGTCAACTTTTACAAGAGGGTAGCAGAGGCCACAGCCAGACATAAATTGTTATTAGATCTCCATGGTGCGTATAAACCCGTTGGGTTGAACCGTCAATATCCAAATGTTGTTAATTATGAGGGGGTGAAAGGTATGGAACAAAATAAATGGGAGGCCTCTGTTACGCCGGTTCACAATACAACTTTGCCTTTTACCAGAATGGTAGCCGGGCCCATGGATTTTACGCCTGGTGCCATGTTGAATTCCAATAAGGATGAATTTCATATTAACTTTCATTCTCCAATGAGCCGGGGCACAAGGGCACATCAGGCTGCCATGTATGTGGTTTATGACAGTCCACTGCAGATGCTTTGCGATAATCCTTCGAACTACAGAGCTGAGCCGATTTATACCCGGTACATTTCACGTTTCCCAACGGTTTGGGACAAGACAATCGCATTAGAGGGCAAGATTGGAGAATATGTGGTGGTTGCCCGCAAGAAAGGAAAATCATGGTATTTAGGTGGGATGACCGACTGGACTGCAAGAACGTTTCAAGTTCCTTTAGATTTTCTGGATAAGGGAAAATACAAGATTGAAATCTTAAAGGATGGTATAAATGTAGACAAACATGCGGCTGATTACCGGATTACAGTTAGCAATGTAAATTCTGGTGAAGTGCTTTCCTTAGATATGGCTGCCGGAGGCGGATACACTGCAATTTTAACACTTGCTAACTAAATGTATCTTGACGGAAGAAGCTGTATTCCTGTCATTTTGGGCAGTTGTTTCTGTCAAACTTTCATTCTTAATCTGAAAAAATATCAGTGAGTGGCGTACTTGCCGAGTGGTATCAGTTTGGCATTTTACTTGTGATTGTCTTCCCAGATTTGAAAGGTTTATCATTAATTTATTATTCAACTTAAAAGGAGGATTTAATATGTCACTGATTAAATTTAACAGTCCAAAAAATGGCCACACCCTGGCACCAATGTTTAATGATCTGTTTGAATCGTTTTTAAGCGATTCCCCGTTTTCTGACCGTATGATAGCACGTGTGCCTGCCGTTAATATCAGCGAAAATGAAAATGCCTATGCTATTGAGCTGGCAGCGCCAGGTTTAAATAAAGAAAACTTTAAAATTCAGCTTGATAAAAATTTACTGACCATATCAGTAGAGCAGAAGTCAGAAAACAATCAGGATCATAAACAGTATAACAAAAGAGAGTTCAGCTATTCCTCATTTGTGAGATCATTCGCTTTACCTGAAACTGCTGACGATTCCAATATAGACGCTGAATACACTGACGGAATTTTAAAAATTGCAGTGCAGAAAAAAGAAGAGGCAAAAACAATTGCCCGTCAGATTGAAATTAGGTAATCTTTTATTTTAGAAATCAAGCCTTTCAAATTAATACAAGTTGTCTCATCGATACGGTGAGACAACTTTATTTTTAGGGACATACATGGTGTCGCAACTCATGATGCTTGAGATAAGGTGATGTTGAAAATCTCATTGCCGCTGGCTGCCATTTATTATGGGTCATGAGCGTTATGGTAAGGTAACAAGTTTTACTAAATTTGAACTACCATTTGATGAAATCAAGTTATAAATTTCTAGGAATTTGAATTTGTTTTATGATGAATTAAACGGTTGGGAATTCCGAACACCCAGTAGAAAGTAGGATTATTTTAAATTTTTGTAGCTTTTTAATTTACAAAAGCTTCCTCAATTATGAAAAGAGCATGGTACGCTTACGTTGGTAACTTTCTCGGCGACGAATATAACGCAGGTAGTTGGGTGAAAATCCCTCCACATAGTCCGGATTTTCCGGGAATACCCCGATTTGAATGTGTGGGAACACAAAGGCTTTGTGCGATAAACGCATGTTACGCTGGCTCTCCACAGTTCAATATTAATCCTAAGTCTCCACTATCACAGAATATACAGATTTATATTTCACAGGCGAATGTAAATAGTGTCAATGCGTTTCCACAATTTGGATCTAAATACTACCTATATAAGAAAAGCGTCTAACTTTTTTTAGTATAAAACCAAAGTAAGCGATCTATTTAGATTATAGATCGCTTAATATCTTGTGTTGATTCAAATTACATCTTAGGTTGAAACCAGGTGATTAATAGTTTATTAGATCATCTTGTTCCATCGATAGAAGAAGTCATCTCATCATTATTGTTATCAAATTCATTTTTATTGAGAATTAATTCCAAACAGTTAATAATCCAGAAAGCGCCTATTCTTAAATATCTGATCACCTCTGTTGGCCACATAGTCGAACCCAACTGATTTCATAAATTCAGCGATCTCGGGGTCGCCATAATTATTCTCCACAGTGATGATTTTGATATAATACTTGTCGTAATCGATAGATTTTAAAATATCAAGTTCTCCGCCTTCTACATCAACTGAAAGCAGGTCTACAATATGATGTCTGATCACATCCTCAAATCTGTAAGACTTAATTCTAATTAACTCCTTGGTACCTCCGTCACGGATGAGTTCAGTATCAATTCTTTTTAGGTGGTCAGGATGATATTTACTCATCTCGCCACTAAGCATGCGTGGACCATCGCTGATTGACAGGAATTCACTTTCTCCGGTTGAGTCACTGATAATAGCATTAATACAAACAGATTCAGGTCTGTTCTTTACCAACTGCTGATAGATATCCTCCAAAGGTTCAATGCAGTAGCCCGTCCAACCTCTTTTGGCAAAGGCATAAGTGTTGCTGATCAGTACCCCGTCATATGCACCTATGTCGACATAAGTACCACTCATCTGCGAGGAGAAGAAAGTTTCTAAAATATACTGGTCCTGACCAAACTGGCTATAGTAATTTTTATCGCTCATAATCATTTTTTAAATGACAATTTACCCATATATAGGACAGCGACAGAAGACAGATGTCCCTAAAGAGCTTATCGTGCTCTTTAGGGAGAGGGTTGTTATTTTTTTGGTTCTAAATATAAACCCAGGTCACTTACAGTAATACTTACTGGTGCATAGATTTGAATACGAAGTTTTTCTGCGGTTTGATGATCAGCAAATCTAATGATCCTGTTAGCTCCTATACTGGTAGCCGATGTTAGTTTTTCCCATTTTTTATCTTTGTAAATGTCTACTTTAATACTGTCAATTCGCTGACCTAGTTTGATGTTTTCACGAAGTTGCAGAATTGTAAATTCAGTAGGTTTAGTAAATTCCAGGTCAATAGTGGCAGTATGCACGTTATCGTTTGTTGCCCAGTAACTGTAACGATCTGCGTCAGTTAAGTTGGCTACTCCAAATTTCTGATTTTTATTTCTTAGGTCTGATACACTAATCTTTGCTTTTTTGGCAAGGTTTACAGCAAATACTTGTTTCAATAATCTCCCGAACTCTGCCAGAACTTTAACATCATTCTGGTGAAGTAATCCTTCTCTGTTTGGAGATAACCCTAGGTCCATACCACCACCACGACCTACTGAAGTGCAGTATATCTCAAAAAGCTTTTCAACGGACTTTACCTTGTCATCATCTCTGGAGTGATAAAACCAGTTTGGGCGCAGTGGTACATCAGCTTCGAATGGAATCCACTTTTTGCCGTTTCTTGTACCGCTGCCTAAATTGGAAGTATTAATAAATCCTGGCATCGCCGGCCGGTCGTCTGTACTTTTGAGATCAATTGTTGACCAGCAGGTTTCCTTGGCAAATCCTTCTTCATTACCAACCCATCGAACATCCAGGCCAGCATCGCTAAAGATTGCTGCATCAGGTTGCATTTTCCGGGTTATTTTCCAGGTGTTTAACCAGTCATAATAGGTAGCCGGATCAACTTTCCTTTCTTCCTTTCTGCCGCCATAGTAACCATCTCCGCCATTTGCACCGTCATGCCAGCTCATGAAAAGTGGGCCATAGTTTGAATACAATTCTTTTAATTCATTTCGATAGTCTTCTACATATGCAGGTGTTCCGTAATTTAAATTATTTCTGTCCCAGGGCGAACAATAAACACCCAGTTTAAGTCCTTCTTTCTTTGTCGCCAATTGGAATTCCCTCATTATATCACCCTTCCCATTTTTCCATGAGCTTGCACTGATATTGTATTTGGATACTTTGCTTGGCCACATTGCAAAGCCGTCATGATGTTTGGCAACATACACTATGCCTTTAAAACCGCCGGACTTTGCTGCTTTCACAATCTGCAGTGCATCAAAATTAGTTGGTTTGAAAACGTTTGGATCTGCATCTCCATACCCACGTTCTTCTCCTGTAAAAGTGATGGGTGCGAAACAAACCATACAGTACATTTCGGTTTCATGCCATTTTAGCTGTCTGGCACTAGGAATAGCACCATATGGTTTAGGTGTGAAGGAAGAATTCTGTCCATAGCTGATTAAGCTGAGCAAACAAAACGCAAGTGTGGCAATTATACTTTTTTGATTGAACTTGTTCATTTTAGGAATGATATATTTGGTTGTAATAAGTTGAAGTGTAAAATTTAAAAAATCTTACCTGATTATGAAATTCTTGTAATAATTAAACAATTGGGGAAATATACCTCTCGAAAAATTTCTTTACTATATTGTTATGATCTCGTAATGTAAATATAGATCAGGATGCAAAATCCATATAGGTTCCGGTTCTTAAAATTTAACGGATAAATTTAAATTATAGCTGCCATCCCAATAGTTGTCCCGACCGCTAAGACCTTCAAAATCAAGTTGAAATTATTTGATGATGCAGAGGTTAAAGATCTGGAAGAATGGCTCGTAGCGCGAGTCGATTCAGCCGTTATAAACGGAAAAAGGATTTACAGATCTGTATGGTTCCGGACTGGTGCCAATTCTATAAAGCCGGAGTACACACCATTGAAGAATTAGTACGATAATCAAAAATAGAATATGCTTGAACGTGATTTTCATACAAAGCCGTTTTCCTAAAGTTCGCTGCAATTCTGAAACAAGTACAGGCCAGATGAGCCGATTTCTTTAGGGATGAAAAATAACTCAAAGTAATGAAGGTGATGAAAGCTGTAAAACTGTCTTGTTCAGGTAGAGGTTGGTGTTATATCAGCTATAGGGTAGGCCAACGCTACGTAGAAGCTAGGCAAATGCCAGCCGAACGCTGGCTGAAGAATGAACCTGAGCCAGGCCTGACGTCATTATAAGAATAAGACATCGTTCTATATCGCTTCTATACTTTTTCGTATATTGGTTTGTATTGGAATAATCCTAGCCTATGGTTGGTGTATCCTTGGCGTATCCAATTGATATTCCAAGGATACATCAACGATACGGGAATCATATTGCAAAATTACTTGAATACAAGGCGACGCACGAACGATACACGGATATGCCCTAAGCAATCTATTGTATAGTTATTCCAAAAGAAGACATATTACTGATTCACAATTCGGGATCGCTTCGGGATCGCTGTCCGTTTCTGATTTAACTTGACAAATTTTAGAGAAACTCTTAAATTTAATTAAGTTATGGAAAAGCCAAGAATAGGATCGAAAGGTGGTCGTTTAACCATCTACGAAGACAGCTTTAAATTCTGGTAGCCCGCGATTATCTATCGGGCAACTTAAGTCAACTTCAAATTGCCAGGAAGTATGGCCTAACAGAAGGGAACATCTACTATTTTCTAAAGTGGTACAGGCGGCACTTCCTGCAGGTTTCCGAACCACCGCAAAGTTCATCAGGAACAACGTCATCTGACCCTGAATTATCCCGTCAACTGGCTGAGGCGAAACTAAAGATAACAGCCTTAGAGCTATTGTTGAGCAATGCTGAACAGGAAATGGGGGTAAATATTGTAAAAAAGCCTGGTACCAAACGGTCTGCCAAATGAAGGAGATGTATAGTCATTTGTCCTTAAAATATATTTGCAGGCTGTTTGGTAAAAGCCGTCAGGGATGGTACGAACTGGGGCAACATAAAGGCCACAAGGAAATGAAAAATGGACTGATATTAGAAAAAGTTCGTGAAATCAGAACCGACTTTCCTAAAATGGGAAGTGTAAAATTGCGGGTAATGGTAGAGAAAGAGCTGGAAGAGCATCATTTGTCTGTGGGCAGGGATACTTTCCTGCAATTGCTCCGTGATCATGACTTATTGATCAAGAAAAGGCGTAGCTATGTGCGTACAACCAATTCCAATCACCATTTTAAAAAGTGGCCAGATCTAATTAACCGACGCTCCGCGACCATGGCTGAAGAGATCTGGGTGAGTGATATCACTTACTTGCGGATCAAATCCGGATTTGTTTACCTGGCGTTGGTCACAGATGCTTACTCGCGAAAGATCGTAGGTTATAAGCTGAGTCGAAACTTAAAAGCAGAGGGTTGTATGAGCGCCTTAAAAATGGCTTTTAATGATAGAATATATCCACAAAGACCGCTCATTCATCATTCCGACAGAGGGATTCAATATTGTTGTGATGCCTACGTAAGGTTACTCGAAAGATACCAGGTCGCTATTAGCATGACCCAAAATGGTAGTCCTTACGATAATGCAATAGCGGAGCGAATTAATGGAATCTTGAAATTGGAGTGCGGACTCGACCAGACCTTTTCATCCTTTCAACATGCTGAACAAAAAGTGCTGGAAGCGGTCACAAAGTATAATCACAAAAGGCCTCATTTTAGTTGTCAACTCAAAACACCACAATATACACACGCAGCAGCAAAAGAAAATCAGGTCAAGCAATTTCAGGCCTATAATCTCTCAGGTCAAGTGAATTCAGGCGAACCAAAAACAAAGGTCAAGTAAAAACAGTTCAAACTAATAAAACCCAATAATTACTATTCCTAATTTGTCAAGTAATCTCAGTATAAGACACACTTCAGAATCTTGTCGTATATTGTTCGTATACTGTTCGTGCACTGTTTTGTGTTGAGACGTCGTTGAGAGGGGGTTGGATCGGGGTTGGAAGCACGTTGGATCGAATAACAGTCGATCCAACGTGCTTCCAACCTGCTTCCAATCAGCTTCCAAGGCCCTGTCAACACCGAACACTATACGACCAGTATACGAACACTGCTCGAACGCGTACGCCTTTTCCTGCCTGCACTATACAGAGATATATGCAAGCTTCCTCAAAAAATTCCACTAATAGCGTAATTAGGGCAATAATTTTTTTAAAGGAAATCCCCAAATAACCTCCAATAGATATCATCATAAACAGTGACAATACACCAATTATAAACTCCCGATAAAAATTATATTCTGTGCATGCTCAATCCCAAATGGCACATATCAAAATTAAAATTGCAGATATAAATCCAATACCATAAATTAGTACTACTAAATCAGTAGACATTATATTTGTAACACTCATGAAACACGCTTTACTTCTCAGGACATCTACCGAAAACGCGGCAAACTACTCCGCAGTCATTACAAATAATCTTCGTTCAGCAACTTTTGAAATGCCAGCGCTTTGCACGATGTGTAAAAGCATGGGCCTTTAATACCTCCTGATCCGTTCCGGATTCTATAAACAATACCCGCATTCTTTCATTACCAGGCAGCAAATAAACCCGCTGATGGAAATGCTTTGCCCTAAATTTCCTAAACAACAATAAAATGAATCATCTTTACAAAAAAGGGATTTACCTGTTTTTGTGCGTCTTTTGGTCTGCCATAACCTTCGCACAGGTAAACCCGACAATCAAATCGACCCTGAACGGAACTGTTCAGGATCTGACGACCAACCAGCCGCTGCCCGGCGCGGTAGTCAGGATCAAAGGAACAACCCACAGCGTATCAACCGACTCAGAGGGAAAGTTCAGTTTCAGAACCGGTCAGAGTTTCCCCTATGTGCTCATCATTAGCTTTATTGGCTATGAACAAAAGGAACTCACCGTCAACGGAAGCCCCGTGACCATCCGTTTGCAGGAAACCCTGAACCAGCTCAACGATGTGGTCGTAACCGGCTACAGCACACAGGAACGAAAATACATCGCCGGTTCCATCAGCAGTATCAGCGGCTCCACGGTGCAAAACCAGCCTTCCGGCGGCTTCAACCAGTTACTGCAGGGAAAAACAACCGGTGTGCAGGTCACTTCAAACTCGGGTGTTCCCGGAGGAGGGATCACTTTCCGCGTCAGGGGAAATAACTCAATAAATGCGTCCGTAGATCCGCTATATATCATCGATGGGGTTTTTGTGAATAACAGCGACCCCATCACAGCGGGACTGGGCAACCAGGCGGCTTCCAATCCGCTGTCAGACCTGAACCCTTCAGATATCGAGGATATCCAGATCCTGAAAGATGCGAATGCCACGGCAATCTATGGTTCACTTGGTGCCAACGGCGTAATCATTGTAACCACAAAACGCGGAACAAGGAATACCAAAGCGAATATCAACCTGAATACCTTCCAGGGCTGGTCTACCGCTGTAGATAAATTTAAGGTCGCCAGCGGGCCGGAGGTTGCACTGCTGACCAACGAATCACGTATCAATACCGCCAAAGACAATGGGCTTGATCCTTCAACAGTGGTGCTGCCTTTCCCGGATCCGTCAAGCCAGCCGACATACGACCGCATCAGCGGGCTCTTCCGCACGGCAAGAACTGAAAATTACGAGCTTTCTACCCAGGGAGGAACCGACAAAAGTACCTACTACATCAGTCTGGGTTACCTGAACCAGGAATCAATCGTAAAACCTTCGGATTACACAAGATACTCAGGACGCTTAAATTATGATAACTACCTGACAGATAAACTGAAAATCGGGACAAGCATCAACTTTACCCGCTCTGACAGAAACCTCAGCGGAAGTGACAACAACCCGACAGGGGTGATCAACTCGGCACTGTTCCCGCGCTCTTACCTGCCGATTTACAATGCCGATGGTACTTACGCGCGTTACGGAAGTTTCGACAACCACCTGGCACTGATCGAAAACCTGGACAGCAAAGCAACCGGATGGAGGACGATAGGCAATATCTTTGGGGAGTACAACATCCTCCCGGGACTGAAACTGCGCAGCAGCTGGAGCCTTGACAATACGAGTGAATATGATAACAGTTACTCCAACACCCTGATCAGTGCCGGTATTGCCAGCAACGGCTCGGCATCCTCTTCGGAAGTTAAAACCCAGGTGCTCACCAATGAGCAGGTACTGAGTTTTGTGAAAAGCTTAGGTGCGAACAAAAAGCACAATATCAATGCGCTGATCGGGAATACGATTAACACGGTGTTGAACCAGAGTACCACAGCCACCGGAACCGGATTCGCAGCAAACAGCCTGAAGTCGGTCTCGGTAGCAGCAACGCGCTCGGGCTCAGCTTCCCGTGCAGAAACAAAATTGTTATCATTTTTCAGTAAGGCGAGTTATACCTATGACGGAAAATATACGATCGATGGAAGTATCCGTGCAGATGGTTCCTCGAAATTCGGGACAAACAAACGCTGGGGCTATTTCCCTTCGGGAGGGGTAGCATGGCGCTTAAGCCAGGAAGATTTTATCAAAGACCTGAACTTCTTTAACGAGCTAAAACTCCGTGCAAGTTTGGGACTTTCGGGTAACCAGAATGGGATCGGCGCTTATGCCGCACAGGGCTTATGGTCTTCGGGTGCAAACTACCTGGAGCAACCGGGCATCGCGCCAACGCAGCTGATCAACCCAGACCTGACCTGGGAAACCACACGCCAGTTTAACGTAGGTACGGATTTCAGTATCCTGAAAAACCGCCTGAGTATCACAGCAGATTATTACAACAAATATACCTACGACCTGCTGCTGAATGTACCGGTTCCATACCGCTCTGGATTTGCGTCGTACCTGCAGAATTATGGTGCCGTACGGAACAAGGGATTTGAGCTGGGCATCAACTCCACAAACATCGAGACTGATGCCTTTCAGTGGACTACAAATTTCAATATCTCCTTCAATAAGAACAAGATTGAGAAACTGGCCTCTGATATCAGTTTAGGTGCTTCGGGCAGAAATATCTCGATCCTGAGACAAGGCTACTCGGTCAATTCTTTCCAGTTATACAAACAGTTATATGTAGATCCCCAGACCGGAAACGCAGTATATGACGATGTGAACAAAGATGGAATTATTACTTCGGCCGACCGCCAGATTGTGGGCAATGCGCTGCCGAAATACACAGGTGGACTTACTAATAATTTCACTTACAAAGGTTTCGACTTCAGCTTTTTCTTCTACTTCCAGCAAGGGAACAAGATCATGAATATGAACGATTTCTTTATGGTGCATGGCGGAACGCAGGCCAACATCGGCTTTCTGCCAAGACAGCTGGAAAGATGGCAGAACCCGGGTGATGTCACTGATATCCCAAGGCTGACGACATACAGCGCTAACCCTACGCAGAACGGTGGTGCGGCCAACAACTACGGCGGTAACGTAGCGAGCCTTTCTTCGCGTTACCTGGAGGACGGATCGTTCATCAGGTTAAAAGCACTGACCCTGAGTTATTCGCTGCCGAAAGATGTGTTGGGCAGGATCGGGGTAAGTAAACTAAGGATTTATGTACAGGGAACAAACCTGCTGACTTTCACCAAATACGGCGGACTGGATCCGGAAGTGAGTTCTCAGTCGAACAACCAGAATACCGTGGGTTACGACTGGGCGACCGTGCCTCAGCCAAAGACCATTCAAGTTGGTGCAAACGTCACATTTTAAAATGGTAAAGATGAAGCGCAATTGAATAAAATGAAGACACTGGGCTGCATAAACAACCGTGCTTTCTCTCACAATTAAAATCTAAAAGACATGAACAAATTATATATAAGAAACGCAGTGCTGCTGGCCTTTATCCTGCTCTCGGCTTCTTGCAAGAAATACCTGGAAGAAGTGCCGGATAATTCACTTCCCACCGAAAGCTCCATCACGGATGCAAGTACCGCCAGGGCGGCAATCATTGGCGCCTTCGACCGCGTGCAGGGATATTACGCTTCGAATTATCCAACTTTAGGAACGATCACTACAGATAATGTGATCTTCAACGGCACGCTGAGCGAATACCTGCAGCTGGATCAGAATGCGATCCCTACGGACAACGTGATTACTGTTGCGGCTTATCAGAATATCTATAGGACAATCAATTCCGCCAATAGCGTAATTGCTGCCGTTCCGGGCGTGGCCGATCCATTGCTGACTACCGCAGAGCGGAACAAGATCCTCGGCGAGGCGTATTTTATCCGCGCGCTCTCGTATTTTGATCTTGGCAGAGGCTGGGGAGGCGTACAGCTGCAACTGAAACCTACAACCGACCTGAATGTCCTGAAAGGCATCAAACGCAGTACCCTTGATCAGACTTATGATCAGGTGCTTGCCGATCTCATACAGGCCGAACAATTGTTGCCAGAGGATGCAACGGTAAGAAACCGCGCACAGAAAAGCGCGGCAAGGGCACTGCGTGCTAGGTTGCACCTGTACCGTAAACAATGGGCGGATGCAGAAACCTACGCAGGCCAGGTGATCAGCAATACGAAATATACACTAGTAAAACCTTACAAATCGTTCTTTACCGCGCCATTCCAAACTTCTGAATCTGTACTGGAACTGGCGTATTCTGCGAATGACAGAAATACGTACTGGAACCTTTGGTATCCAAGTTCTGCAGGTGGACAGTTTACCCTGAAACCTTCCGATGCGCTGGTAGCCAAACTGAACAATCCTGCCATCGGCGGAAGCAGAAATACGCTGATCGCAGGAAGCGGCACAACGGTTTATGGCGTGCTTTACAATACCACAGCAACAAGCGTCGATCCATCTTACCTGATCCGCATTGCGGAATTATACCTGATCCGCGCCGAAGCGAGGGCGCAGCAAAATAAACTGACGGAAGCTGCCGCAGATCTGAATGCGGTAAGGGCAAGGGCCGATGTACCGGCAAGCACGGCAACTACCCAGTCGGGCTTGCTGCAGGCGATAGAGGATGAAAATGGGATTGAGTTTGCCTTTGAGGCGCACCGCTGGTTTGACCTGGTAAGGACGGAAAGGGCAGGCGCCGTCCTCGGTATCACCAACAGGAATTACTGGCTGTTCCCGATCCCTTATTCTGATGTACAGTCGGATCCGGATGTGGTGCAGAACCCAGGGTACTAATTCAGATGAGTTAAAACGACAGCCATAAGCATGATAACCCAGTTATCAGCAAAAGGGTTAAAAAAAACTGAAACAAATTAAAACGATAAACATGAAGCAATTTGTCAAAATAACAAAGCTCCTTACTGTACTCAGCATTTTCTGGATACAGCAGGCAGCAGCACAGAACAACTATTTCTTTCCGAAAGCAACTTCGCTGGATGCAAAAATTCCCACGCCCGAACAGTTTCTAGGTTACCCTATCGGGACATATTATACAAGGATAGACCAGGTGGCAGCCTATTTCCGTCAGCTGGAAAAGGTCTCTGACCGTGTCCACGTGCAAAGCATAGGAAAAACTTATGAGCAGCGTGAGCAGATCATTGTAACGATCACTGCGCCCTCAAATTACGCAAAACTGGAACAGATCAGACAGGAACATTTAACACAGGTTGATCCTGCGAAACCGGTACTGAGCCCCTCTGCACCAATCATCATCCACTTAGGTTATGGCGTGCACGGAAACGAAACCTCAAGTACTGAAACAAGTTTGCTGACAGGTTATTATCTTGCTGCAAGCAATGATGCAGAAACACAAAAATGGCTTTCTGAGTCGGTAATCTTTATCGATCCTGCGCTAAACCCTGACGGCAGGGACAGGGCGGCCAACTGGCATAATGCATATCATTCATTCCCTGCAGTAGGCGATCCGGTAGATAAGGAACATCAGGAAGCCTGGCCAAACGGAAGGACAAACCATTACTTTACCGACCTTAACCGCGACTGGCTAAACCTGGTGCAGGTGGAAAGCCGTAACCGCCTGGCTTTCTTCCATCAATGGTACCCGAATGTGCAGATCGATTTTCATGAGCAGGGCGCCAACGCGACGTATTATTTTGAGCCTACACCAAAGAGCCATGAAAGCCCGATTATCCCGCAGTTCCTGTATGATTTCCAGGTGATCCTGGCGAAGTATCATGCAAAAGCACTGGATGATATTGGTTCTCTGTACTTCACCAAAGAGAACTATGATAACCTGTCGCCGATTTATGGCTCTACTTACCCAAAATTTTTCGGATCAGTGGCAGCTACTTTTGAGCAGGCGAGTTCCCGGGGCATCCTGCAGGAATCAAGCAACGGGCCGCTGACTTTTGCTTTCACGATCCGCAATCACCTCGCAACAAGCTTCTCTACGATCAGGGGTGCTGTTGAAGAAAAATCCGGCTTGTTTAAAGTGCAGAAAGACTTTTTTAAATACGCGCTGGCACAAGGACAAAAGAACCCGGCAAAAGGTTTTGTGTTCGGGGACAGCAATGATATCAACCTGACGCAGAAGTTTCTGGGGCTGCTATTGCAACATCATGTAGAGGTCTATGAAGTCCAGGATAAGCTGACGCAGGAAGGAAAGACTTTTGAAAAAGGCAAGTCTTATATCGTTCCTTCGGCACAGCCAAACTTCCTGATCGTGCATTCGATCTTTGAAGAAAATGCGCTGAAAGACAGCATCTTTTATGACAATACGGGATGGAGTATCGTGCATGCCTACGGATTGAAATATGCGAAACTGAATACTGCTTTTGCAAAAGGGGCCACCGTAAAAAGTTTGCCTGCGGAAACTGGCAGGTTGACAGGAGCGCAATCGGCCTATGCCTACCTGATCAACTCTGCGGATTATAACTTTACCAAAGCGCTGTACCAGCTGCAGCTGAAGAAAGTATTCGTAAAAACTGCGTTCAAACCCTTCGCGGTAAGCGTAGGGTCTGCTAGTGTTACTTCAGGAGATTTCGGTGCCGCGGGTTCTGCTGGCAGTAACTCAGCTGTTGGCAATGCGAAAAGCACTGGCAATAGCAGTTCTTCAAAAAAATCTTACCTGCCGGGCTCGCTGGTGATCCCTGTAGTGGGACAAAGCCTTTCCCCGGATTCACTTTATGCAGCATTGAAAAGTGTGGCAGTATCGGCCAATGTAGAAATCCTGCCGGTATCTACCGGCTTTAGTGCAGAAGGAATCGACCTCGGCAGTAACAACATCAGGGGCCTCCGCAAACCTGAAGTTGCCCTGGCATTTGGCCAGGGGGTAACGGCTTCAGAAGCTGGCCAGGTTTGGTTCCTGCTGAACCAGCAGTTAAACCTTCCGGTAAGCAAAATTGATCTGCAAAGTTTTGCAAGAGCACCGTTAAACCGTTACAATGTACTGGTGCTGCCGGGCGGGACCTACACAGAATGGGACAAAGCTACTGTAGACAAAATCAAAAACTGGGTAAACGAGGGCGGAACGCTGATTACTTTTCAGACCGCAACAGCATGGGCAGTGAAACAGGGTATCGTGCAGGAGAAGCTTTCAGAAACGGATAATTTTGCCAGAAGAGGAGAAACTCCGCCGGCAGCACCAGTTGAAAAAACCAAATCTGCTGATTCTGCTGCCAAATCAGCCAAACCTGTAAGGGATCGGCTGGATTATGCAAGACAGGAAGATGTGGAAGGTTCCAAAAGGATCAATGGCGCAATCTTCCAGGCGGATCTTGATATTACGCACCCAATCGCTTTTGGCGTCACCTCGCGCAAGCTGTTCATCAACAAAAACGGCCCTACCTTACTGCTGCCAAGTGCCAATAAATACGCAACAGTAGCGCAGTATTCGGCAAAGCCATTTATCAATGGATACTCTTCCAAAGCGAACATTGGCAAAGTGGCTAACTCAGCAGCGATCATTGCCACCACAAGCGGTAGCGGGGAGGTGATCCTTTTTGCGGATGATCCTACCTACAGGGGCTACTGGCTGGGAACGGGGCGTCTGTTCCTGAATGCGATATTTTTCGGAAATCTGTTAAACACGGGATACAGATAATCAAGGCAGCGCACACAGGTAAATAACAATCCAATCAAAAGGTCACAGATCAAACAACAAATTCTGTAGATCAATATAAGTGCAGAAGGTAGATGAAAAGAACCTTCTGCATTTTAAAATCAGGCGGAGTGGCTGAGTGGTCAGGCGGGGGTCTGCAAAACCTTTTACGGCGGTTCGATTCCGCCCTCACGCCTCCGGACGCAGCGATCTGGAGATAATGATCTGTTATGTTGTCAGATACATCAAATAATAAGTATCAAAATTCATTTTTTAATTAAAGTATAGTAAATTAGTATATAAAAATAGATCTCAAAATTATGAGTGCAATAGCTATATCATACGAACAGCCGGATTGGTTTAAACCGCTCTTTGCAGAGCTGGAGAAACGCGGAATTGCTTTCCAGACGACCAATCCGACGGCACATTATTTCGCCATAGACGGCGCAAAACCTTCCTTCGATCTTTTCTTTAACCGGATGAGCCCTTCGGCTTATCTGAGAGAAGGAATACAGGGGACATTCTACACGTTAAACTACCTGAAGTTTCTGGAAGAACATGGCATCCGTGTAATCAACGGCTACAAAGCTTTCACTTACGAAACATCAAAGGCCCTGCAATTACTATTACTTGAAAAACTACACATCCGCTACCCGAAATCACGGGTAGTGAACCATGTCTCACAAATCGAAAAGGCGGCGGAGGGGCTTCGGTTCCCGATCGTGATCAAAGCAAATATTGGCGGCAGTGGCGCGGGAATAGAGAAGTTTGATTCCATTGAGGCAGTCAGGCAATCGATCTCGGATCATGCTGTTGATTTTGGAATAGACCATACTGCGCTGGTGCAGGAGTTTATCCCGGCCAGGGGCGGATATATTACCCGTGTGGAAACACTTGGCGGCAAATATCTGTATGCTATCAGAGTCTATACCAATGGTGACAGTTTCAACTTATGCCCCGCAGATATCTGCCAGACAACGGGCGGACAGGAACTGGTACGCAACGCCTGTGCGGTAGATGCGCCTAAAAATGGCCTGAGGGTCGAGGCTTTCACCCCTTCCGCAGAGATCATCGCCAACATTGAAAAGATCGTGCAGGAAAGCGGCATTGATGTGGGCGGTATCGAATATATTATTGACGACCGTGATGGCGAAGTCTTATACTATGATGTAAATGCCTTATCAAATTTTGTAGCCGATGCCGTCAATGTGATCGGTTTTAATCCGCATGAAAGGCTGGTAGATTTCCTGGAAGAGGAACTGGAAAAGGCCAGGGGCATCAAAACAAGCTATGCGGTATGAGGTATGGATATTGGTTGCCCGTCTTCGGAGGATGGCTCCGGAACGTTGAAGACGAACATATGCAGCCCACATGGGATTATGTAAAGCGCCTTGCTATCCGCAGTGAAGAAATTGGTTTTGATCTTGCACTTATCGCGGAGCTGAACCTCAATGACATCAAAGGAGAACATGCGCCCTCACTGGACGCCTGGTCTACCGCCGCGGCGCTGGCTGCGGTGACCAGCAAACAGGAACTGATGGTGGCAGTGAGGCCTACCTTTCACAATCCGGCATTGCTGGCCAAGCAAGCGGCAAATATCGACCACATCAGTGGCGGAAGATTGTCGTTGAACCTGGTGTCTTCCTGGTGGAAAGACGAAGCTGAAAAATATGGGGTAAACTTTGAACTGCATGACGATCGGTATGCACGTTCTGCAGAATGGCTGGAGGTGCTCGACAATGTCTGGAAAAAAGATAATTACAGCTTTGACGGAAAGTATTACAAGGTAAAGGAGAACATCCTGCAGCCCAAACCGCTTTCCTCGCCCCGTCCGCCGATTTATGCAGGCGGGGAGTCTGACGCCGCAAAAGACCTGATTTCATCCACATGTGATGGTTACGTGATGCATGGGGATTCTCCGGAGCTGATTGCCCGACGCATCAACGACCTTTCGGAACGGAGGGATAAAAAAGGCCTGCCTCCAATGCAGTTTGGCGTTGCAGCCTACAGTATTATCCGCAACAGCGAAGCTGAAGTGAAAAAAGAACTGGACAGGATCACCAATGTGCAGGAGGGAAGCTCCGGATACAAGAACTATCAGCAATGGATCTCGGGAACGCAGCTGGAACAGCAGGTATCGTTGTATGATTATTCGGTGTCTAACCGTGGCCTGAGAAGCGGACTGGTCGGGACGCCCGCACAGGTGCAGGACCAGATTGGTGAGTTTGAAAAGGTTGGCGTAAACTTCTTCTTATTGCAGTGCAGTCCGCAACTGGAAGAAATGGAGCGTTTCGCAGATACGATCATCAGGGCTGAAAAAGTAGTTTAAAATCCAGGTTGCTACTATCAGTAAAAGTAGCATGAAAAGGACTGAAGTTCCCCGGAAATGCAAGGTATGAAGAAGCAGAAAGGCGGGAGGGGCATCATCTGATACCTGTCCCGCCTTTCAGAAAGAGTTGTAATGCAGTATGCTTAGTCGATAACGATGCTGCTTAAACCTTTTTCAACCGCAGATTCAGCAATTTCAGCAACGTTTGTTCCTTCGATTCTGAAAACACTTACGTCTGTCAGTCCCTGGAAACCAAGGATTGTTTTCAGGTAAGGCACTACGAAGTCGTACGACTGCATCGGCCCTTCGGAATAGATACCCCCTGAAGACATCGCGATATACACCTTTTTGTCGGTGATCAGGCCGCGTGGCCCATTTTGATCGTAATCAAAGGTTTTGCCTTTACGTACGATATGATCGATCCATGCTTTTAGTGCAGAGTGGATACCAAAGTTATAAAGCGGCGCACCGATTACAATAATATCGGCATCAAAGATCTGGGCAAGTGCTTCGTCAGAATGTTGGATAGCGATTTTGTTTTCAGGGCTGTGCTGCTCTTCAGGCGTGTAGAATGAAGTGATGTGTGATTCTTCCAGATGAGGGAAGTGTTGGGTCACCAGGTTTCTTTCTGTAACTGTACTGCCCGGATAAGTTTCCTTGATCTTGTCGATAATGGCATGACCAAGTTTAATGCTGAATGAGGCCGCGCCTCTTGGGCTTGAAATGATGTGAAGTATCTTTTTCATAATGATTCTTATAATGGAACCTGCCTGGAATTAACCATCAATAACCCTAAGGGTAATTTCAGGCAGGTTCATTTTTTGTAAATTTTAGTTCGGGCAATATTACGTATATTTGCTAATGTATTATTAGTACTATACAAAAGGTTAGTGGTAACCTTTTGTATAGTTTACTGTAAATCAGTTTATTATGAGTACTCACGTGATAAAGGATCATTCAGAATGTAAAGGTGCCCTCAATAACATGGGCGACGCGCTGTATGTCATCGGCGGTAAATGGAAGCTGAGAGTGATTATCGCCATGCGTCAGGGCTATTCCCGTTTTAATGATATACAGCGGGCGCTGGAAGGAATATCTGCCAGGGTATTGTCCAATGAACTGAAGGAACTTGAGCTTAATGGATTCGTTACGAGAACTGTACATACAGGTACTCCGGTAATCGTAGAGTACAAGATTACCGAATATGCAGATACACTGGATGAAGTGCTCACTGCGTTGGAAAACTGGGGCGCAATGCACCGCGATAAGCTGCGCAGGGAGAGATAAAAATTAAGTCTACTGACCTGGTAGATTTTATTTCGCTTTCTTATCTTTGGATTGTCACCCATATTCTTTACCGTATGACGATCCCTAGCGCAGTACCTGTCAAAGCTTTAGTTTTTGCCCTTATCCTATTATCCGGTGCTACGTCCTTCGCCCAGGAAGCTGAGCATGGGCAATATCTCTCTGCAATTCCTGCTGATTCAGGGATCAGGAAGATTGCTGTGACCCATGTTACGGCATCAGCAGGCAGGGCCGGATCTGCAGCTGCGATGTCGATCTCCAGGGAACACGACAGGCTGATGAATTACCTGGAAGTGCTTGAGATGCCAGGGAAAGATGCGGGTATCACGGGGAAGGACACCGGTTTACCCCTGGACCAGCGTAAAACAGGCAAAAAATTCTATTACCATTTGGCCAATGTTTTTGCGCGGCTAAGACTGTATCCGCTGGCGATGAAATGTTATTTTAAAGCCAGCAGGCCTAATCCGAATACAGTTGACAGTTTATCTGTCCCGTCCGACAGCCTGAAAACTATACAATATGCAGCTTTGCAGGTCAGCTCAAAAGATGATTCTATTGTCGGAACGGCCGCGATGACGATGCGGGAGAAGCTCACTGACAAGAAAAAACGGCGCAGTAAGAGAAGCCGCCCGACCAGCTTTCCGCAGATCATCAGCAATTTTAATGACGGGAAAACAGCCGTTGCCTATGCTTTGCTCTTTCACGTCAAACAGCCGGCTCCCGGGAGAGCAAAAATATTTGTTGGCGTCAATACCGGGCATACCTTTATCACCCTGATCAAATACAATACAGATTCTACCTATTCTTCGGCTTCGTTCGGTTTTTATCCTGATAAAGACCAGCTGCTTTCTGCTACACCAATTTCGCCCACTACCTCTGCAACGTTTAAGGACGATGCCGGACATCTATGGGATGAAGTGCTCGGCAAATTTATCTCCCGGCGTAACTTTGAGAATATCCTGGTGCTAACCCAAAAATTTGAGGGAATGACCTACAATCTGAATCAGCAAAACTGTACTGATTTTGGTTTGCAGGCGGCCCGCCTTGCCGGTATCGGAATCACAGATACCTTTGGGAAATGGCCATTTGGCAAAGGCAATAATCCGGCAGTTACCGGGCAGAGCATTTTGAACGGCAAGATCAGCAATGCAACTACTGGGGAAGAGCTCTTTTTTGATCAGACTGTGACTGCAGGCCATTAACTGGTTTTTTCCTCGTGTTCACTGTAAGAAACCTGCGAATAAAAAAATAGGCTGTATTATGAAATTGAGCCTCTGAGAATTGAATATTTGAAAATGCTCCCTTAGGGGGATACAAGTAAAAATAGCAAAAAAGGGGCTGTATCGTTGATGATATTGAGGCGCTGAGAATTGGATAACTGAAAGTGCTCCCTTAGGGGGTACAAGTAAAGCTAGCAAAAAAGAGGCTGTATCATTGATGATATTGAGGCGCTGAGAATTGAATATTTGAAAGTGCTCCTTTAGGGGGGACTAGTCAAGATAACAAAAAAGAGGCTGTATCATTGATGATATTGAGGCTCTGAGAATTGAATATTTGAAAGTGCTCCTTTGGGGGGGGGCAGGAAAAAATAGCAAAAAAGAGGCTGTATCAGCCTCTTTTGATATACGTTAGGTAATAACAGTAAATTTTATGATTGGATAAACGCCAGCAGATCAGCATTAATGGTTGCTGCTTCTGTAGTTGGCATCCCGTGCGGGAATCCCGGATAAGAGATCAGCTTGCCATTTTTCAGGAGCTTCACCGCTTTGGCGCCCGAAATCGGGAAAGGAACTACCTGGTCGTCCTCGCCATGAAGTACAAGGACCGGAATATCTACGCTTTGAAGATCTTCAGTAAAATCGGTTTCAGAGAAGGCTTTGATACCGTCATAATGTGCTTTTATTCCGCCCATCATTCCCTGGCGCCACCAGTTATCGCGTACGCCCTGTGAGATTGTCGCTCCTTCACGATTGTATCCGTAAAAAGGCAAAGTAAAATCTGCAAAGAACTGCGGACGGTTGGTTGCCGTATTCAGACGGATTTCGTCAAACACAGAAACAGGAACACCTTCAGGATTCGTATCGCTTTGCACCATGATCGGTGTAACGGCACTCACCAGTACAACTTTCGCCACACGGTCTTTACCATATTTGGCTGCATAGTGGATGGCTTCGCCACCGCCAGTGGAGTGACCAACATGAATTGCATCTTTCAGGTCCAGCGCAGCTGTCAACTCGGCAACATCTGATGCATAGGTGTCCATGTCATGTCCTTCAGAACCCTGGCTTGATCGGCCGTGACCGCGGCGGTCGTGCGCAATCACTCTGTAACCTTTTTCCAGGAAAAACATCATTTGTCCATCCCAGTCATCGCTGGATAACGGCCAGCCGTGGTGAAATACGATCGGTTGTCCTGTTCCCCAATCCTTGTAATAAATTTCGGTACCGTCTTTTACTGTAATTTTCATGTCTCTGCTAATTATATGTTTTCATCTGAAAAATTTGTTACTTATTGAACGCTTTATTGTTAACGATTAATATGCCAATTCTTTAAGGTGTTCTTTGTCAGAAATTTAAACGGAAATAACTTTTTTTAATCTGACGATATCCCGTGAATTTACGAAATTCCCGGTATGATATATCGTGCTTAGCAATTCTGTAGAAAAGATTATAGTGGTAGGTGTTATTTGCCTGTTTCCATATCAGGGGCATCAACAGGTTTGGATTCAGGAGAGCCTTTCTGGCGCAGAAATATCGTGAAGAATACGATGGAAGCTACAGACAGGAATTCGCTCTGCCAGTTCTGGAAGGTTTCGAACCAGAATTCGGCCTGCCCGAGGTACTGTTTGACGGTATCTGTTGGCAAATGCTTCGCCAGCTGTTCCACATTATGGTTTTGCCAGCTTCCGTAAAGGTGCAAAGCCCAGCTGGCAAAGAAAAGAATCCCAAAACAGATCGCGAGGGAATTGCTGTATAGAACGAGTATCCAGCCGCCTTTGCGAACAGGCCAGGGGGCACCGGGAGCAATCACAGGTTCACGGTCGACCTCCTCAGGCTCGTCAAGTTTTTTGGATTCGGCAGAACCGATCTGCCGCAGGGAAACGGTCAGCACCACGTACAGCGCCATTTGAAGGAACTCACTTTCGAAGTTCTCAAAGGTGGCCGAAATGAAATGGCCGCTTTGCAGGTAGGTTGCGAGGCTGATCTCTTTTGCGTGGTCATCTTTAAGATCCTGGTTATGTGTCTTCCAGCCTGTCAGTGCCTGTGCAAATAGGGTGACGATAAATAATAGGAGAAAAACGATGGTCAGGGCATTTCTGTAGAAGAAAGAATGTTTGTTCACCTGGGTTTTGTTCATAATTGGGAGGGATTTGCTTGTTGGTTTTGTTTATGAAGATATCAATTTGAGTAGGTTCAAACAACACCCGGGCACAAAGGTTTTGGATTTTGTGCCTGGTTATCGATCTGAATTTCAACTGAATATTGCTGTTCCTGCAAACGTTTGCGCAGATATAATGGCTGATGCTGGAAGAAAAGCGGCAGAAAGTCCGTAAGATTGCTTAACCAGGTATATCAGCAACAACTATGTATAAACTGATTTGTCTTCTTTCTTTAGGTTTGCTTTCCTTCAAACTGATGGCGCAAAGGCCTGTACCTGTTAAACCCAGAGTGCTGATCAGCACGGATATTGGCGGAGCGGACCCCGACGACAACCAGTCAATGGCGCATTTGCTGATGTACAATAACTTATTCAAACTCGAAGGACTGGTCTCTTCTCCCTCATATGGTAACGGAAGCAAGGCAGAGATTTTGCGGATGATCGGCCTTTACGAGAAAGACCTGCCCAAACTTCAGCAGCATATCAAAGATTGCGCATCGCCCGATGAACTGAGGGCAATTACCAAACAGGGCGTACATGGTGCGGCCCCCTTTAGAGGCTACAGGAAACCCTCGGAGGGATCCGACTGGATCATCAGATGTGCGAAAAAAGAAAGCAGCCAGCCACTCTGGGTACTGGTTTGGGGCGGACTGGAAGACGTAGCTCAGGCACTACACGACGCCCCTGAAATCCGGCACAAGATCAGGGTGTATTTTATCGGTGGGCCAAACAAAAAATGGAGCGCAAACAGTTACGCATATATCGCCTCGAACTTCCCGGACCTGTGGTTGATCGAGTCGAACTCCTCTTATTATGGTTTCTTTTCCACGAATAATGTGCCTGATAGCCTGAGCAGTAAAAATTACTATAAAAACTACATCCGCGAAGCGGGGTATTTGGGTAAGGACTATAAGAATAACCATTATCAGGGCAGGGTGAAAATGGGAGACACACCTTCACTGCTGTACATGATGGATGGCGATCCGCAGGATCCAACCAGGGGAAACTGGGGCGGGAGCTACGAGAAATTCAGTAGCAGTCCAAGGATCGTGTTTAACCGCAACACTACCATTGCCGATACGCTAACGGTATATTCTATTGTAGAATTTCACTTCAAAGGACCTTTACTAAACATTCCCTCAGACTCTGTCTGTTTTACGATGACTGTGCAGGCTGAGATTGGCGAGCAGAAATGGGACGGATATTATCTTGGCAAGGGTGATTACGTGATCAGGTACTCGCCGAAGAGAACAGAAACGCTGACTTACAAGGTGACCTCTCAGATACCGGGTTTCAGGGAGCAGTCGGGCATGTTTGTAGTAGATAATATCTGGCCGGGTAAAGCACGGGCTACAAATTACCGGCTAGGCAAGAACTGGTATACCGACCGCAAAGACCCGCAATTATTTGATGGGATTTGGCAAGGCGGAGAGACAGTCCGTAAGTGGCGGAGCGAAGTGTTACTGGATTGGGCAAAACGCTGGGAGTATCTGAGATAATCTTATACCCCTTGGTAGCCAGGTAGGGTTATTAAACCCTGACCTTTTGTGACTGCAGATATTCAATCGTTTCCTCAACATGTGCATTGCCGTTCAACAATCCACGATATCGGAACTTCACTTTTCCTGACTCATCGATTACAAAAGTTTCTCTTCCGGTGAGGAACAGGAAATTCTTGATTCCGAACAGTTTCAGGACTTTATTTTCAGGATCGCTCAGCAAAGTGAAGTTGAGATTGTGATGCTGCGCGAAGGCTTTGTGGCTTTCTGCAGAACCGGAATTGATACCGATTACGATGGCTCCCGCTTCTTCAAAATACTGATAACTGTCCCTGAAGGCACAAGCCTCTTTGGTGCAGACGGCACTTTCATCTTTTGGGTAGAAAAATATAATCATCTTCTTTTTGCCGATATAGTCTCTGATCGCAAAATTTTCTCCGTTTTGATCTTTGAGGGTAAAGTGCGGTACTTGATCGCCGACTTCAATTTTTGAATTTTCCATTTTTGTGGGTGCTTTATTTTTTCGTTCGCAGACTAATCAACGAAGATATGCATTGTCACCTGATGCAAAGCATCGGGAAATTTATTATGCATCCTCCTTGATTGTGTTGCTGATACAAATTTCGGCATCCCGTGCCGGATTGATCTTAACCTAAGTTAAAATCGTCTGCTTTCTTATCCCGGGTATAATACCTGGCTTTTCAGTCTATTGCTCTTTGATGCGTGGTGTAGCTTTCTTCTTTTCCTTGGTGTAGTTCTCGTCTTTTCCTTGGTATAGTTCTCGTCTTTTCCTTGCTATAGTTCTAATCTTAATCCTGGTCTGGTCCTTGTCTTAATCGTTTTGTGGTCCAGTTCCTTTAATAATTTTCTTCAATATTCAGCCCCTGATTTCGCTCAATTGTAACCTGGTCTATTTTTTATATCTTAGGTTTTATGAAAGACCTGATCAAACTCCTGTTTTGCCTGACGCTGTGTGTACTGACTACCTTCAAGGCGAAAGCCCAGGCTACTCCAAAATTACAAATGAACCCCTGGAAGCAGGATCAACTCATCGAACCGCAAGTCCTCGCCGGCTTGATCGAGAGTAAAAAGAAGATAACCATTTATAACATTGGAGTGGTAGAGAATATTAAAGGGGCGATAAAGATGGGGGCAGCAAGTGACAGTGCAAATATTGTGAAGCTCAAGTCTGCCTTGCTGAAAGTGCCAAAGAACCAGCAGATTGTTATCTATTGTGGCTGCTGCCCAATGGGAAAATGTCCAAATATTCGCCCTGCGTTTCAATTGTTATCTGATATGAACTTCAGCAATATAAACGTGCTGGACCTTCATACCAATATCAAGACAGACTGGATAGATAAAGGTTACCCGGTAGATTAGCTGCGGAACTCATTTAGTCCCTCGGCCAGTGATTTCTGCACGAAATGACGACCATCCGCTGCAAATAATAATGGCATGCTGCAAATAATAGTCGCGGGTGGCTATCATTTGCAGCTTGTTTCCTGACTATCCGTTTATTTTCAAATGATAAAATAAGTTATCAAATTTTACCAGCGGGAATTCTCCTGGAAGCGACGACTTTTCTATTTCTATAAAATCGTTTTTTTCATAAAAGCGGATAGCAGCTTTAAGTTTGTCCAAAGTGCCGAGGTATAAGTTTTCGATGCCATGGTCTATGCAATAATCAATCAGCGTTTTTAACAGCAGCGCTGCTATTCCGTATTCTGGCCCCCTGAACTCCTTTTTAAGGAACATCTTTTTGATAGCTCCCGCATTTCTGGAAAGTTTAACCAGGGCAATGGTGCCGACAAGTTCTCCATTAATCTCAGCAGCCCAAAAACCTCCGCCGGTATGATGGTAATAGGTCTGGACATCTTTGAGATCAGGCTGGTCATCAACAGTGATTTCTTCGCCAAATTCTATAGTTTGTATGGGTAATATAATATTTACGATATCGTTTGTGTCCGCATTGCTAACTTTTACGATTTTTGTGTTCATATAATAATAATTTATTGATTTTAGTTGTAATAACGTATCCGGAGTCAATTTTATTTTACAGAACGAAAGAGATTGCTAATGGCAGGCCTGTTTAGATCAGCAGCCATTTTTTTAGCCAGTCCTGCAGTTCGTCCAGCTCATTGCAGCTGCCCGCGATTGCAATGTAAGCGTCTGGCCTGACGAGGATGTAGGCTGGGGAATCATCCAGAATATCATTGATGGTGATGCTTGAATTGGCCAGGTGCCATGTTTTCACCACAGCGCTGCAGGCATCAGGAATGACAATCTGTTCTTCGCAATTCAGCAGTAAAAGGGTAAAGAACGAAGGATCGAGCAACTGATAGAGGGTGCCCGTTTTGTTTACAGAGCCATCCGCTGATACTGCTTCAGTCTCAAAATCCCAGTTTGGCAGGCGGTCGCCCGCTCTCAGATCTTTGACTTCTTCAGTGCTCTTTGCCAATGCGGAGCCATGATAGGAGTGTGCTATTTCGCCAACCACTGCAGCTCCTTTTTTCTGCACCGCCCCCATACTTAAAATGGGTGGCAGGAAGATTTTCATCAGGCTCTGGACAATAGAATTTGTTGAGTTGAAGAGATCTGTAGCCCGCTCTGTTGTAGACAGCAAGGACGCGATAATTGGTATTCTTTCTTCTTCGTAAGTATCTAGGATCTCAGGTTTCGCCTGACCTTTAATTACATAAGCAAGTTTCCAGCACAGGTTAATCATATCCTGCATGCCTGTATTCATTCCCTGACCGCCGGCCGGGCTGTGCACGTGAGCAGTATCTCCGCCTAAAAAAACGTTGCCGGAACGCAGGGTGCGTACCATACGGCTATTGATCCCAAAGCGTGATGTCCAGCGCACGTCGTATAATCTGCCCGGGATGTGTACCACATCATCGTATAGTTGCTGCAAATAGTTAAGCGATGGTGGCTCTGTGTTTTTATCCTTTCCCTCAGGGTCGGTAACCATTAAACGGAAGCGTTGCCCTTTTAATGGAAAAACGGCAAGGAAGCCTTGCTTGCCCATAAATATAGAAAGTTCATGATCAGGAATATTTCCATCAATATGCAGATCGCCCAGTGCATAATTCTGGCCCATCGTTTTGCCATGGAATTCTATGCCCAGTGTTTTGCGCGTTATACTGTGTGCCCCCTCGGCACCGATCAAATAGGAGGCTTCGAACTCATGTAACGGTTTATCGGGTCCCTTAATTGTGACAATAACACTATCAGCGTTCCTCAGGACGCATAAATCTGTCATTTCTGTTTGCCATTCAATATTGATGTTTTGTTTTTCCAGCTGGTTGCGCAGAATTTCTTCTGTATCTGACTGGGGCAGCAGGAGACAGAAATTATACCGGCTGGGAATAAGGCTTAAATTTACTTTGCCCAGGATTTGTTCGGCGCTGTAAATTGTTGTGGCATGGGCGCGGTTCCCTTTTTCCAGCATTTTTTCTGATAAGCCGCGGAGCTCCAAGAGTTCAATGGTACGGGTTTGTACGGCCAGTGCCCTGGAGGTAGTGGATGGCCCTTTGGCTTTATCTATGATCCTGACGGGAATGCCCATTCTGCTGAGCTCCATCGCTGCAGTCATGCCGGTAGGGCCTGCGCCAACGATCAGAACTGGTTTTATTTGCTCCTTTTTCATATAGATAGATTTTAGACAACAAAATTGTATAGAATTAAACTATGATGAAAGGTTAAAAAGGTGGTAAAAAAGGTGAAAAAGTCGCTAGGGAACTCTATCTTTTCCAAAAAGACGATAGTATGGCTCTGCCGGGATGCTTGATTTTATTGCTCTGCTTCCCTGTGCAGCTGATCAATATCAGTTTTCTCCTTCATTTTTTCCAACTCGGTGTCGTCATTATCAATCCCAAGTTTTTTCTGAATGACATGGAGCATTTCCAGGACTTTTGTAATTTCTTTTTCTGCTTTGATATTGATCTCAAATTCTACCTGCTGATTTATTTTCTCTAGTCTTGCCTGTCTCTTCTGGCTGATCAGTACTGATATAGACAGAATGATTGCAAAGATGGAAACCACCATTTCAAGCTCGGGAAAGGGGAAGGGATCAAAGGCTTTTATCCCCGGGATCAGGTTCAGGTTGCAGGTTAGCCAAAACACGATGAAAGCCGCACAAACGAATAAAAAAGCGATGCTGCCAAAGGTGTTTGTAATTAACAGTGAGACTTTGTCGTTGTGATTTTTGAGTACGCGGGGTTTACCTGCCTTATCTTGCTGTGGAGATGTTATCTCATTGGGCTGCATAATGTTGCTTTTTTAATTGTTATCAAACGCAGTGCCGATCTATCATTATTAACCAGTCAACATATATTTGCCTTAAAGTTTACCTCAAGGGTACAAGAATCAGATTAAACAATGCAGGTAATTTTAGAGCAACATATTGTCAAAATAAATTATTTTAATTTGCTTTTAATTAACTCTTACTATATTTGTAGACTGTTATCTGTAATCGATCTAGTGCAATATTATTTTGATTTTTAAGATGACAGGATTTTAATCCTCAAAATCATCATATGCTAGAAATTAATTCAAGGGGTTACCTGGTCCCTCATACCAATATACCCGCCACCTTATCCGATCTGGAATTACAATTTGCAAATATACCAGATGAGCCAATCCGCCGTTCATTGTTTGAAAAGTATATAGTTTATTCTGATGAGCTGAAGGCAACACTCTCAGGTCATCTGATAATTCAATGGATTGATGGGTCATATGTTACCCAAAAAAAATATCCCAATGACATTGATTTGGTATCAATTGTAGATGGGGAATTAATCGATTCTATTGGTGATAAAATAAATAACTTCAAATACCCTTTTTCACTTACTAAATATGGTGTTGACGCTTATATTGTGAAAATATATTCTGAGGATAACAGGAAATATCCCCTGTTTTTAGGTGACAGATTTTATTGGATGAATAATTTCATTAAATCAAGAAGGAATAAATATGGTCATCAGTGGCCAAAAGGTTTTCTAGAAATTATTTATTAAATTTGAATATGATGAGGCAATCTGAAATACATAGGTTAATGGATATGCTGGATGATTTGAAGAAAATCGATGCTCTTATCGATACTCACATTAAACTCGATGATTCCGGTTTTATGGTAAGTCAGTACGAAGCAAAAAAAGTCAAATTAATCGCGAATATCATAGATTGCTTGGCGTCGCCTGCAATACAATCTCCACAGAGCTTTAGTATTATTGAATCAATTCTCTTAAAGTATTATCCTTTAAAAGACAAAGGGGATTTGAAATACGATGATGACATGGCCCAGCTTGCCGCATCAATTTAATATTATTTCAATTCTAAGGCTGGATATTCAGATCAACGCCAACTTCCATGTTTAACTATTTCATAATCTCGTTAACATATTCTGCCTTTGTTTTACAAGAAGTGTCATCTGATTGTCTTAATCTGTAACCAGTCTAAACAAAATTCTTACAGAATTGACAGGTTATTGTATGTTTGTTTGTAATAAATCTAAATAATACATGCAATAATTTTATGTTATCAGAAAATTTAAGATACGCGATTTCAACTTTCATGATTATGCTGGTGTCCATGACCTCATTTTCACAGTCAAAGAACGGAACCATTAAGGGAACCGTTAGAACCTCTGACGGGGTACCGGCAGAAATGGTTACGGTCTCTATTAAAAATGTGGCCAGTACAACTGCAGACAGAAACGGTGGATACATCCTTAAGGGAATTCCTGCTGGTAATTATACCATTACCACCAGCCTGGTAGGGGTAAGGCCAAGTTCACAAGAGGTAACGGTAACAGCTGGCCAGACCACTGAGCTCGTCCTGACTTTAAACGCATCTAACCAGCAACTGAAAGAAGTGGTGGTTACAGGTGGCAAAACAAATAAGTTTGCCGTAAAGGAAAGTGAATATGTAGCCAAGATGCCATTGAAAAATTTGGAAAATCCACAGGTATATTCTGTAGTTTCCAAAGAACTGATGGCAGATCAGATCGTAACGAATTACGATGATGCTTTAAAAAATGCAACAGGTGTAGATAAATTATGGTCTTCAACTGGTCGTGCAGGTGATGGTGCAGGTTACTTTTCATTGAGAGGATTTGCCGTTCAGCCAACACTTGTCAATGGATTGCCGGGATTAACCAACGGCAGCCTTGATGTGTCTAACGTAGAGAGGATCGAAGTGATTAAAGGCCCATCAGGAACGCTTTTCGGAAGCAGCCTGATTTCTTATGGTGGTTTAATCAATACAGTAACAAAACAACCTTTTGATGGAGTTTTGGGTGATGTGAACTTGAGTGTAGGAAGCTGGGGCCTGGTAAGAGCTACGGCTGATGTGAACACCCCACTTGATGCAAAACATAAATTGTTGTTCAGGGTCAATGCTGCATTCCAGAATCAGAACACTTTCCAGGATGCAGGTTTTAGAGATACCCGTTTTATCGCGCCTTCGCTCTCATATAGAGTGAACGACAGGCTGTCATTTACGGTGAACACGCAGTTCTTAAAATCTAAGAGTACCAATGCCACCAGTCTGTTCTTTGACAGGGATGCTCCACTTAGAACTACTACGCTGGATGGGTTAGGGTACGACAGAAAGAAATCTTATACGAGTGATGATATCGCAATGAAAAATCCGGTGTCATCTGCACAGGGTCAGATCAACTATAAAATATCTGATTCATGGAACTCACAAACAGTAGTGTCGGTAGGAAGTGCAAAATCTGAAGGTTTCTATTCTTATTTGTATGAAGGTTCACAGTTTGTTCCGGGATTCCCAAATGTGCCGTCGACCTTTGCCCGTTACATTACCAACCAGAACGCGAATACCAAAACCACTGATATTCAACAAAACTTTACCGGAGATTTTAACCTTGGTACAATTCGTAACCGTATGGTTGTGGGACTGGATTATTTTAACCGAACATCTATTGATAAGAGCTCAGGTTATGTGGGTGTCGGCCTCGTGACACTTGGTGCTAACGGAACTGATACTGGCGACCTTACTTATGACAACGTATTTAATCTTACAAATGCATCCGGGTATAATGATACTAAGACTACCCAGGAAACTTACAGTGCCTATGCCTCAGATGTAATAAATATTACACCTGAATTCTCTGCAATGCTAAGTCTGCGTGTAGATCATTTTAAAAATGGCGGTTTCAGTGTGGCTGACGCAGATAAATATTCGCAAACTTCGCTCTCCCCAAAATTTGGTTTAGTATATCAGGTACTGAAAGACAGGATTTCGGTTTTTGGAAACTATATGAACGGATTTACAAACGTTGCACCAGTTACTGTGAACGATAACGGAACGACTACCACACGGGTATTTGATCCTGAACATGCCAACCAATGGGAGACGGGTATCAAAACTGATTTGTTTGACGGTAAATTATCAGGCTCCATCAGCTATTACGATATTAAAGTATCAAACACTGTATTGAGTGTTGGTCAGAATGACTATACCCAAGGCGGTAAAAACTATAGCAGGGGACTGGAGTTCCAGGTGAATGCAAATCCACTTAACGGCCTTAATATCATTGCCGGTTATGCGAAAAACAAGAATAAGCTGACTGAGGGTCCTGCAGATTTCCTGGGAAGAAGATCTGAAGGAGCCGGTCCGGAAGACCAGGTGAACGCATGGTTTAGCTACAAAATAATGCATGGAGCTGGTAAAGGTCTTGGATTTGGATTTGGTGGAAACTACTCAGGTAAGAATATGATCCTGAACAGGGCAACTACGGGAGTATTTACACTGCCATCTTATACGATCTTGAATGCCTCTGTTTCATATGGCATGCCTCACATCACATTTGGTTTCAAAGTAAACAACCTGACCGACAAAGAATACTACAAAGGCTGGTCAACTTTAGAGCCGATGGCTCCACGCAATGTTGTGGGTAGCGTAGGATACAAATTTTAATTATAAATGCCTGATCCGGTATAAGAAGAAAGCTGGATCACAAATGAAGCGGGATAGACCTCAGGGTTTATCCCGTTTTTGTTTTATTAGTTATTCGCCAAAAAAATAATCGCTTTATAAATGCTCCAGGTAAATCACAATTTGTGATTTAACAGCGAATGGCTTTGCTGCAAAACCACGCATCGTAGCCAGTAGAGCTTCATGGCATCTTCCAGGATTAACCCTGGAGGCTGTCAATCACCGTGACAAAAGTCACGGGTATTTTCAGTCAAATATCCTCGTTCTTAACCTCTTCAATGCCGGAGATTTGTTTCTCATCAAATCAAGAAACAATGTTCGAAATTATCAACTGGCCAGAGGATATGGTTCCCAGTCGCTGCCCCATCCACTTTACAAATGAACTTGAAGTTGCAGCTTCTCCGGAAACAATCTGGTCGCTGCTCACAAATACAAATGCCTGGCCACAGTTCTATCCAAGCATAGCACAGGTCCATCTTCTACATGGACATCAGTCTCTTCAGATGGGGACAGAATTTGAAACAAGCTTTGCGGGTCAGGATGTACTTGCCTCTGTACAGGAATTTGAACCAATGAAGCGTATCGCCTGGGGTGGTCATCCCAAGGTTACAGAAGAATCCAGAGCTTATCACGCCTGGATCATTACACCAATACCTGGAGGATGTCACCTCTGGACTGAGGAAACTATGCGCGGACCATACTGGATTGAGCTGGCGAAGGCCGCTCCGGATGGATTTTGGCTGGCCCATGAGCGTCTCCTTGCTGATCTTGCGAAGGTGGCCACCGAACTGGAATTATCTGTTAAAAGCCAAAATGAAACTGCAGCTGGCAGGAAATTTTTATAACAATCGTATTGTGCATTGCTGCACCTCAATTTTTCACGCATATGAAATTAGAAAATAAAATAGCCGTTATCAGTGGCGGTACCAGCGGCATCGGACTCGCAATCGCGCAGCGGTTCGTTGAAGAAGGCGCGGAGGTATTCATTTTCGCCAGGAGGCAGGATGCGCTTGATGAGGCAGTGAAGCTGATCGGCAGAAATGTTACGGCAATTCAGGCAGATGCAGCTAGTCTGCCCGACCTTGACCACGTTGCAGAAGTTATCCGTCAAACCAGGGGCAGAGTGGATATCGTAGTATCCAATGCCGGATTTACGGAGCAGGTGGCGCTGCCCGACATAACTGAGGAACATTATGACCGCACCTTCGACCTCATGGCCAAAGGCCCGCTTTTCCTGACGCAGAAAATGTTGCCATTAATGGGCAGGGGAGGTTCCATCATCCTGGTAGCTTCCGCCGGGCACTATATGGGATTGCCCAACCACTCAACCTATGCCGGTGCTAAGTCCGCTCTGCGTTCATTCGTACGCACCTGGGCGGCCGAGTTTAAGGACAATGGAATCCGCGCAAACCTGCTCAGTCCCGGGCCTGTCCCAACGCCGATCATGGATGCCCAGGCAAAAACGCCCGAAGAACTGAAAGCGCTGCATGAACATTATGCTGCCTATGTCCCCATGTTAAGACTGGGTCGTCCCGACGAGATCGCCGGAGCAGCCGTTTACCTTGCTTCGGACGAAAGTGCGTTTATGACCGGTTCGGATATGCTTATTGATGGCGGTATCAGCAATGTCTGAAACAAATGCAGGCATAGTTTGTCAAAGAGATATGATTTGTAACTTACTGAAAATTGTGGGCTCTTTTCCGCTTTTAATGAGGATAATCCTTTTTCTATTAGTGCTCAGTAACCACTCAAATGCACAAAATAATGAAGTCAGGTGGATGCAGCAATGTGCGGTGTCGCCTGATGGAAAATGGGTCGCTTTCGAGTACAAGGGAAATATCTGGAAGGTATCCGGGAAGGGCGGCATGATAGAGCAATTGACTCATGGCCCTTCTTACAGTGGATATCCTGTCTGGAGCCATGACAGTAATAACATTGCTTTCGCTAATGATGAACATGGTAATTTCGATGTTTATCTCATGGACACAGAGGGCAAAAATATTGACCGTTTAACGTTTAATTCCGCGAGGGATATTCCGTATGATTTTTCATCAGATGATGAGAAAATACGCTTCGGGACCGACAGGCACGACATTTATCAATCGGCCAGATTTCCTGGAGATCAAATTTTCAGCAAGCTTTATGAAGTTCCCATATCAGGTGGGAAAAGCATCCTGGTTAACAGCGCTGGTATGGATCTGGCCCATGAGGATCAAAAAGGTACAAGGATTATTTTTCAGGATAAAAAAGGCCTGGAAAATACATACCGCAAACATCATCAATCGTCGGTCACCCGGGATATCTGGGTATATGACATCAAGGCAAAAACTTATCAGCAAGTTTCATCTTTCAAAGGTGAGGACCTGGAGCCGATATGGGGAAAGGGAGATGAATTTTATTACCTGAGCGAAAGGTCCGGCTCAATGAATGTGTTTAAAGGATTTGTTGGTGATACGTCCAGGGTGCTACAGCTTAGCAGTTTCAGCCGGAACCCTGTCCGTAACCTTTCAAGATCAGCAAATGGAAGATTAGTCTTTACGTACAATGGTGATCTGTACGGATTAACAGAAGGAAAGGAGCCTCAAAAACTAAAAGTTTTTAGTAAAGCAGTGATGAGTTCCGGAAAGATTGACAAGATGCCGGTCAGAGACAATATTACTGAAATGGCTCTCTCAGCTGATGGCAAACAAATCGCCTTTATATGCCGTGGAGACATTTTTGTGAGTGCTGCCGACGGACACCTTACTAAAAGAATCACAAGCACGCCCTTTCAGGAAAGAATGGTAAATTTCAGTCCCGATGGTAGAAAACTGCTCTTTTCTGTCGAACAGGAAAACTCCTGGGACATTCAGGAGATCAGGTTAAAGAATTCCGCAGATGCATATTTCTACAATGCTACAGGTTTTACTGTTCAGAATATCATTGCTACAGGGCAGGACGAGTTTCAGGGCCTGTATTCACCGGATGCGGGTAAAATCGCGTACATCGAAAACAGGGAGGTGCTGAAATGTTATGACTTGCGGACTAAAACAACCCGTATACTGATCCCTGAGGGGGTAAATTATTCATCAGGCGATGGCGACCAGTATTTTAGCTGGTCGCCTGACAGCCAGTATCTGCTTGCACAATCAACCGAAGGCGGGGGTGGCTTCGAGAATGATGTGGTCCTGATCAAAGACGACGGCAGCGGGAAACGGCTGAATCTCACGCAAAGCGGATTCATCGATGAAAAACCTAAATGGGGAGTCAATGGGGCAATGATGTATTGGCTTTCTGACAAGCTCGCCAATCATAGTTTTACGTTGACAGGAGCACATAGGGATGTGTTTGGAATGTTCTTCGACCATTCACTCTTTGATAATCTTCAGGAAAGTCAGCTGGATACCGCGCTGAACCTGAAACGAATTTCTAAGTTGAAGCTTCCAAACAATTTATTGTTGAATAAAGAAGGTTTTCCTTCCGCGCGTATGAGTCGGGTCACAGCAGACTTGCCCGATGCATTGCTGTCTCCGGATGGCAAAACGCTTTACTCGCTGAACAAATATCAGGAAAACTATGACCTGTGGAAGACCAATATCATTACCCATCAGCACTCGCTTTTAGCTAAACTGAATATTGTGGAGGGCAAAATGCAGGTGAGTACCGATGGAAGATTGCTGTTCATATTGAGCAAGGGAAACATCCTGATAATAAACACGCAGGATGGAAAAGTTTCACCAATACCGATAGATACTGTAATGGAGTATAATACTTCGGCAGAAAGAGAGTACCTGTTCCGTCACACCTGGCAAATGGTGAAAAAACGGTTTATGTTCCCCGATTATGGCGGACTGGATTGGGATGGCTGTTATCAAAATTATAAGCTCTTCGTAAAGCATATCAACAACGACTATGACTTTTTGGGACTGCTCAATGAATTTCTTGGCGAATTGAATACCTCCCATACGCTGGCGCGATACACTCCGGTATATCAAAAAAGGGATCAGACAGCAGCTTTGGGCTTGCTTTATGATGAGACCTGGAACAAGGATGGGATCCTGGTGAAGGAGATATTGAAAGGTGGCCCTTTTGATCTGGCTAAAACCCGGATGAAGCCGGACATGCTGATCACTGCCATTGACGGCCAGCTGATCAGGAAAACTGAGGACTGGGCGGCATTATTGAATGGTAAATCGGGAAAGCAGGCGGTTGTGAAGTTTGCAAATATATCTGGAGAGGTTTCCTATACGGATACTGTCCGGGCTGTCAAACCGGAAACAGAGTTGAATACCCTGCTTTACAACAGATGGATCAGGCAGATGGAGCACCTGACCGACAGTCTTTCACATGGTAAGCTTGGCTATGTTCATGTGCGCAGCATGAACGATGAAGGATTTCGCCCTGTTTATGATAAAGCATTGGGGAAATATAAAAATGCTGCTGCACTGATCGTCGACACGCGGTATAACCGGGGCGGTTCACTGCATGAGCAGCTCAACGATTTTTTAAGCGGGAAGATCTATCTGACCGAGCGGCGGCAGGGACGTATCACAAACGGGGGCGAGCCATTGTCAAGGTGGAACAAACCGAGCTGCATCATCATGAATGAGGGCAATTATTCTGATGCTTACCTGACGCCCTACACCTACCGAAGGATGGGAATTGGAAAATCAATAGGGATGCCCGTTCCCGGAACCGGCACAGCATCCTGGTTTGAAACGCAGATCAATCCCAGCTTAACTGTTCAGATCGGGGTAGGCGCAACCTACGGTGCCGGGGAGCACAGTCCAACTGAAAATTCCCAGATTGATCCGGATATCCGGGTGGCCAATTTCTATCAAAATATTTTAAATGGGAGAGATGAGCAGCTGGAAACAGCGGTAAAGGAAATGCTGATAGGTGTGAAGTGATCCACCTGGCAGCATTTCTCATCAGTAAAAACTTTCAGCGCTGAAACTTCAGATATAATGAGACAGATGATGAGAAAGAGACAGGGCTTTATATTTTTCGCCTTCCTGATATTGATCAGGTAAATAGATGCAGTTTTTATACATTTTTGTAATACCTAAATACAACCTCTATGTTTATCGGACACTTCGGACTATCCTTTGCCGCAAAAAAAGCAGTGCCACAGCTTTCACTTGTAACCTTGTTTATCGCCACTCAGTTTGTCGACCTGCTGTGGCCCTTTTTACTGGTATTTAATATTGAAAAGGTGGCAGTAGTGCCAGGCTATACCAAAACGAACTCATTTGAGTTTCTCTATTATCCGATCACCCACAGCCTGATGATGGGGATAGTTTGGGGTATGATTGCAGGACTGCTTTATTGGGGCTTTAAACGCGATTATAAAGCTGCAGTGGTGATTGGCCTCTGTGTATTGAGTCACTGGTTTCTAGACCTGATTGTACATACAGCAGATTTGCCGCTAACCTTATTTGGCGATGAGAAGGTAGGATTTGGTCTCTGGAACCACGTTGCGCTTACACTGATTATAGAATCTGTACTTTTTTTTGGTGGCGCGATGCTGTACGCTGGAGTAACCGTTGCGAAAAACAAGAAGGGCACCTGGTTGCTCTGGACTTTAGTCGTTTTGCTTTTCGTAATTAGCCTGGGCAATACCTTTGGCCCGCCGCCATCTGCTTCAATCATGGGTCTGTTTGTTTCATTCATGGCCCTGATGCTGATCATTCTTCTGCTCGCTTTCTGGACAGACCGAAACCGCGTCATAAAAAGATAAAACGCGGGAGCGGAGGGCTTTGAAGCTGTTGCCCTAAAGTTCTTATACTGTCTATCCGGCATTTAATAGTGCCAGTTGCGCTTCGCAATTTTCCAGAGAGATCGTACCACTTGCGAAACTGATTTCCAGCAGGTTTATTTTTTCGGTTTTCGTTAGTTCTCTGTTTGCTATGGTATCGATCAGCTCGTTCTCATCTGCAGTTGCTGCTTCAATATTTTGCCGGTACTGAAAGGCTTTAAAATACCTTATGCCGAATTTTCGCAAAGATACAGCGTTAAAATGCAGGCCATCAGGATTGGCCGTCAAGCCCGATGCAGTAACGAAAAAGGTATTTGGCTGGGTTGACGCAAACTCCAGCAGTTTCCCGTTTACTGTACGAAATTCAGTGAAATATTTGCCATATCGCCCATCTGCAAGAAAATCTCCCAGACCACCCAGGATCAGAGGGATTTCGGGTACTTGTAGTTCATCGCGTAAGGCAGTTATAATTACCTGTAACTTATCATTATACTGTTTAAAGCGGCCTCCAAAACTATCATTTTCTCCCTGGTGCCATAGAATTCCCTCAAGTGTACTGATTCGCATCGCAAGTTTTGCATTGAAGACTGCATTTTCGAATAAGGGGCCACCAACTGCCCAGTCGTCGAGGCTGGAACCACCCTCCGCGCAGGGTATCAGACCGATCTGCCGACCGGGATTTTCCAGTCGCCATGCACCTGCAAATGATGCGGCAAGGCTAACTCCCGAAGTTGGCCTGTCAAAATTTATGGGCTCTGTCATCGTCTGCCATCTTCCATTAACAAGCATCCTGATCTGCTCATCATAGATTTGTTTAACATCTTTGATATAACCTCGCCCTGCCATATTAGACTGGCCTATGAGCAGGAATGAACTTACCTCGTTTAACATGCTTATCTTTTTTGATGGTTTATAGTTTAAATTATGATTTTATCTTTTATGATCAGCCGTTTTTAAGGCAATGATTACCCGGTCGAACGTAGACCATAATATCTCTTCGGTCATCTGAAATGGATGGCCGGTTATGCTTCGGCCTTCCTGATGAAAGCGCAGTAATGAATATAAGGGAGCAAAGGCAACACACCAATATTCCTCATAGGGCATTGCATCCATTTCTTTCCTCTCGATAACATTGGAAACAAAATGTTCTACATTCTTTTTAAACTGGCTCAGGAAGTTTCCTTTTTGCTTTGTGAACATTTCCAAAAGCTGATCCTGATAGGCTGAGCTGCGTATCTGATCCAAAAAACGACCTGAATAAGGATATTCAATTTGATAATCAGCCCTGTTACGCCACTGGACACGTAAGCCATCTTCCAGGGATAATTCAGGATCGAAGTTCCGGTTCATGTATTCATCCATTTTTTTACCTTCCTCAAGCACGATGCTGATGATCAGGTCATCTTTATCTTTATAATATACATAGGGGGTTCCAACCGAAATGTTGCAGGCTTTGGCAAGTTTGGCGATGGTGAATCCGTCGAGACCATGCTTTGCAACGGTCTCAATAGTCATCTTTTTGACGATGTCCTCTTTATCAGTATCTCTTGTACGCACAGTATAAATTTATAACAAAGATAAATGAATATTTATTTAGTTATGATAATATAGATCAATATATTTGTTGACATACAACAGCTTAACAGCAACATACATCATTTCTTTGGTAATTCAGAGGCAGAAATAGCGGGATACTGACGTTTGACATTGAATAATAATTTAATTTTAGCGAATTGCAAACCTTGTGCTGACCAGTAATAGATTGATGAATGTGCCAGGAGGTGATTTCAAGCATACACAAAAAAAAAATCGATTTATGCTTAAAATTCTTGCCGACTACTTACAAAAGCAGGCTTCGCTTACGGATGATGAAATAGAAATGGTACGGGCATGCACAGTGACGAAAAAATTACGGAAAAGACAGTATCTGCTACAGGAAGGAGATGTTTGTCATTACAACTGCTTTGTGGCCAGTGGCTGCATGAGGTTCTACCGGGTGGGCGAGGATGGGTCCGAGCATATTATGACCTTTGGCGTAGTGAACTGGTGGGTAAGCGATCAGGAGAGTTATAACAATGGAACCCCTTCAAAAAATAATATTGATGCACTGGCTGAAAGCGAGCTGCTCCTGATAGAAAAAAAGGACTGGGAGAATCTCGTAAATACCATCCCAAGATTCAGGGATTGGAGGGACAGGTTAAAGGCGAGGAGCTTTGACGCCGCGCAGAACAGGATTATGAGCCATATCAGTGACACGTCTGAAGAGAAATACCTAAAGTTTCTGAATTCGTACCCAGATATCTTTAATTGTGTTCCGCTGCATATGGTAGCGTCCTATCTTGGCGTTTCGCGTGAGACCCTCAGCCGGATCCGAAACCATTATGCCAAAAGCTAATGGGTAAGTTTTTGGTATTTGCATGCTGTCTTTTATCGTCTTGACTGTGATAAAAGTCACGGTTTTTTTGCTTCAAATGTCCTTGGACAGGGCTTTATGTTCTCGCCACCTTTGTTTAACATCATATTACAGCAGGCAAAGGGACAATTGAATAACCAAAATCTCATTAAACTTTAAGCATATTGTCCATCGGGATGTGGCCTATATTTTTTCTAAACTTAACGAATCTTCAATGTTGATCAATCTCAAACAAATCCTTTGCTGCGTCTTTTTTATATCAATAAACTATTACTGCTCTGCGCAGGCGCCGATAGATACTACGGAAACTGTATTGGCAGGCGGAATCCGGCAGGTAGTAAAAATAGAAGGCAGAGACCGTAGCAAACCCTTGTTTTTATTCATCACCGGCGGACCGGGATCGGAAGGTATATACGACGAAAATAAAGCATATCTCGATGAGCTGAAAAAGTACTTTACGGTGGTGGCCTGGGACCAGCGTAACTGCGGACAAACCTTAAAGCTGAACCCTTCACCTGTTAAGCTTACTGTGAAATTATACGAGAATGATACCCATGAGCTGGTTACCGAGCTGCTCAGGCAGTTTCATCAGAAAAAACTGTTTTTAATGGGTTGGTCCTGGGGAACGGTGTTGGGATTTTATATGGCTGACAAGCATCCGGAACAACTTTATGCTTATATGGCGGTGAGTCCCGCAGTGAACCAGTGGGAAAGCGAGCGGATCTCACTTGCGGAAATGAAACAAAAAGCGGTACAGCAAAAAAATGCCACAGCGATTGCTGAACTGAATAAAATTAAAATTCCTTTCGAAAACGGCGAGCAGAATTATTACGACCGCAAATGGCTGTCACTTTTAAACGGCGAGACCATCGGCGATACAACTTCCTTTAAAAAATATTTCACGGAAAATACCGAGATGATGGAGCTTTTCAAGGAGGCTAATGTGAATTTCTCTGCTACCTTGCTGAAGGTCAAATGCCCCATCTACTTTTTTGTAGGCCGGAGTGACCATCAGACAAATTTTGCAATTTCTGAAGCTTATTACAGGAAACTAATTGCTCCAAAAAAGGATATTTTCTGGTTTGAGAAATCCGGTCATTTGATACCGGTCACTGAGCCTGCGCTGATGCAGCAAATTGTAATTGATAAAATTTTGCCGGGGATAAATCTATAGGGCCGTTTACCGCTGATCTTTTTTTAATCTTTATGATTCCACGTGATCATCACCGGCATCGCTTTCATTACTTAAAAAACTACCAATGGGCCATCTGCTCAGTAAAGATTCTCTGGGTCTCTTACTATTGCAAAAGCAATACTTTTCTGGGCTTCAAGTGCTTCCTTGCGGGAGATTAAGTTTTCAAGCATATCGTTATAGGCATCGCTACCCAGGGCAAGTCTTAATGGGGCAGGGCTGACATCAGTAGAATCAATTATCGCCTGTACGGCTTTTTGGGCATCACCATTGATTGGAAACGCATTGGCAAGCACGGCACGGCGAACATCTCCGGCCGGTGTCTGATCATACTCTTCCATTACAGGCGCCGTCACCATTGCACTGACAAAAGAAGTTTTGGTGGCACCAGGTTCAACTATCGTGAGGCCAATATTGAAAGGAGCGATTTCTTTGGCTATAGTTTCACTGAAGCCTTCTAAAGCCCATTTTGTAGCGTGGTAATAGCTGAAGTTAGGATAAGTTGTCTGGCCTCCTGCTGAAGATAGCTGTAAAATTCTACCGCCGCCCTGTGTACGGAAGTGCGGCAGGATAGCCCTGATGACCTGGATTGAACCTATGATATTTGTATTGATCTGTTGCAGTATCTGCTCGTCACTGGCTTCCTCAACCGCACAAAAGAGTGCATAACCAGCGTTATTTACCATCACATCTATCTTTCCAAGCTGGGCAAATGCGAGATCAACAACCTTTCTGATTTCTGCAGTATCAGTGATGTCCAGTTTAGCGGTCCACAACTGATCGCCGTATTGCTCTTTAAGATCATCCAGGGCATTCACTTTCCTTAAAGTTGCAGCAACCCGATCTCCTCTTTTTAATAACTTTTCAGTTAATATACGTCCAAAGCCTGAAGAGCTCCCTGTTATAAACCATGTTTTCATATGTGATGAGTTTTAATAAAAAATACAGGATCTGACAGATTTGAGCATAAAATTATTTCCTATACATAATCTGCATCGATCTTACTGTAAATGTCACGCTATCAACTGTTTTATAGCAAGGGCATATGACATAATTTAGTTGTGATAAATATCACGATCAGGTTATGCGGCGTGCCCTTGCAGGCTGGATCTGATTAATATAAACCTTGGTTTATGCTAATAAATCGTTGAACACAGCGGGAATATTTTTACATTTTTTGTCCGACTTAATCTTAAAGGGGATTCTGTGCAATTTGATATTTTTGTGATAGCTTTGGGAAGCTCACATATTAGCCTTTGAATCATGAAAATAATATTGACCAGTATATTTTTACTTATAGCCGGAATTCAGGGATACGCCCAGACTTATCAGCCTGTCACCAGTAAAAACAAAACTTACCTTGCTACGGTGAAAGGAGTGAGGTACAGTTATAAAGCAGGCGTTGTCACTTTAATAAATAATGGCAAGTATGACCTGGGTACAGTAAGCATTATTGCTTCATCAAAAGCAGACAGCAACTTATTTGGAATTGCACTATTTGAAGAAGGTTTGGAAAAAGGTAAAACCGTTGAAGCTGAGATGTATTTTACAACAGGTCCCGGAACAGATACCCATGACCTGCTGCTTAAAGATGTTGATCAGAAGAATCTCGTTTTATCTTTTGATAAAGCAACCAGGGCGCAACGATAACGCCATAATTTAAGATAGTTGGGCCTGGAGAGTTATATGATATCGCCATATATCTGCGCCTCAACATAGCCGTCGAATGTACTTGTAATAACATCATTGGCCGAGGCCTCATACAGATGTTTCAAGTGTATCATCTTCCATGTAAGCACAGGCGCTGCAGGTAGTTATCATTAGCTACCTTATGTTGGTAATGGTTTTATAATGCTACCTCAATGGAGTCCTTCTTTCCAAACCACTGATGATCTAAACTGTTGCTGCCCAAACCGGGGAAAAATAATCCATGATATTGTACGAAACGTCCATTTTATTCTAGTAGTTCTCAGGCCATCTTTGACAGACAAAATTTAAAACTAAAATTTAATAAAATGTCTGTTTCTGATTTATTCAAACCACTCGCTTTGCTGCATGGCCCTGAAATGAGAAATCGCTTTATGATGGCCCCGCTCACCAGTCAGCAGAGTGAATATGATGGTTCAGCCTCTGAGTTTGACCAACTATGGATCGAGCAACTCTCCAAAAGCGGTTATGCATTAATTCAAACGAGTGCGGCAACTGTGGAGTCCGGAGGCATAGGCTTTGAGCGGCAGCTTGGTATCCACAGTGATGATCACCTGCCCGGCCTCAGCAAGATGGCAGAAAACATCCGGAATGGTGGGGCGCTTTCCGCGGTACAGTTACACCACGCCGGGCATCGTGCGGTACCGGCAGTCGGTGGAATTCCAGCACCTGCATCTGGTCACACGGTTCCGGGTGTAAAGGGGCTGACCACAGAAGAAGTAGAGCGAATCCGTGATAATTTTATTGCAGCGGCGAAGAGGGCGCAACTGGCGGGCTTCGATGGCATATCTGTACACGGCGCTTTCGGCTGGATCCTTTCTGAATTTCTGTCGCCAAATTTAAATGACCGTAAGGATAGATATGGCGGCAGCGTGGAAAACCGAGCTCGTTTGACCCTGGAAATTATTGAAGGTATTCGCCAGGCCTGTGGGCCCGACTTTCAGATCGGCTGGCGCTTATCAATTGAGCGATATGGACTGCGCCTTGAGGAACTCCGGGAGATTACCGCTGAAATCTTTGACCGGGAGCTGATTGATTACCTGGATCTGGCGCTATGGGATTCGGCCCAGGTTGTTCGGGAGGGAACGTTCAAGGGGAAAACCCTGCTCAGCGTTTTTACCGAACTGCCCCGCAAAGCGGTACGTCTGGGAGCAGCCGGAAAGATTTACAGCGGACAACGTGCTGCCGAACTGCTTGATGAAGGTTGTGATTTTGTATTGATTGCGCGTGCTGGTATCCTTCAGCGCGACTTTCCACTTCAGGTAAAGGCGAACCCGTTTTTCGAAAGTCCGAAAATGCCGGTAACGGCCGAATATTTACGCCAGGGAGGTTTAAGTGAGCGCTTTATCGAAACCATGCGGGGATGGCAGACTTTCGTTCGTCCAGGTTCCCGGTAAGCCCCCGGCCCGCAGTGAAATTCTCCATGAGATAGTCATAATCATCCATTCTCCAGGAATCATAATTACCACAATTTTGAACTATAAATAAATATTTGAAATGAAAAAAACAGCAATAATTATTCTATCTGATCCCAAAGCTGGTTCAGAAGAAGCACTGGGACGTGTATTCAATGCTTTAGCATCGGCATATGAATTCAAACATGCAGGTGAAGATGTAAAGATTATTTTTCAGGGTGCAGGAATAAGATGGCCTGAACATCTGGAAAAATCTGAGCATGCGGTGCATGAACTTTATATGGAAGTAAAAGATCATGTCCATGGGCTTTCTAAAGGCTGCGTTGCAGTGTTTGGTACAGAGGTTTCAGGATATGACCTGTTGAACGATAATAAAGTACCTGGTACACCAGGTCTGCCCAGTTTCCTGAATCTGAGAAACGAAGGGTACGATATTTTAATTTTCTAAACAGGATTTTGAACTGTCCTTTGCGGTTAGCAAAGGACAGTTTTTTCGTATCCGTATCAGGGAGAATTATTTGAGTAAATTAGCCTTATAATAAGCGAAATTATGCAGAATGAATATCAACATTACATGGATCAGTGTCTGGAAATCGCGAAAGCTGCATTGATAGCGGGCAACCCACCCGTGGGAGCTATTATTGTGTATGATGGCAAGGTGATTGGCACCGGACAGGAGGCAGGGAAATCTACCGGGGATATCACCAATCATGCAGAGATTCTGGCAATCCGTTCAGCGATCAAAAGTGGATATGCTAAACAGCTTTCAATGTCGCAAATGTATACCACACATGAACCTTGTATCATGTGTTCTTATATGATTAGACACCATAGGATACCTGAGATCATTTATGGCATTTCTGTACCAGATGTTGGGGGACTAACCTCGCAATTCAGTGTTCTAAGTACCGAAAAAGTGCCGAAATGGGGAAAGCAACCAACAGTGATCAGTGACATTTGCGTTGAAGAGTGCAAGGCATTGAATGATGAATTTTTGCAGAACTTGAATCAAATCTAATAACTATGTTATCGCAGTCGGTTTATACACTTGTCAATCAGCAAAATGGCAACTTGTCGTTTAAAATCTTTGAGTTTGATAACAGCAGTTATTTTGATCATATCCAGCGGAATAATTATTTCAGCCTGATCATTGTCACGTCTGGGGAAGGGCTGGCTAAAGTGGATCTTAGTGAGTATTCTTTTAAGGAAAACACCCTATTCGCTTTTTATCCCTATCAGCCGTTCATGCTCATCCCAAAAGGACCATTGCTGGGCATTTCCATTCAGTTCCATCATGACTTCTTTTGCATTTACAGGCACCATAAAGAGATAGCAGCCAATGGTATATTATTTAATAACATTTATGAGCAGCCTTTTATCACATTGGACGAGGGTGCGAAATATTCGCTGCTCAATATTGTTCAGGAGATTGTTTCTGAATTACAGACTGATGCTTTAAGAAAAGACGAAGTTCTTGTCTCGTATCTGAAGATACTCTTAGTACGTGCCACCAGAATAAAGATAGAGCAGCAGACTATTCAGGATACAAATGGACTCGGGGGCAAACAATCCGGCATTGTTCAAAGTTTACGGAATGCGATCGAAGACAATTTTCGGATGAAGCATTCTGTCAGTGATTACGCCGATATGCTGCGCTTAACACCCCTGGCCCTTGCCAGGGTTACTAAGAACCATTTCAACAAAACGCTTTCAGACTTGATAACTGAGCGGATCATTGTTGAAGCAAAAAGGGAATTATATCTTACCAATAAAACGGTGAAGGAAATCGCCTATGAGCTGGGGTATGAAGACGAGTTTTATTTTAGCAGGATGTTCAAACTTAAAACTGAGATTTCTCCGCAGTTTTACAGGCAGAGTATTGGTTTTAACAGGGGTGCATCCCAATAGGGTCGCTGCGCTGCTAGTGTAACAAAAAATGCCCCAATATTGAGTGGCATTTTGTTTAGCGGAGCGTTTGGATATATACAGGCAGAGAGTTAATGTGTTGCAGTAGATCAGGAACTCTGATGATTTGAATCTCATTAAGGATCCCTAAATTAATTGGATTAGGCCCATGCCAGCTTGTTCGATACTTATACACTGATGTTCCATTGATAAAAATTCATTCTGAAAATTTATAATATTATTTTTCTTCGTATAATCTATCTAAATGTTCAGCACCATACTTTTCACGGTATGCTGGATCCATAAATTTCGATTTTTTATTGTTAGTTATAAAAAAGACCAGATTGTATGTCTGTTCATAACCTCCGGAGAAAGATCCTACCATGTAGTATTCATTTTTGGCCGAAATTGTATCGGTAGAAATCGTTGGATCAATTATTTTCAATTCCATCCGCTTTCCGGTTGCTTTATTGTAAGAATAGAATTTTTCATGCGCATTCATACTTCTTCCGCCGACTTCGCTTTTAAGGAATCCGTTAGCAGGAAAAGTATAGACTTCATAATCACCTTCCATTATTTTAGGAGCACCATTTTTTTGATCCCAGGCGAGGACGATCATCCCCTCATATCCTTCAGGAATGATATACTTTATGTTTACGTTGTGCCAATAAGTACAGGACGTAATCAAAACTACAAGCAATAAGATGTAAAGTGAAGTAGTTATTTTTATGTTTTTGCTCCTTAGGATAGCATTCATTTCAATTTTCATTTACGTCACTTTAAATTTTGATATAGTTCATCTTCATGTTTAGAATAATAATGTCTGCAGTATGTTTCATCCATGAACTTTGAGTTTTTATCTCTTGTAATAAAAAATATCATGTTATTTAATCCTTCGTGGCCTCCTGATAATAAGCCCACTTTGTAAAATTCGTTTTTACTTTCAATTGTATCTTTTGAAATTGAAGGATCAATTATTTTCAGCCTGACCTGCTTTCCAGTAGCTTGACTATAGGAATAGAATTGCTCTTCAATAATATTGAGACTTCTTGCTCTGACATTAGTCCTCAAAAGTCCATTAGGTGGAATTCTGTAAACTTCATAGTCTCCGTCTTTATGAATTGCAACACCGTTTTCCTGATCCCATGAAATTACGATCATGCCTTCGTACCCTTCCGGTATCAAATATCTAAATGAGGATGTATCCCAATAAGTACATGATGAAAATATTATTAATCCAACCATGATCATAAAATATGCTGCTTTAATTATATTTTTATTTGATACCGATTCTTGCATAAAGGATAATGTTAATTTATTAAATTTATACTAATATTTCGGTATTTGGTAAGTGAAAACATTACTTCTTTTAGTTCATTATAGTAGGCTGCCTTCGAAATTCCGATATAATTGTATCCTTGATAATTCGGTACCAGATCAAATTTGCAAATTGAACCCTATGATCTGTGTCCTGGTTTTCAGTAGTTGTATTTCCGGGCACTTCAGTATAAATCTCAATTGATATGAAAAAATTACTTTTATTTCTTCTCCTGCATTTGTCCTTAACTTCTTTTGGCCAATCTATCCAATCCAAATAGATTGTTCACGATAGTTCTGTAAAGCTGCTGGAATCTTTAACTGGTATGGAAATTTTTGACGCTCAACAAATTCGCGTTGCAATATTCAAATCCTCCAATGGATCGGGGAGTGCCCGAATACCTGAATCTGATGAAGTGTCTTTCAAATTGATAATTTGCGTCGCTCAGCATGACGAAATTCCGGATAGCAAAGTATTCAGCATCGGCCCTTTTTTGAACCCCAGAGTTATTAAAAAAACGGACTCGGGAAATCAGATAATTCTCGTTGTTGAAGCGGGGCTTGCTGCAAACAGGAAAAGGACAGAGCTGCTTGTTACTCAGAAACAGGTCAAAATCAAACAGAATTAGTAAAAGATCTAATTCACACAGACTCTATAAAACAGATAACACTACTTTGATAATATCTTTGAATACTTTTTCATCAGCATCTGATGTGCCGTATAAATTTAATCCCCAGGAATTACTGACGAAAAAACGCGCTAAGGCACGTGGGTTGCGTTCGGTAGATACCTGACCCGATTCCTGTCCTCTTTTAAGTGCCCTGTAGAAAGCATCTTCCAGCATCTCCCAGTTTTCCTTAACAATAGCCGCAACTTCAGAATCATGCTGCGATAGTTCAGTTCTGGAATTCACCATCAAACAACCTCTGGATTGCTCAGAATTAAAATTTGCATCCAGCTGCATCTGAAAAACCTCTCTGATTGCCTTCGGGATATTTTTCGCATTGTCCAGTACTGTGATTGTTTTCATTACTATGATTTCGCGATAGCGTTTCAGGGCTTTTATATAGAGCGTATGTTTGTCACCAAAAGTATCATATAAACTTGATCTGCTCAGGCCCAGTCCATCAACAAGCTCTTGTGCAGATAAAGCCTGATATCCCCTGTGCCAAAAAAGCTTCATGGCATCATCCAGGATCTTTTCTTCGTCGAAAGCTTTTGTTCTTGCCATAATGCGTTTTGTAAAATTGCCTCTGTCTGTAATAGTGTCTTGATAGCAGTTGCCCATACAAAAATACACTCAAGATTTAGCTATTCCCAAAGAATATGTCTATTAAATGTAATTAAAGTGATTTTAAGCGGAACGTTCGTTCCTTAATTAATACTTTTACGGAATGAACGTTCCGTTTAAAGAATGCTCTAATGATAATATAATCCTTAAAGACAATCAAGATGACAAAGACAATTTTTATTACCGGTACAAGTACTGGTTTGGGCAAAGCAACAGCAACTTATTTTGCTGAACAGGGCTGGAATGTAGCTGCAACAATGCGTACTCCGGAAAAATCAACAGGTTTCAGCTCTTATGAAAACATCAGAGTTTTTAAACTGGATGTGACAGACACTGCGCAGGTAGCAGCAGTGGTAGCACAGGCAATTGACGCATTCGGAAAAATTGATGTGGTAGTAAACAATGCCGGGCAAGGTACATTTGGTGCATTGGAGCTTGTGGACGATGATGCTATTGATGCCCAGTATCAGGTAAACGTGCGTGGTGTAATCAACGTAACAAAAGCTTTTACTCCTCACTTCAGGGCAAACAATGGCGGCAAATTTATCAATATCAGTTCATACATGGGCGTACTCAGCGCTATGCCGCTTGCCTCGTTATATAATATGTCTAAATTTGCACTGGAAGGCTTAATCGAGGGGCTCTACTACGAATTGAAACCACTGAATATTGATCAGCACCTGCTGGAAATCGGTGTATACAACGGACATAACTTCGTAGAGAATATGGTTTGGGGCGAGAGTACAGAAATTACAGCTTACCAGGAATTAACCGCAAACGTGAAACAAGGGTTCTTCGCTAACAGGGACACATCAAAATTCCCAGAGGCACAATTGATTGTCGATGAGATTTTTGGACTTGCCACTGGTGCGAATACACAGTTCAGAAAGCTCGTAGGTGAGGATAGTGTAGGGCTGCAGGAGATCAGGGATTCCATGCCTGTGGAACAGTACCTGGAGACCATTGATGCGAGGTATAAATAACTTAACAAAGACTGTCTCCATGATTTTGGTTGGAGACAGTCTTTAACAAACCATGTGACTGGTTTTTTCCTCAGAACGATTACCTAAATAAATCATTACTTTCGTGAAGGAATAATAGTTAATTTTTCTGCGCAGTAATGAGTGAATTTTTCAAATTGGATAATCCGGTAGCACAGGCCCCGTCCTTTGGCATCTGCCGGTTTGCGGACGACAGCAAGTTTAATGAACTTAATAGTTCCAATCATTTTACTGTGGTCCTCATGCTGAAAGCTGAAGGAAGTCTCACCACAGATACTTCTGATTACCTGGTCGGACATAGTTGCGTCATGTCATTCTCCCTCTATCAACAATTTAAAATAAACTGTCCCGATGCTTGTGAAGGGTATTTATTATATTTCCATCCCGACTTCTTTTGTCTTCATCAACATCGTGCTGAAGTATCCTGCAACGGTGTATTATTTAATAATATCTACGAATCACCCGTAACGGACTTGCAGGAAGACGGCTTATCAGAAATTTTAGCGCTGTTCCAGGGAATGTTCGGAGAAATGCAGAAAAATAACATTGATACGGAGGTTCTGTTATCTTATCTGAAAATCCTGCTGATCAATGCGTCCAGGATCAAAGTTGAGCAGAGGGACTCAGACATCAATATGTATAGTAAAATTCCCTCAAAACTCGCAGAGCTGCAGAGTGCAATAGAATTGAACTTTAAATCGATGCACACTGCAGCAGCTTATGCTGATCTGATGAATTATTCACAGAGTGCCTTAAACCGGTCCTGCAAAAATTATTTTAACAAAACCCTTTCTGACCTGATTTCAGACAGGATCATATTAGAGGCCAAAAGAGAATTGTACCTCAGTGACAAGCCGGTAAAAGCTATCGCTTATGAGATAGGCTTTAAGGACGAATTTCACTTCAGCAGATATTTCAAAAGGAATATTGGCATATCTCCACAATATTTCCGCAATACGGTAGGTTTTGGTAAGGCATCTCTTGCTTAATTGCTTTTGTCAAGAGTTTCCAATTTAGATGTACACGTCCATGTGATTGCATCATTCGTCCATGTATGGGGCCGCAATCCCTGTGGATATTTAACTTATGAAAACATTGAAATATTTACCGGTACCGCCATGGGATATGGAAACCGCTGCACTGCGTTTAAAACTTCTTGAAGATGATTTTAACTCTTTAGATGCCAAAAGAATAAGTGACAATTTTACCGTTGAGGCAGAGGTCAGGTTTGGGACGCACTTTCTCAGGGGGCGCGGGGAAATCCGAAAATTTATTGCCGCCGATTTGGCTACAAGAAATTCCTACAAGCTCAATCTGGATCTTTGGGGCGCACTGAAGGGAAGAATGGCCTTACGCTTTGAATTGGAATGGAGTGACGCCGACGAAAAACCGTATAAATCTTATGGGATACAGGTTTTTCAATTTGATGATGAAGGATCGATTACGATGAATTTCGTGAGTTTTAATGATCAGGAACTATCTTAATTAGCCCCGAATCCATACTGCAAAATAGTTGCACCAGCTGGTGCAACTCAAAATGCGACAAAATGTGCGGCTTTGGAGATAGTATGTAAACAAAAATGAGGCTGTATCATAAATACACTGCCCCCAAAAAGTTAGACACTATTTGGGGGCATTTTTATAAAAAAAACCGAAGACATGAGCCTGAATTTAGGCTCAATACCATCAATGATACAGCATCTATTTGCAGAATATGCTTAGAAAAGGGTAGGACGTCTGGATTATTTCCCACGTTTGTACTCCAGCTTAAATTTTTTAGCAGTTACACCAAAAGCATTTTTGAATATTTTATTCAGGTGGCTTTCATCGGTAAAATCCAGTTCAGCAGCAATCTCGGAGATTGTAAGATCACTAAACTTAAGTCGAGTTTGAATGATGTCCAGCTTGTACCTTGTGATATAATCTTTAACTGTACTGCCTGTTTGCTGTTTAAAATAACGGCTTAAGTGACCCTCAGACATATTAAACTTTTCTGCCAGGCTATCAAGCAACAAAAGTTGCTTATCATAAATATGCTGCTGAATGTAAGTTGAAATGGTGTGAATTTTATTTTGAGGTTTGCCTTCCTGGGAATAACTAACGCTGCGCTGCTGTATACAGCGGGCAATAAAATTCAATAGTAAAAAAATAATGTTTTGGGTAATGATCTTTGAAAATGGGCTATCATTTTCCTTTTCAGCGATCAATTGATTGATCAATGCTTTAAAAACCTGTCTGTCGCCATCCACGATCAAACTCCCCATTACATTGTGCTGATTGTGGAAGATATACTCCAAACGCCTGAAAGCTTCGCTGATATCTACCTTTTCATCCAGGCTATTCGCCGTCTTAAAAAAAAAGTTTTTGGTGAAGTCGATTATACAAAAAACGGGAGGTGACACGGCTTCGTAGCTATGGGCATCTTCGGGCGTTAAAAAAAATACATCGCCCTTCTTAAAACGGAAACGGTTCTCATTCACGACATGGATACCGGAACCCTCCAGCACATAGATCAGCTGAAAGTAATGGTGTTTATGTAAACTATGAAGCGCCGGATCAACGGCAATTACGCTTACTTCTAATTCTTTGTACAGCTGTTTAGATCGCATGAGCAAAACTACTGATTAATGTTTGTTTTTTACCTGTTATGGCGGCGGTTGCGGGGATAACTTTGTCGTAGTATTAATTCATAAGAATATGATTACGATCAATCAAAAATTTCCGGCTTTTAATAAAGTGGCGGTAATCAGTGCAGATTATGGTAAAGAATTTGGAGAGATTTCTTCAGAAGAGTTGGTAAACAGCGATGACCGCTGGACAGTAATGTTTTGGTGGCCTAAGGACTTTACGTTTGTTTGTCCGACTGAAATTGCAGAATTCAATAAAAACTACGGCGAATTTAAAGACCGCAACACCACGCTAATAGGGGCTTCCACTGACTCTGAGCATGTACATCTTGCCTGGAGAAAAAGCCATGCAGACTTAAAATCATTGCAATTCCCGATGCTGTCTGATACTTCAAAGTCACTTGCAGAAGCACTTGGTATTTTAGAATCAAATGAAAAGGTTGCCTATCGCGCAACGTTCATCATCGATCCGCTGGGTATGATCCGGTGGGTGTGCGTTAACGATCTCAATGTCGGGCGCAATGTAAACGAAGTACTGCGGGTGCTGGACGGCTTGCAAACCGATGAACTAACCCCATGTAACTGGGAAAAGGGACAGGAAACCTTAAGTGTTTAGCCTTAATCTGCAATCAGCCATAAAGCCATCATCGGTAAGGCAGTCAACAGTTAAATAATGAAACAAAGAATAATAGTAATTGGCGACATCCACGGCGGGCTTAGAGCACTAAGGCAGTTATTGGAGCGGATTCATCCCGAAAAGGATGACCGCTTCATTTTCCTGGGTGATTATGTAGATGGATGGTCGCAGTCTGCGGGAGTGATCGATTTCCTGATCGGGTTTGAAAAACTATACGATTGCATTTTTGTGATCGGAAATCATGACGTGTGGTGTGAAGAATGGCTCAGAGGAGGGAAACCTTCAGATGTGTGGCTGGCTAATGGGGGAAAAGAGACCATCGAAGGCTATGCCGAAATGAGTGCAGACGAAAAACAGCTGCATCGTGAATTCTTTCAGCGCATGCGGAATTTTCACATAGATAACCAGAACCGCTTGTTTATTCATGCCGGATTTACATCTTCCGGTGGACCGTTCAAAGACATGGACGTACTTTCATTCTGGACAGACCGGAGCCTCTGGGACATGGCAGCGAAAAAAGAGAAGCTCAGCGCCATTGATCAGATGAGACTTGCTGAACGCCTGGGGCTTTTCAACGAGATCTTTATCGGGCATACGCCCACACTTCATTATGATTTTGAAACGCCGATGAAGCGCTTGAACATCATCAACCTGGACACGGGAGCTGGATTCAATGGAAGGCTTTCTGGAATGGACATAGACACGCAGGCCTATTGGCAAAGCGACCCGGTGCAAGACCTGTATCCGGAAGAAAAAGGGCGAACGATGGAAAAGAAAAAAAGCAAGTTAGCCAATTTCTTCCAGCGTCTGATCGCCTAAGATTAATCGAGTTTAACACCAAGTAAATAATCAATGATATGAATGATCTGGAATATTTCGGACAGACAAGTTTCGATAGAGTCAATAATGCAATCAAGCATCTTCAAAATGGTAAAGGCATTATGCTGGTGGATGATGAAAACCGCGAAAACGAAGGTGACCTGATATTTGCAGCTGAATATGTAACGGTGGAGAATTTGGCGCTGATGATCCGCGCCTGCAGTGGTATCATTTGCCTGTGTTTGACCAGCGGAAAAGCGGAAGCTTTGAAGTTAATGCCGATGGTTGCCCGGAACACTAGTCGTTATCAAACACCGTTTACCGCTTCCATAGAAGCAGTTGAGGGGGTGACTACAGGTGTGTCTGCGAGCGATAGATTAACTACGATCCGAACCGCTATTCACCCGGATGCGAATCCGCAAGACCTGGCCAGGCCCGGACATGTATTCCCGCTTATTGCACAGGATAACGGGGTATTTACGAGAAGGGGCCATACGGAAGGCAGTGTTGACCTGGTGAAATTGGCAGGTTTGAACCCTGCGGCGGTATTGTGTGAGCTTACAAATGAAAATGGTACAATGGCGCGCTTACCCGAAATAATGGATTTTGCCATAACGCATCAGCTAATGGTAGTTTCGATAGAAGATATCGTGCAATATCGCTTGCATACTCAGGATTTACCCTTAAATGTCTATGACGCAGATTATGTTATTTAATTCAAAAGACGATCAGAACATTGAAAATACTGACAAGGAGCGAAGTCCCGATCATTTACCTTTCAATCAGAACTTCATTTTTCAATTGGCGGAGATTATCAATCTGAGGTATAATAATCCTCATGAAGGTTCTTATGTGAATGATCTGAGAAAAAGCGGGCTTAATAAAATTGCGCAGAAAGTTGGTGAAGAAGCGGTCGAAACTGTGATTGCTGCATTAAATGATACGGAACAGGAATTTATTGGTGAAACCGCGGACCTGATTTTCCATTTACTGGTACTGCTGAGAGAGAAAAATGTAAGTCTCCAGATGGTAACGGATAAACTTTTACAAAGGCATCATGAGTACCAAAAATAAACGTATTACTACGCATACTTTGCAGGAAATGAAAATCCGTGGCGAGAAGATTACCATGTTGGCCGCTCACGATCATCAAATGGCGGTGATCCTGGATAACGCAGGTATAGAAATTATCCTGGTAGCTGCGTCGGCCAGTAATGTGGTAGCAGGTGATGAGATCATCCTGGCAAGTACTCTAGACCAGATGATCTACCAGGCAACATCGGTGGTGCGGGCCGCTGAAAGAGCACTGGTAATTGTGGATCTGCCTTTTGGTTTGTATCAGGGTAACTTGAATGAGGCCTTGGTGTCGGCCGTCCGGATCATAAAGGAATCTGGCGCGGAGGCTATTAAAATAGCAGGCGGCGTGGGGAATGCGGAATTGGTTAGCGGGATACTGGCAGCGGGTATACCGCTAATGGGGCACCTCGGCTTAAGAGATCAGTCCGGGGCGGCAAAACTGAAAGAGGATGCTTTGAAGTTGCAGGAAGCAGGCTGCTTTGCAATCATTTTAGAGAATATGCCGGACACGCTGGCTGCTCAGGTTAGCAAATTGCTCAGTATTCCTGTTATTGGTACTGGGACCGGGCAGCATTGCGACGGGCTGTATTGTCCCGAAATAATTTTAAGAACAGGATGTTAAAATGAATAAAATGAAAAAAGTCTGCAACCGTATGATTTGCAGACTTAGGGCATTATATATTACTTGATTATTCGCCCTCAAAATCGTTGGTCACCAAGGTTGCCATAACTTCAACCCCAGCTTTATTGAAATAAATAATTTCCAGGTAATGCCCCAGCATTTCACGCATGTCGACATAACAATATTTGGTTAAATCTTTAATTCCGGCCGACATTCGTACCTTAAATCCTTTGGATTCAAGCGCCGCTATTGCATTATTATAACCCTCCAGATCGTCATCATAACGCACTGCGACATGGTGGAATAGTAAATCAAATTTGTCGCTGGATAATTTCTCACCATAAAACTCTAAAAGCGGACCGGCAATTGGCTGGATAATCTCCAGGTCGATGTTCCCGCCGTTTGCCCAGGCAGCATGGAATTTGCAATCCTCTGTGGTTTGTCCTTCAAAGACCTGGTCAATTGGTACCAGATCACGCATCACCATAAATTTTGGAATGTCAAATTTTTCCTTCAATAAATCTTTGGCCTTATCAAAATCATTGGTCACCCAGCAGAGCTGGAATGTTTTCGCCCAGATGTCTGTAATGGGCATGAAGTCGTTTTTCATAAGATATCATCATTAAATGTTCCGCAATTTACCCATCAATACATAGAGGGGAAAATTGCAATATTGTCTGATTCAAACAATTTATTTATCGAATCAAATATCTTTCTCCAGGCTTGATTAGAAGGTTTAAATTTCTGTCGAGACTTATCGCGCGCTGACTTTAAAAACATGATCAGGAGATCTTATAGAAATCTCTGGAGAATAGTTAAGGATGATCTGCAGCTACATAATCTTTGAAATTTGTGTCTTAAACTTTGAAATAGAACTACTATAATTTAAGCAATCCAGTAATCAAATTTGTTACCTTCTAAAAGAAACAATCTTGATTTACAATAATGGATAAGTAAACCTTATGGAGCAGCAGGAAACCTTTGAGGAATTTTATGAGGAAAAACTTAAACGTAAAGTCTGTTCCCTATCGTCGGATGAACTTCAGTTTAACCTATTGACTTTTGCTGACTGTCTTGAAAAAAACATCAGGTACAGGCGTCGCGATTATTACAAAGTAACGTACACTACCGGACACCATATTATTCATCACAGCGACAGAAGTTACGAAGTAAATGGGCCAACAATGGTCTTTTTTAGTCCAGAAATACCCTACACAATCGAAAGCCCGAACTATTGTGAAAAAAACAGCCGTTATTTCATTTTCAGGGAAAGGTATTTTAACGAATATTTCAGGAGGAACATCAAAGACTTTCCTGTTTTTGTCGCCGGCCATAATGCTGCCTACGCTTTAGATGAGGCGCAGGAAAATAAAGTGAATATGCATTTTGAAAAAATGCAGCAGGAGCTCTCATCTGACTACATTTTTAAGCATGATCTGATCAGGCAGCACATTGCAGAACTCGTACACATGGCCTTAAAGCTGAGGCCCGGACATCATGCGCTGGAGCAGGTTGATGCTAAAGTGAGGCTGACAGCAGTATTTAAAGAACTTTTGGAACGTCAGTTTCCAATAGCACCACCATTCAAACGGCGCTTCGAAATGAGGTCACCCGGAGACTATGCACAAAAGTTAAACGTCCATGTGAATCATCTTAACCATGTTTTAAAACTAACCACCGGCAAAACCACATCCCAGCATATTTCGGAGAAAATGGCCGTTGAGGCAAGAATATTATTGAAGCACAGTAAGTACAACATTTCAGAAATAAGTTACAGCCTGGGTTTTGTCAACAGTGCGCACTTTAATCATTTTTTTAAAAAGCAAACGGGTTTTTCGCCTAAGACTTTCAGGGGATAATTATGCAATCTGCTAAAAAGATGGATGCACAACATTTACGAACAGATATGGCTTTATAATAAAACATGCGAAAGATGAAAGCAATTGTAACAGTCCGGGGGTAGTCTGACCTGGATCAAAGGATTAATTATTTTGCCCTTATTCTGCTTAATGTTTTTTTTGAAACCCCAAGATAGGAGGCTATCATATGAAGAGGGACTCTATTAAAAATGGTCGGATATTTTTTTAGAAAATTATTGTACCTGTCCTCTGCACTTAAACTCATGTGTTCGTAGATCCGCTCAGTGCCTGCATGGTAACTTTTAACCGACAAGTCATCTGCATATGATTTCAGTGCAGGGGACGATTCCAAAAGACCAGAAAAATCTGATTCATCAAATATTATTAAATCGCTGTCTTCTAAAGCATCAATATAGCTTTTTGAAGGTTTATGCGTACTATAGCTCTCGCCATCATTGATCCACCAGTTTTCTATTCCAAATTTAAGGATATGTTCTTCGGCATTATCATTAATTCTGTATACTCTTAAACATCCTTTTACGATGTAAATTGTTTGTGTGCATACTTGTCCTTCCGACAGTAGCACCTGGCCCTTCTTAACTTTTTTTACGCGATGAATTGCTCTTAATCTATCCATGTCCTCATTTGGTATGATCTTGTCAATATGATTTTTTAAGATTTCAAACATGTATGTTTTTTTTACGTACAAAAGTAATGATTTACCACTTATTTGATCTCCTATGAAATCAAAGGGACATTTGTCCCCATATTTTAACGGCTAATGTCTTCTTTTTATAGCTTGATCTCTGGCAATTTTGTGGTGTATATAAATCTAAGAAAAATGAGTTTACATAAAGAAAATGCTGAATCGATAAGCCCTTACCAGAATTACAGTGCAATGAAGATTGAACTTCGTCATGGTGTTGCCTATCTTACCTTTGATAATCCGCCAATTAATGTTTTGGATGCAAAATTGATTTCGGATCTGATGGGCTTTGCAAAAAAAGTAATAGCAGATCAATCTGTGAAAGTGATCGTGTTCCAAAGCAGTAATCCAGACTTCTTTCTTGCGCATGGAGATATGAATTTTGTTACCAATCCAGCATCTTTAATGGATCTTGCTGATGCCGGGAGTGATCCAAACCTGAATCCGATGCAACAGCTTCATGAACGCTTGCGGAACCTGCCTCAGGTAACAATCGCCAGACTTGCTGGTTTTGCCAGAGGAGGTGGCAACGAACTTGCTATGGCACTTGATATGAGATTTGCTGTAGAAGGAAAAACATGGCTGGGACAACCGGAAACGCTGATGGGTATAATTCCCGGTGGGGGCGGTACACAATACTTAAGCAAACTTGCAGGAAGAGCAAGGGCATTGGAAGTAATATTAGGAGGAGAACTACTGGATTCGGCAACAGCTGAAAAATATGGGGTGATAAACAAGGCTATTCCTGAAGAACAGATTGATAGTTATATAGAACGGCTGGCAACCCGCATAGCTTCATTATTACCTGGTGTAATTGACGCTGCAAAAAGTGCAGTTGATGCAGCTTCCCACAATACAAATGGAATCACTACAGAAAGCGCTATGCTGCTAAAAGTTTTTGCCGAACCAGCGGCATCGGCAAAAATGATTGCTGCCATGGAGAAAGGCGCACAAACAGTTGCAGGTGAACATAAACTTGAGGAAATTTTAAATAGTATTTAACAGAAACTACTTAGTCATTAAGTAATGGAAAACACTTCTAAACTAAATTTTAGAAGTGTTTTCATTTTCCGCCCTGATCATATCTATCATCATGTCTATCTCATCCACTGCTGCTTCCTTGCTTCCGTTAAATCCGATGAGTTTAAAACGGATATTGCCTTTTTCGTCAATTACAAATTTTGCGGGGATACTGGGCATTTTGTAGCTGTCTATTACCTTGTTGGCTTTGGTTTCAGCGTCCATAGTATCCATTAGCACCCGGAAGTTATATTTCATATTTGTGATATAGGCCCTGGCGTCTTCTACCGGTGCAGGGCTTCTTTCCCAGGTATGAATTTTAAGTCCAGGATCTCTGTACAAGCTTCCAGCAAAGCTTTTGCAAGTACCGTTCGCTGCTCTGGAGTACGACCGCGTCTGACATCGCACATCAGTAAAGCAGCAGGCCTTGGTTCGTCATCTGTGCAGCGCCAAACAGAACCTTCCCCCAGTTCCCGAATAGTGACTGTTACCCTGTTAACATTAGCCTGGATCAGGCTGAAGAAAATAATCCCCGACGCGTTTTGCTGGTTGCTGTTTGGTAGTTACTGAGAGATTCGACGGCGCGTTGAAAGCTGATGCGTTAGACCTCGCTAGTTACGTGCAGCATTTCGCATGATTAACCAGATGCAATACACTACTGCCATTTTATTTTATAGACCCAGATCCTAATATAGACGGTCATGTTTGTCAGTATGGTAACCTTCATATATGCCAAACAGAAGAAATCCCATGCTATATTTTAAAAAAAAGTTGCAGTTATTGGCTGATGAACGCATTAAGATTTGATTTGCAGGTGGGAGAGTAGCCCCCCATTTTCGCCTGCCTTTTCCCCGTACCTTGCTTTGGGTAAGTCCACGGTAGCAGCGTTACACCAGCATTTTAGCTGCACTTATAACATAGGCTTTTCAGTGCTCTAATAGATCTGCTAAAGTGTTGTTCCTGTGGACTTACCCCGAACAAAACTGCTTTATTAACCTGATCTGTCATGTCAGCTTTTGGTGAACGAGCGATATGGCCTGAAGCCGGCGTTCAGGAACGGAAGCCTGGTCGAATTTGTCAGGTTTGAGAATATAAGGAAATTCCAATTGTCAATAAAATGCCTGGAGAATTAGGAGATGTTGCGTCAAGACCATATATTAGTTTTTGTTATATATAGCTTTATACATTTAATAATAAACTTTATGCATTTGATTTCAGCCGCTATAGGTACCCCAGAAATAATAGCTATAATTATCCTTTTAGGACTGATAGTATTATTTTATTTTTTAGTGAAAGGTATTATAAACTTTATATCTGAGGTGAAGAAATAGATATCTTATTTACGTCCGGTAAAAAATGGTTTTTAATTCAATGCAGTTGTAATCCTGAAATATTCGATCACAGGTTTAGTTTCTTTCTTTAATTCTCCTTTCTTATCGGCAATATGGCTGATATTTGTCACACTGATATAGCTGACGGGATCACCCGGAGACTCATAGATACGCAAAGTGGCATAATCATCTGATAAATCATCAGCAGGCAGAAAGTCTTTCAGGGATTTTAAATTACCGCTATTTAACTCTGCTATCATTTGATCAGGATCAGTTACAGTTTTCAGTTTTTCCTCCAGCTCCCGTTCCTCCATCCATTGATCATTTTGTTCTGAAAACGGACTTGTCGATCTTCCTGAAAGGGAAAACAGCATTGGCGCTCCAATAATAATCACTGCTTCAATAATCCAGACCAACCATAACAGAGTACCAGATACAGTATTGTGTTTCAGGGTAAAAGTACCAGCATCGTTTAAGCTTAGCATTGCCTTAAAAAGAATCTCAGGATTTGTTAAAATATACCAGAAACCTGTAAGGTTGAAAGAAGAACGTACCCACATCCCACCTCCCATACTGCCTTTGGCTTCAGACATTAGGGATACAAATAGTGCCCATTGGGAATACCAGGCTAAAAGGCCGCATAAGGCTGCCAGTACACATTCGTATTTTGTATTTCTGATCTTCCCTAACCCGATTGCGATAAATACCCCGGCGCCAACTCCAAACCCAAGTCCCGCTGCAATGAAAAAATTAAGATAAATAAAAGGAATAAACCACTGCAGGGCGATATAAATAATACTGAGGATCACCGTGATCACGAATGCCGTGATTATGGAAATAAAGATACCTTTTACGGGTATTTTGCCTGATGGCTTGTAATATAAATGTTCCATTGGATATAGTTCTGCTATAAAGCTATGTTTATTTTGAATTTTCAGCGACTGGTTTATTATTTTTCAGCGAAAAAAGACTTCTATTCTGATTTTCAGTAAATTTACTTTTATGAACATACAGGCAGAAAAACTAAATGTGTTGAATCAAATAGTCAATACTGAGAATGTAAATCTCTGATCAAGGATATCAAGTCTGCCATCAATAATAAAAAACTAGATTGGTCTCATATCCCGTCCATTTTATCGGCAGAGGACTGATCAAATCAGCCTTACAGGTGAGAAGGAAACCGCCATCGATCAAAATTAAAGCTGCAATCTATACTATTATATTAGTTTGAAAAACATGATAGCCTTTGTGTTGTAACACCACCAGATCAATATTAGCGGGGCTAGTAGTGGAAGAAGGATGTTGTAACGGGGAAACCCAGTCTTCACTTAGGATTAATAATTACATATTTGTATCATGATTAATATACCATTTCAAGCCATAGATTGGTCACAAGTGCCCAAAGTTGAATATAAGGGTGAGACCGGAACTGCTTATTGGCAAACCCTGCAATTTGAAGGGTTAAGAATTAGAATGGTAGAATACTCAGCGGGCTATCTGGCAGATCACTGGTGCAAAAAAGGACACATCGTACACTGCCTGGAGGGCGAATTTGTTTCAGAATTACAGGGTGGCACTGAGTTTAAGCTGAGCAAAGGAATGACCTATATCGTATCAGACGAGTTAAGCACTCATCGTTCGGTCACAAAGGACGGTGTTATGTTAATGATCATCGACGGCGATTTTCTCCGTTAAGGTTAAAGCCCAGAGATCATTCTTCCAAAATGTTCACCAAAATCACCGCAGCTGCGGTTTTGAGACATCACGTTCAGATAATATATCCGCTTTAATCCAGGTTCCAAACCGGACTAATTTGTAAACCTGTAAGGTCTTTAGGATGAGACAGTACTTTGTAGCGGAATCGTGGCGTACTTTGAAGCGGAATATCCAATAGCTATCTTTACTATTTATAATGAGCAAGAAAACCAAAAATATTCCTGTAAATAAACTGCCCGAAGAAAGCTGCCGGGGCATTATGATGATGCGGGAATCATTTAACGGTTCACCCGACTTTGAGCAAGTTGAACGTTCTCACCGGGATGGCGGCTTTACTTTTATTATCCAGGAAAAGGGAAAAACCGTTATCGAAATTGATTTTCAAACCTATCATATCCAGGCACCTGCCATTACCTTTATTCACCCTCATCAGGTTCACAGGGTTATAGCGTTTGAATCCGCACTGATCTGTACCTGGATCATAACGGAGGAAAACCTTCGCCCGGAGTATTTAAGCCTGCTGGAAGGTCTTGCGCCGGTGACCGCGTTGCCGGTTAATCCGGATACACTGAATGTTCTCAGGGAAGCGTCAGGCTTATGTATAAAACTGTCTGAAAATAAAACAGAGATACTTTATCATTCCATTTTAAAGGAAAGTGTTAATACCCTGGTTGCATTGATCATTTCGAAATACCTTGCATTATCGAAACCATCTGAACACTATACCCGATTTGAAGATGTAACCAGGGAGTTCAAAACCGCATTGGAAAAAAACTATAAGTCGACCAAAAATCCGTCTGAATACGCCGCACAGTTAAATTTATCCCTTTCTTATCTGAATGAATGCGTGAAGGCTGCTACAGGAAAGTCCGTCTCCTCCAATATTCAGCAGCGTGTGGTGCTGGAAGCGAAACGCCTGCTGTATTACTCAGGCAAATCCGTGAAGGAGATCGCCGGCGAACTGGGCTATGATGACTATTCCTATTTTACACGCCTCTTCAGCAGGAATGTCGGAATTAACCCTGTCGCTTTCCGGGATACCAACCGCGGATAGTCCTATACTTACGCGCTTCTGTCATTGTACGCACTCAGTTTCCGGCGTTCCTTTGTGCATATAAAAAATAGACAATGAGAATGATACAAAAACAGGAACTTTTACTTCATAAAAGTATTGCCATAATTGGCGGCGGCCCGGGTGGCCTGACACTTGCCAGGCTTTTGCAGCTTAAGGGCGTACAGGTCAGAGTTTACGAGCGTGATCACAGCCAGGAAGCGCGTGTACAAGGCGCGATAGTCGATCTGCATTTCGACTCCGGTCTGAGAGCTATGGAAGCAACCGGACTGATGGAGGCGTTCAAAGCTAATTACATGCCGGGTGCAGACAAATACCGCCTGCTTGATCCGAAAGGACATATTTTGTTGGATGAAGGCAACCAGGCCGGCAAACCGGATTTTGGTAATCCCCAGTTCAGGCCGGAAATAGACAGAGGGGCGCTGAGAGATCTGCTAATAGACGGGTTGCTGCCGGGCACTGTTTTATGGGACAGGCAATTCGAAAGCATGAAGGAAGTTGACAATAAATGGGAACTGCAATTTAAGAACGGAACAACCGCTGCTGCAGATATTGTTATCGGATCAGACGGTTACCGCTCCCTGATCCGGCCCTACCTCACTGACGCAAATGCATTATATTCTGGTGCGACGATCATTCAGGGCGAAATTGATCATCCGAAATCAGCTTGTCCGGAATTCTACCAATTAGTTAACCAAGCGAATCTGATGGCCATGGGGAACGGAGCAACCATAGCCGCACAACCGCGTGGCGACGGCGGATTGACTTTTTACGCTGCATCAATGTATCCGGAAAACTGGGTTAAGCTCAGCGGGATAGATTTCAGTAATTCTGAAGAGGTTCAGAACTACCTGATCAATCATTACGAAGGCTGGAACTCCATTTTTTTCACCTTATTCAAAGCCTGTACACACTTTGTTCCCCGGCCGCTGAATTATTTTCCTTTAGAGCACAGGTGGGAGACAAAAAATAACATCACGCTAATCGGTGACGCCGCCCATCTTATGCCTCCCAATGGCGAAGGAGTTAATCTGGCTATGCTGGATGCCTTAGATCTGTCAAACTGTTTGACCAGTACAGCAACATTTACCGATCTTCACGACGCCATTGCAGCTTACGAGAAAATCATGTTTGACCGGGCTGAGCCGTTATGCAAAGAAACGATTGAAGGTATCAGCGACTTTGCCGCACCGACCGAAGAATCTGTACAGGAATTAATTAAAATGCTCAGTTGAAAATGAATCAATAGGTTAGCGCATCGATAATTTATAGTTTATTGTGAATTGAAAATCAACTTCTTATACTTCGATTAGTACCTTTGAATAATGGGACAACTGATCAACGCATTCTGGACATTCCTTTGTTTTTTACCCGTTACAGCTCTTTGGTTGCGATATGCTTCACAAAACCAACTATGGGTAATAACTGCCTTATCATTAGCGGCATTGACAATTCCTTCGCGCTGGTTACAATTAAGCAAAAATCCCGTTTTTTATCAGCAACTCGGTGTCCGGTTCATTCGTAAATTCGTGCAGAATGGTGATAGCTACAAACGTAAAAAAATCATTCACGATGCCGCGAGCGCTATACGTTACAGGTCAACAATTCGAATGTATGAAAGGTTCCATTTCTTTTGCCTGTTATTTTTTTTCATGTCAACAATTGTGGCGCTGATTTACATCCAGTATCTGACGGCTGCATTGCTCGTAGTTTCAAATATTATTTATAACGTATGTCCGTTACTTTTACAGCAATATAACTACGCCCGCCTGAAAAGATTTGAACAGCTCAATAAATCTCGCTGATCGTTTATGATATGCACGGGTTTGGCCGACATGGCAGAGGGCGAACCAGTCCGACATCCAGATTAGGTATTTAATGTTCCAAAATGGAATGTTATGAGGATAGGTTTTTCAGTATTTCATGCTGGTACATCTTACCGATCGGTAATTCGATGGTACCAAGCTGTACATGGGTATTTGTATAGGCGCTCAATTCTTTTACGGAAATGATAAAAGAACGGTGGATGCGGAGGAAATCGGTAGCCGGAAGCATGGCTTCCAGCGCTGCCATGGAATATTTGGTGATCACTTGCCCGCCCGGCGTAATGATCTTCACATAATCTTTCATGCTCTCAATGTACAGGATGTCCTTGAGCATAACCTTAATCATTCTGCGGTCGGCACGGAAATACAAAAAATTATCTTTAGCAGCCGAAATCGATTCAGGTGCTGACGAAGTAACAGCTGGCTGGGGCATAGCGCGATTCACGGCTTTGACAAACCGTTCAAATTTGATCGGTTTGAGCAGGTAATCCGTAACCTGCAATTCGTAGCTTTCCAATGCGTGTTCGGCAAAGGCGGTCGTAAAAATGATCTTAGGCGGGTTAACCAATGTGCTCACCAGTTCCAGTCCATTAAGTTGTGGCATACGGATATCTAAAAACAGGATATCAACAGGATGGCTATGCAGGAAGGGTATAACCTGCAAGGCGTTGCTACATTCTCCTGCCAGGTGCAGCATCGGCAGTTTTTGGATATAGCGCTTCAGCACCTCCCTTGCGGGCGGTTCATCATCAACGATGAGGCAGTTATAAACGGGCAGGCTCATGGAGTTCAAGCGTTAAATTTACGATATACATTTCATCTTCGGCAATGATCTGCAGATCAGACCGAGCCGGATATAAAAGGTCCAGACGCCGACGCACGTTAGCGATACCGATGCCGCCACTTTCTGCTTTTGCTATCGCGGCTTTGCCGTTGATCAGTTTCAGGTGCATGGTTTGGCCGGCCATATGCAATTGAATATTGATCCAGGGTTTTTCCAGCATGTGGCTGGCACCATGTTTAAAGCAGTTTTCGATAAAGGGCAGGATCAGCAAAGGAGCGATCTGCAGGTATGGATCGATCGCAGGAATTTGCAGAATCACCTCAAGATCATTGCCGTAACGCTGCTTTTCCAAATCGATATATTCCTGCATCATTTGGAGTTCCTGTTTGAGCGGCACCAGTGGGGCGTTGCAGGAATAAAGCATATAGCGCAACAACTCAGATAGCCCCAGCAGCATCTCAGCGGCCATGGGCGCGGTATCCTGGGCGTGCGAATAAATATTGTTGAGTGTATTAAACAGAAAATGGGGATGTAGCTGTGCTTTTAACAATTGTAGCTCGGCAACGGTTTTCTCCTGCTGTTTTTCATAAAAATATTTCATGAGCTTAATGGACGCGGCCAGGCCCCCGATTGTAATACTTCCACGCAGCCCTGAGATCCAGGCCATGAAAAGTTGAATGCTGAAAGGCGTGGGGATCACTCCCGGCAATAAACCGGGATGCCCGATGAGGTATTGCCGGCGAAAATATTCTACGATGGTCAAAGACAGCAGCGCAGATAGTCCGCCCGTTAAAAATAACAACCCAAGCACAGCCAGTATTGCTTTGAGATATTTCGCCGTGATGATCAATTTGGGAATCACCAGGTAATTCAGGGAGTAAGCTAAAAACAGCGCAGGTAACATATACCAGAAGCTCTCTCCTAAATTAACCACGATCCTTTGCCAGAAGCTCAGTTTTGTTAAAATCGGCGATGGCGTAAACGAATACAGGTAAACCTGGAATAAATACCAGCTTACCCAGAAAGCCAGATGTCGACACAAACGCCAGGGTGTCCTGCGGGAAAATATAAAGTCCAGTTGCCCCATGATGATTAAAGGTAAGGACAATATTGCGTCCTTATCAACAAAATAGACCAATAGCTCATATAAACCACTCAAACCATTTCATCGTCGATGAAAGCGGCTGGCCCGTACAAAACTGCTTTATGACCATCCACAGGAGAAAACGGTCTACTTTCCAAAAATGCCTAACGCAGGAGCGTTAGTTTCGAAGAAACATTAATTGAAAACTCATGAAAAAATTACTTATCATCTTATTGGTACTAACCGGAACAACTGCGATTAAAGCGCAAACCCGCACTGCCGACGAATCCGCCATCGAAAAAACCTGGGCCAGGTTCGGCAACAGCTGGCGAAACCAAAATTTTAGTGATATGAAAGATTACATGACGCCCGACTGCCACTGGATCAACGTGGTGGGTATGCACTGGCGTAATTTAAAAGAGGTGCAGTTCGCGCACCAGGCTTTTATTACAGCTTTTTTAAAAGATGCCAAAGCAGTCGACAAAAGCAGCAACCTCCGGTTTCTCACTAATGATGTGGCTATCATGTACCGGGTAACACACATCGGCGCATTTTATCCGCCGGACGGCATCGATCACGGCACTAATAAACAGGGTGATAAAGACAATATCGCCACCATCGTTTTTGTCAGGCAGAATGGTAAATGGCTTATCGCCTCGGGGCATAATAGTGATGTCGTTGCCCAAGCCGCAGCAAGTGACCCGGTATTGCATATGAATAAATAAAATGTTCTGGTTTATCGCTGTACAGAAAAAGACTACTGGCTGGATGAGGAGCGGATGCAACAAGCAGATCCCAACGCCTTATCTTCGAATAAAAACTCGTTTATTAACGCCATCAAAGTATTTAAGCCATATCAGGTGACCGGTAAGATCAAGACCTTTCGGGGAAATTCAAAACTATTTCCAGGCCTGCGTGCTGTAGCAACGCCTGGACATACGCTGGGCCATACCTTATTTGTACTGGAAGACCTTGGCGAAAAAGTGGTTTTTTGTGGCGATCTGATCCACATTGCAGTGATACAGTTTGCCAGCCCAGATTAACTAACGGCTTTGATGTAGAAAACACGGGTGAAAAGGGCGCTTTTTAGGGGTTGGACAGACCTTTATTGGCAACATGCTCGAATTATTCCTAAACTTTTCTGAAGGTAATTCATGCTTTTGCAACCAAGTCCTGTCAATAATTTAATTTCTTTATTGTTTAATTAAATCTTAATAATTATATTTGTTCTGTTAAAATAAAGTGTATATGAGTATTTGTTAAACAATATATTAATTTTATAACATCTCTAAAATTTTGAGGTGTTCTATTTAAGAACCTCGTCAGCGCTAATGTGGAAATTAAGCAGACACGGGTAATAAGTAGAGCGCCGGTTCCTATATTTGCAATATATAGGTCCGGGGCAGCTTATTGTAGTGTCTGAATAGTTTTACTATTCCCCGATTTCCACCGGGTAGCGCTGACTACAAGAACTGTTGCCGGGCCTGTATTTTGTTCGTCCTTTTTCATTTCTTGTACATGGTTCTATTGAAATCTTAATCAATAGTATCCAAATGAAGAAAAAGAATCTAACCACCGCTACCAGTACAAACATTCCTGCTCACAGCGCTATTTATTGTATCTGTGCCGCTAATCTTTCGCATGCGTCTTATCCTGCCTGCTTATTTGGCAATCCATCTTCTGTTTCCTGGATCATCATCGCTGGGGAACAGCATCATTTTCAAAAACCACCCGATTAATTAGTCCCCCCTATATTTCGACCGGATTTGATCCGGATCATCAAATCTTTTCTTAATCAATAAAACCATCTTTTTAAATATGGAAATCGCGAAAAACATACTCGCCATGGCCGTGCTTTGCTTTATTCTTTACAGGCATTCCAGGTACGGATTTAAGATTTATGGGCCTTTCGAGCCCGATCTGCGCCCTCCCCGCAAAAGGAAAATGACTCCCCGTCAGTTTCTTTACAAGCAGCGATGGCACAGGTAATACGTTTTTCAATGCTGGCATTCGCCAGACCTATAATTGTCCAATAATCAACTTAAAACCAAAACTAAAATGACAACAGTTAAAGAAATCCCTGCATTTCAATTGGAAACCATTTACCGTGTAATGCTCAAAAGAATAGCCAAAGGCTACAATGCAGAGCAACTTACCTTTTTAATGGGTGCAGCACCGGGATATGTCAGGGATGTAGAAGCCCTTGAAAAACCATTTTACTCTTCAGATGATCTTGACAGTATTGCCAGGGCATTAGAAGAAAGCAATTCGCAAAGTTTCTTTCCATTGAAGGACGATGAATCATTATTAAATATCTCTTTTCATCACAATCGTCATGCGGGCAAAGACATCTATAATTATTACAGGACTGACGAGCAGGGCGAGGACGAGGAAATGTATGCGGTTAAAGAAGATGTCGCCCCGGATTTTGATGAAATTCCCGGAAGTGAGAAGTCATATGAGCTAGCGAAAGAAGCCGTTCACCTGCTCATCCGGGCGGGATATTTCTTTGAGGCTAAACTTCCCTACGAGATCTTTCATGCCCTCAACCGATTTCTGGGATATCATTTAAGTCCCTTTGTATTGCATTTGGCCCTGATCCGGTTCTGTGAAAATGATGAGCATAACGAAGGTTTACGCATGGTAGGATCTGCAGACAACCAATGTCGTTATGAAGAATGCCAGTAGCCATTGCGTATCCCTCAGGATCTGAAAGATAATGTAGATGCGCTGCATTTTGAACAGGCAGAATTATTAAATCTAAGAAAATGAAAGTAGAAGACCAAAATACAAGTCAAATCCAGAAAAAGGAATTTGCAGCATTTATCAAGGACCTGGCAGACAAATATCAACCCCTGCAAATCTATTGCTTCGGGGAGTTTATGGAGTCAGCCAACAAAAGGGGATGCTTTATTGAAAGTGCTGCTCATGAAAATTACCAGTACTATTTACTAATGGTGATAGAAAGCGCTACCAGGATTGAAAATCATGTGCAGGATTATGCGAACCACCATTTCCCGTACGGCACCATTACGATCCTGGTACACGGGAAAGAGACGATTACCGAAGCTGTTAGGGCTAATAACCGTTTTTTTATTACCGTGGCCAATAGTGGCAAGCTGCTTTACAGTGCTGATCCGACCATCAAATCCTTTCGGGTGCCTGATTTTATCCCCACCAGGGCCGCGGAAAAAGCTAAGAAGCATTATCGACGGCGCATGGCGTTGGCTGCGGGCTTTTTGGAAAGTGCGATGGAATGCCTGCGGAAAGGCAATTATCACCTATGTGTTTTCATGTTGCACCAGGTTGTTGAACAATGCTGTATCTGTATGATCAGGGTACATCTGGCTTACCGGTCAGATATTCATAACCTATACAGGCTGCTGCGGTTATGTGATAGTTTTTCGCCTGCGATGTCGGGTTTATTTCTGGGCGAGGGAGAAGAGGGCAGGAGGCTCTTTGAGCTGATGGTGAGCAGTTATTCTGCAGCACGTTATAAAGATGATTTTGTGGTAGAGCAGCCGGATGCGGAGAGATTATACAATCAGGTGGCTGCATTCCTGAAAGTGGCAGACGTCCTTTGCCAGGACAAAATTGAAGCACTCGCCCTGGATGCAGAAGTTTACAGGCAACTTAAAACAGAGAGCGAGGTGTGTTATGGATAGCTTTTTCAGTCTTCCTTTTAAACCCGGAACAAGGGTGCTAACGCTAGACACGCTGAACAAACATTCTGATTTCAGAAAACCACGAATGGGATTTTGGGACAGTTCGTGTAAACGCGTCAAGTTTGAAAATGAAATTTTGACTTTGCAGGTTAAATTGAAAAATGAACCGGTAGAGTATGTTTATCTTAAAGTCACTGAATCAGCCTTACTGGTCAGCTGCAGCGTAGATACGGATCAAACCTATCTAAGCCGCCATGCCTATTTTGCAGTTTATCAACTATTAAGCACTTGGGATGAGTTCGATTTTGAGCAGTATTACTGGCCGGGATTTTTTGATGCGGCTACCGGACTGTCCAAATTTGTGGTGAACAGCAATCTGTATGATACTGTATCGCTGCATTTCAGGGTAAGATACCATGGCTTTTATAAACCGGGACATGTACTCCCAGCGATCACTGATGATGAGGGTAAACCAACTGCAGCGGTGCCAACGGTGATCGAATCCGATCCTGAGAATGCAGAGGCGGTATTGGGATTCTGTCTTGTAGACATGCGTCCCAGAAGATGGGCTACTAATCACTGGCCTTTTTTAATCCCTTATGTTGGCTACCTTGATAAAAACAAGTCTGCACTAAAGGGCTTTAAAAGTTTTGTAATGAACCGGGATAACTTATTCCTGCCGGATTTGGATGATGAGCAGCAGCAACTTCTGGATATCTGTTTCGAAATGAAGCAGATTGCGGTGATGGATCATATTCCTAAGGATTCTGAGCCACATTTGTGGATCTTACAGGACCAGATCACATCGGATCGTTTTACGAGGATGTTTGAACTGTGGCGTGAAGCAATGCCATTATTTGTAGGGAGGATGTATAAAAACCACTTCTATTCTCATGGGATGAAAAATGTGAAGGGGAGGCCGCGGAAAAAGGATATGAAACCTTGTATTTTGAGCAGGGAAGTACCTCAGCTATGTTTTATCTGGAAAGCGTATGATGATTATTATAAACTTGAACTTCGTTTTAAGTTGGGAAATCAAGTTTACGTGCCATCAGAGTGGAGATCACCAATTTTCTTTGCGTACACTGAAGAGATTCCACATACATTTTATTTGCTAGGTTCTCTTCTCGACTGTCAGCTGATGAATTTCTTTCAAAAGAGTGACTACAGGATGTTGATTCTCAAAACGCAATTTGAAGGGAGGATTAAAGATCTTGTTAATCAGCTGAGGGGGAGGTATCAGTTTATTCCGCGGTAATAGATCAGGGTGGACTACTTTTACCACGAATACGACTGAGGCAATTTTGTAACGGCTGGCTGTGTTTATCGGCCAGCTGTAGAATAACTTTGAAATATCCTCGCGGTCTCTAGTGCAAACTGCGAAGAGATTTTTTTGGTGAACTTGTAACCCTCCCTTTTTTCGAATCGATGTAGGAGGCGAGGAATTCAAATTTATATATTATTTTTAATCCTTCAGCATGGAGTCAGTTTCAAGGGAGCTGACTCCATGCTGAGATTCCAATGTGCTCTATATTGCAATGGCGTTTTACCATCCAAGGCTTCAAGGGTTCTTTTAGAATTATAATCTGTCACCCATTCTTCTTCTAATGTGACAAAAGGTATGTTCTTATTTCCGATTAAAACCTTAACAAATAAGTAAGAACCTAAATTTAAATTATGGAATGAGATCTTAAATTGCTTATTTGCAAACTAAATAGTCAGCAAGTTTAATGGAGTTGAAGACTTAGAATCTTTGACTCCTATCTTCAACACCATTGGAAGCTCATTTCGAACTGTCTTAATTTTTAATAGGTATCAGCTCATCACCATCAACCATAGTGTGAGACATATTGTTAAAAAGTATTGGGAATCAAAGATAATGTTTTGTTATCCATACTTCGCCCCAAGAGCGCCCGGTCGATTGCTGCCCGGATTACTTTGGTCTGAAAATATATCCGATTATAATTGGATAATTAAATACATTTCCGGTTCAAATCGTTTATTTTTGGACATATGAATACGGAGGTCAGACCAAATGTGAATATGCTGAGCTGGGCAATTGCCCGGGCGGGGCATGATCTGCGTGATTTTACGACACGTTTTCCGAAAGTGCAGGATTGGTTGTCTGGCGCGAAGCTACCGACGCTGAAGCAACTGGAAGAATTTTCTCATCGGGTTCATTTGCCTTTTGGTTATTTATTTTTAGACCAACCGCCACATGAGGCGCTCAATTTTCCTTTTTTCAGGACCGGCGGCGGGCAGCAGCAGGGCGTAAGTTTAAATGTTTATGATACGATCCTGCTGATCCAAAAAAGGCAAGACTGGTTAGCGGAATATTTGGTGGACAATGAATTCCCGGCCTTGAATTACGTAGGTAGTGCAGCGGGAGAAAGCAATCCGATGGTTATCGTACAAAGTATCAGACAGACATTGAACCTAGAACCTATTTGGGCCAGCAGGGTAAAAAGTTGGGCGGATGCATTGGATCATTTAGCGGCGAAATTAGAAAATGCGGGCATTCAGGTGGTATTCAATAGTGTAGTCGAAAATAATAATCACCGGCCCATTGATGTGGAGGAATGCCGGGGCTTTATATTGGTGGACGCCCATGCGCCTTTTATGTTTGTAAATGCGGCAGATGGTAAAGCGGCACAAATGTTCACCATCGCGCACGAACTAGCGCATATTTGGATCGGTCAAAGCGCGGGGTTCGATATGCAACAGTTATTACCTGCAGATGATCCTTTGGAAAAACTTTGTGACCAGGTCGCCGCCGAATTATTAGTACCAAGAGATGAATTTAAACATTTTTGGGCCCGTAACCCAAACCTTCAGGCGATGTCCCGTTATTTTAAAGTCAGCCCTATTGTGCTAGCCCGTAGAGCGCTGGATTTGGGAAAGATTAGTAAGGCAACCTTTTTTCAATGGTACGGTGAATACCACGAAGGCGTTAAATACAAAAAAGAAAATATGGCCGGCGGCGGTGATTTTTACCTTACGCAAAAGAAACGCCTGGGTTTGCGGTATGTCTCCCTGGTAGATCGCGCCGTACGGGAAAAACAATTATTATACCGCGAAGCCTATCAGTTGACCGGCTTGAAAGGTGATACCTATCAAAACTTTATTAATAAACTGTAGCAGAGATGGCACCGCTGATTGTTGATAGTAACTTTTTTATACAGGCCCACCGTGATACCTACCCGCTGGATGTGGCGACAAGCTTTTGGGCAAAGATCGGCGAATTGGCAGTCGCCGGCCGAATTATCAGTATTGATAAGATTAAAGCGGAGCTACACCGAAATAAAGATGCATTGACCACCTGGTGTGACGGCAATTTACCAGCTGCCTTTTTCGCCCCCTCGGCACCTGTGATAGGGCAATATGCACAAGTAATCAATATCGCACGTTTACGGCAACCTCCATATAACCAACGCGCACTAGATACATTTTTTGATGCCGATGAAGCAGATGCCTGGCTGATCGCGCATGCATTATCGGGCGGTAACACAATTGTAACGCACGAAACCAGCCAGCCAACTAAGATAGCCCGTGTTAAGATTCCGGACATTTGCGCGCCCGCGGGCATCAGGACTGTCACTACCATTGAAATGTTCCGAGAATTAGGTGAACGGTTTTAGCGGTTGTGCAATATTTGTGGAAGAATCATATATTTAAATAAACCTTAAATCATAGCGTTCAGCTATTGACCGATTTACCTTATGGCTGAGGAAACTCCTATTATCAACATCATGACGCACCGGCTTCCGAGGGAGCTGTCCCGACCTATTTATAATGAGTTTCAAAATCGATTTCAGGAATCTGTGCGCATCATTGAACAATATCCAAAATATCAAATACTTAAAGATGATCTGGACGTAGTGGAGGTATTGCTAGCCTTATCTATATTTTATAACCGGGTGATCGTCAATCTCGATGCGGCAACAAAATTTTATGGGCTTGTGACCCGAAATGAAGTTACCAGCGCGGTCAGGATCGGTACTTATATCCTCAATGCCGATGAAATACATGTCATCAAGGGTATTTTGATATCCTACCAAAAATTAATGCGGCGCTATGAGATCAATGAATTTTTGTGGAATTATACACTGACGATCGAGTTTCTCCAGCAACTAATCAACTATAAAGCTATCGATGATGGAAGAGGAAATTGATGCAGACGCCCCCAAAAAAAAGACAAAGTCGCCATTCAGGGATAAAGAGGATCTAAAAAAAGAAATTCGCGATTTCGTTAACCGATATAAAGCCTCGATCGTCAATCAGGCGGATCGAATGAGTGATTTTTTTGAAATGAGTTGCTTCAATTATATCGTGCGGTACTATGAATTGAATGATTATACTGTCTCGGTTGATGGTTTGCAAAAAGGTCAATATCGCTACAAATGTTCAACCATGGGAATGCAAAGTAATTTCTCCTTTTTTAAAGTTAGTAAACAAATGGCTGATATTAGTCACGCATTCGAGATCCACCATAACCTGGCGGTGCAGTCCTGGCACCATGAAAAGATATTTACCACACCGGATATCACCATAGTCAAAGCGGGCGGCATCGAATTTAGTAAGGACCACTATGAAACAAAAATGACTTTTTCTTACGTCGGTCAAACCAGCCTGATCAGCTTTTGTGAGGTCAAACAGTTCAATCCTTATCCCGAATTGCTCTTCAACTTTATAGGCACAGTCAACGAACTTTGTCCGTCCGTCATCAGTAACAACGCGACGGAGCATTTACCTATTCATATCGCGCCCACCCTGATGATATCTGGCGTTCCCAATCGGCATACTAAAAACATTAAAGAGTCGCTAGAGGGCCGTTATTGTATCAATATCATCTTTAATATGTTTCATACGGCGACGCAAACCTTTTCAAAAGCTCGGATCAAAGAACTTAGTACCACGGGTGTGCTGGCCCGTCCAAAAGAAAAGGCAGATAAGAGAGACGAGCAGGATTACTTCAAAGTTCTTTTAGGTATTGATGAGCCGCCTTTTTAAAATAAACCTTATATTGCACTGATAACCTGAATACTAACTCGCCTTTCCATGTTTATTTCCAACCTCAAACTTTGGAACTTCAGAAAATTCGGCTCTGACCGTGATATCGATGCTGACAGTCATGCGGATCTTAATTTGGATTTTACCCAAGGGCTCAATGTGATCATAGGTGAAAACGATTCAGGTAAATCCGCTATAATTGACGCAATCAAACTGGTCTTGAAAACACATAGTTACGAATTTATCAGGATCGAAGATAAAGATTTTTATAAAGAAACTTCGCGATTCAGGATTGAATTGATATTCGACGGATTTGAAGCCATTGAAGCAAAAAACTTTACCGAATGGCTGGCTTGGAAAGGTACCGGGAATCAAGCAGTTCCTTACTTGCGAGTGGTATACGATGTGTCGCGGCGCGGTAAAAAAATTCTTCCCAGCGATGTCAAAGCCGGGCCTGATGCCGAAGGAAGTCAACTAAATGCTGAAGCACGCGAATACTTAAAAGCTACTTACCTCAAGCCGCTACGGGATGCTGAAAGTGAGTTAATTGCTAAGCGAAACTCTAGGTTGTCACAGATCTTATTAGGCGACCCGGCATTTAAAGCTGGAAAAGACCATGATTTGGTAGCGATTTTTGAAGTGTTGCGCAGCGGACTAAACAAGTATTTTAGGGGTGAGTTTAAAGTAGTCAAAGATGTAGGCGGTGTACCAACCGATAGTTTTCCGTTGGAAGGAAAACAGATCAAAGAAAGAATTGACGGTTATATCAAAGGGTTTTATGGCGAGCAATATGAAACGGCTTTCGATGCGACCTCCAGCGACATCAAAAGTATTTTGGAGATGCTCACCCTTCAGTTACTAGATGAGGCGCATCCAGGGCTGGGAACCCTCAATCGATTGTTTATGGCCGCCGAATTGCTACACCTGAATAAAGAAAGCTGGACGGGCGTACGATTAGGCCTGATTGAGGAATTGGAAGCACATCTTCATCCGCAAGCCCAAATGCAGATCATTGAAGCCTTACAAAAACATAGAGATATACAGCTTATCTTAACTAGCCATAGCCCGAACCTGGTTTCCAAAGTCAAATTAGAAAATGTGATTCTGTGTCATAACGCCTATGCGTTCCCCTTAGGAAAAACATACACTAAACTACGCAAAACGGACTACCCATTTTTGGAGCGCTTTTTAGATGTCACCAAATCTAACCTGTTCTTTGCCAAAGGTGTGATTATTGTTGAGGGTGTAGCTGAAGAGATGATCATTCCCGCAATCGCTAAAAAAATGTGCGACTTTAAAATCATCCCCCGAGACCTGACCGCCGCCAATGTTTCTGTCGTGGCGATCAATAACACAGCGTTCTCGAGATATGGTAATATTTTTCAAAGAACGAAACACCCTCATATGACGATACCCGTAGCGATCTTAAACGACCTCGATCTCCGCCCAGTGGAATATGCTACGGCTTATAAGATTAAGGCCACCGACTTTGTTAGACAAAATATTATTTCCGCTTACAACCCGGCTAACCACCTTGCCGCAAAGGCTGCAAAATTGGAAGGGCAATCCGTTAAACCTTTTATATCCAATTTTTGGACACTGGAGTACTGTATAGCGCTGCACCCATACCTACGGAAATTACTTTTTACCGCTATTCAATACGCCATCGAAGAGAATCGGGCGGATAATTACACAGGAACTAAGGAAAGTAAAATGGCCGTTCAGCAACTGCAGCAATACAAGATAGACATCGCCTGGAATAACTTTTTGGCCGGGAAGACCGCGGAAGCTGTTGCTTTCGAATTGATGTATAACTTCATCATCGACCAAAGAAAACTTTCTAAAGCCGTCATTGCCCAGTATTTCGCTGTTTTATTGCTGAAAGATCAGGGAATGATGAAGGCTGATTTTGCGATCGTCAACAACCCGGTACAATACATTTTTGACGCCATAAACTATGCTTCCGGTTATTGATATATCGGCAGCCGACTATGCTTATGCCGAAGGTATCTTACTGCCTGAAGGCTGTGTCTTCGACCAGGAGCGCCGCAACTTTATTGCTGATTTTTCTTCGCTCGATCTTCAGGCTGTTCCGGGCAGTGGGAAAACAACTGCCATTTTAGCGAAGTTGCTGATATTGGAAAAGCATTTACCTATCCATGATGGCTCAGGCATCCTAATCATTTCCCATACCAATGCGGCTATCGATGAGATCCGTGCACGTTTAAAACACCATTGCCCTAAACTGTTAAACTATCCAAACTTTCTGGGTACGATTCAGAGCTTTGTCGACGAATTCATGGCTTTCCCGTATTTTGCCTTTAAATTCGGGCGAAAAATCGTAAGGATCGATAACGAACTTTACAATGAAAGCATTGACCGGCATTTTGGGCTTAATATCAAAGGTTTTACTGCTCAGGAACAACGAAACGCGCGATATTACTTAACTGGCAGCCAGTCTGCATATTATTATCGTTTCCAGTGCAATGGATACAGCACAAGGATAACAGATTCGGTCAATGGTAAACCGGTTCTGGTAGCTAAGCCTAAGCCCAACAGTAAAAACTATGTTGATTTTTCAGTTCATGAAAAAAAGCGCATCCGTAAATGGATGACAGAATTAAAACTAAAAGTTATGAATGATGGTGTGCTGCATTATGACGATGCTTATTTTCTGGCCAATCGATATTTGCAACTTTACCCCGGTATTAAAACCATAATTCAAAAACGATTCTCGCTGGTCCTTGTGGATGAAATGCAGGACATGGATAAACACCAGTATGATGTATTAGAACAACTTTTTTACGAGAATGGTCAAAGTACTTCAATCTACCAGCGTATTGGCGATAAAAACCAGGCTATCTTTAACGGTAGCGCCAAACTGGAAGATATTTGGATAGACCGTCCTCGTGTTTTAGCGCTCAGCGGCAGTCAACGGTTGGGACCTGAAATTGCAGCTTTAGTGAAGAACTTCGCCATTTTTCGACCACAGGGTTTTACCATCAACGGTTTAAGCCAGGCCGGTTTGAAACCTCATTTATTAAGATATTCAGATGCGACAATCACCAACGTGCCACAACGCTTTCTGCAGCTCATTACAGATTTGCAGAATTCCGGGGAATTCCCGCAAAACCCAAGATCCCCAATAAAAATCGTTGCCTGGAATACCGAGTGGCCGGATGGCGTTGCTCAAGTCGGCCGCGTGCGGCTAATGGATTATATTCCACAGTTTAGCAAATCAAGCCTGCGGCCAACAGTAGATCACAATTGTCTCGAAAGCTACTTAGAGAGTTGTGATCTGACGAAAAATAGTTTAAAACCAGTCCGGAACAGTATTATTAATGCGCTGCTGAAAATTTTGCGGCTGGAAGGTGCCAAGACTAGCAAAGGTCATCGGTTTTCAAAGCAATCCATGATCGATCACATCAAGTTAAGGAGTGGTGGGGCAACCAATCATTATGATGAATTTAGCCAAAAAATTTATGACTGCTCGCTGTTATTGGTCGCCGGTTCAGTGGCTGAAGCCTGTCAATTCATCAAAGAATATCTGACGGACTTCCTGCAACTATTCAACCTTACACTTAATCAAGCGCAAAGTTTTGTGGACAGTCCTGCTCCAACAGCAGTTAACCGAGCAGTACCTGCGCCGCTGCTTACACCTATCCTCAAAATAAACGGGCAAAATGTCGAAGTAACCACAGTGCATGCTGTAAAAGGTCAAACCCATGCGGCAACGTTATATTTAGAAACTTCATATAACGGCAAACATGAATCCGAATACCTCACTGACCAAATATTAGGTATTCCATTTACCGACCAAAGAGTACGCCATAAAGAATGTGTAAAAATGGCTTACGTTGGATTATCACGTCCCGAACACCTCCTTTGTATTGCTATTCATAAAAGCAGATTTGATAACCTGCTCAGCGGGATAAACATGAATGAATGGGAAGTTATAGATGCTTAGATTTTCAATTAATATTACTCATTAATCTTCATTCATTCATAGGTAACATATATGAAAGTTGCTCCTCTCTAAAAAAAATGACGAATCATTTAGCGGACATCAATATTTGTAAGTGTCTCACCTGCATCCGCCGGGATTTCCGTTCGAATTGTTGCGACTTTATCCGACGGATTAGATCTCATCACGTGTGGCAAACGTTATAACGGTTATTACTCAGAGCATAATTTTATTTCACAACATGCGGGTTTAAACGGAAGGGGAGTTTGAATTTATCGATGGTTTTAATGAGACCTAGGCAAGCTGACATTACAGTACAGATGCAACTTCTTGCGGCTGTTTCGACCTGTGAGGTAAAAGGTTCTGGATGTGCGCTGCCGAGTGATTATTGGGGAGTGTAAAGCGAACTGTGTCAACACCACTTCTTCCTAGGTGGAGGCGGTCAGCCTCCACCTAGGAAGAAGTCGCCGAAGGCTTTAAGTCGTT
>NZ_FXTN01000016.1 GCF_900182595.1 Pedobacter westerhofensis | reverse complement strand
AACGACTTAAAGCCTTCGGCGACTTCTTCCTAGGTGGAGGCTGACCGCCTCCACCTAGGAAGAAGTGGTGTTGACACAGTTCGCTTTACACTCCCTATCCTAGATGAGTGAAGGCATATCTGGCATTCGTAATGCACCATTTACAAATGCGGAATACCATATTTCCGGCGTGTTGCTTTGTCCAGACCCCACAACCCTAATGATAGAACGAACTGTAAGCATCGCCCCTTGTAAAACAGTAGGCATTTTGTAACAGCACTTTATAAAGACTAAAACTCCCCTTTCTCCTTGTAAGCACCAAAATGAGAGAGGGGAGGATTTAGGATGCTATATTTAATAACTGGTAGCCAGATTTATGCAGTAAAATCGTATTTTAAAATTCTGTACCCGATGCCATTTTGATTCTTAATCCATTGTCGTTATTCAATGACGCCGATATTGTTGCTGGTATATATAATACTAATCCCTAACTTTGAATATTTATACTTAATCAATATCTATGATAGAATATTCCAAGCTTACAATTAAATTGTTATATGCTAATCGTTACAGATATTTTATCTATACCTATTTATTAATTGGACTTTCCATAATGGCAATTATAACATGGTATACTCATCAGGGGCTAATATTAACCATTGGAGCATTGATTGTATGTCTAGCACCAGTTTTTTTCAAGAGGCAATTCAGGCATCCTTACACCAAGGATTGCACAATTGAGTTTGATAAAAATAAAATGCTAATTGAGATTCCTTCAGATGATAGTAAAACAATTATTGAACACCGATATGAATGTATCAAGTCATATCGATGTACTGAGGCATTAAATGAATCTTATCTCGGTTTGTATCTGAGAGATGGTTCTAGAAAGGACTACAATTTTGATAATCAGGATATAGGAACTCCAGATTCTGTCTTAACATTATTTTCTAAATATATTCAGAATTTTAATCGATCTACAGACAATGACAAAGTCACAATAAAGCCCAGCTTATTAATAAGTACTTTTGGAACAATTATTCTAACGACCATAGGTTGCGGATGGCTTATCCTTTTAAGTTATATGCTTTTACAAAAACCTAAGATTCTTCCAATTGGAATTTTAGGCGGCATATTTTTCTTTCTGCAGATTCTATCTCAAAGAAAGCGGGATGAAAAGGCGTATAAAGATCAACTATAAATATATTAAATAAGCCAGCAGCAACTATTCCAATTTTATAAATTCAGATGGCAATGGCGTTCCATTATGGTCAGGTTCCGTTTCGTTATTGAACCTCCATGCCCAAACAATTGATAAGTTTATTCTGAATAATGATCTGTAGTTGCTAGAAAATGAAAGGCAGGAGCCTACCTTTCATTCCTAACTATTAAAAGGTATGCTGTGAGGATATTAAAACTCTGTCAAAATGGATAACCATTATGAGTTTTGTTCTCCGTTTCTCGGCCTTCTCTAACTCTATTGTAGAACCATACTGATAGCAGAATGAGTACCGCCAGCGTAATTAGCCATAATATTTTTGATCGCTTCATAAATTTTTGATAAAAAAAAAGAGCCACATTACTGTAGCTCCTTTTCTCATAAATATTGTTATCGTTTTAATTTCTGTTACTCCAATCAAATAGTTCCTGATTATAACTGTTATCCTCGGAAAAGGTCTTGATCATGCCATTCTCTTTAATGCCACAGTAAACCACATTTTTATTTAGATCTACGACAATAAGGAAGTTTGTTTGGTCGCAATTGTGCTGCTGGCATCCCCAAGCTTGAAAAATGTTATTTTTGATTTCTATAGGCGTTTCGACTGCCCAAGTGTTCTTCAAAAATATAAATCTGTCCTTTAAGAGAACCTTCAAGTGACGGGTAAGAGCATTGTTGCCCAAAAGTTGTGCTTCTTTAGGGTATTTACCATTCAATCTTTTTAAATAATCGAAATCATAATGAGCATTCATCTTTGAATCATAAGAAGAAGGCTTTAGAACCCTCTTCTTACTTTGAGCATAGCCAGATGAGAAGCTGAAAACAACCATCAGTAATAATATCAGTGCATATTTGTTTACGCTCATTTATCGACCATTTACAATAGTTAAGTCAATAATCCATCCTAGAATATCATTTCTAAGCTTATTAATCTTTTTGAATTGGCCTGACGTACCGGCTTTTTTTGCTTCATTCAGTAAAGATTCATATCTATCAGTGCCTTCTTGAGCATAATAATTACTTTCAAAGGGATATAAGCTAAAGCGATGCAGGTTATCAACTACAATATATTGACCGGATTTATTTCCTCGAATTACTGTTGCCTTGAAATTGTAATATTCTGCATAAGCTTGGTCTCTATTCTTTATAAGTGCCCTTTTAGTATTCATTAAGGAAGCGAAACTTTGATCCAGATAACCTTCATCGAATACCACTTCCTTCTCATATAGTTTGAACCTTAATGCCGATTGAGCTCTAGTCTTACCTACGCATAGCACAAGTAATATTAGGCCGCAAAAAATTGTTCGGCTAATCAACTGAACTGCGGTGCTGGTGTTGTTTTTATTTATTGCCATATCTTCTTATGATTATTATTAATAGTGCAATTCCGGCTATCCCTAATGTTATAGTCGCCTCTGTTAAAGTCATCATATGTACTGGATAAATTGTTAATGGAAATATTTATTGACTAGGTAGAACTAAGTAAAGCTAGTAAGAGGCTTTTTTAATTATGCCTTTGTTGCCGTCTATATCCGTTACAGGAAAGTTATTGAGAAGAATGATCGCATCGCAGTTAGCGTAAGGAGATGCCCCAGACCAGTATAAATCTGCTCCCTGACCTTTGAATGCTCTTAAAACTAAATTCCTCGTAGGCAAAACTACAACAGCAAATATGTAAGTTAGATTCGCTTTGGTTTTATAAGAGGCATCATTAGTTAATAGCCACATCTGCCACCCGGATTTGAATGCAACGGTAGTTGTCCGACTTAGAACCTCCTTTGTCTGTGAATTTTTTATGGAAACATTGTAGGTGGATTTACATTCCTGTGAATGAGCAGTAGTAAAGAATAAAATCTGCAATAAAAAAATAGAGACTAATAATTTCATGGAAAGGTTAATTGGCTCGAATGGTCCCTATTCGATGGTTACATAACACAATAAGCGCAGGACTGTAACCTTGATCCGTCTAAGAGGCCCTGAGAAGCCCGTACAAACAGATAGATTACACCCTACGCTTATCACGTAAGGCGTTAGTCTTCTGTTCTCGTTGTACATTGAAATTTCTCAGGTTTCTTAGACAAGAACTTTAGTTAACGCTTATATTTTATTTAATTTTTATTTCTTTTCAGTTGCTTTTAGTTATTTTCTATCCAAAAGTAATAAAGATTCAGATAAATCCAGCTCTAATAAATCGAATTTGTCATCGGATTTTATTGCAACCGTACTAATACTGATGTACTCTGTTTCACCTTGGGCTACAGTCCTATAGTAATAGTCTAGGATCGGCAAAGGCTGATAATTTATAATCAGCGTATTTTCTTCCCCTGAGACCAGTGTCTTTGACGTAGCCACAGAAAACATTTTGCGAAGTAAAGATGTAGTCAGCTCCTTTCCAAAGTTGTTGATCCCTTCTGTACCAATGTCTATGACGATCTGCCTTCTATTGTTATGAGGGGCAACTTGCAAAGTAATGTTCCAGAAAAAGCAGAGAAACTCTATCACCATATTGTTATTGAGTTCATTTTTACTGTGATCCATCTGACAATAGGTACGATGCTCAGGATTCTCGAAGGTCTTTAAAAGATTGATAGCTTTCTCAACAATAATAAAGTAAGCTTTCTCAATCTTCTCATCATGATTGATTCTTGGAATTTTAGATTTGGTTGGTGGAGGTTTGATTTTTGTTTCCATGATCTTGAATAGATTTTTAAGTGAAAAATTTCTAAAAGCTGTCCCTCATAAGAAGATAGGAGGAAACAACTTTACATCGACATCAAGGTGGGGGATCATTTCTATAGTGACTGTGTGAAAAAATCTCACACAATTTTTTTTCGCTGACTACCAGATTCGGGTAATACCAACAAAAGCACCAAGGAGAACTGGTGCTTACTTGTATCCAAAAATTAAATGGGGCTCTTAAATAATGGGTTTAGTGTATTTTTTGGATATGCTCTACAAAACTTTCTTTCCTTTAATTTTCCAGACTTTAATCCCTTGGTCATTTGAAGTTCTTGACGCGATGTAGTATCGGGTAAGGTGACTTGGTCTAGCTATTTCACAAATTCCTAAGTCATTGTATATAACTTGGAAGTCAGCTGCTATCTCCATTTCCGATGGGGTTTCGTCAGGTTTGTATAATGACTGGATCTTTAAAATTAATTTGGGATTGTTCCTTTCCAGTTCCTTTTCTGTCTTTTTCACTTTTAGCTTGATCGCAGATTTATTGAACTCTAATTCTGCCATAGAATCAAATCCTATAACATCGTAGAAATTTGCGATATCAGCATGTTGCTTGCGTATTACCTCATTTGATCTGCCAAGGTCAAAGTTCAGTACTCCGTTGCTAGGTGCATTTTCATTAGCTCTTAATATTTCTGATATATTTTGAATCAATGCACTTGCTGTCGATTTCAGTTTCATTGAGATGATATGAGCATCATTGATATTATAATTCATTTTTATAACTGTCGGTCTAAAAAAATTACTGTGCAGGTAAGCGCGATTAAGCTTATTTATATGCGTGTAATAACCTGTGATGGCTTGATCCAAAAGAAAGCCGTCGACAAGATATGGGTCAACTTCACCATTTTCCTTGATGTAAGAGTGTATAAATGATCCAGTCATAGCTTCAGTCAGAATTACTATAGCACCTTCTTTTGTTGTAATTGCTTTCATGACCTCCAGATCCTTGTAGGTGTCGTAAGCGTCCTTGATAAAAGAAATTGCTCTTTGCTTCTCTTTCCATTTCAGGTTCTTGTTAGAATTTGAAATGTGTACTGCGTTCTTTATCCCATTTCTGAATCTTCCAACGATCTGAACAGAGTCCGAGTACGGATCCAGCATTGAAAATGCTTTCCTAAGTACATCAGTAATCAAGATCACGTTAGGCTTCTCCTCTAAATCAATATCAACAGCATTGAAAAATTTGCAGGTCAAAAAATTGTATTTTTTGAAGTCTGTTAGTTCGGTACTCACATTAGAAAAACCGCTATCTATTAGCTTTACCTTGCTTTTCTCGGCGCAAAATACCTTGCTAAAATCTTCAATTTGAAGCAATTCGATGATTACTTGGATCAGTTCAACACTATTTAGGAATATAAACACCTTTTCTTCGCCCACCTTCGCAAGCTCTTCTTTTAATGTTGCTACGATATTGTTAGTGTCAAAAATCGTGATATTCTGTTTGTAATTAAATTTCGGTTTAACGTAAAGCCTTTTAAAATTATGCTCTTCAAACCTTCTGTCTGATGGTATAAGTGCGGTTGCAGAAATCATTGCTTTGTTTTTAAATTGAAAAAAATCATCAAGGGGTGCAACGAGACTATATCTGAAGTCTGCATCCTTAGTAATTTTATCGCATTCATCTAGAAGCATGAAAAAGTCGGTAAATAAATTGAAATTATTATTTTCTTCGATTGCTGGCTTTACTTTCAAAATGTAGGCTTCAGGCGTACAAAGTATTTTTTTGAAAGTGACTTGCCCATTTAGATAGACCTCAACCTCTTGTTTGGAGACACCTTCGTAAACAACGAAGATGTCAGGGTATTTGCTATTTCCATTCTCATCAATAGCTTCTTTTTTTCCTTTTAGTACCGGGGTGTTTGGGACAATTATGATTGAATGACGTTTGTATACTTTAGCTTCTCCATGTGTGGCTCCAGTACCACAAAGTTTCTTGAAAATAATGAAGTTGCTAGGAGTACCATTTCTAAACATTTCTGTATCAGTTATGTATTGCGTTCTGAGGTTTAGGTTTACTCTTTCCATCTTAGTATTCCTCCCAGTTTTGAATGTCATCATCTTCGAAGTCATCAAAACTATCAAGACAAGGAAAAATTCCTTTTGCTAATAAACCATTCAGATGATCAATGATCGAACTTTCTTTTGGTAGCATTTCCCATGTTACACAAAATAGGGGAACAGCAGGATGCCATGTAGCTTCAGTGATTTTGATTTCTCTTCCAACAATGTCAGTAGTGTCAAGGGGGGTAAGACCTGTTTTCAGAGTTTCTAATTGGATTTTGAAATTGATGTCAGCATATGCGTCCGATTCATTCAGCTTCCATTTTACAGTTGCCATAGTTGCAGGCCTTCTGAAGCAGGTACCTTCAGAAATAGAAACAATTTTGAAAACACCTTTTCTTGGGTCGAGGTGGCTTCTACCTTCCACCTTATTGGCGAAATATAATGCCGAAATCTCATTGTTATTAATCATCTTTTTTTGTTTAACAATCATGCTTAATTGCTGATCGCATTACAAAAGTGCTTAGATGAAGAGAGGCTTGGGGCAATACTAATTGAGTAGTTTAAGAGGTTTTTATTGCCCTGATAATGAAGTATATGACTTTATTTGATTCCTAAATATTGCATGCATGTAATCCTTGGGTTCAGACTCTATATTATCTCTGTGAAAGTATCCTAACATCTCGAAAATATCGAAGAATATATTTGCTTGTACATTTGCCAGTACAACAGAGCCAGTAGTTCTTACATCTGTAAATTCATTTAGGTATGTTCTGAGCTGTAGAGCAAATCTGAATAATAAGTCTGTATGTGTAGGCTTCTTAATTTTTAAGTTTGACGTTGCTTCTAATCGATCCATTGAAATACTTTTTTCTTTTGAAAAGTCCATTCCAAATAGATGAAGTAAAATCCTTTCCCCAAAAACCTCAAAAGGAAAATTCTTATTTTCAATGGCATCTAAAATCAGTTGTGTCATCCATTTTGCAACAATTGGATTTTTAATTGCAGCAGTCTCAGTCAGTGATTTTGCCACAAGTTGAAATGCTTGATTAGGTTTAGCAGATTTAAAGGCAAGGAGAAATTGCGCAACCTCCTTGCTCGTCTGGTCATCATTATATCTTTCCCTCGATAAATATTCGATGTCCTGATATTGATTGTCCAGTGTGATGACAATGTAGTATAGCTCATTTATGTGTTCTTGCAGCTCGTACCTTGTAAGGATCTTCAGTAGTCCTTGGTATAGTTCTTCATAAACAGAATCGTCCATCTCAAACTCGAAATTGAGAGTGATGCCTCCTTGTTCTTTTAAAAGGGCTTTCTGTTGAGGAGAAAGGTTAGGAAAGTACTCCTTTAATTTATCGAAATCTACATCGACTTTAAAATCTGACATATTGGAATTGGCTATGATTAACAATATCCAAAAAAATGTTGAATTCCTTTATTTAAAGGAGAGGTTTAAGATTTAGATATAGTTTGTTTAAGATAATTGTGTCGCCATCAATTTGGCGTGCGCCAAAGGATGCGCCAATTATAGTTTGATTTTGCGTATTCTTTAATTAATAACCATATATTAGTCGGAAGCTTATGTTTCAATAAAGCACGTCAAAACCGCCTTAAAACAAATAAAGCCCATCGCAAGATGGGCTTTTTAGTAGCGGGGAGCAGGATCGAACTGCCGACCTCAGGGTTATGAATCCTGCGCTCTAACCATCTGAGCTACCCCGCCGTGGGCTTGTTTTTTTAAAGAGTTGCAAATATAGAATAAAATACTTTCCTTTAGAAAAAAATAAAAAAATAATCTACAAATAACAAGATATAAGCGATTTAAGATGTCAGAAAAGAAAAAATTTACATTAGAATATGAGTTGAAATCGTCTCCGCGTATTTTGTTTAGTTTCATCAGTGAGCCAAACGGGTTGTCCCAGTGGTTTGCAGATGATGTTGTATTTCGTGACCAGGTGTATACATTTACATGGGATGACGAAGTACAAAAGGCCAAAATGTTAAGCTTTAAAGAGAATAAAATGGTGAAGTTCAAATGGATTGATGATGAGCCTCATTGCTATTTTGAGATGGAAATCGTGCAGGATGAGTTAACAAATGATGTAGCACTTTCAATCACTGATTTCGCTACCGAAGAAACACTAAAAGAAAGAACCCAAATCTGGGATAACCAGATCACCTACCTGCACAGTGTAATTGGTGCATAATTTTTCAGATGCAATGTCTACATTTGTATATTGAAAAAGATTCATATACTTCTGCTGAAAGCATTCATCAGGCCCTTCCTGGTCACATTTTTAGTGGTAATGTTCATTTTACTGATGTTCTTCCTCTTCAAATATGTTGATGATCTGATAGGAAAGGGCTTTGAATGGTACATTATACTGGAGCTGATGTTTTATGCATCCGCCGCCAACGTATCTATGGCGCTGCCGCTGGCCATCTTACTGTCTTCCATCATGACCTTTGGGACACTCGGGGAGAATTACGAGCTGGTGGCCATTAAATCAGCGGGTATATCCCTGCAGAAGGCCATGCGGCCACTGCTGGTGCTGATCATTTGTATAGCTTTTTCATCCTTCCTTTTTTCAGAGTATATGCTGCCCAAGGCAAATCTGAAATTTGGGTCGCTGCTCTGGGATGTAAGAAACAAGAAGTTGTCTTTCCTGATTAAGGAAGGGGTATTCAATAACAGTATTCCCCAGTATTCAATCCGGGTGGATAAAAAAGGGGAGGACGGTGTTTCCCTGACAGGCATCATGATCTATGATCATACCAGCAATAATGGTGTGCCTAAGATCATCATTGCCAAAAGCGGCACCATGAATACCACTAAAGATAAGCAGTTCCTTGTGCTGAAACTGAAGGATGGTGTGCGTTATGAGGAATCGAGCAGTCAGAATGCTACCTATAATCCCAGACAGCAGCTCACCAGGATGCGCTTTGGCGAAACCGCTCAAAAGTTTGATATTTCCAGCTTTAAGATGGCCCGCACGGATGAGAATAGTTTCAGGACAAACAACCAGATGCTCAATCTTAAGGGGCTTGAACATAAAGGTGATTCGCTTAAGAAGGAACTGGACAGCGTTAACCGCTTCGCCAGGATTGCTATTGGTACGTATTTTAAGCAGAGCAATTACACCAAAGGATATACCAAAATCAAAATGGCCCCGGTAAAAGTGAAAGGTGCACTCCTCAATGCCGTACCGGCTGCACAGCGGGTGGCCACCTTACAGTCGGCCCTGGACCAGGCAAAATCAGTGGAGCAAACTACAGATGGCAGGGTTGCCGATCATGAAGAAAGGATTAAAACCCTGATCAGGATCCGGATTGAGTACCAGCGCAAGTTTACCCTGGCTGTGTCCTGCCTGATGCTGTTTTTCATCGGGGCGCCCCTGGGGGCCATCATCAGGAAAGGCGGACTGGGCTTGCCTGTGGTAATGGCCATTATCTTCTTCCTTTTTTATCATATTATCACCACGGTAGCAGAGAAATCGGCCAACCAGGGCAATATCAATCCGATACTGGGTATCTGGATGGCAGTTTTTGTGCTCAGTCCGGTAGGGGCATTCCTCACCTACAAGGCAACAGTGGATTCTGCACTGTTTGATATCAGCTTATACAAGGCTTTTTTCAACAAACTTTTCAGCAAAAAGAAACAGGCCCACAAATAGTCTTGTGTTCCTTACTTACGCATGATATTTGGACACACATATTATCATATAAGGTTGTAACTTTGTTTATTGTTATCTGATTGGATTGCATTCTGATTAGGTACAATGATGAAAACGCTACAAAATGGAAATTAAACTGAACGCAATAGAAGATGCTGTTGCAGATATAAAAGCTGGTAAAGTTGTAATTGTTGTAGACGATGAAGATCGTGAAAATGAAGGCGATTTTCTGACTGCTGCTGCCAATGCCACGCCTGAAGTGATCAACTTTATGGCTACCTACGGCAGAGGCCTCATCTGCGCAGCCATCACTGAAGCCAGATGTGAAGAGCTGGATCTTGAACTGATGGTAGGTAAAAATACCGCTGCCTATGAAACTAACTTTACGGTTTCAGTAGACCTGATCGGACATGGCTGTACAACGGGTATTTCGGCATCAGACCGTTCTAAAACTATACAGGCACTAATTAACCCGGCTACAGATCCTAAAGAACTGGGCAGGCCCGGGCATATTTTTCCCTTACGTGCAAAAGATGGCGGGGTACTGAGGCGCGCCGGGCATACCGAGGCGGCTGTTGACCTGGCTGTACTTGCGGGTATGGAACCTGCCGGGGTACTGGTAGAAATTATGAAAGATGATGGTGAAATGGCCAGGTTACCTGATTTATTAAAGATTGCCGAACAGCATCAGCTGAAAATAATATCCATTAAAGACCTGATCGCATACCGTCTTAATCAGGAGAGCCTGATCAGGGAAGATGTTACCATTAACCTGCCTACAGAATGGGGAGATTTTAAAATGACGGCCTATACGCAACTGGAGAATAATGCTATACATCTTGCTTTAAGCAAAGGTGAATGGACACCTGATGAAGCGGTACTGGTGCGTGTGCACAGCTCGTGTATTACCGGAGACATATTTGGTTCCTGCCGCTGTGATTGCGGTCCGCAATTGCACAAGGCTATGCAAATGATCCAGGAAGAGGGTAAGGGAATTGTAGTTTACATGAACCAGGAAGGCCGCGGTATTGGTCTTGTAAATAAGTTGTTGTCCTATAACCTTCAGGATGCCGGTTTCGATACCGTTGAAGCTAATATTAAACTGGGCTTTAAAGGTGACGAACGTGATTATGGGGTAGGCGCACAGATACTAAGGGCACAGGGCGTTTCAAAGATGCGCCTGATGTCTAACAACCCTACAAAAAGAGCAGGGCTGATCGGCTATGGTTTAGAGGTTGTAGAGAATATTGCGATTGAGATATTGAGCAACACACATAATGAGACTTATCTGAAAACGAAAAGAGATAAAATGGGTCACACCATTATGAAAGGATAAAGGAAAGGCCGGTTTTGAACCGGCCTTTTTTATGATGGTGTGCTTACCTGTTTTTCTTCATTTTCTTCTGCTCCTCAGTGATGGCTTCTTTATTGATCGACTGCTTAGCCTTATTTTTTCTTTCTTCCTCTTTCTTTTTCTGATTTCTGCGGTATTCACCGGTTACCTTCTGCACAAATTCCCTGAAGTTATCAAACTGTTGTGAATAAATCAGGCCGACAGAGGTAACATTGGTATTATTGATGCCGGGGTTGGCAAAGATACTTTGTACCGTTGGCGGTTTGTTGGCCAGTTTACCTACCAGTGTACCGTCTCTCCTGATCAGCGCAAGAACTTCTACTTCACCACCCACATTATTGCTGTTAAAGCCAATTGGCGATAAATCACTGTTGCTGATCCGTCTGTCTACCACACCCGCATTTACGGTCACCCTATTATCGAAAAACCGGAATGAGGCACTGGCCTCACTTAGTGAACGGATATTGATGTCCACAAAGTCGAGGTTAAGCGTAGAGAGCACATTGTTAAACTGATTGAAAAGCAGTTCGGTAGCAGTACTGGCCACGCCGGATGACAATTGTTTACCCAGATCTTCCCTGCCCGAGCCCGGTGCAAAACTACGCCGGATAATCAAACTGAAGGCTTGCAGGTTCAGATTGTTGGCATCACTAAAATAGGCCTGAAGTTCTTCTTTAATGGAAGGGTTGGAAGGGAAGAAAATATCCAGCTTAATATCTGGTTGGGTCAGGAGACCGCTAAGTCCCATCTCAACCTCCACAGGAACCCTGAGATTAGCATTAGAACTATTGTTGACGTCTCTGTTTGCTGCGATATAAAGATCGCTTAGACCCGCCCTTAATTCGTATATCGCTTTGAGCTGAATCTGTGCCTGGTTAGGATTGCCTATCCAGCGGATTGTACCTCCCTGCCGGATCGTAAATTTCTTGTTGATTACTTCCTGGGCTGTAAAATCAAAGTTTCCGGACTCGATGATATAGTCACCTGACATCTCAAAATCACCAAGGCTGTTGATGTTAAGCTCCAGCTCTGCATTTCCCTTTCCGCTCAGGTTACCGAGGTTGGTGAATAAGTTGGCCGTACTGTTAGGATCTATCCGCAGTTTGAAATTCATCGTAAGGCCGTCAAAGTTGGTTGCCTTTTTTGCATTCGCCAGGGTATCCTTGCTGATGAAGGTAATAAACTCTTTTGAAGTTACTGTTTCGGAGCTATTCAGCGGGAGATTAAATACCGTCCCTTTTTCGGTTTTGGCATCAATGCCGATATACATCTTGTTTGTTGGCCCTTTGAAGATGAATGTTCCCGTAGCAAAAGCCTGCCCAAAATACAGCTGGTTATCTTTGGCGGTGGTATTCAATGCCTGGAAAGTCCTGGCTTTGATGGTAATATCAAGATTGGGCGTATTGATCTCATTCAGGTCAACAGAGCCGTTCGCTGTAGCTGTATTTCCGCCTACATCTTTCAAATCCAGGTTGTTAATTTGTACCACACTGTTTTCTACCTGCACCTTATCATTGATCTTATAAGTGGTTTTCAGATAATTTACCGTTACCTGTGCTTCCTTCAGGGTAACATCGCCATTAATTTTTGGTGCGCTGAAGGGGCCTTTTATGGTTAAATCTGTTGATATATGCCCTTTGAGATTGGACACCAGGTCGCTTACAAATGGAGTGATAACGGTAAGTTCTGTTTCATCCATTTTAACGCTGAGGTCCAGGTTCTTTTCTTTCAGGTCCAGCTTCCCGTCAATTTTGAGCGTTTCTTTATCCGTAGTATTGATACGCATGAATACATTGGCCATGTTTGCTTCCTGATTGAAAGATGAAGTATCTGTAAGCGTGCCAATGTAGGTGTTATTAAGAGTTAGGGAGTCAACAGTAATGCCATCACTGATGCGCGGCGACTTCAGCAGGCTGTATAAATTCGTCTCCCCGTTTACATTACCAGACAGTGTAATGCCCAGTGTTTTTACAAAAGGGTTGAGTGTTCTCAAACTGAAAGCTTTAAATCCAACTTTGAGCTTATCATTGGGGTCGCCAGACAGCACCCCGTCAACGCTGAGCAGCTGGTTCCCGTTTTTAAGATCAAAGTTGCTGATCTCTGTTTTTCCGCCCCTGAAATTGATGCGTACTTTCTCCTGGATCGCCCAGTCCTGGCTGTTGATCTTGAGTATGGAAGGGAGGATACTGATCCTGGCAGTGGTATCCTTGCCAAATTCAACCAGGCCGTTTAAATCCAGCTGGTTGGCATCGTCTGCATTGGAAAGTTTAATGTTGAGGGCAAGACTGTCGTTCCGTAATATATTGGAGATGTTGACATTCTTGATGTACAGACTGTCGTTAAGATCTACCCGGTCTGACGTAATAATTGCCTGAAGCTGGTTCTGGGTAGTATTCTCATCAATAATGATGTTATTGGCAATCACACCCTTATAGGTAAGTTTTTTTACAAAACCGTTTAGCGTGGCAATATTCTTCTTGGAGTCGAAATTCCCCACCAGGATGGCCTGGTCCTGTATTTCCAGTCCGGGGGCAATCAGTTCTGCTACCGGCTCAAAACGTTTGATGTTGAGGTTAAACTGAAAGATCTGATCTTTGAATTTTACAATATCTGTCTTCAGTGAAGGGATATATGTTTTCGCCAGCTGTTTGTAATAGGAAGGGAGTGTATTCAGATCATACTGGCCCCTGATGCTGGCATCCAGTACGTCAGAGCTGATCTTTAGCGTCCGGTCTATTCCCATTCCCTGGGCTTGCAGCTGTACGGAGTCAATATTGTAAATCCCCTTGACGTTGTCGAGCCTGATTTTCTGTATAAGCAGGTTACCCTGTATATTATTCAGGTTGGTGCCTGAAAAATTTGTGCTGAAAACCGCATCTACCTTTAACGAATCTTTAAAGATGTGCAGCGCCCTGAGCTTTGCATTTTTGATGGTCGCTTTAAAATTAAATGTCGGCAGCTTTGGGTTTAAATTTACACCACCATCAAATACCAGCTGCAGGTTTTTATCATTTACTTTCAGGTTTCCGTCAAAGAATTTCTTATCGAACTTTCCGTCAATCTTCACATTGGAATAACGGTAGTTGTTAAAGTCGATATACTTGATATCCCCATTCACTTCTTCCGTCAGGCTGTTGATCTCGGTTCCTTTTCCTTTCACATATACAGCAGCGGTAATCCTGCCCAGGCTATTTTCATTGAGCAGGTCGCCGAGGTTAAAGTCGTACGCCTTTACATTTCCCGAATAGGAGGGCACACCTTTGGAATTGATCTTCATGTTCACATCAGATACCACTCTTCCAAGCTTGGTCTTAAATTCGCCAAAGGCGATAAAGTCATTCTGAAAACCCGTAAAGCTTCCGTTGAAATAGATATTTCCAAATTTCTCCACGATCACAGGAATAACCTTTGTTTTGTTTCCTGTGGTATTCCCTAAAATCTCATCCAGGTCTTTTTTGTTAGTGGATAACATATCTACCTTCAGCTCCATGAAAGTCTCTTTCAGGTGGGGCAGGCCTTTGAGGTTAAAATCTCCTTTAAAATAAGTTGCTTTACCCGCCTTGATTGCCAGTTTTTTGGCCCGCAGATTATTGACGAGGCCGGTGATCTGTCCATCAATATCAATATCGAGGTTCATTCTGGAAAGCTCCGGGGCAAAGAATGAGATATCCCTTGAAGCCAGGTGGCTGTTTTTGAAATGGCCCTTCATCCTTACCTTATTGACATAGTCATTAAAGTCGGCGAATTTGCTGAAGCTCATCTGGTAATAATCTGTTAAACGGCTTTTGTTGGTTACCAGCAGCAGTTTCTTCAGCTCTATACGGTTGGTGTCTATTGTTGTAAACGCAGTAAGGTTTTTAAGGTAGAAGCCGCTTTTTTCTTTAAAGGTCAGATTTTTGATATCTGCCTGCATCACATGGTCTTTGGTATTGAGCTGTTCAAAAATACCGTTCATATTTTTGAGTTCAATATCATCAAAGTTTACTCCATTAATTACCGTATCTACTTCAAGGTTTTTGTATTTGAGCTGCAGGTTATTGATGATCACCCGGTCTACCGAAACCTGAAAGGGTTTTTTCTTTTTGCCGGTAGAGGGGCCCGAATCAAAGTAATCAATGATAAAATCGAGGTTAGAGCCTTTGTCTTTGCCTTTATATTGTTTGAGAAAGAACGAGCCGTTGTTTACCTGAACAGTATTGATGTCTATTATTCTTTTCTCCAGTGAAAATACATTCAGGTCTGCAATGAATTTTGGCGTGCTAAGCAGTGTGTCTTTCTGCCGATCGAGTACAAGGAGGTCTTCAATGACCACCGACTTAAACGGTTTAATATAAATACTGTGTAAAGAAATCGTCGTATTTAATTCTTTTGAAAGATATGCTGCAGCTTTTTTAGCAATAAAAGTCTGCACAGGCCTGAACTGGAGCGAAAATAGAATAATCGCCAGCAACAGCAGAATTGATGCAATAATCCAAAGAAGTATTTTTAATAGTTTTTTGATAGTTTTGTAGCTTAATTATAATCAAAGGTGTCAGTAATACTTGCTATCGAATCTTCTTGTGATGAAACTTCAGTTGCGATCTGTAACAACGGCAAAATTACTGCCAATGTTATTGCAAACCAAACTATTCATCAAAATTATGGTGGAGTGGTTCCCGAACTTGCGTCGAGAGTTCACCAGCAAAACATTGTTCCGGTTATTCAGCAGGCATTAATTGATGCTAAAGTTAGCAAAAAGGATATCAATGCAGTAGCTTTTACGCGTGGCCCCGGATTATTAGGCTCTTTACTGGTGGGGGTATCCTTTGCCAAGTCATTTGCGCTGGCGCTTGATCTGCCCCTGATATCGGTCAATCATATGCACGCGCACATCCTGGCCCATTTTATTGAAGATCCAAAGCCTGCATTTCCCTTTCTTTGCCTTACGGTCTCAGGCGGGCATACCCAGATCGTTCTGGTAAAAGATTATTTTGATATGGAAATCGTGGGGCAATCCCTTGATGATGCTGCAGGAGAGGCTTTTGATAAGACTGCAAAGATCTTAAACCTGCCTTACCCGGGCGGGCCGCTGATTGACAAGCATGCCAGAAACGGTAATCCCCTGGCCTTTAAATTTCCTGAACCGCAAATCAAAGACCTGAACTATAGTTTCAGCGGCTTAAAGACCGCGATCCTGTATTTCATCCGCGATCACCAAAAAGAAAACCCTAACTTCATTGAGGAAAACCTTGACGATATCTGTGCCTCAGTGCAGCACAGCATTGTGCACATTCTCCTCAATAAGCTGAAAAAAGCGGCACAGCAGTATAACATTAAAGATATTGCCATTGCGGGAGGAGTATCAGCCAATACCGGCCTTCGCGATGCACTTGCACAGAAAGCAGAAGAACTGGGCTGGAAGGTTTATATCCCCGCCTTTGAATACTGTACCGACAATGCAGCGATGATCGCTATTGCAGGTCATTATAAGTACCTGAATAAAGAATTTGTAGGGCAGGATATTGCACCTGCATCAAGAATGGAATTTTAATATATTAAATAATACATACCGTTATGAACTCAATGAGCTTTATGTTTTTTGGCCTGATGCTGATTCCCCTGATCATCTTTCTGATCTACCTGATCAGACAGGATAAGAAAAAAAATTACATCGGCCTGGTTGTACTCGTTATCGCAATTTTTGTGGCAGCTTACGTGATCATCACGGTCGACTCTAAATACATGTCTCCGGAAGCAACAAATATTCAGCAACGATAGGTTGCCGCAAACAAAAAAAGGGACCCGTGCAATACGAATCCCTTTTTTGTTCTGAGGCTGCTACTATTGCAGTTCCTCTAATTTCTCTCCTGTAACCTCGGCCCTGATCTTTGCTTCGATCTCATCTGCAAGCTCAGGATTATCAAGCAATAACTGTTTTACAGCATCTCTTCCCTGTCCCAGCTTGGTATCTCCGTAAGAGAACCATGAACCGGCTTTTTTCACGATATTGAAGTCAACACCTAAATCGATGATCTCACCAACTTTAGAAATACCCTGGCCAAACATCACATCAAACTCTGCGATCCTGAACGGAGGGGCAACCTTATTTTTAACGATCTTCACTTTCACCCTATTACCAGAAACCTCATCAGAATCTTTGATTTGGGAAGTCCTGCGGATATCCAGACGTACTGAAGCGTAAAATTTCAGTGCATTACCACCTGTAGTCGTTTCAGGGTTACCGAACATCACACCGATTTTTTCACGTAACTGGTTGATGAAGATACAGCAGCATCCTGTTTTAGCGATTGTACCCGTCAGTTTTCTTAAGGCCTGAGACATCAGACGTGCCTGAAGACCCATTTTAGAATCTCCCATTTCACCTTCGATCTCTGCCTTTGGAACCAATGCCGCAACAGAGTCAATCACGATCACATCAATCGCACCGGAGCGGATCAGGTTATCAGCAATTTCCAGTGCCTGCTCGCCATTGTCCGGCTGTGAGATCAGCAGATTATCTACGTCCACGCCCAGTTTTTTTGCATAGAACTTATCGAAAGCATGCTCTGCATCGATAAACGCTGCCACACCACCTTTTTTCTGTGCTTCGGCAATGATATGCGTAGCCAAAGTGGTTTTACCGGATGATTCAGGACCGTAGATTTCGATCACACGTCCTTTTGGAACGCCGCCGATACCTAAAGCAATATCTAAACTGATAGAGCCGGTTGAAATCGCTTCAATAGATTCAGTAGGTGTATCACCTAATTTCATCACGGCACCTTTACCGTAAGATTTTTCTAACTTATCAAGTGTAAGTTGTAATGCTTTTAATTTATCTGCGTTCGGAGTCATCTTGTTAAATTGTGTTCGTAAATATAGAATATTTATTCTTTATAAAAACTATATGTTAGTAAGTTGTGACTAAATATATTAGCAATATTAGGTATTAATTTTCAATAATTAGCATAACAAATAAAAAAACTGATTTTTAATTTATTGAATGACTAATTTCTTTAGTTGTGCCGGCCGTTTTTCCAGCTGCCTGCAGCACTACTTTTTCATAGTATCTGCATATTGAAGTGAGCGGGCAGATCTCACATTTTGGGGACCTGGCTACGCAAATATACCTTCCGTGAAGGATCAGCCAGTGATGCGCAATATGGATATCCTGCTGCGGCAGAAACTTTACCAGGTCTTTTTCTACTGCAAGGGGCGTTTTCCCATTGGTAAGCCCGATTCTGTTGGCTACGCGGAATACATGTGTGTCTACTGCCATTGCCGGTGCATTATAAATTACCGAGGCAATCACATTTGCGGTCTTGCGGCCAACACCCGGCATTTTTTGCAGCTGACCGATATCTGAGGGAACCTCATTGTTAAATTCATTGACCAGCATATTGGCCATGCCTACCAGGTGTTTGGCTTTATTATTCGGATAGCTTACACTCCTGATATAGTCAAATACGATATCGGGTGTAGCTTCTGAAAGTGCTTTGGCATTCGGAAAGCGCTGAAATAATGCGGGGGTAACCTGGTTAATCCTTTTATCCGTGCACTGGGCTGATAAGATCACAGCAACGAGCAGCTGATAGGGGTTGTTATAATGCAGTTCTGTTTCAGCATCGGGCTGTTTAGCAGAAAAATAAGCTACAAACTGTTTATACCTTTCTTTTTTGAGCATGTGCAAAGATAAAATAAAAAAAGCTGCCCGGGTTGCCGGCAGCTTAATATTAATATTTTAACTCGGTTATAAAGATCTTGAATACGCAAGTATCCTTGAGATCGTTTCATCCTCAGGATTTTTATTCAGCAGATCCATTTGTGGTTTGATGCTCTCGTAGAACATTAAATCCAGGTCATTAAAAGATTCTCCACTTAAATTTTCAGCTTGCTGATTTGAGTGGTTTAAATCGGGAATAGAAGTAGATGTTGTTATCATAAGCAATTTACTGTTTCTGTTTTAGTTATTAATAGAACGAAACAAGTTACTATTTATTTTGCATCTGATAACAATATTTTTAATGGAATTTTAACCTCCCGCCTAGGTTACTTCTTTCACCTTCATCATCTTACGCAGGTTGCTGAGCGCATATCTCATCCTGCCCAGGGCCGTATTGATGCTCACTTCAGTGAGGTCTGCAATTTCTTTAAAACTCAGGTCGGCATAATGGCGCATAATCAGTACCTCCTTCTGCTCGTCGGGCAATAACTGGATCAGTGTTCTCAGGTCGCTGTGGGTCTGGTCGCGCAGGATCTTTTCTTCCGCACTTTCCTCATAAACCTGCAGCATATTGAGCACATCTGTGCCATCCGCACTGGTAATTACCGGTGCACGTTTTTCACGGCGGAAATAATCGATCACGAGATTGTGTGCGATACGCATCACCCATGGCAGAAATTTACCTTCCTCATTATATCTGCCCGAGCGCAGGGTATTGATCACTTTGATAAAAGCATCCTGAAAGATATCTTCTGCCAGGTACTGATCTTTGACCAATAAATAAATTGAAGTGTATATTTTGGACTTGTGTCTGTTTAATAGTTCTTCGAGAACCGACTCATTGCCGGTTAGATATAACTTCACCAGGTCCTGATCACTATAGGATTGTAAATTCATAGTATTATCTGTACTAAATTCCTTTGCTGTTTGCTAAAAAATACTTAGTAGACGTTCTTATCTATATCGTTTCTCCTATTGTTTTGATGAGATGAATTAGTTGATTGCTTAATTTATTCAAAAGAAGGATTTTTTTATCAGATTACAACAATAAAAATACTAAAAAAAATTAAATGAAGTTGTGCCCCATTATTTTTGCTGCAGACCAAAAAACTAATTCTGTGTTTTTTAGGTTATATTTGCAAATCCTATAAGGAATTAAATGAGTAAGGAAACCGAGAAAGATCCACATAAAAACATTATTATAAAGGGTGCCAGGGTACATAACCTTAAGAACATCGATGTTGCCATTCCAAAAAACAAGCTGGTTGTCATCACAGGGATGTCTGGCTCAGGAAAATCTTCACTGGCATTTGATACGCTGTATGCTGAAGGGCAGAGACGTTATGTAGAAAGCCTTTCATCCTATGCACGCCAGTTCATGGGAAGAATGAACAAGCCTGATGTTGATTATATCAAAGGAATAGCCCCTGCAATCGCGATTGAACAAAAGGTAATTACCTCCAATCCCAGATCAACTGTAGGTACATCAACCGAGATCTATGATTATCTTAAACTGCTGTTCTCCAGGATCGGGAAAACGATTTCTCCTGACAGCGGGGAGATCGTAAAAAAAGATACTGTAAGTACGGTGGTAGATTTTGTATCCGGACTGGGCGATGACAGCACTGTAACGATATTTTGTCCGTTGCACCCGCACAACAACCGTTCTGTAAAAGAAGAATTGGCGGTATTGCTGCAGAAAGGATTTTTGAGGGTTTACCTCGATGATAAAGTCAGCAAAATTGAAACCATCCTCGAAGATGAAGACTTTAAGGATTATGAACTTACCGATGCCTCAACTATACGTATCCTGATTGACAGGATCGTTTTTCATGATGATGACGAGACGATGAGCAGGCTGGCCGACTCAGTACAGACGGCATTTTTTGAAGGTAAGGGCGATTGCTATGTGGAGCATGAGGAAAAGGTTTCGCATTTTTGCGACCGCTTTGAGCTTGACGGGATCAGGTTTGAAGAACCAACACCAAACTTTTTCAGTTTCAATAATCCATACGGAGCATGTAAGCGCTGCGAAGGTTATGGAAATGTGATCGGTATTGATGAAGACCTGGTGATCCCTGATAAAAGCAAAAGTTTGTACGACAATGCCGTTGCTCCCTGGAGAGGAGAAAAAATGCGCGAATGGTTAAACAAGCTGATCAAAAACGCCAGTAAGTTTGATTTCCCTATTCACCGTTCTTTTAGCGAACTGACGGAAGAGCAGCAGCGTCTGGTGTGGACAGGAAATAAGTGGTTTGCCGGCCTTGATGATTTCTTTACCGAACTGGAAACGCAGACTTATAAAATACAATACCGTGTGATGCTGTCACGCTACCGCGGAAAAACGATCTGTCCTGACTGTAAGGGATCGCGCCTGCGAAAAGACGCATCTTATGTAAAGATAGGCGGCAAATCTATCGTTGATGTGGTTCTGATGCCACTGTCATCTATCCAAAACTTTTTTGACCACCTTGAACTTTCAGAAACGGATGAGAAAATCTCCAAACGTTTACTGGCAGAAGTAACCAGCCGTGTGCTTTATCTGAATAACGTGGGACTGGGCTATCTAACGCTGAACAGGTTATCCAATACCCTGTCTGGCGGAGAATCACAGCGGATTAACCTGGCCACCTCTTTGGGAAGCAGTTTGGTAGGATCAATCTATGTACTGGATGAACCCAGCATTGGCCTTCACCCCAGAGATACCAATAAACTGATTGAAGTGCTGGTGTCGCTGCGAAATGTTGGTAACACGGTGTTAGTGGTAGAGCATGAAGAAGAGATGATGAAGGCGGCCGACCATATCATTGATATTGGCCCGGAAGCCGGAACTTTAGGCGGTAACCTGGTTTTCAGCGGCACGTACGAACAGATCATTAAAGATAAAAAGAGCCTTACCGGAATGTATTTATCCGGCAGGCAAAGTATTGCTATCCCGGCAACCCGCAGGAAATGGGCCGACCATATCCTGATTAAAGGTGCAAGGGAGAATAACCTTAAAAATATAGAAGTGAAATTCCCGCTGGGAGTTTTCACTGTAGTGAGCGGTGTATCGGGCTCCGGAAAAACCAGCCTGATCAAAAAGATCCTCTACCCTGCTTTGCAGAAAGCTATCGGTAATTATGCGGGCGAGCAAACAGGTTTGTACGATGGTATATTCGGGAACTATGACTTGATCAGCCAGGTGGAAATGGTAGACCAGAACCCGATCGGGCGGTCGTCACGTTCAAATCCGGTGACCTATGTAAAAGCATGGGACGATGTACGTTCATTATTCTCGGCATTGCCGGCGGCTAAGGCATCGGGACTTAAACCTGCTGCGTTTTCTTTTAACGTAGAGGGCGGACGCTGTGATGTATGCCAGGGTGAGGGAGAGGTGAAGATCGAAATGCAGTTTATGGCAGATATTTACCTGCCTTGTGAAGCCTGTAACGGGCGCAGGTTTAAACAGCAGATCCTGGATATCACTTACCAGGATAAAAATGTAGCTGATATCCTCGATCTTACGATTGATGAAGCAGTTGAGTTCTTTAAGAATGAGCCTAAGATATTGAATAAGCTGCAGCCACTGGTAGATGTAGGCCTTGGATATGTTCATCTGGGACAGTCGTCAAATACTTTGTCCGGAGGTGAAGCACAGCGGATTAAACTGGCTTCGTTCCTCATTAAAGGCAATAACGCCAGTAAGACTATGTTTATCTTTGATGAGCCTACTACTGGGCTGCATTTCCATGATATCAAAAAACTGCTGATCGCATTGAATACGCTGATTGAGCAGGGAAATACGATCCTGGTGATTGAGCATAATATGGATATGATCAAATCGGCCGACTGGGTAATTGACATTGGTCCGGAAGGCGGGGACAAAGGTGGACATATCGTTTTTGAGGGCACACCGGAAAATCTGGTCAACGAAAAAACGTCTTATACCGGAAAATATCTCAAAGACCATCTAACACCGGCTTTAACAGAAAAATAATTATCTATATTCGCAAATGCTTTTTTTAACCTTTTTTCTGGGGATACTTCTTAACTCTATAGGTTATATCCCGCCGGGAAATATCAATCTGACTGTTGTTCAGATTACTATTACGAGGGGAATAAAGCAGGCTATCTACTTTATACTCGCGTTTTCATCCATTGAAGTGCTTTTTACTTTAGGGGTGATGCGCTTTGTACAATGGCTGTCCAGCGAAATCAAGGTAGGGGAATATATCGATGGCGTGATGATCATCATGTTCCTTGTGCTGGGGATCACCACATGGCGGTCGCGCAAGGAGATGCCCAAAGCAGACTATTCTAAAAAAGACAGTATCCGCTACGGGATGCTGCTGGGGGTATTAAACCCGATGCAGATCCCATACTGGCTGTTTGTAGGGACATACCTGATCTCGCATGAGTGGATCGACAAAGGGTATATCTCCCTGAGTATTTTCAGTATCGGTTCAGGGATTGGCGCAGCAGTAGCTTTGTATGGCTTTGCGCGGTTTGCACAGTATATACAAACCAAGTTTACGCTCAATAATTATGTGGTAAACAAGGCGATTGCAGGTTTATTCTTTGCTCTTTCTGCCTATCATATCTTTAAGCTGATTTATATTCATTTGATCAGGCATTAACTACTTCTTCAAAAATTCGAGGTTCCAGATCTTTTCTGCCCTGCGGCCGATAAACCAGAAAGAAGCTGCCAGCACACAAAAGAACAGTGCTTTATGCCAGGTATCCCAGAAATATTCAAAATAGCGGGTATACAGGTTGAGGAAGAGAAAAGTAATCCCGAATTCGCGGGCCACTTCATCCCTGAATTTTAGCCCGGTAAGGATTGCGATTCCGCAGGCTGCGGCAGAGATCAGGGCCCAGTAGAAAAGGCTGATCTGTTTGATGCCGTACCACTGGTCAAGCGTACCGAAATTTCCAAATACCGAGATTAGCCATAGGGATACAAAAAGGTACATCATCCCGCTGATGTAGGTGGTGAGGTAAAAAAACTGAAAAGATTTTACTTTTCTCAGCAGTAGTGCCGTGGCGGTTACTGCAAAACCAAAGATCACAAAGCGCAGGGGGTAGTTCATTCCCAGGAAATACAGGTTTCCGCGCGAGAGGTACCCTGTTTCTGTTCCAAACCAGGCACCCAGTGAGATCAGCACAAATACCCAGATGAGGCGCGACCTGAATACAAATGCCAGTACCCCGTAAATCCCTACCGAGAATAAGATGAGCAGTGAAAAATGGCTGCCGCCATCGCCGATGGCTTTACCGAAATAAGCAATTGCATTAGCGGTAAGCATAACCGCAGTGAAAATGATGGCATCATTGCTGAATACCTGCTGGGGCAATGATTTCTTTCTTTTAAAGCTGAGCCAGTAGAGTACAGCAGCTGCAGCTGCAGACAGGATGCTGATGATGCTGTCGGGCGTATCGTACAGTTTTTTAAGGTAATCGAGGATCTGGTTGTCGATCAGCAAAGCACCAAGGGAAATGACACCACAGGCCATTGCAATCCAGAAAGAATACTGTGCAAGCCTGCGCCAGTCGAAGGATTTTGCCTCATAGCTTGCTTTTAGTTTTTGTACCTGATCCTGGCTCAGCAGGTGTTCTTCCTGCCAGTGTTCCAGCATTTCGTCCAAAAACTCGCTTTTCTCCTGGTCTATTTTCATTTTTTGCCGTGATGAATTGTGTTAACAAAAATATACTTTTTAAGTTTTCCTGAGCAGTTCAGGTATCTTTTTATGGTTCCCTACAATCCAGACAATGTCTTCGTTTTCAAATACAAGGTTAGAATCGGGGTTCAGTATCCTTACGCCCTGACGTTCAATTCCTACTACAAGTCCCTGCGTCTGCTCCCTGATCCCCGAATCGCGGATGGTTTGTGCAAAGACAGGAGAGGAGCTGTTGATAACAATTTTTTGCAGCGTCATATCCTTTTTTGGGAAATAGGTTTCGTCGTTTTCCTTTGCGGAACCGTTAAAAAGTTCCTGTACGGCAGCAAGCTGATCATCCGTACCAATCAGCATCACCTTGTCGTTGGGATACAGCCTTTCGTCCCTTTGGGGGGTGGGAATCATTTTATGCCCGCGCTCAATCAGGGCAATGTTTACACCATACTTTTCCCTTACGGCAAGTTCCACGAGCGACTTGCCCACGAGCTCTGATTCAGGTGAAACGGTGAGCTCCGTCAGGTGGGTATCCCAGGGCAGGATTTCGGGCTGTTTGTTTTGTTCTTCCCTTGCATTCAGGTTATACAGAAAGCGGTGTTCCATGCGGTCGTAAAAGGCCTGGAGTTTCCTGGAGAAAATGGTCATCCCAAGGATAATCAGTGCAAGTGCTGCCAGGATTGATGCCCAGGTGCTGTAAAACTGAAAAATCAGGAAGCCTACGGCAAAAAGCGCCAGGCTGATCCTCAGTACTTCCAATGAGATCAGCGGGCCGCGGGTGTATTTTTTATTGAGCCAAAGATGGGCATGTGCTTTCCGCTCGATCCTGCGGATGGCCAGGGCCCATAAAAACGGCGCCATTAAAACCAGTGAGATGATCAGGCTGATGATAATTCCGTTATTGCCGCTGATGAGGTGTGCTGTTACAAAAGGCTGCAGGTAACGGGAGCCTGCAAATATGATGGCGATCAGGATCACAGAATGAATGATCGTATTGAAGGTGTAGGCCTTTAATAAGACCTTCCAGTCACTCATTGTGGTAATCCCCGCCGTACTGGTACTGTACCTGCTGATGCCTGCCACCCATTTTGCCGGCAGCTTTCGTTCCAGAAACAGGAAAAAGGGTTCCGAAGTCCTGATCAGGTAGGGTGTGGTAAAAGTGGTAATAGCTGAAACAGCTACCGCGATCGGATAAAGGAAGTCGCTGGTTACTTTCAGGGTAGTCCCGAGGGTTGCAATAATAAATGAAAACTCACCGATCTGAGCAAGGCTCATACCTGTCTGTACCGCAGTTTTGAGCGGCTGGCCGGATACAAGTGCACCAAGGCCAGAACTGAGGAACTTCCCGGTGATGGTGGCCAGGGTGATAATCAGGATCGGCACTGCATAGGTGACCAGGATCCCGGGATCAATCAGCATACCTACAGACACAAAAAATACCGCGGCAAAAAGGTCTTTAACGGACTTGGTGAGGTGCTCTATTTTTTCTGCCTGTGTAGTTTCTGCCAGTACCGAGCCCATGATAAATGCGCCGAGGGCAGGAGAGAAGCCCACCTTAACAGCCAGCATCACCATCAGCAGGCACAGCGCCAGTGAAACGATCAGCATGGTTTCGTCGTTCATCAGTTTCTTTGTGGCTTTCAGGAAAGTTGGCACCAGGAAGATCCCGCCAATGAACCATAGCACCAGGAAGAAGCAAAGTTTAAGGATAGAAAATACCATCTCTGTGCCGGCAAACTGCCTGCTCACAGCCAGCGTAGAGAGCAAAACCAGTAAGAGGATGGCCACCAGGTCTTCCACGATGAGGACGCCAAAAACAAGACCGGCAAATTTTTTATGTTTTACCCCAAGTTCTTCAAAGGCCCTGATGATAATTGTGGTTGACGACACAGATAATATCCCGCCAAGGAAAATACAGTCCATGGTTCCCCAGCCCATCACCTTACCGGCAACGAAGCCGATCAGGAGCATAAAGAATACCTCTACAATAGCGGTGATGGACGCAGAGCCGCCAACCTTCACCAGTTTCTTAAAACTGAATTCCAGGCCGAGGCTGAACAGCAGAAAGATCACACCGATCTCCGCCCAGATATGTACGCTTTCATGATCGGTAACAGTAGGGAAGAAATGGATGTGCGGGCCAACGAGCAGTCCGGCTAAAATGTAGCCCAGCACCAGAGGCTGGTTGATCTTTTTAAACAGGAGGGTGGTAACCCCTGCGGCCGCGAGTATTAAACCTAAATCGGTTATTAAAACGGGTAAATGTAGCATATAAAATAATCACTGGTAAAACTATCATAAGCATACCGCCTGAAATCAGTAGTGATATGCTTATGATAGCTTCATAACCGATGAAAGACAAATGTATGCTGATGAAAAACTGATTATCGTAATATACTAAAATATGGCGTTTTTCAATAAGAAAATGCTGATTTCTTTGTTTAATGCTGTTGGGCGAAATATTTTAAAGTGTCTTCCTTGTCCTGGGCCAGCTGTACCTTTAAGGCTTCCAGACCGGTAAATTTTACATCATGGCGGAGAAATTCATGGAAGTTCATTTTGATATACTGACCGTAAATTTCCCTATCGAAATCAAAAATGTTGACCTCAATATTGCGGGTCATACCGTTGATGGTGGGGCGCTGCCCGATATAGGCCATTGCCTTGTACGCCTGGTTGTCCGTTTCTACTGTGACTGCATAAATGCCATCTGAGGGAATCAGTTTGTAAGGCTGTTCGATAAATATATTTGCTGTAGGATAGCCAATGGTGCGGCCGATTTTATCTCCTTTGATCACAGGGCCGTATAGGGAGAAGGGATAGCCCAGGTATTCTGCTGCCAGTCCTACTTGTCCGCAGAGCAGCGATTCCCTGATCTTGGTGGAACTCACCGCCACATCGTTGATGTCCTGTTCGCCAATTTCTTCAACTTCATAGCCGTAAGGCCCTGAAAAGGCAATCAGGTCCTTCATCCCCCCCGAGCGGTCTTTGCCGAAACGATGGTCGTACCCAACGATGATCTGTTTGATGCCAATAGTTTCTACGAGGATCTTCTGGATATATTCTGAGGGGCTAAGATTAGAGAAATCCCTGGTAAACGGCGTAATGATCAGGTGGTCTACACCCAGCGCGGCCAGGATCTCTGCTTTTTCTTCGATCGTGTTGATCATTTTCAGGTCCTGGTTTTCAGGATCAATGATCATCCGCGGATGCGGGAAAAAGGTAAGGATCACGCTTTCTCCGCCGGTACTGCGGGCCAGTTCACAAAGCCTGTTGATGATCTTCTGGTGGCCAAAATGGACGCCATCAAAAGTGCCAATGGTGGCAACAGCGTTGTTCAATCTCTTAAATTCGGACAGGTGGTTATATATTTTCAAAATCTTTAGAATTAATGCAGGGCATGGCGTTTAACCACCCCTCCTTTGATATCGGAAATTTGCTGCTGCACCACAAAGGCATTCGGATCGATCTGCCGGATTTCGTTTTGCAGCTTGCCCATTTCCAGTTTGGTCACTACTGTATATAAAATATCAATCTCTTTATTCTCTGCGTATCCGCCTTCACCTTTATAGATGGTGACACCGCGTTTCATCTCATTGATCAGGAATTGTTTGATTTCGTCTTTCCTTTCCGAAATCACGGTTACCCCGATATACTGTTCCAGTCCATTCACCACAAAATCGATTGTTTTTGATGCCGATAAGTACGTAAGTATGGCATACATTGCCGTTTCCGTGCCCAGAAATATTGCTGCAACACCAAAGATCACAACGTTGAGGATCAGGATAATGTTGCCTACCGTGAGCTGGCTGTTTTTACTGATGTAAAGCGCCAGTACTTCTGTTCCATCAATCACGCATCCGCCGCGCATGGCCAGTCCGATCCCGCCGCCGAGAAAAAGCCCACCAAAAAAGGCGATCAGCAATTTATCATGTGTAACCGGCTGAAAAGGGATAATAATCAGGAATGCTGCCAGAACAGCAATTGCACAGGCCGTTTTGATGGCAAAAGCTTTGCCGATCTGGGAAAATCCCAGGATCACAAAGGGAATATTAATGAATATAATCAGATAGGATAACTTGAGTCCCGTTAAGGTACTGATCAGCAAAGAAATACCGGTTACGCCGCCGTCGATAAAACCGCTGGGCATCAGGAAGCTCTTCAGGCCAAAGCAAGCCGAAAAGATCCCGCAGGTGATCAGCAGAAGGTCTCTGAGGAAGCGCAGGTAGTTATTTGTTAAATGATTGTGCATCTGATCAGGTATTTTTCGGAGCTGTTGCTTTTTCAGTTGCTGCCCCTGCTTCAGTTGCAGCTCCTGTTTCAGTGGCTGCTCCTGTTTCAATGACTGCAGCTGTTTCATGGGCTGCAGCTGTTTCAATGACTGCAGCTGTTTCAGTGACTGCTGCTTCAGTTGTGGCGGCTGCTCTTCTGTTACGAAGATACTCAACAAGGTCTTTTACTTCAAATGCGTCTTCCAGCAGGAAATTACCGCTGCGGGTGCGTGTGAGTTTTGAAAGATAAGCACCATTATCAAGGTATTTGCCAAAATCTGAAACGAGCGACCTGATGTATGTCCCCTTGCTGCACACAATCCGGAAGTCTACCTCCGGCAGTGCAATCCGCGTGATTTCAAACACCGGTACATTTACAAAGCGCAGCCTCAGTTCCTGCTCTTCGCCTCTGCGGGCTTTAACATACAAACGTTCTCCGTTTACCTTTACTGCAGAATGTGCCGGGGGATATTGCTGGATTTCTCCGGTGAAAGGAGTAGTGGCCGCATATATTGCTTCATCAGTGAGGTAATCCAGCGGATATTCTGTATCAACGGTGGTCTCCAGATCAAAAGAGGGGGTAGTAGCCCCCAGGATCATAGTACCTGTATATTCTTTATCTTCTGCCTGGAAAGTGTCAATCTGTTTGGTCAGCTTTCCGGTACAAAGGATCAGCAGGCCGGTAGCCAGCGGGTCCAGCGTGCCGGCATGGCCTACTTTTAATTTCAGGGGTTTTAAGGAGTTTCTGATTTTCCCAACTACATCAAAACTTGTCCACTCATACGGTTTGTTGATGAGTAACAGTTCACCTTCGGCAAAATTGAAGGTTCTTTCCATTAATTTTTCTACGCTCAAAACTCTGATTTTAATTAAGCGGCAAATTTACACAATTATATGATCTGGAGGTCATGCCCGCTGTAGATAAGCAGGATAATGATAATTCCGGCAATAATCCTGTACCAGCCAAAAAGCTTGAAACCATTTTTATTAAGGAAACCGATAAAGCTTTTAATCGCCAGTAAGGCCACTACAAAAGCGATCACATTGGCAATCAGCAGGATCTGTACTTCGTCATGTGTAACGGTATTTCCTGCCTTATAGAAATCGAGCAGTTTTTTTGCCGTAGCGGCAAACATGGTGGGCACGGCTAAAAAGAAAGAAAATTCGGCAGCTGCTTTTCTGCTCAGTTTCTGTGTCATCCCGCCAACGATAGTAGCTGCGGACCTCGATGTTCCGGGGATCATCGCCAGGCACTGGAAAAAACCAATCTTTAATGCTGTTCCATAGGTAATTTCTTCTTCAGTATGGACAGTAGGTTCACTGAACCATTTATCAACAAATAAGAGGACAAAGCCACCGATTACGAGGGATATCGCTACCGTCATCGGGCTTTCGAGCAGCTCATCGATTTTATCGCTCAATAAGACACCAAATACTGCTGCCGGGATAAAGGCCACAATCAGCTTATAATAAAAATCGAGGGTCTTGAAAAAACGTTTAAAGTATAAAACCACCACAGAAAGTATAGCGCCCAGCTGGATCACTATCGTGAAAAGTTTTACAAAAGGATCGGATGCGATGCCCATATAGGAAGACGCAAGGATCATATGGCCAGTAGAAGATACGGGTAAAAACTCCGTTAATCCCTCTATGACAGCGAGAATAATTGCCTGAATAAGATTCATGGATGCTTACTTTTTCAGGACTGCGTAGATACCAAAACCAAATCCAAAAAGCACTACCATAGGAGCAATCAGGGTTTTCCTTACATCATAAATATCTGTTGTGCCCATCATCAGTATAAAACCGAAGGCTACAATAGCAATACTGATCAGCAGCAGCTGATAATTCTTTTTGGTGAAAACCAGTTCATGTTTGGGATCCTGATTTGCAGGTGTTGCTTTTTTCTCCATGATTATCTGTAAAGATCGTAAATTTTTAAACGTAAATACCTGTTAACGGCAAAGGTTGTGCTGATGGCTGTGATAAAGATGCCAACGCCCACTAAAAAGAGAAGCACAATACCAAATTCTGTATAATTCCGCAGGATTACAATTTCCGGGATTTCTTTTTGTGCGTAAAATAAAAGGCCCAGCAGGATGATTACCGCAATAAATGATGCGATCAGTCCGTGCAGCATGGCCACCAAAATATAGGGTTTACGGATAAAGTTCTTGGTAGCGCCCACCAGCTGCATACTCTTGATGATAAAACGCTGGGAGAAAATCGCCAGTCTGATCGTATTGTTGATCAGGGCAATGGAGATTACCAGTAAAATGGCTGCGAAACCCAGTACAATCAGTCCGATGGTGTTGATGTTCTGGTTTACCATGTCGATCAGTGAACTCTGATAGATCACTTCTTTCACTACCGGGTTTTTGCTGATATTGGCTTTAAGGGCATCAATGCTTTTGTTGTTCGCGTAATCGGCCTTTAGATACACGTCTACCGTAGATAACAAAGGGTTATAGCCCAGGAAGTTTACAAAATCCTCACCCAGGTCTTGCGTAAGGTTTCTTGCTGCGAGTTCTTTATTTACATACTGCGTTAGTTTCACGGCAGGATTGGCATTCAGCTCTTTCTGAAATTGGAGTACGTCTGATTCTTTTGCGCCCTCATCCACAATAATGTTTAATACGATATTCTCCTTTACATAGTTGGAAAGGTTTTTCGCATGTACCAGTATCAGTCCCAGTACACCCAGCATCAACAGCACCAGTGTGATGCTGAATATGGTAGAGATATAGATGGTTTTTGTTTTCTTAGAAGCATCGCTAACTTCAAATTCTTCCATGGTATTTATTTATGTTCTGCGAAAATAAAAAAATATAAGCAATAAAATTAATTATATGCCTTTTAAACGGTTAAACTGTATTGTATCGTATGTTATTGAGCTCTAATCCAAATTCTTTTGATAACCTTTCTGAAACACCCTTTATTTAGTTATTTTCGCGCTGTATTAAGGAATAGTAGTAAATGGATTACCAATTTAAAGAAATAGAGCAGAAGTGGCAGCAGTTTTGGGCAGAGAACCAAACGTTTAAAACAGAAAATAATTCTGCAAAACCTAAATTTTATGTGATGGATATGTTTCCGTACCCTTCCGGGGCGGGTTTACATGTAGGTCATCCGCTGGGCTATATTGCATCTGATATCTTTTCAAGATATAAAAGAATAAAAGGTTTTAATGTACTGCACCCGATGGGATATGATTCTTTCGGACTGCCGGCTGAGCAATATGCGATACAAACAGGTCAGCATCCCGCATTAACAACCGAAACAAATATCAATACCTACCGTCGCCAGCTGGACCAGATTGGGTTCTCGTTCGACTGGAGCAGGGAAATCCGTACCAGTGAAGCTGATTACTACAAATGGACGCAGTGGATCTTTATGCAGCTGTTTAACTCATGGTATAACCTGGATACGGATAAAGCTGAGGACATCATTACGCTGATCGAAAAGTTTAACGCATCCGGCAGTGCCGATGTGAGGGCAGTATGTGATGAAGAGGTGAAAACTTTTATGCCGAGCGACTGGGCAGCGATGACTGCCGAAGAAAAACAGGAAGAGCTGCTGAAATACCGCTTAACTTATCTGCGTGAAAGTACCGTAAACTGGTGTGCTGCGCTGGGAACAGTGCTTGCAAATGACGAAGTAAAGGAAGGTTATTCTGAGCGTGGCGGCCATCCCGTAGAGCAAAAGAAGATGATGCAGTGGAGCATGCGTATTTCTGCCTATGCTGAGCGTTTATTGCAGGGACTGAATACAATCGACTGGCCGGAGCCTGTAAAGGAAATGCAGCGGAACTGGATTGGCAAGAGTGTTGGTGCCAGTGTGCGTTTCAGGATTGAAGAAAGAGACGGTGCTGAGGTTCCTGCGGATTATATCGAGGTTTTTACCACACGTGTAGATACCATCTTTGGGGTTTCTTACCTGGTTCTGGCTCCTGAGCATGAATTGGTTCCTTTTGTAACTACAGAAGCACAGGCCGAGGATGTTAAAAATTATATCGCACAGACCAGGAAAAAGTCTGAGCTCGATAGGATGGCGGATACAAAAACTGTTTCCGGAGCATTTACCGGCAGTTATGTGATCAACCCGGTAAGCGGTGAGCGCGTACAGCTTTGGATTGCCGATTATGTACTTGCAGGTTATGGTACCGGTGCAGTAATGGGCGTGCCTAGCGGTGACCAGCGCGACTGGCTTTTTGCCAAGCATTTTGGCCTGCCTGTAGTGCAGATCCTGGACGGACAGAAAGATATTGATGTTCAGGCCGACAGCACCAAAGAGGGTTTGTATATCAACTCTGGTTTTATCAACGGAATGGCCTATGCCGAAGCGGTAAAAACGCTGAACGCCTGGCTTGAAGAGATGAAGGTGGGCAAGGCTAAAATCAATTACCGCATGCGCGATGCGATATTTGGCCGCCAGCGTTACTGGGGCGAGCCTATTCCTGTGTATTTCAAAGAGGGCATCCCTTACCTGATTAAAGAAGAAGAACTGCCGCTCGTTTTGCCGGAGATCGATAGATACCTGCCAACGGAAACCGGCGAACCTCCTTTGGGAAGGGCTGAAGACTGGAGCTATGAGGATCAGTATAGCTATGAGTTAAGCACAATGCCGGGTTGGGCAGGCTCCAGCTGGTACTGGTACCGCTATATGGATGCGCATAATAAAAATGCTTTTGCATCAAAAGAGGCAATTGATTACTGGGAGAACGTGGATCTGTATATCGGCGGATCTGAACATGCTACAGGGCACTTGCTGTACAGCCGTTTCTGGAATAAGTTTTTGAAGGATCTTGGTTATGTAAATGAAGAAGAGCCTTTCAAAAAACTGATCAACCAGGGCATGATCCAGGGACGCAGTAATTTTGTGTACCGTGTGATCGAAGCAGATGGCAGGGCTACCAATACTTTGGTTTCCCATGGACTGAAAGACCAGTACAAAACTTCTGCATTGCATGTAGACGTGAATATTGTTGACAATGAGATCCTGAATATTGAGAAGTTCAAGCTTTTCAGACCTGAATTTACTGATGCAGAATTTATCCTGGAAAACGGGAAATATATCTGCGGGGTAGAGGTCGAGAAAATGTCTAAATCCAAGTTTAATGTAGTGAACCCTGATGTGCTGATCGGTAGTTATGGTGCTGATACCTTAAGGATGTACGAGATGTTCCTGGGCCCGCTTGAACAAAGTAAACCATGGAATACGAACGGCATCGAAGGGGTGTTTAAGTTCCTGCGCAAGTTCTGGCGTTTGTTCCATAACGATGCATGGGAATTAGCTGTCAGCGACGCTGAGCCAACCAAGGCGGAGTTAAAAGCTTTGCATAAGATCATTAAAAAGGTACAGGAAGATATTGAACGTTTCTCGTTTAATACTTCGGTATCCAGCTTTATGATTGCAGTGAATGAACTGACAGATCTGAAATGTAATAAACGTGCGGTGCTGCAGGATCTGGTGATCGTGCTTTCGCCTTATGCGCCGCATATTACTGAGGAGCTTTGGTCCTTACTGGGCAATAAGGAAAGTTTATCTTTTGCGGAATATCCGGTGTTTAATCCGGCGTATATGGTGGAAGATGAGTTTAGTTATCCTGTATCTGTGAACGGTAAAACAAGGCTGAACCTGAATCTGAGCCTAACGCTTGAAGCTGCTGCGATTGAAGAGATTGTGCTTGCTGATGAGCAGGTGCAAAAATACCTTGATGGTAAAACCCCGAAGAAGGTGATTGTTGTGAAGGGACGGATTATTAATCTGGTGGTTTAACGGGGTACGGTCCAAATTAGCTTAATTTTTAACAGGAAGATCCACAATATGTGGATCTTCCTGTTAATATGATTTCGATTATTTTTTCAATTCAGCGCGGACTTTTGTCACATAAGCTACATCTACTTCTGCAACATCTGCCGCCTCTTCATCTGATAGTCCTAATTTTAATATCAGGTTTTCAACAACAGCATGGCTCTTCTTTTCTTCGCCTTTCCGATATAAATAATCGTTTTCTTCCTTATAGAATGTGCTTATAGATTCCATAGCTTTTTCTAATTGTGGTTTAATACTATTGCGTAACTGTACAAATATACGCAATTGTCTAAAATATCTGCTTTTCTCAAATCACTTTTTGCAGTTGATTGAATGCCATCAACAATTGATTTTACTGCACTGTAACTATCATCCCTATCAAACTTAGCTAATATTCCTAACATCTTTACTTCAGGATTGTCGGATTTCAGGAATACTTTAAAGTTCGCCTCTGACAGTTTAATTAGGGTAAAATCGTATTTATGATGATCGGTATTTAAGTAATTGCGCATCAGGGGATCGGTATCCCCCATAAAAATAACATATTGCTTAATAGGGAGTTGGTATTTGCGCATCAGCATAATGCTGTATTCTGCCATGCGGTATACCATTTCTTTTTCATCCTTCAGTGGAAACTCAACATGCAAAACATAGGTGTTCCCGCTTAAATCAGTTATTTTCTTTAAAGCGTCTGGTTTTCTTTCTTTAGTATGCTGGATATCATCAGGCAATTCTTCACTAATAAGAACGTCTAACGCAAGGATATCTCTAATGATTACCGGGAGTGTAACTTCAAGATTTTCCTTTATGATCTTGTCATACTGGTTAACCTGTTTCCTGCTATTGCTTTCCGCTTGCATTCTCCAAAGTTAAATAATTTATACAATTAATATATATTAAGTAAATAATTATTACAAAGGTTTAATTAATGGCTGTATATTTCTTTAAACGATGTTTTTGTTTTTATAGCTCTTCTAAATAGTTTTGTTCTTCCATTTGACATTGCATGCGCTGATGTATTGGCACTGTCCCAGTTTCCCGGATGATCCCCCCAATGGACTGCGGGGAATTAACCCATACATAAAAAAAGAGATGTGATAAATCAAGACCTTCTGCTGCGTTTCAGCAGCAGGCAGTCTTGATTTATCACATCTCTTTTTTTACCCCTGTAAATTCCCTAAAGGAAATCTACTGCAGAATCCACATGATCCCGTTAATATCATCATTGCCGCCAAACTGGCTTTGCAATGCCTTATTGTAATTGGTAGTATTGGATGTCCTTTCCACTGAAGGATACTGGAACCTTATAGCGATACGTGTTCCGTTACCTGTACCCGGCCCTGTTGTAAAGGTAGGTACACCGGTTCTGCGGTAAGTGAAATACGACTCTAAACCAGAATGGCGGAAAAGTGCAATATATTTCTGTTGCAGGATCTTAGTCAGTCCTGCGCTGCCGGCGGCATATTGTACCAGAGACTGCGCGTAGTACGCTTCAAAATTTGCAGTGATACTATAGTTGTCATAGTTGGATGACTTGGTTACATCCGTTGAACCCGGACGGTAGAAATACGCAATGAAGATACCATTGTCTGGTATTCCGTATCCGGTCATCGAAGCCTTGATACCTGCTCTGTAGTAAGTAGCAGCATCACCTGTTGCCCAGCCGCGATTAATCCCTTCGGCAATGTTGAACTGCTCTTCTGCATAACCGATTTGTATTGTAGGCTCGCCCGTGAAAGTAGAGTAATAATGCTTTCTGTTGATGAAGGAGTATTTCTGAGCACCTGCATTGTTGTACATTGTACTCAAATCCTCACCTGCATCAGCTCCGATAAAGGAAGCAAAATCAGTTGGGCTTTTCTTCAGGTTATCCACTGCGTCACGTGAAGGCTCAGCAGTTACAAAAACCCTTGGATCTTTCAGCTGTGTAAGCAGGCTGATATAGGTAGCAGATGTATTTTTACGTGAGCCACTCTGACCAAAGTTATTAGGATTTGAGGGGTAAAAATTACTTGGAGTAACATAAGTATACTGCAAATTATCATCTCCGCTGATCATCAATGGATATTTGGAAGGATTATTCACAATTGATGCAAACTGTGCTGCAACGTTCAGGTCTGCATCAGCAGTTTTTTTGCTCAGCTGAACCAGCAGGCGAAGCCTTAGCGCGTTTACCGCTTTCTGCCATTTGCTCAGGTCATTGCCATAATAGATATCGTTGGCTAATGCAGCACCCTCTCCGGAACCTCCGGCAGTAGGATTGGCAATCAGCTGGGTCATGTCTGCATTGGCACTTTCAAGCCAGGCTAATGATTGTACCATAACGGCTTTTTGCGTGTCATAGGCAGGTTCCAGCGAGTTGAGCCCCTGCAAGGCCTGCGACATTGGGATATCGCCCATTTCAAGGCTCATTTTGCTAAAGAAATAGGCTTTGAAAAACTTGCCTACAGCTTCATAAGGGTTAACAGCAGCACCACCGGTGTTTGCCGCTGCGGTTTCCATGGCGGCTACGTTTTTTAATACCGTGTAATAATCATCTCCGCCGCCAAAGTCATACCTGTTGTTTCCATAGTAGTCATAGTTGTACAGATAGTACTGGTCATAAACCTCCGGCATTTTTTCAGGAAGATCAGCCATGCTGTTGAGTACCCCGTTAAAAAGGAGCGAAGCAGGTACGGTAGAAGGCTTATTGTTATTTTCTGTTAAGTCGTCAAAACTCTTTTTACAACTTGTTGCTGCCAGTAAAATCAATAGGGGCAGGATGTATATTTTAATGTTTTTCATAGAATTAGAATGACAGGTTTAAATTGAAACCATAGCTGCGTACTGTTGGCGACTGTAATCCGGTCGAGCTGGTAGCATAATTATACTGATCAAGGTCTACATCCTTAAATCTCTTGTCTTTATAGAAGTACAGCAGGTTACGCCCGTAGATGGATGCTGATGCTTTTTTGATAAAAGATTTCTCCAGGAATTTTTTTGGAAGGTCATAACCCAGTGTTACTTCGCGCAGTTTAGCATAGGTCTTGCTCATCAGGTTGGCTTCGTCAGCATTGTAATACGTACTAACGTATCCCTGTACAAGTGAAGCTTTGGTGTTCGGCGCATATTGCAGCTCGTTATAGTTGAGTACCGCACCTGTGGCAGAGTTGTAGTTGATTGATTTACCGTTTGAAATCACTACACCTTCACCAACATATGAACCTGTGTAGCCGTCCTTACCGTAGTTTAACCAATCCTGGTAACGTGCTGCACCAAGTGCGCCTTCGGCAGTTTCGATGTTGCTACCGCCACGCATGGTTTTGTTGTGCATATAGTCGATAATCTTTCCGCCTACCGAACCATCAAACTGGAAGCCTAAGCTCAGGCTTTTGTATTTGAAGGTGTTGGATATACTCCACGCAAAGTTTGCATTCATATTTCCCAATAGTTGTGAAACAGGATTGATTAATGGTTTTCCTGAAGCGTCATTGATGATTTGACCGTCCGGAGTCCTTACAAAGGCAGTACCGTATAATTTGTCGGTACGGTCTCCTACCTTAAAGAAGGTTTTGTAGATGTCCTGTCCCGGAGGCAGTTCTTTGTATACCTGTTTATACGTAGAAACATTCACCATCACATCCCAGTTAAAGCCTGTAGAGGTTCTCACCGGTGTTCCTGTTAACGATCCTTCGTAACCAGTTTTCTTGGTCTTCAGTGCATTGATATATTCAATTGTGTAACCTGTACTTGTAGAAATTGTATTAGCTAAGATCTGTGGGCCGTCAATATACTGAAAAGCCGTACCGCTAAAACCTAACCTGTTTTTCAGGAACTTGATATCAAAACCCTCTTCATAGTTTAAGCGTGTAGAAGTTTTAATGCCATTCTGGAAAAGGTAATCAGAAGCGTATCCTGCTGCCTGGCTGTTATAAGGCTTGGTAGATGAATAAGAGCTAACCAAAGAATAGTCAGGTCCATTGTATGGAGAAGCATAAGTTGTTCCATATCCCAGCGGGTTATAGAATAAAGGATTGTCGCCTGATGTTGTCCCGCCAAGTACAGAGATCGAGTTATACGGAGCCGGGCCGATTGTGGTAGACGTTGCGTCGGATTTGATACTTGAATAAGATACGCGGCCTTTCAGATAAGAAATCACTGATGGCAGTTTGATATAATCAGATACTACTGTTGCCAGGGATAAACTTGGGTAGTAATACGTAGTAGGGGTAAGGAATGCAGAAGATTTATCAATACGTCCTGTACTTGATAATGTAGCGTACTTTCCAAAACTTGCATCCAATGAATAGTAAGCACTCATTACACGCATCTGTGAGTTAAAGCTGGTAGATTGTACCGCATTTTTAGAGTTACTGAAAGTATATACTTCCGGCACACTTAAATAATCTGTTGAAGTCCAGCTTGAGTTGTATTTAAAGTTCCTCATGTTTCCGCCGACCACACCTGAGAGGTTCAGGAAGTTTTTCACCGTGTAATCGTAGTTTACCATTACCTCAGTATTGTTGTCAAACAGATCGCGGCGGTCTTCGCGGTAATCTCCCTGGTTTCCTTCACGTCCGTAAGGGTGGGCAGAGTAAGGCAGTTTCTCGGTACGCAGGATGTTGTAAGTATCGATCTGTGAACGTAAAGTAGCGTTCAGGTGATCATTGATTTTATAGTTTCCGGAAAAGTATCCGTAAAGGTCATTTTTATAATGACCGCGGGTCCATTCTTTGACCAGCAACCATGGATTGTGATAACGTGTATATTCGGCAAATTGTGATTGTACACCTTCCTTTCCCGGTTGCCAGATGGCTTTGATATCCGGGGCATTCACGTCCCAGTCGGCACCGGTCCACACAGCAAGGTTATAGATGATACTGTTTGGGCCATACTGAACATCAGGAAAGTTATCAGTAGTTTGTCTGTTAAAATCTACGTTAGCTTCAAATTTCCAGCGTTTGCTTGGAGTAAATGCAGCATACATGTTCAGGTTGGCAATATCCAGGTATTGTTCAGGGATATAGCTCGACTGATGTTGCTGTGAAGCAGAAAAACGTGTAGTGTAGGTATCTCCTGTCGAAGAGAGGGAGATGTTGTTGTTGGTCTGATAACCTGTTTGCAGGAAGTTGTTTAAGTTATTTGCTCCCCGGGCCGTATATGGAGTAGCTGTGCGTACACCATTGACTACCGGACTGTCATACTGAGGGATCAGCTGACCGGCAAAGTAAGGTCCCCAGATATCATAATCGGCATCCACACCACCCGGTGCACCACCTTTACCATCCACAAACTGGTACTGCGTGTTTTCACCCGCACCATAAGAATGCTGTACCCTGGGGAAAGCCAGGAAGCCTTTGTTGATCACGGTACTGCTGTTGAAATCAACGGCCAGTCCTTTACCTTCTTTATTGGCTTTTTTCGTGGTAATCAGGATCGCTCCGTAAGAAGCGCGGTTTCCATACAATGCGGCAGCTGCAGGACCTTTTAAAACGGTATAGCTTTCAATGTCGTCAGGACTGATGTTGTACGTATCTGTATTGATCGGGAAACCATCTACCACATATAATGAAATGGTATTTCCCCTAAGACTTACATTTGGTGAACCCAGCAGCTCTGCTGAGGGGCCAACGGATAAACCTGCCACTTTACCGATCAATCCGGTGATCGGATTGGCATCGCGTGCGGTAGTCAGGTCGCTGCCCTTTACGGTTTGGGTAGCATAACCGATGCGCCTGATTTCTTTTTTAATACCCAATGCGGTAACTACCACCTCGCTCAGCTGACTGCTGTTGCTGATCAGGTTTACCGTTACAGTAGTATTACCTGTAATCGTCACCTCTTTCGGGTCGTAGCCCACCGAGCGGAAAACCAGCACCTGGCCCGAAGCGGCAGAGATGGTAAAACGGCCATTGCCGTCGGTGGTTGTTCCTTTGGTTGTGCCCTTTAGCACAACGCTGATGCCGGGTAAGGGCTGATTTGTTTCATCGTTAACCGTACCTGTTATTTGCGATTGCCCAAATGATATCATTGGAGCGATGCAAATCAACAGCACAGTTATCAAAGTTTTTAGCGGCTTGTAAATGTGTTCCATCTGCTTGTCTTTATTTGAGAAATGAAGTATTATTTGATACAGCAATACTAAACTTTGTTTATTATTTGTAAACCAAGATTAGGTTAAGTGTATCTTAAGATTTCATGTCCTCACCGTTAAGCAGGCGGCTTCTGGTAATAAATTACAGATAAATATTTTACAATGGCTTAATGTTAGAATAGTATATTAAAGTTCTGTATTGGATAAATGTTTTATTGACAGTTGTTTTAAAAAGGTAATATTGTTAACCTCCATATGGGTTTCTTTGGCCTTATCATCAAAGTAACGCAGCTGGATCATGAGTTCTGCATCGGGATGCGCTTCAAACGCTGCGCCTTCCTCAGCGCTCATTCTGCCGCCCTGAAATTCTAAGGTAACCTTACTGGCGTCGGAAAGCTTTTCGTAATATTTCGGGAACTTATAAGTAAGGTATCTTTTAGCGATTACATGGCTTTGCACCAGTTGTGTAAGGCGGTCGGAGAACCCTTTTTCAGAAAGATATTCTGCACCCAGCTTTTCGTGGTCTACTGCGCCCATACCGTCCATGCTGGCCGCATCATCGCTTGCGCAGAGATGGCCGATATCATGGAAGAACGCTGCAAGAATAACCTCATCATCATGCCCGTCTGCGGCTGCAAGTGCTGCGGCCTGCGACATATGTTCCAGCTGGGATACGGGTTCGCCGATATAATCTTCATCCCCATGTTTTTCATAAAGGGCAAAGATTTCGTTAACAATGATTTGGGCGTTGCGTGCAGATACTGTCATGAGCTATTTGTTTTTAGCAAAGGAAAATTCCCCATGTTATGTAATTGTTAACTCAGTGATATAAAATCTAGGCATTTCGATCAACTTCTTGTATTGCAATTGATTGTCATTTTGATTTGATTTCAGCCTTAACCCTGCAATGTTGTGCTGCCCCGGATTATTTTATATTTTTGCGGCCATTCATAAGAATATATGATTTAGGCTAAGGTCTGCATCAGCATCTGCCAGGATACAAATATGCTGATGCAAACCAAAGTAAACTGATAATAAAAAAGCTGATGAGAAGTGATGTACTGATACAGATTAGTAACCGGATAAAAGAACGCAGGCGCGAAATGAATATTACAGTTCAGGAGTTGTCGCTGAGGGCTAATGTAAGTAAGGGATTAATTTCACAGATCGAAAACAGCCGTACCATTCCCTCCTTAATTGTACTGATAGACATCATCAAAGCACTTGAAATTGACCTCAATTCTTTTTTCAAAGACATCAGGTCTAAGGAAAGCCAGTCGCCCGTATTGATTAAACGCAGGGCAGACTATGATCATTTTGAAAAGGAACATGCTGAGGGCTTTTTATACCAGCGGGTTTTCACCCAGTCCTTTACAGCATCTACGGTAGACATCGTTATCCTTGAGCTGGAGCCTAATGCCCAGCGCCCCCTGGTACAAACTGAAGCTTTTGAATATAAATATATTTTGCAGGGCAAGGTAGAATATCAGTTCAATGAAGAAAAGTATGAGCTTAACCAGGGGGACTCTATGCTATTTGACGGCAGGATTCCGCATACCCCGCGCAATTTAGGCCGCCAGACGGCCAGGATGCTGGTCGTTTACTTTTTTGAAGAAAAGAATTAAGGTGATATTTAATCATATCTTAATGTTTACTTAGTTCAACCTTAATAAACAAAGTTTAGTATTGCTTAACATTTAATAAGCAATATATGTCTGTCAAATTAGCGGTTTTTGATCTTGCCGGTACTACGGTTAAAGACAACAATGATGTAAGCAAAGCCTTTCAGTCGGCCCTGAACAAATTCGGGTACAGTATACCTCTTGAACTGATTAACCCAATCATGGGTTATGAGAAAACGGAGGCCATTACCAAAATGCTGCATACACATGAACCGGAAAGCTCAAAGATTACTGCGGATCTTGTCCGCGATATCCACCGTGAATTTGTGCGGACAATGATTGATCATTATAGCTTTAGCGGAACCATTGAACCATTGCCAAACGTTGAAGAAACCTTTGCGGCATTGCATGAAAAAGGCATCCGCATAGGGATCAACACCGGTTTTTCACGTGATATCGCCGATGCCATCATTAACCGCCTGCAATGGCGCGAAAAAAACCTGATTGATTTTCTTATCGGTTCTGATGAAGTTAAACAGGGCCGCCCTTTTCCCTTCATGATCGAAAAAATCATGCAGGAAGGCAATATTGAAGATGCAAATGACGTGGTAAAGGTAGGGGATACTGAAGTGGATGTGCGCGAAGGACAAAATACAGGCTGCCGTTTTGTGATCGCCCTAACAACGGGCGCTTTCAGCAGGGCTGAACTGGAACCTTATCACCCAACCCATATCATTGATAATATAGCAGAAGTTCTGGAAATCATCAAAGGCTAAGTAGATGCAGCTGATGAGCCATCTCAAAGCCAGGGTTGCCAGGTGGCCCTATGGTTTGCTTTCGGTAATGGCTGCCCTGGCGGCATTCGGAACTTATACCTGCATGTATGCCTTTCGCAAAGCATTCGCTGCGGGTACCTACAGCGGGCAACAGTACTTTCATATCGACTACAAAGTATGGCTGGTGATCGCCCAGGTATTGGGCTATACGCTCAGTAAATTCTACGGAATCCGTTTCATCGCCGAGGTTAAGCCAGAAAACCGGGCAAAGAGCATCCTGGTGCTGATTGGAATTTCCTGGCTGGCTTTACTGGGCTTTGCACTGATCCCTGCCCCCTACAATATCACAATGCTATTCCTGAATGGTTTTCCGCTCGGGATGATCTGGGGTTTGGTATTTGGTTATCTGGAAGGGAGAAGGTCAACAGAGTTTATGGCTTCCGTCATGTCTATCAGTCTGATTTTTGCTTCGGGTTTTGTAAAAACAACCGGGCGGACGCTGATGGACCACCTGCATGTGGGCGAATATTTCATGCCATTTTGTACAGGAGCATTGTTTGTTGGTCCCTTGTTGTTATTCGTATTTTGCATGGAGCTGATGCCGCCGCCTACACAAAAAGACAGACAGCTGAGGGCAGAACGTGTACCAATGTCGGCCGCCGAGAGAAAAGGTTTCTTAATCCGCTTTCTTCCGGGGATTATCCTCACAGTGATCATTTATGTGATGCTCACCATGATGCGCGACATCCGGGATAACTTTGAAGTAGAGATCTGGACGGGCATCGGTATTAAAAGCAATACCATCTATACGCATATTGATACGATCATTTCAGTGATTGTACTAACTTTAATCAGCCTGCTGATCCTGGTGAGGAAGAACCTGCTCGCTTTTAGCCTGATCCATATGATGATTATCGGCGGCTGTATCCTTGCCGGAATTTCTACGGTACTGTTTGATTTGAAACTGATTGATCCTGTCAGCTGGATGACCATGGCGGGTTTAGGCCTGTATTTAGGATATGTGCCCTACAATGCCATATTTTTTGAACGCATGATCGCCTCTTTCAATTATAAAAGTAATGTGGGCTTTGTGATGTATGTGGCCGATGCAATGGGATATCTTGGCAGTATCAGTGTTTTGCTGGTGAAAGAACTGGTTAAACCGGGGATTAGCTGGGACCAGTTTTTCAGACATGGATTGCTGGTGTTGTCGCTGATAGGCGGGATTGGAGGGATCCTGTCGCTCCTTTACTTTCTGCAAACGGCAAATAAAGAACAAAAAGACAAGCGTAAACTTAAATTATATACAGCATGAGTAAACGATCTGCCATAGTGATTGGCGCTGGCATAGTAGGGCTGGCTACTGCAAGGGCACTGGCCATCAGAGGTTACCAGGTAAAGATTGTTGAGCGTAACGAACGGGCAGTGGGTGCTTCCATCCGTAATTTCGGGATGGTATGGCCCATCGGTCAGCCCGCAGGACCTTTGTTTGAACGGGCAATGCTCTCACGGAGTATCTGGAAAGAAATCTGTGAAGAAGCTGGTATCTGGCATGATGAAGTAGGCTCGCTGCACATCGCCTACCATGACGATGAACTGCAGGTAATGACGGAATATGCCGAAGCAAACCAATCCCTGCGTGATTGCAGGCTGCTCAGTATAGAAGAAACTTTAAAAAAATCACCGGCAGTAAGACCGGATGGACTAAAAGGAGCTTTGTGGAGCGGTACAGAGATGATCGTGGAAGCCAGGGCAGCCATTCAGCAGGTAGCAGATTACCTTAGCGGTAGATACGATGTTCAATTTTACTGGAACACAGCAATCAGCCGGATTCAGCATCCTGCGGTGTTTGCCGGACAGCAAAGCTGGGAAGCTGATGAGATCTTTGTGTGCAGCGGAGCTGAATTTGAAACGCTCTACCCTGAGTTGTACAGCGCCGCAGAAATCACCAAATGCAAATTGCAGATGATGCGTTTGCAGGCACAGCCTGATGGCTGGCGGATTGGCCCATCGCTCTGCGGCGGACTGTCTATGATCCATTATCCGGGCTTTCAGTCGGCAGCCTCCTTACCGGCATTGCGCAGGCGTTATGAAGAACAGTACGCCGAGCATCTGAAATGGGGCGTACATGTGATGGTCTCACAGAACCATACCGGCGAACTTACCGTGGGCGATTCTCATGAATACGGACTGGTGCATGATCCCTTTGATAAAGATTTTATCAACCGCATGATCCTGGATTATCTCCAAACTTTTACAAGTTTAAAAAACAGTAAACTCATCCAGACCTGGAACGGTATCTATCCGAAGATGCCGGGTGGAAAAACCGAGTTCATTCTGGAAGCGGAACCCGGAGTGATGATCATTAACGGAATGGGCGGCAACGGCATGACGCTGTCATTTGGTTTATGTGAGCAAGTTGTTGCAGAGCGTACCAATATTTTATTATAATTTCATATCCTGGTCATACCAGATACTTATTTTTCCCTTATGGACAACCGGAGAGAATTTATTAAAAAAGCAGCACTTTTATCCGGTGCTGCAGGTCTTTACAGTGTACTTCCGTCATCAATTCTCAAAGCGATGGCCATTGATCCCAAAGCAGGGAGTACCTATATGGATGCAGAGCATGTGGTGATCCTGATGCAGGAAAACCGGTCTTTCGACCATTGTTTTGGTACGCTCAAAGGTGTGCGTGGTTTTAACGACCCGCGTGCCATTGATCTTCCCAATAAAAATAAAGTATGGATGCAAAGCAATGCCGCAGGAGAAACTTATGCACCATTCCGCTTAAATATCAAAGACACCAAATCTACCTGGATGAGCTCCCTGCCGCACAGCTGGGCAAATCAGGTGAATGCCAGAAATGACGGTAAGTACGATCAGTGGCTCAATGTAAAACAATCAGGCCATCCGGATTATAAAAAGATGCCGCTAACGCTGGGATACCATACCCGGGAGGATATTCCTTTCTACTATGCCATGGCTGATGCCTTTACGGTATGCGATCAGAATTTTTGTTCTGCACTTACAGGTACAAATCCGAACAGGTTATATTTTTGGTCGGGCACCATTCGCGAACAACAGAACGAAAACTCAAAAGCCAATGTCTGGAACGATGATATGGATTACGGTACACTTAAATGGAAGACTTTTCCGGAAAGGCTGGAAGAGAACAACATCAGCTGGAAATGTTATCAGAATGAAGTGGCCATCGATGTGGGATTTAAAGGTGAGGAGGAATCATGGTTATCAAATTTCCAGGATAACCCCCTTGAATTTTTCTCACAGTATCATGTGGACCTGCACCCTAAACATCTGGAGCAGCTCAAAAAACGCCTGCCGGTTTTAGCCGCAGAGATCGAAACACTGAAAGGCGAGCTGGCTGCGCTCAGGCCCGGAGATGCACATATCGACCATCTGCAGAAACAGCTGAACCAGAAACAGCTGGATTATAAAAATAAGGAACAGCTCCTTGAACCGGGGCAATTTGACCAGCTGCCCAAACACGAGCAAAGTATACACTCCAGGGCATTTGATACCAACAAAAATGATCCTGATTATCATTTGGTAACAGACCTGGCCTACAATGATAACGGCATCCCGCGCACGATGAAGGTGCCAAAGGGCGATGTCCTTCACCAGTTCAGGGCAGATGTGAAAAACGGGAAGCTGCCAACGGTATCCTGGATCACTGCTCCCGAAAATTTCTCCGATCATCCAAGTGCACCATGGTACGGTGCCTGGTATATCTCTGAAGTGATGGATATCCTGACGAAGAACCCTGAAGTGTGGAAAAAGACGATCTTTATCATCACCTATGATGAAAACGATGGTTATTTTGATCATGTGCCACCGTTTACAGCACCTCACTCACACAAAAAGGGAACAGGAAAAGTCTCCGAAGGAATTGATACGCGTGTAGAATACGTGACGCTGGAGCAGGAACTGGCCAGAAAAGATTTCCCGGAGAAGTTCGACCGTGAATGTGCAATCGGACTGGGATACCGGGTCCCGATGATCATTGCCTCGCCCTGGAGCCGCGGCGGTTATGTGAACTCGGAGGTCTTTGACCATACCTCCACGCTGCAGTTCCTGGAGAACTTTTTGTCAAATAAAACAGGTAAGAAAATAGAAGAACCGAATATCAGCGACTGGCGGCGGATGATCTGTGGGGATCTCAGCTCCGTATTCAGGCCGGATACCGGAGAAAAAATAGCCCATCCAGAGCCGATCGCCAAGAATAATTTTCTTGAAGGTATCCATAAAGCGAAATTTAAAAAGCTTCCTTCAGATTACAAACTGCTTACGCAGGAAGAGATTGCCCAGATCAACAGGGACCCGCAGTCTTCACCATATATGGCAAAACAGGAGCCCGGAATCCGTCCTTCCTGCGCATTGCCTTATCAGCTATACGCAGAAGGTAAACTCAGCGCAGATAAAAAATCATTTGAAATAACATTTGATAATAAAAATCAGGTGTTTGGCAGTAAAACCGCAGGAGCGCCCTTCAATGTATATGCACCGGGTAAATATATGAATATCAATAAACCTGGTGTGCTGGAGCAGGTGAGGACCTGGGCTTACGGACTAAAAGCGGGTGATACCATCAGCGATAACTGGCCGCTGTCTGAATTTGAGAACGGCATCTATCATCTGCGGGCGTATGGCCCCAATGGTTTCTACCGTGAGTACATGGGGGATGAAAAAGATCCTGCTGTTCAGGTGTCGGTAGCTTATGAGCATGACGGCAACAGAGACGGCCTCAGTGGAAACATCGCGATTAAGCTAGCAAACGCGGCTTCAGAAGATCTTGCGTTGGAGATTACAGACCACGGTTATAAATTAAATAACCACACTAAAATAGTAAAAGCTTCACAGACAGCAAGCCTGATCTTAAACCTGAAGAACAGCCATGGCTGGTATGATTTCAGTGTGAAAGTAAAAGGAAACCATAATTTTACAAAGCGGTATGCCGGACGTGTTGAAACCGGTAAAATGAGTTTTAGTGACCCTTTTATGGGCAGGATGATAGTTTAACTTTTTTTTTAACCGGCAGATTTCCTGCTTTCACCGGCAGTTTTCTTCCGGCGGCAAAAAAAACAATTTTTGATAAGCGTAACAAATTTACATTTGCAGAGACTAATCAGACATAAAAACTATTAACGCTACCTAAATGAAACGAATTTTACTATTATTAGCTGTCCTGGGATTGATGCAGAACGCACAGGCACAATTTGGCCTTGGCGGCGGAGGGCAAAAGATAACCATCACCGGAAGGATCACCGCCGTCATTGCAGACTCCGCTACAAAAGCCCCTATCGACTATGCTACGATATCCCTGGTCCGCGTAAAGGATAATAAATCTGTCAATGGTGCAGTAACTGATGCAAAAGGAAAGGTAACGCTCCAGAATGTTGCTCCCGACCAATATAAGCTGTCTATTGGTTTCATGGGCTATAAGAATAAAACGGTGATGTTAAAAACAAGTCCGGAGAAGCCTGATCTCAACGCCGGTACGATCTACATCTCCGGCACGCAGAGCGATCTGAAGGAGGTGGCTATTGTGGGCAAAACCCCAATGATCGAAAACAAGATTGATAAGGTGGTATACAATGCAGAGCAGGATGTAACCACGGCGGGGGCAAACGCCAGTGACGTGATGCGGAAAGTTCCTATGGTTACGGTAGATATCGACGGCAACCCTACGCTGCGCGGAAGTGCGGTGCGTGTGCTGATCAATGGCAAGCCATCCGGAACGATGTCTAATAGCGTATCTGATGCTTTAAAGATGATCCCTGCGGAAGAGATCAAAAGCGTTGAGGTAATCACCAGTCCTTCTGCAAAGTATGACGCAGAGGGTGCCGGCGGGATCATCAATATCATCACCAAAAAGAAAACTGCCCAGGGCATCAACGGAAATGCAAGTGTATCTGCGGGAACCCGCCAGAACAATGGCAATTTTAGTTTGAATGGTAAAAAGGGCCGTTTAGGGATAACCAGTAACTTTGGCGTTCAGTATGCAATCCCGCAGGATACAAAGGTGGTGCTTGTAAATGATAATTATACGGCCAATACATCGCTGGTGCAGGACGGATTTACCAAAGCCAAAAGATATGGCTACAATGGTAGTGTAGGACTGGATTATGATATCAATGCTTACAACAGCCTTTCTACAAATATCAAGTACAACGATTTTACTACCGGGTCTGACGGAAGCCTTGGCGTCATCAGCAGGGTAGTGGATACAACAGTAAATTACAACCGTTTCTCTAAAAATAATATGAGCTTCAAAAATGTAGACTGGAGTGCTGATTACAGAAGGACTACAAAAAAAGAAGGAGAAGAGTTTACTGTTTCGGGACAGGCAAGCTTTGGAAGAAATACGAGCGACTACAATACGTACAATATTTTCCAGAATGGACAGACCAGTGTTCCTGTTATCGGAGACAACACAGGTAAGAACAATGAGTACACGGTGCAAACAGATTATACCTACCCATTTAGTAAAGGTGTAATTCTGGAAACAGGTTTAAAAGGTATTTTCAGAACGATCAAAAGTAAATACGAAAGCAGCGAACAGGATTTTGATTATAACCAGGATGTTGGCGCCGCCTATGGTGTGCTGAGCTTTAAACTGGCAAAAACGATTGATGTTAAAGGTGGATTAAGAGCTGAGTATACTGATATCAGTGGTGTATCCGGATCCTCCCTGAATTTTAATAACGATTATTTTAACCTTTTCCCAAGTGCAATCATCTCTAAAAAGATGAAGGGCAACTCTACGCTGAAGTTAAGCTACAACAGACGTATGCAGCGTCCAAGCTTAAACTACCTGAACCCCTTCCTGAACAGGACAGACCCGCAGAATCAGTCGCAGGGAAATCCCAGCCTGAGCCCGGAGCTCACCGACCTTGTTGAACTGGGTTACTCTACTTTTATCAAAGGATCGGTGATCAATGCTTCGATATTCTACCGTTCTACAATGGATGTGATTGAAAGTATTTATGTGCCGGACCAAAAACTGACCACCTACTCCAACGTAGGTAACAACAGGTCTTATGGTGCCAATGTATTCGGGTCATACAATCCCTTGCCTAAATGGACTTTAATGGGAAACTTTAGTGTAAGTACTTATAATGTAAGGAATTCTGATAGTGGGGTAAGTACTGGTAACTATGCAAACTATACTGTTTTTGCCCGTTCAGCCGTTGCCTTTACCGGCGGCTGGAACACAGAGGTTTTTGGTGTATATAACGGAAGAAAGAAAACCTTCCAGGGGACTTCCGGTGCAATGGCTTTTTATGGCGGTGCCTTCAAGAAAGATATCATGAAGAAACAGGCAACTGTTGGGGTGAATGTGCTTAATCCCTTCAACAGGGACCTGCATATCCGTACAGAAAATAAAGGGGCAACCTTCCTGCAAAGTACCAACATCTATTATCCACTGCGCTCTTTTGGCGTAAGCTTCAGCTACAAGTTTGGAAAGGTTACCTTCTCGCAGCCTAAAAAGAAAAAGGGCGTGAATAATGACGACCTGAAACAGGACGAAGGTGCCGGTGGAATGGGCGGAGGAGTGCAGCCTAAACAGTAAGATTGGTTTTCTCAGTGTTCTACAGTTGATAAAGATCTTATTATTTACATGTTTTTTGGAAAAGAACTTTTAACTTAAATGTCTGCAAATTCCTGTAGCTTCATATAATTCTGTTAAGATGTATAAAACTATTAACTTGCGTTTCATTCAAATTAATCAGGATGTTGCCACTTCTTCAATCAATTTCTGAAATTTCACGTGTAATTGATACCAGCGGAAGTATGCCCGTTGTTGTGCTGGCTAGTGATTTGGAAGAGTAGGCATGCAAGTATGATCATAAAAGTAAGTTAGTAAATGAGTATGTTGCTCACCAATTTCTGCAGAAGTGGGGATTACATTTATTTCCGGCTGCCTTTGTCAATATTAAAAGGGAACATATTCCGGAAAATATTTTACAGGGCCGGATTCGGATAGTGGATTTTGAAAAGCCGGCATTCGGTTTGCAATATAATAATGATGCTTTTGATGCAACCAATGTGTTATTGGGGTTGAAAAATGATAATTATGAATTAGGAAAATTTACAAACAGACTTGACCTTCTTAAAATAGCCTTGTTTGATTTTTGGGTGGCAAATGATGACCGGAATCACAACAATTACAATATTCTAATTGCCGATCATATGTTCATTCCGATCGACCATTCAACCATATTTGATGGAGGAAGATTAGGGAGCCCGCTTGCACAATTGTCTGAAGATGACTCTATTTTAACTTCTGATCTGGCTTTTACTTTCCTAAATCAAAAGACGAAAGTGGAAGAAGAGGCTTTCAAACTGATTCAAAATTTCCCTACCTTTGTAAATGATTGTAACGAGATTTTACCCGCTATCATAGAAAGGCTGCCGGAGGAGTGGTGTGATGATAAAGCTTTATTATCAGAGAATATTAGTTCCGCAATCATTAAGAATGATATTTGGTTAAATGAGACTATAACCTCTTTTTCACAACTTATTCATAAATTTATTCGTTAATAACAAAGATGAAAACGTTTTACTCAATATTATACTGTACAATCCGTCCAAATGTGGATGAAAGAGTTAGTATAGGTCTTTTTATTGGAAACGAAGAAACCTGCAAGTTTCAATTTTCTGCGGATAAGTTATCAATTATAAAAGGACTATTTTCCGAAGGTGCATTTAGCATGTTGAAGATCAGTTTGAAATCTCTGCAAAAGCTTGCTAATGAATATGAAGCCGATTATTCAAATACTTACAGGGGAGCATCTGTTTTAAAAGAGCAATATTTCAGTTATTTATCCAAATATGCCAATAACTTAATAACTTATTCAGCGCCAAAGTCGATTGATGTGGATATTAATCAAAACGTCTTCAATAAGCTTTTTGAAAAGTTCGTCTATACCTTGCCGGCTTCAAATGAGTCAGTACTAAAACCTATCGAGCAGATAAAAAAAAGATTGTCCAAATCTATTGCTGAACATGTCAATTTTGATGCAGATATTGATCATACAAAGATTCCGGGTTTAATTGTTCCGGCCAAAGTTTGGTTTATAGGAAAAAATGAGGTTCAGGTAACGGGAGAAGCTAAAGATTTCAATGGACTAAAACCACACATCATTCAGCAGCAGATCAATGCACATTTGTTTTTGATTGATAAAATTAGAGATACTCCGATGGGAAAAAATGGTCATTTTTTTCTAATTGGAGACGAGCCTCCAAAAGATTATATAGAAAATCATAAGCTTTGGCGGGCTGTCAATGACTCTGCAGTTTTAGACCTGGTTCCAACCAATGAGATTGATAGAGTGGAAGATTATATGCGGGAGCATGGTGTGGAGCCTTTATTCTAATTAAGAATTGTTAGTATAGAGAATTCAAAAATGATTACTTCTTTTTCACACGCTTCAAAATCATCCAGCTCAGCGGGTTAATCGAATACCCGCTGATGTTGTTTTGCAGCATGGTGACCGACTGATCATACAATATCGGCACTACAGACGCATTTTCGATGACCATATTATCCATACGCTGGTTTAAGATGTAACGCTTCCTGGCGTCTCTCTCATAGTAACTTGCAACAAACAGCCTGTCAAATTCTTTGTTAAAGTAACCCGTATAATTTGGCCCGAAGGGTACTTTGTTTTTTGAATAAAAAACAGAAAGATAATTCTCAGCGTCAGGATAATCGGCCATCCAGGAACCTCTGAAAAAGTTCACCTCATTTTTGGCCATCAGTTCACGCAGGCTGGCGGTAGGCCTTACATCTACCTTAACCTTCATTCCAAGTGTGCTCAGCTCACCCTGTATAAACTCAATCAGGTCTTTATAGGATGTTGAGGTAGTCAGCATTACCTCGGGCATTCCCTTGCCGTTCGGGTAACCGGCTTCGGCCAGCAGCCTTGCAGCTTTTGCCGGATCATAATGGTAGCCTTTAACGACAGTGCTGTCAAATCCGGGCATGCCTTTGGGCACAAACCCGGATGTAGCAGGAACGCCTATACTGTTTCTCAGGTATTTTACCAGTTTTGCCTTATCAATACCATAGTTGATCGCCTGTCTCACTTTTTTAAATCTTAAAGGAGAATTTCTCACCAGTGATTTGGAAGTGTCTACCAGGATTCCAACATATTCTGTATTAAGGTAAGGCGCCTTGATCAGCTGAAATTTACCCTTGTATTTATTGGTCATGTTCCCGGTTTTGGTCAGAATATCATCCCTGTAGGTACCATCAACGCTGTTGAAATAATCAAGGTCTTTTTTGATAAAATTCATGAAGGCGCTTTGTTTGTCGCTGATAAAAGTAACCTTTACAGCATCCAGGTACGGGAGTTTTACACCGTTTTCCTTTTCCCAGTAATTCTCGTTCTTTAACAATACGAGAATCTCATCTTCCTTCCAGTATTTAAACCTGAAGGGGCCTGTGCCTACAGGGTGGCTCCTGAAGTCCTTTCCGTAATGCTCTACCACTTCCTTTGGCACTACCATGCAGTACTGCGTGCACAGCAGGTTGAGGAAGGCGGGAAAGGGCTTGGTTAAATTGATCTTAAAAGTGGTATCATTTACGGCAATGAAATTGTGGATGTCAGTTACTTTATCGCTGAAAATCCATCCCCCCGAAGAACCTACTTTGGGATCTATCAGCCTGTTAAAGCTGTACACGAAATCTGAAGCTATCACTTTTCTTCCTTTCCCGTTTTTAAAAAGCGGATCATCCTGAAAGGAAATATCGTTACGCAGGTGAAAGGTATAACTCAGTCCGTCAGGAGAAACCTCCCATGACTTCGCAATTGCAGGCACAGCGTTGAGGGCGCTGTCTATCTGGACTAAACCGTTGAAGATCTGGTTGATCATCCAAATCGCATACTGGTTGCGCGCAAAGGCGGGGTCCATAGAAGTGAGGTTCTGATCCAGGTTAAGGTTGAATACTTTTTTTCCGTCATCGTCTGCCGACCGGCTGCAGCTGTACAGCGCAATCACACACAAAGTGTAAAAAATGTTTTTTATAATTCGGGGCATCGGTAAGGAATAGTATTTTTGCACAAAGTAATAAATTAATCCTATGTCTTTTTTAAATGCAGTTATAAATAATGTTGAAGATGAAACCTTGCGCGAAGATCTTCAGGACCGCGTAGATATCGTGCTGCATAAGATTAAGTTTATGGACAAAGTACCTGTTTGCTGTCTGGATACCCAAAATGTAGTGAATCCGCTGCTGAATGTACTGATTGAGGCTGCGGGTGGCGAAATTCAGTACGATCCGATGCAGGCTCGGGTACTGATCTACCACGAAACGCAGGTAAGCATGCTCGACTTCATGGGTATTGTACCGGCACTGCTGGAGAACGAATGGCCTGCCGTAGAGTTCAACAGGCTGTACCTGATGGAAGATAATTCTGCTTTTTTAAGTGATCCTGAATCCTTTGTTTCTTCACTGGAGGATATGGCAGAGATGCTTTATCCGGGGTATTTTGTTTTCGGCAACGAAGGGAAAACCTGGACAAGCTTCGGAGTGTAAAAGGAATTAAAATGCGATAAATTTATCGATCTGCTCCTCTGTGAACTTCAGGGTGTCTTCTTTGAAAAAGGCATTGTTTTCGTTCAGTTCAGTCTTGATCGCGGGGATGTGCAGGCGCAGCGGCAAAACATTCATATGCAGGTAACCACAGACCCCAACAAAATGGTCGATGCCCCTGATATTGCCATATTTACCACCTGATATACCCACCAGACAGGCTTTTTTATTGTAGAAACTTCCCGGGAAATCGCAGGCATCAATAAAGGCTTTTAAAACGCCCGGAAAACTACCGTTATACTCCGGAATGATAAAAACGAACTTTTCTGAACGGTCCATCGCTTTGAGTATTTTTGCAAAAGCTTCGGTCCTGTTTCCAAACATATCCGTCTGGATAAAATTTTCCGGAAGTTCCATCATATCAAGAATGCTGGCTTCCTGGCCTTTTTTTGTAAGCTCTTCCTGATAATATTTTGCGACTTTGAGCGTATTGCTTCCAGGTCTGTTTGTGCCGGAAATGATGGTAACCATGTGATATTGTTAATAAGATGTTTAAAACACTTAGGTGTTTAACACTAATATTGTCATTTAGTTTGTATCTTAGCTAATTGTTAAAAAGCGCCTAAATATAGGAAAAAATAGCGTTTTTTTATATAAAGAATCTAATTCACAAGTTCTCAGGGAAATAATTGGTAATTATTAAAAAGATAAATGAGTAAAATTATTGCATTGGCAAATCAGAAAGGTGGTGTAGGTAAAACAACTTCATCTATAAATTTAGCCGCCAGCCTGGCCGTATTAGAATACAAAACTTTATTGGTAGACGCAGATCCTCAGGCCAATTCTACTTCAGGTATTGGATTTGATCCAAGAAGCATCAAGAACAGTATCTATGAATGCATTATCAACGATGTGGAACCTTCGCAAGCTATCCAAAAGACGGAAACGCCAAACCTGGATCTTTTGCCGGCACATATCGACCTTGTTGGTGCCGAAATTGAAATGATCAACCTGACTAACAGGGAATATAAAATGAAAGCTGTGCTGGAGAAGATCAAAGACCAGTATGATTTTATTATTATCGATTGCTCTCCCTCTTTGGGACTTATTACCATCAACGCCCTTACAGCAGCAGATTCTGTCATTATCCCTGTACAGTGCGAATACTTCGCCCTCGAAGGTTTGGGCAAATTACTCAATACCATCAAAATCGTACAAAACAGGCTGAACCCTGAACTGGAGATCGAAGGTATTTTACTAACGATGTATGATGTTCGTTTGCGCCTGTCCAATCAGGTGGTAGAGGAAGTGAAAACACATTTCCAGGACCTTGTTTTTGATACGATCATCCAGCGTAATACGCGGTTGAGCGAGGCACCAAGTTATGGGGTCTCCGTGATCATGCATGATGCCAATTGTAAGGGTGCAATTAATTATCTGAACCTTGCCAGGGAGATCGTCCGTAAAAACGGATTGGTTGCAGAAACCCCGGGCGTGACTTCAGTAACTACTATTTAAATAAAATTTAATGACATCTTTTCAGCGAAAAACAGGTTTAGGTAGAGGATTAAGTGCGCTTTTGGATGACTCTGATACGGTACATCCGCCAAAAAATGCGATGAACCCGATCAGTGAAACTGAACAGAGGGCCCAACCTAACAATATAGGTACGATTAAGATCAGTGATATTGCTACCAATCCATATCAGCCAAGAACGGAATTTGACCAGGTTGCGCTAAACGAACTGGCAGAATCGATCAGGGTGCAGGGATTGATACAGCCGATCACCGTTAGGGGTGCTGAAGGTGGTAAATACCAGCTGATTTCCGGAGAACGCCGTTTAAGGGCTTCCAAGCTGGCAGGACTCACCGAAATTCCTGCTTATGTACGTCAGGCCAATGATCAGCAGATGCTGGAAATGGCCCTGATCGAAAACATCCAGCGCGAAAATTTGAATGCAATAGAGGTAGCACTGAGCTTTCAGCGTATGCTGGACGAGTGCAGCCTTAAACAGGAGCAACTGGGCGAACGTGTAGGAAAAAACAGGTCTACTGTGACCAACTACCTGCGTTTGCTGAAACTGCCTCCAGCTATACAGATCTCTATCCGTGACCAGAAAATCACAATGGGCCATGCCCGTGCGCTGATTAACGTTGAAGAGCCTGAAAAACAACTGTTTATTCACCAGGAAATTATTGACAAAGGTCTTTCTGTACGTAAGGTTGAAGAACTGGTACGGAGCATCAACAGCCTTCAGATGAAGCCCAAAGCTGCAAAACAGCCGGCAGGTGTTTCTTTTGAATACCAGAAGCTGCAAAGAGACCTGGCCTCGAGGTTTGCTACTAAAGTGAAACTGAAGGTAGGCGAGAATGGCAAGGGCGCTATTGAAATCCCTTTCGTTTCCAATGACGACCTGAGCAGAATATTAGAATTATTAGACTGGTAATGTCAAAAATCCTATTGTTATCGGTCCTGTTATGCTGCACTGCATTGTTAGTCAGGGGACAGGAAGAGTTTGCAGTTAAGGGTGACAGCATCAGGCGTACACCTCAGAGAGCGGATACGGCAAAGTATGTGAACCTTGGCAAGATCGCCGCCAGAAAGGCTGCTATACGATCTGCTATGATTCCCGGATGGGGACAGATCGGCAACGGACTGACGGTTTACCGGGGGATAAAGGTTTCTGCAATCTATGTTGGCGGTACTTTACTGGCCATGTCTTATATCCAGAATAATAACAATTATCATAAGTTTCTTAAAGAAATTCAATACCGCGAAGCCAATGGCGGGCAGTCTCAGCCGGGAAGCTCTTTAGCTCAGTACCAAAACACTGATGGATTAATCACTGCCAAGGATGTATACCGCAGGAACAGGGAGGTCGTGATGTTCTCCTTCGTGGCTTTGTATGCGGTAAATATTATCGAAGCTTATGTTGATGCACGCCTTAAATATTTTGATGTAGGTGATAACATGGCCATACACATTACTCCCACCATGATCAATTCAAACGTGAAATACGGATTTAATTCTTTCGCTCCGGCACTGAAGATTGGCTTCAGGCTGTAAAAAAAATACACCATCTAAATTTTAAATATAAAAACAATGAATATAGCTTTAATCGGTTACGGTAAAATGGGTCAGATTATTGAGCGTTTTGCCACAGAAAGGGGACATGAGATCGTCCTCAGGATCGGTAGTAAAAACCTGGATGAACTTACTGTCTCAAACTTAAGGAAAGCAGATGTAGCCATCGATTTCAGTCTTCCTGATGCTGCGATTAAAAATATTTATACCTGCTTTGAAGCCAATGTGCCGCTGGTAGTGGGTACCACAGGCTGGTACGGGCAGCTGCAGGAAATAAAAAATGAATGCCTGAGCAATAACAATTCACTTTTGTACGGGTCAAACTTTAGTATCGGGGTGAACCTGTTTTTCCATATCAACCAAGTGCTGGCAAAAATCATGAACGACTATCCCGTCTATGATGTTCAGGTAGAAGAAATACACCATACGCAAAAACTGGATGCACCAAGCGGCACGGCAATGACCATCGCTGAGGGTATTATCGAAAACCTTGACCGTAAAACGGAATGGGTAAATGAACTGGAAGGCCAGAACGAAATTGAAGTGGTAAAGCAGGACCAGGTGCTGATTGCTTCACAAAGAATTGAGAATATTCCGGGCACACATACTGTACTGTACAGCTCTGAAGTAGATGAGATTGAGATCAAACATACGGCACATAACCGTGCTGGTTTTGCACTCGGCGCCGTCGTTGCTGCGGAGTGGTTAAAAAACAAACAGGGATTTTATAATATATCTGATATATTTAATTTTAAATAGCAAAAAATATGAATTTGAAGTTCTGGCAAAAGAAGAATGATACTGCGCCAAAAAAGAAAAAAACTAAAAGTAAGGAATGGTTTGACGCCATCATTTTCGCTGTAATTGCCGCGACTGTCATCCGCGTATTTTTTATAGAAGCGTATACAATCCCTACGGGTTCAATGGAGAAATCGCTGCTGATTGGCGATTTTCTGTTTGTAAGTAAGGTGAATTATGGCGCCAGGATCCCGATGACGCCTGTTGCTTTTCCTTTTGCGCATCATACGATGCCAATCACAGGTACTAAGGCGTACTGGGATGGCGTACAGTGGAAATACAGAAGGCTTCCGGGAATTCAGGACATCAAAAGAAATGATGTAGTTGTGTTTAACTTCCCTGATGGAGATACGGTAGCCTTAGAGGCGCAGGACCGTGATTACTATGAAATGGTACGTGCTGTAGGCCGCGAGGCTGTCCGCAGTCAGTACACGATTGTAAGCAGGCCGGTAGATAAGCGCGAGAACTATATTAAGCGCTGTATAGGAATCAGCGGCGATGTGCTGAGCATGTCAAACGGACTGGTGTCAGTAAACGGTAAAGCCGAGCCGATGAAACGAACAGGCCAGATTGATTATACGGTGAAGTTTAAAAGCAGCGATGTGAATTTCCAGGTTTTTGAGGATATGGGCTTTATCATCGAAAGGGATATCATGGCGATTTCGCAGGACAGCTATAACTTTATCGGTACTCCTGATCAGATGGAAGAGGTGAAAAAACTGGATTTTGTGGCTGCTGTAACTCAGCGAACTGCTGCGCCCGGCGCTGCTGAACCGAGCGTGTTCCCGCAGGATCCTAACAGAAAATGGAATGCTGATAACTGGGGGCCGATCCAGATCCCTAAAAAAGGATGGACAGTTAAACTGGACAGTAATACGATGCCTTTGTATAAACGTGCTATCGAGATTTATGAAGGTAATAAACTGGAAAAATCAGGTACAGGCTGGATAATCAACGGGGTTAAAACTGACAGTTATACTTTCAAAATGAACTACTTCTGGATGATGGGTGATAACAGGCACAATTCACTGGATTCACGGTACTGGGGCTTTGTTCCTGAAGACCATGTCGTAGGGAAAGCCTTGTTCATCTGGATGAGTTATGATACCAACGGATCTTTCTTCAGCAAGATCAGGTGGAGCAGGATATTCAGAGGAATACACTAAAAAAACAGTGTTGTTATTTCGATGCTGCATGATTTTGCTACGCAAAAAAACGCTAGGCATCGAAATAACAACGCTCTTTTTTTTATAATCTTTCGATACCGAGTTTAAACTACTGTTGCGCTTCAACAATAGTCCAAAAGAGGGGAGTTCTTTTTCGAGCTTATTTAGCCGCATGACGCCATTTGAAATCCAATTGAATCTATTTAGATCATTAATATTTGTGCAAATTGATAATCTGACCTGTATAAATACTATTGGAAATTCTTTTGTGGTCTGCAGACATGAATGCAATAAAGGTTTCTACAGTTTTTCCGGCTGTCATTCGTGGTAATGCTAGCAAATCATATCCCTCGCTTCTGCGGGCTCCGCTTATCGTATAAACACTACGCAGGAAATCAGGGAAATAAGCGAGGAGCATAACCCGGTCATTGGCTGCCGTTCCGGTGCTCTCGTCATAGCTAGTATCCAAGGAAAACATTAGCGCATCCTCTACAGCAACCACCTCTGGATGATGCACAACAGGCATCTCTCCTGTGGAGACCAACAATTTAGCGAAATCGATCTTAAGGTCTGGATATTTACCAGTAATTGCCTTTCTTGTAAAAGATGAGGCTGCATGCCATGGACTTGTCATACGCTGTAATTCTGCATATTGTCCAAAACCTATATCAGTAAACCCCTTAGTGAAGGACAGGAAATCTGCAGTAATAGTGGTTTTCACTCGTGTTGCCAGTTCAGCATCGCTCGGCTCCCGGTCACGATATTTGCCAATTGAACGTAATCTTTGCTTTCCTGATTTTTTGTCAACATAACCTATTACTTTTCCAAGTTTTCCCGAGAAGGGCCCTAATGGCCCATTTGTTTGTATTGCCATAATTTATGCTTTTAGTTTAAACAAAAATAGAAAATAGAATTATTCAATTCAATCAAAATCAGGCACTTGTCCTATTTGTCGTGATATGTCGCAGCGAGCATGTGTCGCTTTTGGGAAGCAATATGACTGCTGGTTTGCTTCCTTTACTGAAGCGGTGTACTAATGTACTCAGCAGATAAGGTGGGATTAGGCCAGGGCTAGGGTGGGACTAGGGTTGTACTAGGCTTGCCTGAAACGGTGGCATGAGAGTGTGGGTTTATGCATTGCTGATCCAAAACTAATTTTTGCTACTTTTTGTGAAAGCGGAAGCATTTAGATTATTAAAATCAACAATATATTTTTTATTTTAATTTATATAATTCTTATATTTGTCTCAATAACCCCTCGCATGCCTCTGATATAAGCACACTTTGCGAGGCTTTTTTTTGCCCAAGATTTCCATGCTTTACGAAAAAACCGCTACCACTATTGCTGAGCAGATCGCGTTACTTAAAGAAAGGGGCCTTGAGATCACAGATGACAGGCGCGCGGAAAAATACCTTATAACAGTAGGTTACTATCGGCTAACGGGATATATGTATCATTTTCAGTTGGATGATGGCAGGCACAAATTCAAAAAAGGCACTACCTTTGAAGACATCATTGACACTTACAACTTTGATAAAAAATTACGCTATTTAATTGCTGCTTATCTTGAAAGAATTGAAGTTGCTACGCGCGCTTTATTGACAAACAATTATTCGTTGGCATATGGCCTTTTTTGGTATACCGATAGAAAGCACTTTAACAAGCCAGAAGAAATTGATCAGGATCTTTTAGATAAACTTAAAAAGGGGAATAAGCCTATTCCCCGGAGGTACATAGATTCGCATAATTATATTAATAATTGTGTGAAAGAAAATTTCGACAAAGCCACAGAGTTGTTTATTACTAAATTTAAGGAAAAGTACTCAGATCCGTTGCCGCCATCAAATATGGCATTGGAGATACTGTCAATGGGAAAACTGGCGAGGCTTTATGAAGCGCTTAAATCATGCAAGGAGAAGACCGGAATAGCATCAGCATTTGGCATTCCTGAAATTATATTAATCTCCTGGCTCACCTATCTAACTAACATCCGCAATATCTGTGCACATCATGCCCGGCTATGGAATAGAGGAACCAGCGCAGACAGGTTTATCATCCCGGCAAAAAAATCAATAAAATTTGCCGGGGAACTATTACCTTCTTTCAATTCCAGTCTTTACGGAACGATTTCGGTTATGATAAGGCTACTTAATGCTATCAATCCTGAGAACAGCATGATAAAAAAGTTCAGCGAACTGCTGAAAGAATACCCGAAAATCAATATTTCCTACATGGGTTTTCCAGCGGACTGGGAAAAGAATCCTGCCTGGAAAATGAACAGCAGCGATAATCATTAATAAGGATTTTAGTCATTAAACCGTAGTAGTTCATCAACCTCAATCACCAGCGCATCTGCGATTTTTTTCATAGTTGAAAGGCGCAGATCAACCCTCCCTTTCTCGATATTAATTAGTTGAGGGTGTTCCATATCGGCAATTAAAGCGAAAGACCTGATGCTATAACCATTTTTCTCGCGCATCATTTTTATACGTGCACCCAACTTCAATTGTAAGGAATCCATGTCCGGTTATTTTATATCACGAAATATGCACTTTGTAGTAAAAATAATTGGTATAAAACTTTATACCATAGGTTTTATTTTTTACATTTGAGTACGTAAATAAATCAATTGTAACGACTGATTAACTAATTAGATATCTATTTAAATAATTATGTTAGTGAGCCTTTGGTAAAATTTGTTTGCTTATTTCCAGTATTGGAAATTTATTTTATAAAATTACATAATCAATTCGAACTATGAGGCCAATTTCATTGTCACAGATTCCTGAGATTACTTTAAAATACCGCCCAAAGGTGAGAGCATCCGAACGCTTGACATTACGCGATTCAAAGGATGTTTATGCCTTGCTAAGAAAAAAATGGGATTCTAATCTAATAGAATTACAGGAACAATTTAAAATTGTATTGCTAAATAGTTCTGCTCAATTAATAGGAATTGCAGACTTATCATCTGGGGGAACTACCGGTACTATTGCCGATCCAAAAATTATTTTTGCGACTGCTCTAAAAGCTGGAGCATTTGCTATAATATTGGCTCACAATCATCCTAGTGGCAATTTAGTAGCTTCGGATGAAGATATCAGGTCAACAAAGAAGATTAAGGACGGTGCTCAGTTGCTAGACCTTTTTGTGTACGATCATATCATCGTAACAAAAGAAGGATATCTCTCTTTGGCAGATGAGGGAATGATGTAGAGCGAAATTCAATCATTTAAGTTATCTAAACGGACAGTCTTTCGATACCGAGTTTATCCGCAAGCTCGTTCAGGTCAAGCACTACAGGTTCTACCAGTGGAATACCTGATACCCTGCGTTCCTGTTCAAAGGCATATTCCGGTTCTCCCGGGATGATTACCTTTTTAGAAGGGTCTACAGTCTTCGCACTTTTAAAGCGCTCAATCCAGTTGTCAAGATGCTGTTTAAAGTCTGCCGCAGGGCGGAAGCCATCTACACGCATTGCCCCAAAGAAGTGGCCAAGGCCTTCACCTACAGGATTAGCTGATGGTTCCAGGAATGCCACAAAAGGTGGTACCCATGGGCCGTAGTTGGCGCCTGAGAGTACTGCCGTAAGGATATCTACAGTAGCACTTAATCCATAGCCTTTGTGGCTGCCATGGTCTTTGTCACTTCCCAGCGGGAGCAACGATCCGCCGGCTTTCAGTTCATTCGGATCAGTAGAGATTTTACCATTTTTATCCTGTGCCCATCCTTCAGGAATTGGCAGGTTTGCACGCTGGGCAATTTCAAGTTTGCCATTTGCTGCAGCTGCTGTGGCCATATCTACCACTACCGGAGGATATTTCCCTGCCGGGAAGGCATAACACATAGGGTTGGTGCCCAATAACCTTTCATTGGCATAAGTGGGAGCAACCAGCGGACTCGCATTGGTCATGCTGATGCCGATCATTTCTTTTTCTACTGCCATTAAGGCGTGATAGCCGGCAATGCCAAAATGGTTGGAATTTTTTACAGCTACCCATCCTGTACCATAGATGGCCGCTTTTTCTATCGCTACTTTCATTGCAAAAGGCGCAACCACCAATCCCAATCCCGCGTCACCGTCTACAGTAGCTGTCGTTGGTGTTTCATGCACTACACGAATGTTTGGTGTCGCGTTGATACGCTGTTTTTCCCAGAGGCGGATATAGCCGCTTAAACGGGCTACACCATGTGAGTCGATCCCGCGGAGGTCAGAACTTAATAAAACATCTGTTGCCAGATCACCATCTGCCGGAGGGCATCCCATTTTCAAAAATACGTTCCTGGTGAAATTCCTGAGTTTTTCTTCTGTGAAAGTATATGAGGTCATGGGCGAGTGTTAAGCGTACAAAATAGTGAATTTATAGTCGAGTGGTTGAAATGCAGCAAAAAGGCTGTCAATAAAGTCATCTCCGTACAGCACATACATCGGAGCAATATTCAGTACCCTTTCCTGCAATACACCATTGGGGAACAGTTTATCTTTCAGGTTCTCGATTTGCTGCAGTGCAGTGCTGTGTTTGCGTTTTTCCGCACGCATCAGTTTTTTCTCCAGATTGGTTACCAGTCTCAGTGTCCTTACCTTTGCGGCTTCAGCAGATAATGAGAGTCCTTTGTCCACTTTGTAGGAGTTGACTTTGATCTGTTCAAAGATTGCAATGATCTGTTGCTGTTCCTTTTCAAGCGTAAGCAGGTCGTCCACTACATTTGCCCTGATCCACTGATTTTTCAAATGCTCATCGGTATCAAATAAGCTAACAGAGTTGATCCCCAGGCTTTCCATTTTTTTGGAACTTCTCTCATCCACGACCTGGGCAGAATTCCGCAGCATTAATATTGGATAGAATACGCCATAGAAATCAAAGTTTGCCTTTAACTGCAGCCAGTAGGTTACTTCTGCGCCGCCCCCGATATAGGCTAGGTTTGGAAGAATCACCTCCTGGTACACGGGACGCATCACCACATTAGGGCTAAAGCGCTCAGGATGCTGCGCTATTTCATCCTTTAATGTTTCTTTGCTGAAGCTGATGGAAGTATTGAGGACTTTATATTCGTTGTTTTCTTCTACAATACGTTCACGGAGCTGCTCGTCCATGTAAAAGAAATTGATCTCTCTTGGATTTACCTGAGGTTTGTAACCTGCTTTTTCTAAGGCTTCACTGCTTTCGTTAATCAGTTTAAAGCTGTTTTGTTCGGTGATGTCACGGTAAACGATGTCTGAGAACTGTGCTTTCAATGCTGCATCATCAGCATCGGTACAGACCAGGCCTTTGGCGCCAAACAGCGCGTCTACAAGCTCGCGTGTGGCATTTGCCAGCGTTTGATTGCCGGTATAGGCTTTCTCTACCAGCTGCGCCAGTTTGTGCCCGTTTTCGCTGATGCCCAGATAGCCTTTATAAGCCACCAGTGCTTCAGTAATGGATTTCGTATTGATCCTGCCGGTAGCACCGGCAACTTTTGTTTGCCAGGTGATCCTTTTGTCCTCTACTTTGACGTTATTGATCTCTTCGAAATCATGGTCTTCAGTAGCCATCCAGTAAACAGGAACAAAATTATAAGCCGGATATTCCTTTTTCAGATCTGCTGCAAGCTTAATTGCCGTAACAATCTTATAAATAAAATAAAGTGGGCCTGTGAATATATTGAGCTGATGACCCGTTGTAATCGTAAACGTACGGTCATCAGCTAATAAGTTGATATTTTGAGCTACCAAAGCCGAAGGGTTCAGCTGGCTGTATTGCCTTTTGAGGGTATCAACCAGCAAATTGCGGTCGCCCGAAAATTTGCGGTCTTCTATTGCCTTTTCAAAGCCCTGAAGAGTAGGGGAGTATTTATAAAAAGACTCCAGATTTTCTTTTCCACCGATGTAATCTAATACAACAGATGAAAAGGAATTTGTTTGTTGATACGTGATGTACTTGGCCTGCATTGCCACGAAATTACGCTAATAAACTACAATTCAATATCTGCCAAAATTATTTTACAATCTGTCCATATAGATCGAAGTCTTCCGCACGCTCGATATGCACATTTACAAAAGTTCCGTTGGCAGCGTATCCTGTGCTGGCATCAATTAAAACCTCATTATCAACCTCCGGAGAGTCATATTCCGTCCGTCCGATAAAGAAATCACCTTCTTTTCTGTCTACCAGGACTTTGTAGGTATTGCCAACTTTTTCCTGGTTGATATCAAATGAAATACCCTGCTGTAATTCCATAATCGCATCCACACGCTCCTGTTTTACTTCATCAGGCACATCGTCTACCAAATTATGGGCATGTGTTTTCTCTTCATGAGAGTAGGTGAAACAGCCCAGTCTGTCAAAACGGGTATCCTCAACCCAGCGCAGCATCTCTTCAAAATCTCTTTCGGTTTCGCCGGGATAACCGCAAATCAATGTAGTACGCATCGCGATGTTTGGAACTTTATCGCGGATCTGGTTTACGATATCAATTGTTTTCTGTTTGGTAATACCGCGTCGCATTGATTTCAGCATATTATCTGTGATGTGCTGTAACGGCATATCCAGGTATTTGCAGATATTCTCACGTTCGTTCATGGCATCCAGGATCTCCATAGGGAAACCTGATGGATAAGCATATTGTAAACGGATCCACTCGATGCCGTTGATATCAGATAAACGTCTCAGCAATTCATCAAGATTACGTTTACCGTAGATATCCAGGCCGTAATAGGTAAGGTCCTGTGCAATCAGGATCAGTTCTTTTGTACCGTTGGCCGCTAAGATCTTTGCCTCATGCACCAGTGCTTCCATCTCGGTAGAAACGTGCTTACCACGCATCAGCGGGATGGCGCAGAAAGAGCAGGGACGGTTACAGCCTTCTGCAATTTTGAAATAGGCAAAATGTGATGGCGTGGTCAGTAACCTTTCGCCGATGAGCTCATGCTTATAATTTGCACCCAGGGAATGTAATATATTCTGGAGATCATTGGTGCCAAAAAAGGCATCTACATTGGTAATCTCAGATTCAAGTTCAGGTTTGTACCGTTCAGAAAGACATCCGGTAACGATTACTTTGCTCACTTTGCCTTCTTCTTTCAGCTGACTGTACTGAAGAATCGTATCAATAGACTCCTGTTTTGCATTATCAATAAAACCACAGGTATTGATCACAACGATATCGTCTTTATTGATATTGTTCGACTCATGAACCACATTGAGGCTATTTCCTTTCAATTGTCCCATCAACACCTCCGAATCATATAAATTCTTGGAGCAGCCCAATGTAATTACATTGATCTTAGGTTGTTTAAGAGGTATAATTTTAGAAGCAGTTTTTGTGTTCATTGTATGTATATATTGTCGCTTTTATCGTCGGGAAAACTATTTAAATAGTCCGTCAACAAAAGCCTTTTTATCAAATAACTGAAGGTCATTTACACCTTCACCAACCCCGATGTATTTCACCGGGATCTTAAACTGATCGGAGATGCCGATCACCACGCCGCCTTTGGCCGTTCCGTCGAGTTTTGTAATGGCCAGTGCATTTACATCTGTGGCCTCGGTAAACTGTTTGCATTGCTCAAAAGCGTTCTGTCCGGTAGAACCGTCCAGTACCAGTAAGATCTCATGCGGGGCACCGGGAATTACTTTCTCCATTACCTTTTTGATCTTGCCAAGCTCGTTCATCAGCCCGATCTTGTTGTGCAAGCGTCCCGCAGTATCAATAATCACCACATCCTCGCCATTGGCTACGGCCGACTGTATCGTGTCGTACGCTACAGATGCCGGGTCTGAACCCATGGCCTGTGCTACCACTCTTACATCAATCCTTTCGCCCCATAACTTGATCTGCTCAACCGCTGCAGCCCTGAAGGTATCTGCTGCGCCCAGTACTACTTTCAGCCCTTCGGCTTTCAGTTTATGGGCAAGCTTGCCGATGGTAGTAGTTTTACCCACGCCATTTACACCAACCACCATGATCACATAGGGTTTATGGTCTCCGTATTCAAAACTGCGGAAATCATTGCTGTTATTTTCTGCCAGCAGGAGCTGGATTTCATCACGCAGCAGCAGGTTCAGCTCAGATGTAGAAAGGTACTTGTCCTTTGCTACCCTTTCCTGAATACGCTCTATAATTTTCAGTGTAGTGGTTACGCCCACGTCAGAAGTTACGAGAACCTCTTCAAGGTTATCCAGTACGTCGTCATCTACAGTAGATTTTCCGGCAACGGCCTTGGTGATTTTGCTAAGGAACCCTTCTTTAGTTTTCTCTAAACCTTTATTAAGTGCCTCCTGAGCTTCAGGGGCGGTTTCTTTTTTCTTGAAGAAATCAAATAATCCCATAGAAATATAGATGAAAACAAAAAAAGCCCTCCCATCAGAATGAAGGGACGGCTTTAATATGATTAAATATTAAAATTACTTGCTTGTTCCAGCAATAGCATCTTTAACGTGATCGTTGTGAACGATAACTTCTTTGAAAGAATAAGCACCACTTTTTGGTGATTTAGTCATCGTAACAACTTTTGAATATTCTTTACCTTTACCTGTTTTCAGGGTTGCAACTACTTTTTTTGCCATGATCTAAAAGATTGGAAATGGTTATTACTTAATTTCTTTGTGAACCGTTACTTTTTTCAACACTGGATTGAATTTTTTCAATTCTAATCTCTCAGTAGTGTTTTTACGGTTTTTTGTAGAGATATATCTAGACATACCTGGCATGCCGCTAGTTTTATGCTCTGTACACTCTAGAATAACTTGTACTCTGTTACCTTTTTTTGCCATTTTTTTTATTGTTTTAGTTGATTTCACATCAACAATGTTTTTTACAAAAATCCTTTTTTAACGAAACGGTTGATCGCTTCAGTAATACCAATTTTATTGATGGTTTTGATAGCTGAAGTAGAAACTTTCAGTGTTATCCAACGGTCTTCATCAGGAATATAAAATTTCTGAAGTTGTAAGTTGGGATAAAACTTACGTTTAGTTTTAACGTTTGAGTGAGAAACATTAAAACCACTCATTGCCTTTTTTCCGGTTAAATCACAAACTCTAGACATGCCTTTAATATATATATATTTAAATTGTTCTTCGCTTAATTTTTTAAGAGTGTGCAAATATCACAAAAATAATTGTAACAACCAATACTACACGAGATTATTTTTGAAAATAATGCAGAATTTGTGCGCTCTCCGGCTATAAAGGTATACAAATTCCTGTAAATAAACGTTGCTGCTTATTCTGAGCAGGCTACACCATACAGCGAAGCCTCTGATCAGGTAAAATTTCCATTAATAAATATTTATATACCTTTCGAATAAATTATATTTGAGTAATATAGCACACTAATAATTGTACACGTACACGAATAATAGTTTTAGCACACGAATAATTGCACAACCAAATCATAACTAGCACAACCAAATAATCATTTTATGCAAATCAAATCTTTTGCCGAATACGAAGAAACGTATAGGTTTAGCGTGGAATGGCCCGAAAAATTCTGGGCCGGAATAGCTGAAAACTTCCTCTGGAGAAAGAAATGGGATAAAGTTTTGTCCTGGAATTTCTCTGAACCAAATATCAAATGGTTTGAGGGCGCAAAGTTGAACATTACTGAAAACTGCCTGGACCGCCATCTGGCGAAGAACGGGGATAAGCCTGCCATTATCTGGGAGTCTAACGACCCTGAAAAATCAAGTATTACCCTTACTTATAAAGTGCTGCACGAACAGGTTTGCCGTTTTGCAAACGTCCTGAAAAAAAACGGCGTCGTAAAAGGTGACCGGATCTGTATCTATATGCCGATGGTACCTGAACTTGCCGTGGCCGTACTGGCCTGTGCACGTATCGGTGCCGTGCATTCGGTGATCTTTGGTGGTTTTTCCGCTAAATCAATTGCTGACAGGATCAATGATTCTGCCTGTAAACTGGTAATTACTGCTGACGGATCTTTCCGTGGCAGCAAACAGATCCAGCTGAAAGAGGTGATCGATGATGCACTGATCGGATGCCCTACAGTGGAGAAGGTGATCGTACTTACCCATACCCGCACACCCGTGTCGATGCTGAAAGGGCGCGACCTCTGGTTCGAAGATGAGATCAAACAGGTGGATACAGATTGTCCGGCGGAAGAAATGGATGCCGAGGATATGCTCTTTATCCTATATACTTCTGGTTCTACCGGCAAGCCCAAAGGTGTGGTACACACCGTTGGCGGTTATATGGTATATGCAGGTTATACGTTTAGCAATGCCTTCAACTACCAGCCGGATGAAGTTTTCTTCTGTACTGCAGATATCGGCTGGATCACCGGTCACTCCTACATTGTATACGGCCCGCTTTCGCAGGGAGCAACTACGCTGATGTTTGAAGGTGTGCCTACGCACCCTACACCATCAAGGTTATGGGAAGTGATAGAAAAACACAAAGTAAATATTTTATATACTGCACCTACGGCTATCCGCTCGCTGATGAGCTATGGTACTGAACCTTTAAACGAAATAGACCTGAGCAGCCTGCGCGTACTGGGATCTGTTGGTGAGCCCATCAATGAAGAGGCATGGCACTGGTTTGATGAAGAGGTAGGGCACAAGAACTGCCCGATTGTGGATACCTGGTGGCAAACGGAAACCGGTGGACTGATGATTTCGCCTATTGCCTTTGTGACACCGCTGAAACCGGCCTGCGCTACTTTGCCTCTGCCGGGCATACAGCCGATCCTGGTAGATGAGCAGGGAAATGAGATTGAAGGCAATGGTGTAAACGGTAACCTCTGTATCAAGTTCCCATGGCCGGGTATGCTGCGCACTACCTATGGTGATCATGAGCGCTGCAAGCAAACCTATTTCTCTACTTATCCTGATCTGTATTTTACAGGTGACGGTTGTATGAGGGATGAGGACGGCTATTACAAGATCACCGGAAGGGTGGATGATGTGATCAATGTATCAGGACACAGAATTGGTACCGCAGAGGTAGAAAATGCGATTAATATGCATGCCGGTGTAGTAGAAAGCGCGGTTGTGGGTTATCCCCATGAGATCAAGGGCCAGGGTATCTTTGCTTTTGTCATCTATCCTAAACTGCATAATGAGTCTGACCTCACCAAAAAGGATATCCTGCAAACGGTAACCCGTGTGATTGGTGCAATAGCTAAACCTGACAAGATTTTATTCGTTACCGGTCTGCCGAAAACGCGCTCCGGTAAGATCATGCGCAGGATTTTGAGAAAGATCGCTGAAGGTGAAACTTCCAATCTTGGTGATACAAGCACCTTGCTTGATCCTGCTGTAGTAGAGGAGATCATTGAGGCTGCTAAAAAGCTGTAAACCCACAAAGTTCCTGAGCCTGTGTTTATGCAGGCTCTGCCATAAAACAAATACTTGTCCCAGGTGTTGTTAGTGTAGTTCAATAGTAAACTAAAAACATACTACCATGGATAAGTTAGAATTAAAAGGAAAGTGGAACGAATTAAAAGGTAAAGTGAAACAGGCTTATGGCGATCTTACTGATGATGACCTGAAACATGAAGAAGGGAAAGATGATGAGCTTTATGGAAGGATTCAGCAGAAAACAGGTAAGACACGCGATGAGGTCATTGATTGGCTGAAATCTTTATAATGGATAAAAGAAGTCCGAATCATATCAATTGATTCCGGCAAGCAAAAAAAAATGGTATATGATTTTTCATATACCATTTTTTTTTGATCTGAGATTAGTATCCAAATATTTGCTCTAAAGTCAGCGTATTCAGCTTACCAAACTTTTGCATATCTTCAGCTTTTACCTTTTTATCAGAGGCAACGATACAATAACTGTATGGCTTATTGGCCACGTTGCTTTGATGAAAGGTTTTGATGTCTGCAAAGGTTAAAGGCTTCAGGCCATTGTATTCATCGATCCTGGAATCGTGATCAAGGCCCAATCTCTTGTCGGCATAGTAATGCGTGATGATATCGTCTTTTGTGACTCTCGAAGTTTCAATGGCATTGAGCGCACTGTATTTTGAAGATTCAAAGTTTTTATCCGATTCAGGCATCACATTCAGCAACTCATTCATTGCAGCCACGGCATCCGGCATTTTATCAGCCTGGCTCCCTACATAGGCCACCATTGAATAATCCTTCGTGTTTTTATCAGGAGTGGCGTAGTAAGCAAAGGTTGAGTACGCCAGGGCTTTGGATTCGCGGATCGTCTGGAATACAATTGATCCCATTCCACCACCAAAATAACTGTTGAATAACGAGATTTTTGCAGCTTGTGACGGATCATACTTGCCGTTGTTCCTTACCCAGCGGATTTCAGATTGTACCATATCGTAGTTGGCAAAGTATACCTGGTTGTCTGTGCTGTTGGTATAGCTGAATTTTTGTGCCGCTGCGGGTTCAGTAAATGCTGAAGGCAGGGTATGTACCTTTTCAATGTTTTTGGTAAATACGTCAAGCGTTTCAGGTCCGTAATAATTGATGCTGTGTTTGTAGTTTTTCAGGTGATGGATGATGTCCAGCAGCTGCGCAGAGGTCATTTGTTTCACCTCGTCATTGGTCAGCGCAAAGTTTGTAGGGTTCTGCGGCCCGTACTGGGCGTAGCTCATCAGGCCTGAAAGAATTGCCGCCTTATTCAGTTTCGTGTTTTCCCTTGATTTAAGGATGCTGCTTTTTAGTTCAGTTAAGGCATTTTCATTGGCCTTGCAGTTTGCAAATACATGTTCTACAAGGTTTACCGCCTGGTCAAAATTCTCCTGCAGGCCGCTGATGGTGATCGTAGTTACATCATTGGTCACATTGAAAGAGTAATTGCAGGCGATGTTATAAAACTGCTTGCTAATCTCCTCAGCAGTATATTTATCAGTGCTCAGATATGTCAGATATTTGGCCGCAAAAGGAGTCATCTTATTGTTCCAGGTGCCCATATCAAAACGGTAGCTCAGGGTAAAAATACTGTTTTCCTTATTTTGGACAGCTACCACATCGGCAATGCCGGCCTTACCAAAGTTAAGGTCTTTGCTGTAATCCAGGAAACGTGCCTCTATTGGTTTTGATGTTGCCGCTAGCAGGTTTTTAGTGAAATCTGACGTTTCATTGGTATTTGTTTTAACCGCAGTGATTGCCGGTTTCTCCACTTTCTGTATGGTTTTATCTTCACCCTTGTGTTTCAGGATTACCACGTAGTTATCTTTGAAAAACTGGTTGGCAAAGTCCACAACCTCTTTCTTGGTCACCTTAGCCATAGCGTCAGGATTGCCCAAAGATTTGTCCCATTTGGTTGCGCGGTTCATGATAAACTCATTCGTGATCGTTTCAGCGCGGAAATCGTTTTTATCGAAAGACTGTAACAGGGCCAGTTTGCTGTTTGCTACAGTAGCTTTGATCAGGCTTTCATCAAACGCTCCCTTTTTGAGCAGGGCGATCTGGCCAAGCAGCAGCGCTTTCGCTTCTTCAAGCGTTTGTCCCTGTTTAGGCTGTGCCAGTAAGATAAATGTACCATAGTCTTTCATCTGCTGATATCCCGCGCCAGAGCTCAATACCCTTTGTTTTTTATTCAGGTTGATATCCAGCAGGCCTGCTTTATCATTTGAAAGGATACTGCCAATCAGGTCAAGCAACATGCTCTGTCTGGTATTTTCTGCGTAACCCCTGTAGCCAATCCGCACTACCTCGGCGCTTGGGCCATAAATATCGGCAGTCTGGATTTTGATCAGTGGTTTTTCCGGTGCCGGGGCATAGGCCGCCACAGGTTTGGATTGCATAAAAGAGAAAGCTGCATCAACCTTTTTGATCATCTCGTCCGGTTTGAAATCGCCCGACAGTACCAGTGCCATATTGTTCGGTACATAGTATTTGTCATAGAACTTGCGGATTTCTACCAGTGAAGGGTTTTTAAGATGTTCTACCGTACCGATGGTAGTTTGTTGTCCGTAATTATGCGTAGGATAGAGCAGCGCATTTAATTTCTCATTGATCTTCCAGCTGTCATTGTCCAGTCCGCGGTTTTTCTCTTCGTATACGGCTTCCAGCTCAGTGTGGAAAATCCTGAATACCGGTGCACGGAAACGCTCGGCCTGCAGGGCAAGGAATTTATCGGTAGCATTGGAAGGGAAATCTTCTTCGTAAACCGTTTCCTCATACCAGGTATGGGCGTTTGTAATCTGTCCGCCAATAGATTTCATCATCTTATCATACTCATTGGCAATAGAATAATTTGATGCTTCTCCGGAAGTTTTATCTATTTCTGCGTAGATTTCTTTGCGTTTTGCAGGGTCGGTAGTAGCGTGGTACTTTTCATACAAGGCTGATACTTTATCCAGCAGCGGCTTCTCTTTAGCGTAGTCCATGGTGCCAAAGCGATCGGTTCCTTTGAACAAAAGATGTTCAAGGTAATGTGCAAGTCCGGTTGCAGTCCTTGGGTCGGTATTGCTGCCGGCTCTTACGGCCATTCTGTACTGGATGTTTGGTTCTTTCGTGTTCTCAGAGAGGATCACTGTTAATCCGTTCTTCAGCGTGTAAAAGCGGGATTTTGTAGGATCGTTGGTCACGTACCTGTAGGTATATCCGGCGGAGGAGGCGGTTTTCCACTGGTATAGGGTTTGTGCCATCAGGCCAGTCCCGCAGATCAGGAGGCACAGGAGCATTAATAAGTTTTTTTTCATTTTCAGTTAGTTTGTTTTTTAGTTGTGATGAAGCTTTCATGAGGTACCGCATTTTTTTATAAATGGTAAGCTCATGAGGTTTCATTTTTGGTCAGTTAATTTTTTGTCTTTCTTTGTCCTCATCAGGAACGCTTTTGCCCGGTATTGAACGGTTATTAGGCTATGACGTTCTATTGTTCATTTAGTTACAGAAATTGATAGATGATGTTGGGTTAGTCTTTAACAAGTTTACTCAAATATACTTTTGAAAATGAAATTATCACAGTTTTATACTATAATCTTGTACTTTTACCCTCATGAAGAAACAGCATTCCAGACCCAATATTTTAGTAGTAAATGATGACGGTATTACTGCGCCGGGGATTAAAAATCTGATTGAAGCAGTAAAAGAATTGGGAAATGTAGTTGTTGTTGCGCCCGATGGCCCTCAATCGGGCATGGGACATGCGATCACCATAGGGAAGCCAATGCGTTTCAATAAGGTAGATCTGTATGAAGGGGTAGAAATGTACAAATGTTCAGGCACGCCGGTAGATTGCGTCAAGCTTGCCGTAAATAAAATCTTTAAGGGCAAAAAGCCCGATCTGTGTGTATCTGGTATTAACCACGGACTAAACAACTCGATCAATGTCATTTATTCGGGCACGATGTCTGCTGCCGTAGAAGGGGCGATCGAGGGTATTCCATCTATTGGGTTCTCCCTGGATGATTACGCTGAGGAAGCAGATTTCAGTCACTGTCTCAAATATGTAAAAAGCATTGCACAGCAGGTACTGGACAATGGTTTGCCGCAGGCTACATTGCTGAATGTGAACTTTCCTAAAGGAAACGGAATCAAAGGGATTAAAATCTGCCGTCAGGCGAATGCGAAATGGGCAGAAGAATTTGATGAGCGCCAGGATCCCTATGGCCGTCCTTATTACTGGTTAACGGGTGTGTTCCAGAATAATGATAAGGGAGAAGATACCGATGTATGGGCCCTTGACCACGGTTATGTTTCCGTTGTGCCTGTACAGTTTGATCTTACCGCGCACCATGCGATCCCTTTGCTAAACTCATGGACATTTAATGATTAACCGCATCCGCAATAGCGTATGGGCCGGCTTTGGGATCGGCCTTGTTGTACCTGGCCTGCTGATTTCCATTGTATGGTTTGTTATGCACCGCGTGGCGATGCTGGCAAAGGCAGACCTGCTGCTGATCGGCTGCATTGCAGTGAATGCCCTGCTGCTCAAATATTTTTTCAAAATCAATAAAGAAAACACGGGAAGAGGAATTCTGAGTGCCACATTTATCTGGGGCTTTCTTTTCTTTTTCTATAAAATATCGCAGTCATGAAGTATTATCTTGTAGCCGGTGAGGCATCAGGCGATCTGCACGGCGCCAACCTGATGAAGGCGCTGAAAGAAGAGGATGCTGGGGCGGATTTCAGATACTTTGGCGGTGACAAAATGGAGGCCGAAGGTGGTAAGCTGGTAAAGCACTATGCCGATATGGCCTTCATGGGCTTTACCGAAGTTGTCCTGAATCTTCAGACTATCCTCAGGAATATGAAAACCTGCAAGGAAGATATCAAAGCATATGCTCCTGATGTACTGGTACTCATTGACTTTCCTGGCTTCAATCTCAAAATTGCTGCTTTTGCAAAGGAGCACCATATTAAGGTGTGTTATTATATATCCCCAAAAGTATGGGCATGGAACCAGAAGCGGGTATTAAAAATTAAAAAGGTTGTCGACAAGATGTTTTGCATCCTGCCTTTTGAGGTTGATTTTTATCAGCAATGGGGGATGAAGGTAGACTATGTAGGTAATCCTTTGCTTGATGAGAAGTCGGCATTTGTGCCGGATGCCAGTTTCCTCAGCAGGAATGGGCTGAACAACACGGAGATTATTGCACTGCTCCCGGGAAGCCGTAAACAGGAGATCGAAAGATTACTCCCGGTAATGCTTAGCGTGATCAGTAATTTTCCGGATCAGCAATTTGTGGTGGCCGCAGCGCCCAGTTTCCAGCCTGCTTATTACGAGCAGTTCAACGGCGCTGAAAATGTGAAGCTTGTATTCGGGCAAACCTATGATTTGCTGCAGGTGGCAAAAGCTGCTGTTGTTGCCTCGGGAACAGCCACTTTAGAAACGGCGTTGTTTAAAGTTCCGCAGGTAGTGGTTTACAAAGGGGGGGCAATTTCAATTGCAATTGCCAGGATGCTGGTGAAAATCAGATTTATTTCACTTGTGAACCTGATCATGGATAAAAAAGTGGTTACTGAACTGATTCAGAATGACTGCAATACTGAAAACGTCACTGCAGAACTTAAAAGCTTGCTCAATGGGCCCGAACGAGCGGATATGTTGGAAAGCTATATGGATTTAGCTAAAATTATGGGGGATCCCGGTGCCTCTGGCAGAACGGCCAGGCTCATTACTAAATACCTGAGAAAGTCCTGATGATCGCAAAGGTATGATCAGAACAGGTATTCCGCCGGGCAGATGTTTATCAGATTGCTAGAGGTCCCGACTGGCGGTCAAACCAAAGCTGATCAGGCCGACTTTTTCAGGAGCAGGTTATTGATCCGGGTCAGTACATCTTCCAGATCAAATGGTTTACTGATGTAATCGTCTGCGCATACCTGTGAACTCATCTGTTTGCTTCTCGGATTTGCAGACATCACGATCACCGGAATATGTTTGGTAAACATATCACTTTTCAGGTCGTCACAGATCTCAATGCCATTTCCATCCGGCAGCATCACATCGATAATGAACAGGTCGGGCAGTGCATCCCTGAGTTTACTTTTTAGTTCACTCACAGATGAAGAAAGCTGCAGTTCATATCCTTCATTTTTCAATAAATATTCGATAATATACCTGATGTCGCCATCATCTTCAAGTACGTGTATCCGCTTAGTCATATTTGATCCTATATTTTTCCAAAGCTAAATTGCTATCAAACATTGTTCCAATACAGGCTTAAAATGAATGACGATACTGCGATGTTACATTGATGAAAGATTAGCTCTTTGCGACAAGGCATTTCCGGAACGCACAAAATATAATGGTTGTTCCAGTACGGACTTGAAATGAACGGCGATACTGTCAGGTTACACGAAGGATAATCTTTGCAAGAGCGTATTTCCGGAAAGCAGAAAGCAAAACAAAGGCTGGTCAGATTTCTCTGCCAGCCCTGTATTTATAAAATTCTAAGCTTATACTGCGTCAATTGCTTCGCGCAAAGCTTTTGCAGCAGCAGCAGGGTCTTCTGCTCCATAAATTGCTGCTCCGGCAACTGCAACGATTGCACCTGCTTTAATTACATCAGCAACATTACTGATGTTAACACCACCTGCGATCGAAACCGGTACACCAGCACGCGCTGCTTCGTCGATCAATACCTGAATAGAATATCCTTCAGTCCATTGCTCATCCAAACCTGCGTGAAGTTCAACAAACTCCGCTCCCAGGGCAGTTACTTCCTGTGCGCGTTTTACGCGATCTGCTACACCGATCGTGTCCACTACAACACCTTTTCCATGTGCTTTACCTGCTTTGATTGCGCCCGCGATTGTTGCATCACCTGCAGCTCCAAGTACAGTAACTAAATCTGCTCCTGCTTTGAAAGCGATATCTGCTTCCAGCTCACCTGCATCCATAGTTTTTAAATCGGCAAATACCAGTTTATCCGGATGTGCAGCTTTCATTGCAGTCACTACTGCAATACCTTCATTTTTGATCAGGGGAGTGCCCAGTTCAATAATATCAATATAAGGAGCAATTTTTGCAGCCAGTTCTAATGCGTCTTTCGTTGTTAATAAATCTATTGCGACTTGTAATTTTGCCATGATGATTGTTTTTATATGTGTTAATAATTGTATGGTTATTCGAGATTTGCGTGCCTTTTCCATAATTCTTCGGCAGGCGTGCCGTCGGCCGCCCATAGTGTCTGGAAAATGGCATCTGTCAATAAGAGCACAGCCTGTTCAAATAAGCTACCTGCATATTGCGCGGAGATTGTTTTTCCATGATCCTGTTTCTGCGCGGCAGGAAGGATCAGCACCAGGGATGACAAGGTTGCCAGTGGCGATGTGTTAGTGGTAGATATCGCGGCTACGACTGCCCCTGTAGCAGCAGCTTTTTCTGCAGCTTTGACAATTGTACTCGTAGTTCCTGAGCCCGAAGCAGCGATGAGGAGATCTCCCTCCCTGATTGCTGGAGTTGTGGTTTCGCCAGCTACAAATACGGTAAGTCCAAAGTGCATCAGCCGCATAGCAGCCGAGCGCAGAGCCAGGCCAGAGCGGCCCGCGCCGATCAAAAATATACGGTCGGCATTCTCAATATAGGGGATCAGAAGCGCAATCTGCTCAAAATCAATTTGCTCCGCCAGTTTAAAGTTCTCTTCCAGGATCATCCTCAGATTTTCCTTAATTCCTGTGGCGTTTTCCTGTTGAATGGTTTTACTCATATTCGTTTGTATGATGATAGCCTTTGCTCCAGCTGCGCCAAAGGTAGCTCTGCCCCGGGCCCTTCACGTTATACTATATGCGCATTATGTGGGACTATCAGGAAACATCTTCCTTTTCGAATCATCCTAATGCCATAATAAAAAGGCTTTTGGAAATAAGTACACCTCAATTTCCGGATAGTCCAATGTAAGCTCACGGGATAAAGTATCTTTGGATAATGAATACGGAAGCACCCTCACTGGAAAAATCATTGATCTATATCAGGAACCTGGAAAATTGCCCTCCCAGTTATCTGAATGATCCCGGCAGAAAAGATTTTTTTGAGATTGTCTGGCTTCAGAATGAACTGCCACTGCATACTGTAAGGGAGGGGGAAGAAGCCGGCAGGGGAGACTGGATCTATCTCATTCCGCCCTACCGTGTGCATCAGCTGAATAAAGCCGGTAAAAATGGGATACTGCTTTCTTTCAAACGCGATTTTCTCGAAGAAGAAGATAAAGAATTTTACCTTGATCTTTTTAAGATGTTTAACATTCAGGGTGAATTTTCCTGTCTGCCCCTGGCCGTTGCCAGCGCAGCAGAGCTGAACAAGGTTTATCTGTTGCTGGAGGAAGAGTATCTGGTGCAGTCGGGCAGTTTCCTGATCCTGAAAGCCCTGCTTAAAGTATTCCTGCTAAAGCTCATCAGAATCAAGGAACACGTATTTACAGCGCAGGATGTAAATCAGAAAAGGGTATATGAGTTTATGATGCTGCTGGAAGAAAACTACCAGCAGGAGCGCAACGCTGATTTTTATGCCTCGTTGCTGGGAATCAGTTCCAAACGCCTCAACCAGATATTGAAGGAGAAACTTGACAAGACAGGTATGCAGCTGATCCATGACCGCATTATCCTCGAAGCAAAGCGCCAGATTATCCACAGTGAAAATACATTAAAGGAGATAGCGTACGATCTGGGGTTCAGCGACCGCCCGTATTTCAGCAGGTTTTTTAAAAAGCAAACAGGCTCTTCGCCCGAAGATTTTCAGAAGCAGGCCAGGAACCATATCGAATCCAAATTAAATACACTGGTGGATTAGCAATACCTCGCGATTATTTTTTAGATTTATTATAAAATTTAAGAATAATGAAGAAAATTGCTCTCGTCCTTTTTGCTGCCGGCGCACTCTCGGCCTGCAATCAAAAACAAAAGACAGAAACTGTTGCGGCTAACCCACAATTTGCCAGAATGCTGGATCAGTATTATGAAGGATCGCTTAAACTCTATCCGCTGGGAGCCACTTATATTGGTGATAACCGCTATAATGACCAGTTGCCCAATGATGGTTCCGCGGCCTATATCAGTACGGTGAAGAAATTCAGCCAGCAATATTCAGACAGTTTAAAAAATTACGACAGGACAGCCCTTAATGAAAATGATGCCTTGTCATATGATGTATTGAAAGATCAGCTCGATATGAACATGGAAGGTCTGAAATATCATTTTGAATACCTTCCTTTTAACCAGTTTTATGCCTTGCCGCTTACCATCGGTCAGCTTGGTTCCGGCACGGGGGCACAGCCCTTTAAAACCGTAAAGGATTATGACAACTGGCTGAAACGCGTTACCGCATTTTCAGTTTGGGCTGACACTGCTACCGCCAATTTCAGAAAGGGAATGGCTGCGGGTCTGGTTTTGCCGAAGGCCCTGGTGGTAAAAATGTATCCGCAGTTGCTCAGCATGGTGGTTAAGGATCCTAAAAAGAGCTTGTTCTATGGCCCTGTAAATTTGCTGCCAAAAGAATTTTCTGCTGCGGATAAAAAGAAAATCACCGGCGAGTATGAAAGCGCTATCCTAAACGTTATTGTGCCCACCTATAAAAAACTTGGGGAATTCCTTCAAAACGAATATCTTCCAAAAGCCCGTACTACATCTGGTTATTCGTCAATGCCCGGCGGAACAGACATGTATACTTATCTTGTTAAACAGCAGACTACAACCACAAGGACCCCCGAAGAGATTTACCAGACCGGACTGAAAGAGGTGGCGAGGATACGCTCGATCATGGACAGCATTAAAAATAAAACAGGCTTTAAGGGCGATCTCAATGCTTTTTTTGAGTACATGAAAACTGATCCCAGGTTTATGCCCTATAAAACCCCTGCACAAGTTCTTGCTGCGTTCGACGATATTCATAAACGCATGGAGCCCAATCTGAAAAAGATGTTCAATGTAACGCCAAAAACGCCATTTGAAATCCGCCAGACCGAGGCTTTCCGTGCGGCATCGGCCAGTGCAGAATATAACCAGGGTTCTGCGGATGGCAAGCGCCCGGGAATTTTTTATGTACCGATCCTGGATGCCAAGACATTCAATACCACGTCCGGTATGGAATCGTTGTTTCTCCATGAGGCTATTCCGGGGCACCATTATCAAATTTCACTGACCCAGGAAAATACAAGTTTGCCAAAGTTCCGCCGATTTGGGGGGCATAATGCCTATGTAGAAGGTTGGGCATTGTATTGTGAATCGCTGGGAAAAGAGCTCGGCTTATACACTGATCCATATCAGTACATGGGCGCACTGGGTGACGAGATGCACCGTGCAATCAGGCTGGTGGTAGATGTTGCCATCCACACGAAAAACATGAGCAGGGAAGAAGCAATTAAGTATATGATGGCTAATGAGCCTGCCAGTGAGCAGTATGCCACTGCAGAGATTGAACGTTATATGGCCATTCCCGGACAGGCGCTAGGTTATAAAACAGGTGCGATGAAGATCAGGGAACTGAGAAACAGGTATGAGAAAAAGCTGGGTGCCAAATTTAACCTGGCAGAATTTCATACGCAGGTACTTAAAGATGGCTCACTGCCCCTGAGTGTCTTTGAATCCAAAATGGATAACTGGGCAGGAAAGCAGTAGTAGAATTATATTGGAAAGCCCCTGAATAGTCTCTACCTTTTGGGTACTTCTATTTCGAGGGCTTTCCAGTTTTACCCTTTTAAGCCAGGTGTTTCTCACAAAGCTTTAACAGATCATTCAGATCAAAGGGCTTGGCAATAAAATCGTCGGCAAGTGCTTCAATACTGCTTTCTCTGGCAGTTGCATGTGCCGACATGATAATCACCGGTATGTCCCTGGTCTCAATACTCTGTTTGAGCTTACGGCACAACTGTAAACCATTGCCATCTGGTAACCTTACATCCATCAGGATCAGGTCTGGCAACAGGTTTAGTAAATTGATTTTGAATTCCTTGGCATTCGCAGCGACATGGACATCGTAGTCCGACTGCTGTAAAATATACTCTATCACATCACGGATAGCTTCATCATCTTCTATGATCTGTATCAATTTGGACATGTTTCAAATGTAGGTATTATTGAATAATTATTAAACATCTATCAGTGTACATATGGTTGGGTTTAGTGCCTGCTCTTATCTAAGTGGCCTGCAGCTGTTTTTCAATACTCGCAACTAAATCGTTGAGGTCAAATGGCTTACTGATAAAATCATCTGCCAGTGATTCTCTTCTGATCTCAGCTTCGTTTGAATGCGCAGACATAATAATCACGGGTATGTGTTTGGTCTCTTCGTTGTTTTTGATGTGGCTGCAAATTTCCAGGCCATTGCCATCCGGGAGCATTACATCAACCAGGTAGAGATCTGGAAGGGGCTCTTTGAGGCTGGCGGCGAACTGTTTTACATTAGCAGACAACCGAACTTCATAATCAAAATCCATTAGAAAAAATTCTACGATATACCTGATATCTTCATTGTCCTCCACTACATGTATGTATTTCTTCATTTCTTTTGATTATCAGTTCATGAAAGACAACGGAAAGAAGAAAAAATAGTTTTGTTTATTCTTCTTTAGGGCCAATTGAGCGTAAAAACAAAAGAGGGATTGCCTTGCGGCAACCCCTCCTTTTTAATAAAATCCAGAAGGATATTTATTTTACGTCCCAGAATATTTTGGTTAATCTGGTGTCTTTTGGTCTCACTTTAGAGTAATTGCTGTTGTTAAGAATCTCCGAAGTTGGGTATAATAACCTTGCAGGCGGAGTTTCAAATCCGTTCAGTTTACCGGCAGAAGGGAAGGTAAGTGCAGGGATTTTTGTTCTTCTCACTTCCGCCCAGGCCTGTTTGCTTTGCAGGAAGCTGAAACTTGCCCATTTCTGGGTGTAAATTTTAGTCAGTTTATCCGCACTTGAACCTGTGTACGCTACGTTCGCAGCAGTCAGGAAAGTCGTTACATCAGTAGGTGTAACAGTTGATCCTTTGCCCAGGCTGTTCAGGTAATAATAGAAATATACAGATTGCTTAACTGCTGTTTCGTAAGCAGTCTGTGCTACACCACCGCCCCATCTTTCAAAAGCCTCAGCTTTCAGGAAGTTGGTTTCAGCTGCTGTGAAAACTATTCCGGGCAGATTTTTATTCTGAAGGAATGTTGCTGAATCCAGGATTGAATACGATGTGTAGGCCGTGTCAGTCTGACCAGTTGTATAAGTGATAGGCATAGCCCTGAAAGTTTTGTTTGGCACAAATGTACCATTCACAGTTTTTCCGTACTTATCATACATTACCGGAATCCTTGGGTCATTTGCAGGAAGCAATACCTTGTTTAACAGGAAATCAGTTGCATAAAAGCTATTGATTTCGGTTAATGCACTGTTCAGGTTGTCGTTATTCGTAGTCAATGGTGTTAACAACACGTCACTTGTAGCCGGGCTGTACGCAGCCACATTTCCACCATCAAGCAGTGGATATTGCGCACTGTTGGCCAGCATGGTACCTACAGCAGCTTTCGCCGTTGCTTCGTCAACATTGGAGATACGCATCAATAGACGTAAGCGAAGTGAGTTTGCATACCTTCTCCATTTGTCTGTACTTCCGGCAAGCAGAATGTCCTGTTTTGTAAATGAAGCATTGGTGGTTGCTGAAGCGAAAAATGTAGCAGATGCATCCAAATCACTGATGAAAGAAGTATACAAAGCCTTTTGATCGTCAAAATTTGGATTAACGATGGTACTTGATGTTTCAAGGCTACCTGTTTCAGAGTAAGGAATGTCGCCCCAAAGATCTACCATTTGTGCTGCCTGATCAATCAACTGAATTTTTGCAGCTTCCATAAATACCCTTTGACTTGCCTGATCAGCAGCCGAAAGTGCTTTGTAGGTTGTTTCCATCTGGCGATATAAAGCCATTGGGCCACTGCCATTTCCAGCGCTGTAATAGAAATCACTCCAGTATTGGTTAATATAACTGTCGCTTTGTTTGTATGAATCATTTGAATTGTAGTATGAAGCTGTTTGTGAATAAACAGCTGGTTGTACCAAAAGGAAAGTACGTACATTCCAGTATGCCGGTCTGATCCGGTCATTGTTCAGTAATGCGGTAAAAAAGGTCGGGATACTTTGTACCGACGATTGCTCAGGGTTATTATATTGTTCTTCCAGGGTTTTCTTACAGGCACTAAAGGTAGCTGCAATGAAAAGCAGGAGAAATATGTTTAAGAATACTTTTTTCATTTTGATAATTTTAAGATCGTGAATTAAAACTTAGCGTTGATAGAGAAACCATAACTGCGTGTTGCTGGTAAAGATCCTTCATCCACACCCTGTTTGTACCATTGGTTACCAACCACAGTTTCAGGATCAAGATTTTTCAGGGTTTTCCAGAAATACAACAGGTTCCTTCCTACTAATGAAATTCTCAGGTTAGACATACCCATTTTTTTAGAAATGCTGTTAGGTAAAGTATAACCTAAAGTTACTTCTCTCAATTTGATAAAGCTGTTATCATAAATAGCTCCTTCCTGATTGTTTGAGGTTGCTGAGGCAGCAAATTCATTTTCATAGTAGTTTGCTGCATCGATGATTGTCGTGTTTGGCTGTCCGTTAGCATATACTCCCGGAAGGATCAGACCATCATGGTATACTTTTTCGCCATTAGGACCAGCAGTTTGTGTAACAGGAATCTGAGCATAGGTACCAGCAGTATTTACATAGTAAGTTAAGCCACCATGTTCTGTATCACGGTACTTCAGTGTGCTCTTATACATACCTGCTCCCAATGCATATTTCTGCGGAGACGACACCAACTGACCTCCAAAGCGATAATCTACCATCACGTTCAGGGAGAAGTTTTTGTAACCAAATGTATTTGCAACACCACCGGTTACACCAGGTTGTACCTGTCCCGCTTTGACATAGCGTGACGCATCAACCACATGGAAACCATCAGAGCTGATCACGTTTCTGCCGCTGGCATCAGTTTGTAACGGATTAACCAGGATTGTACCTAATTTTTCACCAGGGGTAACCACAACTTTAATTGCGTTACTTTCTGCAGAATATACACCAATCTCGGTAATGCCATTACCTAATGAGTAAGCTTTAGTCGTATTTAATGCAACATTTGCTCTTACATCCCATTTAAAGGCACCTGTTAAAGGCGTTCCATTCAGCGCAAGTTCCCATCCCTTATTCCCGATTTCACCAATGTTTACAATTTGTGAACCAGCACCAGTACTAGGTGCAACTGTTAAATCCAGAATGATGTTTTTGATCCTGTTATTGTAATATGTCAGATCAAATCCAAACCTGTTTTTAAACATTCTGGTTTCGATACCAAATTCTTTTTCATATTTTTTCTCAGGCTTTAAAGTACTGTTTCCATAGGAAGCGTCAATTTGCGATTGAGGAACGGAACCGGTAACCGTCTGTAACGATCGCAACGAATAGAGAACGTTGGAAGAATAAATGTCTGCTGGATTACCAACGACACCGTAAGAGGCTCTCAGCTTACCAAAGCTAAGGAAGGATGGCATACTTGTTTTAAAAGCGTCAGACCACACAAATCCTGCATTTACAGAAGGGTAGAAATATGTGTTGTTCTCTGTTGGAAGAGTTGAAGCGGATTCGTTACGTGCCGTACCTTCTAAAAACAGGTAATCTTTGTAATTGAAGTTCAAAATACCGAAATAACCATATTTAGTCAGCTCTTTTCTGGAAGATGATGTATTCAGGATACCCGTTGAGTTACTTAATGAGAAGAAGTTCTCAATAACCAATCCGTTGCTGGTGCTTGAAGACTGATCATTGTAACGCTCTTTTCGTGTTGTGAAACCACCGCTTGCAGAAAAGTTAAGGTCTTTAGCAATTTTATTTTCATAAGTAAGTAATGCATCTGCATATACAATGGAATAGATTCCTTTTGTAACACCATAAGAACCAGTACTTACTCCATTGTTGAACGCAACAGGATATTCGTTGTACTGTCTGTCTTCGATGTTTTTGCCTGTATAATCATTACCGATACGGCCTCTGAATTTCAGGTTTTTAACCACTGACCAGTTTAGCGAGGCACTGGTGTATAAACGGTTTTCGTTTTCATCGTAAGTGTTTTTTTGAGTACTCCAGAAATAGTCATACAGGTTTGGCCTTACGTTAAAAGTGAAAGCTTCAGCCGGGTTTCTGTTCGTTTGATTAAAAGGCACCCATTTGTAACCTGCTGATGTCTGGAATTTTTCGAGGATCAGATTTGTATCTTCTTCCCTTCCAAAGAAACCATCATAAGAGGCAGCAAGTCTGTTTGTCAGATATGGCCTGTTATGCGTAATGGTATTCACGTAATTCGCGATCAGGTCAATACTCACTTTAGGAGAGATGTGAATCGTACTGTTTAAAGCAAAAGTGTTTTTCTTTTGGTTAGATTCACGTTGGATACCATTGTAGTCCAAACGCGAAGCTGATAAACGGTAATCAACTTTATCAGACTGGCTTGAGATTGAAACATTGGCTAAAGAGCTATAACCCTGTCTGAAGATGTTTTTGTAATTGTCCGGTTGTGGAGAGTATGCACGAATTGAACCGTCCCACCATCTTACCTGCTGGCCTTCCATTTTAGGTCCAAAGTTGTTATAGGCTCTGAAATTTGGACGGAACCCAGCTGGTGATGCTGCATCTGCAAAAGTACCATCTTCAAGTGCGCCAACTGAAAGATTTGTCGCTCTGTCATAACCCTGGCCGTAAACATTCTGGTAATCAGGTAAAAATGCAGCGTTTTCAATTGTTCCATAATAATTGAAATCAATTCCAAGCCCTTTGCCTTTAACACCTTTTTTAGTTGTAATTACGATTACACCTGCAGTTGCGTCAGATCCGTAAAGCGCTGTTGCACTTGCACCTTTAAGTACTGTCAGGCTCTCAATGTCCTCAGGATTTACATCCAGGATACCATTTCCCCTAACGCGCTGATCATCATAGAAACCACCATTATTAGGACCTGCCGCACTACCATTTGTGCCATTTCTCAAAATAACCCCGTCCACAACATATAATGGCTGTGCGTTAAAGTTAATGGAGTTGATACCACGAATTTGTACGTTTACCGCACTACTGGCACCACCTGGAGAGGTGTTGATCTTCACACCAGCCGCCTTACCATACAATGCGGAAGCAAAGTTAGTGTTACCCGCTTCAGTCAGTTCCTTTGCACTAACTGTGCTTGATGCATAACCTAAAGCTTTAGCTTCTCTTTTGATACCGAAAGCTGTTACTACAACCTCATTTAACTGACTGTTGTCTTCAGCCAGTTTGACATTAATGGTAGTTTGATCGCCTACAGTAACCTGTCTGGCTGCAAAACCTACCGCGCTGAATCTCAGTACATCACCTTTTCCTGCGCTGACGGTAAACTTTCCGCTGGCATTGGTTTGTGTGCCGGCAGACTTTCCTACAATGATAACGCTTACATTGGGTAGGGGACCAACGTCATCAGTTACCGTTCCGGTAACAGTGATTTGTGCAAAAGCAGCATTTGCCAGAAAAACCAGCGTCAGCACTAATGTACACTTAAAAAACATGTAAAATTTTTGCATACTTTTTGATTGTTTAGATAAATTGATTTAGTTAAAGGATTGTGTTGATTGGTTATTTATTATTTGGGTAATGTATTGGCAATGAGGGGGCTGAAGGGGTATTCTGACTAATGTAATTGCTAAGTGAACTGCGGTTTATACGAAAAACTCTTTACTGATATGTTCAATAGCAAGAGCTGCGGAGCCAACCAGCTGGGCATCGAAGCCCATTTTAGATATAATGATTTCGGTACCTTCAGTGATTGTTGGAATACTGTAGTCGTTGATGGCCTGCTGAACAGGGGGCAACAGGAACTTGCCTGCCTTGCTGGCGCGACCGCTCAAAACAATCTTCTCCGGGTTTAAGATATGGATCAAAATAGCGATTGCCCTGCCGATCTGATATCCTGCATAGGATAAGAGTTTGATAGACAATGAATCTCCTTTCATTGCTTCTGCAATCACCGCGGTAATCTCAACCTTGCCGTTCTCAATCTTAAGGCTGGTAAATGCGCCGTTATTGATCTCCTCCAGTGCACTGTCTTCGATGGTGATCAGTGAAGCCTGTGTTTCCAGGCAGCCTCTTTTGCCGCAACTGCAGATCTTATCATTATCAAAGATCGGAATATGACTAAACTCACCTGCATATCCTTTGAAGCCCCGGTAGATCTTGTTATTGATAATCATCCCCAATCCGATACCCCAGCTCAGGTTAATCACCATAGCCTCGCTGTTGGTTTTACCGATACCAAATTTCAGTTCCGCAAGGGCAATTACGCTGGAGTCATTGTCGATAAAAACCGGTAAACCAAGATCCTGAGTTAATTTATCCCGCAGGGTGATCTCTTCGGTGTGTAAAAAGCTGCGGTTGTTACCGTCCTGTACGTCTACAAAACCTGGCATGGATATTCCGGCCGCAAAGATCTTACCCCGCTGGATCCCGGAATTTTCGATAAATGTGTTTGTGTCTGCAATCAACTTCTCTAAAGCAGAGGGATCATCATTCAGGTTGATTTCTGTTTCAGCGATCTCTGTAACAAAAGTTCCGCTCAGGTCTGCGATCACCATTCGGGTATAGAACTGGTCCATCGCTACCGAAAGAATGTAGTTCCTGTCGGACACCAGTGAATACACCACCGGCCTTCTGCCACTGGTAGATTGCGCAAAACCTTTCTCAACAATCCATCCTCCTGAAATCAGTTCTTCAATATGTTTGGTGATCGTAGGAATACTCGCTCCGGTGACTTTGCTGATCTCCAAAGAACTGACTAACCTATTAAAGTATATCGCTTTAATGATAGACAGATGTGCGTCGGATAATGTGAGAGTGAGAGTCGACATCGTTAATTTTTTTCTAAAACTAGAAAACAAAATTGACACTTTAAAATTTTTAGGTTAGTTTTTAAAATATTTTTTTTAGAAATAAAAATTATTATAAGTTGCTTGTTTTCAGTCAATAGCAATATTTCATTTTGATTTTAAATCTTATTTTTTGATGATTTATAAAATTTTTGGTGTTGTAACGCTGTATTTTGATGTTAATTTATGATGAACCAAACGCATTTTTTTGTAAAATCAGGGCTGATGCACAATAAAATCTTAATCTTACGTTCATCCGGAATTAACATCTTTTTATATTCTCATTTGCTATTTTTAGCGCATGAAATCTATTGCCCTTTTCCTGATCTGCTTTTACTCCTCCATCACTTGTTTTGCCCAGAAACCGCAAGCAGACCCTCAGTATAAATTAATTAGCGGAGGCGATTATGTGGCTTCCAAAAATTACTATTTGCTCACGTTGTTTGGCCATATTCCCGAACTGAAGAAATTGTTGTCAGCTGATCAGGTATTATCAAAAATTGGAAACGATAAACAGGTTGAACTGGCGGAGGCTGTCAAAAACTGTGGTGAAGATATTGGCTGTTATATCAGGGCAGCAGAGTTCTCTGACGACGACATCAAACAGGTAGGCACAAGACTGGGGGAACTGTACCGGGCAGATAATGAATTAGGCAAACTGGTTAGCATGCATCTGGTTCCATCGGGCTGCTACAGCTTATATGCGGATATGGATAACCGCCAACTGCTGATCAAAGCCTGGGAGCAGGATGCAAAAGCAGTTAATCACACCAATGGTGTCTATAACGGCGGACAAAAGCCAAACTATCCTGCGATCGATTCCATTAATTTCAATATCAGGGATAAAAGCTATCCGGAGCTGATTGCTCTAAATGCTGCGCTCTCGTTAAGCGAAGCTAAAAAGGATAACCTGTTTTTTTCGCCCGGGCTATTGTTTGCTTTACATGGTCTGGAAATGAACGAGCGTAACCAGGTAGCTGATGCCGAGCCGATGACAGAAACGGTAAACAAGGCAGCGCTGGAGTATGCGAAAAAATTAAAATGGTCGCGGTATAAATATACCCTCATCCTTGTTCCCGGAGAGGGACCGGAGGAAAAAGATGTCGCTCTTAGTGCTGGCGGAATGCTAAGATGCCGGCTTGCGGCATTACAGTACAATAATGGCGCTGCACCTTTTATTATGGTTTCGGGAGGATGTGTGCATCCTTTTAAAACCAAATTTAACGAAGCGCTGGAAATGAAGAAATTCCTGATGGAGGTACTTCATATACCGGAATATGCAATACTAGCGGAACCGCATGCCCGTCATACCACTACAAACCTGCGTAATTGTGCGCGACTGGTTTTCAGATATGGTTTCCCTATGGATAAACCATGTATCACCTCTACCGCAAAATCACAGAGCTACTATATCACAGATGTGGTGCCGGCACGATCCAAAAAAGAACTCGGTTATAGCCCTTATCTCAATGGAAAGAGACTGTCAGACACTGAAGCAGAATTTTATCCGCTTCCGGTATCGCTGCAAATCGATTTCGATGAGCCAATGGATCCCTGAGCGGAATCGATATGTCTGTCAGTGGTGTTTAACCTATTCTTAACATTAGGGTAATCTCATGAATATACGATAAGCCTACTTTTGACCGCAAAGGGGAGGTTGAACAAATATCATGATGGACAAAGACTTATTTCAGGAATTCTACCAGGAACATAAGAAAAGTGTTTTTGCAATTGTGAACCTCCGTCTTCCTGATCTGGAAGATGCGAAGGATGTGGTGCAGGAGATATTTATCGAGTTATGGCTCAAAAGGGATATGCTCCATACGATCCGCGATATGCAGCCCTACCTGTATGTGCTCGCCAGGAACCAGGTGATCTCTGCTTTCAGAAAAAAGAATATCCAGCTAAAGAACGAAGGCATCCTGCTCGAAGGATTAAATCAGCTTGATCATTCTGCTGAAGAAAATACAATGGCACGTGAACTGCACCAGCAGATCAATGTGATCGTAGACCGTCTTCCGGATACTACCCGCCAGTGTTACCAGCTGAGCAAAAATGAGGGGAAGAAAAACGGGGAAATCGCTGACCTGCTTAATATTTCAGAGAAAACAGTACGCAATAATATTTCCGAAGCGCTAAAACGATTAAGGATCATCTTAAAGGAGAACCACCCTGAGATATTCGCATTATTCCTTTTTCTGCTGAAATAAAAACCTGCAGTCCTTAACGCTGATCAAAGCTTTATAGCTGATCAAAGAATTTCTGCATCAGTTTAAAATAATTCTCAAATGCAGTTAGCGGAAGCGTTTCTGCCCGGTCATATATGTCATGATATGCCCTGATGCCTCCCTGGGTATAAATAAAGAAACTGGGAACGCCGCGCTGATAGAACCGGCAATGGTCGCTGTTGCAGGATTCTCCGCGGATATCCACCTTAGGCAGTAGTTTGTAGCTGTCATTGAGTTTCACGAGCTGATCAAACCTGTTTTTGTAGATGCTGCCGTTAACCACCCTGATTCCCTCTTCGCCAGTCCCGGCCATGTCGAAGTTTGTCAGGAACCTGATCTTTTTCAGATCAATCAATGGCTGGTCAACAAAGGCCTGTGAGCCCAGCATACCAATCTCCTCACCTGAAAAGGCAATAAATACCATCGTATATTTGCCTGGATGTTTGCTGTAATACCGGGCCATGCTTAACATAAGCGCAGTACCGCTGGCATTGTCGTTCGCCCCCGGAAAATAAACCTTCTTGCCCATCATGCCCAGATGGTCGTAATGCGCGGTTATCACAAGCATAGAATCCGGCACCGCAGTACCTTTAACTATTCCTCCTACATTCCTCGGCTGGTAATCAGGAACCAGGTTGGCCTCAACCTCTATATTGAGCTCATGAATACTTTTCAGGTCGAGGCCCGTTTTATTGATGGTGATTACCGGCCTGCTGCTTTGGTAGGTTTCTGTAGTCCATGTGAGCTTGTCGCTGGTAAAGATCAGCAATCCTTTAAAAACAAGCTGCTCATCGTATTCCAGGCGCTGCACATTTTCTTTAATACGCGAAGTTTCTTCTGGTGTTTCATTTACGCCTGGCCTGTTGTCCAGTAAAATAAAGGCGTCTTTAGCTCTTAAAGCTAATATAGCTGCTGATTCAGCGGAGAGCAGTTCATGCCTGCCTGCCGTGATAACGTTAAACTTTCCTTTTACAGAAGGACTGGAGGCACTCACCAGATAGTCCACTGCAGTTTTGAGCGTATTCCGGTCCAGCTGAACAAATACTTTTCCCGGAAAAGTATTTACCGAAAGGTGGTAGTCCTGGAAATAAGATCCTGAATTGAAAGGGATCAGGCCGTCCTTCGCAAATTCTCCGGCAATAAATACCGAAGCTTTTTTTGCTCCGTCTTCTACATAACCACGTCCTTTAAACTCAGGCGATGCCAGTTTCTTAACGATACTGTGCCCATAATCGGCAACTTGCGCTGATACATGAACAGCAGCCAGCAAACAAACTAAAAAAGTTGCCTGTAGGTGTTTTATGAATGGGTTGAACATAATCGTCCTAAAGATATGGATTGGCCGGAATTTTTACCGTATGAAATCCTGCCGCTTCCAATTGCAGAATTTCTTCTTCGGAAGGCATTTCTTTATAAATAATCGTACCTAAGGCCTGGCTGCAGATCAGCCCAAGTTTAACAAGTGTATCAAATATGCTCTTCCTGAATTTTAATTTACGAAACTGTGGATTACTACTTTTTGCGGGAGCAGTTTCAGCTCCCTTGAAATAGAAATTAGGATTGATTTTTTTGAATGCCACAAAGGGTAAATTTATGCCGGCGGCTAATTTTTCAAACTCCCTCTCAGAAACTTTGTATACAAAATTTCCAACCGGCTCATAGGAAAATCTGTTTTTCCAGATTTTCCCTGCAGTCTTATCGCCAATTGCAGAAAGAATATTTTTCATAAACAATAATGCGGGCATCTTTGAAATGGGATCCTGCGGTTCAATAATTACAACACCTTTTTTTGCTACCCGCAACATTTCGTAAACGGCCATATATGGTCGTGGAAAGTGATGATAAGATTCTTTGCATAAAACGTAATCAAAAGAGTTGTTCTCAAATGATAGTTTTTCGGCATTTTCAGCAGAATAGCTGTTTACAAAACCTTCTTTTTGGGATACTTCAAGAAAATCACTGTTGAGGTCACTTGCATGCGCACTGTGATCTGAACTGTTATTGCAAATATAATGCGCGTCCAGTCCGTATGCATCGCCCACGGTCAGCCAGCTTGCCACAGAAGCTGAAAGCAAAGGATCAACACAGGAAAATAGTATTTTCTGCAGCCAGTTATTAATGGTATTCTGGTCTGAGCCCTTAAATTTTTGAAAATAATCCTTTTTTAATTCTTCAGTCGGGAAATGCGTATTATACCACGCACTATGTTTGTTATAACTATCTTCCTGAAACATATACCTTTTGCGAAATTGTTGAAAACAAATGTACTTTTATTTTAATTAAAATCAATTTACTTACACTTTGACAGTTGAAATTCTTTTTTCGCTGTAATTGCAGGCCACCATTTCTATAATACTGATTGCAGGTTTCCCTATATCATCCTGGGTGCACAAAAACCTAATCTAAACTTAACAATTCCTTAAAGGACATTCTGTGTTTGAACGCGAGCTCTAATAAAGCACAGTTTTGGACGATCATATCAAATCTTTATTTAAACGTTACCAGGAAGGGACGGCAACTGCAGCAGAACGGCAGTTGGTAGAAACCTGGTTTGAAAGCCACTATGGGCAAAAAGGCAGGATGCTAAGCCGCAACGAGGAAACTTCGGTATTCGAAGACTTAGATGCAAGGATCTCGGCGATGCTGGCTGATGAGCCTGTAATCACACGGAAGCTGAACTTCCGCTGGATGCAGGTGGCTGCGATGTTCATTGCACTGCTGGGATCAGGCCTTTTCATCAGGAATAAGTTCAGCAAAAAAACAATACAGCCCGAAACTTTTACCGAAATCAGGTCGCTGAAAGGTGAAAAGAAAGAAGTCACCTTAAAAGACGGAACTACAGTATTCCTTAACTCAGGTTCAAGTGTGTTCATCTCTTCGCGTTTTGATGCACAAAAGAGAGAAGTGAAATTAAGTGGTGAAGCTTTTTTCCAGGTACACCACAATGCCAGTAAACCTTTTATCATTCATTCCGGCAAACTGCAGACCACTGTGCTGGGCACATCATTTGATATCAAGGCCTATCCGGAAGACGAACATGTAAAAGTAAGTGTAGCCACGGGCAGGGTAAAAGTAGAGAAACCAGACGCAGCAAAATTATATGCAAAAGCACTTACACATAACCAGGCGCTGGTTTATGATAAAGTGAAAGACAGTCACCGATTAACTACCGTGAATATCGATTCTATCAGTGCCTGGCGTACCAATCATCTGAATTTTGATAATGCTTCTTATGAAGAAATTGCCAGGATGCTCAGCCGCTGGTACAATCTTGATGTTACACTCAACGCAAATCACCGGGACACCAAACGGTATACCTTAAGTTTCTTCAATGAACGGCCTGATAAGGTGCTGAATGTGCTGTCTGCACTGACGGGCATGACTTATACTATGAACGGAAGAAAAGTAATAATTAATCCAAAAAATCAATTTTAAAACTCCTTGTAATCTTAAATCAAAAAATGCGAAAATTTTATCTGATCCCTTTTTCGAGGTGGGCTAAACTACTCTTAGCTTCCATCTTTTTCATCCAGTTTAGCCTTCCGGGTTTTGCAGCAGAAGCACAAACGATGAACAATACCAATGTTTCTTTCACTGCAAAAAACCTGACACTAAAAGAGGTTTTTAAGCTGATCGAACAAAAATCAAGTTTCCTGATCGGTTACGATAATGTAATTGATACTAAAAAAAGAGTTTCAGTAACTGTTAAAGACCAGTCGGTCTATGCTGTTTTGAGATCACTTTTGAAAGACTACAAAGGCAGTGTAACACAAGTGGACAATAACCATGTGCTCATCAATGTAGAGAAGCAAATCAAAGTTGCTGTAGCCCCTGTGAAAAGCACTAAGCCTGCAGTAGATGTACCAGTTTCAGGTACGGTAACGGACATGAACGGTATCCCGCTTCCGGGCGTAACTATTATTGACATTGCCTCGGGCAGAAAAGTAGGTACTGATGTAAACGGTAAGTTTGCAATCAACGCCACTTCAGGTGCTAAACTGAGCTTTAACTATGTTGGTTATGACAGGGAAGATGTGCTGATCAATGATCAGAGAGTAGTAAACGTCAGAATGAAGGAAGCGAGCAACTCTCTTCAGGAAGTTGTAGCGATCGGTTATCAGAAAGTGAGAAGAGCCGATGTAACAGGTGCAATCAGCAGCGTAAAAGCTTCGGAACTGAACTTGTCGGCCCCAACTGTAGGACAGGCATTGGTAGGTAAAGTTGCCGGTGTACAGGTTTCCCAAACCAGTGGTGCTCCATATGCAAGTACAAAAATCCGTGTTCGTGGTATCGGATCGCTAAACGCAAGTTCAGATCCTTTGTATGTAATCGACGGATATCCTGCAGGAAATAACGTATTCGTAAATCCTGAAGATATCGAGACGATCGATATCCTTAAAGATGCGGCTTCGGCTGCGATCTACGGATCAAGAGGCGCCAGTGGTGTAGTATTGATTACTACTAAAAAAGGAAAAGACGGTAAAGGCAAATTTGAATATGATGTTCAGATGGGCGTATCTCAGTTAGCGAAGAAAATTAAATTGTTAAACGCTACCCAGTTTGCCGAACTGACAATAAATTCACATAATAACGCCTATAAAGATTTAGTAGTCAATTCAGGAAAAACATGGACAGATGCCATGTACTCAGATCCCAACGCTACAAGGGTTGCGCTTGTAGGTAACAGCGGATCTGTAAGTATTGATCCTGCCCTTTATAACTTTGCTACCCAATCACTGATCGCACCAACTACCAACACAGACTGGCAGGATGAGTTATACAGGAATGCATTCTTTCAACGTCATAACCTGTCATTCTCCGGCGGATCTAAAGACATCAAGTATTTTGTGAGCAGCGGCTACCAGGATCAGGACGGTATTGTTACCGCCACGTCCAATAGAGTAGTAAATTTTAGGACTAACGTTGAAGCGAATGTGAGCAAACGCATGAAAGTGGGCGCAAACATTGCATACACGCAAACTAACGGACATGAAGTTGGTGAAGGCCGTTTCAGCCCGATGATGTCTGCCTTGCTTTATCTGCCTTATTTGCCGGCGCGTGATGCAAATGGCGTTCCTATTCAATATGCACAGAATGCCCTTGCAACACAATATGGTTACCAGGGAATTGAAAACCCGATTGCTTCTGCAGAACAGACACAGATCACAAGACAGGGCTACAGAAATAACTACAATGCCTATGCAACGTATGATATCATGGATGGTTTAACATTCAAAGCAAACCTGGGTACGCAGCTTTACAATGAAAAATATGATTATTACCTGCCAACAAGTTTAAGTAACGGCGGTAGCAATCCCCCATATTCTGCATCATCTATTGCTGCGGCAAATGCGCAGGCAAAAACACTTACACAGTTAGACAGGCTTGCTGAGTTCACGCTGAACTACGACAAGACTATAGGTAAACATCACTTCAATGTATTGGGAGGTTATTCTGCCCAGGAAACCAGCAACGATTTCATCTGGTTAACAGCCAAAGGTTTTACAAATGATAACGTTCCTGAGATTACGGCCAAGGGTGCTGATCCTTCGCTGTTTACATTATCGGATGCTTACAAAGACAAATCTACTTTACTTTCTTATTTTGGCCGTTTCAGCTATAACTACAACGGTAAGTATTTCCTGACGGGCTCATTCCGTAAAGATGGTTCATCAAGGTTCGGTGCTTTAAACAAATGGGGTAGTTTCCCTTCAGTGGCAGCAGGCTGGACATTGTCTCAGGAAGACTGGTACAATGATTTCCTTGGTCAGCAATCTTCTGTTAAAATCAGGGCTTCATGGGGCTTAAGTGGAAATAACAATATCGGACAATACAACTCAGTGCAAACGCAGGGATCACCAACCGGTGTAGTATTTGGTTCGGGAGTATCTTCTGCGGTTTATCCAAACACGATCAAAGATGCCAATATCGGTTGGGAATCTACCCAGCAATATAACCTGGGAACTGATATTTCAGTACTCAAAAACCGCTTGTCCTTCAGTGTTAACTATTACCTGAGCAGATCTTATAACCTGTTGTTCCTTCAGCCAATCTCTGGAGTATCCGGTTATTCAAGTATCCTTACAAACTTAAATGACAGTAAGGTTCAGAACAAAGGTCTCGACTTCCAGCTGGACGGAACTATCATTAAAGGCAGGGACTTTACTTTTGGTGCCAGCGGTAATATCTCATTTAACAAAAATAAAGTGTTAGACCTTGGAGGTGCCAGCACGATATATACTACAGGTGCTGAACGTTCTTACCTCACTCACGTAACTGCAGAGGGACAACCAATTGGTATGTTCTACGGTTACAAGGTGCTGGGAAGATTAACTGCAGACAATGTGGGTAAAGTAGCATCTTCATCTGCTTCAACCAACCCGGCAAAAATAGGCGACTTATATTTTGAAGACGTAAACAAAGATGGTGTGGTAAATGATTCTGATAAACAGGTAATTGGTAGTCCATACGCTAAATTTACTTATGGTTTTGCCTTGTCATTCTCTTACAAATCATTCGACCTCCGTACTTCATTCAATGGTTCGTACGGTAACAAAGTGTTAGACGGACAGGATTATTACCTGTACAACTTTGAAGGGTCAGGAAACCAGTACGTTGAAGTTGCTGACAGGTATGTTTCTGAAGCACAGCCTGGAAGCGGTTTGAATTATCGTCCGTCACGTGGCGGTACGCAAAGTAACAGTACAAGGCTTTCTTCTTTCTACCTGCAGGACGGCTCTTATCTGAGAATGACCAACGCTACATTGGGCTATAACATTCCTAAAAGCCTGAGCGACCGTTTGAAAGTCCAGAATATCAGGGTTTATGGTTCAGTAGACAATGCTTTTACACTGACAAAATATAAAGGTTATAACCCTGATGTAGACTACAATATTGCAGCAACAAACAGCAGCACAAAAACCAGTACAGCGAATTTAGCACCAGGTGTTGATTACGGAAACTATCCTTTGGCAAGAACTTTCACCCTGGGACTTAAAGTAACATTCTAATCATCGGTATAAAAATATATAACAATGAAAACACAAAAATTTACAATCATATTCCTTGTCGCGCTGATGACATTCACTTCCTGCAAGAAGAGCTTTGTAGAGCAGACAGACCCCAATGCAGTACCGGTGTCTGATTCATTCAAAACTGAGAGCGATGTGCTCCTGGCAGTGAATGGAGCATATGCGGCACTAAGATCTTCAGATAACATTGGAGAGGGCAGCGGCCTGTATACTGATGAGCGTTCTGACGATACCGGCAGAGATGATGCACAGTCAAATGCCGGTGAGCCTTTCCAGTTCGGAGACTTTAGCCTTCTTCCGGGCAATACTTATTTAAAATCACACTGGCTAAACCTGTACCAGGCCATTACAAGATGTAATAATGTTACTTTTTATATTGATAAAGTTACATTTGCAAGTGCTTCAACCAAAGGACAATACCTGGCTCAGGTGAAGTTCTTAAGGGCACTGATGTACTTCCAGCTGGTTAGAAAATGGGGTCCGGTACCAATAGTAACAGTTCCCCTTATTTCTGCTGCTGACGTTTCTACCTATACTTACAGGCAATCAGAAGCTGCGGTATATGCACAAATCGTAGCAGATTTAAAAGATGCATTAACAAGTGATCTTCCCAACCTGCAAACAGGTGCAAATGCAGGCCGCGTTGGTAAGGCTGCCATCAATGGCTTGCTGGGCCAGGTTTATTTAACCATGGCTTCTACACTTACTGATGGTAAAGCAGATAATCTGACCAATGCAAATACTTATCTTACTGCCTGCTACAACATGCGCCCGTTCACTACACTGTCTGCTATTCCATATGCAGATGTGTTTGATGTAAATAAGAAAACTGCAACCAATGGTGAAGCTATCTTCGAAATTGTAAACCTTCAGGGAAATGTGACGTATAGTTCCAGTATTGCAGCCAACAACCAACCTTTGGGCGAAACGATCAACTCGCTGAAGGTAACTCCAGGCGTAGGCGGAAACGTAACAAGAGATTTGGTTAACGACTATGAAACCAATGATCCCCGTCAAACATTCTCTGTGAAATATGCTGCTGCAACAGCAGTTCTGGATTATTTTGTGACTAAATACCGCGACGCCACTGCAACTGCAACTGTCAACGGTTATGGCGGAAACAACACGCCGATCATGCGTTACGCAGATATCATCCTGCTGCTGGCAGAATGTAATGCCAATCAGGGCAATACAGCTTTGGCTATCCAATATTTAGATATGGTACGTGCCCGTGCCGGAGTGCCGCCATACGCAGTAGCAAGTGCAAATCCAGCATACAGCTCAAAGTACCCAACTTTAAAACTGGCGATCTTACATGAGCGCAGGGTAGAGCTGGCATTTGAGCACACACGCTGGTTTGACCTGATCAGAACATTTACAACAGCTGAACTGGTAGCTTTCTTTAAAGCAAAATCACAATCTACATTTGGGTTGGCAAAGCTGGCTAACTTTACAACCAAAGACAGGTATTATCCTATACCTCTGGATGAATATAAGCTTGATCCTGCAAGAATGTACCAGAATCCTGGTTACTAATCCTATCAGGAGCTTTAAAAGGAGAAGAAACCCGCGTTCTTCTCCTTTTATTTTTTAAATTTCATCAGACTATATTTGTATTTTATTGGTTATGACGCCTGCATAAGATTTTTTATATCTTTTGTCAAATGTAATCTTATGCAGGTTTCAGCCATAATTCCCGTTAGTTCAAACATTATGAAGCATTTTCTTATTGCCCTGTTATTTTTGCCGCTCATTTCAATCGCCCAGTCTGCCAGTCCCAAACACACTGTCTCCGAAAAGGTCAATGTGTTTCTGGGCTCATCAGGAGATCACGGACAAATGACACCTGCTGCTACTTACCCTTTCAGTATGCTGAGTATAGGTCCCCAGACCTATCCCAAGCTGCATGCAGGGTATGAATATAAGGCAAAAACCTTCCTTGGTTTTACACATAACAGGTTTGAAGGTGTGGGCTGTCAGGGCAGCGGCGGAAATATACTGATCAAACCTTACCTCGGTAATAATCCATCGGCTTCTGCCTTAGTCAAGACTGCAGAATCTGCTGCTCCCGGTAATTATCAGGTGTCCTTTTCCAATAAAATCAAAGCAGCTTTTACGGTAGTGGAAAAACAGGGACTGGAACATTATGATTTTCCGGCAGGAGAGAAGGGGTTTTATTTCGATCTGAAACATACGCTGGCCAATCAGTTTGTAAGCGAACAGCATGAAGTTGGCGGACAAAGTATCAGTGGTTATATAGAAGCAAAAACTACATGCAATGTGGGCACATACAAAATTTACTATTATATCACTATTGATAAACCCGTAAAATGGGCTGACAGTGCGAACCATAAGTTAACCGCTACGCTGGATGCATCAGAGAGCAATGCTGAAATCAGGGTGTCATTTTCGTCAGTGGATGTGGCGCATGCTAAATCAGCCCTGGACAAAAGGGAATTTGTCCAGATGCAAACAGCCAGTACGCGTGGATGGGATGAAGTGCTTAATCATATCTATGTGAAAGGTGACGCAGAACGTGAAAAACTTTTTTATTCTTTGCTGTACCGTACCATGCAATCTCCCTATGTAATCTCTGAGAAGGACGGCAGCTACCGCGCAACAGACGGCAGTCTGCAGCATTCAAAAGAGACCATGTATAATGGCTGGGCGATCTGGGATAATTACCGTACGCAACTGCCTTTGCTGGCAATAGCCCTACCTGAACGGTACAAAGGAATTACTGCTTCTATTTCCAATCTGTATGCCTTTGGAAAAAAAGATTATGCGACGCAGCATGAACCCTCAAATACGGTAAGAACGGAACATGCGATTGTTGTGCTTCTGGATGCGTACCGGAAAGGATTTAAAGTGGATTTTAAAGGCATATGTGATTCCCTGATTAAAGATGTGGACCGTTTGGATTACAGTCATCCAGAGAAAGCTTTAGAATCGAGCTACGATGCCTGGGCGCTGTCACAGATCCTGAAAGTGCTGAAGAAGGATGATCTGAGTGCTAGATACCTGAAAAAGGCTGCGGAGTACAAGACATACTGGAAGAAGGACTTTGAAGATGTGACCAGAAGAGATGTGGACCAGGTTTCTGCCAGAGGTTTGTATCAGGGTACTATCCTGCAGTACCGCTGGTTTGCCCCATTTGATTTAAAGGGATTAATTGAGCTGATGGGTGGTGATGCTGCCTATATCAGACAGTTGGATCATTTTTTTGAAAATGATCAGTACAACCATGCCAATGAACCCGATATTCAGGCACCTTATATGTATAACGCCTCGTCCCAACCTTTTAAATCGCAGGCACTGGTACATAAACTGGCCGTAGATACTGTAGTGCAGTATTATTTTAATGATAATAGCAGAGGTATAGATCCATTCATAGACAGAATCTATAAGAACAAACCCGATGCGTATATCCGCACGATGGACGATGATGCCGGGGCAAACTCTGCCTGGTTTGTATTTGCTGCATGTGGGTTCTCTCCGGCTTGTGTGGGCTCGCCGGTTTATTATTTGAATGTGCCACTGTTTCCTACGGTCTCATTTGCATGGCCAGACGGTAAGGTATTTCATATCGCTACCAAAAACTATAGTGACCAGCATCCTTATATCTCAAAGGTAATGCTGAATGGCAAGATACTCGACAGGACCTGGATTACGCATGAAGAGATCATGAAAGGAGGGCAGCTGGTCATTACCGCTTCAGAAAAGCCTTCTGAAACAGGTGTAAAAAATACCTGGGTATCTGACATGCGTAAATGATCTGTTTAAATAATATCATATAAAGAAACATAAGTTTGTTTAAATCTGTATAATTGCTATATTTGATTAATTAACAGATTTTTATGTACAAGAAGTTGTACAGGTCAACTCTTAATATTCTCTTTATGGGAAATAGTTTAATGATGGAAATCACTACTTATACCGCCTTTAGGCAACACTTAAAGTCATTTCTGGATAAAGTCCTCTTAAGCCGTTCGCCATTATTTGTTACAAGGACAAATGGTGAAGATGTAGTAGTGATGTCTAAAGCAGAATACGACAGTATGCAAGAAACATTTTATCTGCTGAAAAGCCCTAAAAATGCGGCAAGACTGCTGGAGGCCTTAAGCGATTATGAGAAGGGTAAAGGAATTGAAAAAAAGCTTATTGAAGAATGAAGCTAATTTTTCTGGGTCAGTCCTGGGAAGATTATTGTATTGGCAGAAAACGGATAAGTCAATCCTGAATAAAATCAATTCCTTGTTAAAGGAAATTGGAAGAACTCCATTTGAGGGTACTGGTAAGCCTGAACTATTAAAATATAATCTCAATGACTGTTGGTCGCGCAGAATTAATCCCGAACACCGCTTAGTTTATAAACTTGACGGAGAATCGATTGTGGTACTGCAATGCAGGTAGCACTACTGAGAGGATAATGATCCCTCGTCACCGGGAGCAAAAATAGCTGTGTCTGATTGAGGCACAGCTATTTTATACCAGATTATAAGCCTGGGCAAACCTGACCGCATCATAGTTGTTCTTAAGCCCCAGTTTATTGCGCACATTTCTCCTGTGCGTATCAGCGGTTGCTACAGAAATGAAAAGCTTTTCGGATATTTCTCCGGAATTCATCGCCATTGCCATACATTTTAACACCTGAACTTCTCTTTTGGTGAGCCTGGAGAACAAGAGATTATTCTGGCGTAAAAAGCTGATTTCATCCATTAAACGGCTTACCTTTTTTGTGATGTGATGTACCGGATCCAACATCCCTGCAACAGTAATTACATGTGTAACTTCACCTGCATCATTGCTGGCAAATACCTTTGTATTGCTCACATATAACTGCCATTCCTCATTTAGCGGAGTCTTCACCTGCTGAAAGTAGGATATTTGCTCATTGGTATTCGTCTTGATAATGTGCATGAGTTTTGGCACGTATTCATCGCTGTCTTCGGTATTGAAGTATTTTACATAATACTGCTCAGGCCCTAATTCCTGTAGTTTTTCGAGGGTGGTGCCCAGGGTCTCCAGTCCGGTACTGTTCATGTATACAATTTCAAGTGTATCTGCCCGGTGGATAATCAGGGCTGCAGGCAGATCATCAGCAATCTTTTTAATATTAGTTAACCGATGTTCGAAACTATTGGATGAGTGGGAGCGTTCCATTAGCATTGAGTTTGTTCTGCTAAAATAACTAATGTTTGCTTATGTTTAGTTTTAATTTTAACAGACAGTTTTTTGCATTGTGCTAAAAAACAGAGCAATATCCCTGATTATGCGATGCGTTTCCCAAGTATTTTAAGGCTTCTCTCTTCACCGTCCAGCACCGCAATATCCGGTAATGTAGCCCAGTCCTCAAATCCAAAATGCCTGAATAATCTGATACTGGGCTCATTATGTGCGAAGATGAATCCCAACAATGTTTTAATACCGATTTCGCGGGCCTGATCTATCGCGTAAGCCAATACCGCTTTGCCATAGCCTTTACCTCTCTGCTGTTCATCCAGATATACGCTCATTTCTACGGTAGAATTATAGGCAGGCCTTCCGTAGAACGACTGAAAGCTCAGCCATCCGATAATCTGATCAGCTTCATCTTCGATTACCCATAATGGGCGTTTATCCGCGGAGTGATCTTCAAACCATTTCATTTTGCTTTCAGGAGTTACCGGCTCTGTATCCGCAGTAACCATTCTGGAGGCAACAGTTGAATTATAGATTTCAACGATTTTATTGAGGTCTGACAATTGAGCGTCTCTGTATTGAAGCATGGTTGGAGTTAAATAGAAAACCCAAAGCTATTATTTAGGGCATTCATATCAAAGCAATATTATCATTATCGCCTCTATAACCCTTATTCATGGTGAATGATTTGAAGAGCCCTACTGCAGCGTATATGGCAGTTATCTGAGTCATGCATGCTTTTGTAAGAATGCATACTAAAATCATAACAAACGTATGAAACAACTATAGTTGTTAAACCATTGATAAGGGGTTGGTAAGGCTTTGATAAGGTGTTGATAAGCAATATTAGCTTATCAACAGCTTAATAACTGCTTACCAATTACTTATTAATAATTTCATCTATATATGTTTAAAATAACTTTACTATTGTTTCTTTAAAAAGGAATTATGAACTTGTATACAATTAATCATATTGTTAAACTTAATATTATATGTTATGGGAAAGCTAATAAATGGGCCCATGGGCACAAGCGTTGGAAAATTAGGTGGCGTGGTCACTTATCAGTTGAATGGACAGTGGGTGACAAGAATGATCGGTGTAGTAGATCACTGGTCTGAGGCACAATACGCCGTACAAATGAGAACGGCGTTGATCACGGCGCTCTTAAAACCAGTTAAGGATGTCATCCGCATTGGTATGAAGTACAGTCCGAAGCCCAAGAAAACCTGGACAGCCTATACAATGGCTACTTCTTCAAATAATCCCGGAGCGATTATGGGCGAGTATCCTAAGCTGGAGATCAATTATGAAAAGGTAATACTTTCAATTGGCGATATACCTGTTCCGTTGAATGCAAAGGCAGAACTGAAAGATGGCCGTATAACATTTAGCTGGGAAGCAGATCTGGAGACAGATGGTACTGATGAAGATGACCGGGTAATGTGCGTTGCTTATTTCCCTGAAAGCTTTCAGGCCTTCAATGTTATTAGAAATGGAGCCAGAAGGGAAGAAGAGCAGCAGATCATCAAATTACCATCGTTCACTGAAAAGATGAACATTGAAACTTATATGTGTTTCGTGTCTGATGACGGGAAAAGGGTTTCAAACAATATCTATCTGGGGCAGATAATCTGGGATGAGGAGTAGGAACCATGGGAATTTTAATAAAAAAAGGATCATTAGGGACTTTCTCAGGACGGGTTGGGAGCCTTGTTGTCAGCAAATGGCGGGATAAGACAGTTGCGAAAGATCCGCCTGGTAAGCGGAAAAAGAAAAGGAAAGTAAAGGGTGAGACTCCGCCAAAGCAGGAACAAAGTCTCAGACTGGGACTTGTTACACACTTTTTGTCTCCGTTCAAGGAATATATCAGGATTGGACTGGAAAGAAAAACGAGAAAAAATCCTGCTTTTCAAACTGCGGTTGAACGGAATTTAAAGAAGGCTGTTCTGGGGAAGTATCCGAATTTCACAATTAACTATCAAAAAGCTATTTTTAGTGAGGGGGATCTTGATATGGCCTGGGGGACTACACTTGAACTGACTGGGCCTATGGCTTTACGCATAACCTGGGAAGTGCCCGAAACATCCAAAATAAAGCTTACCGGCAGGGATGAAGCCTGTTGTATGTTATACAGTGAAAAAAAGCAAAAGTTGGTGACTCTGACTGGAGAAACAGCTTATCGCGGCGATTTTGAAATGCGTGCGAACTTTAGTCAGTTGTTTCTTGGCCATACACTCCATGCCTGGATTTTCTTTGTCAGTCCTGACGGGAAATCTGTATCCAATACCCGGTATGCAGGAACAGTTCAGGTTCCGGAAAAGAAAGTTGCAGCTCCGGCAATACAAGAAACCTTACCCACGTAGTTTTACTTTGAGCACACTTGCTGCATTGGTATAACCGCCTTCTGAGCCATCTACAAAATGTATATGGTCATCCTGCAGATCGCGCACATAACAGGACATGACAGCATCTGTGCTTACATACATACCAAACTTAATGATGCCCTGCTGTTCCAGCTCATCTAAATTTCCCTGCAGCTGCAACCTTTGTTTTTCCGTTCCTGAGATGACCGTGTTGATTCTTCCATCGATCACAAGCGTGTCAGACATGTTGACCAAACGTGTGAGATAGTCTTTTCCTCTTCTTGTCTTAAAATAAAGATGGCCTAACAAATGGGTGAACCATTCATAAAACTTTTTGAAGAAGTTACCTTCCTTTAAGGTCGCGCGCATCTCAAGTTCAATCCGGTTAAAGGTGGTTTTCAGTTTAAGTTTATTGATAGATATCGGCTGCCGTTTTTCGGGTTTCCCGTAAATCTGGTCGAGCAATAAGATTACTTTCCGAAATGCTTCGGCCTGTTTTACATTTTCTCCCGCTACGGCCAGCAGCGTGACTACTTCATTATGGTTTTCAGGCGGAGCAATCTTATCCCATCGGCAGGACATCCCCGTGAGGTCCAGTTGCGTCTGCTGAACGGCCCGGTCAGGATACAGGTAGTCGTCGCCCTTAATCAGTTTTTCAGCATAGCTTAAACCTGTGCCGAGTACAACCGGGATATACAATGTTTTGGAACTTTTAAACTTACTGATGCGCAGTTCATGCCCCTCCTCATAGATCCTGTTTACCGGTATCGTACCTGCACGAAGGTCGATATTAAAGTTTTTCAGGGTATTCTCTCTGAATAACAAAAGTGCGCTCATCGCGCTGTCAATGATTGCAGGCGGAACGATAAAAGTAGCGCCATCGCCACCAAAGAAAAACGGGATGGTAATATTTGCCCTGAAAGTAACATTGAGTACGGTTACGATACTTCCGGTAGCGATCAGGTTTACCGTTTCATGTTGCCCGTTTTGAACAGAAGCGGTAGAATTTCTGATGTCTGTGATGATCACATGCCAGTTCTCGGGGACCTGATGAAAAAGGCTGTCGCGCGACAGCAGTTCCTGCAGGGGAATCTGATTTTCCCTGAGATCGGAATAGAACTTTGCATTGGGACTTGACATCGGCAGGACGGTCTTTATTAGATTGCAGGTACTGCCTGTGAAAGTTCACAGGCAATATCCCGGGAGTTATTTTATGGCAACAGGTACAGACAGGTTTTCCCAAACCAGTTCGAAACCTTTAGGCGTAACCAGGTATTTCAGGCGTTCTTCCAGTGCGGATGATTGCGTGGGAGTAACAGTAACAGTAAGCACATCTTTGGCAGGTACACGGGTTGTTACTCCGTCGTGCGTGGTTCCCCACTGACCGGTTTCAGAATTGAAAATAATCCTCCAGGTTTTTGCTCCCGGAATGGTATAGATACTGTAAGAGCCCGCATCAAGTGATTTACCTTCAACCGTAATCTTTTTGTCTGTTGTAAACGTTGTAGCTTTATTTGCGCCCGCCCGCCATACAGAATCGTAGGGTACCAATTCGCCCCAGATTTTGCGTCCTTTCACACCAGGGCTGCTGTATTCAATTGTGATGTTTGCACCGTTGACAGTACCTTTAGCTGTTGCTGCGGGGCTGGGCTGATTTTGTTTTGCCCATATCGCGTAAGAGATTACCAGCAAGGCAACAGTCAGTAGCCCGGCTTTTAATTTTGTCAGTTTCATGAGGTTTTTATTTAGTTGGCATAAAAGTAAATTTAAAACCAAAAAATTCAAATTATACTTTACACACTAAAGTATTAAACCAGTGAAGTTGCTTCTTCAGCCTCAGCTGGCACAACTACAGCTGCTGCTCTTAATTTAAGGTCGTGATTGATCCTGTTGAACATGGCTTTTCCCTCCGGGTGAACAGTCAGGATACCATTTACCTGATCGGCTTCGCCATTGGCCAGTTTAGCATTTAAGGCTTCAACATCCTGTACGGTAAGGCTGTTATTCTCGAATTTGTCTGCCCAGTATTTGATGAATTTAGCAACACGTTGTGTTTCTATTTCATCCATGATAGGGCTGATGCTTTTTTTCAGTTCATCTGCTTCCTGCATCTCCTTTGTGTAAAAAGGATTTAGCGCTTTGATAAAAGGAAAATTTTGGCTGGAAGCTCTTCTAAGTACAATAATCAGGTAAGGGACAGCAAGGATGATCACAATCGCTGTGATGATTTGAGTAGAATTAAAATTCATTGAAGGTATGTAGTTTATATGGATTGATTAGTAGCTTGTTAAACGGGTAATTTGCAGCGGCAAAGGTACAGGAAGTTTATTAATATTTGATGTTATAATTCCTGATCTGCATTTTGATTTTACCCGTTTTGGTTTCCATACTGCGCATTTTCCTACGGTCGATCGTGGTGCCCTTTCCCATGAAATTAAGCGGAATCTTTAATTTCTCTATGGCAAACGTAGCTTCTACGTAACTTGGAAGGATGTCTTTCAGTAATGCGTAGTTCATCAGCAGGCTGTAAGATCCTTCCTTGCGGGTGTTAATTTCTGACTGTACAATGCGGACGGCCTTTGTATCCATGTAAAGCGTAGCAAGGGCGAGATCAGACTGATTGGTGGTAGGGATAATATTAATCACCTTCACCTGCCTGCCGTTTAGCCTTTCAATGCCCCTGTCTACCGTGATAAAGGGGTATTTGAAAATTTCAGACAATGAAAAATCAAGTCCCCGTTTCGGAAGCATTACAAAATCTTTTGACGTGAACATCATTTTCTTTCCTGTGGCATAACTGATGTTCGCCGTTTTGGTTGGCATCTTGATAAAAGGCACATCAAGATCCAGTATCAGTGATGCAGAAAACTGTTTCACTGAGTCCATACGCTTTTTGATACGGAGCAGATCCGGATCTATCTGTTGTGCATGGGCAAACTGTGTGGCAAATACTAAAAATATGAATAGCGTCCTGATCATCCGATGTCTTTTTTGTGGAATACATATGTACCTGCTGCTGCAAAAGCAATGGTATATAGTATGAGTATAGCATTATTAATAAAAATCTGGTTCCAGTCCAGCTGGTAGTAGAAAAGCTGCTGCCAGGTATCGATCAGCTTTGGAAAAAAGTAAGTGTTGATCAGGGGAACTACGAAATCAACCTTTAACAGGAGTGTAGTGATAATCAGGAAAACGGCTGCCGCAATCCATGTTTTTGCTGCTTCCTTGATAAAAATGGCGAGGGTAAGACTGGCAACACAATAGAACACCATCGTCAGTGCCCCTGAAGCAAAAGCCCAGCAGATCCGGTGGAAAGCATCCTCAGCTTCAAAGAAGTTAAGTGTATTAAGGTACACCACCAGATCTCCGGTTCCGAAGATAGAATATGATAAAATAAAGGTACTTAACATCATAAAGCCGATCACCAGCAAAGTAAACAGTACGGCGATAATATATTTTGATAAGATGAACTTCCACTTATCAACGGCCTGCAGCATGACAGTCTGCATTGTGCCATCTTTATATTCATCGGTTACGATACCTGAGGTAACGATCATCAAAATCAGAGGAACGTTAAACCAGAGAGAATTGAGCACAATGTACATGATCAGGTTTCCGTTTAACAGGCTGCCTTCAAAATAAAAGGACTGTTTAAGGTTGTCGAGCAGCAGATCAAGGATGGTGCTTCCCTGAAAATAGGCGGTGATCAGGATCAGCGTTTCGATCACCATGATCGAGCCCAGTGCATAGTAGGTTTTGCTTTGTTTAACAAGCTTTAAAAGTTCGGCTGACAGCAGTAATCTCATGAATGGGCCTTTTGAATTAGTTGTTCCAGTGTTAAGACAGGTGTGCAGGCGGTTACCTGGATTCCTTCGCTGAGAAGCGCTGTCAATAGAGAGGGGATGTCCCTGGCATCGCAGACCACCCTGGCATCATTGGTGCCCATTTCTACCTCATAATTTTTTAAGGTTTCTGAGCGCCTGAGGTTGGATGCTGTGATGCTGAAACTGGTAATATGTGCATTGATCAGTTCATTGGTTGTTCCTGAGTTGACAATTTCGCCCTTTTCGATTACATAGAGGAAATGACAGCATTTGCTGATCTCGCCCATCATATGTGAAGACAGCAGAATCGCAATATTTTCTTCCTCTGCCAGTTTTCTGATCAGGGCGATCAGTGAAGCAACACCGATAGGATCGAGCCCCGAAAAGGGTTCGTCGAGCACCAGGCATTCCGGATCATTGATCAGTGCGATAGCGATGCCTAAGCGTTGTTTCATACCGAGGGAAAAATTCCTGACAGGGTCTTTACGGTCCAGCGGCAAGCCTACTTTTAATAATGTTTGTTCAATGGCCTGTTTATCTGTTGGCGCTCCCTGTATGCCCGCGAAGATTTTGATATTATCATATGCGTTCAGATAATTATAGAGCCCCGGGCGTTCGATGATCCCGCCCACAGGTTTAGAACGTTTGGAATTGATGATCACTTGTCCATGATCAGGCTTTACGAGCCCGCATAAGATCTTGAACAGCGTGGTTTTGCCGGCGCCGTTTCTCCCCAGCAGCCCGCAGATTTGTCCGGGCGGGATATGAATTGATACGCTGTTCAATGCTTTTCCGGAAGGATAGCTTTTACTTAAATTAGTTCCTGTAAGCATTATTCAGCTATTTTATAATTGATGCCCTGTTCGCGGAAGTTGAATCTCGGCTTGTAATATTTCTCCAGAAAGGTACGTGAAACAAATGATTTTCTGAAGAGGAACAAGGGGTCCTGAATCATAAATTTAGGGATGAAGTGGTACCATTTGATACCGATCCTGTGGTAATAGTTGGTCACTTCCTGTTCCATCCCCAGTTCTTTTGCTGCAACCATAAAAGCAGTGCGCTGACATTTTGAGCCTGTATAAGGGTTGGCCAGCTTGGGACTGAAGCCGTGCAGGTACAGGTTATCTTTTATCCTTTTATAGTTTTGGAAGCGGGACCATGCATCCATGATGACCAGGAAGATGTGGGTAAAGGCAAACAATACGCATCCGAACCAGAAGATGATAAAAAACGGAGACTCTTCGACGTAAGCATCCCTGAATTTTGTCCAGTAAAACCAGGACTCCATGACAAACAGGATTACAGAGAAATGAAGCAATACCCCTACATTCCAGTAGGAAGTGGTGATACTGGGCTGTTTGGGGAGTTTATCATGGTTTACTTTGCCTCCCGGGGAGACTGCACGATTCATTTGCTGCATTAACTAATATAATATTTTAAATATCAAAAACTGAGGCCAGGATATACTTTTCCTTCGTCTGGAATAGCTTTTTAAGTATGGCTGATTACATAACGGAGTATAATATTACAAAATTACTGAATTGCTGCTTGTATTTAATTTGGAATACAACGCCAAGTTTTGACAAAAGCATCCTTATGCTCGCTAAAACGAATATTTTTAAGAATTAAGACATTATTAAGGAGTGATTTTTTTTACGTATAAATGTCGTGACATGAAGAGGTGTTGTTTTGGGATTATTTCGGAATCATACCGAGCTGTTGCATAAATTCCAGGTTATCCATAAAGTCTTGCTCCTGTGCGATTTTCCCATTTTTCATTTTTACAAGTGTAACGCCGTCAATGTTTACTTCCTTTCCGGTAGCAGGTATTCCAAAAAAATCGCCCGTATGCTGCCCCTTGAAGTTCCAGTGTTTTACGATTTTGTCGCCCTGACCAAAAACATCTGTGATGGTAAATGTAACGTGTGAGAACCCAGTAAGATAGTTTTGATAGTAAGCTTTAAATTCTTTGATCCCAACGATGTTTTTGGGGTTGCTGACGAGGGTTATATTGTGATCAAAATTAGTATCATTGATAAGGTCTATTTTTCTTTTGTTTATGATTTCGTCCCAGGTGGAGGTGTACATTTTCAGGTTTGCTTTTAATTGCTTGTCGGCTGTTTCCAGCCGGAGGTCATCAGCTGAAGGTTCGTTTTTACAGTTGGTTAACAAAACCGATAGCAGTACCGAGATGGTAAGTAGTTTGAGAGTTTTCATTTGAGAGGGGGGAGTTAATTTGGTGGTAACAAATTAAGAAATAATCACTTAGCCCACAATAGCTGTTGTAATTTTATTCTTAAGCGTTGTTTTTATCATCTTTGGTTTTTAAAACAGGTGATCATGATAAAATCGATTAAGAATGCTGAGCATTATCTATGGGGCGAGGGCTGCGATGGCTGGCATTTGCTGAAGAGTGACAGCTTAAGTGTGATTCAGGAGAGGATGCCTGCTGGTACTGCAGAAAAGCGGCATTTCCATAGCACAGCGCAGCAGTTGTTTTATGTGCTGTCGGGGACGGCGAATTTTGAAATAGAGGATAAGATGTTTTTATTGAATTCAGGGGAGAGCATCCATGTGGAGAAGGGTAAAAAGCATTGCATTGCAAATCAGGGTACAGCAGATCTGGAGTTTTTGGTGGTTTCTGAACCAAAATCGCATGGGGACAGGACGGAGGTATAGCGGTTCCTTTTCAGAAGGATATACATATTAAATAATATGCTGTTAATCTTCATCTCATATATAAAGGTGTTTTTTGTATATGAGAAAAACGATTATTGTGCTGCTCGCACTGCCCATATTCCTGTCTGCTTACGTATCTGAACACATCATGATGAGCTTATCCAGGGCTACGACAGTAGATTCACTGGGTGCATGTCAGGGGATCTCTTATCAGAATGGACGTGTTTTTTTGTATGGAGACCGGGAGGTAGGAATGATCAGGGAGTACGCTATGAAGCGGGACACCCTGGTAGATCTGCATAAAGAATTCAGGTTGACCATTGAGGGGAAAGATGTAATCAATCATCCAACTGGTATTGCACAGCATGCCGGCAAGCCCAGCTTTATAGGTAATTCAGTAAAGCCAGATGTACCGGGCGGTAAATGGAAAGCGATAATTTATTGTTTAAACTGGGAAGGGCTTTTAAAAACAGGTACCCTTGACGGTAATCTGATCCGTACCATTGAAGATGATGCCTGTATCCAGGGGACAAGACCGGAATATGTAGAGTATAATAAAAAGTGGTATGTAGCTACTGCAGATTATGGAAATAACGGGAACGAGGTAAGGCTATATGATCCGGAAGCTTTAAGTAAAGCATCTAAAACGAGTGAAAAAGGGGTGTTATATAAAAAGTTTAGCTGTACACCGTGGGTCCAGAACCTTCATTGGATTGCTGATAAAGGAATTATCGTACTGATCCAAAATCAGGTAGAAGGCCGTAAATGGCACTTTACCTATGTCGACCTGAAAAAATCAATAGCCTCCGGCAAGCAGGTAGTAATTGCCGAGGCAGATACTGATAGGGCTGATGAACTGGAAGGATTTGCTTTTACCGGAAGTTCAGGAGCGGGTATTGCTGTCACTTCTTCGAAGGAAAATAATGTGAATTATATGCAGGTGAAATGGTAATTGATGAAGCCCGGCCACAGTAGTATATCCTAATTGTAATGCATAGCCGAATATAGGTGCGCATGAATTTTTTCATACACCAGGTTTAGCTGATCTTTACAACAAAAATCAAACTAAAAGTCTAATGTATAATATTGGTGGCAGTAATAGAACGGAAATATCACAACAAGAACGGACCAAAATGAATGTTTATATTATGCACGAGTTAGAGAAAATGTCTTCCGGTTCATATTCTAATCAGAGTCTCAATACTCCGAATAAATTACGAACGTTTTGAAATACCCCAACTAATGGAATTAAATATAATAAAGTTAAGTTTAGGTAGCATACTAATAATTTTCATTTTTAATTCATGTACAAATCATAATAGTAAGATCGCTAGACATGAGTCAACTGTAAAAAGTACAAAAGATACCTGCCTGAAAGTGATATGGGTTCAGATCTTATATTCAAAACAGGGTGTAAAAATTGTCATCACGAAGATGAGAAGAGATTGTACCCACAAGTTCCAACCTATTCTGAAGTGTCTGCAGTTGATAGTTTGACATTAAGTAACTACATTTTTCAGTCTAGACATGGTGGTATGTACTTGAAAGATCCTGTTTTAAGAGAACACGGGGGAGTGTAAAGCGAACTGTGTCAACACCACTTCTTCCTAGGTGGAGGCGGTCAGCCTCCACCTAGGAAGAAGTCGCCGAAGGCTTTAAGTCGTT
>NZ_FXTN01000015.1 GCF_900182595.1 Pedobacter westerhofensis | reverse complement strand
AGCTGCTTTTGCTCAGTGCCAGATGGGGGCGGCGGGAATTTATTATCTTTGGTAGTACTTAGTGGAGCATCCGCTACTACGCTCGGCAGCCAGTGGGGGGGTCAGTTTGACCCGAAACAGAGGGGGCACTTTCGCTGAAATACGCAGCTTGGCATCCAGCCATTCCTTTTTACAGGATTGGGTTAAAATTAAGGATAAGACTACATATAAAATACATATCGGTCTATAGATAAACGAATTTTGATTTCTCATGATATACAGATTAAAAGTTAGTTTTTAATCCAACTGAAAATGATCTGGGAGTTGGATAAATAGAAGTAGTTGAAGAGCCGGGGATAAAATCAGGATCAACATCGCTATTTGTGGCTTTCCATAATACCCCAATATTATTGATGTAGGCATATAATTGAATGTCGTTAATCGGAATAAAAGTCCATTTAGATTTTCTAAACGTATAGTTTAAACCTATGTCCTGCAAACGAATATTGTCTCCTTTCTCTACGAGTATTGAAGAGCTTGCATAGAATCTATCTCTTCCTGCATTAGCCGGATATACGGCTGATGGAACATGAGTTTCTAGTTCATCACCCTGATTTTTCCAACGCCTTGCATAATCTGAATTGCCCTGAATGCTATTTCCAAAAAGGTTCGTATAACTTAATGAGGGCATTCTGAAGTAATAATTAAACTTGAAACTTACATTGACTGTCAATGATAAATCTTCATAGGAGAAAGTATTTGATATACCACCAAAGACTGTAGGCCGTGCAGATCCGTTGTACTTTAGATCCTCCAATCTTGTGGCGTTTAGTGCGGCATAGTCTTTACTTTTTGATCCGTTAATAAAACCGATAGGATCACCGTTTTCAGGATCAAGCCCTCCCCAAGGCAAACTTAATACACTATAAACAGGTTTCCCTACAATTGGAACGATTGATCTTCCATTCAATCCGTCAGAGCTAACCAATTGCCCGTTTGTAGCTTTTATATCGTATTTTGTTACCTTATCAGTTGCTTGGCTTATAAGTAATGATGTTTGCCAAGCAAATTTGCCTCTAAAATTTCTTGAATTTAGGGTTAAATCATACCCCTTGCCAGCTATTTCAGCAAAGTTGCCATTGAAGCTTATCACCCCGGTGTTGGGTGCTAAAAGTGTGCTTCCTATCAGGTCAACGCCCTTTTTAAAGAAATACTCGAAACTTCCTGTCAGCCTGTTATCATTAGATGCGAAGGTTAAACCTAACTTTGTTTGCTTGATTTTTTCCCATTTTAATTCGGGATTTCCTATGTTACCAACATCAGCGTAGTTAATTTTGGTAAACCGTGCATTCGATAATCTGTAAAAAGTGGTAATACCTGTAGTTGATCTATCAAGATTTCCATTAAATCCATAAGACATGCTTAAGCTCAATTGCGGTAGCCATTTTATGTTGTAGAAGTCTTCATCTGAAACATCCCATTTACTGCCCAAAGACCATAATGGAACGGATTTCTTATTGGTTTGGACACCAAAATAATTTGAACCGTCTACTCGGGTGCTTCCGGTCAAAGTATATTTCTGTTTATAGGTATATGAACCGATTGCATAAGTTGACCTTAACCTCTCCAAAGTTCCCCCTATAAAAACCCCATCAGGAATATTCGATCCGCCCGATGGGTTGGTATCGTAGTATATATTATAGTTTACAGGATTATAAATGGCTAGTTCATTATCATATCCATACATAGCCCCCCCTTTAATATCGGTTGTGGATTGGCTTAACTCATATCCTGTAAGGATTGAAAAATCATGATCCCCGATACTTTTTGCAAAGCTTAGCTGAGCTCTAAAATTTTGGGAATTAATACTTCCATTCTGGTAATTCAATATCCCACCAACAGGTACATTGTAATCTATCACCTGATCATTTGATAGGATTGAAAATTGGTTGATAAGGTTCCTTGCATAATAGGTGTCTTTGTTTTGGTAGGTATTTCTCTCGGAAAAAGATTTCTGATACTGATATTTTAAATCAAGATTTAAGCCTTTGATGATATCATATTTTAATCCCGTTACTATTCTGGTATCATTTGAATTATTGCTGTTTTGTGTTAGACCAAGTTCATTTAAAGGAACATAATTCCAATCCAAAAAACCCTTAGATGGAGCTGAGGATATAAATGTATTGCTGTAATTTCTCGTAATAGCGAGGTGATTGTTATTTGAGTCGGCATATTGGATGTAAGGATAATAGCTGGCGGTTTGGTTGACAATTGTATTTAAAGTATTATCTGTATTGGATAAGGTTTTTGTATAATATATACCGGCAGTGAATTCCAGATTTTCTAATGGTTTGAAAGTACTTAGGGTATTTAAAGTAAAACGTTGGTTGTCGTTGGCTTTTAAATTCTGTTGGGTCTTGTCAACGCCTGAAGATATGTAATAGCTTGCTTTTTCAGTTCCCCCGCTTAGATTTATTGCATACTGCTGTGTAAAGCCTCTTCGATAAAAATATTCTTCATTTTGTTTTCTAACGTCAATCTTCCTTAACCTATTCATAGCAGATAAAGAATCAGATAGAGATAATTTATTTATATTTGCCATAATCTCTATAGCAGGTGAAATGGCAGGGTGGTTAATAACATCTGAGAGCGCACTTGTATACTTCCCTTTATCAAACAGGAATTTTTCTATTTCGATATAATCAGGCGATATCAAAAAGTTGGGGTTATAGTATAAATTGGGCTTATTTATGATTGTTAAATTCGAATTAAAAGAAATTTTCAATCCCTGATTAATCTTGCCCTTTTTAGTGGTTATTACAATTACCCCGTTTCCTGCTTTAACACCCCAAACTGATGATGCTGCCGCGTCTTTTAATACAGTAATTGATGCAACGTCATTTGGGTTAATATTTGAAAGATCACCGCTATATGGGAAATTATCTACGACTACAAGGGGCTGATCATTTGCCCTTATAGTACTCCTGCCTCTGATATTAATGTCCAGTTGACCATTAATGGTATTCCCTGTATTTGCATTAAACACCAAACCTGATGTAATACCATTTAATCTGCTTAATATATCCGTTGATACTCTGCTATCAAATGCTTCTTTAATTGGTTGGGCAAACGATCCCGTTGTTCGTTCATTAGGGATATTTTGGTAGCCAGTACTTACAACCTGCACCTCATTCAATCCATTATCCTCTGTAGGCATACGTATAACAAGATATTCAGCACTTTTTGTAATGTGAATTTCATTCGATTTATATCCAATGCTAGAAATGACCAAAGTGGAACCTAATTGCACATTACTTAAATTAAAAAGTCCCTCGGTATTTGATATTGTTAGACTTTTAGAATCTTTCACTTTTATGGTAGCATTTGAAATAGGCAATCCATTTTCATCTGTAATTCTACCTTTGATTGCAATTGTCGAGACCTGCGCTTTCACCTTTAAAAAAAGGCAAAGCGTGGCCATTACGATGTATATCGTTATTTTTTTCATGTTAATTAGTTTAGTTGATTTTTAAAAATTTTTGGGATGATTTGAACCCAAATCATCTAAACTGGTGGCTTAACAATGTTTTCGTAAAGTGCTTCAAGAAATTTGTATTTTTTCTGGAAGAGGTATTTATGATCTACCCTAGACGATGAAGCTAAGGGCATTTTATTATGAACATCAATTGGTAATGTGTAAATCTGCTCTATAAACTGATGGTTTAGATAAGTATTCATATTTATCCCGTACATAATTTATTGGAAATTCGGTTATGTAACGGGTTGGTAAACCTTAAATGGGCAGGGCTAACACCCGTTACCCGCCCCTGCCAGGATTGAAATAACAAGTGAAGCACCATACCCATTATAGGCATGGTTCAACTGTTTGCTAAATTACGATTCTTGGCAGGGGCGGTTTAGGAAACATTAAACCAGTTAATACAGTTAAGGCGGATGGATTCCAACCGAAAAATGAATAAAGTAAATATGTATATGTTTTTCTTCCATCACTCGTTATGTATAACGAGCCTCGAAGTTGCGATTGGCGGACAGTAAAATAGGTAGGGCCCTACATACCACCGCATCTTAGTTGACAGCCAAGAACGTGGATTTACAGTAAAGCCCATACCTATTTCAAGCACAAAGATATGTACTTAAAGTGATATGGGCATTAATCTTACTGCCTCGCTTCTTGGCTGTCAAACTTTTTGCGACGAGACTCTTAATTAAATGCCTTTATTTGAAAGGCAATTTCTAGTATTTCAGTGCCATATAATTCTACATTAAAATGCTGTAAAACAGGAAAGAACAAATATATTAAAAAAAATTAATATGTCAAATAAGACTTATAAAATAAATTTAATACCCTTCTTTTTACTCAATGGGTAGAAAACAATATATTGATACCAAGAATTTGAGGAAACTTAGAGATAGAATACAAAAGCTTATTATTGACAAAAATATTCCTGTTGAGGCGCTTGCGGATCGTACAGGCTTCACATCAAAGCAAGTTTATAGAATAATTTATGGTAAGGGGAATACCTCTATCAGTAATATATTTGCTATAGCTGGAGCGATGGAGATACATATCATGGAACTATTTGTCATAGATTTTCAGATACCCTTTTATGATATTGGTATTGATCTCTATAGAAAGAATAATAAGATCATAAAAGATAAAATACCTAAAGCAAAACCAATAACGGCAGCAGAAGCCATTCGTATTCTTACTAATGAAGGTTATTTCAAGAAGACAAATCAACCCAAAGAAGAAAGAACTTTAAAAAGTATAGTCCAAGATTGTCAAAAACGATTTCGGGCTGATTTTAAAACCAGTGAATTTTCAAGCGCATTGTTATATTCCATTAAAAAAGGTTCTCTAAATAGATACAATCAGAAGAACACTGGTTCTTTTGTATATCATAGTTGACCTATCAGTCAATACTAGTAAAATATCATATACACAAGTTCAGTTAGAAATAACGGAAATTCTGTAGATTTATATTCTAATTTTATGAAAATTGATAGAAGAATACTGACCGGAACTACTAAGCTTCTAAAAAAAGCGTCCGGCAGGCTTTCGATGAACCTAATGCATCCTACCTGCGCCAATACTCGCAATGAATTTCGGTCACTTTTCGGCACTCGCAACAACAATCGTGATAAACCTGTCCTAAAAGTGTTCCTATCAATATCATACGATGAAGTCCTTTCCGATTTAGATGTTCCATTTCCCTGCCAAAAGAGATTTAAGCTTCCTTGCAGATAGACAAATTTTCTAACTTTACCGATGATAACTGGATTTTATATATGAGCAGATTTGAGAATAAGACCATCCTAATAACTGGCGGTAGCAGTAAAATCGGACTAGCAGGAGCCAAAAGGTTAGTTAGTGAAGGTGCAAAGGTTATTATTACAGGACGAACAGAAGAACATTTGATTTCAGCAACAGAGCATTTAGGTAAAAATGTTACTGTAGTGATGGATAATGCCGAAGATGACAATTCTCCCGAAAGGCTCGTGTCTGTAGTAAAAAAAATTGGAAATTTAGACGGATTGTGGTTAAATGCCGCTTGTGCAATCGGCGGTGACATCATTACAGTCGATAGAGATACGATGAACAAAATGTTTACAGTAAATGTCGTTACTCCAATGCTCCAAATGCGTGCGTTAGCTCCTTATATAAACGAGGGTGGCTCAGTGTTAGTGACATCATCTAGCGCCGTATACGAAGGGCAGCCTTCCATATCGTTATATTCAGCAAGCAAAGCAGCTATTCTAGCAGCAGCTCGTAGTTGGGCGGCAGAATTTGCACCACGAAAAATACGGGTAATTCACTCGTTCCAAGCCCTATAAACAGTAATCTACGCGGTGGTCTTCCAGAAGAACTGCGACAACAATTTGAAGAGGAACTTTCTAAAGTGGTTTTATTGAAACGGTTAGGCGATCCTCATGAAGCAGCTGCGGTAGCTGCATTTTTATTGTCAGACGAAGCAAGCTATGTTACAGGAAGTTCTTATGTTGTAGATGGTGGTTTGTTAATGATTTAACATTAATAAGGGGCTTTCGGCTAAATCTGTCTTCTGTTTCTTTTGCAATGTCACCAACCTGAGGTTCATAATAAAACAGTTCCTTTAGCAATATTTTAAATAAAATAACAGTTTTTATTTAACGGGAAATGTCCTTTTCGGCTTCTTCTTCGTCTTCCTTATTTTCATCAGGCAGTGGTTTTTTAGGTTCTGGCTCTTCCTCTTTGGATTGCCTGACTAAAATTTTCTCCAGTTCTATTTCAAATAACTGATCAATATCTTCCTTAATCCTTGTGTAGTTCTCCATAATATCACCGTAAGTGACTTTCTCGATAACAGGTATAGGCTTATAGTTCTTTTCCTCTTCAGCAATTGAATCATGATCATTCTGTATTTCCGCATGAAACATTTTAAGTTTGATTTTCTGATCTGGCGTGTCTGCCACGAAACCAACAAATTCTCCCGATGAAAGTGAAGCGATCTTTGATGCAGGTATCGCAGAATCCATTTGTGTTGATTTAGAAATTGAAATATCTGAACTATTAATACTCCTGCTCTCTCTGTCCTGAACAATCTTCCCAAAGGTTTCAGATAACTTTTTGGCTGTATCTCCAGTAACCTGTCCACTGATAACATTACCAACTATACCGGTTATGACATCGGCTTGTTCAGCACCATAATCTTTCTTTAACTGGCTGAAATCTTGTACTGCTAATGTAGTTGCAACCTTATTACTTCTGGCGGTTGCCAAAAGTCCATCGATGCCCGAAGAGCCACCAATATAAATTGTAGGAAATTCGTCGAAGACAAGAGAACATTTGAGCTGATTCTTCCTGTTGACCAGTTTCATCATTTTAGAAACATACAGGGATAACACTGCTCCGTAAGTTTGAATCTTCTGAGGATTGTTACCAATACAGACGATCTTTGGCTCTTGCGGATTATTAACATCAAGAGTGAAATCGTTCCCATTTAAAACATAATACAATTGCGGTGAGGATAATCTGGCAAGTCCGATTTTGGCCGATGCAATCTGACCTTCCAACTGCGCCATCGCTTTGTTCCTATATGCCGAGATAAAAGGATTAATCAATACTTTTATCTCATCTTCTTCCTGCAACACTGCAAACAGCTTATCATAATCAGCCTGCATTAATTCAATTACATGTGGTAGCGTACAAAACTTTCCGTTTTCATACTTTCGGAGATACCAAATCACTGCGGTTAAAAAATTGATTGGCGATTCGACGAAAAAATCGCCAGTTTTTTTTATCCAGTCCTTATTAAGTCCCAACATTATTGTACGGCTGGCTTCGGTAGCATCTGTAATGTCTTCCATACTGTCAGGATCTAAAGGGTTGCACCTGTGGGTACGGCTTAAATCATCGAAATTAATTACATAGAATTTAGGCTTGATTTTATAATTGTCTTGATACGCTAACAACTTGTTATAAGCAATCTTGGTCAGATCGTCATATTTGAAGTCATACAAAAACATCGAAAATCCTTTCTTTATTTGTTGGTCTATAACATGACGGATAACGAAATAACTTTTTCCAGCACCCGGACTTCCGGAAACCAATAACCCCCGTGTCATAGAGATTAGATTAATGTAAGAATCACGGATCTTGCCTTTTAGATTGTATTTTGCCGGAAGATTTACTGAAGAATCATTTTCTAACAGCCTTTCCTCTTGTGGAAACGTCTCGTTATCTGTATTAAATGTGTCTTGATTTAGCTTGTCTTTTATCAACCTTGATAATAATCCTCCACCTGTTAGTATAAGCATGTAACCGATTGATGTTATACCTATGTATAAAGAAGCAACCAGCAATAAGTTAAGAGGTAATAACAGGCATAAAACACTAATAAAGTATAATAAAAGACCTGTCAGTAAGTAGGCTACAATTGAGCTACTTTGCAATTTTTCATCTTTTTTGCCTTTAACACCAAAAAGAGAGATGGCTAAAAATAATAAAACAGCTAATTTTGGTTTAAGCAGATTATCAAATAACCCAGTCTTGGCAATGTTGTAGATTATCCTGTCGGTAATATTTGCTGTCCATCCCCAATTTTTGAATGCTGAGTAACAGCAAATATAAAAATGGATGGACAGTATGAAAATGCTGATTAGCCTTGTAAAATCTATGATTTTGCGCAAGCCTTGTGTGTCTTCACCTGTATTCATAAAATTGTGTTTAAAGGGTTAATCCCTGGTTTCTTTTTTTCTTCTTTTTCCGTGGTATTCCTGGCATATAGTCAGGCTGAGATTTACCTAGTAATTCATCCAGAATCCCCCTCGTGGCGATTGGTTCCAAATAGGTATTAGCAGACTTTGATGGTTCAGACTTCAGATAGGATGACTGGCTGTCGGTAGGCTTTAAATAGGATCTCAATTGGTCGGATGAGCTGATCTGTGCTGCAATGGAGTTTGCACTGTATAGTTTTCCTAAATCACTACCATTAAAAACCACTTTGTTTTTATGGTCAATAAAGGTCGTTCCATATATACGCCCCTGATCATTTTTCCTTAACACCAATGTTACACTATCCCTTTTGAGTTCAGCATTTAGGGTTTCAATAGTGAACCGTTCGTATTTAGAGAGAACTTTACTAATTTTCTTGATTAACCCTTGCCTGAAAGGCTTACGCTTTTCTTTATTGGTGCCGAATCTTTTTTCCAGATTCCTTAAAGTTGGCTTACTGTAAAATGCGCTTGCCTTGATTGAAACCCCAATTTTGTTTCCCTTTTTATCTACCAAAGAATAGATCAATCCTTTTTTAGCAAACATTTCTGTATCCTCTTTTCCTCTGTTTGCCGTTACATTAAATTGTCTGAGAACAGCATTTAACTCACCAATAGAAGTATATTTATATTCTTTGATTACTCCTGCTAAGACGTTACTTATTTGCCTTTTTGTGGATGACCTGCCGTATTTTGCTTTTTCAAGGTCAGCAGGTTTAAGACCTGATTCCTGTTTAAATTTCTTTGACTCTGCCACGACCAGATCAAATTCCTTTTCAATAGATTTCCGTGCGGGTTCTGATAAGGTTCTCCCAATATTATGCAGATTGATCGCTTCACTGTTACGCTGAATACTTGTTGTCGCAATATGGAGATGCTGATGGCCTGCATCATTGTGCCTGTAAACTAAATAAGGTTGATCACCAAAGCCAATCTTCTCCATATATGCTATGGCGATTTCCTGCATTTTGGAACTGCTGATTTTTTCTGAGGAATCAAAGTTTAAGGATATATGAAGGGCATTGGTTTTAACCGTTGGTTTAAGTTCAGTCAGATGTTCGAACCTTTGCAGCTTATTATGGAAAGTCATGTTTTCAATCTCTCCGGCAAATCCGCTAGCCAGTATCAGCTTTGCTTCACCTTCAGCAACCTTATTTTCGTTGTAATGAAGGATGCCACGTATACTTGTGCCGATCTTTATTCTTGCAACCATTTTTCTGCTAGTTTAGATATGATGGCCAATAGCCGATCTATTTTTGGCTCTATCGTTTTATATGTTTCAGATGTTTTTATGGCATGGAAGGATCTTTCTGTATCGTTCTGGCTAATGTGAAAACGGTGAGTCTGCTGATTTATATTTACCCCTATGCTTTTGATCTCTTTGCGGATCAGTGCCATTTCCTCCATTGGCAGGTTCATAGAAACATCTTTGTGAAGAAGCTTTATTGGACGGTTGTTAAGAATCTTCCGCACAACTTCACCAATGGTTTTGATGTCACTTTCCATACGGATTTTTTCAAGCTTAATAAACTGATTTTCGGTAAGCCTGACAATTATTGGATGACTTAATATGTTGTCCTGATCTTTGGCTTTTCTCCTTGACATAGGCTACACTTATCAATGACTTCAGGATCACGAGTTCCGAGTGATCCTCCGTCCGAATGGACGGCAAAGAGATTTTCGTATACGAAAATACATCTTTGCTAAGCTCACGCGAGCTTCAATGCAGATCAGCCGAGGCCTTCCGTGACCTTCGGAATGAGTTAATAAATCTTTTAAAATTTCTTGATGTGATGGCTTGACTTAGATAATAAGTTGCTCATCAAATTGCCTTTGATTCTTGACCAAGGTTAATGGTATAGTTGATCTTAATAGTTGCCTGATCCTGTGACGAGGTTCCACTTTAATTCTTTTGATTTTTGGCTGAAAGTTGCCTAAAAAATCGCTGACCTTGAAAGGCTTTTTTTTATGGGTCTTTATCATGACTTTGTTAATTAATTCAAAGCCAAAATTGAGTTGTAGAAAAATAAGTCTTTGACAACCTATTAGGTCGTTGTCAAAAATATTTGATACAATTGAAAATATGCATTATTTAATTGCCGCCTTAAATACCACCCTTCTTACAAACATCTGCGAATTCAAGGGAGGTCAGTTTTAATTACAATAAAGTCAGATCGGGATACATTAGTATTATCGTAGCATCATATTTTTGCATAAAAAAAACAGAACAAATGGAAATAACACTCACAGGTTCATTGGGGAACATAGGAAGCCCCTTGGCAAAAGATCTGATTTCAAAAGGCCATGTTGTTACGGTCATCAGTTCGGATCCGAAAAAGAAATCGACCATTGAAGCACTTGGCGCTAAACCAGCAATCGGTTCGGTAGAGGACGCTGAATTTCTTACTTCTGCATTTTCAGGTGCAGATGCGGTATATGTGATGGAGCCGCCGGTAGACTTCTTTGATAAAGAACTGGATATTGAAGCTTACTACGGAAAGCTAGGCCGCAATTTCGTGAAAGCTATCCTCGATTCAGGAGTGCAGCACGTAGTACATTTAAGCAGTATTGGCGCACACACCAATAAGGGCAACGGAATGCTCCACTTCCATCACCTGGTTGAAAATATCTTAAGGGAATTGCCTGCTAATATATCATTAACGCATGTACGTGCGCTTGCCATTTACTATAATCTCCTGAGCTTTGTTCCGGGAATCAAGTATACCGGAAAGATCACCGCAAATTACGGCGGAGATGATGTAATTGCCTGGGTTTCGCCACTGGATGTAGCTGATGCGATAGCTGAAGAACTGGAATTGCCTGCACAGGGAAGAAAATTCCGCTACGTGGTAAGCGATGAATTATCGTGTAATGAAGCTGCAGCAATATTAGGTACGGCTATAGGGATACCAGATTTAAAATGGGAAGTTATTTCGGATGAACAGCAGCAAGCCAAATTGGTTTCAATTGGCATGGCGCCAAATCAGGCAGCCGGACTGGTTGAAATGAATGCAGCAATGCATACAGGAGAATTGTTTAAAGATTACGAGCAGCACAGGCCGTCATCACTTGGTAAGGTGAAGATGAGCGATTACGCCAAAGAGTTCGCGAAGGCTTATAACGCCTGAGCCTGCCGAAGTGTATTAATTAAATTTGAAAGAAACAGAATGAAAAACGTATTAGTTACCGGTGCAAATAAAGGCATTGGCTTTGAAGTAGCCAAACAGCTGGCAGAATTAGGATACTTTGTTTTTTTGGGTTGCCGCGATCTCAAGAAAGGTCTGGAGGCGGTGGATAGTTTGAAAGAACTGGATATCTTAAATGTAGAAGCTTTGAAAATCGACGTCGCCGATCTGGGTTCCGTTCGGCAGGCGGCATCAGAACTTACATCAAAAATTGAAGTGCTTGACATATTGATCAATAACGCCGGTACCGCGGGTCCCCAGCCTCAGAACATTTCACAGTGTGATATATCGATTGTAAAAGAATTATTTGACACCAATGTTTTTGGAGCGCTCCAAACCACACAGGCAATGATGCCACTGTTAAAAAAATCAAGCCAGCCGGTTATCGTGAATGTTTCCAGCGAAGTAGGCTCCCTGACAATGCAGACTAGCGAAGGACGGAATCCTAACTGGGATCTGTACCACGTGTACGGGTCGACGAAAACCGCACTGAATGCATTTACCATTGCGTTGGCCAATGAATTTAAAAACACAAAATTCAGGATCAACAGTGCCACTCCGGGTTATACAGCTACCGACCTCAATGGCTTTGCCGGATTTAAGACAGCAGCACAGGGCGCAAAGCCCATCGTGAAACTGGCTACATTTGATGCTGACGGCCCTACAGGGAAATTTTTCCGGGAAGAAGGCGAAGTGCCGTGGTAAGAACTTCCAATTTTTTTAACCTTGAAAATAGCTCTAAATGAAAATATCCCATACAAAAATACTCATTACCGGCGGAGCCACAGGCATCGGTTTGGGACTTATCGAAAAACTGGTTGAACAGAACAACACCGTAATTATTTGCGGGAGGCGGAAAGACAAGCTTGACGAAGTGGCGGCGCGCTTCCCTTCACAGGTAATACCTGTAGTATGCAACGTTGCAAAGGAAGAAGAGGTGCGAAAACTGCACCAATGGGTTTTAACTAACCATAGTGATCTGGACATCCTGATCAATAATGCAGGTATCCAGAACAGGATGAAAGTAGCTGACGAAGATTTTTACCTAAAGGCATTGACGGAGGTCAGCGTAAACGTTTTAGCTCCAATTTTATTGATCAAGCTGTTTGCAGGATTGCCTCAGATGAAAGCCATCATGAATGTAACATCAGGCCTGGCCTTCATACCCTCGGCCGCAATGCCGGTTTATTGTGCTACCAAGGCATTTATGCGTTCCTTTACGTTATCTCTAAGGAAACAGTTCGAAGCCAGAGGTATAGCAGTGATCGAGATCAATCCCCCGGCCTTGCACACGGATCTTGGCGGTCCGGGTCTCCATAACGGTTATCCCGAGGTAAGTGAGTTCATCACTTCGATCTTCAGTCAGCTTGAACAGGGCAGTAATGAGCTAACCTTCGGTTACAGCAAAGAAAGAGCAGATGAAAATAACCGTACGATCACGGAGATTTTCAATAAAATGAACCCTTAGTTAAACTGTTACGGCAAACAATTATATTTAATTTTAATACTGTAGGTAATGAAAGAAGTACGCAAGTTAAAATCGCTGATCGAATTTCACAGGTCCAGAGGTTTACCCCCACCCCTGCACCCGCTGATCAGCGTGGTGGATTATGCCGACGTGAGGTTATCGCCAGAAAACAACAACGTCAATTGGGTATTCGATTTCTACTCCATAGCACTCAAAAGAAATCTTGCCACTAAAATGAAATACGGACAGCAGCAATACGACTTTGATGAAGGTTTAATGTTTTTCATTGCACCCGGACAGGTATTAAGTATCGAGGTCGAACAGGAACAACAAGAAAATAAGTCAGGATGGATGTTGCTCGTTCATCCCGATTTTTTCTGGAATACTTCCCTGACGAAAAATATCAGACAGTACGAATTCTTTGATTACTCCGTAAGTGAAGCGCTGTTTTTATCTGATAACGAAGAGGCTATTCTTAATGGTATCGTCCAAAACATCAGGCAGGAACACCGTTCCAACATTGATAAATTTAGCCAGAATATCATCATTTCGCAGATCGAAACGCTGCTTAACTATTCCGAACGATTTTACCAAAGGCAGTTTATCACCCGGAGGGTAACAAACCACCAGATACTTGAAAGGATGGAAGGTATTCTCGCGCGTTTTTTTGCCGATGAAAATCTACCGGCCAGTAAGCTTCCAACTGTACAGTATCTAACAAATGAACTAAATATATCTTCTGGATACTTAAGTAGGCTCTTAAAGGAACTTACCGGGTTCAGTACAGCACAGCATATACAAAATAAAATCATAGAGAAAGCGAAAGAAAGACTGTCAACTTCAGATCTTTCTGTTAGCGAGATTGCTTATGAATTAGGTTTTGAACATAGCCAATCCTTTAGTAAAATGTTTAAATTAAATACCAATCTTTCTCCCCTGGAGTTCCGCTCGTCGTTCAGTTAGGAGGGACAACGCTGTGGATTAGTAAATCTGCCCACCTTGATAATCAGATAACATGTCCTTCTTTTATGGCCGAAATGGATGGATTTCTTCATGTGAAGCTTAGTCCACTTTCCCTGACGCGCGTTTATAATTGCCTATTTCTTACGACTATGCTTATCCAAAGATTCCACCGCATAAACATTAATAACTTTAGCCATATGAACCTATCTGAGAAATAACTCAGTAAACCCTACATTTGCTGTTCAAATTTCTAATTAATCATTTGTTAAACATAAAAATCAAGAACATGGAAAAATTCAAGACATTGAAAGAGCTGATCCTGTCAGCGGAAAGCGATGCTACGGCATTCTTCGAAAAAAACAACAAGGCAGCCGGTACTCGGTTGCGCAATGCCCTGCAACAAGCCAAAACTTTGGCACAGGAGGTAAGGAATGAAGTGACCGCCAAGAAAAATTTACAGAAATAAATTATATAAGTGTTTTGGGGAAAATTCCCGGCTACTAGCAGTCGGGAATTTTTTGTAGATCAGCCAGCCGCAGATAATCACCTCAATATGGTGTGTGCGGACATTTAGGTAAAATCCGTTTATTTACTATTCGATTGCCATAATGGCAAAATGGAATAAATGATCGAATTCATTGTTGTATCAATTCTACCTAACTTTTTCTATCGTGTTGCAGGATAACTCGTGCATGTAAGGGTAGGCCTATGCCAAAACCTGATATCAATTGCATTTGGTACCTCTCAACAGTGTAGATAGTCCTACGGTCAGCCTTAGCCCTGAAAGAATCCCAATGTCTGTTCAATATTGTATGGCAACCGTTAAATCGCTAGAAGACACCGTAATAGTTTATGTCAGGGAGTGTGCAAGATGAGCCTGATGATAGAAATTAATAAAACGTCCAAAAAAAATGAATAATTGTCTACGAAAAAGAGGGTGACTCAGAAATAGAACGATTAACGTCTATTTAAACAAAACTAACCCATTAATGATCAAAGCATAAAGAATCGCCGACGCAGGGTGCAACACAGTACAATAAAATTAATTTAATTTTATATCAACCACCTCGCCCTCTGTTTTAATCTCAACTTCTTTTTTTAAATAATCGCTATGATGGTCATTATATGATTGCTTTGAATAATAATCCGTGGTGCCATAGTTAGAGCTTCCGCTTCCAACGTACTTGTCATAATATCTAGTCTGCGACCAGTCTACCACCGTTTCAATATAGTAACTACCAGGCTTTAAATTAAAAAAGGTAAACTCGCCCGAACTGTTTGTGATGACCTCGAGCCTGCATTTGTATGCATCAGAGGACATGAAGGCAAATTTTAGCTTCTTCGGATTTTGCTCTTTTTTTAGTCTTAAATATTCTTCAAAATAAGGTGTAAGAGGGAAAAGGGCAATTTTGACATGCCCAGCAACGATTTTATTTTTTCCACCAATGTGACGCTGCATGGCGGGTGGCTTAGTGAACGCAATACCCTTGATGGTAGAATTACCTTCTGTTATCATCTTTTTTGCAACGGCTCCGGCAAAATTGGCCTTAGGCATTAGATAAACTGTATCGTTTCTTTCCGGTTGGACATATTGTGCATGTGTTGCAGATCCAAAAACCATGCTGCATACGCCTATGAAAAAAGTTCTCCTCATATATGTGGCAATTAATATTGTGCTAATCTAGCTTAAGACAAAAATAACAATAAGGTATAATTCTGCAAAAAATAGTAACTTTCACATGATTTTATGGCATAAAAATTTGGTCTATCGTCAAACGTTGCCAACGTTACCCCTGCTACCGACCAGATCAGGGTTGAGCATCTGTGGATAGTATAGTAATTAAGGTTATCGTCAGCGTGCTAAAATCAGTAATTTAATGTAGAGAGTGCAATAAGAGATATAAAAATTATAAGGTAGATTCTTTGTCAATGCAGTTAAAATATTCGCTCGCGTACCGTAGCTAATCTCCGTAATCGTAGTCAGGTTTATAAATATAAAATGGTTCAGCGTCAGAATCGATGGTTTCGATTTCCACAAGATCAAAGTTTCCATCACTGGCGAACAAGTCTGGAAATTCTTCGATCAGAATATCTACGCATTCCTTATAAAAATTCTCCTCTATTTTGAAACGGCTCCGTAATGAAAGTGCTATTACCGGTATCAATGTTATGTCGGAAATCTCTATCGCGTTTGTTATAAAATTTCCGGGTGCCTTCTGTAGTTGATCTACCAGCTGATTGAATTCCTCCCGTGAACGTGCTTTTGCATTTTCATAGGTGTGCTTATTTACAAACTGTACCTTTTCATGTTTCCAATAGTCGCTCCAGGCATTGAATATGTCAATAATCAGGTCGTCGTCTGTGATTTCATGGTGCCTTTCAAACAATATTGCCCATAAATCAAATGGCGTCTCAGTATAAATAAGTGTATAGTCGTTTTTAAAGTAGGTCTTAAATTCTTCCAAAAGGTCATCGTAGTGGCAGACCCGGTAAGTCATTCCTTCATAAAGTACCAGTGCACCAGAATCTTTCTTAATTTGGAAACTACTTTCTTCCAAACCGCTAAATTTGATGAAGGCTTTTTTATAATCTTTTAATCCGCATTTGTTTTTTGACCTCATACTCAGCGTTTTTATTATGCAAATATTAATATTTTTAAAGAAAATATCCAAAGCATTAGTTGTGACCTCCATAATGATGTTTATTTTGCTTGACTCCTATATCCTCATAACACATTATACATGTATTCTTATTAAGCAGAATATATCATCAGACAAATAATACCATACATGTACATCTTCGTTTCAGGTTATTAGAATAGCGCATATCATCTTAGTTTAGTACCTTTCTCATAATTATACATAAATATCAACAAATAAATGAAATCAGTATTTAAAGCATGGACTGCAGGTAGAAGAATGTACTTGGATTTCTTTGAAAGCTGTTCGTTAGAAACACTTAATAAAATCCCAAATGGGTTTAATAACAATTTGATTTGGAACATTGGGCATATATTAGTCACCCAGCAGAAGTTGGTTTACAAAGGCGCCAATTTGCAGGGTTATATTCCAGATGATATGTTTAATCGGTATAGATCTGGCACTAAACCTACAGTACCTGTTACCCAGAGTGAAGTGGATGAATTCAAATATCTTTTGATCTCCCTCATAGACAAAACAGAACAGGATTATGCAAAAGGTCTTTTTGTTACTTATAATACCAGGATAACAGGTATCGGTTTTCACTTATCTTCAATACAAGATGCATTTGAATGTAATAACTTTCACGAAGGGTTACATTTGGGCTATATGAAGGGCTTGCGGAAGTTGGTATGAATTATCATGTGTAAGTTAAAGTTCTACTATGGATTTATATAAGATCTATATTATAAAACCATGGCATTACAGTAAAGGCTCGGAATAAAAAGCGCTATGATAATACCAGGCAAAAGCACGTTGCCAGTATCTGCTAGCTATTAAAGCTTCTACGCAGATCACCTGATGCCCGCAAAGACCTTCGGAATGAGTTAATAAATTTTCTAAAATATCCCTATAGGCTAGTCGATTTTGGTACAAAGTTGCTCATCAATTTCCATTGGTTTTTAAACAGGTTCAACAGTACGGTCGACCTTAACAATTTTCTGATCCGGGGACGGGGTTCGACTTTGATCTTGTTGATTTTGGCTGGAAGTTGCCTAAAAAATTGCTGGCCTTAAAAAGCATTTTTTGTGGTCTCTTCATGACTTTGTTATTTAATTCAAAGCCAAAATTGAGTTTACAATAAATAAGTCTTTGACAACCTGTAAGGATCTGTCAATAATAATTATAGATTCATTAAATTATTATTGACAGTTTTAAAAGATTGAAATATTATTTGTTTAACGGCAAGCTAAAGTAAAAGGTAGATCCTTTCCCAAGAGTGCTATCCACCCAAACTTTGCCATGATGCCTCTGAATAATCTCAGCAGAAAGATAAAGGCCCAGACCAAATCCTGAGATGGTTTGACTATTCTCATTCTCAATTCTATAATACCTTTCAAAAATTCTCGCCTGATCTTTCGGCTTTATCCCATCGCCCTGATCCTGTACGCTTATCTGGACCATCCCATCCAATTCGACACAATCAAGTTCAATTCGACTCCCCTTTGTAGCATATTTTACTGCATTACTTAGAAAGTTATTGATCACCTGCCCAACTTTGTCCCGGTCTGCAGTAATATTTAATACAGGACATTTATGCAGCACAATTTCATGGGTTGTGTTCAGTAAAGACGCTTCCTCAACTATTTCATTCATAAGGGCATCTATATCAAAAACCTGCAGATTCAAGTAAATCTTGCCTGCTTCAAAGCTTGCTACATTTAGAAATCCGTTGATCATTGTATTCATCTTCTTAACCTGCCTATGTGCTTTTTCCAGGCTCGTGATGTTAAACTCATCGTTTGCTTTTTGTGCCCTGGAAGTTAACATCTGTATGTACGCCTGAAGCAATGTAATTGGAGTCCTTAACTCATGGCTGACCATCGCAATAAAATCATTCTTCCGAATCTCATCCTGTTTATGGATGGTAATATCCAGTAAAACCCCCGTAAAGTAACCTATTTTATCGTCAGGTTCGTGCGACAGGTCGCCTACTGCTCTCAACCAAATAAGTTTTCCATCATGAATACCTCTTATTTGGAATTCAACATCGCACTTTATTCCATGAGTCATGGTAGCATTAAATGCATCTGTCACTAAGGTTTGGTATTGGCTGTCGATCCGGGAGATGGTCTCTTCATAACTGATGGCGTCATCAATTTGAAACCCGAACAGCTCTCTTAGACGCGGAGAAGGAGTGAATTTCTGAGTTTGCAGGTTGATTGACCAAATACCTATATCTGCCGAATCTATTGCCAAACCTAGCATTTTACTACTAATGTTTAATTCCTGCAGGACTTTTTTTAATTCCGTTATTTCGTTAAATGTGATAATAGCGCCATTATTTCGGTCATCAGCCTGCTGGATATAGGGCATAGTCATCATTTGATACCATTTTCCATCGTTTGTTTCAATTTCTTTGGTAATGACACATCCCTCGGTCAACACTCTCTTCACATCATCAATAATGGTCTCAAACTTTATATTGGTTGAAATATTGCTTAAGGGCCGGCCTATATCGCTGTCACGTAGATTGATCTGATTTGTTGTACTCGGTGAAAATTTCATTAACCGCAAGTCATTATCAATAAATAATTGGCCATTAACATTACTTCGGAAATAATTGTTTAAATCATCATTAATCTCCAACAGTTCTTTATTCTTTAATTGGTAATCCGTGTTGATCGTATGAAGCTCTTCATTTACTGATTGCATCTCCTCGTTCGTACTCTGCATCTCTTCATTTGCTGAAATCAACTCTTCATTAAAAGAATGCATATTCTCATTGGAAGCATCAATCTTTTCATTAGAGGAGCTAAGCATGTTTTTCAATTCCTTCAGTTCCTCTTCGAGATTAACGACATACCTGTCCAGATAGATTTTTTCATTTACAATGGAATTATTAGACAATGCAGTTGTAACAGAGTTATCCTTACTGAAAGTTACCTGCAGCATTTTCTCCTGCTCTTTGAGTAGTAAAGGGCTTATCGAAATACTTACTTTAATTATGTTTTCAAGCTGTTTGATGTTTATTCCACCAACTGTGCCGGCTTCATTAGATTTCAGCACTTGCCTGCTTAATATATTAAAAGCCACAGCCAAAGGCTTAGGTAAGAGTTCTACCAGATCCGAACTGAAATGTTTATTTAACAAATACTTTGTGGAGTCCCCATAGGATCTTATCACTTCATTATTTTCATTAATACACACAGAAAAGTATCTCTGGCTGCTGGCTAAGCTTTCATGCATTGCGTCTAATAATGCAAAGTTTGTATCCTTATAAACAGTATCACGTGAGGAATGTGACGTATTTCGTTTGGTATCCATAATATCCGGCATGGAAAAAGCACTCAAGTTAATACCGCGTTTTGTTTCCAGATTTTTATAAATTTTCCATTTCTTATGGGTGACTTCTAAGCTTTTAATAATTGGGAGTGGATTTTCACTGGAGCCTAAAAATAAATATCCATCTTTTTTAAGTCCGAACAATAACATCGCAAATACTTTCTTTTGTAATACAGGAGCCATGTATATCATTAGGTTACGGCAACTGATCAAATCCATGTTACAATAAGGAGGATTCTTAACCAGATCATGCTGGGCAAAAATTAACATCTTGCGGATTACCGGCTTTACCCTATAGTTATCGCCTTCTTTCACAAAGTATTTTTCTAGTCTATTAGCAGAGACATTATTTTCTATACTTTTACTGTACACAGCTTTACCGGCATGTATCAATGCAGCACTATCGATATCGGTGGCAAAAATTTTCACTATGGTATTTGCAAGATTTCCAGTTAGCTGCTCGGCTATTAGGATGGCTATAGAATATGCTTCTTCACCAGTTGCGCAGCCTGCAACCCATATTTTTAGTTCTCCATTGGAATCGACATTTTTAATAATGTCAGGAAGTATCTCATTTTCTAAACATTCAAACGCATCCTTATCCCTAAAAAATGAGGTGACGCTGATCAAAAACTCCTTACTCAAAGCTTCTAGCTCCTCAGGGTTTGCTTTCAGGAAATGAAGATAATTACCCAGGGTTGAAAAATTGCCATAGGAAGCCCTTCTTTTGGTTCTTCTAAGTATGGTAGGTAGCTTATAATCGGAAAAGTCAAGCGTTGAGTTCTGCTTAATCAACTCAATAATCTCTTTGAGGTTCTTTTCATCATCATGTTGCTCAATCGTTATTGTACCTTCATTTTTTACATAATCCTCAATGGCGCCTGGCATTAGCGATGGTTCCAGAACAAAATCCACTAATCCTGTTCCGATGGCATGAGCAGGCATGCTGTTGAATTCAGAAGTTTCGGGATTACGTACCATCACCATACCGCCAGCACTTTTTATTGCCCTTATGCCGTCCGAACCATCAGAACCCAAACCTGACAGGACAATTCCTATGGCCTTTTGCCCACTATCTTCCGCAAGTGATTTGAAAAAGGTATTGATTGTTAAATGAGGTCCTTTAGTTTTTTCTTTGTCAGTCAAATATAGCTTGCTATTTTTTATCGTCATCAGCTTATCACTTGGGATAAGATAAACCCGGTTACTTTCAACCAACATCCCCTCTTCTGCCTGCTCCACAGTTATCTTACTATGCTTCGCTAATAGTTCAACCATTCTACTCTTGAAGTTAGGTGACAGATGCTGAATGATGACATAAGAAACACCGTCTAAAGGCGTATGGTCAAAAAAAGTATTGATTTCTTCCATACCGCCCGCAGAAGCGCCAATGGCAATTATATAGTGTGGGCTAGCTGTAAACATGGATTAGGGATATATAATTTAAGATTTATTTTTTTGACAGGAACGGAAATTCACATCGTCTAATATAAACTATATAAATGGCATAAAATTACATTAATTAGGTGGTACATAATGGTACTGGCCATATATTCTGCCAGGCATATAAACGAATTGTAGTCTGCATCTTATAGGGTTTTATTTAATCTGACGCATGCAGAATCAAAAAATTATATGACAACCTTTTAGGTAGTTGTCAAATCAAAACATCCAGAAACAGTTTCTTGCATGCTTAATACTATTAAGATGGAAAATGAAGTTGAATATAGAAACCCGATTTTGATTGTAGAGAATATGACCAATGAGTCGGAATTTGAAGAGAATTTAGGCAAAAATAATGGCCATAAAATTAGTCAAAGCGAAGATATTTTACTAACTTTAATAGCAGAAATCATTGTTGAAATCATTTTAAAGGAGGAAATATGAATGCGATTGGATATATGCGTCTAAGTTCAAAAGACCAGTCAAAATCATTAGAATATCAAGAATCTTCAATTAAAGAATATTGCAGAAGGAATAAACTTGAATTAAGTGGTTTATTCAAAGATAATGGAGAAAGTAGTTATACATTTGATCGTCCAGATTACAAGGCTTTAGAAGACTTTATTAAAAAATATAAAGGGCGCTGTCAATATCTTATTGTAATGGATCATGACCGCTTCAGCCGAAATCTACCTGAAGCTTTAATGAAAATAGCTGAATTAGAAAAAAAATATGGTGTGAAAGTTTTAGCTACAACGGAGAGATTAGATTTAGACACTTCTGATCCTGATGTCTTCATGAAACGAGCACTTGATTATTTGATGGCCAACAAGGAGTTGTTCAATATAAGGCAGAGAACGAAGCAAGGCGTGAGGAATGCTAAAGAAAGTGGTCGTTATCTTGGCCGTGCCCCATATGGCTATAATAACATTATAGACGGCACCAAAAAGAATTTAATAGAGATAAATAGTGAACAAGCAAAGGTAGTGGAGAAGATTTTTCATGATTACCTATTAGGAATACCTCCCTATATTATTTACAAGAATGCGAAATCACTTGGCTTTAAATATACGGGTAATACAGCGATTCAGGATATATTGCATAATTGTGTATATGCTGGATTGATAAAAGTTCCCTCTTTAAAAGAACTACCAGAAAAGTATGTGAAGGCAATTCATGAGCCTATTATTCCGGAAACTGAATATTGGCTTGTTCAAAAAATGCTGAATGCAGGAAAGAGAAGGACAAGGGTACAGCCTACCGAAGATTTCCCACTAAGGGGTGTTCTTTATTGCTGGTGCGGCCAAAGCATGACTGCGGGCTGGACAAAAGGGCGTAAGGACTATTATTTGTATTATAGATGCACTAAACATACAAGCGTAAACGTACCTGGGATTCTAATCCATGAAAAATTTGAAAAGGTTTTAAAAGCGTTAAGTTTTAAAGAGCATCACATACAATTTCTTATAGAGAAGGCTAAAGCATTGATGGCAGAGCCAATGAAGCTCAAAAAAGAAAAACATCAAAGAGCTATTGAGGAATTAGAAAAACTAAATCTAAAAATATACCAGCTAGAAGAGCGGTTGATGAATAATGAGATTGAGAGTTCAACTTATCAGACTTGGTTTAAAAAATTTAAAGAGGATAAGGCCATTTTAGAATCTTCTATTAACGGTAATCATAAATCATTAATACTTACTGATGAGAATATAAAAGAACGTCTCATGCCTTATATGTCCAAACTACATGACATTTACGATAAAGGGAACATTGTTCAGAAGCAAACGTTGATTAGAGGTGTGTTCAAAGATAATCTGACATGGGGTGAAGGGGCTTTTAGAACCGCTTTTATTAATCCTACATTTCACGATAACTTACTGAAAATCAAAGAAAAAGGACTGCTTTTTGATGAGCAATCCTTAATCAATTTGGACAAGAGTCCGGTTAGTACCCAGTGCCGGAGTCGAACCGGCACGGTTTCCCACAGGTGTTTGAGACCAGCGCGTCTACCAATTCCGCCAACTGGGCATTGCTTATTAAGCGGGATGCAAATGTATAAATTCAGGCCTATATATCCAAGCCTTATTTTAAATATTATACTTTTATCTGATCTTCAGCACCTTCATGCAAACGTTTCTCTACAATGAAGGGTGCAAAAGGTAACAACGACGCAAAAAACACCAATAGGATCTTACCAAATTTCCATTTATACTCCATGGCACACATGATCACGAATATAACATAAAGCACAAACAGCAACCCGTGTGCCCATCCGGTATATTTCACTGCCAGGGGCATGCCTGCAAAGTATTTCAACGGCATAGCGATCAGCAGCAAAGCCAGGTACGAAACACCTTCGGCAATAGCTACTTTCTTAAAAATGGATAACGTGCTCATATATCGGATTACTTGATAAATGCCTTAAAAATATCGTTCCCAATCACAAATACCATCAGCGACAACAGCATCACAAAACCAACAATCTGCGCGGTCTCCATGAATTTATCTCCCAGTGGTTTTCCTTTCACCATTTCTACACACAGGAACACTACGTGCCCCCCGTCTAAAGCCGGTATAGGCAGCAGGTTCATAAATGCCAGCGCAATAGAAATTAATGCAGTAGAAGCCCAGAAATGCGACCAGATCCAGACACCACCATACACCTTCTGTGCAATGGCTACAGGCCCGGAGAATGCCTTGTCAGCTTTGATTTTACCGCTCAGTACTTTCCATATCCCTTTTCCATTGTCACTAAAGGAGGTCCATGCCTGGTTCACCCCTATTGGCAAAGCTGCAAAAAGACCATAATTGATTGTTTCTTCCTTCACTTCGTCGAAATTGAAACCTATACCAATCGTACCTGCACTATCAGTTGACAGTTCAAAATGGAGAAGCTCGTTGCTGCGGTAGGCGTCTACCATCAGTTTACCGGGTTTCTTTCTTTTCAGCTCACGGATCACATCCACATTATATTTCACCGGAACCTCATTTACTGCCACAATGCGGTCGCCCTTTTGCATGCCTACGCGGAATGCACTTTTTCCAGGTGCTACGGTATCAACCGTACTTGTCTGTAGCGGTGCTCTGCTAATAAATTCCTCGATCCCCAGATCAGCCACCTTATTCAGAATATTATCAGGAACTTTAATATCCAACGTTTTACCTTCGCGGCTGATCGTTAGGTTGGTATTTCCCATCAGCACTTTAGAGCTCAGCAGCTCTTCGAAGCGAACGATTTTCTTTCCGTTTACAGCAATCACACGGTCGCCCTGCTTCAGGCCGATCTGTTTTCCGATCACTCCCGGGTTTATTCCACTTACTACAGAGCTGTTTGCGATATACGTTTCACCAAATTTGAAGGTCAGCATCCAGAAGATAAATATCCCTACAACGATGTTTACAAATACACCTGCAAGCATCACGATCAGACGCTGCCATGCCGGTTTAGACCTGAACTCCCAGGGCTGGGCAGGCAGGGCCATCTGTTCTTTGTCCATCGATTCATCTATCATTCCCGCTATTTTCACATAACCGCCCAATGGCAGCCATCCGATACCGTACTCCACTCCTCCTTTGGTAATGCTAAACAGCTTTACGCCCCAGGCATCAAAGAATAAATAAAACTTCTCTACTTTAATACCAAAAGCCCTCGCTGCAAGAAAATGCCCCAGTTCGTGCAAGATTACCAATATTGATAATCCCAATAATAACTGGGCAACCATAATCAATCCGTTCATATATTTCTATTGTATGTTTTATTATTAAAAATTAGATCGCTAAATGTTTTTTTGTTACAAGCTCACGGGCAAATATACGTGTAAGCTCGTCTGTTTCTAAATAATTATCTAGGCCCGGTTCGGCGATGAAAGGCAAATCAGACATACATTTTGCGATTACGTCGCTCATCCCCAGAAAGCCGATCTGATCATTCAAAAAGGCATCCACTACCACTTCATTGGCAGCATTAATGATGCATGGCATGTTTCCACCTTTTTCCAGTGCCGTATAGGCAAGGCCGAGATTGCGGAAAGTATCCATATCCGCTTTTGCAAAAGTAAATTCAGGGTAATCCAAAAAATTAAACCTTGGAAATTTACTCTCTATCCTTTCTGGAAAAGCCATGGCATAATGGATAGGCAGTTTCATATCCGGTAAGCCCAGCTGAGCCTTCATTGACCCGTCATTAAACTGAACGATAGAATGTACAATAGATTGTGGATGTACAATCACATCAATCTGACTGATATCCAGATTAAACAGCCATTTGGCTTCGATCACTTCCAGTCCTTTGTTCATTAATGAAGCAGAATCAATAGTGATTTTGGCACCCATTACCCAGTTGGGATGTTTTAATGCCTGTTCTTTAGTTACTCCTGCTAAGAAATTCCTGTCTTTGCCTCTGAACGGGCCGCCCGAAGCAGTGATATAAATTTTTTCAATGGTATCCAGTCTTTCACCTGTCAGGCACTGATAAATCGCAGAATGTTCAGAATCTACAGGGATGATCTTTACGCCATGCTGCGCAGCCAGACGAGTGATCAGTTCTCCCGCTACTACCAATGTTTCTTTATTGGCCAGCGCGATAGTTTTCTTTGCTTCAATAGCAGCAATGGTAGGGCGCAGACCAACGGAGCCCATCAGGGCAGTAAGCACCAGGTCTGAACCTTCCAGGGATGCAGCTTCACATAGCGCAGCTTCTCCGGCAAGTACCTTAACCGGCAATCCGGCCAGGGCCGATTTTACCGCAGCATACTTACTGTCATCAGTGATCACCACCACCTCGGGCAGAAATTCCATCGACTGCTCAATCAGTAATGCGGCATTGGAATTAGCACTGAGCGCAACTACATGATATAATGTCGGGTTTGCCCGGATCACTTCCAGCGCCTGGGTACCAATAGAGCCTGTAGACCCCAGTATTGTTATATTTTTCAAATCTTATTCATCATTTTAATCAGGTCGTCTGCAATCTTTCTGTCATTTGATAACCGCGGAACTTTGTTCTGTCCGCCAAGCTTACCTTCGGCACGCATGTAGTTTACAAATGCATCCTTCTGTAAGGGCCGGATGATCAGCGGCTGCAAAATTTTACCTTCAATAAGGTCAAAGTAGTAAATATTTTTCTTTTGCAAGGCCTTATCTACTTTTTTACCAAAGGCAACGATGTCTTGCGGCACATCGGCAAATTCGATAAACCATTCGTGATAAGGAAGTTCTCCCGGCTCAGGGTTCACCTGGGGAGCTACGGTAAATTCTGTAATACCTACCCCTTCTTCATTTGCTACGGCCAGTAATGCCTGTTCTACTTCCTCGCCAATCACATGCTCACCAAAGGCAGAGATAAAATGTTTGATCCTTCCCGTAACCAGGATCTTGTATGGATTTTTAGAGACAAACTTAACAGTATCACCAATGCTGTAGCCCCATAGCCCTGCATTTGTATTTAAGATCAAAGCGTAATTCTGGCCGAGCTCTACTTCTCCAAGGCTCAGGCGCGAAGGCTTGTCATTGTAATATTCATCTGCAGGGATAAACTCGTAAAACATCCCTGCTTTTGCCAGCAGCAGCAGGCTTTTATCGGCCTGGCTATCCTGGTAAGCAATAAATCCTTCAGATGCAGGATAAGTCTCAATCGTGTCGATCTTCCTGCCGATGCTTGCTTCTATTTTAGCACGGTAGGGCTCGTAATTTACCCCGCCGTAAACAAACAGCTGAAAATTCTTAAAGATATCTTTGATCTGCTTTCCGCCGGATTTCTCGCTCAGCCTGTCGAAATACATTTGTGCCCAGGGCGGGATACCCGATATCAGGGTCATGTCTTCACAGTAGGTCTCTTCTACGATCGCATTCACCTTTTCTTCCCAGTCCTCGATGCAATTGGTAGCATAGGAAGGGAGCCTGTTTTTTTGTAAATAGGCAGGCACAAGATTGGCCACAATGCCCGATAACCGGCCTACCTTAATGCCACTTTTCTCCGTCATCACCGGGCTGCCCTGCAAAAAGATCATTTTGCCGTTTACAAAGCTGGCATTGCCGGTTTCATGGATATAGGTAAGCAGGGCATTACGTGCCGCCTTAATATGTTCCGGCATCGACTCCCTGGAAATAGGAATATATTTTGCGCCCGAGGTAGTACCAGATGTTTTCGCAAAATAGGCAGGCTTGCCCTTCCACATGACATCCCTCTCCCCCGCAACTACCCTGTCAATATAAGGGCGCAGTTCTTCATAGTCCCGCACAGGAACCTGTTTCTTAAAATCTTCGTAGTTTCTGATTGCTGCAAAACCATGGTCATTTCCAAAAGCTGTATCTTTTGCAGCCGCCAGTAAGGCCAGAAGGGTTTCCTGCTGCGCCGCAACCGCATTCTTTTTCCATTTGGCAACGCTCCTTACAACAAAGGCCGCAAACTGTTTACTTAATGCCGCTTTTAATCCCATAAACAGGTTAAACTATATTGTGAATAATATCCGGGTTTTCATCGCCCTGATATTCGCTCATCATCTTCCTGTAGGCAATCGTGAGCGCCACACTTGATAATGGAACGATAATAAAAGAACTGAAAATATTAACAAAAAATGCGATCACAGGATATTGTAAGGCGATCAGCACCAGGCACAGGACATAAAATCCGCCAAGGACCAGTAACAGCAGCAATATTTTGGTGAAATTGCCCTTAGTAATTGCCAGGCTGAACTTCAATGATCCAAAGGGCGGTTCATTCTTATCGATAATAAAAAAAGGAAAGAAGGAAATCCTTACCCAGGTAATGAAAATGGCAACCACCCCTACGCCTATGGCGATATTGGTGATCACGGGCATCCTGATCCCTGTGTAGATAAACGGAAATGCAACCAGGATTACTACACAGTACACGCCGATAATCACCAGCATAAAATAAAGCATCCCTACCACAAACCTGATAATCTGCTGGCGGGTTGGCAGTGTGCTCACGATACTCACATCATGTTCCTCATCGTCCAGCAAATGAAAGATATATTTTAACAGTGAGAGGTTGATGGTGAAGTACATGATGATAAAAAAGAAAGCCATCAGCGCACTAAGCCCCTTATTCACATCCTTGATTAAAAAAGCCATCAGTCCGGAGGCATTCGACGTAATAAACATCAGAAAACACAAGGTGGAAATAGAAAAATAATGACGCCTGGTTAGGTCCCAGGATTTACCTATTACCTCATTAACCGTAAACGTAGTCTCTTTTAAAAAATTTATCATTGTTGCTTAAGTACTATTCTTTTTATAAAATCCTGAATAAATCCCAGGCCGTAGGCTGTCAATTGTATAAATGAGGATATGATGCTCAAAAATGCAACTTTTAATGAACGGTTAAGGATAAGGGAATGAAAAAATATCAACATAAAGTATACCAAAAGGAATACGTTCCCAACATGTCCCAGTGGCGGATAAAAAATATTCAGCAAAAGCACCAGCATGATGCCCAATGTGAACACCGCCGGAAAGAAATGCACCAGTTTCAATTCAGCCGGAAAATGTTTATAAATATTTATCCTGGCACGTCCAAAGAAATGGATCTGCCTGTAAAACTGGATCAGGCTGGTCCTTCTTTTGTGAAAAACCCGCGCACCGGGAATTAACCCGATCTTAAAACCGTTTTCATGGATCCGGATACTGTATTCTATATCCTCACCCAGCCTGGTGATCTTAAAACCACCGGCTTTTTCCCAGACTTCGCGCGAAACTCCCATATTGAAACTCCTGGGATGAAACTGCCCCACATGCTTTTTATTGCCCCTGATCCCTCCTGTGGTAAATACCGAAGTCATGCCATAACTGATAGCTTTCTGAACATCGGTAAAACTTTCATGAGCTGCATCGGGGCCACCGTAGGCGTCCAGGTCATGGTCGTAAAGGTAGTCTTTAACGATCTCCAGGTAGTCATGCGGAATCAGGCAATCAGAATCAAAGATCACAAAGTAATCGCCCTTTGCCCGTTCAAAACCATAGTTCCTGGCAAATCCCTGCCCTGCATTCTCTTTATAGTAATAGCTGATGTCGAGCTGATCAGCATATCCTTCTACAATATCTTTTGCGCTCAGCGAAGAGCCGTCTTCGATCACCAGCACTTCAAACTGCGGATAGGTCTGCAGCGCAAGCGTTGCCAGCAGTTCATCTATTTCCTGCGGCCTGTTGTATAAGGGGATAATGATCGAGAAAAACATATTAAAGTATCTCTTTTTCTATCAGGTACTGGTTGCGCTCTGAGGCATTACGGGTAACCAGCTCTGCCACAAATCCCGTAAGGAACAGCTGTGAGCCCAGGATAATGGCAACCAGTGCAATATAAAATCCGGGCTGGTCTGTGATTTCCCTGTAGGATGTATTCATGGAAATATGGTATAGCTTTTCGCCGATGATCCATAGCGCCATCACCGTTCCAACAAGAAAGCTGAGCACGCCCATTGAACCAAAAAAGTGCATCGGCCTTTTGCCAAACTTGCCGACAAAAAATATAGACAGCAAGTCCAGGAAACCGTTGATAAAACGGCTGAAACCAAATTTGGTGACCCCGTATTTTCTTGCACGGTGCTCTACCACCTGCTCTCCGATATTCTTAAACCCCGCCCATTTGGCAATTACCGGGATATACCGGTGCATCTCGCCGTAAACCTCGATGGTTTTCACCACATCGCTGCGGTAAGCCTTTAGTCCGCAGTTAAAATCATTGAGCTGTATGCCCGACATTCTGCGCGTTGCCGCATTAAACAGCTTGGTAGGGATCGTCTTGGTGATCGGATCATAACGTTTTTTCTTCCAGCCGGAAATGATATCCATCTTCTCCTCACGGAGCCTCCTGTACAATTCGGGGATCTCATCAGGGCTGTCCTGCAGATCGGCATCCATCGTAATGATCACATCGCCCTGCGAAGCTTCAAAAGCTACATTCAGCGCCGCAGATTTACCGTAATTGCGTCTGAATTTGATCGCTTTTACTGCGGGATATTCAATTTTTAAATCTTCAATTACCTTCCAGGAATTGTCCGTGCTGCCATCATCTACAAACAAAATCTCATAAGAAAAGTGGTGCTCTGCCATCACCCTGGCAATCCAGGATGTAAGTTCGGGCAATGACTCATCTTCGTTATATAAAGGTATGACTACGGAAATATCCATGCAGGTATTACGGGGGTTAAAAAAATCAACGTGCAAATTTTATCAATTAAAATGATAAAACCTGCACGTTGTAAAATTTATGTTTGCACACAAATGCTTAGTCGAATTTGATGGGTGCTATTCTTTTGTTAACAGCTGCACCAATAATGCTGATGATCAGTCCGTAAATGGTATAGGAAATTGCTGCCCCAAAACCAATCATAATCGGCATATAAGGGGCCATAGCTTTTACGCTGCGTTCTGCCTTGGCAGTGTCACCGGCAGTTTCAGCAGCTTTTTCCATAGCAATTTCCAGGATATGGTCAAGTGAAGCCGGGTCCAGCACTTTATAATACAGGATCATCAGCAGCCCGATAAACAGCCCCGCAGTAGCGCTCACCCTAAACCCGGTTGAAAAAGCCCTGCCAAAAGTGATGTAGCCGCCAAGTTCAGTTCTGTGTTTGATCTGTGCATAAAGAATTACCAGTACATATGGCAGGTAAGATAACACTGCGCTCATTACTTTGGTAGCTACAGGTACATTTTGCTCCTGTATATCAATGCCCAGCAGTTTGAAAAGAAAGATCAGCACCACGGTATAGACAGAAAAGCCTACCGCTAACTGGAAAGCCATCTTATTTGGCCTGATCTCCATCTCTTTAAGTTGTTGTTCCATGTGGTTAATCCTTAATTCTGTACGTTGAACTCTGCGATTAAAGCATAAACTGCACTGTCAAATTCCTTGTCGGTACTAAACTCTTCCAGGTCTTTAAATGCTTCTGCATTCGCCTTTGGCTGATTAAAGAAACTCATGAAGGGAACAAACAGTGTTTCCATTTCTTCACCCAGTTCAATCATCCCTTTATGGCTGCAGATATCTTCGATACTGCTGTCTGCCAGCTGCTGGTTGCTGATCAGGTCTTCGTAGATATGGTATTCATCCTGGAACTCATCCTCTTCTACCAGCAGGAATTCTCTCAGGAAATCGCCCAATTCAGGTTTGATCTGCTCATCATGACATTCGTTGATGTATAGCAGCAGGTTCAGCAGCTCTGTTCCGCGGTCGATTGTGTCTTCTTCGATATCTGCCCACTCGTCAGAATCCAGGTAATCTTCTTCCAGTTTCTGAACATCACTGGCAAAGAAGTTGATCATCAGCAGATCAAAGAAGATTTCTCTCATTTCCTCAAATGCAGGATGCTCATCAAACACCTCGTCAAATTCTTCTACTTTCTCAAGGAAGCCCAGGTCTTTGCTGAACACATCTACCAGGTCTTGTTCCAGTTTTACTGAGTCGATACCCGAAAGTGCAGCGAATTTATCCAATGAAGCGACAAGGGCGCTTTGTACTTTACTATCCATATACTTGAATTTGGTTGTTGTTATATACTAATTTGACCTTACCAGTCAGGGTTTGATTTAATAAAGGTGTATTCCTGGATTTTGAATAGTTGTTCAGGCTGGTATACTCCCATTTTTCCGTCATGCTAAACAGGGTGAAGTTTGCAGCCTCTCCTGCTGCAATCACCGGTACTTTTAAGTTAAGCAATTTCCGCGGATTAACAGCTAACTTTTCTGCAATCTGTCCGGCGTCCATGCCTGCTTTTACCAGTAAGGGCAGCACCGTTTGCAGGGCGATGATGCCATATGCCGCAATTTCAAATTCTACATCTTTAAATTCAGGTTCATGCGGACGGTGCTGTGAAGAAACCGCATCGATCGTGCCCTCTTTCAATCCTGTCAGTAAAGCTTTGATATCGGCTTTGCCGCGCAAGGGCGGTTTTACTTTATAGTTGCTGTCGAAATCATTCAGCAGCTCTTCGGTAAACACCAGATGATGTGCTGCCACATCACAGGAAATCTGTACGCCGTCTTTTTTTGCTTTTTTGATCAGGGCTACTGATCCCGCGGTAGAGATATTACTGATGTGTACGGGCGACTGGTGGTAGGTGGCCAGAAAGATATCCCTTGAGATGTGCATCTCTTCTGCCAGTGCCGGCATGCCTTTCATGCCCAGCAATACGCTGGTCTTGCTCTCATTGATCTGGGTTTTTCCCGCGATGGATTTGTTCTCCGGGTAAACGATCAGCAGGCCGCTGATGCCTTTGGCGTACTGCAAAGCGCGACTCATAAAGCCATCGTCGCTCACCGGTTTGGTACCGTCTGAAAAGGCTACTGCGCCCGCCTGCTGCATATCATACAGCTCAGCCAGTTCCTTGCCTTCCAGATCATGGCTGATTGCCCCTACCGGGTAAATATCTACCAGGTTATTTTTTGATTTATTGATAATGTATTCTACTTCTGCTTTGGAATGCACAACCGGTTTGGTATGCGGCAGAACTGCCAGCCCGGTGAATCCACCGGCCTGCGCAGCAGCGCTGGCTGTTTGTATGTCTTCTTTTGTCTCAAATCCCGGATCCCCTACAGAACAGTTCAGGTCAAAAAAACCGGGAGCAAGAAACGCCCCTTTACCGTCTACCAGTTCTTCTTTTGCCTGGGGCCCTGCAGATGCCTGTGGTTTCAGCGACTTGCCAATTTCAACGATCATTCCCTGTACCACACGAACATCACATACTTGATGATTAAACTCGCTATTCGGATCGGCGATGGTCACGCCAGTGAGGAGAAGGTTCATGTTTTATATAGTTTTCTTGTTAAAAAATCTGATCAATAGGGCTTCGGCAGCTAAAAAAACGGCACACAAAACTAGACAAAGTTTCCATAATTCCGTGTGGTTATTTTCCTGCGCCGCGGGAGATAAACTGCTCCCCGCACCCGCAATAGTTAAGTTCTTTGTTCCAAAAAGCTGTGCAAGTGCCTTATCACCGGTAAAATGCATGTCTGATTCTGCACGGCTCTCATTAAAGGCATAAATGCTGAGCAGCGAATCTGTTTTCATCAGTTTATAAAAACCGGCAGCCCTGATCTGGTCGGCAATGTACAGCAGCGTTTTCCCCGGGCTTTGCCTAACCTCAGGAATCACTTCTTCCCTGCCAGACCTCAGCCGCAGCGACTGGTTAGGGTTTAGGGTAAGTTGCTGGCTGCTGAGCAGATTATCTTTGCCTATCGTATAATACAGCGGCTGCTCCTGCATACTGGTAAAGGCGATTTTATAAAGCAAAGGTACGAACACAGGGTGCTGAGGCAGGTTGCTGTCATCCGCTGTTAATGAGCTGGCGGAGAGATAAACCTGGCCGGCACCCAGCCCGTAACGACTAAAAAACGATTGATCTCCGGGCAGTTTCATGATATCCCTGCGGTTGCTGCGCGTGTTTCTCTGATACAGCAGATGGCGGTATACTTTAGGTAAATCCAGCTTTGCAGGTACTTCCTCAAATACATCATTAAAGATATTGCTTTTGAGATCCAGCGCAGTAACACTGACAGTGTCTTTGCTCATAGAAAGCACCGGAGGAAGCGATACTCCCTGCAGGAAGGATGAAAATTCTGTCGTTTTAGCATCCAGGTCTGGAAAGATCACTACCGTGCCACCGTTTTGGATAAAGCCTTTCAGCTGCAGCGCCAGTCCGCTGGACGGGCTTTTCAATCCGGATAATATGATGAGCTGATAACCTGAGAAAGCACTGTAAACCACATTGGATTCGGGCATTGTGCTTAGCCTGAAATAGCTGTCGCCGGAAAAAAGTGATGTAATATGCCGTTCAGACGGATCACCGCTAATATGTAAAATATTAATTCCGCTGTTCACTTTAAATGTAAACTTTAGTTCGTCATCAAAAGTGAGTGGAAAATCCTTGATGCTCAGCACCCCTTTTTGCCAGCCTGCAGATAGGCCGCTAAAACTAATTGTATCGGTCAGGGATTTGCCCGCAGGGATACTGAGCCTTGCCAAAACCTTCTGCTGGTTATTGATCATTAGTTTAACAGGAATAGCGGTACTGGACTCAGCAGAATAGTTGTGCAGCTTCACTACAAACTTCTCCTGTTCCCCGGGTTTGTGCGCAGGTGACAGCGACCAGATACTGTCTGCCCCAACGTTGGGTTGTGTATTGGCCTGGAGCCTTACCAGTGAAAGATGGCTTTCGCGGTCGGAATTTATTGCTTTTGACCCCACGAATCCACGCTGAAAATCGGATATGATATAGTTAAACCGGTTTCTCTTGCCGGCATCTGTGCTGTTCTGACGGTTGATCACCTGTTGTAAACTGCGATGTGCGGCTGAAATTTTGATCTCGTCCAACAGGTTCAGCAGTTCTTCGTAGCTGACCAAACGCTGGTGCCTGCCTTCAAAGTCATTTGTAATCAGCTGAAAACGGTCATTGGGAGAATATTGCCGCGCAATTTCTTTCGCCCTGCGCCTGGCTTCGTCGAGCAGGCTGCCATCTTTATTTACCGCAGCCATACTGTAAGAATTATCAATATAGATGTGAACAAGGTTGCCCCTGGCCGGATCGTATCCCGCGCCGCCCTCAGAGATATATGGACGGGCAAAAGCCAGTACAACAAACACGATGGCCAGTATGCGGCATAACAGGATGAGCAGGTTTTTGAGTTCTTCCCGGGATGAATTTTGTTCCTGTGCAGCCTTTAAAAACTGTACATTGCTAAAATATACTTTCCTGAATTTTCTGAAATTGAATAAATGAATAAGGATAGGAATGACTACCGCCAGCAGAAAAAAAAGAAAACCTGGGTATAGGAAATTCATTAAAAACCAAAGTTAGAAATTTTATCTGAATTTTTTCATCGCGGTATAAATTGCATCATCCAGATCATAGATATCGTTACGGAATTCTATCCTGCCGTTTTCTGCCCAGGCAGTTTTATAATTGATAAATACAGCTACATTCTTTTTAGTTCCAAACCATTTGGGTTTAACCTGGTAAACATTTACTGTATCCGCCTTTTTTGCCAGCCTCTTTTGATAGATTGCCATCTTCGTGGTATCTATCGGCGGCAGGTTTACTTCCATCCTCAACTGATCATACTGGTATTTATTGTCAACCAGTTTCTCTGCAAATTCAAGCGGCCGTTCTACCCGTACACAGCCATGGCTGATGGCACGGTTCGATTGCATAAAAGCTGATTTATTATTGGTATCATGCAGGTAAATACTCGATCCGTTATCAAATATAAATTTAAATTTGCCCAGCGCATTGCCCTCACCAGAACCTTGTTTAAACTGGAAAGGCAAATGTTCCCGCGGATATTTTCTCCACTGGATCGTATCCGGGTCTGCAATCAGCTGGCCTTTGTAATACACCCTCATATTATTATTTGATAAATAATAGGGATCACGCATCGCCTGGTAATAGATCTCGCTTTGCGCAATGCTCACAGGGATATTCCATACCGGATTTACCTGGATAGAATTGAACTTGCTCAGCAGGATCGGAGTCTGGTGGTTTTTTGGTTTATCATCCAGTGAATGCGTTTTCAGGAACACCTTCATCTTTTCTTCATAATCCTTTTCACGCCTTCCCCCAACGCAAACCTTCATGTGTGTAACCGTATCCTGATGGCTAAACCAGGTCAGCGAAAAATCCGGGATATTTACCTCTACATACTCGTCCCCGATCCCCGCAATTTTCCAGCGTAGCCTTTCCATATTAACCTCGATAGCTTTGATGGCTGCGGCATTTACCGAAGGGCTTTTTTTCAGGTTTGCCAGTTCACGCTCAAGGCTCAGATAATCTTCGCCTGCAGGCTGTATGGAGCGTAGTAATTGCGCAAGGCTTTTACTCTCCAATACTTTTAACATACTGGCACTGTCCGGCCTGATGGTGCTCACATAATATCTGTTGAGTACTTTCCGGGGTATGATACTGCCATAACCGATAAAAGTATCGTATTTTAAAAGGGAAGCAGCAGCAGTTAATTCAAGGTCCGCTATCACAGGATAGACGTCGGCGATAGATTTAAACTGATGTGCCGACAACTTTGACAAGAGCGCATTCAGCGCTGTATACCTGAATATTTCCGGATTAAAGCCATGTGAGGTACTCGCCGATATATAATTTTTTAGGGTATCCAATTCCCCGTTGGTAAAGAAACGGGTAACCAGATCAGTCCTGTGTTCCTGGGCGGAATAATAACTACCAATCACTTTTGGGTTGCTGAGCGTAGATTTCAGGGAGTCAAAATGGCGGTTAAATACGACATTATATGCTGCTGTGTCAAAATCCTTGTACAGCTTATCATTAAAATGTTTGGACAATACCAGCCCAACTTCAGGAGTGGTTTTGAACCAGTTACAGGCAGACAGTAAGACAGAGAAGGTTAATAACAGATAAAGTACTTTTTTCAAAACGTGTTTTTTTAGCTGACCGGCATTTTTATACTATGCGATCTCTGCACCCTGATCAAATAAAATGCCATTTATTTTTTGATTTCTCAATTCTATCTATATATTTGCAACACCTCAGTGTGCAGCCGCAAATTGAATAGGGACAAAAAAATTATGAACAAACATTTGAATCATCACTTACATTTGCACCATCGCCAGTTATGGCGATAGATATGTAATGTTTTGTACTTCAAAACTTGTTTCCGAATTATTTTCATGTTCCATTCAATAATTTCAATCAATTGAAAACACTAAAAATTGCTATCCAGAAATCTGGTAGACTAAACGAAAAATCTGTAGAAATCCTTAAAAATTGTGGTTTATCTTTCGAAAACTACAAAAGTTCACTCATATCAACTGTTACAAACTTCCCGCTGGAAATTCTTTTCCTCAGAGATGATGATATTCCTGAATACGTTCAGGACGGCATCGCCGATCTGGGTATCGTTGGCGAGAATGTGATCACTGAAGTAAATGCTGATGTAGAATACCTTCAGAAACTTGGTTTTGGAAAATGCACACTCAAAATCGCTATTCCCAACGACAGCGAAATCACTGATATCAGCGGACTTGAAGGCAAAGCCATCGCCACTTCTTACCCCGTTATCCTCGAAAAATACCTGCAGGACAATAACGTAAATGCAGTTGTGCGTACCATTTCAGGATCTGTGGAAATTGGCCCGGGCTTAGGTTTAAGCGACGCCATCTGTGATATCGTTTCTACCGGAGGAACACTGAAAAGCAACGGACTAAAACCCTTTGCCGAAGTAATGAAATCTGAAGCTGTCCTGATCGGGAACAAAGGCATCGAACTCAATGAAGATGTGATCGAACTGTTGCAAAGGATCCGCTCTGTACTGCGCGCAAAAGAAACAAAGTATGTGGTGCTCAACGTGGCCAAGTCTAACCTGGACAAAGTAGTAAGCCTGTTGCCTGGTGTAAAAAGCCCTACCATCGTTCCTTTGTTCGAACCGGATTGGGTTGCTGTCCACTCGGTAATTGCAGAACAGGACTTCTGGGAAAAGATCAACAGCCTTAAAGCTGCCGGTGCAGAAGGAATTGTAGTGATGCCAATCGAAAAGATCATCGCATAACTGAATAAACAGCAGGTTCATTCGTTAGTTATAGACTAACAAAAATTCATAAAACATGAAAGTCTACAGTTATACTGATTTGTCAGAACAGAATATTGAAGATCTCTGTTTAAGACAATTGTCTGATGATGAAACCATCGCAGACAGGGTGAAAAGTATCATTTCGCGTGTAAAAGAAGAAGGCGACAAAGCGCTCTTCAGCTACGCACAGGATTTTGATCAGGTAGGGTTGAAAGAGCTTTATATCTCAGCATCTGAAATCGACGCCATTGCGGCAACGATTCCTGATGACGCGAAAAAAGCAATTGAAACCGCCTATGCAAATATCAAAAAATTCCATGCTGCACAATTATATAAAGAAGCCGCGATAGAAACGATGCCTGGAGTCTCCTGCTGGCGCGAGGCCCGCGCAATTGAACGCGTAGGTTTATATATCCCCGGCGGCACAGCAGTGCTTCCCAGTACTTTTCTGATGCTTGGCATCCCGGCTGTACTGGCGGGATGTAAAGAAATCGTGGTATGTTCACCTCCGCAAAAGGACGGCAAAACAAACTGTTATCTCGCCTATTGCGCCACGTTGCTGGGGATAAAGAGAATTTACATGGTTGGCGGTGCACAGGCAGTTGCAGCAATGGCTTTCGGAACGGAAAGCGTGCCAAAAGTGTACAAAATCTTTGGCCCCGGAAACCGTTATGTAACACAGGCCAAACAGCTGGTGGCCTCGGGCATGACAGCGATAGATATGCCGGCCGGTCCTTCAGAAGTGCTGGTATTTGCTGATGAAACTGCCAATCCGGCTTTCGTGACCTCAGACCTGCTTGCACAGGCAGAACACGGTGCGGATAGCCAGGCGATCCTCGTTTCTACCTCTTCACAGATCATAAAAGATACGATTGAACAGGTGCAGCTTCAGCTAAAGGCACTCCCGCGTGAAGCTATTGCAGCACAGGCCATCGCAAATTCTTATGCCCTGCTCGTGGAAAACACTGCACAGGCTATGGATTTCAGCAATACCTATGCTCCGGAACATTTGATCCTCGCTACTGATTCTTTTCAGGAACTAATTCCGATGATCATCAATGCCGGTTCGGTCTTCCTCGGAAACCTGACACCTGAAAGTGCCGGGGATTATGCTTCAGGAACCAACCACACCCTGCCTACCAGCGGATTTGCAAAAGCTTATTCTGGTGTTTCTATCGATTCATTTATCAAAAAGATCACTTTTCAGCACATCAGTCCCGAAGGTTTAACCAACATCGGCCCTACTGTAGAAATATTGGCTGCAGCCGAAGGGCTGGAGGCACACAAAAATGCAATCACTATTCGTTTAAATTCATAGAGATGGATGTTAAGAACTTACAACGCGAAAATATAAAAAACCTAAAACCCTACTCAACGGCCAGAGACGAATACAAAGGTCAGGCGAGCGTTTTTTTAGATGCCAACGAAAACAGCTTCGGCTCTCCCCTGCCGGAAAACTTTAACCGCTACCCTGATCCGCTCCAGCTGGACGTAAAGGATGCGATCAGCAAAATAAAGGGAGTACCCATAGAAAATACTTTTTTGGGCAATGGCAGCGATGAAGCAATAGATTTGCTTTACAGATGTTTCTGTAACCCCGGAAAAGACAATGTGATTATCCTGCCGCCTACCTACGGCATGTACGAGGTATCGGCAAACATCAATGACGTGGAGATCCGCAGGGTGAACCTGCTGCCCAACTTTCAGCTGGACCTGGAAGGTATCGCCGAAGCTATCGATGAAAACACGAAACTGATCTTTATCTGCTCTCCGAACAACCCCACCGGAAATTCAATCATCCGTACCGATATCGAAACCATACTGGCCAATTTCAAAGGGCTCGTAGTGATCGATGAGGCTTATATCAACTTTGCCAAACAGCGCACGTTCATCCAGGAACTGACAGAATATCCGCACCTGGTGATCCTGCAAACGTTCTCCAAAGCATGGGGACTTGCCGGCCTGCGCCTCGGAATGGCTTTTGCATCCAGTATCGTGATCGATATCATGAATAAGGTGAAAGCGCCATACAACATCAGCCAGTCTACACAGGACCTTGCATTAGCTGCCCTGCAAAATGTAGCACAGGTAAACGACTGGATCAAAGTAACCGTAGCAGAAAGAGACACACTGAGCAAAAACCTCGCTGATCTTGCAATGGTCAGAAAAGTTTACCCCTCAGATGCTAACTTTGTACTTGCAGAAGTAGAGGATGCCGCCGGGACATACCACACGCTGGTAGAGCAGGGGATTATCATTCGCGACCGCTCAAAAGTGGTGCTGTGCGACGGATGCCTGAGAATTACTGTGGGTACACCAAAAGAAAACGAAATCCTGTTAAATGCTTTAAAATCGATAAAATAACCATGAAGAAGTTCCTTTTTATAGACCGCGACGGCACCCTGATCACTGAACCTGAAGACGAGCAGATCGACTCATTCGCCAAGCTCAAATTCTATCCCAAATCTTTATATTATCTGGCTAAAATAGCAGCAGAGCTTGATTTTGAACTGATCATGGTAACCAATCAGGATGGACTGGGAACAGATTCACATCCTGAATTAAACTTCTGGCCGGTACATAACTTTATCCTGGATACTTTTGCAGGTGAGGGCGTAACATTTTCAGAAGTCATTATCGATAAAACCTTTGCCCATGAAAATGCACCTACACGTAAACCCAATACAGGTTTGCTGCAGCATTTCCTCACTGGTGAGTATGATCTTGCAAACTCTTTTGTAATCGGCGACCGTATCAATGATGTGATCCTGGCCAAAAACCTGGGCGCAAAAGCGATCTGGCTGAGGAATAACGACCTGCTGGGTGCCAACGAAATACTGGACAAAGCAGAAACACTGACGGAAATTATCGCGCTGCAAACACAGCACTGGGTAGATATTTATACTTTCCTGAAAGCGGGCAGCAGACAGTTTCAGCACATCAGGAAAACCAATGAAACGGATATCGAAATTGGTATTGACCTGGATGGAACCGGAAAAGGGGACATCAAAACAGGCCTGAACTTTTTTGACCATATGCTTGACCAGATTGCCCGTCACGGGGGGATCGACCTTAAAGTGATTGCCAAAGGCGATCTGCATATCGATGAACACCATACGGTTGAAGATACGGGCATCGCCTTGGGCGAAGCTTTTGCCAAAGCACTGGGGAATAAACTGGGCATCGAACGCTATGGCTTCTGTTTGCCGATGGACGACTGTCTCGCACAGGTAGCGATCGATTTTGGCGGGCGCAACTGGATTGTCTGGAATGCAGAATTTAAACGTGAACGAGTTGGCGATGTACCTACAGAGATGTTTTATCATTTCTTTAAATCGTTCAGCGATGCCGCAAAATGCAACCTGAACGTAAAAGCTGAAGGGGATAATGAACATCATAAAATTGAAGCCATCTTTAAAGCTTTTGCAAAAGCGATTAAAATGGCAATCAAAAGAGATGCAGACAAGTTAGTTTTACCAAGTACCAAGGGGTTGTTATAACGAATTATAAAATGATAGGTATCGTAAATTACGGGGCAGGGAATATTTTTTCTCTTACCTCGGCCTTATCCAGGCTCGGGATTACTTATGGCATGATCAATTCTGAAGATGAATTTGATCAGTATTCACATATCATCATTCCCGGTGTAGGGCACGCAGGGGCAGCGATGGACAAACTGAACAAAAGTGGCCTGGTAGATAAAATCAGGTCATTAACAAAACCTGTACTGGGGATTTGTGTAGGTATGCAGCTCCTGACAGATCATTCTGAGGAAGGCGACGCCACCTTAACCAGCATCATTCCCCTCCAAACGAAACTCTTTGATAAAGAGCTGGGAATCAAGATTCCCCATATGGGCTGGAATAATGTAGAGATCAAAAACAATTCATTATTCGAAGGTGTTGAAAATCAGACACAATTTTACTTTGTGCATTCGTATTTTATTGAATATAACCCTATTTTTGGAATCGCTACCGCTGATTACGGTCAGGAATATTCGGCGGCAATACAAAAAGATAATTTTTACGGGGTGCAGTTCCACCCAGAGAAGTCCGGTGCTGCCGGAGAACGTTTATTATTGAATTTTTCAAACTTAAAATAACAAGATGTACATTATTCCCGCTATAGATATTTTAGATGGCAAGGTTGTCCGGTTAACCGAAGGCGACTACAACCAGAAAACAGTATATGAAGTCTCCATTGCCGACATGATCGAAACTTACCGGTCCAACGGTACAGAGTTTATTCATATTATTGACCTGAATGGTGCCAAAGGGGATTTCAGCAACCAGGCCGAATTATTCGAGATTATCCATAAAACAGATATGCGTGTACAGTACGGCGGTGGTATCCGTACGATTGAGCAGGTAACTAATTTACTTGACGCAGGTATCCACCGTGTCATCGTAGGTACACAGGCGATTACCAACCCGGATTTCCTTGCTGAATTGAGCAAAGAAGTGGGCAAAAAATATGATTACGCAAACCGTATCGTTATTGCCATCGATGTTCTGGATGAGGTAATCAAGTACTCAGGCTGGATGGAAAGCTCGCCGATCAAACTGATGGACTATGTTGACAAATGCCTGCAGCTGGGATTCTTCAGGTTCCTGTGCACAGATATCAACAAAGATGGTAAACTGGGCGGCGCCGCTGTAGACCTGTACAAAAAACTGCTTGAGCACTCTCCCTTCATTAAACTGATCGCCTCGGGCGGTGTAAGCTCAATGGAAGATATCGAAGAGCTGGCAAAACTTGAAGTTAGATCAGTTGTAGTGGGCAAAGCGATTTATGAGAACCGCATCACTATCGAAGAAATCAAGGAATGGAACCTTAGGGCAATGACTTCCCTTTAATCCATGCTGAGTAAACGTATCATTCCATGTCTGGATGTTAAGGACGGCAGGACAGTAAAAGGTGTTAACTTTGTGGATCTTAAAGACGCAGGAGACCCCGTAGAGCTGGCATGGCAATATGCCCAGCAGGGTGCCGATGAACTGGTATTCCTTGACATTACAGCTACCCACGAGCGTCGTAAAACGATGATCGAAATGGTGAAGTCTGTAGCAAGACAACTCAATATTCCTTTTACCATTGGCGGTGGAATCACTGAAATTGCCGATGCCGAAGCGCTGCTCAATGCCGGAGCCGACAAGATCAGCATCAATTCTGCCGCAGTAAAAAACCCACAGCTGATTGCAGACCTGGCGAAGGTTTTTGGCCGCCAGTTTGTCGTAGTTGCAGTAGATACCAAGCTGGTCAACGGAAAAAATATGGTGCACCTCAATGGCGGCCGGCTGATCACTGAACTGGAAACAGAACAATGGATCAAACAGGCCGAGGATCTGGGCGCAGGAGAAATCCTGCTGACCTCCATGGACCATGACGGCACCAAACAGGGCTTCGACTGTAATTTATTACAGACGATCAGCCAGATGATCAATATCCCCGTAATCGCTTCAGGCGGTGCCGGATCAATTGAACACTTTACAGAAGTTTTTACAACTACAGGCGTTGATGCCGCACTCGCAGCCTCGGTCTTTCACTTTGGTGAGATCCCGATCCCTGTACTGAAAAACGAATTAAAAAAACACAACATACCAGTAAGGTTATGAATATAGATTTTGAAAAAACCGATGGTTTGGTTCCTGTGATCATTCAGGACGTACAAACATTGGAAGTGTTAATGCTGGGTTATATGAACCAGGAAGCATGGACAAAAACACAGGCAGAAGGAAAAGTAACCTTTTACTCACGTTCCAAAAGCCGTTTGTGGACCAAAGGCGAAGAAAGCGGGAACTTCCTTTATGTAAAAGAAACGCATATCGACTGCGATAACGACACGATCCTGATTAAAGCTACACCGGTAGGCCCTACCTGCCATACAGGCAGCAGAAGCTGTTTTAAAACAAACTTCAACCAGAACTTTATTTTTGAACTGGAGAAGATTATTGGCGACAGATACGACAACCCTACGGAAGAATCTTATGTAAATAAGCTGCGTAAAAAAGGGCTGAATAAAATTGCCCAGAAGGTTGGTGAAGAAGGTGTGGAAACCGTAATTGCGGCACTGAATGAAACTGATGTGGATTTTGTGAATGAAAGTTCCGACCTCGTATTCCACTTGCTGGTATTACTGAGGGAAAAAGGTAAAACCTTAGCTGATATTGGTATAAACCTTGAAGGCAGGCACCGCTAGGTGCTTTTGATCCCACCTGACTTATGCTGAAACATGTAAAATCACTGAGCGGCCATCAAAACCCCGTTTATGCTTTGGCCAACTCCGGTAAAGAAGGAATCTTTTTTACCGGTGGTAATGATAAAGGCGTGGTAGAATGGTCGCTGGAGAAAATGTCTTTTCTAAAGGTATTGATGCCGGTAAAAAGCTCAGTTTATAGTCTGTATCATTCTGGCGATCAGCTTTTTGCCGGACAGCGCAGTGGCGAGCTGAGCATATTCGACTTCAAATCACAAACAATCCAGACTACTTTTCAGGCGCATGAAAAGCCTGTGTTTGATATCGTGGTCATTCCTTCCAAACAGGAATTTCTGACAGCAAGTGAAGATGGTACTGTAGCTGTGTGGTCGCTTACCGACCACTCGTTGTTATACCGTATTCCAGTTTCTTATGATACTGTCCGTGCTATTGCAATCAGTCCCGATGCTGAACATGCGGCTTTCGGATGTAAAGATGGTACGACCAGGATCTACAACCTGACAGATTACAGCCTTGAGCATACCCTGGAAAAACATACTTTACCGGTAACCTCGGTGCAGTATTCGCCTGATGGTAAATACCTGATCTCCGGAGGCAGGGATGCACAGCTCAACTTCTGGTCGGTCCCGGATTATGAATTTAAGCACAATATCCCGGCACATCTCTTCAGTATCTACGGAATTGCTTTTAACCCGGTACTCCCCTACTTCGCAACTGCCAGTCAGGACAAAAGTATCAAGTTATGGGGAACAGAGGATTTAAGGCTGTACAAGATCCTTAGCATTGAAAAGAACACGCATGGGCATACCCACTCGATCAACAAACTTGTATGGACACCGGATGGCAAATACCTGATTACAACAGGTGACGATAAGCTGGTAATGATCTGGGAGTGGGAGTAATCTTTGCCCTGACTAGAAAAACCGCTTGATGATCCTTGTTTTATGGCTGTACCTCCCCAGCTCCGGATTATAGATGCCCTGGTCATCAATAGGGTCAATTCGTATCCTTCCTGAAGCATGGATGATCCTGTGCTGATCCAGAAGGATACCTACATGGATAATCCTGCCTTCGGGATTGTCAAAGAAAGCAAGATCACCAGTTTTTACTTCCGGAAGAAAGTTAACCGTTTCTCCCTGCTCGGCCTGTTGTGCAGCATCTCTTTTAATACGGATACCAGCAAGTTTATACACAGCCTGCGAAAAACCAGAACAGTCAATTCCAAACAGTGTCCTGCCCCCCCACAGATAAGGAGCATTGAGGTAAAACATAGCCAGTTCTGCAATTTTTTCTCCTGTAACTGCGCCAACCTGATAAAGATCAAATTCCGGCTTAAACTGTTGGTCTCCTATCGTGCTCATCCCTTCAGCATATGATGGTAAAACAGCAGCCGCAGGTAAATAAAAAGCACTGCCATCTGCGGCAGTAACGGCATTTACGATCTGTGGAGGCACCAGGCTGTGGTAATTTTGAGCAGCCCGATAATCTTCTTCAGTAACTACGATCAATTGCTTAAAATCCATCCAGCCCTCATAGTCGTCATAGGCATTGCGGATACGCCACCAGGGTTCCGCCTGTTCAAGCACCTCAACTGCATCTCCAAATAGTAATTGAGTAGAGATCTCTGCCCTGTCGGATGCCGCTGGCCTTAAAGGCGCAATGGCTACCCTGCATATTGCGAATTTCTGTTCCATATTAAATACTGCCCTTAAGCATCAAAATAAGATGCTATAAAATTAATGTTCCTGAACTAATAAACGTCATTTTAAACATTTGATTCATAAAATTGTTAAATTAGTATTACAAATTAACAAACCGTATTATGAACTTCAGGAAGATTTTAATAGCCGTAGACAACAGTACATGCGCTGAGAAGGCTGCAAAATCAGGCTATGAAATGGCTAAGGCCTTTGGCGCAGAAGTTGCGCTGGCAAATATTATAGAGCCTATACCAGCTACCATCAACCAGGACCTTACCCTTGCTCCTGTTTTCCTGGAAACCTATGATAACAGTGAAGAGCATAGCCATGTCCTGCTACAGGAAATAGAGAAAACTTATTCGGGAGGGATTAAAACCACCTATTTGAGTATTATTGACAGTGCTGCACATGGCATTGTAAACCAGGCCGAAGAATGGGGCGCTGATCTGATTGTGATCGGTACTTATGGCAGAACCGGACTTTATCACTTTCTGATGGGCAGTGTTGCCGAGCATGTGGCACGTAAATCAGCCTGTCCTGTAATGATCATCCCGAACAAGGCGGATGTATAATCAAATCCGGTTTTATATATAACAGAAAAGGACGCAAATTGCGTCCTTTTCTGTTATATATCGATCAGGACTAGCCTTCCTGGTGTAACCAGGCTTTTTTCTTTAATAATTCTTCTTCTGTTTCGCGGATATCCTCATCATCCACGCAGCAATCTACCGGACATACGGCGGCGCACTGCGGCTCATCATGAAAACCTTTGCACTCTGTACATTTATCCGAAACGATATAATAAACCTCGTCAGATACTGCTTCCTGGGATGCACCTGCGTCAACCTCCTGATCACCAAAATCAATGATGCCGCTCAGATTGGTACCATCTGAAAATCTCCAGGCCGTACCTGCGTCATATATTGCATTATTTGGGCATTCAGGCTCACATGCTCCGCAATTAATACATTCGTCTGTTATTTTAATAGCCATGTCTTAGTATAAATCTATTTGCTAAAGTTACCTTTGCACTGCAAATATAACAATTAATCGTTTAAAATCATTCCAAACATGCCTACCCTTACCGCTGAAAAGTTAATTATTGCATTTCACAAACTAAGTATTTTCCTGAATCAGCCAGATGAAGATTTTAACAGGGTAACTGATTCGGCCCTGAACCACAATGCCTGGTTCCAGCCCGAAGAAGTAAAAAGGTCACTGTCCTCTTTACAGGAAATGCTGCAGCCGGGGGCACTGGAGAAATGGTTTGAACAAATCAGCGTAACAGAAACACCTAAGAAAATTGGAATGATCCTGGCAGGAAATATCCCCATGGTAGGTTTCCATGATATTCTCAGCGTGCTCGCAACCGGTAACATTGCGATGATCAAGCTTTCATCGTCAGACAGTAAACTGCTACCCATACTACTTAAACAGCTGATCACCTTTGAGCCGGCGCTTGCAGAAAGAATTATATTTGCAGAACGGCTGAAAGACTTTGATGCGATCATAGCAACAGGCAGTAACAACTCTTCGAGGTATTTTGATTATTATTTTGGTAAGGTTCCCAATATTATCAGGAAAAACAGGAACAGTATCGCTGTACTTGATGGTAAAGAAAGTACTGAAGAAATCGCCTTGTTAGGACATGATATTTTTGATTACTTTGGCCTCGGATGCCGCAACGTATCAAAGGTTTATTTGCCTGAAGGTTACGAGATTAAAAATTTCTTTGAAGCTCTTGAAACCTTCCAGCCGATCATCAACCATTTTAAATACAATAACAACTACGATTATAACAAATCTATCTTTCTGGTCAATGGAGAACCACATTTTGATAATGGTTTTCTGTTACTAAAAGAAGATAAGGGCCTTTCCTCTCCGCTTGCAGTTTTGTATTTCGAATATTACAAAAACATCGAAGAACTCAACCAAACGCTGGGCGGGATGCAGGATCAGATCCAGTGTATAGTTTCTCATGCTGATCTTAAACCGGAAAGCGATGTAGTGTCATTTGGCCAAAGCCAGCATCCACAATTATGGGATTATGCTGATAATGTGAATACTGTTGCTTTCCTAAACAGCTTATAATACACTAAGCCTGGTTTATACACTGGTCGTATACTGGTCGTGTTCTGGTCGTAGAGAGGTCGCTGAGCGCTCTGACTGTGTTTGGTAACTGCTCGGTCTGGCCATACCACAACGATACCACAGACTTACCCCAGCGATACCTCAGCAATACCTAAAAGGTATAAAAAGGGTATTGTTAAGGTATGCCTGAGCTGTTGATACGGTACGAGTGGACAGAACACGCTGAGAGTGCTCAGAAAGCACACACAGACCTCTCTTCGGACGAGATACGAGCAGTACACGAAGCAAACATATTACATCCCAAAAACAGCAGAAGAACCGTCCCCTGAGCAAAAGAATCTGCTTAGCGCCTCTTCCTTTCGTAATTCTCATTTTGAAACACTATTTTTGAACAAAATGTATGTAATCAAAGTTAAAGGCATTGCCAAAATACCAGACTATGTTCAGCTGCGCGACGATAAGTTTACGCTGCTGGCATATTTCAGGGTAGACAGACCCGATAAATCCCTGGATAAACTGGGGTTGGGCGACAAGCTGCCTTATATTATGGACCTGGTAAAAGAACTACCATTTGGCCAGATTGCAAAATTAGATATTTAAAACAATGACAGGAAACGCAGTTATCAATTTAAAGAATGTAGATGTATTTCAACAGAAACACCTGGTGCTCTCCAATGTAAATCTCAATATAGATAAAGGTGAATTTGTATTCCTGATCGGGCAGACCGGTTCCGGAAAAAGCAGTTTGCTGAAAATCATCTACGGGGATCTTCACATTGGTAATGGCGAGGGACAGATTGCCGGCTTTGACCTTAAGAAACTTGCCGAAAAAGACGTGCCTTTTCTGCGCAGGAAGCTGGGGATTGTTTTTCAGGACTTCCAGTTGTTAACGGACAGGACTGTTCAGCAGAATCTGGATTTTGTATTGAAAGCAACCGGCTGGAAGGATAAAAAACTGATCGAAGAACGTGTTAAAGATGTACTCGAAAAAGTAGGCCTGCGGTCAAAAATCAGGAAAATGCCACATGAACTTTCCGGAGGAGAACAACAGCGCGTGGTCATTGCCCGTTCTTTGTTAAACAATCCTGATATCATTCTTGCTGATGAGCCAACCGGGAACTTAGATCCTGATACTTCAGAAGAAATTGTATTGCTACTGAAACAGATCAGCCAGAATGGTACAGCTGTACTGATGGCTACCCACGATTACCATATTATCCGCACTTTGCCTTCACGCATCATTAAATGTGAATCTGGCATCGTGCATGAAGATGCTACGATAAACTAGGCATATCCCTGACAAAAATTTCCTTTTCAGCCATTCTGTACAGTGTTGTTCAATCAAAACTGACAGCATGGCTGATATATTTCATTGGCAAACATTTTGACTTTATACCCAAAAATTCTACTATAGTATGTTTAGCAAGAAGAAACCGAACGATACAGAAAATCCTACTACGGAAAACACTGCAGAAGAGCAGTTAAATAATGAGCAATTTGATGACGCGGGTGCGGCAACTGAGGAAACAGTAACAGAACCTGTTGAAGAGATTTCTGCTGAAGAGAAGCTAAAATTGGAAAATGCAGCACTGAACGACAAATACTTACGTCTTTTCGCTGAATTTGATAACTATAAAAGACGTACGCAGAAAGAACGTGTTGAGCTTTTACAAACAGCAGGCAAGGATGTAATCGTTTCGATGCTGCCTGTACTGGATGATTTTGACCGTGCAAATAAAGCGACCGAAAATGCTACCGATATCAGTGCCATCCGCGAAGGGATACAACTGGTACATACCAAACTGAAAAGCATTCTGGTTCAGAAAGGCCTGAAAGAAATGGAAAGCATCAATACTGTATTTGATACAGATCTTCACGAAGCTATTACTAAAATCCCTGCCCCTACAGATGAGCTGAAAGGAAAGGTTATAGATGAATTAGAAAAAGGATACACTTTAAATGATAAAGTGATCCGCTTTGCAAAAGTTGTTGTAGGCAGTTAATTATGAGTAAAAGAGATTATTACGATATCCTTGGCGTAGCTAAAAACTCTTCACCTGAAGAGATTAAAAAAGCTTATAGAAAGTTAGCCATCAAATACCATCCGGATAAAAACCCGGATGACCATACTGCGGAGGATAAATTCAAGGAGGCTGCAGAAGCTTATGAAATCCTGAGTAATCCCGAGAAAAAACAGCGTTATGATCATTATGGTCATGCCGGTGTTGGTGGTGCCTCGGGTGGTGGCGGTGGCTATGGCGGCGGCGGTATGAACATGGAAGATATCTTTAGCCAGTTTGGTGATATCTTTGGTGGCGGCGGCGGCGGCGGCAGTCCTTTCGAAAGCTTTTTCGGCGGTCAGCAGCGCGGCGGTGCCAGCGGCAGACGTGTAGCTAAAGGATCTAACCTTCGTATTAAGGTAAAACTCACTCTTGAAGAAATAGCGCATGGCGCAGAGAAAAAAATAAAGGTAAACAAACAGGTAGTTTGTAAAACATGCGACGGCAGTGGCGCGAAAGATAAATCATCGATCAGCACCTGTAAAACATGTGGCGGAAATGGTTCTGTGCGCAGGGTAACCAATACGATCCTGGGACAAATGCAGACAACTTCTACCTGTCCTACCTGTAATGGTTCAGGCAGCCAGATCACTTCAAAATGTACTTCCTGCCATGGCGAAGGTACAGTACGCGGTGAAGAAACTATCTCTATCAATATTCCGGCAGGAGTAAGTGACGGAATGCAGCTGAGCATGAGCGGAAAAGGAAATGCAGCACCAAACGGCGGTATTCCGGGAGACTTGATTATCCTGATCGAAGAAATCCCCCACGAAACACTGAAGCGTGAAGGTAACAATATCGTGTACGACCTGCACCTGAGTATTGTAGATGCTGCGCTGGGTTACAGTGCTGAAGTACCTACAATTGACGGCAGAGCGAAGATCAAAATTGAACCGGGAACGCAAAGCGGAAAATTACTGAGGCTGAAAGCCAAAGGTATTCCTGAAGTAAATTCTTATCACCGCGGAGATCAGATCATTCATGTCAATATTTGGACACCAAAAGCATTGAGCAGCGAAGAACGCAGTATGCTGGAAAAATTAAGAGATTCTCCAAACTTCAAACCTCAGCCAGGTAAGAATGATAAGAGCTTCTTTGAAAAAATGAAAGAATATTTTGAGTAAAAGCTCAAATAGAAAATAAGTAATACTTAAGATTGCCCCCAAAGATTTGGGGGCTTTTTTATGCGGTAAACATTTATTAAAAAGTGTTGTTCTGTATTTAACTATGGATAAACTTCAACACAGCATCTACACATTACTTTTTTTCTTTTTGACCTTCGCCGGCTTGTATTTCTCGGCAGCTTTCCTGATACCCATAGCGCTGTCTGCCATCTTTGCGATGCTGCTGAGCAGGCTGTCCTCCTGGTTCGAACATAAAGGTATGGGCAGAGGGCTGGCCTCATTTCTTTGCATTCTGATTTTTCTGGGTTCGATAGCCATTGTGGTGACCTTATTGGCCTGGCAGTTAAGCGGGTTTGCAGAAAACATAGACGTAATGAAAGAACGTGTTGCCAGTTTATTTACCAACCTGCGGCGCTGGCTGCATGAAAGCACTGGTATCACCATGAAACAACAGCAGCAGATCGCCAAAGAAGGCAGTGCAGGAAGCGGTGCCGGGTCAATGCTGGCAGCATTTGCCGCCAGTATGATGAGTATTCTGGTAAATGCCATACTCGTGCTGGTTTATATGTTTCTTTTCCTGGTATACCGGTCACATATTAAAAAGTTCATACTTAAGCTTGTTCCTGCAGACGAAAAAAATACGGCGGAAAATATTGTGCATAAGTCGGGCAATGTAGCACAGCAGTACCTCGGAGGACTGGGCGCCATGATTGTTCTGTTATGGATCATGTACGGCATTGGCTTTAGTATCGTTGGTGTAGAAAGTGCCATCTTTTTTGCCGTCTTATGTGGAATCCTTGAAATTATTCCCTTTGTCGGAAATATTACCGGAACTTCTTTAACTGTGCTGGCCGTAGTGGCCCAGGGCGGCGATACAAAGATGATTATTGGGGTACTGGTGACCTATGCCATGGTACAGTTTATCCAGACTTACCTGCTTGAACCGCTTATTGTAGGCGAACAAGTGAATATCAATCCCTTGTTTACGATCCTGGTGATTGTACTGGGAGAAATGGTATGGGGTGTTGCAGGTATGATCCTCGCGATTCCGCTGCTTGGGATTGTAAAAATCATTTGTGACCAGGTTCCCCAGCTTCAGCCCTACGGGTTTTTAATCGGAACTGAAAATCAGCGGCAGAAAAAAACGGGTGTGATCGATAAATTGAAGCTCATGCTGTCGAGATAAAAAACACTGACTGGCCTTCTTTTCAGAAAAATCGTGCGATTTGTAACAATTTCTTCTTTTTGTGTACTAACATAGAACTAAACAACTAAAACTATTTTCTATGCTAAGCGTAAACAATATTGTGAAGCAATATGCAGAGCACCGTGCACTTGATGATGTAAGTCTGACGGTTGAACAGGGCAAAATATTTGGGCTTCTCGGCCCAAATGGTGCCGGCAAAACATCCCTTATCAGGATCATTACCCAAATTACGGCACCAGACAGCGGAGAGGTGATCTTCAACGGTCAGCGTTTAAACTCAAACCACATCGCTCAGATCGGCTACTTGCCGGAAGAACGCGGATTGTACAAAAAGATGGAAATCGGCGAGCAGGTGCTATACCTTGCAAAGCTGAAAGGCCTGAGCACTGCCGAAGCCACAAAGCGGGTGAGGTACTGGTTTGAAAAACTGGAAATGGGCAGCTGGTGGAACAAGAAGGTTGAAGATCTCAGTAAAGGGATGCAGCAGAAAGTACAGTTTGTAGCCACGATCCTTCATCAACCCGAACTTATTATCCTTGACGAACCTTTCTCCGGCTTCGATCCCGTTAACGCAGAAATCATCAAAAACGAAATCCTGGAGCTGAACAAACAGGGTGCAACATTTATCTTCTCCACGCACCGCATGGAATCAGTAGAAGAATTATGCGACAGCATCGCCCTGATTCACCGCTCTAAGAAGATCCTCGACGGCTCAGTTGAGGAGATCAAGGAAAAGTACAGGAACAACACTTACTGGCTGGAATATCAGGGAGAATATAACACAGAGCTTCCTTCTGATGTATTTGAAGTCCTGCAAAAGGATATCAGAAAAGGAACAACAACGCTGAAAGTAAAAATCAAAGAAGGACAATCTGCCAATAATATGCTTGCTGCCCTGCTTCCGGTAGTCAATATTCAGCGCCTTGATGAGGTGATCCCAACAATGAACGATATTTTTATTGACCAGGTAAAAACAAAAGATTAACGCTATGAACAAGATTTTACTCATTATACAACGTGAATACCTTTCAAGAGTGAAGAAAAAGTCATTCATCGTGATGACGCTGCTCACTCCGGTAATCTTTGCCGGATTTTATGGCATGATGATTTATTTTTCCATCCAGGGGATAAAAGGCAGTTCCAATAAAATAGCGGTGGTTAACGCTAATAAAACGCTGACAGAAAAGCTGATTTCTACGAATAACGCAACTTATACCTATGTAAATAAGCCGCTGCCACAGATGAAAGCCGAACTGGCCACATCAGGTTACGATTATGTGCTTTATCTGCCCGACTTTAGTCTTGATGACCCATCAGGAATACAGCTTTTGGGCAAAAAACAGGCAGGACTCACATTGAATAACAAAGTAGCTGATGACGTAGAAAATGCAATCCGTAACCAAAAGCTGAAACAAAGCGGCCTGGCACAGAAAGACCTTGACAACCTCAAATCCTCTGTAGATATTGACATGAAGAAAATTGGCGATACCGGCAAGGAAGAAGACTCCAGTGCAGGCGCCAGTACCATCATTGCCTACGTAGGAGGGATTCTGATGTTTATGTTCATCCTGTTATATGGCATACAAGTAATGCGTGGGGTGATCGAGGAGAAAACAAACCGTATTATCGAAGTGATGATCTCCTCAGTTAAACCTTTTCAGCTCATGATGGGAAAGATCATTGGGATCGCCCTGGTGGGCCTTACACAGTTTATCCTGTGGATTGTGCTTACAGGCATTATTTCCACCGCGGTGGTGAAAATTTATGCTGATAAAAGTATGGCACAAAGCGCTGTAAGCACGGCTTTGAAAAAGCAAAATGAGAACAAAATCATCAAAGAAGCCACAGAAAAAAGCCCTATCGGAAATATACAGAAGAGCCTGGCAAACCTGGATGTGACGAAGATCATCACTTTGTTCCTGTTTTTCTTCCTCGGAGGTTATTTGTTTTACAGTGCGCTGTATGCCGCTATTGGTTCTGCGGTAGATAGTGAGACAGAAACGCAGCAGTTCATGTTTCCGGTAATGATGCCGCTCCTGCTGGGTTATACACTCTCACTGAGTGTGGTCACAAACGATCCCTACGGAAATATGGCTTTCTGGTTATCGATGATCCCTTTTACCTCTCCTATTGCAATGATGGTGAGATTACCTTATGGAGTGCCCGACTGGCAGCTGGCTTTATCAATGGCCTTGCTCATCCTGGGCTTTATCGGCACGGTATGGGTAGCCTCCAGAATATACAGGGTAGGGATTTTGATGTACGGCAAGAAAACCAGTTTCAAAGAAATGATCAAATGGTTTACCTATAAGAATTAATCAGCAGAATGAAAGCAGCAGTCATAGACCTTGGTACAAACACGTTTCATCTGATCATCTCAGAAATCAGTCCTGCCGGTGTAGACGTAATCTACAAGACTAATGTTCCCGTAAGGCTTGGCGAAGGCCGGATTAATGATAACGTGATCATTCCAGAAGCTTTTGAGCGGGGCATCAGGACTTTAAAAGAATTCAGGGATAAAATCGATGAGTATGGGGCTGCAGTGGTTAGGGCCATTGCAACCTCTGCTGTACGCAGCGCAGGCAACGGGGCCGATTTTGTAGCTGCCGCAGCAGAACGGGCAGGAATACAGATCGAAGTGATCAGCGGTGAAGATGAAGCTGCTTTCATATTCACTGGTGTAAAAGCAACCGGAGTAATTAAAGACACCTCCCTGATCATGGATATTGGTGGCGGCAGTACCGAATTTATCATCTGTAACGCAGATGGCTATCTGTGGAAGAAAAGCTATAATATAGGTGCAGCGCGCCTGATGCAGGCCTATTTTCATTCAGATCCGATCAGCGCTGAAGACGAGCAGGCAATTTTACACCGGCTCAGTTCGGAACTACCGGACCTGAAAACCGCCTATGCCCAATATCAGCCAAAAGTACTCATCGGCTCTGCCGGAGCATTTGAGACTTTTGCGGCCATGCTGCTCGAGGATACAGATATCAAAAATATAAGCTCGGCGGCGCTGGATACCGCAGCTTATAAAGAGCTGGCGAAAAAGCTTATTCGTTCCACTCATGCAGAAAGAGCTGCAATGCCTGATCTGATTTCCCTGCGGGTAGATATGATCGTGATTGCCGCACTGATCACGAGCTATGTACTTAAAGAACTGGATTTAAAAGCAATGAGCCTATCTACGTACGATCTGAAGATGGGAGTCCTTTACAGCATTTTCGAAGATCAGAAACCTGGAAACAAAGATTAGAAGCTGGACAGCGCTGTATACAATTTTTCTGTAGGCAAACCCATTACATTGGTATAGGAGCCGCTGATCTTCTCCACGGCAACAAAGCCCAGCCAGTCCTGAATCCCATAGGAGCCCGCTTTATCAAAAGGATTGTAATTGTCTACGTAGTTTTCGATCTCCTCGTCGGTAATGGCCCTGAACCAGACTTCGGTCATGTCATAAAAGGTTTTGAGCTGATCCTTATGGGCGAGGCTTACGCCGGTATATACCTGATGCACTGTTCCGGATAATTTGCGCAGCATTTCGCGGGCAGCGGCTGCATCTGCGGGCTTGCCCATGATTTCTCCGTCGTAGGCTACGATTGTATCGGCCGTGATCACAAGACTGTACTCACATTCATCAACAAAGGCCAGGGCTTTTTTTTCAGCAATATAACAGGCGATTTCAGCGGGGGAAAGATGTTCGGGGTAACTTTCATCCACATCTTTTAAAAGTACGTTAAAATCAAGCCCCATGGCTTGCATGAGTTCTTGTCTGCGCGGAGATTTGGATGCGAGGATCAGGGGAACGGTTTGCTTGTACATAGTGATTCAAATATGCGCTAAAATAATAAAAGCGGCCCGGAGCCGCTTCTATTATCTTATATTTTTTTGGGATTAGTTATTTCCCTGTCCGCCCATTCTTTTTTCCATGGCAGCTTTTCTTTCTTCCAGGTAAGCAGCATAAGCTTTTTTCTGATCATCAGTTAACAATCCTTTGATCTTTTCATTGTTGTCCTGCATCAGCTTCATCATTTTTTCGCGGGATGCTTTTCTGTCATCACCTGCTTCTTCACGCGCTTTTGCCATCTGGGTATTCTGATCAAGCAAAATAGTTTTTACTTTAGTTTGCTGATCTGTTGTCAGTGCCAGCTTTTCAGTAAGCTGAGTAGTAGCTTTTGTAGCCCGTTCTTCCGGAGTACCCATCATTCTTCCACCTTGTGCATGTGCAAATGTTATCATACTGAATAACATACCGCAGATAATCAATAATTTTTTCATCTCTGTTTTTTTAAGTTTAAGCCTGTACAAATGCAGGTTTGATTTAAGTTTTGTTTTCAGAATAGAGTGAAAAAATTACGGAAGGTTTAAAAGCAAGGTAAATATTATTTACTGGCATCTGCTGCCGAAGGATTGGCATCAAACCATCTTCCCTGTATTTTAAGTACTTTTTCAATGACATCCCTTGCGGCAGTTTTGCCGCCGTTAAAAGGAGAAATGTAACTGCAGATCGCTTTAATATCTGTAGAGGCATCAGCAGGGCATGCAGGAATTCCCACCAGTTTCATTACATTCAGATCGGGAATGTCATCTCCCATATACAGCACTTCAGCGGCGCTAAGCCCATGGCTGTCAAGATAATTATTGAAGATCTCTACTTTATCGGCAACGCCCAGATAAACATCGGGTATGCCCAGTCCGGCAAAACGTTTGGCCATCGCCTGTCCGCTGCCTCCGGAGATAATGCAGACATGGTAACCTTTTTTAACGGCCAGCTGCAAAGCGTAACCATCTTTGATATTGAAAGTGCGTAGTAGTTCGCCGGATTCGGATGCCAGCACGTCGCCGGTAGTCAGCACCCCATCTACATCAAATACAAACGTGGTGATTTCCTTTAATTTTTGCAGCAGCATTTAAATATGATTTGTTCAAAAGTAAGCAGCAAAAACCGCAAATCCCTTACAGATGCGTTTTTTTAATACTGTTGCTCAGCAATTCATAAATCTGCTGCAGCTCAGGTGAGCCCTGCAGTAATTGAAGATGTTTCTTCATCGTTTCCTGGTCATCTCTTACGGCGGGCCCTGTCTGCACCTCTGCCGGTACAGCATTTTGAATCTTCTGCGCCGTTTCAGTAATCAGGGGCTTAAGCAGGTCGAACTTCAGATGATGCTGTTCCAGTAACAGGCTGCTCAGCTGATAAAGGTGATTGGTAAAATTGCAGGCGAAAACGGCAGCAAGGTGCAGTATTTTTCGCTGGTCGCTGCTTACTTCTGCAACCTGCCGGCTCAGCAAATGTGCAATTGCAGAGATCTTTTCCAGTGTGCCGGGGCGGTCGGCCTCAATGCAAAAAGGAACATTTGTAAGATCGACCGCTTTGGTTTTAGAGAAAGTCTGTAAAGGGTACAAAACACCGTATCCACTGCCGGCACCTTCAAGAACACTGATTGATGTAGCCCCTGAGGTGTGCACAAGAATACCTTTAACTCCTTTTAAATGTAATGCGACGGCCGGTATAGCATCATCTTTGACGGCAATGATATAAAGATCGGCAGAACGGTCAATATCTTCCCAGTGCATTACCGGTTTTGCTTTTGTAAGTGCAGCCAGGATTTCAGCATTTTTACTGTCCTGGCTCCATACCTGTAGGATCTCTGCACCCATCGCTTTAAAGGCGATAGCCAGGTGTGTTGCCACGTTTCCTGATCCGATGCAAACAATGTTCATTTAAGCTCTGATTTCTTTTTGTCTTCTGATGATTGAGATCAGGAAGCCGATAACCATTACGATTAATCCAACCCAGTACAGGTTGATAAAAGGGAATTCAATAGATTTGAATACTACCCAGTCTTTCGCCTGCTGCGGTTTTTCAAATACCTGTAATTCCACCTTTTTCTGTTCAGGCAGGATTTTGGTAAAGCGTACCCTCAATCCAAGATCAGTAATATTTCGTGCAAAATCAAAAGTATTATTACCCTTTACCAGGAAGATTGGCTCGGTTTTGTAAATTTTACCATTGAGGTCGATATCCAGCGGAAGGCCTACAGCAAGATCTCCTTCGGCCAAAGCAAGGCTTTTCGCAGTAGGTTTAAAGTTGAGGCCTTTTACCGTGATAATACCACTGCTGGTATGCAGTGTATCTCCCTCACTCACATTTACGATCCTAGGTTTCTTGTAATTGGTCTCGTCACTCTCTGCATCCATTTCTCCATGTGATTCCTTTTTATCGGGCGCACTGGTGATATGTGTGTATACATCGTAAGTAAGATAATGTTTGGTATCAGGAGAAGCGATCAAGCCCATTTTCTCATTGATCTGAATCCGTGGGTTCAGGTTAAAATCTTCTTTGAGCTTATTGGTTTTTTCATCATAAACCTTAAAATTAAGGTTATAATAGGTGTTTGGTGCAATTGTAGTATCACTGGTATAGGTAACCGTAAAACGGCCCATTTTCTTTGGTTCGTTTTTGTAAAGGACAATGTTTTCACCCGGCTTATCTGCCTTTTCAAAATCCTTTACGGGAATGAAATTGGATGTATTGATGGAGATGGGTTTGTTTGTGGCAGCCGCAACCAGTGCGCCCACCAGCAGGAGCGCAAATCCGATATGTGCTACCGCCGCACCAACCAGCTTGCCTTTGCCGGACATTCCCTGCGACAATACACGTGCATTGGACAGGATCGCAAACATACAGCTAAACGAAAGCAGGATATAAATCAGGTTATTGTACACATCGGTTACATATACAAATCCTGCAGTTACCACCAAAGCAATGATAATCGTTGCAATCAGGCTGCTGTAGAATTTACGCAAATCAGTGCGTTTATATTTCAAGAACTGGGAAAATCCTGAGATCAGGGTTACCAGAATGGCGAAAGGTGCCTGCCACTGGTTATAGTATTTTACCGCATCTATCGGAGGGGCAAAGTTTGTACCGAATGCTTTGTTGAACACCGGAACTGAGGTAGAGAAAATCACCTGGATACAGGCTACAGTTACCACCAGGGCACCGATAAACATCCAGAATTCCCGTGAATAGGTTTCTTCGTCTTTATTGGTAATCGGCAATTCTTTCCATCTGCAAATGATCAGCACAACCGGGATAATCAGGAATACAATATTGAAGAAAACCAGCTGTCCGAACATACCCAGGTCTGTAAAGGCATGTACAGAGGTTTCGCCAAGAATACCGCTGCGGGTTAAGAATGAAGCGTATAAAACCAGGATAAAACTAATCAGGACAAGGGCGATAGCAGTAAAAAACGCATGTCCTGTGTTTTTAAATGCGATCATCACGTGCAGGGCCCCAATTAAAGTAAGCCATGGGATCAGGGATGCGTTTTCTACCGGGTCCCATGCCCAGAAGCCACCAAAGTTCAGCGCTTCATATGCCCAGAAAGAGCCCATAATAATTCCGGTTCCCAGTACCATAACGGCAAACAGAACCCATGGCATTGCGGGCTTAATCCATTCTTTATATCTTCTTGTCCATAAGGCCGCGATCACATAGGCGAAAGGCACTACCATACTCGCAAAGCCCAGAAACAATGTTGGCGGGTGAATCACCATCCAGTAGTTCTGCAGCAATGGATTTAAACCTCTGCCGTCTGTAATAAATTTAAGGTAATTTTTAAAGTTTTCTGCATCAGCAAACACCACAGGCGCCATCTCTTTCAGATTGACGGCATCCCTCAGCAGGATGAAGGGTGAACTGCCGATACGGTAATGGAAGATTTCAATTCCCAGTAACATCGATGTAAGGAATACCTGCGAGAACGCAATCACGGTGAGTACCGGGTTTTCCCAGGACTTTGCTTTCCAGATCAGGATGCTGCCCAAAAGGGATTGCCAGAAGGCCCAAAGCCAGAAACTACCCTCCTGTCCTTCCCAGAATGCAGAAACGATATAATATACAGGAAGTGATTTAGAGGAGTGCGAATACACATAATAGTATTCGTTATAATGGTCAAGGATCAGGTAAAATAAGGTTGCACCAATGGCTGCAATGCTAAAGAAGTTGAGCAGGAACCCAATTCTTCCAAGCCTTTGCCAGGATTGATCAGCGAGGTCTTTATTGCGTGTAGCGAAGAAATACGAAATAGTTGAAAGTAGCGAAGCTGCAAATGCTAAAACAATAAAAAACTGCCCAACTTTACCGGGAAGGAGTGATTCTCCTGTGAATTGTATGTCCATTAAAATTATTTGTATTTTATTTCCTGTGGGCTATCTTGCTTGGGCTGGGAAGCAGGGATAACTTTACCATCCTGGGTAACTTTTCCGTCCTTGTTAATCTCTACAAGGTCGTTATTGTATTTTGAAGGGCACTTCATTAATATTTTTGACGCATAAAAATTATCATTGTTCATCTTGCCTACCAGCACCAGTTTCTCTGAACGCTCAAAATCCTGAGGTTTTGTACCGCTGTAGATGACTTTTTTCACATCGCCTTTTTCATCTTTCATATAGAACGAAAAATGGTTGGGATCTTTAAAGGCATCATAAAAAGTTCCTTTATCCTTTGCCCAATGGCCCATTACGTGAAACTCTCTCGAATCTTTTGCAGCCTCAGTAAAAGAAGAGTAGTTACTGGTATCAGCATTTAAGCTTACCAGGAAACATACGCAGATCGCAATTGTAATCAAGCCGATAATTGCACTTTTTTTCATTAGATATATTTGTCTTTTATTGGTTATGAAGCTTGCATCGGCTTATTAATTTCTTTTTGAGAGCTGTAAGCTCATGCAGGTTTCATCTGTTTATTATTTTTATTATCCCCCATTGTAATCCGGAGGTACGTGGTGGTATCCAAATTTGGCAAAAGCCAGCATCGCAATAGAACAAATTTTAAGAACAAACAAAGATAAAAAATATAAGTACGTAATGCCTGTTACACACGCGCTAATACTTTAGATGACAATATATTGATAGTAGGCTGACACAAAAATTACAGAAAAATCATCTCATGCGCTTAAAAAAGCAATTTGTTCTTATTTAAGGTATTCTGCCTTAATCAATTGAGGGAGTTCTTCCCGTACGTGCATTACCTTAGGCCTCGAAACACTTCTGATGTACGGGTCCCAGGTATTTCTTTCATAATAGTTCTGATGAGAACTTTCGGCCGGGTAAAAGGCCTTGAAAGGTTCCATCTCTGTTACAAAGCTGCCCTGATTATGGTTTTTATGTTCCATGGCCGTCATTACCCTGCCAATCATTTTTAGTTCCTGCGGGTTACGGTAAAACGCGACCGACCGGTATTCAGGACCTACATCAGGCCCCTGCCTGTTCAGTTCTGTAGGATCATGCGCTGTAAAAAATGCTTTTAGCAATTGCTCATAGGAGATGACTGAGGGATCATAGTACACCTGTACGGATTCAGCATGCCCGGTCTGCTGTCCCGAAACCTCTTCATAGTTAGGATTGTCTGTCATCCCGCCGGCATATCCGCTGATCGCGGTATTTACGCCCTTGAGCTGGATCAGGCTTTCCTGCATTGCCCAGAAGCATCCACCTGCAAATGTAGCCACGGCTTCGTTTGCAGCGGGCTTCGGCAGCACGGCAAAGCCGTTCTCACTGGCGATCTTTTGTGTTTTTTGTGTTTTGCCGGAACAGGCGCTGAGGAAGAGGAGAGCCGACAATAAAAAGATACTCGCTTTCATATACCAATATACGCAATTGCGAAGGGGCAGATGTTAACCAGAGTGTCATATTCGGAGCAGGGAGAACCTCTGCCTGCCCCGAAGATTAAACAAAAATTATGGCCAGATACCCAGGTTCATATAAGAAACTGCAATCTTGTCTATTGAGCCAACAAAAGCAGCAGTTCTTAAGGTTTGGATTCCTGGTTTGGTAACCAGTGTTTCCCTGATTTCATGATAAGAATGGATCATTGTATCTTCCAGTCCTGAGTTTACCAGTTCCAGTTCAGAGGCCCCCTTAACAATCATTAAACGGTGTTCTGAAGGAATGCTCTGTCCGGTTAAGCTCTCCAGCGTATTGATCAGATTGGCATTGGAATTCTCTGCATAGCGTTTTTCCATACGGCCAAAAGCAACGTGCGAAAGATTTTTCAGCCACTCGAAATAGGATACGGTAACCCCGCCGGCATTGCAATACATATCCGGGATGATAATCCCTCCCATTTCGGTAAAGATCTCTTCTGCTTCCGGTGTACAAGGCCCGTTGGCACCTTCGGCAATAATTCTGGCCTTGATATTTTTAATATTGTGAACAGTGATCTGATTTTCCAGTGCTGCAGGAACCAGGATGTCGCATGGCTGTTCCAGTCCTTCCATAGAATTTTTAAACTCTATGGCTCCCGGAAAACCCAGGATAGAGCCTGTGAGTTTGCGGTGAGCAAAAACCTCATCCACATTGAGCCCGTTTTCATTATATATTGCGCCTTCGTATTCACAGAGGCCAACAACAGTAGCGCCAAATTCAGTAAGGAATTTTGCAGAGTGATAACCCACATTACCCAATCCCTGAACAATTACCCTCTTATCACCTAAACCGGCTTTCAATCCAATTTTCTCCATGTCTTCGGTAACCCTTACACATTCTCTTACTGCATAAGCCACGCCACGGCCTGTTGCTTCTTTACGGCCACGAATGCCATGCAGGGCGATAGGTTTTCCGGTAACACAGCCCAGTGCGTCAAGCTGTCCGGGATTCATGGTCATGTATGTATCTGCAATCCAGCTCATTTCGCGCTCGCCAGATCCATAATCAGGAGCAGGAACGTCGATACCGGGACCTATAAAATTCTTTTTGATTAATTCAGTGGTATAGCGTCTGGTAATATTTTCCAGCTCGCCTGTGGTATAGTTTTTTGGAGTAATTTTAATCCCTCCCTTGGCACCGCCAAAAGGAACGTTTACAATCGCACATTTGTAAGTCATCAGTGCAGCCAGTGCCATCACCTCATCTTCGTTAACCATTTCACTGTAACGTATCCCCCCTTTGGTAGGGCTCATATGGTGAGAATGCTCAACACGCCATGCATCAATTACCTCGAACCCGTTTCCTCTGCGGATCGGGAACTGGAAGCGGTAAACACTGTTGCAAGCTTTGATTTGGGAGAGCAGGCCTTCCGGGTGACCGGTGAATTGTGCTGCGTTGTCAAAATTTTTACAGACGTCTGTAAAGAAGTTTGTCTCATTTGCTGAAGTAGCCATTATATTTGGTTTTTTTATTTATTTGAATTAGTTATAATTCTTTACGGCTGCAAAATTGCACTAAAAAATGTGATTAATACAAATAAATAATTGCTTAGTGTATGTGACACACATGTCACATCATTCCACAAAAACACCCATTAAACGCCTTAAGACAAGGTTTTGTCCTAAGATTTTTTTTCCAGTTTTTTTAATCTGCGCTCTATAGAGAAGAGGAATAAAAGCAGTCCTGCTAAAATAATGGCTACACAGGCCACCACAACATAGATTTTTTCAGATCCGGCCAGCGTATCAGCGATGGCAGATCCTGCGCCCTGTGCAAACAATTGCATCGTAACCATTAACATCAGGGCAGTAGTCATTAATTTCTTCATGGGGATTTTATTTATTTTTTTCTAGGGAAGACACTCTGAAAAGTATGCTATATATCCAGCATCCAATCAATATCCAGCCCAGGCAGGCAGGATAAAACACCATTCTCATATGGCTGTCCAGATCGTAGGCATTGAAACCCGGATTACCTCCGTTCCCCGGGTGCAGGGAATCTGATAATCTGGGCAGCACAAAAAGCAGCACCACCATCATAGGAAAGGCAAAAATATTGTAGATGGCAGAGATTTTTGCCCTTTTCTGTTCTTCATCAATCGCATTTCTCAAAATGAGATAGGCAAAATACAATAACATTGCAATCGCTGCAAAATTCTGTTTTACATCAAAGCTCCAGGCCTGTCCCCAGGTAAAGCGTGCCCAAATGGCACCGGTAACTAAACCCAGCATACCAAAAATAATTCCGGCGTTGACACTTTGAACAGCCTTGTTGTCATCTGACTGGCTGCTGCTGCTCAGGTATTTAATGCTGTGGACTACAGATATGGTAAAAAGTATGATCATCGCAAACCACATGGGTACATGGAAATACAAATTTCTGATACTTTGATGCAATATCGGCAAGGGGGGCACTGAAGCCAGAAAACCAGCTATTGTAGAATACATGACCAGGACTGACCCTAAAATTTTCCACCAGGATTTATACATTCATTTTCAGATTTAGATTGACCGCCAAAAAGCCAGGTTGTGATAAAGATCAGGCTGTATTTGCGTCCGCAAAGTTAATAAAGCTTTATATATTTCGGTTAATTATTGTAATTCCTTAATCGCGCCACAGGTAAGGGAATAATAACACAGAAAACGCAGCAACCAGTACATTGATGATCAGCAGTGTGGCAATCTCATCAAGGCTAACACTTCTGTCCAGTCCGTCTACCGCATTTTTTGTCAGCTTGATCAGCATGATGATCACCGGGATAATCACCGGGAAGCTCAGGATGGCCATCAGCATTCCGCCATTTCCTGCTTTTGATGCAATGGCAGAGATCATGGTAAAGATCGTAGAGAAGCTCAGGCTTCCCAGAATGGTGGCCAGCAGGTACAAACCCATATCTTCCGGCACGTAATCAAACACGAGGATATAAAATGCCAGGGCGATCAGGGTAACCAGCAGCATCAGGAAAACGTTGTAAATGGTTTTTGAGATAATCAGGGCCAGCGGACTGGCGATGGTATAGATATAAAGCTGACGCCCTTTGCTTTCCTGAAGGAAGCTTTTAGACACCGTATTGATGGATGCAAAAAGCATAATGATCCAGAACAATGCGTTCCAGGTTACCCCTCTCAGCGATACAAAAGAAAGAAAACAGACAAAAACTGTTGATACCACATAGAGTACAACACCATTTAGTGCATATTTAGACCGCCACTCCAGCAGTAATTCTTTACCAATTAAAAACTTAACTTCCTTTATCAGCTGCATTTGAGCACAAAGATAATTTAATTATTGATGCGGAGCGCCGGAAACAAGGGTAACAGCTTTTCTAGCAGTGATCAGTGGCAGTGTGCCTGCAACAATTACAAGCCATCCCCAGCGGTATTTCACCATGCCTGCAGCCAGGTTGATCAATTTTTTGAAGTGAATAAAACTAAATGCATCATGAGATTTAAACCATACCGCAGCAAGTGTAAGTATCACCCATACCAGAGCAGCCCAGCCGGCAAAGCGCATCAGGCTGGTTTTATTCAGCCATGCGGCGAATAAAGCCAGCGCAACTATCAGGTAAAAGCATGTTCCCAGTACAGGATCAATCTGGAAGTAGTTCCAGTTTCCGAGGAAAGTAACGCGAACAAGCGGGCACATCCCTCCTGCTGCCATGATTACAGCTCCTGCAACGCCTAAAGTTTTCATTTGTGAATAGTTTTTTTGTACAGATGATTTAGGTTTAACACCTTCGGTTCAGGCTGCGAAATTAAATATTCTGAGATAATTTACGTTATGTTATTTCTGATTTATCTGAGTTCTTCTGCCCTGTAGTCTCTTCTGTCTATATCTGTTACAGAGAAATAACCCTGCGCATTACCAGAAATATTGCCTGTTACGTTTACCGGAACACTGGAAAATAAACCATTCCAGTCAGTTTCAAGGAAAACACCATAGAGATACTTGGCATAGGTCTCCGATATTGAAAACTTATTGATGAATACATAGGTTTTGGGAGCTATTGAAAAGCTGCGTTTGAGGTTAGTGAGCGGGTACAATGAATTTGGCGAGCCCAAAAAATGGGTATAACTGTAATAATTGGCCAGTTGAAACTTTTCTGGTCTCCAAAGAACAGATGTGGCGGCAGAAACGCCATAATTAATCCACCATTTGTTGGGATTGAGATATCCAAATGTATGTTTGGGAATGCTAACATTGTAAATATTATCAATAGTTTTGGTCACAGAGAGTGGAAGATAATCATCTACAATATTGACCACCTGCCTTAGCGTATCTACGGCAGTATAGGTCTTGTTATTGTATTTTATAGTCAGTTTATAACCATAGTTATAATTTGGTGCCCTCGAGGTATTTGCATTATAAACCCCGGGCAGCGTATCTATTTCTTTAAAAACAATATCTGCTCTGCCGTCATTAACGATGACAGATGCTTTACGGATCGGTTGAGGCTGTGTATTCGGATCAAAAGAGGGTTGTGTTAATCGGATTGCACTGCCGAAGACAGAGGTGGTAAAACCGCCCTCTACGATCATGTCATATTGCTTTTGTGGTGCATTGAAGGCGATGTCGCCACTATCTTTCTTACAGGCACTAAAAACCTGCAGCAGCAATAAAACAAAAATATACCGGCCCCTCTTCATATCAAATCTTAAAACTGTATGCAAGCCATGGATAAAATCCAAAAGCATATTCCAGGGTACTCGTTTGCGGTTGATTGCTATCTGTACTTAAATGGTAATATAAAGGATTTTTCCTGTTGTACAAATTATAAACACCAACAGATATCGTACTGTTTAAGGCGCGTTTTTTTGACAAACGCGAAGTCAGCTGGTACTGCCCTGAAATATCCAGCCTGCTGAAATTAGGGAACCTTGACAGGTTCCTGCCCTCGAATATCGGTACATTGATCCCGTCGTACTGGTAATAGCCCACCGGGAGCGTAAGCGGCCGTCCGGTAGACCAGGTAAAAAATGACTGTACAGATAACTTATCTGTAAAACTATAATTAGCACTTATCTTTAATTCATGAGGAATATCATAATTTGCTGCAAATTTCCTTCCGTCATTGACGCCCTGTATGGTACGGAACACTCTGGCATAGGTATAGGCAAAAGTTCCGTTCAGCCGGGCACCTGTTTTTTTAACTTCAAATTCTATTCCTGAAGCAGTTGAGTTTCCTGCTTCAAGCTGATTTCTGATATCAGGATTCTGAATGATCTGTGCGTGCCCTGCAAGATCAAGCTGGTGATAAAGCTTCTTCAGATAAGCATTAGCCGAGAAAGAAAACTGATCCTGTACATACCAGTACCCGCCGGAAAAATAATCAATATGCTGTGGTTTGATTTTATCTGATGCAGGTATCCAGGGCTCCAGCGAAGAAAATGCCAGCGTACTGTTTTGTATCAGTTGCAGATACTGGTAACTCCTGTTATACGTCAGGGAAAAGCGTTGTTTTGGCGCCAGGAGATAACTGATGTTCATCCGTGGTTCGGGATTCAGAAAAGTATGGCCATCTTCCTTTTTCACGCGGTTTCCATTCTGATCAAAAACATCCAGTTTTTCCTCTGCATTCAGAAATAAGCCCAGCCGCAATCCATAATTGATTTCCCAGTGTTTACTTAAGGAGATCTGCTGGTTGTAATACAGCGCGGATTCCAGCGATCTGTCTTTTGCGATATTCAGTTCATCACTGATTGAGTTATTCGTCTCACCGGGAATAAACCTGTGATAGGTGCTCATCGCACCAAATTTGATTAAATTTTCCGGAGTACTGTAATAGGTATAATCGGCTTTCAGTGTCAGGTCTTTCACCCCCGTTCTCCACTGGCTTTTTTTAGACAGTGTATCTGCATTCAGGTCCAGCAGGTTACTGTAGTTGCTGTAAATTGCAGAGGCATTCATAAACAATCTCGAATTGAAGAGGTGGTTCCAGCGCAGCGTAGAGGTGATGTTGCCCCAGTTGTTTGCAAAGGAGTTTTCCGACAAAAGATGATCCTGTCCGCCATAAACCGAGTAGTACAGGTTGTTCTTTGTATCCAGCTTGTAATTCACTTTGGCATTGATATCATAATATACGGAACTCGGGTTAAACAGTTTGAACTTACTATGGAAAATATCCAGCAAGCTCCGTCTGAAAGCAACAATAAAGGAACTTTTATCCTTCAGTACCGGCCCTTCGGCAGCAATTCTGGCCGACATCAGGTTGACGCCGCCGTTCACATGGAATTCCTTATTATTGCCCTCTGCCATGCGGTTTTCAATTACCGATGAAAGCCTGCCACCAAAGTTTGCAGGAACAAAGTCCTTATACACCTGTACGCTGTTGATCGCGTCGGGGTTAAACACAGAAACCAGTCCATACAAATGTGAAGGGTTATAAATCACCGCTTCATCCAGCAGGATCAGGTTCTGATCAGAGTTACCGCCCCTGATGAATAATCCGGAGCTGCCCTCAGAAATGGCCTTAATGCCATTCTGCATTTGCAATGCTTTTACAGCATCCTGTTCTCCGGCATAGTAGGCGATACGGCTCAGCTTTCTGGGCGTAAAAATTTGTTCGTTCAGCAGTAGCGGATCGGGCGTCACTGCCTGTTTTATCGTTACTTCTGAGAGGTTACTGGCCTCTACCGAAAGCTCGGCCTCCAGTTCATAATCCTCAGTCAGGTTTAAACGCGTCCTTTTTGTCTGATACCCCAGGTTGGATATAGAAATATCATAACGGCCTTCAGGAACATTCAGTGCATAAAACCCATACTGGTTGGTAAGCACTCCGGCCTTCAGTTCAGGAATATATACAGTAGCCCCGATCAATACCTCTCCGTTGGCGCAGTCTACCACATGGCCATGGATGGTCCGTTTTTCCTGTTTAAGCAGGGTGATAACAATATCGTTCCCAACAAGGGCAAATGTTAGGGGTGTTCCGGCCACAATCGTTTGCAGGATGCTGCCTAATGGAGTTTTCACCGCATTGATTTCCCCGACCATGTATTTTCGTAACAGATCGGGATTGAAAGAGAAGCTGGCGCCGGATTTATTTTGCAGTTTGCCCAGTATCCTGATCAGGGAATCAGGTTGCAGATGGATGGTAAGGGGTTTGGCGAGCGGGCCTGATTGCTGTGCATAAAGTTTATTTGTACATACCAGGGACACAAATAAAAGGAATGCAAAAACCTTCACAAACATATACCGCTAATTATCAGACAGCATATAGCCACCTTTAGTAGTGGTTAACTTACATTGCAAAGTAGCAGCAATAACATTTAGTGCGCTGTCTGGTGTCTGGTAATGCAGGTGTGCTGTGAGTTTCTTCTTTTTCAGGTCATTGCCATTAATAGTGATCGGTGTATGATACACCTTACTGAGCTGTCTGGTTACTTCCTGTAATGGAGTTTCTGTGAAGACAAACTTTTTATCCGCCCAGGCTTTATAGTTGACATCCTGATTTTGCTCTGCCAGGATTTTTTTAGTCTCAGAAGAATAACGGCCTGTGATACCCTTGCTGAGCATAACCGACTGAGAAGTATTTGGTTCTTCCAAAGCTACCATTCCCTCCTCAACAGTTAAACTGATATTCTCCTGATCTTTGATGATATTGAAACTTGTTCCTATATCGCGGGCATTCACCTCCCCCAGCGCTACAATGAACGGATACCGGCTGTCGTGTTTTACTGTTACAAAGACCTCCCCTTTCAAGAGCTGAAGCTTGCGGTTGGTATTAAAATCGTCACTGATATATCGCACAGAGGCTCCGGCATTCAAAGACAGCTGAGTACCGTCCGGCAGGAATAAGCTTTTTGCCATCGAGTCTTTGTCGTTTGTGACCACAGTATACCTTGCATTGTTTACAAAATAGTAACCGATAGACAGCAGCAGCAGCACTGAGGCAGCTATACTCAACCAGGTTCCCAGGTTCCTGTTTCTTCTTACATTGATCCTGCCGCTGTGATCATGCTCCAGCTTTTGGTTGAGCACCTCCCATGATTCATCAGGAGAATAGGCTTCTTTTTGATACAGAAGGTCTATATTATGCTGTATGCTTACAAATTCCTGATAGGTTGCCTCATTGGCAGGACTCATTGCACGCCATTTGTTCAGTAAATGTTTTTGTTCAGGACTGATCATCTCGTCCAGCTCATCAATGATCAGGGAGTAAATGTATTCCTCATTGGTCTCAAATTCTTCCATTTTCTGTTTTATTTAGTAGCCCAGGTATTTCAATAAAATAAATGCAGCTATCCATAATTGTCGTGGCCTGTTCCCCAGGTGTTCACGTATTTTTTGAAAACCATAGGTCAGATGATTTTTAACCGTCTTTACGGATATCTGCATCTGATCGGCAATTTCCTGTTGTTTCAATTTGCCAAAACGGCTCAGGTACATGACCTCCCTGCACTTTGGGGGCAATATATCGATCGCATTTTCAAGGTTTGCCAGCAAAGCTTCCTGCTGTTCCCTTTCATCATTTTCATTCGTTTCAGCAACATTTACCTTCAGGTATATTTCCTGTTTCCCGCGTTCTGTTTTCTCCTTTTTAATAAAATTAAGCGATGCATTCACCACTGATTTGTACAAATAGCTTTTGATTGAATATTCAATAGTCAGCTGGTCTGCTTTTTTCCAGATCATCAGGAACACATCATGCACAATCTCTTCCGCTGCAGGTGCCTGACGAACATATCTGAACGCAAGTGCAAACAGCTGTCTGTAATGTTCCTTATACAGTGTTTCAAATACGCTCCTGTCATGTGTCCTGATCGCATTAACGATATCCTGTTCCTTACTGCTCATTACAGGTTATTTTTGCTTCAAAGTAAGGCTTCCTGATATCTCAGGTACAGCATTCACGTTTGTGCATATCGCTATAAACCATAATCCCTTCAGCAGATTACGCTCCTGCAGGGGGCTAAGTGTCAAGGATCCGCTTAATGGCAGTTTAAGTACATTTGTGCCATTCGTTTTATACATTTCCCTGATCAGTTCTCCAACCGATCCTTTAACTCCGCTCCGCAAAGTGATCAGCGCAGGGAGAATATTCTCACATTCAATTGTGTAGGCCAGTATTTTGCTCTGCTCATCATATGAGCCCTTTAAAACACCTGTACCTTCAGACGCAGAGTTGGTACCCTTCTTGTCGATTCTTGCTGTAATCACATAAGTTCTTACGGGTGCTTCTATTTTTGCCTCCTCTGCTGCCTGCTGCTCCTTTTTACAGGATATTACGCTGCAGCATGCAGCAATTATAAGTACAAAAACATAACACTTACTCTTTCTTAACCCCATTTATCTCTAAAACAAAGGGCTAAAATACTAAATACCGCTTAGAAGATGTTAAACATTTTTACACTTCCCAACCCAAATTCCATGCCCCTTTCCCGGTAGAAATTTTTGTAATAACCACGCAAGAAAAATAAGACAGAACGACCAATCACCTTATTAATTTCTTTAAAATCTCCTATAAGTTCATGTGTAACAGTTTCCTGATTTACTTTAAAAATTTGTGCCTTGGCAACAGCAAGCGCCTTAGCATATGGTTTATATATGTACTTAACAGAATTACGATCTAATTTGTACTGTGGATTTGACAAACAGTAAGCTTTGTCCTCAATATAATGGAAATCATGAAAATGATAGAAAACAAGATCAAACTTCTGACCTGAAGAAAGCTCGGTGCCCCTGGTCTGTTTGCTGCTGCCGACAAAATCATACTGCTGTACATTCCAGGGAGCTACACCACCACCCAGGTTGGCAAGTACGTGTACACAGGCAAAACGCGTAGTCCAGTCGTCAAGATATTTCTGATCTCCAAATTTATTGTCTTCAAACCTGTTAAAACACCAGTCGATACAGGCATCTACCCACCAGTTGAGCACTTCCATCCCTTCTTTGGTATTTTTGAAAGTAGTAAACTGCACACAGTACAGGCCGCTTGTTGAGGTCTGGTCATATGCAGGAGTATAACGGTGTTCGGTAATCAAAACTGATTTCCCGCCCATTTCTTCCACAAGTACCGCAGGATCGCTGAAGAACAGCAGATCTGCATCAACATAGGTACAGTGGTCAAGGCGATATTCTTCTATACAATATTTGATGGTAGAGGAGGCGCAGGTCCAGCAGTACTCCCCGGCTGTACGTTCATCCTTTACTGCCAGCAGTCGTGGATTTTCAAAAGCGAACAAGCTGATGATAGTTGCATGCTCCAGTTCCATCTTTGACAGCAGTTCATAACTGTTGGAGTCAAAAGCGAAAATGTACAGGTGGAAATCCTGGCATTGCTGTTTCAGTGAATTATACATTGCTAATCCGCGTGAAAGATAGGTAGTGTTAAATAATGTGCAGAAGTTAAGCATTGAAAGATTGGTTTAGGAGGTAAAAGCCTTTATTGTAGCCCAGGGGCTGATGATCAATAGAGATGACAGATTCGCCTTCCACAAAAGGAGGCAGTTCACAGATGATGTTATAATTTGATTTGAAATGATTCAGGAAGCCTTCTTTGTTAAAGAACCATGAAGGATAAGATGCCTCATAAATTTCCGGCGGGACAGTCTGTAAGGTTAGCCTGTCGTATAATCCGTCATGAAATGCAGTGCGGTCAAACACGATGAAACCGAAATTGTAGGCGGCAACTTTTTTAAGCAGATCATGTGGTGCCGGCATGTACTGCACAGAGCCAGATAAAAGGATCAGGTCTATTTTTGTGTCTAGCAGGCAATGATCGATACTGTGGTAAAATTTCAGGTGATCATCTTCAAAATTCGCTTTACCACAATTTACATAGTGCTCCTGCTCTACAATATTCCAGCTGGCACAGCAATCCGTGCCAACAAAATCTTTAACCTGGTAATAAGTGCTGCCCAGTGACCCGCCGAAATCAAGGATATTGAGGGGGCGCTTAAGCAGGGCTGCGCTGCGAAGCAGGCAGGATATCAAGGGAAAGGGATATTCTATGTGTTCGAAGACTACTGAATCACGCTCATATACAGCAGTTCCGTTCTTAACCTGCAGGAGTGCATCTTTTGTTTTCTGAAGGATATTGCCCGAATCATAACCACCTGCAGATGCAGCTGCCTCATGCCAGGAAGCGTAATTCCCGAACCATCCATACTGGATGTCTTTGCGTTTTGGGGAGAAAAGTTTAAACATATGACCTGATAGAATTGCGGTTTTTTCAAGTGCATGACAACCGTTTATTCAAAAGGTCCTAGAAGGTTTTCAATATATTTAACTCCCTGAGGGTTTAAAAAATCCCTGGCGGGAAAAAAAAGAACAGCCGTATTGTTTGCTCCAAAGAGTGAGACACTTTATGGGGCATGCAATACGGCTGTTCTTTTATATGTAAGTGTGATGACCTAAAATGTATTCAGGCCCCGGACTGTCCTACGAGGACTATTTGCCCGGATCAATTCCCATTTTGTCGGCAAAGTGGGCACAGTAATCACGTAAGTCTTCAATGATCAGTTTCTCACCTGTAGCTTTCAAAAAGCTGTCGCCCATGGTTTGCAGCGTTTCATAAAAAAATCTTTTCATCTCGTCAACGGGCATATCTTTTGTCCACAGATCGATACGCATCGAATTTTTATAGTTGTGGTCCCATAAGGCAAGCATCATTGACTTTACAGGAACTTTTTCCTGTGTTTCTGCATCTGTGGATTCCCAGAGTAAGTTCTCAGGGACATTGTTATCATCTAATTCAACCGTAATTTTAATTTCTGCTGTCTTCATTATTTTTTAATCAGGAGCTTGCAAGCCCGGGTTATGTATTTTATTTGGGATATTATTCAACAGTGATCCTGAGGACCACCATTAAAACAAGGGTAAATACGATGAAAGCGCATTCAACCACCCATAAGTTTCGGAGCAAAGGTATAAACTTCCTGAAAATCAAGTCTGAAATGAAAGCAATAATTGCAGCTAAAAAACAAAGGCCTGTCAGCAGCCCATTTACTCCGTTTTGTAGGGGAGCGTGCTGTGCCGGACTAAAAAGCATCACCAATGCCAGCACAAGACAGGCAGATGTTACAATATTTAAGGGCGTGAGTTTCAATCCTAGGTCTTTTTGAATTTCCTCTTTTTCCAGGCGGGTGTTTTATCCATTTTCTTTTTGGCAGCAGCAACAGCGGCCGCTGCAATGGCAGCAGCATGTTTTTTCTCATGGAATGCTCCTTTGAAATCCGGATCGTCTTTCCTTTTCTGGTTGTCGATTTCCCTGGCGATGTACTGACGTTCTTCGTAAGGGGTTTCTTCTACAAACACTTCTTCCGGAAGCGGCACCACCGGGATTGGCTGGCGCATCAGTTTTTCGATTTTTTTGATGTAATACTTTTCCGCATCCGTACAGAAAGTTAAGGCATCTCCTTTTGCATATGCCCTGCCCGTACGGCCAATACGGTGTACATAATCTTCAATAATAATCGGCACATCAAAATTGATGACATGGCTAACTTCGGCCACATCGATGCCTCTTGATGCCACATCTGTAGCCACCAGTACGCGCAGGTTGCCTTCTTTAAAGGCAGCGATAGAATTGATCCTTGTATTCTGGCCTTTATTCGCATGAATTACCCTTACTGCCTCCGGGCCAAATCTGCGTTCGATAAAGCTGAAGATATTATCTGCAACAGTTTTTGTTTTGCAGAAGATCATCAGTCTTTTAAAATCAACATCATTTTTCAGCAGGTGCTGCAGCAGGTTGATCTTGGTTTTAAAGTTTGGCACTTCATACAAAACCTGGGTTACGGTCTGGGCGGGAGTTGCCTGCTCGCCCACTTCAATAATCGTTGGGTTTTTAAGGAAATCACCGGCGATTTTATGTACCAGTTCACTCATCGTTGCAGAGAACAGTAGATTCTGCCTTCTGCGGGGAACAATTTCAAGGATCCTGTGAATAGAGCCAATGAAGCCCATATCCATCATTTTATCTGCTTCATCCAGTACGAGGAACTTCAGGTATTGTGTATTGATATGGCCTGCAAGATAAATGTCAAGGAAACGGCCGGGGGTGGCAATGATGATGTCTACACCGGCTTTGATCTGTTCGATCTGTGTTTTTGGGCCGATTCCGCCAAATACAACAACAGATCTCAGGTCTGTATATTTAGCAAATACTTTTACATGTTCAGCGATCTGCATCGCCAGTTCGCGGGTTGGCGCAAGGATCAGCGCACGTGCTGCGTCGCCCTGTGCATACTTGAGCTGCATTAATATCGGCAGCACGTAAGCTGCCGTTTTACCGGTTCCCGTTTCAGCGATACCAAAGATATCCTGTCCGGAAAGTACCGGTGCAATTGCTTTTTCCTGTATTGGTGTAGCAACTGTAAACCCTGCATCAGCAACAGCATTTAAAATCTGCCTGTTGAGGTTAAATTCTTCGAATGTTTTCGACATTTTGCAAATATACTATAATCTATTTTAGCGATGCGGAAAAACACGTGTTCAGGTACTTCATAAAAAAAGAAAGATCAGTTCCCCCTGTTCTTCTTTTTAGGTTGTATTTTTTGCCTGTATGAAATAACTGAAACCCAAACTACACAAAACCCACCATATATCGTGTAGATTTTATCGCTTTCGATCGTGTTGTCATTCAAAATTGTCAATGTCGAATAAATGAGTTTGCTCCCTCCCATAATTGAAGATGAAGAAAGAAAAACCCCGCCTATTTCGGCAAGCCCTATTTCAGCCATTCTTTTTTGAAAGGCCAGCACAATGATATAAATTACAAGCAGTATGCAACCAAAACGGAAGATCTCAAGAGTATTAAAAGATATATACATTTCCTCAGTGATCTTCGGGCATTTTGCCGGAGACGGAGGCGCTGTAATTTTTGCAGACCGTCTTGTAGGCATCATACCCTGAAATAAATGATCCTAACAGTGCACCGATGATCCCTCCGGTAAACCCGAAGGCAGAGCCCAGCACTGTTCCTCCTGTCAGGCCCGAGAACGTACCTAATATAACGTCCATATAATCTTCAAACGAGATTTGCTTTATTTCTCTGGTATTCATAGTGATTCAAACTAGTTAATTAACACATCAATTATTTGCGGATAGTACATTCATCTGCCGGCAGGCGCTTCCGTATGCAATATTAATAATTAAAAAGAAATAATACAACCAGAATTATTAATTATTAGTTACAGAAAATAGAAATACAATGGCTCCAGTGCCTGAACATCCGGACAGGTACAAAACAAAATGCTGAAAAAAGTTCATAGATTTGAGCAACAATCGAACACCATAACACTACAAGATGAAAACCATCCTTATCAAAGGCGCAACCATTGTCAACGAAGGCAAAACAGTTGTTGCGGATGTCTATATCAAAGACGGATTGATTGACGAGATCAGTCCGCTGATCAGCAGAAGTGCAGACCAGGAAATCAATGCCGAGGGGCTGCACCTGTTTCCCGGCATGATAGACGACCAGGTACATTTCCGTGAACCGGGATTAACCCACAAAGCAGATATCTTTTCTGAAAGCATGGCGGCTGTAGCAGGCGGCATCACGTCATTTATGGAAATGCCCAATACTGTGCCCAATACGCTGACCCAGGAACTCCTTGCCGATAAATATGCGATTGCTTCGGAAATGTCTCTCGCCAATTATTCCTTCTTCATGGGGGCATCCAATAACAACATCGAAGAAGTCCTCAAAACAGACCCTGCAAATGTTTGCGGCATTAAGGTATTTATGGGCTCCTCTACGGGGAACATGCTGGTAGACAACGAACAGGTATTGGAGAACATTTTCAGTCAGGCACCTATGCTGGTGGCTACCCACTGTGAAGATGAGCTGACCATCCAGCGCAATATGGCTGCTTTCAAAGAGCGTTACGGGGAAAACATCACCATAGATATGCACCCGCTGATCCGCTCTGCGGAAGCCTGCTATACCTCCTCTTCACTGGCGGTGTCACTCGCAAAAAAATATAACACCAGACTCCACATCCTCCATATCTCAACGGCCATGGAAGTGGGAATATTTGACAATGTTACCCCTTTAAAGGATAAAAGAATCACTGCCGAAGCCTGTGTGCATCACCTGTGGTTTGACGACAGGGACTATGCTGAGAAAGGAAACCTGATCAAATGGAACCCGGCTGTGAAAACGGAGGCCGACAAAGACGCGATCCTCAAAGGTGTGCTGGACGGGTATATCGATATTATCGCCACAGACCATGCCCCGCATACAACCGAAGAAAAAGCACAGCCTTATTTACAGGCCCCTTCCGGCGGCCCTCTGGTGCAGCATGCACTGTCAGCCCTGCTCGAAATGTATCATCAGGGAAAAATCACACTTGAACAAATCGCAGAAAAAACCGCACATAATGTGGCTACCTGTTTTCAGATCGACAGACGTGGTTTTATCAGGGAAGGCTACTGGGCAGACCTTGTACTGGTTGCACTGAATGATCCTGTTAAAGTAACCAAAGCAAATATTCTTTATAAATGCGGCTGGTCGCCCTTTGAAGGACAAACCTTTAAAGCAGATATCACACATACTTTCATTTCAGGTAACCTTGCCTATCAGAAAGGGAAATTCATGACCAACCAAACTGGTAAAAGATTAGCTTTTAACAGGTGATGCACCCTGCAATACGAACTCAGCTCCGGCGCCTGGCCCTTATATTCAGCATTGCTGTGCTGATCTTCATTTTTGGGCTCAGCAGCAAAGCTGTAGAAGAGGTTTATTCCGACGGCTTTTACCAGTTGAGTTCGGTTGCCCAGCGTTCTGTCTCGGCGCTCTTTCCTTTTGCACTGGGAGATTTCCTGTATGGATTATTAATTCTGTACTGCCTCTGGACTGTAATCATGGTACTCCGGAAAGCATTCCGGAAACAGCTGACAAAAGAAGCACGCTATGTTATCCCTCTTCGGCTGACCAGCTTTATTCTGATCCTGTACATTGTGTTTAAGCTGTTATGGGGATTAAACTATTCGCGCCCCTCGATATCCGCGAGGCTGGGCATCAGCAATGACAAGTACACCACCAAAGACCTGGTCCTTCTGGGCGATTTTCTGGTTAAAAGGGTAAACCGCCTGGAGCATGAACGGACAAATCAAACATACACGATCGTTGAGCTCAGAGAAAAGTCTGAAAAGGCTTACGCCCGGCTGTCAAAAATAAATCCATTTTTCAGCTATAAAGCTCCTGCTGTTAAGCCCGTGATGTTTAGCTGGCTGGTAAGCAAGATAGGGATTGAAGGTTATTATTGCCCGCTCTCCGGCGAAGCCAATATCAATATGAGATTGCCGTATATGGTGCTGCCCTTCGTAGCCTGTCACGAAATTTCGCACACCCTGGGCATTGCCCGTGAGGATGAAGCCAACCTGATCGGTTACCTGGTAAACATCAACAGCACCGACACCAATTTCCGGTATTCAGGTTATTACAATATTCTGCGGAGTGTGCTGTTCGAAATCAGGATGAAGTCGCCCGAAGATTTTGCACGCCTGCTTAAACAAATCAATCCCGGCACCCTGGCTGATTTCAAACAGGAACATGAGTTCTGGAAAATGTACAACGGAGATATGTCTGCCTATATGGGCACCGCTCTCGATAAATTCCTCAAGATCAATAACCAGAAAAAAGGAACAGACAGCTATCAGGATATCGTTTTGTGGGTATTTAATTTGCACAGGCAGGAGATGCTTAAAACATTACAACCTTCACACAAATAAACTTCAAAACATTCCTAAATTTGCCGCTATGGCAAAAATATCCATTAACCTGGCAACAGGCACATTACAGAAAGCAGAGATCATCGCAGGTATTGATTTAGGAACAAGCAACAGTCTTGTGGCTTTTATCGATCCGGACAATAAACCGATGGTGATCAATGATACAGGCAAAGGCCGTTTGGTTCCCTCTATCGTGCATTTTGATGCAGCCGGCCAGGTCCGGGTGGGTCATGAAGCCAAAGATCTCCTGCTTACAGCACCTGCTGAAAACCAGCCCCACAGCCCCATTGAGGTGTCAGCAGAAATCCTGAAAGAACTGAGAAAAAGAGCAGAACATGCATTGAAAACGCCGGTGAACAAGGTAGTGATTACTGTTCCGGCCTATTTTAAAGATAGTCAGCGCCAGGCGGTAAGAGATGCCGGGCGTTTAGCTGGCCTTGAAGTACTCAAAATTATAAACGAATCTACCGCCGCCGCTTTGGCCTACGGTACCGGACTGGATCCCGCCCAGCAAAAAACTATTGCGGTTTACGACCTTGGCGGAGGATCATTCAGTATTTCTATATATAAGATTCAGAACGGCAAATATGAAGTACGCTCTGCTATAGGAAACAGCTTCCCTGCCGGAAATGATTTTGACCAGGCCATCATTAATTACTGGATTGAAAGCAACCGACTGGATGCAGCAGCGACAACGGCTGATCATGGCCTGATGCAGCAGCTCCGCCTGAAAGCAGAGACCGCTAAAATCGCACTGGGCAGCCAGAACCTGTTTAACGAAAAACTCGGGGACATCTGGTGCACGCTGGACAAACAGACTTTTGAAAAGCTCATTTCAGCGATGGTAGCAGAAACGATCAACTCCTGTACCCAGGCACTGGCCAATGCAAATATCACACTGGCGGGTATTGATGACCTGCTGCTGGCCGGCGGATCCACCCGTACGCCATATGTAAAGGAACAGGTAGCAGCGTATTTTGGCAAACAACCAAATGATCAGATCAATCCCGATGAAATCGTTGCCCTCGGTGCAGCCATACAGGCTGATATCATGGCAGGCAACCGCTCTTACATCAGTTTGCCGGATGAGGATGTGCACATTGACGAAGCGCTCACACCAGCGGCAGCACAAAGGATGCTCGACGAAGCCAGGGCCGAGGGTGAGCAGCTTGCTTATCTCGCCGGGCAGTTTATTGAGCGTCATAGATTTGTGCTGACCTCGATGGATATTTCGGGGACAAGAGAGATCCTGGACAAACTGCGGGCAGCGCTTAAGCAGGATGATCCAGCAATCATCCGCCAGTTCACGAATGAACTGAATGAGTTTACACGCCCTTTCGCAGCCCGTTTGATGAAAAATTAGTTACCAGCATATTCCTGTTTGGCATTACATTCCCGGGATGAAAAGATTTCTCATCTCAGGAATGCTCGTGGCACTTGCTATGCTCAGCAGTGCCTGGGGCTTTTTTGCCCATATGCGCATAAACGAGCTTGCCGTATATATCCTGCCCTCGGGCATGAACAGGTTTTATAAAAACAATATCGGATATATTACCAAACATGCAACAGACCCAGATAAAAGGCGATATGCAGACACGGCAGAGGCACCGAGGCATTACCTGGATGTTGAAGTATATGAGCAGAACATAGATAGTATTCCCAGAAGATGGGAAGATGCAGTGAAGAAATACGGGATTGTTAAACTGCAGAAAAACGGCATCCTGCCCTGGCAGATTCAGCGCACTTACTATCAGCTGGTGAACGCCTTCAAAGAAAGGGACTCGCTCAGGATTTTGATCAAATCTGCGTATCTGGGCCACTACCTGGGCGACGCGAATGTGCCGCTGCATACCACAGAAAACCATAACGGACAGCTGACCGGACAGGTGGGAATTCATGGTTTCTGGGAAAGCCGTCTACCCGAACTCTTCTCGGAACAGTACAACTTTGTAGTGGGCAGGGCGATATACATCGATGACCCGCTTAAAGCGGCATGGGAAATCGTTACGCATACACACCGCCTCACAGACAGCACATTAAAACTTGAAGCCGATCTTAACCGCAGTTTTCCCGCTTACCGAAAGTACAGTTACAGCAAACGGAAGGGGCAGCTGATGAAACAGTACTCATTTGAATATGCAAACGAATACCATCACCGGATGAACCATATGGTAGAAAGGCAGATGCGTGCTGCGATCCTTGCAACAGGATCATACTGGTATTCTGCATGGGTTGACGCTGGTCAGCCAACCCTTGAAAATACACCTAGCTCTCGATAACCTCTTTAGGTTTGAACATAGATTTTACGGCGGCAAAAACAACTGGTGCAAACGTAATGATGGCTATGAAGGCAATAACTGCCGAAAAGTTATTTTTGATGAATGGGATCTGCCCCATCAGGAAACCGGCGAAAAGTAAGGTTGCGATCCATGCAATTCCGCCAATCACATTAAAGTAAGTGAATTTGCCGAAGGGCATTCTGGCTACACCTGCCACAAATGGGGCAACTGTTCTGATGATCGGCAGGAAACGGCTGAAAATGATTGCCTTGCCGCCATGTTTTTCAAAGAACATGTGCGACTTGTTATAATATTCCAGCTTCAGGATCTTGTTATTCTCCTTAAAAACTTTGATACCAAAGAACATCCCCAGTCTGTAGTTCAGGCTATTTCCCAGGATACCTGCAACAGTTAAAAGCAAGAACATCAGCCAGATATCAAGTCCGGTGCCGCCCTTGGCAATCAGTGCGCCCACGGCAAACAGCATGGAGTCGCCCGGTAAAAAGGGCGTAACCACAAATCCGGTTTCTGCAAAAATGATCAGGAATAAAATAAGGTAGGTCCAGGTCTGGTAGCTACTCACGAGTTTAACCAATTCTACATCGGTATGCAGAATAAATTGTATCAGCTGATTAATGATGTCCATAGGTAGTATCTTGCTTATAAAAAAACGTCATTACGAAAGATTATATTTTCCTGCATAATGACGCTCAAAGGTAGTTTCTTTTTTTTATTAGTTGTAGTTGTTCAGCATTACCGGCATTACCAGCATCAGAACATCTTCATTTTCATCATTGGTCTGAGGGATCAGCAAGCCCGCACGGTTTGGCGTAGACAGCTCAAGGGTAACTTCTTCACCGCTGAGGTTACTTAACATTTCGATCAGGAATCGTGCGTTAAAGCCGATTTCAAGATCTTCACCTTCATACTGGCAGCTCAGGCGCTCATGTGCTTCATTTGCAAAATCAAGATCTTCAGAAGAGATGTTTAATTCACTTCCATTGATCTTCAGCCTCACCTGGTGGGTAGTTTTGTTTGCAAAAATCACCACACGGCGTAAGGTATTCAGGAACAAAGCCCTGTCGATAATCAGTTTATTAGGATTGTTGGCAGGAATTACTGCTTCATAATCAGGGTAACGCTCATCGATTAAACGGCATACCAGGTTGATATTCTCAAATTTAAAGAATGCACTGGTGGCATTGTAATCAACTGAAACATTGATATCGGTTGAAGGTAAAGCTGCTTTTAGTAAGGTAAGCGCTTTTTTTGGCAGGATAAACGAAGCCGTTTTATCAGCTTTGCTGTCCATACGCCTGTATCTCACTAATTTATGTGCATCAGTAGCCACAAAAGTGATAAACTGATCAGAAAGCTGGCAGAACACACCTGTCATCGCCGGGCGCAGTTCATCGCTGCTTACAGCAAAGATAGTTTTGGTAATGGCCTCTGTCAGTACAGATGCAGGAAGATTTACCGAGGACGCATTTTCTACCGTAGGGATCTTAGGAAAATCATCTCCGTTTTCACCACTCAGTTTATACTTTCCGTCACCGGCACTGATCTCGATTGAAAATGAAGCATCATCAATATTGAAAGAGATTGGCTGATCAGGAAGTGTTTTTAAAGTATCTAACAAGATTCTTGCCGGTACAGCTACTTTTCCGCCTTCTTTAGACTCTACTGGTAAAGATGTAGTCATGCTGGTCTGCAAATCTGTTGCAGAAATTGTCAGGCTGCCATCTTTGATCTCGAAAAGAAAGTTTTCCAGTATCGGCAAAACAGTACTGCTGCTTGATGCACCATTAACTGTTTGTAAATGTTTTAAAAGTGTTGATGTGGATACAATAAATCTCATAATTATGATCTGGTCAATTCTCAAAAATATAAAAATTACCTTGCATACTTATACTTGCGGTAATAATGTTGAAAAATTGCGAACGATATTAACAGTAAAAGGGGTACGATTACATTGATCAGCTGCCATTTCAGTTTCTCCCCGCGCAGGCGCTGCTTATCCAGTAGCCTGACCCTGACCTCTTTATTGCGCAGGTCGATCAGATTATCATCAGAAGACAAGTAATCTGCAATATTTAAAAGGAAGGCCTTATTTCCGAAATTTCTTTGTGTATAGCGGTCAAACCCGAGCGGAAATACCGAACCATCGCGGCCGCTCACCTGATTTCTGAAGATATCGCCGTCGCCGATCACAATCATTTTGGTAGGTTTGCTCAGCGCCCCGGAGCTAAAATCTTCAGAAATCCCGGCCGGTGGCTGCCTGTTTAAAAACACAGATGGAAATGATCCTTCCAGCAATACCGCTGTACTTTTTGGCGGGTGCAGGTACTGCCGCTGATCAGGTGTTTCGGCAACCACCTGCAGCGATAAAACCTCCGGTGTATTGTGTTCGATGTGATAAGGAGAGGTATGCAGGAGAACAGTCTTCCGTACACCTTTAACACCAATGGTGTCTACTGTACTCAGAAACTCCGTCCGTATCCCATCTATGTTCTTTACCAGGCTGGATGATACATCCGGCAGCAGTACCGGATAATAAATCCAGGGTGCCATCTGGATATCACGCTGCCGCCCGGCGGCTCCGCCCATAGCCAGCGGGATTTCTGCACAGTTCAGATCGGCTACAAGGTTATAATTTACCCTCGCGCCATACATAAAAAGCATATCGTCCAGGTTGAGCTTATTGTTAAAAGCGAGCTGCTGGCCTTTGCCTTTTAAGCTATCCAGATCAGCACTTACCTGATCAATGCTCCAGACAATCCGCCCGCCATTCATCACAAAATAGTTGATCTTGTATTTAAGTGCCTCAGAAAACTCCTTTTGTGGTTTGGTAATGAAAAGTATCTTCAGTTTATCCAGTCCTTCCTTACTGATCAGGTTCAGGTCTACCCGGCCCACTTCATAGCTGTCGGAGAGTGACCTGATCGCATCGCTCAGATAAGGGTCTGCCGGTTCGCCGTTTCCTTCAGTAAATCCAATCCTTGGATTTTCACCTGTTGTCACTTTTTTAATGGCAGAACTGAATACATACTCCAGGTTCTGTATCGAGTTATTGATGTTTTGTTCGTAGTTGCCCGCGGCATCCAGATTCTGCAGTAGTTTTACAGGCACCTGTCTGTTTCCGGCCTGTACAACAGCCATGGGGAAAACGGTTTTCTGGGTAAATCCGGCGTCATTTTTAATATTCAGATTGGTAGGCTCGATGCCATTGCTGTACAGGTTTCGTAAAACTGTGTCCTGTGCCTGCTGGTCGAGCCCCTCCAGCGGATCGGTAAAAACGACTTTTATTTTTACTGCCGCATTTGCCTTATAATCATTGAGTAAATTCGAAGCTGCATTTTTCAGCCTTTTAAATGCCGCCGGCAGGTTACCGTCAAGGAACACCGTAACTGTGACTTCCTTATCGGCCTTTGCCAAAACGGCCTTAGTCTTTGGATTGAGGGTAAACCTCTTTTCACCGGTAAAATCAAATCGCGTATAAATGTACGAGGAAGCGATATTCAATCCTGCCAGAGCGATGATAAACAGGACTGCTTTCATCCATTTCTTTTGTGCGCTGCTTACCATTTCCTGCCTCCGATCGCCAGTTTAGTTGCCCCAAGGAATAGTAATATAAAACTTAAAAAGTAAACCAGGTCGCGCGTATCCAGTACTCCCCTACTCATCGATTGAAAGTGCTCGTTTACACTCAGCCATAGAAAAACATCTTCCAGAGTACCTAAAGCAAAGATCTTAGCCAGGGCATCAAATCCGCTGTAAGCGATAAAAGACAGGAAAACTGCTACAGCAAAAGCGATCACCTGGTTTTTAGTGACCGATGATGCAAAAATACCTGTGGATGCAAATGCTCCGCCCAATAGTAATAAACCAATATATGATCCGGTAACTGCGCCGCCGTCGATATTTCCTTGTGGCAGGCCAAGCTGAACAATAGAATAGTAATATATCAGTGTAGGCAGCAGTGCAAACAAAACAAGGACCAGGCAGGCAAAATATTTTGCAAGGATAATCTGCCAGTCGGTCAGTGGCCTGCTGGCCAGTAATACATAGGTACCTTCCCTGCGTTCCTCTGCGAATGAGCGCATGGTAATGGCTGGCACCAGGAACATAAATAAAAATGGGGCCAGGCTAAAAAAGCCATTCAGTTCCGCATAGCCGTATTCAAGAATAGAGGTATCCGGGAAAAACCAGAGGAGCAGGCCAGATACCAATAAAAACACACCGATGGTAATGTAAGCCATCAGTGAATTTAATAAACTGAATAATTCGCGTTTAAATACTGCGTACATGAAAAATGTTAATGATGCCGAAGTTAGATAAATAACGGGAAAATGGAACCATCAGGAAGCTGTAAAACAAAAAAAGGCAGCCTGTTTTTGCAGGCTGCCTCTTACTATTCTGTTCTATTGATTATAAACCAAAGTTATATGCCAGTCTTAAACCAACAAATCTCGATTTGAAATTATAGTTGGTATTACCTGGCCCGTCATAGTTGGTTGACCACTCTTCGTATCTTGCGCTCAGGTCAATTGATCCTTTGTCTGATACCGGAAATTCAACTCCAACATGCGGCGTATAGGCAAATGAAGTTTTTGAGTTATCGCCTGTACCAAATGCAGCACCCAGCTCACCACCTACATAAATGTTTTCTGCCAGGAAGTAGTTGATACCTGCTTTTACAGGGATTACTTTCAAATCTGCATTTTTAAAGGTTACTCCACCAACAGTGGCGATATCTTCGCCTGTGAAAGTGAGGTAGCCTGCAGATGCAGTAAAGTTCAGTTTGTCTGCAATCGGTGTCTGGAATTGTAATGTTCCTCCATATCCCAGTTTATATGCGTCTCCAAAATTACCTGTTGGAAAAGCAAATTCGGCACCTATACCCAGTTTGGAACCTGACATTGCAGGATCTTTTGTCTGTGCAGAAACATTTGAGAATGCAAATATTCCGGCGATTGCGGTTAGTAAAAATAACTTTTTCATAATTGTTTTTTATTTAGTTAGCGGGATTTTTCTCCCGGCGATACCTAAACAAAAAGTTGGCCAAAAATGAGATTTGTTCAACAAAATACTATATATCAGCGGGTTAAACCTCTGAATATTTCCTCCAGAGAGTCAGTTTGATGTTTGCTTTTGAGTTCAGTAAGGCTTGCATCCGCCACAATTTTCCCTTTGTTAATAATCACTACCTGATCACAAAGCGCCTCTACTTCCTGCATAATATGCGTGGAAAGTATCACTGTTTTGTCTTTGCCCAGATTCCTGATCAGTTCCCGGATATCGGTAAGCTGGTTTGGGTCCAGTCCTGTGGTAGGCTCATCAAGGATCAGGATAGAAGGATCATGGATGATTGCCTGTGCCAAACCTACACGCTGTTTATATCCCTTGCTCAGCATCGAGATCTTTTTATGCTGCTCATCACCAAGGCCAACCCTGGCAATTACCTCTTTTACTTTGATTGCAGATCTTTCAAGCTGATAGGTGTCAGCAACAAAGGAAAGAAACTCCCGCACATACATATCCGTATATAAAGGTGTATTCTCCGGCAGATAGCCCAGAATGCGGCGCATCTCAAGGCTTTGCCGCTGAGTATCAAAACCGCCCAGATTTGCGCTGCCCGATGTGGGCTGCAGGTAACCGGTAAGCATCCGCATCGTAGTAGATTTCCCCGCCCCGTTAGGGCCTAAAAAACCCAGCACCTTGCCCGGAACCGCCCGGAAACTGATCTGATCAACGGCCTTTTGCTGCCCGTATGTTTTAGATAAACCTTCTACCTGTATACTCAATGTCTCAATTTTAAATCTGTCATGACAGGAAAAAGCCGTTTTTACCGGCTGCAAAGCTATCCCTCTCAAAAGTAATAATTAGTACTTACTTATTCGGTCAAAATTACCCTCAACTTTCTATCTTTGCAGTATTATGGCCAAAACGAATAACGACGAACAATTTAAAAATGTGATCTCCCACGCTAAAGAATACGGTTTTGTATTTCAAAGCAGCGAAATTTATGATGGATTAAGTGCCGTGTATGACTACGGTCAGATGGGTGCCGAGCTAAAAAACAACATCAAAACATACTGGTGGAAATCGATGGTACAAATGCATGAAAACATTGTAGGAATCGATTCTGCGATATTTATGCATCCTAAAGTATGGAAAGCCAGCGGACACGTGGATGGCTTTAGCGACCCGATGATCGATAATAAAGATTCGAAGAAACGTTACCGTGCCGACCAGTTATTAGAAGATAAAATTGCCCGTTATGAGAAAGACGGAAAAACAGATAAAGCAGCAAAACTTCAGTCCGATATGGATGAAGCACTTAAAGCAGAGAACCTGCCGCAGCTAAAAGTCCTGATTGAAGAACATGAGATCGCCTGCCCGGTTAGCGGCACAAAAAACTGGACAGATGTACGCCAGTTTAACCTGATGTTCAGCACCCAGTTTGGGGCCATGGCCGAAGGTGCCGAAGAAGTTTACCTGCGTCCTGAAACCGCACAGGGAATTTTTGTGAACTTCCTGAACGTACAAAAATCAGGAAGGATGAAAATCCCTTTTGGTATTGCACAGATTGGTAAAGCTTTCAGAAACGAAGTAATCGCCCGTCAGTTTATCATGCGTATGCGCGAGTTTGAACAGATGGAAATGCAATTCTTTGTTCGCCCGGGCGAGGAAATGAAATGGTATGCCTACTGGAAAGAAGCACGCCTGAAATGGCATACTGCTTTAGGTACTGATCCGGCAAAATACAAATACCATGACCATGCAAAACTTGCGCATTATGCCAATGCTGCCGTGGATATTGAATTTGAATTCCCCTTTGGATTTAAAGAAGTTGAAGGTATCCACAGCCGTACAGATTTTGATCTTACCCAACACCAGGAATTCTCCGGCAAGAAAATGCAATATTTTGATAACGACCTGAACGAGGACGGAAAACCTTACGGAAACTACATCCCATATGTGATCGAAACTTCAATTGGTCTAGACCGTATGTTCCTGCTCACGATGATCAATGCATTTGAGCAGCAGGATTTGAGCGAAGGAGAGAAAGTTGACAGCCGTACCGTACTGCACTTACACCCTTGCCTGGCCCCGATCAAAGCAGCGATCCTGCCATTGACTAAAAAAGACGGACTTCCGGAAAAAGCCCAGGAAATCATGGACGACCTGATGCTTGATTATAATGTAGTTTACGAGGAGAAAGATTCCATCGGAAAACGCTACCGCCGCCAGGACGCCATTGGGACTCCTTTCTGTATCACTATCGATCACCAGACCCTGGAAGATAATACTGTAACGATCCGTCACCGTGACAGCATGGAGCAGCAAAGAATCGATATCAAAGATTTGAATAACCTGATTGAAAGTAGGGTAAGCTGGAAAAACCTGCTGAGAAAATCATAGTATCACCAAAAAACGAAAGAGACCCGCCGGCAAACCCTGCGGGTCTTTTTTGTTGATTAAACTATTTCCTTCGCATCTGGTCTTATTATTGTTATTGAGGGGCAGGCACCAGAAAAAATCCATCAGCAACGTTAAGCACATGAAATTCATACCTATCGTTTTCTTCCTCCTGTTCTTCAGTTCCATCGCTGTAAAAGCACAGTCTTATGAGTCTGGCAATATCTGGACACAGGAAGAACTCGACAATGCAAATACAGCCAGAAATACGGATTACCTGAACGAGGAGGAAAAGCAGATCGTATTTTATATGAATCTCGCCCGAACAGACGGGCGTAAGTTTTTCGACACCTACTTTCAGGATTTCGTTAACGCATATAATATAGATATGCAGCGTTACAGCAACTACGACGACCTGAGGGTAAACCGCAAAGACAAATATTACAGGGGATTACAGCAGGATCTTGCAGGGATCAGGGATTTGCCCCTGTTCAGTCCCGATGAAACGCTCACATGGGTTTCCCAGCAGCATGCAAAAGACTTAAGCAAAAACAACAAAGCCGGCCATAACTCTAGCGATGGCAGAACGGTAAAGGACAGGATTTCTAAGTTTTATCCCCGCAGAGCAATGGGAGAATGTCTGGCATTTGGCTTCTCAAAAGGGCTGGCAAATGTATGTATGCTGCTGCTCGATAAAAATGTACCTGATTTGGGGCACAGAAAAACCATCCTGGGCACCAATTACCAACTGAGCCTCGTGGGTGTCAATATCAGGACACATCCGGGATACAGGTACTGTGCGGTGATCGACTTTATTTCGGCACCACCGGCGCGTTAATCATTTCTTAATTTCGGGAAATGATATTCTATCCCTAAATTGCGCCGCTTATTGAGTACCTTATTTAAATATGCGTAAAGCCCTCCTGCGATTTATTGATTTCTTTTACCCGCCGTTTTCACGCTGGCTGTCCCTGCATAATTTCAGGTACATTGTATCCGGGGGAACCAATACAGCAAGCGGGATCATTTTATATTTCCTGATCTATAACTATGTGCTGCACCAGCAGGATTTGGTTCTGCCTTTTCGTCCGGGGATGATTACGGCCCCTGTGGCCACACTGATCATTGAGGCACCGCTTACTTTTGCCATTGGTTTTACCCTCAACAAATACCTGGTATTTACAAAGTCTGAACTGAAGGGAAGGATCCAGATGTTCAGGTATGCCATTGTTGTTTGTACCAATCTGATGCTCAATTTTGCGATGATCAAAATCATGGTCGAAAGTTTTAACTTCTATCCTTCTGTCGCTAAATTCATTACTACCATTATATTGGCCGTAGCCAGCTATTTTATCCAAACGCACTTCTCTTTCAGAGTAAAAAAATAAATCACCATAAAGTAAAAGGGCACCTGTTTCCTTGATAAATCATTCACGCAGGCTTACCTTAGGGGTATCAAATATACATTGGTTATGAGCGATTTTAATGACTTTAACAACCCGCAGGTAGCAAAATTACCGCTGCATCTGAGGCAGTTTATTGTGGATCAGAACTATGATAAATATACCCCGGTAGACCAGGCAGTGTGGCGTTACGTAATGCGCCAGAATTACAGTTACCTGAAGGATGTGGCCTACTATCCTTATATCAAGGGCTTGCAGCGTGCCGGACTAAGCATTGAATATATTCCGGATTTGCAGACCATGAACGATAACCTGGGCAAACTGGGCTGGGGAGCAGTTACCGTTGACGGATTTATCCCGCCGGCTGCCTTTATGGAATATCAGGCGTACCGTGTATTGGTGATTGCTGCAGACATCCGCCAGATTAACCATATAGAATATACTCCGGCACCAGATATCATCCATGAGTCGGCCGGGCATGCACCCATCATTGCTGATGCCGATTATAACAGCTACCTGAGCTACATCGGATCAATCGGAGAAAAGGCGATGTTCTCTGCCAAAGATTTTGAGTTGTACGAAGCCATTCGCGCATTATCTATACTGAAAGAGGCAGTAGATGCCCCTGAATATGAAATTGCCAGGGCAGAGCAGCACCTGAAGGAGATTGCCGACAATATGGGCGAGCCTTCTGAAATGGCCCTGCTCAGCAGGCTGCACTGGTGGACGGTAGAATATGGGCTGATCGGCAGTCTGGATGATCCAAAAATATACGGTGCAGGATTGCTTTCTTCTATTGGGGAGAGCGCATCATGTATGCAGGAAACAGTCAAGAAGATTCCTTACACGATAGATACAATCAATTATCCTTACGATATCACCAAAACACAGCCACAGCTGTTTGTCACCGCAACTTTTCAAAACCTGATCGATGTGCTGGAACAGTTTGCGGATACCATGGCCTTTAGAAAAGGTGGCTCAGAAAGCATGATCAAAGCGATGGAGTCCCGGAACCCTAGCACAGCAATGTACAGTTCAGGCTTACAGGTTACCGGAGTGTTTATAGATATGGGCCTCAGTGTGGATGACCAGGTAACCTTTATTAAAACTACCGGCCCCTCGGCACTCTCTGTTGGGGATAAACAATTGGAGGGACATGGAAAAATATATCATAAAGATGGTTTTTCATCACCGGTGGGCAAACTGAAAAACACGGTAGCACCGCTGGAACATTTTAACCCGGAAGAGCTGAAAGCCATTGGTATTGAGGAGGGAAAAGCGGTCGACCTCCATTTCGAAAGCGGTATCAGGGTCTCCGGCAGGGTAAAGTCAGTTCTCCGCATTGCCGGTAAAACGGTCATCATCTCTTTTGAGGACTGCACGGTTAAAGAGGGCAATGGCAATGTGCTGTTTCAGCCCGAATGGGGAGTATATGACATGGCCGTGGGTGAAGAGATCATCTCAGTATTTAACGGTGCAGCGGATAAGGGAGCGTATGAAGAGATTACCCATATCAGCGATCAGCAAACTGTAAAAGTGAGCTATGATGCAGTAACAACCCAGCTGCATGAGATTTATAAAACCGTAAGGCTGATCAGGGAAGAGCGTTTAAATCATGACCTGCTGCCTGCCTTATTCGGACAGTTGAAAACCAGCCATCGCCAGGACTGGCTATGTGCAGTTGAAATCCTTGAAATATTACATTACACCGGTTCATATCCTGAGCTGGAAAAAGAACTGAGGATTTATCTGGAAATGAAAGCTTCCAATGAACCCGACCATAAAAAACTAATAAACGACGGCTTGCATGTGATTGCAAACCCGGTTACCCAACTGATTACAGAAGAAGACTAAACATGAATATTGTATTAACAGGAGCGAGCAGCGGAATAGGTTTTGAAACCGCATTGGAATTTACGTTAAAAACCAGCAACAAAGTGGTCTGCATTGCGAGATCTGCAGACAAATTAAGGAAGCTGCTGGAAATTGCAAGGGGTATCAATCCTGACTGCACACTGCTGCCTGTTGAGTTCGACATCGTTCATGATGATTACGCAGCCCTGGTGCCCTTTCTGCAGCAGCGCCTGGGAACGGTAGACATCCTGATCAACAATGCCGGTCAGCTGGTGAACAAATCCTTTGCTGAAACCACAGCTGAAGACATGAACAACATGTTCCAAAGCAATGTGATTGGTCATTTCAATATGATTAAAAATGTGCTGCCACTGATGGAAAGCGGCGGGCATATCGTCAATGTAAGCAGCATGGGCGGTTTTCAGGGCAGTGTTAAATTCCCCGGGCTTGCGGCCTACTCAACCAGCAAGGGCGCCCTGGCCACATTAACGGAATGCCTGGCCTATGAATATGCAGAAACAGGAATAAAGATCAACTGCCTGGCACTGGGATCAGCACAAACGGAAATGCTGGAACAGGCATTCCCGGGATATCAGTCGCCCGTTATGGCCTTTGAAATGGGCAAGTATATTGCAGATTTTGCTGCTACAGGCCATAAATTTTTCAATGGAAAGATCCTACCGGTGGCCGTAACCACCCCATAATTTTTTGGGCCGTTTGTCCTTTTGATATATTTTTTAATATCTTTAGGGCAGAGCATATGAAAAAAGTCCTCATGTTATTCTGTTTTATCTTGCTGTTTGCCACAGTTGGCAAAGCACAGACAGTTCCCGGCAGGTACAGGGAATTACTTGATAAGCTCAATCAACAATTTACAACAGAAACACCGGCCAGCAAGCTGATCAGCTTTGCCAAAACAATGATTGGCGTTCCCTACCGCTATGCCTGCAGCAATCCTTCAGTGGGCTTTGACTGCTCTGGTTTTGTCAGTTATGTATTCCACAATTTCGGCTTTGATGTTCCGCGTTCTTCTACGGAGTTCAATGTGGCAGGAAAGCCCATCAAGCTGGAAAATGCAAAGGTGGGAGACGTACTCGTATTTACGGGCACCAACCCAAGGAGACGGGTAGTTGGGCATGTTGGCATCATCGCAGATATAGAGGGTGATACGATACACTTTATCCATTCCACCTCGGGCAAGGCCCATGGCGTAACCATCACCACCCTCGACGCCTACTACCGCAGCAGGCTGATGAGAGCAGTGAGTATTCTCTAACTTTCCAGCAGAACAACTTTGAGTGCGGTAAGCACTTCGCCGTTTTGGAGCATCGCTTTTGCCAGTTCATGCAGTTCACGCTGACGGTTTACGCCATCCCCTATCGTAGCGTCGAGCACTTCTTTTACTTCATCAATATTCCTCACCAGATCGATCTCCTCTTCAGAAGGGATTTTTTCGATATTGCCGAGCATCCCAAGATCATTCCCGGTAAGCACATATGAATTTCGTACCTGTCTGGGCAGTGCATCTACCCCAATTCCAAGCGTGGTCAGCGGTTTTGCAACCTTAAACAGGCTTTCGGGCGTTACCCTGCAATACCAGTCGCCGCCCAAACGTGCTACCAAGTCTATTTTTTCCTGATCGATCCTTCCCTCCTTATCCAGGATATCTTCCCGGATGTGGATCAGCTTTACTTCTGCCAGGATCAGGTTTCCTGCACCGGGGTTCTCGCCCAGATGGATCACTTCCTTCACAATACATTCCATTTGTACAGGAGCTTCGGCTACCCTCGGCGGTTTAACAAGCTGCGAAGCCTGCATCGTAAAGCCGGCCTTCTCAAATTCATTGACCCCCTTCGCATAATCTGTACTTGACAGGCTCATCTGCTGCACCATCGGGTAGTTCACAATATTGATCACACATTCCTTTACCTCCAGGATATTTTCCAGCGTATGCTTTGTGGTATTATCTTTTACCCTTCTTGCGGGAGAAAAAATGCACAAAGGCGGGTTGGTACTGAACATATTGAAAAAGCTGAAGGGGCTCAGGTTTACGTTTCCGGCCTGATCAATGGTGGTAGCAAAACATATGGGCCGCGGTGCGACGGCGTAGTGCATATAGTTCTGCAGCTGCGCGGGACTTAAATCAGATACATCAAGCGTCAGCATTATTTTTTGAGGGCTAAGATTGAAAAATCTGTATCGGCCCTGCGGATGGTATTGCTTAAGCGGCCAAGACCGGTAATCTCCATTTCTACCACATCGCCATGCTGCAGCCATTGTGGCTGATAGTTTGGATCATTCAGTAAGCCGGTTCCATTGAGTTCCAGGAAACAGCCCGTGCCTACAGTGCCCGAACCGATCACATCTCCCGGCAAAATATCCGTACCGTATGCGCAGCGTTCAATTATCTCGGCGAAAGTCCAGTCCATATCTGCCATATTTCCTGCCGATACCTGTACACCATTTACTGTACAGGTCATGCTTAAATTATAGGTATTCCCTGTGTGGCCGTCTTTGGCATCAGTTCGGTATTCCTCAAGCTCATCAGGAGTAACCAGCCAGGGGCCAATTACCGTTGAAAAATCCTTTCCCTTTGCCGGCCCCAGGTTCAGCAGCATTTCTTCCATCTGCAGTGTTCTTGCGCTCATATCATTCATAATCATAAAACCTGCGATATAACTATCTGCTTCGGCAGCGGTAATATTTCTTCCTTGTTTACCGATCACAATGGCAACTTCAAGCTCAAAATCAAGCTTCTCAAAATGATCAGGCATACATTCTATCTCGCCCGGGCCGCTGATGGCATTATGGTTTGTAAAATAAAATATAGGGTACTGATCAAATTCTGCAATCATATCTACTTTGCGGTTTCTGCGTGCAGCAGCAACATGCTGGCGGAAAGCGTACCCGTCACGGCAGGAAGTTGGATGCGGGACAGGCGCAATTACTTCATAAAAAGCTTCTTCCTTAGGTTCTATTTCTCCTGATTTTATTTTTGCATTAATGGTCAGCGCACGTTCCATCAGCACTTCAGAATCCTTTAGAAAAGAACTCATATCGTTCGGAATTTGCTTATCACATGAATGCAGGTTGTAGATATGCCCGTTGACGAAAACCCCCAGGTGTTCCCTGTCTTCTGTTTTGTACGATACTAACTTCATCTTGTTTATGTTTGGTTAAGTATTTCTTGGTATAAACCAAAGCTAGAGATTTTCGATGGAATATGATTTAAATCTACAACAATTAGAATCTAAGGATAATTTTGATTACTGCTAATTTAATTCTTAAATTAGCCAGCGCATTATATGACAAATAGCAATCTAAAATATCAGGATCGTATCGCAAGCCAGGTTTTGGCTTCATTCAGATATGCTATGCTCTCCAAGCTCATATTTGCCCAGTATTCCATTTAAGCTTTTCCCGGCATTTTAATTTATTAAGCGTTTTCACGCTTTCTATACATCCCATATTTTAACCAATATATATTCCTATAGTTATGCCTATTTATCATACCTTAGGTACCATTCCGCCTAAAAGGCACACCGTTTTCCGTAAACCAAACGGCGAGCTTTATGCAGAGGAACTGGTATCCACAGAAGGTTTTTCAAGCCTGTATTCGCTTGTTTACCACTGCCATCCCCCAACCATCGTTAAATCACTTGGTGAGCCCTACTCCGTAGAGCCCAAAATCGCCCGGGAGAAACATCTGAAGCACACTTCGCTGATCGGCTTTAACATCGCCCCCGAAGATGATTACCTGCAAAGCAGAAAGCCTGTGCTGGTAAACAGCGACCTGCATATCTCGCTTGCCGCACCGCGGAAATCCATGACGGATTATTATTACAAGAACAGCCAGGCAGATGAAGTCATCTTTATCCACCAGGGTTCCGGCACGTTAAAAACCGGTTTCGGAAAGATCAGGTTTGGCTATGGCGATTATCTTGTGGTGCCAAGGGGCACGATCTACCAGCTTGAATTTGATGATGAGCAGAACCGCTTGTTTATTGTTGAAAGCTTTAGCCCCATCCGCACGCCTAAGCGCTACAGAAATGAATATGGCCAGCTGATGGAGCACTCCCCGTATTGCGAACGGGATATCAGAAAGCCGGCAGACCTGGAGACTTTTGATGAACTGGGCGATTTTAAAGTGCTGATCAAAAAACAGGGATTAATCTATCCCTATACCTATGGTACACACCCTTTCGATTTTGTTGGCTGGGATGGTTTTCACTATCCCTGGGCATTCTCTATCCACGACTTTGAACCGATCACCGGCCGGCTGCACCAGCCGCCTCCTGTGCACCAGACCTTTGAAGGCCATAATTTCGTGATCTGCTCTTTTGTGCCGCGCAAGTATGACTATCACCCTTTGTCTATCCCGGCGCCTTACAACCACAGTAATGTTGACAGCGATGAGGTCTTATATTATGTAGATGGCGACTTTATGAGCAGAAAGAGTGTAGTGAAGGGACAGATCACACTGCATCCCGGAGGTATCCCCCACGGGCCTCATCCCGGAACAGTGGAAAAATCCATCGGCAAAGAAAAAACTGAAGAACTGGCCGTGATGATTGATCCCTTCCGCCCGTTGATGCTGACAGAAGACGCCCTGAAAATTGAAGATGAGAGCTACCACAAAAGCTGGCAGATTAATGTGGAATAACGATAAACACTAACTAACCAAAAATATTAAATAAAAAACTATGCAAACTCAATTTGTAGAAAAAGAAACATTAACCCAGGATTTCCTCCCGCTCAACGGAACAGACCATGTGGAAATGTATGTAGGGAATGCCAAACAATCGGCACACTTTTATAAAACAGCCTTTGGATTTAACACTGTTGCCTATGCGGGCCCGGAAACAGGACTGAGAGACCGCGCATCCTATGTATTACAGCAGGGCAAGATCAGGCTGGTGCTAACCACCCCCCTTAAATCCGAAGGCCCGGTGATGGAACATATCAAAAAACATGGCGATGGTGTTAAAATCCTGGCACTATGGGTGGATGATGCCTATAAATCTTATGATGAAACCATCAAACGCGGTGCAAGGTCTTATCAGACACCTCAGACTTTAACAGACGAATTTGGGGAGATCCGCACGGCAGGGATCTATACTTACGGAGAAACGGTGCACCTTTTTGTAGAGCGCAAAAACTATAAGGGCGCTTTTATGCCTGGATATGTAGCTACAGAAGGCGGGTATCAGCCTGCAGGTACGGGACTGTTATATATTGACCACTGCGTAGGCAATGTAGGTTGGAACAGAATGAACGAGGCCGTGAAGTGGTATGAGGACGTAATGGGTTTCAGGAACATCCTTTCCTTTGATGATAAACAGATCAACACTGAGTATTCCGCTTTGATGAGCAAGGTGATGAGCAACAAAAATGGCTATGTGAAGTTTCCGATCAATGAGCCTGCAGAGGGAAAAAAGAAATCCCAGATTGAAGAGTACCTGGAATTCTATGAAGGAGAAGGTGTACAGCATATTGCAGTAGCTACACACGATATCATCTCCACAGTAAGAGAAATGAAGGTCAGAGGCGTGGAGTTTCTGAGTCCGCCGCCCCGGGCGTATTACGAAACACTGCTGGAAAGAGTAGGCAGCATTGACGAAGACATTGCGCCGCTGCAGGAACTGGGTATTCTTGTGGATCATGATGAAGAAGGTTACCTGCTGCAGATTTTCACAAAACCTGTGCAGGACAGGCCAACTTTATTCTTTGAGATCATCCAGCGTAAAGGTGCACAGTCATTTGGTGCAGGAAACTTTAAAGCATTGTTTGAATCACTTGAGCGTGAGCAGGAGCTGAGGGGAAATCTCTAGAAATCACAATGAAGAAAGCAGGGCCTCCCCTGCTTTCTTCATTCAATGGCAGCTGATTAAAAAAAATTGATTAATTTCGAAGCTTAGCTGTAATCAAAGACGAATGCCACATCATATTATCCAGAGAACCCAGTTATTTTGTGAGCACCTGAGATCAGCATTTAAACTGTTCCAGAAAAACGATCCGCTCAGGCTTGCTGGTGCAACGGCATTTTTCACCAACTTTGCATTACCGCCGATATTATTGATATTGATCAGGCTTTTTGGTTTTTTTGTAGACCGGAAGATATTGGTCACGCGGATCTTTGAACGGCTGTCGAGCATTCTGGATGAGAGCAGTACCAAACAGATACGGCAGACCCTCCGGAATATCCGGGGCATAGACCATAAATGGTACGCTACACTGGTGAGTTTTGTATTTTTCCTTTTTGTGGCTACTACCCTCTTCAGTGTGATCAAAAACTCAATGGACCAGATCTGGTCTATCGGAATAAAAGATCATTCCACCTTTCTTTTCAAGTTAAAGATCAGGGCAAGGGCATTCATCATCATTCTGGTTGCCGGGCTCTTGTTTTTTGTAGGTATACTTACTGATAGTATCCAGGCATTTATCGGTCCATATATCAACACCGCAGCGCCAACAGCGGGGAGGGTATTTTTGATGATACTAAATCAGATACTGTTTATTGTCATTGTAACTACCTGGTTCACTGTTTTATTCAGGTTCCTCACCAGCGGCAGGCCCACATGGAAATCTTCTGTCAGGGGAGGACTGCTAACCGGGATCTTATTCACCCTTGGTAAATACATACTCCGCTTTGCCTTGCCGCTCAGCAATATCGGCAATATATACGGAGCGTCGGGATCCATTGTACTGATCATGCTTTTTGTATTTTATTCTTCCTTTATATTTTACTTTGGGGCATGTTTTGTAAAAGTGCTCAGCGATGCCAAAGAAACTCCCATACGCCCCATTAAAGGAGCGTTTAATTATGAGATCAAAGAGGTGTTGAAAACAAATTAATTCATTTCCTGTGCGGCAGATTTCTCATAGCCCTGCATTTCAAACACTGCCAGTTTACTAAACAGGTTGTAATGTAACGTACCAAAGAAATTAATGATGCCTTCTTCATTTTTGCCCTCTATACAGATGCTCTCTTTGGACAACTGCGGGTGTTTGAAAAAGTTATCGGTTAACAGCTCCTCGTCTTTAATTTTGATATCTGCGATATCAATGGCATACTGTTTCATCAGTAATAAAAAGCTACTTCCGTTTAATAATAAATCTTTGATATTCATAGCGTTCAGGGATTTGGTTGGGGATAATAAACCAACAAATTTAGCGCCAAAAAAAGGGTAACCCAGTGTGGGAAACCCTTTTAATTTTGCTAATACGATATATCAGACTAAAAAAGACGCAATGCCAATCCGAGTGTAAACAGGTTTAGTTTTGTGTCATCATATCCCGATTTCCCAATTTTGGACAATCCTGCCTCATATCGCAGATCAAGTCCCAGTTTGCCGAAATCAAATCCCGCTCCAAACTGCCAGGCAACTGCCTGATTTTTGAAATTCCCTTTGAAAACACTGCCTGCAGCATTGCCAAAAGATTGCTTGTCGTCAAGGATAAAAGACACCACCGGTCCTGTATTCAAACGAAGGCCAACACCCGCAGCACCAATCTTGGTACCAATCAGCAATGGTACATCCAGGCTTGTAAATCTTACCTTGTTTTCAAATCCCGCATCATTTGTTAATGTAGTGTTTTTGCCTGCAAGGTACAGCTCCGGCTGAAAGTGGATACCGGCTGCGCCGATCCTGGCCCAAACCCCTGCATAATAGCCTGAACGGTTGTCACTTCCCAGCGTATTATCTGTTGTCAGTTTAGAAAGGTTGGTACCTCCCTTAATACCAAACTGGAAGCTTGGCAGTACCTGGCCGAATGCAATGACACTAAAGCAAATAAATAATGCCGATAGTAGTAATTTTTTCATGGTATGCTTGTTTTATTTTAATTTATATCGGGTAAATTTATAAATATATTTATTGTAAACTATATTACTCTCTACCTTATTAATCAACTCATTATTCATAGATTTGTTTTAGCTGCTCATATTTACAGCCAAAAAAAATTAATGGCTTTTGATTTTAACGTCTACGCACTCACTTTAGTTTTCCTGGGTAGCATTACCTTGCTATTGTCTCTCTATATCCTGAGTAATGAGACAGGCGCAGTACGCTGGGTGGGATTATTGATGTTATCAAACTCCATATGGTCTATCACCTATGGCCTTGAACTGGCAAGCAGTGTGCTGCTGCAGATGAAACTGCTGATCAACATTGAATATCTCGGTGTTGTGTCCCTGCCCTTTAACTGGTTCCTGTTCTGCCTGGTGCTGGCCGGCAAGGAGAAGTGGCTAAAAAAAAACAGCAATAAGGTACTGATCACCATCGTGCCGCTGTTTACCCTGTTGTTATTATGGACAAACAGCTTTCACCATCTGTACTATAAAAACCTGAGCATTGATAGCAGCGGCAGCTTTCCTATGTTAAAGATTGAACCCGGAATCGCCTATTACCTGTTTACCTTTTACTTTTATACTTTACTCGCTATAGGAAATTATCTGCTGATCAAAAAGTTCAGCAAGTCTGATGCAGTGTATCGCAAACAGAACAGGGCTGTACTTGCCGGAGCCCTTATTCCATGGATAGCGAACTTCGCCTATATGCTTGGCCTGCGCCCGATGAATAACCTGGATATGACTCCCTACGCATTCATGATCGCCAATACCATGATATTTATTGCCATATACAGGTTTGAGTTATTTGACACGCTCCCCGTAGCACGTGAAAAAGTGCTTGAACTGATGCGTGACGCATTTGTGGTGCTTGATCACCAAAACAGGATTATTGATTACAACTCTGCATTTAAAAAATACACCTGTGCAAGCCAGTCGGGCGAGCTGATTGGCAAAGCCTTCACCGAAATACTCCCTGACCAGCATAATCTGGTACTTTTTCTTGAAAAACATGAATCAGGGAAAACAGAATTAATGGTACAGACCTCAGAGGGGTTGTTTGACCTGGAAGTAGATATTACATTTTTGAACGAGAACAAACTCAACAGAAATGCAACAATTATCAAGTTCCAGGATCTGACCAACCTGCGCCAGCAGGCATTAAAGTCTCAGCAGCAGGCCGAAGAACTGCAAAAGCTAAACCAGCTGAAGGACCGCGTATTTTCAATTATGGCGCATGACCTGCGAGGGCCTCTCTTAAACGTAACCGAAGTGCTGAAGATGATGTCTGATGATATGATCAGCCCTGAAGAATTTAAGTTTCTCTCTCCAAAATTGACGAAAGACATTTCCTATACTGCAGACCTGCTGGAAAATATCCTGCACTGGTCCAGAAGCCAGCTGAAAGGATACAGTATTAACAGGGACTATTGCGACATGAAGGCTCTTGTATCGTCTGAGATCAGTTATCATATGAAATCTGCAACTGATAAGGACATCACCATTACCCATTCCCTGCAGGATGATCTTACTGCTTTTGCAGATCTGCTCATGATGCAGATGGTAGTAAGAAACTTACTGAGCAACGCGATCAAATTTTGTCATTCACACTGTTTCATTGATGTTTCAGCCGCCTGTCTTGATCATAATTTTATCTCCATATGTATTCAGGATACTGGTGTCGGCATTGCCGAAGAAAACATCAAACGGATATTCAGCGGCGAGAATGTGTCCAGCAGGGGAACAAAAAATGAAAAAGGCACAGGTATCGGCCTGATGGTTTGCTGGGATTTTATGGAAAGAAACGGAGGCAACATCACGATGGAAAGTGAAGTAGGTAAAGGCACCAGATTTGACCTGAAGATCCCCAGGGCTGCGCTGTAGACATCCTGCAAAACACAGAAACCCCTCAATGAGGGGTTTCTGACATATTTTAATGCTTTAAGGGTTAGTTTCCAAGGGCTTCGTCAATCACCTGTTGTTCTTTTAGGGCATCCACGTTATTTTTGTTACCAAAGTTTTGTGTTTTGTCTGCAAAGTACTCCAGGATTCCAACAATTGTGTCAAGGTTATCTGCTACCCTCTGGTGCATATCCGGCAGGTCTTTTTCAAGTCTTCCGTCGCTAAGTTCTATATTGTCTACTTCAATTTTACCTATCTTCTGAATAATTGCTTGTTGTGAGTGTTGTAAGTCTTCTAATTCCCTTACAATTTTCTCCATCAGTTCAAATTTCTTTAAAGTATCCATATTAATAATTTTTTAAGTTCGTATTTATGATAACTGCTAAATACTAACCAATTACCTTGCCAGTAATTGACTGAACCCGCCATTTATACAGATTAAGAGGTTTGAAGCAGTCTGGCAACATATTTGCCAATGATATCAAATTCCAGGTTGACCGTATCTCCGGTGTTCACTTCCTGAAGGTTGGTATGTTCAAATGTATAGGGAATAATAAATACAGAAAATTCGTCGGCCACCGAATTTACAACCGTGAGGCTAATCCCATTTACACATACCGATCCTTTTTCTACCGTTACATTGCCTTTGGAACCGTCATATTTAAAACGGTATTCCCAGCTGCCATCCAGTTCTTTTCTCAGTACACATACTGCGGTCTGGTCTACATGTCCCTGAACAATATGGCCGTCCAGCCGTCCGTTCATCTGCATACAGCGCTCAAGATTAACTTTCTTTCCTGCTGTCAGGTACTGCAGGTTTGTTTTTTCCAGGGTTTCCTGGATAGCCGTTACTGTATGGGTGGTGTCTGTAAGCGCCACTACCGTTAAACATACGCCATTGTGGGCAACACTCTGGTCGATTTTCAATTCGTTACTTAAGCCGGATTCAATGGTGTAATGGAGGTTTGTGCCTTCCTGTACTACCTTGCTCACTGTACCGGATGTTTCAATAATACCTGTAAACATAGATTTTCAATATTTAAGCCGGTTTTTAAGCCAGTTACTTTCTGTTCCGGTCGCAGGGGCCGCGGTACCGGACATTTTTTTATTTCTTAGTTCCCCCAGGGCTACGATGGCGGCAATCAGCGCTTCATCTTCATTTCCGCTGTTCAGACTGATCTGCGCCGGATCAAAGTATTTGGCAACAAAATGTGTGTCAAAATTACCGGAAGTAAATGCCTCGTGTTCCATCACAAATTTACCAAAGTTCAAAGTGGTTTGAATGCCAGTAATGTCATATTCTGAAATCGCCCTGATCATTCTGGAGATCGCCTCGCTGCGGTTTGCACCAAAAGTAATCAGTTTGGCGATCATCGGATCATAATACACGGGGATTTCCATTCCTTCTTCGAAGCCGTCATCCACTCTTACGCCATTGCCTTTTGGCGTCCGGTAGGTTTTTAACCTGCCTATATCCGGCATAAAATTCTCCATAGGATCTTCTGCATACACCCTGAGCTCAATGGCATGCCCATTGATCTTCAGGTCTTCCTGGCTAAAGGACAATGCCTCGCCCCTGGCAATTTTAATCTGTTCTTTCACCAGGTCGAGCCCCGTGATCAGCTCTGTCACCGGGTGCTCCACCTGCAAACGTGTGTTCATTTCGAGGAAAAAGAAATCGAGGTTCTCATCCAGGATAAATTCTACAGTGCCTGCACCGGTATAGTTTACGGACCTGGCCACATCAACGGCACATTTGCCCATTTGTGCCCTGATCTGTGGACTAAGCACACTCGAGGGCGCTTCTTCAATCACTTTCTGGTGCCTCCGCTGAATGGAACATTCCCTTTCAAAGAGGTGCACAATGTTTCCGTGTGTATCTCCAAGCACCTGGATTTCAATATGCCTCGGCGATGAAACATAGCGTTCAATAAAAACAGCGCCGTCTCCAAATGCAGACTGGGCTTCACTCACAGCCAACTGCATCTGTTCTTCAAAAACGGACAGCTCCTCTACGATCCGCATTCCTTTGCCGCCGCCGCCCGCAGCTGCTTTGATCAGGATTGGAAAGCCAACTTCTGCAGCTCTCTTCTTCGCTTCTCCGATATCTGTAATGGCTTCTTCGGTTCCGGGAACCATCGGGATATGATATTTTAAAGCAGCGGCCTTTGCAGAAAGTTTGTTGCCCATGATCGCCATTGCCTCGGGTGTTGGGCCGATGAGGATGAGCCCCGCCTCAGCTACCATTGTTGCAAAAGCCGGATTTTCGGATAAAAACCCATAACCAGGATGTATCGCTTCTGCTCCCGTCAGGCGACAGGCCTCAATGATCTTCTCCCCTACCAGGTACGACTGGTTTGCGGGAGCAGGGCCGATACAAACTGCTTCATCTGCATAGCGTACATGCAGCGCTTCCCTGTCGGCCTCTGAAAATACGGCGACAGTCAGTATGCCCATCTCCCTTGCCGATCGCATGATACGCAGGGCGATTTCACCTCTGTTTGCAATTAAGATTTTGTTCATACCCTTAAATTAGCTATTTCTAAACGGTTTCAAATTATTTATTGTCCGGACCGCATGTGCCACCATATCTTCGGTAATATTTAAGTGCGTGACAAACCTGATCGTATACGGACCAGTAGTACCGCATAATATACCATGATCATCTAAACTACTGATCACAGCCGCTGTGGAATATTCCTTTGCTACTTTAAATATAACAATGTTGCTTTCAACGGGCATTACATCTTCGACATAATCTGCCGCCTGCAGTGCATCTGCAAGCAAAACTGCATGCTGATGATCTTGCGCCAGCCGCTGCACATGGTGGTCCAGCGCATAAATCCCCGCAGCAGCAAGGAAGCCGGCCTGGCGCATGCCGCCGCCAAAAGCTTTACGAATCTTTCTTGCTTTCTGAATCGTTTCTTTTGAGCCCAATAAAACAGATCCTACCGGTGCTCCCAGCCCTTTTGACAGGCATACAGAAATTCCATCAAAATACTGACCGTAATTATGGGCCATATCTCCTGTTGCGGTCAGCGCATTAAAGATCCTTGCCCCATCAAGATGTAATTTTAAGCCATGGCGTTTGCACAATTCCCGGATTGGTGCAATCTGATCCAGGGTATAGCAGGCGCCACCGCCTTTATTTACGGTATTTTCTAAAACTACCAGGGTTGAACTGGGATAGTGGATATCATCTGCGTTAATTTCAGGTGCGATTAGTTCCGGGGTAAGAATACCTCTGGGGCCATGAAGCAGCCTTACTGAAGCCATTGAATGGTAAGCGATCCCGCCGCCTTCATACCGGTAAACGTGGGCTGTCTGGTCACAGATCACTTCATCCATCGGCTGGGTAAAACATTTGATGGCAATCTGATTGGTCATCGTTCCCGAAGGACAGAATAATCCCGCCTCCATATTGAAAGTCCTGGAAAGTTTAGCCTCCAGTTCTGCAACGGTTTCGTCCTCGCCATATACATCATCGCCTACCTTTGCGCTCATCATTGCAGCCAGCATACCCGGTGTAGGTACGGTAACTGTATCACTTCTAAAATCCGTTTTCATCTGTAAAATATCCTTTGGTGTAGAGTACAAATATTACAATTTTAAGTTCTCTTTCATGATTAGGGGCGAAATTATTACAAAACACAATATTAAATTCTTTAATACCTAAATATGAGGCATTTGAAAGCTAAGCAGTTGCTATTATTAAAGAATATAATGACATTTAGAAACTTTGTAAAAATATTAAAATTTGGATTTTAAAATAACTAATGTAATTTTAGCTTAGTGTTATTTTGACAATATGTATCAGGAAATGCTTTAAAATTCTGAATACCTGATACTTAATTCAAAAACAAGATTTAACATTTAACATATTTATCCCGGATCATCAGGAAATTACCTGAAAAAGAGCGGGCAGAAATAAAACTAACCAAATAAAAACGCAGGATCGGATAAAAACGTTAATGATCATGTGTAACTAATAATGATAAAAAGAAAATCAAATGGAAAAAAACAAATTTGAGTTGTCAGGATTATTTACTTTTACACCCCAAAAAACAAATTAAGATGATAGTTATTGCAGATGGTGGTTCAACCAAGACCAATTGGTGTTTACTTAATGAAGCTGGTAGGAAAATTCATTTTAATACCGAAGGTTACAATCCGTATTTCTCAGATACTGATTACATTATCGGATCTTTAAAGAAATCCCTTCCGGATCATTTGGAAGCCGATAAATTAACAGCAGTCTATTATTATGGAGCCGGATGCTCAACTGATGCTAAGAAAAAAATTGTGGCAGATGCAATGGCACAGGTATTTGTAAATGCGGAGATCAATATTGGTCACGATTTGCTGGCATCCTGCAGAGCCTTGCTGGGCGATGAGCCTGGGTTTGCAGCGATATTAGGCACAGGTACAAATTCATGCCTGTATGATGGTACTGATATTTCGCTGAACATTGATTCACTGGGTTATTTCCTGGGCGATGAAGGCAGCGGATGTTTTATCGGCAAACGCATTCTGAGTGACTATATGAAAGGTTATATGCCTAAAGGCCTGAGAGAAAGCTTTTATGACAATTTTGCACTGACCAACGAAGATATTTTTGACCAGATCTACAACAAACCACTTCCAAACCGTTTCTGTGCTGGTTTTAGTAAGTTCCTGTACGACTTCAAAGACAACTATGAAGATTATACCTTCTCTACTGTAGAATATGCTTTTACCGCATTCTTTGAAAACCTGGTTATTCACTATCCAAATTACAAAGAGTACAAACTAAACTGCGTAGGTTCAGTAGGATACAGTTTCAGGGATATCCTGAGCATTGTGGCAGACCGCTATGAAATGGGTGTAGGAAAGATCATTCGTTCTCCTATAGACGACCTGGTTGATTACCACATGCAGGCGGCAAAGAAGCTTGCCAAATAGAATAAAAAACAAGCCCCTTTATACCAATGCTGCCTGCTGCTGAATCGCATCAGAGGGCTTTGAATTAAAGGGGCTTATTTTTTTTAGAAAGAGATCTCTTTTCCAAATAACTTTCCGTATTTCCGTTTGTCAAAGCGGTAAAGGGTAGCAGCCCTGAAGGATACACCTTTCTGCTTTTCATTCAGATCCTTCAATACGTTAAAGCTGAGCATTTTCTTTCTGAAATTTCTTTTATCCAGCTTTTTGCCCAGGATCACTTCATAAACATTTTGTAATTGCGTAAGTGTGAACTTTTCCGGGAGCAGCTCAAAAGCGATAGGCTGGTGCTTGATCCTCCTTTTGATCTTCTCCAGTCCCTGGTCAAAGATTTTCTGGTGGTCAAATGCCAGTTTGGGCAGTTCCTTTACATTGATCCAGTGGGCCTGTTTGGCATAGTTGCTGATTGGCTTCAGGGCTTTATCGCCGCCCAGCCTGAGCATCGCATAATAGGCCACTGAGATGATCCTTCCCTGCGGGTGACGGCCAACGTCGCCGAAGGTATAAAACTGCTCCATGTAAACGTTTTCTATTCCTGTAAGTTCATGCAGGATTCTGGATGCCGATTGATCAAGGCTTTCGTTCTCACTTACCAGGTTTCCCGGTAAAGCCCACCAGTCTTTAAAAGGTTCTTCATTCCTTTCAATCAGCAGAACTTTCAATTCTCCTTCATCAAATCCGAACAAAATACAGTCAATTGAAAAGGTGGAATTAAATTGTGGTAAGACTTCTATCAAAACAATAAGTGTTAGTTTTACAATATCTGGTTAATTTATGCAGCTTCAATAAGGGCTTAAACCTGTTTAAAAAGCGGTTTTTAGCATTATTTATCACTACAAAAAATACTTTTTTCTCTGTTCAGAAACAGATCCCAAAGTATGAATTGTCGTAAATGTATTAAACTTTTTTTATAAATTTCACTATGTAACTAACATGTATTTCAGGATAATTCATGTAACATTCCGGTCACATGAATTCCTACATTAATTTCAAATGGAATAAGAGATATACCCGGCCCTGCTAAGGATATTGTAGTATATTTGAAGCTTCGCCCGCGGGACTTAAAAAGTAGTATGGGGGAGCGCAATCCTTCGCCAATAAAAATATTTAAACTTTTAAAAACTAAAGCAAATTAATATACTTGCCTGCGATTTATCTTGAAAAATCAAAATAAATTACTTAGTGTAGTATATACACGGTATATTCGTAACCTATAAGATGAGACCTAATATCAAAAATATAGCTGTTTTGACCTCAGGAGGTGATGCTCCCGGAATGAACGCATGCATTAGAGCAGTTGTACGCACCGGCATATACAATGGTATAAACATGTTTGGCGTATTACAGGGCTACCAGGGATTAATAACCAATAATATTATTCCGATGGATGCCCGTTCTGTGAGCAATATCATCCATATGGGTGGAACCATATTAAAAACAGCACGCTGTTTGGAATTTAAAACGGACGAAGGTCAGGACCTTGCGTTTGAGAACCTGAAGGCACACAATATAGATGCCCTGGTTGTAATTGGCGGAGACGGGACCTTTACCGGCGCGCGACGTTTTGCACAGCGGCATCAGATCAATGTAATCGGGGTACCCGGTACAATTGACAATGACCTTTACGGTTCTGACTTTACGCTGGGCTACGATACGGCGATGAACACTGTTGTTGAAGCGATCGATAAGATCAGGGATACGGCAGATGCACATGACAGGCTGTTCTTTGTTGAAGTGATGGGCCGGGATTCCGGGTGTATTGCTTTGAGAAGCGCAATCGCATGTGGCGCAGAAGCAGTGTTGCTGCCGGAGAAAGAAACCAGTATCGATGAACTGGTGAAACAGCTTGGAGCCGGTGCCGTCACCAAAAAGACTTCCAGTATCGTGATTGTATCAGAAGGCCACAAACAAGGTGGTGCCTATGACATTGCCAAACATGTAAAGGAAAGGTTTGACCATTATGATACCAAGGTAACCATCCTGGGCCACCTGCAGCGTGGCGGCAGCCCGAGCAGCTTTGACAGGATCCTGGCCAGCCGGCTGGGTTATGCCGCAGTAAACGAACTGCTCAAAGGCAGTACGCAGATGATGGTGGGGCTGAGGGGAAATGAAATTGCATTGACCAGCCTTGATGAAGCGCTGACAGAACATAATTTTAAACTGGAGAGCGATCTCCTGGAAATGACTCACGTTTTATCCATCTAATATGATAGCGGTAGTATACAGTGGTACAAAAACTGCAATCTGGAAAATAGCTAAAGACGGTAAGACGATAGCTGAATGCAGTATGCCGGGCATCAATCCCTTTTTTGTTGACCAGAAAGCACTGCTGCAGCAGCTCAACAAAAAAACGATCCTGATTAATCATGCAGAGCAGATTAAAAAGATTTACGTTTTTGCAGCCGGTGCAACCTGCACCGACAGAAGAAACGAACTGGCAGAATCCCTGTCGCTCTTTTTCAAATTCGCAAAGATCAGCGTTCATGATGATCTCCATGGCGCAGCAATAGCCGCATGTTTTAACAAAACGGGTATTGTAGGTATCCTGGGCAGTGGTGCCAACTGCGCATATTTCAATGGACAAAATCCGGAACCAAACAACTTTGGACTGGGCTTTATCCTGGGTGACGAAGGGTCAGCAAATTACCTCGGAAAGATCATTCTTAAACACTTTCTGCAGGAAAAACTGCCAGCTGAGCTCATCAGGAAATTCGGCACGAAATATGATATTAACAGATCAGAGATATTGGAAAGAGTTTACAAAAAGTCATTAGCTCAGCAATTTCTAAGTTCTTTCCTTGATTTTTATATAGAAAACAGAGAACATCCGTATATTCAGCAATTAATTGATGATGCCTTTCAACGTTATATAAATACATACCTGCTCCCTACCCTCAAAGAGCATCCCGAGAAGGAAGTTCATTTCGTAGGCATCGTGGCAGGAACTTTTCAGGACCGGCTGCGCCTGGTTGCAGAGAGAAATAACTTTGAAATTACTACGATTACAAAAGAACCAATATATAACTTACTTAATTACTATTCAAATTAATAATAATGACAAAGATTGGAATAAACGGTTTCGGCCGTATTGGCAGATTAGTTTTTAGAGCTGCTTTAAAAAGAGGTTTAGACATCGTTGCTATAAATGATCTGGTTGAGCCGGATTATATGGCTTATATGTTAAAATATGACTCTACTCACGGTCGTTTCGATGGAACGATTGAAGTAGTTGGCGGAAACTTGGTAGTAAACGGAAAAACTATCCGTATTACTGCAGAAAGAGATCCTGCAAACTTAAAATGGAATGAAGTAGGTGTTGAAACTGTAATTGAATCAACTGGTTTATTCTTAACCCAGGCTGATGCAGAAAAACACATTGCTGCAGGTGCAAAAAGAGTTGTTCTTTCAGCACCGGCTAAAGATGATTCTATCCCTACGTATGTAATGGGTGTAAATCATGATCAGTTAACGGCAGATCAAACTGTTGTTTCCAATGCTTCATGTACTACAAACTGCCTTGCACCAATTGCAAAGGTATTAAATGATAACTGGGGTATCGCTGAAGGCTTAATGAGTACTGTACACGCGGTTACTGCTACGCAGAAAACTGTTGATGGTCCTTCTCATAAAGACTGGAGAGGTGGCCGTGGTGGTTTTTCTAACATCATCCCTTCTGCTACAGGTGCTGCCAAAGCAGTAACTAAAGTAATCCCTGCATTGAAAGGTAAATTAACAGGTATGGCTTTCCGCGTACCGGTTGCTGACGTTTCAGTAGTAGATTTAACAGTACGTTTAGAAAAACCAGCAACTTACCAACAGATTAAAGATGCAATGAAAGCTGCTTCTGAAGGTGAATTGAAAGGTGTTCTTGGTTATACTGAAGATGAAGTTGTTTCTTCTGACTTTATCGGTGATGACCACGCGTCTATTTTTGATGCCAATGCAGGTATTGCATTGAATGATAACTTCGTAAAAGTAGTTTCATGGTATGATAACGAATGGGGCTATTCATCAGCTTTAGCAAAATTCGTTGAGTACTACGGAAACTTAAAGTAAAACCCGTTCATACAGGTTTATATTTGGTTAGAATAGGGATGATTCCGGATGGATCATCCCTTTCTTTTTAACCATTATTTTTTATTGTTTCAGGATCATCGCACCCAGCGGTGCGATATTGATCTCTACAGAATATTCCCTGCCATTTGCGCTTACATGCTCGGGTTTCAGGAACCCTGCATTGCGTTTACCGCTTCCAAAGAATGCTGCATCATCGCTATTAAAAATCTCTTTCCATTTGGCTTTAAATGGCAGCCCCATTCTATAGTTCTCCCGGTATACCGGTGTCATATTCAAAATTACGATCAGTGTATCCTCTGCCTTATGCCCTTTACGGATATAAGCAAAGATGGAATGATCAGCATCATCTGCACTCAGCCATTCAAAACCTTCAGGAGAGAAATTAAAGTTGTAGAGCGCAGGTTCAGAGCGGTACAGTTTATTAAGCGCCTTTACAAAGGTTTGCATTCCACGATGTGAAGGATACTGCAGCAGGTCCCAGTCCAGCGACCTGGTAAAGTTCCACTCTCCGTTCTGGGCAAATTCATTGCCCATAAAAAGCAGCTTGGTTCCGGGCTGTGTAAACATATAGGCATACAACAGGCGCAGATTGGCGTGCTTCCGCCATTCATCGCCCGGCATCTTATAGATCATCGAAGATTTACCGTGCACCACTTCATCATGTGAAAATGGCAGCATAAAATTCTCCGTAAAAGCATAGGTAATACTAAAGGTCAGCTGATGGTGGTGATGCTTTCTGGCCAGCGGATCAGTTTTAAAATACTTCAGCGTATCGTTCATCCAGCCCATCATCCATTTCATCCCAAATCCAAGTCCGCCATCGGCCACGGCTTTGGTCACGCCCGGATAGGTACTGCTTTCTTCGGCAATCGTTTGTACGCCCTTAAAGTTCGTGTAGATAGAATCGTTGAGGTCTTTCAGGAACTGTATAGCACCGAGGTTTTCTGAGCCCCCGTATTCATTCGTTGCCGCATCTCCCGCTTTTCTGGAGAAATCAAAATAAAGCATCGAGGCTACTGCGTCTACCCGCAGCCCGTCTGCATGAAACTGGTCCAGCCAGTACATCGCATTGCTGATCAGGAAAGATCTTACCTCATTCCTGTCGTAGTTAAAAATATAGGATTTCCAGTCGGGATGAAAGCCCTTGCGCATATCGGCATGTTCATAAAGGTGCGTACCATCAAACTGGAATAAGCCATGGGCATCACCCGGAAAATGCGAGGGCACCCAATCCAGGATTACTGCGATATCATTTGCATGCAGCTGCTCAATCAGGTACATCAGCTCCTGGGGTGTCCCATGTCTGGAACTCGCCGCAAAATAACCGGTGATCTGGTATCCCCATGAAGGGAAATATGGGTATTCCATAATCGGCATCAGTTCTACATGCGTAAAACCCATTTCAAGAACATATGGAATTAAGCTGTTCGCAATTTCTTTGTAAGTCAGTATCCTTTCCGGCTCCGAAGGATCACGCTGCCATGATCCCAGATGTACTTCATAAACAGACATCGGCTGGTCCAGTGCATTTAATTGCGGCCGTTTTTTTATCCAGCTTTTATCCTTCCATTTATAATCAGTATCCCATACAATCGAGGCCGTTTGCGGAGGATGTTCCCATCGCGTTGCAAAGGGGTCGCCCTTTTCAATTGCAGAACCATCAAAACCCCTGATAAAATATTTATAGATTGTTCCTTTGCCGGTGTGTGGGATAAAGCCTTCCCAGATACCAGATTCATCAAGCCTTTTATATAACCGGTGTGAAGTTTTGTTCCACTGGTTAAAGTCGCCCATTACATATACATCCTGCGCATTGGGCGCCCATACAGAAAAATAGGTGCCCTTTACCTGATCAGACTCAACCAGATGTGCGCCCATTTTCTCATACAGGCGAAAGTGCTTGCCCGAAATAAACAGGGCTACATCAAAATCTGTTAGCAGGCTAAAAATCCATACCGTTGCATCATCACGTTTAGCCACTATTTCATCTGCAGCTTTGCGCTGCTTAGCTTTAGCCATCATTTATGGGGTTATATTCGATTCTTAAATTCTTCCAGCCAGATACAGGGTGTTAATTAAACACCCTGTATCTGTATTTCAGAAAAGTTTTTGTTGGATTTAAAGCGTAGAGAATTACGGTCGTCAATAAAATAATCCTTAATTTCCATTCCATCCACGCTCACCTTCTTCACTCCAAAAGGAATGCCAATTAAATTATAATTATAGAATTCATAGTTGGGTGTGTACAGCCCTTCCAGTTTTTGCTCAATGATCAGGCTGCGCTCTGTGCCCTTTACAATGAATTTTTTCTCCGAATAGATATCCTGTTCATAAGCAAACGTATCCCCGTGGTCTTCAAAGAAAAATGAATTCACCTCATAGTTAGCATAATAGATATTCAGCAGTACTTCCTCTATATTTTTCTCGCCTGTATACTGCATTACCGGGTACTCAGGTATCACTGCCCCTGCCCTGATAAAGATCGGCATATCTTCCAGCGGGGCTTCAATATGGTGTTCGTTCTCACCGGCAAGCAGCTCATGTGTCCAGAAATTATACCACTGTCCTTTCGGTAAATAGACGGTCCTGGATACCGCATCCTTTTCCAGGATCGGGCATACCAGGATCTTATCACCATAGGCAAATTCATCCTGCCTGAAATGGTTGGCTACATTTTCCTGCTCCAGCATTACAAGAGGGCGCAGGATCGGGAAACCATAACGGTGATGTTCCCAGAATACCGAATAAAAATATGGCATTAGCCTGTACCTCAATTCAATAAACTTCCTGTTGATACTGGTGTAAGGCTCTCCGAAGCTCCATGGTTCCCGTTCCGCGGTATCCCCGGCAGAGTGTGCACGCATGAAGGGGGAGAATGTTCCCAGCTGTATCCAGCGGGTGAATAGTTCCCCATCGGGCTCGCCGCTGAACCCGCCGATATCGGTACCACAAAACGGAACGCCGGAGACCGACATCCGCTGGCACTGTATATTTCCAATTTTAAGATGCTCCCAGCTGGCCACGTTATCGCCCGTCCACACACAGCCATAGCGCTGCATGCCAGAATATCCCGCACGCGTAATCGTAAAGGGGCGTTTGTTGCGCATCAGTTTTTTCAGGCCGTCATATGTAGAGCGTACCATCTGCATCCCGTAAACATTGTGTGCCTTACGGTGCGAACCTCTGAATCCGTCGTAATTGTGACGTACGTCGTTTGGAAAAGTACCGGCCCCGAAAACTGCCGGCTCATTCATATCGTTCCATACACCGGCAACGCCCATATCCACCAGCTCCTTATAGAGCCCGCCCCACCACTCCCTTACCGTAGGGTTGGTGAAATCGGGAAACTGACATCTTCCCGGCCAAACATGGCCTTCCATAAAATAGTCGTCGCTCCTTCTGCAGAAATAGTTATTGTCTTTTCCTTCCTTAAATACCCAGTAGTTATCGTCTACTTTGATTCCCGGATCAATCATCACAACGGTTTTAAAACCATCATTGGCCAGTTCCTTGATCATCCTGCGGGGATCAGGAAAATGCTTTTTATTCCAGGTAAAACAACGGTAGCCGTCCATATAATCAATGTCAAAATAGATGGCATCGCAGGGGATCCTGTTAGAACGGAAGCCATTGGCTACCTCTTTCACCTTGGTTTCCGGATAATAGCTCCATCGGCACTGGTGATAACCCAAAGCCCATTTCGGCGGCATAGGGTGTGTGCCCGTCAGCGTCTGATAGCGCTTCAGCACGTCCATCATATGCGGGCCATGGATATAATAATACTGCAGCTCACCCCCATCGGCCCAGAAACTGGTCTTGTTGTTATCTTCCTTTCCAAAATCAAAATAAGAGCGGAAGGTATTGTCAAAAAAGATCCCGTAGGCCGACTGCTGATGCACACCCGTATAAAATGGGATGGTGCGGTACAGCGGGTCCTGGTCCCAGCCGAAAGAATACGCATCTGTATTCCAGTTCTGGAAATGGCGGCCACGCAGGTTCATGTTGCCCGACTTATCTCCCAGGCCAAAGAAATTCTCTTCGGGAAAGCATTTTTTAGTCGCAAAAACATAGTAACCGCCAAATTCTGCATTTTCTTCCCAGTGCATCGGCGAAGCATCCTCACTCATAATCAGCTGGGTCAGGTTTTCAGTAAATGACACGTGAAAATCGTTTTTCCTGATTTTGCAGGTAATTGTATTTGTAGCAATATGATAGGCCTCTTCCATTTCTACCATACTGAAAGTACTCACTTTCTGATCTACCACCGGAACAGCATAAGAGAAGTCATCGAGAAAAACTCCATGAGGAGCCAGCCTTACCCTGATAATCTCATCGCTCACAATCCTTACCTCAACAGTGGCCTCTCCATCTGAAAAGAAAAATCTGTTGCCCTGCTGGCGGACAGTGTGAACTTGAGTAAGATATTTCTTGACAATCGGCTTGAGATCAAGTACCGGATTGTTCAAATGCTGTATAGTTTCTTCTACTATTTCTTTAATGTTCTCGCTGTTCTTTATTTCGTTTCCTTGTTCTTCAAATTCTTCCATAAAAATGGTTTCTGTATTTTGCTCGTATAGTAATAAGGCCTGATTGGCATAGCTAAAGTGTTAATTATTATATCAAAAGACAAGGTTTGCAGAGATTATCTTCAATTTTCTGTAAATTGCCCTAATGGTATAAATTCACTTTTGTACCTCTGAAAAGGGGTTTTATCACAACTATGAAGAACAAGCTCAAAGCATTAATCTGCGTCACTATACCTGTATTACTGGCATTAGCCTTAAATACAAAATTTGGCAGCCTGCCGCCTTTGCTGAAATTCCTTAACCCCTTTACAGGATTCTGGCAGAATGCAGATAAGCTGCAAACGCCATTGCAGACCAATACTGCACTTTCAGGCACCAGAGAAGCGATAGAAATCGTTTACGATGACAGGATGATCCCCCATATCTTTGCGAAGAACGACCATGATGTATATTTTGCACAGGGTTATGTGACAGCAATGAACCGCCTGTTTCAGATGGATTTTCAAACAAGATATGCTGCCGGCAGGATATCGGAAGTTGTAGGCATCAAAGCGATAGAACTGGATAAATACCAGCGCAGAATGGGAATGGTATACGGCGCCGAAAATTCGCTGAAAGGTATGATGGCTGATGCAAAATCGCGCGACATGGTAAATGCCTACACCGAAGGCATCAATGCGTATATCCATTCGCTTTCCAATGCTCAGCTGCCCCTGGAATATAAACTGCTCGACTTTAAACCGGAAGACTGGACGCCATTAAAATGTGCGCTGCTGCTGAAACAGATGTCGGCCACCCTCGCTATGGGCTCTACCGAATTCTACATGACCAATATCCTGAAGAAATATGGCCCGGAGGTAACAGCGGATCTTTTTCCCGATTACCCACATAAAGAAGATCCGATCATTCCGGCAGGCACAGCCTGGAATTTTAAGCCACTGCAAATCCCTAAAGCCCCCGCTTCATTTACAGAAGCGACAACAGGAAAAGTAAAGCCAAACACCCTTGAAGATGGAATTGGCAGCAATAACTGGGCACTGGCAGGTGCAAAAACTGCATCAGGCTATCCTATCCTTGCAAATGACCCGCACTTAAACCTTACCCTTCCGTCCATCTGGTACCAGATCCAGCTCAATGCACCGGGACTCAATGCCTATGGCGTGTCTTTGCCCGGCGCTCCGGGAATTATCATTGGTTTTAACGAACATACGGCATGGGGCGTTACCAACGTAGATGCTGATATCCTCGATTATTACCAGATCAAATTTAAAGACAGTTCGCATCAGCAATATTGGTACAATAACCAGTGGAAGAACACTACCAAAAGAATGGAAGTGATTAAAATACGGGGCAGCAGGAACGAAACCGACACCGTATTTTATACCCACCACGGCCCTGTGGTATACTTTCAGAAACCAGCAAAGCTGAAGCTGGCAGACAATGTACCCACAGGAAATGCGCTCCGCTGGATTGCGCATGAGCGCTCTAACGAAATGATGGCTTTCTACTATCTCGACAGGGCTAAAAACTATACGGATTACCGGAAGGCGTTAACCTTTTATACTGCACCGGCACAAAACTTTATCTTCGTTTCATCGGATAATGATATCTCTATTACGGTAAACGGGAAATTCCCGCTCAAGTATAAAGACCAGGGCAAATTTATCCTTGACGGAACCGATCCAAAAGACAACTGGCAGGGCTGGATCCCCGCGGCAGAAAACCCAACAGTAAAAAATCCGGAGAGAAACTTTGTGAGCTCCGCGAACCAATCATCCACAGACCAGACCTACCCTTACTATATCAACTGGAAATTCAACAACTATGAAAGGGGAAAAAGGATCAACGACAGGCTGAAAGCAATGACAAAGGCTACGGCAGACAGCATTAGGATCATGCAGAGTGACAGTTACAGCATCCTGGCACAGGATGTGCTGCCGGCAATGCTTGCCGGAGTGGCAGCCGGTAAACTCAATGCCACACAGCAAGAAGCTTTTGACATCATCAGTAAATGGGACAAGTTTTACAGTCCAAACGCGATTGGGGCCAGCATATTTGAACTATGGACAACACGCCTGTTCAGCGATATCTGGGCTGACGAATTTACCGATGCCAGCAGTCCGATGCAGTTTCCGTCCAAAGACCGTACCGTACAGCTGATCCTGAAAGAGCCTGGCTCCAAATGGTTTGACAACGTAAATACACCTGCAAAAGAAACACTTAACGACCTCCTGAATGAATCCCTGAAATATACCTGCGACAGCCTTGAAAAAAGATTTGGCCCCATCGGCAGATCCTGGGAATGGGCAAACCTGAAACAAACACATGTGCCCCATTTGCTGAACCTCACAGGATTTGGTTCCAAAACACTGATGACCGGCGGGGCAAAGGGTACCATCAACGCACAGAATGAGAGCAACGGCCCCTCCTGGAGGATGGTAGTAGAGCTGGGGAAAAAACCTGCAGGACATGGCGTTTACCCCGGCGGGCAATCCGGAAACCCCGGAAGCCCTTTTTATGATAATATGATCGATACCTGGGCCGGCGGAAAGTTATATGATCTTTACCTGATGTCTTCTCCGGCCGATCACCGCGACAAGATGATCTCTCACCTGACAATCACAAAAAAATAACACATGGTTTTTCTCGTCATACTCATTGCCTCCTTTTTATTACAACTGGTTTTGCCCTGGTGGATCATTGTCATCATTTCTTTTGCTACCTGCGGGATTATTGGCAAAACGGGAAAGGTAGCATTATGGCATCCTTTTTTTGCCATTCTGATTTTATGGACCGCTATGGCCCTATTCAAAACTATTCCTAACCACAATTTGCTGGTTACCCGTATAGCTCAGCTGTTTGGCTTGCAGGCATGGTGGTGGATTCTCGTAGTTACAGCCATACTTGGCGCTTTTGTTGCCGGTGTAAGCGGTTTTTGTGGTTATCATTTTCGCAAAGCAGTGATTGCCACTCAATCGAATACTAAACTTTAATTGTATTTTTGCAGCGTGAAAATTTCAATTCCTTCAGTATTTTCTATTAGCAGCGAAAAAGAGTTTTGTGATGCGGCACTGGCCATATTCAGGCACCAGGCGGAGCATTGTGCTCCCTACCGTGAATTTATAGGACACCTCCACGTTGATCCGCTGCAGGTGAAAGACCTCGCCGCCATCCCCTATCTGCCTATTAGTTTCTTCAAAAGCCACAGGGTAGTCAGCGGAGATGGAAAAGAAGAAATTATCTTCAGCAGTTCGGGCACTACAGGACAAACGCAGAGCCGCCATTTTGTAACCGACCTGCAATTGTACGATGAAAGCTTTAACCGTGCTTTTGCACAGTTTTATGGCGGGGCCGAAGATACCTGTCTGCTTGCACTTCTGCCATCTTACCTGGAACGGGACGGATCTTCGCTGATCTACATGGTTGATGCGCTGCTCAAACAAAGCGTTCATCCGGAAAGCGGATATTTTCTGCACAACCATGGAGACCTTTACCAGAAGCTGGTCACACTAAAAGAAAAGGGACAGAAAACCATTCTTATTGGTGTTACCTATGCCCTGCTGGATTTTCTGGAAACCTACCAGCTGGATTTTCCTGAACTGATTGTTATGGAAACAGGCGGCATGAAGGGCAAAAGGAAAGAGATGGTAAGGGAAGAACTGCACGATATCCTGAAAAGCGGATTTGGCGTTAGCGCGATTCACAGTGAATACGGAATGACAGAACTTTTATCACAGGCCTACTCTAAAGGTGAGGGAGTATTCGAATGCCCTAACTGGATGAAAATTGTATTGAGGGATACAAATGATCCTCTGACACTTCTGAATTCCAGTCAGACCGGAGGAATCAACGTAATCGATCTTGCAAATATCAATTCCTGTTCGTTTATTGCCACGCAGGATTTGGGCAGGTTATCCTCTGATGGATCGTTTGAAGTATTGGGGCGTTTTGACAATGCCGATATCAGGGGCTGCAACCTACTTGTACAATAAGCGGGCTGCACAAAAGGACAGCCCGTTAAAAAAACCTATTCTGCGATCAGCAGGAAATAATTCTTCTTGCCTTTCTGAACAATAATATATTTATCACTGATCAGGTTGCCGGTAGTGTAAACTGCACTTGCCTCTGCTACCTTTTCCTTGTTGATGCTCAATCCACCGCCCTGCACGGTTTTCTTTACTTCTCCTTTTGATGGAAAAACTGTTGTTTTTTCTGCCAGCAGTGTAGCGGTATCAATTCCCGCAGCCAGTTCATCCCTGTTCACAGTAAACTGGGGCACGCCTTCAAAAATTTCCAGCACATGTGCCTGGCTCAACGTTTCAAGGAAAGAGAGGGCCCCATTGCCAAACAAAAATTCAGAAGTTTTTAAAGCCGTTTCCAACGCTGCTTCGGAGTGTGTCCTGATCGTGATATCAGTGGCCAGGGCTTTTTGTAAAATTCTTAAATGAGGTGCTGCATCATGTTCAACTTCCAGCTGCTCCAGTTCTTCCTGGCTTTTTAAAGTAAAGATGCGGATCCACATTTTTGCATCAGCATCTGTAGCATTCAGCCAGAACTGGTAAAATTTGTAGGGAGAAGTTTTCTCCGGGTTTAACCAGATCGCGCCGCTTTCTGTTTTACCAAACTTGGTGCCGTCAGATTTCTTGATCAGCTGCGTGGTCATCCCGTAAGCGGTACCACTTTCCTTTCTCCTGATCAGCTCTGTGCCGGTAACGATGTTTCCCCACTGGTCAGACCCGCCCATTTGTATGCTGCAGTTGTGATTTTTCCACAGGTAATAAAAATCGTATCCCTGTACAAGCTGGTAACTGAATTCTGTAAAAGACATTCCGGTATCACCTTCCAAACGCTTTTTCACGCTGTCCTTTGCCATCATGTAGTTTACCGTGATATGTTTGCCCACATCCCTGATAAAATCTAAAAAGCTGAAGTTTTTGAACCAGTCGGCATTGTTTACCATCACCGCACCATTGCCTTCATCACTAAAGGTCAGGAATTGCTTCAGTTGTTTTTTTATCCCTTCCAGGTTTACCGCAAGCGTCTCCTCATTCAAAAGGTTCCGTTCGTCTGATTTGCCTGAAGGATCTCCTACCATTCCGGTAGCTCCGCCCACCAGAGCATAGGGCTTATGGCCGGCGCGCTGGAAATGAATAAGCGTCATGATCTGTGTAAGGTGACCAACATGTAAGGAATCAGCTGTAGGATCAAAGCCGATATATCCCGAGCACATGCCCTCATTTAATTTATCTTCTGCATTGGGCATGATATCATGCAGCATGCCTCTCCATCTTAATTCGTCAACAAAATTGGTCATTATTCTATACTTTTTGGCAAAGATAAGAAAAGCCTTGTTAAAAAATTTCTACTTTTAAAGCGATGAACTTCCTTTCCCATTTTTACTTTGAGCGAAAAAACACGAACGATTATATCGTAATGGGCGTAGTGTTGCCCGATCTGATTAAGAATGCAGATAAAAACTGGAACCTTAACCCGCAGAAAGACGAATATTTGTTCAGGGACGTACCAGAATACGATGCCCTGCTTAAAGGATGGAAAAGACATCTTGAAGTGGACAGGATATTTCATTCCTCAAACTTCTTTAAAGAACAGACCGCCATACTCAAACAGATGATCCTTCCGGCTGTGGAAACCGGGCCGGTTAAAGCCTTTTTTCTGGCGCACATTGGCCTGGAGCTGATCCTGGACCATTTGCTGCTCACACAGGACATAGTGGATACGGATATCTTTTACAGTCAGCTGCAGGCTTCGCGCAGCGAAGGCCTGACTGGTTTTTTACGCCTTGCCGGGCTGCCGGACCAGCGTCGTTTTGACAAATTCCTGGATGAGTTCATCAAAAGCAGGTACCTTTTCAGTTATGCTAAAATTGAAAACATCACCTATTCCCTTAACCGGATCTGTATGCGCCTGTGGACAGAGCCCTTCCAGCAGGAACAACTGGATATTCTTACCAGCCAGCTGGAGGAATTTAAGCAGCAGCTGCAGAATAATTTCCTGACGATCTTCCACGAAGTAGGAAAAGAGCTGAACAAAAATAAATAACTTCGCGTCATGTCACAATCTTCTATTCAGGACACTATGGATGCCATGGTTAAGGAACTTAACCAGCACAGCTACAATTATTATGTTTTGGCGATGCCTACCATCGCCGACTATGAGTTTGATAAAAAACTGGAAGAACTCAGCAGGCTCGAAAAAGAACACCCTGAGTTTGCAGATCCGGATTCGCCTACACTTAAAGTGGGCGGTGATATCACTAAGAACTTTGTGACCGTCAAGCACAAATGGCCAATGCTGTCCCTGGGCAACACATATAATGAGCAGGACCTGCGCGACTTTGATGAGCGTATTAAAAAATCTATAGGTGAAAATTTCGAATACGTTTGTGAGCTCAAGTTTGACGGCTTATCCATCAGCCTCACCTATGAGAATAACAACCTTTCAAGGGCAGTTACACGCGGAGACGGAACCAAAGGTGATGATGTGACCTCCAATGTAAAAACAATCAGCAATATCCCGCATCACCTTAAAAAAGCAGATGCCCCTCCCCTGTTTGAAATACGCGGCGAGATCCTGATGCACAGGGCCGCATTTGAAAGACTGAACAAAGAGCGGGAAGAACTGGGCGAGCTTTCATATGCCAATCCCCGTAATTTTGCCTCGGGGACAATAAAAATGCAGGACCCGAAAGAGGTGGCAAAACGGCCGCTGGATGCTTTCTTCTATTCCTGGAATACAGAAAAAGAGTATTTTAAAACGCATTGGGAAAGCCTTGAAGCACTGAAAAAATGGGGCTTCCATGTATCGCAGGATACTAAATTGAGCAGCAACATTGAGGAAGTCCTGGAGTTTATCCACTACTGGGAACAGCAGCGCTTTAAGCTGACTTACGACATTGACGGAATTGTGATCAAGGTAAACAGTTTCTCGCAGCAGCAGGAACTTGGGTTTACGGCTAAATCACCCAGATGGGCAATTTCTTACAAATATAAAGCCGCAGAAGTAGAAACAGTACTGGAACGCGTGAGCTACCAGGTGGGCAGAACAGGTGCGGTTACGCCTGTAGCCAATTTAAAACCGGTACTGCTGGCAGGAACAACGGTAAAGCGGGCAACTCTGCACAATGCAAACGAGATAGAAAGGCTTGACCTGCATGTTGGTGATACCGTAATGGTGGAGAAAGGCGGAGAGATCATCCCCAAGATCATGAATGTGAACCTGGATAAACGTGCACCGGGCGCCAAAAGGGTAATCTATCCGACGGAATGCCCCGAGTGCGGCACTGCCCTCATCCGTAACGAAGGCGAAGTAGCATTTTACTGCCCTAACGATGAAGCCTGCCCTCCCCAGATTGTTGGAAAGATCCAGCATTTTATTTCGCGCAAAGCGATGAACATCGACGGACTGGGAGATGAAACAATAGAATCTTTTTATCAGCGGGGACTTGTAAAACATATCAGCGACCTGTATATCCTTAAGGATAAAGCCGAGGAGCTTAAAAATATCGAGAGGTTTGGTGAGCGCTCGATAGAGAATATGCTGAAAGGCATAGAACTCTCCAAAGAAATGCCTTTTGAAAAGGTGCTTTTTGGCCTGGGTATACGCTATGTTGGCGAAACTGTGGCCAGGAAACTTGCCATCGGGACAAAAAATATAGATAACCTGATTGCCGCTTCAGCGGAAGAGCTTACTGCGATTGACGAGATCGGACAGCGGATTGCAGAAAGCATCATCGAATACTTTAGTAATCCCGCCCACACTGATCAAATTAACCTGCTGAAATCCTATGGATTACAATTTGAAGCAATAAACACAGTGATTACTCTGCAAAGTGACAAATTAACTGGAAAAACATTCGTAATTTCGGGGGTTTTTGAAAATCACAGCAGAGAAGAGCTGAAGGAGATCATAGAAAGCAACGGCGGGAAGATATTGAGCAGCATCTCTGCGAAACTGAACTATCTGGTTGCCGGTGATAATATGGGGCCTTCTAAATTGGAGAAAGCCCAGAAACTGAATATTCCCCTGATTTCGGAGGAAGATTTATTAGAGCTATTGAAGTAAAAAGTTAAATAAAAATGAACAGATTCCATGGAACGGGTGTAGCACTGGTTACACCATTTAATGCAGATGGGTCGGTAGATTACGACGGTTTAGAGAAACTGATCAACTACCAGATCGACGGAAAGGTAGAATACCTGGTATCATTGGGTACCACAGGAGAGTCGGCAACACTCAGCAAGGAAGAGAAGAAGAAGATCTGGGCATATACAGCAGAAATAAATAACGGACGGGTACCTCTTGTAGCAGGTATCGGCGGAAATTATACAGCAGAAGTAATAGAATCGATCAAAGATTTTGACCGTAATGGTTATGACGCCATACTTTCTGCCAGCCCGTATTACAATAAACCAACACAGGAAGGAATTTATCAGCATTACAAAGCCATCAGTGAATCTACTGATATGGATGTGCTGTTATACAATGTACCCGGCCGCACGGCCAGTAATGTAAGTCCGGAGACAACATGCAGGCTGGCGCATGACTTTAAAAATATTATAGGCACGAAAGAAGCATCGGGAAGTTTTGACCAGTTTAACCAGATTATGAGAGATAAACCTGCAGATTTTCTGCTGATCTCTGGTGATGATCCTGTAGCACTGCCAATGATCGCCTTAGGCGGGGCAGGTCTGATTTCCGTAGTAGGGAATGCGCTGCCGTTTGAGCTGTCAGAAATGATCAGGCTTTCTCTTAAAGGCGATTTTAAAGCCGCTCAGCCATTGCATTTGCAATTGGTAGAGTTTACACGCCTGATGTTCGCAGAAGGCAATCCGGCAGGCGTTAAAGCTGCTTTAAAACAACTTGGTATCTGCGGTGACTACGTACGTTTACCACTTGTACCCGCTTCTGCTGGTTTAAACCAGGAGATTGCTGCCCAAATCGAAAAGATAAGGCCATAAGATGCTGCCCTTCCTGGGCGCAAACGAAAAACGCCCCGTTCATACCGGGGCGTTATCAAATCAAAAGAAATTGGTTAAGCTTCTTTATTTTTTGTTTCCTGGATCTCTAAACGTATAGCCTGAGCTATATTTTTAAGATCCTGCATTCCTTTACGGACACGCGTTCCGGCAGCACTGTTGGCCTTGTTGTAAAACTTGTCTGCATCGGTTTCCAATGAATCCACAAGTTTTTTTAAGTCATCAAATTTTTTCATTCTAATTACCTTTTGGTTTATATTTTAGGTTTGATTAATACTTAATTACTAATGTAAGCGGATTATTCTAATAAACGAAAAATTAGTTTAAGAAATAAAACGCCTTAAACCTCCTTTTTTTCCACAAAAACGCGGGTTATCCACAAAATTCGTATAAAATCGGAGTTATTGGGCTGGTAATTAAGCAAATGAAAAACAAGGACAATAAAAAACGCCCCTTAATCATGATTAAAGGGCGTTTTTATGCAGCGTACCTAAACTATTTCGAGATAAACTGATTATCATTATAGTGGCCACTATTTAACTTCTCCGCAATTGCACTGAATGCTTCAAGAGTACGGTTTACGTCCTCAATGGTGTGCATCGCTGTTGGGATCAAACGCAGCTCAATCAAACCTTTCGGGATTACAGGGTAGATTACTATAGAGCAGAAAATTCCATAATTTTCACGAAGATCCAGGGTAAGTGCTGTAGCCTGCTGCAGCTCGCCTTTCAAAAATACGGGCGTAACCATTGTATCGGTAATGCCCAGGTCAAATCCGCGGTCGCGCAATCCTTTTTGCAAAGTAGTAGCAATATGCCACAGGCGTTCTCTCAGTTCAGGATTGTTTTTAAGCAGCTCCAGGCGTTTGAGCAAGCCAATTACCATAGGCATAGGCAATGCCTTAGCAAAGGTCTGTGAACGCATGTTATACCGCAGGAAATTGGTGATCTCCTCTGTAGAGGCTACAAAGGCACCGATACCGGCCATCGACTTGGCGAAGGTTGCAAAATAAATGTCTACTCCCTCTATGCTGTCCTGTTCTTCATGCGTTCCGGCACCTGTTTTACCCATTGTACCAAAACCATGGGCATCGTCGATCAGCAGGCGGAAATTAAATTCCTTTTTAAGGTCGATGATCTCCTTGATCTTTCCCTGCGCACCAGACATCCCAAACACACCTTCAGTGATCACAAGGATACCTCCGCCGGTTTGTTCTACCAGTTTGGTAGCACGTTCAAGTTGTTTGCGGGCGCTATCAATATCATTATGTTTATACACAAAACGTTTGCCCAAATGAAGGCGAAGGCCGTCAATGATACAGGCATGGCTTTCGCCATCATATACAATAACATCGTTTCTGTCAACCAGGCAATCAATAATTGATACCATTCCCTGATATCCAAAGTTCAGCAGGAAAGCATCCGGTTTACCTACAAATGCGGCAAGTTCAGTTTCAAGCTGCTCATGGTATTTAGAATTCCCGGACATCATCCTGGCACCCATTGGATAGGCCATACCGAAATCAGCAGCACCATTCTTGTCTGCCTCTCTTACCTCGGGATGATTAGCTAAACCCAGATAATTATTTAAACTCCAGACCAGGTGTTCTTTACCCCGAAAATTCATATGCGGAGCAATTTCTCCCTCCAGTCTTGGGAAGGAAAAATATCCATGTGACCACTTTTGGTGTTGCCCAAGAGGGCCCATATGCTTTGCTATCTTTTCAAAAATATCCAATGTTACTGTATTTAAGTTTTCTTATTTGGTGCGAATTTAAGCTTTCTGCAGCTGATATACAAGGTCTACTAATTTAGTATACTTTATTATCTGCCACAACAGCATTTATAAATGCAAAAAAAGCCCTAACAAATAATTTGTTAAGGCTTCTGTTAAAAATTTAGAAAGGATTAATCAACATTATCGTGTAGGAATGAATTGTTAGGCCTGATCTCAGTACCTCCGTCTTCATCATTGCTTAATGTAAATCTTGATACCTGCGACTCTGAAGAATGCTGTACCTGCTGCAATTGCATTTGCTTGCGTTTATAAGCCGGTTCATTCTCCATTTCCTGCAAACCATTGGTGGTACGCAGTTTCATGCTCAGGTCTTTCAGACGCATAATCCTTTCTTTGGACTTCTGCAGCTGATCTGCTATCGATTCATCGCTTTTATCATCATCAAGTCCCGGTTCTGCAACTTCTTCTTCCTGTACCTGTGCAACAGGTTCAACATAGTTGGATTTAGGGGTTTCAAAAACAAAATCCGTTTCAGATACTTTCAGTTCAAAATCAATTCCAGCTTCCTGTTTTGCTTCGGCAGCCGGACTTTCTTCTTCAACCAGCGTATGCCTGATCATGGCACTTTCAGGCTCTTCAGCTTGTCTTCCTTTGTTATTGCTGTACATGTCGCCAAAAAGATCAGACTGCTTGATGTCTTCTTTCAGTTTCATTACCGGCTCAGCAGAAATACCTGCTTTAGGCTCGATAAAAGAATTTACGGGCTCCAGTGGTTTTACCAGTGGGGCTTCTTCCGGGGTCAGCAAAGATATTTTCTTTACATTCTGTTTGTCCTTCGCACGTTGTTCCGTAGTCTGGAATCCGGTAGCAATAATCGTCACCGATAATTTATCGCCCAGGTTTTCATCAATACAGTTACCCCAGATCAGATCAGCAGATAAACCTGCCTTGTCCTGTATGTAGTCTGTGATGATCGCCACCTCGTCCATTGTTACTTCACGTAAACCAGAACTGATGTTCAGCAATATATATCTTGCACCTTCAATTTCGTTATCTTTTAATAATGGTGATGCCAGGGCACCTTCAACAGCCATTAGCGCTCTGTTCTCGCCTTCGCAGGCAAAGCTGCCCATGATCGATACACCACTGTCTTTCATTACCGTACGCACATCCTTAAAATCCACGTTGATATATCCCGGAACAGTGATAATCTCTGCAATACCCTTTGCCGCGGTAGTTAAGATATCATCGGCCTGTGCAAAGGCAGAGCCCAGCGTCAGGTTTCCAAATATCTCACGCAACCTGTCGTTAGAGATTACAAGGTAAGAATCCACATATTTTTTGAGCTCATCCAAACCATCTTCGGCCTGCATCTTACGGCGCTTTCCTTCAAATGAGAAAGGCGTAGTAATGATCGCAACAGTCAGGATATCCAGTTCTTTCGCTGCCTGGGCAATGATCGGACTGGCACCTGTACCTGTTCCACCGCCCATTCCGGCAGTGATGAACAACATTTTTGTGGTACTGCCCAACATGCTTTTGATATCGTCTATATTTTCTATAGCCGAATTTTTTCCAACTTCGGGAATCGAGCCTGCGCCCATTCCTTCGGTCAAACTTGCACCTAGCTGTACTTTATTGGGTATAGGACTAAACTCCAATGCCTGCGCATCAGTGTTACAAATAATAAAGTCTACACCTGCAATTCCCTGACGGTACATATGGTTAACCGCATTACCACCACCGCCACCAACACCAATTACCTTGATGATTGATGACTTATCTTTTAACATTTCAAAATACATATATTTATGAATCAGTTACTTAAAAATTGGTTCTACCTGTTCATCTCTCAACGTAATATTAACACTTTTTCCACACTAGTTATCCACAATTGTGTGTAATGTGGAAAAGTCGCGCTTTGTTGATAAATATTACGGTTTTATATAGTCCTCATCGCTTACGTTCATGTCATCTTTGATAAAGTCCTTGGTCTTAGCCAGTAACTTATCAAACAATCCACCTCCCGGGCGTTTTACTTTTGCCTTATCAGCCGATGGTTTTTCCACATACACTCCCGGCTGCTTCAGTTCTTCCATCAGCTCTTCAGCTTTTTGGATCCCTTTGATCAGCAGGCCAACGCTCGTCGCATACATCGGGCTTTTCAGGTCGTCATATATGGTCTTTGGCATATCTTCATACTTGGACAGATGCTCGTTGGGATAACCTACACGGCAATCCAAACCAGTCACATATTCTACCAGCTGTGAAAGGTGTTTCAGCAATGCTCCACCACCTGTGATCACTACACCGCCAATCAGCTTCTTCTCATAACCAGAAGATTTGATCTCGTAATAAACATGCTCAATGATTTCTTCCATACGGGCCTGGATCACATACGCTAAGTTCTTTACAGAAATCTCTTTTGGCTCTCTGCCCCTTAAACCGGGTACACAGATAATTTCGTTTTCTTTATTTTCTTCTGCCAGTGCCGACCCGAAACGGGTTTTCAGCAGCTCGGCCTGATTTCGCATTACAGAACAACCTTCACGGATATCTTCAGTAACACTGTTTCCGCCAAAAGGAATCACAGCAGTATGACGGATAATACCTTCGTGGAAGATCGCAATATCAGTAGTACCACCACCGATATCTACCAGAGCAATCCCTGCTTCTTTCTCTTCTTCGCTCAATACAGATTCAGAAGAGGCAAGAGGCTCCAGTATCAGCTCCTGAGTTTGCAAGCCGGCATTGCTTACGCATCTCATGATGTTCTTTACTGCAGTAACCTGTCCGGAGATAATGTGGAAATTAGCTTCCAGTCGTACACCAGCCATTCCGATCGGGTCTTTTACGCCCGGCTCGTTATCAACAGTAAATTCCTGTGGCAGTACATGGATGATCTCTTCTCCCGGGGGCATAACCAGTTTGAACATATCATCAATTAACTTATCCAGGTCTTTTTTACTGATCTCGTTATTCAGCTCCCTCCTTGTCAGGATTCCACGGTGCTGCAAACTTTTGATATGCTGACCGGCAATACCAACGTTTACTACACGTACCTCCACGTTAGACTGGCCGCTTGCCAGTTCAACAGCCTGTGAAATACCCTGTACAGTTTTTTGTATATTCGAAACTACACCACGGGTTACTCCCGCAGATTCTGCTTTGCCTATACCCAAAACCTCAACTTTCCCATGCTGTGTTCTGCGACCAACTATCACACAGATTTTAGTGGTACCGATATCTAATCCCACTACTATCGGAGATTGAACGGTAGTTTTTTCTTTGCCCATAACTATATCTATTTGTCGAATTATATACTATTTGTTTTTCTTGGTATCTTTTTTATCCGCTGGTTTTGCTGCCTTTGTCACTGGTTTTATCCATCTGATTTCTGGCATGGCCGATGTATGCGCCTTTGCAGGTTTCTTCAGCTCAGCCGGCTTCACTGTCTTTTTCTCTTCAGCTGGTTTCACCGTCTTTTTTACTGCTGCTTTATCAGCTGCCGGTTTTGCCGAACTTTTAACTTCGGGTTTTGCAGCGGCCTTTTTTATTCCCGCTGGCTTTACTGTCTTTTTTTCTTCTGTTTTAGCCGCCGCTGGTTTGTCCGTCTTTTTCGCTTCAGGCTTCCAGGTACTCTTTACCTCGGGCTTTACAACAGCCTTTTTTACTTCAGTTTTTTTAGCTTCGGGTTTCCAGCTGCTTTTTGCTACCGGTTTTGCTACAGCCTTTTTCAGCTCAGGTGCTTTTGCCGCTGGTTTTTCCACCTTCTTCACTTCAGGTTTGTGCACAGCTGCAGCTACCACGGGAGCAAAATTTTCATCCGGGACAGTAGTCATGATCTCATTTTCATCCGGATTATTATGCAGTTCCGAAGCGATTTCCGCTTTCACAAGTGAATCCATTACCTTCTTTGCTGCTGCCATGGTTGGTTTAAATGCTGTAGCAGCTCCCATTGCACGGCGCAGTGAATCCGGATTGTTCTTTTCACAAACGATCTGATTTGAATACTTGATATTAATAGTTTTATAGGTATCCCAGCCAACCTGGGGCATTGCTTTTTTGTAGAAGGCAAGCAGGTTAGTCATCTTGGTATCCAGTGAATCTGCTGTGCCCAGGATAATGCGCTGGTCGCCCACTCTTGGCACCAGTTCAATATCATCCTTATCATTAACAAATATCTGTTCAATTTGTGCGTCCCATAATGTATCTTTTTTCAAAAATAATGCCGTTTTGTATAAGTCTGCCGCCATTTTGGTGATCAGCGTATCAACCTTGCCGCTAAAATGCTCCAGGATGTGCCCGTTTGCCACCAGTACGTTGGCGGTAAAGTTGGGAGAAACCGGCATTTTTAACCCGTTACGGTCGATATAATAGTCTTGTCCACCGGCATTAATGATCCGCAGGATGGGCTGTCGCTGACTGATTTCAATATGTATAACCCCATCCATATCAGCGTAAACCGTAGATAAGGCGATGTATGGATTAGCCTTGATTTTCTCTTCAATCGCATTCAGATTAATACCCTCCAGGCTGCGCCCGATCAGCTGGCCTTCACTCTGTTTTAATATGGCATCTATTTCTTCTCTTTCAATAAAATTATCTGCTCCGGGAATAAGAATCTTGATATTGGTACAAAGGACTGTATGTTTTTTTACCTCAACAAAGCTCATTAAGGTCACTATTCCGCCAAGGCATACCAGCCAGGCAAAACATTTAAAAACAAATTTCCAATTGACCCTATTAAACATGAGTTAAAATATTTTTTAACGGTTGAATCAATGTATCTATATCACCGGCACCTACAGTGAGGAGCAATTCCGGCTGCATCTCCGTTACGTAGCCAAGCACTTCATCTTTGGTATAAATTGCACACTCAGCCAGGCTCATCTGATCCAATAACCATGCAGAAGTTATTCCTTCCAGCGGCAGCTCACGTGCCGGGTAAATATCCAGCAGCAGCAGTTCATCCACGGTACTGAGCACCTTTGCAAATTCTGCTGCAAAATCTTTTGTACGGCTAAACAAATGCGGCTGAAAAACCACCGTCAGTTTTGTCTCCGGGTACAATTGCCTTACCGCATGAAAACAGGCACGCAATTCTTCAGGATGGTGCGCATAGTCATCTATATAAATATGTTTCTCATCTCTAACGATATATTCAAAACGTCTCTTCACACCTCTGAAACTGGCCACTGCGGCTTTCACCTTTTCAGGAGAGATCCCCAGCCTCAATGCAGCCGCAATTGCCACAGTGGTGTTCTCCACATTGTGTTTCCCCGGCAGCATCGATTTGATATCCGTAATGGTTACCCCGGCATCCGTATAATCAAATACAAAATCACCGTTCTCAACTCTGATATTACCTGATTGCACCATCGAGTTCATTCCTGCACTGTAGGTAATTCCTGCTGTCATTGGCAATCCCTGTTTAACAAACAGCGTCCCGCCTTCTTTCAACTGACCTGCAAAAAGGTAAAAGGACTCATGCAGCTGAGCTGCATCGCCATAAATATCCAGATGGTCTGCATCCATTGACGTGATCACTGCGATATCAGGATGCAGCGTCAGGAAAGACCGGTCATATTCATCCGCCTCCACTACAACCACATCATTGTCCCCGATCAGGAAATTACTGGCGTAGTTGGTAGCAATACCACCCAGAAAAGCAGTACATCCGTAACCCGTATCGGTCAGGATGTGTGCAATGATGGTGGAAGTAGTTGTTTTTCCATGTGTACCCGCCACTGCAATACAAAATTGTCCCTTGCTGATGATTCCCAGCACCTGCGATCTTTTCTGAAGATCAAATCCCTGGTCGCGGAAATAATTGAGCAGTATTGAATCCTTAGGAATAGCCGGCGTATAAACCACCAGGGTTTCTTCATTTTTAACAAGATATTCTTCCTGTAACGACGCCAAAGCATCCGTATAGGTGATCAGTATTCCTTCTTCCTCCAGCACTGAGGTTAAAACGGTGCGGGTTTTATCATAACCGCTGACCTGGCATCCGCGTTTTTTAAAGTAACGCGCAAGCGCACTCATCCCGATGCCACCGACACCAACAAAATAAACGCGTTTGATTAATTCCAGTTCCATTTTTATATTCCTCCTTTTCCTGCCAGTTTAAAAATTTCTGCAGCGATCAGTTCATCAGCTTCGGGCAATGACATCCTGCCAATGTTTTCACTTAACAATTCGCAGCCTTCTTCATCTTTCAGCAGATCCAGTGCTTCTTTAACCAATGTATCTTCGGCAGAGCGGTCATTGATCAGCATTGCTGCATTGTTCTTTACCAATGCCAAAGCATTTTTTGTCTGGTGGTCTTCGGCCACATTTGGCGAAGGCACCAGGATCACAGGTTTTTTAATCAGGCAAAGTTCAGCAATGGTGCCTGCTCCTGCCCTTGAAATGATCACATCAGCGGCAGCATAGGCTAAATCCATCTGGTTTAAAAATTCCAGGATACGCACATTCGGATGAAAATTTGGGCCGATGCGTTCCATAATTCCTGTGTAATAATATTTACCTGTCTGCCAGATCAGTTGAACATCCTGCTCAACAAAGTCCTGCAAATGTTTTTCTATGCTTTTATTCAGCGTTCCTGCGCCAAGGCTTCCGCCCGTTACCAGGATCGTTTTTTTCAGTGGGTCCAGCTTCAGCAATTCGGCCCCATGAAAGTGCTTGTTTTCAATATCCACCACATCCTTACGTACAGGGTTACCTGTCTTCAGGATATTGGCAGCAGGAAAAAATTCGTCCATCCCGTCAAAAGCCACACAAATCTTCGCAGCATTTTTTCCAAGCCTTTTATTGGTAATCCCTGCATAAGAATTTTGCTCCTGTATCAGGTAAGGCACATTTTTCCATGAAGCAGCAAACAGGACCGGCCCCGAGGCATATCCACCAACGCCTACTACTACATCCGGTTTAAAGTCCGAGATCAGTTTCATCGCCTTTTGTACACTGCCCATCAGCTTAAACGGCAGACCGAGGTTCTTCACAATAGAGCCCCGCTGTATGCCGGCTATATTTAAACCCACAATCCTGTATCCGGCGGCAGGAACTTTTTCCATTTCCATCCTTCCGGTTGCCCCAACAAATAATATTTCACAGCCGGGTTCTGTCCGCCTTAGCGCATTGGCTATAGCGATGGCCGGAAATATATGTCCGCCAGTACCTCCACCTGAAATAATTATCCTTGTTGCTCTCATTCTTTTTTATTTATGCAATTGCCGATAAATCACCGATAACTACTTTTCTACTGTTGCTTTCACTCTTGGTAACGATATCTTCCAGTGCTTTCTTACCATTTTCTTCCACATCCCTGCTTACACTCAAAATAATACCGAATGCAATACTGGTAAAGATCATCGATGTACCACCCATACTTACCAGCGGCAGCGGAACTCCCGTTACCGGGCCTAGACCTACCGCTACAGCCATATTGGCAAAGGCCTGTATAGTTAAACTAAAACTCAGTCCTGCGGCCAGCAGGGCCCCAAAAGCCTTGGGGCTTTGCGTGACGATCCTGACACAGCGGTACAGCAGTACCAGGTACAGCACAATAATGATCATGGCCCCAAAAATGCCATATTCCTCCACAATGATCGCGAAGATAAAGTCAGAATAAGGATGCGGCAGGAAGTTCCGCTGCGTACTGTTTCCCGGCCCTTTACCAAAGAAACCACCTGTTGCCAGTGCTATTTTAGACATATCGGCCTGGAAGGTCTTATCCGAATTCTGTAGTTCCGGGTGTAAAAATGAATTGATACGCGATTTGTAAGTTTCGCGCCTTGGGCCAAGGAAAACCACAAACATTAGCAGTACAAAACCGCCCGCACAAACAGTCAGTATCTGTTTGATACTGATCCTGCCAATGATCAGCAGTAAAATACTTACGCCAAACAGCATCAATGCAGTGGACAAGTTGGCCAGGGCAATCAAAATAAATACCACACATACAGAGCCCATGATCGGGATAAATGAAGTTTTTACATCTTTAATATTTTCCTGCTTTTTCGTCAGCATCCGAGCCAGGAACGTAATCAAGGCCAGTTTAGCTAAATCCGAGGTTTGAAAGGTAAGCCCGATAATCGGGATCTTCACCCAGCGCGAAGCATCATTCAGGCTCGCTCCAAAAATCAGTGTATAAAACAGCAGGGGTATCGTGATGATCATTAAGATCTTGGATATCCCGGCGTAATATTTATAATCCAGCAAGTGCGCAATATAGATCATACCGATCCCCATCACTACAAAAATCAGGTGTTTGGTGATCAGTATTTTTTCCACCGTCTTCCCTTGTTTATAGGCCAGCGTTCCTGTGGCACTGTAAACAGTAAGGATGGAAATCAGGGAAAGCAGGATTATGATCAGCCATATCCAGCGGTCGCCCTTCGTTTTCTCTAACAGCACTTGAAATGCACCCATTTTTATAATTCTTTTACAGCCATCTTAAATTGATTGCCACGGTCTTCATAGTTTCTGAATAAGTCAAAGCTTGCGCAGGCAGGAGATAATAATACAGTATTTCCTTTCGTAGCCAGATGGTAAGCCACCTGTACGGCTTCATGTGCAGAGAAAGTATTTACAATCACTTCCACATCATTTTCAAAAGCTTCATGAATCCGCTTATTATTTTTGCCCAGGCAAACGATCGCTTTCACTTTCTGCTTTACCAGGTCTTTCAACATATCGTAGTCATTCCCCTTATCCACACCGCCCATGATCAGGATCACCTCAGGATTTACACTTTCCAGCGCATACCAGGTAGAGTTTACATTGGTAGCTTTGGAATCATTGATATAATCCACACCCGATATTTTAGCCACATGTTCCAACCTGTGTTCGATATTTTTAATATCTCCCATACTCTCACGGATGGTTGCGTTGCGGATATCCAGTACTTTCGCAACTATGCCCGAAGCCATTGAGTTGTAGATATTGTGCTTGCCCTGCAGGGCTAACTCTGAGATTGACATGGTTAATGGATCTAATGGATTAATGTTGATATGTATATTATTGCCTTCGAGATATGCGCCGCCTTCCAGCTTTTTACGGATAGAGAACGGGCTCTGTGTTGCATTTACCTTCACATTTTTCAATGCTTTTAGTGTTTCTTCGTCATCGGCACAGTAGATAAAATGGTCTTCTGGCTTCTGGTTTCGCGTGATGCGCATCTTGGATGCAGCATAATTCGCCATCTTATAATCGTACCTGTCCAGATGGTCTGGCGTAATGTTCAGCAGTATGGCAATGTCGGCCTTAAAGTCAAACATGTCATCCAGCATAAAGCTTGATATCTCCAGGACATACCAGTCGAAATTCTCCGTGGCCACCTGCGCTGCAAAGCTATGCCCGATGTTTCCTGCCAGGCCAACGTTCAGGCCCGCTTTTTTCAGGATATGGTAAGTGAGCATCGTAGTAGTGGTCTTACCATTTGACCCCGTAATGCAGATCGTTTTTGCCGTGGTATATCTTTTGGCAAACTCAATTTCTGAGATTACCGGAATATTCTTTTTCTTCAGCCCCTTAATGATCGCTACCGTATCCGGGATCCCAGGACTTTTGATCACCTCATCCGCATTTAAGATCAGTGTTTCTGTATGTTGCTTTTCCTCAAATGCGATGTTCAGCTCAATCAGCGTAGCTTTATACCTGTCGGCAATTGCGCCAAAATCGGAAACAAAAACTTCAAAGCCCTGCTTCTGCGCCAGCATTGCCGCACCAATTCCGCTTTCACCGGCGCCGAGTATAACGATTCTTTTTCCTTCCATTACCTCAGTTTTAAAGTGATGATCGTGATAATAGCCAGCAGGATACAGATAATCCAAAACCGCGTAACGATCTTGGCCTCATGATATCCTTTCTTTTGATAATGGTGATGCAGGGGCGACATCAGGAACACCCTTCTGCCTTCTCCAAAGCGTCTCTTCGTATATTTAAACCAAAAAACCTGGATCATTACCGACAACAATTCAATTACGAAAACCCCGCACAGAATCGGGATTAACAATTCCTTCCTGATCATGATGGCAAAGGCAGCGATGATCCCACCGATAGCCAGACTTCCCGTATCGCCCATAAATACCTGGGCGGGATACGAATTGTACCATAAAAATCCTACACAGGCACCCACAAAAGCCCCTGCAAAAATCATCAGTTCACCCGAATTTGGAATATAGAGTATATTCAGATAATCGGCCATCATCGTATTACCTGATACATAAGCCAGTAATCCGAGCGTAATTCCTATAATTGCCGACGTACCTGTAGCCAGTCCGTCAATTCCATCCGTAATATTCGCCCCGTTAGAAACCGCAGTGATGATAAACACCACAAAAAATATGAATACCAGCAGGGTATATTTCTCAGATCCGGGAAGGAAATTGAGCACCTTGGCATAATCCAGCTCGTTGTTCTTATAGAAAGGGATGTTTGTAATCGTAGACTTCACGTCCTGCGTATAGTAGAACTTACCGCCTTTCTGTCTCAGTACCATCGGCGCATTGCTTTTGCTTGCCACCGTTTCATCCACTGTTTTCCTTACAACGATATTCGGGTTAAAGTACATCGTCCAGCCTATGATCAGCGCCAGGCCTACCTGTCCAACAATCTTAAACCTTCCGGCCAGCCCTTCTTTATTTTTTTTGAATACTTTGATATAATCATCCACAAAACCAACCGCCCCCATCCATATGGTAGTTACGATCAGCAGCAGTACATAAACGTTTGTAAGATTGGCCAGTAAAATTGTAGGCACAAGAATACCTGCCAGAATAATGAGCCCACCCATTGTTGGGGTACCCTGTTTCTGCATCTGTCCTTCAAGGCCCAAATTCCTCACCGTTTCCCCTACCTGCATTTTATGCAGGAAATTGATCAGCCTTCTGCCATATACAGTAGTGATGATCAGCGAGATAATGATAGCCAGCGATGTACGGAACGTAATGTACTGGAATAACCTTAACCCGGGAAATTCATAGTGTGCGTCTAAATATTCAAATAGATAATATAGCATCAGCTGATTAAGTTTAATTGTTCGGTTAATACTTCTTTATCATCAAAATGATGCTTCACGCCATTTATATCCTGGTATTTCTCATGTCCTTTGCCTGCGATCAGGATAATATCCCCCGGACGCGCAAGGTGACAAGCCGTTTTTATGGCCTCCCTGCGGTCGGCTATTGTTAATGTTTTACGTCTGTTTGTTGGTGATACCCCGGCTTCCATTTCTTTCAGGATTTCCAGCGGGTCTTCCGTTCTTGGATTGTCTGAGGTCAGGATCACCTTGTCGCTCCAGTCGCAGGCCACCTGTGCCATTACCGGGCGTTTGGTCTTATCCCTGTCGCCACCACAGCCAATCACCGTGATCACCTGCTCTGTGCCTTTCCTGATATCCTGAATTGTGCTCAGTACATTCTGTACAGCATCGGGCGTATGAGCATAATCTACAATTCCGATAATCTGTTTTGCATTGCTCACATAGTCAAAGCGTCCTTCAGCACCGCTCAGGTTGCTCAGAATCGTCAGCACCGCTACTTTATCCTGGTCCAGCAGCATGGCAGTGCCATATGCTGCAAGCAGGTTATACGCATTAAATGAACCTACAAGTTTAAAAAACACATCAACTTCATCAATTTCGAGGTTTAATCCGCTAAACCTGTTTTCGATAACGCGTCCTTTATAATCCGCAAGCTGTTTCAGCGCATATGTTTTTTTGGATGCTTTGGTATTCTGCAGCATCACCATTCCATTTTTATCATCGGCATTGGTTAATGCAAATCCCAATTTTGGGAGATCATCAAAAAAAGCCTTTTTGGCGCGGATATAATTGTCAAATGTCTTGTGGAAATCCAGATGGTCATGCGTGATATTAGAGAATACCCCACCTACAAAAGTTAAACCTTCTATCCTGTGCTGCACTACGGCATGTGAACTCACTTCCATAAAGCAGTGTGTACAGCCTGCAGTTACCATATCCCTCAGCAGCTTGTTCAGCGCCAATGGATTTGGTGTGGTATGTGTGGCCGCAATGATCTCATCATCAATCTGGTTCTGCACGGTAGAAATCATACCGGTATGAAAGCCCAGGCTTCTGAATAATTTGAATAAGATTGTGGCAATGGTTGTTTTTCCATTTGTGCCGGTAATTCCTACAAGCTTTAAGGCAGCAGATGGATTGCCAAAGTAGTTGGCCGCCATAATACCAAGTGCAACACTGGAGTCTTCTACCTCAATGTAAGTCACGCCGGCATCTTTCTGCTCCGGCATATCCTGGCAAATAATTACAGATGCACCGGCAGCAATAGTCTGGCTGATAAAAGCGTGCCCATCAGATAAAGTTCCTTTTACAGCAAAAAAGACAGCATCCTTCTGTACCTCGCGCGAGTCGAAAGTTAACATGCTGATCTCCCTGTTGGTTGAGCCCACCAGGTTTGTAATCGCTACTCCATATAAAACATCCTGCAATTGCATCTTTATCTTAAAGCTAATTGTACCAATAAACCTTTACCAATCTTAGTTCCCTGAGGAATAGACTGGGCCATTACTTTTCCGCTTCCGTTGATCCGTGTTTTTAATCCGGCATTGCCCAGCAGGTACAGGGCATCTTTCAATCCCATGCCCACTACGTTCGGCATCATGCCTTTCACAGAACTATATTCTTCATAAACAATCCCGTTGCTCGTATCCACACTGTTGAAATAGTCTGACTTTGCAGCATACAGTGTTTTTATTCCCAGGGCATTGTATACTTTTTTCACCGCCTTGCTTTGTCCCGCTTTCGCTTCCGGGCTTTTTGTGTTTCCTACCAGGTGCGTATCCGCTACGTTGTTATACATCTCGAGGTCGCTCGCATAAATCCGGTCTGCGATCTCCTTAAATACCGGCCCTGCAACCGTAGCACCATAATACCCGTGCTTAGGCCCGTTGATACATACAATAATCGAATATTTAGGCTTATCTGCCGGAAAGTATCCTGCAAATGATGCCTGATAACTTTTCTTGGCTTTGTATCCGTTTTTACCATCGGCCACCTGTGCCGTACCTGTTTTACCGGCAACCCTGTAAAAAGGCGAGCCCATCAGTTTTCCGGTACCTTCAGTAATTACACCTTCCAGCATGGCATGCATTTTACTCAGTGTTTTTTCTGAGCAGATCTGCGGATTGATTACCTTTGCTTTAAACTGCTCTACGGGATTACCCAAACGGCGTATTTCCTTCACAAAAATCGGCGAGATATATTTTCCGTTATTTGCTACCGCATTATAAAACGAAAGCACCTTTAAAGGTGTCAGCTGCATCTCGTATCCGTACGCCATCTGTGGCAGGGTTAAGTTTTTGTTCCAGCTCCTGTTCTTTGGGTTTTTCACTACCGGCTGTGCTTCTCCGGGAATTTGCAGGCCCATTTTTTCGTTCAGGTGCCATTCGTACAAATGATCCGTAAACTTAGACTGATCATCTTTATACCGTGTACTTACCAGTTCAGCAATTGCGGCATTGGAAGATTCTTCAAATGCCTTTTTCACTGTAACCACACCAATACTCCCGTGAGAATCCACGATCGTTTTACCCGGAACATGGTATGAACCAGTATTGACCATGGTATTGGTATCAACTTTTTCATCTTCAAGCAAAGCCATATAAGATGCTATTTTAAAAGTAGATCCCGGATCCTGGTTACCCGCTATTGCATAATTGAAAGTCTCTTTATATTCTCCCGGAGCCACCTGCGTATAGTTCGCTATCGCCCTGATCTCACCCGTAGTTACTTCCATCAGGATGACCGTCCCGTGGTCTGCATCGCTCAGTATCAGCTGTTTTTCCAGCGCGCTTTGTGCCAGGTCCTGCATGTTGATGTCAATCGTAGAGATGATATCCGCACCCTCTTTTGGTGCAATTTCAGCCTCGTCGTTCACGGGCATCCAGACACCGCCGGCAATGCGCTGTACCAGGCGTTTACCGCTTTCACCATTGATATATTTCCCGTAAGCACCTTCCAAACCTACACCATTGGCTACGTTTTCATTCTTGTAACCAATTGTCCTGGCAGCCAGGAACTGGAAAGGTTTAATTCTTTTATTTTGCTGGATTGCCATCAGGCCGCCACTGTACTTTCCTATATTGTATAGAGGAAAAGTTCGGATAGTCTTTAATTCCTGATAATTTACTTTACGCTTGATCAGCAGGTACCTCACACTGTCTGCCCTTGCACTGCGGAGCATGCGCGAATATTCCTTAGGTGTCTTGTCACCAAAAAACTGCGACAGCTTTATTCCCAGTGAATCTACCTTGCTGTAAAAAAGTTTATTGTCGCTGATGCCACCGGCAAACAGGTCCATGCGCAATTCATATTCAGGAACAGATGTGGCCAGGAGGCTACCGTCATTAGAGTAGATATTACCACGGGCAGCCTCCACATTGATATACTTTGTAGAGAGACTATCGGCCATGGCACGCCATTTATGCCCCTCTACAAATTGTACATCGCATAATCTGATCAATACTGCCACGGCAAGCAGTACAATCAGTCCGAAGGACAAATAAACACGTAATAATATGTTAGCTCTAATGTTCATCACTGCTTACAATAATTTTCTTTGGAGGCTCCGTGAGCTCCTTTATGCCTAACGTATCAACTTTTTTAGCTACTTCTGTCAACTTGCTTTTGAACATCAGGTCTGCCTTGAGCGACTTATATTCCCAGCTGAGTTCTTTTACTTCTTTATTTAGTTTATCAATATCCCTGATGTTTTTCACTGCCATATGACTGTTCGCGATATACAACATCGTGAGCAGCGACAGGAAAATCAGGAAAGGCATCATTGCTGTAGCAGATTCCTTTGATACAGCACCCTCAGTGAAAAGCTTTTTAAAGAAAAGGTTCGTACTCTCCGTGTCCCTTTCCTTTTTGGGTTTCAGTTTAATGACCGGTTCTTCCGGTAATTCATCTTCTTCCTCTATCTCTTCCCTGAACTGGTTATTCATAGCTTTTCTCCAATCCTTAGTTTGGCACTCCTTGCCCTGCTGTTTCTTTCGAGTTCTTCTTCGTCTGCCACAACAGCTTTACGGGTAACGGCCTTAAAGGGCTTTTCTTCGTTACCAAAGAAATCCTTGTCTGCTTCTCCCCTGATCTTACCTTTTGCAATAAAGTTTTTTACCGGCCTGTCTTCCAGTGAATGGTAAGACATCACTACTAACCTGCCACCAGTGCTCAGCACTTCTGCAGATTGCAGTAAAAAGCTTTCCAGCACATCGATCTCGGCATTTACTTCAATCCGTAAAGCCTGAAACACCTGTGCCATATATTTATTTTCTTTTCCTTTCGGGATGTGGGCCGCTGCTGCAAGTTTAAAATCTGCCAGTGTGTCAATCGGCTGGTTGGCACGGAAAGTCACGACCGATTTAGCCAGTGATTTTGCATTTTTCACTTCGCCATAGATACCGAAGATCCTGTGTAGCTTTTCTTCAGGATACGTATTGAGCACATCGGCAGCAGTAAGCTTGCCCTGTTTATCCATACGCATATCCAGCGAAGATTCAAACCTGGTAGAAAAACCACGTTCAGGCTCATTGAACTGATGAGATGAAACACCCAGATCAGCCAGTATGCCATCCACCTGTTTGTAGCCCAGCAAACGAAGGTTATTTTTTAAGAAAGCAAAATTCTGATCCACAAACAAAAACCTTGGATCATCTATCTTGTTGCGCTGTGCATCCGGGTCCTGATCAAAAGCAATCAGTATCCCATTTTTGCCCAGCTTGCTCAATATCTCTTTTGAATGGCCACCGCCACCAAAGGTAACGTCAACATATACCCCATCGGGTTTAATATTTAAGCCATCAATACATTCTTTGAGCAGTACCGGTACATGATAATTATTCTCCATCTTCCACCCTCCTTTTATTTCCCATCACCTCTTCGGCAAGATTTGCAAAATCTTCAGGCTCACTGTCCATGAAGTTATCATAGGCCGACTTAGACCAGAGTTCAATTTTATTGAACTGGCAGGCCAGCACAACTTCGGCATCAATGCCTGCATATTCGAGCAGCGACTTAGGTAAATTTACCCTGCCGGCAGAATCCATGGTCAGTTCTGTAGCACCTCTTGTAAAAAAACGAATAAATTCTCTTGTCTTTTTTTCAAACTGATTGAGTTTGCTCAGCTCTTCAACGATATCTTCCCATACTTTTTTGGGATAGATCACCAGGTGTTTTTCAAAACCCCTGTTTACCACAAGTCCCTCCTGGTCAACGTTTGGCAATTGTTTTTTCAGACCCGAAGGCACCATCATGCGGCCTTTGGCATCCAATTTACAATCAAATTCTCCTAACAATTGAACCATTATAGTATCTACACTTTTTATGTAGTGTAAAAATAGATACTTCTACCACTTTTTACCACATTCTACCACAAAAAAGTTATCAACATACTATTTTCCCCATTTTTCCCCACCACACACGCAAAAAGGCCAATTTTGAATTGGCCTTTAAGTTGGACGAGTGTCCGTATTCCGGTAAAATTGGAGGTTTAACTCATTGAATATCTGAGCTAAATTCTATTTTTCTGCTTATTTTAATCGTTAATTGCTTTTACGCCCGGTAGTTCTTTACCTTCCATATACTCCAGTAAAGCACCACCACCGGTAGAAACATAACTCACTTCGTCTTCAAGACCAAACTTTGCAATTGCAGCTGCAGAATCGCCGCCACCAATCAGTGAAAAAGCATCATTTTCTTTTGTTGCCGCCACTACAGCTTCAGCAATAGCGCGTGTGCCCTGCTCAAAATTAGCCATTTCAAAAACACCCATCGGGCCATTCCATAATAAAGTTTTTGAGTTTTTAATCACATCAGTAAACAGGTCTACAGATTTAGGGCCGATGTCTAATCCCATCCAGTCGGCCGGGATCTGACCAGAGTCTACATTTTTCTTTTGTGCCTCATTGTCAAATTTATCAGCGATCACGGTATCTACCGGAAGCAGGATGTTCACGCCTTTGGCTTTTGCTTTTTCCAGCAATTCCAAACACAATTCCATTCTGTCGGCTTCCAGTAAAGAAGTACCAATTTCACCGCCCTGAGCTTTAGCGAAAGTATAAGCCATACCCCCACCGATAATCAGGTTATCAACTTTATCCAGCAGGCTTTCGATCAAAAGAATCTTATCAGAAACTTTTGCGCCGCCCATGATTGCTGTAAAAGGTTTATCAGCGTTATTGTTGATTTTTTCAGCATTTTTTAATTCTTCCGCCATCAGGTAACCGAAATATTTTTCAGTTGGGAAGAATTCAGCGATGATCGATGTAGAAGCATGTGCACGGTGAGCTGTACCAAAAGCATCATTCACATATACATCACCAAGTTTAGCCAGTTTACCTGCAAATTCTTTATCACCTTTTTCTTCTTCTTTGTAGAAACGAAGGTTTTCAAGCAACAATACTTGTCCCGGCTCCAGATCTTTCGCTTTTTCGGCAGCATCAGCGCCGATGCAGTCATCTGCAAATTTCACCTCAAGATCAAGCATTCTAGACAAATCGCCCAGGATGTGCTTAAGGGAATATTTATCTTCCGGGCCACCTTTAGGGCGACCTAAATGCGACATTAAGATCACAGAACCACCATCATTCAAAATTTTGGTGATCGTAGGTAAAGCTGCGCGCATTCTTTTATCATCTGTGATATTGAAATCCTTATCCAGAGGGACGTTAAAATCTACCCTGATTAAAGCTTTCTTGTCTTTAAAATCACATTGGTCAACTGTTTTCATCTTATATATTTATTTATGTAAAATAGACTGAATTTATATCCTTCATATCTCTACAGATACCAAAGATCAGCCCTGTTCATACCGTTTACTTGTTCGTTGCACCAAATATAAGAAGCCTGAGCACATGTAAGCTTATTAAATGAAAAATTAATCAATGCCGCTTTAAATTCATTTTCTGCAAATTCAACTGCCCTGCTGATTTTTCTCCGCGATCTTCAGTACCAGATCCATGAGTCTTGCTGAATATCCTGACTCGTTGTCGTACCAGCCTACTACTTTCACGAGGTCTCCTACGATCGAAGTCAGCAGCGCATCAAAAATGCAGGAATGCGTATTATCCAGAATATCAACTGAAACAATCGGGTCTTCGGTATATTCCAATACGTTCTTCATTTCATTTTCAGCCGCATGTTTAAAGGCCGCATTGATCTCTTCAATGGTAGTCGGTTTCTTTAATATGCAGGTAAAGTCTGTTAGCGAACCATTCAGTACAGGAACACGTATTCCCGCTCCTCCAAGCTTGCCTTCCAGATGAGGAAATATGTTTGTCACTGCTTTCGCTGCACCTGTACTGGTAGGAATAATAGAAGCAGAGGCAGCTCTGGCCCTGCGCAAATCTTTATGCGGTGCATCATGCAGGTTCTGATCACCTGTCATCGAGTGCACAGTGGTGATATAGCCATCCAGGATCCCCCAGTTGTCATCCAGGATCTTCAGCATTGGTGCTACGTTATTTGTGGTACAGGATGCATTGGAAATGATTTCTGCAGTAAGATCAATATCCTGATCGTTCACACCCAGCAGGTACATAGGAATATCTTTGTCAGCTGGTGCTGAGATGATCACCTGCCTTGCCCCTGCTTCAAGATGCTGTGAAGCCCCTGCCCTTGTGGTAAACTTACCTGTAGATTCTAAAACCAGATCTATTTCCAAAGTAGCCCAGGGCAACTTTGATGGTTGCGATTCCCTAAAAACCAGGATCCTTTTCCCATTGATTACCAAAGCCTCTTCATCAAATGAAACTTCTCCCTTAAAACCCCTGTGCACGGTATCGTATTTAAATAAATGTGCAAGCGTAGCCGGATCACCAAGGTCATTGATGGCTACTACATTGATATCTTTCTCCAGCGCGGCACGTAAAAATACCCGGCCTATCCTACCAAAACCATTAATAGCTAATTTCATGATGGCATATTGTCTTTTAGTTGTATTAACGGCGGCAAAACTAGCTATATTCTTTTTAGTAAAGGGAGGATTTGTAATTGTTTTACATCAGGTTTATATACCTGCAACCATAAGAAAAAAGGCTGCTTCAAATTAATGAAGCAGCCTAATTAAGATCTGGCACCGACCTACTCTCCCACGTGTTACCGCAGTACCATCGGCTCTGGTGGGCTTAACTTCTCTGTTCGGAATGGGAAGAGGTGGACACCACCGATATAGACACCTGAATATTGTGACATTTGTTACGTTTGTATCAAATGTTTATGTCTTTATTGATGCCCAAAGATAGCCAAATTACCCATATATCAAGCTATAACATGAATATGTTTTTTTCAATATCCGGAAGCCTTTTAATATTCGTATATTCAATCAGGAATTCTAACCAAGTATCCTTCTAAACATTATTAGTTCACAGCGACATTCGGTAACAATGTATTTTTGTGAGCTGAATTGGGTAGAAAGCATATTCAATATCATGAACATGGGCTGGCCTTTAAATCAACTCAAGCGATTAAAGTCAATATTTCTCATTGTAGTGATTATTCTTGTGTCCATTCATCTCAGCACTTCCGCCAGTGCGCAATCCTTCAAACTGGATGGACAGCGAAAAAAGGATGTCATTGATTTTCTGAGAATCAAAAATCTGATTGTAATACCTGTCTACATCAACAACAAGGGCCCATATAATTTTCTTCTAGACACCGGCGTTGGACAAATGATTATAACCGATACTGCTTTTTTAAAGATTTTGAACGTTAAAAAGTTTCAGACCTATAAAATCCAGGGATACGGGCTGGGAAAAGATATAGAAGCAATATTAACCAGAAACATTACTGCAAGGGTTGGAAAATCAGAAATTAAAAACATTCCTGCTGCTATATTCAAAGAAGATATCTTTGATCTGTCATCTTACCTTGGTATTAAGATCCATGGAATACTTGGATATTACTTCTTTAAAAGTTTCGCGGTCCGGATCAATTACTCCTCCAATAAAATCACCTTTTATGCACCCAATACAAAGTTTAAAATAAAAGGCACAAAGATACCCTTGCGTATAATCAATGCGAAGCCTTATATACAAGCGGAGATCAGCGTAGATTCGCTCACTAAAACCGAGGTAACTTTGCTGGTGGACAACGGTTCCAGTCACCCTTTGATGCTGGAGGCGATGGGCGACCGCCCTTTTCCATTACCTGATCGTACGATACCGGCAAATTTAGGCGTAGGTATTAACGGGGAAATTACTGGCAATATGGGCAGGATCTATGCACTTAATTTACAGGAATTTACGTTTAAGAGCGTATTGGCAGGTTTCCCCTTATATGATTCACAAAGGATAGATCTTGAAGGCACACCAAGAAACGGGAGCCTGGGCGCCGAGGTGCTGAAACACTTTTTAGTGACGTTTGATTACGAAAATGATGCACTGTATTTAAAGAAAAGCAATGCTTATCAAAAGAAATTTGATCATGATATGTCTGGTATGGAAATTTATGTACTGAAATCGCCTAAAGACCACTATTATATCAGCAGAATAGAGCCAGGTTCACCGGCAGAAACAGCAGGGCTTTACCCGGGAGATGAAATCCTGACCGTTGATTTTAAAGGTATAGAGCATTATACGCTGAATGAACTTACTGAAATGTTCAGGGACAGGGACGGCAGGCAATTGCTGATGGAAGTAACCCGCAAAAATGAAAGAAAGATTGTACTGCTAAAATTAAAAAGAAGGATATAGTTTAAAAACCTTTAAAACAAGAAAAGCCTCTCAGTTTCCTGAAAGGCTTTCTTTAAGATTTGGCACCGACCTACTCTCCCACGTGTTACCGCAGTACCATCGGCTCTGG
>NZ_FXTN01000014.1 GCF_900182595.1 Pedobacter westerhofensis | reverse complement strand
GGTTTTTTACTGTTCATTGTGTCCATAAGTTTATACTAATTTACTTATTCTTACTCTTGATTATCAAGAGTTGACACAGTTTGATTTACAGTCTCCAAAATCTACCTGTTTTTGCGCAACATCTCCAGCCTTGCCTTTTGTTCAGCAATGCGGCTTTCAAGACGGTCATGTCTTTCTTTGTTGTGAATCGTATCAGCGATATGATCTGCCTGATGGCTATGCGAATTATCCACCCATGTGGTATACTGTTTCTCCTGATGATCCGCATTCCCGCTCAGCTTCCTCAACATATCCTCGCGCTTAATCTTCAGCAGCAGCAACTTCTCATTCATTTCGTGATGATGCGCTTCGTCCGCAGTCAGAAACTCAGTTTCCGCATGTTTGATCCGGACATTCAAATCTTCCAGTTCCGTAAGCACTGGCTCATACACCTCATCATCAATATTCAACCTGTGCACCTCTGTAGTCAGCGGTGCAAGCACCGTATCAATTGGCGTTTCCCAATCCTCCCACACGTGCGCAACCAATAACGACTTGCCGGCCGGGATATTCGCCGATACCTTATCCAGGTAATCTGACACCCCTTCTGCCCTCACCGTATCCCCTGCTGCACCTGCAACCATTCCGGCGCCGATCCCAACGAGGAAACCCAGCGGACCTGCAAGCAGACCGATGAGGCCGCCGATGATACCACCACCAATTGCACTGTATCCTTCGGCCTCATCCTGTGCCGTGCGGATAGACGTAGCCCCATTTTCATCCTTGGAGAGAATATAAAATTCACCCAGAGAAATATCCTGTACCGCGCTGAGCTGCTGTATCGCCAGCAAACCTTTAAATGCTTCCGTTTCAGTAGGAAACAAAGCCTGAATCATTCTTTCCATAATTGTTTATTCCGATTAGAGTTTGTACCTAAGATAATAAAATAATATGCCATAATGTTTGCAGGAATACATCATTCGCCACGGCAAAAGCCAGTTTGGTGTAATATAATTTTTTACAAGCATCAAAAATTTTATGTTTACAGTGCAATGAGATACTTAGCAATAAACATCAACTATGAGCTCGACCAGGACTGGTACTTCAAATGTGCCAGTGTTTTGGATTGCTACAGTTACTTTGACAGATTGGGTCCCGGAGATGGTCCGCGGACTGCGATATATGATATGGAATTGAACACCTACCTATGGATCAATGAAAGTCATGAGAGGACAGACGAACGTCTAAACAGAATTGTGAACGGTGCAATGAAAAAGATCAGGGCACAAATCTAAAGATTACCTAAATTAACTATTACTACCCTAAAGGGCAATTGCTACAGCGCTTGCCCTTTTTCCATTTTTCGCAGCACTTCTTTTTTAACTTCTTGTCTTTACCGGACTTGTCCTTTTTATCAGACTTCTTATCCCTGTCCTTATCTTTCTTCTTGTCCAATATGTATGCGTACGTACTCATTAAATCAGTATAGGTATATAACATGGGTAACAATTATCAGACCAGCCTGATGTTACTGAACCACTTCTTAAAAATTTGATTATAGCTGCCATTAGCTTTCAGGAGGTCGATCGCTCCGTTGATCTGGTCTTTCAGCACTACATCGCCTTTTTTCATCGCGATAGCATATTGCGACTCTGTGCCCGGCATGAACATCCCTATTTCAAGTGTTTTATGTTTGTGCAGAAAGCCCCCTGCGATCGGCGAATCGTCGATCAGTACATCGATGCGGCCGGCCAGCAGTTTTTTGTAGAGCTCATTGTTGGTCTCGGCGTGTACCGTCACGTTTGAAGGAAAGGCAGACATCACGTATTTTTCCGCTTCGGTAGCGATGCGGATCCCGATCTTTTTATTGGCAAAATCGCTCAGGTCACTAAGCACCACTCCCCTGCTTACAATTGCGCAAAGCTGAAACTCAAGATAAGGCTGACTGAACTCGAGGATCATCTTTCTTGAAGGCGTCATCGTTACCGCCGAGCAGATCATATCCAGCTCGCCCTTGTATAGTTTCTCGAGGATGGTGGCCCATAGCGAAACCTCATAGTGAAGCTCAAGGTCAAGCAGTTCAGCAACAGCGGAGATCATATCGACCTCAAATCCCTCAAATTTAGCAGAGTTATAATCACTGTGTAAAGGAAAGGGAGCAGCTGAATCAAGACCAATCTTCAATATTCGTTTCATCTATGTATTTATTGTTTGCTATCTGTCAGATGGCGCTTCTAGTGCTAAAATAGTTATCGCCGCATCAGCGGAACGGACAATTTCAACATGTGGAGCGTATAAAGTATTATATCCCGCAATTTTAATGAATTTTAAAGGGCTTTTCGAATAAAGTACAATATATAGATTTCTTTTTTACAGTACGAAAACTAAAACAAGTTAAAAAAGAGGCAGAATAAAAGAGCTACCACTGCTGCGAATAGAGTACTCAGGAAATTTACCATGTCATTTTTAAGAATCCCCCTTCTTTCTGCCGTTGCGCCGAGAAAAGAATCAGCAAAATTACCTGCAGCACCGGCGATCACGATGACAGCGAAGCTCATATTCATCCCCTCCGTAAGCGCATACATACCTGCAATGACCACCGCCCCGGCCAGGCCAATCAGTGTACCTTCTATGCTTACCACACCATCCAGTCCGCACTGATCTTTTTTCCAGCTGATACAATTGTAAAAGTGTTTCCCGTAGAGCATCCCGAGTTCTGATGACAGTGTATCGGACAGTGCCGAAGCAAGCGTTCCGCTGAGCATCACCAGCAATACCGCCTGGTATTCAGGATAGCCTATCCGCAGGCAGGCAATACATGTGGCCATGCCGGCATTTGCCAGTACCTGAGCGGCGGTACGGCGTACCTGATCACCAGGTTTGACCAGCACCTGCTTTTTCCTGCGACCCCATGAAGTGGCTACAGTACCGCCCAGAAAAAACACTGTCAGCATCAGTAGACCCAGATAACCGGCACCAATATACAGCAGCAGGCCACATACGAAGCCGGTAAAAGCTCCAGCGACCGTCAGCTTTTTTGAAGATATACTAAATATCACTCCGGCAATAAGCAGCAGCAGGACAGGAATAAATTTAAGTTGCAGGATCACGGCTTAAAGTTAATCAATCCGCCGGAGTCAGTTAATTCTAAATTTGCTACACGGAATTGTAGTACAAACTGTTGCGGGTGATCTTTTTAATTATATTTGGCACACCAAAATCCAGATAAAGTGTTCAGATACCACTGCAGGCTTGTGCTAATTCTTTTCTTGTCAGTTGCAGGTACCGGACAGTTGCGGGCTCAGGAAATCGGCCTTCCCAAATACAAGTTGCCAAAGGATACGGTAGACCATGAGATCGCCGGACAGGTAGATGTGAACGATGTCTATCATGCGGCATTTCAGAAGTTTAAAAAGAAAGCACCCAGGAATAAGAAAAGCGGCAGTCTCGCACTGCTGCCCACCATCGGGTATACCCCAAGTACAGGATTTGCCTTTGGTGCCGATGTATCGGGCACAAGGTATCTGGGAGATCCGGAAAATACCACGCTATCGGTTTTTGATGCTTTTGCCACAGTTTCTACCAATGAGCTGGCTTTGGTGCAGCTGACGCATAATGTATATACCAAAGGGAACAAATGGAATATCCAGGGCGTTTATAACCTGGGCAAAACCATTGTACTGGACCATGGATTGGGTACGGGAAAGAAAACCCCGGAAATACCGATCAGGTATAAGTTTATGAAGCTGAGCGAATATGTGTACCGTAGCTTACTGCCCAACTTTTATGCGGGTGCAGGGATCACTTTTAATTATTACGGGGATATTGATGAGGAACTGGACGGATCTGATGGTATAAAAACATACAACTACCACTATAGCATGAAAAATAGCTATCCTCCGCATAGTTATTATGCCAATGGTCTGCTGATCAACCTGCAGTACAACACGCGCGACCAGCCTTACCGGCCGTACAAAGGTTTGTATGTGGACCTGATCCTGCGCGCCAACCAGAAATGGCTGGGCAGTGAGAAAGGCGCTGTACAGTTGAAAACGGAACTGAGGAAATACTGGGGCTTGTCCCGCAAAAACCCGGAGCAGGTGCTGGCCTACTGGCTCTGGGGCTCGTACCTACTGAATGGCTCTGTGCCTTATCTGGAATTGCCCGGCACCGGCAGCGATGTAAACCAGCGCATTGGCCGCGCGTACACGATCAGCCGCTTTAAAGGGCCTTCTTTCTTTTACAATGAGATGGAATACCGCTTTCCAATCACGCGAAATAAACTGCTCAGCGGCGTAGCATTCTTTAATATGGAAACAGCCAGCAACCAGGCTGACGTAAAATTATTCAATTACTGGGAACCTGGAGCAGGTGCAGGTCTGCGCATACTGTTCGACAAGCATACCCGCTCTAACCTCTGTATAGATTACGGGATCGGAAATTATGGAGCAAAAGGTGTGTTTGTGGGATTGAACGAGGTTTTTTAGCAGTTGAAGACCGAAGTACAGACTCAAGTAAGAATTTGCGCAGAACGTTTGAACGCGATTATAGCAATTGAAGAGTGAACAATAGCCTCTACAAAGAATTTGCCTAGCATATTTAAATAAAGTTTATGGCAATCAAACTTTGAATAAAGGGCTCAATGAAGAATTCGCTTATAACGTTTGAATAAAGTTTATAGCAATCAAACATTGAATAAACGCCTCAATGAACAATTCGCTTATAACGTTTGAATGAGCTTTTCTATCAATTGAACAGTAAATTCAACGAAGAATATGCTTAAAATTCGAACTGCACTTTCGCACGCAAACCGTATTCTGAGACACCCGGGTTATCAAGGTAATTGAAACGCTTCACGATATCAAAACGCAGCACCTTAAAGATATTGCCGACACCTACACTGCCCTCGATATAGGGCTTGTTGCCCAGCGCGTAAGTCCTGGCCACACCATCAACAGTGGTAGGAAACTGCAGCAGGTTGGAATGCAGGTTAGGATTGTTCTCATCCCTGATACCGCCCATCAAACCTTTGAAAGTAACGTACTCCCGCAGTTTCAGCTTCCGCAGCAATGGCACCCGGTTAAAGATCAGCCCGTTAAAATTATGATCTACATTTAAGCTCACATAGTGGTCGCTGACAAACTCCTGGAAATTCATCAGGTTATAGGCATACACCTGATAAGAATAGGATTGATTTGCGTGGTGAATATCGAGCAAAGGGAATGGCACTTTACCAAAGATATAGCCACCTTCCAGACGGACATCTGAACGTCCGAACTGCGAAAGATAGAACCTTTTATCGATCGTACCAATCAGGCTCTGGTATTCATACTGACCGCCAAAAGCGCCTTTCATGCCCGAAGAAAAGTTCAGGTCGAACACCGGGTATTTCTCAATCGTCCGTTCGCGGTAGGTCTTGCCCTGGTAAAAACGCTCATGCGGCGCATAACGCAGTTCAAGGTTAAACTCGGCACTGGTGATGTGATCAGTACGGATCAGCTGGTTATTGGCATCATAGCTTTCGTAAACCAGTGTTCCTGCCGGGGTTTGTGTCCATCTCTTGAAACCGATGTTAAAGGAGAAGTGACTGGCATATTCCTGCATATATTCTGCCCTGTAGAACTGGCTGTAGATAAACTGATTGTTGACGCCGCGCCTGAAAGACGAAACGATATTATCTTCGGGAACAACGGTTTTGGATTCGTCGCCGGGAACATCAACATCGCGCTGGTAACTGGCGCGGATGAAGCTCTGCGGGAACTTATAGATCGATTTATTGTTCAGCGAGTAAGCCACGCTGCCATAATATTTAAACTTCTCGTCTTTAAAACCATAGGCACCATAAGCCGCCAGGTACCAGCGTGTACTGAAATCAGTGGTGGTACGGCCGCCCAGCCTTAACCTGAAACCTTCCAGGTTGTTGAAACCGTAGAAGCCATAGAACGGCCCTACCTCAACCGGCCCGAATTTCTTGTAACCGATGAAAAGCACCGAGGCCACATCCATCAGGCGCTTGAAGGATTTCATTTTACCCAGCGTATCGATATTGCTGTAGATCTTCAGCTTCTCTTTCGCCAGGGTATCCAGGCGGTTTTCTGCCCAGTACTGGTCTGACCGCTTTTCTGCATCAGGAGCCATTACTATGCTCTCCCCGCTGTAAAGGCTGTCGGGATGCTCAACATTGGTCTTGTAGTTTTTGATCACTACTGTTCTTTCGCCCTTAAAGCCCCTGCCCCCTTCTTTGCCGAGGCCGAAATCTACCAGCAGGTGGCTCTTGCTGAGGTGGTACTTGTCTGCAGTATCTTTATCAAAATTAAGCTTCACCTCCATCGCGCGGATGAAGTTGATGTTTACGCCCTTGCCTGTCTTTAAAAAAGCATCCTGCACGGCGTATTTGCCGTCCATGGTGATGTAGATACGCCCTTCAAACAGCAGTCCGTTCTCATTCCGTGGTATAAATGATAATTCGATCAGGTTTGGCTGATGTGTCTTGATCGTATCAGTGATAAAAAATTTATAAAAAGCCGGTGCACCATCGGCGATGGGGCTTAGGAACTGGCTGTTGGTGAAAACAATGTTGTTCTTGTAAATATCCACATCGGCATACATCCGCTCGAAATAGGTACCGATGGCATTGTTATCTACAAGTCCGTCGTCAAAGTTTACATGTTTATCCGCCAGGGTGATGACCTTGTTTTTCTCGGGGTTTTTGCGGTAGTAATTTTGCAGCAAACGTTCCCGGAGATATACAGGCAATATATTTTTACCGCCAACTTCATTGGAGTCCTGCTCATCAAACAGGAACTGGTATTTGCGGAAGATCTTTTTATTCTTGAATTTTTCGCTCAGGTTACTGAGAGAGAACTGCATCCAGTCGTACTGCTGAAATTCTACGGTCTTGTCGCTCTCCATCCTGTTCATCGGCTTATGCTCGATCACCTTGTGGATCAGTTCTACTGCCGGGTTATCTTTATTGCGGTAACGGGCTTTTTTTCCTGAGCTGATCCTGACTTCGGTGAGGCTCTGGGATTCTTCCATCAGTTTGATGTTAACCGTTTGTGTGGTGTTTGGCTTAATGGAGAGCACCTGAGTTTTATACCCCACATAGTTGACCTGTATCTGGCTGTACACCGCCGGGCTGCTCAGCGTATATTTCCCGTTGGCATCAGTCTTGGTCACCAGCTGGGAGCCTTTGAACAATACTGTTACATAGGGCAATGGGCTCTTGTCTTTACTGTCTGTAATGACACCCGAAACAATTGTGTTCTGAGCGGTGGCATTGATAAGAAAGAGAAAATTTGATAAGATCAGTATATAAAAAGACTTCTTTTTAATATCATTCATAAGTATTACGCCGGGCCTATAAGTCTTTTTATTGAGGAACAAGATACAATTTCACAATCTACGATCTAAAAAGATCATTTCCAATCCGGAAATCTCAAATCATGGATTTCTGTGCATTTTCTCGTGTTAAAAAATGTTAAAACCCAATAATCGCGCCAAAAGCACAAAAAATGAAGATTGCGGTATTGAATGCAGGGCGAAAGATCCCGCATTGCATTGATAACGCAGAATGTATCAAAAAGTTTTCAGCGTTTTCTTGGGTCGCTCAGTTCATGATGCGCCTCGCGGAAAGATTTGGGAGCGATGGTCATCTGTCTTTTGAAGAACATATTGAAGTTTGCAGGGTACTCAAAGCCGAGGCAGTACCCGATCTCGGAGACATTCCATTCGGTATGTTTGAGCAGTGAAATGGCTTCATTGGCGATCCTTTTGGAAATATGGTCGGAGGTTGTTTTGCCGGTAACCTCTTTCACGGCATGGTTAAGATGGTTCACATGCACGTTTAATCGTTCTGCAAAGGCATTTGCCGTGCGCAGTTCCAGCACATGATCTGTGGAATAAATCGGGAACTGTCTTTCCAGCAATTCGAAAAACAGCGAGGAGAGCCGTGATGCTGCATTGTGGGTTTTCCCTGCCGGATCTTCGCGGGGCGTCATCTTCATGGCCTCATGGATCAGCAGGTTCACATAGTTTCGGATTACGTCGTATTTATAAGGATAATCGGTATCGATCTCAGAAAGCATTTTTTCAAAGATGGCACTTACAGCCATTACCTGTGGCTCATCAAGATAAAAAACGGGCACATCCTGTATCTTAATCAGGAAAGAATCATTGGAAGGCTGTGAATGCTGGCGCATAAAGCTTTCGGTAAACAGGCAGAAATAGCCCGACTGAAATTCGGAGGTGGTCTCCCAGGAATAAGGGATCGTAGGATTGTTGAACAGCAGCGCAGGGCCGTCGATCACAATTTTTTCATTTGGATAATGGAGTACGCCCTTGCCCAGGATCAGCGAGATCTTATAAAAATCCCTGCGGTTATAGGGTGAAGGGTTAAGTGTGCAGTAGCCCAAACGCTTGAACACGTTGAAGTGCCCGGTTGGGACATCAAGGCTGGATTTGGGAATAATCACGTCTGGTCTGTTTGCAGCAAACATCTGATACCATTCCAAAAGGGACATACTTTTTTTCACGCCCTAAAAATGCGCAAATTTTACAGTATGTCCCCCAGTTAATTGTAAATTTATGGTTTGATAGGGTCACCGGCACGAATTTCTTCAGTTGCCTGTGTAACCAGCTTGTCTCCTTCGGCAATATTGCCGAAAATCTCAATTTTGTCATCCGTTTCGCGGCCTTTTTTGATCTGTACGATTTCGGCCTTGCCACTTTTATCACGGATCACATAAATTCCTTCCGCTCCATCTACTACGGCAGTTTTAGGCACGATGAAAGTGCTCACATTTGCCGGTAAAGGGATAGAAACATCGGCTACCATGCCCGGCAGCAGCTGTTTGGTGAGGTTGGGAACGTCCATCTCTATTCTTTCTGAGCGTAAACGCGCATCCAGGGCGCCAGACAACCTTTTTACTTTTGCAGTGAACAGGTTGTTTGGTTTTGACTTTACACTGAAACTCACTACGTCGCCTTCTTTCAGGTATCCTGTATACAATTCAGGAATGGAAACCTGCAGCCTGAGGTGTTTCTGATCCTGGATCGTAAAGATCGGCAGTGCAGATCCTGATCCTGTAGGCCCAACAAATGCACCTAAATTCACATTTCTTGCAGAAACGATCCCGTTGAAAGGCGCACGGATCTGCAGGTAACTTAATGTACTGCCCACTTCTTTGTATGCTGCTTTTGCGGCATTGAGCTGTGCCTGGTCTGAATTCCTTTTGGCAATGGCCTGGTCCAGATCGTTTGTAGAGATCGTACCCGGAGTTTTGCTGGTTTCAAGCAACCTGTCGTAATTGGCTTTGCTGGCCGTATAGACCGCCTGCTGTGATTGCAAACGGGATTCAGCGGCATTCAGCTGCGAGCTGATCTCCGGTGCTTCGAGGGTCATCAGCAGCTGTCCTTTGGTTACTTCAGAACCGATATCCGCATTCAGTGTTTTCACAAAGCTGCTCACTTTGGCATAAATATCTACCTGCTGGTAAGCGATCAGTTCTCCCGGCATTTGCAGGGAAGTAGACAGCGCTTCTTTCTGAAGCGTAAAAGTGGGGATGCCTACTGATGCCGTTCCGGGGTCTTTTGTTTCTTCCTTATGGTGGCAGCTGCTCAGGAAAGCGAGAAATGCGATGCTGCTGAATAAAACTGTTCTGCGGCGGAATATTGTTGTGTTCATCTATGTTTGATCTATGTTCTTAATCTAATTTTTTATGCCTCGTTTAATCCTTTGATGTAGTGTTCGCTTTCTTCATCTTCAGGATCCAATGAAGGTGATTTTAAAGGAACGTTGCCCTGTACCCAGGTAAATACCATTGGCAGAATCAGCAATACTGCAAAGGTAGAAGCAATCAGTCCACCGATTACGGCTCTTCCCAGTGGTGCAATGGCGTCTCCGCCTTCACCTTCACCGATCGCCATTGGCAGCATACCTACCACCATGGCCGCACTGGTCATGATAATCGGACGTAAACGTAAGCCTGCAGCTTCGCGCGCAGATTTGAGCGCATCGCCGTTTTGCTGTCTCAGCTCTTCGGCATTGGTAATGAGCATCACGGCGTTTGCTACGGATACACCCACCGACATGATAATCCCCATGTACGACTGCAGGTTGAGCGTTGAGCCCCATAACAGCAGCACAACCAGTGATCCAAGTACAACCGCAGGAACAGTGGCCAGTACTACCAGCGGCACCCTGAACGACTGGAAGTTGGCCGAAAGCATCAGGAAGATCACCACAATGGCAACCAGTAATCCGTTTTGTAAGCTCACCAGCGTTTCATCAAGTACTTTACCCATACCGATCTGCTCGATGGTTACCCCTCTCGGCGGCTTGCCTACAGCTTCCAGGGCTTTGGCTACATCCTTATTGGCTGTTCCCAAATCTGTATTGCGCATGTTTGCCGTTACTGACAGGAATGGCGTAGCGCCCACATCGTCAGACTCGCCATAAGTGGTGTCCGCTTTGATGGTCGCTACATCGCTTAATGTAGGCCGTGTCGCATTTTGCATCAGCGAAATTTCGCCCATATCATCCTTGGTTTTCATCTGGTTGAAAGGCACCTGCACTTGTACCGAGTACGAGAGGCCGGCTTTCTGGTCGATCCAGGTATTCTTTTCCGTATAACGGGATGATGAAGTTGAAGCAACGAGTGACCTTGAAATATCATTCAGATCTACGCCCAGCTGTGCTGCACGTACCCTGTCGATATTGACGTTCAGTGCAGGATACTGATAAGGCTGTGCGATCTGCACATCTCTCATGTAATTGATGGCTCTTAATTTGGCCAGCACTTTGTTGGCATATTCTTCATTCAGTTTTTTCTTCTTGCCGGAGATCCTTACCTCCACTGGTGTCGGCGATCCCTGGCTCAGTACTTTATCCGTCATCTCGATAGGCTCAAAAGACAGTTTTACTTCAGGCATGATTTTTCTGGTACGGGCACGAAGTTCGTCTTTAAAGGCTTCCATATCCCCTTCCCAGTCTTTCAGAGAAACCTGGAATACAGCTTCATGCGGACCGCCCATGAACAGGTAGATCGGGTTTACCGAATATTGTGAGGGGTGCTGACCTACATATACCGAGGAAATCCCTACATGCTCTGCTCCGGCGATCTGTTTTACTTCTTTCAGGATCTTACCGGCCATTTCTTCGGTACGCTCCAGCCTTGTTCCGGCAGGTGCGCGCATCCTCAGCTGGAACTGGCTGCCGTTTACCCTTGGCAGTACATCACGTCCGATCGTAACAAGCATCAGGGCGGCAAGGCCGATAATGACTACCACGTAGGTAATTACCACGGTTTTGGTATACTTGAACATCCCGTCGATCACGCCCATAAAGCGGTTCCTGAACTTGTCGAACTTGGTGAGTTTTTCAGGGTGGTTGAATTCCTGTTTATCTACAAGGATCTTTTTCTGATCCATCGTATTATGTTCAGATTCCAAGCTAAGCCCTGTCTGGTTAAACTGATCTTCATCCACAGTAATGGAATCATCTGTTTTCTCATGTTTGTAAGGGTGGGCAACCATCAGCCAATTGGCCATTACCGGTACAAAGGTTTGTGACAGCAGGAAGGAAACGATCATGGAGAAGCCGATGGCCAGTGCCAGTGGCAGGAACAAGGCTCCGGGAATACCTGTCATGGTAAAGGCTGGTGCAAATACCGCCAGGATACACAGGAGGATCAGCAATTTTGGAAAAGCGATCTCCTTACAGGCATCCCAGATGGCCAGTGCCTTGGGCTTGTGCATATCAAAATGCTGGTGGATATTCTCTATCGTTACCGTGGATTCATCCACGAGGATACCGATCGCGAGGGCCAGTCCGGAGAGCGACATGATATTGATCGTTTGCCCGAAAAGTTTCAGGAAGAGTACGCCCGAGATGATAGAGGTAGGAATCGTTAAGATAACGATCAGCGCCGCACGCCTGTCGCCCAAAAAGAGCAGTACCATTAAACCTGTCAGTACCGCACCGATTACACCTTCCTTGATCAGACTCTCTACAGAGTTGATTACGTAAACCGACTGGTCGAACTCATACGACAGTTTTACATCCTCTGGCAGTGTGGTCTGGATTTTCGCCAGGTTGGCTTTTAATCCTTTTACCACATCCCAGGTAGAGGCATCACCGGATTTGGCAATGTTCACATATACTGAACGTTTTCCGTTGATGAGGGCGTAACCCTGTGTTAAATCTGCACCGTCTTTTACCACGGCTACATCTTTCAGATAGATATTTTGTACAGCGCCTTTAAAAAGCGGAATGTTTTCAAATTCTTTTACTTTATCAATGGTATAGTTTGTCGGCGTAATATAGTTGAGGTCGCCTATCCTCACGTTTCCTGAAGGAGCAGTCTGGTTATTTACCTTGATGGCATTCACGATCTGATCTACAGTTAGGTTGTGCGAACGCATCAGTCCGGGATCAACATTGATCTCGATTGAACGCGGGCTACCTCCTGATGGTGCCGGTGCCAATAAGCCCGGAACGGAGGTAAAGGATGGCCTTACAAAGGTATTGGCCAGATCCTGGAGTTCATCATTGGTACGTTTATCACTGCTAAGCACCAGCTGGCCAACGGGAAGTGACGACGCATCAAAACGGATCACGAAAGGTGGCTGTGAGCCGGGCGGGAAGCTGGACTGCGCCCTGTTGGACAAGGCACTGAGCTCTGCCGCGGCCTGGGCCATATTGGTGCCCTCATAATAAGTCAGCTTCATTAGCATCAAACCCTGTGTATTTTTGGTCTCGATACTTTTGATACCATTGGCGAAAAGCAGGATATTTACATAGTTCTTACCGAAATAAGCTTCCATTTGGTCTGGGGTATACCCTCCAAAAGGGTGCGCGATGTAGATCACCGGCAGGTTCATCTGTGGCAGGATATCTACCTTGATACTGGTCATGGCACTGATACCGAAAAACAGCATACCTGCAACAAACACCATAATGGAGATGGGTTTACGCAGTGCGAAACGTATTAAATTCATATCTTGAGGAACAGCTTAAAATTCGTTAATAAATATATTGTAATCGCCCATTGCGGCTGATTTGATCAGCAGGGCCTGCCATACATTGGTATAGGCAATATCGCGGTCGGTCTCTGCCCTGTTAAGTACAAACAGCGCCTGGGTAAGATCTACCAGGGTAGCCAGCCCGTTTTTGTACTGCACGCTTTTTTGAAGATAAGCCTGTGCGGCAGCCTTTACCTGTTCCGGTGCTTCCATATAGTTGGCCATAGCATTGCTGATCTTTGTTTCTGACAGTGCAAGTTGGGCATGCAGCTGCTGGTCTATGAGTTGATATTCGTTTTCCAAGCCGTAGGTGGTATAACGTTGTCCCCTCACCTGTGGGTTGGTTTTAAGGATGGAACTCAGGTTCCAGACTACACCTACACCAAGCAGGTAGTTTGCGCGGGTTGGATTGATCCCATCGCTGTAACTGCTGGAATATATATTTTGGTTACCCACGTACTCTGGTCCAAAACCCGATCCCCTGCCCTGAAAGGTGCCGGTGAACGAGAAGGTTGGGTATTTCAGTCGTTTATAATAATTGGTTTGTTCATTGCTGAGATCAACTCTTGCCCTGTAGTATTTAAGCGTTGGATGTTGTGCAAGATCCGCAGTAGTATCTTTGAGCAGGATTGCGTGTGGAACATGGTTGATTGATGCTGTATCCAGGGTGAACGCTGTTGAGCTTACACCTAGAAGAACACCCAGACGGTTAGCCTGCTCCTGCTGAAGATCAATGGCATTGGTGAGCAAGATTTTTGCGCTGGAAACCTGTGCATTGGCCAGTGCAGAATCTACTCCGGCGATCAGTCCGTTTTTCGCACGTGCTACTGCATTGTCTTTAAAGACAATCGCTCTTTCCAGGTTGCGCTGTTGCGATTGAGCGAGGCGCTGTGCAGCAAGCAGGTTAAGGTAGGCAGCTGACACCCTTATTTCATGCTGAAAGATCTCCTGGCTGAGGTCATTCTTGTCACGGGCCAGTTGTGTTTGGGAAACCTTGATCCTTTCCTTGATACGACCGAACGTAAAAAAGTCCCAGTTGATATTACTGAGATACAAGGCACCAAATGCGGCATTCCAGTTCTGACTGGCGAGTGTTGGTCCGGATGAGGACGCGTTTAGTCCGCCGCCAAGGGGCGCAAGCGGACCGGTCTGTCCGTTTACCGTTCCATAGTCCTGCTGGGCTGAGAGGGTGAAGTTTGGAAGATACTCTCTTTTAGATTGCTTTATAGTTTCTTCGGAGGCATTTACGTAATTTGTTTTTGCTTTGATGGTTCCGTAATTCGCGATCGCAGTACTAATGGCCTCTTTCATATTTAAGGTCTGAGCATCGACAGCAAGATTGGCACACAAAAAAGAACAACAAAGAAGGGTGGAAACGGGTAATCGGGGCATCTTTAATTCAATTAAATTAAATTGATATTCTACTTAGTGTTATGAGTACACAACAAATGTAATTTACAAGTCTGAACAAGGAATTATTCCGTTCAAATCAATACTTATTAAAATCAAATAATTGTGGGTTGGTTGGGCTTAAATCGCCATTTCACTAATATAGGGCATCTTAGGTTGCAAAAAAGATTACCTGCACTATTGTTACAATAGTACTGTTACATTGTGGTTACACTCGGTTTACACTTGTGTTAAAATGCGATTAAAATAAGTATGGGGAGAGCAAATTAAGATTTCTGATAAACCACAGCTTTGATAAAACCTGCATAGTATGATGCAGTTTTTAAGGAGCGGTAAGACTGTTCCTGAAAATGCTGTTCTGTGTTGATGAGCGCGCTGGCTTCTACGTTTGAAATGTGCCTGAAGAAGAAATACATCATACGGAGCAGGTACTTTTGCCAGCGCCTGCCTGTGGCTTCGTTATAATAGAAATCGGAGAATAGCCAGAGCCCTTCTTTTTTTAGTGCGCTGTGGAATTTTTGGAATACCAAGCTCACTTTATCCATTGAGAAGTTATCAAACAGAAATGCGGTGATGACCACATCATAAGTGATGCTGATCTCCAGGTCTTCTGCGGCAGCATGGATATAAGTGACGGTGTTTTCTTTTACATCACGTTTTTTTGAGAGCCGGAGCATTTCTCCGGAAATCTCTACATAGCTGATGTCTAATCCTGAGGGATGTATCCTGGCGATCTCTTCAAGGATCCAGCCGGTGCCTCCCCCGGCGATGAGTATGCTGCTGTTTGCGGGGATATATGATAACTGGTCTGTCTGGGCTTTGAGCTGTGCGCGAAAGTAGACCAGCCTGCTGAGCACATCGTAATACGGGGCAATCGGATCATAATTATTGTTCATATTTTATCCTTTAAGCTGAGACGATCTGCATCCCTATAATTCCGCAGACTGCTTTGACCAGGATCAGGCCGTCAATAACGATCAGGTAGTAAAAGATCTTCTTGCGTTTATTCATTGAATAGGCAACGATCAGTGTAAGTATAAACGGGATCATGTTCATCAGCATTCTCTGCAGCGCGAAATGCTCGAAATACGCAAAAACCATCAGCGACACCATCCCGAGCAGCAGCAGGGGGATTAATACATAAAAGATCGTTTTTTTTAACCCGATGCGTACCACAAAGGTTTTCAGCTGGCTATTGGAATCAATTGCATAATCCTTCATGTCGAACATAATCGCATTTACGGTACAGAACATCCAGTTTTTGATAAAAAGGAAAAACCAGAGCGGAGATTCGGTGAAGTCGACACCCGACTCGATCTTTAACAGGATCAGCGGCAGTAAATTTGCCGTAGCAGCCCAGATAAAGCCTATGATAAAGGGTTTAAGCCAGCCTGTATTTCTCAGGTTGAGGTTAAAAAAGAAAACTGGCACCAGCCCGTAGTACAGTACAGCCATCCCCAGCACAACCGAGACGATGATCCAGTACAGCAGCGGAAGATGCAGGATAGCCATGTAGTCGCGGCTCAGCATATGCAGAAATACTGCGAAGGCGGTGCCTGCCAGGATCATCTGGCTCCAGTGTATAAAATTATGATGTTTGCCATACCAGGCTGTCCGCGGATTCTGGCTGTTGCTGCTGCTTGTAGCACCCATGTAGGCATACGTATAGTAAATGATGGGCGCCAGAAAGAGCAGGGTATAATAGCTCAGGGAATTGAAGGGGACATTTAACTGGAGGGTAGACTCGATTGTTAAGGCAACCGCAAGCAAACCAACAAAGTAGTTGCCAAAAAATATAAACCTCAGGAGCTTAAATCCCATTTGTTATGCTGCCATATCCTATTCCCTGAACTTTTAAAACCTTATTCTCCTGATAAGTATTTGAGCACAGCGATCATATCCTCCTCACCATGTCCCTTTTCTTTTGCTGCCTGTAATGTTGTATAAACAGTTTTCCCTACCGGTGTATCCATGCCATTTTCCGTTGCAAGCCTGATATCTTTAGTGAGGAGCCTGAGGGCAAATGCGGCTTTGAAATCATTGTTCAGGATGTTCTCTGTTTTCATTTTGGTGAGGCCGCCCCCTACTGCGCTCGCGTTGATCAGCGGAAGCAGCTGCGCCGCCTCCAGGCCATTTTTACGCGCAAAGATCACGGCTTCTGCCAGGCCCTGGACAACAACGCCCAGCATCAGGTTTACAGATAGCTTGGCCACATTGGCCTTGCCGCTTTCGCCCAGGTACACGGACATTTTACCCAGCGCGTCAAATACAGGCTTTACGTTTTCATATACGCTTTCGTCGCCGCCAACCATAATCACCAGTTGCGCTTCTTCTGCTGGCTTTACACTGCCGGCAACAGGTGCATCGAGATATGAAATCCCTTTTTCTGCACAGAGGCCGGCAAGATATTTTGTAGTTTGAGGTGATACGGTGCTCATATCGATCATCGTCAGTTCTTTGGCAATACTGGCAGAAAAGATGTTATTTTCACCTTCGTAAACCTGCTTAACGGCTTCGTCATCGCTCAGCATCGTGATGATCACATCCGAAGCAGGCACGAGTTCTGCCGCTGAATAAGCTACGCCTATCTTAATTTCTTTACTGAGTGCTTCTGATTTATCCGCACTGCGGTTATATACGGTGACGTTAAATCCTGCCTTAACAAGATTTTTAACCATTGGGGTACCCATGTTGCCGAGCCCGATCCAGCCGATGTTTATTTTTTCGCTCATGATATATCTGTTGTATGATTCAAATGTATTGTTTATTGGACTGAATGATTGTCATATTTTTTGAGAATGTCTTCGATCCTTGCATCCGGAACAAGTTCCGTAACTGCGATGATCTTTATCCGTCTGAAATCGGGATGCAGGGTATTGATCACATAATTATAAGATTCCGGCATTACTGCCGAGGGCACCTTTAATACGGGCATTCTTAAGTTATCAAACCATTGGTTGCCCAGGGGCTGACAGTGGCTGTAATCATAAGGATCGCGCCAGTCGGGATCCAGCTGCCGCTCTTCTACATGGCTGACGAGCAGATCATCGGGAATTTCTATACATACGATCTTAAAATCATGGTTAAAACCTACCCCCTGCCGCCTTACCATATTTTCGAGAAAAGCAAGCGGTATATTTTCCGCACAATAGATCACTGGCCTGCCTGCTGCAGCCCACCTGCCGTTTACGCCGGAAGCATTGAGCGTTGTTGCATAATTTTTATGCCCTATCCTGAAAACGACCATCCGCAAAGATTAAACGGCATCGCCATAAGCCATTTTGACCAGCTCATCGGCCACCAGATCAACCCCTCCCGGTGTAGTTAACCAATCCATGGGGCGCTCCTTTGAATTCCAGAAAGGCTTGTTTAGCCAATAGCTGAACTCATCTACCGTACTAAACAGCTCCACTCCTTTTTTATACAGGCCAATCAGCTTAAGCAGGTGCTCTCCGTAAACAGGCTCCAGCAACTTCTTTTGTTCTTTATAGTTGCTGATGGTACGTGAAGAAATATTGATCAGATCGGCGAGCGACTTATTGGAAACATTGATTGCCTCTGCAAAATCATAGAACAAGCCCGGTTTAAGGCCCTGCCTTGCATATTGAAAAACCTTCATATCATCACTTACGTCGATCGCACCAAACTTGACACGGAGCGTTTCTGTTCTTTTATCCAGGAGTAATGTGCTGGGAGCTGACATATTTTAAAAAATTAAACATGAATATTTTAAAACACTAATATACGAATAATTTCACTATTAACAGAGAAATTATTCACCTCTTAACTGAGATGCTTATTTACCTCTTAACTGAGATGATTATTCACCCTTAAATGAGATGCTTATTTACCTCTTAACTGAGATGCTTATTCACCTCTTAACTGAGATGCTTATCACCTCTTAACCAGGACGCTTACTTAAGCAGCTTCTCTGCCCTGAACAGGTTATCCGTATTCTGCAGGATTTTGGCCTTTAGCCTGGGATTATAATCAGGGTGCGCAACTAAAAACGCCCTGACGATATCTGCTGCCTGTTTAGACTGATATGCGCCAAACGTAGCCTGCAGCCATGACTGCGGAAAAAAGATATCACCAGTTGTCCTGATTTCTTCGAGCATGTTCAGGCTCTGCTGTAAATAGCGTACGCTGGATGCCTGGCGCAAGGGATGATGCAAATAGTACAATGCTGCCAGTACATTTGATTCCTTTGTGCGGTTGAGCAATGATTTGAGGCTGTTAAAGAAATTGTCACGCCTGGTTTTATCGCCCGAGACCGCCGGCACGATAAACTCGAAACGGCTCTTGCGATCGGGATTACTGATCCTTCCAGCCTGCTGCGCCAGTATCGTAGCATCCGCATCATCCCTGAGGGCAAGGGAAAACGCGAGACTGGTATAATCGTCTTCCGACAGTGCTATCCCTGCAGGGGGCTGCTGATCAAGCCATACCTGATATAAGCGGTTACGGGCTTCGGTGCTCATAAAAATATCCTGATACAGCTTAAACAGGTGCTTCCTGTTGTTACTGCTCTTTTGTCTCAGCATCGCTGTCCAGATTTGATTTTCCAGTACGGCAGACAAGCTTTTCCTTTGTTGCGGGCTGCTCAGTTGCCAGTACAGGCTGCTGATATAACTGCTGAGCAGTTTTACATTGAGCTCTTCCTGCTCTTTCTCCAGGGCTTTGCCAAACAGCCCCAGTAACCTTGCCGGACTTGCAATATTTCCGCTGAGCATCTGCTCATAGAGGGATATGTAGGCCGTGGCGCGGTGAAGAGGCTTCTGGAGCAGCAGTAACTGTTCCGGCAAGCGCGGATCTACAGGCCATTCGCCGTAACCATCACCGGCAGAATTGAAAAGGATCAGTTGCGGCTCCGGCAGCCCTTCGGCCTCTTTCAGTATGAGTTTTTCTCCCTTCAGGTTTACATGCAGCACTTTAACGGAGCCGGGATAGAATAAAGTAATTTCAAAAGTTTGCGGCCATACACGCTGCTGCCCGTATTCTGGGCGCTGCATCAGCTGCAGACTACGGATCTTTGTATCCGTGGTGGTCATTGTATAATTGATTACGGGCCTTCCGCTTTCATTTACCCAGACCTTGTTCCAGGCCTGGAGCCTGGCCGGCGTATAGCGGTCCAGGATCTGTATCAGGTCCGGCCATGAGGCATTTCCGTTGGCAAATTTATGCAGATATTCCCTTACGCCCTGCTGAAACCGGTCTTTCCCCATCAGGTTTTCCAGCTGCTGCATCATCAGGGGCGCTTTATGGTAAATGATATTGCCGTAAAGTGATCCGGCATCCTGCAGGTTATCCAGCGGCTGGCGGATAGGGTTTGCACCGGTGCTGCGGTCTACCGCATAGGCAGCAGGGAAATGATCAATCAGGAATTTAAGGGCGTAATCATCCTTGCCCCCGGTTTCTCCGGAACTCTTGTCGGCCATAAAATTCGCAAACACCTCCTTCATCCAGACATCCGAAAACCAGTCCATCGTCACCATATCGCCAAACCACATATGTGCAGTTTCGTGCGCGATCAGCGTATTCCTGGAATTGAGCTGGTCTTTGGTGGCGCCCCCGTCGAGAAACAGCGATGATGCCTTGTACTGGATTGCGCCGGGATGTTCCATACCTCCAAACTGGAAATCGGGAATAGCCACAAAACCAAACTTCTGGAAGGGATAAGGAATGCCGGTCCATTTTTCATAATAGGCCAGTGCGGAGGAATGAATCGCGAAGATTGCCGGCAAGCTCGGTGTAATCTTGGTTTTATCGGTTTCACGGTACAGGAAATCAGTTTTTCTCTCACCCAACGCTCCTGAAAACAGTTTGAAATCACCTGCTGCAAAAGCGAAATGATAAGTACTCAGCAGATTTGAAGGTTTAAAATGATAAGTTTTATAATTCTGGCCAATTAGGGAATCCCTTACTTCTGCATTGGCAATCGCTTTCCAGCTTTCGGGCACATGCAGGGTAAGCGTATAAACGGCCTTCAGGTCGGGCTGGTCAAAACAAGGAAAAACCGTCCTGGCGCGGTCGGGCACAAATAAGGTATAGAGATAGTCGGAGTTTCTGTTAAGTGCCCCGTTGCCTGCGGAAAGATCAATCTGTACTACGTTAATGCCTTTTTTCAGCAGCTGAGGCTGCAGCAGTAAATGTTCCTGCTGGTAATCTACATTGATCTGCTGCCCGTTGAGGGCCATACTACTGATTTTGGCAGGATCTTCCTTAAAATCAAGCTGCAAAGGCAGATGGGGATTGCTGAGCGTAAAACTGAGCGTCTCATGCGCAGCCACATCATTTGTTTTCTGCAGCGGAATTTCCAGGTCGAGCGTGTACTGAATATCGCTGAGGACAGCTTTACGGTACACCGCCAGCGAGCGCTCCACTCCCTTTTGAGGAAGGGGGCCATTTATAACCTTCCGCGAGGAACAGGAAAGCACGATACCGGAAAGCACCATGCAGGAAACCGCCACACATACAATGGGCAAAACAGCTTTAGGACCACTTAACATGTGGCCAATTTAATTGATTTATTTTATATCCGACGGAGAATAAAGGCAGGTTCGGAACATTTTATCGAAACCATATAATTTAAGGCCTTTTCCGATCACCACGATCTTTGTTTCGCGGATCTCATCGGGCAGCCAGGTTTCGCCCAGCGTGATGGCGAGCGACTTGCCAACGGTCTGCAGCACAATCCTGCTTTCGAAAAGGTGGCTGTAAATAATGCCCTTGACCCGGTAAACATTGGCCGACTGCGCGATGAGGAAAACCATCATGCGGTGTTCCAGCTCCTGGATATTCATGCTCTCCTTATACTTGAGCAGGATTGTCTCAATATCGCTGTGCTCATGCTTGTTATGCGACGTACCAAATGCAACCAGCGGCTGTTTTTCCGGTGCTGCGCTGCTGAGGCTGAATATCCCTTTAGGGGTAGCTACAGGCCTGGGGTTGCTGTAAAAGTTGGCAAAACGCTCGCGGGCAAACAGCTTCGTGACCTGGAAGTTCTGCCCTTCGGCGATCAGCGTCTCTGCAAAAGGATTGATTGATTTTAGAATTGCCTGAAGCGCTGTCACATATCCGGCACTTACTTTTTCTACTTTATTGAGCAGGATGAGGTCGCTGAATGCAATTTGCTTAATGGCCTCCGGATGTTCCTTCAGCTGGTCCTCGATCAGTTCCGCATCCACAATACAGATTACCCTTTTAAGATCGAAACCACGTTTTACATTATCACTGGTAAGGAAAGGATGGGCAATGTTTGCGGGATCGGCAATGCCCGTTGCTTCAATGATCAGGTGGTCCCAGGAATCCCTTCTGTCCCACAGGTTATTGAGCAGTTCGTAGATATTATCGTTCAGCGTACAGCAAAGGCAACCGTTATTCAGCTCCATAATATCATCTTCGCTTTTCAGGATCAGCCCTGCATCAATGCTCTCCTCCCCGATTTCGTTTTCTATAATCGCAAACCGTGTATCTTTCTTTTTGGCGATAACCGCATTGAGCACCGTTGTTTTTCCGGCACCCAAAAACCCGGTCAGGAGTGTTACTTCTTTCGCTTTCATTCGCTCTTGTCTATCTTATCGTAAAATTACTCTTTTATCATATCGGCCCGAGCAGGCCGGCCACAAATAGTTAAAAAAATTAAACCCGGATGATTTCTTCGTAATTTTCATGTTGCGCAGCGCTCAAAATCCTTGCTATTTTTTCATCAATCTGCTAAAACTGCTACATTGCCCGACAAAGATAAACAAACGCAATTAAGTTGCAGAACTAAATTCAAATATGACTAAATCATTGATCAAGCCCTTATTCCTGGCCTCGGGACTACTTTTATCATCAGCCTTTGGCTACGCCCAGGACAACCTGGTTAACTCGCTTAAAAATAACCAGTCGGCCAACAGCACCGCAGGCTTCAAATTCACCGACATCATCAACCTTGAAAACACACCTGTACAAAACCAGGGCTCTTCCGGCACCTGCTGGAGCTACTCTACCAACTCTTTCCTTGAATCAGAGATGATCAGAATGGGCAAAAAACCTGTTGTGCTTTCTCAAATCTACTCTGCCCGCAATGCCTACGTGGAAAAAGGGATCAACTACGTGCGCATGCACGGCGCAGTAACCCTGGGCGATGGCGGTGCGCTGCACGACGTGATCAATATGTACAGGAAATATGGCGCGGTACCACAAATCAACTATACCGGCCTCAACTACGGTACCAAAAAGAACAAATTTGCCGAAATGGGCGCCATCACTTCAGCCATGCTTGAAGCCGTCGTAAAAAATGCAAACGGGACCCTGACACCCAACTGGGAAAAAGCCTACGCCGGAATGATCGATTCTTACCTGGGCGAAGTGCCGAAAAAATTTGACTACCAGGGCAAAACATATACCCCGCAAACTTTTGCGAAAGAGGTAGTGGGCATTAAGCCTGATGATTACATCGAACTTTCGTCCTTCAGCGACCACCCTTTCTACTCCAAATTCACTTTGCTGGTGCCAGACAACTGGTCGTTTGATCAGGTATCCAACGTTCCCATAAATGAGATCACTGAGATCATCGACAATGCACTGAAAAAAGGTTATTCTGTAGCATGGGCCACAGATGTCAGCGAAAAATCCTTCTCCTATAAAAATGGCGTAGCCTACGTTCCGGCGAAAGCTGCAGAAGACATGACGGCCGAGGAAACTGCCGCGATGTTCAGCGAGCCAAAACCCGAAATGGAAATCACCCAGGAAATCCGCCAGACGGCCTTTGACAACTACCAAACCACGGACGACCATGGTATGCACATCGTTGGCCTTGCCAAAGATCAGAACGGCCGCGAATACTATATCGTAAAAAACTCATGGGGCGTAACCAACGATTACAAGGGCTACCTGTATGTAACAAAGAATTACGTGAAATACAAAACTACCGCGATCCTGCTGCACAAAGGTGGTATCCCTGGCGCGATCAGCAAAAAGCTCGGATTGTAGATTATTGGTATCAGGTATAGGGTTAAAACCGGGAGACGCAACCCAAACCTGTATGCATGCCGATCGCAAGGCCGATATGCCGGTCGAAAGGACAGCAGCTGGTCGCAAGGCTAAGATAGCCGGTCGCAAGGAAAATATGCCGGTCGAAAGGCTATGAGGCCGGTTGCAAAGACAATATACCGGTTGCAAGGCGAAAACAGTCAGTTGAAAATAATACATGCTGATCGCGAGGCCAACCTGCGGGGTTAGATGATCCAAAAGATGCACTTAAAAAAAAAACACATGTGCTGATTCACACCGTGCATTGTTTATTTGATTTAGATGCTAATCTAAATCAAATGAAGAATGGGGTGTGAAGCAGTACATGTGTTTTTTTACCGAAGGCAGATCTACCTATCCAATCAATACATCAGAAATGCGAAAAACGAAGCCGCAACACCTCATTTAAGAATTGGCGTTGGCTTTTTATACTCATCCATAGCGACGAAAGAAAACTCCCCGCTCACTGCTTTCTCGCGCAGTTCGGAATACATCTGTTCCACAAATATATCCACCCTCACCTTCATGCTCGTATTCCCCACATGGCTCACCGTGGCCACCAGTTCAACAATAGTCCCTGCCGGAATAGGATGCGTAAAATCTATCCTGTCACTGCTTACCGTGACCATTTTCTGCCTGCTGAACCTTGTAGCACAGATAAAAGCCACTTCATCCATCATCATCATTGCCGTACCTCCAAAAAGCGTATCATAGTGATTCGTTGTATTTGGGAATACCGCTTTAAAAATCCTCGTCTCCGATGCTTTAATCTTCTCTTCTAAAGTCATAATATGTTATCATACGGGAATCTAAGGTATATTCTCCGTAGCATTGTAAATTGTAATAGCCTTTCCGCCGTTGCGGAAATTATCTGATCTGCGGATTAAACCTGATTCGCCAGTATCTGATCGATACCCTGTAATTCTTCCGCAGTAAAATCGAGGTTCTCCAGACATTTCAGCGAGTCCATCAGCTGTTCAGGACGGCTTGCCCCTACCAGCACTGAGGTAATCCGCTCGTCGCGCAGAATCCAGGCCAGCGCCATTTGCGCCAGTGTTTGTCCGCGTTCTCCGGCAAGCGCATTCAATGCGTTCAATTGTTTCAGCACTTCTGGCGTAATCTGGGACTGCTGCAGGAAACCTGTTGGTTTTGCCGCTCTTGAATCTTCAGGAATACCGTGCAGGTACTTGTTGGTCAGCAATCCCTGAGCTAAGGGAGAAAACGGGATACATCCCACTCCTTCTGCTCCCAGAACATCCAGCAAGCCATTTTCGATCCATCTTTCGAACATCGAATATTTAGGCTGATGGATCAGGCATGGCGTGCCCATCTGGCGCAACAACTTAATCGCTGCTTCAGCTTCCGGCGCCTGGTAATTTGAAATCCCCACATACAAAGCTTTTCCCTGACGTACAAAAAGATCCAGCGTAGCCATTGTTTCTTCAAGCGGAGTTTCAGGATCCGGGCGATGGTGATAAAAAATATCCACATAATCCAGCCCCATACGTTTCAGGCTCTGGTCCATACTTGACACCAGGTATTTCTTTGAACCCCAGTCGCCATACGGGCCGTCCCACATCGTGTATCCCGCTTTGGAAGAGATCACCATCTCGTCGCGGTATGATGCAAAATTTTGCTTCAGGATGGTTCCGAAGTTTTCTTCTGCCGAGCCCGGAGGCGGGCCGTAATTATTGGCCAGGTCAAAGTGGGTTATACCACTGTCGAATGCCAGTTTGATGATATTGGTAGAATTCTGCAGCTGGTCTACATGGCCGAAATTGTGCCACAGGCCGAGCGAGAGGGCAGATAATTTAAGCCCGCTTTTTCCGCAGCGGCGGTATTGCATATTTGTATAGCGGTCTGGATGCGCGATATAAGGCATAATATTAAAAATAAAAAGAGGGAATAACAATCCAGAGTATAACCAACCGGTAAGATTGCAGACACTCTATTTTGATATACCCTCTTCAGGTTAGGTTGTGCTAATCTTACTTAGCTGAATTTTTTTTGTCTGTTACTTCAGCACGGATGTCCTGAGCAAGAACTTTTAAATCCTGCATTGCTTTACGTACTCTTGTACCTGCAGCACTGTTGCCAGCATTGTAAAACTTCTCTACATCAGCTTCGGCAGAAGCAAGCAGTTCTTTTAATTTTGTAAATTTTTCCATGTTTTAATCTTTAATATGAAGCCAAATATATAACTTTTACGAAATAAATACCCATTCCAACATTTTTATTCACTTTTTATTTCAGGATCTGATACTAAATCAATTTTTCATCGTATACCTTGTTATAATAGCTACACTAATAGATGTATATGGCAAAACGGATACACATAGTTGAAGACGACGAAGATATCAGGTATATTGTATGTTATATCCTTGTTGAAATGGGATACGAAGTAGTACTTGCGGACAGTATTTCTGATTTCAGGGAACAGCCGCCGCTGGCTGAAGATACCGGCCTTTTCCTGCTGGATGTGATGCTGCCGGACGGAAATGGCCTTGATCTGTGCCTGGAGCTGAAAAAATCTCCTGCAACACAACATATACCCGTAATTATCATGTCGGCCCATGCCACAGAAACGCAGGTGATCCAGCAGGCCTGTGCAGACGAATTCATCGCCAAGCCCTTTGATCTGGACGAGATCACGAATATGATTAAAAAACATATACTGTGACAAATTTTCTGCAAGATTAGTATTTTTCTATATATATTTGTTTTCCGGGATCATACCCCTCTGATTATCATCCTGCTTGAAATTGAATGTGATGAAGAAAAAGATATTAGTGTTAGAGAAAAACAAGGATATACTTGAATTAATTGCTGTTATCTTAACCGAGGAAGGATATGAACTTGACCTGATCAGTTCAGAAAATGATATGTTTAAACATATCAAAGACTTTGGCCCGGATGCGATTTTACTGGATATTATTCAGCCTACTCCAGAAGGCACTGCTCTATGTGAAGCGATTAAAGCTGCAGAAGATACCAGTCACATTCCCGTGATTGTATTGTCTACACATCCAAAAGCGGAAGTAGTAAAGGAAATATGTGCGGATGAAGTAGTGAACAAACCCTTTGACATATCTTTCCTGGTATCAGTAATAGAGCAGCAGCTCATGATTGCATAAGCCACTGCTATCATTTGATTATATATCGTGATGTTTCTTTAAAAATTTAAGATATTTCTTGTCATCTTCAAACAGCTGAGCGCCTTCCAACTCATAAGCTCTCAAAAGAAATTCCAGTGCCTGCTTTTCGTCACCCAGTTCAAAACAGGCTTCTCCGAGGCGCAGTAACACAAAAGGATTTGCTTCTTCGGCCGTGTAGAACTCGTTAGCTATCAGCAGCTGCTCCTTCGCTTCAGCGAATTTGCCGGCGCTAAACAAGGCATCTCCCAGAGAAGCCGTAATATATCCGGTAGCTTCCCAGTCTTCCTTCGGTTCCGGCAGTACAGCGTAAGCTTTTGCAAACCAGTCGGCCGCTGCAGCATAATGCTCCTCGTCCATCTCGGCATTGCCCTTTTCGCAGTAATCGTCCATCAGGTCCTGCTGTTCGTCAGTCAGTTCTTCCCCTTCGTCATCACCCTCTTCTGCGGGAACAAAGTTTCTTTTAAAATCTTCGAAATCCTCATCTGCAGCCAGTGCAATAAAAAGGAAATCGGGATGTGAATCTGCAAAGATTTTCTTTTTGCCCAGTTCATAGGCGATCCTGAAATATACCCTTGCCTGGTCTAAATCCTGAAGCGCATAATAGATCGCTCCTGTTGTTAAAAAATGAACAGTACCTTTTACCTGGTCTGTTTTTATCTTTTCCTGCAGGAACTCCGTTTCTTTCAGGAAAAAAGGCAATGCTTTTTCCAGCTGACCGGTTTGCTCATAAAATGCGTAGATACTGTCGAGCATAATCACGCCCACACTGCAATACTCTTTAGGATCAGGGATCTGCCCTTCGATCTCCAGCAGCAAAGCTTCCGCTGCTTCGGTGTCGTCTGACTCTGCAAGTACATAAACCTGATCAATCTGATCAAAAAATGCTTCTTCTTCTTCCGCGCTGTAAACTAACATATCTTTATTTTTAGACGAAGGTAGTTATAAGGGTTGGTTTTCCATCTGCTTTATAATTTTGTTCACCTCAGTTTCGGTAGATCTTAATTTTGCCTGGCAGAAGGCGATCAGCACAGAAGCGCGTTTTACCTTTTCAGCAAGTACGTCTACTGATACCGCTTCTGTTTCGATCTCAGCGGCAATCGCGGCAAGCTCCTGGTAGGCTTCCTCATAGTTCAAATTCTTTTCCATTGCGGGATGTTTTAGCTAGTACCTTTGTGTTAATTTCTGTTGTGGCCAGCGTTACGGTCATCTCGGTGCCCGGTTCGATCTGTGCGGCATCGCTCACAATCTCACCATTCACTTTCAGGATCGCAAAGCCTTTGTTCAGTATGTTCTGCGGGCTCATCAACCGCACGATAGATTCAAAATGAGCGATATAGCGCGACTGGTTTACAAAATACATCCTGTTGAACGAACGTATGTTGGCCAGCAGGTTATCCAGGTCGCGTTTCTTATTGGAGAGGATAATCCTGGGGTTGCTGAGGATCATGCCCGAAAGGTTGAGGATGTCCCGGTGTTTTTCATGGATCAGGTTTCTTGATGAATTGATCGTGATCTGGTTGAGCCGGTTGAGCTGTTCTTTGTGATGGTTCATCATCTGGAAGGTCCTGATCACCATTTGCTGCTGTAAGGACAGTAGTGCATCCTCAAAGCCCCTGTTGTGCGCAATCAGCAGCTCTGCCACCTTTGTAGGCGTTTTGGTAGCGGTATGCGCCATCAGATCGGCAATAGTTTCATTCTTCTGGTGGCCGATGCCGGTGATTACAGGGATGGGAAACTTCGCAATGGCGCGGTTGAGCTCATAGTTATCGAAGATCAGGAAATCCATCTGCGAGCCTCCGCCCCTGATGATGACCAGTGCGTCATAGGGTTTTCCGGAATCAAATACCGCAATCAGCTGCGCCAGTACCTGCTTTGCATTGCCTTCTCCCTGTACCAGGGCAAAGTAATCATCGATCTCAAAATGATAACCAAAAGTATTATTTTCCAGGGTGTGCCTGAAGTCGTGATAGCCCGCAGAAGTATCAGAAGATATCACAGCAATGTGCTGCAATACGCGCTTGAGCGGCAGGTCACTGTTACGCGTACGGTACAGGCCGTCCTCAAGCCTGATAAACGAGGGATTATCCCTCAGCAGCCTTTGCAGTGTTTCCTTGCGCTGCTGCTCAAACCGTCCGAGGGTAAAGCTGGTATCGATATCCAGCAGGTTGAGCTGAAGGCCAAAGGCAGGATTATATTGCACAGCCACCTGTACCAGAACATTGATATCATTTTTGAACTGCTGCCCGGTGGCTTTCTCAAAATTAGAGATATTTACCGCTGCATTTCCCCATGCCCTGCCGCTGATCTTGGCCAGGATTTTTGCAGAGGACTTATCCTTCTCTACAAGTTCAAAGTAATGGAAGTTGCTCTGGGGCTTAAAAGTATAATTGGTAACGTCGGCTATTACCCAAAACGTTCTGGAGCCAAAAACACCGTTAATGGTATCATGGATCTGTGCGGTGAGTTCAGATAGTCTGATGGAGGGTAATGCTGCCAATTCTTTCAATGCGATTAATGCACTAATTTAGACAATTCTAGGCGATAACCGAACGCATTTTTTCTACGAAAGCTCCCAGTGTGGTATGTTTAAGCAACAGGTTGAATACGCTGATGCCGATAATTGCGCAGGTAATCCCTGCCAGTACATCGAGGACGTAATGGTGACTGGCATAGACTGCTGTGAACCAGATCCCTATCATCACCGTGCCAAAAACCAGGTTCATGGCGCCCATTCTGTTCTTTATACCATAGTATACCACAATCACCGGGTATGAAGAATGAAGCGATGGCATTGCGGCAAAAACATTGGAGCCCTGCCTGTAAATCGATTCAAAAATCGTGGTATTCAGCAGGTGATCAAACCTGATCAGTCCGGCCGGATTGGAATGCGTATGCGCGAGAAACACAAATCCATGGTATTGTACATACCATGGCGGTGCTGCGGGATACATATAATAAATTACAAACCCGATCATGTTCACAAAAACAAAGGTGAGCGAGAAGCGGATAAAAAGTTCTTTTTTTGCAAAAAACAGGTATGCGGCAAATGCCAGCGGCACAGGGATCCACATCAGGTAAAAAATACCCCCGATAAAATCGAGCACTGGTGCATGGTGCATCCTGAGAAATTCATTTGGCGTGAGCACACGGCCATGGGCAAATATTCCAAAAATGTGCTTCTCCATATGATAAAGATCAGCGATGTGAACACTGCTGACGGCATAATTGGGGAAAGCCTTCATGTAATCAAACAGGATCCAGTATATAATGAAGATGGAAAAGCCAAGGATAAACTTTCTGGTGACTACAGACGCATAATACAGTCCGTTGAAAAGCAGGACCAATACCACCTGGTTGCTGTTAAATCCTATCAAGAACCAGGAGAAGCACAGGTAAAATACAGACAACAGCGAAATGAGGATGATGTCTTTGAGCGCGTAAAATGGTTTGTTAGACCCAGGGTATTCAGACATTTATTTTTTATTAAAATCTGAACCCAGGACTTTGTCCCATAGTGCAGAGCTCACTCCATAACCTTTGGTAGAGTCAGAGTAGTGGTGTAACATGTGGTGTTGCTTCAGTTTTTTCCAGAAAGAACTTTTAAAGTTTGCATGGTGCAGCGCATAGTGCGTCATATCATAGATCAGGTAGCCGATCAGGAATCCGGTATAGAAAGCATAGATCGTACCGGCTGGCAGCAGGTATAAAAACAGGAAGTACAATGCCAGTGCCATTGGGATACTGGCCGATGGCGGCAATACCAAACGTTTCGAATCATTCGGATAATCGTGGTGCACGCCGTGAAAAATAAAATGTATCCTTTTTCCAAACTCAGACTTGGGGTAAAAATGGAATACCCAGCGATGTAAAACGTATTCTGTAACGGTCCACAGCAGGAGCCCTGTAAGGAGCCATCCGAGGAAATGAAGCAGCCCAAGCTGCGTAGCTGTAAATGATTTCCAGCCGAGGTAGCTGATCACCGGTATATAAACAATCAAAGGCACATAGTAATGTACCTTGGACAAATTTTCAAAGAGATCATTCTTAAAAATCCTGATAGAATCAGAGGAATTCGAAATAAAATTTTTCTTCATAATCACCTTAAATTTTAATTCGTTCTGTAATTGCGGTATTGTTCGCGGCGTTCATGCCTTTGATCTCGACATATTTCACGTTCGGAAGCCAAAACGAACCACCTTCTATCCGCAAAAATATGCGTTCTATTTGAATCTTTTTGTTATTTACTGTCACATATACATGATACTTTTGATCATTATCAGATTTAACAAGATACATGGGCAGTTTTTTGTGCGATACAAAACGCAGTTCGTACTGGTCTTTGCCCAGGCTTTTAGATTCTATACCATAAGCAAACTTACGCTGAATATAGCCCAGGTCTTTTTTTTCGCCGTTTTCCTGATAACGGAGCCAGTATACCAAAACGGGCTCATCTTTTACTACCTGGCCATTGGCACTGGTATTGAGTTCGCAAATGATTGTATTTGTATTGGGATCGCGCTGTAAATAAAACAGCTGGTTGCTGACGCCCTTTGGAACCGGAAATTTAAGCGGTGAAGGATTGCTCTGGTCCTGCGTTTGTGCCAAAGCCGGGTTTACATTACCGAAATTAAACACAGCAGCCATAAAAATAAGCCCCACCACCACAACCGGTGCGGCGTGTTCTCTCAGGCTTTTGTTTTCAGTTTTTTTTTCGAGTGCCTCGCGCTCCAGCAATTCTGCAGCATCCATTACCTTCTTTGCATCCCTGAGCCTGTTGATGGCAGTGATATTGGTCATGATGGCCATGATGGTAATCGGAATGGTGAAGATGGACATGGTCTCAAAAATATGGAAAGAGATCCCGGGAACATAGATCTTGTAGTCACCACCAATATAATGTCCGGTGATTCCGCAGGCCAGCGCACAGATGCCGATGGTGACTACCCTTTCCGGGCGCTGCATTAATCCGCCTTTGCTCTGAATGCCCAGTCCTTCTGCCCTCGCCCGTGTATAGCTCACCATCATTGAGCCGATGAGCGCGATGAAGGCGAATAAAGAGCTTAAGAAATAGTGATGTGAAACCAGATAATAACAGATCCCCAGGAACATGATAAGCTCACTGTAACGGTCGAGTACGGAATCATACAGCGCACCAAATTTTGAGCTCATATTTCCCAGCCGCGCTACCTGCCCGTCGAGCATATCGAAAAGTCCGGCGAAAAGTACAAGCGCGCCGCCCCAGCCCACAAAGGAAAGATCTCCCCTGTTGCTTTCTTCTGCGCCAAAGACAAAGATTACAGCTACACCAATATTCAGGATCAGGCCAATGGTAGTTACCGCATTTGGCGTCAGACCAATCCGGATGAGGCCCTTCACAAAAGGATTGATGACCTTATAGATCGTCTGCTGTAAACGATCACGAAATGATATTGCTTGCATAACTGTATTTTTTATACTTGTCTTTAAAAATCAAATTTAACTCTTGCCCTGATACCGTATTCGGATACCTCAGGATTGTTAAGGTAATTAAAACGTTTCACCATATCTACACGTAACACCTTAAATATGTTACCGATACCCACACTTCCTTCCATATAAGGCTGAGTGCCCAGGGCGAAAGTACGGGCCTGTCCGGCTTCGTTGGTTGGGAACTGCAACAGCGAAGGATCATGGTTAGGGTTATTCTCTTCCCTCAGTCCGCCAAACAACGCTTTGAAAGAAATCGCTTCTCTCAGTTTCAGTTTCTTTACCAAAGGTATCTTATTAAAGAAGAAACCGTTGAAACTATGGTCAATATTTACACTGGCATAATGATCACTCACAAATTCGAGGAAGTTCATTAAGTTATATGAATCCAGCTGGTATGAATAAGTCTGGTTGGCACGGTGGATGGTCAGCAAAGGGAAAGGAACCTTTCCAAAAGTGTTTCCCCCTTCTACTGTCACATCAGAATAGCCCAGCTGCGACAGATAAAATCTCTTGTCGATCCTGGCAATGATGTTTTGATAATTGTACTGTCCGCCAACCACACCTTTTAAACCGGCTGTGTATTTCAGTGTAAAAATAGGGAATTTATCAATGATCGGCACCCTGTATATTTTGCCCTGGTAGAACTTCTCATTTGGTGCATAACGGAGGTTGAGGCTTAGCTCTGCTGTTGTTAAAGCATCAACAGGGTTTAGAGTGTTGTTCTGAAAGTCGTTAAAGTATAAAGATCCGCCCGGGCGCTGCGTCCATTTACGTGCAATGACCTGGTACGAGAAGTGGCTTTCAAACTCATGCATATAATCGATCTTATAAAAATCATTATATAACAGTGTGTTGTTCTGTCCCCTTTTAAATGATAACAGGAAGTTATCCTCCTGTACAAACTGAAGATCCTGACCAGGGATTTTTGTATCTCTCTGGAAACTTCCCCTGATATAATTCTGCGGGAAGGCATAGATGGATTTATTATTCAGGGAATACGTGCCGCTCAGGAAGTACTTCCATTTTTCGTCCTTGAGACCATATGCCCCATAAGTTTCAAAATAGTATCTCTTGCTCAGTTCCGGGGTGGTACGGCCACCCAAACGCAGACGCAGGCCTTCTACATTATTAAAACTGTAAAAAGTATTTACTGGCCCAACTTCAAACTTGCCAAAGTTTTTATATCCGGCAAAGAACAGGGTAAGCAGGTCTGCCGTCCTTTTGAAGGAAGGAATGGTTTGCAGGGTATCAATATTCTTGTAGATATTTAGATTAGTTTTCAGCGTAGTATCCGTGCGCTGACTTGTCCAGAACTGATCAGGCTGACTTTCTGCATTTGCAGCAGTGCTCAGCGCCGGGCCTTCATATACACTTTCGGGCTGTGGTTTATTAATCTGATAATCTTTGATAATCACAGTACGCTGTCCGGTAAAGCCACCGCCTTTTGATTTATTGATCCCGAAATCAACAATCAGGTTGGTTTTAGATAAATGGTAACGGCCGTCGGGGTTTTTCTCAAAATCAAGTTTGGCTTCGAGGGCACGTACAAAGTTAAGGTTAATGTTTTTGTTCACCGTGAGGTAAGCATCCTGAACAGCATAGTTGCCATCCATTGTTACGTACATCTTGCCTTCAAACAATAGGTCGGTATTGTTTCTTGGAATGAACGACAATTCGATCAGGTTAGGCACACTCGTTTTGATCGTATCAGTGATGAAGAACTTATAGAATGTAGGCGATGCATCAGCAATCGGGCTCAGAAACTGGTTGCTCATCAGGGAAATATTGCTTTCGTAGATATTTACATCGGCGTACATCCTTTCGAAATACTTGCTCAGTCCTTTGGTATCGATGAACTTGGCATCATAATTTACATGCTTGTCACCGGTATAGATCGTTTTCTTTTTTTCGGGCGATTTCTGCAGGTAATTCTGGGAAACTTTTTCTTCAAGGAACACAGGAAGAATATTCTTGCCTCCTATTTTTGTAGAATCCTGATTTTGGAACAGGAACTGGTAGTTTTTGAAGATACGCTTGGTTTTGAATTTATCAGACAGGTTACTGAGCGAGAATAACATCTGCTCATACTGCTGGTATTCTACATGGTCGTAATTCTTATTCTGATTTTTAGCTTTATTTTCAATTACCTTTCTGATCAGTTCTACCGCAGGGTTATTCTTATTTCTGTAGGCAGGCCTTTTATTGGAAGTGATGGTTACCTCTTTCAGATTTTCTGATTCGTTCTGCAGTTTGATATTGACAGTTTGGGTTTCACCAGGTTTAACCGGAAGATATGCGGTTTTATAACCCACATAACTTACCTGTATCTGATCGTGCGATTCGCTGGTGGCCAGCGTAAATTTCCCATCGGCATCGGTTTTGGTGATAATTTGTGTACCACGGAATAAAACGGTAGCATAAGGTACCGGGTCTTTATCTGCAGCATCTGTAACTACTCCTGAAACCACAGTTCTTGCGGGTGCCTGTACCGGGGCAGGAGTTTGTGCTGATGCGCTTAACGCAATAAAGGGAAGGGCTAAGGCAAGGGAATATATAATTTTTTTGAAGCGATTTAAGCTCATGGCATTCTCATTTAAATAAATACGAATTTCTTTTGCATCAGGAAGTTATAACCTGTTCCAACTGTACCGGATACAATGATTTTTGATAAGATATAATTTACGTGCAGATAATGGGTAACGAGAAAGACCCCTGCGGTGGTCAGTAATAGATTTCCGGCCCAGACTAAAACGTATTTAAAGATCTGAACGTTGATATTTCGTTCTTTGGTACCGAACACCCAATTGCGGCCCATCATAAAGTTGACTACACCGCCTGCTGTTGTACCTATCACACTTCCAGCCACATACCAGGCATGAAACACCTGCGTACAGACTAATGTGGTAAGAAAGTCAATAATTGAGGCCGATAAAGACGCGACCTGAGCTTTTACGAAAGTCGCCATATCAGTGAATAATAAATCTTAAAATAATCTGCAGCACGATATTCGCATAAACACCTGCAAGAATATCATCAAACATCACTCCCCAGCCACCCGGTAAATTTTCCAGGCGCCTGATAAAAAGTGGTTTTAAAATATCAAAAAAGCGGAACAGTATGAGTCCCATTAAAATGTTCAGAGGTGTAACGGGAACCCATAGCAGCGTAATGCACATTCCCACTACTTCATCTATCACTACCCTGTTGTGGTCTTTGCCCCAGATAGTTTCTACTATGTTGCCAGACCATATGCCCAGGGCCGTAATGAGCACCGTTACAATTAATGCAGGTATAAAATTATTACTGTCCGGGTGGGCAGCAAACCAAACCAGGCAAGTTACAACAGCAGCAGCAGTACCTGCTCCTTTACCGATGTAGCCTATGCCAAAGCTTGTGGATGTAATTTTATGAAATAGCATTTATCAAATTGTCAATCACCATGGTGCCATCAGCGGCAACGATGTGTATCATATACTTACCTTTGCAGGCATCAGCTCTACTTCCTGAAAAGCAGCATAAAGTTTTTCAATTGCTTCCTCTATCTGAGCAAAAGTGTGCGTCGCCATCAGTGAAAATCTGATTAGCGAAGAGTCTGATGGTACAGCAGGAGAAACAACAGGATTTACAAATATTCCGTTCTTGTGCAGGATATTTGTGATCAGGAAAGTTTTTGTGTTATCTCTGATATAAACAGGTATGATCGGACTGTCTGTATGTCCTATATCAAATCCTGCATCTAAAAGTAGTTTTTTTGCATAGTTTGTGTTATCCCAAAGTTTATCGATACGTTCTGGTTCTGATTCAATAATATCAAGTGCAGCAATTACGCTTGCGACAGATGCAGGAGGCATACTTGCACTGAACATCAGTGACCTGGCCCTGTGTTTGATGAATTCAATCGTTTCTTCACTGGCAGCAATAAATCCGCCGAGCGATGCAAGCGATTTACTAAAAGTACCCATGATCAGGTCTACTTTGTCAGTGAGGTTAAAGTGAGAAGATACGCCGGCACCGTTGAAACCAATGACACCTAAGCTGTGTGCATCATCCATCATAATATTGGCACCAAATTCTTCTGCCAGTGCTACAATTTCAGGAAGTTTAACAATGTCCCCTTCCATACTGAATATCCCGTCGGCAACAATCAGTTTAGCAGAATCTTCCGGCAGCCTGCTTAATTTCTTGCGCAGGTCGTCCATATCATTGTGTGCATATTTAATCGAACGTGAGAATGAGAGACGGCTGCCGTCAATGATGGAAGCATGGTCATATTCATCAAGAATAAGATAGTCATTTCTATCCAGCAGGCAGGAAATAACCCCTAGGTTAACCTGGAATCCTGTACTGAAAAGTACAGCAGCTTCCTTACCAACATACGCGGCAAGCTTTCTTTCCAGTTCCAGATGGATATCGAGTGTTCCATTTAAAAACCTTGATCCGGCACAGCCAGTTCCATATTTCTGTATTGCTGCTTTGGAAGCTTCCTTAATCTTCGGGTGATTGGTTAATCCTAAATAAGAATTGGACCCGAACATTAAAACTTTCTTACCATCAATGATGACCTCAGTGTCTTGTGCTGACTCTATTGATCTGAAATACGGGTATAATCCTTTTTCCTTTATTGCATTTGCATCTTGAAATGCTGCAATCCTATCGCCCAATTTTTTACGCATGCCTGAATTGTATAATGTTTACTTCAGATAGATTCATAAGTTTATTTTATTCATATACAGATTGATACTAAAAATACCGCAATGAAACATGATCTAATATATTAAAAATATGTTAATTTTAAGATAGACAAAAGTAAATTATTCTTAGACCATAACCGTATTTTAGTCTATAATATTATTGTCAAATAATGAAATTAACGTTTTTCACTAATTTTTGTAACCCTGTAAAGGTACTACACCTCAGTGGTGCAACACCCTATCCGGATTGTTTTTTTTATTCAATTTTCTTTTTTACAGTATCATTTCCTATACCTGCTATCAACATATCGATCATTTCATCGAAATATTCATTGGTCTGTAATTCAGATAATTCTACAGATAAAGGAAAATGAAGCCCCCTGAATGCCGTCACCATAACGAAGGACATTTTGTTCATCCTGTCGGCCGACATATCTTTAAACTCTCCCGACTGACAACCGCCCAGAAGGATTTCTTTGATCATATCAATCTGAATTTGTTCATATCTTGATTTGATCCAGATCAGCATTCTCATGCTGGCCAGCAAATCATCAAAAAGAACTTCCCTAAAGCTATGAAAACCAATGATGGATGTAATCTGGGCTTGTAAAAAGGCTTTCAATTTTTCCTTTGCTGTTAGTGAAGCGTTTACGGCTTCCCGTATACGCTTCACTACATTTTTCATTTCGTCTTCAACAACGGCCTCAAAAATCTCATTCTTGCTTGGAAAATAATAATAGAGCGTGCTCTTTCCTTTACCGGCAGCTGTAGCGATTTCCTCCATGGTTGTTTTCTTTAAACCATGTTTTCCAAATAACTTTTTTGCTCCCGATAATATCTCCTCTATTACAATCTCATCCTTTTCCATTCACCAACATAATAAATCATTAGACCGAAATTCAATTATGGTCCAAAAGTATTATAAAAGTTATGAAATAAAAAGTTCCTGAATCAAATTCGACACTCGTATGATAATAACGTTAAATTAACATGAAGTTTTTTCTGTCATGAAACAGCGGATTTATACCATAATACTTGCTAATCCGCCTTGTTTCTGCGGTCTTCCTTGTCATAAAGATCGATCAGCTTGCCCTGCAAACGGATTACGCTGGATTCCAGTTCGAGCACGCGGAGCCTGAGCCTCTCGATTTCTCCCTCCTGCTCGCTCTTCTCATCTTCTCCCGTGCTTAGCAACTGCCTGATGTCGATCTGGTGGACACTGGCAATCTGGTGTATCCGGCTGAAGTTTGGATCAGTGATCCCGGTTTCAAGTTTGGAGTAGGCCGGAATAGAAATGTCCAGCAGTTCTGCCATTGCCATTTGGTTCAGTCCCTTCTTCTGGCGGAGAATTTTAAATTTTTGTCCAAGTGTTTTCATCTTCAAATATTTTAATTGGTGTTTGTTTGAAAATAAAAATAGCAATTAATTAACATAAATATTACAAAAAGAAATTGAAATTTATTGCAATACTATTAGAATTATTTATATAGCCTAAAAACATCTGTAAAATTTATTCTTAGAATATTTCTGATGAAAATTATTTGGAGTAGAAATCTAAAATAATAAAACATTTTAGCCGCCTTAAAAACAACATAACAGACTGTTAATTAAACAGATAATTATCCTCTTTAACCTGGAATTTACAACAGCGCAGCGACACTGTCCGAATTGAATCAACCGGACAGCATTTTGAAAAAAAAATTGGAACAGGCTAAAAAGAAAGTTGAAATTTAATTCCGCTGTTCATCAAATTCAGGTCTTGTGAAGATAATTTTCCGATAGGCACCTTGATAAAAGGCTCGATTTGGATGTTGTACTGTTTAAAAATATTCTGACGGCGGCCAATAGAAAAGTTAAAAAAGCCGAGGTAGCTGTTTCCTTTCAGCGGCCGGTCGGTAGCTTCTTCATCAACCTGCTGGGTCTCCAGCGCACTGAAACTCATCACCTCACCGGTGGAAGGATCCCTGCTCATTTTATTGACCGGAACCGTTTCCGAGTACGTATTGTTTCTTTTCTCGCTAAGCACATTAAAATATGAAATCCCGGCGCTGGTATAATAATGTTTGGTTACTTTATACACCAGCCCGAGGGGTATGTCAATAGCTTTAATATTGGCATCCACAGCCAGGAGCTGCCGGCTCTCTGCCGAAGACTTCACGATGGAATAAGCCACACCAGAAGCAGCTGCAGGTGCCGCTGAGGATACATTTTCGCCGGAACCCAGTTGCATCAGGGTGATCCCTGAACTTAATGAAATCTTGTCTGAAATGTGATAAGCAGTAACCAGTCCGCCACCAAAGTTCATGTTGGTATGTGTAGCTGTAGGCATCACCTGCAAACCAAAGTCCCATTTGGAAACTGCTGGCTTCTTGATTTCTTTTCTGTCAGCTTTTTTAGATTCTGCAAGCAGGAATTCTGATGTGCTTAATTTAGGTTTTTTCGGCGCCATCAGGCTGTCCTTTGTCAGCTGCGCCGGAGGGACTGCGGCATCAGCTTTTAACTGGGTTTGCGCAAGGGCCTGGTTTAGGGATGGTGCAGGAACTATGGTTGCTGCAGAGGCATTGATTTTATTTTCAGCAACTACTACGCTGCCCTGGTCTGCAGCGGCTGTCTTTTCAGCAGTACTAAAAGCTGGAGGGCTTACAGTTGCTGGATTAGTATTTACAGCTTTGAATTGTGAAAAGTTTAAAGCTGAAGAACTGATGATTGATGAATTGCTTTTTGATGAGTTAACTGTAGTGGATTTACGTACGGCAGAAAGCTGCTGGGCTGCGCCGGCAGGTTTTTCTGCAGGGCCGTTACTCTTTTTTGCAGCACCGGTAGTGTTTGCAGTCTGTTGCTGGGCGGCAGGACTTCCTTTTCCATCCTGCTGCAGCAGATCTCTCCTGTTATATGCAAACACAGAAACGATCAGGAAAAGCACAGCGGCAACTTTAATCCAGTTAGGAAAAAAGGGGTACTTCTTTTTCTTGTGTTTCAGGAATGACTCCCATTCGCCCGGAACATAGGATTCCTCGTAATCTTCGAAAAGATCAGCTATCTCCTTTATTAATTCTTTATTAGACTGTTCCATCTGTAATTTTTATACTCTTTTTATAAAGCTCTCTCAATTTTTGTTTTGCGCGGGTTAGATATGTACGACTGGAACTGACGGGTATATTTAGCATTGATGCGATTTCATCATGGCTGAAACCTTCAATCTCATAGAGGTTGAAGACTGCCCGGTGCAGATCGGGGAGCTCATCCAGCAGTTTAAGTATGTCTTCTGCATAGAGCTTATGTTCAACTTCTACATGGCCGGTTTGCACTTCCTCGTATTCCTCCACATAAGTCAAAGCAGTCTTATTCGCCCGTATTTTATCCAATGCGGTACGTACAGTAATGGTAGACAGCCAGGATTTAAATATTTTCTGGAAATCCAGGAGGTCGCCGCCATGCCTGAAATCGTACATCGTTTTGAACGCTTTCATAAAACTATCGTTCACCACTTCCCTGGCAATATTCCGGTCTTTGAAATACCGGGTGGAAATTCCCATGAGATAACCCCAGTAATGAACATAGATACGTTCTTGTATACGCTCATCACGCGCACTCAGACCCGCAATGATCTCCCGGAACATTGTATCTTTTTTATCCACGCTACGCTAAGCCTCTCTTTTCTGCCAATTTTACAATTTTTCGTATGCGTCCAACGCAGCATTCAGCGGTAAAACGTTTACCGCATCCAAAACGCTACAGATCATACGTTTTACAAAAATACCAAAAAATCTGTAGCGTTGTGTAAAGACCGTTCGTTTTACACTCCAAATACATATTGCAAATTAAAACTTTTAAACATGAAATTTAATCTTACTCTATTTTCAGAAAAACCCGGAAAAGTCTACATTTTAGCAGCAATGTCTTATGTTGCGATCTGTCTCAGTTCCTGCAAGCATGACGATGAAGTAATTATTCCCAACCAGGCGGCCTTCAGCGTTACCAATGCCTCTCCTACAAGACCTTCAGTGGATTTTTATCTCGATAATCAAAAAGTGAACAATTCGACTGTGGGAAGCAGTACCGCTCTCAACTATGGGAACAGTACGGGTTACTGGCTGGCAGTAACCGGTACCAGAACAGGGAAAGTTACCGTTTCCGGTAATACAACGAGTATCCTTACACAAAAGATCGATCTGGAAAATGACCGCTACCATTCTATCTTTATTGTAAACTCAGCAGATACGCTGTCATTCCTTAGAATCAGGGACGACTGGTCTGCCAGTACTCCTGATGGAAAAGCGCAGGTCCGCTTTATTAACCTTTCACCGGATGCACCGGCCTACAGTCTTGAGTATAGCGGTGACACCACTGCATTTACCAACAGGGCGTACAAAGAATATACCGGATTTAAGCCGGTAACTGCGAAAACGGGCATCACCCTGAACCTGAGAAATACGGCTACAAATGAAATCGTGTCTACACTGACTGATGTAAAACTGGACAGTAAAGAAATTTATACTGTTTGGGCAAGGGGCCTGGTCAGTGCACAACCAGCTGACACAGCCAAGCGCATTAAGATCACCAGACTGATCAGAAATTTTAGATAAGCTTATCCTTAACTGTTAATACCCTTTTTATTTCCTATCCCGAACCATCTGAATTGTGCTTTCAGGTGGTTCAATTTTTTAACGGCTTCCTTGTTTTAGAATGAAAGCCGCAAGCATCACTGTAACTACAATTCCGGAAATACCGGGAAACAGGATAAACAGATACAAAATTCCACTGACTGCCAGCACAGTAAGCATAAACAGCAAACCCTTTAGGGGAGTTTCCATTTTAAATGCAGCAATAATCGTAAAAAGGTAAAATGCGCCGGCGAGTATTTCTAAGAACATGTGCAAATATGGCTATCCTAATGTTAATTTAATGTTAAGCCATATTCATAATTTCATTCAAATGACAATTGCTGCAGACGAACATGATTCCCTTATAGGATTTTTTGCACGCTTTTAGCCTAAGCGCCGGTGTTCAGCAGCTCCGGACGCTCCTGATAAGTTTTCCAGAGGAATTCTCCAAACAGGGAATTTACCCATGGAAATGCAGCCCTGGTATACTGGCGCGGATTATCAACGTGAAAAGATTCATGGATAAACCCGGTATCACCATGGCTTTTCTGCAGCATGGCCAGGCATTGTTTGATCTCGGCATCATCGGTACTGGTTAACCCCCGTGCAATGATGCTCATGGGCCACACCATATTTTTCCCAATATGCGGTCCCCCTACTCCCTCGGCAACTTTACCTTTATAAAAAAATGGATTATCTGCTGAAAGCACCATTTTTCTGGTATTCAGATAAACAGGGTCGCTCATAGACATGGCACCCAGGTAAGGCATCGCCAGCAGGCTGGGAATGCTGGCATCATCCATCAGGTGGTAGCTGCCCAAACCATTGATCTCGTAGGCCAGCACTTTTCCATAAGTTTCGTGTTCGATGATTGCATATTTTTGAAGGGCCTGTCTTACTTCCATTGCCATTGCGTCCATTTCGGCAGCTATTTTTTCATCTGCCTTGATCACTCTGAAAAGTTCTGCCACCTGACGAAGGCTGACAACTGCAAAGAAATTAGATGGAATCAGAAAGGAGAAAACTGTAGCATCCTCACCGGGCCGGAAAGCGGAACAGATCAGTCCAACCGGTTTTACAGGATAGCCAAAACCCTGCATCGGCAAACTGTCTGTGGCCCATGCTGTAGCACGCTGAAAATGGTATGGCCCGTTGTTTTCCTTGCGCTGCTGTTCTTTGAAGGTTTTGAGGATTGTCTTCATGGCCTCCTGCCAGTTCGCATCAAAATGGCTGGTATCTTTAGTTTGCTGCCAGTAGCGGTAAGCCAGGCGTATGGGATAACATAAAGAATCTATCTCCCATTTCCTTTCATGAACACCGGGGACCATATTGGTGAGGTCTTCTTTAAATTCGGAAGTTTTGGTAGGGTCATTAAAGAAAGAACTTGCATAGGGATCTTTCAATATATATTTTACCTGGCGGTTGATCACGCCTGCAACAAGGTCTTTCAATGCTTTGTCTTTTCTCATCAGCGGCAGGTAAGACCATACCTGCGCAGAACTGTCACGCAGCCACATGGCATCCATATCACCACAGCTCAGAAAGGTATCGGGTTTGCCTTCAAAATCAGTAAAAGTAACGGAGGTATCAAGGGTATTTGGAAAGCAGTTGTTAAACAGCCAGGTAAATTCTTTGTTCTTTACTTTAGAACTAAATTCATTGATCACATTTTCTACCGCTCTGCTGTTAAAGCGGCGCAGGGCCTGCGCTCTTCTCACTACAGGAAAATCCGGCTCTGCCGCAAAGGAAAACACTTTCCCGGAAAATAAAGCGGCAGTTAACAGCCCTGCCTTTTGCACAAAAGATCTTCTTTCCATTATTCAATATAAGGTGTTGCCAATGCCGGGGCATTAACAGAATTCAATATTATATAAATTTTCAAACTTTACCTACTCAGTATGGTTCATTCTACTCCTTTGGCATGAATAGGAATCGTATAGATGGCAGTTGATGCGGTGATAAACAGATCGCTCCGATTTTTTCCGCCAAAACAAACATTTCCCGTCCAGGGCTCTTTTACATCAATATGACCGATTAACTTGCCCGCCGGATTATAAATTGATACGCCCTTGCCACTGAGATAAAAGTTGCCCTGGTTATCAATGGTCATGCCATCAGATCCCTGATTGATCACTAAAGTCTGACTGCTCAGGCTGCCGTCCGCAGCGATGGTATAGCGATAGGTCTTATCTTTTTCGATATCCGCAATATAAAGATAGTTACCATCTGCCGATCCAACGATACCATTCGGCTTGGAAACATCCTGCGCTGCTACCCGCAATTTGGCTCCTTTGCCTGGCGGCAGGTAGTAAACCTTTTGCCCCTCTAGTTCCGGCTTTTTCCTTGTCCAGTAGTCTCGCTGATAATAGGGATCAGTAAAATATATGCCTCCCTTGCGGTCTGCCCAGAGATCATTGGGGCCGTTCAGTTTTTTTCCGTCAACATTTGTAAGCAAAACTGTTGCTTTACCGCTTTTGCTGATGGACCAGAGTTCATTTTGCTCATCGGCACATGCCAGCAGGTTTCCCCTGCGGTCGAAATACAGACCATTGGCACGGCCCGCCGGGCCTTTAAATAATGAAAGAATTCCATCAGCACTGTACTTCCATATTTTATTGTTCGGCTGATCAGTAAAGTAAACATCTCCCCTTTTGTTCACGGCGGGGCCTTCTGCAAAAGAAAACTGAGCTGAGATTAATTTGAGGCTATCCTGGTTAAACAATTGTGCACTGGAATTCAAGCTTGTAAGCGTTAGCAGCAGCAATAATACAACAGAACCGGAAAGCCTGCGCCAGGGAATTCTATAGGACATCGTTAAATTTTAGGGTTTAAACTATCTTTTAACCCCAAAAATCAAACCAGAATAAACAAAAAATATATAAATCTTTTATAGTGTATAACTTCTGTCTTAAATATTAAATTAAAGTTTTTAAGATTATCTTCGCTACATGAACAGCTTTTACACTAATTATAAGGGAATCATCTGGCTGATTGCAGGCATCGTGGCGGGCAGCATTGCGGGCCTGGTATTTGGCGGCCGCGTAAGTGTTTTGAAGCCGATCGGTGAGATCTTTCTCAACCTGCTGTTCACGGCTGTGATCCCGCTGGTATTTTTTTCCATTGCTTCTGCAATCGGGGGCCTAAAGGAGACGGGCAAGCTGAGCAGGATGATGGCCGTGATGGCGCTTGTTTTTCTGGCTACCGTGCTGATCTCGGCGATGCTGACGATCCTCGCGGTAAGGATATTCTCTATCCACGAGCATATGGGGGCAGCCAGGCTTACAGAAACCATTGTTAAAAAGCCTTTTGGCGACCAGCTTACGCAGCTGCTCACGACCAGCGAATTCTTTGAACTGCTGTCACGCAAGAGTATGCTGGCGATGATTATATTTTCGGTGCTCACTGGCTTTGCTACTTTGCGTGCGGGCAGTCAGGGCGCTGCATTTGCGGGATTTCTTCAGGCGGGAAATGAGGTGTTCAAAAATGTATTCGTGATCATCATGAAACTTGCGCCCGTAGGGCTGGGTGCATATTTTGCCTATCAGGTAGGTGTTTTTGGTCCGCAGTTATTTGGTACGTATGCGCGCTCTTTGGGTATATATTATGGTGTAGGCGCTTTTTACTTTGTCTTCCTGTTCAGCTTTTATGCTTTTGTGGCCGGCGGAGTGAGAGGCATTAAGAAATACTGGAAGAACAATATTGTACCCTCGGCCACTGCAGTGGGTACCTGCAGCAGCATCGCCAATATCCCGGCTAACCTGGAGGCTGCTGAGAAAATGGGAATACCGGAGTACATTTCAAATGTGACTATTCCTTTAGGAGCTACGCTGCATAAAGATGGTTCAAGTATTTCTTCGATCATCAAGATGGCCGTGGTGTTTGCGCTGTTCGGGAAAGGCTTCGACAGTGCAGAGACGATCATGCTTGCACTGGGGATGACAGTTCTGGTGAGTGTAGTTGAAGGGGGTATCCCTAACGGGGGGTATGTTGGAGAACTGCTGTTTATATCTGCATATGGTTTTCCGCCAGAGGCGCTTCCACCGGCAATGATTATCGGTACGTTGGTAGATCCAATGGCTACGCTCCTGAACTCTACAGGAGATACCGTAGCGGCAATGCTTGTGACGCGGTTTACAGAAGGAAAAAACTGGTTATCCGCAGCAGCGCCGGAGCGGGTTACAAAGGCATAGGGGTATCTTTACTTCTATCTTATTTTTTGACAATTTTGTAAGTTTTGTCTGCATAGTTGAAAACGTAAATAAAAAGAGCTAACACTAGCAGATCGATCAGGAAATATCTCAAAATAAATCCCATCTCTATTTCATTAACAGCAGCCGGATCAATTTTACCGCCAGTAAATGTGTAAAAAGGATATGGAAACCCTATTTCTGTCCATCCATCAGATGGTGCATCATTAGTGGAATAAAATCCAGTTATTGAGATGAAGACCAGAATTGCAATTAAAATGGGAGTTGTTTTGATATTCATTATCTGCGACTAATAAGGTGCGTGATACGCTCAATATCCGGTTACAAGGACATAAAACCGTTTTCTACATGGCTGTCGTGTAAGCCGACCACAGAATAATGCCTTGGCAGGTACCAGGTTACTGTTTGCATCATGTTGCGGTAGTGCTCCTCTGATTCAAAAGAATCGGGGGTGATGTTAAAAGCGAGATCCTGACTAACTTCTTCAGCGTTTTTGCGCATCATCAGCATTACTTTTGGTCCCTGGATACCGTTGAGTTCAAAAAAGTCTTTCAATAATTTTCTCGTCTGTGCTGGCAGGATGGTTTCTGATGGCTGGCCCACCATTATTTCTTCGCCAGCGGCAACTTCTTCTGTGATATTACTGCTGTGGCTGAATAGGCTGTCAAGTGTAAAGAAAGCTCCGTTCAAATGATAGTTAAGGAGATCTCCGTAGGTTAATACCCAGTCGGGCTGACCTGCTCCGGGATTAAGCACAACCCCGTATCCTCTTTCTACAAGGAAACCAGAAATCATCTCATCGATCACATAGGACTGGAATTCTTCGCCGGGCGCTGGAATGAATAACTGGAAATAGGGAAACCCATCCGGACCGGCAATCAGTTGCGGCGTTCCGCAGCGAAGGGCAGCAAATGGAAGATCGGCTAAAAACTGGTTTACCCAGGTTTCAGTTCTCTCTTCTTTTGGGATCTCAAGCAATGTAGCCAGTGCCTGAGTTTTTTTAAGATCGCCGGAATTGCGCTGAGGGGTAACTGGCGACTTTATTTCTGCTGCAACTGCTGCAATAGGTTCAGAAGATTGATCAGGCTGATCTGCTTTCGCTGCTGGTGCCTGTTTTGTTTTATCCTCTGCCTGTGCTTTTGCCGTATCAGTTTTTCTAAAAATATCGAATAGTCCCATGTATGTAAATTTACTTCCCCGTCAGATTTATCCTTCTTCCGCTATTCAAATTTAGCAAATTCATAATAGATCTGTTGATTTAATTATAAATATCAATGTATATGATCAATGCTGTATTAAGTTTGTCCGGAGCTTTCCCGGAGCTTGCTGTAAGCAAGTCATCAGTAAGTAATCAGCAGCGCGTCATTCAGTCCTCATTTTCTGTCATTTATGACTTGTGAGTGTTTCCTTACTTTGGGGCTACTGAGTACCTGCCTACAGCAAAGTCCGGGTAAAATATGATGAAGAATTATCCTCAGGTTTTTTTAACTTTATGCAATGAATAACTTTTATTTGTCTGAGCTCTATATATATCCGGTTAAATCTTTGGGAGGCATCAGTTTGCAACAAGCTGAACTTGTAGAAACAGGTTTAAAATACGACCGGAAATGGATGCTGATAGATGAAAAAGGCGTGTTCGTTACCCAAAGGAAATACTTTGAACTGGCGATGCTGCAGGTGGGCATCGACGCAGAAAGAATAACAGTAACCCATAAAAAAGACCCTGCCCAATCAATCTCCTTCTCAGTGGAAGAAAATACCGGCCTCAGCATTCCTGTTTCCATCTGGGATGACGAATCCACAGGCCTGGAGGTGAGCAAACTCTTAAATGAGTGGTTTTCTGATTTTATGCAGATGTCCGTTCGGCTTGTAAAAATGCCGGCAGATGCAAGAAGACTGGTAGATCCCAGGTACGCAGAAAATAATGAAATCGTTGGCTTTTCGGATGGTTATCCATGTCTGCTGATTAGTCAGGCTTCACTTGACGGGCTCAATAAAAAACTTGAGGTGCCGGTAAGGATGGACAGGTTCCGTCCTAATTTTGTGTTTACAGGCGGAGAGCCGCACATTGAAGACAGCTTTGGCAGCTTTTATGTTGGGGAAATGCTGTTTTCAGCAGTAAAGCCATGTGCCCGCTGTGTTCTTACTACGATCGACCAGCAAACGGGTGAAAAGGGCCAGGAGCCTTTAAAAACATTGGCCGGATACCGTACCATTAATAAAAAGGTATTATTTGGGCAAAACCTGATCCATCAGGGCAGCGGGATGATCCGTGTTGGTGATGAGATCCGTTTGATCAGCCGGAAACCGACAGTTTAAAAACTTCTGCCATGCCTACCTTTATAGAAAAGGAATCTTTAAGCAGAACCGATTTGTACCTGGCCAGGAGAATACGGATTACTCCCCCGTGTGTAACTACGCATACATTCTTGTAGGGCTGCTGCAGTAATCGATCCCAGAAATTAGAAACCCTGTGCTGCATTTCCAGCATGGTTTCGCCGCCTGGTGGTGAGAGATGTACAAAATCGCTCATCCAGGTTTCTGATGCTGCGCGGTCTATAGTATCCCAGGTTTTACCTTCCCAGTCGCCAAAATTGAGTTCATACAAAGCTTCATCTGTTTGAAAAGGCAGTTCATCGACAGCCCGTGTTTCAGCGCCGGAAACTTCTGAATAATGATCTGTAATAGCCGCCGCAAGCCGGGTACATCTTAATGATGGACTGGAAAATACAGCATCCATATGGACAGGTAATTGTGCCAGAATCTTTGCTGCTTCTTCCTGAAAGCTTTCACCGAGCGCTACATCTGTCCTTCCGTAGATCTGGCCTTTTTCCGTCAAAGGTGTCGTATGCCTGATCAGATAAATTTCCATACCAGGAACAAAGAAAGATAAATCACCACTTCCGTTATCTGCTGTACGGCGCCAAGACAGTCTCCTGTATATCCCCCTATCCATTTTTTAAAATAATAGCCAAGATAATAACTGGTTAAAACCACAGGAATCAGGATGAAAGCAATAGTAGATTCCCCGGTGTAAAAGATCAGGCCCGCGAGAGGCAGTAATGTATATATGGCCGCGACAATAAGGTTAGCGGCCTTGCTTTTCTCTGCTACCGCAACACCGGCCTTACTCTCCGAACTGCGCGCATAACTATGGTTGGAGGCAACGATCATTGCCGAAAACCTGCTCAGCGAATGTGCGATCACAAAAATACCAAGGATCACGATTGCATTTACGTCTGACGTGACCTGGATAATTGCTATAAACCTGATGCCCAGCAGCAGGATCAGTCCGGCCACACCATAAGTGCCGAGCCGGCTGTCCTTCATGATTTCCAGAATCTTGTCTTTTGTCCATCCCCCGCCAAATCCGTCACAAACATCCGCAAACCCATCTTCATGAAAAGCACCCGTCAGCAACAGGCCGGCAAGCATCGAAAAAAGCACGGCCAGGGCATTCCCAAAAAGAAAGTTTGCCAGCAGATAAACCGCAGCAGCAACAAATCCGGTAATCCAGCCAATCAGGGGAAGGTATTTAATCGCATCAGCTAATAAGCCAATAGGCTCATCGCGCATAGCAGCTGGCGCCGGCAACCTGGTATAAAAGGACAATGCGGTAAAAAAAAGTTTCAGTTCCCGGTTGATCATGAGTTCAATTACTTGCGTTTTTTTATTTCTTTAAATGCAAAGGCAAGCCCGAAACCATAAAAACAGCTTCCTCTGCCCTGGCCGCTACATACTGGTTTGCCCAGCCCTGCAGGTCTGCAAATTTACGCCCGATCTCCGTATCGGCATGCATGCCCATCCCCAGTTCATTGGAAATGATAATAAATGTAGCGTCGATGGAACATAACTGATCAATTTCTTTCTTAAAATCTGCTAAAGACAGATCAATATTATTCTCATGATCCATAAAAAAGTTAGTCAGCCACAAGGTTACACAGTCGATCACTGCAATGCGGCCTTTTAAAGGTAACAAGTGCAGGTCGCGGTAAGCTTCGAAAGTAGTCCACTCCGGCCCGCGCTCATCCTGATGTCGCTGTACACGCATACGGAAATCTTCGTCCCAGATTTTTGCTGTGGCGATATACACTGGTTGGGCAGTCAATTCTTTTGCCCGCTGCTGCGCCCAGGCACTTTTGCCGCTTCTTACCCCGCCACTTACATAAATCAGCATAAATTAAGATTCAGGTGCAGGTTCGGCTTTCTTAAACTTTTTATACAGGAACAACTGCCATTTTTCTTCGGCAACGCCTGCTTTGTCCATTTCTGCACGCGATAGTGTAAAGAACAGGTCAGACAGTCGGTTGATGTATGCCGGAATAATTTCATTTACCTCATCCGTTTGAATGAGACTTACCAAACGACGTTCGCCCCTGCGCATTTGTGTCCTGATCATATGGCATAAGGCCGAGATTTCATTTCCGCCGGGAAGTATAAAGTAGTCAGAGGGGTGTGTCATTGCGCCTTCCAGTTCATCAATCCAGGATTCACAAAACTCAGGCCCATCTGCCGGCATAGGATTGGTATTGATCTTTTTGGTATCCGAAGGCCGCGCCAGATGCGACATCATGTCCATCATATCTTTCTGGATCTTGTGCAGGTTAGGCTGCCATTCGTGTGAATCGCCCAGTTTTACCCGGAGAAAACCTATCGTCGAGTTGACTTCATCAAGCGTACCGATACACTCTACCCTTACATCGTCTTTGCTTACCCGTTTGCCGCCGAAAAGCCCGGTAGTTCCTTTGTCTCCTTTTTTAGTATATATCTTCATCGTATAGATTTAAAACTTCATCGCTGCCTGTTGATCACAACGATGAAGCCAAGGTTTAAATTTAAGAATTTTTTATCAGCTCTGATTTCATTTAAAAGCTTAAAGCATATTTGAGGGAGAAGTTACGGCCTGCAAGATTGTACCCGCGCTTTTCATAATAATTCTCATCTGTGATATTGTTCATCAGGAAACTGATGGTGTGTTTCTTTTTGTAGGTGTATGCGGCACCAAAATCCAGGGTCATAAACTCAGGGTAAACAATTTCCGGCGACAACGGATCGTTGAAATCCGTATCATTACGTTTACCCACATAACGTCCGCTCAAACGCAGGTCAAGCCCTTTTAAATTGTTATATTCAAGGCCATAGCTGGCCGTAAAATCAGCCACGTTATAAATATCCTTCGCCGTTTGGGTGCCGTCAGCGGCAATCGTTACTTCTTTAGCTTTAGCAGATTTTGTAGCATCGGCAAACAGCTTCAGTGCATAGTCTTTGTGTGCCAGTGTTCCAAAATCCAGGGCAAAATCTGCCTCGAAACCATTGATATTTGCTTTATTCGCATTAACGTAGGTAGTGATGCTATTGATCTGTAATCCACCGGGAGTTAATTGTGTGGCAGGCGGAATGCTGCGCTGTGTAGTGATCCTGTCCTTAACCGAAGTGCTGTAATACGTAAAATCAGCGCTTAAACCCAGTTCAGATTTTGAGATTCTTAAACCTGCGTCCCAGGAAATACTGTTTTCATTTTTTAAGCCGGGATTTCCCTGGGTAACGGTAGCTTTGCCGTCCGACAGGATTTCGGAGTATCCCGCCACATTATAAGCATCAGGGGTAACAAATGCCCTTCCTGTAGTTGCATGTACAGTAAACAGCTTTGTTACTGCATACTGAGCTGCTAAACTGGGGCTCACAAAAGGATTGGTCTGTTTCCCGCCCGCATAGGTGGTTAACAGGGGCGTTTGTTTTACATCATAGGTGATCAGGTCCATACGGATACCGGGGTTAATTACCAACCGGTTGTTTAGAAAGTTCAGCTGGCCCTGTACATAGGCTGCCGCGGAGCTGAGACTGTAATTTGGTGAAAAAGGTGCTTTCTCTGCACCTGTTGCCAGAAAGGATTTTGAACTGGTGGCAGCATTGCTGTAGTCTAAACCAAATATTACGTTATGCTTTCCTAAAGACCAGGCATCTTTGGCCTGTATACCCTTCCAGCTGGTTTCACTGCTGAAGGAAGCGTAGGGAGCAATTTTTACACCAGAAGCAGTAAGCGTATAGTTCAGGTTATTTTCTTCGGAAGTATACCCCTTTAGCGACAGCTTGTGACTGAACAGATTGCCGGAAAGTGTTGCTTCTTCATTGTGGCGCTCGATATCTTTTGTGCTGGGCTGTGCATTGCCATAAAAGATATCACTTGGCGCTTCTACACCTTTGGCAACGAAACGCTCTCCCCTTACATCCAGTCTCCAGGTATCATCAATCTGATATCCCAGGCGCAGGCTTCCCGTATTATAGTTGAGCCTGGTATAGTCGCGCCTTAATCCATCAGAACGGTTATCATCTACTTCAACGGGGCCTGTTGTATAGTTTTTTACCGCTTTATCCGCATCAAAGAGATTCCTGAAAAGATTTCCTTTTCCCAGTTTCATGTTTTTATTCCTGTCGTAACTGAGGAAGGATAAATTAAAATCCAGCTTCTTTGTGATATTGCCGCCTGCATCGGCACCCAGTTTTGCGGTTTCATACGAGCCATATTCTGCAAATACATTGCCGTGTACATCGCCGAAGGACTTTTTGGTAATGATATTGACCACCCCGCCCATGGCAGAAGAACCATATAGAGCTGATGCCGGTCCTTTTAGCACTTCAATCCGTTCAATATCCGCAGGATTAATGGTTGCAATACTTGCCGTACCTGCCGGACGGCCATCAACCAGCAGCAATGAACGCTGGTTTAAGCCACTGATCTGTGGCCTGAAACCACGGATTCCGATCCCGGCAGAAAGCCCCGGGTACTGGATGATATTTACGGAAGAGTTCTTTTTAAGTAAGTCGGTTACTTCGCCGTAGGCAGTTAGTGCCATCGCCTGTTTGCTGATCACCGTGATATTTTGCGGTACATCGCGTCTCTTAGTTTCGGTACGTAAAGAGGTGACCACTACCTCGTCCAGTGCATTGGTTCTAATGGTATCAGCTTTCTTATCCTGCGCCAGTGCCGGACTGCTGATTAAAGCCCCGGCGATCAGCACATTTCTGAAAGATATAAATTGTAAATTTTTATTCATTTGCTTGTTTTATATTGATTTATTGTTGTTTGTGATGACGGGAGAACGGCCTACAGAGCCTCAAGAAATTCTCTGATCGAATAGAATTTTTGTTCAGTCCCTGTCGTTTTCATTGTCCATTGTGTTGCTTCGGGGTTTTCAGCTATCGTAATCAGGATACTGGCATTGCCCGATGTACTTATGGCGTAGCCCTTTCTGATCAGGGCTTTCCTGGTCCAGAAAGCGGCGGTTCCATCGCCATGTACAGCTACATCTTCCTTAGCGGTGATATGGACGGGGAAAGTGCCCGTTGCAGCATCAAATGAAATTCCGTCCTTATCAAAAGCCTGCCGGAAAGCACCGTTTAAGACCAGTTCTTCCGGCAGTCCGGCCGCCAGATGGCCATTGCTGTCCATCAGCCAGATCTGATCCGCAACCTGCAGTGCCAGGTCCAGTTCATGTGTGGAAATAAGGATCGCCTTTGGGCTTTCTTTTGCCAGCTGATGCAGCAGCCGCATCAGCTGGATGCGACTGGGAAGGTCTAAATGTGCGGTGGGTTCATCCAGAACAATCAGGGGCGTATCCTGTGCCATCGCCCGCGCAAGCAATACTTTCTGACATTCGCCATCACTGAGGCTATCTATTTTACGGTTCAGGAATTCAGCTGTGCCTGTCATCTGTACGGCTTTGCTGATAGCAGCTTTATCCGCTTCGTTCAATATACCAAGCCAGCCCGAGTAAGGATAGCGGCCAAGGGCGATCACTGAATACACATCGAGGTTGCCGTTTCGGATATTATCAGTAAGCACCAAACTTATCTGCCGTGCCAGTTCAGCAGGTTTTAAGCGGGACAGATCGCGCCCGTTTAGGACAACCGATCCGGAAACTGCCTGCTGCAGACCCGAAACTGTGCGGAGCAGCGTTGATTTACCGCAGCCGTTTGGCCCAAGCACACAGATCATCTGTCCGGGGTACAGGGATAAATCCAGGGGACCGGCAATGGTGCTGGCCTGTTTTTTACCGGCATGATAACCGATATGAAGCCCGGTAGTTTGTAAGACCACATTTTCCATCAGAATCCCCTTAGTTTGCGTGGCCCTGCAATGATCCAGATCACCACCGGTGAACCGATTAAAGCTGTAATTACGTTAATTGGTAAAACTGTCTGACTTCCGGGCAATTGAGCTACAATATCACAGGTAAGCATTAATACTGTCCCTATAAGGCAGCATGCAGGGATCAGTACACGGTGATTTGAAGTATTAAACAGCGCCCGGGCAAGGTGGGGCACTGCGATCCCGATAAAAGCGATAGGTCCGCAAAAGGCAGTGATCCCACCGGCAAGGATGCTGGTGCTGAGCACAATGACCAGACGGGCGCGCTTTACGGTAAGGCCCATGCTGCGCGCATAGTTATCTCCAAGCAGCAGCGCGTCGAGCATTTTGGAGGACAGAAAGGAGATCACCAGTCCCAGGGAAACTACGATTGCAAGGATCAGCAGCTGGTTCCCGGTGACTCCGCCGAGCGAGCCAAAAGTCCAGATCAGGTAATCTTTGATCAGCTCCGGAGAACTGAAGTACTGCCAGATACTGATCAGCGAAAGGGTGATATTTCCGATCATGACCCCAACGATCAGCACAATGACATTGTCTTTTAAGGAGGATGATATGGATACAATCACCAGCATAATCAGCGCTGCACCCAAAGAGGAAGCAATAATGATCAGCCAGCTTCCGGACAGCCCCAGTTCCCTGATGGTGTACAAACTAGTGAGGCTGCCTACGGAAAACATCACGAGGGCCACGCCGAGGCTTGCACCAGCGGTAATGCCCAGCACCGAGGGGCCGGCCAGCGGGTTACGGAAAATGGTTTGCATCTGCAATCCGCTGACGGATAGCCCGCAGCCCACAATAATGGCTGTGAGCGCCTTGGGCAGCCTGATCTTTTCAATAATATAGATCCAGCTTTCATTACTGGCGTATGGTGTAAACAATACCCTGATCACTTCCTTTACAGGAATATGCACAGAACCAAAGGCTACATCAAGCAGGAAAGCAATCACCAGCAGCGACAGCAATACCAGAATTTTTAACTTGTTCAATTGTGTAAATTTTGCGAAAATGAGTTTAGCCAGCGGTGTAATCGGCGCAGCGCTGCCAACAATCAGTTCAGTTGTTTATAATATACCAGCTGATGCCCCGGCAGCAGTTCGGGATGAAGGATCCTGATAAGGTCGGCCAGGATCAGCTGCGGGCTTACCGAACCTGATTCCCAGTAATCATTAGATCCCAGGTCGTTTACCCTTTTGTTGTTGTTAAAAATTGTCCCACTTTTAAAGGGTTTGAAGTCAGCGTACCGGGCATCCAGGGCCTGGATATCTTTTTTAGAATCCACATAACCCGCATTGATCCAGAAATCTGCCTTTAGGGCCTCGGGCGCAACAGTTTCGAAGTTGAGGGCGAGGCTGCCTTTACCTTTTACGCTGCTCCATTTGTATTTTGTTCCGGCGTCTTTAAAAAACTGTGCCATATAACTATCCCCATCGGGCACGTTCCATACTCCTTTGTAGGGCATTCCGCTGATAACAGCAGGTTTGGTTTTTGCATTCCTGCCGATCTCTGCCAGACGGTGATATTCTTTTTCTATCGCATCAAACTTTGCATTTACAAACTCTTCCTTATTGGTTAATGCAGCCATTACCTTTACCCATTCGGCACGTCCAAGCGGCGTGGTTTCCAGCCATTCAGAATTGAGCATTACCGGTACACCGGCATTGGTAAGCGTAGCATATTTTGTGAATTTGGCATCGGGATTGCCCATTACGATCACCAGACCGGGTTTCATGCTGATCAGCATTTCATCGTTCATGGTTCCGTCAACGCCCACATCCTTTACTTTGCCAGCAGCGATATTTTTCCGCACAGCGGGAGAGGTGATATATTTAAAACTGCCGAGGCCAATGATCGCGTCTGTCACGCCTGCAAATTCTGCCTGGGCCACATGTGTGGAAGCCATCGCCACCAGGTTTTGCACCGGAATGGTAATCAGCTGTGCTTTGGTATAACCCTCAGGAGCTTTTGCGCCTTTCTTGAGCAACACGTATTGGGCAGTATCGGCCGCATGCCCTATACCGGAATAGATGCTCAGCAACTTATAATTGTCAAAATAGTCGATACGAAAGCCCTGGGCATACCTGATTTCTGCACTGCCGGTTCTTGCGGACGTTTGTTTTTTTGCAGCGGGCGCCTGCCTGCATGAACTGCTCAGCAACAGGAAAACCAGCAAACAGAAGAATGTTCCTGTAAGTGAAGGATAGTTTGTTTTTCTCATCATAACTGTTAGCCTTTCTTCCGAAAGCGTAAGTAAACATTTATAAGGCAGGTCTTCTGACTTCCTCTAACTGCTGCCTTCCCCTCCTTGCGGAAAGTGGCCTGTTAACAGTTATTTTTGATGAGGTTTACAGCAGCGGAGACTGTTCTGGATTTACACCAGCATTCCCTATTAAAGCATTTCCTAAGAAATACTACCTAATGCTGCAAACCTAAGACAAAAATTTCAACATTAATAAAATCAGGAACCAATTATTTTACAGCATCTAAAATAAAGGAAATGCGGAGCTCTTCGGATGCCTTTGGCAGTTCGAGCAGTTCAAAGCCAAAGCCGGTATAGGTTTCCCGGATGATATGGTAGATCGCTGTGGCTTCTTCAAAACTTTGCCAGCGCTCGGAGTCGTTTACATAAATCTCTTCCCATGGCGGAAGAATAAACACCCGTTTTTCATAGGGATGCGCTGATAAACCGGACAGATAGCTTTGAGGAACAGGGAGATTGGCAATCCGCAGGTAGGCAATTACATCAGGGATGCCACGGTCAAAAAACGTCATTTCGTTTTCCGGAGCCTTTTTCCATGCCCGGGTCATTTCGGCGATCACCTTGTCAGAAAAGCAGGAAATATCCAGCCAGGGAAGGCAGTTGGAGCCTTTGGCCACCTCAGCTTTGATCATCTCCCTTGAAATCTCGGCAGAGCAGGTGTAGCCTGCTTTTTCCAGTCCTTCTACAAGCGTGGATTTTCCCGAACCCGGCCCTCCGGTGATCACATATCTTCTGTTATGGTCCATTTTGGATTAAAAGTGAAAAAAGTAGATCACAATGGATAGGACCATGATGAGGCAAACGCCCTGATTGATACTGCTTACTACTTTGAATTCTTCGTGTTTGATTTGCCTGTTATTGACACCAATATAGGGTTTGTCTACCATCTTTCCATGATAAATGTTTGGTCCGCCGAAGCGTACATCCAGGATTCCGGCCAGTGCCGACTCAGGGTAACCGGCGTTCGGGCTTTTATGCTGATGTCCGTACAGGAGCACAAAACGCCATCCGCGGAAGCTTAGCGTAACCAGCAGCATCAGTATTGCGGTGATGCGCGCAGGAATAAAATTGGCAACATCATCCAGCCGTGCTGCGAATTTACCAAAGTACTCATATCTTTCATTGCGATATCCGATCATAGAATCGAGTGTATTGATCATTTTGTAGGTAAGCATCCCCGGTACACCTGCAATAAAGTAGAAAAACAAGGGCGCCACTACCCCGTCACTGAGGTTTTCTGACATGGTTTCGAAAACTGCCGTACGGACCTGCTGTGCGCTGAGCTGAGAGGTATCACGGCCTACAATCCAGGAAAGTTGTTCCCTGCCTGCCTCCAGCCCCTTGTGCTGCAGGGCATCGAACACTTTTTTCCCTTCTGTTATCAGGCTTTGATTGGCAAGCCCGTAAAATATAAAGGCGGTAGCAAAAGGAAAGTACAGCGGCACACAATACACGAGTAAAAAATGGACAATGCTGTAAAAAAATAAGTATATGCCTGTGCAAAGCAGCAGCACCATGGCCAGGCCTTTCAAAAAACGGTATTTTCCATTATTCAGCCGTCGTTCGGCAATGCCGATAAGGGTACCAAAAAAGCGAACCGGATGTGGCAGACGGTACGGATCGCCAAGTACCAGATCCAGCAGGTATCCTGCCAGCAACGGAATGATGATGATTATATCTGTATCCATTCTGATAAAGCGTTGATTAATATTTGGTTTTTCTCAGGACTTAACGTTGCAATCCTGATATGGTTTTCTGAAAGTCCCCTGAAATTTGCTGCGTCCCTGATTAGAATATCGAAATTATCGAGCAGCCATCTTTTTAGCTTTGCAGCGTTTTGAACTTGTGTTTCTGCGAGGAAAAAATGAGTGTGGCTGGGGTATGTTCTGACCGGCGTACCTGCCAGTGCCCTGACGAAATTATCTTTATCTTTTAATATCTGCTCCAGTGGCAAAGCCAGATTTTCCATATGATCAAAGATAAAATGCCCTGCCTCCATTGCCATGGCATTAACCGTCCAGGGCTGCTTTTCTGATCTGAGCAAATTGATCAGTTCTGGTGAAGCAACGATATATCCGAGACGCAAACCGGGTATGGCGTAGGCCTTGGTCATCGAGCGCATAATGATCAGATTAGGATATCGTACCGTAAGTGCCAATACAGAAGTAATTGAAGAAGTAAACTCTATAAAAGCCTCATCTACAACGAAAATTGTTTTTGGGAACTGACAAATAGTCTGCTCCAGATTGTCTATGATTTCACCTGTAGGGTTGTTGGGGTTACAGATAAACAGGAGGTCGGCAGCGATTTTTCCGCCGAAATCCTGCCAGTGAATAAAATCAAGCGAATGCCCGTGCATGCGGCAGGCGTCTTCGTATTCTGCAAAAGCAGGAATTACGATTGTAGATTTCCGGGTTTTAAAGGCCTGCGCAATCAGGTAAATGCTCTCTGTACTTCCGTTGGTCACCAGGATATTTTGATCAGAAAGACCGTATGCTCCGGCGATTTTTTCAGCGAGGCTTTCCGCAATCACTTCGGGATAGCGCATCACCTTGTCCCATTGTGCAAACAGGTGTTCCTTTAAACCTGCGGGTGCCCCGCCATGGTATACATTGGTACTGAAATCAGCTAGTACAGGCTTACCGTGTAAATATCCGTCGTCTCCGTGTCCCTTAAGCATTGCTAGTATTTTAAATGCTGATAAACCTGTTCAATATCCAGGTTCGCCCTTAATAAGGCCGCCAGCTTATCATATTGTTCATCGCGGAAGGACTGGTAATCTCTGCTTTCAACCTTTACATCTGTATAAGGGGCAACAAGATCATTGATCACTACGGCATTGTCTAAGATTCCATGAAGATAGGAACCCCAGCATTTATCTGAAAGATAATAACCGTCAGGCTGCCCGTCAGACAGTACGGCGGTTTGATGCCTCATACTGAGTTGATTTTTCTGTTCCGTACCGGCTGATATTGTAGTTTCGCCCATATGGATTTCGTATCCTTTGCATTGCTCAGCGCGGTCCCTGAAGCTGAAGCTGCATTGCCTGGTGGTTTTCTCTGCGAGCAGCACGGTCTGTACAGGCAAAATTCCAAGCCCTGTAATTTCGCCGTGCAATGATTCTACATGCAGGGGATCTGAAATTGTTTCGCCCATCATTTGATAACCACCGCATATACCGATCACCGTTTTACCACTTTTATGTGCGCTGATGATCGCTGCTGCCATTCCGTTATTCCTGAGCCCGATCAGATCTTCGATTGTGTTTTTACTTCCGGGCAGGATAATGATATCTGCTCCGCTGATTCCCGATATCGTGTGGGTATAATATAAATTGAGCCGCTCATCTTTATCAAGACGATCAAAATCCGTAAAATTAGACATCCTGCCGAGCAGCACTACGGCAATGTTAACCTTATCTTTTACCGGCTCTCTTTTTTTCTGTTCCAGGGCTACGGAATCTTCCTCTTCGATAAAAATATCCCTGAAGTATGGCAGGATGCCAATCACAGGTACTTTGCAAAGTTCTTCAATAATCTTTTTCCCCTCCTGGAACAATGCGGCATCACCACGAAATTTATTAATGATAATCCCCTTGATACAGGCCCGCTCGGCAGGCTCCAGCAACTGCATGGTACCATACAAACTGGCAAAGATACCTCCCCTGTCGATGTCAGTAATCAGATAGGTGGCGGCACCGGCAGCAATAGCCATGCGCATATTGGTGATGTCCCTTGCTTTGAGGTTGAGTTCTGAAATGCTTCCTGCGCCTTCCATCACGATGGGATGATATCTTAAGGCCAGACGGGAATATGCCAGCTTAACTTCCTCAAAGAGAGCAGACCGGTCGCCCGACATAAAGTATTCCTTTGCAGTCTGGTTGCCGATGGATTTGCCGTTGAGGATCACCTGCGAGGTTTTATCTGAGGTAGGTTTGAGCAAAACCGGGTTCATATCTGTATGACAGGGAATTCCTGCAGCTTCGGCCTGTACGGCCTGAGCACGCCCAATTTCCAGTCCCTCGGGGGTGGCATAACTGTTGAGCGACATATTCTGCGCCTTGAAAGGTGCAGGTGCATAGCCGTCCTGCTTAAATATCCGGCAAAATCCCGCTGTGATCACACTTTTCCCTACATCAGATGATGTTCCTACGAACATGACAGGCCTGAGTTTTTGTTGCATTTCCATCAACTGCAATTGTACACTTTTATCACGCAGCTTACAAGTGTATATTTGATTCTGTAAAAAATAATCGCAGGGCGTTATCAGTACAGGGGATCGTAGTGATAAACAATATGATACGGTACGTTTTTAAGATTTGCTGCCAGTTTGCCCACAGGCAGGTCTTCAATTTCGGGAGTAGCTTCACACACAGAATAGATTTTTCCCCCGTACCAGATAGGGTCTCCCACGGGTTTACTGAAGGCTACAGCCATCGTAATATGTCTTGGGTAGAGCAGAGCGATCATCGGAAGGTTGTATATCTCTTTGACAAGGTAAAAGAACAGTGCCGCGCGGTCATCACAATCGCTGTAAGTGGAAGATAACGTCTCTTCCGGGGACATGCGTTTTTCTTTGCCAAAGTTCTCCTGGTCGTTCTCGTACAAAAAAGCGTAGCGTGTAAAGCGCATCAGATAATCTACCCCTTTCTTCTGGTCCATTTTACCGATGTTTTTTTTCAGTAAGGGGATCAGGGAGCTGTAGGTTTCCTTGCTGAGGGGAATGTTAAAATAGGTCTCAAAGTCTACTCCGGGATAGTTGGCAAAGATAGTTTTTACCGCCGCATTGAGTTTGATAGTAAAATGATATTGCTGATGATCATAGGTGAAGTTCAGTTTTTTCTCGGTGTAACTGGCGGGACTGAAATCCGGCATGCGTGTAACTTTGTAGGAAAAGGGATTTTTAGCGGATGGGCATTCAATTTTTACCGGAACCGGGGGATCATCATTGAGATTGGATTGGGCATAATCATGGTAGTTGAGGCACATGTACTTTTTCCCATCTACCTCAAAAAACGGAATATCAGATATATCTTCATCATTGAAAACATAAAATATCATCCTGTGCCCGCTAAGTGCCAGGCGGGCATCGTAGCCGGATTTAACCAGCATAAACCATTTATAAAAGGTATAGCTGCCATAGTTCTGCTCTTTGGGGCAAAGTTGCTGCGCCACCTTGCGGATCAGCTGATAGTACAGCCAGTCGTTCAGCTGATATTTTTCCTTGTAAGCCAAAAGCGAATCGATCAGCGGCCTGTAGTTGGCAGCTTCAATGGATGTGTATGCTTGCTTTACTGCTGCTGCCGAAGGATCTTTGGGAAGGTCTGCAGCGATTGTACCCTCTGGAACAAAATAAAAATTATGACCATAGAAGTCGACCGGCACAGCTTTCTCCTGCCCCTGCACTACCGGGAGCCCGGCATACAGCAGCAATGTGACAAAGATAACCTTTAACCTGTTCATGATAAATAATCTGGCATATTGAATATACGCAATTTGCCTGACAGGCAGATGATTATTTTATCAATTTATATTGGTGACAATACTGTTACTCTATATAATCAGTAGATTTTAATAAGAATGTTATCTTCGCATCAATTATACTGTTATATTCACCTGTTTCAAAGACAATAAAAAACTTACCTATGTTAAAAGCGCTTTCAATATTCAGTTTGCTGGGCCTGCTGTCGTATGGCACAAAAGCCGATCCGGTCCTTCAGCAAGGCAGATGGCGTGCCGCCCTGCACAGAGAAGATGGAAACAATATCATCTTTAATCTTGATGTGGAACAACAAAAGGGAAAAACGATTTTGTATGTGGTAAACGGCCTGGAAAGGGTGCCGGTAAAAGATGTGAACAGGGTTAACGATTCATTATTTATTGATATGCCGGTATTTGAATCATCATTCAAACTCAAAATCATATCAAAAGATAGTATTGCCGGGACATGGATTAAGAGAGGTTCTGTTAAAGATCTGGAAATGCCATTTACCGCGACTGCGAAACAGGCTTACCGCTTTGCAGCTGTGAACGGAAATGCAGCAGTAAACGTTGAGGGAAAATGGAAAATTGATTTCATGAAAGGCGGCGGGCCTGCTATTGGTAACTTTGCACAGAAGGGCAATGTGGTAACAGGATCAATCCTTACCAACTCTGGTGACTACCGATTTCTCGCTGGAACTGTTACAGGCGATCTTCTACAGCTTTCAACCTTTGATGGTGTACATGCCATGCTTTTTACAGCGAAGGTAAAGGGGAAAGAACTAAGCGAAGCAAAAATGTTCAGCAGCAAGGCGCCTGTTCAGGAATGGTCGGCATTAAAAGATCCGAATGTGCTCTTACCCTCAGAAACCTTAACCAGGATCAAAGATGGCCAGGATGGTACACTTGATTTTACTTTTGTTGACCTGGACGGAAAACAGGTATCGATCAAAGATGAACGTTTTAAGGGCAAAGTTGTAGTCATCCAGCTGATGGGTTCATGGTGCCCCAACTGTATGGATGAAACTGCTTTCATGAGTGCCTATTATGATAAAAACAAACAACGCGGTGTGGAGATGATAGGCCTTGCCTATGAATACACTACTGATCTGGCACGCTCAAAAGCAAGTTTAAGCAAATTCAAAAAACGCTTTGACGTACATTATCCCCTGCTCATTACTCCGGTTACGGTATCAGATCCGCAGCGCACCGAAAAAACTTTGCCACAGTTAACAGGGATCAAGGTTTTCCCTACTACACTGATCCTGGACAGAAGCGGTAAGGTAGCGGAGATCACTACGGATTTCTTTGGCCCGGGAACTGGCGAGTATTACACGAAATTTAAAGAAGAGTTTGAGAAGAAGATTGATAAGCTACTAAAGAACAAGGGTTAATATCACCTCATAATTGCCAGTAAAAAATAAACCCCGCTCAGGCCGAATCCTAAGCGGGGTTTATTTTTTATAAGGTCTGTACTTTTATATTATACAGCCTGTGCTACTGCAACTTTCAGTTGTTTCCTTGTAGAAGTTGTTAATTCACGTTTTGCAAGTGCATGGCATTCATAGATTGCATCGCTGAACATCATTTGCTCTGGCGGGGTTTTCTGTGTAGATGCAGAAGGGCCTCTCAATGCGCCTACCAGGCCTAATTCTCTGGCTACGTATACGTATCTGATTGCGTCAATTACCACTCCTGCGGAGTTAGGAGAATCCTGAACAGAAAGCTGTGCATCAAACACTACGGGCGCACCCATAAAGCCTTCTAATTCCAGACGGAAGTTAGCTACCTTGTTATCTCCGTAAAAAGCTATATATTCAGAAGGGCCTGCATGCAAGAAACTGTCTTCCGTAGAGATACCCCTGATATCATTCTGCGCCCTGATCACGTTCTCTTTAGATATTTTTTTAGATTTTAAACGGTTCTTATCTTCCATGTTAAGGAAGTCTGTGTTGCCGCCAACGTTCCTTTGAATGTGTGCTTTCACATGGTGGCCTCTTTCAAAGGCAAGTTCCTGCAGCATTTGAGATACGATACTTGCACCAAACTGGCTGCGCATATCATCACCAATGATCGGGATACCCGCATCGATAAATCTTTTTTCCCAAACCGGATCAGAAGCAATAAATACCGGTATACAGTTTACGAGTGAGATGCCCAGTTCAAGGCAGATCTCTGCATAAAATTCTGTTGCCAGCTGTGATCCAACGGGCAGATAGTTGATGAGTACTTCGGCATCATGCTCACGTAAATGAGCGATGATTTCCTCGCGTAATGCATTCACCTGGTTTTTATCATATGAAATACCATCCTTAAGCAGATCTGTATTTTTAAGTTCGTCTTTGATCACGAACCTGTTGGCTTCAGGATAGGTAGACATTTGAGGAGACACACCATCGATTACAGGAGACCTGTAAATTGGAGCTTGCGACTCGATATCGGCATTTAATACCATCGTACAGTTTGGCTTGGCAAAAATAGCATCCTTTAAGGGGCTGCCGATCTTTCTCTCATCTACATCAAATCCACAAACAAATTCTATGTTTGCTGCTTTGTATCCACCGATATCATCAGCCATTAAACCTGATGTTTTATCAGTAAACTTTGTATAATATTCTACGCCCTGAACGAGCGAGCTTGCGCAATTGCCTACGCCTAAAATTGCAACTCTGATTTTTTTTTCCTGGTTTTGCATTATCGAAATTGGTTATCCTTAATTTTTGAGACAGCGGACTTTTAAGGCAGAATCCATCCCTCTCATCCAGGCAAAAATAGAAATCAGATTACAATTTCCATCATTGTTCTTAACAATATCGGAAAAATTAACACGTGCAAGATTAAATTTTACATTCTGACAACTTTAACTTCATAGTCAGACTGTATAAAAAGGAGGCGTTTGACTTGAAATTAGAATGCTTAGCGAATTGCGCAAATAAAACAGCAGAAGTATTGCAGCGGAATGTGATTTACCTTTCAAATTTATTATTTATCAAGGAATTAACCTATTATGAAATCAAAAAAGTGGAAAAATGAAGTTGCTAAAATGATTTAATATTTAAAAAGGAGCCATCACGCCACAACGGTTTTTTTCAAAACAAACCCTTCCTAAAATTATTTGTTATGCAACATGATAAACCGTAACAATCTTCACGACATTCACCGGCTGGTGAGTCCTGAAGACAAAAAAAGCACGACAAAGACAAATGAAAAATTATAAAGATCAACAGACTATTATACCCTACCTCATGCTGGTAAATGCAGTAGCTTTTATTGAGTTTGCCCAAACTGTATTTAATGCGGAAGTACTTTTAATCAATATGGCTGAAGATAACCGCACGGTGCTGAATGCAGAGATCAAAATAGGGCATACTGTGATATTGCTCTCAGAGGCAAAGGATAAATATGGAAAAGCGGCTGGTAATTTTTTTATTTACGTAGGTGATGCCGACGAAGCATTTAACCGCGCGATATTTCACGGGGCTTCTATCGTGACTGTGGTTACCGACATGGATTACGGAAGATGCGGAGGTGTGGAAGATCCTTTTGGAAACACCTGGTGGCTGACTACCGCTTAAAACAGCATTGTCTGTTTTTATATACACCTTTTGAGAATACCCGACTTTCCTGTAAATTGACCTGAGTTATCCCTAACACGCTGATTTACTATCCACATAAGCGCATCAGGCTCATGAATAAGAAATAATTTTACATCATGGTTCAACAGTTGTAATGAGGAGAATCACGACACTAATGTTGTGTGCATATTACCTATAAAAAATTACTTATATGAAAACAAAATCATTATTTAAAAATCTATTTACCGGAGCAGCAGTTCTGGCAGTATCAGTATTTATTTCTTCATGCAGCAAAAATGACGTGGATGATTCTGGTACTGCAAGTATTAAAGTTGTAAATGCTTCTCCAACTTCTACCCCACAGGGTTTTTACCTGGCCAACAAAACTATTGTACAAAGCGGGCTTGCGTTTGGTAATGAAAAAGATTACGTGATTACCAACTCTGGCAATAACCTGGAATTACAGTTCCGCAATGACGGTTCAGCAACAGCATATGCAACAGGTACTTTTAATGTTGACCGTGGCAAAACGTATACTGTATTCCTGGCTGGCGACGGACAATCTGCAAGGGTAAAGCTTTATGAAGATGACCTTACTGCCCCTGCAAGCGGACAGGCTAAAGTGAGATTTGTGCACCTTAGCGATGCAGCACCGGCAAGTATCGATATCAGAAATGCCGGAGGCACCAACATCGTTGCCAATCTTGGACGCGATAATGCCAGTAGCTTTGTAGCAATGGCACCTGGTATTCTTTCTCTGCAGGTTTACGGAGCAGGACAAACTACCAATCTTGGAAACTTTGACATCACTACTTTAGCCGCAGGAAAAATCTACACTGTATATGTTGCAGGTTCAACTGCAGGAAACATCTCGGTTCAGAAGATTACGCATAACTAATATTGAGGAATAAGAAGAGGTGCAGCTTTACACTGCCCCCAAAAAGTGTCTAACTTTTTGGGGGCAGTGTAAAGCTGCACCTCTTTTGTTTTTACAGGAAATACTTTAGAGACAATCCCGCATATCCGTTCCGTTTTGGCGAAGGATTAAAATATGCAGGCTGACCGCCGCTGGCGGCAGCGGCATTCAGTGATATGATAGAACTATAAGATTCATCAAAGATATTATCAAGGCCTCCGTAAATATTCATTTCAAATGAAAGGCCAAGCTTTCTCTTATAACCAACTTTAGCACCGGCTACTCCATATGATTTGTTGTAATCTGTGTTGCTGTCATTTAAGGGCATCCTGTCATTATAATAATAGTTGAGGTTAACATACAGGCCAAGTCGGGTTTCTACATCCAGTCCTGCGCTTAAAACCCAGGGCGCTACTCCCGTCAGCTCATTCCCATTATAAGTGGCGGTAACCTGGTTAGCTGCATTCAAAACCTGGTAATCCTTGAATGTGAAATCTGAATAGGTTAAGGCTACAAAAGGCCTCAGGCTGGCAATTGCATTTTGATCATCCGGTTTCAAGGCCTGCCATGATAAAGCCAGCTCTGCACCGTTATGGGTAGTTTTACCGGCATTATTATAGATGGTAATGCCCTGCTGAACAGACTGCGCAATGAGTTCTCCCTTCATATCCATTTTGAAAACCGCCAGATCGTAGCTGAACCTTGAATGAAAAAGATTTCCTTTGGCATTGATCTCATAATTCACGGCTTTTTCTGCCTGAAGATTTGGGTTGATGGAGCCATCAACATTTTTCACTTCTGAACTTGAAGGCGGAGAAAATCCGGAGCTGACGCTGGCATGCAGGCTCAGTGCTTCTGAGAAGTTATGGCTCAGGGCGATACGTGGTGTGGCCTGTGGTTTAAAATCCTTGATCCCGCTTTGTGCCGGAATGAGGTAATTGGAGACATCGTATTTGAGGCTGTTGTAACTAAGGCCAAGGGTAAGCAGTGTCTGGCTACCCAGCTGGGTTTCTGATTGATAAAACAGCGAATATAAGGTATTTCGGTAATCAATATTGGCGGTTAAAGCCCCCTCCTGTCCCTTATTATTTACATATTGCGTGCCCTTTGTAAGCCCCTGATTAAACTCCGTGCCTACAATAAATTTGGTAGGCAGTACAGTAAATGCGGGCTCATAGGTAAAGCTTGTCCGGCCGCCATAGCTCTGGTAAAAATTGCGCAGGTAGGCGTATGGCAGCGGATGGTTGAGGTCGTACGAATATGTAAATACACTGGTACTGTTCGAAAACTGATCGTTGAACTTGTATTGCTGACCAAGGCCTACCCTTGTCCAGGTTTGATACCGACCAGCCTGTTTATCCAGATTACTTGCATTGGCCTGTTTTGGATCTGCCTCTACCTGGCTTGCGGTTAAAGAACCCGGGATTTGTGAATATTGTGTGGTCCTGTTCAGCAACAGCGTGATGATCCGTTTATTACTGGGGAACAGCTGGAAATTTCCGGACAGGAACCTTCTCATGTCATTGCTGTGCTGCCGGTAACCATCATACTCCTGCCATCCGTAGGATACGTAACTGTTGATCTGGTCGCCTCCGCTTCTGTAGGTAGCTGCCAGGCGGTGCAGGCCATAACTGCCGGCCAGCGCCGATGCTTCAAAACTCTGCTCCCCATACGGGGAACGCTGCAGCTGAAAATTGATGACACCTCCAGTTCCAGCACCGTAAATACTTGATGCAGGTCCTTTGATCACTTCGGCCCTGCCGATACTGTTTACATCCAGCGCCTCTATGCGTGTTGTTCCGTCCGCTTCTGTTACAGGAATATCATTGAGATATACTTTGATATTTCTCAACCCAAAGGAAGAACGCACTCCATTGCCCCTGATTGAAATCCGGGCTTCTGATAAGGTGCTCTGATCCATTCTTACGCCCGGGATTGCATTCAGTGCCTGCTGAAAGGACATGCCGCTGCCCCTGTTGATATCTTTACTTGTAATAAGGGCAATTGCACCTGCAGTTTCCTTTTTGGTGCGGTTACCGGCAAAGCCTGTTACACGTACTTCGTTCAGGTTAGATTCGTCGGCATCCAGCTGGATATTTATGACATCAGCCTTTTCAGTGTAGTCTACTGCCTGCGTTTTAAAGCCCACCAATACAAATCTGATCAGGTGGTCAGAACCCGATTGCTGAAATGAGAAATGGCCATAGCGGTCTGATTCTGCAAGAACCTGATCCTTGGCATTTTTAATACTTACACCGGCAAGTGCCTGTTTGGTTTGGGAGTCGTATATATTGCCTGTAACGGCTTTATCCTGTGCCTGCGCGCCAACACTAAGTATAGCGAAAACAACAAGCACAATGATGTATCTGATGATGTTCATTAGTTTGCGAAATAAAAGTCCATAAAAAAACCACCGGTATCAATTGATACCGGTGTTATACAATAAGGATTTTATGCGCGTGGAGGCTGAAAGATATCAGCAGCAAACTGAGGCAGGCGAAATGGTATTTCACTCTGGTATTCCACAGAGATATGCACTGCGTAGGGAGAAAATGTCAGTCTTTCAACTACTACCCCCTGCTGGAATAAAGACCGCTGCTCTTCACGGTCCCTGCTTTTTTCTTTTTGCTCCGCCTGTTTGAGCTTCCGCATCAGGTAACACTTACCATTACAGTGCAGCTGAGGTTTATCGCGGTTGACACACAGTGCAGAGGCGATATAATTCTGGTTCAGTTCAAAACCTGCATATACAAACAGCTGACTGATATTTGCTGCCAGCGTTGTAAAAATGAGTAGATGTGCAAGAATGCTTCTGAACATTTTGCAAATATATAAAATCTAAGCGCTAACCGATCTGTCTAAATGAACATAACCACCGTCTACGTACATTAGCTGTCCTGTAGTGTGGCTTGATCTTTCAGACAACAGGAACAAAACTGCGTTTGCAATCTCCTCTGCCGTGGTCATCCGGTTTTCAAGCGGGATCTTTGCCAGTGTAGCTTTTAGCCTCTCTTCAGGATCAGGCAGCGAGTTGATCCAGGTTTCATAAAGCGGTGTATAACATTCTGCCACGATCACCGCATTTACGCGGATGCTGTATTGCAAAAGTTCTACAGCCCATTCTCTGGTTAGCGCGTTTCTGGCGCCATTGGATGCGGCGTATGCAGAAGTTCCGCCCTGACCTGTCTCGGCTACTTTTGAACCAATATTGACAATAGCTCCCTTGCTTTTCTTTAACCAGGGAAGGCAATGCTGTGCCATCAGGTAATAATGGATCACATTTTTATGCAGACTGCTCACAAAAGCATCATAGTTTCCGCTTTCAAGGCCTACACCATCATTTACGCCCGCATTATTGATCAGGCCATCAATCCGTCCGAATTTTTCGGCCACCTGCTGAACAGTAATACCTGCCTGCTCCGGATCAGTCAGCTCTGCAACCACCTGAAAGGCTTGGAGGCCTTGTACCGAAATGGCGTCCAGCAGCCTGTTGTTATCTGCTTCATTACGGCCTACGATCACGGGTATAGCACCTTCGGCGGCCAGCTGGCGCACAATTCCTTCTCCGATTCCTTTTGCGCCACCGGTTACGATTACCACTTTATCTTTTAACTGCAAATCCATTATAATGATTTTATCCCTGTTTTACATAGGCTTTAAGCTCCTGTTTAGCAGCTCCAAGTCCGTCAATTCCCAATTCTACCACGTCGCCTTCTTTCAGGTACACCGGTGGGTTAAATCCTAATCCTACTCCTGCAGGTGTTCCTGTAGAGATCACGTCACCCGGAAGCAGTGTCATAAACTGGCTCAGGTAAGAAACTACCGTAGGCACATCAAAGATAAAATCAGATGTATTTCCGTCCTGCATCATCTTACCGTTTACGCTCAGCCAGAGGCGAAGGTTATTTACATCTCCCAGTTCATCAGGTGTTGCCAGGAAGGGCCCCATAGGTGCAAAAGTATCGCAGCCTTTACCTTTATCCCAGGTACCGCCTTTTTCGAGCTGAAATTCGCGTTCAGAAACATCGTTATGCAGGGTGTAACCCGCTACATAGTCAAGCGCATCGGCTTTGTCTACATAAGATGCTTTTTTGCCGATCACCACCGCAAGTTCTACTTCCCAATCTGTTTTAACAGAATTTTTCGGAATCACAATCGGATCATTTGGCCCCACCAGTGAGGTGGTAGATTTCATGAATATAATAGGCTCGGCAGGAATCTGCGCATTGGTTTCTTTAGCGTGGTTGGCATAGTTCAATCCTATACAAACAATCTTTGAAGGACGGGCAATCGGAGAACCCAAACGTGCACCTGCGGGAACTTCAATCAGCGCGCCATCATTGGCTTTTACAAATTCTTCGAGTCTTTCCAGTCCATTGTCCTCAAAAAATTCTTCATTGTAATCTCCGCCGAAAGCCGAAGTATCGTATTTTACATCGTTAATGATCACGCCAGTTTTTTCTTTACCGGCTTCACCCCATCTTATTAGCTTCATATCAGTATTAGTTATTAAGTTTTATAAATCCTCCGTCAAGCGGATAGTCATTTCCTGTTACAAATCCGGATTCTTCGGCACAAAGGTACAATGCCAGTGAGGCAACCTCATCCGGTCTGCCCATTCTGCCAACAGGCTGGCTTTTTGAAAGTTTTGCGAAGATTTCTTCTTCCTGGCCGGCATAGTTTTTAGCAATAAAGCCATCCACAAACGGTGTATGCACCCTTGCCGGCGAAATGCTGTTACAGCGGATCCCATCTGCCATATAATCCCTGGCTACAGACATCGTCATTGCAAAGATAGCGCCCTTGCTCATGGAGTAGGCAAACCTGTCGGTAATCCCTACTACTGCGGCAATAGATGCCATATTCAGGATCACGGCGGTTTTACTTTTTTTCAGTAAAGGGATCCCGGCAAACAAAGTATTGTATGCACCTTTGACGTTCACCTCAAATACTTTTGTAAAATCTTCTTCGCTTGTTGTATCGGCTTTTCCGATGTGGGCAATACCAGCGTTATTTACCAGGATATCCAGTTTCCCGATCTGAGTAAAGATTTTTGCTACTTCCTGCTGACTGCTTACGTCACATCCGTGCGCAAATGCAAGTCCCTGTTTTTCCTTAATCTCTTTTACAGTTTCCTCAGCTGCCGCAGCATTGAGCTCAATGATATGCACCGCGGCACCCTGCGCGGCAAATAGTACAGAAATAGCCTTTCCGATACCACTTCCACCGCCGGTGATGATTGCTGTTTTTCCTTCTAAACTAAACATATGTTCAATGTTAATGAATTTCTCAAATTATAATGAAACACCTCTTTTCCAGGGGATAAAATCATCCTGTCCAAGCTCCACGGCCTTAGGCTTGATGTTCCCGCTGGCTACGTCGATCATATACCTGAGCAAACGCTCGGCAGCCTCTTCGATGCTTTCCCTGCCTTCAATGATGGTTCCGCAGTTGATATCAATAATATCAGGCATCTTATTATATAGAGCTGTATTTGTAGAGATCTTGATTACCGGGGCTACAGGATTTCCGGTAGGCGTGCCCAGGCCAGTAGTAAACAGCACAATGTTTGCGCCGGAAGCCACCTCGGCGGTGGTACTTTCTACATCACTGCCGGGGGTGCACAGCAGGTTCAATCCCGGTTTGGAAACCTTATCAGGATAATCTAAAACTGCCGTTACCGGAGAATTTCCACCTTTTTTGGCCGCGCCGGCAGATTTGATGGCGTCAGTGATGAGGCCGTCCTTGATGTTTCCGGGTGAAGGGTTGGCATAAAAACCTGAGCCGGTTGCTTCCGCGAGGGCATTGTAGGTTGTCATCAGGCCCATAAAACGTTCAGCTGTTGGCACATCCACGCAGCGGTCGCTCAGCTCCTGCTCTACCCCGCATAGCTCGGGAAATTCGGCAAGGATCACGCTGCCGCCCAGGGTAACCAGGATATCTGAAAGGTGTCCAAGTGCAGGGTTGGCAGAAATCCCTGAAAAACCGTCAGAGCCTCCGCATTCTAATCCTATACACAATTTGGACAGGGGCGCCGGACTTCTATACTGCTGGTTGGCCTGCATCAGTCCCGCAAAAGTCTGCTTGAGCGCTTCTTCCAGCAGTTTGCTTTCAGTGCCCAGTTTCTGCTGCTCAAGGATTACGAGCGGCTTTTTGAAATCAGGATCACGTTTTCTGATCTCGTCCTGCAGGATACTTGCCTGTGCATGCTGGCAGCCCAGGCTCAGTACCGTTGCCCCGGCCACATTGGGATGTGTGATATAACCCGCCAGTAAACCGCATAGGGTATCAGAATCCATTCTGGTACCGCCGCAGCCCATATCATGGTTCAGAAATTTAATACCATCAATATTTGGGAACAATTGGTTTGCCGGACTTACTACAACAGAGCGCTGCAGGTCGGCATTTAAAATGTCTTCAACCGATTTCCCGGTGTGATAAAGCGCAATTAAACTGTCTACTTCATTTTCGTAGCTTTTTGGCTTTTTAAAGCCAAGCTTACCGATCAGTGCCTCTTTGAGCACTTCAACATTACGGTTTTCGCAAAACACCAAAGGGATCACGATCCAGTAATTGGCTGTGCCCACACTTCCGTCTTCACGGTGAAAGCCCATGAAGGTCTGGTCTGCAAAGGCAGATACATCAGGTTGCTGCCATTGGGTTTTTCTTTCACCCAAGGCATAGTCTTCTGCCGCATGCACTACATTATCTACGGTAATGGCTGTGCCAAGCGGAATATTTTCACTCGCTTTGCCCACCAGTACTCCATACATATGGATCTGGTTGCCGGGCGCAAGCGCCGTCAGCGTAAACTTATGCTTGGCCTGCACGGCTGTCAGCAGATCAAAGCTTTGTCCGTTGAAGTTAATGCGCGTTCCCGCAGGCAGATCTACCAGTGCCACCAGTACGTTATCCAGCGGATGTATTTGTATATACGACGTTATTTGTGTTGCCGACATAGATTTAAAGTTCAAAAATTTTATTCATTAACATCCATTTCTCACCGGGCTTTGCGTCCGGCAGGGCCTGCTGATATTTCCACATCAGCGTTTCCCATTCCTGCACTTTTTCATTGGCGCTGTCCATATCACCTTTCTTTTCAAAGCTGAAAGTATCGTTTACGTCCATGATCATAAAAAGACGGTTAGACAGGCGGTAAATTTCCATCCCTTCTATACCGGCTTCCCTGATGCTGATATAAATTTCAGGCCATATTTGCTGATGTATTCTTTCGTACTCTGCAATCAGTTCCGGATCATCGATGAGATCAAGCGTTAGACAGTATCTGTTCATAACCTATTTTTTAGATGTGTTGTATATTCAGTTGATCAAAGGAAGGGAATTTTGACATGATTTTTTTTATGATTTGAACAAAAGATTAAATGATTTTGGCATATTTACCAATTATCAGCTACAATTTATAACATTAAGATTGAACTGCCCGGATGAAACCCCAGCTTTTAAAAGTATCAACTACTCCTGTTAATTCGTTCAGTGCCCGCCAGGACAACGTACCCTATATCAATAACCGCTGGCATTACCATAACGAAGTTGAACTGATCCATTTTAAAAAAGGTAATGGAACCCAGTTTATAGGCGACAGTATCAAGCGCTTCAGATCAGGCGATGTGATCCTGATTGGTGCCAACCTGCCCCATTACTGGCGGTTTGACGATGTGTATTTTGATGAGCATGTTGATACTGCTGCAGATGTGAGAGTGATCCATTTCAATGAAAACTTCTGGGGCGATGCATTTCTGAACCTGCCGGAGAATAAGCTAATCAGGCTTACACTGGAGAAAGCCCGGCGGGGCATCCAGATTGGCGGACAGATCAGGCATGATATCGGCGACATCCTGGAGCAGCTGCTGAAAGCCGAAGGACCGAAAAAAATCATCCTGCTCATGGAGGCACTCACGGCCATTGGTAATTGCAGCCAGGTGAAACTGCTGTCATCGATGGGCTTCAGACATAATTTTGAGGAGACCGAAAACGACAGGATCCATGCGATATATGAATTTTCGCTGGCCAATTTTAAACGGAAGATACAAACAGAAGAGGTGGCGGAGATTGCCCATGTGAGCATCAACTACTTTTGCCGCTATTTTAAATCAAGAACGAGAAAAACGTATTCGCAGTTTATCAATGAGATAAGAATAGGCCATGCCTGTAAACTGCTGATCGAAAACAAGATCAATGTAAAGCAGATTTGTTATGAAAGCGGCTTTTACAATTTTGCAAGTTTTCATAAATACTTTAAATCGATTACCGGCAAAAGCCCGATGAACTATCAGCGGGAGTTTCACCAGGAGAGGAAAGAGTCTTCATCTCTGATGATCTGATATAGCTGAAGTTCCATGCTTCGTCTAGTATGCAACTAGTTCTTTTTTGGTACCTTTGCACCTTCTTTTTTTGCTTCAGACAGCCCTATGGCTATTGCTTGTTTTTTCGAAGTCACTTTTTTGCCGCTTCCGGATTTCAGCTTACCTTCTTTCATTTCGTGCATGGTTTCTTCTACTTTTTCGCCTGCTTTTTTTGAATACTTCGCCATCTTGTTAAATTTTAATTGTTACCGGGCCGATAACAAAAAAGACGGAACAGAGTTTTTATTTTCAAAAAATAGGCTACGCCATTGTTGAAATTGACCTTCTGAAAATTGAATATTTAAAAATGCTGCTGTAAAGGGAGAGTGCTAAAAAAAAGAAGGTTGGTCATTTTGTTGTGAGCACGAAAGTTTTTGTTCAACTTTTTAAGCTCAGAACCAAATGATCAACCTCCATTGTGATGGATAATATAGGAAACCTATTTCATTGCTGACAATGTAGTTTTCAAAGTTTTTACGTCGGCAGACGTACTTGCCGGGCTTTTGAATATTGCCGCAGAGGTAGTAGCTTTACCGTAGAAGTTCTTGTTTGCTGCTGCATCAATATCAAGGGATGCACCGTTTAATGAGATACCTGCGAATAGGCCTTTACTTCTTGAATAAGAATAAACTTCTGCTTCCAGTTTATAGTCTGTGTTTGCCGTAGAGCTTCTGCCAACCGGGCCAGCAGCTACAGAAACATCTCCACCCAGGGTGAAACTGCTTTTATTAATTTCAGTAAGGCTTTTGCTATGTCTGAAGATCAGGACAAGATCTACCGACTGGACACCGATCTGTGCGCCTACGCTTCCGCCTGTCATGGTTACAAAGGCAGGATTGCTCCAGGTACCGTCGGCATTTTTCACCATTGCGATACCTTTACCGCGTTTAGCACCAACTACCAATCCGGCATTGATCATTTTTGGGATAATGATAATTCCCTGCGTAACTGCCAGCAGTTCTGAAGGGATAGACTCCTTCATTTTGGCAAAGTCTGAAAGTACTGTAGTTGCAGATTCAATTTTTTTCTGCTCTTTATCCTGAGCATAGGCGGAAGCGCCCAGGAAAAGTCCCGCGCATAAAAGCAAAACTCCCTTTACATTTGTAATTTTCATAGTCTGATGTTTTTTTGTTCAAAAATGTGAAGCCAGGCTTCGTCTGTCATTAAGAACAAAATAAAAGCCAGAATTGACTGTAAAAAAAATAAAACACGAATAATTACATTACAGCAATATACGCCCAATTTTTTATTCAGCAAATTCTGGCTTTATCAGTTGTGAAAAAATGATCTTACCTCTGGTCTGGTTTTTGGAAGATGTAGGTCGTAGTAGTAGCGGTAACTGTGGTAGGGTCACTCAGGTTCTGGCCTTTGGTTTCTGTTGCAGAAAATTGGAAAACTGGTTTAATTTCTAATTTCAGTGATTTTGAGAATGACTTTTTCATAATGTATGGTTTTTGGTATACATCAATTTTAAGTGTGTCTCAACTCATTGCAAAAGTTATTACGCGAACGCCAATAATGTAAAGGTAAATGACCATATTATCCCTTATATTTGATGATATGATTTTTAAAAATAACAGTAGATACAGCAGATTCTACCTTACCCATTTGCTGGTATGGATACTGTTTATCCTATATGAATCATTAATCACGGGCATACTTTCGGGGAAATTCTGGACACTTTTAGATTATTTCAATGCCTATTTTATTAATGTTGCTTTATTTTATGTTAATGCGCATTTCGTTTTACCCAACTGGAACAGAAAAAAATATGTCTTAACGGTATTGATGGTCCTGCTGGAAATAGCCTGTGCCACAGGGATCAAGTTTTATATCTCAGAGCTTTCACTTTACTTGAATATTTCTTCAGATAATCCATTTAAAAATTTAAGCAGCGGACTTGCGCTCACTGTGTGGAGATCTATATATTTTGTAGGACTGAGTACAGGCTATTGGTTTGCACTCAACATAATCATAGAAAGGAAGAAGGTTTCTGATCTCGAACAGAAGGAACTCCGAAGCCAGCTCCAGAAAGAACAACTGGAGAAAAAGCTGGCAGACTCGGAAATCGCTTTCCTGAAGGCGCAGATCAATCCGCACTTCCTCTTTAATACCCTCAATTTTTTATACAATTCTTCTTTAAATTCGGCGCCGCAGCTCTCAGAGCCTATCCTGCTCCTTTCGGATATTATGCGTTATGCCATTACAGACATTTCAAAAAGCGGTAAGGTTAACCTGGATGATGAGATAGATCAGATCAATGCCTTCATCAGTTTAAACCAGTTCCGGTTTGACCATAACCTGCAGCTCTTTTTTAATGTTTCCGGGGATACATCAGACATCTCGATCCTGCCCCTTGTGCTGCTTACGCCGGTAGAGAATATGTTCAAATACGGCGATCTTAAAAATATCAGCCATCCTGCAACTATAGACCTGGTGATCAGGGAAAACCGGTTACACTTAACCAGCCGCAACAGAAAATTAAAATCCCGCAAACATATACCCAGTAATGGCGTTGGCCTTAAAAATCTCAAGTTACGTTTAGATGCTTTTTATTCAGATGCCCATCATATTCATGTTTCCGATAATGATGATGATTTTATTTTTGAACTCCAAATAACCTTATAAGCTGTATGTATAAATGTTTTATTATCGATGATGAATCACATGCCATCGAGACCTTGAAAAAATATGCCAAGGACAGCGGGCAGCTGGAGATTGTAGGCACTTCTCAAAATCCGCTGGAGGCTGTAAAATATATAAATGAACGAAAGGATATTGATATCACTTTCCTGGACATCGATATGCCCGAGATTTCGGGACTTGATGTTGCTGATCTGATCTATCAGAATACGGCCATCATTTTTACAACCGGCCATGCCGGCTATGCCGTAGAAGGCTTTGAGAAGAATATTTCAGATTTTATGCTGAAACCAATTTCTTTCACCAGATTTTTAAAATCAGTAACCAAGGTAATTGCCCAGCTGGAGAAAAAGATGCAGGAAGAAGCCAAGAACGATACTTATTTCTTTGTTAACCCGGGCATCAAAGGTAAAATGCTGAAGATCAATTTTAATGATGTGGAATTTATAGAAGGGCTGAATAACTATATCGTTATTCATACCCCTCCAAATAACCATATCATTTACCTTACGATGAAGGAAATAGAAGCTGGCCTGCCACCTGAGATCTTTATCAGGATCCACAAGTCTTACATCGTGAATATCAATAAAGTGACCCTGATGGAAGGGAACAAAATTATGATCAACAAGATGATCTTTCCGATAGGATCCTCATTTAAGGAAAAACTGCTCAAAAAAATCAATAACAATATCATCAAGACCCACCGCTGACAGGTTATGAAACGCCGTCAGTTGTGGTATAATTGAGAAATGACTGATGTTTCTTCATGAAATGATAAATCAGGTATTCGTACTCACGCGGCGTATTCTCAAATATCCTGTTGACGTGCATATGTACCAGGTTGATCAGCAAATTATACCGGGCTTCCCTGCTCCAGTCCCCCAGCTTGTCTACCAGCGTATTCAGCATCAGATGGAAGTCGGCATAAGCCTTTAAGTTTCTTTGCAGGGTCAGCTCCTGCTGATTCCCTACCAGCTGCTGCTGGAATTTCCTGTATCTGACATCAAGTTTGCGGATCACTTCTTTTTCCCTGTTAAATTCGGCCGACATATTATTGAGTGCCTCATTCAGAAAATCGGTACGTTCCTTTTTGTCCCTGATAAAAGCCTGAATAATCTGCAGAGCGGTATTCACAGCAAAACCCAGTTTGAAGGCCGTATTTACTTCATTGGCGTTAAACATGGACAGGATAAATTCAGTGTTCCGGTAAAAGAAAGATTCTACTTCATTGATGAGGGATACGGAATATTTTTCCAGTTCGCGCTGATAAGAATCGAGTATCACATCAGAAACCTTTCCTTCTTTAGACCAGGGCTGCAATTTATGGATCAGGTCTGACAGCAGTTCGTAAGAAGGCCGCTGTCCCGTATAAAACCTTAACCTGAGATGATGGCCGGGATCCATATACCGGATAAAGAACCATTTGAACTCCGGGTTATCCTTTTTGTACTTCCTGATCACCGGCAGGATGAAGTTTAAAAGTATTTCATCAGTTAAAGAATAGTGCGCATATAATTTGATATACAGCCATTCTTCACCGGGAAGAAATGAGCGTTTTACTTTTGAGCGCTGCCTTGGATAGGGCAAGACCTGATGAAGAGGGAGGCGGTAAGATTTGGACTGATTGATTACGCAGGCAACAAGCTGACTGGCAAAGGGCTTGTTCTTATGATCTTTGAGATCGGGGCGCGCGGCGAAAATATATTCGGTTAGCGTTGCGGATTTTTTATTCCTGATGCACTTTCTGAACATTGTGATATCAGTTTCGTTAAAACGGTTAAAGACCAGAAAGTTATCGCCCTCCAGCAGGCTGAAATGCTCAGGAATGTTGAGCTCCCCGGGCAAAGGCCCTTCAGCATTGCTGATCGTCTTTATCTGCTCCTCGGTTAATATCCAGGTGGCGGCGCTGAGCACTGCATCTCCCAGCTGGAGCCGCGGGTAATATTCCATTCCGGGAAAGAGACTGACCAGGGACAAAGACAAATTTGACTTGATACCCTGATATTGCAGGTCGCACAGAAACCTGAACACGGGTATACTGGAGATCTTGTAATTATAGGCAGAAGATAACCTGGGTATAATATACCGGTTGAGCCTGACGGACCTGAGCAAAACCTGGTTATCCCTCACTGATACCACCAGGTCACTAAGTTTGATCGTAAACTGATCGGGACGCACTGCATGGGTAAGCACCGGAATTTCATAGGGATAATAATGACCGCGCTGATTGATGTTGGATGTTCTGTCATTTGGCGAATAAGCGATTTCTGCAAAGAGAAATTCATCATTGATGGCCATCTCCTGTTCACAGATCTTTTTAAGAGATTCTTCCATGGCTGTTCCGGCACCACTAAAACGGGCACTCAATTCTATGCCCGAAACTCCGCCGATCCCATCTACCCAGATTTCGCGATCGATGTTCCTGAAGAGCACAAATAATCCGGGAGGCAATTGCTGACTACTTTCCGGGAGTTCGGCAAGGTCTTCTGCCGTGATGAGGATCTTTTCGCTGCCGGGCTGCTTCAGGTTGTTCCATTTTTTAAAGATGAGCTTTTCCACAGCTCCCCATTTCGCATTGGCCTCTCCCTCCTGTTTTGCCCGCAGGTCGTCTATAAAGTCATCATTCTGTGTGTCAAAGGCCGATGCCATATTCTCATAGCCGATGCCGGACCCGGGATCAAGGGCAATCATCAGCGGTACTTCCTGCTGATCATATTTCTGGCTGAATTCTTTCTTAAAATCGCGCATATTGTCTACCAGATTGTCGGAGGTCATCCTGTCCATCTGCTGAATGAGCGTCATCAGTTTTTCCTGTACCTGATGGCCAAGCCCTCCTTCAATATGGCGATGATATAAGCTGTAGGTAGCGTTCTCTGCATTTTTATCAATCAGGTAATTGATATGCTCGTTCAGTTCAGACAGGTCTGTCCGCATGGACAACCTGAACGACTTTAAGCCTTTTACATCAATGCCGGGATATTTTTCCAGCAGTTCCAGGCAGCGCTGGTTGAAAGTAAGCCCGGTAACATTTGGTGTGAGCGCAGATACAATCACTTGCCCGTCGAGCAGGCTCTGGAAATAATCTTCTGCAGGGGCGTCTTCTCCGTATTCACCGGTCAAAAAAGCGATGATCTCGCTTTTGGTACGACCGCTGCTGATATATTTGAGCATTTTATTTAGGCCAGGTGCCATTTTTACCTGTACGATGGCAAATTTCTTTTGCGCGGAATAAGCCTGGCTGATAAACCGCAGTTCTCTGGACGACTGGTAGAGCGAGTTGTTTGTACAATACCGCAGCTCTTCAAAATCCGCGGTATTAAGGCTGCCGATGTAATCCAGCATCACCTTAAAATCGGGATGAACAATCAGCTCGTCTTCATTGGAGAAACAAAGCACAGCATCTTCTTCCTTTGCCCAGGCCCCGGATGAATAGGATGAGAAAAAACCGTAGGGCAGCGCCCTGTAGCACATGCGGTTTAGGTATTTCCAGAGTGTGAGCCGTGCGGAGGGGCTGATTTCTTCATACAGAAAATCCTTTTTCCGGAGTTCAAGATAGAGGGTCTGGCTGGCAAAGAACAGGCTTGCCCTGAAGAAATCGGTCTTTAAAACTTCCTGCAGATACTGTTCATTAAAATCTTGATAACTGTAAGCCGGGGACCGGACAAGCAAAAAGGGATCAATACGCAATTGACGCATAATTTGGTTGATTAAGAGGTTTAACGTTAGAGTGTATCAGCATCCCAATGTTGCGGCAACCCTAAAATTAAACCAACATCATTTAACTTAAATCCAGAGAATTGAGCAAAGCAGACCTGATTACACTAAAATAATTGTACAGCAATTTAGAACCATTTTTTTAAAGGTTTTTTCTAAGCCTGAAATAAAAAAAGCAATTGATTAATATTTGGAAGAGAGAATGCGGTAAGCACATCTTCTGCCACCTTCAACAATGTATTCTATGCGTTTGATAGCTACATTCTCTCCAATGACGGTTTGCAGGGTTTTGAATTCCGCGCTGCAAATCGCAGGATTAGCATGGGCTGCTGCTCCTATAGGGCAATGGTTTTCGATGAAGATAAATCCTTCATCATCCTTAATAAACTGGGCCATATAGCCCTCTCCTGTGCGTATCGACACAAAAGCACTTAATCTTTTTTCGAGATCGGTGATCCCTTCCAGCGCTGCAAGGTACCTGCTGGTGCCTCTTTCTCCATTTGCATGGATTACTTTAGAAACGGCCTGCTCGCCAAGGGTTTCTTTCATCACTTCCATCAGCTTTACCGTGAGTGCTGCATGGGTATCAGGAAAGCGGTTTTGCCCCATGCTGGTTAGGGTCCATAACTGCTGAGGCCTGCCCCTGCCGGTTACGGTTTTGCTGGAGGTAACGATGCCTTCTTTTTCAAGCCTGAGCATTTGAAAACGCGCCCCTTCCACTGTCACCTGAAACTCGGCTGCAAGTGACGACAAAGACTGGGGGCCGCTGGTTTTCAGCAGCTCCACAGCACGTTCCCTGAAGGGCATCTTATGATGTTCGGTTTCCATTACATGAATCCCATTTCGAGTTTGGCTTCATCACTCATCATGTCCCTGTCCCATGGCGGATCAAACGTAAGGCGTACTTCTACCTCACCTACGCCCTCCAGGGCCTTTACCTTGGTTTCTACCTCACCGAGGATCTCTCCCGCAGCAGGACATGCCGGTGCAGTAAGGGTCATGTAAATATGTACACCATTATTTTCCATCATCTGGATCTTGTAGATCAGCCCCAGTTCAAATATATCAACTGGCAGTTCCGGATCGTAGATCGTATGTAATGCTTCTTCTATTCTGTCTCTTAAAGGTAATTCTGACATGATCGTTCAATTATTTTTCCTGTCCAATAAAACCGGCAGCATACACTTTCATCTGACCTAACATCGACAGCAAACCGTTGGAGCGGTTGGGCGACAAATGATTTTGTAAGCCAATGGTGTTAATAAAATACAGATCAGCGTCAACAATTTCCTGAGGGCTGTGGCCCGATAAAACCCGTACCATCATACTGATCAGCCCTTTGGTAATAATCGCATCACTGTCTGCAGTGAATACTACTTTACCATCTATAAAATCTGGCTGCAGCCAAACGTTGGACTGGCAGCCTTTGATCAGTTTTTCCGGTATTTTGTATTTAGGGTCAATCAGCGGAAGTTCTTTCCCGATTTCGATGATATTTTCATATTTGTCCATCCAGTCAGAAAAAAGTTCAAACTCCTCAATAATCTCATCCTGTTTTTCGTTGATCGTCATTCTCAATTATATAAGTATGGCAGCAGCTCTTTTGATGCCTGCAACCAGTAAGTCTACTTCAGCAGTAGTATTGTAAAAAGCAAAAGATGCACGGCAGGTTCCGGGAATTCCAAAGAAGTCCATCACCGGTTCTGTGCAATGGTGTCCTGTACGGATGGCAATACCCTGTTTATCCAACAGTTCTCCCAGATCGTAAGGGTGAACGCCTTCGATCAAAAAGGAGATCACACTGGCACGCTCTGCAGCCTTACCAATAAACTGTATACCCGGTACTTCGGCTAAACGCTCCAGCGCATAGGTAAGCAATTCATGCTCGGCTTCGGCAATGGCTTCCAGTCCGATGCTGTTCACATAGTCAATAGCCGCGCCTAGTCCGATAGCCCCTGAAATATCAGGTGTTCCGGCCTCAAATTTATAAGGCAGTACATTGTAGATCGTTTTCTCGAATGTTACGGTCTTGATCATATCCCCTCCACCCTGGTACGGCGGAAGCTCATTGAGCCATTTTTCTTTGCCGTATAAAACCCCGATGCCCGTAGGCCCGTAAATTTTATGTCCTGAAAACACCATAAAATCCACATCCAGTTCCTGCACATCAACCGGCATATGCTGTATGGCCTGCGCCACATCTATCAGCACAGGAATATTTTTGGCGTGTGCCTGTCTGATCAGTTCTTTCACCGGGTTAATGGTACCCAGCGAATTGGAAACATAGGTAAAGGATAACAGTTTTACGCTTTCATCCAGCAATTCTGGCAAAAGTTCCATCTTTAAAACACCGTCCTGATCCATAGGGATCACCTTCAGGATTGCACCGCGTTCCTCACAGATCATCTGCCAGGGCACGATATTGGAATGGTGCTCCATTGCAGAAATCAGGATACTATCGCCCTTCTGCAGGAATTTTCTGCCAAAGGAGGAGGCAATCAGGTTAAGTCCGTCTGTGGTGCCTTTGGTAAAGATCACCTCATCGCTGCTTGCTGCATTGATAAAGGCAGCAACAGTATGGCGTGCTTTCTCATATCCTGCTGTAGCTTGCTGGCTCAGTGAATGCACACCGCGGTGTACATTACTATTGTAGCGTTCATAATAATCTTCCAGTACCTTAAGTACCTGCACAGGTTTCTGAGTTGTTGCGGCATTATCAAAATATACCAGCTTCTTTCCAAAAACCTCAGTATCCAGTATAGGAAAATCTTTCCTTATGTCTTCAATCGCTAATTTTCCCATGGTCTTTTAGATTAACCGATCGGGGAAAATGAATTTTCCATCTTGCTGTAAATTAAAGACTGTACATATTCTTTAACTACTTCATTACCGATCTTCTGTGTAACATCAAACATAAAAGCTTCTACCAGTAACTTGCGGGCAGATTCTTCGCCAATTCCTCTGGCACGCAGATAGAATAAAGACTCAGGATCAAACTGGCCTACAGTACAACCGTGACTGCATTTTACATCATCAGCATAAATTTCCAGCTGTGGTTTGGCAAACACCTGTGCCTTATCGCTAAGCAACAGGTTGTTATTTTGCTGGAATGCATTGGTTTTTTGAGCCGGGCGCTCTACAAATACTTTACCATTGAAAACGGCTTTACCATTTTCGAGCAATACGCCTTTGTACACTTCATTGCTTTCACAATGCGGAAATTTATGGTGTATTGCGGTATGGTTATCTGTCAGCTGCTGTCCGCCTACTAGGTATAAACCAAATAAATGCGTTTCGGTATTACTGCCGTTGAGCTCAATTTCGAGGTTATTACGGATCAGCTCTGCACCCGGCAGGTTGAAAGTGAAATTATCATAACGGCTGTTGGGATCCTGTTTTACCTGGTTATAGGTAATCAGGCGCTCATCAGGCTGGTTGTTCTGAATATTGTACTGGATCAGCTGTGCATTTTCTTTTACCTCTGCCTGCGACACGCTGTTCAGAATTGCACGGCTACCGTTTTTGATGAAGATACTGGATTCAATCAGTTCTGCTTTTGCGCCTTGGTTTACGATAACCAGGTGCCTTGGCTGAAAGAAAGTATGGTCGTCTAAACTGTAAAGATTTATAATCTGAATAGGCTTATCCAGCACTACATTTTTGTTTACCTCGATGAAATATCCATCTGTGAACAAAGCCGTATTTAAGGCCAGCATTCTGTTATTTTCTGTAGCTTCAAGCGCTGCAAAGTCTGTAAAAACTGTGCTGTCACTGATGCTGTCCGTAGTGAGGATACTGATCTGCTGTGCATCCGGCAATACCGAGAGTGCGGGCTGTATCTTACCGTTAAGCAAAACCAGCAGATAGGCGTTAAGGCCCGGTATCGTAGCACTGTTGATTGCAGCAATTACCTGATCTTCATCAGCTTCTGCTGTGATAAAAGAAATATCATCAGTTAAAAAAGGGCTCAGATTGGTAAACCTCCAGTCCTCATCTTTTGTGGTAGGAAAACCTTTGGCCTTAAACAGGTCGAAGGCCGTATTCCTTATATTCGATAAATCACCATTTGTACCTTTTGCGCTTTCAGAGTTTTCAAATTCAGCGATCAATTTGTCGTACAATGGAGCTGTCATTAGATTGATCATCTTATTTAGTATTTATTGATTCCTGGCCGTGATATTCTTCTTTCAGCCAATCATATCCTTTTTCTTCGAGCTCAAGTGCAAGTTCTTTGGTACCTGAGCGAACAATCTGGCCATTGTACAGTACGTGTACAAAATCAGGCACGATATATTCAAGCAAACGCTGATAGTGTGTAATCAAAACAAAAGCATTGTCTGCAGTCCTTAATTTATTAATCCCATTGGAAACGATCCTTAAGGCGTCGATATCCAGTCCTGAATCAGTTTCATCTAAGATTGACAACTTTGGATCAAGCATGGCCAGCTGGAATACTTCATTTCTTTTTTTCTCGCCGCCAGAGAAACCCTGGTTTAAAGAACGGTTTGCAAGCTTGGCTTCAAATTCTACCAGCTCCTGCTTTTCCTTGGTCATTTTAAGGAAGTCCTTTGCTGAAAGCGGTGGCAGGTTACGGTGAATACGGATCTCACTTAATGCAGTTCTCAGGAAGTTGATATTGGAAACACCAGGAATCTCTACCGGATACTGAAACGCAAGGAAAACACCTTCACGGGCACGTTCTTCAGGCTTCATATCGAGCAGGTTTTTACCGTCAAGCCATACTTCGCCTTCCGTAACTTCGTAGTTTTCGCGTCCTGCAAGTACAGAAGAAAGAGAGCTCTTTCCAGATCCGTTAGGACCCATGATCGCATGTACTTCGCCGGCATTTACTTCGAGGTTAATACCTTTTAATATTTCCTTTCCTTCAATATTAGCATGAAGATTTTTTATTGATAACATATTATGGTTTGTTTTTTAAGATTATCCTACACTACCTTCCAGTGTAAGAGAGAGTAATTTTTGAGCTTCTACAGCAAATTCCATTGGCAACTGGTTCAGTACTTCTTTTGCATAACCGTTTACGATCAGTGCAATGGCCTGTTCAGAATCAATTCCACGCTGGTTTAGATAAAACACCTGGTCTTCACCAATTTTTGAAGTGGTAGCCTCATGTTCTATTGTAGCTGTATTGTTTTTGGATTCGATATATGGGAATGTATGTGCTCCGCACTGATCACCGATCAGCAGTGAATCACACTGGGTGAAATTACGTGCATTTTTGGCTTTGCTGCCCATCTGCACTAAACCACGGTAACTGTTTTGTCCCTGTCCGGCCGATATCCCCTTGGAGATGATACGGCTTTTGGTATTGGCACCAAGGTGGTAGATTTTTGTTCCCGTATCAGCAATCTGTTTGTTGTTGGTTACTGCTACTGAGTAAAATTCACCCGATGAATGATCTCCCTGAAGGATCAGGCTTGGATATTTCCAGGTAATGGCCGAACCGGTTTCTACCTGTGTCCATGAGATCTTTGAATGGTCGCCACGGCATGCACCGCGTTTGGTCACAAAGTTGAAGATACCCCCTTTTCCGTCCTTATCGCCGGGATACCAGTTTTGTACCGTAGAATATTTAATTTCTGCGCCTTTCATGGCAATCAGTTCAACTACGGCAGCATGCAGCTGATTTTCATCGCGCATCGGTGCTGTACATCCTTCAAGGTAACTTACATAACTGTCTTCGTCAGCAATAATCAGCGTACGCTCAAACTGACCGGTATTCTCTGCATTGATCCTGAAATATGTAGAGAGCTCCATCGGGCAGCGTACTCCCTTAGGGATATATACGAATGAACCGTCTGAGAAAACTGCTGTATTTAAGGACGCAAATGTATTGTCTGTATGGGGAACTACTGTGCCCAGGTATTTCTGTACCAGCTCAGGGTGATTTTTCACCGCCTCACTGATGGAACAGAAGATAATTCCCATTTCATTTAAATGCTCTTTGTAGGTTGTACTTACAGAAACACTGTCAAATACTACATCTACCGCCACACCTGCCAGCTGCTTTTGTTCAGACATCGGGATACCGAGTTTCGCAAAAGTTTTAAGCAGCTCCGGATCTACTTCGTCCAGTGACGCATATTTAGCCTGTTTCTTTGGTGCTGCATAATAGGAGATCGACTGAAAATCAATCTCGGGCATTTCAAAATTTTGCCATTGCGGCATATCCTGTTTCTGGAAAGCCCTGAAGCCTTTCATTCTCCAGTCCAGCAGCCATTGCGGCTCGTTCTTTTTCGCAGATATAAATCGTACCGTATCTTCATTGAGCCCGACTTCCGAAATATCCATGTCAATGTCAGTGACAAATCCAAACTCGTATTCCTTGTTTGCCAACTCATCTAGCATCATATCATCTTTTTCCATCTTTATCCAATTTAAGGCTTACGGACACCCCTGAGATAGGTATTCAATAAGCACAGGTACAAAGATAACCAACAGTGATAATAAACCAAGGCTTTACTTTGTTTATTACCATCTAATTACAATAAAAAGGCTTTTTTTGAAGGTATCTGCTCATTAAAAACCGATTATACGGCGACATCGTTTGTTTTTATAAATACTCCTCATAGCTTTACGGTGTATTACTAAGCAAATCGAATGAATATTAAAACTATCAACTTCCGCCAGATCGTAGCCAGTACGCTTATGGCTACCGCGGCCGCAGCCTGCCTCCCTGCGTTTGCGCAGGACAAGAACGATGATCCGCAGATGAAAATTTACCGGGCCACGGCAACTAAAATTAACGACCTGGTGCACACTAAACTGGATGTTCGTTTCAATTACAAGAAACGCCAGATGTATGGAAAGGAATGGGTAACGATCAAGCCTCATTTATACCCTACAGACTCACTGAGACTGGACGCCCAGGGCATGGATATCAAAAGCCTGAGCATCGTAAAAAATGGCAAAAATATTCCGCTGAAATACATATATGACAGCCTGACGCTGGCGATACAGCTGGATAAGGAATATAAAAACACTGAAAATTATACGGTTTTTATAGAATATACTGCAAAGCCCGATGAACTGAAAGTAAAGGGCAGCGCAGCAATTACGGATGCCAAAGGACTTTATTTTATTAACCCTGACAGCACGGAGAAGGGTAAACCCGTACAGATCTGGACACAGGGCGAACTGCAAAGTTCATCAGCATGGTTCCCAACGATTGATAGGCCTAACCAAAAGACTACTGACGAGATCAGCATGACGGTGCCAGCCAAATACGTGACTTTATCTAACGGACGACTGGCCGCACAAAAAAAGAATGCCGACGGAACCAGGACAGATACCTGGAAAATGGAATTGCCCCACGCTCCTTACCTGTTTATGATGGCCGTAGGTGATTTTAAAATCTACAAAGATAAATGGCGCGATAAAGAGGTGAGCTATTACCTGGAACCTAAATATGCGCCTTATGCCAAAGAGATTTTTGGTTTTACCCCGGAGGTGATGGAGTTCTACTCAAAAATCCTTGGTGTTGATTATCCATGGAACAAATATGCACAGGTTGTAGTGCGCGACTACGTAAGCGGGGCCATGGAAAATACAACCGCTACCGTACACGGTGCATATGTGCAGGGCACTGCGAGAGAGCTGGCAGACAGATATTATGATGCCGGCAGAAGTACCATTGTACATGAACTTTTCCACCAGTGGTTCGGGGATTATGTGACTGCCGAAAGCTGGAGCAATATCACTGTGAATGAATCTTTTGCAGACTTTAGTGAAACACTCTGGGCAGAACATAAATATGGTCAGGATGCCGGAGACGAGCATAACCATGAGGCACTTGAAGGCTATCTGAGAATGCCTGAAAATGCAAAAAAAGACCTGGTACGTTTTCACTACCATGACCAGCAGGATGTTTTTGATGGTGTATCTTATCAAAAAGGCGGCAGGATCTTAAATATGCTCCGCCATTACCTGGGTGCCCCGGCATTCTTTAAAGGCCTGAACATTTACCTGAAAACCAATGCTTTTAAAAACGGCGAAGCACAACAGTTGCGCCTGGCCATGGAAGAAGCAAGCGGCAGGGACTTAAACTGGTTCTTTAACCAATGGTACTATGGCGCCGGCCATCCCCTGCTGGACATCAGTTACAAATGGGACGAGAAATCGAAAACACAAACGGTTTATATCAAACAGACACAGGAAGGCAAAGCATTCCAGCTGCCAATGGCTGTAGATATTTATAACGCCGGTACGAAGGAACGTAAGCAGATCTGGATGGACAGCAAATCTGACACTTTAACCTATAAACTGGACAGCAAGCCCAGCCTAGTGAATGTAGATGCTGAAAAGATCATCCTGAGCAAAAAGACTGACAACAAATCCCTGGAAGAGTTTTTGTTCCAGTATCAGCATGCGCCATTATACATGGACAGACTGGAGGCGATAGAAGCCGCAGCGGCAAAACCTACAGACCAGACGGCACAGAAAATTATGCTTGCCGCCCTGCAGGATAAATATTACGGCTTACGCCTGAAGACACTGAATTTGATTGACCCAAGCAATACTGCTTTGAGTGATGCTGCCCTGCCGGTGATCCTTAAACTTGCAAAAACGGACGACAATACCCTGGTTAAAGCTGCAGCAATTAATGTTGTGGGCGCCTCCAAAGGTGCTGAGCTGCAGGCAGCGTTGTATGAGGAAGGCCTGAAAAGCCAGTCGTACGCTGTAGCAGGAGCTTCTCTTAATGCGATAGCCTCAGTAAAACCTGAAGGTGCATTAGCGCTTGCAAAGTCTTTTGAAAAAGACAGCCAGGGCGCGCTGACCGACGCTGTGATTACCGTTTATTCGCAACGCGGTACAGATGCAGAATGGCCGTATGTATATCAAAAATTCAGCACTGCAGGCGGACAAGACCAATATGACATGCTGAAGGACTTCATTTATATGACAGCCCATGTGCAGAACCCTGTTTACGCACAGCAGGGAATCGGCATCATCAGAGACCTGGCGATTAAATATAAGCCAATGGGTTTTGCGCCTCAGTTGATAGAGGTGCTGAACCAGATCAAACAGTTCCGTCAGAAGCTGAATGATGATGCTTCTGCTAAAGTTGCAGAAGAGGCTGTTAAAAAGATCAATGACGTTAAATAAATTACTGATGGTTCCGGACAGATATTCTCCGTCCGGAACCATCAGTTTTACAGTACCTGCTCTTGCAGCAAAAACTGCAGTTTAGACTCCGGATCTTTGCAGAAACCGGGATGCACCCTGGATGTCTGGATCACGGTACTGCGCATCGCTGTCAGCCAGCGAAAACGTGAAGGCGCATCCAGCTGACCAATCGGGCCGCTGTTCTTAGCACCTGTACAAATCTGCATCAGGCTATCCAGATGGCCTCTTATTTCTTCAACATCCAGGCCTGGAGAAAAAGCTTTTAAACGATTCTCATCCAGCGTATAAGTTGCTGTCAGATATTTCTTGCGTGCGCAAAACAGAATCACGCCCACATTTATAAATTCATCACGTTCTACCCTTGGCACCACGCGAATAACTGCATACTCAAATAAGTGAAGTTCTTGCATGCTGTGCTTCTTTTACAAAAATTTCAGAATTGGTAATGCGTGTTTCAAGGAACTCTGCGTAGGCCGCGCGGTGCGCCGCAGACGAATCAAATGCAGTTTCTGCGGACAGCCATTCTTCAGGGATCAGGCCAACAATTGAATGAATAAGCTCCTTGCTAAGCATAGCTGTAAATTCTTCGTTGACGCGCTCCAGTTCTGTAGCCCATGGCAGCAATACATGATCTTTGATCAGGGCAAAAGGACGTTTTGCCTGCTCCTGCCAGTTTTGCCATGAATGATGAAAATAGAGGGATGCCCCGTGATCAATGAGCCATAGTTCCTTGTGCCAGATCAGCATATTGGTATTGCGCGGTGTGCGGTCCATATTCATCAGCAGGCAGTCCAGCCAAACGATCTGGGAGGCCAGCTTTGGGTCAACAGCAGTTACTGCGGGATCAAAGGTAATGGCACCGGAAAGATAATGCAGTGCGAGGTTAAGGCCAATGCTTGCTTTGAGCAGGTCCTGAATTTCTTCATCGGGCTCAGTACGGCCAAAGGCTTCGTCAAGATTGGCAAAAACAATCTCCGGCACCCTAAAACCCAGGGCACGGGCGATTTCACCGCCAATAATCTCTGCAATCAAGGCCCTGATACCCTGACCAGCGCCCCTGAATTTTAGTACATATAAAAAGTCGTCGTCAGCTTCAGCGATTGCAGGCATGGAACCTCCTTCGCGGAGTGGCGTAACATAACGCGTTACGTTTACAGTCCTGAGCAGAAGCTCTGTATTTTCTGTCATAAAACGATATTAAACCGACCGGTAGAAAGGCTGCCGGCCCATATGCAAAGATGAAGAAAATTTGATTAAGAACGGCCTGAATCCGGATTTGGAAACAGGCCGTTGCGAGAGGTTAATCACAGTATGCTTAAAAAGTAACTTTCAGGCTGGCTACAAAAGTAGCGCCCAGCTGGCTGAACTGCGAGCCATCATATGTGGTGGTGGAGTACCTTCCGTTGAAGGTTAATAAGTTTGTATAGTTGAAGACTGCTGCAGGATCCTGCAATTCTGCTTCCCCTGCTGCGTTCAGGGCTTTGAATTTCCATTGCGGAAGAACATTGAAAATATTCTGTGCATTTACTGCCAGCGTAACATTTTTAAGTAAGGTAACCGTGCCGCCAAGATCCGTTAACACCCTGGTTGTAAATTTGGTATCCAGGTTTTCACTGAGCCCGCTCTGGTGGAAAGTTGTAGGGCCAACTACCGTATTGTTGAGGTTGAGAGAAACTTTTCCGATCCTGTAGTCACCGCCAAAGATCACTTTTGACTTGGGACGCGAAGAAAGCAATAAGGCAAGCTGGGTCTGGTCAACCACAGTTTGTCCGGCAGCAGCGATCAGCGGCGGATTTTTGATTGCCAATGCTTTGTTTTGTGCAGTGTAGTTTGCTGCGAGACTAAGCCCAAGCACTCCTCTTCCAACCTTGATACTGCGGTAGCTGGAAACAAAATCAAATCCCTGGGTGCGGGTATCAATACCATTTACAAAAAAGCTTACGGCGACAATACCATTGTCATTGAGTACCTGATCAAGCCCCGGTGCTGTAGGATCATCGGTGTGACCAATTTCAGAACTCAGTACAATACGGTTCTTTACCCTAATGTTGTAATAATCCAGGGTAACACTAAAATTATCCGTTGGGCTTACTCCCAATCCGGCAGTATAGTTGAGGGATTTTTCTGCCTTTAATTTTGGCACTCCCAGTAATCTGGACTGAGGGCTGTTGTTGTTTACCAGTCCCTTGGTCTGAATGCCTTCGCCCGGCACGAAACTGGCCTGCGCGATCTGCAGGTTGATCTGCTGCAGCGAGGGAGCCCTGAAGCCTGTAGATACTGAACCCCGCAGGGTCAGTTTATCATCTAACATTTTATACCTTGTACTTCCTTTCCAGACAAAGGCATTTCCGAAATCACTATATTTTTCTACCCTTGCAGTTCCGTTGATCAGGAATTGTTTGGTAATATCATAACTCAGATCGGCATAACCTCCGATGTTATAGCGCGTGGCGGTGAGCGCATTATTTGCCCCATATCCAGGAAAGGAATCGGCACCGCCGGCTACATAAGAAGCTGTATCGCCTGCAATAATGGTAAAGTTTTCCTGTCTGAACTCAGACCCGAAAGCAACATTGAGCTTATCGCCAACCGCCTTGGAAATATCAATATTACCGATGTTGTTGGTAAAATCAAAACCTCCGGGCTTAAAGCTGATCGGGCTGGAAGCGCCAAGGCCCCGGTTTAATGTATTATTTACTGTGTAGAGCTGATGATTACCGCCGGTGGTAAAACTGACATCAGTTTTCCAGCCATTACTTACAGAACGAAAACCAACAGTAGCATTATAATCTTTTAGATCTCCCTCAAAGGTTGGCCCATAACCCAGGTATGGCGAACCCGCCTCATGTAGCAAGCCAAAATCCGTATCACGCCAGTATGGTGTACGGTAGTTGGCAAAACTGTTTACCTTTTTATAGATATAGGCAACGTTATAATAAAATTCTGTACTTTCAGAAATAGGGATAGCACCGTTCACCAGGAACTTTGCCGACGAATTTTCTGGAGAAGCATTGATGTTTTTAGCATCGGGATATGCCGCCAAAAAAGCATTTACGGTACTGAGCGAAACCCCAAAGCCCAGGTTTGCATCCGCTTCTGCGGCTGCGTCTACCTTACCGGGACGGTTAGCCATATTGGTATGCTGCATATCAATTGTATAATTCACATAGCCTTTGTCGCCAAAGTTTGCACCGTTATTTACACTGAAGCCAATCATTTCACCATCGCCCTTGTGGGTAATGCCGGAGTTAACCGTAACAGATCCATAGTCAAATCTGTCTTTCAGTATGATATTCATTACGCCGGCAATGGCATCAGATCCGTATTGGGCAGAAGCACCGTCGCGAAGGATCTCTACACGTTTGATGGCATCTGTAGGGATTGCAGATATATCTGCACCGCTCTCGCCCCTTCCCGGAGAGGTCTGAATATAAGTTAATGCGCTGGAGTTTTTCCTTTTTCCATTGATCAGGATCAGCGTACGGCTGGGGCCCATATTTCTGATTTCATATGGATCAAGCAGGGAAGTCGCATCATTTACCGGCGTGTTTACCGTATTAAATGAAGGCACTTTTGATTGCAGGGCTTTGTCGAAGGTAAGCTGACCTGTACTTTTAAGGTCTGCAGCACCGATAATATCAATAGGCACCGGGCTGTCAGTGAGCGTTCGTTTAGAGGCCCGGCTACCTGTGAAACCACTACTTCGTTCAGCTGGTTGCCCGATTCTTCCATTTGTACATCGAGAACAACAGGTATTCCTTTGAGAACAACGGTTTTGATGATCCTTTTATAACCAACCATTGAAAAAGCTAAGGTATAAGTACCATCAGGCAGGTTAAGGGAATAAGCACCATCAGAAGCAGTTACTGCAGCGGCACCTTTGGAAGGAATAACTGAAACGCCAGGCAACAAGGTACTTTCGGCATCTGTTACTTTACCCTTGATAATGGTTTGCGCGGAAGTATCAAAGGATAAAATGAGGGCTCCAAAGAAAATAGCGGAGCAAGAAACAATCTTTTCATAGATTTTTTTCATAATTAAGAGGCTTTTAATAGTTAATTTAGATTTAAGACCTAAAAAATTAGGTCTTTTCCACAATTTAAGTATTTAAAAACGAAAAACAATCATATTTACACCAACAATAGTTACAATATTTTACTGATATACAATCATTTGTGATTTTATTACTATTATAATATCAAATAATTGACTTTAAAATATATAATTATCATTTTTTACTATTAAATAATAGACATTATCAAATATTAATGAGATATATAGCAATATAACCGCTTTAAATCAGAATAATAGAGTCAAATGACACAAAATACCAGTGAAAAATACTTTTACATATAGTAAATACACTAAAAAGTGTTAGCACAGGGTGAAAACAGCTTTTCTGAGTGGTGGAATAGACTTTAAATTAGGGCGGACAGGAATTTGCTGAGCTGTTTTATTTCCATAGTTTAGCTACATAAAATCTAAATTAAAATGCCCTTATATCTCAGCATTAACACGATCGCAGAAATCACCTGCTTCCTGATCGGGCTTATTTGTCTCTTTCAGGATAAGAGCCTCCTTTGGAAAAGTTTTATCGCCTATTTATTTCTCGTGTGCATTACTGAAACGGGAGGGATTTATTTGCGCGTGCACCATACGAGAAATTATCTCATTTACACCATTTACATGTTTTTTGAGTGTTTGATGGTCAGCACTTTCTTTTATTATATCTATAAAAGATACCACCACAAAATCAAACTGCTGTATAGCTGGATGGCGTTATTTCTGGTGATCTATCTGATGGAACTGTATACCAGTCATTTCAAATCGTTCCCCTCATTTACAGCCACATTTATGTCGGTCGTGTTCGTAGTTGCCAGTTTATATTTCTATCTGCTGATTATTAAGGACGAAAGATTCCGACAACTAAGCACCTACCCGACCTTCTGGATTGTAAATGGTATTCTGCTGTATTATTTTGGCAGTACGGCCTGTAATGTTTTTTATGATTATCTGGTACAGAACGAAAATGGGATCAAAGCAACTTTATCGATCAGATACATTATCTTTAATTTGCTGAACGTACTTTTATACGCTTGCTGGTCTTACGCTTTTATATGCAGATATTATCAAAGGAAGTTATCTTCCTCATCACGTTAACTACCTCTATTTTCCTGATCGCACCTATTTTTATCATTGTTTATGTTTCATACTATAACAAGAAAAAGGCAAAACATCTTGAAGAAAAAGAAAGCCTGAAAAAGACCTTCGAGCTGGAACTGCTCAAAAGCCAGTTCGAAGTGCAGGAACATACCATGGAAACTATTGCCACCAATCTCCATGACAATATCGGACAGCTGTTGAGCCTCACCAGCATTACACTGAGTTCCATTAAGGCTGACAGTGCACAGGAGGGTAAGATTAATGCCGCCGGCGAACTTGTTGTTAGGGCAATACAGGAACTGAGGCAACTCTCGCGGATCATGAGCGGCAAGGAGCTAATCAGGAAAAACCTGGGGCACGCCATTGCGTTTGAGCTGGACTGGCTAAAAAAGGGTACCGATTACCAGGTGCAGTTTACAGATAATACAATACGAACAATTCCGCAAAATTCTGATAAAGAACTGATTCTGTTCAGGCTCTTCCAGGAAATTATCAGTAATATCATCAGGCACGCCGGGGCTACAAAGATCACCATTAGTATTGACCAGACAGACAGCACATTATCACTGCAGGTGAAAGATAACGGGAAAGGTTTTGTACTGGAAGATAAGCTGCAGGCCAGTGATGGAATGGGCCTCTTCAATATCAGTAAAAGGGCAAAAATGATGGATGGTACTTTTAGTATTCATTCTGTTACAGGTGTTGGAACAGACATTTTGGTTTCTATCCCTTATATTTAGCAGATGGAAGAAAAAAGAACGGCTATAGCGATTGTGGACGATCACACCTTGTTTCGTAAAGGGCTGGTTAGCTTACTGACTGAATCAGATCAACTTGATATTCTGTTTGATGCTGCTAACGGACTGGATATGAAACAAATGATCAATGCAGAGCTGTTACCGGAAGTTATCCTTATGGACATTAACATGCCACATATGGATGGCTACGCTGCCACAAAATGGGTCACCAAAACCTACCCCTCTGTAAAGGTACTGGCATTGAGCATGTTTGATGAGGATAAACCAATTATTGAAATGCTGAAAAGTGGTGCCGGAGGATATTTGCTAAAGGAATCCAAAACCACGGAGCTGGTTACTGCCATTAAAACAATTGCTGCGTATGGATATTATATGAATAACCTGGTATCAGAAAAACTGATTAAATCTTTGCATGATACAGACCCGGCAAGGAATGAGGCGTCCGAAATCTCTGCAAATGAATTAAAATTCCTGCAGCTCTCCTGTTCTGAGATGACCTATAAAGAGATCGCGAACAAGATGAACCTTAGTCCGCATACCATCGACAATTACCGGGAAGCACTGTTCCATAAGTTTGAGATCAAATCACGCACGGGCCTTGTATTATTTGCGATAAAAAATGAGCTGATACAATTGTAGCTTAGCTCCATCCGGGCTGGCTGAACAGCAGAAAGCCACTTCCCGAAGGTAAGCGGCTTTCAATGGAGAACATCACATTTTGAAGGATTGTAGCTGGTAACTAATACCCTGCATTCTGCACGAGGTTAGTATTGCCCAACTGATTATCAGGGATGGGAAATACGAGATATTTGGGGTCATCGGCAGGTTTTTCCTGCCATGGCGTTAGAAACTTGCCAAAGCGGATCAAATCCTGGCGCCTGATCCCCTCCCAGATAAACTCACGTCCTCTTTCGTCAAGAAGATTATCCAGGGTAAGGCTGACGAAGGGCGTAGCGCTTCTGGCTGTCCGAAGGGAATTAACAATCGGCAATGCTGATGCCGCCAATCCTGTTCTGAGCTGTGCTTCAGCCTTCATGAGCAGGACATCTGCATACCTGTAATACACCCAGTCATTCTCCGCAAGATTAGTTGCCGTATTGGCATAATCAACAGGATATTTAACGATGCGGATTCCGGCCACTTCAAGGTGGTTGGGATCGCGCTCAATGATACTGACCTCGGGAGTAAAAATCAGGTTGTTTCCGCGACGGTCTTTGAGCAATCCGCCATTCTGATCAAATTGCTGTCCAACTAAAAATCCTACCTTCAAACCCGAAACATTTGTAACGCCGGGATAGGCGCCACCGAGACGTTTATCAGTTGATTCATACTTGTTATAAAAATCAGAAAGGGTGGCAAAGCCATTGATACCGCTGGGATTCTGATTATAGTGCAGACCACTATTCCAGATATCCCTTACCGCACCGGCATCAGAGCCGCCGATATTTTGCGCGGTAAAGATATTTTCTTTGGACAGCAGGTTATTGGTAGGGGCAAAATTATCATAATAAGGACTTAAAGCATATTTCCCTGAATTGATGATCTGATCTGCCAGGGTGATCACCTGAGCCATGTCTGCGGCATCAAAAGTTGGCGTAACTTTATTTGTAAAAGCGCCTTTATTCAGATAAATCTTCATCAGCAGCACCCTTGCAGCATCTTTTGTAGCACTGTAATTGGGTCCATCAGGCAGCTCTGGTAATATTGCGGTCAATTCAGAGATGAGGTAGGCAATCTCCTCCGGGGCTTTGCGAACGCGTGAAGGCTGCGTTACATCCTCGCCCGCTTCACGGTACGGCACCTGGCCCCAGCCATCGAGTATTGAAAATTGTGCAAAGGCACGAAGGAACCTGGCCTGTGCCGCCTGTGCGGAAGTTGGATTAAACTGCAGTACATTGGTTGCCACATAGCTTACACTGTTCAGGTCCCTGAAAACATCAGATATCCTGGTATGGTCTGCAGCCCAGCGATGTAGGTGCAGTGCCCTCCAGGCACCGTTATCATCCCAATCGCCCCCTCTTGTGGGTACGATAGCCTCATCAGATGGAAATTCCTGCAGGGACCACCATCCCCAGGGGCCCTGGTATGGATTGCGCATTGCTGTGTAGCTTGCATTCAGGAGGCCGGCAACATTGCCTGAAGAAACACCCTGGTTGCCAATTTGTCCGTTTAAACTTTCGTCAAGCTTAGTACATCCCGAAAGAGAAAGACCAAGGGCCACAAAAGCTGTGATATATATATTTTTCATATGGATTTCATTTATGAGGTTATAAAGAGAAGTTTACGCCGAAGTTGAAAGTACGTGCAGAGGGATAAGGAACATATTCAATACCCGCTGACGGAACCCCGCCCACACTTTTATCTACATTTACTTCGGGATCGAAGCCTTTATATTTGGTGATGACAAACAGATTTTGTCCGTTCACGAAGATGTTCAATGCTTTAATCGATTTACCGATATTACCCACATTATATCCCAGTGTGGCATTAGCAAGCTTCACGTAATTGCCATTTTCAATATACCGTGAAGATGCAGCAATTGGGTTAGCCAGAGATTCCTGTATGGCATTCCCAATCAAACCGGAGTAGATGTTACGTGTTCCAAGGTTTGGAAGCGGCAATACTGAGTTCAGTGTATTATTATAAATCTTCTGTCCGAATGAACCATTGAAGCTGGCATTGAGCGATATCTTTTTATATCTTAGGTCTGCGTTAAACCCCATTACTACTTTGGGGTTGGGATTTCCCAGATAATAGTAGGTGAACCCGTCATCGGTGAACATGGAGAATCCCTGTGCGTCAAGCCCTTTGTATTCACGTGTCACCATTCCGAATAAAGGCAGGCCACTTTGGATCACTTCCAATGTTACGCCGCTCAATCCCTGTCCGCTCAGTGATCCGGTTTTGATGATACCATCTATATTCTTTGCTTTATTTTTGATGAAGGTTACGTTACCGCCAAGATTAACCGCAAAGTCTTCCCTTGCGATCACGCTGGCATTCAGCGTAAGCTCTACCCCTCTGTTTGAGATTTCCCCCGGAAGGTTTACCCATGTAGCCGTTACACCGGGATTTGCAGGCGCGAAGGGGATCTGAGGGAACAGCAGTCCGGTTGTAGTCTTGTCAAATAAATCTACTGAACCCGTCAGGACGTTCTTGAACAAGCCAAAATCAACCCCAATGTTTGTCTGTTTGTCCGACTGCCACTTTAATCTCCGGTTTTCATTATTCACCCCAACCAAAGTCTGTTGTCCGTTAGAATAAGTATAATTATACCGCTGTTGTGAAGATCCCGAAGGGAATTCCTGATTACCTGTGCGCCCGTAACCAGCCCTGATTTTGAGCTGGTCTATCCACTCTACTCCTTTCATGAAATCTTCGTTTTTGATATTCCATGCGGCTGCAAATGATGGGAAATATCCGTATCGGTTATCAGAGCCGAATTTAGTAGATCCATCTGTCCGTAACGTAGCGGTGAGCAGGTACTTGTTATCGTAATTAAAAATCGCCCTTGCAAACCAGGATTGTAATTGTGTTTTGGGATCGTTGAAAGAATACAAGCCTCTGTTGGCTGGTGCTGTAACCTGCATCACGTCAGTATAGTCTACAGGAATTTCACCAAATCCTTTTCCCGTGCTCACCAGGCCTTTGTTAATATAATTGGTATATTCATAACCTACAATCGCATTAAGGTTTAGTTTACCAACAATCTCTTTATTAAAGTTCAGCGTGTTGGTAAATTGCTGGGTGATCAGCTCGCTGTTTGAAATGCTGGCGTAACCGCCCAGAAAATCCCCGTCGGCCTGCACGCCCTGGAGGTTCAGAAAGCTTCGGATAGACTGTCTTCTGTTACCTGTGCTGTAATTGATACTGGCCAGCATTCTATACTCAAGCCAGGGAGCAATCTTATAGTAAGGGGAAACGCTGCCCAGAATGGTAGAAACTTTAGACCTGTCGCTGGTAGCCTGGGACATTGCGATGGGATTGATGATCGTAGATCCTTTTTCTATAAATACAGATCCATCAGCATTATACAGCGACCTGGTAGGGTTCCAGCTCAGTGCCTGACTGATGAGGCTTCCTGTGAAACCGGCATCAGTTGTGATCGGCGCGATGCTTTCGGTATACTGATTGCTGATCAGGCTGACATCAAGGCCCAGTTTTTTGCTTTCCAGGAACTTAAAGTTGCCATTAAATGCCCCGCTATATTTTTTAAAGTCGGTGCCAATAATAATACCCTGCTGGTTCTGATAGCCAAAGGATGCGCGAAAAGTGTTGCCATTACTTCCGCCGCTGATCCCAATGTTATAGTTTTGGTTATAGCCCGTACGGGTAATGGCTTTCATCGCATCTACATTGCCGCCGTAATCGCCCGATGTTAATCCATATTGTTTTAAGGCCGCCCTGTATTCATCCCCGTTGAGCACATCAATTGAACGAGCCATATTACTGACACCGGCACTTGCACTCACATCGATCTTGGTTTCCCCGGCCTTGCCCCTTTTGGTAGTGATCAGCACTACGCCGTAAGCCGCCCTGGATCCATAGATTGCCGTAGCAGAAGCATCCTTAAGGATTTCCATGCTGGCAATATCCGAAGGATTGATAAAGTTGAGCGGGTTGCCGCCCGTAGCGGTGCCCAGGTTAGTTGTTCCTACCTGTCCGCCTGCTGTAGGACTGGGCCTGGCAGACCTTCCGTCAAGTGCCACACCATCTACAATATAAAGAGGCTGGCCCGTGCCGGTCATTGCCGTATTTCCACGGATACGTACGGTAGTTGAACCACCGGGCTGACCACTGTTATTAATCATTTGCACACCGGCCACCTTACCCTGAATCAACTGATCAGGGGCCGTAAGCGGGCCCTTGTTAAAGTCTTTGGCAGATAATGTCGCTGCCGCACCTGTAGCATCACTTTTTTTAACCGAGCCGTAACCTACAACAGTGACTACCTCCAGATCTGTTCCTGACAAGAGCACCACATCAACAATCGTTCTTCCATTGATATCTACCGTTGTGGATTTCAATCCCACGAAACTAAAGATCAGTTGCTTTGCTGTAACCGGGATGGTAATAGTATACTTTCCATTTGCATCAGTCAGCGCCTTAACGGTAGAACCGGCGACAGCGATGGTGGCCCCGGGAAGAGGATTTTTCTCATTATCTGACACAACACCACGCAAAATCGTTTGAGCATAGGAAGAAAAATTAAGGAGAATGAGAGCAGAACAAAAAAAGAATATTTTTTGCCATACAAGAGATTGCGGCCTGCCAGCAGAGGCAAACCACTTTTGTGGTAGAAAGACATTCATACGTTACAATTTGGTTAGGTTAAATAATAATTCTGAAAAATATTCACCAGCAGGAGATCTTGTTATCCTGCAAATAAAGTATCATCATCATATAAATATACACAACTAATTGTTACAGTGTATTCCAAAATATAAAAAAATATTTCTCTACATTGGATTGAATTATGAGCAAAGAATCTATTAAACCAACTATTATATGTTTTGGCGAGATCCTCTGGGACAATCTTCCATCGGGGCGTACTGCCGGAGGGGCGCCAATGAATGTGGCCTACCACCTGAACCGGGCGGGTGCAGAAAGCCAGCTGATCAGCCGCGTTGGGAATGATCAGGCGGGTACTGATCTGATTGAATTCTCCAGACAAAAAGGGCTGCCCACCGTGCTTTTACAGACCGATCCGCTGTACCCCACCGGCGAAGTGATCGCAAAGGTGATGGACAACCATGAAGTTGTTTACGACATCCTACCCAATGCAGCATGGGATTTTATTGCCTTGTTGCCCGGGCTTAAAGAACTCGCCTCCAGTGCTGAGGCATTTGTGTTCGGCAGCCTTGCGGCCAGAAACGATGAGTCGCGCCAAACCTTACTGCAAATTCTGGAATCAGCAAAATTCAAGGTGCTGGACATCAACTTACGTGCACCGCATTATTCCCCTGAGGTACTGGAACTGCTTTTGTCTAAAGCAGACCTCCTTAAGCTTAACAGTGATGAGCTGGCACTTTTAACGGAATGGTTCTTCAGTAGCAATGCAGCGGAACAGGAAAGCATCCGCTTTTTGCAGCAAAAGTTTAAGATTGCAGAGATCATCGTTACAAAAGGGGCCGCGGGTGCCAGTTACTATGCGGAAGACACTTCTTACTCCGGCGAAGCATATGCGGTAACTGTTGCCGATACTGTGGGTGCCGGTGATTCATTTCTTGCAGCTTTCCTTTACAAAAAACTCAGCGGCTGTCCGATCGCGGAAACGCTTGATTACGCACTGGCCACGGGAGCCTTTATCGCCAGTAAACCAGGGGCATGCCCTCCGTACACGCTTTCAGATCTGGACCACTTTATCAGCCAGCATAAGCAAAAAGAATAAATCTATTCAGCTAAATATGAATAAAACGATTTAATATCATCGGAGAATTAAAATTAATAATCCTATCTTCATCTTGAAAACCCAGTATAAACTAAATTTTTGAACATGTACCTACACAAAACAATCATTGCCTCCGCCTGCCTTGCAGCATTTGCATTTTCTACCGCGAAAGCACAGGCCAAACATGAGGATACAGAATTTTATACCCCAGTACCAAAAAAGGTAACGCCCGGAAAAACAAACACTGAAGCTCCTTCTGATGCCGTTGTTCTTTTTGATGGCAAAAACCTTGATCAGTGGGTGATGACCGACGACAGAACGGTGCCGGCGAAGTGGATCGTATCCAACGGGATACTTACGGTAGATAAAAAAACAGGTAATATCGAAACCAAACAGTCTTTTGGAAATTACCAGCTGCACATGGAGTGGCGCGTGCCTCAGAATATTTCAGGAACAGGGCAACTGAGAGGCAACAGCGGATTATTCCTGGCCTCAATGGGCAAGGGCGATCTGGGCTACGAACTGCAGATCCTGGACAATTACGACAACAAAACTTATACCAATGGTATGGCGGGAAGTATCTATAAACAGACTACCCCATTGGTAAATCCTTCAAAGAAAGCCGGAGAATGGCAGACTTACGATGTGATCTGGACTGCTCCTACTTTTAAAGCTGACAGTTCTGTAAATACACCTGCCAAGGTTACGATTTTTTTTAACGGCGTACTGGTACAGAATGGTTTTGAGCTGAAAGGGCCAACGCAATATGTAGGCCCTGCGGCATATCGCCAGGCTCATGGACCGCTGCCGGTTAAGCTGCAGGCACATGGTGATAAGAGCGAGCCTGTGAGCTTCCGCAATATCTGGATACGCGAGTTGTAGGGATTTTCTTGCTTCGCTGAAAAAGAAGAGTACTTTATTCCGACTGCATTATTTTGCTGCGCAAAAAAAAGCTAGGTCGGAATAAAGTACTCTTCTTTTTTTAAAGATCAGCTGAAGCGAGATCTCCCAGGGACCGCGCATCCGGCAAACCGGAATCACACTGACCGAAAACTTTTTCTTAAAAGATCAGCTAAAGCGAGATCTCTAGTGTTTCAGCCAGCTGGATGGGATCTCCATTGGCTGCGAACCATTTACGCTATATTTTAGTTTCAGGGTATAACCCCCACCGCCTTCGATAAAATCAAGATTGAGCGGCTGCAAACCCTTGCGGAGCGCTACCTGCCCACTTTTTTCAAAAGGCCCATGCGGACCGTCATTGTCTACAACTTCCCTGCCTGCGATCTTCAGGATACCGCCATCATCACAGTTGAGATAAAAACTATAGATACCATCCGCAGGGATATCCAGGTAGCCCTGGTATTTGAGGCAGAAGCTTGGGGCATCAGCTTTTTTTGGTACGATCACACTGTCAACGGTAAATACCGCCTTAGGCTCTCCCGTAATAGACTTTGCATTTTTGAATTCTCCGGGGTAGTAATTACAGCTTAAGCCAGGGCTGGAAACGAATGTGTTTACAGGTGCTGCCATATCCTGCTGCGTGTACTGCAGATCGTAGATATCGCTTCTTCTGCCCTTTGGCGTAAAAGCTGCGAGCCGTACCGACATGTTTTTGCTGATCTTCAGCGGGCCATTCAAAGCTGTTGAACTAAGTTCGGGCAGGCTGCCATCGGTTGTGTAGCGGAAGCTCAGGTCAGGTAAGGGTTTTACAGGGTTCAGGACGGTTTCATCTGTAAATACATTACGCTCCACCAGGCCGGATACATCCTGCAGGCGATAGCTCACCTGCAGGGCATCGAGACGCGGAAATTGCAGCTTTAAGCGTTTCAGGTAATCCTCATACCTGTCTTTGTTGCTCCACAGTACTTCGGCAAGTGCCGTCATACGCGGAAAGATCATGTAATCGGCACGATTTTCTGAGGGGATCCTTTCCGTCCAGGTATTTGCCTGCGCACCAATGATACCTTTAGCTTCGGCAGCTGTAAGCTTCGGCGGGATTGGGTTAAAATGATAAACTTCGTATAGTGAATTACGGTCGGGCTCATTATCAAAGTATAAGGGGTTTCCGGGCGACATCACTACCTGATTACCATTCTTTGCTGCTTTGACAGGCGCATTTGGAACCCATGAGCGCCAGTACATTACTACCGCAGTAGAGCTGATACCGTCCTCCAGGATTTCGTCCCATCCAATCAGCTTCCTGCCTTTGGAATTGAAGAACTTTTCCATGCGGTTGATAAAATAGCTTTGGAGCTCGGCAGTAGTTTTGATATTATTCTTTGCCATCAGCTCCTTACAGCTTTGGGCCTGCTCCCAGGAACTGCGGTCTACTTCATCGCCCCCAATGTGAATATACTTGCCGGGGAAGATCTCCATGATTTCTGTGAAAACGTTCTGCGCAAATTCAAATGTTGTTTCCTTACACGGACAGATCGGTGTAGTAAACAGCTTGCCCCATTTATTCTCGCCATTGGCTGTCAGGAAGGGATAACTGTTAATGGCTGCCATCATGTGGCCCGGCATATCAATTTCCGGGATAATATCAATGTGGCGCGCAAGTGCATAGGCCACTACACCTTTCATTTGCTGTTGTGTGTAAAATCCTCCATACAGCGTTTTTCCGTCTTTCTGAATGATATGCTTTGGATCAATCACAAAATCAGGGTTGTCGGCGGATTTTTTCATCACGGCAGAATCCTGGTTATTGAAGGTGCGCCATGCTCCTTCCTCAGTTAATTTCGGATATTTTTTAATCTCGATCCTCCAGCCCTGATCATCTGTAAGGTGCAGGTGCAGCTTGTTAAATTTATACAAGGCAAGCAGGTCGATAAACTTCTTGAGGTAATCTATAGAAAAAAAGTGCCTTGAAACGTCAAGGTGCATACCACGCCAGGCATAGGCGGGCTGATCGGCTATGGCCACAGCAGGCAGCGTAACTGTTTTTAACGGCGACTGAACATGTTCATCAGCAGGAAGCAGCTGTCTCAGTGTTTCTATCCCCCTGAAAGCACCTGCAGGTTCTTTTGCGGATAGTACAACGGATTTTGAAGTAACACTGAGGCGGTAAGCTTCAGGCGCTGTAATGGTAGCATCATACTTCAGAACAATAGACTGTTCCGCTGCAGCGCCGCCTGCGATTTTGAGCGGGCTGCCCAGGTATTGTTTCAGCAGCAAGTTTAGCTGTGCCGCTTCGTTATCAAACCGGTGACCCTCAGTAACGATTAGTGTTTTGGCAGTAATGTTAAAACTGCCCTGACCGATTGTTAGCGACGAAGGGTAAGGGATTAAAGGAAATTTACTGTTGCTTTCCTGTGCCTGGGCACCGTGAAATGTACAGCAGCCCAAAATTAGGGCGAGGCTGAGCATTTTACGGTAGTGATGGATTCTCATTATAAATTGTTTTAGATATTAAGCCATTAGTAAACGTGGCGTGCAGCCTCGCTTCTTTTTATCAGTTCTTCTTTTTTGATATTGATCTGTTTGCCTATCGGTTTCCCGTTGCGGTAGGTGACCGCATTGATCTGTGATGCGCCCATTGGAAAATTGAGCACCGAGCCATCATACTTTGCAGCATGCAGATCGGGAAAGGTATTATCAAAAGTATAATAAATCTCCAGTCCGGGCACTTCAGTTGCCATGGTAAGAGATACATCGTTGCGCCCTTCTTTTACAGGTTTAAATATCACATTGTAACAGCTTTTTGAATAATTGATGTCTGCAGCATCCAGCCTGGTAAATTCATTTTCCAGTCGGCTCATAAAGTCGGGCCAGTTCTTTTTGGATTTAGGGCTCCAGTATACTTCTGAAAGTGCAATAGACCTAGGCCATACCATATATTCCATATGCCTGTAGGTAGGCACGGATTCTGTCCACAGGTTACCCTGTCCGCCAAGGATCAGTTTTTCGTCTAACCCTGCGGGAACGGGCTCATAGTTATAGCTGTCGCTTAAACGGCAGAGGCCATAGGTATCAGGTTCCGCCAACGGATCGCCCTGGTAGAGGTCAAGATAAACATAATCCCATGGTGTCATTACTACAGGGTGGTTCATTTTTGCCGCTTCAATCCCGCCGTTCATACCTCTCCAGCTCATTACCGTGGCCGACTCCGCCAATCCGCCCTGCAGGATTTCATCCCAGCCGATCAGTTTCTTTCCTTTTGACTCCAGGATCTTTTCCAGCCGCTTGATGAAATAGCTTTGCAGCTGTTCAACATCTTTTAACCCTTCTTTGGCCATCAGTTTCTGGCAGGCCGGGTTTTTCTCCCAGTAGCCTTTATAAGCTTCGTCTCCGCCAATATGGATATACTGGCAGGGAAAAAGTTTGGCTATCTCTGTAAAAACCTTATCCAGTGTTTTGTACACATCCTCGTTGGAAGGATCAAGCGAATTGTCATCCTGGGGATCTGTTCTCCATCCGGAATTTACACTGTACTGCTTGCGCGTACTGCTCAGCGAAGGGTAAGTGGTGATCATTGCAAGGCTATGCCCCGGAACATCAATTTCCGGAAGTACGGTGACGTACCTGTCCTGTGCATACTTAACGATTTCCTTAATGTCTTCCTGGGTATAGAAACCTCCGTAAGTAGGTTCTTCATTGGCAAGAGCAGGCAGGAACGTACCCCAACGGCCCGTTCTTTTCACACTGTATGCTCCTTTTTTGGTCAATTCCGGTAAACTCTTGATTTCGATCCGCCAGCCCTGGTCATCTGTAAGGTGCCAGTGAAAAGTATTGTATTTATATTTTACCATTTCATCGATAAAACCTTTTACTTCTTCTTTCGTAAAAAAGTGGCGGCTCACATCAAGCATCAGTCCCCTCCATCCAAATCTGGGATAATCGGTCACTTCCACTGAAGGAATGTTCCAGTTCAATCCGGCTTTCAGCTGTTTTGCTTCGATATCCGACGGAAAAAGCTGAATGATAGTCTGTAAACCATAGAAAGCACCTGCTGCGGTATTCGCAGTGAGGACAATCTGCTGCGGACTTACCTTTAAGTGATAGCCTTCTTTGCCAATTTCTGCATCAGTATCCGTATTGAGCAGGATGGTGATTTTTTTTGAACCATTGCTTTTGCTTACATCCACACCGGTGGCGCGCTGAATCTTTGCTGAAAACCATTTCAGGCTTTGCTGAAGCTGTTTGTTTTTTGATTTTAGCTCCAGCGAAACAGAGTTATCCAGAATAAACTCACCAGATTGCTCCCTGACAGATACAGGTTCAGGGATTAAATGAACGCGGCGCGGCTCAGCAGCATTAACGTGAAGTGCAGTGAGCGCAATAAATGCCGTTACAATAAAAAAAAGTTGATTTTTTCGCATATTCTTTGTGGTTCAGGTTAGTTTGAGAACTATTTTAGCCGGGCGGCCAAAACGGCATCCTAAATAAATCAAAAGATCTTGCAAAACCTATTCTTTTTAATTTTTTTAAGAAGTTCGGCACGGTGAGCTTGTCATATCAGGATCTTATTACGGTCACTATTTTCTCAGGACTTTAAAAATCGTATTTTCTTTAAAATGTTTTTATGAGTTTCGCGTCTTCATTCATATACATTAATATCAAGATGATGGAAAACGACTATCTACTACAAAACGGAAACTGCCTGGCAGTACAAAATATAACTCCTGCAGATACTGAACAAGATCTTGCCATCCTGTTCCTGGATATACGCGATTTCACCGGCTTAATGGAAGCGCACCCGGGACAATCTGTTATTCAGCTTACCCGACGGTTATTTACCGCCTTTAACCAGATCATCAAAAACTTTCAGGGCAGAGTTGTTGAAATAGCAGGTGATAATTTATATGCTGTATTTGGCTTGCAAACCAATCTCCGTGAAGCGGTGAATAATGCTTATCAGGCAGTGAGGACAATGTTCACCACCGTGAATCTATTTAACGATGCGGTGCCTGAATATGGCACTCCCCTTGAAATCGGTGTGGGACTGCACGCAGGTAAGGTATTTGTTGGTGAGTTTGCACTGGATGGCCCGGCTCAATTATCCGTGATGGGGCTGCCGGTTAACATCGCCTCGAGGCTGCAGGCTAAAACCAAAGAATTAAATAACGACTTGCTGATATCAGAAAATGCCTACCAGTTACTGGAGCCGGAAACCCTGATATTTGATCAGCAGACCGTAAAATTGCAGGGTATATCACATGGACAGCAGATCCGTTTGGCGGGCAAGCCTTTCCGCAGCCGTGCTTTGCCTGCTGCTGAGCTCAGCTTTGAATACCTTCTTGCCATTTCGGGGTAAAACATAAAAGCCGGTTTGTGCTAACAAAGCCGGCTTTCTTTATGATTATACTTTTTTTGGAGGTAGGTCAAATGCAATTGCCTCATGTTCGAAATGCCCTTTATGTGCACCATCGCAAAATGGCTTATTTTGGGAAAGACCACAGCGGCAAATGGTAAGTACAGTTCTGCCCTGTAATCCATAGGCGTTACCTTCCTTGTCAACGATTTCAAAATCGCCTTCTATCTTCACAGATCCGTTATTATTAATGGTTAGTTTTGTTGTAGACATCTATATTTTATTTCCGGCAAAGCTAAAACAATGGATCTAAAGCCGGCAATCAGATTTCAATTTAGAAACATTCCGTCATGTTAATCTCCGGGCAGGGTTAGCAGGCACTCAGAAAAATCAGGGCATAAAAAAAAGGAGCATCTTTTGGAAACTCCCTTTTCATTTTTTACCCTCCTAATATATTTGTAGAGATTATGTTAGTTGATGCAGCAGTGTTACAGAATCAATAGTCTTGGGTTGATCTTCTTTTGCATCGATGAAGGCAATGTTCTTTTCAGATTGTCGTTATTTTTAAACGATGAAGAATTGGCATTGTCCTGACTTTGCATTTGATCTCCGATAAATAAGGCTTCCTGCTGAAATTTGTCGCTTGTACTCTGAATTTTTATCTGATCTTTCATAATGTTGAAGTTTTTTCAAATTAAAAACAAGCTCAGTGCCATAAAGTTTGGCTTTTTGAAAAAAAAATACCTAAATCGTTTTCGTTTTAAAAAAGGCGCGGAATAATTTTTCAATCCTCAATTTTAAAGATTTTACTTATTTTTACAATGTTATGAATACAGAACAAAAGGATTCAAAAAAGGACATTTTCATCAAGTGGATCAAAAGGATTGGTTTCTGGGGATTCATGTTCTTTTTGATCAAGGGGCTGATCTGGCTTGCTCTTGGTTACTGGGTTCTGAAATAAAGTAATCAAAACAATTCTTAAGGCTTAACCGTTAGGGGCTGAAAATAAGCGCCATGAAGAATCAAATTCCGGAACAGCATACGGGCGGTAAGCTCGACACACAGGCTAAAGCAGAATTTTCAACAGCCGAACTTGCAAATGAATTTTACCAGATTGCCCGAAACAGGCTGTTACGCCCATCCAAATGGGGCGGGATCTGTAAAGTTCCCCTTTCTACTTTCTTGCTTACAGATGCAGAAGGCGCAGCTGTTGACCGCCAAGTGCAGCAGGGAGATTATCTGAAGATAGACATCCCGGGACCAGGACCACATTCCGGCGAGGGTTACGACTGGGTGAGGATTGAGAAGATTGACGAAGAATCTGCCGGCGATACTGAGATCACAACATTGCAGGCAAGACCTGCTGCAAATCCAAAAAGTGAAGACAACTCTACCGCCCATTTTTTCAGCGCTGTCGCGACGTCCACCTTTCAGGTAAAAAGAATAGGAAATACTGTTTATGCAGAAGAACACGGAAGGAATGAGCTGCCAAATACGGATACTGCGCATGCTGGTGATAATATCAGGAACACTCTTATCGGCTGGACAGCAAAAATCGGATTATCTTACCCTCAGTGGAAAAGCCTTGTTCAAGGTATTGTTGATACGGAAGGCTGAACCACCAGGATGACCAGAGAAGGTTAGTGGTAAAGTCCCTTAACCTTCTCCTGTATAAAATTACGACTTTGCTGCTTCGATAGAAATATTTTCCAGAATAGCTTTTGTTTCTTCGAAACTGGTATGGTGAAAAGCATGCATTCCCATCCTTTTTGCAGTTTCGACCTGGAAAATCCTGTCATCAAAATAATAACATTGCTGCGGCCTGGCCTGTGCAATCCCTAATGCCAGCGTAAATATATTAGGGTCGGGCTTACGCATCTTTACATCACATGAGGATACAAAGGCGTCAAAACATTCATGGAGCTTAAATTTCTTTACTCTGTAGGTATTCAGTTCCTTGCCTTCGTTATTTATTGAGATGATCCTGAAACCGCTTTCCTTTTTCCATTCTTTCAACCATTGCAGTAAACCGGGCAATTCAACTGATCTGGAAAATACAAATTCCTTAAAGTCTTCTCTTGTGAATTCTCTTGGGTGATTAAATACGACAGTATCCAGATATTCGTCCAGCGTGATGTTACCGATCTCAAAGACGTTAAAAATATAATTATGGAGCGTGTTCAGCTCGTCATAATCCAGGTTAAACTTTTTTGCCGCCAGTTTACGGGAGTCGTTGCCCCATCCATTGGTTAACAGTACTCCGCCAATGTCAAAAAAAATGATTTTAGGTTCTGGATATTCCATAGTATTTTATCTATAGGTTATTTTATAATCGTAAACTTAGCCAATTGTCCCCAAAATCACTGTATAACTTTGTCATTATTGCATATAGAATATGGCATTTTATACTACTGAAACGTATTCTTACGCTGCGGAAACAAAGCAAAAAAAAAGCAGGCCATCCTTGTTGGACAGCCTGCTTTCAGCATCAGTTTACACCGGTATTAGTTGAAGATATATCTTACACCAATTTGTGCCTGCCAGCGCGAGATCTGGTCAGTATTTACTTTAGAAGATTGAGTTACCGGGATTAAGTTGTTTTTGTCCAGGTAAGGAAAAGAATAAGTTGGCCTTCCGGTGGTAGCATCAAGACCTTTGTAAGTAAGGAGCGCAACAGCACCAGTATTAATACCGCTGTACGTAGTTTGATATGTGCCCCAGTTCTTGTTCAGGAAGTTGCCCACGTTGATCATGTTAAATTCAACACGAATGGTATTTCTTGTTGTTCTGTTTTTACCGGATTTCACAAAGAAGTCTTGTGTAATATTTAAATCCGCACGTTTAAAGTAAGGTAAGATTGCAGTATTTCTTTTTGCAAATTCGCCTCTGTGCTCGCTCAGGTATTTGTCCTGATTGATGTAAGCATTCAGCTGGTTCCACAGTTGAGCTGGTGTCCTTGTATCACCCAGCGCTGTTCCGGATGCTGTAAAGTCAGGAACCAGAATGATGTCACCCTGATTTCTTGGGATATACATAAGGTCGTTCGTTGCACCATCACGGTTGATATCTCCGATACCTGTTCCACCATTTCCTACGATGTAAGAAACTGCACCATTGTTTGAAGCTTCAAAGAATATTCCAACTGAAGTAGCATAGTTTTTACTGTATTCTTTTCTGTAAGCCAGGGAAGCGATAAAACGGTTTGGCATTACATAAGTACTATTAGATAAAACATTACCGTTTGGATCTCCTGAAACAGGTCTTCCGCTCCAGATTGAACTGGCAGTTGAACCGCCGTCGTTCACGTCTTTAGATACAGTATGTGTATAGGCAACATTGGCATAGAAACCACCGAGGAAACTCTTTTGGAGCTGACCGGTAACAAAATAAGAGTAACCTTTATTTGTATTGGTCAGGTAATATAAGCCCGTAATTGTAGGGTTTGCAGCACTGGCAGGCGAACTGTTAATTGTAGTGTTGGCACTGTTGTAACGAATCTGCCCTTCCGTTCCCGGCAAAGTAACATATCCGTCAGAAACCACTAAGTTTTTGGTATAGATTGCATTGATATCTTTGGTGGAGGCAGCCTCGATGGTACCAATAATACCAAATGGCAACTGCTGATCGATGGCAACGTTTGTTCTCCAGATCTTTGGCAGTTTAAGGTTTGGATCAGTTACGTCCAGTTCATAGGAGGTATTGGCAGCAACGGCCCCGGTTGGACGGTTGGCATCCACATTTGGATTGTAGATCAAACGCGGATCATTGGGCGATGCAGCTTTGGTAACGGTACCTGAGCTGAACAATGTTCCGCCGTTAGAGGCCTGGTTAGAGATCCATACAAATGGAGTAAGGCCGGAGAACAAACCAGAACCACCGCGGATCTGAGTGCTGTGATCACCATTTACGTCCCAGTTGAAACCGGCACGCGGCGACATTTGGATTCTGCTTTTAGGCAGTTTTGACACGTCAACCTGAGTACCGCCCTGGAATGTTAAAGCTGCTGCATTGGGATTGGCAGCAAGGTCTGTTGGATAGTAATTATAGTCAGCTCTTAAACCGTAAGTAAGTACAAAGTTTGGCGTTACGCGGTATTTGTCCTGTGCATATAAGCTAAAATTGTAAGATTTGATTTTAGCCAACGGCAAATTGCCACCGTCAGCCGCATTACGGTACGTATAAGCAGCAGCCGGCAAACCGTTGATGAAATCTGAAGCCGAGTTATAGGTATATAAGCCATTGTAGTCAGGAGCAAAACCATTGGTAAAGCTCTGCGACTGGTTGCTGGTACCAAATGTAAACTCATGTTTGCCTGCAAAAACTGTTAAGTCGTCTGACAGCTGGCCGATGTTGGATGAAAGCAAGTTACCGGCAGTGTACAATTCATAACCAAAACTGGTCATGGTTTGGTTGGCAGCAGTAAGTACTGCACCTGTAGCACTTGAGGTTCCGTTACCTATATCAACCATCGGCACATTTGAACCCGAAAGCGAAGAACGGAAATCGCGCAGGGCAGAATATCCTGCAGTCAGTTTATTGGAGATGGTATTGCTGATCTTACTGTTTAATTCCAGCATACCGATGTTAAAATTGTTATTGATCGTATAACCTGAACCTGCAAATGGCAAGGTGTTCACTCCCGGCGCACGGGTTGATCCGTAACCTACACCAGCATTGGTGATTCCTGAATTACTTGCAGGCTGGTCTTTAAATGATTTCAGGTAAAAGTATTTAGCACTTAAAGTATTGTTTTTATTGATGTTCCAGTCTAACTTAACGGTGATCTTGTCACTTTGTGTTTTGTAAGAGAAGTTCTCATATGCACCGGGATCATAGCCATATTTGGTTTTCAGGGTAGTAGCGATTGCTTCAAGTGTTGAGGCCTGTGCCTGAGAAACGTTTGCACCACTCACACCATCTCTGGCAGCAACAAATGTAGATGCCGGATTGCTGATCCGCTCCTGCTCACCGGAAACAAAGAAGAACAATTTGTTTTTGATAATCGGGCCGCCAAGGCTTACTCCACGTGAGTTATAATCAAAAGGAATTTTTGTGATTTTGGTAGTACCGGCATTGTAACCTGTCAAACCTGTACCACGTCCGTAATAATAAACTGATCCTTTAATCTCATTCGTACCTGATTTGATGACAGTATTCACACCTGCACCTGTAAAGAAACCCTGACGAACATCATACGGTGCAAGATCAACCTGGATCTGATCAATCGCATCCAATGAAATAGGCTGTGAACTTGCCTGTCCGCCCAATGTGCCCGACAAACCAAAAGAGTTGTTAAACAAAGCACCATCCACCGTGATGTTGTTGAATGTGCTGCTTCGTCCGCCAAAGCTCATTGCACTGGTAGAACTTGCAGAGGGCGTCAGTTTAGTAAAATCAGATAAAGACCTGTTGATTGTTGGCAAAGCATCAATCTGGGCTCTTGTGATTGTCTCTCTGGCACCTGTGCGGGATGAGTTGATCACTTTACCCTGCTGGCCTACAACATTTACCTGTTTAAGGTCTGTAGCACTGTCTGACAGTTGGGCGTTGATTGCCTCATCCTGACCAATAGATAAGCTAAAATTCTCTCTTACATAGGCATTGAATCCTACATAAGTTATTTTCAATACATAAGGTCCGCCAACTTTAACGTTAATTAAGTTGTAACGGCCGTTGGCTCTTGTGGTAGCCGTGTAAACCGTACCGGTTGGCACATGTGTGAGGACCACCGTTGCGCCCGGGATGGGCGCTTTCCCGTCTGTAACCACACCGTTTACGGATGCAGTAGTTACTCCCTGAGCAAACACAGCATTGCTGGTCCACACAGTTGTAAGCATTAATAAAATTAAAAGTAGTTGTTTTTTCATTCGTAGTTTTTAATAACTCAGTTTCCTTTATTGAAAACGGTACGAAAGTAAAGTTCATGTATTAAGCCAATATTAACAAGAAGTTAACAGCAATAACTTACCTTTTTATGGTGTTTTATTGACAAAAAGCAGGTTAAACAGGACAGAGCGGTATGCCAGATTAAAAATGGATTAAAAACACATTAAAAAATAGTTAATCATAATTGATTAATACTAAAATGTTACAAAAGGAAGAGGAAAATCTTCTGCATCAAAAAAATCAAAAGACTAGACAGGCCTCTAAAAGAAAAGTCCGGCTTAAACCGGACTTTCAATCGCAAAAAGATTAATTTTTATGCTTTTTATCTACATTAGGCAGGTCATCTCCCCTGTTGTCAGGTTTTTTCACCATGATGACAGAGTCTATACCGATAGCCATCTGATTATGCTGCTGTAATACCGGAAGCGTTTTCTGCGCAAAAGCACGCAGTTTGTCATTTTTAAATTTTGTTGCCCCATTAAACAGGTCTATGGTTTTAGCATGGTCCTTCACCATCATATCCATATAACTCTGATCGTATTCATTTGCTTCTGATTGTCTCATCATCGCCAAATGGCTTTGCTCTTCAGATGGAAGTGCCTCCGGAACTTTTACCCCAAGGCTTTCAGCAATCTGCTGAAGCTCTTTGTTTGCAGCGGTATGATCAGTGATCATTCTTTTTGCAAAGGCCAGAACTTTGGGGCTTTTACTTTTCTGTGTGGTCAGGTTTCCCATTTCAACTTCCATTAAACCACCAACCGCTGCCTGCTGGATAAATCCTGTTTCTGCAGGCTGCAGACTTGAAGAATCATTCTTTGCCTGGTCTTTATCAACTGTACTGATAGCTGTGTCTGCCGATAATGTAGTAGTTCCATCTTTCTTGTCTGATGCTGATGGGCTGCAGGCTGCCATGGAAAGTGAAATGCAACTCAATAATGCGATATTTTGAATGTTAGTCATAGGATGTGTTTTTAAATTCCAACATTTTAACACTGCTTCGGGTAAATGGTTTTCCCTAATTCAAAAAGGGCTTCATTAATCTTTTTATAATTTATCGGTACAATTACACTATCAACCGATACCTGCCTCCTGTACCTGCAGCAGCATCCTATATTTAAATCTTATAAACGCAGGGATAACATGGAAAGAAAAAAATTTTTAAGGAGTTTGATGATCGGTGCATTCTCTGCACCTATTATTATTGATGCCTGTTCTAAAGTCGAGGGCACAACGGATACCGCCACAACATCGGGCACACCAGGCACCGGTGCATCAGGATCAGCATCAGGATGTAACCTGGCGCCTACAGAAACAGAGGGGCCCTTTCCAACAAAAGTCCCGGCATCCTACGTACGGCCTGACATCACTAACGGGCGGACAGGTTATGCACTTTCAATTAAAATCACCATCGGCAACAGTAACAGTAACTGCGCAGCAATATCAGGCGCCATCGTAGATATCTGGCATTGCGACGCAGAAGGAAATTACTCCGAATATGGAGGAAGCGGCATGCAGAGTACCGACTACCAGAGCCTTCATTTCCTGCGCGGAAGACAAACTACGGATGCAAACGGACTGGTCACCTTTACCTCAATTTTCCCTGGCTGGTACAGCGGCAGGGCAACACATATCCATGTGCATGTTTATAATGCTTCCGGCACCTCGCTAAAGGTTACACAGATCGCATTTCCGGAAGTTACGGGCAGCGCTGTCCTGGCAGTAAACGGCTATGCCAAGGGAATGACCGGCTACACCTATAATGCAAAGGATAATGTATTCAGTGATGATACTGCCGGGATTGAAGTTGCAACAGTTACAGGCAGCACTACGGCAGGATTTGCCTTAACTATGAACATTAGCGTACCAGCATAAGAAGGAAATGGCCACACGGATTATTAACCTCTGCTACCGCAAGATCATCGACGCGAATGCCGCAGGTATCTGGGAACAGCTGGTTTTCAATGATACCTATACCGAATTCCTGATGCAGGCGCAATATTACAACCAGGAAAAGAAATATACTTCTCTTGCGCAGCTCGTCCTGCACGTCCCAGATGCGGAGCGCCTTCATTTCCTGGTCAGCGCCGCCTGTATCGAATATTTGCAGCAGCTCAATGAAAGGATACCTGATATCTATAATATCCTGGGAAATAAATTCCTGAATTTTAAGAGTTTTCATTTTGAAATTATCAATTCGGATATCACGCAGCGCTCTGCCCATCAGGTAGCCATCAATTTTTATTCGGAACCACTGATATGGCATGACTCCATCGGCAGTTACCTGCTGGTCTCACAAAAAGATGCCAAACAGCCGGAGCTGACGGACCTCGTAAAGCTGGTCCCCTTTCTGTCCATAAATTCATTAAAGATTATCCCATGATCAGGCAAGTACCTGCAAAAATATTCCTCTCTGATCAGCGTAGGATACGCCAGTCAGACGTACACCGGTCATTCAGTACATTGAGTTACGGGGCTCATGAAAACACGCACAAATTCAATCTTTCCAAACTCTTTGTCCTGAACGATGAGGAACTTGCTGGAGGAGGATCAGTAACCATACAAATCAGGCAGGCCTCTTATATGGTTTTACTTCCAATTACGGGCGACCTTGATTTCAGCAGTACTGTGACAGATCAGTTTACGGTAAACGTGGGTGAACTCAGGATCATCAGCCTGCCCAGAAAATCGGCAGTTACGCTATCAAACCCTTTTCTCAACGATACGATAAATTATTTGCTGTTGTGCGTTAAAACCGAGAAAAACCTTGACCTTTCAGCCTTGTATCAATTTGATCTGGATGCGGAGGATAATCAGCTGATCAGGCTTTGTGCTCCTGTAACCACCTTTTGTGTAAACATTGGTCGTTTTAAAGGCAGAAGTGAAGGAATGTACCGCTTACGGAACAAACATAGCAGATTGCTGAGTTTTGTGATTTCGGGCGCATTTGAGGTAGAGCACCGCTTACTGCATATGCGGGATGGGCTGGCACTGTCCGATCTGGAAGAAGTAGATTTTGAATCCCTCAGTGAGGGAGCTGTTTTGCTGATGATTGAACTGTTCGGCACAGACCATACTGCCCGGATACGCAGAAAGTAAAAACGCGCCCGGTAAGATTTATTTGGTGATCAGTCCTGAGATGATGTTGATGCTTAGGGCAACTATAACGGTGTTGAAAGCAAAGGAAACCAGACTGTGCATTAAAGCCAGACGGCGGATACGTTTAGAGCTGATCTCAACATCCGATACCTGGAAGGTCATACCGATCACAAATGAAAAGTAACTAAAATCGAGATAATCCGGTTCCTTCTCTTCCGGAAATTCCAGTCCTTCTACATATTTTGAGTCTGCCCCCTCATTTTTTACAGGTGCATTTTCATAATACAGGTGTGCGTACCGGAATACAAATATCGTGTGTACCAAAGCCCATGAACAAACTACGGCAGCAACAGACAGAAAAACATGAAGTGACAGTTCTACCCCGGTCAACTGTTTTGTAGAACTTAACAAAAGTACTACTACAAAGAGGCTCGCTACGGCAGCAGCCAGCACAAACATAAATATCAGGGTACGGTTGCTGTCCTGCATCTTTGCCACCTTTTTCATTTCCAGCGGATGAACAGTAAAAATGGTCGACCAGTAGAGTCCCAGCATGAAGGATGCATAGGTAATCCAGGTGATCACAAGACTGGTATTGAGAGAAACTTTGGTGTGGACAGAAAAGAAGATGATCAGTGCTGCAACAAGAGAGATCAGCAATTTATGGTGTGCATCTAGTCTTGTAATATACATTCAGGTGGCGTGATTTAGTAAAAATGAATACACAATGGTAGTCAAATTAAACAATATAATCAGCACTGATCATCTTTTGATAGCTAAAGCGATGACTAAGCTACCTTTGGCAGAAAATTTTGATAATGCATTTTCAGGCTTTTTTTGAGCAGTTGCCTGGCAACATGTATTCTTGTTTTAACAGTTCCAATTGGAATATCCAGTTGTTCTGCAATTTCATAGTATTTAAAGCCTTCAAAGTATTTCAGAAAAGGCACATAGTATTCAGGCTGTAATTTTGCAAGCGCTTTATAAATATCTTCCATTACAAATTTACCATCACTATCATTAACACTGGCACTGTAGTGCAGTTTGTCTGAAGTGATCTCATCAGTTACAGTCATGATAGAATTAGTTTTGGTGGCCCTTCTGTAATTATTGATGAAAGTGTTTTTCATGATGGTGTAAAGCCAGGCCTTAAAATTAGTCCCTTCTTTAAAATGTGTAGAATAATTAATGGCCTTTAACATGGTATCCTGCACCAGGTCGTTTGCGTCTTCAACATCCCGAGTAAACGAGATCGCAAATGCATGTAAGGAGTCCTTATAACTGTAAAGCTGGTAATTGAAGTCGTTTGTGCTCATAATTTTGTTTTTCAAGTTAGATACCTGAAAGTTTACAAACCACATACCAAAACAGGGCTGTTGTAGAGAGATAATGCCAAAAATGTCAACAAAAGCATAAAGCCACAATATAATACATCTATATATGATAAATACAAAATAAAATAAGGATATAAGTCTTTTAAAACAGACAACACCATTACAAACCAGTGGATTGATGGTAATTATTTACTACAAATTACCGTAGGAAGATCAATGATAGCTCAACGTAACATTTACATGAAAATAATGATCAGTGTCTGTAGAATATATAATGCTGGATTTTTCTCCATAAGTATGCAAGAGCCGCTGCCTGATATTTTCCAGTCCAAGGTGATGGCTGATTTCACCTTTTCCTTCATTGATCAGGTTTGCTGTTGTAATCTGAAGATTGGCCTGGGTAATCCTGACGGAGATCGTAGCCGGACGGGATGCCCTGCTCAGGTTACCATGTTTAAATATATTCTCTGCAAGGGTGAGCAGCACCAGTGGAATAAAGGTAGTTTGGGAAGTTCCCGGGCTGTATTCAAGCCTGAGGTAAAGGGTATCATCCTGCCTGATCTGGTGCAGCAGGATTAAATTTCTGAGTTGTTCTACTTCTTCAGAGAGCAATACCAGGCCTTCAGAATTTTCTGATTCAATGGCATACCGCATCATGTCTGATAAAGTGATAATCGCCTCGGCAGCTTTTGGGGAGGTTTTTCTTATATTATTATAAATAAAGCTCAGGGTATTGAATAAGAAATGTGGATTGATCTGTGCTTTCAGGTAAGCATTAACAGCAACATTCAATTCATTCTTCACCTTTTGCTGATCAATGATATCAATCAGCTTTTGTTTCTCCAGTTTTTCGTTTAGCGTACGCTCTTTGATAAAAGTAATCAGGAAATAATATCCTGTAGAAACTCCGATAAAATAAACTGCCCTGTAAATAGCTTTGACAATAAAGAGTGTATCGATGGTAAGGCTGATCTCAGGCATGAGATGCAAGTACCGGAGCAGAATGTAATCTACAAAATATACAATAACAAAGTAGACCGCAACTTCTACGATAATGGTAAGCGGAAGTCTCCAGAATACCTGTGCCCTTTTTTTGAAAACCCTTGGCAGCACCGTATAAGCATGGATATAAAAGAGAAAAATGTTAAAGATATAATGGACAACATAGGCAGTTACAGAGCCTGTGAGTTTGCTGATCACTGCTACCACGATCATTTCATAGACAATGTAAATGCTCCATGATAAAATGTGCACTCTGTACAAGCTCAGAATTTTTGACAATTTATGCAGCATCTGTACCTATCTACGTCCGGTCTTCAGAGAATACTCACTCAGGTAAGCATTAAACATGTCCTTATAGGAACCGCCTAAAATGATTTCCTTCTCATTGTTGAGATAAATGGTATTCCCGGTGATTTTCCGGATCTCCTCCATTTTGATGATGAAGGATTTATGCACGCGCATAAACCTTCCATCGGCTTCCAGTGCCTGTTCTACCTCGGTCATGGTCAGATAGGTAGTGAACTTCTCGTTTTTTGTATAGATAGTGATATAGTTCTTTAAGCCCTCAACCAGCACGATATCGCCGATGTTGATCCTGATCTTGCTTTTTTCATCGCCCTTGATAAAAAAGAAATCTGCCGGCAAGGCCGTTTCGCCAGCTGCTGCCGGTTTTGATACCACTAAGCTGCTGGCAATCTCTGCTACCATATCGGCAAATTTGTTCAGCCTGATTGGTTTAAGCAGGTAGTGATCTGCCCTTACATCGAAAGCATCCAGCGCATATTGGCTATGTGCTGTAATAAAAATCAGCTTTTTAGTTTTGTTCCGTAATGATCTTGCCAATTCGATACCTGAGATGCCAGGCATATTGATATCCAGGAAAACAATATCAATATCATCTTCGGCAGAGATATTATCCAGCGCAAGCAGCGGGCTTCTGAAAGTTTTATAGAGGGAGAGCGAGGGAAGTTCAGCAACATAATCGGTTAAAAGATCAATCGCGTGCTGCTCATCATCAATTATTACACATTTTAGTATATTCTTCATCTTCTATGGATGTCTGACGCAATATACAAGAATGTACTCAATAATTTTCTTTGGTTAGAAAAGGGATCTGTTATCGCGGGCAGGAGAAACATATAGCTGAAGGGGATTGTTATCCCCTCCAGTATATCAAACACACCAATTTGAGAGCGAAATTTATGACAAGTGATGAAAATTTAAACTTGCTGAAACCTAGCTTGATGGTAAACCTAGCCAAGTAATACCATTTATCAAATAATATTACACCAACAGCCCGATTACCTACACGAACGAACGATTATCTACACGAAATGGCGAGTATTTATTATGCCCCGCCAAAAAAAATACCCCAGACTATCCGGCCTGGGGTATGAACAAAACAAAACTTAGATCTAACCAAAAATCTAATAAGTAAGCGTCATTGCTGACAGCTGACGTCATGGACGGAATCGAACCGCCGTTAAAGGTTTTGCAGACCCATACCTAACCACTCGGCCACATGACTATTTAAAAGAATTAAAAGAAAGTTGATCAACAAACCTGTTTACAACAAAGCAACAATCTTTAAATTCCCGACTGACAGCAAATATAATAATGTCTACTGAAATAGTAGAATTTATTTTAAAATATTATTCTTCTTCCGATGTGAGGCCTCGGCAGAAAGGCTTATCTTAGATGCCGAGCTATGCCGAACAAGCCAAATCAACATGAATCCGCAAAACGAAATCCTGATACTTTTATCTGGAAAAATTTTAAAATCAGCAAGTTAAGTGCTGTTGAAATTTTAAGACACAGTGCCGGCCCTATTGATTCTGGCGTTAAAGGCTATCTGGAACTCCAGCCAGAAAATATTTCCGTAGATTTCGCCTCTTTTACTGAAACCGGCAGCCCCATTCAATTTCCACAGCTGAACATCCGGCAAAACCAGGATACCCTTATCCTTTCATGCAGGTGTGCCGCCGATAAAAACAAGCTGTGCGAACACCAGGTACGGGCCTTGTTCAACGTGATGGGCAGACAGGAAATCCGTATATTTTTTGATGAGGAGCTGCGGCTGGAAAAAATAAAAGCATTTGCCGGCGCTTACGGACTGGAGAATGAGGAGGAGCTGGAGAATTTCTTTGGCCTGGAATATGAAAATAAAAAATACAGCATCATCTGCTTGGTTAAAGACCTGCTGCCGGTTACCAGAGAAAAGAATGCACATCTCAAGGACATGCTCCTGCCCGGCCGGATTGCACCCTGGCTCAGACAGGGTGATGAAAGACTGAGCAAAATACTGGTACTGAAACAACACCGTTATTATAACCACTTCCAGGCAGATTTGATGGAATGTACCATTACCAGCAGCGGGAAGTTAAGGAACCCGCTCAGGCCATTGAACCCAATGGATTTCCTCTGGACTACCGACAATATAGATGAGCTTAAATTTTATACTGCCATCTCCAGGTTTCAGCAAAATTATGAAGCCGAAAAACCTGAAACTGAAATTGAAGGATTAAAGGCGCTGCTCAAAAATCCGCTGCAGCTTGCTGCCTATTATCATGATGCAACGATTTCACCCAACCTCACAGTCAGTTCTGTTCTTCCGGTGAGGCTAAGAAATCAGAAGATTGAAATTAACCTGTACGTTTCTTTAAAAAAGAGCTTTTATACGATTACGGCCGAGGTAATTCTGGAGGGCAAGGCATACGATCTGAACATGCTTAATATCAGGTATAAATACTTTTTGTTTTACCAGGGCGTGATGCACCTGATTGATCAGGCGGATCTGTTAAAAATCATAGCGTTTTTCAGGCAGCACAACAATCACCTGGTGATCCATGAATCAAAGTTCAGTGTTTTCCAGGATGACATTATATCTAAACTGGAAAACCGGATCAATGTAACCTACTCCTACCTCAAACCTGCTACACCAGAACAGCTGGACGAGCGTGATTTTGATCATTCTGTAGAAAAAATCATTTACCTCTCTGATTCGGAGAACTATGTTTTGATCACTCCCGTGATGAAATATGGTAAAGTAGAAGTCCCTGTATTGTCCCGCAAGCAAATCTATGCCACGGACCAGTCCGGTAATGTGTTTTCCGTGGCCCGGCATAAAGATGATGAGCTGCGGTTTATCACAATGCTGACGCGCCAGCATCCGCATTTTTCTGAACAGCTGGACGGGCAGGAATTGTATCTCCATAAAAAACGTTTTCTGGACGAGGGCTGGTTTTTGTCTGTATTTGAGGAATGGCGGTCAGAACAAATTACTGTACTGGGATTTAATGAGTTGAAGGGAAACCATATCAATCCCAATCCGGTTAAAATTACCATTGCCGTCAAAAGTGGCCTCAACTGGTTTGACAGTACATTTGAAGTAAAGTTTGGCAGTCAGAAAGTTTCGCTGAAGCATTTACATAAATCGATCAGGAACAAGAATAAATTCATCAAGCTTGGGGATGGTACGATGGGTATCCTTCCGCAGGAATGGATTGATAAGTTTACGGCTTATTTTAATGCGGGAGAAGTTGTGGAGGATAACCTGCGCACACCAAAAGTAAATTTCTCCGGCATTGCCGAATTATATGAGAAGGAAGTATTGCCTGCCGAAGTAAGAATGGAATTGTCTGCCTATAAAGACAGGATCAGGAATTTCAAAGAGATCGGGCAGCTGGATGTTCCGGCCGCGCTGAATGCAGAACTGCGCGATTACCAGAAAGAGGGGCTCAACTGGCTGAATTTCCTGGACGAGTTTGGCTTTGGCGGATGTCTTGCAGATGATATGGGACTGGGCAAAACTATCCAGATCATCGCATTCATATTGTCGCAGCGGGACAAAGGATACCAGAATACAAATCTTGTGGTGGTGCCCACTACCCTGATCTTTAACTGGCAGGCCGAAATTGCTAAATTTGCACCGGATTTGAAGCTGTATACCATTTATGGTGCCGACAGGATCAAAGATATAACTGTTTTTAATGAGTATGAGGTGATACTTACTTCATATGGAACATTGCTGTATGATATTGGCTGGCTCAAAAAGTATCATTTCAATTATATCTTTCTTGATGAATCGCAAACAATAAAAAACCCTGATTCGCTGCGTTACAATGCTGTACGGCTCCTGCAGTCGCGCAACAAGATTACCATGACGGGCACACCTATAGAAAACAATACCTTCGACCTGTATGGTCAGCTTTCTTTTGCCTGCCCCGGCCTGCTGGGCAGCAAACAGTTTTTCAGGGATCAATACTCTACACCAATTGATAAATTTAAAGATAATACGAGGGCAATTGCACTGAAAAATAAGGTGAGTCCTTTTATCCTTCGCCGCACAAAAAAAGAGGTGGCCGGAGAGCTGCCTGATAAAACAGAAATGGTAATCTACTGCGAAATGGGCACTGAGCAAAAAACTGCCTATGATGCCTGCAAAAATGAGTATGTGCGTTACCTGATGGGCGAAAAGGAAGAAGACCTGCCAAAACATACACTGCATGTGCTAAAAGGCCTTACGCAGCTGAGGCAGATTTGTAACTCCCCCTCCCTGCTGGGCGATAATCTGCTGCACGGAATTTCTTCATCGAAGATTGATACCCTGATGGAAGAAATTGAGAGCCATTCGCCGCAGCACAAGATCCTGGTTTTCTCACAATTTGTATCGATGCTGGACCTGATCAGAAAAGAGCTGAAAGCCAGGGATATTGGCTTTGAATACCTGACAGGACAGACTAAAAACAGGGAGCGCAGGGTAGAGAATTTCCAGAATAATGCGGATGTGCGCGTTTTCCTGATCAGCCTCAAAGCCGGTGGCACAGGGCTTAATCTTACCGAAGCTGATTATGTTTACCTGGTTGATCCCTGGTGGAACCCCGCGGCAGAAAACCAGGCCATAGACCGCTGTTACCGCATCGGCCAGAAGAAGAACGTAGTGGCTGTAAGGCTGATCTGCCCGGATACAATAGAGGAAAAAATCATGAAGCTGCAGGAAACCAAAAAAGAACTGGTCAGTGACCTGATCCAGACCGATGGTTCGATGCTGAAATCACTGACCAAAACTGATCTGTTAAAGCTCTTCAGCTAGTGGATTAAAAATTGCAGCTGCAGCAGATTTTTATTTAGTGAACCCTGGCCCCAAATTTATAGCTGATAGACTGTCCTTCGATTTCAAGTGAAAGCTGATGCGGCTGGCCGCTGTCATCTGTGTAGCTCTTATTTTTGATAAATTCAGGAAGTTCTTTTTTGCTGATCTGCTCAAAATAACTCTGGAAATCCTTGTTCAAAGCTTCATCAGTTTTCGGAGCATTAACCAGTGTCTGCTCAGGAAGTGCATCAGAACGCATTTTTTCCAATGCGAGCATCACGATGTCAAAGTACCAGGAATTGGTCAGTTTCATCGCTTCTATCGCAAAGCCATCAGCAAAACCCAATAAATTGTGCCTGAAACTGGTGCCCTCATCCATAAAGAAGCGCAGCCCGGTAGATTTTGTCCATTCTGCCCGCTCCCCCTGGTCGCCATTGGCACTTACCCCATAAAAGGCAACCAGATATTCGAGTGAACCGGTTTTAATCTCTTCCTCATGGTTTATGTTTTCATCCAGGATCTGCTGTGAGACGCTTTGCATCAGCTGATCAAAATAAGAAGCATCCCCGGTAAAACTCATTCCTGAGATCGTTACGCCCGGCAAGCCTCCGCAACCCCTGCGCGCCAGAATACCATTTTTATATATCTTAATATTGAGGGCTTCTTCCACTCCCGATTTCACTGTGATCAATACGTATTCTACTTCCGACTTATCCATTTATATTTTGCCCTTTTAATTCTTCTCCACAAAAACGGGTGTTTCTGTGAGCATTATGTTTAAAATTCCTTTCGGGGTAGCCACAATCTTTGCCCTCATGCTGTCTGCCCCCGCAACAGGTGTGTACACCGTCACCGACGAAGCAGTGCCCATATTCAAACGAAACGCAGTTCTTCTGTCCTGTTCGTCCGGTACAAACATCACAAATATTTTCCGTCCATTCAAACCATAAACATCAACAATGGGATCAGTTTTCATATTTTTGACAAAATGAAAATCGCCCATCAGTTTTTTTACCTGGAAAAAATAATCTGCTACCGGTCTTCTTTTACTGCCAACGGCAAATCCGGAAGTTCCGTATTGCGTTGTACTGTTGGGGTCAACATCGTCCAGCATGTAGAAAAACGAGCGTTTTATACCATGCCTGGCATATAAAAGCGCAGACCTCAGCATCCAGTCGGCCTGGGTGATTAGTGCCGGCTTTTTACCAATGGCAATTGCTCTTTGCGGACTTTTAGTATTGATATCATATCCTGATTCCGTATTCCAGACTTCCGTCCCATTGGCATGTTTCCTGGCCATGGCTACAAACGCATCTGCAAGCGCTGCTGCACGCGAAAGCTCCGGCGGTTTGCCCACTGTAGGATCAGCACTGCCCGTCCAGTCGTTGTTATAAGCATGATAATTGATGACATCAAAACATAAGTTTACAGAACCATCAGCTTTGTAACCCCTGTTTTTTTTACACCATTCAATCATCTTAATTACATATTTGATATCAGGATCTGACAAACCGCCCATCACCACCTTCATCGACGGGTCAGCAGTTTTCACACCTGCATTTTTTCCCAGTTTACCCATGTGCCCATCATAGAAAGCCGACATGTTTGCAGCATACTCTTCTGCATTCTGATGTGCCTGTGGTCCTTTCCAGGTCTTATCACGTTCATTATCACATTCAATATATTTCACATAACCCAGTCCTACCCTTACATAGTTTAACTGATCGCCAGGCCAGCGGGCATTTGTGTTTACAGATACCAATGCACGGGGCACCGCCTTATTATGCCCATATCTTGCGGCAAACTGAAAAGCTACCTTTGCCTGCTTGAGGTAGGAAGAGGGCAGCTTACGGTTGAGCCCATAAGGTGCCGGAACATTTTCTGCATTCCGCTGATCTTTAGGATAGGTATTAACCAGCCAGCTGGGGCACGACTTCAGGTCGGCCAGGACTTCAATATTTTCGGATTTGCACCACTGATAGATCATATCATAATTCCATCCGCCTGAATGCACCGGGTTAAACGTATATTTCCCTTCTTCGGATTCCAGTTTATCCCAATCCATGTAATGCCTGAAACCGCCAAACGAGCGTATCACTTTTTTTCTGCTCTCAGGAATCAGTCCGTTATCTGAATCGGAAAAATCCCATTCAAACGCATTGATTCCCAGATGATTTTTAAAGAGACTGGGATTTGAAGGGAAAATCCTGACTGGAATATTTTTACTTTCCTTTTGTGCGTTGGTGCAGGATACTGCCAGCAAAAATATGAGAATATTTATTAAAAAAAGAGGTTTCATGGGTGGAGAGGTTATACTCTAATATAATTAATTAATCCCTAAATTTAGCTGTGACCGTAAGTTTATTAGAGCGGTAGGCATTGAATACACCTATGGCACCACCATCAGTCGTTATGTGCCGTCCGCTGCGGTAAGGGAGTAAAATCCGTAATCGTTGGTGGCCGTACTTAGCATACCAGGATTATTTCCTGCTGCGTTGAGATTACCAATCCCTCTGCGCGTATCGTTGTACCAATCAGCAGCTTTCCGGTTTGTGCATCTCTGATATAGCCACTAATGATATGTTTTGCCTGCGCCTTGATTTTATAGACTGTAAAACATAAAATCAAGGGCAAAAGATACAAGGTTTTTATCATTTTAATCCAAAAATCTATTGTAAAATGACAGTAAATTCCAGTATCGCTGCATCACCTAAAATGATCTGATCCCTGTCCTTTAAAGGATATCCCACCGCTGTGGAATTGAGCTTATTAATGGATTCGTCATGCGCTGTTCTGATCTTTGTTTTATTGCCCGGGGGCACTCCGCCCTCATCAGCATACAACTTAAAAGAGGCCGACGGCACATCCCATTCGATATGGGCATGCTGCCGGCTGATATACTTGTTGCTTTCATATGCCGGATCTTCGGGAAAGGCGATATGATTGATCCGTAAGGAACCGTCGTTGGCCTGAATAATGGCTTCACGGCCGATATTGATGCGTTTGCCAGCCTCCGGTTTTAAGATGTATTCATCCTGCTCTGCCTTTCCTTTTAGTACTTTGAGACTGACTTTAACTGCCGCCCCAATCCCTGTTACTGATGCTCCTGCCGGTTGCGTTACCTCTGCCGGTGCCGACATGGTGAGTTTTAGCCTTGCCTTGATTTCATTGGAGCGGAGCGTACCTGAGGGCAGCTCATCCTCAAACTGCAGGGCCAACTGCCAGTCTGCCGGCAGATCCAATGCAAAATTATCGGCAATGCGCTGAACATCTTCACGCAGTTTTTCCGTATTTCCATTGTATAAAGCCGCTTCATAAAGAAATTTCTCTTCTTCGTTTGGAGACACAAATAGAGAAACTGATTGGAGCGCAGAGCCTTCGCCTCCATCCAGCTGCTGCAATTCTTCTTTGATAAACTGCAAAATCGCATCCCTGATCCCTTTGGCATCTAACTTTGTATTCCGTTTAAAAAAATCAAACATATCTTCTCCTTTTTATCATCAGGACTGACCGCCCCTCTGATCATTTTATAATTATCTAATTGATACTTTTAATATAACCTTTCCCTGCCAGCAGTGGAATCACCACATCTGCAGCAAGCTTCACTGCTTCTGAAGAGCCTTTTGTGGCCTCAATACGGATACAGGTTACGGTGTAATCGGCAGTACCGGGATTGGGCGCAAAAAACACATACCAGCCGTCATTTACTTTTTTACCCCGCAGCATCCTTTCCGGTGTTCCAGTTTTACCGGCTACAGAAAGCCCAAACAGACCAGCTTTGCCGGCACTCTGTTCAACCATATACTGCTTTAACAACGCTGCATAGGCAGGATTTTTGGCCAGCGCAATACTTTCAGGGCTTTTTACCGTAGAATCATTTAGTTTGAGCACATATCTGTTGGGAACCAATTTGCCCTGGTTGGCAATCGCAGCGGCCAGGCGAGCCACTGCCACTGGTGTAGCAATCAGTTCTCCCTGTCCCCAGGCCATTCCGGAAATCCCGGTAGCCCTGTTCCTGTAGATATTCTGCGGGTTGTAGGCACTTTTGAATTCCGTTCTGCGCCACAGATCAAACCATCGGTTTGCCTGATCGGGATCTGCAGATTTTCTTCCGTAGTAGTAACCTCCAACCCCGTGCAGGAACATACCAGTTTTGAGGTACAGCTCTCCCATCGGCTCTGCCAGATGTTCCTGATTTGCCAGCTTTATAAAGTATACATTGTTAGATTTTACAATGGCCCGTTCCATATCAATATTTCCGGTCTCATCAGGTTCTGGTCCGCCGCTGCGTATTCTCTCATTGGCTTTCACCAGATAAGTCTGCTGTGCTGCGCGCATGCCCAGTTGATTAAAAGCAGCCATTGCCGTCAGCAATTTTGCCGTAGAACCCGGCTGGGTCGCTACTGTAAACCCAAGGTCGGCAGTAGTAGTCCAACTTGCCAGCTTATTCTGGTCGGTCCTGCTCATGGTAAGCTGCTCCCAGCTTTTTACCGGGGGCAGCGGGTAAACCGCGGAGGCCAGCACATCTCCGGTAGCCGAAGACATTACTACCACAGAAACCCTGTTTTTCTGCACTGCCGGATCTGCCGCCAAAGCTGTTTGCAAACGCGTTTGCAAAGCCGCATCCACGCTCAGCTTCACATCCCTGTTGCGTTTTTTAAACAGGGCAATTTCACTGGTATCAAGGCCTGCTATCAAGATCCGTGATAATGCCGAGAAATCTCTTTTCACAACCGTCATTTCCTTAGGGCCTCTGGGCAGAAAACGGTCTTCGCGATAGCGTGAGGCAATCAGGTTATAACTTGTTAATGGCATCTTAAATCCCCGGAGCTCAGCGGCGTGCTCATATTCTGCAAAATAACCGTTGATCCCCCCGTTAAATACACCCGTATTGGCATCACCGGTCCAGAAAAACAGCTGTTCTTCAAAAGGATAATACCTTGAAACCCTTCTGTGCTGTGCAGAATCCAGGTCATATTCTGGAATTCCTGCTTCGCGGAGCTCCTGCTGCTGCTTTTTAAACAGCTTTGGATCACTGGTAGCCAGCAGCAATCCTGCACGGTCATAAATATTACCAGCTTCCAGTTTTTTCATGAGTATTCCAATTCTTGGATTATAGCTGAACATGCGGCTTCCACCTTTGTCGGCCACCAGCGCAGGCTTTACCACCCAGGCCTTGTTGTTAAAGCTATATCTGGAAACATTGACCAGCAATAACAGCACGCCGATACAGGCAGCAAGCAGCGCCGGAACAAGGTTTTTATCCTGCTGGCGGGTGATATATTTCATCTGGCCTTCTGTTCCTCTTACCGATGAAGCAGAAAGAAGAAATCCCGCCGCCACAAGATTGATCACCAGCGAAGAACCACCATAACTTTCAAAAGGCAGGGATACCCCAGATAAAGGTAAAGCGCCAACAGAGCCGCCGGCAATCAGCAGGAACTGAATAAAGGTACAGATGCCTATCCCTGCACAACAGTAAAAAAGAAAAGGCGTGCCCGTTTGCCGTCCGATGATGATCGCGCGGTGCAGGTAGAGCAGGAACAGCCCGAAAACGCAGGCCATACCCAGCCAGCCAAAATCTTCTGCAATAGCCGGAAGAATCATATCTGTGTGGGCCTCCGGGATGGTTTTCGCAAAGCCTTTGCCCGTACCCTGACCGGCTATACCGCCGCTCGATATGGCCCAGAGCCCGTTTGCCACCTGATCGCCCCCGTAAACCTCGTTGTCCCAGGCATCCTGCCATATCGCTTTGCGGTCGCTCAGCCTTTCTACCGGACCGGGGACAATTTTATCAAGGTAAGGGATCTTATCAATGGTAAGGAAAGCCGTAATCACTACCAGTGCCATGATCGCAGATTCGCTGACCGTCCTCTTTTTTAAGGTGTGATAAAGTGCCAGGGCGCCAAAAGTGATCAAGGCATCCAGCCATACATTTTCTACAAACCATGCCACCAGGATATACAGAACCACAAAAGCTGTCATTTCCATAAAATCGCCCCTGGAGAATGAAAAGAGAATGATAAATGTAAAACAGATCACGATTGCAGGGCCAAGGTCGCCAAGCAGTAAAAACAGCAGCAGCGTACACAAAATTGCTGCCAGCGCAAATGAAAAGAAAGACCAGCGTTTTTTCCAGCTGGAATAGGCAGCAATGAACTGCTCATTCATTCCAAAAAATCCCGCAAGGAAAAGCACTACGATGTATTTTACTACTTCACTGGGCTGTATGCCCAGCAGGTTTACTTTCACGCCGCTGCCCTCCGGCCCGGCGCCGAACAGGAGCGTAATCACCAGCAAACCTATTGCCAAGGTGATCCATGGCCAGCCATTAGCGGCATCACGCTGTTTGGTAAAAATAAAGAGGCGGTATAAGCTGGAGTCGGCCGTAAACCGGCGCAGGTTAAAGGCAAGCAAAATAAAAATGCCCGTCACACCGATAAATAGATACAGTACAGAATCAGCAACCAGGAACCGGTCGCGCAGAGGGTCCTGTAAACTTAACAGGGTAAGAAATGAAATACCTGTGAGCAGCATGAGCAGTGGCAGGATGACCTGATCTGCATCCGGAAACCTTATGGATAATACGATGTGGATAAGCAAAAAGCCGAATAGCAGTGCCCCGGCAAAACACCAGTAGTAAAAGCTGAAATCCTGAGGCGTCCGTACAATCAGCGCGCCCTCATTCTTCAGAGTGTTAAAATCTCTCGAAGAGAGCAATCTGATGCGGTGCAGCGCCTCTGTAAAATTTAATGTCTGATGGCCGTTTAGTGCCTGTACTCCTTTTACCTGTCCAAACTCGGCACCCGGTTTCAGGGGAATAACTTCGTATGCTTTATCTTCAGGCAATCCGGTAAATTTATATTTACCCTCCTGGTCTGTACGTGCATAAGCTGTAAAAGGCCTGGCATCTACACTATCGGCCGCCACAATAGCGGTTAATCTTACCAGCACCCCGGATACAACCCCTTCAGCATTTTTGACACTGCCCTGCAGGGCACCGTCTCCAATCCCCATATCCTGCACGGAGGGCAAAGCCGGCGGAGCCGTAATCTCCTGTTCAAACCGTTTTTCATCTTGTCCTGTAAAGCCCAGCAGCGCCCGGGATAAAGCCACACGTTTCTTAAAAGATGCGCCCCCATACTGGCTTGCTTTATCTGCAGAGACATTGAATTTTCTTTTATTCAGGTCTCCAATATTACTGAAACGGTCTTCCTGCTGTTTGTCGGCAATTACCGATCTGATCAGGTCAATATCTGCAGGATCGTCATAATAATAGCCTTTTGTCAGCATTGCTTTTATGGCATTGGCAGGATCAGGGGCATTGAGGTTCACAATTGTTCCCGTCGCTAAGCCTTTATCTACATCTTTCATGCGTTCCTGCAAAACGCCAAAAAGCTTAAAAAATGCGAATACCAGGATGATGCCGATCATCGTGATGCTGATACGCTCTTTTAACCTTCCTCCAGATGTTTGTTGTTGTCTATCCATTGTTATTTCTTGGCCAGCGTATCTGCCTGGAATGCACGTTTAGATATCCTGCCATTTATAAATGAGCGGTCAGGAAATTCAAATAAGATCTGTAAGGGATACTTACAATTGTTAAATTTTACATTTTTGAGGTCGAGGACGTTTTTATAAGATACGATCCCGGTTTCGAAATTTTCCAGCACCAGCTGATCAATTACCACATACTTACATGCCGGCGATAAAATCATTGCCGGCCCTTTATAGGCAGAGTCCCGCTGAAAGATCAGGTCTCCTTTGGTTTTGATAATCAAAGTGTCCCTGTTGATATTCAATGCCCTGCTTAAATGTACCGGACTTTTGAAAAAACCGGCAGAAAGTATCAAGGTATCTCCTTTGAGTTTGGATAATGTATCAATCAGTTTTTTTTCCTGTGGATTTACGGTAACAGCGGGCGCAGGATTCAGTGTTCCTGAAGGTTTAAGTTCTACCGGAGGGTTTGTAAAGAAAAGCCATACCGTGCTGGCCAGAAACAAAAGGCACAATGCTGAAAGAATGATCACCAGAGTTTGATTGCCTCCGGGAGTTTTGTTCTGCTGCGTCACATTATCGGATCCCTGGTTGGTACCTGCCAAAACTCCTGAACTTGGTTCCTTTTTTACAAAAGGGTTCTTTCGCTGGTTTACTTCTGATGGCGGTATCTCCTGCACAGCCGGGCTGACAGGGGCTTTGAGCTCGGGTACTTCATTAGCTGCCTGTGAAAATAAGTCTGCAGCAGGACGTGAAACGGGGTGTGATACCGGTGCCTTATCATTCAAAGCCAGTACCACTGTTATGTTATCATTTCCGCCTGCAGCATTTGCTTCTGCAATGAGTTTTTCTGCTCTTGCCTGCAGGGTACCGGATGAATCAAGGACCCTGGCAATAACCTCCTTGTTGATCATATCTGTTAAACCGTCGCTGCACACCAGGATCAGGTCTCCAGGCAAAAAAGGAGAAGATCCTGTTTCAAAGTAGCTGTCTGACATTTCCTCCTGGCTCCCCAGTCCCAGCGCCTGGTTGATGATATTGCGCTTGGGATGCTGCATGGCAGCTTCCTCGGTAATTCTGCCAGAGTCTTCGAGAAAACCCACGGGCGACTGGTCGCTTGATAGCTTGATCAGGGAGTGATCCCTGAACAGATATAACCTGGTATCGCCCACATGAATATAATGCAGCAGGTTGTTCAGCCGGTCGATCACCGCAACGGTGGCTACACAAGCCATGGCCGACAGCTTCTGATCCTCCAGCTTCCTGGCAAAAATCTCTTCATTGGCCAGATTGAAAGCAATTTCAAGCTGTGCGGGCACATCTGCGCCAATAGTGGCCATTTCAGCAAGCACCACCTCTCTTGTCAGCGCCGCAGCCACCTCCCCTCCTTCATAACCGCCTACGCCATCGATTACGCCCGCGATGATAAACTGTCCGCTGCGTACCTCCTCTGCAATGAAAACATCTTCATTATTATCTCTCACCTTACCGGTGTCTGTAATGCCAAACAAATTTTTCATCACTTAAGGTTTAAAAATATTTATGCCAATAATACCGTTGAGTAAAATCCTGGAGTTAAAGGGCAGCTCTATCCAATCCGGGTGACTAATCTCAGTCCGGGGAACTTCAATTTCATTTACGATCGTTTTTTCACCGAATGAAGCCAGGTATAATTTACCATCTGCATGGTTATGGCGGATACTCAGGTGCGGCGTGTTCACCCAGTCTGAGGGAATCACAAAAATATGAGTTTCATTTCTGCTTTCGTCCTTACCAGACACTGTGATTTCATCGTTCTTCATCAGGAATTCGAGTTTCTTGCCTCTGAAATTCTGATCAGGCATAATGGTTTCCAACCTGGCATAACCTTTTTGTCCTGCTGATGGAGCAGGAATAGCCGACGCCTGCAGATCATACGGCATTTCATAATAACCTTCACTGTAATACGTAAAGCCGTTGAGTATTTCCTGGTTCAGGTCAAGCGTTTCTGCCACGCCTGTCTGGCGCGGAATAAAGGTAACCCGCAGGTTTTCGTTCTTCTGCGTACTTCCCGGCAATAATTTACCTATAAATCCTTTATCACCACGTTCATAATCAGGATGAGACACCAGCCGGAATACCCATTTAGAACTAGAAGGTTCTACTGTTTTTCCGGATTTGCGGTATTCTTCAAGCAGCTTGTAAAACTGGTTGACCGATTCATGAACGATGATCCCAAAAAGGCCCTGTTTATGCGCCAGGAACTCCTTGTAATCTTCTTCATTGAAACAAATGATAAATTCGTGGTAAAAAACAATGCGGTTTGCAAAAGAAAGTTCCGCAACGGATTCTTTAAACTTATCAATAATATATTTATATACTTCATCAGGTGTTAATGCCTTTACAACCTGTTTCTTCTGTGTTTTTTCTGAAGGAAGGAAAAAGTCCTGCAGACCGGTTTTCTTCCAAAATGTTGGTTTTTCTGCCATCTGTTTTAATGTATGGTATGCTGCAAACTAAAAATGTACGGTTGTATCCAGGTCCATTACGGTGGTATCAGGCTGCGCCTGTGGAACAGGTTTTAGCTGTACCGGTTGTGTTTCTCCATTATCATCCCCGTATGCTGTATCTGTTATTGCTGAATCTCTTTTTTTGTCCCAGGCATATCCTTTGCGACCGGTTTTTTGTGTTGTATCCGGAGTAGTTACCTGATCCTGGCGCGATCTCCTTTCCGGCTGTTCTGTAGTTCTGAACAACAGATAATAGCTGAGGAATGCCGCCATCAGCACCACACTCATTACCAGCACAAAAAACACCGGTTTAGAGATCACTATTACACTGCTGTCCGGCTGTTTTGCATCCGCCGCTTCTTCCTGATAATTTCGGAGAAGGGTTTGCAATCTGTCGTTCTCCATTTGCAGCAAGGAAGTATCTGCAGCCCCGGCGGGCATCAGTCCAGAATTTTCTGTATCCTGCACAATGCTGCTATTATAATAATTTCCGGCTTCTGCTATACTGCTCCTGACAATGGCTTCTTGCAGTTTTACCCCGTCGGCATACCTGTTTTGCGGAAGTTTTTCCAAACAGCGGGCAATAACCTGGAGAAGCCATTGCGGCACCATCATCTCATGCTGTTTTTTCGCTTCAGACCAATTCTCAGGAAGATTCTGTTTTCTCAGTCCCAGGATATCCGGTACTGGTAATTCAAGGTGGCCTACGAGCACATCATTTCGCGACTTCTGCCCATTATCGGTTAGAGGGAACGGCACCTGTCCTGCCAGCAATTCGTATAAAATTACACCGTAACTGTAAACATCAGTTTCAAACAGCATCTGTCCTTCGCTCTGCTCCGGAGCCATAAATTCTATGGCACCGGCATGCCTGATGCTGGTTCTTCTTTGCTCATCCGACATCGCCGAAAGGCCAAAATCCAGCAACACATAATTCCCGGTATGGAGATTAAATTTAACGTTATTGCTTTTAATATCGCCGTGTTTAACGCTAACCTTATGGCAATGTGCGAGGGCATTTGCCAAGTGGTCGGCGACTTTAATCACCTCTTTGATTGCAAAAATCGGGTCCTGCGGTTCCTTCAGAAGATCTTCCAGATCAGGCCCGTCAATAAATTCCATCTCTATAAACGGGAAAGAACCGCTTTCAGTTATTCCTGAATTCAGGATCTTCACTACATTCGGGTTCGGTTCTTCGTTAACCTTTTTTAATTTTTCTACCTCGTTCTGAAAGCTCCTGAAGTTCTTATCCTCAGTGTTTTCCATATGAACGGGTGTGGGAAGCAGTTTTACTGCAGTGATTATCGGACCAAAACGTCTGCCCTTATATACTGAACCCTGGCCGCCTGTGCGCAGTGCACCCATGTTCTCCAGGCCTTCAGTAATTGTAAATACTTTACTCATTTAAGCTAATTAAACACTGTATGTGGGCAATCATACTACAATTATAGTTCCAAGGATCTATAAAAATAGCCTGCTTCTAATTTATTAAATTATTAGCAGGCTATAGCTGTTTCGTGTAAAAGAATTAAGAAGTATTTACATGGTGTAAGTAAAGCTGGTATAGTAGAAACCACCAATAGAAGGGCCTCCGAGATAAGAGTAATAATATTTATTAAACACATTAGAGCCCCCTACTTTCACATTCAGCTTATGTTTGAACAGATCGTAATTGACCTGTGCATCGGTATTGCCATAGCTTTTAACCGTTCCGTTTACCAGGAAAGTTTGTGAATAATAGCTGCTCTGATACTTGTACGAGACATTAAAACCCAGTCTTCCGTAAATCCGGTCGCCACCAAAGGAAAGATTGTAGATCCATTCCGGTGTATTGAAACCATCTTCCAGACCATCATTATTGGTAGTCCTGTCCAGCTTAGAATAAGTTACGTTGCCACCAAGCGTAAATTTCCTCATCATACGGTAGGTTAGCCCAAAACTTCCGCCATAATTGTATACCGTGCTCTGGGAATTGGTCCATACCCTGTAACGGCTTTGTTTGGTTTTATCATTAAGGGCATAGGGGATAGAATCTGCGGATGTCGTATTCGGCACGCTCATCTCCACCTGCGCGATAAAATTTTCATATTTATTGTAATAAAAATCTGCGTCCAGTTTCAAGTCCCTGTTGAGGAATAAGGATTTGTATCCGATTTCAAATGAGTTGATATGCTCAGGCTTGATATAGTCATAGTAATTTTTTACCAGGCGGCTTTTGTTCTTTTCAATAGCGGCACTGGTGGTCATTCCTGCATTGAAATCACGGGTAACGGCTGCCTGAAAAGCATCTATGGAATTCTTTAAATAACTGTTTTCCAGTACGCCGTTAGAAAGGATTTTGAGCCCGCCAATACGTTTCACACCACCACTGTTGACATTGGAAAAGGCCTCAAAAATACTTGGGAACCTGTAGCCGCTCTGAAATGAAACACGGATGTTATGTTCCTCCACCGGAGAAAACACAGCCGTAAACCGCGGGTTAAGCTTGGTGCTGAAATAATCATTACGGTCGGCCCGCAAGGTAGCGGTAAGCCTCAGTTTGCTGTCCCAAAAATCCCTTCCTACCTGAATAAACCCACCGGTTTTGCTGTAAGAAAAAGTTTGTCCAACCTTTGCCGGGTCAGGATTAACAAAATAATTGCCATCAGGCTGAATAAAATAACTGCGATGATCAAAACCCGCCTGAAGATCCAGGCCCGTGCGTTGCTTAAAGCCAGCCCCGATCAGTTTCGAAATATCAACCTGTCCTTCTGCGTGCAGCATCTGATCTTTGACCCGCAAGGCTGAGCCGATATCCCAGTTGTTTACATCAGCGAGTTCAGTAAGTTTGTCCTGAAAAGCCTCCGTTCCGGACTGTAACCTGCCCAGATCTGCCGCCTGCCTTGCAGCAGCGAATGCCTGTGGAACGGCTGTGCCAAGTGATCTCGACTGATTAAACCCTTTGGTAAAATCTGCATACCACTGGTTATCCGATTTAAATGCTTTATCCTCATTTTCTGCTGCAGACCTTAAATTATAAGATTTACCGGTGTTCTCTGTAGTTACATATGCACTAACGCGGAAAATATCATTTTTAAATGTAACAGCGTGCTGCTGGAGCAGGTAATCCTGCAGCCTGAAGCGGTTGGAGCGCTGGTAAATATTGTCAAGGTCAGCAAAACGATAGGTGTAACTCAGCAAAGCCTTCGGACTGATTTTGTAAGCCAGTGTAAAATCTGCCTTTGCATTTTGAAGATGGTAATCCGCCACTTCTTTCTCGGCGTAGCCGGTTCTCGCCACAACATACTGCTTGCCATCGAGGGCGATTGTTTTCCTGTTGGAAGACTCATTTCCATATCCGCTTACGGGGTCGTAAGCCGGGCTCGATGGCCCACCCGCTATCCCTGCAGCAACATTTGCAGCAGCATTTAAATCCGTCCTGTCGTCTGCAATCCAGTCGTACCCTTTTGTAAATGTACCATTCACTTTAAAAGCCAGCCTGTTGCTGATTTTGTGCGCAATTCTTACACTGGTTTCATTGAATAACTTTGCAGATGTTTCCTGGTCGTTCACATGGTTGAGCCCTACTTTCTGCTGGATACTGACGCCCTCACTTGTAAAAGGATCTTTGGTCATGAAATTTGCCAGGCCGTTGATGGCATTCAGTCCGTATAATGCTGAGGCGGTTCCGGGGATGATCTCTACATGCTCGATATCAAGATCACTGGGACCCATTGCATTTCCGATCGGGGCACCAATATGTGGTGCCTGATTATCAATCCCGTCCACCATTTGTGTGAATCTTACATTGGTTGTATTGGCAAAGCCGCGGGTGTTAATGATCCTGAAACCCATACTTGGTGTAATCATCTGTACACCTTTGAGGTTCTCCAGTGCATCAAAAAAAGAAGGGGCAGCAGATAATTTAAAAGCAGATGTATCCGCCCGCTCAATACTTACCGGCGATCTTAATATACTTTCTTCCGTCCTCGAAGCGGTGATGACCACTTCAGAAAGCCGATGCAGGGTATCCTGCACACGTAATGGTTTTGACTGTCTTCTTACAGCGCTATGAGTGGTATCGGTACTCTTAATTACGGTATCTGGATTTTTCTTTGTTTTATCAGTGCTCTGTGCATGCAAAACACCTGATTGAAGAGCGGTTATAGTAAAGAGGGAAATGACAGAGAGTAGGAGTTTATTCATAGAATTCGTTATATACAGAAATGAATAACGAATGTCCGGATAATGTTTTAAATTTTGTTAAAATTTATAGGTTGATAGATCCGCTATGTTTTGATAAAAATTGCTGGAACTTCTTATAGAATGATTTAAACTCCACAATAACCATCTCCCCTTTTTCTGTGACCACAGCATTGCCTCCCCCTTTGCCGCCGCGTTGGGAAATTACCACAGGAGCATCCAGCCGTGTATTCATATCTTCTATCATTTGCCATGCCTGGCGGTAAGACATATTCATTTGAAGGGCAGCCTGTCGTATAGAACCACAGTCGCGGATGCGCTCCAGCAGTTCAACCCTGCCGGGGCCAACCAGTTTGCTGCCATTTAGTTCTATCCAGAGTTTACCGTTTAACTTTAAGGCTGTGTCTTCGCTCATAGAAATTATTTATTGCTCAAGATATTAAAAAGAAAGCGCTTTCTCAGGCTGTAGTTTTGGAACAGGCTTAGGCTTTTTCTTGCTTTTCTTCTTTTTACCAAGATATAGTATCAGTCCGGTAACCGGTAATGTGGCACTGACCAGGCTACAAAGAAATGCGATGATCTTTCCCGGGAGAGCGGCGATCTGCCCGGTGTGAATATCATAATTCATACTGTTGAGCTGCATCCCGGCACTTTTTTTACTGTTTGGCAGGAAGTTGAGCAGCTTCCCCGAATACTGGTCGAACGCATAAGTATCCTGATCCCGGAAATGTAAGGGCTGAGGATAGGCTGTAACTAAAATAGGCGAACCTTTCTTTGCTCCCGGGATCAACAGGAGATAGTTTGCATGCGGAGATTTCTTTCTGACAATGGCATATGCGCGGTCGATCACCAGATGGGCCTTCGGAAAAGAAGCAATAGCTGTTGAGTCTGATTTGAACTTTTTCTTTTCCGCCGGGTAACTTTTACCAAGGTTGGCTGCTGTATAAAGGCCTCTACTTACCCATGGTAAACTGAAAGATAAACCGGTTATGGCGATGATGATTACTACGCTGGTGACGTAAAAACCCAGAACATTGTGCAGATCGTAATTTACGCGTTTCCATTTGGCACCCCATTTAATCCTGAAACTCCGTTTGCGGTCTGACTTCCGTGTTGGCCACCACAATACCAGTCCGGTAATCATAATAATGACAAAAGTAATTACAGAAACGTAATTGACTACTTTGCCAATTTCCCTTGGCAGAAAAAGATACAAGTGTATATCCTTGATCATAGCAAAAAATGAATCCTTAAACACCCGGGATTTCAGGATCTCAGCCGTATAGGGGTCAAAATATATTGCCATCACCTTTTTTTTCACCGTCAGGCGTACCATCAGGGAACGGTCCTTCCCCAGATAGCTCACCGAGGTGATCTTTCCTTCAGGAAACTGCTTCAGGGCCAAGCGTTCAAACACCGAAGGCAGCAGAAAGGGTTTAGCCTGTGCCTCTACTTTACGATATGCGATGGTATTATCCTGTATTTCATCCTGAAAACAGTAGATACAGCCGCTAACGCTGATGATAAAAACTACCAGTCCGGAGATAAACCCAAGCCAGCGGTGTGCGAATAATATAGCGCTTTTTGCAGCAGTCATCTTTTTTAGATAAATAATGAGAAACAGCATTACATCAGCCTGTTTCGATCTAAAGGTATAGTATTTAGACTTATTATTGATTAATAACAAATATATTAATTCTGCCAAAACACACAATATCTTTCCGGCTTAAGCTATAAATACAAAAAAGCCCCTATCTTTGGACTCAAAATTTTACAATAATATTTTTATGGCAAAAACATCTGAAGCTAAAGTAGGAAACATATTACGTTACAACGGCGAACTGGTAACAGTTACAGAGCTGATACACCGTACACCAGGTAAAGGTGGAGCTTTCTACCTTGGCAAATTTCGCAATATCAAAACAGGAAAAATTGTGGAAGCCCGTTTAGGAACTGATGAGCAGATTGAAATTTGCCGTGTAGAGACAAACGATTATCAGTACCTGTATGAAGAAGGTGAATATTTTGTGGTGATGGACAATGTAACTTTCGACCAGTTTAATGTACCTAAAGCTTTATTCGGCCCATCGGCAAAATTCCTTAAAGAAGGTATGGACGTAATTGTTTCGTTTGAAAGCGAAGAACCAATTGTAGCCCAGGCACCTAATTTTGTGGAACTTGAAATCACTTACGCTGAACCTGCTGTAAAAGGAGATACTTCTTCAGGTGCGCAGAAAAATGTAACTACAGAAAACGGTGTAGAGATAAAGGTACCTTTATTCGTTAATCAGGGCGATAGAATCAAAGTTGATACACGTACAGGCGAGTATGTTGAACGTGTAAAATAAAACAAGTTATCAATTGAATACAATATCATAAGCCCGGTGACGCAAGTTGACGGGCTTTCTTGTATTTACGCCTGCTGGGATATCAATATCACTGTTTATCCGGTACGATCGGTACCGCGATTCAGGTGTATAAGCTTTTCGGTATTCACCTGATCAGCAAACTGTGCGAGGAGCAATTTCAGTTTAGGATTTACTATATTTTCGCAAAAAGGTTTTTCAGGATTACTGTAATAATAATTTAGGAAATCCTCTGTGTTCAGTTTAAAGTCTTCACAAGGGAGAACCTGTGTAATAACCGGATCAGAAAATTCTTTTTGTAAAGACTGGATTGCATCACGAGAAATCTGACGCTGCCCTGCGTTAAAGGTGTAAACGGCAGACCTGTATTTCGACCGCATACTATGATTTGATGTGCAGCTGTGTGTGAACAGATGAATAGCGATTAATGTATACAAAGTAATCACTTCCGGGTTGTATTCAACAATAACACCTTCAGAAAAAGTCATATTTGGTCCATCTGCAGCAATCCATCCCTGACGAACGGCGTTTACACCTTTTAATGATAAAAAGATGGCTTCAGTACACCAGTGGCAACTCCCGCCGAAGCCTATTTCTTCCATTATGCTCAGGCCAGTAAAGTATCAAATATTTCTCCCCTGCTCAGCTTATCGTTGATTTTTGCAATTGCTTCAACTTTAGCTTTCAGGCACAGCGCATTATCAGGTACCCGATATATATCCTGGTAGAATATCAATTTTACGCCCTGGCGTTCAGTCCTCAGCCTCACTGCAAATACATCCCTGCTGGTTAGTGATCGTTTGAAATCCATTTCGATGCGGGATACCATCAACAGGATACCCTGCTGTGTAAGTTCTGCGAATGAAAATCCTCTCGATATGAGATATTCATGCCTGGCATGCTCCAGATAAGATTGATATATAGCGTTATTCACTACACCCTGAATGTCACATTCATAATCCCTTACCTTCAGCTCAATTTCAAATATATAGTCTTGCATATGCTGCAAAGATCAACATAGAATCTGATATTTTACTGATCAGTTATTACATACCATGGAATTTTCAACCTTCCTTCATAAAGATATACATTCATAGGATCTTCTATATTTATCCTGTCGAACATTTGCCGGGATACCTGTATATTTTCAGTATCTCCTCCCTCCCGCCACTGGGATATTTTAAAATGATAAGCTTTTGTTCTCCCGTTGCTGACCCATTTATCGAGCACTCTCGCCTGATAATAACGGCTATTAGACGTATCATAAACGCAGTTCAAGCAAACAACAGTGCAAAATCCGTAGAGAAAAGAACAAATCATGATCAATACAATTCCCATTATGCGGCTTTCTGAAATACGGCTAAAGCTTTTGTTTGCAACCATTAAAATTACCACCAAAACTATGGCAACAAGCAAAGCCGGTTGCCAGACATGATGATAATCCATAATGCTGTAGCGGAAGCACTTTATGATTAGGCAGATGATAACCGCAGCAAGGCCAAAGGGGATTGATGGGTACGGGCTGCTTTTACTTGTTCCGATCCTGATCAATCCTTTATAAATTCTTAATATTATGATGAAAACTATTGGCGCTGAAATAGCAACTGCTACTGTATACTTTTCTATTTTGAGGATGAAACTCAGCAACAGGATCATTACCCCTATGGCGTTGATCAATTTAGAAGCTCCTGTAGCGTCTTCTAATTTTTCTGCTCTTTCCGCGATCGTTTTTCCATACCGAAGATCATCAAGTATATTTTTGTGTTCTTCCTCCCTTTCCCTTAAGTCCAAATCATCGAATCTGCTTTTCAGCAAATCTATCAATTGAATTGTGCCCGGCTGGCTGAGTCTGAGGCCAATTCTCTTCCCATCCTTAGATAGCGGTTCGATCAGAAGATATTTATCCTTGTGTCGATAGCCTTTGATATCTGAAAATTTTAATTCCCATCTTTTGATTGCCCCGGCAAACCTGATGCTGTCATCTCCTACATTGAGCGTAGCAATACAGGATTCCAGCGCTATATATATGATAAACAATATAAACAGCAGAATGAAGGAAGCCGCAAACCATTTATCCACAGCACGATGGCCGCTACCTGTGTGATGCAGCAATAACATCGTTAAAAGATATCCCAGCCCCAGCAAGCCCAAACTACACAAAATAAGAACAATGGATTTCGGGGTTTTCGAACTGGTATAAACTTGCATAGCGAGGAACGGTTAAATCCTTATGCAAATTATTTAAATTTCAGCAACTAAGAAAATCTCAGTGGCATTTTGAAACGTAAACAGCAAAAAGCCAGTACCGCGCAGGAGAGCATCATCAAAAACATAGGATATGCAGTACCATTATGAAGCAGCGTCAGCAAAGAAGTAATCAGAAAGGCCGAGAGATAACTCATTGATCCTATCAATGCAGATGCAGAACCACTAAAAGAGGGTATCGCCCCCAGATAGAGTGCAGTTGCATTTGGCAGGATCAGTCCAAGCATAAAAAGAAATGTTAAAATCAGGGCCAGTAAAAGCATAAACGGTGCATTAAAATACACAACAAGGATAATGATCAATCCGGTGATGATCTGGCTGCCGATAGCAAATCTGGTGATGGTGTGCGGCTCAAACCGCCTGAGCAACCTTGTATTTAAAATTCCTGCGCTGATGAAACCAACTGCCGAACAGGAGAACACATAACCAAACTGCTGTTTACTCAATGAATATATTTGTGTAAATACAAATGGTGAAGCAGTCACAAAAGAAAATGCGGCACTGTTGCTCACAGATCTCACCAATGCGTAATTTACAAACGCCGGATGCCGGATACAATGTCTGTAACTTTGCAATATTGCGGATAAATTCAGCCGCTTATCACTCAATGCAAGCTTGCCTGCAGGCAAAACTGTTAAACATCCGGTCAGCCCAACGCCCGAAATAACAGCCATAATCAAAAATAAAAGCTTCCATGTGGATTCAGCTGCCAGCATTCCCCCGGCCATTGGCGCCAGTATCGGAGAAACGCCCATGATAATCTGGAGCAACGTAAAGATGTGCGCTGCATTTTTATCCTGGTAGATATCATTTACGAGCGCACGGGAGATAACCTGGCACGCGCTGCCCGCCAGTCCCTGTATAAAACGGAGGCATAAGAAAACCGTAAAGGAATGCGTAAGCATACAGCAGATGCTGCATAGTATATAGACTACCAGTCCAGTTCTCAATGGAATCTTTCTTCCCCAGATGTCTGATAAAGGCCCAATAAACAGCTGGCCAAAAGACATACCAAACAAAAACAGAGTAACGGTACTTTCGATCCGTACAATGGGCACTTTAAAATAACCCGCCATAACTTCAAATGCGGGAAGATACATGTCAATAGAGATCGAACCAATTGCCGTTAAAATACCCAGGGTCAAAGTAATCAGCAAAACGGATTGGTTATTTTTCATTCGGAATCAGCAGCGGGTTTATTGTATGCAAAACGGCATTACAAGTTACCTGCAAACTAACGTTACGGGCGCGTAATTCCAAGTGTATGGTCATATAAAATTACCATACCGTCCCTGCTTCCGGTGCATCCTATTCTTCCTGATAGTTCAAATCTTTAAAAAATGTTTCCTGCATACTGCTAAGGGCGATCAGGGCTAACAGTATACAGCAGCAGGCCACTACGGCAGCGGCGCTGATCATTGAGCCGCCAAATAAAGTTTTTAAGTATTGAAACAACAGGGAAATAGGAATAAGTGCCCCTCTCACAAAGTTGGTGACAGTGGTGGTGACAGTAGTACGCACGTTGGTACCAAACTGCTCGGCTGCAATAGTTACAAATATAGCCCAGTACCCGACAGAACAACCCAACAAAACACAAATGATATAAAAGGTATTTATTTTCATATCACCTGCGGCCAAAAAAGCAACAATTGAAAAAAGACAGAAAGTTAAAAATATATAAACCACTTTTTTCCTGCTTTTGAGATACTGGCTCAGTAAACCGCTGCCAACATCACCGATCACCATTCCAAAGTAACAACAGGCCACGGCGGCGCCTGCACTAATTTCTCCCCGCACATGAAGTGCTCTTCCGAACTCGGGCGAAAGGGTGATCAGTACACCTATCGTAAACCAGATAGGGATTCCGATAAAAATGCAGCACAGGTACTTGTACACCTGTTTGCGGTCACTAAAAATTAAAGCCAGGCTACCCTTTTTAGTACCTTTTTGTTTCGACAATACAAACATTTCAGATTCTTTTACGCTGATTCTCAGCACCAGCAGCATCAGGCCCAGCGCTCCCCCAATAAAAAAAGTTGTTCTCCAGTCAAAATATTTTGAGGTGAAAAAAGCGGTAATCGCGCCACAGACACCAACTGCAGCAACAATGGTGGTGGCATAACCGCGCTTTTCCCTCTGCATAAGTTCGGCTACAAGGGTAATACCCGCCCCCAGTTCTCCCGCCAGTCCGAATCCGGCAATAAAGCGGCACAACGAGTAAGCTTCCAGAGAATGGACAAATCCATTGGCAATGTTAGCAAGCGAGTATAAAAAAATCGATCCGAAAAGCACAGAAAGCCTTCCTTTTTTGTCTCCTGCAATACCCCAGAAAATGCCGCCGATAATCATCCCTGCCATCTGGATATTCAGCAGGAATATTCCGGAACGTGTTAATTCTGCCCCGGTTATACCAAGCGTCTTCAGACTGTTTACTCTAATGATACTGAAAAGTAACAAATCATAAATATCTACAAAGTAGCCTAAAGAGGCGATCAGCACGGCAACAACAAGGGATTTTTTCTTCTGAAGGCTGTATTCTTCTGAAGCCGGATTATTCATAGTGAGCATAAAGTGGTAGGTGATTAAATGAAAAGCACATAATATCGCACTATCATTTATCTTTAACGACATTAATGATTAATAACATATAAGTGCAGGTACATATTTTCTTTCGCCATTCGCGGTCAAAAAACGGCTATTCGCCATGAAATATTGATACCAGAATCCTATTGTGCAATTTGTACAAATGAAGTTACCCTCCAGGAAAAATAACACCCTTATGTGTAAATGTAGGAGAATCGTTAAACAAAACGATTGTTTCTTTATAATTTATATATCATTCATCTATATTTGAACTACGTATTCAACTACATACATTAGATAAACTGAAATCGTAAAATTATGAGTATACAGATTGTACCCATTCAGCATACCTACGCAGCACCTGTAATTGAATTAGTCTTAACCATACAGCAGGAGGAGTTCAATATTCCTGTGACGATAAAAGACCAGCCCGATCTGCTGAAAATCAATAAATTTTACTACCGCGACGGAGGATGTTTCTGGGGTGCGTTTATCAACGGAAAACTGGTAGGGACAATAGGCCTCACTAAATTTGATCATCATCAGGGGGCAATCAGGAAATTCTTTGTCAGGGAATCCTACAGAGGCAAAGAGCTTGACATAGCGCAGATGTTGCTGGAAACACTGATTACCTATGCCCATGAAAATGGTATCAAAGAGCTGTATCTGGGTGCTTTAAATACGATGAAGGCTGCACTGCGTTTTTTTGAAAGAAATCATTTTATCGTAACGGAGCAAGCGGCTCTTCCAAAAGCTTTTCCATTGACAATGATCGACGATATATTTCTTCATTTCACATTAAATCAAGCGGGATGAGTATTATAGAAGAATCAGGCATATTAGCGATTTCTACCAGATTGCAGCGCATTAGTGAACAGCTGCGTAAAGAAGCAGGGCTGCTGTATAAAGCATTTGACATTGATTTTGAATCAAAATGGTTCCCGGTAATTTATACCCTGCACCACAAAGAGCTGCTCAGCGTTGTGGAAATTGCCAATGAAATCGGGTATACCCATCCCTCAACAATCAGTTTACTGAAGGAATTAGAGAAACACCGGCTCATTCGTTCTAAAAAGGATAAGGAAGATGAGCGCAAACGTCTGATCCAGCTTACAGCAAAAGGTAAAGAGCTTGTTCTTCAGATGCAGCCAGTATGGGAGATTATGATTGTTGTGCTGAATGATATTACCGGGAATCCTAATAATATGTTAAAGGCTATCACAGAATTTGAAGAAAAGATTGCCAATCAGAGTTTCCTGCAGAGAGCTTTGGAACAAAAAAATAAATGACAGCACATGACAATTCCACATGTTGAAATCGTAAATACCGTACCGGAAGACCTTTCTGCGATATATGCGCTGTTTGACAGCGCTATCAGCTACCAGAAGGAAAATAATTTCCCGGTATGGAATGGTTATGACAGGGCTTTAATCAACAGAGAGATTGCCGACGGTACACAGTATAAAATAGTAATTGATGGTCAGATTGCAGGCATTTTTAGCGCTGGAGATGCAGGCCCGCTTGAAACCGAGCTCTGGAAAGAAAGAACGGCTGAGAAATCCCTGTATCTCAACCGTATTGTGACCAGTCCTGAATTTAAGGGCCACAGGCTATTTTCCCGGATTCTGGAATGGGCAGAGATTTTTGCAGAAGAGCATGGATACCACTATGCGCGTTTAGACACCTGGGCCGATAATCCCCATCTAATCAGGTATTACGGGTCCTTCGGCTTCGCCAATTTAGGATTGGTACAAACATCAGATTCAGCCGATCTTCCTTTTCAGTACCGGGGGCTGACACTCCTGATTATGGAAAAAGAAATATGGCAACGATAACTACAATCAGTTTTGAGAGTTTAAGAAAGATTTTGGGACATGATGAGCCTGAAAGAGATTTTATCGTTCAGCAATTTGACATCAAAAATGCGCCCTATTTGGAACCCTGCCGGATAGAGGCCTATTTTATCGCCTTCCTGCAGAAAGGAGAATTGTTAGTTGAGTCAGATTTGGTCTCTTACCAGCTTAAGGCACCGGCAGTTTTTGTGATGGCGCCATCCGTATTACGAAAATTTGTTCATGCTAGCGGCAATTTTAAAAGCCAGGTAGTCTTTTTCAAAAAATCCTTTTTTCTGGAGAACCTGTCCGACGCAAATTACCTGGACAGGTATGCTTTCTTTTATAACCGCGGCAACCATTATTTCAATCTGAATACAGAACAAACTGAAACCATCCTGCAGTATTTTGAGATCATCAAAAAACAGGCAGGTAAGGATAACGCGTATTCAAATCATATTATACGCAATTTAGTACAGATCATTTTGTGGGAAATTGCAGTAGCAAATACTGCTGCGAAACCTTCAATATCGTTTTCCCACAAACAGGTTATTGTTTCTGCTTTTAAAAGTAACCTCGAAGCTCATTTCAAAACTGCGCGCAAAGTAAGTTTTTACGCGTCATTACAGAACCTGACCAGTAAATATTTTTCGGAAAGTATAAGGCAGCAAACAGGTAAAACTGCCGGTGAACTGATCGATGAACGTGTCATTCTTGAAGCAAAAGCAATACTGCAAAATAAAGATCTGACAATCACCCAGGCCGCCGATATTCTGGGCTTTGCCGACCCATCCGGCTTCGGAAAATATTTCCGGAACCTTACCGGGCACTCTCCCCTACAGTATCGCAAAGAAATATTTGGATAGGGAGTTTCCTGCTCAGGTTAAAAATTCTGAAATGATCTTCAGCAAAGCTTCGGGCTGTTCTTCAGCTATATAGTGGCCGCACTCAGGAATGCTGATTGAACTGACTGCTGACGCAGCGATCTTTTGCATGGCGATCCCCATATTCATGCCCTGTGAATTTTCAGCACCTATTGCAAGGATGGGGATAGTAAGCTTATGCTGATAACTGCTGTTTTGTGCAGCGCTTTCCGCAAAAGCCCTGTAATAGTCGAAGCCATTTCTTAATCTCTCTTTACCCGTATAAGCCTGCACATACAGATCAATATCCGCTTCGGTAAGCGCATTTTTCACCGTTGTTTTTTTCATAAAATACCAGTTCAGATATTCCCGCTCTTTTCCTTCAATCAGAAACTCGGGCATACCATCGATCGCATGAAAGTAAAACTGCCATATCTTTTGCGCATTTGCCGGCATAAACACTGCATCAGGCATCAAACCAGGGATACCGCCATCCAGGACGATCAGTGACCGGATCGACTTTTCGTATTCCAACGCATAGGTAACGGCTACCCATGCGCCTATGTCATGTGCCATCAGATAGATATTGTCCAGTTTTAACTCTCTGCAAAAAGAGTGGATCAGGCCAGCCACCGTTCTGGTATCAGCAGTTGGAAGCGCATTTTCATTTCCCATTCCCGGCAGGTCTATCGCAAAAACATGAAATTTCTCCTGCAGTTGCGGCAGTATCTTCCTCCATATATACGAGGTCTGCGGCCAGCCATGCAGCAAAATAAGCGGTGCCCCACTGCCTGCTTCATAATAGGTAACTAGTATGCCGGTAACTACCGCAACTTGTGGTTCCGGCATTTCTATTGGGTTTTGTATGTCCATAACTGATAATTTACAGCACAAAGGTCGGTTAAACTTTTAAATGCAAAATTGTAAACAACAGGTATAAACTTGTAACTTTAGCGTATGGGCATACTCAGGCAATTTGATCTGCTGATCATAAAGGATTATGTGACAGCCACATTTTTATATGAGCCTCACGGCCATACCTATTACGAGCTGATCTATATTTTTAAGGGAAAAGGAATTCATCTGCTCAACCATAACCGGATAAACTACCAGGCGGGCGACCTGTTTTTAATCTCTCCGGGGGATCATCACCATTTCGAAATCAGGCGCCCAACCCGCTTTGTTGTGATCAAGTTCACCGAAGGTTACTTTGCCGCATCAGGCAAAATGATTAGTTCCTCCGGCCTCAGTCCGCTTGATTTGATGCGAATGAGCGCGCTGAAGGAAAGCAAACTGACTTTCGGCCCCTTTGCAGCCACATCCCTTAAAAACATCATCAGCAATATTACTTTGTACAAAGATCAGAATAATGCCGGCTCCTCATTGGCTCTTCATTTTCAAATATTATCTGTTTTTGGGCTCATTGAGGAAGTGAGAACGCGCTCAGAACCGTCTATAGACCCGGAGAAAAGCGAAGGGCCTCTCGTGATTGACTATATACATCAAAATATCTATGATCCGCAAATGTGCCGGATTAAAAACATCGCAGCGCATTTCAATATATCTCTCAGCTACTTTGGCGACTATTTCAGAAGAAATTACGGAATCAGCTACCGCGAGTATATCAAGCAGTACCGTTTAAGTCTAATTCAAAAAAGAATTGAAGGCGGCACCCTAAGCTTAAAACAAATTGCCCGGGAATTTGGATTTAACGACGAAAGCCACCTGTCAAATTTTTTCAGGAATCAGCTTAACTTAAGACCGGCAGCTTACAGGAAAGAAAAATCAGGCAAATGATTAAACCTTTGTGACCGGAATGTATCTATAAGTACAAACACACAATAGTTACATTTAATATCGGCATCATGAAAAACTTAAAATTAATCATCCTCGTAGTAGCAGCAGTATTTACATTTGGAACCGCAGATGCACAGTCAGTTGTTTTAAGAGTTGGCAACAACGGACCTCACCATCCTCCACGTGAAAGAGTTGTAGTTCATCACCGCAGACCTGCTCCCCATGGCAGATACTACCATAACGGCCGTCATTATGCTCACCGTACAGTATATTATAAAAACAAACAAAGACACTATCGTTACAACTAGTTTACTGTTATTACCTGTTTAACGATGAGAGCCCCTTTAACGAGGGGCTTTCGCTTTTAATGCTTTTCTGCACCCGGAAAGTATCAGCATATCCTGGTCAGGCACAAACATTTGCCAGCCCAACCAGTATTTGTGTACTCAACCTACAAACTTTTGTACTACTTTAGCCATTGCATTTTAAAGGGCAGGCTATGGAAGAATTTTTAAGGGAACAGATTGAGAAAATCGTAAAGCTAAGCGATGATGAGTTTAGCTTTGCTTTATCCCATTTCAGCTTCAAGGCTCTTAAAAAGCATCAGTATCTGGTGCAGGCAGGAGATCCCGCTCCCAATGATCACTTTGTAGTTAAAGGTCTGCTCAGGTCATTTTACATAGACGAACAGGGCAAAACACATATCATGCAGTTTGCCATGGAAGACTGGTGGATATCAGACCCTCAGGCTTATTTCAATAAAACCAATGCAATCCTCAATATTGATTGTTTAGAAGATACGCAGCTCTATTATATCTCCATTGAAAACAGGGAAAAACTCTGTGCAGAACTGCAAAAGATGGAGTACTTTTTCATGAAAAAATCAAATGCGGGCTATATTGCCCTGCAACGAAGGATTTTATCCCTGATGAGCCAGAAAGCAGAAGAGCGGTTTACACAATTTGTAACATTGTACCCCTCCCTGCTACAGCGCCTTCCCAAAGCACTGATTGCTTCGTACCTTGGCATTAGCAGGGAAACACTAAGCCGCATGCCGCTGACCTGAATGTGACCTACCGCACATTTATTTTGTGAGGTAGATCCTTTGCTGCCCGCCGCAGGATGCCGAATATTGTACCATTGACATTATTTAAAAATTAATAACATGGGCAATATAGCATTAGTAGTTGGGGCAAGCGGTATCACAGGCAGTAACCTGGCAGAGAAGCTGATCTCAAAAGGCTGGACCACATATGGTTTGGCGCGGAATCCAAAAACTGAAATCGCAAATTTACAACCAGTGGCGGCAGATCTGATGGATCTGGATAATCTGAAATCGGCGCTGGCCGATATCGCACCGACACATATATTTATCACCAGCTGGATGCGCAATGCTACCGAAGCAGAAAATATCCGCGTAAACGGCCTGATGGTGCGCAACGTTCTTGAAGCACTTTCTTCAAAAAAATCGGTACAGCATGTGGCACTGGTAACAGGTCTGAAACATTACCTGGGCCCATTTGAAGCCTATGCCAAAGAAGGATTTTTACCCGAAACACCTTTAAGGGAAGAACACCCGCGTCTTGACATTGAGAACTTTTATTATGCACAGGAAGATGAGGTTTATGCCGCTGCTGCAAGAGACCACTTTACCTGGAGCATCCACCGTCCGCATACCGTGATCGGGAAAGCAGTAGGGAACCTGATGAACATGGGTACTACCCTAGCAGTTTATGCTTCCATCTGTAAAGAAACCGGACGTCCCTTTCGCTGGCCGGGCTCTGCAGCGCAATGGAACGGACTTTCGGACATGACTGATGCAAGGATACTGGCCGAACAGTTGATCTGGGCATCAACTACAGCAACAGCACAAAATGAAGCCTTCAATATTGTAAATGGTGATGTTTTCCGCTGGAGCTGGTTATGGAACCAGATAGCCGCATACTTTGGTGTTGATGCAGTTGGCTATGAAGGTACTATCCAGCCGCTTGAAACAGAAATGCAGAACGACGCCGCGGTTTGGAAGGAAATTGCAGCAAAATATCATTTGAAAGAAGCCGACCTGAGCAAACTGGCTTCCGCATGGCATACAGATCTTGATCTGGGCCGCCCGATTGAGGTAATGACAGATATGTCTAAAAGCCGCAAACTTGGATTTAATGTATACCAGAAAACGAATGATGCGTTTTTTGATCTTTTTGAGCAGCTTCGTGCTGAACAATTAATCCCTTAACAAAGGAAAACCAGGGCAGGTAATTCCACAACCTGCCCTTATATTTTAACAAGGAGTTTACTCAGGGAACCCAAACAAGGACCTCTCTTTGATAATCGCGGCCACCTGCTCAGGCACATAATCTTCCCAGCCCGGAGCATTTTCCTTCACCAGTTCAAGCACACGGTCTGTCTGTACATGCAGATTATTTACATTGTAATCCAGGATATCCTCAATCTTATCATTGGCAATTAAATATTCAAACAGATCGATCAGATGCGGCGGCGGAGAAAATCTTTTGGAGTTATATACAATTCCGTCTCCGAGAGTAGGATAAATAAACAGCTTTACTTTTCTGCTGAACAATGTTGCAAATGCCTCCAAAATACCGCCCTGCAAATACTGATAATGCTTTTCATTAAAGATAAACTCAAGGTTGGGATATCCAAGCACCACTCCCATTTTCAGGGTAGTGATCTTTGAGAGATAAGCCACCAGCTTGTAGTATTCATGGAAATTGGAGATCAACACTGTCTGACCTACCGAACAGAGTATATCAACGCGGTCTAAAAAGTCCTTTTCATTGATCTCCGCACTGTCATCAGCTCCCCTTTCCTTCAGCGACTGAAGTGTAAGTTCTGTCACTACGATTACATTCGCAGCATCAACATCAGGCTCGTCCTTAAAACGTTCAACCCCCGTATTGATCATATCCATGTGTACATTGATCAGGGGGCGGAACCTCCCGCGCACAATCATGATATGTTTCTTATATAAAACTTCAGAAGGCTGCAGATTTTTACCATCGGGGCCAAACACCGCTGCATCAGATAAGCCATATTTTACCAAATGTAAACTCATCAGCCTGTTGTCCACATGGCTGAAACCCGGGCCTTCAAAGCGGATCATATCAATCTGGATACGGTCTCTGCTGAGGTCATCCAGTAAAGAAAGCAAAAACACCGAAGGTGATTTGTGGTAATTAAAGCAGGCATAAACCAGGTTAACACCCAGAATCCCCACTGCTGAATGCTGCAGGCCAAGATCATTGTCCAGCAGTTTTACATGCAGCACCACATCGTGATATTCACCATTGGGCTCCATCTGGTAACGGATGCCCATCCATCCATGTCCCTGATTGGTTTTTTGATAATTTAAGGCCGAAAAAGTATCAGAGAATGCAAAGAAAGTTGAAGTATCGCCTCTCTTGGAGGCTAAACGCTCAATAACAAGATCATATTCATGACCCAGCATCGCGATCAGCCGCTGCTCACTTACATAACGTTTCACCTGCTGGGCACCATAAATTGCGTCAGAAAAAGCCATATCGTAGGCCGACATCGTTTTGGCGATGGTACCGGCGGCAGCGCCGGCCTTAAAAAAATTGGCAGCCACATCCTGCCCGGCGCCAATCTCTGCAAAAGAACCATAAATTTGCGGATCAAGGTTAATAGCCAGTGCTTTCTGTTTTGTTCCAATGAATTTATTGTGAATGTTTTCCATGCGTCTAAATAGGGTTACGATGCTTTTTGATGCGCCTAAAGGTACTAATATTCAACCGCATAATCAGCCCCAACTGCTATTACAACGTTTTACGTCCTATTTTGTTACCGAAAAATCAAAACCAATGGTGATACCACGTGTTCTAACATCCTCTTTCCCCAACAACAACAAATGAAGATACTTTTCAAATACCTGCGTCCGCACCGGTTGCTAATTATCCTTTCTCTGGTTCTGGCCGCAGCAGCTCAGCTGCTCAGCTTACTGGACCCGGTGATCTTTGGGCGTATTATCGACGACTATTCTACCAACCGGCACCACCTGCCTGAACATACCCTGATCAGAGAAGTTTCCTACTGGCTGCTGATTGCGCTGGCCATTGCCTTTGGATCAAAACTGTGCAAGGCAATACAGGAATATACAACCAGAAAGGCCGTTGCCCGGTTTGGCATGGCCATCTTCAACGACGGGCTAAAACAAACGCTGCGTCTTTCATTTCAGGAATTTGAGGAAAGCCGCAGCGGAACCACTCTTTCCGTTCTGCAGAAAGTAAAAACCGACGCTGAAAGATTTATCAATGCCTTTATCAATATACTATTTTCATCAACGGTAGGCGTAGGTTTTCTGATCTGGTACAGTATCAATAAAAACTGGCTGTTAGTCCCTGTTTTCTTTGTTGGCGTACTGCTGCTGGGCTCGCTTACCGGGCTGATATCCAAAAGGGTAAAAGCCATTCAGCGCTCCATCAACCGGCAGGCAGACAGCCAGGCGGGGGTGATCACCGAGAGCCTGCGGAACATTGAACTGGTAAAAAGCCTCGGCCTTACTTTTTCAGAAATCAGGAGGCTGAATGCACAGACGCTGAAGATCTTTAACCTGGAAATGCTCAAGGCAAAAAAGGTGAGCATCCTCTCCTTTTTCCAGGGAAACCTGCTGAACATATTAAAGCAATCTGTATTGTTCATCTTATTGTGGCTGATCTTCAGAAAAGTCCTTTCTACCGGAGAACTTATAGCTATGCAGTTCATCTCTACTGCTATTTTTAACCCCCTGCAGGATCTCGGGAATATGATTATTCTCTACAGGGAGGCTGACGCATCGCTGAATACATTTGATATATTAATGGGAAAACCGGTAGAAACACGTCCGGAAAATCCGATAGAATTTGGGACTTTAGAAAACCTGGATTTCAAAAACGTAGTTTTCAGGCACAAGACAGCAAATTATAATGCTATTGACGGTATATCATTTGATATCACTAATGGTCAGACCGCAGCGTTTGTGGGCCCTTCCGGCTCGGGAAAATCTACGCTTGTAAAATTGCTTGTAGGCCTTTATCTTCCTGTTGAAGGAGAAATTCTGTTTAACGGAGCCAGTTCCAAAAAAATCCGCTATAACCCATTGCGCCGGCAGATTGGTTTTGTGACCCAGGACACGCAGCTGTATGCGGGGTCTATCCGTGAGAATATGCTGTTTGTAAACCCATTGGCTACAGAGGCCGAAATTATAGAAGCCCTTAAAAAGGCGTCAGCCAGCAAGCTCATTGAAAGAGCTTCGCATGGGCTGGATACTATCCTTGGAGAAAACGGGATGAAACTTTCCGGCGGTGAAAAACAAAGGCTTTCCATAGCCCGGGCATTACTGAGGAAACCAAGGCTCCTGATATTTGATGAAGCAACCTCCGCACTGGATTCATTGACTGAAGAAGAAATTTCACACACCATCAGGGAAATATCCGACCGCAGGGAACAAATGACGATCCTGATTGCGCACAGATTGTCGACCGTCATGCACGCTGATCAGATCTATGTGCTGGAAAAAGGCAGAATATCTGAAGCGGGTTCACACGATGAATTACTTGCATTAAAAGGGCTGTATTATTCGATGTGGCGGCAGCAGATTGGCGAACGCCGGTAAATCGTCACAAAAAAAGTGCTAAGTTATTTCTTAGCACTTTTTCATCAGATCATTCTGTACTGATCAAATTATATCATAATCTGCAGACCAAACTATCCTGCTTTAACAGCCAGAAATTCGTTTAGCTGTTCTTCAAGCAAATCTGTATTGTAATCTCCTTCAGTCTCATTTTTTGAAACCTCAATACTGTCATCAGATACAGTCAGCGTGAAAACTGTTCCTTCAATAACTTCAGGAAAAGAGATGTTAACGATATCGGCAACATGTGCAAATTCTACACTCAGGTTAGAACCCAGTGCATTGTTTACGTATTCAGAGAATTCTACTTTTAAAAGATCAAATACTGCTTCCGGACTTAAGGGTTGGATGTTTTTTATAGCTGTCATACTTAGTTATGTCTAAAAATGGTGCCAAGATCAGTTCATTTATTTAATTGCCAATTTTTAAATACCTTAGACCCTGGTCATTTGCTGACCAAAATTTATGTTCCAAATGAAAAACTTCCAGCTTATCATATTATTCCTGTGCGCTGTTTTTACCGCTACTGCACAAACTGTAAAAAATGGCAATCTGATTATTGGCAAGGTGGATAGTTTGCATTCCAGGATTTTAAACGAGGACAGAAAGATCTGGATTTACCTGCCCTCCTCTGCCAGCGATATCAAATATCAAAAGCAACACTATCCGATACTGTACTTGCTGGATGCTGAAAGTCATTTCAGTTCCGTTACCGGCATGATCCAGCAACTCAGCGAGATCAATGGCAATTCTGTACTGCCAGAGATGATCGTGGTGGGAATACCCAATAAAGACAGAACAAGGGATCTGACTCCTACAAATGCACTGACCGGTCCTGAGGGTAAAAAATATCCAATGTTTAAGAAATCCGGAGGCGGCGAGAAATTTGTAGCCTTCATCGAAAAAGAACTGATGCCACATATTGATTCTCTTTATGCTCCCTCGCCTCAGCGGTCAATCATAGGGCATTCATTTGGCGGTCTCACCGTAATGAATATCATGATCCACCATCCGGAGTTATTTAACCAGTATGTGGCTATTGACCCAAGTATGTGGTGGGATAGCAGGAAGTTACTAAAGGAAACACCATCAGCAATGACGGATAAAAAATTACTCGGGAAGTCATTGTTTCTGGGTATAGCAAATACAATGGCCTCAGGTATGGATACCACGAAAGTGCTTAGCGATACCACAGGAGATACCGAACATATCAGAGCTATACTTGCGCTGAACAAAGTGATCAGGAACCATTCCGGCAGCGGACTCCAGTACAGCTATAAATATTACAAAGACGATGATCATGGCTCTGTTCCCTTGATTGCAGAATATGACGCCCTGCATTTTCTTTATAAAGGTTATACAGCAAACAAACCAAAGTAATCAAATCATACTGTACTTTCAATAGCTGATATCTGCGCTGCAGTCCAGTCGGCATCTTCCAGAGGAAACAAGTGCCCGATACCTTCTGTTGATATCATCTTAGTATGCAAAGGTAGATTCGGAATAGCATCTTCTGTAGTCATTTGATAGGTTACCGCAGGATCGTCTTTTGACGCGATCAGGGTGATGGGAATCTGAAGCTCTCTGACTGCATCAGCTATCGAATGGTTGATCCCCTCCTTAATCCACCAGCGCCAGGTTGTTTCTTCGACAATCATCTGAGTGTAGACTGCAAGATCGTGCTGTTCTGCAGCCAGTGATTTTATCGTTCCGTTTTTCACAGTAGTTTCCGCCTGCTCCCTATCAGGATGAATCAGCATTCTGAGCTGTTCCTCTTTGGGCATTCGTTCAGTGCTGGGTGGAGATGGTGCAATCAGGATCAATCGCTTGACACGATCAAATTCTGCGCGCTGATCATCAACTGCCATCTGCATCGCAATTTTACCTCCCATGGAATGGCCGATAAGTGTATAACCCGTAATGTTCAGGCTTTGCAGTTGCTCCGCAATATGCCCCGCAAAACTCTGGATCGAAGGTGTAGCCAGGGCAGGTTCAGTTCCAAACCCCGGCTGGTCGATCAAAATACACTGATACCTATCGGATAGCAACTGCGCTACCCATTTCCAACTTTGCGATGAACCGCCGAAATAATGCAAAAATACCAATGCTGGTTTTTCATTCTGCTCTCCCATGATCTAAAAGGCAGACTCTACTGCACCGCCATCAACACGGTAATTTACTCCGTTTACAAAACTTGCCTGTTCTGAAACCAGAAAAGCGATCACAGCTGCTACTTCTTCCGGTTTGCCCCTTCTGCCAACCGCCAGATTAGGACGTTTATTCTTCAGGAACCATTTGATTGCTTCCTCACGCGTTTCGCCACGTTCTTTTGCCAGATCGTCCATCATTGCATCTGTCATTGGTGTTTCTATAAATGCTGGCGACACACAATTGAACAACAATCCATCTTTGGAGTAAGATCTCGACAAACATTTGGAAAGGTTAATGATTCCCGCCTTACAAGCATTATAAGGACTTTCTTCTTCATAAGGCTGATAGGCATTCTCTGATGCAATCAGGATCACCCTGCCCCAGCCTTTCTTTTGAAGTTGTGGAATAAATGCGCGGCACACACGTACCGCCCCCATCAGATCTGTATTGATCGTCTCCTGCCAGTCCTCATCTGTTAGCGTAAGGAAATCTCCTGCAGCGCCTCTCGCACCTGCAGAATTGATGAGGATATCTATTCCTCCATATTGTTCCTCTGCAAATGCTGCAAGTTTCAAAACGCTGGCATTATCGGCCAGGTTGGCCGCAAATGTACTCACCTTAACATCTTTCACCTCTGCTGTAAGTTCTGCCGCGGCATCCTTCAGGCTTTCTTCGTCAAGATCCGACAGAATAATTTTAACGCCGTCTGCTGCTAATATTTTTGCTGTTGCCAGTCCCATTCCTGAGTCTCCGCCAGTGATAAGGGCTACTTTTCCGCTGATATTTAAGTCCATATGATTTTTATAAACTGATTGTTTAATAATAGTATAACCTGACAACGGCATAAAATGATAATGGTTTTGAATCTGTGTCTTTAGACACAACTGTGAAGAATGTCATAAAAAATATCTGAGGGGAGTGCTTACTTAGTTCTCGTAATTTTATATCATGAAAGGTTTTATGCGGACAGAAGATTTCTACAAATCCCTCTAAGGAACGCTTTACGATAACATCATCAGCACCGGGCATTTTGACATTTCAAAGATAGAAGACCTGCCCGTATACGACATTATTTCTATGGCAGCCCATCCCGGGGTTACTGAAAGTAATGTAATCAGATACATGGATCCGCTGGACTACATAGCGGCGATAGAAAAGTATGGTGAGCTGATGCCGGCCTGGCAGGGGGCACTTCCCGCACTTTATGCTGCAACTTCAGCATAGGTAGAGGGAAACGACTATTAAGGGCCTGATGGCTTGTATGAATTGCGGGGATAACCTGCTTCTGCCATAGTGAGCGATGGAGCAAAAGATACAGCCGCAGCCGTCAAACTATGGGATTATGCTGAAGCGATAACCGGGATCTTACATCCCGGCTAAGGCAAATGGAATTTTGGCAACTTAACCTTAATGATGGCCTTTGGTAGCGGCATCAAATACCCTGCAGAAATTACCGCCGCCGATCCTGCCAATTTCATCGCGGTTGAAGCCGGTTTTGAGTAGTGCATCAACTACAGTATAATAGAAGCCAAATTTCTGATCGGGCCAGGTTTCATTGGATCCGCCGCCCATTTTGCCGCCGGCACCACCCCGTTTATCTCCAGGCGGATGATATGCCGGAGTGAGCTTCGTATCTGTTCCAATGCAAACATGATCTATTCCGACCACATCAACCATTGCACGGATATTTTGTGCATACTCCAGCGCAGTATCCGCCAGATGCGTCCAAACACCAATTACACTTCCGGTACTGGCCAAAAATTTCGCATGTTCCTTACTGATCAGCCTGGGGCGCATCATGCGCGCCATAGTTTCATTCTGTCCCAGTTGAGTATCAAGGCCAGTATGTGAAACGAGTAAAGGATGACTTGCCACTTTGAGTGCAGCGGTTACTGTTGGCACGTTGGCATGTGAAAGGTCCACAAGGATACCCAGCCTGTTGCATTCCCTGATCACATTTGCTCCAAAAGATGTCAAACCTCCGTAATGGATTGGATTTGTAAAAACGTCACCCAGTGGCACATTGGCATCGCTGTCGTGCAGAAGTGTTAAGACCCGCAGACCGCGGTTATAGGCCACTGAAAGCCTGTCCAAATGTCCCTCAAGAAAATGAGCACCTTCTACGGACTGGATTACGGCTGGATGGTGATTTCTGTGAGCCTTTTGAAGATCCCGCAATGTGAATGCACGCTGCAAACCGTTAACTTTCAGCTGCTCATCCATTGCGGTCAATCCGTTGAGAAAACGCTCATAAGCATCTCCCTTCTGATAATCCGTTGCGAAGGTCATGCAGATGGCCGATAAACCTGAACGTTTCATCTCAGCTGCCAGATCTATTTTTGGACCGGGCAATTCAGCTGTGTTCAACGGCACATCAATATGATTGTGTGTATCAATACCCATGGTATCAGCTACGATTTTTGCTATACGGGGGTCAATCTCTTCAATCGCCCATGCTGCCAGAGGGCTCATCATCATAGCGGTTCCTGCGGTTGCGATACCAGCAGCCGAAAGAAACTGCCGGCGGGACCAATTGGGTTGAAACTTCTTCATTATTTAAATATTAGATCACCGGCAGGATCTATAGCCCTGCCGGTATAGTATTCGAATATATGAAGTACTGTTAAAACCATCGACCAAAATCGTCGTTCATCCTGTATTCACCGACGAAAACCAATTTTAAAATCCAGGAAGAACTATTTGTATTTGATCAGCGTACCAGGTAAGCCTGCAATCGTTTCACAGCACAATTGTTCCATTGCCTGTTTAAACTGTGCTTTAAAAAGACCAATCGTATGATCACCACCCTGTTTGCCCAATGCAGCAGCACCGTACATAAATGGCCTGCCCATAAAAGTGAACTCAGCACCACTGGCAATTGCCCTCGCGATATCTGGACCGGAACGGATGCCGCCATCCATCATAACAGTGATTTTGTCCTTATATTTCCCGGAAAGGTTTCCCAACGACCGGATTGAGGACTCGCCGGCATCGATCTGCCTCCCACCATGGTTGGATACAATAATTCCATCTGCTCCCAGCGCAATTGCTTTCTCGGTATCCTGGTCACTTACAATTCCTTTCAGGACCAGCTTACCTTTCCATTTATCCCTGATCGCTGAAATCTTGTTCATATCGACCCGCTTATCAAAAGAAGCATTCATAAACTGCCCCAGTTGCCCCATATCCAGGCCTTTTTCCATATACTTTTTTAAAGTAGCGAATTCCGGAATACCGGTGGTCAGGGTTTCAAAAGACCATTGTGGTCGGATGGCCGACTGGAACACATTTCTGATGTTCATCTTAGGCGGCATAGATAACCCTGCCTTAATTTCCCGGTAACGGAATCCAAATGACGGGACGTCAACGAGTACCACCAGAACAGGGCATTCCACATCTTTCAGTCTTTGCAGGATATCATCGCGCATCTCAGTTTTAGCAGGATGATACAATTGGAACCAGAATTTCCCTGAAGTTACTTCGGCAATCCGCTCAATACTGCTGGTCCCCACAGTACTTAAAATAAATGGCACATTATGTTTAACAGCCGCTTTGGCCAGGATTTCTGAGGCATTTGGCCACATCAGTCCCTGCAGGCCAATCGGCGATATGCCGAAAGGAGCATCATAGCGATGGCCAAACAATTCGGCACTGATATCGACACCCGCATAATTTTGCAGATATTGCGGCATCATCTCTACATCATGGAAATCTCTTTCATTTTTTGAGAGATTAACTTCCTCATTGCAGCCACCTTCCAGATAGTCGAATGCGAATTTAGGAATACGTTTTTTTGCTTTTTTTTTCAGGTCGCCAATAGAAGGGTAACGTGGATCAAAGCCTAATTGTCCATATGACATACAGTTATATTTTTGGTGTAATTTAAAATTTTAAAGATAGTACGCCCGTTCAATTGCCGTTAGTATAAATCGTATCTTCAATGGTACTTTTCTTATCTTAGCTGCCAACCTGCAAATTCTGGTTAGAAAATCGACACCAAATTATGATCCCTGTCTATGATATCAAAGATTTCTCGCCTTTTTATACAAAAGAAAATCAGTTTGTAATTGTTCCCTTTCAGCAGCTGAACAGGCCTGCGCCTTTTGTGTGGCCACATAAACACAGCTTTTATGAAATGCTATGGATCAGACAGGGAAGTACCAAACATTTTGTAGATAATCAGGAACTGGAACTCTCCCGCGACACGATCTATTTCATGTCGCCCGGGCAAACACATCATTTTGAAGAATATCAGTCGGTGCAGGGCGACAGCATTATGTTCTCAGAGGAATTTTTTATTTTAAATTTCACCAACAAAGAAGCCCTACGCAAGCTGGCATTTCTCCATAACAGTTATAAAAATCCGGGAATTGTACTGGATGAAGAGAGCAAAGAAACACTGGAGCCGGTACTAAAGCTGATTTATCAGGAGTTTGCAAGAACAGATTTCTCAAAAATGGTGATCAGTTCCCTGCTTTATGTATTTTTTGAGGTGCTGCAGCGCAAATATTTTGACCAGCAGACCAGCAATACCGTTATTGGCGCACACATACTGGTTTTTGATAAGTTTAGAATCCTCGTTGAAAGGCATTTCCGTACAGCGCATCAGTTATCATTTTATGGTTCTGCGCTCTGCATTACTCCCCATTATCTAAATGAGGCCGTTAAGAAAGCAGCAGGTAAAACTGCAAGTGAATTTATCAGGGAGCGCATTATCCTGGAAGCAAAAAGAATGTTGGTGCAAAGCCATATTCCTGTAGGACAAATTGCCGATGAATTAGGTTTTCAGGACTTCTCTTACTTTTCCCGTCACTTTAAAAAGCACAACAGTGTGAGCCCGGAGCAATACAGAAAGGTGATGCTGGATAAGCACCATTTTTAAATTTGTCTTTCAGGAGATGCTCGCGGAGCAGGCCTGCCTGCTGGCATCCCAACCAGCAACGATGATATCATTATGACACTTTTCACAAAATAATGTAAATAAATTCAAGATTAATTGGATAAGAAAAGACTATTGCCTTAATTTGTACTACTAAATTAGTATACATTAAGAGTACCTAATTAACCTATCCTCACCCGATATTTTACAGATCATGAAAAAGATATTTTTTACACTTGCCATTGCCCTGGCAACACTTGCCTCGTCTGCGCAGGAAAAGACATTTGATAACCCGAACAGCGACAGCAGGGGCTATCTGGTTAAGGTTGGTGATCAGGCGCCGGACAACTTTGATCTTGTACTTCAAAACGGTACTAAAACTTCATTAAAAGAACTTAAAGGAAAGATCGTCATCCTGCAGTTTACAGCGTCCTGGTGTACGGTATGCCGCGAGGAAATGCCCTATCTGGAAAGCGACATCTGGCAGGCTTATAAGGATAAAGACGTTGTCCTGATTGGAGTAGACCGTGACGAGCCATTGGCTACTGTTCAGAAATTTCACAAAGACATCAAAATCAGTTATCCGCTGGCCCTGGATCCGGGAGCAGAAATTTTCCAGAAATTTGCCGACAAAAAAGCTGGTGTAACCAGAAATGTAGTTATTGACAGACAAGGTAAAATTAGGTTTTTAACACGCTTATATGATAAGGAAGAGTTCAGCAAGCTGGTGCAGGCGGTAGATGGGCTGAGCAAAGAACAGATTGCCAGCCGTTAATCCACAGAAAACAGTCATCAGGGTCAGGTCAGTGAAATGGCCTGACCCTTTTTAATTATGGCTGCATAATCACTCTGCCAAATGCCTTCTTGTCCAGTATATACTGATGCGCTTCCGTCACTTCATTCAGGCTAAAGGTTTTGTCCAGCACCACCTGGTATTTAGATTCTGCGATGTCCTGCAGGTATGCGGAGACTACATCATGCAGCCTTTGGCGTTCAAACTCTATCGTCATGGGGATAAAGACTCCTGAGAGGCTTACATTTTTTGGCCAGAGCAGATACGGATCAAGCGGTGTCTGGTCCCGGCCTGTGCCTCCCACAAAAGTGACTATGCCCCTAAACCGTACCGATTGGATACTTCTTGCCAGGTTGGATCCGCCTACAGAATCCAGTACAAGGTCCACTCCCCTACCATTCGTGATTTTCATCACCTCCTCAACAAAATCATCCTTCCGGTAATTGACCTGATAATCGGCACCAAAGGCTCTCAACCGCTCCAGTTTATCATCGTCTGACCCGGTAGTAATTATCCGGGCACCTGCTTTTTTTGCAATTTGGATCGCAGCTAAGCCCAATGCTCCAGACCCACCATGAATCAGTACAGTCTGGCCGGCCTGCAAACGGCCAAAAGTAAAGAGGCATTCATGCGCGGTGAAAAAGATCACCGGCACCGCCGCGGCAATTTCAAAACTCATCTGATCGGATATTGCCCATACCCTGCTGGCCTCAACGGCAATGTATTCTGCATGAGAGCCGGAGCGGCTGTTCGCCAAAACACGCTGCCCAATGCTAAAGCCTGTTACACTATCACCCATTGCCACAATAGTACCTGCCGACTGATACCCTACGATAGTTGGAATAGCTTCAAGGGGAAGCATTTCGCGGGAGATCAGATCTCCCCCTTCAATGCTGATACTGTGAATACGGATCAGGATTTCATCGATTTGCGGAACCGGGGCCGGTACTTCTTCCAAACGGAAAACCTCGGGTCCTCCGTTTTCATAATAAACTGCTGCTTTCATTGATTTTCTTTTAATTTTCTTTTCTGTGCAACAAACCTATCCTCATTTCTCCCTTGTGACAAGTATGTACTTATTAGTGCGATATGTACCTTTTTTAATGTATTGTTGATTATCAGCATCTTATTCGGCCATTAAAAAGAAAAGTAGACAAAAAAATGACGCGTATCCAGATGGACACACTGTACACAAGCAAGGAAAAAATTACCTTTGCCAGGGCTTGGATAACAAGATCCGGATGGAGCTTAACACAAATCATAAAAGATCAGCTGAGATAATTCAAACACAAAATGGCAAAAGACAATAAGATTGAAGCATTCAAATGCTGCCCTATCGATTATGGGTTCAAAAGAATTGGCGGTAAATACAAAGGTCGTATTTTGTATTACCTGTACGAAGCCAAAGTATTGCGGTATGGAGAACTTAGCAGGGCAGTTGCCGATATTACCACCAAGATGCTTACACAAAGTTTAAAGGAGCTGGAAGCTGATGGTTTGATCAACCGCGAAATGTTTCCTGTTGTACCTCCCAAGGTAGAATATTCCATTACAGATCGTGGGAGAAAGCTTATTCCCTTTATTAAGGAACTAATGGAATGGAGTTTAGAGCAGATGAAAACAGAAAATATATCCCCAATATTTTTCAGCAAACCTCAGTCCCAATAACGGTAAACCGATGTTATACAGTTGATTCAAAAATTTATTTGATATCACTTGCATATTGCAAGTATTATGCATTACCTTTACACTTGCAATATGCAAGTGATATGTATTATGGTATTGTAACACAAAAACTCGAATAAAATGAACTTAACTAAAAAAACGATTCTGATAACCGGAGGTGGCTCTGGTATTGGTTATGCAACTGCAAAACGCTTAAGCGAAGAAGGCAATACAGTCATCATTGCCGGAAGGAATGCAGCAAAAATAGAGAAAGCAGGCAAAGAACTGGGCCTTACCGGCATTGTATGCGATGTAACGGATGAAGTAGCTATTGCTGCCCTGGTTGCCAGAATAAAAAATGAGTTTCCCGATCTGAGCGTACTAATCAATAATGCCGGTGGTGCCCTTTTATATACTTTGGGTGAAGGTGCCGGCGCATTTGATAAAGCAAAAACTGAATTCGAAACCAATTATTTTGCTCCGGTAAGGCTTACTGAAACCTTACTCCCAATTTTGCAGGAACAGCCAGAAGCTGCAGTAGTAAACATTACTTCTAATGTTTCTTTTCACCCCTTGATCATTTTACCTACATATTCAGACACTAAAGCTGCACTTCATTCGCATACCGTAGCACTCAGGATGACACTGGCAAAAGATACCAACGTAAAAGTCTTTGAAGTGATGCCTTCGCTGATCAATACCGAAGGAAGCGGGCCAATCGGCGGCGCAGAAAATGGCATTCCGCCAAGCGTAGTGGCTGATGATATCTTTAACGGTATCTCAAATAATTTATATGAGATATATGTTGGCGACACAGGGCAACAACGCGATGATTATTTCAGCAACCCTTTTACTGCTGTGGAACAGTTTAATCAGGGTCTTTAATACTGTAATTGACTGAACACGAAAATCAGTAAAAAGATTTCATGTTCAGTCAATCTCAGGTCAATATCGCAACAAAGAAGCGCGCTCATTTGCAAATGACCGTACGGTCATTGTATATTTGTATATGGATAAACTGACGAAAGCTGAGCGGACTAAACAGTTCATTATCGAAAAAGCCGCCCCTATCTTTATGACCAAGGGTGTCGCAGGCACTTCGATGAGTGATATTATGGAAGCTACCCAGCTGGCCAAAGGAAGTTTATATGTTCACTTTGAAAATAAAGAAGAGCTTTCTTATAGTGTGGTAGATTATAACCTCAATGCATTTGTTGACAGAACGCTTGCCGCAGTAAACACTGAAAAGAATGCAAAACTGAAGCTCTTTGCAATGCTGGATTTCCTGTCTGATCCCTTAAACCCTCCTGTCGCAGGCGGATGCCCGATGATGAATTTTGGGATGGAAGCAGATGATACCAGTCCCATCATCCGGGATAAAGTTTGCAAGATCGTTGTTGATGTACAGAAATTTATCCAGGACACCGTGGAGGAAGGTATGGAAGCCGGCCTGTTTAAGAAAACATGGAACGCCGCTGCCTTTGCTACAAAGACTTATGCGATGATCGAAGGTGGCATACTCATTTCCAGGGTATCAGGCAACAACGACAAAATGAACATCCTGATGGATATGCTAAAAGCTGAGATTGAAGAACAAAGTATCCTACTTCTTTAGTACATAACCACAAAGCTGAGCCCTGATTTCAAATCCAATCAGCTGGTATAGTTTAACAGCATTAAGATTTGCGAGTCTAACATGCAGGAACGGCGTTTCATCATTCTGCAATATCCGGTTGATCTGGTCCTGCATCAGCTGTCGTGCCAAACCTCTGCCCGTAAAATCAGGATGCGTGCAAACGCCGCTGATTTCGGCAAAAGCGCCGGGATGTAAACGCTGCCCAGCCATGGCTACTAATTTATGATTATGGAATATACCCTGGAAATGACCAAAATCGAATGTTCTTTCAGCAAACGGTCCGGGTTTGGTTTGTTCAGTCAGGGCAAGCATTGCAGGGATATCTGCGTCCTGCAGTGGGCGGGTGATCAGCTCCTCACTATGTTTGGCTGCCGGGTTGACCTTTTTTGCCGGCTGAGCTTCTGATGGCAGGCCCTTGTAAACCATCTGCAGCGTGTCAGTCGTATCAACAACCTTCCATGGTCCCAGATCCAGGTTTTTCTGCAGGGAAAACATCCATACATCCCGGTTACCGGGAACAGCGTCATACAGGTTCTTGAAATGGGCAGTATCATGATGCGCCACATCCACAAAGGGTGAAATGGTCTTATCAAAGTATTTAGCCTCAGGAGTTCCCTGAGCCAGATTGCTATTACCTGTTACGAGTGCAGCCCACACAGGCTGATCTAGTATATGTTTCATATGGCTTTTAACATTTCTTTAACGGCTGTTTCCAGCTGCTGGTCTTTTCCATTTAAAAAATAATTGTATTCATTAATCACTTTAATATCGGGTTCCAGCTGATGATTTTCAAACAGGGTTTCCTCTCCAATCCATGACAAACCTAACTGAGGGAATCCGATTACCATTGTATCATCTATCTGCTGCTCCCAAAACACGCCTGTACCAGTCCCTGCTACAGGAGCACCGATCAGTTTGCCAACCCCCTTCCGCTTGTACAAATAAGGAAAATTAAATCCGTCAGAATAGTTCCCTTCACTCATCAATACACAGGTTGGTTTTGCAGAACCGTCCGGCTGCCCGTCCTGAAAATAATGATGACTCTGCGGCCTTGCAACAATATCGGTTTTTTCACTGAAAAACTGAACAAGCTGTTTGTGCAGGTTGCCCCCAGGATTAAACCGGGAATCAATAATCAGTGCTTTTTTATCCCTGTTTTTACCTTTCACCTTATCAATCGTAATTCTGAAGTTGGCCTCATCCATTTGCCTGATATGAACATACCCAACCTTTCCACCAGAAAGGCTGTCAGTAAGGTGTTCCATCAGGTGGGTCCAGCGGTTATACAATAAATTGGTCTCCGAACGGGCTGCGATGGGTTTTACAGTTTCCTGGTAACTTTTATTTGTTTCAGGATTATGAAATCCGATCAGCGTATATTTCCCTTTTTGGCGGTTGAGCAAGGCGGCCCAGTCTGCATCTGCTGTGATCTCTACACCGTTGATCTGGTCAATCACACTCCCTTTGCGCATCTTCGAACCTGCCAGGTCAAAAGGACCGCCGGCAATCACTTCCTCTACTTTTAAACCTATGCCTCCCTGTTTCACATTGTAAAGCAATCCAAGGGCGGCAGTTTCATCACCGTTAGGGAATACCGGAGCATATCTTCCGCCGGTATGTGAAGCGTTCAACTCGCCCAGAAACTCACTCAGCAGAACCTGGAAATCATAGTTATTATTGATGTAGGGGAGAAAACCTGCATACTCATCATGGTAGTATTTCAAATCTACGCCCTGCAATTTGGGATCAAAGAAGTTTGTCAGCATCCGCTGATATGCATGGTCTAGAATATAGCTTCTTTCGGCATCCGCATTCAGGTCCATCACCGCATTAAAGGCCAAAGGAGTCTTTACACCACTTTCTGCATCAATCTTCAGGATTTTTCCGTCAGCTAAAATAAAAATGCTTTTTCCGTCCTTACTAAGCTCCATCCCTGCATTTCCGGCATCCAGAGATGCCAGTTTCCTGGTGTCATGGCTGCGCAGGGCTGTAACCCAAAGGTCAAAAGCATTGTCATATTTAGCCAGGAAAAACAGACGTTCCCCATCCGCAGATAATATAGTGGTTGCAATTTCTGCTGAATTCTGACTAAGTTTGATTGTCCGGATATCCAGGTTATTCAGGTTGAGGTTTACCTTAAGGGCCGAATCTGCAGCAAGTTTTTTCTGCGGTTTTGAATTAGCAGCCACAGCAGAAGTGTCCCGTTTTTTCATCTCATCCTGAAGCGAAAGATCATTTTTACTGAGCTGAAAACTGTTGAATAAAGCCTGATCAAAAAATGTGGCATATATATCAGACTGACCTGGCCCCTGCGAGAGACTTCTTAAACCCTCTTTATTTGAAGTATAATACATCATCTTTCCGCCTATTCCCCATTGCGGCTGCTCAGTGTCAAATCCGCTCTGCGTAAGGTTGATAGGCTTTCCGCTGCCATCGGCAGAAAGCAAAATAACGTTATCATTTCCGGCATGTCCTTCAGAAGACGAAGTTAAAAGGTAGCGGCTGTCTGGCGACCAGCTAAAACTGATATCCCCGTTGCGGTAAGCATAATTATTGCCCTCAGCTAAAACAGTAACTGCGGTGTGCTTCTCCAGAATATAAACCTTGAGTATATTGCGGTCTTCCAGGTACGCGATTTTTTTTCCATCAGGCGAATAAACACCTTTGAACTCATCTTTCACTGAGGCAATCAGCGGTTCTGTAGCTATTGTAGTTGCAGCATAGAAGTAGGGTTCATTCTTATTTTTTAAGGATGCTTTTTCGATATCCCATGAACCATTTTCCTCCGCAGCGTAAATCAGGCTCCTGCCGTCCGGGCTAAATTCAACCATATTTTCCTGGTACGGCGTGTTTGTAATCCTTCTGGTACCGCTGCCATTGATTGCCGTTACATAAATCTCGCCCCTTACAACCAGGGCGATTTCTTTGCCATTCGGCGATACTTCCATTTCCGAAGCACCATCTTTAATGGATATATTTTGTATCTGTCCGGTGTTAAAATCAGCCGCTACAGCAATATTAATTTTAACCGGCGCCTGTCCCTCCTGCATGGTGTATAGCTCACCTTTTTGAGTAAAAGCGATCAGGCCATTGGCTGCCCGTGAGAGATTACGAACCGGATCTTTTGTGAAGTTAGTGAGCTGTTTGATTTCTGAGGGATGCTGAACTGAAGACAGGAACAAATTCTGACTGCCGTTGCGTTCACTGAGATAATAGAAATTATCCCCTGCACCCCAAACCGGCTCCCGGTCTTCGCCCTCAAAATCAGATACCTTGCTGTACGATTTAGTTTTGATATCATACAACCATATATCCCGGGTCACAGCCGACCGGTGGTGTTTTCTCCATGGATCTTCGGTGCCCTTACGGTCCTGGAAAAGAAATTTATCCCCGTTTTTATTAAAATGCACGGATTCTGTACCAGCAGAATTGATCATCAGACTGCGTCCGCCTTTTACGGGAACAGCATATAGCTTCATCCACAGATTATCGTTTGGATACCTTACCGAAGTATAGAAATCATGGCGGTCAGTTCCAAAGTAGACCTGGCTGTCATCTGCAGAAAAATCATATGGAAGATCCTTTGAAGAATCAAACGTGAGGCGCTCAGCATTACCGCCGGTTGCCGGCATGACAAACACGTCAAAATTTCCATAGCGGTTAGAAGCAAAAGCTATCCGGCTCCCGTCGTGGCTCCAAACAGGATAGCCGTTATATGAATTGTTAACCGTCATTGGGTTTGCGGTCCCTCCGGATGAGGAAACCTTATAAATATTGCCCTTATACCCAAAAGTGATAAACTGGCCATCAGGTGAAAGTACGGGCTGCTGCATCCATCGGATAAATGGGCTGGTCTGTGCATGACAGATTTGAACGCAAAAAATGGCGAAGAAAATAATTAGTCTTTTCAATTTAAAAATATTAATGATTTAAGTTCAGTTAAACAGCGGCCACAGGACTGACCACATTTAACTACATGCAGCTTTTTGATCTCTCTGCAGCCAAAAGACACAACAAATTCTCATATGTGACAAGAATCATGAATTTCTGCTGATCAAAAATAAAATATTATATACCAAGTGGTATGTATAAAAGTAGAATAATTGTCCTCCCAGGGTAATTTTTGTAGTGCTGACAGCAAAAAAGCGTCTTTCCGGGGGGAAAGACGCTACTCACCGAAATACCTGATGCTTAATTTAAAAACTCACTCACCTGCATGAGAAAATTTTCTGTAAACTGCGATTGTGATGCATGATTGCTGTCTGGATAAATTACAAGACGGGCATCAGGCAGGTGCTGTTGCAGGATATATGAATTTACCGTCGGAAAAAGAACATCTCTTTTACCATTTACTACCAGTACAGGGATCTGGATTTCTTTCAGGTAATCATAGGATCCTTCTGCAGGTGTTCCCCATTCGGCAATTGCCGCCAATTGTGCGGGCACTACCTTCTCATTGATATTGATATCCCTGTCTTCTATCCTTGTCCGGATCCTTTCAAGGAATTTCCATCCGGCTGCCTGACTGCTTTCTGTAGGTGCAAAAAAGGTTTCCAGCAGCAGTTCGTCCGGTTGGGCGTATTCTTTGGAGAACATGGCCCATACTTCTGCTGAAAACGTAGCCAGTCCTTCCCCGCCCCGGGGACCGGAACCTACCAGAATGAGTTTGTGGACAAGACCGGGACGGTCTACTGTGATTTGCTGCGCAACAAAGCTTCCCATGGAAAAGCCAAAAATATCAATTTTCTGCAGGCCCAGCGCGTCGATAAAATTGAGTGCCGTAGCCGCAATACCTTTGATGGTACTGGCAACCTCGCCATCTGTGCTGGCTATGCCGGCGTTATCAAAAATAATGATCTCGCGCTCTGCCGCAATTCCGTCAGTCACTGCCGGATCCCAGTTGTCGAGTGTACCTGTGAAGTGCTGAAAGAAGACCAGCGGAATTGTTCCGGTTTTCCCAAACCGGCGATAAGCGAATTTGATACCATTGCCCGATACAAACTGTGTGGGCGCGGTGTGATGTGTGTAGTTATCCATTTCTATTTATTTTAGTTGTTGTGTCATATCAGAAGATGAAAGACAATACAAATATAAATGACCTTTCGGTCACTTAAGAAGGTAATTGACTACTTTACATATAAATGACCGATAGGTCATAACTACCTCTCAACTGCTTAGGCTGAAAAGGCAATCGTCAGTTCTGAGTCATACAATAAAATAACCTCTGATAAGCACATGATATATTATAACGATCATTATATTTGTCACATGGAAATGTCAAAGACAGAAAGAACACGTGCACACATCATTGCTTCTACTGCAGCAATCTTCAATAAGAAGGGTTATGCAGGTACTTCTATTACTGATATGACCAAGGCCACCCAACTCACAAGCGGTAGTATCTATGGCAACTTTGCAAATAAGGAAGAAGTTGCACTTGCTGCCTTTGATTATAATCTTGCGAATTTTCGCAGGCTTGTACAGCTTGAGGTTAATAAATGTACCACTACAAAAGATAAGTTGTATATGTATATACAAGCCTACCACAGTTCTGCGAACCTGAAATTCCCTGAAGGAGGTTGCCCTATGCAAAATGCCCTTGTTGATGCTGACGATACTTTTGAGGCCTTGCGTAAAAAGGCCGCAGAAGGAATTATGCTCTGGAAGAAAGATTTGGTCACCGTTATTCAGCAGGGAATTAAAGAAGGTGTTTTCCGCCCGGAAACCAAGGCTGAAAAAACAGCATTGCATATCATTGCCCTTTCTGAATTCGGATTTCTGATGTATAGTGTATCCAGAAGCAGAAAGCAGTCTGATGAAATGCTGGAGATCGCAATGGAGGTCGCAAAAAGCATAGTCAGGGACTAAGAATTTTTTTTAACACAAAATATAACGATCATTATTTTATTTATTGTCATCTCATGAAATATCAAATATTTGGACAGAAATCAGGCCTGAGGGTCTCAAACCTTGCCTTAGGTACAGGCAACTTTGGAACAGTATGGCCTTTTGGTTCAACAAAAGAAGAGGCGAAACTTGTTTTCGACCGCTATGCCGGGGCCGGAGGCAATTTTATAGACACTGCAGACCAATACCAGTCGGGCGCGTCGGAGTCATACATAGGGGAATTCCTGAAAAGCGAGAGAGATAACTTTGTAATCGCCTCAAAATACAGTGCTGGCTCCGGGGAGTTAAATACTACCGGCAATAACCGCAAAGCCATGATGCGCGCTGTAGAGGAAAGCCTGAAACGACTTAAAACGGACCGCCTGGACATGTACTGGGTACATCTTAATGACGGACAAACACCGATAGAAGAAATTGTAATGGGCCTTGACGATCTCGTGCGCCAGGGAAAGATTAACTATGCGGGCTTTTCCAATTTTCCTGCATGGCGGGTGGCCAATGCAGCGTTGCTTGCTGATCTGAGAGGCTGGGCACCGATCATCGGTATTCAGACGGAGTATAACCTGATTGAGCGCACGGCTGACCGGGAACTGTTGCCAATGGCCGAAGCGCTGGGGCTGGGTGTTGCATTTTGGTCGCCGCTCGCCGGAGGCACCCTGACCGGGAAGTACAGAAATAAGGAAGAAGATCCAAATTCAAGAAAAGCGGTTGCTGGCGGTATGCTCGTGAAAGATGAAAAAGGCGAACGCGAAACAGCCATCATAGATCTGGTAGCAGCGATAGCTCAAGAAAAAGGAGCGAAATTGATAGATGTGGCATTGGCCTGGATACGTCAGAAGCATGATGAATGTAGTTTATCTACAGTTACGGTAATCGGCCCCCGCACTTTGCAGCAGCTTGAAGATAACCTCTCTTCAATTGATCTGGTACTTACAGCTGACCAGATCAAACAGCTGAACACGGTTAGCCAGGTCAGCCTGGGTTCACCGCATGAAATAACAGAACAGTCCAAAAACAATCTTTTTGGCAGAGGCTCAGGACATATTGAAATCAAACATGCAGTAGCATAATAAACTTAATTATAAACAAAACCAGCATAAATTTTATGATCTTAATAACAGGTTCAACCGGCGCTTTAGGAGCGGAAACCATTAAAGCACTCCTCAGAATTATACCCTCAGAGCAGATTGTTGCACTTGCCCGGAATCCCGAAAAGGCTCAGGAATTAGTAGACGCAGGCATCACAGTAAGACAGGGAGATTACTCCGATTATAATAGTTTGCTCGCGGCATTTGCGGGGATAGACAAATTATTGATGATATCTTCACCAGCCTTTTCAGACCAGAGTTTCGAAGCCAATACGATACTTGCTGCGAAAAATGCAGGCATAAAATATGTGCTTTATACCGGTATACAGGGGAAAAAAGAAAGTGGCTGGGTCATTCCCGGCGTAACTGAAAGAGAAGTTAATATGGAGAAACTGCTGGCAGCATCGGGATTGTCTTACACCATCGCACTCAACGCCTTGTACATAGATGTTATTCCATTTCTGCTTGGACCGGGTGTTATTGAAAAAGGCGTGCTATTCCCTTCGGGAGATGGTGCCGCAGCTGTAGCATCACGTTCAGATCTTGGCGAAGCACTTGCAAAGATCATTACTGCCGATCATAAATATCCGCTCCAGGTCACTCTTGCCAACAGCCAAAGCTGGTCGCGCCAGGATATTGCCCGCATTTTATCAGAAATTACGGGTAAAGATATTCCTGTAGTTGATCTTCCCGTTGATGAATATGTTGCCTATTAGGAATTGTCGGGCATCCCTCCTTTTTACGCTAAATTTGCGTCCGACTGGGCTTCAGCGATGAAAGCGGGAGAGTTTGAAGAGACTGTTACCGATCTCGAAGATATTCTGGGCAGGAAACCTGAGAGTTTAGAAAAATTTCTGAGGTTCGTTTACGGGACAAAGATTTAGTTACAAAAAATATCAGGACAAAGCTCCCAGATTTCTACGGATCTTGTCCTGATATTTTTCTATCATTTTCTGTTTGTCCTTCTTCAATTCCTCTATCAGCGCCTGTTCCCCGTCCGGGTTATATTTGGCGCCCCAGATATTGTATTCCATAATGATTGGAACCAGGTCGGCAGATTTTTCTGTCAGCTCATAAATGATCTTATTCTTTTTTTCAGCAGAAACACGACGGGTGATAAAGCCATTCTGCTCCAGCGCAGCCAGCCTGTCGGCCAAAATATTGGTGGATATCTTTTCGTCAGACTGCAAAAAATCACCGTAAGTGAATTTATCATATACCATGATGTCACGAATAATCAGCAGGGACCATTTATCTCCGAGAAAGTCCAGTGAAAAACTAACCGGGCATTTAGAACGCTGCGTGATCTGTTTCATCTTTTGAGTTTATAATTCCTTCACAAAAATAAGAACATTACTTGCTAAATACAAGTGTTTATAGATCAATCTCGATGGTCTCAGCAATTGCAGGCAAGCTTAAAGTCATTCCAGCTTTCTGAAATGTCTGTATCGCCTCTGCCGGATCAAGTTTGATAAATCCAAAGGTATCATAATGTACACCCAGCACCTTTTTCACCTGCACCATTTTAGCCGCTTCAATTGCATCCTCTACACCCATCGTTAGTACATCGCCTATCGGGAAAACCGCGAAATCCATAGCTGCCCATTTTGGCACCAGGGACATATCCAGCGTCAGGGCTGTATCTCCGCTGTAGTAAAAATTTCCCTCCGTAGTCTGAAAGGCAAATCCACTTGCTGCCCCCGCATAACTGCCGTCAGGAAAGCTGCTGGAATGCTGGGCGATAAAAGATTTGACACTGCCAAAATCAAAACTCACTTTACCGCCCGGATTAAGTGGATGAACATTTTTGAGACCCTGTTTGCTAAAATAATCATACAGCTCCCAGCTCCCAACCACCAGTGCGCCGGTACGGTTTGCTATATTCACAACATCCAGTATGTGATCAAAATGCCCGTGTGATACAAAAATGTAATCAGCAGCAATCTCATCGATGTTAACAATTTTAGCCAGTTCATTTCCTGAAATAAAGGGATCGAAAAGGATGTTTTTGCCTCCGGCAAAGACAGCAAAACTGGAGTGCCCGTAATAGGTAATTTTCATATTTTTGATATTTAGACGGTGTAAATTATATATTAATTGCCCCCTGACCTGCGGCGATCAGGTAGGCATCTTTTAAAGCTTCTGAATATGTAGGATGCGCATAGCTGATTCTGTACATATCCTCTGCCGTAACTTCATATTCCATTCCAACAACAGACTGTGCAATCACATCGGCTGCCCGCGGGCCAATAATATGAACGCCAAGCACTTCACCGTATTGCGGTGATACCAATACTTTCACAAAACCGTCAGTGTCCATTGCTGCCCTGGCCCGGCCGCTTGCCGAATAAGGAAAACTGCCGCTCTGGTAAGCTATACCCTGAGCTTTTAACTGTTCTTCTGTAGAACCTACCGAGGCCACTTCCGGCCAGGTATAAACTACTGAAGGTATCAGGTTATAATTGATATGCGGCTTCTGCCCGTTGATTACTTCGGCAACCAAAACCGCTTCATCTTCTGCTTTATGTGCCAGCATTGGCCCGTCGATCACATCGCCTATCGCATAAATGTTCTGCACATTTGTCTGCAGCTGTGCATTCACCTTTACTTTACCATTTTTTTCAGTTTCAACGCCTGCTGCTTCCAGGTTTAAGCCTTCAGTATAAGCCTTACGCCCTACTGCTACCAGGCAATAGTCTGCAAAGATCTCCTGCTCAGCTCCCTTATTGTCCAGAAAGCGGATAGCAGCCTGTTCCCCAAGGTTTGCGGCCGACTGCACCTTGCTGCTCAGCAATGTTTTGATGTTGAGTTTACCCAGGGTCTTGAAAAGGGCTTTTCCCAGCTCTCTGTCCATGGTTGGAATCAGGGAATCGGTATATTCGATGATGGTCACCTCTGTACCTATACGGGCATAAACTGAGGCCAGTTCTACACCAATCACACCGCCACCAATAATCACCATCGATTTTGGCTGCGCTGTGAGCGACAAAGCTTCAGTTGAGGTAATAATTCTGTCCTTGTCAATCACAACACCAGGTATAGTAGATGGCTTGGAACCAGTCGCGATGATAAAATACTTTGCTGTCAGCTCAGTTACTTTCCCGTCTCTGGTTACGCTTAGCCGACTGCTGTCCAGAAAACTCCCTCTACCCACATGCACATCGATCTTATTTTTTTTCATCAGATAGTTGAGGCCCGAAACGTTGGAACTTATCACTTCAGCTTTACGCTTAATAAACTGCGTAAAATTCAGTTTCAGCTCGCCGCCGCTCAGCTCTATGCCATGGGTGGTAAATTGCTCCTTTGCCTGGTGAAAATGTTCTGTACTGTCAAGCAATGCTTTTGCCGGAATACACCCCACATTGGTACAGGTACCGCCAAGGACGTCATATTTCTCTATAATTGCCACCTTGTACCCCAGTTGCGAGGCGCGGATGGCACCGGTATAACCACCAGGTCCGGACCCGATAACGATCAAATCATATTGAGTTTCCATTTCAAATTTTTTTTAAAGCCATCAATAAATATACCAATTGGTATAACTGACAACCTGCCATACTTATCTGCCTCATTATTTGAGTTTAACATCAAGAATATCAATAGTAATAAAGACAGGCTCTGCTGAAAAGCTGTTATCCTCTTTACGACTATACACACGCCTTTTTGTTGGTATCATGATGCCTGAGAAGTCTTTGTGATTGTACACGTAATGAGCTGCCGGAACGCCGCCAAGAACAACAGCATTGTAATCATGCCTTCTGAGCAAGCCATCTTCCCCATAGTAAAATGTTTGTTTTTTACTATGGGTTTCCAGGTAATCCGGAAATGTCACTTCCAATCGCCTCCAGCTTTCTCCGTTTTCTGTCCAGGGCTCTACTTCCTGAAGCATAAAACCAGGTAAAGTGAAATTAAAGGGAAATGTCAGATAGTTCCACATGGCATAACTTGCAAAATATACCAGCTGTAGTTTGCTCCATTTGCTTTCACGTGTATGTGCTGCAAAACTAGCCCTGGGATGCAGCAATTCTTCAATCAGCTCTCCGCCTTTTGTCTCAATAGCTACCCTTCCGGTTTCAAATACACTGAGATTGTCCTGGGAGACAAAGGGGTAATAATTCCCATACTGATGATGCAGCTGAGCCCGGTAATGGATATCATTCAGCAGGTCGGGCTGGCCTTTATAGATCCAGGTAAACCCTCCAATCTGCACGTGAATGTCTGCTTCTTTAAGTTGATTCCATCTCTCAATGCCCCCGTGAGCTTCAATTACCAGTGATAAAAGTTCTGTTCCGTCATTCATAATTTTATTTTTTAAAATATCAGTAATCATAATATACCGTTCGGTATATTTGCAAAAGTATATTTTATTACTCAGCTGTATGTCATCCCAGCGAAAGAAGTTTTTGCGACATGCCTTAATAAATTTTCCGGAGCAGCAACAGCATTTAAATCATATCATGGAAAAAAAAGTTTTAATAACCGGCGCTACCGGTTCAACAGGCAGAAATGCGGTTAACAGATTACTTGATCTTGGAATTTCTGTCAGGGCTATGGTCCACAGGATAGACAGACGATCAGACGAGCTGGAAAAAAGAGGAGTACAAGTTGTGCAGGGAGATATCTCTGTTTTTGATGATGTAAGTAATGCATTGGAAGGTATATCTGCAGCTTACTATGTATATCCGATTACTATCGGCGGTATCATTGAATCAACAGCCTTTTTTGCACAGGCTGCGCTGGAACAAAACGTGTGTCATATCTTAAATATGTCACAGATCTCTGCCAGAAGAATATCAAAAAGTCATGCAGCGCAGAACCACTGGGTTGCAGAACGCATATTTGACCGTTCAGGTGTACCTGTTACTCACATCAGGCCCACCTTTTTTGCAGAGTGGACTACCTATTTTGCCGGGGAAATCAGAGAAAACGACCGCCTTACATTACCGTTTGGCAACGCAAAGTACGCACCTGTGACTGCTGAAGACCAGGGAAATGTGATCGCAGCAATTCTTGCCAACCCATCGGCACATGCCGGAAAAACTTATCCCCTTTTTGGCCCGGTCGAGCTTACACAATATGATGTGGCAGAAATACTCAGCGAAGTTCTTGGAAGAAAAATTACCTACGCTTCTATGGAGATCCCCGAATTTGCAGAATATCTGAAAGATAAACGCTCCGATTATCACATACAGCATATAACGGCGGTAGCCCAGGATTGCCGGGATGGTTTATTTTCAGGAACGAATGACTTTATAGAAGAGATTACAGGTAAAATCCCTACGGGAATGCTTGAGTTTATCACCAGCAGGAAAGAAATATTCCAATAAAACAACGCTGTTCTCAGCATCGCTTTTTACTTAAAAGACTGTGCCTCAACAGGACTTGATATTACCCATATCGAAGAACTGAATAAGGACAGTCTTTTTACTAGATACACTTATTCTATTGTGCAGCAATTTTTGTCAGCAGTATCGTTACAGAATCGGGTTTTGAAAGAAAAGGGCTATGGCTGGTATTCAGGTTATATTCCTGTATGATTCCGGCACCGGCAACCATCCGTTTTTGCAGCTTGTAGGTTACCGCCTGATCCAGAAGCGTGTGTATATAGTACTTCTTTACAGTTCCATAATTAGTGGCAGAGAGTGTAACCTTATCATTGAAGGGGAGGCCTGGTTCAAAGCGGTAATTACTCAACACCAGGTTCTTTTCATCCGTTGTGCCATCCTGGATAAAAATATTCGCGATATTATCATGGATAAGGTCGAGGACATACCCTGATTGAATGATTGATATCCTCAGTAGAGAAGTCGTGTCTGTACTCGCCAGGTCGTATACAGACTGCCCGCTTGCGGGAAGGAATGCAGCAAGGTAAACCAGTCGGTCGATCTTGCCGGGAATAGCTTCTGCAACAGCAGATATCACCTCTCCTCCCAGACTGTGCCCTACAAGGATTACCTTACCGCTTAGTCCGTTAACAGCAGTAACCACCCTGTCCCTATACAGATTGATGGATGTATGCGCATCGGCGGTAGTATCCTTTCCATGCGCCTGCAGCTCAACAACTACTACTTTATTGCCTGCCTGTTCAAGTTCTGCTTTCACCGTTGCCCATGCATAAGGGGCCTGCCAGGCTCCCGGAACGATAACATATGTTTTCCCTGATTGCGAATCATGATGTTCATCCTTTGAGCAGGAAAAAAACCCAGCCATGATCAGCACTCCGAAGAGTGCCCTTAAAATTATTTTTTTCATAATGTATTGCCTAATTGTTTAGGCTGCGCAATACTAGGATGAAAACATGGGCAGGAGTTTAACCTGGGTTAAAATCAGAATACCGAAAATGTATGTGACTTTTAAGTGACAGGATAGCTTGAAAGGTCAACGGGAGCTTATTTATGAACTAATCTCTTTCGGATCCGGCTCAGTGAAGGACCTTGTATCCCCAGGTAGGATGCAATATGATAAAGTGGTATAGAACTAAAAATATCGGGATGCTGCTCCAGCATTTCCAGATACCTGTCTTCTGCTTTTTTAAAAAGAAAACCTTCAGTATTTCGCATGACCGTATGGTATGCGGTTTCTGCTACCAGCCTGCCAAAGCGCTCCCATTGGTGAGACTGGCGGTAGAGCAAATTTAACTGGTCCACATGAATATAAAGGATCAGGGAATCAGACATGGCCTCCGTGTAATAATTGCATTCAGTTTGTGCCAGGAAACTGGTAAATGAGGTCACAAACTGATGTTTGGGAGACTGTAAATCAAACTGTGTCAACTCTTGATAATCAAGAGTAAGAATAAGTAAATTAGTATAAACTTATGGACACAATGAACAGTAAAAAACC
>NZ_FXTN01000013.1 GCF_900182595.1 Pedobacter westerhofensis | reverse complement strand
GGTCAGTTTGCACCGAAACAGAGGGGTCAATTTGGAGCGGAATAGAACGTCAGTTTAATTGCGGAATGATAGGGTCAGTTTTGCCGAAACTCCCAATAGGGCATATGATCACCTTTTTGAAAGATATAGTAAATGATATGTTCTGAGAGGTATTCTTTGAAATCCGCGCTCAGAAAAGAAATGCCTGATAGTGTATTAAATAAGAGATCGTTATTCATTGGTATTTGTTTTATCCTTCCCATCTTGAGACTGGAATTTATCAAAGCCTATACATATCGTAGTCAATTGTTATCCTGGACATCTTAATAAGGTATGAGCTTTCGCCTTGAGGCTCCAAAAGAAGCAAAGATTTGATAGCTGGTCAAGTGTCTGAGGGTGTCTTCACTATCAAATAATTGAATAGAAAAGCGCTTGTATTTACCTTTATTCGCAAATATTGGGTGTCTGATATGGTTTAAATTTCTTTTTGAAATAATAATAACTATTATTTAGCTTTGTGCTGTTAACTGTCTTTCTTATAAGGAGAAGGCTGTTTTGCCTGAATATAAACTGTATGGATACGATTTTAAATGGTCTTAAAGGCTTTCTGTCTGACTACATCTCAGATGATCACGAGAGAAGATTATTCTGTGAAACCCGGGAGTTTTCTGACCTTGTCAAGAATGAATGCAGGAAGATACGGACCGCTGTGAGGCAGGCGGCGTATGCACTGGATACAAATCATTCAGCACGCGCCGATTACATTGGATATCTGCAGTTTGAGATTTCATCTTTGAGCAATGATATCAACATTTATTGCGCTCCAGGCTCAGCGCTGACTCTTGCCACCAATGGCTTGCTTGATTTTTTAACAACCGAATTTAAACTGCACTTCAATATCAACCTGCCTGTACCCGCTAATCTGAGGACGGAAAAAGTGCAGGCCCGGATGTCCATGCTAGAAGAGCTGGAGAAGTTAATGGACAGTAATGGAGCAGATCCGGCGTTGGCAGGATTAGTTGCAGACTATATCAAACAAAATGGGTACCGAATCCATACGTTCTCAGATCTTTATTATTACAATCAGTTTTGTGACAGACTGGAGGAACTGTGTAAAGAAGAGTCGAAACGAAGCTTACAGACCCGGTTGATTGAAAAATTATTTTATATCAATTTCAACTCTCTACCCTTTATAACCTACTGTTCTGCAATGTATCCTTCAGAAGCAGAGCACAAACAACAAAGAAGCTCCCTTGAGATGGAGACGACTCTGTGCCTGCAAAATTTGAGTCATAAACCACAGCACAAGGGCTTAGCTTTTGATGACTCTGACAGGCCTTTAAGAACAATGCTTAAAGAAATGGTGAAATATCAGCAGGAACGCATCTTTGAGCAGAAGCAAAGTAACACAGATCATTTGGCCGACTTACCTAAAAAACCATTCATAACGGCACACATGAACGTGAATGTATTAACGATCATCGCACGTGCGGCACATTCTTCCAACACTTTCACAACCGATACGTATGTAAATCTATACTCTTTTATAGCGGATCATGTAATGACGAAAAATCATCCTGGGCCCTTGTCTGCAACCAGTATCAAAAATAAAACACAAAGTGCTGATACCAATGACGCTGCGGTAGCAGTGCGGCATTTACATAACGTTATCCATCAAATTGTGAGAAAGTATAATCTGGAAGAGCACAGGAATACAATGCGGTAATAAGTGAGTTTTACCCCACGCAACGGCAAACAACACAGCGCTGGTGTTTTTCAAATTGACTACTTGGCCGAAGAAGTTGAGAGAGCTGAGATAACTGACTAGGTAGCGTAGAATTCCTGATACCATTTAGAAAAAGGGTAACCAACTAAACAGCTAAGACTCGATCGGAAACCAGTTGTTTTTTTATATAAATTAGGGCGTGATATTTGTTTATAAATTTCTAACGACATAAATATGTTTAATGTATGAGCAAAAATGGTGGTTGGACAGTCGACCTTAAAGAATACGCACATAATATCCGTGTTGATCTCAGACTAGGACTGTCTATATGCGATTCTACTAAAGAAAAACGAACAAATTTGATTAAATTGGGTAACGTACTGACTGGTCAAATGAAACGTTCTTATCAAATCTCATATTATAAAGATGCCTATAATTACGATACTGTTAGGAGCGGTCTAGACTTTTATAGAAATAAAAGTATAGCAATACCTGTTAAAAAGTTGGTTAACGTGTCGTTATCAATTGTATATAGAATCATTTCGAATGTAAACCAACGGATGAACAACGAGCATTTATTAAATATCGTTCCTGATGTAGGGGAAATGCATCAATATTATGGTATGGCTAATAAATTGGGAGGAAGTGATGTGTTGTTAAACGAGTCAAAAGTTGATAATATTATAAAAGGCTTCGATAATAACACACTACCACACGAGTTTGGTCATACACTTGGTCTGGTACACGTAGACTTGAACATTGCCTCTTCATACGCCAAAAACCAACAGTTTCCAATAATGAGACAACGTACTAAAGATAGTACCAATGTAATGTTTGGAGGAAAAAGTAGATATATGCATAATACTACATCAACTACAATAGTACCGGAACAAATTGATGTAATAATTATTAATTATAGGTCTGGGATTATAAATCAGTGATCATGAAAAGAATATTCCTCTGTCTTGATGTGACCCTTATATTTATAGCATTGACAATATGGTTATCTGAAAATAATGTACTGGCAGACGGCTATTTAAAATATGGGATACCCTTCAATTTTTATGCTTATTCTGAGGCGAAATCAGATGATCCAAATTTTTATACCAGTCAGGGATTTTACCCTAAATACTTGTTTTTAGATTTACTGGTGTTGTTGATTTTGATAGTGATGGTAAATTATCTGGCTGTAAAATTGAAGTTTATAAGAAAAGTATAAGTAAAACTATCCAGCTATACCTGTTTTTATGTCTTGCCAAATCCAACATTGCTGAACAACATTTTTCACAGGAGATCTGGCTGTCGTCTATTATTTTATCGCTTATCCTTGTTTTAATAATCTCTGTAGTAGTATCTATTTAGCCGGTGGCTCCCATGTTTTGATCAATTTGCATTCTAACGAGGTTAAATCTATATTACACTATTATGTTCAGAATATCCTACATTTCAATCCCGATAAGGTTTTGTTTCAAAATCCAAAATCCAATTATTTTCGTTCATAACACTCATTAATTCTTTTAAAAGTTAAATGAAAAATAATAACAATCTAACAGGCAAAACCGTATCGGCCAATATTCGAAGAGTCAGAATAGAAAGAAACTTTACCCAGGATTATCTGGCTGCTAAACTCTCCATCTCTCAAAATGCATACAGTAAAATAGAGCTGGGGTATAGCAAGATTACACTAGACAGGCTCATCGCTATTGCAATTATTCTTGATGTTTCGGTGAGAAGCCTCCTTAATCAGGACGGAGCTGAATAGAGCCTGATAATTTGGTTTGAAAGAAGGATTTATGCAGGACTGAGAAATACAACGGTTCACAAAGTAAGTACTAGGATCTAGTCACTTTGAACTTTACGGCCAGGTAGTCGAAGAGCAAGACCAGAATGCCCAGTATTACCAGATCAAGCATGAAGTATTCCGGATTGAAACCTGTCTGAATCAGATCTCTTGGTCCTAAATTACCCACTTTCCCTTCAGTATAAATATAAAATGGGAACGGAAATCCGATCTTCGACCAGTTGTCGGAAGAAGCTCCGTACGTTGAATAAAATCCTGTTATAATGACAAATACTATTATTGCTATTAGTGTAGGAGCTTTCCTGATTTTCATTATCTTAAATTTATTTCACCGGTTTGTATCCCATATTTTTACTCTACTTGGTTGTGGACTTTGTAATGCAACATTATTATAAAACAAATTTCATAGTAATGGGTTTTGATTGTTCGTCCATCCTACGAAAAACAGTTAGTTAATTTTTTACCCTTACCAGTTTGAACTGGTGAGGGTTTATTTTTACAGGTAGTTTTCCGGCAGTGGAAAAACGGAGGGAATTTGATTAAGTTGGCTAACGTATTGGTCAGTCAATGAAGCGGACCCTATCGGTTCCCCTGGAAATTCCAACTGAGTCCCAAAAAAAATATCAACACTGGAATTTATGCCACCAATTGAGTCGAAATTAGATAGCTTTTATATTTCTGCTTGCGTGAGTGGCAGTAGCTCCCAAATTCTATTTCAGTTTATTTTGATAGTATTCAAATACACGCTGCTGAAAGGCTAGCTTTTTCTCGTTCAACTTTTGCGCCTGTATTTCTGCCGCTTTTAGTCCTGCCATAGGGTTCATGACTTTAAACTGGGCAAACCAGGCCTGGTTATAAGAGGAGTGTTTGTATTTGGCCATGAACTCTTCGGGAGAATACCAAATCTTTTCAGTGCTGCTATATATCCAGCATTTATGCCGCAAGGCTTCTTTCACCAAAATATTGATGTTAGTGAAATGTGCTGCCTGCTGGTCTTCATTGAAACCCATTTTACAAAATTGTGCTATTAAGGTTAGTATCTAGAGTTGTATCAAAAAGGATGTTTTAAACAGGGTCATCAGTTCCTCCCAGGCCCTCTAAGTGGATTTATTGTCCAAATATTCTCTGTATTCCTTGTCATCCTTTTTTATAAAAACCCTTTTGGATGTTTGATAATTCAGTTCACCGAAATTGAACCACAGTGTGAATTCAAAGCTGAGCAAATCATTGTTCATGCACCACTGTTTCAAAATGGGCATCAAATGATTTAGGAAACTTGTTGAATAGGCCTTGAGGTCTGGTAATACATGTTTGGCCTGGTATTCCTCACTCAGATGTGCAAAATGAAATGATAAAGCATCCTTCAAATACATGATAAAATAACACTCGGGAGGCAAGTGAGCTTTTAACCGGCTTTTATCCACCCATTCCATTAGCATTAAAACTAATTCTTTCTTAATTGCGCGATCTATTTCCATCTCGTAAACTTTAACAGCAAATATATTACTAAATAAATTAGCATTTTATACTGTTTTCATGTGAGTTTTCAACAATCAGATTGCACATCGTATTTGGGTTATAATTCAACCCAGGCTCATCTGTGGCCTGCAAACCCTTTATAAGTTTGCTTTGGCATCTATGGAAAATGACTGCGCTCACCATCACTGTAGGAGGGAGCCCACTATTATTGCTACAAAAGTGCAGGCAGCACACACGGTGTCATCCTATAAGCTGATCTGTAGCGAAACTGGTTAGAATGAGTAGCAGATGGGACAACTGCCTGCTTCATGACTATCGCTAATCATCCAGGAATAGTTTTTCTCCTCTCATTTTGAAGTCGTCCCTTGCTTGTTTATCTTCTATCTGCTGAATGACAATTGCTGTTGTTTTAATCTGCTGGATGCATTCTTGAATTTGGATTTTTACTAGCTCACGATCTTTTCCATCATCCGACATGCCTTTGATTTCTGTTTTCATAAGCTGATCCTTTAAGTGTTTTTCAGTAACAAATTTACCACCTTAACTAAAGATGAAATGGGACAAAAGTCCCAATATTTAGACAAAGTTACTTTCGAATCTCTGGGTGCTCGACGGACGCCTTTAAAATTCATATATAATTATTGTTTGGGAAGGGAATAGGGTTTGATGCCGGTTACACATGGAACTTTCAAACCTAACGCAGACTTTATAGGGTGTATAATTAATAAGCCTGCAAACCCACTTATTAGTGTTTTTATTTAAAAATCATTATACAAATATTAATTTATGTGATAAATTTGCAGAATTATTATTATTTACATGCGAATATGATAAATTACTTTATTACCGAGTTTGTTGGTAGACGACTAAGAGCATTGCGATTAAATTCAGGCTTTACAGAACGGGAAATCTGTAAGAAATTACAAATGAAAGCGGGTAAATTTTCCCAGCTTGAAAACGGATTGACAGGTATTCCTCTCTGGCGCTTAATGGAGATTGCCGAATTCTTTGAGATCGGCATACATGAACTTTTAATAAGGGATGGAAATTCTGGTGGTCCGGAACTAACGGCGGAACTTGAATCCTTAGCCAGGATGAACATCCGGCAGGCTGAAGAAATAGCAAGGTTACAACGAAAAGTTATGGAACTATACTGCAGTTTGCAGCCTCACTGTATGACCGCCAAATCAAGATGAAGAATGCGATAGGATATCGTCTATGAGTATAATAAGCTGATTTTCAAAGATGATAAGTTTCAGCAGCAGATCGGCTGTACTCCCTGCACAACCTATGCAGCTGACTCACCGTATGTATCATCATGTGGATACACCATGAGCATCGATGAATTCACCGATCTCGTTTACAACAGGTAACAGATCCACAGAATTTGTAAACCACTTCTCATCACGCTTTTGGATTGTTCCGACTTCAAATCCATCCCAATGAATCAGATATTCATTGACTGAAGAGCTTTTAGGATATATTTCTATCTCTCTGTATCTGCCCTCTATTTCCGTTTTATATAAAGTATATTTTTCCATTACATAGTGATCAAGGAAACCTCAAACCTATAAGAAAAGAAATGGTTTTTGTGAGATTAAAAATTACAGTCATGGATGTTCTTTTGATAGCCATTCCAGTCATTGTGATGCCTGAATTGAATAACACATCCTTAGGTGTAAATACCGATGGTTAAACTGTATAACTTGATTTTAAATAATGTTTTATGGACACCGAAGGGAAAATTGAAGATTTTAGAGATTGGATCGATAATGTTGATTCGCGTCTTGCATATTTAATCAAATATTATGAAGCCTGTGAAAACTATGAGATGTGTGCGATCTTAGTCACGTACCAGGATACACTTCTTCCACGACTGGTGTATGATCAGATATTAAATGTTTCTGATAACAATATATAGGAAAAAGAGATATCCTACAATTTCTATAAATATAAGCACAGCATATTAAAGTAAAAAGGGTAGAAAAATGTATTGTAAGAAAGATGGGTATGGACTATTATGCAGATATGCATATCGAAATAGACGGAAATACAAACGTTTATACTGCTCATGAAACCGCTCATCAGGTGAAAGACTTGATGCTCCATTCAGGGTTGCATATTAAAGATACCCTTATCCATGTTGAACCTTATATGGATGATCAGAAATGCGGTAAATATATTTGAAATACTTCCTCAACTGGGTGTATTGAAATTTAAATGAAGTCACTGGTCGGCGATACATTTCTTTTTGTTGTCAGGTAAGTAATCATTAGTAAAAAAAGAAAAGTACTAGATCTCTTTTTCACCAATATATGGTACATCGCTATTTGCATCGATAAGGGATTTGCTATCCGCGGAAAGTGGGGATCGCTATAAAACTGTACAAATTCACTGTACGCTATACATTTTTTGTTTTTTATCGACAGGGCATCTATTTGGGGAACCATAAAATCTTGAATATCCAGCAGGTAAATCAATTGGACTGATAGGCATTATCCATCTCCCGGTTGGTTTGTAATTCATAGTTCGGTTTGATCCCTCTTTCATAAGATATCCAACCTTATAAATAAATTAATGTGTACACAATAATTCATGATTTTGAACGCTTTAATATATGAGAGCGTTAATTTAGATGAAAGGGACCATGATCATAGATCACAGTCCCTTTTTCTTTTTGTCAGTATTTAGCCGCAACATTTACTTTTATATTCCGGAAACATCGGTACAACTACCAAAAATAATTTAACGAGGTTATTTTCAAATACAAAATAGGTAGGGAGGTAAAAAAAGTTATTCAGCCAATAATCATGGTGTTAATTTAATGTGTTCAAATAACAGTTGACCCTTTAAGATCGGTCTGCACTACCAAAACAGGATGGCATAAATGGTGCTCCCAAATAAAAGTACGGGATTTAACTACTCTGTCGGACAAAAAAATAAAATTAAAAAATACGTCTTACTTTTATGACGATGTCTCAAGCCTTTCACTCAAAAAATGCAAACTGCCCTTTTTTAATAGGCGGAGGGGAAATGGGCGCATTGATGCGGGAAATGGACTGGTCGAATTCTATACTTAAGTGCAGAAATCATTGAGCGGCATGACGGTAAAATCTGGGTTGATAGTGAAATTGCCAAAGGTTCAATATTTCCCTTCAGCATTCCGGTAAATGGAAGGGCCAATGTTTCAACATTGTCGTAGTATCACCGTTCAGCAAATTATTCTTTCATGGACATCGCCCGTATCCTTTCAGCTATCAAAGGGGAAAATGTTTCATATTTCTGTCCGGATCCTGGATCTTACATTGCAAAACTTAGGGCAAAAGGGGCGCCGGAAAGGATGCTTAAAGTGGTCGATGGTTTTTCAGGTTCAATGCGCAAAGGAGAATTTGACGATGAAGGTAAAGACCTGACAACCATTTTGGGTAGACGGCCAGCAGATTTACAAGGGTTGCCGAGATCAGTTTATACAGATTGAATTTATTGGAAAAAGATGCTAAAGTTCGATAGGCACCGTAACCTGCATTGTTTAGCAGAACGTCAACCCTAACGAATTTTTCAATTCCTTCTTTCAAGCTTTTTCAATAGAATCTAAATCTATAACATCCAGTTTCGTATGCAGTAGTTGGTTTGAATTTACTAAGGTATCTCCTTTTCAGGATTAAGCATCGTAACCATTACATTCAAACTGTCTGGATTCCTGGAATCAGAAAGACTTTGCGGCGGGAGGCTTTGAATAAATGTATGTAAAAATAGCCAGTTATAGCTATTGCATAAAGTGACTGTACGAACTAACTTTATGTGACAGCAGAAAAGTATCATTGCTAATCAGCGTATTTAGTATTAAACCTTTAATCTACCTCCCAATGATCAAGACCATTTTACACCAAAAAGCTTTTGCCCTTGTCATAGCAGCCATACTGCTACTTTCTCTCAGCAGTGTTTCCTGGCAGTCGAAGTCTGATGATCAGCTGACAAACACCAAGTGGAAAGGAATAGCTTTTGTTCCGAACCCTCGGGAGGTAGTATTTCATTTTAAAAAAGATACGTTGCTCATTACCATCGACCTGGATATTATTGAAACAGAATACTGCCATGTAAGTGGAGATACGTTGACGATGAAAAAAATTAGTGGTGGAAGCCCCTGTACCGATGAGGTGGGTACCTACAAGTACATAATTAAGAAAGACAGTTTGACAATCACATCTTTGCGGGATGAATGTGGTGCAAGAATGGATTCGTTTTCATCTGAAGGTTATAAACGCGTTAAAAATTAAATTACCATTTGATATCAGGCCTGCCTTGACAACTGCTACTTGATGTTGCTGTTCAAGGGTTGAACAATGGATGTGGTGAATCAGATAAATCGATAAGCGACATCACAGCAAAACTCAAATCCTATTGATCAGAAATAATGGAGCATTATTTGTGATAGCCTACAAAACAATTATTATGAAGTCCCACATTGAGGTCCTGTATGATCCAAGATACTTTAAAGATCGTGAGGAATTTGAAACGATCATTTATGAGATTCAGGAAAGGCACGAAGCCTGGTTTTATGCCCGTATAAATCCGGTATCAGGTTTAGCACCCGATAAGATTTATAATTTTTACCGTTATTTTTATGATGAAAATCATGACATAGCCTTGTTTCTGGATGATGAGTTACACCCCGATATTAGAAAAGAATGTCGGGAAGCATTTGATTCGGTATTCCTTACTGTTGAAAAACATTCATAACTGAGGAAGCATTTACACAATCTCTTTTGCCTGTACCGTAGTCAAAAGGCAAATTGGCAGAGTCTATCTTCTCACTGCCGCATAAGGTATACCGTGTGAGGCTAAATAACAATTTTTTAGTTTTGAACGAGTTGATAATTTCAACTCAATAAAGAGCGGCGGATATATGGACCGTAACATTGAGCTAAAGGTAAAAAATGTAGTCAATAACATCAAAAGGGTACGCAAGTACCGCAATTACACGCAGCAATATGTTGCAGCAAAACTATCTATATCACAAAATACATACAGTAAAATTGAACTTGGTATCACCGGGTTGACATTAGAATGCCTCTTTCAGATTGCTGTCGTTCTAGATGTGAAGGTTGACTGGTTACTAACAATTGAACGCCCTACTGGCAAAGACATGGATTCTCATGCAACATTACATCTAATAATGTAATAATTTCGTTATTAAAAACTTTTCTTATTCAGTTAACGTAGATTGGTCATATTCTATAAAAATTATTAACCAGTTTATCTGCTCTATAAAATGGAAAAGGATCCAAACTTCGAATTTGAGCGCCTGCGTTGCATGATGCTTAAAGCTTACATTGTAAATCATATGACCGCTGAGGTTAAAACAAAGATCTCTGCCCAGGGTTATACGCCCACAGAGGTTGCGACTGCTTATGTATTGAAGACATATAAAAATTTTGATAACATTTCCCTCGTTGAGGACCCCCACCGACAGCTGTTAAATACCGTTCCGCGCTCGATTGCTGAATATCATCAACTCGTTTATAACGAAACAGGAGATCTGATTATTGATATAGTTTTCTGAGGCTCATGAAAATAGTATTATCCTCTGTTCAAAATATATCCAGTACAGGAAGATGTTCTTGCTATCAGGATTGGTTATTAAAAATGACTATGCCGTACAAACACTGTCTGTCAAGATTTATACCCTTTGTTTCAAAAGTGGAAACCAGCGTTTGATTTGGCTGTTTAGCTATTGTAATTACATTATGGAAAAGATAAAACATAGTTATGGAAGAAATTGAAAGACTTGAAGAGGAGGGTTACAAGGTAACTACCGGAGAAGATCAGAATACTAATAACCAAAATCCTGACACGGTTCAGCCACAGGAATCAGGAAACACTGACCTGGACACCCAGGATTCAAATGACCCAGATCCGCTGCCGGACCATGATTCGCTACCTTCCGATGGACCAGTGAGTGAAAGTGAAGGCGATAACAACAGGCCAGATCTGAATAACATTGAAGAGAATACCGATCCAGAACCAGGTGTACCCGAAGATGAAAATTAGAATTAACAGCAACCGCGGTGGGGCTGATGCAGGAGGAAACTTACATCGCCCAAACCAGCGGTATGTGTAACATCAATATGTGACAGCACGGTCATTCTTTTTGTCTAACATTTCTGGAATTGTAGGGTTATTGATGTGATATCTACGTCAAATATGGCCAGTAATATTTACACACACCCGCAGGAATACAATACAGATGAATCCCTATTATTAAAAGGGCTTAAAGAAAACAGTGAACCCGCATTTCGGAACCTGTATTACAACTATAAAAGCGCGCTTTTAGCCATAATTTTAAAAATGATGAAAAACAAAGAAGAGGCTGAGGATATTCTGCAGGAAACCTTTATTAACATATCAAAGAACCTGCATCTGTACGATCCCGATAAGGGAAGACTATTTACATGGATGGCAAGAGTTGCAAGAAACAAAACTCTGGATAACCTGAAAAGCCCTTCCGCAAGGCACAGTATTCATCAATTGGATGTAGAGGAGCTTGATGAAGATATTCTCCGGCCTCTGCAAATTTCATGCTTTAATGTAGAGGCAATCGGTTTAAAAACTCTGACAGATGGTCTGAATGCATCACAAAGAAAAGTGATTGATTTTATTTATTTTAATGGGTACACGCACCTGGAAGTGGCCGAAGCCTTAAATGTGCCTCTTGGGACTGTTAAAACAAGAAACAGAATGGCAATGAACACTTTACGTGCATTCTTTTGAGGCAAAGCGTATTTAGAAAGTCAAGCCTGCTCAATATATATGCCGTATCGAATGACCATAGGGAAGAGGGACCTGGAAATATTAGACGGTGACGACCACGGATACTATAATGTGTTTTGGCAAGATCTGCCGATTGGCTTTGTCTGCCGCTTGGAGCTGGGTATAGATGTGGGCAACACAGTTTGGGCTGGAAGCTCTGCTTTTCTTAACCGTCATGTCCAGGATATTTGTTTGTATATTGAACAATCCAATATTTAACGGCTGATTGAGTTGAATTCTGTTTCGACGCCTTGAAGCATTCTGTTTATATCTTTTTAGAAAAACCAAAACAAAAGTTATGAGAATAAAGTTTTGATTCCATACCTATAACGCTATGAATATAACTTGTAACTCACACAGGAACGAAAGATTGCTTCCATATAATGGCGCAAATATTGAATTTTTAGCAAAAAACATGAGATTGCCCATGAATCGGGTATTCGATGTTTTGAATGTAGTTGATGTCTCCGCAGATGAACTGATAACTTTTCTGATTAAGGAGAGGATCAAGAACCGATCCCGTTCTAGATTGCAGTATACTCATCATTTATATCGTAACTAGTACAACGACAATTATAGTAACCACAAATCAGCTGGAGTAGCTGTTAACTTATGCCGACCGCTTTTACCACAGGCAGTTAATAACCCGTAAAAAGTCAGGGCATTCGGTCCTTTACCGCCTTGAAAACTTACTGGAGGAGTATTTCAACAGTGAGAAACTGACAGGAGATGGAATGCCGACGGTACATCATTTTGTAGTGACTGCTGATACGGTAGAGCTGGCTATGCCAAGAACTGGCTGAGGATGTTTTACAGCAGGCCTGGTGTGCATTCTGATGATCGCAGACGGTGCCTGATCTAAGCGTAAACTTTGCATTAACCGACCTCAAAAAGGTTTGAAGATCTCATAAAAAGCGGACTGACACTCCCAACGAATTTCGGACGGAATTGTCTCGTTTATACAGATCTCAAGGCCATCATTAAAATCTGGAATATAGTCAATGTGACTAAGCAGCAAATTTTGACAACTGCCCACTTTTGGACAGCTTTGTCTGCTGAACCAATAATAATGCTTTTGTTGAATTGCCATTACCCTTTCTTCAAAATGGTGTATTTTATGCCCGTCCTGGCGAACAGATGCAAAGGATGTTAACTTATTCATACGTTTAAAAATTTGGTTTTTTATACATACGTAATTGTAGTTTCACAGTTTCCACTGTAACACCTTTTTTACTACAGACTATATTTTGTTGCTATATTCTTATCTAAAGCGGTAAATTAGCGTTGTTTTTGTTATAATCCCAAGAATTTAAAAGATTGAATTAAGATAGTTCATACGCTCGATTTGAATTTCAGTGGCAATTCTCTTTAAGAAAAAGTGCACTTTCCTGATTAGCATACTGCCACCGGGTTGATGAGTTGTCAATCACTATTTACGTTGCCGGTTTCTTTATTAGATCAAATAATTATGAACGATTTTTAATATACCATGTTCTAAGCCTCTTGCACAAACTCTCCATGTAATTCGGCAGTGTGATTTCCCCAACTTGTTATTGCTTCTAAAAGTGGAAATAGACTTTTACCAAAATCAGTCAGGCTATACACAACTTTTACCGGTGGTTTTTCACCATATACTTTTCGTGAAATTAAACCGTCCTGCTCTAATTGCTTGAGTTGCAAACTTAAAGTCATTTCAGTTATTGCAGGCATTTCCTTCCGGAGTTCATTATATCTTTTTTCATGGTCTTTAAGGTGGTAAAGAATAACCGCTTTCCATTTTCCGCCAATTAAATCCATGGTGAGACTTACCGTACATGGATATTTCTTCCCCTTTAGCTTGATGTAATTACCAAAACATTCAGTTTTCATATTGAAGAATTTCTAACCTATCCTTTTGGATAGTTATTGCAATATAGGATTACCATAGATAGTTTTGCAACTAAAATTATTATAGTATGGCACTTATCATTTTAGCACATCCAAAATTTAAAACTTCTTTGGCTAACAAAACCATTATGGAAGAGGTTCGGAAAAGCAAGCTGCAAATCGAAACCAGGGATATTCATGACCTGTACCCTGATTACAAAATTGACGTAAAAGCAGAGCAGGATGCTTTGCTAAGACATCATACGATTGTTTTTCAATACCCAATTTACTGGTATAATATGCCAGCCATTTTGAAATTATGGTTTGATTCGGTATTTGAATACCAATTCGCCTATGGCTCAAAAGGAGACAAATTAAAGGGCAAAAATTTTTTACCGAGTTTTACTGTTGGTGCCCCTGAAAGCGAATATACCACATTAGGCGATCATCATTTCCGCATACATGAATTTTGTAAAAGTCTTGAGCAAACAGCTTATTATGCACAAATGAAATATGTTGATCCAGTGTATTTTCATGGAACATCTCTGGTAGCCGGATATACAATAAATGATGTGAAGAACAAAGCAAAAGATCAGGCTAAAAGATTACTGAGGCGACTAACTGAACTTGATAATTTTGCAACCCTACATGAAGTACCTTAGTAACTCAGTTAAAAGCGGCTTTACTCAACACTTATTTTAATACTTTAGAAAAGCAACCGCAATGAGGATGATCCCTCCGGCTCCGTAATGTTGTATCAGAACAATTTATTGAAATTATTCGTATGTAGTAATATCAAACATGTTATGTATGCCATATCAATTTACCTTAGGCCAAAGAACCATTGAATTATTGGAATGTGATCCGCAGGGACATTATTATGTTTTCTGGGAAGATCTGCCAGTGGGCTTCGTTTACCGTTTAGACCTGGGTATAGATGTAGGTACCATAGTCTGGGCAGGAAGCTCTCCGTTCCTTAACCGTCATGCCCAGGAGATTGGTATGTACATTCAGAAGCACATTCTCTAACTGCCGTGTTTACTGTCATCTTGAATTGAAAGCATGATCAGAATTGAGATTATATTACTGAGAATAATATATCATGTGGATGATTATTTTTTCCTGGTTACTGGATTCAGATCTGCAAAAATCTCTGCTTTAGGCGATGGTCTCGAAAACGTTTTGCATACCGCTATCCACGGAGGGAGTGACAAGAAATACAAGTTTTGTTCATGTTTTTTCAAAAAAAAATGAATTAAACTACACATATCACTATATTGTTGCTGATTACTCCAAACAAATAATTGTCACGATTACCGAATACAGATGATGCTACATTTAGAGCAATTTATTATAGACAGAATTACACAGTTTAGGCTTCAAATGCGGCTAACCCAAAAGGAACTTGGCAAAATCATCAAAGTGTCGGCTTCCTTTATCAGTAATGTTGAAAATCCGAGGTCTACAGCAAAGTATAATTTGAGGCACATTGCTCTGCTGTCAGAAAACTTTCGCTTAAAGCCGGTATTTTTTTTGCTTACAGCGTCCGAATATGCAAAAATTGATCCTGATTACAACGAATCAGGCATTTTTCCTGTACCTATTTATTAATAGTCTGTAACGCAGGACCGGCAGGGGTATTGCGCAATACCAGAAAAGCCTATCTTTGAAACGTGAATTACAAAATGTTACACCTCTATAAATTTTGTTAAGGTTATTGATTGTGATCTCCGGACTAATTTTATCCGGTTTTAACGCATATATATATCCGGTACCTGAGCAAGCGCAGTTTATTTTCTTTTTATCCGGAGTGATCGTACTTGGAATTCCTCACGGCGGAGCAGATCTGTTGGTGGCCGGTCAGCATTCCAGGAATACGAACCACATCTTTTCAAAAGCAAAGTTCAACCTGCTGTACCTCGGAAATATTTTTTTATTTCTGCTGGTGATGATTTGGTTTCCCTTAACCGGACTGGTTTTATTCTTACTGCTGGCGGCTTACCATTTCGGAGAAACAGATTTGCAGTGTTTGAATATTCAAACACTGCCCGGAGATATTTTCATTTTTGTTTATGGCCTGTTAATCCTCGCAGTAATTCTTCTTCCGGATTTTCATCACGTATGCGAAGGTTTAGCAATGCTTCATCCTGATAGCGGTACCGTGCAGATATTAACCTGGATGACCGATAACAGTACAGCTATTTTGGGGGGAATTTTGGCCATATTTATTTGCAGCGGCACTTTGTTTTTTGCTTACCATCAGCATCTCCTTAAAAGGCATTGGCTTCAGTTGATCCTGCTTGTCATTTTAATTGCCATCGTTTATGAGTTACCCTTAATGTTGAGCTTTAGTTTTTACTTTGTAATTTGGCACTCCCTCATTTCACTGAAGAAAATTACAGTATACCTTTCAGCTGAGGAACCCATCCATCCCATTTTCTTAGTTAAAGAAATCTTTAAAAATAGTATCATCGCCCTGCTGGGAGTTGCAGTTTTGGGTTGGGCAGCTTTCGCCTTTTTAGATCACAACGATTTAGTCCTGTATACAATCCTGGGATTGGCCGTACTTACTGCACCGCATATGAAGGTGATGCACCAAATGTATCGTCAGTTAAACACACCATGAGCATCTATGAAGGTACCGATCTCGTTTACAACAGGTATCAGATCCACAGAATTGGTAAACCACTTCTTTCCCCGCTTTTGAATTGTTCCGACTTCAAATCCATCCCAGTACATGAGATATTCATTAACCGGAGAGCTTTTAGGATAAATTTCGATCTCTTTATATCTGCCCTCTATTTCAGATTTATATAATGTATACTTTTCCATCTCCGGTTGATTAAGGATGCCCATAACCTGGAATACTAGATCTGATCAAATAGTACGAAGCTTGTGAAAATTACGAGATGTGTGCGATCTTACTCAAGTACCAGGATACACTCCCCGTAAGATTTGGAGGTGATCAAATGTTCAATGTTCCTGACGACAGTAAATAAATAAAGAGTGCCATTATATAAATGGCCTGCAGCCGGGGCTCTCGTTTACTTTGCTATCATATATTTTGCTGTAATAAGCAAAAGCAAGGTGCGGTCCGATTTTGCTTCTTTGTAGTTGTCATATATAAGCTGTTTGATCTGGTCGTTTTTCATTTTAACAGCTGCCATCTGCAGGACCTGGAAGGAAGATGCCTCCATACTTTCAATGTTTTGCATATAAAATGCTATAGAAAGGTCTCTGAGCTCAGGATCTGCAGAATAGGTATTGATATCTTCGAAAGCATCATCGACTAAACCAATTAAGCCTGTGCAGCTGCCTGCCGCTATTTCCGAATCCAGGATGCTATAGATGATCTCCATCCTTGCCAGCTGTTTTTCTACATTTTCCAACGTTTCTGTTATCGCTGATCTGAGGTCGGTAAAATATATCTGATTGATCAGGGAAGGTAGGTTTTGTACCAGATGCGCCTTTGCTGCATATATTTTATCAAGGTGAGTTACAAAAAAGATCTTTAATTTATCATGACCCAATTGAATTTTTTTGTCTTTGTTTGAATTTTTGGCGTTATCTTCCATCCGTGCGGTGTAATTATCAAATATATGGAAAGGACGTAAGGCTCAGAAATAATTTTTTAGAAATAGTGAGGCGGAATTAATCAAGAAATCGTTTTACGTGCACCAGCAGCTGGAAAATATCAAAAGGTTTGCTGATAAAAAGATTGGCATCACAGTCTTTTGCCAGTGTTCCCAGATTGGTACCTGAGGATACCAGAATAAGTGGCATATGATTGTGTACATGACGTTTTTTAAGCTTGCTACACATTTCAGTGCCCATCAACGGTAGCTCTGATCGCTGAACATCGAGCAATACAAGGTCAGGGCATAACTTTTCTATTGCTGCAATTGCTCCTGCTTTATTCGTGAAAATTACATCAAAGCCTTCATCCATGAGTGCGATGCGGAGAATTTCCATGACATCCTCATCGTCGTCAATCACGAGTATTCGTTTTGGCGCAGATAGTGTCATGTTGATCAGATTAAAAGACCGGAAACTTTATGCAGGAGGTCTTCCAGGTCAAATGGCTTGGCAATGAAACCATTTGCCCCGTATTTTTCTGCAATAAGTTTACCATCCGTACTGGCAGAATACATCAATACCGGTATATTGGATTTCGTATGATCAGCCCTCAGCTGGCTTAAAATCTGATCGCCTGTGATCACCGGCATCCAGATATCAAGGAGTATCAGATCCGGTGATTCTTCTGCTATTCTATTAAGCGCATTGATACTCTTTGCTTCTACGACCACCTGGTAACCATCTTCTTCCAGGACCATTTCCAGCATTTCCAGAATACCATGATCATCGTCACAAATTAATATTTTTTTTTCTTTCATTGAATACGCCTTTTATTTAACCTTGTATGGGTATCGTAAAATTAAATGTTGATCCCACGTTTCTTTTACTTTCGACCCAGATAGTACCGCCGTGGTTTAAAATGATTTGCTGACAAATGTAAAGGCCAATACCCATACCAGAATAATGCCGCTGAACTTCGGCAACTCGATAAAAACGATCAAAGATTTTAGCATAGTCGGCCTCAGTGATGCCAATACCTTTATCCGTAACTGAAAATTTGATCACATCACTTATTTTTGTAACCTGTACAGTTACGGGAGTATTATCAGGTGAATACTTGATCGCATTTCCAAGCAGGTTTGATACCACCTGGATAATATGTGATTCATCGGCATTACACTGACATTCAACACTACCCTTTAACAGGATTTCCCGCTGTGGAGTGGCAGCCCTGATGCCCTCGATGGTTTCAATCAACATTTTATCAAAGTCGAATGGTTCCTTATGGATCTCAATGTTTCCGGTCTGAATCCTTGATACATCCAGTAAATCTGAAAGCAAATGATTAAGACGGTGCACATATCTCTCAGTCTTATCTGCTATAGACCTGAATTTCTCGCTTGCTTCTGCCGGCATGAGCCTTTTCATTAATTGAAGATAACCTACCACTGTTGTTAGAGGTGTTTTTAGTTCGTGGCTGGCGATTGAAAGAAAATCATCTTTCCGTTGCTGCACTGCTCGACGCTCGGTAATATCTTCTATAGCGAGCAATATCCAGTTTTTATACTGGCCCTCCAATTCAACGCGGTGGGCATTTAACAACATCAGCTTTTTGCCTATATGGGGGAATTCATGTTCTACCTCATAATCAAGTACAGGATTATTGGTAGGCAGGATATCTTCCATCATTCGTTTTAGCTCAGGAATGTTCCATTGTCCGTTACCGAGATCGTACAATAACCTGCCCTTCGTTTCGTTAATACTGACTTTAAAAGTATTGAGGAAGTGGGCATTGGCACTTAAAATAGTAAAGTCATGATCGATAACCAGCAAGCTTTCCCGCAGGGTTTCAACAATACTCGTCATAAAATCCTGACTTTCCTGATACATTTTTGTTCGCTCTATAACGAGTTTTTCGGTTTCAATTTGCACCCTTTCAAGTTCAAGCTGGGACTTCTTTCTGCTGCTGACATCATTCTGAATGCCTATAAAGTGGGTAACAACGCCTTCATCGTTCGTAACGGGAGAGATGTAAAGCTCGTTCCAGAAAAGCTTTCCTTCTTTGGTGTAATTCCTAATTTCAACAACGCAGCTTCGACCATTTGATATTGCTTCGTGCACAATTCCCCGGGCTGCCTGTTTACGGTCTTTTCCTTGCAGAAAGCGACAATTATGGCCTATAATATCAATTCTTTTATAACCAGACATTTGTTCAAATGCAGGATTACAGTATATGATCGGATTGTCTGGGAGCGAGTTATCTGTAATCACTATACCTGTATTTGTAGATTCTACCACTCTGAAAAAGAGTGTCTGATCTATCCCTGTTAAAGCAGCCCTATTGATGATATCTTCTGTCAACGTAAATTCTTATTAGATGAGTTATAAAATCAGTTATTTCCAAAATTTGCCTACTGTTTCAAGTAAGTCATTAATATCAAATGGCTTCCTCATATATGAATTCGAATTGCAGGCCAGGGCTATCTCCGGCAAATTTCTTTCCGCAGATAAGAGCATGACCGGTATCCCATTGGGAGGAATAAAAGCCTTCAATTCTGCGCATATTTCATCTCCTGTCAATTTATATCCTTCAATCCGTACATCCATGACCAGAAGGTCAGGATTTAATTTCATGATCTCATTCACTGACTTTCCGGTTAATGAAGAATCTACAATGTATCCGTCTGATTCAAATATCAGTTCCAGCAATTCCAGTATACCAGGGTCATCTTCAATAATAAGTATGCGCTTCGCCATAAGACTTGGATTAATTGATTCAAACAAATAATGGAAAACGTTAAAAATTGTTTTGAAAATTATATATATCCTGAAGCATTTCAAAACATAACTTCAAATTTCATTTGTACTTACATCGAAACACGAAAACACTGTAAAATCACCCTATGATTTAATACTTTGAGTGATATTATCCCAGGGTGTCGGAAATTCAAATTATAAATGATTGAACCAGGAGAGGAATTCAGAACTTGTGGTGCTGTTAAAATAGTCCGTTTGAATTATAAAAAGGCATTCTCTGCCCCGTTGAAAGCTGATTTAAAATAAGCGCTGTGCGCGCAGATTTCTGGATACAGGCTTAGCTAATTAGTCACTTGGTAAACAGGCAGAAATAATGACTATGCAGGTTTTAGAAAGTGCCTATAGAGAATTGATGCTTCAAATCTTTTATACTGGGCTTTAATCTTAGAGCAAATTTATTCATATACAATAATTCATGATTATGAATGCTTTATTAGATGAGAGGTTACAAATATTACTCCATAAACAATAAAGAAGGACATTGTTCAGATTGTTGAGACATGTAATCATGAATATGAATTATCTCACAAGATAAAGATATTTCAATTGCAAATTTATGCCAGAGTAACTATCTTGTAAGAAGCATGCTATAGCTGTTGCAAAACGGATGCGAAATTCAAGATACCTGATATAAACCTACTGAACATGAAAACACTGACCAACCTTAGCAACCTGATCAGCTTTCCCCGGCGGTCTGGAACCGGCCTGGTGAGGAATTCTTTACTGTCTGCGTTCATTACAATAATTCTCTTTAGCTCCTGCAAACAGGGGGGGGCGACCGTTGAACATACCGCAGATGATCGTGCCGACAGCGTAGAGATTGCAAGAGAGGATATCCTGAACTCTGATATATTAACAAAGGATGAGCAGGCAAGGTTGAAGCCTGCTGATGTGCTTGCAAGGATGAAGAAAGGTAATATCGATTTTATGAAAGATAACCTGACTGTTCGTAATACTACCTCTAGAGTCAGAAAAGCATCCCTGGGACAATATCCTAAAGCGGTTGTTCTGTCCTGTTTGGATTCAAGAGTACCAGTGGAAGATATATTTCATAGTGGGATAGGGAATCTCTTTGTAGTAAGGGTTGCCGGCAATATCATCAATGAAGATATTCTGGGCAGTATGGAATACGCCTGCAAAGTTTCAGGTGCAAAACTTGTGTTCGTGCTAGGGCATGAATACTGTGGTGCAATCAAATCTGCTATTGATGGTTTTCAGCTCGGAAATATCACTGCTCTGCTCCGGAAAATTCAGCCTGCAGTGCTAAGCTCCAAAGCTTCATTCTCTGGTAAAGCCCTTTCATCAAATCCAGCTTTTGTTGAGGAGGTGTGCGATGAAAATGTTAAATTGTCTATCGAGGCGATACGCAGAAGGAGCTCCGTCCTCAAGGAAATGGAATCAAAGGGAGAAATTATGATCGTTGGTGGCGTCTACGATATGAATTCCGGTAAAGTAGAGATTCGTGAATTGGGTCTGTAATGTTCTTGTATCAGCTGGAATATATGCTTAAAAATTTGCGAAATCTGATCCTCACACAACTTTTTATAATCCTGGCAAACATTGGTACATCTGCCCATGAAATATACCATACGGACACACTTCTTACACTTCTGGAAAGCAAATCAGACGATCTGGTCAAACAGAAACAACTAACGAAATTATTTTATAACCGTTTCCTGCTTTCTTCGTGTTATGACTCCCAAATTAAAGACATAGGGAATACACTAAATCAGCATAGGATATCTGGGAGTCAGGAGATTGTCAGGGTGGCTCGAATATATATATTGAGACGCTTGAATAATCTTCCGACAGCCGAAAAGGAGCTGGTTGAAGCTATCGGAGATGCCGAAGTAAGAAAACCACTTGCCAATATCCTGGCTATCTGCGCGCTGCTGAAAGAGAAGGACAATACCGAAGAAGATACAAACAGCTATTATGAGATTCTCGATCAGCAGGTGAGAGAGATGGACCAGAAACTGAAAGAGGTAGAGGTGAAGCTCCATGAATACAATTAGCAGATGATGTAAATCATTAGTTTCCAGCTTTTGTATTTTTAAATGTTATATCATGCTTCGGCCATGTATCCACTGGAAACTTACTTTCTATACAGAGGACACCTTTTGAGCAGGTATTCCAGCGGGCTGCTGTAAGAACCATCAGTATTGGTAAGGAAGGCTTTATGTGTCTGGTTATAGATGCTGGCATTGTTGTCCATGTAAATGTTAAGGGAAACACTAACATCATAGCGTTGTACAGAATTACTGTTGCTGTATTCCGAACCATTTACTTTAACCTTATCCTCACTCTTGCGTTTAACGTCAGTATTCGTATTGCCATATGAACTGCTGGTTGCATATCCTTTATTCTGCGTTATGGTACCGTCAATAATATATTCTGCTCCGAGAATGTCACCAATTTCTTTCATGGTGAAACCCATCATTTTGTCCCTTGTTATACCGGCTTTAATCAGTGCAGCATTTGTTGATCGGACATCAACTATCGTATAGCCTGCGGCATGTTTAGACAAAAATGCATACGTATCTTCCTGTGCCTTAATACCAATTTCTGCAGCCCCGGCCTGCCTGTCCATTAAAAAGGCAAATGGAAGAATGGCAATTTTATTATGATGATCTGCGGGACTCGCTGACATGGCCACCGGATCATTTTTTCGTGTTTCAGCAGGTTGTGCAGCTTGACCAAAGGTTTCTATACGCCCACTGGAGTGTGTAATTTTTAATACGTCAGATTTCTTAATGATGTATTCCGCGGTTTCCCCTGCATAAACGAAATGAATATCAAAATCACTGACCTGGGTAACTTTCCCTCTCATTTCCTCTCCATTGGATTTTAATATTACATCCTGGTTAACCGCTGATTTGGTTTGCGAGTAAGCGTTTAGCATAAACATTACCCCGAAAATAAAAATTAGATGCTTTTTCATGGTTGAGATGGTTTAGTATCAAATATAAGTACATAATTAAAAATTAACAATTCTTTGACAAATTAGTTGCAGACTATTGTTTTAAATAACTATTTCCATTAATTTTATTTCATAACCTGGTTGAGAGTGGAGGCATGGCTATAAAATTATTATTTATCGTTTCAATTTTTACTGGTATTTTGCTTTTCCGCTGCCAGGAACTATGTGCCCAGGGCAAAGTGGATTCGGTTCATGTCAGGAATTCCGCAGACAGTTCATCCGCATTTGTTAAAAAAATGAATGCTTTCGCTCAGCGGATGAAAGACGAAAGTGCCGGGGATTTTGAAAGCGACAGGACCGAGATGGCACAGGACAGGGCACTGGATATCATCAGGAAGTCCCTGCAAAAAGCTACGTTATACCTGAAAGGTGGCATAGATACTCTCGGTTTCGCCCAACAGCTTACAGATCTGGAGAAAGACTTTGGTGTGGCCAGTGATGGCGTGCTTACCCAAAAAGGAACAGCACAAACCAACCGGAATCTTTTTGCAACGGCCAATATCATTAATGAGCTTTTAAATAAAACGCTGGCGATCAGAAATAATCTTGCTATACATCACGAAACCCTAAGTGCCTTTCGTTTTCAACTGGATTCACTCAGTAATAATCCCGTCCTGTTTAAGTTTCCAAAGGATTCTGCCAATACAGTAAAGTACCTGCAGCACCTTGTAGTGATGGCTTATCAGGTGAGTCCCATAGACAGCTCCATTAAAATTGCCGCCGCTAATGTAAGAACCTTGTTAAACAGGACAGATATGATTGCGCTTAAACTGCAGACAGGCCTGGAAGAAGTGCACTTGTATCAAAGAAAAATGGCAATTGGTGTTTTCAACCGGGAATTCGGCAATATATGGGATCCTGCAGGATATGCGAGGCCATTCTCTGAGATATTAACGCAGGCTAAAGCAAAGGGTGAGCTTAACTTAATGTTTTTCGCGGGTAATAACAGCGGTAAACTCATCGCTGTTCTACTATTGATTATCACTTCATATATCTACCTGCGGTCACTAAAAACTATATACATAGAAAAGGGACTGCTCAATGTTAATTTTGACGGACAATTGGTGCTCAGGTACCCGCAGCTTTCAGCGATGATTATTGTCATTAATATTTTTCAGTTTATTTTTATATCACCGCCTTTCATTCTCAGCCTTCTTTTCTGGACAGTGGCGGCTTTTAGTTTAAGTGTTATCTTCCGCAATTACATCAACCGTTACTGGTACCGCGTTTGGATGATCATGTTTGTACTATTTTTGATTTGCGCCTGCGATAACCTGATCCTGCAGGCCTCACGTACCGAACGCTGGCTAATGTTTTTCATATCACTATCAGGATTCTTAGTTGGGGTAACGGTATTATTGAAGGGACGCAGAAGTACACTGCGGGAAAAATGGATGATATATACCATTGGATTGATGACCCTGATTGAGTGTGGAGCTGTGTGGGCAAATGTTTTTGGGCGGTACAACCTGGCTAAAACACTGATGGTCACTGGTTATTTGAATGTGGTGATCGCCATTCTCTTTTTGTGGACTGTAAGGCTGATCAATGAAGGTTTGTATCTCGCCTTTAATGTTTATACCCGGCAGGAAAAAAAATTGTTTTATCTCAATTTTGAAAGGGTGGGTAACCGGGCACCGACCTTTTTTTATGTTGCTCTGGTTATTGGCTGGTTCATTCTGTTCGGGCGCAATTTTGCGGGTTTTAGTTACATTGCCGGCCCTCTGCAGGATTTCTTTACAAGAGAGCATTCTATAGGTGACTATACCTTTACAATCAATAAATTATTATTATTTCTAGTGATTATCGCTATTGCGGTTATGGTTTCCAGGGTAGTATCCTTCTTCGCTTCTGACGGGCATATCGCTACAGATAAAAACAATGTGAACAGCAAGCGTGGGGTGGGCAGCTGGTTGCTGCTCATCAGGATAAGTATTCTGGGAATAGGATCGTTTTTAGCTATTGCAGCAGCAGGCATACCTATGGACCGGCTTACTATTATCCTTGGGGCACTTGGTGTAGGTATTGGCTTTGGCTTGCAGACATTGGTTAATAATCTTGTGAGCGGATTGATCATTGCATTTGAAAAACCGGTGAATGTTGGTGATATAGTAGAAATTGGTGGCCAGGGAGGAACTATGAAATCCATAGGTTTCCGCAGCAGCGTGATTTCTACCTGGGATGGTGCCGATCTGATTATGCCGAATGGTGACCTGCTCAGTTCACATTTAACCAACTGGACACTGGGGGGCAGCCATAAACGGCTTTCTATTCTGATTAGTGTTGCTTATGATTCGGATCTGAACAAAGTCAGGAAGGTCCTGGCAGGGATTTTAGACAAGGAGGAAAGAATCCATCAGCATCCCGCACCAGTAGTGCAATATGAGCAGTTCAGCAACAGTTCCATTGACGTTAGAATATATTTTTGGGCCCGCCAGATGAAGGAGGCAGGCGATACGCGAAGTGACCTCATCATAGCCATCCAGACTGCTTTTGCGGCGCAGGGAATTAATATTCCTATCCCGCAGCAGGATGTTTATGTACATGGACCAAAAGACGAAATTTGACCTTTTCATTTAAAATAACCTCTCATGAAAAAGCTCTATTTATTTCCTGTCATTCTATTCCTCTTTCTGTTCACCAAATGTCAGTCTGGAAGTAATCAGGCAAATGAAACCAACGCTAAAGCACTACCAGTTGAAACTTTGGGCTCTAATAATTCTGCTTATGCTGATGATCAACAACTGAACCAAGATGATGATGATGATGATGATGGGCAGCGCCCGGAAGATGTGATGAAAGTTCAAAAATTTTTGCGCTACTTTTTTAAGAATGACCTGCAAAGAGATCTTATTCAACCAACGAGTCGTCAGTTTAAACTGCAGTGTGCTGATTTAAATGCTGATGGCAAGGATGAAATCTTTGTTGGATTAACAGGGCCATATTTTTGTGGTTCCGGAGGATGTACTTTTCTACTGCTGGATCATACCGGAAAGCTCATTACAAAATTTACAGTATCCAGTTATCCTGTGATTGTGGATTCTACTTTCACTAAAGGCTGGCACGATTTGCTGGTGCAAAGCCAGGGCAAGTTTCACAGGTTGAAATTTACCGGCACTCGTTATCTTTCAAACCCAAGTTTAGCACCAATTACAGATTTCCTGCCCTCGAAAAAACTGTTATCTGTATTCGACAGCTGGGAAGAGAAAAAAGCGTGGCACGTATTCTAAATTCAAGATTCAATTGTAGCCCAGATTTATGCAGTATTTACTCAAAGAAAGTTTCGGTTATTTACTTTTAACGTTGCTCCTGTATATAATAGGTGTTGACAATGCAATTGCGCAAAATAAAGACAGGCCAAAGTACCAACCAGACAGTACGTATATCGAAACCTTTGACGATTGGTTTGTGATTAAACCATCGATTACCAATACAGCTGAAGCGCTTGTAGCGAAAACAGGTGATTACAATATTGTACTGGAACCCAATACCAATGAAGTAGTCAGAACTTACTTCAGTTATCAGTTTATATCTTTCTACTTTGATTACCTGCCTCATTCTGCGATAACCAACAATGACAACGATGAAAAGGGGACGACTAAACTTTTTACGCTCGGAACAACTTTAAATCACAGGCAATGGTTTGGTGACCTTGCCTACAGTAAAACCAAAGGGTATTTTGTGGAGAATACCAGAGCGTTCCGCGAGGATTGGAAAGATGGAGACGCTTATATTCAAATTCCGGATTTACATGTAACCAGTTACAATGCCTCCGTAGGATATAATACAAACAAAAGGCTGTCACTGGCTGCAGCTGTATCGCAAACGGAAAGACAGCTGAAAAGTGCAGGGGCCTTTTTGCCGAAAATATCTTTGAGATACTATATCATCGATGACCGAAGCCCCCAGAGCAACGTCAATGAGAAATCAAACAATTTGCAGGCCCTCCTTGGTGCCGGCTACCAATATACCGCGGTGTTTAACCGGTCCTTATATTTAGTTGGTTCTTTTAGCCCCGCTTTTGGTTTCATTCATACCAGGGTACAACAACGCAGTGAGGGCGATTTAATAAAATTTAGCCAGGAGGGGCCTATCTATCAATGGGAAGGCAAATTCGGATTTGGCTACAACAGTCACCGGTTTTTTGCAGGCAGTTATTTGACCGCTACCTCTGCGAAATATGCCCAGGGATTAACTTCTGCAGAGAACAACAATGCTGATGTATTCCTGCAACTCTTTGTTGGGTTCAGGTTAAAGGCGCCAAAACTTATCAGTAACAGTTATAAAAAGATATTTCGCTAATGGGAAGACAGATTACTCTCACCCTAATCTTACTAATGTTAAGTCTGGGATGTTTTTCACAAGGTTTACGGGATACGCTGTTTGTTCCGAAAAAGAATTTTTTGCGTGCTGCTACAGAACTTTTTGTGGTTCAGTTATTACCCTGGAGTTATGATAAATATATCGCCAAGGGTGAATGGGCAAAGCTGGATATCAACAGTATTCAAAGAAACCTGAATCCGAGGAACTGGGAATGGGACGATAATAGTTTCAAAACCAATCAATTTGGACATCCCTACCACGGAAATTTATATTATAATACGTTCAGAAGCAACGGCTATAGTTTTTGGCAGTCTGTACCTGCCGCCTTTGCCGGCAGCTTTGTCTGGGAGGTAGCTGCCGAGACGAACAAATTCGCACCCAATGATTTTATCAATACAAGTCTGGGCGGTATCGCCTTAGGTGAAATGACTCACAGGATTGCCGGGAAGATTGTGAACAACCGTGCAAGGGGTGCCAAACGTCAGATGCAGGAAGTGTTTGGCTTTCTGGTTAACCCGGTAAATGGCGCAAACCGTTTGATTAGTGGTGAGTGGGGCAGGGTACATGGAAAGGCTGATACAGCGAATCAGTTAAAGGCTGATTTAATATTGGTTCCAGGCATTTTAATGTCAAAACCTATCAGACAAAGCTGCGGGGCAAGGAAGAGCTATATGTACGTTTAGGTCTGCTGTACGGAGATAAGTTTGAGGAATCAAATTCTCCCTTTGACTACTTTTCTGCTGTAATTGAATTAGGAGGCGGAGACTCCACTTACGTCAATAATGTGCAGGTGAGTGGTGCGCTGAAAACATGGCCAATGGAAAACGATGGACATGCTCAGCATATGTATACCATCACTATGAACTATGATTTTATCAAGAACAATGCTTTTCAGTATGGTGGCCAGAGTTTCGCGTTCAAATTAATGTCCAACTGGAATACGGATAGCAAAGTGCAGTTTAGCAGTGAAATTGGCAGTGGTGTTATTGCCCTGGGGGCAGTGCCCGACAAATACCTGTTTTATGGCGAAGGACGAAACTATGATTATTGCGCGGGGATACAAGTAGTAGCAGCAGGGAAGGTCAATTTCAATAAGCGGTTTGAAGCAGCTTTCAACTATCGTGGGAGCAGGTTTCAGACTATAAATGGTAACCCTTCATCCTATATTCTGAATACGCTCTCCGCAGATTTGAGAGGATATCTTAACCAGAAATTTTCGCTGGCTGCTGGTGTTGGTCAGTATTCATTAAATGGCTTTTTCAGGGGATTTGAGTACGTCGCAGAGATTTATCCTTTTGCCCGTTTCTCCCTTGGCTACATATTTTAAAACAATTTTAATCATTTATTTAAATACCTCAAAAAACCGAAAAATTATGAAAACACTTAAATTAATTGCATTATTGGCGTTTGTGTTGACAGGTTCATTTAGCGCCCATTCACAAACAGCTACCGGCAAGGTGTACCTGATCAGATCAACGGGTTATGCTGGGCTTGCCGTCAATTATCATTTTTTTGTTGATGGCAAATTAGTCTGCAAGCAAAAGAACAGGAGTTATTCTATACATGATCTCAATGTTGGAGACCACATGATCAGTATAACTACAGGCGGCTTGCCACCTGCGAAGAAAACGCCTGCAGTGAAGATTACTGTTGTAGAAGGGAAAACAAATTTTATCAGTGTTGTTAGCACAGAGGCCGGTTATTTGAACAAAATCGCCTGTCAGGAAATCACAGAAAATTCTGCCCAGCCACTCCTGGCAAAGGCTAAGGAAAAAACTAACTGCCTGGCTAAAGAGTAACTTTCATTTTGCTTTCAAGCCCAATTCTCTTGCATTCGCTATTTAATGGATGCCTTGAGGATTGGGCTTGTTGAGCGATAGCTATCATTTAAAATAGAAATTCGATGATCTTCTGATAGCTCAATTTCAATTATTATCCGTTGTAGAAATCCGGCGTAGGGTTTAAGGTTTTATTTTGCCACTGGTGCCAATATGGGTATGTTGGCGGGACATTGCTTGCTTCATCCAGCCTCTTCACCTGGTCCACTGTTAAATTCCATCCTACGGCATCCAGATTTTGCTTTAATTGCTCTTCATTGCGTGCACCAATAATGATACTTGACACGGTAGGGCGCTGCAATAACCAATTGAGCGCTACTTGTGCCACGGTTTTGTTTATTTCCGAGGCTATTTCTTCAAGCACATCTACCGTGTTATAGAATACTTCTTCCTTTACTACCATCTCAGGTACCGGGCTGCCACCCTGGGCTACACGCCCTTCTTTTGGTACTGGCTTATTGCGGCCATATTTGCCACCAAGCCTGCCGGCAGATAGGGGCGACCAGATGATAGCACCAACATTTTGATCAAGCCCCAAGGGCATAAGTTCCCATTCGTATTCGCGGTTGGCCAGTGAATAATAAACCTGGTGTGCGATGTACTTGTTCCAGCCATGCGCTTTAGCAACTCCAAGAGATTTCATCAGGTGCCATCCTGAAAAGTTAGATGCAGCGATATAACGAACTTTACCACTTTCAACCAGATCGTCCAGTGTGCGCAGCGTCTCTTCAACAGGCGTTACCCCATCAAATCCATGCATGTGGTAAACATCGATATAATCGGTCCCTAAACGTTGCAGACTGCCTTCAATCTGTTTCAAAATATGGAAGCGTGATGATCCCTGGTTATTTGGTCCCTCGCCAAAAGTAAAAGTGCTCTTCGTTGAAATGAGTAACTTGTCCCTCTGTTTACCGGCTATTGCTTTCCCCAGCACTTCTTCAGCCATTCCATCTGAGTATATATCAGCAGTATCAAAAAAGTTTACTCCTGCCTCAAGGCAAATGTCTATAAGCCTTGTCGCTTCTGCAGCTTCAGTACTTCCCCAGGCTTTAAAAAAATCATTGCCACCACCAAATGTAGCGGTTCCAAAACTAAGTACCGGCACGTGCAGACCTGACGCGCCTAATTGTCTGTATTCCATTTTTCTCTGTTTAAATAGTAAGATTGTTAATTAGTTTTTGTTTTTAACCGCACCACGAGGTACGGCGGTTTTCGTAAGTCCCTGTTGCCATTCAAACTGGGCAGGCGGTTCCATTGCCCCAGGGTCACATAAATATAACCGTTGCGGTATGCGAGGCCATCAGGCCACACAAAGTTTTTTTCATCATGTGCAAGCAGATCAAAATGACCAGCAGCAGATCTCTGAATAATGGACTGCTGTTCAAAAGCTCCAAAAAATATATTTCCATTTTCATCTTCAGCCAGGCCATCACATGCAGGATGTTCGCCCTCATATTTTACTGAGTCCGCCAATTGATGGTTACTGATGCCGGTATCACTCAACAGACGGGTAGGGAGGCTGTACATTTTGCGGCCCGTAATCGCCGTCCAGTACAGGGTTTGGCTGTCCGTGCTAAGTGCGAGCCCGTCAGCTCCACCACTGGGAAAGGTCTGCTTGCTGAAATTATAGACATGGGGCCTACCTTCCAGGAAGCCCATAAATCCAGCTTCGGGCGAAGTGCTATAATGGTTGATCAGTACCTCCCTGGTTTTGCCAGAAGCTATGTCAATGACGATGATGGAGTAGTGCTCGCCAAAGCCGGAATTTGAGATGTAGACAGTTCCCTTTTCACCATGAGTCAAATCGACCCGAAGGTCGTTATAATGTGAGTTGTCAGACAACACAGGTTTTGGGATCTCCAGTGTATGCAGGATCTTTTTGCTCCTGCAATCTATTGCAACAACCTTGGCTGCACCTTCAGGTATCTCTTTTATTCCGGCACGTTTACCGTCGTCAAGAATCCAGAGTACGTCATCTTTATCAATATACAACCCATGAGGCGATACCAGCCAGTCATGATAAGGCTTTTTCGAGGGATATACATACGCTGCTGAAGGAAAGGCAACTGGTTTGCCATTGATCAGTTCTGCGAGCGCAAAGGATTGGTGATTGTCAGCATGTCTTGGAAAGCTCAGGAATATGCGATTGCTGGAGGTAACTGCGATGCCAGACATATCCGGGGCAGGGGCTGCAATACTGGCAATGACCTCAACGTGTTGCTGGGCCCGTACCGGCAGAAATGTGGTGGAGTATAATAGTACAGACGTGAATATGCTTTTCATCTGGCAAAAATCGAGATTGTATAGGTCATGTATCTTGTAATTATATGACGTTTTGTTGTAGATTTACGATATTTAGAAGACCTAATGAAAAGGACACAGTTTGATCAGTTGGTGATACACGATTTTGAGGAAAGCGTTTTTCATTTACCAGCACATAGCCACACCTACTACGAGTTGATTTATATCCGCAAAGGCTCGGGTATGCATCTGTTAAATCATAATAAAATACCCTACAGAACAGGGGATCTGTTTATGATTTGTCAGGACGACCAGCATGATTTCGAGATCGCAAAGAGTACTCATTTCACTTTTATCAAATTTACGGACAGTTATTTCGCCGGACACAAAATGAACCGGCCCGATGCACACATTCTTTGGAGTCCGGAATCTATAATGACCAATAAGCTATTGAAAGAGGTAAAACTAAAAATGGATGAACCCTGTATCAACATCCTTAGAAAAACGGTTGAAAATATTGTCGATTATAGCTGTCGTAATCATATAGAGTCATCGCCGCTGGTATACTATCAGATATTGTCTGTTTTTGGACTGATCCGGGAAGCTGCAGCAAAATTAAGTATCCGTATCGACGATGGTCAGCCAGATAAAGAAGAGCTTATCTCTTATATCCACCAGCATATTTACGAACCGTCACTGATCAGGATTAAAAATATAGCTCCTCATTTTAACATTGCAGCCTCTTACTTTAGCAGTTACTTTAAGAACAAGTTCGGTATCAGTTACCGGAGTTACGTGAATGCATACCGGTTAAAACTGATTGAAAAACGTTTGGAGGATGCTTCGCTCAGTATCAAGCAAATTGCAGATGAGTTTGGATTTACCGACGAAAGTCACTTGTCACATTTCTTTAAAGACATGAAGCAGCTTAACCCTATACAGTTCAGACAGGGGATTCCTAATAGGGAGGCCTGATCGTCTAGTGTCCATTGATTATATTAACACTACAATTTTACCAGCCCCGGTATTATTTTCCATAAAACAATGAGCTTCGCTGATTTCCGCTAGTTTAAAAGTCCGCTTGATGGCAGGGCTGATCATTCCATCTTCGATGTCAAGTAAAAATTGCCTGAAATGTTCATCAGCTACCCTGATCTGCCCGCTGTCATACACTGTGAGATTTACTGCGGCAGGGATATATCCCATAGGATCAAAATTTTCAATAGACCATTTTTCAGAAAGCATTCCGGTCATACATACCCTGCCACCTGCTGCTGCACATTTTAAAGAATCCTTTATAGTCGTTGTACCAATAAGTTCTAGTACATTATCGACTCCAGGTGTATTGTTTGCATTGGCCTGCTCATAAAGTTTACCATTGTCAATCATAACATCATCGGCTCCGTTAGCCAACAGCAAGGTCTTTTTAGCCTCATCCCTTGTAGTAGCAATTACATGTAAACCAGCAGATTTAGCCAGTTGAGCAGCGAGCAGTCCTACAGATGAAGTTCCACCGCGAATGAGGATAGTTTCGCCACGCTGTATTTTTAGGGCGATATGCAGTGAGCCATAGGCTGTCTGGAACATCTCTGGTAAAGCACCAAGTGTTTCCCATGGTAATTTGCTGCTGAACGGGATAAGGATTTCTTTCGGCAACACTGTATACTCGGCATAGCTGCCATCATAATGCCTGCCCATATGCCCCATAAATGCAGCTACTTGCTGGCCATTTTGATATTCACCGGATGGGTCATCCGCAACTTCGCCCACGCATTCTATACCAAGTATACGCGGAAAATGTACATCTGGGGAAAATCCTTTGCGGGTCATGATCTCCGAGCGGTTGAGCCCAAAAGCATGGATCTTTACCAGGACCTGTCCGGGTTCAGCAGCCGGAACAGGCCTGTTCTCTAGTATAAAGTTCCCCGGTCCGCCTGCGGTATACAATACAGCTGCATTCATAAGTTACTACATTGTGTCTTTAAAATAGTGGGGGTAATTGTCTTAAATCATACTAGTGTTATCACCAATACTCATTCAGGACTCATCATATAAACTGCTGATGTTTCTTTGTTTAATTGGTATGCAGTTCAGCTGGTCAGCTTTTATCAGATATTCTTTACCTTATTAAAGAGATACCTGTAAATTTTCCATTGGTCAGCTATCTTCTTGAACACGAAGAAGTCCCGGCTCTGCTTATCAAAAGTTATACCTGTAACAGGATCTTTCTCTGAAGTTTTTGCATCTGCTACAACAAAAGCGAAATGGTTATCGATCACGATATCCTGGATGGAATACTCAATTTTGAAATTATAATCTTTGAGGTAATCTCCACTGGATTTTAACAGTTCGAAACTTCCCAATGTCTTGTATCCCTCGGGCATAAACTTTCCATCACTGGTATAGAAGCCAGGGATAGCTGCTTTATCTGCAGTATTCAGTGTTTTGGCATAGTCCGTAAGTGTATTCCGGATGTCAAGCGTTTGATCGTGGTTGTTCATAGTTGTTTCAGGTTTAGGATCTTAAAGCTGTTAGTATCCAGGTTTTTTGTACAATCGTTCCCGGTTAGGGTTGATTTCCTTATCATAAACCTCTTCCATCCAAAGCTCTTCAGCAACTTCTACTATATCTACAGAAACTGCCATTTCTGGCTTACCAGTAAATTCAGTTACCTGTTGTGTTACTGCCTGGGCCAGTTTCACTTTGTCTTCTTCTGAGGTTCCCGGGTACATTTTAATAACGATGTGTGGCATGTTGAGTATTTAATTTTATACGACAAAGATGCAGCAGTTGCCTGGCTCTTAACAATGAAGAAGTTTAAGAAATACACTTAACATAGTTTAAGCTTAACCTATGTTAAGTGTATTTCTTAACCTGTGGTAGGAAAAGGCCCTCAGCTTTTTAGCAGATTTGTTCTATGGATATGCAGCTTCAGGAATTACATAAAATTGCAGGCCGGTTCAAGTCGCGGGAAACTATTTCACCAGTGTTTTTTATTGGTCATGGAAACCCGATGAATGCAGTGTGGGACAATGATTTTACACGTTCACTTACAGCCTTGGGCAAGAGGATTGACAAACCTAATGCTGTACTGGTGATCTCTGCACACTGGGAGACCGTTGGTACTTATGTTAGCGTTCACCCTCAACCGCGCACAATTCACGATATCGGAGGTTTCCCTGAAGAATTGTACCAGTTCCACTATCCTTCAGCCGGACATCCTGAATTCGCCAGAATGCTCCGGGAAATGGTAACACTTGCTGATGTGAAGGAAGATCATTTGATGGGATTGGATCATGGTGCATGGACGATACTCAAGTATATCTGGCCTGATGCGGATGTCCCGGTTTTTGAAATGAGTATGGATTATACCAGATCACCGCAATATCATTTTCAACTGGCTGCTCAGTTGAAGGAACTGCGCAAAAAAGGCGTTTTGATCTTGTGCAGTGGTAATATTGTGCATAATGTAGCGATGATGGACTGGAAGGCTATCGATGCCAAACCTTATGACTGGACACTTGAATTTGATGCTTTCGTAAAGAAGCAGATTGATGACCGTAACATGGCCGCACTTTTAAACTATTCAAGTACAAGTTCCAGACTTGCCGTACCAACCGACGAACATTATATGCCCCTCGTCTACGCAATGGGCCTGGTGCAGGGTAACGAGGATATACAGCATATTTTTGAAGGCTACCAATATGCCAGCCTGAGTATGCGCTGCTTGCAGATCGGTTAAATAAATAAAATCATGGAAAACAAAATAGAAACTATAAAAGGAGAGGAACTGATGCTGAGTTACAAAAGCTACCAGCCTGCTCAAACAGATACAAAACCAGGATTAATCATACTCCTGCACGGTATAGGAAGCAATGAAGATGATCTATTTCGTTTGAAAGACAACTTTCCTGTGGGGTTCGTGATCGTATCAGCAAGGGCGCCATATACAATTTCCCCGGGAAGATATACCTGGTTTGAACTCGCTCATCAGGGTGGCAAACCTGTGATCAATGAAGAACAGGCAGAAAAAAGCAGGCTGGTGCTGAATACCTTTATCTCACAGCTTACTGAGCGTTACGGCATAGATGACAAGAACATCTATCTTGGTGGATTTAGCCAGGGTGGGATTATGTCTTATAGTGTCGGGCTCACCTTTCCACAAAAACTTAAGGGCATATTTATCCTAAGCAGCCGGCTTTTGCCCGAAGTAAAGCCATTGATCAAAGTGGGTCTGGTGTTGGAGAAATTAAGAGCTTTTATCGCTCATGGTATAGAGGATAACGTGCTGCCTATCCATTATGCAAGGGAAGCGACAAGCTATCTCAGGGATTTGATGCCGCTGATAGAATATCATGAATATGAGATGGAACACCGCACGGGACAGGAAGAAATAGCAGATCTTAATACTTGGATCGAAGCTGGTGTTAGTGAATAAAATTCATTAAATTGTGGCTTTTACAAAAAATATGTATTCGGTCGCACTCTTTAATAACCTGAACAACTATTCCAGTATTTCCGAAGAACAGTTCAGCCTCATCGCTGAAGTATTGAGTAGACGTTTGATCAAAAAAAAGAGGGCGTTAATTGAAGAGGGGGATATCTGCCGTAATCTGTTTTTTGTGGAAAAGGGAGCGCTTCGTTCTTATAGCACGGGTAATGATGGTACTGAACATGTGATGCAACTGGCCATAGAAAACCAAGTTTCATTACCCAGAAGCCCGGCACGCTCACAGTTGAGTCTATTGAGGAGAGTGAAGTTTTGCTTTTGCCTCATTCTCAAATTGACCATCTATGCGCGAGCATACCCCAGCTCGAAACTTATTTCCGCAAGCTGTATCAGCGCGCATATGTAAATATGCAGCTCCGTCATAATCTGGTTCAAAGTAAATCAGCAAAAGAACGGTATGAGATTTTGATCAGGGATAATCCGCAGTTTGCAGCCCGAATACCATTGATACATATTGCTTCATATCTTGGAATTACAGCAGAAAGTCTGAGCCGCATCAGGAAGCAGGTTGTGAGTCTTCCTTAAAAGGAGAGCACTGATTACTTTTTCACCAGCTCCTTTCTGATCTTACTCAGGAACTCCGGAGTGATGCCCAGGTAGGATGCGATCTGCGTATTAGGCAGCCTGCTGGCAAGGCTGGGATGATGTTCAATAAAGTGCCGGTATCTTTCCTCTGCGCTGACACTAATATTCTGTAATGTACGACTTTGCAGCTGGATGTATTTCCTTTCCAGAATGATGCGGAAATTCCGGTCAAATTTATGATATCTGGTATAAAGGGAAAGCAAATCATCATGTTTTACCTGAAGTATTACAGCGGGTTCAATAGCTTCAATATACACATTACTTGGTATCTCCTGGTAAAAGCTCGTTAAGTCTGACACCCAGTCATTTTCTGTAACAAACTGTAAATTATGTTCCTTACCAGCCAGGTCAATAACGTACATTTTCAAACAGCCAGAAACAACAAATGTAAAGTGTTTACAAACATCACCATGCTGCAAAATAAAACCTCTGCGCTTGATTCTGCGTTCATTGAAATGGGTATATACCTCTTGTCTTTCCTCACTGTTTAGAGGAAAAAGATTGTCAAAGAATTTAATTAATTTTTCTTCAGAATCTGTGGTTTCACCTGGCATAAATGTGAAGGTCTGAATTTTTTCTGGCTTATCATTCTACTTTTTTGGAGTGACATGCAGATCTTTGAAAAAACCCTCAGTACCAACATCCATCCATAATCCTACTGCACCGTTAGCATCTGGCCCGAGTTTCAAATCGTCTACGATTAACGCAGGATATTAGTTCGAACTTAAAAATGGAACTATACATGCCCATACCGCCGGGAAATTTACCTGAAAAGCAGGGTGGGGAGCATTGGGAATAATTGCAAGCTGGACGTGCGGCAACATACTGTAGGCGGAGATAACCGTTTTTAGCGTCGCGTTCTGGTCAAGTTCACCCGCCATAAGTAATACCGGGCAATGTACTTTTTCAAATTCAGCTTTTCCAACATTCAGTGTATTGTAGTAAGCACTAACCATAGAAAGCCATGAATTTACCTTTGTAGAATCTGGCATCAGCGCAAGCTGCTGTTTCCAATACAATGGATCCATTCTGGCAATTTCCCCGCTGGTCAACTTGAATGTTCTTGATCCTCGAATCCATTCGCCGGCACCAATCGTTATCAATTTTTTAACCTTTTCGGGATGCATACCGGCAAGATAATAACCCGTATACCCACCATCACTGAAGCCTAAAACTGTGACACTATCTTTTGTGTTTGCATTGATAATTTCATATACATCTTTTGCTTTTCGCGGGTAATCGCTGGTCTTTCCCATTTCCGATTTGCCATGGCCCCTTGTCGATATGGCAATTACCTGAAAGTTTTTTGAGAGACTATCAATCAATCGGGCCATTTCAAATGTTGAGCCCAGAATACCACCATGTAAAACTACAATAGTTTTACCTTTCCCATAAATCTCATAATAAATTTTTGCATCTCCGGTATTTAGATAATGGCCTGCAGCAGCATTGTTGCCGTAGGGTATCTCCTGCATCGAAGCAGGTCCGGATTGCATAAAGCTGCGCAAATGCTTTAAGTCCTGTGCATTCGCAGTTAAGCAAAATAAGATGGAGAGTGTAAGGAGAAAAGCTGTCCTCAATTTATGTTTTACAACACCACTATTCTTTTCGATAATTATTGATGTATTCATTGTTGTCAAAATTTATGTACAAAGATCAGATCATGCAGGCAGCTGACCAATGCACTTTGTTAAGAAAAACCCTTAACATAGTTTAAGGCCTTTTCTTAACCTGTGATAGGAAAAAAGGGATCTTTTGTCCACACATTTGTGTCCATAATAAAAATAATAAAATATGAAAAGTCTATTGAAAATTGCCTCCCTGTTGTTACTCCTAACGATTGGCGGATCTACCCAAGCACAGACTGCAACTGAAGTGGCTGCATTAAAAAGAGAACTTGCAAAGTATAAAGCTGCGGATAAACTGGTACAAGAGCACCTGAAGACATTTGATACCCTTGATTATACCGTATTCAGCAATCAGCAATGGGCACGAATGCATGAAAGTCATGGAAAAGATATTAAAGTCTTCTGGCCGGACGGACATATCACGACTGGTTTGGCTACACATATTGAGGACATGAAAGCACTATTTGTATATGCACCTGACTGCAGGATCAAACATCATCCGATTAGAATGGGCAGCGGCGATTTAACGGCTGTCTCTGGAGTTTTTGAAGGTACATTCACGAAACCTATGCCAATCGGTAACGGAAAGTTTATCCAGCCGACAGGAAAAAAATTCAATTTTCCGATGGCAACTATTGGAGTCTGGAAGGACGGTGTAATGGTTGAAGAGCACCTCTTTTGGGATAACAAGGCTTTTATGGACCAGATTGGACTTGGTAAATAAATTTGACTGGTAAATAAGTAATATTACCGCTGTAGATTCAAACTACAGCGGTATTTTTTATTGTGGTGCACAATCAATTGCTTGTGAAACCGGGTTGTTATGAGTAATTTCACAGTGATGGATAAGATCAAAACTTTTTCTTTAACCGGTCACGGCCATCTTTTTGCAGTCCCGGATACAAGCCGGGATTATCTTTTTGTACAGGCAGTGAATCATCCCTATCTGGAAGAACCTTATCGTGCAGAAAGTTATGCACTTGCTTATGTTAAGGAGGGTAGTATTAATCTTCAGGCAGGACTTTCCCAGTACCTGATCGAAGCTCCTTCGATGATCTCATTGTCACCCTCTATGATCCGGAGTTTTCGGAAATCTGCTGATTTGATGAAGATGGATATCATCTTTTTCAAAGATTCTTTTTTACTGGAAGGAAACAGAAACCTTTTCTTTTTGATGGAATATGATTTCTTTGAAAACAGTGAGTTGACAGTAGTACCCCTGGCTGATGACTTGCATATAAAAGTTAAAGGTATTTTTGAGTTGATGAGAATGAGCCAGGCCTCGCCAGGTTACCATGTTAGCGATATTAGCCGAAGTTATATCATGGTACTCCTTTACGAGATAGATACCTGGCACCGCATCAGTCGATCGAAAAAGAAAATGCTGGATCAGATTTATCCGCTTTTTGCGAAATTCAAAAAGTTGCTGACCAGAAACTATATGAATGAGAGAAAACTGGATTTTTATGCTGACCATCTTCACGTTACACCCAAATACCTTTCAGTAGCAATTAAAAAACATACTGGAAAGTCCGCCGCGCAATGGATTAATGAAAGTGTTACACTGGAAGCTAAAGTGTTGTTACAGGACTTAACGCTTACCGTATCGCAGATCAGTAATCAACTGAATTTTACAGATCAGTCCACCTTTGGGAAGTTTTTTAAAGCCAATACAGGTTTTACTCCTGTAGGATATAGAAAAGGTTTATAAACAGTGTTTACATTTCATTTTCCAATATGTGTTAGCTAGTACTGCTCTTTTTCAGCAGGAAACTTTTGGGCTTTTACATCTGATACGTAAGCCGTAGTAGCGTTGGCAATCTGACTGTACAAATCAAGGTACCTCCTCAAAAACCTCGGTGCAAAGTCTTTTGATATCCCTAACATATCATGCATCACCAATACCTGCCCGTCAACATGTTTCCCAGCACCAATACCGATGATGGGTATATGAAGAGCTTCGGCAACCTTTTTACCCAATACTGCAGGGATTTTTTCAAGCACTATTGAAAAACATCCTGCATCCTGTAAAGCATGCGCATTGCTGATCAGAGCACTTGCTTCCTGCTCTTCTTTCGCACGAACAGTATAACTTCCAAATTTGAAGATAGACTGGGGCGTCAGGCCAAGGTGCCCCATCACTGGTATCCCTGCCTGTATAAGTCTGTATACCGATTCTAAAATTTCTTCACCACCTTCCAGTTTAAGAGCGTGCGCACCCGCTTCTTTCATTAACCTGATCCCCGATGCCAAAGCTTGCTTGCTGTCACCCTGATAAGAGCCAAAGGGAAGATCTGTTACGATCATTGCGCGTTTTACAGCTCTGACAACGCTTTGTGTATGATATATCATGTGGTCTAATGTGATAGGTAGAGTAGTTTCGTAACCAGCCATAACATTTGCAGCAGAATCACCAACCAGCAGCACATCAATACCGGCCTCGTCGAAAATGCGTGCCATTGAAAAATCATATGCGGTTAGCATCGTTATTTTTTCATTGCTGTTTTTCATGTCCTGAAGAACTTTACTTGTGATTTTATGGAATACTGTTTGAGTTGACATCTGAATTTTTGTTAAAGTCCCTTCTGAATATAGTACTGCAATATTACAGCTCCCTCTGCGCAAAATGTTCGTCATAATCGCCCAATTGTTGGTATAAATGGATTACTGCTGTTTCATTCTTAACCTATCTTAAGGGAAGAACTTAAAATAGCTTAAGTGCTCTTGTGACGCGCAAAGCATAACTTTGGCACGTACCCTCAATTGGCAACGGCAGTAAACAAAGTTGAAATGTTAAACGGTTGATCAACCGGGACCAGGATTAATAAAAATCTATATCATGAAAAAAAAGATGAAATTTGTGTTGACTCTGGCTTTATTAGCCTCATTTGGATATCATGCAGAAGCGCAGGAACAGTATTTTTCTGCTGTTAAACCTGTAGAGACAGGGAAAGCACCGGGCATGAAGGTTAAGCTTTTGAGCAGTGCGGGCGAAACCAAAACTTATATGCTCATTTTTAGCAAGGGTGATGAGGTTGTTTCGGGACTAACGGAATTTGCCCAGCAATGTAAAGTGAAAAGTGCGCATTATACGGGTATTGGAGATGTGATGGCAGCTAAAGCAGGCTGGTTCAATTATAGCCGGAAGCAATTCAAGATCATCAACATCGATACCTCCGAAATCGCATCATTGATTGGCGATATTGCCAGCTTTAATGGTAAACTTGTTGCACACACCCATTTCAGTACCGCCACACGTGATGGATTGGTTCATGGTGGTCATATGATTGAATTGGTTAGTGGTCCAACGATAGAGATCATCATGACAACTGAGCCTGTAGCTCTGTATAAAAAATTAGATGAAGAATTTAATGCAGGAATTATTGATCCGGAGTTGAAAAAGTAAAACACAGGATACACAGCAATGAAAAACGGCAATGGGAGGCTCAGCTTCCCATTGCCGTTTTTCATTGCTGGCAGATCATTGTTTAATGCATCATGAATAGGTGATTTCGACGAACATTGTAGCTATTTTTCCTATAATAGCGCTCAGAATTGAGGGAAATTTGCATAAGTAAACACGAACTTAAAATGACATTTCCTGAAGAGGTATTGATAAATGATAAAAAAGCAACGCTGCTGAAAGTTTCTGAGGAACTTTTTGCGACTTATGGTTTTGATGGTACCTCTACCAGAATGATTGCTGAACAATCGGGCATTAACATTGCAATGATCAACTACTACTTTGGTTCTAAAGAGTTACTCTATACCGCCATTTTTGAGAACAGGTTAATATATATCATTGAAGAAATAGACCGCATCGGCCAGCTTGATATTGGGCCGGCCGAAAAGCTGGAGCTTTACCTGAGAGGATATATACGAAGAATCCAAAATAATCAGGGGTTTTACCGAATGGAAAGCAGACAGTTAACTATGGTTGAACAGCCGCCAATTGTGACATTGCTGGAAACCAGCAGAAACAAGGCTTTTCTGTTAATCCATAACATTATTACCAGGGGCATATTGCAAAATGTCTTCCAGCATATTGACATAGAAGTTTTTGCATTGAATATTATCTATTTGCTGCCCACAGTATTTACCAGACCTCCCGCATTATTTGCGCAATTAGGGTTTTCCACGAATGATCATCGGCAAAGTAACTCGCTGGAAAACAGAATTATTCAGTTCCTGATGGCCTCTTTAATTATTAAAAAAATACCTCAATTATAATGTATTCATTTCCACTAAAGGGAATTTGCCTGTCCTTAGCCGTTATACTATTAGTGCTGTATTCTATCTGCGGGGCCAATGCACAGGAAGTTTTAGTAAAATCCTGTCCCATGTCGCTATCAGAAGCTATCAGCATGGCTAAACGCCAGAATAAATGGGTTCAGGTGGCGAGAACTCAGGCCAAGGCCACAAAGGCAGATCTGAAAGATGCATATAGTGCAGCCTTGCCGATGGTAAATGCCAGTACTACTTACCAAAGGTTTAGCGACCTTACCCTTTATACCGATGGCCTTGCCAATTCTACAACAGGGCAGCGCAAACCTACACCGAATGCCGCCAATCTGGGCTTCGATGCTACTTTCAATATTTATTCTGGTGGCAGGCAGAAAGCACTGCAGGAAGAGCAGGAAAGCAGAATGCGCCTGGCAGAAATCAATACAAGTGATCAGTCTGGCTTTTATGGTCTGCAGACGGCTACCCAATATCTCAATCTCGTGCAGCTGGCGGAACTCAGAAAATTCATCCTTGATCAGCTCAAACGTGCAGAAACCAGGTGAAGACTATCAATGCTTTATATAAAAATCAAAAAGTTACCAGAAGTGACGTGTTACGCGCAGAGGTAATGCTATCGAATGTACAGCTTTCATTGGAGCAGGCGGATAATGATATCCGTATTTCCAATCAGCGACTTGCAGTGCTTCTTGATTTGGGAGACAGTGTACAGGTGAAGCCAACTGATTCTGCAGGGATGCCCAAACCTGCTTTGGCAGGGTTATCCTCATTGAAAGGCCAGGCCCAAACATCTTCTTACAGCATACAAAAAGCAAAACAGAATGTTGGTACACTGGAAGCTAGATTAAAGGGTACGAAAAGCGCGTTTATGCCGACATTATCCTTTTATACTGCATATGGCCTTAATTATCCCAATAACCTTTTCTTTCCACCTGTTGATCAGGCCTATTCAATCGGCTTTGTAGGTTTAAAAGCGCAATATAATATCTCCTCCCTGTATCATAATAAACATAAAGTTGAAGCAGGAAAGCTCCATATTTCGGAAGCTGAAATTCAAAGCGAGGCCGTGGCTGACAATGTAAATCAGGAAGTGAAAAGCCTGCTGATCAAATATGGTGAATCGTTAAACAGAATTACTGTCAAAGAAAAAACAATAGATCAATCATTGGTAAATTACCGGATTGTAAGCACCAAATACTTCAACCAGCTGGCACTGCTTACAGATTTACTGGATGCAGATAACCTGCTTACAGCATCCCGTTTTGATTTGATTACTGCCCAAACTGATGCCCTTACGATCTACTACCGTTTGCTTTATGCAACGGGTAAACTATAATTTTCTACCATGAAAACGACTCAATCCTCTACTAAAACACATCCAGGCAATATATTCATTACCGTCGTAGCTATCATAGCCATTATTGCCGGCGCGGTTTATTTTTTCAATTACCTGATGTATTCGCAGTACAATATCGAAACAAATGATGCCCAGGTTGAATCCTATATCAATCCGGTTTCTGCCAGGACTGGTGGTTATATTCAGAAAGTATATTTCAATGAATATCAGGTGGTAGAGGCAGGGGACACGTTATTAATCTTGGATGACAGGGAAAATCAGGCGAAACTGATGGAAGCGCAGGCAGCTGTAGATGATGCCAATGCCCAGCTGGTGTACCTGCAGGCAGGGATTAAAGCCTCGCAAACAGCAACCAGCGTAAATAAAGATCAGATATCCGGTGCCCAGGCCAGATTTGTACAGCAACAGCTTGATATCAAACGCTACCAGAACCTGGTAAAGGAGGAAGCTGCTACAGGATCAGATCTGGAGCGGGCAAGAGCAAAACATGATGTGGCTGAAAGTGATTACAACGCGGCACGAAACAGTTTACAGACAAGTTTATCACGTATTGATGAATTGAAAACCCGTATAGCTATTTTAAAGGCCGACCTGAAAAAGAAGGAGGCCGGTTTAGCTATTGCCAGACTCAACCTTTCTTACACGGTAATAAGGGCACCTTATTCAGGCAGGATGGGCAAGAAAAGTATTCTGGAAGGCCAGCAGATCCAGGCAGGCCAGCCTCTGGTAAACATTGTCAATGAAAGTTCAAAGTGGGTGACCGCCAACTTTAAAGAAACCCAGGTTCAGGGTATGTATATCGGACAGCCGGTTCAAATCAGCGTTGATGCAGCAAGCAACAGAGTCTATAAGGGACGAATTACTGCAATAGCAGGTTCAACAGGTGCCAAGGCATCACTGCTTCCACCTGATAACTCAACGGGTAACTTTGTAAAGATCATTCAGCGCGTGCCGGTAAAAATCAGTCTTGATACTGCAGGGACTAAAGATATCATCGCGGGTATGAACGTTTTAGTAGCTGTGGAGAGGAAAAAATCATGATCTATAGCCCTCAGTATTTTAAACCCTGGATTGCAGGTTGGGAGTGGGGAATAAGGATTGGTCTCTGGTTGGTCCTGCTCTCATCACTTGTGCAGTTCGGTCTGTTTTCACTTACTCAGCCCTATCTCGTGGGGCTGTTCGGCGCCCAACCCGAGGATATTTATTTTGCGATACAGCTAACCTATGTAGGCATACTTTCAATTCTTCCGGTTCAGTTCCGCTTTCTCAGGTACTTTGAAACGAGGAGTTATCTGCTATTCAATATTCTTGCAGGCATAATGCTCAGCATCTTAAGTGTCTGGTGCAACGATATTCATTTGTTCTTTGTCATCAGGTTCCTGCAGGGAGTGCTAGTTGGTAATATAGCGGCATGTATACTTACGCTGATCTTTACAAGATTAAACACTGAGCATATGCAGCTTGTAGGATCCTCGGTTTTTTATGGAACAATATTGAGTAATACAGTTATTATCGGGGTGGTTGCGGGGGTAGTGGTTTTAACCTATGACTGGAAAGTTACCCTTTATTATTTAATCGCCTTCCAGCTCATTAGCCTGCTTATTACTTTATTCATGCTGAACCCTAAGGCGGGTTTCAGGCGTTATCCTTTATATCTTATAGACTGGACAAGCTTTATACTTTTGGCGATTGCGGCGATATCCCTCGCTTATACGATGATTTATGGTTCAAAGTATTATTGGTTTCAGGATTCCCGCATTGTAACAAGTGCTCTGAGCGCAGTTGCAGGTTCAGTTTTATTGCTTCACAGGCAGTTGCTCCTTAAGAGGCCCCTGTTAAACCTGAACGTATTTAAATCAAGAAATTTTGTGACAGGATTGATCCTCCTCGGCATTTATTACGGGATGAAAGACAGCATCACTCTCATTTATGGTTATGCCGGGACCACACTGAAGTGGAGCACAATTCAGGTAATGGATCTTGGCCTGATCAATCTTACTGGATTGGTTGCGCTGCTGATATTTTCAACACAGCTGATGATGCGTTACAGACACTCAACCAGGCTATTTCTAATTTCAGGATTTGGGGTAATGTTGACCTATCACCTTTGGATGTATTTTCTTTTCACACCTGATCTTTCCTTTAATGACTTAATTATTCCGGTTTTTCTGCAGGGCGCTGCATCAGGTTTGCTCTTTGTACCGCTGATGATTTTTGTGTTTTCATCTGCGCCTGCCAATACAGGTACTACAGGATTGGTAATGGCTACGTTTACCCGTTTTATTGCGTTGCTAAACTCATTTTCGGGATTTTATAACCTGCAGCTGTATTTCAACCAGCATTTTAAGGAAAGTTTTTTGTCAGGGATTAGCCTTGATGATTTAGCAACCTCGGCCAGTCTGGCGCGGTATGCGGAGCTTTATCAGTCGAAAGGATTTGCTGCCAATGAGGCTGCGGTTTTAGCCAGTTCTGCGCTGGGTGGCGCGCTTGCGCAGCAAACACAATTGTTAACGTATCGTGCAGTTTTTATGACTATGGTTGTCGTTCTTGCCATTATTATCACACTGGTGATTTGTATTCCTGCCATCAATAAAACCGCTTTACATTGGAATAAAAGGATGTTTACCTGGCTGAGTAAATGAGGCATATCTTAAGATATTTTAAGGGTAAATCTTAATATAGTTCAACAGCAAATACTGGGCGAAGATATAGATTTGTTTGATTGGGTCATTAACTGTTGTCCATTTTTTATGATTTGTATGAAAGAAACGAACTCATATTTATTGCAGGAGGTAAAATCAGAAGTTACAGCGCTTTGTATTGAGTTGAACAAAATCCTTGAGATTGATATCAGGGTAAGTGAAAATATTGAAAAGGCATGTGGATGGTTATTTTTTATGGCAGTGGCTGGCGGCCTGACCGCAATCTTCTCAGAATTCTGGATAGCGATGGTTTCGCTGGCTTTCGCTTTAGCAGCTTGCTTTCTGCTCATCTATAAGTCAAAAACAAAACTGATGAATCGTATAGATGTGAATTTCTGGTTTTTGGAAAGAGCTATGAAATTGTCGGGAAAGTGCGCATCGGTAGAACTAAATGAAGGTATCATTACGGCGACTGATGAAATGTCTGCCGCAGTGATCAACTGCAAACAAGATTTGATTACCCTTAAAGATGATCTTGAAGCAGTACGGAATGATGTATTAACTGCTTCTATAATTAAATTTTACAATGAACAGGAAATGCGCGGAAGGTACACAGCTGCGATTAAGAACAAGTACAACAGACACGGTATAAAAGAGCCTTTGTAATAGCTGTCAGGATAAAGGCGCAGGAACAGCTTTTCTGACTATAGATTAAACCACTTACGTATAAAGTATAAATAACTTCAATATATAACTAACTATGAATAAGATAATAGGAATACTTGCAGGCAGCCTGCGTAAAGAGTCATTTTCAAAAAAAATCGGCAACACATTGATTGCCATGGCACCCCAGGGATTTGAATTTAAGATCATCTCACTAGACGATCTGCCAATTTACAATCAGGACTTTGATGACGATAATCAGGTGCCGGTAACTTACACTACTTTCAGAAAAGAAGTGCAAGCTGTTGATGGAGTGATTTTTATTACACCTGAATATAACAGGTCTGTCCCAGCAGTACTTAAAAATGCATTGGATGTTGGTTCACGGCCATATGGACACAATGTGTGGGATAGTAAGCCAGGGGCTGTTATTAGTAACTCGCCAGGTAATTTATCGGGCTTTGGTGCTAATCACCACTTACGGCAAAGCCTTGTTTTTCTAAATGTGCCGGTTATGCAACAACCTGAAATTTATATCGCCAAATCTAACGAACTCTTCGATGAAAATGGAGAGTTAAAGAGTGAGGGCACAAAAGAATTTCTTCATAAAGCAGTTGATGCTTATATCGCGTGGTTCAATAAAAATGTAAGTTAATCGCCTGTGAATTGCTCTATGGACGGATCCAGAGTAGAATAATCAATTAAAAATTAATATTAAAGTATAAATATTATGGAAATAACAGCAGCAGTTGTAAAGTCAAAAGGTAGTAAATTTGAATTGGAAAAGGTCAACTTAGAAGAACCTGGAACAGAAGAGGTATTAGTAAGAATCGTGGCAACAGGTATTTGTCATACCGATATGGTTGCGCGGGACTTTGTGATGGGTGCACCTGACTTCCCGGTGATTCTTGGTCACGAGGGATCTGGAGTTATTGAAAAAGTTGGGCAGGATGTACATCACCTCAAAGTGGGCGATCATGTGGTTCTTACTTATGGTTTCTGCGGAGAGTGCGAAATCTGCCGTTCTGGGAATCCTGCCTATTGCTACACATTCTTTGAAAGGAATTTCTCGGGTGCAACAGCAGAGGGGCTGCATCACCACCATGACCACGATGGAAAGGCCATCAATGACAATTTCTTCTCGCAGTCTTCATTTGCAACCTATTCAATTGCGCACAAAAACAACGTTATCTCTGTTCCAAAAGATGCCGCGCTGGAAATACTAGGCCCGCTGGGATGCGGAATTCAAACAGGGGCAGGTGCAGTTATAAATACACTTAAAATTAAAGTAGGTAGTTCTATTGTGATATCCGGAACCGGAGCTGTAGGCTTGTCTGCGGTAATGGCAGCTAATGCTTCGTCTGCTACCACAATTATAGCAGTAGATATTAATGACGAACGACTGGAGTTTTCAAAAGAATTAGGAGCAACCCATACGATCAATTCTCTCAGGGAAAATGTACCTCAGCGTATCCGTGAGATTTTACCGAATGGAGTTCAGTATGGAGTAGATACTACTGGTAGAAATGAAGTGATTAATAATACCCTTCAAAGTTTAGCCCCAGTTGGAGAACTGGCTGTTATAGGAGTAGCTACAAAACCTTTGGAACTGCAAACCAATGCGTTCCTCACCAAGGGATACAAAATTAAGTTCGTTAATCAGGGTGATAGTGTATCTGAAGAGTTTATTCCCAAACTTATCAAAATGTACCAAAGGGGACAGTTTCCATTTGATAAGCTTATCAGACAATATGCTTTCGAAGATATCAATCAGGCTGTTGAGGATTCTGAAAAAGGAAAAACTATTAAAGCTGTCTTAATTATTGGGGAATACAGTAAATAATCAAAAGATTATCATTACAGAAGAACTGGCCAGTCACTGGTTTTTCTGTAATGATAGCTTAATGTTACAATTAAGTACCTTACAAACTGGCAGAATACTTTTTTGGCTTCATCCCGGTGTGCTGCTCAGAAGCCGTTTAAGGATTTACTCCATCATCATGGGAACCAAAATCAGCAGAAGCATTGCTTTATCTTCACAGTATGGTCTAAATAATCGTTTTGAAGAGCTGCACCATATGTTGCATTTCTTTTTCCCCAAACCGATGGGCCGGGCCAGACAGCCCGATAACTGATATAATTCTGTTTTTGTAGAAATAGGGGATTGCTACACAATGCAGTTCTTTTTCATATTCTTCTAAATCTAAAGCATAACCTCTCTCAAGTATCTGTTTCATCTCCTTGTTCTGAGCAATGATCTCACTTTCACTGAGGCCCTTAGATACCGTATTTGAAAGATGCGGTGAATATGCCATAAAAACTTTGCCAATCGCCGTATGCCTCATTTCAAATTCTTTACCAAGCTCCAGTGAGATCCGCAGTGACCTGGCAGGTTCACACTTCCACTCGTAACGGAAATAATTGCCCATTTGGATTGCCAGGAAGGACGTTTCGTTGCTTTCCAATGTTAACCGTTCTATAACCGGTTTCAGCTTATTTCGAAGGTCATAATAGGGGATGCCTGAAAAATCGAGCTGATTGATTTTCGCTGTAATCCGGTACCGGGGCGTTACTTCATCCTGTTCCACATAACCTAATTGCTTTAGGCTCACCAGAAAGTTATGAACAGTTGTTTTCTGAAGTCCCAGTGCCTGTGCGATGTCATTTACACGCACGAGATTACCATTGGAGGCAATGTACTCCAGAATATCAAAGGTTCTCTTTAGCGATTGTATCATTTGTTCAACGATGTTGGATTAATTAACATTTTCCGGATATACTTTTTCGGTTCGTTCAAAAATACATCACTTTTGATGTTACAACAAATGGTTTTTCAAATAATTAAAAAAAACATGATGAATAACAGTAAAAAAATATTGGTTACAGGTGCAAGCAATGGAATTGGTTTGGCATTGACAAAAAAATTATTGGTCGAAGGCATGGAGGTTTTTGCAGTAACTAGATCAGGTGAAATTTTAGGTTTAACCGATGCCAGACTTACGGTCATAAAAGGTGATATCAGTAATGAGGCAAGTATAAGAGAGGTTGCCGAAGCTCTCGAAAAACATTCTGTAAAATTGGATTATCTGGTAAATAATGCCGGTGTTGGGGTTGATCTTGGAGATGAAATACCAACAGCAGAGCTGATGAGAATTTCATTTGACACCAACTCTATTGGAACAGTTTTATTCACTGAGGCTATGATACCTCATTTAACTGATGGCTCGCACATTGTATTCCTTTCTACAGCGATGGCTTTACTGCGTAATGTTGGCCCCTCTGCACCAGCCTATCGTATGTCTAAAGCAGCGCTTAATGTCTATGCTGTTATGCTTAGTCACCGTCTTGCAGCTCACAATATCAAGGTTACGCCTCTTCATCCTGGATGGGTACAAACAAGAATGGGCGGAGAAACGGCACCTGTTACTATTGAAGATTCAGTAAACGGGATCTACAAAGCAATTACAGAAAATACTGAAACTGGGAAGTTCTGGAATGTTGATATCGCTGCTACTGAGGAATATTAGTAGGTGTCAGGTAATTATCCCTGTTCTTTAATTAAGTGGCCTTTTGAGTACATAAAAAACGGCCTTTAAAACAAAAGCTGGTATGTAAAGCCTGGTTAACTTTGATTTATTCAAATACTATTATAAAATGAAAGAGAATAATTATCAGGGAGCGCTCCAACAACCGATAGGTTCAGGTTTTAACGCCCAAAGTACTGCAACCGATGTAATAAAAGATATTGACCTTAAAGGGAAAAATGCTATCGTGACCGGCGGCTATGCCGGTATTGGATTGGAAACAGTAAAAGCATTTGTGTCGGCGGGAGCTTCAGTAATTGTGCCTGCGAGAGATGTTGTCAAGGCGAAGGAAAACCTCGCAGGACTGGCCAACGTACAAATCGAACCGATGGATTTAATGGATCCTGCTTCTATTTCAGCATTTGCCGGTAAGTTTCTGGAAGAGGATAAGCCGTTGCATTTGCTCATCAACAATGCGGGAATCATGTGGGTACCGTTACAGCGTGACAGCCGTGGCTATGAGTCGCAACTGTCCACCAATCATTTAGGGCATTTTCAATTGACAGCACTACTTTGGCCCTCGCTGCTTCGCGCAAAAGGGGCAAGGGTTGTAAATGTGTCCTCCTGGGGTCATCATTATTCGCGCTTCAACTTTGATGATCCCAATTTTCAAAACCGCAAATTCGAGACCTTACTTGGTTATGGGCAATCCAAAACGGCAAACATCTTATTCACTGTCGAGCTCGACAAACGTGGACAGGGTTTCGGCGTCCGATCCTACTCTTTACATCCGGGCGCTATTGCAGATACAGATCTCAAGAGACATCTATCTAACCAGGAACTGCAAAAGCTGGGGGTTTATGATGCCGACAATAAGGTGATACATGACGCCTCAAAAGGCTTGAAAACTTTGGCTCAGGGAGCATCCACCACAGTATGGTGCGCTACCAGCCCACAACTGGCTGATCTTGGAGGTGTGTACTGCGAAAATTCGGAGATTGCTTTGAAAGACCCGGCGGATGATGAAAATCATGATTCATTTGGTAAAAGGATGAATGATGCAGTACACTTATCCGGGGTAACTTCTTATGCACTTGACCAGGGAGAGGCCGAAAACCTTTGGCGTCTGACTGAAGAACTAACCGGTACCCCATTCAAAATCTAATTACATACTACAGAACTCAATAGGGTCTAAAAGGCCGTAATTAATTTAGTTGTATAACAGATGGTTGAGTTTAATATTGGATAATAATCATTTACAGAGGTATTCAGCATATCTCTGTAAATGATTTTTTTTAAATTTGAGTCTATGGCAGAGATCCAACAGAATACATTTGCTGAGATAGTTTTGGCTTGCTTTGAAAACGAAACTTTCAGGGGTGAAATCATCTTAGAGAACCACTCCCTGGTACGTATTATCTCCGGAGAGATGAAGGTTGTGCAATCTGATAGTTCATACATTTTTGGTGCGGGTGATACGCTCCTTTTTCCGAGGCATCAACTATCAACGCTGGTCAAATACCCTAAAGATGGGAGGCCGTACAAATCTATCGTAATGACGCTGACAACTTCCCGCCTCAAAGAATTTTATACGCGGAACCAGATGTCGGGCGGAATGGCACACAGCCACAAGATCGTGTCTCTGGAAAGCAATATCTTGCTGGAGAGCCTTTTTGCAGCACTAACGCCCTATCTGGATATGAAGACTGAGCTCCCGGAAAAAATTGCTACTTTGAAAGTGGAAGAGGCCATCGCTGTTCTCCATACAATCAATAAGGATATTGACAGCATTCTATCTGATTTTTCCGAACCCGGTAAGATCGACCTTGCCGAATTCATGGAGAAAAATTACATGTTTAACATGACCATAGATAAATTCGGGTATTTGACCGGTCGGAGCTTAACTACCTTTAAACGGGATTTTAAAAAAGTATTTAAGACTACCCCGCAAAAATGGCTGACCCAAAAAAGGCTTGAGCTGGCACATTATCAGCTGGCCGAGAAAAACAGAAAGCCTGTTGAAGTGTATTATGAAACCGGATTTGAGAATTTATCACATTTCACATTTGCATTCAGAAAGTATTTCGGTTATACACCTAATGAGGTAAGAGGCAACAGGCGGCTAAATTTTCATCCGGAGGTTTAATCGTGTAGCCCGAGGTTTGTTGTTGTTCCGGATTATTCTGGAGTCTTTTCAGCACACAAAACAAAAATAAATCAGCGAAAAAGATCGGTCAGCCCACTGTGTACGGGAATAATATCCGTGTATTTGATGACATCAGCCATTACCTCTTTTCCTTCCGGGGAATCGAAACAAGACCTCACTGCGGCCTCATCTCTAAACGTAGATATTGCGATCGCTCTTGTACCCTGATCATCCCGTTCAGGAAAAAGGGTGACGGTCGACCCCAGCCCGTGGCACTCCCAGGAACGTTTTACCAAAGCGATATGGTCATTTGCAAAATATTCTTTGTTAAAGCGGTCTTTCTCTGAGCCATAATAAATGATAGCCACCTTGATTTCTTTTACCGCTTGCTCATTTTTATTATCCATTAGGATCCTATTAAAATTTACAAATCAATACAAGGGTCAATGCTACGATCCATCATCAATGATATCATAGCATTGACACCTCATACAAAAAATTAATACGCGATGAAGAATTCGTCCGCAGGTCGGCGTACTTTGGCCAGCTGAATATAACCATCATCTTCAGAGCGGTAACCGACCGGTAAGATCACGGTAGCTGTTAGGTTTTTTTCTTTCAGCCCCAAAATCTGATCAAATTCTTCCGGATCGAAACCCTCCATAGGACAAGAATCCAGCCCCAGCTCTGCTGCGACGCTGATCGCTATGCCAAGGCCGATATAAGCTTGTTTTTGTGCCCAGTGAACCAGAACATCACCATTTGAACGTAATTTGATCCCGTCCCCGATCATGTTTTTCCATCCAGCTAAGGTTTCTGTACCGATGTTACGGACCTTAGCGGTCAGTTCGATGTTCGCGTCCACGAATGCAGTATCCAGTTTAGTCTCTGCAGCGAATACCAGTACATGAGATGCTTCCAGCAGCTGAGGCTGGTTCCAGGCAGCGGCGGCTAGTTTTTCCCTAATCGCATGATCGCTGACTACAAGTAAACGGAATTGCTGTAGTCCGTAAGAGCTGGGGGCAAGCCGGATGGCTTCTAATACCTGATTCAGCTGATCTGCAGGGATCTTTTTTGTACTGTCAAATTTTTTGGTGGCGTAGCGCCATTCTAATTTATCTAAGAGTGACATAAATTTTATTAAATGTTTGTCCGACAAAATTCAGAAGAAGCGCAGTGTGGGAAAATAGCTGTATCAAAGGTCTTTATATCAATTTCAAAGACGCCAATCAGTGTATGGCCATGCTGTGGATATTCGCGGAAAAGTTTTTTCGGTAATCACCCGGCGTGGCACCCAGGTTCTTTTTGAAAAACTGGCTGAAGCCCGGCTGTGCTGTAAACCCTAAGGCCAGCGCTATATTTTGCAGTGTCCAGTCCGTCTGGATCAGCAGTACCTTGCTTTCCTCCAGTAAACGTCTTTTGATATGTGTGCTGAGGTTTTCACCGGTATAACGTTTGATAAGGGCGTTAAGATAGTTCGGATGGACAGCAAGCTCATCGGCAAACTCCTGGGCGGTTCTTAACCTGACCGGGCCGTTGTTATTCTTACTAAAACTCCTTTCCAGCGACTGAAAGAAATCATGAACATGGCGGTATTCACTGCTGGCAGGGATGGGCACCAGATCCTGAGCATATTTGGTCGAAGTCAGCATGATGAGTTGCATATAAGCCTGCAAAACATCGCCGGAGCGCGCACTGAAAGCAGCTTCTTCTTCGTGCATTTTCATAAAAAGATCAGCAAGTGCGCCCGTATCCTCATCGCGGATCCGGATCATACTTTTGGTTACATCGGCGAACAGGCCATATTTCTCGGTGACCGTCTTCAGTAAGGGATGTTCTTCAATAAATTGCCTGGTAAATAAACAGATGTGTCCGGCAGAATCGTTTCCGGTATTCTCCCATGAAATGATCTCATTAGGGTGAATAAAAGCTATACTCGGCCCGTTGACCTGGTAGGTATCCAGACCCAGTGTAAATTGTCCGTCACCCTTTTCAAAAAATATGATCTGATAAAACTCGCGCCTGTTCGGTTTTAAGTGTTTGCGACAGGCATTATCTTTCCTGTCGTAGATTTTGATTCCCGTCCTGCCGGGATCCACAACGTTCTTATCGAAAAGATCATTGATCTCCTTAAGATGGTCAAGCTGTCTGGCATATGCTTCTTTCACGAACATAGGGTTGAAGATAAAAATACAAGATGAAATTTTCGTTATCCAAATGTCATACCCGCAACAGACAGCTGTCTCATTGCTAAACCCTTAACCTATGTTAAGAGATGTAAAAATTGTACCGATAATATCATAAAAGGTGATATTTTGCTGTTTTTCCGCACATGTATATAGCGAAGCTTTAAAATTACGTATAATGATAATTAAAAAAAATGTTCTTTTATCTCTTATTTTCTGCGGATCGTGTATCATCGTGCGGGCGCAACGGGCACCTGATCCTAAGGCGAGTGCAATGAACCAGCATGAAATGGAACGGAAATCCCGGATTTTCTCCTGGCAAGACCTTTTCCGCATTCGCCGGACATCTGATCTGCAATTAAGTCCTGATGGAAGGTCCCTGATCTATACACGCCTGCAAACTGACAGTATAACTGACAAGACGATCGCGACCGTTCGTATCATCAATACAGAAACTGGCCTTGATCAGACTTTAATGGGCGGGAAACTATCTTCGCCGCGCTGGTCTCCTGATGGTTCTCAGCTCGCTTTCATCGCAGCATCAAAGGGTATATCCGGGTTGAGAGTTGCAAATGTGAGCAGGCGTGATCAGGACAGTAAACTGTTGGCAGAAGGTGCTGCTGACATCAGCTGGTCTCCGGATGGAAAATATATCGCCTTCACCAGATTTGTCGAAGACGCTCCTGATAAAGCCCTTTCCGTGTTTAAAAGACCAAAAGGAGCGCAATGGGCGGCAATGCCGAAAACTTATGAGCGTAAACATTTTTTCAGTGATGCCGGAGGAGAGACTGTACCGGGCAGTACTCATATTTTCATCGTTTCTGCTGCCGGTGGAGATTCCAGGCAATTAACTTTCGGTCCCTATTCTGAAAGAGGTCAGCAATTATGGAGTAAGGACGGAAAAACGCTCTATTTCATTTCCAGCCGGGATAAAGACAGCGAAACCAGTATCTATAATCAAAGTTTATTTAGCGTAAATATTGAGAACAAGGCTGTCAGGCGAATGATCACGTTTCCTTATCTGATCAGGGATCCGGCCCTTTCGCCAGACGGGCAAACGATCGCCTTCCTCGGTACGCGCGAGCGATCGAAGGATTATGAAAAAAGCGAGCTTTTTTTAATGGGAACCGATGGCAGTAACCTGAGATCAATCAGCGGCGGTTTCGACCGCGAGATTGAGCACCCGCGCTGGTCAGCTGATGGTAAGCATATCACCATCAGGTATGATGACCACGGAATTACCAAACTCAGCAGTATTGATCTGAACGGGCATATTAAAGTGCTTGCAGACCATATCTTTGACCTTTCTGAATTTGCTGCAAACGGGTCGGTCGCTGTCTCAGGAACCGATGGTGCCCAACCTGCAGAAATTATGCTAAGGCTTAAAAATGGGAAAACGAGATCTCTGACCCATCTCAACGACACTTTGTTCAGCTATGTACGGACAGGTAAAGTCCAGGAGCTCAAATTCAAGTCAAAGTTTGAAGGAGTAGAGGCAGGAGCCTGGCTAACCTTGCCCCCGGATTATGTTCCCGGGCGCAAATATCCGCTGATCGTTTCATTGCATGGCGGACCGCATGGAAATGACGGTCCCGTATGGTCAGCAGAGGCCCAGTTGTTTGCCTCAGCAGGATATGTGGTAATGAAAGTCAATTACCGGGGATCAACTTCCTACGGTTTTACATTTGCTGATCAGGCCCATGGCAACTTTACCGGCCCTGCTTATGACGATGTAATCAGTGCAACAGATGCAGTTATCCGTGCCGGCCTTGCTGACAGCAGCAGATTGTATGTGACGGGCGGCTCTGCCGGTGGTATGCTAACTGCCTGGATAGCAGCAAAAAGTGGTCGTTTTAAAGCGGCAGCGGCAGTCAAGCCGCTCATCAGTTACTTGTCGCAAGCATTGGTGAATGACCAATATGTGGTTAATTCAAAATACATCTTCAAAAAAAATATATGGCAGGATCCCCTGGCGTATTGGAAAAACTCTCCGCTTTCGCTTGCCGACCAGATCACAACGCCTACACTCTTAATGGTCGGTGAGAATGACAGGAGGACACCTGTTAGTGAATCGCTTCAGTTTTACCATGCCCTCCAGCTCAGAAATATTCCGGCCAGGCTAGTCATTGTCCCCGGGGCAACGCACAGTTCCTTGAACTCCTCAGCCGGGCAGCTGATCGAAAATACCTATATCATTCTGGACTGGTTCGCAAGGTTCAGTGGCGGCAATCGACCATAAGGCGATCAATACGATGAAAAGACCAGTTTCGGGCCACACCACAAACGGACATTTTTGATCATGCCGCCTCCCTGAAATGTGATCCCTATTCCCAGGATCTTTACTTTCTTTTTTGGCTGTTTTGTCTGGTAGACCAGCTGGTCGTTTATCAGATAATCGATCTTCCCGTTGCTGGTTTTGCAAGATACCCTCGTCCATTTGCCTAACGCTATACCAAATGAGGACAGGTCATTTGATCTGCCTGAAATATCGTCTTCCCCGTTAGAAAGATAGAGGTTCGAGATGCAGCCCGGCATGGACAGCGGTATATTCAAAGGCTGGTTATCCGTGATCAGCTGTACATTAATGACTGCACATTTCGAAGCACCTGCGCTGAATGTATTTTTCAGATCAACAGTAAAGGATAGTGAATTTATGGGGACCGGCACAAAATTCCCGACATTATAAAATTCCGCCACAGGTGCTTCCCACTGGTCCTGCGAAAGTTTTTGCCGAAGAAATTCAGCTGATATCCCTAAATGATCTTGATGTAAAAATTCTTCCTCCCCCAGATATACCGGTGCCGGATCTTTAGCCAGCAGCCCCAGCCATCCTTTGGTAGGTATAAGCAAAGGATGCTCTTTAACGACCTCATTTGCAACGATCAGTTTAGCCTGGTAAAACCCGGGGCGGTAGTAGATAGAAGTAAACTGATGTTTGCCTGCAGGCACACTGTTCCTTCTGGTTTTATCCCATGATTGCTGGATCATGACCGGTCTGGTGCCGGCAGCACGCGCATCATAATTGAAAACCACAGAATTAGGAATGTCGCGGGTGATAGCCTTACTTGTAAAGCTGTAAGCCGAATGGTCTGGCGAAGAGGTGATATTTTGACGGGAGTTGAAGACCTTAAATAAAATCACCAACAGTACAGCCATCAAAATGGTGAAGGCAAAAACATAGCTCTTTTTTCTTTTGCCAGGGAAGGCTGCTTCAGGAATAAAAGGGGGTGCTGACCGGTCGGAGGCTGCCGGCTGACGACAAAATTCCCGCCAGCTTTCGAAACCCGCAAATCGTGACAAAGCATCGAGTGTAGTCAGGCTTGGCTGGTTATTATAATTCACCTTACCCCATATACGCTTGAGTGTACTGGAACTGAGCGATACTTTGGTTCGTTCCAATATCAGGATATTCAATCTTTCGAAGTCTCTGTTATTCCATTCCTTCGCAGGTCCCCAGTTCAATTCTTTTTCGATCGATGCCAGTAACCGCGAAAGCTCATTGTTATTCATTTACATAATTGATATTTAGCGAAGGTACAAGCTTTAAGACAAAAACGATTTGTGGGATGATCTTTTAAAGTATTGCTAAACAGTGTGATATAAAATGATCATAATTGAACCCGCAGTGACTTGGGCTGAAGCCATGCAGGGCCTAATCTTGCGTTATGAAAACAAATAACTTTTTAACATTCGCCAGGTTCTCCTTTCATTCAGCATTGCCCTTGATACTTATGGTCATACTGACCAGCATTAAAGCAAAGGCTCAAACGTACTATGTTGATCCGCTGAGCGGTCAGGAAAATGCCACAGGGTCCAGAGCAAACCCTTTGCTGAGTATTGAAAAAGCCGTCGCTTTAGCGGATCATGCTGAGCGCCGGGACACTATACACATCAGGCTTGCGCCGGGATTATACATACTGAAAAGCAAGCTTGTGATACGAACGGCACAAAAGCCCGACAGGGTACCGTACATCATTGAAGCTGCGGTTATGCCTGACGATCAGGGCTGGGAACCCGGGAAAATGCCGGTAATACAAACGATCGGCGGCGTAAATGATACCATTGGCTTTTCTCACGCTGTCGGGCTATCTGTTGAAAAAGATAATGTGAGCCTGCTCGGCCTGAAATTCCTCGGGAACCCGAATAGCAGCGTAGAAAATTTTTATCCCATCCGGCGTGCCGGCAAGCTGTTAAGCGGCTTGACTGTATCCCAATGTGTCTTTGTTGGCGAAGCCAATTCATCCCCTATACAAAGTGCATTCTGGGTGAGCGGACCTGGCATTCATGTTGATCATTGTATCTTTCATAATTGTAAGATCGCTTTTGTGCTGGGTTCGGAGGTGAATGATTTCTCTCTGACGAACACGATCATTGACGGAGCCTACAATACAGCGATATGGTATGGTTTCGCGGGTAATGTCCCGTCCTTTAATTTTAGCGGCAATGTGATCACTAACAGCAGTTATGTGATGGTCTATCCCCAAGAAAAGGGCCAGCCGAACTTCAGGCTGAAGAATTCTTATCTGGCTGGAAATGATAACCTCTTTGGTGCCTATCCAAAGGAGCAGGACAGATTCTTCTCTGAGAGCAGAACCGCATTGAAGCTGGTTAATACTGATCTGAAAAAAATCATCTCCTTTGTTAAAGTTCAAAATTCGGGAATAACGCATGATAATTTGAACATTTCCAGTCCCTCAGATGCCAGGACAATAAAGGCAGGGTTATTCAAAGCGGATACTAAGAAGGCTTTATGATCAGGGGACAGGATGACCTACATATACCAGGCTGCTAATAAACAGATCCTTAAACTTAAGCAGTATTCCCTTTATGATGCCATGGAATGCTGCTATGATGATCATGTGACAGCAATTTTCTTCCTCTCACTGGCCCGGTTTTGATCCTTAATTATGATATTCTAAAATAATTTCTACTTTTGTAACGATTAACACAAAAATAGAAATGAAGGGTAGGCCACAGAAATTCAATGAAGCTTCGGTTCTCAGCAAAGCTCAGCAGGTATTCTGGAATAAAGGATACGCGGCCACGCCGCTTGATGAGGTACTTGCAGCTATGGACATTGGAAGCGGAAGTTTTTACAATGCTTTTAAGGGCGGTAAGAAAGAACTTTTCCTCGCAGTTATCCGTCAACGGCGCGATGCATTGGAAGAATTCAGGATAATGGTTGAACAGGATGAAAATCCGGTTGAACTGATTAAAAACTATTTCCGGGGTATCGCAGACGCTGACAACAGCATTCACTTGCGAGGCTGCCTGATTGCCAATACGATCACGGAAATGACATTCGGTGATAAAGACATCGAAGCGGAAGCGATGAGTATCGCTATAGATACCGAAGCTTTTTATACGGAAACTTTCAGGAAGGCTCAGCAGAACGGACAATTAAAGAATATGACGGACGCCGGGATTCTTGGCCGTTACCTGATCACCGTCTGGAGCGGATTGAATGTAACGCGCAGAATCTACCCAGACAGGGATAAACTCTCAGAACTTATTGAATTGCAATTAAAATTGATCGAATAAATAACTATGGACCTACAACTGGAAAACAAGACAGCATTTATTACAGGCTCGACCCAGGGGATCGGGTTCGCTATCGCCCGGGCATTATTAAGAGAAGGGGTGCAGGTTATTATCAACGGCCGGACCCAGGAAAAAGTAACTTCAGCTGTTGAACGTCTGCAAAACGGCAACATTAATGCCGCAGTCACCGGTATCGCCGCTGACCTGGCTGATCCGGCTGATACCGAATCACTGGTTGCCCAGTTACCACCAATAGATATTCTGGTGAACAATGTCGGCATATTCGAAATGAAGGAGTTCAGCGAGATCAGCGACAATGACTGGCAGCGTATGTTCGATGTCAATGTGATGAGTGGTGTTCGTTTGTCGAGGGCACTGCTCCCCAAAATGCTGGCCCGTAACTGGGGAAGGATCCTTTTTATCAGCAGTGAATCAGGGATCAATATTCCAGCAAATATGATCCATTATGGTCTGACCAAGACCGCCATGATTTCTCTTAGCCGGGGTCTCGCACAACTAACCAAAAATACCGGGGTCACCGTCAACACCCTGATAATCGGCCCGACCTATTCAGACGGTGTTTCAGAAACTGTAGAAGCTATTGCTGCCGCTCAGACACAGGATTCAGCAGTGCTAAAGCAACATCTGATTGGCAGTGTTTATCCTACATCGATCCTCAACAGGTTCCTGGATCCTGCCGAAGTTGCGGATATCGCTGTATTTCTGACCAGCCCTCTTGCTTTAGCTACCAATGGGGCTGCTGTAAGAGCGGATGGGGGCGTGCTGAATACGATTTTATAAACACTATCAAATTAACGGGAAACGGTCCTTCATGGGCTCGTTCCAAAATGTTCAGATCAATTAATTATTCCAATGGAAAGTTCAGCCGGAAAAGCTTATAAGATAATAGAACAGTTCTTTACAGAGGTGCTGGGATTAAATTCTGCCCACGCAGATACATTCCGCCGCGTTGCCACTTACCGCTCTCTTAAAAGAAAAGAGTTCCTGATCAGAGAAGGTACTGTTTGTGATTTCATAGGCATCGTCATCAATGGAAGCCTTCGTTCTTTTGTAGCGAATGCCGAGGCAGAATTCAACAATGATTTTTATTTTGGGAGCAGCATCGTAAGCGCTTACAGCAGTTATCTCACCGAAGAGAAAACCAATTGCAATATACAGGCCCTGGAGGATGCCGAACTGGTGATGATCACCCGCCGGGATCTGGATGTACTGATCGAAGCGGATCTGTCCTGGCTGAAATTTACCCAGCATGTTTCGGATACTTATTTCAAGCGTAAGTGCCGGCGGGAAACCTCATTCTTAAAATATACGGCAAAAGAGCGTTATGAATGTGTTTTAACAACTTATCCGGGAATTGAGCAATTGGTACCGCAATATCATATTGCTTCTTTTTTAGGTATCAAGCCTGAATCACTGAGCAGGATCAAGCTCCTAGCATACATCAATGGAGGATAAAAAAAGCCTGGACCAAGGCGAATTGCCATGTTCTTTCCCCACCTGCGGCTACCGCCGGTAACATGCGCAATCTTTTTTATTCTGTTCCATCATGCGCTGCTGATGCTATTGATAAAATAGCCTGACTTTTGAAATGCACCGGTGTAGGAGAACTTTAAAAGTCAGGCAGGTAAATTGGGTTATTCAATAATTATATTTAATTAATAATTGCTTGCAGCATCCTCGATCACTCTGGTGACCTCATCGGCCTTTGCGATCATTGCCAGATGGCTTGCAGGAAGCTCGGTAGTTTTTGCCTTGATTTTCTTTGCCAGCAACCGTTCCAGAACAGGGCTCATTGTCCTGTCATTCTGTGCAACGATATACCAGCTCTTTTTAGTTTTCCAGGCGGGTTTTCCGCTTTTGACCATGAAGACACTGGCTGGGGCAGGACCCTGGGTCGCATAGATCAGTTCCTGCTGCGCAGGGCTCAGGTCCTGTGCGAAACCATTCTTTATGCCATCCTTACTAAGCCATAAAAAACCGTCGTATTTAACCAGATATTTATCAAGCTCAGTTGGCGGGGCTTTTTTAAATAGTACATCAATAGATTCTCCGGCATCCGGTGCGGCAGCGGCCACATAAACAAGACCTTTAACTTTAGGGTCATTGCCGGCCTGGGTAATTACGAAACCTCCCCAGGAATGCCCTACGAGAATAACATCACCTTTGGCCTGGCCGATGGCCCGCTTTGTCGCAGCTACGTCGGCAGTGAGGGAGGTCAGCGGATTTTGTACAGAGATCACCGGATAGCCTTTTGTTTGCAATGCAGATAGTTGTGAATTCCAGCAGCTGCCATCAGCAAAAACACCGTGAACAAAAATAATGGTCGGCTTAGGCTTATTTCCCTGGGCCATTGCTGCATGCCCAATGATGAGGGCCGCTAAAACAAGAATTGAATTACAAATTGTTTTCATGAATATATAGATTAAAATGTTGCGATATATACAAGGCATGCAGCTCTGGGGTCGCTGCCGCATTGCCTGACAGGTCTCCAACCGGCTTCCATCCTGAACCGTCAACGCATACGCCCTGCAGCAGGATGATATTTTTTACCGGCTTCTGCTGAGCAAGAACCGACGGTATGCGGACAGGTAAAAAGAAAAGCAGCAACAATGCTGTAACGGTTTTTTTCATAGCCAGACAATTTGAGCATGTAGTCCGGCAAATATCAGCGACAGTAACTAAACTTGTGATTGACCTATGTTAACGGTTCAAAATTAACTCTTAACACAGATCAATTGACCACGCGAATGTCCTGGAATATCTTTTCATTTCAGCCGGCCTGAACATGCCCCGGGTTAACCGCTGCGGTCGGGCGGGGAGCCGAACAGTTTTATGTTTGCTGAAACCGCTCTTTGAACTCCCCGGCAAACTGTTCTATTTTTACCTTCCCGGTAGTTTCCTGACTCGATTCAAAAAAGTCCCGGGTAATTTTTCCGGTCCTGACACCCTGACCCATTTCGACGATCAGACCCACCAGTTCAGGAGGTAAGCCGGCAGCTGTCAGCCCTTGGTGCAAAACATCGTCTGGTATTTGTAACCATTGCAGTTCAGGTCGGCCTATCGCCTGTCCCAGGGTGGAAGCAACCTTACTCCCGGTTAAAATATCGCTGACCACATATTTTACTTCATAACCCTTTCCTTCGCTTTGAAGCTCCTGAACAATGGCGGAGGATATATCTTCAGGATGGGTAAATAATAGCCTGTCATCACTTTTGTAATTATTCCCAAAAGTATTTTGAGATTTGATCAGTGGGATATCCCGAAGAAAATTGGTATAAAAAAAGCCTGAGCGCAAAATTGTAATGTTGGTACCAGTGAGTGCCTTGAACGATTCTTCAATATGGTGGACTCCCTGTATAGGACCGGTTCCTTCAGCCGCGTCTGCACCTACGCTGCTCAGCATAACTACCCGTTCAATATGATCAGTTTGAATGGCTTTAACGTAGGCTTTTCCTGTATCCGCGATATTGCCGATCATGTTTGTTGCTCCCAAAGACGGCGGTACCATCGTGAAAACGGCATCCGCCCCTTTGAACGTTGTCGTTAAAAAAACCGCATCGCTGATTGATCCGACAGCCGCAGTTGCGCCTAATTCTTCGATAGCCGCAGTTCGCTCGGGGCTTGAAGTGATCACAGTGACATCATGCCCCGCGTTGATCAGTTTCTTTACTACTAAATTGGCCACATTGCCTAGTGAGCCGGTTGTTACTATTTTCATGATTTTATGTTTTTATGATTGGTCGAAGTAAAATTATACTGCCCTTTATGTTTTACTGAACCGTCATGGAATATCTCTCGTTATCTCCAAAAGATTCCGGCCATAGGACCAGTTTGGTCAGATTAGCGGGGTTACCTGCGGTCACATTTACGCAGCTGAATGGGGCACATTTTGGCTTAAGCTTATAATATCCATCATAATCATAGATCATTTTGAACATTTGCGCTCCGTTGTTAGCCTGCGTGGTATAGATCTCGATCGGCGTATTGTTGGCGCTGCTGCCCCCGGTCACGTCCACTGAGGTCGCCGTATTGTGTTGCGGGACAAGCCGGTAATACCCGTAACCCAGTGATGTGATGCGAAACTTTTGGTTACCACCATTATTCCAGCCGTAAATCTGTGCCAGGGAACCAGAAGCGGCCCCATTGATATCAATCGCGCTGCCTTCATTGACCTTCGGCGTGAGGCGATAGACCAGGTTGCTGGTAAGACCGGCTGGTTGAGTCACCGGAGTGACTTGCTGCATGACGACACCGCCGAGGCACTCTAAAGCATTAGCTATATTATCTGAGGGCATTGTACTCGCCCAGGTATTCCAGGTCAGGTTCCGGTCTGTGCGCCTGGAATTCCAGGCGGCATCCGCATTTTGTTTCATCCAGGTATAATAGGTGCTCCACAAGTTATTGTCCCGGACAAATTCGCCCAAACCCCGGGAGAACTCTGATTGCCAGGTTCCGTCTCTTTTTGCAACGGTGATGATACCATTGGTAGTTTTGTTGTTTTTCACGTATTCTATGGAACGAATCGCATCATCGTAATACATTGAGTTGCCCGTTAACCGGTGCAAATGATTTGCTGCACCAACAAATGCGCCTACGTTGTAAACATTCGCATCATTAAACAGCACACCATTGGCTGTTATTTTTTCAGAGACTGCACCGGTTGAACCGTTGTAAAGTGTTGACTTAACCCAGGCATAAATAGCAATTGCCTTATTCAAATAAGCGACCTCTTTGGTGGCTTCATAAATATAACAACCGAGCATTACTTCTGGATTATTGCTAAGACCTGACTTTTCGCTACGGACATCATCCCACCAAAGACCGCCTCCGAGGTCTGCAGTCCAGCCACGATCATAAGTGCGGTTGAACGTATATTTAGCCTGATCCAAATACGCAGTATTACCGGTAATCTGATAGCCACGGATAAAAGCAAGACCGGCCCATTGCAGGTCATCGTTAAAATGGTTCCAGTTCCAATCTGTTAGTCCGCCAGTGCCCTGGTTTTGTTGTAAAAAGGTGTTGAGCAGGTTAGTGATGAGTGTTTTATGGGCGGCGCTCTTCGTGCGCAAATAAACATCCTCGGCCATCTGAATATCCAGCGCCTGGCGCCAGAAATAGTCTTTGGTAGCGACGTTTAAAGCTTCTTTGTAGTATTGCGTATTTCCTGAGGTCATCAGGAAACTTGCATTAAAAGCATTGAAAGCCGCATCGGCATTGGTATTTACATCGGCGAGGGCCTTCAGGGCAAGGGTTTTCGTCATTCCTGAAGTCGCCAATGGATCAGTAGAAGCAGGGGCATCAATCTGCTTTTTTTTACAGGCTGCCAGACTCGTAAAGAGTATCACATATAGAAATGGCCTGAATGAGAATTTTGCGTTGATTTTTTTCATTACTGGTTCTTAAAAGGTTTATATTAGGTTAATAGTTCATACTGGTGCTTTGCGAAGGGTCGCAAATTCCGGGTAGAATAAGCGCTAAATAGGGGATGACTAAAATTACAATGGTTGCGGTCCTGCCGTTTGTATTATCGTCCACATTAATGTAAATTATGTCTAAAACCGGATCACCCATCAATTCCTGAACTTTTGAATAACCGGATAACAACCACGCTTTAGCTCATGACTAATTTGACCGGTCAGCACCGGGCTGTGTTTTTCGTCGATCACCATAAATGGATAATAAAAAACCCCGGCCAGGGGCCGGGGTCGAATCAATTATGTGATCCCAGGCGGGATCACAGGGAGGACAAAAGATTAATTCTTTTGCAGTAAATTCATCTTGTAGCTAAAAGAGGTTGGTTTCGCGAACACCTGGAAACGTTCCAGAGGCCGCGGGCCGCAACCATTGGAACCAACTCCAAGAGTTTTATGACTAATGCAGAGCACTGTGCCTTTACTTTTTGGAAGATCGATCTTGTATTCTACCGGATCCATTTCTTCATCACTATAGGGCAATGCGGAAACCTGTAGCACCGAGTCGACCCGTCCGACACGTATGCCGGAAGATTTTGCCGAGCTAAGCGTGGCCCAGCGGACATCCTCATGGTTACCCTGCTCCATAGGTTTTTCGTAGCCGGTCATTTGCTGTAACACACTACTGCTGAATCTGCCCAGATCGAAGCCGCTTTTCCGGTCGGCATAATTTTCCATCGGTCCTCTGCCCAGGTATTCAAACTGATCAAGATCTTTATCAAGCAACATGCGCACCCCAATCCTGGCCAGTACCAGCTTTGGATCACTGAAAACAACGTCATTATCTGCTTTGATCTCACCATTGCCGTCAATTGTGTAAGATGCCTGGTGTTTCACCCAAAAATTTTGCTCGCCTTGTCCGGTCAGCTTCACTTTGATGATAACAAGATCCCCGGCTGTTTGGCTGGCGCTCACTTCGTTAACGGTCCAGCTTAAATTCCTCAAACCATTTTTCACCCACTTTTCATAGGCCCACATGTCATCGATCTGGTGGGGCGCCCTCCATAGGTGCAGGGCGGGCCCGCCATTGTCCCGCAGGATTTCTTTTCCTGCGGTTTCCATTTTGGAGAATGTACCTTTTCCTTTATCAAATACCAGGCTGAAACCTTTGCCCTTAACAGTGATGTACGCTTTGTTTTCGTCAAATGATAGCGCGTTTGTGCTCGCTTTTACAGGAGCAGCAACCGGCATCCCCAATTCAAACTGCTGTGCTGCGATCTCAAACCCTTTGCTTGCCCATAGCGTAGGAGATGGCAGTTGAAAGAATATCCGGATAAAGTATTCTGAACCCGGTTTTGGGTTGATCGCGTAGGGTATGGAAATCGCTTTTTGCTGCCCGGGATTTACGGAGCCTAAATTGATGTTGCCGCTGGAGACCACGGTACCGTCCTCGCTAATTTCCCATTTGCCGGTAAAGCTGCTGAGGTTGGTAAACTGATAACGGTTTTTGATGGTAAAGGCTTTGCTATTCAGGCTATCTTTCTTAACAGTGATCCATTGATAAGCATGTTTGAGCTCCGGAAAATGTGGTTTGGGACTGCGGTCTGAAAAGACCACTCCTTTATGAATAAAATAATGGTCATTTGGAAACTCACCAAATCCCCCGCCATAAGCCGTGATGGGATGCTGCGGGTTCCGGTTATTATAGATCCCCTGATCCTGCCACTCCCAGATCGCTCCGCCCAGGAGTGCCGGATACTTATCGAAAAGCTCATTGTAAATATCAACTGAACCCATGGAATTGAACATGGCGTGGGCATATTCACAAAGATAGAACGGCTTTTTCAATTGGTCATCTTTGGCCGCACTCTCCAGATCAGGTATGCTGGTGTACATCCGGCTGTCAATATCCGCGGGGTTGCGGTCATTTCCCTTGCTATCCCGTCCAGTGCCAAACCCTTCGTAATGGGACGGCCTGTCCGGATCAATTTCTTTGATGGCCCTGAGTGCTGCGCGGAAGTTTGTTCCGCCAGAACCGTTCTCATTGCCCAATGACCAGATCAATACTGATGGGTGGTTCTTAAAATTCTGCACATTGGCAACGTTCCTGTCAATAATTGCCGCTTTGATAGTGGGATCTTCGTTGAACTGGTTCTGTTCAGCATGGCATTCTACATTGGCCTCGGCAACTAAAAAAATACCGTATTCATCGCATAACTCATACCAGCGTGGGTCGTCAGAATAATGACAGGTTCGTACATGGTTGCTGTTCGTTTGTTTGATCAGAACAATATCCCTGATCATCTGGGCTTCGGTGACCGCATGCCCGTCGTCAGGGAAGTTTTCATGGCGGTTCACACCTTTCAATTTAATGGGCACACCGTTGACCAGAAAAACCCGCCCTTTGATCGCAATTTCGCGGAAACCCGTTTTTGAGGAGAGGGTCTCCAAAGTGTTGGATCCTTCATTCAGCGTGATGACAGATGTATAAAGCTTCGGTGTTTCGGCAGTCCATTTTTGAGGCCCGCTCACATGAAAGGCCACATCCACACTTACTTCCTGACCTGGCTTTAGGGCTGGAACTGTCTTTTTGCCCGTCGCGCCGGGTACCGGCACAGTACCATTGTATAGTGTTACGCTTAGCTGACGTTCCGGGGTAGCTGCAGCACCATAGTTTTTAACCTTGGTTGATACGGTTACATCGGCATCTTTATATTTGGCATCCAGATTAGTTTTGATAAAGTAATCGCGGATATGTTCCTGTGGGGCACTCCAAAGGGTAACATTCCGGAATATGCCGCTCAGTCGCCACATATCCTGATTTTCTAAATAACTGCCGGATACAAAGCGGTAAACCTCGACTGCGATCATATTTTTACCAGGTTTCACGTAGCTGGTCAGGTCAAACTCTGCAGCATTGCGGCTGTTTACACTATAACCTACTTTTTTCCCGTTGACCCATAGGAAAAAGCCGGCGTCTACACCTTCAAAATTGATGAATATGCGGCGTCCCTTCCAGTCTTCGGGTACGGTAAAATCCCTGCGGTAGCTTCCTACCGGGTTTCGTTCGGTCACTGTTGTATATTTTTTATTTTTGGGATCGCTCATCACCCTGGGAAAGTCGCTTTGAAAGATCAGCGTAAAGTTGCTGTAATCCGGCGTGCCATAACCCAGTATCTGGAAGTTTGAGGGCACCTTGATATCCTTCCATTGAGATACGTCATAATCCATCTTATAAAAATTGACTGGTCGTTTTTGCGGCCAGTCTACCCAATTAAATTTCCACTGCCCATTCAGACTGCGGCTTAAGGACGATGCGCTTCGTCTGGCAGTGAGTGCCTCTTTTAATGAACCATAAGGCATCAGTGTAGCATGGCTGGCCTCCTTGTTGATGCCTATATTTTCAGGATCTTCAATTTCTTTGGGAACAAAGGCCGTATCGCCTTTTCCGGGCAGGGGAAGCGTTTGCGATTGTGCCGTATTTTGTTGCATTCCGCCTGCAATGGCTGTCAAAATAATAAGTAGTATAAATTTTCTTCTAAGATCGGATCTATTCATTGATGATGTGTTTTGGACTGCATGCTTTAATACCGGACTATACCCCGGTTATACAAAGTAAGTAAATAAACAAAAATGCCGGTTTATACGATTGTATAAAAAACTTGTATTATCATGCGTTTCAGCATTTGTCTTCAGATCCTTCGCTGGTGGTTTTTTGGACATGGCCACTCAAATTCAAACCCCGGAGGCCCCGGGGTTTGGAATTTAGATCTTTAGCACCGGGCGCTAATATCCTGGGTTCTGTTTTAGTTTGGGGTTCTGATTGAGAATGCCCTGCGGTATCGGGAGCCAGTTCATATATTCCGAATAGCGGTTTTGAAAAACTACCACCCGCTCGTAAGTCAGGTTTCCTGAAGCATCGGCTGTGATCTTCATCCCATATTCCGGCGAATTGATCACTGCCGGTCCTTTTACTGTGATGTCCCAGCGCCTGATATCATACCAGCGCTTGTCTTCGAAACTGAATTCCAGGCGCCGTTCCCTGCGAATGAGTGTACGCATATCCGCCTGGCTGGTGTTCGGGGGAACAGGAGGCAATAGTACCCTGGACCGAACCTTATTAACGGCGTCAAATACGCTCTGGTCCGGACCGGCCGCCTCATTCTGTGCTTCTGCATAGCTTAAAAGTACTTCAGCGTAACGATAAAATTGGTAATTCGATGTCCCCGGTGCTGTTCCAAGGCTTGTTTGTCCCAGAATGGACTCATCCAGTGTTTTACGGATACAATAGCCGGTATTCGAAATATCGCTGGTCGATCCAAGGTCAATCTGGTTAGTGCCGCCTATGCGTGATTTGAATACTTCGCCTTGCCAGTATGATCCGTCATAAACGATAGACTGCTCAAAACGCGACTCCCGGTGGAGGTATGGCTGAGCCGGATTATAACCGGACGTTGGATCGGTGATCGCCTTTCCGTTATCCATTTGGTAATCATCGATAAGGCTTTGTGTAGGTGAAGCCCCGCCCCAGGTCTGGGCCCCTCCGCGTACAATAACAGGTCCCATATAACCTTCCCGTTTATGGCCTTTGTTGGGCAAAGCATAAGCCCTGGCGAAGATGGTCTCTGAATTCCAGTTGTTAGCCGCCAGGAACTGGTCGCGGTATGCGGTTGAGGTTGATCCTGATCCGGTTGTAGAAATAATAGGTGTTGACGATGAAGTAGTAAACAAGTTGTAGGTATTGAGTGCGATGATCGATTGGTAGGTCGCCGCCGCTTTGGCCCATTTCGCTGGATCATTACTGGTATTGACCAGCGGGCTGGCAGCGAACAACTGGACATCGCCTTTTAAAGCCAGGGCGGCACCTTTGGTTGCACGACCTAAATTGGCCGTGGTTTGTTTCAAAGGCAGGACACCCGCAGCAGCATCACAGTCAGCTTCTATGAATGCCTGCGTCGCGTCCAGCGAAGCCCTTTCGGTGAAAATGTCAGATCCGTCAGTATTGGTCAGCGGAACAGTCAATACCGGCACACCTCCATAATTTTTGAATAGCAGCATATAGAAGAAAGCCCGTAGAAATTTCACTTCGCCGGCACGTTGTGTATACCAGGCCGCATCGTAAACGGATGAATTTGCAGCAGCATTCTTCAGGAAGGTATTGCATTTACGGATGTTGGTATAAAGTGATGCCCATCCAAAATAGCCGCCGACACCATTCGTGGAGTTACCTGCACTCAGGGCGTTGCTGCGGATCACCGCCTGGCCCTCGTGGTTGGTGGCCCCGGCGTTGCTGTTGTCCGTCCAGGCATCAAGGATGCGGTCAACCTGGTTGCCGTTATTATAATCAGGTAATGCGTTATAAATGTCATTAACAAATAGCTCTGCATTCGATTGTGTGCTGAAGGTCGACGCATCGGTCAATACACCTTTAGGAGGCACGGAAAGAAAGTCATCTTTTTTGCAGGCTCCGATGGTGATCAGCATGAGGGCGAATAACAATGCATTCGCTCTGCCAATATTTTTAAGATTCATAAATCGATTTTTAAAATGTTACGTTTAAACCAAATGAGATCACTCTTTGCTGGTAATAATTCTGATTGCTGCCGCTGTTTTCCGGATCGATAGCCTCTTTCATATGAGGTGTTACAGTAAAGAGGTTCTGTCCGGATGCGAATACCCTGACTGAACTGATGCTTTTTCCCAAAATTCGTCTTGGTATGGTGTAGCCCAGCTCAGCACTCTTTAGCCTGATATAGGAATCATTCCTGATGTACCAGGACGAGGTCTGTGTATTGTTAGCCGATGGGGTTCCAGAGATCCTTGGGTAGGTGGCATTGAGGTTGTCCGGAGTCCAGTGGTCATTGAACACCGCTTCCGTCGCTGAGCCTGATCCCAGGAATGGGAACACATAGTAGTTGTTCAGTTGAATATTGGATCTTGCCGATCCCTGGAATAAAAGATCGAGATCAAAATTTTTGAACGAAATCCGGGGTTCCAGCCCGAATTGGATCTGCGGTGTCTGAGGGTGACCGATGTCGGTAATATCATTAGCATCTACCTTTCCGTCAGGTGTGCCGTCAGGGCTGCTGAGATCTGCATATTTAAGATCACCGACATGCACCTGGCCGAAATTAGGGATGGGTACACCGGGCTTTAAGGTCGGGTTCTGAGCGGTCGGATTGATAAAGTCATCCGGGGTATAATAGCCAAGGGCTTTTAAACCGAACTGCTCGCCCAGCGGGCGGCCTGTCTGACGGCGGTTCGGGTTGTTGAATGTTGCCGGATTTTCATAAACCTGAAGTATCGTGCTCTTCGCATAGGTAAAGGTACCTCTCAGGTCGAGCCGCATACCGTTAGCAAAATTTTTGAAAGAGCTCAATGTGAATTCGACACCCTGGTTCTTCAGAACGCCACCGTTTACCTGGCCTGTACCGACACCATATTCGGCAGGGAGCACGGTGCCTATCGTAACAAGGAAGTTAGAACGTTTTTCATAGAAAAGGTCTGTTTCAAAACTCAGCAAACCGTTAAACAAGGTTCCTTCCAGCGCGATATCTGTCTTTTTCGCACGCTCCCAGGTTATATTGGGATTTCCCTGCAGGTTTTCAGAAATGCTTTGCGTGGCATTGCCACCAATGACAGCGGAATTGTTATTGATTCCAAACTGACTTAGGTATTGGTATTGGCCGCCACTCGGGTAGTTGCCAGACTGTCCATAAGAACCGCGGAGTTTCAGGTTGTCAATCCATTTAATGGATTTCATAAAGCTTTCCTCCGAAATGCGCCAGCCTGCTGAGAAAGAAGGGAAAAACCCAAAACGATTACCAGGCGAAAATATATAGCTGCCGTCATAACGTCCGGCGGTTTCAAATAAATAGCGGTTGTTATAAGCGTAAGTGAAGCGATACACGTAACCCAATTGCTTCTGGCCGCCTGAACTGCCGGATACAATGACGTCTGTTGGAAGCGGACCACCGAAATTCAGCTCATCAATGCTTAAGTTATAATTAATCCTGGAAGCAGTAAAGTTCTGCCAGCGGACTTTGCGGTATTCCGTAACAAGCGTACCGGTCAGCTGACTTTTGCCGAAAGTGTTATTGTAATTCAGCAAGCCCTGCAGGGTCATCATTTTATTCTCATTCGACGTCTGGCTCAGTCTTGGCTGATTGACACCGGCTTTGGAGAGCGGAAAGGTATAGACGGTGCCCGGAGCAAATACGCCGTTTGGTGATACCGGGTTTGTAAACGGCATTGGGGTTTGCCAGGTACGGGTCTGCGAATTATCATTGCCACTGAAGCCAAGCGGGTCCGGGCCTATATCGTAGCTCACAATTCCTTTAAGACTTAGTCCTTTCAGGGGAAGTTTCTGCTCGATAGACAACTGGGTCAGCCATGCTGTATTTTTATTGAGGGTGTAACCGCTGTCGTAGATCTGTGAATAGAGCGATTGTCCGATATATCCTGCTGCAAGCCCGTTTGAATAACGTACAGGGTAGGTGGGGTTCTGTCGCTGGGCCTGACCGATGATAGAACCTGCGCCTATCGCAGGGAAATGCTGATCTTCCTGGTAGCTGTTTACCCTCAGGTTCACCGTAGTGGTTTTAGTGGCATTTGCCGTTACGCCTAAAGATCCGTTGTATTTTTGCAGGTATGTGGTACTCCACATACCATCCTGCCTGTTATAGCCGAGGGAAGCAAAGTATTTCACATCCTCGCTGCCCCCTGACATGGTGATATTGTGATACTGAATAGGGCGGTTTTTCATGATGATATCTTCCAAAGGGCGACCGTCCGCATGTCCGTCCGGATCAAGGTGGTTTTGGTAAAGATCAATATCGGTTTGCGTATAAGGCTTGGCGGTGCCGTCATTTACGGCAGCTTCATTGCGTAAAAGCGCATACTGATAGGAATTAACAAATCTGGGCACGTTGGTTGGATTCTGGAATCCATAATAGCCATTATAGGTTAATGTCGGTTTGCCGCTCTTACCGGATTTAGTGGTGATCAGGATGACACCATTTGCACCTGCCACCCCATAAGGTGCAACTGCCGCGGCGTCTTTTAAGATGGTTATGGTTTCAATCGAGTTCGGATCCAACCTGCTGAAATCACGTGGTACTCCGTCGACGACGGTGAGCGGCTGCGTACGGCCGGTGGTTGCCGGACCCCGGATCAGTAGTCCGGAGCCATCGAAACCAGGCTCGCCGCCCCCTTGCGTAGCGATCAGGCCGGCTGCACGGCCCACGAGTCCATTGGTGATATTGACAATTGGCTTTTGTGTGATCAGCGATGTCTGTATGGAAGATACAGCCGCGGTGGTTGAAGTTTTTTTCTGTGTGCCGTAGCCCACAACAACTAACTCATTTAAACTGTTAGGTTTGGCACGAAGCGTTACATTTAAAAAATTCGTTCCTTTAACGGCCACTTCGCTTGCATCATAACCCACAAACAGGAATACCAGTGTAGCATTTTCCTGTGCGCGGATAGCAAAATTACCGTTGGCATCAGTTACAGTGCGTATGGTGCTGCCTTTGATTTGCACGGTTACATCCGGCAATGACTGACCGGTGGAGCCGTCAGTGACTTTCCCTTTAACGGTTAAGTCCTGTTGAATAGCCGAATGGTAAAGTTTGGGAGCCCCGGATGCAGTTAACTGACCGGCTAAGCTTTCAGAGGAAATAGCAAACATGACGGTGAGGAGCATGAAAAATCCTGCGATACGATTAATGAACCGTTCATCGGGTAAAAATCTTTTCATATTTTTAGATTAATAATTTCGTTGGTTATTTGGTTAGAATTTGCCACAAGGCCAAATCAATTTGCTAGGATTATTGAGGGCTTCTTGTCTTTTTGGGTGATGGGTAGTGATGGTTCAATTTTGCTAATTTTTCATATGCTCCTCCTTTCTGGTTCTGACGTGATGTTACACCATCTTTCCGTGCAAATATTTAGGGGCAGAATTTGGTCCGGGCAGAAGCCCGACCTTATTTCAAGTCAAAAATTCTGGAAAAGCCGGCCCGTATTGCTCAACGTATTATAAATGGTTGGTGCAAATAACCCTTATGGAGGGCTAACCGCGTTTGCACTTTTATCCATAATTATTGCACTATAGTCTATATCCATGTAAACATGATTATAATTGGCTTTTAAGGGTATTTTTGTAATAGAAATAAATGGCCGCCTTAGCGATCAGGTGGAGAGTCGTTGGCAACAAAAAAAATATACGTGTAAATGAGTTCAACTGAGCACAGCCTTTCTGCATATCTGTTTCGCAAGGAACGTCTGTTATATCTTTTGCTTTTATTTGGTCTCAGCTTTCACAGCAGGCGCGCTGATGCACAGCCTTATGCTTATCAGTTCAATCATTTGACTGTAAATGAAGGTTTATCACACACCGACGCAAATTGTATTGCCCAGGATCAGAAAGGCTATGTCTGGATAGGTACTTTATTCGGGATCAACCGGTTTGATGGCTATACGGTAAAAAGATATTATAACAGTAATGAGCCCTTACAAAATGCCTATAAGAATCGCGTGAAATTTCTATTACCGGAAAATAACGGTTTGATCTGGCTAAGCACGGAAGGCGGCTTGCAGCAATTTGACGCGAAGACAGAGAAATATACGGAATACACGGTAGCAGGGGGACGGTCGCAGCCCAACTTTTTCAAGCTGCTAAGGTATGGTGCTGATTTTATCTATAACCTGTCAGACGGTGAACTGGCGCGATACAAAATATACGGCAAACAGTTGCTGCGCCAAGCCCTGAATCTGCCGGCAGGATCAAATTTTTATGATATGGCAGGCACAGCCGACGGAAACATTTTTTTAGTCAGCGCCGCAGGTGTTTCTGTGTTGAATGACAAGGGGACTTTTCATCGCCTGGTGATCGGGGGCTTACCAGCCCTGGGTCCATCACACATTTATCTGAACAGGCAGATGGAGATATTGATCAGCTCCGGCAATAAATTATACGCGGTCAAAAAAGTTGGAAAAGATAAATTCAGTGTGGCCCATACGTATACTGCTCCCCAGGGAATGAACCTGCTCCAGATTGGCGAGGAAGCAAACGGTAATTACTGGGTTAACGGTTTCACTGGCCTTATTAATATCGACCATGAGCTGAATGAACTGCAAGTGATCACCAGTAAAACTCCGGGTGTCGGCCTCCGGAACAAATTCCTTACCAGTCTTTTTATTGATCGTTCACAATGCTTATGGCTAAGCGCGTTTGGTGGAGGTGTGAGTTATCGTGATCTCAATGCTAAAAAGTTCCTTACTTTCCAGCACCATGACAGTAATCCTAATTCCATCACTTCAAGCTATGTACGATGTGTATTGGAGGAGCCGCAAAAAGGCTTATGGATTGGCACCGACATGGGCCTGAATTTTTATGATTACCGGTCGAAGCGGAATGTACATTTTGATACCGGATCGCCCATCGCGCTGCCTGACAATAATATTCTGTCATTGGCTTTTGGCCAGGAAGGGGAACTTTGGATAGGGACAGGTGCCGGAATCAGCATACTCCGGCCCGACAGGCAAGGCTTGCTGCAGCCAGCGGGCTTCAAGGATTTTCCTCAATTTTCCATTGAAACCCTCGCCAGGGATGTATTCGGGAATATGTGGTTTGGTAATCACACCAACAGTTCAGGTGTAATCTGGAAAACTGCAGCAGGTATCCGGAAGGTGCGCTACTATGGTGAAGGCTATTTTATATTAACAGAAGTAAAAAAGCCGGAACTGTTTATTTCAAGTACGCATGGCCTGAGAAGAGTATTCTTTGACCACATGGGAAAGATCTTGAAAACCTACTATTACCGCGCCGCCAAACGAAGTGGTTTAAGCTCGGATTACACCTATCCTGTTGCCAAACAAAATGACAGCATTTACTGGGTAGGCACAATCGGAGGTGGCTTAAACAGGCTGACTTTGCGATCAAACTCATACACAACCAAACGTTACAATACAAAAGATGGCGTATTCAACGATGTCGAATCCATCGAGATCGACCGCCTGGGCCGGGTTTGGATGGGTGGCGATGGATTGTTATGCCTGGAACCGGGAACCGGGAAAGTAACTCATTTTGACAAGTATGACGGATTGCAGGGGAATAGTTTCAAAGTTGGCGCCTCATTTAAAGGAAGTGACGGGCGGCTATATTTCGGTGGGACAAATGGCTTAAACTATTTTGACCCGATGACCATCAATGCCTCTTCCCAGAAGGTGCATCCGGTTCTAACCGATTTGCTGATCAACAATGAAAGACCAGAATATGGCAATTCTCAGGGGAATGGCAATAACTTGCCATGTTTACTCAGTTACAGCAAAGAAATCAAACTGAACCACCTGCAAAACAATTTTGTCCTTTCATTCAGTGCGATGCATTTTGGTAATCCTCTGAAATGCCGGTACAGATACCAGCTTATTGGTTATGATAAGGATTGGAAATATACAAATGGTACAAACCCACATGCTTTTTACAGTAATCTCGACTACAAAGCCTATCGCTTTGTCGTGGAGGCTACAAACCCGGATGGTGTTTGGACAAAAGAACAGGCTAGTGTGGCCATTACTGTTGATCCTCCATGGTTCAAATCCACATTGGCCAAAATTATTTATACTTTACTGTTCCTAAGCGGGCTGGCCTGGATTTACATCTATCAGGCACGTTGGTACCAGCTTAAAAAAGAGCTGGCTATCCGGGCGGTAAACGAGAGCAAAAGGGAAGAGATGCATGCGCAGCGGGAGTTACTGTACCAGCAGCAACTGCAGTTTTTTACAAACATTTCCCATGAATTGCGCACGCCCCTTACACTGATCCTCGGTCCCCTGGAAACAATGCTCAATGATCATCGGGAAGGACCGTTGACCTCATCGTTCCAGCTGATGTTCAGGAATATTAAAAGGTTAGTGAACCTGATCAACGAGTTGATGAATTTCAAAAAGACTGCCGACCAGGCAGTTAAGTTGCAGGTGCGTGAACTGCAAATCTTCGAACTGGCAGAAGGGCTATGTAAAGATTTTTCACAACTGGCCGCCAGCAAGCAGATCAACCTTCAATTCAGCCACGCAACATTACCGGGAGGTCCAGCGGATCTGCCGGGCTTTTTCGACGCGCAGATTTTGGAAAAAATACTGTTCAACCTGCTGAGCAATGCGCTTAAATATACCGATACTGCCGGCAGCGTTACCTTGCGTATATTTTTCAACCGGGCTGAGTTCGAACCGGAATTCAAGACCGCTTATCACCTGGCCAATGAAAGCTACCAGGCAAAGCAATATATATACTTTTTGGTAGCCGATACAGGGATCGGCATCTCGGAGGGCTCTATCGACAAAATATTTGACCGTTACTACCAGATCGGTAACAACCATCTGGGCTCGGGGGTCGGACTTGCATTGGTTAAATCGCTGACCCAGTTACACAAGGGAAACATTTCCGTCCATAGTGAAAGGAACAGGGGAACACAATTTTTAGTCGCCTTACCATGGGGAGCGGAAAACTACCCCCTGGAAGAACGCTGGGTCGATGGAGCAGACCATACCTCACGACTGGAACAAATAGATATCTTACCCCTGACTCCACTTACTACAGATGATGTTACTGAAGGCCATCAGGAAAAAAAGATAGATAAGCATATATTGCTGGTAGATGATAATGCAGAGCTTCGCATATTCCTTAGGCAGTCCCTGGACAAATATTATTTTATTACGGAGGCGGCAGATGGCGAAGAAGCGATTCGTATCGCAACGGAACGGTTGCCGGATGTTATTATCAGCGACGTCATGATGCCGGGAATGAGCGGTATTGAACTTTGCCAGCGCATCAAAGACCGTTTTGAAACCAGCCATATACCCTTTATCATTCTGTCTGCAAAAGATGCCCTTGAAACCAGGATCGAAGGTGTGACCTCGGGCGCAGATCATTACTTTGCAAAACCGTTTAGTATTGATCTGCTGGTGCTTACCGTTCATAATGTGTTTAGTCAAAGCGAGAAGTTAAAACTGCGGTACAGCCGCGATTATCTTACAACCGCAACCGAATTGGTACATAGCGAAAAAGACAAGGAATTCATGACCAGGCTACTCAATTTGATTGAAGCACATATTGAAGATCCTGATCTGGATGTTGACCTGATCTGTGACCACCTTTTCATCAGCAGGAGCAAGCTATACCAAAAGATCAAAAGTATATCTGACCTGTCGATCGGGGACTTTATCAAAACCATACGGTTAAAAAAGGCCATACGCCTGATGACGCATGAGGTCATTCCATTGAACGAGGTCGCTTATCGTTGCGGATTCCAGAGTCAGGGCTATTTTTCCCGAGTATTCAAAAAAGAGTTTGGCAATTCACCGTCAGAATATCTTCGTGATCTGCGTGGGGAAAATAAAAGTGGCTGATCTGATGTTGGCATTTATCCGGCCGCGGGGATCATGCCAGGCGATAGCTGAAATTCCTGATAGACCGGCTGATCTGATGTTTGGCCATTTATCCTGCTACGGGGATCATGTCAGGCAATAGCTGAAATTCCTGATGCAATCGTTTACGCATTTTAGGTTTCGCAGATTGTATTTGTTAGTGTAGTTTAGTTACTTAATATATTAATGCTGTATATTTTATGAAAACAATAAGCCTGTTATTTGTCTTTTTTTTCTTGTTGACGAGCAGTTTTGCACAGCAAAGCATTGTTAAATATTTATCCGGGACCGATAAGGACCATACCGTTTTATGGGACTTCTATTGCAGTGAAGGCCGCAAAAGTGGTGTCTGGACAAAAATACCGGTGCCTTCGCAATGGAAAACACATGGATTCGGTAATTACAACTATGGTCATGATAAGCTGAAAGCTAAAGAGCAGGGCATTTATAAAACCAGCTTTCTGAAGGCGGCGGCATGGAAAGATAAACGTATATTCATTGTATTTGAAGGCGCTATGCGGGACACCAAAGTCATGCTGAATGGCAAACAGGCAGGTGAGGTGCATCAGGGCAGCTTCTACCGGTTCAAATATGATGTGACCGATCTGATCAAAAGCGGTAAAAACCAGCTGGAGGTAATTGTAGATAAAGTATCGGCCAACGCATCTGTAAATAAGGCCGAGAATGGAGATTTCTGGATATTTGGAGGCATCTATCGCCCCGTTTATTTAGAGATCACACCGCAAACCTTCATTGACCGGATAGCGATTAACGCTACTGCCGATGGTGTTTTTAACATGGATGTGTATGCCCAAAACCTGAAGGGAAATGAAATTATTGAAGGCCAGGTGCAGAAATTGAACGGCGAGAAAGTTGGTAAGCTATTCAGCGTTACCGTAAACCCTGTTTCTGGCTTCCAGCAGCTGCGCACCGTTATTGATAAACCACTGAACTGGAGCGCAGAATATCCAAACCTGTATAAGGTCGTGGTCCATGTTAAGCAGAAAGGCCTTGTCTTGCACAGCGTAGGGCAAAATTTCGGATTTCGAACAGTGGAACTTCGTAAAAATGACGGTATTTACGTTAACAACAAAAAGATCGTATTAAAAGGCGTGAACCGTCATAGCTTTTGGCCAGAAACGGGCCGTACTTTGAACCATGCCATTCATATGATGGATGTGAAAGCTATGAAGGATATGAATATGAATGCTGTGCGCATGTCCCATTATCCCCCCGATCAGGATTTTTTAGCGATATGTGACTCTCTGGGTTTATATGTTTTGGATGAACTCACCGGATGGCAGGCGAATTATGATACCGTAGTCGGACGTAAATTAGTCAAAGAGGTAGTGGTCCGCGATGTGAATCACCCGTCTATCCTGTTTTGGGATAATGGGAATGAAGGTGGCTTCAACCGTGACCTGGATAATGACTATAAGCTGTACGATCCGCAGAACCGGGTGGTTCTACATCCCTGGGAGAAATTTAACGGCAGTAATACCAAACATTATCCGGATTATAACTATGTAGCAAACACACTTCCTAAGGACAAAGATGGCGGCGTTTTCTTCCCTACAGAGTTCATGCACGGACTTTACGATGGGGGTGCCGGTGCCGGACTTGAAGATTTTTGGAATGCGATGAATCTTTACCCTGCCAACGCAGGTGGCTTTATATGGGTTTTAGGTGATGAATCGCTGATACGCAGGGATAAAAATAATGCGTATGATTCTGACGGGAACCACGCGCCTGATGGGATCCTTGGTCCGCATCGTGAAAAAGAAGCCAGTTATTTTACAATAAAAGAATTATGGTGGCCGGTATACCTCACGCCGCAAGCTATTGACGCTGGTTTCGACGGCCTGGTACCGGTGGAAAATCGGTACGCCTTCACCAATCTTAATGCCTGCACTTTTAAATGGGAACTGGTAAAATTCCCATCGGCAGCTGCAACAACAACTGCTGCAAAAATCATACGTAGCGGTGTGCCTGCGCCTTTAGACCTGGCTCCCGGAGCTCATGGTTTTCTCGACTTTAAATTACCAGCTGGCTGGGCAGAAAACGATGCGCTGTACTTAACCGCTTACGACCGTAATAAACAAGTTATATTCACATGGAGCTGGCCGATAACCCCGCCGGCGGCGATATCAAAAACTCCGAAATCCTGGGTTAAGATGCCGGTCACTGCGATAGAAAAGGACCGTGCCCTGATCATTCAGGCTAACCGTATTAAATACTATTTTGATAAAACCACAGGCTACATTACAAAGGTAGTGAAACCCAATAGCACGGTCTCACTGAGCGGCGGCCCGGTATTGGCTGGCGACAGTGCTACGCTGAAACAGTTTCGCCATACGGCAGAAAATGGCAGCGAGATCATCGAAGCCGATTATGAAGGCAATTCCACGCTACATGTAAAATGGACTTTTACCTGGGATAAACCGGCAAAGCTGGAGTACAGCTATAAACAAAAGGGCGATGTTGATTTTCATGGCATCAGCTTTAATTATCCGGAAGAAAAAGTGAAAGGAGTGAAATGGCTCGGCCGCGGACCGTACAAGGTCTGGAAAAACAGATTGCGTGGTCAGCAGTTCGGTGTATGGCAGAAAGATTATAATAACAGTATCACCGGGGAAAGCTGGAAATATCCTGAGTTCAAAGGCTATCATGCTGAGGTATACTGGATCACAATTGAAAATCAGGAATCGCCATTTACCGTCTATACTGATGATAAGGATACTTTCGTGCAGCTATATCACCAGGACCGGGCCAACGCCACCTTAAACCGCGTTGAGCCGCCAATGCCCAAAGGCGACATTAGTTTTCTTAAAGGCATCAGCGCGATCGGTACCAAATTCCAGGAAGCAAAAGATATGGGCCCTCAAAGCCAGAAGAACAGCTTAAACGGGGATGCGGTAACTGGCACATTGTGGTTTGATTTTTAAGAGTTTGAAGACTAAGTACGAAGAAGCTTCTTTCTTATTCGGCTTAAGGTTTCAGCTGCTGATATCAAATGTTTCGGACAATAAATGGGCTACTTTTCCATTGGGATCAATCGGCTGCACTTTTGCAGCTTTTACCTTGCGGTAGGTGATAGACACCCGTCGTTCCCTGTGCTGGATGTTTCCATTTATATTGTCTTTTTTTCGGGGCGGTATACCATGGCTCCATTTCTTGCGTGCATCATCCTGCATCAGATACAAAGAACGTCTCGGAATTTCCAGGTCGATCACCTGCATTTCCTTCTCTTGTATAAACCTCATGATACAGCTGCTTCCGAGGTTTACGCCGCAGATCTGGTTTTCGTAATAATTCCTGTCCTTATGAGGCTTGATGCCTTCCCCGGGAACATATTCGTTGATAATCACCTGATCCGGTTGCTCAAGCAGGATTCCCTGCTCCACAATTTCGTATGATAACTGAGAAATTTGCAAAGGCATAGGTACTGGAAATGGTATCAGGCTGTAAGGTTTTTCGAGTTCATTACGAAAGCCATAATACTGGAGTCTCCTTGAGTAATCAACTATCCAGGTCTGACTGTCAATTTCTGATAACAATTCCTGTTCCCGCTTTTCATCAATAAAATCGGGATATATAAATAAGCCTGGTACTGCTGTTTCCATGTTTAGATAACAAGGGACAGGTTTTTTTGTGTTTTCGGACTTACTCTCCCTGTGTTTGGGCGAAACGTTGAATTGTTTTGGATGTTTTTTATTGAAGCTATGTCTGGCTATTGTTCAGTCGGAGTTCATTCCCCTGGCGTCGATCAATGCTCCAATTTCTTTAACAACGGGAATCAGATCTGCAGATTTTGTAACCCATTTACCGTCCTTCTTTTTGATTTTACCAATTTCAAAACCGTCCCAATGAACAAGGAAAACGTTCTTTACATCGGGCAGCGGATAAATTTGTACCTCTTTGTACCTGCCCTGGATTTCTCCCTTATATAAGATAAATTGTTCCATCTCAATTTTTCATACTACAACTGTCAAGAGGGAATTATGTTTTTGTCCGGGTAACATATCGTTGATGTAACTGCACAAGCACTTTCATCCGGCAGTTCTGAAAATCATGATCCCCGTCAGGAAGCTTTAATCAACCCTTTTAAGCTCGGTCAGCAGCATATATCCTGGAATGTCTTTGCCAGAGTTATTGGTAAAGTATACATACACCCAATTTTGTTTAGAAGCAGCTATTCTGTCTATATCAAGCCTTACCTTGTCGCCTTTAATTACATATGCTTTTTGTTTGCTGGTTAAACTGGTGTTTTTGTAAAAATATGCTTTCGGTGAGGTTACCGCATATTCACCAGCCACTGCTTCCGTGATCTTTTGGTAAAGTCCATTAAAATCGGTAGGGAGGTGATCCGTATTGCATTCGCCGAAAGAAGCTTTTAACTGATCTTTTACCAGGCTCAGTCTCACCTTACAATCAGGATCGTTCTCATCGCTCTGCAAAAGGACAGTATTATTTTTGATCTCACCTGCTCCACTGTAGTTGCCATTTTGTGCACTGGGTGTGTTCCACCAGGAAAAAATCTCTGCCTTTACATGGTTTCCTGATTGTTGAAAAGATATTACACAGTAAGCACCATTGTCTTCTTTTTTTTGATAGGTGCCATTCTGTGCACAGACAGCTGCGATCGAACATAAAGCAGTTATTGCAAACATCGTTGCCTTCTTGTACATCATTTTGGTTTAGTCATCATAAAATTAACAAATAGAATTTATATTTCTCGTTTAATATAGCTATTCTCGCAAGTGTGTTTAACGACTGGAAAAACTCAGGGGACATCAATAGTATAACCTGTTAATCTGATATGATCTTTAAGGCAAATCATTGCCTGGGGTAGGGGATCTGCTTCAGTCCTGGAAAAAGCGGATCCTGTTGATCAGGCAGGGCATTATATTGTTTATATTTTTTTAGAAAACCCGAAACAATACCAAAAAACTTAAGTTATGATGATAGACCTCTAATACTATGGATATCAATTGTAACTCGCTTGGACACAAAAGGCTGCTCCCATATAATGGAGCGAATATTGAGTTTTTAACAAAGAATATGAAATTACCTGCTAACAGGGTTTTTGATGTCCTGAGCGTACTTGGTATATCTTCAGATGACCTGATATCTTTTCTGGTGAATGAGCGGATCAAAAACAGATCCCGTTCAAAATCAGAATATACTCACCAGTTATATCGTAGAGTTAATACTGAGATGAATCCTAAGATCTCCGTATGAAAAAGTTTGTTCCGCAGATTAAACGTTCTTATCTGATCATCGCCGTTGTGGTTCTAGCAATAGTCGCTTTCCGTTTAACTCTACCCAATATCGTTAAGAACTACGTCAACAAAAAACTGAATAACCTCTCTGGCTATACCGGGCATGTGGATGATATCGATATCAGACTTTTACAGGGCGCCTACATGATAAAAGGCCTTGTACTCAAGAAAAATACCGATCCTGTAAAATATCCTTTTCTAACTATTCGTAAGACCGACCTTTCTATCGAGTGGAAAGCGATCTTTAAAGGGCGCCTGGTGGGCGAGGTGGTTATGGATCGTCCTGTCATCCATATTTTGTCGACTGAGAATTTGTCAAAAGAACCTTCAAAAGAAAGCTGGACCAAAACTGTTAAGGCGCTGATGCCAATGACCATCAACAAACTTCTGATTACCGAGGGCAAGTTTGCATATGTTGACCATCAAAAGAAACCACATACCAACCTGCATATCGATCATTTGCATTTGACTGCAACGAATCTGGCAAACGTTGAGAAAGCGGCCGATCCTCTTCCATCAAGGGTTAACCTTACAGGGATATCTATCGGTGGCGGTCATTTACAGGCAGACATGAAAGCCAATGTATTAAAAGATATTCCCGATTTTGATATGGGAATGCAGCTGAAGGGGGTTGACCTGATCAGCCTGAACGGGTTTTTGGAAGCTAATGTGAAATTCGATATCGAAAGAGGCAGCATAGATATTTTTAGCAAGCTCAAATTAAAGAATTCACAGCTTGACGGATACATCAAGCCTTTTATCAAGGATTTAAAAGTGCTTAAGGTTAAAAAAGATATTAAGAAAAAAGGGGGGATTCTGCGGGTGGTCAAAAAGGCGGTTGTAGGCCTGTTTGCAAAAGCAGTAACCAATCCGAAAACAAAAAAAATAGCTACAGTGGTGCCCATTAAAGGAAATATCCATGATTTAAAAACCAGTGGCTGGTCAACATTTCTGGGTGTATTAAAGAACGCTTTCATCAAAGCTTTCAAAGAAAGCATTGCAGGGGATGTGCCTGGTTAGGGGAGTCAATTCATATGAATCAATGCCCTGACAAAGGTTATTTTACATACCCATTGGAAAGGAAATAGTTCAAATCCCACGTCAGCTAATTTTTTAAAATGGATTTACGATATTTTATTCCCCAGTCCCCCATTGCTTCTATTACAGTATAATTTCTGTTGAGGACGTTGCAGTAGTCATAGCAGATGAAATTGAAGCTCCCAAATATCATCAAACAATCTGTACTGCTGTTTTGACACGACATCCTGGGAGATCAAATTCGCTTTTCAGCATTCTCCGCTTCTAAAGATGTCCAGGCAAGACGTTTGAACAAACTAAATTCGAACTTTTGAGCAAAGTTTAGGAAAAATAAGTGACCGACCTTTGTGGTCATATCCTAAACAATAAGAAAATGAAAACATTAAGGAATGTATTGCTTACCGGAGCCGCCGGAGGTTTTGGAACAGTTATTATCGACGCTATGCTTACTGAGGGTTATATCCTTACTGCTGCTATGCGTGATGTAGAAGGACGGAACCAACTGGCTGCTGAAACTTTAAAAAACAAAGGCGTATTTGTAGTTGAAATAGATGTTACCAATGACGAAAGCGTAGAACGTGGTGTAAACGAAGCTGCAGTACAGATGGGAAGTATAGATATTCTGATCAACAATGCAGGCTTAGGGGCCGGGGGGATCCAGGAAGGCTTTACCGCTGATGACTGGAAAAAAGTGTTTGATGTAAATGTATTCGGCGTGCAGCGCATGACCCGTACTGTATTACCATTTATGAAAAAACAACAGCACGGACTCTTGATACTGATATCAAGTCTTAGCGCAAGGCTTGCCGTTCCTTTTCAGGGACCTTACAGTCCTTCTAAATGGGCGGCTGAAGCCTTAGCTGAAAGTTACAGAACGGAAGTCTCTAATCTTGGGATTGAAAGCTGTATTATAGAGCCAGGTGCATTCCCTACCCAATTTATTGGTTCTTTGCTACAGCCAAGTGAGAAAGCGCGTGCGTTGGATTATGGAACGATCAAAGATCTGCCAGCGGCACTGTTGTCTTCTGTTGAAAGTGTATTCGAGTCTAATCCTGAACAAGTCCCCGAACTGGTTTCAAAAGCTGTAATTGATCTTATAAAAATACCGCATGGCACACGCCCGATGCGCACTGAAGTAGACCGGATGTTTATGGCTGAGCTCGTTGCTCCTTTGAACCAGCAATTAGCAGATGCTAATGAAAAACTGTATGAAGCATTTCAGATGGAAGGACTTACAGTAGTGAAAAACTAAAAATGGAAAGGAATAATTAATGAAGGTTAGTTATTCCTTTCCATTTTTTTAATTTTAGGCTATGGAAAAAAGAATACCTGCCCCACTGGCAGAAGTAGTGCATTCCTGTTTAGCAGACAAGTTTTCGAGAAATGAAGTAATGCCTGATGATCATTACTTTTTCAGGGTTATTTCTGGTGAGGTAAAAATTGTACTGTCTGATGTTACCCAGGTATTTGGCCCGGGCGATACAATATTGCTGCCGCGGCGTCAGCTTTCTACCGTCATTCAGTACCCAAAAGACAATCAGCCGTACCAGTGTGTTTTAATTATATTCAAGCATGAGCGTTTAAAGGATTATTACTCCCGCAACCGGGCTAAAGAACAGACTGCGCTCTCCACAGCGGTAAGGTCATACGCTAAGCATCCCTTGTTGGAAAGCTACTTTGGATCACTGATTCCTTATTTTGATTTGCCGGACGGGCTTCCTGAAAAGATTCTTGCTTTAAAGATTGATGAGGCACTTACTATTTTAAGAACAATTGACGAATGTGTTGATGCGTTCCTGGCAGATTTTTCTGAACCTGGCAAGATTGATCTGGCAAGTTTTATGGAACAAAATTATATGTTCAATATGCCACTGAAGAAATTCAGCTATTTAACTGGCAGAAGCCTTACCACATTCAAGCGTGATTTTATTAATATTTACGGCAGTACGCCCCAGCGATGGCTCACCAAGAGACGTCTAAAACTAGCCCACGACCTATTATCTGAAAATAAACAAAAACCAGTTGAAGTATATAGGGAGGTGGGGTTTGAGAACCTATCGCATTTTTCTTATGCCTTTAAGAAACAGTTCGGCTATGCACCAAAAGAGATACTGTAAAAGATCCCGGTTTGAGTGTAACACTTCTTACGGCTTGGTTGAAGGGGAATCTGATCTTTTAGAATTAATTTGGAACAATCGGTTTAATATAATACATTTGCCGCATGCCCCGCAGTAAAGAATTTGATTACGACCAAAAGCTCGAAATAGCCAGAAATCTTTTTTGGGAAAAAGGATATCATGCAACTTCTATGAATGATCTCGTAGATACCCTTAAATTAAATCGCAGCAGTATTTACGATACATATGGTAACAAGCACAGTCTTTTTATCAAATGCCTCAGCAGTTACATTCTAAAAAAGGAAAACCAGTATAAGGAAGCAGGTAAAAAAGGTAAGTCACCTCTTGAAGCTGTCCACCTGATTATCAAAAGTGTGGTTAAAAATATGATACTGGAAGCCAAGACTTGCATGTCTGTAAAAACAACCGTTGAACTCGGAAAAACCGATGAAGAAACCCAGGCATTATTAAACCAGCAGGCTAAAGACTCTGTGATTTTATTCTCAGGTCTTTTACAACAAGCCAAAGAGCAAGGTGAACTTGCAGAAAATAAGGATCCTGAAACGATTGCCCATTTCATTGTAGCCTCCTTTAGCTCATTATGGAACGCAGATATCATCTTTAAAGATAAAAAGCTTACCCAGAAACTGACCGATCATTTAATCAGCACCATCAACACCTGATATTTTTTTTCTCATATAAAAGAATGATCGGTTTAAATTAAATTACTAATTATCAATATATAACAATCATAATGATAGGATTAACAAACAAAGTAGTATTTATTACCGGCGCAAGCCGCGGTATCGGCGCAGCAATTGCAAACAGGTTTGCCGCTGAAGGTGCAAATGTGATTTTCACTTACGCAAAATCTACACACCGGGCCAAAGCACAGGAAGAAAAATTAAAAACCGCCGGTGTTAAGGCCCTGGCTATTCAGGTAGACAGCGCTGATACCCTGGCGCTGCAAACTGCTATATCGACCACTGTTGATCAGTTTGGCCCCATAGACATTCTGGTGAATAATGCCGGGATTTTTCCGGCAGGAGATTTTAGCGAAGTTACAATGAGCGAGTTCGATGAGACTATGAATGTACATGTGAAAGCCGTTTTTGTGGCCAGCCAGGCTGTGATCAAAAATATGCCTGAGGGTGGACGTATCATTTCGATAGGCAGTAATGTCGCTGAATATGCTGTAACAGGTAATACCATAATCTATGGCATGAGCAAGTCTGCTTTACTGGGATTTACCAAAGGTTTGGCGAGAGCACTTGGGCCTAAAAGAATTACTGTAAATCTGGTTCAGCCCGGACCAACGGATACAGATATGAACCCGGCTGATGCGCCACTGGCCGACTTCCTAAGAAGCAGGATGGCATTGCCTGAATATGGAACAGGTGACGATATTGCAGGCCTGGTTGCGTTTCTTGCTAGCAGCGAAGGGAGTTATATCACTGGTTCTACGATAACAATTGATGGCGGTATGAATGCCTGACCTTTTTTTTATTTAATAACGGAACGATAGGTTTAATATAGGGTTAATGGGAGGCAATGCTCATTAACTCTTCAAATGGTCAATAGATGAATGCAATAAATAAAAGGAATGCCTATATCGGATGTTTGGGCATGGTAAGTATAATCAGTACCGAATTTGGCGTTATCGGTATTTTGCCCCAGATCGCTAAACATTACAGTATCAATATTGAAACGGCAGGTTACCTGCTCAGTGCTTTTGCGCTCACCATAGCTTTTACGGGACCATTTATGGTATTGTATACGTCCAAATTTGACAGGAAGAAGGTTATGCTAGTTGGCATAGCGATGTTTTTTGTAAGTAACCTGCTCTCGGTATTTGCCCCACCATTCTGGCTACTGATGGTTATCCGTGTGCTCCCTGCCTTTTTGCAACCGGTTTTTATCTCTACTGCCATTGCTGTCGCGATTAAAGACGTGCCCGAAACAACACAACACAGGTTGATGAGCATTGTGATTGGCGGGATCGCTTTGGCACAGGTTACAGTCATCCCATTTGTCACCTTTATGGCTGCACGGTATGGTTTTCAAATCTCATTTGTGATACAGGGTATGATTAGCTTGCTGGCAGTAACTGCCATATATTTCATAATGCCGTCCATGCCTGTAGCAGAACCAAAATCATTCGGCAGCCAGTTGAACATATTGAAACGGAAGACATTTATCATCAGTACAATGATGAATGTATTTCTCATCGCAGCCTGGTTTTCTACATACAGTTATTTTGCAGATTATCTTTCTAAAGTGAAAGGGTTAACCGGAGAACAGATTAGTTACATGCTCCTTTTATTCGGAATAATGGGTGTTATCTCTAATTTCGTAGCAGGAAGGATATTAGGCGAAAATCTGGTAAAAACAACGGTTCTTTTCCTTCTGGGAACGTTGATCTTACCTCTTGTGCTTTCCTGCACTGGCGCTTCCATGCTATCTGTGAGTTTGGTTGTTGCCTTTTGGGGTACAATGTATGGGCCATGTTTCCTTACCGCGGTTGCTTATATGGTTTCGTGTGCTCCTGAAGCCAAAGAATTTGCTAACAGCCTGCAGACTTCGTTTGGCAATCTTGGAGTTTCGGCTGGAACTGCAATAAGCGGTTGGTTTATTGCTAAATACAGTATTGGTATTGCACCTTGGGTAGGTTTCCTATTTGGCGTATTTGCCATACTTTGTATTGTTTGGAGGAGTATGGAAGAACTTAGGCAAAAAAAGAAATTGCAAAAAAAATCACATTTAAGCTTTTGAAATAAACACAACTCACATCATAGCACGATCTCAGATCCAGTTGATCCGCTATTAGTATCAGCTATGCTTTTAGAAGTCGCTTCCAACTGATGAGCTTGTATGATGGGAATTGAATTTTTGGACATATCAAGGTGCTCAGTCTACGTGATTGTGTGCTGATCAATTAATGTGATCATTGTATATTTTCAATTTGTTCTGAAGCTCCTTACTTGGAACTCAGAACCTTCAGCTCCCTTTTTTCTTCTATAAGCTAAATGCCCCAAAACTTTCATCGCCCTGGAACGTTGACATTTAAATACCTAACCTCAGCATATGAAAGATCTGGCTACCCGTTTTCCGCAAAATCCACTGTTATTACCTAAAGATATAGCTGCAAGTGCAGATAATTTACAAGTCATTTGTCTGCTGAATCCCGGAGTTTTCACTTTTGAAGGAAAGACCTGGTTACTGGTCCGGGTAGCTGAAAGTGTGAAACAGATAGAAGGATGGGCTTTTATTCCAACTTTAGATGAAGATGGAAAGCTGGTGGTGATGGAAGTTCCCCTCAATGATCCCGACCTCATTGCAACTGATGCGCGCATATATAATTATAAGGGATTGGATTATCTGACCACTGTTTCTCATTTGCGCTTATTGAGCAGTAATGATGGGATTAATTTTGCGGAGGAGCATGAGTTCCCCGGACTCTTTGGCAAAGGAAAATTGGAGCGGTATGGAATTGAGGATTGCAGAGTAACTTTTATAGATAACAGTTATCATCTGACTTATACCGCAGTTTCCGATAGTGGTGTGGCGGTAGGGTTGAGGACTACCAGTGACTGGAAAAACTTTGATCACAGAGGCTTAATTTTGCCTCCTCATAATAAGGATGTCTGTCTCTTTGAAGAGAAAATCAATGGAAAGTATTATGCGCTTCATCGTCCGAGCAGCAAGGATTTGGGCGGTAATTACATCTGGCTGGCTGAATCACCTGATAAGTTACATTGGGGAAACCACAAGTGTATCCTTAAAACACGAACAGGCTTTTGGGACAGTGCCAGAGTGGGGGCAGGAGCAGCACCAATAAAAACTGAAAAGGGTTGGCTGGAAATCTATCACGGCGCCACCGCCGAACACAGATATTGTCTGGGGGCATTTCTAATGGATTTGGATGATCCGTCAATTGTTAAGGCACGCAGCGTTGATCCGATCATGGTTCCTACAGAACGTTATGAACTCAGCGGATTTTTCGGGTTTGTTGTTTTCACAAACGGACACCTTGTAAATGGGGATCAATTGACTATTTACTATGGGGCAGCTGATGAATTTGTATGTGGGGCCACATTTTCAATTCAGGAGATCATGTCTGTATTGGTAGATGAACCCTATCAATAATAGTAATATTTGCACCAAACAAATAATAACATCACATGAAGAGCTTGACAACCATCAAATTTTTATTGATCTGCCTGGCTATACTTATGGCAAGTCATCAACAATCCAAAGCCCAGCTTAGTGCAAAAAAAGTTCGTATTGCCAGGCTTGAAATCTATCCGGAATATCTTGAAGCTTATAAAGTTGCACTTGCGGAGCATGCCGCAGCTGCTGTAAAGTCTGAACCGGGCGTACTGGCTTTACAAGCCGTTTATGATAAGGCACATCCTGCACAAGTTACCGTGTTTGAAATGTATGCAAGTGAAAATGCTTACCAGGCACATCTTAAAGCACCACATTTTCTGAAGTACAAGAACGGCACATTAAAGATGGTTAAAACACTTGAATTGATTGAAACCGAACCCATCGCCATTGAGATCAAACCGGTGCTTACAGAAATGAGAAGTAATAAGTAAAACTGCTCATCCGTAATTGGATAAGCAGGTAAAGGAACTGGATTATTTATTTGCGGTTAAAGTCCGAATTGTCTTAAATGATGATCAAAATGTTTCCATTGCATAATTGCCCATTCTTCTAGTGTGAGCGGGCCAAAAAATACGTGTGTCTGTGTGGTACATTTTGCTGCTCCTCCTGCTGAAAAACTGTGGATTTGTGAAATTACTTTTTGTTTTTCGGACGCAAAATCAGGATTTCCGGTGATGATATAGGTATCGTCTGTTTGACTGTTTTTCATAAATGGGTTTTTCCCCAAAATATTTGCCTTTCAGCATCTTTCCAATGAATCTGAGAAAAGCATTAAGTTTCTTTGGTGAATTGAGTCCCATAGCTGTTTCTAACGAGGCGTTACAATGTGCCAGCATCTGATTAACATTCATTTTTCCCCATTGCCTTTGTGCATCTGGCTTCAGTTTCTCTAATCTTGTGAGAATCTCATTTGTATCAGATGGATTGAATAAGTTGTTCATATTGTTTTTAGTTTATCCTTCAAAGGTGCAGGTGACTATTGACAACAGTTTGTCAGTAATCTAAAAAATAGTTTAAATCTATATGTTGCACGCACTGGATTTATTCAAAGGCCTGGTCACTTTACTACTCTCCCACAGGATAATCTGAAAAATTTAAAACAGTTACAACCCACTGGTGTTTGACAGATGAACCAAAATTAGAGACTATGTCAGACGATAAAACTAAACAAGGAGCCAGAGACGATAACAATATCGACGCTCATGATGCAAGTGAGGTAGAATATGCAGCTAAACAATTCAGTGTGACACCACAACAAATTCGGGACGCTATTGCTGAAGTTGGTAACTCCCGCGCAGCTGTAGAAAAATATCTGAAAAAATAAACATAGACAGGTTATAGCAAATAAGGCCTTACATACAGTAAGACCTTATTTGTCATAACATGGATCAAATTGTAGCAGGCTTATTTATCAGCCATTAACAACCTCACCACCGTTGATATGAATTACCTGTCCGGTGATAAAAGATGAATCTTCTGAAGCCAGGAACACATACGCCGGGCCTACCTCGGAAGGTTGGCCTGCCCGTTTCATTGCAGTTTCACTCCCAAATTCCCTGATCTTTTTTTCATCGAAGGTAGCAACGATAAGCGGAGTCCATACCGGGCCTGGGGCAACAGCATTTACACGGATCTTTTTTTCCGCCAGGTTAGTAGCAAGTGATCTGGTAAAACTTGTAATAGCTCCTTTGGTTGAAGAGTAATCAATCAGGTTAGGGGAGGAGCGGTAAGCGGTAACTGATGTGGTGTTAATGATAGAATCGCCTTCAGCCATGTATTCCAAAGCCTCATTTGCAAAATGAAAGTAAGCATAAATGTTTGTACGGAATGTGAGATCCAGCTGTTTTTCATCAATGGCTTTAGGGTCTTTCTGCGGAAACTGCATACCTGCATTATTTACGAGGATATTTAATTTTCCCAGTTTTTGAACAGTGATGGTTACTGCCTTTTTACAGAATGCAGCCTTACTGACGTCACCTTTGATCAGGATACATTTTCGTCCTTCAGCTTCTATCAATCGTTTGGTCTCTTTGGCGTCGACATCTTCGTTCAGATAAACAATGGCCAGATCGGCCCCTTCACGTGCAAAGTGAATACTAACGGAGCGGCCAATACCAGAGTCGCCGCCTGTGACCAGGGCCACCTTATTTTTTAATTTTTGAGAACCTGTGTAACTGTCTTTGATATATTCTGGTGCCGGATGCATCTCAGCTTCGATGCCTGGTTGTTTATGTTGTTTTGCCGGAGTTTTTGCCATAATACTTAAGCTTTTATAGGGTTTATGCTATAACCATGATGAGATTAATAATGTTTTTGCGGTTCAAAAATCACTTCCGGTGCGACCAGCTTAATTCAACTTTTTGGTTGCCGTTAACTGCAAATTCTATGTTGCCATTTTTAACCTGTTTTCCAGTAATAACCTGATGGCCTTTTATTGTAAGCGTTATCTCTGGCAACTTTTTGCGGCCGGTTTTCACAACCATCAGACGGCAAGTGCAGCTTTCATCTCCAAGGATGCCGAAATGTATATTTTTACCCTTTTGTGCAGTAAAGCCGGAAGTAGGGTAGTCTACATAGATCATAAATTCTTCACCACTTACTTTCATGAAGTGACGTGGTAAGATCCCGAATGCGTTTCCGGCACCATAAACCTCTTGCCCTACGGTGCCCGACTTCAACCATCCATCCTGCAAATCCTCCAGGGCAATCCAGAGTTTGGGATCAACCTCCCCGATCTTTGGTTTATCCTCCAGCATTTCAGACGGAAGCACAGTTGGATAATAGTACATTGCCCGGTCTACCAGATAACGGATAAACTCTGCAATGAGCAATTTTACTGAAGGCAAAATATCAACTCCTTCTGCGTGCTTCAGGTAGTCGTGGAGGGCACAAAATACCTCCTGCTCTTCGTAAGCAGCTGTATATGGAGCATCGTTTAAAGGATAAAGGGAGAAGAACTTTGGAAAGTTTTTACCATATCCGTAATTACAATCCCATAGCTGTACATTTCTGAATATGCCGGCAAGGCAAGTATAACTGAGGTTCAGGTATAGCTCATTTTTTGTAATCTTATATAGACGCAGGAGTGCCCCTGCAGAAAATGCCGTATTATTGGCCTGATAAAACAATTCGAATCCATAGCCCTCCAATGTTTTTGCTGCCTTTTCAGCTTCTTCCAGATATTTCTTTTGTCCTGTCAACTCATGAGCCTGCAGCATTACATGTGCAAAAATTCCTGCCACGTCCTTTTCACCGCCTTTGCCCTCCGCTGTCTCTGCTTTGATTACTTCCAGGGTGTCCATTTTGTAAAATACCGGCCATCTGTATCTGAAGTGGTGTGCGACCTTTATAGCGAAGTCAATAGAGTCCAGAAACAGCTTCTCCGCCGTTTTATCGCCCTTTAGTGCCAGCCGCGAGAGGTTAAGCAGCGGGTGGTGAAGATACCATGAATCCATAACCCGGGGAACTTTCTGCTCTTCTTCACCTTTGAGTTTATCTTCTGCTGCGGGTAACCAGCGCATAATTGTTTTCAGCTTTTCGTCATAGAAAGCAGGCAGGCCATCTTTGATTACCTTCATGACCGGTTGTTCGGTTTTGCTCCATTCCACATAATCCAGTAAAGGCAATAAAACTGCCAGCTGCACCATGATCTCCGGCGGCGTTTCATAGTCGCTCACATAGGCGTTGACATATTGGTGACCAGCTACCTGCGACCAGCACCCGGGGCTGTCTATCAGATCTTTCAATCCGTGATCAAGTACATCCGGCCAGTTCTGATATTTGGTTTTTGGTTTTGGCAGCATGCAATAGAGTGCAGCCAGCATCTTAAGATAGAGTTGGATAATTTCCGGTTCTTCGGTTACAACATCCGTGGAGAAAGCCACAAAGGCATCAGTGAGCGTAACTTCTTTTCCTGCCTTTAATGGTTTGTTAGCTGGTGGCAGCGAGAACCCCAGTTCCGGCCAGTTGCCACCTACGGTATCACCGGCAGAAGTCTCTGTTTGCTCACAGTACGCTGACAGTGCAGTGAGGTTTTGCAGATATAAAATACTTGCAGATGCAGGCTTAGTCTGAGTAAGATAAATAAATCCCGTACGGGTTCCAAACTGGCTGGCATGAATGGTTCCTTTCGTTTTTTCAGGTTCCTGCTTGTCATTACTGAATAGTATATCTTTGGGCCAGTAAGGGATATGTAAATCTTGCGCTGGTGTGAGCGTGGTCACATATCTTAATACAGGAAAGGCTCCATCCTCATTAATGGTGATTAAAATATCCTGCCTGCCTGAGACCGATACAAATGTTAATTGTATACCGTCTTCAATTGTGCCGGTTTTTTCAATAGCCAAACTTCCGCCAGGGCTATACGCGGCTCTAAACATCGCGTTACCACCATTAGGCATAGTTGTATTCACCCAAATAGAATCATCCGTAGCCTGAACCACGAAAATAAACTGACCTGCTGTTCTGGTATAAAATATTTCACTGGCTTCTACCAGGTCAGCATTAGCAGACAACGCCCAGGGTGATAGTGCATTCACAACAGTTTGGATTAGATGAGTTTTTTCGACAACAACTTTAGGCGCTAAAGGTTCAGCAAACCTTCCTATCGCTTTCGTAATGTACACTGATTGCACCGTACAAGAAGCGAGGCGCTAAGGCGGGCGCAGTAGCAGCCTATGAAGATATTAAACAAGCTATTTGGGCAGTGGTGGTTACTGTACCCTTCTACCGAATGGTTGGGCGCTGCCGAATTTGATAACGATGGTTGACCGTACACTTTATCCGGCAGATAAGTATCCTGACGGGCAATGGGATTACTAACGTTTTTACTTTAGCCACTTTGATCAGGCTGTGAACGATATGGAAGCCGATATCCTGCCGGGCACTGGGTACCTTTAGAAAGCAAACAGGAAATTATCGGGACTATACGTTCGTGGATTAAACTAAAAGGAGTAACACGAGGTTAAACAAAAAAGGCCTCTAAACTAAGTTTGGAAGCCTCTCTGTTTTAATCAAAAATAGGGTAAATATCCCTGTTAATTATACTGCAGGTGTTGCTGCTGCAACTTTTACCATTGCTTTTTTAATCTTTCTAGGTATTCTGGTTTTTGGTGCAGCTGCTGCTGCATTCGTGTCTTTTGCCATTTTGATTTTAGATTATCTTTGTAAAGCTGGCCTTTATATGTGCCAACTGTGGCAAGGTACACTAAATAATACTGTAAAAACCTATAAAGGGATGCTTGCAGGAATTTAAAGGTGTATAAACAAGTATTTAATAACACTAATAAGTGTGATTGTTTTTACGGTAATCTTTATTACCATAGTTATGGTATAGATTTGGCTCACCTCGATAATCAATGTAACAACTCATATATGGAACATCACATCATTTATATCAGTACTGCCAGTTATTTAATGACAGAGGATGAACTGACAAGTCTCCTGGAGCAGTCCAGGGCATGGAACCTGGATCATGGTATAACCGGATTGCTGATTTATATTAAAGGTTTGTTTGTTGACCCTTCCTCGGCAGATTTGGAGGCCAAACTAACGGGCCGCTTTATGCAGGTACTGGAAGGATCAAAAGAGGAGCTGGATTACATTTTCAAGAATATCAGCTCTGATAAAAGACACCAGGACCTGATCCTCATAGAAAATGTGCCAATATCTCAGCGTGATTTTGAATCCTGGCAAATGGGCTTTCATAGTTACACACTCGATGAATTTAAAAATAGCCCGGGATACTTCAACCTTGATGACTTTGGAGGAAAAGATGGACAGAAAGTGTTTAACAATCCTGCTCTGCAATTTATGAAGTCATTTTATCTCCGGAGTTTAAGCGATAATACCCCTTATACCAATCACTAACTTTACCATGCGGCTAAGCTTGCCGGGCTGTCAAATTGATTTGTTAACCGAGGTGCATTAATACCTGTTCCTCACCTGATAATTTTGTTTCATGATTAACAATAAAACAAATGATCATGACAAACAAAACCTCAATGAACAGCATTACAAAAACTGCAGGATATATCAAGCTCATACGTTCAGTTGACAGTAATCACACCAGTGTTATTGAACTGAATATTCTTCCGGGAGAAAAAATGCCCTGGCATTACCATACTTTATTTTCAGAAACATTTACGGTGGTAAAAGGGAACCTGCAGGTATTGTTAACCCCTGATTTATCGTTAAGGAAAAGCTTTGAATTTATAACTCAAAAAACAAAATATTATGGATACCTCAAACAGGCCCCGATTACGGTAGATCCTAAAGGTGGAAAAATATTATCAATAGCAGGCGGTAACCACCGATACTGGTTTCGGGCAGGCAAACAATGGCGCATTTTCAACTATTGAGATGCTTGTGCCTTCACAAAACGGCCCGGGGCCGCATTCCCATGCCAATTTTTACGAATTCTTTTATATCGTTGATGGCGAAGTAGAAGTACATTCTGAGGCAGGGGCCTATACAGCGAAAAGGGGCTCTTTTGTAGTAGTACCAGAAGGTGGAATAAAACATTATTTTAAAAATGTAGGTGATCAGGTAGCCTAGCTGAAATATGGATAGGATGGGGAATGCCATAATCTGTATCTTTTTTTGTTTTCCGTTTGTTATCAACTGTTGTGATACAAGAATAGGTGTTGATTAAATAAAGAATGATTCTGATTTCAAAGTAAAGGACGTAAATTCAAATATAACATGACATGAATATAAGAGACTTATGCTTAATCAGAATTCCAGCATGAATATTATATTTCAGTGAAAAAGTATTATAAAGCAAAGGTTTGAATTAATTTTTTGAACACATATTTTATTTTTTCGTTCATTACTACAAATCAAACAGAACATATGAGTACAGAAATTAAAATGACGCTGTTGACAGGCGGAATCCGGGAACTAAACAAAACATGGCTTTAAATCTGGTGGAAAATGGAATTCGATTTTAAATCTGGTGCCATGAAGATAAAGCCGCGGCAGCATATAAACACATATGAAACAAGAAATAATTACTGACAGGCTGATGCTATCAGCACTACAGATCACTGATGCTGAGTTTATATTTGATTTACTCAACAGCCCGGGATGGCTGCAGTTTGTGGGAGACCGGAATATTAGGGATATAAAAGATGCTGAAGCTTATATCAAAAAAATACAAGACAACCCATTAACGAAGTTCTGGACAGTAAAATTAAAAGACGACGCAAGACCAATGGGGATTGTTAGCTATGTGAAGCGTGAATATTTAACTGAGCATGATCTTGGTTTTGCTTTTTTGCCGGCGTATGTAAAGCAGGGATATGCCTATGAAGCCAGCAGGGCTGTACTACACAGTCTTGCATCGAAGGATGCTCCTGTAAAAATCCTGGCGATCACTGCAATGAATAACCTGAGTTCGGTACGTTTGCTGGATAAGCTGGGTTTTGTGTTTGACAGTCAGATTGAAGTGGAAGAACGCAAACTGAGATTATATAAATTTATTAAGGGCGGTAATTAATCCAATAATTTCATCATTAACTACTATTATACATCTATGAAAAATATGTTTTGGCTTACTATGATCTATGCATCCGCAACGCTGTGTATTTCTCCTTTTGGCGCAAAACTGCAAACCAAAGAAATTTCCGGTAAGTCATGGGTTGTAAAATCTAATCAGTATACGGCTTTGTTGGTTGATCTGGAAAAAAAATATACGCCTGAATATGGCTCTTCACAGGGCTTTGCAGAATACGACACACAGATTAGTGTACCTACAGCAGCAAATCAGCTGGCGCGACGGGAAGAAGGACAGTTGCTGGTAAAAAAGTACACTGCCAGTTTAAATACTGAAAAGGATATGGCTGTGAGACAGGATCTCAAAGTGTTGATCGGCTATCTTAACCTGGGCTTTCGCCGGCAGGATTTTGAAAACAGCAGAAAGGTGCCATTTCTCAATGCCGCCACGGATATCTACGCTGGACTGGAGAGCCTGCTGGATGCGCAAACGGCCGAGTCGAGGCGTAGTGCCGCGGTGCTGAGGATGAGAAAATATGCAGGCATGGAACCAGGTTACCGCCCATTGACCGAGATCCTGCGTGAGCGTACCGCCAAACAGATTGCCGGAAAAAATATGATCTATCCCTCAGCCCGGCAAATGGAAGTAGATCTTTCGAGGAGCAGCGGCATTGTAAGCGGCATCGCCGAACTCTGTAAACAATATCACCTCAAGGGCTGGGAAGAACCTTATCAGAAATTAAAGACAGAAATAGAAGAATATAACATCTGGCTGAAACAACATGTGCTCGGCAAGGCCCGAACGGATAACCGCCTGCCTGCGGAAGAATACGCGCTGGGACTCGAAGAATATGGTGTAGATATACCTCCAGCAGAACTCGCAATAATGGCACACGCCGCATTTACCAGCATTCAGAATGAAATGAAGCCTATCGCAAAACAGATTGCAGAGCAGCGCCACTTTTCGTCTGCAGATTACAGAGATGTGATTGCTGAACTAAAAAAGGAGCAGATTCATGGCGATTCTATTATTCCGCTCTATGAAAGGCACTTAAAGGATATCGAAGGGATTATTCGTAAGCAACATCTGGCTACCCTGCCCGCCAGGCCTGCTATGATCAGGCTTGCTACGGCCGGAGAAACATCCAGAATTCCGGCACCATACATGGTTCCACCGCCATTCCTGAATAATACCGGTCAGCGTGGTGTTTTTGTACTGCCGCTCAACTTGCCCGCAGCACCGGGAGAAAGAGCAATCAATAAATATGATGATTTCACCTTTGATGCTGTTTCCTGGACATTGATTGCGCACGAATCAAGGCCGGGCCACGAAATGCAGTTTGATAAGATGATAGAGGAGGGCGTCTCTCAGGCGCGTGCATTATATGCTTCTAACTCTACAAATTTAGAAGGCTGGGGCTTGTATGCCGAATATATCGTCATGCCTTATATGCCACTTGAAGGCCAACTCCTTTCGCTTAACTACAGATTGCTGAGAGCTGCCCGCGCTTTCATGGATCCTGAGATCCAGGCGGGTAAAATAACGCCCCAGCAGGTACTCGAGGTCCTGACAAAGGATCTGGTATATTCAAAAGCATATGCGCAGCAGGAGGTAGAGCGGTATTCGCTGAGTGCTCCCGGACAGGCCAATAGTTATTTCTATGGTTTTACGAGGATGATTAAATTAAGGAAGGATACAGAAGCTGCTTTAGGTGCTAAATTTAATGCGATGCGTTTTCATGATTTTATCCTTTCACAGGGCTTACTGCCGCCTGCACTCATTCGTGAAGCCGTTATAAACGAGTTTATACCTTCCGAAAATTAAATTAGTGAACATATGAAAAAAGTATTTATTACAGGAGCCAATAAAAGTATTGGACTGGAAACTGCCCGGCAGTTATTAAAACAGGGATATTATGTTTTTTTAGGTACCCGCGACTTAAAAAAAGGTCGGGATGCAATTGAAAAGCTTAATACTGAAGGCCTGACTGAAGTAGAAGCTGTGCAGATTGACGTAACAGATCCGCAATCGGTAAAGGATGCACGCAACGAAATTGGTAACAAAACCAAAGTATTGGATGCATTGGTTAATAATGTAGGAATGAGCGGCGGTATGCCCCAACCACCATTGACGGCCGATGTTGAAATCATGGAGCTGGTATTTAATACAAACTTCTATGGTGCAGTGAGGGTAACCCAGGCTTTCATCGACTTATTGGAGAAATCGGGCCAACCCCGGATTGTAAATGTTTCTTCAGCTTTGGGTTCTCTTACACTAAGGAGCGATCCCAGCTTTAAATATCATGAGTATAAAGTGTCAATCTACGGCCCATCGAAAGCGGCGCTGAATATGTACACGATTGCGCTCGCTGATGAACTTCGCGAAAAGTCATTTAAGGTAAATGCTGTTGATCCTGCTTTTACAGCTACGGATTTTAACAATCACCGTGGCGCCGGAAGTGTTAATGAGGCAGGTGCAAGAATAGTAAAATATGTAACGATTGGCGAAGAAGGGCCAACTGGAAAATTCATTAGTGAAGAAATAAATCCTGAAACAGGAGATATACCCTGGTGATCAGCCATATTAGTTAACTTAAAATCAGGAGGGCAGAATTGATGACCTGCTCTGCAATTTCACAGAGTAGGTCATCAATTTTTCTATTTAAGCTATTGCCTGGCTTAAATTATAAACATGGTTGTCTGGCCTGCGGTTTTTCCAGGGTTGGGCGAGCTCTAATTGTGCTGCTAAAGTAAAAAGGGTAGCTTCGTTGCCGATTTTTGTTGAGAATGTTATGCCAATAGGCATTCCGGATCTGGTCCATCCTAAAGGCAAAGTCATTGCCGGGGCACCTGAAATATTGAACACCTGACCGAATGGCGCAACTTCGCAGGCTTCTTTCACCCAGTTATGCCAGGTCACGTCCTGGGAATGACTATTTTTCTTCTCTGCCAGAGGTGCCTGGATCGCATTTGTAGGTGTAATCATTACATCATAATTTTCAAAAAAGGCACCTACTGTCCGCGATACGGTATTTGAATAATCAACTGCCGTTATAAGGTGCTGCGAAGAATAAGCCATTCCATCATAAAATCCGCTAAGGCTACTTTTTTCCAGGGTGCTTGCAGATATCTCTCTTCCCGTTAGGGCGGCCAAATTGTTTATACCATAAGCGGTATAGCAGGCCCAGATTGTTTCCATGCAGCTCAGTAGCCTTTGTTCATCAAGAGTAAAGCGATCTGAATCTACATGATGGCCCAGTGATTGGCATAAGTGTGCAGCCTGTAAAGTTGCCTCCAAAACTTCAGCGTCTACATTGGCGCTTATCCAGGGCTGCAGGTTTAAAGCAATTTTAAGCATTGCTGGTTTTGCCAGCATTGCTGAACGATAGGATGCCTTACCTTTTGGAGTATGATAAAATTCACCTGGTGCCGGACCTGCTGTTGCGTCCAGTACGGCGGCAGAATCTCTAACTGTTCTCGTTAAAACATGTTCAGTGGCCAGGCCAAGGAAAAACTGGCCGGCACCGGGGCCTACAGGGTTAAGGTTTCTGCTGGGCTTGAGGCCTACAAGACCACTAAATCCTGATGGGATACGTATCGAACCTGCCAGGTCTGTGGCGTGGGCAATGGGAACTATCCCTGCAGCTACAGCAGCCGCAGAGCCTCCGGATGAACCACCGGGAGAAAGGTCTAGATTCCATGGGTTACGCGTTATACCACAGGCCAGCGATTCTGTGACTGTTGATCCCCCAAATTCAGGAGTTGTTGTACGGCCTAAAATATTAAGCCCTGCCTTTTTATACCTCGCTACCAGTTCAGTATCATGATCAAATTTTACTCCACACGCTAGTCTGCTACCCATTTCGGCATTTTTATTTGCCTCATAGGCTCCCAGGTCTTTTAGTAGCATTGGAACACCTTCATATGGCTGTGAGCGTGCTGAGAGTGTATTGTCCGTTACTGCGCGGTCTGCATAGTATTCTACTACAGAATTCAGTTTGGTATCAATGGCTGCAATCGCCTTGATTGCGCATGATGCAACTTCAGACTTGGTTACTTCTTTTTTCTTAATCAGCTCTGCCAGGGCTAAGCCATCCAGAACACTGTATTCACGTAAATTCAGTTTATATGTTTTTGATGTGGCAAATTTATACTGATTAAGTGCTTAGCCATCTGTACTATTTTGCTATAAATGAGTAGATTTGTGCGTGAAACAGAACCTTTATTATCCCTTTGAAATTCTTTATAAAGAAGTTGATCAATGTTCAAAACAGGGCTACAGCCAGAATTTTTTTGAACTGGTATATGTGGTAGAAGGAAGTGGTGTACAGCATATCAATAACAATGTATTTAATTATGCTACGGGACATTTATTGCTGATACACCGGAAGACTTTAATTCTTTTGAAGTCCATACAAAAACCAGCTTTTTGTTTGTTCTTTTCAACAACATCTATATCAAATCTGATCCTGTTGGAGTTGTAGACAGGGAAAGGGCAGAATGGGTAAAGAAGTTAGAATTTATACTTCATCATGCCAGCCATTTGCCAGGATGTGTGCTGAAAACCGAAACTGATAAGACATTGGTGAGATCGCTGGCAAAGAGCATTGTGGACGAACTGCAGTGTAGCCACCTGTATAGCAGGGAATTGACCCAGCAGTTGATGAATAGCCTGATTATACTGGTGGCGAGGTCAATTGCCGCAGATTTACCCGACAAGCTTTCTCCTTTCACTGATCAAAAGTTGCTGAAGGTGTTCCAGTATATTCATGATCATATTCATGATCCGGAGAGGTTGAGGGTGGGCGTTATTGGTAAGAACTTTAACATTGCACACAACTATTTTGGTAAATTTTTTAAAAAACATGCCGGTGAGACGCTGCAGGAGTATATATATAAAGTATAAGGTTAAAATAATCGAGACAAGGCTGCTCAGTAGTGACATGAGGATAAATGAAATGGTTGACGAATTTAAGTTTTCTGACGAAAGTCACTTAAACAGGGTGTTTAAAAAGTACAAAGGAATGAGCCCCTCGTCTTTTCGGAAAAATGAGTTGGCAAAGTTTTTAGTTTAAGCACAGGGCAGGCTACTTTTTTACCCTGCTTAAGGTTTCCCGCGATACCCCGAGATAAGCTGCGATTGTCCGTAAGGACAATCGGGCCGGCAAGCTGGGATAGGTTTTTACAAAATGATCATATTTTTCTACCGCAGTAGAACTGATATTCAAATATATTCTCTGCTGGCTGGCATCATAGCTCCTGGCCAGCAGCTTGTCTATCAGCTGTTGTAAATTTGGTATTTTGAGCAGGAGCAGGTCAAGATTTTCTTTAGATATCAAAATCACCTCTGTGTCTTCAAGCGCATCGATGTTACTTTTTGCAGGTTTGCCCGTATTGTAGCTTTCATTATCGTTTACCCACCAGTTTTCTACAGCAAAACGGAGGATATGTTCGCTGCCGTCATTACTGATGCGATAAGCCCTGAGGCAGCCTTTAACCACAAAACAGCTGTATCTGCAAACTTCACCTTCATGAAGAAGAAACTGCCTTTTCCTGATTCTTCTGTGGACATGGACACTGCGGACCATTTCTATTTCTTCAGCACTGAGCGCTACCTGTTGGGTAATATAGGTGATAAAGGCCTCAAACATTTGCTCAAAATTACGAATAAAAATCGGTGATAAACGTCACCAAAAACTGGTGACAAACCTCCTTGGTTTGGGATGCCCGCATTTGCCACCTTCGTATAAAAAATAAACTCATGATAGCAACGCAAATAAAAGCAATTACCGTAGATGAGAATGATGAGCACCGCCTTGCCATTCGTACTGTTGATCTTGTACCGGCCCTGCAGGCTGAGGTTACAATCCGTATTACAGCAATTTCCCTCAACCGCGGAGAAGTAAGGAGGGCACTAACTACCAGTTTAACCGGCACCCGCCCCGGCTGGGATTTCGCAGGGATCATTGAAGATACCAATGGCGTAACAGATGCGCCCCCTGCAGGCAGCCGTGTGGCTGGTTTGCTGGCAGTAGGGTCATGGTGTGAGCTGGTGCATGTGCCCCTGGGCTCAATTGCAATGATCCCGGATGGAGTTTCCGATGCAGAAGCAGCCTGTATCCCCCTGGCGGGTTTAACCGCGCTGCACGCCATCCGCAAGGGCGGCTTTCTGCTGGGCAAAAAGGTTTTGATCAATGGTGCAAGCGGGGGAGTGGGTCAAATGGCTATTCAGCTGGCTGCCCTGGCCGGAGCTGTGGTGTATTCACATATCAGACAAGAGCATCACAGAATATTGGTAGAGGAGGCAAGCACAGGTGCCGTGATAACCGGGGCTACGCTCGATGAAGCAAAATCACATGGCCCTTTTGACTTTATCCTTGATTCTTTAGGCGGGGCATCGCTGTCGGCCGCAATGGGCATGCTAAAGAAAAATGGGACCTGTATCACGATAGGTGCTTCTGATAGTGCTACGGTAACCTTTGACAGCAATTTACTTTTTTTTGGCTCATCAGGTGCAGCATTAAAGTCGATGAATATATTCCATGAGATTGCTGCTGCCGGATCTTTAGCAGACGACCTTGAAATGTTGCTGGGTTTAGTGGCCAAAGGTAAATTGAAAATAAAAATTGGTACAGAAAAAGAATGGACAGAAATTTCAGCTGTTGCTACGGCATTGATGGAACGCAGGTTTAGCGGAAAAGCGGTTTTGCATCTGCCCGGTGCTTTGTTATAGGCTGGCTAGACGATTAAGAAAGACACTGGGCTGACAATACTTAAACTTAGCCTACTTAACTTTATCGATAGATGAAATTAACAATTACTGATCCTAAAACCGGTGGGGATTTGTTTCTTTTGAGCGAACAGGAAAGTTTTGACAGGTTTTACTATTCGCGTGATAAAGACAAAAAATATTTTACGATTGCCTGGAACAAAGGAGATCAGCAAACGATCACCATTGATGGGACTGCGCATGATTTTATGCCCAATACGATCATACCACTTATGTTTGATCAGTCATTTTCTTTTGAGCGTCCCCTTGATGTCACTGCCTGGCAGTTTAACCGCGAGTTTTATTGCATTATTGACCATGATGCCGAGGTAAGCTGTGTTGGCTTTTTGTTTTGCATGGGCGATGAACTGTTTATTAAGCTTGATGATTCTGCGCAGTACAAACTTGGTTTATTGCTGAATATCTTTATTGAAGAGCTCAATACCAGGGACAGCATTCAGATTGAAATGATTGTGATCCTCTTAAAGAGGCTGATCATATTCTTAACGCAATTGGGAAAAACCAGCTTTGTGCCCGACATAAAATTGCATGACAGCCGTATGGACATATTCCGTAAATTTAATTTACTGGTTGAAGGAAATTTCCGTTCTGAGCATAAGGTGACCTATTACGCCAGGATCATGAACAAGTCGCCAAAAACGCTTTCAAATATCTTTGCCCTCTATTACAACCGCACTCCCCAGCGGGTAATACACGAACGGATCATTACCGAAGCAAAGCGGCTCCTGTATTATACCAGCAAATCTGTAAAACAAATCACCTACGAGCTGGGATTTGAAGATCCTGCCCACTTTGGGAATTTTTTTAAAAAGCATACCCGTGTTGCCCCTTTAGAATTCAGAAACAGTACGGTGACGGAGGAGGTCGGGAAATAATTACAGTCCATCGGGAAATTAAGCCATTTCCCGGCCCTGCATTTCGTGCCATCTTTGTCCTGTTGATTCCTAAATAAAAGATCAGCATCCAAAAAAAATGAAAACCATGATTTTAAAAAACAAATTGAAAAGCGGTATCATCACAGGATTGATCGCTTTAACAGCAACTTTTGGTTTCGCCTCAAAGGTAAGTGCACAAACTGTTAAAAATATCGTAGTGGTTCACGGTGCTTTTGCAGATGGTTCAGGATTTCATAAAGTATACGACATCCTGTCAAAAAAAGGGTACCATGTTTCTATTGTTCAAAATCCATTGACATCACTGAAAGATGATGTGGATGCCACCAACCGTATCCTTGAAAAACAAGATGGCCCGGCAATACTTGTAGGACATTCCTGGGGCGGAGCAGTGATTACCGAGGCAGGTGTTAACCCTAAAGTAGCGGGACTGGTTTATATTGCGGCCTTTGCACCTGATAACGGGCAAACAGCTGGGCAGTTGATTTCTTCACTGCCTGCAGCACCAGAAAATGGCATTTTGCCTCCGGATGCAAAAGGTTTGGTATACTATGACAGGGCAAAGTTCCACGCTGGTTTTGCAGCTGACCTGAGTAAAGCCGATGCCGATTTTATGGCAGCCTCGCAGGGGCCGATCTTTGCCCAGTGTTTTGGTGCCCCGATCACAGAAGCCGCATGGAAAACCAAACCGGGCTATGGCATTGTAGCTACAGAAGATAAAGCCATTAATCCTGAAATAGAACGTAATATGTATAAACATGCCGGTGCAAAAATCACCGAAATAAAAGCCAGCCATGCGGTATTTATTTCGCAACCTGATGCCGTTGCAAAAGTGATCATAGAAGCGGCAGAAAACGCTTCAAAAGGTAGGTAAGCAGATCATATTCTGTACCTTACCTATAAAAACAATGCAAGCATCAGCAATGATGTTCGCATTGTTTTTATAACTCAATTACCACCTTGCCGGTAACGCCGTCTCTTTCAGTATACTGATAGGCTGCTCCAGACTGGCTAAAGGGAAAAACTTTATCGACTTTGATCTCCATTCCCTTGTTTACCGCATTCAGCAGGACGTTTATATTTTTTGCAGCAGGTTGTGACAGGATCACAATATGCTTCTTGTCCGTAACCAGATTTTTAAAAAGTGAAATGGGAATTTCAACAGGTAGTGTAATCAATTACTGTACCTGCGCCCCAGCTTTTTGCAAATTCCAATGCTTTTGTGTTTGCCACAGCCGTCACGTTTGCTCCTTGGTAGTTTAATAGTTGCAGCAGGAACATACCCAGTCCACCGTTTGCGCCATTTACCAGGATTTGGGTGCCTGGATTGATATCGCCCATTTTTTCCAGCATCGTTACTGCCGCGGCCCCGGCTATGGGAATGGCAGCAGCGCATAGGAAATCTAAGGCTGCCGGCTTTTTCCAAACGGAAGCTGCAGGTTTAAGATAACCTACAACCTCGCCGTTGAGCACTGCGAAATAGAACTGCGACAGTTTCGTTGCAAGCTCTGTGCCCAGCTTTTCTTTAGAAAAGCTGCTCTCCAGGTATTGCCGCATATTTTCTTCAGTATTGAGCTCCGCAAAAGCTTCGATAAAAGAATCTCTTCCTATCTTTTGCAGTTGCGCGATATCAGAAGATGATGCACGTACTATATTCAGATTTTCCATAGTGTAAATTTACGGGGCCCTGAATGTAAGAAAATGATATCATTATTTCATCAGCTGAATGTTGTCCTGAATTGTGCCGGAGATATTTTTGTCTTCACTTTAAAGAGCCTGCTAAATGACTGCGGATATTTAAAGCCCAGTTTGTAGGCCACCTCGTTGATCGTAAGGTTAGTGGTAGACAGCAGATCCTTTGATCTTTCTATCAGTCTTTGGTGAATATGCTGCTGGGCGTTCATTCCGGTGAGCGGGCGCAGCATGTCACTTAAATAGTTGGGCGTATAATTGAGCTGACCGGCCAGGTACTGCACCGTTGGCATACCCTCATTAACCGCTTTTTCCTCTTCAAAATATCGGTTTAACAATTCTTCCAGTTGCTGAAGCAGGTCATTGCTGAGCACCCGCCGCGTCAAGAACTGGCGTTTGTAGTACCGTTTGGCGTAGCTCAGGAGCAGTTCCAGCTGTGCTACAATCACCTCGCTGCTGAAATCGTCTATGCGGCCATTCAATTCTTCGCGGATGATATTGAAGATTGACAGCATTGTTGCTTTTTCCTGCTCTGAAAGATGCAGCGCTTCATTGACAGCATAAGAAAAGAAGCCCAGTTGTTTGATCTTTGAGGCCAGCGGATAACCCTGCAGAAAATCAGGATGAATAAACAGCGAGATCCCTTTGGGATCTGCATCAGTTTTGATCTGGCCCAGTACCTGATGTGGCGCGGCGAAGACCATGCTGCCTTCGTCAAAATCATAATAACCCTGGCCATATTTGAATTTCCCGTCCAGGTGGGTAACCAAACTGATTTTATAGAAACTTAAAACATAATTGGATGGCAAAATGCACATATTGAACAATTCTGCAACATCTATCATAGTAATCAGCGGATGAACAGGGCCCGGCAGGCCCGCCATACGATGAATATCCTTGATCGATTCCAGCTTATTCATTTTGGGCAGCTCTTTCTTCATTTTTAAAGATAATCATAACAACCGGTGAAGGATGTCCACCAGTTGTAAATAATTAAAAACCGTGTTAGATCATTACCAGGGCAAGGGGCCGTCAGGACCGGTAAAACTACCGGTAGGGCCTTCTGTATCAAGGGCCGCCAGAACAAGCGCTTTTGCACCTACCTCGATAGTATCGGTTCCCTGAAAGTTATTGATAGCGGTTGCGGTAAAACTTGGGCTGGCCGCACGCACTTTGATCCCGGTATCTTCGAGCTCAATAGCCAGTGCCAGCGTAATGGCGTTGAGCGCTGTTTTTGTTGCAGGATAGGTTGCCCCAAAAAAACTACGGTAAGGGAAAGCGGGATCGGAATTAAGTGTTAATGATCCCGCTGCGCTTGAAACGTTCAGAATGCGCCCCGATGCAGAAAGGCGGATCAGTGGCAACATTGCCTGCGTAACGGCCAGTACGCCCAAAACGTTTGTTTCAAAAAGAATACGTATTTCTTCAAGCGATGCCACGCTCGCTTTGCTTGCCTCTAATATTTCTGGAGTTGAAGCGTAGCGGCCCGACTGGCCTATTGCCGCATTATTGACCAGCAGATCCAGTCGCCCAAATTCGGCATGGATGCGCGTGGCCGCGGCCTGGATACTTTGCGCGTCAGTAACGTCTAACTGGATAGGGTGTGCGCCCTCGCCGATCTCTGCGGCGGCAGTTTTGCCGCTGTCGAAATTCCTGGAGCCCAATAGTACGATGTAGCCATGGCCCCGCAGCTCAATGGCGATCTGTTTACCAAGCCCTTTATTGGCACCTGTAATAAGTGCAATGGGCTGGTTGATTGTTGATGAATCGGTTTGATTTTTCAAGATGATTAAATTAGTGAAATAACAGGACAAAAGTCAGCTTTCACTATCCGGGCATTATAACCAAATCAAGGACATTTATAACCAAAATAAAAACAGCAATAGTAAATGATGTGGTATAACGATTAAGGCTGGCTATAGTAATTCGTATTATGATTTTGGTAGCTAATCCTAATAGTTGAGACACATATTATAACATTGATAGATGTGGTATGATGTTTGCATAATTGAGAATGCCTATTCATTCCAGCATACTTCTGTTATATTGTTTCGTTTGTTTTAAGGGTAACTGTCCGAAATCTCAACCCCCTCAATATCCTCTAAATCGATTATGCATTTGTCTTCCAAACCCATTAACATCATCATCGTAGATGACAGCACCGACAATCTGGAGGTAATTAAACAAGTTCTTGAACGCCCCGGCGTGAACATTCTAACCTCAGATTCGCCCGTTGAAGTACTGGATATCTGCATTACCGCTGAGATCTCTATTGCCTTAATTGATGTGAAGATGCCTGTGATGTCTGGTTATGACCTGCTTAATCAGCTCAAAGCAAATCCACAGACCGAGAATGTGGTGGTGATACTGATGACAGGATTTTCAATGAGCGCCGATGAGGTTTTTTTAGGACTCAACAGCGGCGCAGTGGATTATTTGTTTAAGCCCCTTGATATGCACATCATCAATGCAAAGGTGAATTCACTGCTCACGATGATCCATTACCAGAGGGATATTGAGCAGAAGAACAAGGAACTTGAATATTTTCAAAGCGACCTTTACCAGGCTGTAGAAGAAGCAAAACGAGGCAAGATTATCAAAGAGAATTTCCTGGCCAATATGAGCCATGAAATCCGGACGCCGCTTAATGCAATCGTTGGGATCACCAACCTGCTCAAAACATCGGGCCTAAATCCCATTCAGCATAAGATGATGGAACTGATGGAATTTTCATCAACCGCGCTTTTGGGGATTGTGAATGATATACTGGAAAGTTTTCAGATCGATGCCGGAAAAATCATCCTTAAACCTGAAAGTATGGATATTGCCGGATTGTTTAAAACTGTTGGAGATACAATGCGCCCGCTGGCAGCAGAAAAGGGGCTGCTGTTAGATTATGAAATTGATACTGCTGTTCCTGCTTTTATAAGGGCAGACCCCTTGCGGGTAAAGCAGGTATTGATGAACCTGATCAACAATGCGATAAAGTTTACCCCAAAAGGGCGTATTGATTTGAGTTTGAAAGTAGCCACGGTAAGCAGTACGCATGCCGTACTGGCCTTTAGCGTAAAAGACTCGGGACTGGGAATTCCCCAGAGCGCGATTAACAAAATATTTGAGCGTTTTGAGCAGATCGAAGATAAGACCTGGCAAAAATTTGGTGGTACTGGACTGGGCCTTTCCATTGTGAAAAGACTGGTAGAATTAATGGGAGGCAAGATTGAGGTTGAAAGCGAGCTCAATACAGGCACTACCTTTTCTTTTACAAGTTCGTTTGAACTGGCAGGCCACGGTGTTACTGATGAGGAAGACCAGCTGCGCGCCTCGTTCAATACCCTCAGCGACCTCACCGATATGATGGTTTTGTTGGTAGAAGACAATAAAATCAACCAGTTTGTAGCCGTGAGAATGCTGCAGAACTGGAATGTGAAGGTTGATGTTGCTGAAAACGGTCTGGAAGCCTTGCATATGTTAAAAATCAATAATTATGATTTGGTATTAATGGATACCCATATGCCTGTAATGAACGGTATAGAAGCAACCAGGAAAATCAGGACAGAAATGCCTGAACATAAGCGGAAAATTCCTATTATCTCCTTCTCTGCATCTGTAATTGAGCATGAAAAAAAGGAGGCCATGGATGCCGGTGTGAACGACTTTCTGGAGAAGCCTTTTCAGCCCGGGATTCTTCATGAAAAACTCCGCCGCCTCACCGGAAGCTAGCAGGGCTGCGAAACCCGGCAGATACTCTTAAAAGTTGTATTTTTATAAAACAAAACAATAAACTTAAATCTGTGTCGTACAATTGGTTGGGTGAATAGTTTTGCGTTGTACCTGAGTAATGATAAATTTACTCTCAAATCCCTGTGTTATGAATAGCTCTTTGTTAACCTTTCAAAAATTTCAATATTGTTTTGTCTTTGCTACCCTTGGAATTAGTCCTGTGCTGGTTTCGTGCCACAAAGAGATTGCTACAAATGAGCTGCAAACCGTTGCGGGCGTAATGGCCACCAGCGCTGCCAATACTGCGGCCATACAAAACCTGGCTACCGGCAGTATCGGCAGGGAGGTATGGAACAACAATTACGGTAACGACGTTGCCCAGATTCCTTTGCAGACCAGTCCATCGGTAACTACACAGATCACAGCGCTTGAAATCCCTCTAAATTCCGGCGAAAACTACGGAGAGAGAATTCGCGGGTATATCCAGGCACCTACCACAGGAAGCTATACCTTCTGGATCAGTGCGGATGATGCCGGCGAGATCTGGCTCTCTACTGATGCACAAGCGGTGAATAAAGTAAAAATCGCCTATACCCTAAGCTGGAACAACAGCCGGGAGTGGACTAAATTTGCGTCGCAGAAATCAAAAGCGATTACGCTGCAGGCAGGACAAAAATACTATATCGAGGTACTGCACAAGCAGGGCGGAGGCGGCGGAAACCTTGCTGTTCAATGGATGCTGCCGGGAGGAACAGTAGAATCTCCGGTACCGGGCAGCAGGCTTGCAGCCTATACCGAGGAAACACCTGATCCGGCTTATACATCCTCTGCAGTGATTGATCTTTACGGCCAGCATGATATTACCATTAGCGGCAAGGCAATTGCCGGTGGTTCTGCCCCGCTGATTAAGCTGACCAACTGTTATAATATCCATATCACGGGGAATAGGCTGTCCAATGCAGCTAATGTGGGTATCTATTTATATAACTGTAATAATATCACTATCGATAATAACTTTTTCACCAAAGTGAGCACGGGCGTATATGCAGATCATACGCAGGGTGGCATCATCGTAAACAATAACCAGTTCCTGAACATGCAGGGGCCCTTTCCGCGCGGACAGTTTGTGCAGTTCAATAATGTGAAAGGTGCCAACAGCTCGATCAGCAATAACAGGGGGGAGAATATCATTGGGCAGAGCTACGCGGAAGATGCGATCAGCCTGTACCAGAGCGAAGGAACCGCGGCAAGTCCGATATCGGTAAAAGGAAACTGGATCAGGGGCGGCGGGCCAAGTGCCAGCGGCGGCGGGATTATGCTGGGCGACAATGGCGGTGGCTATCTGTATGCTTCGGATAATATCCTGGTAGACCCGGGACAGTTTGGTATGGCAATTTCTGGCGGCCATCATATCACCATGGTAAACAATGCTGTATATGGAAAACAACAGTCATTTACCAATGTAGGTATCTATGTAAATGACATTGGCGGATGGAAAACATCGGATTGTAAGGTGACCACCAATAAAGTGAGGTATTTCAATAAGGATAACTATCAGAACAATGCCTGGCTGTCGCCAAACAGTATAAAGCCCGAAGGCTGGGATGCCAATTTATGGGGCGCAGCTTTAGATGCTGCCATATTGCCTTCGGTGATCATCACCAAAAAATAAGAAAGCACCTTATTAGTTGCTTAAACTACGGATGAGGAAATCCTTTATCGCTGAACATTGCTCCTGAACAGAATTTGTTCGTCAATCAGGTCAAGGATTTTCTCATCATTTTCTCCGTCAAATTTTCTTGCAAACAGAGAGCCAGACTGGCGCAGGTCTTCCATGTCTTCGGGCTTGAGCACCTCGGGATGGGCATTGTCCAGTTTTGCCCACTTGATGTAGCGCAGGTTATCTTTGCTGATGCTTAGCTGCAGAGCAGGATCTTTTGCATTGAGCAATATGATATGGAAGAAGAGCTCATCGGGTGCAAAGGTAAATTTGTGAAATTCTACATAATCAGGATGCTCTCCGATAAAGCTGAGGATATAGTTGAGTGCATACATATTGATTGTCCACCATTGTGATCCGCAGTATGGGGTTAAATGGGCTGGGAGCTTTCGTGCAAAAACCGGTACATAAGTAGACAATAGGTTCATCAGTTTAGAAAACAGGAGAGAAGTTTTGCCGATCCCAAAAAAATACTTTTGATAACGGTAGGTGCCCCCGGTGTCCCAGCGTTTATAGTTTGGTAATGTAAAGTGATCTAAATACACCCCGTATTTTGATGTTTTAAAGAAATTATCTATCTCTTCATTACTTTTTATCGGGTAATCCTGACCGCTTAGCAGATTGATGGCTTCAAAATGGATTCCGGTAGCCTTGATATCATACATCGCATTCAGGGTTGCCTGGGCCAGGCTAAAACCGCCCCAGGAGGTAGCAATCCGTTTCGTAAGCAGCACCCGCCTGTTCTTTGCCAGCTCGGCATAACTGCAGGGCAATTCAGTTTTGAGGTCTACATGTATAAAAAAATGGGAATTCCCGTCATCCAGCCGCTCCACCATCCGCAGCAGGTGATCCAGGTTTTTGTGTGCAAGGATAATATAAGCTTTCTTCATCATTCCAACAATTATTCAGTACTACAACAGCTAAAACGTAAAAGGTTTTATTTTTCTTTATTTTTTTGACGTATTAAAGCCTTTACAATAGCTATTCTGGCCTGGTTTTTTCTCTTTTTAAGGCATGCAGGGAAATACTGCCGGTATCCGGCATGGGAGCATTATGGCAGGGCCGGATTTGACAGCGCACAAAAGCGCAAGGCCTAATTATGCATTTGTAGACTGGATCCGGATGATTAGTATGCTGGGTATTATCTGGGCACATACCCCGGCTTTCGCCGCAGGCACCAGTTACCTGATGCTTGATAATGTACCGCTGTATTGTTTTGTAATGGACTTTTTTAAATTCGGCGTGATCTGCTTTTTTATGATCTCAGGTTTTCTGCTGGCCGGAAAGATACACACTGAACCACCAATGGCCTATTTCAAAAGGCGCATTTACGCTACACTGATCCCTTACCTGTTTGCTTTTAGCGGCATCGTGCTGCTCTTTATATTTAAAACCTATGTGCTGCATATGGCCGGCGATATGAACGTGGGCCAGTATATAGTGGATATGTTTTTAAATTCTGCCTTATGGTTCCTGCCCAGTTACTGGCTGTCGCTGATCGTGATCATGTGCTGCCGCAGATACCTTGACAGTAAAATCTTTGGGCTTTTCCTCCTGCTGGTTACGCTGGGCCATACCTGGTATTTTGCCTACTCTGCAAATGCGCAATCACATGTCCATGCACTGTTTGCTTTTATCCTGTATTTGTGGCTGGGCTATTATATAGGACGGTTTAACCTTGCGGGCTATTTCAGCAAAATAAAAATCAGCACACTGCTGGCTGCTTTTGTGCTGGTTTATATCCTCAGCTCTGCAGAATCTGTAGCCCTCTGGCAAAAGGGCTTCAGGGAACCGCTGAGCATACTGCGGATCAGTAACCAGATTTATTCTGTACTGGCATTTATTACGATGATGCGGATCTTTGACCAGCCCCTTCACAGCAACTGGATCAAGCCGCGCAGCGAAACTTTCGGCATCTACCTGTACCACATGTTCCCATTGGCTGTGCTCGCTTTCCTGCTCAAATTTTTGTCGAAATTTGGTGTTGATACCTTCAGTCTTCTTACCACTACATTCTTATCCTGGTTTATCATTAAATTTATCTTTGTATACTTCACGACAGTGATCCTGGTGAAGGTACTCCTCAGATTAAATATTGGTTTCTTAGGGACAAATGTGCCCCAATAAGTGACCTGCGTACTATAATTGCTACAGGGTTTTATACGCGCGGCAGCGCAGAAACATTACAGTAACACCCATGTATGTGTAATCCTCATTCTTTTTGGGAATATTTTTTTCAAAAAAAATATTTTTCTCCGGGGCAGGTAGTTTAAGAAATTTCTCAATTTTACTCAATTGGGGGAAATAGTTCCGGGAAATTGATGATGCAAAAAATCACTCTCAGGAATATAGTGCCCTGTATGCGCTCAGAGGCCGTTTTTTGAAATTCAATCCAGCTTTTAAATCGCCGCAACGCCCGTACATGGAGAGTAGCATAATTTTTGAACTGGCAGAAAAAAGGCCTGATTATGGCATAGATGGTCACATAAACTAATACTACTCATGTTCAAAGGAATTCAACTCAGCGCTCGCGGAACGGCGCTTACACTTTTAGTGTTCATCTGCTCAGAAATGTTACTTAGCTCTTGCGCAAGTTCTAAAAAGACAGTTTATTTCAGCGACCAGCAGGATGCAGTACTTAAATCAGCAAATATTCCTTCCAGGAACGTGATACAGGCAAACGACCTGCTTAGTATTGCAGTTACCAGTTTAAACCCTGCAGCTACAGAAATTTTTAATAAACCCAACAACTCTTACGTAAGCAGTACAGGTTTGGGTGGTATCAACCTGACTTCGCCGGGTTATCTGGTAAATGAAGAAGGCAAGATCCAGTTCCCTGTACTGGGCGATCTGCAGATTGCCGGGCTAACTACCAACCAGCTGCGTTTAAAGATTACCAATGAGCTGATCAACAGAAAACTTTTGGTAGACCCTATTGTGATTGTCCGCCAGCTTAACTTTAAAGTATCTGTGCTTGGTGAAGTATCAAGGCCTTCAGTAGTGAATGTGCCAAGTGAAAAAATATCCCTGCTTGAAGCCCTTGGCCTTGCCGGTGACATTACCATCTACGGACGTAAAGACAATGTGATGGTGATCAGGGAAGAAGACGGTGTAAAAAAGATCAAAAGGATCAACCTCAATTCAAGTGAAATATTTGATTCGGAATATTACTATCTGAAATCAAATGATATCGTTTATGTAGAAACCAATAAAGCAAAAGTTGCAGGTTCAACAAGAACATCGCAACTGCTGCCTATCATATTAAGTGCACTCTCATTTGGTGCAATCATTATTGACCGTATTGCCCGTTAAGCAAATTATAGAAGGATGAAATTGATCAGAAAAACGTCAGAGCCGCAACAGGTAGCCACAGAGCAGGGAGGTAATATGCTTTTTAAGTTATTGCCGTACTGGCCATTGTTCGCCATTTTATTTGCCGTTGCCCTGGCCTGCTCATGGGTTTATCTAAAGATGACCCCGCCATTGTATGAAGCTACGGCACGCATCATGATCAATGAGAAAAAGGGTGCCGATGAATTGAAATCGGATGCCCCGATGCAAACCACCGCTCCAAAAAAGACGATTGACAATGAGCGAGAGATGATCATGTCTAATCCCATCCTGTATAAAGTAGTAGAAAACCTGTCGCTCTATGCGCCGGTATATACCAAAACTGCGCTGTCAAAAGATGTGGCCTACCAAAGCTCACCTGTACAGATTGTTGCCAAAGACCCTAAATCGATTAAGGCTTCAGAGCCTGTAGCATTCACATTTGCACAATCGGCAGTAACGATTGAGGGTAAAAAATATCCGCTGAATACCTGGGTGAACACACCCTATGGTATGCTGATGTTTATGATGAACACGCATAATAAGAACCTGCAGCGCAATGGTGATTTCTTTTTCTCACTGATGACGGAAAAGAAAGCTGCTGCAACATTGGGATCGCGGATCAAGGTGGCAGAAGCCAACAAACTGTCTACAATCCTGAGCGTAACGCTGACGGATGAAGATCCGGTAAGGGCAGAAGATATCCTGAACGACGTGCTTAAGGTATATAACAATGCTGCGATTGATGAACAGAACAAACTTGCCGCAAACACCATGGAGTTTATCAGCCAGCGGCTGGCAGGCGTACAAAGTGAACTGCTTGCCATTGAAAGCAACCTGCAGAACTACCGTACCGTAGAAGGTGCCGTGGATGTGGGCACACAGGGAAAACTATACCTTGAAAACGTAAGCAACAACGACCAGAAGGTAGGGGAGATCAACATGCAGTTGTCTGTACTTGACCAGGTAGAGAGTTCTGTACGTTCTAACAACCTTGCAAATGGCGTAGTTCCTTCTACAGTAGGGGTAAATGACCCGGGACTGAGCCAGATGGTAAAAAATATTTATGAGCTGCAGCTGAATGCCGAAAGCCTGAAAAAAACTACCGGTGAAAACAACCCGATGTATGTTTCTTACATAGACCAGATCAATAAAATAAAACCGCAGATTGTTCAGAACCTGCAAAATCAGCGTGCCAGCTTACAGGCCAGCCGCAAAAACCTGTCGTCTACCACCAGCAATTACTCTTCGGCTTTGCAAACCATGCCAGAGAAAGAACGCAAGATGGTTGACATCAGCAGGCAGCAGCAGATCAAAAGCAATATTTATACTTTCCTGCTGCAGAAAAAGGAAGAAACTGCTTTGTCATATATCTCTAACGGTTCCGGAAGTAAAGTGGTGAACAACGCAGAATCTTCTGAATTTCCGGTGAGCCCTAAAAGAAAGATGATTTATCTGGCGGCATTATTTGGTGCTGGGATTATAGGCCTTGGTTTTGTTACTGCCAAAGAAGGCCTGCGTACCAATGTGATGTTCCAGAGCGATATCGAAAAGCTGACCCGCTTACCGGTGATCGCCGAAATTTCTACTGATAAATCTAACCGCGCCATTGTAATGGGCGGACAGCAGCGCACACTGATTGCAGAGCAGTTCAGGAGCCTGCGTACTACCTTAAGGTACCTGGGCGTAAGCAGCACCCATAAAAGGGTGATGGTTACTTCTGCCATATCAGGGGAGGGAAAAAGCTTTGTGGCATCTAATCTGGCAATTACGCTGGCCATGACCGGCAAAAAGGTAGCACTGCTTGATTTTGACCTGAACAACCCTACGCTGCACCGCAAGTTTAACATCAAACAAACGGTAGGCATTACCGAATATCTGCAGGGCGCTATTACTGCAGACAAGGCAATTATCCCGTCAGGACAAAACGAAAATCTTTCCTTACTGCTTACAGGTGCCTTGCCCATGGATCCTTCAGAGCTGATCTTAAGCAACAGGACCGAAGAACTACTCAATTACCTGGATGAAAAGTTTGATTACATCGTATTGGATGTACCGCCTGTAGGGCCGGTTTCTGATGCCTATACACTGGCGCAATTTTGTGATGCTACCCTGTATGTGGTTCGCCATGCTTACACGCCAAAAGCTTTTGTAGAGCGTATCGACGAAAATATTAAACTCAATAACCTTCCCAATCCTGCCATCGTTTTCAATGCCGTAGCCCCGCGTGGCTTTGGTAAGAACTACGGCTATGGTTATGGCTCTGGAATGGTGTATGGGGGCAGTTATGACCAGAAACGTATTAGCATCGACAGCGGTAAGTAATGAACAAAAAAGTATTAAAGTGGAACTTTGTTTTTCAGTATGGATATGTGATTACCAACATCATCAATTCTGTCATATTGCTGCCGCTTTACCTCAAAAGAATTGATTCTTCTACACTGGGCCTCTGGCTGGCCACGGGAAATATCCTGGCCTGGATGACACTGGCAGATCCGGGGGTAGGGGATGTTTTGCAGCAAAAAATTGCACAACTGCGCGGGCAGAATTCTGACCGGGAGATAGGATTGACAATTGGTTCGGGTTTCTCGGCCTCTGCCTGTATCCTTGCCATATCGGTAATTGCGGGTTTTGTCTTTTACTTTCTGATTGGTACCATCATTAACAAGGATGTATCAAAATATGATGGTTTACAGGTGGCATTGCTCGTTTCTATCATTGCAACGGGTATGTCGCTCGTCTCTTTCAGCCTCTCCGGCATGAACCAGGGGATGCACAACTCTGCCCCGGTAGCCATCGGTTCGCTGACAGCTAATGTACTGTTCCTGATTACCAATGTGATTTTACTGTACCTGGGCTTTGGCGTGATCTCCATCGCGGCCTCAAACCTAACCCGGGCCTTATACATCAACGTGTTTAATTTTACTGCATTAAAAAGAGTGCTCAACCGCGAAAAGCTGGAGATCATCTTTGATGGCAGCCACTTTAAACGTTTCATCAAGATCTTTTCCTTCACTTCAGTATCACGTATTATTGGTGGCTTTGCCGCCAGTATGGACATGATTGTACTGGCCAGGTTTGTAAACCCGGCCATGATCACGGTATTTGAGATCAACAAAAGGCCCATCCAGATGACGCAGTCGCTCATCGGCAGGCATTCTGTAGCGCTGATGCCGGTAATTTCCCATGCCAATGGCAAGGGCGAAACCGAAGGCATCCGGAACCTGATTGATACGCAGTTTAAATATTATACCTATGCGGCGATATTTATAGCGCTGTGTTTCTGGCTCAATTACCACAGCCTGATCACGGCATGGACAGGAGAAGGCAAATATGCCGGCAATACGGTGGTTTACCTGCTGATCGGTAATTTCTTTTTTGACCTGCTGGGCTATTTTATGGCCAATATGGGCTATGCACTGGGCGATATCAAAATGAACAGCTTTATCAATATCCTGAAAGGGATTGTTTCTGGTGTGCTGTATTATTTTGTGACCAAAGCTTACGGGCTGATCGGGCTGATGATTACGATGATCACGCTGAACATCCTGATCGACTTTGTCTTCTTTAGTGTAAGGCTGTATAAACTTGGCTTCCTCAATATGACGCTGATGAGGCGCTCGCTGATGTTATGGGCCATAATCATCCCGCTGTCTGCCCTGGGCGGATGGGGATTTAGCCTGCTGTACGCTACCGTGATTCCGGCAGATATGCTGATCATCAAAATCCTGTTGAACGGGGGCAGTTTTGCCGTCTTTTTTGCAGGGCTGATCCTCACCCTGGACGAGTCGCTTAGAAATGATGTTACATCGATGTTGTCATCGGTTTTCAAAATAAATTTTAATAAACAAAGTATCATTAACCAATAGTAGATCTATGGCTAAATTAGTAGTTATGCTCCGTGTAAAGGACGGAATGTTCTTCGTTAAAGAATGGTTAGACTGTTTCGAGAAACTGGCAGATGAAATTGTAGTGCTCGACAATGGATCTACCGACGGTACCTACGAAGCCCTGAAAGCGCACCCGATGGTGGTGGATATCATCAGGACCGAAGGGTATAACGAGGGCAGGGACAAAAACCTGATGTATGAACATGCACGTATGCGCAAGCCCGACTGGTGCCTGTGGCTGGACATTGACGAGATTTTTGAACCCGGGCTTACCCGTGCGCATTTTGATAAGCTGATGAGCAGCAAAATGATCAATAAGTTTGCTTTCCGCAGGTTCCATTTTATAGACCGTGAGCATTTTGCAGGTTCCTGGTACAGGTTAAACTATTCTTCCGGGCACGACCGTATCATGTGGCGCGAGCATCCTGACGGACATTTTCAGAACCTGATCATTGATTCTCCTAATGTGAAAGGCATCAAAGGATTAAAACGCGGTACGAACTTCCGCCTTAAACACCTTGGCTATATCAATAAGGAACTGGTAGACAAAAAAGCAGAAATTTACAGGGCTATTATTCCGGAAAAGGAAGATATCTTCCAGAGTATGTACCTGCAGGGCGAAAAAGCAATTAAATGGGAAGACGACAGGAATAGCCTGAAGGTGATCATGCTCAACAACCTGCTGAGCACGATCCAGCTTACGCATATCGTTCCCAAAGTATTCCGCAGGATTAAAAAAATGATCTGATGAACCGTATTGTTAAAATATTTAACTATCAATTTTATGTGAAGGAAATCCTTGTGGTATTCTTCACGTATTTGCTGATGGAGAATATTTTCTCATGGATGGTGATGCCGGTCTCTGTCATCGTGCTGATGTATGAGAAGCTGCTGAGCCTGGCGATATTTGGTTTTGTGCTGTATAACTTCCGTAACCTGAAAAGGAACGAACAGATCTATATCGGCCTGATGACCTTTATGCTGGTACGGCTGATATTTGATTCCATGATCAATTACGGCTCGGTTTTCCAGCAGCTGACGATGTTTAGCGTGCTGTTCCCGGTATGTTATGTGATTTACATCAAGGCAGTATGCCGTACGCTCGATCTTGACCTGCTGGAGTTTCTGGCGAAGTTTTACATTGTGCTCTACATTGCTTTTATGGTGGTATACGGGCGGGGTTTCTCCTTTAGCCTTGAAACGGTAACGATGGACGATTACGGGCCATTCTCCGGCGACAGCAGGATTATCCATGCTCGCTCCATCTTTATGATGATCCTGCCGCTGCTGTGGTACCTTAACCAGTTCCTGAAGCTGGGCAAAATGAAATACCTGGGACTGTTTATCTTCTGCTTTGTGGTGATCCTGATCCACCAGCACCGCTCGGTATGGGCTTCGGCTTTGTTTTCATTGGGCGTATATCTGCTGATGAGCATGAGGAACAATCTGCTGGGCATGTCTAAACTGGTAAGAACGGGTATCGGCGCTATTTTGCTGCTGGCGCTCGCCGTGTTTGTGGTGTCACAGGTTTTTCCGGGCTTCCTGGCGTTTATGGGCGACAGGTTTAGCGAAATACTTGACCCGGCCCGTGAAGATGGTACAGGTAAATTCCGTGACGACCAGCGCCGTACATATTTTCCAATGGTACTGGAAAGGCCTTTCTTTGGATGGACGTTTGAAGGTTTTGAAATGAAAAACCCATTGGTAGACTGGTGGCCGGAAAAATCCGGGCAGCACTTTCATGAAGGGTATATGGAGATGTTATTTTACCATGGCTTTTTTGGCCTGATCCTCAAATATTTTTATCTGGTTTATCTGTCCTTCAAAGCTTTTAGCAAGCGCCTGAGCCAGGAATCGATCATCCTGATTGCATTTTCACTGGCAGGATTGATCTTCTCTTTCAGTTATGTGCTTCCCTTTGTTTTCTGGGGGCACGTGGGGCTTTGTCTCTATTACCTGGAGCGTGTGCCTGCTGCAGAAACTGTAGCTGCGGAACATGATGGGGAAGATATGACCGATGATATTGAAGAGGTAGAATATGAAGAAGTTCACCCGAGGCATCAGGTAAACAGAAGAAGAACAAGAGATTACGAATTATCAACTGATAAAACCAACACACCAATATGAATTATATATGTACCTGGCTTTGTGCGGATGTAAAAGGAGAAGAAAGTATCTACCCGCAGACCGGTGAGAAATCATCAGGACAGAAACATCAGAATATTTACTGGCGCTGCCTGGTTTTGTTCTATGCTACCAGTAAACGCTTTAACAAAACGCAGAAACACCTGTTGTTTACCAACGTAAATGTACTTCCCGAAGTTGACGGAAAGAGCGTGCAGCAAATGCTTGAAGATATGGGCGTGGAGGTGATTTTTACCGACTTTAAATACAAAACGCCAAAGGGTTATTTTAACCTGTTCCAGAACCAGTTTTATGAATTCTCTATTCTTGAATATATTGTAAAACATAACCAGAACCCGGATGATCAGTACCTGATTGTGGATTCTGATTGTATCTTTACCAGACCTGCGGCGGAGCTCTTTACCGAAGCGACAGCTAACAATGGTTTTATCTCTTTTGAAGACCCATGCAGTACCGAGCTGGTGATACATGGCCTGAGCAGAATAGATATGCAGCAGCTGTACCAGGATCTTTCTGGTAAGGCAGTGCCGGAAATTCCGGGCTACCACCTGGGCGAATTCTTTCTGGCCAGCGTTAAAAACATCAACACGATCTTTAGCGATTTCCTTAAGCTTTGGCCAGAGCTCATGCGCCGTCATGCCAAAGGAATGCCTAAGTTTAACGAAGAAGCACAAACGCTGAGTTATATCTATTATCAGAATAATTTTAAGGCCAGCCCGCGTACCGACTTGCTGAAAAGGATCTGGACCAACCCTGTTTTTTACAGGAATGTGGAGAAAACTGATCCCGGAGTTGCGATCTGGCATTTGCCATCTGAAAAAACTTACGGACTGGCGCGGTTGTACAACACCCTGGTAAACCATTCGCCTGACTATGGTTTGGACCTGCCGGATAAGGTATATCTCGAAACTGTGAAATCCACCCTGGGCATACCATATCTGCCATTGGCCATGCGTCTGGAATATTATGTGCTCAGTTACTACCGCGCAATCAGAAAACGCGCAAAGAAGATTAAATTTTTACCAAAAGCTGCACTATGAACATAGCCGTATTACTGGCCACTTTTAACCGGCGTGAAAAAACCCTGAGCTGCCTGGAGAGCCTATACGAACAGGCACTGCCCGAAGGAACAACGCTGACCGTTTTTTTAACGGACGACAACTCATCCGACGGAACGAGGGATGCACTGCAGGAGAAATATCCGCAGGTGAAAGTATTTAAGGGGAGCGGCAGCCTGTTCTGGGCCGGAGGTATGCGCAACTCCTGGGGTGAAGCACTGAAAACAGATCCGGAATATTACCTGCTCCTGAATGACGATACTTTACTGGAAAAGGATGCCATCAAAAAGCTGCTTAAATATTATGATATACACGGCACAGTGCCTAATGCCATTGCTATAGGCAGCACCATTGACCACAATAACGAGATATCTTATGGCGGCAGGTTATTGTACAACCAAAAGAAAGTGCAGAATTATACGGCCTACAGCGAAACGGAATATGTAGAGTGCGATCTAGCCAATGCCAATATTATGCTTGTGCCCAGGGAAATTGTAGAGCAGGTAGGTATCCTGTCTGACCGCTACACACACAGCATTGCCGATTTTGATTATACGCTGAAAGCAAAAAAAGCCGGTTTTAAGGCCGTAGTGATGCCGGGAGTGCTGGGCAGTTGTATAGATGACCATGGCAATAACTGGAAAACGGGCAAGGCAACATTAAAGGAACGTATCAGCTATCTGAAAAGCCCGAAAGGACTGGCATATAAAGAGTATATGGCCTTTATCAAACACCATTTCCCTACACATGTGCCCGAAGCATTTGTAAAGCTATGGATGAAAACACTGTTTCCGGTGATTTGGGATAAATTTAAAAGATAAGCAATAAGAATATATGAGCATGGAAAGATCGATTATTATAGGGGTATTTTGTTATAACAGGGCTGCCAAGCTAAAGACCTGTATAGAAGCATTGCTGAAAAACCCGGAATGTGCCTCGATGGATATTGTTTTTTTTAGCGATGGCTATAAAAAGGAAGCGGACAAACAGGGGATCATGGAAGTGCGTGCTTATATCGACTCGCTTACAGGTTTCAGGAATGTGATCAAACATTACCGCGACCGCAACTACAGCACCGGGCCGAATTTTCAGACTGGGCTTACCTTTCTCAGCGAAAATTACGATGAGTTTATCATTGTCGAAGACGACCTGGTGGTGTCACCCAACTATATCAAATACCTGATGGACGGGCTCGACTTTTACAGGAAGGACAAATCTGTTTTCTGTATCACCGCCTATGTATTCCCCATTACTAAAGAAAAAACATATCCTTACGATACCATTGTCTATAAGCGTTTTTGTTCATACGGATGGGCCGGATGGGCAGACCGTTTTGATACCGTGATCTGGGACAAAGACCAGCTGCAGCATATGATGGATACTTCTCCCGGTTTCAAAAAACGGATGAATGCCGAAGGTTACGACCTGGTGAGGATGCTTAAAAAGCAAATCTCTGGTGTGATCTCTACCTGGGACGTGCAGCTGCAGGCCCATGTGGCAGAGAACCAGCTCAAAGTGATTTATCCGGTTTTATCCAAGGTAAGCAACATCGGTTTTGATGAGGAATCAACCAATACCTTTGGCATCAATTATCTGGTAACACCGATTGATAAGGGCGTAAAGAAAACTTTCAGTTACTGTAAAGGCGATTATATTGTCCCGGAACTGCAGGCACAAATTAAAAAGCCCTATGGTTTAAAGGCACTGGTTACGCGCAAGCTGATCAATGAATTTATCCGTGTAACCAACAGGGTTAAAAAAGCGGGTTAATGAGGGTACTGGTAGTCCACACGTATTACAAACTGAAGGGCGGTGAAGACAGTGTTGTGGCAAATGAAATAGCATTGCTGCGCGGTGCCGGAGCAGAAGTGGAGCAACTGACCTTTAGCAACAGTGGCTCTACATTGTTAAAGCTGTTACAGGTGCCTTTTAATTATGGCTCCTACCGTAAAACCCTCCGCAAAATCAGGGAATTTAAACCGGATGTAGTGCATATCCATAATTTGCATTTCAGTGGCTCTGCTGCGGTAGTATATGCGATTGATCAAATGAAGGTGCCTGTAGTGATGACGCTGCACAATTACCGGCTATTATGTCCTTCAGGTTCACTGTACCATAACAATGAATTGTTTATGGATTCCCTTGAACCCGGATTTGCCTGGCAGGCAGTAAAGAAAGGCGTATATCAAAATTCTAAAGCCATCACTTTCTGGATTGCAGCATCCATGTATTTACATGAAAAGCTGGGTACCTGGAAGAAGATCAACCGCTTTATTGTACTGGGCAAGCATTCCAAAGACCTCTTTGCGCTTTCTAAATTTGGCCGCTTTGCAGATCATATTGTGGTAAAGCCAAATTTCTGTTTTTCAGGCAGTGTATCCACAGAAACTGGTTCCGGTTATCTGTATATCGGGCGGCTTACTGAGGAAAAGGGCCTGCCCGTGCTGTTAAAAGCATTTGCGGCCTCAGGGCATTCATTAAATATTGTAGGTACCGGGCCGCTGGAGGAGCTGGTAAAAGAGTATAGTTCAGGATATTCTAATATTAGCTTTCTTGGTGCACAGCCGATAGAGAAAGTTTATGAAATGATGGAAAAGACTAGGGCATTGATTTTTCCATCGGTATGGTATGAAACTTTTGGGATGGTGGTGATCGAAGCATTTTCGAGAGGGGTGCCGGTGATTGCCTCAGACCTTGGCAACATCAAAAACCTTGTTGATGATGGTGTAAACGGTTTGCGTTTTACAGCAGGCGACGAGGGGGACCTGATGAAAAAAGTAGCTTATTTTGAGGAGCAGCCGGCGGAGGCGAGAGCAGCATTCAGAGCCAATGCAAGGCAGGCTTATCTGAATCAATACTCACCTGAAGCAAATGCGGTGCAGCTGATCGGGCTTTACCGGGAAATTGCTCCAGGCGCTGATTGATCCACAGGCAGATGGATTTCTAGTATGCGTTTTTATCGCCTTTGATGGTGACATAAACGGTCATCATCACAATTTTTATATCTAACCAGATATTCCAGTTCTCAATATACCAGATATCGTGCTCCAGCCGCTGTCTGAGTTGTCCGGGTTGTTTGATCTCCCCGCGGTGGCCGTTGATCTGTGCCCAGCCCGTTACTCCCGGTTTTGAAAGGTGGCGCACCATATATTCGTTTTCCATACTGGAGAAATCCTCAGTATGTTTAAGCATATGCGGGCGCGAGCCTACGATAGACATCTGGCCCATCAGCACGTTGAGGAACTGCGGCAGCTCATCAAGATTGGATTTTCTGAGGAACCGGCCTACGCGGGTAGTGCGGTTGTCATTCTTTGTTACCTGCGCCACTGCACCATCGGCATTGTTATGTGCCTTAAGACTGCGCAGTTTAAGGCATGAAAATTCCTTATTGTTTTTGCCGCTACGTTTCTGTGTAAAAAATACCGGGCCCGGTGAGTCCAGTTTGATAATGATGGCCAGTATCGGCAGCAGCCAGGACAGGAGCATCACAGAAATAGCAAGGCTCATGATCACATCAAAAACGCGTTTTTTGATCTGTGCAGTTTGGTATTCCATTGGTTCTGAACGGAGGGAAAGCACCGGCATATGATCAATAAAATCTACATGCACTTTACGGTCGATAAACTTCCGCAGGTCGGGCACAAACCTGAACCTGATGAAATGTTTTTCTGCTTCTTCTGCCATTTGGTAAAGCTCTGAGGAACTTTCTGGTGAAAGGGTACAGTAAATTTCTGAAATGTGATTGTTCACCGCAAAATCAAGGCAATCTTTAATGTCGCCCAGAAAAGGATAATCCCCCTGATTAAAATCTGCAGGAGGGTAATCAAAATAACCCTGGATCCTTACGTTACGGTTATTGTTATAAATCATACCGATCAGAGACCTTGAAATATCATTACAGCCTATAATCACCACGTTGGTATAAAAGCGGCTGTTTCGTGAATAGAGCACATAGGAGATCAGCATCAGTCGGCTCACCAGGATAAACGTGCTGAAACCGAATAACAGGCAGGTAATGAAAAACCAGTCGTATTTGAAATTTACCACTGCGGCGAATATGATTACGGAAAGGCAAAATAACAGGAGCGAAGATAATGTGCGGCTGGTAATCAATTTCAGCTTTACATTTTTATAGATGATGTATGTTGCCGTTACATAAGACCATACCAGCCAGATGGCATTGCCGGCCATGTAAAGTATAGTGTAATTCTTCATGTCGGCCGTCGGCAGCGCTTCCAGCCGTGACAGTAAAAAAAGAAATATAACGTTCAGCGCAATAAGGTCTGCCAGAAGAAAAAAGATCCTGTACAGATTGGTATACCGGCTGTTCATGACGCCTTTCTTATCTTAAACTCATTGGTCATCTTCATCTCGGTCATTTCCGGAACAGGATCACCGTTCTTCATCTTGCGTTTTAAGATCAGGTACAGATATACAGGGCCAAAATAGAGATATCTGCGCCACATTCTTTTAGGCTCACTGATCAGTCTGCCAAGCCATTCCAGTTTCATATTGATCATCATATTGCTGGGACGTTTTACAGTACCGGCATAAAAATCAAATACGGCACCAATAGCACAAATCACTTTAGCATTGATCGCTTCTTTATGGTCATGTGACCATTTTTCCTGTTTTGGGGCCGTTAATCCTATAAATAACACATCAGGTGCGAAAGAATTGATGGCATCGATCATATCTTTATTGTCCTGCTCGCTAAACTCGGTTTTAAATGGCGGCGAATAAAACGCAGCCTGTATATCAGGATACTGCTTATCGAGGTTTGCTTTGATTTTAGCAAGGGTGGAAGGAGATGAGCCCAGGTAAAAACATTTGCCTTTTCTTTGGGCAAGGGTGGTTAAAAAATGATCGTGAAGCTGTGCTCCGGAGATCTTCTTGATCTTCTTGCCGGTTAGAATGCGCTCTGCCATTACAATGCCCTCACCGTCTGGCAACAGTATCTCTGACTCCTGCAATGCTTTCTTAAAGTTAGGGTCGTTCTCTGCAATACAGAATGAGTATTGGTTAATCGTATTGATCACCGTTTTACGGGTATATGAGAGGTCATTCAAGATCCCAGTAAACAGGTTATAATCGATTCCTTTGGGGTTGATGTTTTTCATGATGAATAGGTTATGATAAACAGCTATACGCAAAAAGATGACCAATATTTGCGTCAGATGGCCTCAAAAACCCTTGTGAATGAGTGCGTTAATTGACAAAAATGTTTGGCACGCAGGATTCTTACTCTGACCTGGAATGTGCGGGAATTCAATTCCCCATGAACTACAAAATGGGGCTTTCATTAAGTGTAAAAATGTTTCTTTTAGAGAACGGTTTGTGTCAAATGTCCCATAATTGAAGCAACAATGTTATATGATAATAGTTTGGCATAATTATATGGTATTAAATATCACAGACTTGAGAAAACCAAACCACGTATATGTGTGCGAAAAAGAATGAAAATAATGTGTGGAACTTTGTCTACGGTTTTGTATATTTGATTGCATTCATTATAGTTGTGGTTTTTATTTTAAAAAATAGTTTTGAACGCAGATTATTTAACATTTACCGCTATGAATATTATTATGACTACTTCCGGATACATTTTGCGTCTCAGAGACTTGATCAGTAATAAAATCAGTGATCTTGTTAATCCCAATCATGCTGTTCCCGCTATGGCAGCAGCAAGAAACAGCACTTTTACTGAAGTAAATGCATTGCACATGTTATTGGACCAGGGAAAAACCTTTCATGAAGCACAATTGGTGATCACCACGATGAAAGAGTGGGGACTTCCGATTGAACATGTGGCGATACTGGATTTTGAAGTTCATGGCAATTCAGTATGGATTAAGCCAGATTAAGTCCGGCCGTTTTTACAATTCAAAGCCTTCTGTATTTCTTTTTCGTATAGCTTCTTCCGTTCTTGGGAAAAGAATCTCCATCGATTTGGTTGATACCCTTTCCTGAACTTCTGTGAGGAATGGCCGGAACGACTTGTTATATTCCTCAAAGGCATTTTCAAAACTTTCCTCAGATTTTTCAAAAGCATCTGCCAGAGCTGCGGCACCATTAATAGCCAGAGAGCCGCCCATTCCTGCAGCTGGAGAAGCACAATAGCCTGCGTCGCCAACCAGCGCCACCCTACCTTTTGTCCATGAAGGCATTTTGATCTGGCAGAATTTATCAAAGTAAAAGTTTTTGGACTCCATCATTTCGGACAGCAGTTCGGCCGTTCGCCAGTTTACTCCGGCAAACTGATCAAGGATAATTTGTCTCTGCTGCGCTTCATCGCGGTAATCATAAGCGATTTCATTGTCAGAATGGAAGCAAAATATAATATCTGTCTTGCCGTTGTAAGCGTTTAGCATAACAGACTTGTCTGGTATATTGAAGAACTGTGTGGTATTTTCCGGGATGAGCAGTTTGTTAATGATTGTTATGGAAAAATATTGCCCCAGAAAGTGAGAATATTCATGCTCATGGCCAAAACAGATTCTTCTTACAGGGGAATGGATGCCGTCACAGCCCAGCAGCAGGTCAAAATCACGGGTACTGCCGTTGTTAAAAGTAACACTGATCTGGTCGCTGCTTTCTTTAAGCCCGGTAATACTTGTGCTGAAGATAAATTCGGCTGTGTTTTTAACCAGGTCATACAAGAGATTCAGCAATGTGTTACGCTCAATCTCAAAGCCTTCAGCTTTGTGCGGATCTTTGGAAGCGCTGCGGTCCATTGCGCCTTCGCTGATATCATCTGCATTTTTAAATTCCAGCAGTTCCATCGTGATCGTGTTAGACCCCACCTGCTCGTAGATCCCCATCTTTCTGATGATATCTACCGTTATACCTTCAATATTTACGGGGCTGCCGCCCAGTTTTATTCCCTTTGCGATCTCTGCAATGGTTACGTGGTAACCTAGTCTGCTCATCCAAAAGGCGGCCGACAAACCTGCGAAGCTTGCACCGGAAATGAGTACTGTTTTATTTGTTGATGTCTTCATTTTTTCATTATATGATGTAGCAAAAGAAGGCAGAATCACCGCCTTAAAAAATGGCAGATTAGCGTATGTATTGGACTATTCGTGGTTTTTCTTGCGGAAGGCAAGGGCAGAGGTCCCTGCGTGCCTGGTGAACAACCTCGAAAAATACGGATAGTCGTCGTAGCCCAGCCGGGTTGCAATCTCCTTAACCGACTGGTCTGAATGGTAGAGCAGCCGTTTTGCTTCGAGCATCACGCGCTCCCGGATCAGGTAGGATACGGGATGTCCCGTTGTGTTTTTGACACATTCGTTGAGGTAAGGAGCCGAAATGTTCAGTTTCTCTGCATATCCGGCCGGGCTCTTAAGCGTGGTAAAATTGTTTTCCAATACTTCCCTGAAAGCTTTGGCAACGCTTTCGAACCTTGATAGGGTATTTGCAGGTTTTGTTTGTTCAAGATATTGCGAAATGGTAAGGCAAACCAAGGTATTGCAGCTGTCTTTTAACAGCGGCTGGTACAACTTGTCATTCCTGCGAAGCGAAAGTCTGAGGCAAAGCGATACCGCCTCTGATAACAGTGAAAAAGTTTCTTCGTTGAGTGCTAAGGGGCCCACGGGGCTGAGTTCTTCCAGGATCTTCAGGTATCCGGGATTCAGGTTTTCATTGTCGGCCGCCCAGCTGGTTACCGTTACGTCTTCAAAGCTGATCATGCGGTGCACCTGGTTTGGGTGCATGTAGACCATAGCAGGGGCGTGTAGCTGGTAACGCTCGAAATCAATTTCAATCGTAATTGTTCCCTTTTCAACCAGGTGAAAGCTGTGGCGGTCGTGCCGTTCGGATTGATAGGCATAGCCGGGAAGCGGAATGTCATTGAGAGACATCTTTTCGATGGAAATACCACTGTGATATTCGCCCCCAAAATTATTTACCCGTATGGATGTGTTTTTTTTACGCATGGGGTCAGGCTCCGGGTTAAATAAAATCTATGAAAACTCAATCGTACTGATGATCCCTTTTACAGCTTTTTTAAATACTATATTGTTCATTTCGGGGTCTATATCCTTATAATATCTGTTGATCAGTGCAAGCCCGTGTATAAAAGAGACACATACCAGATAATTGGAATAAAATGTGTCTTCTAATAATGTGCCTCCGGTGATCAGCTGCATCTGTTCCCGGTACAGGTTCATAAATGAGGCCAGTGCCGGAAAAGATTTTTCAACATTGGGAACACTGCTGCCTGTAGTATACATCAGCTGGTAAAGCTCATTTTCATTGAGGGCAAACTGGATATAAGCGCTGAGCATTACTTCAAGTCTTTCTTTGGGATCAGAAACCAGGGCCAGCCGGTTCTGCGTGATTTCGATCAGCATAGTATAGCCTTGCCTTGCCAGTTCTATCAATACGGCCTCTTTATTTAAAAAGTAAGCATAAATGATGGTGGGACTGTATTCAATTATATCAGCAATTTTTCTGATACTCAAAGCCTCGGCACCTTCATTTTTTATGATGCTCATTGCTGCAACAAGGATACTCTTGTGTACTTCTGCTTTTAAACGCTCCCGCCGCTGTTTACTGCTCATCAACAATTGTCTTATCAGCAAAACTAATTATAAGATCTGTATTATTGAATGGCTTTTACAAGTATAATTTGTTTGATTCATAAAATTTTTGGTTTGATTTTCACTAACAGCCACGCTGATATCCACGTAATTTTGATATCAGTAAAAATAAATTTATCAAATAACTATATCATATGAAAACTGCCTGGGTTACATTTAATGCCATTAACATGGAAAGTGCGGCATCGCTGGAAAAATTGTTACATGAACTGGCCCAAAACAGTAAGGACGAACAGGGCATGGTACGGTACGAAGTGTTCCGTGCGCAGGACAATGTGCTTAGCTACTATGTAAGAGAAAGCTGGGAAGATGAGGCCGCCATGCAACAGCACCTGGCACAGCCCCATCTTGCCCGCTTCTCAGCAGCAGCAAATAAATTGCTCAAGGCTCCCTTTGCCCTTGAAAAAATTGAGACGCTGCTTTCATTTTAAACTATGTCTTTTGTGCACGGTAAGTTGAAGGGCTGCATTTTTCAATTCTTTTAAATACCGTATTAAAATGTGAGGGCTCGTCAAACCCCAGTGCAAAACTGATTTCAGAAATATTCATATCGCTGTATTTCAGTAAGATCTTTGCCTCGCAAATGATTCGCTCCGCAATGAATTCTGACGTTGTTTTGCCGGTAATCTCTTTTACCGCCCTGTTGAGCGAGTTCACGTGTACGGCAAGCTGATCAGCAAAATCTTTGGGATAGCGCATCGTAAAACGTGCACTCACGGCAGGAACAGGAAACTGGCGTTCCAGCAGCGCAGTAAATACGGTGGTAAGCCTGCTGCGTGCATCAGGATGCTGGTAAAGCGTTTCTGAAGGCTCGGCTTTTAAAGCAAAGTGAGACAATTCTGTAATGTAATTACGGATAAGATCGTTTTTTAGCGCATAGTCTGACTGGACTTCTTCAAACATTCTTTTGAATACATAAGACACATGCTCCTCCTCGTCTGCGCCCAGCTGGTAAGCCAGCTTGCCGCCAATTTCGTACATCGGTAACGAGGTTACCTGCGCACCGCCATTCTGATCGATAAAAGTCTTTGTAAACAAACAGAAATAGCCTGAAACATCCGGTTCCAGGGGTTCCCAGCTGTAAGGTACAAAGGGATTGAAAAAGATGAGGGTGGGGCCATTGAGCTCAATGCTTTTATCGGCATAATGGTAGCGGTTGCGTCCTCTGATCAGACAAAGCTTATAAAAATCTTTCCTGGTGTATTTAAAGGGAGGCATCCCCGGTGCGGCACATTCTTCTATACGAAAAACATTAAAATGACCTGTGATTTCATCCAGGCCGTTGGGCCGGGCGCTGAGTTTATCACTGTAAAATTGTTGAAGGTTTTCTTGTGGTAGCATATGGTGTGGTTGGGTTAGGTTTGCGCGGCGGTGGAACAAATTAATCTGATTTTCTGATCATATACCAGTCTACGTTTGATATATGCTATCATTGGTTTGATTTTAGCTAACTTTTATCTGCTATATCCAATAATTTTGGTTTAACTAATAAAATATTGATCTAAATCATTAATAGTTAAATATATGGAAACAGAATCATTAGTAAACCAGAAAGCAATTAACAGTATTGAAAATCTGCAGCCTGAAATTCAGAGAGTGTTCAAACTGCAGAAAGAATTTCACAGGCACGGTAATCCTATCGGCATTGAAGAACGTAAAGCCCTTCTCAAAAGTTTCAGGGAAACCATGCTCAAATATAACGCAGAAGTAAAGCAGGCCCTGTACGACGACATGGGGAGGCCAACCAATGAAGAGACGTCTTTTGAGGTAATGGTTACTGTGAAGGATATCGACGAGGCTTTGGAAAATATAGAGGAATGGGCAAAGCCTGTTCATATTGAACCTGTTTCCAACAAGCAGGCAAAGGCCTATATCCATTATGATCCCAAAGGTGTTGTTTTGTTGATGGGCGCCTGGAATTTTCCATTCAGCCTGGTTACAACGCCACTGGTGGCAATTATCGCTGCCGGAAATTCTGTAATCATCAAAACCACAGAAACTACACCAGCATCAAGTAAAGTGCTCAAAAAAATTATCTCAGAAGCTTTTGATGAAAAGTATGTTTATGCTTTTGAAGGCAATACTGATGTAACTACCGAGCTGCAAAAACTTGCGGTAGACCATGTGTTTTTTACCGGCAGCCCGCGCATTGGAAAAACGGTGATGGCCGCTGCTTCGGCAAACTTAAGTTCTGTTACACTGGAGCTGGGCGGCAAAAATCCTGCGCTGGTTGATGAAACGGCAGACCTTGACCTTGTAGCAAAACACATCGTAACCAGCCGTTTTTTTAATGGTGGCCAGACCTGTCTGTGTATCGATTATATCTGTGTGCCTAAATCCAAAGCAGAGGAACTTACAGCACAGCTGATCAAACATATCAAAACAGAATATTATGACGGTGACAAATTTGTGAGCGCGCGCACCTCCAGGATGGTAAACAAGAAAAATTTTGACAGGGTTACCAGCTATCTGTACAACGCCCGGGAGCTTGGCGCCACGTTCAGCTTTGGGGGCGGCCAGGATGCCGAAAAGCTGATGATCGAGCCCACTGTTTTGTCTGATGTGCCTGCTGATGCCCTGATCATGAAAGAGGAGATCTTTGGCCCTGTAATCGTGATTTGCCCTTATGACGATATACAGGAAGCCTATAACTATATGGACACTTTAGGTAAACCGCTTGGCATGTACATTTATTCAACTGCGGATGATTTTGTACAGGATGTGCTTAACCATAGCTCCTCGGGCATTGTATGTGTAAATGGCTGGCTTGAAGGCTGGATGGACAGCAGCCTGCCATTTGGTGGCGTGGGTACCAGCGGCATGGGCGCTTATCATGGCATCCGTGGTTTTAAAGAGGTTTCACATCAAAGAGCAGTATATGAAAACCCGGTGGCATAGTATTTAAATTTCAGTACAGTTAAAGATAAATTCATCATAAAAATGATCCTATGAACACAGAAAATGTATGGTTGGTAACAGGTGCCTCCAAAGGCCTGGGACTTACGTTAGTGAAAAAATTATTAGCAGATGGTTACCGTGTAATTGCCACTTCGCGTAACGTAAAATCACTGAAAGACGAAGTAGGCGGCAAATCTGAGAACTTTTTGCCCCTCAGCATGTCGCTCAGTGATGAGGCAGACGTGAAGAGTGTGATTGCTGAGGGCGTTGTTTATTTTGGCCGCATCGATGTTGTGGTGAACAATGCCGGCTTTGGCCAAACCGGTACGCTCGAAGAGCTTACTGCCAGGGAAGTAAATGACAGCTTTGCCATAAACGTTTTTGGTACCTTAAACGTGATCCGCCATGTAACCCCATACCTGCGCAGGCAACAGTCAGGGCATGTGATCAATATTTCTTCGGTTGCCGGGTTTAATGGTGAGTTTCCGGGCTGGGGCATTTACGCTGCCACAAAGTTTGCTATCGCAGGTATGACAGAGAGCTATGCAGAGGAGGTTAAAGAATTTGATATCAAAGCCACGGTTGTGTACCCGGGCTATTTTCGTACAGACTTTCTTTCATCAGGTTCTTTAAAAGTAGCTGTAAATCCTATTGACAGCTATCAGGCAGCACGCCAGTCTGAAAAGGAACACCTGGAGAATATCAATGGGAACCAGTTAAATGACCCTGAAAAGGCAGCGGAAATATTTATTGAGCTTGTTAAGCTCAGCAATCCGCCGGTACATCTTTTCCTGGGCAATGATGCCTATGAACAGGCTGCAAAGAAAATAGCTGCCCTGCAGCAGCAGATGCAGGAATTCAAAGAATTAGCAACCGCAACTGAGATCATCTCAGCTTAATCCAGGCAATATGGCTGAGCTATCAGGACAAGTATTCATCGTAACAGGCGGGGCAAAGGGTAAAAAGACGGGCGTAGCAAAAAAACTGGCTAAAGCGGGCGCAATAGTAATTGAAATCTATGACATGATGTTATGGTCGCTGTAAATATGTTAGACGAAAATTTGTTATTTTTACAAATAAAAATTTTTATCATGACAGTTTATACACGATTTACGATAGCTTGTTTGTTGCTTACTTTGGGTATATACCCGCCTTTAATGGCGCAGGGACATGAGGGGCTGAGAAATAAAATCAGGGCTTATGCCAGTAATGGTAAATGCAAGGTGGGCGTAGCGATACGATTATTGGAAACAGGGGATACCCTTAGCCACGGAGATGCCGTTTTATATCCGATGCAGAGCGTTTTTAAGTTTCCGATCGCCATGAGTTTATTAATAGCTGCCGATAAGGGCGAAATAGATCTGAACCAGCGGGTACATATTAAAAAGGAGGAGCTCAAAAAAACTGTAAGTGCTTTGTATGATAAGTATCCGGATGGAAATATAGATGTTCCGCTGCTGGAAGTACTGTCTGATATGGTCACAAAAAGTGATAATAACGCCTGTGATATCATCATGAAGATACTGGGGGGCGGGGACAGGATCACCAGGGACATTCATCGCCTGGGCGTTCCCGCTTTTACAGTTAAGGTGAACGAAGCGCAGATGAGTTCTGAATGGCCCCTCCAGTACCTGAATGTATGCAGGCCTTCGGCACAAATCCAACTGCTGGACATATTGCTCAATAAACCTGTTCTATCAAACAAAAACCGGGATTTATTGCTGGAAATGATGCACCATACCTTTGTTACTCCTAATCGTATCCGCCGTTTCCTGCCAGCCGGCACACCATTAGCGCACAGGTCTGGTACTTCCTCAACTAAAAACGGGCTGTCGCCGGCAACAAATGATGTAGGCCTGATCACGCTACCGAATGGCAATCATCTTGCTATTGCTGTATTTGTAGCCGAATCTTATGAGGAGATGGATGCCAGGGAACTGATCATTGCGAACATCGCCAAAGCTGCGTATGAAGAATTTTCATCGAAATAGATAAACCTGAAACCTATGGAAAGAATGATCTACCAGACCCTTCAGGATCAGTATGCAGCCCTTAACCTGCCCACCAGCCTCATGGGGCCTGACGAGGATTTTACGATCTTTGACCTTAAAGACCTGAACAGGACTTTTCCTTTTCAAAGCCCCGTAAGCAGGTTAAACTTTTTTGTCTTCGTTTTTGTAAAAGATGCAACGGGACATTATCTTGTAGACGATCAGCACTATCCGATTGGACCTGGCACAGTGTACTTTACTAATCCCGGGCACTGGCGATCTTTCAACTGGCTATCCATTAACAGCGTTTGCCTGGTTACCATGAGCGAAAGTTTCCTGAAGGAAAATGTACATAACAGGATCTTTGAGGAGTTTCCATTTTTGCTTTCGGAAACTTTTCCCGGTAAAATGATAGGCCATGCGCTTTTTGCTGAGTTCGAAGAATTATATGAACAGGTAAAAAAAGCGCACCTTTCTTCATCTGCCTACCGGCGCCGCATCATCGGTAACCTGTTTGTGGTGATCTTATTAAAGATCAAAGAAATATTCTGGAAGGATTACGACCCCCATGCAGAAGGAGACCGCCATTCTGTGATCGTAAGGGATTTCAATATCCTGGTTGAGCAGCATTACAAGGACCTGGCATCCGGGAAGTTAAAACGCGGTTTTCAGGCCCGGGATTTTGCCGCTCAATTACAACTGCATCCCAATTATTTAAACAGCGTGATCAAGAGCAAAACCGGAAGGCCTTTAAGCACCTGGATTGCGGAGAAGACGATTGCGGAAGCCCGTTCGTTGCTGATGAATACTTCACTGTCTGTCAAAGAGATTTCCTGCAGAATAGGCTGCGGGCGCTCGGCTCATTTTGGTGCCTTCTTTAAGCGGCATACCGGACTTAGCCCGGCAAAATTCAGGGCAGGAAATAATTCCTGAGGTTTATTCAGCTGTTTCTTTGATATGAATAGGATAATCTGTGATTTGTGACATTTATATTTAAAGCCAAAGGTGCATCTGGTTGTTGATCATGTAGTTAAACTGAAAACAACCATAAGTAAACTAACAGGAAAAGTAATTATCGTTACAGGAGCTTCCAAAGGAATTGGGGCCGGCGTAGCAAAAAGGCTTGCCGAAGCAGGCGCAACAGTAGTGGTTAACTTCGCACACGGAGCCGGAGATGCGGATAAGACCGTGGCGGAAATACAGGCAGCTGGTGGTACAGCCCTGGCTGTGCAGGCAGACGTGAGTAAATCTGCAGACGTAACACAATTGTTTGATCAAACAATTGCTGAATTTGGCAGGGTTGACGTTCTGGTGAACAACGCCGGTATTATGATTACCAAGCCCATTAAAGACACTACAGACGAAGACTTTGAGCGGCAATTCGGGATCAACGTACGGGGTACTTTTAACACGCTGCGGGAGGCGGCTACCAAACTAAGCGATAATGGCACCATTATCAATTTCTCTTCATCAGTTAACCGGGTGATGCAGCCAACGTATGGTACTTATGTGGCCAGCAAGTCTGCAGTAGAGCAACTGACACGCGTATTTGCCAAAGAGGTGGGTGCCCGGGGCATCAACGTAAACTCTATTTCTCCCGGGCCTACAAACACAGAACTGTTTATCAAAGGAAAGCCGCAGGAGGTCATCGAAAGGCTGGCCGCACAATCGGCATTCAATCGCCTGGGCGAGCCTGATGACATTGCCAAAGTAATTGTTTTTCTGGCCAGCGACGATGCAAAATGGATCAGTGCACAAAATATAGGCATCAATGGCGGCTTTGCCTGATTTATCAACAGAACTAAAAACTTAACATTTGATATGATGAACACATTAAATAATAAAGTAGCCCTGGTTACAGGCTCTTCTGGCGGACTTGGGAAAGCAATTGCAGAGCGGTATGCAGCGCTGGGCGCATCGGTAGTGATCCACTATAATTCTCACAAAGAGAAGGCCGATGAAATCGTGAATAAAATTACATCGGCGGGTGGTAAAGCCATTGCTTTAGGGGGCAATACAACAAAGGTTGCCGAGATAGAAAAGCTGTTTACAGATGCTAAGGCGGCTTTTGGTAAAATAGATATTGTAGTAGCCAACGCCGGCATAGAGCAGGTAGAGCTGCCGGTTACCGAAATTAAGGAGGAAGACTTTGATAAGGTATTTACGATCAACACCAAAGGCTCGTATTTTACGATCCAGCAGGCCGCAAAACATGTGGAAGACAATGGGCGCATCATATATGTGGCCTCCAGCACAACAGTATTTGCAGTGCCCGGCATGGCTGTGTACGGGGGAAGTAAAACTGCCCCAAAATATCTGGTAGAGGTTTTGGCCAAGGAAATCGGGCACCGTGGCGTGACGGTTAATTCACTGATCCCTTTCGCGGTAGACCACTCAGGGATCTTTGCCCAGCCTGACAGCTTCCCCGATCTTCGTAAGTCGCTGCTTGACAGTTGCCCGATGGGGCGTTTGGCAGATATAGAAGATGTAGCTAATGTGGCAGAATTTTTTGCCAGTGATTTATCTTCTTTTGTTAATGGCCAGCATCTGCTGGTTAATGGAGGTGCAACACAGTAATTTCACATTATTACCCGTAAAAGGTTCCGGCTTTTTACGGGTAATAATGTTCCCAGGTAACTTCTGCAGTAACACTTTGGCCGCCTTGTGTTGTGTTGGTCACAACATATTTCAATTGGTTATTCCGGTAGCTGTAAGAACGTTTTTGAATTTGAGAATCCCAGTTTGGAAATGAAGCATAGGCAATCAAAAATGTGATCAATTGATGAGGCCCGTCAATGGCATACTTTCCAAAGTGTGCATTGCTACCTTGTACCAGGGCTATATTTTCTTCGGGCGTGGCTTTGTTTTTATCACCTGAGGCAACGCTGATCCTTTCATCCTTATAAATTTGTAAAGTGTAGTTTCCGGATACATCAAAGATGAGCATGCCTTTCGGATGGGCTCCGTAGGGATAAACTTTGTCCCCGTTGGGATAGCTATTCTCAACGGAAACTAATGTCCAGGTGCCTGTGATCCATTGAGGGACTTTTGCCTGATGCGCATTAACTGAGCTTTGGGCATGGCTGTAAAGTGTACAGCATAACAGCGATAATAGCACTAATCTTTTCATATCTTTTAGTTATAGTTCACTTTGATAATTTCTCCGTTGATTTGTCCCTCAATGCTTTGTAAATAAGCATGAGTGAGGTCTTCAATTGTGATGTCTGATATCTTTCCGGGACTTACTGTATTTAACCTGATCCCCCTGGGCATTTCCATTGCAGCGGCCCTTGTGAAACTGTTGATCCCTCCGTTACTGATCGCCTTGCCCACCGAAAACTTTGAGGGCTGATCTCCCATCTTGCCCGAGATCAGGGTGAAAGAACCATTGTCATTCAAGTAATCCATCCCAATAGATACCAGGTTAATCTGGCCGATAAGTTTGTCCTGAATGCTCAGCTGCATATCCTCCTGGGTCATGGAAGGAAAATCTCCCAGATAACTTTGCCCTGCTACGCAAATACAGGCATCGATGTTTTGAAGTTTGCTAAACATTTCGGTTATTGAAGCAGGAGAGGAGAGGTCTGCCCTGATCTCACCGCTGTTCCTGCCGGCAGTGATAATTTCATACTTTTTACCAAGTTCTCTGCTGATGATCCGGCCGATGTTTCCCGCAGCGCCAATAATTAATACTTTCATTTGATATGTTGTTTATGAAAGTAAAATTATGGAAGTACAGCCTTTGATTACCTGTACAATATTTCACTAAATCAGTATATTTAAAGCATGCGGAAAAATAATTTATACCAGCCATTTGAAATTGAATTAAAAGAGCTGGAGAATTATCAGGCCAGGCCCGCCAGTAACAGTTTCTTTGAACTCATTTACATTGCTGATGGTACCGGGGTGCAATACATCAATCACAACAGGTTTAATTACCGTAAAGGCAACCTGTTTTTATTAACTCCTGAAGACATTCATTCTTTTGATGTCGGCACGGTAACCAGGTTCTTTTTCATCCGTTTTAACAGGTATTATATAGAAAATAAATCTTCCAGAGATCATGAATCTGTGCAGCGGATCGAATATATTCTGCAGAACGCCAGCCACCGGCCGGGCTGTATATTAAAGAACCAGGCAGACAAACCGCTGATTGCCTCGCTGATTGAAAGTATTATCATTGAGCATACCAATCAGCAATTGTACTATTCCAAAATCATTGAGCAAATTGTTAAAACGATCATCACCGTTGTAGCCCGGAATATCGCCCTCAAACTTCCAAAAAATGTACAGGAAAATACCGGAGAGCCTGTGCTGGCTATTCTTCATTATATCCAGGAGCACATCTTTGAACCTAAATTGCTGCGTTCGCAACACCTTAGTGCGCACTTTGGGATTTCAGTTACTTATCTTGGCCGGTATTTCAAAAAGCAGTCGGGCGAAACTTTGCAGCAATATATTTCTAATTATAAACTGCGGTTGATAGAAACCAGGTTGCTGCACAGTGATATGCGTATCAACGAAATTGCCAGCGAGCTTAATTTTACTGATGAAAGCCATTTGAACAGGGCTTTTAAGAAATATAAAGGTTTAAGCCCTTCGGCTTTCAAGAGGCAGTTTGGTTAGTTACTTTCCTTTATGCCCGGCTACTGCAGGAGCGGAAAAACAACATAAAAAGTAGAACCTTTACCCACTTCACTTTCAATCCAGATCCTTGCATTGTGCTTATCCAGTATTCTCTTTACAATAGATAAGCCTACACCTGTACCTTCGATTTCCTGTGCATTATCCATTCGCTGGAAAAGTTCAAATAACCTGTGATGATCTTTGGGGTCGATGCCAATGCCGTTGTCCCTGATGCTGTACTGCACATGGTCTTTACCGATGCTTCCTTCAATATTGACTTCGGGATGCGCGGTATTTTGGCTGTATTTCATCGCATTGCCAATCAGGTTAGAAAATACCTGCAGCAGCATAGTTTTTTCTCCCTGCAGATCAGGTGTTTCACCTACATGTATTTTAAGGTTTTCGGTATGATAAATGACCCGCAAGTCGGAAATAATCTCCGTGATCATGGCACGGGCATCTATGTTCTGATGCTCAACTTCCGCTCTGCCGATTCTGGAATAATCCAATACCTCGGTAATCAGTGAATGCATCTTATCTGCACCATATCCGATCCTCGACAAAAATTTCATACCCTGGTCGCCGATTGTTTTATCCCTGCTGAGCAACTGGGTATAGGATTTAATCACCGCTAAGGGGTTTTTCAGGTCGTGTGAAATCGTATAGCTGAAAGTATCCAGCTCATCATACGCAATCTTTAATTTCTCGTTGAGCAGGCGCAGAGCATTTGCTTTTTGGTTGATCGCATAAATGATCTCATCGCGCAGCTGTCTGACAGACCTGATTTCAAGTTTGCTCCATTTTTCTGACTTTCCGGTAACGGTCTGCATCCATAAGTCAAATGAATGCCTTGGCGAAATCTGTAGTCCTCCGGCAGTGTTAAATTCAAAAGGCTTGCCGGGATCGCCTGCCCATTTAATAGTCTCAATAATCTCTGGTTTGAACCAGATGATATACTCCGACAGATCTTTTGATAATATGCACACCAGCATGCCGCTTGCAACATCTTTATATTCCAGCGCCGCAGGATATACTTCGGGCAGGTTGTTCGTCTGATAAACCGGCTCGGTCACATTTTCTTTGATCCATGTAAGCAAATTTGCAAGCTGCTCCTTACCGGGCGTTTTACCCAGCTCATTAACGGAGTTCTCATGAATAAGAATAGCGCCGCTGGCCTGTACAATATTTAAAAGGTTTACATCCTGCTCCAGCAATGCTTCGCTGATGATTTCTGTTTTATTTAAGTACCGGGAAAGCTTGTCCAGTGATTTGCTAAAGCCATCCACCAGCTGCTGGTCTTCTTCATCCTGTCTGAATTCCAATGCGGACGATAAGATCTGACCGATCAGCTTTGCGGATTCCCTTGATTTGAAATCGATAAATCGTGGGGTATAATTATGACAGGCGATCAATCCCCAAAGCTCTCCTTTATAAAGCAATGAGATGCTGAAACTGGAGGCAACCCCCATGTTTTTGAGGTATTGAATGTGTATAGGAGATACAGCTCTGAGCTGTGAATGTGTTAAATCAAGGTGGTCATGCGCTGAATGTGAACTGAGTATGCGCGATGGTGCTTCATCTACATTTGCGATCAGCCGCGTCAGGTTTTTTTTGTAGAGCTCTCTTGCCTGTTTTGGAATATCTGAGGCTGGGTAATGTAAACCGATCCAGGAGGCAAGATCATCGTTTTTCGCTTCAGAAATCACTTCTCCATGGTCGTCCTCAGCAAATTTATAGATCATGATCCGGTCAAAATGGATGATATTCTTAATCTGCTGCGCGCTGTTGTTCAATAAATTAGTAAGGCTTTTATCACCCAGCATGTTCGCAATGGCGCGGCCCATCTGCTTTTGGATATCCAGGGCAGCATCCTGACCGGCAACTTCAAATTCAAGTAAATAGTAACTGTCAGATTTTGAGATTACCAGATAAAACAGAAAGCCTGATAATGTAAATTCAAAGGGGTTGACCTGCTCAAAATTATCGTTTTTTCCAAATAATAAAAGGTTTGATATAAATGCTGGCTGTATTTGATAATCAATAATACGTTCAACTTCAGTAATGTTTTTGCCTAACAAATCTGTGGCGCTGATCTTTAAAAAGTTTGCAGTGTTTTCACTGACAAATTCAATCTGTGAGGTGGTGCTGATTACGATCAGGAAACCATGAGATTGAATTTTGCCGGGAATATGAATTGGCTCCAGGTCGCAGTTGTCAATATTAACGATAAATTCTGACATGTTTTAAGATAGATGTAGGTTGTAAAGATGCAAAAAATAATTAATCCGCTACCCCGACAGGGATGCTGAACCAGAAAGTACTGCCCTGGCCAGGCTCGCTTTCCACGCCAATTTTGCCACCATGCTTGTAGATAATCTGCGCGCAGATATACAGCCCTAAGCCTAAACCGGAATACTGGCTGCCATCACTGGTAACGCGGTAATAGCGGTCAAAAATATAGGGAAGTTTTGCAGCAGGAATACCCGGTCCATGGTCAATTACGGCCACTTTAGCGATTTGGTCTTCCTGGGTAATGCAGACTTTGATTTCTTTTGAATCGGGGGCATATTTTGCAGCATTGCTGATAAAGTTTACCAGGACCTGCTCCAGTTTGTGTTCGTCGGCATATACTTTGACCTCTTCATCACATACGATCACAATATCAAAAGATCCGCCTGATCTTATATCCTGACAGCAATCCTGAATAAGTTCACTGAGATTGATCCATGATTTCTTAAGCTGCAGATGGCCCTCGGTCATGTTCGTGGCATTTAACAGATCGTCAATGAGGATCTTCATTTTCTCCATGCTTTTATTGGCCTGGGAGATCAGTTTTGGCACAACAGGAGCGTCCAGCCTGTCGCGCAGCTTGTTTAACAGCTGCAATGATCCCTGTAAAGAAGTTACCGGAGTTCTCAGTTCATGACTGGCTACACTGATAAAATCGTCTTTTTGCTGTATGGCCTTTCTTCTGTTGGTTACATCCATAAAGGTACCGATGCCGGCAATAATCTGCCCGTCTGCATCTCTCAGGGGAGCAGCATTCATCGAGATATAAAATTTCTCTGCCCCGGGAGGCTGTACAGCAATTTCGTAATCATAAACCGGATTGGTAGTGGCTATAGCTGAGTAAATAGGGTACTCCTGTGGCGGCAGTGGTTCACCATTGATCCAGAGCATCTGCCAGTCAGAATAGATATATTCGTTAGTAGCGTTGCGCGTGATACCCAGCATTTTCTTGGCCATGGGATTGGCGTAGGTTGTTTTGCCATGCAAATCAGTAATAATTACCCCTTCGGCCATTGTTTCCAATACGCGCGACAGGCGTTCCTGATTGTTCCTCAGTTTTTTCTCAATCACTTCTTTTTCAGTGATGTTGATGGTTAGTTCTTTTGTCCTTTCCTGAACGGTAAGCTCCAGCGTGGCATTCAGGTGGTTGGCTTCGCGCTGTGCATCCAGCAGCTGGTCATTTGTTTCGCGGAGTATACGCTGGTTTTCCTGCTGTGCAGATAAATTGTTAATGATCACACTCATACACAGTCCCTCACTTAATTCTAAGCCTTTGAGGGATAGTAACACAGGTACAGGAACGTTGTTGCTGGTAAAAAGTTTTAGTTCCAGTTTGGTTTGGTTTGACCAGGCAGTGATCATCATCCTGTTCCAGGTGATACGATCGGCATCCAGCATAAAACGCTCAAATGCATTGCCGATAATCTTTTCCAGCGGCAGCCCTATAATCTCAGCAAAACTGGAATTGGCATATAATATAATTCCGTCTGTATTGAGCGTTACTGCTCCTTCAGACATCTGTTCAATAAAAATACGGAAGGAGCGGTCGGCCGTTTGCAGGGTAAAGATAGAATGCCCGTCGCCATCCTTTACAATCAGCGCATCAACATCACCTGAGCGTATAGCCTCAAGCGCATCGTTTGCTTCCTCAAGCCGATATTCTGTTTCTTCTAATAATTTTAACAGTTCTTCTTTTGATTTTTCTGTTTTCAAAGTTGTTGCAAATTACTAAATACCCAGACCACGCAATACCTTAGCAGTATCAGACATATCCCCAATCAATCTTCTGGTTGGAGATGGAAATTTTTTAAGCAGCATCGGTACGGCAGCAACATCGTCCTGCAATGCCATCTCCGGCTGTTGATACACGTCTATGATATCCAGCTCGTATCTCCCATCAAGGTATTTAGAGAGGATCAGTTTTAAATTACTGATTGCCCTGACTGACAATGATGAGGTTCCTGCCACAAATAGTTTAAGCTGATAAACTGGTACATCCTCAATGCCCCAGTCTTTATAATCTTCATCCATTAATCACCCTTATTATGCTTTTTTAGGGCGTATGTTTAATCCCACTAATACTTTTTCCTTGTTGGATAAATCGCCAATGATCTTTCTTACCGGCTCCGGTACCTTTTTTACCAGGGTAGGAACAGCAAAGATCTGGTCGCCCTCAGCAAGCTGCGGGTTTTCCAACAGGTCAATCACCTCGATAACATACTGACCGGCTAAATGTTCTTCACAATATTTTTTTAGGTTATTTAAGGCTGTTACAGATTTTTGTGTTTTACCAGCTACGTAGAGCCGTAGCTCATATTGATCTTGTTCTTCCATGATGATTTATTATTCACTTGCTGATGAAGAACTGTTGCTTCTGTAGCTGGTCATTTTTTCGCGGGTCTGGCTGAGCACATCTTTTCTGATCTCTTCTTCAGTATAAATTTTATTTAATTCATCTTCTGTAGATTCAAATTCTGTTCTCAGGCTGTCGATCTTGCTCTCCAGTACTTTGCGCTTACGCTGCAGTTCCCTGTCTATTCTGTCAAGGGTATGGGTATGCAGAACTTTGCCTGTTTGTTCCTCCAGTCGGTGTGCCTCTCTTGCAGAGCCAGTGAGGATGCCTTCCGGCCCCAGGTAAACATCCATTAAGTCCAGCCCATTTTCGCTGATCACAAATTCACGGATCTGGTTTGAATGTTTCATTCCGCGGGATTTCATCACATACAAGCCTTTATTCCTTTCGCCGTTCATCTCGATATCTTTGATGAGGATCCAGGCATCTACCAGCGAAGAAACACCTTCGTCTGTTTGCTCATTTACAATATTGTTAAGTGTAAGTGCCGTAAACATAACTGTAATCTGCTGTTCCTGTAAGAAGTCGATCAAACGTACCAGCATTGCTTTAACCTCGCTTACTGAACCTATAGTAATGAGATTTGTAATCGGATCAAGTACAACTACTTGTGGCTGGAACTTTTTAATTGCTTTATGGATAGCTACCAGGTGCATTTCAAGGCCGTAAAGCGTTGGTCTTGAGGCATAAAACTTTAGGAGGCCAGCATCTATATGACTTTGTAAATCCATTCCAATAGAATGCATATTACGCATAATCTGTAGCGGGGATTCTTCAAAGGCGAAATACAAACATCTTAAACCGTCTTTGCATGCCTGGTTGATAAAGGAAGCAGACATACTGGTTTTGCCTGTGCCTGCGGTGCCTGAGACCAGCACGCTGCTGCCGCGGAAAAAGCCGCCGGCGCTTAGCATTTCATTGAGGGCAGGGATGCCCGTTGGGATACTTTCTGACGATACTGGTTTATCCAGTTGAAGTGAGGTTACGGGCAATACCGATATACCTTCTTCATCAATCAGAAAGGGATATTCATTGGTTCCGTGCAAAGTGCCACGGTATTTGATAATTCTTAATCTTCTTGTAGAGATTTGATTGATAATTCGGTGGTCCAGCAGGATTACACAATCAGATACATATTCTTCCAGGCCCTGTCTGGTCAGCGTTTTTTCTCCCTGTTCACCTGTGATAATAGCAGTAACGCCTTTTTCCTTTAACCAGCCAAAAAGCCTGCGCAGCTCTGCACGCAGAATACCGAGGTCTGTTAAACCGGCAAATAAATTTTCTATGGTATCCAGCACCACACGCTTTGCGCCGATGGTATCAATGGCATATCCTAAGCGGATAAATAATCCTTCAAGGTCATATTCCCCTGTTTCTTCAATTTCGCTTCTGTCGATATGGACATAGTCTACCTTGATTTTCTTTTCTTCCTGTAACTTATTGAGATCAAAGCCAAGCGATGCAACGTTCATCGCAAGCTCCTGAGGTTTCTCTTCAAAAGCCATGAAAACACCCGCTTCGCCATATTCCTGCGCTCCGCGGATTAAAAATTCTAAAGAAAAGAGTGTTTTTCCACAGCCTGTGCTTCCACAGATCAGGGTAGGGCGGCCGGTAGGCAAACCACCCATTGTGATTTGGTCCAGGCCACTAATTCCGGAAGGCGTTTTTGGTAAGGTATTGAGCAAGGTATTACCATTATCTGGTAATGATTGGGTAGATGACATATAAATAGTGTATAGTAATACCAGCAATATACCAATTCTGTTTAATAACCGGTGAACTTACAACTTCAGTATTTGGTTTAAATTAGATTGTCGTGATAGTAAAACAGCAATACATGGTATCAAATGCTCCATGTCTGCCTTTTGTAAAAGAGAAAACAATGCCATGCTTTCCATGTTGAATAGGTCTACACTTAATGAAAAACAATATGGAGAATACTCAAAAACCGCTCGTAAACCCTGTGACCAGATACCCACAACCACCGTTTGAAAAACAGCCCCAGGAAGCTCCGGGCATTGCCTCTAAAATGTCACCTGTGCCGGATCATGGCGAGGAAAGTTATAAAGGATCAGGAAGGCTGTCTGGCCGCAAAGCACTGATTACTGGTGGCGACTCAGGTATTGGACGCGCTGCTGCAATTGCTTACGCACGTGAAGGTGCAGATGTGGTGATCAACTATTTACCCGAAGAACAGTCTGATGCTGATGAGGTCATTGCTTTGATAGAAGCAGCAGGCCAGAAAGGTTATGCTATCGCCGGAGATATTACCAGTGAGGAATTTTGTAAATCACTGGTTGAGCAGGCGGCTGCGAGACTTGGCGGAATCGATATCCTGGTAAATAATGCAGGCCGTCAGCACGCTGTTGACTCAATTCTGGATATAACCACAGAGGGCTTTGATGCTACTATAAAGACTAACATTTACGCACCGTTCTGGATTACCAAGGCAGCTTTGCCGCTATTGCCTGCAGGTGCGGCGATTATTTCTACAAGCTCTGTACAGGCCTATGAGCCATCAGAAAATCTGTTTGATTATGCGCAAACAAAGGCTGCAAATGTTGCATTTGTGAAATCTCTGGCCAAACAGCTGGGGCCAAAAGGTATCCGTGTAAACGGGGTGGCGCCAGGGCCGGTATGGACGCCTTTGCAAATTAGTGGTGGACAGCCGCAGGATGCTATTGTGAAGTTTGGAGAAGTAACTCCATTGGGCCGTCCCGGACAGCCTGCTGAACTGGCATCCATTTATGTGGAGCTTGCTGATAGCAATTCCAGCTATACTACAGGACAAGTTTATGGTGCTGCCGGAGGCAGTGGAAATCCTTAGAATAATTATTATTTTAATTGACGTTTCTTTTTACGCTCAGTTCGGCAAGGCATATTTTTGTACATCTATAGTAGAGATAGATGTGCAAAAATATGCATAGCTTGCCTCCAGATTGTCTATGAGTCCGACATTATAGCGAGTTGCTAGCAGAACTACTCCAGCGCTATAGGTAAAAATTTGTCGGAGTAATACCGCTCGCATGCCACAGGTACCTTGGACTCATCAGCAAACTCCAATCATCATATATTCAAATCGCCCTGGTATTTCATATTATTTTTTTAAAAAATAATTTTCTGCAGCCATTTACGCACCGGCTCATCATACCATTTCAATGCGGCATAAGCCAATGCGATCCCGCCTGTCAAAATAAGTAAAGCATAAGGCCAGGCCTGCACAATGGTTACGCCTTTATGGTTGCTGATCCAGGCAACATAAAAATAAACCAGCGGGTAGTGTACCAGGTACAGGGGATAGGAAATATCACCCAGGAACTTACATATCCTCTGCTCTTTTGGACTGTGTATCACACCGCTGGCACCAAGATAGACGATCAGCGGGAAAACGATGATGATACACACAGATTCATAAATGCCGTTCATCCAGAGATGCTCGGCGCCACCAATACGCGGCATGTAAAGTACAATAGCTACTAAAATACTGCACCATAAGAGGGCATTTTTTATACGGGTTGGTTTTGCTGTGCGTGAGAGCAGCAGCCCGGCGAAGAAAGGGTACATGGTTCGGGTAAAACCAATGCGTACCTGCTCTGCATTGAGTGTCCATCCACCGCTGACATCACCATTGGTGATTGCCATGTGCGCAAGTGCAATCGCAGCTATGCCTACCAGGATACTCAACGCTGTTTTGGAGAATTTCCTGATCCAGACAGCATAAAGAATGTTGGCAATGTACTCAAAGAACAGGGACCATCCTACGCTGTTCAGGGGGTGCATCTCTTCCCAGCCACGGATATCAAGCGACAATGGCACAGGCAGTATAGTATAACCGATCAGCATCACCATGAGCATCTTCCAGACAGGAACCGTATGAATGAGCGGCCACAGTGTAGAATCCGTAAAGTAGAACCCGATAGCGCCGAGGGTCATCCCCAAAATCACCAGTGGCTGAAGACGTATGATACGGCGTTTGAAAAAACTCCCGGCGGTGATTTTATTCCAGCGGTGGTCATAAGCATAACCGATCACAAAACCTGATAATAAATAGAAAAAGTCGACGGCCAGATAGCCGTGATTGACGAGGATATCTAAATGACCGGTAGCTAATGGCTCGCTGAGGTGGAAGGTGACAACGATGATGGCTGCAACGCCGCGAAGACCGTCTAATATGGGATAGTGTGGCCTTGTTGACTGCTGAATATTGTTCATTAATAAAATCTGAATGATAGACTACAAATTAAACTTGCTGCAAAGTACAAAATCCGGCTGGTTTTAACTTAAGTTAAATAAACGGGCTTAAACTTTTAATTATTTTGAAGAATGAAAGAAAATCAGGTTTTAAGAACACTCGAAGATCGCTTACGGGATATTGAAGACCGTTTGGAAATTTACAGCCTGATTGCAGGCCATCCGCTGAGTGCTGATACCGGAGCCGGCTACTATACGCGGCAGGTGTATGTAGAAGACAGCGTGTTTGACCGCGGCCCGCTTCCCGGAGCGCAGGGGCGGGAAGTTATTGCAGGTTTTATACAGAAACCAGAGCACCATCAGGCCATTGCCGGCGGGCTGGCACATTTTACGGGTCTCCCTTATGTTGAAATAAGGGGAGAAGAAGCTTTCGTTACCTCATATCTGCAGATTCTTACGCCTGATATTACGGGCGAAGAACGTGAGTTGCCGAATCACGGCTTTTCAAAAGGATACCGTATACACCGTGTGCTGGCTAACCGCTGGACACTGCTGCGTACTGAAGATGGATGGAAAATCAAAATACGCAAGCTGATTCCGATTGAGGGATCTACAGATGCTACTGATTTGATTAAGCAAGGGCTGGAAGCTTTTGCAGAAAAGGCGGTATAGTTATCCGGTATGAATGGGAAAATATCAGGCTACAGCACTATTATACTGAAGGATCAGCGATGCTACACTTTTCTCAATATCATAATAGTCGCTGATTGCTTTGCTCAAAGCCATCCGATAATTATAATCACCGCTGCCCGTTCTTTTTGCCTGTAAAACAAGATCGTTGTTATTGATAAATTCGAGTGAGATATTGTAAGCTCCGACAAAATGTGTGAATGGTACTTGTCTGTCGATGCTTGCTTTTAAATTCTGCCTGATTGAAAAACAAAGTTTTTCAACTTCTCTTTCTGAGTTATACATAATCAATTATTATAAACAACTCATTGCAATATCTTTGCCAACTTGGAATTGCCGATAATTTGTGCGAAAATATGTTCCTGCGGACCAAACTGTCTGGAAAATAATACATATGAATGTAGGATTAATACCATTTAGCTGTCTGCAGCATTATTTAACAGGTATTTTTACCAGGATGATCTAAAGATGCGGGGCGTAAGCAATTGGGAACCGAATTGCTCAATACAGGAGAAATAACCCGCCGGGAGCGACAGCTGCTCAGGCCTTTCTGGGACGTTTAGGTTTAACAACGCCAGCTGGCCTGTCAACCTTAACAACACCCGCTGGCCTTTCAACTTTAACATAAGCAGGTTTGGGCGGCGCAGGGCGAAATGGTTTTTTCGCTGCCGGAGCAGGTTCTGTTTCCTCGTTTACTTTTAATGTTAACGTTTGTCCGTTCAGGCTCCTGCCGCTTAAGGCTTCTACTGCATTGTTTGCATCTGCAAGGCTCTTCATTTCTAAAAATGCGTATCCTTTACATATGCCGGTTTTTTTATCCCTTACTATTTTGACGGTATTTACTGTTCCATGTAAGGCAACTAATTGTACCAGTTCCAGTTCTGTATAGTTGAGCGGGAAACCCCCTATGAATAATTTAACCATTATTGATTAATAATATACTTTAATTTTTGTTCTACCAGGTTTGTATTATACTTCAAAACTAAGAATATAATTATAGATTTTAATAGGCATAAAACACTTTATCATGTAATACTTTAAGAATCTGATATCTAGCCGTAAATTTTCCTCTGCAGCCCAACGTTTTTAGATATCTTTGAAAAACAGATTGCCCCGGGACGATCGACGGTCTTATATAACGTTCGTGAAACCTAAAAAATTATTCAATTTACAATAATAAATGCTTTATAGTTGATTGTGAAATTAATGTGCAAGATTTTTACCAGGATCTGTCAAACATAATTTGGTTCCACAAGTTTAATAACTATATTGAGCCATTATTTTAAACAATTTATTACAATGAAAAACGGTACAGTAAAATTTTTTAACACTGAAAAAGGCTTTGGCTTTATTAAAGACGAAAACGGAAAAGAAATCTTTGTTCATGTTTCTGGTCTGATTGACGAGATTCGCGAAAATGATGAAGTAGAATACGAAGAACAAGAAGGCAAAAAAGGCCTGAATGCAGTAAACGTAAAACTTGTTTAATCAAATAGGTTAGCTTTGCTCATGCAGGGCAGTTATTCCAAATAATTGCCCTGCATGATTTTGTCCCCATTTTTGCTGTCTGCAATGGCAAAAACATCTGCTATATCAATAGCCTTTATCTTTTGAAACTGTATTTTTAAGGGCCTTGCCGGCCTGTAAGTTGAGGTAGTTTTCTGCAATCTGCGGAACTACACTGGCTATATTTGTAATCGCGGCAATGTGCGGGGTGATACTGATTTTTTCGTTTTCCCAGAATGCATGGTCCTGCGGTAGGGGTTCCTGTCTGAACACGTCGAGCATTGCCCCGGAAAGATGGCCGCTGTTCAATAAGCTGATCAAATCCTGTTCTTCAAGGTGTTCTCCTCTGCCGGCGTTAATCAGAAAACCGCCGCTGTTGATCTCAGTCAAATTTTTGCTGTTCAGAATGTTTGCTGTTGCAGACGTAAAGGGAAGCAGATTAATCAGCACGTCTGTATGTTTCAGAAACTCTCCGAGTGACTCCAACCCGTGATAACAATATACATCATCCAGGTTTTTTACTGAGGCCGACCAGCCTTTTACCTTAAATCCCAGCTTTGCGAACCTTTCAGCAGCAAATCCACCAATGGTGCCGATGCCTAATATGGAAACAGTAGTTTTCCTTACAGAGCGGTAGGGCAGCTGTTTCCATACTTTTTGCTGTTGTGCGGCTGCATAAGAGCTCGTGTTTTTCAAATATCCAAGCACAGCAGTTAAGAGGTATTCCCACATATCTTCAGACAAGCGGGCGTCTGTAATCCGGGTGATGACTACATCATCCCGCAAATGCGATAATTGTAAAATATGGTCTACCGAAGCACCGGCCGACTGGATCACCCTGACATTTGGAAACTGGCGGAGAATATCCTTGTCCGCTTTCCAGCAAAGGATAAAGTTGACCTCTTCAGGATCAGAAATCCGGGGATATATTTCGGTTTTAACATCCGGGAGCGAATGTTTTAACGCTGCTGCCCATGGCTCCGGGTCTTTATTGCTGAAGATAATAGCGATGCTCATTGGGTACAAACATATTGTATCCGGAGGGTTAAACAAAATTTATGCAGGCTGCCGGCCAATTAAAAACCCTGGCAGGCAAAACTTGCCTGCCAGGGTTTCCGGACTGATATCAATAGCGTTCTCTAATAACCTGGATTGGCGTTTCCGCCGGCCAGGTTAGGGTCTACCACGGTTTCACTGTAAGGGATAGGAAACAGGTAAAGGTGTTTGTCCGGGAGGGACAATACGGTCTGTGCCCGGTCTGTCCGCACAAGGTTAAACCAGCGGTCGGCCTCAAAGGGAAACTCTACCCTGCGTTCGTTTTCCAGTGCCAGCAGCAGGGCATCCAGCGTACTGGCTGTAGCAGCACCGAGGCCGGCACGATCGCGCACCGTGTTCAGATCCGTAACTGCGGTGCTCAGGTTGCCTTGTCTTGCCCTTGCTTCGGAACGGATAAAATACAGTTCGGCAATGCGTATAACATACGCCGGATCGGTACCAAGAGGGGTACGGTAGTATAATTTACCATACCAGAGGTTGCCCGGAGCAGCAGTTTGTGCGATCAGGGTACTTCGGCCTCCGCCAACCAGGGAATTGTTCAGTAAACCTACCAGTATATCTGAGGGTGCCCATTCGCGGCGTCCGCCAAGTGCAGGCGGCAGCCACCAGTTACTGTGATTGTTGGTATTGGAAACAGTGTAGGCCAGTTCAAAAACAGACTCGCTTGTAGCGGCAGCACTGTTAGCGAAGAATGCACTGTAAGGTTTAACCAGTGTATAGTCTGCACTGCTGATCACCTGCGTGGCAAACTGCTCTGCCAGTGCCCATTGCTGGGTATACAGGTACAGCCTGGCTTTTAGTGCCCATACCGTTTTCTGGCTTACGCGGTTACGGTTTACAGCAGTGGGAACCAATGGTTCTGCCGCGTTCAGGTCTTTTAAAACCTGTGCATAGGTATCGGCCTGACTGCTACGGGGGATGTTTTTATTGTCGGCAGACGTTAGGGTCGGATTGAGCACCAGCTGCGCCCCTCCCCATCCGCGGGCCAGGTCAAAATACGCCAGTGCCCGTACAAAATAAGCTTCTCCGACATACTGGTTGCGGAGGGCTGTACTGAAGAGCGGATCATTTACCGACGGCACATTGGCAATTATATAATTGGCAGAAGAAATCGTTTTATAAATTGCCGTCCAGGCTGCGCCTACATTACTGTTGGTAGCCGAAGTAAGGTGCTTGGTGATTTCACTGGGAGCAGCCTGTGAGCCGGTCCAGGTAATATCGCCTGCAGAAAGGTAAGCGAGCGACTGGAAGTTTGATCCATAATAATCATTACTGGCCAGCACATTGAACATGCCGCTGGCAGCTGTTGCCGCCGAACCTGCATTGGTAATGGCTTCTGACTGATCTACCTGCTGCTGAGGGTCCGTTTCAAGGAACTTTTTGCAGGAGCCGAGCAGGATCATAAATGGGATGATATAGAGTAATTTTTTCATGTGTTAACGTATTAAAAAGTGATGTTAGCACCTACCTGTATGGTACGTGGTATAGGCGGTGTACCAAGGTCGTAGCCCAGAACCGTTGATGATGAAGAAACGTTGACCTCCGGATCGGCACCTTTGTATTTTGTGATCAGCCAGAGGTTAGATCCGCTCACATACACCCTTACAGCGCTGAGTTTGATCTTTTCAATCACGCTTTTGGGAATGGTATAGCCCAGGTTTACATTGCTTAATCTTAAGAAAGACCCGTTTTCAATATTGCGGCTGGTAGGGCTGAGCGTGTAATTTGTGCCCAGTGCTGTCAGCCTTGGCATGTCTGTAATATCTCCCGGTTCTTGCCATCTGTCAAGCTGACGCGTATCAATGGCCCTGTTGGCATCGCGGGTTCCGCCTCCTTCAAGGAAATAGGCATTGTTGTTATAAACCTTGTTGCCATATACAAAGTTAAAGAACACAGCAAGATCAAAGCCTTTATACAGGAAAGTGTTGGTGATGCCTCCGGTAAATTTGGGCTGGGCGGTGCCCGCAGGCTGCAGATCACTGGAGGTAATTTTGCCGTCTTTATTATAATCGTCATACACTGCATCGCCGGTTTGCGGGTCTACATACAGTTGCTTGTATACAAAAAAAGTATTCATCGGCAGGCCTTCTACCATTCTTTCAGCTGCATAGGCCGCAACAACAGGAATTGGCAGTTTCTCGATTTTGTTTTTGTTCCTGGAGAAGTTGAAGTTGGTTGTCCACCTGAAATCCTTGCGGTTGATGTTGGTGCTGCTAATGGATATTTCGAAACCCCTGTTGCTCATCTCACCGGCATTTTCCAGGATAGAACTGAAGCCCGTACTGGTAGCCAGCGGCAGGTTCAGCAGCAGGTCGCTCGTGTATTTATCATACACATCGGCACCGATCGTCAGCCTGTCGTTAAACAGACCCAGGTCTAATCCCAGGTTGATCTGGCGTGTACTTTCCCATTTCAGGTCGGGATTCTCCAGCTGAAAGGGAAGGGTGCCCGGGTTGTTCTGGTAGTTTGCACCGGCGCCCCATAATCCTCTTGATGCAAAGTCGTTGATGTTATTCTGGTTTCCGGTCACACCGATACTTCCGCGTAATTTCAGGTCGCTGATTACTGTAACATTCTTCAGGAAATCTTCCTGTTTGATCCTCCAGGCCAAACCTGCAGAAGGGAAATATCCCCACTGGTGATTGGCGCCAAAGCGGGATGATCCGTCTGCCCGCATACTGACTTCCGCGTAATATTTGCCGGCATAGTTGTAGTTTACCCTTGCAAAGAAGGACGACAGCTTGTATTGTGTTTTTGTGGAGGAAGATGTAGTACTTGCTGCCGAGGCTATCTGTTCAAATGAGTCGTTTGGAAAGTTTGTTCCTTCGGCACGGGTGGTAGACAATACTGTTCCCTGTAATGAATTTCCCAGCAGGGCACCAAAATTATGTTTCCCCAGTACTTTATTATAGGAAAGGGTTTGCTCGTTGGTCCATACTGTATTGTCTGAAATGGCAGAGGTGCCCAGATTGTGATTGGCGATGCCGAGGTTGGTAAGGCTGTTCCAGTACTGGTATTCGTTATAGTTATTGTAATCCACACTCCAGCTGCTGCGGAATTTCAGGTCCGGTGTGATTTTCGCCTCTGCGTAGAGGTTGCTGATCAGCCTGTTGCTTGTAGAGTGCATATTGGTATTCTCCAGCAGGATATCCAGGTTGTCGAAACCTGCCCATTTTGCAGGGCTTCCGTCGGCATTTACTTCCGGGAGGTAAGTAGGCGTATGGAGGGCCGACTGCAGGATTCCCCCCTGCGGGCCGTCGCCCACTCGTGCGTTTGTCCTGTAGGTTTGGGTAAGCGTACTGGATGTGCCCATGCTAAAGATGTCGTTGATCTTCTGGTCGATATTGATCTTGAAAGTCCCCCTTCTGAAATCATTTGTTTTTAGATCTGCCTGCTGTTTATTCAGGCCTGCGGCGATGTAGTACGTGGTTTTATCCGTACCGCCTGATATCGAGGCATCGTAGTTTTGCAGAAAGCCTGTCCTGAAAACTTTGTTCAGACGGTCGTATGTTTGCTGGTCCTGCGGAAGCCCGCGCGGTGCCGGGGAACCGGTTGGATTATCGGTCAATGACCTGAAGGGCACATTCCTGTAGGTATTGATCGCAGTGGTGTTGTTGGCAGCAACCGCATCAGCCAGCGAGTTGCGGTACATTTCATTCACCAGCTCTGCATGCTGGGGGCCGGTAACGAGGTCCCATAATTTGGGTGCCCAGGCCGCGCCGAAGTAGGTGTTTAAAGTAACTTTAGGTGCAGAACCCAGTTTTCCGCGTTTGGTGGTGATCAGGATCACCCCATTGGCAGCCCTGGCCCCGTAGATGGCTGTGGCATCTGCATCTTTCAGCACGGTGATGCTCTCAATATCGTTGGGGTTGATGTCAGACAGGGGATTGTTGGCCTGGCCCTGGGTAGTGATGTTTTGCAGGGAATTGCTGTTTACATATACCCCGTCGATCACATACAGGGGATCATTGCTGGCATTGATGGAGGTGGTACCGCGTACACGGATAAACATCCCGTCGCCCGGGATACCGGTAGAGGCACTGATCTGGAGGCCCGCCGCTTTTCCCTGCAGCTGCTGTTCAAAGGTAGCTACAGGTTTATCCTTTATTTCTTCTACGCTGACGGTAGCCACGGAGCCTGTCAGTGATTTGCGCGTTTGCGTGCCGTAACCTACAACAACCACGTCGTTCAGCTGGTTATTATTTTCTGTCAGCTGGATTTCTACCGGACTGCCGCTGGCGGTAACCTCTCTGGGCTGGTAGCCTACAAAAGAGACCAGCAGGATGTAAGGGAACTTCTGGCCGGTTTCAAAAACGAACCTGCCTTTGTTATCTGTTGATACAGCGTGTGTTGTACCTTTGATCCGTACTACAGCGCCCGGTAAAGGCTGTCTGCCGGCCGCATCTGTAACCGTGCCTTTCAGCTCAGAATTGATGGTGGCAGTGGGGACTTGTGCGAGGAGCTGAAAAGAGCTGGCTAACAGCAGAAAAAGAAGAGCCAGCCGAAGGGATGAGACGTATTTATTTCCGAAGGTAAATATTTCCATATATTTAACAATTGTTTGATGTGATGAGTATTCATTGCATAAGCTTGATGAAGGTTCAGTGTGTGATTGGCGTTACAAGGCTGAACTTCATGTTTAATGAACTGGCAAGGCTTCCTTGCCAGTTTTATTTTCTTCTGTATATTGTTATCCGGGCATATTTTTGAGGACTGAATTGTTTTGTAATGATGGAGTAAGGGCAGTAAACATAAATAATATTTGATACTCTACCAAAACAATAGACTTTATTTTTTTAAGATTGTCAATATCTTCTTCTATCTTTTATCAATGTTTTCTGAATACTCTGCTATCTGCTAAGTTTTCGCGATAAGCATTACAAGATTGGCAGGGTTTGTATTTATATTCGATTGTTTGGGCATTACCATACAGGAAGAAGCAAATAGTTACGGTACGCTGCCGGCATTTAAATTAATTGTTAAGGAAGTTTTTACAAATTAAAGCCCCGGCGGCATCTCATCTCTGGTTTTCTCGTATATATATAATATATAGTGTGACTGTAGCTATAGTTATATGTGAAGAATAAATTATTGCTTTGTCATTTTTTTATTACAAATGCTATGGTTTTTTGCAAAACAAGTGTTATACTCGCTTGTAGCTATGATAGTTTTATGATTAACAATGTAAAAGTTTTCTAACCTGCATACAAATGACAAGCAACGTATCTACTAATTTCCTCGATGTGATCAGCAATTCTCCTTATCCTGTGGCGCTTTTGGATACCCAGCTGTGTTATATCACCGTATCGCAGAAGTGGAAGACAGATTTTAAGGTGGGAAATGACTTTGCCGGCAAGTGCCATCCCGAAGTGTTCCGCATAGAAGGGAAAGAATGGATCCTTGACTATCATCAGGTGCTGGGTGGGGCAAACCGTAAAAGTGAATATGATTTGCTGATCTTTCCCAATGGTTTGGTTCATGCTGTGCGCTGGGAGATGCAGCCCTGGAATACGATTTCCGGTGAAATTGGAGGAGTGCTCTTGTATATGGAGCTGGCTGTAAAGAAAGAGGAACGTGAAGCGCATGCCGACAGAATGCTTACCATATACCGCGAGTCTAACGAAGTTGCCCGTGTAGGGGCATGGGAGGTTGATCTGATCAAAAATGAAATCTACTGGTCGCCGGTAGTTAAGCAGCTGCATGGTGTTCCGTCAGATTACGTTCCTAATCTGACCAGCGGCATCAGCTTTTTTAAGGAAGGAGAAAACAGGGATAAAATACTGAATGCTTTTGTTACTGCGGTAGAAAAAGGGGAGAGCTATAGTCTTGATCTGGAACTGGTAACGGTTACAGGTGCTGAGATGTGGGTAAGGGTTAAGGGAAACACCGAGCGTATAAACGGGCGCTGCGTTCGTATATATGGCACCTTTCAGGATATACAGCTGCAGAAACTGGCCCAAATACAATTAGAGAACAGTGAACTGAAATACCGCTCCATCATAGAGAACTCTTTGTATGCCTTTATGCAAACCATACCCGAAAAACAGATTACAGATGCCAATCAGGCCGCTATGGATATGTTTGGTTATACGATTGAAGAACTGCGGGGTATGGGACGTGGAATATTGCTCGATGAAGATGACCCTGCCATGGATGAATTTCTTGAAACAAGAAGAAGGGTAGGCAAAGCATCTGCTGAGTTAACAGGCTTCCGCAAAGGCGGGGAACGCTTCCCCTGCCACATTTCTTCATCCATTTATTCGGATACGCAGGGCAACAAGATCAACAGCATGATCATCATCGATATTACCGAAAGGCAGGAAGCCGAGAAAAAGATCAGGATGAGCGAAGAGCAGTTCAGGGGCGCATTTGAATACTCAGCTATCGGAATGGCTCTGTTTAACATCGATGGCCAGTGCAAACGCGCCAACCAGAGTTTATGTGATATGCTGGGCTACACAAAAGATGAATTGATGGACATCAGGTTTATCGATATCACTTTTCCTGACGATATTCCCCGCAACATGGAACTGCTGGATGAACTGATTGCCGGCAGCCGTGACAGTTATCATATGGAAAAAAGATACCTCCATAAAAGCGGAAGGCCCGTATGGGTTTTGCTGGGTGTTTCTATCCTCAGGGAAACTAACGGGCAGCCGGTACAGCTGATTTCTCAGATTCAGGATATCACGAAGATCAAAGAAGCCGAACAGGCGATGGCCATCAGCGAAGAGAAATACAGAAAGATCTTTGAGAATACACAGGATATCTATTACCGTACAGATCAGAACGGCATCATTACCGAGATCAGCCCTTCAATAGAAAAATACTATGGCGATAAAAGGGAAAATATCATTGGAAACCCTGCGATAGATTTTTACTACTTTAAAGAAGACAGGGACCGCATTGTGGATGCGCTAAGGCAGGACTGTTCTGTCATAGATTTTGAAGTGAAACTTAAAACAAAGAACAGTGAGCTGCGGTATGCCTCTGTGAACGCCCGCCTGATTATAGAAGATGGACAGGTGCTGGGCTCTGAAGGGAGTATCCGTGATATTACCTTCAGAAAAATACAGGAAAATGAGCTCACCTCACTGAATACAGAATTAAAAGCACTGAATACGCACCGTGAAAAGTTGCTGTCTATAGTGGGCCACGATTTGAGAAATCCTGTGGCGGCCAGCCTTAAACTTGCAGAACTGGCAATGATGGATGTAGAACATGCCACCAAAGATGACTTGCTGGAATACATATCCAGGATGCAGGCAGGCCTCCAAAATGCCAATGAGCTGCTTGAGGATTTACTGCGCTGGGCCAAAAATCAGTTTGACTCGCTGGATTTTAATCCTGTAATGATAGAGGATGTGCAAATGCAGGTGCTTACCTGCCTTAAACGGTTAAGGCCTATGGCCGAGGCCAAGCATATTGAGCTGATCGAACAGATTGAGGAGGGATTTAAGATGTGTGCAGACAGGGATATGCTGGATACGATTATCCGCAATCTTGTATCAAATGCCATCAAATTTACTGCAGCGGGAACTGTCATCGTAGCCGCTTCCCGTCGCGGCAACGATATCTTATTTTCCATTAGTGATACGGGTATCGGCATGCCCGAAAGTATTGTCAGCCAGTTGTGGAAGAAAAGTTCCCATTACACAACTTATGGTACGATGGGAGAGAAAGGTACCGGCCTTGGGCTTGAACTATGCCTCGACTTTGTAAAAAAACATCGGGGCAGGATATGGGCAGAAAGTAACCCCGGCCTTGGCAGTAAGTTTAATTTTACTATTCCGATCAATAAGTTAAGTTAATAATTAGAGAAAAAATGTAAATTTATGCGATTTGCTTCTGGTGATAATCACCGGTGGCCAATACCATTTATAAACATTTGATGTACCGGAAAATTTTCCTCACGATAACGGGTTGCATACTGTCCTCTTTGCTTCTTGCTCAGCAGGAGCAGATCCAGTTTTCAAGGCTGGACGTTTCAGCGGGATTATCGCACAATCAGGTAAACACGATGCTGAAAGATGCAGGTGGCTTTATGTGGTTTGCCACGCTGTCCGGACTTAACCGCTATGACGGGTATCAGTTTAAGGTTTTTAAACATGATCCGGGGGATACAACTTCAATAACGGACGACTTTGTTACCGGTATTTTTGAGCTGCCCGGCAATCATTTATATCTCGAAACCAGGAACGGCCCCAGTATTTATGATCCCGCGACGGAAACTTTTATCCGAAAAACAGTTGCCTGGCTCAAAAAGCTCCGCATCTACGCTACAGTGATCAAAGGCGTCATCAGAGATGACAAAGGAGACTTTTGGTTTAACGCCGCTGCAGATGGGGTATATAAATATAGCCCCGCCAGCGGAACAACGCTTCATCTGCCAGCCAGGGGACTGAAAAAAGACGGCCTTGCAGCAACTCCAATTGCAGCCCTGCAAAAAGATCAGCATGGGAACATCTGGCTGATCCACCGCGACAAAACTATTGAAATGCTGAGCAGCGCCACGGGAAAAGTGATGCGGCGGATTGAGGTATTCAGACAGAGAAATCCTGCTGATTTTAATGACTACAGGATTTTTGCAGACCAGTCTGGTGCGCTGTGGGTTTACACCATGAACGTTCCCTCGGGCATCAGCTATTACGATCCCGCTACAGGTGAACTGCGGCTGATTGAAAAAAGAGCCGGCGGATTGAACAATAACCTGGTAAACGGAATTGTGCAGGACGATAAAGGCCTGATCTGGATAGGTACTGACCATGGCGGGGTTAACCTGCTGGATAAAAAAGGGTTTAGAATCAGGTACTTGCTGAACAAGGAAAATGATCCCAAGAGCATCGGACAAAATAGTATCCTGAGCGTTTATAAGGATAACAAAGGGATCATGTGGTTGGGAACATTTAAAAAAGGGATCAGCTTTTACCACCCAAAGATCCTGAAATTCCCCCTGTACAGATATGAAGACGGGAATGTAAATGGTTTGGCTTATGACGACATTAACCGCTTTGCAGAAGACGGCAGCGGAAATATATGGGTGGGCACTAACGGAGGGGGGCTCTTTTACTTTAACCGTAAAACGGGAAAGTTTAGCAGGTACCTGCACCGGCAGGATGACAGCAACAGCCTGAGCAACGATATCATCGTAAGCCTCTGCATAGACAGGCAGAAAAAGTTGTGGATAGGAACCTACTTTGGCGGATTGAGCAGCTTTGACGGGCAGCATTTTAAGCATTTCAGGCATCAGGCTTCGGACAACAACAGTCTGGCAGACGACCGTGTGTGGGACATACTCCAGGACCGTGAAGGCATTTTCTGGATAGCTACACTGGGCGGCGGACTGGATCAGTTTGATCCTGTAAGCGGCATATTTACCCATCACAGGGCTGTACAGCCGAATAGCGTAGGCTCTGATTTCCTGTCCTGCCTGATGGAAGATGCACAGGGAAATCTCTGGATCGGTACCGCTGATGGTATTGATGTGCGTAAAACAGATGGCCGTTTTGTGCATTACAAAAATATACCGGGACAGCCGCATTCACTGATCAATAACATCGTTTATGACCTGATGCAGGACAGCTATGGTTTTATCTGGGTAGCTACACGCGATGGTATCAGCAGGTTTGACCCACATAGCGGACTATTCCGGAACTTTGACAGTGATGACGGGTTAACGGAAAAATCTACCCTCAAGATCCTGGAAGATTCGCAGCGGAACCTGTGGCTGAGTACCGCAAACGGACTGTTCAATATCCTGGTGAAACCGCTGAAAAATGCAGGGTTTTCTTATTCCTTTAGAAAATATGACCAGCAGGACGGATTGCAGGGAATAGCGTTTAATGCGAATGCGGGATACAAAACCCGCGGTGGCGAGCTCTTGTTTGGCGGTGCCAGCGGCTTCAATCTCTTCAGGCCCGGGGAAATTCATAATGACAATACTGCACCCGCGGTGGTGCTTACTGATCTGTGGCTGGCAAACCGCCGGGTACCTTTTGCACAAACCACAAAACTGAACCTGAAATACAACCAGAATGGCTTTACCATAGCTTTTGCGGCGCTGAATTTCTTTAACCCGCAAAAGATCAGGTACAGGTACATGCTGCAGGGATTTGACCACCACTGGCAGGAGCCTCAGAATGACGGCAGAAGAGCAGTGTATACCAATATAGACCCCGGGAGATATGTTTTCAGGTTGATGTCTACAGATGCCGAAGGCAACTGGAGGAACAATGAAAGGCGACTGGAGATAGAGATCAAGCCTCCTTTCTGGCGCAGTACACTGGCGTATATCCTATACCTGGCATTTGCAGGCGGCACCCTGCTGCTGATCAGGCGCCGGGGAATCATGCGGATTAAGAAGGAGTTCCTGATTGTTCAGGAACGAAAGGAAGCCAAAAGGATGCACGAACTGGATTTGCTGAAGATCAGGTTCCTCACTAATATCAGCCATGAGTTTAGGACGCCGCTCTCCCTGATCATCACTCCAATGGAAAAACTGATCAGGGAAGCCCGTCCGGCAGACAGACAGCAGCTGCAGATGATCCAGCGGAATGGTCGCAGGCTGCTGAACCTGGTGAACCAGCTACTGGATTTCAGGAAAATGGAAGAGCATGAATTAAAGCTGCATGCTCAAACGGGCGATATCATCCGGTTTATCCGGGAGCTGTCTTACTCTTTTGGTGATGTTGCCGACAGGAAAAATATCCGCTTACAGTTTGAGTCGGACAAAATAAGCCTGGTCACGGTTTTTGATCATGATAAGCTGGAGCGCATCTTGTTTAACCTGCTGTCCAATGCCTTTAAATTTACACCACAGGGCGGTGAGGTAAAGGTCACGGTAGAACTGAGCAGCCTGGAAGAGGGGATGACAGAGCTCAGGCTCAGGATCAGTGATACCGGGATCGGTATACCCCTTGAACAACAGGAAAAGATCTTTGATCGCTTTTTTCAGCATGAAGTTCCTGATTTTATGCTGAACCAGGGAAGCGGCATCGGCCTCTCGATCACCCAGGAGTTTGTGCGGCTGCATGGTGGCACGATCAGTGTGAAAAGTGCGGTAAATGAAGGCAGCGAGTTTTCCGTGATCCTGATTTTACCGGCACAGCCGGAGCAGGCTACGGTTGCCCTGAAAGCAGATGAAGATGCCGGGCTGCCGCTTACTCTGGCTGCCGCGCCGGAACTGCTGCCGGCGACCGGTTTGCAGCCTGCCACAAAAAAACCGTTGGTCTTGCTGGTAGAAGACAACGAAGATTTCCGCTTTTACCTGAAAGCTAACCTGAAAGACTTTTACGAGCTGGCCGAAGCAGCGGACGGGCGTGAAGGATGGCAGAAAGCACTTGCGCTGCATCCTGATCTGGTAGTAAGCGATGTGAGCATGCCTGAAATGAACGGGATAGACCTCTGTAAAAAGATCAGGGCAGACAAACGCACTGCACACCTGCCTGTGATCCTGCTCACTGCGCTGACCAGCGAAGACCAGCAGCTAACAGGGCTTGAAACGGGCGCAAACGATTACATGACCAAGCCCTTTAATCTTGAAATCCTCCTTTCTAAAATCCGGAACCTGCTACACCAGCAGGCCATTTCCAGAAAAACTTACCGCAAGCAGCTGGATTTTAAACCCGCAGAAACAGAAATTGAATCGCTCGATGATAAGTTTATCCGCCAGATCTCCGGTCATATTGAACGCCATCTGGCGGATGCCGCCTATACGGTAGACCAGCTGAGCACAGATTTGAATATGAGCCGTGTAGGGCTGTACAAGCGGATCCTGTCACTGACTGGCAAATCGCCTGTAGAATATATCCGGGCCTACAGGCTGCAAAAAGCAAAACCTTTACTGCAGAAATCACAGCTCACCATTGCTGAAGTGGCCTACGAGGTTGGCTTTAGTAACCCAAAATATTTCAGTCGTTATTTTAAACAGGAATTTGGGATTCTCCCTTCGGCATTTGCCGCAATTAAAGACGACCTAAATACCCGTATGTAGCAGATTTGCCCTTTTTGTTAACATCGGCATACCTATTTGTTATCATTTGGATACCTTCCTGTTTTTCGTTTACTGATAATTTTAGAAATAAAACAACCAATTATAAACTGTATTTATTTCTATGCGCAAAATCAGGCTAAGCTCAAGGATCATCTTTGCATCTGTTACCTTTGTAGTTTTAACTTTCCGGGCAGAAGCCCAGGAGCCAGGCAATTATATCAAAACTGCCTTGGGAGTTGAAATCGCCGTTCCCGCTTCATTTTCCGGTATTAAAAAAATCCGCCTTGAGCCCGTATCAGCACAGGTGATTCATGTAACGGCAACTGCCGGGACAGCTTTTTTGCCAGAGCGGAGCCTGATGACGGTAAAGCAGAGTGGCACAGCTGTTAAATTTACTGTAAAGGATGGGCAGGGAACAGTGATACTTTATACCGACTCGCTGCAGGTGGAGGTGTCTTCCGCAACGGGCCTGCTGACTTACCGCGACTTGCAGGGCAAATTGCTGCTTGCACAAAGTAAGAGCCCCCTGATTGCCCTGGTACCAAAGGTTTTTAGCGGCGAGCCCTCATACCAGGTTTCTCAGCTCTTTGATGCGCAGGATAATGAAGCATACTATGGCCTGGGGCAGCATCAGCAGGGGATGATGAACTACAGGGGGCGGCGTGTAGACCTGGTGCAGTACAATACTGATATTGCAGTGCCGTTTTTTGTATCCAATAAAGGTTACGGGGTTTTATGGGATAACTACTCGATTACCCGGGCAGGTGACCTGAGGGATTATGAGCCGCTCGGTGCCCTCAAACTGTTCTCCAAAGACAACGTGGAGGGCTGGATTACCGCCAGCTATGCCGATAAAAAAACTCCTGGCGATGTGCTTTTTAGCCAGCCTGTGTCAGAAATATCCATGAACTGGCTAACTGATCAGCACAAATTTCCTGACCGCATCAAACCTGCCGACGCCATTGTGAACTATGAGGGCTGCGTAGCAAGCGGACTGCCCGGCCTTTATCAGCTCCAGCTGAAATACGCGGGATACATTAAGGTCTGGTTTGATGGTAAGCTGGTGGCCGATTACTGGCGCCAGGCCTGGAACCCGGGTGCCGCAGTACTGGACCTGATGCTGGAAAAAGACAGGAAAGTAAAGGTAAGAATAGAATGGGTTCCCGATGGCGGCGAATCTTATCTGGGGCTTACCTGCCTGCCTCCTCTGCCGGAAAGCGTTAAAAACACATTTGGCCTCAGCTCTGAGTCGGGCCGCGAACTAAACTACTACTTTATTAAAGGAAAAACTGCCGATGAGGTGGTCAGCGGCTACCGTTTGGTCACCGGCAAGGCCGTCCTGATGCCCAAATGGGCCATGGGTTTCTGGCAGAGCAGGGAGCGGTATAAAACAGAAGAGGATATCCTGAGCACGGTGAAGGCCTTCCGCGACCGAAAGATCCCGCTGGACAATATCGTGCTGGACTGGTCGTACTGGAAAGAACCGGAATGGGGCAGCCAGGAATTTGATCCCGCCCGCTTTCCTCATCCTGAGCAAATGATCAGGGAGCTGCACCAGCAGCATGTAAACCTGATGATCTCTGTTTGGCCCAAGTTTAACAAAGGCTTTGCAGTATATGACGGCCTGGACCAGGAAAACTTCCTGTACAAGAGGAATATCGCCGATGGCCGGCGCGACTGGATAGGGAAGGGGTATCAGAATACATTTTATGATGCCTTTAACCCGGCGGCACGGACAGCGTTCTGGAACCTGATGAACAGGAGGCTGTACAGCAAGGGTATTGATGCCTGGTGGATGGATGCCACAGAGCCGGATATGCACTCCAATCTGCCTGTTGAGATCAGAAAAGAACTGATGAACCCTACGTACGAGGGTGCTTCTACCACATATTTTAACGCTTTTCCACTGGTAAATGCCAAAGGGGTTTACGAAGGCCAACGCAAGGCAAACCCGGAAAAAAGGGTATTTATCCTCACACGTTCTGCCTATGCCGGTTTGCAGCGCTATGCGGCAGCGGCATGGAGCGGGGACATAGCCTCACGCTGGGAAGACATGAAAACGCAGATCAGCGCAGGGATCAATTTCTCACTTTCGGGCATGCCCTACTGGACAATGGATATCGGCGGTTTTTCTGTAGAGCCACGTTATGAAAAGGCATCGGGGGCCGATCTGGAGGAGTGGAGGGAACTGAACACCAGGTGGTACCAGTTTGGTTCGTTTGTGCCCTTGTTTAGGGTGCACGGCCAGTTTCCATACCGCGAAATCTACAATATAGCACCAGAAACTCACCCTGCATACAAGAGTATGCTGTATTACAGCAGGCTTCGTTACCGGCTGATGCCTTATATCTATTCCCTCGCCGGTAAAAGTTACCATCAGGATTATACCATCATGCGTGGTTTGATGATGGACTTCCCCGCTGATCTGAAAGCAGCTAACCTGAATGATGCCTACCTGTTTGGCCCATCACTGCTGATCAGCCCTGTGCTGGGCTATAAAGACAGGAACAGAAAAGTATACCTGCCAGAGGGCCAGGGCTGGTACGACCTGTACACCGGGAAGTATTTTAAAGGCGGAAGGGAGCTCAATGCAGCAGCGCCTTATGAAAAGATCCCGGTCTTTGTGAAAGAAGGCTCCATTATTCCTGCCGGCCCAGAAATGCAGTATACTTCGGAGAAACCGGCAGATCCGCTGACTCTTTTTGTGTATACCGGCAGGGATGCGTCTTTCAGGCTTTATGAGGACGAAGGCACGAATTACAATTATGAAAAAGGAGCATTCAGCACGATTGAGTTTAGCTACCGGGAAGATACCCATACGCTGGTATGCGGAAAACGGCTTGGCAGCTATAACGGAATGCTGAATGACAGGGTCTTCAATATCGTATTTATTACCCCCAAATCAGCAAAAGGGATCGATTTTAAGCGCAAAGCGGATAAAACATTGCGTTACTCGGGACTGCCTATGGAGGCGAAGATGTATTAACCAAATATAAACCAAAAAGTATGAACGGAATGAAAATCAGGAATAGTTGTGAATGGAACAGGGGCCTTATAGTGCTGTTGCTCATGCTGCTGGCGTTTGGCCAAACGTTGTTGGCGCAGCAAAGGCAGATTTCGGGCAAAGTGCGGACCGCGGACGGGGAGCCGCTGCCGGGAGCAGTAGTGAAGGTAAAGGGGAAAACCGGCGGCGCAGCCACCAGTAATGATGGTGTTTTTGTGATCAGTGCCCAAACCGGCGATGTGCTGGTATTGAGCTCGGTAGGTTTTCAGACGAAAGAAGTGCCTGTGCCTGCAGGTAACAGCATCAATATCACGCTTGCAGAGGATAGTAAAAGCCTCGAAGAACTGGTAGTGGTAGGCTATGGCGTGCAAAGAAAGAAACTGGTTACAGGTGCGTCTGTGCAGCTGAAGGGAGATGCCCTGCAGGCGCAAAGTACGCCTAATCCGCTCCAGGCCATGCAGGGACAAACGCCCGGCGTGCAGATTACCTCAGCTACCGGGCAGCCCGGTGGAGATGTGAAGGTAGTGATCAGGGGTTTGGGAACAACAGGCGATGCCAGTCCACTTTATGTGGTTGACGGGGTACTCACCAGTGATATCTCTTATCTGAATTCTGCAGATATCGAATCTGTGGATGTGCTGAAGGACGCGGCCTCAGCGGCAATTTATGGATCTCAGGCAGCAAACGGAGTGGTGCTGATCACTACCCGTACGGGTAAACGCGGGCAGTCGGGCCAGATCACGCTGGATACTTATGTTGGTCTGCAGAATGTAGCCTCAAAAGTAAACCTGCTGGATTCCCGTGAATATGCAACGATTATGAACGAAGCAAATGTGAACAGCGGGAACCAGCCGTACTTTACAAACAGCCAGATCGCGGCGATGGGGAAAGGTACGGATTGGATTGACCAGCTGCTTGTTCCCGATGCGCTCACACAGAACTATTCACTGGGCGCCTCTGGGGCCTCCGAAGCCTCTGTATATTCTCTCGGCATGTCCTACACGGGGCAGGAGGGGGTTGTGAGCGGCAGAGAGCTTTCCAATTACACACGCTACAGTTTCAGGATCAACTCAGAACATAATTTTTATAAGGATATCATTAAGATCGGCCAGCATTTTACCTACACGGATATCAAAAACAATGGTGTAGCGGTTGGTAACCAGTACAACAATACGCTGAGGGCGGCTTTTAATGCAAGTCCGTTTTTACCGGTATATGATGCCAGCGGAAATTTCTACGATAACAGTAATTCTACCTGGAACAACGGTGAGGCCAATCCCTATGCGCTGGCGGTTTACAATAACCAGAACAGGAACAATACCGACCGGATACTTGGTGATGTATACATCCTGGTGAACCCGGTAAAAGGGCTTACTTTCAGGACCAGCCTGGGCATGGATTACAGCTCCAATGATTACCACTCTTTTCAGCCAATCTACAAATTATCGGCATTTGCCTTTACCACTACTACTAAAGCCAGCCAAAGCATGAGCAGTGGTAAATCGCTGATCTGGGACAACTTATTGACGTATAAATTTAACCTGAAACAAAACCACAGTTTTGAAGTACTGGCCGGAACATCTGCCTACAGGGCGGATGCAAAAAACCTTTTTGGCACCAATACCAACCTTGTTTTTGATGATCTCGACCATGCCTGGCTAAGCAATGCAACGAATAAGAACAGCACCGGGATCATTATCGGCGGCGGACCTATGGACCCCGACCGCAGGCTCTCTTATTTTGGCAGGATCAATTACAATTACAAGGAAACGTACCTGCTGAACGCAACATTCAGGGCCGATGGTTCATCGCGTTTTTCATCGCAAAACCAGTGGGGGTATTTCCCTTCGGTTTCTGCCGGATGGGTAGTTACAAATGAACATTTTCTTGAAAATCAGAGAGATTGGATCGATTTCCTAAAGCTTCGCGCGAGCTGGGGACAGGTAGGAAATCAGAACGTAACAGCCTTTCAGTACCTGGCACCGGTAACCGTGACGAACGTGAATTACATCTTTGGGCCTACGGAAGGATCAAATACTGCGGGTGCCTTTCCAAGCCGGCTGAGCAATGCTTCGCTAAAGTGGGAAACCTCTGAGCAGACTGATTTCGGCTTTGATGCAACGCTGCTCAAAAGCAAGCTGTCTGTGAGTTTCGACTGGTACAATAAGAAAACCAAGGACTGGTTGATTGCTGCACCGATACTGGCTTCGGCGGGTGCTGATGCGCCCTATATCAATGGTGGTGATGTCACCAATAAGGGGGTTGAACTTTCCCTTAGCTACAAAAGTAAAATTGGTGATGTAGGTTATTCTGTAGGGCTGAACGGTGCTTATAACAAAAATGAAGTGGGCAAGATCCCTACTGCCGATGGGATCATCCATGGTTCTTCTGCACAGCTGTATGATAACTCAGGAGAGTTTTACAGGGCACAAAACGGATTCCCGATAGGGTACTTCTGGGGACTGAAAACGGCGGGGATCTTTCAGAATGAAGCGGAGGTAGCAAATTACCGCTCTGCGGCGGGAAAGCTGATCCAGCCAAATGCCCAGCCCGGAGATGCCAGATTTGCAGACCTGAACAATGATGGGGTAATTGATGACAACGACCGCACGCAGATTGGCAAGCCCAACCCTGATTATACTTTTGGGGTTACACTTGGTGCTGATTACAAAGGATTTGACTTGTCAGTAGTTGCATCCGGTGTAGCCGGAAATGACATTGTGCAGTCGTACCGTAACCAGGCAAGCCAGTACGGGAATTATACAACTGCCATTCTTGACCGCTGGCATGGGGAAGGATCTTCGACCACGGTGCCGCGGGTAACCAACGATAACAGGAACTATACTACCTTCTCCGATCTTTTTATCCAGAAAGGCGACTACCTGAGGATCAGCAATGTAACTGTAGGATATGACCTGAGCCGTATGGTAAAAAAAGGCTTTCTGAAAAAGGCGAGGTTATATGCCACAGCACTTAACCTGTACACCTTTACCAAATATGACGGAATGGACCCTGAAATTGGTTATGGAGAGATTCAGGGGACTACCGCAGGCGGACAGAAAGCAAATCAGGACCAGTACGCATCAGGAATTGATTTAGGGTATTATCCAAGGCCAAGGACTTTCCTGCTTGGTGCAAACATTAAATTTTAATCTAGCTCAGATAGAAAATGAAAACGATAAAGATATTGGTATTTATGGCTGTACTGCTTATGGCAGGGGCCTGCAAAAAGAGTTTTCTGGATGTACAGCCCATTACCACAGTAACGGATGAAAACTTTTATAAAACGCCCGGGGATGGTTTTAAAGCACTGGTAGGCTGTTATGACGGTCTGCAGATTATCTGGTCTGCCGGCGTATCCCTGCCGGTAGCTGCCGAAGTGTTGTCTGACGATTGTTTTGGGGGTACAGGTAATTCTGATGGATTTGCCTATCAGATGCTTGACGAGTTTGATAAGGCGCGTTCTCCCTCAGACCAAAATGTGTTTGGCCAGAACTGGGCTTTGTACTATAAGGCCATTTACCGCTGTAACGTGTTCCTCGGTAAAATGGACCAGATTAACTGGGGAAGTGATACTGCCCTGAAAACTACTTACGAAGCAGAAACGCGGTACATCCGTGCTTACCTGTACTTTGATATGATGCGCCTGTGGGGCCATATCCCCCTGCTTACTGCGCCTTCGGCAGAAAACCTGCCGCAGGCAGATCCTGATGCTGTTTACAAAGTAATTGCGGATGACCTGAAATTTGCTGCGGCCAACATCAAAGGGCAGTCTTATGCTGCACAGGACCCGGCTACGCATGGCAGGGTAACCAAATATGCTGCTGAAGCTTTGCTGGCCAGGGTTTATCTGTTTTATACCGGGTATTATGGAAAGCCTGACCTGGTTGGCATTGCCGATAAGGCTATGGTACTGGCCGGTCTGGAAGATGTGATCTCTGCAGGCGGATATGACCTGCTTGACAAGTACGCCAATCTCTGGCCTGCGGCTGCGCCGGATACCTATGCCGGTGAGGACAACAAGGAAACTGTATTTGCCATCAAGTATACTTACACGAGCGACTACAGCGGAAATGTTGATGGCAATTACTGGATGGTGCTGCTGGGCATCCGCGAACAATACATCTTTCCCTACGGAAACGGTTGGGGAGGAGGGACTGTTGATCCTAAACTATACAACGCCTTTGACGGGAAAGATACGCGTAAAGTGGCTTCTGTAATTGCCATCGGCGAAGAGAACTTAAACTTTACCAACAAGGCCAAACAACGCGAGTATACAGGGTATTATATCAAAAAATATAGTCCGCTGGTAGATAAGAACGGCATCCCGCTGCCGCAGGTAAACGGTAACCCGGATTTCCAGATCGGGCAGTACCAGGATTATGTATCCATCCGCTATGCCGATGTGCTGCTGATGGCTGCGGAGCTGGGAAGCCCCAATGCGCAAACCTATTTTGATAAGGTGAGGCGACGTGCTTACCAGGACAGTTTTGTATCACTGCCGGTAACCAGGGAGAATATCATGAATGAGCGCCGGCTGGAATTTGCGTTTGAGGGACTGCGGTTTTATGACCTTCTGCGGCAGGGGGTACAAGTTGCTGCCCAGCAGATTGCCCAAAGCACTACGGTTTTGAACGGAGGTGTAAGCACTGCCAAAACCATATCTGCATCAAAGATTATTGAAACGCAGGGCTTACAACAGATCCCTAATACACAAATTACGCTTTCCAGCGGAACACTAAGACAAAATGCAGGCTGGTAAATCTGTAAACATTAAATAAAAAGGTTATGAAACACGTGATAAAAATACTTTTAATGCTCCTGGTGACCGCTGCTGCAGCCTGCAAAAAGGATGAACATTCAATGGGCGCCCTGCCCGCCAAATCTGATATCAAATTTTCTGTAACACAGGATTTAAAGGCAGACTCCGGAGGGAATACCGTGATCCTGAAGAACCTGACGCCCCAGACGATTTCGATCTGGGATTTTGGGACAGGAACTTCTACGAGAATGACAGATACCGTACATTTTGCGTTTAAAGGTGATTACACGATTAAATTTTCTGCTGCCACCGATGGTGGTATTGTGCGGCTGGATTCTGTAGTGGTAAAAGTAACAAAGGAAAACCTGTCTTATGTTACCGATCAGATGTATTACGACATTTCCGGCGGCCCGGGCAAAGAAAAGCAATGGGTGCTGGATACCGGGGGGAACGTTTTTCTGGGGCCGCTTACCTTTTACGATCCCACCAATTTCAGCACAGTGTGGTGGGATGCCGGGCAGGGGATTTATCCCGATAACATGGCTAAGGGCGATTATGGGGTAATGACATTTGGCCTGGTAGGCGGGCCCGGCTTTAAAGCCGTAAAACCGATGGAAGGGAATATCACACAAACAGGATCCTGGTCACTAAACCTTTTAAAGAAACGGCTGACCATTACCGGCGGCACAATTTTGAGAGGATATAAGCCAGCAAAGAATGGGATCAGCGGAATCAACTGGTCATATTATGAGATCATTTCCCTTACTGCTACTACCATGCGCCTGGGGGTATATCGGGACAAAGATGTGGATGGCGAGGGCAATGCTTTGCTGGTTTACAACTTTATTTCCAAAGAGATCAATTAATTTAACTGATATGAGTTAACTGATTGAAGATTAATTATTGATAATTTATCGACTTTGTTGTGTGGCTCGTATAAAGAGCAGGTTTTTGGCCTGCTGGATGCATACCATTTGCATTTGCAGCTAAACTAAAGTTTGTTTTTTGTCCAGTCTAAAGTGAGCTTGATTCCCTCTCTTACGGAGAAAAGCGGCTGGTAGCCAAGATCGGTTTTGATCCTGCTGATATCGGCAAGCGAGTCGTGAATGTCGCCGGTCCTTGAAGGCCTGAAGGTCTGCCCCGGGTCAGTACCGGCAAGCTCCTTTAAGAGTGCCCATATCCCGTTGAGAGAGATCCGTTCTCCGCAGGCCACATTGTAAATCGTATGTGGCAGCGGTGCGGGATACAGCATCGCTTTCACGTTTGCCTGGATTACGTTTTCGATAAAAGTGAAGTCGCGCGTTTGGCTGCCGTCGCCATTGATCATTGCGGGCTGCCCGCTGAGCACTGCCTGAATGAACAGGGGGATCACCGCTGCATAGGCTCCGCCGGGATCCTGGTTGGGGCCAAAAACGTTGAAATACCTTAAGCCGATACTATCTGTTCCATAAGTTTTCCGGAACACATCTGCATACAGCTCATTCACCAGTTTGGTTACGGCATAGGGCGAGAGCGGGTTTCCGATTTTATCTTCCTGTTTGGGCAGCTCTTTGCTGTCGCCGTAAGTAGATGACGAAGCGGCATAAACCATCCTTTTTACGTTTTCGTCTTTTGCGGCCATCAGCATATTGAGAAAGCCATCAATGTTGACCTGATTTGTGCTCAGGGGATCATGAATAGAACGCGGTACCGAGCCTAATGCCGCAAGATGACTAACGTAGTGGATTCCTCTGCAGGATTGCTTACAAGTCTCCAGATCGCGTATATCACCTTCGGTAAATTCAAAAGCAGGATCAGATATGAATTGTTGCAGATTACTGAGTGAGCCTGTTGACAGGTTATCCAGCACCCGGACTTTTGCAGCGCCATGGGCCAGAAGATATCTGACCAGGTTTGAACCGATAAAACCTGCGCCTCCGGTAATCAGGAAAGCGGTATCGCGGAGATCTGTGGTATGGTAGCTGTTGTTATACATGTGATTAAAGTCGCCCGTGAGTGAATTCCGGGGCGAACATCCCTTTAATATCGTATACCACGGTGTTTTCTTTGGATAGGGCAGCAATATCTACAGCTTCAAACTCCTGATGGGCCACTGCCCCGATCACTGCGTCAAATCTGCGGCCGGTGACCTCCTCATTCTGGCAGGTGATGCCATACTCCTGCAAAACCTGCTCAGGGTCTGCCCAGGGGTCCTGTATACAGATCTTTACATGGTATTCTTTTAAACGGGTTACGATATCGATCACCCTTGTGTTCCTCACATCGGGACAATTCTCTTTAAAAGTGAATCCCAGAATAAGTACCTCGCTATCCGTTACCTGAATCTGTTTGCGTACCATGAGCTTGATCACCTCATCAGCAATATACTGGCCCATGCCGTCATTCAGCCGCCGTCCGGCAAGGATAATTTCAGGGTGATATCCCGCTTCCTGTGCTTTTTGGGCAAGGTAATAAGGGTCTACACCAATGCAGTGTCCTCCCACCAGTCCGGGTTTAAAATTCAGGAAGTTCCATTTGGTGCCTGCTGCCTGTAAAACATCATTTGTATCCAGTCCGATCAGGTTGAAGATCTTGGCCAGTTCATTTACAAAAGCGATGTTGATATCGCGCTGTGCATTTTCAATAACCTTGGCCGCTTCGGCCACGCGGATGCTTGATGCGCGGTACGTGCCGGCGGTTATGATGGAGCGGTATAGTTTGTCTACATTCAGCGCCGCCTGCTCTGTGGAGCCAGCCGTGATTTTGACGATTTGTGTAAGTGTATGTTCTTTATCTCCCGGATTGATCCGTTCCGGGGAATACCCGCAGGTAAAATCCTTATTGAAGATCAGTCCTGATTCTTCTGACAGTACTGGTGCACATTCATCCTCAGTTACTCCCGGATATACGGTAGATTCATAAATCACCAAATCCCCTTTTTTGAGATACTGGCCAACGGTTCTGCTGGCAGCGTATAAATGCTGAAGATCGGGATGGTTGTATTTGTCGATCGGTGTAGGGACGGTAACGATATAGACCCTTGCAAACTGGATATCTACAGGCTCGCTGCTGAAAGAAAGATTGTGTTTTACCTCCTTCAGCTGTTCTTCACTGATCTCCAGTGTGCTGTCAAAGCCTGCGTTCAGCTCTGCGACACGGCCGGGTTTGGTATCAAATCCAGTTACTTTAAAATATTTGGCAAATGCTACTGCCAGCGGCAGACCAACATAGCCAAGTCCGATGATGGCTATATGTGTGTCCTTATTAATCTCAGTCATCTATTTGTTTCTATCAGCAATCGGCTTGCAATTTATCGAAATAAATCAGAATCTTAATTTTTTATCAAGGCCGGATGAAATCATGAGTTGAACGCTAATCCCGAAACAACCGGGTCAAATTGATGGCCGCAGAAATATCTGATATTCCACAACAACTGCGCTGAGAGAGCTGATTGATTTGTGCTTTAGATTATAAGCTGTTTGGCGAGACTCTGGTAAGGTCTTGTAGAGGTATTGATGAGGTTTTTAACCAAACCAACACCAGAGCAATACCACCGGAGAACCAGGGCAACATCAGATCAAGGTAAACTATAAGCTGTCCGAACCCAATTGCTGGCGGAGGGTCCACCCTGTTGTCTTTCTTATACTGGTTCACCCGCGATGCTAAAAGCTTGTTGTCTGGAGCCCACCCGGTCCACACCCGGTGCCCACCCGGTGCACACCCGCCCATGACCCGCTCAGCTGGCGGGTATGCGGCAGATTGATGCCGCATGGATAAGGTGTTTTGAATACGATTGGCCCGAACGCTGTCCGGACCGCTCAAGATTGAAGTTAAAAATAAAAGGCTATATCAAATTCATTTGAATTCCAGGAGTTTTTATTCAGCTTCTGGAATTCAATGAATTTGATATAGCCTTCTCTTTCAGGTCTTGCTGATCTTTGTAATTAAGATCTTAAACTGATTTATTAAACAGACGGGAATTAGTTTTTAACGAATTCTGTATTTGCATTCAATGCAATTTCGTCGCTTAACATTGCATTAGGATATTTCGCGCCCAGAGCGAAATCAGCTCTTTTGATCGTTCCGGTTACTTTAAAACCCGCAACAGTTTTTTTAGCCATGTTTACTGTAGTACCTCTTAACACTGCATCTAAAACAACTGGTTTAGTGACACCATGCAAAGTTAACAAGCCTGCAACTTTGTATTTGTTAGCAGCAACTTTTTTCACTGAAGTACTTTTGAAAGTCAGTTTAGGATATTTTTCAGCATCAAAGAAGTCGGCACTTTTCAGGTGGCCATCTCTTTTATCGTCGTCAGTATTTACTGAATTTACGTCTGCACTCAGGTTAATTACTGCATCTGAAAAATCAGGTTTTGAAGAAACGATAGTAGATTCGAAAGTTTTGAATGCACCTTCAACATCACTTACCATCATGTGGGTAATACTGAATCCTAATTTTGAGTGTGCTTTGTCAGCTGTCCAGTTGTCTTGTGCAGATGCGTTTAAAGAAGATAAAGCCGCAGAAGCAGCAAATAATAGTACAAATAATTTTTTCATGTCTTTGAATTTATAAGCCAAAGGTGTAACAAATATTTGATTGTGCTATTGATGTATGATAAGAAAATGGTGTTGTCACTCATTTTTGTGGAACGGGAATCAATTGGCCCGGCTGCACAGGAATAATTTGTTGAGAAGTGCTATTGCATGCAAGCTTGTTGCCAGTTTAGCCGAAATTAATTGAGTACGCATTTAATTCACACTTATCAGTGTATTTTTAACTCTTTGTTTTTTGTTGTTTAATATATTTTTGTAATTGGAAACATAATGAGTATTTTACTCTTATATGTTCTGACCAAAGAAAATGACGAAACAAATGAAATCAAACGGATCCGGGAAAACAAAATCCTCCTTTCCAATCATAGGAATGGGTGGCTCTGCCGGTTCTTTCCATGCCTTTGAAAAATTTTTTATGCACATGCCGATCAGGAGCGGAATGGCATTTGTAATTATCATGCACCTGGATAAGTCGCATGTGATAGATGTTGCAAGAATTCTTCAGCCCATCACTTCAATGGCGATCAAGGAAGCGCATGATGGTACAGCCCGATCATATCTATATTATCCCGCCCGGAAAAGACATGGGCATTCATAACGGACAGCTTTTACTGATGGAAGCCTCGCGGTATAAAGGCGCACATATGTCTATCGACTATTTCCTGCAGAGCCTGGCCGAGGATCAACAGAACAATGCAGTAGGGATTATCTTCTCAGGAATGGGCGCCGACGGGGAAACGGGCATAAGAATGATCAAGGAAAAACTCGGAATGGTGATGGTACAGGATCCTGCTACGGCAGAATATGACAGTATGCCGGCCACTTCGATCAAAACCAATATGGTAGATTATGTGCTATCTCCGGAGGAAATGCCGGTAAAACTGATCCAGTACCTGAACCACCCTGCAATCAGGGACCCCCAGGCCGAAACGGATTTTACAATGAACCAGAGCAATCACACACATCTGCAGAAGATACTGATGCTGCTAAGGTCCAATACAGGTCATGATTTCACGCTGTATAAAAAGAGTACCATTGTGCGCAGGATCGAACGGAGAATTGCTTTCCATCAGCTGACTGATTATGTTGATTACATTAATTTTCTGCGTGAGAATCCGAGTGAGATCATGCAACTGTTTAATGAGCTGCTGATCGGGGTAACAAAATTTTTCAGGGACCGCGATGCATTTGAAGCGTTAAAAAACAAACTGTACCCCATACTGGCTGCAAAAAAAGAGAATGACCCTATCCGGATCTGGATTGCCGGTTGTTCTACAGGAGAAGAAGCTTATTCCATTGCAATGCTGGTAATTGAATACCTGGATACGGTGAAATTGACCAAAGTTCCCAAGCTGCAAATATTTGCCACAGACCTCGACCCTCAGGCGATAGACCATGCCCGTTCTGCAAGTTACTTTTCTAATATTACCTCAGAGATCTCCCCGGAGCGTCTTGCGCGGTTTTTTATTAAAGTAAATGAAGGTTATGTAGTTAAGAAAGAGGTGCGGGAGATGATTGTTTTTGCACAGCATAACCTCATCAAGGATGCCCCTTTTACACGTTTAGACTTACTCTGCTGCCGGAATGTGCTGATCTACCTGACCTCTGAACTGCAGAAAAAGATTATTCCGGTTTTTCATTATTCTCTGGCTACAAACGGCCTGTTGTTCCTCGGTCCGGCAGAGTCAGTCGGTACATTTGGGGACAGCTTCAGCAGTCTGGACAACAAGTGGAAAATCTTTCAAAAGAAAGAAGGCACAGCTGCTTTGGGGAATATGCTGGATTTTCCTTTTCATGTAGCCAATCAAAATAATAAGAACCTGAAAATCCATTTGCCTGTCAAAAGCCTGAAAAGTCCGATGGCAGAAACTTTTCATAAAATCCTGCTGGAGAGTTTTACGCCGGCCTCTCTGTTGCTAAACGAAAGGGGAGACATCCTTTATATCAACGGTCAGACCTCCAGATTTATGCAGATCAACTCAGGGGAGGCGATCTTTAATATACACAGGCTGGCGAAAGAAGAATTGCGCTATGCACTTGGCAATGCAATACACCAGGCCTGGGATAAAAAGGACAAAGTAGAGGTGCCCGAAATAAAAATAAAGGAGGGAGATCAGATTTATGTGGTGGGCTTTAGGGTAGATTATATCGTGGAAGTACCATTGCAGGATATGCTGCTGGTAACATTCCATGATTATGGCCCTGTAAAGAAAAGACGTGCCGACAAAGGAAAAAACATTGATCCCTCGCGTCAGGGTGCTGTAGAAGAACTGGAAAAAGAACTGATCTATACCAAGCAGCAACTGCACAGTACCATAGAACAAATGGAGACCTCGCTGGAGGAACTGAAATCTACCAATGAGGAGCTGCAGAGCACCAACGAAGAATTACAAAGTACCAATGAGGAGGCGCTGACCACTAAGGAAGAAATGCAGTCCCTGAATGAAGAACTGATGACGATCAATCTGCAGTATCAGAATAAAGCTGAGGAATTGACCCAGTTGAATAATGATATGAAAAACCTGCTCGATAATACCGAGATAGGCACGATCTTTTTGGATAACCATCTGAATATACTCAGGTTCACTCCGCAGGTGACCAGGTTGTTCAATGTAATTCCGGGAGATGTGGGCCGTTCCATCACGCATATTGTCTCTAATTTTGAATATCCTTTCCTGGAAGATGCCATCAAAGAGGTGATAGAAAAGCTGGTAGGCAAAGAAATGGAGGTGAGTACCAAAAAAGATGAGTGGTACAACTTACGGATCATGCCCTATCGCACCATGGATAATTTCATCAGCGGCGCCGTGGTTACTTTTACAAAGATCACACCGGTAAAGGCGATGGAAAACAAACTCACCAGCCTGATCAACTATGCGAAAAATACGGTGAACCTGTCCGCAGATGCCGCACTGATTTTAGATAAGGACAAAAAGGTCCTGGTGAGCAATAAAGCCTTTCTGGAGCTCTTTAAACTAAAGGAAGAAGACATTCTTGAACAGCCCTTATTGGAACTTGTTCACAATAAATGGAAAACCAGTAAACTGGATGATCTTTTAGACTCAGCGGGAACCGAAGAGATTTTTATCCAGCAGGAGATTGCGGGCCTGGGAATGATGGGATTTTTTGTTTCGGCCCAGGAAATCAGTAAGGATGATACAGGCAAAACATTAGTCTCGGTACTCACTTTTAAAACCAAGAACAGTGAATAAGAACTCTCAGCGTCCGGCGGGCGGAAAGCAGGGTTCAGACCCGGCAGCTCCTCATCTGAATTCAGATGAAATCAATATTCTGTTGAATGAGCTGCAGGTTTACCAGCTGGAACTGGAGATGCAGAATGATGAGCTCAAAGCCTCCTATGCTACGCTGGACCAGGAGAGGGCAAAATTTGTAGGATTATATGATCTTGCTCCGGTGGGATATTTTATCCTGGATTACCTGGGCGTAGTAGAAGAAGCAAACCAAAATGGGGTAGACCTGCTCAACATATCCAAGCAGACCATTATCAGGAGAAGATTTCAAAGTTTTATTGCCCCGCATTCGTGGCAGGACTTCTATAATTTTTTGCACCGGATGCAGTATGGTGATGGTAAACAGAGTGCAGAGATCAAATTGATGCTGCCACATGACCAGATCATTTATACCCGGATGGAAGGGATTGCAATATCCAGTATGATGGCTTCGGACATCAAGTACTATATTACGCTGATTGATATTACGGAGAGCAGAAATGCCCAGAAAATACTAACAGAAACCAAAGAGCGCCTGGAAATGACGCTTAAGGCGTCGGCCACAGGAACCTGGACCATAGACTCTGATGCGAATACAGTTTTTCTGGATACACACAGCTGCAATATCCTGGGTGTCAGTGGCCGAAAATTTGAGGGCACAGTGAAAGGACTGATCGAAATTATCCATCCCGAGGATCAGCTGCAGGTCAGACAGCATCTGGTAAGTGCGCTGAACGGACAGAAAGAGATCGATCTGGAATTCAGGATTCTAGCGGGCGCTGATCAGGTCAAATATATCGCTGCCAAGGGTCACGAGATCAGGGTGCAGGACGATAAAACCTGTTTCGCGGGGATCCTGATGGATATAACTGATCGCAAAAAGATGGAGGAGGAAGCCGAAATGCTGAAGAACGGCCAGCAGAAACTGATCTTATCTGCTACGCTTACTGCCCAGGAAAAAGAAAGGAATGCAATCAGCAGGGCTTTGCACGACAGTGTATGCCAGCTCCTTTACGGGATCAGGCTAAACCTGGAAAGCGTACAGCGGACGCATCAGTTAAAAGGGGAATTCAAAAATGTAAATGAACTGCTGGACCAGGCCATCAAAGAAACCCGTCAGCTATCCTATGAGCTCACGCCATCTGTATTGAAAGATTTCGGATTTGTTGCCGGGGTGAAAGAAATGGCGCAGCGGACAAGCAGCCCGGATTTTCAGATCGATGCCTATATTGATATATATGCTGATTCGCTCGATCCCGAGGTACAGCTTTATATTTTCAGGATGATACAGGAGATGATCAGCAATTGTATCAAACATGCGCATGCCAGCCGGGCGGAAATAAAAGTAAGTTTTGCCGCTAAACAAGTAATCATAAAGGTATCTGATAATGGTATTGGGCTTCATACTGATCCTGAAGATGCCAGTAAAAACGGGTCCGGGCTCAGCGGGATCAGGAACAGAGTGTACCTCTTGAATGGAAAAATTAAATTCAATAACACAAAAAAGGGGCTGACGGTAACGATTACGCTGAACTTACCAGAAATTACAGCTTAACATTTTATTTTTTATACCTATGGAAAATGAAACAATAAAGAATATTATCACTATCGGGACTTCTGCCGGGGGAATATCGGCGGTGTCAAGACTGGTCTCTACTTTCCATGAAGACCTGGATGCAGCTGTTTTCATTGTCATCCATGTTTCGCCCGATTCTATGACCGACGTGATTTTAAATACCATTCAGAAAAACACCTTGATGGAATGCCGTGTGCCGGGAGATCAGGACCTGATCCAGAACAGGAAAATTTATCTTGCTCCTTCTGACCACCATATGCTGCTGGAGAGAGGAACGATCAGAATTACGAAAGGAGCCTATGAAAATCATTGGCGGCCATCTATTGATGTGCTTTTCCGATCTGCGGCAGCTACCTATAACAGCTGTGTGACTGGTATCATCCTCACAGGACTGCTGGATGACGGAACTTCGGGAATGTTCGCGATCAAGAGAAGCGGGGGGCGCTGCATGATCCAGCAACCGGAGGAAGCCGATTTTCCTGATATGCCAAATAATGTGCTGAATAACATGGAGGTGGATTACAGCGTTTCTATCAATGAAATGGGGCATATCCTTTCTGATCTGTTCAGCAGGTCTGTCTGTGAAGAAACCCTGGTGCCGGAAGATGTGAGGCTGGAGGCCGAGATTGCAAGGCGCATGAGCAGCAATGTAGAAGACCTGAAAAAGCTCGGAGAGCTGACATCCCTGACCTGCCCGGATTGTGGCGGGGTTCTTGCACAGATAGCTGATGATGTGATCCCCCGGTACCGATGTTATACAGGTCATACCTTTACAGAGAAATCTCTTGAAGAAGAACAGTTAAAAGGAATAGAGGATTCGCTTTGGGTAGCCATCAGAATGCTGGAGGAAAGAAAAAATCTGCTGAAAACTTTAAAAGGTCATCAGCAGAAGCAATACAATGGAAACCAGGAGCAGCAGGTACAACAGCGCAGTGATGAAATCCAGGTCCATATCAACCGGTTAAAAATGATGCTGATGGATGTCGGAGAAGCCAATCAGCAGCCATCATCCAATTAAACACATGCAATTATGATAAATCTAATATTAGCCGAAGACCACAATATTGTCCGCAATGGAATTAGCATGCTGCTTGGGGCCGACAAAGAAATCAGTATCAAAGGAGAAGCCGTAAATGGCCTTGAGGTAATCAATATGCTGGCTGAAGGCATTAAAGCTGATATCATTCTGGCGGATATCAATATGCCTGAGATGGACGGAATTTCCTTGATCAAGGAAATGAAGGTGAGCAGCCCTCAAACCAGGATTGTTATACTTTCAATGCTTGATAATGAGAAGTATGTAGCCCAGGCTTTTGCCGAGGGAGCATCCGGCTATTTGTTAAAAAGTGCGAGCGCAGATGAACTGCTCTTTGCTTTAAAGCATGTCAATTCAGGAGGGAAGTACCTGTGTTCAGAACTTTCTATCCGTCTGCTGGATAAATTACTGCATACAGTGAATACACCGTTCGATAAAGCCAGTCATGAGATCGATTTTTCTATCCGTGAGATTGAGATCCTGCACCTGATTGCTGAGGGGCTGACAAATAATGAAATGTCAGACAAACTTTTTATAAGTAAGCGGACAATTGAAGGCCACCGTCAAAGCCTGATTGAGAAAACCGGATCAAGAAACACAGCCGCACTGATCAGGTTTGCCGTGCTTAGCGGAATCGTTCAATAAATTCTCCCTAACCCTCAATAAAAACACATCTAAAGGGTTGGTTATTATCTATCCGTGTGATATCTTATTACCTTCAGGGTTCTTGGACGCATAAGTAAAATCAATTTTTACTTTTTCCAGGTAATACGGGGCCCCATATCATAGGATCTGGCTCCAGTTTATAAATGTTTTTGCATAATCCAATTTCCTCTACATTCTTTTAGTAAATCGCCTTCGTCATAAAGCGACCCAACCAATCTCAGAAGATTTCAAAAGGCTTGTCTAAGATAAATCTGCGGAATCCCCCATGTCATACCTCAGAAATCATGGTCAATCCAGGGCTTACGATCTTTCAGCAGCCATCCGAGAACCTTGATTTAAGGATATAATAATCTGTCTAACAGGTTCTTAGATTTAATTTATTTTTTATTTGGAATTGTTCTAGATTACTCCCTATACTTGTATCATTATTTAAACTTATTCTAAATAGATACTAATGAGAGTTGTGCCGGTCCTGTTGGTTGTATTCATATTTACCTTAAACTCGTTTGGGCAGGATAAAAAAAACGCGTATGGAAGAGAGAAAAATAAGGTAAGTCAGCTCAGCAACGATTCTCTTGAAAACGCGCTGAAAGAAGTAGTTGTAACCGGACAATATCAGCCGCAATCTCTCAGAAATTCTGTATATCAAACCCGCATCATTACTGCAGAACGTATCCGCCTGCGTGCGGCAACCAACATACAGCAGGTGCTGAATACGGAGCTCGGTTTCAGGTTTTCCAACGACCTTACCCTGGGCACCAGTGATATCCAAATGATGGGGATGACGGGAAGAAACGTAAAGATTTTACTGGACGGCGTACCGATGGTAGACCGTAGCGATACCCGCGAAAGCTTAAACCAGATTGACATCAATACGGTTGACCATATTGAGATTGTAGAAGGCCCGCTTTCTGTTTCTTACGGAACGGATGCACTGGCAGGGGTGATCAATATCATTACAAAATCTGCAGCAAAGAAAACTTTAAATATCAATGCCCGTGTGCAGGAAGAGACCGTAGGTGATACTTATTCGCCATTTACCAAAGATGGGTCGCATTTGCAGCATGTGGGCGCGGGATGGCAAAACAAGGGATGGAATATTCTGGGCGGAGTAACACATAACGACTTTGGTGGCTTTAATGTACCGGGGCCGTTGACTACGGCAGATGAGATTTCTGCAAATACCAACCGCTGGAAACCAAAAGAGCAATGGCTGGCAAACACAAAATTCGGTTATGCCAAAAGCAATTTTAATGTATGGTACAGGCTGGATTATGTGGATGAAACGATTGATAGCAAAGGCGGTTATAACCCAAATAATTTTAAAGCTACAAACCAGCAATACATTACACACAGGTACAGTCAGCAGTTACACGGTGACTACTCAGCTAACGACCGCCTGCAGCTGAGTGGGATTGTAGGATATTCAAATTTGGAACGCGCTACTAAAACGTTTGTTCATGATTATACCAACGGGTCTGAAAGCCTTTCTACCGGTGCAGGGGAACAGGATGTGTCCAAATTTCAGTCGACCAACATACGTACCACTGCCCAGTATAAGCTGACTGATCAGCTTTCTTTCCAGCCCGGCGCCGAAATCAATCTCGACAACGCCAGTGGCGCAAGGATAAAAGGTTCGCCATCTATCAGTGATTATGCATTCTTTATTTCTTCAGAGCTTAACCTGATTAAGGGGGTGACGATCCGGCCAGGCTTGCGTTTTATCAGCAACTCTGTTTATGATGCTCCGCCTGTGATCCCTTCTATCAATACAAAGATCAGGCTTAACAAATTATTTGATTTACGTTTTGGCTATGCCAGCGGCTTCCGTTCGCCTGCTTTACGCGAACTGTACTATGACTTCTTCGATGCCAGCCACTCCATTATGGGTAATGAGCATCTTAAAGCTGAGCAGTCCAATAGCTTTACAGGTTCATTGTCCATGTCTCAAACCGCGGCAGATGAGCTGCGCTTCCGTTCTGTGCTGAGTGCTTTCTATAATAACTTTAGAAACAGGATTGATTACGGGATTTATGCTGCAGACCCGACAATTACTACGCTCATCAATATTGCAAAATATAAAACTACGGGGGGAACTTTTGAAAACACGCTTTACCGCAGAGACTGGCAGTTTTCAGTTGGTTTTTCATACATAGGGACGTACAATCAGTATAGTGAATCCACGGAGCAGTATGGAGAGTCTCCAGAATTTGTATGGTCGCCCGAGGTAAATTCAAATCTTACGTATACCTACCGCAAAACCGGGACAACAGCTAACCTGGCCTTCAAATATACCGGCAGGAAACCTGCGTATGAGCTGGCAACGCTGGACAATCTGGAGCAGCTGCGGTTATCCAGGATTGGTGCTTACACTACGGCCGACCTGATGTTTACACAGAGAATACTGGAATCCCTCAGTTTAAATGCAGGTGTGAAAAATCTGTTTGACACCAAAATGCTCGGCAATACGGCACTTGTCACCACTGCAGCGCATAGTACCGGCGGGAATGTTCCGCTGAACTATGGACGCTCTTATATACTTGGTCTTAGTTTCAACTTTAACAAATAGCTACTAATTATTATATCATATCCCTAACACATTATGAACAAATTTACTAATATCATTGCTTTATTATGTTTGACAGCAGCTTTTGCTGCCTGTAGCAAGGATGAAGATCCGATTGTTACCGTATCGCCTTCAGACGGAAGTACGATGACATTGAACGGCCTTATCGGGGCTGAAGCAGGTGCGAGCGCTGGAAATAGCGTGTTTGTAGACTTCAGCACCGATAAACAAACTAGTGTAGCCAGGGCTTCGTGGGACCTGGGATTTTACTCTGGAACAGATTACAGGGTAATTCTTAACCATAGCGTTGGTGCAACTGCTATTGCGACTACCAAAACCAATCTGAACGATGTGACTGCAGCGGACACAACTTCACTGGTAACCTCAGCAACGCTGGCACTAGGCCAGGGTGCGGGCCTGTTCACAACTATTGATCCTGTGGAAGGTACTGCCACTGCCTATTTATCAGGAACAGTGATCCAGGCAGTTTCTGCTACTGAAGCTGATAACAAGGTTTATATCGTCAACCGTGGTGCTGCAGGTGTTGCAGGAAACAGCGGATGGCAAAAGATTCGCGTCATACGTAATTCAAGTGGTTATACGCTGCAGTATGCAAAAATTACTGAAACAACATTCAAAACCCTCAATATTGCTAAAGACGCAACCCACAATTTCAAATATGCTTCTTTTGTAAATGGTGCGGTTACTGTTGAACCTGAAAAAGCTGCCTGGGATATCGAATGGGGATTAACTACCTACAAAGCCAGTGCAACTACGCCTTACACTTTTTCGGATTTTGTTATCCTCAACTTTGTGGGAGGTGCTACCGCTGCTGAGGTGATCTACTCGGGAACTGCAGCAAACAATACTGTTGCTTATGCAGATTTCAAAGAAGCGAACCTGACAGGAATTGCTTTCGTTGGTACAAGAGATGTGATCGGTTCAAACTGGAGAGCAACTACAGGTACTATTGGAGTTAAAACGGATCGTTTTTACCTCGTTAAAGATGGTGCAGGAAACATCTATAAATTGAAATTTATCAGCTTCCACCCAAGTGACAGTGGGGTGAGGGGTAAACCGGTTATTGAATATAAACTGGTTAAAACGGCCTAAACTTGGTTAGTTTGTTGTGCAAGGCTGGCTTCCGCGTGCTAACGGAGGCCGCCTTTTTTATTTTTAAAAAATTATCGATTATGAAATTTCATCACTTAGCTATGGCATTCCTCGCTTTAAGCCTGGGCGCCTGCAATAACAATACCCAAGAAGCTGCGGCAACGTTACCCGACAGCACAAAGATTGTCTCTCTAAACGGTTCAATATCTGAGGTACTCGCCGGAATTGGGCTGGAGAAAAATATTGCTGGTACGGATATCACCAGTAATTATCCCGAAAGCATGAAGTCCAAACCTAAGGTAGGGCATAACAAAAACATCAATGCCGAAGGTGTAATGGCATTACAGCCAGACCTGATCATTGGTCTTAAGAAAGAAGTAAGTCCTGCACTGGCTGCACAGTTTAAGGCTGCGGGTGTTAAATTGCTGCTGGTAGACCAGGACTATTCCATCGAGGGCACAAAAAAGATGATCCATTTACTGGCCGATAGTCTACATGCTTCGGCTAAAGGCGATTCTGTGATCAAGGTGCTGGAGTCTGATCTTGCAAAAGTGCCTGCTCCGGCAGCAGGTGCTCAAAAGCCCAGGGTCTTATTTATATATGCCCGCGGTACCGGAACCATGATGGTTGGCGGTACAGGGACTGCGGTAGACAAAGCTATTGCGCTTGCCGGCGGTCAGAATGCGGTTACAGAATTTGCGGATTATAAACCCTTAACTGCCGAAGCCCTGGTGAAAGCAAATCCGGATATCATTTTATTATTTGACAGCGGACTGCAAAGCCTCGGCGGCGCTGCTGGGTTAGCAAAAGTACAGGGGATTAAAGAAACAAACGCTGGTAAAAATAACAAGATTATCAGCATGGACGGTGAACTGCTGAGCAGCTTCGGCCCACGTTTGGGAATTGCCATTCAGGAACTGGGAGCAAAACTAAAGTGACCAGGAAAAACGCCTATATACTGACCTCCCTGCTCGTTTTGCTGGTCGGGACCATGATCCTATCTTCCTGTATTGGGGCTGTTAAAATCAGCATTAATGAATTGCTTGCCATATTGGGGAACCAAGCGGGTCTCTCTTATCCGGTGACTTTCAGGCCCCAGCAGGCAGCAATCCTCCTTAATATCAGACTCCCCAGGGTCTTTCTTGGTGTGTTGATCGGGGCGGGGCTGGGTATATCAGGTGCAGCGGTGCAGGGGCTCTTCAGAAATCCACTGGCGGAACCGGGTTTAATCGGGATCTCGTCCGGAGCTACGCTATTTGCCGTTTTAATGATCGTTCTGGAAGTAGGCCTGTTCAGGTCGCTGAGCGGGGCGATGGGCTTTTATGCTTTGTCGTTCGCCGCATTTGCGGGTGCCTGTATTACTACAACTGTCGTATACAGGTTATCGGTGAGGAACGGCAGAACGGTGACTACTACCTTGCTCTTATCGGGTATCGCGATCAATGCGTTAGCAGGCGCATTTACAGGTCTGTTAACTTATATGGCTACCGACGAACAGTTGCGAACCATTACTTTCTGGAGCCTGGGCAGTTTGGGTGGTGCCAGCTGGGCAACCGTTACGGGCCTTTTGCCCTTTATTGTGATCCCAGTGGCCGGATTGCCGCTGATGGCCAAGTCCTTAAACGCACTGGCCCTTGGCGATGCCGAAGCACTGCATATGGGTATTGATGTGCGTCATCTGAAACGCGTGATCATTGTGCTGGCAACGGTGGCTGTAGGTGCTTCCGTAGCAGTAGCCGGAACAATTGGGTTTATCGGGCTGATTGTACCGCATATCCTGAGGATGACTTTTACCGCTGACAACCGGCTGGTGATTCCTGGCTCTGCGATACTGGGAGCTACATTGTTAACTCTGGCAGACCTGCTGGCGAGAACGATTGTTGTGCCTGCAGAACTGCCAATTGGCATATTAACGGCATTGATAGGGACACCGGTATTTTTGTATATTATCATTACCGAGCGCAATAAAAATAAAATATGATAGAGGTAAATGAACTGAGTTACCTGGCAGGAAAAAAGGAACTGCTGCGCCGGCTGAGCTTTGAAGCCAGATCAGGGGAGCTGCTGGCTATCCTGGGAGCCAATGGTGCCGGGAAGAGCACATTGATGAAACTGCTTTGCCGTGAACTTGTGCCCGCTCATGGGCATATCATCTTCAGGGGGAAGAATTTGCAGCAATACAAGCTGCCTGAGCTGGCCAAACAGCGTGCTGTGCTGTCACAGCAGAATACCATATCCGTTTCTTTTATCGTCAATGAACTGGTGATGATGGGAAGATACCCGCATTTTGAGCAGCTGCCTGCTCTGCGTGATATAGAAGTGGTAAAGCTTGTGATGGAAGATACCGGCATCACACACCTCTCCGGCAGGGATTACAACACCCTCTCCGGCGGAGAGCAGCAGCGGGTGCAGCTGGCCCGTGTGCTGGCACAGATATATGACTGTCCCGATGCATGCCTCTTCCTGGATGAGCCTACAAACGGGCTTGATCTGTTGTATCAGCAGCAAATGATGGAACTGGCACGCCGCATGGCTGATAAAGGCTACTGCGTAATTTGTATCTTGCATGATATCAATTTTGCATCGCGCTTTGCGGACAAGATCCTGATGCTGAAAGAGGGGAGAAAAGTGGCCATTGGCAGTCCGCTCGAAGTGATCAGCCATAAAAACATTTTTGAAACCTTCAGCATCAATGTGAAACTGATGGCATGTGAAGGATACAGCTGTCCGCTGGTTATTCCGGCGATGATACAGAACAAGCCTTGACCGGCTAAATGACTAAACCGTGGATTGAACAATAGATAAAGATTAAAAAGATGAGTGAACTAATAGAACTGAAAAGTCAATGGGAGGCTTTCAAAATTGAAAACCCTAAAGTAAGAATCAGAGATGCTGCAAAGCAGCTGGGAACAACTGAAGCAGAATTGCTGACTACGGCAATTGGTACTTCGGTAACCCGTTTAAAAAACGAATTTCAGGACATCCTTAAAGCCGTAGAACCACTGGGTACGGTAATGGCATTGACGCGGAATGATTTTTGCGTACATGAACGTAAAGGTATCTATAGCAATGTTTCTTTCTCTGGTCCGATGGGCCTGGCTGTAAATCCTGATATTGACCTGCGACTATTTATGTATGCATGGTGTTCAGCTTTTGCTGTAGATGAAAACGAGCGTAAAAGCTTACAGTTTTTTTCTAAAGATGGAGAGGCTATCCATAAGATTTATCTGATAGAAATCAGTAATGCTGATGCTTATGAAACTCTGGTTCGAAACTTTGCTTCAGACGAGCAACATGCGTTGCTAAACATTGAAAAAGATCATACGGTAGCAGAAGAAAAACCTGATGCTGATATTGATGTTTCCGCTTTTCAGCAAGGATGGATTACACTGAAAGATACACATGCTTTTCATGGTTTACTTCGAAAGTTTGGTGTTACCAGAACGCAGGGATTGCGGTTAGCTCCTGAAGGTCATGCTGTGCAAATTTCATATGAATCATTAAAAAGGATCTTTTATAAAGCATCTGATACGGATATTGAAATTATGGTCTTCACCGGAAATAAAGGTTGTATACAAATACATACCGGTACGGTTAAGAAGTTGGTGCAGGCAGGGCCATGGTTTAATGTATTAGACCCGGATTTTAATATGCATTTACGCGAAGATGGTATTGCTGCTGTATGGCTGGTAAAGAAACCAACTGAGGATGGAATTGTGACGAGTATTGAGGTTTTTGATACGGAAGGAACAATCATTGTTCAGTTTTTTGGGAAGCGTAAACCAGGAATACCTGAAAATGAAAACTGGAGATTAATGGTAAATGAACTTGCTGAGATGATTTAAATCATTCTGGTTTCAGGTTTGAAAGAACCATCCTCAATACAGTAGGTCTATACGATAAACCTACTGTATTAAGGATGGTTTTTTATTGAATAGGGTAGGGAAGGGATAGTTATACTACTATTAATTTAAGCGGATTCAAACTGTGAATGTAATTTGTATTTATATATAAAACAACTTAAAATAGCTTTTGTCAGATATAAACATAAGCATATTAAGTATTATAACTAACATAAAATCAGTATGTCTACATGTTTTATATAAAATTTGTATTCAGTAAATAGATAACTGATGTAAAACATATTGAAATCAAAATTTTAAAGATGTATAAACTTTAGATTTATATTTTATAAACTTGTAACATTAGAATTGTATGTTTTATATAAAATAAAACGAAGATCAATTTTATATGTTAAATAATATTTGTTATACTTGAAGAATAAATAAGAAAAAATGGAATCAACAAATAAAGTTGCAGAACTGATCAGAGGAGAAATACTAACTTTGCAAAGTACCGTTGCTGTCAAGCAAAGTGAATTGGAGACAGTATATAAAGAAGCTATACAGCAAGCAAACAAAATAAAAAAGGAATCTCAAAGAGATGTTGATAATGATTTAAGAACAATTGAGAATCTTACAGCTGCCCTTGCAGCATTAGGTATAAAGTTAGAAAAAGCTAAACCTGTTGGGAAGCAACATCCATTGTTGGTTGTACCGGTTGAATATCATTCGGCCCTGACAGTAAATGAGAAGATAGCTTTTATACTGGATGAATCCGGGAAGGAACTTTCTAAAGAAGAGATAGCAGAGGTAATGGCGATATATGATGATACCGATGCTGTAAAGATAGCCAAACAAATTGGCGGTGTCCTGTCTTCTTTAAAGAGTAAGGGCCTGCTTAATGCTACTAAAGATGGCAGGAAAGACCTCTTTACTTTAGTGAAGTAAATCTGGTATTATTTATAATAAGAGGTAGTCCTGATTCCTGAAATAAAACAAACAGCAATCATGGTTTTTATAAGCAGTATACATGGAATGATATAAACAATATATGAAATTTTACCAGTCATTTAGATAGAAAATAAGAAGTATACTCATGATAAAATGAGCGATAACCAATTTCAAGAATACAAAATCAGATAGTAGTTGTATGCCGGAATTACTTGAGTAATGGTAATGTAAACCAAAACTCACTGCCCTTTCCTAATGCTGTATTGACGCCTATCTCGCCACCATGTTTTTTAATAATGCCAGCACTGATATAGAGACCCAGTCCAAGACTTGAGAATTGCAAACCACTATGGTCAGCACGAAAATACCGGTCAAATAAATGTGGTACGTTTTTAGGGTCAATACCTTTTCCCTTATCGATAACCGTAACGCGTACGTCGTTCTCTAACGCTGTCAAATGGATTTCGATCTCCATTGATTCCGGAGCATATTTGATTGCGTTGTTGACCATGTTCACTATAACCTGCTCGATGTGGCTTTCATCCGCATACACCTGCAAGGATATATCGCCACGGAGAGAAATCTTATAATCTCCTGTGTTACGAATATCGGCACAGCAGCCATTGATCATATCAGCCAGGGTAAATAAGGTTTGCCGAAGTTCCATCTGTCCGCTGCTCATCCTGTTTACATGCAGCAGATCAGTTACCAGAGTAGTGAGCTTTTTGAGGCTCTTATTGGCTTGTGAAATCAGGACAGGGATCATTGCTGATCCGGGTTGTTCTTTGAGTTTGTCCAGGATCTGCAAAGATCCCTGCAGGGAAGTAAGCGGTGTTTTGAGTTCATGGCTGGCAATGCCAATAAAGTCATCCTTTTCCCTTAATAACTGGAGATTGGAGAGGCGCAGTTCTGTCTGTTCCATCACTACCCGGGCCAGGTCACTTAAAATGGCCTTTTCGTGTTCAGTTAAGCTTCTGGGTTTAAGATCAACAAGGCACATCGTACCGATAATCTGTTTCTCCGGGCTGACGATTGGTGCAGCGGCATAAAACCGGAGCCCAAAATCACCATGAACATAGGGGTTATCTTTCAGGAGAGGCTCAACGAGCGCATCCTCTATCACTTTTACTTCCGGCTGCAGCAGCGCCAGGTTACACAGGCTGACATCCCGGTCTACCAGTTTCAGATCAGGATCAATACCCACCTGCTCTTTTAAAAACTCCTGATGTTCGCCAATGAAAGATATATGGGCAATGGGCACTTTGAAAATGGTAGCAGCGAGCTGGCATATTTGTTTAAAGCCTGGTTCATCAGCAGAATTGAATATCATATATTTATCCAGTGCTGCCAGGCGTTCGGTTTCCTGTTCAGGATTGATGTCGATAATGTGTTGGTAGTTCATAGGGTGTTGCTAAAGGAAATATATTATAAAATACTAATTGTGCAACCCTGCGGACTAAACCTCTGAGAGGGGTAAACTGAAATTGAATACAGATCCTTTTCCAAACTCGCTTTCCGCCCATATATTACCCTGGTGCCGATGGATGATTTCTGCGCAGAGATACAATCCGATCCCAAAGCCGGAGATCGAGTGCATATGTCCACCCTCCACCCGGTAGTACCTGTCAAATATTTTAGTAATATCATCTGGTTTGATGCCCATGCCCAGGTCCTTCACACTGAGATGTGCTGCGCCACCGATGGTGATACATGCGACATTGATGATACTTCCATTGGGGGAATATTTTACCGCATTGCTGATGAGATTATGGATAACCTGCCCGATCTTGTCCCTGTCGGCACTTACTATGGTGGTTTCGACAGGCGCAAATATCAATGTATGCGTTGGGATGGTAGCAAGAAATTCCTCCTCGGATTCTTTGATCAGCAGGGCAAGGTCAAAGACCTGACGGTCGATGTGGATCTTCCCTGATTCCAGTCTTGAAATATTCAAAAAGCCATTGATCATGCTGGTCATTTTGCTGACCTGGCCATTTGCTTTATCCAGCGCAGACAGGGTAAAGTTATCGTTCGTTTTTTTTAGCCTCATCTGCAGCAGTTGGATGTAGCCTTTCATTGAAGTAAGTGGTGTTTTCAATTCGTGGCTCACCATTCCAATGAAGTCGTTCTTGCGCATTTCATCCTGTTTTTTTTCAGTAATCTCATGAAGTACACCCGTAAAATAGTCTTTGCCTTCGCTGTGCTGGATTTCGCCGACACCACGTACCCAACGTGTTTTGCTATCGTGATAACCTATAATCGGATATTCCATGTCAAACCGGGTGCCATTGGCATATGCGGCTGCTACGTGGGCAGAAACTTCATGAATATAATCTGGATGGACCTGTTTCAGTGCAGTCTCATAAGTAATCTCCTCGTCAGGCAGAAAGCCAAAGAACTCCTTGAGTTTTGGTGATGCGATGAACTGCTGCTCAGTTACACTGATGTAGAATGTGCCCAGGCCTGCCGCATCTACGGCTATCTTGAGATTCTCCTGGGCGCGCAGGGTTTCTGCAACAGCCAGATATTGTTCTTTATTGCTTTCTTCAATCTTATGTTGGGCAATTACCAGTTCCTGGTTCACGAGGGCTAGCTCTTCATTAATGGACAGCAGCTCCTCATTGGATGCAGCCAGTTCTTCATTTGTAGCTGCCATTTCCTCGTTGATTACCTGCAGATCCTCTGATGCTTTTTCCAGCGAGTCTTCCCATTGTTTACGTTCAGTGACGTCGCGGGTGGTACCGGCTACGGCCTCTACTTCGCCAGATTCATCCAATACGGGGGTTAGAATATAATCGTATACCCGCTTGCCTAAAATAGCGTGCGGAAAAGACACTTCACCGCGGAGAGGCTGTTTGGTTGCTCTGACCTGATCAATCTCCCTTTCGTGCATCTCTGCATGCCAGGGCTCGTATCCGTTTTCCAGTAAACCTTTGCCAACGGCATTGTCCCAGGTTTTGCCCCACATATTGAGCAGTGCGGTGTTGGCATAAGTGAAGCGGTATTGCAGGTCAAACACGTACATCAGATCGGGTGTTCCCGAAATAATCGTTTCATAAACCCGTTTTTGCTGATCGGAAAGCGCTTTTGCTTCCTTTAAAGCCTCTTCAGCCCTTTTGTGCTCTGTGATGTCAGTGGCAGTGCCGAACCATTCCAGGATATCGCCCTGCTCATCCATTATAGGTACGGCACGTGAAAAAGTCCAGCCGGTGGTACTGTCAGCCCGTATCACCCGGTGTTCAAGCTGGAATATCTTCTTCTCGCGGATTGCTTCAGCGATGGCAGCTTGCACCCTTTCTGTTTCTTCTGGGGGGATATTCAGGGACATCCAGTCGGCCCGGGGTTCAGTGCTGTCCTTCAGAAATCCCCGTCCGTCCAGCTCCTGCATCACCTGCCAGTCTGCACTGACGCTGTAGATGACATCTGAAGTAGCAGTAACTAACGCCCTGAAACGTGCCTCACTTGTCCTGACTTTATTTTCATTTGCTGAATATTCCTTTGAATTGCTGGTCATACTGAAGAAATCAAACTGAAGATGATCTTAAAAACAGGGTAAGATAAGAATTTGTTTTGCCAGCCGCCCCCAATCTGCCTAAGAAAGACCGGATGATAAATTACTTCATCCTCTGCCGCGGCAGGTTGATATCCTGGGCCTGCGGGTAGGGCGCCCTGTTGGTCATGCTTACATCTTCCTTCATGTTCTGCTGTGTCCTGTATTGCCGCTTCTCATCCGAATTATAAAATCTGGGGTCAGGGATAAAAGGCATTTTGGCCATTTTCACAATCGTGACCGTAGGGAAATGATAGTCTACTTCTACAGTCCCCAGCAGTAAATAACAGCCGCCCCCCTGAAAAGGGTACTGCTTTAAGCTGTTTGTGAAATGTGCCGTATCAAAGAGCTCACCTTCGGCATCAATCCAGGTCCCAAAGTACATCGCCCCCATTTTTGTAGGTACATGTTTCCTTGAAATCAGGTAAGCCATCATCTTTACCTGTTTTTTGTGGTGTTTCACCAGGTCCCTGGCCATCACATCGCCACGGAATTTTGTCTGCAGGAGTTCAAAAGGGCTGCAGGATACCGGGAAACTTAGCAATTCAATTTCATCAAAGGCATCTTCGAATACTGATCGTTCCAGCACGGGCAGCTTATAGTCTTTTACAGGCTCCTGGATGAGCATCAATCCCCGGTTTTCAGGTTTAAAGTTCAGCAGGATTAGCCGGGCAACCACCAGCAGCTGGTTTTTCGTTTTGCCGGTAAACCTGAACGCCCCGATAAAAATCAGGATCTGTATGCCTTCAATTCCTATCGGAACACGATTGATAAAATCCTCGAGCGACAGGTAGTGCCCATTTTGCGTACGCTCCTCAATGATTTGCTGGGCCAGTTTTGTCTGCAGGCCATCCAGCAGCATAAAGCCCAGATAAACATCAACTCCGTATAAAGTTGTTTCGTATTCGCTTTTATTTACGCAGGGGTTGAGGATGAGGGCACCGCACATCCTGGCCTCGTGGATGTACACTTCAGTACGGTAAAACCCTCCCTGGTTGTTGATCACTGCAACCATAAATTCAACAGGGAAGTTCACCTTGAGGTATAAACTCTGGTAACTTTCTACCGCGTAGGATGCCGAATGTGCCTTGCAGAAAGAGTATCCGGCGAAAGACTCGATCTGCCGGTAAATTTCTTCGCTCAGCTGCAAGGGATGGCCCTGTTTTTTGCAGGAGGCAAAGAAATTGTCCTTAACCTTCTGCAATGCAGCCTTAGACCTTCCTTTGCCGCTCATCGCCCTGCGCAGGATATCGCCGTCTTCTGCAGGGAGCCCGCCATAATGCAGGGCAATCTTGATCACATCTTCCTGGTAAACCATTATGCCATAGGTTTCGCCCAGCTGCTCTTTAAAAACTGGGTGGAAGTATTCAAACTTGTCGGGGTAGTTGTGTCTGAAGATATACTCCTTCATCATCCCACTCTGGGCAACACCGGGGCGGATGATAGAAGAGGCGGCCACCAGGACTTTGTAGTCATTACACTTTAGCCGCCGCAGCAGTCCCCGCATCGCCGGGCTTTCAATATAAAAACAGCCGATCGTGTGCCCCTTTTCAAGATAGGTGTTGCATCTGGCATCATTGAGGGAGATGGCATTGTTACGGATATCTACCCTTACCCCCTGGTTTTTCTCGATCAGCTTCACGCTGTCGTCAATATGGCCAATGCCGCGCTGGCTCAGGATATCAAACTTCTCAAAGCCAATATCCTCGGCCACGTGCATATCAAACTGAACGATGGGAAAACCTTTTGGCGGCATCTCCAGTGTAGTGTAGTTGGTGATCGGTTCTTCGGAAATAATGATGCCGCAGGAGTGCATACTGCGCTGGTTAGGGTATTTCTCCATCATTTCCCCATATTTATGTACCTGGGCCACAATAGAATTCTGATCGTGCAGGTGCATAGGATTGATGGCCAGCGCATCCAGTTCTTCTTTCGGGAGGCCGAAAACTTTGCCAACTTCTCTTAAGATCGAGCGGTATTTAAACTCCACGTTGGTGCCGCAGAAGGCAACATGGTCTTTTTCATAACGGTTAAATATATACTTCAGGATGATGTCGCGCTCTTTCCAGCTCCAGTCGATATCAAAGTCGGGCGGGCTTTTGCGGTTCAGGTTGAGGAAGCGCTCAAAGTACAAATCAAGTTCCAGCGGACAAATGGCAGTAATACCGAGGCAGTAACTTACGATGCTGTTGGCCCCGCTGCCCCGCCCGATATGCATAAATCCCATACTGTTACTGTACCTCACAATATCCCAGGTAATGAGAAAGTACCCGCTAAACTCCAGTTCGTCGATGATCTTCAGCTCTTTTTCTACCCTTGCTTTTGCTTCAGGATTATTACCATATTTCTTTTCTAATCCGTCGTAGGCCAGGCTGCGCAGCAAGCTCATGTCGCCTTGCTTGGTACGCGTGTAGAATTTCCTGTTTTTTGGGGTTTTGAAATCATACTCAAAATTGCATCCTTCAATTACCTTTTCTGTATTGCTGATAATTTCAGGATAGTCTTTATATTTTGCAAGCAGCTTGTCCTGCGGTTGCATAAACTCAGTTTTTTTACAGCAATCCTCTTCCATTAGCATGGAGAGGATCACGTTCTTATCAATTGCCCGAAGGATCCTGTGCAGGTTAAACTCTTTTTTTGTGGCGTAGGTAACCGGCTGCAGGATTACCATTTTATCGCGCAGCGAAGCCCATTTTTCATTGTACAGCAGCAACAGCTGATCCGGACGGATGCCCACATACTCGTTTTCACGCAGCTCTGCAGGAGCATTTTCCATGGCGTAGATTACTGTTACATTTTCAAACTCCGGTGCGGCAGTGGGGAGGGGGCTGCCATCAAAGTTGTGTTGTGTAAGAAAGCGGTTCATCTCCCCAAGTCCTGCCTGGTTTTTAGCAAGGCCGATATAGCGGAGCTGATGATCATACCGGAATTCAATGCCGACTAAGGGTTTTACTTTGGCTGCGGTCTCCAGGTATTGCATTCTGGCCTTTTCTTCAATGGCTTCGTTTTCCGGAAGAGGGATTTCCGGTACGTCCTTTGCCTCCAGCTTATCTTTCAGTTCTTTCCTTAGATCCTGCAAGGTTTTAATGAAATCATAAATTCCCGTAACCGTATTGATGTCTGTTAAAGCTATTGCGGTAAGTTTATTCGCGATGGCCTGTTCGATCAGTTCTGAGAGGGGGATCGTGCCATAGCGCAGGCTGTGGAAGGAGTGGCAGTTCAGGTGCATGCTATTTCGTTTTAGGTTTGATATCAAGACCGGCGCAGCGCATCACTGCACTGGCTCCAAACCTGTTTTTCATTTTATCCATAGCCTGGTACAAAGCCATCATTTCTACCGTATCTTCAAAGATGTTGATCTGATAAGTGCCCCTGACGAGGCCGCTGAGCTGAATACCGATCAGCCGGAGCCGCATGCGCCGTTTGTACAGGCTATCGAACAGTTCTTTCACCACGCTGATCAGTGAATGATCAGCCGAAGTATAGGGAACCCTGCACTGCTTTGTTTCTGTATCAAAATTGGCATATCTTATTTTTACCGTTACCGTTGAGCTCAGCCACTGCTCTGAGCGCAGCTGGAAAGCCAGTTGTTCTACCATGCCTACCATCATAGATTTTAACATCGGCAAGTCTATCGTATCCTGATCGAAGGTGTGTTCTTTTGATATCGATTTACGTTCACGGTAAGGTTCTACGGGGTTATTGTCAATTCCATTGGCTTTTTTCCATAGCTCCAGTCCGTTTTTGCCGATCATCTGCTGCAGCACTTCCGCGGGCATTTCGGAGAGCGTCTGGATGTTCCTGATCCCGATCCTGGACAAGAGGTTAAAGGTTACTTCGCCCAGCATTGGGATTTTGCGGATGGACAAGGGGTTGAGGAAGGAGCGGACCTTCAGTTCCGGGATCTGCAGGTTTCCCATAGGTTTACCCTCGCCGGTGGCTATTTTTGATACCGTCTTATTCACTGAAAGTGCGAAACTCATGGGCAAGCCTGTTTCTTTTGTTACTGCTGATGACAGTTCCTGTGTCCAGGAATAGGCGCCGTAGAATTTGTCCATCCCTGTGATATCCAGATAAAACTCATCGATACTGGCTTTTTCCATTACAGGAGCTTTTGATTCAATCACTTTGGTAACATCGTGCGACAAATCTGAGTACCGTCCCATGTCTCCCTTGATCACTTTTGCCTGGGGGCAGAGCATCAGGGCCATTTTCATCGGCATTGCCGCCCGCACTCCAAAATGCCGTGCTTCATAGGAACAGGAAGCCACCACACCCCGGTCGCCGCCGCCAATAATCAGCGGTATACCCATTAATTGAGAATTCTTAAGCCGCTCGCAGGATACAAAAAATGTATCTAAGTCCATGTGTACAATCGCCCTCTCCATAATCAGTAAATAAATGTCCCAACAAAAATACTATTGATATTAGTAAAAATACCTACCTTTATTGCTATAAATATTAGCAATGTCTGTACTTTCAGAAAATTTACGGTATTTGAGAGCACAGAAAAACTGCGCTCAGCAGCAGGTAGCCAATGACTTGATCATTAGCCGCGGCCGTTATTCGAAGTATGAAGATGGGAAGTCTGAACCACCGCTGGATATACTGAAACTGATATCGCAGTATTTTGAGGTTAGCATTGATCTGCTCATTTCTGTAGACCTGAGGTTTGTACCTCTGGAGGACAGGAGTTCCGGCTTATTGCAGAAATACCTTCTTCTGATGTACTCAGGCAGCAAAAAATAATAAATGTTAAAACATTCAATAAAAATTCGTGTAGTAAGTACACTAAGCCGGGTTGGCTTAATAAAAATCTACATATGAAAAAAATTACCATTATTGCAGCACTTGCTGCTGTTGCCATGAGCTTTAACGCGAGTGCCCAGATCCAGAAAGGCAATGTATTTGTTGGAGGAAACTTCGCTGATTTAAACCTTGGCCTGGACAATCCCAGTGTATTCAGCCTCAATCTGACACCTAAAGCAGCCTGGTTTATCGAGGATAACATTGCATTGGGTGGTTACGTAAACTTTGGATTGGAGACAACCAAACATGCGCCTACTACAACCTCTTATGGAGTAGGTGCCCTGGGAAGATACTACACAGGCAAAGACATTGAGGTACTGAAACATGGAAGAATCTTTGCAGAAGCTACTGCTGGCTTTGGCGGCGTAAACGTGAGTCAGGGCGGTGGGAAAACAAACGGCCTTAACCTGAGTGTTGGTCCTGGTTTTGCGTATTTTATCACACCTAACATAGGCCTGGAAACGCTCTTGAAATATAATGGCCTTGTAGGATTTGGCAATGCTACTTCACAAAATAATATTGGCCTTTCATTTGGCCTTCAGATCTATCTTCCCGGTCAGAGCACAGGAAGGAAAGTAAAAGGTGATTATAACAACTAATTTATCCCGTGTGAGCAGGATTCAGTTTACTGACTCCTGAAGAAACCGGCGAATGCAAACAAAAAGGGCTTGGATCATATCATCCAAGCCCTTTTTGTTTGCATCCATTCTTTTAAGGGAGCATTTTTACATATTTCGTTCCCAGCGGCTCAATTTCTCAATGTAGCAGAACCCCAAATCTGGACAACCTTTTAAGGTTCAGTTCATCATACCGTTTCCTTTATCTGTATTTACCTGATAACGCAATTATTTGATACGATTTTTGATTTTCACTGGCGACGTACTTTTCAATGCCCAATATACCAGCACTGGCTGAAAGAATAGGCGCAGGAAACGTTTCTTGTCCGTATCCAGCCCAAAGGCATTTCTTCTGTGGCTAAGCTGTGCGATATTTCCGGGGAACACAGCAGTAAAGAAAGCAGCAGCAACCTGGCCTACCTTCTCTGCGTGTTTCTCCGGAGTAAAGATGAGCGCAGCACCCATGGCAATTTCCACAAAGCCGGAATAAACGACTGTATCATCTTTTTTAAGTGGCACAAAATCCGGTACCTGTGCTCTGAATGCTTTTCTCGCGAAGGTAAGGTGACTGATACCGGCAAAAACCAAATTTGCACCCAATGCAATCCTCGCGGCTTTTTTTATATTTTCTTCTTTCATGGTCTTAAATTTAATGGCATGACTGTTCAAACAACTGAGCTGGGAGCAAAAGGTTTGCTTTATGTTCAGGAATGGGCAAATGAGTTGCCAACCTGGTTAGCTGCTTTTAAAAAATGAAAATTGACTACTTCCAAGGGTTGTAGGGGCCTAACAAAACTACAATTTAGCTGTTGTCATTTTACTTAAGGGATTACTTAAGGAATTGTTTAAGGGGTTCCTTATGAGGATTACTCATGGTGGTTCCTTATGGCTTTCATCATGGGCCTGATTGGGTTCCACACACGAGATTTATTGAGTGTTCTGCGATAAGCTCTATTGAGTGTCCACTCCTGAGATTCATTTTGTATTTACTAGATTATAGCGCGCGGATGTTAGAAATTGACTGGAATAATATTTTTTTAAAAGACCTGGATCTGTCCCTTGTGGTAGAGATTAGCATAAGGACATTTATCATGTTCCTGTTTGTGCTCATATTCCTGCGTTCATCGGGGAAGAAGGGGGTAAGGCAGCTCAGTATTTTTGAGGTCGCGATCATTATTGCATTGGGCTCGGCAGCGGGAGATCCAATGCTCAACAGCGAATCTGCAATTTTACCCTCGCTTCTTGTTTTTGTGGTCATTCTTGCAATGTACCGTATCATCACCTATCTGTCGGCTAAAAACGAGAACATCGAAACTTTGCTGGAGGGAGAGCCCATGTATATCATAGAAGATGGTAAGTTTGTGCTTGAGGAAGCGGGCGACTCAAATTTTGCCAAAGACGAGTTTTTTGCAGAAATGAGGGCACAGAGCATTGAACACGTAGGTCAGGTGAAAACGGCATTACTTGAGTCTAACGGGCAGGTAAGCTTTCTTTTTTTTGATGATAAAGACGTGCTGATGGGATTGCCAATTTTTCCTAAAGCCTATCAGAAAAAATCGAGGAACATTAATGATGGAGGGGAGTATGCCTGTGCTTTTTGCGGAAATGTGCTTAGAATTGCAGTGCCTCAGACCTGTCCGCGTTGTGGAAAAGACGAGTGGGTGGGGGCAATTGGTTCATTAAGGATTGTTTGATCTTTGCCGGATTCAACATCCCTCGATGATGGCGTCCGCAATGTTATAGATTGTTTTGATACATCTGTTTGCATAATTAATATGTGCACCATCATTTACATTCTGGATTTTAAGATCGCCTGTTGCTGTCACTTTTTTTGCATAGTCAATTGCTTCGTCAGCTCTTTTTAATATGAAAAGGCACTCGATCCTGTCCAGTACTTCAAATGAGATTAGAGGGCCGGGCAGATTACTGTTTTCCAGTAAATGAAGATATTCTTCGATATTCCCCAGGCTCCGGGCATATTCTTTTGCTCGGGAGGCTTCCAGGATCTTTTTTGTTCCACCTGTTGCCGATCTGTATTCGGGGATAGAGCAGTAAACAGTGTCGAGAAAAGCAGCGGTTTTCTCTTTATCAAAATCTGAGGGAATAAAGGTGTTATTGGTTGCACTGGCATGGCTCATCAGCAGCTGGGCGTAATATGGTCTCTGGCCGATCTCCAGGTCGTAGGTTTTACTGGCATCAAATAAGCCCAGGCCATTGTTAAACGCGCGGAACATTTCCTGTTGCTCTCTTTCGTATTCATTCAGCTGTTTGAAATAAACAGAGCGCAGGATATGAAAGCGGATTTTGTGAGCAGAAAAAGAATTTGCCACGGCACAGGTTTCTTTAGGGTTATCTTCTTTTTTGAGGGACTTGATCAGCTCATAGAAGAAGATGAGATTATCGGGGTACATTTCTGCAGCATTCCTCATCAGCTCAATCAGTTTCCTGTTGTTCAGCTCAAGGGGTATTTGGCCCAGGCTGTTCCGGTAATATTGGTTCCCGGCGGTTGCCCTGCGGATTAAGATATCAGAATCGATTTTTGCTGCGTGTATTTCTTCTCCCTTCATATTTTGATATTTGCGTGTCACAGAGAAACGCGTTGGGTATTCATGTCTTCTGCCGGTAAGCTATATTATTTATATCCGTATCTTTTCAATTTTAGGAAAAATGAAAGGATTATAAAATACTTAAGGTTAGGTATTTTTTAAAGATATATTTTGCCAGTTTCATTCACTTGTGGGTAATGGGGCTTATTATTTTTTTTATCAGTCGGCATCTTTCCTTTTCACCTGTTATTCCCGCTTCCACTTGCATAAATCAGATGTTAACTTAAACACATAGATAACATAACAATTCGTTAACCTGAATTTTACGGCATTTAATTACGATATGTGGTTATTTGATCAATAAATCCTTTTATCGTCATTCGTTATATGCTGTTCCCTATAAATGCAGTGATCTTCCCTTTTTTGGGCGAAGTTAATTTGAGCGGCCCTGTGCTGATCGTGTTCCTTATTTGTGTGCTGGCAGTGATCTGTTTTGAGTTTGTAAACGGCTTTCACGATACCGCAAATGCGGTAGCAACAGTGATTTATACCAAAGCCCTGAAGCCTGTAATTGCAGTTCCATGGTCGGGCTTCTGGAATTTTATGGGTGTGCTCCTTGGTGGTGTTTCCGTAGCTATGGGTATCCTGAAGCTCGTCCCGCTGAACGAGCTCATGATCCTGCCGGTAGAAGTAGGGGCCTGTATGGTGCTCGCTGTGTTGCTGGCTTCCATTGTCTGGAACCTGGGGACCTGGTACCTGGGCATTCCCTGTTCCAGTTCACATACGATGATCGGTGCCATGATTGGTGCAAGTTTAGGCTTTACCTGGTATTACGGCGGGCGCGGTGTAAACTGGCATCAGGCCGAAGAAATAGGCTTGTCGCTCGTACTTTCTCCACTGATCGGTTTCGGCCTTGCCGTACTGCTCATGATGTTTATGAAACATATCATTAAGTCAAAACAGCTTTTCCATATCCCTACCGGGGAAAATGACCGGCCGCCGATCCTGATCAGGATGCTGCTGATCACTACCTGTACTTTGGTCAGCTTTTTCCACGGCAGTAACGACGGACAAAAGGGCGTGGGACTCCTGATGCTGATCATGATCGCTTTCTTACCGGTAAAATTTGCCGTAAACCATGCTGTTCCAGAACAAAAAATACTGGATGCCCTCAGTCAGACAGAGATGGTTATCCACAGAAATCCTACTACCAATACCGCTGCAAACCGTTTATTCTCGAGGCTCGATTCTGCTATCACGGCTACCAGGACAGAATTATCCGGCAAGCCTATTACCGATAACCAGAAAGCCTACAAATTCCGTCAGCTGATCCAGAAGATGAATACTGAAGTTGACGCTATTAAAACAAACAGGAATCTGGAATTGCGCCAGGGTGACGAGGCGATATTATCGGAGGCTTCAAGGGAGCTGAGCAAGGTGACCGACTTTGCGCCGATCTGGGTGATTGCAACGATCTCTGTTTCGCTGGGACTTGGAACCATGGTCGGATGGAAGCGCATTGTAGTGACCATTGGTGAAAAAATAGGAAATGAACATCTAAGCTATGCACAAGGAGCTACAGCCGAAATTGTGGCTGCCACAACGATTGGGCTGAGCACAGGATTTGGATTGCCTGTAAGTACTACGCATGTGCTTTCCAGTGGTATTGCGGGTGCAATGGTAGCCTCGGGCGGCACAAAAAACCTGAACAACGGAACCTTAAAAAATATTGCAATCGCCTGGGTACTGACCTTGCCGGTAGCGATTGTTTTATCGCTGCTTTTATTTATGTTTTTCCATTTATTTATTTAAATTCTATTCTCTATCCAAACCTCTTCAATATGAAACAGATACTATTAGCTACCGATTTTTCGGTCAGCGCGGCCAATGCGATGGAATATGCAATGGAATTAGCCAAAGTATTGAAACTGGAGGTATGCGCGATACATGCCATACATCCTACGGAAGGCATTAACAATAGTACCTACAATGCGATCTTTATTGAGAACTACTACGATAACAAAAGAGAGGCGCTCAGAGAATGGGTAAGCGTATATACAGAAAAGGAAAAATACAAAGATGTAGCAGTAAAAACCTTGTGTGACGTCGGTTTTTTAAAGAACGTAATTACGCGATACATCTCTCATCATCATGTTGAACTGCTGGTGATGGGCATTACGGGTTCTACCGGGATTACCGGAATCGTAGGCAGTAATGCCAGCATGGTAGTTTCCAACCTGAAAATCCCTACACTGATCGTTCCAAAGGAAAGCAAATTTTCTAAAGTACCGATCATCTCACTGGCAACCGACTATGACACCAGGCTGTCGGCCGAGGACGTGAATGCGCTAAACGAGATGGTAAAGGGCTTTGGATCTGACAAACTACAGGTATTATATGTTACCGAAAAATCAGACCCCAAACAACTTGCAATCTTTGAAAGCAAGCTGAAAGCCCTGATCAAACATGCCGAACCGGAATTCAATTATATCACTGAAGGCAGCCCGCTCAGCGGGATACTTGCTTTTGTAGAATCACACGAAACAGATATCCTTTGCCTGGTAAAACACCATCATAATATCGTGTACAGGTTATTTACCAAAAGCACGATTAATCAGGTGATGAATAAAACCGTCAAGGCTATTTTGGTCTTACACGAGTAAGCTGCTCAAGATCATTAAAAAAACAATGAAGAAATATATTGGCCTCTTTACACTCTTCCAGTGTTTAGTATTTTTTGCTGCTGCGCAGGATTCTTCTACAGTTGTGAAGAAAGGATATATTCCAACTGCCCGGATCTTTGAACTGCTCTATGTCCCGTTTGATGTGCCTGCGGGTACTACAGAGATCAGGGTAAAGGAGAGTTACGATCAAATGAATGTCAACGTTCTTAATATGGGGGTATATGATTCGAAGGGTGATCAGGGTATCACCGGGTTCAGAGGCTGGTCTGGCGGAGCGAAGAAAGAATTTTTTATCACCGAAGTTGCTGCCTCAACAGGATATATTGCCGGGAAAATTACTCCCGGAACATGGAATGTGTTGGTTTATCCTTCGGGAATTGCTCCCGCAGGACTGAACTGGATGCTGGAAATTACACTGATTTCGGGCAGGCACCAGAAAACCTTTACTGCCCGTCCGGCAGCCAGACAGATCAATGCAGTTCCGGGATGGTACCGTGGCGATTTACATATGCATTCGCTGCATTCTGATGGCAGGCGTACGGTTGAAGAACTCGTTGCCGAAGCAAAGGAGAAGAAACTGGATTATATCATTTCTACGGAACACAATACCAATGCTGCAAACCTCAACTGGGGAAAATATAATTCCGGAAACCTGCTGATCATCAATGGTGAAGAGGTAACGTCAACCAGATACGGGCACTGGAATGCCATCGGGCTGGATACAAAAACACTGATCGACTGGCGTTACGCTCCGGCAGATCACGTTATTGGAAAACAGATTGAAAAAGTACATCATGACGGGGGCCTCGCAATAATCAATCATCCTTTTTATGATAAAGGTGACAAAACATTCAAATTTGATGAGCAGGAATTTGATGGAATAGAGATCTGGAACGGGGAATGGAACGCTTTAAATGCCATCGCTTTAAAATGGTGGGATGATTTGCTCCGGAAGGGAATCAGGAAAATTGCTATCGGTGCCAGTGATACACATAAATCCAGCGGTTCTCCAAATAACCTGGGAAGCCCGCAAACAGTAATCTATGCTCAGGGATTGGCAAAGGATGCCATCCTGGAAGGGCTTAAAAGGGGCAAGGCCTATATCGCGGCAACGCATAATGTTGCGCTGCAGTTTACCCTTGAGTATGCCGGCAAAACTGTGGGGATGGGTGAGCAACTGCCTGAAAATGGAACGGGAAAAGCTATAGTTCATCTTACCGTTACAGGTTGTAAGAATACAGTGATGACGTTAATAGGGAATAAAGGGACCATGGCTAGCCGTAAAATACCGGCAGATACCGAAACAATTCATCTGACTATAGACAGAGATTCATCTTCCTATATCCGTATTGAAATCCGCAAAGAAGACCAGGCCATGGTTGCGCTGACGAACCCTGTGTGGTTATAGCACCTTAACTCAAATTTTTATAAAATACTTTTTAAGTATCCAAACTATGTGTATCTTCGGGTACGTACACGATTACCGATCTTGGTAATGTGTTAGTGCTAAATTTAATATGCTGAAGATATTTAACGGGAAGATCATTGCCCCCGGCGGGCTGATTGATAATGGCACGGTGCTCATCAAAGATGGTATCATCCAGGACATTTTAGCGGGTAACCCGGAAATAGAGGGGGCAGAGGAAATTGATGCCGGGGGACACTATGTTTCTGCAGGTTTCATAGACCTGCACGTTCACGGAGGTGGCGGCCACGATTTTATGGATAATACGGTGGAAGCTTTTCTTGGTGTTGCAGAAACTCATGTTAAATATGGGACTACGGCAATGTATCCAACAACCCTGAGCAGCACCAAGCAGGATATTTTAGATACGATCGCTACCTATCAGCTGGCCCTTGACCAAAACACAAACGGTTCCCAGTTTCTGGGCCTGCACCTGGAGGGACCATATTTTGCCATGGCCCAGCGCGGTGCCCAGGACCCTAAGTATATTCGTGATCCTGATCCGGAGGAATACAAAGAAATCCTGGCTGATAACAAAGTCGTGAAACGCTGGAGCGCTGCCCCCGAACTGAAGGGAGCAATCGAATTTAGCAGATACCTCTTATCTAAAAACATACTTCCTGCATTGGCGCATACAGATGCCGTTTACGACGAAGTGCTGGAGGGATATCAGAACGGATACACGCTGGCTACCCATCTTTATTCAGGGATGTCTGGCGTTACCAGGCGCAATGCTTATCGTTACGCCGGTGTGATTGAGAGTGCTTTTTTAATCGATGGGATGAGTGTAGAGGTCATTGGCGACGGTATCCATTTGCCGGCCCCGCTCTTGCAGCTGATCTATAAAATAAAAGGTGCAGATAGGATCGCCCTGATCACCGATGCCATGCGGGCTGCCGGTATGCCTCCCGGAGAAAGCATACTGGGAGGATTAAAGAATGGTTTAAAAGTGATTGTAGAAGATGGGGTGGCCAAACTGCCCGATCGTAAATCTTTTGCAGGGAGTGTGACTACCGCGGATTGCCTGGTACGTAACATGGTAAATCTGGCCGGTGTTACCCTTGCAGAGGCCGTAAAAATGATCACTGAAACTCCTGCAGCAATCATGGGCATATCCGACAGGAAAGGAAGCCTGGTTAAAGGAAAGGATGCCGATTTGGTAATCTTCAACAGCAATATCGGGATCCAAAAAACAATTATAAAAGGTAAAGTAGTTTACCAGTCAGTTTATTCATCAGCAAAAGTATAATGGTATCAACAAGTAAAAAATTTTTTAAAGAAAGTCTTGAAGTCAATGTATTCAGTTCAAGACTGGAAATGGGGCAGGATGCCGCAGAACGTGTAGCCGGTAAAATAAATGAACTGCTGCAGACAAAGGAACAGGTCAATATGATCTTTGCTGCTGCCCCTTCACAAAATGAGTTTCTGGAGGCGCTGGTCAAAAAAGATATCGACTGGTCGCGCATCAATGCTTTCCATATGGATGAATATATTGGCCTGGATGCAGCAGCCCCGCAGGGCTTCGGTAATTTCCTGCGCGACAGGCTTTTTAGTAAGGTCTCTTTTGCGATGGCAGCATATCTGAATGGTAATGCAGCAGCGCCTGAACAGGAGTGTGAAAGGTATGCCGGCCTGCTGGAGCGTTTCCCCGCCGATATTTGCTGTATGGGGATAGGAGAGAATACCCATCTTGCCTTTAACGATCCCCACGTAGCAGATTTTAATGATCCGAAGATCGTTAAGGTTGTTGAACTGGACATGGAATGTCGTCAGCAGCAGGTAAACGATGGATGTTTCAATGAAATTACCGCAGTTCCAACGCATGCCTTAACACTAACGATTCCTACCCTGTACAAAGCCGTATATGTTTATTGCATGGTGCCGGGCGATAAAAAAGCTCCTGCCATTCAGCACACACTTACGGCAGCGATTACAGCACAATTCCCATCAACTATTTTGCGTACCCATCCCCGGGCTGTCCTGTTTCTGGATGAGGCCAGCAGCGCGCTCCTATAGGATAATTTGTATATTTACGACCACGATCGTTTGTCGGGCTAACCCATCCCGCTACTATTATCCTATACAAAATGAAAAAAGACAGTGCTGTAGAATTATCCGGAGTAAAAGAAATTGCCCGCAGGGCAAACGTATCCATTGGTACTGTTGACAGGGTAATCCACAACCGTTCCGGTGTATCCGAAAAAACAAAACAGATCATTCAGGATATTATCAAAGAGCTGGACTACCAGCCCAATATCATGGCGCGGAGGCTGGCTTCCAATAAGGTCCTGAACTTCGCTGTCCTGATCCCTGCTGTGTCTGATGAAACTGAATTCTGGGCAGCACCTTTAAATGGGATTGAACAGGCTGAAAATGAGATCAGGCAATATGGTATCAAAGTAGAAAAGTATTATTTTGATCTCAATGATAAGCAATCCTTTGTTAACCTTACAAAACAGATCCTGAAGACCGCTATTGATGGTGTTTTGCTTGCCCCGTCGTTTATTGATGAATCGCTGGCTTTTACCAAGCAGTGTGATCAGCTGAAGATCCCCTACGTGCTGATCAACTCTGATCTTCCAAAACAGGACAGCTTATGCTATATCGGCCCGGAACTCTTTCATAGCGGATATCTGAGCGCGCACCTGGCAAACTATGCGATTAAGGACAATGGAAAAGTGCTGATTATCAATATTTCCAGGGAAATTGACAATCATCACCATCTGCTGCGTAAAGAAGAGGGATTCAGAGCTTATTTTGATGACCATGATAAAAAACTGACGATTGTAAAAGATGATATCCGCCAAACAGATTACGCTTCTGTGGCCTCAAGCCTTAAGGAGCTGCTAAAGGCACATACTGATGCCGAAGCCATCTTTGTGACCAACTCCCGCGTAGTTTCTGTAGCACGTTATTTACAGGAATCTGATCATCAGAAAGTTTTACTGATAGGATATGATTATCTAAAAGATAATCTAGCATATCTTAAGGATGGCCTGATTGATTTTCTGATCTGCCAGAAGCCACAGGAGCAGGGCTACAAAGGTATTATGGCACTTTACCAGAATCTTGTCTTAAAAGTTGATGTAGAAAAGAACTATTTTATGCCAATTGATATCATCACCAAGGAAAACTATCAGTTTTACAGAAATTAATATCTTTCCAGCCCTTTATTAATGCTTAAAAATTATGATTATACCGAATTACTTTCTATCTTCGGGTACGTACACGTGGTTTAACTGATTTTATAATTTGATATGGATGCAGACAAAAGAAAGGGGAGGGAAGTAACGGTCTCTATGGCCATTATTGGTATTTTGTTTTTCATTTTCGGCTTTGTAACCTGGGTAAACTCGATACTGATCCCTTACTTTAAGATCGCCTGTGAGTTATCCAACTTCCAGTCGTACCTCGTGGCATTCGCTTTTTATATTTCCTATTTTGTAATGTCTGTGCCCTCATCGTACCTCCTAAAGACCATTGGTTTCAAAAAAGGGATTATGTTTGGTTTATGGATCATGTCGGCCGGCGCATTATTATTTATTCCAGCAGCACTTTCCCGTACCTACGAAGTGTTTTTGCTGGGCCTGTTTACCATTGGTACAGGGCTTGCCGTCTTACAATCTGCTGCTAATCCTTATGTCACCATTCTGGGCAGCAGGGATACCGCTGCAAAACGGATCAGTATGATGGGAATCTGTAATAAAGGCGCAGGTATCCTCGCACCTTTACTGTTTGCCAGCCTGGTGCTCAAAGCTACGGATGCCGAACTTTTCAGGCAGCTTCCTTTAATGGGCCTTGCAGAGAGGAGCGAAGCCCTCAACGAACTGATCAGAAGGGTAATTGTTCCTTACGCTTTTATTGCTGCTGTTTTGTTTGCCCTGGGCATCTTCATCCGTTTCTCCCCTTTACCGGAGATCGATACTGAAAAAGAAGATGCTGAATCAGCTAAAGCTAATCAGGGCAAGACCAATATCTTCCAGTTTCCGCACCTCATTTTAGGGGCATTTGCGATCTTCCTGCATGTGGGCACACAAGTAATCGCTATTGATACCATCATTGGTTATGCCAATTCTATGCATATTCAACTGATGGAGGCCAAAGTTTTTCCCTCATACACCTTATTTGCTACCATCAGCGGATATGTGCTGGGAGTTTTGCTGATTCCCAGATATATCAGTCAGGTTAACGCTCTCCGGAGCTGCACCCTGCTGGGCATTATCTTTTCCCTGCTGATCATTTTTTCGCATGGCGAGGTAAGGATTCTGGGCCATGTGGCCGATATTTCCATCTGGTTTGTAGTGTTGCTCGGATTTGCAAATTCGATGGTGTGGACAGGGATATGGCCGCTTGCACTGGCCGACCTGGGGAGGTTTACCAAACTGGGCGGCTCTGTTTTGATCATGGGGCTGTGCGGGAGCGCGATACTGCCACTGGCATACGGCTATTTTGCGGATGTTTACAGTTTAAGAATCGCCTACTGGGTGTTGGTGCCCTGCTACATTTACCTGGTATTTTATGCCTTCTATGGGCACAAGATCAGGAACTGGAAATTCAAAAAGCCCGAGAAACCTTTAAAATGGGGTCAACTCTTACTGGTGCTGTTCCTTTCCTGTATTTCAATCTTCCCGACAGGCCGGGCAAATGCTCAAACCAGCGTTAAACCCTACTATATCAGCGGTTATGCTCAGGGCACAACGTATAATATCACGTATTATTCAAAAGATAGCTTAGTTGCGAAACAAGAGATTGAACGTATCCTGGATGGTATCGACAGCTCACTCTCTGTGTACAAGCCCTATTCCCTCATCAACAGGTTCAACGACTTTAACTGTAAACAGGTAGCGATGGACAAACATCTTGGCATCGTCATGCGTAAGTCTTTAGAGATCTATAAACAATCAGGCGGACTGTTTGATATTACAGTTTATCCTTTAACCAGGGCCTGGGGCTTTGGCAATAAGCAGGTAAAAGTATATCCTGATTCTGCAGCCGTTAAAAGAATGCTGGCTTGTGTCGGCTCTGATCAGCTCAGTATCCGCGGTAACCAGCTGATCAAAAAAACACCCTGCGTGCAGATCGATGTTGACGGGATTGCACAGGGATATAGCGTAGATGTAGTTGCAGATTTTTTGGACAGCAGGAACATACAGGATTATCTGGTAGAAATAGGAGGGGAGATCAGGGCGAAAGGACGCAGACAACCAGAAAATGCAAGCTTTGCGATCGGTATTGAGGGTCCTGCAAAAAATGCAGATGATGAGCCAATTTTGCAAAGGATCGTAAGAATAGATCAGGGGGGGCTAACTAGCTCCGGAAATTACCGTAAATACTTTAAAAGCGGAAATAAGATCATGTCTCACCTGATGGATCCCAGAACGGGCTATCCGCTCCAGAACGAATTGATTGCGGTTACAGTAAAGGCAAAGGATGCCATGACAGCCGATGGTTATGATAATTTCCTGATGGCCCTGGGCTTGCAAAAAGCATTGCAATTTTTAAAACAGCATAAAGAACTGGCGGCATATTTTATCTATCATAAGCCGGACGGTACGGTTTCAGACATTTCTTCAGCCGGGTTTTATCCTTTTGAGGCAGCATCACATTAAAATATGTTTAACGAAGAATTGAAGCAGGATAAAGTAACGTGTATCCCATTTTTTAAAGGTAAGCTGCAAAGTGATTTCAATAAATTGGTACTCTTTTTAGATAGTTTGCATCAGCAAAAGCTAAAGGCATCCCACTGGACAGATCTTAAGATTATTCCGAAAGCATCTTTTGTAATGTGTTATACGCCTGATTCGGTTTGCCTGAAGTATGATATTTCAGAACCTTATTTTAAAGCAGATTACAGGCATACAAATGATCCGGTAAGTGAAGATAGCTGTGTGGAGCTTTTTATCAGCTTTGGCGAAGACGTAAATTATTATAACCTGGAATTTAATGCGCTTGGCACCTGCCTGGCGGCATACGGCAGCGGAAGGAACGACCGGCAGAGATTGCCTGAGGAGCTGATAGCAGGTATACAGCACGTACAAGCATGGAAAGTATACATTCCGGAACACAATAATTATCAATGGACGCTCACTTTGAATATCCCCTTACAGGTATTTTGCTATAGTAACCTGAGCAGTCTTGATGGCAGCACTGCCCGGGCGAATGTATATAAGTGCGGGGATCAACTCATCGAGCCACATTACCTGATGTGGAATGATATCAAAACTGATCAGCCTGATTATCATCAGCCTGAATATTTCAGAAAGATTTCCTTTGAACAGCTGCAGGATAAAAAACAGTAACCCTCAGATATCATAAAGCTTCAAAATGCTGAAAAGTAACTTTCTTGAAATAAATTGTGTACGTACCCGTAAATTTAATATATTAGCTAACAGAATGTTGCAGATTCAGGATTTGCAGCAAATCAGAACCAGCAAAACCTAAACCAAACTAACCAATGAGGAAATTTTTACTCTTATTGCCTGTAATCCTGGCATGCAAGCAGGATCCGGTACAACCACCTGATAACCTGCAAAATTCAACAATTTCACCCTCTTCAGGAGGAGAGGCAACTACGGTTTCTGCGGCCGGTACGATCAGCTTCAGCGGATATACCTGGAACGTAAAAAGCGGCAATGGGCTTGGTCCCGGTCCCAATACATGGGATACGAAAAATGTCTGGGTAGATGCCTCCGGCTTTATGCACCTAAAACTATCATATGATAGTATTTCTGCGAAATGGACCTGTGCCGGTATCACCTCTGCGCAGAACTTTGGATATGGAACTTATCAGTGGATGATACAGGGGCCTGTAACTGCACTGGACAAAAATGTGGTAGCAGGATTTTTCCATTACTCCGGGCCGGATGGCTTTAACGAAATGGATGTGGAATTTGCCAGATGGGGAGATGCTGCAAAACCCAATCTGAACTTTAGTGTATATCCTGCATCAGGCAGCACAGGCAAGGAACAGCATGCTACCTATAACTGGGTTCAGTCGGGCGGCACAGCCAGCACCCACAGATATACCTGGACAAGCAGTTCAGTGATATTTAAAAGTATGAACGGGTTTTACAACGACGATACAAATATGTTCTTCACGCATACGTTTGTCCCGCCTGTAACTGTGATTCCTACTGCCGCGATGCCTGTGAAAATGAATCTGTGGTGCTTCCGCGGTATGGCACCAACAGATGGCAAGGAAGTAGAACTGGTAATACGCAGTTTCAAATTTACTCCTGCAAGCTAAGAAGCCTTTTTTTTGACCTCTTTACGTGTACGTAAACGAGAAGATCCAGCGTCATTTTAGCAAGATGACGAAGAAAGAAAAATCAATTAAACCGAATAAAATAACGCTAATGAAGAAGATCTACTTAATGGCCTTTATGGCACTACTGTCTGTGCTGGGCGCTGTTGCGCAGGTGAACTCCAATCAGGGGCCGCCCTTTACCTTCACAGGACATGTTATGGACGAAAAAACGGGAGAGGGCCTTATTGGTGTATCTGTTCACGTCAGGGGTACAAACAAAGGCACGTCGACTGATAAAAACGGAGACTTCAGCCTGCAGTTAAACACAGGTTCTGTCCTTACTATAGGATATGTTGGTTATAAAAACCAGACGATTACAATCGGCAGCCATCGAAGCCTTGAAATCAAACTCGGCATTGATGCCCAGCAACTGGGCGAGGTAACCATTAACGTAGGTTATGGAACCCAGAAGGTAAAAGAAGTGACCGGCGCTGTAGGCTCTATCACTGCGAAACAAATGGATACCCATGCGCTTGGTGATGTAAATACCAGTTTGCAAGGCAAGATCGCCGGTCTGCAGATTACCAGCAACTCCGGTGAACCGGGAGCAGGTGCTACGGTAAGGATCCGTGGCGCATCTTCTGTGAACGGGAGCAGCCAGCCTTTATATATCGTAGACGGTGTACCCATCAATTCAGATTCCTATGGGGGCGGACTGGTAGACGATGCCTCTACCTTTAGTCCGCTGGCAGATATTAATCCGCAGGATATAGAATCGATAGAAGTATTGAAAGATGGTACAGCCTCTATATATGGTTCAAGAGCTTCCAACGGGGTGATTATTATAACCACCAAAAGCGGTAAAAACGTAAAGAAACCTGAAATCGCATTTTCTGCCAATGCCAGCGTTGCCGATATCACCAGAAAAGTGGGGGTACTCAATGCTACGCAGTTCAGAAGTGCCTTCCAGGACGCTGTATTTAACTTTACCGGCGCCCAAACCGCCAAGGTATCTGTGATCGATTCGCTCCATCCTTATTATTCAAAAGATAATAACTGGCAGGACATCATGTACAGGTCGGCCTTACAGTACAAGGCGGATGTTAGTGTAAAGGGAGCCTCGAAAGATAACAACATGAACTACTTTGTGAGCGCAGGTTATAAAGATATCAATCCGATTATCATTGATACCAGGTTTAAACAAACCTATGCTTCTGCAAAAGTGTACTATACGGTCAGTAAAACGATCTCAGGAAATACCAACTTTAACATTTCTACGAACGACTATAACCGGGTGCTTACGGGCCTCAGCAACCAGAGCGCCATCTATCAGGCATTAAGCACGATGCCTGTTTATAGCCCCCGCGACCCGGTTACCGGCGCGCTCATCCCGCTGCTGGAAGGCAGTAAACCTAATCCCGTAGCCATTGCAGATCTGGCAGCCAACAAGATCAACCGCTGGCGGATCTTTGGTAACCAGGACCTGAGGGTAAAACTGGCGAAAGACCTGGAGTTTAAAACTACCCTCGGCCTCGATTATTCGAATACCGAAGAGACCAATTTTACGCCACAGGCGCTTTTGCCCCAGGGCCAGATCAGCTCCTCATATCTTACTACAGGAAAAAGCTATTCTTTTATCAATGAAAATACGCTGAGTTATAAAAAGAATATCGCAGACAATCATCATCTTACCTTCCTGGCGGGCGAGTCTTACCAAAAATTTAATGATAACAATGTAAACATTGTAGGTAAGGGACTCATCGATGCAACCATCACTTCGATCAACGGTACCTCAACAGTCTCCTTATATAATCAGAACATAGAAGAACACAGCCTTCTTTCCTTTTTCGGAAGGGCCAACTATGACTATAAAGGAAGATATCTCTTTTCTGCGATCATGCGTGCAGATGGCTCGTCCCGCTTCGGGGCAGATAACCGATTTGGTTATTTCCCGTCATTCTCCGCAGGATGGAGGATCTCGCAGGAAGACTGGTTCAAAAAGTTAACCTTTGTTTCTAATGCGAAGATCCGTGGAAGCTTTGGGGTAACCGGTAACCAGAGTATCGGTAACTATGCATGGCAGGGATCGTATTACAATGTTGGTACCTACCTGAGCAATGTAGCCATCGTATCTAATGGGGTGCCAAATGAATCACTGAAATGGGAAACCACCAAACAATCCAATATCGGCCTGGATCTTGCTTTTTTACGCGACAGGATCCGTTTTACAGCTGATGCCTACCTTAAGCGTACTACCGGGCTGCTCTTTGATGTGGCTGTTCCCGGAACCACCGGATATGCTACTGTTCCTGCAAATTTTGGCAGCCTCGAGAATAAGGGACTGGAGTTTACGCTGGCCACCACCAATATCGATAAGGCCCTTAAATGGAATTCTACTTTCACTTTTTCATTGAACAGGAATAAGATACTTTCCCTGCCGGGAAATCAGGATTATCGTCCTAATATCTACAATATGGCAAGAGTGGGACAGCCTGCAGGGGTATTCTATGGCCTGAAAGCTTTAGGGATTTACGCTTACGATTCGGACAATGTCTATCAGAAAAATGCCACTACCGGCGCGGTAACTCCTTACCGCCAGGGCTCGGCTAACGGCGCCATTTACAAGGGCGGCGACGTAAAATGGGAAGATGTGAACGGGGATGGGATCATCAATGATGCTGACCTGCAGGTGATTGGTAACCCAAACCCTGACTTTACAGGAGGCCTGCAGAATGAGTTCAGCTACGGCAACTTTACCCTGTCGGCATTGCTGACCTACAGCATCGGCAACGACGTTTTCAACGAAGTGAAAAGAAACCTTGACGCTACTCCATATGACCAGAACCTAAGCACCGATCAGCTGAGAAGATGGCGTAACCAGGGCGACGTGACCGATGTACCGCGACTGGTAAAAACTGATCCAATGCTGAACTATGCAATTTCGAGCAGGTTTGTAGAGGACGGTTCTTACATCAGGCTGCAGAACCTTGCCCTGAATTACAGGATTCCGCGCAAGGTCCTTACCCGCTTAAGAATGAACAATGCAAACGTTGGTTTCTCGGTAGTGAACCTCTTTACCTGGGGATCATACAGCGGCTACGATCCCGAAGTAAGCTCATCTACCAATGCACTGGCAGTAGGGGTAGACCGCGGATCGTTCCCAAGAACCAGAACCTATAATTTGTCCTTAAACATTAGCCTCTAATCAGATGAAACTTAAAGATCACAAAATATACAGCCTCGTCCTGCTGGCACTCTTTGCGATGGCAGGGTGTAAAAAGACATTGCAGCTTGATCCAACCACTTCCTATTCCAGCTCTAACTTCTGGTCAGAAACCCCACAGGCAACGGCAGCTTTGTATGGTGCATACAACCTTTTACAGGGCGCAATGGCACCGGAATCTGTGCTATATGGCGAAGGAAGGGCAGATAATGTGGTGATCAACCCGCTGGCGCTGAGTTCGCAGACACTCAACCTGCTTACGAACAACCTGAACTCCAGTCTGCCGATTACGAGCTGGAATGCCTATTATCAGGTAGTAAACCAGAGCAACCTGATCCTGCAAAATACCTTAACGATGAAGCAGAAAGGGCTGTACCTGGGCAAGGATGCAGATTACAAGTCGGTGCGTGGACAGGCGTACGCTCTCCGCGCCTTCTGCTATTTTTACATGACACGCCTCTGGGGCAAACTGTCTTTGGTTACAGAACCGCTTACAGATGCCAACCAGCAGGTAAATATTGCACGCTCGGATACTGCGGCAGTTTATGCCCGGATACAGGCGGATCTGGATTCTGCTGCTATTGCACCTGTTCCGGCTACCTATACTACGGCTTCGGCTACACGTGCTCAGTTTACAATGGGAGCGCTCAACGCGCTGTATACGGATTTCTATATGTGGAGGCACCAGTACCAGAATGCGCTGGCCTCCTCCCAAAAGATCCTTACAAACAGTACCTATTCGCTTACGGCATTATATAGTGCATCTTCTACGATAGATTACAATGTCACGCCTGCACTGATCGACAATACGGCCTATGCGCAGATGTTTACCAAAGGGTTTTCTTCGGAATCGATCTTTGAGATCGACTATAATTTTGCTGAGCGTGCCACCAGATCGTTTTTGATCACGGTTTACGGTGATCTGGGTTTTCAGCCATTCTTTAAGGCCAGCGGTTACCTGAGCAGTAAGTTTACTTCTACCGATCTGCGCTCAAAGATCAATTTTGATACCAATTCTGGCATTGTGAAGTTCTTTGAGAAGTCTGGTTTTGACCGCAGTACCCAGGATGATAAGAACATTATCATTTACCGTCTTGCTGATATTATCCTGCTCAGGGCCGAAGCGCTGAACAAAACAGGCGATGTTGCCGGTGCAATGACCCTGGTCAACCAGATCCGCGCAAGGGCTGGTGCCACAGTGTATACTGCAGCTTCATACGCTGGTTTGAGTACCGACCAGATAGAAGACCTGATCCTGGATGAGCGCGACCGTGAGCTGTGCTTTGAAGGCAAAAGGTGGTTCGACCTGGTGCGTACCGGCAAGGCGATCAAAGTGATGCAGCCAATCAACGGGCTTAGTCAGACCGCCAATTATCTTTGGCCTATCAGCTTAACCGAAATCAGGTTAAACCCATTACTGGATCAAAATTCATATTACCAATAAAATATATAAAGATGAAACTACAACATAATCTTTACCTGAAGGCACTCCTTGTTTTTTGCTGCACGGCTCTGATGCTCAGCTGCAATAAATTCAAGCTCCTGAAAAATGAAGACAGTACCGGGGCAGATGCAGGTGCGAACCTGAAGTCGCTCTCTATGCGCGACTATCTCCTTGAAGACCACAGTACCGATTATACCCAGCTGGATCTTTTTTCGGCTGCGGTGAAGCGTGCGGGGCTGCTCGATACACTTGCCAAAACTGACGATTACACCGCGGTGTTTCTTACCAATACGGCCGTAACTCAAATGCTTGCAACGATAGGATATGCTACTGTAGCAGATGCCCCGCCGATGATCCTGAAAAACCTGATTGGCGACCTGATCATCAGGGGCAGGATCAAGTCTACCGATCTTGCGCTCAATGAAACGCGAAAAGTACAAACCATCAGTGGTAACTATATTTACTATACAAGAACCGCCAGCACGTCAGACCAGTACATTCTGTATATTAACCAGAATGCGGCTCTCGGTTCATCGGCAGCCCTCGTAAGATCGCAGGACCTGGAGTTTAAAAACGGTGTAGCGCAGGTTACTGCTCAATTTACCTATTACAGTTTACTGAGTGATAAATCAGATGATCCTAACCCGGCAGGCAACACTGTTACACAGAAACTGGCTGTTGCCAAAGATGTATATGTACGGGGCGGAACGGGCAATAACACTGCTAACTTTAATGATGCGGCAACAATAGACCTGAAAGCGGTAAGTGCTGCAGATGCCACAGTAGGCAGGATAGGGGTAATGCAATATCCGCTGACCAAGCCTGCTTTTGGCGACAAGATCGGCTCTGCCAGGATCTATGTTTACATTTATAATACTGGTCTTACCACTGCTACAACCTTTTCTTTTGCTGCCTATCTGGGTGAAAACAAGGATTGGACGGAAACAACTATTACCTGGAACAATGCACCTACCTACAGTGCTGTGGCAATGGCTACTGTACCAGTACCGGGGGCAACAGTAGGATGGGTATCTTTTGATGTCACATCGGCCGTTACCCAGTTGTATGCCAGCAACGGAACGTTTATCAATGTCTTTTTAAAACATAATGTAGATAATTTTATCAAGCTGCGCCCAAGGGAATTTTCTTCGGGACTGTACGCTTCCTATATCATGCTGACTTCCCCACCACTGACGCTGTTGAAACTGGGGCAGGTAACGCCACTTGCAGTTACTGCAGCTAAAGCTTCGGCAGTGCTCTCTACCGACAACCTGAAAATGACTGGTACTGAAGACAGGAATATTATTTACACAGTGAAACAGGCTCCCACAGCTGGTTTCCTGGTAAAGTATGGTATTCCGATGGCCGCCAATGCCACCTTCTCACAATCTGATATTACCAAAGGAGCTATTAAATACCTGTACGGAGGTACCGGAAATACTGATAAAATAGTTTTCCAGGCACGTGATCAAAACGGCGGTTATTATGCAACTGACCTTAACCTTGATATTACGATCAATTAATCCAATTGCTTTGCTTATTTTACTGACACAATATTGAATATGATAAAGAGAACAACACTGCTGATGATACTTCTGGCTGCTGCTATAGTAAGTCTGGATGCCGCTAAGGCTGCAGCTGTATACACACAGCCAACTGCAAAGGTAAAAGCAAGCCCTTTCCCTGTCAGGGGCTTTCACCTGGATCTTCGCATCCAGGCCATGCCTATGCCTGCGCTCAGAAAGCTTGCCCTGCAACTCAGTAAAAGTGGTATCAACACACTGGTAATGGAATGGGAAGGAACTTATCCCTTTAAAGATGAGCCCCTGATCCCTAACCGTTATGCCTATACCAGGACAGAGGTGACCTCCTTTATTGCTTATTGCAGCTCTTTGCATATTGATGTGATCCCACTTCAGCAAAGCTTTGGCCATGTAGAATACATTCTCAGAAATCCAAAATACAAAGAACTGAGAGAGGATCAGAAAGACTACTCTCAGGTTAATCCACTAAAAGAAGCAGAAACAAAAAAATTGTTTACCGCACTTTATAAAGACCTGATTTCAACTCACCAATCCCCATATATTCACATCGGAGGCGATGAAACCTATCTGCTCGGACATTCTGAAGAATCTAAAAAGAAGATCAAGGAAGTAGGTATCGGCCGGTTGTACGGCGACTACATCAAAATGCTTTGCGAAACTGTGGTCAGCCTGGGCAAAAGGCCAGTCCTCTGGGCAGACATCGCGCTCAAATATCCTGAAGCCCTGAAAGGACTGCCTAAAGAAACGATTTTTATCGACTGGAATTATGGCTGGGACATCAATATGTTTGGTGATCACCAGAAACTGATGCAGAGCGGCTTCGAGATCTGGGGCTCGCCAGCGATTCGCAGTCACCCTGACAACTTTTTCCTCACCCAATGGGCAAAACATTTTAAGAACATACATGATTTTGTGCCATTGGCAGAAAACCTGGGGTATAAGGGAATGATCATGACATCCTGGTCTACTTCGGGCCTGTATTCATCTGTTCTGGAAAGCACCAAAGATGTGGTGGACCTTTATGCCATCAGACATGTGTACCCGATCAGCGGTTTCAATATGCTGATCGCCGCATTTCTTGAAAGCATCAGAACAACTAAACCTCTTGACATCAGTGCATTCGTAACAGCTTACAGCAAATCACAATATGGATTAGATGAACAGAGTTCGAAGCTGTTCTGGAAAGCGATTAATACCACGCCTTTCGAGGTTACGCAGGGACAGCCTGTGGGTACTGATCTCAGCATTGCCCAGATGCTGGACAGCACAAAGCAGGCACTGAACATACTGGAAAAACTGCAGCCTGGAAAAAATACCGATGAATTTGAGCATTACAGGCTCATGACCTCAATCAGGCTGCAGTACCTAAGTTATCAGTGGATCGAAGCCAGTGCAAACGCCCCGGAAATGACCGAAACAGGCCTGCCTCCTTTACTGAAAGAACTGGAAGCTTTGCATACTGATGAAATTGACCGGAAATTTACTGCACTCAATACCGGCTTCATGTACCCGGCCGAGATCGCCCAGGAAAATGAGCTCCGCAATGCAAAAATCAAAGTGCTGCGCGCCAGACTGGAGCGTTCAAAATAATTGTATATCTGACCTTAAGCCTAAACCATTGTATAAAATCATATATATCTGCCTCATCACTGTTTTCCTGAAGGGGAGCTCATCTGCCGCTAGCAATCAGCAGCAGCCAGACCCAAAGAAACTGGAACTTACCTGGAAGGTCTATCAAAACAATTATCTCGGTAAAGAGCAAACTTTGAATAGCCTCAGTATCCGCAATACCGGCGCTGAGAATTTTCCCGCTTTGGGCTGGAAGATTTACTTCAATTATGGCAAGAGAACCACTGCCATTGCCGGGAATGATGCGTTTACGATCAGCCATATCAATGGTGGCCTGTACACGCTTACGCCCGGGAAAAGTTTTGCAGGATTGCCTGCAGGGCAACAGATCGAATGGAAATATCTGTCCAATTCATGGGTTGTGAACGAGAGTGAGGCCCCGCAGGGCTTTTATCTGGTATGGGACAACGCACCGTCAGTAGGAATTGCTTTGAATGCACCAGTCATCTCAGCGCCAGACGAACGCAGGATGGAAAGGTATAAAGGGGATAAAGAATTAACGCAGGAACAGCTTTTTGTGCTGAACGAACGCGGAAGAAAAAGTAATCCACTCGCTTCCAGTAATGGAGCAGAACTGTTGTCTGCCGGAAAGATATTTCCCAAACCGCTATATTACAAAGAAACAGCAGGATATTATATCCTGAACCCATCATCTAAAATATATGCTGATCAAAACTTTAGCACTGAAGAAGGGTTGCTCAGTGATGATCTCAAGGTGATATTTGGGAAAAAGCCTGGTGTTTCATCCGGCTCATCAGCGGCTGCGATCATCCTGAAGAAAGATACCGCGCTCAGGAAAGATGAATATAAACTCAGCGTTTCAGCGGCAGGAGTGGTGATATCAGGCAGAGGAGCCAGAGAGATACACTACGGTTTGCAGTCGTTAAAAGTGCTTATAGAACCTGAAGTGTATGCAGCCGCGTTTAAACAAAAGACCGTCAGACTTAAGTGCGTTGAAGTCCAGGATCGTCCCGCATTTGCTTTCAGGGGAGTGATGCTTGATGTAGCAAGAAACTTTCAGCCCAAACAGGAAATCCTGAAACTGATAGATTTATTATCATTGTATAAATTGACAACCCTGCATCTGCACCTTAACGACGATGAGGGCTGGCGGGTACAGATCAAATCCCTTCCGGAACTTACGGATATAGGTTCAAAGCGGGGCCATACTGTTGATGAACAGGACAAGCTGATACCTTCATATGGCTCAGGGCCGATGGCAGGAGTGAACTCCGGCACCGGGTTTTATTCACGTGAGGATTTTATAGACATTTTAAAATATGCTGCCCAAAGGCATATCAGCGTGATCCCTGAAATTGAAACACCCGGTCATGCCCGTGCGGCAATTGTTTCCATGCAGGCACGTTACAGGAAATTCATGAAGTCAGGTGACACTTTGAAAGCCCGCGAATACCTGCTCAGAGATGAAATAGACACTTCTGTTTACCGCTCTGTACAGCAGTGGAATGATCATGTGATAGACGTATCCATGCCTTCGGTATATCATTTCCTCGAAACCGTTAGCAATGAGCTGATTGATATGTATCAGCAGGCTGGTGCGCCACTGGAAACGATTCACTTTGGCGGTGATGAGGTTCCGGCAGGAGTATGGACAGGATCGCCTGCCGTTAATGCTTTTAAGGCGGTTCATCCTGAAATCAGGCAGCCCGCAGATTTATGGAACTACTTCTTTGGCCGTCTGTGTGCAATGCTCGGCAAAAAAGGGCTTTACCTTTCCGGGTGGGAGGAAACAGCACTGCGGAAATCTCCGGAAAATCCCAGGAGATGGCAGCCCAACCCCTTATTTCTGGATCAGAATTTCCATGTGAATGTATGGAATAATATGTCGGGCAATGAAGACCTGGCCTACCGTCTGGCTAATTCAGGGTATAAAGTTATCCTTTCTTTTGTGACCAACTTCTACTTTGATATGGCTTACACCCGCAAGTTTGACGAACCCGGATTCAATTGGGGAGGCCTGATCGATCTGGAGCAATCCTTTAAATTTATTCCTTTTGATTACCTGCGGAACCAGCGTACCGATTATATCAATAAACCATTGCCAAAATCAATGCTCGCCGCCTTTGAACACCTTACCGCTGCGGGACAAAAAAATATAGCCGGTATACAGGGACTGTTATGGACAGAAACTGTGCAAACGCCTGAAAGACTGGAGTATATGTATCTGCCGCGTTTGCTTGCCCTATCAGAACGGGCCTGGTCTGCATCACCGGCATGGGTTGCCGAAAAAGATACAGTAAGAGCAGGTAGTGCCTATGTAAAAGACTGGTCGCGTTTTACATGCTCGGTATCTCGTGAAATGAAACGGCTCGATCATTATTCAGGAGGCTACCAATACAGGGTTCCAACTCCGGCCGTTCGCATCAGGGGTAACAAAGCCGAAGCAAATACAGACCTTCCGGGATTCCAGATCCGCTATACCACTGACGGATCGGTGCCTGATGTACACAGCAGATTATATTTGAAACCTCTCAGCAAATCAGAAAACCTGCGCTTCCGGGCGTTTAACACATTGGGCAGGGGAGGAAAGGTTACAGCGGGAGCTGCAGGGGAATAATCCCTCAGCTGTACAGCACATGTATTTTCGGTTACACTATCAGCGAGATCGGCTACATGCGGTACTGAATATAAATCTACATTTGTATCAAATCATATGATATGGGAAATCTTCAGCCAGTTATCTTTCAGAGTATATCCGCGATGTTAAAAACCCTGGGCCTGCCCAAACCAATGCACCCTTTGGTGGCGCTGGTGAACTATAAGGATATCAAAGTTGATACCACACAGCTGGGACTTGGTTATGTGCTTAACTTTTACAAGGTATCATTCAAGGAACATTTTGCCGGGCAGATCAGATACGGGCAGGGGCATTACGATTTTGAGGAGGGCGGACTGTCGTTCACTGCGCCTAATCAGCTGATCGCTGCCGCTGCGGAAGAAAAAGACTACAGCGGCTATACGCTGCTGTTTCATCCCGACTTTATCCGCAACTACCCGCTGGGAAAGCAGATCGCTAAATATGGTTTTTTCTCCTATTCTGTTGCCGAGGCCCTATATTTATCTGACAAGGAAAAGAAGATTATCTTTTCAGTATTTGATAACATAGCTATGGAACTGGATACCAGTACTGATCATTTTAGCCAGGATGTACTCATCTCGCAGATAGAGGTACTGCTCAATTACAGTAACCGTTTCTACAGCCGGCAGTTCATCACCCGTAAGATCGTGCACAATGACCTGATCGCAGAGATGGAGGCTTACCTCACAGAGATCTTTACGAATGAGAAATCCCTCCTTGAAGGACTGCCTGCAGTGCAGGAAATTGCAGATCATCTCAAAGTATCACCACGTTATCTTAATGATATGCTGCGGTCATTGACCGGACAGACCACGCAGCAGCATATTCACAATAAACTGATCGAAAACGCAAAAGATATCCTCAGCACAAGCAATCTCACTATAGCTGAGATTGCTTACAACCTGGGATTTGAGCACCCGCAGTCCTTTAACCGCTTGTTTAAAACCAGGGTGAAAGTTTCACCGCTGGAATTCAGACAGTCGTTTAGCTGATAGTTGTACCTGTGAAATTCCCTATTTCAGCAGTGCAACCACTTTTTTCGGAATATCAGCATTCTGGATAAATCCCGTAAAATTTTCTGCTCCCGGGCCGTAACTAAACAACGGCACAGGTAAACCTGTATGATCGGTGGTGGTAAAAGTTCCGGTAACCGCACCGGTTTTATAATCCCCGTCGTAAACAATCAGTCCGCCGGTTTCGTGGTCAGAAGTAACCAATACCAGCGTTTCGCCATTGTCATCGGCGAACTTCATGGCTTTGCCAATTACCTTGTCAAAACTCAGGTATTCGTCAATACACTGTTTAATCCGGTTGGAATGGCCTCCGCCATCAATTTTAGCACCTTCCATCACAAGAAAGAAGCCTTTTTTATTATCTGCCGCGAGATATTTTACGCTCTGATCAAAGGCATTCTCAATCATCCTGAAGTTATCCGCCGGGCGGTCGCCATCAAAACAAAGCACTTTTTTATCTTTATTGTAGGAAGGCAGCTTTCCAAGTCCTTCAAATACTTCAAACCCGGAGGCTTTCACTTTATTTAAGATAGCATTCTGATTAGCAGCAAAGGCCGGGTGATACCCGCCGATCACCAGCGAAGCAGGGCTGTGCTGCAGGTCTGCGGCAATGCTGTCGCTCTGGTCGCGCTCCGTCCGGTGTGCAAAGAATGAAGAAGGTGTTGCTCCCGTTATCCGGTCATTGCTTACAATACCCGAGCGTATTCCTATTTTGATCAGCATTTCAGGAAGATCAGGGATCTGGTGCCCTGTTGAGTCCATTCCGATAAAGCGGTTGTTGGTCTTTTCTCCTGTAGCCATTGCTGTTGCTCCGGCTGCTGAGTCCGTAGTGTAATCATTGGCAGGTGCCGTGTTGGAAAAACCGATATGTTTGAAATTTGTAGCGTTCAGATATCCGCCGTTAGCTGTTGCTGCAGCCCAGAATTCAGAAAACCCCGCTCCGTCACTAATCAGAAGGATCACATTTTTGGGTTTGGACTTATTGTTGTCGCTTTTGTAGCTTGGCTGGTAAGTGCTGTATCTGGATGTAGCCAGGTAACTGTTGTTATCATAATTATTCAAAAATTTCGCCATCTCTGCCGGGGAATCCGTGTTCAGGAAATCCACGCCCATTTTGATGAACGCCTGCCAGCAGGTCTTTGTATCTGGATTTCCCCAGAAACGTACCTGCTTCCCCTGACGGTGTACCGAGTCTACAAAATTCTTCGATTTGCGGTAGTCTTCTTCAACCATCCGGCCCAATCCGTTCCATTTTGTAAATTCCTGCAATCCTGCACTAAAGAAAGCTACCCGCTTCAACTGCTCAGCAGTATAGGGAGTGTTGCGCTTTCCATCAAAAAAGAAGATATCATCAAAAGCCTTGAAGCGGCTATGATCTGGAGCATCTCCGGTAACTACCAGCTTTACAGCGTCTGGATTGTTTTTCACATCAAAATACTTACGGATGGGCTTCAGTTTGGCTTCAAGGCATTTCAATGCCGGCCCACCATCAGTTTTCAGATCGATCATCAGCTGGAGCTTACCGCTGTCGCAGTAAATCTTATTGTTACCGTTCAGTTTGATCTGCGCAAGGATTGGCTCAATGTACAGGCGCTCTATTGTTCGCTCTTTATCGATGTCTTCCTTATTGTGGGCTACATATAATTCATTGTTTACAAGAAAAACGTCTACCTCCATCGAAGCAAAATGATTGGCATGTGCCGTGTAAAAGGGTTGCGGCTGCAGATAATCGTTATGTGAATGCGTGTTCTTTGTCACATCGTAATGCTGTCCGTAAATCGCAGGGCTAAAGCCCGCTGTTAAGGCTGCCAGGCAAAGCAGGGTTTTTATGTTCATGTTATTATTAATATCAAATCATATGGTTCTTTCGCCGGCAGCCCGCCCAACCTTCAAGACCATTCAGATAATAACCTGTCCATAGTTATTCTGCCATCTGTCCGAAATGGTCTGCAGAAGATAGTGCTGCACCTGCCTGTGCAAATATGCGGAAAAAGATATCTTTGGAAGGTTAAGCCAAAGTTAAATAAGGATTACGATGAAGTCAATTGATTTGCATTTTTCATGTAGCGTATTGAGATTGTCTTACGTTCTAACAATTAGATACTTACTCTATTATTCAACGCTTTTAAAAACAAAACCATGAAAAAATTTTTAGTTGTCTGCGCGGTCCTTTTTATAGTTAATATGGGATGCAAAAAAATGAATGCTGATGGTGGGGGCCTGTGTGGATGTTCACCGATTGAAGGGCCGGAATTAGACCTGGTGATCAGAAATGCAGCAGGTGACGATTTATTAAGTGATAAGACCAGCGGTGCGTATACAAAAGATAATATCCAGGTGTACAGGAAAGATGAGAACGGAAAAATTATACCCATAATTTTTGCTGTAAGACCTCAGTTTTCTTACGGGGATGAGAAATTTAAATATAATTTCCTGTACATATCGGCTATACGTTATAATCAGGACACCCAGACCGATGTGATTTATCTTAAACTTGCGGATCATCAACCTGTGGAGCTTACTTTGAAGCTGAAGCTGCAGGGACGGTTTTCTGTGCAGCAATTACTGGCTGATCAGAAAGAGGTTGAAAAGGATAATGGGACTGTTGCAAAATTTTCAGCTATCTATTACCTGAACAGATAGCTGCCTGCCTGCGATCATTTCAGAAATTTGATTGCAGGCTTATAAAATACTTCCTGTCCACTATATGACCTCACACCATTAATTAATATGATCACGATATTAATTTGGTATAAAAGCATAAAGATCAGAATAATCCGTTCCGGCAATCCGATACCAGCAATTTTGGGCAGAGGCATGGTGAAGCCCAGCATTATGGAACTGGTGAAAATAGCCCAATAGATAAAAAATACCAGAGACCAGGTCATTTGAAAATTGATCAGGTGCTTACTCACTTTGCCGATGTTCCTGATTTTATCTTTCCTGAGCATCCAGACACACAGCGGTACGATGATCCCCAGCAATGGAAATAGAATAAAACACAGCGCAGAGATATTAAGAAAGGCTAAAAAACCATTATCTTCCTGTTCAGCTGAGCCAATAAGTTCATCAGGATCGATATCCAGTGCGCTAGAAATACGTTTCAACGTATCTCCCCTTGGTTCAGTATCACCTGCCTCAATTCTCTGTACTGTTCTCAGGTTGATCTGAGCGGCACTGGCCAGTTGTTCCTGACTAAATCCTTTACGGTTTCGGAGGGCTTTAATCTTTTGTGCCATCTCTGTATTTTTCATCTTTTTATATTTTTGCCGCCGTAAAGATAGACCAGGAAGGTGTTTTTTCTTACGACTTGTTTACGGCATAATTGCGACAAAGCGCTACAGGCCTTATTTTTTCTTCTTTGCTATGATTGCCTTATAGCCACTTTCCAAAACGGCTCTTGCCAGATCAGTGCTGTAATTGTTGACTTGTAAGCAGATGTAGGGGTAATTCTGGTAGTGTGGAGTGATAAAGCAGCTTTCGGGATATTGCTCAAGAAAGTGATCACGGCTTTCAAAATCTGTGCGGACAACAATCCATTCTCCGTTTTCATTTAACCGGCACAACAGGTGTTTTTTGATTTTTACTGAAGGCGTATCATAGTGGGAGAGGCTGTCGGCAGCGTTGGGAAACTCAAGAGCGATCCTTCTGACAGGTTCAAAATCATTCGGATTGAAATTAATCATTTGCGGGGGTGCTGAAGGTTGATATGTGAATTTACTTAATTGATTATAATTTTACAACTGGCTCAATTTGTAACCCTTGCTGTGCAGATCTGGCAAACCTCTTCATTTCACAATTTGTCCATTTCAAAGCTGATTTTGTTCATATCTGACAGAGTTTGAAACATAAACTGATTAATTAAATACATTTGTATAATGTTTAAAGCATATCAGATCAAGTGGTGCCTGATCCTGGCGGGGATATTTGCGATCAGCACATTATTTCTTCGCCAGAGCAGCCCTGTCAGTGTGCCGTTATGGGAATATCTGGACTACACATTGCGCCTCACCTTTTATATGACTGCATGCTGGGTAATCCACGCTTATTTCCTGCTCCACAAAACAACATATTTAAGTAATTCTGCAAGGCTCATCATCAGCAACCTGATCGCCATCCTGATGGTAGTATCGCTCAACAGGTTTGTATCCTATCTATTGCCGGACAACCACTTTATAGACCCGCCAATTCTTCTTAACAGTCTCCGCAACATACTTCATGCATTCTTTGGTGGTTTTATTGTAAGTGTGATCTGTTACAGCGCTTTTTATAGCATACACACTAATTTAGCATTACAGACATCTAAGCTTGAAAATGAGATACTTGAACAAGCACATCTTCGCGCGCAGCTATTGTCTTTGCAGCAGCAGATCAGTCCCCATTTTTTGTTTAATTCCCTGAGTACGCTAAATGCAATAGCCCCGGATCAGCATACCAGAAGTTATATCGTGCAGCTCGCAGCCGTTTACCGTTATGTCCTCAATTTTAACGAGCATTATCTCACGCCGCTGAAAGATGAACTGATATTTATCAAATCTTATCTTTATATTATGAATGAGCGGTTCGATAAGGCCCTTCAGGTAAAGATAGATATTTCCGAGCATCACCTGAAAATGATGATACCGCCGCTGTCGCTGCAGTTACTGGTGGAAAATGCGATTAAGCATAATATGTTCACGCTCCAGCAGCCGCTTCATATTACGATAAAAACGGATGGTTCCCCGGCCTTGATCGTTGAAAATGACCATCGCCCCAAAAAGGTGCTGGAAGCAAATACGGGTACAGGTACCGGATTGAAAAACATTAGTGAACGCTACAGGTTACTGGGAAATACCACGATCAGTGTTTCTAAGGAAAATAGCAAATTTTGTGTTAGCTTGCCTTTACTGCAAAAATGAGAGTAATTATCATAGAAGACGAATTAAGGACGGCGCAGCAACTGAAAAAGATGCTGGAGTCTCTGGATAATGAAATTATCATTGAGGCTGTTCTGCATTCTGTAGCCTCTGCAATTGAGTGGCTGAAGGGCAACGAAATGCCTGAACTGATCTTCTCTGATATCCAGCTGAGCGACGGCTTAAGCTTTGAAATTTTTAAAGAAGTACAAACCGAAGCTTCTGTGATTTTCTGTACTGCATTTGACGAATATGCCATCAGGGCATTTGAATCCAACAGTATCGATTATTTGCTCAAGCCGATCGAAGAAGATATGCTGCAAAACAGCGTAGAGAAATATTTACGGTTCAAAGAACATCTGCTGAGCAGTGCGCAGCAGGTAAACAACCGGAACAAAGTGATCCAGCAAATGGACACCAGTTATAAGCAGAACCTGCTGGTGCATTACAGGGAAAAGATCATTCCGATCAGGGTCATCGATATCCAGGGGGTGTATGTTTTAAACGGCGCCGTGCATGTATATACCTCCGGAGCTGCCAGTTATCCTGTACAATACACAATTGAACAGCTGGAAGCAATGTTCAACCCCCAGCAGTTCTTCAGGGTAAACAGAAAGTTTATTCTGAACCGTGATTTTATCGTCAATATTGAGCATTATTTTAACCGTAAGCTTTTTATCACTACAAAAAGCGAATTGCCTGAAAAAGTGATTGTCAGTAAAATCAAGGTACAGGCTTTTTTGAAGTGGGTGGAGCAGTAAAAAACCTATACCAAGAATTACGCCCTTACCGTGGCCATTCCAAGGTACTCTGTTTCTGAAATCAGCTTCCCATTATCAGAAACCATGAATATATACCAATACATGTCATGGCCGGCATACCAGCTGATAAAGTCAACAGTATAGCTAAGCGCACTCCTGCAAGCAACTTTCCTGTAAGTAGTGAACTTTCCGGTCTCTGCGTCATAACACGCCAGGATAACCTTGTCATCCATACGTGTGCACTTTTCAGCATCTGGAGTAAGTTCCCATCTTAGGGTTACCTTGTACCCACTTTCAGCAGATACAACCGCGTTCCATGCCTGCTGGGTTTTATGAATTGGTTTGCTGAACCTGACTTCCGTGAGATCCAGCACAGCCTGATCATTAACCGTGGTAACGGCATGTTGAAGATTATGTGAAACTATAGCATTCCAGGCAGTAAAACTGGCTGTCCGTGGTAACTGATGTCCTATCCTGAATGCCCCTTTGGCACTTCTGAGAAAATTGCTCACCGTTCCAAAAACATTGGTGCTCGTGATTTGATCGGGAGGAAATTTTTCTTTTTTAACTTTGAGGGCGCTTTCTTAACTACAAAAATTCCCCTCCATTCACTCAGGATTACATTATCTATTCCGCCGCGGATATTGCCTAACATTGATGGGCTTCGTTGTGTGGCCATAATTACCAGATAAATTGTCCAAGATAAATACTGTTTGATATGCTTGTCTGATCATTTGTAATGAATGAGATAAACATCTCTGCTACGTACCCTTCCTTTTTAACCCCTAAAAGTGAAAGCGAATCCTCACCTCTGTGCCACTTAGCCCCGCCGGTATCAGACTTTACTTCCTGCAGTTTTGGAAAGTAGGCAAGCATCATCACCTGATTGCTGTGATGATTCATTCCATCTTCCGTTTCCGTACTCCATTTGAAAGTAAGCCCGGTTTCTGTCAATTCCGCTGATGAATTTTCTGCAGGGAGCAGGTCACCTTTGCTAACAAGAATTTTGGACAAATCAACTTTGCGGTTGGGAGATTTTCCTGTCAGTGCAAATTTTCTGATTCGACTGACCATCGCATTGTGCGTACTGATATACGTTTTTCTTGCCTCGTTCCTGTAACTTACGCTGATGAAATTTTTAAAAGGTTTAACGAACTGCGTAACAACACCTGTGTCTTCCTGAACCGTCAACTGTTTGGGGCTGGGTGGTATGGAGCTTGGTGTGTTTTGTCGTTTTGAGTACGTTTTGCCATCGGGAAGCTGGCAGTATGCCATCCCATTAACTGTGCCTGAGAATCCTACGAAAGCACCACTTGTAATAATAGTCATGGCTAAATGATTTAATGAAAAAATTAGTTAATTATTTTTTTCAGTGTCAAATCATGCAACAATCAAATCTGCAAGCTGCTAAAACAAGGTGTATCTTATATCGTAAATTATTGCATGACGGATTTGTAGACCCGTTGTAAAAAATTAAGCAAACCTAATACTAATAATTTATATTTGCAAAGAATATGAAATATTATTAATAATATTGAAATTTATATGTTGTAATATATAATTATAGGTTCTTTATACCACAAGAACTGGCGCTACATCTCCAGTGGTTATATATGGTTCTTATACTGTTCTGTCCTGCAACATGTATTAACCGTAGCAGTTTCGTTTCTGTACCGTACCATGTATACTCCTTCCATACGACAACAGTACTGCAACTATACTTAGAGGGTAAAGATGCAGTACGGTTGTCGTATGTTTGTAGTATTGTAGGGGTATGGAAGGTACGGTGCAGGAACGGTAGTAAAACGATGTGTAGTCGTTTTTGAACAAAACGAGTATACAACCGAACCAAAACGGAAACTGATTTATCTATATTTCTTTAATTCGGAGCCGCCTAATTAGGTTTGTATTGTGACCAGTACTACTTAAACCGAGCTTGTTTTCTTACAAAATAAGCATGGATTACTTTTCAGCAGTTTGATGATTTACTAAGTTACGTGTTAGAACTTTATGTTTAATTGATTTTTTACATTCTTCAACTGATTTGTGCTATTATCAAAATAAAATTACTGGCCGGCCATGTAACCCACCAGCTGCAAGTGTCTGTTGTGCATCGAAAACCCGCTCTGGTGGATATTCACCCGCAACCTTAAGTTTAATTTCTCCGGTCTCAACCATTTCCTTCAGTAATTCAAGCCCTTCGGTATTTTCCAATACATCTGGTACCCAGACCATACTGATTTTAATATCCCGCTCATTGCGTATATCACCCAATCGACGTACAGAAATATATATGCCTCCATCACGAACAGCAGGAAAACACTTCTCTACCAATACTGCTGTATCTATAAGCCCATCAACGCCATACGGGAATTGTTGCCGAATTAGATCTGCGAAATCATCTCCACGTTTAATAACAAAGTCAGCGCCATAGCTGCGCACCCGGTCGTAGTCTTCAGGTTTTGCATCTGCAATCACAATAAGGCCAATTCTTTTAGCAACTGCGATTGTATAGTGCGCAAGGACGCCCGCGCCTCCGGTGATGGCTATTGTTTGTCCTGCCCTGAGTTGAGTTAGCTCAAGCGCTCTGAGGGCAGTCAGGCCGTTCATAGGCAATCCTGCTGCCTGAGCAAAAGTGGCATTCTGTGGTTTAAGAACTACTGATGCCGCTGGTACAACTATATATCCAACTTGTGCACCGCCATCCGGTCTAAAGGCTGTGAGCACAGCCATTACTTCGTCATCAATCTTAAACCTTGAGACCCCTGGTCCGACTGATTCAATAACACCTGCTGCATCTGTACCAGGAATGACGGGAAAACGCACCATCGGATTATCCATTTTGCGCAGGAGTGCATCAGTTGGATTGACACCAGCGGCTTTTACACGAATGCGCACTTCGCCCGCTTCCGGTATCCGGACAGTCCGGTCAACTATTTTTATGATTTCTGCTCCGCCTAAACTCTCATATGAAACTGCCTTTGCCGATAATGTGCCCGAATTTGCTTCAATGATTTCTTTCATAATGTCTTATTCCAGATAGATTACATTTTTACAAATTGATTTTTACCACGGATTATTAACTACGTGATTATCTACATGGGTGAAAAAGCAACCAGTAGGACCGTTGTCATCCAGGCAGGATAACCATACAGCTGGTCGTGCACCTTGCTCCACAGTATAAGGTGCATTCGGTCCGCCTGCGTCTGTTTGGGTTAATCCTGGATCTGCGCTATTTACCTTTATTCCCTCTGATCTTAATTCTTTGGCCAATAATACGGTGAACATATTGAATGCAGCTTTTGAAACTGCATATGGAATGCGTGGCGGTTTAGTTCCGTTTTGATGTAAATGTTCGCCAGATATAGTTACTGAGCCAATTGTGGACGACATATTTACAATTCTACCGGCAGTACTTTGCCTGATCAATGGCAGAAAAGATTGGGTTACGCTTATCTGTGCCAATAAGTTGGTCTCTAGAAAATCGAGTAGTAATTGTTTACCTACCTGGCTCGGCGAGCCTGCATCTGTCGCTTTAGGTAAGCAGGCTGCATTGTTAACTAAAATATCCAGGTATCCGAATTTTTCAGTAACAAGCTTTACAGTATTGGATATACTATCAGCTTGGGTGATATCCAATAAAAAGAATATGGCATCAATTCCTTCAGCAATCAGCCTGTTGGTGGCAGCCTCTCCGGCGGTAACGTTTCTGGCACCTATCAAAACTTTGATTTGCTTTTTCCCTAACTGACGAGCAATCTCAAAGCCTAATCCCCTGTTGGCACCTGTAATCAGGGCTATTTTTTTCCGTGTTTCCATCTTGTTTTTTTTGCAAGATAGAACGCTTCAAAGAGCTTTGCGCTTGTCTTTAGACAAGAAATCAGTCAACCAATCGTTGCAGGTTTCGTCTGATACGGCTTAGACTGGTATCAGTTACATTAAGATAGGAGGCAATATATTTTAAGGGAACTCTTTTGATCAGTTCAGGCTCATTGGTAAGAAAATGAAGATAGCGTTCTTGTGCGTTTAGTCTTACCCTGAAAAGATTGCGCTCTTTGTATTCAATAAGAATCTTTTCATATAATAATCTGCCAAACCTTTCAAAATCAGGATAATTTCTATAAAGCATATCCAGGGTTGGTTTATTTACACAAAGTATAAGAGAATCCTCTAATGCCGTCACATTGGTCTAACTAACCGCTGCACCAGAAAAGCTTACTAATTCGCTAGTAAAAGAGCCTTCCCTGAGGAAGGCATTAGTATATTCAACATCATTAGCATCACATGAATATGACCGTAATAGACCCTGGTAAACGAATCCCCACCAATCTCCGTATTGTCCTTCTTTTAGCAGATAATCGCCCTTGAGTACTGTACGGAATTTGAACAACGAAGCAATTTCAGCGCTGTCGTTGTCTTTTATTGGGATAAAAAGACGAAGTTGTTTAGTTAGCCAAACAGTAATTTCCTTTTCAGACATGATGATGCAAAGATAACCAAAAACCATTTGATGACAATGTTGGGGGACGTCATGCAAGTCTTGCGATCAGATATGTAAATCTAGGTAATACATTATGCCGGCTTCCGGATGATCCGGTCATTGTTTTTCATTCAGGGCTGTTTCTAAAACAGCTCTGTTTTTTTCGCCCCAGCTTTCCAGGCTGATGATCAAAGGCAGGAGGCTAACTCCCAAAGCTGTTAAGTGATATTCAACTTTAGGAATTTTTGTATCAAAAGAGATTTTATCTACGAACCCATCTCTCACCAATTCATCTATTTGCCTGGTCATTACCCGCCTGTCTGCATCAATTTTCCTCTGCAATGCACCTGGCCTTTTTACCCCGTCGGAAATGTTGGACTTGCTACATTTGAGTAGACACAGAGTTAAGAGGATTACTTATCTTAACAGAAATTATGTCACAACAGAGAAAAGCATACCCGAAGGAGTT
>NZ_FXTN01000012.1 GCF_900182595.1 Pedobacter westerhofensis | reverse complement strand
GGTCAGTTTGCACCGAAACAGAGGGGTCAATTTGGAGCGGAATAGAACGTCAGTTTAATTGCGGAATGATAGGGTCAGTTTTGCCGAAACTCCCACTCTATCAACTCCAACTTATTTTTCTTTGAGCAAATCATGAGAAAATTAAAATGCCTTCATATCTTAAGGTGCCAATTTGGTACCTTAAGATAGGTTATAATATTTCGTGATAACCTATCCCTGTTATTTGTGTAAATCTAGCGACCCATCCCTCTGCCACGGTCATTTTTCTGGTTATTTTTTGTTTCCTGAAGCTTACGGTATAATTCCCTGCTTTCTAATACACGTGTATATTCACGTACCGCCTTTGAAATACTTTTCTGCACATCCTGCCATTTTAGCTTTCCATCCATCAGTTTTACGGGAACATTAAAGTCGATATCGTTATAGTACATTAGGGATGACTTAGCGGTGTTGGGATCGACATTTGGGTATTTCTGGCAGTAGTAATCCAATATTTCAGTCAAAGGCATTTCCATTAACAGGTAATGCATATCGATAAAATCCTTGATCCTTTGCCCGCTATTCACAATTGCATTGATCTTCATGGCCGATATATCCTGGTTGGACATCATCCGTATTCCTTCAATGGTTTCTATTGGTCTGATAGATGGATACTTGTGCGAGATAAAATCAAAATCAACTTCGCCAATGCTACCACTTACATAATTGCCCTTGTGGCGTTTTATATCCGCACCATAGGTGTTCCTTAAATGTACAGCGAGTCCATCACCATCAAAATCCGAAGAGCTGAAAAGGTCGATATCTATGGATTCCCTGTGTCCGATCCTTAAAGATAGTGCGGTACCACCTACAAGGTAAAAGGAATTGAACTGATGGTCTTGCATCAGTGTCTGGATTAGATCCAGTGTCCCTGGTGTAACTGTTTCTTTGTGTAACATCTGAGTTTTTCTTTGCTCAACTGAAAATATTTACAAACGGTCTCCATGGTCATATCAGAAAGATAGGTGATGTCTTCTTTGAGGGCTCGGATTACGTTCTCCCTACCATAAAACCTGATCATCTCCTCCCAATCCATTGTATTGCCTTTATCAAGCACCCGTTCGATAACGGTTTTGTAACTCCTGCTCCAATCCAGTTTTTCGAAATCAAAGTCCCAGAACAGTACCTTTGGAAGGTCTGGTCTTCTGACCTTTTGTATCAATGGATGTCTTTCAATCTTGATCTCATCGTTTTCGAATGGAACCTTTTTTTTCGAAAGATAGTTGTTCAATGTATGATAGTTATAGGTTGGGTAGCTGTCGCAAAATCCTTTCAGACTTGAAAACACATCGATATCTGTACTGGCAAATCTTTTCCAGTGCACAACGATTACTCTTTTGTTCAATTCCTTTAACATCCTACAAATCTAATCAAAACAGGAGTTAATGCCTAATATTTTTAAATATTTGTCAGTTGACTGTGATTATTAAATTTATTGATTTATATCATAGCTAACTTTTTCTTTAGCACTGCCATATCCTCGCTTACCTTGATATCCAAAATCTTCGCGTAATGCTGGGTAGTCCTGATGTTCGTATGTCCGAGCATCTTCGATACGCTTTCTATTGGTACACCATTCAATAGCGTAACGGTAGTGGCAAAGGTATGGCGGGCAATATGCGAGGTGAGTTTTTTCTCAATTCCGCAGAGGTCGGCAATCTCCTTCAGGTATTCGTTCATCTTTTGGTTGCTGGGAACTGGAAGAAGCAAGCCTTTATTAAGGCAAACTTTGTTGGTTGCGTACCTGTCGACAATCTCAACAGCTGTTGACAGTAGCGGAACCGACGATCTTGTTTTGGTTTTCTGCCTATTGGTAAAGATCCATCGGTCGCCATCAATTCCCTTTCTGATATTCTCCTGTTTCAGTTTGAAGACATCGACATAAGCCAAACCAGTAAAACAACAGAAAATAAAAACATCTCTCACCTGCTTCAATCTCTCCGATAAAAACTCTTTTCCCGCGATATTAGCCAATTCCTCCTTGTTCAGATAAAAGCGATCAACATTCTTTGTTTTGCCTTTATAAGCTGTAAATGGAGATTTGTCTATCCATTCATTTTCCATACAGATGCGAAGGATCTTTCCAAGATTTTTAATGTTCTTACCACATAATTGTTCGCACAGTTCTTGTCAGACCTTAGATAATGATCAAATCCATTCAGAAATGCCTGGTCGATAGTTCTAATGTCCATATCGGCTACACCATATTTCAAAGGGATAAAAACCTTCAGGTGTCTTTCCAGAACTTTATAACGGTTCAATGTGCCACGTACATAATCTTTACCTACAAGCTGTTCCATCTTTAAATTATGATCGGCAACCGCTTCCAATAGGGTATGTGAATTAATAAGCGTACCTAGATAACTTGATTTGATGGCATCGGCAGTAATAGGCAGCCCCATATCGAAAACACGTTGATGGGCATAATACACGGCATTCTGCAATTGGTCAAGATGGGTGTTCAACACCTTGATCTCTTCTTTTGAGCCGATAGCTCTGCCACCCTTGGCGTTCCATCGCTTGGGATCGCAGTCCCGATTGGTGGCGATTTCTGCACGGTTTCCCTCTACGGTAATCCTCATGTAGATCGGAACATTTCCGTTCACATAGTTCTTTCGCTTTTTCAGATAGAAAAGCAGGCTAAAATTGGTCTTCATAATCTCTCGATTTTAGTTAAACAAATATAGCTTTGCGACTAAATCCCTACAAGATGTTCAGTTTATAACAACCTGTACAATAAATGATTATGTACAATTCGGTGAGTCAATTTTAACCGTTCTGCCTTACTCACCGAATCACTCACCAAAGTTTTGTGAATTCGTGCGATTTTTGGCAATTCCGTAAAAGCAAAAACCCTGCTAATCTTGCGATTGCAGGGTTTTATACATTTTGATAGTCTTTGGTGTGATCCCGCTGGGATTCGAACCCAGGACCACTACATTAAAAGTGTAATGCTCTACCAGCTGAGCTACGGAATCATCATTCTTTTCAGAATTACTCTAAGCGTTTCCTTTTAAAGTGATGCAAATATAGGAGTACAATCCATATACTGCAAATAAAAATGTGGCGTAACTTATAGTCCCCTGATCCTAAGCCTGATTAATTGCATTTCGTGTTAAATAAACGTTAAATTCAACCGGAAAACGGCATTTTCAGCCCCTAAAGATTCTTTATGACAATTAGTTTTTTATGCTTAAAATCGTAAAACTGATCTTTTTCCTGAATAATTGTTCCAACTCTTGCTATGCATTAAATTATATTTTGATATTTGGGGCAAATACGAACGAATGAACAAAGCCATATTTTTAGACCGTGATGGTGTACTCAACCACGAGATTCACGATTATATCACCAGACTTGAAGATTTTGAAGTCCTGGAATATCAAATTCCCCCATTAAAAAGATTTTTTGACGAAGGATACCTGCTGGTAGTGATCACAAACCAGGGAGGAATCGCATTAAAACGTTATACAGAAGAAACACTGGCAGAGATGCACGAATTACTGTTCAATAAATTTGAGGAGCAGGGAGCGGAGATTATCCATGCATATTACTGTCCGCACCATCCAACGGTATCTGGAGAATGCGAATGCAGAAAACCAAAATCAGGAATGTTGCTGGAAGCGATTGCTGAATATGATATTGATCCTGCTTTATCTGTTATGATTGGTGACAAGCCAAGAGATGTAGAAGCGGCAAACGGGGCAGGAGTGAAGGGCATTCTGATCGCTCCTGATGAGCAGATCGATTACGATAAAGTAAAAGCTGTACTTGAAGCAAAAGCTTAATCCAGGTCGGCAACGGGAGATTGATCAGCTCAGATTGTAGTAATATAATTTGATCATATCAGATCTCAAATACAATAAGATAAATCTGATAACAAACAGCGAATCCCCTGGAAAAGCAATATAAATGAAAAACGGGCCTGAATACTCAGGCCCGTTTTCATTAACTCCAAACAGAATCAAATATATGATTATCCTTTAACTGCTGCTTCTGCTGCTTTTTTATGGTCAGCAAGGAAAGTAGCCAGGCCACTGTCAGTTAATGGGTGTTTCAATAAACCTAAAATTGCTGTTAATGGTCCGGTCATTACATCAGCACCTAATTTAGCACAGCTGATGATATGCAATGGTCCGCGGATAGAAGCAGCAAGAATTTCAGTTGGGTATCCGTAGTTATCAAAAATCAAACGGATATCTTCGATCAGTGTTAAACCTTCAGAACCGATATCATCTAAACGGCCAAGGAACGGAGAAACATAAGTTGCACCAGCTTTCGCAGCCAATAATGCCTGCCCAGCAGAGAAAATCAAAGTACAGTTTGTTCTGATACCTTTTGATGTGAAATATTTGATCGCCTTAACACCATCTTTGATCATCGGAACTTTAACAACGATCTTAGCGTCAAGAGCAGCTAAAGCTTCACCTTCTTTAATAATTTCTTCGTAAGTAGTAGAGATCACTTCAGCACTCACCTTATCATCAACGATAGCACAAATTGCTTTGTAATGATTGATTACGTTTTGTTCGCCGGTGATACCTTCTTTAGCCATAAGGCTGGGATTAGTAGTTACACCATCTAAGATACCAAGGTCCTGCGCCTCTTTGATTTGATCAAGGTTAGCCGTGTCAATGAAAAATTTCATGATTATATAATTTAAGGAAAAATAAACTGCGGAATAAATCGGCGTATACTCTGAACGGAAGATTGTGCAATGAAAGCATAGTCAATCTGGAAAAAATAAAAAATGGGCAAGCAACCTTTATCGCACCGCTACAACCTTCTACCCTTGCTTCGTTCCCGCCCTGGGGGAGTTCAAAGGGAGCTGATCGTAAAGGACTTGCCCACTGCAAATGTAGCAATAGAATTGGTTCTACAAAAGTCTAAACAACAATTTTTAGCTATTATTTGTACTTTTTGTGATAATGGATTGAAATTTAGCGGATTGTATTTTAATAAAAATTAATTATTTCGTGTTTGCACAGCATTTGGACAAACAATCCCAATTGACCGTGTAAAGGCGGTTTTTCAGATAATTTATGTAAGTTTACTATATATAAGAGGACCTACTACAAATAACTCTGCGGATCGGGGGGGTATATTGCCCTAATTAAAAACCAATCTAAATAAGATGCTTATGTATTTGATAATTTTGATAGCCATATATTATCAAAGTGTTAAAGTTAAGCTCTGATCGTTACACAATTCTTTATTTTTCATAAAAAAATTGTGAATTTAACAATTTGAGAACATTTTGATTATCTTAGTGTTTCGAATACATTAAGATATGGAACAAATAGAAGAGAATCAAGGCTTATATAACTCAAGCTTTGAACACGATGCCTGCGGTATTGGTTTTGTTGCTCACGTGAAAGGAAGAAAATCCCAGCAAATTATTTCTGATGCCATTACTATTTTAGAGAAACTTGACCACCGGGGTGCTGTTGGTGCTGAAATTAATACGGGCGATGGTGCTGGTATTATGATCCAGGTTCCACACGAATTTTTATATGATGAGTGCCTTAAAATAGGATTTAGCCTAAATCAGTCGGGCGACTACGGGGTAGGAATGTTGTTCCTTCCAAAAGACGTAAGAGCAAGAGAAGAATGCAGGGAGATCGTTTACCGTGTTGCTGAAAAGCTGAACCTTGAAGTTTTAGGTTTTAGAAAGGTAAATACCAATCCAGAAGATATTGGTAATATGGCACTGTCTGTAGAGCCTGAAATGGAACAGGTATTTATCGGCCGTCCGGATAATATCGCTGCAGGAGCTGATTTTGAACGCAAGTTATATGTGCTTAAGAATTATCTTACTAAAACGATTCTTAATACCGTAAAGGGCATTAAAGGCGATTTTTATATCGCTTCTTTCTCTTCACGTACTATAGTATATAAAGGACAGCTTACCTCTATGCAGGTACGCACCTATTTCACTGAACTCAGTGATAAAAGGGTAGTGTCTGCTTTTGGTCTGGTGCACTCCAGGTTTGCAACCAATACTTTCCCTTCATGGCGTTTGGCTCAGCCATTCCGTTATATCGCCCACAATGGCGAGATCAATACCTTACAGGGTAACCTGAACTGGTTCCGTGCAAGTGTACGCTCTTTTGCTTCGAGCTACTTTACTACCGAAGAATTAAACATGCTGCTGCCGTTTATCGATGAAACACAGTCAGATTCCGGCTGTCTGGATAACGTAGTAGAATTACTGATGCACTCCGGCCGTTCATTGCCGCATGTAATGATGATGCTGATCCCTGAAGCATGGGACGGTAACGATGACATGGATGAACTGAAAGCTGCATTCTATAAATACCATGCTACCTTAATGGAGCCATGGGACGGACCAGCCGCAATCGCATTTACTGATGGAAATATCATCGGCGGTACGCTTGACAGGAATGGTTTACGCCCGGCACGTTATGCCATTACAAAAGACGACCGTGTAATTATGGCCTCTGAATCTGGTGTTCTGGCACTTGACCAGAGCCAGATCATTGAGAAAGGCAGATTAACACCTGGAAAAATGTTTGTGGTAGATATGGAAGAAGGCCGTATCATCAGTGATGTAGAAATTAAAAACAGAGTGTGCAGCAGCCGTCCTTATGGCGACTGGATCAATCAATACCAGATCCGTCTGGAAGAACTCTCTGACCCAAGGGTTGTGTTTACAGGCCTTTCTCAGGAATCCATCTTTAAGTACCACCAGGTATTTGGTTATACCAGAGAAGATATCGACCTGGTATTAAAACCAATGGCACTGGAAGGCAAGGAAGCGATCGGATCGATGGGTACAGATATCCCTCTGGCTATCTTATCACAGAAACCTCAGCACCTTTCTTCGTACTTTAAACAGTTATTTGCACAGGTAACCAATCCGCCAATTGACCCGATCAGGGAAAAGGTGGTGATGAGCCTTGCAGGATTTATGGGTAACAATGGTAACCTGCTTGAAGAAAATGCAATGCACTGTCATTGTGTGGGAATCAAACATCCGATACTCACTAACCTCGAACTGGAGAAAGTACGCAGTATCGATACTGGTGTATTCCAGTCTAAAACTCTGCAGACCTACTTCCGTGCAGACGCCAAACCAGGTTCACTTGCAAAAGGTCTGGACCGCCTTTGCCGCTACGCAGTAGATGCTGTGGAAGATGGTTTCCAGGTGATCGTATTGTCTGACCGTGCGCTGGATTCAGAACATGCTGCTATTCCTTCTTTACTTGCAGTTTCGGCTGTTCACCACCATTTGATCCGCAAAGGATACCGTGGTGCGGTAGGACTGGTTGTAGAAGCAGGTGATGTTTGGGAAGTACACCACTTCGCTACACTGATCGGATTTGGTGCAACTGCTGTGAACCCTTACCTGGCATTGGAAACAATTTCCGGTATGGACAAAGAGGCAGGTGTTACTGCGGAAAAATTAATTCAGAACTATATCTATGCAATCAACAGTGGCCTGCTGAAGATCTTCTCTAAAATGGGGATTTCTACACTGCAGTCTTACCATGGTGCACAGATCTTTGAAATATTGGGTATCCACAAAAATGTGGTTGACAATTACTTTACCGGAGCGGTTTCCCGTATCGGTGGTTTAGGCCTCGATGAAATTGCCCGTGAAACACTGATCAAACATAACCGTGTATTTGGTGCGCACACACGTCCTGATGCAATACTTCCTACTGGTGGTAACTATAAATGGAGAAGAAAAGGTGAGCAACATTTGTTTAACCCGCAAACGATCCACTTGTTGCAGAACGCAACACGTAAAAATGATTACAATATCTTTAAACAATACAGTAAACTGGTAAATGAGCAGGGCAAACAGGCCTTCACGATCCGTGGTTTATTTGAGTTTAGTTATAACCGCCCTTCTGTTCCTTTGCAGGAAGTAGAATCTTCTGAATCAATATTAAAACGTTTTGCTACAGGAGCGATGTCTTTCGGCTCAATCTCACACGAAGCACACTCTACACTGGCTATCGCGATGAACCGCATCGGCGGAAAAAGCAATACCGGTGAAGGTGGTGAAGATGAATTGAGGTTTGAAACGATGGAGAATGGTGATTCCATGCGTTCGGCAATCAAGCAGATTGCTTCTGCACGTTTCGGCGTAACCAGCAACTACCTGACCAATGCTGATGAATTGCAGATCAAAATGGCACAAGGTGCAAAACCAGGTGAAGGCGGACAGCTGCCGGGCCATAAGGTTGACGACTGGATCGCTAAAACACGTCACGCAACTCCGGGAGTAGGTTTAATTTCTCCTCCTCCGCACCATGATATTTATTCGATCGAGGATTTGGCACAGCTGATCTTCGACCTTAAAAATGCAAACCGTGCAGCACGTATCAACGTGAAACTGGTTTCTAAAGCAGGTGTAGGTACCATTGCAGCCGGTGTGGCGAAAGCACATGCCGATGTAATCCTGATCTCAGGCTTTGACGGCGGTACAGGAGCATCTCCTTTAACCTCTGTACAGCACGCTGGTTTGCCGTGGGAACTCGGACTGGCAGAAGCACATCAGACCTTAGTGAAAAACCGTCTGCGCAGCAGGGTGGTACTTCAGGGTGACGGTCAGCTGAAAACAGGAAGGGATATCGCTATCGCTGCTTTGTTAGGAGCCGAAGAATGGGGTGTGGCAACAGCAGCCCTGGTAACCGCAGGCTGTATCATGATGCGTAAATGCCATCTGAACACTTGTCCGGTTGGTGTAGCCACACAAGATCCTGAACTGAGAAAACTGTTTACCGGCGATCCTGACCACGTAGTAAATCTCTTCCGCTTCCTTGCAGAAGAACTGCGCGAGATCATGGCAGAACTTGGTTTCAGAACGATTGAAGAAATGGTTGGACAGGCTGATGCTTTACAAATGCGTTCAATTGCAGATGAGCACTGGAAACTAAAAAACATCGACCTTTCAGCGATCTTATACAAAGCTCCGGATACCGGTGTAAGCTTGTACAATACAGAATCACAGGACCATGGTATAGACAATGTACTGGACCACCAGCTGATTGCAGCTGCTCAACCTGCACTGTTAAATAAAGAACCTGTATTCCAGACTTTCGAAGTGAAGAACACTGACCGCGCAATCGGTACAATGTTATCAAATGAAGTATCTAAAATATATAAAGGTGTAGGATTACCTGCAGATACGATCAACTTCAAATTCCATGGTTCTGCGGGACAAAGCTTCGGTGGTTTTGCCGCCAGAGGAATTTCCCTTGAACTTGAAGGTGAAGGAAATGACTATGTAGGTAAAGGTTTATCAGGAGCACGTATTTCGATCTATCCTTTTAAAGAGGTGAGCTATGTACCTGAGCAAAATATCATCATCGGTAACGTGGCCCTGTACGGAGCTACTTCAGGAGAACTTTTTGCCAGAGGATTGGCAGGAGAACGCTTCGCGGTAAGGAACTCTGGTGCAACAGCAGTTATCGAAGGACTGGGCGATCACGGTTGTGAGTACATGACTGGTGGTGAGGTACTGGTACTCGGAAATACAGGCAGCAACTTTGCAGCTGGTATGAGCGGTGGTATTGCCTGGGTTTATGATGTAAATGGCGATTTCCCTAACAAGTGCAACAAAGAGATGGTTGACCTGGATCCCTTAAACGAGGAAGATGAGTTACGCATCAACAGCTTACTGAGAAAACATATTCAGCTAACCAAAAGTAAGTTAGCAGAGTTTATCTTAAGCGACTGGGCAACTCAGTCGGCACATTTCATCAAGGTATTCCCTAAAGAATACAAAGCAGTTTTATTAAAAAGAAGCAATAAAGTTAAAACATCATAATAATGGGAAAAGTAACCGGATTTTTAGAATATGAGAGAACTTCTCCTGCAAAACAAGATCCTCAGGCTCGTTTAAAACACTACAATGAATTTGTGGTTGCTTTTGAGCAGGAGCAGATCAAACAGGAAGGTGCACGTTGTATGGATTGCGGCGTTCCATTTTGCCAGTCGGGCTGCCCGCTGGGAAATGTTATTCCTGAGTTTAACGAAGCCGTCTATAAAGGAGAATGGGAGCTGGCATCAAGCATTTTATTGAGCACCAACAACTTCCCTGAATTTACAGGCAGGATTTGTCCGGCACCATGTGAGTCGGCCTGCGTACTGGGTATCAACAAATCTCCTGTATCCATCGAGGAAATCGAGAAACATATCATTGAAATTGCTTTTGCAAAAGGATATATCAAAGCAGAACCACCACTGATCCGTACGGGTAAAAAGGTGGCTGTAATTGGCTCCGGACCTGCAGGACTTGCAGCAGCTGCACAGCTGAACAAAGCAGGGCACGAAGTAACAGTTTACGAACGCGACGACAGACCAGGCGGACTTTTAAACTACGGTATTCCTGATTTTAAACTACAGAAAGATGTAGTAAGCAGAAGGGTTGCCCTGATGGAAAAAGAAGGCATCGAGTTTAAATGCAACTCTAATGTAGGTGTTAACGTTGAACTGAATACACTGCTGAGAGATTTCCAGTCGATCGTTCTGGCTGGCGGATCTACCGTTCCGCGTGATCTTCCTGCAAAAGGACGTGAAGCAAAAGGTGTTCATTTTGCCATGGACTTCCTGAAACAGCAAAATAAACGTGTAGCAAACATTGACTTTGATCATGAAGCGATTACCGCTACAGGAAAAGATGTAATCGTGATTGGTGGCGGTGATACAGGATCTGACTGTGTGGGAACATCCAACCGTCAGGGTGCACGTTCTGTCATGCAGTTTGAGATCATGCCAAAACCAGGCACTGCACGCACGTCAAATATGCCATGGCCAACATTCCCTACCTTGCTTAAAGTAACTACTTCTCATGAAGAAGGTTGTGAAAGGGCATGGGGCGTAAACACCAAAGAATTTATCAAAGATGCCGAAGGCAATCTTAAAGGTATCCTGGTAGTGGATGTAGAATGGGAAATTGATCCTTCGGGCAGGCCATTAAACTTCAAAGAAGTTGCCGGTACTGAGCGTGAACTTCCTTGTCAACTGATCTTGCTAGCGATGGGTTTCCTTCATCCTCAGAAAGAAGGCCTGATCGAAAAGCTGGGTGTTGAACTTGATGCACGCGGAAACGTGAAAGCAGAAGAGGGCAAATTCCAGACTAACATTGCAAAGATTTTTGCAGCGGGAGATATGAGAAGGGGACAATCTTTAGTAGTATGGGCGATCTCTGAAGGAAGGGAAGCAGCAAGAAAAGTAGATGAGTACCTGATGGGATCAAGCAGGCTTGCAACAAAAGACGGCATTCCTTATGCGTAACATATAGTATTACCTTCACATTAAGTATTAACCAAAAAAGCACCGGGATTTCCTGGTGCTTTTTTATATGATTACAATCTCAGTTTCGCGTAAAAATCCCAGAGCACAATCCCTGCCGAGATCACGATATTAAAAGAATGTTTGGTGCCGAACTGAGGGATCTCAATACATTTGTCGATCTCTGCCATCACCTCATCACTCACGCCATTCACTTCATTTCCAAAGATCAGTGCGTATTTCTGATCCGTTTCAGGTTTGAAAGTATTCAGCATAATGCTGTCCACGGCCTGTTCTATCGCAATGATTTGATACCCATCCTTCCTTAGATCCCTGATCGCATCCAGCGTATCGTCGTAATGCTCCCAGGCTACTGATTGCGTGGCGCCGATCGCAGTCTTTTCAATTTCCCGGTGCGGGGGCTGTGCGGTAATACCACAGAGGATGATTTTTTCAATTGCAAATCCGTCCGCAGTCCTGAAAGCGGATCCCACATTGTTCATACTCCTGACATTATCCAGGATCACAACTACCGGTAGCTTATCCTGCTCCCTGAATTCTTCTATACCTACGCGGTTTAAATCAGTTGTCTTTAGTTTTTGCATAACGCAAAAATAGAATTAAATTGTGGTTGCTCCGTTACCAATTTTGCTTACATATACTTCACAGGCATAACCAACGCGCTCCTGATAGTAGGCAGTCAGTTTTTCGGTGAAGTCTTCCACAGCATCTTTCTTTAAGATCGCAATGGCACACCCACCAAAACCAGCACCGGTCATCCGTGCCCCGGTAACGTCTGCATAATCCGCACAGAAATCCACTACGGTATCCAATTCCAGTCCGCTCACTTCGTAAAGATCTTTCAATGACTGGTGCGAGGCATACATTAAGGTGCCAAATTCTTCCAGCTTGCCTTCGCTCAATGCTTTGGCCGCCAAACTTACGCGCTCGTTTTCATGGATCACGTGGGTTGCACGTTTCAGAATGGTTTCATCCGTAATGAGATGGCTGTGAAGGGCAAATTTATCCGGTGTAAGCTCACAAAGATTGCTGATTTTAACCTCCGTATTTAGTGCTGCCAGCGCGGCCTGGCATTCAGATACCCTTTCGTTGTATTTTGATTCTGCCAGTCCACGTGGTTTTTTGGTGTTAATGATGGTCAGCACATGGTCGCCCAGGTCGCAGTCTACGATTTTATATTCAAGGGTATCACAGTTCAGTACGATGGCTTTATCTTTCTCGCCAAAGGCCACAGCAAACTGATCCATAATCCCGCTGTTGAGCCCGATGAAATCATTCTCAACCCTTTTTGACATTTTCACCAGTGCCAGGCGGTCATAGTCCAGTTCAAGGTAAGCCGTAAGGGCATATGCTGTAACCACTTCTATAGATGCAGAAGAGGACAATCCCGAACCAATTGGGATGTTACCGGTGTACAGCAGATCGAACCCCACAGGGATCTGGAAATTCTTAAGGATCTCGTTGAATACACCAAGCGGATAATTGTACCAGCCGCTGCCATCCTTAGTATAAGATGATTCCAATGGGATTTCTGCTTCTTCAGGAAAATTTAAACTCTTGAAACGGATCGTACGGTCGTTATTGGGGGCAAGGGCAAGCCAGGTTCCCAGGGTAATTGCGCAGGGAAATACGAGTCCCCCGTTATAATCGATATGTTCGCCGATCAGGTTTACACGGCCGGGGGTAAAATATGTTGCTTCTGGCTGATGTCCGTAAGTCTCAAAAAATTTATTGGCTAATTCGTCTTTCATAAAGTTATAATGTACTGGATAAAAATTGTTTAAGGGATACGGTTATCTTTTAGCGTTAGATGATGACGATAATTATATCTAAAGTATGTTAATCAATTTCAGTTATCGATTGTTAAATATCTGGTTAAGTTGTTATGCGGGCTATAATATTGCCTGTATTATTTGTAGTATTGTTTAAGTATTAAAGAGCACCAATATACGTTTTATGAGAGAAAATCAAATTAGTACAGGAAAAATTATTGATGGAAAAGAAGTTTTCGCTGTAGAGCTGACCAATACCCGCGGGAGTAAAGTAAAGATATATAATTATGGTGCCATTGTGAGCAGTTTTATTGTAAAGAACGCTCATGGTGAAGATCAGGATATTGTGCTCGGATTTGATGATATTGACGGGTACCTCAATGAAGATTATTTGTCAGAATACCCCTATCTGGGCGCTGTAATAGGACGTTATGCCAACCGTATTAAGGATGGTAAATTCCAGATCGGCGGATCTGAATATCAGCTTACACAAAGCCTACATGGCGGAGAAAACGGATTTGATAAAAAGGTATGGGATATACTGCCCACTATCGATCCCAGTTTAACCTTACAATATATCAGCCCTGCGGGCGAGGAGAATTTTCCAGGCAATTTAACTGTACAGCTGAGCTTTAAATTGACTGATGAAGATGAACTGATCCTGGATTACCACGCGGTGAGCGATGCTGCTACAGCCATTAATCTTACCCATCATACATATTTCAATCTGGCCAGGCAAGGCGGGAATGTAGCTGAACACCATCACCGGATGACTGCCAGCAAATACCTGGAGCAGGACAACGACTACATCGTTACCGGGAAGGTGTTGCCTGGAGAAGGGACAATACATGATTTTCTCGGGGGAAAAGCAATCGGGCAGGATTGGGACCCTGAAGAGGGATATGACCAGACTTATGTACTGGATAAACCTTACGGACAGATGGGACTGGCTTCGGAAACTACCGAAAGAACTTCGGGCCTGAAACTGGAAGTGTACACCACAGAACCTGTTGCACATTTCTACACAGCAAAGTACCTGAATGTAGCTCATGGAAAAGGAGGAAGGGACTACAAGAAATTTGAAGCATTTTGTATCGAGACGCAGCATGCCCCCAATAGTGTCAATATACCTGCTTTCCCAAAAACTGTTTTAGCTCCGGGCGAAACTTACCTGCAAACAACGATATTTAAGGTAACTGTTTAGCCTGCTTAGGTAACAGTATCGTTAGGGTAAGGGTGCAGGTTAAACATTTGCGTTGCCTGCTTGTTTAAACTTATATTAGTATAAACACTAAATTAACAGCAATGAAAGTAGATATTTGGTCGGATGTAAGATGCCCGTTTTGTTATATTGGGAAAAGGAAATTTGAGCTGGCACTGGAAAAGTTCGCTCATAAAGATAATGTAGTAGTGGAATGGCATAGTTTTGAGCTGGATCCTGAAGCAGAAACCAGGCCTGATCTGGACCCTGCGGAATACCTTGCACAGAAAAAGGGCCAAACGAGGGAATGGGCGGTTCAAATGAACGATCATGTCAGTAAAGTTGCTGCTGAAGTTGGGCTCCGGTTTAACATCGGCAATGCTGTGGTAGCCAATTCATTTAATGCGCACCGTTTAATACAACTGGCCAAATCAATGGACCTGGGTAACGAAATAGAGGAACTTTTATTTATCGCTTATTTTATTGATGGCAAAAACATCGATGACCATACCGTACTTACTGAAGTTGGAACAGCCGCCGGACTGGAGAAATTTGCTGTAGAAACGATGCTCAGCGGTTTTGACTTTAGCAATGAAGTGCGGGCCGATGAACACATCGCGCAGCAGATAGGTATCAATGGAGTGCCGTTTTTTGTTTTTGACCAAAAGCTCGCAGTTTCGGGAGCACAGTCGCCAGAAACCTTTTTGGGAGCAATGAAGGAAGCGTGGTCTAAATCAGATATCAGCATATCGTAAATGACAATTTCTACAAAATATATACTGGTATTACAGATCTTCTTTTTATCTGTAATACCAGCTATCCTGTCTGCCCAGCAGATAGATACAATAAAGAACAGGATACCATTCAAGGAAAGCCGCGCTTTACAACGATTAGACAATCATATTATGATTGATCTTTCTCAGCACCGTACTCCTGAGAAAACAAACATCTTTATGTTTTTGTCCAAATATAATAACCTGGTCAACGTTGCTGTGCCTGCCGGTGTATTTGCAGGCGGTGTGATTGCAAATGATAAAGGAACACGTCAGAACTCCCTTTATATCGCCAGCAGTTCGGCTGTTAATCTGCTGGTAACTACTGTGATCAAAAGGATTGTCCGCCGGCCAAGGCCATTTCACGGACGCGTTCAGATTGTAGCGGTTTACGAACCTGGCAGCTCGTCTTTTCCTTCAGGCCATGCCTCATCATCTTTTACAACAGCTACTGCTTTGTCGCAGGTATACAGCAAGTGGTATGTGATAGCTCCTGCTTATTTATGGGCGGGTTCTGTAAGTTATTCAAGAATGTATCTTGGGGTTCATTACCCCACAGACGTAGCTACAGGAGCTATTTTGGGGACTTCAACGGCGCTGTCCATGAAGTTTATACAGCCCGGGCACTAGCCACAGGAAATTTTGCTGCGCTAATCTGACTTAATAATTCATATCTTCGCAGCAATTTTATCAAATATGAAGAAAGTATTACCCGTAATAGTAGCATTTTGTTTGTCTGCCGGTTATGCAGCAGCACAAAGTGATACCACTAAAAGTTTAAATGAGGTATTGGTAAGAGAAAACCGGCTTAAGCTTCCATTCTCCAAACAAAACCGTAACATCTGGATCATAGACAATCAGCAGATCAAAAATCTGCCTTCAAGATCTGTCAGTGATTTACTCAGTTATGCCACCGGCGTTGATGTTCGTCAGCGCGGCCCGGGCGGGGTACAGGCCGATATCAGCATTGACGGCGGTACTTTTGACCAGACGCTGGTATTGCTCAATGGGGTGAAAGTTTCTGATCCGCAAACAGGCCATAATATGATGAACCTTCCTATATCCATTGATGATATCGATCACATCGAGGTGCTTAGAGGTTCTGCATCACGAATTTACGGGATAAATGCACTCAATGGAGCAATCAATATCGTCACCAAATCGGTAACTTCTACAGGAGTTTCTGCCAATGTGTTTACCGGCAGTAGTTTCAAAAAGAACGAAAGTGGTGATCTTTATGGAAATTATGGTGTACGCGCTACAGGTACACTGGCATTAAAAGAATCCAGCCATCTTTTTTCTGTTGGGCAGGAAGCCGGCAATGGATACCGTCACAACACCGCATTCGATAATCAGAAAGTGTATTATCAGGGAAAGGTGAATGTGGGCAAAACAGATCAGCTGGATATCAGCGGCGGATATATTCATAACAACTATGGTGCGAATGGATATTACTCTGCGCCTGGTGATATCGAGTCTGAAGAGACCGTTAAAACTGCACTGGCTGCCGTGGCTTATAAAACACAACTGACCTCTTTCTGGACATTACTGCCAAGATTAAGCTACAGAAATAATGTAGACGACTATCTTTATATTAAACAAACACCGGATAAATTTCATAACCACCATGTAACGCAGGTGTTAAGTGCAGAACTGAACAACGTTTTTGATACTTCAATCGGTGAATTTGGACTGGGCCTGGAAGGCAGGAAAGAAAAAATCAAGAGTACCAATCTTGGAAAAAGAAACCGTGATAACCTGGGTATTTACGGTGAATACAAATTTGATAAAGTAGAGAACCTGCTGATCAACCTTGGAACTTATGTAAATTATAACTCTGATTTCGACTGGCAGGTGATGCCTGGAATTGATGCCGGATATACTTTTTTGGGTAACTGGAAAGTCTTTGTGAACCTGGGTACAGGAGAACGCCTGCCTACATTTACCGATTTATATTATAAAGGCCCCACCAATATTGGTAACGACCAGCTGCGCCCGGAGAAATCACGTTACGCAGAAGGTGGATTAAAGTATAATTCTAATCACTTTGTTTTGAATGCAAGTGTATTTAAAAGAAGAATCACTGATTTTATCGACTGGGTAAAGGCTGTACAAACAGATCCCTGGCAGCCGAAAAACTTTGCACAGCTAAACAGTACGGGCTATACACTCAGTGCCGATTACAATACAGGAACGTTAAATAACTCTCAGTTTTTTAATAGCATGAGATTTGGACTGGCCTATACACACCTTGATCCAAAAGTTAAAACGATCATTCCAATGGCAAATTTCTCAAGGTATGCTATTGAGACGCTCAAAAATCAATTGACGGCTACAGCAAATGCCGATTTCCTGAAGGTGATGTCTCTTACTGTAACCGCCAGATACTGTGAAAGGATTACTTATAAGGATTATACGATTGTTGATGCCCGTTTGTCATATAAGCTGAAAAAAAGCAGTATTTATGCTGATGCCTCCAACATATTTGATGTAAATTATATACAGGCCGGTGCTGTTCCGATGCCGGGAGTTTGGGCTACACTTGGATATAAGTTTAGTTTTTAGTACCCAATGAATACATAAGACGATTGCTGACCAGGGAAACTATTATTGGGGATTATTGATTTCTTATTCTATGATAAGACGGGAGATCAAATGATACTGTAAATTTGTGATACAACAATAAATCCTTACACATCATGGCACAAACAGTATTACATTTAGCAGCATCACGTGGCCTGGCAGATCACGGTTGGTTAAAGAGTAACCATACTTTTAGTTTTTCAAGTTATTTCAATCCTGAACGCGTTCAGTTTGGTGCATTGCGGGTACTCAATGATGATGAAGTTGAAGGTGGAAGAGGTTTTGGTGAGCATCCGCACGATAATATGGAAATCATTTCCATTGCGCTTGAAGGCGCCCTGCAACACAAAGACAGTATGGGCAATGTGGCCACCATCGAAACCGGAGAAATCCAGGTAATGAGTGCTGGCACGGGAATGTACCATATGGAGTATAACAAAAATGAAGGCGAGCCTGTTAAATTTCTTCAGATCTGGGTTTTCCCGAATAAAAGAAATGTAGAACCCAGGTACGACCAGGTAAAAATAGAAAGCCCTGCCCAGCCAAACCAACTGGTACAGATTCTTTCCCCAAACCCGGATGATGCCGGCGTATGGATCTATCAGGATGCCTGGTTCAATCTTGGAAAGCTGGAGAAAGGCAGTACCGTAGATTATACTATTCAGAAAAAAAATAATGGTGCCTATATATTTGTAATTGACGGGGAACTGGAGGTAAATGGCCAGAAACTCCACATACGTGACGGATATGGGATTTGGGAAACTGAAGGATTTACCATCACGGCCGGCACTGATGCAGAAGTTTTAATTATGGATGTACCAATGGAAGTTTAATCATGGATACGCTAACTAAAATCCTGGTGATAGGCACAAATGAAAAGATTCTGGCCACTGTGCTCCGCTTGTTAAATACCAATGAATCATGGAGGGCTACCGGTGTTTCAAATGCTGAGGAAGCACTCCAAAAATGCAGGGAACAGCATTATCAGATTTTACTGATTGGTGCAGGGCTGACAGATACGGAAGAACATGACCTGAGCAGACGAATTAAGGAGATCCATACGGATATTCATGTAATACCTCATTACGGAGGGGGAAGCGGTTTGCTCTTCGCTGAGATTTATCTTGCTTTAGGCACAACAAACCAGGCCCAGTAAATCAGGACAAACTGAAGCGGAAGCCTGATCAGTGCGAGAAGGGTAGAACCTATAGCGGGATGCTCCCTGAACGCATCATAAACATGGAAGGGAAGAAAAAAAACCATAAGTAAAATTGTTCCAGCTGCAGCCATTGGCCTGGAGCGGACAAATAGTAAGCCGGTCCCAAGTGTGATCTCAACCAGTGCTGTAAAATAATTTGTAGCCAGCAGAGGGAGCCACGAAGGAATCAGGGAGGCATATGCTGCAGGATGAAGAATATGGTTGATGCCCGCACCGATCAGCAATAATGCAAACAAAAATGCGAAAACAAAGCGCGTTTTTTCCATCAATATCCAATAAAAAAAGCAGGCTATTTTAGCCTGCTTTTTGATATCATTTTATGTATAACTGAGCAATTAAGCGTTTTCAACATCAGTTTTGATATTATCCGCTAAATCTTCAGCACGGTTGAATTTAGATTTTACACTTTCTACAGCGATATCTTTCAAATCAGAAAGCTCATCTACTCCATCCTGGATTTTACTGCTGTAAGTCTGATATTTATCTTTTGCTGTATCAGCAAGCTGATCCGCACCAGATTTAATCTTCTCTTTGTAAGTCTGCAGTTTATCTTTAGCGCTATCTGCAAGATCTTTGGATTTATCGGCGATCAAATCCCTTGTTTCCGTTCCGCTGGCTGGTGCAAACAACACCCCCAGGGCAGCACCAACTGCTAGTCCAGCCAGTAAAGCAACAACAACAGGAGTTTTATCTGTATGCCTATCCAACTGATCATTCAATAATTTCTTGTAATTCATGGCAATTAGTTTTAAATAAATAATGTTTTGTCATTTTTAGTTCAAAAACCAGTCCATGTTTTGATAATTATCAAAAAATAATTGAAAAGCCTGATTTTTATTCGGCCAGCGTTTGCTTCTCATGTTCTACAGACAATACACCGTCGCCCTCAACTAAAAAGCAGATCAGCGCCAGGGCAACTGCGGAGGAGAACCAGAACTCTGAGTACGGACTAAAAATCTGATTGGGCAGGTTCACATAGAAAACGGCAACAAGCACAACCGGAAGATTAAGCAGGCAAAACATCCGTGTATGGGAGCCCAGCGCAATCATCAGACCGCCAATTAAATGGAGCGCAATAATAAGGTGCGCCATCAGACTGATAGATACCGCAAAACCTAATCCCGCATTTTCCATCAGCGTGGTGAAAGCATGTAAATTGAAAGCGAATTCGATTCCCTTCCACATCAAAGTTAAGCCTAAGGCCATCCTGATAAAGTCCAGCCATTTTGGATGATGGCGATCGCCCCATTCCTGAATTTTCGTTAATACTTTCATGATCTATACTTGGTTTTAATGTTAATATGAATTTACGAAAATGTTATTTGATTTGCAAACAATAATATTAGCATCATTTAATCGTTTTGGCACGCAATTTCGTAGATCAGTACATGTTCACTAAACTTTCGCTGTCATTCCTGGTTTTCTGCTTTTGCGGCATCACGCTCCGCGCACAGGAAACCGATTCAATAAAAATAAAAAAGGATACATCAGATCACCAGGATAGTATTCATCATAAAAATCGTGGACAGGCCAGATTGAGGGACCAGGGCAAGCTTAAACTGTATGCTTTCATTCCTGCAACTGCAGCAGTAGCTTACGGCTTTACTGCACTCAATGCTGATTTTTTGCGCAGTGCTGATAATCAGATCTATAAATCCATCAAACATGATAACCGTAATTTCTATACCAACGCAGATGATTATCTCCGATATGTGCCGGCAGTGGCAGTATACGGACTGGATCTGTTTGGCGTAAAAGGCAAGAACAATTTCCGCGACAAGACTTCCATTTTGCTGATATCCAGCGCCTTTACCGGGATCACGATCAATGTGCTCAAGAAAAGCAGTAACAGGTTGAGACCCAACAGGCTCAACGATTATTCATTTCCCTCCGGCCATGCCGCTACCGCCTTTGCTTCTGCGGAGTTCCTTCGCCAGGAATACGGAGAAATATCACCATGGTATACTGCAGCTGGTTACAGCGTGGCAACTACAACCGCCGTGCTTAGATTATATAAGAGCTATCACTGGTTTAGTGATGTGGTGGCAGGAGCAGGGATTGGTATTCTGTCCACCAAATTTGCCTACCTGGTGTATCCATCAGTAAAACGTGCAGTGTGGGGCAGGAAAAAATCCAATACCGTGATGATGCCTTCATATCAGAATGGCGTTCCCGGATTGTTTATTTCAGGCAAGTTTTAACTACAAAGGGAGAAAATCCGCGCAACATTCCTTATTATTGGAGTATGAACTCCAGTAGTCAACTCAATCCTGAACAGCAGCGTATCCAAAACAATTATGGAGGAAAAACCAACTGGCTGAAGTGGGGTCCATATGTGACTGACCGTCAGTGGGGAACCGTGAGAGAAGACTACAGCAGCAATGGGGATGTCTGGAACCATGTTACGCATGATATGGCCAGAAGCAAAGCCTACCGCTGGGGAGAGGAAGGTATTGGTGGTTTTAGTGACGATAAACAGTTCCTTTGCGTAGCACTTGCGCTCTGGAACGGTAAAGACCCCATCCTTAAGGAAAGACTATTCGGCCTCACTAATGAACAGGGCAATCACGGCGAAGATGTAAAGGAAATCTATTACCATCTGGATAGCAGTCCTACCCACAGCTACATGAAAATGCTGTACAAGTATCCCTTAAACGCGTTTCCATACCAGGACCTGATTGATGAAAATGCCCGTCGCGACAAAACCAAACCAGAATACGAACTGATAGATACCGGCTTGTTTGACAATGATGAATATGCCGACGTTTTTATAGAATATGCTAAAAATGATATAGAAGACCTGCTCATCAGGTACACGGTATGGAACAGGAGCGCCGGAACAGCTTCCATTGAGGTGATCCCGCAACTCTGGTTCAGAAATACATGGTTTAATGGCGCAGCAAAACCTGAGATCCTCAATCACGGCCATAACACGCTTTTACTTCGCTCCGCTGATATCGGAGACTATCATTGCTGTGCGGACGGAAACCCGGATTTTCTGTTTACAGAAAACGAAAGCAACAACAGGCGTTTATATAATTTCCCCAATGCCACTCCATATGTGAAGGATGGCATTAATGAAGCCATCGTAAATGGCCGTCATTCTGCAGTGAACCCTGACCAGAGCGGTACTAAGGTAGGGCTGCGTTACCAGTTGGAAATTCCGCCGGGGGAAAGCCGGCAAATCAGGCTCAGGTTGTCAAAAGACAAGCAGGCCCTGGCTTTTAAAGATTTCGACCAGATTTTTATACAACGTATTACAGAAACTGATGAGTTTTACAACAGCTGCCAGATGACTGCAGTTGAGGTTGAAGAGAAAAGCATGCAGCGCCAGGCCTGGGCAGGTATGTTCTGGAACAAACAGTTTTATAGTTATGATATCAACCGCTGGCTTAAGGGAGATTCAGGCCAGCCCCGTCCCGATGAAAAAAGGAAAAAGGGACGCAACTCACATTGGAAACACTTTGTTGCAAATGACATCTTATCCATGCCAGATAAATGGGAATACCCCTGGTTTGCGGCATGGGACCTTGCCTTTCACTGCATCAGCTTTGCTGCTGTAGACCCCGACTTTGCGAAAGCGCAGCTCAGGCTGATGGTAAGTGCGAATTATATGCACCCAAGCGGACAGCTGCCTGCATACGAATGGGATTTTGGAGATGTAAACCCACCCGTGCACGCAATGGCTACATGGCATGTTTACCAAATTGATAAAAAAGCCAAGGGCAGGGGCGATGTGACGTTTCTGATCGACCTGTTTAATAAGTTGCTGCTCAACTTCACCTGGTGGGTAAATCAAAAGGACAGTGAGGGCAACAATATCTTTGAAGGAGGATTCCTTGGCCTGGATAATATCGGCGTCTTTAACAGGAGCCAGCCGGTACCGGGAGGAGGATTTCTGGAACAGGCAGACGGCACCAGCTGGATGGCCATGTATGCACTGAATATGCTGGAAATTAGCCTGGAACTGGCATCACATCACCGCGTTTTTGAAGCAATGGCCATTAAGTTTTTTGAACATTTTCTATATATCGCCGGCTCCATCTCTGCAATGGGAGAAGATTCTGCCGGATTATGGGACGAGCAGGATGGATTTTTCTATGACATGCTGAGAAAACCGGACGGAACTGCCGACAGTCTGCGTTTGAGAAGCCTTGTCGGACTGATTCCTTTGTTCTCACAAGTTGTTTTTGAAGAAGCCAAATGGGACAAGCTGCCAAAATTGAAAGAGCAGATGGACTTGTTTACGGAAAAACGGCCCGACCTGGTTAAACTGGTGAGCCACTGGACAGATACTAAAGGCAATAACCAGCATTTGCTATCCCTTTTGCGGGGGCACAGGATGAAACTGCTGCTGAAGAGAATGCTGGATGCCAATGAGTTCCTGTCGGATCACGGCATACGTTCCGTATCTAAAGCCTATTGTGAAAATCCATTTCGGTATCAGCTGGATGGATTTGATTATTCAGTAAGTTACCTTCCGGCAGAAAGTGATTCCAATATGTTTGGTGGCAACAGCAACTGGCGCGGCCCTGTCTGGATGCCGATGAATTACCTGATTATCGAATCGCTGAAGAATTTCCAGGATTACTATACAGATGACTTCAAGGTAGAATTCCCTACCGGGTCCGGTGAATACTTTAGTCTTGCTGAGATTGCAGCCCTGTTGAGCAAACGTTTAAAATCGTTGTTCCTTAAAGACGAAGCGGGAGAACGACCCGTATCGGGTGGTCACCCCAAATTTAACCATGATCCGCATTTTAAAGATTATATACAGTTTTATGAGTATTTTAACGGCGATAACGGAAAAGGGTTGGGAGCGGGCCACCAGACGGGCTGGACAGGATTGATCGCCCTCCTGTAGCAATTAAATACTTTTTTGAAATTTTTACTTTTATCATATGATGGCCGCTGCCTATAAAAGAATCGTTGTAAAAATCGGTTCTAATGTACTTACCCAACCAAATGGTTTTCCGGACGAAGCAAGGATCGCGCACCTCGTAGATCAGATTGTAACCCTTAAAAAACAGGGGAAAACCGTAGTGGTGATCTCTTCCGGTGCTGTAGCCGCCGGAAGGAGCATGATCAGTATCTCTGAGAAACATGACGCTGTAGCAGCGCGTCAGCTGTTGGCCTCCATCGGTCAGATCAAACTGATCAACACCTATTTGTCGCTCTTTGAAAAACATCAGATGTTATGCTCGCAGGTGCTGGTTACCAAAGAAGATTTCCGCGACCGGAAACATTACCTCAATATCAAAAGCTGTCTGTCGATCCTGCTGAAACACCAGGTAATTCCGATAGTTAACGAGAATGACGTGGTTTCAGTGACCGAACTGATGTTTACGGATAACGATGAGCTGGCCGGATTAGTGGCGTCAATGCTGGACGCTGATGCACTGATCATCCTTTCCAACGTGGATGGAATCTATAACGGCGACCCGAAATCCGCCTCCTCGTCGGTCATCAGGGAAATTAAAAGGGATAACGACAGCATCAGCTCTTTCATCAGCACTGCAAAATCAGGCTCAGGTCGTGGTGGCATGGTTACCAAGCTTGGAATGGCCCAGAAAGTTGCCAAACTGGGCATCCCTGTACACATTGCCAATGGCACACGTGCCAACGTATTAACCGACCTGGTAGAAGGAAAGGTGCTGAACACATTTTTTGTGCCCGAAAAGAATACCTCCGGAAAGAAAAAGTGGATCGCACATTCTGAGGATTCTGCAACGGGCATCGTAAAACTGAATGAGGGCGCCGCCAAAGCACTGATCTCCGGACAGGCCAGGAGCTTGTTGCCGGTAGGGCTGCTCGATATATCATCTGATTTTAAAAAAGGCGATATTATTCGTCTGGTAGATGAGAACGGGGTATTAATTGGCTTGGGAATTGCTGAATACGGTTCAGACAAAGCCAGAGAAAGAATAGGACAAAAAGGGGAAAAACCTTTAGTCCATTATAATTATTTTTATGCAGTAGGCTAAAAGGAAATGGAAAAAGATTATAGTATATATTTTGAAAATGCAGTAAAGGCGAGCCGTACCATCCACCGTTTAGCAAAAGAGACCGTAAACACAGTTTTAAATGAGGTTGCTGACCAGGTTGTAGCCAGGGCTGAAAGTATCCTTGCGGCAAACCAAAAGGACCTGGCCAGGATGTCTGCCGATGATCCCAAATATGACAGGCTGCAGCTGACTGCTGCAAGACTAGGCGATATGGCCCTGGAAATGAGAAATGTTGCAGCACTGGACAGTCCGCTGGGTGAACAGATTTCTGCAGACACACTCCCGAATGGGCTTGATCTGACCAAAATCCGCGTCCCTCTGGGGGTAATCGGAGTAATATACGAGGCAAGGCCCAACGTTACCCTCGATGTATTTTCTTTATGTTTTAAAACCGGTAATATTGCAGTGCTGAAGGGCGGGAGCGATGCCGAATTTTCAAATATCGCCCTCACTAAAGTCATTCACGATGTCTTGGAATCGCGTCATATAGATGTCAGTGTAGCAACATTACTTCCTGCAGAAAGGGAAGCAACTGCGGCGCTGCTCAACGCCGTTGGTTTTGTGGATGTACTGATCCCGAGAGGGAGCCAGTCGCTCATTACCTATGTCCGTAACAACAGTAAAATTCCCGTAATTGAGACGGGTGCAGGTATAGTACATACCTATTTTGATCAGTCAGGGGATAAAGAAAAGGGCAAAGGGATTATCTTCAATTCCAAAACCAGACGGGTAAGCGTATGCAATTCGCTGGACTGCCTGCTGGTCCATTCAGCCAGGCTTTCTGATTTGGCTGAACTCATCCTGCCGCTCGCTGATAAATCTGTACAGATCTTTGCTGATGATGCGGCTTTTGCAGCAGTTGAAGGCTCATATCCCCGGGAACTGCTTTATCATGCCAGTCCCGAAGATTATGGCACGGAATTCCTCGATTATAAGATGGCAATCAAAACTGTTGACGGCCTGGAAACCGCTTTGGCACATATATCTGACCACAGTTCCCGGCACAGCGAAGCGATTGTTGCCGAAGATGAGGATATCATCAATACCTTCCTTAACGCAGTTGATGCAGCAGCAGTTTATGCCAATGCTTCCACTGCTTTTACCGATGGCGGGCAGTTTGGCCTGGGTGCAGAAATAGGAATCAGCACGCAGAAACTTCATGCCCGCGGACCAATGGGACTGGCAGAACTGACCAGTTATAAGTGGGTGGTGAGGGGAAATGGACAGATCAGATAATTATATCTCACTTTTATCAGAAATCTTCAAAATATGACGCATAAAATAGAAAATTTAGGCCTAACTATGCGTCATTATATTAATTTTGTGGCCAATATATAAGAATAACCTATCTACCGTTCATGATCAGTAAAAATATTAATTCAAATAAAGTAGTTGATGTAGTGTTAATTGGCGCAGGCATTATGAGTGCGACCCTTGGTGTGCTCTTAAAAGAGCTTGATCCGGAATTAAGCATCGAGATCTTTGAACGGCTGGATGTTGCCGCCGCAGAAAGCTCAGACGCCTGGAATAACGCCGGAACAGGACACTCAGCATTTTGTGAGTTAAATTATACACCACAGCTGGAAGATGGTTCTGTGGAGACTAAAAAGGCTGTAGCAATTGCAGAGTCTTTTGAAATATCCAAACAGTTTTGGTCTTTTCTTGTACAGAATAACCTGGTAGATACACCTGAGACTTTTATCAAGAGCATCCCGCATATGAGTTTTGTATGGGGCCAGGACAATGTGAATTTCCTGAAAGAACGGTATGCAAAATTACAGGAATGTGAGCTGTTTAAGGGGATGACTTACTCTGACGATGCCAAACAATTATCTGAATGGATGCCGCTGGTAATGGCCGGCAGGAATCCTGAAGAAAAGGTTGCGGCAACCAGAATGATGCTGGGCACGGATGTAAACTTTGGTGCACTCACCAGGATGATGTTCAATTCACTGATGACCAAACCTGACGTGGATATGGAATTCAATAAGGAGGTTCGTAAACTGAAACAAAAAGACGGCATCTGGGAAGTGAAAATTAAAGACCAGGAGACCGGTGATAAAAGAACGGTTAAAGCAAAGTTTGTATTTATTGGTGCAGGTGGTGGATCTTTGCCATTACTTGAAAAATCCGATATCCCCGAAGGTAAAGGATTTGGCGGCTTTCCCGTAAGCGGCCAGTGGCTGAAATGTGTAAATCCCGAAGTGATTGAACGCCACAATGCAAAAGTATATGGCAAAGCATCTGTTGGTGCCCCGCCAATGTCTGTTCCTCACCTGGATACCAGGATGATTGATGGAAAGAAAGCTTTGTTATTTGGTCCATACGCCGGATTTTCTACACGTTTCCTGAAAAACGGATCGCTGCTTGACCTACCAATGTCTATCAAAGTAAATAATATCAGGCCAATGATCGCTGCCGGCCTGGATAATATACCATTAACCAAATACCTGATCGACCAGGTAAGACAGTCGCCTGAAGACCGTTTGGACGCACTGAGGGAATATCTTCCTGCTGCCGTAATGGAAGACTGGGAACTGGAAACTGCAGGTCAGCGTGTGCAGGTAATTAAAAAGAGTGCAGAACACGGCGGCATACTGGAGTTTGGTACAGAAGTAGTTACTGCTGCCGATGGATCTATTGCTGCTTTGCTGGGTGCTTCTCCGGGCGCATCTACCGCGGTTTCTATCATGGTAACCCTGATGGAGCGCTGCTTTAAAGATCAAATGAAAACACCTGAATGGACATCCAAACTGAAAGCAATGATCCCTTCATACGGTAAGGCCTTAAGCGACGATGCCGCATTGGCTGCATCCATCAGAAGTCAGACAACAGAAGTATTAAATCTTCAGGTTACTGAATAGGCAGGCTTAACAATCAGTTTTTAAAGAAAAACGGAAACATTAGCCCGGCTGATGTTTCCATCTTTTGTGGCTCCACAGCCAATATTCCGGCCGTTCCCGGATGATCTCTTCGAGCAGGCTGGTGTGAAGCGCCGTGATTTCCTGTTGCGAACTTGCTGCAGGATTAAGACAAATCGGAATACATTCTACCTGGTAATATCCCTTTCTGAGAACTGACAGCTTAAGATAAAACACTGGTCTGTTAGTTTTTATTGCAATCTTCTCCATTCCTTGTTGAACTGACGTATGCTGGTTCAGAAAAGTGATCCATTGATGGGATTCCTCTTTTGGTGGCGCCTGATCATTGCCAAAAAGGTAAAGGCTGGGAATATTTTTAGTTTCGGCCAGCGACCTGTAAGTTTGCCTCATGGCAATCAGCTGATTTCCAAATCTTGTTCTGATATGGTTAAACCACTGATCAAATGCTTTACTGGATAGAGGCTTGTAGATTGGATAGGTATTTCCTTTGAAACTAAGCCCTATAGACAAGGTTCCCCATTCCCAGTTCCCATAGTGCGCAGAACAGGCCAGCACACCAATTCCCTGGTCTGCGTACGCATTCATCTGTTCAATATTTTTCCAGATGAAACGCCGCTTTAATTGTGCTTTAGAGATCGTAGACATTTTAATTATTTCAAAAATCAGTGCTGAAAGATACTTGTAGTAGCGCTTTTCAATCAGCTTGATTTCTTCACTACTCTTTTCCGGAAATGACTTTTTAAGGTTTGTGCTCACCACTGCTCTCCGGTACCCGGTAATGTAATATAAGACGAGGTAGAGCAATGACGCGAAAAGATAGAGTACCCGCAATGGCAGCAGAGAAAGCGCATAAATGAAAAACAAGCCAATATAGGAAGGTATCCTTTTTAACATCACCAAAAATTAAGATGCAAACTTAATTGTTTTTAGCTAGTATATCGGTGTTTTTTGATACGCTGACAGTTTTTATTGGGTTAAACTTCCCGTAACAGGTTATCTGTTACAGGAAGTTTGACCAATCAGCATATCAGAAATCCAGGCCTTTATCCGGTATGATCACCTCCACTTCCATATCGCCATTTAAAACGGTAACATTTGGAATACTCGCAATGGTATCCCTTACATGGTTAAAACTCTTCATGTTCTTAACCGCAATTTCAACCTTGATACTGGCCTGTCCGGTAATGCTCGTACAGGAAACCACACCTTTGATCTTGTTCAGTTCGGATGCCAGTAACTTTTTAGTTTTGCCCGACTGGCGGTCTACACTCAGATATATGCAGCCAATTGCTTCAATACCAAGGGCAGATAAATCAAGCTGAAGCCTGGAACCCCGTATCACCCCCATTTTTTCCATCTTCTTAATGCGGGTACATATGGTAGCTACAGCCTTGTTTAAAATGGCCGCAACTTGCTTGAGAGGCATCCTTGCATCCAGTTGCATCAATCTCAGAATTTTCAGGTCTAAGTCGTCTAATCTGTTTTTCATTTGTTTTTTATTTAAAGTTTTACCTCTAAATTAATTAACATCTATGTTGCGGTTAAATATATGCGATTTATTTAGGTGACAGGTATTGTTGTAAATTTATTATGTAATAAATTTAACTAAATACAGAAATATCTGAAATTTTTTCACGATTAGCCCTATTCACTTTTTTTTCAGATCATAAATACAAAGCTTTGTGTAACTATTATTACCGATGAGAGAATTAAAAATAAATCCATCAATAACAGAAAGAGATGCAGACTCTGTAAACAGGTACCTAGCTGATATCTCACGGATACCGCTGCTCAATATGGAAGAAGAGGTATGGCTGGCAAAAAAGATCCGCGAAGGTGATCAGGCTGCCCTGGACCTTTTGGTGAATGCTAATCTGCGGTTCGTGGTATCTGTGGCTAAAAATTATCAGGGAAGGGGACTGAGTTTGGGCGACCTGATCAACGAAGGCAATATGGGATTGATCAAAGCGGCGGTGAAATTTGATCATACCAAAGGGTTCAAATTTATTTCATTTGCAGTATGGTGGATCAGGCAGACTATTATACTAGCTATATCTGAGCAAAGCCGTGTGATCCGTTTACCGCTTAACCTGATTAATTCCATTTCAAAGATCAACAAGACTTTGTCTAAACTTGAGCAACGTTTGCAACGGCACCCAACGCATGAAGAAATCGCAGCAGAAATCAGCCTTACTGAAATTAAAGTAAAGGACAGTCTCAACCATGCCGCCAGGCCGCTATCCCTTGATGATGCCCTCCATGATGACACAAAAACAACCGTAATCAGTACGCTGGCTGACCGGCATGCCTCTTCAGACCAGCAGCTTACTCATTCAGATAAAATTTATGAAGTTGCTGAAATGCTGAAGCTCCTGTCAGCCAGGGAGGAAACGGTTTTAAAGCTCCACTTCGGCTTATCTGGTGCCTTGCCCATGTCACTGGAGGAGATTGCGTTTCTGTATCATCTGAGCAAGGAAAGAATCAGACAAATCAGGGACCGCGGACTAAAGAAGCTCAGGAGCAAAATCCGGAACAGGAAATATTAAATAAATGCTAACCATTTTATTAAATCAAGACCATGCTATATTATGATCTGGCCGAAAGTTTAAGTGAGCTCGATATGCTGACTTATCTGATCAAGGAACTGCAGGTGATCAGGACACCAATGGCGGAACTAATTGACGACACACGAATAAAGAATGAAATATGGAGGATCAAGACCAGGGCCTCAATGGATATCCTCATTTTTGGACAGTATACAGAAATATATTTCTTCAAAAACGTGAACGAAATTAATATGATGATCCTTACGCTGCTTGAAATGCTGTCCAAACTTCCGGAGCTCAGTTATATGAATGACAGAGAAAGGTACCTGCACAAATATGGAACAATGCTTCGTGCAGAACTGGCGGATTTGTCGGCTTTCTTCTACCGGCTGAAGGACAGCATTTAGGCGAATACTGAACCGGGAACAGCGCGCAAAAAGAAAGAGCAGTATAATTCATAAGCCTGAGGCCGTCTGAACAATACTGCTCTTGTTAATGATATAATTTATCTGCCCCTAAGCTACACAAAGGCAGGTACGGCGCTTGAGGGATCATTACCCTGGATCTGGTTCCTGCGTATCTGTGAAGGTTCCTTAGGCTGTTGCGGATAGGTTTCCTTAATCGTATGGACTGCATCATAAATAAGAAAAATACCGAGAACTGCCTCCTGGATACTTGTTACCGGATGCCTGGCCACACTTCTGATCCCCCTCTGCAAAATATAAGCACCGGCAGCGATAGACAGCAGTCGTTTCGCGGTGCTTAAGGTCTCCTTTTTATTTGTATCCAACAATCTCTTTGCTGCTGAGATAGTTATATTATGTGATATTCTGCTAAACATATTTTTTCAACTTGGTCTGTAAACTGAACATCTGCCCGCATTTTTTGTTTGCTGTTTTTTAATAATGTATGAACTTTTTAAGGGCAAATTCGTTATAAATTGATAACATTCCGACGTAATCAAGGACTCAGAAAGACATTATGAAAGCAGCTACCCCAGACCGCACACTACAATTTTATGATAAAGCTTTTAACTGGATCATCGATAAGGGACCAAATATCCTGATCGGTATTGCAATCCTTTTAACCGGATTATGGCTGATCAGGTTATTCTCCGGATGGATGCAAAGAGGTTTGCACAAAAAAAACGTGGACGATTCTGTAAAGCCCTTTTTTATCAGTGTAGCGGTAGTGGTGCTCCGCATATTGCTTTTTTTTACGGTGATGCAATTTGTAGGTATTCAGATGACCATCTTTGCCGCTCTGATCGGGGCCCTGGGTGTGGCCGCCGGACTGGCGCTTTCAGGAACACTGCAGAATTTTGCCAGCGGCGTTTTAATACTGATGCTTAAACCCTTCAAAGTTGGTGACAATATCATCGCACAGGGCCAGGAGGGGACAGTAACCAATATCGAGATCTTCTATACCACCGTTACTACATTTGATAACAGGTTAGTGATCGTGCCAAACGGCAAATTATCCAATGAAATCATCATCAATATCAGTACACAAGGAAGCAGGCGCCTCGATATCGAAATGAAATTCAGCTATGGTATCGCCTATGATGATGTTTTGAAACTTACCGAACAGGCTATCAGCCTTTCAAAAGACATTCTTAAAACTCCTGAACACCGCATTGGTATTTCAGTTCTTGAAGAGAGCGGTTATAAAGTGATGATCAGTGTATGGCTCAACTCTCACGGTTTTAATGATGCAAGGCTGATTTTCCAGGAAAAACTGATGCAGTCGCTCAAAGAAGGCGGCATTCCTCTGCCCGGTATGCCCGCGAAACAATAATGCCCTAATGAAATGCTACGGCACCGTCCTTGTCTGCTTCTACTTTATTTTTGATAGTCTTTCTTCCAAAATACAGGATCGTTAGTGCCAGTAATGATGTTGATGCCATAATAGATACCAGCGGCAGGGAAGAGCGTGTATCAAACATACTCACCCCAATAGAGGCCAAAGTTCCCAAACCCATTTGGATAGCGCCCATCAGTGCAGAAGCACTCCCTGCATTTTTTGTAAACGGAGTGAGCGATAATGCGGAGGTATTTGGATTGGCCACCCCAAGGCAGCTTAAAAATATAAACAGCAGAAATATAGTTTCCGGAAGGCCAAACCATCCGTTAAAGCTGCCCAGCAGAAAAACGAGGCCGGTAATCGCCTGGCAGATCAGTGCAGCAAATATGAGTTGTTCGCTGCTGTATTTCCTTAGCAACAGGGTATTTACCTGACTTGAGCCAATTAGCCCGATAGACAAAAAGGCAAAGATCCACCCATAAGTTTCTTCTTTCACAGCAAAGATGTCCATAAAAAGCAGCGGGGAGCCCGCCACATAGGCAAACAGACCGGAGAAAGCAACTGCACCGGTTAGGGCATAGGTATAGAATTGAGGTTCGGTAAGTACCGTTAAAAAGTTTTTGAGTATCGGTTTTGGTTTTAAAGAGATGGTACTGTCTGGTTTGTAGCTGTCCGGCAAACCAAAAATACTGGCCAGCAGGTTAATCAGGCCCAACACCATCAATACGATAAACACAGAATGCCATCCAAATGCAGTAGTCACATATCCGCCAACCGTTGGGGCTATCATTGGAGAAACGCCTACAACCAGCATCAGCAAAGCAAATACTTTAGCATTCTCCGACACAGGGAACAGATCTCTTACCATGGCTATCGAAGCCACTGCGGCAGCACAACTGCCTATAGCCTGTACACATCTGAGTATAATCAGCATATTGATCGTTGAGGCATAAGCACAGCCCACGGAGGCAAGAATATAAATCATCAGCCCGATATAAAGTGGTTTCTTTCTGCCAAAACGATCCAGCAAAGGGCCATACAATAGCTGTCCAGCAGAGATCCCGATAAAAAATCCGGACAGAGAGAGGGAAACTTTGGCAACCGTTGTATGCAGATCGGAAGCTATGGCCGGAAAACCGGGAAGATACATGTCAATCGAAAAAGGGCCAAGTGCGGTAAGTGAACCTAGTAGAAGTATAAGGAAAAAGTGTCTTTTCTTAGTCATTGAGGAAGATGGGAAATGAAGCTGCAAAGGTAGATCAATAAATATAAAAATCAGTCTGGCAACTGTACAATTCGTTCAAGAACGAGTTTGATTGCCTGATCTACGATCACGTCGGGCTGCGTACTGAACTGAAAATTTAACCTGCTGGCCAAAATTGCATTGATAGAAATAGCCTGGTGCCCCAGCAGTTTTGCAAGTGCGTAAATACCGGCAGTTTCCATCTCTAGATTGGTAATCCGGAGATTCTGATGGCCAAAGCTGTTCAGCATGCCGATCAGGTCGGGCACACCATTTGCGGCTCTAACCTGCCTTCCCTGCGGCCCGTAAAATCCTGGTGCAGTAGCAGTTATTCCCTGTACCATGCCACGTCCTATGGTGGCCAGTAACCCTGCATCAGCAGAAGTCAAATACGGTTCAATTCCCTGAACATCTGCAAAGTGTTTCTTGATATGACGTAAGATAACTGAATCTTCCAGAGTAGATTGCTGATTATAATAGTGCATCAGTGAATCCATTCCCAGGCCATGAGAAGAAGCAAGAATGGTCCCCAGCGGCAGATCGCTCTGAATCGCACCGGAAGTACCGATCCTGATCAGTTTGAGCGAAGTCAGCTGATCTTTTACCAGCCTGGTTTCAAAGTCGATATTTACCAGGGCATCAAGTTCATTGAAAACAATATCAATGTTATCTGTTCCTATTCCAGTAGATATCACTGTAATCCTCTTTGATCCAATGTAACCCGTCTGTGTTAGAAATTCCCTTTTCCCTTTCCTGAGTTCAATCCGGTCAAAGTATTTGGTCACTGAGGAGATACGGTCAGGATCGCCTACAGTGATCACTGTATCTGCGAGATCGCCGGGCTGTAAGTTTAAATGGTAAATGCTGCCATCAGGATTGATGATCAGGTCCGCTTCCGATAATTTTGACATGACAGGTAATGGTTTTTAAGAGCTAATATTTTGTTGTTGCTGATGGTTGAACGCTCAGCTTGTCCCCAGGTACTTTACTTCAATTCCGTTTTGCTTTTCGATCCTTTGCAGCACCTTGTTCAATTGTGATTTCCTTACTTCAAAGCTTATGCGGCAGTTAGTGTCAAACTGCTGCTCAAGTATATGCAGTTGTTCGTCTTTTACCAGGCGCATGACATCGTTCATCACAAGGTAATCAAACTTTAGTTCATATCTGTCATTCACAGTTCGTTCAACAATCTCAGCTGCGCCGAGCGCTTCTGCAGCAGCCAGCTTGTAAGCGTTGATTAACCCGGGAACACCAAGCAGCGTTCCACCAAAATAGCGAACTACTACAATCAGGATATTTGTAACGTCAGCAGAGAGCAGTGTGTTGAGTATAGGTCTGCCGGCCGTTCCTGAAGGTTCGCCATCATCATTTACACGGTACACATTCCTGTCCGGGCTAAGCCGCCAGGCATAACAAAAATGGTTTGCTTTGGTATGTTCTGTTCGCAGGGATATCAGGATCGGTTTGATATCGGCCTCAGAAAGTATAGGCCGGGCAAATGCAATAAACTTACTGCCCTTATCCCTGAAGAGGCCCTCAGAGGGGTGAATGATGGTTCTGTAGGTGTCATCGAACAGCATTGGCCTGGGATAAGGTGATCAGAAGGATTGCCGCAAGGGCCAGTGTGATCCCGATATAATTGATCCTGGTTACTTTTTCTTTGAACATGATAATGCCTACCAGGCTTCCCAGCAATATTACGCCCATGTTCATCGCTGCGAATACTGTAGAGGGACTATCTGCCAGCGCACGGTGCGCCTTCATATAAAACAGGATATTGCCAAAATTAAAACACCCCAGTACAATTCCGCAGGCAAAATTGATGAGCTGGACTTTCTGCTTCTTTACAACAATGGTGTACAAAAGTATCACCATCGCTACAATAAATGATATACAAAAAACGATCATCAGTGTACTGGTATAGGGAATCAGTTCAATTTTGGATAGCTTTTTAAAAATCACGTCTATCACACCAAATCCGATGAAAACCAGCACAGGGTAGAGGTAGCTGAACTTTTCCTGTTTGCCACTGGATTTGCGGAACAGGGTTAAAAATATGGCGATAAATCCTACGATAAGGCCCGCAATACGCATATTACTGAACTTCTCGCCAAAAATAAATAAGGCTGCGAGGATTGGAATAAAAAGAGAGAGCCGCTGGGCGATATCCGTTTTAACAATACCGATGTTCCTCACCGAAGCTGCAAGTACAAGAAACAGCACCGGCAGAAGGATGCCCAGCACCACTGTCAGTGTTGAAGGCATAACTGCTATGGTCCCGATGGCCGGCCTGAAAAACACAAAACTCAGCAGAATAGCGGCAAGGTAATTCCACATCACTGCCTGTAAAACATTGATCTGATATCTTCTTGCCAGTTTTAACAGCACTGCCACGGTCACACTGCAGCAGATACTTAAAAATATATAAATCATTAGTTTCTGATGTTTTCGTAAATTGTTAAATGGTCCTGATCAACCTCTGTCACGGAAGTGATCTTTCCGTTGATCTGGGGAGAATAGATACCTGTGTCCCAGTTGTTTTTTGAATTAAAAACTCTCGCCTCATCCCATAAGCCGGCAGAGATAAACTGATTCAGGATATTTGCTCCCCCTTCAATAATAATGGACTGTACGTCCATCAGGTATAACTGATAAGCAATCTTTTGCGGAAGATAATACTGCATGTCTTCCATTGATATAAAATGCAGATTATTGATAACATCAGTCTTTAGCTCGTTGAGAATAACCGTCTTCGCACCAGCATCATATAAGTTAATACTTTCCGGAAGCTGAAGTTTGCGGTCTAGCACAATCCTCATAGGGTCTTTGCCTGTCCATTCCCGGACACTCAGCCTGGGATTATCCGCGAAGGCTGTTTGCCTGCCAACCAGCACAGCATCTTCTTCAGTACGCCATTTATGTACCAGTTTTTTTGCCAGTGGTCCGCTGATCCATTGTTGTGTGGTATTCTTTGGGGCAAAGTAGCCATTTGCCGTTCTTGCCCACTTTAATATAATATATGGCCGGTGTTCCGCTATCCTGGTAAAAAAACGGCGGTTAAGATGCCGGCATTCATGATCCATTATTCCATGAACAACTTCGGTTCCGGCAGCTTCCAGCTTTTCAATGCCTTTACCGTTCACATCCGGGAAAGGATCCCTGTTGCCGATAACTACCTTCCGCACCTGGTGACGGATCAACAGATCCGCACATGGAGGTGTTTTTCCAAAGTGCGCACAGGGTTCAAGGCTTACGTAAACAGTGGATTTACGGAGCATTTCTGCAGCTGAATCTCCATATGCGGCCAGCACAACGTTCACAGCATTCACTTCAGCATGTGCTTTTCCATACTGCTGATGATATCCTTCACCGATGATTTTTCCCTCGCTAACAATCACACAGCCAACCATCGGATTCGGGCTCACGCTGCCATTTCCCATTTCTGCTAATTCCAGGCAGCGCTTCATGAATAATTCATCGTTCATACAAGCAAAAGTACCTTCAATTTATGAGATGTTGAAATATTTCAACCATTGACATGCAACATTATTAATTACTTTTGCCTTAATGACACTAAAGCAACTGGAACTATATTTTATTGATGAGCTAAAATTACTGTACGGCACAGAAGAAGCAGCACAATTGTTTTACCTTACGGCAGAACACCTTTCGGCATTAAGCCGCACACAGGTGATGCTGCAAAGTGATTCGCTGGTTGATCATGAGCTGAAGGAGAGTTATCAAAAAATATTATCTGCGCTGAAAGATGGCAGGCCCCTGCAGTATGTTTTTGCTGAAGCCTGGTTTTACGGCTTAAAATTTAAGGTCAGCGGAGCTGTGCTGATCCCGCGCCAGGAAACCGAAGAACTGGTGCACTGGATTTTAGAGACTGCAGAACAGCAAGCTGTTCAAAACTTCCTGGATGTGGGCACAGGAAGTGGCTGTATTGCCGTTGCACTGAAGAAAAACCTGCCGGCGGCAAAGGCCGAGGCCCTTGATATTTCCTCAGAAGCTTTGGAGATAGCCATAGAAAATGCCGCAACCAACCAAACTGTTATTAATTTTATACAGGGGGATATACTGGGTTATGAGAGCATAGCTATGTATGACCTGATAGTCAGCAATCCACCATACATTACACCGAAAGAACGTGCTGACATGCACCAGAACGTACTGGAACATGAACCTGAACTGGCACTGTTTGTTACCGAAGAAGATCCGCTGATTTTTTATCAAAGCATTGCCGAATTTGCCTTGAAGAACCTGAACCCTCAGGGATTTTTGTTTTTTGAGATCAACGAATATCTGGGGAAAGAAATGATAGAGATGTTATCGGTCAAAGGATTTGCAGAGATACAGTTAAGAAAGGATATGCAGGGCAAAGACAGGATGATCAGGTGTGCTGTACCTGAGATCAGATCCTTGGATGAAATTCAGTGATTACACCTTTTAGATAATCGCGGTCGAGATGCGTATAGACCTCTGTAGTAGTGATACTGGAATGCCCCAACATCTCCTGAACAGCCCTCAGATCGGCACCGCCTTCAATCAGGTGGGTAGCAAAGGAATGCCTGAAAGTGTGGGGACTGATACTCTTTTTTAAACCGATTTGATTGGCCAGTGCTTTAATCATCGTAAAAACCGATATCCTGGAGAGTTGGGTGCCGAGCCGGTTTAGAAATATAAAATCCTCATTACCTTTTTTGATATCCTGATGCGCCCGGATCTGGCTGAGATAAATATCGATAAATTTGAGCGCGCTTTCGCCGATAGGAACGATACGTTCTTTATTTCCTTTTCCCGTCACTATGATATACCCCTGTGAAGCATGCAGGTTAGAAATCCTTAAAGTAATCAGCTCGGTGACCCTCAAGCCACAACCATACAATACCTCAATAATCGCTTTACTGCGCATACCTTCCGGTTTGGAGGCATCAATGCCGGCAATCAGATCATTGATCTCTGCCACGTTGAGCACATCGGGCAGTTTCCTGCTTAGCCTTGGTGTTTCCAGCTGTGCAGAAGGATCAATGTCAATCAGACCTTCAAGCATCAGAAAACCAAAAAATGATTTGAGGCCCGATATCACCCTTGCCTGGCTGTTCGGCAGCATGCCCAGCTCGCTCAGCCAAATCACAAAACTATATAAATCCTTATCTTCTATCTCTTTAACCACGAATGGCTTTTGCTGTACTTCATAATACTGGGCCAGTTTCTCTACATCGTTCAGATAGGCTTCTATTGAATTTGCAGATAGTCCGCGCTCCAGTTTCAGAAAGTTTTTAAAGGAGATATGATAGGGGTAATTATTCACACAAAAATTTTAATTGTTGTTTTTTAAAGATTATGTTTGGATGGATGAAGATACAAATTATTAACGGACCAAACCTAAACCTGCTGGGCAGGAGAGAACCAGGCATCTATGGCAGCAGGAGTTTTGAAGAATATTTCAGTGAATTAAAAGATAAATATGCCGGAGTGGCAGAACTGGAATATTATCAAAGCAACGTAGAGGGCGAGCTGATCAATAAACTTCATGAGGTAGGTTTTTCATATGAGGGCATCGTCATCAATATGGGTGCCTATACCCACACTTCGGTAGCCATCGCTGATGCTATTGCAGGCATCAAAGCCCCCGTTATAGAAGTGCATATCTCCAATATTTATGCCCGCGAAGAATTCCGTCATGTTTCGCTGAGCGGCAGGAACTGTAAGGGTGTACTGACAGGTTTTGGCCTTGACGGTTACCGTTTGGCTATCGAAAATCTTTTAGCTGGCTAAAGTACCTGATACCTTTTACAAAAAAAGCCCATACAATACTTGAAGGGTATACCCCGGCGAGTTTGTGATAAGGAGTTTGTGTTTTGCCTCTTTTCAGTGCAGTTTTGCGCAAATTCCTGATGAACTGATAATGGGCCTTGTTCACGGCCGAGGCAAACTTGGTTTCACCTTTCAGTAAAAACTGCAGCAGAGCGATAAAGTCGATGCACATCCGCAGGCTGAGCCCCCAAACGGCTTCCCAAAACGGAAGATTCTTCTGCATGATCATCAGGTTATTTCTGAAATTGAGATAAACTTTGAAAGGACTATTCATTGCCAGCGTGCCTCCGCCAACATGATAGACCTCTGCCGCGGGGCAATAAATAATTTGATAACCAAGGTTTTGCAGGCGCCAGCAGAGATCAATCTCCTCCATATGCGCGAACAATTCGGCATCAAAGCCACCGCTCTCTTCCCAATGCCTGCGTTTGATGAAAAACGCGGCACCACTGGCCCAGAACACTGCAGCTTGGTCGTCATACTGACCATGATCTTCCTCAAGGGTATCAAATATTCTTCCCCTGCAGAAGGGGAATGCATTTCTGTCCATAAAGCCACCGGCACCGCCGGCATGTTCAAATCTGGATTTATCACTGTAACATTTGATTTTCGGCTGTGCAGCAGCAATGCCTGCATCGGCCTCCATAGCCTGAATCACAGGTCTGATCCAGTTTTCAGGCACCTCAACGTCAGAGTTCAATAAAATGTAATAGTCTGCAGTTACTTGGGCAATAATCCGATTATACCCTTCGGCAAAGCCGTAGTTGCGGTCGTTCTCTATAATACGGACAGAAGGGAAGTGGCCCCGAACAAAGCTGACAGAGTCGTCCGTTGACGCATTATCACCCACAATAATCTCCAGATGCCCGTAATCAGACTGAACAATACCCGGCAGGAAACGGGATAACAGTTCTTTACCATTCCAGTTGAGGATAACAACGGCTACATTAGGTTCAGACATCAGGATTGAAAGACGGGATTAAGACATATAAAAACATTTAACACTAGGAGATAGCCTTTTTTTATCATTATTTTGCCTGCATTGAAAATGCAAACATAAATTAACCAATGCACAATTCTGCTATATTTCCACTTTTTTATCTTCCGCCGGTCAGTTATTTCTCTGCCCTCAATGAGGTTGGCTATGATTTCCTGATCGAAAGGGAAGAACATTTTCCCAAACAAACTTACCGCAACAGAACCAGAATATATTCTCCAAACGGGCCTCTCGACCTTTTTCTGCCCGTAATAAAAGGATCCAAGTACCATACGAGGGTGAAAGACGTAAAGATCAGCTACGATTTTAAATGGCAGCGCTTACACTGGCTGAGCCTGGAGAGCTGTTACAGAAACTCGCCTTATTTTGAATACTATGAGGACGAGCTTGCACCGTTTTATCAGAAGAAATTTGAGTTCCTGTTCGATTACAATCTGGAGATCCTGCAATGGATATTCAAACAACTTAAAAAAAGCCCTGAACTGCATTTCACCTCAGAATATATTAAAGAGCTGCCAGCCGAACTGGATTACAGAACAAAACTTCATTTCAAAACCCCGGAGCTGATTTTGCCTGCAAAACCGTATCATCAGGTATTTGAAGACAGGGCGGGATTTTTACCAAACATGAGTATCGTTGATTTGTTATTCAACCAGGGGCCACAGGCAAAAAACTACCTCTAGTTTATGAATAAAAAAAACCGGTTACGGAGAAAAAAACAAAATTACACAGTTCGCGAGGCAGGGACCAGTCCCGGATTGGTATATATTGACGAAAATGCGCTGGAACCGGTTATCACCCTCCACCAGCTCAACGACAAAAGTTATGAGAGCAAAAAGCTGGAGAGTTTAAAAGATATCGCAAAGATACTTGAAGATAAGAGTTATACATTTTGGGTGGACATCAAGGGATTTGGATCTGAGGAAATGTTCGAAATTCTGGGCCGTGATTTGAATATCAATAAGCTGGTACTGGAAGACATTACCGTCACCTATCAGCGGCCTAAAGTGGAAGAGTATGACGGTTATGTTTTCGCCGTCAGCAGGATGCTGCTGCTGGATGAAGACAAACACCTGGACAACTCCCAGCTGTCATTTATTTTAACCGATAACGCGCTGTTTACCTTTAAGGAGAGTTACTCGGACTGCCTGGAGCCTGTAAGACAACGATTAAAAGCCGGCAAGGGAAATATCCGTACTGCAGGCAGCAGCTATATCATGTACGCCATTATGGATATTATCGTAGATACCTATTTTGAAATACTGGGCACCTGGAGCGAGGAGCTCGATGAGATAGAAGACCGCCTGCTGGACAAACCTGATAAGTCTATCATGTATGATACGCAGCTGATCAAAAGAAACCTGATCAATATCAGGAGGGTATCGTGGCCAGAGAGGGATAAGCTCAATGATATACTCCGGAGCGACAGCCCGCTGATTACCGATCAGACTAAACTCTATATCAGGGACGCATATGATCATTGTATACAGATTATTGATATCGTAGAATCACTCAAAGAGATCTCTGCCAGCAATATTGATATGTATTTGTCGCTGATCAGCAACAGGATGAATGAAATTATGAAAGTGCTGACGATCATTTCTTCGATCTTCATTCCGCTAACGTTTATTGCGGGGATTTACGGGATGAATTTCGCCGACAGAGACCCGGTTAGCGGTAAACTCATGCCCGAAAATATGCCGGAATTATATGAACCTCACGGATATTTGTATACCATGCTCATTATGGGACTAATTGCCGTGCTGCAGGTGATCTATTTTTGGCGCAGGGGCTGGTTTAAGTAAAAGCAGGGCGGGTTAAAACCGAAAATATGCTTATCTTAGCCACACATGCAATCCTATGAACTAAACCGAACAGATGTTACGAAGTTAAAATCTGCACTAGCCGGAAGCGACAGCCAGCTGGCTGTAATTTTGGACGAATATCATGCGTCTGAAATTGCGATCCTGTTCGAAAGCCTTACCAAAGAAGACCGTCAGCGGATTATCAACCTGCTCCCTGTAGAAATTGCTTCTGAGATTATCTCCGAAATGCACGAAGAAGCGCATCCGGAAGAACTTTTACTGCAGCTCCATCCTGATAAACGTACTGAAATCGTTGAGGAACTCGATTACGATGATGCTACAGATATTATCTCACAACTCGATGAACATGAGCAGAAGGAGATTCTGGGCGATCTGAGCGAGGATGATGCATCACATATCAGGAACCTGCTCAGTTATGATGAGGATACGGCAGGGGGACTGATGAATACGGAGTTTATCCGCATTCATTTAAATCTGACAAAAAAAGATGCTATAGACGAGATCATCCGCCAAAGTGAAGAGATCGAAGAGTTTTACACCATATTTGTGATTGATGATGACAATGTTTTTCAGGGTATCGTATCCTTAAAAGATATTATCAAAGCAAAAGGCAATGTACAGATCACCGAACTGGTGAAATCTGATGTGGCCTGGGTAAGCCCTGATACGGATCAGGAAGAGGTGGCACGCTTGATTTCCCAATATAATATTACGAGTATTCCGGTTCTGGATACACAGATGAAACTGCTGGGCAGGGTAACATTTGATGATGTGATTGATGTTCTTGAAGATGAAAACACGGAAGATATCCTGAAAATATCAGGGGTGTCTGAAGATGAGGAACTGAGCGGTAACTGGGTGGAGGCTGTTAAATCGCGTTTGCCCTGGCTGATCATTAACCTGGCAACTGCCTTTGCGGCATCAGCGGTAGTACGTCATTTTGAACCTACCATCGCAAAAATAGCAGTGCTGTCCGCCTACATGACCATTATTGCAGGGATGGGCGGAAACGCGGCTACACAGGCCCTTGCCGTTACTGTCCGCAGGATCTCGCTCTATGACCTGACAGACAATCAGGCATACCGTACGGTTTTGAAAGAGTTTACCGTAGGATTAATCAATGGTGCCGTTACCGGTCTTATTGTTTTTATTTTCGCCCTGGTATTTGATAACAACCCATTACTGGGTGTAGTGATCTTTCTGGCAATGACAGGAAACCTGCTGATTGCGGGGATAACAGGAGCGGGGATACCGCTGATACTTAAAGGAGTAGGCATAGACCCTGCGATCGCTTCATCCATCATCATCACTACATTTACAGATGTTTTTGGATTTATGCTGCTGCTTGGCCTGGCCAGCAGATTATTATTGTAAATGACGACGGAGTCTACCAGCACTTCATGCGTACATTCAGGCTGTTACATCTTGAAGAAGTTAAAGCTTGATTTTTTCCGTTAGTTTATAAATGTCATAGGCAACCTTCTGGATCAGATCAAACTGCTCAATGATCAAAGCTTCATTACTATTCAACAATTTCTTATCATCATTTACACTTTTAATCAAAGGAACATTACTTTGATCGTCATTGTGTTTAAGGAGAAATTCTGCAGAGAGGTTCAAAAGATATAAGGTATTGTTCGCAACAGGTTTGAGTTCATCCGGCGTGGAAAACACAAACGCATGTTCTTTACTATACAAAGATAAGGTAGCAATATAGGAAGAAAGTAAATGGTTCAGGGCTGTGAACTGATGCATTTCTTTCATCAGTTTCTGTTTGCTTTTAGGCTCGGAGAACATTCTCTGAAAGATGGAGGCGAGATTGGCGGATGTAACATATACTTCCTTGCGGGCCAGCTTATAATTGGTGAGGTTTTGCTCCGAAGCAAAATACAGCAAAGTGACCTCTTCAAAATAGGCCATATTTGCCTTGAGCGTATTCAGCATTGCTTCCTTAAGGTTCTGGTGCTCCCAGTTAGGGAAAAGTGTATAACTCCCCAGTAAAGCAATTCCTGAGCCGATCAGTGTATCGTAGATCCGTTCCTTTGCTATCGACATACTTCCCATTCCCAGAAAATCAAACAGAACCAGAATGTACGGAGTCATGAACAGAACGCTTACCACATAGTTCTTACGCTGGAAGCTATATGCACCGATCATGCAGAACAACAGGATAAAAAACAGGGTATGTTTGTCATGAATGTATAGTAGAATGCCCATTCCGGCAAATGCCCCGATAATGGTACCGAAGAGCCTTTCATAATTACGCTGTTTGGTTAAACTGAACCCGGGCTTTGATATCACAAGTATGGTTAGCAATATCCAGTAGCTATGGGAAGAATCCAGGAAACGGGCTACAAGAAATCCGATGATCATCACAATGGCCACCCGGAGGGAGTGCCTGAAGGTAGCAGAGCTGAAGGTGAGGTTGTCAAAAAATAATTTGATATCGATGGGCTGTCGCGTCACAAAACGCTCTGTTTCGATTTCCCTTTTCTTCAGGTTCTTTTTCTCAGTTTTATTAAAATAGCTGTTGATGGTTTTAACCCTGCTGAGGATATTTTCTATATTGACTTCTATATTTTTGAGTGCAATGATGCCGAGTGTATTGTATTTACCATCGGTGTTATCCTTCTCCAAATCCAGAATCGCATCTTTGAGGCGTTTGACCTCATCGACCAATACAATTGGTGGGAGAGGGGTTCCACCGGTTTTCAGCGAAAAAGCGATTTCATCCAGTTCAGAGGCAATCCTGTTGATCACTTTTTCATAGTGTAACAAAATCCCGGAAGCATCAAATTGGTCGTGCAGATGCTGATAATCATAATAGGTTGACATCACCTGCTCATACAGGTCAACCGTATCAACAAATACCAGCAATAAAAACCTGCCTTCGGGTGTAGATTCCTTTACGATTTCCCTGGTTTTAAAAAGCAACTCACGTACTGCATCCTGTTTTTCATGCACCTGGACCTGGTGCTGCAGCAAGTCCGCATAATTGGAGTCGTAATCAGTATTCTGATGATAAAATTTTGCTTTTGCACGCAGAAATCCGCTAATCTCATGAATGGATTCGCTAAGTGCCTGCTGCACCACACGGTATGGCCTTAGCTGGTAAAAGAAGAAACTCAGGAACGAATACCAGATACTGCCTGCAAATACCAGTGCAGAATAAACCAGCACATCTCTCCAGGGCCTTACATCATCAATACTTAGGACCATGATCAGCAATACCGCCGTACCAATAGACGCCGCACGCGTACCATACAGGAAAAACATGGAGAAAATAAAACTGCAGGTGACGAGTAACACACCAATGAAATAAGGATTTTTGTTGGTAACGCCAACAATCACAGAGAGCAGTGTGATTAGCACAGATGTTACCAGCATGGCATTTCTGCGGTGCACACTTGGCCCGGGGGTATCAACTACACTGACACATAACGCACCAAGTGACAAAGTCATTCCGAACTTGAGCATATCAAACTGCGCCAGGATCAGGGAAGGAAACAGGACACCGATCGTAATACGTAAACCGTCAGCAAAGTAGGTACTGAGGAGAAAATCTTGTATTGTTCGGATCTGACGGTTACTCATTGTTCGGGCGCTCAAAAAAATATTTATGTAATGGTTTCTGGTATGAACTATGATCATCTCTGATCAATAATCTGACCGAATATTGTGTTTTGTAAAAAACAATTTTAAGAATGGTATTTCCTTAAGGACCTTGTACAGATGATCAGGCCTGCAATCGTAAGCAGAGCAGACAGGATAAAAGGCGCTCCTGGAAAATAGATGGAATTTTTATGATTTGTAAAATGGGCGAAAAGATTGGTCATAATCAGCGGGCCGATGATCGCCGACAGACTCATCAATCCCGCAGTCACTCCCTGTAATTCACCTTGCTCGTTCGCAGGTACATCATTGGAAAGCAATCCCTGCATTGCCGGGCCAAAGATACCTGCCAGACAATAGGGAATTGTAAAAGCAAACATCATCCAGCTCTGGGTAGCAAATGCAAACAAAAGGAAACCAGCTATATACAGCACCAGTCCGTAAAATACAGCTTTTACCTGACCAATCTTTGGGATGATCACCCTAATCAGAACGCCCTGAACAATACCGACCAGCACGCCCACGAATCCCAATGAATAACCAACCCAGGCTTCATTCCAGTGGAATTTCTCCATCGTGTAGTAAGTCCAGCTTGATTGCACAGAGTGACTCGCGATATACAACAGGAAAAGCGCGACCAGCAGTCCGGCAAGCGCAGGATATTTCCTGATATGCAATAGCGCACCAAGAGGATTTGCACGTTTCCAGTCGAAAGCCCGGCGGTTTTCTTTCGCCAGGGATTCCGGCAGAACAAAGTAACCGTAAAGCCAGTTGATCAATGCTAATCCTGCAGAAATCAGAAAAGGAATCCGAAGTCCGAACTGACTAAATAAACCACCGACTACAGGGCCAACAATAAAACCGATCCCAAATGCCGCACCAACCAGTCCGAAATTCTGAGCGCGTTTTTCGGGCTCGCTGACATCAGCAATATAAGCCATCGCAGTAGTGAAGCTGGCACCAGTAATTCCGGCGATAATTCTGCCAACAAAAAGCCATGCAATTGTTGGTGCAAATGCAAGGAACACATAATCCAGTCCCAATCCCAGTAGAGAGGCCAATAATATTGGCCTGCGGCCAAACCTGTCGCTTAGGCCACCAAGGATGGGTGCACCGATAAACTGCATCGCCGAATACGAGATCGTCAGCCAACCACCATAAACTGCCGCAACACTGATACCACCACCGGTAAGTTCTTCAATTAACCTGGGCAATACAGGAATAATAATTCCAAACCCGGTAAAATCTATCAATAACGTGATAAAGATAAATCCAATCGCTGATTTTTTCTGAGAGGCCATATTTAGTTTAAACTGCAAATCTAGTTTTATTTTGACAGAATTATTAAATTAGAGGTATAATTCTCCCGGTTAGCATGTCTTTTAAACTACAGCCTGAAATCATGCCTTCATTCATCCATTCTTCGTATATCGTTCGGTAACAGTCCTGTACAAAGATATGCCCCGGATAGTTTTCGTATAGTTTTAGTATGCTGCTCACAGGCTATTGACAGGCTGTTAACACGGTGTTGACTCGCTCAAATCTGCATTTTAGCCTGTCAACACGCTATTAATAGCTTATCACACGCATTCCAATAGCGAATGAAAATGCTACCAGTATACTACGAAGGGTGAACTTGGACCGAAGACATACAGAAGACAGCATGCACGGTGATTAAAGATGAAGTTTACAAATATAGCGATTTAAAATATTACCGGTGTACCAGACTGGCTGAACTTCTGCGAATACACAGGTATATCAGATTAGCCGAACTTATACAAAACAAACTGCACAGAATTTACAATATTAAAGCCTAAAAAATACAAATAAAATATAGTTACATAATTAATATTATGTTAAGTACGATTTTATAGTGTTTAACCTCTTCCCCTTATTAGACATTAACAGTTCTGTTTCATCCAGGTTGTAAACGAATGAACCGATACTTTCATTGTTGTTAAGTTCGTCTTGATATGCGCAAATGGAATCTCTCTTTCTGCTCCTCTGAATATAATTGACTGAATACAATTTGGACAGCGCCATTTATCATGATATGTGCCATTTTTACTTTTAAAAGCACAACCTTGGGAAGTTAGAAATTTCTCCCAACATCTAACTTTAACAGGCCGATCAATTCCCATTTTATAGTTCCAGTGACCTTTCTTTGATTTTGGTATCTGCCGGGAGATTAAAATTCTTTAAAATGCCCTCTGTATCGATGTGTACTTGGTTACTCAACTCTCCCGAACCGGCCTGGCTTTGTTGCCAGCCCAGAATCCTCAGATGATTGTAAATGACATTTTCAGGCTGATCCAGCAAGTTGTCAAAAAAGTCTTCGATCACAATGTCACTCATCATCTGCAAGGCTTCATCATAGTTGTTTCCGTACGCAGACAGATTCAATGAAGGCACATATACGATGAAGTGTCCGTTATCTTCGAATTCAACGAGTCTGATTATTCCTTTTCCCCGTTTGAATGCAAACGAAATACTTAAGGTATCTTCTGTTTCTTTCATCCTGAAGCCTCTGTATATTTGATCCCTGATCAAATATATTACAAAAAAATAATTACTAAAAGTTTGTTTTTGTTTGGGACCCAGGTCTCGCGGCTGTTTTTACGCGCCGGGAATTTACTTGCTGCTGCAACCATAATTTATATTAAAAAGATTAACAATGATTGGTTAACCAAATATAAGCAATATATCTTAATTAGCAAGTTATTTTACATAATAAACACTAAGGAGTAGTAATAGTGATTATTTCAGCGATAATCGACCCACCATCATTCACATTACACCTTCAGTTAAAACTCGTCTAGTTGTGCTTTAAGTTCCTGTACCCTGTCAAACCTGTTCTTGCGGGTATAGATTTCAATTAGTAAATTAATGGTAGCCTTGTCCTTTGGCTTGGCTTCATGAGCCTGTACGAGAATTACTTCGGCACGGTTAATAAAGGAAGAGTATTTGGCTACGTCCTTATGCTCAGGCACCAATGCATCATTGCCCTGGTTGAGGTAAACCAAACCCAGCTGGTACATGGCATCAAAATAATTTTTGTCGATAGCCAGTGATTTATTATAAGCCAGTTCTGCTGTGCCCATATTTGTGCTTTTCTGGTGCAGGTACCCGTACAGATAATATAGCAGTTTGCTTCGGGTTTCAACTTTTAAAGTTCCTTCCAGAACCTGTTTTGCTTCCGTATATTTTTCAGTATCCAGTAAAATGTTGATGTAATCGTTATTCAGCATCGTATTATACGGATTTGCGCTTAATCCTTCTTCGAGTGTCCTGATTGCTTTATCGGTATCCTGTCTGTTTTTGTAGATCACTGCCAGGCGCTGAAAAACCACAGGGTTTCTTACGCCATTATCTTTGGCACGCTGGTAATAATCAAAAGCTGCGTTATCATTCTTGTTGCCTTCAGCACTTAGTGCTGCATTGATCGCAAGGATGGTATCCTTCGGAAAGAAATCGCTCACTTCCTTCAGATAGTTGTAGGCAGCACCAAAGTCTTTGTTGGCATATGCAACATTACCTTTCTGCTGCTTTTTGATATTAACGTTATAATTTGCGGCAGCAATCAGCCCTGAATTGTCTTCGTAGTTCTCAAATCTTTTTGCAGTATCAATGGCCTTTAGCGTGAGGTCATAATATTTGTTTGAATTATTCTGATCAGAGTCCAGAAGCGCAATGTATGAGCTCAGATAAGATTTAATTGCCCATGTTTCAGGATATTTCCTGGTTTTGGAATCGGCAGCGGTGAGCTCACTGGCTTTTATCCCCTCATTCAGGATCGACATCTTCGCTTTCTGATCTTTCTTGTTAGCGATTGCAGCCTGAAGTTTTCCGACGCTGTTCCGAGCGATCAGCAGTTGTGTTTTTTGTGCAAACACTTGCTGAGAACTCACTATCATAAAAAATGCGGCAGAAAATACAAGTCTTTTATCAATCATATGCTTTAGGGCTTAGCTACAAATTTATACAAAAAAAAAGAGGGATAAAATTTATCCCTCTTTTAATATCGCTGTTTTAACGATTATTTTTTAGCAGCATCTAATAATTTCTTAGTTGCCTCATAGTTTGGCGTGTCATTTTTGAACGCGTAAATGATTTTCAGGTTTTCTAAAGCCGAAGTCATTTTTGTTGGATCAAGCTCATACGCTTTTTTGTAGTAAGGCAATGCCTGATCGATAAAACCGGTCATTTTTGCAGTGATTGCATCAAATTCCTTTTTCTTTTTAGCATCAATTGCATTTCTTTTCCCCTGAAGGTCTAAGGCCTGTTTGTAATAGGTATCCCCCATTGCATACTGGTAAGCCGCATTTTTAGGATCTTTAGCGATCAGTTTGTTCAACATTTCCTGTGATTTCACAATGTCTCCCTTTTTGATGTAAAGGTCTGTCTGCATACCTACGAAATATGGATTTTCAGGATATTTGGCTACCGCTTTTTCTAATAAAGCTGTACCACCTACTGTATCCTTAACCTTTTCGAAAGTTGTAGAGATGACTTCACTGTACAGTGACTCACTGTCTTTGTAGCCCAGATCAATTGCCTTGCTGAAATTTCTAACCATTTCCGGATAGTTTTCAACTTGTTTGGCAGTTACACCAGCATTTACATAAGTAGATGTATCCTGAGGATTTTTGGCAGTTACCTCATTGAAAAATGTTAATGCAGATTTAAAATCTTTTTTATTGTATGCAAAGATTGCCCTGTTTCTCAACGCATTGGACAAAGTAGTTTCTGCTTCAAGGATATTTTCTTTCTCCCCCCCTTTTGTATCTAAAGCTTTGGCTTTTGTAATTGCCTCTTCAGCAATTTTCTCATTAGCTACTGCATTTGGTACGTTCAGTGAATCTACAAAAGCAATTCTTGAGGCAAATAAAGCCCTGTAAGACCAAGCTTCAGGCATATCCTTGGATTTTTCGTTGGCGATAGCGTTATCAGTTGCCTTTAAGCCTTCTCCTAGCGATTTCAAGGTAGCATCAAGCGGGGTTGTTGCAGTAGCAAATTTTGCTAATGCCCAGGCATTTTTAGCTTTTGAAACTTCACTCTTTTGAGCATTCGCAGCATAGGTGGCAGCACCTATAAATAACATACTTAAAAGTACTTTTTTCATATGGGTTGGTTTTTTAATTAATTATAAAACCTGCCTGAGCTGAGAATTGTTTTGATTTTTCTCTTCTCCTGCAGGTTTTACGGGTTCTGTATTTACTATTTAACTCTATTCTTCTTCGTCGCCGCTGTCCTCATCTTCAGCATCTTCATCCCCTTCTTCTTCCTCTTCCTCCTCTGCTTCAGCGTCTTCAGTTTCAGCTGCTGCTCCTTCTTCAGGAAGGGCCGCCGCTTCGCCGGTGATCAGTACATCCTCAGAAACTTCTTCTTCAGGATCATCCTCATGTTCAATTTTAGCAACCGAAGCAATAGCGTCGTTTCCTTTTAAATTGATGAGGCGTACACCCTGTGTAGCTCTTCCGATAACCCTCAGGTGGCTCAGTACAATACGGATTACGATACCCGATTTGTTAATAATCATCAGGTCATCATCGTCAGTAACGCTCTTTATCGCAATCAGGTCACCGGTTTTCTCTGTGATAGTGATGGTTTTTACACCTTTACCACCACGGTTGGTCACTCGGTAATCTTCGATATCGGTACGTTTACCATAACCTTTTTCAGAAACGACCATGACTGTTGCAGTTGGATCATCAACGGCGATCATACCTACCACTTCATCTTTATCATGCGCCAGGGTTACGCCTCTCACACCTGTAGCGGTCCTTCCCATCGGACGGACAGTGCTTTCATTGAACCTGATCGCACGGCCTGAGCGCAATGCCATCACAATTTCACTTGATCCACTGGTTAAACTTGCTTCAAGCAGCTGATCGCCTTCGTTGATGTTGATTGCATTGATACCGTTTACCCTTGGTCTCGAATAAGCTTCAAGTGAAGTTTTCTTAATCGTTCCCTTTTTGGTACACATGATAATGTAATTGTTTTCCAGGTATTCCTGATCTTTCAGATTTTTAACTTTAATATAAGCTTTGATCTTCTCTTCTTTTGGAATATTAATGATATTCTGGATTGCTCTTCCCTTGCTTAAACGTGATCCTTCAGGGATCTCGTAAACCCTGAGCCAGAAACAACGTCCTGTTTCAGTGAAGAACAACATATAATTGTGGTTGCTGGCAATCAGGAGGTGCTCAATAAAATCTTCGTTCCTTGAATCACTTCCTTTAGAGCCTTTTCCGCCCCTGGCCTGCGTACGGTATTCTGTTGCAGGGGTACGTTTGATATAACCTTCATGAGAGATCGTGATCACTACTTCTTCATCTTCGATGAAGTCTTCCATGCTCATGTCTTCTGCAGAGTGTACGATCTGAGTTCTGCGCTCATCACCATACTTCTCTACCATCTCTGCCAGCTCATCTTTGATGATCTGCATTCTCAATCCCTGGTCGGCCAGGATCGAGTTCAGATAGTCAATAGTTTTCATCAGCTCATTGTACTCATCTTTGATCTTGTCTCTTTCCAGACCTGTTAAACGGCGCAGCGTCATGTCCAGGATAGCCCTCGACTGAATATCGCTCAGGCCAAACTGTTCCATCAAACCTAATCTCGCTTCGTCTGGTGTACTTGAGCCCCTGATCAGTTTGATTACTTCGTCAAGGTGATCTAAAGCAATCAGTAAACCTTCCAGGATATGTGCACGTTTCTGCGCTTCGTTCAGTTCAAATTTTGTACGTCGGACAATTACATCATGTCTGTGGTCAACAAAATGCCTGATCAGATCTTTCAGGTTCAGCATCTGCGGCCTGCCGTTTACCAGTGCAATATTATTTACACTGAATGAAGTCTGCAGTGCAGTTTGCTTAAACAGGTTGTTGAGCACGATAGAAGCATTGGCATCTCGTTTAATTTCATAAACGATACGGATACCATCTTTATTGGACTCATCTTTAATATTTGAAATCCCTTCAATTTTCTTCTCTCCGATCAATTCAGCAGTACGCTCAATCATCATTGCTTTGTTCACCTGGTAAGGAATTTCGGTAACAATAATCACCTCCCTGTCCTTCACGGCTTCGATCTCAGCTTTCGCACGCATCACGATACGTCCACGGCCGGTTTCAAAAGCTTCCTGAACACCATTATAACCATAGATCAGAGCACCGGTAGGAAAATCCGGGCCTTTCACAAACTTTGTCAATTCAGGTATGGTGATTTCGTTGTTTTCAATATAAGCTATTGTAGCATTGATCACCTCAGTGATATTGTGAGGCGGCATATTTGTTGCCATACCTACTGCAATACCTGATGCCCCGTTAATTAACAGATTGGGCACTTTAGCAGGCAATACCGTTGGCTCCTGCAGGGAATCATCAAAGTTAAGCTGGAAATCTACCGTATCTTTATTGATATCGGCAAGCATATCTTCAGCGATCTTCTGGAATCTCGCCTCTGTATAACGCATCGCAGCCGGAGAGTCACCGTCAATAGATCCAAAGTTACCCTGGCCATCCACCATCAGGTAACGTAAACTCCATTCCTGGGCCATCCTTACCATGGTCATATAAACCGAGGAATCGCCATGCGGGTGGTACTTACCCAGTACCTCTCCAACAATACGGGCTGATTTCTTGAAGGGTTTGTTATTTGCCAAACCGAGATCAAGCATCCCGTAAAGTACACGACGGTGCACTGGTTTCAATCCATCGCGTACATCAGGTAACGCCCTTGATACGATAACAGACATCGAATAATCGATGTAAGCAGACTTCATCTGCTCATCTATATCAATCTTTATAATCTTGTCGTTTTCCTGATTTTCTAAATCTTCTGCCATAAAAAATTAATGTTCGTTTAAAAACGATTTAAATAAGGTAATGTTATAACCTTGCGAATTTAAGAAAATATTGCTGTTTAAGCGTATTGTGGAAAAAAATTAAGCCCAGTCTATACCTTTTATTAACTTGCTGAGAGTTTCAGCTTCTGGACTGCTTTCTGCGGGTTTGTGATTATAAGCCCACTTTACTGTTGGTGGTAAGCTCATTAGGATGGATTCTATCCTTCCGTTTGTCTCCAGACCGAATTTTGTACCGGAATCATAAACAAGGTTAAATTCTACATAGCGGCTTCTCCTGAGGTATTGCCACTCCTGTTCTTCGGCTGTAAAAGCGGTATCCCTGTTCCTGTCGATCAGTTCTGTATATATAGGTATAAAAGTATTTCCTACACCTAAAGAAAAGTTAAAAAGCTGCTCCCAGTCAAGCCCCGTATTTTCAGGTTTCAGCCGGTCGTAAAAAATGCCGCCGATCCCCCGTGTTTCTTCCCTGTGTTTGATAAAGAAGTAATCATCAGCCTGCTTTTTAAATTTCTGATAAAAAGAAGCGTCAAATTCGTCACAGGTCTGTTTCAGTAAATGATGAAAGAACCTTGCATCTGTGTCGATCACGTAATGAGGGGTAAGATCGATGCCTCCGCCAAACCAGCGGGTCTGCTCATCCATTTCAAAATAGCGGATGTTCATATGAATAATTGGCACAAAAGGATTTGATGGGTGGATCACGATAGAAACACCGGTAGCAAAAAACTCGTCGTTTTCTACTTTAAACGCTTTCTTTACCGCATCAGGCAGCTTGCCATAAACGGCAGAAAAGTTAACGCCGCCTTTTTCAATCACGTTGCCGTTCTGAAAGATGCGTGTGCGTCCTCCGCCCCCGCCGTCCCTGCTCCAAATTTCTTCTTCAAACCTGCCATTCCCATCTGCCAATGCAAGGGCCTGGCAAATTTCATCCTGTATTTTCTTGTATCCTTCTACTACCTGATCTTTAAACATGATTACCGAATATATGCCCAAAGTTAGGTTTTATAAAATTTAATGTCGGATGGATTCAGATTTAAGTGTTTCAATTTTACACTAAAACAAGAAAGGCTATCCGCAGACAGCCTTTCTTATTATACTTTAAACTACATTTTTGGAGTTTTTGTAGTATCAGGTGGCATTGTTTTGGAAGTATCCTTCATTGCGGTGTCAGTTGGAGGTGTAGTTACTGCTGCAGTGTCTGTAGCAGTGCTGTCAGATGAACCTGACACATTTTTTGTTGAATTGCATGCTGATGCGGCTAATAACATTGAACCTGCAAAAACAAGACTTAAAAACGCTTTTTTCATAATGAGTTCTATTTGTTCTGCGTAATCAACAATCTCTTAACTGTATTGTTTTATTTTTGTTACACGCAAGTAACCTAACCGTGGTGCATCTTTAATTTGTCCAGCAATTCAGGTGAAACATTTTCTGCATACACCCCATAGGCATCAATAACCACTCCCTTAAGGTTCCCGACAGGGGAAGATACAGCATAGATAACAGCACTGTCATCCGGGTCAGTCATACCTTCAAACCTGTAAAATTCGTCGATCTCGAACTCCTCGGGCATCAAAAATAAATCAAGGGATTTACACTCAAGCCCATCAGCTGTGAGGTTTAAATCGTATTCGTAGCCCCTCATCTCCAGATCGGCTACTGCTTCCGTTATGGTTTCGTATATATGCATATACTAATTTAAGAAAAAATATTAAAGACATGACGGTGATGAATATTCAAATAATCTTTCTGATATTTAAACGTCATGATCGTATCAGAAAAAACTTTGAAATGGGCACTCTGTCTCTATCCGCCACTTTTCTTTCAGCGCATCCGGGTAAAAAAGTTCCATAAAGGGTTCAGGGGCGTTGATGTAAAAATCAGCAAAAGTATTTTCAACAGGAATTATAACGGCTCCATATTTGGGGGCACCATCTATTCAGCAACAGATCCGTTCTACGCAGTGCTATACTACTATCTGCTGAAGCAACATGGTTTTAAGACCCGGGTATGGCTCAAGAGTGCAAGTATACAGTATCTCAAACCTGGCCGTTCATCCCTTTATTTCACGATTTTAATTACGGATGAGATGCTGAACGAAGCTACAGGCACTTTGAAAAGCAATGGTAAATTTGTTAAAGCGTATCCAATGGAGATTACAGATGAGCACGGCGAGATTTGTGCTACTGCCATGAATGAAGTTTATATCAGAAACCTGCACAGCGGAGAAAATGGGCCGGTAGCTTATTAATGATGCCCGCATAAACCCAGAAAAATGAACATCAGGAAACTAATTTTGCAAGGCGAAGGAACTACACTGGATTTTAAAAAGACCATTACCAATAATGAGAAAATTGCAAAGAGCCTTGTTGCTTTTGCAAATAACAGGGGCGGTCAGTTATTGATCGGTGTGGCAGATGACGGGAGTATTAAAGGTGTGAAATCTGAAGAGGAAGAGAAATACATGATCCTGAAATCAGCACATCAGTTTTGTAAACCAGCCCTGGAACCTGAGTTTGAAGAGGTATATGTAGACAGCAAGCTTGTACTTGTAGCCAAAATTGCAAAGAGCGATATAAAACCCCATTACGCACTGGATGAAAATAAAAAATGGTGGGTATATTTCCGGGTAAAGGATAAAAGCATCTTAGCCAGCAAGATCATTGTGGATGTGCTTAAAAATGAGCATACCCAAACCGGGCAGCTGATCAGCTATACCGAACAGGAAAAGAAATTACTGGAATATCTTGGGGAACAGGGCCGTATCACGTTAAAACAGTTTAGCAAACTCACCAGAAGTTCTTATAAACAGGCGCAAAAAATCCTGGTAAGCTTTATTCTGGCCGACCTGATCCAGCCGCATACTTCTGAGAAAGAAGAATATTTCACCAGGATTGAATCAAAATAGGTTACCTTTGCAGGTTCATTACCTAATCATGCTGCACGCTTTCTACACAAAATACAAGCCTTACTATGCTGATAATTTAAGGCTCGCACTGCCTATAGTGGTGTCGCAACTCGGGCACACTCTTGTCCATCTGGCCGACAGCGTAATCGTTGGTCATTTTGCGGGAACCATACAACTTGCAGCAGTTTCTCTGGTAAACAGTATCTTTATGTTGATCCTGGTGCTTGGACTGGGTATTTCATACGGCCTCACTCCTCTTATTGCCCGTGAAAATGGCAGCGACAATCCTGAAGAATGCGGCAAGCTTTTATCAAACAGTTTGTTGCTGAATATATTTATGGGCGTGCTGCTGTATATTTTTGTAAACTATGGCACACTGCTGATTATAGATCACATGGGGCAATCGCCAGAGGTTGTGGCCTACGCAAAACCTTACCTGCAGTATCTGGGCATCTCAATTATCCCCCTGATGATCTTTCAGACCTTTAAGCAGTTTACTGAAGGCCTGGGATTTACAAAACAGGCGATGTATATTTCGATATGGGGCAACCTGATCAATATCATCGTTGGGATCATCTTTGTAAAAGGGATGTTCGGCATTGCGCCCATGGGCGTAAAGGGCGTAGGATTAAGTACACTGATCGACAGGATCCTGATGTGTGCAGTGATGTCTTACTATGTTTTCCATTCAAAAAACTTTAAGTCTTATCTGAAAGGTTTCAGGTTTGGCTTTTTTGATCAGGTGAGAAGCCTGAAAATCTTGAAGATAGGCGCACCGGTTTCACTCCAGTATTCATTTGAGATCAGTGCCTTTAGCGGGGCTGCAATACTGATCGGAACGATTGGCGCGGTTGAACAGGCTGCCCATCAGGTAGCCATCAACCTGGCATCCATCACTTATATGATTTCCAGTGGTATTGCTTCTGCTGCGACAATCAAAACCGGAAATAACCTGGGCAAAAATAACTTCGGCGATTTAAGAAAGGCTGCGCTTGCAAGCTACCATGTTATTCTGCTGTTTATGGCAGTTACCGCACTCGGGTTTGTCCTGGCCAGTAATGTGCTCCCCTATATCTATACAGAAGACCTGTCCGTAATCCGTATAGCCGCACAGTTACTAATTATTGCCGGATTCTTCCAACTGTTTGACGGTACACAGGTAGTTGGGCTTGGGGTGCTGCGCGGAATGGGCGATGTAAATTACCCAACGATCATTACTTTTGTAGCTTACTGGATTATTGGTATCCCTTTAGGTTATTTTCTTGGTATCAGGCTTGGTCTCGGTGTAAACGGCATATGGTACGGCCTCACTTTTGGATTACTGACAGCCTCCATACTACTTTTCTTCAGGTTTCAAAGCCGCACAAAAAACCTGCTGCTGCAGGTTTAACGATATTTTACTTTGTGAATAAAAAAACATACAGCGCTGTGTATAATTTTCCTGTACATAGGTGTCGATTTTCGTCTGTATTCCGGATTCGCAGAGCTATCTGGAATAGATCAGTGATTAGGCTTGAATTTTGACGTAATCATGACAGACCTAAACACGCTCTTATGTTAACTGTCTTACCTAAGCCTAAAACAAGCCGGCACTTTATTTCCAGCAACCAACCGGAAGGAAATTTAGTTGCATCATTGGTTGCCCGTGACTGTAAAGCACTGGAATTTTTATACTCATCCTATTCTGCCTCGCTTCTTGGAATTGTTTCGAAGGTAGTGAAACAAGATGAAGTTGCGCAGGACGTGCTCCAGGAGTCATTTATCAAAATATGGAATTCTATCGGCCAGTATGATTCCTCAAAAGGCCGGTTATTTACCTGGATGTCAAGACTGGTAAGGAATACCGCGATTGATCATTTGAGAAGCCGCGGAGAAATCAACAGCCACAGGAACGATGACCTTGCAGAATTCACAGTCGAAATCAATGAACGCTACCAGATTATGTATCATCCGGAATTTATTGGGCTGAAACAGTTATTTGACGTGCTTACTCCTGAACAGAAGCTCATTCTGGATATGGTGTATTTTCAGGGTTATACGCAGCTTGAGGTATCTGTGGCACTGAATATTCCCGTGGGCACGATCAAAACACGGATCAGGATGTCGATCAAAGTGCTCCGTTCTTTTTTTATCTAAAATAGAAAATTACCGGTTAAATCGTTTTTAAAAGTAATTTCAGCGATTGTGGTATGCAGTTTGTCCCTTCGCTGTAATTATCACTTATGGCCTCATCCAACAGATCTATTTATAGTGCCCTTGCGGCAAACCTACTTATTGCGATTACAAAATTTGCCGCAGGTGCTTTCAGCAACAGTGCCGCGATGATTTCAGAAGGTATCCACTCACTGGTTGATACCGTAAACCAGATTTTATTGTTGTTTGGGCTCAGGAGAAGCAGAAAGCCTGCGGATGCGCTCAGGCCCTTCGGCTATGGAAGAGAATTGTATTTTTATTCTTTTATCGTCTCCATACTGATCTTTGGACTTGGCGGAGGAATTTCCATCTATCAGGGAATCATTCATATCATCACACCTGAGCCACTGGGGAATCCTACATGGAATTATGCAGTACTGGCGCTGTCTGTAGTTTTTGAAGGTACTTCGCTGATCATTGCGGCTAAAGAGTTTAACAAAACCCGTGATGGTGAGACCTGGTGGAACGCGATCGTGAAAAGTAAAGATCCTTCTACTTTCCTTGTGCTTTTTGAAGATGGTGCAGCGGTACTGGGCCTTTTCATTGTAATGATCTGCATGTTCATCGGGCATAATTACAATATCCCGCAACTCGATGGTTTAGCTTCAATGCTTGTCGGATTACTGCTGGTAGGTGTTTCAATGATCCTGGCCCGGGAAAGCAGAAGCCTGCTGATGGGAGAAGGAATTTCTGACGAGTCAAAAAAGAGAATCATGGAAATCTGTGAAAGTGACCCTGCTGTTTTAAAAGTAATGAAAATTATCTCTACGTATCAATCGCCGGAGGATGTGATGCTGATGCTGATCATCGCTTTTAAAGACGATCTGGATACGCAGGAAATTAATGAAGGTATTGAGCGCGTGCGCTCGGAAATACGAAATGAATTTACGCTGATCCATTTTGTAATTATCCAGCCGGAGGTGATCACCCACAAATTCAGATATTAGCTGTCTTTAAAGCCGGTACCTTCTGCTGCGCAGCGGAAGGTACCGATCAGGTCTATACCGCGTAGATATATAATTTAGCGTTTCTAACCGGCTGTCCTTTTATCGCCAGGTATTCTGCGGCATTGTCTCTTACCGTTTTAATCACAAAGGGATCATTTCCTTTCTCAAACTCCGCAAAAGCAAGTTTCAGACGGTCGATATGGGTGTCAGCATTTACTTTCCATTTTTTGTCCTGGTACATGAAATAGGTAAAAATCACTCTTGTATCGCCTTTCAGTTTGCCGTCAAGGCGTATGTATGATACATTTTCCGCTTTTAAGGGTTCTACGGCTTTTGTATAAAATTCTTTAAAATCCGGGTATGTCTGTTTTGTATTGGTCATTGTGATATTCGTTCTTATTATAATATGATGAGTTATTGTGTATTTATACTTCCTGTTCCTTTACATTACCGGTACGCTTGAGCGCTCCCCATCCTTCCAGCTCACCTTTAAGGGCTTTACGGATAGACCTGAACAGCACCAGGTACATCAGTTGCCTCCAGTAAAAACGTTGCGGGATGATATAGATCAGCTTCCTGAAAGATTCTTTCTCCATTCTGAATGCGATGCCTGCAAACAGGAGATCCACAAGAATAAAGATACAATAATAAAAGAAAACCTGGCCAAATCCATTGTGCAGGCTCAGGAGGCTACTGATCCCTGCCATGTTCAGTGAATGGGCTGAAGAGAGCGAGAACAGCCCGGTGATCATTGACAATACCATAAAGAAATCTGCCAGCGGCGAGAACAGCGGAAGGATAATCTGGTAGATCAGGATGTTGGGCATCCCTACCATTCCAAAGTACCCGTATTTTTTGTTGAACAATGTTTTCCTGTTTTTCCAGAAACTCTGCATCACCCCAAAACTCCATCTGAAACGTTGTTTTAGCAGCATATTTACAGATTCCGGTGCTTCTGTATAAGCAATGGCACGGTCGCAGTTTCTCACCGCATAACCTGCCCGCAGAATGCGCATGGTGAGGTCACAATCTTCGGCAAGGGTGTCTGTGGTAAAACCTCCTACTTCGAGGATTACTTTTTTCCTGAATGCACCGATTGCCCCCGGTACTACAGTAATGGTATTGAGCAGATCAAATGCACGCCTGTCCATATTCTGCGCCGTAATGTATTCGATAGATTGCCAGTTAGTGATCAGATTGGTTTTGTTGCCCACTTTTACCGTGCCGGCCACAGCAGCGGTTTCCTCTTCATAGAAGTAACGCATCAGTTCTGTAATGGCATCGGTCTTCAGTTGCGTATCCGCATCAATACAGATCACAAAATCTGCCGTTGAATGCCCTATACCAAAGTTTAAGGCTGAAGCTTTGCCGCCGTTGGGCTTGGCAAAGATCTTAATGTTCTCCAGATGGCCAAAGTTCTCTTTCACCAGTTCAACGGTACGGTCTTTGGAACCGTCATCTACAAAGATGAATTCTACATTTTTGTATGTGGTTTTCAGCAGGCTCCTGAGAGTTTGCACCACGGTTACTTCTTCATTATATGCCGGAATGATAATGCTCACTTTCATTTCCGGATTTTTCAGCAGGAGTTCCTCTTCATCTTTGGCCAGGCTTTTATGCCTGATCGCAAGAATGGCGATAAAAATGCTTCTGAGCATCGCAAGTATGATGGCGATGATAAAAATAAAGTTCAGCGCCAGTGTACCATATGAAAATGTCCTGAGGAACAGATCATCCCCGGAACTGATAAAATCACTGCTGCTGAGTTGTACCGGGGGCATCAGTTGATCCCGTTTTTTTCCGATCAGCTGACCAACGGTAGCAAACTCATATCCTTTGCTTTTAAAATACTTAATAATCCTTGGCAGGGCCTCCACCGTAGCCTGACGGTTCCCTCCCGCATCATGAAGCAACAGGATATTGCCCAGGTTCTGCTGCTTTACCACGGCATTAAAGATCTCGTCTGCCGTGATTCCGGGCTGCCAGTCTTCGGGGTCAATTGATTCACCGATGTTGATGTAATTTTCTTTCCTGCTCTGCATTACCGGCAGGATCTCAGCAGAAGTTGTAGGTTCTGCATCGGCGTTGTACGGAGGCCTGAACAAAATGGTACTGTGACCGGTTACAGATTCAATAATCTTCCTGGTGGCATTGAGTTCAAAATTGACACGCTCAACCCCCATCTTGGACATATCCGGGTGGAAAAAGGTATGGTTACCGATTTCGTGCCCAAGGTTGTATTCCCTGAGCAGCAAGCCCATATTTTGCTCGGCCATAATGCCGACAACAAAGAAACTTCCCGGCACTTTTTCTTCCTGCAGGATATCCAGAATCTGAGGCGTATATACCGGATCGGGCCCGTCATCGAAGGTGAGCACAATCTTTTTTTCTGCATGTCCGTATCTGCGGATACTGTATTTTGTTGGCAATACCACATATTTCTGGTCTGCAATTTCGTAATTGCTGGTGTCCAGTTTTACATCAATTTCTCCTGCTTTTGGCGTAGATACCAAATCCAGGATTTCTCCGTCACCGGAATAGTCAATTCTGTCGTTTAACCCGATATGGGTAAGTCTTTTAAGGTCTACCCCTGTCTTTTTCACAGAATCAAGGCTCAGGTCTTTGGAGATGAATGTCCATACCCTTGGGTCTTCTGCACCCATTCTCCAGAGCGCCACTCCCGCTACCCCCCAGTCGTCGGCCTTCCTGATCAGGTTAAAGTTCGTAGCCGCATCCGTGAAGAACACCTGGTGATCCACGGATGATTCGTCAGTGTAGGAATAATTCAGGTTGGCAGAGATGGGGTTATATTTTACTTTACCATTGTACCTGTTTGCCGTGGCGATGGACTGCTGATAGGTAATCGTTTTGCCTACATCGCCGTCCGGCCAGTCGTAACCGTAACAGGCAAGGGCAAGAATAACCTTATCGGATGATATTTTTGCGCAGATCTTGTCCAGCTGCTCTTCTACCCATTGCTGGTGCGAAACATCGCCTGCATTGCTGTTCTCACTGTGCTGGTCGTAGGCCATCACAAAAATATAATCATTATATTTTTCGAGCATGCTCAGGTTATAATCGTCATTATCAGGAGATATATCCTGGGAAACGATCAATTTCTGTGCATGAAGTTTTTCATAGAGATTTTTCTGGAAAGCTGCGAGAGGCGCATCAGATGTTTCTTTTATTTCTTCGAAATCTATGTTTACACCATTAAAACCATAGCTTTTTAAAGATTTGATCAGGTTATCGATAAACCTGTTCTGCAGCGACTGGTCCTGCAGCAGTTTATGGATGGCATTACCGTCAAACGTATCGCCGCTGAAATTGGAAACCATCGCAATGGCAGTTTTTTTATTTTTCCTGATCAGTTTCATGGCGTCATCGTCTACCTGATCGATCAGCGTATCTGCACCATTCTTAATAAAAAAAGATTCCGTTACCACCATATCCAGCTGTTTGATATGGTCCTGCAGATCTACCAGCGACTGAGGGTCCCAGTTGACATAGAAACCGGCATTGATCCTTGCTTTATTGTTGGGGTGCTTTAAGCGGTGCACCTGCTGATCGTGCCTGATCTTTTCCAGTTTCTTCTTTGATATCTTAAATTCTTTATAGGGCGTCGACTTCTTGATCTGTTCTATCTGCTTTTTACTCAGTGTAGAGGCAGAACTGATGATCGGCAGGGCCGGATAATGATTGGAGATCAGCGTGTAAGCCACACAGGCCGTAGCCACAATAAAGGTGAAGACCAATAATCTTGTTACCCACTGAAAGGTAATCCAGCGGCTTTTCCCTGAAGTTTGAAAAATTTGTTTTTCTGGCATTTTTAGGATAAAGTTCAAATATAGGTATAGAATTTGATAAAAAAACGGGGTTTAATGAGGAGATTTGCAGACAGCTACCGATATGACAACACCAGAAATCCCGGCCCCTCTTCAGCGCAAGATCATTCATATCGATATGGATGCATTTTATGCTGCCGTGGAGCAGCGCGATTTCCCTCAGTACAAGGGCAAACCCATTGTTGTGGGTGGTTCTCCTGATGGCCGCGGGGTTGTAGCCACCGCAAGTTATGAAGCCAGAAAATTTGGGATACATTCTGCCATGTCTGCCAGAAGGGCCATTCAGTTATGCCCCCAGGCCATCTTTGTGCGCCCGCGGTTTGATGCGTACAAAAGTGTATCCGTGTATATCCGTGAGATATTTAACCGGTACACGGATCTGATTGAGCCGCTGTCGCTGGATGAGGCTTACCTGGATGTAACCGAAGATAAGCTCAATATCGGCTCTGCCCTGGAGATTGCCAAACAGATCAAGGATGCGATCAGGGACGAGCTCAACCTCTCCGCTTCAGCCGGGGTCTCCAGCAATAAATTTATTGCCAAGATTGCTTCTGACATGAACAAGCCCAATGGGCTCACCTTCATCGGCCCTTCCAAAATTGAACGCTTTATGGAGAAGCTCCCGGTAGAGAAGTTCTTTGGCGTGGGAAAGGTAACGGCCGACAGGATGAAGAAAATGGGGCTGCATACCGGGGCAGATCTGAAGCAGCTTTCTGAGCAGGACCTGGTGATGCGCTTTGGCAAGACGGGAAAATTCTATTATAAAATTGTGCGCGGCATAGACGAAAGGCCTGTGCAACCGCACCGTGAAACAAAATCACTGGGTGCCGAAGATACTTTTGAAGAAGACCTCTCCACACAGGAAGAGATGATCACAGAATTGGAGCAGATTGCAGAAAAGGTGACCGCAAGGCTGGAAAAAAACCAGATGAAAGGTAAAACCCTGACGCTCAAGGTCAAATTTCACGATTTTACCCAGATCACCAGAAACCAGTCCTTCGTTACCCCTATCGGAGATTATCTTTCTATTATGGCTGCCGCAAAGGAACTGCTGACCCGTGCCGACCTGGAGAACAGTAAGGTCCGGCTGCTCGGACTCTCGCTCAGTAATTTTGGCAACCTCCCTCCTTCAGCTAAAGTTACCGACCCTGATCAGCTTGAATTATTTTAAATTTTATCGGTTAGTGACTCGATAAAAGCCACAATCTTTTTGACCTCATCATCTGATAAATGCAGCGGCTTTGCGGAGAGCGTTTGCTGCGGCTGGTTGAGGTGAAGGCCTGCACCACCGCCCTGATTGTAAAATTCTACAACTTTATTGAGATCCTTAAACACACCGTTGTGCATATAGGGTGCTGTCATGGCCGCATTGCGAACAGTTGGCGTTTTAAATGCCTCCTGATAATACTCAATCGGAAAAAATCCAAACCTGCCGGAATCTGTGTCCTTTTTAGGATGCTCAAAATCATCATTTGCAGGTGTTCCCAAAATTTCATACTCCGTGCGTTTATACAATGGAGGGATCAGTCCGTTAAATAATGGTGCAAAGTGGCAGCTTCCGCACTGGGCTTTTCCCATAAACAGGTTAAAGCCTTCTACCTCACTGGCGTTCATCGCTTTTTTATCACCGGCAATATAGCGGTCAAAGGATGAGTTCATGGGTGCGAGTTCCATAAGATAGGCTGCCAGTGCATCTGAAAGATTCTTCATACTGACAGGATCAGCCCCTGATGCAGGAAAAGCTTTAAGAAACTCAGCTTTGTATATATTGCTCTTATTCAGCCCGGCAAGCACTACAGCATGGTTTCCGTTCATTTCCAACGGATTGGCGATCACGGCCTTAATCTGTTCTGTAAGGGTCTTCACTCTTCCATCCCAGAACTGGGCATATTGAAATCCCGCATAGAGCAGTGTTGGTGCATTGCGCTGTACAAAAGTTTTGGCATCAAAAGCAAGGCTGGTTTTTAATCCATCACAAAAGTATTGATCAGGCCGGTGGCAGCTGGAGCAGTTCCTTTTCAGGTTTCCTGATAAGGCATTCTCAAAAAAGAGTTTTTTTCCCAGTGCAGCTTTCAGAGGCTTAGATGTTCCCATCGCTGTAAAAGCTTCGGCAGGTATGGCCTCTTTACTGAAAATATGCTTTGCCCCGTAATTTAAACTGCTTTTCTGATTGAAGGATAATGAGAGTGCTGTAATGAACTTGCCCAGCTGTTCCTGCAGCGGTAAGGCATATGTGCTCAGAAACTCCATCCGGTTGAAACTGTCAAAATCAGGATGGGCCTTGAGGTAATCAAGCGTTTTTCCAAGGTTTTCGGATAGTTGTGAGGATAAATCTGATTGTCCATATGCCAGATATGGCTGCAGCACCTGCCGGATAGCAAATACAGACTGATAAGATTCTTCGATCCCGCTCTTCAGTTCGGGCGCATCGTATCCGGTAATACTCAATGTGATCACTTTGACCAGCTCCAGCCGTATGCTCTCCAGCAGCTCTTTGTCTGTACCTTCAAAACCGTAAAGCAAGGCATCCAGATCGGCGGCAGATGAGGCCAACAGTTCTGCCTGTTCCATCAAGGCCTTTTTGTGCGAAAAGGGATCATCATCAAACAGCATCGCCTCCATCACCTGAAAGCCGGAAGGTTCCTGGTATTCCATATAAGGCTCATCCACTTCTACCTTTGCAGGCCGGTTATAGATCAGTGACGAACTTTCAAAGAAATAGTCCATAAAAAACTCAATTCTTTTATAATCCATCCGGCTCTGCTTCAAGTCAAGCCTGGCCTTTAACACAGCAGCGGTATCTTTACCTGACAATAAAGATACAGCTGTTTTTAAAGCTACAGAAGAACTGCCAAAGGCAGCATTATTTTCTTTGAATGCGCTGAGGGCATTGGCTACGCCGATATTGCGCGTGTCTGTTTTTAAGCCCAGCACAATCCCAAGGCAGGTTAGCCAGAGGCTGGCAACAATAAATAGTTTAGTTGGATTTCGCAGCATTTTTGTCCAGCTCCTTTATCATTGTGAACTGGTCGCGCACTACCCCGTCGGCACAGATCCACTTTAGTTCAAGCTTATTATCCTGAATATCCAGTACGCAGGAACCACCATGGTCTGCATCCGAGAAATACATCGCATCATGCGGGTAGGAAGCCTGCTTGCCACCCAGTTTCCCTGCAGATCCGCTCAGCACATATACTGTCCCCTTATCTTTTTTTGCCGTCTTTTTATAGGGTGCAGAATCTTTGCTGCCATCATTCTTTCCGGATGAAGTGCTCAGGTTATGTTTTTTGGGATCAAAGGTTTTTTCCATACCGTAATGCCCCATCATCAGCCTGCTGCGCTCATACCCGTGGCTGTGGCCGTTAAGCACCACATCAACCCCTGCACGTTCAATGATCTGAATAAAGTTTTCCCTGATTTTTACCAGTTCTTCCTCCTGGTCTGAATTGTGGGAGCCCATCGTATATGGCGGATGATGCCAGAAAGCAATTACCCAACCCTTATTTTTATTTGCTGCCAGGTCTTTTTTGATCCATTGTACCTGGGGGCCTATCGTATCATATAAACGGTACGCATTTTCTTCCTTACCATAAGAATCCAGTGAAAGAAAATGAATGTTACCAATATCAAAAGAATAAAATGCCTGTGTATGAGAAGCCACACCGCCTGATTCTCCGTTGGTTGGCATAGAGAAATTCTGATAATATGCAGTCTCGTGCGTTTCCTGTGCATGTTTGGCGCTCAGGTCGGTATCGTGGTAATCATGGTTTCCCGGTGCCGGGAACATCGGGTACTTCTTTAACAGGTCATTCTTGTAGATATTGAAGAACTTGCTCTGGAATTCCGAATCTGTGCCATCCTGGTAGGCATTGTCTCCGAGAAGAATCCATGCGTTCAGTTCATTCGGCCCCAGGTATTTCAGCAGCTGCTCTTTTACATGACGCTGATTAATGGAGTTGTCGCCACAATCGCCCAAAGCAGCAATGCGGTAATGCCCTGGTTTTCCGGGTTCAGGAAGTGTGGTAAAAGAATTGTTTTCATCGCCCTGCAGTGTATCTCTTAAACCACCAATACTGTAATAGTATTTGGTATAAGGTTTTAAACCGCTCAGGCTGACCTTGTGCTCAGTAAGCAGTTTGATATCTTCGGCAGCCTGGTCAAGTTTCCCAGGGGCAGTCCCATAACGTACCCTGCTGCGTGAAGAAACGTCGGTCCTCCAGCGGATCTGTATGCCTGTGCTGCTGGCTACCTGCAAATAAGGGCCACGGATCAGTCTTACCGGTTCAGTAGCGGCGCCCGGTTCTTTTTTATCCTGTGCTAGGGACACCTGCGTACAAAACAGCAGGGCCGAAAAACATAGTAGAAGAGATTTCTTTATCATTGTTTACTATTTTACTGTTAGTTCTGATCCTGCAATATCTTCCCATCGGTAATAATGGAAAGTCCTGTCATCACTCATTACCACAAACAAACCGTGTTTAAAAGTATCGTTCAAAGGTACATTGACCACGTCAGACCCATCACTGTGACCGGCAGTTACCTTCACGATCTTCAGCAGCTGGTGATGAAAGGGATCTTTCGCGCTTCCCTCGCGGCTGAAGACCTGAAAGCGGTTGGCTCCCTGGTCAGACACTAAGATATAACCTTTACGCGAAGAAGTTTTGTAAATTGAGATTCCCTCGTGATCTTCTGTAAATCCGGTAGTACCAAACTGCGCAAGCTGCTGATTTCCTTTTTCCGGGTCAGCATAATACTGGCGAACTCCAAACTGTTCATCAGAATAATAGATATATCCCAGCTCATTATCCACCGCGATAGATTCGATCTCTTTTTTGCCGCTGTAAACACCAAATTTGCGCACCAGCGTAGCTTTCACCTGCCCGGCACCATTGTCAGACAGCAGGTACTGCCAAAGATAAGATCCAGCTGTAGGGCCGGTTTTACGGCCAACAATAGCATACATTTTACCGGATTTAGCGGTGTAAATGGATATGCCCATAAGGTCACGGTATTCTGCTCCCGTTTCCCCTTCAAATACAGGAATGCCGCCGCCATCTACCGCTTTCATGTCTGGTAAAGAATAGATGCGGAGTTTATGTGTGAAGCGTTCTGTGGCAACTGCGATGTCTGTTGAATGGCCATTGAGCTTAAGGCCATAGGCGATATCCACGTTATTTGGTCTTTTCAGCCCCTTTACCACCAGGTTTTGCTGGATTTTGCCTTTCAGGTCAAAAACGTACAATGCACCTGTTGCAGATTTGTCTGTGCCGATGACCAGGCTTTTGGAAGCATCTTTCGGGTTCAGCCAGATCGCAGGATCATCTGAGTCGAAGCCTACCTTTTCCGTGATATACACAGGTTTGACGGCTACGGTATTTTCGGTTACTGCTCCCGGAGCTGCAGGAGAAATATGCTGGCTGCAGGAGGATAAAAGCAATGGAACAGCCAGGTAAAGTATTGATTTATGCTTTAACATGATATAGATTGAAATACAAAAGCATGTCTGTACAAAAAGTTGCACAGACATGCTTAAAAAAGATAAACTAGTTAGTACCAAAAGCGCCGATATACGAAGCTGGCTCCGGTGATGCGTAAACTATATTGTTGATGGTTATTCCATCAGGGAAATTACGTGTAAAAGTTTTGATTCCTTTCCCCAGGGCGGCAGATCCTGTTGATAAATGGAAATCCCAGTTATCATCAAATGTATAGTTTGCCGTTGAGGTGCTCAAAGGATAATTTACAAATTGAGGATCATTGGCGCCAACAACGGTGCTGATCACATCATTAGTGCCTCCAACGATATCTGTTGCCGGCTGGAACTGAGTTACGGTAGCCTGTGCATAACCGTAGTACAGGTTGTTGCTGAATTTTGACCTTGCATCCTGTGGTGCTTTGGTGTCTTTCTTGATACCGAAACGGGTATTGGCAAACAGGTTGTTATACAGCTCAGCGTAAACCGTTGCTTCCAGCCATACCGAACCACCTTTTGCAGTTGGCCTTCTCCATCCTGTGTTCAGCATTGTATTGTTATACACCACCACGTGTGCCTGTGGCGTACGGTCGCCAGTGTTTGACAATTTGAAAGCATTGGTATTGTTAGAGTAAAAGAGGTTGTAAGACAAATCTGCCAGACATCCCGATTTAATATTGATACCTTCGCCACCTACGAGCCCGGTATTGTAAAACTTATTGCCGGTAAAAATAATTTTACCGCCTTCAATATAAGTACAGTCATCCTGAAAATGCCTGAATGTGCTGTTTGCAACTACCAGTTTACCGTTTACATTGGAGAACCAGATTGCCGGTGTATTTTCACCGCTGACAGCCTTATACAAACCCAGTTTTACCGAGGTCGAAGCTTCTGTGGTAGTGGCACCGCCATATTCTACAATCGTATTGTCCAGCAAAAGTTCTGTACATGTTTTTGAAGCCAGGATCCCGCCCCACATTTTTCCAAAAGTGTGGGCTGTATTTCTGTAGTTCTCTTCGATGGTAATCTTCACCGGGCTTGCTGCTGTGCCCATTGAATAAAGGTTCCCGTTTACGATGATCTCCGGTCTCGCCAGTGTATCCATAATCACCAGCACACCTTCTTCTATCGTCAGCGATTTATTTACCGGGATAATGATATCGCCCGTTACACGGATTACACTTCCTTTTGTCCAGATGCCGGAAACTTCACCGGAAACACCGCTGGTGTTGGTTGGTACCGGTGATGTGTCTACATCAACATTTGCCTTTTCGCAACCTGCGAATACTGCCGCACCAAGGGCCACAGATAGTAATAATGCTTTAATCTTCATAGCGTTTATATTTGCTTATATTATAGTTTGTAGCGTACACCTAATAAATAGGTCTGTTCGTAAAAATCTTTTCTGATCAGTGTTTCGTTGCTGTTCAGGTCCTGCTTAGGCAGTCCGGTATTTTCTGTATTGGTACCCTTGATGAATAACTCCGTTGGCGTATTCAGCAAGTTTCCTGCTTTAATAAAGATGCTCAGGTTATTTTTGAACTTTTTCTCCACCGAAGCGTCCATCTGGATAAATCCTTTTTGCCAGATGTCGTTGTCCACAAACTGCGAGACGGTGTTGATCCTTTCACCTGTATAAGATCCTGCGAGCTGTGCGTCCCAGCCATGTTTGGTATCTTTATATAACAATGATAAGTTTCCGATATGTGCGGCCTGGCCGTATAATGGCCTCGACTGCTGTACGATGATCGTTTCCACATCACCCGAAACTGCATTTCTGATCCGCTGTGTTTTATCAGTCGTAATTTTAGAGTGCGTATAGGTGTAGTTGGCCTTGAAACCGAATTTGTTAAAGAATTTGATGTAATCAAGCTCTAAACCGTAGTTTTTTGCATTTCCGAAGTTGCCCGGAGAATAATACTGATCCTGTCCCCTGGTGGCATCGGCCTGAATGGTATACTCGATAGGATCCTTGATGTTTTTGAAGAAGGCGCCTACCAGCAACTGATCAGAGCTGTTAGGGAAGAGCTCATAACGCAAATCAAAGTTATCAGCAATGGCACGTTTCAGATCCGGGTTTCCGCGTTCCTGATACTCTTCAGTCACTACTTTGGAAGGTACAACCTCGTAAAATCCAGGGCGGTTAAGCGAGCGGAAATAACTTGCCCTCAGGTTCTGCTTGTCGGTTAAACCATATTTTAAGTTTAAACTTGGCAGCAGGTCTGTATACACCTGGCTTCCAACAGGGTTGGCCTCTCCTGCCGGAAACAGCAGCTCGTATCCCTGGTTGGTATGCTCTACGCGGGCACCACCGATTACTTCCAGTTTGTTTACCTTGAAGTTGAACATACCGTAACCGGCTGTTGTCTTTTCAGAGGCATTGTAGGTCAGTGAATTTGCAATAGCTCCCTGTGGGTTCTGAACATCCCAGGCGATATCATAATAGTTGTTAAAAACTACGCCATACAATGATGCCGGGACAGATGGTTTAAAGGTATAGTTGTTATAGAAACTGCTTCTTTGTTTATCCCTGTATAAACCACCACCTGTAAAATCAACCTTTGTACCGGCGATTTCAGCAGTGTAGGTAAGGTTAAGGTAACCAGCTTTATCTTCATCGGTATTGCGGGACCACCTGTGGGTCATAGACGAGGCGGTAGTTCTTGTTTCGTTGAAATTGGTACGTAAACCGTTCAGCGTAACCGAAGTTTCATCCGGAACGTCATTCTTTGCAGATGAATAAACGGCCGACCAGTCAACTTTCAGCTTACCCGGGATCATCTTGTGCTCACCATGCAGCGTACTGTTATAGATCTGCTGTTCGGTTAATCTTGAACGGGTATTATAAGTGATCTGCGCATTACCTGCCGCTGCGTTATAGTCTGCATTGGAGAAGTTGGTTGTCAGTACATCACGTGTCTGGATGTTGGTCAGGTTCACATAAGAGTTTACCCATGAGAGCTTATTATTTTCATTGAGGGTGTAATCTACCTTGCCGTGCAAACCGTAACGTTTCTGCTGCTCACTGTATTGTCTGTAATCCATTGACGTGATCCTTGAAATCTTATCGTCATCCACAACAGAGGTATTAAAGAATGTACTGTTTGTGCCCCTGTAGGTATTCTGGTAACTGCCAGCGATCAGCACACCCAGCTTGTTGTTTAAAAAGCGCTGGCCGATTGATAGTCCGCCTACCAGATTTGGTGCAGGCTGTTTAGCTTTGTAGTCTACCACTCCTGTAGAAAAATCTGAGGTCTTGGCATTATAGCTTCGGCCGTTGAGCTCGTACGGGGATTTATAATTTACCGAGCCGGCATCAAAACCAAGGAACTTACGGTCGAAGAACATCTGGCTGTAACCTGAAGCCAGGTTGGCATTGATCTGCAGCTTGGCAGGTGCATCCTTCATTACCATATTTACGACGCCGCCCACGGCATCGCCCTCCATATTTGGCGTAAGCGATTTGTAGATCTCCAGTCTTTCCAGCAATTCTACCGGGAAGATATCGAGAGGTACATACCTGAACTTATTGTCAGGACTCGGGATTTTTATGCCGTTAACCAATGTATAATTGTAACGTTTGTCCATACCCCTCAGGATCGCATATTGTCCGTCCCCGTTGTTACTTCTTTCTACTGAAACACCAGAAACACGTTGTATCGCGTTGGCAACGGTAAGATCCGGAGATATTTCCATCGCACGGCCGGATACCACGTTCATAACGGTCATCGACTTCTGTTCAAGCCTTCTGGCTGTATTTTCTGTTGCACCATCATGCTTTGCAGAAATAGAAATCTCGTTCAGGTCACTGCCGCCCTGTTCTACCAGATAAACATTGATCGAAGGATTATCTTCCTTCAGGATGGCGATCTGTTTCGAAAAAGTTTTGTAGCTGATGTAAGAGACTCTCAGTGTTGCAGGACCGGCATTAACTTTCTTGAACTCGAATGATCCGTCAAGACCAGTCAGTATTGCTCTGTCAGTATTTTCCAGTCTCACCGACGCGCCGATCATCGGCTCACCTGTTTTCTGATCATACACATGCCCTTTGATATTACTTGCTTTTGCAACAGTAACACTTAAGAACAGGCAAAAAATAGTTTTTAGAATTGGCTTCATTTTTTAATTATTTTTTTGGCGCAGATTGTTTTTTAATACGCTGCTGCAAATGTGCGTCACCAGATTTTTGCAGTCAATTTTTTGGCGTGTACAAAACGTAAACACCGTTACAGCAACTGTATACAAAGCGCGTACAGCGTATACAATATTTATCCATCTATTTGAAATACAGATTTTTACGGAGAACATATTCGCGATTATCATTCAGTTAGCGTAACATTAACAAATTGTTAAGCCCTCAGAACTTGCTAGATTGTCTGAATAAAGGATGTCAGGTTGTCCCCTTCTGCGATGTTTAATTTCTTTCTGAGCCTGTACCGTGCAACCCTGAGGCTATCCTGCGAGATGCCAAAGATGGCGGCCATATCCTTAGAGCTCATATTCATCTTCAGCAATGCAATCAAACGGATATCATTCACCGTCAGGTCTTCGCAGTAAGATTTAAGGTTATCAAAAAATGACTGGTGCAGCTGTTCAAAAACCATCGTAAATTCTTTCCATTGCTGGTCATGATTGATGTTCTGGTTGATCTGTTTCACCAGCTGCTGAAGTTGCTTTTTCTGGTCGCGCTTATCGTCACTGATCATGTCATCCAGTTTGCTGCGCATGCTTTCCAGAAACTGGTTATGCTGAATGACCTGTAAGGTATGGGTGGTCAGTTCCCTGCTTTTCAGTTCAAGCTGTTCCTGCTGTGCACGGTTAAGCTGTTCATTTTTTTCCACGATAGCCACATTTTCCCTCAGTTTAAGCCGCTGCCTGGAGATGGTGAGCAATCCCATTACCACCAGTAATCCAATCACCACTACAACCGCTATACTAATGATCATATTTACCTTATGCCCGTTTTCCAAACGTGCGATCTCATCATTTTTCTTATCCGTATCGTAAATGATCTGAAGGAAAGACATCTGCCTGTTATTCTGGTCTGAATAGATGTTTAACAGGTATTTCCTGCTGAGCTCCATATAGTGATAGGCGCTGTCGTTCTTGCCCAGCAGGTTCATTGATTTGGCAATATCCCTGTAGGCAGAAGCCTGCTGGTATTCATTTTTGGTGTTGACAGACATCTGGAGGGCTTTTCTTGAGTATACCAGCCCGGCGCGGTAATCTCCGGTTTTCCTGAGGATATCACCGATATTATTGATTACCTCTATGCTGGACACCTGATTGTTGACCGCTTTATACAGAACGAGCGACTTGTCAAAATATACCCTTGCAGAATCATAGCGTTCCAGATCTTCGAAAATACTGCCCAGGTTCTCATAGATCTTGCCCATTCCGCCCTTATGGTCAGCATTGCTATACGCTGCCAAAGCCTTGCGCTGGTAATAAAAAGCACTGTCATAACGCTGCTGTTTTTCATATAAGTGGCCGATATTTCCATAGGTTTCGCCCAAGCCAACCTTATTGTTCAGTACCTGATACAGGCGCATGGCCTGGTCATACTGTTTGCGGGAAGCTTGCCTGTCCATGTTCTGGTAATAGATAATCCCCAGGTCATTGTAGTTATCGGCAAGCAGGCTTTTGTCATTCAGCTGGCTAAAAATGCGGTTGGCCTGTTGATGGTATTCCAGGGCCTGTGAGTAATGACCCTGTGTATAGCATATTTCTCCCATCTGTTTGAGGCAAATGCCGATGGTACGTTTATCATTCCCGAGCAGGGCATCATGATGCAGGCGCTTAAGAATCAGAAAAGCAGAATCAGGATAACTTTTACTCAGTTCAAGCGTATGCCGCAGTACAGCCGCCGGATCCCCGGATGCACAGAACCCCGATAAGGGGCTGATCAGCAATAAAACCGCGAGGATAAATTTGCCGTAAATGTTTTGGTAAACCGATGTCATTGTAAATGATGGCAGAAAATTGATCAGTTCTGCCTGTTGCAAAGGACGATTTCCTGTATTAACACAATGTTAAGTCAATATTGTCTCAAAGCACATTTCGGTTTTTTATTTTAACAAAAAAATAATATATTAGGAATAGTAAAACGATAAACTATCCGCTACATTTAGGCATAAGTATTGTTATCATAAATTAATAAAACCATTTAACATTTATTGACTATGCTCAGACACACCTATTACGAGAGAGATGAAATGAGAATGACCGACAGGAAATGGATTAACCTGCAGGAATATTACGATGTAGAATATTGGGCTAAAAAGTTTGGTGTAACTCCTGAACTGCTGCAGATGGCGGTAAAGAATTCGGGAACAAATTCGGCTGATGAAGTTGAACAATATCTGACAAGTAAATACCCCTTTAAATAATGAACGAATTAAAACTCAGCGGCATTCTTATATTAGCAGTGCTGCTGATTCTTGTCTTCTATGCGATCAAGTATATCGTCTTTCCACTGCTGCACCTGGCGCTGGGCCTTGCTGCGGGCATTCTCAGTGCTGTGTTTACTGTCCTGATTATTGTGGTGTTGTACTTATGGATCAAACAAGCTTTTGACAGGAAATAAAACCTAATTCCAGCGTATTGCGTAAGCTGAAGTTCAGATCCCGGCGAGCAGAACAAGCTTCCTTAAAAATCTCTTTTGAAAAATTTCTTTAAAGCATAGGAGATAACAACCTAGCTAATTTTTCGGGCAGCTGTTTGTACAACGGGCGTTTTTCCCATTCCACCGGATCAATTTTCCGCGAATCCTTCAGGTCCTGATGAAAAATGCGCGTCATTTCTTCTGCGGTATCAGTATCATAGATCACTGCATTTACTTCAAAGTTGAGTTCGAAGCTTCGGTTGTCCATGTTAGCTGTACCGATCACAGAGAGCTGCTGGTCGGATACCATAGTTTTTGCATGTATGAATCCTTTTTCATATTGATAGATTTCTACCCCTGCGTTCAGCAGTTCTCCATAATAAGAGCGTGCTGCAGCAGCCACCATTGTTGAATCAGATTTATCTGGTACCAGCAGGACCACTTTCACTCCGCTCAATGCCGCAACTACCATCGCATCCAGCAGGCTTTCACCAGGGATAAAGTAAGGAGTAGTAATCAATATCTCCTCTTCGGCCATACCAATTGCCTGGATCAGGGAAAATAAAATCGTAGGATTATCTGAATCCGGCCCGCTTGCCGAGATCTGTACTACTGCATCACCTGCATTTTCCTTGAGTTCATGGAAAAAGCTGGTTTGAGGCGTCAGTGGTTGATCTGCACAGAAGTTCCAGTCGCAAATAAACAGATATTGCAGGTAGAACGCGCCGGTACCCGTGATTTTTACGTGTGTATCCCGCCAGAATACCTGATCTGTATTGTAGCCATTATTGATGTACCTGTCACTTACATTAATACCTCCGGTAAAACCGATACATCCATCAATTACAATGATCTTGCGGTGATTCCTGTAGTTGAGCCGGTTGGCCAGTGCAATAAACAATACCCTGTAAAAGGGATAAGCCTCCACTCCTGCTTCCTTTAACTCCGGAATCACATTTTTCCTGATGCTCCGGCTGCCGAAATCATCATATATCAACCTTACGCTTACTCCCGCCTTTGCCTTTTCAATCAGGATATCCTTGATCGCATTTCCAATGTGGTCATCCTCAAAAATATAATACTCAATATGGATGTGGTGCTTTGCTTCCTTTAGTGCACGGAGCACCTCAGGGAATTTCTGCTCCCCGTTCAGCAGGATATCCACCTTGTTATTGCCGGTAAGGTAACTCATGCCATCGTTGAGCAGCAGTTGTGCAAGCTTCTGGTATTTAAGTATTTCCTCCGGAACGGTATCCCATATTTTTTTTGATTCCAGGTAGATCTGTTCACGTACCCTAAGCTGCATCTGTTCATCCTTGATGATCTTTTTACTGTACAGTTTACGTTTGCGGTAATTGGTACCGATACAGAAGTAGATGATGATTCCCACTACCGGCAGAAAGATTGTGAGCATCAGGTAAGCCAGGGTTTTGGTGGTAGAGCGGGTATCGTAAATAATACGCAGGCAGGTAGCGATAATGGCAAGCGTATATATGATTTCGAGTAAAAGTATCCAGCGTATCTCCTGCATCAGGTTTATAAGGTAAATGATAAATATAGTACATCTGTACCGTCCGCGCAAAAAAGCGGCCCCTGTAATATCACCAAAAGTCACAAAATACGCGAAAAGGGCTTGTTGATCACCGTATTGGCATAGTATTAGTTATCAAAATCAAAAAAATAAGCAAAGTACAATGAATAAGAAAATAGTGATTTTTGATGATGATCAGGAAATTTTAACAGCGTTGGAGTCGGTACTGGATTTTGTAGACTGGGACCTTATGACTTTTTCAAGCGGACTTGATGCCATCAGCGTGATCAGCCGGGAAAAGCCAGACCTAATTTTGATGGATGTATTGCTTGATGGCTTTGACGGCAGGGAAATTTGCAGGTCTATCAAAGAAAACAGCGATTTGAAACATATTCCAATCATCCTGATCTCAGGTGAGCAGGGAGCAGAAAATGCACAACACCAGGATTTTGGCCCGAATGACTTTCTCCCTAAACCATTTAATATTGGCGACCTGATTGATAAAGTGTACTTTCAGCTGGCATCGTAGGGACTAATGACTATAAGGAATCGAGTGCCCGGAGGATAACGGCGCAGGCGGTACTGATTTCCTGTTCAGTAATGATCAGCGGCGGAGCTATCCGCAATGCTGTTTCACAGTGGAGGAACCAGTCGATAATTACCCCTTCAGCAGCACAAAGCTTACTCACCTTTTCGACCTGTTCAAAGGCATCTAGCTGTATGCACATCATCAGTCCTATGCCGCGGACTTCCTTGATCAGCGGGTGCACAAGCAATGATCTGAAGAGTTCCCCTTTGGCAGTGACGTCTTTCACCAGGTTTTCTTCCAGGATTAAGTTCAAACTGGCCAGCCCGGCAACACTTGAAACAGGGTGGCCGCCAAATGTAGTGATATGTCCGAGGATCGGATTTTCTTTTAAAACCCCCATCACGTCCCTGTTGGCTATAAATGCGCCAATGGGCATGCCACCGCCTAAAGCTTTGGCCAGCAGCAATACATCAGGTACAATATTGTAATGTTCAAATGCGAATAATTTACCCGTACGGCCAAAAGCTGCCTGGATCTCATCAAGGATCAGTAAAGTACCTGTCTGCGTACATTTGGCCCTCAGTTTCTGCATGTAATCAGCAGAAGCTACCCTGATTCCTGCTTCGCCCTGTACAGTTTCCATAATCACACAGGCGGTACTGGCATTAATCAGCTCCAGGTCTTCCAACCTGCCGAAAGTTATAAAGCTAACGTCAGGAAGAAGCGGACGGTATTTTTGTTTGAAATCTTCATTGCCCATCACGCTGAGCGCACCATGGGTACTGCCGTGATAAGCATGATGGCAGGAGATGATACCCGATCTGCCGGTATAGCGCTTTGCAAGTTTGAGGGCGCCCTCTGTTGCTTCGGCGCCTGAATTTGTAAAATATACGTTATTGAGCTGCTCAGGCAGTACTGAGAGCAGTTTCTGTGCAAAAAGTACCATGGGCGACTGCACAAACTCTCCGTAAACGGTAAGGTGAAGATATTTATCCAGCTGTTCCCTGATCGCATCCAGTACCCTGGGATGCCTGTGCCCGATATTGCTCACGGCAAAGCCGGACACCAGGTCCATATAACTTTTTCCGCTTTTGTCAAACAAGTACAGGCCTTCGGCGCGTTCTATCTCCAGCATATTCGGACTGGTAGATGTCTGGGCATTGTTGAGCAGAAAAAGTTCTTTATGGCTGATCATAGTTTTTAATTAGGCCACAAAACTATCTATAATTTATTTAAATTTTGTGGAGACAGGTTCGATTCTTCCAAAGGCTCGGCGTCAACGCTCGGGAGGTTAACTGGCCTGATAATCATGCGCAGGCTCTGGTCTCTTGAAAAATAAGCCACTGTCCAGTGATAAAACGTATTGATCCTGTTTCTGTAGGAGATCAGTGACAGCAGGTGGATAAACAACCAGGCACACCAGGCAATAAAGCCCTTCAGGTGAATCTTTGGTTTAGGCAGATCCACTACGGCCTGATTCCTGCCGATGATGGCCATACTGCCTCTGTCGCTATAGGTAAACGCATGCAGCTCTTTATTTTCTGCCAGGCGCTTAAAGTTTGCAGCCAGGTTTTTTCCCTGCTGGATAGCCACCTGTGCCACCTGGGGGTGCCCCTCCGGATACGCGTCATCACCTGACTGGATACAGGTATCGCCAATAGCGTAAATATCTGTTAGCCCTTCTATCTGATGATAAGGGTTCACCATCAGCCTTTTGCCTCTGCCATAACTGGTAATGGGTATTCCTTCAAACTGCATGGCACTTACACCAGCAGCCCAGATCAGGTTTTTTGTCTGGATCTTTGTACCATCAGAAAAGATAACTTCATCATTCACATAATCACTTACATGGCTGTTGAGAATAACTTTTACACCTAATTCGGTAAGCTCTTCGAGGGTGTGCTTCTGAGACTTCACGCTCATCGGCTTTAGCAGGGCAGCTCCGCCATCAACCAGATAAATGTTGGCCCCGGTGTTTTTCAATTCAGGATAATCTTTTCTCATGATCCTGTAGCGCATTTCGGCAAACATTCCTGAGATCTCCACTCCCGTTGGCCCGCCCCCGGCGATCACAATCGTCAGCATTTTTCTGGCTTCGTCCTTATCCTGGGTAATCGTTGCTTCTTCAAAATGAGTGAGTATCCTGTTGCGCATCTGTATGGCATCGCTCAGCGTTTTCATCGGTATGGCATGCTTGCGTACATTTTCCATCCCAAAGTAATTGGTTTCTGCCCCTGTGGCAAAAACAAGCATATCATAATCTACCGTGCCATTGTTCAGGACAATCTGTTTTGCTTCAGGTACAACTTTTAACAGTTCGCCCAGCCTGAAATGCAGGTTGTCTTTACTTCTGAAAAGCTTTCTGATCGGATAACTGATACTTGATGGTTCAAGATAGGCTGTTGCTACCTGGTAAATCAGCGGCGGAAAGAAGTTATAATTGTTTTTGTCTACAAGCGTAACCTGATAATATTTATTTTTTCCAAGTTCAAGGGCCAGGTTGATACCAGCAAATCCCCCGCCTATGATAACTATTCTTTTTTGCATAATTCAATATTTATTCGCATCTTCTAACCTTAGCTAACCTCACGTATGTAGTTAAGGACAGTTAAAAGTAAAGAATGTTTTAAAACCTGAATGTAAAAATATAAGATGATGCAAATCATTGCAAATTGGGCGTTCCTGTTTTAGATATATTTGAGTAAATAAATTTCAGTTCCGCATGCTAAAAGACGAAAGACAGGCTTATATCATTAAACAAATCAACATTCACAATAAAGTGCTTTCTGCTGATCTGAGCAGGCAGCTTGATGTTTCTGAAGATACGATCCGGCGCGACTTAAACGAGATGGCCGAAACCGGAAAAATCTTAAAAGTTTACGGTGGGGCCATCTCCAAATCGTTCCATTATCCCTTCCAGCAGAACGAAGTTTATGCCCGGGATGCCAAAAAAGAAATTGCCCGTAAAGCACTCAAACTGATACAGAACGGCATGGTGATCCTCACCGGCGGCGGAACAACGATGATCGAAATGGCAAGGATGGTGCCCGAAAACATGAGCTGTACGCTCTTTACTGTAAGCCCCCTGCTGGCGCTTGAACTGACGGAACATTCCAATCTCGACGTACACCTGATTGGCGGCCAGCTGGCTAAAAATTCACAGATCTGTGTAGGTGCACAGGTGATCAACCAGTTGTCTGATATCAAAGCCGACCTCTGCTTTATGGGAACCAATGGGATCTCGCTGCAGGATGGGATCACGGATTCAGACTGGGAGGTGATCCAGATCAAAAAGGCAATGATCAATTGTGCAGAAAAAACAGCAGTCATGAGCATTGCCGAAAAAATGAATTCTATACATAAAATGAAGGTCTGCAACCTCAATGCGATCAATTATGTGATCACAGACCTTGAGCCCAAACATCCGCAGTTGAGCCAGTATGCCAAAGCAGTTACGCTGATTTAGTTATTTCCTTTTTTTATCGCCCTGTAGATCACATCCTGGATCCTGCTCCTGATATTCAGGCTCAGCAGTGCATTTCTTTTCGCATCAGGGTAAACCCTGTTTGACAGGAAAATATAGACCAGGTTACAGGATGGGTCTACCCATACACAGGTACCGGTATAACCGGTGTGACCAAAAACCTGCGGTGATGCCAGATATGAAGGATAACCTTTAGACTGGTCGGGATCTTTACGGTCGAACCCATAACCCCTGCGGCTCACCTTAGACTGTCCGGAGGTAAAAGTAGTCACAGTTTCAGGCTTATAATATTGCTGTCCGCCGTAGCTGCCTTTATTCAATAGCATCTGATACAGTATTGCCATATCGTTGGCCGAAGCAAAAAAGCCGGCGTGGCCGCTTACGCCGCCAGCCATTGCGGCGCCGGGGTCATCCACAAAACCCTGCACCAGCATATCCCTGAACCAGCTGTCATTTTCGGTGGTAGGCACAATCCTGTCTTTAGGGAAATGGTCCCTAGGCAGAAAACCTGCACTTTGCATGCCAAGGGGTTTATAGAAATTCAGATCCGTATACACATTGAGCGGTGTGGCAGCAACTTTTTCGACGATCTCCTTCATATAGTACATACTCAGGTCACTATAGATAAACCTGCCGCGGGTAAGGGCTTTATCGGCCAGCATCTGCGGCCACATCACATCCTGATAATAGTTAGCGCGGATGTAGTAATTATCCGCTACCTCAGTTGGGTACTGGTCAGATTTCAGGGTGCTCATGTCACCAGGTTTAAGCTGGGTATAAAAAGGGATAAAAGGCGTAAACCCTGCCTGGTGCAGCATCACTTCCTTCACCATAATATCTTTTTTATCCGGCATACTGCGTGTCCTGGCAATATATTTACTGATCGTGCTGTCCAGTCCCAGTTTTCCCTGTTCCACCAGGCGCATCACTTCCAGTGTGGTGGCCGATGTTTTGGTGAGCGAAGCCATATCAAAAATATCCGTCGTCAGCGTTTTGCGGTTTCCGGTATAGGTATGTTTGCCAAAAGCTTCGTTATAGATCACCTTGCCATCTTTCAGCACCATCACTACGCCTCCGGGCGCAGCGGTGGCCGCAATGGCCTCTTTCATTATAAGGGCAATACTGTCCAGGTTAGCCCGGTTTACTCCGGCATCTTCTGCAACACTATATTTCAAACGAATGGGCTTTTTATCCAGGCTGATCCCGCCAAATATGATTTGTGCAAGTACAGCAGCCCCTTCAGGAATGTCATTTTTACACCACAGTACCGGGGCCTTTAATCCTTTAAAAAAGCCGCTGTGGTCAGTTTTTCCGGAAATAGCCAGAATAACTGTTTTGGTTTTCTCCATTTCCATTAAAAATGCCAGCAGATGCTGATCGTAAACCGTTGCATCTGAAAGCTGAAAGATTGCCGTTCTGCAAAGTTTAAGATCGTCGTTGAGATGCGCATAACCGGTCGGGTCTGAGACAGGATATCCCGGCATGGTGTCCACCTTTACATATTTGCTGAGCATGGCATTGAAGGCCGCACTATTGGCCGCGCCCAGGCTGACACTTGCAGCATCCAGGCCTTCTAGGCTAATGATGGGTATCAAGCCCCTGTCATTATTGATAATAGCCGTATTCTTCTCGGCATTACGCTCCTTTTGAAGCCACAACAGGTTGCCTTGGTGCGTCTCCTGTGCGGCTAAAGTTCCGGTACAGCAGAAAACTGCGTATAAAATAAAACGAGCTGTTTTTTTGTTCATCTGTGTAGTTAAATCGCCGGATCTGCCGGAGTGTTTGGATTATTTAATCTTTCCTGATCAGGATAAGGGTAGAAATTCCTGTTTCGCTCTGTGAAGTTGGTCAGCGAAAACGGGCGCCCGAAACGGCGTGAATCTTCCCATCGCTGACCACTAAGAAACAGCTCTGCACAACGCTGACGATATACTTCTGTCAGCAGATCTGCCTGTGTAACTGCTCCGCTGTACGCAGGCAATCCTGCATTTACCCCGAAGAGATCTCCTGCAGCCTGTGTTCTCACCAGATTAATCTGCGTCAGGGCATCAGTTAACGCACCACCGCTCCTCAGGATCGCTTCTGCCTTGATCAGCTTAATTTCATCCGGCAGGTACACGGGCACATTGCCTGTTTGCGTAATGCCAAAACCTGTAAGCGTTCGTGTGCTGGTATTCACATAAAAATTCAGCCGCTGGTCGGCCGTCTCAAATAAATCTGCAGGCAAGCCAAAACCTGTCCTCGGCGTATAATATTTTAGTGTGTTGATATTATTCCAGATTGGGTTTACGCTTTGGGCATTATACTGATAAGCATTTGCCTTTGTCTGGTCTACCAGATTGGCACTCGCCAGGGCAGCTGCGTAATTTCCTGCCATCAGGTTGTATCTTGCGCTAAAGGCGTACAGCACACTCTTAAGGTCAAAAGTAGATCCTGCCACCAATGTAGTAAACTCTGCAGTAGCGGGCGTAGTATTGGTCCTGGCAATCGCATCATCCAGCAGGCGCACTGCTTCGGCAAGTACCTGTGCCCGCGGTATAAATTTAACTTTCTCCGTAGTACTGGTATTGATATTCGACTGTTCAAAAGACCCGGCAAGCGTAGCCAGTGAGATGGCCTTGAACAGTTCGGCATTGGCCATAATTCCCGAAAGAAGCCCTCCTGTTAAGGTAGTTACCTTGGGTGCATTGTCTATCACATTCTGGCTCATCGTCATCAGGCGCTGCATGTTAGACCAGAGGGTTAAAATGTTTCCGTTGGCCGTAGGCAAGGCTGTGCCGCCCGCTTCCAGTTCAAGTACATTGGTAAAAGTAGCTACGCCCTGTAATTCCCGTGCTGTTACCGCAGGATAAAAATACGCCGCATTGATACCGCTGGTAGATTCAAATTGTCTGAGGCCCACGCTTAAGCCGATAATTCCTTCCCTGGTGGTCAGTACATCCTCTTCTGCCGGTGCGTTCAGGTTCACGGTCTCCATTTTACAGCTTCCTGCAAAAAGCAGCATTCCTGCCAGCAATGTGATTTTGATCGGGTTATATATCTTGTTCATGTTGTTTCGATTGAAGAATTCTTAAAAAGTAATATTTAAACCTGCGATGATCATTCTTGGGATAGGTACCTCCACAAAATCAAAGCCGCGTACCGCAGAACTTTGTCCGGCAGCGTTAACTTCAGGATCATACCCGCTGTACTTATCAAATGATAACAGGTTGCGTCCCGACAGGCTAAACCTCATATTACCGGTTTTTAAGAAGTTAGGTTTAAATTCATAACTCACCGAAGCTTCTCTCAGTTTGACATAGGATCCGTCTTCTATCCAGTTTTCAAAGATGGAGAACAAGGCGGCCGAGGTACCTTTTGGCACTTCGCCCCTCAGTTCCGGCTCATAGCCTTTAAGCCCGCCGTACAGGTCGCGGTCGCCCACACGTTTGGTGAAATTGAATACATCGCCACCAATGGAAGCATCAAACTGTGTGCGGAACGACCAGTGTTTACCGATGCTGATCTCATTGATCAGGGAACCGATCCAGTCCGGATTAGGGTCGCCAATAACCTTTTTCAGTGTTGCACCAGAGGGCTGTCCGCTGGCATCCCTGCCTACTTTTTCTGTTTGAGGCAAACCGCCCGCCGTCAGTAATAATGATCCGTCTGCCTTGCGTGCAAAATAGGTAGAATAAAAAGTTCCCAGGGGCTCTCCGTTCACGGCTGCCACCTGACTAAATCCACCCGCAAACAGCAGTACTCCTCCTGGAATGTTGTTCACCTGGTTGCGGTTTCTTGAATAGGTTGCAGAAATATTCCATCTGAAATTATCCTTCAGGATGGGCACCGCCCTTACCATCAGCTCTATACCTTTATTGGTCATGGTTCCGATATTCAGGTATTGGCTCAGGTATCCCTCAGATGGGGCAAGACTGGCCAGTAAGATCAGGTCTTTGACGTCCTTTTTGTAATAACTAAATTCAAAACTCAGCCTGTCCTTCAGAAAGCTCATATCTGCGCCCAGTTCAAACTCTGTCTGGCGCTCGGGTTTGATATCAGGATTACCGAGCAGGGTTGGCGAGGTAACAGATGGCTGGCCTGATATGTTTACAGGCACATAAGAGGTGGTTTTATCATAGGCACCGATTGCAGTTAAATTTCCGGCCTGTCCGTAGGACGAACGGATCTTAAAGCTGGAGATGATATCGGAAATTTTTGAATCATTCCAGAATTTCTCATTCGAAACCACATAACTACCGCTTACTTTTGGATAGAACTGGCCCCTGAATTTTTCTCCAAAAACCGATGATTCATCATAACGGGCAGCGCCGGTGATGTAAAACTTATTTAAGATGCCGACGGTCTGCTGTACAAACGCGCCCATGATATTGACATCACTGCGGTACTCGGAAGCTACAGAAACCCCGTTATTGATGGTCTGCCCGATCGGGCCAAGCAAGGTTGCCGTGATACCTGTCTGATAAGTCTTCTGGCTTTGCGCTGTGCCCCCGATACCGGAAGTAGATTCCAGCCAGTCGTTGATTTTAGTCTGATACGAGATGTTCAGGTCATTATTCACCAGGAAAGTAGTCTGATCTGCCCTTCTGGAATATCCTGTATTGTAACTTGGAGTGGTATTCCCCACAGGAATGTAGCCTGTACCTATCTGTGTAGCATTGTCGTAACCCAGCACATAGTTGATGTTTAAACCTTTTACCGGATTGGCCATTAACTGGAAATCACCGATAAAACGGCTGGTACGCTGCTGAAAATCAAACCTGTTAATTGCTTCGAGCGGATTAGTCCTGGCTACTGCGGTGGCCAGTGCCGGATACACACCATTAACAGGATTAGGATTGATATAGTTATTGGCGAAGATAAAACCTGTCAGGGCACCGTAAGCCTCGTTGATACCACCGTTTGGCACTTCGTGACTGGTGCTTAAAATATAATTGGTACCGATAGACATCTTTAACCAGTTATTCAGTTTCTGATCGATTTTAGCCCGCACACCTGCCCTTCTGAAGTTTGTAGCATCGATAATTCCCTGGTTGTCCAGGAAGTTGCCGCTTACATAATATTGGGTATTCTCGGTACCACCGGATACAGACATATTGTTTTCTGTTCCGATAGCTGTTCTGAAAATATCATCCTGGTAATCGTAGCGCGTTACCGGTGTCTGGCTCAAATCCGTTACCGTAGTATTGTTATAACGGAAGGGATATTCGTTGATCTCCAGTTTTTTTCTCAGCTGACTCACTTTCAGTTGTGAAGAGAAAGCAAACTGTGTTTTACCGGCTTTGCCTTTTTTCGTGAAAATCTGCACTACCCCATTACTTGCCCTCGATCCATAAATCGCAGCCGCGGCAGCACCCTTGATGATCTCCATATGGTCTATATCATTTGGGTTGATATCTACCATACGGTTCTGGGAATAGCCGCCCAGATCCAATAGCTCTGTAGAGTTGTTATTTACAATCACACCGTCTACGATATACAGCGGATCACCTGATCCGGCTACTGTACTGGTACCTCGCAGCCTTACACTGATACCGCCTGCAGGGTTTCCGGAGTTTTGTGTGATCTGTGCGCCGGAGATTTTTCCGGCCAGAGCCTGATCAATTGATGTTGCAGAACTGTTGGCAATATCGCCCGCATTTACCGTAGAAATGGCATTCCCCAATGTTTTACGGCTTGTTGCTACAGAGGTACCGGTAACAACCACTTCGTTTAAGCGCAGATAATCTTCACTGATCTTTGCGTCAAGCGTTATTGCAGGGCTGCCGCCAAGTACAACATCCTTTAGCAGCGGCGAATAGCCGATGAAACTAAAAGTAAGCTGATACTTGCCCGGTTTGAGCGTAGTGCTCAGCTGATAAGCACCATTACTGCCGGCTACGGCGCCGCCGGCGGCATTACTGATCCTTACCGTGGCACCCGGTATAGTTTGATTTGTACGGGCATCTGTAATTACGCCTTTGATGATGTAGCCCTGGGTTTGGGCCATTCCCATACCTGCGTAACACAGGAACAGGAACACCAGTGCGACAGACCACTGGCAGGGTCGGTTGAGTAAAGTTTTTTTCATACTTCAGGATTGGATAGGTTGGTTTTGTTGATTTATTATATTTGGTAAGCCTTCTTCTTAGGGAAGGCTTATTTTTCCCATGGTTACACTTGGTATTCCCTGCCGCGAGCCATAATCAGTATCACCGCCGGCTACACATTCATTGGCAAGAAGGGCAAAAAGAACGGCCTCTTTGGCATCCGGATCTATACCCAGGTCTGCCGTATCTTTAAGCTTAAGCCCAAGTCCGCCGGCTAGTTTTTCTGCCAGAAGAGGATTGTGCATTCCACCGCCGCTCAGGTATACTTCAAAAGACTGGTCCTGGATCGAATTCCTGATTGCGCCAATGATACTCCTGGCCGTAAATTCACATAAGGAGGCAAGCACATCTTCCGGAGGCAGGGCCTGCTGTGAGGATGCTTTCTGGGCGGCACGGAGATAAGCCATATTGAAAAGCTCCGGCCCTGTGGTTCTCGGGAAGGGGTCATCAAAAAACTCATTTGCCATCAGTGCGGTCACCAGCGCCTCGTTTGCCTTGCCCGTTTTTGCAATTGCCGCATCCTCGTCATAGTACTTACCGGGATAATGCAATTGTATAAACTGGTCCATCATCGTATTGCCCGGACCCACATCTGTAGAAAAAACAAGATCCGCGTGGCGCCCTGCCGGCAGGTAGGTAAAGTTGGAAATACCACCTATATTGAGCAGTATCCTGTTTTCATCCAGACTGGAGAACAACAGATAATCGCCGTATACGGCCAGTGGTGCACCCTCGCCCCCTGCGGCAATATGTTTCTGCCTGAAATCACTCAGGGTAATGATACCGGTTTTTACTGCAATATGGTCGCCATCACCAATCTGCAGTGTAGCATCGGGATACGATATCTTCTGATGAAAGGAAAAGGGCGCATGAAAAATCGTTTGTCCATGACTGGCGATCAGGTCTACAGCATCCACCGGGAAGTCCCATTTTTTTAAGGCTTCCAGTATCAGTTCTGCAGAATATGTTCCAATAACCGCATTGAGCAGGGTTACTTCCTGCAGGCTCACCTCTTTTTTAAAAGATATTGATTTCAGTTGTTCCTTATACGCCTCCTTATAGGGAAAAGTGATAAAGTGCAGCAACTTTACGCGGGTACCAAATCCTGATCCGCTAAATTCACAGAGCGCAATATCAAGTCCGTCCAATGAAGTTCCGGACATTAAACCAGCAATAACCCGCTTAGCAGCACCTGATATATCCGCTAACTTTGAGATTTGATTGTTCATTGTATAAATCCTTTGAGTAAATCAGTAATGCTGCCGGGGTCACGACAAAAAGAACCGCACAGAACAGCAATAAAACCTTTTAATCGTTGATATTTTAAATATATGGATTTATAAATGACAATTCTTGCATACTCTACATAAAAAAATGCAAAAAAACGCAGATTATTTTACAGAATTGGGGAAACGGACAATCAGGGCTTGATCACCTTTGATAAAACGGCAGGAACCTGGATCAGATCGTAATCCTGATCGTATACCAGGTATTTGTTATACCATACAGGCGAAAATTTATCTTTGGCGTCGCGCAGGCCTTTGTAGTGCGAAAAAGACCGGATCTTTTCATAGGCAAACTTCATGGAGCGCTCGGTCAGGTTTTTTGGATCTTCAAGACCGGATAGTGGTGCAAAACCAATATTAACAGAAGTACAGCCGCTATCTTTCAGGTGCTTAAATAATTCTACGAGGATAAAATCGATCACACCGTTTGGAGCATCCTGGGTTTTCCTGATCAGGTCATACGTTCCTTCACCTTCCGCATAATCGGGTATAACATTGAGGAACGCTACGATTTTCTCCTCTGCGTTTTCAACTGTGATAATTGTCTGGTTCTTCAGTTCATCCCAGTCAAACATCCCCTGCGAAAATACAATTTCTTCCCGCTCGGTATCTTCCAGCCATTCATCTGAAACGGATTTGATCTTTTGCAGCAGCCCGTCTTTGATCGGGGCAGTATAAATTTTGCTTTGAAAACCTTTTTCAGCCACCTTTTTCAGCGCATTACGGATAGATTTCCTGCTGCCGCCTTCCAAAGTGAAGGTGCTGAGGTCTACTACTCCCTCCTGTCCAAGGTAAATGCTTTTTTTTCCGCAGGCGGCAAAATGTCCCAGTGTTTCTTCCGCTACGCGATAATAAAAGCTCTTTACACCACTTTCAAAACAATATTGATCAAAGGATTTGATAAAAGGCTTCACGTTTTCCTCTGCAGCAACAGGAGATTCCAGTACTACGGCAAAGTTGCCGGAAATCCGGTATGAAATAAAGCCCTCAAATTCTTCTGAACGGTAAATCAGTTTATCCTGGTAGGTTTTGAAGTAATCCATTGCAGAGTTACCATATTTTGCAAGTTGTGTTTTAGCCCATTCAAACTCTGCCTCCTCGGTAACGTCTTTCAGGATATAGGGACGGATCAGCGTATACACCAGAAAAGCGAGGGAAAGAAATCCGCTGAAATTGATGGAATATAAAAATCCCTGTGCAAAGGAATCCTGCGCGATGAGGTCTTCGCTTTCTACCAGCACAAAGTTCTCAAGGGTATACCTAACCGATTGGAGAAAGCTGAAATCTACATTGAAATGTCTGGCATCCAGAAAATAAAAGCCAATCGTACCATACAGTACAACTGCTGCCACACTCAGTAAGGTAGTCTGTATGCCCAGGTACCGCAGCCTGGAATTGTGTTTAACATAATATTCCTTTCTGGAAGCGATCAGCGCGATAATCACGATTACAGAGAAAGTGGCTTCCTCATAGTCGATAGCCTTGGTCAGGTTACCTATCAGCGATAACAGACACAATGCCAGGGCAAAGTACCATGCCATGCGTAAGCCCTTCAGCATAAATGCGGCCGTTACCAGCAGGAACAGCCCGGCTACCAGCACAAAGTAATTTGAAGCCGCAATCGCGGATACAGGCAGGAAATTTTTGAGAAATACCAGTCTTTCATGAATGGCCGGGGTGAGCACCGAGACAATATTTACGATCCCTAGTGCAAGGATCAGCAATGCCGGAACAATACGCATCAGCAATTTATTGATCTTCAGCAAAAAGCTAAGCGCTCCCAATAGCAAAGGGATCCAGAATTCCATAAAACGGTAAAGGAAGGTGACCGACACAGCTGCAGCCTCAGAATAGCCCATCCTGATCAGCATGAAAGTCATGGATGCCTCTACCGCCCCCAGACCGCGCAAAAAAGGTGAGATAATCAGGAAAACTACGCCCACAACATAACTTACCGTTGCAATCAGCAGTGAAGGCTGGATGTTGAGGGCAACCATGGCGATATAGATATGCACTATCCCGAAAACCTCGATCAGCATGCTCCATAAAAATGTCCTGATGAAACTATTGCGTTCGATCTGATTGTTTTTGAACTCCCCCAGAAAAACATCTGCGATCGGGATATACCTCACCAGCAGCACATACAGCCTTCCGTTAGTGGCTACCGATCTGTAGAGCAGATATATAGCCCCAATCAGTACAAACACTGCAACCAGCCCAAACCATTCTCCTGCGCCAATGCTGCCTTCGAAAATAGCATAGATAAATACAGGGATAGCTATGACTACCACTGATAGTATGCCCACAAAACCATATATAGAGGAAGCAAAATTTACCTGCGACTTGCTCACACCCTTTTTCTCAATATTTCCACTGAAAAATGCCAGTGATGAAACACCGCCTGCGGGCAGAAAAACGCTGACAAAATTTCGTTTCATGTACAGCATGGTGGCATCGCTGAGGCCCACCTGGCTTCCTACAGCTGCAAATGATGCCTTGTACATCTCTCCATGCACAAATACATAGACGATACTCAATATAACCCCCAAAGTAATCCAGTCCCACCTGGAAGTGACTACCAGATGCCTTACCTGCTGAAGTTCTGCTCTTTCATGCTGGATAAACCAGATGCCCAAACCCACAAAAAACAGGGTAAAGACATAACTGAACATGATTTTGTAGTTTTCCCTGATAAAGGGAACAGGATTATATTTTACAGGTAATTTCATTGTGTTATTTCAGCGAGGAAAGATACGCTATAAAAGGCTCATATTCCCAATCGCCGTCATATCTGCTGCCGTTCACAAAGAAAGATGGAGTTCCGTTCACACCGCTCTCCACACCGCTCAGAAAACTCTTTTGTACCTTATCCCTGAATTCTTCATTTTCAAGACTACCGGAAAATTCTGCTGCAGCGATACCAAACTGCTCAGCGTATGCCTGCAGGCTTGCATCATCCAGTGCTTCCTGGTGCTCATATAAATGATCATGATACTCCCAGAACTTACCGGCCTGATCCGCAATTTCCGAAGCCTCTGCCGCGTGCTGGGCATGTGGATGTGATTGCCCAAGCGGAAAATTCCTGAACACAAAACAAAGATCATCTCCAAGGTGGCGCTGTAGTTTCTTAATCACCGGGTATGCGCGCCTGCAATGGATACATTCATAATCACCATATTCTACCAGAACTAACGGAGCATCCGGATTTCCCTGGATATGATCATTTTCATTTACAGGGATGCTTAAATCATTGCCGTTATCAGTCATGCTGCACGCCCTCCTTAATCTCTTTTAATGCTTCGAGGATATGATTTGCCCCGGGATTAACATCCATAGGTGAAAGATAGCTCCAGCGGATCGTGCCTTCCGCATCAATCACAAAAAGTGCCCGTTCTGTAAATCCATCCTGATCGCGGTATACACCATATTGCCTGGCTACCTCTCCCTTTGGTTCAAAATCTGCCAGGAGGCTGATCTTATAATTACGGTCTTCGCGGAAAGCCTGATGGCAGAAAGCACTGTCTACAGAGATGCCGATCAGTTGCGCATCCAGCTGATCAAACATTGGGATCAGCTCATTGTACAAAGCAAGCTGGTCGCCGCAAACAGCACTCCAGTCTGCCGGATAAAACGCCAGAACTACGTTCTTTCCTCTTAAATCACTTAGTTTAATCATTTCACCAGCGTCGCCTGCAGATGTCCCTGCAGTGCTCTGCAGGTTAAAATCGGGTGCTTTGGTACCTGCTGTCAATATATTGCTCATCGGAATATTGTTTAAATTTTACTCTTTCAGAACACCGCGTCCAAAGCAATTGTTTCGCTGAAAAAATTACTTTTTGGAAAAGAAGACAATTCCCAGGGCAATGAAAGACCAGATCAGCATCTGCCAGGTAGACAATTCCCAGCCGCCATGTTTCCAGCAGAGCAAACCAAAAAATGTACCTATGCCCCCACCAATAAAATAGGTAGTCATATAAATCGTGTTGAGCCGGCTGTGTGAATTTTCATCGAGGGAGTATATCTTCGCAAAGTTGGTAATCTGCGTAGCCTGCACACCAATATCCAGTACAAAGATGGCTGCAACCATCGCGATTACCGAAAGCGGAAACACTTTGAGTAAAACCAAACTGCAGATGATCATCGCAACAGTCATCAGCAGTGAACTGCGTGTATTGCCATTGTCGGCAAGCTTGCCAAACCAGGGCGCCACCAAAGCACCGCCTATGGCTACAAGGCCGAATAGTCCGATGGTGTCTGCATGATAGTTAAAGGCAGGGCCACTCAAATAAAATGTGACCGTAGTCCAGAACGAACAGAATATACCAAAAGTGAAAGCACCGAGAATGGCCGATTCGCGCAGGATCCTGTGCTCGCCTACCAGCTTCAGCGTTGATTTAAGCAGCTCCAGGTAATTGCCTGTAAACTTATGCTTAACATCCGGGAGGTATAACTTTAGCAGTATCGTAACAGAAACTACCATTACAGCAGAAATACCGTACACTGCTCTCCAGCCAAACCAGTCGGTAATAAACCCGCTGATCACCCTGGAGCCCAGTATGCCTACCAGGATCCCGCTGAAAACGATCCCCACGGTTTTACCGCGGTTGACCTTATCCAGGCTTGCCGCCATAGGGAGGATAATCTGTGCCGGTGCAGAACAGATCCCAATCAGCAAACTCAGTATCCATACAAAAAAGACGCCTTTTGAAAGCACCATCAGTATCAGCACAAATGCCAGGGCGGCCATCAGCAGCAAAATCAGCTTTTTACGGTTCAGCATATCCCCCATCGGGATCAGGAAGAACATCCCTAAACCATACCCCAGTTGTGAGAACATGGAAACCCGGCCGATTTCCACATCTGTAGCATGCAGCGATATGGCCATTTCCTTCAGGATAGGCTGGTTGTAATAAATATTAGCAACAGTGATCCCTGCAGCAATGGCCATTAATAAGATTGTACCTGATTTTAATGGGGCACCATCCTGGTGAAAGTTTGTGTTTTCCGCTGTCATTGAAAGTATGATTAGTAATACGAAGAATTGAGATTCTTATTGGCTTTTTCGGCTTTTTCAATTGGTGCAAAATCAGAGAGCACCCAGGCCTTCTCCGGCCTGATCACCACGTTGTGTTCAAAATGTACCGACACCGATCCGTCTGCCGTTCTGTAAGAACCGTCTTTCTCTTCGATGGTACCCTGTTTGCCCAGATTTACCATGGGCTCAAGGGCCAGCACCAGGTTCTGCCTCATCTCTATGCCGCTGGCTTTTCTGCCAAAATTAGCTACCTGTGGCATTTCGTACAGGGCCCGTCCAATTCCGTGCCCTCCAATGTCCCTTACCACGCCAAAGCCCTGCTTTTCATTGTAGTGCTGTATGGCACTGGAGATCTCTCCGAGAAAATTTCCCGCTACGGCCATCTCGATGCCGGCAAACAGGGATTCTTTGGCGATCTTTACCAGCCTCAGGATCTCGGGAGATGTTTCGCCCAGGATAAAGGTATAGGCGTGGTCGCCGTGGAATTCATTCATCAGCACTCCCGCAGCAATTGAAACTACGTCCCCCTCGCGCAAAACTCTGCCTGAAGGCCGCCCCTGCGCAATCACATCATTCAATGAGGTACAGATATGAAAGGGATAGCTTTCGAAATTATAAAAAGCAGGTATGCCCTTATTGTCCCTGATATAGGTACCGGCCAGCTCATCCAGGCTAAGCGTAGTGATGCCTGGTTTTATTGCCTGGGCAATTTCTGCAATGGTGCGGCTCACCAGCATGGCGCTGAGGCGCATTAATTCTAATTCTTCTTCTGTTTTAAAAAAAATCATGAGTTTAAAATCTGGTTATTCAATCTTTAAACTGCGGTCGGCAAAGCCGAGAGTTTCCTGTGCATGATGACTTACTATAATGGTGCTGGCTTCAAATTCTTTTAATATTACCTTCAGGTCTGTGATCAGTTCTTCGCGCAGTTCATCGTCCAGCGCAGAAAATGCTTCATCCATCAGCAGCAGCTTTGGGCGCAAAGCCAGGGCACGGAGTATCGCCAGCCGCTGCTGCTGCCCGCCGGACAGCTGCTGTGGTTTGTGACCGGCAAAGGCTTCCATTTTACCGATCTGCAGCAGCCTTTCGATTAAGGGCTGGTCAGCGGTGGCATACCTGAGATGCTCCATCGCTGTCATGTTTGGAAACAGGGCATAATCCTGAAATACAAACCCTGCCCGCCTTTCCTGCGGGGAAAGGTTGAGCTTTACTGCAGCGTCAAACCAAAGCTGGTCGCCCGCTTTTATTCTTCCTCTCTCTGGGCTAACCAAGCCTGCAATCATCCTGAGGAATGTGGTTTTTCCTGCACCCGAAGGCCCGTAAACTTTTGTGACAGATCCCTGCGGGATTTTATCCTTCACTACCAATTCTTTTACGCCCTGGTAGGTCTTTATTTTTTTATATATCTCGATATCGATCATTCCAGTGGCCCTCTTGCAGCATTTCGGTTAAATATAAAGACAAGGATCACAATGACAAAGGTAATGGCAAACAAGACCATCGAATACAGATTTGCCTCATGATACTGGTTGTTGTCTACAGCATCATAAATTGCGATCGATGCTACTTTGGTTGAACCTTCCAGCCTGCCTCCGATCATCAATACCACACCAAATTCACCAAGCGTATGCGCAAAGGTAAGCACTATGGCAGTCCACAGCGATGATTGAATATTAGGCAGCTGTACCCTGAAAAAGGTTTCAAGCTTTGATTTACCCATGGTATAGGATGCCTCTGTGAGTGAGAGCGGTAAATGAGCGAGGGCCGACTTCAGGGGGCTTACCATAAACGGAAGACTATAGATCACTGAGGCCAGTACTAGGCCCTGAAAGGAGAACACCAGGCTAAGGTTGAAATGTTCCTGCAGCCAGTGGCCGGGAAAACCATTGGGACTAAAACTGATCAGCAGGTAAAAACCCAGGACCGAGGGCGGCAGCACAAGCGGCATGGTGAGAATAGCTTCTATAAACACCTTGAACAGCGAACTGCGCCTTGACAGCCAGTATGCCAGAGGGATACTGAGGATTAAAAGTATGATTGTTGTTATGGCCGCAAGCTTTAGGCTTAGCCATATCGGAGTCCATTCCATTAATGTTACGCTATAGTGTAGCCAAACTGCCTGAAAATAGCCTTAGCACCAGCAGAGAAAAGGTAATCAAAAAATTTTTTATTATTCAGATAATTCTTGTTTTTTGAATACTTCAGCAGTACTGCCCCCTGCTCAATCGGAGCATAGGCCAGAGGATTCACTTTTTGCCATTGAAAGCGCTGTGAAGCCGGCAGTTCATACACCAGCGATTGTGTAGTAAAGCCCAGTGAAACAACTCCCTGCAGCACATAGGTATTTACCTGGCTGATACTTTCTGCAAATACCAGTCTTTCGGATGCCTGCTGATAGACTTTATAATAGTTGAGCGCTTCTTCGGCGGCCTTGCCATAAGGGGCCACCTTAGGATTGCCAATCGCAATTTTACCGGGAGATTTGGCTGTGATCAAGGATGTCCAGTTTTTCAAATCTGTACCTGTGGAAGAACAAACAATAAGGCTTCCAAGTGCATAGATCCTGGGCTTGCTGAGGGTAAATCCTTCAGTATACAGGTTTTCTGCAAAATCCATGTCTGCCGATAAAAAAATGTCATAGGGAGCACCATTTTTGATCTGCACAGCCAGTTTACCGGAAGCACCGCTAATTACTTCCACCGATATACCTGTTCGTTTTTTAAAGTCATCTGCCAGTTTTTTGAGTACAAATTGTGCATTTGCCGCTACAGCAACACGCACAGGCTGGGCGTAGGAAGATATACCTGCAAGAGTGATGACTGCGCAAAGGAGGAGTTTTTTAAACATAGCCGGGCTTTTAACGGGCTAAATGTAAACAAAAAGCCGGATATCCATTTGTCACATGAATATCCGGCTTTGCTAAATGAACCTGTTGTTTGATAGCAGGTGTATTATTTTACTTTTCTGATTTCTACACGGCGGTTTAAAACTTTACCTTCTTCGGTATCGTTGGAAGTCATAGGCTGTGTTGCGCCAAAACCCTTGATCGTCATGTTTGCAGCTGGAATACCAGCATTAACCAGGTATGATTTTACAGAATTGGCCCTGTCTACAGACAATGACATGTTATGCTCAGGAGTTCCTTCTGCAGATGAATGGCCGTTTAATACAAATTTAACCGACTCGTCTTTTTTCATCTCAGTTGCAACCTGATCCAGCACGGCAAAGGATGCTGTTTTCAATACTCCTGAATTAAATTCGAACTGGATATTATCAAAAGTATAATTAGATTTTTCAGGTGCCGGAGCTGGCTCTTCTTTCTTTTCTACCGGTGCTGGTTCTGGTGCCTTCGCCGGTTCTTCAACCGCTTTGGTTACCGGTGGTACAGGTTTGGCAGCTAATTTTTTAGTTTTACACGCCTGCAGCGAGATCGTCATTAACCCGATCAGGGCTAATAGTAAATGGGGTCTTAAAATCTTCATTCGTAATTTGTTTTTGTAAACGTATAAAATATCCTTCATATCTATAAAATGATAGATATATTGCATAATTAATAAATTAAACGGATTAGTTTACGGAATAGTGTAAAAAACTATAGCCGGATATTGTAACTGACTATGGCAATGAGAGTTATTCATACCGATGTATTAACAGAAAAACAGAAAAAAGCGATTCTGAAGCTCTGGAATAACGAATATCCCGACCAGCTAAACTATAAAGACCTGACGGATTTAGACTCATATCTGTCAAACCTACCGGGTGCGCAACACTTTTTATGTATGAAAAACACGAAAGTAATGGGCTGGGCATTTAAGTTTTCAAGGGATACTGAAACCTGGTTCGCGATCATCCTTGATGGAAGTATCCAAAAACAGGGCGTCGGCACGATGATGCTGGACCAGCTGAAGACAGGCGAAAAGGCACTTACAGGCTGGGTAGTTGACCATGACCAGTATTTAAAAACAAATGGCGAAACCTATCAGTCGCCGCTCAGCTTCTACCTTAAAAATGGTTTTGGCGTAAACAGGCAGTTGCGCTTGGAATCCCCGAAACTATCTGCCGCCATGGTCAAATGGCAATCACGCCAGGTTTTCACAGAATGCTAAATTATATCGGATAAGCCGTATCACTTTTAGTCTCTGAGAGCACAAAGAAACTTTGCACAGTGCTGATATTGGGCAGTGTGGCCAGTTTATTTCGCAGAAACAGGTGGTATGTATCCATATCGCTGGTAGCAATCCTTAGAATAAAGTCAGACGAGCCGGTGAGCTGGAAACACTCCATTACTTCACTGAATTTTGCAACTTCCTTCTCAAATTCTATCAGTGCCTCTGCCGTATGTTCCTTTAGAAGTACCTGGGGAAATGCAATCAGGCCCTTATCTATCTTTTTGCGGTCCAGTATCGCCACGATCCTCTTGATATACCCCTGCTCCTTCAGTTTTTTTATGCGTTCATGAACTGTAGCTATAGATTTGTTCAGTTTAAACGCCAGCTCTTTATTGGTGAGAGTGGCATCCTTTTGCAGAATGCGTAAAATCTCTTTGTCTGTGGGGTCCAATGCTGTACTCATGACTGTAAAATAAATTTCAAAACGTAAAAAGATTAATAAGCGTTATCAATTGTTCCATGTAACCGAAATTAATGACATCAAAATCACCACTTACCATAAAATTTCTGGTTTTAAAGGTAAGTATTGTTATTATAATTTGCATTATGGAGTTTTACCAAATAATTATACAGCAGGTTTAAGCTGTATTTTGTATTCACGTTAAATAATTCTCAGCAATGATTGCAATTAATATACAGCCTGAAACAGGACTGAGCGAAGCTCTCGCCAGCAAATTTGAACATCTGTGGCATCTGGTAGGAAATACGCCGATGCTGGCGCTGCACTACAGGTACAAAGGTAAGGGAGGCAGGATCTATGTTAAGTGCGAACACTATAACCTCACGGGAAGCATCAAAGACCGCATTGCACTTTTTACGCTGTACAATGCTTACAAAAACAACAAGATCAAACCGGGGGATGAAATCATAGAAGCCACCAGCGGCAATACCGGGATTGCATTTGCTGCAATAGGTAAAGCAATGGGCCATCCAGTAAAAATCATCATGCCCAACTGGCTCAGTAAAGAACGGATAGATATCATCAGGAGCCTTGGCGCCGAAGTTGTCCTGATCAGCAAAGAGGAAGGCGGCTTTCTTGGCAGCATCAGGCTCGCAGAAAAGATGGCCGCTGAGCACAGTAATATCTTTCTTCCGCAGCAGTTTGAGAACGTAGACAATCCCCTCGCGCACCAGCAGACAACGGGCTTTGAAATATGGGAACAGTTGAGGCTCAATAACCTCAGTCCTGAAGCCTTTGTGGCAGGTGTGGGAACAGGAGGAACAATCATGGGTGTTGGCAGATATTTACGCTCAAAAAATCCGGATATCCGGGTTCATCCCCTGGAACCTGCAGAATCCCCAACCCTCACTACCGGGTATAAAGTTGGCAGTCACAGGATTCAGGGCATATCTGATGAATTTATTCCGGAGATCGTCAAACTGAACGAACTGGATCAGGTGCTGCAGGCAAATGATGGCGATTCTATCCTGATGGCACAGAAATTAGCCGCACAGCTTGGCCTGGCGGTAGGTATTTCTTCTGGTGCCAATGTCATCGGTGCGATCAGATTGCAGCAGGAAATGGGAATGGACAGTTGTGTGGTTACGATTTTCTCAGACAGCAACAAGAAATATTTAAGTACGGATCTGATGAAGGAAGAACCTGTTAAGGAAGGTTATATCAGTCCGGATACAGAATTCCTCGATTATCACCCTATTTGCAGGCTAAAATAAGCATTCCGCAACCGACATGAAAACATTCAAAACCAGCATCTATATCCTTATACTTGGATTTTTACTGATAGTATTGCCACAGCAGCATTCCTTTGCGCAGGCTGCCGATACCGCCGGCATTACTTTTACTGAGATTACCGACCCCTCACAGGAAGCTGCCGGGAGCGCTGCGGCAGCAGCAAAGTCGCCCGCTGCAGTAAATTTGCCCGCTGCGGTACAAGCGAAAAAAGCAGTGCATGCTACTGCTTCAAAAACCGGAGATGGTAACGGAACAAAACTGAACATGGAAAAACCAGCTCAGCAATCATTATGGGGTATCTTTATAACTGGATTTGTTGGTGGACTTGCCGCTATACTGATGCCCTGTATTTTTCCCATGCTTCCCCTAACCGTAAGCTTTTTCACCAAGGGAAGCGAGAAAGGACAAGCGTTTGGCAGGGCCGCCTTGTATGGTGTATTCATCATTCTGATTTACGTGGTGCTGGGGCTGCTTGTGACCATATTATTTGGGGCCGATGCACTAAACAGCCTGTCTACAAACGGCATATTCAATTTCTTTTTCTTCCTGATGCTGGTTGCGTTTGCAACATCATTTCTGGGTGCTTTTGAAATCACGCTCCCTTCTTCCTGGGTAAATAAAATGGATGCCAACTCAGATAAAGGTGGCATCGCAGGATTATTCTTTATGGCGGGAACACTGGCACTGGTTTCCTTTTCCTGCACAGGCCCCATCATTGGGACCTTGCTGGTACAGGCAGCTACCAGCGGCGCATTGCTGGGACCGGCCACAGGCATGTTTGGTTTCTCTCTTGCACTGGCCATACCTTTTGTGTTATTTGCCTTATTCCCTTCTACTTTAAATGCATTACCAAAATCGGGTGGCTGGCTCAATAGTGTAAAGGTAGTCCTTGGTTTTCTTGAACTTGCCTTTGCGCTGAAATTTCTGAGCAATGTAGATCTGGCCTATCACTGGGAATGGTTTGACCGGGAACTCTTTTTAGTGCTTTGGATTGTGATCTTCGCTATGATGGGCTTTTACCTGCTAGGCAAACTTAGGTTTTCACACGATAGTACCCTTCCATTTATTTCTGTACCCAGATTATTATTGGCAATCATTGTGCTTGCGTTTACAGTATATATGATTCCCGGCTTATGGGGGGCACCGCTCAAATCAATTTCAGCATTTCTGCCCCCACAGGACACCCAGGATTTTGACCTTTACACTCCAACCCTGATCCCCGGCGCAGGAAATACAGGCTTAAACCCTGCCAGCACGAATTCAGGCCCGCACAAATATGCTGATATCTTTCATGCCCCGCTAAAGCTGGATGCTTTCTTTGATTATGATGAAGGCATGGCCTACGCCAAAAAGGTAAACAAACCTGTGCTGATTGATTTTACGGGCCATGCCTGCGTAAACTGCAGGCAAATGGAAGCCAATGTCTGGCCGGATAAGGAAGTGTATCAAATGCTCAGCAATGATTTTGTACTGATACAACTGTATGTGGACGACAAAACTGAACTGGCACAGGAAGATATCGTTACCACACCGCAAGGAAAAGTATTGAACACCATTGGAAAAAAATGGAGCGACCTTCAGGCATCTAAATTCCAGGCCAATTCACAGCCATTTTATGTACTGCTGCATCCCCTGACTGCCCGGTTGCTCGCAGCACCGCAGGGCGCAGATGATGAAGCTGCAAATTATATCACATTTTTAAAAAGTGGATTAAAAGCCTTTCATCAATAAAATAGAATAAATATCAAAACTGCAAACCCATTCTGACCACCTCCCGGAATGGGTTTTATTTTTTTTGTAAAATAAATAATGTCAATACAAATCAATAAATGCTTTTAGCAACAAAAGCATTGAAATTCCAATCAGAACATGCCTAATATTTGATAATTATTTTTTTTATAATTGTAATAACTAGTGCTCACCTAAACCAAATATGCAGTCAAAATGACCTCATTCTCAGGAGCAAGCGATACTGAATTGATCATTTCAATGAAAGGCGGCAACAGAGCCGCTTACAGTGAAATTTATGAACGCTACTGGAAAAGACTTTATAATGAGACTTTTAAGCGGGTAAAGGACGCAGCACGCGTGGAGGAACTGGTACAGGATGTCTTTATTGATCTTTGGATTAGCCGGGAGCGTAAAAATATTGAACATCTCGGAAAATACCTGGTTGTATCGATGCGGTATACCGTGTACAAGGATTACAGGAGAACCAGGAATGTTCCCAGTTTTGTAGAACCGCTTGAACACATGGCCTTATCGGACCTGGATGCGGATGCACTGCTCAATATTAAAGATATCAAAGGCTGCATCGCCGTATGGTTATCTATGCAGCCGCAAAAACGCGCGGAGATATTCCGACTCAAATATATGGAAGATTTTAGCACCCGGGAGATTGGCACTATGCTGGGGATTTCACAAAAAACGGTACAAAATCAGCTCATCACCTCATTTACAAGCTTGCGTGATTTTCTAAAAAAAATAATGATTCTGCTGGCCATGATTTAGCCATTTATTTCTCTGGATGATGCTATTTTTTGAAAAGATAGTTGGCCACGATCACCACCAGGCCCAGAACATTTGCCGTTGTTGTGGTCAGCAACGTGATAATAACGCTGTCAGAGTAAATCAGTATGCCTTTGCCAACTGAAATAAAGATTCCCAGCACAAGGAAAAGCCAGATGATCGTAACGGTAAAAAGTACATTGGCATAGTCTTTTCTTTCGTTTTTATCCTGTTCAATGATGTCATTCTGAAGACGCTGAGACCGGATGTTCTCAGCTCTCATCTCGTCCACCGCCCTGTCTGCTACCTCCCGTGACGAATTATTGGTATCACCTACAATCGTATCCTCAATACTCATCAGTCTTTTATAAAATTTTCAAAATAACTTTTTATATCATCATCAGAGATGTAGACAGATTTTGGCTGCGCATGAAAAGCTTTGTCCCAGGGCGAATTCTGATTATGTGACCATTTGGAAAGCGTAAGGCCATCCAGATTTTTGGCATTGTCCCAGGCTTCCCTGATGATGGAAAGGTCTTCATCATTTACATTGATTGCTGAGGAATTGACCAGCGTTTTGCCGCCAACAAATACAGGGACATTTTTGGGCTGCGGGATCGTATCTCCGCGGTATTCTTTAAACTCGTGATATACGCTTTCGATGACCGGGCCGTAATCCCAGGCTTCAAAACGCTCATCTATCAGTTTCTGGCCTTTGCGCTTATATGCAATCCCATTGGCCAGATACAACATTTTTTGAAGTTTCATGGGCGTAACAGGAATTTCTTCTGATAATGAAAGTTTGATCAGTTCGTTTGCAATTGTTATAGCTGGATATGACATTGTGCTGCTGTTATAAGATCTTTCTCATACAAAAATACTAAATTATTTAGTTAATAAAAAAACAAAAAAAAAGCCGGATTTTTCCGGCTGTAACAGATAACAATTTGCGTATAAGATCTTGCCCGCTGTTATTTTTGTATTAAGGCTTCTTCAATGCGTAAACTTTCTTTATGCAGCGCATTTAAAAATTCTGTCACAAATTCTTCAGATAACCCTTCTTTTTTTCCGGCGGCAATTGCCCTGTCTAGGACTTGCTGAAAACGCGATGCCTGCAAGGCAGGGATATTGTTTTTGGCTTTATAAATTCCGATTTCTTTAACAATTCTCTCTCTTTCTCCCAGAACTTTTATCAGTGTCTGATCTAAAGAATCGATCTTTTTACGATGCATTTCAAGGGTCATATCTTTGGTTTCTGCTTTTTTCACGGGGACGGATTGCGCGTAAGTACCTAAACAACAAATCATTATTAGAGCTAAAATATACTTAGATTTTTTCATTTTTTAAATTGGTTTAATATAACTGAACACTTATTATACGAAAAACACATAATATTATTGTCAGAGATATACAGTTTAACACTGATGAGATGACTGCGATGTATATTACACTTATGCGTAATATACAGGCCCCTTAACGGATTGACGAAGCGCCATATTTCTGTCCGTATTATTTTTAAGCTATCTTTAAAATTTAATGGATATCAAAGAAATGCTGCCTTTATGGGAAAGGTTCACATTTCTAAAAAATAGCAGTTAATTTATAAACATGGAATTTACGGAATTATGTAAGCCTTTTGAAGCGCTCACACCAAAGGAGCTTTATGCCATACTCAGATTGAGAAGTGAAATATTCGTGGTAGAACAAAACTGTATCTTCCTGGATATGGATAATAAGGATCAGGAATGCCAGCATCTAATGTTATACCAAAACAAGGAACTGATGGCCTACGCCAGGATTGCTCCTGCAGGCCTTACCTTTGTACAGGCTTCCATTGGAAGGATTGTTAGCAGCCAGGCTGCAAGAGGCAAAGGTTTTGGCAAACAGCTGGTACAACTGGCAATCGAAAACTGCATTCGCCTTAATGGCAATAACCCGATCAAAATAGGTGCTCAGTTATATCTGAAAGCTTTTTATGAGTCGTTCGGTTTTGTAAGCGAGGAAGATTTTTATGATGAAGATGGTATTGATCATGTGCACATGATCAGGCCAGCAAACTAATTTACAGATGATGATACAGGGAAATATATTCCAGATTGCAGCAGAAACAGCCTGGCAGGATCTGGGCAATGGTATTCAGCGTCAGGTATTCGGCTATGACGACCGGATCATGATGGTGAAAGTTAAATTTGAGCAAGGCGCCATCGGTGTACTCCACCAGCACCACCATACTCAGATCAGTTATGTTGAAAGCGGGGTTTTTGAAGCCAGTATTGCCGGTGAACAAAAGACGCTGCAGCAGGGCGATGGTTTCTATGTACCACCAAATGCAGAACATGGTGTAATTTGCAAAGAAGCGGGAATTTTAGTGGATGTATTTAGCCCGCACCGGGAAGACTTTTTATAGCAGCAGGTAAAATTCACAGCGGCGGCATCAGGCATTTTCCAGCAGAAAATCGCCGCTGATTCCCAACTTGCCATGAACTGCTTTTAAAAATGGTAGATCAGGCTCTCTCTTGCCACTCAGTATCTGAGAAAGCTTTGAGGTCCCTAAACCCAGCATTTCTGCCATCTTTGCCTGGGTGACGTTTAGTTCACTGATCTTATGCAACACCAGCGAATTGATAGACAATGGTAAGGGCATTAATTTAAGAACGTCATCTTCGTACTGCTCTGCGAGTACGCTCAGCTGCTGCAGTTCATTAGCGTCTGATTCTGAAAGAGAGCTAAAACCCCCGCCTTCTGTTGCTTTTTTGATAAAAGCTTCAATCAGGACCATGATCTGATTGTATTGGGCTTCATTTCTAATTTTATTAATCATCTTTTTTTGAAATTAAATAGTTGAACAATTAATTTGATCATATTGCTTGTGCGTTCCTATAAAACGAATAAACAAGGTGCGTTCGTCAAAAAATATCATCGTAACCAGCCTGTATATATTTCCTTTAATATTAAAGACATACCTGTCATTCCCTACATAATCAACCGTGTTAAAATGCTTTCGTATATCCGACATTTTGCTCCAGTCAGCTGCGCTGACTTCTTTATACCAGTTATTCAAAGATTTTGCGGAGCCCGATAACGGGAGGCAAAATCACTTAATGTCCCTTTCTTAATAATTACCATACAAATTTAAAGCTTAATTTCAATAAATAAAACAAATTTTAAAATATGAAACATGTGGATGAATTCATATCTGCAGGCAACTTAATACCATTCCGACAAAAACTGGTTGAACATTAGGTTTTTCTAAACAGCATCAACTTAAGAATTACATTGGAGTATTGCTTTTCGGATAAAAAGAAGAAAATATTCCAGAAATATATTCACAAGAAGCAATAAAGTGGAATAAACACTTTTTATTTCACTATTTATTCATTAAAGTTACAAAGTAAGGCCTTTTCTATTGCTTCATTAAAACAATTCCTCTCTATATTTACGATTATCTGCAAGATTACGGACCTAATCAACACATAACCTAACCAGTAACGCTTACAATGAAATTATCGCTCACATTTTTGATGGGATTGCTTATTATTGGCAAATTTTCCATCGCACAGGTAAAAAGCCAGGGCAATTCCCCGTCTTCATCTCTCTCCTCGGCAACACAGGGACTAAAAAAGTACGAAGGATACTTTAATTTTTATTATGATGAAAAATCCTCTCGTATCCTCCTTGAGGTTGACAAGCTGGACCAGGAGTTCCTATATGTAAATACGCTGCCTGCAGGTGGCGGAGGTGCTGGCGACAGAGGTAATATCGGTGGCTACCGGATTGCCAAATTCATCCGCGTTGAAAATAAGATCATGCTCACGCTGCCCAATTATGACTACCGTGCAATCAGCAAAAATCCATACGAAACCAAACTTGTTGAAGAATCCTTTCCACAATCCATTATCTGGGGCTTTACGCCTCTGGCCATTGAAGGCAGCAAAGTATTGATAGATATCACGCCCTTTCTGATGCGGGACAGCCATAAGGTTGCAGACAGGATTGGAAAGAACACTTCGGCTTTCTTTCCCGGTGCCCCGAGAACTGCGGCAGCAGCGGGAAGCGCATACCGGATAGATGAATCAAGATCCTCTCTGTATATGGCCAATACAAAAAACTTCCCTAAAAACACCGAATTCGAAGCTATGCTCACTTTTAGCGGTAATGGCGCAGCGGAAAGAAGTTATTTTAGCGGCGGACCAGGAACGCCACAAACGGCGCCAGACCCTTCATCAGTAACGATCAGAACACACCAGTCCTTTATTGAACTGCCAGACAATAATTATAAACCAAGGGTGTATGACCCCCGGTCTGGTTTCAACTCCATGGACTACTTTGATTTTGCTACGCCGCTTGACCAGCCCCTGGTGAAAAAGTTTGTGAGAAGATGGCGCCTGGAGAAAAAGAACCCAAATGAAGCGATAAGTGAAGTGGTAAAGCCCATCGTGTATTATGTTGACCGGGGAGCACCTGACGATATCAAAAAAGCTTTAATAGAAGGGGGCTCCTGGTGGAACCAGGCCTTTGAAGCAGCGGGTTTTAAAAATGCGTTCCAGGTGAAGGAAATGCCTGAAGGTGCCGACCCAATGGACATCCGGTACAGCGTTGTCAACTGGGTACACCGCCCCACGCGAGGGTATTCAAATGGTGTAGGGATCTTTGACCCCCGCACCGGCGAGATCATTAAAGGTGAAGTTTCACTGGGATCGATGCGCGACCGTCAGGATTTCCTGATCTTTCAGGGACTTACACAGATCTATGGCGATGACAAAAATGCCCCTCAGCTGGCCGTAGATATGGCATTGGCCAGGATCAGACAGCTGTCGGCCCATGAAATTGCACATACACTTGGGTTTTACCATAACCACCTTGCCAGCGTGAACAACAGGGCATCTGTTACTGATTACCCCTTTCCAAAAGTAACCCTCAAGGCAGATGGAAAAGTTGATATTTCTGATGCCTATGCAAAAAATATCGGCAGCTGGGACAAACGTGCGGTCATGTGGGCATATGCTCAGTTCCCTGAAGGCACTGATGAAAAGGCCGGTTTGGAGAAAATCATGCAGGAATCCCTCAAGCAAAACCAGGTTTTCATGTTTGACCTCACCGTACATCCGCAGACTGCACAATGGGACAACGGTGCCGACCCTACGGCAGAGCTGACCCGGTTAATGGCAGTGCGCAAAAAAGTACTGGCAGATTTTTCTGAGAAAGCAATTCCTGCAGGTACACCGATGGCTACCATGGAAGAAGTGCTGGTCCCCGTTTATTTGCTGCACCGCTACCAGATCGATGCCACCGCCCATATATTAGGCGGGCTCGATTTCAGGTATGCCCTGCGCGGCGACGGACAAACGCCTACGCAACTGATTGCACCTGCAGCGCAGTGGAAAGCTTTTGATGCGCTGATGAGCACGATTGCTCCGGATGCCCTGGCCCTGCCTGAAAAGCTCATCCGCCAGCTGGCACCTTATCCTGAAGGATATTCGCGCACGAAAGAAAACTTTCAGGGATATACAGGGGTCACCTTTGATCCGATTGGCGCTGCGGAATCTATCGCGGGCGTAACACTCTCCTATCTGCTTGATGCCGAACGTGCGGCGCGCCTGGTAGAATATCACGCAAGAGATGCCGCTCAGCCGGGATTGCTTGCGGTGATCGATAAACTTACAGCTCAGACCTGGAAAGCAACACCTGCCACAGGATATAAGGGTGAATTACAGAAAATGGTGAAAATGACCATGCTCAAGAAATTGCTGACGCTCGCAGCAGATGCGCAGGCGCCCGACTATGTACGGGCACAGGCATTGGCAGAAGTAAATGCGCTGAAAAAATGGATGGGCACAGCAGAAGCAGGCGCAACTGATCTATCTCTTAAGGGCGACTATCTTTTTGGTTTACAGCAGATCGCACAGTTTGAACAAAACCCCGATAAATTTCAGCCCGCCCCGGTAGAAACCATGCCGGCAGGTGCCCCTATCGGTTAATGTAAATCTTACCTGATTACAAAAGGCGCCATTTAGCGCTTTTTGTGTTTAAAATCTGCAGCTGGCTCAGTTTGCGCATCCGGTAGCCATTCATAGCAGTGTCACCTAACTGTGCAATCAGCTTATAGTTGGCAATTGCCCCTACAGCAGCTCCGATGAAGGGAAGAAGCTGCGCCATCTTGGAAAGATCTATATAATCACGGTATTCCTGCTGGAACTTCCGCCAGTCAAACTCTTCAACATTTTCGGGCAGCGACTGGCTATACCCCTGCCAACCCGAGACAAGCTGGTACACGTCATTTCTGTGATGCTGACTTGAAAATGCCAGCTGGAACAAATACAAAAGATAAAGCCTTTCCCTGTAATCTTGAACGTCATAACCATAAGTGGCGGCAATGTCAAACAGCAATTTGAGCTTTAGCGTAAGCAGCAGCGGAAAATCTGCCAGTCCAAGCAATATACCTCCCGCACCGGTTATTGCACCTTCAAGGCTTGCTGTTTTCTGATAAAAACTTATCTGTTTTTTTATCCGGGATTCCCGGAATTGTAAGGAAGCAGTAGGTTCAGGAGAACTGGAAGTGGAATATTTTGCACCAAATAATACTGCTTTGATCATATTCTCAATCGTCGAGGTAATCACTTCATGAACCTTTTCAGGTATAACACTATTGAATTTATCCTGCACAGTTTTAGATACCGTATCTGTAAAAGATGGCTTTTTCAGCATTTTTAGCTGCCAAAACTGTAGCTGCATATAGGCCTGATTTTCATATGGCGTCATACAACCGAACCAGCAAAAACCAAGCCCTATTTTTGCTTAGGTATAGTTTGAGATCCTGAAATATATGCTCCAATTTTTCCGGCAATAGGTTTCAGGATATTATACTCGGTTCGCCAGATCAGCAAGCCATCTTCATCACGCACAGGTTTGATCGAACCCAGAAAATCGGCATCCCAGAATACACGGTATTCCTGCCCTTCATTTAGCAGCAGTACGAGTAATTTTCTTGGCTTGCCTTTGTAGTGATCTTCGTATATATATTGCATGGTTTTTATGCTGTGCTTTTTCATCGCAAAGCTATCACAAAATCCGGGCATGCAATGCAACCTGCTTAATTCTGAGAACCAATATGATCTTTTATGCGTAAGTGAACTTTGAATTAACTATAAACCTGAAAAACATATGTTAAATACAACAATCGCTGCCCTGCTTGGCGGCCCCGAACTGATTATCGTAGCAGTAGCTGTCCTCTTTTTATTTGGGGGAAAGAAAATACCTGAACTGATGAGAGGCCTTGGAAAAGGAATGAAAGAATTTAAAGACGGACAGGAAGGTACCGAAGAACCCAAAGTTCAAAAAGAGGTTTAAAATATTGCCCTGCATCAGGCTGTTCCAGGTTTGATGCAGGGCTCAATAATCTTAGAAATGCCTTTTTTATTAGAATCGGATGATTTTAAATGTTTTCATTTACATTTTAGCGCCGTACCTTTACTGAAACTAAAATGAAAAATATGAGTACTGAAAAAGCCATTCTTGCCGGCGGTTGTTTTTGGGGTGTAGAAGATTTGTTCCGTCATTATCCGGGCGTACTTTCAACTGTTGTTGGATATACTGGTGGTGATGTGCCCAATGCAACCTACCGTAACCATGGAACGCATGCTGAAGGCATTGAAATCACATTTGATCCCGCAATTTTATCATACCGTGGATTGCTGGAATATTTCTTCCAGATCCACGACCCAACTACAAGAAACAGACAAGGCAACGATATAGGCACGTCCTACCGTTCTGCCATTTTCTTTGCTGACGAAACGCAGAAGGAAACTGCAGAAACACTGATTGCTGATATGGAAGCATCAGGTAAGTGGCCGGGTAAAATCGTTACTGAAGTGGTTCCTGTATCAGATTTCTGGAATGCCGAACAGGAACATCAGGATTATCTGCAAAAAAATCCATACGGCTATACCTGCCATTTCGAAAGGCCTGAGTGGACACTGAGCTAAATAACCAACATCTGAATGTGATATAAGTATGAAGCCAAAACGCATACTTATATCACACTCCTAAAGTTGCAAACCTATCATCATGCCTGATATTGCAATTTAAACTGCCAGCACCGCCCTGAACCCTCTTGCAGCATAATACGATTGTGCGCCATTATGATAAACGAAGACCTGTCCATAACGAAATTCTGCAAACAGCCCGCCCCCCAATTTCCTGATATCTGCCGGTGCTTTTATCCAGCTTGAAGTTTTGGTGTCAAATTTCCCCATTTTCTGCAGGTTACGGTATTGCTCCTCAGACAAAACTTCAATCCCCATCGCGGTTGCCATGTCCATAGCGTTATTTTCAGGCCGGTGCTCTTTCCTGGATTCCAGTCCTTCTCTGTCATAACAAACGCTTCTGCGTCCGGCAGGGCTTTTTGCTGAACAGTCACAGAAAATAAAGTCACCCGTTTTCTGATCATAGTCAACAACATCAGGCTCACCACCTGTTTGTTCCATTTCATTCAGTGACCACAGTTTTGAGGGATTTGCTTCAAGCTTTGCCTCAACTTTGTCCCATTCATAGCCTTCATGACGGTGCTGATTTTTTTCAAAACGTGCTTTTAATATACTCAGCAGTTCTTCACGCTGTTTCGCAGATAATTCTGTTGTTTTACTATTGTTCATACCCTGACGGTTTACATGGTTTGTTACATAAATGTATTTATTTCAAATTTGAAAATAAACTGAAAAGTTTTTCAAGATCTTGGTTCACTAAAATTATTAGTATAGATTTGCATGCTGCTGAATTTTGGCGGCTGATCTTATGGAGCCAATTCTATCCCTGTTCATAGACAATACATCCTCCCCTGCGCAATCCGCTCCTGAAAAAAAGATAGTTCTAAGAAATTATCCGGGAGAAACAGAGTGGCATAAAAGCTGGAAAGCTGCCTTTCCGCCAGAATTCAGAGAGGTAAGCTTCTCTGATACAATACTGGGAGAGCTGCACCGTGCAGATGTGCACACCCCATGCGGCACTACGCTGGAATTTCAGAATTCTCCGCTTTGCCTGGAAGAGTTAAAGAGCAGGGAAGCATTTTATCCCAGGCTGATCTGGATTCTGAACGGTAAGAAATTCAAAGGCTTTCGGGTACTTAAAAATTTACCTGATGTGGATGATCCCAGAATTGCAGATTATGATTTTTGCCACACAGACCATTTATCGATGATCAGAAAATCAGATTTTCTGCAGGGAACGCCAAAAGTACTTAACTTTCACCATCCTGAGTTAAGAAAGCTGCCCATTACCTCCTGCTATTATTCCTTCTGCTGGAAACATCCGCACCGGGTGTGGTACCAGGCTCAGAACCCAATCATTGTTGATCTTGGCGGGCATTTTATTTACCAGCTGAAACAACGCCGGCAGTTGTCTGGTGATTATCCTTATCTACATATTATGACAAGGAAATCTTTCATAGCGCAATATACCCGCTGAGATTTTAACCTTTTCCTTCAGACAGTCCTTTGATCGTTCTGTTCAGTGCCCTCAAAGTAATGCCCAGATAGTCTGCCGTATCCTGCTTTGAAAGCACTTGATCCAGATCCGGAAATTTCACTTTCAATCGCCTTAGCTTGTCTTCGATCGTATGTGATTGATTATAGGAATGCCGGGTTGCCTTATACCGTAATTTTAAGATCAGCGCTTCAATAAAAAGGCGGTTGAATTTCTTATCCTGTTCCAGCAAATCAAGGAAATCGTTTTTTTGAATTTTATAGACTTTTACCTCGTCAATAGCTTCAATGGTACAATAACCGGAACTGTCATCCATTAATTCTATCTCACCAAAAATCTCTCCTTCTCCAAAAAACTCCTGTATAAATGTACTCCCCGTATCAGTAGTGAGATAACATTTTACAATTCCGCTCTTCATGATATATACAGAAAATACTTTTTTGCCTTCTATCAGAATTTGCTCTGCCGGCGCAAAAGAGTGCTCGCTAAATAAACTGTCAGATCCGGACTTCACCAGCCTGGTAATATAATTGAATAGTTCTTTATTGGTTCTTATCATTTTCTCATCGGACAAATGTCCTTTACGGTATCATTAAAGAATGCTTTCTTTGCAATACTACAAAGTTAGAATATAATGGAAAAATTGAGCAGGCTGCTGATGCAAATGGAGTTTATTAAAGAAATAGATAAGCTCAAGTATATACAACGTAAAACAAAACTATTTAACAGCGAAAGGCATGAAAATGATGCCGAACACAGCTGGCACCTGGCGATGATGGTAATGGTCTTGTCTGAATATTCCAATGCGCCTGTTGATGTGCTCAAAGTTTTGAAAATGGTATTGATACATGATATTGTGGAGATCGATGCCGGAGACACTTTTCTTTATGATACCACGAAGAACCACACCAATACCGATGAGGAACTCATTGCTGCACACCGTATTTTCGGCATCCTGCCCGAAGAACAGGCCAAAGATTTTTTAGAGATCTGGACGGAGTTTGAAAATGGAGAAACCAGCGATGCTAAATTTGCAAAAGCAATTGACAGGCTGGAGCCTATTCTTCAGAATATCTCCAACCAGGGCGGAACATGGACCGAATATAATGTTCCTTTTGAAGTTGTTTATGAAAAAATTGACAAGATCAAAGATGGATCAGGATTTTTATGGGACCATGTGGATGAGCTGATTGAAGAATTCAGGAAAAAGGTATAGAAAATACTTCGGGTTTATTCGCCCGAAATATTTTCTGCATGGCTAAAGCAGACCTTCCTGTACAGCCTGATAAACTGTCCTCAACGCTGGCTGAAAGCCAAGGCTGCGGGCAACCGAACCGTCAACTTGCAAATACCAGGGTTTAACGAGCGGTTCAGCCGAGGGTTCCATTTCCACACCAACCATGCGGAGGAGCTCATAGATGGATATGGGTGCATCGTCACAGAGATTAACCCTGCGGCCATCCATTGTGCCTTCTAAAGCCATCTGTAAGGCCCTGAAAATATCCAGATGGTGGATAGTGCTCATTCTCGTTGCGGGGTGCCACTTTGCCGGGATCACATGCTTTGGTAAGTCTTCAAGATGTCCGTCGCCATCGCCATACACAAACGGGAACCTCAGTACCGACCAGTTGAGCCCGCTTTGGCTCAGTTCCAGTTCCGCTGCCGCTTTACTCGCGGGATAAGCATGTTCCGGATGAATAGCATCATCTTCCCGGCCGGGATGATTACCATACGCATCATATACATGTGCAGTGCCCGCCATGATGAACCGTGCATCCGGCGACTGCGCTTTTACCGCCTCTATCAGATTTTTAGTACCGTCGAGATTGCTTTTCCAGATCAGGTCCATATCCGGGGAACGAAAAACCGCGGCCAGGTGAATAATAGCCGAAAAAACTGTTACCACCCCTGTGAGTGTTTCCGCATCAAGCAAATCGCCTTCAACTGCAGTAACACCATCAGGTAAATCTTTGGGCCCGCGTACTAAGGCATAGCAGTCGAAACCCGCGGCAACAAGCCTGGGCAATACTCTGGAACCTACAAGTCCTGTGGCACCGGTGACCAATATTTTTTTTGATTCTCTGTTCATATCTTAAAGATTTGTGATTGAACAAAGCTCGGGATGTATTCACAGACAGTGCCGGACTAAAGCCGGTAAATTCAGGACAAATCCTGAAAAGATTCAGCTACGGTTTTCCCCGTGACCTTTTTAAAAACCCGGTTAAAGTAGTCGGGATCATTAAAACCGAGCTCAAAAGCCAGTTCTTTTACTGATGAATGTTCGCCATAATACAGGCGTCGCCTGGCTTCAAGAATCAGCCGGTTTGTAATAAATTCTTTAGGGCTGCATCCGGAATATTGCTTCACTATGTGCTGTAAACTCTCAGTGCTGATGGCAAGTTCTTCTGCAATAGCCTTAATAGAAGGATGATCTGTCAGATTGTTCTCTAAAAATAATTTAAAGGATATAAATTTCTCAAGCTGTGCATCTCCTGGCCTCTTTGCATTGCCAAAATAGGCGCTATCAATTTCAGTCAGCAAACCGTGCAGATGAGCCAGGATCAATTCAGGATCCGTATCGCTGGTTTTTAACAAACTCTTCAGTGTTAAAAAGATGGCCTTCAGCCTGGAGCCGGCAGATTCGGAAATTTTGATTTTAGGCTGGTTAAGTGGGTTCAGGAGAAATGAATATTGCTTTGGAAGTTTTGAAAGGCATTCCTGATCGAAACCCAGTTTAAAATAATCTTTGCCATGAAATGATTCCGGCAAATGCACAATCTGATACGGCAGGGAAAATATCAATTCGTTATCTTCAAGATCAAAGCTTTCCAGATCAACTCTGCGATGGCCGGATCCCTTTAGTACAAACAGAAAAAAATAATATGGCAGCTGGTTAGAGACACCATAGGCGGCTTCAGATTGCGTACCGATGTGCCCAAAATCTGGCGATACGATACGGATCGGTAATTTTTCGTTCTGACTGAGACCTTCAGGAAATAAACTGGCTTTGTACATGCAGATATAATCACCTAAATATAGTTAAAATTCCTTTCTCTATAAACCGGAATAATAGTCATATCCCTTTCTGCCCAATAGTCTCTGAGAAGGATAAACGAAAAAAGCTTGCAATCATGAGATTTGCAAGCTTTTTCTAGTATTGAAACTATACTCTGTGATCCCGCTGGGATTCGAACCCAGGACCACTACATTAAAAGTGTAATGCTCTACCAGCTGAGCTACGGAATCAGTACCCTTTTTGAAGGACTGCAAAGGTAGAAAATTAAATTCTTTATGCAAATCCTCGCATAAATAAAATGCACTTAATCCCCCAACAGGCTGTTTTTCAATAGAATTATTTTTAACGCAAACAAAAAAAGGGCAGGTTGAACAATTCCCCCTGCCCTGATATTATTATTTTGAAGCTTTACTGCTCATATAAAAAGTAAGCTTGCCGCCAGCAATGATATCAGCGTGTTTAATTGTTTGGTTTGTAACAGGTGTACCATTCAACAATACTTTCTGTACATAAACATTTTTGTCACTCTGATTAATGGCTTCGACCGTAAAGGTCTTTCCGTTTTCCAGTTTAACTACTGCAGATTTAACCGCCGGGCTTCCCAGTGAGTATTCGTCAGACCCTGGCGCTACGGGGTAAAAACCCAGTGATGAGAAGATGTACCAGGCACTCATCTGTCCGCAATCATCATTTCCCCCAAGACCGTCAGGTGTATCCTTATACTGCATTTTCAGGATCATCCGCACGCGCGACTGCGTTTTGGAAGGTTGCCCCGCCCAGTTATAAAGATACGCGACATGATGTGCAGGTTCGTTGCCGTGTACATATCCGCCGATAATACCTTCACGGGTAATATCTTCAGTTTCCGCGAAAAACTCATCGGGCAGGTGCATGGTGAATAGTGTATCCAGTTTGCTGGCGAACTTCTTTTTGCCACCCATATGTTCAATCAGGGAATTTGGATCCTGAGGCACAAAAAAGCTGTAATTCCATGAATTTCCTTCAATAAATCCCTGTCCCTGTGTACTCATGATATCAAATTTCTGCTGAAACTTACCGTCAGCCATCTTTGCGCGCATAAAACCAATTGCAGGATCAAAGTTATTCACCCAGTTACCAGACCTTTTCATATACTCCTGATAAACATCCTGTTTATTCAGTTTCTTTGCCAATTGTGCGATGCACCAGTCGTCATAGGCATATTCCAGAGTATTTGAAATTGACGTTCCGCTTTTCTCGGCCGGGATATATCCTTTATCAATGTAATAGCCGATGCCGTCATAGTCCCTGTGGTTAGACGTTACGATACAGGCCTGCAGCGCTGCTTCTGCATCGCCATTGTAAACACCTTTGATGATTGCATCTGTGATGACCGATACACTGTGATATCCGCTCATACACCAGTTGTCGTTGGCAGAGTTAGACCATACCGGCAGCATTTTCAACGAACTCTGATCATAATGAGCCATCATGGATTTTACCATATCATTGTTCCGCGAAGGCTGTATCAGGTTAAAGAAAGGATGCAAAGCCCTATAGGTATCCCAAAGGGAAAATGTTGTATAGTTGGTGAAGCCGCTGGCTTTATGTACACCCTGGTCCAGTCCTTTGTATTCACCATTCACATCGTTATAAGTGGTTGGATTGATAAACGCATGGTACATTGCAGTGTAGAAATTCACTTTATCATCCTCGTCAGTATTAACGGTGATCTTGTTCAGTTCTTTATTCCATTCTCCCCTCGCCTGCTTTCTTACCTGTTCAAAATCCCAGCCCGGGATTTCTGCCTGCATATTCTCCAGTGCATTTTCCTGGCTTACCGGTGAAATCGCCAGTTTGATCTTTATCTTTTCCTGCTCGGCAGTATTGAAATCAAAATACATCCTCAGCTGTTTGCCAGCCAGTTCAGGGAAATTCTTGGTTTGATCAAACTTGCCCCAGAAACCACGATAAGCCTGTTTACGGTCATAGTTCTTCGATCCGTAGGATTTAAACGCTTTGGAAAAGGACATGGCGAAATAAACCGTTCTTGTTCTTGCCCAGCCATTGGTCTGACGGTAACCCGTGATCAGGCTGTCATTTACCACACGAACGTAAGTCCACACATTTTTATCAGGATAATTGTAAATCCCGGACATCAGGTCCAGGATTACATGTGATTCATCCGACTTCTTAAAAGTATACTGATGCATACCTACCCTCTTTGAAGCAGTTAGTTCGGCAGTAATTTGATCATCATCCAGTTTTACCTTGTAATATCCTGCTTCAGCTGTTTCATTCTGATGAGAGAAGGCTGATCTGTAACCGCTCTTTGGATCGGCCGCCGTTCCCGGGTTCATCTGAAGTTTGCCCTGAGTTGGCATCACCAGGAAGTCTCCAAGATCGGAGTGTCCTGTGCCGCTAAAGTGTGTATGGCTAAAACCCACAATTGTACGGTCCTCATATTTGTAACCTGCGCAGTATTTGTACACATCTCCATTATATTTACCGTTCTGCTCGTATGAGAGTGTATCCGTCTCGGGACTCAGCTGTACAGATCCAAATGGTAAGGTAGCCCCGGGATAAGTATGCCCCATCTTTTGAGTACCAATAATAGGCTTCACATATTTTGCCAGATCCTGCTGTGCTGCGGCAATAAATGGAATAAATAACAAACTGCAAATTAATTTTCTCTTCATTTATCCTACGTTTCGTATATTTTTTTAAGCCCCTAATATATTACATTAAGTTTAAAATAGTTAAAGACATCTGCTATATCATTTAAGCGTTACATAAAAGCGCCTTTTTACAAGTATCTGACCGCACAAAAACATAATGTTTCAAAAAATAAGTATTTTTGCACCTTATTAAATTGAAATGAGTAAAAGGGGCAGAATTCTGGTAGCCATGAGTGGCGGTGTTGACAGTTCAGTTGCAGCAGTGATGTTACATGAACAAGGGTACGAGGTGATTGGGTTAACCATGAAGACCTGGGACTATGCTACATCGGGCAGCAGTAGTAAAGAAACGGGATGTTGCAGTCTTGACAGCATCAATGATGCCCGTACTTTAGCTGTAAACTATGGCTTCCCACATTATATATTAGATATCAGGGACGAGTTTGGAGATTATGTAATCGATAATTTCGTAGATGAATACCTTGCAGGGCGCACACCAAATCCGTGTGTACTTTGTAATACGCACATTAAATGGGAAGCCCTGCTGAAACGTGCAAATAAACTGGATTGTGAGTTTATTGCAACAGGACATTATGCAAATATCAGACAGCATACCAATGGCAGACACGTGATATCCAAGGGCCTGGACGAAAATAAAGATCAGTCGTATGTACTGTGGGGCGTTTCTCAGGAAAATCTTGCACGTACCCAATTCCCATTGGGCTCTTTCGCCAAATCTGAGATCAGACAAATGGCAATGGACATGGGACAGGAAGAACTGGCCAAGAAAAGTGAAAGCTATGAGATCTGCTTTGTACCTGAAAATGATTACCGTTCATTCCTGAAACATAAGGTTGAAAACCTGGAAGAACGTGTTGCGGGGGGTAATTTTATCACCAGTGACGGAATGATTGTAGGGCAGCACAAGGGATATCCGTTTTACACTATCGGACAACGCAAGGGATTGGGAATTGCTTTTGGCGAACCCATGTTTGTGACACAAATCCTTCCTGAAAGCAATACTGTGATGCTTGGCAGGGCCGAAGAACTGGAAAGAGGCGAAGCTATGGTACGAAACCTCAACCTGATTAAATACGACAGCATTACAGAACCTATGGACAATGTGATTACCAAAATCAGGTATAAGGACGCAGGAATGCTGAGCACTATTGTTCAGGAAAAAGATAAAATGCGTGTGGTATTTGACCACAACGTTTCTGCCATTGCTCCTGGTCAGTCAGCCGTGTTTTATGAAGGAAATGACCTGCTGGGTGGAGGGTTCCTGATCTAAAAGAAGATTCTTAATACAAAAAAAAGAGAAGCCGCGAAATGCGGCTTCTCTTTTTTTTGCCCCCCTTTGGAGAAGTGTTTTCTTATTACAGGTTCTTTGTAATATCCGGACTCATCGGTACTACCTTAGAGCGGAAACGGTGAACCAGCTGTCCCTTTTCATTGATCAGGAACTTTTCAAAATTCCAGTTGATGTCACCGGTAAAGTCAGGATTGCTGGCAGTAGTCAGATATTTGAAGATCGGATTAATGTCATTTCCTTTCACACTTACTTTTTCGCTTAATAAAAAAGTAACCCCAAAATTCTTTTTACAAAAATCCTGGATTTCTGTGTTTGTAGCTAACTCCTGGCCACCAAAGTTACCTGCCGGGAAGCCAATCAATACAACATCATTGCCGTACTGTTTGTGCAGCTTTTCCAGGTCTTCATACTGTGGAGTATAACCACATTTGGACGCCGTGTTTACAATAAGAATCTTTTTGCCCTTAAATTTCGACAACTTAACCTCTTTACCATCAATCGTTTTCATGGTAAAATCATAAATGCTGGTCGGTGGTGCCGGCGGGGTAAATAATAAACTAAACAGGATAATTAATAGGTTCATAGTTTTTAATTTTTTTGATATAACGAATATATGTACAAATATTTTATCCATATATAATAATATAGTAAACTTATGATTTGTTATGCCGGTTTGTAAGCAGATAGAGCCTTCAGTTTTGAATGATCCTCATTTTTTCTGAAAGGTCAAATGACCCTTTTTCATATTTATTCTCGATAGAATTTGGATTATAGGCTTATTTATAGTTTTATTTGCAGAAAAACGTTCTGAATGGCCAAAAATTTATTAATAGTTGAATCACCGGCGAAAGCTAAAACAATAGAAGGGTATTTGGGTAAAGATTTTCTCGTTAAATCCAGCTATGGCCACATACGTGACCTGGTAAAGGGCGATATGGGTATCGATACCGCAAATGATTTTGCCCAAACCTATGAGGTGCCTGCTGATAAAAAGCAAGTCGTAGCGGAACTTAAAAAACTAGCCAAGGAAGCCGAAATGGTATGGCTCGCATCCGATGAAGACCGTGAAGGGGAAGCTATTTCATGGCACCTTTACGAAACACTGGGATTAAAAGAAAGCAAAACCAAACGCATCGTTTTCCATGAGATCACAAAGCCCGCAATATTAAAAGCGATTGAATCTCCGAGAACAATAGATTATAACCTGGTAAATGCACAACAGGCAAGACGTGTGCTGGACAGACTGGTGGGCTTTGAGCTTTCTCCGGTATTGTGGAAGAAGGTTAAACCATCTTTATCCGCAGGCCGTGTCCAGTCTGTAGCGGTAAGACTGATCGTAGACAGAGAGCGTGAGGTAAATAAATTTAATGCAGCTGCAGCCTTTAGGATCACAGCCAGGTTCAGTACCGGCAAGGGAAAAGAAATCGTGAAAGCAGAATTACCGCAACGCTTTGAAAAGGAAGCCGACGCAGAAAAGTTCCTGAACGACTGTATCAGTGCAAGCTTTAAGGTCAGCAGCCTTGAAACAAAACCTGCCAAACGTAATCCTGCAGCACCTTTTACCACCTCTACCCTGCAGCAGGAAGCGTCAAGGAAACTCGGTTTTCCCGTATCCCGTACAATGCAGGTAGCACAGCGTTTGTATGAAAGCGGAAAGATCACGTACATGAGAACAGACTCTGTAAACCTGTCCGAGACCGCACTTACTGCAGCAGCAAATGAAATCAATTCTGCCTATGGCCAGAAATATCATCAGCCAAGAACTTATAAAACTAAATCCGCAGGCGCTCAGGAAGCACATGAGGCCATCAGACCTACGTACTTTGATCAGCATACCGTAACCGGCGATAGTTCGGAACAGCGCCTCTATGAGCTGATTTGGAAAAGAGCCATCGCATCGCAGATGAGCGAAGCGCTTTTTGAAAAAACCACTGCACATATTACTGTGAGTTCAAGGCCTGAACATCTGGTGGCTGAAGGCGAAGTAATGAAGTTTGACGGTTTTCTTAAAGTTTACCTGGAATCCAGTGACGATGAGGAAACAGAAGAAAGTGACAATGAAAATATCCTGCCCCCTTTAAGCAACGGACAGGAACTTACGCTGAGGGCAATGAACGCCACGGAGCGTTTTTCACGCCCGCCGGCAAGATATACTGAAGCCAGCCTGGTAAAGAAACTGGAAGAACTGGGCATTGGCCGTCCTTCTACCTATGCACCAACGATATCGACCATCCAGAACCGCGGATATGTGGTAAAAGAGGACCGCGACGGAAGAAACCGTTCATTCGGATCTATCGTGCTGGAAGATGGTATGGTTACCAAATCTACTAAAGTTGAAATTACCGGGGCAGAAAAAGCAAAGCTCTTCCCTACTGATATAGGCGAAGTAGTCAATGACTTCCTGGTAGAGCACTTTAAGGGTATTGTAGATTTTAATTTTACGGCCAACGTAGAGAAAGAATTTGATGAGATTGCCCAGGGCCTGCAAAACTGGACTAAAATGCTGCATGCCTTCTACACTCCTTTCCATAAAGAGGTTGAGGTAACTACCGAAACGGCAGACAGGGCAAATGGTGAACGCCTTTTGGGCGTAGATCCGGTGACTGGCAGAAACGTATACGCCAAAGTAGGTAAATTTGGCCCGCTGGTTCAGATCGGCCAGGTAGATGACGAAGAAAAGCCGAAATACGCCAGCCTGATGAAATCTCAGTCGGTAGGAACAGTAACGCTCGAAGATGCACTGGAACAATTCAGGTTACCTTTTCATTTGGACAATTACAAAGATATGGAAGTGTCTGTTGGCGTGGGACGTTTTGGGCCATATGTAAAATGGGGCGAAACCTATATATCAATTCCAAAAAATGAAGATCCTCTCACAGTAGACCAGTCACGTGCGGAAGCGATTATCAATGAAAAAATTACTGCTGATGCTCCTGTAGCACATTATGATGGTTTGCCGGTTACCAAAGGAACGGGCCGTTTTGGTCCTTTTATCAAATGGAACAACTTGTTTATCAATGTGCCAAAGGCCTATAACTTTGATAATCTTTCTGATAACGACATCAGAGAACTGATTGCCAAAAAGGTTGAAAAAGAATCCAACCGTTTTATCCAGCAATGGCCTGATGATAAAATCGCTATTGAAAACGGCAGATGGGGAGCATTTATACGCTTTGGTAAAGACATGCTGAAATTAGGCAGAAACCCTTCAACCAATGAGAAATACACACCTGAAGAGCTTGCCGTGCTTCCTCTGGATGAAGTAAAGAAATTAATTGTGGAACAGGTACCAAATGCCTTTGAGCCAAAAGCAAAAAAGAAAGCTGCTAATGGTACCAAAGTTGCAGGAACAAAGGCGGCAGTTAAAAAAGCACCTGCAAAAAAGAAGGCGGTTGCCAAAAAGAAATAAATTATGAAGAAGGACCTGCCTGAAAATATTGTTGAAGACATGGCCATGGCAGTGGTACTAATGAGCGAAACCCCAGAAGTTAAAAACTGGACAGTATACCTGGTAAACCTTAAAAACGTGCAGATCGAGAATGTGCTCATCAGTTCTAAAGGTTACGGAGAAAAAGATGGCCGGATGGTAAAAACCTCTGTGCTGCGCCATTTCCTGGGAGATATCCCGGCAAATTCCTTTAAAGGCGTAGAGGCAATTGATACAGAAGTTTTTGGCTTAACTAACGAATACTGGTTAAGCTACTATTTAGATGGTACGATATACGACAAGAAATTTATCTTTCTTCCGGAAAGTATAGTAGATGATAACCTGATCCGGATTCCCCTGGTAAATAAACCGGGGGTAATGATCAAATAAATTATACCGGGGTTTGGGTATGAATGAGTTTTCTTTCTACCCCTCCGGTAACGATCAGTCCCTGTGCAATCATGTAGGTTGCACTGATGACCATATCGGCATATGAGAATGCCTTCACAAAGTGCAGCTGTGCCATCAGGGCATCAGTTAAAATAAAGCACAGCACTCCGGCCAGTACGAGCCCGAAACTCAGTTTGTTTACACGCTGATTTCTAAAAACGGCCATCATTACCATCAGTGCCCCCACAAATATACAGATCAGTACAGGGAATTTCATCAGGGGCAGATGAGGCCTCAAATAGAGATAAAAAGCCGTAAAAATAACTGCACAGGCTCCGATTCCTATCCTTGCCCCTCTTTTATCCAGCTCTTTTGCAGAAAGAAAATCAAGATAAAAGGCACTGATATAAAAAATATGGCAGATCAAAAAAGCGCTTAGTCCATAAAGGAAATAAGATGGATTATAATCCATTAACATCAATAATGTATCGCCCGTTAAGGCAAATACCAGTCCTGTAAACAATCTTTGATGAAAACGCCCTTTCAGCTTTGTAGATAAACAAAGAAAAGTGAGGAGTACAAGAGAAATGCAAGGCTTAATCACAAAGTTCAATCTGGACCAGTGCCAGTATTCAGCAGCCAGCACAAGAATGAAAACCAGTGCATAAGCCAGTTTAAATACCGGGTATTTTTTCAGCATAAAAACTAAGCTATAGTACAATGATATCATCATGATGAAATAAGAACAAGGAATTTTTGATTAAATCATTCCTTGTTCTCTATGTGATGATAGAAAATTCAATCCATAAAAAAAGCTAATTAATAGCTTCTTTCTCTGTTATTGTTGTTGCGCTTAAAACCGCCACCACCAGCGTTGCCGCCACCAGTACCTGGTTTTTCCTGTGCTTCAGCAACTTTGATCCGGTTACCGTTGTAATCACCACCATTCATTCTCTTGATCGCTTCTTTAGCCTCTTCGTCAACCGGCATCTCTACGAAACCAAATCCACGGCTCTGACCAGTTTCACGATCTTTGATAATCCTAAGTGATTTTACCTGACCGAAATCGCCGAAAACGGCTGTTAATTCATCTTCCCCTACTTCTAAAGGAAGGCCTGTAATAAATATCTTCATTAATGTCTAAAAGTTTTCCTCAAAGGTACAAAAACCGGACCTCTTATTTACTATGGATTGTAAGGAATCCGTAAAATTAGCTGAATTTAATTTCTTTTCCCACGCTGGGAACTTCAAAATTTCTCTCCATGCAGAAATCCCTGCCTTCATACGTCCATTCCAGCATTACTTTCCACGCGCCTTCCGGGATATCCTCAGCCGGGATCACCAAAGAACCATCTTCGCTGCTGCGCAGGAATTGAATTTCATGCTTTATTCCCGGATCAGAGATACAGTTAAAAAAAACTTTTACTGCTACCGGGTGGTCGAAACAAAAAGTCAGGCTTTTCATACTGGTTAGGTTTTAATGTATTGATAACAAAGCACCTGACCCAATGTTTTAAAATTATTCTCTGCCCGCCATCTTGACCAGTCTGCCCGCCAGATCTTTCCCAAGATAGCTGTCAATGATCGCATGTGCAACATACAAAACAGGTGTCATGATAATGGCAACCAGAAATTTATAGGTATAATTCACTAGTCCTATCGCGGCAACCATTTGCCAGCTCCAGTGATACTGCGGATTCAAATAAAATGCAATAAAGATCACTACAAAGCTGTCAATCAGCTGTGATACCAGTGTAGAGCCGGTTGATCTCAGCCACAAAGCCCGCTCACCCGTGATCCGCTTGATGCGGTGGAAAATAACCACATCTGCAATCTGACCTATCAGAAACGCCACAATAGAACCTACGATGATCCACATTCCCTGACCAAAAATTCCCGCAAAAGCAGCGTTCATATTCAGGTCCTGTCCGTTTATCGTCTGGTGCACCCAGAAATCTGATGCCCTTAAACCCATAGCCCCCCAGATCACCAGAAATGCAAAGGCGATCAAAACAGACGTCAGTACAGACAGAAAACGAACTTGTTTTACCCCAAAATATTCGTTAATGATATCGGTCATGATAAAAATAATAGGCCAGGTTAAAACTCCTGCGGACATATTAAATGATAAATTAGGGACACCCAGTAAATTGATATCAAAATGCTTTATTCCAAGTGTGCCTTCCACACTAAAGATCTTTACACCAATGAATTCAGAAAGAATAGCGTTGGCAACAAAAAAGGTTGCTAAAACGAGCAGCAGCCTGCTCTCTTTTGTTTTAAAAGTCATAGTCCATGAAATTATCAAATAAATCGTAATATCCGGTACGATTTTTTATAATTTCGTATAACATGATAGCTACTTCTTCTAAACTCCCGGGCACATCCACCAGTATTTTTTCCGTGATGTCCCAGTTAGCGGCAGAACACAATGCCATTAACCTTTCTCAGGGATTTCCTGATTACGACTGCGACCCCCGGCTGATCAGTCTTGTTGCAGATGCAATGAAGCAGGGTCATAATCAATATGCCCCGATGACAGGTATCCCTTCCTTAAGAAACCTGGTAGCCGACAAAGTAAATTTGCAATATGGCTCTGATTACCACCCTGATACAGAAGTGACCATTACAGCAGGCGGCACACAGGCAATTTTTACGGTATTAACAGCCTGTATACAGCCTGGTGATGAAGTGATCATCTTTGAACCCGCCTACGATGCCTACGCCCCGATTATCAGGTCACTGGGCGGACTGGTTAAATCGTATGAAATGGCACCGCCGGATTACAGCATTGATTGGGAGATGGTTAAAAAACTGTTTACCTCAAGCACAAAAATGCTGATCCTGAACAGCCCGCACAACCCTACCGGAACCACATTGAAGGAAGAGGATATCCAGGCGATGATCAAACTGGTTAAAAGTAATGATGTGCTGATCCTGAGCGATGAAGTTTATGAACATCTGGTATTTGACGGAGAGCAGCACCGTTCACTGGCCATGTATCCTGAACTGAAAGAACGTACTTTCATTGCAGCTTCATTTGGTAAACTCCTGCACGCAACAGGGTGGAAAACTGGATATTGCCTGGCACCGGAAAATCTTATGAAGGAATTCAGGAAGATCCATCAGTTTAATGTGTTCAGTGTGAACACCCCGATGCAGGTTGGGATTGCCAATTATCTGAAAGATCCTTCTGTTTATCTGGGGCTGGCCGATTTTTTTCAGCAGAAACGCGACTTGTTCCGTAGCCTGATGGCCCAGACGCGATTTAAATTATTACCTTGTAAAGGTTCATACTTTCAATGCGTCAGCTATGATCATTTTAGTGAGGAGACTGATACGGCAATCGCTATGCGCCTGATCACTGATTTTGGTGTGGCTTCGATACCGGTGTCCGCATTTTATATGAGAAATACGGATCATCATGTGCTGCGTTTTTGTTTTGCGAAGAAGCAAGATACACTGGAAAAATCCGTTGAAAGATTAATGAAAGTATAATTTTACACGACCCTTACCTATATAATATATGGAAAGTCCAAGTTATCTCAATATCAATAATCTCAAAATTACCATTTTTCAGGCTTATTTATTTTGGGAAAATGTTGACAAAAACCTGCAGAACATTTCCCTGCGTTTATCAATGGGCGTAAAGGAGAAAACAGACCTGATCGTACTACCCGAAATGTTCAATACCGGGTTTAGTATGAATGCTGACGCGCTCGCAGAAGAGATGGGCGGAAAAACAATGACCTGGATGGCACAGGCTGCTACAAGATATGAATGTGCGGTAACAGGGAGCCTGATTATCAAAGAAAACGGTAACTTTTATAACCGTATGATCTGGATGCTGCCCTCAGGAGAATATCAATACTACGACAAGAGGCATCTTTTTGGTATGGGTCAGGAAGACCAAACCTATTCGGCGGGTCAGGACGAGGTGATCGTAGAGCTGAAAGGCTGGAAAATCAGGCTCGCAATCTGTTACGACCTCAGGTTTCCAGTGTATCTACGCAACCATGATACCAGTTATGATATCCTGCTGATCATTGCCAGCTGGCCCGACAAAAGGATTGCCCACTGGAAAGCACTGATTCCTGCAAGGGCCATAGAAAATCAGAGCTATGTAGTGGCAGTAAACCGGGTGGGACATGATGGAAATGAAGTTTACCATAGTGGCCACTCGATGTGCATCGATGCCTATGGCAATACCGTTTATTACAAGCCTGAAGATGAAGACCTCTATACCTTCAGCGTCAGCTATGAAGAGATGGTCAAGATCAGGCAGAGCTTCCCCTTTCTAAAGGATGCCGATGAATTTTCTATTGATAATTAAATTTATCCTGTCCGGCCACCGAGCCGGATTTTTCTTATAATCGCTTTTAACAACAGATATTTTTGGGTATTCTTGTGCCCAGAAACAACACAAACCTTTTATGTTCGACCGTAGAAAATTTATTAAATCCTCCGCGATTTCTGCTTCGCTGCTGGCAATCGGCAAAAGCAGCATAGCCAATATTATACCCGCTCCCCTTGCTGCTCCTGCTGCAAAACCTCTGGTCATTTCTACATGGGATTTTGGGATCGCTGCAAACCATGCTGCCTGGGGAGTACTTTCTGCGGGAGGCCGCGCCCTTGATGCCGTAGAAAAAGGTGTGCAGGTGCCTGAGTCTGATGTTAAAAACCAGTCGGTTGGCCTCGGCGGACTGCCAGACCGTGACGGAATAGTTACGCTCGACGCCTGTATCATGGACGAAGAAGGAAACTGCGGTTCTGTTGCCGGCCTGGAACATATTGAACATGCCATCTCGGTAGCCAGAATGGTTATGGAGAAAACGCCACATGTGATGCTGGTAGGTGACGGCGCTTTACAGTTTGCACTGGAGAATGGGTTTAAGAAAATCAACCTGCTTACTCCTGAAAGTGAAAAAGCCTGGAAAGAATGGTTAAAAACGGCAAAGTATGCGCCGGTGATGAACATAGAAAATAAATTATACGATAAGGCTTCCCCTACCCGTTTACCGGGCAATCAGTATAACCATGATACAATCGGGATGCTGGCACTTGATGCAAAAGGAAATCTTTCAGGCGCCTGCACCACCAGCGGCATGGCTTATAAACTGCATGGCCGCGTGGGCGACAGTCCTATCATTGGCGCAGGATTATATATTGATAACGAGATTGGCGGCGCTACCTCAACCGGCGTAGGCGAAGAAGTGATACGTAATGTAGGCAGTTTTCTGGTAGTTGAACTGATGCGCCAGGGCTATCCGCCTGAAGAGGCATGCAAGGAAGCAGTGATGAGGATCATCAAGAAGAAACCGGCAAAAGCCAAAGAGATCCAGGTTGGTTTCCTGGCATTGAGTAAAAAAGGACAATATGGTGCCTATGCCATTCAAAAAGGCTTCAGCTATGCCGTATGCAATGAAGAAAACCAGAGCCTGCTGATTCCCGGAAAAAGTTATTACTAAATTCAGCTTATGATAGAAATGGAAGTTTGCGCCAACTCTGTAACCTCAGCGATTGAGGCACAGCTGGGTGGTGCTAAACGTGTTGAACTTTGCGCCAGCCTCACTGAAGGAGGCACTACGCCGAGTTATTCAGAAATTGTAATGGCCAAAAAGATGCTGGATATCGAGGTTTATCCAATTATCAGGCCGCGGGGCGGCGATTTTCTCTACTCCGCTCTGGAATTTGAGCTGATGAAGGAAGATGTAAGACTGTGCAAATCACTCAATTGTGAAGGCATCAGCACCGGCATCCTCACCACTGAGGGAAAAGTGGATAAAGTCCGCTGTGCGGAACTGTTTGAACTGGCCAGTCCGATGAAAGTGACATTCCACCGCGCTTTTGATATGACAGACAACCTTGAAGAGGCACTGGAGGATCTTATTTCTTTAGGCGCCGTACGTGTGCTGACCTCCGGGGGGAAGTCTTCTGCGCTCGTGGGATCTGCGGTACTTGAAAAATTGATACAACAGGCAGCTGGCAGGATCAGTATCATGCCTGGTGCCGGTGTGAATACAGGCAATATCGCAGACATTATCAGTTTAACGGGCGCCAAAGAATTCCATGCTTCGGCAAGGCTGGCCGTAAGCAGCGCAATGACTTACAGGAATGAAGAACTGAACATGGGCGCAGATGCAGATGAGTACAGCACAACGCTAACCAACGCCGCATTGGTCAAAAAATTATTGGAACTGGCAAACAGTGCGGAATAATCAAGCGAATATTCTATATTTGCGGCACTGATGAAGCACATACGTAATTTTTGCATAATTGCACATATTGACCACGGGAAGAGCACTTTGGCCGACCGTTTATTAGAATATACAAATACGATCACTCAGCGCGAGTCTCAGGCTCAGTTGCTGGATGATATGGACCTGGAGCGTGAAAGAGGCATTACCATTAAAAGTCACGCCATCCAGATGGATTATATTCAGGATGGCCAGCCCTATATCTTAAACCTGATCGATACTCCCGGCCACGTGGATTTTTCTTACGAAGTTTCCCGTTCCATTGCGGCCTGTGAAGGTGCTTTACTGATCGTAGATGCTTCGCAGGGTATCCAGGCACAAACCATTTCCAACCTTTATCTTGCTTTAGAGCACGATCTGGAGATTATCCCGATCTTAAATAAAATGGATCTTCCGGGTGCGATGCCCGAGGAAGTGAAAGACCAGATCATTGAACTGATCGGATGTAAAAGAGAAGACATTATTCCGGCATCCGGAAAAACCGGGCTGGGTGTTCATGACATTCTGCGCGCAATTGTAGAACGTGTCCCTGAACCGGTAGGTAATCCTGACGGGGAGCTGCAGGCATTGATCTTCGATTCCGTGTTTGATTCATTCCGCGGTATCGTAGCCTACTTTAAAGTACTTAACGGCGAAATCCGCAAAAAAGATAAAGTTAAATTTGTAGCTACCGGTAAAGAATATATTGCTGAAGAAGTAGGTACATTAAAACTGAAACAGTCTCCTAAAGACGTGATCAGAACCGGCGACGTAGGATATATTATTTCTGGTATCAAAGAAGCCAGGGAAGTAAAAGTTGGAGATACCATCACCCATAAAGACCGCCCGAGCCTTGAACCTATCAAAGGATTTGAAGAGGTAAAACCAATGGTATTTGCGGGTATCTACCCCGTGGATACAGATGAATTTGAGGAACTGAGAGAAGCCATGCACAAGCTGCAGCTGAATGATGCCTCGATCGTTTTCGAACCTGAATCTTCTGCTGCTTTAGGTTTTGGTTTCCGTTGCGGATTCCTCGGAATGCTGCATATGGAGATCATCCAGGAGCGTCTGGAGCGTGAATTTGATATGACGGTGATCACTACCGTGCCCAACGTATCCTATCAGGCAATGACTACCAAAGGCGAACTGATCATCGTAAATAATCCTTCAGATTTGCCTGATCCAAGTAAAATGGAATATGTGGAAGAACCATATATCAAGGCCAACATCATTACCAAATCGGAGTTTGTTGGCCCGGTGATGTCATTGTGTATCCAAAAAAGGGGAACGATCGTAAACCAGTCCTATTTAACATCAGACCGTGTAGAGCTGGTGTTTGAAATTCCGATGGGAGAAATTGTATTTGATTTCTACGACCGCCTGAAAACGATCTCAAAAGGTTATGCCTCTTTTGATTACCACCAGATCGGTTACCGTAAATCTGACCTGGTAAGATTGGACATCCTGCTGAATGCAGAGCCGGTTGATGCTTTATCATCACTGATCCACCGTAGCAATTCATATGATTTTGGCAAAAAGATCTGTGAAAAACTAAGGGAATTGATTCCGCGTCAGCAGTTTGAAATTATTATCCAGGCTTCTATCGGTGCAAAAATCATCGCGCGCGAAACAGTCAAGGCCCTGCGTAAGGACGTTACCGCCAAATGTTATGGTGGTGATATTTCCCGTAAACGCAAGCTGCTGGAGAAACAGAAAAAAGGTAAGAAGCGTATGCGCCAGGTAGGAAATGTGGAAATTCCGCAAACTGCATTTATGGCAGTACTGAAATTAGATTAATCGATAGCAATAAAATATAGCATTGATATGCAATTACTGGACGGAAAATTCGCATCAGAAAAGATTAAGCTGGAAATAGCGGCAGAAGCTGCAGAATTTTTTCAGCAAACAGGCAGAAAACCTCATTTACTGGCCATACTGGTTGGAAATGATGGTGGAAGTGAAACATACGTGGCCAGCAAGATGAAAAACTGCGAAAAAGTAGGTTTTGAATCTTCACTGGTCAGATATGATAATGATGTTACCGAAGAGGAGCTGATCAAAAAGGTTTTGGAAATTAATGCCGACGCAGGTGTTGATGGAATGATCGTTCAGCTTCCGCTTCCAAAACATATCGATCCTGAGAAAATTACAGAAGCAATAGACTACCGCAAGGATGTGGATGGTTTCCACCCTGTTAACCTTGGGCGCATGATGCGCAACCAGCCATGTTTTATTCCTGCCACCCCATATGGTATTTTACTGATGCTGCAGGCTTATGGAATAGATACTACCGGTAAACACTGTGTAGTTGTTGGCCGCAGTAACATTGTGGGCAGCCCGATGAGTATCCTGATGGCACGCAATGCCAATCCAGGAAACTGTACAGTAACCCTTACGCACAGCAGGACCGCAAATCTTAAAGAAATGGTACTGCAGGGAGACATTGTTGTAGCTGCAATTGGCAAAAAGAACTTCGTTACTGCCGATATGGTAAAACCAGGTGCAATCATCATTGATGTGGGTATCAACAGGGAAACTTCTGAGACCACAAAATCAGGCTACAAGCTGTATGGTGATGTAGATTTTGAGAATGTAGCTCCTTTGGCTTCCTGGATCACCCCTGTTCCTGGTGGCGTTGGGTTAATGACGATCGTTGGTTTGCTGAAAAATACATTGGCATCCGCTAAAAAAGAGATTTACAAGTAAAGCTTTTCAAGATAACATAAGCCTTCTCAGTAATGAGAGGGCTTTTTTTTTGGACCTACATTCCAAAATTGTAATAATTTAGAATACATATACCATAATATTATCGTTTAGCTATAAATTTCCAATTTAAATATCATCATCGGGATAATAACAAAAATCAAAGTTAATGTTCTCATTTAGAGAACTATTACTTACCTTTACTTTTAATTACATGAGCGTTTATTTAATAAGAAAACAAACACTTGAAAATTATGTAAGATTCAATGCGCGGAGCGCGGGTTCTCTGCAAGAATAGTTTACAAAGATCAACCGCTCAGACTGGAACGTGCCCGGTGTTATCAAAAGAACATTCAATTCTGCTGATCTTCTGGGGAAAGGCAGCAATAGGGTGATCTTCGATCTTGGGGAAAACAATTACAGGATGATTTGTAAATATGCCTTTGGCAAAAAGCAGGTGCACCTTTTTATTTCCTGGATCGGAACGCACGCGGAATACGATAAAGTATGTAAAGAGAAAATGCAGTTCACAATTGATATATATTAACATGGAAAAACTAAAATACACGCTTATTAAAAACCAAAAACAGTATTTTGACTACTGCAATGCGCTTGAATCACTGGTAGATGTGAAAGATAAAACCGTAGCTATCGACGATGAAATTGACCTGCTTAGCCTCCTCATTGAAAAATATGATGAAGAGCATAATAATTTTGATGCATTGGATCCAATTTCTTTGCTGAGATCGCTGATGACTGATCACCATTTAACAGCGACTGCGCTGGCAGATATGCTTCAGGTGAGCAAAGGTTATGTCTCTGATATTTTAAACTATAAGAAAGGCTTGTCAAAAGATATGATCCGAAAACTTGCTGAATACTTTAAGCTACGTCAGGATGCGTTTAACAGACCATATCCGCTTAACAATGTCATGAAACAAAGCCTGATGAATGCAGGCTAATTTGAGTTATTGCCAAAGAACCTGCTGAAGAGACTCCGCCTGAATCCGGCATACAGGCCATCGCTCTCCTCACGTACAGGATAGATATTTACATAATCTCCCTGTCCTTCCGCCCCCCTGCCATTTTCAAGGCTATAGCCATACCTGTGAATGGGGCAAATGATCATTCCATTACTGCACCAGCCTCCGCTCAGGATCCCTCCCGCATGAGGACAGGTATTTTGCAGCAGATAGATTTTCCCCTCATTCCTTAGCAGGCATAGCTTCTTCCCGGCAACAACTACCTGACGGATGAAATCATCCTCCGGAATTTCTTCCTCTATTTTATACCATTGCAGATCGCCCATTTAGATGAATGTTATTCACAGATTAGTCATATATACAACTCCAATATACAGTAATTCCCCTTTTCCGTTCATATTTTATTTAACTTCGCGGATTAATATGGCACACAATATTCCAGCTGACGGCACATTGCTTCCTTTAATGGAAGAATTTTACACTATACAGGGTGAAGGTTTTAATACGGGCAAAGCAGCCTACTTTATCCGTTTGGGAGGATGTGACGTAGGTTGCCACTGGTGTGACGTGAAGGAAAGCTGGGATGCTGAACTTCATCCCCTGACTGCTGCTGATGCCATTGCTGAAAAAGCGGATACTTTTCCGGGAAAGGCTGTGGTGATTACCGGGGGTGAACCGCTGATCTATAATATGGATTACCTGACGAAAAAACTGCACGAAAGAAATATCCTCACATTTATCGAAACTTCCGGCGCATATCCTTTATCGGGCGACTGGGACTGGATCTGCCTTTCTCCCAAAAAGTTTAAAGCACCGCGCCCGGATATTACACCTTTTGCCAATGAGCTCAAAGTAATCGTGTTCAATAAAAGTGATTTTGAATGGGCAGAGCGGTATGCAGAAACCGTTTCTCCGACCTGTAAATTATACCTGCAGCCGGAATGGTCTAAATCTAGGGAGATGACTCCCCTGATTATCGATTATGTAATGGCAAACCCTAAATGGGAAATCTCACTGCAAACGCATAAGTACCTGAATATTCCTTAGTAACCATTCTTTTTCCTTAAGTTTATCCATCAGAAGATCTCAGCCTCATCATGGAAAAACGTACGCTACTCATCTGCTGCCTCATGCTCCTATTTGCAGCATTTGCGGCTGCGCAGGAATCTGCAGTAAAAAAAGCACAGCAAAATTTTGACTCTGCACAAAAATCCCTGCAGAACCGTGAATATGATGCTGCCATAAAATCTCTCGCTGAAGCAACAGCGGCAGACCCTGCATTTCAACTGGCCTTTGTTCAGTTAGGCGATGTTTACAGGTTGAAAAAAGATTTTGAGCAAGCGAAATCAAGTTATCATAAAGCTATCGCATTATCCGGTACCGGAACAGACGCCCGGGTGTATTATTCGCTGGGCGATGTTGAACTGAAAAGCGGTGATTATGAAAATGCCGGAAAAGATTTCAGGACTTTTAAAAACAACTATAAAGGCAAGGATCAGGACCTGCTGATCAGGACTGACAAGTATATCAGGGACTGTGATTTTTCAGTACTCGCCATCAAAAACCCGGAAAAATATCAGCCGCTAAACCTTGGCAATGCGGTCAATACAAAAGACAGGGAATATTTCCCTGCACTAACGGCCGACGGATCAAGTTTAATCTTCAGCCGCACGGTAGATGGGAATGAAGATTTCTATGTGTCCCATCAGTCTGCAGACAGGAAATGGACAGCTGCCGCCCCACTCAGTACGAGTATCAATACGGCACTGAATGAAGGTGCCCAATCTATTTCACCGGATGGAATGTACCTGTTCTTCACAGGATGCAATCGTGAAGATGGATTAGGAAGCTGTGATCTCTATGTGAGCCATAAAAACGGTAAAGACTGGGACAAACCTTTCAACCTTGGTGCAGCCGTGAATTCTGCTGCCTGGGATTCGCAGCCGGCTGTTACACCAGATGGCAGCACACTCTATTTTGTAAGCAACCGTCCGGGCGGCCTCGGCGGATATGATATCTGGAAAACGATGCTAAACGCTGAAGGCGAATGGAGCAAGCCGGTGAATCTGGGCCCTGAGATCAATACGGCGTTCGATGAAATGACCCCTTTCGTCCATCCTGACGGCAGGACGCTTTATTTTTCTTCAAACGGATGGCCCGGACTGGGCAATATGGATATTTACTATTCAAGGGCGCAGGAAAATGGCAGCTGGGGAAAGCCCGTGAATATCGGGTATCCTATCAATACTTTTAGCGAAGAAACCGGTTTGATCGTCACTCCCGACGGCAGCACAGGGATGTTTTCGTCCGTCCTGAAAGATGGATTTGGCGATATGGACATCTACCGGTTTGATCTTCCCACAGCAGCCAAACCGCTTCCAATCACCTATGTAAAAGGAATTGTCAGGGATAAAGAGACAAAGAATTTCCTGGAGGCAAAAGTGCAGGTAGTGAATCTGAAGACAAAGGAAATGAAGTTCAATGATTTTACATCCAAAGATAACGGAGAATTTCTGGCAGTAATGCCTTTAGGCAGTTCCTATGCATTCAATGCAATTTCAGATGGATACCTGTTTTATTCTGATAATTTTGAACTGACTACCACTGCGGCCGGTCGCCCCTATGTACTGGAGATCTTTCTGGATAAACTCAAACCTGGCGGAAATGTAATCCTAAAAAACATTTTTTTTGATACCAATAAATACGAGTTGCTGACAGCTTCGGTCACAGAACTGACCAGCTTGCTGGAACTGCTGCAGGCAAATCAAACAATAGGTATAGAGATTCAGGGACATACTGACAATGTCGGAAATGCCGCAGATAACCAGAAATTATCTCTTCAGCGTGCAGAAGCAGTATACGATTACCTCATAAACAATAAGATCGAAGCCGACCGTTTAAGCTTTAAAGGATTCGGAGCTACAGTACCGATAGCTAAAAATGATACTGCAGAAGGCCGTCAGAAAAACCGCAGGACCTCCTTCCTCATCACAAAAATTTAGAGGGAGGCGCTGTTGCCAGAAATATGCCAGGGAACTGGGAAAGTTAAATTATCGCTTGTCTGATTCTCAGTAGTTTTACCATTAAATCCTCCAGCAGGTCAATCTGCAGCATGTTCGCACCATCAGACTTTGCATTTGCAGGATCGGGATGTGTTTCGATAAACAAGCCATCAGCCCCAACAGCAATTGCAGCTTTGGCGATCGTTTCTATCAGCTGTGGTTTTCCGCCCGTTACTCCTGAACTCTGGTTAGGTTGCTGTAATGAATGCGTCACATCCATCACCACAGGTACGCCAAAACCCTGCATTTCGGGTAAGCCCCTGTAATCCACAATCAAATCCTGATATCCAAAAGTATTGCCTCTGTCGGTAAGAATTACCTTCTTATTGCCTGAATCATAGATCTTTTCTACAGCAAACTTCATTGAACCTGCAGACAGAAACTGTCCTTTTTTAACGTTCACTACTTTTCCCGTTTTTGCAGCTGCAATCAGCAAATCGGTTTGACGGCATAAAAACGCGGGAATCTGTAAAACATCCACATATGCTGCAGCCATCGCGGCTTCGTCACTTTCATGGATATCTGTTACGGTAGGCACACCAAATGTGTTCCCAACTTTCTCCAGGATTTTCAATGCCTTTTCATCACCAATACCCGTAAAGCTGTCCCCTTTAGAACGGTTGGCTTTTCGGTAAGAACCTTTAAAGATAAAAGGGATTTCAAGTTTATTGGTAATAGTTACGAGTTTTTCCGCAATTCTTAAGGCAATCTCCTCCCCTTCAATTGCACAGGGGCCAGCCATTAAAAAGAAATTTCCGGATGTTGTATATTTTAGTTTTTCTAATTCGAAATTAATCATTCTTAGCTTTAGTTTCCAAGTTCAGACATGAACTTGATACGCATTAATTGTATTTCTTCACGGGTGTAGTCCGTTTCGCCCAAATCCTTCAGTGCCTCGTCGATAGAGTCGTTCTCTGCCGAGCGGAAGTAATCAAATACTTCGTCCTGCCGGTCGTCATCCATGATTTCATCTACAAAATAGTTCAGGTTAAGTTTCGTGCCTGAATTCACAATTGCCTCGATTTCCTTCAGGATCTCAAAATAAGTGATCCCCTTGGACTTGGCAATATCTTCCAGTCCGATCTGCCTGTCTACATTCTGAATGATAGACACTTTCAGCTGCGATTTATTGGCCTGTGTTTTAATGATCAGGTCAATCGGCCTTTCAATATCATTATCAGCCACATATTTTTTAATCAGCTCCAGAAATGGCGTACCAAATTTAAGCGCTTTACCATTTCCAACACCAGAGATCTGTTTCAGCTCATCCATAGCAATCGGATAATGCGTACACATCTCTTCGAGGGAAGGATCCTGGAATACCACAAAGGGAGGGACATTCTTTTGCTTGGCGATCTTTTTACGCAGATCTTTCAGCAATTGAAGCAGCTGCGTGTCTAAAGTTCCGCTGCCATGTTTCACATCATCTTCATCATCATCAGAGGCGCTGTCGATAGGCTCATTCAGAATGAATTTCAGTGCATAGGGATTTGCAATAAAGTCTGCACCAGAATTGGTGAGCCTAAGCAAACCATAGTTATCGATATCCTTGGAGAGAAAATTATTGAGCACGGCCTGCCTTACCAGTGATTTCCAAAGGTTTTCACCTTCTACCTTGCCTAAGCCAAATTCAGGCAGTTTGCTGTGTTCGTAGGCAATAGTCTGTGCGGTTTCCGAACCCATGAGTACATTCAGGATATGGGCATCATCAAACTTCTCTCCGATATCCCTGATCATCAGCAGTAAAGTTTTCAGGTGCTCTTCGGCCTCAAAAAGCTGTTTGGGCTTCTTGCAGTTATCACACATGCAGTTACAGCCGGCTTCATTAAAGTTCTCACCAAAATAATGCAGGATCTGCTTTCTGCGGCATACGCCGGATTCGGCATAATCGATCACTTCCTTGAGGATCTGCGTACCGATCTCACGTTCGGCCACAGGTTTATCCTTCATGAATTTCGCCAGCTTATCTACATCCTTTTGCGCATAAAATGCAATACATACCCCTTCACCGCCATCACGCCCGGCCCTGCCTGTTTCCTGATAGTAGCCCTCCATACTTTTGGGAATATCATGGTGGATCACAAAACGCACATCAGGTTTATCGATCCCCATACCAAAAGCGATAGTTGCAACGATGACTTCAGCATCTTCCATCAGGAATTTATCCTGGGTGTCAGCACGCACCTTCGGTTCAAGCCCGGCGTGGTAAGGAAGGGCTTTGATCCCGTTCAGGTTCAATGCTTCTGCTACCTCCTCAACCTTTTTGCGGCTGAGGCAGTAAATGATACCTGATTTGCCTGTATTGTATTTGATATACCGGATAATTTCTTTGAGCACGTCCCTCTTGGGGCGGATCTCATAAAACAGGTTTGGCCTGTTAAATGAAGATTTGAACAGTGTGGCATCATTCATCTGCAGGTTCTTGATAATGTCCTGCTGTACTTTAGGTGTAGCTGTTGCCGTTAAGGCAATAATTGGAATATCAGGGCCAAGGCCACTGATCACCTGTCTGATCCGCCGGTACTCCGGGCGAAAATCATGTCCCCATTCCGAAATACAATGGGCTTCATCAACCGCAACAAAAGAAATAGTAATGAGCTTAAGGAATTCAATATTATCCGCTTTGGACAAAGATTCTGGTGCCACATATAATAACTTAGTCTGTCCACTCAGAAGGTCATTTTTTACCTGTGTAATTTCTGATTTGTTCAGAGAAGAATTCAGAAAATGTGCTATGCTGTCACTACCGCCAAATGCCCTGAGCTGGTCCACCTGATTTTTCATCAGCGCAATCAGCGGCGATATCACGATGGCAGTACCCTCAGACATGAGTGCCGGTAATTGATAACAGATAGATTTACCTCCACCTGTGGGCATAATCACGAAGGTGTTTTTGCGCTCAAGAACATTAGTAATAATTGATTCCTGATCGCCTTTAAAGTTGTCGAAACCAAAGAAGGTTTGCAAGTTGTCAAACAACGACTTTTTCACGTCCATTTTGTGTATAAAATATTCAGTGCTATTTTTGATTCAAAATAACATAATTTTGCGTCAATTAAAGCATCAATATACTAATAATTTCTCTTTGAAAAGTAAAAAATCGATTATTGAGGCGGGGATCAACACTTTACACGCCGAGGCCCAGGCCATTCTTGGGCTAATTCCATACATAAATGATGATTTCGTGTCCATCGTGGAGCAGATTCTTGCCGGAAAAGGGCGCGTGATTGTCACAGGAATTGGTAAAAGCGCTATAATTGCTCAAAAAATTGTGGCTACTTTTAATTCTACGGGCACACCTGCAAGCTATATGCACGCCTCAGACGCAGTGCACGGAGACCTGGGAATGATCCAGAAAAACGACATCATTATCTGCATCTCCAAGAGCGGGAACACACCCGAAATTAAGGTGCTCACTCCCCTGCTGAAGCATGCCGGGAACCTCCTGATCGGTATGGTTGGGCAGATGGAATCTGAACTGGCAAAACATGCCGATCTGATCCTCAATACATCCATCGACAAAGAGGCCTGCCCCAATAATCTGGCTCCAACCACAAGCACTACAGCACAGCTTGCCATGGGCGATGCGCTTGCAGTAAGTCTGCTGATGGCACGCGATTTCAATGCCGACGATTTTGCACGTTTTCATCCCGGCGGCTCGCTGGGCAAAAAGCTTTACCTCAAAGTATCTGAACTGGCAGAACGCAATGCCAAACCCAGCGTTTCCGGGGATGCCTCAGTAAAAGACGTGATTATTGCAATTAGTAAAAACCGTTTGGGCGCCGTGGTTGTTGTTGATGAAAATCATCAGGTAAAAGGTATCATTACCGACGGCGATATCAGAAGGATGCTGGAAAAATATACGAGCCTGACTGATCTCACAGCGAGTGACATTATGAACAACAATCCTAAAAAAATAGACAAAGATACCCTAGCTGTTACTGCTTTTGAGCTGATCCGTGAATATAATATTACCCAATTATTAGTTACAGATGCTGAAAATTACTTTGGTATTGTACATTTGCACGACCTTTTACATGAAGGTTTAATATAATTATGTCTAACCCCATTATGAACAAAGATAATTTTGTCTTAATTATGGCAGGCGGCGTTGGAAGCCGTTTCTGGCCCGTAAGCAGAATAGAACACCCTAAGCAGTTCATTGATTTTTTTGGTGTCGGAAAAACACTGATCCAAAGTACGTACGACAGATTTTTAAAGATCTGTCCCCCGGAAAATATATTTGTAGTGACCAATGAGATCTATACTGATCTTGTCAGAAAGCAGTTGCCCGGCCTTTCTGAAAATCAGATCCTGGCCGAACCGATCATGCGCAATACGGCACCATGCATTGCATATGGTTCGATGAAAATTGCGGAGATCAACCCCAATGCCACAATTATTGTAGCACCCTCCGATCATACAATAGCCAATCTCGACAGTTTTATCGCTTCTGTAGAAGAAGCAATAGTTGCTGCCCGGGAAAACGACTGTCTTATTACCCTCGGGATTAAGCCAAGCCGTCCGGACACCAGTTACGGATACATTCAGTTTATGGACAATACGCTTCCTGGTGACGACCGTATACATAAAGTGAAACTGATCACAGAAAAGCCTAATCTGGATCTGGCCAAGTCATTTGTACAGAGTGGTGACTTTCTCTGGAATGCAGGGATCTTTATTTGGTCTGTCAATGCGATAAGCGATGCATTCAGTACCCATCTGCCTGAAATGTATGATATCTTCCACCTGGGCGCCTCTTCTTACAATACATCCGATGAGAAAGATTTCATCGCCAACGCTTATACACAGTGCACCAATATCTCCATTGATTTGGGAATTATGGAAAAAGCCGATAATGTTTATGTGCTCCCAACTGATTTCGGCTGGTCTGATCTTGGCACCTGGGCTTCCGTGTATGACATGGCCGATAAAGATTATGTGGGCAATGCCGTTATGCCTTCAGAGCAGGTGATGATGTTCAACTCTTCCAACTGTATGGTAAACGTACCGGAAGATAAACTGGTTATCCTTCAGGGCTTACACGATTATATCGTAGTTGAATCCAATAATACACTGCTGATCTGTCCCAGAACAGAAGAACAGAGCGTCAAGCAGATTGTAGCAGATGTAAAATCCAATTTCGGAATAAAGTTCATCTAAAAATGCGAGTTGCTGTTTAAGGCTTAATTGATAAGCCTTAAACAGCAACTCGCATTTTTAGATTGTACGTTGTCTGATCGCCTCATACAGGATTACCCCTGTAGACACAGAAACATTCAGGGAACCAATCTCTCCGAACATCGGGATCTTTGCCAGATGATTGGCCATCCGCATAATATCATTTGAAATACCCTCATCCTCTGCTCCCATCACAATTGCCGTAGGTGCGGTATAATCTGGTGCATAGATTAAATCACTTGTTTTTTCTGTACAGGCAACAATCTGAAGGCCGCATTCCTGCAGGTATAAAGCTGTTTTGTGGAGGTTCTGATGGCGGCAAACCGGGATTGTAAACAAAGCACCGGCAGAAGTTTTGATTGCATCAGCATTGATCTGCGCAGAATTTTTAGCCGGAACAACAATCGCATGTACACCCGTGCAGGCCGCAGTTCTTGCTATGGCGCCCATATTTCTTACATCAGTGATACCATCCAGGATCAGGATCAGGGGAACCTCTCCTTTTTCGTAAATCAGCGGGATGATATCTTCAATTTTCTGAAAGGTGATGGATGATATCACAGCAATCACGCCCTGGTGATTTTTCTGAGTCATCCTGTTTAGTTTTTCTACAGGTACATTGTGAACCGGGATATCTGTATCTTTTAATAAGCCTTTTAATTCAGGAATAATCTCACCTGTAAGGCCCCTTTGCATATATAAGCTCTCTATATCTTTCCCCGCCTTAATCGCCTCAATTACAGCGCGGATACCAAAAACGAATTCATTATTTTCTTTAGGTCTGGGAGACCTTCTAAAGTTTTCCATTTATTTTATTTTACGTGCAAAAATAGCTGAAATAATGGGAACTGAAGCATTGATCATGCAAATGATAGAATGTTCAAAAACAATTCTTAACTGGACTGTATTTTTGCATATTTTTGTATATATGAATATGGATAACGGATCACAAGGTCAGGAGAGACAAAATTATACATCTTCCAAAAAAAACAGACTGGCACTGCCAACCATGGGCCAGGGTAAGATTCCGCCGCAGGCGCTGGATCTGGAACAAGCCGTGCTTGGTGCACTGATGCTGGAAAAAGATGCCTTGTCTACCGTAATTGATATCCTGAAGCCTGATGTTTTTTATGATGAAGCACATAAAAAGATTTTTGAGGCCATCGCGCTCCTTTTTCAGAAGTCTAAGCCGGTAGATATTTTAACCGTCACTTCAGAACTGAGAACACTTGGTACACTGGAAATGGTAGGCGGTGCCTATTATGTAACCAATCTCACCAACCGTGTTGCTTCGGCAGCAAATATAGAGTACCATGCCAGGATTATATCCCAGAAATATATTCAGCGCGAGCTGATCCGCATCTCTTCAGAGATCATCCAGAATGCCTACGAAGATACCACAGATATATTTGACCTGCTGGATACGGCAGAAAAAGGTCTGTTTGATATCGCCCAGAATAACCTTCGCAGGGATACCCAGAAGATGGACGAGATTATTAAACAGTCTCTGGCCACCCTTGAAGAGCTCAGGACCAAATCTGATGGCTTAACCGGCGTACCATCCGGCTTTACCGCCCTGGACAGGATCACAGGCGGCTGGCAGCCTTCAGATCTTGTGATCATTGCTGCCCGTCCGGCGATGGGTAAAACAGCCTTTGTCCTAACCTGTGCCAGAAACGCATCGGTAGATTTTAAAAGACCGGTTGTGGTTTTCTCACTCGAGATGTCTTCAGTACAGCTGGTCAATCGTTTGATCTCAGGAGAAACAGAAATTGAGCAGGAGAAGATCAGAAAGGGAAACCTTGCAGAATGGGAATGGCAGCAGCTCCACAGTAAAATTGGCACGCTCACAGAAGCCCCATTGCTGATTGATGATACACCGGCGCTGAACATCTTTGAATTCAGGGCTAAATGCAGAAGATTAAAATCACAATACGACATACAGATGATCATCATCGATTACCTGCAGCTGATGCACGGTAAAGGTGAAGGCCAAAGCGGTGGCGGTAACCGTGAGCAGGAAATCGGTAGTATCTCAAGGGCACTGAAATCAGTAGCCAAAGAGCTCAATATCCCGGTACTCGCACTCTCGCAGTTAAGCCGTGCCGTAGAATCCAGGCCGGGTGTAAACGGTAAACGTCCGCTCCTATCCGATTTGAGGGAATCCGGTTCCATCGAGCAGGATGCGGATATGGTACTTTTCCTTTACCGCCCGGAATATTATGGTATCACAGAAGATGAACAGGGAAGGTCGCAGGCCGGTGTTGGTGAGGTAATTATCGCCAAGCACAGGAATGGTGAAACCGGTATTGTTCCATTAAGGTTCATCGGTAAGTATGTGAAATTTACAGATCTGGAGGAAGACTTTATGCCACCAAATTCATTCTCTATGGATAGTCCTAGTGCAGGAATGCTGCCTTCAGCAGATTTTGACAAACCATCCGGCAACGTGATCATCAAACCTTCGCGTATGGATGATTTCAATGATGATGACGCACCATTCTAATATCATGATGATTGTATTGTTAGGTTAAATAAAATAACCTAACAATATACCTGCAAGCACGATAAACGGGGGACTGATCTTTGTAAAATTCAGGATCAGGAAAGTAAGCACAATCAGCGCGATCTCCAGCAGATCAAACCCGATAGGTTTTGCCAGTAAAATAAATGCGGCAATAATAAATCCTACGCTGACAGCACTGATACCTGAGAGTGAATGTTTAATCCTGGTGATTTTTTTCAGGTCTTCCCAAAAAGGAACGATAAATAAGACCAGGATCAGCCCGGGCAGATTAATCCCGATTACACCGATCACACCTCCCACGATCTGCCCGTAAATACCATAACCAAAATTCTTCATGCTCAGCGTTCCCAGATAGCTGGTGAAAGAGAATGTTGGTCCGGGAAGGGCCTGCTGCAGCGCAAAACCCGACAAAAATCCACTTGAAGTAAGATAATGCTTCATCTGCACAAACTCCGTGAACATCAGCGGCACCAGCACCTGCCCACCGCCAAAAATCAGGATGCCGTTCCTGTAAAAGTTTTCAAAAAGCCTGATGGGCAAACTAAAGGGCGAAGTCCTGTTGATAATCGCCCCCAGCATCGCCATCACCAGCAAAACGCCAAGGTAATACGAAAGTTTTTTGGGGTTGATATTGGCAAACAGTTTGGTCCTGATCTCGGTTTCCTCCTTTGGCGTTTCCAGTGCCGAAGAGATCATTCCCCCTACCAGAATGGCCAGTGGGAATACATAGGCATTTCTGAGTACCAGCGTCACGATTACAGCGGCAATAGCCAGGAAAACCGCCGTCTGTGAAACCAACACCTTGCGCGACAGATTGTAGGCCCCAAAGGCAACGATGCCAAGGGCAATCGGCTGAATATATTTTAAGATCTCAATAAACTTTTCCTTCTGATCAAGCTGCGCAAAGCTGATGCCGGCAAAGGTCATCACAGCTGCCGAAGGAATGATCCAGATCAGAAAAGTGATCAGTGCCAGTTTTAAACCACCAACTTTATGCGCTATGCCTACAAGCGTCTGTGTTGACGCAGGCCCTGGCAGGATCTGTGCCAGAGCATTCAGTTCCAGCAGCTCTTCTTCCGAAATAAACGGCAGGTCTTTCACAAAATATTTCAGCAAAAGGGATATGTGTGCCTGTGCGCCCCCAAATGCTGTAAAAGTAAAGAGGAAAACATTCCTGATAAATAATAACTGACGGTTTGCCATTACAATAGGTTAGTCATCTTCATAATCCAGTCCGGCAGCCATATTGTAGGCACCCTGCAATTCAGAAAACGCATGCCCGTCGCCTTTTTCCCGCGCGCGCTTCATGCCCAGCTGATAAATGGCTATGGCTTTTTCTGTTTCAGCCTGTTTCTGGTACAATTTACCCAAATGATAGTATGTTCCTACATAGGAAGGGTGTTCTTCAACAAGTTTCAAATAATAATGAAAAGCCTGTTCCGTATCATTAAGCGAGTTATATTCGGTCGCCAGGGCATATAATATAAAGGGGTCATTAGGTTCTGTGGTTAAAAACGCCAATAACTTGTTTAATCGGGTACTTTGCATTTTAATTCCCTGCTTTTTTAATTAGATTTGCAAAAAGACATTTTGAAGAAGCTGTATAATAATTGCCGGACTTAAGCATAACATGCAGACAGCAAATCAAAATTCATTATCAATCAGACCTTTAAAAATCAATATATAAATTATGAAAATATTAGTTTGTATCAGTAACGTGCCCGACACCACCACAAAAATAACTTTTACTAACGATAATACACAATTCAATACCGCAGGCGTACAATTTATTGTAAACCCTTACGATGAGATCGCCCTGTCTAAAGCTATTGAACTTTGTGAAGGCGGTAAAGGAACCGTAACTGTTCTGAACGTTGGCGAAGCTGCAACTGACCCTACCATCAGAAAGGCGCTGGCTATTGGTGCCGATGATGCAGTTAGGATCAATGCCGTACCGCGCGATGCTTATTTTACAGCATACCAGATTGCCGAATACGCCAGGACTGCTGATTTTGATATCATCCTGACCGGCCGTGAGTCGATTGATTACAATGGTAACCAGGTAGCTGCCATGATTGGCGAGTTTCTGGAAATCCCTTCTATATCCATCATCAAAAAATTAGAATATGATGGTACCACAGCCACTATCGAGCGTGAAATCGAAGGCGGTAAGGAAATCGTAACTGTAAGCGGTAAATTTGTAGCCAGTTGTGCCGAAGGCGTTGCTGAACCAAAGATACCTAATATGAGGGGCATTATGTCTGCCAGAACAAAACCCCTGACCGTTGTTGAAGCCAAAGATATTGCAGAAGTAGCAAAGGTAGTGTCCTTTGAGACCCCTGCCCCGCGCGGTGCCGTGAAGTTAATTCCGGCTGATGATGCAACAAGCCTGATCGGATTATTGCACACAGAAGCAAAAGTGATCTAAATACATTGATAAACCAATTGAATTAAACAGCAGTAAAAGCCGGGAGAACCAGATGATCCGCCCTAAAGAGGTGATCAGCACCGGCTGGAACTATATAAAAGAAGAAAGAAATATGTCAGTTTTAGTATATGTAGAACAAGTAGATGGCAAGTTTAAGAAATCTGTATTTGAAGCGGTTTCTTATGCAAAAGCCATTGCCGCTCAAACAGGAACAAACCTAACCGCTATTGCAATAGGAGACGTTGCCGAAAGCGAACTTCAGGAATTGGGAAAATACGGCGCAGAAAAAATACTGAGCGTAAACAATACTGAATTAAAGAATTTTGTGAACCAGGCCTATGCTGCCGTAGTTACAGAAGCTGCGCAAAAAGAAGCTGCGGATGTAATTGTGCTGTCCAACTCCTTTTCAGGAAAGGGCCTTGCTCCGCGTATCGCCGTAAAACTTAAAGCCGGACTGGTAGATGGTGCTATAGAACTTCCAAAGCTGGACGGCGGAAAATTCCTGGTGAAGAAAAATGCGTTTTCAGGAAAAGCCTTTGCTGTAACTGAATTAACCTCAGACATCAAGGTAATTGCTTTAAACCCGAATGCATTTGGCGTGAAAGAGAACTCGGTTAGCCCGGCAATTGAAGCCTTCTCTCCTGCTGTACAGTCTACAGACCTGGCAGCGATCGTGAAAGAAATCGTCAGAGCTACAGACAAGGTATCCCTTCCTGATGCAGAACTGGTAGTTTCAGCAGGACGTGGGTTAAAAGGCCCTGAAAACTGGGGCATGATCGAAGAACTTGCAGGCCTGCTGGGCGCTGCAACAGCTTGTTCAAAACCTGTTTCTGATGCCGACTGGAGACCACATTCAGAACACGTAGGTCAAACCGGTATTGCCATCAGCCCAAACTTATATATCGCGATCGGCATATCAGGAGCTATCCAGCATCTTGCTGGTGTGAGCTCGTCAAAAGTAATCGTAGTGATCAACAAAGACCCCGAAGCACCTTTCTTTAAGGTTGCGGATTATGGGATTGTTGGCGATGCCTTTGAAGTAGTTCCAAAATTAATTGAGGCATTAAAAGCACACCAAGCTTAAAAATATCCGGCGGAGATTCCTTCTCCGCCAGGTATTCCAATATATGAAAAAAGTAAAACTAGATATTGTTGGCTTGTCTTACAGCCAAACCCAATCCGGAGCCTATGCGCTGGTGCTCGGAGAAGTAAATGGCAGAAGACGCTTACCGATCATCATCGGTGCGTTCGAAGCCCAGGCTATCGCTATAGAGATCGAAAAGATGACTCCAAGCCGGCCATTAACGCACGACCTCTTCAAAACATTTGCCCAAACCTATAATATAGAGATCAAGGAAATCCTGATTTATAACCTGGTAGACGGCGTATTTTTTGCCAAGCTGATTTGTACTGACGGTGAAAAAACACAGGAAATTGATGCCAGGACATCTGATGCAATAGCATTGGCCGTCCGTTTCAATTCTTCTATTTATACCTACGAGTTTATCCTGTCATCAGCAGGCATCGTAATTGAAGGAAACGATTTTGTATTTCTTGAAAACATGGACAACCTGAGCAAAGAACAGGGACAGGAAGATATCGATACTTCTATACCTGGGACCGGTTACAGCAATCTGAGCGTAGAAGAACTCAACCAGAAATTACAGGAGGCCATTACTGATGAGGCCTATGAAAAAGCAGCCAGGATCAGGGATGAACTCAACAAAAGAAATTCATCACAATAGCAGTTTTCTGCAAGTTTATACACATCTTTATTACCTCAACACCTAACAAATCTTATCTGATCAATTTTTATGGAGCGTTTTCACGGAATCATTGGTATCCTTTTTATATTGGGCCTCGCATATCTGTTTTCTAATAACAGAAAAAAGATAAATTACAGGCTTGTTGCCAGTGGTCTTACGCTCCAGGTACTGATCGCCGTTCTGATCCTAAGGGTAAGTCCGGTACAGCATTTCTTTGAGTTTTTGGGTAAGGGAATGCAGAAAATCGAGCAGTTTGCCAAAAAAGGTGTGGATTTTGTCTACGGCGGCATTGCCGTAATCGGTTATGATGGTCAGCCACATGCCTACGCAGCCCCTGAAGGTTTTGTTTTTGCCTTTAACGTTACTGCAACAATTATTCTGGTCTGCGTACTGGTAGCCATATTCTACCATTTTGGGATCATGCAAAAAATTGTGGCTGTGATTGCCAAAGGGATGAATTTTGTGATGCGTGTGAGTGGTGCCGAAGCCTTAAGTAATGTAGCCAGTGCATTTGTAGGACAGGTTGAAGCGCAGGTAATGATCAAGCCATATCTGAAAGGGATGACAAAAAGTGAGCTGCTGGCCTCCATGAGCGGTAGTTTGGCCTGTATTGCGGGCGGAATCCTGATTGTATACGCCAACATGGGCGCACAGGCAGGAATGAACCTTGCACCAAAACTAATTATGGCAAGTCTGATGGCAGCACCCGGTGCACTGATCATCGCCAAGATTGTTTTTCCAGAAACCGAAGTCTCACAAACGATGGGCAAAGTAAAACTGGAAGTGAAGAGCGAATATACCAACCTGATCGACGCCATCTCTCATGGTGCCGGTGAAGGGTTTAAAATTGCAATGAATGTAATTGCTATGCTGATTGGGTTTATTGCCCTGATTGCCCTTGTAGATTATATTTTTATCCATATCGGGCACTTGTTTAATCCTGATTTTAACCTTTCGCTCGACTGGATATTTGGTAAATTGTTTTACCCTTTCGCCTGGTCTATGGGTATCCCTGATGCCGATGTAAACAATGCAGCAACCCTGCTCGGACAAAAACTAACGGTCAATGAATTTCTGGCCTTTAAAAACCTCACCACCAAAGCTGTGCCTATTGTTACTGAAAAAGGTATCCTGATTATCAGTATAGCGATCTGCGGATTTGCAAATTTCAGCAGTGTGGGCATGCAGATTGGCGGAATTGGTGAACTTGCACCGGAACGTCGCGCCGATTTGGCCAAACTGGGACTTAAAGCGCTGATGTGCGGTACACTTGCCTCTTATCTTTCGGCATCTATAGCCGGAATTTTGATGTAATTCATAATAATTAGTTTTTTATTGGCATCAGTCCCATTTTCCCATGGGATAGTGATTACATTTTATCAGAAATTTAATATCTTTCAGCAGAAATCTATTGCTCTTATAGCTGATGAAGCGTGGATGAGCTTTCGGTGTCGCCCGGGAGTATAAACTCATGAAGATTCATCAGATATTTTACTAATTAACTATGTCAGGACATTATCGGAAAGAAAAAAACTGTCTCAATTGCGGGCATCATGTTGAGGAACACTATTGCACGCACTGCGGTCAACCAAATCTGGAATTAAAAGAGCCTTTCTGGCACTTTATCGGCCATAGCATTGGTCACTATTTTCATTTTGATTCCAAATTTTTTCATACACTGGTTCCGCTGCTGAGTAAACCGGGGCAAATTACGCTGGATTACCTTGCCGGCAAAAGGGCACGTTATATTCATCCGGTTAGTCTGTACATCTTTGTATCTATCGTTTATTTTATCATCGTTCCCCATTCGCTGAAAGAAAAGACAAAACCCGCAGAACTATCGACAGCACAGAAAGACAGTGCTGCTACAGCCATAAGAAAAAGCAAAACGACACTCAATTCCATATCACCGGGTTTAGGCGATGCGGTCAGAGTTAACTTAAATACAGACTCACAGTTCAATTCGCTGGATCTTAAATCGCAGGTACATTATGTAGACAGCTTAAAAAAGATCTATCAGGCAAAGCCGAGTGACAACCTTGAAAACAGAATAGATGATTATCAGGATATCATTGACGACAGGCAGGATACTTCTTACGCTACCTATCTGGCCAGGCAAAAAATACTGCCGGCAGATCAACAGGATTCCTGGTGGGTAAGACGTGTACAGAAACTGAAGTATGACAAAAGAGCAAAAAAACATGCTGTCAAATCTTCTGAGCGTGAAGAAGATGGTCACAAAGTAAATATCGAAGAAGAAGTGAAGAAATACCAGCCGAAGCAATATTTTCTGCTGATGCCACTGCTTGCCCTGTTTATCATGATCAACTTCAGAAAAAACAGGATCTATTATATCGACCATCTGGTTTTTACCATTCATGGGATGACGGCTTACTTTATCGTATCGATCATTACCAAGCCTATTGAGAAATATATCTTCGGTATAGATTCCTATATCAGCCAACTGATGGAATTTGTTGTGTTTATAGGGATAGTCTGGTATCTCTATTCAGGGTTAAAATTATTCTACCAGCGTTCAAGGGCTGTAACCATACGTAAAACAATAGCGGTTATGCTCATGTACTCCATTACTTTTTATATTTCCGAAGAAATTATCAGACAGATCATTATACTGATCATGACCTGATACTGTTAAAACATTATTAACCCTACCTGCAATAATGTCGTACATTATGTTAAGTTTTATAAAATAACATATTTTAACATTTTTTAAGAGTAAAATATTTTTATGACTAATGATTTAGTTTTATATTAGGCTTACCAAAGTCAATGTATGAAACTAAACTGTCTCTCCCTGCTCCTGCTTTTCCTGCTTTCTGTTAATGCTTCTGCACAAAGTCCGCATACAATCAAAGGTACTGTGGTTGATACCCTGGGCAATAAAAAATTATTGAACACATCTGTCAGTGTGCTGCGCAGCAAGGACTCTACCCTGGTGAGGTTTACCCGTGCCGGCGAAAATGGTTCCTTTTCTGTCAGCGGTCTTCCCCGCGGAAAATTGTTCCTGCTGGTAACGTACCCTGGTTATGCAGACTATGTGGAACCCTTTACGCTCGACAGCTCCAAGAAAGACATAGACTTTGGCAATATCAAGCTTACACTTAAGGCTAGGTTGCTTGCTGATGTAATTATCAAAGGCAAAGCAGCCGCCATCAGGTTAAAAGGCGACACAACAGAGTTTGATGCTGCTGCCTATACCATCCAGCCCAATTCCAAAGTAGAAGATCTGCTTAAACAGTTGCCAGGCATTCAGATCGATAAGGATGGCAATATTACCGCACAAGGGCAAAAAGTAAGCAAGGTACTGGTAGACGGAGAAGAGTTTTTCGGGGACGATCCTACCCTGGTCACCAAAAATATCCGTGGCGATATGGTAGATAAAGTTCAGCTGTTTGATAAAAAAAGTGATCAGGCTGCTTTTACCGGTGTAGATGATGGCAAAACCAGTAAAACGATCAACCTTAAACTAAAGGACGACAAAAAAGACGGATATTTTGGAAAGCTGGATGCCGGAGGCGCCACAGACAGTTATTACCAGGCACAGGGAATGTTCAATGCCTTTAAAGGAAAGAAAAAATTCTCTGCCTATGGTACCGTTGCCAATACCGGAAAAATTGGACTTGGCTGGCAGGACAATTCCAAATACGGCTCATCGGACAATGTTGAAGTTGGGGACGGCTATATTTATATCAATAACGATGGCAGTGATGACCTGTCAAGCTTCAATGGGCAGTACAACAATCAGGGAATTCCTGTTGCAAGAACCGGCGGCACGCATTATGACGCAAAATGGAACAGCGATAAACAGGCAATCAATGCCAACTATAAGATTGGCTCCCTTAATGTTGAAGGTGATAACTCTACAGAAACACAGAATAACCTGCCTGCCGGTACAATCGTGAGCAGCTCTAACGAGCATTTTGATAATTATATGTTCCGCCAAAAACTGGATGGAACCTACACCATTAAACTGGATACCAATACCACCCTGAAAATTTCTGCCGACGGCATGCTTAAGAACAGTGAGGCAAAAAGTGATTTTTATACCCGCGGTGTTCGCGGAAATGGTATCCTGCTCAATGAAACGGAGCGGAATGTTTCCAATGATGTCCATAATAAGGTGTTTAATGCCAAAGCATTATGGACAAAGAAACTGAATAAACCACGCCGTACGCTATCGGTAGATCTCAGGGAGTCTGTCAGCCAGACTGAAAGCAAGGGCTTCCTCAGATCGGCCAGTGAATTCTATACTCCAGAAGCTGTGCTTGAAAGCGATACACTGACAGATCAGTATAAGACCAGCCTGGTCAAAACTTCAGCATTCAATGCTAATATTGCCTATACAGAACCTCTCGCCAAATATCTGGCGCTGGTGATCAATTACGGTTTTGGCAGCAACAACAGCAGGGCCGACAGGAGATCTTTTAACGCCTCCGGCAATGGGCAGTACAATACGCTGGATAGTTTGTTCAGTAATAACTATCAGTTCAATCAGCTCTCCAACCAGGGAGGTGCCATATTTAATTTCAAAAAAGCCAAAACTACCCTTAATTTCGGTACCAGGATTGCCAGTGTCAATTTCAGGCAGAAAGACCTCAATCATAATTCGGTATTCAAACGGGATTTTGTCAACTGGTCGCCACAGCTTAAGTACAGTTACAAGATCTCTAATCAGGGGGAATTCGGTATCGATTATGACGGAACAAATGTGCAGCCCACGATAGATCAGATTCAGCCTGTCAGGGTAAATAATGATCCCTTAAATGTTATACTTGGTAATCCGGATTTAAAACCATCTTTCAGACATTCTGTTCAGGGCCACTATTACTCCTACAAAGTGATCAGCGGAACAAGTTTTTCGGCCTTTGGCCATTATTCTACAGCTTCCAATCCGATCGTGAGCAATGTTACCACTGATTCTGCTGGTAAAAGCACCTATCAGTCGTTCAACCTTTCCGGTAAAAGGGCAACCTCCTTCGGACTTTACTTTTCCGGAGGCCAGAAGATAAAGCCGATAGACGTCACGGTGGGAATGAATGCCAATGTAAGCAATAATGTCTCTTATAATTATGTCAATAACGAGCTGAACAAAATCCGCTCTACCGTCTATTCTGCCCAGATTTATGCCTATAAGTTTAAGGAGAAAAAATATGATACCTATTTCACTGCCGGCCCTACTTATACTACAAATCAATCATCCCTGCAAAAGACCATCAATGATAACGGCTGGGGGGGTAAAGGAGAAGGCAATGTCAATGTAATGCTTCCCGGGAAATTTGAAATCGGGACCAGCGGTCAGTATGAGTACAGGGCAAAAACACAATCCTTTGATACCAACTTCCACCGCTTTATATGGAACGCCAGCATCAGCAGGAAGTTCCTCAAATCTGACGGACTAAAACTATCCCTTACTGCAAACGACCTGCTCAACCAGAACGTAGGCTTTAACAGGTCTGCTTATGGAAATGTGATCACACAAAGCAATTACACTACAATAAAAAGATATTTTATGGGCTCAATTTCATGGGATTTTAACAAAATGGGCGGAACCGCAAAAAAATAAAAGGATGATGAAAAAACTAATCAAAATGCTGCTGGTGTTGCAGGCGATCAGTTACACTGTAGCTGCACAGAATGCAAGGTTCCCCGCTGAGGGGGTAATAGAATTTGAGCGCAACACAAACATGTATGCGGTCATCCAGAAGAAAATCAAATCAGATAATGAATTTGGGGCACGGATATTTGAAGAATATAAAAAGGCCAATCCCCAGTTTAAGATATTGAAAAGCACTTTGTATTTTTCAAAAGACAAAACACTATTTAAACCAACCGAAGATGCCAATCCAACAAGCTCATATTACGGATCGGGACCGGATGTTACACAAATCAATACCATTTATGCCGACCTGAAAACCAAGCAGCAGACCACCAGGAAAACGGTATTTGAAGATAACTTCCTGGTTAAGGACAGTATCAGGGCAATCAACTGGAAGATCACCAGTGAAACACGTGAAATTGCCGGTTACATGTGCAGGAGAGCTAATGCGATCGTGATGGATTCTATTTATGTAGTCGCGTTTTACACAGATCAGATCCCGGTATCCGGCGGGCCTGAATCTTTCACGGGACTGCCCGGAATGATTTTGGGTGTGGCCCTGCCCCACGACAACATCTCCTGGTTTGCAAAAACGGTAACGGATAAACCAATAGATGCTCCTGTGATCATTCCCCCGTCAAAGGGTAAACCTACAGACAATAAAGGCCTGCTCGTAATTATTAATAATGCGATGAAAGATTGGGGCGAATACGGAAAAGCATATCTGAAGGCCCTTATGTTCTAGTGTATAGGATGTACTGGATAAATCGCTATGATTTATCCAGTACATCTTCCGCCTGATCCGAAACCGGGTGATCAGGTAAATTTTTCTTGGGAAAATTGAAAAGCAGAGAGCTCAGCACCGGAAGCACAAAAATTGCAACGGTAAATATGGAAACAAACAGATCTGTTTTTTCCCCTTCTATCGCCTGCGATATGGGCGACTCAGGATAAAAATGCGTGATCACCGAGGAAGTAAGTTTTACGCCCAGCACCCCTATTACGATGAAAGCCACGGTTTCAAGAAATGTAAATTTCTCCATCAGCTTTACAAAAGCCTGAGCAACAAATCTCATCGCCAGGATTCCGATAAATACCCCGATATAAATCAGCCAGATATGATCAGTAAATGCTACTGCCGCAAAAACATTGTCAATAGAAAAGGCAAGGTCCATCACCTCCACCAGGGCAACAGTGGCCCAAAAGTTGCCTACCAAACCTACTGTTGATTTATAAATCCAGCTTTTGCTTTTGTCTATTTCTTCTTCCTCAGGATTATCCTTGGCATTCTTTTTCCTGAAATAGTCAAAGGCCAGATATAAGAGATAAAGGCCTCCCAGTGGTTTAAGCCACCAGATCTTTACCAGCCATGCCGCCAGGAATAAACAAATCCCACGAAATACATAAGCGCCGATAATTCCATATTTTAGGGCTTTATCCCGCTGGCTTTTAGGTAAATCCATTACCATCGTAGCTAATACAGCTGCATTGTCTACAGACAGCAAGCTCTCAATTACGATCAGGTTTAGAATAATAAGGAGACCTGCCTGTATATCATCTCCCAGAATAGTGTGTAAAAAATCCATTTATATAGCGTTGTTTGGCTTCTAATTTACTAAAAAATTAATGAAAGGGAATTAGAACGACATTAGAATCTTAGGTTTGCGATCATATTGTATATGGGTCATGCTGTGTTTGGATCATGCTACAGATCATATCAAAAAAAAATGATACCCTGTATGGTGCAGTGCCCCCAAAAAGTGTCTAACTTTTTGGGGGCAGTCCATCGATACAGGGTATCATTTTTTTTTGAAGCCAGGAGACACTCAACCTGCCTTGTCAAGGCAGCATTCTCAAGACAATTATCTGTTTTCAGCCTCTACGAAAGTCCTGTTGGTATGGCCAACATAAATCTGGCGCGGACGGCCAATTGGCTCTTTATTTTCGTGCATTTCTTTCCACTGTGCAATCCATCCCGGTAAGCGTCCCAGTGCAAACAGCACTGTAAACATGTCTGTAGGGAACCCTAAAGCACGATAGATAATTCCTGAATAAAAATCTACATTCGGATATAACTTACGTTCTACAAAGTAAGGATCGCTTAAAGCTGCTTCTTCAAGTTTCTTTGCAATTTCCAGCACAGGGTCATTGATACCTAATTTCTCCAGGATATCATCACATGCTTTCTTAATAATCTTTGCACGCGGATCAAAGTTTTTATAAACGCGGTGACCAAAACCCATCATACGGAAAGGGTCATTCTTATCTTTTGCCTTATTGATCCACTTCTCGGTATCACCACCATCTTCCTTGATACGCTCAAGCATCTCGATTACAGCCTGGTTGGCACCACCATGCAGCGGGCCCCACAGCGCAGCAATACCTGCTGATACTGAAGCATAGATATTACAGTCTGATGATCCCACCATTCTCACTGTTGAAGCTGAACAATTCTGCTCATGATCAGCGTGAAGGATCAGCAGCGTGTTCATTGCTTTTACAACAACAGGGTCTATTTCAATTTCTTCTGTACGCTGACCAAAAGTCATGTTCAGATAATTGCTTACATAGTCATATTTATTTTTTGGATAGATCAGCGGGTGACCTAAAGATTTCTTGTAGATAAAAGATACGATCGTCGGGAATTTAGCAAGCAGCTTGATCATCTCACGGTTCATCGTTTCTGTAGATGAATTTGCATCCAGTGATTCAGGATAGAAAGTAGAGAGTGAGCAAACCAGCGAGGCCAATTGCGCCATTGGGTGCGATTTTGAAGGATATCCGTCAAGGAATTTTTTCATATCCTCATGGATCAGCGTATGCTTGGTAATCTGTGCCTGAAAATTTTCAAGCTGCTCCGATTTAGGAAGATCACCGTAAATCAGCAGATATGCAACTTCAAGAAAAGTAGATTTTTCAGCAAGTTCTTCAATCGGATAGCCCCTGTATTTTAAAATCCCTTTTTCACCATCTAAAAAGGTAATTGCACTTTTTGTAGATCCTGTATTCTTATATCCGAAATCCAGCGTAATGTGGCCTGTTAAATCCCGTAATTTTGAAATATCAATTGACTTTTCTCCTTCAGTACCAGTTACAATGGGAAATTCATATACTTTTCCATCAATCTTAATCTCTGCAATATCTGACATATATCTTCTAATTTATAAATAACAAAAATAACTATTCTACTGATAATAGCCTATAAACAATCATAACAATGCTGTTAAATTATTGTTAACCGCTAATTATCACCCTTAAAAAATTAACTTACTTTTTGGGTTTAATTTCTTCAACAACTCCACCACATTCCAGCATCTCTTTTCCGTAATACGGATTTTTGATTGTTTTGTCTGAAGAAAGCCAGTCACCACCGTCACCATTATTGGACATAGGGCAATGCTGCACGTATATCGTGCCTTTCTGCAGGTCTACATGTTTAAACAGGGCAATCACATCAGAACTCAATGAAGTGAATTCCTTGCGCTGTACCTTAATATCTTCTGTGCCGGCAATCTTATCAGCGATCAAAGCTGTGTTTTCACAACCTGAAAAGGCAGAAAGTGATTTAGACAAATCCGCAGCCGTCTGATGTGCAGCAGCGGCATTACCTGCCACCAGCGTATTTTTCAGGCTGATATACCCATTGTATATATTCGCAATTTTGGGATCGGCCAGCTGCACCTCAGCGGAGGAAGTGCCAGTCTCTTTGACAACAGTACTGTCTGCAGTTGTATCTTCTTTTTTGGCAGCGTTTGTACAGGCAACCAGGGCCGACAAAATCACTATTCCAATATATTTTTTCATTTAATTATATTTATTTTTAAAGATCACCGCAGCAGTATAAAATTAGCTGTAAGTTTTACAGGATACATCCTGATACGGATTTCATCAATTTCGTTTTTTGCTCAAAATACTATTTTAATTCTAAATAAGTAAAAAAGCACAACATAATTGACCTTCCTTTTTGAAAATATTGCAATTCATATAGATGTCGCATTGCAGCGCATAAAAAAGCAGCCCTGATCAAGACCAGAGCTGCTCTCAACATTCCCCTGAAGGGAACGCCTATGCTTTATTAAAGTTTAAATCCGTAGGCAATACGCAGGGCGATTTGTCCTGTACGGTTTTTGTCGTCAACCAGGCGCAGGGCATCACCTTTACCTGCATTTTCATATTTCAGGCCAAGGTCAAGACCATTGCTCCATGAATAACCAATAGTTGGGGCGTAAAGGAAAGTTGTTTTTGCATTATCAGTTACACCAAAAGCTGCACCTACTTCGCCCATCGCATATACACCTGATCCAGACGGATCAAGAAAATACTTCAAACCTGTTTTCAAAGGAATATAGCCGTAATCAGGAACGTCTGTAATTGCGTTACCATTAAAATACGATCTGTCTTTTGCAAAAAAGTTTGTATAACCTGTAGCAACAGGAACTGATAATTGTTTTGTCACATCAAATTGCATACGTACATCAAGTCCTGCTGCAAAGCTGTAAGCATCATCGGTAGGCAAACCTAAGTTGGCGCCTATACCAATTTTTTGTGCACTTACATTTGTTGAGAAGAAGATTGCTACCGCAGCTACTGCTGAAGCAAAAAGTTTAGTAGATTTTTTCATTGCTGTGTTTAATTTGTTATAAAATTCCAGAACAGGTCTGTTATGGCCACATTTACAAACAGCATGCCAATAGCAAAAAAAGATTTTTTATATCTCCTGAAACAACAGCTGTACAGCCAGACAGTACAGAATTTCTAAAAAATAAAAAGAGCCCGTGTCCGGCGTAATCCCAGAGGATTCCGGAATACAGCAATCACGATTATTCAATTATCCCACAGGGCTTTACAACCGGTATTTTTCCGCGTGCAATTTCAATACCTCTTCCCTTAAAAGCCCCTGGTCAAGATCAGAATCCAACCAGTTTATCATGATACCGTCCTTTTCCATTTTCCTGAAAAAAGTCATCTGTCTTTTGGCAAACTGTCGTATCGCAATGTATAGTTTCTCCTTCATATCTTCCATGCTGAGCTCCTTTTGAAGGTAAGAGGTTACAAATTTATATTCCATACCGTAGAAAATCAGCGTTTCTGCGGGCACTCCCTGCTGTAAAAGGCTTTGTACTTCTTCGATCAGGCCTTCCTTAAACCTGTCTTCCAGCCTTTTGCGGATGTGCTCCCGGCGGGTCTCCACCTCTCCGCCCAGGCCCAGGATCAGCGGATCAAATTGCGGGCGCGGTTCTTCCCGGAAAGCGTTAAACTGCAGGAACTCCGCAATTTCTATTGCCCTTACCAGCCTTTTTGCAGACGAAAGATCTGCCTGGGCAGTTAGCTCCGGCGGATAAGCCGCCAGCATACGCCTAAGCTCCACAATATCATGATGCGGAAGGCCTGCCCTCAGCTGCTCATTTACAGGAACCGCGGTATACTGATGATTTTGCAAAACACTATGGATGTACATCCCTGTGCCCCCGCACAGTACCGGAAGCTTGCCGAGCTGAATGATTTTATCATATGCTTCATAAAAATCATCCTTAAAAGCATTCACGTTATACTGGTCACCGGCGTCCCTGATATTGATCAGATGATAAGGTATCTGTTTTCCCGCAGCAGCGTATTCCTGCAGGTCTTTGCCCGTACCGATATCCATCCCCCTGAAAACCTGTCTGCTATCCGCACTGATGATCTCCCCGTTGAGCGCAGCGGCAACAGCAACTGCAAGCCTCGTTTTACCGGAAGCCGTAGGGCCAAGAATAATGAGCAGAGGATGAGAAGACATGTTATGGGGACTTATAATGGGAGAATATATTTGAGATTGCCTGTATTAAAGATGCGGATATAGTTTTTCGATTTCATATAGGCCGCCGCTTCATCAGGGCTTAATAGACTAAGGGCAGACCTGAGCTCATCCGGCAGGCGGTGCGGAAAATACCTTGTCATGTTCGCTGTATCCAGCCAGATTTCAGCAGGTGCAGAAGTGTCAGCGAGTTCAAAACCCAGCTTCACATAACCTTTTCCAGACGACCAGTCCATATCAGTATAGGTCATCACATCATTTGGGGCTATTGTTTTTACCAAATGCCTGATCAGCTTGCTCAGCCCACCCTGCACCGTTATACCATCAATAGTGGCAAACCTGATCAGTTCTACGGATGTGTATCCCTCCCGGGCCCTTCTTGTCATTTTTCTTTTCGCGCTGAACGAAGCCATGGCCACAACCTCCTCTCCCAGCGTTAAAGCATATTTGTACCTGGCACTGGCTGATCCCTGCAGATGAAAATGATCAAAGAAATGATCAGCATCAGTCTGTGTTACTGATTTCACTTTGGTTTTACGTCCGTGTACCGTACTGTTCCTGCCCAGCATAGACGAGATTCTGCTGAGAACCTGCAAAGGCCGGTTCAGCCAGATATCTTCCCAAAGCTGTACCAGCATAACACCTTCAGTAAGATAAACAGATTGCAATTGCTTCAGGTCTTCGGGCGTTAACCCGGGCAAAAGAGGTATCAGGTTCAGCACCAGCTGTTCATGACCTTTGAATCTGATAAAACAAGCATTGCCGGCATAGTAAAGCGCTGCGTCTATACCCTTCAGCATTAAACTGTCCAGTAAATTTTCCTGCCAGGCGGCAACCTTTATACCCACTCCTGCTCTTTAAAGATTTTGTATCCCGATGCTACCTTGTTTTCAATGAGGTCCATGCCAGGTTCATCCAGTTCTTTGATCACCATTGTTTCTTCATGTTGCGGCAAACCTTCCGGCAGAAGTTCCAGCGCTACATGATCATCGTTAATACTTACCGAAACAAAAAATGTCTCCGTTCGCTTTTCTCCGTCAATTTCAAGATTTTTTTCAGACCACAGATCGTATTTTTCTTCGCTGCTGGTCCTGTTGTTAAAACCTAGAGCAGCATAGGGCTGTAATGCTGCCCTAATGGTTTGAAATATTTCTATCAGATCAGTCTTCATACATTTATAATTTTATAGATAACACTGCCGGAAAATTATTGTTTAACTGCAGCTACATTTAGCCACCATTTGCTGTCCGGATAACTTTCACCCAAAACTACTGTTTCTCCAAGCTGAGGCGTGGTAATCTTTTGCTGCTGCTCTTCTGCGCTCTTCACCACCCGGCGTATAGAATCGTCCCAGTCATGCAGGGCCAGAGAAAACTTGCCCCAGTGCACAGGCAACAGCACTTTTGCTTCCAGATCTTTCGCCGCCTGTACCACTTGCTCAGGGAACATGTGTATATACGGCCAGTACGCATTGTATTGACCGCATTCCAGTATGGCAAGATCAAATGAGCCATATTTATCATGGATCATTTTGAAATGACTTCCATAGCCCGAATCACCGCCTAAAAATATTTTATATGATGGCGTTTGAATAATAAAAGCCGACCAGAGGGTTTGGCCCCTTTTGAATTTACGGCCGCTAAAATGCCTGGCGATAGTGCCTGTGAAATTCAGCCCCAGCAGGCTCGTGCTCTCCGCCCATGAAAGCTCAGTAATTTTTTCTGCGGGAACTCCCCAGCGCTCAAGATGGGCACCAACCCCCAGAGAGGTAACAAAGTGCCCTGCCTTGTCTTTTAACTTCAGGATACTGTCCATATCGAGGTGATCGTAATGATCGTGTGTAATCAGAATGATATCAATCTTTCCAAAGTCTTCTGCATGGATAAAATCAGTTCCGTCGTAACTTTTGTTGCCAACAAAAGAAAAGGGCGAGGTACTCCGGCTGAATACCGGGTCTACCAGGATTTTAATTTTGTCTATCTGCAGCAAATAGCTGGAATGTCCAAACCAGGTTACCTTGGTACCTTCAACAGAATCAATCTCAGGCTTAACAAAAGGCAGTGGTGCCGGTGGTTTTGTATGGGCATTCCCTTTGATCATTGCCTTCATGATATCAAGGTAAGTAACCCCCTCGCCAAGGTCGGGCGTATTGGCAAAATTTCTGATCTGCCCATTGTTGTAGGTAGGAAGTATTTTGATCCTGTCACGTCTTGCGCCACCCGGAAGGCGACCAAATGCCGGGATATTGAGTATCAGATAGATAATCAATACGGAAATTAATATGATGGTAAAGCTGATATACATAATATACGTTAAAGATGAAATAATACGCAGATGTAGCGAATATAGGTATTGCGGCATATAGCGCGCGTAAAATTTTTATTATTATTGCAAATCTTAAACTAACAGGTAATGGCACCTAAATACGTATATATCAATGATACCTTTGTAGCCGCGGATCAAGCATCCCTGCTGATCACAGATCTCGCTATCCAGCGCGGTTATGGGATATTTGATTTCTTCAAAACTATTGGCGGAAAACCAATCTTTTTGCAGGACCATATAGAACGCTTTTACAACTCTGCACGCAAAATGCATATGGAAATTCCGTATACACACGAAGAACTGAAAGCGATACTGGCCCAACTGATGGAGAAAAATGACCTGCCGGATTCCGGGATCAGGCTCACACTGTGCGGCGGATATTCTCCTGACGGATTTACGATGCCGGCAAAACAGAACCTGATCATCACCCAATTGCCCTTCAAGATGGATCTCAGCCTGAATACCAAGGGGATTAAAATTGTGACCCGCAACTACCAGCGCCAGTTATCTGGTATGAAAACCATAGATTATTCCATGGCCATCTGGCTACAACCTTTTATCAAAGAAAATAACGCTGATGATGTGCTTTACCATGACAACGGACAGGTGAAAGAAGTACCAAGGGCAAACTTCTTCATGGTCAGTCAGGCAAACGAAATCATCACCGCAAAAACGAATATCCTGCCAGGTGTGATCAGGAAAAACCTGCTTGCGCTAAAAAACCATGATTTTAACATCATAGAACGTGATTTTAGCCTGGAGGAACTGTATCATGCCAATGAAGCCTTTATTACCAGTACCACAAAGCATATTATGCCTGTGGTCCAGATAGACGGCAAAGCGGTTGGAGATGGCAAAGCAGGAAAAATTTCTGCTGCACTGCTTGATTTGCTGGTACAAAAAGTGAGAGAGCACCAGGCTTAAATCAAAGCATATCTGTATTCAGCATTGTCTTTAGTATATTAGCCTGAACGTCAAAATTATTCAGGTTATTAAGGAAATGAATATCTGATATCTTCAGATAGTTTTCTTCAAGGAGTTTAATGATCTCAGCAGGTATGTATGTTCTTACTGACGCTGCATTACTTTGCAGTTTATCATTTTTATAGGCCATTTCCTGGATCAGCTTTGCTTTCTCTGAAGAAGTGCCTGAAAATTCCATTCCTGCAAGATCTTCCGGATGGTAAAAGAGGAAAAGGTTCCTCGAAGGATAAAACAGAAAGTGCTGATCAGTATCCAGGAATTTATAGACTTCGATAATGAGTGTGCCCGACTTTAGCCCGTACAAAAATTCGGTTTTAAAATCATGCTTGCAAAGCAGCCCCATTAGCCTGCGCTCAATCGTAGCATATTGATTTGTATAAACTTTATCAGCATCATAATCAACCATCTGCGCCAGCTGTTCTGAAGAAACAGTATAATAAAAATCCTTAGCGAAGCGTGCGCTGAACTGGGTAATATTTCGTACAAAAGGGAAATCAGAAGTCAGGTCAGAAAGCACCTCATACAGGTTACGGAGCGAATTATTGATCTTCAAAGCCTGGCGCTGCTTGCCTGCGATAAAACTCTGTTCAGTAACCAGCGTTTCATTCAGTTTGGCAATCACCTCCCTGTTCAGCCGGATCTCATCATCGATCAGCGATACATTCTTCTCATTGTTTTTCTTGATCTTCTTCAGCAGTTCTACCACGCTTGCCGTAAACTGCAGATGAAAAAGCTCCAGCTTATCAATAGAGAGATCAGCGTTATCAGCAAATAACTGATGGATGACCTGGCTGCGCAGAAAGATTTTATAAACTACCTCTTCCTGAAAAAACACCGACAGGAGCTGCAGGCGGCTAATCATCTGATCAGATTCCTTCAAAATACTTGCAGCATGTTCATCCATCCTTTACTATTTAACCTGCGTAACGTTTTTCTTGAGCTCAGTTTCCAGGTTTTTCAATTCAGTATCCAGTACCCTTCTGCTCTTCTCTCCCTCTTCATGAATCTTTTTCACTTCATCCAATGTGGAAATCAGCGAAGCGGTAGTCATTTTAAGCGTTTCCAAAGATACGACAGTTTTTTCATTCTCCTTAGCCACATCGATACTGTTTTGTTTCAGCATATCGGCGTTTTTTTGCAGAATTGTATTAGTGGTATCGCTCACCTTTTTCTGCATCTCTACATTTGCTTTCTGGCGCTGTAAGGCTACAGCGATCGTCAGCTGGTTTTTCCAGACAGGAATAGTTGTAGAAATGATAGACTGTGCTTTCTCTGCTACAGAAGTATTGTTGTTTTGTACCAGGCGGATCTGGGCAAGGGACTGCATCATGATAAAACGTACAATCTTCATATCAGCCAGCCTCTTATCCAGCCTGCTTACAAAATCGCGCAGATCGGCAATCTCATAATCTTCAAAGTCGGCCGGTCTCCCTTCCATTTCTGCAAGCTGTATACTCAGCTCATTGTATTTCAGCTGACCCGAAATAATCAGCTCTTCCATCTGATGAATATAGTTTACATTGCTCTCAAACATGGTCTGCAGAGAGCTGTTATCCTTCAGTGAGTTTAGTCGCCCTGCCTTGATCTTATTGGTGATCTTATCAATATTGTTTACCACTACATCATACTTCTGGAACAGCTTTTTTACATCCACCACCAGGTTCTTCAGGAACGGGATTTTGGCAATAAAGGATTTGAAGCCGCCCTGCTCCAGTTCAGACACATCAATATAATTCAGTTCCGTCAGCAGTTCATTGATCAGCCCGCCTACATCGCCGCTGTTATAAGTGCGTACAGAGGCCAGAAATTCATTGCTGTATTTTTCCATGGAATTCTGCGCATCCGCTCCATAATTCAGAATAGAATTTACATCAGAGGGCTGCAGTGACTTATTGAGATCATTATACTTTGATATCTCCTGCGGAGAAAGATTGGTTATATCTACATTTCCTTCTTTATCCAGCTTTGCCGGAACATTTTCAGGGATATTGTTGGATGGCTCCAGAGCGTTTGTTTCCATAATACTAATTTAATATGCTAAACTATAAATAGCTTTGTGTAACCGTCTGCACAGTTTGTTCAAGCTTTCTGTCTTTGGTAGGTTCCCCGATGGCATTGAACTTCCATTCCCCGTTCTTTTTGTAAAACACGCCCAGTACCATTGATACATGTCCCGCAAAACCTGCGCCATGAGCAATGTCGTACGTAGCAAACACCTCATTTACCCGGGTTGCTGATCCTTCATAGATCCGGATCGAGGCAAATGGGATCGAAGCAAAATCCTGTCCCTGGAAGCTGTTCAGCACAAAAGCCACATAACCTGCCGTAGCCGGAAGCCTTGATAAATCTACCGTAATCACTTCATTATCCAAACCGTCATCACCGCCGGTATCGCCGGTACGGTCGTCACCACTGTGTTTGATCGAGCCGTCTTTGGAAGCCAGGTTACCAAAGTAAACTACCTCCATCAACTGTTTGCTTTCACTGTATACTGCACAACTAGCGTCGAGGTCTACCGCAACTTTCGAAGAGCCAAAACCAAAGAGGCCTTTCTTTTCAATTGCGCCCCAGTTGATCCCTACACAAACCTGCTGTAATTTGGTGCCGTTAGTCTTTTCAAGACTGATCCGTTGACCTTTTTGAAGATTAATTGCCATAACAACTTATTGATATTTATTTAAATAATCCTGCAGGCCACCTTTCATTCCCACGCCTACAGCTTCAAATTTCCATTTTCCTTCGCGTTTGTAAATCCTGCCAAACTCTACCGCAGTTTCAATAGAAAAGTCTTCTTCCAGTTCGTATTTCAGGATCTCCTGATTGGTTAGGGCATCAAAAATACGGATGAACGAATTTCTCACCTGTCCAAAGTTCTGTCTGCGCGCTTCAGCTTCGTGTATCGTTACCACAATACAGATCTCAGCAACTTTGGCATCAATCTTTGACAGGTCTACCTTTACCTGTTCATCATCCCCGTCGCCGTCACCGGTTAAGTTATCACCGGTATGTTCTACTGAACCGTCCGGGGATATCAGGTTATTATAAAACACGAAATGTTCATCAGATACAATCTTTTTGTTATCGCCCAGTAAAAACAGGGAAGCATCAAGGTCAAAATCGGTGCCTGTAGAAGAGCTGTTTGTGTCCCATCCCAGTCCTATCGTAAATTTAGGGGCATCCAGATTTTCACGCTGCCCTTTTTGCAAGTTTATAGCCATTTTTATATCAATTTATATTTTTTAGTATTGATCTTATTTTTAATGTAATTCAGGTTGAGTATATAGGCATCAATCGTATGGTACCCATTTCCTAACGCCAAATTATATAACATATTGATAAATTCTTCTGTTTGATTTGCAATAAATATAGAAAAACTGTTAAAATCAGCATTCAGTATGTATTTAACAATCCTGGTATTGAAACAGAAAGAACCACTTTTGACAATCCCGTCAAGATCAAATATAGATTTTACCTGGTGATAATTAAGCAAATTTTCTACGTTTGGGTGAATATCCTTATTAGCAAGTTCAGCAAAATAAAGTAAATGGATATCGTTCTTCATCTGAAACTCTTCTACCATTCTGAGGATCATGCGTTCATGACTACCCGTGATCCTGATATCGTCCAGAAAAAGCAGTGTTTTGTGATCCAGAAAGTGTTTGTCAATGTGAAATGAATCGTTCCCAATCAGGTTCATCCGTTCTTCGGCGCTTAGTGCCCCGTAATCTTCCTTATAGGTAATCGTCCGGTGCACCTTTGCTTCCTGCACCACCAATCCGCCCTGATCTGCCAGCCAGCGGTTCAACTGATGAACAAAGTAGTTCTTCATGGCAAATGTTGCGGTAGGAATAAAAGAATACGGACTGGATATCACCACGATCTGATTAGCTATAAAATGATCCTGCAGATAGCCGGAGATAAAACCCTCCGCCAGCTGTTCCCCAAATTCCTTTGCCACCTGGTCGTCGCCAAACTTAAACCTTGAATAAGCGTTGGGATCAAATCCAAATACTTCTGCATGATGGATCTGATGTAGTGCATATGATTTTGTTAAATTCATTGTAAACAAGTTATAGTTTGATGATTTGAGTTAATAAGTATACTGTGTATACCCAGCAGGCTGGCACCATGGATATCTGCCACCGGATTGTCGCCTACGTGGACAATCTCATGCAGTTCCAGTTCATTGTGCTGCCGCCCCCTGTTTACCTGATCCAGCATCAGCCGGAAAAACTCAGTATTGGGTTTAGACAGCCGCACTTCGTCTGAATACAGCTGAAAATCAAGGTACTGGTCTAATTCCAGCGCTGTCAGTACTTTTCGCAGCGTTCCTCCCCTGATAAAACCTGTATTGCTCAGAAGGCTTACTGTTGACGCATTCTCTTTCAGCGTATGCAAAATACCGGCTGTGTTTCCGCAATAGATCTGCGGCATATAATTGAATAACAACTCCTCCATTTCCATGTATAACGCTTCTGTATCAACAGCAGCAAATCCCGGATGATAATCGTTCAGGATGCTGATCACCATCAGGTACATTTCGTCTGCATCGATATTCTTACCGGTTCTTTCATTGATACTGTTGCACATTAGATCTACGTTCCGGAAAATTGTAACAACTTCTGCAAAAGATTTATTCCGGGGGTTATACCGGGCATGAAAGATCCTGGCCCTTTCCTGTTTAAAATCGGGGTTGGATTTGATTAAAGTGAGCCAAAGATCGAAGGAATAATGTTTATAGCGGTTCATTAATTTAGTTTTAGAGTATACAAAATACAAAAAATTAAGAGAAGATGAACAAGGCAGATAAAACTTAACTTATTCTTTATAAGAAGTTTATTTTGGGATTTTTTCACCGCAACAAAACCCGTGTTTTTGAAGATGTTAAAACGCGGTAGCCGGAAAGTTATTGTGAAATAATGTCGTTACACGGTCGCGGTATCCTCTTTTTTAGGTTCCAGACGTGCAGCAAGGCCTGCTCCTGCGGCAAGCAGCTCATTGGTGATCGCGCGTGTATATTCTGAGATCTCAGCCTTGAAATCTGTAACAGAAGCACCTGAACGGATTTCTTCCAGCCGTTTCTCCCAGGAGCCCGTCAGCTCTGCCTGTGCAATCTTTTGGTCCTTTACCACATCATACACAGCGAGGCCTTTGTGTGTGGGCACCAGGTTCCTTTTTTCCCTTTGTATATATTCCCTGGTAATCAGGGTTTCAATAATCGAAGCCCGTGTAGCCGGAGTGCCCAGTCCACTGTCTTTCATGGCATAACGAAGCTCTTCATCTTCAATTTCTTTGCCCGAAGTTTCGAGGGCCTTCAGCAATGAAGCCTCATTGTATAATGATTTTGGTTTGGTCTGTTTTTCAAGGAAAACCTTTTCCACAATCGGCAGTTCCTCCCCTTTTTTTACCTTTGGCAGCGAGGGGTTGTCCTCGTCCTTTTTCTCTTCATCCTTATCATTCAGCACAGAACGCCATCCCGCAGATCGGATCACTGTTCCATTGGCAATAAATACAGAGCCTGATTCAATCGTGATTTTCGTTACTTCCTTTACGCATTCCTGGTGAAACGCTTCCAGCATCCGTGCAACCACCATATCATAAACGGCCTGCCGGTCTGAACTCAGTCCCTGAGGGCTAACTCCGGTGGGCAGTATAGCGTGGTGATCTGTCACCTTCTTTGCATTTACACTTCTTTTGTTCAGCGGAACGGTCTGTAGAAACTCGGCCGACTTCCCAAAATCGGGATGCGAGGCCAGTTGGGCAATCAGCTGTGGCACGCCCGCAAAAACATCGTCTCCGATATACCTGCTTCCGGTACGCGGATAGGATACCAGCTTGCTCTCATACAGGTTCTGTAACAGGTTCAGCGTCTGGTCGGCCGTGTACCCCTTGCGTTTATTGGCCTCCTGCTGCAAACTGCTCAGGTCGTGCAGCAGTGGCGGCGGTTCTTTTCTGGGCTTGGCTTCCACATCAAGAATCCTCCCGCCCCTGGGAAATCCGGAAGGAACATCTTCGATTTTATCAAATAGGGCCTGCGCTTCTTCCTTTACGTTAAAATTTGCAACAGATACCGCTTTAAAAAGCTGTCCGTCTTTATCAAGCTGAATGCCCAGCTGATAATACAGCTGTGGAACAAAGTTTTTGATTTCTATATACCTGGAGCAGATCATGGCCAGCGTTGGGGTCTGTACCCTGCCCAGCGACAATACCGAGCGTGAACCCGCAGAAATACTTAGAGCCTGCGTGGCATTCATCCCTACCAGCCAGTCAGATTCCGACCTGCAATGTGCGGAGTTGAACAAAGTGTCGTAATCAGTGCCGGGTTTAAGGTTTCTGAAGCCTTCTTTGATTGCTTCATCAGTTTGTGATGAGATCCACAGCCGTTTGAAAGGTTTTTTACATTTCAGGAAGTAATAGATGTAACGGAAAATCAGTTCACCTTCCCTCCCGGCATCCGTTGCTACGATGATCTCCGTAGATTCATCAAAAAGCTTTTTGATAATATCCAGCTGTTTCCTTACCCCGGGATCCTCTACAAAGCCATCTTTGGTTTTGATCTTGCGGATTGCCAGTTTGAATTTCGCAGGCAACATAGGCAAATGTTGTCTTCTCCAACCGATAAAGCCATATTCCTGCGGAGGTGCCAGTTGCAGCAGATGGCCAAATGCCCAGGTAAAAGAATATCCTTTACCCTCGATATATCCATCTTTTTTGGCCGTTGCGCCAAATACTTTGGCAAGTTCCCGTGCAACGGATGGTTTTTCTGCAATAACAATCTTCATCAGCAATCATTCAGTTTGGAACCGATAAATCTCATCAAAATTATCTGGATAAGGAACAAATGTGTAAAACTAACAGCACGTGTTTAATCACCGAGCAGATCAATACCCACCTTATAGGTATTGCAATGCGCATCCACAATATCCCTGATTTCTGGGGAATACCCTCCGCCCATACTCACCTGCACCGGCAGTGCATGATCTTTACAAAACTGGAAAACCATCCTGTCCCTCTCCCTGCAGCCGGCTTTGCTGAGGGCAAGTTTTCCAAGTTTGTCTGTAGCCAGAACATCCACGCCAGAAAGATAAAAGACAAATTCCGGCTGGTGCAGTTCATATAAATGTGGTAATGTTTCTTCCAGGATAGAAAGATAACGGGCATCTTCAATACCTTCGTCCAGGCCAATATCCAGATCAGAAATTTCCTTTCTGAAGGGGAAGTTCTTCTCGCCATGCATCGAAAATGTAAAAATGCGCGGTTCATTCTGCAGCATCTCCGCCGTACCGTTGCCCTGGTGCACATCTAAATCGATAATTAATATACGATCATATATGTGATTAGCTATCAAATGATTGGCGGCAATAGCCTGGTCGTTCAGAATGCAGAAACCTTCGCCCCAGTCAGACCCTGCATGATGTGTGCCGCCAGCTACATTAAAAGCAATCCCGTGCTGACTTGCATACATCGCGCCGTCGATCGTGCCCTGCGCAATCCTCAGCTCCCTTTCCAGCAATTGCGCATTCAGCGGAAAGCCTATCCTCCGCTGTTCCCTTGCCGGCAATGTAAAGTCTTTCAGCTGCTGCCAGTAGGCAGGATCATGTGAACGCAGTACTTCTGCTTCGGGCAGCAGTTCCGGGGCAAATAAATTATCCTGCGTAATCACCCCCTCATGCAGCAGCTGCGCCGGGATCAGTTCATACTTAAGCATAGGGAAGCGGTGCCCTTCGGGCAGCGGATGCGCGTACAGATCATGATAGGCAATCTTTACCATCAGCCCAGGATCTCCCCGATGTGTTTCTCGATATTGTTGCAGATGTCATCCACCGGAAGGTCATTTGCATCATGTCCAAAGGGATCTTCTATTTCTTCAGCTATCAGCTCCAAACTCGCTAATACATAGAGGATAAAAGGTACAATCAGCACCACAAAAAACCCCAGACTGAACACCCATCCAAAAGGAAGAGTGATCACATAAAGGAAGAGGAATTTTTTGATAAAGGCACTGTATGAAAATGGAATCGGTGTTTTCTTTATCCGCTCACAGCCTCCGCAGATATCTGTAAAGCGGCTCAGGTCGGCACTGAGAATAATCAGCTGTTCACCTGATAGCTTGCCTGCGGCAGCTAAGTCGTAAATTCTGGCCGACAAACTTGCTGCGATCTGATTGGGGATATGCTTACCGCCATCTACTTCAATCAGGAAACTGTTTTTGCCAAAGTATTGCTTCTCGCGGAGATGCTCCTTTAAAGCAAAGGCATATTTGGGAATGCCATAGGTAAAAAACTCATGTTCTTCATGATCCAGTTTAAGGGATTTAATCTTGATGGCCAGATTTCTGCTCACATTGGTAAGCTCTCCAAGCAGGCGCCTTCCTTCCCACCACCTGTCGTATGATGTATTGGTGCGGAAAACCAGCAGCAGTGAGATCACAAAGCCCAGAATACTGTGCATCATATTGATATTGCTTACTGAATTGCTTTCAGAAAGTTTAAAGAAATGCAGTTCCAGAAAGGCAACAAGACCAGAAAACACTCCCACACTCAGCATGAGGGGCCATAATTTTCTAAAAGTATCTGCCTTATGGATATGAAAGATAAAGGTAAACCAGGCTTTGGGATTGTAGTTGATCATATTGCTGCTGCTTTGCTCAGCTGCAGCAGCAGCTCGCCGGTATGGTAAATATCCTCAAAAGAATTGTATAATGGTGCAGGGCCAAAACGAATTACATTGGGTTCGCGCCAGTCGCCCAGCACATTGTTCTCCACCAGCTTGTTAAATATGGCTTTGGCATCCCCTTTTGCGATAACAGAGAGCTGCGCACCATGGGCATCATCATTTTCTGGCGTAATCACCTGATATTGCTCGTCGCCAATGGCCAGGTTAACCTCCCTGATCACGTATCGCAGATAAGCCGTTAAGGTCAGGCTTTTACGGCGCAGGGGCTCCATAAAGCCGGCTTTTTCAAAGATTTGCAGCGAAGCATGATAGAGCGCCATCGGGATCACCTGTGTGCAGCTTACCTGCCAGCCATCCGCTCCCGGTTCGGCAATAAAGCCTTTCTCCATTTTAAAACGGATAGATTCCTGGTATCCCCACCATCCGGCAAAACGACTCATGTCTTGATCGCCAAAATGTTTTTCATGGACAAAAATTGCACCTATGCCACCCGGGCCGCTGTTCTGGTATTTATAGGTGCACCAGCAGGCAAAATCCACCTGCCAGTCGTGCAGTTGTAAGGGAACATTGCCGGCAGCATGTGCAAGGTCAAAACCTACAATGGCACCTGCCGCATGTCCTGCCCTGGTAATTGCCTCCATATCAAACCACTGACCGGAAAAATAATTGATACCTCCAAACAGCACCATTGCCAGTTCATCTTTATTGTCTGCAATTGCCCGCGTAATATCCTCTGTCCGCAGTGTATACTCTCCGGCTCTGGGCGCAATTTCTATAATGGCCTCTGCAGGATCAAATCCATGAAAGCGGACCTGGCTTTCCAGCGCGTACTGATCTGAAGGAAAAGCCCCGGCCTCCATTATAATCTTGTATTTTTTTTCATCAGGGCGGTAAAAGCTCACCATGAGTAAATGAAGATTTACGGTAAGCGTATTCATCGGGCAAACTTCTTCTGCCCTGGCACCGACGATGGGCGCCATCAGTTTTTTCAGTTCCTTATGATAGTACATCCATGGCGTTTCGCCTTCAAACCATCCCTCTACTGCCAGATCCTGCCAGTTATCGAGCTGCTTGTTAAGTACTGCTCTCGCCGATTTGGGCTGTAAGCCCAGGGAATTGCCGCAGAGATAAATAAAAGGTTTACCGTTTTGTTGCGGGAATAAAAATTCATCCCGGAACGATCGCAGCGGATCCTGTGCATCCAGTTCCTTTGCAAAATTGAGGCTGTTTTGAAACTCCATAGATTTCAAATATCTAAAAAAATCAGCAGGATTACGGAAGACAGCCGGAAATTACAGGGGCCATCACCAGGAGTTGTACATCTTCAGTTGATATTTTAGTAATTTTGCGGAATGAAGATCTACCAGCAACAGATACGCCTGCATGAAAGGCGGCGGGGCTTTCACCTGATCACCGCGGATATCATCCATTCATTTCCGCAGATCAGCGATATACAAACAGGCATATGCCAGGTTTTTATCCAGCATACTTCCGCCTCGCTGAGCATCAATGAAAATGCCGATCCAACAGTAAGACATGATTTTGAAATGTTTTTTAATAAGGCCGTTCCTGAAAACGATCCTGATTACCTGCATGACGACGAAGGGTCGGACGACATGCCCGCCCATCTCAAAGCATCCCTGCTGGATACATCCCTGATGATCCCGATCCGTAACGGAAGACTGGCACTGGGAATGTGGCAGGGTATTTACCTTTGCGAGCACCGTAATCATGGAGGTGCCAGAAATCTGATGCTCACGGCATGGGGCCAGTAAATGCAGGACCGAAAAGTATAAATTAAGAACATCCCTAATTTAGGGGATAGACCATACAAGATATAGCTGATTTGAATATATTTGAAGCTATAATTAAAAAGGCCTTTATTTAGGCTACACCATCCTTGCTCAAAACATATATGAAGACAATAGTTGAGGTTAAATCAAAAAAGGAACTCGCAGCGTTTATTGATTTCCCGCATGATCTGTACAAAAACGATCCCATGTACGTCCCTGAAATATTCATCGGACAGCGGGATCTCCTGACCACACATCCATTCCATAAACATTCACCGTTACAATGCTTTTTATTGTATGAAGATGGCAAAATAACAGGCCGCATTGCTGCGATCCTTAACAACCGTCATAATGAATTCAATAACGTTAAAGACGGTTTCTTTGGTTTCTTTGATGTGATCAATGATGCAGAAAGTGCAAAACTGCTGATTGATACCGCAGTAAACTGGCTTAAAACAAAAGACAGCCTGGTGAATAACCTTGTGGGCCCGGTAAACCTCACTACCAATGATACCTCGGGGCTCCTTGTTAAAGGTTATGATTATCCGCCTGTAATCCTTACGCCCTATAATGCTCCCTATTACGAGCAACTGCTCGAAAACACAGGGCTTAAAAAACAGGTAGACCTTATTTCCTGGAGATGGGACAAAACCTCATACGATGACAGGTCTGTAAGAATTTCTGATAAATTGGAAGAAAGGATAAATACGCGCGGGGTAACGATACGGAAGCTGAACATGAAGAAATTCAAGGAAGAAGCAGAAAAACTTAAACACGTATATAATAGTGCCTGGGATAAAAACATGGGTTTTGTACCTCCAACTGATGAGGAGTTCGATTTTATTGCAAAAGACCTGAAGCTGATTGCAGATCCTGATTTTGTATATATCGCAGAAAAGGACGGCAAATTTGTAGGTGTGGCAGTAGCGCTTCCTGATGTGAACCAGATACAAAAAAAGATTTCAAGGGGACGGCTCTTCCCCACAGGTATTTTTAAATTGCTTCTCGGCCTGAAAAAAATCAGGGGTATCAGGATTTTTATGCTTGGTGTAATCGAGGGATACCGTCATATGGGGATTGAAGCGGTATTGTACGCTAAAATTATCAAAACTTATAGAGAAAAGGATTACGATTATGCTGAGGCCGGATGGACATTGGAACATAACCATGCCGTTAACAATGCCATCAAAGCGATCAAAGGCGATCCTTATAAAATCCACAGGATCTACGAGAAAGCAATATAAAATATATTGTATGCGTTTTGTTACATTTGTAGCATAATCCTACCTAAACTTAAATGAAGATAAAAAACCCTTTTGCGATTGGCCGGTTCCAGTTTTTATTGTTACTGCTCAGCACGCTCTGTTTTTACAGTTTAAATGTAACTGCACAAAGTGCAAGGTCACAGCAAAAGGCAAGGGATAAAGCTGCTGATGTATCCTATCTTTCTGATTCAACAGTGCTCACCAGGGGGGATTATCTGGCGCGGCTACAAAAAGTATTTGAGGCCATCAATAAAGTAAAGGTAACTACTGCCTCTTTCTACAAGATGGCCCCGATCTCGGGCTATTTAACACAGGATGAAGCGGCAATAGCGCTGATCAAAGAAAGGCTTAACCAAAGCGACCGGACGCTCAACCTGCAGAATGTACAGATGTACCAAACGCTGCTGGACGAACTTGAAAGCAGCAATACAGAGTGCCTGGCAGACCTTAGCCATTATGAACAAAAATTAAACGGGCTGAAAACTGAAATCCTCAGTCTCCGCAAAGATACCGTACTGCTCAAAATCTTTACTGTCGATTCCCTTAAGCGGATCTTCAAACCTCAGCTGATCGAACTCAGAAATAAAAAGCTGGTGATGGACAGCCTCATCAAGAGCAATACCAACCTCATTAATTCCCTGCAAGCCAGGACTTCGGCAAATATCATCAACGTAAAAGAACTCCAGTACACCACAGACAGCCAGCTGAAAACAGTCGGCATCAAGGCATTCGGAAAAGAAAGACGGTACCTCTGGGAAAGCGTAAACAAGTCGGCCAACCGCAGTATGGGCTTCAAACGCTTTATGCAGAGTGAACAGCAGATCTCCAAATATTACTTTGTGTATACAAGAAGCAGCCGTGCCTTACTGATCTTTCTCGGTGCAGTGTTCTTCTTCTGGGTCTTTTTCAATTTCAAAAGCCTGATTAACCGTAAAAAGCTGGATGCCGTAGAATCATTCAACTTCATATTCATCAGGCCCAGGCCCTATCAGATCTCCATCATCTTTATTTTAACCCTTGCTCCTGTTTTCGACCTGCTGGCACCGGCCCTATATATCGAGGCGGTACATATCTTTTTGGCACTAAGCCTCACTACACTACTTTATAAAAGATTGCCCCGGGAAGTCTTTGTACAGTGGTGCATCTTTGTGGTTCTGCTGATGGCACCTGTTGTGCTCAGGTTACTGGGCATTCCGCCGCGTTACCAGCGCTGGAACCTTTTGGTGTTCAGCATTGCGTCCACGGCCTTCGGTATGCTCAGTTACCTCAAGCTGAGAACAAAAACAGGCAAGTACAGGATCCTGCTGCCGGTGGCAGTTATCTTTATCATTTTTAACCTCCTGGCTATTTTCTGTAATCTGTTCGGGCGTTTTACGCTCACCCAAATATTTTACACTACAGCAGTGAGTGCTTTTCTGCATGCCCTTTCCCTGATTATCCTCGCGGGCATGATCACAGAGGCCTTCCTGTTACAAATCAAAAGCAGCAGGATCCGCAAGCATTACCCGGAGCATTTTGACTGGGAGCCGGTTGTAAAAAGCATCCGCGGGCTGCTTAATATTGTTGCATTTCTGATCTGGCTTACGTTATTTCTGGTAAACCTCAATATATTCAATGAACTCTATACTACCATTCTAACCGTCCTTACGGAAAAAAGAAAAATAGGTACGCTTGCATTCACCCTGGGCGGTATCGTCCTGTTCCTGCTGATCATCTGGACGGCCAACTTCCTCCAAAAATACATTGCCTATTTCTTTGGGGATACCGGTGATGATTCACTGGACGACAATAAGGGCGAGCGCTCAAAACTGATTGTTACCCGACTGGTTTTACTGATCGGAGGATTTCTCCTTGCTGTAGCAGCTTCAGGTTTGCCGATCGACAAGATTACGGTGGTACTGGGTGCTCTGGGCGTTGGTATCGGTCTCGGTCTTCAGAACATCGTCAGCAATTTTGTATCAGGTATCATCCTGATTTTCGATAAAACTTTGCGCATAGGTGATGTTGTGGAACTCAGCGATAAAAAAGGCAGGGTAAAAGAGATTGGTATCCGTGCCAGCACACTGTTAACAGATGAAGGTGCAGAGATCATCATTCCCAATGGAAACATTTTGTCCAATAACATTATCAACTGGACCCTCAGCAATAACCAGATGAGGATCACTATTTCCTTTACTTTAGCCAAACCTTTTGTGAGAGAAGAGGTAGAAAAGCTGATCAAAGACGCAATTGCCTCTAATGATAACATAATGCTTAATAAAGAAGCAAAGCTGATCATGACCCCAAAAACTAAAACCAGCACAACAGTAAACATCTATTTCTGGTGCAAAGATATTTCGGTTGCCGAAAGCACCCGGAGCAGCATTAATGCGATGATCTATGACCAGTTGGAGGAAAAGGGAATTGAAGTCCTTTAATGGATAAAATGAACATGCATATCTGTCAAATAAAACATACATTAGTAGGATAGTAATCCCCTACAACTGTTATAATGCGTGTTGCCCACTTAATTCTTACGTATACCAATCCTGCACAGACTGAACGAATGATCAGAGCCATGTGGCATAAAGATTTTGATTTTTATATCCATGTAGATAAAAAATTTGATATCACTCCGCATCTGATCCTGGCCAATATACCCAATGTCTATTTTATACAGAACAGGATTAAGGTTAACTGGGGCGGATTTAGCACCATCGCCACAGAATTTGAAGGTATTAAGGAGATTATAGCCAGCGGGACCAGGTATAGCTTTATTAATCTGCTGAGCGGACAAGGCTATCCCCTGCGCAGCCCCGATCATCTGGCGCGTTTCTTCAGCGACAATGCAGGCAAGGAATTCCTAAGTTTCTACGACTATAAAAATCAATGGCCGGAAGGAATGCTAAGGATTGAGCAATACTGCTTTTCCGATTATTCTTTCAAAGGCAAATATACGCTTGAAAGGCTACTTACCGCAGTTCTGCCGAAACGAAAGCTTCCATACCATATGCATCCCTATGGAAAATCGATGTTCTGGATGCTCAGTCCGGAGGCCGCCATGTATGTTGTGAAGCAGATTGAAGGTGATACCAGATTAAAGCGCTTTTTTGCCTGGAGCTGGGCAAGTGATGAATTTCTGTTTCCCACGATCCTGATGAATTCACCTTACCGGGATAAGATTGTCAACAACAATTACAGATATATCGACTGGTCTGAGGGAGGTGCCAACCCCCGGGTTTTAGACCTCGGAGATTTCGATGCAATGATGCGTTCCGATAACTGGTGGGCGCGTAAATTTGATGCTGTGAAAAGCGCCGGGCTGATGGATAAAATTGATGAGGTCATCAGTACAGGTATTTCGGCTAACTCTCTTTAACTGCCTGGCTCAGGATACTCACGGCTTCCTCAAGCTCTGCCGTGCTCAGGTTGCCAAAGCCCAGCCGCATTGCTGTAAAGCTTTCATTCTGGTACAGCAGTTCCTGTGGCAAATGCAGGTTTCTTTTCATACAGCCTTTGCTGATTCGCATCAGGTTTAACCGCGGGTTCCAGTGCGTCCACACTGACAACCCTCCCGGCGGAGAAACAAAAGTAAGCTCCCCGCCCAGCTGCTCAGTCAATAATCCCGTAAAAACATCCCTTCGCTCCTGGTAGATCTTTACCGCTTTTTTTAAATGCCGCTGGATCTCTCTTTCTTCCAGCAACTCTGCCAGCGCCTGCTCCATCAGCATATCGCCCTGCCGGTCTACCAGCCGGCGGAACTTTGCCATTTCTGTGATCAGGTTTTCAGGTGCGATCAGGTAACCCGACCTGAAACCCGGTGCCAGCGACTTACAAAACGATCCGATATAAACCACCATGCCGCTTGTATCTGCACTTGCCAGCGGCAGTACAGAGTTGCCATTGTAATGGAAATCATAGTCATAATCATCTTCAAGAATAATAAAACCATAGGTTGATGCCAGCTGCAGCAAGGCCACCCTCCGCTCGGCACTCAGCGTTACCGTTGTAGGATAGTGATGATGAGGAGTTAAATATAACATCCTGATCTTTTTAGTCTTACAGAGCTCACGTATAGCATCTACAGAGATCCCGTCCTGGTGTACAGGTACAGAAATGATCTTGCCACCGCACTGCTGAAAACACATGTTGGCCAGGTAATAGCTCAGGTCGCCCACAATCACCAGATCTCCGGCCTCAATCAGCATACTGGATGCCATATAAATACTCATGTGAATTCCCCTTGTAGTAAGGATATTGCTTTTGTTGATATGAAGCCCCCGGGTATTGTTCAGGTAAGAAGCCAGGGTCTCTCTGAAATACTCATTTCCTTCTACATGTGAGTATCCGAAATGCCGGTAGTTCGTTTTACTTTTCAGAATTCCGCCATACACTTTAGATAATCTTTCCAATGGCAGCAGCCTTATGTCAGGCAGTCCGTCATTAAATTCCAGCCCCGTACCGGCCGTTACCGGCAGTACATCCAGAAGAATGCTTTGTTTAAACCCATAGCCGGTCTTAGCCGGATAACTGTTCAGGAATTTATCATGATTATGTTCGCCGGCATCCCCGGAAGGTACAGCTTTATTTGTACCATATCCTGGCAGCGAAATCACTGCCTGGGGCACTTTATTGCGCACAAAAGTTCCCTTATTGGGCCTGATCTCTGTCCAGCCCTGCGCATCGAGCTCGTCGTAAGCAGCAATAACAGTTTTGCGGTGCACTTCAAGGTCTTCAGAAAGACTTCTGGTGCCGGGCAGCTGTATACCGTTTAGCAGTACCCCCCGCTGTATCGCATTGATCATCTGATGGGCAATCTGCAGATATACCGGCCTGTCCAGCGACTTGTCAATGCGGATCACACTTTTAAAAGGAATTCTAACCGGACTACTCATAAACTACAAACTGGTACCGTTAAACTATCCGGCAAGATAATACTTTTGGATAAACAATCTATCATATGAAATTAGAAGAGCTCATCAAAAACATTGTGAATGATGACCAGATACACGCACGTTTTCTCAACACGCTGTCTTTACAGGAGAACATCGGGGCCAGGAAAATCTCTGCAAATGAATTGCCCGAGACCTCTACGTATATGGTCCTCAAGCATGCCGCAGAAGAGCACCGTCATGCTTTTTACCTGAAAAAACAGATTGGCAAACTCAGCAGCAGCGCCTGCCCTACATATGAACCGGACTACCTGCTCGCCCCTTACAGCAGCAAATACTATCTGAACAAGCTCGATGTAGCAACGAGCCGCTATTTAATGGAGCAACTGGGGCTGAAAGGTGCAAAGCTCAAGTTTGGCGCCTATCTCCTGGTTACCTACGCCATTGAAGTGAGGGCAGATGAAATTTATCCCATTTATCAGGATGTACTCAACAGCGCGGGCAGTAAAGTGAGTGTCAGATCGATCATTCTTGAAGAACAGGGCCATCTGGAGGAAATGACAGCGCAGCTGAAAAGCTTCTCTCCGGACTGGGAATTCCATGCCGGCAATATCGTCTCCATAGAAAAGGACCTGTATCAGAACTGGATCAATGATCTTGCCATAGCAATACAGCAGGAACATCAGGTATCATAGAAATGAATACAGCTATACAGCATATATTATCTGATAAACTGGAGGTCAGAACTTTGTCTGAAACCAGACGTAAGCTACAGTACGAAAACAGTTTATATGATTTCAGCTCAAATGATTATTTAGGTTTTGCAAGATCTCCGGAGCTTAAAAAAGCGATTAATGAACAATTGGAGAAACACCCGCTGAGCTTGCTGGGATCTACCGGCTCAAGGCTGCTGAGCGGCAATACTGAGTTTGCAGAACAGCTTGAAGAAGATCTTGCCCTTATTCACCAGGCGGAGCACGGGCTGATCTTTAATTCCGGATATACCGCAAATCTGGCCTTAATTTCCAGCCTTCCTCAAAAAAACGATACGATTATCTGTGATGAACTGATCCATGCTTCGGTAATCGACGGGGCCAGGCTCAGCCACGCAAAAAGATTAAAATTCAGGCACAATGACCTCGAAGACCTGGAGAAGAAAATCAGGATAGGTACTGGGCAGTGCTATGTAGCTGTTGAAAGTGTTTATTCAATGGATGGTGACCTTGCGGATCTGATCCATATCGCCATTCTCTGCAGAGATCTTAATGCGCATCTGATTGTCGACGAAGCCCATGCCTTTGGTGTGTTTGGTACCGGGCTCGTCGACCTTCTGCATCTTCACCATGCTGTTTTTGCCAGGGTAATTACCTTTGGTAAAGCCCTGGGACTGCATGGCGCAATCATATTGGGCAGCAGCCTGCTCAGAGATTACCTGATTAACTTCGCGCGGCCTTTTATTTATACTACCGCCCCATCTTTTGCACAGCTCCTGGCTGTCTGGCTTGCCTATCAGCATCTTTTGAGCCGTCCGCATGACCAGTTGGCCCTGCAGCGTAAATCATCGCTGCTGAAGGACAATATGCCGGCAAGGACAATACTCCCCAGCAGCCTTAATCCTTCGGCCATCCAATGTGTTTATCCTGGCACCAATGCCGCTGTTGTGCATTTGAGCAGCCAGCTGCAAAAAAGGGGCTTTGATGTAAGAGCGATCCGCAGCCCCACAGTGGCCGCTGGCACTGAACGCTTAAGAATATGTGTTCACCTACACAATACAGACGAAGAGATTCTTGCGCTCTGTGACCATTTCCATCAACTTACCCATAAAATTTATGCAGACTAAACCCCTGTTTGTTACCGGCATAGGAACTTACGTTGGCAAAACAATTGTTTCTGCAGTCCTTTGCGAACAGCTGAAAGCTGATTACTGGAAACCTGTACAATCAGGAGATCTTGACAATACAGACAGCGATCAGGTAAAAAAAATGCTCAGCAATACACGCACAGTGATCCACCCTGAAACATTCAGGCTCGATCTTGCCGCATCTCCGCATCAGTCGGCAAAAGCGCAGGGCCTTGAAATTACGCCTGCGGCATTCAGCCTGCCCCAAACTGAAAACCAGCTGCTGGTAGAAGGCGCAGGTGGATTGTTTGTGCCCCTTTCCACGTCTTTTCTGATGACCGACCTGATCCGGCAGTTGGGTGCAGAGGTTGTACTCGTAGTCCGCAATTATCTCGGCTGCATCAACCATACCTTACTGAGCCTTCAGACACTCGCCGGTTTACAGATCCCGCTAAAGCATGTGATCCTCAACGGTGATTTTAATACAGATACCAGAGATGTAATCATCCACCATATACCAGAGGGCGTCACCTGGAGCGAGCTCCCGGAATTAAGCACCCTCAACAGATGGTCAGTAGCAGAAGCGCCGGTACAAATTCCTTTACAGTCAACATTCTAACACCATTTATATGAACAATTACTCAACAATAAGAAACGACTGGAGCATCCAGGAAATAGAAAACATTTATCATTTGCCTTTGCTGGAACTGGTATATCAGGCTGCTACCGTGCACAGGTTATTTCATCAGCCAGACGAAGTACAGGTGTGCACACTGCTCTCAGTTAAAACCGGTGGCTGTCCTGAGGACTGTTCCTACTGCGGTCAGGCTGCACGCTATCATACTGGCATTACAGTAAAATCCCTGATGTCTAAAGAAGATGTAGTTGCGATCGCGCAGCGCGCAAAAGACGCAGGCTCTTCCCGATTCTGTATGGCCGCTGCCTGGCGTGAAGTGCGCGACAACCGCGACTTCGACAATATCCTGGAAATGGTGGAAGGCGTGAATGAGCTGGGACTGGAAGTTTGCTGTACGCTGGGCATGCTTACCGAAAGCCAGGCACAAAGACTGCAGGAAGCCGGTTTATACGCCTACAACCACAATCTCGATTCTTCCAAGGAATATTATGAAGAAATCATCACTACCCGCACATACGATAACAGGCTTGACACCTTAAAAAATGTCCGTAAGGCAGGAATTACGGTGTGCTCAGGCGGGATTATAGGACTGGGAGAAACTCATGCCGACCGGATCAATATGCTGCATACCCTGTCAACCCTGCCCAAACACCCCGAGTCTGTACCTGTCAATGCCCTGGCACGGGTTAAAGGTACGCCGCTGGCCGACCTGCCAAAAGTAGATTCCTGGGAAATGGTAAGGATGATTGCAACGGCAAGGATCCTGATGCCTGAGTCGATGGTAAGGCTCAGTGCCGGGCGTGCAGAAATGAGTACCGAGGAACAGTCATGGTGTTTCATGGCCGGCGCAAACTCGATCTTCACCAGTGAAAGCGAAGAGCTGCTGGTTACACCAAATCCAAGGCTTGACGACGACAGAAAAATGTTTAACCTCCTCGGCTTAAAACCGATGGTAAAAGAAAAATCAGTACAGATAATCCCAGCAGTATGACCTTAATAAACAGAGATGCCCAGGTAATATGGCATCCTTATACACAGCAATTTATGGCGAGGCCTCCACTCCCGGTTGTACGCGGTGAAGGGGCATCTCTTTATGATGAAGACGGCCACCGGTACATCGATGCGATCTCCTCCTGGTGGGTTACCCTGCATGGTCACTCACATCCTTACATCGTTGCAAAGGTTGTTGCCCAACTGGAAAAGCTGGACCAGGTCATATTTGCAGGCTTCACCCATGAACCGGCAATTGCACTGGCAGAAAGCCTCCTTGCGATCCTGCCTGATACGCAGCAAAAGGTTTTTTATACAGACAATGGATCTACTGCGGTAGAAGTGGCTTTAAAGATGTGCGTTCAGTACTGGTTTAACAAAGGCAGACCAAAGAAAAAAGTCCTGGCCTTCAATAACGGCTATCACGGTGATACCTTTGGGGCGATGTCAGTAAGCGGCAGAAGCGCATGGACTGCGCCTTTTGACAATCTGCTGTTCGAGGTGATCTTTATAGATACGCCAACAGCAGAAAATCTGGCATCCATCAAAAGGAGTGTCTCAGCACATGCTGCTGACCTTGCCTGCTTCGTATATGAACCCCTGGTGCAGGGATCTGCAGGCATGCTGATGTATGAAGCCGCCGATCTGGATGAGTTGCTGGCACACTGCCGCCACGAAGGCGTGCTGATGATACAGGACGAAGTATTCACCGGTTTTGGCCGTACCGGTAAAAATTTCGCTGCTGATCATCTTCAGGTAAAACCGGATGTCATGTGTTTCTCAAAGGGGCTCACGGGCGGCGCGATGCCTCTGGGTGCAACAACCTGCTCGCTGGAGATTTATAATGCCTTTGTGTCGCAGGATAAAATGAAGACATTGTTCCATGGCCACTCCTTCACCGCCAATCCACTCGCCTGTACCGCAGCACTGGCCAGCATCGAACTTTTACTGCAGGTACCAGCGCAGGAAAATATCCGGAGAATTTGCCAGAGGCATGAGGCATTTTTAGAGGAGATTAAAGATCACCGTAAAGTAGCGGCAGTAAGACAGACAGGGACAATCATTGCTGTAGAATGGAAAACCGGAACAGGCACGTCTTATTTTTCCGACTTGAGAAACCAGTTATATGACTATTTCATGGATAAAAGAATCCTGATGAGGCCATTGGGCAATATCATTTACATCCTGCCGCCATATTGTATCAGCGACGAGGATCTTGATAAAATCTACACAGAGATCATTAATGCGCTGGAGATTTTTTAAATTAGTAATAACGTTCAGGCTGTCTGCACATTTACCATGTTGGAAGAGATGGTAACTGTTTCGTATGCTTGCAGGGGTAATTAGCAATCGGGTACGGCTCATATGCCAACCGTATTTTAGCCGTATGCCGTTCGTATACTGGTCGTATACTGCTTTGTAATGGGCCGGGAGTAAAAGGGCACTGGAAGCCCTTTTAATACAAAACGGTACACGAACAGTGTACGGACAGTCTACGAACAGTATAAAGATCATACGACCATATATTAAGGATGGCTGAGACCCGTAGCCCAGAATGGGAAAGTATCGCACTCCCTGATGAAGTCAAAGAAATATTCCTTCATGGGAACGATATCAACCCCATAGATCTTACGGATCACACTAAATATACTCTGATCATATCTGTGGGCAATAAAGTCGTTATCCTGTGGTAAAATTCGCAATTCATCAGTAAATAAAAAAGGATAAAAACAAGCGGTATCAAACCATTTATCAACCATACTGCAGGTATGGCTGCATTTTCTTAACATTACAATAGTTGCCATCAGCTGATTCGACCGGATAATTTCTTCAGAACAGTTGAAATGGCTAAATACTTCCAGCTTGGTATACTCACTTTCTTTATGGGGCAGCTCAAAAGCCAGCGCACCAGTTCTGCAGTCAATCAGCCGGTCAATATATCCATCAAATCTGGGTTTGCCCCAGGGATTTACAATGCAGTTTGCCCCGCAGTAAATTAACAGATCTCCTTCGTCAATACAGTCCAGCATCTTTTTGATAAAGTATGGTTTCCATAACCAAAAACCCCCACCCTTTGCCAGGTTCAGCGTATTTCTCATTTTTGATGCAAATTCCGCATCAAAATCCTCCGGTGTAAATACCGTCACTTCATCAAAAAATTCTGATGATGAGGCAATAGCTTTAAACAATTCTCTTTGCAGAGAATACTTTTCGCAGCCATAGCTGATTAAATGTTTCTTCATGGATTCGTTGCTCAGCTTAAAAGCTGCTTCGTAGATATTTGGTTGAACGAATATATAGAGATAAATCCCGAAAAAAAAAGAGGCAGAACACTATAAACATGAGTCATCAGGATTAAACTGATTTAGCGTTATCAGAAATTGTGTTAAAATTATTAAGATAAATAAATTAAAGGTTCACGTCACAGGCAGATTCTGCCTTAGCATTGTATTACTCACCCTCAGCACTGTTTTTCATTTTCATCAGGATGGCATAAGCATTCTTTACGACCAAAAGACCGATCTTCTGTTTCGCTTTTATTTCGGTAAAGCCATCAACACTGGTACCGGTTTCTACCGGGATCATTTTATAGCGGTTGTCGCTAACCGGTGAAAAAACGTAATGTTTATTCTCCCATTTCACAATGGATTCATCGGGCACAGCTTCCGTATGCTTTGGGGCTACAGCAATAGCTGCATTCAGAAAAGTTCCCGGCAGCAGATCGGTCCCGTTCTCCAGGTCACAATGTACACTTGTAGTGCGATCGTCTTCAATACTACGTTTGATCAGTTCAACTCTTGCAATATATTTGTGATCAGGATCTGCTGTTGTAGTGCAAACAATCTTTTGTCCCACTTTAAGATTAACCGCATCTCCTTCAAAGACAGTGAGCGCTACATGTAGTGCGCCAGGGCTGATCAGTTCAAAGAGAATATCAGCAGCACTCACGTACTTTCCGCGGTTTACATTGACTTTGGTTATATACCCACTGATCGGGGCATACACTTTGATTGTTCTGCTGATAGTATTCTCATTCAGGTTATCCGGACTGATCCCTATTAATCTCAACTTTTCTGCAAGCGCATTTACCATCACTTTTTGATTGTTAAACTCGCTTTCTGTCTGCTGGAAAATCTTGTCACTGGTTGCCTTGGTCTGGTTTAAACCCTTCTGCCTGTGGTAATCATCGGACGCGAATTTTAGTTTGTTCTTTGCGGTAAGATAATCCTGTTGCAGTTGTATGTACTGCTGATCCTCAGCTGTGGCCAAAACGCTTCCTTTTCTAACGCTCATTCCCGGGATCAGCATCATTTGTTTGATGTAACCGCCCATGGGCACACTTACTGAGTAGGTATTCTCCGGCGGGACATCTACAACACCGTTCACATTGATCGTACTGTGCATACCTTTTGATTCTGGTTTGCCGATCAGTATACCTGCATTTTTAACCTGTTCTGTACTCAGCTGTACCTCATCACTACTGATAACCCTTACGTTGTCAGTATTTGCTCCTTCTTCCTTTTTATCGGGCTGGTTGCAGGCAGCAAACAAAGCCAGACAGATCATTCCGCATGTTAGTATATTTTTCATTTGTTTATTTCTATAGTTTATCCTTGGCTGTAATTCTTTCTATTTCAAATGCGGCTTCATTTAACTGCATTACTTTATCATAATATTCGCTTCGAAGCTGTATGGACTGGTTGATTAAAATCACCCAGTCCAGGTAAGCAATTTCTCCTGCGCCGAGTTTCAGGGTTGCCGTTTTAACGATATCACTCGCATTGCTCAGTGTCACTGTCCGGTAAGACCGGATCAGCTTTTCCAGTTGCTGATACCTATCCGTGGCATTCACCAGGTCATTATACAGTGTTTTTTGCTGAAGTTCCAGCTCACGCTCTTTCTGTTGTACTGCGATAGCAGCAGCTTTGACGCGGGACTGCTGGGCACCGTAGAAGAGCGGAATACCCAATCCTATGCTAACAGACGAAAATCTCTTGCTGCCATCATAATATTGAGAAACTCCCGCCTTGTTTGCCTGTGCCCCGATTATACTCATATTGTTATAACCAAAGATCAGAGATGGCAACAGCTTGGTTCTCTCCAGCAATTTTTCCTGTTTAGCCAATAAAACCTGACCTGCACCCTGTTTCAATAAAGGGTTTTCAGCGGTTTCAGCCATCGGATTGCCCTCAGCTTGTCCTGCGGAAATATGAAATAAGGTATAAACAATGCTGTCTGCAGCAGGTTCCATCAAGCTGCTTCCGTTGATTAGGAAGTTGAAACGGTTTAAAACCTGTTTATAATCCGTCTTCAACAATTCCAGCTGATTGTTTACCTGCTGTTTTTGATTCTCTGCCGTACGCAGTTCCAGTACATCCACATCGCCGGATTTGAACCTTTGGGAAGATTTTTCGAGAAAAGCACCATAAATACTGTCAGCCCAGACGAGCAGCTTTCGCTTTTCACTGAGTAAAAGCAAAGTATAATAACTGACCTTTACCTCAGCCCTTAGATTCAACTGCTCAGTATTCGTTTGCATTTCGCTGATGTGTATACTGGTTTTCAAGACCTGCTTTTGCCGGGAATATACGGCGGGGAAGTCCATGCTTTGCACGATGGAAAACTTGTTATCATTCGCAAGGCTATTGAGCTTACCGTAATCAAAAGCTAGCGATGTTTTAGGCAAATCAAATGCAGTCTTTGATAATTGCTCACGGTATTTAGTCTGGTTTTTGGAGATCTGCATCGCCAGGTTATTCTTAAATGCAGAATCCAGGGCCGCTTTTAGCGCAACCTGCTGCTGTGCTTTGGCAGGAAACGTTGCAGCGATCAGCAGCAAAGCGATCATAGCGAGCTGCTTTTTAGGACGGAAATAACCGAATCCCTTTTCAAATAATATATATAGCATTGGTAAAACAAATAAGGTAAGTAGTGTAGATACCAGTAAGCCTCCGATAACTACGGTAGCCAGCGGTTTTTGCACTGCCCCACCTGCTCCTGTACTGATGGCCATTGGGATAAATCCGAGTGAGGGAACCAGGGCAGTCATGAGCACGGCCCGGAGCTTGGATTTGGTCGCATGGATCACGATTCTTTTGACATCTGTCCAGCCTGCCTGTTTTAAACGGTTAAACTCGGTCACCAACAGGATTCCGTTCAGTACTGCCACGCCGAAAAGTGCAATAAAACCTACTCCGGCAGAAATACTGAAAGGCAGGCCCCGGATCCAGAGCGCCAGGATCCCACCGATGGCGGATAAGGGAATGGCCGAGTAAATCAGCAATCCCTGTTTGACAGAACTGAAAGCGAAATAAAGCAGCAGGAAAATCAGCAGCAATGCTATGGGTACAACAATAGTCAAACGCGCTTTGGCAGCCGTCATATTTTCAAAGGATCCACCATAAGAAATGGTATAACCTCTGGAAAGGTTCAGTTGCTGTCCTGCTTTCAACTGCAGCTCTTCCACAATCGACTGCACATCGCGGTCTTTCACATTAAAACCTACAATGATCCTTCTTTTCGTATCCTCCCGCTGGATTTGGTTTACGCCCTCAACTTCCGCAATCGTTGCAACCATCTTCAGAGGGATCTGGTTGCCCGATTTAGTCAGTATCATCAGCTCTTCCACATCGCCGATATTTCTCCGGGCTTTTTCATCAAGTCTTACCACCATATCGAAACGTTTCTCCCCTTCATACACCTGTCCGGCAACCTGACCGGCGAAAGCAGTATTGACTACACGGTTAACATCACCCACGTTCAAACCATATTTTGCCATCCCGTCCCGGTTGTATTGAATCACTACCTGCGGCATACCTGTTACCTGCTCTTCGTAAATATTGACAGCACCTTTTACATTACCAATAATACTACCTAGCTTCTTGGCGTAAACAGCAAGAGAATCCAGGTCTTCCCCGAAGATCTTGCACACCACATCCTGCCTTGCCCCTGTCATCAGTTCATTGAAACGCATTTGTACCGGGAACTGAAACCCTACGGTAATACCAGGTACAGCTTCAAGAGCTTTGGTCATTTTGGCGCTGAGCTCCGGAAAGGTTCTGGCAGATACCCATTCTTTTTTCGGCTTCAGGATCACCATCATGTCGCCTGCTTCAAAAGGCATAGGATCAGTGGGCACTTCAGCGCTGCCTATTTTGGTAACGATCTTCTGCACCTCAGGAAATTTCGCCAGCAGGATTTTTGACGCTTTCTGCGTCGTTTCAATCGTATTGTTCAGGTTACTGCCTGTCAGCAATCGTGTCTCTACCGCAAAATCACCCTCTTCCAGCTGCGGAATAAACTCCCCTCCAAGTGTGCCCATCAACAATAGGGCGATAACAAACAAGGAAAGTGTAACAGCCAGGATCATCTTCGGGAAGTTAAGCACCTTATTTAAAGCGGGTTGATAACGTCGCTCGATCCAGGCCATCAGCCTGTCGGTTAAGTTCTTTTGATGACTGATCTTCTTGTTCAGACACAATGCAGACATCATTGGGACGTAGGTAATCGACATGATGAACGCTCCGAGGATCGCAAATGCGATTGTCCAGGCCATTGGTTTAAACATTTTGCCTTCAACCCCTTCCAGTGAGAGGATCGGGAGATAAACAATCAGGATAATAATCTGGCTGAAAACAGCTGACTTGATCATTGATCCTGTGGATTTTTCAACTTCATTGTCCATTTGTTCCTGGTCGATACCATCCAGTTTCCTGAAATGCTTGCTATGTGAAAAGCGGTGCAGAATCGCTTCAACGATAATGACAGAACCATCTACGATCAAACCAAAATCGATAGCACCCAAAGACATCAGATTGCCGCCGACACCAAATTTATTCATCAGAATGATCGCAAACAGCATCGATAACGGGATTACTGAAGATACAATGAGTCCTGCACGAAGGTTTCCGAGGAAAAATACGAGTACAAAGATTACGATCAGGGCACCTTCCATCAGATTGGTTTCTACCGTACTGATGGCATTGTCAACCATCTTGGTACGGTCTAGGAATGGCTCAATTACTACCCCTTCGGGAACCATCTTCTGAATTTCTGCAATCTTTTCTTTTACCCTTTTCACTACCACAGAGGAGTTTTCACCCTTGAGCATCATCACTACTGCTCCGGCAACTTCACCCTGTGCATTATAGGTCATTGCCCCGTACCGTATCGCGGCACCATACTGCACTTTTGCAATCTGGCCCATCAGCACCGGCATTCCGTTGTCAAGAGTTTTAACTACAATCTTTTCGATGTCGGCCAGACTGGTAGTCAGTCCTTCACTGCGGATGTACAATACGGTGGGCCCTTTTTCAATATAAGCACCTCCGGTATTCTCATTGTTGTTTTCCAGGGCTGTAAAAATATCTCCTATTGTCAGTCCGTAAGCCTTCAGCTGATCTTGTCTGACAGCTACCTCATACTGTTTCAGCTTACCACCAAAGCTGGAAACCTCTGCAACACCCGGTGTTCCCAGCAGCTGACGACGGACAATCCAGTCCTGAATGGTACGAAGCTCGCGTTCATCATACTTGTCTTCGTAGCCTCTTTTAGGCCGCACCACATACTGGTAAATTTCACCAAGGCCAGTGGATACTGGCGCCATGGCAGGTGTTCCGATGCCATCCGGGATTTCCTGCTGCACCTGCTGCAGGCGTTCGGCAATCTGCTGCCTGGCCCAGTATACATCAGTTTCCTCATTAAAAACAATGGTAACAAGTGAAAGTCCGAAACGGGAGAAACTGCGGATCTGTTTCAGTCCGGAGATACTACTGCAGGCCTGTTCAATGGGAAAAGTAATTAACCGCTCTATATCCGGCGCACCCAGCGAAGGCGAAACCGTAATCACCTGCACCTGGTTGTCCGTAATATCCGGCAGGGCATCAATAGGTAGTCTGGTAACTTCATAAGCACCCCAGCCAACGAGCGAAAGCACAAATAAAGCAATGATCAGCTTATTCCGGATGGAAAAGCCAATAATTTGATTTAACATAATCAGTAAATTAAAGCGTAGACATAAAACTCCGTACCCGACGGCATGTCAGGCAGGAAATAAACTAGAATTAAGATTTATGCCAGGGAAATGGGAGGACGGAAGAGGTTCCCGCATATCGGGTTGACATGGGAACGGTGGAAATCGAATAGCAAAGTGTGTAGTAAACTAATGCTTACAGCCTTTATCATTACCAGTTTTTCGGCAGGAACACCAATGGAGATGTGCAGATGCCCATCCATCTTTTTAAAGGGCAGCTTCATGTCCTCGTCGTCATCGTTATCGTCCAGATCATGCCCAAAATAATGCATATCCAGAAATTCTATAAACCCAATTTCGGCGTCAAGCTGATGGTGATGTATAAAATGCAGGAATATCTGAGGCGTTTTCAATATTTCACGAACAGACGTGTTAAAGAAAAGTATGGGAAGCATGAAGAAGAGTACAGCTTTGCTCACCTGCCAAATATAACAAAGTGTGCAATTAAATCAAACAGTACACTTTATCATGTCTGTTACGTTGAACTTTTAAACAATGTTTAGGTATGAGGCAATCTTTCGGCCTGCTTCAGTCTGAATTGTTGGATGTTTATGTACTGTGAATGCATCCAAGGCCATTTGCAGATTAAATGTTGTTCAAATTAAAAAAACATGGGTTACCTTTTTCACTTTAGGGCATTAATCTGTGAACAAAAGATATATATAAACATAGATTATGAAAAACGGATTCAAATTTGGCTTTTTAGCTCTGGCAATTTCTCTTTCAGTTGCAGCATGTGGTGGTAACAAAGAAACTTCAAGCACTGATTCAACTTCAACTACTGTTGATTCTACAATCACTACTGTTGATACTACTGCAAAAGACACAACTGTAAAAGATACAACTGTAAAAGATACTACTGTAAAAATGTAATCCTGGTATAACCAGATATAAAAAGCGCCCTGATGATTTATCAGGGCGCTTTTTTTGTGTGAATAGTATGGTGCGGCAGTTGACCGGTTTACTGTCTCCCTCCTCCTCCCGATTCCTCGGTAATTCCACGTTTATTCTTTTTAATTTCGCTATTGAGCCTTCCAAATTTGTAGTTAAAGCTGATATTGAACTTGCGGGAGTAGATGTCGAAGTAATTGCTTTGCCTGAAATCCGGCGTATTACTATAAAAATCAAGTCTTTTATATTTCCTGAATGGCATATCCGTATTAAACGAAATACTGCCTTTTTTATTAAGGATTTCTTTCTGCACACTGCCCGAATAAAAGAAGAATTCATTATCACGCCCCTGCAGCATCACATAACGGCTGTCATAACCAAGATTAAGGCCAACGGTATAGCCTCTCTCAAACTTATAGGTAGTATAAGTAAAGGCATGGCCCTGATAACCTTTGGTGTTATAAAATTCTCCCGCATACGTTCCGGATAACCAGACCCTGATCAGCTCAAGATTTAAATTGATACTCATCTTTTTGGTAAGCTGCAGATTTGTATTTGCATCTATACCCACCCTGCGGTTCTTGCCAACATTGGCAAAGGTAGTAGTGGTTACCGTATCCGGGCTTAAGGTCATCAGGCTTTCTACAGTTTTATTGGCAAAAGCATAATTTAACCCAATGTTGATCGCGCTTTTTTTAAATGTACTGTAATTCAATTCGAAAGTATGATTGGTCACAGGTTGAAGATCCGGATTTCCAGTAGTCACATATTTTGGATTGGTCCGGTTAATAAATGGATTTAGTTGATAAAGCCCCGGGCGCTGTATTCGGTTTGTAAAACCCAGTGTCAGGTTATTGGTACTGTCCAGTTTACGCTGTACCGATACAGAGGGCACAAAGTTATTATACCGCTGGTTCAGTGGGATCCCACCGAAATCAGCATCAATTGTCGTCCGCTCTGCACGCAACCCACTCTTCATTACCCAGTTTTTTAGTTTCAGCTGATACGTATTATAGATACCATACACATTCTGCTGATAGTTAAAATGGTTGGATTGTGAAGGGTCTATGAGGTAATCACTCGTGGTACGGTCCTGGTTAAGACTTTCAAAATCACTGTAACTGTGCCTCAGAACACTTTTTGCACCAGCTTCTATCGTCAATGACTTAACAGGATGGACGTAATCCAGCTGCATCGTGTGCGCCTTGCTGCCAGAGTTGTTGTATTGTTTATAGTTACTGGCGAGCACGTCAGGATAATTGTAATTAACGTCCTGCAGATAATCAGCAGCATTATCCCGGCGTTGCGACCAAACGGTATATTTATATGAAGCCGTTAAGAGCTGCTCTTTATTCCTCTTAAACCCGCGCTGATAATTTGTGCCCAGGTCAAATCCTCTGTTGCCTGATTCCTGATGACTGAGGAGGTTGTAATATCGTGATGCAGACTGATCGCCGTTCAGTTCAGTGGAGAAAAGATCAGACTGCTCGTAGTTTTTGTTGGTATAGCCACTAAACATACCTGTAATCAGGTCAAGGGTATCAATCTCGTAGCTAAGTTCTGCATTACCATAAGAGTTCCTCCAATTATTTTCTTCCGTTCCATTCTGGAATAAACTGGAAACCACCGGATTTGTAATGATATTCTGATTGCCAAAAGCGGTAGATTGTTTGTCACGCCTGCTGGTCCCGATATAGCCGTTCATCCCGAACTTACCTTGTTTTACCGTTCCGTTCAGATTTGTGCCATAGCCATTACGTGTATTATAACGGGTATTTATGCCCACATTATAACCCTGGTCGAGATCCTTTTTTGTAATGATATTGATAATCCCGGCTAAACCTTCAGCATCATATTTTGCCGGTGGTGTAGTAATGACTTCAATTTTCTGAATGTTGCTTGCAGGCATTGATTTAAAAACATCGGCCGGATTGATAGCCACCAGAGCAGATTCTTTCCCATTGATCAATATTTTATAATTACCGGTTCCCTTCAGTTTAATATTGTCGCTGGCATCTACAGAAACCATGGGTACCTTTCTCAGCATATCCAGCACGGTAAGCACTTTACTTTCCGCATCGCTCTGCACATCATAACTGATTCTGTCTACCTCCTGCTTGATCACAGACCTGTTGGCTGTTACGGCAACTTCAGTAAGCTGGTTGGCTGTAGCTTTCAGCTTGATCCTGCCCAGGTCACCCGCCGCCTTAAGTGGATTAATAATTTTGTTCTGATAACCTATAGAACCAACAACAAGTTTGTAAGTGCCGCTCCGGATCGCCGTAATTTCAAATGAACCGTCATCTTTGCTGATCGTACTTTTAACTTGTGTGCCCGTGGATGCATCCTGTAAGGATATCGTAACATAACCTACCGGTACATTTTTTAAGGAATCTATGATAACTCCCTTAATTGCAGATGGTTCTTTGGTTTGGGCAGAAGAAAAATAGACAGTGTTAACCGATAAAAAGAACACTAAAATTAAGGATAGTTGCTTCATATGAAGATTGATTTTCATATAGGACACAATCCAATCTGAATTGTTGCAGCAAAACTTATTTTTTAAAAGAAATGATGAAGGTACTGCCCTCATTTACGTTGCTTTCTACACTGATGTGGCCGCCCATGGCAGTTACATGCGTATAAACCAGGTGCAGGCCAATCCCTTTACTGTCAGGGCGGTTATGGAAGACATGGTACAGGCCAAATATTTTATCTTTTACTTTGTCCATATCAAAGCCCAGTCCGTTATCCGAGATCATCAGCTGCTTTGTGCCATCTAGGGTTCTTGTAGAAATTGAGATAACCGGTTTTCTGTCAGGATGGGTATATTTGATGGCATTGGTTATCAGATTGAGAAATATACTTTCCAGATAAAGCGTATTAAAAACTACCTGGTCAAACGCCGAAAAATCTTCGCTGATCGTTGCGCCGGCATCAGAAATAATTGAGCTCTCCGAGTTTTTTACGGTAGACAGCGCGGCACTCAGCATCAATTTTTCTACCGGGACATTCAATTTGTCGCCCTTTATCATCACATCCACAAAGTTATCCAGGGTTGCGTGCAGGCGTTCACTGGTGCTCTTCAACAATTTTACCAGTTCTACTGTTTCAGCATCATCGATTTTAGAGAGGTCCAGGAGATTAAATATGGCCAGGAGGTTACTTACCGGCGATCTCATATCATGTGAGGTCATTCTCGTAAACTGCTTGAGGTCTTCATTAATTTTAGTCAGGTTATCGATAAAAATATTCCTTTCCTCTTCCTGCAGTTTTTTCTCGGTGACATTTTTTGCAATAGCAATCACCAGCTTTTGATCCAGTAAGGGCATCGAAGTCCAGGACAGCCAGACAATTTCGCCGGCCTTTGTTAAATACCGGTTTTCAAAGTTGCGCAAAGGCTTTCCGCTGTATACGTGGTGCCTGGAATCGATCGTCGAGTTTTTATCATCTGCAAATACAAATTCATTGATCGGCTTTGAAAACAACTCCTCTTCGGTGTAGCCCAGCAACTGGGAAACCGCCGGGTTTATTCTTTTAAAGTAACCATCAAAACCTGCAATGCACAGCAAATCCCCCGAAAGCATAAAAAATTCATTTAACTGCTTGTACTCAAGAAACTGTTTCTTTAAAATATTGACAAACTCCGGACCATTCTCCATACCCCTCTAATGTAGCAGTTTTAAATTATTATCCGGCATTCCAGTGCTTCTAAAGGAAACCGCAATTTAAAGGCTCAAAATAAGGATTTTTCTCTACTTTATGATTTTATCTTTTTATAGATTACTGAAAGATTACTGCAGGTGTCAGGGTAAGTGCTGATCTGGGTACTATCAATCTTAACAAAACTATTTACCGGCCCCGGGCATGATCCGTTGTCATATATTACACGTTCAGCAGCGCCTTTTTTTGAATGTGCGGCACATGGCTGTATGGAATATTTACCGCATTTGATGAATTTTTCATGAGAATAAAATTCATAATCAGTGCCCGTAAATTTTATGATCGTGCCGTTCCCGGGAAGATAATTTGTAGATGCGCCTGTTTTTCTGTTGAGTTCAGTCCTTAATTCCCACTCGCCATTTAAAGCAGATACAGGACTGCCCCTGTGACAGCCTGCAATAAAGAAGGTGGTGATCAGCAGTGCCAGGCAAAAGTTATTTGTCATATCGTAGAGCTAAAACGTTTAAAGTAATGATTACGCTACAAGCCCAACCGAAATTTATTAACAAATGATCATACGCATCATTTAATCTGCAGATGAAAAAATAAAAACCTGATCAATAACACCGTATTTGGGGATATATGATTTAAAGTCAGATCGTCAACTTTGTCATATTCGGGCGCTGAATGACAGCCTGTTCAAAGTATTAATCTCATATGTTATGATCGAGGCCCTTTACGGAAAGAAAATATTATTTGCTACGGTACCCAATGAAGCACACTTCAACCCGCTTACAGGCCTGGCAAAATATTTGCAGGACGCAGGTTGCGACGTGCGCTGGTATACATCGAGGATATTCGAAAATCAGCTCCGGAGGTTATCGATCCCTCATTATGTTTTCACTAAAGCGCTTGACATCAACCCGGTAAACATAGATTATATGTTCCCGGAGCGGATGTATATTTCCGATCAGCCTGAAAAACTGAATTTCGACCTGGTAAACGTTTTTGCAAAACGTTCTCCGGAATATTTTGCAGACATCAAAAAGATCTGCAAATCATTTCCTTTCGACCTGATGGTGTCCGACTGTATGTTCTCTGCCGTTCCATTTGTAAAAGCCAAACTAAAGGTTCCCGTGGTAACGGTTGGCGTAGTGCCGCTTGCCTCAGATTCAGTAGATCTCGGTTCATATGGAATGGCGCTTAAACCTGCAGTTACTGCAGATCAGCACGATGAATATGCCAGATTGCGCGATTTTGTATCTTCGGTACTTTTTAAACGGTCTATAGAGGTTTATGATGCAATTCTAAAAGAGAACAACATCTTCATCAAACCTTCCATTCTTTTCGACCTGCTGATCAGGCAGTCTGATCTGCATCTGCAGATCGGGACAAAGGATTTTGAGTTTAAGCGCAGTGATCTTGGAAATAATATTCGTTTTGCAGGCGCATTACTGCCATATGCAGAGAGGATCAAACCATGGTTTGATCCCCGTTTAACAAAATATAACAAAATTGTATTGCTGAGCCAGGGAAATGCAGAAACTGATACCAAAAAGATATTGGAGCCCACCCTTGAAGCTTTTAAAGATACCGATACACTTGTGATTGCTTCCACAGGCGGAAGCGGGACTGTGGCATTACGCGAAAAATATCCGGCAGAAAACCTGATCATTGAAAGTTTTATTCCTTTTGAACAGGTAATGCCCTATGCCTCGGTGTGTATCACCAACGGAGGTTACATGACTACGCTTCTGAGTATCCGCCATAAGCTGCCGGTAGTTTCGGCCGGTATCTATCATGGCAAAAATGAAGTCGGTGCCAGGGTAGCCTATTTTAATTGCGGGGTAAACCTCAATACGGAATCACCCTCCCCGCAGGAGATCAGGGATGCCGTAAACGAAGTAATTGCCAATGAGGAGTACAGGAACAGTATCCAGCGGATCAGTGAAGGATTTAAGCATAAAGATGCAAATAAGCTATGTGCAAATCATATCGCCAGTCTGATCAACGGTAAAGTATCGCTGCAGGCCAATGAAAATTGAGCGGCCGCACAAAATGATAAAAGGCTCAATTCATCTTTAACCAGCCGGTGATACTCATTCGTGGCTGGTTGGTCACCAGCACTTCATGTTCCAGTTCACTGCTCTTAAAAAAAACACTTTTGCCATTTACAGGCGAGATATTCTGTAAATTATCCCTGTGGTGAATACAGAGTTCACCCCCATCTTCTTTCTGCCAGTCGGTATTGAGGTACATAATCATGGAATACTGTCTGCTGGCATTGTTGCCGAACTGGTCTACGTGTTTAGTGTAAAAGCTTCCTTTTTCATATAAAGTATAGTGAAACTCATACCCCGTGATACCCGTATAACAACTGCTGTTTAGATAACTTACAAAGCTGTCCATCAGGTCAAAGAAGTCATTTTCCCAGATATTGTTGTTTTTACGGTCCAGCCAGTAGATCATGTCGCTTCTCACCAGTTTATTGTGGACGATCAGTGCGTCATTTCCTGTGCCCGCAGCGCGCATGAGTTTTTCACGGAACAGGCTGATCAGGTTTTCTTTCAAATGAGCGGCGAGCGATTCATTTAAAAAATTTTCGGCGATGCCTACTTTATCATTTATAAAACTATCAATGAGCGTATTAAATATTTTTTCCAAAAGGAATGTTGATCAGATACTGGCGGATTGCCAGTATCCTGTCAAGGTAGCTTTAAATAACGGGGGATTTCCCGAAACAGGAACTTATTTGTTTTCCGGATGTGCATTCCCGTTGTGGCAGGTATAACAACTCACTGCAAGAACAGCTTTTGTATCGTCAGCATCTTTAATATGAAAATATTTTTTGTTGATCTTCGCCGTCATCCGCATCATATCCCTGGCAATCTCTTTTTCATGTTTGGCGTCACTTGCAAAATCCAGGCGCTTGGGATCTGTTTCACTGGCCGCATGGCAAAAATTACATTTCACCCCCAGCGCAACTTTAAATCCGTCCATGATCTTATCCAGATCCTCATGGCTGATATTTTTGGGCAGGACTTTCAGGTTACTGGCCTTTTTTGGTGCCTGGGGCATAAAGGCACTAAGCCCTATAACGGTGATGATCAAGGTTGAAAGCGTGATTAAAGTTCTGAAACGCATGTGGTCTGGATTAAGTTTATCTAATGTACTCTGCAAATAACAATATTGTCTTGCCAATGTCATACAAAAAAGCAATTTGTAATTGGTCTTAACATATATACAAATCCTGATGAGTTTATTGTTGCTGTACGTCCTGCTATTGATTGCCGCGGCCTAATCAGGCTAATGATCAGAAACGATCACATTCCCTCCTTTCCGTTTTCCTCTGCCAACGACCAGCAATAACAAAGGAAGTGTGATGGCAAAGAAAATACCTACCAGGAAATACGCGTCCTTATAACTGAGCAGCGCTGATTGTTTTACAACTACTGTGTCTATGACCTTCAATGCTTTTATTTTGGCATCAAATAAGCCGATGCCCCTGCGCTGGAAATATTCCGTATAGTTCCTGATCCGCTCTGTAAATGCCGGATTATACAGCGTAATATTGGAGATCAGATCCGTCCTGTGCGAAGCCGTTCGTCTTGCGAGATAGGTATTGACGATGGAGATCCCGAAGGAGCCGCCCAACTGACGCATCATATTGTTGAGTGCTGCGCCCTGGGGAATATCTTTGGCATCCAGCGAAGAAACTGCCAGCGCCGTGAGCGGAACCGTCAGCAATGACAGACCCAGACCCCGGAACAGCAATGCCATGGTAATTTCACTTGCAGATGTATCCAGCGAGATACCAGACATCCGGTAATTGAAATAGATAAAAAATAGAAATCCTGCAGTAATAATGATGAGTGGCGATACACCGCTCTGCAGCAGCTTCCCCGAAACTACCAATGCAAACAGGGCGAGGATTGCGCCAGGGAGCAACAACATTCCTGTCTGTGAAGGTGTCAGGCCCAGCAGGCGCTGGGCAACTACGGGGGTCAGATAGATCGAGGTGAGAATGCCCAGTCCGGCAACAAAAGTAAGCACAGCCGCTATGCTCAGTGTTTTGCTCTTCAGCACCCGCAGGTTCACAACAGGATGATCAATTCGCAGTTCCCAGATGACAAAGCTGACCAGGCTGACCACAGTGATGACCGTTAGCCATATAATATAGGTAGCGGCAAACCAGTCGTCCGTCTCGCCTCTCTCCAGAATAGTCTGTAAACATCCGATACCTACAGCCAGCAGGATAATACCAGTCCAGTCTATCCCTCCCGTTTTCTGTTTTACAGTGGGCTCAGTTAAAAGGAAGTAACAGGATATAGCCACCGCAATCCCTATAGGTATATTGATATAGAATATCCATGGCCACGAATAGTTTTCGGTAATGTAACCGCCCAGCGTAGGGCCGATTGTTGGACCGATAAAAACCCCCACCCCAAACAAAGCAGCGGCCACCCCCTGTTTTGCTTTGGAAAACTGTTCAAATACAACAACCTGTGATACAGACAGCAGCGCCCCTCCGCCTATCCCCTGCATAAACCTAAAAAAAACAAGTTCCCAGATATTGCTTGCCTGCCCGCACATAAAGGAACATATTGTAAACAGCACTATAGAACCAATATAATATTTCCGGCGGCCAAGTTTGGAAGTCAGAAAACTCGTGATCGGAATGATGATTACGTTTGCAATTGCATAAGATGTGATTACCCAGGATATATCTTCGAGCGTAGCGCCGAGGTTACCGCTCATATAATTCAGTGCAACATTTACAATAGAGGTGTCAATCAGTTCCATGATGGCGGCGGCAATTACGGTAACGATCAGTATTTTTCTTTTCAGGGGGCTCATGAGATGGTGGATATCGTATGTAAGATTAATTTGTGTGGTTCGGAGTGTTATTGAATAAGCTTAAGCTGACCAAGGTGGTATGCCAGATGCCTGGTTCGGCTCATCAGCACATTGAGTTTGTTCCGCATCGGCTCCATCGCGAAATCTTTATCCGTCATTGCCATATGCCGGCCAAACCATTCCTCATCTGAAATCGTCAGAAAACTATACCGCAATCCCTCATGCACCTTAAACCAGTGTGTTTTTAAGATGCCGGGATCCGGCATATCAAGGCCTGACCGATCTGGATTGCGAATAAAAGCTGCCTCCAGCTCCGGATAAAGTCTTTGTCCCACACCAAGTATCTCAAACAGCGAATCATTGGATGCGATCAGATGTCCGATCAGATAAATGACCCTGTTTCTGCCCGGAGAAACTTCGCTATACCATTTTTCATCCGGCAGATCAAAGATATACTGGTCGGCTTTTGCCACTTCGCCATCCCACGCACGGATGGTCATTTGAATAAGAACTTGCTGCTGCTTCATTTGGTCAGTTGTCATTTTTAATTGTTTAGTCATCGTATTCGTTTTCAAATAACGATCAGTATATAAAAGATCGTAGTAAAATGCATGCAGTGCAATGGGTTGGTTTACCATATAACAATCAGTATATGTAAGATTAAAAAATATATCAGGGCAGACAGATTTGTTCGATGTACTGATGTACAGATTCCAGAATAGTTTTCAAAGCCGAATGGTCTTGTGTTGTCCTGCTGATCAAAATTGCGCCCTCAATCATTGCTATAAAAGTAAGTGCCACTTTTTCTGTATCCACATCTTTCCTGAATTCGCCTGCCTCAACTCCCTTATGCAGAAGTTGCACCACGTTTCCTTTAAAAGAAATGATACCCTCGGCGGCTCTCTGCCGCAGCCCTTCATGTGTGTCATCAGCTTCTACACCAGTGTTCTGGATCGGGCAGCCGCCCCCAAGCATTTGCGGATTGTTATAAAATTGCAGGTAAGCCATCAGCTTGCCCTTCGCAGTTGTCGCAGCATCAACAGCGATCCTGATCTTTTTGCGAAGCATCGCGAGGTTGTAATCAAATGCCGCAATTGCAACCTGCTCTTTGTTTTCAAAATTACCATATATACTCCCTTTGGTAAGTTTGGTCGCCTTTTCAAGGTCTGTGATCGAAGTACCCGCATAGCCCTGCTTATTAAAAAGCTCGGCAGTGGCTTTAATAATAAAATCGCGTGTTGCTTCAGACCTGGGCACAAATTTCATAAGGCAAATATACCGATTGTTATATAGCTTCCAAATATAATTGTCCGCTGATGTGTAAAGTATTTGTCAATTAATGAAATTCCAGCAATGCGCTTCATACCCTTACCAGCAATGCCCTTCATACCCTTAAAGGATCTGGAGATTTTTCACCCTGTACTTTTCCAGCTTTTCATCTGTAGACGCAAGCTCTGTTACCAGGTAGTCTATATTTTCCAGTGATGCCACCTTAAGTCGTGAAGAGATGTCCATTTTTTCTGAGATACAGAGGACAGCAGATTTGCTCGACGACTTGAGCATTGTTTTTTTAAGATGATTGATCTCCCAGTCCACATCTGTTAGACCATCTTCAGGATGTATCGCATTGGTACCCATCAAACACAGGTCTGCCTTGATCTCTGAAATTTGATTGATCGCATTGCTTCCGTAAGTAACCTGCGAATTTTGTGAAAACAGCCCCCCGATCAGAATTACTTCTACGTTCACATATTTCGCCAGCTCAATCGCCACAAAGGGACTGATCGTAAAGAAAGTAGCATGCAGGTTCTCGGGCAGTTGTTTCATCAGTTCGATGATCGTTGTTCCCCCACCGGTCAGAATAACCATTCCTTCCCTGATCAGCGGGATTGTCTTTTTAGCGATCATTCTTTTTGCTTCCCTGGCATATACATCAGTGTCATCATAGCTGGTCTGATAAGATTTGGATAATGCACCGCCATGTACCTTATGCAATTGGTTAGATTCAAACAGCTCCTGCAGGTCGCGCCTGATGGTATCTTCAGATACGGAAAGCAGCTGGACAAGATCGGCCGACAATACCCTGTTATGTAAATGAATCTGGCGCATGATAAACTCATGCCTTTCTTTTTTCAACATTATACTTTTTGTGCTAAAGTAGTAAAATAATTAAATTTCTGGTGTCTTGCAGTTTTTTGCAGTGTTTTGCAGGTTTATCTTGAAATATGTTACATAAAAAGTTTATTATGCTGTTTTATTAGTGAAAAACAACTTATATATTTATAACACAGTTATATTATGCGTTTATATGCGTGTTTATAATCACCAAAACAATTAACCTAAACCAATTCTCTTACCCTAATCAAAATTTCATGAAAAAAAAGCTACTCCTGTTATTATGGGGAACTATTTTGCTGGCTGCACAAGTGTTTGCCCAACAAATTACCGTGACCGGACGGGTCACGTCTCCAGATGGGCTGCCTATGCCCGGTGTGTCTGTCAGAGTGAAAGGCAGCACAACTATTGCCCTCACCGAAGTTTCGGGTAACTACACCATCCGCACGCAAAAAGGTGATGTACTTGCATTTTCCTATATCGGAACCCTTTCGCAGGAAAGGACTGTAGGAAACAGTACAAAAATTGACCTGGTGCTCAAAGACGATGAAAACTCCCTCAATGAGGTGGTGGTAACCGCCCTCGGGCAAAAAGTTTCCAAACGTTCCCTGGGAAGTTCGCAGCAAACCGTAAAAGGAGCTGACATTGCCGGCACCCAGAGAGAAAATTTCATTAACGCGCTGCAGGGCCGCGTAGCCGGTGTAGAGGTAACCAGCACTTCGGGCGTTCCGGGAGCATCTTCCGCTATTACCATCCGTGGAGTAAGCTCGATCAGCGGCAGCAACTCTCCTCTTTTTATCGTAGATGGCTTACCGGTCGACAACAAAACGCTGAACACTTCAGCCTTTGTATCTGATGCCAGTTCTACCACCTCGTTTGCAAACAGGGGTGTCGATTTCACCAACAGGGCTGCAGATATCAACCCCGAAGACATTGAATCACTGGTAGTGCTCAAAGGGCCTGAGGCCGCAGCACTGTACGGTATTGATGCGGCGAACGGCGCAATTGTGATCACTACCAAAAGAGGTAAAGCCGGTGCCGGATCTGTAAATTACAGTAACAGCTTCAGAGTAGAGGCCATACGCTCAAAACCAGAAATCCAGCATGTTTACGGTGTGGGCACCAACGGACAAAGCAATACCGTTACCTCGCTGGCCAGTGGGGCTTATACAAACTTCGGGACTCCTTTTGCCCCCGGTACACAGCTATATAATAATATAGACGATTTTTTCCAGAAGGGATTTACACAAAAGCATAACCTGTCATTTGACGGCGGATCAGACAAAGTTAATTACCGTATCTCCACCTCATATACAAACCAGGAAGGTGTTGTGCCCAATTCAAAGTATGACAGGTTTAATTTAAACGGTTCTTCACAGGGCCAGGTAAACAGCTGGCTGAAAACAGACCTGTCCATGTCTTATACGTATTCGGATAACGACCAGTCTTTCAAGGGCGGTAACGGCCCGCTGATCGGTTTATTGGTTTGGCCGCAAACCGATGATGCCAGGAATTACCTTACACCAGCCGGAACCAAAAGACCAATCTCATTACCAGGCTTCCCGAACGGACTACTCAATGATATCGACAACCCATATTTCAGCTTAAACAAAAACATCATCAATTCCAAGGTGAACAGGATTATTTCCAACTTTGGCTTAACGATCACTCCATTCAGCTGGGTAAACTTTAAAACAAACATCGGTATTGATGCCTATACTTCTCAGAACCTGATCATCAAACACCCCGAAAGCTCGGCGGGTTATTCACGGGGAGGTACAATTGATGTAGCCAATGACATTACCAGGAACCTGAACATGCAGAATCTGCTGAATTTCACAAAACGAAACATCACCAAAGACCTGTCATTTACGGTTACCCTGGGCAATGCGATCCAGGATGCCAAATCAAATATCGACTCCGGATACGGAGAGAATTTCCTTGACCCCAACTTTGTATCGCTGAATAACACAGCCACAAGATTAAACAGAACAACCATTGCACAGCGCAGACTGGTTAGTTTTTTTGGTACCACAACACTGAACTACAAGGACTACCTGTACCTGAATGTTTCGGGACGTAACGACAGGACATCTACGATTCCAATCGACTCTTATTCATTCTTCTATCCTGCAGTAACCGGTAGTTTTGTATTCACAGATGTTCCTGCATTCAGCGGACTCAAAAAAATCTTTACGTCTGGTAAGTTAAGAGCAGCATATGCTGAAGTAGGCAAGGATGCCAGGCCATATGCCTATCAGCCTTCGCTGGAGAACAAGCTCACCACTGGTGGCGGCTACGGTTACGGATTTACCGGCCCAAACCCAACCCTAAAACCTGAGTTTGCAAGATCCTATGAGTTTGGTACTGAACTTGCATTCCTGAATGACCGTTTAGGTGTAGACGTTGCAGTATACCGTAAAGAAACCAAAGACCAGATTGTTAATGATATCCGCGGCAGTTATGCTACAGGATTTATCCTCCTGAACCTCAATGGCGGTGTAACGCGGAATAATGGTATTGAAGTTTCGCTCAGAGGCACGCCTGTCCAGAGCACAAACTTCAGCTGGGACATCCTGGCTAACTTTGAGCATGCCAAAGGTACCGTCATCAGCCTTCCAAACAGCCTTCCTGAATCATATGTATCAGATACCTGGCTGTACGCAAACGTAAGGAACGGCAATACGCCAGGGAATTCTACCCGGTCATTGTCAGGATTGTTTTACCTGAGAAATGATAAGGGCGATATCCTGATCAACCCCACCACAGGGCTGCCGGTAAGATCTACGACCTTTATCGACAGAGGGTACGACAGGCAGCCAGATTTCAGTATCGGATTAACCAATACCTTCAGGTATAAAGATTTCTCCCTTTCATTTCTGATCGATACACGTAAAGGCGGCGACATCCTCAATGCTACCGAACATTACCTGACCACGCTGGGATTAAGCACCCGCACACTTGACAGAAACACTCCGCGCGTAATTTCAGGGGTTTTACAGGATGGAAAAGAAAACAGCAGTACGCCAACCAAAAACACAATCGTGATCAATCCCAATCTCCAGAATACTTACTACACCAGCACAAGTGAAGAACAATTTATAGAAAAGGACATCAACTGGGTGAGGCTAAAAGACGTTACGCTTTCCTACAAACTTCCGGCTAAAATGTTAAAGCGCCAGAAATTCTTCAAAGACGTAAGTGTATTTGTTACCGGAACAGACTTGTTCCTGATCACCAACTATACAGGCCTAGACCCTGTGGTCAACGGAAACTCAGCTGCTGTAGGTGGTTCCGGAGGACAGGGTATTGATTTTGGTAACTTCCCTATGCCTATCGGGATCAACTTTGGCCTAAAAGTAAGTTTATAATATTTAAGAGATATCATTATGAAAAAATTATATACAGTTGTTTTTATCGCCTGTTTGCTCCTCAGCGGAACTGGCTGTAAGAAATACTTGGATGTGAACACCAATCCAAACGCACCGCAATCGGTTACAGCAAATCTTTATCTGGCACCCATGTTACACTGGATGGCTACTGCACCGCAGTACGATAGCCGCTTTATCAATCGTTACACGCAAAATATGACGGTAAACAGTACCATCAGCACCTGGGACCGTCATGGATATGATCCGGTATCCGACAACGGGGCCGAACTCTGGAGAGATGTGTACTGGTCTTTCGGCCAGAACCTGGTTGACATGATGACCAAAGCCGAAGCAGAACAAAGATGGGACCTGCTCGGCGTAGGATATGCTCTAAAAGCCTGGGGATGGCAGTCGCTCACTGACGTACACGGTGAGATTATCATTAAAGAAGCGATTGACCCCACAAAAACTACGTTCAATTACGACAGCCAGGAGTTTGCCTACCAGGAGATCCAGCGCCTGCTCAATCTGGCGATCACAAATTTGCAGCGCACAGATGGTGCGGTAGATGCTGCCTTTCTTGGTAAAACAGATATCATCTACAAGGGCGACCGCACTAAATGGTTAAAGTTTGCCTATGGCCTCCTTGCCGTCAATCTCAATCATTACAGTAATAAAACCTCGCTGTACAAACCTGATGACGTCATCGCTGCAGTCGACAAGTCTTTCGCAGGTAATATTGACGACGCTTTGGTAGCATACACCGGCATATCCAATGACGACAGAAACTTCTTAGGCCCCTCCAGAGCCAACATGGGCAGTTACAGGCAAACACTGTTTATCCTGGGCCTCCTCAACGGAACGCAGTTTGCAGGAGCACCAGACCCGCGGTTAAAAAGAATGCTGTCTCCTTCGCCTGATGGCCAATACAGGGGGCTCAATCCAACCTTTGGTAACGGTGCCTTATTGACAGCCCAGATTCCAAATAATATCTGGGGTTATGCATCAGCCACCATTGCAGCCGGCACACCTACTATTTATATTTTTGATGATAAAACCAAAATGCCGGTAATGACCTATTCCCAGCTGCAGTTTATCAAGGCCGAAGCAGCCTACAAAAAGGGCGACAAGGCAACCGCATTGACCGCCTATATCAATGGGATTTCTACACACATTGATTTTGTGAATGCAAGGAATCAGGACGCATCACAGCTGCCTGCACAGATCACCGCTGCTGAAAAACTGGCCTATCTGTCATTGCCATCCGTGGTACCTACTCCTGCTGCTTTAACTTTAACACAGATCATGGAGCAAAAATATATTGCCCAATGGGGATGGGGATGTTTGGAGCAATGGATGGACCTGCGGAGATACCATTATACCGATGCAGATCCTGTTACAGGGCAGCAGGTATTTGCAGGTTTTGTTATTCCTACGGATATCTATCCTGACAATGTAGGCAAACCTGTATACCGCATCAGGCCGCGCTACAATTCAGAATATATCTGGAACCGCGCAGGACTCGATAAAATAGGTGGCCTGGCACCGGATTACCATACCAAACAAACCTGGATCGTTCAACCTTAAATCTCAGTCATGAAAAAAATAAATATATTCACTACAGCATTACTGCTTTCAGCGCTTTTCTCTTCCTGCAAAAAAGATGGCGTACACGAGATTGCTACCACTACTACAGATAATGCGGCACAAATTAAACTCTACAATTTCGGAATCAACTCACCTTCCCTGAATTTTTATGCCAATGATGCCAAAGTCTCAGCAATCAGCAGCGTCACGGGTGTAGAAGCCACCACTGGCGTAGCATATGGAAGTATATTTCCAGCATCAAACTATAGTTTTTTAACCGGGGGAACTTATACTTTAAAAGGGATCACGCCAACCCTTGCGGCAACAGATCCAAATGTAACGGTTGCTACACTGCAGACAACTCTGGTCAACGGAAAGTTCTATTCACTGTATACCAGCGGGTTTTTTAACACGGCTACCAAAACAACGGATGCGTTTATTGTAGAAGACAAAATCCCTGAGGCAAACGCTACCTCTGCCAATGTTAGATTTGTAAATACGGTCCCTAATGCCACACAGGGTTTTGACCTGATTGTAAAAAACACGACTACCTTAACAGAGACAGTGATCGCAAGAAATATCGCTTACAAAGGGGTGTCTGATTTTGCACTGGTTCCAAATGGCGTATATGAAATTTATGCACGTTATGCCAATGGTACTACAAATGTAATCAGCAGAAACGGTACCTCTGTAGTGTCATTCATTTATGGAAGAACATACACAGTAAGCTCGAGAGGCGATATCACAGTAACCAGTACCACTGCCGTTAACCGTCCGTTCCTGGACAATACGTCTAACAGGCCATAAGTGATTACCAAGCGGAGTTTCCAGGGGCTGTTTCATCGATGATATTGAGCCGCTGAGAATTGAATATCTGAATTGCTCCCTTAGGGTGTACAAGTAAAAATAGCAAAAAAGAGGCTGTATTATTTACAGCCTCTTTTTGGTGGTTATGAGATATACATTTTCTCATAGTATTCTGCAGCCATCCTGCCAGCTTCAAAAACAGGCTCTACATCTGCTGCCGACTTTTTGAGAATAGTTAACCAATCCGCCTGACGGTGATAATACATCGGCAAAATTGTTTGCTCTATCACCTCCAGCAGACTGCTGTTTTCTGCGGCATCGATTGCCTCATCCGACTTTCTGTCGGCGGCAACCGCTATGAGAAAGCAGTTCTCTTTATCCCTGGCAAATTCGGGCACCCAGCCATCCGGTAATGACAGGTTGATACTTCCGTTCATGGCAGCAGTCATTCCACTGGTACCAGATGCTTCACGATACATTTTTGGGTTGTTCAACCATACATCAGAGCCTTTTTTCAGCAATGCTGAAAGCCCCAGTTCGTAGCCGGTTAGTACCGCGCAATTTGCAAATGCTTTGGTACGGGTGATAATCTCATTAAAAAGCTCGTTTGCGCCCGTATCTTCAGGATAAGGCTTTCCTGCCCATATGAACTGCACAGGGAATTGTGCATTGCTGATGAGATTCAGAAACCGGCTCCAGTCGTACATCACCAGGTCTGCCCGCTTGTATCCGGCAAAGCGCCTCGACCAAACGATGGTGAGCACATTTTCATCAAACAGCTTTCCGCACTGGTCTGCCACAGTTTTGAATAATTCTTTCTTTAATGCTTTCTTGCGGCCCGCAATTGCCTGGTCATCGTCTTCATTTATCGCGCGCGCAATCTCCGGGTCTTTCCAGTAAGCGCCGTTCTGCGCGTTTGTGATCGACGTGATCTCCGGTACGCCCGCATTGGCGCCCCACATCTCTCTTGCTACCTCGCCATGCAGCCTGGATACGCCATTGGCTTTACCAGAAAATTTCAGGGCAGCCAGGGTATAGCTAAACATATCCCCTTCAAGATTTAGAACATGCTTTACTTCATGATCCTGCAGATGATAGAAAAAAGACATCTCCTTCAGCAGTGCGTAACTGTGCTCCTCGTTTCCTGCCATCTCAGGCGTATGGGTAGTAAAGACCACGCGTTTTTTTATCGCTTGCAGGTCCCTGTACTTTGCATAAAGATAAAAGTTAAGGCATACCGAATGTCCTTCATTCATATGGTAAAAATCGGGTTCCATTTTCAGCTGATCAAGCAGCGTTGCGCCGCCAATCCCAAGGATAATGCTCTGCGCAATCCGCGTTGCTTCGTTCGGATCGTATAAACGATGGGTGATCGTACGCGAAATCTCGTCATTCTCAGGAATATCCGTGCTTAGTAAAAACAAGGGAGCAGAACCAAAAGTCTCCGGTTTTAATAGGAAAGCTTTTACGTGTACCGGCGTATCATGTACCTGCACGGTAAAAACAATTCCCGTATCATGTAAAAACGAATAATCCTTTTCTACAAACGAGGGCACCATCAAACCTTCTTTATCCCTGGCCTGATCATAATAGCCGTATTTCCACAGCATCCCGATCCCTACCAGGTTTTGTTTGAGCTCGTATGCGCTCCTGAAATGAGATCCGGCAAGAAAGCCGAGCCCGCCGCTGTATATTTTAAGCGCCTGGTCTATTGCAAACTCCATTGAGAAGTAAGCTACTGAAGCACTGTATTTTGGATCCGGAGTATAGCCGAATATATCGTCTCTTGTTAACATAGATGGTTTTAGATGTATGAACTTATATGATGACAAATTTAAGGCTATGATGTTTCATCTGGCGTTAAGTTTATATTAAGAGACGAATGTCCGCTAACTGCAGTGGAGCATATGAGCTTTAATATCATTCTACCAGACCTAAAATCATTTATATTTGAATATGAAAAAAAGCGCCGGGATACTCCTTTTCCGAAAATCGAAGCTTGCAACTGAATTTTTCCTGGTTCACCCGGGAGGGCCTTTCTTTGCGAAAAAAAATGAAGGCTGGTGGACGATCCCAAAGGGAGAACTACTGGAGGAAGAAGAGCCCTTAAGTGCTGCAATCAGAGAATTTGAAGAAGAAACAGGCTATCGCCCCAGCGGTGATTTTATCCCCCTGCAGGCCATTCAGCAAAAAGGCGGAAAAACCGTTCTGTGCTGGGCGGCGGAAGGAGACCTGGATGCGGATGCCATAAAAAGCAACACTTTTGAAATCGAATGGCCGCCCCGTTCAGGAAAAATGAAAAGCTTTCCGGAAGTAGATCACGCTGCCTGGTATACTCTCGCAGAGGCTGCTGTCATGATCAATGAAAGACAGAAATCCTTTTTAGAGGAACTGACAGCGATAATAAGAGCCTAATCCAGCCCCCAGCCTTTATCTGGTTGATCCTGCAGCTCTACTTCTATTTTACCGCCCTGCATTAGCTTTTCGTAAGTAAGGTAATTGGGCTGATATGCTTTCCCATTCCATTTCACACTGGTAATATAGCCTGAGTTTTTAGATTTTTTGCGCGAAATGATTTGTAAGGATTTTGCCCCCGGCAATCCGATGGTCACACTGTCAAACAGCGGTGTTGTAAAAGTATAACGATTGGATACCGGATCTAAAGGATAAAAACCCATTGAGGCAAATACATACCAGGCAGACATCTGCCCGGCATCATCATTTCCGCTCAAACCACCCGGCCCGTCACTGTATTCATCGGCCAGGATCTCCTTTACCCGCAGATGAGTTTTCCAGGGAGAAGAGGTAAAATTATACATGAACGGGATCTGGTGACCAGGCTCATTGCCATGCCAGTACTCATGTTTATCAAATAATAAATCCAGGGATTTCTCCAGTCCTGATTTTCCTCCCATCAGTTTGCTCAGTCCCGGAACATCCTGTGGTACATAAAAAGTATATTGCTGTGGTGTTCCCTCGGTGATGTATGGCTCTTTGGCATTCCCCTTAAATGGCTGGTACCAGCTTTTATCAATATACCTGCCCCTCATCATGTTCACCTCCGGATCAAATACATTACGGTAGTTTTTGCTTCTCGCCAGCAGGGTATTGTAGTCGGCAGTCTTGCCCATTCCCTTAGCTACCATCGCCAGGGCGTAATCATTATAGGCATATTCAAGTGTGCGGCTTACCTGTTCTTTCTTGTGGAAAGCTTCCTGAACACTGTCTTCCATAGGGATATAGCCGTATTTGAGATACGAGCTTAGTGCCCTTCGGCCCTTGCCATTCACATAGTCTTCCTTGCCTGGCGTATCAAAAGCATTCTGGCGCATCAAACGGTAAGCTTCTTTCACATCATAATTACGGATGCCTTTGGTATACGCAGAGGAGATAAATGAAGTACCATGGTCGCCAACCATTGCCGCTGTATAACTGTTCCAGCAGGGGAAAATAGGCAGCCATCCGCCCTGCTGTCCTTTGAGGATCATAGACTGTACACAGTCATTGATCAGGCCCGGTTTCAGCAATTCAAAAAGGGGCAGCTGTGCGCGATAGATATCCCACATAGAGAAATCATCATAGTAATTGCCTTTGCTTATTTTTTTTAGCTGGTAGTCTCCTGCAAACTGCGGATAGGTTCCATCAATATCATTAAATAATCTTGGGTGCTGCATCGCATGGTAAAGCGAGGTATAAAAAATGCGCTTATCCTTTTCCACCGGCGTTGTCACCTGTATCTGGCCCAGTGCCTTTTGCCAAACCTGCCTGTTTTTCGCTACCAGCGCAGTAAAATCCCAGTTGCCAATTTCGGCCTGTAAATTTGCGCGCGCTCCTTCCAGGCTGCTGAATGAGGTACCGATCCTTATCCGGAGCTGATCGCCCTTATTAACCTTAAAGCCCAGGTACGCGCCAATATCCTTGCGGTCTTTTACACTATTTGCTGATAAGATCGTATCTCCGCTAAATGTTCCACCGGTTCCGGCAACCCTGTCCAGCTTGATATAGAAATATCCGCTAAATCCCGCGGGCTTGCCCCAGCCCTGGTAGATCCGATGGGCAGGGTTATATCCCCATACCTCTCCCTTTTCCAGATCCACTTGAATAAATCCCTGTCCCTGATCGCTGTTGGGCATGATCAGCAGATATAAACTATCAGCTTTCTTTGCTGTGAACTGCATCATTCCCGCCCTCAGCGTAGATGTAAATTCTGCATCCAGCTGATACGAAGGCAAACTTACTTTATAATAATGAGGGGCTGTAATCTCATCCTTGTGAAAGAATTTCGTGCCGTATTGGTCCGCTGTGGTTTTCAGGCTTCCCGTAAGCGGCATCACCGTAAAACTTCCATAATCCTGCGTGCAGGATCCGCTCAGCCAGTGCGTAGCCCTAAACCCATTGATCACATTGTCCTGATAAAAGTAGGGCGGCTGGCACTTGGTTTCAGACAGCCGTGTCTGCGGTGTAAACTGCGTCATGCCAAATGGCAATCCTACAGCCGGAATGGTATTGGCATTTAATTCAGTTCCGCCGCCATGTTTCAACGACGCAGCGGTAGTACTGGCTGCAGTACCTGCCAATGGCTGTACATACTGAACAACATCCTGTGCGTTTACACTAAAATTTATAAGAGCTGCGGATAGAAATGCTAAATATTTGGTTTTCAATTGATACACAGATGAGGGGGCTAATACAGAGCCTAAAGTAATTATTTTTGTATTAAAACCGCCTCTTTACTCCCGCTTAAAGTAAGATATTGTTTAATCCGGGTTAGGCCAGAAAATTATCAGATTCACGGTAAGCCTGGATCACCCTCAGCTCTCCTTCCTTGCCTTTAACAGAATTACCATGCTCCATGCCCATTACACCTTTATAGCCTTTCTCATGGAGGTGCCTGAAGATGTTCTTATAGTTGATCTCTCCGGTTGTAGGTTCCTTTCTGCCCGGATTATCGCCGATCTGGATGTAGGCGATCTCTTCCCAGCAGCGGTCCAGATTAACGATCAGGTTACCCTCTGTGCGCTGCATATGATAGATATCGAAAAGTATTTTACAGGAAGGACTGTTTACAGCCTTGCACAAACTGTAGGTTTCATGCGTCTGCTGCAGGAACAACTCAGGGGTATCGCTTAAAGTTTCCAGTACCATCACCAGCCCATGAGGTTCAAACACCTCAGCGCCCGCACGCATCGCGTCCATTATATTTGACATCTGTATACCGTAAGGAAGCTTTCTTTCGTAAAATCCCGGAACAACCGTAAGCCATTTCGCATTGCACCGTTTCGCGGCCTCTACTGATCGCTTGCAGGTGTCTACAAAATGATCCCTGAATTCTTTCCTGCCTGTAGCAAGAGAGGACTTCCAATTATCTCCGCCATCCACTACAAAAACGCCCATTCGCATGCCCAGTTTCGCAAGAAGGTTCCCAATCTTTGTTTGCTCATCAAGCGGTCTCGCCAGAAAACCATTGTCCTCTATAGCCCGAAAACCCTGGTCATACATAAACTGAATCTGATCAGTAAAACTTTTGCCCGCATGGTTTGCAAACATCCCTTCATGGGGCGCATAATCAAGGTTAAAAGTTTTACCTCCCATCGATGGATAAGCTGCTGGTTTAGCCGCCCCTTCAGCCATCGCATTAACCGATGAACCTGCCAGCAGCGTTCCTGTAGCAAGTAAACTGTTTTTGATAAATTCTGTTCTGTTCATATTTCAAATATATCATTGATATGTCTCTTTTCGCTAATCTCAACAGTTAATTTATTCATAAATATACAATAGTCTGATTATAAAGTTTATAAACATAAATAAAAGCACAAAAAAGCCTAATGTAAGAATGAGCTTAACAACAAAGTAATCTGATCAAAAACACGCTTAAATGTGAAATAAGGCATATTTAATCGTATTTCCGGCACAATTCTGTTTATTACTCAAATCCTGTTAGATTACCTTGGTTTTACCAGGCATTGGCACAGGATATAACCCACTTTCATCCGGCAAAACTTTTGGGCGCGCAGTCCAGCTTAACTGGTCTGGCATCAGGCTATTCTCTGCCTTCAGTGCATCGTCCCATTTAATCGTTTCGCCAGAATAGGTGGCATATCTCCCGATAATAGCCGTAAAACAGCTTTTGGCACCGCGTTCTGCATCACTGAATTTATGTTCGCGCCTGCTCACTGCGGCAAACAGCTCATCATGTTCAGTTTGATATGGATTGGCATTGCCCTTTGCCGGATGCCTGTAGATTTCCCGACCTGTATGATCCCATATCACAGCCTGGTTAGAGCCAGATAAGTAAACCTTTCCTTTAGTTCCCTGAAAGCTTTCATCCACACGGTTAGCGGTTCCTTCAAAATGCCTGCACTGGCTATGGATCACAGCACCATCTGCATAGCTGAGCTCCACCGAATGGTTATCGTAGATCTCGCCATAATCTTTGCCTGTCCTCCAGGCCCGGCTCCCCGTCCCCTGTACCGACACAGGATAAGCTCCTTTCACCCAGTTGGCAATATCGATATTGTGAACATGCTGCTCAACAATATGGTCGCCGCAAAGCCAGTTAAAATAATACCAGTTCCGCATCTGGTATTCCATCTCTGTCTGGTTTGCCAAACGTTTCTTTACCCATACTCCGCCACTGTTCCAGTAAACCTGCCCTCCAAATATATCTCCTATCTCTCCGTTATGGATTCGCTGCAGCGCCTCCCGATAATTGGCCTGATAACGGCGCTGCAGCCCCACAACAACATTGAGTTTTTTCTGCTTTGCAGTTTCTGCCGCGGCCAGTACCCTTCTGATCCCTGGTGCATCTACAGCTACAGGTTTTTCCATAAAAATATGCTTTCCCTGTTTTACGGCTTCTTCAAAATGCACAGGCCTGAAACCAGGAGGTGTAGTAAGCAGCACTACATCTGCGAGCGCAATCGCTTTCTGGTAAGCATCAAACCCGATAAACCTGCGTTCCTGCGGAACATCCACCTTTTGTTTGAACTTTTCAGAAAGCGCTTTATGGCTGCTGTCCATCCGGTCCTGAAAGGCGTCTGCCATCGCTACCAGCTTTACGTTTGCCGAAGTGCTCAATGCCTGAAAAGCTGCGCCCGTGCCCCGGTCGCCACAACCGATCAGCGCAATTTTAATCGTATCATCAACGGACGAATGCCCGCCGGCAAAAGAGAAGTTATTCAACAATACACCTCCCGCAATCAAAGCAGAGGCTTTGATAAACTCACGGCGTTTTCCGTTTAAATCTTCATTGTTCATATCTTTCATATTTTTAAGGTTAATAATCAGGGATCACAGGCTGGTCATAGTAGGCATCAATCTCAGACTTTGAAGGTGTAGGCAGAGGCCGTACGAGCCTCATACCTACAAAAGGCGCTTCAGGGAACCACCAGTTGCTTTTAGGGATCTGCGGGTCCAGTTGTTTCCACGAAGGATCTGAGGCATGGCGGGCCGCCGAACGCAGGTCCGCAGCCATATCTTCGTAACTGCCGCCACGGATCACATGTGCATATAACTTGTCGGGCACAGCCACCGGATTGCGTGCCGATGCTTTGGGAAGACTGTAAAAACCAGGTATATACTGATCGTAAGTCCACTCCGCTACATTGCCGTACAGATCATATAAGCCCCATCTGTTTGGCTTCTTCTTTCCAACCTCATGTGTTTTACCACCACTGTTCAGCTGGTACCAGGCATATTGATCAATATCCTTCAGCTCACCAAAAGCATATTCGGCACTGCTCCCTGCGCGGCAGGCATACTCCCATTCAGCTTCAGTTGGAAGACGATAAAACACTCCTGTTCTGGCATATAACCACTTGCAGTACTGTATCGCATTGTATTGCGTCATCGCAAGCGCCGGATGGTTTTCCTTTCCCATGCCAAAGGTCATATCCAGATAAGGCTTGGTTGGCCTGGTAACCGCATCCACCTTCGGAGGGACTATCCCCGTACTATGGCTTACTTCAAAATCCCTGTAAAGAAAGGGCTCATATAAATCCCAGGTCAGCTCAAAGGCAGCCATCCAGAAGGCATCCAGCTTTACAGGATGCAGGGGAAGTTCATCTGCTTTGCCATGCGCACTGCCCATCATAAATTCACCCGCTGGCACAGGCTGCATCGTAAAAGCAAGTCCAGTTCCTTCAATCTGTTGCCGATACGACTCCAGTTTCTGCTGTCCAATGCAGAAAAAGGAGTTGATCAGCAGAACGAACGTTAATAATGCTTTCATCTTTAGTAACCGGGATTCTGTTTCAGGTCTTTGTTTCGGTTGATCTCATCACGGCTAAAGGGCCTGAAATAGATCTTATCATCCCATCTGCGGTCTTCCTGTGCCGTTTCTGTTGTAGGCGTATAAGTATAATCGTACACTGAAGGATCATAATGATAGGGGGCCGACATCGTTTTTCCAGTTTTGAATTTACCGGTGATTTTGATGTAGGTCGTTTTCCTGCCCAGTGTCTCCGGTGCAATCATCCAGCGCCGCGTGTCATGATAACGCTGTTCTTCATATGCCATCTCTATCCGCCGCTCGTGACGATAGATATCCCTTAACGCTGACTGGGAACCTGCCGTTACCGCCGGCATACCCGCCCTGAAACGGATCCGGTTTAACCACAATACCGCCTCGGGCAGCTGGTTAAGTTCTATACTCGCTTCAATATAATTCAGAACCGCTTCTGTATACCTGAAAAATGGCCAGGGCACAAACTGGGGCTGGTTGGCATCTACAATATTGGGATCCGGGTCAATAAACTTCTGGGTGTAATAACCTGTCCAGCTGCCGTTCCAGTTCTCTATAGAGCTTCCGCGGGTATCCAGTCCTTTCAGGGTGATTACGCTGCCCCCTTCCAGCAAGTCATATTCCCCGGTCTGGATCTGGTTGGCAGGATCTACATTTCCCGAGACCTTGTCGCGCGGTTTCCATCCCGCACCATCGTAGAGTATGGTTGCATATAAACGCGGATCACGGTTAAGGTATGGAGCCGACTTCTGTGCCGGATTAGTCCAGCTAAACGCAGTACCATCGGCCATTTCATAATCATCAACCAGCAAACCAATGGGCGTATTTCCTGCCCAGTTGTGGTAGCCGTTCGGCCCGTTCGCCCGCCCATAACGCATATCACTGAGATCTATAAAATACCTGGCGAGGATCAGTTCCGATGCGGCTGCCGCATCAATCCCCGGCGCCTTGCTTCCTCCGCCCATGGCGACACTTTTATAATTCAACCGGCCTTCTTCGGCAGATGCTTTAGTGCTAAGGTTTAGCCTGTAACCAGTACCTGCATCAACTACCGCTTTAGCCGCATCAAGCGCTGCTTTCCATCTCAGATTACGGTCGCCGCTAACGTAGCCCAGGTATTCCGGGTTGCTGTATCCTGAGATCACCGGTGATTTGGATTTTGCCGTTGGAATGTCATGTAGATCGCTTGCCGCATACAGCAGCACCCGGGATTTAAGCGCCATGGCAGCCAGGGAGGAACCACGTCCGGATGGCAGCGTTTTCCCGCGCAGCATCATAATTGCATCCTCACAATCTTTTATGATCAGGTTGATGCATTCCTCATAGGTAGACCTCTTGATCGTGAAATCATCATCCAGTGCATAACTTTTTGTTACGAGCGGCACACTGCCCTGGTAGCGCACAAGCTGCTGGTAAAAGTAGGCCCTCAGGAAATGCGCCTCGCCAAGCAGCTGATCTTTCAGCTGCTGGTCAGTGATACTGTTATCCGTGCCTGATAGCTTCTCAATAGTGATATTGCAGGCACGGATCCTGTTATACATCAGGTTATAGCTCCAGGAATCATCTACCCAGCCCAGTGTGGTCGGGTTGATCGTACTGGCGTTCACCAAATCGATACCCCTGTTAGGATGCGTAAAAAGGCTTTCATCAGACACCGAAGATAGCATCTGCTCGGCAAAACCGCCAACGCTCAGCCCGTTATAGATATCAGTTACAAAAGCCTGCGCCAGGGCCGGGTCTTTCCACACCAGTTCTGCCTGGATCTGGTCAGGCGGGTCTACAGCAAGAAAATCTTTTTTACAGCCGGCCGCTAGCAGCAGCAGGATAAATAAAAAGTAAATATATTTATACTTAATCATCTGTTTCATAGAACAATATATTAATATCTTCATGGACATAGGGTTAGAAAGTTGCTTTAATACCAGAGTTGATCACCCGCGCCTGGGGATAATACTGGGCACTGGAGTTTGTAGATTCAGGGTCCCAGATCTTGATCTTGTCAAACGTAAACAGGTTAAGGCCGTTCACATAAACCCTTAATGCAGAGAGACCTATTTTCTTACAGATTTCTCCCGGAAACGTATATCCCAGCTCCACATTTTTTACACGCACATAATTATTGTTACGGATCCAGTAAGTATTATTTCCTGCGATATTTAAATCAGTAAAATAAGTTTGCCCGCGGTTGGAAAGGCGGGGATATTCACTGCTGGGCCGGTCGATTGTCCACCTGTTTCTATACGACCATTCCAGGAAATTGCCAATATCCCCTGATTCCGTAAGCCCTACGCTCTGTACTCCGCCTGTTGCTCCCTGGATCAACGCTGAGAAGTCAAAATTGCGGTACTGCAGGCTGAGGTTAAAACCACCGGTAAAAGTGGGCGTACTGGTCCTGTCCAGGCGTACCTGATCATCTCCGTTAATCTTTCCATCACCATTTACATCCACAAATTTCATATCGCCCGGCAGTAGCTTTCCGGTAAAGGCACTATAGTTAACCATATTGGCATCAATTTCTGCCTGGTCCTTAAACACGCCTGCATACTGGTAAACCAGCCCTGTTCCTGTTGGCATACCTGTAGAACGCTGCCATTCGGGCGCCCCCGGAGTTTCGTCCCAGAAAATGATCTTGTTCTTCGCATACCCTCCGTTTACACTAACATTATAGCTGAGCTCACCGATCTTATCATTGAAGCCCAGTTTAAATTCAAAGCCCTTGTTGTTTACCTTGCCCAGATTTACCGGGGGCAGTTTATCGGTAATCCCGGAGCTGCCCGGAACAGAATTTGCACGGCTGATCAGGATCTTAGTCCGCTTATTATAAAAATAATCAAATTCCAGGTTGAGCCTGTTGCCCAGAAAAGCTGCATCTAAACCCACATTGGCATTATTGGCTACTTCCCAGCCAAAGGAAAGGTTGGGCACCCTGTTTTCATGCAGTGTTTGCGTTTGCTGGTTATTGGTCACATAATTTCCAAAACCTATGGTACTGAGGTACTGATATTCGGCCAGTGCATCACCAAAGTAGGCTTCTGCGCCCATCTGCCCCCAGGAAGCCCTTAATTTGAGGTTATCTACAAAAGGCACTCCCTCCTTAAAGAACTGTTCCTCGGAAATACGCCAGCCTGCCGACAAACCGGGAAAGAACCCAAACCGCTTGTCTTCCGGAAAGATATAAGACCCGTCTGCGCGCCATAGAAATTCTGCAAGGTACTTTTCCTTATAATTATAACCCACTCTTCCAAAATAGCTTAACCTTGCTCTCCTGAACAGACTGTACGGATCAGAAGCCGGATTGGTGATCGTTTGTTCTTTGTCACTTCCCGCCAGCAGCTCCTGCAAAGCAGTAGAGAGAAAATACCTTCTGGCCGCGGCAAAGGCATCATTGTCTACCTTTTCGCGCGTTACCCCCGCCATTAGTGCCAGGCTGTGTTCCCCGATCTTTTTATCATAGTTTAGCATCCCCATCAGGTTTACCGCCAGCTGATCTCCCGCGGTTTCAGATAAACTGGCATCTGTACGCTGTGAGCGCACGGATCCTGTCAGCACAGGCGTTACACCATCCGGCTCAAAGCTCTTCTTGTCCCAGTAGTATAACGTCCATGGTGTCTGCCAGTTCTTTTGCCTGCCCGAGAATTTATCTATGGCCGCAGTTCCGGTCAATTTCAGACCCTCCACACCGGGAACCCTGATTTCTATTTTGCCGGTCGACTGGAAATAGTCTCTCCTGTCGCGGTTATATCCGGTAAGGTCTGTGGTGATCACATAAGGGTTAAAGCCATATTCTATATCCGGCCCGGGCAGGCCGTTTGGCCATACTTCAGGCTCAGTGGGCTTTCCGCGTACCAGCATCCTGAAAATATCAGCAGCTGCCACCGTAGGATAATTGCGCATTTCTTCCCTCCCGGTAATCCCCAGGCTTGCAGTAACATATTTGCTGAGATTGGTTTCCAGGTTCAGCCGCAGGTCATACTGCTGGTAACCGGTGGCAGATTTTTCATAGTACCCGTCCTGGTCCAAATATCCCAGCGAGATCAGGTACCTGATGTTTTCTGCGCCCCCGTTGATCTGCACGTTGTGTCTTTGCTGGGGCGACCAGGTTTTGAGGGTAGTACCAAACCAATCCGTATTCGGATAGCGCAAAGGGTCAGAACCATCTTTGAACTTCTGCAGCTCATCCGGACGGTATGCCGGACTCAGCAAACTGCCATTATCGGGCCTGGTGTAAGAGCCGGTAGTGTTAAATGCCTGCCAGGCAGCATTCCACTGACTCGTTGGCAAATCCGCACCAAAGATCTTCAGCTCGTTCAGTATCTCTGCATACTGTGAGGAGCTCGACATCTTTGGTGTCCTTGTAGGCTGCTGCAGCCCATAGCTAAACTCATACGTTAGTTGTGGCTTGCCCGACTTCCCCTGTTTGGTAGTAATAAGGATTACTCCGTTTGCTGCCCGCGAACCATAAATTGCAGCAGAAGCATCTTTAAGCACAGATACGCTTTCCACATCATTGGGATTGATCCGCTCAAGTCCCCCGGCGCGGTTGGGAACCCCATCAATCACAATGAGTGCATTATTATTTCCCAGTGAGTTTACGCCGCGGATGCGAATCGTAGAGCCATCATAGCCCGGTTCCCCGCTGGTTTGTACTGCGGTAACGCCGGGAAGCCGGCCTGCAAGGGAATTGGATAAATTAGCGGTTGGTGTTTTGGCAAGTTCAGACCCCTTCACAGCCGTCACCGCTCCAGATACCACGGCTTTCTTCTGCGTACCATAACCCACTACCACGATTTCGGACAATGCCTGACTATTTTCCATCAGCTTCACATTGATTACAGACTGTCCGCCAACAGCCACCTCCTGGGTAACAAAACCCATAAAAGAAAAAACAAGCGTCCCGTTCTCAGGTACTTTCAGGCTGAACTTACCCGCAGCATCGGTGCTGATCGCTATTGGTGTATTCTTTAACTTTACGCTCACGCCCGGTAATGCCTGGCCTCTGGCATCAGTAACAGTTCCCTTCACAATAACATCTGCCGCTGCAGTTGTGGGACGGATCACAACCAACCCGTCTTCCAGCAGCTGAAATTTCAGCCCGGTATCCTTCAGCAGCATATCCAATGCATCCGCAATCAATATATTACTGTTTACCAGATCAATGACCTTATCTGCCGGAAGATCTTCTTCACTGTACAGCAGCCGCAACTGCCCTTTATTTTCCAGCGTGGTCAGCGCGTCCTTCAGCTTCAGGTGCCGGAATTCCAGATCAACTTTCCTGACCTGGGCGTAGCCGGCCGCAGCAGCCTGAAGACAGCAGGCAAACGACAAAACGAAAATCCAGTTTAACATGATCAATAGTTTTTTTGTGGAAAATCGGATGCATACGCCTGCATTGAACAATCCCTTTTTTTTCATAGATTAGTTTTTCAAAGTTTAGCAATCGAACAATGGTAGTTTTACTACCGTTTGAAGGTTAAAGGGGAAGAATGTTGGTCGCATTCTCCCCTTTTTTAATGGATAATCACGTCATGTGCTGAAAGTTTAAAGGTGAATGGTTTGATGAGCTGCATAGCCGTTAAGGCTTCTGTAATACTTTCTTTTGTAAATACGCCGGTAAACCGGTAAGTGCCTGTTAAAGGCGATTCCATACTGATCTTCACATTAAACCAGCGTTCAAACTTTGGCTTCAGTTCAGCCAGGGACTCATTTTTGAATACCAGCCTGTTATCCTTCCATGATGTTTCTTCAATGTATTCTGAGCTGCCTATTTTCAGCGGCTTCACATGGTCAATCAGTATCAGGTTCCTTGTGCCCTTAGTACGGATATTGCTTTTCTGTCGGGAACGCTCCTCCCTGAAAGCAAATTTCTCCGAGGGGCTTAGGATCACTTTTTGTTTAGCACTGCCATTCACATACAATTCGATAGAGCCACGCAGCAGTGTGGCTTCAGAAGTCCTGTCTTCGGGATAAGCCTGGATATTGAAGGCTGTCCCCAGTACTTTGACAGATATTTTTTCCGTATGCACGATAAAAGGCCTGCCAGCAAGATGTTTCACATCAAAGAAAGCCTCTCCCTCCAGATGTACCTTCCGGGCATCTTTTTGATTAAAATCAGCAGCATAGGAAAGCTTACTGCCTGAGTTGAGCCAAACCAGCGTACCATCGGGCAGCACAAAATTCCTGCGCATTCCCTTAGCAACAGAAATCCGGATTTCCGGCCCGCCTTTGTCCCGTACATTCCAGTAGGTAAAACAAACCAGCAATACGATCAGCATGCCCACAGCGAGCGAAAACATATTTTCAGAAGGTTCTGCAGATTTTGTGGCATGGTCTGCCTGAACAGGAAAGTCCTGATGGTATTTAAGCTGGTGCAAGAGATAAGCCTGTCCCGGATCAGGGACATCCTCCGCATTGCCGGCAGATGCTTCCCAGATCTCTTTCAGGATCTCCTCATAATAAACAGCATCGGGATATCTCAAAATCAGTTCATCCAGCTGTTTAAGTTCTTCGGCCGTAGCTTCACCAGCCATTTTCCTGGCCAATAATTCTATGATTTTGTTGGTATCCATCACACCGCAGAAAGTTTATTTTTGGTTTGCAGGTAATAGGACACCAAATATTCAAAAACTCCCTAGTACAATTTGAAAAAAAATTACATAAGCTTAAACTCGGCCTTCAGAATGGCCGTTAATTTTTTAACTGCCGTAACCAAATGTGCATCAACAGTTTTAACAGAAATATTCAGGATTTCTGCGGTTTCTTTGTAGCTCAGGCCGTCTTCCCTGATCAGTTTAAAAACCAGTTTACTGCGGGCAGGGAGCGCGCTGGTTGCGTTCTCCAGTTTTTTCTTCAGTTCGCCGTTAATCAGGAGCTGTTCCGGATTGGGCGTATCCAGTTCAATCTCTATCATGATATCCTCCAGTGCAACCATATCTCTCTTCCTGCCCCTGTTCAGGACATTCAGCGAAAGGTTACGCGCAATTACAAAACTATACACCCTCACATTTTGAATTTCACTGAGATGTTGCCTGTTACGCCAAAGCGTGATCATGACGTCATTGGCCGTCTCTTCCGCCAGCTCCCTCGACTTCAGCAGACAGTGGCAAAATCTGTATAATGATGGATAGAGCAGTTTAAAAAGCTGCCTGTATGCTTTCTCGCTATTGTATAAAGTGATATGGCTGATCAATTCAGCCAGGTTGGGCAGAGATGTAGACATAGGTAAATATTTGGTTAAATCAAATTTAAGATTTTAACTCAAACATCCAAATTTATAATCAAAGGAATAATCCACATGTTATCCACACCTGAATTGATATAAATTAACTATCAAAAGGCACTTATCGTTAATACAATGGATAATTTGCGATATAAGTTGACTCAGATTCACAAAAACAAGAAAGCACAGTAATAAACCTAAAATTATCCTGATTAAAACAATAGTTTTTCCTGTTTGATTTACCATAAAATATAAACGTCAAACCACAGAAGTCACAGTTATTAATGCCTGTCAGTATAATCTTGAACTGGCAGATTTTAACGGATATCTGAATCAGATGGCCGGTCTGATCCCTCAGCTGGTACCTTCTCATGAACTGATCATTACCATGGATGAAAGCCGGATGGTCAGCATTGGTAAGCTGAGGATGGAACAGGTGCTTATAAAGATCGTGTGCAATGCAGCCAAATATTCGCCCGGGGCCAAACAGATTCTGCTGGACGCCAGATTTATGGAGAATGGCGACCTGCTGTTTTCGGTAACTGACCAGAGAATAGGCATTTCTGAATAAGAACTGCACAAAATATTTGATAAATTTTACCGCGTTGAGGATATCACCAGTGTGTTTAACGGAAGGGAATGAGTTTATTTATCTGTTCCCGGATCATCGGTGATCACGGTGGCCGGAACTGGGTGGAAAGTATCAAAGGGCAGGGAAGTACTTTTTTCTTTACGCTCCCTGCCCCTGTTATTCAAACAACTTAATTCATTTTCAGCAAATTATTCCTGCGGTTTACATCCGGCAGTTTATGCTCAGGATCCAATTCCACGGATTTTACTTTTTTCTCCGAGGCAATTCTCAGCACATGTATTTTATTGATCAGCCAGGTTTCAACCGGCAGCACCTGTGTATAAACAGTACCATCCGTAAATGTAACGGCAATGTTTACAGGCATCACCATTTTCTCCAGGTTGGCAACCCTAACCTGTACAAATTTCTTCCCGGAATTGCCGCTGTAAGTCACATCCAGTACCGATTGGTCCAGTTTCCAGTTATGATAAAACCAGCCTTTCCAGAACCAGGAGAGATCTTCGCCCGCACCATTTTCCATAGCATGGAAAAAATCATATGGTGTAGGGTGTTTATACGCCCAATCTGCAATATACTGACGGAAAGCATAATCAAACCGTTCAGGCCCCAGGATTTGTTCCCTCAGCAGGATCATCCCGAAAGCAGGTTTAAAATAAGCATAGGCATGTCTGTATTTCTCCGGAATCGCGTCAGCAGCAGTCATAATCACAGGCGCCTCAGGGTCAGTGATGAAAGGAATGATTTCATCTGCCGGATTTCCCTGGTTTTCAGCATACTCACTGTCCCTTTTTGGTGCATATTCTCCTTTGTTAAACACATCCGAGGCATAAACATCAATAAAAGTATTGAAGCCCTCATCCATCCATGGATAGCGGCGTTCGTCTGAGCCAACGATCATCGGGAACCAGTTGTGCCCTATTTCGTGCGCAGTTACCCAAAACAGTTCTTTTCCTTTATCGTTAATGCCATCGAAAAGAATCCCCGGATACTCCATGCCGCCGGCTATTCCTGCTTCATTGATCGCAACCGGGTAAGGATAGGGATACCATTTCTCAGAAAAATGTTCGATTGAGCCTTTCAGGTATTCTGTTGAGCGCCCCCACCTGTCATTGCCCGCGCTCTCCACAGGATAAACAGACATGGCCAGTGATTTTTTTCCTTCCGGAAGGTTAATCCTTGCTGCGTCCCATATAAATGCTTTTGAAGCGCCAAAGGCCACATCGCGGGTATTTCTCATGATAAAGTGCCATGTGAGGCTTCCCTTTTGTACAGGTCTCGATGCAGGGTCATTCAATTCTGCCGCTGTCCTGATCATCACTGTCTGGTCACTGCTCTTTGCGGCTTCCATTCTTTTGTTCTGGAGCGCAGTAAGCACCTCCCTGGGATTTTGCAACTCGCCGGAGCCGGCCACAATCACATCCCAGGGTACCGTAATTTTATAATCAAAATCGCCATATTCAAGATAAAACTCGCCGCTGCCTAAAAATGGCAGTGTGTCCCATCCTCTTGAATCGTCGTATACGCACATCCTTGGGTACCACTGTGCAATTTCAAAGATCTTTCCGTTTTTTGTAACCGCAAAATCCGTGCGGCTGCCAAATGCTCCCGGCACCGTATATGCATATTCGATCAGGATATTAATCTTAGCCCCGCCTGCTGCCAGCGCCTCGGGCAAACGGATCTGCATCCGTGTATCCGTGATCACATAATTTGCAGGCTGTTTTTTGCCATTCACCACAATATGGACAGATTTGAACTGGTTCCCTTCCGTAGTGTCATCAAAAGTGTAGCTTCCACCAGAAGACTTGGAGCGCGCACCTTTTTTATAGATCTGCTGATCAATTTGCAGCCACAGCGAGCTCAGCACATTCGGGCTGTTATTGGTATAGGTAATATTTTCTGCCGCAGTCAGTGTGTTGCTCAGCGTATCCAGGGTAGCACTGATTTGGTAATCAGCATGATTTTGCCAGTACCTTGGCCCCGGCCGGCCTTCTGCCGTGCGGAACTCATCGCCCCTATGGGTGTAAAAGTTTGGAGAGAAAATCCCCGATGGCTGGTAATTTCCGGCTGCAGGTTTGGTTTGCGCGCAAACAGAAGACAACATCGCGCCGCAAACAGCGGTAAGTAAGAGAGTTTTGTTCATATTTCAATTCGGAAAGCTAAAAGTACAGAATGAAATACAAATCAATGGCCTGTTTACACGCAAATTGTTAAGCCACCTGGCTAAACTCCAGTTCAATCATTTCTGAGATACGTTTGCAGAGCACTCTCATCCTGTGTTTTTGTGTAGCGCTCAGTTCTTTTGGTATTCTCCCCAGCACACAGATACTTCCAACCCTGATGCCGCTTCGGGTGATCAGTGGCATTCCTGCATAAAACCGGATAAAGGGCGCCTTTACCACCAAAGGGTTATCAAAGAAACGCTGGTCTTTAGTCGCATCCGGAATAATCAGCATCTGCTGTGCTTCGCTGATATACTGACAGAATGTATCCTCCTTCAATTGTTCCTGCAGATCTATGCCCACTTTAAATTTGATGTATTGTTTATCACGTCCTGTCAGGCTAATCATGGCTATGGGAGTATGGCAGATAAATGACAGCAATTCGGTCATTTCCTGGAATTCCTTTTTTCTTGTAATTTCTGTTGCCAACAATCGTGTTACGGCGTCAAAATTATCGGGATGAGTGGAGCGCATTCTGAATAATCGTTTTAGTACCAATAATAAACTGGTTTTGAGCGATAAAAGTTTTTCAAATGATCAAACAATCTAACTTTGATCACATATATAGACGTAATTTAAACACTGTGTACCCTCCCGAAACACCACAATGCTGGTCGGTAAACAAATTGACCTGAAAGAAAAACAGAATAGAAAGGGGAATAATGTAAAAGATCGGTTTACAGGTTTTTTTTTTCAAATAAAAGCCGCAAGTTTGCCATCACTGTTAAAATGAAAAGAAATGAACGATAAAAAAGGATTTACAACCACTATATTACATTCAGACCGTCTTCTAAAACCAGAATTTGGTGCGCTCCACCAGCCCATCCATACTGCTGTTACCTGGGGCTTTGAAGACGTTCAGGGATTGGTTAATGTATTTCAGAATAAGGCTAAAGGCTATGCTTACTCCCGTCAGGGCAATCCAACAGTAACAGCGCTGGAACATAAAGTTACACAAATGGAAGATGGAATGGCTACTGTAGCATTCTCTACAGGTATGGCAGCCATTTCTGCCACGCTGCTTGCTTTACTGAAGGCCGGCGACCATATCATTGCCAGTTCTTATTTATTTGGCAACACCCGCAGTGTAATGCAGACCTATATGGACATGGGGCTTGCAATTACTTTTGTGGATGCAACCTCAGTTGAAGAAATCAAAAATGCCTATCAGGAAAATACCAAAATGGTATTTGTAGAAACTATCGCTAACCCGGCTACGCAGGTAGCAGCCCTGGGGCCCATCGGTGACTTCTGTGAAGAAAAGGCAATCATTTACATGGTAGATAATACCATGACTTCGCCATATATCTTCCGTCCCGTAACGGTAAAGGCAAGCCTGGTGATCAACTCACTTACGAAATATATCGGTGGCCATGCCGATGCACTGGGCGGCAGTGTAACAGATACAGGTTTATATAACTGGGTAAACTTCCCCAACATTGCAGATGTTCTGCGCGAGCAGATCCGTCCGGAGATGCTTGGCATCACCCAGATCAGGAAAAGAGGCCTGCGCGACAGTGGCGGAACTCTTGCACCAGAAGCAGCGCATACGATTTCGGTTGGTTCAGAAACCATCGCCCTGAGGCTTAACCGGGCCTGCTCCAATGCAATGGCACTGGCAGAATTTCTGGAAGCCCACCCGCTTGTCAGCAAGGTGTACTATCCTGGTTTAACCAGCCACCCGCAGCATGAACTGGCCGGCAGCCTTTTTAATGGTTATGGCGGACTGATGAGTTTTGCGCTCAATGACGGTGTGGATTGTTTTGCCTTTCTAAACAGGCTCAAGCTCGTGATCAAGTCCAGCAATCTCGGTGATACCAGAACACTGGCCATCCCTGTTGCACATACGATTTTCTTCGAACTTGGGGCAGAAAGACGTGCAGAAATGGGCATCCCCGACTCTATGGTCAGATTGTCGGTAGGCATAGAAGATCAGGAAGATATCCTGCAAGATTTTAAACAAGCACTAGAGCATTCATCATAAATTCATGTTCGCGCTGAAATTTTCTAAACCATAACAAAAATTATATCTTAGTAGCTACATAAGATATCTATGGCAAGCTTAAATTCAGAGCAGGAATTATTTAAATCGCTGGTTGAGGCATCTGCTGTACCAACGGCAATTTATATCGGACAAGATATCGTCATCGCAGCAGTCAATGCCGGTATGCTCAGTTTTTTGGGAAAAGATGCTTCCCTTATTGGAAAACCAGTGAGGGAAGCAATGCCCGATGCAGGCTTGCAGCATATTGTTGCACACATCAGACTTGTATTCAGTACAGGTATCGCCTACCATAAGAAGGAAGACAAAACAGAAATCCTGATTGACGGAACACCGCAGGATTTTTATTTCAGCCATACCATCAAAGCGCTGAGAAACTCCCAGGGAGAACCAGCAGGCGTGGTACAAACCATAGTGGACATTACTGCGCTGGTACTGGCAAGAAAAAAGATCGCAGAAACAGAAGAACATCTTGCATTTGCACTTTCCACAGCCAGAATGCGTGAGCAGCAGCTGTTATGCCTGGTAGACCATAATGCCGACCATATGTCTGTAGCAGATATGGAGGGCAACCTGATCTATATGAACGCAGCTGCGCGAAAATTACTGGGGGTAGATCCTGATGAGGACGTCACTACCCTCAGCGCCAACGACTTTTACTCAGCTGCAGAACTTAAACGCGTACAGGAAACCGTGATCCAGCAAATTAAGGAGCAAACGGGATGGCAGGGAACCATTCGTTTAAGGAACCGCCTTACCCACGAAGATATTCCCTGTCAGGTGAACTATATCCTCACTAAGGACCCGGAAAGCGGAGAGGTCATAGGCCGGGGCGCCACAGTGCGCGACCTGCGGCCGGAGATCAGAGCTAAGGCGGAACTACAGCGCCTGGGGATGATCGTTGATATCAGCGAGGACTTTTGCAACTATTCTGATATTGAGGGTAACACCATTTACCTGAATGCTGCAGGACTCAGGCTCATCGGGATGGATAAAGAAGATATGGGCACAACTAATCTCTTTCAGTACCATACAGAACATTCCGCTGCCGCGATCAGGGATGTGATCATGCCGCAGCTGCACCGCAGTGGCAAATGGTCTGGAACCCTGGAACTGGTACATCAGCAGACCGGCGAAGTAATCCCAATACATAAACAGCTTTTTATTATCCGCGAGGACATCACTGATCTGCCCATTGCAATTGCCGGCATAGCGCGCGACCTCCGTCCGGAGCTGAAAGCCGGAAAAGCACTGGATTTTAAAAATACACAACTCCAGATAGCCATCAGGGAACTTGAATTCCTTGCCAATTCAGTTCCGGTAGTGGTCTGGAGGAGCGACCCGCAGGGCCAGCTGGATTATATCAACCAGCGCTGGAACGAGAAAAGCCCTATCGCCATCAGCAAAGCGCTGGGAAACGGCTGGGCAGAGACCATACATCCGGATGACGAAAAGCGCGCCTGGGCGGCCTGGCGCCTGTGTTTAAACACGGGCAGCCCCTATCAGATTGAATTTCGCCTGCTGGATAAATTTGGTACTTACCGCTGGTGGATGGTACGTGCTATTGCCCTAAAAGATGATAACGGACATATTATCAAATGGTATGGTTCCAATATTGATATCACTGATCAGAAAGAACTGGAAAAGCAAAAAGATAATTTCCTCGGTGTGGCCAGTCACGAATTAAAAACACCGGTCACGAGCATCAAAGCATATGTACAGGTGATGGAAATGATGTTCAGGCGGGCGGGCGATACAAAAAATGCCGAACTGCTGGCCAAGATGGATCACCAGATCAACCGGCTGAGCAATCTCATTGCAGACCTCCTCGAAGTGACTAAAATCAGCACCGGACGGCTGCAGGTGGCCAGTTCAGTATTTAGTTTCAACCAGATGGTGGAAGAAGTGATCGAAGAAGTACAGCGTACCTCCGTCAATCACGAGATACAGAGAAACCTGCACTTTGACAAAGAAATCACCGGGGATAAAGAAAGGATCTGCCAGGTCATCATCAACCTCCTCACCAATGCCATTAAATATTCCCCGGATGCAAGCCGCATCATCATTTCAACGGAGGGGAACGACAGCGAGGTAAAAATATGTGTACAGGATTTTGGTATTGGTATCAGAAAAGATCAGCAGGAGCGCATCTTTGAACAATTTTACCGCGTAAACGGAAACCGGGAGTATACTTTCCCGGGTTTGGGTTTAGGCCTGTACATCTCATCAGAGATCGTAAAACATTTAAACGGGAGGATCTGGGTAGATTCTGTAGAAGGAAAGGGCTCTACCTTCTGTTTTTCGCTGCCCCTGAATTAATCAGGCATACCTGTTGATCACTGCAGTGAGTTCCTCAAGGTCAAACGGTTTCCTGATAAATCCATCAGCGCCTGCCTGTACAGAAAACTGCTGAACAGACATCAGTGCAGATAGCAGGATCACAGGAATACCGGCAGTACTGGCATTGGCTTTCAGCTTTCTGCACAGGTCGCTCCCCCTCTCGTTGCAAAGCCACTCGTCCAGAAAGATAATATCAGGATTTATTTCTGCCAGGCTGTCCAGGATCGTCCCGTCTTTCGCCATGATCACGTCATGGCCATCGTAGTTCAATACCAATTTCAGCATTTCCCTAACGCCTTCGTCATCCTCTACAACCAGCAGCTTTAAACCCATAATTTCCGAAAGTTAATTATCTGTTGTTTGAACAACAGACGATAAAGTTAAAAATAAATAACGCAAAAAATCAATATAAAACAATTAGTATAACACATATACGTTTAATATTGATGCAATACTATTAGCATGTGATAATGATATAAATACTGCAGTTTAGCAGCTAAATTCAGGGATGTCCATAAAAATGTACAAGTCTTTCCGCGGTATTGGGGCCAGGCCTCTATAGGACCAGATCATAATTGCTCCTGGAAACACCCATCCGCGTAAAAAAATGAAATATTGTTAGATCCCAGGATTTTGGCACAATCTCTGTTTAAGAAGAAATATCTATCTGTGAAAAATAACGGGGAGTGTCTTAGGGATGCTCCCTTTTTATTTAAAAGGGGTTTTCGCGGTTTCACCACTTTTGGGTATTTTATTGCAGGCCCAGCCGCCCTAATTTTACCATGGTTAATCACAGAGCAAAAGCGCTGTGATTGCAATTCCAATTTTATAAATCATGGTAAAAAAAATCGTAACAACTTTCTTTCTGTTATCCGGATTAATCCTTTTTGGCCTGTCCACAAAATCACAAACAAAAAAAACATGGACAGCCCCTGTTGAAGTTACAGAAATGAACGGAGGCAAGATCTACGTGAGCTTTTGCAATAACAGTACCGACAGCATCCGCTACCGCATCAAATCTGAATGCAAAGGACTTAAAAATATCTACACCTGCTTTGCCTTCAAATACATGGACAGGAACCAGGTGGAACGCACCCAGATGGTACGGGATATCCCACTGGCAGAAGATTTTCAAAAAGAATACAGCATACCGGCAGAAAATGGCATCAGTAGGGTAAGCGTTCCCTTTTTGCCCGAAACCGTGGTAGCCTATGTAACTGACCGTTCAGATCAGACAGATATCAGGGAGAACTGAGGGCACGTAGCCAAATTTATTGATGACTGCATACAGAAGAACGACAGGCAGATCGGATGATTACCAGCCTGTCAACCATCAGCGCTGCAGGGAGATCATTCACCAGTTTTTCTTTGGTGCCACTTTAAAATTACTGAGCTTTTCAATTGCCGGCAAAACATACTGATAAAAGCTGTTCATTACGGCAGCAGCATTGCCGGGAAGCCCAAAAATAACCTGATGATCAGTCTCGCCAAAGTACAATGGCCTGCCGGGCTTCTGTCTCACCTTATTAAATATCTGCCTGATGCCTGCCTGCTCTGCCCCACGGATCACAAAATCTTAACAACCAACGCTCATGCCACAAGTAAGGATCAGCACATCATTTGCCAGTAGTGCTTCAGTCAAAGCGGAGGTCATGCCCTCCAGGGTATCCTGGGCATTATAAAAGTTAATCCTGTTGATATCGTGCTGCTTCAAAGCTGCAGTAAGTGCATGCGAATTCGATGCTGATACTTTTCCGAAGATTTCGGCCCTCCCCGGCTGCCTCAGGTCCTGTGCCGCCACGATGATCCCTACCCGGGGCTGTCGGAAAACCTGCACCTCGGTATGGCCCATACCCCTCAAATATCCTATGGCATCATCCGTCAGTTCGCATCCCCGCGTATATCCGGACGATGTATGGTGCTGGTAAAGATCGGTGGCCAGTGTAGCTCCTAAAGCCATTGCCAGCGGGATAGGGTGAACCGGAACTTTCCTAGAATGTTCCAGTATGATCAACTTTGCTTCTTTGATTGAAATCATGGCGTCCGGGGCTTGTAAATGTCAGCTTGCTTATATCCGCCGGCTTAAACGGCCGGCAGATATAAATTTAGATTTCAATCCTCAGATAAAATTTGCAAATCGTTGAACGGGCAGGATCGCTCGTTCAACAAAACTTTTTAAATGTTATAAATGGTTGATGCAGGAGAACCTTCTATCCTATTTCACATTTAAAAAGTTGTTGTTATCAAATTTATCCGGAACATGTACACTGCCCAGCAATATACGTTTTAGTTTCTTTGTCGTTTTCAGCGGAACAGAGATCGTTTTGTCACCTTTCTCCCAGACACCTACAGACTGATGCAGCTTTTCTGTAGAATCATCCGAATACGTTAAGCTCAGGTCTACAGGCAATGGCCTGCCGCCCTTATTTTCTACTTTGATGAGATACCCTCCCTCTGTTTTATCTGCAGAAACAAGGCCGAGGTCGTTCACACCGCCTTCGAAAAACCAGCGCTTCCAGAACCAGTCCAGGTTCCTGCCCGCACCCTCATTCATGCTGTAGAAGAAATCCTGGGGCATCGGGTGCTTACCATGCCATTGTTCAATATAATGGTGCAAAGCTTTTGTAAACAATTCATCGCCCAGCTCATCTTTGATAAAAAGATAGCCCATGCCCGGCTTGGGATAAGAATTTGTAAAACTCCCTACGCCCTTAAGATCGGGTGTTAATGTCATAATGGGTGTATCGCTTGCTGTACCGGATGAGATTGCCGTAGCAGAGATGCCGTAATCATCCACGATTGAGGGATCAATCATTGGTGAGATCAGCCACTCGCCAATTGTTGCCCATCCTTCGTCCATCCAGCCATATTTTGTTTCATTGATGCCCATATAAAAAGGAAACATGGTATGAAAAATCTCATGGTCAGTCAGTGTAATTGCATCTGCCCGTTTCGCGGTAGGGTTATCATTTACCATCATCGGATATTCCATCTGGTCAAGACCATCAAACACCGTTTCGTGCTGATACGGGAAAGGCCATTTCGGGAAATTATAGCTCATCGCCTCTACAGATTTTCTGGCAAAGCCGATCACCTCGTAATAGTCTTTATGATCAGGATTAAAAACCGCATCCACGCGCGTCCTTCTGCCTGTCTTCGGATCAACGACCAGGCTGCTGGATTTCCACAGATAGTGATTGCTCAGCGCAAAAACAAAATCCGTCACGTTTTCTGCTTCAAACTTCCAGGTATGATGGTCCTGTTTGGTGGTCACTGTGCCCGCAGAAAGCTCTGCTGGGGTAATGACATCAACTACAGAATCAACTTTTCCGGCAAGGGCAATCCTGTCAGCAATCACCGGTGTAAACACATTTTTAGTATTTACAAGGTCTCCCGTTGCCCAAACCGCATAATCTCCGGGAACCGTTACAGCTGCTTTAAAATTACAAAAGTCGTTGTAAAACTCTGCATCTCCCAAATAAGGATATTTATTCCAGCCATCTACATCATCGTAAACGGCAATCCTTGGAAAAAAGTAAGCGATAAAAAAAGCACCATCGTCTACCTGCCCGGTACGGGTGTGAGAACCTTTATTAAGGATATACTGGTAGCTGATATTTAACTTCGCAGTTGCGCCCGGTGCCAGACCGGCAATAGCGGTATGCATATTTGTGCCCTCAATCGCAATTGCTGCAGCAGGCACTGCTTTCCCATTCAGTTCCAATTCGCTGATGGCAACGCCCTCGCCCAGGTCTTTCTCGGCGATTTTTGATGTTCTGGGAGCACCTTTCTGATAAAGGTTAGGGTACAGTTTAAACCAGATTTCCTTTAGCGTATCCGGGCTTTGATTTTTGTAACTGATTGCAACGGTGCCTTTGAGGACCCTCGTTGAGGGATCAAAATCAACCTTCAGGTCATAGTCAGCAGTATTCTGCCAGTACTTAGGCCCGGGTTTACCATTTTTATTTCTTGTTTGCTTTGCATATGCCTGCTGAACGGTTGCCGTTGCAGGCAAAACCTGCTGACCAAAAGCAGACAGCCCCATCGTACTGATGAGGCTGACTAATATTAATTTATTCATTGAAGATTATTTACCAAATTTCATTTTAAGCTGTTCAAGCATATCAGGAGTTACTTCTGCTGCCGGTTTTTCCTTTTTAGGCTGCTGGAAAGATTTCCTGGGCTGGTCGTTTCTTGTCTGGGCCGGAGCAGTACGATCTGTTCCTGCAGGCTTGTTTACATCCGCGTCTTTTACAGCGTCAGCAGATTTTACAGCCTCAGCAGATTTTACTGCATCAGCATGTTTAACGCCCTCGTTGGATCTTGCTGCTTCAGCAGGTTTTGGTGTCTGGTGCTTTGCGGCCCTGGCCAAATCTTTCTTTTTATTCCAGCGCAGCCAGATTTCTTCCAGTTTTTTCTTGGTGTATAACGGAAAATCTCCCTGTTTCATCCAGGCGTAATAACTTGGCTCCGAATCGAAAACAGACTCAACCGTACGGTTCTTGTGTTTGCCGAAATTAAAAACTTCCTCACCATTGTCATTGAATACCATTCTTCCGGCAAAATCCACCGGTTTGTTCATATTGGTGAAAGTATGCAATGCATGTACATCGTTTTTAACAGGCTGGCTGATATTTCCCTGCTTGTCTTCAAAATCAGCATTTTCATAACGGTCAAGCTGTGCCAGCAATACATGGTACGTAGCCGTGATATCAGCTTCTGCTGAATGCGCATTGATAATATCTTTATCACAGTAGAACTTATAAGCCGCACGCAATGTACGCTGCTCCATCTGGTGAAAAATATTCTGTACATCAACAAACTTCCTGTCGGCCATTTCAAAATCCACACCTGCACGAAGAAACTCTTCCAGCAGGACAGGGATATCAAAGCGGTTGGAATTGTATCCCGCAAGGTCTGCATCCCCAATAAATTCGGCCAGCTCCGCCGCCACTTCCTTAAACTTGGGTGCATCGGCGATATGCTCATCATAGATCCCGTGGATCAGGGATGATTGTAAAGGAATGGGCATCTCAGGATGAATACGCATTGTTTTTACCAGCTCAGTTCCATCTGGCATGGCTTTTAAAATTGCAATTTCAACGATACGGTCAGCACCTACATTAACGCCGGTAGTTTCCAGATCAAAAAAAGCAAGAGGGCGGATTAAATTTAACTTCATCAGTATTTTAGTTTTTTTTTATCGATTTTATATTAGCTAAGAAAAATAATCCCTAACCCTATACCTATGATCATAATAAGATACATCAATATTTCGGTTGTAGCAAATTTTTTATATTTAGTCCAAAAGGAGATATCGTGCTTAGGTTCCATTTCTATTTATTTATCGTTTAATTTTTCACCGGCCCTGCTTTAACCAGCACATGCTGATAGGCAGGCAGGCTCATGTCATCAACGATCACTCCCCGGGTTGTTGAGGCATGCACAAAGAACCCGTGGTTAAGGTAAACGCCAACATGGTCGATTTCATTGCCCCCGAAAGCGAAAAATACCAGATCTCCCTCTTTCAGCTGCGCCGGATCCTTTTCCCTGATCACATCTGCCTGGTCCCTGGACCGCCTAGGGAGTTCCAGTCCGTAAATTTCCCTGTTCAAAAGTAAGGCAAATCCTGAACAATCTATGCCCCTTTTGTCCAATCCTCCCAATTTATACCTTACCCCTGTCCAGTCTGTAATAAACCTGTATAAAGCCTTACTTTTCAGGTCGGCCATTGCTTCGGCAGCTTTCGCCGCTTTTGTGGTACTATAGGCAGACGGCCTTCTGATACCGCATGCAGACAGCAAGGCCAGCGCGGCCATGATGATCACAAAATTGAGAGAGCAGTGGCGGCGCAGGCTACAAGTATCCATATTATTGTTTGATTAGTCTTTGGATCTCATCCAGTTTCAGCAGGGCCTCTACCGGCGTCAGTACATTTACATCCAGGTTATTCAGCATATCCCTGATCTGTACCAGTACAGGGTCATCTACAGCAAACATATGCAGCTGATAGGCCTGGTTCTGCACTTTTTTGATACTGTCCTTGATGCTCTGCCCTTCGGTGCGGTCAATCTCCAGTTTTTTCAGGATCTCATTGGCACGGCTGATCAGCTTTGGCGGCATCCCGGCCATTTTGGCTACATGGATACCAAAGCTATGCTCACTGCCGCCCGGCACCAGTTTACGCAGGAAAATCACCTTGTTGGACATTTCTTTCACAGACACATTAAAGTTCCTGATCCTCGGCATGGTAGATGCCAGTTCATTCAGTTCATGATAATGCGTGGCAAATAAAGTTTTTGGGCGTGCTGTAGGATGTGTATGCAGGAACTCTGCAATCGCCCATGCAATAGAAATACCGTCATAGGTACTTGTACCCCTGCCAATCTCATCCAGGAGGATTAAACTGCGGTCTGAAATATTATTCAGGATACTCGCCGTTTCATTCATTTCTACCATGAAGGTACTCTCTCCTGAAGAAAGATTGTCAGAAGCGCCAACACGGGTAAAGATCTTGTCTACCAGCCCAAAATTTGCAGCCTTCGCCGGAACAAATGAGCCCATTTGCCCCATCAGCACAATCAGCGCAGTTTGCCTCAGAATGGCCGACTTACCCGACATGTTAGGGCCGGTAATAATGATGATCTGCTGAGTATCATTATCCAGGTACACATCATTGGTAATATATTCATCACCTGTAGCCAGGCGTTTTTCGATTACAGGGTGCCTGCCGCCTTTAATATCAAGTATCTTTGAGCGGTCAAGTTCCGGTTTCACATAGTGATTGCTGATCGCCAGCTGTGCAAAACACAGCAGTACGTCCAGCTGGGCAGTCAGGTAAGCATTCAGCTGGATCGGCCTGATGTAGGCCGCAACCTGTTTTACCAGGGCTTCATACATCCGCACCTCGATCATCTGGATTTTATCCTCTGCGCCCAGGATCTGCTCTTCGTACTCCTTTAGCTCAGGCGTGATATAACGTTCGGCATTTACCAGTGTCTGCTTGCGCGTCCAGTCGGCCGGAACCTTGTCCTTATGCGTATGCGTTACCTCAAGGTAATAGCCAAATACATTATTAAAAGAGATCTTCAGTGAAGGAATGCCGGTTTTTGCCGCTTCGCGCTTTTGGATCTCCACAAGGAAATCTTTACCGCCCAGCGAGATCGCGCGGAGCTTATCCAGTTCCTCATCCACCCCGTCCGCAATCACATTTCCTTTAACCAGCAATGCAGGCGGATCCTTCTGGAGCTCTCTCTCCAGCAGGTCACGGATACTCAGACAAGGATCAAGCTGATCTGCGAGCTGTTTTAAATAAGGATTATTTGTATTTAAGGCTATATTTTTTACTTCTTCAATAGAATAGAGCGATTTTTTCAGCTGGCATAACTCACGCGGGCCGCAACGCTGCAGCCCTACTTTGGAAATCAGCCTTTCCAGGTCACCAATCTGTTTGATATGCAGGAGAAAATCGGCCATCAGCTCTTCATGCCCAACCATAAATTCTACCACGCCCAAACGTTCCTGTATCGGCTTCAGTTCCTTTAAAGGCATCACGATCCATTTGTGCAGCATCCTGGCGCCCATCGGCGTAGAAGTTTGGTCCAGCACATTAAACAGCGTCATCGCATTCTCGTTCGCCGAGCTTACCAGCTCCAGGTTGCGGACAGTAAAGCGGTCCAGCCACATATAATTATCTTCTTCCAGGCGTGAAATCGAAGAAATATGCTTCAGGTTGCGGTGTTCCGTTTCATTCAGGTAATGGAGCACAATACCTGCTGCAACAATACCCGTTTGTAATTTATCCACGCCAAAGCCTTTCAGGGAAGTAACTTCGAAGTGTTTGTTCAGGATCTCATTGGCGTAATCGCTGGTAAAAGCCCAGTCATCCAGCGGATAGGTATAGAATTTATCCCCAAACAGCTCCATAAATTCGTGCCGTTTACTTTTCTGGAAAACAACCTCTGTAGGTTTAAAGCCCAGCAAAAGTTTGTCGATATATTCTGCATTACCCTGTGCAACATGGAATTCGCCCGTAGAAATATCTGCAAACGACACACCAATGTTTGATTTATCAAAATAGACTGCGGCGAGATAGTTGTTGGATTTCTGGCTCAGGATGTTATCTCCGTAGGCCACACCGGGCGTAACAAGCTCCGTTACACCTCTTTTTACGATTGTCTTTGTGGTTTTGGGATCTTCCAGCTGATCGCAGATGGCCACGCGCTGCCCTGCCCTTACCAGTTTTGACAGATAGGTATCAAGTGAATGATGCGGAAAACCGGCCAGTTCGCTGTTGTCCGAACCATTGGCACGGCGCGTCAGTGTAATTCCAAGAATCTGAGAGGTTTTGATGGCGTCGGCGCCAAAAGTCTCATAAAAATCACCTACTCTAAACAATAACAATGCGCCAGGATATTTAGCCTTTATCGTATTGTACTGACCCATTAACGGTGTTTCCTTAGTCTTATCTTTAGCCAAAATATATGTTACGTTACAAAAATGTAAATATACTACGTCTGATTTACCTTTAGGTTTTTTTTTGAAAAATAGAATTTAAGCGTAAAACCAGGCTGATAAAGCGTATCCCGCGAATGCTATTTGATTTGGCTGCATGACATAAGTTCCAGATGCGGTTTATTTATACCACTATCACCTAACCAACAAATTGTACCATTCCAAAATATGATTTTAATACAATTTATCACTACTATTAAATATCTGAAAATTTTATTTTATTAAATAGAAATCTAATGTTAACTTTAACGACATAATTTAGTGATTATACCAGAAATCAATATCGTATGCATTCGAACCAAATTACATCTCCACATATTCGGGAATATTTGAGAAATAACCACACTGACCTTTTTCCTACTCATTCCAGGCTTTGCCTGCCTATTATCCGTCGCATTTATAACAAAATGCAGTTTGGAATCAGATTTAGCGAAATCAAGGTAGCTAACAATGTAATCATCGACGGTCATCACAGATATATAAGTTCTCTTCTCAGCCGCTATCAGATTGCCCGGGTTCCGGGCTTACTCACCTCAGCCACTCAAATTGATGACTGGATGAATGTAGAGTTTGACCTGAAGGACTGGGATGCTGCATCCAGGATTAAATATTTGAATCAACAGGATTCTGCATATAACGAAATCGATATTGAAATTATAAAAGAAATTAACCGGATTGAATAAAAGTTTTAAATTTGTGTTATGTACGTTTTATTGGATATTGATGGTGTAATGGTTCCTGCTCAATCCTGGAAAAGTCCTGAATTTCTTCAGGATGGCTTTCCCGTGTTCAGTAGTCAGTCCATCGCTGCTCTTCAGAAGATCATTGATCAGACCGGAGCGACATTGGTTTTAACAAGTTCGCACAAATCAAGTTACAGCATACCTGAGTGGAAGGATATTTTCAAATTAAGGGGTATCAATACCAGCATGATTGAACGTCTGCCTGCTAACAATTTAAACCTGAACCGCAGAGAGGAGATTTTGAATTGGTATCATATGAGAAATCGCGCTAACGATCAGATTGCGATATTAGATGATGACAAATCTCTGAATGCACTACCAGCTGAGATTAAACAGTATTTGGTGATGCCAAGCCCGATGATAGGATTAACAAATGAACTTGCAGACCATGCGATTTCCATTCTGCAGGCAGGGCCAGTTATCTCTGCCTGATCAGATACATCAGTGCTGTAACACTTATAACTGCTGAATATAAGATAAGAATAAGGTTAATGCCTCACGTTTTTTATCGGTCAGTTCAAAATCCAGTTTATTCATCAGGTAGTCTTCCAGATCAAATAAGGGATTTTCCGGCAATGTTTTCAGCACTTCTGCACGGTTAGCCAGTCCCATTTTCAGTGCGGCGTTAAATTCAGTAACAAATGCTTCCGGAATCTCTTTGTTGGCAACCCAGGCTGCATACACAAAAGGCAATCCTGTAAAGTTCATCCACTCTTCGCCCATATCATAGGCAAAATTGTAGTCGCCCTTTTTCCCGAAAGTCCTGTCGCCGATCAGCACAATGGCATCCGTTACCGCCTCAGGATCGCTGGTAACCGTAAATTCGGTTTTAAAAAAGAATTTTAATAGCACCTGAGCAAGGTTGTTTGAAGTCCTGGAATGGCTGTCCAGTTTCAGTGTCCTGATTTCCTTTGCAGGCACATTGCTAAAAATAAATACAGAGTTTACAGCGCCCACAGAGCCTATACAATAATCTGATATGATTTGTGCATTGGCTACATCAGGGATACCGGCAACAGGCATTAAGCCCATATCTACTGTTCCGTCAATCACTTTTGCCGCGCAGTCGGATGGTATATCCAGACTTAAGTCTATCTGTTCAAGTACCGGCGAATGTTCAATACCATAAATAAAAGCCTTGGTATTGGTATAGGCAACGGCAGAAATTTTAATCTTTTCCATTTAAATGATCGGTGTTGTTTGCATCGGTGATCGTAAAGGTATCACCTGTTAAACTTACCCTGTAAAGGCCAGTGTTCTGATGGGGGAAATCGTACATGGCCGACATCGGTTTGCCACTAAAGAGGCACATCAGCAAACGCAGGGCGCGTCCGTGCATGCAGACCAGGATTAATTTTTCATCGGTCCTGCTTTTGATAATATCGATGATCACCTTCAGGCGGCGTGCTACATCGTTCGGGCTCTCTCCACCTTTGAAATGCGCATCGAAGTCGCCCCCCTGCCATTTCTCCGTCATGTCCTTAAATGCACCGATCGTATGTTCACTGGTTTGTGTGCCTTCCCATTCTCCCCAGGCAAGCTCATCAAGTTCTTCATGCTTTTCCCAGGGAAGCCCTGCATCAATAAAAGCCTGGACCGTCTGTTGTGTCCGTTTAAGCGCAGATGTATACACCTTATCAAATGGGAGATCTTTGTATAAAGCATAAAAGGCGGCACCCTGTGCCCTGCCGGTATCGTTCAGGTCACTGTCGATCCCCCGGCCCTGTATAATCCCCTGTTTATTCAAATCCGTCTCTCCGTGACGGATGATATATAGTTCTTTATCCATTAATTAATTGATGACCGGCAACTTATAAAATTGGGGCTTAACATCTTCTTCGAATACAAAGTCTGTATAGTCAGTAACTACATTATATAAGGTATCCCGCTCAATAGGCTGGCGTTTCACCTGTTTGATCAGGTTTACCAGATCTTTTGTGCTCATACCCGGCGTTTGCTCCTCGGCACCTGCCATAGAATAGATTTTTGTGGTATCATCAAGCGTACCATCAATATCATCCACACCAAAGTTAAGTGAAAGCTGCGCGGTTTGCCTGCTGATCATCGCCCAGTATGCTTTGATATGGTCAAAGTTATCCATGTATATCCTGGCAATCGCGTAATTCCTCAGGTCTTCAATTACAGAAACTTCCGGTACATGGTCCATCTGGTTATTCTGATTCCTGAATTTCAGCGGTATAAATGCCTGGAATCCGCCGGTCTTGTCCTGCAGCTGGCGCAAGCGTTCCATATGGTCTACCCGGTGCCAGAACTGCTCAATGTGGCCGTACAGCATTGTAGCATTTGTGCGCATATTCAATTTGTGCGCCTGTTCGTGGATATCCAGCCACTGTTCCGCGTTGCACTTATCGTTGGCAATCTTCTCCCTTACTTCGGGATGAAAGATCTCTGCACCACCTCCCGGCATCGAATCCAGTCCGGCTTCCTGCATGTATTTCATGCCATCATAATGGCTCAGCTTCGCCTTTTTAAATATATAATAATATTCTACAGGTGTAAGTGCCTTGATGTGAAGGTCAGGCCTGTGTGCTTTTGTCCGTCTGAAAAACTCTGCATAAAAATCGAGGTTTTGCTTTGGTACCACACCACCGGTAATATGTACCTCGGTAACGGGTTCATTATCGTATTTCTTTAGCGCATCCATCATCTGGTCTACACTCATTTCCCATCCTTCTTCCTTGTTTTTGATCAGCCGGGAGTAAGAACAGAAATTGCAGGTATACACACAGACATTGGTAGGCTCAATATGAAAATTACGGTTAAAATATGTTCTGTCACCGTGTTTTTGTTCTCTGATATAATTAGCTAAAACGCCTAGAAACCCCAGCTCAGCATGTTCGTAAAGATAAACACCTTCATCAAATGTGATTCTTTCGCTATTCCGGACTTTTAACGCGATATCTTTTAATTGCTGTGCCAAACCGGCATCATTCAATATATACGTTAATTTTTGCTTGGTATCCATATGATTGATTATAGCTCAAAAGTAAGATAAAATCATCGGATGAATGCGTCACAAGCCCGTTAAGCTGTCAGACTTATGTCAAAGCTGGGGAAGGGCAGCTATTTAGAACTGCGCAATGCCTCCTTAAAGTACCTTAGAGGAACAAACAACATTCCGAAACACTCTCCCTCTTCTTTTCCAAGGTGTTTGTGGTGTACCTTATGCGCCTTGCGCAAGGCGCGAAAGTAAAAGTTATTTGTCCTGCTAAAGAGTTTAAAGCGCTGGTGGATCAGGATATCATGCACCATAAAGTACGCCAAACCATAAAGTGTAATTCCTATGCCGATGTAAAATAGGAAATCCAGGCCGGCAATGAATGTACCGAGCAGGAAAAACCCCATCGAGATGCAGGCAAAAATCACAAAAAAGTAATCGTTTTTCTCAAAAAAAGTATGTGCCTTATTGTGGTGATCGTCGTGCAGTACCCAAAGCAGCCCATGCATAATATATTTATGTGTGAGCCAGGTAACGCATTCCATCAAACAAAATGTCAGCAATACAATTCCTATATTAATCAGTATGGTCATTCCGAACGGTTTTTATTTTATCTAACATCAATTTAAACCAGCTTGTGTAAATGGCAGGGTTCTTTTCCATATCCTTTTCGATCTCCTGCAGCGGCATATATTTCCAATCGGCCACCTCAGCAGGATCAGGCTGCGGATGCGCATTGCTTTCACCAAAAAAAACATGGTCGAGCTCATGCTCCGTCAGTTCTTCTGTCAGCACAGCTTTGTAGGTAAAACTAAACTCGTATGTCAAATTACAGGCCATTTTCATTTCTTCCATCAGCCTTCGTTTCGCTGCCTCAATTACCACCTCCCCCGGCCTTGGATGCGAGCAGCAGGTGTTTGTCCACAACAATCCTGAATGATACTTTTCAGCTGCCCTTTGCTGCAGTAATAGCTCATTCCTGTCATTAAAAACAAATACGGAGATGGCACGGTGCAACAATGCTTCCTGGTGCACCAGCATTTTTTCCATTACCCCTATTTCATTGTCCTGCTCATCTACCAGAGAAACGTATTCAATCATATTATTGGTATAATCGGTATTCATTATCAAATGTTAAGTATTACTTTCCTGTAAAATCTGTCCTGATGTCAGCAACCGTATTCTACAATCTTGTAATTAATGCTTTTTCTTCGGCACTGCAGTATTGGCTGATCAGCAAATAGCTTTTAATCCGCTTGTGCAGATCTTTATCAGTATGTATTTTATCCTGGGCAGTCTCTAAATAACTGATCAGGTTTTGCGTATCCCCTTTAATATTACCGCTGTAATTCAACAGTGCAGGCACATTGCTTTGTGTAGTTAACCTGAAAAAAAGCAGCTCAGGCGAATCACGGTCCCTCGCTATTGCAGATTCCAGAAGTTTCCTGCCCCGGTTAAAGTGGTTAATCCGGCTGAAAGGATTCAGCAGATGCTTACAAAGCATAAATTCAGACATCGCCCTGAAGCCAGACATGACCGGCAGGTCGGCATCCTTCACCCCCTTCATCTGCTCATAAAACGCGTTTGCAGCTTTTTGATTACTAAAAGACTGGTCCAGTATGTTACGTAACGATGGAAGGTCCGGAGCAGATAAATCAAGCAGGCACACCAGCAGCAGCAACACAAATTTCATATCATTCTCAAACTGTGTTTCACATAAGAGCCGGCAAGAAGGCTCAGCTTCCTGGCATTGGGAATACGGATCCTTTCAGACATCACGCGGACTGAAGATACAGATTTAATTTTGTTGAACAGGTTCCTGTAATAGATATATGCAACATACACGCCAAACCTTGAGCTGCGCGGCAGCTGCCTGATTCCGGCCAGGGCTGCAGCAAAGTCCTCTTCGATATCCTGCTCAATTTCCTTCTTCTCCTTTTCCGAAAACACTGACAGATCAACCTGCGGAAAATACACCCTGCCCAAAACCTCATAATCATTCTTAAGGTCGCGCAGAAAGTTAACCTTCTGAAAAGCGGCGCCCAGCTTTCTTGCCGATGGCTTTAGCTGCTCATACATCTCCCGGTTATTTTCCGTAAACACCCGCAGGCACATCAGGCCTACCACTTCGGCAGAGCCCAGTATATAGGTATCATATGAATCTGCACAATGAGCGGTCTGCTTTAGGTCCATCTCCATACTGGCCAGAAAGCAGTCTGTCAGCTCCTGCTCTATTCCGTACTCATTCACAACCAGCTGAAAACTGTTGAGAATGGGATTCAGGCTAATCCCCTGCGCTATCGCTTTGTAGGTGCCTTCCTTAAAATCAGCCAGTAACACTGCCTTGTCATAGCCGTGAAAAGAATCTACAATCTCATCAGCAAGACGCACAAAACCATATATGCTGTAAATTGCATTGTGAAATTTCTTGTGCAGGCAACGGATGCCCAGCGAAAAACTTGTGCTGTACGTCCGGGTTACAATTGTACTGGATGCTATGGAAATGCGATCGAACAGTTCTTTCATAATAATAGATTACTTTTTAAAATATTGCGCCAGCTCATTTGCAGCTACCTGGCCCGAAATCAATGCAGGAGGTACCCCGGGGCCAGGCACAGTCAGTTGACCTGCATAGAACATGTTTTTTATCTGTTTGTTTTTAAGACTTGGTTTCAGCACTGCAGTTTGCATCAGCGTATTGGCCAATCCATAGGCATTGCCTTTGTATGCATTGTAATCTTCCGTAAAATCGCTGATCGCGTATGTTTTTTTATAAACCACCTGATCTGCAAAATCTTCTCCGCAAAAGCTTTCCATTCTGCTGATAATCCCTTTAAAATATTGCTCCCTGGTTTGCTCGTCGTCTTTCAGGCCCGCGGCCACGGGAACAAGGATAAAAATATTCTCCATCCCTTCGGGCGCTGTCCCGGGATCAGTTTTTGAAGGACAGCATACGTAAAACAATGGTTTTTCAGGCCATTGAGGGGTACTGTATATATCATTTGCATGCTGATTAAAATCGGCATCAAAAAATAAATTGTGGTGCAGTAGCCTGTTCAGTTTTTTGCTTACGCCTACATAATAGATCAGGCATGAAGGTGCAAAAGTCTTTTTCTCCCAATACTTCTCATCATAGTTTCTGTAGCGTTCGTCCAGCAGCTGCTGTTCCACATGATGGTAATCTGCCGCTGCAATCAGTCCCTCTGTCTCAAAAAGGCCTTTGTTTGTTCTCAGGCCCGACACCAATCCGCCAGAAACCTCTATCTGCTCTACCTGCAGCCCGGTGTGAAATTGCACGCCCAGAGATTCTGCAAGCTCCTGCATGCCGCTTACGATCCTGCACATGCCGCCAACAGGATAAAATGTTCCCTGCACCAGGGCAGAATAATTCATCATCGTATATAAGGCTGGGATCTTGCTGGCCATGGCGCCAAGGAAAAGTACCGGAAATTCCATCAGGGCTACCAGCCGCTTGTCTTTAAAGTACTTGCCCACATAGCTGCTTACGGAGCTGAAAAGATTAGATTGCAGCATTCCTTTTACTACATCCATATTTGCATATTCCAGCCATGAAAAAGCCGGTTTATACACCAGGTCTTTCATTCCCACCTGGTACTTAAATTCGGCTTCTTTGAGAAATTTGCGCAGGGCCAGGGCACTCCCGGCTTCTATAGATTCAAAAACCTGTTCCAGTTCATCCATGCTGGCCGGCACCTCAATCACATCCTCCCTGCCAAAGATGATCTGAAATCCGGGATCAAGCTGTTTCAGCTCGTAATAATCGGATGCAGACTTGCCAAAGGCGCCAAAAAAGTTTTCAAATACATCTGGCATCCAGTACCAGCTGGGGCCCATATCAAAAGTAAAGCCCTCTGCACTGTAAACCCTGGCCCTACCACCTATGGTGCTGTTCTTTTCAAAAACAGTAACCTGATGCCCCTCCTTTGCCGCAAAACAGGAGGCTGCAAGTCCGGAAAAACCGCTACCAATAATGGAAATTTTTGCCATAAAATGAATTATCTCCACATGGGGTTAATAATATTGCCCATGTGTATTAAGTGTATTAAAGTACAGATTTTAAGCTGTAAAAAAAAGCTGCCCTCAGAATATCTGAAGGCAGTCCTTTAATTATTTATTTGAAATCTCTGAAAGACCAGAAAAACTATTTGCTGGCTTTGGTAAAGTTCAGTACAATATTAGCAGGGGCACTGCCATATTCAACAGGTGATTTCAGGATCAGCTGATCTCCCGAAGTTGAAGCAAGTACCAGTCTGTAGCCATCTGCGATATTTTTTGCTTTATCACCTTCATTCAGTTTTTTGAACTGGAAAGTTTCATCAGCGGTGCTTACCGACCAGAAAATATCCTGTGTCCTGGTAGGGCAGTCTGCAGTTCCCGGAAGGGTATAACTACCGTTTCCGCTGTTTGTAAGCCTCCAGGTACTGCCAATAAAACATTTGTAGGAAGCTTCGTTAAACAGCGACCTTACGTTTGCTGCGGGAACACCTTCGAATGTAATATCATTCAGTACCCAGTTACCTGTTACGGCTCCCCTTCTCAGGCTTGCACTTGCAGTGGTACTTTTTGTGCTGGAGCAACTTTGTAAAACCATCAATGAACTACATAAGATGGCTGCTATTACTAATATTCTTTTCATATATGTCTATTTAGGAATTTGAACTTACACAAATCCTGCCAAAAAACTAAGATCTGATTTCCCTGATACAATTCACTATTGCCGTAGCCGATCAAAAATTTAACAATCAGTAAGACAGCTGAATTCCATTTTGGAAAATACAACAGCAAACTGTCCAGAAAAATGCATGGCATGTTGGCTTGACAGGTCAACTGCGAAATGAAAGCAATTTTATGGGACAGAATTAAATTTTGCAGTTGATACACATAAATGCCATCTGACAGTTTGTTGATTGGTTTTATCATTTATCATACCATACAGGGGGCTGATTTTCCACTCTATAGATGAAGCAAGATCAAACTACAGAAGATCAAATATTTTAAACACCTCAATTACAGATATATAATAAATTATCAGAATAATATTTTGAAAATAAAAAGAGTAGCACTACATTTGTACGCACAAAGCGAAAGCTTTTCGAGTCAACCCCGGCATTGCAGAGGTTTGATTTATAAAGAAGTGGCGAGAGACAGGCTCCCTGACCCACTGGCAACCCTCCCATATGGAGAAGGTGCCAATTCCTGACCAGTCGGCATATTGCTTTCTGGAAAGATAAATTGAAACAAATGAAAACAAGAACAAAACTATCGCTAACCAGCGGAAACAACCAGAAAATTTCTCACACGCAGGCTTTTGCCTATATGTGCTGTTGCCTGAATTAATCCATTTCCATTACACCACCCAAACGGAAATCCTCTGAGCAGAGGTATGTAACCAGATCAGGATCATTCAAAATCAATGTCAACTCAAATAATTTTAACGTCACAGCCCTATGCATGTTTTAACACGCAAGCTGCCTGCTATATTCAAGCTTAACCTAATGTCATCAACAGCCATATACCATCACAAAAAATCATTCAACTTAGAAAACGGGAAACAGCTGCGCGAACTACGCGTTGCCTATCAAACCTATGGCACATTAAATGCCAACAAGGATAACGTAATCTGGGCTTGCCATGCTTTAACTGCAAATGCGGATGTGGCCGACTGGTGGAAGGGATTATTTGGTGACAAATATTTGTTTAACCCGGCAGAGCATTTTATCATCTGCGCCAATGTACTGGGTTCGCACTATGGTACCACCAGTCCGCTGGACACTGATCCGGTAACGGGCAACCCCTACTACCTTTCTTTTCCTGAATTTACGATCAGGGACCTGGCACAGGTACACCAGCTGCTTGCAGAACATCTGGGCATCAGCAAAATAAAGGTGCTGATCGGTGGCTCGCTGGGCGGTCAGCAGGCAGCAGAATGGGCAATTTCAAATCAGATCGAGATTGAAAACCTGATCCTTGTAGCCTGCAACGCTTACCAGACACCATGGGGAATTGCATTTAATGAGAGCCAGCGCCTGGCCATCAGTGCCGACCGCAGTTTCTTTAGCCAGCAGCCCGATGGCGGGATGAAGGGTTTACAGGCCGCCAGAAGTATCGCCCTGCTTTCTTACCGTACCTATGAAGCGTATAACGCAACGCAGGTAGAAAGCGTAAACGAGAAAACCGGAGATTTCCGCGCAGCATCCTATCAGAAATACCAGGGAGAAAAACTGTGCAGAAGGTTTAACGCGTACAGCTACTGGTACCTGACAAAAGCCATGGACAGCCATAATGTTGGCCGCGGGCGCACAAGCGTGATCGATGCTTTAAAGTCGATCAAATCCAACACGCTGGTCATCGGGATTGAGAACGACTTCCTCTTCCCTATCAATGAACAGGAATTTCTTGGAAAACACATTCCGGGAGCCGAATTCCACAGCATCAAATCTGCCTATGGGCACGATGGCTTTTTGATTGAAACCGATATCCTCACCAATATGATCGGAACTTTCCTAAAGGATAGCGTAAATAAAAAAATTGTTAAACTGCATAAAATAGCATAATGAGTAAGAAACTTAAAATTGGAATATTCGGTTTTGGAGTAGTTGGACAGGGCCTGCACGATATTATCCGTGGTCAGGACCTCAACCTGGAAGTCATCAAAATAGCAATAAAAAACCCTGATAAGAAACGGAGCCTTGACGCTAAACTTTTCACAACAGACCATGATGAAATCCTGAACAATGAGGAGATCAATACCATCGTTGAGCTGATTGATGATGCAGATGCGGCTTTTGAAATCACAAAGAAAGCACTAATCAACGGTAAACACGTAGTTTCTGCCAATAAAAAAATGATTGCGAACCATCTCGAAGAGCTGGTAGAACTGCAGGAGAAATATGGTACCTCCCTCCTGTATGAAGGTGCAGTATGCGGCAGTATCCCAATCATTCGCAACCTTGAAGAGTATTATGATAATGAATTGCTGCATGGAATCAGCGGTATCTTTAACGGGTCTTCAAATTATATACTGTCCAAAATATTTAATGAAAATATGCCCTATGCTGATGCCTTAAAGCAGGCACAGGACCTTGGTTTTGCAGAGACTGATCCTATTATGGATGTTGGTGGCTATGATCCCAAGTTTAAACTGGCGATTGCCACTGCACATGCTTACGGTTTATTCATTAATCCCGATAAGATCCTGAACGTGGGTATCCAGAACCTTTCAGAACATGACATTCAATATGCAAGGGAGAAGAATTTTAAGATCAAACTGGTGCCTACAGCGCGTAAGATTAGTACCAAGCAGGTTGTAACCTATGTGTTGCCAAAGTTCGTTAAATCTGATGATTTCCTTTTCAACGTAGAGAATGAATACAATGGCGTTACGGTTCAGGCTGCATTTGCTGATAAACAGTTTTTCTTTGGAAAAGGTGCAGGCGGGCATCCGACAGGCGCGGCAGTACTGTCTGATATCGCTGCCTTAAGATATGGTTACCGTTATGAATACAAAAAATATCACCAGCACAACGGGCTGATCCATACCGATAATGTGAATATCGAAGTTTACCTCAGATATACGCACGAATACACAGTAGAGAAACTGAAGATCGAAAATATCGTGGAGCGCTTCTCCAGAAACGATTACAAATATGTGATTGGAAGTGTGAGCCTGAAATCTTTACTGGCAAATAAAGAGTTGCTGGTGCAGAAAGATGTGTTTATTGCCAATACCGGCCGTTTTACGTATACTGAACAGCAGATACAGGCGATTGCTGCCGAAGAAGTATTAGTTAGTTAGTAGGTAAAAATAGCTGCATGCTATTACGGCTGCATTAATTTGCTACGCAAATGAACGCTAGGCCGTAATAGCATGCAGCTATTTTTTTGAGAGTTTATCCAGTCAGATTTTCTAAACATGCGCTTTAAGCATGATTCATAAGCATTATTTACAAGCATCATTCATAAGCATCATTCATAAGCATCATTCATAAGCGTGATTCATAAGCGTGATTCATAAACATTATTTACAAGCATCCTTCATTAGCATGATTCATAAGCGTGATTCATAAGCATTATTTACGAGCATCCTTCATCAGCATGATTCATAAGCGTGATTCATAAGCATCCTTCATCAGCATCATTCATCAGCATCATTCATCAGCATGATTCATAAGCATGATTCATCAGCATGATTGATAATCATGATTCATAAGCATGATTCATAAGGATGATTCACCGCATGAGCCCCAGCTGAATTTCAATCAGCCTCCTTAGGCATCATCGTGAGCCGTATTCTTAGAAGCAGGTTTAATTTTCATGAGCACTTACGTCTAAGCTTAAACATGGTAATTAATGCCGGCTGGCATGGCCTGAGGAATACTGTCTGCTGAATTGAATTTATTCAAAAGTTATGATGTCAAAGAACCAGCTCCCTTCTTCTGGATTCTTTCGGCGGGGATACCATCCGGAATTTTGCAATTGAGTTATTTCACATAGACGGACAAGACTGAAATTTCAATTGCACCGATAGCTAACGGTTGCAATACAAAGATAAGCACAGTCAGCACGAAAAGTATTGATTTTCAGAAGCATGGCTTCAATCGTCCGTTAAGTTCCTCACACGTCCGTTACTAGCCGGCTTAACCGGCCATATTTTATTTCAATTGAAGGTAATTTTGTAAATCACGAAGAACTTATAAGCTGATTGCTATGAATTGCAGCCTGGCAAAACCCGCATAAGTGGGACCACATTGCTGCGAAGATCACACTTTTTAACTTGTCTTCATTGGGCTTGATCTCTTATGATTTGGAATTGCAACAATAAAGTAGACATTTAGTTAAGCGGCAATATTTTGTTTATTTAAATTTCTACCAAATTCTTCCGGGGACAGATATCCCAGTG
>NZ_FXTN01000011.1 GCF_900182595.1 Pedobacter westerhofensis | reverse complement strand
CACTGGGATATCTGTCCCCGGAAGAATTTGGTAGAAATTTAAATAAACAAAATATTGCCGCTTAACTAAATGTCTACTTTATTGTTGCAATTCCATGTAATAGATCAGCATCAGTTTCCACTTTCCATTCAAAAGTTCCTTAAATACGTGCAGGCCACAATCCATCCTGATAGGAATTTTCTTTTTGTACATCGCTCAGTCAATCAATTGTCAAAGCAAATAAGCACAAATTTGTGCGTACTTGCGGCATTGTATGTAATGAAATAAGTTTGTCTCAAATTATAAATAAAGACGATGATCAAATTTACATTTTTAGTAAACAAACTACCGCACCTAAGCACTGAAGAATTTGTGGATTATCACAAAAATCACCACGCTCCGTTATTCTGTTCTATCCCTGAGGTAGAACTTTACGTTAGAAAGTATGTAGTTAACCACCCTATAGTAGCTGAAGGTTTTCCTAAGCCTTTGTACGATGCGCTAGTAGAAATCTCATTTGACTCGTTTGATGATTTCAACAGTTTCTTCAATTCAGAAAATTATCTGACAAAGGTCCATCCCGATGAGCCTACATTTTTTGATACTTCAAACTACGTTGCAATGGCAACCAATGAAACTATCATCAAAGCTGGAGCGTAATTAATACCCTAATCGATAACGCGAATTGACCTGATCGGTTGATAGCGTTATTGATTTAAAAAATACCCGACGGACGTTTGAGCAAAAAGAATCAGGACGTTTAAGCAAAAAGTAGCAATTATTCTGCATCTACTTTTGTGAAAAAAGAACAGATGCTGATCAATATTCTCCACATTGCGTCCAGCCACAAAGTACTAAACTCCATAACCACAAGACTTGGAAAAGCGATCATTGATAAAATCAGGATGCAGCAGCAGAGCGAAGTTAGCGTTCAGGAGCTGGATTTGGTTTCGGATCCATTTCCTCATTTCAGTGCCTTACAGTGGGAAAGCTATCATATTCCTGCTCATGAATTGACACCAGACCAAGCCCAGGCAGTGCACAGGTCAGATCAGGCCATCAGACAGTTACTTGCAGCCGACATACTTGTTATCAGTGCCCCGATGCACAATTATGGCATCCCATCAGCCTTAAAGGCCTATCTCGACCACGTCGTAAGAGCTGGTGTCACTTTCGGTTTTTCTGAAAATGGTGCTGTCGGGATATTTAAAAATAAGAAAGCATATATCGCTTTTTCGGCCGGCTGGGATTTCAGTGATCCCGCCCTAAAATCTTTTGATTTTGCTACACCATACCTCAAAGCAGTTCTTGAACTGATCGGTTTTGAAGTAGTTGGCGAGTTCAGGGTGGAAGGAGTGGGCGCTGCGCAGGAGAAAGAAGTAAGGCTTAAGGCATTGATAAAAACCATGATTGTTTAGCAATTGCAATGAATGAACTTTTGAGCAAAGCAAAATACGACGTTTGAGCAAAACTAAATCAATATCCAAAATCGACCTTTGATGAAAATCTAACAAGACAATGGAAAAATATAAAAATAACTATGATGGGAAAATACAACTACCCATCAACTCCGGATTCGACAGGAATACCACTGCAGATGAAGTTATAAAAGGTATAGACCTGAAAGGTAAGATCGCCATCGTAACTGGCGGACACTCGGGCTTAGGACTAGAGACCACTAAAGTGCTGGTCGCAGCCGGTGCAACAGTGATCGTTGCAGCACGTGACATTGAAAAGGCTGCACAAAATTTGGAAGGTATCCCTAATGTGGAGCTGGAATCTTTAGAGTTGACTGATCCGGGATCTATTGAAAATTTTGCCGCGAAGTTTATCGCTTCTGCAAGGCCTTTGCACTTGCTGTTCAATAATGCAGGAATTATGTGGGTACCGCTGCAACGCGATGCAAGGGGCTACGAGAGTCAGTTCTCAACCAATCATTTGGGACATTTCCATCTGACAGCCCGATTGTGGCCGGCATTAAAGCAGGCTGAGGGTGCAAGAGTATTGAACACCTCTTCCTGGGGACATCATAATGCGCCAGTGAACTTTGAAGACATCAATTTTGATCACCGGGAATATGAAACGATGAGATCATATGGCCAGGCTAAAACGGCAAACGTATTATTTGCCCTGGAACTGGATGAGCGGGCAAAGTCATTCGGCGTTCGTTCTTATTCGATCCATCCAGGAGTTGTTCAAAGTACTGGTCTGGCACGTTCACGCAGCCTGGAGGATATGAAAAAGCTGGGTATGCTGGATGCAGATGGGAAACCTTTTTTAAAAGCAGTTCCTGGTGCTAAAACCGTTCAACAAGGAATTTCAACACAGATCTGGTGCGCAGTAAGCCCTCAATTGAATGATATTGGTGGGGTATATTGCGAAAATACCGATATTGCAGTATTAGATTCCAACTTTGATCCAACTGTTGACTGGCGCAAAAATGTTGAAAGTATCAAGGGTGTAATGCCCTATGCCCTGGAAAAAGAATCAGCTCAAAAGCTTTGGACAATAAGTGAGGAGATGAGCGGAGTTACTTTGAACCTGTCTTAACAATTGTTACCGTGGATTCAGGGGATACCGAGCCTGACTTTTATAATTATTAGCTTTGTACTATGGCCGTAAAACGTGAAAATAAGTATGCAGAAATGGTTCTGTCCTGTAGTGAAGATCATCAGTATCGGGCTGAGAAAGTACTTGACGATCACGCGCTTGTACGAGTAGTTTCAGGTGAGCTAAAAGTTATACAGGCTAATAAAACTTTCATCTTTAATGCAGGTGATACACTACTTTTTCCACGCAACCAATTATCAACGCTGGTCAAAACAGCAAAGGATGGCAGAGCGTATAAATCCATCGTCATCAGGCTGGCTTCTGCTCAGTTGAGGGAGTACTATACGAAGAATCAATACGATCAGTTGCAAGCGCACACTGTTGGGATCGTGCCCCTGGATAAGAATGTTTTACTGGAAAGCTTTTTCTCTTCTGTGGTACCATATTTCGATCTTGATAAGCAGTTACCGCAGAAAATACTGACTCTGAAAATTAATGAAGCAGTTGAAATATTGAGAAATATAAATAAGGATGTGGATAATATTCTGTCGGATTTCACGGAACCAGGCAGGATTAATCTGGCAGATTTTATGGAGAAAAATTACATTTTTAACATTCCATTAGTAAAGTTCAGTGCTCTTACAGGTAGAAGCTTAACCACTTTTAAACGGGATTTCGAAAAAGCTTTCCACCTCAGCCCGCAACGGTGGCTAACGCAAAAACGTTTGGAGCTGGCTCATTACTACATTTCAGAAAATCACCTCAAACCGATAAACGTCTATTACGAGGTTGGATTTGAAAACTTATCGCATTTTTCCCGCGCGTTTAAGAAACAATTTGGATATGCACCAACGAGTATAAATCAAGGCTGATATTGCCATGTGCGGTATGAGGTACTTTTTGGTTCTAATTATTGGTGTTGATCAGGTTGCAATCACGTCACTCGGTAACCAACAGAAATGATCACATCAAGGTTATAATATTCAATAATCTTTTCTACGTGTCTATTAGCTTCTATTTGAACTATTGCATTTTTTGCAACAGTTGCTTGTTTTGTCAATTCTTCTTCTTTATAGATATTTTAATTAAACGACTGTCTGAACTCCAGAGGCGAAACGTTCGTTTTTGTCTTGAAAAGTTTGCTGAACGATTGTGAATGTTCAAAGCCCAATTCATAAGCGATTTCTGAAACAGATAGATTTGTTGCGGATAATTTTTCTTTGGCTTTTTCTATGATTGCATTCTGAATGTATTGTTGTGTATTTAGCCCTGTCAGTGAACTCAACATGTCACTCAAATAGCGTTGCGATAACTTTAATTCTGCGCTGACATACTTCACGGATGGCAAACCGTTTTTCAGACTGTTTTCTTCTTCAAAATAGTTGTATAAAAGTTTGTCCAAAGAAGTTATAATGTCATGATTAACTGTTTTTCTCGTAATAAATTGCCTGTTATAAAAACGATTGCTGTAATTCAACAACAATTCTATTTGAGACACCAAAACATCCTGGCTGAAACTGTCAATATTGTTGGCTAATTCAGTGGCTATTGTAGCAAATAGATTGGTTGTAATTTCTTTTTCTTTTGCCGATAAAAACAAGGCTTCTGCGACGTCGTAAGAGAAAAAGCCATATTGATTTATTGTATTTCCTAATGGATAGTTTCGTATGAAGTCCGGATGGAAATACAAAGCAATACCTTCATAGCTTTCTATGTTTTCTGGTGGAAGGACGATTTGTTTTGGCTTCAAAAATGCCAATCCGCCTTCTTCAAAATCGTAATATCCCTGTCCGTATTTTATTTGTCCTATAAATGTAGGCTTAAAGGAGATTTTGTAAAAATCTAAACTTGTTTTTTGCCCTTTTGGGAACATATCAATTGAAACATTAGTATAATCAACCAATGCAATCAATGGGTGCAGAGGCGCAGGAAGTCCCAATACCCGTACAAGCTGCGATATACTTTTGATATGATTTATGTTGGATTGACCGTGCATTTTTTTTGGTTATAAATGTAATCACTTTGTTTTGAAGGACATACTTTTTTCAGCCGCTGTGTAAGGTTGTGTGTGCAAGCCCATACTTTTCTTGCACACACAGCCTTAATTATCTATCTATTTGTTTTTCTAAAACTTCGGGATAGCGCTCGCCCACAAGTGTGATTCCATTCACTGTTGTGTTGATCTTTGCAAGTTCATCAGCTGTTAGTACAATATCTGTACTGCGAATGTTTTCTTCTAAACGATGCAATTTTGTAGTCCCTGGTATTGGTGCTATCCAGGGCTTTTGCGCTAAGATCCAAGCCAGTGCCAATTGTCCGGTTGTAATATTTTTTTGTTCAGCGATCTCAGAAAGTGCGTCCACCAGAATCAGATTGGCTTTGATGTTCTCTTCGCTGAAACGGGGAATGACATTTCTGCGGTCTACATCCGCTAATTTTGAATTTATTGTACCCGTGAGGAATCCTTTGCCCAAAGGACTGAAGGGAACGAAACCAATTCCTAGCTCCTCTAATGTTGGTATGATCTCAGTTTCAGGTTCGCGCCAAAACAAAGAGTATTCACTTTGTAATGCTGTAACAGGTTGAACAGAATGTGCCTTGCGGATAGTTTTTGCACTGGCTTCCGACAAGCCAAAATATTTTACTTTACCTTCCTGTATCAAGTCTTTAACTGTTCCCGCAACATCTTCTATTGGCACATTGGGGTCAACTCTGTGCTGATAAAGCAGATCAATGTAATCTGTATTTAATCTTTTCAAAGATGCTTCGGTTACTGCTCTGATAGTTTCGGGCCTGCTGTCTAAACCTGTTGCTGGCCTTGCATCTTTACAACCAAATTTTGTTGCTATAATCACCTCTTTTCTGTAAGGCCTTAATCCTTCGCCAACAAGTTCTTCATTGGTGTAAGGCCCATAGGCTTCTGCGGTATCAAAAAATGTAATACCCCTTCCAACTGCGCTGCGTAGTAGTGTTATGGCATCTTTTTTATCAAGGCCTTTGCCATCCAAAAAGTTTAAACCCATACAGCCAAAGCCCAATGCGGAAACTTCCAGTCCGCTGTTTCCTAATTTTCTTTTTTGCATAATTTTGTTGATTTGTACCTGATACTGAATAAATTTCTGGTACAAAATTCCAGATTGTCCTTCTATAAAAAGTAGTTGAACTGGTAAGTGTTGTAGTCAGATTTTTAAACACTATAAATTAATCCGCTCCCTTTATCTAATGATTTGATAGTTGCCATATCATCGGCAGACAACTCAAAATCAAATACATTGAAGTTTTCATTGATCCTTTTTACATTTGCTGATTTTGGAATAGCAACTACCTCTTTTTGAATTAACCACCGTAGAACCACCTGGGCAATGCTCTTATTGTATTTGCTCGAAAGCACTTTTAAAAGTTCATTCTTAAAGAGATTATTTTTACCCTGAGCAAAGGGTGCCCAGGACTCCAACTGTATGCCCTGAGATTTCAAATCTTTCTGCATTTCTGTTTTTTGGGAAAACGGATGAGTTTCTACCTGATTGACCGCCGGGATCACACTATGCTGCTCAAGTAAATTCTGAATCTGATTTATATTAAAATTACTTACGCCTATCGCCCTTACTTTACCTTCTCTGTATAATTCTTCCATTGCGGTCCAGGAAGAATTTATGTCTCCCTGCGGAAGGTGAATCAAGTATAAATCAATATAATCAAGCCCCATTTTTTTTAGAGATGCTTCAAAGGCTTTTTTGTACCCATTATCCGCTGGCAAAAATTTTGTGGTTACAAAGATTTGTTCCCGTTTGACATTACTTTTTTTAATCGCTCTGCCTACCGATTCTTCATTATAGTATACTGCAGCTGTGTCTATAAGTCTGTAGCCGGTATTTAAAGCATTGAGCACAGCCTGCTCACACTCCAAACCGTCCCGAAGCAAGTAAGTGCCAAAGCCAAGCAGCGGCATTTTTACTCCATTGTTTAGTGTTACATTTTCCATTTTTGCACTGGCTTAAATTTCCTTGCAAAATTCTCGTTAGCCGTCCGTTGAAATGTATCTGAATTGGTATTTTTTGTAGTCAAATGGTATAAGGTGGTGGCTAGCTTGATGATCTGCTGTAAATCCCCGTTTTGTATCAGTAATCCCCGTTTTTGTATAAATCTCAAACAGCTTGCCGCTCTAGCTTTGCTGTATCAAATTTAAAAAATGACAAAGACAATTTTAATAACAGGAGCATCAAGGGGTTTTGGAAAACTCTGGGCAAAAACATTTTTAGAACGTGGGGATAAAGTAGCTGCGACAGCCAGAAGGCTATCAGATTTAGATGATCTGGTAAGCGAATTTGGTGAATTGGTTGTTCCGATCCAATTGGATGTGACCAATAGAAATTCAACTTTTGAAGCAATAAAGTATGCAAATGCTGCTTTGGGTAGTATTGATATCTTAATTAACAATGCAGGATTCGGATTATTTGGTGCTATTGAAGAGGCAACTGAAGAAGAAGCAAGGCAACAGATTGAAACAAATATTTTTGGCTTGCTTTGGGCAACGCAGGCAATTCTTCCCATTATGAGAAATCAGGGACATGGTCATATCATACAATTATCCAGTGCCCTGGGGCTTACAGCAGTTCCTACCCTGGGCATCTATAGTGCTTCAAAATTTGCAGTGGAAGGATTGAGCGAGTCGCTTGCTGCGGAAGTTGCAGGATTTGGTATCAAAGTAACCCTGCTTGAGCCAAATGGTTTTTCTACAGACTGGGCCGGAGCTTCATCTTCGCATAGTACACCAATGGACGAATATGCCGGTGTTCACAGTGCTTTTCAAAATAATGCAAAACCAAGTGATTATGGTGACCCTGCAGCAACATCAGCTGCACTGCTTAAGCTGGTGGACAGCGAAAATCCTCCACTGAGGTTATTCCTGGGGAATATGGCTTACCCCTGGATTAAATATGTTTACGAACAGAAGCTAGCTACATGGGAAGAATGGAAAGAGATATCAGCTGCTGCACACGGTGCATAGACCATCGCTGTAAGTTTAAATTTAACTGACATAATCTACGCCCGAATAGGCGTAGATTTAACAACTTTCTGATGATTATGAAACATTTCAAGACCGTAAGCGAACTGCATCAGGCTACTGGCTTTGCATTGCCAGAAAATCCTTTGATTAGCCTTGTAAAATGTGGCGGACAATGCAGTTCAGGTACTCATAAATTTACTACAGATTTTTACATGATTGGCTTAAAAAAACTTCAGTCAGGTATCTTCAGCTATGGTAAGACTAAGTACGATCATCAGAGTGGTTCCATGTCTTATGTAAAACCGGGGCAGGTTGTTGCATTTCAGGATCTGAAATTTGAAGAGGACGACTTCCTGCTTTTCTTTCATGAAGACTTTTTACTCGGTAATCCACTTCACCATGAGATCAAAAAATATAGTTTCTTTGATTATGACGTGAACGAGGCTTTGCACCTTTCTCCTCAGGAAGAAAAAGTTATATGGGAAATTCATGACAAAATTAAGTTAGAATATCTGAATAATCAGGATGAATATAGCCGGGAGATCATGATCGGACATATCAATTCTATCCTTAAGTATTCTCAGCGTTATTACAAAAGACAATTTCTGAACAGAAAAGAACTCACCGGAAAGACAGTTTCGAGATTTGATCAACTGCTGGCCAGTTACTCGGAAAGTGGCTCACTTCACGAAAATGGTTTTCCTTCTGTTAAGTTTATGGCTGAGCAGCTCAATATTTCAGCTCACTACCTCAGCGACCTGCTTAAACAGGAAACTGGGAAAACAGCATTGGAACTGATCCATACTTATTTAATCTCCGAAGCCAAAAATATGCTGAAAAGTTCAAGTAATAACATCACTGAGACGGCTTATGCGCTTGGGTTTGATAATCTGCCTTATTTTTCGCGTTTGTTTAAGAAAGAGACCGGCATAAGCCCGAAACAATTTCGGAATCAAAACTAGACTTATTTTATCTCTTTAGGGGCATAACCAAAATGCTATTTTGAAGGCAAAAGAGAAAGGCGACAGATTCAAATCGTACTTCCCGATATACTTCAACTGGTTTTTGTTCATTTTCCGACAGCAGGTAGTGGGCCAGTTTGAGGCGTTTCTTTGTTAGCCAACGCTGTGGGGTGGCTCCATAAATAGTATTAAAATCACGCTTGAAAGTGGTAAGGCTTCTTAACCAATACTTCATTTCATTAATGAATTATTTGGCACAAACTAAAGCATCAGGTATCTTTGAAGCCAGAACTTAGCATTAATGAGGGAGATGTTATTGTTTAACCCTTCTCAATTATCCTTATCTCCGAATTGAAAGACAATGCGTAAAAAGGCAGCCTCCATTCTTGTAAATCCCCTGGCGGATGAGTTTGGCTCAGGTATTCGTATTGAAAAAGCCTTGGTTAAAGATTTTAATAGTTTTGAACAAGCAGACCTGTGTATTTTAGCGCAGGCAGAGCAATCACACCGTGACAATTATCATCTTTTTTTTTTACTGGAAGAAGGAACTATATCCATTGAAATCGATTTTCAAAGGCATACGATAAATCCATCTTCTGTAATCTGCATTCACCCCAGTCAGGTACATCGGATATTGTCTTTTGAGAATGTGACAGTCACTTTTTGGACAATCACAAATGAAAATTTAAATCCTGAAAATCTCCTTTTGCTGGAAAATATTACTCCTGCAATGCCCTTAACCTTGGATAAGGATACTTTTTCTATTCTCTCCGATGCGGCCTCACTTTCTATCAAAATTGCTGAACGGCATCGTGAAAAATTACATCGTTCCCTGCTAAAAGACAGTTGCAATACTTTAGTTTCATTAGTAGCTTCACAATATCTGGCACAATTTAAGCCTGCAGACCGGCTTTCAAGATTTGAAGTTGTTACCAAAGCATTTAAACTCGCATTGGAACGTGATTTCAGGATAGCAAAAAAGCCAGGGATGTATGCTCAAAAATTGCATTTATCTATCCCTTATTTAAACGAATGTGTGAAAAATACAACAGGCTATTCTGTTTCGCACCACATCCAGCAACGCGTTATTTTAGAAGCAAAGCGCTTCCTCCATCATTCTGATAAATCTGTAAAAGAGATCGCGTTTGAACTGGGATATGATGATTACCCTCAGTTTTCACGGTTGTTTACCAAGATCGCCGGGATGACTGCGTTGACGTTCCGGAATCAAAACCTCGATCTATTCAATACTTACCTTTAATTAGCGTTGTTTAGCCTGATTGCACGGTGTTCATTTGTACCGGATAGCAAATCGTCTGAAAATGAACTCAATGGAACAAAAAAATGTACTTATTTCGGGTGCAGGTATCGCAGGGCTAAGCACAGAATTTTGGCTTACAAAATATGGGTTTAATGTTACCCTTGTTGAACGTGCAGCACATATCCGGCCGGGTGGGCAGGCAGTTGATGTACGCGGGCCTGCTTTGGAAGTAGCCGCGCGGATGGGATTGTTGAGCGAAATTCGTAAAAACAGTACAAAGCTAAAGGGAATGTCGATTGTTGACGCCGTATCAGGGGAGGAGATTTATAGAAACAACGAGCAAACACTTACTGGCGGGAGGCATGATAGCCCTGATGTGGAGATATTGCGTGATGATCTTTGTAATGTTCTCTTTAAGGCGGTAGGAGAGCAGGCTACCTATATTTTTAATGATAGTATTGCAATGCTCAGGCAGGATGAGACTGGCGTTGATGTTATATTTGAACGTTCTGCTCCCCGGCGTTTTGACCTAGTAATTGGCGCGGACGGAATACGCTCAAATGTGCGACGGATCGTGTTTGGCCAGGATGAAGAATTTATACGTTATCTGGGACATTATGTCGCAATCTTTACGATGCCCAATTATTTTGAACTTGATCATTGGGAAATGATCTTTCAGCATAAAGGAACTCCGCTAGCGGTGTGTATAGTGAAGGAAAAAGAAAGTGAAGCAAGGACTTATCTGGGATTCAGTTCTATTGAGCCTTTGTTGTATGATTACAGGGATATTGATGCACAGAAACTGATGATCGCTGAAAGGGCTGCAAATGTTGGAGGCGAAATTGCAAAAATAAAAGAGCTGATGCTGGTTTCAACAAATTTTTACTTCGACTCCGTAAACCAAACCGTGATGGATTCATGGTCTAAGGGGTGTATAGCATTAGTTGGTGATGCTGGTTACAGCGTGTCGCTTTCACTGGGCCAGAGCACTTCGGTAGCTATGGTGGGCGCTTATGTACTGGCTGGTGAACTGGCGGCGCATAAAGAAGATTTGCAAACGGCATTTGGTCATTATGAAAGTGAACTGCGCGAATATATCTTAACCAATCAAAAACTGGCTTTCAATACCAGCACTGAACCTCAACAGATGCCTGACAAACAATCCGAAGAAGGGTCTGCTATTGAACCAGCTGATTTATCCGACTTTGGATTGTCAGTAATTCCTTTAATACTCAAAAACTATTGATCAGAACCGGACTGCTGTTAAAAAAATCTTAACTGAATTTTTTAATAGCAGCTGCAGTGACAGGGCTAAAAAAATTAATCAAATTACCATCAGGATCACGAAACATCAATGAACGATTTCCCCAGGGCATCGTAGTTGGTTCCTGAATAATCTCGCTTAATAAATCTTTAATTTTTCCGTATTGTTCATCAACATCTGCCACATGAAATTCTATGATGACGCTGTTGCTGCTACCTGTATGCGTTAAATCTTTTCCAAATAAACCCAGCGTACGCGTACTTCCTATTGCCAAGGTGCAGGCAGGGGAGTTGATCTCTGCAAAATCTTCTGTATACCATTGTGCAGACAGGTGGGTGACTTTTTCGTAAAATTGAACCAAACGTTTGATGTCAGGGCTTATAATTCTTAATGATACTAAATTCATGAGGCCTATATTTTAAATTTCTTAGCGTATGCCACAAACATAGTCCGGCCGGATGACGGCTATGTGTCAGGGGTCATAAATTTATTTTCTTTTTCTTTCAGATAGGAAGCGAGCGTAAGTTTGTGGGGAATGAAATCTGTTTCTAGCTTTCTAACTGATAATATCCTGTCTAAACGGAACATTCTGTAGTCCTTTCTTAAATGGCAATAAGCGATCAGGGCCCAGCTTTCCTGTAAGGTATAATAAAGCGCAAAGGGTTCAACTTTTCGATTGGTTTTCTCGTCTTTATGTTGCGACCAATAAGTAATATCCAGGATCTTGAATGCTGTTAGTGCCTCCTGAATCAATGTTAATGAATTACTTGGACTGATATTTGGAATCGCAGGACTGACAGCTATCCTGTTTGCCAGTAAGTCAACACTATCTTTTGTTGCATATTTTAAAACAGCTTTTATTTTACTGACGGCATCACTGTAGGCCCTCACAAGTGAAATATCACTGTTTTTTAGCATGACCTGTTCTATGGTAATTAAAGCATTTGCCTCATTTTCAGTAAACATAACAGGTGGAATTCTGTAACCTTCCATTAACGAATATCCCTTTCCATCTTCCATAGATATTGGCACGCCTGCCTGTTCCAAAACCCGTATATCCCGATAAATCGTTCTCACGCTCACATCAAATTTTTGAGCCAGTGCTGTGGACGTTATCATCCTTTTGGTTTGCAGCTGAGTAAGAATTGCTGTTAGCCTGGTAATCCTTTTAGTGTCCTTATTGTTCATTTGTTTTTTATCCTGGAATAGCCCTCTGTATCCTGTATTGTTTGGGCGAGAGACCTAGTTTGCCTTTAAAAATTTTATTGAAATGTGAGGGGTGCCCAAACCCTAATTCGTAGGCGATCTCACTTACTGATTTCTCAGAACTCCATAGCAGCATTTTGGCTTTTTCTAAAAGTTGCAAATGGATATACTCATGTGTTGTTTTTCCGGTATGGCGTTTCAGCAGGTCGGAAAGGTAATTTGGAGACAGGCATAGTTCATTCGCAAAGTATTTTACATCCGGAATGCCTTTTTCTATTAGTGTTTCCTGTTGAAAATATAATTTTATTGCGCTTTCAAAACGCTGCACAATATCTTTACTGCCTTTGATCCTTGTTATAAATTGCCTGCCATAAAACCGCTCACAATAATTGAGCAGCAACTCAATATTACTTTGAATGAGACTATGGGTATGGTGATCGATGTTCTGCGAATATTCCCGTTCGATATTTTTCAGGCAATCTTTAAGTATACCTTTTTCCTCATCAGAGAGATGCAGTGCTTCGTTTGTATCGTAATGAAAAAATGTATAGTCATTCATTTTACTGCCAAGTGGCGAGGTATTCAGTAAATCAGGATGAAAGAAAAGCGCCCAGCCTTCTTCAGCATCAGTTTCTGAATCGCTGGACACTAATTGATCGGGAGCTATAAATATCAGCGATCCCTCATTAAAATCGTAATATGATTTACCGTACTTTAGATTCCCTTTAAATTTTTTGCAGAATATAGTATAAAATCCCATTCGGTAGGAAGTCCCTAAAGCATATTTCTGATAATTGGATCTGTCTATTTTATTCAGATCAACTACCGAAATCAGAGGGTGCTTAGGTTTCCCATATCCGTAGAAATCGTGTAACTCAGTAATAGAGTTTATATCGACGATATTATTCTGCATAAGTAAAGATAAATTTTAGTAGGTATTAATGGATAAAGTATTCGCGCATCCGGTTGACGAATTCCTGATCAGCAGCTTTTGCTTTTTTATCAATAAAGAAGTGCGCATCAGCTCCGATAATATAACGTAACTGCGTAGTTCCGTCTGTTGCCGCCCTGTAAATAGTATCCGCAACATCTGTAACAGTTGATTTCCCTAAATGCGCAGTAAGCTTCTGATAACTTGGAAAAGATGCAGCCATGACCGGATCGTAAACAGCTTTGTCATTTTTGATCATTTCTACACCATTGCTGAAATTAGTGGCGATACTCCCTGGCTCTATGATTTTAATCAGAATGTTTAGTGATGAAAGTTCATGGTAGAGCGATTCTGACAAGCCCTCCACAGCAAACTTTGAACTGATGTAAGGACTTGCGAAAGGCATAGCAACAACGCCGCCAATAGAGGAGATGTTAATGATCGTCCCACCTCCATTTGCTCTAAAATATGGCAATACTTGTTTGGTAACCTCCATTAATCCAAACACATTGACATCAAACAAATTTTTAATTTGCCCGCCTTCAGCAGATTCAAAAACACCCATCAGGCCATAGCCCGCGCTGTTTATCAGTACATCTATTGTTCCAAATTTTTCTACACCAGCGGTTATTGCATGTTGGATTGATTTCGGATCCTGCACATCAAGAGCGGCAACCAGGATATTTTCCAGCTGATTAAGTTTTGTCTCTTTTTCCGGGGAACGCATAGTGGCTATTACATTCCATCCATTTTTTTGAAATACATTGGAGGCTTCTCTTCCGAAACCGGAGGACGCGCCCGTAATTAATACTGTCTTTGCCATATTCTGAATTTTTTATCATACAAAGTTCAGACTTGCATAAGCGTGAAACTTATACATTTCAATGCGAAACTTATACTTTTAAAGGCATTTTGATTATAAAATCAAAAAGTAATATAAGAAATTGATTCTTCACCATTTTGTATGATACTTGTTATATACTTTTGCAGCAGTAATACAGATAATTATGGCAGAAATCCCAAATGTATATATTTCGCGCAAAGCTGAAATTCTCGCTCAGTTTAAAGATATTTTGCAGAGCCATCTGGACGACTTTATGGCGGGCAGAATAGATAAAATGTATGAAATAAAGGAAATCGCTGAGATGATGTCCCTGCACCCCGTTCATTTAAGCAAGGTTATCAAATTGGAAACGGGTTATCATGCCTGCTATCATTACGAACAAAGAATCTTATTAGAAGCTAAAAAGCTGCTGGCTGATCCAACTTTGCCTATCGGCATGGTTGCGTACAGGCTGGACTATGACGTGTCAAACTTCAGCAAGTTCTTTAAAAGATTTATGGGGATCACTCCGTCTTTGTACAGGAAATCAATCATTAATCATTCCGGAAAGATAGATGCAATACCTTCAGATAAAACAATTTAATCAATAGATATGACTAACAAGGTGATTACTATAGGGGCAGGTACGCCAGCCCCCCTGACTGCCCGTACCCCGGGTTACGGAACCATGCGTCTTACCGGTGAAAATTTTTGGGGTGAACCACAAGATCGTGATGGTGTTATAAAGCTGCTGAGAAGGGCCCTGGAACTGGGTGTTAATTTTTTTGATACCGCAGATTTTTATGGGCCCGGAGTAACCAATAAACTGCTGGCAGAGGCCTTTTACCCTTATCCTGCCGACCTTATTATTGCTACAAAAGTTGGAACGAAACGCGGAGAGGACAAGAGTTGGCTGCCCTACGGCAGGCCCGAAGAATTGAGAGCGAGTATCGAAAATAACCTTAGGGAACTTAAGTTGGAGCAACTTTCTTTAGTGCATTATGGAAAGGCAGCAAATAGTCACGGTAATTATGAGGAAGGCTTAGCCACAATTTTTGAGATGCAGAGAGAGGGTAAGATTTTACATGTAGGATTGAGTAATGCGAACCCTGATCAGCTGAACACTGCAATGAAAATGGGAAGAATTGCCAGTGTAGAAAATATGTACAGCTATACCCAGCGGGTCACTGATCCGGGCAGTCCCTATGGATTTCAGGGTGGGGAAGTACTCCCTTTGTGCAATGAATATCAGATTCCTTTTATCCCTTTCTTTTCACTCCAAACCTCCGTACCAACCGGGCAAAGCAGGATGAAAGAGCTGGCAGACCGTAAGGGTGTATCCATTGCGCAGTTAAACATCGCCTGGTTGCTTCATCAGTCAGCCTGGATTTTGCCAATTCCCGGAACTACGTCCATCCTGCACCTGGAAGAAAATATCAAAGCAGCAGATATTTCACTATTAAATGAAGAACTGGATTTTTTGGGATAAGCTTTATTTACCTGTTATTTTCTGCCGGTGTACCTGTCCCCAGTCTGTAAGATTGCTGATGATGGTTTGAAGTGTATCGCCGTGTTCCGTTAGTTCATACTGAACGGTTATAGGTTGTGTAGCTAAAACAGTCCGTGTGATCAGCTGGTTTACTTCTAATTCCTTTAATTCTTTGCTTAGCATTCTGTTGGAAATGCCCTCTACATCATTCAGGATATCTGAAAACCGCCTGGTGCCGAAACAGCAAATGGAGGAAATAATAGCAATCTTCCATTTGCCGTTCAGGACATCCATTGAATCCTGAACCGATCTTATCCTTTTCTTTTGTTCCTGTTGAAACTCTGCTATTTTACAGCCCATAAAGTTACTTGGTTATCTCTGTGTTACTGTTCTTTTATCGTACAAAGTTACTAAAAATAACTTTGCTGCTCTACCTTTACCGCTCAATCTTTAAATCTATAAAAATGAAAGACAGTATAACAGCTGAGAATGTCCTGATTGTAAAAGATTTTTTTGAGGCAATGGGCAGCGGCGACAGGGACGGCATGCTGGCACTGGTTGCCGAAGATTTTGAATGGATCATACCCGGTGAGAACTGGCCGCTGGCCGGAAGGCATAGTGGTCACGCGGGACTAGCGGATGTGTTGAAGAAGTCCTCTGAAGAGGTGGAAATGACCTATCTGGTGCCTCCTGAATTCATGGGGCAGAAAGACCGGGTGATGGTAACCGGCATTGCTACCGGGAAAATCAAAGCCACGGGTAAGCCGTTTAAGGACTACTGGGTCTTCGCGATCACAGTGCAGGATGGCAAACTGACAAACATCAGGGAGTATATAGACACACAGGCACTGGCGCACGCGTCTGAGATGAACCCAGGTACTGAATAGGTGTCCGTTATCAGCCCGAAAAAGATGGTTGAATATTAAATCTATCAATTGTAACAAACAAAGAAGCTTATGAAAACAGGAATCATTGGTGCGGGCCATATCGGCAAAGCGCTCGCAAAGAAATTAGTAAATGCAGGGTATCCTGTTATTCTTTCCAATTCCAGGGGAGTTGAATCACTGCAACCCTTTATCAAAGAACTCGGAACATTGGCACTGGCTGGCACAAATGAAGATGCCAGTAATGCAGATGTTGTTATTTTAGCCGTAAGATGGGAACAAATACCCGATGTAGTCAGTAAGCTGAAGAAACAGCTTGCGGGAAAAATCGTCATAGACGCAAGCAATCGTCCGCAGGAAAACAAATCTGCAAAGCCGGCGAGCATTGTAGTTGCTGAGCTGCTGCCGGATTCTAAAATCGTTAAAGCATTTAATTGTTTATTTGCAAGATGGCTTGAGGCAGACCCCGCAGTAAACGGCGGCAAGCGTGTGAGCTTTATTTCAGGTGATCACCCATCCGCCAACGAGACCGTTGGAAAAATGATAACACAATTGGGATTTAAGGTTGTAGACCTTGGCAGTTTAGAACAAGCCGGGCCGGTTACTGATTTAGGAACGGCATTATCCGGGCTGAATTTGGTTAGTTATCCAGCCTAACCTCTTCAAACCTATCTGAAAGGATTTTGAATGATACTTTCAGGTAGGTTTGTATTTTTTTGAAACCTATGTTTTCTTCCTCTTTTCCCGATCATCCCATAACCGTTTAACTACGCAAGAATCGGGTTTAATCTCTACTGTTGACGAGCTAATTTTGGCTTACGTTAGCAGAGAAATTATGACAAATATAGAAACAAGATTAGAAACAAAAGACTGGCAGGCAATCACGAAGGAATTGCATGATAAGGGTTTTGTAATTATTAAGGATGTATTGTCGATACAGGAATGCGATGAATTGATCACCGGTTACAACGCCGGAGATACTTATCGAAAAACCATCAGTATGGAGCGGTACCGGTTTGGCCTCGGGGAATATAAATACTTTCAGTATCCGCTGCCTGCATTGATCAATGGGCTAAGGGAAATGGTGTATGCAAAAATTGCTCCCATAGCTAATGAATGGATGAAGGAACTAAAGCTGAACAGGGAATTTCCGGCCACCCATCGGGAAATGAAAAAGCTGTGCGGGGAGCATGGACAGGAAAAACCTACTGTCCTGATTTTGAAGTACGCTGAAGGCGGTTTTAATACCTTACATCAGGACCTGTACGGGGAAGTCTATTTTCCGATGCAAATGGTTTTTCTGCTTGACCAGATTAACCAGGATTACACTGGTGGCGAGTTTGTCATTACAGAACAAATACCCCGCGCGCAATCCAAAGCAAATGTACTAACGCCTGATCTGGGCGACATGGTCATTTTTACCACTAATTTTCGCCCGGTAAAAGGCAGCTCGGGATATTACCGGGTGAATATGAAACATGGGGTGAGTCCGCTTCACAGCGGCAAAAGACATAGCTTAGGTATTATTTTTCACGACGGACTTAATTAATCATAACAGGCGATGTACCAGCATATACAGTTAGGAGAAACTGCCGGAGAACGAAAAAGAAAAGCCTGCAGTCTGATCCGCTCGGGAGCTATTACCCTGGGTGGTTACAAAAAAGACAAAATTTATGGCTTACTGAGCTGTTCATCTGGTAAACGGATGAAAGCAGAGAACCGAGTTTTTTTTAAAGACCTGGAGGAAGCAGTTCATAACGGGTACCGTCCCTGTGCGCATTGCCTTCCGGAGGCATATAAGCATTGGAAAGAGACTAAGAATCTCAGCCGCCGGAGGCCGGAGAATAGCAGAGGGGACAGGGAGATCTATTTCATGGGCGGCTTACAAAAAAACAATCATCAGGATACTTATCATAAAGACCACAAGTATCGGGTTTTATACTGCCTGGAAGCGAAGTATTTTTGTATCAACGTATTAAAAAATAGAATCATGGAAACTCAACAAGAATTAGATTATAAGCGGGTTGCCGAAGCGATCAGCTTTTTTAAAGAGAATTTTAAAAACCAGCCTAAACTGGAAGACGTGGCCGGACATGTAAACCTGAGCCCCTTTCACTTCCAAAGGATGTTTCAGCAATGGGCGGGAGTTACACCAAAGCAATTCCTGCAATATCTAAGTGTAGAACATGCAAAAAACATTATAGCGACAACAGGTGCAAGCCTGTTTGATACTGCCTATGAAACCGGTTTGTCCGGAACTGGCAGACTGCATGACCTGTTCATTAAAGTGGAAGGCATGACACCTGGTGAATGGAAAAACGGCGGTGCATTATTGAATATTAATTACAGTTTCGCAGATACCCCTTTTGGAAAGGTAATCGTAGCCTCAACAGACAAAGGGATTTGCCATATGGCATTTGCCGATGAGGGCGAGGAACCCGCGCTGGAACAATTAAAAAGTATCTTTCCGAATGCAAAATATGCCCAGATCGTGTCTTCTATTCAGCAAAACGCCTTGTTTATCTTTAGCCAGGACTGGAGCAAACTGGATAAGATCAAACTGCATTTGAAAGGAACGGATTTCCAGATCAAGATCTGGCAGACACTGCTCGAAGTGCCTGTTGGGGGGCTTACTACCTATTCAGCTCTTGCCCAAAAAGCGGGCTATAATGGCGCATCAAGAGCTGTAGGCACGGCAGTAGGGAATAATCCGGTCGCTTTCCTGATCCCCTGCCACCGCGTAATTAAATCGACAGGTGAAATCGGTCAATACCATTGGGGCGCAATTCGCAAGAATGCAATCATCGGCTGGGAAGCTGCATTAAAGAACCAGGCATAGGTTTCACAAATTCGTTGATTAACGCCCGGAGAGGAAAAACTCCGGGCGCTTTATATAAAGCCCTGATCTTTTTAATCTTGCGGGACCTTTAAAACGATCTTGCCCTGTATATGGCCATGGGACGCTCTTTCATGTGCCTTGGAAGCCTCTTCCAAAGGAAAAACACTGTCGATCACTGTCTGCAGTAAGCCAGTATCAAAAAGCTGCGCAATTTCGCCAAGCTGTTTGCCATTGGAACGGACCTGAGAATTGGAGACTGTGACCCCCCGCTCGGCAGCCTCCGCATGATCTGAAAAGCCCAGGAATACCGGGAATAAAGCTCCCCCTGATTTTAAGGTACGCAGAAATCGCCCGGTGGTTGGGCCGCCAAGGGTATCCAGTACAAGATCAAGGTTACTGATAACATCTTCCGGGGCTGTTTGAGTATAATCTATAAATTCATCTGCCCCAAGACCCCGAAGCATCTCCTCGTGCTTGCCAGAAGCAACTGCGATGACGTAAGCGCCCTTCCATTTGGCTAACTGGACAGCATAATGTCCCACGCCACCGGCAGCGCCGTTGATCAGCACTTTCCTGCCTTCCAACGGGACCGGCACGTGAAGGTCTGGCTGAAGCGGATTAGGCTCATTGTGTCCCCGTTCGATCAGGAACTGCCATGCTGTTAAAGCAGCCATGGGCGCAGCTGCTGCATGCAAATGATCGGTTTCTTTGGGCTTAAGGGCAAGATCAGCAACCGGAGCAGATACGTATTGAGCATAGGCCCTGCTATCACCAAAGCTTGGAAAACGGATCATACCATATACCTCATCACCAACAACAAAGGATTTTACATCGTCTGCTACGGCCTCAATTATACCGGATATATCTGTTCCCGGTATGGTAGGCAAAGGGATCTCCGGCCTCCATTCAGGAGGTAACATTTTCATGCCTTCTCTCAGATACCAGTCCGGCGGATTAATACCAACTGCAATTACTTTCACTAACACTTCACCTGCTTTCATCGAAGGTTTAGGCGCATCCTCATAAAGAAGCACTTCCGGCCCACCGAATTGATGCAGGCGCACGGCTTTCATTAAGGGCGCAAGATTGTTTTTTATATTACCTGACATAGATTTTGCTTTTATTTATCAGCAAAGGTGCAGGAAAGGGGAGCAGCAGAAATTGATATCAGGTCAATTAATGAATTGATGTAAAAACTACCGCTTGCTGCGGATGCGGCTCAGTGTTTCTGGCTGCACCCCCAAATAAGAAGCTACCATATGTTGCGGCACCCTCAAAGCAAGTTCCGGATATCCGGCAACGAAATTGTGGTATTTCTGTTCGGCGTTGCTGGTGAGAGATTCGTGCAGACGGTTTTGAAAATTAACTGTGTTTTTGTTTTTGAGGGTATTGATCATTTTACCGAAGGCAGGAACCTGCTCCATCAATAACTCCTTAGCACTGTTTTCAAATAAAATGACCTCTGAGTTTTCTATAGCATCGATATTAAACTGACTTGGAGTGCCCATGTACAGGCTTTCACAATCGCTGATCCAACCATTTTCCCGGGCAAAACGTAAGATAAGTTCGTTTCCCTTTTTATCAATAGAATAGGTTCGGAGCAAGCCTTTGGCAACAAAGTAATGATAACGGGCAATTTCCCCTTCCTGCAAAAGATGCTGGTGCTTCCTGACTGTCTTAAAACGGACAACCGATGCGATCAAAGCGAATTCATTGTCAGTAAAAGCTGAATAACCTGTGATGTAGTTTCTGAAAATATCGAACATAATTATATGTACAAAGCTAGTTAAAAGCTTGTTAATGATTGTCATCTTATTATCTGATAAGATCAGGAGTTCCTATTATCAGCGGATGCCCGATTCCATGGCCAGCTCCAAATATTGCTCTGCTGATCAGGGAAAAGTCGGTTAATTTGTTCTGCCAGCTATTTTAAACTCTCTTTAAAGAATTTTACAGCCATAGCACCGGTTAATTCATGGGCAACATGGCGGTCTACAGATTTGTCATCATTAAAAAGTGGCGTGCCCGTTTTCTTTAATTCAGGCATCGCTTCATTTAAAAATACATAATGGCCTGCTTTGCCACCTAAAATATACAAACGGGATTTTGGAATGAGCTGGTGATAATGTGCAGCATTGGTTTTAACCGGCGCTATGCTGTCACTTTGTGCCCCAACGATATAAACCGGCCGGTTTATCGCTGTAAACTGTTTCCTGCTGACGAAGCCCTGTCCAATGGCGGGGCTCATCGCAAAAAATGCTTTGATACGATTATCTTTTAATGGAGGACTTTTCCTGAACGACTCCCATACTGCTGCTTCATCTACAGTTTTGAGTAACCCGGGAAACTCCGGGATATTAGCTTCCTGCATGCCCTCTGAAGTGTCGGAAAATTTATTTAAAGCATCTAAATCCAATTGTGCACCGGCAAGGGCAAGTACGGTATAGCCACCTATAGAAAAACCTGCTGCTCCGATACGGTCGCGATCTATAATTTTGCTGAGGGAAGTATCTTTTAATAACTTGGTAAGGACAAAGCTGATATCACGCGACCTTTGCCATGGCGTTACAAAATCTATCGCGATTTTATTGTCATAGGTATTTCCCCAATGATCTACTGCCGCTACAATAAAACCTTTTTTCACCAGTGCACCTGCCAGCCACTCCAAGGTCATGCGGCTGCCACCTGTTCCATGCGACAAAAGTATAAGCGGATGCTTGGACGACGGATAAACCGCATCCCTCACCGTGGGTTCTGCAATAAAGGGATAATCTTGTTTTAGGGTAGCTTTCCGGGTGTCATTTGTAGGATACCATATTTCTGTGGTCAGTTTCCGCTCACGGACAGTATCCGTAAAACGGAATGTTTTCTCGCCGATAACAGGCTGAATGGTTTGCGCTGAAAGGAACAGCGGAAACAAAAACGATAGGATTAAAATGTTGTTGAATCGCATTTTCAAAGGTTATATACAAAGCAAGGCATTTTATCAAAATTCGTTATTGACAAAAGTCAAATAATTCACTTTTTAGATTTAAGCCGGCTAAGGGTTTCCTGCGAAATCCCCAGATAATCGGCTATTATTTTGGAGGGAAACCTTTGGATAATTGAAGGGTTGCTTTCCATCAGGGCCTGATAACGCATTGTGGCATTCATGGAGATCAGGCTTTCAATTCTTTGGATCGAGGAAATATATTCTTGTTCCAGAGCAATACGGTAAATATGCTCCCAGGCAGGAATTTCATCCAGCAGGGCCTGGAAATCGTGATAGCTGATATAAAATAAATCCGAGAGTTCCAGGCTTTGGATTGCAGCAACAGAAGGTTCCTGCAATCTGTAACTTGGAAAGGAAGTGCCAAATTTACCTTCCGTAACAAGGAAGCGGGTAGATTCATTACCTTTCAGGTCTAAAAGATAAATGCGTAGGCAACCGGAATTGACAAAATATAAATGCTTGCATACCTCACCTGAAGCAAGCAAAATCTCATTACGTTTGGCGGTTTTACGGCTGAATTTACTGCAAATAGTTTTTAACTGTTCCTCATCTGCGTTGAAATGTGCGGTCAGGAATTGCATGAAAACTCCGTAAGTATGGTCTGGCGTTTGCATGATCAGAAATATACAATTTTTCTTGATCTGCTGGTTGTTTTAATTTATCAGTAATATGTTCGTTTACTGCGTACGTCCTTCAAGACTATATGACATTGCTAAGCAATGATATCCGTTCTCCGGTTTCTTTAACCTGGAAAAACCGGGGTTATGAAATATGATCCCCGTCAAACTGATATTTAAAAGAAATAAGGGCGGGGCTGGGAGCTGATTAAATCTGACGCTTATCTATCAAGCTTGCGAAACTTTCATAATCCGTGACTTTTGTCCATTTCATTCTTCATTTTGTCCATTTCATACTTGAACTTTAAATCTGACACCCTTAGCGCGCTAGTTTTGGAATAATTAATTAAATAATTATTCCGTTAGTGTCTTGGTATGACCTGCGGTAAAGAACTTGAAGCAGGGTAATGAATAAAAAAATACTATTAGCCTTTATCTTTTTTGTTCCCTTTCAGCTGTTTTCGCAGGAGCAGTGGAATTTAAAAGCGTGCATAGCATATGGGCTGAAGAACAACCGCAACAGTACGGTTTACGAAAATGAAAAAAGAGCTGCTGATGCCAAAGCAAAGGAAGCCCTTGCTGATTACCTGCCCAAGGTTAGCCTGACCGGAACTTTAGACAACAACCTGAAAGTCCAGGAGTCAGTGATCCCCGGAGGGGTGTTCGGGCCAGACCCCATCAGGGTGGCCTTTAGCCAGAAATATAACAGCAATGCACAGGCACAGCTGGATCAGACCATTTATGACCAATCGCTCTTAACCGGGCTTAAAGCCAGTAAGTATAATAAACAGCAGGCAGAAGTAAACATCCGCAAAAGCGAGGAAACAATTATCTATAATATCGGCAATGCCTATTACCAGATTTACGTTTACCGCGAACAGCTGCGGCTGCTAAAAGAAAACCTGGGCACATACCGCGGACAGGTAAATATCTTTAAGCTGCAGGTAGAAAAGGGGGTGACCCTGCAAAAAGATCTGGACAAGGTAACAGTGGATTACAACAATGCGATATCGCAGATCCGCATCGCCGAAAGCAACCTCACACTTTCACAAAACCAGCTTAAATATGAAATGGGTTATCCGATCAGTTCGGCCCTGCCGGTTGACAGTGTTTCACAGCAGGATGTTGCCATTCATATTGATGCAACAAACAGCAATGATCTGGCAAGCCCCTTTGTAGTGGGAAACCGCGTAGATTACCGGCTGTCTGAGATCAACGCCCGGCTGTTGGATATAGATGAGAAACGGATCAAAGCCGGCGCAATGCCCAAGCTTACCGGTTATGCCCGGTACGGTGCGGTGGGTTTTGGCAATTCAATAGGGCCTGCTTTTAAAGATCTGAGCCCCTTCTCGGCCGTAGGCCTTAAACTGAGCATCCCCATTTTTGATTTTTTCAGGAGGAACGCACAGTACAATCAGGCAAAGTATAAAAGCCTGAATGCCACAGAAAACTTAAAGCTTGATGAGGGCAAGTATGAGCTGGAATACGAAAATGCAAAGACCAAGATAAACAATGCACGGCAGAACCTGGAAAGTGACAGCCGCAATATCCAGCTGGCAGAATCTGTCTTTAAAACCACTGATCTGCAATACAGAAAAGGGGTGACAGACCTCACAGAATGGCTTACGGCGCAAAACTCGATCAAGGAATCACAAAATAATTATCTCAATTCACTCTTCAGTTTTTATCAGGCAAAGCTTGATCTGGAAAAAGCTTCAGGGAATCTCAAAACATTTTATACCTCACTCTAAATATGAAACGTAAATACATCATAGCAATGATTGCCCTTGTAATCCTGGCACTTATTGTCTTTAGGCTTGCCTCCAATAAAAGTACGCTGAATAAAAAAGAAGCACCTGCACAGGATTCTGTAGTGAATATTCCTGTTAAAGTTTCTGCTGTTAAAGAAGAGCTTCAGGAAATCAGCCTGATCAAAACAGGTAGCCTGGCTCCATTTAAAGAAGCAAGCGTGCTCACTACTGTTGGAGGCACGATCAAACAACTCAGGTTTGAGCTTGGTGATCATGTAAACGAGGGACAGGTGCTGGCAGTAATGGATACCAGGTTAATGGAACTGGATCTGCAAAAAGCTGAAACCAATGCAGCAAAACTGAAGCGCGACCTGCAAAATTATACTGAACTGCTGCAGGGACAGGCCGCCACGCAGGAGAAGGTAAATGAGATCAGGCAAAACTATCTGGATGCCGCCAATCAGGTGAGCCAGGTAAAAAAACAAATTTCTGATGCACTGGTAAAAGCGCCTACCAGCGGCACAATCGCCAAGAAAACACTGGAACAGGGCGTATTTGCGAATGCCGGTGCGGAGATCGCAACCATTGTGAACTTATCGCAGCTGAAGGTGCAGCTGAACCTGACAGAGACCGAGGTGTACCAGGCCACACAGGGCCAGCAGGTAAAAATCACTACAGATGTTTATCCCGGTCAGGTGTTTAACGGCAAAATCACCTTTATCAGTCCGCAGGCAGATGAAACGCACAATTATAAGGTAGAGATTATGGCTGATAACAATGATAAGGCGCTGCTGCGTTCGGGTACGTTTGTGTATGCCGATTTCTCCAGAAAAACCAAACAGAATATCCTGCTGATACCGCGCGAAGCACTCACTGAAAGTATCAAAGATGCCAGCGTATATGTGGTGGAAAACAATATTGTACATCAGAAAGCTATCAAAACTGGCCTGGAAATGAACAACCTGATCCAGGTGATCAGCGGACTTAAAGCAGCTGAAGTGGTAGTAACCTCCGGTCAGATCAATTTAAAAGAAGGTGCCAGGGTAAGTATTTCCAAATAACAAAAGCCAGATATGTCAATTACAGAAATTGCCGTTAAGCGGCCCCTGCTGATCATAGTAATATTTACAGTACTCTTTATTTTCGGAGCGCGATCTTACTTTAGTTTAAATTATAACCTGCTTCCCAAGCTGGAAGTCCCCACCGTATCTGTCAGTACTGTTTATCCCGGTGCGGCGGCGGCAGAGGTAGAAACGTCGGTGACCAAGAAACTGGAAGATGCTTTTTCCTCTGTTGAGGGACTGGACAAAATCAGTTCTACCTCGCAGGAAGGAATATCGAGTGTGGTGATACAGCTGAAAAGCGGTACAGACATCGATCAGGCAGAGCGCGATATTCAGCGCAAGGCCGATCAGGCCCAGAACGACCTGCCGGATGATATAGACAAACCGCTGGTCAACAAGATCAACCTTGAAGATGCGCCGATCCTGAAAGCGGGCGTAACCTCAAAGCTGTCGCCGCGTGACCTCTACGACTTTGTGGACAAGCAGTTGCTGCCCATTCTGCAAAATGTGCAGGGGGTAGGGCAGGTAAATATCATTGGCGGCGATGAGCGCGAAATCCAGGTGAACATTGATCAGGATAAGCTCAATGCCTACGGCTTAGGCATCGGGCAGGTAACGGATGCACTCAGCAAGGCCAACCAGTCCTTCCCCGCAGGGAGCATTGAAACGCGGGACCAGCAGATGTCTATCCGCTTTGATGCAAATGTTACCTCGGTAAACCAGATCCGCGGACTGATCGTTAAGCAAAGGCCTGGCGCCGGCAGTGTGTATCTGAAAGATATCGCTGAGGTAGTGGATGCCACGGCAAAAACAACGGCGATCAACCATATCAATGGTATTCCCTCTATTGGCGTGCAGATTATCAAACAGAGTGATGCTAATGCCGTAGAGGTGAGCAGGCAGGTGAAGCTGAAGTTTACAGCGATAGAGGAGCAGTATAAAACAAACGCGCTGAAATTCAGTGTATCTTCAGATCAGAGTGTGTACACCCTGAAGTCGGCCGATGGTGTAATGGAAGATCTGGGGCTTGCAGTAGTGATTGTGGGTATCGTGATGCTTGCCTTTCTGCACAGTTTCCGGAGTTCCATGTTTGTACTGGTGGCACTGCCATCCTCTATCATCCCTACTTTTATCGCCATGTACGCGCTGGGTTTTTCATTAAACCTGATGACCTTAATGGCGATGTCGTTGGTGGTGGGTATTCTGGTGGACGACTCGATTGTAGTGCTCGAAAATATATACAGGCATCTGGAGATGGGCTCCTCAAAAGAGAAAGCTGCGCTCGAGGGAAGAAATGAGATTGGTTTTACCGCCCTGGCCATTACGCTGGTGGATGTGGTGGTGTTTTTGCCAATCGCATTTACGGGCGGTATCATCGGCTCACTGCTTCAGGAATTCTCCCTGGTGGTGGTATTCTCAACACTGATGAGCTTATTTGTATCCTTTACGGTTACGCCAATGCTGGCCAGCAGGTTTGGAAAAATCGAAGAAATGAACGGTAAAAGTTTGTGGGGCAGGCTTAATCTGGGCTTTGAACACTTCCTGGATGTACTGAAAGAGGATTATGGGAAGTTGCTGGTGATCCTGATCCATAAGAAAAGATGGCTGCTGTCTGGCGTGATCCTGCTCATTATCGGCAGCATTGCCTTAATTCCCTTTGGATTTGTGGGTGCGGCCTTTATTCCTTCGGCCGATCAGGGCGAGCTGCTGATCAACCTGGAGCTGGCACCTTCAGCCTCGGTTTATCAAACCAATATGATCACACAGCAGGCAGAAAAGATGATCATGCAACAACCTGAGGTGACACGGGTGTTCTCCAGTATTGGTTTTGTGAGTGGTAGTGTGGCAGGTACCACCAATAACAGCAACCTTGCGGAGATGACTATCAGTATGGTGGACAAGGATAAAAGGGATATTACGGCAGAGGATTTCGGTATCCTGCTGCAGAAGAAACTGAGCAGGGTGATCCCGGGTGTTAAGATTACGGCTTCGCCAACATCTATTACGGGCGGGGCCAATCAGGCGCCTATCCAGATCGCAATCAAGGGAATAGACTTGAAGGCGATCCGTAAAGTTGCAGAGGAGTACAGGAAGATTGTTGCGACCGTACCGGGCACCCGATTTGTTGAACTTTCTGTGAAAAACCAGAAGCAGCAGGTTGAGGTGAGCCTTAACAGGGAAAAAATGACCTTACTGGGCATTGATGCAAGCCAGGTAGGGGCTGCATTGCAGAATGCCTTTAGCGGAAACGACAAGAGCAAGTTTAAACAGGCCGGTAACGAGTATGATATCCTGATTGGCCTGGATCAATACGACCGTTCCGATATCAATAATGTGAGGAACTTATCATTTAGCAATAACGACGGGCAGACTTTTGTGCTGAGCCAGTTTGCGGATGTGACCGAAGGCCTTGGGGAGAGCGTGCTGGAACGCAGCGACCGGCTGGGCTCGATTACCGTAAAAGCTAATGTTGCCGGAAGGCCCTCAGGCTCGGTAGGCAAGGATATCCAGGAAAAAGTAAAAGCTGTGCAGTTGCCGGCAGGAGTGACTGTAGAATATCTTGGTGACCTTAAAAATCAGGGTGATGCTTTTGGCAGCCTTGGTTTTGCACTGGTAGTTGCCATTGTGCTGGTTTACCTGATCATGGTTGCCCTGTATGAAAATGCAGTCTACCCTTTTGTGGTGCTGTTTTCGATTCCTGTAGCCCTGGTTGGGGCACTGCTGGCACTGGCACTTACGATGCAGACCCTCAACATATTCTCGATCATAGGGATGATCATGCTGCTGGGACTGGTGTCTAAAAACGCGATCCTGATCGTGGATTTTACCAATCAGCTGAAAGCTGAAGGCCGTCCGGTAGAAGAAGCCCTGGTCGAAGCAGGAAAAGAAAGGCTCAGGCCTATCCTGATGACTACCCTGGCGATGATCCTCGGGATGCTCCCCATCGCACTGGCCAGCGGGGCAGGTGCAGAGATTAAGAATGGGATGGCCTGGGTGATTATCGGCGGCCTTACCAGTTCAATGATCCTGACACTTTTTGTAGTGCCATCCATGTACCTGATCATCGACCATTTGATATTAAGGTTTAAAACGAAAAAAACAAGTACACCGCTTCTGATCGAAGCACATCATTAAATAAGATCCCGGATATGAAATATCTTTTTATAGCAATATTGCTCAACGCATTTATCTCAAACTCAACAGCACAAACAGCACAGCAGTCAGATGCAAAAAAACTTGCTGTGCAAAGAATGACGGACTCTCTGAAAATGGAAGCATTATCCGGTTACGCACAATTATATCCGCAGCTGCGCCAGGGTTTTTTCAGTGCAGATTTTATTGGCAATGCAAATGTACATTCTGAGCTGAACGGTAAAGATCTGTATGATGGCAAAATGAAGATCACCAGGATCAGGACAAACTTTAACCTGCCACTGGCACAGTGGGGCAGGAACAGGATCACCGGAACACTGGGCTATCAGCAGCAGCATTTGCAGACCACGGAGATCAATAGTTTTAATCCGGAGTTCTCCGCCCTGGACAGGGACATTACTAAATCGGCAGGTAGTTTTACCGCCACTTTCAGCCGGTCTGACTCGATCTTTAACAAGCAGGTAATTTATTCCGCTGGGATTTCAGGCATCTCGGATGAGTTCTCTTCCGTAAAGAGGGTTAACTACATCGGTACTGTGACCGTTCCGTTAAAAAGGAGCCGGTATTCATCACTTACTGTGGGCATGGCCATATTCATCGATCCATCGGCCGTTTCTCCGGTGATACCGATCATCAGCTACTGGCATAAATTTAAAGAGAGAGACTTAGACTTGTTTGTAGACCTGCCATCCAGGATATCTTTAAGAAAGCAGTTGTCCAAAAGAAGCTCTGCTTCGCTTGGCAGCGAACTTGGGGGAACACTATTATTTTTTGATGTAAATCAGCCATCTCTGCCACAGAATACTATTTACACGAACGTAGAGGTACGCAGCGGTGCTACCTTTGAGTACCTGGCCACAAAGAAACTGATCCTGGGCATCAACGGCGGCATTTACTCTACAACCGCATCAAGAATGTTTGACCACAATGCCAAACCAGACAGCTATTTTTACCGCAGTCAGGCAGGTTCTGTTCCCTATGTGAGTTTCTCCGTTTCGTTCCTGCCTTTCATCAGCCGCTTGTAAAGAGTCTTTAAAAACTAATTCATGATCAGTGCTGCCCCGTTTACCGTAACGTTTTCTACTTTAACATCCTTATACTTATTTTGTAATGCGGGAGATTTTGTAGTGACGGTAACATTTTTGAACACAAAGTCTGATACGGTATCATTAGGATTTCCTTCCATAACGCCAAAACTCCCGGCCTGCACATTGATGTTGGAGATCTTTATGTTTTTGATGGTACCATAAGGTTTCTTGGTGCTGCCTTTCAGATCAAAAAATTGTTTCCAGGGATTGATGAGAATGACAGATCCGCAGCTTCCGGTAATATTGTCTACAGTGATATTTTCAAAAAGCTGGTACGTATCGGGCCTCATTTTTAACCGCAGGATAGGGCAGGTATTTGCCACCTTACAGTTTCTGATGGTGATGTTACGGGCATGTATACATTCACTGCCCAGCGTCAATGTGGAATGCGCTTCACCAAAGGTGCAGTTCTCCACAAGTATATCTTCTACGATACCATTGCCCGGAAGATTTTGCGCGTCAACGCCTTTTCCTCCTTTGATGCAGACTGCATCATCGTTAACGGAGATATAACAGTTACGGATGGTTACTTTGCTGCAAACGTCTATATCTACACCATCGGTGCTTGGAGCTTTAACCGGCCTGAAGGGCGAGCGGATATCGCAGTTTTCCATCAGCACATTCTGGCACTGGTACAGGTGTGTGGTCCAGAATCCGGAATTATGCATTTTCACATCTTTGATGGTTACGTCGTTGCAGCCCCAGATAAATACCAGGCGAGGGCGGTGTACTTCGAGGTTTGTGCTCGGCAGCTTCAGCTTTGCTTTTTCTTCCCTGTTTGCCCAGAAGGCTTTCCAGAAACGCAGTCCGTTGCCATTGATGGAACCCGGACCTGTAATGCTGAAATGGTCTACTTTGTAGGCATTGATCAGCGCGGCATAGTAATCCAGGTTTTGCCCTTCCATACGGGATGGGAGCAGGGGGTAATCTTTAATATCATCCGATCCTTTTAATACTGCGCCTTCCATGAGCCTCAGCTTTGTGTTTGGCTTAAAGAAAAGGGCACCGCTGAGGAAAGTCCCATTGGGTATCACTATCGTTCCACCTTTAACAGCAGCCTTATCGATCACGCGCTGTATTGCCGCTGTATTGAGTTTAGTACTGTCGGGTTTAATACCAAATTTTGTAATTATATAGTCCTGGGATTTGGCGGTACCTATGCTAAAAAGCAGGCAAAAAAGGAGAAGGGTCTGTTTCATTTGGTTGTAGACTAATAGGGGCAAGATAGTTTTATTTTGTGACTATTGGTTGATCGCTGTTAGGTAAAAACGAGAAAAGACCGCAGTTTATATGCGGTCTTTTCTGTTTTGCGGAAATTATCATCCACATTTTAAGCTTATCAAAGGCGAATTATATTGATGCCTTTGCCATATCAATCATCATGGATATCTCATCTACTGCGGCTTCTTTGCTTCCGTCAAAGCCGGTAAGTTTGAAACGGATATTTCCTTTTTGATCAATTACAAACTTAGCGGGTATCCCGTAAACTTTGTAACTGCTAACCACTTTATTTGTTTTTGTCTCAGGATCCTTAGTATCCATTAACACCTGAAAGTTATATTTCATACTTTCAATGTAAGCTCTGGCATCCTCTGTTGGATTGTCCGCTCTCTCCCAGGTATGAATAAAAAGGAACTTTACATTAGGATCTGCTTTGTATTTATCTACAGCCATTTGCATAGCAGGGAACGAAGCCTTACATGGCCCGCACCAGGTTGCCCAAAAATCAAGAATGACCACTTTTCCTTTCAGATCAGCCAGAGAAACTTTATTCCCCTGCAGATCAGTCAGGGTAAATCCTGCCGCTGGTTCATTAACGATCTCTTTCACCAATCTTTTTTGGATCCCTAAGATTATTCCCTTCCGGATATCAGCCTGGTAAACATCCAAACCGGCATTGCTTCCTTTAACTTTAACATACAGCACTTTAAAGAGGTCAGACATTTCCTGGGTAGCTTTACCCGATTTGACTGCGGAATCCATTCTGTCGTATGCTTCCTGGTTGCGGTTAAGGGCCACCAAAATCTGTGCATACCGGTAGTTGAAATCCGCTCTTGGCTGAGGACTGGACTTAATAGCGAGTTCAATATATTTTAAGGCCTCATTGTATTTTTTCTGTTCATACAACAACTTCGCATAAGTACCCGTTAAGCCTGCATAACCTGATGCGGCAAAATTAGCTGCTCCACTTTTCCCCTTTTTTCCATCTGTAAAGGATTCTGCACTCTCCATCGCTTTTTTAGTATAGATCAGCGCATTGTTCAAGTCTCCGGCTTTATAAAATGCCTCTCCTAATCCGCCATAGCCGTTGCCTTTCCAGAAATCTGCTTCCAGCTGGTTAGCATAATAAATTGCTTTTGCGGTGTTTTTAGTAGCTGCATACCTGCTTGCCAACTGGCTGCGGATATAGTCATAGGTTACCCTGTCTTCACCCAAAGGCAGGGCAGGATAACTTTCAGGCGGAAATTTTTTGATCCAGTTGTTGTAGGCTATTTCCATATCAGGCAGTGATTTGATATTAATAACAACCTGCTGTTCTTTGCTGCGTGCCTGCATGCCTTTCGGAAACTTAATCACCATCACCTCAAAAAGAGAGTCAGAAATCATAGTGTTTTTAATCCGGTAGTAATACTGGGCAGCTATAGTCATTTCGGTTTCTTTGTCGCTGGCCGCCAGTGTTTTTAATCTGCTTTTCAATACCTGCTGATCGGCTGCGTCTTTAGAAGCCACTAATTTATCCAGCTGTTTCCTGAGACTGTCTGGTTGAATATTTTGCGCTTGTGTCTGATAACACAGTATTGTATTCACCAACAAAACGCCTGCACTTATTCCAAAATTTTTAATGTTACTCATTGCTTTGATTGTTAATTAAAAATTGATTTTAATTTATTGCCTAATGCCTCTTCGCGTATGTTTTTGGCAATTACTTTCCCATCCCTGTCCAGCAGGAAGTTTGAAGGAACTACATGCACACCAAATTCCAGAGCAGCAGCGTTATTCCATCCCTTCAGGTCAGACACATGTGTCCACACCAGTCCATCTGCTTCAATAGCTTTTAACCAGGGTTCTTTCTTGCTGTCCAGGGATACTCCAAGGACCTCAAAGCCCTGATCGTGGTATTTTTTATAATTGGCAAGCACATTGGGGTTTTCCCTGCGGCATGGTGCGCACCAGCTTGCCCAGAAGTCTACCAGGACATATTTGCCTCGGAAAGAGGCTAAGTCTACTGTTTTGCCATTTACATCAGCCATTTTAAAAGTTGGTTTGGCACCTATTCCCGAGCGCTTTTCTACCGCAAAACTTTCTTCAATTTGTCGCCCGTAATAAGATTTTTGTACCGCCGGGTCTAACAAGGCGAACAGTGTCCTGGCTTGTTCAAATTGAAAATAAGGTATAAAGTGGCTGCTTACCACATATGCGCAGACGATAGATGAGGGATGTGCTGCAAAGAATTCTTTATGAACTTTAAAATCCAGTTCCGTTAATTTGGCATTTTCAGCTTTCAGGTATTGTTTAGCTGATGAATCCGGTTTGTTGTTAAATTGCTTGTATACAGAATCTGATTTATGGTAATATCCACCTGCGTAATTCACCACTGTTTTATAGTCTTTTAAGTACGCTTTCCAGTCGTTTTGCGGGATTGATCCGTTGACCTGTGCGGTATTTGACGAATCTTTGTGTGCTTTAATACTGATTGCTGAGTTGTCGCCAAAAAAGTAAAGTTGCGACTTGCTTTTATTGGTTTTTAGAACCAGCATGACTGGTTCAGTTAAAGATCCTTTAAAAACGAAATCACCATTGGTGATTTTTGCAGAGTCAGTGATTTGCGCGGTTCCTTTTGGATAGCTTAAATATACTGTGCCTGCCGGTATACCTTCAATATGGCCGGCAATGGTAAACCCGCCACCAAACTGAAACGCTGAAAGCAGGATTGTAAATGCCAGCAGCGCAATTGCTGCCGGCGTTTTTATGTTTTTGGTTTTTTTTTGCATGGTATTTGTTAATAACCAGGGTTTTGTGTAAGTGCAGGGTTTTGCTGTACTTGCTGATCGGGAATAGGGAATAGCACTGATCGGGTTGCATTCCATGTTGTCGGTTTCATTGCGCTTAAAACTGTATTTGCCTGTCCTGTTCTCAGTAGATCGAACCACCGATGCCCTAATTCACCAAATAATTCAACTTTTCTTTCTTTCGCGATAGCAGCAAGGATGGATGTCTGTGTGGCAGTAGCGGTTGTTGACAAATTAGCCAGACCAGCTCTTGTGCGAATAACGTTTACGTCACTTGCAGCCCCGTTTAAGTTATTCTGCTGTGCCCTTGCTTCTGCCCTGATCAGGTATTGTTCTGCCAGACGGAGGATGACGTTAAATTCATTTCCTGCCCCGGCAGTAGCGGCGGTATAAAGTTTATACTTATTTATCCTGTAGAACTTTGTGCCGCTTACGGTAGAGTCAACCCAGTTGATTTTTCGGTTGTCACCTGCATCAAAGCTGTTTACGACCGAAGTGGTCAATGTATAGTTAGGTGGAACTGTAGTTGCTGTGGCTATGGCGGTGCGGTAAGAACTTGCCACAGCAGAATATCCGTAATACGTGGCAAACTGCAGAATAGTTTCGGTGCTGGTATTCATAAATACCGAGTTGGTAGTGGCCATCGTATATGTACCTGAACCAATAACGGCAGTTGCCATAGCCTCAGCATTCACATAATCTTTTTGATAAAGATATACACGTGCCAGAAGAGCGGTAACAGCATGTTGGTTTACCCTTGATTTTAACGTTCCTACATATGCCACTGGCAATAATGTCTGAGCTTCTTTCAAATCACTGATGATCGATGCGTAAACCTGTGCAGTTGTAGAACGCGGTAAAGTAGCACTGGTCAAAGGATCGCTACCTGTTAAAGGCACACCACCGTAATAATTGACCAGGTAAAAGTTTACAAATGCCCTGAAAAACTTAGCCTCTCCCAGTAATTGCGATTTTACTGAAGGGGTTAATGTGTTTGAAGCGCCGATACCGGTAATTGCCGCATTTGCAACAAGCAGCTCTGCGTAGGCACTTCCCCAGAAGGTGCCGTTTGTTCCATTTGCAGGGGTAATCAAATTATTTTCGAACTCGGAAATAGCCGGCGTAGTGGTGTATGAAAAATGGATTTCATCTGAACTAATACCACCAAGCAGCGATACATTGGCCAGCCAGGTACTGAAGGAATTATAAATACCATAATTATAGAGCGCACCAATTGCAGCTGTTGCCGTAGCATCCGTAGTATATGCAGTAGAAGCATCTATTTTATTTAAAGGTGCATCCAGTTCCAGAGATTTTTTACAGGATGAGAAGACCACTGCCATTGAACCAATGCAGATCAATAATACTTTTGTTAAGTCATATTTTATTTTCATGTCGTTCTAAATATTTAAAATGTGCAGTTAAGACCGATAACCGTTGTCCGTAATTGAGGCATCGCGATAAACTGGCCGGTTCCTAAACCTGGTGCAGCACCTGATACTGTTGATTCCGGATCGTAAGTGTACTTCTGTTTTGCCCAGGTATAAAGATTTTCTCCCCTTGCAAATACAGACACCGTGTTGAAGCCGATTTTTTTGGTCCATTGATTAGGCAACAGATAATTCAGACTCACATTTTTTAACTTTATAAAAGAGGCATCACCCCAGTTTGCGTCTGAAGAATTGTAATTTGAATAATCTGCAGTGCTTACTGTCGTTACCCCTGGATAAAGCGAATTATTGCCCGGAGCCATCCAGCGTTGTAATGCGGTAACATTCTGATTAGTCGCGCTAACACCAAGAGGATATGATGAGCTGTTATTGATATAGCCCATGCGATGATTGAAAAGGAAAGAAACATCCAGTGTTAAATTCTTGCAGGTAAAGCTGTTTGTCAGGCCACCATAATAGGGATGCCCAAGCGGCGCACCAGACCGGTCTCCGGCAAAGGTAACCCCACCATCTCCGTTCATATCCTGGTAAGTTGGTATCCCTGTTGCAGGATTCACTCCTGTATAGTGATACAATTGAATAGCATTTACAGGTTGGCCTATAAAATAGGTGCTAAATAGTTTTTGCGGCTGGTCAATACTCAAAATTTTGTTACGCTGGATAGTTAGGTTGAGGGACGTAGTCCATCTGAAGTTTTTAGCCTGGATATTGGTAGTACTCAGCTCAAATTCAAATCCTTTGTTCTCCACAACAGCGGGAAAGTTTGCAAGGTACGAACTGATACCTGCCTGTGTGGGAACGACAATATTTAATAACTGATCTGAAGACAGGTTGCGGAAATAATCTGCTTTCAGGAAGATCCTGTCTTTAAAGAACCCGAGTTCAACTGCCGCATCCAGTTTTTTGTTGGTTTCCCAGTGCAGGTCTGCATTAGGAATGTTGCTCGGGAAGATGATTGATTGTCCCTGGTAAGATGATGCTGACCCTACTGCATTGTAATAAGCATCAGACTGATAGTTTGCTATCTGATCATTACCTGTTAATCCATAACTTCCGCGCAGCTTTCCAAAGCTTAGCCAGGAGATATCTTCCATGAAAGATTCATTCGTAAATATCCAGCCAGCACCAACTGCCCAGAAATTACCAAAGCGGCGATTGGCACCAAATCTTGAAGATCCGTCACGTCGGAATGTTCCGTTAATCAGGTATTTATCCTCCCAGTTGTAATTAGCGCGGGCAAATAACGCATTGTATTTATAATCAGAATTATTACTGCCATTATTGACGATTGCAGCGGCATTGTTTATGGATCCGATCAAAGCATCACTACTAAAACCCGTACCCGTCAAACTCAACCCATCTGCCTGTGTTCTTTGGAATGTAGAACCTACAAGTGCATCTAAACTTCCTTTTCCTATTTTTCTTTGGTACGCTAGCTGTGGCTCTACAATATAATTTGAGATGGTATTATTTGCGTAGCGCAATGTATTTGCTGGTGAGGCCAGATTGACAGTGCTTGGATTCAAAGATGTAAGTGGTGTTTCCAGCGTTTGTTTTTCTCCTGTCAGGGAGTAACCGAGATTTGCTTTGACAACTAGTCCTGGCAATATATCATAATGCACATCCATGTTGGTAATGAGGTTCGTTGTCGTGTTGTCGTTTGGCCTCATCAGGTATGCCATTGGGTTGGTAACTGATGGGTGCCAGTAAAGTGAACCATCTGGATTGTACAATGGTAAGTTGGGAGCAAGATTATACAATGAGGTAAGATCCGTGGAAGGCATCACATTATGCTGGTAGGCATAATTCACATTCAGGTTGATTCCAAAACGGTTATCTTCGCTTTTATGTCCTGCATTGAGGCGGTTTGAGAAGATATTGCCTCCAAAATCACCGGGATATACTGTTCCATCATGGCGGTAGTTTGAGCTAAACAAAAATGTATTCTGTGCATTTCCGCCGGAAACCGAGAAATCTGCGTTTGTAGTATGGGCCGTACCACCGATGAATTTCTGCTGCCAGTTAGTGTAAGCATTGGGGTCCCAGGTTACAAGGTCTGGTGCGTTCGCAGTACTTGGTGTTGCTCCTGATGCGGCGAAAGCTCCTTTGCGCATGGCTAAATAATCCTGTGTATTCAGCATGTCCAGGAAATGGCCTACTGTACCAACACCTTGATAAAAGTTTACGCTGTATTTAGTTTTCCCTGCAGTACCTTTTTTGGTAGTGATCAGTACTACACCATTAGCTCCTTTTGAACCATAGATTGCGGTAGCGTCGGCATCTTTCAATACGTCTATGCGCTCAATGTCATCCGGATTGATCATGCCGAGAGGACTGGCCTCACCACCATTTGCGCCACTTATACCGTATGCGTTCAGTCCGTCAGTTGCGGGTGTTGATCCGTTGAATAAAGTGAAAGGCACTCCATCGATCACATAAAGAGGCAATGTTCCACTTCCAATGGAGCCAACGCCTCTGATCTGAACGCGGAAACCTGCACCTGGCAAACCATTATTCTGTGTGATCTGAACACCGGCAAGTTTACCCTGCATTGCGGCTAATGGGTTTGAGACCGGTTGGTTAGCAATGTCTTTCATGCTCAGAGAGCTCACTGCGCCCGTGTTCAGCTGGCGAGTTGTGGTTCCGTAACCAATCACCTGAACTTCGTCCAGGCTGCCAATAGAGGATTGCATCACAATACGAAAGTTGGAGGGAATGCTGTTCACATTAAACTCCTGTGTTTTAAAGCCAACCAGGCTAACAATCAGGACATCGCTATCATCGGCCGACTGGATTCCGAAATGCCCGTTGGCGTCTGTACCAGTGCTTGTACGTTTGTCGTTCCTGAACCGGATGGTTACGCCGGGAACAGGAATGCCTTGCTCATCAACTACTATACCTGAGATCCTTTGTGGCTGAGCGGTCTGATTCAGTTTAGTTACCACAATCATGTTGTCGCCCAGTAGCTTAAAAGTGAACCCGGAGTTTGCGAGTACATTGCTTAGAATTTCCGCAACAGAAAGACTATTGGCTTCGATACTCACCTTAGTGCTTGCCGGAAAGGTGTTGTTATTGTATACAAATTTATAAGGAGTGCTTTTTTCAATGCTTTTAAGCACTGTACTGATTGGGGCATTCTTAAGGTTGATTGACATCTTCACGTCCTGTGAGCGCACAGCAGTTGCGGAGACGGTTAAACAGCTGACAATGATCAGCGTGAAAGCTAGTTTCATAACAAGGGGAATTTTACCGATAGGGCATAGGGAAAAAAGTGCACCGTTTTTTGTGCTTTTTTGCATAAGTTTAAATGATTTAAAGTTTAGGTTGAAGCAGGCACCAACGCCAATTGATTTGCCTGTTTCTTAGATTTAAGTCGCCCGGGGAATACTTATGTATTCCCCATTTTTTGTATATACCGGTTTAGTAAATACGAATCATATTGTCCTCCTTTCTGTAGTTAAAGTTTCCGGATAGTTTAAGTGCCTCTAAGATTTGTACGATATCACCGTGGTCGAAAGTGGCGGTAAAATGCAGGTTGTTTAAAGCGGGGTTCGCAATAATAACCTTTACACCATACCATCTTTCTATCTGCGTTGCGATTTCGGATAGCGGCTCGTCTACAAATGTTAATTTATTTTGAGTCCAGTCAGTTTCGGCTACTGAATTGTTTTCGGTAGTGGTAATGTTTTTCACGTCAAAGATTGGTTTTGTAATTCCCGGTGTCTTACCGCTTGCAGGGGCATCGTTTATCAGTATGAACTTTTTATTTGGAGCAAGGATAACTGGTGTTAGGCCCACTGTTGTATGAGCTGTTCCTTTGATCGTAATTTCAATCAGTCCATTGATTAATGATGCTTCAGTCGCCTTATCGTTCAGGTAAGCTTTCACGTTAAACTCTGTACCTACATCTCTGATCGTAATTTTTTCAGTATGAACGATAAATGGCTTTGCGGCATTATGGACAACGACAAAGTATCCTTCACCTGTGAGGCTGAGCTCGCGGTTGCCGGTATTAAAGCCTTGTTGTAATTGGAGATGACTACCACCGTTGAGCGTTACCACTGATCCATCAGGAAGTTTGACTTTCCTTTTCTTGCCCATAGGAGTAGCGTATGAGAGGGTTTCACTGTGTGCGGGTATTTTTGTTTGCTCAGATTTTAAGAAGAAAAGACTGGCCACAAGTATTCCGCATGCAGCAAGGCTTGCTGCACCAATCCATAGGCGTCGGACGTAATTTTTTCTATTTACCGCAAAAAAATCAGGTTTGACTATGTGTTCGCCAAGTCTTTCTGTTACCGCACTTTTAAAGAGCTCATGATCCCGGTGGAAGGTTTCGGCAGTTATATTGCCATTGAGGGTATAAAACAGTTTACGGGCGCGCTCTGCAACCAGGGCTTTTTCAGGATGTTTATCTAACCAGTCATTCCAAAATTTAACTGCTTCCGGATTGGTTTCCAGGCAATATTCCAGAAATGAATCGTCACACAAAAAGTCTTCAACTTCAAATTTCGAATAGTCCATTCTACGATGTTTAGACTATTGATGATCGGAGTTGTCATTTTTCCTATGAAAAACTGGAGTAATTTATAATTTTTTGTAATAAATGTAATTTACTTGAGGTAGTTGTCAGATAATATGACTGATAGATCCCATTGTCAGGAAGATAAGAGCCAGTAAATACATATTTTCTCCGCTGTTCTCGTTATTAAGGTCGGTTTTTAATTTTGTGAGCGCATCATATACGATATTGTAGGCTGTTTTTTTTGAAATACCACATCTTATTGCAATTTCATCATAATTCATACTGTCAAAGAAGCGGTATTGCAATAATTCGCGTTGGCGTTCAGTTAATTTTTCAAGGCTTCGTTTGAGTTTATCTTTAACAAGGGAGTCTGTCTGTATCCTGGTGATATAATCTTCATAAGAGATTTCCTCCTGATTGATGAGCGAATGCGCATAGCTTTCTTTAACTTCCCGAAGTTTGTCAGACCGGAATTTCTGCAGGATCAGTGTCCTCAAACATGTCATCAGGTAACTTCTTACATTATCTACCTGGGGCAGCCTATCCCGTTTGTCCCACAAATGGATCAGCATTTCGACAAAACAGTCGTTCGCGTATTGTCTGTCGCCGCTGAGCTTAGTACCATAGTTAATCAAACCTAGATAATGCTGTGTGTAAATTTGATTTAAAGCATCATGGCTGCCCTCAGTAAACTCCCGCCATGTTTCTTTAAACCCATCTGCCATGATTCAAATATACTGTTTTGCATGAATGAATTGTTAAATTAAGGTTAACCAAAAAGCCAGCAGGTTACCTGCTGGCTTGATATAAAAGGCAATTCATCCTAAGGTTTCATATTATTGAACGTTGCCGCGATGGTTTCTGGTTTGCATTAAACATCAGTTCACTAAAGCCAAATGTAAGCTGCTCTTTTCCTTCTTTCAGCTGATCAAAGACAGCGGTTACGAAATCACTAACAGAGGGGTTTCCGTCATGAATTCCATTTCCGCCAAGATCGGTATCTAATGCCCGGGGGAATTATTTCTGTTACTTCGATATTCCGCGCTTTAAGCATATACCTCAGCGCATTGGTGAAAGTATGAAAAAATGCTTTAGTTGCACAGTAAACGGGAACTTTTGTAAGCTGAACAAATGCCAGACCGGAGGTTACATTAATGATCGTATCCAGGGAGGTCAGACCAAGGAATGGGTTAGTGAGGTGTACAGGATACGTAAAATTTGTAGTTATCACTGCACTGGCTTTCTGATAAAAATTTTCATCAGATACAGTCATCCAATTCTGGATTCCTGCATTGTTGATCAGCACATTTACATCGCTGTGGTTTTCTGCAATCCAGTCGTATAGCGCAGTTCTTTCTGCCGCAATAGCAAGGTCACAACCCGTGTAATCCCCGAGGGGAACTTTGCAGCTACTTCGTTCAGCAATTCTTCAGGTCTGCCGCAGATATTGACAGTATTGTTTTCACTAAGAAATCTTTCTGTAAGCCCAAGACCGATTCCGCTGGCAACGCCTGTAATCAAAATTGTGTTGTTTGATAAATTTCATTTTATAGCAAGTTGTTATTTAGTTAAATGTTTGGCGACAGTGGATGTTTAAGAAAGATCAGCACAACAGGAATCAATAAAAACGGAATTTCAATCAAGGCGTGTTTAATATCGCCTGCGATCAGAAAGCGAATGATTAAAAATACAAACAGGCAGATGTTCAGAATGTTTCCTGCCAGGAATGTCTGTGGAGGCAGCAATAGCAAACCTCCAAGGATTGTAGCTATTGAAAAAACCTTTAGGGTATCGGCGCTGAGGTTTAATGTCCGCTGAAGTTCAGCTATGGGAGTGGTATCACCGGGTTTGAAATTGAGTCTGCTCCATCCATGCCTGGCCCCCATAAAAGCAGAAAATAGTATGAGAAATCCACTGATCAATTTTATGTACATCATCTTTTTTGATCAAAGGTAACTGCTATGGGAATTCCTGGTTTGCGAAAATCAATCTATTGTTTATGAGATTCAAATAGCGTAAGCAAATGTCAGCTACCGTTTTCCTGCTTTAATTTGATACGGTGCATTGTGCCCCAGTTGATCAATGATTCCACCACCTCCTTCAAACTATAACTATACGCTGTAAGCTCATATTCAACAATCACAGGCGTAGCTTCAATATTTACTTTCCTTTTTAAAAAACCATTGGCTTCCATATCTTTTAATTCAGCAGATAAAACACGGGGCGTGATCCCGGCAACTTTCCGCTGTATCTCATTGAACCTTCTTGAGCCATTGGAGAGGGCAAGGATCACCCTTAACTTCCATTTGCCGCCAATTACGTATAATGCATCTTCCATAGCCCGGATTTTTGCGCTGCATTCACTTTCTGAGATATGATCGTTTTCCATAGTGATTTTTAACTATACCAAAGGATAGTACTATGCTTTGGTATACTGCTATTAATTGAATAGCTAATGTACATATCTTTGCCTTCAACATGAAAATATTTAAAAAAATTATGATAATAACAGTCTCTGCTATTGGTTGTCTGATGATTCTCGGGTTGATCGCTTTTTTTTATTGGTTGTACGTGCCTTACATGAAAGCTCCGAAATTAAGTGCCAGTATAGAAAAGGAAATGATTAAATGGGATAATTACGAAAGAACGTACCTCAGCTACGTTCCAAGATCTGTGGTTAAAAGCAGTAAACCGGGGTTGATTATTGTTTTACATGGATCCGGGATTGATGGCGACAGGATCCGCCAGTGGACAGGTTACGAGTTTGATCAGATGGCTGATGATCATAATTTTATCGTCTTATATCCCGACGGCTATAAAAAAAACTGGAATGATTGTCGCAGGAACGCGCCTTATCCTGCTAAAAAGCAGAATATTGATGACGTTGGATTTCTCACCTCCCTCGTCAGGAAATATGAATCAGGTTATGGGGTTGATCCGCAGAAAGTGTTTGCGTTTGGTTATTCCAACGGCGGGGGGATGGCATACAGAATGGCGATTGAACAACCACAGCTGCTGAATGCAATTGCAGCAATAGGCGCCTCTCTGCCAACGCCTGATAATTTTAACGGCAGGATTGATAACATCACTTCCCGGATCATGCTGGTGAATGGTACCAGCGATCCTATCGTTCCCTATGAGGGAGGCAAAATATTCTTTTTTGGACAAAATTTTGGATATGTACTTTCAGCCAGGGCAACCGCAGAACGTTTTGCACAGGCAGGCAGGGCTGTTAAAGTTAAAGATGCCGTACGATTGCCTCATAGAGTTGAAAGCGATCCAAGCTCAGTTGATCAGGAGGTATGGCTGCGTGAGGCTGAGCCGGTAGTAGAGCTATACACGGTAAATGGTGGTGGACATGTAGTGCCACAGCAAACAGCCAGGTTCCCGCGGTTAATGGGAACTGTAACGGGAGACCTGGATGCGCCCAGAGAGGCTGTGAGATTTTTCAAACTTTCGACCGGGTCATCGGAGATGCGCGTTAAATGACATTAATCTAAAACATACATTTCAGATTTGTGCTATCTTTGAGGAAGAATATGGCAAGGAACGTTGAATTTGATGAAGAAAAGGCAATTCAAAAAGCGATGGAAGTTTTTTGGAAGAAGGGCTACAATGGTGCTTCTATGCGCGACCTGACGGAAGCGATGCAGATTAACAGCAGCAGCCTTTATAATACAATTGGTGATAAACACCAGCTTTTTGTGAGGTGTATTACCAATTATGTACATGGCCGGATGAAGGAAGCGTCGGCACATTCATCAAAAATTAAGTCTCCGCTGAAAGCAATCACCGGTATGATCAATGATTGTGTAAATACTATACTTTACAGTGATAACCATTGCCTGGCTATAAAAACCACCTTTGAACTCGCTGGCACTGATCCTGATGTAATGGCTTTGCTCAGGGAAGACAGTGAGTTCACGCATGAGTTTTTGTTAAATCTCGTCCAAAAGGCTATTGAACAAAAAGAGATCGTCACCAAGGCTGACGCTGAAACCATTACGAATTTCATCATCAGCAACTTTACAGGATGGCACGAATCCTATATCATTCACAAAGACCCGGTCAGGATCAAAAAAATGGCCAAATACCTGATTTCCCAGTTTTCAGAATAAATTTCTTCAGTCCCAATCGGGGATGATGCTCCTGGAGTAAGTTTAAAATGACACTAATCTGAAACGTTTGTTTTACATTTAACTTAGGTTTGCTGTGAAAATAAAGCATTAGATTCGTTTTTATTTGGAATGAAATCATCTCTGTTGCTTTAATTCTGAAACAAATATTACAGAAAATTAAATCATATAAATAACTTACAGCATACTTCAGAAGGAAAATTACTGATTTACGGTGCAACCGGATACACCGGTACATTAATTGTTAAAGAAGCCGCCCGCAGAGGCCTGGATTTCGAAATTGCCGGCAGAAATGAGGAAAAATTAGCAGCCCTTGCTGCTGAACTCAGCGTTCCCTACCATGTATTTTCAATAGATGATGCTGAGGGATGGAAAAGAAGCCTGGAAGGTAAAACTGCTTTGCTGAACATAGCCGGGCCCTTTAGCGAAACTGCTGAGCAGGCAATGGAAGCATCCATAAAGTTTAAGGTCCACTATTTTGATATCACAGCCGAAGTTGATATTTATCGCCTTGCCGAATCTAAAGATGCCGCAGCAAAAGCAGCAGGTATCATGTTGTTATCTGGCGCAGGATTGTTCGCTACCTATGATCCCCTGGTTTTACATACCGCAAACCGGGTAAAAAATCCGGTTAAAATGCGGGTAGCATTTAAGTACTCAGGAGGCTTTACGCCCGGCTCGGTAGCCAGCAGCGCTAATATTATTGGTGCCGGACTCTTGGTCAGGAAGAATGGCCTGATCAAAAAACTGGATGAAGCTCCATCTGCTGTTTTTGATCTAGGCGATGGCCCTGAGGATTTTTCACTGATGCCACTGGGCGGTGTTGTGCTCAGTTATAAATCAACGGGCATTCCTGATATCGAGGAATATTTTTCAATGGCGGTTCCTGCAGCTACAGGCGGTAACGCAACTGTGAAATTTGAAGAGGGGCAGCCACAAGCGGGGGCCGGCTCAGCGCGAAGCAAGATCCTCGTGGAAATTACAGATGAGGATGGAACGATTGTGCGGTCAATGGCAGATACACAGGATGGTTATATGCCTACGGTTACTTCTGCAGTAGAGATAGTTAGCCGCGCTCTGAGCGGAGCATACCAACCAGGATTTCAATCTCCTGCTTCTGCCTACGGGGCAGAGCTGCTGAAGTCACTGTTGGATGTTCGTATCACTGATTTTTAATCACATCAAGGCTGCCACAATGAATTAGCCTGCTATGGTTCCTATTAAATGATCAAGGAGTTTTTTTGTTAATTTTTTATCCTTAAAAAGAATATCTGCATTCCATAATGAACTAAAGGAGGCTACAATGAAATGCGCAATCATTTCGGGATCTTTATCCTGTGCAAGCTCTCCCTGGTCTTTGGCTGTTTGCAGGAGCCCGGAGAATAATCTGACAGAATTTTTAGCCTGGTTGTTTAATAGCGCCTGTGTTTCCGGATCTGTTTGGCCCAGTTCAAAAGTTGTTTTCACAGACATACAGGTTTTTTCTTCCAGTACCATGTTTTTGACCACACTTTTGATAATGAGCTGAACAGCCTCCAGGGGCGAATTTGCTTTTGCTGCTGCTGCCTGGTAATCTCCTTCTTTTTTAAGGATATAGCTGTTCAGGCATTTGATAAATAGCGTGTGTTTATTGCCATAGGTATCATAGATGCTGCTGCGGTTTAGCTTCAGCGTATCCACCAGGTCGTGCATCGAGGTTGCATTGTACCCTTTTTCCCAAAAAAGATTTCTTGCTGTTTCCAGTTTCTGGTCGTAATCAAATTCTTTAAGACGCGGCATGGCACAAAGCTATTATATCAAACCGAATGTTCCAAATTAATAAATTCCTTCCCTGGTTCCCGAAAGTAATGTGTTCACAGGCATTTGAGTGTTTTTCTTTTGCATGGTATGGTACTGCAAATATAGTTTTTTGGCAGCTTGCATATAGACGGACTGATCCCCCTAATAGGGGATTGTAAGCCTGGACCCACTTCTGTTCTTTTGTACCGATGACCATAGCTTACTTTTTTCTTTCCCCAAATACAGGATTACAGCGTTTGATCCAATCGATCTTACCTGAATTAGAGAGCAATACCCACAGTTTTAAAGTAGTGGCCATGTGTTTTTTTAATGAGAATGCGATTGCGCTCAGTATGGATAACGAAATCGGGCAGCGCCTTGCGCAGCTGTCGCGAGAGAAGAATATTGTGCTGATGAAGGCCGAAAAATCGACAGGATTTGCATATCAGCCTTTACCTAAACCAACAGAATGCGTTGTCACCACGATTTTGGATGGTGCGGAGATTGGCTGCTTTCCGGATTTTTATGCTGCTCTGGGAGAGGACAGGCCAGAGCGTTTTATCTCGCTGTAAAACAATTTTTTCTGTGATGAGTTTATAGGGCTATGGAAGAAATATCTGTCCCCGGTTACTTTTCAGGTACAAGCGGTTTATTGTTGCCTGTACGGAACAAGCTTTTTTATCCGCCTGAATTTCAGGATAAAAGCAGGCTGTGCTTTTATGGCTCACTGATGAACAGTATCGAGGTGAACAGTTCTTTTTATAAAATTCCGATGGCATCTACGGTACAGCGCTGGGCGGCTGAGGTGCCGGTCGATTTCAGGTTCAGCTATAAACTTTTTAAAGAGATTACCCACAACAAAGGGCTTGCTTTTGATCCTGAGCTGATCAAAAAGTTCATGAACGTGATCGCTGCTGCGGGAGATAAAAAAGGCTGCCTGCTGGTTCAGCTCCCTCCCAGCGTACGGATCGGTAACCTAAAACAGCTGATGTTGCTTACGGAAATCCTGCGTGAAAATGATCCTGCTGAAGAATGGAAAATCGCCGTAGAGTTCAGGCATGTTTCCCTGTACCATGAGGATGTGTACGGCATGCTGGAAAATCAGCGCATGGCGATGGTGATCCAGGATAAACCGCCGGCTGTTACGCCGATGCTGGAATCTGATCTTGCTTTTGTGTATTTACGTTTTCATGGTCCGGACGGGAGCTACAGGGGGAGCTATGAGACAGATCTCCTGGCAGAATATGCCGGTTATATTAACGACTGGCTGGCTGAGGGGAAAACAGTTTACACTTATTTTAACAATACGATGGGAGAGGCAGTCGCGAACCTGAATACTTTGAAAGAGCTCATAAAGCCACTTTAATAAAATTAAGAACACTTAAAGTAAAATTAATTTGCAAAATTTATTGTTTTAGAAATACATTTTGTAAATTATAAGGTTTAGTTTACCATAACAAGAAAGGATTTGATGTAAGGTTCAAGCAATATTCAAATCGGCCACAGATATCAGTAGATTGATCATCAAACTAATATTTTTCTGAAAGACCAGCCGGGAGCCAGGCTACCGGTTCTTTCTTATAAAGAAAATGAAATTATAACAGAAATGAATCAATTCATTTGTTTTCTAAGGGCTTGGATCCGGGGAGAGGAGGCTGAGCTGCACATTGATAAAATATTCCACTTTGGATGGCTCGATGTAGGTGCTATGCTGGTTATATTCAGCCTGATTCTCGTTATTTTATTGAGATAGTTAAATCTTAGTTTGGATTTATTCTAAATAACGCTTTTCTTTGCGGTATGAAAATCCATTTAGCTCCTCCCTGAAAGATAGGATTTAAGAAAGCCGGTGCTCGTCGCCAAACATCACACCGGCCCATGATAATTCATCTTTCAATCAATTAATCATTCAAACAAAATTATGAATTCTTTATTACTATGCAGTAATAGATCTATCTTATTCTATCTCAAAAAACCAAGCCTTACCCTTGCCTCTCTTTTCCTGCTGTGCCTTTCTTCACCCGCATTCGCACAGTCCTCTGATAACCAAACGGCTGCCGGCAGCCAGGAGCAATCAGTTAAGCTGGCGCAATCCATTAACATACAGCAAAGCGGCAGTATCAGAGGTACTGTAACTACTTCTGACGGACAGCCGGCAGAATTTGTAACAATTGGCTTAAAAGGCGCCTCCAAAAGTACTGCTGTTGACAAGAAAGGGAACTACCAGATCAACCGGGTCCTGCCGGGTAACTATACGCTGACCACCCGGTATGTAGGGCTGGTCCCACAAAGCAAAACAGTTGAACTGAAAGCCGGTGAAACCCTTGTGGTTGATTTTGTGCTCTCAGAAAACCATGAGCAGCTGAAAGAAGTTGTGATAGGCGGCGACAAGCCGAATAAGTTTGCCGGTAAAAAAAGCGAGTATGTTGCGCGCATGCCCCTGTCTAACCTCGAAAATCCGCAGGTGTACTCTGTGGTGAGCAAGGAACTGATGCAGGAACAAATGGTTGTGGATTATAAAGACGCGCTCTGGAATTCGCCCGGTGTAGTACCCGGAGTAACCCCTGCAGGGACGATCGGTGTATACCTGCGTGGTTTTAGTGTAAGTACATCGGTGAGGAACGGGATGGCCGCACAGGCATGGTCTTCTGTTGATCCGATCAATATTGAACGTGCAGAAATAATCAAAGGGCCATCGGGCACTTTATTTGGTTCCAGTATTGTTTCCTTCGGGGGACTGATCAACCAGGTGACGAAAAAACCTTTCGATACCTTTAAGGGCGAGATCTCCAGTACCGTGGGCAGCTACAATTTAAGCAGGGTCACAGCAGATATCAACAGTCCGCTCAATGCAGATAAAAGCGTTTTACTGCGCGTAAATACGGCTTATCACAATGAAGGCAGTTTCCAGAATATCGGTCATAACCGCAGCTTTACTTTTGCACCAAGCTTATCCTACAAAGTAGATGACCGTTTGACATTATTATTTGATGCGGAGATTTTTACGCAGAACAAAACCCAGAATCCCTATCCTACATTCAATGCGGGACTGTTCACGAGCCTGAAGGATGTTCCGCTTGATTATCGTACCAGTTACGGCGGTGAGAATATAGACGCCCGCTTAAGTTCAAGGAACTTTTACACACAGGGCGATTATAAAATATCCGACAACTGGAAATCTACTACCCAGGTTGCCTACAGTAATAACCACGTAGAACGAAGCCTGCAGATGTACCCGGTATACCTGACGGCAACAAGCGTGGCACGCAGTATCCTGGATTTCGGGCCGCGTGATTTCAACTCGATCGACTTCCAGCAGAACTTTACCGGAGATTTTAAATTAGGGTCACTGCGTAACCGTCTGGTTGCCGGCCTGGATGTTTTCACATATGACGGCAAACAGCGTTACTCCAACCAGATCGCTTATGATGTTATTCCTGATATCACCAAGCCCTTTGCGGCGGTAGACCTGCCAAAATACAATCTGCTGGCTGCCAATGGTACTTACAGTTCAGTATCTGCAAAACAAGATATTTACAGTGCCTATGCCTCAGACGTGCTCAATATTACCGATAAGCTGGAGGCGATGATGAGCTTGCGTGTAGACCGTTTTAAGAATAAACCAACCCTGACCAATGGTGTTGCTGCTAAAAATAATTACAACCAGACCGCTCTGTCGCCCAAATTTGGATTGGTGTACCAGCTGGTAAAAGACCAGCTAAGTTTGTTTGCCAATTACATGAACGGATTTTCCAATGTAGGGCCGGTTACCCAGCCTGATGGCAGCAGCGAAGTATTTAAACCACGGCAGGCGAACCAGTTTGAGGGCGGTATCAAGGCTGAGGCTTTTGAACACCGTTTATCAGCATCGGTAAGCTTTTATGATATCCGTGTGAGCAATGCAACTTATACTGAACTACGCAATAACCTGAATTTTACGGTACAGAACGGTACCCAGCGGAGCAGGGGATTTGAGGCAGAACTGATCGCCAATCCTGTTAATGGCCTTAATATCGTTGCAGGTTATGCCTATAATGAGAATAAGACCACAAAAGGAACAGCTGCGCTGATTGGTAAACTGGTACAGGCAGCTCCGCAAAATGTTGCAAATTTCTGGGTAAGCTATAAGTTCTCGGAATACATCAAAAATGTGGGACTGGGCTTTGGCGGTAACTATGTAGACAAATCCTATTTTGATGCACTCAATACGCTGAAAATTCCGTCTTATCTGCTGCTGAATGCTTCCGTGTTCTATGATCAGCCTAAATGGCGCTTTGGCTTGAAAGGCAACAACCTTGGTAATGAACATTACTGGAATTATGCCGCTGCTTATCAGATGACACGTCAGTACCTGGGCAGCATTACATTTAAGTTTTAGATGAGTCTACGAGAAAAACTCATATCAATCAATTAAATTAAACATGAGAAAGACAATACTAACACTTCTAATGGCCTTAAGCGCTGTTATCGTATCTGCGCATTCACTTTGGATCGAGACTTCTGCAACAGGAAAAGCCGGTCAGGCACAAGCTGTAAACCTGTTTTATGGCGAATATGGTCAGAATGAAAAGGACGAACTGAGCAAATGGTTTGCTAACCTGCCTGATCTGACACTGTGGTTAACCGCGCCGGATGGAAAAAAAGAGAAGCTGGTGCTTACTAAAACTGCTAATTCACTGCAGTCTTCATTTACTCCTGAGCGTGAAGGTGCATATACACTAACTGTAAGCCATAAGGGCAATACATTGAGTGGTACTTATCTGCTTGAGTTTTTAGCAAGCGCAAGTGTAAGGGTTGGTAAGGCAGGCCTTGCTGCAGAACCTGCGGCCAATACCAGCGAACTGAAAGTGCTGCCGCTGGGCGATGCAACAGTAAATAAACCTGTTACAGTGAAGGTTTGGCTGAAAGGTGCTGCCAAAGCGGATTTAACTGTACTGTTGTTTTCTCCGGCAAAATGGAGCCAGGAATTAAAAACGGATGCTGAAGGTAATGTTACTTTTACACCGCTATGGCCTGGCCAATATTTGGTTGAAGCAACTTCGTCCAGCCCGGAAGCAGGTGAGTTCAACGGCAATAAATATACAGGCCTCTGGCAGGGTGCTACCTATAGATTTGAAGTTGGCCGTTAATTTTGAATCTTTACGATGAAAAGCAGAGGCTGTATCATGATCAGCCTCTTTTTCGCTATTTTTACTAGTACCCCCTAAGGGAGCACTTGCAAATATTCCATTCTCTGAGGTTCAATATCATCAATGATACAATCTCTTTTTTATTTTAGATAGGCAATGAATGCCCGTTTCTCAAAAATATGCGCAGTTGTAAATTCATCTTTTAAACCAAGTATGTGCTCCACAAATGGTTGTGTGTCCGGTTTGTCGGCATTATCTGCAAAGATCACAGATCCCTTGATTAGTTTTGGGCGCAGCAGGTTAAAAACCGGAAGATAAAGTTCTTTGGCGCCATCGAGGAACAGGAAATCAACCGGCCCCTTCAGGGACGCGAGGGTTTGTGTGGCATCGCCTTGCAAAATGGTTACATATTCAGCCAGGCCCACATCTTCCAGATTTTTGCGCGCGCCGGCAACTTTGGTGGGCTCTATATCAGTACTGACAACGGCTCCTCCATTGTTTTTTGCGGCTGCTGCCAGATAAATAGTAGAGATTCCAAAAGAACAGCCAAATTCTACAATGTTTTTTGCTTCCGAAACTGTAGCTAAAAAGTTCAGCAGATAACCTTCTTCAGGATTTACAGCCATATAAGCAGTGTCCCATGAGCGTTCAAAGCCGGGTGTGTTTTTTGCAATCCGGCGCTGGATACTGTCGGCTGTTGCTTTTTCGTGCAGTATATCCAAAATTTCAGATACCCGCTTGTCAGTTAATGTATTTATCATATGGATTGCCTGCTACAAACTCTTCAGTTTCTTCATAAAGTCACCAAAAACAGTATTCAGTTCTTCAAAGAGGGGGTGGTTACGGTTCTTCAGTTTAACTTCGGCAAATAATTTAAGGCCAAGGGCAAATTGTACGGCTTGTGAAGGATCATTAAATGGGTTCTTCGCTTCGATCCTTTCTATGATACTGAATATCTCATCATGATTATCAAAGTCGAACTCCAGTTCTCTGGCTGGTAAGGTCTCGCCATTAGCGTACTGCTTTAATTTTAAGGCTAAATGATATTTATTGGTTTTCTTTTCCATGCTTAAAGGTAGGAAAGGGAGAATAAACCATTTCGCAGAATCGTCGTTATACCCCAAAGCATCGACCGAAAGTTCAAATCTGTCTATGACCCTAATTGCATTTACTCCGCTTTTTCGAAGGTAAACTGCGGATGTTCATAATCGATAGGCGTGTTCCTGGTAAAGAAGGTCATGTTCATATAGATCTCCATTGAACCAACGCCCATAATCAGCTTTTTATCCTTTTTGAGCAAAGCGATAGGAATCCTGTACCATTTTTCTACGCCGTAACTCTGGTAATGAAAGGTGCCCATCAGTGTATCTCCCTTTACCACACCATTGACGTCGCCTGAATCTTTAAACACGCCGCGGTGATTGATTTCGAATTGCCCTTCAAATACCTTATCAGTTAAATCGATGCTGAGCTTTGCCGTATCGGATTTGTTCACCGCATGATAAACCACTTTTTGCTGATGATCACCAGCAGCCTCATTGCTGCATGACGATAACATGAACAGCAATACAAGTAAGTGTAAGATTGGAGTTTCTTTAACAAGGGCAGGGGACTCAACTGATATCCGGATCATTAGGCAAATTTAGATAAATGTGCTTGCATAATCGATATAGCTGTAACATAAAAAAAGATACCGGCAGAATACAGGTATCTTCTTTCACAATCGTAATGTTATTGCCTGCTTTTATTTGGCATTCAAGGCAACAGCTACTTTCAAGATTCTTGCATTTTCTGACTCTGTTGCTGCTAATTTGGCAGTATCCATTTTGGCAACATCGGCAGTTTCATAAACGTGTTTGCCTGTTTCACCAATCAGCTGCAGGTTTGCACGGTCGTTAACTACGGTATAGATACTTTCAGTACTTGCTTTTACACGTGCAGTAGCATCATCTTTAAGTATTACCTGCAGGTTTACCAGATTAAATTTTCCCAGTGTTTTAACTTCCGAAGTACCTGAGGCATCAATGCGGTATGGGTTTTTTACATAAACTGTTACCGTTACAGGATTGCTTTGGCTGGAGCTGATCGTAAGTGCATTGCCAAGTTGTGTTACTGATACGTTTTTCAGATCAAGAGAATCCATTGTTATAAATTCTTTTGCGCTTTGTACCAGGATCACTTTGGTATTGCCGTTAACAATTATTTTTTTGATTTCTTTTGGGGCATGTCCCATATCTACTGTTGCGGTTGCTGCAGAAACGTTTAGCGCAAATACTGATACTAATAAAATGATAGCTAATGATTTTAATCCGTTGTTGAATAGAGTTTTCATATCTTTTGAGTTTGAGGGTTTTTGTAAATAACTATTTCTTAATTGTTTGTATATAAGACGTCGTCACCCCTCAAACGTTTCAGCGCTTTTGTGGCTTTTATACCATGTTACTGTAACACCCGACCAACTCCTGCAATCTTTCGACCAACGGGCGTAATAAATTTTGTAACTAATCTTTTTTTACAAAAACAAAGCGGCCTTTTTCAAAATCTATGGGTACATTTTTAGTAAAGTAGGTACGTCCCCAGGCAAATTCACGCTGTCCTACGCCCATCTGTAGTTGCCCGCCTGTTTTTAACAGGGCTATCGGATTTCTCTGCCACTGCCCGTTTTGTCCTTTGTAGTGATAATCTGCAAACAGCGTATCACCTCTGAACAATCCTTTGAATGTGCCCTGCTGTCTGATCCCATTGCTGTATTTAAATCTCAGGTTACCTTCAACCTTTGGCCCTTTTTTAATAAGGGACAGCCAGGCGGTGTCTTGCTCATAAACTGCCAGGTATTTTGCAGAGGGAACAGCTGCCAGCGCATCATAGTTATCAAGTTCGTTGCCGGTATTCTGGCCGCAGCCGCAAAAGAAGCCGAGCGCAACTGCGTAGCTTAACAATAGTACTTTTCTCATATCTGTATGATTTTTTAATCATGATGATCCGGCAGGAAAAATTCCATAATCACCTTGAGAAGGTTCTTAGAATAATGAGCTTGTGAAAACAGAGAAGTTTACGATTTTTACCTTCTTTTACCTGTAATATGATTTCCGGCTGGTATTATCGTGTATTTTGTTACATATAATATGTAAAAACAGGTCTAAATAAGCTGTATTACTGGTTTTTTCAATAGAAATATCCTGATTTAGTTAGTCTGAAACGCAATTTTGTGTGTCTTTAATGCGAACCTCTCACAAAATGAATAGCATAACCAGAAAATGTCTGCTTAATTTCTTTTTTTTATTTTGAATCTGAATTCTTAACTCTTTTTTAAAGGGTTAATTCAGTTAAAAGGTTGAATCGGGGAGCGCATCTTGTTCAGAAGATGAAATAATTATTTAATAATTAACCAAAATCCAGACGCCTATGCAATGAGAAAACGACATAAAAAAAGTTGAATGTGGTACCAGCACATCCAACCTGTAAATTCTGAGCTGTGCTCAGCTAAATCCTGCAAACCTTCCTTGTATGGAAGGCTATCTTTTAACAAAATTTATCGCAAATATATGACAAATAAAATATTGTCAAGCCGGTTTTCGCTGAAAAATCTGGCGGGAATTATATTGACTATCCTCCTGTTCCAATATTCACTGGTTGCCAGGGCAGAACGTGCAGATAAGCGTGGCCTTGATACCAGGATCACCCTCAAAGTAACCAACATGCCTGTGGCCGACGTATTGAAAAAGATCAACCAGATGGTAAAGATCGATTTCGCCTATGGCTCAGACGCACTGGGCGACAATAAAAAAGTTAGCCTTAATGTGAAAGAAGAAAAACTTTCTGATGTGCTCAGGAAAATATTAAATCCATTTCATATGGAATATTATTACTCAAAAGACCTGATCCTGATACAGGCCATCCGCGAAGATGAAAAACATCCCATGAAGGATATTACCGCCAATAAACAAAGCCAGGTTTCCGGTACCGTATCAGATGCGAAAGGTATTGCGCTTCCGGGCGTGAGCGTAAAACTGAAGAACGGAAAGGCTGATGCCAGTACGAATGCTGAGGGGAAGTACTCAATATCGCTGCCGGATGGCACTGGCGATTTGATTTTCAGCTCTATTGGTTTTATTACGCAGGAAGTACCTGTGAGCGGACGGAGTATCATCAATGTGATGCTGAAAGAAGAGTCCCAGGCTTTGAGCGAGGTGGTAGTTACCGCACTGGGAATAGCAAGGGAGAAAAAAGCGCTTGCCTATTCTGTAACGGAGGTAAAAGGCGATGAGTTTACAAAAGCCCGTGAGAACAATTTAGGAAATGCACTTGCAGGACGTGTAGCCGGGGTAAATGCCACCAGTACGGCAACCGGCGCAGGTGGTTCCAGCCGCGTGATCATCAGGGGTAACGGATCGCTGAGTGGTGAAAACCAGCCTTTATATATAGTAAACGGTGTGCCCATGACCAACAGTACACCCAGTACTCCCGGAACTTACGGCGGTGTGGACAGGGGCGATGGATTAAATAGTATCAACCCTGATGATATTGAATCGATATCGGTATTAAAAGGCGGAACGGCTGCGGCTTTATATGGCTCCAGGGCGGCCAACGGGGTGATTCTGATTACAACAAAAACAGGGAAGGGACAACGCGGGCTTGGTGTAGAATACAATACTACCTATACAATGGAGACCCCGCTGTCTACGCCCGACTGGCAGTATGAATACGGATCGGGCGACCGCGGCCTGAAACCTACCTCTAAATCAGAGGCTATTGCCAATGGAAGGATCTCCTGGGGCGCTAAACTGGACGGGTCATCGGTAGTAAATACTGATGGGATAGCCCGTCCCTATGTTGCACAAAAAAATAATATCCAGAATTTTTATGATACAGGAAGCACTTTTTCCAATACGCTGGCTTTAACCGGAGGCAACGAAACTTCAAATTTTCGTTTCTCGGCCTCCAATATGGACAACCACGGGATTGTGCCAAACTCTTCGCTCAACCGTAAAACATTCAACCTGAGTGCCAGTGCCAACCTTTCCAAAAAGATCATCTTTGAAGGTAATGTGCAGTTCAACATCGAGAAAAACAAAAACCGCAGTTACATTGCCGATTTTACGAAAAACCCGAATGCTTCGGTAGGCCTGATCGCCACCAGTCTGGATGTCCGTACGCTGGCGCCAGGCTATGATGCCCAGGGTTTTGAAGTACCATGGAACGACTATGTATTTGTGGTAAACCCATACTTTGCCATTAATAAGGTGCAGAATGAAGATGAAAGAAAAAGATTTATCGGCTCTTTCAGCACCCGTTACAATATTACCGACTACCTCTACGCCCGTGGCCGGCTGGGGATCGACTACTTTAATACCAATGGTTTTGATATCAATCCCAGTGGGATCTTAACGGATACACGGGGGAGCATGACTACCGACCGCAACAGTACCTATGAAACCAATGCCGAGGCATTGCTGGGTTTTGATAAGACCTTTGGCAAATTCTCTGTAAACGCATTGCTTGGCGGTAACCAGATGCACTCACAGGTAAGAGCGGGTACTTTATCGAGCGGACTGTTCAATGTTCCCTTTACCTATTTTATCGGAAACGGCAGCAGCCAGACTTTTACGGATACTTTCAGCGAATCTGCGATCAATTCCTTCTTTTCATCTGCAGATATCGGGTTTAACAACTACCTCTACCTAAATTTAACCGGTCGTAAGGATTGGTTCTCCACCTTGTCCATGAGCAATAACAGCCTGTTTTATCCATCAGCAGGTGTGAGTTTTATTCTTTCAAATGCCTGGGCCTCCAAACCTTCATGGTTGTCTTATGCAAAGATCCGCAGTTCATGGGCGCAGGTAGGAGGCGGGGCACCAAATCCCTATTCCCTGGCATTAACTTATACTGCACAATCGGTAACGCACCTGGGGCAACCTTTGCTGGCCATTACCGGCAGCAATATTCCGAGTGAGCTGAAACCTTATACCTCAACTACTACAGAGGCCGGAATCGAAACCAGAATGTTCAATAACCGTTTCGGGGTTGATTTAACCGTGTACGACCGTACCACAACAAACGATATCGTCAATGCTGCGGTTGCAGTGTCTTCCAGTTTTAACAGTGTATCGCTGAATGTTGGAAAAATGCGAAACAGGGGCGTAGAGCTTTTGCTGACGGGCACACCGCTGCGTTCTTCAAATGGCATCAACTGGGACGTAAGTTTCAATATGGCCTATAATGATAATAAGGTGCTGAACATCGCCGAAGGTTTAGATAAACTGGCACTGCCGGGTGCCAGTCCGCGTACAGAAAATGCTTATGTGTATCATTATGAAGGTCAGTCTTTTGGGATGATTGCCGGAAATAAAGCCAAAACCGATGCCAATGGAAATGTGATTTACAACAGTGCCAACGGCATCCCTTTACAAAGTGAGATTGTGCCGCTCGGAAAAGGAGTGCCGCCATTGACCATGGGTATCTCCAATACTTTCAGCTACAAAAACCTTTCGCTCGGATTTCTGATCGATGGCAAGTTTGGTGCAAAAATGTATACCTCAACCAATGCGTACGGAACGTATTACGGACTGGACAAAAGGACGGCTGCCAATGGCGTGCGTGAATCCGGCATTACGGTAACAGGTGTGGACGAAACCGGGGCTCCGTTTAGCAAGGTAGTTTCTGCGCAGGACTATTACCAGGGCATCGCCTACACGCTAACCGACCAGTTTGTGTATGATGCCAGCTTTATCAAGTTACGCCAGATTACCCTTGGTTATTCTGTGCCGAAAAAGCTGCTGGCAAAAACACCGGTTCAGTCGGCAACCCTTTCACTTGTTGCCCGTAACCTGCTGCTGATTTACAGCAAGGTGCCAAATGTAGACCCTGAGTCTACCTACAACAACTCCAATGCACAGGGACTGGAGAACTTTGGTGTTCCTACTACGCGCAGTTATGGTTTAAATCTTTCAGTGAAATTCTAATCAACTCATGTAAAACCAATTTTAGCATTAATTATGACAAACTCTAAATATATAAAATGGAATTTTCCGGCTAAAGTGCTGAGGCTTGCATTGGTGGCAGTTGTTCTTTTATCATCGTGCGACAAAGGCTTTGAGGAGATGAATACCAATCCGAATGCTTTTACAGAACCGGTGATCACCAGTTTGTTCTCCTACAACATTATCAAAACTGCAGGTGATGGTGATGGCAATACGCTGTATCCAAATGATAAGCTGGCAGGGGCGATGATGCAGCTTTTTGCCTCCCTCAATCCCTATCAGTGGACGGGAGATAAATACCTGGCCAAAGCAGGATACTCTGATGCCCTGTTTGGTACTGCCTACGGGGTTGAGCTGAAAGAGAACTCGCAGATTATTTCGCTTACAAAAGATAAACCTGATATGATAAACCTTTATCATATTGCGCAGATCTGGAGGGTATACATCCTGCACCGTGTAACGGATATGTATGGTGATATGCCTTATACCGAAGCAGGCCTGGGATATGTGAACGGCATCTACAAACCCAAATACGACAAGCAGTCTGATATCTATCCGGCCATGCTTAAGCAGCTGGAAACCTCTGCACTGGCACTGGACGCCTCTAAAGCATCTTATGGCGCTGCCGATTATATCTACAATGGTACAACTTCCAAATGGAAAACTTTTGCCTATTCGCTGATGCTCCGCCTGGGGATGCGGCTCACCAAGGTTGATCCTGCTTTAGCTCAAACCTGGGTCAAGAAAGCCATAGCCGGTGGCGTGATGCAGAGCAATGCTGATATAGCAAAACTGAACCATACCGATGGGACGGAGCTTAATTTCTACTGGGATGGCCGTGAGCTGCGCGGTGGAGAGGGCGTGCCGCCATCAGCAAAAGGAACGGGATACGGGAAAATGGCGCAGACTTTTGTAAACCACCTAAAAAATACGAACGATCCGAGATTACCATTTTATATTACTTTATGGCCGGGAAATGCTGATCCTACACAATTGCCAACCAGTACAATTGCAGCAAACCAGAAGGGCTTGCCAAACGGGTACGATTATACCTCGATCAAAACGATCATCCCCGGATGGACAGATGAGATGCTGGCAGAATACTCGGAAATCAACCTGAACACCATCGGCAATAATGCCACACCAAGCATATTTATCAGTTACAATGAAGTAGAACTGTATCTGGCCGAAGCGTCGCTGCGCGGCTGGGGAACCGGGGATGCCAAAACACATTATGATAATGCAGTAAGGGCATCGATGGAAATAGAAACCATTTATCCAGGCGGCAGCAGTATTTCTTCTGCGGCGATCAATGCTTACCTGACGGCCAACCCTTACACAGGCGGTACTTTTGACGCGCAGATGAAACAGATCCATACGCAGTTCTGGGCTTCGCAGTTTATGAACAATATGGAAATTTATGCCAACTGGAGACGGACGGGCTATCCCGTGCTGGTGCCTACCAATTATCCCGGCAATCAAACCGGTGGACAGATACCAAGACGGCTGCCTTACCCGCAATCTGAAGCAAGCCTGAATGCCGATAACTATAAAGCTGCCGTGGCCACCCAGGGCCCGGATTTATGGACAACCAGAATGTGGTGGGATAAATAAGCCCTAATTAAGACTGGTTATTTTTTAGGTTTTTCATTAGTCTGATTGCCCTTATCAGGTGTCTTACCCTGTAAACTTGCCGAAAAAGCACGTTTACAGGGTTTTTTTATAACTTTTTAGTTAGGAAGCGGGATTGATAGTTAAAAATGGCAGAGGAAATAACTAATTATTGTAAATTCAACCAATTTCCTGATGCTTTTTTAGGATATTGCTAAAGATTAACCGATTTACTAATGAACCACAAACACACCGCGCTCAAAGTGAGGGCTTTTTTTACGTCCCTTATTCCTTTCCGTATACCAAAGGTTTACCTGGTAGGATTTTGGCTTTTCCTGATCGTAATGGGTTTTGCCCAATACAAACCCAATACCGGCCTGCCACCTGCAGATCCGGGAAATGGTGGGCTGGCTTTGCCGGGGGGATTCCGTGCAGTAGTGGTGGTAGACAGTTTACCCGGTCAGGCACGGCATATCGCTGTGAACGACAATGGTGATATCTATGTTAAAGCAAGAAACCATAACAGGAACGATGGATATGGCAACATCGCCCTGCGCGATACCAATAATGATGGCAAGGCCGATATTATCCAGCCTTTTGGCAAATATGAAGGCCGCAGCTACGGAACAGCCATGCGTATCCACAACGGGTATTTGTATTACAGCTCTGAACTTGTTGTTTACCGTAATAAACTGACACCGGGACAGCTGGTGCCGGACAGTAAGATGGATACGATTGTAATTGACAATCCGCCATATCATGAACATCAGACCAAGCCTGTGGCTTTTGACGACAGTGGCCATATCTATGTAGGATGGGGCGCAGGATCAAATGCCAGTCAGGTAGCCAACAGAAGGCCCGGCTCTCCGGGAACGGGTACGCCCGATTCGGAAACTGACCCGAGCCCTTTTCTGGTGGACCACGGCGGTATCTGGATGTTTGATGAGAATAAACTGAACCAGAAACAGGAAGACGGTGTGAAATTTGCAACAGGCCTGCGGAGCATCGTAGCGCTGGAATGGGACCATAACAGCAAATCTTTGTACACCATTAACCATGGCCGTGACGACCTGCGAATGTTATGGCCTGCAATATATACGCCATGGGAAAGCGCACTGCTTCCTGCCGAGGAGTTTTTCAAGGTAAAACAGGGACTGAACGGAGGCTGGCCATATTATTATTATGACCAGATTAAAAAGAAAAAAATCCTGAACCCTGAATATGGAGGTGATAAGGTTAAAGAAGGTAATGGCGCTAAACTGACGCAGCCGCTGATCGGTTTCCCGGGGCACTTTGCACCCAACGACCTGATGTTTTACAAGGGCAACCAGTTTCCTGCAAGATATAAAAATGGAGCATTTATGGCTTTTCACGGCGCAACCAACCGTGCCCCGTATCCTCAGGCAGGATATATCATCGCATTTGTACCTTTCAAAAATGGTGTCCCTTCCGGCCCATGGGAAGTGTTTGCGGATGGATTTGCCGGTGTTGACCCAATCGTAAACGTAAGTAATGCCGTGTACCGCCCAATGGGACTTGCTGAAGGCCCGGATGGTTCGCTCTACGTCAGCGATACTGAAAAGGGAAAGATCTGGAGGATCATGTTTAAAGGGAACAAACAGACTTTTGGCCCTTTGCAGTTGGCTGCGATGGCGAAACGTAAGGTAACAAGATCCAATATCAAAACACCAAATGAAATCACGGATGATCTGGACAGGGGCAAGCTCCTTGCTGCGGCAAAAGTGTATACTACCTATTGCAGTCCATGCCACCAGCGTGACGGTAAGGGTGACGGTAACCGCTATCCTCCGGTTGCAGGATCTGAATGGGTAAATGGCGACAAAACAAAACTGATCAATGTAATCCTTAACGGGCTGCAGGGGCCGGTACAGGTAAAAGGCTTACCATACAATGAAGTGATGCCTGCACACGGTACTTTCCTCAAAGATGAGGAGATTGCACAGGTAGTTACCTATATTAAAAGTAATTTCGGAAACACTCCCGGTGTAGTTACTGCCGCTGAGGTTGCTGAAGCAAGAAAAACAAAACCATAAATAATATAATGCTAAAAAAGAACAGTTTCACGTACAAATGCGCTCCAACATTGTCAGTTGTCTCTCTTTGCCTGGCTTTCACACTAAGTGCGAATGCCCAGGGCGGATTGTTTAAATCCTCGGTATTGACGCCTCCAAATAGTTTTACAATTGGTGCAGAAGGACCCGCCGTTGATAAAAAAGGGAATTTGTATGCTGTAAATTATGACCACGACGGGACGATCGGTATCATTACTCCTAAAGGCAAGGCAAGCATTTTTCTTGAATTACCAAAAGGAAGTATGGGCAATGGTATACGCTTTGACAGTCATGGCAATATGCTTATTGCTGATTATACCGGTCATAATGTCCTTAAAGTGGATATGGCCACAAAAGCAATCAGTGTTTTTGCACATGAGGGCAGCATGAACCAGCCTAACGATATCGCTATAGATGACAAAGACCGTTTATACGCAAGCGATCCAAACTGGAAAGCAGGAACAGGACGTGTGTGGCGTGTGGATACTGACGGCAAGTTCAGCCTGTTGTACACTGCTCCGGGTACAGTAAACGGTATCGACGTTAGTCCGGATAATAAGACCTTATACGTAAACGAACTGCTGAAAATCTGGGCCTTTGATCTTTCTCCTGAAGGGGCAATCAGCAACAAACGCCTGGTAATTGAATTCACTGATTTTGGAATGGATGGACTGCGTGTTGATGTGGATGGCAACATCTACCAGGCACGTTATGGAAAAGGGGTGGTAGCTAAAGTTTCTCCGCAGGGCAAGCTGCTGCAGGAGATTGTACTGAAAGGTAAAAAGCCTACCAATGTAGCCTTTGGCGGTAAGGACGGGCGCACGATGTACGTAACACTCCAGGATGAGAAGAATATCGAGACCTTCAGGGTGGATAAACCCGGCCGTGAGTGGTTGAGAACAAAGAATAGTAAATAGAATTAATATTACCATTAAACCTTAAATCAAATGAGTACAGAAAGAAGATCTGCCCTGAAAAAATTATTATTATCTGCTGTTGGTGTAACAGGATTTGGATTATTTGCAAATGCAGCTACTAAAGATGCTGCACCTGAAAAGGAAGCTGGCAACATCACTAAAATGGATGATGTTCCATTGTTTTCTGGCCACACTAAATTAGGCAACATGATTTTTATTGCCGGTAAAGGTGCCCACGTTGCTCCCTTTACTATTGAAGCACACACTGATATCGTATTGAAAGAACTGGAGGCTGAGCTGATCAAAGCGGGTTCATCGATGGAAAAAGTGGTAAAAGTGAGTGTATTCCTCAATGATATCGCTGACTATAAGGGAATGAACGAAGTTTATAAAGGCCGTTTTGGAAAGAAACCTCCGGTACGTACAACGATAGCTGTTGCTAAAGGTGGTGTTCCGGGAGATTCTCTTGTAGAGATGGACTGTATCGCTTATATCTAGTCGTATTTTGAATTCTATCAAATTTGTCATGAAGCTAAAGCTTATTTTTTCTGGTTGTCTTTTTATTGCGGTACTGGGCAGTAATGATTCGGCCTTTTGCCAAACCAAAAAAGTCGTAAAAACTGTTACCAAAGTTAGCAAGGTCACTTTCAGCAAAGCCGATGTTGCAGCTGGTCAGCTGCTGATCAGTAAAACTGACTGTGTGGGCTGCCATAGTGTGCAAAACAAAATGGTTGGGCCTGCTTATGTAACGATTGCTCAAACATACCCCATGACTGAAGCTAATGTTACAACATTATCTCAGAAAATCATCAGCGGTGGCAGCGGGAAATGGGGACAGGTGCCAATGACACCACATCCGGGAATCACCGCTCCGGATGCAAAGAAGATGGTGAAATACATTCTTTCTTTAAACACAAAGTAATATCAGGCGGTCTCACCGCTCTTTAAAAGGCCAGTACCATTTCCGGTACTGGCCTTTTGTGTTGTAAAAAAAGATCATTCCCAAATGATCTTTCCTGTTTTTCTTCTCGTATTACCTTTCAGGGCCTGTCATATGCGCAGCCCCTGCATCCTATAAAATCGTTTTACTCTTTATCAGTCAGAATATGATGGAAAGCATAGCAGTAAAGTCCCGGAAAGTAAATGGTTCCATCACAAGGAAGGTTATTGAACTGCATAACATCGGTTATGTTTTTGATTTTTTGATGCTGGATCAGCAGGAACTGATCTGCCTGCAGGATAACAAACACTTTCAGAAAGAAAATGTAAATGTCAAAGTAATGGGACAAGGGTACGACCTGTTTAGTCATTCGTTTAAATACATCCACACCATCGAAACCAGTTGTGGCAAACGGGGTTTGCTGCTGGCAGAGAAAGTGTATACCTGGCTGACCTGAGCATCTCTGTACCATTTCGGTTAATGTGGCCTTTTCATTTGGTTAAAGCCTTGCCAAAGGTTAGTTTTGTTATATGCAACAACTACCTAAGCGCCTGCTGTCTATCGATGTGCTCCGGGCGGTGACCATGTTCCTGATGATCTTTGTAAATGAATCTGCCGGAGTAAAAAACGTTCCCTTATGGCTTGACCACGCGGCCGCAAATGCTGATGCAATGGGCTTTGCTGACACGATCTTTCCTGCCTTTTTATTCATCGTAGGTCTGTCGCTGCCTTTTGCGATTAGCAATAAGATCAAAAAGGGCGAGTCCTTTCTGAAAATCATTTTTTATATCCTTACACGCAGTGCGGCATTGCTGCTCATGGGCTTTTTTCATGTGAACCTTGAAGATTACAGCACTGCTGCAATATTGCCTAAAGCCGTCTGGGCGCTGCTGATTACGATCAGCTTTTTCCTGATCTGGCTGCATTATCCGGAGCAGATGAACAAAACGAAAAAGTATTTGCTGATGGGCACAGGTGCATTCTTACTGCTGGGGATGGCTGCCTTATATAAAGGCGGAACTCCGGAGGCACCAGTGGGAATGAAACCTTCGTGGTGGGGTATTCTGGGTATCATCGGCTGGTCGTATCTGGTTTGTGCTGTCCTGTATCTGGTAAGTAAAGGCAGGCTGGGCCTGTTGATTTTGTTCTGGATCATTTTTGCAGCTGTGAACATTGCGGTACATATGGAGATCCTCAATGTGCGGATCTGGCTGATCGGGGATGGCTCATCAGTAACGTTAACGATGGGCGGGATTATTATATCCGGATTATACAGCAGGCTGGTGAGTATCGGCAAAACACAGCGCTTATGGTTGACCATGGCTGTGCTCGGAACCGTATTCATTGCCGCTGGTTTGTTGATCCGTCCGTTTGCCGGCGGAATCTCAAAGATCCATTCAACTCCTGCATGGGTGCTGATCTGCAGCGGGATTACGATATTGTTTTTTGAACTTGCGATATACCTGATTGATGTAAAAGGAAAGAAGGATTGGTTCAGGTGGATTGCCCCGGCAGGTACCAGTACCCTTACCTGTTACCTGATGCCATACTTTCAGGTGTACCTGATGCGTTTGTTCCATGTGAAGTATTCGCTTTTTCTGAACACTGGCAGTATTGGACTGATCCGCTCGTTTGCGATATCGTTTATTCTGATCGCAATGGTGGGCCTGATGGAAAAACGAAGGATAAGACTTAAGTTATAACAATATGAAAATCAAAAACTTTGTTTGCCTGAATGTTATGGCATTTCTTGCGGTACTGCTTTTATCCGGTACAGGCTTCAGCGCGAAAGCTCAGGGCCCGAAACATAAAAAGTATGTAGTGATCGGATATGTGGGCGGGTACCGCGGACTGGTGGACACCAACCTGGTAAACGCCAGTAAGCTCACACATATCAATTATGCTTTTGTAAATGTTCAGCACAACCGTGCCTGGCTTACCAACCTGAAAACTGATTCTACAAACTTTAGAAATTTAAACAAACTGAAGCTGAAGAACCCTGACCTGAAGATCCTGATCTCGATAGGAGGATGGGCATGGAGCGGTAATTTCTCTGATGCCGTTCTCTCCGATACTTCGCGCAGGGCTTTTGCGCAGAGTGCTGTTGACATCATCAGGAAGTACAGTCTTGACGGAGTAGATATCGACTGGGAATATCCTGCACAGGTTGGTGCCGGAAATAAGTTCAGGCCGGAGGATAAACAAAACTATACACTGATGTTTGAGGCACTGCGCGCAGAACTTAATGTGGCAGAAAAGCAGACGGGCAAAAAGTTACTGCTCACAACCGCGGTTGGTGGTTTCAAGAGGTTTTTGGACCTGACGGAAATGGGCAGGGCACAGGTTTACCTGGACTACATCAATCTGATGACCTATGATTATCTGCAGGACAGCCTGAAGCTTTCTGTACACCATACAAATTTGTATGGGTCAAAAATGTATAAAGGGAATGATAATGCAGATCAAACAGTTGCTGATTACATCGCAGCTGGTGTACCAGCCTCAAAACTGGTCATGGGACTGGCCTTTTACGGAAGGTCATCTATTGTAGCAGAAAATACGCAGAACGGATTGGGCGTAAAAACTACCGGAACTGCGCAGGGCGGTGGTTATACTTTGATCAGGGACAGCCTGATCAACAAACAGGGCTTTAAGTATTTCCGCGACAAGGAGGCAAAAGCGCCTTATTTGTATAATCCATCTACCAGGCAGTTTATTTCTTTTGATGACGAATGGTCGGTGAAAAACAAGGCGGATTATGTGAAAGATAAGAAGATGGGCGGAGTGATGTTCTGGGAATATACAAGCGACCAGAAGGAATATCTGCTGGATGAAGTGAATAAGGTTTTAAAATAACCAAGTTTTATATCAATTGATAGCTGAAATGTTACCTGTAGTTCATCTGCAGTTAATAGGGCTGGCCGACCTTCGTCATTTAATTTTAGCTATCACATGATCAAATCTAATTATCTTTTTTCGCTCTTATTTGTTCTCATTTCTTTCGTATTGATATCCTGGGGCGTTGTTGGCCACCATGCTATCGGTAAAATCGCGGCCAGCCACCTTACTCCATCTGCTGATGCAGCCGTTCATGAATTGCTGGGCAATGAAAGTCTTGCAGATGTAAGTACCTGGGCAGATGAGCTGCGTATGAAACCAGAGTTTAAATACACTACTCCCTGGCACTATATCAATCTTCCATTGGGGCTAAGCTACAGTCAGTTCAAAGAAAAGGTTGAAAATATGAGCGATGAGAATATTTACAGCGCAATGCTGAAACAGGAGAATATACTCGCTGATCAAAACTCAGCAAAAGAAAAACGGGCAGAAGCGCTGAAATTCATCGTTCATTTTGTGGGCGACCTGCATCAGCCGATGCACATCAGCAGGGCAGAAGATCAGGGCGGCAATACCATCCAGCTGAATTATGAAGGAAAGGGAACAAACCTGCACAGCCTCTGGGATTCAAGACTGATTGAACATCAGGGATTAAACTACGAGCAGCTGGCAGAAAAGTATGATCATGCAACTGCAAAAGATACCAGAAAGTGGCAGCAGACACCATTGATCGTATGGATGTGGGAAAGCTACCAGATCAGCAGTCAGCTGTATGCCGAGGTTGACCAGATGAAGGCCCGTAAGCTTGATACGGATTATTATGAAAAACATTACCCGATCGTTGAGAAGCGGCTGCAGCAGGCAGGATTGCGTTTAGCAGGTTTGCTGAATGGTATTCTTAAAGAGGGAACTGTTACTGCTGAAGCGGCACAGTAAATTTGACATCCGTTCTGCATCTTTGCAAATGCGGAACGTTTCCAGTTAATGAATACTTCGCGCTACACTTCGCCTCACCTTTTTTACTGTCGTAAGAGAAACTCCGGCAAAATCTACGATTTGCTCATCGGTAAATCTAAGTTTTGTAATTAACCGGCTGACTTCTTCTTCTTTGGCTTCTTTTCTACCTTCTTTTATACCTTCCTTCAAACCAAGACGCTTCCCCTGGAGTTTGGCCTGGCCAACTAATATTTCCTGAATTGTCATCGTGTTAATGTTCTTGTCTGATAATAAATTAATTTCTCTGTCAAATATAACCTTGGTTTCTGTAAATTCAAAATTTATGTAATTAAAAAGAAAATTCATCAATATTTCTTCCTGTTCAGCAGGAAGCTGTCGCTCTAGGATCAGCCTGGCGATTTCTAAATTATTCTTCAGCAACATCTGGTCATACAAATATTTGTCTTTGAATTTTTTCTTAAAAGCTGTGGCTTTGGCAATTAATATGACCATGGCAAATGGATTGGGTTTTTTCGAAGCATATCTTCATCCTGAAGGGCTATTTTATATGTATTAAATATGTATTGCAGCGAAGTTCCCCTACAGTCCATCTTGAAAACATTATTACGTTTGATATCGCTAGCCTCTGTAAATATTGCATATGCAGTAATTGGTTTTTTATATTTGTCATACAATTTGTTAAAATAATCAAACATCCGCTTGCTAAAATCCTTCCTATATTTTTCCTGTACTTCAAGATGAAGTAATATCCATTCTTCAGTTCCGTCAAGCATATAGAGTTTAATGAGTTTATCTACAATTTTTTGTTCATAGATGCCTTCAACAGAGGGGATTTCCTGATTCAGTTCCTTATCCAAAAATATGATTTCCCTAGCCGGGTCAACAGAGGCTGCCAGGGCCGGATCAATTAAAAACAGGAATTCTCTGAAAAACGGTTCCAGAATCCCCTTCCATAAAGTGTCGTTTTGTTTTCTCACAGTCTAACTTAATATTGATTCCTCAAATGCTGGTAATTCTATTTCTCAACAACCCAGTACGCGTTTAAGAAAACGCCACTATACAATAAAGGGTCTGCAGGTTTCCATGTACTGTTCTGCCCAGATGTTAAAAAATCATATATCTTTATGCGTTAAATCATAAATGGGGGAATAGGACGTTCTGTCATTGTTACCTTATCACGCTAAATCATGAAGAAATTCGTTTTAACCTCTCTGTACTTTATTGCATGTACTACAATAATTATTGCAGCAAGTACCCTAGATACAGCAGCTCAAACTCCCAATAAAGCCAAAATAGATAGCCTGCTGAAATCTGTTTCGGCAGACAACCAGGCAATGGGCAGTTTAGCCATTGCTCATAATGGGAGCCTGGTATATCAGAAAGCAATAGGTTACAGCGCAATCTCCGGTACCAACCGTACGGAAGCAAATCTGAAAACGCATTACCGCATAGGCTCCATCAGTAAAATGTTTACTGCGGTCATGATCTTTCAACTGCTGGAAGAAGGAAAGCTCACACTCGATACAAAACTTGCGGCGTTTTATCCTCAACTGCCCAATGCAGACAAAATCACCATCAGGCAGATGCTGTACCACAGAAGCGGACTGTATAATTTTGTGGTGGATACTGCTTATCAAACGTATATGTCTAAACCCCGCACATCAGCAGAGATGCTGGCTACCTTTGCTGCTCAGTCTTCTGCTTTTGAGCCCGACAGCAAAGCGGAATACAGTAATACCAATTTTGTGCTGCTGGGTTATATCGTTGAAAACCTGAGTAAAAAAACATATGCAGAAGTTCTGAAGCAAAAGATTGCGCGTAAACTTGGGCTTTTGGATACATATTACGGTGGCAAAACAAGCACACTGAAAAATGAAGCATATTCATACACACCCGGCAATGGCTGGCAGCAGATGCCCGAAACGGATATGAGCATTCCCGGTGGTGCAGGCGCTGTTGTTTCTACTCCGGCAGACCTGGTTAAGTTTATCGACGGGTTGTTTGCCGGCAGGCTGATCAATGATGCCAACCTGACCCTGATGAAAACCATGAATGATGGTTTTGGAATGGGGATGTTCCAGATATCACTGGGGACTAAAAAAGCCTATGGACACAATGGCGATATTGATGGCTTTTCTTCGGTAGTAGGTTATTTCCCCGAAGATAAGGTGGCTTATGCCTATTGTGCCAATGGAATTGACTATGGTGTTAAGGATCTTGTAAACGGTGCCCTCAAAATCTATTTTAATATTCCTTACACTATACCGGTTTTTAAAACACCTGTATTAAGCACTGAAGACCTGGATAAATATGTAGGTAATTATTCCAGTCTCAGGATACCAATCAAAATATCGGTCACCAAAAAAGGCAATGTGCTGATGGCACAGGCAACAGGCCAGTCTGCATTTGCGTTAAAGCCTGTGGCCAAAGACAAATTTAGTTTTGCCCTTGCAGGTATCGTAATGGAATTCAGGCCTATCTTCGGAGAGTTTACACTGAAACAGGGCGGGGGCGTGTTTCCATTTACGAAGGACGAAAATTAGCGTTTACACCGGCCATTTTTCTAGCCGGTATGCGCTGTCCCAAAACATCCATTCCAGTTTTGAAGCCATTACAAAAGCTTTGGTCATCTGTTCGCGCTGCAAAGCAGAACAGGTTTCTGCTACAGCATCACAGATAGCGATTGCTTTTTCTACCAGCAGGCCAAACTCTTCTCCGGCATAGGTGTTGATCCATTCCTGGTAAGGGTTGATCCCTTCGTGCTGGTTAGCGTAGATGTAATCACCTGCTTTTTTGTAGATCCAAAAACAGGGCAAAACCGCGGCCATGGCTACTTCAACCTGATCAAGACTAGCCTTTGTCAGCAGGAACTGGGTATAATTCTGGCAAGTGGGAGAGGCCTCTGTAGTCCCTGTAACATTGAACTGCTTAAAATAACCTTCATGTAACGACCTTTCCACTACTATTGCGCCTTCTGCAAACCTGATGAAATCCAGCGTGTACGGATGGTTAAAACAGCGTGATGCAATCAGCGAAAGGGCCCTGCTGAATTCGACAAGGTACACACCGTCCTGCTGCATGTAGAACTGGAAACGTTCCAGCAATAATGTGCCTGAGAGCAGTTCCTGATTAAAAGGCATCTCGATAATACTGCAGTAGATATTTTCTATTTCATCCCAGGCGTTTTCACTCCATTTCATATTTAAATAGTTTCTGTGGATCAAAAAAATGATTAAGCGGGCCGTGCCCCTGTCCTGTTTTTACGTTTTTTCCGTGCAGGATTGCCTCATGAACGTAATTTCTTGCTTTGGCGATGGCTTCGGACAGCAGATTGCCTGTTGCGATGTATGCCGCAATCGCTGAAGAAAGGGTGCAGCCAGTTCCATGTACATTCTCACTGTCGATATAATCCGATTCAAAGATTTCTTCTTCACCGTCTGCGCTGATGTATACATCGAATAGTTTGGGGCCTTTCAGGTGCCCGCCCTTCAGCAAAACGGCTGCACAGCCTGTCTGTAACAAAGATCTTGCTGCGGAGCGCATCTCTTCTGCATTGGTAATATGCTGCCCGGTCAGGATTTCTGCTTCATCCAAATTTGGAGTAATAAGCGTCATCAATGGAAACAATATTTCCTTTAATACCGATACGGTATCTTCTTTGATGAGCTTGTCACCGCTGGTAGCTACCATTACGGGATCAAATATCACAGGTGTATCCGGATAAGCTTTTAACGTAGCGCTGATTGCAATGGCCAGTTCAGTACTGTGAACCATACCGATCTTAATGGCAGCAGGCCTGATATCATCCATCACTGCAATGATCTGTCCCTGTACAATGTCTGCCGGAATGCTGTGGATCCCGGTTACGCCAAGTGTGTTCTGAATAGTAATCGCTGTAATGGCCGATGTCCCGTAACAGCCCAGGGCAGAGAAAGTCTTCAGGTCTGCCTGTATGCCTGCACCGCCACCACTGTCAGACCCGGCAATAGTAAGCACGGAAGGGTACTGATAAACTTTTCTCATGCCCTTTCAATTTCATTTCTGATCACAGATGCTGCTCTCTCGGGGTCGTTTGCAGAGCAGATCGCAGTGATGATCGCCAGGCAATTTGCTCCTGCCCTGATCACTTCTGCGGCATTACCCGCATGAACATTTCCGATTGCTACCAGGGGATGTTTGGTCAGGGCTCTTACCTCCCTTACGCCTTCAAGTCCCCATTCTGTAATGGTATCAGTTTTTGTAGCTGTTGGAAAAACGGGGCTAAGCGCAATATAATCGGCAACCATTGCATGCGATGTGCTAAGCTGATCGACATGTTCCAGAGAATAGCCCAAAACAGATTCAGGCCACTGCATCCTGATCATCACGGGCGATAAATCAGAATTACCTACATGGATGCCTGCTGTTCGCCCGTGCATCGCTACAGAAAGCATGTCATTGACAATCAGCGGGATGTTGTATTTATCGCACAGCTCTTTCAGCTTTAATGTCTTGTTTAAAAATTCCTTCTCAGGAAGTTCTTTTTCCCGGATTTGCACCACATCCACGCCGCCTTTGATGGCAGCTTCTACTACCTTGAAGAAATCTCTTCCCAGGCAGGCACGCTCGTCGGTAACGAGATATAACTTATGATTGAATGCTGGCATATTCTTCTTCTATGTTGAGCGAGCTGTTAAATTCATCTTCAGTGATTGTGGATAGTATATCCAAAAAGTGCATTTGCAAACTTCCGGGGCCTTTTGCCTGAGCGGCAGCTTTTTCTCCGGCCACACCCGTCAATGCCATTGCCGCTGTTGTGGCTTCAAACAGTTCTCCAGGAGTTGATGCACAGAATGCCGCGATTAAGGCTGTTGCCGTACATCCCATGCCGGTGATCCTTGACATTATGGGATCGCCATTTCGCAATAAAATCCTTTTACCATGATGAACGATATTATCGGTAGCACCAGAAACACAGATAACGGCCCCCGTTATGGCATTCAGCTGCAAGGCTGCATCCAGGGCTTCCTCAGTTTGATGCGTGCTGTCAACCCCTTTGGTTTGAACACTGACCTGAGCCAGCGCCATAATTTCTGAAGCATTGCCCCGGATTACCGAAGGATGATAGGTACTGATCAATTCTTTGAGTACTGCATTTCGGTACGGGGTGGCACCTGCGCCTACGGGATCAAGCACCCATGGTTTTTTTAAAGCTTCTGCCTGTCTGATCGCTAAGCGCATACTTTCCACCCAGTATTCATCGAGTGTGCCGATGTTGATCACAAGTGCGCCTGCGATACTCACCATATCTTTCATTTCCTGGTGGGCATGTGCCATAATGGGCGATGCACCGGCAGCCAGTAAAGCATTTGCCGTATTGTTCATCACCACATAATTGGTAATGCTGTGTACCAGCGGTGATGTTTGTCTTAAGCCTGATATATAATTCCAGATTCTCTGTGTCATAAACGAAATTTATAGCAATAGGAGGGCTTCCAGACGGAAAACAAGATAAATTCATTTGCTTTTTCCTACGCCGGTATGAGCCGGATCAGGTGCAAAGTGTATAATCTCAGTCCGTTTAAGAGGACACCACTAAAGCTATTACAAGTTTAACGATTTTTTATCACATTAGGTATGGTGAGGCGGGGAGTTTCGGGCCTGAATTTAAATCAGAACGCCATGCGAAAACAATAAGTACGCCGCGACTGCGCCTTTTCGCAAAAAATAGCGCAGTCGCAGCGCATTTATTGCCTTTTCATAGCGCTGCAATACAAAAGCTAAATGGACAGCAATAGACTTCTATGGACAAGGGCGGACTTGTGTGGACATCACAGCTGAGAAATTTTAATTTGTTAACGCCCTGCACTAATTTAGATTAAACATTTAAAAATAACAACCATGGCCAGAGTAACCGGAAAACATATCACAGGCGTATTAGGACCTGTAAATTTAAGGAGGTACCGCAGGAAACAAACGATGTCGATCAGAGCTGAGAAAATTAAACAGACAGCAGCCACCATCAGGTGCTCAAACACTTTTGGAAAGGCAAATCTGCTTGTTCAGAGCATCAGAGAAAGATTTTCCTTTTGTACAAGGGGATTCTATGACGGAACGATGTACAATCGCATGAATTCTGTGATGAGCATGATATTTTATGAATCAAGGGAGGTGTCAACAATGGAGTTTGCTTTTTCAAAAAAGAGCTTCGAAAAACTAGCCGACTTCGATTTCAATATTAAATCTCCGCTATTACATAGTTTACGGATAAAACCGGAGGTAAGCTTAGACGACAACAACCTGGTCACTATCACGCTTGATGCAATAAAAGTTCCCGCCCAGCTGAAGTTTCAGGGTAAAAGTACATACTGTAAAATAGCTTTTAACCTGTTGATTTACAGTTTGAAAGGTAGTCTTTTTAAGGGAGTGTCGGATCTGTTCAGTGTGATTGTTTCAAAAGACCAAAAAAATCTTGAAGAACAAATGTTTCAGTTTAAGGTTCCCAATGGCTGTCTCTGCCTGGTTGTCTGTTATCTTGATTTTTGGTATAATTCTGCTGAATATCAGATCCTGGAAAACAATCCTGCTTTTAATCCGGCTGCTATTATAGCAGCGATAGTAAGTAATGGTGAATCTGAAGGAAATGATGACCTGAAGTGGCGTAATGATCCCTATTTAAATTGGAGTTAAAGTATCGTTCACTTATTGCTTGCCCGGTGATGTTGTTTTCAGCCTTTGTGGTTGTGCAAACAGGAAATCTCCGATCAATAGTGCAGCGGATATCAATAAAGTAATAAGATAAACGGAGGAGATACTATTCAGGGAGGATATAACTATGTAATAGTTATGGCTGTACGTGGAAGTAGAATGTTGTTCGCCACTCAGTGAGGACAAGAAAACAATGATTATGATGATCGCTGCTATAGCGTATCCTGTTTTTCTACTGATCACAGGTTTGTAAACCTTTTGATTTTCCACCTCATTCAACTGAACCATGACGGCACGGCTGAAATCAGCAGGTGCCTTTTCAATGCCATATTGTTGTATCAGCTTACCCAAAGCAGGATTGATCACTGTTTCCTGCTGTTCAGCCATAATTTCCTGCATTACTGTTGCAGTAAAATCCCTGGGTGTAGCCGGCGTCTCTGCACATTTCAGTACCTTTTTGAAAACCTCATCTTTTAGCCTGCCCATGTCAGATCGTATTTTTTAATTCCTCATTCAATAAAGGCCGCAAGTTGCGTTCCAATTTTTTTCTTGCCCTGAAAAGCTGGATCTTAATGTTTGACGTACCCAGTCCTGTAATTTCCTCAATTTCCTTTACGGGCATTTCATTTATATAATACATAGTGATCAGCAGGGCCTCAATCTTTGGAAGCTGGTTAATGCCATCTTCTACCTGTTTCTTTTGTTGCTTTAGCTGCAGTTGTTCCAGTCCCGATGCGGTATGATCTGAGATATAGCACTCATTGATTTCTTCGTTCATTTCCACAGTAACAACCCGGTTGGCCTTAAATTTTGATATAGCCGTTCGATAAGCAATCGTATAAAGCCAGGTAGAAAATCTAGATTTTCCGGCAAAAGAACCGATCTGCTGATATGCTTTAATAAAACTTTCCTGCGCAGAATCTTTTGCATCATCTGGATTGGAAAGGATTTTCATCGATATGGTATATACCATGTGCTGATACTTATCCACGATGTATGTATATGAAGCGGGATTACCGTTTCGTATTTTATCAACCCAGACCAGATCTTCTGTATGCGTCATGTATCTATATGACAGAAGACTAAACAGGATGGTTACAGATTAAGCGGTTTATATTTTTAGGTATATGATGTAACCATCTCCCTGCAACGTCTGTCATATGGGGTATAAATTGAGAAGAAGTTATGGATGAGATTACAAGGGATGCAATTGTATCAATCGGTTCGTTTGCTGCAATATTTGGTGTGATATATGTGTACCTGGTGACCCGTCACCGTGAACGGATGTCTATGCTGGAAAAAGGAGTGCCAGCTTCTCCATTTAATTCTATCAAATATTCAAATTTCCTGACTTTAAAATATGGAATGCTTCTCGTGGGGATTGCTGTAGGAATTTTAATGGGTCACGTAGCTACCTATCACTGGGGTGTTTCACGGTCCACTGCTTTCTTAGCGATGGTATTTTTATTTGGCGGACTAAGCCTGGTTTTAAATTATATGATCTTCAGGAACAACCGGGAATAGCTCAACTTAACCTGTCACCAGAGCAAGGCTATTTTCTGCCCTGCTTTTCATCAATCTTTGCGGTGTCATTCTAAGTCTGGTAACCATCCCGGCAGGGATCCCTATGTCTTAATTTTATCCTTCATGCTTATAGATTAACGCCTATATTTTATGCAAATTATCAGTACAAAGATCCGGAACATTATCATAGCTGCTTTATTGTTTTGTACTTTTGCTTCGTCAGCACAGCAGCTGAATAAACAGGATTCTGTTCGCAGATTAAAAGAAGTAGAAGTAACAGCACGCAAAACGCTTGTTAAACAAAAGCCTGACCGTATCATCTACAATCTGCAGGCTGATCCTGAGAGCAGAAGCAATTCTGTATTAACCATGATGAATAAAATTCCTTATCTTTCAGTAGATGGCAGCGACCGTGTACTGCTAAAGGGGAACTCAAATTTCAAGTTATTGCTAAATGGAAAAGCCACCGGTGTCCTTCAAAATAACCTAAGTGATTTGCTTAAAAGTATACCTGCCAGTACCATACAACATATAGAAGTGATCACTATTCCTTCTTCTAAATATGACGCTGAAGGTTTAGCCGGGATCATCAATATCATCACTATTAAAAAGACAGAGAACGGTTACAACGGTACGGCTAATATTAATGAGCAATTTCCGGCCGGCGGACCAGGAGCAGGTGGGGCTTTTACGCTCAGACAAGGGAAGCTGGGGATTTCTGCCTTCGGAGGGGCAAATTTGCGGGATATTCCTGAAACCAGTACATCTACGATCAGAACAACTGCTGGTATATTGCCCTCAATGTTAACCCAGGAAGGCTACACAAAAAGCAACAGTAAAGGCGGTTATTTCGGGTCGGAGATGAGTTATGAACTTGATTCACTGAACCTGATCTCAGCACAATTCAATTTTTATGGCAGCAATAGTACAGATCACGGTCGGCAACAGGTTAACCTGGATCAGCCAGGAAATGAAATGCAGCAATATCAGCTTTCCAACACAGGTGCGGGGAAGGGTAGAGTGACGGATATATCCTTAAATTATCAAATCGGATTTAATGCAGAGAAAAACCGCTTGCTCACCTTCTCATACCAATACAGCAATAACAAAAAGGATCAGTTTAATCAGGTACTGGTTCTTGATCCTGTAAATTTTCTATTGCCGGATTATCAGCAGAACAATCAGGAACAAGCCAGAGAACAAACTGTACAGGTTGATTATGTGCAGCCACTGCGAAAACTAAATATCGAAGGTGGTATAAAAGGGATATTCAGGAACCAGAATAGCAACTTTAAGTGGCTGACAGACGCCACGATGAGGCAGCAATTTGAATTGCGTCCGGATCAGTCAGATCTGTTTACTTATACCCAAAAGGTTTTCAGTGCCTATAACTCATATGCCCTCAGCTTAAAAAGCTGGAGCTTTCAGGGAGGACTGAGAGTAGAGCAGACTGTAATTGACGCCGATTTTCTGTCCAGTTCATCAAAGGCTTCTCAAAATTATTTCCGGCTGATCCCAAGCCTGAGTGCCAATATAAACTTTGCCAGTGGAAACAGCCTGAATTTTGGCTTTACACAGCGGATCAAACGACCGGGAATCAACAGGCTGAACCCGTTTGTAAACCGGATTAACCCTAATTTCGAATCAGCAGGTAACCCGGATTTAAAACCTGTACTCGTGAACGACATGCAGGCTGGATATACGTTTTCCGGGAAAACGGCAGCGACGGTAGGATTTGATTATTCCTATCTTCGTAATGCCGATCTGGCTGTATCATCTTTTGACCCGCTTACTGGGATTACCCGCACAACTTACCGGAATACCGGAAGAATAGATGGGTTGAGTAGTTTCGTTAATATCAACCGGTCTTTTACAAAAAGATGGAACGCAAGTTTGAATGGAAGTATCATCTATTTCTGGATCGCCGGCGAGGCTGATGGCGCCTATGTAGAAAAGGAATTATTTACCTATAGCGTAAACCTGTCCACGGGATACGATTTTAAAAAAAGCTGGCGTGCAAACGGAAGCCTGACTATCAGAAGCAGAAACCCCACAGGCTTTCAGGGCACTACAAATGGGATGGTCAGTTCTTCACTAAGCTTGTACAAGGATCTGATTAAAGATAAAATATCTGTATCGGCTGTGGCCAGCAATCTGTTTGTAAAATACAGGAATGCTAAAACCATAATCGCTGGTGCGGCATTCTCGCAAATCAACTCAGCCCAAAATTATTTTAACAGCTACAGGTTTAGCCTCAACTATAATTTCGGCGCCTTAAAAGGTAAGATCAAAAAAAATAAAAGAGCGATTGATAATAATGATCTGTCTAACTGATCTCATCCGTACACGTCCGTGACGAATGAAAAATATTAATCTCCAGGGTGGTATTTGCGCTCCATTTCGTAAAAGTGGTTTTAATCGTTATCACTAAGCTCCCAGTTCATGAGCTTCATCACCCTTTTAAATTCGTCATGTAAAGGCGCAGTAAGGTGCAGAGGCTCTTTGGTTACAGGGTGATCAAAAGAGAGTTCAGAAGCGTGCAGTAACATGGTAGTCATGTCCCATTGTTCCTTAAAAAACCTGTTCTGTTTATTACAGCCATGTTTTCTGTCGCCAATGATCGGATAAAATATATGCGCAAAATGTTTTCTCAGCTGGTGCATTCTGCCAGTTGTAGGCCTGGCCTCAACCAATGAATATCTTGAAGTGGGATGCTGGCCCAGCGCGATATCCAGTTCTGCCTGTTTTAATGTAACAAAAGAAGTGAAGGCATCCTGGATCATGCCATTTTCTTTCACCAGCGGATAGTCGATATCCATACTTTCGGGCGAATATCCTCTCACAATTGCTTTGTATTTCTTCTTTACCAGGCCTTCCTGGAATTGCTTATGCATCGCAATTTCTACATCTTTTTCAAAAGTGAAAAGGAGCAGGCCACCGGTTTTCCTGTCGAGGCGGTGAACAGGGCTCACATATTTACCTATCTGATCCCGCAGCATCTGCAGCGCAAACTCTTTTGCATCATTCGCAATCGGAGAACGGTGCACCAGCAGTCCATGAGGTTTGTTGATCGCAATTAAATGTTCGTCCTGGTAGATAATATTCAGCATATATTTTTTGGCAAAGATAACATTATGTTACCTTTTAAATATCGAATGATCAAAAACAGACTTATTAAGTCGAAATAATGAGATTTTGCTATTTAGTATGATTATAAATAATAACTTTGCGATATTTATAGTACCTTACGTACTTTATATGCGGTATGGCATATAATGAGTGACGATAAAAACACGATTTCTTAAAGGATTTAAAATGTTTCCCGAAAGATGACCGATATCATTTACTGCAAAGGATGGCTTGGTTACCTTCGAATTTCGTTCTCCAATAGATCTAATAAGATAATACACTATATATGACACTGACCGACATCAAGTTTTCGGAGTTCCTGAAAGACTTTGAAAAAACACTGAAGTACTTATTTCACGAAAAAGAAGATATCAATAAACTGAGTTTAGACCGCGGGCTGCCACCTGAGATATTAACTGAGATTCTGGCTGAAAGACCATTGTCTGTTGCTATTCCTGAAAATTTTGGTGGACGCGGCAGTAAAGTGAAAGAATGCCTGGGCATTTTAGCCGCAGCTTCATATGAGTCGCTACCCCTGTCACTTACCTTTGGAATCAATATTGCACTTTTCCTGGAGCCTGTTTCAAAATATGCCGATGAATCGGTAAAAAAAGGAATATTCCACCGTTTTCTGGAAAATCAGAATATGGGCGGACTGATGATCACTGAGCCTGATTACGGCAGTGATGCGCTGAACATGAAAACCCTCAATCAGGAAACAAAAAATGGTTACCGCATTAAGGGCACCAAACACTGGCAGGGGCTAACCGGGCTGGCGGACTACTGGATTATTGCTTCACGAAAAGCGCTGGACAATGGCGAACTGGGCAGGGACATCGATTTCTTTATCAGCGACAATACCATCAAACAACAGCAGGTTGTTGTAGAAGAACTATATGATAATGCGGGATTATACATGATCCCTTACGGATTAAATAAACTTGACCTTGAAGTTCCTGCAAACTTCAGGCTGCAGCCTGAAACTACCGGCATCAAAATGATGCTCGATATTTTGCACCGCAGCCGAATGCAGTTCCCGGGGATGGGAATGGGCTTTATCAAGCGTATGCTGGACGAAGCCATTGAGCATTGTACAAAAAGAATGGTTGGCAGCGGTAACCTGCTGGCCATTGACCAGGTACAGTTTTCCATCTCAAGAATGCAGTCGGCCTATACGATCTGTTCTGCCATGTGCGCCAAAAGCAGTGAAATCAGCGGAATTGCGCATAACCTGGCTACAGAAGGCCTGGAAGCCAATACCATGAAAGCGGTAGTGACAGACCTGATGCAGGAATGTTCACAGCTGCTTGTACAGCTTTCCGGTGCCAATGGTTACAGGATCAGCCATATCGGGGGCCGCGGGATTATGGACAGCAGGCCTTTCCAGATCTTTGAGGGCTCCAATGAAATGTTATACGCACAGATTGCTGAAATGATCACCCGTGCAATGAAGAAACAAAAACAACTGCACCTATTTGACTTCCTTAAAGAACTGGCGCTCACCTCTGAAGCCTGTATCCACTTTAAAAATGATCTGAATTTTACGATCAGTCAGGTTCTTTCTCAGCGTAAGCTGGTTGACCTTGGAAAAATCCTGGCAAGGATCATCTGTATCAGTTATGTGCTTGATCTGGATAAAAAAGGATTTAGGAACGATCTGGTGCAGAATTGTATTGATACTATGCGCCAGGAAATAGCTGCACTGATGAGCTCATTTAAATTTGACAACACCGTTCAGGTTGTTGAGGAGTACGCAGAACAAAGTTCATGGCTTAAGTTTGCATAAACTTAAATTCATATTCAAAGCCGGTTATTTTCTGTAATGAAGATAGCCGGCTTTGTGGTTTATACGTGTTCGTAAGTATAATTGCATACTTGTATGATTTCTTCCATCTTAACGTTTAATAAAGGGTATCTTTATACATCATCCTGCAAATTACAAGCTGAGCTCATCTTTAATAGAGTTGACTCATTACTTTTATCTTAAGCCGATTTAATGAACAAAACAAGAGGGTCTGCTGAAGACCCTGTAACGTCTAACCAGTTCCCTGTTGTTGGAATTGGAGCATCGGCAGGAGGACTGGAAGCCATCAGCCAGTTTATTAAGGCTATTCCAAAGAAATCGGGCATGGCTTATGTGTTTGTACAACACCTGAGCCCAAATCATACCAGCGTATTGCCGGAGATCCTTAGAAAGATTTCTTTAATTCCTGTCTATCAGATCACCAATAACATACATCTTGAAGTAGATCACTTCTACATCATCCCGGCCAATAAGATCCTTACCTCTACAGATGGTATCCTGCAGCTGGCGCCGTTAGACGACAAGCATTTTAAGGTGAAGATTATCGATTTGTTTTTTTCTTCACTGGCTGTTGTGCACCAGAGTTATGCGGTAGGCGTGATCCTGTCTGGTACGATGACTGACGGAACATTAGGCCTGGAAGTAATCAAGGCATATGGAGGGATGACCTTTGCGCAGGACGAAGACACTGCTGCTTATGAGGGGATGCCAAAAAGCGCCATCAGCTCTGGTTCCGTAGATTTTGTACTTCCGCCTGCCAGGATCGTGGAGCATCTGATGACGATTAATCATCCTTTTCAAACAGATTTAGCAGCAGCAGAAACCAATGGTAAAGTTCCTGAGCAGGACGAGGAGGTTTTTAAGCAGATACTAACTGTTTTGCGCGTGAGAAGGGGTGTAGATTTTACGTATTACAAACCCAGTACGCTGAAACGGCGGATCATCCGCCGGATGGCGATATCCAGAGCAGAAAAACCGCAGGATTATCTGATCTATTTGCGTGAGCACAAACAGGAGCAGGATGCCTTATACAACGACATGCTGATTTCTGTGACGGATTTTTTTCGTGATCCTGCCAGTTTTGAACTTTTTTGCAGTGTAGTATTGCCGGCATTGCTCAACCAAAAAAGCCCTAATGAGTCTATACGCATCTGGATAGCCGGTTGTGCTACAGGTGAGGAAGCTTATTCGTTTGCGATATGTTTACACGAATATTTGGGCGACAGAGCATCCCTGATGAAAATTCAGATCTTTGCCACCGATATTTCTGAAACTGCTATAGCCAAAGCCAGGACCGGTATTTACAGGCCTTCGGACATTGAAGGGCTTAGCCCGGAGCGCCTGAAACAGTTTTTTACCAAAATCGACGGCAATTTCCTGGTCAATAAAAATATTCGTGATATGTGCGTTTTTGCACATCACAACCTGTTAAAAGATCCTCCTTTTTCTAAAGTTGACCTGATCAGCTGCCGCAATGTGCTTATCTACCTTGAACCGGTGCTGCAAAAAAGAGTGTTCAACACATTTCATTACTCTTTAAACCCCGAAGGTTTTTTGATACTGGGCAAATCTGAAAGTATAGGTAAGAACGAGGATCTTTTCAATACCTATAATAACCTGGAGCGCATTTTTAAACCGAACGGTCTCCGTAAGCGTTTCATGCAGGTTACCATGCTGGATCAGGGCCGGAATTTTAAGAATCTGGATAAAAACCTTCCCGCAGAAGCCGGTACACAGGATGTGTTTAAGCTTGCCGATGAGGTAATTTTATCGAAATATGCGCCCGCAGGTGTTTTGGTTAACGAAAACTATGATATCGTGCAGTTTCGGGGCACAACAGATACCTGGCTAACACTTTCTCCGGGTAAAGCCAGTCTCAATTTATTGAAGATGGCGCGCGAAGGGCTTTCTTTTGAATTACGAAATCTGCTGCATGAGGCCAGGCGCACGAGCGATGTGGCACGGAAAGAAAATGTTCTTTTCAGTTTAAATGGTGCCCAGCGCTATGTAACTATGGAGATCACCCCCTTAACGGGTGCCCTGGACCTGCATTATCTGATCATGTTTGAAAATGGGTTTGCAGTTACTGTACAATCCGGCAAATCCGGCAGCAGCAAAAAGAAAATTACAGATGCGAAAGACCTGAGGATTGAACAGCTGGAGAAAGAGCTTCTGCTGTCCCGTTCGGATATGAGGACCGTTACTGAAGATCAGGAAGCTGTAAATGAAGAACTGCAAAGTGCCAATGAAGAGCTGCTGTCCGGAAGCGAAGAATTGCAGAGCCTGAATGAAGAGCTGGAAACGTCAAAAGAAGAACTGCAAAGCACCAATGAGGAAATCAACATTGTGAACAGTGAGCTGCTGGACCGTAACGACCAGTTGAGCAATTCAAGGATTTACACTGAGGCCATTATCAATACCATCAGGGACCCCTTGATTATTCTCGATAAAGAATTAAAAGTGAAACGCGCTACCGGTGGTTTTTATACCAAGTTTAAAGTGACCAAAGGGGAAACTGAAGGTCGATATTTTTATGACCTGGGAAATAAACAGTGGGATATTCCCGCTCTCCGCGAACTTTTGGAAAGTATATTGCCTGAGAAAAAAGTGTTTGCCGATTATGAAGTAACGCAAGTTTTTCCTACCATTGGCCGCAGGGTGATGTGTGTAAACACCCGCCAGCTGGATAATGTAAATGGCGAACAACTGATTATCCTCGCTATTGAAGATATGACCGATAAGCGTAAGGTTGAAGAAGGACTGGCAGAAGTAGAAATTTTATTTAAAGAAAGTAAAGAGCGCCTCAAGATTGCCGTAGATGCAGCCGGGTTGGGCACCTGGGATTACAATCCCCAGCATGATGAACTCATTCTCGACCAGCGCAGCAGGGAAATGCTGGGCCTCTCTTCTGCGGATGAAACTGATTATAAAAGTTTTATTAAAATGATTCATCAGGATGACAGGGAGGAGATTGGCCAGGCTTTGAAAGCTGCCCTGGCAGGAGCCAGTGAAGGAGAGTATGAAAAAGAATTCCGTACCATTGAACCAAAAAGTAATCATCTCAAATGGATAAAATTTAAAGGCAAAGCTTATTTTAACCTCCATGGGATAGCTTATCGGTTTGTGGGAACCTCGCTTGACATTACTGCCCAAAAGGCGCATGACCAGGCAACGCTTGAACTGTTAAAGCAAAAGGATGATTTTATCAGTATTGCCAGTCATGAATTGAAAACACCCATTACCAGTTTAAAGGCTTCTCTGCAATTGATTCACAGGATGAAGGATAATCCATCACCTACAATACTTAATTCACTGATCGATGTATCTAACAGAAGCCTGGAAAAGGTAAGCATCCTGATAGAAGATTTACTAAATGCCAGCCGTTTTAACCAGGGGCACCTTCATCTGAACAAAACAAACTTTGTGTTATATAAAGTGATTGAAGACTGCTGTCAGCATGTGAGAATGGGAGGGATCTATAACATCATCACCACCGGTGAGCTGGAACTGGTAGTTTTTGCAGACGCGGAACGGATTGATCAGGTAATGATCAATTTTGTAAACAATGCAATTAAATATGCACCTGAAGTAAAAGATATCCAGGTTACGATTGAAAAGGTTGGAAATATGGCTAAAGTTTCTGTTACCGACGGCGGGCCTGGTATTGGTGAAGATAAACTGCCGCATCTTTTTGACCGGTACTACCGGGTAGATACTACCGGATTACAATATTCCGGTCTTGGTCTTGGATTGTATATCTGTGCTGAGATCGTGAAAAAGAACGAGGGCGAGATCGGCGTAAACAGTGTGGTTGGCGAAGGGAGCACGTTTTGGTTTACGCTGCCGCTTGCAACTGTTTAAACCAATTACTTAATCCGTCCTGCAGCTATGCTGGAAAGCTGCAGGACGGATCACCTAGGCTTCAACAGCATCATAAACAATGACCTTTTCCCAGAGATGGCTGCAGTTTTTTATAAATTCCAGATGTATAGGGTGGTTTTGATAAGTAGCCTGGCCTTCGAGATCTTTAAAGAAGATCAGTTCTGATACTGCCCAGCTGTTATCCACTACTTCGCGCTTTTCAGTGCTTGCAACCACGCCTACGCGGAGTTCATGTACAGTTTCAATTTTGGATAATGTTTTTACGCCGGCAATGAGCTTATCGCGGTCTGCTGCCGATCCCGGATTTTTCAGCCAGAAAAACACATGGTGTACTACAGGGTATTTTTGTTCCATATTCTTAAGGGGATTCTGAACAGGTAATGCTGATACTGCTGTTGCAGCTGACAATATCGCGGCGGTTCCTATAAATTTTCTTCGGGTTGATGTGCTCATGTTTGAATTATTTTTACAAAATGAAATTAATAAATTTTGCCGAGACACAGTCCTTTCAGGAAAATAGTTTTAAATAAATTACAAAAACTGTTTGTTCAGCGTTGATACACGTGCTTTAAGAAATCTTTCCTTGATCTTTAGGCTGGCACCTTTCTTTAGGAATTTAGAATAGTCTTTTTGTTGTTTGATCGCCTTAACGGCATCAAATCCATACACCGTACTTCTGATCTTGTTCAGCAGAAATGTATCATCCTTCAGGAGATCGCTTTCCCTGATTTCTCCTTTTTCCAGAAATTCTTTAATCAGCAAACCGAGCTGCTGGTTAGCATACACGTAGAGCGGTGCATTGTAAACATCTTTATTTAAAAGGATGAAGATGTGGTCTATCCATTCGGCATGTACCTGGTCTTTTACCACTATCTTTTCTTCCTGTAAGGTAACGGCATGGATAAAATCCCGGGCATCTTTCCTGCTGATGATCCGGGTGTGCAAGGCATCGCGCAGCGTATAATCCAGGCGGTCTGCACAAAGATGCGGAAGGGGCTGTTCCAGGATGGAGAACCTTCCCTGCAAAAGCTGATCGGCATGGTAGCCATGTTTTTCCAGTACTGCCGGTATATCAGAATCTTTTAATACTGTGGCAAAAAGCTGCTCGTGGTAAGTCTCATCTGTGTTGTTAAAAACATAATCGCCAACATGTGAAAAGGCGGTATGTGAGATGTCATGCAGCAAACCTGCGATCTGTTCAAGTTCTGTTCCTCCCAGTGTCCTGATCAGCAGCATTACACCTATTGAGTGCTCCAGACGGGTATGGCAGATTTCGGGATTTACGAGAAATATTGCCCCGCTGTGATGTATTTTGCCCAGGCGCTGAACCGCCTTGCTGTTCATTAAATCCTCAAATATTTTTGGTAGTTCAAATGTTCCGTAGATAGGGTCGCTGACTTTAATCATAATACAATTATACTAATATAATTAGTATAATTGTATTGGAATGTTATTTTTTTTAGCTGTAAATGTTATCCGTTCATATTCAATTTAATACAAAGCCGGCAGATGGATACAGCGGGTCATTATAAATATCTTCTTGAACCTGAGGGCCGGAGACATGGTCGAAAACCATTACTGTCTTTAGCTGCTGTGTAAAAAGCGGCCAGGACTGCCCGTTAATCTTTCCCGGATTTTTCCCTTTGATAAATTGTACCCATGATCTGTGAACCTGCACTGCAAGTTTAATTTCTTCCGCATTGAATCCTGTGTTATTGCCTGAATACCATACATACCCTAGTTCCTGCGCGTGGTTGGCACCGGAGTTATCCCTGCTGTAATCAAAGCGGTACATCCATACCGGAATTTTACTTTTCGCCAGTGCATCGGCCAAACGATAGGAATGCATCTGGTACATATACTGAGTGAATAAATTCATAACAGGACTCAGCTGACCGGGCTTTGCCATCGCTTTCAGGCCGGCAGATTTGATATGGCGGTAATTTGTGCCAAACCAGTCTTTCAATGCCTGGTCATCTGCATGGAACAGTCTTTTGTCCGCATTCATGAACATCTTGCTTTCAGCATTGTTTGTGCCCATAAGCAGTTTGATTTTTTGATCCGGATGCGTGCTGATATAAGTATATGGATCTTCGCTGATCACTTCCCCATCCTGTACCGGGCCAAAGTAATTGGTTCCCTGTGCCCCGCTACATACTTTATTTTGTGCTTCGATCAAAGCTGAAGTGCTGAGCTTAAAAAGGTCCGCAGGGTCTTTGAGGTGGAGCGTATCCAGCAACCTTTGCCTGATATTTTTGGCGGTTGCACTGTCGCGGATGCACTGTACCGCACCGCTTTCAAGTATCAGCTGCCGGAAGAGCCCATTTGCCTGGGGAGATACCAGAAGTGTACTTACGAGTTTTGCCCCGGCAGATTCTCCCATGACGGTAACCGCCGAAGGATCTCCGCCAAAAGAGCTGATATTGTCTTTAATCCATCTCAAAGCCCGGATGCAGTCAAGTAAACCATTATTTCCTGAAGTACGGTAATCTCCCCGCTGATCTCCCATATAGAGAAAGCCGAAAACACCAAGCCTGTAGTTAATAGTTACGGTAATGATACTGTCCTGATCTGCAAAAGCATGCCCGTTCATTCCCATCCCTGATCCTGAAGTCATTGCCCCACCATGTACCCATACCACTACCGGCAGTTTCCTCTTCAGGCCTGCAGCACCGGGTTTCATGGTTCTGCCCATGTCTGATGAAGTTCCTGTGCTTGCTGGTACAAAGGGAGCATAAATATTCAGGCTCAGACAATTTTCATTTCCTGCGACAGCTTTTTTACCTCCGTCATACTGAGCGGCGATATTGCCAAAGTTTTCACAGGACAGGGTATCTGCCCAGCGGTCTGCTGGTTGGGGAGATTTAAACCTCAATTCGCCTTCTGGGGATTTGGCATAGGGAATACCCTTAAAAACAAGAATGTTATTTTCGATTGCCCCACGGATATATCCTTTGTCTGTTTTAGCGATTATCGTTTGGGAGCCGGCCGGGATTGAGCAGCCCGAAAAACACAGCAGAAATATACCTGCTGCCAGTATAACTTGTAAAAACTGATGATTCTGACATGTACATTTATAATGCTGATGGATCTGGCCGGTCATATATTCAATAATTAGAGACCGTAAAGATCATATAAATCTCCGGAAATTAAATGGGTTTTGGGATGAACATTATTTTTAAGTTAATAATTTTGTATTTTAGTACTTGAACACAACAGCAGGAGTGTTCAAGCTGATTTTAAATAAATTGATGCCCAAATTAGATCCTTATGCCCAAACGATTACCTTTAATTTTACTGTTAACCTCATTTGCCGGATATGTACAAGCACAAAATTCGGACAGGGTAAAGTCATCCGCCCGTCAAAACTTTCCTGATAGTATAGTGGTAAAGGTGCATCCGGTTTACGAAGATGTAAGTGGTACACACAAATGGTTCTTTGGAGAAAACTACAGAAAAGAATGGGCGGCAGCTGTTAAGCTGCCCCTGATTAAAATATCTAAAGTATACGGCGGTTTGGCGCCGGTAAAGGAAGGCGGAGGGATGCAATCCAAATCGCTGCGCCTGGCCGACAAAAAGGGGATTGAATATGTGATCCGCAGTGTGGAGAAAACGCCGGACAAAATATTGCCCGAAGGTCTGAGAGGAACTTTTGCCCTGGATTGGGTACGGGATGCCATGAGCGGGCAGCACCCGTTTTCTGCCCTGATTGTGCCGCCACTTGCCGCTGCGGCAAATGTACATCATACCAATCCGGTGATCGGCGTAATTGCGGCTGATGATGCCCTTGGAGAATTCAATAAGGAATTTACAGGTATGGTTGTGCTGCTGGAAGAGCGGGAGCCGGGCGGCGAATCAGATAATACCCCCAAAATGATTAAAGAGCTGAATGAAGATAATGATCATCATTTTGACGGCAAACAGTTTTTAAGGGCAAGGCTGCTCGACCTGCTGATTGGCGACTGGGACAGGCATGAAGACCAGTGGCGCTGGCTGGATGTGAAACCGGGCAAAGGACAGAAAATGTATGAGGCAGTGCCGCGCGACCGTGATCAGGTTTTTCATGTAAACCAGGGTTTGTTTCCTTCAATTGCTGCCCTGCCATGGATAGATCCACTACTGGGCGATTTTGGGCCTACGCTTCCCGGTGTGAAATACTCTTTGTTTAAAACAAGGTTTATGAAAGGCTTTCCTGATGCACAGCTCAGCTATACTGAATATATGAAGGTGGTAAACGACTTTGTAAAAGCCGAGAACGATCAGGTGCTGGAAGAAGGGCTGAAATTGCTGCCGGCCGAGGTATACCGCATGCGCCACGACCAGCTTTTTACTGAGCTTAAACAACGCCGCGACAATATCCCTGCAGCAATGGACGGATTTTACAGGTTCAGCAACAGAATTGTAGACATTAAAACGAGTGATAAGAACGAGAAAGTAACATTCAGTGATGCTCCTGATCATGGTACCAGGGTGCTGATCAATAAAATCGATAAAGACGGACAGGCAAAAGATCTTTTGATGGACATGACCTATAATCCTGATATTACCAAAGAGATCCGCTTATATGTTTCGGGCGGTGATGACCAGGTGACCATCAATACCAGTGATCAGCCAATAAAATTAAGAATAGTAGGGGGAGAGGGCAATAAATCATATGAGGTAAAACAGGCCGGCCGTAAGGTAAAGCTGTACGACCAGAAGGACAATTCTCATCTGACAGGCGATGTAAGCCGGTTTAAAACCCATCTTTCCAATGATACGCTGAATACTAAATTTATCCCCACCAACCTGTATAATGTCTGGATACCACTGGCCACAGCTGCGATCAATAAAGATGATGGATTTTTACTGGGACTGGGCGTAAAGTTTGTAAAAAAAGACGGCTTCAGAAAGCTGCCCTATTCCAGTTCACAGCAGATCATGGTTACCCATGCCTTTGCCACTGATGCTTTCAGGATCAAATATAACGGAGAATGGATCCAGGCCATTGGCAAGGCTGATATCACCCTGCAGGCGTATGCCCAGGCACCTGATAATACGATGAATTTCTTTGGCCGCGGTAATGAAACAGCACTGGTAAAAGAGGGAGATTACAGGAGGTTTTACCGGACCAGGTTTGATACCTACCAGGTTGATCCCGCACTGCGCTGGCATGTTGGCAATGGAAATACATTAAGCGCAGGGCCCTCCATTCAGTTTTATCACCTGAACTTTGATGACAACGGCGGAAGATTTATCAACCAGCAGTCCCTCATTAATTCTTATGACAGTGCCACTGTAAACAAAGACAAAGCGCATGTAGGCCTGATCGTGAATTTTAACAGCAACCACAGGAACAGTAATTTTCTCCCTAGTGCAGGATACTATTTTAACGTTACACTGCAGGGATACACCGGCCTTAACCATTATTCAAAATCTTTTATGCAGATCAGGCCTGAGTTTACCTATTATCAGAAGCTTAATTCCCGCGGAACGATTGTTCTGTCGGACCGGGTGGGCGGCGGTGTAACTGTTGGTGACGCAGCTTTTTACCAATCGATGTTCCTGGGCGGACAGGGTAACCTGCTGGGGTTCCTCCAAAACCGTTTCGCAGGTGAGCATATGGTATATAACAATCTGCAGGGCAGGGTTAAACTGTTCAATGTAGCAAGTTATATCCTGCCGGGCCAGCTTGGTTTATCGGGCTTTTATGATGCCGGCCGGGTTTGGGAAAAAGACGAACATTCTGATAAGTGGCACCAGGGAACTGGCGGGGGGCTATATTTCTCGCCTGCCGGGTTAACCATCATACAGTTAATGGCCGGGCACTCTACAGAAGGCTGGTATCCGTTTTTCTCAATGAATTTTAGGATCTAAATTTATATTTTGAGATTTTAGTGTGGAGGTAGCCTCGTTTTTGGCTGGCCTCATGGAGGTTGTTTATTTCAGGAGATCCTTCAAACTTGGGAACGATAATGGTCTGGGCAGAATAAATTCCGGAGTGCCCGCTAAATAAGTAAGCGGTAAAACAGGCGATGGCAAAAAGCAAGGCATATTCGCCTCCAAACAGCTCTATGCCCATAAATGTGCAGGCCAGGGGCGTATTGGTAGCCCCGGCAAATACGGCGATAAATCCCAGGGCTGCGAAAAGGCTTACAGGTGCATTTAATAGTTGAGAGAGGGTATTGCCTAGTGTTGCACCAATATAAAACAATGGAGTTACTTCTCCGCCCTTAAATCCGGAGGCAAGCGTTGTAGTGGTGTAAATGGTTTTCCACAGCCAGCTCCAGGTATCTGCGCCACCGGCATGAAATGCGGAGGGAATAGTAATTGCACCTGGGTATTGAGGGTCTACGCCCAGGCTGAGATAATCCTGATTGCCATTGATATAGGTCAGGCCGATAATGATCATCCCGCCTGCGACAGGAATTAACCATTTTATCGGTATGACCTTGCCCAGGATTACTTTGATCTCGTGTACCATTCCAGAAAAAATAAAACTGGCAAGCCCGAATGCTATCGCTGCCACAATAACTTTAATGATCAGCAGCAAATCCACCGGCAGCAGATCAGACATAAAATAAATCTGATGTGGAATGATATCAATATGATAAGCAGTGTGATGAATGCCCCATGCAGCTACTGTAATGTCGGCAATGATACTGGCCATCAGCGCAGGGAAGAGGGCATTATACCGGATGCTTCCTATCGCCAGCACTTCCAGTGCGAAAATGGCACCTGTAAGAGGCGTGCCGAATACGGCACCAAAACCGGCGGCTATACCGGCAGTAAGCATCACACGGGTATCTGATTCATTGAGCCTGAACCAGCGTCCGAACATTGCTGCGATGCTGCCTCCAATCTGAACAGCTGTACCTTCACGGCCTGCAGAACCACCAAACAAATGAGTGATTATTGTAGTGAGCAGAATAAGAGGTGCCATTCTTTTGGGAATTCCTTCTCCGTGTTCACGGATTTCATCAATGATCAGGTTATTTCCTTTTTCGGAATTTTTCCCAAATAGGCGATAGAGGAAATATATTACTATTCCTGCGGCAGGGAGCAGAAAAAGCAGCCATTGATGCCCAAACCTGTAATGTATGGCTTGGTTCAGCAGCCATAAAAATAATGCAATGGCGCTGCCGGTTAAAATTGCTATCGGGAAAACAAGGATTGTCCAGCGTAAAAGCTGTTTAATAATGGAGTAATGTTCGAATTTTTTCACCTACAAAATATTAAGCACAACAAGTTGCGCGGTTAATTGCAGGCGCCATCAGCAATGCGGTTTGTTAAAGGAAGACACCATTTCCTTCTCAAAACTAATGAATTTCCTGAAGATGCAATGTTTTTTTTGTTTTATTTACAGGAAAGGACATGATAAATGAAATAATAATATGTGTTTAAATAGTTATATTTGAACAATAGTCAGTTTCATGTATTTTTCATCTACGCTAAAACGACTTCAGGTCAAACTAACCGGAAGTGATGCAACATTTTCCCTGGAAGCTCGAATATATCATTGCATATGTATGGTTGGCTTTATTGCATTGGCGTATAATGTACCCTTTAATTATTTTGTTGGCTTACCTAAAGTAGCTTTGGTAAGTTTGATTATGCTGGTAGGTTTTGCCGGGCTTTACTATCTCTCTCGCGTGAAAAGGCTGTTTACCTCGAGTATCATAGGGCTTGGGATACTGGGCAATATCTTTTTCGCAATTGTCTATTTTTTAAATTCCGGTATTGATGGCCCCACGCTGATATTATTTGCCTTATTCTTTTACCTGTTATGTTCCACCGCTCCCAAAAAGCAACAATGGTGGTGGCTCCTGTTGAATATTGTTACCGTCAGTGGTGTGTGCATCACCCAATTCTACTTTCCTACCCTGGTACCAACAACATACCCAACGCTGGCCAGTCGTTTTACCGATAACATTTCTGCATATCTGGTGGTAGTGGTTGCCATGTTTTTTTCGCTGAAATACATCCGGCAGAACTACGAGATGGAAAAGAAATCTGCATTGAACAAAGCGCTGGATATCGAATTGAAAAATATTCAGTTAGAGATACTGAATGGTGAAAAGAACAAACTTTTCTCTATCGTGGCGCACGACCTGAGAAGTCCGCTTGCCTCTATACAAAGCTACCTCGAATTGCTGACGGCCTATCCCTTAACTGAACAGGAGAAAAAGGAAATTGAACTCAAGTTATTGTCCCTTACCAAAAACACGTCGAACATGATGGCAAATTTATTGTCTTGGTCTAAGTCGCAGCTGGAAGGTGTACGTGTGAATATCCAGCCCATTGATCTCTTAAAAACGCTGAGGGACATGCTGAAGGTAGAGATGAGTATTGCCCAGGAAAAGCAGATCAGTTTAACCTATCACATCACTGAAAACATGTATGTGCTTGCCGATGCCAATATGCTGCTGCTGGTGATCCGTAATCTGGTGAGCAATGCCATCAAGTTCACGCCCGCAGGAGGCAACATACAGGTGATGGCTGCCATTAATGATAAGTGTAGGATTACTATCGTGGATTCTGGAACCGGCATTGCCGAAACCGATCAAAAACATGTTTTTTCTTTGAAAGCGAAATCTACATTTGGTACGAACAATGAAAAGGGGGTAGGGCTGGGCCTGATCTTATGCAAGGAATTTACTGAACTGCAAAATGGTACGATTAGTTTTAGCAGTGCCCCGGGAAAAGGTACCAGCTTTATGGTTTCGGTACCGGTATTTAATAAAAATGCCACCACATCTTCACAGCAGGGAGAATTGAGCGACCTGGCTTAACAGCAAAAAATGATATATTTTATTATTAAATTTATCATTAACCTGTATTCCCGTGTTGATTTTAAGGTTTTATGATAGTTGTCTGAACGTTAAGTGATTATAATTAATTTTTTTTGTTTAATTCTGAATTATTAATATATTTGAGTAGTCCTCATGACTACATTAATTCTATACGATTGATGCATGGAGCCGGGTAGACTGAACAATGCCCGGCTTTGTTTTTTCAGATATATTCTTTGGGTAATTAAGGCATGACCTTTTACCTGCAATAAATTGCTAAAAGCATTTAACATTATTTTACTCAGTCCCAGTGTCAGATTACTGTTAAAAAAATTAGGTAATATTTAATTTTCCACATCTGTTTATCTCCTTACATGAATTTTAAGCAAACGATTTATGTGTCAAAATACCCGTTTTTTTAATAAAAATACACTTAAAGAAATGTTACTGTTTCTTCATGATTAATGCAGGATTTTTGAGGAGATAAATGTTAAAAAAATCGGTTGCATCCCTGCCAATTTTGCTATATTAGTAATATCAAATTATAAGTCGAGCAAAACTAAATGATATAATAACATAAAATCATGGAAAATAAAACGGCAGACAATACAAAGAGCCCACTAACAACTGAACCAGTTCTGGTCAATGCAATTATCGAAACGCTTTCAAAAGAAGTAGAGCAGATCAAAGAGCTGCTCAGCAAGAAGAATCTGTTAGAAGAAAATTAATCTGGAGCGCTGAGCGGTTTTTCAGGCCTTTGGATTACTTCCTTTATCCTCCATGCAGTTGATAAGGATATTTCTCATGGTGATGAATTGCGGCAAAACACATATATACATTTTTATGTGTCTTTTTTTGAAATGTTATAGGAGATTAATCGGTTTTTCACACTGTATTATAAAGATCCTGTATTATTTCAAACGATATGCAAGTGCTCGTTATTCATTCAAACCGGTGTATTAAAGAACCGCCTGACTAAAGCACAGGGAGGTACAGCAGGCCCGTAGTTAGGTTGGTTAATACTCATCGCCTGCTGTACTTACCTTTAAGTATATCCCTTATTCATGCCTGCCCATAAAACGCCTTCCGTAAAAGTTGCGTTCATTGTAATGGTCATGTTCATAAAAAGTTTGCTCATCCCAGGATTGCTGAATATCTATATCGTCTGCAAACGCATTGCGGACAGTGATTTCATCTTCGGGTTTAAAAGATTCCCGGATGTAATCCGGCGCAGCCGCAAGTTGTGCAATGGTTATTGCAGGTAAATAAACTTCGTCATCAGTGAGGTGCAGTTCGGCAAGCCCGATAGGGATCAGTACCTTTCTGTTTTGCACTCCAAATACTCTTGCCTCAAGATCTGCGATCAGGTATCTTACTTTTCGCGTAGCGGGATTAAAAAGCAAATCGTGCACTTTGCCTATTTTTGAACCGCGGGTATCCTTGATATGCCATCCCTGAACATCAGGTTCACCTTCAGCAATTTCATAATCGCTGCGATCCAGTTCTTCCAGAAGGCGGTTTTCATCTGTATTTTCGATTGCCATAAAATTATTTTTAAGGAGTAGCTGCTGTGGAATCAGTTACTGTAGTGGTTGAGTCAGTTACTATTTTGTCTGAAGTTTTGTGGTCGTCCTTGTGAATTGCAAAATATACGATTGCCATACCCACCAGGATAATTATTAACCAAAGCCACCAGAGGCTTTTACTTTTAGGTTGTACATTTAAGGTTGCCATAGTATTGTTTCTACATGTTTATCGGATGATAACCTTTGCGGCCCCAAATTGTTTCGGAGAATCAGAAAACGGGACAAATTGTACAAATTATTTATTAGTTTTATCTACAGAATTTTATCTCTTTTTATGGCTAATAACGTTAACATCACTTCCAATGGCATCCAGAAAGTATTGCGCAATTACAACGAAAAGCAAGCACTTGCCGAGTATATTTGGAATGGTTTTGACGCCAATGCCAAAACTGTGGAAATTAATTATGCGGCAAATGAACTTGGATTTATAGACGTCCTTGAAATATCGGATAACGGTCATGGCATCAACTTCGAAAACCTGAGCGTTAAGTTTGAACCTTTCTTTGAATCAGAAAAAGCATTGCAGCTGCCGGTAAACAAAAACAGATCTGTGATGCACGGTAAAAATGGGGTAGGCAGGCTTACCTTTTTTAAGTTTGCCAACGACGCAGAATGGCAGACCACTTTTTTATACCGTGGCTCACTGCAAAGCGGAAGGATCAGCATAGGTGTACATGCACTGAACAACTACCAGTCCGGACTGCTGGATATTCCCCTGAACGACAAGGCCGGTACCCGTGTGATATTCTCAAATCTGAAGATCTCAGCTGAGGATCTGGAGCGGGAGATTATACCCTATCTGAAAGCAGAGTTCTGCTGGTTCCTTGAACTTAACAAAAAAAGTAGCTATACGATCATGATCAATGGCATCAGGATGGACTATTCTGATTATATACAGGATTATGAAGAAAATCTGGAGATCTGTTATGAAGACACCAAAACTCTGTTCAGGCTAAAATTTGTACAATGGAAAGAATCCCTGCATAAGGAATTATCAAAAGTGTACTTTATCAATGAGAAGGATGAGGAAGTGCATAAAGAATATACCACACTGAATAAGAAGGCAGACGAATATTTCCACAGTGTATATATACAGAGCGAATTTTTTACTGATTTTGATTTCAGCGGTTCAGAATTTGATGCACAGGTGAGACTTTACCAGCGTTCAAAATCATCGCCGGAGTTTAAGTTTCTGCATAAAAAAGTAAATGAACTCCTGAGGGCAAAAAGAAAGTTGTTTCTAAAAGAATATTCATCCAGACTGGTTGAACGTTATCAAAAGGAAGGCATCATTGCAGAGGCCAATGTTGACGTACCGGATAGCAAACAAAAAAAGGACCTTCTGGATATTTTAAAGACATTTTACGAAATTCATCCAAAATTGTTCAGCAATCTGAGCATCGACCAGAAGAAAACGATTGTTTCTTTGCTGGATACGGTTCTGGTCTCAGATCAGCGCGGGCAGATTCTACCCATACTTGAAAAAATTGCAGAACTTGATGACGAGGAAAAAGCAGAACTGAATACAATTTTAATGCCCTGAGTTTTCGTGCAGTTTTTTGATTTCTTTTGCTGTAAGGATATGGAATGTAAAGGTTACAGGGCTTAGGGGACGATCTTTAGTGCTTGCAGGAACATTGTTGATGGCTTCTGCAACAGCCATGCCGCTGATGAGCTCGCCAAAGATGGTATAATCGCCATCGAGCCCGGGCGTTCCGCCCGTTTTTTTATAGGTATTTCTTTGCTCTGCTGAGAATTTGCGTCCTGTTTTGTTTTCAATCAGATCAAGTTGTGCATCAGTCTGTATTTTACCCTGCACCAGATAGATCTGGTCTACATAGGAACTTTTTTCCGGATTATCATTCCTGCCCGCGCCCAGTGCTCCTTTTTTGTGATATAAGTTGGGCTTAATTTCTGCGGCTATCCGTTGCAGTGTTTGTCCGGGATGAAGCTTCTCGCGGTCAAGAATGGTTTCGTCCAGTTCTCCGCCCTGGCTCACAAACCCTTTGATCACCCTGTTAAATTCCATGTCTTTAAACATCCCGTTCCGGATCACTTTTAAAAAATTGTCCCGGTGCAGTGGTGTTTCATCATAGAGCATAACAATCATATTGCCTTTATTGGTGGAGATCTGTACGTAGTTCGATTGTGCCCCGGCAGCGCCGGAAATCATCAGCAGCAGCCAGATCAGGAGATGTGATTTCATATTTTATTCCTCTGCTAATTCAGTAGTAGTTCTTTTAAAATACAGGTTGATTAAGATCATGATCATACCTGCCATGATAGAAACATCGGCAAAATTAAATATACCCGTTTTAAAGGCATATAAATCAATGTGAAGAAAGTCTGTTACTGAGCCATAGCGCAGCCTGTCATAGAGATTTCCAAATCCGCCGCCAATAACAAAACACATGCCCGATACCAGCAGCCTTGACAGGTCTTTATTAGACAGCAGGTAATAAATCCCGTAGCAAAGTACTACGAGTGGGAGGAGCGATAAAAAAAAGAACTTTACTGAGCCCTCCAGTGAATCTCCCGTACTTAAAAAGGCGCCCGAATTTTCTATTCTGGTGAGGATCAGATGCTTTCCTATCACATCAATAGTCTCATAATACCCAATGTTTTGCCGGGCAGCATGCTTGGAGATCTGATCGCATCCTGTGTTCATGAATACCAGCATCAAAATAGATATATTTCTTATAGTATTATTCATCACTGTAAATTCAAGTGTAAACATAGAGTCTTTTGAGGATAATTTCCAAATAAAAATAGGCTTTAATTGGGTAACTTATATTTCTCCGGAGTAAATTGCATGAAAAGCAGATTTATTTGCCTATTGTTTGAATTGCTTCAAACAGAAGCCTCATGTTGTTGTTATTGGCATAATCCTCAGGTAAAGTATGTACCGGCGACCTGATACTGCAAACACACCTATCAAACTATATCATATGAAAAAGAAGAAAGACTCGTTTTTTGAAACGATGGCAACCAAGATTACCTGCTGGACAGGAAGCTCCCCCGCATTTGGAATTGCATTTGCAGTGATTATCGTATGGGGGATTACCGGGCCCATTTTTAAATATTCGGATACCTGGCAGCTGGTGATCAATACGGGTACTACCATCATTACATTCCTGATGGTATTCCTGATTCAGAAATCTCAGAATAAGGATTCTAAAGCCATACAGCTAAAATTGAATGAACTGATTGCTGCGAGCAGGCATGCAAGTAACCGGATGGTTGATATCGAAGATCTTACCGAAGCAGAACTGGATGTATTGCACAAGTATTATCAGCGGCTATCGGATATCTCTGAAGAAGATGATGATATCCACAATTCTCACTCCATAGATGCGGCAGAAGATCTGCAGGAAATCAAAGCCAGCGAACGCCGCAAGGCCAGCGGAGAACTATAAAGCCGCAAGGCTGAAAGACAAAAAAAATTCCGGTCCGGTACTTATACTGCTTTAGCGTATAGGTGCCGGACCGGAGTTTTTTATTTGTACAGCTTATTTGATTTTGCTTGTACCGCTAAGGAAGAGCAAATTATTCTGCTGAAGCCTGCTCATTTACAAAGCTTTCTGCGATTCCTGTCAGGGCCTCGTCAGTCGCTTTTTCATTGTCCAGCGTTTGTTGCAAAAGATCTGCTACATCAGTATGGCCCATGCTTTCTGCGAAAGTTCTCAGTGTTCCATAAGTAGCAATTTCATAATGCTCTACTTTCTGTGCTGCCAGGATCAGTCCTGCATCTCTGATCAGCGTGCCTTTTTCAGTTTCTGAAATAATGCCGTCTGCTTCTTCAAGCAATCCTGCCATTGCATCACATTTTTTTGCGGCAGCTTTTTCATCTAATAATGCGAAAACCTGCTCCAGAGTTTCGATATGTGTTTGGGTTTCCTGAGTATGTTTTTCAAATGCTGCAGCCAGTTCAGGACTTGTAGCAGCTTTCTTCATTTTCGGAAGTGCCTTTACCAGGTGTTTCTCTGCCCAGTAAATATCTTTTAATTCATCAACGAAAAATTCGTGAAATTCTGAATTTTCCATTTTTCCTGTGTTACTAACAGGTTTTTTTGTAGCTGACTTAGCTGCTGATTTTGCAGGTGTTTTTACTGTAGTTGCCATAGGTCGATATTTTATTGTATTTTTAAATGTCAAGCTATAACCCGGGCAGAAGCAAAATGTTTATTATTTTTTTGATTCCGCTGATTTAAACATTTGTGCAGCCATTGCCTTGTCATGCCCATAGAGGTCGTCGCGGAAATGCAGGAGCCCATCTTTATCCACCCAGGAAGTAAAATAAGTGATAAATACCGGTACGGGCTGTTTCATGTTTACCCACACTTCTGTTTTTTTATTCATCGCCTGGCCTATCTTTTCACTGGTCCATTCAGGTCTGTCAGACAGGAGGTACTCAGCAAGTTCTTTGGGTTCTGCCAGCCGGATGCAACCATGGCTGAAAGCGCGTTTTTCTTCGGCAAACAATGACTTTGCCGGTGTATCATGCAGATAGATATTATAACTGTTGGGAAATAGGAATTTAACTTTTCCCAGTGAGTTTGAGCTGCCTGGTTTTTGCCTGATCTGGGGGAGCCCCTCGCTTGTACCATATTGCTCCATATTTTTCTGGCTCAGGTAATTCCGGTTTTTTCGCATCTCGGGCAATATTTCTGTACGCACAATGCTGGGAGGAATATTCCAGTAGGGGCTGAATACAATGTTCTTTAGCTCATTGCTGAAAATGACGGTTTGATTGGCCGCTTTTCCAACAACAATGCCCATGTTCAAAACTTCCTTACCGGATTCAAATACATGCAGCTTATACTCGGGAATATTTACCAGGATAACTTTGCTTTCAGGAATCAGAGGCGTCCATTTCATACGTTCCAGGTTGATAAGCATCTGCTGGATGCGCTGTTCAGCAGGTACGTTAAGCGCATTAAGCAAATTCTGGTCTATCCTTCCGGTCTGCGCCCTGCCAAACTGTTTCTGCGCCTTTTTTACAGCCTCATTTAATGCTGCATCAAAAACAGTTGTGGTGTCGCCCGCAGGGAGATCGCCAAAATCTGCAAGACGCTGCCGGATGCTGGCAATGACTTTTCCGGTATCTCCCTGCCGGTATATTTTAACCTTGCCGCTGCTGATGGTTTCCCAGGTTCCCTTTTGCTGAATGGCATACCAGCGCAATAACTCTTTGCTCAGAGATTTATAGTACCGGTTTACAGGTTCCCAGTTTTCGATGCTTGTGCCTTTTTTTGCCACCAGCGAATCCAGCAGGGCAACGGCATCCAGTTTTTTCCGCGGGATATACCATTGCAGAGCGGCAGGATCAAGCTTCCCTGCATAAGCGTAGGTTATAAAATCAAAGAAATGCTGAGTAAGGGAAAGCTCCAGGGCAATCAGGGCAGGGCTTACAGCCCTGATTACCGTATCCCTGCTCAGGAGCAGCCCAAGCTGGTTGTGCAGCGCCTGGTCGGCATCGGTACTGTCCCGTGTTCCGGAAATATAGTTTTTGTCAAGTTCGTAAAATACCTTCGCCTGTTCTGCCAGGCCTTTCTCTGCAATCCAGGCAAACTGGAAATTCCTGCTGTTGTAAAAATTCCTCAGCCGGTTGGCAGAACTATCCTCGAGACCCTGTTTGCTGATAAAGTCTTCCATTTGCAGGCTGTCTACAAACAGTCTGGTCACTGCATTGCGGGGAGTAATTGTGATATCACGTGCTACTTTAACCTCTTTGGGGCGGCACTGGCTGAGAAATACCGTGAGCAGGAACAGCAAAACAGTAATCCCGGCGGGACAGCTGAGCAATTTTTTTGAATCGGGCGTCATCAGGGAAATATACGGTTAAACACCCAACCTTTATATTTTAATGACAATTTAATTCCAAAATATCATGCAGCCGGGAATGTAATATTATATTTGTTCCCACATTATCAACGAACCATTATTAATGCAAACTAAACAGTTAACCTGGCGATTTGCCTGGGATTATCCTGCGTTTAGGGTCAAGCTCCTTTTGGGGCTATTTGTGATGACCCTGATCGTCTTTTATTTACAGGATTTTTTTGTATTTGTACAAAGCAGAAATGGGGTTCCGGTTCATGACTGGTTACTGGATATTCTGCCTGCACATGACGTATCGGTTTACATCTTTCTGGTGCTGTATCCTGCCTCAGGACTGTTTTTCTGGAGGATGAGAAAGAACAGTATACTTTGTATTACTGCATTATGGGGTTATATCTTTCTCTGCCTGATCAGGATGCTGACCATTTCACTGATCCCCCTTGAAGCGCCCAGGCATTTGGTACACATGACTGATCCTTTCTCGGTGATTTTCTATGGCTCAAATATGATTACGAAGGACCTGTTTTTCTCCGGGCATACAGCAACACTTTTCCTGGTTGGTTTATGCCTCGAAAATAAAAGAGAAAAAATCATCATTTTTTGTGCTGCTGCGATATTGGGTATGCTGTTGCTGATCCAGCATGTGCATTACACTGCAGATGTGCTGGCGGCTCCATTGTTTAGCTATTTCTTCTGGTATCTTGGAAAAACTATTGCAAGGTTTTAAACGATAATCCTTAATTTGGCCGCTTATTCATATAATTAATGGAAGTCAATAATTTAGAACCTCAGGATCTCTGGCAAAATTTTGTTCAATTAAATGCCGTTCCGCGTGCTTCAAAAAAAGAAGACCGGGTAATTGCGTTTATGATTGCCTTCGGCCAGAGGCTTGGTCTTGAAACCATTAAGGATGCTGCAGGGAATGTGGTGATCAAAAAACCGGCAACTGCTGGCATGGAAGACCGTAAGACTGTAGTTTTACAGTCGCACCTTGATATGGTGCACCAGAAAAACAGCGATACCGTTTTTAATTTTGATGAGCAGGGCATAGCGATGTTTGCAGAGGGCGACTGGGTAAAGGCCCGGGGCACTACACTGGGTGCCGACAATGGTATTGGTGTAGCGGCAATTATGGCCCTGCTTGCTTCTGCCACTGTTGAACATCCCGCCCTCGAAGCCATGTTTACCATTGATGAAGAAACCGGGATGACGGGTGCCAAACAGCTTGATCCAGCCAATTTCAGCGGTACGATTCTGCTGAACCTGGATACTGAAGAAGATGATGAACTGACCATCGGCTGTGCCGGAGGGATAGATACAAATACACGTTACCATTACCAGCAGGAAGCTGCTGATGCTCAGGGCACTGCATTTGAAATTAAAATTACCGGCTTGCTGGGCGGGCACTCAGGAATGGACATTCATAAGGGCAGGGCAAATGCAAATAAGCTGATGAACAGGATGTTTTATACCTTGTCTCAAACGGTACATATCCAATTGCACAGCGTAGACGGGGGAAGCCTCAGAAATGCAATCCCAAGGGAATCTGCCGCTGTAATTGTAGTGCCTTATGGACAGAAGGAGCTATTCGTGTTGCTTTTAAAGCAGTTCAGCGAATTGCTTGCGGATGAATACAATACTGCGGAGCCTTCGCTGCTGATCAGCATTAAGGAAACCATATTGCCATCCAGGGTGATGACTTTTGTAGATTTCAGGAAGATCATCAATGCGCTCTATGCTGTGCCCAACGGAGTGTTCAGGATGAGCCCTGATATCAGGGAGCTTGTAGAAGCCTCTACAAATCTGGCCAGGGTAGTGATTAAGGATGGGGAGTTTACCACACAATCATTACAGCGCAGCAGTGTTGAAAGTACCAAGGCAGATGTTTCAAATGCAGTGAGCGCCGCTTTTGAAAATATGGGCTGCGATGTTCAGCAGGGCGGCGATTATCCGGGATGGAAACCCGATCCTGATTCGGCCATTTTAAGGTTGATGACCGGATTGTACCAGCAAAAATTTGGTAAATCCCCAAGGGTAGAAGCCTGCCATGCCGGCCTGGAGTGTGGCATTCTTGGTGCTCACCTGCCGGGAATGGACATGATCTCGTTTGGCCCGACCATCAGGGGGGCGCATTCTCCGGATGAAAGAGTGCAGATATCTTCCGTTAAAAAGTTCTGGAGCTATCTTTTAGCGGTATTGAAAGAAATTCCAAAAGACGATAAATAAAAAAGAATTGCTATTTTAGGCCCTCTTTAAAGAATAGAATATGATTATTGCACCAAGAATACGTGGATTTATCTGCCTGACCGCCCACCCTCAGGGATGTGAGCAAAATATTGTCAATCAAATTAACCACGTTAAATCAAAAGGAGCTATCAATGGCCCCAAACGCGTGTTGGTTATTGGTTCATCCACAGGATTCGGACTAGCGTCAAGAATTACTGCCGCCTTTGGATCAGAAGCATCTACCGTAGGTGTATACTTTGAAAAACCTCCTGCGCCAGGCAAAACTGCTTCAGCAGGATGGTATAATACGGCGGCTTTCGAAGCTAAAGCACAGGAAGCAGGTCTATATGCAAAAAGTATCAATGGCGATGCATTTTCTGACGACATTAAACGGCAGGTAATTGACCTGATCAAAGCTGACCTGGGCCAGATTGACCTGGTGATCTACAGCCTTGCTTCCCCACGCCGGACTCATCCTAAAACAGGAGTTGTATATAACTCGGTTTTAAAACCGATCGGACAGGTTTTTACCAATAAAACGGTAGATTTTCATACAGGTTTAGTTTCGGATATATCCATCCAACCGGCAAATGAAGAAGAAATTGAAAATACTGTTGCCGTAATGGGCGGTGAAGACTGGGGATTCTGGATCGAAGATCTGAAAGCCGCAGGCGTACTTGCACAGGGTGCAACAACAGTTGCATATTCATATATCGGACCTGCAATTACTGAAGCTGTATACCGTAACGGTACCATTGGACGTGCAAAGGACGATCTGGAAGCAACTGCATTCAGCATCACGGAGAAACTGAAAGATTTGGACGGAAAGGCTTATGTTTCTGTAAACAAAGCCCTGGTTACACAGTCGAGCTCTGCAATTCCGGTGATCCCTTTATACATCTCATTACTTTACAAAGTGATGAAAGATGCCGGCCTGCATGAAGGCTGTATTGAACAGATGCAAAGGCTGTTTCAGGACAGGTTGTTCTCAGGCAAGGAAATTGCAACTGATGAAAAGGGAAGAATCCGCGTGGATGATTGGGAAATGCGTGAGGATGTACAGGCAGAGGTGGCGAAGTTATGGGAAGAGTCTGATACAGATACGCTTCCTCAGACCGGGGATCTTGCCGGATATAAGAAAGACTTCCTCAACTTGTTCGGTTTTGATGTAGCAGGTGTTGATTACGATGCCGAAACAGACGAAATGGTACAAATTCCGGGTTTGTCAAATAAAGCATAAATTCCTGCAGTAACATCGGGCAGTACCTGGCCTTTAACAAAGGAGCCGTATCAGTTTTTCTGATACGGCTCCTTTACTTTTGGGAATGCTGGTTAAGATTTGTGCTGAACCAATAAAGATTCAATCTCTTTCAGTGCTTCAAGCACACCTTCTCTTTGTCTTTTCAGCAGGTCGATATGGTCTGCATGGTCAGTATAGTCACTGATGTATTCGTCGTACTTATCCAGTGCCGCTTTTTCGCCTGTAACGATAGCCTCCAGAATAGCAGCATCTTCTTTACTGCTCAGCGCCTGTTTGATGTCTATCCAGGTACGGTGCAAAGCACCCAGGACACCTCCGCTTTCATTGTCTGCATCACCACCATGTGTTGCGATATGCGCTTTAAGTTCTGCCGCATATCCTGCACGCTGGGCAGCATACTTTAAAAATACGCCCTGCAGTTCAATTTTTTCTGTAGCTTCACTTGAAGATTCATATCCTTCTTTGCCGTCATTTACAATAGACAGCAGTTCTTTTAAATCGCTTATGATTTCTTTATTGGTTTCCATAGGTAGATGGGATTAGTTTAATTTTATACTTTCTATAACCGGAGCATTTGAAAATAGTTTTGGAATATTGCTGTCATAATCAAATCATAATGATTGTTATCAAAACATAAGTTTCTAATATATGTTCAAACATCATGGAAAAGATCGAGAAATTATATACTGCAGAAGCTTTAGCAACAGGCGGCAGAAACGGAAACGTTAAATCATCAGACGGCGTGCTGGACTTACAGGTGAGAACGCCAAAGGAACTTGGAGGCGGGGGCGGGGCATATACCAATCCGGAACAACTATTTGCCGCGGGTTACGCCGCTTGTTTTGACAGTGCTTTGAGCCTGGTGATCAGGACTGCAAAAGTTGAAACCGAAGAGACCACAGTGACTGCACAGGTAAGTATTGGCAAGACCGGCAGCGGCGGTTTTGGACTGTCCGTAAAACTACAGATTTCTATCCCGGGAGTAACTCCCGAAGTTGCTCAGTCGCTTGCCGAAAAAGCACATCAGGTTTGCCCGTATTCTAACGCTACCCGCGGTAATATCGAGGTAGAACTGGAGATCGTTTAACCTGCTTCCGCAATCTCCTCCATATTGGGGAGGGATGAATCTTACTATCCCGGGATTAGCTCTGTTGATGACAGACAGAGCTAATCCTTTCAGATAAATATATATAGATGTTATCTCAGCCATCCTTACCTTTTACCAGGTTCCCCGGATCTTTGATTGTATGTTTATACACATACTTTTAAACACTACTTTCCCGTTGTTTATAAGTTATTAACAGAAATTTTAAAATTCGTCATTGTATTGGTTTGCCTGTTAACGACTTACGAAATAGATGAAATTTAATCTTTTTTTGTTAGTAATTTTTTGGATCTTCGCCCTCCCAAAACGGCAGAATATTAGGCCGTGATTTAATCTGAAAACCTCTAGTTTATTAAAAGAAATATGGAAAAAACTTGTACTGAAGTATGGAATAACTGTCTCCAGATTATCAAGGATAATATCCCGGTCCAAAGTTTTAAAACCTGGTTCGAACCTATCTCTGCTTTAAAACTGGAAGGCAATGTATTAACCGTACAAGTGCCGAGTTTATTCTTTTACGAATGGCTGGAAGAACATTATGTTGGGCTGCTGCGCAAGACCGTTAAACAGCAGCTGGGCGAAGAAGGCCGTCTCGAATACAATATTGTGGTTGACCAGTCCTCTAACAGTGGCTCGCCCTATACCACAAGCATGCCCTCAAACGGTAACGGAGCTGCTTCCAAGATTCAGTCGATGCCGGTTCCTGTTTCTATCAATAAGGATATCAAAAACCCGTTTATCATTCCGGGCTTAAAAAAGCTGAATGTAGACCCCCAGCTCAATACAAATTACACGTTTGAGAGTTACGTTGAAGGTGACTGCAACCGTCTGGCGCGCTCTGCGGGCTTCGCTGTGGCCGCAAAACCCGGCGCAACATCATTCAATCCGCTGATGATATATGGTGCCGTAGGATTGGGGAAAACCCACCTGGCACAGGCAATTGGAAATGAGATCAGGCGCAGCCAGCCAGACAAACTGGTTATTTTTGTGTCATGCGAAAAATTCTGCCAGCAGTTTGTAGAGTCCTTAAAAAACAATACGATTAACGATTTTGTGAACTTTTATCAGGCCATGGATGTGATCATCATGGATGATGTACATAATTTTGCAGGAAAAGAGAAAACACAGGATATCTTTTTCCATATTTTTAACCACCTGCACCAGTCGGGCAAACAGATTATTATCACTTCTGATAAGCCGCCTAAAGATCTTTTGGGATTAGAGGAGCGTTTGCTCAGCCGTTTCAAATGGGGGCTTTCTGCAGATCTGCAGATTCCTGATCTGGAAACAAGAATCGCCATCCTGAGAAAAAAGATGTACGCTGACGGTATTGAACTTCCTGCAGAGGTAGTTGAGTACGTGGCAAATAATATCGACAATAACGTGCGTGAACTGGAGGGAGCCATGGTTTCCCTGCTTGCCCAGTCTACATTAAACAGAAAAGATATCGACCTTTCTCTGGCTAAGTCTATGCTGAAGAATTTTATTAAAAATACCACAAAGGAAATTTCAATGGATTACATCCAGAAACTGGTATGTGAATATTTTGAAGTTCCTGTTGATATGGTTAAATCCCCTACACGCAAACGCGAGATTGTTCAGGCACGCCAGATCTCCATGTATCTTTCTAAAAGCCTCACCAAGTCGTCCTTAAAGAGTATCGGTGCATTTTATGGTGGCAGGGACCACTCAACAGTAATCTATGCCTGCCAGACTGTTGAAGACCTGATTGATACCGACAAAAAATTTAAAGGATATGTAACAGATATCCAGAAAAAACTGAAACTCGGCTAAAATGATCTTCATCATCTGAATCACTGATCTTCTTCAGGTCTTTTTGGATTTTTAAAGTTTATCTTTAGAAAAATTCAAAGATGAAAGTCGCTATTTTTAGTACACAGTCTTACGACAGGGAATCTTTTAACAGGGTGAATGCCGATTTCGGGCATGATCTTTTGTTTCTGGAACCCGCTTTAAATGCTGCAACAGCAATACTGGCCGATGGCTGTAATGCGGTTTGCGTATTTGTAAACGATGTGGCAGACGCGGAAACCTTAAAAGCGCTGCGGCATCTGGGCATCTCAACCCTGGTTTTAAGGTGTGCGGGGTTTAACCAGGTTGACCTGCAGGCGGCAAAAGACTTACACATCAGTGTTTTCCGTGTATCGTCCTATTCGCCCGAAGCTGTTGCTGAACATGCGGTAGCGATGATCATGACGCTTAACCGTAAGACCCACAAAGCCTATAACAGGATCAGGGAGGGGAATTTTTCACTGGAACGCCTTACCGGTTTTAACCTGCATGGTAAAAAGGTGGGCCTCATTGGACTGGGGCAGATTGGCCTGGCCTTTGCGAAAATTATGCAGGGCTTTGGTACAGCGGTTTTTGCATACGACCCTATGCCAAAAGACGTTCCTTCCTATATTCAGCTCCAGGATTACGATACCCTGATTTCCACGGCCGACGTAATTTCCATTCACTGTCCTTTAAATGAGCATACAAAGCATATGGTCAATCATCAGAGCTTTGATAAAATGAAAGATGGGGTAATGCTGATCAATACCAGCAGGGGGGCAATACTGGACAGCAACGACGCAATTGAAGCTTTGAAACGCGGTAAACTGGGGTATCTTGGAATTGATGTTTACGAACAGGAAGACAAACTCTTTTTCAGGGACCTGTCAGAAAGCCTGATTGCTGATGAACAGATTCTGCGGCTGATGAGTTTTCCAAATGTGCTGATCACCGCACACCAGGGATTTTTCACTACGGAAGCGCTCACAGAGATTGCCGAGACCACCCTGCAGAACCTTACAGATGCCGAAAAGGGGAGCTTAAACCAGAACCAGCTGTAGCTAACTGCAGTTCTGATCAAGAACTGCAGGAAAGTGTAGAGCTGCCCGGCTGTGTAGCAGCCCATTCAGGCCGCAGTTTAAAGAATTCATCATGATCAGCTGAATATGGGGTTTTCATTGCCTCCTCAAGGTTATTGAAGAGAGTACTTTCTCCCTTTTCCATTTCCTGTATCGCCTGGTGCAGCAGATAGTTCCTGAGGATGAAACGAGGATTATTTAATTTCATCATTGATTTGGCGGCATCTTCTGTTATTTTGTTCTTCCCAAACCTGTTCTGATAGGTTTGCAGCATATGGCTTAACTTCTCCAGTGATGCGGTGTCCGGCTCCCGGTAAAATGAAGGACTGAAATGCTGCATTATACTTTCCGCGTTTTGTGGAGCTGCAGGAAGCGAGATCAGCAACTGGAAAAAGATGGTCATATCAGGTTTAATCCTGTCAAGCGTTTCTTCCAGGTCGTCAATCAGCTGGTGATCATCCTCCTGTACTTCATCAAGGCCCAGCTTTTTGCCCATCATAGCATAATATTTTTCCAGGTAGATAATTTTAAAGTCCTCCAGTGCGGCAGAAAGTTCTTCAGTATTTTCAAACAAAGGCGCTATGGCACTTGCCAGACAGCCCAGGTTCCAGTAAGCTACCGTATGCTGACGGCCAAATGCATACCTGCGTCCGGGCAGGTCGGTGGTATTTGGGGTAAAGCCCGGATCATAGTCATCGAGAAAAGAATATGGCCCGTAATCTATTGTAAGCCCGAGGACAGACATGTTGTCGGTATTCATTACACCGTGTACAAAGCCAACTCTCAGCCATTCTACAATCAGTGCGGCAGTCCTGTCCATCACTTCCTTAAACCAGGTGATCGTTTTATGCTCTCCGGTAATGTGGGGATAGAATTTTTCTATTGTCCAGTCTGTAAGTTTTTGTAATTGTGCAGTTTCCTGTCGTGCAGCCAGCATTTCAAAACTTCCGAAACGTAAAAAGCTTGGCGCACTGCGCATGACCACAGCGCCGGGCTCATAGGCTGTTCTGCCGTCATAAAACATATCGCGCAAAACCTGGTCGCCCGTAGCTACCAGTGCCAGCGCCCGGGTTGTGGGCACTCCCAGGTGGTGCATGGCCTCACTCATCAGGTATTCACGGATCGAGGAGCGCAGTACTGCACGGCCATCGCCCCTGCGGGAATAGGGGGTGGGGCCGGCACCTTTAAGCTGCAGTTCAAAACTTCCTTTAGCAGCTGAAGTCCATTCTCCAAGGGTAATTGCACGTCCGTCGCCCAGTTGACCTGCCCAGTTCCCAAACTGATGGCCGGCATAACAATTGGCATAGGGATACATGGTAGGAGTAACCAGATTTCCGCCCAGGATGCTGATGTCCTGTTCATTTGGTGCGCTTATCCCCAGTTCAGCGGCAAGCTCATCAGACCAGGCCAGTAATTCCGGTTGTTTAACCGGAGTAGGTATTGCTTTGCTGTAGAAAACGCCGGGAGTTTGTCTCGGCTGCAGGTCACCGCTATGGTCGCCTTCAAAGGTAGAGACAAATACTTTTTCAAAAGCCTTGGTACTTAAGTTATCCATACTGCGAAGATAAGTCCATTTTGCGGCCAAAGGGTTATTTTACTGTCAAATCGGATAAGCGTCTGCAATAACGCAAGATGTTTTCAACTGTTCCTTTTGTTCATGCTCCGCAGGGCCGGGAAATCCATCTGATTTTTCAGTGCTTTGAAAAAGATATTCTATTCTATCAATCCTGTTTCAACAAATAATCGCAAAAATTAATGTCCACAAAATACTTATCGTGCTGAAAATAAGCGTCTTCAGGTCTTATTCTCTGGAAGCGAAAAGTGAATGGAATGAACGGCAAATTCCTTTTGTAATCACATGTTTAGGGGCTAATTTTACTAGAGCTAATTTAATTAATACTTTAATATGATGATGCTAGCAGAACTTGAGACTATTCCCGAAACTACAGCGCATTTTGACAATCAGGATTGTCTTGATAGCCTGGAAGCTAAATTTGTTCGTGATCTTCAGGATCGCAATAACTTATCATTTAGAAGATTATATCATCTCTATGCTTCGCCACTGTTAGGAATTATCCTTAGGGTAGTGCCTGCACGGGAGATCGCAGAAGATATCCTTCAGGATTCCTTTGTGAAAATTTGGAAATCCATTGAAACGTTTGATCCTGAAAAGGGCAAACTCTTTACCTGGATGGCACGCCTGGCGCGTAATTCTGCAATCGATTATAAGAGGGGAAAGACTTTTTCCAAGAGCACCCGCAATGAGGATATTGACAGTGTCTTTTGCCAGGTTGATTCTTATCACTATGTGCCGGACAGGACAGACTCCATAGGAGTGAGGGAGCTGATGTGTGTACTTACAGCGTCGCAAAAGCAGATACTTGATCTGGTCTACTTTCATGGGTATACCCAGGCTGAAGTATCTGATGAGCTTCAAATCCCGCTAGGAACCGTTAAATCTAAGATCAGGCTCGCCGTAAAGGAACTCCGTGGTTACTTCGTGTAGCCTGATCTTAAATATATTATACTGTTATTACCTATTTATAAATTTCAATTTGTGCAGCATCCAGCTGTACTTTTCCGCCGTTGCCGGGAACAGCCTGTTTAGAGATCAGTCTGATATATCTCGCAGCCACTGGTTGCGGCAGGCTGATCCGCTGCAGGATAGGGTTGGCCGCGATATTGGAGAACTCGCCACTGCTGATGCTTTTCCATGCAGTGCCATCCTCACTGGTTAGCAGCTCATATTTCTGAATGGCACCTGCAGAAGATTTTTCCTGATCAGGCAGATAGCTGAGTGCAGAAAAAATCAGAGGATAACCCATGTCAATGGTGATAGAATTGTTATCATTTACAACCTTCCATGAGCTTTTATCAAATACATTATCGCTTTTAGCGGTACTTACTTCTTTAATTTTTGGGGCGAGATAAAGGCCGGCCTCACTCAGGGCAATACTTACCGGGGCATATACCCTGATGCGGATTTTAGCTGCAGTTTGCTCTTCTGCCAGTCGGATAATCCTGTTGGCACCGATGCTGGACGCTTTTGCGATATTGATCCACTGGTTATTTTGAAAGGCTTCTACCTCCACGCTGTCGATACGCTGACCGAGTTTAATGTTTTCACGGAGCTGTATGATAGAGAAACGGACAGGCTGTTTAAAGGACAGGTTTACTGTTGCCTGGTGAACGTTATCATCTGTTGCCCAGTAGCTGTAGCGGTCTGCATCTGTCAGATTTGCTGTGCCATATGCTTTTTGTTGTTTACCACGTACATTACTTACACTGAAAATTGCCTGTTTCGCCAGATTAACTGCAAATACCTCTTTCAGATATTTACCAAATGCCGCCAGCGCTGCCACATCATTGGGATGCAGGATACCCTCTGCTGTTGGCGAAAGGCCAAGGTCAAGTGCTCCGCCGCGGCCTACAGAGTTACAGTAGATATTGAACAGTTGCGCTGTAGTTTTTAACTGGTTGTCTTGCTCAGGATGATAAAACCAGCCCGGTCTTAGCGCTACGTCACCTTCAAAAGGAATCCATTTTTCTCCGCCCCTGGTACCGCTGCCAAGATTGTAATCGTCCATATATCCCGGCATAGGTGTATGTCCGTCCTTGCCTTTAATAGTGATGGTAGACCAGCTTGTTTCAGGCGCAAGCCCTTTTTCATTTCCCACCCATCTTACATCCAGGCCGATATCACTAAATATGGAAGCATTTGGCTGAAGTTTCCTGGTAATGGCCCAGGTGTTCATCCAGTCGTAATAATTAGACTGGTCAACCTTTCTTTTTTCGTTCTTTCCGCCGTAAAACCCGTCGCCGCCATTGGCGCCATCATGCCAGCTCATGAACAGATCGCCATAATTGCTATACAGTTCGGTGATTTGCTGACGGTAAACTTTTACATATTCCGGAGTTCCGTAAGTGGTATTGCTTCTGTCCCATGGAGAGCAGTAGATCCCGAATTTCATCCCTTCCTGCTGTGCAGCGAGCTGGAACTCTTTCACCATATCTCCTTTGCCGTTTTTCCATGGGCTTTCGCTGATATTGTATTTTGATGTTTTTGTAGGCCATAGTGCAAAGCCGTCATGATGCTTGGCAACATATACGATCCCTTTAAAACCTCCCGATTTTGCCGCAGCAACAATCTGGTCTGCGTTAAATTTAGCAGGATTAAAAATTGAAGGATCGGCATCTCCGTAGCCCCACTCTTTATTCTGGAACGTGGTGGGTGTAAAATGAATAATGCAATACATTTCCGTTTCCTGCCATTTCAGCTGTCTTGCGCTTGGCAATGCCCCATAAGCTGCGGGAGCTGAAACCTGTGCGTACGTGGCAACAGCTGAAACAAGCATTGCGGGTACCAATAATAGATTAGTCCTTGTAAATAAGTTCATTTTAAGATTTATAGTGTTAACGCTCCGAAAGTACAATTCATTTTTTTATTTCCATTAAAATAGTAGATAAAAACCGCTTCAGGGTTTTATAATTGCCCATGCAGATTAATGATGCCCTGGAGACCATACTGCAGATTTAACAGGGGAATTAAAACTTATTCTCGCTGAAGTTGTTAAAACAATTCAAATATATCCTTATGAAAAATAGCAAATCACTGATTACGCTGGCCCTGGCGGCAATGTTTTTTATCGCCTGCAGCGGAAATAATAAAGAAAAGTCTAGCGCTGACTCTTCCGCAACTACTGGTGTTACAGACAGTGCTGCAGGAGATACAACCTTAAGTGCGGACAGCAGTGTAAAACCTGCAGACAGTACACATTCATTCAGGAACGACCGGGGTACTGACAGCGTAAGCGCAGGGAAATCAGTTCCTGCAAAACCTTAGCCCGGATTATCATTTATTTGTCAGCTTTCTGCGAATATCCTGAACATGAATAATCCTTTTCATTTGTAGATTGTCATATAGGCACAAATGAAATTTATTATGAAAACTCTAAGGTTTAAATCGGTAATTATCCTGGCAGGTCTGCTGATCATCAGCGGATTTTCTACAGAAAGTGTTTTGGCACAAGGCCGTGGTGGTCGCGGCGGCGGAGGTGGTGGCGGTTCCCGTGGCGGCGGCGGCGGCGCACATATCAGCAGCGGCGGCGGATCACGTGGTGGTGCCAGTTCTTTCGGCGGATCAAGGGGTAATACCAGTGCGTACAGCGGATCACGGGGCGGTGGGGCTTCAGCATTTCGTGGTAACGGAGTACGTGGAAACTCAGCAATCAGGGGTGGCGGTGCTTTCCGTGGCGGAAACAGAGGCTTTGGCGGTTCAAGGGTATATGCCGGCAGAGGTGGCCGCGGCGGATTTTACGGCGGATCACGCTTTGGTGTTCATGGATATTACGGACACGGTTTTGGCAGGCCATATTATGGATACTATAATTACTACAGGCCATATTTAGGTTTTAGCCTTAGTATTTTACCTTTTGGATATTATCCTTTCTTTTATGGTGATGCGCAGTACTACTATTCAAGCGGTCTGTATTACAGACAATATGATAATGAATATAAAGTTGTTGTACCTCCTGTAGGTGCAGAAGTGCCAAACCTGCCGGAAGATGCGCAGGAAGTAACAATCAACGGCCAAACCTATTATGAATATAAAGGAGTTTATTACAGCCCTGTTGAAAAAGCCGATGGTAAAACCGCCTATATTATTTCAGGTAAAGACGGTGTTTTAAACACTGAAAACGGAGATATCAATGCAGGAAACGGTGCCAGGCTTGGCGATGTAGTTGATCAGCTGCCTGAAAATACAAGAGAAGTAACGGTAAGAGGTGAAAAATTGTATGTATCTGAAGATGGTGTTTACTATGAAGCGGTACAGGACGGTGATAAGATCACTTACAAAGTTGTAGGGATCTAGTCAGATCTTCTTAAAGATCAAAAAGTGTTAAGATACTGATGCCTTTTGCTGCTGAAACGCAGTAAAGACATCAGTATCTTAACACTTTTTTTTGTCTGCCAATATTCATAATTAGTTGTGGGATGATAATAGTTCTATTTAGTTAACTAATTAATTTTTATGTGTGGTTTTTCTTGTTGATACTGAAACTTAGTCGTACTTTTGATTAACAAAGCCGATAGATATGAAACCACTAAAACAAAGAGTCACAGAATTGGAAAAATCAATGAGTCTGCTGGTGCATCATATGCAGGATATAAATCACAGCATCGCAACAGGATTTGAAAAGCTTGAAAAAAATTTCAGCATTATTGACGGTAATTTTAGCATTATTCAAAGGAACTTTAGCATTATCGAAGACAAATTTAACACTGTTAATGGCAAAATCGATTCCCTGCGAGGAAACTCAACTGTGACTATGGAAATCGTGGAGAATAAACTGGACGATCTGAAAGCAGAAATAATCAAGATTAATGATGTGACAGGATATTCAGAGATGACAGCTAACAATTCAAATTTAAAAATAGTGAAAGCATCTTCGATCTCAAAAGACTAAAGCCTTATATGGCTTTCTGACAAAAAAAATCTATATTATTCCGGTTTTAAAATAAGGATATGATCAACTGGGGAATAATCGGATGCGGGGATGTAACAGAGGTAAAGAGCGGACCGGCTTTTAATAAAGTAACGGGCAGCAGGCTGGTAGCAGTAATGCGACGGGACGCTGTCAAGGCAGAAGACTATGCCAGGCGGCATCAGGTTCCCAAATGGTACAACGATGCTGATGAACTGATGAATGATCCTGAAATCAATGCCATCTATATCGCTACACCACCCGCATTTCATTTATCTTATGCCATTGCTGCATTGAAGAAGGGCCTGCATGTATATGTAGAGAAACCTGTAACTTTAAATGCAACAGAAGCCGTAGAACTGGCTAAGGCAGTAAAAGAAAGCAGTGCCCGTTTAGTGGTGGCACATTACCGCCGTGCTGTTCCTTTATTCCTGAGGATCAAAGAACTGATTGATACCGGCATTATCGGTGAGATCAGGACGGTGCAGATCAGGATGTGGCAATCCGCTCATCCGGCACTGATTGCGGATACCGAAAATAACTGGCGCCTGCAGCCCGGTCTTTCCGGAGGAGGTTACTTTCATGACCTGGCACCACACCAGGTAGACCTGCTGCTGTTTTATTTCGGAAAGCCCGAGAAGTATCAGGGCTATGCACTCAATCAATCCGGTTTGAGCCAGGCAGACGATCATGTTTGCGGGCAGATTGTTTTTCGTAATCATGTGGTAGTGAACGGATCCTGGTGTTTTAGCGTAGGAGAGGGGCAGCAGGAAGACCTCTGTGAGATCATCGGAACAGCAGGCAGCATAAAATTCGCCTTTTTCGGGAAATATGTAACCTGGAAAACCACTGAGGAAGAAATAACAGAAACATTTGTTCATCCGCAGCATATCGAACAGCCGATGATTTCACAGGCAGTGAATTACTTTAATGCCCTGCAGGACAATCCATGTTCTATAGAAGAAGCAACAGGCACAATGGAAATCATGGACGGATTTATCAAATAGGGGGCAGGACACTACAGGTTGCGAGTGCTAAACATTAAAATTAGTTTTAGCACACCAAATAATAAACCAGTGTCCTATGTCCAAAAAACTACTTTTTAGCTCTATTTCTGGCAAAAAATTATTTATCCTCTTTCTCTTTTCTCTTTTTAGTATAAGCACGCTGTTCGCACAGGAGAGTGTTAACGTTACAGGAAAAGTAACTGATGAAAAGGGACTCGCTATGCCAGCTGTTTCTATCAAAATTAAAGGTACCACACAAGGCGTGTCTACCGATGCAAATGGTATTTATGCCATCAAAACTACGATCGGGTCAACCCTCGTATTCCAGTACCTGAGTTATAACGCCCAGGAAGTTGTTGTCAGCAAGGCTGGCATGATCAATATCAAACTTGTTGAATCCAATACCAAACTTGAAGAAGTTGTGGTGGTTGGTTACGGTACGCAGAAGAAAGGCAACGTAACAGGCGCCATCGCTACATTTAAGGCCGACAAGCTCGACGAACGTCCGATCCTCAGAGTGGATCAGGCACTGGTAGGGCAGATGGCCGGTGTTTCTGTCAAACAAACCAGCGGAACGCCCGGGAAAGCTTTCAGCATCCAGGTAAGGGGTACAGGATCTATTTCTGCAGGGAATGAACCCCTGTATGTACTTGATGGTTTCCCTCTTGCATCGGCAAGCCCTAACGGATCAGGAAACTTTGCCACAGGAAACCCGCTGGATAACATCAATCCAAACGATATTGAATCTATACAGGTTTTAAAAGATGCCTCGGCATCAGCGATCTACGGATCAAGGGCCGCAAATGGTGTTGTCCTCATTACCACAAAGAGGGGTAAAAGCGGCAAACCAACAATTACATTAAATACCTATGCAGGTACAGTTGAGCGCAGTAAAAAACTCGACATGTTAAACGGTGCGGAGTGGATCGACAGGGCTACTGAAATGATCAATGCCCAGTGGGTAGCTTCGGGAACCGGCAGAACGGCCAGCCAGACTACCGATCAGCGACGCGCGATCTTAGGCCTTGCGCCGGGTGCCTTTAACGTTACCTATATGCTCGACGACCGATGGACGCAGCCGGGTTACGGCGGACTGAACGTGGTAGACTGGCAGGATGAGATCTTCAGAACAGGGATAACACAAAATTATCAGCTGGGTGCCAGCGGCGCCACAGAAACTGTAAATTATTATGTTTCAGGTAACTACGTGAAGCAGCAGGGTATGGTTGTAGGAATGGACTATGAGTCGTATTCTGCAAGGGCAAATGTAGAGATCAAGGCAAATGACAAATTAAAGTTTGGCGTTAATCTGGCACCAACTTATTCTGTGACCAATGATCCGGGAGTAGAAGGAAAAGACAATATCCTGCATCAGGCCTTGTCTATGTCGCCCATTCAGCAGGACCTGCCAGGAAATGTAAACGTGTTTAACAATACCCAGTATATCTGGTCTGTAACAACAAATGATCCATTGGCCAAACTCAACAACACTATCGGGATGACTAAAAAATTCCGTACGCTGGGAACAGTATTCGGAGAATATAAAATTCTTGACGGCCTTACGTTTAAGACTACTGTCAACCTTGATAACACAGACAACACCTCAAAAAGTTATACGCCCTATACTGTAACAGGTTCCCTGAGCACAAGGACAACTTCACCAAATGTTGGTACATCCGGTTCTTACGGGGGCTACCGCAAACGTACTTTTGTAAATGAGAACACTTTATCATATGTAAAAACATTCCATGAAAAACATGACTTTTCAGTTTTAGTAGGACAGGCATACAACTCCGACAAACTTGAAAATGTATCGCTATCATCAGTAGGCGGATTTGGAGTCGGCGGTATCACCACGCTGGGAAGTGCATCTGTCGTGAATGGCAGCACAAGTGAGGCCATGAATGTACTGCTTTCTTATTTTGGAAGGTTACAGTACAGCTTTGATCAAAAATATTTGTTCTCTGCCAGTATCAGGAGAGATGGTTCATCCCGTTTCGGTATCAATAATCAGTACGGAGTTTTCCCTTCGGTATCTGCCGGATGGAACATTGCCAAAGAAAACTTTTTGAAAGACAGCAAGAAAATCAGTGAATTGAAACTGAGAGTAAGTTACGGTGAATCCGGCAACTATAATATTGGTGATTACAGCAGCCGTGCGCTTCTTGGAAGCAGTAACTACACTTTTAATGGTGTGCCCGCTTATGGGCAGGCACTTATTGGTGTAGCTAACCCTAATCTGAGCTGGGAAAAGTCTAAAACTACAGACATTGGCCTGGATATGGGATTCTTCCAGAACCGGATCACAGCATCTGTAGACTATTACAATAAACTCAATACAGACTTACTGCTGAATGTGCCTATCCCGGAAGTAACAGGGTTTGGAACGCAGCTGAGCAATACAGGCAGCGTGAGAAATAAAGGCCTTGAATTTGAAGTAAGCACCAGGAATTTAACCGGCAGCTTCCAGTGGAATACCTCATTAAATGCAAGTCATAACTCCAATAAAGTGGTGTCGCTGGCAGCAGGACAGTCGCAAATCCTGATCCCTTCGAGCTTTGATGTATCGCACAGTATCTTAAAAGTGGGCGAGCCGATGTATGCAATCTATGCTGTACGTCAGCTGGGCATTCTTTCACAGCAGGATATCGATAATAAAGCAGCACTTTTTGGAACACAGACAGTAGGTGACCCTAAATACAAGGACGCAAATGGTGACGGGGTGATTGACGCTAACGACCGCGAGATTGTAGGTAAACCCAACCCTGACTGGACTTATGGTGTAACCAACACTTTTCGTTATAAAGGATTTGACCTGACGGTACTTGTACAGGGACAGACAGGTGGCTCTATCTACTCACTGCTTGGACGTGCCCTGGGAAGAACAGGACAGGGTGTACCTGATAATGCGCTGGGATTTTTCAGGGACCGCTGGCGTTCACCTGATAATCCGGGAGCAGGTGAAGTTGGAAAAGCCTACTCTACGTTCGGACGTATCATCAATACAGACTGGTTGTATTCTTCAAATTATGTGCGGGTCCGCAATATCACTTTGGGTTATGACCTGGGCAAACAGTTTAAAAGCAAGGCGGTTAAAGGTGCAAGGATCTATGTGACGGCAGAAAATTACTTTGGGCACGATAGCTACAAAGGTGGTTTTAACCCGGAAGCGAGCAACACCAACCTGAGCGGAAGTGATACCTTCCCTGAAGCAGGAGATTACGGCGGACTTCCTTTGCCAAAATCATTAATCCTGGGACTGAACTTTACATTTTAACGAAAGAAATCATGAAGAAATTAATATATATACTACTGGCTGGTACTGCACTGATCACTTCCTGCAAGAAATCTCTTGATCAGCAGCCGATATCAAATAATACAACTGATACTTACTTTGCCGCACCAAATGACTTTTTACAGGGTATCAATGCCGTGTACAACGACCTGCGGACCTATCCCGACAGACTGCTGAATTTATCGGAAACGCGTTCCGATAATTTATATGCTGTATCAGAAGGGGGAGTACGCGACTGGGAAGGCATCAACAGCTTTTTCAGGACTATCGCTTCAAATCCATATGTGGAAGAAGCCTGGCTGAAAGATTTTAACGGTATTTCAAGAGCGAACACGCTGCTGGATCAGTTGACGAAAAACGGCGCAGCAGTTATTCCTGATGCAGCGCTCAGAAGCAGGTACGAGGCGGAAGCAAAATTCCTGAGGGCTTTTTACTATTTCGACCTGGTAAGGCTTTTCGGAAAGGTTCCTGTGTTTGATCATCCTGTACTGACCGATGAAGCTTTGACTATTCCAAGAAGCCCTGTGGCAGATGTATATAAACTGATTATTTCTGATCTTCAGTTCGCCTCAGATAACCTGCCGCTGGCTACAGCATATGCTGCCGCTGATAAGGGAAGAGCCTCAAAACATGCGGCCAAATCATTGCTGGCATTGGTATACATGACACGTTCTGGCCCAACATACAGTATTGATGGGCCTGGCCTGGGCTTGGATGAATGGAGCCTCGCGGCAGCCCAGCTGAATGACGTGATCAGCAGCGGACAGTATGCTTTCCTTACCAATACAGGAACAGCCACAACTGCCTACAGCAGTATCTTTGCTTATACCAATGAAAATAATAAAGAAGTAGTTTTTGATGTGGAGTATGCTACAGGATCTAATCCGCAGCTGGGTGCTACATTTCCATGGTTACTGGTTCCGGACGGTTATTTCCAGTCGCTGGGACAGCCTAATCAGGGCGGTTTGGAAATCAGGCCGATATCAAACAATCTGCTGGCTTCTTATGAAGCAGGTGATGTTCGTAAAGCATTTACCATTCAGGCGGGTTATGTTATTCCTAAAGGTGTAACTGAAATCAGATCTTTTTATAAGAAATATATTGATATCACCAAGGTGCCGGCCTCAAGAACAGACTGGCCGATCAATTTCATCGTGCTTCGCTACACGGATATCCTGCTGCTTAAAGCAGAATGCGTACTGCATGGTGCTGCGGGTTCGCAGACTACAGATGTAGATGCTGTGGTAAATAATGTGCGCATCAGGGCCGGACTTGCAGGCAACAGGGTGAATGTGACACTTCCGCAGTTAATGGAAGAACGCAGAAAAGAATTTGCCGCTGAAGGCTCACGCTGGAACGACCTGGTACGGAGCGGACTGGTTACTACTGTTATGCCTGCATGGATTGCGGCAGACGATGTGAGAAAACAGATTCAGCCATTTACAAATAATTATGTAATCTATCCCGTGCCTCAGAGTCAGCTGGACGTGAAAACGGGTTTATATACTCAGAATAACGGATATTAAAACATGGGCTTCCAACAGGGAAAACTGTTAGGCCAATTCCTGACCGCATTGCTCTTGTGTGGCTGTACTGCAGCGGCACAAGAGCTCTACCCGGTTATGCTTAAGCAACAGCCCTGGCATGGTGAAGAACGTTCGCTGCGCTACCACCCTGAAGGTGCGGATTTCGTGATCCGCAACGGCAGCCGGAGGTTTAACCGCGCCATTTATGGGAGCCACACCGCATTTCGCGTTGAGGCAGGCGACCTGCCGGAATTTGCACTGTACATGCCCGGAATGGGCGGAAACCTTCAGATTGGATTGTCCCGCGGTACAAAGAGCCTCTGGCTGATCAAAGCGCAGGATATTATTGCAAGGTACACCCCCGGAAAAATGAGTTATGTTGTCCATGACCCTTTATTGGGGAAAGCTGCATTGCACGTGGTTGTTCTCGCCTTGGCCGATGCCGAAGGGTTGATTTTAAAAGCCTGGATAGATGGGCCGGTAAAAGATCTTCAGCTGGTCTACGCATTTGGAGGGGCAAGCGGCAAAAAGTTCAGCCGTTCCGGCGATATGGGACCGGATCCCGAATCAAGTTTCTACCTGAAGCCTGAAGATTGTACTGGCAACCAGTACAGTCTGAATGCAGGCGCTTTCAATTTAAAATATGCTAAGGCCTCGGCTTTATCCGGGGTTTTCCCCGCAAAATTAAAACTTTCAGATGCAGGGCAGTTGGGCAGCCCTTCCTTATTTCAGCAAAGCGATGCTGTCACACAACCTGCAGTCAGCAGTACCAAAACCCTCACAGCAGGAGAAGAGCAGTATGTACTGATCAGGGAAGGATCATCATCACCAAAATATAACAGTCTTGCCGCCCTATTTGATGCTTCGGAAGCATCCAGGGAGAAAATTGCAGGGCGCATCAAAATCAATACGCCAGACCCATACATCAATACCATTGGTGCCGCCATCAGCATTGCATCTGATGCGATCTGGGAAGAACCTTCCTATATGCACGGTGCCGTAGGCTGGAGAATGCGGCTGAATGGCTGGCGCGGTCCATATACGGCAGATCCGCTGGGATGGCATGACCGCGCAAAAACACACTTTCGGGCATATGCAAAATCCCAGGTTTTATCTCCTCTATCCGGACCGGTAATCCCGGACACGGCTTTCCATCTGGCCCGGCATCAGGAGAAAATGGGAACATCCATGTTCAGTTCCGGTTATATCAGCCGTGATCCCGATGGTAAATCTATCCGCCCGCATCATTATGATATGAACCTCGTTTATATAGATGAGCTGCTCTGGCATTTCAACTGGACGGGAGACCTGAAATTCGCAAAGGAAATGTGGCCGGTAATCCAGCGCCATCTTGCCTGGGAAAAGCGCAATTTCGATCCTGATAATGATGGATTATATGATGCCTACGCCGTAATATGGGCTAGTGATGCGCTGTATTACAGCGGTGGTGCAGTTACCCATTCATCAGCCTATAATTACAGGGCCAATGTCATGGCTGCAAGAATTGCGGCACTGATAGGAGAATCGCCCCGGCCTTATCAAACTGAAGCCTCAAAAATATTAAAGGCCATGAACACCAGCCTCTGGCTGCCAGGCTCCGGTGTATTTGCAGAATATAAGGATGCACTGGGGCTAAAACAGGTACATCCTTCGGCAGCATTATGGACGGTATATCACAGTATCGACTCAAACGTTCCTGATGCTTTCCAGGCCTACCAGAGCTTACGCTACGTTGACGAATCCATTCCTCATATTCCGGTAAATGCAAAAGGTTTGGACAAGGGGCAGTACTATACTTTATCTACCACCAGCTGGATGCCCTATACCTGGTCGCTCAATAATGTGGTGATGGCCGAATCGATGCATACCGCCCTGGCCAACTGGCAGGCCGGCAGAAATGAAGAAGGATTTAAACTTTTTAAGAGTGAACTGCTGGCAGATATGTACCTGGGCGGAAGCCCCGGTAATTTTGTGCAGATCTCTCATTATGATGCTGTGAGGGGCGAAGCCTACCGTGATTTTGCAGATCCTGTCGGCATCTCTTCAAGGGCACTGGTAGAAGGTTTATTTGGTATTGTGCCCGATGCGCTGGATCACAGCCTGGTGATCAGTCCTGGTTTTCCTGCAGCATGGGACCACGCTTCGATCAGCACTCCGGATATCTTCTTTAGTTTTAAGAGAAAGGGAAAAACAGAGCAGTATACCATCATGCCCGAATTTGGGAAAGCAATGACTGTCAAATTACGGGTAAAAGCGCTGGCACAGTCTGTCAGCAGCCTGAAATTAAATGGATCCAGGATAGACTGGCAAGTTATGCCTGCTGCCATTGGCATGCCGGTAATTGAAATCAAAATCCCTGCCAATACGGTCAAGAAAATATCGTTAGAAATTGTATGGAAGGGCGAAGCTTTTAAAACATTGGCGGTCAGGAAACAATATGCCATTGGCGATCGGCTTCAGCTGGATGCAGGTGCAAATATCTCAGTTACCGGTGTAAATGATCCGCAGAAAATGCTCTCTGACGTAAAGTTTAAAGGCTCATCTTTTACTGCCAGGCTCGGCGGTGCAAGGGGCAGCAAAACAGCTTTTATCCAGCTTAAAATGAATGGCCTTAGCTGGTGGTACCCCCTCTGTTTTGAGCTGCTGCAGCCCGTGTCTTTTGTTCCGGCAGTTGTGCAGGAAAAAAACAAGCTGTTATTTGCTGCAGTTAATCACAGGGGAACAGCGGTTAAAGGGTTTTTAAAAGTAAATGGCTTTGAAAAAGAAATAGTTCTTCCTTCAAACGAACCTGTACAGATTAGTATTAGCGAAAGATTTGTGAGAACAGGGACAAATACAGTGAGCTTTGTAAGCGGAAATGAAGAAGTGTTCAGCGATCAGCTGATCAACTGGAATGTAGATCATAAGGATATACACCAGCGGTCTGTAGACCTGTCTTCTTATTTTAACGCAGGCGTCACGCAAATTTTTAAAAACAAATACTTATCGCCGCGCCCGCAGGAGGGCCCGACACTGCAAATACCATGGCAGGGAATCGGCGACTGGCCGCATTCGCTGGAAAATCCTGATATTGATGATACAGGCTTGCGTAAACTGGCCGGTAGTGCCAACCAGATCAGCCTGCCGCAGGGCATTCAATTCAGAACACCCGGAAACATGGATTCGTTGAATATCCTCTTTAGCTCCCGCTGGGATAATTACCCCGCAGAAAAGGAAATCCCGCTGTCGGGTAAAGCAGGCCATGCGTATTTACTGATGGCAGGATCTACAAATCCGATGCAAAGCCAGTTTGATAATGGTAAAGTTATTATTACGTATACCGATGGCTCTTCATCAGTGCTGATATTGCGTAACCCTGAAAGCTGGTGGCCAATTCAGGAAGATTATTATACTGATGATTTTGCATTCGGTCTTAAACAGCCGAGGCCGCCGAGGATTCATCTGAAGACAGGTTTGACAGAGAGCGGGCTAAAAAGAAGAGCAGCAGATCAGCAGGCAATACCGGGCGGTGCGGCAACAGTGCTTGACCTGCCCCTTGATCAAACAAAAGATTTAAAAAGCCTGCGGCTGGTTACCCTCGCCAATGATGTAGTGATCGGACTGATGGGGCTTACCTTAACGTTATAATTATGATGAAGAACAAATATATCCTCTGCTGTTTCCTGCTGATGATGGCTGCTGCCCAAATCGGAAAGGCACAAACAAAAGATGAATGGGTAAAAAAGGTTGGAGCAAGAATACAGCCCTCCAAAAAGCAGATTTTCAAAGTTGCTTTGGCTAAAGACAGTGCGGTGCTGCATACCGGCGCCATTCAGAAAGCAATCGACGAATGTGCCGCTGCCGGCGGCGGCGTGGTTACTTTTGAACCCGGGGTTTACCTTACAGGTTCCATTTTTCTGAAAGACGGCGTTCATTTAAAAATAGCCAAAGGGGTGAAACTGAAAGGCAGCCAGGATATCAAAGATTATCCTGAAATGGAAACCCGTATCGCCGGTATTGAAATGAAGTGGCCGGCAGCGCTGATCAATGTGATCGGCAGTAAAAATGTGGCCGTTTCCGGCGATGGACTGGTACATGCACAGGGGAGAGTTTTCTGGGACATGTACTGGAAAATGAGGAAAGAGTATGATGCCAAAGGCTTGCGCTGGATCATCGATTATGATGCAAAAAGACCGCGGACAGTATTGATTTCCGGCTCTGCCGATGTTACCCTGAAGGGCCTCACGCTGCAGCAGGCTGGTTTCTGGACTGTCCAGGTCCTGTATTCTGACCACGTTACCGTGGATGGCCTGCTGATCCAGAATAATGTGGGCGGCCATGGGCCAAGTACTGATGGTGTAGATATTGATTCATCCTCATGGGTACTGGTAGAAAACTGTGATATCGACTGTAATGATGATAACTTTTGTATCAAGTCTGGCCGCGACTGGGACGGGCTAAGGGTAAACCGTCCCACAGAATATGTGGTGATCCGCAAATGCCTTGCCCGTAAGGGAGGGGGGCTGCTCACGCTTGGAAGCGAGACTTCCGGTGGTATCCGGCATATTCTGGCCACAGACCTTAGGGGCAAGGGCACAAAAAACGCACTCAATATGAAGTCGGCCGTTACCAGAGGCGGGACAGTGGAGGATATTTATTTTGAAAATATAGCGATGGACAGTATAGGCACGTTTTTACAGATCAATATGAACTGGAACCCGTCCTACAGTTATTCTAAATTACCGGAGGGCTACAACGAGGCCAGCCTGCCTGCACACTGGAAAAAACTGCTGACCAAAGTGGAGCCGGCAGAGAAAGGAATTCCGGTTTTTAAAGATGTATATATCTCCAATATCAATATTAAAGGGGCCAAGGTGGCCATCAATGCAAATGGGACGGAACAATCAAAACTGATCAACTACAATTTACAGAATGTTAACGTAACTGCCGAATCAGCAGGGCTGATTGACCATGCCAGGGGCTGGAATTTTAAAAATGTAAAGATTACTGCGGATGATCAGGGCAAACCTGTTCTGAAAGATGCATCAGATATGAATATTAAATGATCAAAATATGAGCACACAAAAAAAATACCTGGGTTTGGCACTTCTTGCTGTTTTATCCTTTTCTACAGCATTTACCCTGCTGAAAGATAAACCTACACTGTTTGTGATCGGCGATTCTACGGTAAAGAACGGATCAGGAAAAGGTGCCGGCAACATGTGGGGATGGGGTGATTTCATTGGCGATTATTTTGATAAAGGCAAAATTAACATCGAGAACCATGCACTTGGGGGCACAAGCTCAAGAACATTTATCAGCAAGGGGCTCTGGGACAGTGTGCTGGTGAGGCTAAAGCCTGGTGATTTTGTAATGATGCAGTTTGGCCACAATGACGGCAGTCCCCTCGATGATACCGCACGGGCCCGCGGCACCATCAAAGGCGTAGGCACAGAAAGTAAAGATATTTATAACCCGATCACCAAAAAGCAGGAAGTAGTTTATACTTATGGATGGTATCTCCGCAAAATCATCAGCGAGGCCAAAGCAAAAGGGGCAACTGCAATTGTTTGCTCCCCGATCCCGAGAAGCGACTGGAAGGATGGCAAGGTGCTGCGCAGCGAGCAGGGCTATGGCGGCTGGGCAGAGCAGGTGGCAAAATCGGCTGGAGTTTATTTTGTGGACCTCAACAGGATCACCGCAGATAAATACGATGCTGCGGGCGAGTCTGTGGTTAAGGCTTATTTTCCTTCCGACCATACGCATACCAATACTGAAGGAGCAAAGATCAATGCGGCCTCTGTTGCAGAGGGACTGCAGGTACTGAAGAAATGCCCCCTCACACGTTACATGATTAGGAAGTAACTATTGACGATCAATCATCAACACTACATGAAGAGAAGAGACTTTATTTCTGGAATGGCATTGCTCACAGCTGCCGGCCTGCTGCCGGATACGGCACCTGCTGCCGAAAATAATCCTGATGTTTCTGAGTTTTCCAAACATCTCAAACCAGTGGGCAGGGCATTGGAAATGGAAGGTTATTATGTATGGTGCAACAGCCCTGTTGAGGGAGAGGACGGAAAAATACATCTGTTCTTTTCGCGGTGGGTAGCAACAAAGAAAATGGGCGGATGGATCAATGGATCTGAAATCTGCCATGCAGTTGCGGATTCCCCGGAATCAGAATTTAAGTTTAATGAAGTGATCCTGGCACCGCGTGGCCCGGGTTTCTGGGATGCCACTACCTGCCATAACCCGCTGATCAAAAAGGTGGACGGCAAATACTGCCTTTTCTTTATGGGCAACTCCAATGGCAAAACCAATACCAAAAGGATTGGCCTGGCCACTGCGGATTCTTTGGATGGCCCCTGGACCAGACCGGATCAGCCCTTGCTCCAGGCAGGCGAAACCGGTGCCTGGGACGATCATTGTACCACAAATCCTGCCTTTATCAAACATCCCAACGGGCAGTACTGGTTGTACTATAAATCCTGGAATACCAGCGAGTATGAAAATTCAACCGATCCGGTAATCCGTGGCAACAGAAAATACGGGCTTGCGATTGCCGACAAGCTGGAGGGGCCCTACAAAAAATACCAGGGCAATCCGGTCATTGATTTTTCATCAAAAGGAGGCAACAAGCAGTTTGAAGATGCTTTTGTATGGCGCGAAAAAGGGAAATTTAAAATTATAGCCCGGGACATGGGAATTTTCAACCATGAGGATGGGCTGATCATGGAATCCCGGGATGGCATTAAATGGTCGGCTCCGCAGATCGCCTATTTTGACGCAGCTCATTATCATATTACACAACCGCCTCCTCCTTCTTACCTTAAAAAATACGGACGGTTTGAACGCCCGCAGCTGCTTTTTCAAAAGGGAAAGGCTACCTACCTGTTTACTACCTCGCAGGGAGGGAAATATATGACTGCTTCACCATTTATATTTAAGATCACATGAAGTTAAAGACAGGACCACTGACAATGTGTTTGCTGCTATGTTACAGCAGTATAATGGCGCAAAAAATTGACCGCCCTGCGCTGGTCAGCCGGCATAACGTACACGTGGACAAGATTGATTCACTCTCCTCATTGTCGGTAGGCAATGGGAAATTTGCTTTTACAGCAGATGCTACAGGGCTGCAGACTTTCCCGGAAAGCTACAGGACGGGCATCCCTCTGGGCACGCAGTCTGAATGGGGCTGGGATACCTTTAAAGATACCGCGGGTTACCGCATCTCTGAATCCCTCAGGGATTATCAGCAATATGGTCGTAAGGTGAGCTATGTTGTGCAGATCAAAAAACCCGAAAGAAGTAAGAAGGCGTCTGACTGGTTCCGCCAGAATGTGCACCGCTTACAGCTGGGTTGCCTGGGTTTTGAGATAGATCTTAAAAATGGCAAAGCTGCAGGTCCTTCAGATATTAAAAATATCCACCAGGAGCTTGACCTGTGGAAAGGGGAGATCAAAAGTTCGTTCACGATAGAAAATATCCCTGTTGAAGTGTTAACCGTTTGTGACCAGACCGATGATATTGTTTCTGTCAGGGTAAAATCAGCCCTGATCAGTCAGGGACGTTTAAGGATCAGGCTCCGCTTTCCATATCCTACCGGCGAATGGGCAGACGTGGGAGATAACTTCGCTTCGGCCGGTAAACACCGCTCTGCGATTGTAAAGGCTCAGGCCAATGAGGCCCTGATCAGTCACCAGCTGGATTCTGCGGCCTATTTTGCTGCTTTAAACTGGACAGGGAAAGCTTTGCTCTCTTCCAAAGAAAAACATTCATTTGTGCTAAGGCCTGACAAAAGCATGGGGGGTATTGACCTGAGTGTTTGGTTCACACCTCAAAAACCGGCAAAGGCGATTCCGCTGTTTGCTGCTACAGAAAGCAACAGCATTCTGGCCTGGAAATCATTCTGGCAAAGCGGTGGTGCCGTAGACCTTGCAGGAAGCAGCGATCCCCGTGCAAAAGAACTGGAGCGCCGTATTGTACTGTCACAGTATCTTACCAGGATCCAGTGTGCCGGTTCAACCCCTCCGCAGGAAACAGGGTTAACCTATAACAGCTGGTTTGGAAAACCTCACCTGGAGATGACCTGGTGGCATATGCTGCATTTTGGTATGTGGGGCCGCCCGGAACTGCTGGAAAAGAGTGCCGACTGGTATTTTAAAGTGGCATCGGGCGCGAAGAAGCTGGCAGAACGCCAGGGTTTTGAGGGCCTGCGCTGGCAGAAGATGACCGATAACAACGGGAACGAAAGTCCTTCATCTGTAGGTGCACTACTGATCTGGCAACAGCCGCATATCATCACCTTTGCAGAAATGGATTACCGGGCACATCCCAACCGGCAGACACTTGAGAAATATAAGGACGTTGTTTTTGGCACCGCGGAGTTTATGGCTTCTTTTGCACATTACGACCAGGCAAAAGACCGTTATGTGCTTGGGCCGGGACTGATCCCTGCACAGGAAAGATTTAAAGCCGAAGAGACCTTTAACCCAACCTACGAACTGGCCTACTGGAACTGGGCGTTAAAAACTGCGCAGGCATGGAGAGAACGCCTGGAGCTGCCCAGGGAAAAGAAATGGGACGATATCCTGGCTAAGCTTTCTCCGCTGCCACTGCAGGATGGTGTGTACCTTGCTGCCGAAAGCGCTAAAGATTCATATACCAATCCTGAATATAAAACTGATCATCCCTCGGTACTGGGTGCCTATGGCATGCTGCCTGAAACCAGCCTGCTGGACAAGCAGGTGATGCGCAAAACATTTGATCTGGTATGGAAATCCTGGAGCTGGGATAAAACCTGGGGCTGGGACTTCCCGATGACGGCCATGACTGCAGCGCGGCTCGGATTACCGGATAAGGCCATTGATGCCCTGATGATGAACGTAAAGACGAATACTTATCTGGACAATGGCCATAATTACCAGGATGAACGCCTGCGCCTTTATCTGCCCGGAAACGGGGGCCTGCTTACTGCCGTAGCCATGATGTGCGCAGGTTGGGACGGAGCTGCGGACCAAAATCCCGGCTTTCCGAAAGACGGGACATGGAAGGTGAAGTGGGAAGGCTTAAAAAGGATGCCGTAAATATAGCAGCAACTGATATGAACAAGATCAACCGACTATTTTTTACAGGGCTTTTAATGATGCTGCTCCATGGCGGGATGGCCGGCGCACAAACAATTTCTCTTGCCGGCAAATGGCGTTTCCAAACTGATGCAGCAGATGAAGGCATCACCCGGAAATGGTATAGTGTGCCTTTATCTGATGAAATAACCTTGCCGGGATCTATGGCAGAAAACCTCAAAGGAGACGATATCACACTGCAGACAAAATGGACAGGCAGTATTTACGACAGTTCATATTATTTTAATCCCCGGCTTGCAAAATACCGTCAGCCGGGCAATATCAAGATCCCATTCTGGCTTACGCCGGCCAAACATTATGTAGGTGCCGCCTGGTACCAGCGTGAAGTGATCATACCGGCAGGATGGAAAGGGAAAAGGATCGTTCTCGAACTGGAATATGCACATTCTGAAACAACGGTATGGGTAGACCAGAAGGAGGCGGGATCTCAGTATACTTTTGTTACGGCACAGAAATATGACCTGAGCTCAATATTGAAGCCCGGACGACATGTGATCACCATCAGGATTGATAACCGGATCAAGGCGATCAATGTAGGGCAGGATTCTCATAGCCTGACCGACCATACCCAGGGAAACTGGAATGGCATTGTGGGGAAAATCCAGTTAACTGCGGGCCCGGCCATCGTATTTGATGATATCCAGGTTTATCCGGACCTGAAGAACAAAACAGCCAGGGTTTCCGTCCTGCTCAAAGGGCCCGACTGCAGTGGCAGGATCCGCTTAAATGCACACAGTTTTAATTCTGGTGTAAGTCAGCAGGTACCCGCTGTAAGTGCAGATTTTGAAATCCGTAACGGATCGGGCAAGCTGGAGATCAATCTTCCGATGGGTGATAAGATGCAGACCTGGGATGAGTTTGATCCTGTCTTGTATCAGTTGACTGCCGTACTTACAACAGGGAAAGCTAAACGGGCTGAGAATGTACAAAAGGAACTCAGCTTTGGCATGCGCGAATTTAAAGCTGCCGGTCGGCAGTTTGAGATCAACGGGCGCCCTGTTTTTTTGCGCGGAACGGTTAATAACTGCGAATTTCCCTTAACCGGATATCCTGCGATGGATGAAGCCGCCTGGGCAAGAATATTTAAAATTGCAAAAGCACATGGCCTGAACCATATGCGTTTTCATTCCTGGTGCCCACCCGAAGCTGCTTTTATCGCCGCAGACAAAGCAGGTTTTTATCTGCAGCCTGAAGGGCCAAGCTGGGCCAACCATGGTACATCTATCGGCGATAACAAACCAATCGACCAGTTTATCTATGATGAAACTAACCGGATGGAGAAAGCGTATGGCAATTATGCTTCCTACTGTATGCTGGCCTATGGAAATGAGCCGAGGGGCAAACAGGTAGAATATCTGTCGAAATTTAATGATTACTGGAAAAATAAGGATTCCAGAAGATTATATACAGGCGCTTCTGTGGGTGGCAGCTGGCCGGTAATTCCCAACAATGAATATATGGTCAGGGGCGGGGCAAGGGGGCTGAGCTGGAACGACAGACCGGAAACTATAGGCGACTACAGTGCGCTGATTGCCAAATTTACTGTTCCTTTTGTGGCGCATGAGATGGGACAGTACTGTGTATTCCCGGATTTTAAAGAGATTAAAAAATATACCGGCGTATACCGGGCAAAGAATTTTGAGCTTTTTGAGGAAGACCTGAAAGACCATGATATGGCCGACGAGGCCGAGCGCTTTCTGATGGCTTCAGGTAAATTACAGGCACTGGCCTACAAGAATGAAATTGAAAAAGCTTTGCGGACACCCGGCTACAGCGGATATCAGCTGCTGTCACTGAATGATTATCCCGGCCAGGGCACAGCCCTGGTAGGGGTGCTAAACGCTTTCTGGGATGAAAAGGGATATATCAGCCCGGCAGAGTTCCGCAGATTCTCCAACAGTACGGTGCTGCTGGCAAGGATCCCCAAATTTGTCTACCAGAATGATGAGTCTTTTGCAGCAGCACTGGAGGTGGCGCACTATGGAAAATCCGCTCTTCAGCAGGCTGTAGTATCATGGAAAATTACCAATGCCTCATCCAGGGTTCTTGCTTCGGGCGATTTTGACCCTAAAGACATCCCCCTGGGGAACTGTTTTTCCCTTGGCAAAATCAGCTTTGCGCTGTTGTCCGTCAAGTCAGCAGCACAGCTGCATCTTGAAGTAAATATTAAAGGAACAGAATTTGCCAATGGCTGGGATTTTTGGGTGTACCCGGCAAAGTTACCAGCTGTTAAAACAGATATTTACTATTGTACAGCGCTGGATAAAAAAGCGGAAGAGATACTTGGAAAAGGCGGGAAAGTGTTCCTGGATGCTTCAGGAAAAGTGGTCAAAGGCAAAGAGGTAGTACAAACCTTTCAGCCGGTTTTCTGGAATACCTCCTGGTTTAAGATGCGCCCTCCGCACACACTGGGAATTTTAGTTGAGCCCAAAGCTGCGGCTTTTGCAAATTTCCCTACATCATTTCACAGCGATATGCAATGGTGGGAGATTGTGAACAACTCACAGGTGATGAACCTGGAAGATTTTCCGGCAGGCTTCAGGCCGCTGGTGCAGTCTGTTGATACCTGGTTCCTGAACCGGAAGCTGGCAATTGTCTACGAGGCGAAGGTAGGTGAGGGTAAACTAATGGTTTCCAGTGCCAGCCTGGCGGCAGAAAAGGGGCCTGCTGCAAGACAGTTATTTTACAGCCTGCAGAAATATATGAAGTCGGACGCCTTTGATCCTCAATTTCAGGTTGACCTGAGCGTGGTGAAAGATGTTTTTCTGACGGGCTCTAAAATTGTATTTAAAACTTACACCAGGGACAGCCCTGATGAACTGAAACCCAAACCTGCAAAACCGTAAAAAGATAAACACTACTCATTAAAAATATTCCCATATGAAGAACACAATAAAATTAAACGGCACGCTTTTCATGGCCCTAATGATCACTTTCATGAACAGCTATGCACAAAAAGTCCCCGCAAAAAAATCGGTGCTGACCGCAATGACATCTGCAAATGCGTACTTTATGAAAAAATGGCCTGACCCTGGTGCTACAATCACCACAAATACCACCCGGCCCAGCAATATCTGGACGAGGGCAGTGTATTATGAAGGGCTGATGGCATTGTATACCGTGCAACCTTCAAAAGCATATTATGATTATGCCGTAGATTGGGGCCAGAAACATCAATGGGGCCTGCGTGGCGGAATCAGTACAAGCAATGGTGATAACCAGGCATGCGGACAAACGTATATCGACCTGTATAATATTGATAAACAGCCTGAGCGGATCAAAGACATCAAAGCATCTGTAGACCTTATGATGCAATCCGGTAAGATTGACGACTGGACCTGGGTTGATGCCCTGCAGATGGGAATGCCTGTTTTTGCCAAACTTGGCGCCTTATATAAAGATAATGCATATTATGAATATATGTACCAGATGTACATGCATACCAAAACTTCCGAAGGCGGTGGTTTATACAACCTGAAAGACGGATTATGGTGGCGTGATAAATCATTTGTACCGCCTTACAAAGAGCCAAACCGCAAAGACTGCTACTGGTCGCGCGGCAATGGCTGGGTAATCGCAGCGCTGGTGAGGGTGCTAGATATCATGCCTAAAAATGCGCCGCACCGTGAGGAATACCTGAAAACATACAGGGAAATGCTTACCGCGCTGGTACCTTTACAACGTCCGGATGGATTCTGGAACGTCAGCCTGCATGATGCAGATCATTTTGGCGGAAAGGAAACTTCAGGAACAGCTTTATTTGTTTATGGAATGGCCTGGGGCATCAACAATGGTTTTATTAATGCCAAAGTATATCAACCAGTGCTTGTTAAAGCATGGAATGCGATGGCCAAGGATGCCCTGAATGCGGATGGTTCACTGGGTTTTGTACAGGGAACAGGTAAAGAGCCTAAAGATGGCCAGCCTGTAACCTTTACGAGCAGACCCGATTTTGAAGATTACGGACTGGGCTGTTTCCTGCTGGCAGGTACAGAGGTTTATAAACTGAAAAAATAAAACATGAAGGCAGCTTTTAAAATGAAACTCAAGCCGGGATTTGCGGCAGAATATAAAAAACGGCATGATGAAATCTGGCCCGAAATATCAGCATTGCTGAAAGATCAAGGTATCAGTGATTATACGATCTTCCTGGATGAAGAAACGGATACACTGTTTGCAGTGCAGCAGCTAAGCGGACAAGGCTCACAGGAGCTCGGACAGCAGGAGATTGTACAGCAATGGTGGGCATATATGGCAGATATTATGGAAACAAATGCTGATCATTCACCCGTTTCTGTTGCACTGAAGGAAGTATTTCATATGGATTAAGGGGATAAAATGAAAAGATATATATTGATCTTGTCGCTGCTGGCTGTCATCAGCGCTGAAGGACAAGTAAAAAAAGCGGATAGTCCCTGGCCTCTGGTGCAGCAGCAAATGCGCCCATGGACACGATGGTGGTGGATGGGCAACGCCGTTGACGAGAAAAATCTGGCTTCAGCGCTTTCTGCATATGCTGCCGCAGGCATAGGAGGGGTAGAAATAACGCCCATTTATGGCGCCAAAGGTTTTGAAGACCGCTACATCGATTTCCTTTCTCCAAGATGGATGAGCATGCTCAGCTTTACTGTAAACAAGGCAAAAGCACTGGGCATGGGCGTAGACATGAACACCGGCACAGGATGGCCGTTTGGCGGCCCGCAAATTACTCCGCAATTTGCTGCTTCCAAACTGGTGTTGCAGCGGTATCTGATCCCTAAAGGGGAGTCGCTCAAAGAATCGATTACCATCAAAGATGAAAAGCAGCGGAAAGCAGGCGCGGTACTGCAGGCCGTAACGGCATATGCGGCAGACGGGCAGGTTTTTAGCCTGTTTGACAAGGTAGATGCCAAAGGGCAGCTGCAGTGGACTGCACCGGCGTCGGATGTAGAAATTTATGCCATCTTCTCCGGAAGAACATTACAGCAGGTGAAAAGAGCAGCACCATCAGGTGAGGGCTATACTTTGGACCACCTCGACAAGGCATCGGTAGATGTCTATCTGGAAAGGTTTGATCAGGCCTTTAAAGGCAAATCTCCTGGTGTAAGATCATTCTTTAATGACAGTTACGAGGTTTATGGCGCCAACTGGACGCCAACATTTCTGAAAGCGTTTAAGCAGCTGAAAGGTTATGACCTGAGTACACATATCAGGGCGCTTACAGGCAAAGACTCTACCAGCACAGAAGCCGGCAGGTTAAAGTCTGATTACCGGGAAACGATGAGCAAGCTGCTGCTGGAAAACTTTACACAAAACTGGACCAGCTGGGCGCACCGGTACAAAAGCCTGACGAAAAACCAATCCCACGGTTCTCCGGGTAATCTGCTGGACCTCTATGCAACAGTGGATATCCCCGAAACGGAAACCTTTGGTTCCAGTCATTTTGATATTCCTGGTGTAAGACGCGACAGTGCAGATATCCGCAATGTTGACCCGGACCCGGTCATGAGCAAATTTGCGAGTTCTGCAGCACATACCACTGGTAAAACCCTGGTATCCTCTGAAACTTTTACCTGGCTGACAGAACATTTTAAAACTTCATTTTCACAGGCAAAGCCAGAAGCCGAACAGCTTTTTCTCTCAGGGATCAATCATATCTTTTACCACGGAACAACCTTTTCTCCCGCGGAGATCCCCTTTCCGGGATGGCTTTTTTATGCATCCACCAATATGGTGCCTGCAAATAGCCTCTGGCCTCAGCTGAAAGGTATGGACGATTACTTCACCCGTTGCCAGTCGCTCCTCCAATCCGGCAGGTCTGACAATGAACTGCTGATTTACTGGCCTGTTTATGATGCCTGGAGCAATCCAAAAGGTATGGATATGCCGATGAAGGTACATGATGTGGATGTATGGCTTTATCCCTCAGAATTTTACAGGCAGAGCTTAAAACTCGCGGGCCTTGGATATTCGTTTGATTTTGCATCCGACCATATGCTTGCCGGAGCCAGGGCAGAGAAAGGTTTACTGGTGACTTCGCCCAAGGCGAGCCCGTACCAGACACTGATTATTCCTGCTGCTAAGCTGATGCCCCTCAAAACATTGGAGGACATTCTTGCGCTGGCACGCAATGGGGCTACGGTGATTTTCCAGCAATTCCCGGAAGATGTGCCTGGATTGGCTGATCTGGAAAAAAACAGGTCGGCATTCAAAAGCCTCATTGCCGGGCTTGATTTAAAATCATTATCCGCTGGTGTTAAAGGTACCGCCTACGGATCCGGCCAGATTTTGCTGGCAAAAGAAATACAAAAGGCCCTTGCCTTTAAAAAACTTGACGGAGAGAAGCTTACTGAAACCGGTTTAAAGTTTATCCGCCGGAAACTGACTAACGGTAAATACTATTTTCTCGTAAACCATACCGCAAAAACCATCGATGAATATATCCCGCTGAATAGCAGTAGTCCTTTAGTTACGCTGCTTGATCCGCTGTCCGGAGATTATGGACGTGCCCAGACACAAACCAAAGAGGGAAAAACCTGGGTGAAAGTACATCTGCAGCCGGGAGAAACGTTCTTCTTACAAACAGGAAGTTCTCCCATAATACGAAAACCATGGACGTACCTGGCTAAACCTGCTGAAACATTAGTATTAGATGATCATTGGGACTTGCATTTTACCCAGGGAGGACCTGTACTGCCTGCGGACAAACATTTGGACAAACTGATATCCTGGACTAAACTGAATGATTCGCTGGCAACGTCATTTTCAGGCACGGGCGCTTATACGCGTACATTTACGATGCCCCGGCAATTGCAGGGCGAGTACCTGTTAAATTTAGGTAAAGTTGATGAAAGTGCCCATGTATGGATCAACGGTAAGGATGCCGGAATTATCTGGAGTATTCCTTTTCAGGCACGAATAGGTAAGTTTCTCCGTCCCGGCCAGAACACCATCAGGATAGAAGTTGCCAACTTAATGGCCAACCGCATCAGGTATATGGATCAGAAGGGCATCCCATGGAGAAATTACCATGAGATCAATTTTGTGAATATCAACTACAAGCCTTTTGATGCTTCGGCCTGGGAACCCATGCCATCCGGCTTGCTTGGGCCGGTGAAGATTACAGGGTATCATTAGTGTATTATTCGTTTTACGCAATCGTTTGCGTACTTTGTACAAAGTTTAGCTGGTCGGTTTTAGCTAAACTTTGTACTTTGATCGGACAATTTAAAGGATGCAGCCCGGCATAATTTTGGGCATTCATCTGAGAATTGACCAAACAAGACGAGCAGATGAAACTAAATGATTTTTTTACCTATATACAGGTTGACGGATATTCTGCCATTCCTAAATACCTACAGCTAACCAAATCCGTTTTAGCGGCGATTGAAGTTGGTAAATTAAAAAAGAACGATACGCTTCCCTCTATCAATGAGGTAAGTTATGAGCTGGAGATCTCACGTGACACGGCAGAAAAAGGATATAAACATCTCAAAAATCTGGGCATCCTGGGTTCCATCCCCGGGAAAGGATACTATGTTTTGAACGAAGACTACAATCAGCGGCTCAAAATTTGCCTGATGTTCAACAAGCTGAGCAATCACAAGAAAATCATTTATGACGCCTTTGTAGATGCGATTGGTGAACACGTAGCAATAGATTTTTATATTTATAATAATGACTTTGCATTATTTAAGGAGTTGCTGACCACCAAGAATGAGCAATATTCACACTATGTGATCATTCCTCATTTTATCGAAGCCAGCGTAGATGAATATGAAATATTAAATACGATCCCCAAAAGCAAGCTGATCCTGATGGACAAAATGATCCCGGGCATTGACGGCGAGTTCGGGTCTGCGTACGAAAATTTCGAAAAAGATATCTTTCAGGCGCTGGAAAAAGCACTTGAACCTTTACATAAATACCATACGCTAAAACTGATCTTTCCGGAGCAAACCTATTTTCCCGAAGAAATCAAAAAAGGTTTCTCCAAATTCTGCCGGGAATATGGATTTATTGAGAAAGTAGTGACTGATGTGGTAAATGAACCGATCAGCGAGGGCGAAGTGTTTATCAACCTGATGGAAGATGACCTTGTTACCCTGATTGAAAGGATTAAGATGCTCAACTTTAAAATCGGCGAACAGGTAGGTCTGATCTCGTACAATGAAACTCCCTGGAAAAAGATTATTTTAAATGGTATCACCACCATCTCTACTGATTTCCAGCAAATGGGCCGCATTGCTGCAGATCTGATCCTCAGAAATTCAAGGGAACAGGTGGAGGTACCCTTTTATTTAACGCTGAGAGACTCGCTCTGATCTTGTCTTAAACTGCTACCTTTGCAGAAATGGAATATTTCAAAAAGCTTCTTGATCTTTTAAAAACAGAGAAGGAAGAAGACCAGAACGCGTACCTGAAACTTACTGAATCATCTACCGTTGCAGAACGCAGGGCCAACGGATTAACCTGGTACCCCATTGCCATCCGGGGTTCTGAAATGAGCAGGGGCGATTATCTTACGGTAGAACTTGAACGTACTTCACACCAGGATATCAGTCACCAGCTGCGTTTTGGTGCGGCAGCCGTGCTGTTTTCTAACCACGATCCTCAGAATGACCGGCTGGAAGGTGTAATTGCACATTCCAGCGGCAATAAACTTAAAATAACGCTGCGTACAGATGAGCTGCCCGACTGGGCGCGGGATGGTAAACTGGGTGTGGATGTGCTCTTTGATAACAATAGTTATGACGAGATGCAGAACGCCCTTAAAAATGCTGATGCCCGCCTTGGCCAGAAAGAAGAGGGCCATCTGGCCAGGATACTTACCGGCGCTGCATCGCCTTCTTTCAACAGCGGAACTTTTACATACTCCATACCACAGCTCAATACGATGCAGCAGCAGGCGGTTGAGCAGATTTTGGCTGCCAGCGATCTCGCGATTGTTCACGGCCCGCCGGGCACAGGCAAAACCACTACACTCGTACAGGCAATCAAAGCCCTGATCAAAAAAGACCACCGGCAGATCCTTGTTGTTGCGCCAAGTAATACCGCGGTTGACCTGCTCAGTGAAAAACTGGCCGATGAAGGACTGAATGTATTGCGGGTAGGTAATCCTGCCCGTGTTTCTGAGCGCCTGATGTCGCTTACGCTGGATAGCAAAATGGCCGGTCATCATAGTATGAAAGAGCTGAAGAACCTGAAGAAGCAGGCAAATGAGTATAAAAAAATGGCTCATAAGTATAAGCGGAATTTTGGCAGGGCCGAACAGGAGCAGCGCAAAGCCCTCTTTAATGAGGCCTACAAGATCATGAAGGAGGTAGGAAATACAGAACAGTATATCATTGACGATCTGGTAAACCGCGCAGAGGTGATTACCGCCACGCTGGTAGGATCAAACCACTATACGGTAAGAGGCCGCGAATTTCATACCGTAGTGATCGATGAGGCTGGTCAGGCCCTGGAGCCCGCCTGCTGGATACCACTGCTGAAAGCAAAAAAGGTAGTGTTTGCCGGAGATCACTGCCAGTTATCGCCCACCATTAAATCAAATGTTGCGGCAAAAAATGGCTTAAGTACGACGCTGCTCGAAAAGTGCGTCGCCCTGCACCCGCATGCCGTAACCTTGCTTGAAGAACAATACCGGATGAACGAAATGATCATGGGCTATTCTTCAAAAGTTTTTTATGAAGATAAACTCATAGCACATCCCTCGGTGGCACAAAGGGTGTTATTTCCCGGTGAGGCCCCTTTGGCCTTCATTGATACCGCAGGCTGTGGTTTTGATGAGCGCGTTGAAGGTACGAGCAGCACAAACCCGGAGGAGGCCGTATTCTTAATGAGGCACCTTACGCAGCTTGTTCGTCAGCTGGCACCTCTTTTTGAGACGGGGGATTTTCCCTCAGTTGCAATTATCTCACCCTATAAGCAGCAGGTGTATATCCTTAAAGATTTGTTGCTGAACGCTCCGGACCTGCAGGTATATGCAGATAAAATATCGGTAAATACCATCGACAGCTTTCAGGGACAGGAACGCGATATCGTATATATCAGTCTTACCCGGAGCAATGCTGAGGGCACTATAGGTTTTCTTTCTGATATCAGGAGAATGAATGTAGCGATGACCCGCGCCAGGAAGAAACTAGTGGTGATCGGCGACAGCGCAACACTTTCCCGCTCTCAGTTCTATTCGGAATTTATCAGTTATGCAGAGGCAAATGATGCCTGGAGCAGCGCCTGGGAATATATTGAAGCTTAACGATAAAATTACAGGTAATCAGTCGGCTGGTTTCTTTGATTTTGTATAATTCCTTATATTAGTGTTAATGTTTTTAGCCATAAAACTTTAACACATGGAAGTATCCGATTTTTCAGGTAGTGGCGACGACCACTATTCTGCATCTTCAAAAAAGACGAATAAAAGTTTTATAGATAATCTTGTGCGGGTCCTTGCCGCCAACCCGGCAATTGAGAAAGGGTATTTTGGATTGTTGTATAATGAGCAAAAGGAAGCTGAAGACCTTTTCCTCGGCATAGAGCACCGCGGCCCGGCAGAAGAAATTCAAAATATGACAGATATCGTAAGGCAGACTTTTCTCCCCGGCCAGGAGATTTTTTTTGCTTCCACCGGTTTTCAGCCCGAGCTGTACGGCGTCATAGAGCAAAGTAACTTTCCCTTTTACATCAAAAACAGGTCGCTTCCGCTGAACATGGCGATTATGAACCAATGGTTTGACCCCGCATCCTACAGGAATAACTTTATCTACCAGGTACGGACAGGAAAGATTACCTCCCTGTTTAAGGATTTTGATCCGACGAGCAATGTCCTTAATTTTCAGACTTTTATAAGGAATGGCCGGGAGTTTGTCCCCTTGTTTTCTGAAAAGGAAATGATCTTTAAAAGCGGGATGACGCAGGTGCCTTCTGATCTCACAGTACTGGAGTTCGACTGGACAAGGATCGATGCTGCGGCGGATCAAAAAAACCGGCAGCATTTTTATGTGCTTAATCCGGGGACATCTTTTGAAGTGGAATTTACCGTGTAATCTTGTTATTGTGGGCGATAATCCTTGACAAAGTGATTACATCCATTCATTTTGAACAAAAGAATAGATCTGTATCTTTAAAAAATCTTAACGGGCCATTTTAGAGGTCATTTTGGAATGATACAGATGAATAAATTACAACTTTCCGCAGATAAGTTTACAGTTCAGTTTATTGACCGGCTGCCGAATTTCTTTCTGGCTGTCTTCCTGCTGCTGGCGGGTATCTGGCTGATCAAGCGTTTTGTAAGGTTTCTGCACCGTCGTTTCCATAAAAACAGTATAGATATATCCCTTAGTGAATTTTTGATCAGTATCATCAATGTGGTACTATACGTGGTGCTGGTCATTGCCTGTGCCTCCATGATCGGCATCCCAACGAGCTCTTTTGTAGCGGTTGTAGGTGCAGCAGGCCTGGCAGTTGGCCTGGCCCTTCAGGGCAGCCTTTCCAACTTTGCCGGCGGCGTATTGATCTTGTTGTTTAAGCCCTTCAGGGTGGGGCATAATATCAGTTCCAGCAATAATGTATCCGGTCTGGTGCTGAAGATTGATATTTTATACACTACGCTTAAAGCGGGCAACGGCACTACGATCTATGCTCCAAACGGTCCCCTGGCCAATGCGGTGATCAACAATGTTTCTGACAATGAAACCAGACAGGCAGAGTATAAATTAAATGTGGCTTATGACACAAATATAGACCATGCACGCAAAGCTATTTTGGCTATATTGGAGAATGATGAACTGGTACTTAAAGACCCAAAACCGGCGGTGCTGGTAGGCTCTCTAGGTGAAACCGGTATCGTGCTGATTGTGAGGGCCTGGATTGATAACACTAACTTCTGGCCGGTTTACTATTCCAACTATCAAAAACTCATTGAGGTACTTGATAGAAGTGATATCAAACTGCCTAACACAACTCCGCAGATCACCCTGCTGAACCAGCCATCCCAATAATCCCTCACCCTACAACAATGAACGAAGAATTTTACCGCAATATATTTAGCAGACAAAAGCAGCTGGAACCAATCCCTTCCAATAATGTGATATCAGACTGGGCAGTAAACCTGCTCAATTTGATTTATCCGGAGCGGTTAACGTTTCCCGAATGTAGTCTTGAGCAGATCGAAGAAAGGTTTGGCCAGTCGCACCGGGAACTGCTGAATATACTAAATGCCACAAAAGCCTGTACGCAATGCAGCAAAGAGCAGGTTGCCGCAATTTTTTATAAAGATCTGCCGGAGTTATACCGTAAGATGAATACTGATATCAGTGCTACGTTGAACGGCGATCCCGCGGCGCAAAGTGAGTTTGAGATTATCAGAAGTTACCCGGGTTTTTTAGCAGTTTCCTTTTACCGGGTTGCCCATCATTTGTTTAAGCTGGGCATTCCGCTGATCCCAAGGATTTTAACGGAATATGCACATTCGGTAACGGGCATAGATATCCATCCCGGCGCTGAGATCGGTGAATTCTTGTTTATAGACCATGGTACGGGTATCGTTATCGGCGAAACAACTGTCATTGGCAACCACGTAAAATTGTATCAGGGTGTTACCCTGGGCGCGCTCAGCGTAGATAAGTTTATGGCAAACACAAAAAGACACCCCACTATAGGCGATCATGTGATCATTTATTCCGGAGCTACAATTTTGGGGGGCGATACCTTTATCGGTGAAAACAGTGTCATCGGCGGTAATGTATGGCTCACAAAAAGCGTTCTGCCAGACTCTACCGTTTATCATCAGTCGGCCATGAAGGTCATAGAAACAAAAAACAAGATTTAAACATGGGAAATATTATAGATTGTATCGGAAATACGCCCCTGGTGGAAATACAAAAGCTAAACCCAAACCCTGGCGTAAAGATCTATGCCAAGCTGGAAGGGAACAATCCCGGAGGAAGCGTGAAGGACAGGGCAGCCCTGAATATGATCCGCAGTGCGATGGAACGCGGGGAGATTACCAAAGGCAGCAAGCTGATTGAAGCCACCAGTGGAAATACGGGTATTGCACTTGCGATGATCGCTGGTATCTACGGTCTCGATATTGAATTGGTAATGCCTTCAAATTCTACCCGGGAACGAACTTTAACCATGGAGGCTTATGGCGCAAAAGTAACCTTGCTGGAATCTATTGAAGTCTGCAGGGATTATGCAGAAGAAAAGGGCGCCCAGCCAGGCTATTTTTTGCTGGACCAGTTTGCCAATAAAGACAATTACCTGGCGCACTATAAAACCACAGGGCCTGAAATCTGGAGGGATACCGAACATCAGATTACGCACTTTGTAAGTTCTATGGGCACTACCGGAAGTATCATGGGCAATTCTTTGTTCCTGAAAGAACAGAACCCCGAAATACAGATTGTAGGCTGCCAGCCAACAGAAGAATCTTCTATTCCGGGCATCAGAAGATGGCCTGCAGCTTATCTGCCAAAAATATTTGATGCAAAAAGGGTAGACCGTACCATGGATGTTTCCCAGGAGGAAGCTTCTCATTATGCGAGGTTAATGGCCAGATCAGAGGGGATCTTTGCAGGGATGAGCAGCGGCGGTGCGCTGGCCTGCTCGGTGAAGCTTGCTGCTGAACTGTCATCAGGCCTGATTGTATTTATCGCCTGCGACAGGGGAGACAGGTACCTGAGCAGCGATCTCTTTATCGGTTAATTAAACAAAGGATGAGGCTGTATCATTGATGATATTGAGCCTCTGAGAATTGAATATTTGAAAGTGCTCCCTTAGGGGGGACAAGTAAAGATAACAAAGAAGAGGCTGATCGTACAGCCTCTTCTTTAAAAGAATCTTATTTCTTCTTCGCAGCGCTGTACAACTGCGCATCTACTACAGCAATCGTCACCATATTCACGATCTCACGAACTGAACTGTCCATTTGCAGTACATGCACCGGTTTGTCCAATCCAATCAGAATAGGGCCTACAGCTTCAACATTCCCCAGTTCCTGCAATAATTTGTAGGCAATGTTACCAGATTCCAGATTAGGGAAGATCAGCGTATTTGCAGGGCTGCCCTTTAATGATGAGAAAGGATAGTTGCCTTGCAGCAGTTCTGAGTTCATGGCAAAGTTAGCCTGCATCTCGCCATCAACGATCATCGTTGGATATTTTTCCTTCAGCATTGCTGTGGCGATCCGCGTTTTCTCAGGAACGGTACCATTGTTGGAACCAAAGTTAGAGTAGGACAGCAGTGCCACCCTTGGCGTAACATTGAAACCTTTAACGGTTTCATGGATCATTGCAGTGATGTCAACCATATCCTGTGCTGTAGGATCAGGATTTACCGTTGTATCGCCTAAAAATACCGGCCCTTTCTTGGTCAGCATCAGGTACATGCCCGCTATTTTCTTTACGCCCGGTTTGGTGCCGATCACTTGTAACGCAGGTTTTAACGTAGACTTGTAGTTTTTGGTTAAACCGGAGATGAGGGCATCTGCCGAGCCAAACTGGATCATGCTTGCACCATAATAGTTCCGGTCGCGCACCAGCTTTCTGGCCTCATACAAGGTGATACCACGTCTCTGGCGTCTCTGGTAAAGATGTTCCGCGAATTTTTCAGAATCATCCGTTCCCTGCCATGGATCGATAATCTCAATATCTCCCAGTTCAATACCGTGTTCAATAATAATTTGCTGGATTCTGGCTACACTGCCCAGCAGGATAGGGGTAGCAATACCCTCGTCCTTCACGATCTGTGCTGCCTTTAAGATCTTGTAGTTATCTGCCTCCGCAAATACAATACGTTTAGGGGCAGATTTAGCTTTGTTGGCCAGGTTTCTCAGTATCTTATCATCCGCGCCCAGTCTTACGCGCAGCTCTTCCTCATAGGCAGGCCAGTCTGTGATGGTCTTGCGGGCTACACCAGAATCTATTGCTGCTTTGGCTACTGCCGATGAAACAAGGCTGATCAGCCTTGAATCAATTGGTTTAGGAATAATATAATCTTTACCGAATTTCAGGTTCTTGGCTTTGTACGCCAGGTTTACGATTTCCGGTACGGGTAGTTTTGTAAGTTCAGCTATAGCTTTAACAGCAGCAATCTTCATCTCCTCATTAATAGAAGTAGCACGCACATCGAGCGCTCCCCTGAAAATGTAGGGAAATCCCAGTACATTGTTTACCTGGTTAGGGAAGTCTGAACGTCCCGTTGCCATGATAATGTCCTTGCGGCAGTTGATTGCAATGTCATAAGCAATTTCAGGATCTGGATTGGCCAGCGCAAAAACGATTGGGTTCCTGGCCATAGACTGTACCATTTCCGCCGATACCACATTGGCTGCAGAAAGACCCAGAAATACGTCGGCACCTTTCATTGCCTGTGCAAGCGTTGTCACGTCTTTTCTCGGCGTGGCGAAATCCATACGGATGGGGTCAAGGTCAGTACGGTCAGTATTCACAATACCGTCCTTGTCAAAAACCAGCATGTTTTCTTTTTTGACCCCCAGTTTTAAATATAATTTGATACAGGATACTGCAGCGGCACCGGCACCGCTCACCACCAGTTTTATTTTTTCCAGTTTTTTGTTTTGCAGTTCACAGGCATTCATCAGGGCGGCGCTCGTAATGATGGCAGTACCATGCTGATCGTCGTGCATCACCGGGATGTTCATCTCTTCCTTCAGGCGGCGCTCAATTTCAAAACACATCGGTGCCGCAATATCTTCCAGGTTTACCCCTCCGAATGTAGGTTCCAGGGCTTTAACTACCGTGATGAACTCATCCACACTGGCAGCATTTACTTCAAGGTCAAATACATCGATGTCGGCAAATATCTTGAATAACAATCCTTTACCTTCCATTACAGGTTTACTGGCCGCAGGGCCGATATTACCTAATCCAAGAACAGCGGTACCATTACTGATCACTGCTACCAGGTTCCCTTTGGCAGTGTACTTATACACATCTTCGGGATTTCTGAATATCTCCATACAGGGTTCAGCAACGCCGGGCGAATAGGCAAGGGCTAAATCTCGTTGTGAATTGGTAGGTTTGGAAGGCACGACCTCGATTTTACCTGGCCTGCCATTCGAGTGATAATCTAATGCGTCCCGCTTGCGGTTTGTTGTGTTACTCATCTTGTATATGGATTCGTGGTTTTGCTAAAAGGCCTTCGCCTTTAGAAATTCAAATAAAAGGTCGAAAGTAGGCATATGTTTAAAATAATACTAGCATCGGGGGCGGATTTTCCGAAATAACATTATATGTATTAACATTTAATCCAAATAGTACACGATATATCAATAAACTATCGTACTTTCACACATTCAAATAATTGCATTTTTATGACATTCCTAAATGTGGTGTTAGATCCTCCTGCTTACGGCTGGTCAGACACAAATGGTAATCTCTCTAAACCCACTCCTAAACAGATCTTTACTGAGTTTTTCAGCAGACTCAATATCTTCAAAAACAAGAAAAACTGGCTGCCTTTCTACAGCTGGTCCAAGGTGCTGATATCCGTTCCTTTTCTGATGCTTTTCATCTTTCAGTATTTCAGCTGGAGTTTGCTTGCTGTAGCATTTGTTTACAGTATGATCATCATGGGTACACATGGCACTATCTGGCACCACAGGTACTGTACGCACAATTCATACACTTTCAGAAATAAATTCTGGCGCTTTTTTACCCAGAACCTTACGATATCCATGATCCCTGAAGAGATCTATGTAGTTTCGCACCATGTGCATCATGAGAAATCAGATATGCCGGGCGATCCCTATAATGCTTCAGGCGGCTTCCTGTACTGTTTTCTGGCAGATGTAAACCATCAGCCGATAGCCAAAGACCTAAGCGAAGCTGATTATCAGCGGGCCGTTAAGCTAATGGTAAACACGGGTATAACGCCCAATACCTACGAACAATATCAGAAATGGGGCTCTATTGCCAACCCATACCGCACATTGCTTTCCTGGTTGCTTAACTGGGGATTCTGGGCTGCAGTATTCTTCCTGATTGGCGGTTTCGGAATGGTTTGCGCGGTATTTGGTGCAGCAGGTGTTTGGGCAGTAGGGGTAAGGACCTTTAACTATGAAGGACACGGAAAAGGTAAAGACATGCGCAGGGACAACTACGATTTTAGCCGGGAGGACATGTCTATCAACCAGTTATGGCCGGGCTATGTTGCAGGTGAATGGCACAATAACCACCATTTGTATCCTGTGAGCGCAAGAACAGGCTTCCTGCCTCATCAGTTTGACCTTGCCTGGTGTTATATTCGTTTAATGTACACCTTAGGACCCGTTAAAAGTTTCAAGGATTCCAAAGAAGAGTTTCTTGAGCATCACTACAATAAAAAATAAATCTCTATGTATTCTAAGGAGCAGGCTTCGAAATTAAAGGAAGCTTTCTGGACCACATTCGGACAATATATCGCCCCTCATCCATCGGCCGAAGGGCTCAAAATAAACTGGATAAACTACAAGACCGGTATCAGGTACCTGCACTTTAAAATGCAGGCTGATCACCGGTCCGCTTCTATAGCGGTAGAGCTGTCACATTCTGATCCGGGAATTCAGGAGCTGATTTTCGAACAGTTCAGGGAATTCACGAAGATTCTTTCATCTTACCTTCATGAAGAATGGGAATGGCAGTTGCATACAACGGACGAAAACCACAGAACAATCAGCCGGATCTATAAAACACTGGAAGGCGTAAGTATATTTAAAGAAGAAGACTGGCCGGCGATGATTTCGTTTTTTAAACCCAGGATCATTGCACTTGATGACTTCTGGAACGACGCCAGTCACAGTTTCGACCTGTTCAGATAATTTTGGCCTCTTCAGATAAAACTTGCGATAAAGCAGCTATTATCTACCTTTGCAGCTCAGCTCTATTATTCAGCTGTTAAACTATAAACAAGGACAGATGTACGATATTTGCTGCATAGGACACATTACATTAGACAGAATAGTAACCAGCATTGCCGAAAAACATATGGCCGGCGGGACTTCTTTTTATTTTTCGAACGCACTCCGCCAGATGGATGTAGACTATGGCCTGGTGACAGCGATTGCGGAAACTGAAATGCCTTTCGTAAACGAACTGCGCAGCAATGGTACCGATGTGATTGTCTTTCCAAGTGCTAAAACCGTTTATTTCGAAAACATATATTCAGCAAACCTTGATCACCGGACGCAACGGGTGTTACAGGAAGCAGATGCTTTTACAGTTGAACAGCTGAGTGACATTAATGCAAAAATATTTCATCTGGGGCCACTTTTGGCAAACGATATTCCGGTTGAACTGATCCGTGACCTTTCCAACCGTGGCAAAGTTTCCCTGGATGTACAGGGTTATTTGCGGGAAGTAAGTGGCCAGAGGGTTTGCGCGGTAGACTGGTTTGAGAAGAAGGAAGCCCTCCAGTATGTACATACCGTAAAAGCGGATGATGCTGAACTGGAAGTGCTCACAGGTATTAAAGGTATAGAAGAAGGTGCCATGGAACTTGCCAGCTGGGGAGTAAAGGAAGTAGTGGTCACCTTAGCCAGTCTGGGCTCGATGATCTATGCGGATGGTATTTTTTATGATATCCCAGCCTACAAACCTGCTGTGGAGACCGACGCCACCGGCTGCGGTGATACTTATATCGCTGGTTATTTATATCAGCGCGTAAAAGGAGCCGGTATCCAGGAAGCCGGAGAGTTTGGTGCCGCCATGGCCAGTCTTAAAATTGAATCTTCTGGTCCTTTCAACGGAACTGAAGAAGATGTGAAAAAAAAATTATTTGTCAATAAAGATTAAAAACTGCGTTCTGAGCCTTTTAAGGCTGGTTTTTAGAGATTTTCAGCTCTTTCATTCGTCATGGAAATGTTTTTTTGAAAAAAAATCTATAGTGTAGTTTGTACACTATTAAATAGTTTGTATATTTGTATCAACAACAAGAGATAAACACTTTCAATTTGTTGCTAAAACATTTTAGTAACTTTGAAATTTAAGAGAAAACCCGTTCATACAGGTTTATATTTGGTTAGAATAGGGATGAGTCTGGATGGATCAACCCTTTCTTTTTTTTATACCCATCCCAAATTCTCTTCTCCCCAGACATCACAATCATTTTTCCGGAATTTTTTTTATCAGAATCCCATTACAACAATTTTATCTGAATGAATTAATATTAACTTTGGTCATACGCTATATAATTTAGCACATGATTAATATGAAGAAAGCTACGCTACTAATATTTTTGCTGTTCATTACCACAGCATCATTTTCACAGGGGATGTTAAATCTCTTTGGCCGTGCAAATGATTTTTTTGACCTCATGGACAAGCAAAAGTTTGCAGAAGCCCATGCTTTTTTTGATGCTAACTTACAGACAAAAGTTCCTGCCACAGAACTGCAAAAGCTCTGGGGAGAATTAAACTCGAGATACGGCAAGTTTGAATCTGCGGCAACGGTACAGGGAAAAGCCCAGGGTGAATATTTTACAGTGGTTATAGATGCCAAATTTGCAAATGATACCCAATCATTTATCATGGGTTTCGACAAAACGGAGAAGATAGCAGGCTTTTTCCTCAGGCCTAAATCTACTGCAGCGGTATACCTCAACCCGGCCTATGCCGATACAACCCTGTACAGCGAGAAAGAAATTTATGTGAAAACTCCCGGCCATAGCCTGGTTGGATTGCTGACCACACCAAAGAAGGCTGCCAATTACCCTATCGTAGTGCTGGTACATGGTTCCGGGCCAAGTGATATGGATGAAACAGTTGGCCCCAACAAGCCTTTTAAAGATCTCGCAGCAGGTTTGGCAGCAAATGGAATTGCCAGCATCCGCTATGTAAAAAGAACGATGATTTATTCGGGTGAGTTCGGCGGCGCATTTACCGTAAAGGAAGAGACTATAGACGATGCACAGGCTGCAGTTGCCCTTGCAGAAACTGTACCGGGAGCAGACAAGAAACAAATCTATCTTTTTGGACACAGCCTTGGCGGTATGCTGACCCCCAAGATTGCTGCACTAACACCATCTTTAAAGGGTTTGATCCTTGCAGAAGCTCCGGCAAGAAAATTCACAGACCTGATGGTTGAACAGAATAACTATATGTTCGCTGCTGCAAAAGATACTACACAGGCTGGAAAAAAACAGCTGGCTGATGTGATTAAAGAACTGGACAGGACAAGAATCACGCAGGCCGGAACCATGAAGCCAGACTCAAGTATCCTGGGAATTCCCGTATCTTACTGGGTAGACCTGAATAATTACAATCAGGTTGATGCAGCAAAAAAATTAAATAAACGTATGCTGATCATACAGGGCGGCAACGACTTTCAGGTTTCTCAGGCAGATTTCGATATCTGGACGGCTGCTCTGGGCAAAAAAAACAATGTTACACTAAAATCCTATCCTGATCTCAACCATTTGCTCAGTTCACAACTCGAAAAAGGCACTGTTGCCCAGTACCAGCAGGCAGCCAGCGTGTCGCAGCCACTGATCAACGATATCGTAGCCTGGATCAAACAGAAATAAAACGATAAAACCATCCCGACTAAATCAGGATGGTGTAAAATATACACGACAAATGAGGGCAGGCCCTCATTTTTTTTTACTTTGTACCGATGACAAAATTTAAAGCACTGCTATTCGATCTTGATGGCACTCTGGTTGACTCAGAACACTTTCATTTCAATACCTGGAATGAGCTTCTGGCCGAATCTGATATTCAGCTGGAATACTCAGACTTCCTTAAAAATTACGCCGGTATTCCCTTGCCTGGTAATGCGGCAAGATTAAAAGAACTGTATCAGATCGAATCGCCGCTTGAACTGCTGATTTCGCGTAAAGAAGATCTAACAGTTGAGCGCTTGAAAACCAGCGTGATTGACCTGATGCCCCATGTTCAGGATACGCTCGATTTTTTTAAAAGCAAAGGTGTCACCATGGCGCTGGTTACAGCGAGTAAAAGGCCTGATGTGGATGAAATGTTTAAAAAGAACGGACTGGATAAATATTTCAGTTTACTGATTACCCGGAGCGATGTGGTTAACAGTAAGCCCGATCCGGAATCTTACAACCTTGCGGTGGAGAAACTGGGCTTGCAGAAATCTGAATGCCTGGTCTTCGAAGATACGCTAAACGGTTTGCGTGCCGCTAAAGCTGCAGGCTTAACCTGTTTCGCTATACAGGCCAATACAGATGACCATACCAAGCTATATGCTGCGGATAAAATTTTCCTTGATTTCCAGATCGTAAAAGAATTCCTGGTGGAGAATGAGCTGATCTAAAAGAAACGGGGATAAGCCTGAAGCCTATCCCCGTCATCTAAATTAACGCTCTCCATATAAAGACGCTGATTTGATCAGTTTATTATACTAGTGCTGATTATTTTTTCAGATTTTCCAGGTATACTGTTAAAATACTTTTTAAATAGAGCTCCGGCTTAGGCATATTGATCACTGTACCAGGCTCTTTATCCTGTGATTGTTTAATGTAGTTTGCTTTAATCTTTCCCCAGTCTTTTGAATATAACTGTATGAAAGTTTCTACAAACTGTTTATCGGTATAATCTTTCGGAAGCTTGCTCAGCACAACTTCTATCTTCTCTTCTTTTTTATGCAATACTGCCATGATGATTCTTTAATCCTGTAAAGTTACACTTATTTGTTTAGCTAAACTTTTATGCAGACCAATTGTTTATATCACATTGATTATTGGATTGTTCATTAAATTTAAGTTTATGGCAGATCAATTGAATGAGGGGGGATTGTTTAAATTCTTCACAGAATGTTTACAGGATTTGTATAACGCTGAGAAGAAATTTGTAAAATGTGCGGCGGCTTTATCAATTGCTGCCTATACCGGGGAGCTCCAGGCTGCTTTGCTCTCTCAGTCGCATGAGTCGGAAACACATCTGGAACGTCTGGAAACGGTATTTAAACTCCTCGGACTAAAACCCGGGGAGGGAAAATGTAAAATCATAGAGATCCTGAGCGATAAATCTGCCGACATTGTAAAAACAGTTGAAACCGGGACTGCTTTACGCGATGCCGCGATAATCTATGCGGTACAGCTTATTGCACATTACAAGATTGCCTGTTACGGAAGCTTGATCTCCCTGCTGGAAGAAATTGAGCAGGACAGCGCCCAGGTGCTGCTTGAAAGGTGTTTGGCAGAAGAAAAACATACAGATGCCAGTCTTGCCCGGCTTGCTATGAATGTGATTAATCCGGCAGCAAAAAAAGAATCCGTCTAACCTCAGGATCAACGCTTCTGCTGCCGCATGCACTCATGGTAAAGTTCGGCCACCTGAAAATACTTTTCTTTCCAGATATCCCTGTCCTGTACCACCTCGTCATAGCTCATCGCCGGCTGAAGGGTGGTATTTGCTTCAGTATCCATTTCCGGAAATAGTTCGGCAAAATCATGGTTAAGCACCTGGCCGTACTTTGAAAGTATCCCAAACGGAAGGTTCCGCCTTTTGATATGATTGTAAAAAGTAGACCGGTCGAAGCCTGCGGCCTCGGTCAATACTTTAATCTTGATCCCTTTTTTACGGACCAGCTCATTTAGATATTCGCCTTTGTGTTTCTTAAAATCCTCGTTTTTCACTATAAACAAGGTAAAAGTTTAATGTTTGAAAATTTTCTACATTTTATTTTTATTAATCTACATAAATGTAGATATTTGTTTTTATTATGTAGAATTGTGATGATTTGTGCATTAAATAACTCTACATTAATTAAGATAACTAACCAAATAGATATGTAATGAATTAACGATTGAATCAAAATTTATAATTTAGCTTTTTCAGATTGAATGATTAAGCTTGACGAACCTCGTAACAGAAATCTGGTAAATTTCAATACCCTGCGAGATAAGTCAGGCAGCTGGACCCTATAAATATAGGGTCGGTTGCTTGCTTATGTTTATTGTAGGGGCATGCTTTGAAAAAAGCATGTAGGTTTACCAGAACCTCTGTTACATTAAACAAGCAAGTGGCCGGCCCTATATTTCTTATCAGCCATCCGCTCGCAAACAGGTATCACACACCAATAAAAACTGGCTGAGCGGTCGGCTCGGAAACTTGGCGATTAATCATCTCTTGCCGGCTGCCAGCCTTTTAGTAATCTTAAATGCGAAGTAGTTGCGCTATGCAAAAAGCCTGCCTTACCAATATACATTTAATTACAGGCCGTCTCTTTACAGTCAGCCCTGCACATTCAGGCACTGAGACCATCGGGAGGCTCTGGGTAAATGGAATTGAAATCCTTCCTGAAATGGGCTTCGGGCTGCGGCCATTCTATGAATGTGCATTTGGCTGGGGAGAGCAGGGGGGAAACAGATTGTTCACCACCGCATTAACGATTTGCTTATCTATCTTTCGTGAAGAAAGGCTTGCCGAAAATTTATTTGTCTGCTTTAAAGAGGAATTTGTAAAGTATTTCCCTGAGGGGGATTTTGAGCTGTCTATCGATCTCAGCGCGTTCCTGTCTAAATATCAGGCAAGATTACAGCCCAATCTGTATAGTTATTTCTGCTTTTCGTCCCTGATGAATTCAAGGGAGATCCTGGTGCTGAAAGATCCGGTTTCCGGCAAGATCACTGCTGATCTGGTGGAGAATTATGCAATGCACAATATGCTGACCAGTGACCAGGGAACACGCAAATTGAATGAACGCAAACAAAGATTATTCTTCAGGTTTTTCAGAAGAGAAAACTATATCGTGCAAGGCCATGATCTCAATGAAGTGATACACAGGGTGGAAGAGATCATGTCTACATTCTACTGGAAATCTTTGGAAAGGGTGCTGAGGATACAATACACAGTGCGCTTCAGGCAACAACCGGGCAATTCACATTAATACACTACTAAATCAGTAGTCTTTAATTAATTCTTTTATATTTGCTCCCAGGATTTACCGGTAAAATATGCAGGATCATAAAGGCGCGGCTCAGGATAAAATTATAAAGGAACAACAGGGACCTGTAATAGGAAATGATGTCCGCAAGGATGAAAAGTACTGGCGAATTGTTGCCGGAAGATGTTTATTTGCGCTCGCATTCATGATTATCGGGCACCTGATTGCTTCATTTTACCCGATGACCAGCCTGATCAATGCTTTCAGTGCGTTTGGGAAAACTTTAGGATTGGAGCAGGCTTTTGGCTGGATGTTGCTTGCCGGCTTTATTGCACAACTGGTAGACGGGGCACTGGGAATGGGATATGGTGTGATCTCAACAACTGTCCTGCTGTCCACCGGATTAAATCCCGCCGCCATCAGCGGCAGCATTCATACTGCCGAAATGTTTTCAAGCGGAGCTTCCGGTTTTAGTCATTACAGGTTTGGCAATATCAATAAGAAACTTTTTAAAACCCTGCTCTTACCGGGTGTCCTTGGCGCAATCATAGGAGCAGTATTGCTGTGTTATCTCGGCGAAGCATATGGAAGCTGGCTCAGGCCTGTCTTATCGGTATACACCTTATTGCTGGGGGCAAGGATCTTATTGAATGCTTTTAAAAAGAAGAATGAATCGCGAAAGGTTAAACATGCCGGCTGGCTTGCCGGAGCGGGCGGTTTTCTTGATTCTTTTGGAGGCGGAGGCTGGGGCCCATTGGTTACCAGTACGCTCATTGCGAAAGGGAAAACCCCGCGGTATATTATCGGAACAGTAAGCCTCACGGAATTTTTTGTGACATTGGGAAGCGCAGTCACATTTTTCATCATTTTAGGCACCAGCCATATTCAAACAATTGCAGGCCTGATCATTGGCGGAGTGCTTGCCGCGCCCATCGCTGCGAAACTTGCCGGCAAACTCAATACAAAAACAATTCTGATCGCTGTGGGTATACTGGTTATTATTTCGAGCGCCGGAACCCTGCTCAAAACGCTGGGAGCAATTTAGCTAATACAATTTAGCAGAAATATTTAAACATTTTTGTAAAGTCTACTAATTATATAGAACTTATTGTATATTTGGCGCAGACAAACAAAATAAGATATGGAAACTGCAACTCGTACAGATCAGGAGCTGCTCGGATTGCTAAGAGAGGATGATAAAGCCGCCTTTGGCGAATTGTATCATAAGTACGCAAACCGCCTGTATTTACAGGCCTTTAAAATGCTGAAGGACGATGTTCAGAGTAAGGACGTTATCCAGGAAGTTTTTCTTCAGCTCTGGAGCAAGCGCGGCACCCAGCAAATCGAATCTTTAAATGCATATCTCTATGCCATTACCAGATTTCAGGTGTTTAAAGTATTGCGCTCAGGCAAAAATCATACGGATATATTTGAGGTTGAACACGAACTTCCTTTATGCAGGAATACTGAATATGCACTGGCAGAAAGGGAAGTCTCCACTGCTTTTTTTTCGGGTCTTTCTGAACTGCCGGAAAAGTGCAGAACAATTTTTACTTTAAGCCGTGTAGAATGCCTCACTAACCGTGAGATCAGCCTGCAGTTATCAATTTCTCCAAAAACAGTGGAAAATCAGATTACCATCGCCATACGTAAACTTCGTACCGGCCTCAGCGATTTTTTACCTGTCTTTTTTATTGTCTTTCTCTGTTGTTGCAAATAGGCTGATTTATTAGCATCACCCTTTGGGGGCAACGTTCTCTTTTCAACACTTACTACTAATGACTAAGCAACAATTTAATAAATTGATGGATAAGCACCTTAATGGATCAGCCAGCCCGGAAGAAGAGCAGGAACTCTTTGATTGGTATGATTCTTTTCAGCAAAAATCCATTGAAGACGGGCAACTTAGCGCTCCGGGAAATGCTGAATTGCTGCAGAAGATTAATGCTCAGATCAGTACCGCATCAAGCCCCATCAAGACCTATTTTTATTGGCCTGGCATTGCTGCAGCCCTGGTATTTATCTTGCTGAGCACATGGCTGATCTTAAAAAAAGAGGCTGCCGGCCCTGCAGCTCAACTGCTGAGCATCGTTACCCAAAAAGATAAAAAGCACCATGTTACACTGCCCGATGGCAGCCTTGTGTGGCTCAATGCAGAAAGTAAACTGGAATATCCTGCCCTGTTCAGCAGCAGCAAAAGGGAACTTTGGCTTAGCGGCGAAGGGTATTTCGAAGTGAAACACGATTCAGGCAGGCCTTTCATCGTGCATACCCATCATATTGATGTTAAAGTATTAGGTACTGTTTTTAACCTGAAAGCCTATCCCAATGATAAAACTGAAGCTTCCCTGCTCAAAGGTTCGGTAGAAGTAACAGTCAATCAGGGGGCAAAAAAGAAAGTTATACTTAAACCTTTCCAAAAACTGATCACAGCCGACAGGAATGGGCCTGATGCAAAACAAGAAATTACAGTTGAGCGCATAGCCCATGAAGAACATCAGGCATTTATTGCAGAAACAGCCTGGACAAAACAGGCCTTCAGTTTCAGAAATGAAAGCCTGCAGTCTATCACCACCAAACTTGAAAAAGTTTACGGTATTAAAATTATCATTCAGAATCCAGCATATAAGGACGAAAGGTTTACAGGCACTTTTGATAATGCCAGCATCAGCACAGTACTAAATGCACTTCAGTTCAGCAATGAATTTGAGTACAGAAAGGAGGGGGAAGAAACGATCATTATCTATTAACCTTCAAAAAAGGGAAATACTATAGTATTTCCCCGATTTCGATCATATAACCGGAGATCAATTGGCGTTGCATCCGGAATAATAATTCACTTAATCATGTTAAATTTATGAAAATAACCGGAAAGTCCGGTAAGGACCACTATGGCCTGACGCTGTCAAAAACTTTTCTTTTGCTCAGGCTTACCACAATATTTACACTTACTTCATTGGTCCAGGTTTCGGCAAACGTTACCGCTCAGGTGAACAGGATCAGCATTGCACTAAAGAATGCCAGTCCTGATATCGTGCTGAGAGCTATTGAGAAAAAATCAGACTATAAATTTGTTTATAGTAATAACCTCTTTCCTACAGCCCAAAAGATTAATATCAATGTTACAGATGCTTCATTGGAAGAAGTGCTGAATACTATTCTGGCACCCCACAGTTTTACTTTCAGGGTGATGGAAGGAAACCTGGTAGCCATCTCCAAAACAAGTGCAAGCAGCGCAGTAACCATTCAGGGAACGGTAACCGATGAGAAAAACCTTCCGCTGCCGGGCGTAAGTATCCGTGTTAAAGGTGCCAAACAGGTAGTTTCTACCAACAGTAACGGGGAGTTCCAGATCGTTTCTGCCGAGGATCAGCCAACATTGGTATTTACTTATATTGGTTACAAAACTAAAGAAGTAGTATACAGCGGGCAGCCCCTGGCGGTTAAGCTGGCACCGGATCAGAGCGATCTCAATGAGGTGGTGGTAGTGGGCTATGGTACGCAGAAGAAAGGGAATGTATTAGGATCAGTTGCCTCTTTCGACGCTAAAAATGTTGAAGAAAAACCAATAGCAAGAGTAGAACAGGCACTGATCGGCCAGATGGCAGGTGTGCAGGTAAGACAGCAAAGTGGAATGCCGGGTGCCGGATTGAGTATCCAGGTGCGCGGAACAGGTTCCATCACGGCAGGAAATGAACCGCTGTACGTGCTGGATGGATTTCCGCTGGATGTCGCCAGTCAGTCCTCATCCGGAGGCATCACCAACAGTCCGCTGGACAACCTGAACCCTAATGATATTGAAAGTGTACAGGTCTTAAAAGATGCCGCTGCCGGTGCAATCTATGGATCACGCGCGGCAAATGGTGTGGTGATCATCACCACCAAACGAGGCGTTGCCGGAAAAGCCAAAATCAGCTTCAACGCCAATACCGGTGTGGCAGAAGTTTCCAGGAAACTGGATTTGTTAAGTGCAGACGAATGGGTGGCCCAGGCAACAGAACTGGCAAATTCTGCATGGGTAGCCTCGGGTACCGGCAGAACTGCCACGCAAACCAATGCAGAGCGGGCAGCAATCCTGGGTACTCCCGGAATAATCAATACAACCTATATGACAGATCCGAGATGGGCCATAGCAGGTCACCCCGGACTGGATTATGTAGACTGGCAGGATGAGGTTTACCGCGCTGCAGTATATCAGAACTACGAAATGTCTGCCAGTGGGGGTTCAGAAAATGTACATTACTTTATCTCCGGTAATTACCTCAACCAAAATGGAACGCTGATCAATTCCAACTTTAAAAACTATGGGATACGTGCAAACATCGAGGCCAATGCCACTAAAAAGCTGAAATTCGGTATAAATCTTGCGCCTTCGTATTCAATTAATAATGCTCCCCCGGCAGAAGGTAAGGATAACCAGCTGATGAAACTCGCCCAGATGGTACCAATTGTAGAAAGTTCTACAGGGATCAATTCAGGTGCGTACGGTACCAGCACTTATACCTGGGCCAGTCCGAAACTGATCAGCCCATATGCTTACCTGGAGACGGCAATCAACACGGTAAAAACATCAAGGCTGCTTACTTCTGTTTATGCAGATTATCAGATTTTGAAAGGATTATCAGTTAAATCAACGGTCAACTATGATAATGTAGACAGGAACACCAAACAATATACTTCAGACCAGGCTACCGTAGGTGCTGCTGCGGCTTTAGCCACCAATCCCGGCCTGTACTCTACAGGAGCGTACCTTGTACAGAAAAAACAGAATTTCTTAAACGAGAATACTGTAAACTATACCACAACCATTGCAAATGATCATACGATCTCTGCAGTAGCCGGTGTATCATACAACATCGTTCACACAGAAGGCGTGAGTCTGGCAACGGCCGGAGGCTTTGCCAACGACCTGGTTACTACCTTAAACAATGCGATAGCCAATGCCGCAGGGGTTACCACTACAGGTACATCATCAGAAACCAACAATACCCTGTTTTCGTATTACAGCAGGTTACAATATGCCTTCAAAGACAAATACCTGTTGTCGGGTACGATCAGAAGAGACGCCTCTTCCAAATTTGGTTCAGACAATCGTTGGGGTACTTTCCCTTCGGTTTCTGCAGGATGGAAAGTGTCGGAAGAGTCCTTCCTGAAAAACATCAGACAGATCAGTGATTTAAAGCTCAGATTAAGCTGGGGTAAATCCGGTAACAACAACATCGGCGATTATGCCTCCATTCCTACTTTAACCAGTACAGGCTATGTGTTTGGCGGAAATACGCCAACGAGCGCTACAGGACAGGTAGTCTCTGGTTTAGCGAACAAAGGATTGAAATGGGAAACCTCAAGTACCTATGACGCAGGCCTAGACTTGGGCTTGTTCGGAAACCGTGTCAATTTTACCTTTGATGCGTACCATAAAAAGAACACAGACCTGTTGTTAAACCTTCCTGTGCTTACCGCGAGTGGATTTAGTACCAGTCTTCAGAATATAGGTGCTGTAGTGAATAAAGGACTGGAATTCAGCTTAAATACGGTCAACGTAAGGACCCCGGATTTCCAGTGGTCGATGAATGCCAATATCGCTTTTAATAAAAATACCGTTACTGATCTTGGCCCTACACATGCTGATATCGAAATTGCTTCGGCATATAGCGGCAGTAATGCGCCATACCTGCTGAGAGAAGGTTTGCCTGCATTCAGTTACTATGTAACCAAAGTTACAGGGATCCTGACAGCAGCAGACATTGCAGATGCGAAAGTAGCCAAGGTGAGTGGCCAAACGGTGGGTGATGAAAAATATTACGATGCCAATGGCGATGGAAAAATCACTGCGGCCGACAGGGTCATCGGTGGCCAGCCTACTCCCAAATACACCTGGGGATGGACAAACACTTTTAAATACAAGGACTTTGACCTGGGCGTACAATTGTATGGACAGCATGGTGGTTCAATCCTGTCGTACTTAGGCCGCGCAGTAGATGTTTCGGGAAGTACCACTGCAAATATCCTGGGGGTTTACAGGGACCGCTGGACTACAGCTAATCCTGATGCAGATGCTGCCAGAGGTAAGCTAGGTGCTGCATATACCTATCCCAATGTAACGTCAGACTGGATTTACTCTACCGATTTCTTCCGTGTACAGAATATTACACTGGGTTATAACCTTAAAAAGTTATTTAAAACGCCATCTATAGGCTCTGCCAGGATTTACATCTCACTGGAAAACTATTTCTCACATGATAAATATACCGGTGGGGCAAACCCAGAAGCACAGAATACCAATGTGAGCGGGAATACCAGTTATGCCGTTGCCGGAGATTATGGCTCTATGCCATTGAGTAAAACAGCCTCCATCGGTGTAAACTTTGGCTTCTAATATTAAAAACAAGAACATGAAAACGAAAATATACTTACTCTTACTTCCACTGCTCATCCTTTTGGGCAGCTGCGAAAAACAACTGGATCAAACTCCGGTATCAAGTGTAACTACTGAAAATTTCTATACCAACAATAACGATTTTCTGCAGGCCGTAAATGGTGCCTATTCACAGCTCAGCGCTTATCCGAGCCAGGCTTTATGGCTGGGGGAGATGAGAAGCGATAACATCAATGCTACCTCTGATGGTAACAGGGACTGGGACGGGATCAATAACTTTTCACCTAACATTACCACAGTTGGTTTCATCACCAATGCCTGGAAGAATAATTTCAACGGAATATTCAATGTAAACAGTGTGCTGCAGGCCCTTGAAACCAAGGGCAGTGTCATCGGCAGTGCCGCACTGGTAACGCGCTATACCGCAGAATGCAGGTTCCTGCGCGCTTTCTATTATTTCCAGCTGGTACGTTTCTATGGAAAAGTGCCTTTGATCTCTACGCCGAAAACAGCAACTGAGGTAAATACTATTCCGAGAAGTCCCGTTGCCGATATATATGCGCTGATAGAGTCTGATCTTACTTACGCTGCGGCAAACCTGCCCGCCAGTTTTACCGGTACTGATCTCGGACGGGCAACATCCTATGCAGCAAAAGGTATTCTTGGCTTAGTATACCTGACTAAATCCGGACCAACCTATGGTGTTGAGGGTCCGGGATTAAACAGTAATGAGTACAGTAAAGCATCGGCGCTGTTTGATGAGATCATCACAGGTAGTCCTTACAGCTTTGGCAGCAGCTACAGCTCAATCTTCTCCTATACCAATGAGAACAACAGCGAGGTAGTATTTGATGTTCAGTTTGCAAGTAGTCTGAATGGCGCAAGTTTTCCGTCGCACCTTGTACCTGTAGCGTACTGGGTGAGCTTGGGAATCTCTAATACATTTGGTAACGGCTATGGTACAAGTACTTTTCCGGTAACTACGAGCCTGAAGAATTCGTATACGACCAACACCGTGAGTGGTACTGATCTGCGTTATCCGTTTAACGTGGCAACAACTTACACGGCCAGCCCCTTTATTAAAAAATATATTGATGTTACTAAAAAGGGAACTGCAGGTACAGACTGGCCGATCAACTTTATTGTGCTGCGGTATACTGATGTGCTGATGATGAAAGCGGAATGTATCCTTCACGGGGCAGCAGGTTCGCAGGCGGATGTGGATGCTATCGTGAACAAAGTACGCACAAGGGCAGGTGTGGGTTCTTTATCAAATGTTACGCTGGCTACACTGATGGCGGAGCGTCAGCGCGAGTTCCTTGGTGAAGGGCTTCGCTGGAACGACCTGGTTAGAGAAGGGTTGGCTGTTACGCAAATGAATACATGGCGTACAGCTGATGCAATCACCAAAATCAATGAGATTGTTCCTAATTATGTGATCTATCCGGTGCCGGCTGCAGAATTGCAGACTACGGCAGGATTGTATATCCAGAATCCGGGTTATCAATAGGAATTTCGTGGAATACCTTATTCAAGCCGTATCAGTTTTCCTGGTACGGTTTTTTTGTTTGCAGGAAAGTGTAGTCAAGCGAAGAGACTGACCAGGAAATAGAAATCTCTCTAAGTATCATATTTTATTGTACATTCGCGGCATATTGTTCAGGCTGATGCTTGAACATGATGAGTTCTTCACTAAAATTATTCAACCAGTAGGGGTATACATAGCTGTATACCAAAGGGAACCATGTGTAAATCATGGGCTGTCGCGCAACTGTAAGTAACTGTAAAGTTATAAGTCAGATACCTGCCCTTACTGAATTGACAATGCTTTCGCGGTTTGAAGCTTGGGTCAGGTTATATTAAGAACGCAATCCAGCCGGATACCTGCGTCCTGTACATCATACCCGTTTTTCCTGTGTTTGCATCTGGTTTTAGCGGAGCGCTGATCAAAATGATTGCGCTGCATTTGAAATGCAGCTTTAAAAACAAACCGCGAAGAATACATGAACAAACTGTTACCATTTTTATTTCTGATCTTACCTTTCAGCCCGCTGCTTGCACAACAAAAAGATTTCTCCGGTAAAGTGACAGATAGTGCGTCGCATCTGCCAGTTAATGGGGTTACCGTGCTGCTGTTTCCCTCAAACCGCACAGACATTACAGATGAAAACGGGAAGTTTCAGTTTAAAAATATTCCTGGTGTTGTGAAGTCGGTCGTCATCACAGGAGTAGGTTATCAAAAGCTGGTAACCACTAATTTCATGAACGGACAGTTATTTAGCCTCGTTCCGAAGCAAACCCAGCTTTCTGACGTAATCATTACTGCAAATTCTACCAATCCTTATAAAATGATCAGTGAATCAGATATTAAAATGAGGAATATCTCCAACTCGCAGGAAGTACTGCGCATTGTGCCAGGCTTATTCATCGGTCAGCACCAGGGTGGAGGAAAGGCAGAGCAGATTTTTTTGCGGGGCTTTGACAACGATCATGGTACCGACATCAGTTTAAATGTTGACGGTATGCCTGTTAATATGGTCTCACATGCACATGGGCAGGGGTATGCCGACAGCCATTTTATTATTCCCGAAACTATCGCCGGTACTACCTATAAAAAAGGCCCTTACGATGCAGAAAAAGCAGATTTCGCTACCACAGGCTTTGTCGACTTCCATACCGCAAATGCTATCAGTAACAATGTGCTGAAAGTTGAGGGCGGTCAGTTTAATACCTATCGCATCTTGGGAATGATGGACCTGCTGAGTGAAAAGGCAAAGACCAGTGGCCAGTCCTGGTATGCTGCTTCTGAGTACCGTTACAGTGACAGTTATTTTGTAAATCCGCAGCATTTCAACCGTTTCAATTTCTTTACGAAATATCACGGGGCTTTATCTGAAAGAACCTGGTTAACTGTTTCAGCATCCACGATGTACAGCAAATGGGATGCATCAGGACAAATCCCTGAAAGTGCCGTTGATGCCGGAGTGGTACCCTATTACGGGGCGCTGGATCCCAATGAAGGCGGCGTAACATCGCGCAGCAATGTAAATGCACAGTTGTTAACTACACTGGCCAATCATGATATCATTAAGAATCAGCTGTATTATTCAAAGTACAAGTTCGACCTGCATACAAACTTTACGTTTTTCCTCGTAGATAGTTTAAACGGAGATGAAATCAGGCAGCGTGAAGCACGCAATTTATATGGCTACAAAGGCAGTTACCAGCATGAAAGTTACCTCGGAAGTATCAAAGTAAGTACCGACTTTGGACTCAACGCCCGACTGGACGAAACAACCGATTCAGAACTTTCACATACGATCAACCGTTATACCCTGATCAACCCTGTTAAACTGGGCGATATCAAAGAGCTGAGCGCTGGCGCCTATATCAGTGAAACTTTCAGGTTTACAGAAAAATTTACTGTCAATGCGGGGCTGAGGTTTGATCAGTTTTATTATCAGTATAACAACAAACTTGCTTCAGACATTACGCTGAATGGAGCAGGGCTCTATAAAGCAAACAATAATACAGTAAGCCCCAAGGTTAATTTTTATTACCAGGCATCTGATAAAAGCCAGTTTTATCTGTCACTGGGCAAAGGCTTCCATTCCAACGATGCCCGTGTGGTTGTAGCAGAGACAGGCTACAAAAAGCTGCCTGCATTATATGGTGCGGATCTGGGAACAGTATTCAAACCTGTAAAAAACCTGATCGTAAATGCTGCGGTATGGTATAGTTATCTGGAAAAAGAGTACGTGTATTCCGGCGATGGCGGTACGGTAGATTTCAGCGGGCGTACCCGCCGTGTGGGCTTTGATTTATCTACGCGTTATCAGCCGGCCAGTACTTTATATTTTGATGTAGATCTTAACTATGCACATGGCAGATCAATGGATGATCCCAAAGGAGAAAACTATATTCCACTGGCACCGGTATGGAGCAGTACGGGCGGACTAACGTATATTCTGAAAAAGGGCTTTAACGGCAGCCTGCGTTACCGTTACCTGGCACACCGACCGGCAAATGAAGATAACAGCCTGGTGGCAAAAGGATATTTTATCAACGATCTGGTGCTGAACTATACCAAAGCGAGATATGAAATTGGATTAACGGTAAGCAACCTTTTTAACGTGAAATGGAAAGAAACGCAGTTTGAGACTGTAACGCGGTTAAAAGGACAGGCCGCTGTTGATGGCATTGCATTTACCCCCGGAACTAAATTCGCTTCACTGTTTCATGTGAGCTACTTCTTTAAGTAAGCTCTTAAAACAACTGAAGATTATTTGCCGCCTGCTGACCTCCTCTGGATGAATCCGGTTTGATCAGTAATTGTGATTTATGTTTACTGATCCAGGCAGTATAATCTTCAGGCTTAACCGGCATTTTCAGCAAACCCGAAGCTACCTGCAAAAGGTTGATCCTGTTTTCGATAATTTGCCTGTACTTCTGAAAGGAATGCTGGATCTGCTGTTCCGACTTGTTTTTTGGTTTGATCCGGATATTCTTATTGACATGCGTGAGCAGTAAGGAATTGATTTCTTTGCTGAAATAAGTCACGGCAGATTCAATCCTGGTTTGCAAGGCTTCCTGGTCTGCAAAGCCACTTTCCCTGTGCAAATTCTTTACCTGATTCTGGAAACGTTCCGACAGGCCCATCAGATCTGTTACTGATTTTTTAAGCTGTGCCAGTAAAGTCCTGAATTCGGGAAGATTGGTTTTTACAATTTCGGCATTCGAAAGGATAGCCTCCAGCCCGATCAGCATCTGGTTGAAGGTAAAATGGTGCAGCACCAGCTGCAGAATAAACTTTTCCTGCTCAATCACCATAATCCCATTCATATCTTCCTCAGTTGCAGGGTTCATATAAGCGATTACTTCCGGATTAGACCTTAAGCTTTCAGTATTGATTTTGGAGCGGAGGATCAGTCCGTTAAGTGTTCTTACACGACTCAAGGCCACATAGACCTGACCGGCAACAAAGGATTTTCCTGCGTCAATAATAGCGCTGTCGAATGTTAAACCCTGGCTTTTATGTATGGTCACCGCCCAGGCCAGTTTAATAGGGTACTGAGAGAACTCTCCCACCTGTTGCTGTACAATGGTTTGTTCCGGGTCAGTTTTGTACTCAAAAGACTGCCAGGAGGTCCGTTCCAGCATCAGATCTTCATCATCAGGAAAGGAGATACAGATCTCGCCATCCCGGATGGATTTTACCTTACCGATCTTTCCGTTATAGAATTTCCGGTCATCGCCTGTGTCGTTCTTGATGAACATGACCTGCGCACCTTCTTTAAGTTTCAGGACCTGCTCAGCCTGCAGTCCCGCTTCCCTGAATTCACCGCTCAGTTCACCATTAAAGGTATATTCTTCTCCCGGGAGGGCATCCAGTTTTTCTTTGTTGATCGCTGTTGCTTCCGCATTGTGCGAAGTGATAATAATGGGGTTTAATTCTTCAGAAGCTGTAAACTGAGGATCAAAACGCTGATTTAACAACCTGAGCGTGCTTTCATCGATCTGGTTATTCCTGATTGAATTCAGGATATTGATAAATTCCGGTTCAGTCTGGCGGAATACGGTAGTGAGCTCAACCTGCAAAAGGGGATGCCTGCTGATGACATGGCTGTCAAAGAAATAAGGCGAACGATAAGCCGTTTTCAGGAATGACCATTCTTCTCTTCTGATCACCGGGGGCAACTGATACAGATCCCCGATTAATAAGAGCTGGACACCCCCGAAAGGAGCATTGTTCTTCCTTACAAAACGCAATATTGAATCGATCACATCCATCAGGTCACAGCGTACCATCGATACTTCATCAATGACCAGCAGCTCAAGTTCCAGAAAAAGGTTCATCTTTTCCCTGTTATAGCTAGAATCTGAAACCAGTGACTGAATGGACATAAAGCCTGCCTGCAGATTTTGCAGACTAATATCGCCGGGAAAGAAAGAGCCCGTCGGCAGCTGGAAAAATGAGTTGATCGTAGTGCCTTTGGCGTTCATCGCTGCTACTCCGGTAGGAGCCACGATTACCATTTTTTTTGAACTTGTCTCTTTTATCTTCTTTAAAAGCGTGGTTTTTCCAGTTCCTGCCTTTCCTGTAAGAAAAATATTTTGATTGGTATAGTCAATAAAATTTAGTATTTTGTCAAATATAGAAGTGGCAGTAGTCGCAGTACTCATACTGCAAATTTAAGGAATTTGACCTTCATATTCCTGAAACATTGCTTTTATTCCAATGCCTTTTGGCCCATCATCATATGTTCGGGACTGATTTGGGTAGTGTACTTGGCATGTCAACCCTTGGTATAGTTTTCCTTTAGTTTCCATTAGGTATTAACAGGCTGTTAACAGGCTGTTGACAGGGGGTTGACAGGCTCAAATGCCTTTTTTTGCCTGTCAACCCCCTGCCGATGTCTTGCAAACTGCCCTTGTATATTGAGCAAAAACACTACGAGTACTAAACATAAACACTGAATGTACCGCAGACATCCAGAGCAAAGCCCGAACGAAGCCATATGCGTTGTCTACTAGAACATATATCCAATACTGGTCATGTAGTTCCTTGGAGTACCGGGGAATAACCTGTTAAAATCATATCCTCCAATCCAGTGTGTTTTGTCAAAGATATTATTAAAGTTAACGGCCATCTTGAATTTTTTAACGGTATAAGATAATGCAGCATTCACCAAGGTATAACCCGGCAGCTGCAAGGCCTGGTTCAGGGTATTGCGTTTGGTTACGTAGTTACTGCCAAGGGCGATACCCAAACCTTTAGCTTCTCCGCCTGTAAATACATACTTGGCCCAAATGTTTCCCTGGGAGCGTGGAGCGTTTGGCACTAATGTCCCAATCTCTGAAGTAATGTCGCTCTCTGTAATAACTGCTTTATTGTAAGAAAAGTTTGCGATGATACTTAAGTTTGGATTTACTGAACCGTAGATGTCTGTTTCAACTCCTGTAGAGCGCTGTTCACCAACCTGACGCAACAGATCGGGATTTTCGCCATTATTGGCATTGATCAAAATATTTTTTTCTTCAATGCGGTATGCCGCAATATTGATCGCCAGTCGTTTTTCAAACAATTCCATTTTTACGCCACCTTCAATCATCTTTCCCTGCAAAGGATCAAATGGTCCGCCATAAACTGCAACGTTGCCTACTGTTGAAGCCCCCTGAGGCTGATAGCTTTCCGTATACGTTCCATAAATGCTCAGTGGCGCTATAGGAGTATAAACTAAACCAACCCTTGGCAACAGGGCCGACTGATCTACTTTTTGTTCATCACTCTCTCCTGCGTTGATCAGATCAACATAATACTCCTTGCGCAGGGCCAGTAAAACCTGGAAGTTCTTCCATTTCATCTGATCCTGTACATATACACCGTTAACATAATATTTGCTCGGCGTATTTTCATTGGCTTCTGATTTGCTGAAATATTCACTGATTTCGGAGAAGGAATAATCAGGATTGGTCAGATCGAAATGCGGTACGTTAGGAACGGGCCTGTTATTTACGATCAGGTACCTGTCGCGGTTTGCCGGATTATAGCTGTTGATTGTACCGTCATTTGCCGCATTACGGTACCCTCTGGCATTAAAAGCCGAATTATTATCCTTTGGAAATACACTTTGAATATAATCATATCCCAGCAGTACTTTATGTGTAACAGCGCCCGTTTTTAAATCATAAGCCCCATAGAGCGTCAGGTTATCCGTATTATTTTGTGTGTTACGGCGGGTAGTGCGCATTTCCATTAAAGTTGGTATAGAAACACCATCAGCATCTACAGCATAATTGTTGGATGTTCTGTGCTCCAGTAAATCTTCCTTATACATAAACTTCATGTATGAAGCATTCAGGCTAAGCTTATCCGAAATTTTTCGCTGTACAGAGATCGTGGAGAATAAATTTGTCTGTTTCAGGAAATCATTGTCTTTTCCGATAGCAAAAGAAATGGGAGTGCTGTATAGTAATTCTGCTCCTGATCCTGCAGCAGCACCAAAGATCGGTTGGCCGCGATCCAGCCTGCCGTTGGTTCTGGAATAAACGAGCTCAAAATTCACCTTGGTTTTATCGTCTGGTATAAACGAGAATGATGGTGCGATCACAATATCTTCACTGCCCTGTAACACACGGAATGAACCTGCATTCTGGTAGGCCACGTTTAACCGGTACAGGAATGTTTTAGCACTGTCTATGGGGCCGGTGAAGTCGGTCGCGATCCTTGTCGTATTGTAACTTCCTGTAGAAAGCATCACCGATTTTCTGTCTTCATTCAGCGGTTTTTTAGTAATGATATTTACAGTACCGCCCGGATCGGTATTGGCAAATAATGCTGATGCCGGTCCCTTGATCACTTCCATCTTTTCTACATAAGGCAGGAGCGAAGAACTCCATCCGCTTGAGATTGTTCTCAGTCCATTTATCAATGAATTCGATGCCCGGAATCCTCTGATTACGATGTCGTTGTCATAGGTGGAGAATGCATTTACTCCGCTCATGTTTTTGATCAGGTCAATCGTTCTGAAGGCCTGCTGGTCTTCGATTACCTCCTTAGTTACATAACTGATGGCTTGTGGGATATCCCTCAGTGCAGTTTCGGTTTTTGATCCTGAAAAGGTACCGGCTGCTCTGTAAGATCTCTCTTTTCTCCCTGTAATCTCTACGTTTTGAAGCTGACCGCTATCTTCAGTCAGCTCTGCATTAAAGTTGTGTAAACTCCCGCCTGTCAGATCGGCTTTCTTTACCAGAAACTGATAACCGATAAAACTAAACCTGACTGCGTATTTTCCTGGTTTTAATTTTAATATATAATGTCCGTTTGCATCTGTTGAGGTACTGATCTTCAGATCGTCTACCTTTACGGATACATTTGGGATTGGTTTTCCCTGTTCGTCTTCAATTCTGCCTTCAATGACAAAATCCTCTGTCACCTGTGCCTGTGCGTTTTCACTCAACATTCCAAAGATAATCCCTGCAATGGTGAGGAGCTTCATAAATACGGTTCTCATTCTCATCGTTATTCTTAATCAGTCTAAATTGTGAGCCGCAATACTAAATAAAAATAATTGGAGTTACAACATCTTAATGTTGTAACCTTTACTTTTAGGATACTCTTTAGCTGTTTAATTGGTTTTTGTTGTTTTATTTTTCATAATATATGATGTGATGTTAAAATATATATATGTTATTAGTTAATTGCACTGCGAAAGGATAACTTGTGTATACTTAAAAAGACAATACATGTTTTCTGTTGCCGATGCCTTGCTAAATATTAAATTTGCTTTCAAACCGTTTACAAAGTATAGATTAACAAACAGGTAAATCATAAATGACGATGAAATACGCAACTTTCATTACGGCAGAAGAAGCCTCACAAAATCTGAATAATAGTGGTTTTCTTTTTATTGAGTGTTCCTACGCATTAGCTGACCCGCAGTGGGGAAGAGCAGAGTATGAGAAAAGCCATATACCAAATGCAGTATATGCAGATTTGCATGATGATCTGTCAGGAACAATTATTTCCGGAACGACCGGCCGTCACCCGCTTCCCTCAAAGGAAAGCTTAACTGCTACCTTTTCAAAGCTTGGTATTGATGAAAATACTCAGGTAGTAGCTTATGATATGCAGTCGGGCGCAATGGCAGCAGCAAGGCTGTGGTGGCTTTTACAATGGAGCGGTCATCAAAATGTAGCCGTCCTTTCAGGAGGTAAAAGTTACTGGGAAAAAAAGGGATTTCCACTTGCCGGCTTACAAACGGAAAGAACTCCAAAACAATATAAAGCCAGTTTTAATGACGATTTTCTTGTTCAGTCTGACGATGTGCTGAAGGAGATCGAACAGACCGGCAGCTGCATCATCGATTCCCGGACAAATGACCGTTATCAGGGGCAGAATGAAAGCATAGATCCTGTTGCCGGCCATATTCCTACGGCAATTTCAAAGCCATTTAACAGCCTCCTGAATCCGGAAGGGATGATTGGTGACGATGCTAAATTAGGAGATTACTTTAAGGATACACCAGGAGAAGCCGTGTTTTATTGCGGTTCGGGCGTTACAGCTGCATTTAACATCCTGCTTTTTGTCCATTCGCGCAAAGTTTTCCCAAAACTGTACGCGGGTTCCTGGAGTGAGTGGATCGCGGACAAAAGCAGGCCAATAGCCTGAAGGAAAAAGTGCTATCGATGGCAGTTATTAGCTAAAGATTATTTGTTTTGGTTTAACATGACAGGTATAAAGCGCGAAGATTGTATATTGGAAGGGTTGGTCCCGAAGTATTGTTTAAATGAAAATGAAAAGTGAGAAAAGGATTCAAAGCCTAATTCATCATAAACTTCCGAAGGCCGTTTGCCCTGTTCTTTTATCATAATAAATGCCTCTTCAAGCCGTCTTTGCTGTATCCATCGCTTTGGGGAAGTACGAAAGGTTTTTTCAAAATCCCTTTTGAATGTAGCCAGGCTACGGCCTGTTAATAATGCCAGTTCTTTTACCTCCAGGTTTAGCCGGAAGTTTTCCTGCATAAAATTCTCAAGGTCTGCTTTCCCGGCCTGGTTAAGGCGGGGTTTTTTAAACCACAATTCTTCTGTTTTCATAAGCTAATCTGATGATGCCCTCAAATATGTTTTACTAAAGTTGTACAGACTGGATTTCTATATCAAAGTCCAGTACAGCATTTCCGGGAAGAAGGATGTAGTTAAATTCGTTCCTCAATTCCGATTTGCCGGTGCCGAGCCGGGAGGGGATAATCATCCGCATCTTACCACCTTTGCGCAATTTCCCGGGTATAACTTTTCGCCAGCCATTGATCCAGGAATGCAGGTTGCGGGTATTAGGGCTGAGGTCAAAAGATGTCCCCGTACCAATTTGAAATACAGCTCCGTTCAGGAATCTGCCCGTGTAGGATGTCTGTATGGTTGAGGTTTCAGCAATTGGCGATGTATCGTTTCCGGGATTTGATATGCTATACCAAACTCCTGAGGGATCTTTAGTCATCACCAGCCCTTTGCTGATCATAAAATCCTGTATCAGCCGGTCGTCGCGCTGCTGTTGTGTTGTATCAGGATGAATGGTAATCATCACATCCATATCCTGTTTTGCAGGGATCTCTCCAACTTCGTTTCTGCCAAAAGCCAGGGATGAAGGCAGCAGTATCCTTGCAGCACCTCCTCTTTTTAATTTCAGGATGGTATTACGGATTGCCGGGATAGACCTGGCTTCGGATATTACTTTTTTGGGAATTGTATTGATCACATATTCATGTGATACTACATCCGTGTAACCTACATAGGTACCCCGGTTTGTAAATGCCGGCAAATCATAATAGATAATTCCATTATCTATACCCTTCATCTGAATATTATAGAGCACCGAATCTGTGTTTTTCAGGGCTTCACCCAAGCCCGGATTTAATACCTGGTAATAATAGCCCGTATGATCACCATCTTCAACCATCAGACTCAGGTTATTGCGGACAATATATTCCGTAATCCTTCTGGCCTCCGCATCTTTAACTGATTCATAGTCTTTCCTGCATGATACATTCATGACCAGGCTTGCCAGTGCAAGTATGTATCCGGATAGTTGCTTTAACATAACTTGTTTCCTCCCTTTGTCTTTTTTTACGATTAAATAATCGTAGCGATTGTACAAAGTTGGCGCTTATTTTGTCCTCTTGTTTTCATGAGAGGCTCAAGTTATTTCTTTAAAGGCTCATATCCTGTTAAAAATTGTTAAACTTTTCTATTTGCCGGTGCGAAGGGGAGATTATAAAACTTTTTTGAAACAGATGCTTTCAGGCAGATCTATGTAAGGGCCATACTTGGGAATGGGCAGATAGCCGGCTTTGGGATATAAGCTCAATGCTTCCAGCTGTTTGGAACCTGTTTCAAGCACAGCATAGGTAGTCTTTAATTCCCTGGCCCAGGCTTCAAGTTCAGTGAGAACTTTTCTGCTGATGCCGTTTCCCCTGGCCTGTGGCCGCACAAACATTCTTTTAATTTCTACGGTTTCGTTGTCGTAAGTCTTGAAACAGCCGCAGCCGGCAGGGACTTCATCAATGTATGCAACTACTACTGTATCAATTTTTTCAATCACATTGTGCTGATCATATATATTCATCAAATCACCGTTACGTAAACGAAGATCAGCATCAAGTTCGGTAATCAACGCCCTGAAATCAGGATTGTCACTGTTGGTTCGTCGCAGAGTTATTGTTTTCATCCATACAAATGTACTCAGATGATCATTACTTTTTGCCGGAATCTGAAATTTGTACCCCCCGCGGTCAATGTTTTGTCTTCTCATATTTTGTCACCGCAGCACCAGGGTCCAGATTCTCCGCTTCAGGCAAATATCTCTTCAGGATACTGCTTCCAGTGGCCGATCTGTAGCCAGATGCGCAGTTAATCAGTATCGGTTTATCTGTGGGAATTTCAGCTATTCTGCCGGACAGGTCCTGCAGCGGAATGTTGATCGCATTTTTAAAGATAGCTTCGTTCTTTACTTCGGCCTCTCTCCGCACATCAATGATGGTATACCTGCCTTCCTCGGGATTGAAATCCTATGGTTTACATTGCGCAAATTGTTTGCCATTGGTTGCATCATACACGAATGCCCCTTTGATATTGGGCTTCGTAGCCGATTTTCCGGTTTTCGCGATCAGCCCGCGCAATGTGCTTTCATCTTGGGCAACCAGGGAAAACGCAGAAGAAGGACTAACCACACTGCCCACATCATCGTATTTATCTTTGATTATACACCTACAGGATCAAACCTTGCTTCCGTGATTTACCAGTCCAGTTTGATTAATGAGACCCCTTGCCTGGGCAGATTGATATTGATGGAAAGCTGGTTTTCTTTCACTGTAAGCTTTTGGTCTTTACCCATCGTTTCCAGTTGACCTGCCTTCTCCAGTGTTGCTATTTGGGTTTTTGATGGACTTTGAGGTGATCCCATTTTCTTCCATACCTCGTATGAGTTACTATGATTGCTGTCGATCCGGTAATGGGTCATGGTTACCAGTTTAGCTGGAACATGTTCTATGACTAAGTTAACAGCCTCTGCAGGACCTTGTTTGTCCTCGTCATGATAATTCCAGATCATCACAGCTGCGGTCTCATTATCTTTTGACGCTAAAGCTCCGATATCAGTTTGCGGCCCGCGGATACTGGAATCCATGACGGTTTTTAGCGAATACATTCGGTTACTTTGAACTGCAACCCGGTCGCCGCTCATCTTACCGAACATCCTGAAAACATTCAGCACAGGCTTGTCTACACCATTGGTTGCCAGGTCACGGAAGCCATAAAACCAGGGCTGGTTCTCAAATTCAAATGACCAGGAAACTGCACCTTTAAAGTTGATACCATATTGGTCTTCCAGTTCATATTTGCGGGCAAAGGTTGCCGCTGTATAACTGGAATACATGGTGCCGTTACGGTAAGCATTCTCCGGGTTCGTAGCCATGCCGCATGCCGCACAGCCCTCCGGATCAGATTCTCCGATGATCAGGGGAAGGTTTTTAGTCTCCGGATAGGAGGCTGCAATCCTGAACCCTGTAGCAATATCTCTCAGCTGCGGGGCGGGGTCCATCAGTACAACACCATTGATCAGCTTAGGTTCGCCTTTGGCATGAAAGCTAAGGAGTTCCAGCGGGGATCCGGTTTTACCAGTCGCATAGTTGGTTCCTGTTAAGCAATGCTGTATAAATTCATTTAAGTACTCCTGCGATTTTTTGGATTTAGTGCCGGCAACATTCATCCCGCCAATTTTAGCGGTAGGCAGCGCCCTTTTCAGGCCAGCAGCAGCATAGTCGTACAGTTTAAAAAACTCCTCCCGTGTACCTTTAAAGTAATAGGCAGGCTCATTCCATACCTCCCAGTACCAGCTTTCCACTTCTGCTTTTCCATAACGCTCCACGCTGTGTTTTACCCACTGGTAAACCAGCTCGCCCCATTTGTTGTAATCTTTTGGAGGGTAGGCCCAGCCGGTCATAATCAGGTCGTAATTGTCGCCTGGCTTCCAGTGATGCTTATAGGGCTCCGGATGAGTGGACAATGCCTGTGGCATAAACCCAATTTGTGCAAAAGGCTTCATTCCGCGTTTTACATAAGTATCAAAAATACTGTCTATAATCTTCCAGTTATAAATGGGATTTCCATGAACATCTTCTGTATAGGCATTTGTAGATCCCCATTTTAACGCGGCTTCACCATCTCCAGTAACCAAAAGACTGTGCGCGCGTACATATTTCGGCCCCTCGCTTAAAGCGGCAATCTCTGTCAGCAGCTTTTTTCCATCTTTCATATAGGTATAATTGGGTTCATCATATCCAAACCAGGCCCATACAGGTTTCATCGGTGCTTTCTTCCGGGCCAGATCTACCGTAATCTTTGCAGGTTGCGGGTTTGTACTTTGTCCAAAGCTATAGTGGACAGCGCATGATATCAAAAGGATTGCAGTGAAAATTCGGATAGCGGGAGATTTCATTTGGTTTTTTTAAGGTACGGTCAGTAATAGGGGTATACTAATATAATATTGTTTAGCTACTGATTATCATATAGGTACCTAAATCAGCTGTAATTTTGTTGAGACAGGTTTTAAGGCCCGGCCTGCAGACAAGGCTGTTGGCAAATTCAAACAAAATTTTATCAAATTCAACTATCTTTGCAGCTTAACCTAATATCCGCATTTCGTGTTTAATGTAAATAATATCTCCGTTTCTTTTGGTGGAACCAACCTGTTTAGTGATGTAACCTTTTCGATCAACGAAAATGACAAAATAGCCCTGATGGGTAAAAATGGTGCCGGCAAGTCTACCATGTTAAAAATCATAGCTGGTGCAACAAAGCCTACTTCTGGCAGTGTGAGCGGCCCAAAAGATGCTGTGATCGCCTATTTGCCACAGCACTTGCTTACCCAGGACAACGTTACCGTATTCGAAGAAACCTCAAAAGCTTTTCAGGAAATGCAGCACATGCAAAAGGAACTGGACGAGCTGAATGAGCAACTGACTATAAGAACCGACTACGAAAGCGATGATTACATGAAGCTGATTGAGCGTGTGTCTGAGCTGAGCGAAACATTCTATTCGGTAGAAGAAGTCAATTACGATGCTGAGGTAGAAAAGGTACTTAAAGGACTCGGCTTTGAACGTAAAGACTTTAACCGCCCAACTTCAGAATTCTCGGGCGGATGGCGTATGCGGATTGAGCTGGCAAAAATCCTCCTCAAAAAACCTGATCTGATTTTGCTGGATGAGCCTACCAACCACATGGATATCGAAAGTATCCAATGGCTGGAAGATTTTCTGATCAGTTCAGCTAAGGCAGTGATTGTGATTTCGCACGACCGTACCTTCGTAGATAACATTACTAACCGTACGATTGAGGTGACGATGGGCAGGATCTATGATTATAAAGCAAAATATACCCATTACCTGCAGCTGCGTGCCGACCGCCGGGTACATCAGCTAAAAGCTTATGAAGAACAGCAGCGCTTTATTGCAGACAATCAAGAATTTATTGATCGCTTCAGAGGCACATATTCAAAAACATTACAGGTGCAGTCGCGAGTTAAGATGCTCGAAAAACTGCCTATTATCGAAATCGATGAAGTGGATACCTCGGCCTTGCGCCTCAAGTTTCCACCGTCTCCGCGCTCAGGCCAGTATCCTGTGATTGTAGAAGAGATGACCAAAGCTTATGGCGACCATGTGGTATTCGAAAAAGCGTCAATGGTAATCGAAAGGGGAGAAAAGGTAGCCTTTGTAGGGAAAAATGGTGAAGGTAAATCCACAATGATCAAAGCCATTATGGGCGAGATTGATATTGAAGGAGGTTTAAAAGTGGGCCATAATGCCAAAATCGGCTATTTTGCGCAAAATCAGGCTGCATTGCTGGATGAGAGCTTAACCGTGTTTGAAACTATTGATCAGATTCCATTAACCGATGGAAGTATAAAGATAAAAGACCTTCTGGGTGCTTTTATGTTTAGCGGTGATGATACGACTAAAAAGGTGAAGGTGCTATCAGGCGGTGAGAAAACCCGTCTGGCAATGATTAAACTATTGCTGGAGCCGGTAAATGTATTGATCCTGGATGAGCCGACCAACCATTTGGACATGAAGACAAAGGATATCATCAAAGACGCATTGCAGGATTTTGACGGCACATTGATTTTAGTTTCTCACGACAGGGATTTCCTTGACGGACTGGCTAAAAAGGTATTTGAATTTGGGAATAAACGGGTGCGTGAGCATTTTGAAGATATCAAAGGTTTTCTTGCGTACAAGAAAATGGCCAGTCTGAAAGATATTGAGCAATCTTCCTGATAGTGACCCCGTAACAAAAGGATTGATAATGCTGGCTTAAACAAGCTCAGGGGCGGGTTTGCTCGGTATGAATGCGTTTTGCATGCCGTATGCCTGCGATATCTGAGCGCTTGGTTTAACTAGTTAAATTCAGCGCTCACATACCGCAGGCAATGTGCTATTATTGCCCAGTCATTCCGAATAAACCCCGGCTAAAAAAGCCTTAAATATTTTCTCCTCTGAGGCCATATAAAGAAATTACATGTCCATTATTCAAAATCTCCTCTAATCAAATTATTTATTTTTGTTTTATATCCCTAATCCACCTATCTTAAACGTCTTATTGACGTATAATAAGATATAGGTATGATAAAAAAAATGCTGGTGATTTTTGTGCTGCTTGGGCCATTGTTTGAAAAGGCCGCTGCGCAGGTTGTGTTTGATAGTCCTGACGGGAAGCTTGCTGTAAAAGTCTTTTCCGACAAAGGAAAATTTTTTTATGAGATTTCCAGGAATAAAAAACCTGTTGTGCTCCCTTCACTTTTAGGCTTGAGTACCAGCAAGGGTGATTTTTATGAAAGTATGAAGATCAGTACGCACACGGAAATCAAAGGACAAAAGATACAATATACGCTTTACTCCGGTAAAAAATCTGATATCAGTTCGGTACAAAATACAGGTGTAGTACAGCTCGTTAACAAGCAGCAGCAACCGCTCGTTATTACTTTCCGCATCAGCAACGATGCCGTGGCTTTTAAATATGACTTACTGGGAAAGGCTTCGGAAACGATTACCATCAATGAAGAAAAAACTGAATATAAGTTACCTGTAAATACCCTCAGTTGGCTGCAACCAATGCAGGAAGCAAAATCTGGCTGGGAGAAAAGTAATCCGGCCTATGAGGAACATTATCGTCAGGAAGTTATGATCAAAGATATTCCAGATTCGGTAAACAGGGGATGGGTTTACCCGGCTTTACTAAAAACGGGGGAGAACTGGCTGGCGATTACCGAAGCCGGTATCGATGGAACATACTGTGCCACCCGTTTGATTGCTCATCCGACAGAAAGCAAATTTAGCGTAGGCTTTCCGGATCCGAGGGAGATATTTACCGGACGGGGATACCTGCCCACTGGCAAAATGCCTTTTTCTACTCCCTGGCGGGTGATCGCGCTGGGAAGCCTGAAAACCATCATGGAATCAACTGCGGGTACAGATTTTTCAGCAAAAGCAGCAATTGCAAATACGGGGTTTATTAAACCAGGGAAAGCTTCATGGAGCTGGATCATGTCCAAAGATGACTACATTGTTTACGACGAGCAGAAAAAATATATAGATTTTGCTGCGGACATGCACTGGGAATATTGTCTGATTGATGCCGACTGGGACCGTAAGATCGGATATGAAAAAATAAAAGAACTGGCGGATTATGCGAAGTCTAAAAATGTAGGCGTCCTGTTGTGGTACAACTCTGCGGGCGACTGGAACACAGTGAAATACACACCCAAAAACCTGCTGCTTACACAGGAAAGCCGCAGAAAGGAATTTTCAAGAATTCATGAGATGGGGATCAAAGGTGTAAAGATTGATTTCTTTGGAGGTGACGGACAGTCTGTGATGCAGTATTATATTGACATCCTGCAGGATGCGGCAAAGTATGAGCTGATGGTAAACTTCCATGGCGCTACCCTGCCGAGGGGCTGGGCACGTACTTATCCCCATCTGATGACCACAGAGGCCGTACGTGGTTTCGAGAATGTGAGTTTTCAGCAGGCAGAGGCCGACCGTGAAGCAGAAATATGTGCAACGGTTCCTTTCGCGCGGAACCTTTTCGATCCCATGGATTATACACCAATGAACCTGTATAAAATTAACAACAAGATCAAACGGAAAACCAGCAGTGCCTTTGAACTGGCACTTTCGGTGCTTTTTGTGAGTGGTATCCAGCATTATGCTGAGTCGGCCGAAGGCATGGCTCATGTACCTGAAAATGTACAGCAATTCCTTCGCGTCCTGCCCGCAAGGTGGGATGACGTAAAGTTCATTGATGGCTATCCAGGAAAATACCTGGTATTGGCGCGCAGGTCTGGCAGCAAATGGTACATCGCAGGTATCAACAGCGAAAGCGCAGAAAAATCTGTTACTTTCAATACCCTTCCTTTTGGAAAAAAAGCGACGCTGATTGCCAATGGCGACGGGCAGCTGGACTTCCGTAAAGAAACGGGCAAAACAAGCAATGCGCAAAAGATAATGATGCCGCCGCAGGGAGGCTTTGTAATCGTAATAGAATAGTCATCCAACTGATCAAATAATAATATAGATACGATGTTTAAAAAAGAGTGGCTAAGGCCAATTGCCTGTTTGTCTGTTGCGCTGTGCAGCCTCAGTACAGCTGATGCCCAGAACATACAAAATCCTGGGAAGGATAATACTGCATACTTGTTTACCTATTTCGTAGGCGGTAAAGGCGGCGAGAGCATCCGCTTTGCACTGAGCAATGACGGTTATCATTACCGGGCTTTAAACCAGAACAAGCCGGTGCTTAATCCTGCAAAAACGAGTGCTACCGGCGGCGTTCGCGATCCTCACATCCTGCGCGGTGCCGATGGCAAGACGTTTTATATGGTAGCTACCGATATGAACACAGAAAAATACGGATGGGACACCCCTGATTCGGGCATGGTACTGATGAAGTCGAGAGACCTGATCAACTGGTCATCGCATGTAGTGAACATACCTGCCTTGTTTAAGGAATTTGCCGGTGTGAACAGAGTGTGGGCGCCACAGACGATTTACGACCCACAGCAGAAGAAATACATGATCTACTGGTCGATGCGCACAGGGAAAGATGCAGATAAAATTTATTATGCCTATGCGAACAAGGACTTCACAGGGCTGGATTCTGCACCTAAACAGCTTTTTTATAAAGCGGATGGTGGTGCTTGTATAGATGGTGACATCGTGTATAAAGACGGCAGGTATCATCTGTTTTTCAAAACCGAAGGTTCAGGTGCCGGTATTAAGATTGCTGTTTCAGATCAGTTAACAAAAGGCTATGTGCTGCTGGATAAATATGTGCAGCAAACCACATCACCTGTTGAAGGTTCAGGTACTTATAAACTGAATAACAGTGATGACTATATCTTGATGTACGACAGATATACCGAGGGCAAATATCAATTTACAAGAAGCAAAGACCTGGTAAATTTCAAAGCTATAGATGATGAAATTGCAATGAACTTCCGTCCCAGACATGGTACAATCATGCCGGTCACCACAGACGAAGCTAAAAAGCTTGCCGCCCAGTGGATGAACCCGGATGATATGATCCTTGCTGCTCAGGCAAAAGAGGTGAAGAAAATCAATATATCTTTTGATACGGCCAGTAAAAAGGCTTACATACCTGTAATGCCAGGCACAAAATTGAATGCTTTTGATCCTCAGTTTACAACATTTCCGGGTATCATCATCAGCCCTGGAAAAGCACAGGATTTTACTCATGGACCGGTAAAATATACTGTAGACATCAATGGTAAAAAGCAAAGTTATGATGTATTTCTACAGGAAAACCATAATGCAGCTATTCCCGGCTATTATGCCGATCCTGATATCCTATATGCTGAAAAAACTGGTAAATTCTATATCTATCCAACCAGTGACGGATACAATAACTGGTCGGGCAACTATTTTAAAACTTTCTCTTCTGCCGATCTGGTCAACTGGAAAGATGAAGGCGTGATCCTTGATCTGCCGAAAGATGTAAGCTGGGCAAAGAAAAATGCCTGGGCCCCCTGTATCATCGAGAAAAAAATCAATGGCAGCTACAAATATTTCTTTTATTTCACAGCAGGTGCGAAAATTGGAGTAGCCATTTCGGATAATCCTGCAGGACCTTTTGTAGATTCTGGCAAAGCCCTGATTGATAAATTTCCGGATGGTATCAAAGGTGGACAACAGATCGACCCGGATGTATTCAGTGACCCAAAGACAGGAAAAACTTACCTCTACTGGGGTAACGGGTATATGGCAGGAGCAGAGCTGAATGAGGACATGATCTCATTAAAATCCGGTACGACCAAAGTACTGACTCCAAAGGATAATTTTAAAGAGGGAACATATGTAGCCTTCAGGAAAGGGATCTATTATTTCATGTGGTCAGAAAGCGACACCAGAAATCCCAACTATACGGTACATTACGGTACATCAGATTCAGCGCTTGGAGAAATCAGCGTACCAAAGAATAATGTGGTTATTGCAAAGAACCCAAAGGCTGGCATCTACGGTACGGGGCATCATTCGGTCATTCAGATCCCCGGAACTGATGAATGGTACATTGTCTATCACCGGTTTAATTATCCTGCCGGGATCTCAATGGGCGAGGCAGCGGGCTACAACCGGGAGATCTGTATTGATCGGTTAACCTTTAATGAAGATGGCAGTATCAGAGAAGTGATCCCGACGCATGAAGGTATTTCACCTGTAAAACTGAAGTAAATTGTACTAAGTATGTTAAAAAATCGCTGAGCATATTTTAACACAATTTGCTCAGCATAAAATAATTGTACCAGTTTATTTTTTAAAAAATCGCTGAGCATATTTTAACAATTATGCTCAGCATAAGTAATTGTACAAGTTTATTTTTTGAAAAATCGCTGAGCATATTTTAACACAATTTGCTCAGCATATTTAAAATTATTTGCTGAATACAGCCGTCCTTTCGAGCGCTTATACTTTCAATTTCAGCAGTTTCAAAATTAAAATTAAGGTAATCGCTGTAAATATCACAGTAAAGGTTGCACTGACACTGATAGCATGGATGATCCTGAGGTTTCCACCAGATGCAATTGTTCCAATTATGGCAACACCAATGGCCCCGGCCGACTGTCTTACTGTATTTAATGCCGCGGATGCTGTTCCGGACAGGGACTTGTCCACGCTCGCGAGTATGCCATTAATCATAGAGGGTACGGCAAGCCCCATCCCCATAGAGATAGTCAGGAAAGGTAAAAACAATTTCCAGTACTGCGTATGCTCGCCGGCAAGGTATAAACCTGCGAAACCAAGTGCAAACATGACCAAACCAATCATAATGGGAAGGCGGATACCATACTTATTGATGATTTTACCGCTGGCAACATTTGAAATGACAAAGCCTACAGTTAAAGGAAGAAAAGCCAGTCCGGCATTGAGTGACGAATAGTGCAGGACATTCTGCAGATAAAGGCTCAGGATAAAGATAGTGCCGTAATATGCGCCATTTAGCAGTCCTCCCAGCAGAAGCAGGACATTAAAGTCCGCCGATTTGAAGAGATGCAGGGGCAGCATGGGAAATTTAACCTTACTTTCAGTCAGCAGAAACAAGCATAACATGATCAGACTAAAAATGATACTGATCAGAATAACCGGACTGTTAGCTCCCAGCTGTGGCCATTCTATAATAGCCCAAATGATCGTGGTGATGCATAACATCCAGGTAACTTGTCCGGGAATGTCAAAGTTTCTATTTCCTGCAGCCTGATCCTTTTTTAATCTGAGACTAAAGATCAGGGCTGCCAGGCAAAGCGGCACATTCACATAAAAGATATAGCGCCAACTGCTGACCTGGATGAGCAGCCCGCCAATAATCGGCCCGGCTGCAATCGCTGAACTTCCTGCCGCGGTCCAGAGCCCCACGGCACGTACCCTTTTAGCCGTATCATGGGCAAAAGACTGGTTAAGTATCGCCAGGGAACTGGGGATCATCGTGGCCGCACCAAGGCCCTGTAATGCGCGGAAGCAAATCAGCATGGTAGCGCTTTGCGCCAGTCCGCAACCTATCGAAGCGATGCAGAAAATACCAATGCCGATCTGGAAGATCCGCTTTGCACCAAGCATATCGCTTAAACTTCCTGCTGACAACATCAGTACAGCAAAGGCCAGTGTATATGCATCGATCACCCATTGCAGTGTACTGATTGTAATCTGGTAGGTTTGCGCGATCTGGGGCATTGCAATGTTGACAATTGATACATCCAATTGAGCCATTACAAAGGCAAGACTGGTCACAGTGACAATCCAGCCGAAACTTGTGGATTCACTGGATTTTGCTGCAGGGGCGGATAATGTCATTGACGTCTGAATTACTGATGAAGCCAAATTGTGCATAATTATCCAGACCCTCAACCAGCATTGTGAAATCGCCTGGATTTTGACTTCGTAGTGATGATAACTTTCGAGCAGCGTTGATCCACTGGTATACCTTTATCTATAAGGATGAAGTCATATTGATGAATATGCGGTCAATTATTTTAATTTATTGCGCAAATCCGAATAAATGCTCACTTTAATTTCACTCTTTTTCATTAAATCGCGAATTTTATTTCATTTTTTCTAAGTATGTCATAAGATTATTACTATAATTACATCTTCTGTAGATAAAATCTGTTAAACATGTCATCTCATAGTTCATTTAGTGATGCGGAACTTGCTGTTTTCTTCAAAGAAGGCGATAGAGATGCTTTTGCAGAGATTTTTGAGCGCTATAACGACGTGTTATTTGCACATGCTTATAACAAACTGCGAAATAAAGAAGAAGCACGGGATATTGTGCAGGATGTATTCGTCAGATTCTGGAACAAGCGTGAGCAGATAGAATTAAAAAGCAACCTTTCAGGTTACTTATATGTAATGGTAAGAAACAGCATTTTTTCCCTGATCAGCCATAAAAATGTGGTTAACCAGTATGCAACATCATTCAACCAGTTCAAATACAATGGAGAGCCGATAACTGATCATCTGGTCAGAGAAAAACAGCTGGCAGCAATAATCGAAACTGAAATTGCAGCCCTTCCTCCCCGAATGCGTGAAGTGTTTGAGCTGAGCAGAAAAGAAAACCTCAGCAACAGGCAAATTGCCGAGAGACTGGGCCTGTCGGAATTTACTGTGGCAGACCAGATAAAAAAGGCGTTGCGGGTACTCAGATTACGTATAGGTCTGGTTCTATTTGTTGCCCTTCATTTCATCAGATAAAAACGATTATTATTTTTTACTTTCCTATCCCCGATCTGTTTTCCTGAAAAGTCTTACTTCTATAGACCAGGTAATTAATGGAACGGGACGAAAAAAAATTCAGGGCTTTACTGCAAAAATATAACCAGGGTATATGCACTCAGGAAGAGATCGCCTGGCTTGAATCATGGTATCTGCAGTTGAATGAAAAAGACAAAGCCAGCTTATCCAGAACTGAGCTGGATGAAGAACGATCAGCCATCTGGGCAGCGGTTGAAAATCAAACCCATGAAATCACTTCCACAAAATTATGGCCCAGGATTGCCGCTGCGGCGTCGGTACTGCTTGTACTTGGTACAGGCTTATTCTTTTACAAAGCTGATCAAGCCCCTTCAATGCCTAAACTTGCCAAAACATCCATTTACAAAAATGATATCGCCCCGGGTGGCGTAAAAGCAACCTTAACCCTGGCTGATGGCCGCAAGATTACTTTAGACGGTGCCAAAAATGGTGCCCTTGCACAGGAAACCGGAATAACCATTACCAAAGCTGCAGACGGGCAACTCATTTATACCGTGTCAGATTCAAAATCTAAAAATGCATTTGCCTTTAACACAATTTCAACACCTAAAGGTGGCCAGTATCAGGTGCGGCTACCAGATGGTACTGAGGTATGGCTCAATGCGGCGTCATCACTTAAATTCCCGGTTTCTTTCAGCAACAGCAAACAGCGTAAGGTTGAACTGGAGGGCGAGGCTTACTTTGAAGTTGCACACAACAAACAGCAGCCCTTTATTGTGAAAACCAACAGACAGGATGTAGAAGTATTGGGGACACATTTTGACGTAAAATCTTATGCAGACGAACCCGTTACCAAAACAACTTTACTGGAAGGCAGTGTACGGCTGAATGGCTCAACAATCCTTAAACCCGGTCAGCAGGGCCTGAGCAAAGGAAACAGCCTCAATGTGAAGCAGGTAGATGTAGATGAAGAACTGGACTGGAAAAACAAACAGTTTATCCTCAATGACGAAGACCTTCAGGTAGTGATGCGCAGATTGGCCAGATGGTATGATGTTGAGGTCGTATATGAAGGAGAACCCGCAGATGTCCAGTTTGTAGGTGTGGTATCCAGCACAAGAAATATCTCAGGAGTACTCAAATTAATGGAGCGTACCGGAAAGGTGCATTTTAAAATAGAGGGCAAAAAAATAACCGTCCTTAAACAACCATAAACTAACCAATTTACAGAATTATCAACCAAACCTAACCAACATGAAGAAAATCTACAAAAAGGGTTCATAATTGCCACCGGAATACGCTCCTGAAAAATGAATACCGGATTGAGTCGAAGCAATCCGGTAAAAGTCCGGGCGTATAAAATTATGATGTGAACTAACTCAATCTCAACCCAAAACCAATCAAAGGTAATGAAATTTTACAACCATCAAGGTAGTAGATATAATATCTGCTGTCCCAAACAATTATTGCGAATTATGAAGATAACCATGCTCATAATGACCATTGCTTTATTTCATGTAAGTGCCGCTTCACTGGCACAGAAAGTTAATCTCGATAAAAAAAACGCACCGTTAAAGGCTGTGTTCAACGAGCTGGCTAAGCAAACCGGTTATGACTTCCTGGTGGATGCGAAAACACTGGAGAAGGCTAAGCCAGTTACGGTCAGCCTTAAAAATGCCTCTTTGGAAGAAGCGTTGCAGATTTGCTTTAAAGATCAGCCATTGGAATACTCTATAGATGATAAGAGTGTCGTCATCAAAGAGAAAGAGAAAACCATTTTTGACCGTATAAAAGAATATATGAATGCGGTTACCATTACGGGAACAGTTGTAGATGAAAAAGGTGTGCCTTTACCAGGTGTATCTGTTCAGGTAAAAGGCACAGCCAAAACCGTAGCTACTTCCGGCACTGGAACTTTTTCCATTAACGCAGATAAAGGTGCAACATTAGTTTTTCGTTATATCGGATTTGAGGCAAAGGAAGTTGTAATTGGCACTGAGAATAATATTAAGGTAACACTGAGAGAAGATCAAAAGGCTTTGAACGAGGTGGTTGTAGTGGGATACGGCACCTCTACAAAGAAGGAACTGACCAGTGCTATTACTACAATAAAAGCGGAAGATTTTAATGCGGGTGTGGTAACCAGTCCTGCAGCATTGCTGGAAGGTAAAGTTGCAGGTCTGAATATTACCAGTGATGGAAATCCGAACGGAACGGCAACTGTTACACTGAGAGGCCCTTCCTCATTGAGGGCTGGTGCAGCATCTTCACCGTTTTATATCATTGACGGAGTACCAGGAGCAGATTTCAATCTTGTAGCACCATCAGACATCGCATCGATTGATGTGTTAAAAGATGCTTCCGCATCAGCTATTTATGGTACAAGGGCTACAAATGGAGTAATTATCGTTACCACAAAAAAAGCAAAACCTGGTCAGCTGAGGATGAATTACGACGCCTATGCTTCAATGGAAAAAATCGCCAACCAGTTTGAGCTGGCAACTGCTGATCAGCTGAGGACTTATGCTGCAGCAACAGGACAAAGTTTTACTCCGGAGAATGACAATGGTGGTAATACCGACTGGCAGAAAGTAACACAGCGTAACAGTGGCTTTGCCCAAAACCATAACCTTTCCTTTGGCGGCGGTACAGAAAAAACAGTTTTTGGAGGAAGTCTGAATTACCTCGAGAACAGGGGGATTATTAAAAATACCGGGTTCGACCGCTTTGTAGGCCGTTTAAATCTATCTCAAAAGACATTGAATGATAAATTGAAGCTGGACTTTTCGTTAAGTAACTCTGTGACCAACTCTGACTTGCTGGTGAACGATATTCCTTTGACAAGTGTTAACGGTAAGGACCCCGGATTTTTCAAATCCATTATTCAGTACCTTCCTACGCGGACCGTCTATAATGCGGATGGTTCACTATATGTAGATCCTACGCTCGTATTAGGTTATAACCCATTGGGTCTGATTACAAATGATACCTATAAGCAAAAGATTAATTTGCTGCTGGGCAACGTAAAGGGAGAACTCACCTTACCCGCTGGCATATTCTATAATTTTAATCTTGCTTATCAAAACAGGACTACTTTTAACGATACCTATTACAATTCGAAATCAGAAATTGCGCAAAACCTTAATGGTTCGGCCATCCGTTCTACCTATCAGGATACCAAGAAATTATTTGAAAACTATCTGAGCTATTCGCATAAATGGGGCAGTGATCATGACTTTAAAGCATTAGCGGGTTATTCTTATGATGAAACCACTACCGGTAATGGCTTCCAGTCAACAAACCAGAATTTTATTTCTGATGAAACCAGCTACAATAACCTTGCTTTAGGTACTGCGCCATCAGGATATCGTGTAAATTACGGTACAGTGCAGGTAGAAACATTACGCCTGATATCCTTTTATTCGCGCCTGAACTATAGCTACAAAGGCAAGTATATCTTCCAGGCTTCGGTACGTCGTGACGGATCAAATGCCTTTGGTGCAAATAACAGGTGGGGCTATTTCCCTGCAGGTTCTGCAGCCTGGAGAATTATTGATGAGTCTTTCATGAAATCGCAAACTATTTTTGACGACCTGAAGCTGCGTATCGGTTATGGTAAAACTGGTAACTCACAAGGATTTCCTGCATACACCCCGCTCACACAGTATGGTACAACAGGAAATTTTTATTACAACAGCGCATTTATCGGTGCCATTGGCCCAACTCAGAACCCCAATCCAGACTTGAAATGGGAAACTACAGGTACAGTAAATGCCGGAGTTGATTTCTCGTTCCTGAAAGGAAGATTAGGTGGCTCGGTAGATGTATACCAGAAGAAAACTACCGATATGATCTCCGTTATCCCGGTTTCTACAGTAACAAACCTGGTGTCTACACTAACAGCTAATGTAGGTAGTATGGATAATAAAGGCGTGGAAATCAGTTTGAATGCAACGCCTGTGAAAGCTGCCAATTTTGCCTGGGAAACTTATGGAAATATCTCTTTCAATAAAAACAAGATTACTTCATTGGGAACTAACCTCTCAAAAATCTATGCCGGCGTTCCTGAAGGCCCCGGGCAAAGCGGTGTAACTGTCTCTATCATTGAAGCAGGTTATCCTCTCGGCCAATTTTACACACTTCAATATTTAGGTTTAACTAATGGTGTGTCTACGTATTTAGGCGCAGATGGTAATCCTACTACTACTCCGAAAAGTACAGACCAGACCTACGCAGGAAATGCACAGCCCACCTATATCTTTGGTTGGGGAAATAATTTCACTTATAAGAACTTCAGCCTTAATTTCTTCTTCCGCGGGCAGGGTGGCAATAAGATTATGAATGCTTCACTGGCAAGTTATAATCAGCCTACCCAGGTAACTACCCATAATGTGCCCGTGTTAACATTGTCTGAACCTGTAACCGATATCAATGCACACCTTTATTCTACAAGATACCTGGAAAATGGCGCATTTGTGCGTTTAAGTAATGCAACGCTTGCCTATAAATTTAAGCTCGCTGGAAATTATGTCCATGGCATTCGTTTTTATCTGACGGGTACTAATTTATTCCTGATCACGAAGTATAAAGGCGTAGATCCTGAACTTAATCTGAGCCTGAATAACCAGGCCAGCGGGCAGTTTATCGGGGTGGACAGCAATAACTTCTATCCAAAAACCAGAAGTTTCTTAGCAGGTATTCAGTTGGATTTATAGTTGAATCTTTTAAAATTAAACACAATGACTCGTTTCAAAAAACATATAGTTATAGGGATTTTAGCCCTCACAGCAGGAATATCAGGTATTACAGGATGTACTAAGCTTGACGTTACCCCGGTTTCTTCACTCACGCCGGCAACCTTTCCTGAAACACCTGCCCAGTTTATAGCTGCTACAGGACCCATTTATACAAAATTCCGCGGTGGACCGGACCGGTCTTACTGGATAACAGCAAATATCGCGGCGGATGAAAACGTGATGGTTGCCAGAGGTGGTAACTGGTTTGACGGCGGTATTTATGCCGCCATGAACCTGCATACCTACAATCAGGACAATTCCCTGGTACTGAACAACTGGACCTGGGGATTTGGCACCATCAGTACCTGCAACCAGGTTTTATCTCTCTTCAGCGCTGTGGCTGAAAGTACGGCTAAAGCTCAAACCGTGGCAGAGATCAAAACCATGAGGGCGATGTCCTACTTCTATATGATGGATTTATATGGAAACATTCCTGTCTCTAAAACTTTTGGCGACACTACTAATCTTGCTACACAGCCACGCGCCCAGGTATTTGCCTTCATCGAGACTGAACTGCTGGAGCAGATTCCAAACCTGAGTACAACTGTTGATGCAACTACTTACGGAAGGCCTACAAAATACCTGGCGTATGCAATACTTGCTAAAATGTACATTAATGCGTCATATTATATCGGTACAGACAGAAATGCCGATGCAGTAAAGATGTGTGATAATATTATCAATGCTGGCAAGTATGCGCTGGATGCAGATTATATTGGCATGTTTAAGCCCAATAATGGTCCGCAGATCAAAGACTTTATCTTTGCGGTACCTTTTGACAATGTGCAGGCTCTGGGCCAATATTATGCGAGGTTTACGATGCATCCGGCCCTGCGTGCCAAGTATAGTATGCCTTATTCTCCTGCCGGACCAATTTATTCTTACGCAAGTTATTATGCGCTATACAATGATACCAAAGATATCAGACGAAGACAATATTTAACAGGTAAGCAGTATACTCACACCGGTGTGCCGATCATGATAACCACAACCAATAAGGGGCTTGATGATAACTATACCGGCAGTAATCCTACAGGATCAGTTGTCCATCAACTAGAGTTTACTCCTGATATTATCTGGAGAAACAACGCCACCTTTGACATCGGAAATGATGAGTTAGCCAATGAGCAGGGGTACAGAAATATTAAATTTTATCCTGATAGTACTTCTACAGTGAGAGATCAGAGTAACGACCTTCCAATGTTCCGCTATGCAGATATCCTGCTCACAAAAGCTGAAGCCATTCTGCGCGGCGCAACGGCAACAAACGGCGCAACGGCCTTGTCGCTGGTTAATCTGGTACGCGCACGTGCGCAGGCTTCGCCATTTACAACAGTCACCCTTGCTGATATTTTAGACGAAAGAGGCCGTGAGTTAGCTATGGAAATGTGGCGCAGGAACGATCTGATCAGATTTGGTCAGTATGAAAAGCCATGGGGTATAAAAACTAATGCTGATCCTCAGCGCCGTATTTTTCCGATTCCAAAAAGTGAAATTCAGCTCAATCCAAAACTGGTGCAAAACCCAGGATATTAAAATAAACTCCATCCTCTGCAAAACATATTTGCAGAGGATGCTTTTACTGCCTAAATTACATTCCGGCAGGACACCTGTTTCGGAATGAACCACAGTTGAAACTGGACGGTCTTTTTTGCCCAATCAACCAATATATCCATATGAAAGAAGTAAAGAAGTTGGTGTTTTTACTGGTTTGTTTTTTACCGGTACTGGCATTCGCACAATTTAAAACCGCTACATCCTACGCCCTGATCAAGCGCGTTGTCCCTGCACGCGCAGGTTCTTTTATTGTAGAAGAACTGCCCGCTGATGCACCAAAGGATGTTTTTGAAGTTGAAAGCGCTAAAGGGAAAATTATCCTGCGTGGCAACAACGGCGTAGCCGTAGCCTCGGCATTGTATCATTACCTTACCGAATATGTCCATTGCCAGATCACCTGGAATGGTACCAATTTAAATATACCTGCTGTGCTTCCTGTTGTTAAAGAGAAAGTACACAAAACAACCCCATACGAATATCGTTATTACCTGAACTACTGCACCTATAATTATAGCATGAGCTGGTGGGACTGGAAACGCTGGGAAAAAGAGATCGACTGGATGGCCCTTCACGGGATCAACATGCCACTGGCACTTACAGGACAGGAATATACCTGGTATGAGGTATACAAAGGCATGGGCTTTACTGATCAGGACCTGAGCACATTTTTCTGCGGACCTGCTTATTTTGGCTGGTTCTGGATGGGCAACCTGGATGGCTGGGGCGGTCCTCTGCCTATGAGCTGGATGACCAGCCACCGCGATCTGCAGCAGCAGATTTTAAAAAGAGAACGCGAACTGGGTATGAAGCCTGTTTTACAATCTTTTACCGGCCACGTACCTTCTGCTTTTAAACAGCGCTTCCCAACATCTAAACTTAAACAAACCAACTGGACTAACGGCTTTGATGATACTTATATCCTCGACACGGAAGACCCAATGTTTGAACAGATCGGGCGCAAGTTTCTCGAAGTTCAAACCAAACTATATGGCACGGATCATCTCTATTCAGCCGATACTTTTAATGAAAATGAGCCGCCAACTGATGATCCTGCCTATTTAACAGCGCTGAGTGCTAGGATTTATCAGGCAATGAGCAAAGCTGATCCAAAAGCCGTGTGGGTGATGCAGGGCTGGTTGTTTTACAGCGACCGTAAATTTTGGAAAACGCCACAGATTAAAGCCCTGCTGGATGCAGTTCCAAATGATCATATGATTATGCTGGACCTGGCTTCGGAAATTGAGCCGGTATGGAAACGCACCGAGGCCTATTACGGTAAGCCCTGGATTTGGAATATGCTGCATAACTTTGGAGGTAATATCTCGATGTTCGGCCGGATAGAAGGAGTGGCCTCTGGTCCCGCACAGGCTTTACATGATCCTAATGCCGGAAAACTGAAAGGAATTGGCCTCACGATGGAAGCGATTGAACAAACTCCTGTATTGTATGAACTAATGATGGAGAATGTTTGGCAGGATAAAGAGATCAATCTTGACCAGTGGCTCAAAAAATATATCCTTAACCGATACGGCAACGTAAATCCCCACGCTGTTAAAGCCTGGGATGTGCTTAAGAAAACAGCCTTCAATGGTAAAACCATTCGTGACGGAGCAGAATCAATCATCACCGGAAGGCCGACTTTCGATTCTGCTACAGTATGGACAAAAACGCGTTTGAATTACGAGCGTAAAGATTTTCTCCCTGCTTGGGATGAGCTGATCAAAGCGGCTCCCTCAAATGCTAAAAGCGATGGGTTCCAGTATGATCTGGTAGATGTGACCAGGCAGGCGATGGCGAATTATGCTGGTCCTTTACAGAAGAAATGGGTTAAGGCTTACCATGATAAAAACGCTGCAGACTTTACAAAGTACTCAGCAGAATATCTGCAACTAATCTCCGATATGGATGCCCTGCTGGCCACGAGAAAAGACTTTCTGTTAGGGCCATGGATTGCGGATGCGCGTAAATGTGGTACAACGGCGGCAGAAAAAGCCTTGTATGAGCAGAATGCGCGTGACCTGGTAACCTTATGGGGCGGCGAGAACAGCCCGCTGCGCGAATATTCATGCCGTCAATGGAGCGGATTACTCAATGATTTTTACAAAGTACGCTGGCAGAAATTCTTCAGTTCAGCTTCGATAGCTCTAAAAGCTAATAAAGAAATGGACCTGAAAGCTTTTGAGCAAACGATCAGCAAATGGGAATGGAACTGGGTAAAAACAAAAAAAGCATATCCTGTTGAAGCGAAAGGAAACAGCGTAGCTGTTGCACAGCAATTCTATAGAAAATACAGAACCACAATCGGACAGAATTTATAACCACTGTATATTGGAAAAGATTAGCACACCAATGCAGCAGGCAGCAGCAGGGGGTAAAGTACTTCCCGCTAAACCTGCACGCCTTTTATCACTGGATGCCCTGCGTGGCTTTGACATGTTCTGGATCATGAGCGGCGAACACGTGATTCATGCAATGGCCAAAGCAACGGGTTGGCCGGTACTGTTATGGATGTCGGGCCAGCTGCACCATACAGAATGGAACGGAATCACTTTTTACGATATGATCTTCCCGCTTTTTCTCTTTATAGCCGGAGTATCCATGCCTTATTCTTTCCATAATAAAATGGAGAAAGCAGGAGTGAGCAATCCCATGGACTTGCCGGGAGCAGAGAAAAAAAAGATTTATATTTCAATGATCCGGCGCACACTGATCCTGCTTTTCCTGGGAGTAGTAGTTAATGGCCTGTTCAGATTTGATGGCTATGAGCATACCCGTTTTGCCAGCGTGCTGGGCAGAATTGGCCTGGCATGGTTCTTTGCAGGAATTATTTTTCTGAACTTTGACCTGCGCGGACAGTTATGGTGTTTTGCAGGAATATTGATTGGTTACTGGGCAGCAATGATGTTCATCCCGGTTCCGGGATATGGCGCGGGTGTACTCACAATGCAGGGCAGCCTGGAATCATATGTAGACCAGTTATTGTTGCCCGGCAGGCTGCACGATCCCGGTCATGATCCGGAAGGCATTTTGTCTACCATACCTGCGATCGGCTCTGCTTTACTGGGGGTATTTACCGGCCAGTTTCTTAAACTTAATTCAGACAAATGGCCGATGTATAAAAAAGGTATTGCATTGTTTGCAACCGGACTTGTACTGATTGCCCTGGGCAGTTTATGGGATCTTAATTTTCCGATTAACAAGCGTTTATGGAGCAGTTCCTTTGTGCTGTTTGTAGGCGGTTGGAGCTTATTATTTTTATCGGTCTTTTACCTGATCATCGATGTAGCGGGATATAAAAAGTGGACGTATCCTTTTATGCTCATTGGTGTAAATTCTATATTAATCTATCTGGCAGCAGAAGGAATAGTAGATTTTAAATATACCAGCAATTTTGTTTTTGGTGGATTGATCCACCTTGCCTCGGTCAACTGGCAGGAAACTTTGGCGGCTATTGGTGTTGTATTAACCCAGCTTGCATTATTATACCTCTTGTATAAAAATAAAATCTTCCTGAAAATTTAAAATAGAGTCCGTGATTTCAACGAGAACTGAACATCAAATAGCTGGCTTCATGCAAAGGCGACCATCCAAACTTAAACCGACACTTTTTTCGTTTGGATCCTATAGGGGATTATTGTTAATGTTTCTGCAGTAAAAGACGTATCACGGTTTGTGGTACGGCTTTATGTTTCTAGGCTAATGGCCTTAAAAAGCAAGAAGAATTCATGATATACTGCTAACAACTTAAATCTGCCGTAATCCAATTACCAGGACCTAAAAGCCCAATTAGTCGGCCATCGGCGCAACAAATATTTACTCTTCCCCCGCACAGCAGTAATAGAATTAGCGCAATACATGGGGCTTGGGATATCGTTTCAGTCGCTTAATTTTCAGTTGGGGATGAGGTAGTAGAAAGATACCCAAAGGACAGGATGGAGCTAGGCGAAAGGTAGCTGAAGGGTAGCTCAAAGCTAGCTGATCAGGAGACGCAACAAATGTATATCAGTCCCTCCAGCATTCTGAAAAATTGTGTACAGTAGTGGGTGGAATATGATACTTGATCGAATCCGATCTCTTTGGAGAAAAACTGAGCATTGATTTATGAAGATAATAGCACCACATTAGCTTATGATGGTGCTATTACAGTTTAAGTATGATTGCTGTAGTTAAAATGGATGTTAATCTGTTTGTCCCAGTACCTCATCTACCATTCCATGTGCTTTTGCTTCCTGCCCGGTCATCCAATAGTCCCGGTCAGATGCCTTATGCACCCAGTCGTAAGTTTGTCCGCTATGTTTGGCGATGATATTATACAGATCCTCCCTAACCTTTATTACCTGTTGCGCGGTGATTTCGATATCTGCTGAAACACCTTGTACACCACCTGAAGGCTGATGGATCATCACCCGTGAATGCTGTAGCGCGGCACGCTTTCCTGCGGCGCCTGCGCAAAGCAATGTGGCACTCATGGATGCAGCCATGCCAATGCAGATTGTTCCAACATCAGGTGTGATCAGGTGCATAGTGTCATAAATGCCCATGCCTGAATAAACGTCTCCGCCAGGTGAATTGATGTAAAGCTGAATATCCTTTTTTGCATCCACAGATTGTAGGAACAGTAATTGTGCCTGAATAATATTTGCCATTGGCGCTGCGACAGGCTCACCTAAAAAAATGATCCGGTCCATCATCAGACGGGAAAAAACGTCCATTTGTGCCACATTGAGCTGGCGTTCTTCTGTGATGTAGGGTGTCATGTTTTTGATAATGCCACTGGCACGGCCTATGTATCCATCAACATGCAGGCTACCTATGCGATGATGTTTTACGGCGTACGTTCTAAATTCGTTTTGATTGATCTTCATTGCTAATCCTTTTTAAAATTATGTGTTTCAAAAACAGGAATTATCACCCATCAATTTTAAAAACTACCACGCTTACGTGTATTTAACGCATCGATGCACAATCATGGCATTCCTGGCGCCTTGATATCACCATCGCCGGTGGTGTAAATATTGTGGCATAAAATATTTGATTTATTAAATGTTTTAATGCAACTTTGATGCGAATTGAAAAACCAGGGCAAATATATCATTCAGAAATTTCACCAGTTGGGCGCAGTCTTGCTGGTCTTGCTTTTTCTTTCCATCACTGTCGTTCAGATTTTCCACAGGCATAGCCAGGTAGTTAAAACTGAGCAAACTTCCAGCGATGAGGATACAATCTCCAGCACAGACGACTGTAAAATATGTGACTATCTGATGCATAAACAGGGGAAGCACCTGTTCTTTTCTTATCCGCCGGTTATCATATTTTCGCTGCCTGAGCCGATCAGGTATTCAACAGGGGTATTTGTCGGTAACTATAAATTCACCCTGCAGGGTTTTACCAATAAAGGTCCCCCGGTACTGTTTGCTTAATCAATCTTTTCCTGATTGATTGCTCGCGCTGCGCTCTACTGGCGTAGCTTCTTTTACGATTATTTTCCAGCTATTCATCTAAGGGGTTATCATTGGCTTTATTGCGTTTTATTACGCAGTTATCGCCCATGTTAGTTCCCATGCGCTAAACTTCATTCTACGTGAAGAAACTATTTATTGTATTATCATTCGTCCTGCCATCTATAGAAATGCAGGCGCAAAATCTTCGTTTGTCTGGTATTATCAAAGATGAACAGGGCCAACCGCTAAAAGGTATAGTAATTTATCTATATCCTGCATCCAGGCAAGCCACCACAGATGTGAAGGGTTATTTTGTTTTTAACAACCTCAGTGCCGGTGCATTCGAAATCCAAACGGGTCACGAAAGTTTCAAAGCGCTACAATTTAAATCTGAGCTGCGCTCCGGAAATCTACATTTCCCATTCATCTTACATCGTTTACCGCATCAGTTGGCCGAAGTAACAGTGAAAGACAAACATATCGCCTCACGCAGGCAGGAGGAGTCACTCAATGTAGAAGTGGTAACGGCCGACTTTATCCAGCGGAACCTGGGGGGCAGTCTGATGAAAACGCTTGAACGTTTACCGGGTATCAAAACTATAGGTATTGGTTCGGGGCAGTCTAAACCATTAATCAGGGGACTGGGCTTTAACCGGGTAGTCGTAGTGGATAAAGGGGTAAAGCACGAGGGACAGCAATGGGGTGCCGATCATGGATTAGAGATCGACCAGTTTGCTGCGGGAGAGGTAGAACTGATTAAAGGGGCGGCATCTTTTGTGTATGGATCTGATGCGATTGGCGGTGCTATAGATATCGAGCCGGCGAGGGTACCGGCGCCCTATACTTTGGGCGGATCAGTAGACCTGATCGGCAAAACCAACAATAATCTCTATGGCACTTCGGTAAATCTGTATGGAAGAAAACGGGATTGGTTTTTTGATGCCAGGGTTACTTACCAGGATTATGGCGATTACCGTGTACCTAATGATAAAGTCTATGTGTATGATTATGCGGTTAATCTGCACAATAACCAGCTGAGGAACACAGCAGGTACAGAAACAGGCTTACACCTGAACACAGGTTATATAAATGATCGTTTTCGTTCAATATTTTATTTAAGCAATACATATAGCAAAAGTGGTTTTTTCGCCAATGCCCACGGCCTTGAGCCCAGGCGCGTAGACGAAGTATTACATGATGCATCCAGCAGAGATCTTCTTATGCCCAACCAAAAGGTAAATCATCTGAAGTTAATCAACCATACGGAGTACCAATTGCCAGGGAACCGCCTGGAAATGGAACTGGGCTATCAGCATAATTTCAGACAGGAATTTAGCCCGTATGTAAATCATGGATACATGCCGCCGGTTTATCCCGCAGACCTGCAAATTCCCGCCAGTCTTGAAAGGGAGTTTGATAAGCGGGTATATAGCATTAACCTGCGGGACAATATCTCATTGGGCAGGCATGAAGTTAAACTGGGTGCCAATCTGGAACGGCAAAACAATGATATATATGGCTGGAGTTTTTTGGTCCCTTCCTTCAAACAGAGCAGTACCGGCGCTTTTGTTTATGACAAGTATAAACTGAGCGAAACAGTATTGCTGCACGGAGCTCTGAGGTATGATTACGGGCAGATCAATATGTTTGCCTACCAGGATTGGTTTAACTCTACAGTAACTACTGATGGGGTAACTGCTATGGAGAAGTTAACCCGGGCGGAAGATCTTAGCCGGGTATTTAATAGCCTGGTATGGTCTGCCGGATTGAATTACAACCCGGCGGGTGGCTTTAGCTTAAAAGCCAATGTGGGCAAAAGTTTTAGGATGCCGATTGCAAAAGAGCTGGCCGCCAATGGTGTGAACTATCATTATTTCAGTTATGAGCGCGGCAACCCGGCATTATCTCCGGAGCAATCCTACCAGGCAGATTTAAGTTTAGCCTGGGCTGCCCCAGGCTGGTCTGTACAGCTCAGCCCTTTCTATAACTACTTTCCAAATTATATCTATCTAAACCCAACAGCAGCACACGACTACTTTTATGGCGCAGGGAATCAGGTATTTCAATATGCACAGAGCCGGGTGGAGCGTTACGGCGGGGAGCTGCAGCTGAAATATCAGCTGCTTAAAAACCTGACTACAGAAGTACTGGCAGAATACCTGTATGCAAAGCAGTTATCCGGTGAGAAAAAGGGATATACGCTGCCTTTCTCGCCTCCGGCTTCGGCCTTGTTTAATTTAACATGGTCCCCTAAACTGAAAGGCCGTTTTGAGGACAGCTACTTCTCCATTGATTACTGCATTACTGCTGCGCAGAATAATATCGTACCACCAGAAAAGAAAACACCTGGTTACCAGATAATCAATCTGCAGGCGGGATCAAAGGTTCGTATTCATAAACAAGCTGTGATGATCAGTCTGCAGGCGCAGAACCTGCTCAATACCAGATATCTCAATCATACCAGTTTCTACCGGCTGATAGAATTGCCAGAAGCGGGGAGGAACATTGTTCTATCGCTCAAAGTGCCATTTAACGTTCAGTCACAAACGCATAAACAACAAAACAATTAATCAATGATGAAATCTCAACACTCAAAATTCATGAAAATGAGAAGCACGATGTTCGTATGCTTTTTTATCGCCATTGGCATTACGGCATGTAAGAAGGATGCCGGCGACGAACCTGAACGGGTACAGCCTACTATCCAAAACCTGGAGATAGGAATAAACAATAACGAGATAGGCGTAATTGGCAAAGACTTCCATTTAAATGCCGACGTACTGGTAAGCGGGAAGATCGAAAATGTACAGGTTAAAATTTTACCCCGTACCGGCGAAACCTATGTGAAAGCATGGAGCCATGAAATTACATGGGATACCTACAAAGATGCAAAGAATACCACCGTTCATAAGCACTTTTATATCCCTACGGATGCTGCTGAGGGTAAATATGATTTTGTGGTGGTTGTTAACGACCAGAACGGCAGCAAGCTGGAAGTAAAAAAGAGCATCACCATTTATGCCGAAGCCAATGTCCCGGTTAACACGATAATTTCCCATTAATAATTCCTGCAATGAAAAAGCCATTACTCTTTATCTCACTGATCCTATTGTTTTTTACCGGTTGTAAGAAAGACAGTACCTCAGAAATCGACACCGAATACCCGGTCATCAATATTGAAAGCGCAACTGCCTTCCCTAAACAATGCAGCACGGTTAAGCGTGGCGAAACGTTCATCTTCCGTGCTCAAATGAGCGATAATACAACTCTTGGATCTGTCAGCATAGACATTCATCACAACTTTGATCATCATACGCATAGTACTGAATTGGCCACATGCGATATGGAAACTGTAAAAACACCTGTTACACCCTTTTTGCTGATACAAAGTTATCCTATAGCTGCAGGCCTGAGCAGCTATGAAGTGCAACAGGAAATCGCCGTACCCGCGAGTGTTGATCCGGGTGATTATCATTTTATGATCCGCCTCACCGATAAGGAAGGCTGGCAAACTATCAAAGGCTTAAGCATCAAAATCATATAAAATTCCATATCACTCAGCCGGCTCTAAAGGGGCCAATTTAAACATTCAAACAATTATGAACATGAAACACAACTTAAAGAAATTAGCCCTGCTATTAACCCTTGGTCTGGCGTTTACAGCCTGTAAAAAAGACAATGACGTTGTTGCTCCGGAAGAGGATGAGGCAGCAAAGGAATACAAATACGTACGCGTGATGGTGGCTGATGAATTGAGTACACAGCTTAACTTGTTGGATCCCTTTGCAGCCAGCATCACCTCCTTTAATGCAAAATATCCTTTAGCAAATCTTTACCCTACAGCATCAGGACGGTACGCCGCGGTACTGTACGGCAGCCAGAACCTGGCAGAAGTATTTGACTCCGGTCTGCTTTCACATGAAGACCATGTTGATGTAGATCGTGCAGCGCAATGGTCTGTGATTACTGCTACTGGCACCAAACCAACCCATTTCAAAAGCAAAGGCACAGAATCGTTGATTTTTAACGATGGTGATGGAACCTTAAGCGTAGGAGAGGAAGCCAATTTTAACGTGCTAGGTACAAAATTCGGCGTAGTTAATGCGGGTTTATTGCCTCACCACGGTGCCATGGCACAGTTTGCAAACGGCAACTATGCTGTAACGGTTGCAGCAACCAGCGGAGCCTCCCCAAACCGGGTAAAGGTAATTAGTAAAACAGGCGGGCTGGTACATGCTTCTACTTTAGAAATTGGCGCTATCCATGGTAATGCCGGTGATGGCAATGTAGCTGTGTTCGGTGGTTTTACCTCTGGAGCTGCAACTGCAGGCGGCGTGCTGGTGGTTAATGCTTCCGGTGAGCAACGCCTGATCCCTAACCCTGATGGATTTGGTGCATTTCGTTTGGCCAGTATTTACTATGCGGAATCAGCTAAAAAGTTTATTGGTTATGTAGCTACCAAGGGTGCTTACCTCATAGATGTTACCGGGAATAAAATCACCACGATTTATAGCGGAACTGATGCTTATCAGTGCAAAGTTGATTATGCAGGTAAAAACCTGATGGTTCTTACCCTGGATGGTAAATTGCGTATCTATGACCTGGTAACAGGGACCTTGAAGAAAGAAGGTACAGTGATTTCTGCTGTAGCTTCAACCGATACATATAAGCCAGTGCTCGAATCTACTGCCAGGTTTGCTTATGTTGCCGTTCCGGCAGCTGGAGAAGTGCATCAGATCAGTCTCGATGATTTTAATAAAGTGATTAAGCATAAAGTTTCTTCCAGACCTGTGAGGCTGGCCTTGCTGGGATTTGAAAGTAGTGAAGGGCATAACGATTAAACCCACTGGCCCGTTTTATGGCGCTCTCCTCCCGTATTGACCATTTTGATCCATAGCGGGCACAACAACCGGCACCAGGGTATTTAGCGCTTTCCGGTAAATGATCCATCCTCAAAACGGCTTCTAAATATACATAGAAGCCGTTTTTGTTTAAATAAATCCGCACATTGATCTATGGAAAGATATTGTGTACCTGCTCGGCACTTTTAACATTCTCAGTAGGAGACAGCCCAAACTCTGCTTTAAAACATTTCCTGAAGTAATCAGTATCTGTAAATCCCAGGTAAGATACTTCGTTGATGTTGAACTTTTTGTCAGCGAGCAGACGGTAGGCGCAGGTTAAAAGGCTTTTCTGTGGGATCTTAAAAAGTCCAGCAGTAAATTATTAATTGCCTCCGGTGCTTCAAGGTTTAACATATGTGATACATTTGGTACCACATGCAACAATTCAGTACGAAGAGCCTCAGCTAAGTCCTGTGCAGCAGCTACTGGTGTACTTGTATCCTCACTTCCTACAATGATGAGTGCTGGCAGAGAGATCTCCTGCAATTCCCGTTTTGTATCCAGTATAGAAATCATATTCCACATTGCCGCGTGAACGAGCGGGTCCTGCTGGTAGATCAATTTTTTAATCCGGTCTATCACATCGGGGCGTTTCTGATGAAAATCTGCAGTAAAATAGCGCTCAAGAGAAATCGGTAGTAAGGGCAGCATTCCTTGATTTTTTACAAATTCTGCCCGCTCTCTTAAAATTCCCCTTACGTTCTCAGCAAAGTCACATGCACTGCCCAGCAGTGCAATGGAACGTACCAGATCTGGACGCATGCCGGCCGCTGTCTGAGCGACCATACCACCGAAAGAGATACCTACCAGATGGACTGGGCCAAGTGACAATTCTTCAATCAGCTGGAAAAGAACATTTGCAAATTTCACAAATGTCAGTTCACCTTCAAGAGGCTTTGACAGTCCGTGCGCTGGAAAATCAAAGGCAATGACGTCAAATTCATGGTGTAGTTTTTCAATTTGATCTGACCATGAGGTAAGGTCTAAGCCAACACCATGCAGGAATACAACTGGTGTTCCGCCACGCGGGCCAGTTCTGATTACATTAACTTCATTCAATATAGTAGTGACGCGTTCAGCCATTTTCTTTTTCACGTAAAGGTATGACCATGATCTTTTAAAAACTCTTATTTAATATTCTCATTACTTAATTTACAACTAGATGAATTTAATAGCAAGGCTGTATAATTGTATGTCCCAAATAGATCCAGGAGGATATAACAAGTCTGCAAGAAGTTGTGAGTGGTACCTTAGTTTTGATTACTGTGTGAACACCTCGCTGATCCATTTCTGGTACTTAGTTTTCAGACGCTGCACAATATCCGGATGCGCTGCTGCAACGTTTTTGCTTTCATCACTGCCGGTTTTCATATTCACCAGCATAAACTGATTTGCATCCAGGTCCTCAGGTTTTGATTCCCGCGGGCTGTGCAGCAGTTTCCAGTCGCCCTCCATGACAGCCCACTGAGGATTATCCTTTGTTCCTTCAAACTGCCAGTAAAACTCCTGATGTGCTGGTTTAGCTTTTGCAGACGCAATCACCTTTACCAGGCTTTGCCCGTCAATCTTGCGCTGAGGCAAACTGATATGGCAATACTCAGCCAGGGTAGGGAACCAGTCTATATTCGTGGAGAACTGATCCCGAACAGCATCTGCAGGGATATGGCCCGGCCAGCTGATCACTGCCGGCGCCAGGATGCCGCCTTCGAATACACTGAATTTTGAACCCCGGTGTGCACCGGCATATCCGCCGCCGCCAAATGTGCGCTCTTCCTTTGAATGTCCCTGATCGGCCTGGAAAATAATGATGGTATTATCGGTAAGTCCCAGTTCATCAACTTTTTTTAATAGTAAACCAATCTTTTCATCCATGGTAGAAACCGCCGCAGCATACATTCTTCTGGGTGCCGGGAGGTCTTTGTAGTAGTCGCGCCATTTCTGTTCGCCCTGCAGAGGGTAGTGCGGCATATTCACCGCGAAGTACATAAAGAAAGGACTGCTCTTGTTTTCTTCGAGGAACTTACCTGCTTCGTCAACCATCAGGTCAGGAAAGTACTTGCCGTCTTCCCATATTTCGGTACCGTTTCTCCAGAGGTCGTGTCTGTTTGGCCCGTTCCAGTAAAAGAAGTGCGAGTAGCTGTCGATGCAGCCGCCCATAAAGCCAAAAGAATAGTCGAAACCTTGTTGATTAGGCATGTTTTCTGGCGAATAACCGATATGCCATTTACCGATATGCGCGGTTTTATATCCGCCGCTTTTAAACAGTTCTGCCATTGTAAACTGGCTGCCGGGCATCCCGCCACTACCGCCATAAACACTGGGCGCGTTATTATCCAGTCCCGCTCTTTGCGGATAGCGGCCGGTCAGTAACGATGCCCTTGAGGGTGAACAAACGGGAGATGCGGCATGAAAATTACTAAATCGCGTGCCGCTGTGTGCCAAACGGTCCAGGTTGGGGGTCATCAGATCTTTTGCACCATAAATATTCAAATCCAGAGAACCCTGGTCATCTGAATAGATAACGATAACATTAGGCTTTTTCGTTGGTTCGCCTTTGGTCTGCGCATCAGCGCTGTTGGCTATAAGCGCCGCTATTGCCACTGCCAGTATTTTTTTATACTTTTTCATCATATATCTATATAGCTTCCGCTGCAATTCGCATGAGAAACATAACTTTAATAAATATCGCGCTAGTAACTGATACCTATCCCCCAAATATAGCCATAATTGGAGAGTATGATGAGGCTGTATCACAAATCGTGATCAGCTTCTTTTTTGCTATTTTTACTTGTACCCCCCTAAGGGAGCACTTTCAAATATTCAATTCTCAGAGGCTCAATATCACAATGATGCAGCCTCAATAGGACGTAATCGTAAACAAATTCCTGTAATAATTTCCACGTTGGACGATGGGCCTGCGTCGATCAATATAGTTGCGACCTTTTCCGCTGATATTTGTCTTAACTTATATTAAAATTTCATTGATTTTCATGATCTTGCTTTGAGTTCACAGGCAATTGATGTCTTGAAATCAGGCCTGGGGGAGCAGATCATTTGCATCCGGCGGGCAGCAATGGATAATCCCGAAATGCCAGGTAAACTGGCCATCAAGGATATCGAGCTGGCCGTTGGCCATGCGGCCATTAGAATCTCAGAAAGAAATTCCTTTTAATTTAATTTGATATCCCTAACCTCTTTTGCTGAACCGTCTTACTTTTATAAAAGCAAAGGCCGGCAATTAATTCGTTTAGACATACGGTACCGGCTTTATTTTATTATACTTACAAAATACCAATCACCTTATGTATATACTGCGCGCTCTCAAAAAAACGCTATTCATCAGCTCTGTTTCTGTTCTGCTGTTTACTCTTCAAACATCTTCACAAACCCGTAAAGAATACCTTTTACAGGACAACTGGAAATTCACAAAGGGAGATCCTGCGAATGCAGCAAACCCTGAATTTAATGCTAAAGCATGGGAGAACATCAGCATTCCCCACGACTGGGCAATAAAAGGCCCCTTTGATGGGAACAATGATGTCCAGTATGTACAGGTTATAGAGAACCTGGAAAAAACCATGCATAAAAAACTGGGGCGTACCGGCGGGTTGCCCTTTATCGGCACAGCCTGGTACCGCAGAAACCTTAGCGCCTCATATTTTAAGGCCGGTCAGCGTGCCGTATTGCTTTTTGACGGAGCAATGAGTTATCCAAAAGTATTTGTTAACGGTAAAGAAGCCGGGCACTGGGCTTATGGCTACAGCTCTTTTTCAATAGATATCACATCCTTTCTTAAACCCGGTGAGGATAACAGCCTTGCTGTACGCTTAGAAAACCTGCCCGAAGCCTCAAGATGGTACCCTGGAGCAGGCTTGTACAGAAATGTGCATCTGATTGTAACAGATGATGTGCACATTCCTGTTTGGGGAACCTATGTGACTACACCTGTGATCAATGACGCTTTTGCCAAAGTAAACATCAAAACAAAAGTGGAAAGTTCTACCGCTGCGCTGGCAGGTTTAAAGCTCGTTACAGACATTAAAGATGCTTCGGGAAAAATCGTTAGTACTATGAGTTCAGTCCTTGCAGAAACAGATCAGTCACAGTTTGAGCAGCAGTTGATTGTGAAAACCCCGGCCTTGTGGTCGCCCGAGACACCGGTTTTGTACACCGCAGTTTCCAGGCTCTATGCGGGCAACGATTTAAAAGACCAGTATGAAACTACTTTTGGTTTCCGCACGATAAAATTTGAACCTGTAAAAGGCTTTTCGCTGAACGGCAAATACCGCAAGTTTAAAGGCGTGTGCAACCACCATGACCTTGGTCCTCTGGGCGCTGCAATGAATGTATCCGCCCTGCGCAGACAGCTTACCATTCTTAAGGATATGGGCTGCGATGCCATCCGCACGTCGCACAACATGCCTGCACCGGAACTGGTAAAGCTATGTGACGAAATGGGCTTTATGGTGATGATCGAATCATTCGACGAATGGAAAACGCCAAAGGTGAAAAACGGTTATCATGTACTCTTTGACGAATGGGCAGAGAAAGATATCGTTAATATGGTGCACCGCGACAGGAACAATCCATCGGTAATCATGTGGAGCATTGGCAACGAAGTCCGCGACCAGGATGCAGTTAATGGGAATAAGCTCATTACTTTCCTGCAGGACATCTGTCACCGTGAAGATCCTACGCGCCAGGTAACCATGGGCATGAACCATTACGACAATGTAATGAACAACAACTTTGCCTCGGCGGTAGATATTCCGGGGTTCAACTATAAACCCAACCTGTACGAAAGTGCAAATACCCGCTTACCGCAGGGATTTTTATTGGGTACAGAGACTGTATCAACTGTAAGTTCAAGAGGCGTATACAAATTTCCTGTTGCGTTTGCTGCCATGAAACTGTATCCGGATCGCCAGAGCTCCTCTTACGATTTTGAGTTTTGCGAATGGTCTCAGGTTCCTGATGATGAATTTGCAAAACAGGATTCACTGGAATTTGTAACCGGCGAATTTGTATGGACGGGCTTTGATTATCTTGGAGAACCTACCCCTTACGATGAGGTCTGGCCTTCACACAGTTCTTACTTTGGGATCCTGGACCTTGCAGGCTTGCCCAAAGACAGGTATTACCTGTACAGAAGCAAATGGAATACAGAAAAACCTACCCTTCATATCCTGCCACACTGGACATTTCCGGGCAGGGAAGGGCAGGTGACACCCGTTTTTGCCTATACCAGCTATCCCTCAGCAGAACTTTTTATCAATGGCAAAAGCATGGGCAGGCTGAGCAAGAATAAAAGTTCCAATACCAGCAAATACAGACTGATGTGGAAGGATGTAAAATACGAGGCTGGTACAATAAAGGTGATAGCCTATGACCAGAACGGAAAAGCAGCAGCTGAAGAAACTGTTCATACAGCGGGCAAACCAGATCACCTTGTTTTGGAGGCCGACAGAAGGGAGCTGACTGCAGATGGCAGGGATTTGAGTTATATCACTGCAAAAATCGTTGATAAAGACGGAAACCTTTGTCCGGATGCAGAAAATGAGCTAACTTTCAATGTTTCTGGTGCAGGCAGCTATAAAGTAGTAGCCAATGGCGATGCTACCAGCCTGGAGATGTTCCACCTTAACCATATGAAAGCCTTTCACGGAATGCTGGTGGTTACCGTTCAGTCGTCCCTTAAAGCAGGAGAACTGACACTGGGCGTTACCGGCAAAAAATTAAAGAAGAACAGCCTGACCATACAGACCAAATAGACTGAACCAAAGCATATCATGATGAACCAACTGCGCGCTTCAGGGATAAAAATAGCCCTTAGTTTATTGTTTACCTGCTCAATGCTGCTGCAATCCAGTGCACAGCAGACAAAAAAAACCATCAGCAATCCAATACTTCCCGGTTATTATGCTGATCCTGCAATCGTTAAAGACAAAGACACCTGGTATATTTATGCAACAATAGATCCCTGGGGCAAAGAAGAACTGGCCGTTTTTGAGACCAAAGATTTTATCAGCTTTGAGCAGAAACACCTTAACTGGCCTACCAAGAAAGACTGTACCAGTCCCACTTCAAAAAATTCTATGGTATGGGCACCGTCAGTGGTTAAAGGCCGGGACAATAAATTTTATATGTATGTAGCGGTAGGCAGCGAAGTGTGGGCAGGAGTGGGAGAAACACCGCTGGGACCATGGAAAAATATCAAGGCAGACCAGAGCCCGCTGATTAAAGGCGATGAATACCCGGGCGTCCATAATATCGATCCTGACTGTTTTATTGATGAAGACGGACAAGCCTATCTGTACTGGGGATCTGGTTTTCACTGGATCAATGGGCATTGCATGGTGGTAAAACTGAAAAAGGATATGCACAGCTTTGATGGTAAACCTGTAGAAGTAACTACGCCTCATTTTTTTGAAGGGGCACATATGCTCAAAAGAAACAGAAAATACTACCTGATGTTCTCAGAAGGAAAGGCAATTGATCCTACGTATCAGGTGGGGTATGCAGTTGGCAGCAGCCCGATGGGGCCATTCAAAGAAGATGCACACCGGGTGATCCTGAATACATCCGCAGATAGTGTTGTATACGGACCGGGGCATCATACTACCTTCCGCGAAAAAAACCAGGATTATATTTTATACCACAGGATTTTACCGCAGGATAAGGCTTATGTGCTGAGGCAACTGTGCCTGGACAGCCTTAATTTTGACAAAAAGGGAAATATATTGAAAGTAAGCACAAAGGGTATCAGGCCGCTAGGGCAGGGAACAAAATAATTGCAGGATCCTATTTCTTTAAAGACACAAAGAATGTGGTGCCAATACCTACAGCAGATTTTATAGTTATTGTTCCATCAAGTGCAGTCACCAGGTCTTTCACTATAGACAGCCCGATGCCGGTTCCCTTGGTATTGGTCCGGTCTGTATGTCCGAGTGTGAAGTTGCTTACAAATATCTTTTCGAAATGCTCTTCTGCTATTCCAATACCGTTGTCTTCAACTTCAAACCTGTAATGCGTATCATCCTGTTGAAAGCGGATCTCTACCAATCCTTCATCTTTGTCATTATATCTGATGGCATTGTTCAGAAGGTTAAGGATAATCTGATCTACCGCAATTAAAGATGTATACATCTCGTAGCGTTCATCCGGAAATTTAATCCTGATCCCTTTCGGGATCAGCAGCATGTCTTTGATCTTTTTGATCAGGCTGTTGAGGCTAAAGCGCTGCTTGTTGGCCAGCAGGGAGGTGGGCGATTTTGAATATTCCAGCATTTCGTTTACCAGGTCAAGCAGGCCGTGTGTAGAAGATATGCTCAAGTCTATTAACTTTAAACATCCTTCATACTGCTGTTTTTCATGGCGCATCTTTAATGCCTGCGAGCTTAATAAAATATTGCTCAGCGGGTTCTTGATGTCATGTGCGGCCATCGAAGCAAATTTCTGGATCAGGACATTGGAATTGAGCAGGTCCTGATTTGTTTTCTCCAGCTGGCGTACTTTCCTGCGCAGTTCAAGTTTATCAATCACCTGTTTAGCAAGAGTTTTTAGGGCACTGATCTGATTTTGTGATATGCTGTTTGCCTTTTGATCAAACACGCAGATTGTTCCAAGGGCATAACCGTCTTCATTGATCAGCGGCACTCCTGCATAAAATGTGATGTGTGCAGGGCCGGTTACCACGGGGTTGTCAGAAAACCGCGCATCTAACCGGGCATCATCAACGATCATGATCTCATCAGACGAAGCAATCGCGTGGGTACAAAAAGACAGTTCCCTTCTGTTTTCTGTCATGTCTGTTCCGTGATGCGATTTAAATGCCTGCCTGTCGGCATCGATAAAAGTGATCAGTGCGATAGGAACATTACAGATTGTTGATGCCAGGGAAGCCAGTTCATCAAATTCCTTTTCACTTTCAGTATCAAAAATATGATAGGACTCTAAGGCATTTTGTCTTTGAAGTTCGTGAAGATCCAGCGTGGAATTGCTCATTAAATTGATTTACTCAGGTAGTAGCAAAGATAACTCATTTGTGTGATTAAACGGTTAAACATCAAGACTATTACACGGATGCTTTATATAAACAATAATTTTTCCTCTTCCAGATCAAGATATTTTAGATGTTTACGGATAATTTCTTCGTTAAGGGTTTCCTCTTCACTATTTTTTGTCAGCAACCATTGTCTTTGCTGATCAAGGATATCGAGGTAAACAATTTTAACATCGTCTGGCAGCATGGTTTCATCTTTTAACAGGATTTTTTCCTCCCATTTGTTTGCCATCTGCCGCAGAAAAGGCTGGTTCCTTACTTCTTCGCTGTAATTGTTTTTTAGATGCAGCAGCGCATGATCGGCCAGCTGCTTTCTGATCTCACTTTCTGCCTGTTCTTCTGTGATCGGATGATCAAAATCCGGCAAGCCAATTTTCCTGATCACGAAAGGCAATGTAAGCCCCTGCACCAGGAGCGTTACCAATATGACAATGAAGGTAATAAACAGAATGAGATCGCGCTGCGGAAAGGGAGTACCGTCTGCAAGCTGTACGGGGATGGATAATGCTGCAGCAAGTGAAACTACTCCGCGCATTCCTGTCCATCCCAGCACAAAGGGCACTTTCATCCCCGGGTTGCTGCGGTCTGCCACAGTGATAAAATTCCTTGCGATCAATGTAACTACTACTGCACCATAGGCTGATAAAAGTCTTCCCAGGATCAGTACCGCAGAAATCAGCAGACCATATCCAATGGCGGCAGAGATACTTACATCGCCAAGCCCGGATGTGATTTCTGGCAGGTCTAATCCGATCAGTGTAAATACCAGGCCATTTAAAACAAAACACAGGCTTTCCCAGACATTTATCCCACGCAGTCGCGAACTGCTGCTGAGAAAAACATGTCTTTTGCTGGATAACAACAATCCCCCGCTCACTACGGCCAGCACACCCGACGTATGCGCTTCTTCCGCAGCCATGTACATCATATAGGGTGTTACAATACTCAGTGCCATATCGATATTGGTATCTGTAGGGAGATGTTTATGGATCAGGATAAATATCCATCCCACGGCCAGCCCAATCGCTACGCCGCCGCTGAGCATCCAGAAAAAAGTTAAGGTGGCGTCATACCAGATAAACTGGCCGGTGGCAACAGCGATCAGCGCAAAACGAAAAATAATCAGCGAGGATGCATCGTTCAGCAGGCTTTCGCCCTCCAGGATGGACGACATTCGCTTTGGTACTTTTACAAACTTTAAAATCGCACCAGCGCTTACCGCATCAGGCGGCGAAACTATTCCGCCAAGTAAAAAGCCCAGTGCCAGTGAGAAACCGGGGATAAAGTGGTTCGCGGCAAATGCAATGGCCAATGCGGTGAGAAATACAACCACAAAGGCAAAACTGCCAATGATACGCCGCCAGCGCCACAACTCCTTGCCCGATATAGCCCATGATGCCTCGTACAATAAGGGCGGTAAAAATATGATAAAGATCAGCTCGGGGTTAATGCGCACCGAAGGAATACCGGGAACAAAACTCATGGCTAACCCAAACAGTACAAGAAGCACTGGATAGGCTACCCTGATCCTGTTGCCCAGCATGATGAGAAATACAATGGCTACTATCAGGCCGAGGTAAAATGGAAAGTCGTGCAGCATTAATCGTTATTTAGGTGTTACTAAGATACAATTGTATTAATGTTTCTGGCAGCTTATTTCAAGACAGTACACTTATCGGTGTAATTATTTGATAGTAAATAGTTTTGGATGATCCTGCATGTTTAAACTCTCGTATATTATTACTTAACGACCTATTATGTACCGCATCCTTTACCAAGACTTAGCCGGAAACTTCAATATTTCAAATGCCGGTACCCCCATGGAGATGGAGCGCTCAGCTTTTGAGATTGCCTCTGCAAAATATATCATTATCTGCATTTACGATTACCAGCACAAAAGGACACTGTTTGAGTGCCTGAAATATAATCTGTATTGGAGCATCGTAAACGAGCTGGTTTACGAAAATAAACAAACCGCATAACCAATCTCTGAATAAGAGGCTTCGTTATCATGCAATATGTTTCTCTGGTTTACCGGTAAGCGTAGCGCCGAGGCTTGCCGCAACTACCAGTACGATAGCCAGCCATTCCAGCAGGGACAACACTTCTTTAAGGAAAATCAGGCCGCATACGGCAGCAACGGCGGGTTCCAGGCTCATCAGGATACTAAACGTTTTCGCCGGGATATGTTTCAGCGCACCTATTTCAAGCGAGAAAGGGATGGCGCTGCATAACAGGCCCAGTGCAATCGCAGCGGGAATCATTGCGAACGTAAAATTTGTAAGGTTGCCCTCGGCAATGCCAAAAGGCAGGACAATAAGGAGGGCAAAGATCATCCCTATACTTACGGCCTGTGCCCCGTCGATCACCACAGAAGTACGCTGTCCAAGAACAATATAGCCTGCCCAGAACACTCCTGCCAGTAAGGCAAGGACTGTGCCGTAAAGATCAACTCCTGTTCCGTTCCATGGCGTAATGAGGCCAATACCTGCGATTGCCAGCAGGGGCCACAAATAATCTATCCTTCGTTTTGAAGTTAACACCGAGAGCATCAGCGGGCCGATAAATTCCAGGGCTACCGCAAGCCCGAGGGGGATGCGTGTTAGGGCCAGGTAAAATATTCCGTTCATTGCCCCCAGGCAAAGGCCGTAGGGAATAACGGCTTTCCACTGTACCGCAGATAGTTTTCTGATATCTGGCCGGTTAAAAATAATCAGGATGAGGGCAGAGATTCCGATTCGTACCGTACTGGTTCCTGTGGCTCCTAATACGGGAAAAAGACTTTTCGCAAATGCAGCACCCACCTGTACACTGAGGATAGCAAGGATAACGGCAGGAAAGGGAGGGACAGTTAATTTAAATTTAGACATCAGTAACAGGAAACAATACTGTAAAGATAATAAATTTCTTCGACTGGCGGTCTTAATTAGTTTCGAAATGTTGATGAATTTTTATACTAAAGTATTAAGTTTGCTACGCGGTCTGCCGGCCTTTAAATCGCTCCATGTTAAAATTCGATTTCAGTAATATCAGTTATTCTTCCTTAAAAAAGACCGGTACTTTATGGTCGGATTTAATAGGAAGTTCTGCAATGTTCCCTCTTGAGACCAGGATATTTCATTCCATTAGTCTTGGGCTGATTGTTCTGGCCGGTGTTTATATCCCCTATAATTTTTTTGAAGGACTCTATATAGGCTCCCTTTCTGCCTGTCTCATCGCTTTGTTCTTCTCTTACCAATACTATTATTCAAGGTTTCAGGGCAGGCAACATAGCAATACGCTGTTTGGCCTTACCGGCATCCTGATTTTTTCGGTTAACTATTTTACCAATTCAGGCATCAACGGTTCTACAGACCTGATCTGGCCGGTTTATCTTTTGCTGGTTTTTGCCATATCACCATATAACCAGCATGTAAAATGGCTGATTGTTTATCTGTTGTGCTTTCTGGGGGTCCATCTTGCCGAATTATATTATCCATGGCTGGTCAAATACCCCTTTACCGTAGGCAGGGGGCAGTTTATTGACAGGGTGACGGCATTTCCTATCCCTGCGATAGCGATATACATCATTATTAAGTTTATCAGGCGCAGCTACGATAAAGAGAAAACAGTGGCAGAGGAAAAGGCCATCGCTGTGGAACTCAGCAAAGAGCAAATCCTGCTGCACAAGGATCAGCTGGAAAAAAGCAATGTAGAAAAGAACAAGCTCATGTCTATCATATCACATGATCTGCGTACGCCACTGATGAATGTACAAAACTATCTGGAACTGCTTAACCAGAAAGAGCTCAGCAGTGCAGAACGGCCAGAACTGGAAAAATATCTGCTCAAAGCTACAAACAATGCTATGGAAATGCTTTCCAATTTATTGTACTGGTCTAAATCGCAAATGGAAGGGCCTTCTGTAAACCTGGCAGAACTTAATCTCCTTACTGTGCTTTTGGGCACGCTCGAAATGGAGAAAATGCATGCTTCAAAAAAAGATATTTCCCTTATTTACGAGATTTCACCACAATTGACTGTAATTGCCGATGCAAATATGCTGCAGCTGGTAGTCAGAAATCTGATCAGCAATGCGGTAAAATTTACTGCGCCCGGCGGCACCATCAAGGTAGCTGCAGATCTGCTGGATGAGGAATGCAGGATCAGTGTGAGCGATAACGGGAATGGCGTTCCAGAAGATAAACAGGCTAATATCTTCTCCATTAAATCTGAGCCCGCATATGGTACGGGAAATGAAAAAGGTGTAGGTTTAGGTTTGGTGCTGTGCAAAGAATTTACAGAGCGGCAGGGCGGGAGAATAGGATTTGAAACCAGCATCGGAATTGGGTCAAGTTTTTTTATCTTCATACCATCAGCATCAGTTTAGATCATTCCTCAGTTGTTTCCAGTTGAAAAAATTAATGGCGCAAATGTTTAACAATATTGCGCAATGTTATATTTTTGGAGAAGATTAGCTCAGTCAAATTTGACAGGATTTCCTAAAACTGACCAAATAAACACCCGTACGCTTGAAAGACACTAAATATTACCTCGCCGCTATTATTTCATTTACTGTCTGGGGCTTTTTCAGCCTTGTTTTAAAGCCGATACATAGCTATCCGTCTATTGATATCCTGTTCTATCGGGTTTTCTCCTGTGCAGTGCTGATGCTGCTGATCGTATTGCTTTTCAAGCGCAGCATACTGATGGAAAATGCCGCAGTTTTCAGGGCCTTGCCGGTAAAGGGAAAGCTGAAAACCCTGGGGCTGAATATTGGCGGCGGACTGCTGTTAACCGCAAACTGGTTTTCTTTCATCTACGTTTTAAACCACATCAGTGTAAAGGCTACTTCACTGGCCTATCTGGTTTGCCCGATACTTACTACCTTACTCGCTTTTTTTATACTGAAGGAGAAACTGAGCAAAGCACAATGGGCTTCGGTTGCGCTGAGCATCATCGGTTGTGTGCTGCTTTCATACAGCAGTATCCTGGATATGTCTTACAGCATGATTATTGGGTTGTCATATGCAATGTACCTGGTGAGCCAGAAAGAGAATAAAGGATTTGATAAGTTTATCAGCTTAACTTTTCAGATTGTACTTTCGGCGCTGATATTGCTGCCGTTTTACCCGGTATACAGCGGCCCTGTGCCAGTATCGTTTAAATTCTATTTTTATATAGAACTGATTGCCGTCGCATTTACGATCATTCCGCTGCTGCTCAATCTGTTTGCGCTGAAAAGAATTAATTCTTCTACTGTGGGCATGCTGCTGAATATTAATCCACTGATTGCTTTTTGCCTGGCGGCATTTGTATACCATGAACATTTGGACCATATCCAAATGGCCGCCTACGGGATTATTTTCTTTGCCATTCTGGTTTTCAATTCGCAGTTGATATTTAGCAGGAAAACCACTTATCAGGTATAAGCTTATGCGTTAACAAGGGCAGGTTTTTATATGTAGTTTATATTCTTTACTTTTGAAATTAATGAAATACTTTGCTTTTGTAATAGGTATCTATTTTGCATTCCTGGCACTCATGCCTTGCCAGGATAAAGATGATGCGCCCGCAAGCGAAGTGGTAACCTCCATTTATAAAAATCAATCTTCTCATCAGCAAAAGGAGCAGGAAAGTTGCCCTCCATTTTGTTCCTGCTATTGCTGCTCTACTGTGAGGCATATTGCTTCGAAATTAACCGTAACTGTGTTTTCAAAACCCGTTATGCTGCTGTACCCGGATGTTGTGGTATTTCCTGTGCTGGAACAGCCGATAAAGATCTGGCAGCCTCCCCGGGCCGCATAAGTTTTCCTGATTTTTTAATTGTGCATTTCCCCTGATCAGGCGGTTTATGCTTTATCTATTTATTCAGAAATTTTATGTTAGATGCCATTATACGGTATAGTATCCGTAATAAACTGGTGATCGGTTTTTTCACCCTTGCACTGGTAGTGTGGGGGATATGGAGCACAACTCAGATCGCCGTGGATGCTTTACCAGATATCACCAATAATCAGGTGCAGGTGATTACCAAAGCACCCACATTAGCCGCGCAGGAAGTTGAACAGTTCATCACGTATCCCGTAGAACGTTCCCTGTCTAATGTGCCAAATATCATTGAAATGCGTTCGATGTCCAGATTTGGGCTCAGCGTGATTACGGTCGTGTTCAAGGAGTCGGTTGATGTATACTTCGCCAGGCAGCTGATTTCCGAGAAGCTGAACGAGGTTCAGGAACAAATCCCAAAGGGGACAGGCAAACCGGAAATGGCACCTGTTACGACGGGCCTCGGTGAAATATACCAGTATATTCTCCATCCCAAAAAGGGCAGTGAAAAAAAATATACCGCAATGGACCTGCGGACAATTCAGGACTGGATTGTTATCAGGCAGCTCTACGGCATAGCTGGTGTTGCCGAAGTGACTGCATTTGGTGGCGTCACTAAACAATTTGAAGTAGCGCTGGACCCCGACAAGCTGAAAGCGATGGAAGTGACCATTCCCGAAGTTTTTACTGCGCTGGAAAAAAACAATCAGAATACCGGTGGGGCGTATATCGATAAAAAACCGAACGCCTATTTTATCAGAGGCGTTGGTTTGATGTCCGGTATCCCGGATATTGAAAATACGATCATTAAAAGGCAGGCCAATGGCGTCCCTATATTGATAAAAAATGTGGCAAAGATTCAGCTGGGCTCGCCGCCACGCTATGGTGCAATGACCTACAATGGGGAAAAGGAAGTGGTGGGGGGAATTGTACTGATGACCAAGGGCGCAAATAGTGCAGAGGTGGTTGCCCTGGTTAAAGAGCGGATGAAAATTGTACAGCAATCGCTTCCCGCGGACGTTATTATAGAGCCTTTTCTGGACCGTACCAATTTAATAAAAAGAGCGATCAGCACGGTAGAACGTAACTTAACAGAAGGTGCGCTGATCGTCATATTTGTATTGGTGCTATTTCTCGGTAACTGGCGGGCAGGTTTGGTCGTCGCCTCAGCAATACCTTTATCCCTGCTTTTTGCGCTTTCCCTGATGAACCTGTTTGGTGTTTCTGCCAATCTGATGTCTTTGGGAGCGATTGATTTTGGTCTCATAGTAGATGGTGCAGTTATTATTGTTGAAGCTACCATGCACCACCTGGTACAACGTAAAACAGCTGGTCGCTTTACCCAGGAGGAAATGGACGATGAGGTTTTTCTGTCTGCATCGCGTATCAGAAGTAGTGCGGCATTTGGCGAAATTATCATTCTGGTTGTTTACATCCCGATTCTTACACTGACGGGAACCGAAGGTAAAATGTTCAGGCCTATGGCACAGACGGTAGCTTTTGCGATTTTGGGCGCCCTGATCTTGTCATTAACTTATATTCCAATGATATCTGCACTGTTCCTTTCCAAAAATGCCGAACCAAAAAAAACACTCTCTGACCGGATGGTTGGTTTTCTTCAGCGCAAATATGAGCCTGTACTAAAAGCCGCAATACGTTATAAATACCAGGTAGTTACTGTGGCAGCCGTTCTGCTTATAACCAGCGGTTTTGTTTTCTCCCAAATGGGAGGTGAGTTTATTCCTCAGCTGGAGGAGGGTGATTACGCTATAGAATTTGTACTGCCCCAGGGAACATCTTTGTCGCAAACTACAGAAACCATCATGCAGGCCGAACGCATGTTACGTAAATATCCTGAAGTCAAAATGGTGGTGGGCAAAACCGGAAGTGCTGACGTGGCCACCGACCCGATGCCGCCTGAGGCATCTGATTTGATTGTGATCCTCAAGGATAAATCAGAATGGCCGGACGACAAAGGTTTTTATGAACTGGCGGATGATATGCGTAAAACTCTTGCAGATATCCCGGGAGTGATTGCTGAACCCAGTCAGCCTATCCAAATGCGCTTTAATGAATTGATGACTGGTGTTAAACAAGATGTAGCCGTCAAGATTTTTGGAGAAAACCTGGATACCCTTAACCTGTTGGCCGCAAAAGTAGCACAGGCTATCAAACCAGTTGAGGGAGTGACCCAGCCGCAGGTTGAGCGCGTGAGCGGTTTACCACAAATTACAATAAAGTATGACCGTGCAAGAATGGCTAATTATGGGCTGAATATAGAAGACGTTAACCAGGTGATCAGCACTGCCTTCGCAGGGAACAGTACCGGTTCCATTTACGAGAATGAACGCAGGTTTGATCTGGTTGTCAGGCTTGACTCTGTCCACAGGAGCAATATTGATAATGTAAGTGAACTGTTTATCCCTACACCCGATGGCAACCAGGTGCCGCTGTCACAGGTCGCTACTGTAGCTTATGAAACCGGGCCGGCGCAGATCAGCAGGGAAAATGCCCGAAGGCGTATTGTGGTGAGCTTCAATGTCACTGGAAGAGATGTAGAGAGTGTGGTGAAGGAAGTGCAGTTAAAGCTGAACGCAAAAGTTCCCCTGCCAACCGGTTACTACTACACCTACGGGGGTACATTTGAGAATTTACGACAGGCCAGCCAGCGCTTGATGATCGCCGTTCCGGCAGCACTGCTGCTCATCTTTATGTTGCTCTATATCACATTCAAATCCATCAAACAGGCTTTACTGATCTTTACGGCAATACCAATGTCGGCCATAGGCGGCATACTGGCACTACTGCTCAGAGGGATGCCTTTCAGTATTTCGGCAGGTGTCGGCTTTATCGCTTTGTTTGGTGTAGCAGTTTTAAATGGGATTGTCCTGATAGGAACGTTTAACCAGTTAGCCAAAGATGGGGTAGAAGACATCCTGGAACGGGTTTATCAGGGTACAAAAGACAGACTGAGGCCAGTACTGATGACTGCAACCGTGGCGTCGCTGGGCTTTCTTCCAATGGCGGTTTCAACGAGTGCAGGGGCAGAGGTGCAAAAGCCGCTGGCCACTGTAGTGATTGGCGGACTGCTCACTGCAACATTACTCACATTAGTGGTTTTGCCATTGCTCTATCTGATCTTTGACAAAAACAAAACTTCAGGAAGTTTAGCATCTTCAGATAAAGAGGGACTTTCAGGCAGTGCAGAGGCTGCTACGATGAGAAATACGCCTGGAACACCAGATTCCTCAGGGACAGGAAAATCTTCAGGGAATATCAATCCAGTCCTTCTCGTGCTAGTGTTAGCGGGCTCTGGTATTTCTTCATCTGTTGCACAAACCAGTCCTGCCTCAAAACGCATTGCGCTCAGTGAGGCTTATGAAATAGGTGTGCAGAATAATCTGCAGCTACGATCTTCAGAGATTAAGATCAGCCAGCAAAAAGAGCTGGAGAAAACTGCGTTTACACTTCCAAAAACCGGTGTTTTTGTGGAGAATGAAGATCTCAATCCAGAAGATCGAAAAGGCATATTGAAGATTGGCGTATCACAAAGCCTGGACTGGCCAGGCTTGTACAGTGCCCGAAAAGGATTGCTGGAACAAAAAACACGTGCTGCGGAATATTCAAAGCAGGCACAGGGTCTCGAACTTAAAAAGAACATCGCTGGTGCTTATTACAGGTTATGGTATCACCAAAGCAAACAGCGTTTGTGGCAGAGGCTGGATAGTATTTATGGTACACTCGCCAAAGCTGCTGTACTGCAGGTTAAGACGGGCGAAAATGCTGGTCTTGACAGTATTGCTGCACAGGCCAGGGCTAAAGAAACCGAGGTACAGTTGCGTTTGATCTTCAAAGATATTCGTACTGAGCAGGAAACTATGAAACGTCTGTTAAATACAGAGCTGAATGTATTGCCTGACAGTTTACCTTTGCAAAAAGTACCGCTTGACAGAAAGGAATTTGAAACCGACGGCCATCCGCTTTTAAAAATCCAGCAGCAAAATGTTAGCATCGCAGGAGCAGAGGCCAAAGTGGCGGGGCAGAGCCAAATGCCGACCTTTGAAGGGCGTTTTTTCTCTCAGCGTTTATATGGGATCAGCCCGCCTTTCTCTGGATTTTCAGTATCTGTAGGGATACCGCTGTTTGGGCGGGGACAGTACCGGCATAATTCCAGGGCCGCACAGCTTGAACAAAGTTACCAGCAAACACTGCTTAGGGATCAGCAGCTCCTGCTCAGCACATCATATCGCCAGGAAATGGAAAAACTGGAGAAAAACAGTGATCTGTTAGCCTACTACACAGGTACTGGTTTAAAACAGGCAGATGCCATAATCAAGGCCGCAAATCTGGCATACCGTTCTGGTGAGCTCGGTTTTGCCGAGCTTTCACAATACCTTACACAGGCTATTGATATTCAACGCAATTATCTTGATGTCCTGAATGAATTTAACCAGTCTGCTATCCAACTAAATTATTATACAACTACCAAATAAAGTTATCCATGAAATTTATTTTCAAGCCTCTTGCATCTATAGTGATCATCGTTATCATTTCCGCGGCTTCCTGTAAACAGTCTGCTCCCAAAGAAGATACAGAAGAAAAAGAAGCTGCAGCTCCCCTTGGCAACGAGGTGAGCCTTACCGCCAGTCAGATAAAAACTGCCGGTATTCAATTTGGCACGATTGAAATGAAGAACCTTGCTACCGCAATAAAAGCCAATGGTTTGTTATCGGTGCCCAATCAGAACAAAGCACTGGTGACATCAGTGTCGAGCGGAACAATTCGTTCGCTTACCGTGCAACCGGGAAATTATGTTAAAAAAGGACAGGTTATTGCAACTATATTCAATCCACAAATTGCGCAGTTACAGCAGGAATCGCAAACTACCCAGGCGCAGCTGCACCTTGCCAGACAGGAATATCAGCGACAAAAAGAGCTGGTGGCGGGTAATGCCGCACCATTAAAGAACCTGCAGAAAGCAGAGGCTGAACTGGCGGCTTTAACCGCCTCCTATAAATCTCAGCAAATACAGCTCAGTGCACTCGGTATCTCGCTCCGTGCAGCAAGTGGGGGCCAGATTGTGACCAGTATTCCGGTGGTTGCCCCTATCAGCGGTACGATCAGTGAAGTATCTGCACAGATTGGTTCCAATGTAGATGCTTCAACGCCCATTGCGCAGATTGTCAACAACTCGCAGTTACACCTGGACCTGTTTGTTTATGAAAAAGACCTCCCCAAGGTTAAACCCGGGCAGCTGATCCATTTTACGCTAACCAATAGTGCAGGCAAAGAGTATGATGCAAAAATTTACTCCATAGGCACCGCCTTTGCCAATCAGAGCAAAACGATCCCTGTACATGCTGTTGTAATGGGTGATAAGGCAGGCTTGATCGAAGGGATGAACATCACAGCAATCATCAGCATAGGTAATTCAGTTCTGCCGGCCGTTCCAACTGAGGCAATAGTGAGCAGTGGCGGTCAGGATTACATTTTCAGCATTAAAAAACAAGATTCCAAAGAGACCGTGTTTGAGCGTATAGCTATTGCCAGGGGAGTATCAGATGTGGGATTTACGGAGATCACACCTGTGCAGGATCTTAAACCTGGTGCAGCAATTGTTACCCGTAAAACCTTTTTTGTACTGGCTAAAATGATAAACACCGGGGATGAGGATTAACCAATTTTAGCCAGATGGCGATGCATTGAAAATATCATCTCATTATCTTTTTTTTAGATATTTTCCTTCCACTGCATAAAAATATCTAATATGTGGCCGTCTCAAAAAAACAGGCACAATAAGTTCATCAAATGATTTCACAATTAGGCAGGATTCTCTTCTCTACCCGTACAATGGGTACCCTTTTACTAGTTTATGCTTTCTCAATGGCGCTGGCCACTTTCGTTGAAAACGACTACGGAACAGCTGTTGCCAAAGCCCTGATCTACAATTGCTGGTGGTTTGAGCTGGTGATGTTTTTCCTGATCCTCAATTTTATCGGGAATATCAAAAGGTATCAATTGATATCGTTGAAGAAACTGCCGCTACTGGTTTTTCACCTGGCATTTATCATCATATTTATCGGTGGTTATGTGACCCGCTATATCAGCTTTGAAGGTTCGATGCATATCAGGGAGGGAGAGAGCAGCAATGATGTGGTTTCTGACGCTACGTTTTTTAAGGTACAGATAGGTCAGAATGACCAGGCACTGGCCTACGACGACAAACCTGCGATCCTGATTTCCAATAACGTTCCATGGTATCTTAAATCTTTCAAAAAAACATTTATCCAGCAATATGATTACAAGGGCAAAAGGGTAAAAATGAAAGTAGTAGACTTCTATGCCCGTGCGCAGGATTCCCTGGTGCTTATCCAGTCAGGAAAGCCTGTGTTGCATCTGGTGGTACTTGAAAATGGTAAACGCGTTAATAAATATATAGAGAGCGGTAATGTAAAGCTGATTAACAATATGATCATCAGCTATAACAAACCTACTCAGGGCGCGATCAATCTTGCCGATGGTTTTGGAGGTTACAAGATCTCGTCACCCTATGAAGGTAATTACATGATCATGGCTACTCAGGAAAGGAAAGCTGTCACTGCAGACAACCAGGAGCAGGATTTTCATCTCCGAAGCCTGTACACCTACGGGGCGCTCGCATTTGTAGTTCCGGAGCCTGCCCGCAATGGACATATCATGTATTATGAGGGCGACAAGCGTACACATGAACACGATCTGGATCTGGTAAAAGTAGAAGTAACTACCCCGGATGCTGTTGATACTGTATCTTTTTACGGAGGCAAAGGGATGACCAATTTCCAGTTTCAGAGCGAAGTAGGTGGCCTGCCAATTGCAATGGCCTATGGCTCCAAGATTTACAAAGCACCGTTTTCGCTAAAACTTGTGTACTTTAAAATGGAGAAATATCCGGGCAGTAACAGCCCTGCAGCATATTCGTCTGATATCATGATTGATGATGGCCACAACCAGCGTCCGTATAAAATATTTATGAACCATGTATTGGATCAGGATGGCTACCGTTTTTTTCAGTCGAGCTTTGACCAGGACGAACTGGGCACAGTGCTTTCTGTCAATCATGATTACTGGGGCACCAATATTACCTATATCGGCTATACCTTACTGTTTGCTGGTTTGTTTGTTACCCTTTTCTGGAAAGGCACGCATTTTTCCAAACTCAACGAACAGCTTAAAACGATATCACGTTCCAAAACATTATTGCTGCTGCTGATTTTTCTGCCGGGAACAGCAGCATTCAGCCAGGAAATAGATATGCATGGCCGGGATGGTAAAGCAATGCCTGCCACCGCAGGACCTATGGCTACTACGGCAGGGCCTTTGCCGGCAGGATCAAGTGCACAAAGTCCTCACGATCATTCACATGCTGCAGACAGCACTACTGCTGCAGCTACGCAAGATCATAATCACGTGGCAGAAATGCAGAGGATGCTCTCCGGACAGGTGGTAGATGCGGCGACATTTGCCGGTACTATCCGTACCGACCGTACACATGCAGATAGCTTTGGCCGTTTACTGGTGCAAAATATTGACGGACGTATAGAGCCGGTAAATACTCTGGCGCTTGAGATTCTACGTAAATTGTATCAAAAGGATAAGTTCTATACCCTCAATGCCAATCAGTTTTTCCTTTCTGTGTCTACATTGCCTTTCGACTGGGTGAATGTACCTTTGATTAAAGTGGGCAGTAAAGGTGGACCCGGCTTGCTTACGGCCGTAAAGGCCAATGAAGAGGGTTATACCACCATGGTCAACCTGCTGAGTTTAAGTCCTGATGGTACCATCGATTTCCGTCTTAAGGATGATTACCTTAAAGCTTTTGCTAAAAAGGCATCCGAACAGGATGGCTATGACAAAGATATCATAGAACTGAACGATAAACTGCAGGTAATGCAGCAGCTGCTTAACGGACAATACCTGCGTGTATTTCCTATAGCAGGTGATGCAAACAACACCTGGGTAACACCGCCCGCACCTGCAACAGACAGTACTGCAGCATTGCGCAACCCGGCAACACTTTACCTTATGAGTATATACGGGGCTGCACAATCAGGAAACTGGTCAGCAGCCGATCAGAAACTGGAGGCCCTTAAACAATTACAATTTAAATTGGGCAAAGCTGTAGTTCCCTCACTTACCAAGATTGATATGGAAGTGAAATATAATTCCTGGAATATCTTCCTCAATCTGATGATCACCTATGCTTTGCTGGGCACAGTGATCCTTGGTCTGGCTTTTGGCAGTTTGTTCAAAAATTCTAAAGTCTTGAGAAAAGCTATCAACGTTGTGCTGGTGCTGATCAGTATTGCGGCACTTTTACAGATGTACGGTCTTGCCGTCCGCTGGTATATTTCTGGTCATGAACCCTGGAGCAACGGCTATGAGGCGGTTATGTTTATCAGCTGGATAGGGGTGATGTCGGGAATGTTGTTGTACCGGAACAGTAATGCTTTTATACCTGCTGCCGGATGTCTGATTGCCGTAATCCTGATGGGATTTGCGCATGGAGGCTCACAAATGAACCCGCAGATTACGCCGCTGGTGCCTGTGCTCAAATCATATTGGCTGATGGTACATGTAGCCATCATTACTTCAAGTTACGGCTTCTTTGGCTTAAGTGCGCTATTGGGTACTGTAGTGTTATTATTGTATATTATTGATCATAAGAAAATCAGTGCAAAGGTTAAAGCCTCTGTAGTAGAGCTGACCATCGTCAACGAGATGTCTCTTACTGTTGGTATATTTTTGCTGACGGTAGGGACCTTCCTGGGCGGGATCTGGGCAAATGAAAGCTGGGGCCGTTACTGGAGCTGGGACCCTAAAGAAACCTGGGCTTTTATCTCGGTTATTGTGTATGCTTTTGTCCTACACGTAAGGCTGATACCAGCACTGCGGGGCAAATACCTTTTTAACCTTTTATCGTTGCTGGCTTTTTCAGTAATTATCATGACTTATTTTGGGGTAAATTATTACCTCACCGGGCTGCATTCTTATGCACAGGGCGATCCTGTTCCAATTCCGGCATGGGTTTATGTAACGATTACTGTGGTTGCTTTGCTGGCTGTGGTTTCTTACCGGAGGTATAAAGGGAGGTTATGGAAGTAATAATAACATTACTTCCATAATTTATTACGCTAAAAACCGTACATCCCGCCCGAAACGGAAATTTGCTCTCCCGTAATCCAGGCTGAATCATCTGAAGCAAGGAATACTACGGCTTTCGCAATATCTGCGGGCTGGCCCCTGCGGCCAAGCGGGGTATTGGCGACAAACATTTTTTCATACTCACTGCCGGCAGTGACGCCTGCACTGGCTGCGCCTTCAGTATCCGTAGCGCCTGGCAGAATGGAATTGATACGAATATTTTTTGCACCAAGTTCTTTCGATAAAGAGATCGTTATGGCATCTACAGCCGCTTTAGTTGCAGAGTACAACGAGGCAGACGGAAGAGGGTATTTGCTTGCACCAGAACTGATATTGATAATATTGCCGCCCTTATCGCCAAACAGTTTCAAAGATGCCTGGATAGTAAGTACAGGCCCCAAAACATTGACGTTGAAATGCTGATGAAAAGCTGTTACTGTTGCCTGTTCTATAGGTAAGTATGACTGAAAGACAGCATTGTTTACCAAAATATCCAGCGTACCAAATGCTTTTTTTGTTTCCTCAAACAGCCTTGTTACATCGGCTTCATTTGATACATCGGCCTGTACTGCAATAGCTATGCCTCCATTTTCGGTGATCTCTTTAACAACCCTGTCTGCGCCTTCTTTACTTGAAGCATAATTGACAACTACTTTTGCACCTTCTGCCGCAAAATGTTTTGCGATAGATGCACCTATTCCTTTTGATGCACCGGTAACTACCGCTACTTTGTTTTTTAGTTTACTCATTATTTCTATTTATTAGTTCAATTTTTTGATAATCATTTGATTCAAATTCTTTTGGTTTTTTCCGTTCTGAATCATAAACCAAAGATGCTGCACACTGACAATCTGTGTATTGACATGAATCATTAAATGCGCCCGAAATGGGTCAAGTGGAAATGATGATCCAGATCATCTTAATTGGATAACAAATTGTAAAATAGCAAGTTAAAACAAAGGCGAAAAGCTTGGGCAACAAAACAGCGGCCGGGGCACAACGGCGTATATTGTATCCGAAGGCTCTTTTTTTTGCATGCAGGAAAATTTATGGATGTGGCTTTTTGAGGCGTCAATTGAAAAGCCGGCTGCTTTGCGGAAATCTACTTGGCAGAGTTTCTCCTTATCCTGCTCAGGGTTTCCGGGGATAAACCCAGATAAGAGGCAATGATGTTTTGCGGGAAGCGCTTTAGAAAATACGGGTAATTATTGATGAGGTCTTCGTAGCGCTCTTCAGCCGTATAGCTAAAAGCGGCCTGCATTCTTTTCTGGGTTGCAATGGTGTAATTTTGACTGATTACGTTCGCCATCGCTGAAAAAGCAGGGATATCCTTAAGGTAGTCCTCAATTTGAGCATGGGTTGATTGTAAAACCTCCAGGTTCTCCAGCGCTTCAATATTAAAGCGGCTTGGCGTGAGGAGGTAAAAGCTTTCAAAATCAGCCAGCCACCAATTTTCAACAGATAGTTTCAATACATTTTCATGCCCCTTTTCATCTACCGTAAAGGTTCTGGCAGATCCTTTTACAATAAAACCAATGTATTTGCATACGTCTCCCTCCTGTAAAAAGTATTGCCTTTTTCTTAGTTTTTTGGGTTTGAAATGCGCCATCAGCAACTGCTGATCATCCTCTGAAAGCAATTTGCCTGATATATCCTGAATGTAATCGAAAAGCGCGTCAAAATTGGACATTGTTCAATGTATGTAATAATCCGCAATTTACTCAAGCTGCCTGATAAAAGACAAAAAAAACAAACATTTCAAATCACTCATTATCCCTGAAATAATAAGTTTACAGATGACAGTTCTTTGGATAAAATGTTCGTGTCAGATATTATTTCTAAGGTAACATCTGTGCATCCAAACCTGAGCCGTACAGACAAAAGATTTGAGCCGTAGGAGCAACTGCACCCCGCCCTCAGGCCTGATCTTTGGATCATGAAAAACTTCACAAAAATTCAGTTGGGCAAAAATGGCCCTTTGGTTTCTAACCTTGGTTTAGGCTGCATGCGTATGTCCTCGATCTGGGGAGGTCCTACACCAGATACAAAAGAAAGTATAGCTACCATCCATGAAGCCCTGGACAATGGTATTAATTTTTTGAATACCGGAGACTTTTATGGCGCCGGGCATAATGAAATGCTAATAGGCAAAGCCATTAAAGGAAGACGGGACGATGCCTTTATTAGTGTAAAATTTGGTACTATCTTCCACAACGGTGAGTGGCTGGGTATGGACCTGCGACCTGTGGCTATCAAAAATTTTGTAAACTACTCCCTGACCCGCTTGGGTATTGACACCATCGACATGTATCAGCCCAGCCGCATGGACAATAGTGTTCCCTTAGAAGATATCATTGGAACGGTGGCCGATCTGGTAAAAGAAGGTAAAGTGCGTTACATTGGTGTATCTGAAATATCTGCCGCCCAGCTTCGTAAAGCCAATGCCATCCACCCGATCAGCGCGCTGGAGATTGGCTATTCGCTGGCCGATCGTCAGATCGAAAGCGAACTGCTGCCTGCGGCAAAAGAACTGGGTGTTGGTATCATTGCCTTCGCCAATACTGCTGAGGGTCTGTTCACAGGAGAATTGAAAGCACCGCTGCCTGAAAACGATTACCGAAACGCTTTCCCTCGCTTTCAGGGTGAAAACCTGATCAAAAACCTGGAAAAAGTAGAAGTATTTAAACAATTTGCCAGGGATAAAGGTTGTACGCCAACACAGCTTGCAATTGCCTGGGTAAAAGAACAAGGCGATCAGATTATGCCTTTGGTGAGCATGAGCCGGAGATCGCGATTGCCGGAAAATATCGCCGCAATGGATATTGTATTCAGTACTGAAGAAATGAATAGGTTAAACACTACTTTTGCAGCAGGCGCAATACTTGGCGGCACTTACTTACAACGTTAAATGAACAGTCCAGCAGAAATTCTCCCCGGCGTAATCTTCTACGCTTACCAATCTGCTGCGCGGAAGGAGCGGTTGTGTTTATGGAACCACCATACTTTAATTTTGCAGGTTTCTGGACAGTTTGTAATGGAAACTTCGGGGCAGAAGATTTCGATGAACGGTGGAGAAATGCTGCTGATCGGTAAGAATCAGTTGGGTACTGTTGCAAAGACGCCACTTCCCGGCTGTAACTATGAAACAATTGTAATCTCCCTGCAGGAAGACCTGCTGCGAAGGATCGTGTTAGAAGAAAAGCTGGAAGCGGATGGTAAATACATCGGTCCTTCTAATCTTCTGATTCCTTCAAATGATTTCCTGCAGGGGTATTTTCAGTCTGTAGTCCCGTACGCACGGAGCTCGGGTGCCTCGATGACGGATGAAATGGGCATCCTGAAAGTAAAAGAAGGAGTCAAGTTATTGCTCCTTGCTTTGCCGGGACTGCGCAATTTCCTGTTTGACTTTTCAGCACCATATAAGATTGACCTGGTAAAGTTTATGCTCTGTAACTATCAGTTCAATGTTCCCGTTGAAAAATTCGCGGAGCTAACCGGGCGCAGCCTGGCAGCCTTTAAACGTGATTTTATCAAAGCATTTGGTGCCCCGCCGCGGCAATGGCTGATGGACAGGCGGCTGAACGAAGCAAAGTACCTCATCGAAACCAAGCATCTGAAACCTTCATCCTTTTACCTTGACCTGGGATTTGAAAGCCTGTCACACTTCTCGCATTCCTTTAAGAAAAAGTTCGGCGCAGCGCCTACTTCGCTGAACTATTCCCTTTCTTCGGGTGATTGATCAGGTAGATGGACAATGAGTGCTGATCACACACGGAGGCTTTACACACCGGTGTTGCGGAAGCTAAAACTATTTTCACCAGGTTTTAATGGATAGGATTTGCTTTTCCAGACAAAAGTGCCATTTGTTTTCTCAGGCAAGCTGATATGAATATCCCAATCATTGCCCTTTAATGTATAAGCCACATCTACCTTGCCATTAGGATGGGGCATTGAACCACTGATTGTGGTAATGCTGCCCAGGTGAGGGGCAATCTTTATCTTCTGAAACCCCGGCGAATCACTGTCGATGCCCAGCAGTGTACGGTAGATCTCTATATTGGGACTGGCCCCCCAGGCATGGCAATCTGACCGGCTGTGCTGTACATCCGGTTCTTCTGCCCAGGTGCTGAGGCCCAGCGCCATATTGCTACGCCATGCATCCAGCCAGGAAAGATAATCATCGCCCCGGCCGGCCTTTACCAATGCCATGTGCATATAGTATCTGAAATAAATAGAGCATTGGGTCAGCGTGGTATCGCTCAGCATTTTCGTTGCCAGTGCAGTCCATTGGTCTTTTGCTGCAGCGCCAGTAAGTATAGCAAGACTGTTGGTATGCTGTGAAAAAGTGTTTTTCTCTATCGTTTCTGCAAAAAGCTGTTTGGTTGTGCTCCAGTACTTGCTGCGGATGGTCTGCGTTAGCTGAGCTGCCTTCTGCCTATAAATGTCTGCCATTGCGGGCATGCCTAGCTTTGCCTCCATTTCTGCACTGCACTGGTATGCCCAGAGCAGCTGGAGGTCAAATGCCGCTGAGCTGCCGTCTGCACCCTTTGGCGGACCGCCGGCAGTCCATCCATTGCGGTCTGCCCAGTCTACAAAAGTCCAGAACGGAACATCTTTCAATGAACCGTCTGCCTGCTGGTAACGGGCAAAAAAGTTGAGTATCGCACGGGAGCCGGTAAGCTTATCTTTTATGAAATTTTGATCGTTGCGGTACATCCAGTAGTCGTGCAGCATGCCGATATACCACAGTGAAAAGCCGGGGATCACCTGGTTTTCACGGCTTGGCCAGCGGCTTTGCGTTACGCCTTCGGGCAGACGGGAGTGTTCAATCTGGTTGATTGCATTACGGGCCAGTGTATCGTTCCCTGCATTAAAATAGGATACCATTGCCTGTATGCGGGTATCACCTACGTATTGTAGCTGCTCGTAGTAAGGGCAGTCGAAATAGGTTTCTACTGCGCAAAGCCGGGCGGTGCGCCATCCGATTGCTGCGATCTTTTTAATTTCGGCATCGCTGGTATTTAGGGTAGCTTTTAATTTGAAGGGATAACCTGTAAATGTTCCATAGAGGTCGCTGATGGTAAGCGGCTCGTCAGCTGTCCGGATGCTGACTTGTACATAGCGGAATGTACGGTAGTTTAGGGTCGTAAATTCCTGGGCCGCTTTGCCGTTGGTAATCACACTGTCAGCGCGGCCGGAAAAGGTTTTGCCCTCTACATCATTACGGTTGCCTTTTCTTCTTCCGGTTTTAATATACTCATATAGCGATTCTGCATATCTTAGGGTAACGCTGCCGCCTTTGCCACCGCTGCAAAGCAGATTAATATAGGCATTGCTGAGCGTATCCTGGTCCAGCAACAGGGTAACAACGCTGTGGGCAGGTATAGTAATGGCGACTTTACTTTTTGGAAATCCGGCGGGAACGTTCATTCCCGTCGCTTTGCGCAAAGTTGAAATGCGCTGGTAGCTCAGTTCCATCTGCGGCAGGGTTGAAGGCACCAGCATTAAACCAAAACCATCGGTTTTGCCTTTTGGGCGCGCTTCTGACAGGTCTTTGGCAAATGGCCAGCTGCTGTCATCAAAGTTGTTCTTATTCCAGTTGCCCAGCGCCAGATTCATATTAACGTTTTCGCCCTTGGTAGCTGCGATAGGAAACCAGCCCGGAAATGGCTGGTGCGACTGGTCATTGTAACATTTCCAGCTCTTATTGGTGTTCACCACATCTTCAGCCTTGCTGCTTCCCTGGAGCATCAGTGCGGTCCTGAAACTGATCTGGGCTACGGGCTGATACTGTCCCTCATTAAATACCAGTGCAGAAATGGTGTTCTTCCCCTGTTTGAGGTATGGCGCAAGATCAACAGTCTCGTAGTTCCAGTTATAGGTATCGCCACGGGCAGGGCCCATGCTTACCAGTACTTCATTTACAAAAAGTTTATACCGGTTATCTGCCGAAACATATATTTTGAAAGAGCCGGGCCTTGAATCCAGGCTAAAGCTTTTACGGAAATAGTACACTCCATATTCAGTGCCCGTATTGCTTTGAGAGGCTATCCAGTTTGCTGTCCAGGGATGGGCAGGGGCAGCCGCAGACTGTGAGTATACATTGCTGGCCAGCGATGGGCAAAGGAATGCCAGCAGGACAAAACGGCAAAGTATAGTTCTGAAAAATTGAAGCATGGGGAGTGAATTATATTCTTACAAGTATAAATATTTTTCAGGATATGACAATAGCCCGTAAAAATACAATCCAGCCCCGCAATGGCTTTTTAAACGTTTCCGTATGAGTTGGACTGACCTCCGTCAATAGCAATCACCTGGCCGTTTACATAACTGCAGTCTTCACTCAGCAGAAATACAACGAGCTTTCCTACTTCTTCAGGCCTGCCGAGCCTTTTTGTTGGATTAGCCTGTGCATATGTATCCTCAGCCGCCTGTGGATCAGCCGGGTTCACCTGTTTAAATGCTTCGGCAACCATAGGGGTAAGGATAGCGCCCGGTGCAATAGCGTTGGAGAGGATCCCGAATCTTCCGTATTCCAGTGCGGTAGTTTTTGTAATACCCGCAACAGCATGTTTGGTGGCAACATAAGGTGTTTGGTTCATCACGCCCCTGATTCCGCCTACAGATGCAACATTTACAATGCGGCCGTATTCCTGTTTCTGCATAATGGGAATGATATACTTTAAGCCATAATATACACCCATAAGGTTAATGTCTACTACCTTTTTAAATACATTAAGGTCGTACTCTACCAATGGGGCTTGTCTGCCCTCAATCCCTGCGTTATTATAAAATCCATCAATACGCCCAAAGGTATTTACGGTTTCATCCACAAACTTCTTTACCGATTCTTCGTCGGATACATCCGCAACTGCTGTAAGGATCTGGGCATCCGGATATTTGGATTCGATTTCTTCTTTTGCTTTTTCCAGCGTTTCGGCATTAAAGTCTACAAGTGATAGCAGGGCGCCGTTTTTTGCAGCCTCTAAGGCACTTGCCAGTCCCAGTCCCATTGCTGCACCGGTAATCAGAATAACTTTGTTTTTTAACTTTTCCATACTCTTTTATTTTAAAAAGGATATAAGCATTAAAGCTTTATCCAATTTGTACAACTAAGGGTAAAGTTGTGAAATAGGGACTGCCTGGGTTAGCACTTTGCTGCGCTTTATTAGCACAAATTGAACATTAACGTTTCTTTACATCATCGCTACAAGGCTTCCTGAAATTGCCCCCTGAACTGCTCGGGCGTGCTGCCGGCATGTTTGCGGAAGAAGCGTGAGAAATAAGACTGGTCTGAGAAGCCCAGCTGATAGGCGATTTCCTTTACAGAGAGAATGCCATTATAGAGCGCCCTTTTGCTCTCCAGCAGCAGCAGCTGGTTACAAAGCTGACTGATGCTGACGCCAAGAATTACCTTTAAAATCTCGTTGGTCCTTTTTGGTGTTAAACCGATTTGATCGGCATAAAATGAAACCGGCTGATGTTCCTTGAAATGCTGTTCTATTAATTGAAGTACTTTGATGACCCTGGTGTCGTTGTTGTAAATACCCAAAGCCTGCGGTTTGATCAACCTGCGGAGGACCAGCAGGAATGCACTGGTGTATTTTAGCAGCAGCGTAATGTCTGCCGCGCCCCTGGATTCGGCTAAGATCACAGAAAATATATTTACAAGATACTGAAGCATCTCTGCTGGTATGGCTATCCCTTCATTATTAAAAGGCAGAAAAAGCTGTTTGATTTGTGTTTCTTCAATAGAATGGAAAAAGTCGCCCGAGAAAACGATCACTCTTGCGCCGGGCAGGGCCTGCGAGGGTATGGAGTGCACCTGATTTTTTGCCAGGAGATAAACCAGATTTTTCCGGATCGGATAAGGTTCAAAATCTATATAATGCAGATCCTGGTTCTGTGTAAACCAGACCACAGCATAAAAATTGATGCGGTGATTGATAAAGTGCTCCCCAAATGCGATCTTTTCGTCTGCTGCCGCAAACTGTGTGCCTGGCAGAAAGTGTACAGGAAGAGCGCTCTTTTTTATCATCAGATCAGACCAGCTTTGAGTAAAAGTTGATCAGGTCTTTCGCAAGCAAAGCGGGTTGTTCTGCTGCGGCAAAATGTCCTCCGGCAGGCATTTTTGTCCAGTGTCGAATATTAAAGCCTTTTTCGATATAGGAGCGGGGCGGGGTAGGGAGCTCCATTGGGAATTCAGCAAATCCAACAGGTACGCTGATGTAATCGTCTTTTTTAAAAACCAGCGGGTGCTTACTGTTTTCGTTATAAATGCGCATAGAGGAATGAATGGTTTGCGTGATCCAGTACATGGAAATATTGGCCAGCAGTTCATCTTTGGTAAAGCTGTTTTCGATATTTCCGCGATGATCACTCCAGCTGTTGAATTTTTCCAAGATCCAGGCACAGAGACCGGCAGGCGAATCATTTAACCCATATGCCGCAGTAAGGGGTTTTGTAGCATGTAAATATGCATAGGCACCTTCGCGTGCAGACCAGCCGGCAGCATATTGCTTAAAGGCCAGTACCTCCTCAGCAAGCTGTTCTCCATCTGCCAGATAAGGCTGATAAGATCCGGGTATATAGTTGAGATGCAAACCAATGATATGCGATGGGTATTTTAGTGCTGTCCAGGAACTGACGCCGGCGCCGATATCACCACCCTGTAAACCATAGCGCTGATAGCCCAGTTCTGTCATCAGCTGATGCCAAAGCCCTGCTACATATTCACTGTTGCATCCGGGAGCAGTAATTTTGCCGGAGAAACCAAAGCCCGGAATGGAGGGGATCACCAGATCGAACGAGAAATCAGGGTCTTCGGTAAGCAATGGTATCAGCTTGATCATTTCGAGAAAGGAGCCTGGCCATCCATGTGTAATGATCAGTGGTACAGAGCGCTCTCCCTTCCCTTTAATGTGCATAAAATGAATCTGCTGACCATCAATCTCTGCCATGAAGTTTGGGTATGAATTGATCTCGGCTTCAACTTTGCGCCAGTCAAAGCTGTGCTGCCAGTATGCTGTTAATTCCTTCATGTAAGAGAGGTCAGCACCATAATCCCAGCCAGAGCCTGTGATGGCATCAGGCCAGCGGGTGCTGCCAATCCGTGTTTTCAGATCATCGAGAATATCCTGCGGAACATTCACTACGAATGGCTTTATCATATGGGAAGAGTTTAAACTGCTGCTCATTACCCAAAAGTAGCATTATCGCTGCAAATTCAGGAGCTTATCCGCATTTCCATGGGCAATCTTTTCAATCTGTTCCTGAGGAAGATCAATAGCATTTAAAAAATCGATGCCCATCTCGTTGGTGCTAAACGGATAATCAACAGAAAACATGATGTTGTCAATGCCAAATGTATCCAGCGCAATCCTCAGTGGCGGCTGGGTGAAAAAACCACTGGTAGTGATATGCACCTGTTGATGAAAAGTATCACTGAGCGTGCGCTGATTGGCACCACCGTTCCCGGGTTTAAATGCCCTTTCAGATCTTGCCATCATCATGGGCAGCATTTCGCCCATATGGCCGATGATGAGTTTAAGCTTAGGGTACATATCAAAAACTCCTGCAAAAAGCAATCGTAATACATGTATTGCCGTTTCTGAATGCCAGCCCCAACCATAACAGCCTATTGCTTCAGCCATGCCTGAATGATTAGGCAGTCCACTGTAATACAGGTCTGCCACTCCTTTTGGCGGCAGGCCGGGATGCAGATAAATAGGCACATCAAGCTTTTCCGCGCGTTCAAATATGGGAGCAAACCTGGGATGGTCTAAAAACTGGTCCTGAGTAAGTCCGCGGATCATTGCGCCCCGAAAGTTATACTCAGTTACGGCACGTTCCAGCTCATCCGCCGCGGCCAGTGGAGCCGTCATCGGTAAATGGGCAAAAGCCGTAAAACGGCTTTCAAGACCAGCAATCTCTATTGCAATCAGATCATTATACTGGCTTGCAAATGCCGGCCCATCTTCGCTGCCTAAGAGATTAGCCCCTGAACTGTCAACTGACAGTACCTGCATGGTTATACCATTGTCGTCCATGGACTGCAAGCGCTCTCCGCTGATATCGGCCAGCTTTGGGGCCAGTCGCTGCATCACTTCTGACTGACCGAAGCCTCCGAGCGCGTCCTTTGGTATTTTGTTGGCCATTTCCGGCAGGGAAATGTGTTCTTCAAGTGTAACTATCCTCATATCAATTGATTTGTATAGCATATCAGTTGTTGTTCCGATATACTATACAAAAGAACAGTCTAAATGTTGAGGCCGCAATGTAATTTATCCGGCAATCACGGGACTATTTACGGTCAAAACCGGCATTCCTTAATAAATACAGATAACCGGGCTACGCGGTTATTTGACAACTGTAGCCTCAAATTCAATTTTTAGTGTTTCAAAGAGGCTTTTTACTTCCAGCATAGAGATTGCGGGTTTAACGTCATGTTTGGCTATCCAGTCCTGAAGAACATGGAAGTGTGGCCAGAACTCTGCTGTGGCAGTGGTGTATATAGTTAAGCGGGCAATGCCTGAAGGCTGATATCCGGCTTCGCTGATCACCTGCTCCAGGTTGCTCAGGGCCAGGATGGTCTGGCTTTTGATGTCTTCATTGCTGGATCTCCCATCCGGATATATGGCCGCCTGACCGGAGATATATAAAGTGCTTTCTACATTTTTTACTTCTACAGCCTGAACGTAACTGCGTTCTTCCTGCCATTTCCAGGGATTAATGATTCTTTTTTCCATTTTTATAAGATTTTGAGTTTGCCTAAGGGTCTATGTATAAATACAAGGCAAAACTCAGCATATCCCCGGAAATTACAGGTTGATAAACCTCACGATTATCAAGTGATGTTTGTCACATGCCTTAGGGAGAGAACCTGCTGAGTGTTTCTCGCGAAACACCAAGATAGGCAGCAAGCATGCTTTTTGGTACACGCTGTACCAGTGCGGGAGATTGTTTGAGCAGTTGTTCGTACCGCTGTCTGGCACTGGAGCTGAGCCAGGATACAATGCGGCGCTGCGCTGCGATAAAGCCAAAAGTAGCTTTCTCCAGGAAGAAGCGCTCCATCTTTTGCAGGCCCCCGCATAGATTTTTGTAATCCGCGAATGTAATGCACAGCACTTCGGTATCCTCGATGCACTCCAGCGACATGGTTGCTTTATGCTGGGTGTAAAACGCATAAAAATCGCTTTCCCACCAGTCTTCGAGCGCAAAAGAAACAATGTGCTGTTTGGCCATATCATCAGTAAATACCAGTTTTAACAAACCGGATAACACAAAATAGTTATACTTTACATCTTCGCCTTCCTGAATCAGAAACTGATGTTTCTTAAACCTTTTGAGGGTGAAATGCTGAGATACGAATTCAAATTCAGCATCGCTGAGGGGTACTATCTTTTCTATATGTTCCCTTAGTTTGTAGTGCATTACAGAGCTGGTAATACTTTTTCAAATGCTTTTCTGGCGCTGCCTCTAAAAAACACTTCGCCGCAGTAGGTGTAGCCCATTTTTTCAAAGGTTTTCAGCATCGCGATGTTATCATGATTGGTATCTGCCCTCACACTGTGAATGTGATTGTTCAATGCAAATTCGTCAATTGCCTGAAGGATCTTTTTTGATAATCCCCTGCCTACAAAATCTTCTGAGATCGCTACCCGGTGATAGACAACAAAGTCCCCATTGGTCAACCATTGTCCTTCTATGTCATGATATGCAGGCTCATCATTGATGATAATCGCTGTGTAGCCAACGATGGTTTCGCCAAACGTGAGTACAAAGCCCTGGCCTTTTTCAATATCTGCTTTTACCACTTCGGGATTTGGATAGCCGTCCTGCCACTGGTTGCTGCCATCCATTTTTCTACGCAGGATGCCCTGCTGTAATATTTCCCATATCTGGTCCTGTTCAGTGGCAACTGCCTTTCTAAAACTATATTCCATTATTATTTTGATGACGAGTCCTTTTGCTGTACTGCTGTAAATATACAATTCTGGCAGGGAAGGAATGAAAAATGAGTATAATTGTGCAAACTACCCTGAACATGAAAATCTCAATCCTACTGTCAGCACTGCTCATCCTCTCTGGCTGCGCTGTTAAAAAAACTGCCGTTACTAATGCTTCATCTGCATTTGTAAAAGGCGCCGATATCGGCTGGCTGCCACAGATGGAAGCCACAGGTTATAAATTTTATAATAACAGCGGCAAAGAAGAAGACTGCTTTAAAATACTGAAGGACCATGGAATAAACACGGTCAGGCTGCGGACCTGGGTAAATCCATCTGATGATAAAATCAGCGGGCATTGCAGCACCGAAGAAACGGTAGCCATGGCTATACGTGCAAAAAAATGGGGGATGCGGATCATGATCGACCTGCATTACAGCGATAGCTGGGCTGATCCCAGTAAGCAAAAGAAGCCAAAGGCCTGGGAAGGACACGACTTTCCTGGACTGCTGACAGACGTTTATACCTATACCCTTGGCGTAATGAATGCGCTGAAGAAGGAGGGTGTTTACCCGGAATGGGTGCAGGTAGGCAATGAAACGGCAGAGGGAATGATTTACCCTGAAGGCAGCACCTCCAATTGGGGCCAGCTTGCACAGCTGATCAACAAAGGCTATCAGGCAGTGAAGGATGTGAGTCCAGCTTCTAAAGTAATTCTTCATGTAGACCAGGGCAACAACAATAAACGTTTCCGTACCTGGTTTGACAATGCTGCTGCACATGGGGCAAAATACGATGTCATCGGACTTTCCTATTATCCTTATTGGCTGGAGGGCAAACCAGACTATACCCTTTCTATCAATGACCTGTCTGCCAACCTGAACGATATGGCTGCGAGGTTCCACAAGGAGGTAATGGTAGTAGAGGTAGGGAACGAAGATAATAAGGTGCAGAATACCTACGATATGCTGCTGGCGGTGATGCAGAAAGTAAAGGAAGTACCACAGCATCAGGGTTTGGGCGTACTGTACTGGGAGCCGGAGGGAGCGAGGAGCTGGAGCCATTACGACCTGAGTGCATGGGGAAATGATGGCAAGCCATCTGAAGCCCTGGATGCATTTCTGAAGTTCAAATAAATCCTGTTGAGGTTAGCGTGTTTCCGATGGCGATCCTCATTAAATACCACCCCTGCATACAGCGGGACCCAGGTGTTTCAAATGTAAAATTAGCCTGACGAAAAACTAATCGCCAAATTTGGGGATTTGAGGGTACTACGTGCTGGAGCCTGGCTAAGGTAGCTGCAGTTTAATTAAAAGACCGTCTGTATTCCAAAGGGGAAAGGTCGGTCTTGGTTTTAAAAAGTTTGCTGAACGACTGCGAATGCTCAAAACCTAAAGCATAGGCTACTTCGCTCACAGATAAACTGGTCGTGCTTAGTTTCTCTTTTGCTGCTTCTATGAGTTTATCGTGAATATGCTGCTGTGCGTTCTGGCCGGTTAGGGAACGCAGCATGTCACTAAGATAGCCTGGAGAGAGGTTTAGCCGTTCGGCAATGAACTGTACGGAGGGAAGGCCCTGGCTTAGTGTGTCCTCATTACGGAAATATTCGCTTAGAATTTCTTCCAGGCGCAGCAATAGATCGTTGCTGGCGGCTTTTCGCGTGATAAACTGGCGTTTATAAAAGCGGTTTGCATAATTCAGCAGCAGCTCTAGCTGTGAAATAATTACATCCTGGCTAAAGTCGTCTGTCCGGCTGTTCAGCTCATCTTCCATAAATTTGAAGATAGACATCACCGTATCCTTTTCAAGTGCTGAAAGATGCAGCGTTTCATTGGCAGAATACGAGAAGAAGCCGTATTGTTTAATGTTTTTTGCCAGTGTGTAACCCAGAAGGAAATCTGGATGAATGAGCAATGTGTATTCAGAACAGACACTCATGTCATGGTCGTTGCTGCCGATCACCTGTCCGGGCGAAGCAAATAGTAACCCGCCTTCGTTAAAATCATAATAGCTCTGGCCGTACTTTAATTTTCCGGTGATTTTTGGCTTGTACGAAATTTTGTAGAAGCTTAGTACGTGATGTTCAGACGCGGCGACAGACACAGGAGTGCCTTTCATCAGGCTGATCAGCGGGTGCAGCGGTTTGGGCAAGCCAAATGCCTCATGCGCTTCAGAGAGCGATTCGAATTTAATGGGACTGTTTGCTTCTTTTTTCATAAGATAAATATATTAAAATTGCAGACCGCTTTACCTGCCGGTCTGCAATGTATGACAAAGTTTTAACCCTGGGCAGCGCTTGAAACAGCATCCCATTCTTCCCAGGTGGCAAGGCGTTCAGCATAGGCCTTACGAACGCCCGGCAGGTTGTGGCTGCCGAGATGGAACCTGAGCGGAGGGTTTTCTGAATCCACCATTTTAAAGAGTGCCTCTGGAGTAGCTTTGGGATTGCCTCTTTCAAGGTTTTTTAAGCCATCTATAAAATTTGCTTTGAATTCCGTATAAATATCAAGCCCGGGGGCAAACTTCAGTGATTCCTGGCTGCCAAATTCTGTGGCATATGCTCCTGGTTCTATAATCGTAACGTTGATGCCAAAAGCTTTAACCTCAGTTGCCAGGCTTTCATGAATTGCTTCAAATGCCCATTTGGACGAACAATAGTAGCCAATTACTGGCATAGCTACATGGCCCAGGTTACTGGATGTGCCCAGGATATGTCCATAACCTTGTTTGCGCAGGAATGGTAAGGCGGCCCGAATGACAGCCAGCGGGCCGTAAACGTTTGTTTCGTAGAGGGCGCGGACATCTTCAGGGCTTGCCTCCTCAATAGTGCCTACCAGCGAATACCCGGCATTATTCAGTACAATATCCAAACTGCCAAAGTGGTCAAAAGCTTGTGCTACAACTGTTTTTACCTGATCGGGATTGGTTACATCCAGCTCCAGGGTAAGAACGCTGTCTCCGTATTTTTCTTTTAAATCAGCGATGCCGGATAACTTGCGTGCAGTGGCAGCAACTTTGTCGCCACGCTCCAGAGCAGCTTCAGTCCATACACGTCCAAATCCGCGTGAAGCTCCGGTGATAAACCAGATCTTATTTTTTTCATTTTGATGTGCCATAATTTATATTGTCTTTGAATTTGATAGCTCAAAGGTCTGTATCAGGCACTGACCTTTTGTAGTCGAAATCAGGAATTTTGTAGCCTAAATAAGAAAATGTATTTTTTCTGTTGTTGATGAAGGGACTGTATAAATTTATCAGATTTTCAAAGCCATAAGGATGCTTAACGGATAGAAGCCATATCTTAGCAGGGAACTGATCATATGAAAAATAAATATATCGTTGCCCTGGGTGCATCTGCCGGAGGACTGGCCGCTCTTTCCGAATTCTTCGAGAATACATTGCCAGACGGTGTGTCTTACGTAATCACTACACATTTGTATGCACATCAGAAAAGCAGGCTGACTGAAATGATACAAAAGCACAGTGCTATTGACGTTTGTACGGTAGAAAATAACATGCAGATCAAATCTAACATCGTGTATGTGATGCCTGAGAATAAAACGATGACCATTGACGAAGGGAATTTGATCTTGACAGACAGAGATTTGTCTGTTAAGGTAAATAATGCGATAGACATGTTTTTTGTTTCGCTGGCAGAGGACACCCTGTTCCGGAAAATCGCTATCATTTTCTCTGGCATGGGCAAAGATGGCACTAAAGGAGTGAAGGCTTTAGCCAAAGCCGGGGCGTACATCATTGCACAAACGCCTGATACCGCCGGTGAAGAAAGTATGCCCGAAAGTGTAATTGCAGCAGGATATATAAATGCCATCCTTGATCCTAAATATATGCCGCAGGCTATTATTGACATCATGACCACAAATGAAAGCCTTTAAAATATTTAACTCCGCCAAATTTGATAGCGGGTTTATTTATTTTGTTTAATTTTATCGCGCTTAACCGCATTACTCACCATTTAAGTTTTACTATTTTGGACAAGGAACCATTAAATACAAAAGATCTTGAAAAACAGGTTGCTGCACGCGAAGCTGTTAAATACATCCGCGACAATGATATCGTAGGGTTAGGAACGGGCTCTACAGCTTATTATACGATTATCGAAGTTGCAGAACTCGTGAAAAACGGGTTGAAGATCAAAGGCGTGCCTACTTCAGAACACACGGCATCGCTGGCCACTTCCCTGGGTATTGAACTGCTGGATATGAACGCGGTGGAGTATATAGATGTGACGATAGACGGCGCGGACGAATTTGATGAAAATCTGAACCTGATCAAAGGGGGCGGGGGAGCACATTTCAGGGAAAAGATCGTAGCCTCCCTGACAAAAAAGGAGATTATCATTGCCGATGCTGCAAAAAAAGTAGATCAGCTGGGCAAGTTTAAAGTACCGGTAGAGATTGTACCTCTGGCACTGAATTATGTGGTACGTGCAATGGCGAAACTGGGCGGCCAGGGCGCCGTGAGAATGAAAGACGGAAAGCAGTTTATTACCGACAACCACAATCTGATTGTGGATGCCGACTTTGGCCTGATCGGTGATCCGGCAGCATTGTCAGAAAAACTGAACCAGATTGAAGGGATTCTTGCGCATGGACTGTTTGTGAACCTTGCAGCAATGGTCATTGTGGGGCAGGGGACTGAAGCTGTTACTTACACAAAATAAGATTCGTTTCTGATATTCTTTCTTAAAACCTTATCTTTGCAATATAAAGATCACCTTGTAAGTGATTAATAATTATTATCAATTCATTCATATATAAATCATAGTTGTAGATGATTAACATTACTTTACCGGATGGCTCTGCCCGTCCGTATGAAAATGGGACTACTGCCCATCAGATTGCTTTATCCATTTCAGAAGGATTAGCACGCAATGTTCTTGCAGCCGAAGTAGACGGCGAAGTCTGGGATTCATCCAGGCCAATTGAAAAAGATTCATCGGTGAAATTGCTGACCTGGAATGATACTGCCGGTAAGGCTACATTCTGGCACTCTTCTGCGCATATTATGGCAGAGGCACTGGAGGCGCTTTATCCGGGCACCAAATTTGGTATCGGCCCTGCCATTGAAACAGGCTTTTACTATGATGTGGATTTTGGCGACCATGAATTTTCTTCGGACGATTTTAAGGCGATTGAAGCCAAGTTTATGGAGCTGGCCAAGCAGAAAGAAGTTTTTGAGCGTACCAGCGTCTCCAAAGCTGACGCCATCAGTTATTTCACTGAAAAGGGAGATGAATATAAGCTGGACCTGATCCAGGGGCTTGAAGACGGAAAGATCACCTTTTATAAACAAGGTGCTTTCACAGACTTGTGCCGTGGCCCGCATATTCCAAATACAGGCTTTGTTAAGGCTGTTAAGCTGATGAACGTTGCGGGTGCATACTGGAGGGGGGATGAGACAAAAAAACAGCTTACAAGGATCTATGGGGTTACTTTTCCAAAGGCAAGTGAACTTACAGAATATTTGCTGATGATTGAGGAAGCGAAAAAACGCGACCACAGGAAGCTGGGCAAAGAACTGGAATTATTTGCTTTCTCTGAAAAAGTGGGTATGGGGCTGCCGTTATGGTTGCCTAAAGGAACCGCCTTGCGCGAGCGTTTGGTCAACTTTTTAACCAAAGCACAGGGCAAAGCAGGGTACGAGCAGGTGATCACTCCGCACATCGGACATAAAAATTTATATGTTACTTCCGGTCACTGGGAGAAATACGGCAAGGACTCGTTCCAGTCGATAAAAACCCCTCAGGAAGGAGAGGAGTTCCTGCTAAAACCAATGAACTGTCCTCACCATTGTGAGATTTATAAAGTTAAACCGCGTTCTTACAAAGATCTTCCGTTACGTTTTGCTGAGTTTGGTACGGTTTACCGTTATGAGCAAAGCGGAGAGATGCACGGCCTGACCAGGGTGCGTGGATTTACTCAGGATGATGCACACTTATTCTGTCGTCCGGACCAGGTAAAGGATGAGTTTAAAAAGGTGATCGATCTGGTACTGTATGTGTTTAAATCATTAGGTTTTAGTGACTATACTGCACAGGTATCTTTAAGAGACCCTGAAAACAAATCCAAATACATCGGAACCGATGAAAACTGGAAACTTGCTGAAGGTGCAATTATTGAAGCTGCTGCTGAGAAAGGGCTGTCTACTGTAGTTGAACTGGGCGAAGCTGCGTTTTATGGTCCGAAGCTGGACTTTATGGTGAAAGATGCTTTAGGCAGGAAATGGCAGCTGGGAACGATCCAGGTAGACTATAACCTTCCTGAGCGTTTTGAGCTTGAATATACCGGCAGTGACAACCAGAAGCACAGACCTGTGATGATCCACCGGGCACCATTTGGTTCCCTGGAGCGTTTTGTAGCAGTTTTGATTGAACATTGTGCCGGTAATTTCCCGTTATGGCTTTCGCCTGAACAATTTATAATCCTTCCTATTTCAGAAAAGTATGAAGATTATGCTAAAAAAGTTTCAGATGAACTAAATAATTCCGATATTCGCGGTTTGATTGACTTTCGGGATGAGAAGATCGGCAGGAAGATCAGGGACGCGGAGGTTAAAAAGACGCCTTATATGCTGATAATTGGGGAGAAGGAAATGGCAGAAGGTAAATTATCAGTGAGAAAGCATGGCGAGGGTGATTTAGGAGAGATGACCATTGAGGCGTTCAGAGAATTATTAATTAAAGAAATAACAGTTTAAATAGTATATAAATTTGGCATTAGGCAGACCAGGATTTAACAGGGGACCACGTCCTCCTTTTAAGAAAAAAGAAGCAGAACATAATATTAATCAGTTTATCAGGGCCCAGGAGGTCAGGTTAGCTGGAGATAATGTTGAACCAGGGATTTATCCTTTGGCAAAAGCTTTAGCCCTTGCCGATGAACTGGAGCTGGATCTGGTAGAAATATCACCTAACGCAGTACCTCCGGTTTGTAGAATAATCGATTACAGCAAGTTCGTTTACGAACAAAAGAAAAAGCAGAAAGAGATTAAGGCAAATGCTAAACAGACAGTAATTAAAGAGATCCGTTTCGGTCCTAATACGAATGACCATGATTTTCAGTTTAAACTGAAACATGCTCAGAGTTTTCTGGAAAGTGGCGAAAAAGTGAGAGCATACGTACATTTCAAAGGCAGGGCAATCGTTTACAAAGAGCAGGGAGAGATCCTGTTGCTTAAGTTTGCACAGGCTTTGGAAGATATTGGAAAGGTTGAGCTTTTACCTAAGTTGGAAGGTAAACGTATGTTCCTTACCCTTGCTCCAAAAGTTGTAAAAAAATAAATAAATTACATAAATAATAACACAGGTTATGCCAAAAATGAAAACCAATTCCAGTGCTAAAAAGCGTTTTTCGCTTACTGGAACCGGTAAAATCGCTAGAAAGAACGCATACAAAAGTCACATTTTAACAAAAATGTCTACTAAACGTAAGCGTAATTTAGGTCACACCTCAATGGTGTCAGCTGCTGATATGGGCAACGTTAAGCGTATGCTTGCTATCGGTAAATAATTAATTTTTAACCAGGTACCCGGTAGTAAGTTTGCTGAAATACGCAACACCGTTTATCAAAAAACAACAACACTATGCCACGTTCGGTAAACGCAGTAGCTTCGAGAAGAAGACGGAAAAAAGTCCTTAATATGGCCAAAGGCTATTGGGGATCAAGAAGTAAAGTATTCACTGTAGCAAAAAATACGGTTGAGAAAGGTTTGCAGTATGCATACCGTGACCGTAAAGTTAAGAAAAGAGAATTCCGCGGATTGTGGATCCAACGTATCAACGCTGGAGCTCGTCAGCACGGTATTTCTTACTCTCAACTGATCGGTAAATTAGCTACTAAAAATATTGGTTTAAACCGTAAGGTTTTAGCTGATTTAGCTATGAATCACCCTGAAGCTTTCAAAGCTGTGATTGATACAGTTAAATAGAAATAAACTATTAACGTAGAAAAGGCCGTCTCATATGAGATGGCCTTTTTTTTGCCCGGCAATTGCCGGGCTTTTGGTCTGTCAGATGGGCCTAGGCTTTATCTGCTTTCTTTTTATCTTTCTTTGCTTTTTTCTCAGCCTGCAGCGCATCCAGCTTTTTCTTCTGTTCTGCATTCAGAACTTTATCCAGTTTGGCTTCTGTATCTTTTTTGATCGCCTTCTGCTTATCCTTCATTGCACTTTTAGCCTCATGGCCAGACTTGTGCAGTGCTTCTGCTTTCTGGAATTTATCCAGCTCTATGGCGTATACTTTATTTTTCTGGTCAGCTGTTAATGAAAGTTCCTTTTGCAGTTTAGCCGTACTTTTTTCTGCTTTCTGGGCCGGAGTAGCTTTTTCATGATGCGCTGCAGTTTGTGCATAACTTGCCGTAAATCCCATTACTGCAATAGCGAGTGTCAAAAATAATTTTTTCATATCTCTTTGAGCTGAAAAATTGAAAACGGTTTAATCTCCTTTAAAATATTAATTTTTGTTCATCTGAGAAAGTGATTTCTGCATCTGTGACATCATATTGGTCAGCGTTTCTATAGTAGGCTCAGGAGCAGGGTCTGGCAATGTAGAGCTTATATAGGCTTTTGCTTTCCAGATCTCCAGGATATCTTCGGCCGCCACCATGTAGGGATCATACATTTTATTGTCTGAAACCAGTTTCAATTCTTTGTTTTCTTTGAACCTGTTGCCGGCACGTTTGTAGACTACGCCTTCGTTTTTGCTCACAATCACATACGTCTCACCTGTTTTAATATCATTCCAGTTATCAATATACTCACCTACGATCACACTTCCCGGTTGGATCGGCAGCATGGAGTCACCTACAATCTCGAAAGCCCTGAACGTACCCTGTTTAAGGGCCGGCAGCGGCAGCTGGAATTTAGGCAGGTCTCTGATATATTCCGGGTCTGCAAATCCGTTCAGGTAACCGGCACTTGCTTTCACAGGGACCATCTCAATGTTCTCATTATCGTTGTGATCTACAGAAATACTGAGTATCCTCAGGTTGGATCCCTGGCTTTTTAGCTTCGGTTTCCACTTGTCATTGACTGTTTCGTTGATAAACTCATCAATGGTCAGTTCAAAGTATTCTGCTATTATTTTTAGTAAGTCGTATTTAGGTTCTGCCCGGTCTTCTTCGTAGGCGCCAACAAGAGATCTTTTAATATCCATCAAATCAGCGAATTGCTGCTGTGTATGGCCTTTTTTCTTTCTTAGGTATTTGAGATTGCTGGAAATATTCGACATAAAATAAAAGATTAGAAATAATTTGTTTTTACTAAAATAGTTAGTAATATTGTACCAATAAAGTTAGTAATATTTATTCGTACTGCAAATATATATACTAATTTAATTAGTGGTAATAATTTAAGCTGAAAGCAATGAAAAAATTTGTCTACATCGTAACCGATAGGAACCGTGCCAGTTTACACGTTGGAATGAGCGCTGATTTAATTAAGACGCTCGATTTTTATAAGCAGATGCCAAGCCTGTTTTTTGATCATGCACAGCAGCTTACCCGTTTGGTTTATTTTGAAGAGTTCAAAACTGAGAGCCAGGCACTGAGCAGGTTTAAACTGATCAGCCGGTTTACCAGGATGCAGAAAGAGCGTTTGGTACGTTCATGCAACCCTGACTGGATTGACCTTACCATAGGTCTTGATTTTGAGCATATCACCATGAACAGGCCGATACCTACCCAGGTAAAGATGCCATTGACAATTATGTCATAAATGATTTTAAAAATGAGGACCCTAAATAAAAAAGGCCGGCTGGTTTTTGAGTTCCAGCTGGCCTTTAGCTTTTTTTAATTTCCGTTTTTTTCGTTTTTCTTTCTTTCCCGTTCTTCCTGCCGTTGTTTCTTTTTGAGTTCGCGCTCTTCCTTACGGCTGAGCGGTACAGGCGGCAATTGCTGTGGCGCCGGTTCAGGAGCCTTTTTTTCTTCAGGTTTTACTTCTTCCTGTTTTTGTTGGGTGGCTTCACCTTCTGCAGGCGGGCTTACATTCAGTGAATCGGTAGCTACGCTGTCTGTGGTGGTAGTATCCGCAACATAAACAGGGGTAGGGCAGTTGATGCTTCTTGTAATAGGTACGGTAGCTTTAGGGAAAGGACCGTAAGTATAACCTGTACTTTGATCATGGTAAACTTTTTCCATAAACTTGGCGAAGATAGGCAGTGCAGTATGAGATCCTTCACCGGTCTCGCCATTTTTGAAATGCGCGGAGCGCTCATCACAGCCCACCCAAACACCTGTTACCAGGTCTTTAGTAATGCCCATATACCAGGCATCTACGTAATCTGAGGAGGTTCCTGTTTTACCACCAATCTGATTGTTCTTTTTCCAGAGGTCCCATTCCCATAATGCCTGTGAGGTTCCGCCTGGTTCTTCCATTCCGCCCCTGAACATGTACAGCATCAGCCATGCGATCTCTTCAGAAAGCACTCTCTTGGTTTTGGCTACAAAATCTTCAATCACATTATTATCCTGATCAGTAATTTTCTCTACCAGGATCGGATCTGTTCTTACACCTTTGTTAAGAAAGGTACCGTAAGCCCTCACCATTTCGTACACAGACACGTCATTCGGCCCTAAACTAACAGAAGGGACTGATTGCAGATGGCTGTCTATACCGCATTCATGTGCCCATTTAACTACATTGTCCCAGCCTACCTTTTCGGTTACCTGGGCGGTGACGGTATTCACAGAACGTCCCATGGCAGCACGGAGCGACATCTCCCTGTATGTGGTGTTCCAATCCGCATTTCTCGGCTCCCAGTATTCTGTTTTCCCGTTCTCCTCGTATTTGATCTTTACGGGTTTGTCTACAAAGGTATCACATGGGCTCATACCGCTTTCAAAAGCAGCCAGGTAAGCAAAGGGTTTAAAGGTAGACCCTGCCTGTCTCTTGGCCTGGTTAACGTGGTCGTATTTAAAGAATTTGTGGTCCACTCCGCCAACCCATACTTTAATCTTGCCGCTAAAGGGATCCAGGGTCATCATCCCGGTGTTTATAATCTTTCCATAGTAGCGGATGGAGTCCATTGTAGAGAAAAGCGTATCCCTGTCTCCCTTATAGGAGAAGATTTTCATTTTTTTCTTTTTATTGAAATAGGCCTCTATGGAATCAGGCTTATTGGCAAATTTCTTTTCAAGCATCGCATAAATAGGCAGGTTATGCATTGCACGTCCGGGATAGTCAACTTTATGTTTTTCTGAATCCTGCCATGGGTCTTCGTTGCCCCATACATTATAAAATCTTTTCTGGATGATCTTCATCTGCTCTGCAACCGCTTCTTCGGCATATTTTTGCAGTTTGGAATCAATTGTTGTGTAGATCTTTAATCCATCTTCATACAGGTCATACTTATTTTCCCTGCACCATTTTTCAAGATACTTGGACACTGCTGCCCTGAGGTAAGAATCGCCATCGCTCCCCTCATCAATTCTTCCTTCTTTAAGTTCCAGCGGCAGGCTTTTAAAGCGTGAAAGTTCTTCACTGCTGATATAGCCGTATTTGTTCATCTGTGATAAAGAGACGTTCCTTCTTTCGAGAGCTCTTTCAGGATAGCGCACGGGATTATAGGTAGATGTGCCTTTAAGCATGCCGATGAGCATAGCCGATTCCGGAACCGTTAAGGAATCTGTTTGTTTATCAAAGTATATCCTTGCTGCAGTTTTGATACCATAGGTATTGTTCCCAAAGGATACGGTATTAAGATACATGGTGATGATATCATTTTTAGAATAGTTGGATTCCAGTTTTACTGCAGTCATCCATTCTTTCAGCTTCGAAACTATGGTACGTACAACCGGGATATGTTTAATAAATCCCTGCGACTTATTATAACGGGTGCGGTACATGTTTTTAGCCAGCTGCTGCGTAATGGTACTTGCACCACGTTTCTCACCTGTTGCCGTAGAGAGCCCGCTGGACAGCAGGGAGCGGAAATCAATACCGATATGTTTATAAAAGCGTACATCTTCTGTGGCTACCAGTGCATTGATCACACTAGGGGAAATCTGCTTGAAATCAACCGGGGTGCGGTTTTCTTTATAATATCTGCCGATGAGCTTACCATCTGAAGTATACAATTCTGACCCCACGCGAAGGGTAGGCATTTTGATGTCGTGAATAGAAGGAGAATAACCAAAGAGCCAAAGGAAATTGAGTTGCAGCGCGCAAAAGAAGATAATGATACTGTAGATAAATATGGATAAATATCGGATGTATTTGTTATGGATCTCTTTAAACATTTGTTGGGGTCAAAATATTTTGTAAAACAGTTCTTATGAAATTCTTGTTAAAGACTCAATGTGCAAATTAACGCAAATAAATCACTAAAATTTTAGCCATTCCAAAATACGTTGCCTTTCACTGGCCGCAGGCTATAAAATTGCTTGTTTTTGAACAGATTAAACAATACTACCACACAAATGGTTTTTTAAACACATCATAAATGAGCAAAGATCAGAATCGCTTTTTGGCACCATCAGGGCAGAAAATAAAACTGAAGGACTACAGTACCAATTACACCGGCGATATAGAGAAAGAGGTTGGTAAGGCCACGCTTGAAGTTATCAAGGAAAAACTAAGCAAGTATCAGGAGACACTGTATGCGGAAAATTCCCATTCTGTGCTGATTATTTTTCAGGCAATGGACGCAGCCGGGAAAGATAGCGCCATCTCGCATGTGATGTCTGGGCTTAATCCGCAGGGATGCCAGGTATTTAGCTTTAAGACACCTACTTCCAATGAATATGAGCATGATTTTTTATGGAGGCATTACCTTGCCCTTCCCCAGAGAGGCAGAATAAGTATCCACAACCGCTCGCACTATGAGAATGTACTGGTGTGCAAAGTTCATCCGGAATATGTGCTCAGTGAGCGGATCCCGGGTTACGACACAGTTAAAAAAATAGATAAATCTTTCTGGAAAGCACGCTACGAAAGTATCCGTAATTTTGAAAAACATTTGGCAGAGAACGGTACAGTTATACTGAAGTTTTTTCTGAACGTATCTGAAGAAACGCAAAAAGAACGTTTTCTGGACAGGATCAATGATCCTTCAAAAAACTGGAAATTCTCTTCGGCAGATATCACTGAAAGAGGGTTATGGAAAGATTACATGTCGGCTTATGAAGAGGCAATTGCAGAAACTTCTACTGATCAGGCGCCCTGGTACATAATTCCGGCCGACAAAAAATGGTTTGCTCGACTGGCGATCAGCCAGATCCTGGAAGAAAAATTTAATAATCTTAACCTTAAAGTCCCGGAGCTCCCTGAAGATGAAATGGCGAAACTGGAAGATTATAAGCAAAAATTACTGGCAGAAGTTTAGCATCTCAGGATTTATCTGATCTGCTGATCAGCAGTTGTGTTGTTTTTTTTATCAGCCATTCATTTTATCAGCTCACTAAATCGAAATTAGTGGTAAGATATTTGTGACAATATGATATGTAAAGTGTCTTCAAAGGCACTTTACGGTAATTTAAATAGAATAGTGTGTGTTTTGAGCCCCTTTACCAGTAGGTAGAGGGGTTTTCTATGAATGGGCATGTATTTCTTCGCCGATTTTCCCTATAGTAGGATCGTCCAGTACAATCTCCAGCCTGTCTGCTGTAAGGTCATGTTTGTAAAAAGGCAGGTCGCCGGCTTCAAGCTCATCATCCGGGACTTTTTCCCAGGTTTCGTTATCTGCCTCCAGGCGGATTGCTCCAAGGACCCCGCCATAATAGATGATTTTATACTGTCCATCTTCATTTGGCAAAACTGTGAGCGTTAATTCGTTGTCTCCAAATCCTATTTTAATATTAAATACGTCCATATTGATTTAACCGGATTTATGGGCTATTGTTTGAATTAATAGATTGTGAGTGTAAATGGGGACTTTAGTCCCTGATATGTAGAGTTTTATGTAATCGTGGAAACAAATTCTGTGAACACGTGTTCATCATATTCATCTACCAATGAACTTATGGAAAACATTCAAAACTCGCGTGACAGTTCTAATAACACGCAACCTACTGACGAGCATATCAAAACTTTAGAAGGAAAAGAGGCGCTCGAAAAACTAAAGCATATTGCAACCAAAGCAGAAACGTGCTTTTTCTGTACCAATATCAAAACGGGATTACCATTATCTGTAAGACCTATGGCCGTATTGGATGTAGACGATGACGGTAACCTGTGGTTTATGAGCATGAAAGACAGTACCAAGAATACTGAGATTGCGTCTGACCCATTTACCCACCTCTTTTTCCAGGAGTCTACAAATTCAGGATTTTTGAATATTTACGGTATCACCGAAATCAGTACCGATCAGCAGAAAATCGATGAGCTCTGGAAACCGCTTTTAAAAGTTTGGTTTCAGGGCGGAAAGGATGATTTTAATATCAGTTTATTGAAAGTGGTACCAACCAATGTGTATTACTGGGACAACAAACACGGTGATATGGTGGCATTTGCAAAGATGGCAGCATCTGTAGTAACAGGTAAAACGATGGATGATTCTGTAGAGGGTAATCTGGATTTTTAATCCCATCAATTCAGGAGCCGGCATTCTCAACAAGGCTGCCGGCGCCGTCATTTATTCTTCAGATTATATAAAATTATAACAATAGCGTGTAAATCATTTGCATGCCGGAGGCTTATCTTTGTTGTTCAGGATAACAGGATGTCAGCTTCAGATCTTCAAACAGTTTCTTTACCGGTATTAGGCATGACCTGTGCAGGATGTGCTTCAAGCGTACAATCTGTTCTTGCCGCACAGCCGGGCATAGAAACTGCAGAAGTGAATTACGCTACCCAACAGGTGAAGGTGGTATTTCATCCGGCCCTCATCATACCCATAAAATTTAAGGAAGCATTACAGGGAGCAGGTTATGATCTGATCCTGGATACAGCAAATGCGACAGGGAAACAGGCCGAAGTACAGGCCAGCCAGTACAAAGCACTTAAAAAAAGAACTATTCTGGCAGCAGCACTTACATTGCCGGTAATTGTTATCGGCATGTTCTTTATGGATATTCCGTATGCAAACTACTATATGCTGGTTCTAACAACGCCGGTTTTGTTTGTATTTGGAAATAATTTCTTCATTAATGCTTTCAGGCAGGCCCGTCATCACAGGGCCAATATGGATAGCCTTGTAGCGCTGAGTACAGGCATCTCATATCTTTTCAGCGTATTTAATACATTCTTTCAGCAATACTGGCACAGCAGGGGCATGCATCCGCATGTTTACTATGAGGCTGCTGCAGTTGTCATTGTATTTATTATGCTTGGGAAACTGCTGGAAGAACGCGCAAAATCCAGTACTTCATCGGCTATAAAAAAACTGATTGGCCTGCAGCCTAAAACTGTGATGCTGACAGGGCCGGAGGGCGAAAAAGAAATTGAAATTTCTGCTGTTCAGAAAGGCGACCTGCTGGCGGTGAAACCGGGCGATAAAATCCCTGTGGACGGCACGGTCTTCAGCGGTACTTCTTATGTGGATGAGAGTATGATCAGCGGTGAGCCGGTTGCCATCTTAAAGGAGGCAGGCGGCTTTGTGTTTGCCGGTACAATCAACCAGAAAGGCAGTTTTAAATTTCATGCGGAGAAAGTTGGTGCCGATACATTACTGGCGCAGATCATCCGCCAAGTGCAGGATGCACAGGGCTCAAAGGCTCCGGTACAAAAACTGGTAGATCATATTGCCGGTATTTTTGTTCCGGTAGTGCTGTTTATTGCCCTGCTTACCCTGGCTGCCTGGCTCCTGTTCGGCGGAGAATACAAGCTGAGCCAGGGGCTGATGGCGATGGTAACTGTCCTTGTTATTGCCTGTCCCTGTGCGCTGGGGCTGGCTACCCCAACAGCAATTATGGTTGGAATGGGCATCGGTGCAGAAAACGGGATCCTGATTAAGGATGCTGAAGCACTGGAAAGCGGTTACAAAGTAAATGCTGTGGTGCTGGATAAAACAGGTACCCTTACACAGGGGCGTCCGACAGTAAACCATATGGAATGGGCTGCCCAGGGGCAGGATAAGGCGCAATTCTTTCTGGGAATCCTGCTCGCATTGGAACAGGATTCTGAACACCCTCTGGCTGTTGCGGTGCTGAACTTTATTCAACTGCAAAATATCAGGCCGGCAGCGGTCAGGTCCTTTACAAGTATCACGGGCGCAGGGGTAGAAGGCGTTTTTGAAAGCAAGTCTTATTTCGCCGGCAGCGATAAAATGCTTTCCCGCCGGAATATCTTACTGCCTGATGAACTTGCCGCAGTGGTAAATGATTACGAGCAGAAAGCCAAGACGGTAATCTATTTTGGCAACAGCGAAGAAGTACTGGCTGTATTGGCTGTGGCGGATGAATTGAAAGAGGGCTCTAAAGAAGCCCTTCAGTCGCTGCAGAAACTGGACATAGTGGTTTATATGCTAACGGGAGATAACCAGTTCACTGCCGCAGCTATAGCAAAGAAGTTGGGAATAGATCATTACAGGGCAGCCTTATCGCCCTCTGAAAAGGCTGATTTCGTGAAAGATCTGCAGCAGCAGGGTAAAGTAGTAGCGATGATCGGGGACGGGATCAATGACAGTGAGGCCCTTGCCCAGGCAGACCTTTCCATCGCGATGGGCAAAGGCTCTGATATTGCAATCGATGTAGCACAGCTGACCCTGATCTCTTCTGACCTGAGGAAGGTTCCTGAAGCATTAAGATTATCCCGCGAAACGGTGAGAACGATCAGGCAGAATTTATTCTGGGCATTTATATACAATCTGATTGGCATACCTTTGGCAGCAGGAATATTATTCCCTGTAAATGGATTTTTGCTTAATCCTATGATCGCCGGAGCGGCCATGGCACTCAGCTCTGTTTCAGTGGTAGGCAATAGTCTCAGGTTAAAGTTGATCAGGCTAAACAAAAATATAAGATAATGAAGACATTAAAATTTAAAACAAATATCAAATGCGGAGGCTGCATCGAAACGGTGACTCCTCATCTGGATGCTGTAGACGGTCTTGAAAAATGGACTGTGGATACAAATGTTGCGGAGAAAATCCTTACTGTTACGGGAACAAGAGATAATTTAACTGATGAAGTGATCGAAACCTTAAAGAAGGCCGGATACCAGGCCGAACTGATCTGATGACGCTGTATATAAAAAATATGGTGTGCGACCGCTGCATACTGATGGTAAAGCAACAGCTGGATCAGCTGGGCCTAAACGTAGAAGCGATTTCCCTGGGCAAAGTGACGGTATCACCCGATCCTGACCTGCTGAAACTAAAGCAAGTTTCTGAAGCGCTGCAGGTGCTGGGTTTTGAATTGATCGATAAAGAAAAGAACCAGCTGATTGAGCAGATCAAAACGCAGGTGATAGAGATTGTACATTATTCTGACCTTAGTGCTATGCAGCAAAGCCTGATGAATCTGATCGCTCAAAAACTGAACAAAGACTATGTTTATCTCAGCAGGCTGTTTTCTGACAACGAGGGGATAACGATCGAGAAATATATCATTCACCAGAAGATAGAGAAGGTGAAGGAATTACTGGAATATGGTGAACTGAACCTGAATGAGATTGCCTGGCAAATGGGTTACAGCAGCAGCGCGCACCTGTCTACACAGTTCAAAGCTGTTACCGGTATGCCGCCAAGTAAATACAAAATACAGCCCTCCGCTGACAGAAAACCGCTTGACCAGCTGAACTAGCTTTGGCCTTTTACATTCTTAAGAATATTTTCTTTACCTTAATGCCATTAAACAATTCGTTAAGGATATGGATACTGACCTCATCAGGCAACAGACAAAAGGATGTGCTGATAAAATTTTCCTGAACAGCGCAGGCTCCTCGCTGGTACCACAAAGTGTAACTGAAAAAATGCTGGCCTACCTGCAAATGGAGGCGATAGATGGGGGATATGCACTCGCAGCCCGGTTTGAAAATGAAATCAAGGAATTTTATGTGCAGGCCGCAATTCTCCTGAACTGCGCCCCAGAAAACATAGCTTATACAGCCAGTTCAACCGATGCCTATGCCAGGGCAATTACCGCAGTGGATTTTAAAGCAGGAGATGTGATCCTGACTACAGATGATGATTATATTTCTAATCAACTTTCTTTTCTGTCGCTGAAGGAGCGGCTTGGCATTAGCATCGTCAGGGCAAAGAACCTGGCCAATGGCGATCTCGACCTTGATTTCTTTGAAAAACTGATGATCAGGCACCGCCCAAAATTAGTGGCCATTACGCATATGCCAACCAATTCCGGACTGGTGCAGCCGGTTGAAGAGGTTGGCCGGATCTGCCGCAAATATGATGTTTTATATTTACTGGACGCCTGCCAGTCTGTAGGACAGCGGATTGTGGATGTCCAAAAGATTGGCTGCGATTTTCTAACCGCCACAGGAAGGAAATTTGTGCGCGGCCCAAGAGGTACCGGGATTTTATATGTGTCTGACAAAATACTTGACATGCAACTGGTGCCCCTGATTTTTGATATGCAGGGGGCTGAATGGACAGGGGACGATAGCTACAAACTGGCGGGAACCGCAAAAAGATTTGAATTCTGGGAATGCTCACCGGCAGCTAAAATCGGACTTGCCGAAGCACTGAAATATATCAATGGGCTGGGGATCAAAAACATTGATCAGTACAACAATGAACTGATGCAGTATTTTAGAAAAGCACTCGAAAAGGTGGATGGACTAGAATTGCATGACCAGGGAACTCTGCTGAGCAATATACTTACTTTTACTACAAAGAACCGTCCCCTGCAGGATACCGCTCAGCTGCTGAAAGATCATCAGGTATACTTTTCCATGAGCTTCAGAGATTTTGCACGTATCGATTTCAATAAGAAGAATCTGGATGGAGTGATCCGCTTTTCACCACATTATTTTAATACTATACAAGAACTTGAAAAAACTATCGACATTTTGAATTATTAATTGTTAATCATTGACAAAACAAAACTCATCTTATGAAGGCAATTTATAACGGTAAGGTCCTGGCAGAAAGCCAGGATACTATAGTAGTAGAAAATAACCATTATTTCCCTGAAGAATCTTTAAATAAGGAATATTTTAAAAATTCAGAGAAACATACTACCTGTCCCTGGAAAGGCGAAGCTTCCTATTTTACACTTGAGGTGGATGGCAAGTCCAATCCTGACGCTGCCTGGTATTACCCAGCCCCAAAAGATGCAGCCAAACAGATTAAAGACCATGTTGCGTTTTGGAAAGGCGTAGAAGTAACGGATTAAGTTACAAGGCCGATAAATAAATTATATACAGGAAAAAACAGATCATGAAGGAATTTGATGCAATCATTATAGGCTCAGGCCAGGCAGGAACGCCACTAGCCAGAAAATTAGCGAAGGCGGGATGGAAAACAGCAATTATAGAAAAGAGATTAGTAGGGGGAACGTGTATTAATGATGGCTGCACACCTACAAAAGCACTGGTTGCTTCTGCAAAACTTGCTTTCATGGCTGAAAGAAGCGCGGATCTGGGTATTGATATCCCTGCTTACAAGGTGGATTTTAAAGCTGTAATGGCGCGTAAAGCCGGCATTGTTAAGCATTCTCATGACGGCTCGGTTTCCGGACTTGAAAACACCAAAAACCTGACACTGATATATGGTGAAGCAAAATTTACTGATGACCATACTTTGTACATCGATGGCAGGGACGGAAGTTTTGAGAACTATACCGCAAAGCATATTTTTATTAATACCGGCGAGAGCCCTGTGATCCCGGATATAGAAGGGGTACATGATATTAATTACCTCACTTCAACAACTATCCTGGAACTTGATCAGGTGCCTGAGCATTTGCTGATTGTAGGAGGCGGGTATATCGGACTGGAGTTTGCGCAGATGTTTAGCCGTTTCGGAGCCAAAGTAACCCTCCTTGAGCATGGCGACAGGCTGCTTCCCAAAGAGGATGGTGATGTTTGCGAAGTAGTTACCGAGTTTTTCAAAGAGGATGGCATTGAGGTGTTTACCGAGGTAAACGTAAGCAAATTTGAAAAAACTGCTGATCATAAAATAAAAGTTACTGCAGAGCACAATGGCAAAAAAATGCATTACAGCGGCAGCCATGTTCTCCTCGCTTCAGGCAGAAAACCGCAGACTGAAAATCTGGGACTTGAAAATACAGGCATCAAATGCGATGAAAAAGGCCACGTGCAGGTGAATGATTTTCTGGAAACTGCAGTTAAAAATGTATATGCCCTTGGTGATGTGAAGGGTGGCCCGGCATTTACCCACATTTCTTACAATGATTATGTGGTGGTTGCGGCAAACCTCCTGGAAAATGCGAAGATGAGTATCAAAGGCCGGATGATTCCTTATTGTATGTTTATTGATCCCCAGCTAGGCCGGATCGGCATCACCGAAACACAGGCCATAGCAGCGAAACTTGATTACCTGGTGGCCAAATTACCAATGGAGCATGTAGCCCGGGCGATTGAAACCGGACAAACTCGTGGCTTTATGAAGGCTGTAGTTGATAAGAAAACCAAACAGATCCTTGGCGCTACCATCATCGGTGAACAGGGGGGCGAGATTATGTCGATTATACAGATGGCAATGATGGGAAAGATTACCTATGAAGAGATCAGGTACACGATTTTTGCCCATCCTTTGTATGCAGAATCGCTCAATAATTTATTTATGTCCATCACCTAAATGATCAAAGCAGCGCACCTGGTAAAGAAATTTGGTTCATCCACCGCGGTGAACAGCATCAGTTTCGATGTAAAAGAGGGGGAGAACCTGATCCTGCTGGGCACCAGCGGTTGCGGCAAGACCACTACCCTCCGCATGGTAAACAGGCTTACAGAACCAGACTCGGGAACCATATTTCTAAATGGCACAGATATCAGGTCGCAGCAGCCTGAAACTTTAAGGCGTGGTATAGGATATGTTTTGCAGAATCACGGCCTGTTCCCGCATTACACTGTTGCAGAAAATATTGCGATTGTTCCACGTCTCCTAAAATGGGAAAGCAGTAAGACCGGTAAACGGGCAGATGAACTTTTTGAAAAGCTCAATCTTGATCCGGCAATAAAGGATAAATATCCTGCCGCACTCAGTGGGGGACAGCAGCAGCGTGTGGGACTTGCACGTTCACTGATGGTAAACCCTCCGGTGCTGTTGATGGATGAACCTTTTGGGGCACTTGACAATTTAACGCGTATCAGTATCCGGAAAGAATTCAGGGTGCTGGATGAACTGGTAAAAAAAACGATTATCATGGTTACGCATGATGTGCAGGAAGCGTTTGAAATGGGCGACAGGATCTGCCTGATGGACAAAGGGGAGATCATGCAGATTGGAACCCCGGAAGATTTGCTCTTCAGGCCTGCGAACAACTTTGTTGCCAATTTCCTTGACGAACAGCGCTTGCAGCTGGAACTGAAATCTGTTTTGCTTGAAGAGATCTTGCCAGGCTCTGCAAAAAATATCTCTGTGTGGGATCAGATGGAGAGCTTGCTGCAAGTGAATGCTTACCCTGATGATGCACCTGGCGATGCCCTAACGATAGAAAGTTTAATGGCTGCATTTTCAAAATACAAAAAAAGATAAGGATGGATCAGACTCAAACTTTCTGGCAGTTTGTAAATCAGCAATCAGATAAATTGTGGAACCAAACCTGGGCACATATAGGGCTGACGATGATTTCGCTGATCCTGGCTATTATCATTGCCGTTCCGGTGGGAATACTGATTGCGAGAAAACAGAAATTATCCGGTATCGTGCTCGGCATTGCGGGGGTACTGCAAACTATTCCAAGCATCGCTTTACTGGGCGTGATGATTCCCTTCCTGGGCATCGGGCCCAAGCCCGCCATTCTTGCATTGTTTCTTTATGCGCTTTTACCTGTGATCAGGAATACATACACCGGGATTATGGAAGTAAACCCTGCGGTGGTAGATGCGGCAAAAGGTATGGGCATGAGCAAATGGCAGATCCTCACCAAAGTAGAACTGCCACTGGCATTTCCGGTATTAATGGCAGGTATCCGTACAGCAACGGTAATCAATGTTGGCGTGGCTACGCTGGCAGCTTATATCGCCGCAGGTGGTTTGGGAGAATTTATATTCGGAGGAATTGCACTCAATAACTCCAACATGATCCTTGCGGGCGCCATTCCTGCAGCGTTGCTCGCTATCATACTGGACTTCCTTTTGTCGCTTGTTCAAAAGATCAACCTGAAAAGTATACGCGTAAGCTGGCTGATCCTGCCCTTCGTTTTTATTTCTATGAGCTCATTCTATTTGTTGCCCACTCAAATAGGCGGCAGGATGCTGGGCGGTTTTACACCCGAATTTATGGGCAGGGAAGATGGTTATCTGGGCTTAAAAAGTGTGTACCGCCTGGGTATTGAAACTGTAGTGATCAGTGATGCGGTGATGTACAAGGCTGCATTTGAGCACAAGCTCGATGTGATTAGCGGGTACAGTACGGATGGACGTTTAAAGGCTTATGATCTGATCACACTAAAGGATGACAAGGGGATTTTTCCGCCATATTATGCAGCTCCTGTGATCAGAAATGAGGTGCTCACAAAGTATCCCGAACTGGAGGCAGTGCTCAACCAGTTATCCGGATCGATCAATGATTCGATCATGACAGCCCTGAATTATAAAGTGGACCAGCTCAAACAAAGTCCTGAGCAGGTTGCTATGGATTTCATGGTGTCTAAACATTTATATAAACCGTCAAAAAACGGCACAAAGGGTACGGTCAGGATTGGCTCCAAGATCTTTGGCGAGCAGTATATTTTGGCCCAGATGTATAAAATATTAATCCTGGGGAACACTGATCTGACAGTGCTGACAAAAACCGGGCTGGGAGGTACAAAAATATGTTTTGATGCCTTAACCAACAACCAGATAGACTTCTATCCCGAGTACACGGGAACTGGCTTTTTGGTTTTGTTAAAACCTGACAAAAAAACGATTAAGCAACTTGAAGGAAATACAGATGGAGTATACCAGTATGTGAGTCAGGCATTTAATAAGCAATTTAATATTAAATGGCTAAAACCAATTGGGTTTAATAACAGTTATGCTCTCATGATGCGAAAAGAACAGGCACAAAGTTTGCACATCGAATCAATAACAGACTTAACCAACCATCTAAAGCACAAATAATATGTCACTCTGGGATAAATACTCAGCCGTTAGGTCGCATAGCGTCCTGATATGTTCGAAACTTCAAAAAGAAGACTATGTGGTTCAGCCCGTGGTGGATGTGAGTCCGCCAAAGTGGCATCTGGGACATACCACATGGTTCTTTGAAACCTTCATTCTCATTCCCAATGCTTTTGCCTATCAGCCATTCAATCCTGATTATAATTATGTCTTTAACAGTTACTATGAAAACATAGGGGCCAGGGTAATCCGTACAGACCGGGGCAACCTGAGCAGGCCAACGGTTGACGAGGTATTTCAGTACAGGGCCTATGTAGATGAGGCAATGGAAAAATACCTGCCGGGATTAACTGATCCAACTGTATTGGAACTGCTGGAACTTGGGCTTAACCATGAGCAGCAGCATCAGGAATTATTATGGTACGATATCAAATATATCCTGGGACATAATCCCCTCTTTCCGGAATATGCAGCAGACAATATAGAATCAGGATTGGTCAACTCCGCTGAAGGCTGGGCTGATTTTAATGAAGGAGTTTACGAAATTGGCTATCAGGGTGATGGTTTTCATTTTGATAACGAACTGGGTAGACATAAAGTTTATATCCAGAACTTCAGTATTTCTACCCGTCTGGTAAGTAATGCAGATTACCTTGAGTTTATCCGTGCCGGTGGCTACCAGGACTTTAACTTGTGGCATGCCGAGGCCTGGGACTGGGTAAATAAAAACAATATTACTGCGCCAATGTACTGGTATGAGGTTGATGGAATCTGGCATCGCTATAGTTTGTCTGGTCTGGAAACATTAAAGCCTGAAGAACCTGTGTCTCATATCAGCTATTATGAAGCAGCCGCATTTGCACAATGGAAAGGTATGCGTTTGCCTACAGAATTTGAATGGGAAGTGGCTTCGGTACAATTGGACTGGGGAAAGCTCTGGGAATGGACAGAAAGTGCTTATCTGCCTTATCCAGGGTTCTCTAAGGCCGCGGGCGCATTAGGAGAATACAATGGTAAATTTATGGTTAACCAAAAAGTATTGCGTGGCGCTTCTGTTGCCACTCCGGCTGGTCACGGCCGCAATACTTACCGCAATTTTTTTCACCCCAATTTACGCTGGATGTTTAGCGGAATAAGGCTCTCAAAATAAATATGAATCAATTTCTAAAGGAGGTTTTGAACGACCTCAGTCAGACACCGAAGACATTAAACTCCAAATATTTTTATGATGGTAAAGGTGATAAGTTATTCCAGGAAATTATGGATTGCCCTGAATATTATCCTACCAATTGCGAGATGGAGATTTTCAGGGAGCATACCAGAGATCTGGCAGTTACGCTAAAGAATGGTTTTAACACCTTTGACCTGGTAGAAATGGGCGCCGGTGATGCCACAAAATCCAGTTTCCTCCTGAAAGAACTGGTGGAGATGAAGGCCGATTTCACGTATATGCCGATAGATATTTCATCTGCAATGATCAGCCATCTGGAAGAAACGCTTCCAGGCCAGATCGAAGGCCTGAAAGTGGAAGGCTTAAACGGTGAATATTTTGAAATGCTGGAAAAAGCAAACCAGATTTCAGACCGCAAAAAAGTAGTATTGCTGCTTGGTGGCAACATTGGCAATGAAAGCCCTGAAAATGCAGTTGAATTCTGCCGTAAAATCCGTTCCTGTCTGCAGGAAGGCGATCTTGTGCTGATCGGCTTTGATCTTAAAAAGAATCCGCGCACAATTCTGGCTGCCTACAATGATGCTGCCGGTTTTACGAGGGATTTTAACCTAAACCTTTTACACAGGATCAATAATGAACTTGGAGGTGATTTTGATATTGAGCAGTTTGAACATTACCCTACCTATGATCCGGCCAGCGGTGCATGTAAAAGTTATCTGGTAAGCAGGGTCGAACAGGAGGTTAATATTTCAGGGCAAAAGTTTATCTTTAAGGAGAACGAATTCATATTTATGGAGATCTCACAGAAATATAGTATTGGCGAGACCGAGGCTATGGCCGGTGCGACTGGATTTAAAACGGTAACTCATTTCCTCGACCATAAAAAATGGTTTGTTGATACCGTTTGGCAATGTATATAAAATGTGATATTCTTATTTGCGGAGGGGGATTGGCTGGTTTAAGCCTGCTTTACCGGGCGATGAAACTTGGTATCTGGGAGGGGCAGCAGATCATCGTTGTAGACCGGTCTGATAAAGGGAGTAATGACAGGACCTGGTCTTTCTGGAAAAAAGAATATTCATGTTTTGAAGAGCTGATCAGGCATCGCTGGGACCAGCTGGTTTTCTTTTCCAATGATGGGAACAGGCTTCAGCTAAACAGTGGTGGCTATACTTATAACAGTATCAAAAGTATAGATTTTTATCACGCTGTACTTTCTTACCTACGTGCCTGCACTAATATTACCTTTGTACAGGCTGATGTGCTATCCGTTTCTTCAGCAGAGGATAGCTGCACATTAATTACCCCGGAGCACACGTACGTTTCCCGTTATCTTTTCAATTCTATTTATCATCAGCCGGAGCTGCAGGCTAAAGAACAGTATTTTCTACAGCATTTTAAAGGAATCAGGATTAAGACCGGCAGTGCAGTTCCACCGCTTTCAGAAGCATGGCTGATGGATTTCAGAACAGAGCAGAAGAACGGGACGACTTTTTTTTATACGCTGCCTGTGGCCAATGACGAACTGTTTATAGAATATACGCTGTTTTCCAAATCAGTGCTTCCTATGGAAATGTATGACCAGCAGATCAAAAAATATATCCTTGAAGTGCTGCATATCGGTCAGTATGAAGTGCTGGAAGATGAATACGGAGTGATTCCGATGACTGACCATCTTTTTAAAAGATTTGAAGGCAACATTGTCCATATCGGCACTGCCGGCGGCGATACGCGCGCAAGTACTGGCTATACTTTTACCAATACACAAAAGACCGTAGGAAGAATTCTTGATAGTCTTCAGTCAGCTGGCCATCCCTTCTTTAAAGAAGAAAACACCGGCCTTAAACAACAGTTGTATGATGCCACGCTGCTCAATGTGCTGGCAGAAGGTGAATACCAGGGCCATCAGTTATTTGGCGACCTGTTTAAAAAAGCACCGGCCTACAGAATCTTTGCTTTCCTTGATTCGGAGAGTTCCGTTTTACAGGATTTCTTTATCATGAGAAGCCTGCGGACAATGCCATTCCTTAAAGCTTTCGCAGGGGCCGTCCTGAACAGGCTGTCCCGTTCCAATTAATTTTTACGCTTCCTGTCTGCCAGATGATCATTAAATAGTCATGTTGTAACTTATATTGATGTATCGGGAATTCCCGATGTATCTTTGTACTATGGATCAGGTAGATATTTTCAAAGCACTATCAAATAAAACCAGGCTTTCAATTCTGGAGTGGCTTAAAGACCCGGAAGCTCATTTCCCTGATCATGAAAGCCATATGCACGAGGGCGGGGTTTGTGTGGGTGCTATCCAGCAAAAAGCCGGTGTTACACAGTCTACGGTGTCTGAATATTTATCGCTGCTGCAGCGGACAGGGTTGGTTGAATCTAACCGGGTGGGGCAGTGGACCTATTACAAGCGGAATGAAGGCGCGTTTCAGCAACTAAAGGATCTCATCAATAAGGAACTATAACCATTAATATATATGAATACAGATAGCTTGTTCCAGCCATTTAAGCTGAAAACATTAAATATGAAGAACAGAATTGTTATGGCACCCATGACTCGTTCTTTTTCTCCAAACGGAATTCCAACCGCAGGTGTTGCTGAATATTACCAGAAAAGGGCAGCAGGTGATGTTGGATTAATTCTTTCTGAAGGAACGGTGATCGACCGTCCCTCATCATCAAATGATGCTAACATCCCGCATTTTTATGGCGATCAGGCATTGGCGGGATGGGACAAGGTAATCACTGATGTACATGCTGCCAGCGGACAGATGGGTCCACAGATCTGGCATATGGGCATCATGGCAAACCACCATTCGGGATGGATTCCGCCTGCTGAGTTTGAAGGCCCTTCAGGATTGGTTAATCCGGGCGAGAAAAAAGGAAAGGCGATGACTGAGAAAGATATCACCGAAGCGATCCTTGCTTATGGAAAGGCTGCTGCCGATGCCAAAAGAATGGGTTTTGACTGTGTAGAGATACACGGTGCGCACGGATACCTGATCGATCAGTTCTTCTGGGGAGAATTAAATCAGCGCACCGATCAGTACGGTGGGGCAACATTGCCTGAACGCAGCCGTTTTGGTATCGAAGTAATTAAAGAAGTGCGCAGGCAGGTAGGTGAGGACTTTGCAGTTATTATCCGTCTTTCACAATTTAAACCTCAGGACTACAATTTCAAATTGGCCAAAACCCCATTGGAAATGGAAGCATGGCTAAATCCGCTGGTTGATGCCGGTGTAGATATCCTGCATTGTTCACAACGCCGCTTCTGGGAACCAGAATTTGAAGGTTCTGATCTCAATTTCGCCGGATGGGCCAAAAAACTTACTGGTGCCGCAACAATCACTGTAGGCTCTGTAGGCTTAACAGGTGAGTTTATGGCTGCTTTCAATGGCGAAGCATCACAGCCGGCTTCACTGGATGAACTGGTAAAAAGATTGGACAGAGGCGATTTTGATCTGGTTGGTGTTGGAAGACCCTTGCTGGCTGATCCGCAATGGGTTAAGAAAGTACAGAACGGCCGGACTGATGAATTGAAAGGATTCAGTAAAGAGGCGCTTGCAACTTTGGTTTAAAGTACTATCATTATATATTAACAGTTCTATGCAATCGTCATATTTATTAAAGCTATCGATGGCCCAGCAGGATAGCTTGGCACACAGCACTGCAATTCAGGCAGAGTTGCTTGCCGCTGCTATACATGAGCATGCTGAACAGATCGGGTACATGCTGCAGGCTTATTTTCCCAGAGAGAAAATCAGAAGGGTTGCCCTTGTTCCCGGAACTATTGCTGCAGGGCAGGAAGGTACTTTGAAGGCACAGATTGATTTTGTGAAGGAAGAGTTTAATAGCTGCAGCGCGATTGATACAGAACTGAAAGATAAGATGACAATAACCATAGTACCGGATAGAAGTGCCGGTACATTGAAACTGGAAGGGGAGACCTGGCCGGAACTCTAGGTGGTTTAGCTATCATCTGAGAAATCAATCAACACTGCAACGATGCAGTTCGATCCACCTGATAAAGGTTTTGTTAATCTGCTTCTTTTTAAAAACCCTTTAAACAAAAAAGACCCGCTTGTGATCAAGCGGGTCTTTTTTGTTTAAAGGGTTTTACTTACTAGTATAAAGTAAATTCTACTCTTCTGTTTTTCTGACGTCCAGCTGCTGTTTTGTTTGTAGCAATTGGTTGGTTTGGTCCGTAACCTGTAGCTTCGATACGGGATGGGTTAGCACCCTGAGAAACCAGGTAAGATTTAACCGCTTCAGCTCTGTCTTTAGATAATCCTAAGTTTAAAGCCATTGAACCTGTGTTATCAGTGTGTCCGGCTAATTTCAGGCTAAAGTTTTTCTCTACCAATAAAGCAGCAACTCTGTTTAAGGTAGTGTATGAAGTTGCTTTGATTGTAGATTTACCTAAGTCGAACTCTAAATCTCTGATCGCTTCGCTTACAACTTTACGATCTGATTCAGTGATGATCACTTTTTCTCTGATCACTGGTTTAGGTGCTACTAGAGGACAACCTGCTCCGTCAACTACTGTATTAGCAGCTGTTCCGGCACATTTATCAAATTTGTTTGCTACACCGTCCATATCATCATCGCCCATATCTTTTGCATATTGTTCCTGATCTCTCAGTCTGTTTTGCTCAGATGTAGATAATGCTCTTCTTAACTCAGCGCTTTCTGCTGCACTTTCCTCACGGATCGCTGCGATAGGGCTGTAGTTTTGCAATTGAGAAGTTCCTTTTTTACCAAGGGCGATCTCAACACCCGCATGTGCATAGGAGAACTTATCGTTAGATCCGCTGCGAACACCGTCAAAACGGTCAGTTTTCATGAAGCTCACGGTATAACCTAAGTCGATGTTTACACCTTTAGATACACCCAGTTTGAAACCTGCTCCAACTGGTACGAACCAGTTTTCGTTATAACCTGTGCTTGCGCCTGTTGGTGTGTTCTGAACATTCGCGCTTGACGACATGTAACCTGCACCTGCAGTAACATAAGGAGATAAGAAATTACGTTTTTGGTTTAAGCTTAGGTTAGCAATTGTAAAGTTTGCACTCACTGCTGCTGACCAGTCGATTTTAGTTTCAAAGCTGCTGTTATCCTGAGCTGCACTTGGTGAAGGCAAATCGTTAGATCTGAAACCTTTTACTTTACCAGCAAGGAAGTCGGCCTGAATACCAAATCCAGGAACAATTTGTTTCTTGATGTAACCTCCGTAACCCCAGCTTTCCTGTGGTGTGCGGAAATCACCGTTTGAACTTCCGTTGAACGGAGTATAGTGTGTTAACATTCCACCGTTAAGGCCGATAGACCAGGTGCGGAAATCTTTCTTTTCAAAACGTTTTGTACTGTCAGAATTCATGTCCTGAGCAAATAAAGAAGTTGATAATCCTACTAAGGATAATATCAACGCCGATTTTGTAATGTTTGAGTTCATTTTATTTGTTGTTAGATATTAAATGCGTTCAGTTTTATACTGGACGATTTGCTATACGTAATAATCCTGCCAAACCGGTGTTTCAGTTTTGATATACATCAAATATGTTCATAATGAAGTGATTAGTCGTTCTGACAAATCCAGTCTGAAAATTGACTTTCCGCTTTAAAAGTTCAGTTTAGTGTATAGTATTTGGTACAAATGGCCTGTTTTTAATTAAATATTAACGATTTGTTCATCTGCCGTTCATATAGGAATGATATAACCAAACGTTGCCAGGCGTGGTCAATACGATTAAAGTAAGACCTTCAGGTTGTTTTAATATTTTTTAAAAGCCTGAGCGAATTGATAAATTCTGGTAATTTTGTGCAGCAAATGTTCTCAGCTGATTACGGCAAATATTTTGCATTGGGTATATATATGAATTTGAATAATGTTGATCTGAGCAATTGCGATAGGGAACCTATCCATATTCCGGGAAGAATACAGTCACACGGATTTCTGCTCGCAGTAGATAATGAATCAACGCTGATCACTTACGCAAGTGAGAATTGCATCGATTTTATAGCTGTAGAGTTGCAAATGCTGTTAGGTAAGCCTTTCGGGCAATTTGAGGAAATAGCAGGTTTGAATCTCAAAAATGGACAGTTACTGCAGCTGATCCAGCTTGGCGGGGCAAAGAAAGATTTTGACATTATCAATCCATATCCCATTCAAATTGGTAATGCAGATTATTACATGATCATTTCTCCTACAGCAAATTATTACCTCGTTGAGTTTGAACCGGCAACGCTTGAATATGACATACAAAACCAAATCGGAAAATCGGTCTCCGAAATCCTAAAAGGTAAAGGCTTGAGATCTCTTTTGCAAAATACTGCAAAGGAAATTAAAGACATCATTCATTACGACCGCGTAATGATCTATAAATTCCAGGAAGACGGGCACGGCGAAGTAATTGCAGAGGTCAAAAATGAGGATCTGGATCCTTTTTATGGCTTGCATTATCCTGCATCAGATATCCCAAAACAGGCAAGAGCGCTTTATAAGCTCAATTATACCAGGATCATCGCAGATGTGAATACTATCAGCGCTCCAATCCTTACACTTGAAGTGGAGGATCCGCTGGATCTGACACATTCTGTTCTGCGGGCGGTATCTCCCATCCATATCCAGTATCTGAGAAATATGGGTGTAGAATCAAGTTTTAGCATTTCGCTCATTGCGCATGGAGAATTATGGGGATTAATAGCTTGTCACAATTATAGTCCAAAGTTTATCGATTATAAAGCGAGGGAAGGGGCGAAACTGATTGGAAAGATTGTTTCCTCTGCTTTGGAATACAGAGAAGAGGAAGAGCAGGAACAGCAATCAAATATTTATCAGTTGGCGATGACCATGATCAGTCTGCACCTCGGCAAGGATGAAGAGATGGCCTCGGCGCTTACAAGGCAGGAATACACGATAAAAGATATTGCAGGAGCCAGTGGTGCCGCCGTATTATTTGAAGATGTGATTTCAACTGTCGGTGAAACACCTGATGAGATACAGTTGAGAGAATTGTTTGTCTGGCTAAAAGCTACTATGCATGATGCTGTTTATTATACGCACCGTTTACCTGAAGTATTTCCGGGAGCTAAAGCTTATAAACACCTCGGTAGTGGCATTATTGCCGCGATGATTTCCAAGGATATGAACGAGATTGCGGTTTGGTTCAGACCAGAGCAGATCACTTCAATCAACTGGGCCGGGAATCCAGACAAACCTGTAGTAGTATCCGATAATGGGCTCCTGAACCTTTCGCCACGGAATTCATTTGAGATCTTTTCTGAGTTGGTAGAAAACACAGCGGTAAAGTGGACAAAGACGGAGATCTCCAATGTAATGAAACTGAGGGAAAAAATTATTAATACCATCAGTAAGAAAGCAGGTGAAATCAGAATTTTAAATGAACGCCTGAAACGTGCGTACGAAGAATTGGACACATTTAGTTATACGATCTCCCATGATCTGCGCACCCCACTCACTTCCATCAAGAGTTATACAGAATTAGTTATTGCATCAAATAAATCTTTAGATGAGCAGGGAAAAAAAATGTTAGGCAGAGTTGTTGCCGGTGCAGATAAAATGAACTTTCTGATCAACGAGATTTTGAAGCTGGCAAGAGTGGGGAGGGCCGAGGTGGAATTTGTTTCTTTAGACATGGATAAGATTGTTAAAGACAGCACGGTTGAAGTTATTTCTGCATTGAACGCAGGAAATGTGGAGGTTACTTTTGGCGATCTGCCAGCGATATCTGGCTCTCCGGTGCTTATCAGCCAGATTTTTACCAATTTAATCGGTAATGCCGTAAAGTACAGCAGGTCTGAAGATCATCCGGCAGTACACATAGAAGGACTGAAGGTAGAAGATGAAATTATCTATAAAATACAGGATAATGGTATCGGTATAGAAATCGGTCATCATGATAAAGTCTTTGAGCTTTTTAAAAGGATGGAAAACGTGAAGGATATTGAGGGTACAGGTGTAGGGCTGGCGATCGTGAAACGCATCATAGAAAAGCATAATGCAAGAATATGGTTTGAAAGCGAGTTGAAAGTTGGCACAATTTTTTATGTAGCATTCAAAACTAATTAAGATGGTAATGTCCCCCGATATATTTTACGTTGAAGATGATCAGGATTTTGCATTTATAATGCAATATGCAGTTAAAGAAGTAAATGATGATTTAACCGTGAGCATTGCCGAAGATGGTAATTCTGCCCTTGCTACCTTAAAGCGTTTTGCCGAGGAAAAACACAGGCCCAAATTGATATTACTTGATTTAAACCTGCCAGGGATATCTGGTTTGGACGTGCTGAAACGTATTAAGGAAATTCCATTTTTTAAATATGTGCCTGTTATTCTTTTTTCAACATCTGATGATGTGAATGATGTAAGGACGTCACTGGATATCGGAGCCAATGCATTTTTAACTAAACCCACCGGATATCACAATCTGATTATCTGCGTACGCTCCCTTTACGACTTTTGGTTTAACCAAAACAGAAGTATCAACTAAATATCTTAATACCTATATTGCCCAATGCTTCAGGAAAAATTAAAGATTGCCACCAGTGCTCATCACGATGAATTGGAGAACCTCATGTTTGTTCGTGAGATTATGAATAAAACGCTGACCCTGGAACAATACAAAACTTTGCTCGCTACCAATTATATTGTACATGCAGCAATAGAATCGAAGTTGCATGATGCGCTGGATAACGAAATTAAGGATAGCCTTGATATTGAAAACCGGGACAAACTATCCGCATTGGAGCAGGACCTGGAAGAGATGAATATCCCAAAAGAAGATCTCGATGCCATTAGTTTTGATTTCCTGCTGAGGGATGAGAGCAATGCATCATCCTTAGGAGCAATGTACGTACTGGAAGGAGCCACTCTTGGAGGCAATGTCATACAAAAAAAACTGAGGGCAAATCCTGCTTTTGAGAAACTGAGCTTAAATTATTATAATGTCTACGCGCAAAATTTAATGCCCAACTGGTTAACCTTTGTAAAAGTATTAAACACCAGTGTTCCCGAGGCAGATTTTCAGCTGGCTGAGGAAAGTGCCGTTGATATGTTCCAGCATATTGCCCAGGTTTCAAAAGCTGTTAAGGCTATTGAAATCTAAGTGATAAGGAGAAGCTGGCATGGTAATGTAACCAACTTCGTTGCGGAAGGCTACAATTCATATACTTCACCTTTTTCCGGAATGGCTACATTGTAGCCTGCCTCACGTATGGCGCTGGCCAAACTCTCCTGGCTTTTGTTCTCGCCATGTACCAAAAAAACCTGTTTTAAGCTGGCCGGATCCTGTTGCGTAACGTTGGCCAGCAGATCTTCATGGTCTCCGTGCCCGCTCAGCAGATCAGTTTGCTTGATTGTGGCAAATACCATCAGATCCCGGTGCCTGAGCCTTACAATAGGATCTCCGCGAAGCAAACGGTTTCCCAGCGTGCCCTTTGCGCAATATCCGATAAATAAGATTGTACAATAGTAATTCTGGATGTTGTAATATAAATGATCCTGTATACGCCCGCCTTCCAGCATACCTGCTGATGAGATAATGATACATGGTTCGTGGTAATTTGAAATCGAGATGCTTTCCCTTTTGTCCTGCACATAGGATAGTTCATCAAACTCAAACTCATCTCCTTTACGCTTATAGAAATCCTGTGATTCTTCGTTGAGGAGGTGATGGTATTTGCGGTACACATCGGTTGCGAAACTAGCAAGGGGGCTGTCCACAAATATTTTTACCGGCGGGAGCAGGCCCTCGCTGAAAATCTTATTCAGTGAGTAAACCAGAGCTTGTGTCCTTCCGATACTAAAAGCCGGTATAATCAGTCTGCCCGGAAACTTTACACAGGTTTCATTGATTGTTTCTATCAGTTTTTCCTGTAGTGTAGTGTCTTTGCTGTGCACTCTTCCGCCATAGGTAGATTCAGAAACCAGATAATCTACCGGAGGGATAGTTTGCGGGTCTACAAGTACCGGATAATTTTTTCTGCCGATATCACCTGTAAAGGCGATTTTCTTTTCCTTTCCCTTGTCCCGGATCGTAAGAACCACGGCTGCAGCGCCCAGGAGGTGGCCAACGGGTATAAATTTTAGCGAAATATCAGGATTGATGTTGAAATCCTTATCAAATGAGATCGTGACAAAGCGCTCAACGGTATCCATTACATGCTTGTGCAGATATAGAGGTTTAGGCCCGGAGCCTGCTCTTTTTCCTTTGGATCTTTTGTTCTGTTTGCTGAGAAAAATATTAACGGAGTCTAGCAGCAATAACTCCGTAAGGTCTGCAGTAGGAGGAGTGCAAAGGATTTGTCCGGCAAAGCCCAGTCTTACAAGCGTAGGCAGGTTCCCCGAGTGATCGATATGCGCATGCGTCAGGATTACTACATCTATTTCGGAGGGGTCAAACGGGAAGTACTGATTTTCTTCCTGATAAGTATCTTTCTCATAATCAAGTCCGCAATCTATCAGTATGTTATAGTTTTCTGCCTGCAGCAAGTGCATGCTTCCTGTAACCTGTTTCGCCGCGCCCCATATCGTTAATTTCATCTCTCTAAATCTTGTGTCTCTAAAACTCCTCTAAAACTGCTCCTAATCACATAAACAGAGATTAGGAGATTAGCAATATATCATTTTTAAAGGGAATGCCGGTTACTTCCTTAAAATTGATACGGCAGGAATTCCTAGTTTATTGTATTACAATACTATTAATTTAACTTCGAAATTGTAATTCAGCTTGTCACTAACCTTTACACTATTTACCTTCTTCCAATTTAGCAGTTCATTTTTAAACTGGGGCGGAGCAAGGTTTGATTGTATCGCTGCATTTGTATAAAAAACTGATCGGAGCGGATGTTGTGGGGAGCAGGCGTTATAGGTGTCTCCAAAAGCTGCATCTTCCAGGATTTTAAGTGTAATACCAAGGCAGTCTGATAAGTGAATAAGGTTAACAGGTGCCTGTCCGTTTGGAATATCAGATTTTCCGGCGAAAAATCTGCCCGGGTTTTTGTCCGGGCCAATCAAGCCGCCAAATCTGATCACGGTAGTAGTGAAATCAGGGTAGCTTTTCAATAAAGATTCCGCTGCTAACATCGCTTTGCCCGAATCCGTATCCGGAAAGGGGGTGGAATGTTCATCAACCTCTGTGTTCAGATCGCCATAAACAGAAGTTGAACTGATAAAGACAATATTTTGTACCTGGCCATGTGACGCCGCATTTGCAATCTTTGTGATCTTTGACAGAAAAGTATGCTGCTCAGCGGTACTTCTTTTTGGCGGGATACAAATCATAAGTATTGAACTTTCAAAAAAGCCGGGATCAAACGTCTCTTCATCTTCCTGAAAGCTCACGATATAAGGTATCACTCCCAGATCCTTCAATAATTCCTGTTTATTTGGTGTAGTAGTGGAACCTTTGACCGTATATCCGGCCTCCATTAATTTTTTGGCGAGTGCCAGGCCATACCAGCCACAACCAAGAATACTGATCTTCTTATCTAAAATATACATAGGACTGGGGAGGCAGATTTAATTTTAATCATAAAAAAAGGGGCAATGCCAGTGCACACCCCTTTTTAATTTTTTAACGAATTATTCCTAAAGAACAGTTACATTAGAAGCCTCAGGGCCTTTTTTACCGTCGTTCAATTCGAATTCTACATTGTCACCTTCATTCAATTCTCTGAATGAATCACCTGCAATCGCAGAGAAATGTACGAAAATATCTTTTCCTCCATCTTCTGGAGTTATAAAACCAAACCCTTTTGCAGAATTAAACCATTTAACTTTTCCTGTTGTACGCATATTATTATTATAAATTTCGCTGTGAAAATAATCAATTGAATACTAATATCCAAAATCTTAATTGCTTATTCTTTCGTGGAGGGCAGATTTTAAGCAAACCAGCTGACTTTATTTTTGTTGTTGTGTTATATAAACTATGCGTGATGACAAATATGAAGCAAAAACTGGTCACTGATCAGGATGGCAAAAGCAAAAAGGATTTATATGATTCGGATAATAATGATAATCTGGGATTGGATGCTGATCATTCATCCGATGATTCTGTTTATAAAGTGAACCTCAATAATGATAATGACCGTATTTCACATAATCCTTATGGGGAGGATGATGATCACGATACATTAGAGGAGCCCGGATCATCACCTTTAATGGACAAATAACGAATTTCAGGATCGCCGTATCTACGTTACAGTTGTTATTTATCTACTTCATAATTCTCTAAAGTGATCTAATTTAATCTTGGCATCATTTTAGTAAATATCGATGTATAATTTAATTCTCTAACTAAAATAGATACACGATGAAAAAGTTGATAGCAATATTTGGAATTGTCCTGGCAATGTCGGCATGTTCTAATGCTAAAAAAGAAGAAGCAATCAGACAGGCAGCTATAAAAGCTACAAGGGATAGTATGAGAGTAGATAGCTTTAAAAAAGCTGAAGTTGCTCAGAAAGAACTTGCTGTTAAAGAAGCAGAAGAAAAAAGGATATTGATGTTATCTGAAGCCAGGGCGGCAGAAAATGCTCCTGCAGCCAGAATGGCAGGTACAGGTTCTTCATCTACTACCACTACTACAACTACCAAGAAGAAAAAAGGATGGAGCAGTGCTGCACTTGGAACAGTAATCGGTGCTGGAGCGGGTGGACTTGGCGGTGCTTTGATTGATAAAAAGAAAGGCCGTGGTGCGATCATCGGTGGTGTTGCCGGTGCTGGTGCAGGATACCTGATCGGAAGAGGACAAGATAAGAAATCAGGCAGAGCGCAATAGTTCTTCTGATCAACATATAAATGAAAAAGCCTGGTTCGTTTGAATCAGGCTTTTTTTTGTCTTATTTCTTTTCCGGAGGTGTTGATACGATCTCACCGAATTCGTTTACGTATGCCATCATACTTTCCAGGTCGCCTCCTGATGAATTTTGCTGACGATCTTGTTTACGTTGCTCCTTATCTTCTTTTTTCTTCTGCCTGTTTTTTTCTAGTTGCTTTTTCATGAAGGTTGCCTGAGACTTAGCCATAAATTTCCTTGGTTTAGTTAAAAAATAACTCTTCTCTGATGTTTACTTGTTAAGGCGATCCTTAATATCAACTTAAGGATCCATCTAGCCTGAATAAAACTTAAATCCGAGGCACCAACGGTAGGGGGCCAGGAAAAATTGAATCTAATCAATAGATTGATTAGCAAGTAAGTATTGAGAGAATAGTGTGTTTGTATTCCGTTCGGTACAAATATACGAAAAATAATCCATATACAGGCCACAAATGGATTCTTTAGTTTATGAACTCTACTGTTTGATAATTAACTATATATCACTATTGCTTAATAAATTAAAGCATATTAGTTTAATTAAGATAAATTTAGTAGTAATTATGAAACTTATTTGGTGTAATATTTTTTTATTGGTTATTTTTACTGTTGATATGCATAAATTTATTTAGTTTATTGGCATCTTTTCATATAAACAACGGTTTCATATTTTAAAAAATGCACGTATTTTCAATGTGAAATAGTGGGTATTTAAATTCTCAATATGGGTAACTGATCCGTCAGGCATCATTATCTATGATTATGGATATGACAGGTATCTAACTGAAAAATCCATATTTTCATATTTTACGTAGGTCAATATTAATCCTCAAAAAAGACATTTAAGATGCGTCTGAACGGTTTTAAAATAATATTTATGTAACTCTGATCCCTCCCTTTGTAGTGTGAATACTATTTTTGGCATAAAAATTATAAAACAGCGCGAATTGGGGATTTTTATTTGGAAATATTGGATAATTGTTGGTATTTTGTGGAGGTAAAACGATTAATTAACTTATTTGAAAATTTTATTTATGAACTATAATGACATCTCGATTGGCTGGTATCAACTTGTAACCTGCACCGTCTTTATAGTTGATTAATTTATGATCCACGAGATACCCAGATCATAATCCATAACGCTCCAATATGAAAATACCTCTCCTTTCTGATTTACCAAGGTCTGGTCGGTTGATGCACTTGTTGAGGGGGTATGAACGGGTTGGTTTTTTGGTGGGGGGAAGTCGTTTGTATACTAAATTTCTTATATTATTTGCAATTCTTTTTTTTAGTTCATTTTGTGTTTTTGCACAGTTTCCATATGATGAATCTTTCAAGAATGCTTCCGCAGCAAATGTAGTATTTGGTGGAGTTCCATCGGCATACCTGACGGCAGGTCCGGCGCCATCTAATGCTGCTGATCCGAAGAGTGATCCAATTGGTTCAGGTTATCTTAGGTTGACAAACAAGGAAGGAAATCAGAAAGGTTATGTTTACTCAAATAATGTATTTCTAGGTACATATGGGCTTAATATTGAGTTTGAATACTTCACATATGGTGGCAATGGAGCGGATGGCATCTGTTTCTTTCTCTTTGATGCTTCAGTTACAGATCAGAACTTCAACATTGGCGGGTTTGGCGGATCACTTGGTTATTCCCAAATAAGCAGTAACGTTCCCGGAGTGAGTAAAGGGTATTTGGGTATAGGTATCGACGAATATGGAAATTTTTCAGATAGTGGAGAGGACAGGCAGCTGGGGCCGGGTCGCACACCCAACAGTGTAACTCTTCGTGGAGCAGGTAATGGATTTGCTACCGATGGTCAGAATTATAAGCACCTGTCTACAACTCAAACCTATAATAATGGTAATGGTTATGAGATCGCGGGAGGATTAAGGGGTGCAACTCCTGCTGATCCACAATATCGAAAAGCAATCATTAACCTTGTTCCCAGGACAGGAGGCGGATTAGTTATTAATGTGAGTATACAGCATGGAAGTATAATTACGCCAGTGATTACCGGTTATCAATATGCTCAAGCCGTGCCTAGTTCAGGCTTAAAATATGGTATATCTTCTTCGACAGGAGGTAGTAATAACTATCATGAAATCAGGGGGCTAACGCTAAAGGTTGATCCTTCTAAATTGGCTACGCCTCAGGCTTCAAATGATACACAAACAATTTGTCAGGGTAATTCAACCGAAATTGACATTCTAAGTAATGACACCAAACCTAACGCAGATGGTGCCATAAATTTGGCCAGTATAGATTTGGACCCATCAACGCCGGCGATAGAACAGACCAGAACAATCAACAATGTTGGGACGTTTACGTTTTCACAAGCCACAGGAAAACTTAATTTTGCACCTCTCGCCACGTTCACCAGCTCATCATCAGTTCTTCGCTATACCTACATGGATGTTTATGGTGCGAAGTCAACAGAGGGACAGGTTACTGTAAATGTTGTTACTCCTAAAATCACTACTCAGCCACAAAGTGCTGTAATTTGTGAAGGCAAAACTTTCACGACTTCAGCGACGGTTGATGGTGCAGGTGCTACATTCCAATGGTATTATCAAGTGCCAAATGGTAGCTGGCAGAAAGTGGTAGAAGGAAATGGGGTATCAGTTACCAATACTACTGTTACCACTACGTCTACCAGGTCATCTTTAAGCATTCAGAATGTTCCCGCTACGGCAAATGGTAATCTGTATAGACTTGATGTAACCTCATCTGCCCAAGCCTGTGTTGTGAGCTCAACGATCGCTAGTTTGGGAGTAAATCCACTGCCCACTGCTACGATCAATGGTAATACAGAAGTGTGTGCCAGCAGTGCCAACTCAACGATTACTTTCCAGGGCAATGGCGGCACAGCTCCTTACACTTTTAGTTATAAAATTGGAACTGGTGCAACTTTGACTGTTGTTTCAAATGGGGCAGGACTGGCTACTGTTAGCCAATCGAATGCTACAGCAGGAAATTATATTTATACTTTATTGAGTGTTTCAGATGCTAGCAACACAGCTTGCAACAATCCACAGACCGGAACAGCCACTGTAAAAGTTAACCCACTACCAACGGCTACGATCAATGGTAATACAGAAGTGTGTGCCAGCAGTGCCAACTCAACGATTACTTTCCAGGGCAATGGCGGCACAGCTCCCTACACGTTTAGTTATAAAATTGGAACTGGTGCAGCCCTGACCGTTGTTTCAAACGGAGCAGGACTGGCTACTGTTAGCCAATCGAATGCTACAGCAGGAAATTATATTTATACGTTATTAAGTGTTTCAGATGCTAGCAACACCGCTTGCAGCAATGCACAAACAGGATCGGCAACGGTAAAAGTTAACCCACTGCCTACCGCTACGATCAATGGTACTACAGAAGTATGTGCCAGCAGTGCCAACTCAACGATTACTTTCCAGGGCAATGGCGGCACAGCTCCTTATACATTCAGTTATAAAATTGGAACTGGTGCAACTTTGACTGTTGTTTCAAACGGGGCAGGACTGGCTACTGTTAGCCAATCGAATACTACAGCGGGAAGTTATGTATACACGCTGCTCAGCGTAAGTGACGCAACAAATACCGCTTGCAGCAATGCACAGACTGGATCGGCAACGGTAAAAGTTAACCCATTGCCTACCGCTACGATCAATGGTAATACAGAAGTGTGTGCCAGCAGTGCCAACTCAACGATTACTTTCCAGGGCAATGGCGGAACAGCTCCTTACACGTTTAGTTATAAAATTGGAACTGGTGCAACATTGACCGCTGTTTCAAACGGAGCAGGACTGGCTACTGTTAGCCAATCAAATGCTACAGCTGGAAATTATATTTATACTTTATTGAGTGTTTCAGATGCTAGCAACACCGCTTGCAGCAATGCACAGACCGGAACGGCCACTGTAAAAGTAAATCCATTGCCAACGGCTACGATCAATGGTACTACAGAAGTGTGTGCCAGCAGTGCCAACTCAACGATTACTTTCCAGGGCAATGGCGGCACAGCTCCTTACACGTTTAGTTATAAAATTGGAACTGGTGCAACTTTGACTGTTGTTTCAAACGGGGCAGGACTGGCCACTGTTAGCCAGTCGAATGCTATAGCAGGAAATTATGTTTATACTTTATTGAGTGTTTCAGATGCTAGCAATACTGCTTGCAGCAATGCACAGACTGGGTCTGCAACGATAAAAGTTAACCCACTTCCTACCGCTACGATCAATGGTACTACAGAAGTATGTGCCAGCAGCGCCAACTCAACGATCACTTTCCAGGGCAATGGCGGCACAGCTCCTTACACGTTTAGTTATAAAATTGGAACTGGTGCAACTTTGACTGTTGTTTCAAACGGAGCAGGACTGGCCACTGTTAGCCAGTCGAATGCTATAGCAGGAAATTATGTTTATACTTTATTGAGTGTTTCAGATGCTAGCAATACTGCTTGCAGCAATGCACAAACAGGGTCTGCAACGATAAAAGTTAACCCACTGCCAACGGCTACGATTAATGGTACTACAGAAGTATGTGCCGGCAGCGCCAATTCAACCATTACTTTCCAGGGCACTGGCGGCACAGCTCCTTATACCTTTAGTTATCAAATTGGAACTGGTGCAGCTTTAACTGTTGTTTCAAATGGGGCAGGACTGGCTACTGTTAGCCAATCAAACGCTGCAGCAGGAAGTTATGTTTATACTTTAGTAAGTGTTTCAGATGCTAGCAACACCGCTTGCAGCAATCCACAGTCCGGAACAGCCACGGTAAAAGTTAATCCACTTCCTACCGCTACGATTAATGGTACTACAGAAGTATGCGCCAGCAGTGCCAACTCAACAATTACTTTCCAGGGCAATGGCGGCACAGCTCCGTACACGTTTAGTTATAAAATTGGAACTGGTGCAACTTTGACTGTTGTTTCAAACGGGGCAGGACTGGCCACTGTTAGCCAGTCGAATGCTATAGCAGAAAATTATGCTTATACTTTATTGAGTGTTTCAGATGCTAGCAACACCGCTTGCAGCAATGCACAAACAGGGTCTGCAACTGTAAAAGTAAATCCACTGCCTACCGCTACGATCAATGGTACTACAGAAGTATGTGCCAGCAGTGCCAATTCAACAATTACTTTCCAGGGCAATGGCGGCACAGCCCCTTATACGTTCAGTTATCAGATTGGAACTGGTGCAGCCTTGACCGTTGTTTCCAACGGGGCAGGACTGGCTACTGTTAGCCAATCAAATGCTACAGCTGGAAATTATGTATACACGCTGCTCAGCGTAAGTGACGCTAGCAATACAGCTTGCAGCAATGCACAAACAGGATCGGCAACGGTAAAAGTTAACCCATTGCCAACGGCTACGATTAATGGTACTACAGAAGTATGTGCGAGCAGCGCCAACTCAATGATTACTTTCCAGGGCAATGGCGGCACAGCTCCTTATACGTTTAGTTATAAAATTGGAACTGGTGCAACTTTGACTGTTGTTTCAAACGGGGCAGGACTGGCCACTGTTAGCCAGTCGAATGCTATAGCAGGAAATTATGTTTATACTTTATTGAGTGTTTCAGATGCTAGCAATACTGCTTGCAGCAATGCACAAACAGGGTCTGCAACGATAAAAGTTAACCCACTTCCTACCGCTACGATCAATGGTACTACAGAAGTATGTGCCAGCAGCGCCAACTCAACGATTACTTTTCAGGGCAATGGCGGCACAGCTCCTTACACGTTTAGTTATAAAATTGGAACTGGTGCAGCCCTGACTGTTGTTTCAAACGGGGCAGGACTGGCTACTGTTAGCCAATCAAATGCTACAGCTGGAAATTATGTATACACGCTGCTCAGCGTAAGTGACGCTAGCAATACTGCCTGCAGCAATGCACAGACTGGAACGGCAACTGTAAAAGTTAACCCACTGCCTACCGCTACGATTAATGGTACTACAGAAGTATGTGCGAGCAGCGCCAACTCAATGATTACTTTCCAGGGCAATGGCGGCACAGCTCCTTACACATTTAGTTATAAAATTGGAACTGGTGCAACTTTAACTGTTGTTTCAAACGGGGCAGGACTGGCTACTGTCAGCCAATCAAATGCTACAGCTGGAAATTATGTATACACGCTGCTCAGCGTAAGTGACGCTAGCAATACTGCTTGCAGCAATGCACAAACAGGATCGGCAACGGTAAAAGTTAACCCATTGCCAACGGCTACGATCAATGGTACTACAGAAGTGTGTGCCAGCAGTGCCAACTCCACGATTACTTTCCAGGGCAATGGCGGCACAGCTCCTTATACGTTTAGTTATAAAATTGGAACTGGTGCAACTTT
>NZ_FXTN01000010.1 GCF_900182595.1 Pedobacter westerhofensis | reverse complement strand
TTTTTACTGTTCATTGTGTCCATAAGTTTATACTAATTTACTTATTCTTACTCTTGATTATCAAGAGTTGACACAGTTTGATTTACAGTCTCGAACACGGTAATAAGCAAATTGACAGTCTGGATTCCTGTCAAAAGAAATCACTTATACATTACTTAAAGAATTATAATCGGCATATCCCACATGTTCTTTCTTTCCCGAAAGAAATAGAGTAATTAACTTTGACGCAATTTAGTACAGACACATGTCCACTTTTGCGACCGGAATCAGTTGATTTAGCTAGAGCGCTTGCCTGGCAGGCAAGAGGTGACCGGCTTTAAACACCATTTAAAGCTTGATTTTCTTCTCTCTTATAATTCTCGCACGAATGTCGCACTATATCTAACCTTGTTTATCTTATTTGTTATTTATTGCAAGGTAGTAATTTGTTTCGCTTACATCATACCTTCATCAGCAAAACTATAGTAGCTGTCTTTACTTATAATCAGATGGTCGAGCACTTTCAAATCCAGTACCTCCGCACCTGCTTTGATCTTATTCGTAAGTGCAATGTCTTCCCTGCTTGGATCAAGTTCTCCACTGGGACGGTTATGCGCTAAGATGACTCCACTTGCACAGCTTTTCAATGCTGCTGCAAATATTACTTTCGGATCTGCAATAGTTCCGCTCAGTCCCCCTTGTGATATTTCCACCACTCCAAGAACTCGATTTCTCCTGTTCACCAGAAGTATTTTAAACTCTTCTAATAGCTCGATTTTGTCCATGCTCCATTGCTGTATCAGTATATAATAAGCATCGTTAGACTTGCTAATTTGAGGTCTCTCACTAACTTTGTAGTCCGGTCTGTAACTGATTTCTACTTCTGCTACTTTGAATGTTTTCTGTGTCATAGTTATATTAATTATATAACCCAACCAAGCTTTCAGCCTCAACTAAGTAAAGAAGCAACGGAATAAATGGATTGTGTGGAGGCCATAGGAGCGTTTATGCCGGAATTTCTTTGTACGTGTTGAGGTGACAAGCTTACCTTCGTGGAGTAATTAATACTACTAACCAGCCTATATCCAAAATCTATTACTATTTGCATTATTAACGGGATGATACCAAATTCTGGATATTGAAAGTGTGAGGTGAAACTGATCGATCTGTCTGTTTAGAAGGTCTAACACGTTTGTGGCCTCCTACATTATGTCACCTTATAAAAGAAGCAATGGGATATGTAAACCCAGTCTCAACGACCTGTATGATAACCCGCCCTAATTTTGGAATAAATATGCAAAAAGTCGAAACTTAAGTTTGACGTGTGCGTTGAAAGGAATCTACCAACGTTTAATGCAAATGTGGTAAGATGGGATTGAGTCTGCTAATTAAACCTACAGACATGGAAGATGAAAATGAACTTAACGAAGAACGTCAAAAGTGTATCTTACTTTTAGATTTCATCATCTCCAGCATGAGTGCGGATGTTAAGGCTAAGATTGCGTCGGAAGGTTACACGCCTTTAAAGGTTGCAACCCTTTACTTGATAGATCAGATCAGGGCATTTGACTTTACACAATGGCAGATCAATGCTGATAATGTTGTCGATAAGTATGAGTCTTTCAGTGTAGTATTTGTATTTGATCGCTCTGGAACAACGATAGTTGATATTGTTTTCTAATCTTGGCCAGCAGCAGTAGGTAGTCCATTTGTGAGCTTAGCTATTATGTAATCTGTCTGACTGCAACGTGAAGCCAGGGCGCACAGCCCTAGCTGAATATGCACAGTTTATATTTGACTGGGTTAAAGAAACAGAACAGTAATATTTATGTGCTGGTTGATGTATTTACATTCTTGTATTGAAGTAGACAGCCAGTTGACTTCGGGCCAATTTTCCTATCTGTTTAAAAGGTAACATTGTTTAGTAGCCTTGTATAGTAATTAGACGCTAAAGCTAAACAAGAAAACCCTTAACAGCATCCACTGGTAAGGGCTTTAATTCTCATATTATTGATATAGTTCTCCAACTAAGGAGTTGCTTGAACAGAGGACCATGTTGTTTGTTTTACCTTTTTAATAAAAAACCCCTCACTGAATGAATCAATGAAGGGCTCCTGTGTTTTATACTAGACTTGAAAATAAATACTGTAAACTATCGATAATTGATTATGTTTTAAACATTTACATTCTTTTAAGTACTCATTTATAGTTGAATAGAGTGACTGCTAGAAACTCCTCTCCCTTTTTACTTACTGATGCATAGAAGATATTATTCTCTTTGATAACCGATATCAATCCCTCACTGCGCAGCTGCTGAAATCCGCGTCGTAACGTCAAAACAGTCTTAGGCAAAACCAATCTACCACTTTGATATATAAACATTAACACCTTCAACTTCAGATTTAAGTCCATAGGTGAAAGGTAATCAATAAGTTGCGGTATAGCTACGGATTTAAATTAATAATCTGGTGACACACCATTCTCATCTATGAATGAACCTAATTCATTCAGTACTGATGATAGTTCCTCAGTCTCTGTATACCACTTGGAATCAATCTTCTTGATAACCCCAACCTCAAATCCATCCCAGTGGATGAGGTATTCATAATTAGAATAGTTTAAAGGATATATCTGAATCTCTCGATACTTACCCTCGATTTCTCCGGTATACAATATGTACTTTTCCATGCTCTTATATTTGGTTCACATGCTAACACGAAGTTTACCTTATGGTTTAGTATAATGAGAAAAATACATTGCATGACTACATACCACACGCTTCAATATACAAACCAATCTCAGGTGCGCTTAGATTGAGATAATTATTCGAACCATTCCATATTGGCTTACCAGTACCTGCGTCAACATCAGAAACATATACGTAACCTACTGCCCGATTCTCCCATATTATTCGGTAATGTCCTTCATCAGTCTTTGGTAATACGATTTCAATTTGTCTGTAGTCCAAAGTATATTGGTAATTCATGGTCTATCTTCTGGATTAATTATAAGTTTGATTTGAGCAGCATATAAATAGTGTGCTTTAAATCGTAGGATAAAGTTTAGTTCATTCACGTTATTTTTTACTGCCCACAGTTTTAGTACTGGTGTAATCTGTTTAACAAACTCTAAACAGTACTTTTGAAAGTTTGTTTCTACATATTTCTTTCTATAATCCTTATCTAGGTAAGTCAAGTCAACATGTATACTATGCGTACCACCGAAGTCAAACAGATTACAGGTTTCTTTAGGTAAGTGCTTCCCCATTCTTGATGAATATGCCCACTCTGTCAGAGTAGGTATCATAGTTCCTCTTGCTAATCTTCGCATGTCCATACAGTAAAGTTATGCTAATAATATTAGTGTTTCAAGGTGTGTTGAAAAGTTGTAACTTGCAATATGAAGTTTAAATAATTATGGCATATATATCGATGACACCGGAAGAGCTAAGGAAACAACACAGCATTCTAGGAATTCTTAAAGCACAGAATGACCTCCTTCATACTTATAATGACCCGACTACTGAAGAACGTGCTTCCGGACTCGGTACAATTACAAGAGTACCATTCAGGTATAAGACGACTGAGGACATAGCACCGGAAATTAATGTTACTGAGAAGGTAGCGACAGTTCTCATAAGCAATTTAAAAGCTTTAGGATTGGTGGGTATCGATTACAGAGCCAATACTTGCAATATTATTGATGCCGGTTATCTGGCATATTTTGAAGAACGATTACTTAGAGAAGCAGACTCATTAAAAGAGGCAGCCCGTAAGGATCGGAGAGATAAATTAGTTAGCATATCAAATCTACTTGTAGCCCTTCTCACCTTGATAATGACCATAGTCGGCATATATTATGTACAGATAGCGCCTTTGCAAAAGGAAAGGGATAACCTTACAAATAGGGTTAATGTTCTTAAAGCAGAGAACAGTAAGTTAAACCAAGCACTTAAGCAAGTAAATAAATGAAACTAAAACGCTATCAGTATATCTTGATTAGTATCTTAATATTATTGCTCGTAACTAATCCATCTCCCAAAACCTTCCTGCAGCATCTACATCAGCCAGAAGATAAGTACATGAGCCGAGATTACAACTTCTTCGTATGTTCTATATATTCATATAAAGTGGTATATGAGACCGTGACAGACAGTTCTGGCAGTCTAATAAATGAGCGGTCATACAGGGAATGTTACTTAGGAGTATTTGGTAATTTCATTATGTATAAAATACAACGCTAAGAATGTTTAGGGATAGGTCGCCTTTTAAATCAGCGAAGAGAGCATATTAATGCAGCAGAACTAATTCCACGCCTATCCATGACCTTCTTTACCTTCCAAATAGTTTAGAAATTCTTGACCATACTTTTCACGTAACCTTGCAAATGACTCATTCTTTGCTGCCTGATGATACTTTGTCACATTGATTGTTGATGCAGAGGTTCCATGATCTGAGATTTTCAGTTCATTCAGATAAGATACAGTGTTTTGGGCTGCCTTAAACGTTTTTAGTGTGTGTAATTTCCCTTTACAGTCATGCCATGTGGACTTTGATTCCCAGAAGCGCCCTACCTTGTAATGGGTATAGTAAACTTTGTCTATACCAAGAGCTCGATCTATTTTGTCCGATCTCTGAAGGTTATTACTAATTCTACCACCAGCAAGTGCCCCTACACCAGTTGTAATAATAGTTACTACAGGGAACAAGACAGACCATAGGCTTTTCTTGACATTCATATTTAGATAACCAATTCCAGACAGGAAACCAACTACCGCACCAATTATTATTCCTTGCAGACCTTTCATTATTCTTCCTTCGTTGGTGTACGTTCAGGACTGTTTATACTGTCAGGCTGATAATAACCCTTCATCAAGGTTATTTGCTCGGTTAGTAAATTATTCGTTTCCTGCTGGGTTCTAATAAGCTTAACTTGATTATCAATGATGGTGTTGACTTTCCAATACCACATAACAACCTCCCTAAGTACTAGGAATACAAGTATCACTATTCCAAATCCCATGAGTGAGTAGAAGAGTTTGCTAGATGTAGAAGATTGAGCAAATGTAGCGGTAGGCAGAAGTAATGCCACTAGTGTAAATTTTCTTTTCATATTTGAGAGCTTTAGTAACCCAAGGTAATGATTTGTTTTCATTCTTAGATACTACAGTTTTACTAGCATTAAACTGCTGCTTGAAGTTAGATGTAGGTTTATAGCAGGTTATCATGTCAATGGATAATCAAAGTTCGTATCTGTTTAAAAGGTAGAATGTGTACGTTATCATGTTCCACTGCTGTGGATAACTTGCTTTATAACCATATATAATCAATGATTACCTTGTAAACAGATAAAGAAGTTATGAATCCAGAAATAATAGGTGCAGGTGCAGCCCTTACAGCAGCAGGTAAAATAAAGGAAGATTCCTTATTAGGAATGATGTACAAAGATGTGATGCAACCTAGTGTACAATCATTAGGCAGGGCGCTAGGTAATACCATTGAGTTTTGCACAACCCCCCTCCTGTTATGTAAGTTTGGCAGTGAGGCTGCAAAGCTACTCTATCAACAAAGGATGGATGAACTTGCTGAGAAGCTTATGGACATTCCGAAAGATAAGGAGATACCGGTTAATCCTCAATTGGGTGTACCGATAATGGATAAGCTAACATACACTACAAATGACGAAATAGCAGATTTATTCAATTCGTTATTATCCAAAGCTGCATCATCTGATACAGTTAACTTAGCACATCCTGCTTTCATCCAGATTATCGAGCGTTTGTCAGTTGACGAGGCGCGAATAATTAAGTATTTAGCTAACAAGGATGATATTCCTTGTATCTCTTTTAGAGCAGTGCTACCGGAAAACAAAGGTTGGTTAGAGATTCTCAAAGATGCGACACTCATTCAATTCGAGGTGGAACTACTTTTCCCTACTAATACTTCCACTTACATTGATAATTTACTAGGCCTTGGTATACTGCGTCATTCAGGTACACACTATAAAATGGATGAAGGTATTTATGAACCGTTGCTTAAGCTACATAACTTTGATTCTATCAATATAGCTTATACACAGGGGGGAGCCTATTCTCATGTAGAAAAAAGCAAAGCCTTTTTGCAAGTCACCGCATTTGGAAAAACTTTCATCCTTGCATGTGCTTCTTAATAATGACCTTAATAGTTCAAAAAGTCATACTCCAAACCAATCACAGGAACCCACTGCTATAGTGAAGATCTAATCTTCTATTCATTTGGGGGAACGATGCATTAATATGAGAACAGTAGTTAATATATTGCTTACATTATTCCTGATCCTTTGCCGCCTCAGCTTCGATTAACGGTCGATGCCAGTCCCATAGTTGTTCAAGAGAAGTGAAATCATTTGGTACGGGATTATTAACTCTAAATGCCTCTTCTATAGTTAGCGCTTGTATATGACTAAAATAGCTTTCACTGGTTCTTCTTGGATTACTTGCTAAAGAGCTTTTAAAGTAGCTGTCAGATATATCATAGTGATGGGTATGTATAAATCCACTCCATCGTTCTTTTAGGGTTTCCTCATCGACCAAATCAATAACTTCAAACTGTTCCATGACACGATCTTCAGGTGTTCCCCATGCAGTATTCAATAGACTAACTGCTTCAACATCGGAAGTTGGAGCGCCATATCCAAATACTGTTACCCTTTTTGTACTCCCGTCTTTGCCCATCCAATATTTTACCCTTTCCCACTCGCCATTGATAAATTCGTCATCGGTGTAGTTTTTCTTTTCAATGGGATAGAGCAACTGTGTAGGCTTTAACACTCCGCCATCGCGTCTACACGAATACCCTGCTGGTCCGCATCTTTTGTCTTCAGGAGAGTATCCAATTGCAACATTGCCGTGTAAAAACGATAAGTGAGGCATATCTTTGGTAAACTCTCGATTACGTACCCAAGCCTGATAAAGGAAAGGATCCCAATTAAAGGTTGCAATCAAATCTTTACTCCGCAACGACAGAACCAAATAATCGTAGATGGTAGGTTCGTCAGGGAGATGCATATCACCAAAATATAGCTGTACTCTACTCTGAATCGCTTGTAGAATCTCAGAGTCAGGATTATCATTGTGTATCTTAGAGTATAGTGTTTCGAAGTTAGTTGCTCGAAGGTCATCCGGCAACCCTTCAACTATATCATGCAGACCAACAACATCAATGAAGTTATCCATAGATGGCAATCTTTTACCACTACGTTCGCCATTTCTCATTGTTGATGCAATACTAGCACCTGCACCTAAAATTACTACATGGCCTCCTCCTCCAAATACTTGTTGGATGCCTGCTTCTTTAGACATTCCAGTCATGTCAGTCAGGTTTAGTTTGATTTAATTTAGAATTATCAATGTAAAGTCCTAGTTCATCTACCATCGTTTGCGGCCATTGGATCTCTGGGCCTCCCGACTGGTACCATCCTTGATCACCTTTTCTCAGGTACAGATAGAAGTCTAAATCACTAATCTCGTTTCTGAAGAGATAGGTGATATTATCGGAAGACATTACTCTTCCCCTCACTAGATCCCCATTAGGCAAAGTTGCTTGCGCGTCTGTTATGTATCTATTCGTTTCCATAAGTTAGTTTTACGAGCTTAAATTTAAGAAGTATAAATGCCTGTCAATCGGCAAACCTAATTTGAAAAGTTTAGCACACCTTTGTACATTATTAGACCAGGATATACCATATATTAAAGCACTGATGGACTATTAACTGTTTAATTCAAATTAGACTTCAACCAGTTCTGATAGTTTTGCTGCGATATCCAGCATTGATTCTTCTCGTGTGCTAAGACCGCTTCGAGAGCCAAGTAAAGGACTGACTTCGCGCAGTTCTTCAAATGTCGTGTTGTGCATGATGGGTACAAGTAAATTTCGTGCCAACAGTGCTGAAAGTTCTTTGTCAGCAATGCCTTCTCCTTGTACACGCTTCAAAAAAGCAGGAGTCACCAATACAATTCCAACTCGTGACTTAACTAATCCTTTGTCAATTTCGCGGAGTAAGGGTAAACCTAACGCTACATCCTTTTCGCTGAACCAAACAGTAACTCCACACGACTCAAGCACGTCATGTAATTCTTTAGCAGCTCCCTTTCGGTCGTCCCACGCATGGCACAGGAAAACGTCACGAAGATCAGGTAAAGCTGCTCGACTCTCTATATTCTCCCTAATAGGTGTAAGTGTTCTTATCTCATCAGGAGTGTAGAGAATAGTAGATCCAGCTCCAGACCAGCGTGCCTTGCTACTTCTTGACTGTCTACTTCCAGCGTTCGAGCTGTTATGGGAACTTATGTTCGAAGTTGAAGAAGTAGAATTGGAAGGATAGTAATCATAGCTACGATACCTACTGCGACTACTACATGCGGGGCATGCTGCTGCGCCACTAGCTGTGCGATGACCATATCTCGGTGCTGTACATCTTGACATAATTTTAAGTTTAAGAGGTTAACGTTTATCTCCCGAAGAAGTAAATCTAATGATCATATGTTTAAAGACTGATCCCAATATCAGGATATTATTTAACTAATTATTATGGAAACCCGTAAACAATGGAAAGATCTGCTCACCGCCTGCGAATGGAACTTTAGGTCTTTGCAGAGAGAATTCAGAACATGACTGTAAATGATATTTAAAATAAAGTAATTTTGAATTTGCCAATTTCTGATTCTGATTTCCAAATAAATTAAACGTTATAATTATTAATGCAGATCAGAATAACTAAAATGCCAATTTCAAATCTCTGCGGTTGGTGGGGCATACAGCATAAATATTGTACTTAGTAATATTCAAGCTCGATGTGGTGGTGATAACATTAAATACTAATCTTTCTTGCCTATTTATATGGTAATATCATTTAGTTCAGTAGTACAGAAAGACATATTCTAGGCAGGTTAACTTAATTGTTCTTAATAGTACTAGAATTAAAGTAGGGGCTTGCACTACGGATAGATGGCGGTTCTTCAGGTACTAAATATATCCAAAAAATGCAGTCTAAGAAGACTACCACCACGACTGACAAAATGAATAAGAGACGTCTCAAAGTATAGAAGATAAATGGTTAGAAGAGTTAAAGCTACATAGTTATTTTTTGTATGTGCAACAAGAAGTTGTATTGTTATTGTTACTAAGTTGTTCGGCATGGCATTTCAGCATATCAACCCTTTATTCTTATATTAACTTTATCAATGCATCTCATAACGATCTACGAATGAAATGTGTAGCTGATAGACAGGCTTCGCTACAAGCTTTTTTAAACTGCATAAGGCAGAAAAGATCTCAATAGTAATCCTAGTGCCGAAAACCTAGCAATTTACAAAGCATGTTCTAATGATTACACTCAATTATTAGCAGTTTGTATCCTATATGCGAAAGTAATTATACATTCAATTACTGACAGGTAACAAGTCTCCAAATCATACCAATAGGTTAGTGGGGTAGTAAAGGAGATCAGAACTTTTCTGTTTTAAAGAGCACTGTGATATAGAGTCGTGTAGAAAAAAGCTGGTAGCTATTGAACACAAAACCCTCACCAGAATATACTGGTAAGGGTTACTAATAACTTAAAACTCCTCATTAACTAACGAGATATTATTAACACACGAAGTTGTATATTAGTTTGAGATTTATTTGATAAATGATATTCCTCTTAAGTCTTCTTTTAAGTGCTATCGTAGAAATAATATGTGGACGAAATCAGTAACAATTTTTTTTTAAGATTGCTCTTATTGCTGAAATCCGCGCTTGAAGTTCCTCTGCTATTTCGGGCTTCATGTCTTCCACCATTGCTATCAGATATTCTTTAGAACGAAGATGAAGTTTACGAGCAGCTATCGATTCTTTCAGTCTGCTTAAATCGTGGATAGCTTCATCTGTTTTAAATTGAAGACATGCTATCATTTCGATCGAATCTACAAATAATTTATTCTTATTGGACATGCAGTATTGTATAAATAATTACTTGTTTCCCAGTTTGGCCTATTCCACTACCAATATCACGCCAAACGCAATTCGGTATCTCATTCGACGCCTTAATCAATTTTAGTTTTCTCGACATATAGTCGTGCTAACCTTTACGCACTATTAATTATATCTGTTCATGGTAATAGATATGGTAATTATCATGAATCATTAATGGGCTATTTTGAATAAGGAAAGGCTGATTCTTTTGAAATAACCTAATGGCTCGAAGAAATTTGAGGGTTATTGAATACATTTCTTCATCACCATGCGTTTGGTAATTAATATTTAATTTAATTAACTCACCATAAAACAAATCCAATGTCAAACCTTCATCTGACAGTTTTTCTCTGAGCGTTTGAATAATTTGATTTTCTATCACGTTCTATTCTCCTTTTCGTATATAGTGTTCAAAACACACAAAGGAGCATATAAGTTTTAATATGAATAAATATTACACTTTGCTTTTACTCATCTGGTAGAACGATGATAAATATAGTAATGGATTGGAATAGATGTCCCGTTCCGGAACCTTAAACTTTATTTCTAAATCAGTGAACTCAGCTGGATCAGATGACTCAATGTCACCCAGACACCTAAATCCCATTTCCCAATGATCGAAGTTCCTTTTCTTAAGAAAACCTTCGGTCAAGATGTCCAAATTATAATGCCTGAAATCTGCTTCAATAGCCCTATACCGCGCCCTAACGTCAATTTCCCGACCTTCAAGCACTTGAATAAATCGACCTTGCAACTTCTGTTTCAATCTGCCATTTTTGTTAGCAAGAAAATAACCTTCCACATAAACAAGCATTCCGGTGATGTCGTTCGCTCGATTTATTCTTCTTGAAGTGTGAAGAAGATGCCTTAGACTTTTTATGTCCATTAATTCTGTAGCTGAACTAATATATATTAAATAGAAATACATTGCATTATCCTTTCCTTTGTGTAACATTATTATAGATTATAACATATGTTAATGTAATTTGGTTGCGCTCTAGTGTAATTTTATAATTACATAGGGATAGTTAACTATTATATCCTGTTTTAAATCGGATCTTGATAAAGAAATGATTCGCCGATGGGTATGTTCAATTATGTTTGTTTTAGTGTAATTACTCTCAATGTAACAAGATGTAGAGCGAAGTTATATGGTGGGAAGATCTGATAGGCTTATCTGCCACTCCACTGGAAATATTTTGTATGTCATTAAACTTAAGGCCTTGTGTATCGTTTATGTTACTTTTAGGCTAAGATATAAAGCAGGCTTGACTTTACAAACTTATTTGTTTTATAAATCAGCTTTCGCACTGAACTTGTTTCTAAGCGAATCAGCTGCGAATTGAGCATTAGGTCTTTGCAGAGGAAATGCGCAGCATGGCTGCAAAGAATGTCCACACCAGAAACTGGCGAGACCTTTGGAGATAGATTTGTGCGAAGGCAATCAAAGGGCATGACAGTATCGTGGCCTAATGCGATCGCAGGTTCGCACATACTAGAGGATAGCTGAGTCATTTAAAATGAAAGAGCGTAGCGATTAGCATTTTGAATGAGAGAGAAGCTATCATGCAGCAATGAACTTTGCGGAAGGCATTCATGTATGACAGATTATGCGGGATGGGTGTGAAGCCAGGCTGACAAGCTTAGCTGAACAAGATGGCGATCTGGCAAACTTAATGCACCGCTTAGGAGTGCGGAATACCTTATTTCCGGCGTGTTGCTATGATAACACCACAGGCTTATTGAGAGTACGAATAGTCCGCACTGGCTTCTATGAGGATGAAGGAATCAAGTTCACCTTTTAAACGAATGACTAAAATTAGCCATCGGCTCACTTAAGCCGCTTTTGAGAGAGGGCTAAGTTTAGGAATGAAATCTTATGAATGTTAAAGTAAAATAATGTATATATTTAGCTACCATAATATTTCTAAATGCCAAACTCTCAGACAACAGAGGTGAGATTCCACCTCTTCTCACTTAAATTTACTCCTTATACAGGAACGACCATGAGTTCAACTGATATACTGTTTAAGGCTGTCAACTACATTACTGACGAGTACAATGATGGGAAAGGCTATTTAATTGACAGACATCAAAATAGGGAAAAGGATGAGCCACGGGAGTTGTTTATGACAAAGCCCGTTATCATGCATAGAGAGAAAAGAATACGTGGAACGATAGCCCTATTGAGATCAAATAGAATACCATTGCTAAAACCAGCAGATAAATTCCTCTTAGTTCCGTTAGATGTGACTACAGGTTCCATTGCCGAACAGACAAGATTTTTCATTGACTTTAGCAAAGATTATGCTGTGTTATGTGTTGAATATAATTATCATGGCCCCAGAGCAACGGATATAGAATACTATCTAAGGAGTATCGTTTGGCAAACTTTGAGAGTTTCAAAAGTTACAGAGTTGTCAATGTATATGAATTCCACTATAGATAAAACGTTGGCGGAGTTAAAAAACGTTTTAAATATCGAGATGAAAGTGCAACCTAACAAACTTCATAATATCGACCCTGATTTACAGGGACAATACTTCACTGGACTTTCCAATCTTGGTCAGAAGATCAAACCAAAGTTTTTCAGACTTGAAGCATTGTTTCAATCCCCAGGAAGTGTTGTCAAAAGTAAAGAAATAAACAAGGAGGGGATTAAAATGGTGAAAGATATTCTGGAGAGGATACAAAAGAGGCCTATTAATCTTCAAGGCTTCGAGGCCTTCGTCGTTAAATATGAAGACATTGCAGGCAAAGAAGAGGTTTTCAATCTTCTGAGTGGAAAGCGTGAAATTTTAAAGGAGGTGGACTTCGCAAAAATAGTTAAATTGAGAGACTGGTACGAATTAATAGAGCAAGACCTTAATGAGTTTATTACAAGCTTATGATATTAGATCATTATTTCGCAAGGCCTTTATTTTGGGACTATCTTTTAGGTGCAATTGTATGTTTGCTTCTTGAGTTTGCTAAGTACAAGGGTTTGCATGTAGCACCTGAAAATGATACCTTAATTTCTACTACCACCGATTTATCCACTATCTCTTTGACTATCGCTGGTTTTATCCTCACGCTTCTTACCGTGTTAATCACCTTTAAAGGAAGTACAGTTCAGTCGCCCAACACAGAAAATAGTGTAGAGCCTAGAGTTTTTGATGCTTTCTTCGAAACTGGATTATATTATTTAACAATCAAGCATCTAAGTAACGGTATAAAATCATTAAGTTTTATTGCTTTAATTGGTTACTCCTTAAAGCTTACATTAGCAAAAGCCTATGTTCCTTACATGCTTTATTTTGGCATCTTCGGTCTCATCATTGTTGTATTAACAATTTGGCGTAGCCTACTGATCTTGGCAAAGATTGTGGCCTTGCAAAGGGAAGGCTAGTGATTTACTGGAACTTGCCGAGCATTTAAATAATTGGCATTTGACCTTGACTTATAAATCCCTGATAATCCCCCGCTACTAAGGGGAGGTATTGGGAGTGAGTTGTATTAAGTATCAGTATCAGGATATCCTACGTAAATTACAGATGGCACCCTATCAAAAACTTCGGTGACTACAGAACAAATCCACATCGATTGGTTGATTGAAACACCTCTATACGTTTCCATGATGTAGTCACCTCCACCGATTAAACCAGTAAGATCAGTGAGGAGTGTTATTACGTCAGCACCTTCAAAGGGTTGATCACTTAATATCAAACGGCATTCATTTTTACCGTCAGCTACTTTATCGAGCATGGTATCGGCACCTTGTACCATTTCTAAATCATCTATTGAGCCAGTCCATTCTGGTAAGTCTATGTACCATCTTTCAGCTGCTGTCTTGTAAAACTTAAATGTTTGTTTCATAATTGGTCGATTAAATAAAAGGGGATTCTAACGAGTGTATTACCTCACAGACTCTAATGATATGTCAATATCAACTTCATACATTGCATTATAGAATTCGAATTCAAGTGATTGTGTTACACGGTTTATTAGGCTTTTCGTGGGTTTACCTGTCCGTACCTCTGCCAATTCTCTATTATTTTCTTTAATTCGTTCACGTGTACTGAAAAACGCCAAAGGAAGTAACCATGATAGTATCGGCGTTTGATTCTCTGCCATTCGAGTTTCTTCCATCAGACACTTACCACAGGCAAGGTGAAATGTCTTTCCATGAGCTCCGCCTGCCATTTCATTCAACCATATAGCATTCACCAAATACTCTGTACCCCTGCATACAGGGCAAGGTTGATTCATTAACAGGACACATTTCTGGTCGATCAAAGTATCTAGATCAGCTTGATCCCGGAATGTATTGTTAATAAACTTAGCTACCTTCAAAGATCTATTTGATGCCTCTTCTTTCAAGGCTTGTAGCCCTTGAGGTGTAAGATCTCCTAACTGGTCAGCAAGTTTAAGCAGGGCAGCATCGTTCATTAAAGCAAAGTTCTGTCTGAGCGTATTTAAATCTGGAGTCATGGTACGAATTTATAAATACAAATATAGAAGAGCTGGTTTTAAGGATAACAAAAAAGAGCCACAAGTTCATGCGGCTCTAATGTTGTGTAGGTGTACAGTGTTATTTCACTATCAGATACTTGAATCCATAAGTTACATTCAACGAACCACCTACTAATGATCGAAACTGATTTTCGGTAGGGTATCCGTTGCTATTATATTTCCAGGTTGAAGTTATATCTCCACTGCGTAGTGCGCCATTATATATTGAGGCACCAGTCGATTGTACCGGGTTATTCTTCGTAGGATAAATAGGAGTTCCTAACCTGTCGTAATTACTTTGGTATAGCAAGGATAAGTAGTATTCAAAGTCCTTTATTTCGATCAGGGGGTTTTTCTTGTCGTCGAATTGATTGTTGGTCACTTTATCAGAGCTGAAAAGCAATCCATTTAGATAGATTTCCCTCGTGTATACAATTACGTTCCCTGACGAATTATAATCGTATTTTGAGACTGACTTTTTTGAACCTTCATTCATCGTAATTGAGGTTACTCTCCCAGAGCTATCGTAAATGTAATCTGTTACTTCGTAGACAATCGTTTTTTGAGCGTTGGAATGTTCAATCTTTGATATTTTCTTATTAGATCCATAATAGACTTTATTAAACCTATAAATACTATTGTTGTCAACTGAATATGTTGTGGTTGACTCAATTTGACCAGCAGAGTTCAAGGTCATCTCATCTCTATAAATGGAAAACAATGTCTGACTTACATTCAAGCCGTTGTACTTAAATGCAATAATTGACGAATTTCCGTTGTAGGTAATATCTCTCAGAAGAAAGGTGCCAATTTCTGGGGGTATTGTTTGTGACATTGGTTTATCACTACTTTTAGAGCATGAGGCTACGATCAGCAAAATAAATGCTGAGAGCATGAGGAGAGATTGTTTCATATTTGAAGATTTGTTATTTAGCTTTATCACAACAGTAGATACTCCATACTCCGAGAGCGAGCGTACCGATACCAAAGATTGCCCTAATAGTCATAGACCATTTATCGATCATATAATCCCATTCAATAAAGGAACAGATGGCATAAAGAATAGCTGAGAGGATCAGCCACATTAAAGTGAAGTAGGTAGTTTTAGACATTAAGGTTATTCATTTATACCGATAGTCCTAAGTCGGCTTTAAACACAATAAGCGTAGGACTGTAACCTTAATCCGTCTAAGAGGCCCTGAGAAGCCCGTACAAACAGATAGATTACGCCCTACGCTTATTGCGTAAGACGTTAGTCTACTGTTCTCGTTGTACATTGAAATTTCTCAGGTTTCTTAGACAAGAACTTTAGTAACGCTTATATATTAAATGATGTGATCCTTGTTTTACTTTCTGATCTGTTTATTACTTTTTATGTCTGGTAAAGATAAGAAGAGAAAAGAAACAACAGCTAATCTGAAGTGATTATTTTTGCTGTGTCACATGTTCAACAGCCTTGATGCTTACTGATTCATTCTCTCCATCCATAATGCGTTTGAAGAAGAAGTCCTTTACGTTCTTGGTCACTGAATTGATCCTCACAGAATCCTCAATGTTCACATTGGCTGTTGCAGCGCTTGTCGTTGCGAAGATCGTTCTTAGCGTTTGGTTGTAGATCATTGTCCCGAACTTTGAGATAGCCTCTGTGTCGTAGGAGAAATAAATAACGAGGTTTCCTGTTTTATTTTTGCTCAGGGTAAGGTTCCAGAAGTAGGAAATGCTCTCTCTCACGAGGTTTGGATAACGGTCATTACCTAAATGATCAACCGTTGCTACTGTTCTGTACTGGGCAGATTCAAACACCTTTAGTAGGTGTAAGCTCTCTTCAGAGATCTTCTCAAATGCTTTGGTGACAGCTTCATTTCTCAAATGGTCAGGTGTTGTACCTGTAGATTGTTGTTCTACTTTCTTTGTCATTGCTGTACGGTTTTAAATTGTGAATTGATTGATACGTTGATACTGTTTGTTATTGGTTTAAAAGGTCAGATAGCTGTAGTGCTGCATCTTGGGATGGTTTACCTTTTAAAAGAAAATGCCCACTGTTAAGTCAGCAGGCATTTAACGAGATGGATTAAAGAACTCTGATAAATCTCTCGGGTTGATTTCGCAGCGCACGATTAAAGAATGAAGGATAGTCTGGTTGTCTCATGACCTCTGTACTGTAGCTTCTGAGCGCAAACTTATCTATCATAGCCTGGATCTCCTTTTCGAATGGACAGTTGCAGAACTGGTATTCAATTTTGTAGTTCGTGTATACATCACATTCCAAATGGAAGAAGAAATGAGGCGTGGCTATGCAGTAGAGTCCTTCCACGTCAAGTGGGCAGGCTTTCAAGTTGAGTTCAATGATAACTCGGTCATCTTGGTTAGGGAGTTTACTGTAAAGTTCTTTTACACTTTCGACAGCCATGTGGTACATGTCGTGAATCATCGGGTTTACTTTTTTCTGAGTAGTTGTACTGTTGTGTAGCATCTTTTTGTAGTTCTTACTTACATGCTTTGTGGTATTCCACATCGCCTCAAGTTCCGCGACTACCGTCTGATCCTTGTTGTTTTCTTGTGAGTGCTTCTTAAATTGCTGCATGTTCTTCTGTTTAAAAGGTGAATTGCTTTAGGTTGACTGTTGATGAAAAGCGGTTTTTATCCTGCTATAAAAGCTTGGACTTTCTTTTTGCTTCGCCTCGAGATAAGGATCGGGGGTGATGTCCCTAACTGCTGCCTTCCGCTCATCTTAAACATAAAATCGCTTCTTGGCACTATTGATATAAGAGTTTGATCAACCTAAGTCACCTTTTAAAACGTAAGGATATGTGCTGAAAGTGAAACGCGCTCTCTGAGCGGAACTCAAAACGGAAGTTGATATTCAATTCAAAGATGGAGGGGGGCAGGTAACCAGACTAGCTGAAAAAATTATTTGTTTTTGCAACAGCATCTCAAAGATGTATTATCACATTGCTACCAATAAAAAAGACACTACCTAATGATAGTGCCTGATTCTTGTATATCCATTTTTTGGTATCGTTCCGTTAATATTAGGATTTCTATCTATTTATGGATATGGTAATTAGATCGATTGATCTATTATTTTAAACCTTGAATTTTCCATACTTTCACGTTAGCGCTATTTGTACTTATTTCAGCATTATAGTACCGCAATATATGAGTGCCACTGGCAGGCTTTGTAACGCCATACTCCTTGTAAATAGTCCTTAATCTGGCTTTGAAACCAGTAGCTGTCGGTTCGTCATTCGGCTTGTACCACGATTTAATTTCCTTAACCATAGCCGGATTGTCCAATTCCCGTTCTTTCTTGATTTTTTTTATCTCACGCGTGATCTTAGCTTGGTCAAAATTCAGCTTCAGCATTACGTCATAACCACCAATAGCATTATAATCCTTAACAATATCGGGATGATCTCTTTCAACGTCAGCTTTTGTATCTCCCCAGCGAAAAGTGATAACCCCAGGTTCCGGTTCAACATCATAGGAGTGAAGAATTTCCGCTACACATCTAATAACATTAGACCTTCCTAGAGCACGGCTCAAATTATACAACTGCGCATCTGACGCACTAAACTGAATGAACTTAAACGTAAAATTCAATGTTTTAACCGCGTCATAGGCTGCTTTGAGTTGGGCGAAATCTCGATAGTAACTTAGTACCTGTTGTTCGTATATGTGATTGTCTACCATATATGGTAGTACCTCATGCTGATCATTTACAAACTTCTTTACATCTACTCGTTGTGTAGCCTGTATTAATGCCACTTTACCACCATCGGTTGTTACTTGACCAAGCCTATTGACCATCTGACAGTATTCTTCGTAACCATCGTAGATATCTTTCAACGCCACATCTCGTTCTTCATATTTAATATTTGGATTAAAGTTGGTAATATGTACTAGTCCCGTGATACCATTTCTTAATCTTCCTGCAATCTGTACCACATCTGTATAAGGGTCTACTATCGAATGTGGAGCTAGATAAACATTGGTCACTACTATAACTACTGGTTTGTCAGTAACATTGATATCGACTGCGCTGAAGAATCTACTAGTGATAAAATTGAACCGCATAAAATCTCCCAGTCTATTTGATACGTTGTTCATCCCCATCTTCTGAAGCTTTCTCACACTTTGATCTGCGCAGAAAGCTTTGCTCTGATCCATTATATCTAAGGATTTCGTGATAGCATATATTAAGTCCGCAGAGTTTACAAAAATGAAGAACCGATTGCTCGGGTAACTCTCAAGTACATTGTTAAGTGCAGAGATAACATTGTTGGTGCCTACTAAGTTGATTGTTTTCTTATGTTCATACTGTGGTAAAACCTTTAGTATCTTAAAGCCATTCTCTGCAAACCTTGGGTCTGATGGAGTCAGTGCAGTAGCTGAAATCATTGCTTTATGATCAAATTTAAAGAAGTCTTCCATTGGCAAAATGATCTTCGCTCTATAGTCAGTCTCAGTAGTCAACTTATCGGATTCATCTAGTAGTAGGAAGAAGTCTTTGTATAGGTCAAAGCCTTCGACTTCTAGTATAGCAGGTTTGACTTTGCTTTCAAATGCCTCTGGAGTGCAAACGATCTTCTTAGGTGTAGTATTGTTTTTTAGATATCGTATCACAGCTGCTTTACTGACTACGTTGTAAACTCCTAACATATCTGGATACACCAGATTCCCATCTATATCGAGTTCGCTTTCTTTACCAACGATGACAGGAACATTTGGCTCAACGATTATGCTATTGAGCCAGTTGTAGACCTTTATCTCACCATGCGTTGCTCCGATGTTCGTCAGGGTTTTAAAAATGATGTAGTTGGATGGTGTGCCGTCTAAGAACCGTTCCGTCTGAGATAGCCATTGACCCTTATTAATCTTTTGATATTCAATTTCTAGTTCGTTCATGTCATGTCCTAAATAAAAAGGTCAGGAGCTGCCTCCTGACCTTTAGTCCACTAATCAAGTGATGTACCAGTGCCTAGAGCTTCACTGATCAGGTCATCCAGATAGAAGTCTATCTTTACCGTACCTTCTCTATAAGCCTTTACAAGTTCAACTATTCCGGGATGTGCTATGATCTTAGCTTCTTCGTCACTATTTTGACGTGCAAACTTTCCCCAGTAGTAGAATGTTCCCCCTCTGTCCTTACGTAGTTTAAGGCTATTAGTCATCCGTAGCCCTTCTTTCAGCCACTTAAATAGGTTGTCGAGGTGATCATAATCATCAGTTCTCAGCTTTTTGATGAACTCAAGAAACTCCGCTTTCACGAGAGGTCCACTAGTATGGTTATCTTTGAATGCTTTGACAGCGTCCATGACATTCTCTGGTGACTTTTCAGCACCATGCAAAAGGGAATACCCTTCTCTTTTATTCTCTAACATAATATTACGACGTTAACTATGCCGTTCGAATGCGAATATCGGAGCGATTTTTACGACTGTGTCGCAACTGATTTTACTATTTCAATCGTACTTTCTAAGCCTGTTTCAATATCGATCTTAGTCGATCAGCTAGCTTACCCGCAGAAGGGTGTCCATAAGTAAGATCGATGATTCTTAGCACTTTTAAAATACGCACATATAAACGGAGTTGGGCGTTAGTGAACTTAGAACGGTCTTCATTCATAACATGGCTAAAGATTGGATGTATAGCGTTGCAGAAGCTTTTAATTATTCTATATTCCTCGCCAATATACTTGTGATTTGATTGTGATGACAAGAGTTGAAGATCAACGAGCATGTCAGTCTGCCCAGCTACAACAGGAGCATATTTCTTTTTTAGTACCTGCTGAAGTAGGTACATTTCTTCACCCAATGCACCTAAGGGTGCAGAACCGGCGATGATATTAGTTTCTAAAGAATCAATTATCCATGTCCTTAATTGTTCACCTGAGATCGGAAAAGGTATGCCGTTGATCGATATACTTATGTCTGTAACGCAGTGTTTATTCTGGCTATTGTTGTATGCCAGAAATAACTTACTTAGCTCTTTTATATTTGTCCTCGAGGACTGTGTACTTCCAGCATAGTAATGATTGCGATTTTGCTTGGATCTATCCTTTATTTGGTCGGTACTCTCAGCCCAGTAAACAGCAAGGAAGTGCAAACTGGTATAAAATAATGTATCGGCAACTGCTCTTAGTTTATACTTGCTCAAATCCTTAAGCTCAAGCAATAAGTTAAATGCTTGTTGCAATTCGAATTGCTCCTCAGTCGATGCGGCTAAATGTGTTACCATGTTCTTGGTAACTAGTACCTGTTTAAAAGCAACCGTATCAGATTCATTAATCGCAAAGTTAGCACAGTGCTTAATGTAAACTTCCTTTTTATATAGACTAAGCCATAGTGGAAAGAGTACATTAAGTTTATAATGAGGAGTGCCTTCTAAAGCGGCATCCGAAAGATTAGAGACGATAGCATTCATTGGATAAGTGGAGGCTCTTCACTCCGCTATAAAGATATTAACCATTGAGGACTTTTTATTATTATCATTTGGGGTGGGAGAATACCGGCGAAGTAGTCCTGTTCCTGTATAGCTAATAATATGTAATTGACCAACAGTAAGATCCTACACGCTTTTATTCTTTTAAAAGGTAACAATGTTTAAAAGCAAGGTGGCTGAGAACCACCCTGCTTGATATTTTACTTGTCGATTGAGTTTGCAACAACTTCGTTTGCGTTGTCGATCACATCCTGATCAAAGGAATCCAGATAGACAGCTGTAGTTTTGTTGCCATATTCATGTCCGAGCGCTTCAGCTATTATCTCAATGCTAAACCCGAGCTTCTTGCAGATCGTAGCCCATGAATGCCTTGATGTATATGTTGTGATGGTCTGATCAGTTTCTATCAGATCCCCCATTCGTTTTAGATACTTGTTAGCTAACCGAGTACGATCTTTTACCAAGCGTAAACGCTCTTCATCGTTTTTAGTTTTCCTGTTTATTATTGGCAAGATATAACCATAAGGCTGTTTCTTGTAAAGATCAATTATCGCTAAGGCTTGTGGCAACAATTTAATATCGTAGAGCTTCCCTGTCTTCTGCCGTTTGTAGTAGATCCTACCATTTTTAATATTGCTAGGTGTCAGGAGCGCCAGATCCACAATTGATATACCCATGAGGTAAAATGAAAGCATAAACCAGTTTCTTACATGCCAGATGGTAGATTGTTCCGGTAGAGCCAGATCAACAATCTCCTTGATAAGTAACTTGTCAATAGCCCTTTTCTTTGTCTTCTCTGCCTTTAAGGTTATATCATGGAACGGGTAAAGACTTCGATCCACAATTTTATGCTTAATTGCCTTGTTGTAGAAGGCGCGTAGTGTCCGCAAGTAAAAGAATGCGGTATTGTGCTTTACACCACTTCTGAGCAGATGTTTATTATACTTATCCAAGAATTGAAAGTCAATCTCTTCAAAGCTTAGATCAGCAGGATGAAACTTTTTCAATGCGTTTAGCGCACTTTCATAGACCCAGGAATTTCCAACTTTACCATCTAATCTAAGTTCCCTTATCAATTCATTCACAAACGATTGTATTGTCTGTTTAGCCACTTCCTTTTGTAATTTGATAACGGGAGCGGGTTTAAAGAATTGTGATACCTTATCATCATCGGCCAACAATAATTCAGATTGCAAATCTGCGAACTCTTTAAGGAGCCTTTTATTCAATGTAACTGAATTGGGGTGGTTCTTCAATACTACTTTCTTCTGATCATCCCATTGATCCTCCTTGATATAGATCTTTACTGATCTTATGGTCGATTTCCCACGATGATAGATTCTAAAACAAACTGGATAGGAGTTGTCTTTCTTAGCTTTTCTGGTGTCTAAAATGATTTTAATGTTTACCATAATTGATTTGTTATGGTCAGACATCGCGTTCTTTTCGCACGTTTTTCGCACAAATTTCGCATCATTCAATAGGAATGAAGCCAACTTGTACTCATAAGAAAGAGAGATTCAATCGCAGCACAGCATGATAGTTAACTGCCTTGACATGCCTCTAAACGCTTCAATAGCCACTTATTTCAACTTAAATTTGCAAACCACAAACAAATTGCTACTTTTGCGACCCACGGGGGATTAGCTCATTTGGCTAGAGCGCTTGCCTGGCAGGCAAGAGGTGACCGGTTCGAATCCGGTATTCTCCACTTCATTATAAGGCTCATAGATTACTTTCTATGGGCCTTATCTATTAAAATACCATTTCTGATTATTCATACGATAGTCACATCGACCTCTTTTACACACAGACGGCTAAACAATATCCCCGGGATCTCTGTAGTCATATTGTATAAAACTATTACTATGAGAAAGCAGACAATCTACTTCGCAGCAACACTTCTATTATCAGCCACCCTGGCTTCGCAGGCATATGCACAGGAATATGTATCTCCCATTAAACCGGCAGAAACCGGGAAGGCTCCAGGTATGAAAGTTAAGCTTCTAAGCACTGCAGGAGAAACAAAAACATATATGCTCGTTTTTGCTCATGGCGATGAAGTGGTTTCTGGTCTGACAGAATTTGCGCAGAAGTACAACGTAAAAAGTGCTCATTATAAAGGTGTTGGCGATGCGGTTTCAGCTAAAGCCGGATTCTATGATTATGCCAGGAAACAATTCAAGGTCATCAGGGTAGATACATCAGAGATCACTTCCTTTATTGGCGATGTCGCTTTGTTTAATGGAAGGCCTGTTGCGCATACGCATTTCAGTGCAGCTACGTTTGACGGTCTGGTGCATGGGGGGCATTTGCTGGAGTTGATTATCGGACCAACGATGGAAGTCACCATCACTGTTGAGCCAACCGCGTTGTATAAAAAATTGGATCAGGAATTTGGTGCAGGGGTGATTGATCCTGAACTCAAAAAATAAATAATAATGCCTGCCTGAAACCCCCTCATTCTTAGTGATATATAATGGATTAAGTAGGCAGGACTCTTCACTGGTTTATGATTCATGTTTATGTAACTAATTACTAGTCAGTGTTTTAAAAATGATAAAATAAAAATAACACAATCTCAAAAATACTTATACCTTTGCCGGGCAGTAAAAATAACTGGCTTTCTGTCGTAGCTGACAGATGATTAACAGGGGGGATACCAGAGTGGCCAAATGGGACAGACTGTAACTCTGTTGTCGCAAGACTTCGAAGGTTCGAATCCTTCTCCCCCCACATAAAATGCAATAGCTTTTCATGCGAATGGAAAGCTATTTGTGTTTAGAATCAGTTAGGATTTTATTTCAATATCAATTACTGATACTTTTCTTCTGTTATTCACCACTAATGATTATTTTAGTGAGAGCATTTCTTTTAGTGCTCGTCTTGACCATTGTCCGTAACGTCTTCTGAGGTATCGCGGCAATAACTTGATTTCCTCCCTAATGGTCTGAAACTGATCGCGTGCTTCACTTTTTCTTGACTGCGTTTTTAGAAAAAGGCCATAATAATATCTCGCCTCAAGCGAGTGATGAATGCGGATCACTCTTTTATACCCCTCTTCAGCGATTTCAGCCAGTCCAGAACCTTCTTGAGCACGTACATATATCAAGTCATCTTCCATCACACCGAATCTATTTTTGTTGATAGCGTTGAGGGTGTCAAAATGAATCAGACTTTCTTTGTAATTTTTATTGTTGAAATAATATCTAGCCAATTGTAGGTGAATTGCGGGGTCATCTACATAAAATCCCTTTAAACAATCTTTCGCCAGTTCTATTGCTTTGTGATACTCTCCTTGCTCTGCATAGGCATTGGCTAACCCAAGTTTATTTGTTACACTATCCGATATCCTTACCTTACGTTCCCATTCTTTGATCTTTTGTTTAGGAAAAAAATAGCGCTGAAGGTTAGCCTTAAATGTTCCTCTGCTGATCTCCGGCCAGATCTCCATGACTAAATAGACCAGAGCACCTACTAACGGAAGAAAAATAAGGAGATAAAGCCACTGACGCCTACCAGTTTTCAAGGCGTGTATGATTATTATGACCTGAACGGGAATTATGAAATAGTAATAGTCGCCTAAAAGGCCAAAAAGAGAGAACATGTGCTAATTTTTTATTAAATGTAGCTTTTCATAATTAATTTGAGTTAATTTCATTTCAATTCGTTAGGATTGGGTTGCTGTCATTACTGGTAGTTGTGACAGACATAGAAAGACCAGGTTTTATCAAGCTGTTTTGAAGATGCTGGTGGTCATCATCTTGTTTCGCCAGCCTTCTTATATGAGTTTCACACATTTCCTGAGTGAGTTCAACAAATGCTGATATACGCTCTTGTAGTTTTATGGCATCTGCCTCTGTAACCGAGAAACTTCTGCTATAACGGGCATCACAGTAGCTTTTGACAAGCAAATCAAATAACCGCTTATCTTCATCGCTTCCCGTCATAAATAATTTATAAGGCCGTTCTGAAAAGGTTCTGCATAGTCCAAGTAGCCTTTGTAAATTATGGACTTCGGAACGATAACCAATGTGCACTTTGATTAAGGTAATACAACATTGCTCAACAGCCTGATGCAACATAAACATACAAGCTGTAAACCGCTGATTAGCTAAACATTCAACAGCTCCCCGAAGAAATCCATCTGCCAGGGATATACAATAATTGAAATGCTCCTTTGCATTTGATGCTGTATCTGTTGGAATGAATTGGACGCTTGAGTCAAAAGGGTGGTGCCCATCATGGCTGTATAGTAGTTTTGCTGATTGATATGCTCTAATAAAAAAACGGCTATTTTGACTGATTGCATTCTGGACTACCTTTTTTGCGTGGCATATAAATGTGATGTTACCCATCCGGTAATGAATATTAGCAAAGTGTTGTACGTCATGATCAATCCGGGTAACGTTTTCGGTAACCATTAATAAGCAGTAATCGCATCTTTGATTTGCCTCTGCAGTTTTAAAGCATCCTTTATTTTCTTCTGATGTTATGCTTTCACTAATGCAGAACAGCTGCAGCGGCTGAAATCTTAGGATCAAAGATTGGATAAACTTATTGAAGTGTTTTGCTTGGCGGTTTGTCGGCGTTAGGACTTGCATTTCCATTCTTGTTCTCATTTAAGTTTTCAATTAAATAAGCCTCATAAAATGTGGATGCCATTTACAACTATAGGGTTGGCAACTCACTTAGTCTGATGTAACATGGCTCTGACAAAGCCACCCTCCTTTCGAAAGGGCTCCCACAACAAACATAAGCGAGCACCAACCCTATAGCTAATATAGGGTTTTGGTTGCTCAACTTACACTCGCGGGATAAACTGTCAGATTTAGTTGCGAGGCTTTCAAGCAATTCCTGATCATTGATTTAGAACTGCATTATTATCTCATTTGCTACATTTATTCATTAATACTAATGTAGGGAGTAATTAATTCAATAGCAAATTTGCTATTGAATTAATTGTAATATTGATGTCTATTTGTTTAGTGAAGTATTTAAAAGATGAGAACTTTATCAAGAAGTTTGGACAAAAACTAAAACTGATACGGGAGGAAAGGGGTATATCACAGGAGCAATTTTCCTTATTAACTGAAATATCACAAAGCCAAATAGCCAGAACAGAACTTGGACAGATCAACACGAGCATCAGCCATGTCTCAACATATGCAAGACACTTAAATGTTGATCCGATGGTTTTATTCGATTTTAGTGACTTGAAGGAGAAAATCACTAAGTAGTTCTTCCTCTTCTTTAATAATAATTTTTGGAATGTCTCCCAAAGACTTTTTGCCGACAGATTCTACATTGTAACCTTGTTCTATGGGTTCCATGGGTGAGGAGAAACTATTCAAACGATATTGGCTCAGATATGGATGAAGGTGATGAAATCATTGACTCCGCGGAACCTTGTTTATCAGCGCAACATAACAATGCTGAAACCCCACATTAAAACCCGATTAAAATATCTTAATAGTTTAAAACTTAGCTTTTTGCGTTTATTTCCCTGCAATATTTATCTACCATTTAGTGTTTATTCTCATAATCGATAAACTTACTTCTTTTTTGTGTTTTATGTCAAAACGGCATATCGATTGTTTAAATCATACAACAATTCTTATAAGTCCAACAGAATTTTAGCAAAAAAATGGTTAAAACGTCTACCAATTTCGTTAATTAACCAAAATTTTGAGTGTGTAAGTGATATATTAGAGCCCTAATTATTAACTATTCACCTAAAACACTCAGAATGCGTAAACTTTTACAAAGTTTGTTCATCTTGATTTTTATTGCAGGCACTGCTTTAGCTCAAGAAAGAACTATTTCCGGTACCGTTGTTTCCAAAGATGACGGATTACCAATTCCAAGCGTTGGAATTAAAATAAAAGGGACCACAATCAGTACCCAATCAGGCGTAAACGGTACATATACGATCAAAGTTCCTGGCAAGAATGCCGTTTTGGTATTTACTTATGTGGGTTATACTCCGCAAGAGGTTACTGTAGGATCCAGAACTGCTGTTAACGTAACTATTGCACCAGACAATACTCAGTTAAGTGAAGTATTGGTTGTTGCCTATGGTACAGCAAAGAAAAGCACTTTTACCGGTTCAACTGCACAGTTGAACAGTGCTGAATTTGACAAAAGACCCGTTACAAACGTGTTGAATGCCCTTGGCGGAGTTGCTCCGGGTATCCAGGTTTCAAGTGCAAGTGGTGCTCCGGGAACGTCGCCGTCTATCAGGATCAGGGGATTTGGTTCAATCAATGCTTCCAATGATGCCCTTTTCGTAGTTGATGGTGCTGTGTATGATGGAGAGATCGCAAATATCGATCCTGATGATGTAGCTTCAGTATCCTTATTAAAAGATGCATCTACTGCAGCTTTATATGGATCAAGAGGTGGTAACGGCGTAGTAATGATCACTACAAAAAAAGGAAGAAAAGGAAAAGACAACCTGCAGTTCAAAGCAAGCACTGGTTTCATCAGCAGGGGATTACCTGAATATGAACGTGTAAGCGCACAACAGTATTATCCTTTGATGTGGGAAACTTACAGAAATACTTTACAGTATGGTTCACTGGCGATTCCACGTACAGTAGCAAACAGCATTGCATCTGGTTTAACCACCAGCTATAATGGAAACAGCTATTCTGGTATCAAAAGCTTACTGGGCTATAACCCTTTCAATGTTGCTGACAATGCTATTGTAAGTACAGATGGCGTTCTGAATCCTAATGCAAGCCTTTTATATGGCGACGATCTGGATTGGGCTGATCAGGCAGCACAGGGTGGTAAGAAAAGACAAAACTATTCAATGTCTTACTCTGGCGGCAGTGACAAAAGCGATTACTATACCTCAATGGGATATACTAACGAGGAAGGTTATCTGATTAAATCAAACCTGAAACGTTATAACGGAAGGGTTAACGTCAACACAAGACCTACAAAATGGTTCAGCACAGGTTTCAACCTGGCAGGTAATTATTCAACTGCGCAGTTTGCCAATGTTGATGCGGATAGCCAGACTGCATTGATTAACCCGTTTTATATTTCAAGATTAATTGCTCCAATCTATCCTGTACACCTGCACGATGCTACAACAGGAGCACTGGTACTGGATGCCAATGGCCAGTCGCAATATGATACAGGTGCAACCCGCCCATTTGCATCTGGTAGAAATGCCATTTATGAAAACTTAAATGACACACAAAATTCATCTAAAGGTGCATTAAACGGAAGAGCATATGCTTCGGTAAACATCCTTCCGGGATTAAAAGCTACTGGTAATGTGAGTTTTGATTTCCAGGATATTCAGGAGCGTTACTATGATAACCCTCTTGTAGGTGACGGTTCTCCAAGCGGAAGAGCTTACCAGTATTCAAGACGTACTACATCGTACACGCTTTCACAAATGCTGGATTATACGAAACAAATCGGAAAGCATAATTTCAACATCATCGCTGGTCATGAAAATTACAGCTATAAATACAATTACCTTTCTGGTAGCCGTAGTGGATTAATCGTAGATGGTATCACAGAATTAGTGAATTTCGCTACTGTTCTGGGAACTACTTCTTTCGAACGTGCTGCTACGATTGACAGTTACATCTCACGTCTGACTTACGACTACGATGGTAAATATCTGTTCAGCGCCAGCTTAAGAAGAGACGGAAACTCTAAATTCAGCCCTGACGTAAGATGGGAGAACTTCTGGTCTTTAGGTGCGGGATGGAATATCAACCGCGAATCATTCTTTAAAGCTGACTGGGTTGACCAGTTGAAACTGCGTGGTTCATACGGTGTATTGGGCAATGACGGCGGACTTGGAAACTATCCATACCAGGCATTATATACACTGGGCAGAAACAACCAGGCAGAAGCAGGATTTACTCAGGGAGCTTTGGCAAACGATCAGTTGACCTGGGAAACTTCTAAAAACTTTGACCTGGGTATTGATTATACTTTCCTTAAAGGACGTTTGAGCGGTAGCGTTGAATACTTTAACAGGGCAACTGATGGACTGATCTTTAACGTGCAGCAACCACTTTCAAACGGTGGAACTTCTGCTGACGGAAATTTCGAAGTAGCAACCAACATCGGATCACTTTATAACAGAGGTGCAGAGCTTTCAATTACTGGTCAGGTTGTTAAAAGCAAAGATTTTAACTACTCTGCTACATTGAACCTGACGCGTTTGAAAAATAAAGTAACTAAAATGCCGCCAACACAACCTTTGATCCAGGACGGAACTAAGGCTTACAGTGTAGGTCATTCGATCTATGATTACTACCTGCGCGAATTCTACGGTGTAGATTCACAAACAGGCAGGGCATTATACAAAACCAACACGATGACGGCTAATGCTAAGATCGTTGGTCAGGATACAGTTACCAATGTGATTGGAGAAGCAAATTACCGTTACACTGGTGATACTGCTATTCCGGATCTTTACGGTTCAATGTTGCATACGTTCAATTATAAAAACTTCACATTGGGCATCAACTTCACTTTCCAAACTGGCGGTAAAGTTTATGACAGTGCTTATGCTGCCCTGATGCATGGCGGAACGTACGGAACTGCTATGTCTGTTGATGCACTTAGACGCTGGCAGAACCCTGGTGACATTACTGATGTCCCGGCATTCGATAACGCACAGGTGACTAACAACTCTGGAGCAAGTACACGCTGGTTAACCAGCGCAAGCTATTTTCAATTAAACAATGTTACACTGAATTACAATTTGCCTAAAAACTGGATGCAGCGCATCGGTGCAGAAAGAGCAAGTATCTATGTAAGTGGCGATAACCTGGCAACTGCTTCGGCAAGAAAAGGTATGGGCTCATCTACATCATTTAACGGTATCGTTGGTAACAACTACAACTTTAGCCGTACGATTTCAATTGGTGCAACTGTTAATTTCTAGTGTTTAATTTTTGAAAAAAAAGATATGAAGATAATATTCAATAAGGTGATTCTGGCATTTGTATTCATTACAGCCATTACTTCCTGCAAGAAGGACTACCTTAATACAACACCTACTGAAGGAGTAGCTACATCTGTAGCTTTCAGTACCACAACTAATGCCTGGGCTGCTTTAAACGGTATCCACAGGATTATGTACTCTCAAACTTTTGGTGTACAGGCGCAGGGCGGACAAAGCGGTAATATGCTTTACATGGATATCCTTGGTGATGATGTGGTGTTTAACACCGCTGCCAGCACCTGGTTATTAAGCGAGTACAAATGGATTTCACACAGAAATCCAAGCAGCTCTATGCTCTATTATAACTATCAGTTTTACTATGTAATTATTGGTAACGCCAATATGATCATTGCCAACATTGACGCCGCAAGCGGTGCTGATGCTGATAAAGCTGCAATCAAAGGTCAGGCTTTAGCTTACCGTGCCTGGGCTTATTTCCAAATGGTACAATTGTTTGGTGAGCGCTATGTAGCAGGTGCTGCAAATAACTCACTGGCAGTGCCTCTGGTTTTAGTACCGGGAAATACTGTTACGCCAAGAAATACAGTAGCTGAGGTTTATACACAAATCAATGCTGATATTGATCAGGCAATCAATTCTCTGGCAAGTTACACACGTGCAAACAAATCACACTTAAATGTGAATGTAGCTAAAGGTATCAAGGCAAGGATTGCGCTTACCCAGCAAAACTGGACTGTTGCAGCTCAGTTTGCCAAAGAAGCAAGGTCTGGCTTTACTTTAATGACGAATACTCAGTATCTGGCAGGTTTTAACGACTATAGCAACAGCGAATGGTTATGGGCGTCAAAAATACAATCAGATCAAACAAGTTATTTCTATTCGTTCTTTGCTTATATGTCTGCTAATTATAGCTCTACGGTAATCCGTACAAGTCCGAAGTCTATTTACTCTGTTTTATATAATAAAATCACCACTACAGACGTACGTAAAAAACTTTGGGACCCAACCGGTAAGAACACTGCAGATTTCCCAATCCCAACGACTGCATCTTCGAGATATGCTTACATGAGCAGAAAGTTTAAAGTGGCAGACGCAAGTTTGAGTATCGGTGATGTTCCTTATATGAGAGCTGCTGAACTGTACCTGATCGAAGCTGAAGCACTGGCCAGAAGCGGAGACAATACAGGAGCCGCTGCGGCACTTTATCCGCTGGCTGTAAACAGAGATCCTAGCTATGTGTTATCTGTTAAAACTGGCGCTGCCCTGATCGATGAGATCATGACACAAAGAAGAGTAGAACTTTGGGGCGAAGGCTTCCGTTTCTACGATTTAAAACGTACCAACTCTGCTTTAGACAGAACTGGTGGAAACCACAGTGCAACATTTACCAGCGGTGAATTATCTATTCCTGCTACCAATATCAGATGGCAGTTCCTGATTCCTCAGGATGAGATTACAATCTCTAATGGGGTAGTGGTACAAAATGCACAGTAATTAAAATTATAATTTGCAGCTTACTCTCGTAATCTGAAGATTTTTTAAGAAGCCGTCTCATCAGCAATGTGAGACGGCTTCTGCATTTATATGATCTTCGGTCAGGTAAACTTAAAAGGTGCTGATCCTTAAATTAATCTCAAACGTTCCATTCGTATCTCTTCTGAGTGCAGAGGTCTCTGTAGTATAGGCGGCATTAATGTTTAGCCATTGGTATTGCATGCCTACGCCAAACGTGCCACTTTTGGTGGTATGGTAAATGGCCATCAGATTAAGTTTGTTATTGATGAAAGTTAAGTTGGCTCCGGCATCAAGAATGTCGTCTAAGCCTTTGATCCCGCGCATTACAACTTTAGGTTCCAGTCCGGTGCCATCGGCAGCATTGCCTAATCTTAATTTGTATGATGCAGCAGCAAAATAGGTGGATCGATCTGCCATGCTGGCGGGGTCATTGTCTTTAAAAAGATGTTTAAGATTAGGGAGTGCACTCTGCACAGTCAGTTTGCCGGAAGTATAAGCTAAGCCAAAATCTCCGTCTACATAAGTACCCCTGCGGTTATAGGCATCAATCAATATGTCATTTGTACTGCCATTGATCATTTCGTTATCCAGTCTTTCTGAAGAAAAACCGAGAGAAACTCCAAAGTGTAACTGGTGCTGATCGTTGTTTAGTTTCAGATGATAAGCATATGTGCCAACTACCCTTGTCCAGCGCTGAAGGCCGGACTTATCGTTGAACAAGTTTACACCTACACCTACTTTATTGAATCCATAATCACCGGTAATGGCCTGTGAGCTGGGGGTGCCGGGAATGGAGCTCCATTGGTCGCGGTAAGCCAGGTTGATGTTTAATCCCTGATTGATACCTGCCATTGCCGGATTGGCCAGGTACTGATTTTGATAATATGAAGCGCTTAAAGGGTTAAGTTGTGCCATTACATTGCTGCTGGTTATCGCTGTGAAAAGCAGTGCAACTAGAAGTAGTTTTTTCATTTGATCCGTATTTTTTTCTGTTGGTAATGATTTGCCTGAAAAGCAGAGCATCACTTAAGCTTGTTGGTTTGTAATACCACCGTCAGGATCATGCCCCTGACGATGGATAACTGAGTCTGTACTACTGTCTCCTGATGATGGTGATGAAGCCTTTTAACCTTCCTTTGCCCTCACCAAAATCTACGATATAATAATAAGTACCTTCGCTGAGCGGAGAGCCGTTTACTGTGGCATCCCATGTATTCTGATAGTGTTTCTGGCTGAATACTATCCTGCCGGCTTTGTCAAATACTTTTACCTCGTTGTTGGGATACAGATCGATATTCCTGATGAGCCAGAAATCATTCTGTCCATCACCATTTGGTGTGACGATATTGGTGGCATCAAGCGTTTTAAAATCATCCAGCACATTAAGGGTAATAGTTTTCTGTTCAGTACAGCCAGAAGCGTTGGTAACTGTTACGGTGTAGGTAGTGGTTATAGATGGCCTAACCGTCAGCGTTGCTGTCTGCTGCCCGCTGATAATCCCATTGCCTGTGGCCCAGCTGTAGGACGTTCCACCGGTAGCGGTTAACAGCACTGTTTTGCCTTTGGAAATTTCTGTTCCCAGATTTGCGGTAATGGCAATTACAGGAAGTGCATTTACAGTGATCGTAAAGCTGCGGGTATAGGTGTCGGTCCCTCCATTTGCTATACCGCCGTTATCTTTTACGGTTACAGTAATGGTAGCTGTTCCGGCAGCACCGTCTTTAATACGGTAACTTAACGTAGCATTGGCTGCACCATTTTTGGTAACGCTGATGTTTTGGATCAGGTCTGTACTGCTGATGGCAGTAACAGTAGTCGTCTGCGCCGTTTCCGGCCCGCTGCTTATTCCTGTTAAGCTGATGTCCTGTTTAGCGCTGGTGTAGCAAAGTACCTGGTTGGTAACTGCATCCAGTGCAGGTATCTCATTTACATCAGACAGGTTAATGCTGAAAGCCTTGTCCAGCGTGAAACCGTATTGTGTGGTTACACGTACCCTGATGCTGTAAACTGCTTTTTGCTCATAGTTCAGTGAAGCGGTGCTAAGCACATTTGTACCGGAGATGCTAAACAAGCTGTTGTCCGTATCTCCCGATCCGCCGATTAAGCTGTAGCTGAAAGTGGCGGCAGGGTCATCTGAAGTAGCGCTCAGCAAACCTGCATTGGTTCCTGAAGGCTGGTTTTCGTAAAAGGCTGAAAGGCTGAGGCTGATATCTGTTGGTGCCGCCGCCTTAACACTGAGGGCTCCGTTAACATAGCTGATCACATAATTGGCTGCCGCGGCAGATCCTGCAGTGATGGGGTAATTGCCTATCGGACTGCTCTGGATGGCGGTAGTGGATAATACAGGCTGCGTGGTTAATACCGTTCTGGTTTCACCGTTCACCAATCCGCTAAAGCTAGCTGTTAAAGGTGGGTTCGCTGTACCTGCAAACTTCTCTTTGTTATCTGCTGTGATCACCAGGCCTTTTTGGTTTACTGTTAAAGTGCCGTTCACGTAAGCAAGCGTATAATTAGATAAGCCTGTGCCAGCAGCTGATGCAGGTATGATCACGTAGGGTGATCCGGCTACAGTAGCTGTAGCTGTAGCCCCGGGGCTGGATATGCTGAGCGAGCTGATCAGGTCCCCGTTCACCAATCCAAGGGATGTAAATTCAGTACCCGTAAATGTTAGTGCATCACCATAGGTTTTGGTCTGGTTTGACGCTGTAATCGTTAAGGGTTTCTGTGTAACGGTTAACAGCGCTGTTGGATTGCTCAGATTATAGTTTGAGAGTTTACTATCCGGATCTGCCAGCGTACCACTGACAGGGTAAGTTCCTACAACTGCTGCTGCGGCCGCTCCTGTGCTGTTGCGGCTTACAGTGATGTTATCATTGTTGACTACACCAGTGATACTGCCGGTAAAATCTGTATTGCCTAATGTGCTGCCATAAACTTTTGAGCGGTTATTGTTTACAATTACCAGGTCTTTCTGGTTTACGGTCAGTGCTCTTTGCACAGCTGCGGCAGGATTAAAAGAAGAATTTCCTTCCTGTGTTGCCGTGATTGTGGTACTACCTGATTTCAGGATCTTCGCGGTATTTCCTGTAATTAACACTATAGCAGGGTCTGCAACGGTATAAGTAACAGGCAATGCTGCCGATGAATTGACTGCGCCCAGAATAAAATCTGCATCCCCATAGGTTTTAGCAGTAACAGGGTTGAAAGTTATGACCTGATTTGCTTTTGGTATAGCAGTCACATCTGCACTGGCAGCACTGCTGTTGCCGGTTTGGTCAAATGCCTGGATCTTATAGTAATAAGCCACACCATTGCTGAGGCCGGTATGGGTATAGCTGGTAGTTCCTGCCGGGATATTGCTCAAGACTACGGTAGGCTCCGGACTGGTGCCCGACAGGATCCTGTAACTGGCCAGGTCTGCATCTGTACCGGCATTCCAGCTGAGCTGGATTTGTGTATCACCAGAAACTGCTGCAAGTCCGCCTGGTATTGCCGGCGGGGTCCTGTCAAAAAGCACTGAGCCGGTTCCTGCAGTTACCGGAACACCTGCGTTATTGGCCAGGTCGGTAAAACTGATGTTAAATGGAACAAGCCCTTCTGTATCATTAGCTGTTAACATATAGGTTGCTGTCCAGTTGTTTCCGGTAGAGGTTAAGCTTGTTGGGGCGTTACCATTGATGGTAAGAACAGGCGTTTGGATGGTCTCAGCCGAAGTAAAAGTAAGGGTAATGATATCGCCCGCTTTTGCTTTGGTTGGCTGCGCATTGTTTGACAGGATGTTTACTGCAGTAAGCGCAGGTATAATCCGGTCTATGGTATAAACTTCTCCGGCAGTAAAACCGCCGCTAATGGGGTTAGCGCCCGCATCAATTATGCCGGTTCCGGTGTTTTTAAGGTCTAAGCGCAAGGTTCCTGCACCCGTTATTGTGTTTACACTAACGGTATAGACAGATCCCGATACCGGACTTATTGCAGCTACGGTTCCTGCAGCGGTGCCGGTGGTGGTTAAGCTAAGGTCGCTGATGTCAACTCCTGATATGTTTTCAGAGAAGGTAACGGTGTAATCAACACTCGCTGCATTGGTTGTGCCAGCTCCTCCTGCTCTTGCGATAGCATTTACCGCAGGTGCAGTCCCATCAACATTTACTGCGGCAGTGGAGCCGGCATTCTGTAGTGCAGTGCTCAGGTTGTTGCCTGCCGCATCCTTTACCGTTCCTCCGTTTAAGGCAATTGCTGTGGCCAGCACAATACCATCGTTATCTGCATTTCCAGCGGCCACCGTGTAGCGGAAGGTAAGGGCAGTTGTATTGTTACCAGACAGGTAAGATGCCTGTACAGTACCGCCGGTATTTAAGGTTAAATCAAGGGATGGGATTCCTCCGGCAGTGTTCAGAATAATGTTTTCAGTCAGGTTTACGGTAAAATCAAGATGCTGGCCAATTCCATAAGTAGCATTTGCCGGTACGTTTACACTGGTAATAACAGGTACAACGGCATCTATAAGTATCCCGGTTGTTGGCGGAACACCGGACAGGGTTAGCCCGGCATCGTTTGTCGCATTATCACGGATACTACCACCATTCAAAGTTGCAGCAGCAGCTAAGCTGATACCGTCATTATCCAGGTCTCCGGTATTAACGGTATAACGGAAAACCAAAGCATTGCTTCCGCTTCCGGAAAGATAAGCAGCCTGTACCGTGCCTCCTGTGTTTAAAGTCAGTGCCAGCTGGGGAGTTCCGGTAACGGTTACAGCTTTATTGAAATTTAAGCTGAAGTCCAGGTTTTGCCCCGCCAGCCAGGTTGCACTGGCAGGTACCGCTACTGAAGTGATTACCGGTACCACGCGGTCTATTGTGTACACCTCTCCGGCGGTAAAACCAGCGCTGATCGCATTGTTTGCAATATCTGTTATTACGGTGCCGGTATTGTTAAGGTCCAGCCGCAAAGTTCCAGCTCCGCTTAAGGCGTTTACCGTAATGATATAAACTGAAGCCGATACCGGTGTAACTGCCGCTAGAGTTCCGGCTGCGGTGCCAGAGGAGGTTAAGCTCAGGTCTCCGGTGTCAAAACCTGTAACATTTTCTGAGAAAGTAACCGTGTAATCCACACTCGCTGCATTGGTAACACCGGCGCCGCCAACTCTTGCAATGGTATTTACTGAAGGTGCAGTCCCATCAACATTTACTGCGGCTGTAGATCCAACGCTGGCTAAGGCAAGTGTAAGGTTATTGCCTGCAGCATCTTTTATTGTTCCACCATTTAAGGTCACTGTACTGGCCAGGACAATGCCATCATTATCCATATTTCCTGCAGCCACAGTGTAACGGAAAGTGAGGGCAGAACTTCCGCTTCCGGACAGGTAGGCTGCCTGTACAGTGCCGCCGGTATTTAAGCTCAGGCCAATATATGGATTGCCAGCTCCGGCATTTACCGTTACAGGTTCACTCAGCGTCACGGTGAAATCAAGGTTTTGTGCTGTACCATAGGTGGCATTGGCAGGTACGCCTACACTGGTTATGGTTGGTGCCACCGCATCGATGAGGATACCCGATGTTAATGGAACTCCATTTAAGGTAAGTGTGGCATTATTTGTAAGGGCATCCTGTATGGTGCCCCCGTTTAAAGCGGCGGCTGCATCCAGCAGGATACCATCGTTATCGGTATTCCCGGTAACTACCGTATAACGGAAAATTAAAGACGAACTGCCGCTGCCAGAAAGATAGGTAGCCAGAACGGTACCACTATTCAATGTCAGGCCCAGCTGAGGCGCTCCGGTGACGGTAACGGGCTCATTGAAATTTAAAGTGAAATCCAGGTTCTGGCCTGCGGAATAGACTGCATTGGCAGGAACAGCAACCGTAGCAATTACAGGGGCCACACGGTCTATCGTGTAAACCTGTCCGCTGGTATAGCCGGTTGTGATGGCGTTGGTTGCCGCATCCATGATTCCCGTTCCGGTATTTTCAAGGTCGAGGCGCAGCGTACCCGTTCCGGTAATGGTATTGATGTTAACTGTATATACTGATGCAGATACCGGACTGACGGAAGCAACCGTTCCGGCAGCGGTACCGGTAGTGGTCAGGGTAAAATCACTGATATCTACCCCGGTAACATTTTCAGAAAAGCTGAGCGTATAATCTACGCTTGACGCATTGGTTGAAGCTGCGCTGACTCTGTTGATCGAATTAACCGCAGGGGCGATCCCGTCTATCAGAATAGCGGTGGTTGATCCCACACCCGACAAAGTTAAGCTGAGGTCGTTGCCGGCAGCATCCCTAATCGTGCCTCCATTTAACGTTGTGGTGCCGGCCAGAACAATCCCGTCATTATCCTCGTTTCCGGCAGCTACAGTGTAACGGAAGCTGAGTGCAGCAGTGCCGCTGCCAGACAGATATGTGGCCTGTACCGCGCCGCCTGTATTTAAGGTAATGCCGATATAAGGTATACCGCCGCCGGTGTTTACGGTAACGCCTTCGCTCAGGTTTAACGTAAAATCAAGGTTCTGCCCAGTTCTGTATGTTGCATTTGCAGGAACTGCCACGCTGGTGATGGTGGGTGGGAGGCCGTCAACGACAATATTTTTTTGTCCCCCAATAGAATTGGCCCCGCCAACAGTGGGCAGGATTAAAGAAGCATTGTTGGCCGCGGCATCTCTGATTGTTCCCCCGGCAAGGCTAAGCGCAGTGGTGGTGGTATAATCAAGATCTGCAGCAGACTGGCCTGAGCCAACTACATAATTAAAAGTAAGCGTACCGGTGCCTGAACCTGAGGCATAACTGGCAGTCCCTCCGGAGTTAAGGGCAATCACAGGCGTGCCGGTAACGGTAACATTTTCTGAAAAGGCCACTGTGATGGGTATTGTATTTCCTAAAACGTAAGTACCGTTTGATGCTGTTGAGGTTACTGTTGATATTGTTGGTGCCGTACGGTCTATGGTATAAACTTCGCCGGTGGTATATGCTGTGGTTACATTTGGCATTACGCCGCTGAGACCTGTGAAATTCAATTTAAATGTGCCGTCTCCGGTAATGGAGTTGACCGGAACGGTCCATATGTTTCCGCTGCCGGTAGGTGTGCCTACAGTTCCTGTAGCTGTACCGGTTAAGGGGACAAGTGTAAAATCACTTGCATCTACACCGCTTACTGCTCCTGCGAAGGTAGCAGTATAATTTACGGTAGACTGGCTGCTGGGGTTTGCTGATGCCCTGGTGATGGAAGAAACGGTGGTTTGCCCCACAGCTACACTGCCCGGACCGGTGATCGTGAAATCTAATGTGCCCGTTTGGTTAACCGTAAATGAGGTGAGTACCAGGTAATAGGTTTGTCCTGCTGTTAAGGTCACATTTGTGACGGCAGAACGCAGAGTGAGGTTAGTCTCGTCATCATTTGCCCGTATAATATTGGTCAGAGGTGATGAGGGCACAAAATTACCTGAGTAGATGTAGAGATACGTGTCATCAATATTGCCGTTATCATCCAGAGTTAAATTAGCAGAGTTTACCCTGATGCTGCTGTATACCCCGGAGACAGCTGGGATAAAGCTCTGGAAATAATAATTGTATGTACCGCTTCCGGCTTTCAGGTCTGCAGGAAGCAGCTGCCGGGTATAGTTGTTGGGATCTCCTGGATTATCGACTACCAAATCCGGCCGGGTGTAAACTTGTGATGTATTTAAAGTGCCTGAAAAATTGGTGGTCACCTGGGCGCCGGCATTAAAAGCAATAAAAAACAGCAGTACTGTAAGTAAATAATACTTTTTCATAAAAAAGAGATAAAAGAGAGTTAATAGGGAGCAATAGATGTTTTGTATAAATGCTTCCCCCTGTTAGCGCTTTATATCTTTTTTACACAATTAAGTAGAGAGTGATATCATATACAGATTTTGAGCTTATAATTTGATTAGTAACAGAGCTGCTGTAAAGAGCAGCTCTGTCTGGTTATGGTCTTGGAGGATAAACCCCAGCAAGTGCAATGATGTAGATCAGCGGCAAATAAGGCTGCATATTACTGACAGGGGCAGGGCTTGGACTGCCCGCCGGTGCAATTGCCAGCGGGTTTAACTGTGTGTTTGCCGTATCATTGTATTTGTTGATTTTTGTTTTTCCCAGTGTAATGGCCGCAGGGTAGTTTCCCTGGGGACTGGCCTGCAAACCACTGTCTGTTGAGCCGCTCAGGATATGGTTATGTGGCGGCAGGGTGGTCTGATCAAGGGTATAACCTGTACTGCCGCCGGTTTGCCCAAGCACGTAAGAGGAGAGGCCCGGGCCTTGCCCTGTTCCGATAGGGGCTATACCGTTGAGGTTTGGCAGGCCAAATGTCTGTGTGCCATTGCCTCCGTATACGGTGCCCAATATTGAAAACAATGTGGTATTCTGAGTAATGTTTAGTATTGATCCGTCGCAAAAAGCCCAGCCGCTGGGGGCAAACGTGCCGCAGAAAATTCGGATTTCTCCTACATATGCATCCATAGATTTATTTTTTATATTGGATAGGTTAATGAATTAGTTATGGTCTTGAGGGATAAATTCCTACCATTGCGATCGCGAATGTGAGGCCCAGGTAAGGTTGTACATTACTTACAGGAGTACTGCCGCCTGTAACAGACACCATTGCGGGTGCCATGGTAACGGGTGTTCCTGCTGCATATTCATTATCGGCGGCAGCTGCCAGGTAGTTGTTGGTTGCAACCAGTGAAGTTGCGGCAGCTGATGATCCCTGCAGCTGATGGTTATGCGCCGGCAGGTTTGTAAGGTTTAATGTTGTACTTGCCGATCCGCCTGCTGCTCCCTGTATGTAAGGGGTGTTTAACCTGGTGGATAAGGGCACACGTCCGCGCAGATCGGGTAAGGCAAAGGTAGTAACGCCATTGCCGCCAAACTGAACGCCAATCAGGGAAAACAAAGCCGCATTTTGTTGAATAGGCAGTAAGGTACCGTCACACAATGCCCATCCATTGGGGATAGCCTGGGCCAATGTGAATATTCTGATTTCTCCAAGATAATTTTCCATATGATGATTTAGCTGTGTGAAGGGTAAATGCCATAAAGGGCGATGATATAGGTAACTGCCATATATGGCTGCATAATTGAAACAGGTAAGCCGTTTCCGGCAGGAACAATACTGTTTGTATTCATCTGAACGAGAGTGGGCGCTGGTACAGTTGCAGGCGCTATATAAGCGTTTCTTGATGCAGTAGATGCTGTTGCAGGGTACAGGCCAGCCGGGCTTGCCGCCGTTCCTGTGGCGGTTACCCCATTTACCTGGTGGTTGTGAGGCGGCATGTTTGCCTGGCTTAGGCTAATGCTTTCCACTCCGCTTTTTGCTCCCGGAATGATATTGGGAAGTCCGCCTGGTCCGTTGCCACTATGCACCGGTACACGGCCCCTCAGATCGGGCACCATAAAATTTGTCTGGCCATCGCCTCCAAAGGTGGTGCCCAGTAAAGTGAAAAGTACCTCATACTCGGCGATAGACAGGGTACTGCCATCGCATAAAGACCAGCCAGCCGGCGCATAATTGCCGGCGAACATTCTAATTTCTCCTACGTAATTATCCATTTTTTAATGTTTGTTTATAATTTGCTTTAGTGTTTTTATGCAAGCGTGGCGATGCCGGGGCTTTCAAATTTATCGCCGGCTTTTATGCCGATGGCTGATAGCTTGAAACCAGTAAAAATCCCCTCGTTCATTTTTATGATGTTGATCCTTAGAATGTTTTGATCTGCACACATCACAAACAGGCCATATTGCTGATCAGCGTGTACAATGTGTCCTGCTGCAGCGGGAGCTGCCCCGGCAGAATCTGTAGGGTTTACTTCTAATATGCGCAGGGGCTGACCCCTGAAAAACGTAACTGCACCATTGCAATAAGGATTGCAGGCATTTATAAGGTTTTCTATTTCTATGGAAGTCTGGCTTTCCCAATTGATGCAAATGTCCTGCTCTGCGGGCCGGCCAAAATAGGATGAATCTTCTTTTGTGTGGACTGTTTGTGGGGAAGTTGAAGTAAAGTCTTTGTCGGCCAGCTCTTTTAACAGTCCTGCGGTCAGATGGCTTAACCTTGAATTAAGCAACCCTTCATTTTCTCCTGCAAGTACAGGAACCAACAGCTGGCTGACAATGGGGCCATCATCAAACTGTCCGGTCATTTTGTGGATAGTGATACCACTATTTTGGTCACCATTTTTTAATTGCCAGAAAATTGGTGCCGGCCCCCTGTATTTGGGCAGCAGGCTGTAATGCACATTGTAAAAGCCGTATTTCACCAGCTCAAATAAGGATACAGGAATTTTAAAGGGAAATGTGTAGGCTAAAACGAGCCCGGCAGCAGTTGTGCGGATCATTTCTGAGATTGCAGAAGATAATGTTTTCTCAGTGATCAGACTAACAGGTACTGCTTTAGTATTTGCCCATTCCTGAATTTGTAAAATATCTTCTGTAGACCGTTCCGGACAAATAATCCCGGCAAGCATTTGTTGGTTTTGCAAAAAATGCAGCGACGGAAACACCGTGTTACTGCTTGCCAGTAAGATGATCTTCATTGAGAGATGAGTTAGCGTTAAATCTTTTTTAATCAGCAGGGTTTGCTTCCTTCGTGATCTTAAAAATTTTATCTAAAATTGAAACTTCCGGGCAAAAGAATCAAGTAAGATGGCTGTTCAAATCGTTCAGTCCGTTCAGTGATAAAAATGTTTTTGATGAATAATAGCTATTTCGATTTAGCTGTTTAGCTGTATGCCCGCTCTCTTATTTTTGCTTTAACCTTTCAATGATTAATGAGGTAAAACTCCTGACGCCCACTCTGATACATTCTTCATCCACCATAAAACCGGGCGCGTGATTCATTGCAGTTATTCCTTTTCCGGCATTGGAACCGCCCAGGAAAAAGTAAACACCAGGTACCTTCTGCTGAAAATAAGCAAAGTCGTCATTGAAGTAGGGCACTTGTCCGTAATCAGGTAGCATCAGATCATTTCCATAGATTCCGCTGAGGGTTTTTATTGCCTTAGCGGTTAGTTTTTCATCGTTAACTACTGTCGGATTTTCCTGTATAAATGAAACGGAAAGTAATTTTTCATCAAGTTTTTGCGCTGAGATTAAACGTTTAATTTCTGGTATGATGTTTTGGATATTCGCCTGCCGGGTCTCATACAGATAAGCTTCAAGAAAAAGTTTGTCCTGCTTAGCATAAATGTTAAAATTCTGATTCATGATCAGGTAATCTTTAAAAATTGTATTTGGATTGATCAATCCTTTTTGAGCGTCGCTGATATTTTGTATTTCCCAGGGCTTACTGCCGGCTTGTGAACGGGATAAGGAATTGTAGATTTTTCCGGCCAGCGCTTTGCCTTCTGCTTTGGAAACGTCATTTTTCAGCTCAATCCTAATCCGTTTCTGGTAAGCAAATACTTCATTTGGCTTAACCATAATCCGGCCCACAGGCAATGCGGTTACGTGTAAGCCATAAATCTCATCAGGATGTATTCTGGAAAACAAGCCCTGGTCAATCATACCCTTTGCACCGGCAAAGGTTTCTTCTTCGGGCTGAAATATAAAGTATACTCTTCCATTTAACGATTCCCGGTGGTTTGCAAGGACTTCGGCTATCCCCAGTCCAATGGCCATATGCACGTCATGCCCGCAGCCCTGCTGTACACCATTTATTGTTGATCTGAATGCTGCTGCATCGGGGAAATTATTTGGCAGGGCGTCCATATCTGACCGCCAGGCTATCTTCTTTCCCTTGTTCTTTCCTTTTAAGATGCCTACGATGCTCTGTCCGTAAATGCCGGTTTCTACCTCAAGCCCCAGGCCCAGCAAATGTTTCTTTATGATTTCCCGGGTACGATATTCATTCCCTGCCAGTTCGGGGCTTGCATGAAAATCTCTTCTGATCTTTACCAGCCTGTCATAAATTTTGTCAGTTTCTGTTCTAACGGTTTCATGAGTTAAACTTTCTTTTGTTTTCTGCCGGAAGCCGGCAAGGACGATGAACAGTATGACTATTGGCAGGAGTCTTTTCATATTTATTTCTGTTTACTAATTGTTTGACAATGAGACGGGACTGAAGCAGATTAGTTACTAAGAAATTCAGCTGATGTTTCTGTGTTTTTGAAAAGCGGCCATCCCTAAGTTTTATTTATACCTTTACGGCTTCCAAAGAAAAGAAATGATAAAAGATATAATTATAGAAATAGAGGGTGTACATATTAGCGATTTCAATACCGAACTCCCAGAGCCTCCGTTTACTGAAGCTACAGAAGGCGGGATCAGCATTATGTTTACTGATATTGATGAATTAAAGAGTTATCATAGCAGCCTTGTAGCGCAGGATGATGCTGAAGGTGATGCAGCGCCGAAACCCTTACAGGTTAAGATTGCTGCGGCAGTAAAAAAAGGTATCCGCCGTAATGAAATGGTATTGGATGCGATCCGTACGTATGCAGAATCGCTGTTTTCCTTCATCTTTAATGCGGATGCCCACAGGAAAGACAGGTTGATGATCCTGGATACTGTAATTGCAGATGTTCAGGAAAGCGATAACAGTCTTGAACTTCAGAAAGCGGTTATTGATGCCACTTTTGAACTGGGCGACCTGTCAAAGAATGACAAGTCTAAATTTTATGATTTTGCCCATAATGAATCTGACTTCTACTTTGATAAAATCAAGAATGAACTGCTTAAAGAACTGACGGATCTCAGAGCAGGATTGCTGAGCTAATTTTTCGGGGATTGTAAGTGTTTCCGGGTGAATTTACCGGAATAAGTAACATGAAAACCTATATGAGATTTTCATGTTACCATACACCTGCAAATGTCACGGTCTTATTTTGATCAGGCAGGACCTATACTTTCGGCGCCGTCAAAGTGTAAGGGCTTTCAATATGGAGATATTTAAATAACCCTTTTCTGTAAGCTTCAGGGCCTTTCTTCAGCCTCTCTGCATAAATCCTTAGGGCATCTGCGCCAGCAGGATAAGTGAGCTGATCTTTTTTATCTGTAGCAGCCCGGTAAACTACATCTGCGATGACTTCTGTTTCAGAAAACTCCATTAATGTTCCGTCTGTGAAACCTTCCATCATCCGTTGTTTTAAAGCAGCATAGCCTTCATCTTCGGTTACATCCATCACATTCATGTAATTGCTTTTGATCCCTCCCGGCGCTACATTTTTCATACCGATGTTGAACACTGCAAGGTCATATGACATGCTTTCGCTCCAGCCCTCTACTGCCCATTTTGATGCATTGTAAACTGACGACTGAGGGTATGTTACTAAGCCGCACAGAGAAGTAGTGTTAATAAACAAGCCGCTTTTTCTTTCCTTAAAGTAAGGGAGGAATGCCTGCGTAACCCATACAACACCAAAAAAGTTGGTTTCGAACTGACCTCTTACCTGCTCTTCGGAGTAGGATTCCAGGGGGCCAATCAGTCCATATCCTGCATTATTAAATACTACATCTACGGTGCCGGTATTAAAGGCTTCGCGTACAGTTGAATTGATTTGTTCGATGTTTGTTACATCAAGGGGTAAAAGTATAACGTTGTCCAGCTGGTTTAGTTCGGTTTCCTTTTCGGGGTTTCTCATAGTGGCGATAACTCTCCATCCTTCTGACTGAAATAATCTTGCTGTGGCTTTGCCTAATCCGGCTGATGCGCCGGTGATAAAAATCGTTTTCATATTGATCTTGTTATGGTGATTGAATCTTCATAACAAAGGTGAGTTATCGTAACCCTCCCGGTGTAACCGATCTGAACAAGTGTGTAACCGAAAAAACGGGCTATAAAAAAAATTACCCTCCAAAGGTTACAAGAAACACAAAAATTTACCCTGTAAATATGACACAAAAATACAAATTTACCCTACAAATGTTACAAAAACAGGCTTTATGTTTTATAGATATATTGTAAATGAGTTAATTAAGTGGAAACATAGTCCATCCCGTAAATCGTTGTTATTAAGAGGAGTCAGCAGGTTGGTAAGAAAGCTATAGTACAGTTTTCCAGTTATTATAAACAATATATCTACGCTCACCGGCACCCGAAACTGATACTATTCCTCCGCTTTTCAAAGTTGAACGATCAGCTCTATAGCTGGTCAGACAAGCGCAGCAGCTTTGCCTTTAAATCAGGGTCTTTCATGTTTTTATCCAAAGGAAACATAGGATGCCGGATTCTTTTGTAAGGCAGGCGGTCCAGGTCCTGGTCTACTCCGCCAGGTGTCAAAGCAAGAAGCCAGTCGGCACGCATGGCATACAGTTCCGGTTCCAGATAGCCAATCTTCACGACCACAATATCCGCCTTGCGGGGTTGTAAACTAAGATTGGTAAAGTCAATTTCTTTATGATAAGGTTTACGTTTCTGAGTCACGATAACGTGAACACTTCCTACTTTTATCACTACCTCGGTTACAGCATCCTTATCACCTTTATAGATAGATTCAACTGTTCCTGTTAACTTAACCGGCGGAGCATAGCGTGCATCGATTGCGGCACCCGCAGTGCCTTCAACCGGTTTACCTACGCCTGCGGCAAGTGCTTTAGCCACCAGCTCTGGTCCCGGAATTGAAGCGTAAATCAGGGAAGGTCCGTTCGCAGATTTAAACTCAGGCCGTTTCAGTATTTCTGTTAGGGTCCAGGTAACGTCACCCGCGCCTCCGGCAGTAGGGTTATCCCCAGAGTCGCTGATAAAGAAAGGGTGTTTCTTACTGGCTATCGCTTTGTCCAGACTTTCTGTAAGCGTAGCAGTTGGGGCAACAAATTCAAAACGCGACCGGGCGTCCCAGAAGCTTTGTGCCAGCTTTTCGGCCGTTTTTGTTACCTTATCTTTGTCATCACCAGTTACCATCACAACAGCATGATTGCGCGGCTCGTCTGCCCAGGCATAACCTATCCAGATTGCGGCATCAACGATGCCTTCCTGGGCTGCCGCAGGGGCTACGGCTTTATAAATGCTTTTTCCAGGTTCTATTCTGGTACTTGTTTTTTCACCCGGCAGCAGGATAGGTACGGGTATCCACGCTTTGTAGGCAGGTTTTCCTTTGCCGCTGGTGATCCTGTCGATCAGGTTGGTTACGGCTCTCTTTTTTGTTTCCATTGCGTCCTCATGTGGTGCCATACGGTAACAGGTAATCAGATCCGAGTGCTCTCCCAAACGCACAGATACGTTTCCATGTAAGTCCATAGATGTTGAAATGAGCGTTTTCTTACCAACCACTTTGCGTATTCTTTCGATAAAATCGCCTTCAGGATCATCCAGTCCTACTACGCTCATCGCACCGTGGATATCAAAATATAAACCATCATATGGTAAATGTTTTTTTAATGAATCCAGCGTTCTGCCAACCAATGTTTCATACGCTTCCTTTGTAGCTGCACCTCCCGGAATAGCATGACCAACCAGGGTAGGTATCCATATTGCTTTTTGACGGAGCGGGGAATCAATTCCCATAAATGAATAAGTGGAGAAAACATCCTGGCCATATTTTGCGCGGAAAGATTCTTCGCTGGAGAGGGCCGGAGAAAAGGTGCTCGACTCAATTGCCAGACCCGCAATAGCTATGCGTGGCAGCTGCTGCTCCTTGTCTGATGCCTTCCTTGCACAAGAAAAAATGGTACATATTAAGATAGAGTAGGCGAAGATCTTCGCAAAAGGGTTTTTCATGTTTATCTTATCAATTGAGAACGGAATAAATTCCTTGATAATAATAGTAAAAAACTTTTGCAATTTAACGCAACTCCCCAATGGAATACTTCCGTGAAAAACACAGCTTCCGCAGGTAATTCATTTTGCTGATCGTGGATTTCTTATAAACAAACAAAACCTCTGCAGATTTTCCAACCAGCAACCTGTACAATTTAAGCCGGTTGATCAATTTATAATCCTGGCCAAAACAAGAGATGATCTCGTTAAAAAACGCCTTGTAGCCGATAGATCTTTCACTGCACTTGATGATCCAGTCTATCGCTTCGCGGTTAAAAAAGATATGTCTCACATGTTCCTTCGAAGCTCTTAATTCGAGGAGATCAGTGGATGACGAGCTGTGCTGCCTGTATTTTACCAGCGATTGTGGCAGGAGTTTGATGCCCCCTCTTTCTGAGGCTACAAATGCAATCCAGCGGTCGTGAAAGTATTTGGGATCAAAGGGCAGAATATCAGGAATCAGTTTGCGGTGGAAAAGGATACTGTGGCCGGATACAGAATTAAAGAACATAAAAGGATAGGGCAGGGCACCCTGGTACAGCAGGCATACATCACTCAGTTTTTTATGCAGTGTATGGCCATTTTCATCTACGCAGGCAGAATCATGATAGATCAGTGCATGCTCACCGATATATTTCATCTGCAAGCTGATCTTTTCCGGGTCCCATATGTCATCCTGGTCTGAAAGTGCAACATACTCGCCCTTGCATAAGCTTATCGCCTTCTCAAAATTCTTTACATATCCCAGGTTGTAATCATTTTGGATATAATTGAAGAAACTGTATTTATTTTTATACTCCTGAAGGATAGCAATTGTACCATCAGCAGAACAATCATCGGTTACGATGATTTCCTTATTGGTATAGGTTTGCGATACCAGGCTGTCGAGCTGCTCTCTCAGGAATTTCTCACCATTGTAGGTACAAACGGCAATCGAGACAAGAAGCTTTTCTTCAGGTTGTGATGTTTTCATTGCTTGGTTAGTTTATGCTTTCTCTAAAAATGAACCTGAGGTTAGAAAAAAGCGAACGTTTGCGGGTGTAAAATAAAACGGCGTAGTTTTTTAATAACATGGTAAATAGCGGCAGGGAAAAAAAGCGGGATTCAGATTTTTTGTATTGATATAACAGGCTTGAGAGGAACAAACTCACATTGGGAGGGGTGAGAGAATGATCCCTGAAATACCTGAAGTTCTGAATACGCAATGCCTTTGAGTGCTTTTTATCTGCACGGGTGATACTGTTGTTGTGCAGGCGGTAATGAACAAGTGTTTCAGTAGTAAAAGTAATTCTGCCCTGGCAGGCTGCGGTATAGCTCAACCACCAGTCATAGTATAAATCTTGAGGGAATGGGGATGCCTGGTCCAGCAATTCCTTCCTGATCAGGCAGGCATGGCCTGAAACACAGTTGTTCAGCACCAGCAAATTGCTGCAAAACCCTTCCGTAAAACGATGTGCCGATAAAGTGGATTTTCCGCTAACGGTACCCTGATCGTTTATATAGGCTGAGTTGTGATAACACAACAGATTGTCCCCGATCTTTGCCATCATGATGCTGAGCTTATCTTCCATCCAGATATCATCCTGGTCTGCAATGGCTACATATTTGGCCGTACAAAGCGATATTGCTTTTTTAAAATTTGCATTGAAGCCCAGGTTCTGTTCATTACAGTACAATTTAATCCGGGAATCTGCAGCCTGGAAATTCCTGATGATGGATACGGTATGATCAGAAGAGGAGTCGTCAACGATGACGATCTCTATATTTTTATAAGTCTGGCGGGTCAGCGAAAGCAGTTGTTCTGCAAGGTATGCCTCCCCGTTATAAGTGCACAATGCTATTGAGATCAGTTCAGCTGTTATTTCCATTACATTCTCTTTTTAACGCCGTTCAACATTCTTACTATGAAAAGTGCAGCAGGGTTGGCATACAACCATCTCAATTTCGATCCCGACAGCAGGAACACCGCAGAGGGAGTTTGTATCCAGCGGTTCCTGAAAAAGTGATTATACTTTCTGAGGAGATTCCTGCGCGACTGTTTAAAACTTTGATCCGCATTCCCATAACTTTTATGTGTGAGGTTGAAGTCAATAGCGTAGGAAGTAAATCCCCTGAGCTCAGCATTCAGGCAAAGATCAGTGGCATATAAATGAAAGCCTGAAAGGTTGCTGGAAGCAGCCAGCATCGCAGTTCTTTTGATGATCAGGAAATTTTCATCCAGAGCAGATACTTTCAGGGGAAAATTGCCCTTGTGCTTAAAGATATCATTGGGGTAAGAAATATGATAAACGATATGGTTGGGCCCTGCAGCACCTGCATTGCCGCAGATCGCCCAGTTGCTGTCCAGTTGCTGCAATTCTTCAAGTTTTGTCTCCAGGTCAGCCCTGATATCTTTATCAGTTAATATATCCTGGTGGCAAATAATAATGTACGCTCCTTTAGCCTGTGCAAGGAACCAATTGATACCAGTATAAGCATCTGCATGATGATGTGCCGAATTGTCAATGTATAGAAATTCACAATCTTCAGTTCCGAATCCGGCCTGGATAAATGAATCTACCATTTCATAATATTCGCTGATATTGGTGGTAAGTGTACAGACGGAATAACTGAAAGCTGGTCTTTCAGCCGCTTCAATCTTCTTTAGAAAATCATATTCTCTACAGGCGTATAATTGGCTTTCCATCTATCGAATGATTTATCTTTTGAATAATATCCTCTATGTTCATAGTAGATGAATGCCTGATTTTCAGGGCGTTTAATTTATCTACTGAAATTTTAATATTTGCTTCTGTTTTTTTATACTCATTGAAACTATCCAGTATCCAGATCTTACCTGTCAGTAGTTTCGTGAGCAATTCTGCCAGAACAATGTACAGGGGCAGTGCTGCAGCTCTGAATCCTGTTAAATGTATACGATGAAATATAAATCTGTTTCTGAAATAGATTGTCTTTACAAAGTTGGTATTCATATTCTTGCGGATACTTCCGCTCACCTGGTGATAACAAACAGATGAATGCTCATAGTAGCATTTCCAGCCCAGCAGCCATGCCCTGGTGCTCAGGTCAGAATCTTCGGAGGTAAAAGGAGAAAATATCTCATCAAAGCCTTCCAGTTCTTTTAATTTCCTGGTATTGACCAGTGCATTGGCACCAGAAAGGTAGGCTGTATAAGACCTGGCGTCTTTATCATTACTGTAATAAAACTGGTTGGCTTTAAGGCGGCAGCCTTTGTAAAATAAGATCCGTGCTGCGTCCTCAATCCTCCTGCCATCCCTGCTCATGATTCTGCCCATCACACCAAAGGTATCATTATGGTCAAAATATTTCCATTGTGCGGTAAAATAATCAGGACTTAGCTGTACATCAGAATTGAGCAGTAAGGTAAGTTCCATTTTTGCAATTTTTATCCCCTGGTTACAGGTAAATGAAAAACCAGAATTTTTCCTGTTTGCAATCAAGATCACCTCCGGGTATGCAGTCTGAATGAATTTCACACTGTCATCTTTGGAGCAGTCGTCTACAACAATCAGTTCATAAGGAATATCAGCTATTGTTAATGCATTAATTACAGATGGAAGGTATAATGCCAATAACTCTCTGCCATTGTAATTAGGAATAATTACAGAAATGGATCTTTTCATGCGTTAAAAAGACTGAGAAAATCTGTTGTTTGCACACCTTTACCGGAGAATGGACTTTATTTATCGGTAAAAACTGAAGACATCGCATCAGTCCTGTGCATTTCCGAACATCCGCTGACCGGTAATGAACAGTTTTTCCATTGTAATATCTATCTTGATGGTTTAAACTGGCTATGGTAAGCTGGCATGCAATTCGTAAACGTAGCAGCAAATCTCATAACGTATGTTTTTCATCAACTTCAAAATAGCGCTAAGGAATCTCAGAAGAAACAAGGGATTCTCATTGATTAATATCGGGGGCCTTGCGATCGGCCTTACTTCATGCCTGCTGCTATTGCTGTATGTGAATTATGAATATAGTTACGACCGGCAGTATAAGGCGGTCGACCGCATCTATGTGGCAGAGCTCAACCATAAAACTGATGGAACCGTTAAAACTTATCCTTATACGCCAAATAAACTGGCCGCTGCGGGATTACAGGAACTGCCGGGTGTAGAAGCTGCCTGCCGGGTAACCACCAACGGAAGTAACAGATTATTCATTCATGATAATAATAAATTTAAACTGAATACCCTCACGGCAGATCCTGCATTCGTAAAGATTTTTGACTACGATGTAAAGAGCGGAAATATTGCTTCTGCATTGAATGATCCTAACTCAGTAATACTCACAGCCACTGCTGCAAAGAAATTTTTCGGAGATCAGAATGCCATCGGACAAAGCCTGAGATGGGATAACCGCGTATGGGTAAAGGTAACGGCGGTTATCGCTGATCCGCCAAAAAATCAAACTTTTCGGTTTGATGCCATACAATCCTGGTCATTCTTTGAGAATAACGTGTCCCCCGCAGAAAAGACTTTTTGGTGGGGAGCAATCTCCTGTATGACGTTTTTTGAACTTAAACCAAACACAAATGTTGCCGCCAGTGATGCCTCTTTAAGAAAACTGATCAGATCACATGATCCTGAGACCCGGCTGGAGGCATTTTTATTTCCTTTTAAAAAGCACCATTTGTATGATGAGTTTGAAAACGGTAAACTGACGGGCGGTAAAATTGACCAGGTAAACCTGTTTGGCTTTCTTGCTTTTTGTGTTTTGCTGATCGCCAGCATCAATTATATGAACCTCTCTACTGCACGCTCAGAAAAAAGAGCGCGGGAAGTGGGCGTTAGAAAGGCACTGGGCTCATCCCGAAAGGCACTGATGGGACAATTTATCGTGGAGTCGCTGCTGTTATCAACAATTTCCATGCTGATTTCCTTTGCACTGCTCGAGCTGCTTCTACCGCAATTCAATACACTGCTGAATACAGCCATCCACATAGACTATACATCTTCTACTTTCTGGGCTGTCCTGATTGCACTGATACTGATCACAGGTATGCTGGCAGGAAGCTATCCGGCGATTTATTTATCGTCATTTACACCAATTAAGGTGTTGAAAGGATTCAAAGGAGCGGCCGGTGGTGCATTATCTATTCGGAAGGGATTGGTAATTATACAATTCAGCCTGTCTATCTGTATGATTATTTGTGCGCTTATTATCTACACACAGATGCAGTTTATTAAAAATAAACCCCTGGGCTTTGAGAAGGCGAACCTGCTGGAACTTTCTCTTGAAGGTAATTTTAAAGATCATGCAAAAGTTCTGCTGCTCAAAGAGGAACTGAAAAGATCCGGAGCCGTGGTTGTTTCTACTGAATATGCCGGTGATTTCACCAGAATGTCTAACAATAGCAGCGATATCGGATGGCCTGGGAAGGATGTAAGTGACAATGCATTATTCGAAATCAGAAGCACCGGTTATGACTATGCAAAAACCGTTGGGGCCAGGATTGTTAAGGGCAGGGACTTCTCTCGGCAATTTCCGGCAGATACCACTACCAGTATTATACTCAATCAGGCAGCGGTGAAGAGAATGGGGCTGAAGAACCCTGTTGGAACTGTCATCAGCTGGGTGGGTAATCCACCACTTACGATCGTAGGAGTGATAGAAGACAATGCAAATGGCTCTGCCGGCGCCAGTTCTTTGCCTACAGTTTTCTATTACAATATGCACCTTGTCTCAGAATTACTGATCAGGCTAAATCCCAACATGGCTCTGAACAGGTCCGTGCAGCTCGTAAAGGAAACTGCCCAGCGTTTAAACCCCTCATATCCCGTTGAGCTCGGATTTGTTGACGAGGCCATGGAAGAGAAACTGAGCAATGAAAAGATACTCAGCACACTTTCCAACCTGTTTGGAGGTTTTTGTATTTTCATCTCCTGCCTTGGCCTGCTCGGACTGGCCTTGTACATGGCAGAACAGCGCAAAAAAGAAATCAGCATCAGGAAGGTGCTGGGGGCCGATTTAAAAAGTATCCTGCTCCTGCTCAACAAAGATTTTATTAAACTGGTGCTTGTGGCCAACCTGATCGCATTTCCTGTGGCTTACATTTTGGCCAGCAAATGGCTGCAAAAGTATGATTACAGAATCGATATCAGCATCTGGCCATTTATGCTGGCTGCCCTGATGTCTTTGGTTATTGCCTTGCTCACGGTAAGCCTGCAATCTTTTAAAGTAGCCAGGGCAAACCCTGTAGATGCACTAAAATATGAGTGATCAGGATTTTATTCTTTATAAACAGGGCCGTCGTTATTTACCTTAACCTCACTGAGCAGTTCTGCCAGGTATGAGGCGCACAGCTCGGTAGAACGATAGCTGTCCATTTCCACTGATAAACTGGTGATATTGTTTTTATATTGCACATTTGCCAGCACCTCCTCCACAGCAATCCGGATGAGTCCGGGTGCTGGTTTTTCTGTCTGCAGATCTACCCCGAGCTTAAAATACCCTACGCGTGAACAGATCTCGTTTTTGCCTTCCAGCAGTCCCGCAACCACCATGGGCAACTGGTGGCTGATGCTGAGCAATACGCCGCCAAATCCTCCATTGGTTATGTAAACACTGGCATATGGCATCACATCGGCATAAGGAATAAAATCTTCAATGATGATATTTTTGCCGGTATATTTTGCACGCAGTTTTGCTGTGTCATTGCCTCCGGTAGTAGCGATGACCAACGTATCAGAATGCTGGAAAGCCTCCAGTGTGGGAATGATAAGTTTTTCGGTATCCTTTTCTATGGTACCCATGGTCACCAGTATTACTTTTGTATATTGCTCCAGCCGTTCATCATACCAATGCTGTTTTTGACGATTGGACGAGTAAGGGAGCAAAGAGCCTACAAAGCGGATATTTTCTCCCATACCGGCACGGGTATATTCAAAACTTGGTGTGCCGATCTGAAGATATAAACTAGCCTCTTTTACAAGAAGATCAAGAACAAGCGCTCTGTCCAGATGGATATCGTAGTCTTCAAGTATGGCATGAAAGCTGTCAACCGATCCCTTAAAAACTTTATTCAGCGCTTCTTCATGGAGCTGTGCATAGGCTTCCATTTCAGCTTCGTTTTTTGCGGGTGGCAATCCCATGCTGTAAGGGCCAAGGTTGGTCGAATATTCGGGCAAAGGATAGATACCAATAGATACTACAGGGATGTTTAGTTTATGTTTCACCAGTGGCATGGCCGTAAAGGAGCAGTCGGCAATCATCATATCAAAGGGAAAAGATTCGTGTATTTTTACGATATCAGCAAAATGGTCTGGTGCCATATCGGCCAATAGATAATGAAGATCAAACTCCATCCTTGCCGTCACACCGTTGATGCCTGCTCTTTCAGGAAATAGCTCAATAAAATTTGTCTGGTCAAATTCAATTGCTTGCTGGAATGGGTATAATGGGATCTCCAGCCTGTCTAATTTCTCCTGAAACGATACAGAGGTATACCACCGTATATCACATCCCAACAACTGTAGATATTTGGCCAGGCCGGTAAGTGGGTTAAAATGGCCGTCGGTTGGTATGGTCGCGAATAAAATTTTTTTTCCTGTTAACTGTTCTTTTGCACTTCTCATCTTGACAATTCGTTAGTCGTTTACAGCAAATATTCATCTGCCAGTGCAAAATTGGGTATAACAGGAATGATCTCCAATCACCAAAATGGGGCATAAACATCACCCATATCTGTATTTCAGCAGAGATTTCTTTGTTCCCGATTTGATGCACTGATCCTGTAACATCTGATCTGCTTCACTGTCAAATGAATAACTAAAACTATTGACATGAACTTAAACTTTCCCTTTAAAAAGAAAACAGAGGACAGCAAGCCACAGCAATCCAGGAAACGTGAATGGCTCAATGCCCTGGTATTTGCCCTTGTTGCATCTACACTCATCCGCGGACTGATCTTTTCGGCCTATGCCATACCCTCAGGGTCGATGGAAGGAACGTTGTTAACGGGTGATTATCTGTTTGTAAGTAAAATGAGCTATGGCGCAAGGATGCCCTTTACGCCGGTCCAAAATCCGTTTCTGGAATCAACTATTACCAAATACCAAATCAAAACTTACTGGGATGGCATCCACTTGCCGTATTTTCGCCTTCCGGGATTAACTGAAATAAAAAAAGGTGACATTGTTGTTTTCAATAAACCTGAAGAGGCAGATCCTTCATATGACAGGCCGGTCGACGTGCGGACTAACCTGATCAAACGTTGTCAGGCTACACCCGGCGATGTGCTCAGTATTCTGAACGGACAGGTTTTTGTAAATGGCAAGGCTGCCCCGAATGCAGAAAAAGCACAGACCTCCTATCATGTTGTTACCGATGGAAATACCATTAACCCGGAGATATTTGATGATATGGGTATCGAGATCATCGGCCAGGAAGATCTGAGCAGCTATACGATGATCATACCCACAGCAAGCCTGTCAGAATTTAAGGGATATTCCTATATCAAAAAGGTGACGCCGGTTATAGATCCTGCAGGTCATTTTGATGCAGAGATCTTTCCGCATAACGAAAAGTATAAATGGAACATGGACAACTTTGGCCCGCTAACCCTGCCAAAAAAAGGAATGACGATCAGCCTGAACGAGTCTTCACTGATTTTATACCGCAGGGCGATTGAGCTCTATGAGCATAACAGAGTAGATACCGCAGGCAATGACATTCTGATTAATGGAAAAAAGGCAGATCATTATACATTTAAGATGGATTACTACTGGATGATGGGGGATAACCGCCATAATTCCCTGGATTCGCGCTTCTGGGGGTATGTTCCTGAAGATCATGTGATTGGAAAAGCAATGATTACCTGGCTGAGTATTGATTCTGCAGAGAACCTGCTGCACAAAGTAAGATGGAACAGGGTACTAAAGCCTATTCGTTAAATCCTGAACTTAGCCTGTAAACGATGATACTGATAAATATGGCAATAGCGTAGGGGAGAATAATATCCAGATTCATGATGACCGCCTCCGGGCATCCGCCAAAACCAACGTAGAACGATAGCCAGCACAATGCCTCTGCAATCAGAACAAGTGTAAATTTAATTCTGAATGAATTGTAGATATACCCCGCAATAAAATTATAGCCTGCTGCAAAAAGGAGCAGGGAAGGGACTGATAATATCACCGCCAGTGCCAGGGCAATGATAAAATAAAACAATGGGGAGATCCCGTCTGTATGGGGGCCTTCAGAAAGGGACAGATCTCTGATCAGTTTAAACGCAAAGAAAAGGGTAGTGCCCAGCAGAATGCTGGTTAGCCATACCTTGATCGTAAATCTGTAGTTTATCCTCAGCCCCGAAATTGGCTTCATGTGAGGTTCATTAGCAAACATACTTTGCAGATGCAGATGCTCTTTGCAGAATTTATCCATAGGTAAATAATTAGTGTGGAATAACTAAATTGAGGCGAATAGATTCCGATGTAAAATTCTGTATCCTGCATGTTAATTCCTATCACCTAAATGCGGTATATATACATGTAATTTGGGGGATATCGAGCCCCAACCACATATTATTTTGGCAGATGGCATTGCTGGCATAAATTCTGATTGGGAGAAGTATACAATGTTGTAACATGAACCGAACATTCAGATTTTATAAAACAAAAGAACAAAAGTGGTATGTAGATCTGCCGGAATGGACCAAATCTATTGTCGACCTGGAAATGGTAGAAGGGGCAGATACGATGCTCGACAAAGTGTCGGGCAACAAAAATGAATGCTTTTTAAAGATGAGCGACGAACCCATTAAAGGGGCCGACCGGATGAAACTGATTAAAGACCGCAGTAACTGCAAACTTGGCGGCGGGGATTATTTAATGGAAACTTACAAAGGCAAAGCTTTTAATCACAAACTGTGGCTTTGTTCGGTTACAGAGACGGTATTTGGCGATTTACCTGAAGTAATTTATATAGATTATCCGCAAAAATCAGAGGATAAAGATTAATTTCAGCCTTTTATGCTATTTACCCATTAAAATGAAGATTTTTTTTGTTTGCCTTTTCAATTTCATTGCGTTCTCCACATTTTCTCAGAATTTACGCCAGGCTTCTGTCACAGTTGATGCAGGGCAGCAGGCTGGCCTCATCAGCCCGCTGCAGTACGGTCAGTTTATAGAGCATCTTGGCCGGGCGGTAACCGGCGGTATTTATGATGAGCATTCGGCACTGTCAGATCAGGAAGGTTTCAGAACGGATGTCATAGAAAAAGTAAAGGAACTACGGACACCATTGTTAAGATACCCCGGGGGAACATTCACCAAGATCTATCATTGGGAAGATGGGGTAGGGCCTAAATCTGACAGGAAAAAAAGAAAAAACCTGATCTGGGGCGGTATAGAGGATAATCACTTTGGGACTGCAGAATTTATTTCCTACTGCAGGAAAATTGGCGCGGAGCCTTTCCTGGTGGTAAATATGGCTACCGGTACTCCTGAAGAGGCAGCCAACTGGGTGGAATATTGTAACGGTACAGGTGATACTTATTATGCCAATCTTAGGCGGTCGCATGGTTTTAAAGAACCATTTAATGTAAAATATTGGGGGATTGGCAATGAGGAATATGCAGAGACAGACGCCGGGCGGGATCAGGAGGTACAGCAGTATATCAAAGATACCTGGCTCTTTGTAAAACTTATGAAATTGCAGGATCCTGGTTTAAAACTGGTGCTGGTTGGCAATCAGGATGATACGGAATGGAGCCGACAGGTGCTGGAGAAACTGAATCCTGTCTGTGATTTCCTGGCCATTCATCTTTATTCTATTCCTGCAGATACATCGTACAACACGCTGATCAAATCGATAGACCAGTTTGAAAAACCATTGCTGGATATGGAAGCCTTACTCAGTAAATTTCCTGCGAAGGTCACAAATTTCAACTCCTGGTACCGTTTTCCTGCCAGGACCGCCCCGATACAACTTGCGGTTGATGAATGGGGGATCTGGGATATCCATTCCAACAGAGGGAAGGGATTGTTTCAAATGGAATATCAGTACAACTGGTCGCACGCTCTTGGCGTAGCCACCTTTTTAAATTTGTTTCAGCGGCATAGTTCATCTGTAGGTATGGCTACCTGGGCGCAAACGGTTAATGTGCTGGCGCCCATTATGGCCGATTCTACCGGTTCCTACAGGCAGACAATATTCGCTCCGCTAAAGGCATTCAGGGATTTTTCTGGTAAATACACATTGAAAGCAACCACGATATCACCAGATATGGCGACCGGCATCAAAGCGCTGGATGTATCATCAAGCATAACCGATCAGGGCAAACAGATTGTTTTTACAATAGTGAACCGCGATGCTGCTCATGCGATCAATACTGCGATCAAAGTAGATCACCTGCCCAACGCGTTTAAAAAAGGTACAATCAGACAAATCACCTGGTCTGCCGGTAACCTGAATGCAGTAAATACATACGGGCATGAAAATGCAGTAAGCATGAAAGAAAGCAGAAGGAAAATAAGCCCTGATCATATGAATGCGCTGCTTGCCCCTGCATCATTTACCGTCCTCATTTTGGAGCAGCCCTGAAAACCGCTGAAGATCTGATACCAAAATAGTTGAAAATCACGGCCTCGCGGCTCGTCATTAAAGTAATTTCATCCATGAATACCAATTAATATCAGTAATATTGTACATGATTATTAAAACGCCGTTGACAAAGGAGCAGAAAGATTTTATAAAAAAACACCAGATTTCGGAAGATGTACTGATTGATGCCAATGGAGAGGCAATGTCAGACGACTTAATACAAAGAATGTTAGAAACCGAAAAAGTGATTGCATACAATGTCAGCGGATGTTCAGAGAACAGTGATTATAATTTTACAGATATCGATGGTGTTTTTGTACAGGCAGAAACCGACAGGATACCTTTTGCATTAAGAACATATAAAACCGGTTATATTTACATTGCCGGATCTAAAAAGAACCACCTGATCAAAGTGGGATCATCCAACGAAGTTAAAGACAGAATCAAAACTTTAAATATTGCTACCTCCAAAAGTGGTAGTATTGACGACTGGGAATTGATTTTTCAGGCAAAAACCGAAACTCTGGGAAAGGTTGAACGGATGTTCCAGCAAAAACTGAGTGAGTATAAATCTTCTGCCCAGTACGAAAAAGGAAAACTGCAGAATGGCGGTGAACTGTACAGATGTTCTTACAATAAAGCTAAAGATGCAATGACCGCAGCTGAGGGTGAAGAACAATTTGAATTTACGCAGATCAATGAAAAAAAGCATATGATCTCTGAGTATTTGTTCAAAAACCTGAGAGTTAAAACCGAAACTGCCAACTCTTAGCAGGCAATTCATTGAATTTTTTTGATATCTGCGCGTAATCAGTCTTTTTGCGTGCAGAAATGTTAAATAATTACCTGGTATTCCTAAAAACTTGTAATATTGCTGACTATTTATAATTAGTCTAATATAACACGTGGAAATGAAACCATTACCCAACTTAAGATTTATCTCCCTGAAAGTAGTTCTAGTGCTATTGTGCTGCTTTTCTATTTCAACTATTTACGCGCAATCCCGTTACGGAACAATCAAAGGAACGGTTAGGACCTCTGATCATAAAGCTGGAGAATTTGTGAATGTTTACATCAAGGCCCTGAAGAGGAGCACCACTACGGATGAAAATGGTAGATATGAATTGTCAAGGATAGAAGCCGGTACACAAACGGTAACGGTAAGTTACGTAGGTCTCAGTACCACAAGCCAGACGGTAGAAGTGCTGGCAAATAAAACTATTACCAGTGATTTCATGCTGGAACAAAGCAAGGGTGAGCTGCAGGAGATCATGATCAATGCAAGCAAGACCAATAAATATAAGCGTACCAGGAGCGAATATGTTTCTAAAATGCCGCTCAGCAACCTTGAAAACCCACAGGTTTATACAACTATCACAAGTCAGCTAATGCAGGACCAGCTGGTATACTCTGTTGATGATGCCATGCGTAATGCAACAGGTATCGCAAGAGTTTGGGAAGCTACAGGCCGCGGTGGTGATGGTGGTTCTTACTACAGTTCCCGTGGATTTGTAACCCAGGCCAAGTTGCGTAATGGTATTGCGGGTAACGTAACCAGCAGTATTGACGGGAGCAACCTCGATCATATCGAAATTATCAAAGGCCCTTCAGCCACACTTTTCGGTAATGCACTTACTACATACGGAGGCCTGATCAACCGGGTAACGAAAAAAGCATATGATTCAGTTGGTGCTGAAGTTGCTCTTAGTGCAGGGAGCTATGATTATTTCCGCAGCAGCATTGACTTTAACAGCCCGCTGGATAAAGAAAAGAAAGTTTTATTCCGTCTGAACTCTGCCTACAATTACAAAGGCAGTTTCCAGGATGCAGGATTTAACCGCAATTACAACATTGCCCCAACGATTACGTATAATCCTAATGACCGGTTGTCGATCACCCTGGAAGCAGAGATTATGGCCGGCCGTTCGCAAATCTCTCCGTATTATTTTCTGCTGGGAACTACCGGACTGGGTACAAACCGCGCTGACGAACTAGGATTTGATTATAAGAAATCTTATCTGGGCAATGATTTAAGCCAGTATTCCAGAAATGCAAACTTTTTTGGGCAGGCCACTTACAAAATCAGTGATTCATGGACTTCCACTACCAACGCTTCCTTAACAAATAGTTACAGTGATGGATTCGGGCCATATTTTTATCTGCTGCCGGGAGACTCTATTTCACGTAACGACCAGTCAACTGCAAAAAGCAAAGATCAGACATTAGAGATCCAGCAGAATTTCAATGGCGATTTTAATATTGCCGGATTGAGAAACCGTGTTGTTATCGGTTTAGACTACCTGCACAGAAATTCAAATCAGCATTACCTGGGGGCATCGTATGATGCAGTTCCACTAAACAGTGCCACATTCAATTATGCTGGTCTGAATGCAGCATCCCTGAGCGCATTGTATGCAAGCACTACCCCTTCAGAATATCCTTATATCTATAAAAGTGATACCTATAGCGCATATGTTTCTGATGTTTTGAACATTACAGACAGGTTGCTTGCAATAGCAGCGATCAGGGTTGACCGTTTCAAAAATGGGGGTAGCTATTACCCGCCATCTACCGAACCTGTAGGCGCATATAATCAAACTGCTTTCGCCCCTAAATTTGGCCTGGTTTATCAGCCAATCAAAGATGTGGTATCTGTCTTTGCCAATTATCAGAATGGATTTACCAACGTAAATGGCGTAGATTATCAGAGCAAAGTGTTTAAACCGGAACAGGCAAACCAGATCGAAGGCGGTGTAAAATTAAATGCCTTTGATGGCCGCTTAAGTTCTACCATCAGTTACTATGATATTAAAGTGAAAGATATCGTACGTACAGACAACACGCTTCCTGCTCCAAACAACCAGATTCAAAACGGAACTCAGGTAAGTAAGGGTATCGAAGCTGAAATTACCGCCAATCCTTTTGCAGGATTTAATGTGACCACGGGTTTTGCCTACAATGATTCAAAGTATGAAAATACAAGTGCCGATCTTGATGGCTTAAGACCAAATACTGCAGGGTCTCCATACCTGTTTAATTTTTGGGCCAGCTACAGATTACCGGCACATATTATTAAAGGTTTGGGTGTAGGTTTCGGTGGAAACTATGCAAGTGACAATAAGATCATCAATTCAAGAGCTGTTGGCCAGGGTGTGTTCATCCTGCCAGCCTACACCCTGCTGAATGCTTCTGCATTCTGGGATTACGACAAGCATATCAGGTTTGCTGTAAAGGCTGATAACTTTACCAATAAACAATATTACATTGGATATGGAACTGTTAACCCTCAGCAGCTGAGAAGCTTTATCGGAACGATATCATACAAGTTCTAAAACGTACTTTAGTGTAGCGACAAGGAGGTTTGATCATTGATCTGCCTCCTTTTTAGTTTGTATTAAATCTAAATAAGTATATATTTGCCGCTGAAACATCAGGTTTAATGGCAAAAAGTAAAAAGTTTAAAGATGCAATCCTCCAGATACATTTATGGCTGGGTTTAGCAACGGGATTGGTTGTGTTTATTGTCAGTATAACGGGTTGTATCTATGCTTTTGAAGAAGAAATCAGGGATTTTATTGAAAAAGATAAACTTTATGTTCCGCTGCAGCAGAAACCCTTCATAGGCATTGCCGCAATCATTGAAAACTTTGAGAAGGTCAGTAAAAATGCAAAAGTTACCAGTATAAGAATTAATAACAGCCGTCCCGATGCAACAGTTTTGGTGGCGGGCGGTAAAAAAAAGGAGTTTTATTTTAATCCCTACACGGCTGCCCTGGTTAAAAAGGCAAAACCAGACTGGCTGGATATTGATGAAGATCTTCACCGTACATTGCTGCTGGGCGAGCCCGGTAAGTTCATCATGAACTGGTCTGTCGTTATTTTTGTCATCATGCTCATCAGTGGATGGATTTTATGGTTCCCTAATCAGATGCGTTTGCTGAGGCAATCTCTAACCATCAAATGGAATGCTTCATTTAAACGGGTAAATTATGACCTGCATAATGTTCTGGGTTTTTACGCCTCCGGGATTTTAATCGTGATTGCTCTTTCGGGTTTATATTTTGCCTTTGACAGCGTTAAGACAGGGGCTGCATTTTTAACTGGCAGCAAATTAACGAAGCCTGTTAAAGTTGCTGTAAGTGCTAAATCCTTTTCTCAGGACAGCCTGCCGCAGAAATATGATCAATTGTATACCGCGGCCTTAACTCAATATCCTGGCGCAAAGGAAACCGCCTTGTCGGTCAGAAAAACCGGAGAACTGCGTTTAAGAATAATTTATCCTTCTGAATGGTCCAGAAAACAGAATGTGTTTTACTTTGATCCGGCAACCCTGCAAATGTCTAAATACAAGCTTTACAAAGACTTTAAACTGGCGGATAAGCTGGAGTCAAGCAACTATGATATCCATACCGGTCAGCTGTTTGGCCTTTTTGGAAAGATCGTAGCTTTTACAGCGGCTTTGATATCCGCCAGTCTGCCTGTTACCGGACTGATCATCTGGCTCAAAAAGAAAAAGAAAACAAAGAAAAAACAGTTTGCCTAACCGCGAATACATGATTTGCCAGTTTTCTACTGGCTCAGTGCGAATGATACGGGTACATTATACCTTACGCGTACTTTCCTGCCCCTCATCATTCCGGGCATCCAGGAAGGAGACTGCCTGATTACCCGTACTGCTTCTGCAGCCAGTTCCTCATTTGCATAGTTGCTCACCCTGATGTCATGCAGTGAGCCATCTTTATCAACAGCAAAAGTGACCATTACTACTCCTTGTATTCCCATACGCTGGCAGTTTGGCGGATACCTTATGCTTTGGCCCAGATATCTATAGAAGTTGTTCACGCCACCCTTGTACTCGGGTTGAACAGCACTTTTTGTGTAGGTTACAGTAACATTTTGCTGATCAGTACTTTCTCCTGCAATCATTTTGCCCTGCTCATAGGTTTCCTTATAGGTAATGTGCTGTGACTGGTCTTCGCCCGTCCATACGCCATCATATTCCCCGTTTTTAATTTTCCCCCTGCCGGCGATATACTTAAAGTCGTTATCATAAAAAACACATTCGCCGTTGCCTTCCTTAACGAGAACATTACCGGTAGAATCGTTCACGTCAGTGATCTTATAGGAAGTGAAAATTGATCCGGGCACCGCATTTTCGTAAAGATATCGCGTATAAAGCTTCCCGTTGGGATAATAATTGTAAACCGGCCCGCTGAGTTTTCCCTTTACGTAGTTAGCTACCTGTTTCTTGTTCCCATTTTTATAGACTGCGCGATAAATTCCTTCATAAAGCAGCGGCTCAATCTTAAGGGACAGCCCGAGGCTCCTCACTTTGCCGTCCAGGTAAAATTCTTTGACAATATAAAGCGCAGAGCCTTTATCCGGCTCCTGCACAATGCGGATAAAATCGGCACTATCCCGCGTTTCTACATACTGCCCGTCATCTTTAATAAAATATACATTTTGTTTCTGTGCGAAAATACCTGTATATATACAGAGAAGAAACAAGAGCAGGAAATTAGATTTTTTCATATCTGGTATAAAATTACATTGCAAGATACTCGATCTGGTTTTAAAATGAAATTTTATTACATCATTTGCAGTTTGTATTACATCAATAACTATTCAATTTTTTTTAACTTCATGTTATGATTACTGAATCTTCAATCTTACTGGAAAATGAACGTGTATTGCTTCGCCCGCTGAGCGGGGATGATTTTGAATGTTTGCTGCCTTTTTCCTTAAATGAGCCTGAAATATGGCATTATTCACTGGTGTCTCCGGCTGGGAAAGACCAATTGAAGAATTACATTCGTGAGGCTGTAGCCGACAGGGAAAATGGTATATCCTATCCCTTTATTGTCTATGATAAGCTGAGTGCTGCATATGCCGGTTCAACCCGTTTTTATGATATCAATGAAAACTATAAAACCCTGCAGCTGGGCTACACCTGGTATGGCAGCGCCTTTCAGGGCACAGGACTTAACAGGAACTGTAAATACCTGCTGCTGCAGTATGCTTTTGAGGTACTTGGCCTGGAAAGGGTAGAATTCAGGGCTGATGCAGGCAATGCCAGAAGCATGGCTGCAATGAAAAGTATCGGCTGTACCCTGGAAGGTGTGCTGAGAAGCCATATGCCAAACGCATATGGCGGAAGAAGGGACAGCGCAGTTCTGAGTATCCTCAGGGATGAATGGTTCGGATCGGTAAAATCCAAACTCGGGCTTCAGCTGTAATCGCCACATAATGAACGCTTAGTGTATTAATTACGTCTTGCTCTGTTTTAGGCGGCAGGTAGAGAAACTTTATTTTGCAGACTAAAATTCAGGCCTGCAAAATCAGTTGTTTATTCTGTTGGACAGGTGTTAATCAGTATAATTTTCTTTAGTGGAAGGCGGATAGTAATATCAAAAATTCTCTGTTGAACTTTGTAGCTATACAACCAATCTAACCCTCAAATGACCAGCCAATTCACTCACAATCTTGATACAGGACAATATTTTCCTGTGACGATGCTCGTACGGGCTGCACAGGCAGTTACTGACTTGTACGATAATACCTAAGCAATTTATGGCAACAATCAGACCCTTTATGGCCCTAAGGCCACAGGAAGTTTACGTTGATAAAATGTTATCCCTGCGCTCTGCAGCAGGATCCGGTAAATGCAATGGAATACTTGCACAGAAACTGGATAAAGGACAGGACGGTAACCAGAACCTTACAAATGATCATATTATAGGTAACCTTAAAAAAATGATCAGTGAAGGCGACTTCTATCAGGAAGAGCACCCCTGCATATTCATTTATGAGATCACGGAAGGGAATACGATCCAGACGGGCGTCTGGGCAGTGACCGATCTGGATGATTTTGAGAACGGGCATATCAAGACGCACGAATCTACTTTGGAAAGCAACTCCTCGGGCCTTGTAAATTACAGGGACGAAGTGGGGCTTGAAGGAGGCCCTCTGTTGATTACGCACCGGCCTACAGCAGCGATCCGTACCCTGCTGGCCAGGATCAAACAATCCGAAGCAAACTCAGTATACTATGCCAACAGGGTATTTCACCGGATCTGGACAGTGTACGATATGAAAACGATCCAGCAGCTCAGCAGCAGCTTTTCGGAGCTTCAGAATGTGTACCTGGCGGATGGGCACCACCGTTTGGCCGCGGCGGTAAATTACCGGAAATCCAAACAGATGATAGGATCAAAATCGACGGATTTTAATTTTATCTCTTCGTTTTACCTGGCGAGCGACCAGCTGAAAATCAAAGAATATCACCGTATTATCATCCCCTCGGATGAGATCTATATCGACCAGGTTTTCAGGGACCTGAAGAAAACATTTTCTGTGACCAAATCACAGCGCAATGAAATGGTCATGCCGATGAAGAAAAATGAATTCGGGCTGTTTATTGCCGGCAGATGGTACAACATGACCTGTAAGCTGAAAGATACAAATATGCTGCCTGATGCCTGCCTGCTGCAGGAAATGGTGTTTAAGCCTTTTTTCAATATTGAAAGACCTGAAACAGATCAGCGGCTGATCCCTGTTGGCGGGGCAGGAGCGATCCAGGAACTGGAAAAGATTCTGCTGGAAAACCCCAACGCGATTGCCTTTACCATGGCCGCAATGAATGCAGAGCAGCTGATCGAAATTGCACAGCAGGGTATTATGCTCCCCCCAAAATCTACCTGGATTGAACCCAAAATACCTTTTGGCCTCCTGTTAAGAAAACTTAAAAAAGTAAGTTGCTAAGCAGCAACTTACTTCTCTTTATTTTTTTTGTTAAATGAGAATCTTCTCGCAATACTGAATCCCCAGCGAAACTGGCCCTTTAACCAGTTGCTGGTGGTTTGAGGAATAAACTGCATCTCTTCTATGGCCGTCGCATTGGTAAAGTTGAGATTAAACACGTGCCCGCCGGTTTCTATTTCCAGTCCCGCGCCCAATGCATTGCGGTACTTGATGCCGCTCTGCTGCTCCAGGTAATCCTGGTCTGAGCCATTACGGAAGGGCATTGTATAGTCTACCACCAGTGCCATCCGTTTACTGATTTTTGCCCTGCCGCCCGCACTGAGTGCAAAGAGGTCGTTCTGATCCCTGAAAGCTGTGAAATTCCGGTGCACATAACTGGGCGTTAAGGTAAAAGAGAAACTGGAATTAAATTTTCTCGCAATAATCACCTGTGTCACAAAGTTTAGCCTGTCACTAAAATTGCGGTAGGCAGTGCCTGATGACGGATCGTCGCTGGCGGTAACGCCGGTAGCGGTGGTACTTCCAAATAAAGTAACTGCAACCGGAATATAGTCGTCTGTGGTTTGCTCAATCAGGCGGTATTTCAGGTTCCCCTCATACAGTTGCTGCACTTCAGTAGCCCCCTTGGCCCGGGCAAAGCCAACACTCAGGCGGTCGCTCAGCCCATACTCAAAACCAATTCTTACATCGGTAGCATTGTCCAGTCCAAAGAACCGCCTGATCCCCCCGTTACTTCCGGCAATGTCCCCAAAGCGGTGGTCAATCCTGAAATCAAGCTCGTTCTTAAAAATCGTTTCATTGGTATGTACGTTGATGAGTTTCGTAGATTTAAAAGTTGCGCTTACTTTTTCGTGCGCCGGCGCTGTGTTGCCCAGTTCTTTCTCCAGGTCCTGTTGTCCAAAACTTTGTAAAGTGGCCAGCATCATCGTCACCAAAAGCAGGCATATTGATTTCTTTGTAAGTAGTATTGTCTTCATATCTATTTAGGCTGATAAACGGCTGAGATTTTTACATCTACGATCTGGGCAATTTTTGCAAAAACCAGGGTAGGTATTTTGATCTGGTGATCTGCCACGGTAACCTTAAAACTGGTTTTGGCGGTAATAGTTCCCTTGTTAACAACCAGCGTAGCTTTGGTTTGATAATTTTTTGTTACACCATGAATATCCAGGCTGCCATCTATTGTTACATTGTAGGTGCCGTCTTTTTCCAGGTCAACATCATCAGTAATCTTTCCTTTAAAGGTTGATGCAGGATACTTATCGCTTTCCATGTAGTTTTCATTGAAATGTTCCTGCATCAGTTTTTTTGGAAACTGAAATGAAGTATTGCTTACTTTAAAAATGATGTTGCGTGTTTTGGTATCAATCACGGAACTGGCTTTATCACTTTTGGCCTCTACATCTTCCGCAGGCGTACTGGCATAAAAGGAGATGGAAGCAGTTTTACTGATTAAAATATGCTGTGCCTGTACTGAAATACTGAGCATGGCACAAAGGAGGATTACTAATGGTGTTTTCATGATGATTTGTTTCTATCAGTAAATATTTTTTAAATAGATTACGCGAATTTAAGGTTGCATTCCCTGGTCAAACCAGTCCTTTATCGACTGCAGGTCTGCTGCAGACAAGCTGCCGCCCAGCGGCATGGATTTGGTTACAACTACAGCATTTTTGATTCTGTCTGCGTCGGCCGTTACCGAGCTAAAACCACTGAACGTCCATGCTACAGTACCGGATCTTCCTGCAGAATGACAGCCATTGCACCTGGCCTTGAATATCGGATCTATCACAGCAGCATAACTGACTTTAGCACCGGGAACATCCGGTGCTGAAGGTTTAAATTCTTCGGCCTGTTTTTTTGTACAAGCCAGTAGCAGCAGGTAGGCCATTGCTGTCCCTGCGGAGATTTTTCTTAGCTTCATTGTCATATGCGCACAGTTTTTATGGGGTTAATGCCGGAGTTTTTGGTGTGAGCACAGGCCATGGGGCAGGGCGTGGCTGATTGATGCCGGTAGTTTGCCCTCTTTGTGTATCGCCAACATAAAAATATAGGGGATGCCCTTTGTAGGTCAGCTGCTTTTTGCCCACGGAAGTAATGGTCGCAAACATGTCTTTTGAAAAAATTGAAGGTACATTCATCACATCAGACTGGTAGATTGGCCAGAATCTGTCATTGCTTAAATCTGCAGCGGTATAAGTATTCAGATTAAATTTATCCGGCTGGTATCCGTACAAGGTCAGGCCCGCTCCATCTGTAAGATAAACCGTGTTTGCCGTTCCCTCTACCAGGGCATCCACATAGTTTTTTCCATCTGATCCTACCAGTTGCCTGTTGCCCAGCATAATAGAATAGTCGGGTTTCGCGATAAACCATATGCCGCCGATGCCATCGCCGTTTACGTCGCCTTTGATTTTATCTCCTGAATAATAATACAGCGGCCATTTCTTATATGTGGTTTGTTTGCTGCCATCGGCATGTGTGATGGTTCCGATCAATGTCTGATCTATGCCTGCAGGAGGAGTTTCGCTGCCCGCGTTGTAGGATGGCCAGGTAATCGCACACTGACCGGTTTCACAATTAGAAGTCCCATTGGGATCATTGGCAAAGAAGTATAATGTTCTGCCATTGGCATCAGTAAGGATGTTTCCGAATTTTGCATCCGGTGTTACTGCCAGTTTTAAGGGGCCTGTGCTGCTGCCGCCATTGTCAGGAGCGGGCATTGATGCTTTGTCACTGCATGCGGACAGTAATACTGTAAAAGCTACGCATACCGGAAGGAGTGTTTTTCTTAAAGTTTGTACCATAGTTGTATAGTTTAACTGAATAATTTTTTGTCTTATTGTTAAACCGGTTACGGATGGAAATTCATTAAGGTTGTTTGCTTGGATAAAAAAAATGATGAAATAAAAATAATTAGCTCTTTTACAGTTGTTTGTAAATAATAAATTATTTTTTTACTATGTTTGGCAACCTATTTAAAGTTTTCTCCGTAGTAGAGATGGTAAAATGCGCAGCTTATAATCAGGATTAATTTGCAGGCAATAATTAACGGGTGCATCAGGCAGGACAGGTCAAGTCAGTATTTGCTCTATAAAGAATTTTATAGTTATGGCATGGCTATTTGCAGGCGTTACTCTTTAAATGATTATGATGCGGCAGATGTATTAAATGACGGATTTCTTAAAGTCTTCACGCATATTGAAAAATATGATCCTGCAAAGCCCTTTAAATCATGGATAGGAAGGATCATCACCAATACTGCAATAGATCATTACCGGATGAACCTGAAGTTTTCGGATCATGATGATGTAGATACCCATCACCATATAGGTGATGCAGCAGCAGTTTACGATCAGCTGGCCTACAAGGATCTGCTGGTGCTGGTACAAAGCCTTTCGCCTGCGTACCGCACGGTGTTTAACCTGTATGCAATTGATGGCTATTCTCATGATGAGATTGCCGAGCTCTTAAAGATCTCTGCAGGTACTTCCAAATCGAATTTGTTTAAGGCCAGACAAAAGCTGCAGGAAAAGCTTGCCGCGCTGGGAGATAAAAAGGCAGATGATATATCTGTGCATAATAATATAAATATAAAAAAAGAAGCATGAGGATATTGATCTTACCCCGGATGAACAACCGCATACATTCTGCATACGTACGTTATAAAAAATACTGATGGAACCAGAGAATGAGATAGATCAGCTATTTAAACGTGGCCTGAATGACCCGGAAATTCCTTTCAACGAATTGGACTGGTCGAAGATGGAGCGTAAACTGAATGAAAAAAAGAAAAGGAGAATTTTACCCTTCTGGTTGTACACAGCCAGTGGCATTGCTGCCGCATTGCTGATTTTTCTGTTTTGGTTTTTGTCTGGCCCCTCTGTGTTCGAAAAAAGAATAAAAACCCCGCTGGTTGCACGTAAAGCCAAATCCGGCACTGTAAATCAATTGCCCGCTGTGGGAGCTGATACGATAAAAGCAGAGAGGCTTGCGGGAAGCGGTGCTGCTGCAGCCCCTTTGAAAAATGAAGAAACAGGGACAAATAATATTGCGGCCGGCTCTGACGGAGATGTTCCTGCTGTGTATGTCTCTTCTGTGCCATACCAGACACCTGCTGCTTTAGTAAATGCAAACACAGTTGTGGTTCCTTATACCCCTGTTCCGTTTAAAACGCCTCTGGTGGTAAAAACTCCTGAAGCGTTAAAAACTCCTTTGACAGACAGCGCAATCCTGGCGCAAAAAGCAATGGCCCTGGCGCTTAGTAAAGACCCTTTGGAAAAGATCAACCACAATGAAATTGCCAAAAGCGTGCAAAAGAAAATGGATGGCGCTTTTGCTCAGCGGCCCGGCCTGATCCTCAGCGCACTTGCTGGCCCGGATATTACTTCCGGCCCTTCAAATACGAATAAGTCGGCCAAAATAAGTTCCAACGTAGGAGTTCTGGCAACGTATGCCCTCGGATCAAAGTTTAGCCTAACTTCTGGAGCAGTATACGCCAAAAAATATTATAATTATGGTGCCGGTTCTGATGCCAGCAACGTTTATGCCCCATCTGCAGGATCATCAGACTGGGAAGTAAAAGCTGATTGTAATGTCCTTGATATCCCTGTAAACGTAAACTACAAAGTTTTGGATAAGAAACAATTCTCTGTGAGTGTAAATACCGGGCTCTCCAGCTATTTTATGTTGAAAGAGAAATACGATTATGTTGTGGATAAACCGGGTGCGGCACAGCAGGTAACTACTACAGAATTCAGTAATCAGAACCAGCATTTATTAGGCGTAGCCAATATCTCCGTAAGCTTCGATCACCGGATCAGCAACAATCTGAGTGTAGGCGTGCAGCCTTTTGCCAAACTGCCGCTTACCGGAATAGGAAATTATGATGTCAGCCTAAAATCCACAGGTGTGGCTTTTTCTCTTAACATCGGGCTCTTCCCTTCCAAAAAACCAGGCAAGCTTGCCGCAAACCGCTACTCTTCGCTGCATTAAAAACATCCTTCCCCGCGGATTAAATTCCTCTGCTTAAATGAAACGCAGCCTTCCATTTTGGGAGGGTTGAAGCATCAAAAGAGAGCGTTATCCGGTTAAGAGGACAAAATAGCTTAATAACTGGATAACCTTGTATTGCTTTTTTCAGCAAAAACATCCTTTCTTTAGCCTGAGCCAATATAAATAGTTAAACCTGTATACAAACGATAATAAATGAAAAAGAATCATTTTGCTGTAGTATTAATCATCTCCCTGTTCTTCCTCTGGGGATTTGCCCTCAACTTAAACCCTATACTGATCCCGCACCTTAAGAAAGCATGTCAGCTTTCAGATACCCAATCGGCTTTTATCGATTCGGCCTCTTATATCGCCTATTTCCTGCTGGCATTGCCGGCCGGATGGTTCATGAAGAAATTTGGCTATAAAGGCGGTATTGTGTTTGGATTAACGCTCTTCGCCATCGGCGCATTTTTATTTTATCCCGCAGCCCTTACGCGATCGTACGTATTCTTCCTGGCGGCCCTGTTTATAATTGCAAGCGGACTAACCTTTCTGGAAACGGCCGCAAACCCTTATATCACAGTTTTAGGTGATCCCGAAGGGGCAACACAGCGGCTAAACTTTGCTCAGTCTTTTAACGGACTGGCGGCTACGCTCGCGCCTTTGCTGGGCGGGATGTTTATCCTGTCGGGACACAGCCTCAGTGCCGGCGCACAATCTGCCATGAGCCCTGCACAGCTCAATACTTACCTCGATAAAGAAGCTTCTGCAGTGCAGGTGCCCTTCCTGATTATCGGAGCAGTAGTGCTGCTGATCGCACTTTTCCTGATCAGGACTCCTTTGCCTGAGATCGAAGATGAAAAAGGCCATGAAGAAGCTACAGGATCGTTATTAAAGGAAAAGAACCTGATGCTTGGGGTTAGTGCGCAATTCTTTTATGTAGGTGCGCAAACCTGTGTGAGCAGTTTCTTCATCCGCTTTTCGTCGCATGTTGCAGGTATCCAGGAAAAGTCAGCGGCCCTGTTCTTGTCTGGCGCCCTGCTTGGATTTATGGCGGGCAGATTTATCGGTACCTTCCTGATGAAATATATTGCACCTTCAAAGCTGCTGGCTGTTTACAGTGTGATCAATATTCTGCTGATCATTGCGGCAGTAATGCTCCATGGCAAGGCTTCGGTCTATGCACTGATGGGTGTTGAATTCTTTATGTCTATCATGTTCCCAACAATATTTTCACTGAGTATCCGCGGACTGGGATCAAGGATGAAGGAAGGCTCTTCGCTGGTGATCATGGCCATCGTAGGGGGAGCAGTTTTTCCGGTACTCATGGGAAGATTGTCTGACCTTACCGATATCCAGGTAGCATACGCAGTTCCGGCAGTTTGTTTTGCTGTGATCTTTTATTTTGCATTGACAAACCTGAGGGTTGGCAAGATCAAACTCAGTGTGGCGCACTAACAATCAGAAATATGATAACAATTGATTCGCATCAGCATTTTTGGAAGTATGATCCGGTAAAGCACAGCTGGATCGGGGATGAAATGGCAGTGATCAGAAAAGATTTTCTGCCCGAAGATCTTGCGCCTGTACTGCAGGAGAACGATGTGCAGGGATGTGTAGCCGTACAGGCAGACCAAACCGCTGAGGAAACAGATTTCCTGGTTGCGCTCAGTGATCAACACGATTTTATCAAAGGAGTGGTAGGCTGGACAGACCTGCAGTCGCCCAATATAGAAGAATCGCTGAGTACTTATTCGCAGGTTCCTGTGATAAAAGGTTTCCGCCATATTTTGCAGGGAGAACAACAGCGCGACCGGTGTTTGCAGCCTTCATTTTTAAAGGGCATATCCCTGCTGGATAAATACAATTTCTCCTATGATATCCTGATTTTGCAGGACCAGCTGCGCTTTATCCCTGAACTGGTTTCAAGGTTTCCTAACCAGCGTTTTGTGATCGACCATCTGGCAAAGCCCGGGATCAAAGCAGGAGAGATCAGCAGCTGGAAAAAAGATATCCAGCTGGTGGCACAACATGAAAATGTCTATTGTAAAATTTCCGGTATGGTGACGGAGGCAGACCTTCAAAATTGGAAATCTGAAGATTTTATTCCGTACATTGACGTGGTTTTAAATGCATTTAGCACAAAGAGGGTAATGTACGGCTCAGACTGGCCTGTATGTTTGGCAGGGGGAAATTACACGGAGGTAATCCATATTGTAAGATCTTTGTTCCGCTCATTTACAGCAAATGAGCAGCAGCTGTTTTTTGGAAAAAATGCAATAGATTTCTATCATTTATAAAGTACTCACATGGATAATGCTCTTTCAGAAAGCCTGTCACTGCCAAAAGTTATTTTTGGCACCAGTGGTTTAGGCAATCTTTACCAGGCCGTGCCATTTGAAGAAAAAAAAGAAATCGTTCATCAGTGCCTCCTTCACTCTGAGGGTAAACCTGTTTTTGACTCTGCCGGTAAATATGGCGCTGGCTTATCACTGGAGGTATTGGGTGCCTGTCTCTCGGCACTAAACGTTCTCCCTCAGGATATTCTGATCAGTAATAAACTTGGATGGCTGCGGACAGAAATGTTGGGCCCGGAGCCCACGTTTGAAAAGGGTGTATGGGTAGATATACAGCATGATGCCGTGCAAAAAATAAGTTATGACGGCATCCTGGAGTGTTTTGAACAAGGCAATATGCTGCTGGGCAATTATCATGCGCAGCTTGTTTCTGTGCATGATCCCGATGAATATCTCGCAACTGCCAGCACTGAAACACATGAAAAGAAATTGTACCAGGATATCCTGGAGGCTTACAGGGCGCTGGCCGAACTCAAAAAAGAGGGCAAAGTACTGGCCATTGGCGTAGGATCAAAAGACTGGAAGGTGATCCGCAGGATCGCCGCAGACGTACCGCTTGACTGGGTGATGATCGCCAATAGCCTCACCGTAATTTCACATCCGCAGGAGCTGCTTGATTTTATTGCAGACCTGGCTTCAAAAAATATACAGGTAATCAATTCAGCGGTATTTAACGGAGGTTTTTTAACCGGAGGCGATTATTTTAACTACCAGCTGGTAGACCGCAGTTCATCCGGCGGAAAGGCATTGTATGAATGGCGTGACCGTTTTTTTGATCTCTGCAGCCGGTTTAACATCAAGCCTGCTGAGGCCTGTGTAGATTTCGGGCTGCATATCCCCGGCGTAGGAAGCATTGCGATGAATACTACACGCCCTCAAAAAGTAAAAGTGAATATTGCCATGGCCAAGGGGCAGATACCAGCTGCGTTCTGGCAAGCCATGAAGACAGAAGGACTAATAAACAGTTATAGATAGATGAAGACATTGATTTGCAATACCCCCGGAGAATTTGAATATACGGTTACAGAGATGCCTGTTGAACGGGAAAACTACAGCTTATTAAAAGTCTTGCGTGTGGGTATTTGCGGAACGGATATACATGCTTATGAAGGCACACAGCCCTTCTTTAATTATCCAAGGATACTGGGCCATGAGATTGCCGCAGAAATTGTGGAGACCAAACCGGGGAGCGGATTTGGCGTCGGAGACATTGTCACGATCAGTCCGTATTTCTACTGTGGCCGTTGTGTGGCCTGCAGGAACGGTAAAACCAACTGCTGTGTAAAAATGGAAGTTTTCGGTGTGCATATTGATGGTGGTATGCGGGGATACATCTCCGTACCAGACTATGCGCTTGTACGCGGCGAAGGCTTAACTGCAGATGAGCTGGTACTGGTAGAGCCTTTGGCGATAGGCGCGCACGGAGTAAGAAGGGCGGGAATAGAACTGGATGAATTTGTGCTCGTGATGGGCGCCGGGCCTATTGGCCTGGGTACAATGGAATTTGCTGCCATTGCCGGGGGCAGGGTAATCGCTATGGACGTGAACCCGCAGCGACTGGAGTATTGTAAAGATACCTTCGGCATCCCATACCAGATCAACCCGCTTACGGATAATGTAATGGAGCGGTTAATGGAAATTACCAATGGGGATATGCCAACTGTGGTAATGGACTGCACGGGAAATTTAAAAGCCATAAATTCTGGCGTTCAATATCTTGCACATGGCGGAAGATATGTGCTCATAGGCCTGCAGAAAGAAGAGCTGGTGATCAGCCATCCCGAATTTCATAAGCGGGAAGCTACGCTGATGAGCAGCCGCAATGCTCTGCCCGAAGATTTTGAGCAGGTGGTGTCCTGTATCAGGGATGGTTCCGTTACGCCGGATAATTACATTACGCATAAAGTTGAGTTTGATGAACTTAAATATCATTTCTCAGAGTTGATTGATCCTGCAAACGGGGCAATTAAAGCTGTAGTAGTGATATAGGCCTGGGGCTTGAGATAACGCTTCAGGAATGCTATCGAGCTGCAGAAGTGATTTAAAATTTTAGAGAATAAATGAAAAGAACCTTACTATACCTGGCTGCTGCCGTTTTTTGTTTTACTGCCTGTAAGCAAAAGGGAAATACCGGAGCAGCAACTGCCACAGATTCTGTTGCGATAAAAATGATCAGTGACTCCAGTTTTGTGAAACACCTCAGTGTTTTGGCCTCGGATGAATTTATGGGCCGGAAGCCATTTACCATTGGAGAAACCAAATCGATCGGTTATCTGAAAGAACAATTCAGTGCGCTGGGGCTTAAACCAGGCAATGGCGACAGCTATTTCCAGCAGGTGCCGATGGTAGAAATAAAATCTGTGCCCGACAGCAAAATGGTATTTAAGGGCGCTGCGGGAAGTGTAACTGCAAACTATCTGACGGATTTTGTAGCAGGCAGCCGAAGGGTTTTACCAAAGGTAAATCTGGAGAACTCGCCATTGGTTTTTGCCGGTTACGGAATTGTTGCCCCTGAGTACAAATGGAATGATTACGCCGGACTGGATGTAAAAGGTAAAACGGTAGTGGTGATGATCAATGATCCGGGATTTTCGGATTCAACCTTGTTTAAGGGGAAAAGCATGACCTATTACGGGCGCTGGACCTATAAGTTTGAGGAGGCTGCCCGTCAGGGCGCGGCCGGAATCCTCATCATTCATGACACTGCCCCTGCTGCCTATCCCTGGTCGGTAGTGCGCAGCGGATGGTCTAAGTCCAAACTCCAGCTCGAAGAAAAAGACAACAATATGTCCAGGGCAATCGTTGAAGGCTGGATCAGCCTTGATGTGGCTAAACAATTGTTTAAACTCGCCGGTCAGTCCGATGCCCTGTTCGCGCAGGCAACAAAACCTGGTTTTAAGGCGGTGGATTTAAAAAGTACAACTTCCTTAACAGTCAATAATACGATCAAAAAGTCTGTATCCAATAATGTGGTCGCTGTCATTCCCGGTACAAAAAGGCCGGATGAAAATATCATATACTCTGCTCACTGGGACCATCTTGGCACCGGTGAGCCCATAAAAGGAGACTCTATCTATAACGGAATGACAGACAATGCTACCGGTGTGGCTGCACTGCTCGACCTGGCTGCGGCCTTCCAAAAGGCGAAACCTGAGCGTTCTATCGTTTTTGTTTCCTTTACCGGTGAAGAACAGGGGCTGCTGGGTTCTGAATACTATGCCAAGCATCCTGTATTCCCGGTTGGGAAAACCGTGGCAGATATCAACATGGATATGATGGGGCTGGCCGGAAAAACAAAAGATATTGTGATCTATGGCTTTGGCCAGTCGGAACTGGAAGATTATGCCTCAGTGTCTGCTCAGAAACAGGGACGTGTAACAGTGAAAGATCCGAAACCATCCACCGGGCTTTACTACCGCTCTGACCACTTTAACCTGGCAAAGGTGGGTATCCCCTCATTGTTTACAGGATCGGGTGTAGATAATATAGAACATGGCAGGGTATGGGGCCAGCAGCAGGCTGATGATTTCTTTAAATCGCGCTACCATTCTCCGCAGGATAACTTTGATCCCAAAGCAGATGTTTCCGGTATGGTAGAGGATGTAAGGTTGTTATTTGATATGGGATATCGTCTGAGCAATGAAACTACTTTTCCGAAATGGAAAGAGGGCTCGGAGTTTAAGGCCGCACGTGAAAAAAACAAGTAGCAGGAGGGCTTATGCCCCCTGCTGTTAAGCGCTATGCGTCTGCCTCGTCCGACTGATCACCACTGCCTTGTTCATCAGAGAACTCGCGTGCCTTTTCATCGGCAGCTACATCGCCCTCTTTTTCGTTCTCTAAATTCTGATCCAAACGGTCGTTCCACTGGTCAATCCCTTCAGGTTTAACCTGGTCTTTTTCTGTTTTACTGTTCTGATTCTCCATAGTCGTTTAATAGTTTACTTCTGTCTCTTTTAGTAAAGGGGCCGGTTGCACGGTTCAAATGGCCGTGTGCCGATGCACTGATAAATATCATCACTGATACAGCAATGGCTGTCCAGGTTACCAGGGGGTGCAGTCCCCAGTTTTTTACGGCGATGCCCACAATTCCCCATACGCCTACATTTGCATATTCCCTCATGTTGCGTGTCCAGGTCATGGCTACAAATATAAATGCCGCGATCAGCAGGACCAGAACGGCCCATATTTCTGTGCTTACCGGTGCACCTGTCCAGTGTATTGCGGTCAGGTAAGCAGACACATTGATGATCAGCGCAACAGTGATCCATCCAAAATAAAGGCTGAAAGGCCACCAGATATAAAATATCACCGGATTGGGCGCATCCCATTTTTCCATCCTTGTATTGATCACGATCTTGAGGAGCGAGAAGAAAATCACCAGCATAATCAGGAGCGATAAGCCCGGCTGATCACTCGTAAATGCCCATACCCATGCTGCGTTGGCCAGATTGGCAATGATGAACCACCAGCCAATCCTGAGGATAAAATCACGTTTAAGGTCTTTCCTGAAAAGATCTGCGGCCTGATATACCGCGAAGGCAATCAGGAAAAGATAGATCAGTCCCCAGATGCCAAAGGCATAGCCGGCCGGGGTAAGCAGGTTATCATATTTTGCAGATATATCAGCGATAGAGGCTTTGCCCTGCTGACCGTTAAAAAGGTAGTTGATGCCAATCGTAAATAAAAGGGTAACAACGTTTAAGACCTGGAGAATTTTTTTCATGCGGGCAGGAGGTTTATCTTCTGTTGTTTAACAGCAGCGCGCCCACAAGGTTTTATAATTGCAAAAAATCCTCAATCCAGGATCACGAGGATATTGTCGGTCATCTTGCTCGAAACGGTTTTTGGCTCTCCGTCATCGATAGAAATAATCATCGACTGATCAAATTCCATCTTTTCAATTACTTTGATTTTAGAGCCTAAACCTACTTTCAGTTGTTTTAAATACTTTAAAAATGGGGTAGAAGTGTCCCTAACGCTGCCTACTTTGCATAACTGGTTCTCTTCCGCCTCGCTCAGCCGCTTATTGGCATATACCGGCATCTTCCCATTTTGTGCAGGTATAGGATCTCCATGGGGGTCTACAGAGGGGTTTCCTAAAAAATCATCAAGTTTCTTTGCCAGCTGTTCGTCGTGTATATGTTCCAGCTGTTCTGCAATATCATGCACCTCGTCCCATCCATATTGTAATTTTTCTACCAGAAAAACCTCCCAGAGCCTGTGTTTGCGGATAATATCCAGCGCAGAAGCCTCACCGGCAGGGCTCAGTATTGCTCCCTGAACTTTATCATAAGTGATCAGGTCCTTGTCCTGCAGCTTTTTCAGCATGTCAATAACTGAGGCTGGATTATTCTCCAACGCATCTGCAATAGCCTTTGGGCTCACTTTATTGTCAGTTTTCCCCAGGTGGTAAATGGCTTTAAGGTAGTTTTCTTCGGAATAGGTTTTCTTCATGATTCTGCTGATCAAACAAAAGTAAATAAATATTTGTCTAATCGTATAAATTAGTTATGTCTAATTATATATATTTGTCATGTCTAATTTAATGTAATTTACCTGACTAATAAAACTTATATGAAGCAACTAATTACTCTTATTTTTATATTGTTTCTTATCTTACTATCTGCTGAGCGGAGCATCGCTCAGCAGGCAAATCTTGCAGGGAACATTCGTGCCGGTGAAAAAGGGCTTAAGGGCGCAACCCTCAGCTTAAAGAAAACCACCTACAAAACTTTAACAGATCAGGAAGGTCATTACAGTTTTACAACTGTAGCAGCCGGAACTTACGAAATCAGCGTTACCGCAATAGGTTATATCACTCATCGTCAGCAAATCACTTTGGCTGCCGACAGTACGATGGCGCTGGATGTAGAAATGAGAGAGAAATCAGACGACCTGAATGAAGTGGTGGTTACAGGTACAATGAAAGCCGTACGTAAACTGGACAGTCCTGTTCCGGTAGAAGTATATACCCCAGCCTTTTTTCAGAAGAATCCAACTCCAAGCCTCTTCGAGGCAGTTGGCCTGATCAATGGCGTGCGCCCCCAGTTAAATTGTAATATCTGTAATACCGGTGATATTCATATCAATGGGCTGGAGGGAGCCTATACACTGATCCTGATTGACGGTATGCCCATTATCAGCAGCCTGTCTACGGTATATGGCCTCAGCGGGATTCCGAATAGCCTTGTGGATCACATTGAAGTGGTGAAAGGCCCGGCCTCTTCTCTCTATGGTTCGGAGGCGATGGGAGGGGTGATCAACGTGATTACAAAAAATGCGGTCAAAGCGCCCCTGTTTAGTTTTGATGCTTTTGGTACTACCTGGCAGGAATATAACCTGGATGCATCGGTTAAATTCAGCGGAAAGAATTTTCAAAGCCTGCTGGGAGTAAACTATTTTAACTATCAGCACCCAACAGACAAAAACGGCGATGGGTTTACCGATGTGACCTTACAGCACCGTATCTCTGTATTTAACAAATGGAATTTTGTGCGAAAAGAAAAACGTGAGGCAAGTCTGGCTGCCCGTTTTGTCAATGAAGATCGCTGGGGCGGGCAGATGAACTGGAATAAGGATTTCAGAGGCTCTGACAGTATTTATGGCGAAAGCATCTATACCCGCAGATGGGAACTGATCGGTTTATACCAGCTTCCGGTTAAAGAAAAAATTATGCTGCAGTTATCGTACAACTGGCATCATCAGAATTCATATTATGGTTACAATCCCTTTATCGCTACGCAGCAGGTGGGTTTTGCGCAAATGTACTGGGACAAAGAACTGGGAAAGAAACACAACCTGTTACTGGGGGCAACATACCGTTATACCTGGTATGATGACAATACACCTGCTACCTCATCCGCAAACGGGCTTCATAATATGCCTGCCACCACGCCTTTGCCCGGAATATTTATCCAGGATGAATGGAAGTTTTCGGAGCAGCAGACCTTGCTCACGGGCTACCGTTACGATTACGACCGTTACCACGGTAGCATACATTCCCCCCGGCTGGCCTATAAGTTTTCCCCTAATCCGATGAATACCCTAAGGGCAAGTTTCGGAACGGGCTTCCGCGTAGTGAATTTATTCACTGAAGATCATGCTGCGCTGACCGGGGCCAGGCAGGTAGTGATTGCCGAAGCGCTTAAACCAGAACGTTCATATAATGGAAACCTCAATTATGTGAAAAAGGTGCCCGCGGGATTTGGCCTGTTAAATTTAGATGTAACCGGCTTTTATTCCTATTTTACAAATAAGATTACGGGCGACTTTGACCAGGATCCGGACAAGATTATTTATGCCAACCTCAACGGGCATGCAATTTCAAGAGGGATTGCGGTCAATACAGAAATGACCTTCAATTCTCCTTTAAGGATCTCGGCCGGCCTTACCTGGTCTGACGTTTATCAGCTGGACAACAATGGCAATGGAACCGAAAAAACAAGGCAGCTGCATGCGCCAAAATGGAGTGGCAATTACCTGATATCTTATACTTTTCCGGGCGAATTTGTGGTTGATCTGACCGGGGTATATACAGGGCCGATGCGTTTGCCTGTCCAGCCCAGAGACTACCGTCCGGAATACTCGCCCTGGTTTACACTGGCCAATATCCAGCTCACGAAGAAATTTGACAACGGACTGGAGATCTATGGCGGAATAAAGAATATACTTAATTTTATACCAAAGTATGCTTTGATCAGGGCTTTTGATCCCTTTGATAAAACAGCGGCTGATCCGGTCAGCAATCCAAACGGATATACTTTTGATACTGAATACAATTACGCTCCATTGCAGGGAATCAGGGGATTTGCCGGTGTCCGTTATAACCTGTTCAAGTATTAATCATTTTTTTAAAACTATAAGCTATAAATTGCTGTTAGACCTTAATTAGTGTGTTTAATTTGAAATATGCTTTATATTTACGACCATTAAATGCCAATTCTGAATATCAATGCAAACGGATCCTGACAGCGACGCTGAACAATCAAAACAAGAGAAAGATGATCATACACATATACCGTATGATGGCTTTGTCAATGTGAATGATATTATCAGAAGAAGGCGCCAGTTGAGGAATGCCGACTTTAATGTCGCTGATGAAACCTGGGATGCCGACTTTAACCCGCTTCCAAAGCAGGGGCACGAAGAAAGTCCTGAGTAGATCAGGGACATTATTCACCTAACAAAATATACTGTTCATTGTTATGGTTGAATACAATATTGGCCCATGGATCATTACCTTGTTATTATAGCGATTATAGGGGTAGGAATTCTGGGAATGGCATGGATGCCTGCATTGACTGCTAAAACAAGAATTTCTTACTCTGTAATTTACCTGCTTTTAGGAATGCTGTTATACAGCATTTTTGATTTTCTGCCTGCCCCCAATCCCCGGGAGTATCCTGCGCTTACCATGCACCTTACAGAGCTCGTAGTCATTGTATCACTGATGTCTACAGGCTTAAAGATAGACCAGAAGTTTTCTTTTCGTGCCTGGCGTATTCCCTTCAGGCTGGTTACCATCACAATGTTCCTGTGTATTGCTGCTGTAGCCGCCATAGGTATCTTCTATTTCAATATGCCCCTGGCTACAGCTCTGCTGCTGGCGGCAGTTTTGTCTCCTACCGATCCTGTGCTGGCAACCGATGTGCAGGTGGGCGATCCCAACGAAGAAGACCGCGACAATGTGAAGTTCTCCCTTACAGCAGAGGCCGGGTTTAACGATGGCATGGCTTTTCCTTTTGTCTGGCTGGCTATCCTTATTGCCATGCACTCATTTGACGGGCAGCCGTTTATGGTCACCTGGGCCTGGAAACATGTAGCCTACCAGATCCTGGCAGGGCTCTTTGCCGGCTTTTTGCTGGGCAAACTACTGGCTTATATCCTGTTCACCCTTTCAAAAAAATATGAAACATTTGTTACACAGGATGGATTTGTCTCCATAGCCGCTACATTGATTGTTTATGGCTTAACGGAGCTGATCCACGGATATGGCTTTATCGCTGTATTTATTGCCGCATTAACCCTTCGGGCTTATGAAAGGGGAGACAGGTACCACAACCGGCTCCATGCCTTTTCTGATCAGATTGAGCGTATCCTGGTGGCCATTATGCTGATCTTGTTTGGCGGGAGCCTGGTACGGGGGATCATGAACAGCCTTACCTGGCCGATGGCCACATTTGGTGTGGCCTTTATCTTTGTGATCAGGCCGCTGTCAGGATTAATCGGGTTGATTGGCACCCGCCTTAAAATTCAGGAAAAGCTGGTGATCAGTTTTTTTGGTATCAGGGGAATGGGATCACTGTACTATCTGGCCTTTGCATTTAGTACTACCTTTTTTAAAAACCAGGATGAGTTATGGGCAATCGTAGCGTTTATCATATTGATTTCTATCGGGATCCACGGCCTTACTGCCGGTTTTACGTTCAGAAAGCTGGAAGAAGTATTACCTGATGATAATGAAATTCTGGCAAAATAGCCACGGTATACCGGTTTAGCAATTTCCCCGTTTATAAAATACTCAGAACAATAAACCGCTAAGCAGGTTTATCTGGTATAAACGAATAGCAACAGATTAATGGAATTTTTGCATACCCTGTTAGGAGAAGACATCAAAGCCGGACTTTTAATTATTTTAAACCTGATTGTTATAGAAAGCCTGCTTTCTGTAGACAATGCGGCGGTGCTGGCAACCATGGTAATGGACCTGCCCAAAGACCAGCGAAGCAAGGCCCTGAAGTACGGCATTATCGGTGCCTATATTTTCAGGGGGATTTGTCTGCTGATTGCATCATGGCTCGTTAAAATATGGTGGCTTAAGCCGCTGGGCGGATTCTATCTGTTATATCTTGCCATCAGTTATTTCTCTAAAAAGAAAGCTCTTCCCGAGCAGGAGGAAACCGTAGATAAAAAAAGGAATTTTATTTACAGGTCTACCGTAGGTATTTTGGGCGTGTTCTGGGCTACAGTGGCACTGGTGGAAGTGATGGACCTTGCTTTTTCTATCGACAATGTTTTCGCGGCAGTGGCTTTTACCGATCATATCGGGCTCATCTATATTGGAGTCTTTATCGGAATTCTTGCGATGCGCTTTGTTGCCCAGGGATTTGTGAAACTCATGGAGAAGTTCACGTTTCTGGAAACTGCAGCCTATACGGTGATCGGCATCCTGGGCTTAAAGCTCAGCTCTTCGCTGCTAACTCATTTTTACCCGGAGTTTTTTATATCGCGTTTTCTCGAAGGAGAACATGCAGATCTTTTCATCTCCCTGCTTACTGTTGCGATCTTCCTGCTGCCGGTTATCTCCTCCCTGTTGTTTAACTTCCCCAAAAAGCATATTGAAGATTAGTTTCTTAACATTCTGCCCATAAATGCGGGCAGGCAGCCTGTCAGGCAGATCAGCAAAAATCCTGAAACGTAATTTGCCCGCATTTTATTATTCAGGTTCAGTTGGTTAATTCAATTATTATTTGATAACTTTCTTGTATGTTAAATTATCCTGTAAAATGCTTTCAGGTGATTCAGATCAAGATACTCTCTAAACGCTGGTGTTATTTGTTAACCTAATAGTGTAAGCCGCTCCCAATTCTTTACAATTTGATAATATCAGAACATACTTGTGTTAAACTTGGAGGGACACCTTTGTGCAAAATTTATAAGGTTTTAGGTAAAACGATTTATGGAAAAAAACTACACGCCAATTTCCCGGTTCAGCAGTCAATTTCACTGGAAAGGTATCTTTTCGCTGATTTTGCTTGTGTTATTATCGGTGAGCGCCTTTGCACAGCAAACGGGCAGAATTGTAAAAGGAACAGTACTTGATGAGGCCAATGGCGCTTTGCCCGGAGTTACAGTCAGGGTAAAAGGAACTTCAACCGCAGTATCTACCAACCAGGATGGGGAGTATTCTATCAGGGTAAACAATGCACAGGATGTACTCGTTTTTATCATGCTTGGAACAGTAACGCAGGAAATACCTGTAGGAAGCAGAACAAATATAAGCCCGGTTTTAAAAGCGAATAGCAAAACACTGAACGACGTAGTGGTTATTGGTTATGGTAGTTCCAACAAGAAAGACCTTACAGGAGCGGTAGTATCTATAGGTTCTGAAGATTTCAACCAGGGTGTACTGGTAAGCCCGGCGCAATTGCTGCAGGGTAAAGTTGCCGGATTAAACGTAACCAAAAGCGGTGACCCTAATAAACAGCCATCTACCACCTTGAGAGGGCCTTCTACATTCCGTACAGGAGCTGCACAGGAACCGTTCTATGTAATTGACGGTGTTCCGGGAGCTTCAATCGATCTGTTGGCTCCTGCAGATATTGAAACCATTGACATCCTGAAAGATGCATCTTCTACAGCGATCTATGGTTCAAGGGCATCAAATGGGGTAATCATTGTAACTACTAAAAAATCCAAAGCAGGACAGGCCCGACTTTCTTACAGTGGTTATGGCGCTGTTGAAAATGTATCAAAAACTTATGATATGTTAACTGCGCCTGAGCTGCGTAAATATCTTGCAGATAATGGTCAGGCACCACTTACGGCTCTTGACGATGATGGTTCTGATACCGACTGGCAGAAACTGGTTGAAAGAACAGGCTATTCACAAAACCATAACGTTTCTTACGGTGGTTCAGGACAAGCTTCTGATTATGGTGCCAGCGTCAATTATTTAAACAATGAAGGGATACTGAAAAATACTTCATTGAAAAGAACAATTGTAAGAGGATACATCAACCAGCGTTTTTTCAATGACAGATTAAAATTGGGTGTTACGGTTTCAAACAGCTCCTCAAATAGTGGAGATGTTTATTCTCAGACAACCGCACTTTCAAACATGTTATTCTTTTTACCTACTGTAAGCCCGTTCAATGCAGACGGAAGTTATAAAGAAAATTATTTGAGAACAGGTAGCGGAACACGTAACCCGCTTTCTGTGGTTGACAATAACCTGGTAAAGATAAAAAATGAAAAAACACTGATCAATGGTACTGCGCAGGTAAATATCCTGGATGGATTAAAGTTCACTGCAAGTTTGTCTACACAAAAAGATCAGAGTAATAACAATACTTATTTAAACAGCCAATCCGGATTAGCCAGAAATGCAAATGGCGTGGCCATCAGATCTGAAGTTTTAAATACCACCAAAATTGCGGAGGGATATTTTAACTATGATAAAACATTTGGTAAACACAGTATGAAATTGCTGGCAGGTTATTCATGGCAGGAAGACAAAACCACTGACGGTTTTGGTCTGCAAACACAGGGCTTTACAAATGATCAGTTAGGTGCCAATAATCCGGCGCTATCCAATCCTACAGGACTTAGTCAGCTTACACTGGACCAGACTCTGGTTGCCTCTACGCTTAGGTTAATCTCTTTCTACGGTAGGGCGCAGTACAATTTTAATGAAAAGTATCTTTTAAACGCTTCATTGAGGAGAGATGGATCTTCTGCTTTTGGTCTGAACAGCCGTTGGGGATACTTCCCTGCTGCCTCTGTAGGATGGAGAATCATTTCCGAAGATTTCATGAAAAGTGTACCTGCAATCAGCGACTTAAAATTAAGGGCAGGTTGGGGTAAATCTGGAAATAGTCTTGGTTTCAACGCCTTTTCTTCGTTATTGGTTTATGGTGCCGGCAGTAAGTTTTATAATAATGGTTTGATCAGTAATGCGATCGGGCCGGTAAGAAATGAGAACCCTAATCTTAAATGGGAAGCTACTGCAACTTCAAACATAGGTGTAGATTTCGGATTGTTTAAAAACAGGATAACAGGTTCGGTAGATTATTACATCAAGAAAACGTCAGACCTGATCTATGATCAGTATGCTGTATCTACTACACAATATCCTACGAATGTAATTACTGCAAACGTTGGTAAGATCAAGAACTCAGGTATTGAAGTAACCTTAAATGCAGTAGCAGTTAAAACTCCAACTTTTAGCTGGACCACATCGCCGAATATTTCACACAATAAAAACGTAGTAGAAGCGCTATCTGATGCGATATATAAAATTGATTATATCCAGACTGCACAATTAGGCGGAAAAGGACAGTCGGGAAATTACAGCCAGATCATCCAGCCGGGAGAACCTTTGGGTACCTTCAAGCTCTGGAATTATGCAGGTAAAAACGCTGCTGGTATCAGTACCTATGTAAATGCTGCCGGACAAACTATCGCCAGCCAGCCTTTAACAACTGACATGAAAATTGCCGGTAATGCACAGCCTAAATATATCTATGGATGGAATAACAGTTTCAACTATAAAAAATGGGATTTGAACTTCCTTTTTCGCGGGGTATTGGGCAATAAGATCCTGAATGCAACTGCAGCAGGATTGAATACGCCGGCAGATGCCAAGCTGCAAAATGTACCAAGGTCTAGCTTAACTGAATCTTTCGCGGATGTGAATGCTTACCTGATCTCAGACAGATACCTGGAAAGCGGTTCTTACTTACGTTTGGACAATGCTACATTAGGATATACCATCAAGCCTAAATCACCAACAATCAAAGCTATCCGTCTTTATTTCTCTGCGAACAACGTATTCGTAATCACAAAATATTCAGGGATTGATCCGGAGATCGATATGGGCGGAGCAACACCTGGTATCGATAATAACAATTTTTACCCTAAAACGCGTACGCTGAGTTTCGGTGTGAACGCATCATTTTAATCATTTAGCCTTACAGAGATGAAGAAAATATATATATTAACTGCAGCATGTGCTGCAATTTTAGCCGCCACATCCTGCACTAAACTGGATGTAAAAGTGGAATCACAATACGTAAAAGACAATTTTCCTGTAACTTCTGCAGATTTTGCAGCATTTTACGGTACCATGTATTCCAACCTTTCGTCGTCCTATGGAGTTCCATACTGGAGAATGCAGGAATTGTCTACCGATGAAGCTATCTTGCCTGCAAGGGACGGTAACTTTGACGATGGTGGTCAATACAGACAACTGCATTACCACACCTGGACGTTTGATCATGCCAATGTGAAAACCGTATGGGAATGGGGATTTGGTGGAATTAATACCTGTAACCGTTTGATTGGGGCAACGGCCATCGCGCCTTCAACTGATGCCATAAAGCTTGCGGGAACTACAGAGGTGAAAACAATGCGTGCATTGTATTACTTCATGATGATGGATATCTACGGTAATGTACCTATTATCGAAAACTTCCCTGTTCCGGCAAATGCTCTCCCTGCTACTGTAAGCAGAGATAAGGTTTTCGAATTTATTGAAAAAGAATTACTTGCAGCAATTCCAAACCTGCCGCAGAAAACAACTTCCAATAATACGTTATACTATGGAAAACCAACGCGCGGCCTGGCTTTCGCATTATTGTCTAAAATGTACCTCAACGCTGAGGTATATACAGGAAAATCAAGGTATCCTGAAGCAGTTGCAATGGCTGATAGTGTATTGAAAAATACTGCCTATGCCCTGGATGCTAAATATTCTGATATTTTCGATGTAAACAATGGTCCTCAGATTACTGAAACTATTTTCGCTATCCCTTACGATCAGCAAATTCCGGGTAACCAGATCACAAGATTTGGTTTTTACCCTGCACTTGCCCCTGCATATGGTATCCCGGGCGTTGGTTTCAGTATCTCGATGAGTACAACTCCTGAGTTTTACGACACGTTTAATCTGACAAATGATATCCGTACTTCGTTCTGGCTGATTGGTAAACAATATGCTCCGGATGCAAACAGAAAACCTGATTTAACAAAACCAGTATTCAACGCAGGAACAACTACACAGATTGAGCTTACCAGAGACCTGATCCTAAAACCAGGTAAACCAATGGACGTAGGTAACACCGTAGCCGATCAGGCTAAAGGTATCCGTTCTGTAAAATACTGGCCTGATGTAAATGCCATCCAGGCAACACGTTTAAATGGTAATGATATGCCTTTCCTGCGTCTTGCCGATGTCATGCTGATGAAAGCTGAAGCGATCCTGCGTGGTGCCCCTGCAACTACAGTAAATGGCGAACTGCAAACTCCGCTGATCCTGATCAATAAAGTTCGTGCAAGGGCAGGAGCCGCTCTGGCAACAACTGTTACCCTGCAAAGCATCCTTGACGAAAGAGCAAGAGAACTTTCATGGGAAGCATGGAGAAGAAATGACCTGATCCGTTACGGACAGTTTGAAACAGAATATCCTTTACAAAATGATGTGCTGACAATGGATAAAAACACAACAAAAAGAATCTATCCTGTACCAACCTCAGAGTTGAGGCTCAATTCCAACCTGAAACAAAATCCAGGTTATTAATATCTAACTTAACAGCCGGTCCAGTACCGGCTGTTTTTATTTAAAACCAAATCGTATGTTAAAGACTCTATCCTGCGCAAGCCTGTTCCTTGCGCTTTCTGCATTTGCACCTAAAGATGGTAGCAACCTTCCTGAGAATGATAACCTGCCGATCAACAGGATCCAGGTCATTGGTTCGCACAATAGTTACAAAGTAGCAATTGATCCCCATTTGTTTAAAACATTCGCCCGGAAAGATTCGGTTTCTGCAAGCAGGATCGACTATGAACATATCCCCGTTACCCAACAGCTGGACAAAGGTCTCAGAAACCTGGAAATCGATGTATACGCAGATTCAAAAGGAGGAAAATATGCACATCCAAGGGGGCTCGACTGGGCGGCAGACCAGGCGCCGTATGACCTTGACCATGAAATGAACGCGCCCGGTTTTAAAGTATTCCATATCCAGGACCTGGATTTTCGCAGTGATTTCCTCACATTTAAAGACGGACTGGAAAAATTAAAAAAATGGTCTGATGCCAACCCTGATCATACACCAATATTTATCACCCTCGAACCCAAAGATAATATCATGAAAGGCGAAGGCTTTAGCGCCCCGGAGAAATTTACAGCCGAAACTTTTGAACAGCTGGACAAGGTGATTTTAGAGGGACTTGGTAAGGACAAAGTGATCACGCCGGACCAGGTGCGGGGTACATATAAAACGCTCGAAGCTGCGGTACTGCACAACAACTGGCCAATGCTGAAAGCCGCCAGGGGCAAGTTTATCTTTATCCTGGATGCGAAAGAAGAGAAGATGGAACTGTATATCAAGGGACACCCATCATTAAAAGGAAGAACGCTGTTTGCTAATGCGGCTGCAGGCAGGCCGGAAGCTGCGATGATGATCATCAACAATGCAAAAAGCCCGGAAATTCCTCAGTTGGTGAAAAAAGGATATATCATCCGCACCCGCGCAGATTCTGATACCCAGGAAGCAAGAGCGAACGACCGTTCTGCATTTGATGCTGCATGTGCCTCAGGTGCCCAGGTCATTACAACGGATTACTATCAGAAAAGTACCCACTTTAAATCCGATTATGAAGTAAGTTTCAAAGACGGAACATATTTCAGGCTAAATCCTTTATTTAACAATTAGTCTTTTTATCTAAATATCAGAAATGAAATACCAGATAATCAGTACACTTTTCCTTGCTGCCGTATCTTGGTCTGCTCCAGAAAATGCTCAGGGGCAGCATTCCTCAGCTGCAAATGCGCCAAAATCTTCAGCGCTGCAGGAAAAACATTTTTCTTTTGTAGATCCGATGATTGGCTCGGAAGGCCTTGGCCGTGTTTTTATAGGCCCCTCTTATCCTTTCGGCATGGTGAAGCCTTCTCCGGATTGCGGCACAGCCCCAAACAGCGGATGGCTGCCTGAACCAGTACCGGTAACAGGCTTTAGCCAACTACATGTGAGCGGAACCGGTGGCGGTCCCAAATACGGTAATATCCTGGTGATGCCATTTACAGGAGCACCAGACAATCAGGAGCAGTCATCACTGCGCGAAAAGGAAACGGTTAAACTAGGTTACTACAGCGTAGTCCTGAAAAAAAACCAGATCAAAACAGAGATTACTACCGCTGATAAAGTATCATTCTATAAGTTCAGTTACCCCGATGCCCGGACTAAAGCTTTAAAAATCGACGCGGGGTTTTTCCTGGGTGAGCAGCCCGTACCCGATGCCCGTGAAGCACAGCAGTTTGTTGGATCAGAAATAGAGCTGGTTTCGCCTACTGAAATCAGGGGCTACAGCCGTATCCGTGCGGGATGGAACAACGGAAGAGCGTATACTGTCTATTTTTATGCTGTGCTGGACCAGCCGGTAACTGCATATACCAGCTGGAAAGGCAAAAAGCTTTTCCCGGGACTTGCCATGCAGTATGACAGCAATGAGAAAACAGGATTGCTGCTGTCAGTTGGCGGATCTGCAACACAGCTGAATATGAAAATCGGTATTTCCTTCCTGAGCTCGCTAAAAGCAAAGGCGAATATCGAAAGGGAGATACCACACTGGAACTTTGACCAGGTGCTGGCCGGCTTACAAAACCAGTGGGAAGCATTATTCAGCCGGATTGAAATTGATCCGCAAGCCACCAAAACCCAACAGCAACTTTTCTATACCGGCCTTTACCATACGATGCTGATGCCTGTAAACCGTACAGGTGAAAATCCGTTATGGGCCAACGACCAACCTTATTACGATGATTTTTATACCCTATGGGACACTTTCAGAACTTCGAATCCACTGATCACGCTGATTTCTCCGCTGAGGGAAGCAGAGATCGTGAATGCGCTGATCGATATTTACAAACATGACGGTTATCTGCCCGATGGCAGGAGCGGGAACGCAAACGGAAGAACGCAGGGTGGTTCACATGCCGAGGTAGTGATTGCTGATGCTTATGTAAAAAAACTGCCAGGCATTGACTATGAAATGGCTCTCGAAGCCATGCTAAAGGATGCTACCGTTCCGCCGGGAGGAAACGAAGAGCAGGAAGGCCGCGGTGGTCTGACCGAGTATAACCGCCTGGGCTATGTCCCTTTTTCTGTAGTAAGGTCGGGCAACCGCACTGTAGATTATGCTTATAATGACTATAACATCGCCACAGTGGCGAAAGGGTTAAACCACAGGAAAATATTCGACCGTTTTATCAAGCAGTCGGCCAACTGGAGAAACCTCTGGCGCGACGATTACATCCATGAAGGTTCCAAAGGATTTATCCTGCCCAGAGATGCCAGTGGCAAATGGCTGGATACCATTGCCTATGGAAATTCCGAAATACAGCACCCCACATACATTTATACCCCGCTCACCCGCGAAACACCCTGGTATGCCTGTCACTGGTGCGGCTTTTTCTACGAAGGGACCTCCTGGGAGTACTCCTTCAGCATTCCACATGAAATACCGGCCCTGATCTTTAAATCAGGCGGTAATGATGCTTTCAGAAAAAGACTTGATACCTTTTTTGATAAAAAGTTTTATAACGTAGCAAATGAACCGTCCTTCCTTACGCCCACTTTGTATCACTGGATCGGCAGGCCCGACCTCAGTTCATTGCGCATCAGGCAGATCATTGCCGCAAGTTATAACACCAGCCGCAATGGCCTGCCCGGCAATGATGATTCGGGCGCAATGTCTTCTTGGCTTGCATTCCATATGATCGGCCTGTATCCCAATGCGGGGCAGGATTATTACCTCATCAATTCCCCTTTGTTAAAACAGACCATATTTCACCAGGAGAACGGGAAGGATTTTAAAGTGATTGCCAAGGGATTGTCAGACAAGAATGTGTATATCAAATCCGCCAGGCTGAACGGAAAGGTCTTTAACCAGGCCTGGATCAAACATGAGGATATCGTAAAAGGCGGGGAGCTGGTCCTGGAGATGGATGCCGCGCCCTCATCCTGGGGAACTCAGATTTTACCACCCTTAAGCCTTAAACCATGATCAGGAAAATAACATATCTATTAATGCTGAGCCTGATGTTCAGTTCTGCATTTGCTCAGCAAAACCCTGTTGCCATTAAACAGGGTACCCAGCTGGATTACAAGTTCTTCTTATACGGACAAACTGTTGGCATTGGGATGACCGTCAGATCTGTTACCGATAGTGTGCTGCTGGACTGGAACCTGAGGGGCATGGCTTTTGGCAGTTACCTGGTTTCTAAAGAAGGATTTGAAAACGGCAACAAGCTTAATTTTATACAGCCTACACCATCTGCCGTATTGCGGCTGGCACCTGATGAAACTTTTGCAGTGATCTCCAAAGCTGCATTCAGGTTGTTAAAGAAAGATAAAAAGTTTGTTTACAACAATACCACTTATGTATTACAGGATGACAAAAAGCTGCCTCCATTTAAAGTGGGCGACCATGAAACGGACGTATTACATGTAACCGGTGTAGAAGAACATGGCGAGCTATGGATCTTAAATGATCCGGATTTCCCGCTGATCTGTCAGATGAAGAATAATCCAGTGGGCATCAACTTTACAATTGTAGCCATCAGATAGCGCTGCTGCATATATTCATTGCAATTATATATTTACTAATTGCAATAACATTGCAGGAATGACCGGATGAAATTGTCTTATCATTCTGACGGAGCCTCTGAAATTGAATATCCGAAAACTGAATATCTGAAAATCTTCCTGCAAGGTTTTATTCAGGCGACGAAAAAGAGAAAATATCACGGTACAATGCCTCTGTAAAGTGTGTAGCTTTTTGAGGCATTGCATTGTGATACACTATCTTTGATTTACTGAAATTTTTTCTGGTCGTTTACTTCCAGCCAGTGCCCGTCGGGATCCTGGAAATAGATCTGTTTAACCCCATCAACCCTGATGGTTGGTGCTTTTGCAGTTCCTTCCCAGTTGATATAGCTCAGCTTCTGCTGATCAAGTTTTGCTATGAAATCTGTAATAGAAGCCACACTAAAACACAGGTGCTCGTTTTTATCATATTTGACACCAGATTTTGCACCGCTGATCAGGTGCATCTGTCCGGCTGCGCCCAAAGAAAACCATACGTGCCTGCCGTCCTTAAAAGGCTCTTCTATTTTTTGAAGATTCAAAAGCGTTTCATAAAAGGCGGCACTTCTATTCAGGTCAGAGACATATACCGCAATATGGTTTAGCGTGGCTCCCGGTTGATTTGAAGCTGTTTGTGCAGCAGAGCGGTTAAGGGATAGAAGAATAACAGCGAAGGTAAGGATTGCAGTGATTGGTTTCATTTGGTTAGTATTATTTAATTAGCATCTGTAATTTACAAATTCATTCTTACAAATTGTATGTTCATTGCACATTCCTGAAAACCAATATATATAAAGTTTGTTATCTCCGTGATACAATTTACCTACAGAAAAAAATATTAAAGACATGGAAGATAAAACTGAATATCCTGGAAAGGACCAGCCAGAAAAACAAGACATCCCATCTATTCCGAAGGAGCAGGAAGAAGTTGAATTTGAAAACCCAAGCATAGATCCGGGTTTTGACACCACCTATGATTCTCCTGAAGAAGATGAATCTCCAGAACCAAACGAATCTCCAGAACCAAACGAATCTCCGGAAAGCAAGAAGCCGGTAGCAGACAATGAAAAAGGCAATGATGCCCTCAATTATAACAATGACAGGGAGAACGGCGCATATAATCCAAAGAATATCTGATAGATTTCTGTTACAGCCTAAGCATTTTAGCTGCAGCTTACCGCTCTAAAACTTTACAAATAATCAAATTACCCTCTGTTAATCTTGTTATCATTTTATGGAAAAAATTCGGGCAGAACTCAGGGAAGCAGAGGAGAGATACAGGATACTGTTCGAAAATATCCCTGGTGCTACAGCGATCTACAGAGGGCCTGAAATGGAAATTGTAATGGCCAATAAAGCCATGATCGGTTTTTGGGCCAAAGACAGTTCTGTGATTGGTAAAACACTCACTCAGGCTGTGCCTGAGCTGGATGGCCAGCCTTTTATCACTTTGCTCAGGGATGTGTTTCGTACTGGTGAAACATGTTCAGCGAAAGCTGCTGCTGCAGCTATTGAAGTTGATGGTACACTGAAAACCTTTTATTTTGATTTCACCTACCGGGCTTTACGGGATTTGAATGGCGATATAGAAGGTGTCATACACTCCGCTACGGATGTTACGGAACTGGTGCTTGCCAAACAGAAGATTTCGGAATCCGAGGAAAGGCTGAATTTTTCGCTGCAGTCTGCCAGTATTGGCACCTGGAACTTTGATATGGAAAAAGACTGCCTGGTTCTGGACACCCTGGGGAAAAAGTTATTTGGCCTGGATGACGACGAAGATTTTTCATTTGAACATACACTGAAAAATGTTCATCCTGATGATGTGAGAAACGTTTATAATGTATTTATCAATTCATTTCACAGTGACGCTGAGGGAACCTGCGATGTGCGTTTCAGGGTTATTGCCCCCGATTCTGCCCTCAGATGGATACACTTCACAGGGAAAGCTTTGTATCAGGACATTAAAACGATACAGCAGTTTGCGGGTATTGTAACAGATATTACCAAAGAAACAGCTGGTATTGAGGCCCAGCGCAAACTGCAATATCAGAAAGATAGTTTTCTCAGTATCGCCAGTCATGAATTAAAAACTCCTGTAACCAGCATCAAGGCTTATGCACAATTGCTGGAGAGAATGCTCAAAAAGGAGGGAGACGTTCAAAAGGCAGATATGATGACACGTTTAACCGGGCAGGTAAACAGGCTTACTACCCTGCTTGAAGATTTGCTGGATGTCAGCAAGATCAGCAATGACAGGCTGGATTTCAAGCGCGACTACCATTCTTTTAATGAAATCGTAACTGATAATATCGGGGACATCAACTACCTGGAGAGTGGCCATGTGATCGAGACAAACCTGGCTTTCATGGGCAATATCTTTTGTGATAAGATGCGCATCAGCCAGGTAATGAATAACCTGATTTCAAACGCAATCAAGTATTCACCAGACAGGGACAGGATCATCATCACCACTGCCCAGCGTAACACAGATGTAGTTTTCTGTGTGCAGGATTTTGGGATAGGGATCAGTAAGGATAATATTGAACGTGTGTTCGACCAGTTTTACCGCGTGAGCACGGCCGAGGCTTATTCCTACCAGGGTATGGGACTGGGATTGTTTATTTCTGCTGAGATTATCAGGCAGGAAGGCGGTAGAATATGGGTAGACAGTGAAGAAAACTCAGGATCTACATTTTGTTTCTCCCTGCCCCTGGTCAACAATATCAGATAATATTAATATATTTCCGGCAGGTTAGTACCTGTTGAAAACAGCATATAATGTATAAAAAGTTTAGTTCATTAGTATGGATGGCTGCGGTTGTCCTTGTTTCCTGTCAGAATAAAAGATCAGATACCGAAACTGCAGCAGTAACGGCTGACAGTAGTAGCGTCCCTCAAATATTAAGCTACAAAGTAACTGGTACCATTCCACATGATACTGCAGCATATACCGAAGGGTTTGAGCTTAATGGCAATCAGCTGTATGAGGGTACCGGTACACTTGAAAATTCGTTTATCTCTATTGCAGATACTGCCACGGGCAAGGTTCAAAAGAAATTTCCTTTGAAAGATAAAACAATGTACGGGGAAGGGATATCTATTCTGAAAAATCAGCTCTTTCAGCTTACTTACCAAAATCATGTGGCTTATGTTTATAATTTAAATGACCTTTCCAAAAGCACTGGCACTTTTAAATGGCCTTATGAAGGCTGGGGAATGACCAATGACGGTAAAAACCTTTATGTAAGTGTGGGCAGTTCGATCATCTATAAATTGGACCCTGTTTCCTTCGCTGTAGTCGGTCAGATCCAGGTAACAGATAATCTGGGTACAGTAGATAATCTCAATGAACTTGAATTTGTAAATGGGTTTATCTATGTAAATAAATGGCAGACCACAAAGATTCTGAAAGTAGATGCCGCAACAGGACATGTTGTTGGCACGATTGATTGTTTCGGCCTGCTTTCACAGTATGCACCGGATTATACACCATTATCGGATGACAGCGTGCTCAACGGAATTGCATGGGATAAAACCAATCAGCTCTTATATGTAACCGGGAAAAACTGGCCGCTCATCTTTAAATTAAAACTGGACTAAGCGTTCAGGTCAGGCTAATTTCATGGAAAGAACCGGAAACGGTTTGCCGATGGCGTCCGTCGCGAAGCGTTCGGTTACTTCAAAACCCAGGTGCCTGTAAAAATCATATGCCTGTACATTTTGCTCGTTCACATCCACTTCTGTGATATGCAAATGCTGGTAAACGAAATTTACCAGTGCAAGCCCTATGCCCATTCCCCGGGTTTCGGGCAAAACAAAGAGCAGTCCTATCGAGGTATTGCTCACTCCAATAAATCCAAGCAAACGGCCATCCTGTTGTACGCCAAATAGCCGGAGCTCATTAAGATAGCGCCCACTGATCATGGCTTTGTAAATCTGTATGTCAGCTTCATCCAGAAAATCATGTGTGGCCCTTACAGAAGATTCCCAGACTTTTAAGATTTCGGGATAATGACCGGCATGTAATTTATTGATCGGATAGTTCTTGAACATGGGCTAAAAGCTGGTAGCTAAACCATTTATTCAATTGTTATGCCACAAGAGCCAAAAAATTAATATTTGCTTAACCTGTATCAAATCTGATGACAGTAGTTTAGTGATTATGAAAAAACTATTCATTACACTAAGCGCAGGAATCCTGTTAGCCACAACCACCTTTGCACAACAGAAATTAGATGTTCAGGGGCATCGTGGCGGTATGGGCTTAATGCCCGAAAATACAATTGCTTCCATGCTCAACGGCGTGAAGACAGGGGTTAAAACTTTGGAACTTGATGTGGTAATTTCCAGCGATGGCAAAGTTGTGGTTTCGCACGATGCTTACATGGCATCTGATTTTATGCGCAAACCGGATGGCTCTGATATTTCAAAAGAAGAGCAGATGGGTATGGCGCTGTACAAGATGACTTACGACAGCATCAGCCGCTTTGACGCGGGGAGCAAGCCGCACCCTCATTTTCCCGGTCAGGCGAAAATGAAAACCTATAAACCCCTGCTTAGCGATCTGATAGACAGTGTTGAGGCTTATGTAAAAAAGAACAGATTAAAACCTGTTTACTATAATATAGAGACCAAGATCTCCCCGGCAGGCGATGGCGTCTACAATCCCAAACCGGATGTGTTTGTCAGCACAATGATGGACGTACTGCGTACAAAAAACCTTGGCAAGCGCCTTACGATCCAGTCGTTTGATGTGAGGACACTTCAGATCCTGCACAAAACCGAACCAAAGATCAGGCTTTCACTGCTGGCTTTCGGAAAGATGGACCTCAGCTCAGAGCTGAGTAAACAGGGACTTGATTCTGCCGGTTTGAAAAAAGTTAAACAGGCCATACTGGCTTACGGCAAAGGTGGTGTGGATGCAGATCTGCAAAAGCTTGGCTTTACACCCGATATTTACAGTCCTTATTATACCTCAGTGGATAAAGAAATGGTCGCAAAAGTTCATGCAATGAAAATGCAGATCCTCCCCTGGACGGTTGATGAAGTAAAAGACATGGAGGCGCTGGCTGCGCTGGGCGTGGACGGTATCATCACCAACTATCCCGACAGGCTGGTTAAACTGTACGGAAGTTACCAAACAAAATAGAGCAATACATACACGCATACATACATACATACATGCTGATGAAATATCCCCTATAATGGGGATATTTTTGTTTTAAATTCTTCTCTATTTTTCCCGCTCTTATTAGAGGTCCCATGCTTATTTTCCTGTATACAGCATGGGATCTTCAATTCTACAGATAATCAGCACCTACATCTACCATGTGTATAAGATTACTTTTAATTGGCATTCTCTTGTGTAATAGCGCACTGGCACAAAAATTTGATCCATATTTCACAAGAATAGGAACAGATAAGGGATTGTCGCATAAAAAAATAAACTGTATCCTGCAGGACAAGCGTGGTTTTATGTGGTTTGGTACAGAGGATGGGTTGAACCGTTATGACGGAAGGTATTTCACCGTATTCCATAGTGAGCCCAACAGATCTTCTGGCCTTTCGGGGAATATCATTACAGACCTTTTTGAAGACAGAAGCGGGGTGCTCTGGATTGCCACCAGGGATGGTGGAATCACCAGGTATGACTACCGGCAGGCTCCCTCATTGCAGTTTAAACAGTACAAGCATGATATCCATAACCCAAAAAGCATTCCCGAAAATGGGATAAATAAAATAATTGAAGACCGGCAGGGCTATCTCTGGCTGGCCACCAGTGGCAACTGTTCCATACGGTTTAACAAAAAAACAGAAAAATTTGATCCTCCGCTTAATGAGGAAGGGGCAAGGTCTATACGTTCATTTGCGCTGGACGACCACGATATTCTTTGGGTTGGGAGAGAAGGCCGCGGATTGCTTAAAGTAAATACACGTACGCTGGCGTACAGGGAAGACATGCGCTATGCCGATTTATATGCCAGGCTGCCTCATAATTCCATCACCGCAATTTTCAGGGATAAAACCAATACCTTCTGGCTGGGCTCATGGGACAATAAGGTATACCGTTATCCGGCCTCAAACGGCCTGGAGCCCGGCCTTAAGCCTGAAGAACCACCAGCGGGCATCCCCGCCGACGAAATGGTTTCCTTTGCCGAGGATAACGATAACCAGGTATGGATGGCAGGCAGAAATACCGGGGTCTCCGTATATAACCGTTCAACACAACAGGTATCTCAGCTGAGGCACCGCCCTTTTGCAGAAGGCACCATCTCCAATGACCATGCAAATGTAGTTTACATAGACCGGAATGGCATCGTATGGGTGGGCACTGATAACGGATTAAATAAATACAATCCGCTTTTTTCTTCCTTTGTACAGCACTGGCTGCCAAATGAAAACAAGAAAAATATCGTTATCTACGATTTTTATAAGGATGACCAGCAAAAGTTATGGATAGGAACTAATGAAGGCATTTTTACACAGGAGGCAGGCAGCACTGATTATCAGTACAGGATGGTAGTGTATAAAAATCAAAAGTTAGCCGTTACCAAATTTTTTACAGACCAGGATAAAACCCTGTATATCGGCACAGACTACACGCTGCTGAAATATCATACCGCATCCAATACCGTTGAAGCCCTTCCCCATACGGATGAGGATCCTGTAATGAGCAAATTATTCAGCTCCAGGATAGTTTCTATTGTAAGGGACACAATAGACCGGCATCCCGTTCTGATGGTATCGCCCTATGGGCACTATCTGGCTTACTATGACCTGCAGGACAACAAGTGGATATCAAGGGCTGATCAAAGCAAAAATATCATCGGCAGGTTTGATATCAGGGATAACCTGATCAGTAAGTTATATGCTGATAAAGCGGGCAATACCTGGATGGCTACCTATAAGGCAGGTCTTGGCAGCTGGCAGCAAAGCAAGGGGCTCCGTATACAGTATTTTTCAAATGATATTAAAAACAAATATTCACTGAGCAGTAACCATGTATCAGATATTCTGGACAATGGAAAAGGAAATTTCTGGATCAGCACCTACGGCGGCGGGTTAAACTATTTTAACAGGAATACCGGTAAAATGACCCATGTCAACGCATCAGGCAACCTTATCGAAGGTATACAGGCTGATGCCGGCCATAACCTGTGGATGATCTGTAACGGTGATATCCATAAATATGAGGCAGCATCAAAAATCTATTCCAGCTATGAACTGCCCTTTCTTAAAAGTTCAGAAGGATTACGCGGGTATATCTATAAGGACAGACAGAACACCCTGTATGCTGCAGGCGTGAACTACTTTATCACTTTTAATCCTGCCAGGGTGCGCAGGATCAATCATAATCCTGAAGTCTTTTTTACAGATTTTAAAATCTTTAACAAGTCTTTCAGCCACTGGCTCAATAAGAAAAAAATTATTCTCAACTACTCACAGAATTTTTTTTCGATCGAGTTTTCTGCTCCTGAATATACGGGCGACAATGTATCTTATTCCTATATGCTGGAGGGGGCAGATAAATCCTGGATCCGTATAGGCAAACACAACGCTGCAAACTACTCCAACCTGGCCGGCGGAACGTATCGTTTCAAAGTAAGGGCAAGCAACTGGAGGGGCAATGAATTATCAAACTATAAGTCTATCATCATCATCATTACACCTCCTTTCTGGCTTACCTGGTGGTTTCCTGCGCTGATCATTTTCCTGGTATCAGCCATAGCCTACTTCTTTTACCAGTACCGTGTAAACAACCTGCTGGAGCAGCAGGCCATCAGGAATGATATTGCGCAGGACCTGCATGATCAGATTGGCTCCACCCTGAGCAGTATTTCTGTGTACAGTGAGGTAGCCCGGATTTATCAGGGACAGGAAAAAGCCAGTCAGCTCAGTAATATCCTGGAAACCATCAGTGGCACGGCCAATGAAATGATTAACGATATGGCAGATATTGTTTGGGCCATCAATCCAAAAAATGATAATCTGAACAGCATTATTTCAAGGATTGAAAACTTCGCGAGGCCACTCTGCAAAGTGAAAGATATCAATTTCATCTTTAAACATCATTCCAAAAGCCAGGAGAATGTGGCCACCACCTGGATCCGGAAAAACCTGTACCTGGTGCTAAAGGAAGCCGTTAACAATGCGATCAAACATGCAGAATGCAAAAACCTGGAAGTAGATTTAAAGGTTATCAATGATATGATTGAGGTGCAGGTCAAAGATGATGGGATCGGCTTTATATCAGATGCCGATTTCAGCGCTGATGTAACAGGATCACTCGGCGGAAATGGAATGAATAATATCAGGCTGCGTGCAGAAGAGATGAAGGCCAAACTATTTATCGATAGTAAGCCGGGTTCAGGAACAGTGATCCGGCTGCAGGTAAGGATAAAGTAGAATTGATGGTATGTTTAGATTAAATTGAAAGTTATGAGGACTCGCATTGCAATTTTTGATGATAATAAAAACGTTCGGAACAGTATAGTTCTGTTGTTGACCACAGACCCAGCATTTGAGATCGTAGGCAGTTATGGATCTGCCCAGAATTTTGTAGAAAAGGTTTTACAATCCAGGCCAGACGTCATTTTAATGGATATTGAAATGCCGGGAATTGATGAAACCGAAACCATCAGGCAAGTTAAAAAAGAAGTGCCGCATGTACAGGTACTGATACAAACAGTTTTTGAAGACGAAGACAGGATACATGAATTACTGCGTGCAGGCGCTTCGGGATATATTTTAAAAAGCGGGCTCAACCAGAGTTTGCGAACTACCATTCTGGAACTGATATCAACAGGCCACCTGTAACCGCAGCGCTTGCCCAAATCAAATTTTAAGAGCTGGCTTTACAGATGGCCTGTTAATGGATTGTTATCCTGAATGTGTTATTTAGCAGATTTATTGACGATAACGCCAACAGCCAGTTTTGCGGCAGGATTGGCAGAGAGGCTTTGTGTTCCTACAGCCCAAAGGGTAGTAAACTGTCCTTCTTCAACATTCACGTTTGGAACGGTAGCTAAAATATTATCCGTGCCGGTCTGTCTCAGTGAAAAAGTAGCTCCCGCTACCGGATCGATTTCGATAAAGGGGCTTGCCTTTTTAGGGGCTATTCCTGTAGCAGATGTTGCTACTGCTTGTCCGTTAAGCAGCAGGTCAAGGCTTCCGCCATCAGGGCTCACATTAACAAAACGGATTTTCGCCTTTTTTGCGGTCACGGTTGTAAGGTCGTCATCTATCTGAAAGCTGCCTGCAGGCTCAGTTGCCGATGCTGCTTCCAGATAAATTGATGTATTTGTTCCGGGGGCTACGGCCAGCTTGCTGGTAAGCACTACTTTATTGCTGGACTGTTCTGTAACCACAAGTTCCGGATCGTTTGCCGATACTGATACGTAATCAGTTGATTTTCTATACGCCAGTGGTGTACTGCTCAGGTCTGTACCATTTACTTTGATGATGTAATCAGGATTATCATATATACCATTGATCACTTTTACCTTCGCCTGCTGTTCCGGTCCGGAATTATCATCATCATCACTGCATGAGCTCATCATCAGCACGGCTGATAATACTGCGATACCTGCCAGATTAAACAGGGAGAGTTTGTTCTTTAAGAATTTCATAAATTTAAATTGATATTTATAATTGCGTAAAAATCCCCGGCAGTAATCCCTGGACTACCACTACGGGGATATCATGTACAAAAGAGAGATTTTCCGGATGGACAAAAAATCCCCAAATAAAGGGATATTTATCCCTTTATCCTGGAAAATCAAAAAAGGTATTAATTCCCGTCGGGTTTGGTCAGGCTGGTTTTTGGGCTTGCCGGCCAGTTAAAGGCAGCGAAGGGGTCAGGATGTGCCGGGTCAAAAGCGGGCAGCTCATAAAGATATCCTGCAAGCCCTGGCAGGCTGTTTTTTATCCCCTGTACAACGATCTTCGCAATCTCATATGCCCCATAGGGATTAAAATGGGTATTGTCGTTCAGATTTTGCTCAGGGTAGATAACGAATGCTTTTTTAGATTCCTCAGGCCCAAGAGCCTCATAGAGTGTTGTGGTCAGCGCGGTCAGGTCTATCAGAGGAAGCCCTTCTTCCTGTGCAACCTTTCTGGCTGCATCGGGATAATCCCCATGAGAATTTTCCATCTGCCCTGCGCTGTTAAAGGACCTGCGTGCGGTAGGGGTCAGGATCACCAGATGTGCGTTTTTGCTCTTTATTTTTTTTGCAAATATGTGCAGGCGCTCTGTATAAGATTTATAAGGGCCATCTTCAGGGCCTTTTTCCTTTTCATCGTTATGGCCAAACTCTGCAAATACATAATCACCGGGCTTGATTACGCTCAGGATCTTCTCCAGCCGTTTACTGCCAATAAAGCTGCCCAGGGATAACCCTGATTCGGCATGATTGGCAATGGCTATTCCCGGTTTAAAAAAGCGGGGGACCATCTGTCCCCATGAGGCCCAGGGTTCTTCATCCTGGTTTACCACGGTAGAATTGCCTGCCAGGAAAACAGTTACCTGATCTTCGGTTTTGCGGATTACGATTGATTGTATAACGGTTTGAAGGTCAAATTCCAGCGTAAGCTTATCATCCCAGTCGAGCTTTGTCAGCTCGCGGGGCTTCAGCTTTACCTGTCCGCCGCCTGTGATGTTGCGGTCTTTGATATTTACGATAAATGTTTTGGTAATAAACTTTCCCGGGGCAGTGGATACGTTTTCCAGCATCAGGCGGCGTGATTCTGCTTTTACGGTACTAAGGGCCGCGCGTGTGGGGCTCCCCAGTTTTACCGTAACACTGTAGTTTCCTTCGGGCAGCCGGACAGAAAAGTAAAATGGCTGGGCGCCCGGCCGGGTGCCAAAATCAAATCCGTATCCTTTTGCGGCAGCGTAGCTGTCTGAAGGATCCACCCTTATAGTTCCGTTGCTGATCCTGTCCCTGCCAAAGTTATAGCTAAAGGATGTTTGCTTTTGTGCTGCAGCATTTTCCTGCCCCCTGCCAGATAAGGGCTTAAGGGAAAACAGCATACACAGGATCAACAGAGAATTCTTCATAACATGTGGTTCAGAAACCGGAGGCCTTGTTATCCGGAGGTTCAGTTCATATCATTAGCGCCGATCAATCGAAACTGATCAGTGAACGTTGATTAATCAGTGCTCAACTGTATCACCGTATCATAGGGAGCATCTTTAACTCCATCTAAATAAATGAATACACCTTCTTCCTGTTGTTTATACTTAACTGCTGTTTTTGTGCCGAGCAGCATAGCTTTGTTAAGTTTTTCCTTTAGTTTGGGAATAAAAATATAATTCTCCTTTGGCCATACCAGGATGTGCGCATAAACGGTTTTGTTTTTATGAGTGATTACGCCCCAGGGCTGAGGGGCAACAAGATTTCCCCTTGTACCATACACACTTTCGCCATTCTTTTGTAACCATTTTCCTACAACAGCCATTGTATCCGTAAATTCTTGCTGTATCTTACCATTTGGCATCGGGCCGATATTCAGCAGGAAATTTGCATTTCGGCCAGCAGCGCCAACCAGGTAATCAATAATTTCTTTTGGAGTTTTATATTTATTGTCAGAGAGGCTAAAGCCCCAGCTGCCGTTAATTGTTTCACAGGTTTCCAGCGGCAGGTCGCCGATTTTGGCCTCTCCGCTAAAGCCGGTGAGGTTATTTCCCGGAAGGTCTTTTTCAAAGAGCTGAAAATCTTCTCCTGGTTTTGGGGCAAGATGGTGGTTGTTCCCTACCAGGATTGCCGGGTTGAGCTTGTGGATCAATCCATAGATCTCGTCATAATGCCAGTTTACCGTTTTACGTTCCCAATGACCGTCAAACCAGATCCCCTTTACTCCCGGGTATTTTGTAATCAGCTCGGTAAGCTGCTTTTTCATGAAACTGATATAGCTGTCCCAGTTGCCATTTAGAGGCTTGCCATCTTCAATTCGGCTGCCATAGGCATAATCCGCCCGTCCCCAGTCGAGCAGAGAATAGTAGAAATGAAGCTCTATGCCTTCCTTTTTACATTCCTTGGCCAGCTCCATCATCGGATCTTTGTGATAAGGCGTAGCATCTACAATATTATAGGCTGACTGTTTGGTGCCGAACATGCTAAAGCCGTCATGGTGCCTTGACGTAACGGTAATATATTTCATGCCAGCATTTTTCGCAAACATTACCCAGTCGTGCGCACTAAAAGCCTGCGGGTTAAAAAAGTCTGCCAGCCGCTTATAGTTGTCATACGAAATATGGTCGTTGTTCATTACCCACTCGCCTCTGCCCAGCTCACTGTAAATCCCCCAATGGATAAACAGGCCAAATTTCAGGTCCTGAAATGTTTTTCTGGCAGCCAGGTTACTTGCGCTTGGGGTATAGGTTTGTGCCTTTGTCTGCGCAGCAAGGGCCATGCAAAGGGCAATGATCATAGATAATTTCTTCATTCGTATTTGGTTGATCCTTTATTTCAAAAATAATATAAATTGACGATAGAAAGGGGTCTGTATTTTACTTTTTGCAGTCCCTGCTCAATCATACAGTTACGGTGATTCAGGTGCCACAATACGGCTGCCTGTTGTGAAACAATACGCCTCGCTCAATATACTTCAAAAACTCTTTCGAAGATGCTTAAAACCGGGCTGTTTACACGGTATAAAGAACTGCATTTCAAATTGTTTAGAATTATTATGAATAATTCTATATTTATTAAGAATAATTCTGAATAGAATGCTAGCTTTGCGTCACAAAATAGATTATGAATACAACTATACCTGATCAGCACAAATACAGTAACTCTTTACTTTTGTTGTTGGCGATATTATCAGTTTTCCTACCACCAAAAGTTTACAGTCAGAATAAGCAGGTTTACATCATCGGTAAAGTTTCATCTAGGAATGGAGATGCAGTTACCGCTGCACAAATAACACTTAAAGGGACATCTTACAGAACGGATGCAGCAGCAGACGGTACTTTCAGCTTGGCAGCCCCGGCAGGGCAATATACTTTGCAGATCAGCCGTGTTGGTTTTCATACGTACAGCACTAAGATTGAAGTAAGTGCAGGCAGCGACCTCAGGCTGAGTGATATTGTACTTTCACAGAGTACCGATATGGATGAAGTAAGCATCAGGGAAAAAACAAAAACTCAGAAGGTTAATGATCAGGGATTTAACGTTACCGCTATTGACGCCAAAACATTACATAACCAGGGCGGTGATATCAACCAGGTCCTGAACACCGTAAGCGGGGTAAGGATCAGGGAAACAGGAGGACTGGGATCTAATTTCAACTTTTCACTAAACGGATTTAGCGGTAAGCAGGTGAAGTTTTTCCTGGACGGCATCCCGATGGATAACTTTGGATCATCTCTTACACTTAATAACTTCCCTGCGAACATGGCAGAACGGATTGAGGTTTATAAAGGGGTGCTCCCGGTAGGACTTGGTACGGATGCCCTCGCAGGGGCAGTCAATATTATCACACGTACAAATGCAAATTTCCTCGATGCATCCTATAGTTACGGTTCTTTCAATACCCACAGAGCGTCATTAAATGCGGCTTATACCAATGCTAAAAGTGGTTTTACCCTCAGGGCCAATGGATTTTACAACTTCTCAAATAATGATTACAAAGTAAACGTACCTATCCGCGATGCGAATGGTAATGAGATCTCAAGAGCAAATGTGAAAAGGTTTCATGACGATTATGAATCCGGAACAATGCAAATTGAGGCAGGTATTGCAGGCAAGAAATATGCTGACAGGTTATTGTTCGGTTTACTGGTGTCAGGTAATGATAAAGATCAGCAAACCGGGGTAAGCAGCATGGACCGTCCTTTTGGAGCAATTACTTCAAACTCGCAATCTTATATCCCAACCTTAAAATACGCAAAGAAAGATCTGTTTTTGCCGGGACTTGATGTGAGTTTATACGCAGCCTACAACATTACAAGCTTCCAGCAGATTGATACGGCTTCAAGGGTCTATAACTGGCTGGGCGAATACTATCCAAGCAGTATTGGCGGAGAATTGACAAGAACGAGGAACAAGATCAAAAACAAAGAATTACTCACTACGCTTAACCTCAACTACCGCCTCGCTGAACGCCAGGTTATCTCCCTCAACTACGTTTACACGAATTATAAAAGAACCGGCTTCGACCCTGAAGATCCCGGGAAAATTGCCAACCAGTTTCCTACCAATGCCACAAAGAACGTACTTGGTGCTTCCTGGAACTATGAAATTAAAAATAAGTTTACCACGTCGGTATTCGCAAAGTTGTATAATTATGATGCAAACTCGTTTGAGACAACCGGAACTTTTACCAACGGTGGTGTAGTCAATTCTGCATTAAATAAAAGTGCAACAAATTTTGGCGCAGGCTTTGCCTCTGCTTATTACCTGCGATCAGACCTGCTGGCAAAACTTTCATTTGAACATGCTTACCGCCTGCCGGAGCCTGATGAATTATTTGGGGACGGATTGTTTATCCTCAAAAACCCAAGCCTTAAGCCTGAGAAAAGTGAAAACTTTAACGCGGGACTGAGATATACTTTGCCTACTTCCAAAGATCACCGTATCAGTATTGAACCGGGATTCATCTACAGGGCAACGTCAGACTTCATCAGGGTTCCTGCTTCAGCCAGTTCGCCAACTTCTTCCTTTATCAATACAGGTAATGTCCGCACAGTTGGTATAGATGGCGAAGTAAAATATGACTATAAAGGACTGATACATGCTTCGGCAAATATCACCTGGCAAAAAATAACAGATCAGACTGATTCTATTGCTACCAGTGGCTTTACCGGTGGAAACACGGCCAACATTTTGAAAGGCTTCAGAATGCCAAACATCCCGTACCTGTTTGGAAACTTTAATCTGGGCACACAAATTTCGGGCATACAGAAAGATGCGGTGCTATCATTCAACTACAGCCTCAGCTATGTGAAAAACTATTATCTCAGCGCTACTGAAATAGGTACACTGGCAGCAAAGACAGATATTATCCCAACACAGGTTGCCCATAACATCTATATCAATTACGGTATGGCAAAGGGGAAATATAACATTAACCTGGAATGCAGGAACATCTTTGACAACGAGCTCTTTGACTCGTACCGTATGCAAAAACCGGGCAGGGCCTTTTATGTCAAATTACGCTATTTCATCAGTAAATAATAATCAACATCATTCACAACAGACACATCAATAAACTACAGAATGAATATTAGAAATCTCTACAAATCGACAATGCTCGCAGTGATCGCTTTCGCAGCTGTATCCTGCAGTAAAAGTAATGACAATTCAACTCCGGTTACGGGCGAAAGCGTGTATGCTTTGGGTATTGGCGTTACAGGAAGTGATAACGTGAATGTGAATTATATGGTTGCTGCCAACAGCTTAACCACAGGAACAATCACACCAATCGGAAATGGATTAACTTTAACTGGATACCGCGATTACGCAGCAGGAAATAAATCTGTATTTGCGATTGGCGGTTTGGGAGAAGTAAATGCGAACGGTATCGATTACAGCGCTACTGCACCAAGTAACCTTGTGCTTACCGGAAGCTCCGTTTTTCCAAGAGCCTTAAATGATATTTTCCAGATCGATGATACGCAGATGATGGGTATTGAGATTCCAACACAAACTGTAGGGTCAAATATCTCTTTCTATTTTGTAAACATCGCCAGCAAACAAATCACAAAAACAATCACCAGCCCTACGGCACCACTTGTAGTTGGCGCAAATGACCCGATCTACACTGGCTGGGCAATTAACGGCAATAAGTTTTATTTAAGCTACATGCACTTTGATGCGAGCTACGGCACAAATCTGGTAGATAGAAACTATATCGCTGTTTTCTCTTATCCTGAAATGGTTTTCCAACAGGTATTTACGGATACTCGTACAGGTCCTACAGGAGCATGGCAAACAAAGAACGGCTTATTCAAAGTTGAAAATGGCGATATCTATGCGATGTCATCCAGCAATATCTCAAACGGCTTTTCACAGTCGCTTAAGCCAGGTGGTTTCCTGCGTATCAAAAGCGGAGCAACTACTTTTGATCCAACTTATTTCTTCAATACTGACTTGCTGGGTGGTAAAATCTCACACATTAAATACCTGGGTAACGGAATAGCTATCGCTGCCATCAGTACACTCACTTCACAGACTGCGGCAGACAGATGGGGTGATAAAAACTTAAAAATCTCCATCATTGACCTGAATGCAAGCACAATCAAGGATGTAACCGGTGTGCCAATTCATAACGGCGTTGGTGGGCGTTCATTCCCTGTATATGTTGAAGGCGGAAATGTATTCTACCCTGTAACAACTGCAGACGGAACCTACATTTACCAGATCAATGTTGCTTCACTTACTGCAACCAGAGGCGCTAAAATCACAGGCACATTTGTAGGTGGTATTTTCAAAATCAAGTAATTCACCCAAATAATATATGGCTGGGCAAATGAATTTTGCCCAGCTTTTTTTTATGATCACATCCAGACCAACCAAGAAAAAGAAAAAACGCTCAGTCTTCTATCGTGTATCTGCCTGGCTGCATCTATGGCTGGGCCTTGTAAGCGGTATTATCGTTGTTATAGTAAGTATTACGGGAGCAATCTTAACCTTTGAACAGGAGCTGCGTATATTGCTGCAGCCTTATCAAACGGTAGAGGACCATGGAAAACCATTCCTTCCACCTTCTGTCCTCAAACAGAAGACGATCGAAGGTTACAAAATTCCCGGAATATCACATGTGATCTATCGCGGTCGTAACAGGAGCACAATTATTACCTGGTATGGAGACAGAAAAAACTTTTTGATCACCTGGATCAACCCATATACCGGCAAGCTTTTAAAACAGCAGCCACTGGAAGAAGACTTCTACCGGATTATGCTCACCGGACATTATCAGCTTTGGCTGCCAAGAAACATAGGGCAACCACTTGTAGCTTACGCAACCCTGATCTTCGTCATAACGCTGATTACCGGTATGGTGCTCTGGTGGCCCAAAAAGTGGACGCGCTCTACCAGACAGCAAAGCTTTTTTATCAAAACCAAAGCAAGCTTTAAACGGCTGAATTATGATTTGCACAATGTGCTCGGATTTTACTCTTTGCTTATTGCCCTGATCCTGGGACTGACAGGGATGGTGTACGGTATGAGATGGTTTTCCAATAGTGTATACTGGGCAGCATCCGGGGGAGAGAAAAGCAAGGGCAGGTTTGAGCGTATCAAGTCTGACAGCACCCTAACCGCAGTAAGAAATATCCCGGATGAAGACTTCATTTATAACAAAGTCCTCGCGAGGAAAATAGATTTGAGCAGTGTGGATGTTACGATTGGATTTCCTTATGGAAAAGCAGGTGCCTGGAACCTGGATCTTAATCCAAAACCGGGAACAAGATATCTGGAGACCAGCGAGTCTTACGAGCAGCATTCGGTGAAGCTGCTGAAAGCCGGAATGCCTTATGGGCAGGGGAACGGTGGGGATACGATCATGAAGTTAAACTATGATCTCCATGTTGGTGCAATTGGTGGCATCCTTACCAAGATTATCGCGTTTCTTGTTTGTGTCATATCAGCAAGTTTGCCCATTACCGGATTTATTATCTGGTTGCCAAAAGGCAATAAGAAAAAGAACAAAAAGCCAAAAGCGGCTTTAGTTTAATCCATATAAGTATCTTTCATACTGTATACTCAACTTCAGAATTAATCCAGTATTTTAATCTTATTTTGTAAACTGGCGCAAGATATCATTCCTGCGCCAGTTTACAAATAAGCCTAAACGGGATGAAAATACTAATCATTGAAGATGAAACTGAACTGTCAGACAGCATCAGTAAATACCTGACTACCGAGCAATTTACATGCGAAGCCGCTTATGATTACCATAGTAAGCTTACTCTACGTTCCAATGCAATGATCTCTCATAAAGCAATCATTTTTAATTACAAAGGGCTTGACCAAAATACCGACGGAATGGAGTACCGGCTGAATCTCAACGCGGCTTACCAATTTCCCAAAGAGTTATCTGCCGAGCTTTTTGGAAATTACAATTCACCAAGGGTGGGTATTCAGGGAACCAATGCTTCATTCCTGTTCTATACCATGGCAATACGTAAGCAATTCATGAACAAGAAGATGAGTGTCGGCCTGAGCGCAACTGATCCATTTAATAAATATATCAACCAGAATACCACCATTATCCAGGCAGCTAACAGACAATATGCAATAAGGCAGGTTCCATACCGCTCGTTCGGCATTACCTTCAGCTACAAGTTTGGAAACCTTAAGTTTGACCATAAAGAGGAGTCCACAAAAGATCCGGAGATTCCGGCCTTGTAGTCCGAGCCTGGCGGGCTTTGAGATGACTAAATACTGGCTGTCCACTTCTGTCATGGCTGAAATCCAGAATCTCTACAGAATTGGATAATACCTTGCGTTCATAGTCAATTTCAATTGTTAAAATGATCTTTAGAGGTAGGTACAGTGTGCTGTTTTCGTTCTTTGCAAGTTTCGTTATTTGTTCCTTTCTGGTCAGAACCGGATTATTGGTTATCTCTTTACCGAAAACAAACTTTAGTATTTCAGCTGTTCTCAGCCTTTACGTGCTGGGATTTGCCTATGATTTTGCAGTTGCCTTGTTTTTGGTTTGCATTTATAATCTCTATTTGTTACTGCTTCCTTCAAAGTGGACGGGAACAAAGGGCGATAAAATATTCACCTATACCTGGCTCTGCCTTTTACTGTTTATTTCATTTTTTTCTTTTTTTGCCGAGATCACCTTCTGGCAGGAATTTGAAAGCCGCTTTAACTTTATTGCCGTTGATTATCTGATTTACACCTATGAAGTGATCAATAATATCAACGAATCTTATCCATTACCCTTATTGATAGGAGGAGTATTACTTGCAGTCTTATTCCTCTTCTGGATGTTCTCCAAAATGAAAGTTTTTATTACAGCGTTTCAGGAGAAACTGCCATTTCAGAGAAGAGCGCTAAAGTCTGGGGTTATTTTGCTGCTGACGATTGTTGCTCCTTTTGTACTGAGCAATGCAATGGCCGAATCCGGTACCAACAGATATCAAAATGAACTGTCAAAAGCGGGGATATATTCTTTTTTTGCTGCTTTCAAAAATAATGAACTCAGCTATAATGATTTCTATTCCCTGCTGCCAAAGGATGAGGCATACCGGGTGATCAGATCAGAACTGAAAGAGAAGAATAGCCGCTTTTTAAAAGAGGGCAACAGTATAAAACGAGAAATCATTAATCCCGGGCCGGTTTACAAACCAAATGTAATCATGATTACCGTCGAGAGCCTGAGTGCAGATTTTATGGAGCATTTCGGCAATACACAACACCTCATGCCCGTGTTGGATTCACTCGCAAATCATAACCTGTTGTTTACCAATATGTACGCTGCCGGAACCAGAACCGTGCGGGGAATGGAGGCGCTGACGATCTCGGCCCCACCAACGCCGGGGAGCAGTATTGTACGAAGACCAGGCAATCAAAACCTCAGTACCGTAGGACATATTTTTGAGCAGGAGGGATACCACCGTACATTCTACTACGGCGGCGATGGGTATTTTGATAATATGAATGAATATTTCGGAAGTAACGGCTTTGATATTACGGATCGCGGCAGAAGTATCAAATTGGGCGATACCTATCATACAAAAAGAACAATCATTGGCAATAACCAGGTTCATTTTGAAAATGCCTGGGGTATCAGTGATGAAGACCTCTTTGATGCAGTACTAAGAGGTTCTGATCAGCAATACAAAGAGGGCAAACCTTTTTATAATTTCGTTATGACTACTTCTAACCACCGTCCGTTTACCTATCCTTCGGGCGAAATCAACCTGCCTTCGGGCAGTGGCAGGGATGGAGCCGTCCGCTACACCGACTATGCGATAGGGAAATTTATCGAACATCTCAAACTGAGGCCCTGGTTTAGAAAGATCGTTGTAATTATTGTTGCCGACCATTGTGCATCCAGCGCTGGTAAAAATGAAATCGATATCAGCAAATACCATATACCATGTATCATCCTTAACCTTCCTCATGATGGCAGGCAGGTGATCAGCAAAATGTGCTCGCAGATTGATCTTTATCCAACACTATTTGGACTGCTGGGCTGGAATACCAGAGCAATTTGTACGGGAAAAATGTTCTGAATGCAAGTTACCAGCCAAGGGCAATATTAGGTACCTACCAAAAACTCGCCTATCTCAGACAGGATAGCCTGGTAATCCTGGGGCCGCAACAGAAAACGGAGACCTTCTTATACAACAAGGTCAGAAATGAGCAGATACCTTCGCCATTGTCTGCAGGAACTATCAATAAAGCTATTGCAAACTATCAAACTGCCTACGACCTTTTTAAAAATGGCGGTATGCACTAGTAAATAGATTTAAACCGACTAGAATACCCTTTAAATGAAAGAACGAATTGGAATGCTGATCTGGAAGGAGATGAATAGGCAGGGCCTTACTCACGGTAAGTTCGTCGAGACATTACGTGCGAGAAATGTATTCCTAAAAGACTTCTTTAAGTTTGATGTGATAGATCCTTACTCCCTGATACAAATCTCTGAAGTCTTAAAAGTAAATTTTTTTCAGTTTTATGAGCCTGAAGATTTAACAACCTCACTCAGGATCCATGATAAGGATAACAATAAAATCTCCTTACTGAAAGATGTTGTAAAGAGACAGGACAAGCTATTGCTTACACAACAAAGAATGATCAGAGAGCAGGATGATTTGATTAAAAAGCTAAAGGAAATCTATCATGATTGATATTCAATAAGATGAGTAATGTCAATGATCAACACTTGGAGATTGTAGAATGATAATTGGCTGAAAAACAAAGTTTCTCCAGTATTGAGCATTTTCTTTGCCGGTATCGCAGTAAGCGAATTTACAAAATAAATATATGAAACTTCTCAGTACCATTAAAACCCAAATCCTTGTCGTGCTAACTGTATTACCGGGATTTCTTTTGGCTCAGAATATAGTAGCTCAAAAGCCAGACTCGATGACTACTGAACCGGTATTGTTAATGAAGACCCGCGGACAAAATCCACCAACTGTCAGGTCTTTCATTATTCCGGCCGTCCTGGTTTCATATGGATTACTTTCCTTAAGCAACAATGGTATCAGAACTCTTGATTTTAGTACAAAATCAGAGATACAGGAAGACCACCCTTTATTTGCACATCACCTGGATAATTATCTGCAATATGCGCCTATGGTAGCTGTTTACGGTTTAAACCTTGCAGGAGTAAAAGGCAGGCACAGCATTGCCGACCAGACTGGATTATATCTGTTATCTTTTGGTATTATGGGCGTAACCACAACAACCATCAAGCATTTGGCTGACAGGCCCCGGCCTGACGGTTCCAACAACTATTCTTTTCCTTCCGGACACACCGCTAATGCTTTTGCTGCAGCTGAGTTTTTAAATCAGGAGTACTGTGATGTTTCTCCATGGATAGGTTATGCTGGATATGCTGTAGCCACGGCTACCGGAGCCTTAAGGCTATATAATAATAAGCATTGGTTAAGTGATGTAGTGGCAGGAGCAGGATTTGGTATCGCATCAACCAAAATTGCCTATCTCGTTTATCCTCATCTTAAAAAAATGCTGATTGGCAGGCAAAGCATAAATTATTCGGTGGTGCCAATGTATCAGCAGAAAGCCGCAGGACTGGCATTTAGCGGAACATTCTAAGTTTTTCGCCGGTCACTTTATCTCCTTCTGATCTGACTGAGTGGCACGGGCTCTGCAATCAAAATCACAGAGCAGCACAAAAAGCAACAAGTATTATCGAATATCCTTGTTCAGTTTTCTGATATTCAGCTCCTTTTTTGGTTGAAGGACTGTTTTTCCATATGCTGTCCAGTAATTGTGTTCCCTTAGCATATGATGATTTAGTTTATTCCATTGTTCATCAGTGTAGTGCAAATTCAGATTGATCTCCCATTCCTTTTTGAGTGCCTGCTCATGCCTTGGGTAATCGTTGCGGGTAAAGTGATAAAAATCGGCATCGCAGATAATTTTCTCCAGTAATGAAGATGGATTTTGTGGCATCCTTGTGGCCAGGATACAGGAAATGATTTGTTCAATACGTGATTCCTCGATCTTCAGGATAGTCAAAAATACACGGGCAATATTAGCACTTTCGGTTTCGTGGCCTTTGTAAGTACTGCAATATCCCAGGTCATGAAGCCATGCTGCAATAGCTACTGTCTCCAGTTCCGCCTCAGTAATATTGGAATGTAAGCCAATATCAAGTGTAGCTGATACCACCTCTATTGTATGATTCAGGTTGTGAAAGTAAAGATCTCTACTCAGCCTCTGCTTTAAAAGCATATTGGCGAATTCTTCAACTTTATCCAATAATTCGCTTTTCATATACTCCTCAAGATATAGGCAACATGATATACATATTCTCTATCATGTCTAACCGGATATGGTAAATGGTATTGGTATACTAATACAGGTAAACGAAATATCAAAAATGAATCTGTAGAAATTCTGTAGATGCATCCATAAAGCAAAATATTTGGCATCATTGTTTTATAAAAATATCACTTAATCTGGTGAAATTCTGTCTGTCACCAGAAAGATTACAAAGTTCTTCTGTAATTTGCGGTTATTACAGTGCAGCTCAACCTGCATTTTATCCCCATTTCAAACCGAATAATGAAAGTTTTAAGCAAAAGCAAAGGCCAGCTGCTCGTAAATACCCTCCTCATCATTACGACTGCCTTTATTGGATTAAGTTGTTTTATCTATTTCTTTCCTTTGTCATATATTGACCTTGATGTATCACGGTTAATACAGAAATACAATAATGCTACGCTGGATAATTTGATGGCTTTTATCAGCATCTTCGGCACAATGCCATACTCGGGCACTACGGTCGGTGTGGTAGCATTACTATTTTTTATATTCAATCACAAAAAGGAAGCTTTATTCACTTTACTGACTTCATTATCTGGTTTGGTCAGCACGCTGGTCAAAATGCTCATTGATCGGCCAAGACCAGGCAAAGACCTGGTACGGATCATAGAAATAACCAGACAGCAAAGTTTCCCCAGCGGCCACACTTTGTTTTATACTGTATTTTTTGGCTTTTTAATTATCGCAATGGGCAACCTGAAGTCGATTAACTATTATGTTCGGGTAACTGTCACCACTTTATCTTCGGCAATGCTTCTCCTTATACCTTTCTCCAGAATATACCTCGGTGCACATTGGTTTACGGATGTATTGGGTGGGGCAATGCTTGGAGTACTATGCCTGTCAGTTCTGGGGTATTTCTATTTGCCGAAGAAAGAGATAAAAGAAAATACATAATATTTGATGAAAATGACGTTTTATTAAAACATATGAAAAGGGCAATCGAACTTACTATCATCATATTAATATCCGTACTTTATGGTACAGTAGCTGCACAATCTTCTGATCCGTTTCAGATAAGGAAGTGGACAATTGGTGATCAGCAAAGGGAAGCCATAGTATATATACCTGCCTCTGCTAAAGACAAGCCAAGTCCGGTCATCTTTGTTTTTCACGGGCACGGAGGCAACATGAAGAATATGTTTGAAGCGCACCGGTTTGACAAGCTTTGGCCGGATGCTATTGTAGTTGCTCCGCAGGGATTACCAACGCCGGGGCAATTGCTGGATCGTGAGGGAAAACTTGCCGGCTGGCAGAAAGGGCCAGGCGATATGGGCGACCGTGACATTCATTTCTTTGATGAAATCTTCAGCAGCTTACAAACAGAATATCAAATAGATATTAAACGCATATATGCCACAGGGCATTCTAATGGCGGCAGTTTTACCTATCTGTTGTGGGCGATGCGCGCTGATGTATTTGCTGCGGTTGCACCTTCTGCTGCGGTTGCTTTTCGTTTCAATGACCTGCTGAAACCTAAGCCGGTAATGCATATCATGGGTGAAGCAGATCCGCTGGTGAAGCCTGCCTGGCAGCAAATGCAGGTTGCTAAACTCTTGAAATTAAACAATTGCAGCACTTCTGGCGAGCCATATGGTAGCTTTTCCACGATATACCCGTCGGCACAGGGAGATCCGGTTGTGGTTTACAAACATCCCGGTGGACATACTTATCCCGCGGATGCAAACGCAGTCGTAGTCAGGTTTTTTAAAAGCGTCTCTAAAGGAGTTAATTGATCTTCTCAGTCTTTTTTCTTATTCTTTTAACTAAGCTGTGAGAAACCTCTGCAAAATCAACAATCTGATCGTCAGTTAAGCCTTGTTTTCTGATCAACCTGGCAATCTCTGCTTCTTGAGCTTCTTTTATGCCTAATCTTTTACCTCTTAGTTCTGCTTGTCCAATTAAAATATCCTCAATTGTCATATTGGTTGTATTCTTAGTTGTTAATAAATTAATCTTACGCTCAAAATTATGCTTTGTCTCCTGAAATTCAAAATTTACGTAGTAAAAAAGAAAATTCATTAACATTCTTTTCTTTGCATCTTCTAAATCTCTTTCAAGTATCAATGATTTAATTATTAACAAATATACTAAAGGATGAATTTTGTCATTATTTCCCATCCACTCATTCCCGGCCGAACATATCTTAAAACCTTCAACCAGTTGAACTTTTTCCAGCAGGATAGCCGCTACTTTTGGTGTATGGAAAACATTAAAATAATCGAAGAAACCATTCTCACTTACACAAGTGCCTGGAATGAAACAGAACGCAGTGCAGTACTGGAGAAGATCAAAAAATGCTGGGCTGCCGAAGGAACGTATACAGATAAGCTGACAGATACAATAACTGGTCAGGATGCACTTGCTGACCTGATTGTTGGATCTTACGCGCAAATGGGCCCACGAACATTTAAAGTACTGGGCGAGCCAGCTACACATCACCAAAGCGGCCGTTTCAACTGGCTGGCGATCCGTCCTGAAGGCTATCCTGTTCCGGGCACGGATTATTTTGAATTTGATGACGAGAACCGCATTACGCGAATAGTGGGCTTTTTCTAAACCTTAACCAATTGGATCGTTATATTTGATCATGTCTGAATTTATTTTGTCAAATTTTGCAATGCACATAACGCTTGCTCCCGAAGAAAAGGAGCAGGCGCTTGCTTTGCTGCAGCGCAAAATAATTACCAAACGTACTTTTTTGCTGCGACCGGGAGAGGTTGACAGAAATATTTACTTCGTCAATAAGGGCTGCCTCCGGATGTTTAATACCGATCAGAATGGTAATGAGCATACCATCTGCTTTTATCCTGAAAATTGGTGGGTGTGCGATATTGTCAGCTTTTTTAAGGAAAAACCTTCGATGAACAGTATACAGGTGCTGGAAGATAGCGAGGTGTACTATTTTACTTTACCGCGGCTGGAAGAACTGTTTCTGAAAGTCCCAAAATTTGAACGTTTTTTCCGGATATTGACACAAAACGGATTTGAGATGTACCAGCGAAGGATCACCTCTAATTTATCCAGAACCGCTGAGCAACGCTACCGGGAATTCAGAAAGCAGTACCCCGGACTTGAACAGCGGATCGCCCAGAAGCATATCGCCGGTTATGTGGGGATCACCCCGGTGTTCCTGAGCATGATGCGAAAGAATAAGAATCTGTAAGGAGTTCTCATTGTTTGAGCAGTGATTACAAATTCAGTTTCCAGCTAAATTTAGAGAAAAGGATTAATATCTGTAAATTGGATAATTAATCAAATAGATATGTCAACTATCAAAACATTAGTTTCTGAGGCAAGTGTGGCTGATTTTATCAACTCATATGCTGATACTGATCAAAAACGGCAGGACAGTTTTGAACTGCTAAGGATCATGGAAAGCTATACCGGCTATACGGCTAAACTTTGGGGAACAAGTATTATAGGTTTTGGTTCCTATCATTATAAATCTGAAAAGAGTACCCAGGAGGGAGACTGCCCGCTTGTTGGATTCTCTCCCCGCAAAGCTGCGATCTCACTTTATGTATATGCAGACAGTCCTGAAAACGCCAGGTTGTTAAAGGAATTAGGGAAGTTTAAGATGGGGAAGGCCTGTATCTACGTTAAAAAGCTAAGCGATATCAATATTGATGTGCTTGAAAAAATGATAGCTGAAAGCACAAGCCGTTTAAAAGAACGGCATCCTGATAAGGGATAAATAAAAACTGATCTTGTAGATGTTTTTATTATCGCTGAAACGGATTCCGTTTATTGTGCGTTTAGCGTACACTTGTTTCGGAAAAGACTTTGCTTAAATGCTGTTGGCGTAAAGCCGGTTTTATTTTTGAAAACTTTACTGAACGACTGCGGATGCTCAAAACCTAAACTATAGGCCACTTCACTTATTGAAAGCCCCGAAACACTAATCAGTCCTTTAGCTTTTTCAACCATACGATAATGAATATGCTGAAGCGCGCTCTGTCCGGTCAGCTCTTTTATTTTTTCGCTGAGATGGTGTGGGCTAAGGTGCATCAGATCTGCCAGGTATTTAACCGTAAGGATTGGTTTAACCTCATTTTCATTGTAATTGAAATAGTCTTGAAGCTTGTTCTCAAAACCTGTCAGGAAATCAGATCCCGCTTTGCTGGCAGGACTGAACTGCTGATGGTAATAGCGGTTAATTTGTCTGAGCAAAAGCTCCAGTTGAGCCACCAATATAGGTTCGCCAAATCGCTTGTCGCCAGATCTTGCTTCTTTACTGATTTCCCGCACCAGCATATTAATTGACTCCTCCTGCTGGGGCTGGAGGCTCAGGCCCTGGTAAACCTCATAGGAGAAAAATTCAAATTCCGTGATGTTATGTACCAGGGGGTATGAACGAAAAAGATCTGGGTGAAAGGCCAATGCCCATCCTGCCGAAAAATAATGATCCTGCACGGTAATTACCTGTCCCGGTGCCTGAAAAGTTAAAGAGCCTGTAGTAAAATCAAAGGCATTCTGACCATAACCTAGTGTTCCGCCGGTATTTCTCTTAAACCAAATCGAGTAAAAATCAAAAACCAAACTATCGGAAGAAGCATGTGCTACACATTGCCTGTTCTCCAGATCAAATACCGTAATCAGCGGGTGCTCCGATTTTGGAAGAAAAAAGAGCTTGTGCAGATCTTGTATCGTCTTCAGCAGGTAGGGTACATTCTTCATATTCTATTTTGATCACCGTAAAATTAACAAGAGTTGCACGAGCACAGGTTGACGGAATGTCAAAAGACCGACTTAAGGTGGCCGGTTTTTTGACATTAAGAATGTTTGACACTAGAATGATTTAATAGCGTTTATATGGTCTGCTGTTGCCCGCTCTGCTACCGGTGCTTCGGGGGTAAATAGTTCAAACCCATGTGGTGCGCCGGGGTGTAAGTGAAATTCCAATGGTACCCCTGCTTCTGCTGCTTTGCGCGCATATTCGAGATTTTCAACTTTGAAATAATCAAGATCTCCAACCGATATGTAAATGGGGGCCAGGTCTTCAAACTTATCCAGTAATGCGGGCGATGCAATCATCAGGTCATGGCCGCTCAGATGATCCGGACTGATCACTGCATCCCATGCAGTTTTGATCACCTGATATCCTACCATAGTGAATGGTTCAATATGTTCGTCCGGGATTGTGTTCCGATAATCCAGCATAGGGTAAATCAGGATTTGTCTGGCTAAGTGTATCCTTCTGTCGCGGGCCAGTATCGCCGCAGCTGCCGCAATTCCTCCGCCGGCGCTGTCTCCCATAATAGCGATCCTATCCTTATTTATGCCAAGCTGTCCGGCATTTTCCCTAAGCCAGATAATAGCTGCAAATGCCTGTTCTGCCTGATCCTTTCCATTGGTTTGTGGTGATAGCCCATATTCTACAGATAAGAACGGTACGTTTGAACGCTGTACGTAATTTGCAACTACGCGGTCATAAAGATCTACCGATCCGGCAACATGTCCTCCGCCATGTATAAAGACAACTGCCGGACTTTCATCGGCAATATCTTCAGGCGTATACCATCTCATTTTTACGTCTGACTGGTCAGCGGCTTTCGTCTCAAAATCCTGCCTGCGAATTTGCGCATTTGCCGGCCAATGGCCATTCATGTTGATATAAAGCTGATCAAGATACTCTGCTAATTCTTTCGGGGTTCCTTCTTCAAACTTTTGTATGGGGGCATGACTGCCAAGAAATTTCATGAAAGCCCGCTCGATTTCACCATCCAGTTTAATTTTGTTTGTTATTGGAGTTAATTCCTCCTGTTTTTTCGTTTCCATTTTTATTATCAGTTATTGCAATACAAAATTGCATCACTGATATGGCTGTAATTAAAGCATATTGCGGTTTGATTTAACCATATGGTGGTTTGTAAATTTTTAAGGAATAAATGCTAAAATTCTCTTTGCCAGCCAGTCGGGGTTTTCTTCGGGTATAAAATGACCACAATGCGGAGCTACATCTCGGATCAATCGTTCTGCGGCTTCTTCCAATTGTTCGTATACAGCATCCTTCATCCGTGAATGTTCGCCACCTATGGCCAATACGGGCATTTTTAGCTTTGGCAATAGGTTTTTGTTATCCTCTGCATCCTGTTCAAATGCCCTGTAAAGTTCAAAACCTGCATGTAAAGTTGTTTCATTGGAATATGCTTCAATAAAAGGCCGTACTTCTGCATCGTTCAAAACCTGCTTGTTGTAAGATAGTCCCTGGAAAAAGTAATTCAGATATTGGGCGACATTGTTTTTTACTAATATTTCGGGCAGATCTTTCTGCTGATGAAATGCAAAATGCCATCTCGGCCATCTACCCCGTTCCTGTTCCCAGCCCGTTAAACCGGGAATGGGGACATCAATAATGACTGCGGCCTCAACTTCTGAGGAATAATGTTTTGCGTAAGCATAGGCAACCTGCCCGCCAATATCGTGGCCAATCACGGCAATTTTGCTATACCCCAGTTTAACAATGAGGTCATGGATATATCGTGCAAGTTCCTTTTTGGAATAGCCCTCTTTGGAGGGACCGGAATTGCCTATCCCCGGCAGGTCAACTGTGATCACGGTATGATGATCAGTAAGGATTGGTATAACATGCCGCCATGCGTCCTGTGTCTGTGGCCATCCATGGATCAGTAAAACCACTGAGCCTTTTCCCTGTACAGAATAGGAAAGTTCTACCTCCCTTACTGTTTCATATTCTTTCTTTAAGTGTCCGGACATTTTCTTATGTTCTAAATGGTTCAGCAATGCTGCGCGTGGGTATAACATCAGTGAAATTTTTGATGTCATCCATCACTTTTTGTGTCAGGGGTGCATTAAATGCAGTATCCAGTGCATGCCTGTCTTTAAAAATACCTGCCCAGATGATAATCGTTCCGGCATCTTTATCGGTTGGTAAGTATACACTGGCACGCTCTAAACCATAAGCATCCCAGGCCTCCCTCACTAAAGGACAATGCACGTTTATATAATAATCCTGATCAAAATGTGTTTCACTATCACCATTGTAACTCACATAGAATATTATTTTATCCGTTTGTTCATTTGGATTTCCGGCTGATCCGTCAATTCCTTCCGGCATATTTGACGTGGTAACTTTACTCAACCAGCTTAATACAGGCTGTAGTGCTTCATCAGAATTACTTTCATAAATAAGCCCATGGCCATTACCAAATACTCCATGATCCGGCAAATGTATCTGACTGGCTGCTGCTCCGGCCGTATTCAAAAACTCAACTATAGCAGGTCCGTTTTTCGCGAACACCGAAGCTTCACCGGTAACAATAGCAACTGGCATGTCTTTTAAAGCGGGAATTTGTAATCGTGAGGGATCTGCAGCGCGTACCTCTTCGGGGCTTTTACGTTCCGGAAAGTAAGTTACAGGACCTGCGGTCAGGCCCCATTCAAGTGTTCCAAAACCGGGTGTTGTTGCAAAAGCCGGCCCCATCGGCTCTACACTCACAATAGCCACCAGCAGCTCCGGACGTTGATCGGCTACCATCCATCCCAGCGGACCTGATGCCGAATGAGTCATTAAAATGGAGGGCCCAATTTTATCCAATAAAGCTGATAAACGTGCTGTGTCCATTTCCTGTGATTCCCTGTAATTGGTAGGTAAGGGGCCAAAGGCTGCAATAAATTGATCCAGCATAGCGTCATCATTTCGGTCAAATGGCCATTGGGTCTGTGTTTCTTTGTCTTCGGGCGGAAAAAATACATGTTCACCTTCTTCATAAGAAAAAGCATTTCCGGGCTGGCCGGATAAATCCGGGTGGGTGTGCGACCGCCCATGCCCGGGACGATCTACGATCAGCACTGCATATCCTGCCTCTGATAATCGCTGTGCCCATCCCGGTCTGCCGTCGGGCGTATCCATCCATTCCGTGCCTTGGAGAAGCCCTCCGTGAACCAATATAACCGGGTATGGCTGAGTAACCTGTTCGGGTGCCTGCCACTCTACAAACATAGGGCCGTGCTGTAAGGTCTGGCTGCCTTTTTTTATGCGTTCACCTGTAATCCAGAAATGGCCCCGGCGGCTGGTTGTTGCTGGCCTGTCCAGCCAAAATTGCCAGGGTTCATTTTGCATTGAAACTATATTGCCATTATTTTTAAGACCGGCAGTTGTGATATGATTCATATGGATTTGGGCTGGATTTAAAACTCTGTTGACAGGGTCACTGCTTTCATGCCTTCATAATCTGCTTTTAACTGCTCCAGTTTCTTGCTGGCACGTTCATATGCCTCCTTACCTAAGAGTAAGCGGAATGGTGGGTTAGTCATTTGGATTACATCATAGATGGCAGCAGCCGCTTTTTCCGGATCAATGGGTTGTTTTCCATTATTGGCTGCCAGCGTTTGTCTGCGTTTCCCTGAGCTATTGGCATATTCTTTCATTTCAAGTTTTGATGAAGTAAGGGAGCCGCCGAGGAAGTTGGTGCGGATTGCGCTTGGCGCTACAACGGTTACTTTAATACCAAATTCAATTACTTCATGATAAAGTGCTTCAGAAAATCCTTCTACAGCAAATTTGGACGCGTTGTACATGCCCCATCCGCCCGAACCAATAATTCCGGCTATAGAAGAAAGATTGATGATATGTCCGTTCTGCATCTTACGCATATGCGGCAATACTAACCTGATCATACGTAATGGAGCATGCACGTTGACGGCGATCACCTGTTGTTCCTCTTCTGATGAGGTTTCTTCAATTGCACCTACAAAACCATAACCTGCATTATTGATCAGTACATCAATGCGGCCATGTTTTTCAATGATATCACCGATCATATTTTTGACCGCTTCTTCGCTGGTTAAATCCAGTCCATATACTTCTAAATCAGCGTTTTTACGCAGCAAGGGATCAAACTTGCCTGCATCACGTGTGGTTACAATAACAGTTTGATTTTTTTGTAAAAGGTATTTCACCAGGCTAAGCCCCAATCCCTGGGAAGCGCCTGTGATTAAATATATTTTTTGCTGTTCCATAGCTTTATTTATTTGATGATCAAAATTATGGCTGTTTTAAACGCCTTTTTATAACCAAATCAAAGAGCTTTATAGGAATTTCAAAGGTTGTAGCTTCTTCTGAATTCAGCGGGCGTAATACCAATGTTTTTTTTAAAGAAATGACTAAAACTGGGTTGCTCAGTAAAGCCAATAGCGTAGCCGATATTTTGGAGAGTCCAGTCTGTTTGAATCAGTAAGATTTTACTTTCCTCCAATAAGCGGTTTCTGATATGCGCGCTTACATTTTGGCCGGTCTGTTTTTTCAGCAGGGCATTGAGGTGATTAGGGTGAATATTCAACTGATCGGCAAACTGTTTTGCAGTTTTAATTTCAATAGACTTTTCATAATTGATATTAGCGGTTTCCTTTTCCAGCAGCTGGAAAAAGTCATGTACCTTACGGTATGCCAAAGATATTGCGGTAGATTTGGAATAAGAGGCTATTTTGCTGGCTTCTACCATAATCAGCTGCATATATACCTGTAAGGCATCCTCTGCAAATTCAGCATCGCTTTTTTCTTCTTTATACATCTGCAGAAAAATTCCATTCATGTTTTTAATCGTCTCTCCAGGTAAGGGGATTACGCTTCTGCTGGTGTCATTAAAAAGACCATACTTGTTCATTAAAGCTTTCAGCAACGAATTTTTATCAGTAAAACTTCTTTTGACAATGCAGAAATATCCGCTGGTTACTTTATTTATAGAAAGGTTCTTCCATGAGATGATGTCATTCGGGTGAATAAATAAAAGTGTAGGTTCTTCAATAGGATAGGTATTGGTTCCGATCGTGAAAATACCACGCCCTTCATCTATGAATATGATTTTGTAAAAGCCACGTCTGTTGGGCGACAGGTAATTTTTGCATATTAATTCTTTCCTGTCAAATATTCTAATGTTCCTGTTATCAAAGTAATCTCTTCTTACCGGTAACAAATCGGGAATGTCCCTTAACAATTCTATGTTTTCCATGCTTATCATATTAAACCGATCGTTCTTTTATTAGATAAAAAAATATCCCGTCATATTGATTCTCCAATGCCGGGCATGCAACAAAATTACTATAATAAACCGATCGTTCCAAGATAAAATATATTTGAACTCTTTCAAGTTAAAAACTGATATTATGGGTGTTTTTGATCTCGGCCATCACAAAAGTACTGTGGGTACTGCCTATACCTTCTACAGAACCCAGTTTATTGAACACAAAATCCTGGTAATGTTTCATGTCCCTGGCGTATACTTTCAGGATAAAATCATAGTCCCCCGAAATGTTATAACATTCCACAACCTCATCAATATTAAGGATGTCTTCTACAAACTGGTGCCCTATTTTTTTGTCATGCTGCTTGAGCTTGATATTACAAAAGACGATAAAACCCCGGTTAAACTTTTCTGCGTCCAGAATTGCAATGTACTTTTTAATAAATCCACTGCTCTCCAGTCTTTTCATGCGTTCAAAAACGGGTGATGGAGAAAGGTTCACCATCGCCGCAAGTTCTTTATTGGTATGGTTAGAATCGTTTGCCAGGATCTTCAGCAGCATTAAATCGATTTCATCTAAATCTGTCATAGAATAATTTTCTCTTTAAGGGATGAAAGTAAGTATTTATAAGCGTATTTTTCTGACTTATCGTTCTAAACAAGATGATATGTCTGATTTTTATCTTTTCACAAGTTTTATCGTCTGCGCATCTATCTTTGTAACAGTTTACTGATTTGTAATAATTAGAGTTCTTTACATATTTCAACAATCGGAAAAGGTTTTACTTAGCTGTAAATGAAAAGGGAACCGTGTGCAAATCACGGACTGTCGCGCAACTGTAAGTAACATTAAGGTTTTTATCCATCAAACAAGAAAGGAAGGTTGATAAAAACTGTTACAAGTCAGGATACCTGCCTGTTTCGTATTGACGATGCTTTCGCGATTGAAGTTGATGTCAGATTGGTACGTATGATGCAGGCAAAACCTTATGGGTTTAATTTCCCGCAGCTTACATGTGTACTTTTCTTTCCTTTATTCCTGCTGCAGAGTATCCTGAAAGCATGAAGGACTTTTTACAATGATTATTAACCATTTAAAAAGTTGAAAGAAATGTTAACACAAAACCTCGGCTACCCGCGAATCGGAAGCCAAAGACAACTCAAAAAAGCCTCCGAACAATATTGGGCAGGTAAAATTGATCTTAGAGAACTCAATAAGGTAGCCCAAGCCATCAAAGAACAGAACTGGAACACGCAGTTGGATGCCGGCACCGATCTTATCCCCTGCAATGATTTCAGTTTTTACGACCAGGTACTGGACACCAGTTTTTTACTGGGCAATATTCCTCATCGTTATTCAGCAGTACTATCAGAAATCAAGTCCAACCAGGAAATCGATCTTTATTTTGCAATGGCCCGTGGCTATCAGAAAGATGGACTTGACATTACCGCTATGGAAATGACCAAATGGCTGGATACCAATTACCACTACATTGTACCAGAATTTAACGCTAATCAGGAATTCCGCATTTTTAGCGAGGCTATTTTCGGCGAATATAACAGCGCAAAAAAACTGCTTGGAGAAAAGGCAAAACCTGTGCTGCTGGGGCCGGTAAGTTATTTGTTGCTGGGCAAAGAGAAAGAACAAGGCTTTGAACGTATAGACCTGATTAAGAAACTGGTGCCTGTATACATAGAAATTATTAACCGCTTAAGGCTGCAGGGGGCTGTATGGATCCAGCTGGACGAGCCCTGTTTTGCGCTGGATCTTTCAAAAAAAGAAAAAGAAGCTTTTGAATATGCTTATCGTGCCATTGCCAACCGGGTGAGTGGCATCAAGCTGCTTGTTGCCACATATTTTGAAGCTTTGCTTGATAATACACAGCTGGCAGTATCACTTCCTGTACATGCCCTGCATATTGATTTGGTACGTGCACCAGAACAGCTGGATGAGGTGCTTGCGCTGATACCAGAGCGCCTGAAACTTTCTTTAGGAGTAGTAGATGGCCGTAACGTTTGGAAGAATGATTATGCGAAATCTCTGGTGCTGATCAATAAGGCAGTAGAAAAATTGGGTACCGACCGTGTGCTGATTGCCCCTTCATGCTCATTGCTGCATAGCCCGATTGATCTTGAACTGGAAACTGCAATTGATCCCGAGATCAGAAACTGGATGGCTTTTGCCAAACAAAAACTGACCGAAGTAAACGAGATCCGTCAGATAGCAGAAGGAAAAACTATGTTACTTGAAGCTAATAAAGCGGCTATTGAAAGCAGGGCTTCCTCACAAAAAGTACACAGGCAAGAGGTGAAAAAACGTATTGCAGCAATCAGCGAAGCTGATGCTACCCGCAAAAGTGCATTCCCGATCCGTCAGCGCCTACATCAGCAGCGTTTCAATTTGCCGACTTTCCCTACAACAACCATTGGTTCATTCCCCCAGACAGAGGATATCCGTCAGCTGCGCGCCATGTTTAAGAAAGGTGAATTAAGCCTTAAACAGTATGAGCAGGCCATTGAGCAGGCAACGATTGAAACCATCCGCTGGCAGGAAGAAATTGGCCTGGATGTGCTGGTTCATGGTGAATTTGAGCGTAATGATATGGTAGAATATTTTGGTGAGCAGCTGGATGGGTTCCTGTTTACTAAAAACGGATGGGTACAAAGTTATGGCAGCCGTTGTGTAAAACCTCCGGTGATCTATGGTGATGTAAGCCGCCCCGCTGATATGACGGTACGCTGGAGCACCTTTGCTGCTGCACAAACTGATAAACCGATGAAAGGAATGTTAACCGGGCCTGTAACCATTTTACAATGGTCGTTCGTGCGTGACGACCAGCCCCGTGAAACCACCACCAACCAGATTGCTTTTGCAATCCGTGATGAGGTAATCGCGCTGGAAGCAGCGGGAATTGCCATTATTCAAATTGATGAGGCCGCAATTCGTGAAGGACTTCCGCTCAGAAAAGCCAAGCACCCGCATTACCTTAACTGGGCTGTAAAAGCTTTCCGTATCACTGCCAGCGGTGTGCGGGATGAAACTCAAATTCACACACATATGTGTTATAGTGAGTTCAATAATATCATTGAACATATCGCCGCTATGGATGCTGATGTGATCACCATCGAGACTTCCAGGTCACAAATGGAATTGCTCCAGGCTTTTGCACATTTCGAATATCCAAACGAGATTGGCCCTGGTGTTTACGATATCCACTCACCACGGGTTCCAGGCACTGAGGAGATGGCTTCGTTATTGGCTAAAGCAGCAGACCTGCTTCCGGCACGTAACCTTTGGGTAAACCCAGACTGCGGACTGAAAACCCGTAAATGGCCGGAGACCAAAGCAGCATTGGAAAATATGGTTGCTGCGGCCAGGATGGCGCGTGAACAGATCACTGTAGAAGATGTAATTTAAGACAGCAGAGGCTGTATTGAGAAACCTCTTATTTACGTATCTCAATCGTCGCCCGTTCGTAGCATGATGTATCATCGTTTTGTTCAAAAACGATCCTGTACCGTTTTACAACCGTTCCTGTACCGTACCTTCTGTACCCCTTTAATACTCCATCCATACCACAACCATACTGCATCTTTACCCCTTAGGTATAGTTGCAGTATGGTTGTGGTATGGATGGGGTAAGCATGGTACGGTGCAAATACGGAGCTGAAACGGTAAAGACATGTTATAAAGCAAACCAGTATACGAACGATAGACAAACAGTGTAGGGAGGAAGCATGGTTTAAGGCAAAAACAAACCAGTAATTACATACTGAAACATATATGTTTCAACACCGTTAATAAAATTACATATTATTTGCAAATATATATTTTTAGTATTACTTTTGTGTAATTTTTCAATAGGGTCTTACACCCGTCAAGCGATAAGTTCCGTATAAGATACAATTTTTAGCAGCCTGCAGATTTCGATTATTGCATGATCCGGCCCGGAAAAATATAACTAACTAATTTTTTCACTTAAATCATTTAATTATGGCAATTATTACAAGTGGCCCATTTGTCGGCTACTCAGGCACAATTGACGGGATTACCTATTGCCAGCTTCCCGATGGCAGAACTTATTCAAAGCGAAAAAACACACCAAGCTCTTTACCACCGAGCGCTGAACAGTTGACGGTACGGGAAGACACAGGTGTTGTTTCGCAATTTGTTAAGCCTTTTGAAAACTTCATCAGCGTAAGTTACAGGACCGAAGCACGAAAAAAGTATATCAATACGCACAATGCGATGGTCAGTCAAATCAGAAAGTTTGCCCTGACAGGAAAATCTCCCAAACGCAAAATCAATTTGCGTAAAGTTCTTGTGAGCAAAGGCAATTTGCTTTCTGCGAAAAATACGTCGGCGGAGTTAACAGAAACCGGACTCAGTTTCAAATGGAGCACCGAAACGAAAGATGGTCTGAATCATCATAGCGATCAGGTGATGATGCTTGCCTATTTTCCGGAACTGAAGGAAGTAAGGTGCGATACGGGCGGGGCCAAGCGGCGCAGTGGTAGGGATGAACTTTCACTCGAAAGTGTGAAAAAGAAGGGGTACGTAGCAGAGGTGTTTATCTCATTCATCACGAATGATCAGACAGGCGTATCAAACAGTGTTTATCTTGGACGATTTATCTGGTAATTATGGCAACACAGCGAAGCCCATCAATGATAGGCAATTTCAGGGGAAGAATAGACAATGTAATCCTGACTGAATGGAGGGGTATTTCTGTATTGAAGAAAGAGGCATCAAAGCTGAAAAAGAAAAAACTTTCAGACGAGCAGATCACAAACACCAATGTTTTTGGGACAGTGAGCAACTTTCTGAGAAGTGCCAAACGGGCATTCAGGATAGGATATCAGGTACCCCGCAAGGCCGGTTTTACGCCCTGGAATGCTATTGTTTCAGATCACCTTAAAAATGCAATTACAATTCATAAAGGTCAGGCTGTATTTGATCTTTCGAAAGTCCAGCTCAGCAAACCAATCCACAAAACCCAGCAGGTATGGAACCCGGTTATATCTGCTGAAAGTGGATACAAGGTAACCCTAAGGTGGGAACTTACGCCTGAACCAGAGAAGTGCACACGTATGGATGACAAGGTTATCCTGGCATGTTATGACGGAAATACCGGAAGGTTCAGCACCTATTATACAGGCGTTAGCAGGAGCGCACTTAGCTATACTGTTGACTTTCTTGACTGGCATGCCGGCCATGATATGTACTGGTATGTATTCATGGTGTCTGATAATGGGAAACTGGTTTCAGAAACCGAGTACCTTGGCATGGTTACGGTAAGGCCGTAATTACATTTTAGATTTTTCCTTCAGATTGAACTGTTTCTCTAAGGGAAGCAGTTCAATCTGTTATTCAATCCCGATATGCCTCCACATCTTCTGTGAGCCCGGGTTTATTACGGTGCAGCTGCTGTAACTTTATAATCATTATACCTCATAACATTTATATATTTTCTCAGGTGACAATTATAATTGCTCTTTCCTAACGTAGATTTAGCCTTTTGCAGATAGTTAAGGGCTGTACCTCAACACTTGAAATCATAAGATAGATTAAGCGTTTGTTTTTTATTCGAATTATCAGTATAAAATTAGCCGCTTCATTTGTTTACCCGGTTGGAATTTTGAACTTTGCAGGGTGGAAAGGCCTAAAGAAATTACTGCTGCATTTTTGAATGAACTGGATAAGCATATCGCGGATATAGCTTCAGGACGTAAAGAAGTATTTTATGAAATCTATGATTTTGCAGCGATCTTATGCATCCATCCTATTCATTTGAGCAATACAGTGAAAGAGGTAACAGGCAAGGCGCCGTGTCATCACTGTGAAGGTAAACTCGCTATTGTGGCTAAACGTTTGCTCGAAACCACACCCATGACCATCTCACAGATCGCGTACAGGCTTACCTACAATCCCTCCGGGTTTACACGTTTTTTCAAGAAGTACGTAGGCGTTAGCCCAAAACAGTACAGGTTAGGCCTAAAACAGGCTTAAGTTTTTAATTTTCAGATTCTGAAACCACGGTAATTTTCCTTCACCGTATCCCGATACTTTTGTCAAACTAACAAAAGGAAATATGGAACTTTCAAACAATAAGATTCTGATTACCGGAGGTGCCACCGGCATTGGCCTGGGTTTAACTGAGCGTTTTTTAGCAAACAATAATAAGGTTATCATCTGCGGCAGACGTGCAGAGGTATTACAGGATGTTGCAGAGAAACATCCGCAGGTAATAACAAAAGTCTGTGATCTCTCACAAGAATCTGAACGAATAGCACTTTATGAATGGTTATTAACTAACCACAATGATTTAAACGTGCTGGTAAATAATGCAGGTGTGCAGAACTGGATGAATCCCAGCGACCCGGATTTTTACACTCACGCCACTGAAGAAATTAGAACAAACATTCTGGCCCCGCTTCACCTCACTACTTTACTGAGCAGTTTGCCGGCATTGGGTACGATCATGAATGTGAGCTCCGGACTGGCATTTGTTCAGCTGGCAAAAGTGCCGGTATATTGCGCCACAAAAGCATTTTTTCATTCTTACACGGTTTCTTTACGCCATCTGCTTGCGCCAAAAGGGATCGAGGTGATCGAAGTTATTCCTCCTGCCCTGAACACCGACCTCGGTGGCAAAGGTCTTCATGACATTCATCCACCGGTCAGTGATTTTATTAATGCCATATTCCAACAGCTTGAAGAGGGAAAGCAGGAACTGACATTTGGTTTCAGTGAATTAATGCGAAATGCTTCACCCGAAATAATTGCGGAAACTTTTGTCAAAATGAATCCATAGTGCAGTCTCATAGAGCGGGTATATTGTATTTTAAATTATACAGGCAATTTCCTGGTCTTAAAAATCCTGAGCAGTCGGCCTGATCACAATTTCATTGATATCAACATCCGCCGGCTGTTCAATAGCGAAAGCAATAGCTCTTGCAATGCTGGCAGCGGGAATAGCCATTTTATAGAACTCGTTCACACCTGCTGAACTTTCCTGATGATTTGTACTAAGTTTCAATTCCGAATCTACTGCCCCGGGTTCAATAATAGTTGTACGGATGTTGCGACCGATTTCGTGTCTCAGGCCATCACTTATTGCGCGAACTGCATATTTGGTTCCGCTGTAAACTGTACCACCCGGACTAAAAACTTTGATGCCGGCTACAGAACCCAGATTGATAAAGTGACCGGATTCCTGTTTTTGAAATATAGGTAATGCGGCGGCTATTCCATAAAGGACACCCTTGATATTGATATCAATCATATTATCCCACTCATCTGTTCTAACCTCAGACATTGGCGCGATAGGCATGATTCCCGCATTATTGATTAGTACATCAATTTTTCCATAAGTATTTACTGCCATATCTACCAGGGCCTGTACTTGTGCTTTATTGATTACATCTGTTTTTAAGAAGGTAGCAGTACCACCCTTGGATGTGATATCCTTAACGATTTGTTCCAATTTATCGGTACGTCTGGCACCAAGAACCAATATTGCTCCTTTTTCAGCAAGATGTTTTGCTGTTGCCTCTCCCAGGCCACTACTTGCCCCTGTGATTACTATTACTTTATTTTCAATATTGTTTTTCATTTTGCTTATTTCTGGAGTGATAATTTTGATAAAGCTATTATGCTTTCGGTTTATCGGTGTGTAGGTAGTTAATGTTTTAACGTAAGATTGAAACCTAATCGCTGGATAAAGCTTTCAGGTTTCAAACCTATGGGGACTGGTGCAGACCCTGCGTTATAATGACAATTGTTAGGCTTCTAAAATGGCAATTACTTTTTGGGCAGTACCACGTGCTGATGCAGGATTCTGTCCGGTTATCAGGTTTCCATCCGCAATGCTGTTATCAGACCAGGCCGCTGCTGCGTGAAATATAGCACCCTGGTCAGTAAGTGCGCTTTCCAATAAAAATGGAACATCATCTTTTGCATAGTGAATCTCTTCTTCATTAGTGAAAGAGGTGATGTTTTTATCTTTAAGTAGGAACGTACCGTCGCTAAGTTTTACATTAAGCAGTGATACTGGTCCATGACATACTGCACCAACAACAGCGTTCCTTTCATAGGTTTCTGCAATTACTTTTTTCAACAAGGCATTTTCTGGCATATCTACCATTGGCGCCAAACCTCCCGGAACAAAAATAGCATCGTAAGTACCCGCATCTACATCCTCAAGTTTACGGTTGTTTTGCATTTTGGCCCATCCGCCTTCCTGAAGGAACCTTGCATTGGAGGCCTCATCTTGTGCTTCCATATTATCCAGGGCCGGAACTTCTCCGGTAATACTTGCAAAATCTATTTGATAACCTGCATCATCAAACTCAACATAAGGGTGGGCTACTTCATCAAGAAATACGCCTGTTTTTCTGTTTTTTGGTCCAATCACCTTGGTATTGGAAACGATAAATAAGATTTTTTTTGACATGATATTTTAATTTTAATTTGTTAATTCTATTATTTCAAAAGGGCCATTGCTCTGTCTCTTGTTAATAGTATTTGTTAGTTGACATGTCAAAGGTGCAGGTATTGGAAATGAAAGAATCGTGATGTAAATCACATTTAAAATGGTTGTGCATAATTGTGATGTACATCACTTCCCGGAGACCGCCCGCAGATATCATTTGTAAAAGATTAAAAGATTGACGCTGCGAGCCAATACTACCCGGCCGGCAGATGGCTAAATAGTAAAACGGCATGGGGAATCGGAAACAAGATAACACTGATTGTAAATAGATAAAAGGTAGATGCCTTTCATCTCCGATAATTGAATAAAAATTGTCCAGTTCCTAAAACGGGCAGTCTTTTAAGACAAATTAAAAGAGGTGATTTTTTTGGATTTCTGACCATTCACGTTAGCCTAAATTATTCACAGCTGCTGAGCTGTGTTAAGGAAATTTCAACGCCAATATGTGGATGTAAAAAAGCGCCTGAAAGTTTTGACACTTTCAGGCGCTAAGCATTTAGAATATTGGTTTTAGAGATAAAAAATCAAATCACCTGATTTTCTGTAGAGATCAGGAAACTGCAGCCCTGAAGGTCAATAAACTTTCCCTCATCAGGGCGGATGATAGCCATATATTGTTCATCGGTGAATACCTTACCGAGCGCTTCCATATCATCCAGCCAGATCTCAGTGATTCCATCGTAGGCGGGTGCAGGTAAGCCAGGAGGATTTTCAAGTAACGAATGGCATTGCACGTATTTCTTAACATATTTTTTGACTACCGGGATGGAAGCGAATAGTTGGGCATGGTTCGTTTTGTGATAGGTCACAAATTCCTCATGGCTTAGCTCTTTTTTCCTGGCAAGCAGGATGCTTAATTTGATCATAGCTTTATTTTTTTGTTGATTCAAAGGTCATGACCTTGGGGTTTCCAATTCGTTGACTTCGGTTAAGAAATAAAGACAATGCGCATATGTTTATTCATGTGCGGTGTTTATTTATTTTTATATTTACTTCTCTTCAATTATGGAAAATTTCAAAGCATTTATCAATGCTATTTCGCCAATCTCCGATACTGACTTTAATCTTATAGCGCCATATCTTGTTAATATTCGGTTAAAGAAAAGGGAGAATATCTTGGAACAGGGAGAGATTTGCAGGCATTTGTATTTCCTGAAAAAAGGTTTACTAAGAATGTTTTACCTTGATCAGGATGGCAATGAAATCAATTGCAGGTTTGTCGATGAAAACCATTTTTTTGTTGATTTCAGCAGTTTTCTGACCCAAACTCCTTCAAAATATTTTTGGCAGGCTTTACAGGATTCAGAATTTTTTGCTTTAAAGCACGCTGATGTAAACACGCTATATGCCAAATGCCCAGCTTGGGAGCATCTTGGTCGCCTGGTCGCAGAAAATGTTTACCAGACCGCCAATGAACGCATTGAAATGCTGCTATTTCTTTCTCCCGAAGAACGTTATCAGTATTTGCTCAATAGATCTCCGCAGTTATTTAATCAGGTATCCCAATTTCACATTGCCTCCTACCTTGGTGTAAAACCAGAATCCCTAAGCCGTTTGAGGAAGCGTTTATTAAGGCGCTGATATTACGACTACGACTTGTTTTTTTTGTCCTGCCAGATGAAAGTAGATCTTCTATATTATCTCCATTGAATAATTTCGATTAGTCTGATTATTCCAACCCTGGATGGCTGCAAAGCCATTACTGAAGAGACACAACATGGCTGGATGTGCAGGCTGGGAAAAGTTTTATTCCCTAAGCTCATGTTTAACTATCATCAGATATGGCTGGAGGGTCTGAAAGCAACAGCAGAAAATAATCAATAAGAAGCATCTTCATGAAAACACCAATCAAAATCTCCATCGTACCCGGTAGAGTAGCTCAGTATTGGATATTACATGATTTTTTGTTAATTCCCCGCTTTATGATTATTCACAATTCAAATAAAATCTGGTCAGGAAAATCGAGCGTGGAAAAAACGCCTTTGTACTTAAGAGCCCTGCTCATACCATCCTCAAACGAAAGTTGCCCGGTTTTCTTGCCCGCCGAGATCAGAAATAAAAATGTATAAAAAATTTGTGCATCAAAGTTTACCAGGTCCTGAACCATTGCTAATGGTGTCAATTCCTTCAGGATCTCTTTTTTCTTACGATCAATCTCCAGCATTTTCTCGACCGTATCTAAATCTGCCCCCAGTACTCTAATTGCTGCCTCAACTTCATCCACCGCATAGAATTCTGCCAAATCCTCCAGTTCTTCATGTGTTGGTTTCCGCCAGAATACACCTGTATACTTTTCTGCATCCTGAGCAGACATGATAACTTCCATTTCTTCGTTAATGTGATCTCGATCGTTCATAACGTTATTAGGGTTTTTAGGTATTACCGTCTAATGATCTGTTGTTAATTATGTAGTAATAAATATAATAAATTCATTTCTTTTTTAACAACTAATTTTGAATTTACAGCAACATGCCATCATTGCTGGAGCTGTTAAAGACATACAATTAGAAAGTGGAAATTCAAGCGTTTTGTAGTAACATGAACAGGGGTGGCAAAATCTGGTCTGATCTTTTAGGAAATATTTGTTGCATAGGCTGACCTTTTCTCATTTTGCTTACAAGAATCCGCGGTTTGCTTATTTTCCTTTTGCAGTATTGGCAGACTTTTGTGATGTAATTACAAATGTTAAGTCATGGATAAACAAAAATGAAAATAGCGTTAATAACAGGTGCCAATCAGGGTATTGGTAAACAGGTAGCCAAAGAACTGGTAGCAAATGGCATAGAGTATAAAGACCCGGAAGATGCCTATTCGAACGGCCGCCGTATTTCGGCTCCGAAAGTAACGGGCAGTATCACTTACAACCCTATACGCGTAGTTGATCTGACGCTGAATTATAAAGGGATCATCAGCCATGATCAGTTTGCTAAAAATGCTACTACTGGTTTATACAATAGTTATGAAGGTCCTGAACATCCATACAATCTGTTTAATTTTGCTGCAGGATATAAAGTTAATAAGAACACGCGCCTGAGCATGGGTGTAGAAAATCTGTTTAATGAAGATTACTTCCCGGCAATCTCGCAATGGATTATGTTACCAGACTTTTACCTGAAAGGCAGGGGTAGGGCCATGAATTTAACTTTATCACAGCGGTTTTTACAGTGTTGACATCGGGTGTTCCCTGCCATAATGTTTGAGTAAGTAACGTGTTTTCCTGAGCATAAGCAGAAAAGGAAATGACGGTAGAAATAGCTAAGAGAAGTTTCCTCATGTTTGTTGAATTGATGCGTTTTAAGCCAGATAAGGCCTGCACAAATTCAACGAGAACAATTTCAAATAAAAGAAATATATATCCTGTTAGCATTCTGCTTAGGATTTAGATGCCAATACCTACACCTGCATTCACCATCCCGTAACGATCAGCGATGCCGTATGACGCAAAAATAGTAAGGACCGGAAACTTTAGCTGAAAGCCCATATCCGCCCGCCAGCCTTTCACATGTGTAAAGTCGATCTTGACAGGATCAGTATAAGTGGTATAACTAAGTCGATCTCCGGAAATACCTGTCGGAATCGGGAAATTACCTTCTATACCAAACTCGGTTTTTGAGGTATTGTATCCGAGTGCAATGTATGGTGTAAAGAATGATAGCTGTTTTGAAAGGATCATTTGTACTAAGTAATTATCGAAATTACCGTATACTGCCTGGTGGCTAAAGTCTTTCACCTGCTCAGGATCCTTGGGAACTGAACCTTCCAATGGTTGCAGATTTAGTTTCTTCTGATATCTGACCCTGTTATAACTTACTGCAAATGCAAGGTCGAAGGGTTTATGATCGTCTTTACCACCGGCAAAATCGTCCATGATATTATGCTTAATTCCAAATCCAGTTAGGGAAATTGATCCGAAATCATTGTTTAGGACGATCTTAGGTGCCCAGCGAACGGTCACATCTGTATTCAAAACCAGGCCCAGGGTAACCTGAAGCTGAGGGGAGGGAACATAACCTTTTAATACGCCCGGGGGTAGGTCAAAAGAGGTGATTTTGTTTCCATAGTCATCAAACAGGTTCATGAGCGGGCCGTTATGATCTGTATTTCCGCTAAATGTTGGCGACATCACCTCAGCTGGGTTGGCAGGTTGCAGATGATCTGAAAGGCCAATTTTTGTAACGTCGAATGCTCGTGCGTATGAAGGCACAACCACCGCAGTTCCTGTTACCCGGATATCGAAGTGCAAGAAACCTAATGTCTTTGCTGTATTTGTCCAGCCACTATTCATACCCAGAGCCGATCTGGGCGTATGAATTGAAGGATGCAAAGAGGATGATACAGAGAGCGGATAGGGTTTTTTTCACGTTTCTAAAAATATATGTTGTGACAACAGTGTCTCTGAAACTTTGTTTTTATCTATACCGGGAATTTTGGACTGACCTTATGGCGTTTTTCTTACACCGGCATAGGCAAGGTGTAACTAATTCTGCTCATTCAATAAAATATCTGAACCTCTAAGTTTTTAATTAGATTCATTATAAACAATAATTATATATTTGCTGGTGTATTACTCACACTAACACATATCCAATTATTGATGAAATCTTTACTATTAGTTCTTATCGCCTACATTTTAGCAGGCCCCTTGAATTCGTTTGCTCAGTCGAACGGAAAAATAACCGGAAAAATCACATTGGTTGATGGACAGCCATTTGGCTCAGCCTCAGTTTCAGTGGTTGAAACAAAGCAAACTACACTTACAAATGATGGAGGTCAATATTCATTTGCCAATATCCCTGAAGGCTCTTACACCATTAGGATCCAGGTATTGGGTGCGGCACAAAAAGATTTAAAGGTTACTGTAACAGCCGGACAGACTACCACCGCCAACTATCAGCTCCCAAAAGAAAATGTGCAAGCGCTTCAGGAAGTAATTATTGGTGGCAACAAAACCAATAAGTTCGCTAAAAAAGAAAGTATATATGTTGCTAAGCTTCCGATAAAGAACCTGGAAAACCCACAGGTATATGCATCAATCCCGAAAGAACTGATACAGGAGCAAATGGCTACAGACCTTGCCAGCATCGCAAAAAATGTTGCTGGAGCAGGCATACCAATGGTTGCCAACCAAGGTAGAGTTACGTTCCGTTCAAGGGGGTTTGATACAGAACCGAATGCAAGAAATGGTGTGGCTGGAGCTGCATTCGCTATGATTGACCCGGTAAATCTTGAACGTTTGGAAGTCATCAAAGGCCCTTCAGCAACATTGTTCGGTACCAGTATTTCCAGCAGTTACGGCGGTTTGTACAACCGTGTAACAAAAAAACCTTATAATGGTGTTGGTGGTGAAGTTGGATATACCGGCGGAAGCTGGAATTTGAACCGCCTGACATTTGACGTGAATTCTCCTATCAATGAAAGTAAAACTGCATTATTCCGGTTAAATGGTGCTACGAGCTTTGAGAAAAATTTCCAGGATCAGGGATTTGCCAATAGCCTTACCCTGGCCCCAAGTTTCTCTTATCAGGTAAACGACCGCCTTTCATTATTGTTTGATATAGAATTTAGTCAGGCAAAAGCAACCTCTGTAGTGCGTTTTAATCCTGCTGCCACACCCGGAAGGAAATCTATTGCTGATATGGGCTTCCCGTATAACAAAACGTTCTTAAGCAATGACCTCCCTTACACTACACAACTGCTGAATATTTTTGCTCAGGCAAACTATAAGATCTCCGAAAGCTGGACTTCACAAACTATTGTATCCCGTGCCCGCTCTTCGATCAGTGGATATATCACTGCCTTGAACGGCCGTACAGATTCTACCCTGCGTCCAAGCGTAATCACTGGATATACACAGTTCATTGCCACAAATATTCAGCAGAACTTTATCGGTGATTTTAAAGTTGCCGGTCTCCGCAACCGCCTGGTCGTAGGATTTGATTTTTATAACAACTATAATGATTTTGACAGGGTAACTGTTAATACTACTGCCGGTACTGCAGCCTCTCCTGATCTTAAATTCAGCAATCCGTACGCAGGACGTATCAGCAAGTACAAAGTGGATTCACTGGCAAGTAAAGGGGGGACACTTCGTAAAGAAACGAACAGAGACAACACCTATGCACTATATTTCTCGGATGTGATTAATCTTACAGACCGGTTAAATATTATGCTCAGCCTGCGTGCTAACCGCTACAAATTTGGTGGGGTATACAATATTGTTACTGGCCTTACTGCCGGTGGCTTAAATGGCTCTGGAACACAGACCGGTCCGTACAACCAAAACAACTTATCACAAAAACTTGGTGCGGTTTATGAAGTTTCAAAAGACCATTTATCAGTATTTGGTAACTATATGAATGGATTTTTTAACAAAAGCGGCCAGACTTCTGATGGGAGTGCCCTCAAACCTGAACATGCCAACCAGCTGGAATTTGGTGTAAAAGCAGATCTGTTTGATCACAAAGTGTCAGGTACAGTAAGTTACTATGATATTAAGGTGGCGGATGTTTTACGTGCAGACCTTACAAGTGCCAATGGCTTTCAAATTCAGGACGGTACGCAGTTGAGCAGAGGTGTTGAGGTAGACCTGACTGCCAATCCTATCGCTGGTTTAAATATTGTTGCCGGCTATGCGTACAACGACAACAAACTTACAAAGGCTGCTGTGGAGACTACCGGCAGACGCCCGGGCCTGTCTGGCCCGCCTCGTTCATATAACTTCTGGGTAAGCTACCGTATTCCTCAGGGTGAACTGCAAGGATTGGGAGCTGGATTTGGTGGTAATATTGCTAGCTGGCAATACTATACAAATACAACTACCAGCCAGATCATCATTCCTGCTTACACCATGTTTGATGCAACAGTATTTTACGATCAGCCAAGATACCGTATCGGTATAAAAGTGAATAACCTGACCAGTGAAAAAACATGGTCGGTAAGGTTAACCCCACAGGCACCTGCTAGCTTCCTGGGAAGTGTAGCACTAAAATTCTAATTTTTAATACCTGATCCCCGGCAAACACCGGGGATTTTTTTTAACCCACAAATCTAAAAGATCATGAAACGGTTTACATTAATTTTACTGGCAACTTTGGCTGGCATGATACAGGTAAAGCTGATTCATTACGATGTGTTCAGGGAAAAAGCTTCTGCAACGATGCTTTTGGAAGAGTCCTCATATCTGATAAGTTATTATATCTTCAGATTTCTATCATAATATTTGAAACAACGTGCAGCTCACAACGTTTACTATATATTTACAACAAACCATACAATTATGATCACTCCGGAAGATAATGCCTCATTTAATGAAGAAGAAGCAGACGAACAATTTAGTCAGCAGGACGTACAGTCTGATGGAATAGATGCGGTTCCACCATCTGAAGAAGATATTGCTGCTTCTGACATTGATAACTTGTCACAAGCAGATAAAGCTTCTGAATCGTCATTTACCTTAAACGTTGATAAAGGCATTGCACCAGGAAAACCGGACAGAAACTAATATACTGCCCGGTACCTTAAAATGAATATCAGTACGTTTAACGCTTTTAAAAGTCGTAATTACAGATTGTATTTCAGTGGCCAGTCGATTTCACTGATTGGCACCTGGATGCAAAAGACCGCAGTAAGCTGGGTCATCTATTCGGAAACACACTCCAAGTTTATGCTGGGGCTTACCCTCTTTGCGAGTATGTTTCCGTCATTTGTTTTTTCTTTCCTCGGGGGGATCGCCTCCGACCGTTACGACCGTTTTAAACTTTTGCTTGCAACACAGTTTGCCTCTATGGCGCAGGCAGTGCTGCTTACAGCCCTGATCTTTTTTAAACATTATAACGCCTGGGAAATTATTGGCCTGAGCGCTGTTTTGGGATTCATCAATGCTTTTGATGTACCTGCAAGACAATCGCTGGTTTATGAAATGGTTGAGAATAAGGCAGATCTGCCCAACGCACTTGCCTTAAATTCATCTATGGTCAATCTGTCCCGCCTTATCGGCCCCGGACTGGCAGGGCTTGCCCTTGAAAAATTTGGACAGGATGTTTGTTTTGGATTAAATGCACTGAGTTTTATCGCTGTGATCGGCTCCTTGCTGATGATGAAACTGCCCAGGTATATTGAAAAACCTATCACCAAAAATGTATTTGGTGAGTTGAAGGAGGGGTATGAATATATCAAAAACACGCCCTCTATTAAATTTGTACTGATCACCCTTTCACTGGTGAGCCTGCTGGTTTTACCTTATGCAACTCTTATTCCGGTATATGCGAAGGATATCTTTAAGGGGACTGCCTCAACATTTGGAGTGATAGACAGTATCATCGGGCTTGGTGCGTTTTGCGGTGCAATATATCTGGCCTCGCTGAAGCCGGGCCGGAATCTGAAAAGGATACTCGCCACCAACACCATCGTATTTGGCGTTGGACTGGTCTTATTCTCACATACTACCTGGTATCCGCTGGCGCTGGTCTTTGCGGCCATTTGTGGTTTTGGTATGATGTCTCAGATTACGATCAGTAATACGCTCATTCAAACTACCGTAGATCCCGCAATGCGGGGCAGGGTAATCAGTTTTTATGCCATGGGTTTTTTTGGAATGCAGCCCATCGGCGGATTGCTGGTTGGAATACTTTCCAAATGGATCGGTACCCCTGATACCGTGATGGCCCAGGGGATCATTACTGTCGTGATCGGTATTCTGCTTTTCCGCTTTTTAAGGATCGATGCAGAGAAACTGGCCCATGCTGCGCAGCCCTTGCCGGCAGAACTCGAAAAGCTGTAATACATTTTCAGAATAATGCACAACATTTGCGAATATGTGACGACGATCATTTTTGCTGATGATTTGAAACATCAATTCGCGCAGTAATATCAATCATCTTTGAGTAATCAAAACAGGCTGGATTAGTCTGTTTTATATTGAAATACTCATCTATGAAAAGATTTTTAATCTTGTTGCTACCGGCCATTCTCAGTATTTTACAAGTCGCAGGCCAGGAAACTCCTAAAGCCGACTCCACCAAAGCGAAGATTACAATGAAAGGCCTGTTTCAGGCCAGATATGCATTTAGCAGCCATAAAGACATTGATATAAACGGCTTGCAGCATGCCAATGGCAAAGCCATATACAATGATTTTGATATTAAGCGCGCCAGACTGCAGTTTACCTCTAAAATATCCGACCGTACAGATGTAGTCCTGTTGCTTAATCTTGCTGATTTTAAAAGTGATCCTGCAAATAAGGTTCTTGAGAATGCCTACATCACCTACAGGCTCAATCCTTACCTTAACGCAAAGATGGGTCAGTTCCGGCCTGCTTTTGGCCTGGAAGATATGTATCCGGTAGACGTGATCAAGTCCCTGGATTATTCTAACCAGTATACTGCATTTGGCAGCAATGGCTGGCAGAGTTTCCAAATCGGTGCAAGTATTTATGGGGCAGTGCCCGGTGCAGTACCTGTAAAATATGAACTCTCTGTAGTAAACGGGAATGGCAGGAACCAGACGATGGATAACGATAACGGAAAGCACTTTTCTTCGCGTGTTGAACTGGGACTGATAAAGAGCCTGAAGATGAACCTGGGTTTAAATGGTGGTCTGGCAACTGTTCAGGGAAGCAATGTGTATGCTACAGGTGTTGATCTCTCCATGGTATTGCCGGTGTGTAAAAAGTGGAAAATGGAAATTGAGACTGAATTTAAACAGGGGGATAACCACGCACTGTATTACGGACTTGATTCTGCCAAACGTGTGGGTGGCGTGTCGCTGTACCAAATGTGGGGGATGTATTTTCTGCCCAACCTGAGGTACTCCATCAATTATCACAGGCTAAGTTCCCTGGAGTTTTCCTGCAGGTATGAATATTTCGACAACAATTTCAGGCATGCCAGCAACCCAAGGCAAACCTATACGCCAATGATCGGTGCAGAGTTTCTTAAATCATACAATGCCCGCATCCAGTTTGGGGTAAACATTGATCATTACAAGAAAAATATAGTAGGTACTACCCAGTACGATAACCAGCTCTTCGTGCTGCAGGTACAGTCAAGATTATAATTAAACGAATTCTCATGAAAGCCAATCCAACAGCAGCGGTTAAGGCCCTGCCATCCCCCGCTAAAGAAATTCAGCTGGTGCCATTATTGATTACAGTGGCTATAGGCCTGATCATCTGGTTTATTCCTCCACCTGAGGGTGTGAAGCCCGATGCATGGCATCTGCTGGCTATCTTTCTGGCTACCATTATCGGTATTATCCTGAAGGCCGCAAGTATGGGCACATTGTGTATGATTGCTATTGCACTGGTAGCTGTCACCGGTGTGCTGGCACCCGGGAACCCCGCTAAGTCTATTACCCTCGCACTGCGCAGTTTTGGCGATAAGGTGATCTGGCTGATCGGGATCAGTTTCTTTATCGCCCGTGGCTTTATCAAGACAGGTCTGGGCAGCAGGATTGCCTATATCTTCATCAAACTGTTTGGTAAAAGTCCGTTGGGACTGGCCTACAGTTTAGGCGCCGCAGATTTAATTCTCGCACCTGCGATACCGAGCAATACCGCCAGAGGCGGAGGGATCATTTACCCGATCATGAAATCGATGTCGATGAGCCTTGGCTCAATGCCCGATAAGCCCGAAACTCACCACAAGGTAGGATCATATCTTACGCTGAACAGTTATTACATGAACCTGATCACATCGGCGATATTCCTTACCGGAACGGCGAGTAACCCGATGTGCCAGAAGTTTGCAGCAGACATGGGGATTCATTTCAGCTGGATGTCCTGGTTCTGGGCGGCTATTGTGCCCGGACTGGCCTCTATGATCATTATCCCTTTTCTGTTATATAAAATTTATCCTCCTGAGCTAAAGAAAACACCAGAAGCTCCGGCTATGGCCACAGAAAAATTAAAGGAAATGGGAGCAATCACGAAGAACGAATGGCTGATGCTGCTTGCCTTTGTGATCCTGTTGGTACTGTGGGTAACGGGAGATATGTTTAAGATTGATGCAACTACTACAGCCTTTATTGGCCTGTCTATCCTTTTGCTCACTCAAGTGCTGACATGGGAAGATGTGAAAGCGGAAAAAGGGGCATGGGACACCATTGTATGGTTTGCAACGCTGGTAATGATGGCCGGTTCACTAAATGAACTGGGCTTTATTCCCTGGTTCGGTCACCTGATCCAGACCCAGTTGCTGGGATTATCATGGTCGATCGCTTTTCCAATTATTGTGGTTGTTTATTTTCTGAGCCACTACTTATTTGCCAGTGCAACAGCCCATGTGGCTGCTATGTATGCAGCTTTGCTGGCTGTAGGTGTAGCCATGGGTGTTCCACCCTTGCTGCTGGCGCTGATGCTTGGATTTACAGGGTCATTATATGGAACGATCACGCATTATGCACATGGTCCCGCACCTGTGTTTTTTGGAAGCGGTTACGTTGACGTGAAGCACTGGTGGAGTATAGGTCTGGTGATCGGCATCGCCCTGCTGGTGATCTGGATGGGTCTGGGTGGTCTGTGGTGGAAGGTTACAGGGGTATATTAATACTACATAACCTGGAGCCACCCGCACTGGGCGTCAAATAAATTCACTTATTCAATCAATATGAAAACCATTTTAAGCAGTACACTTTCACGGAAAAACCTGATGGCCCTCACGGGACTCTTCCTCTGTTTTTTCCTGGTGATCCATCTGCTGGGAAACCTGCAGCTGTTGTTGCCTCCCGAACGCGCAGAAGGAAGTTTTAACTATTATTCAGACTTGCTGTCGGGCAATATCTTTATCATGATGATCTCGTATGTGCTGTACTTTTCGCTGGTTGCACATGCGGTGGATGCGTTAGTGATTACCATCCGGAACAAAAAAGCTGTTTCAAAATATGCATATGATGACCGTAAACAGGTGAGCAAATGGTATTCAAGAAATATGGGCATCCTGGGAAGCATCCTGCTGATTTTCCTGATTATACATTTCAAGGATTTCTGGTACCTCTATAAGTTTGGTACAGTGCCCAAAGACAAAGAGGGTTACAAAAACCTGTATGTGGTGGTCATCTACGCCTTTAAATCATGGTGGTACGTACTGTTGTATGTTTTTGCAATGCTTGCCCTGGGGTATCATCTGCTGCATGGTTTTAAAAGCGCGGTGAGGACACTCGGCTTATACCATCCGCGATATGCCGGTTATGTACAAATTTTTGGGCTGATATACAGTTACGCCATTACAATAGGATTTTCGATTATTCCCGTTTATGTTCACCTCACTCATTTTGGATTATGGAATTAGATGCTAAAATCCCGGAAGGGCCACTGGAAGATAAATGGAGTTTTTATAAGGCCCATGCTAAACTGGTTAATCCTGCAAACCGTAAGAAACTGCCGGTAATTGTGATAGGTACCGGCCTTTCCGGCGCCTCTGCGGCGGCATCACTGGCTGAACAGGGTTATCCGGTGCAGTCTTTTTGCTTTCAGGATTCTGCCAGAAGGGCACATTCAGTTGCTGCCCAGGGCGGGGTAAACGCGGCAAAGAATTATCAGAACGACGGAGATTCTGTGTTCAGAATGTTCTACGATACCCTTAAAGGGGGCGATTTCAGGGCCCGTGAAGCCAATGTTTACCGTTTGGCAGAATGCTCACTGAGCCTGATAGACCAGGCGGTTGCACAGGGCGTGCCTTTTGCAAGGGAGTATGGCGGCTATCTGAGCAACCGCTCATTTGGCGGTGTGCAAGTAAGCCGTACTTTTTATGCACGCGGACAAACCGGTCAGCAGTTACTGCTGGGCGCTTACCAGTCGCTCATGAGGCAGGTTGAACTTGGAAAGGTTGCCCTGTATGCCAGGCATGAAATGCTGGACCTGGTGTTGATAGATGGCAAGGCAAAAGGTATTATTGCGCGGAACCTGGATACCGGTAACATTGAACGTTATGCAGCTGAGGCCGTAGTGATCGCCACCGGCGGATTTGGCAAGATCTATTACCTGTCTACTTTGGCCATGGGCTGTAACGGCTCTGCAATCTGGAGGGCACATAAAAAAGGCGCATTGATGGCCTGCCCGAGCTGGACGCAGATACATCCAACGTGTTTACCACAGGCAGGGGACTATCAGTCTAAATTAACCCTGATGTCTGAATCACTGCGGAACGACGGGCGTATCTGGGTGCCAAAGCTTGCAGATGAAAAGCGCGCTGCAAATGATATTCCAGAGGAAGAGCGTGACTACTACCTGGAACGGCGTTATCCCTCTTTCGGGAACCTTGCACCCCGGGATATCTCATCACGGGCTGCCAAAGAACGGATTGACGCTGGATTTGGTGTTGGCGCGAAGCAGAATGCCGTGTACCTGGATTTCTCCAGGGCCATCAAAGAGCAGGGCATGGAAAAGGTAAAAGAGAAATACGGGAACCTTTTTTCGATGTATAAAAAGATTACTGCTGATGATGCCTATGCCGCGCCGATGAAGATCTCGCCGGCAGCCCACTTTTCTATGGGTGGGCTGTGGGTAGACTATGAGCTGATGACGACCATCCCGGGCCTTTTTGCGGTTGGCGAAGCTAATTTCGCAGATCATGGGGCCAACAGACTTGGTGCAAATTCATTGCTGCAGGCTTGTGTGGATGGTTATTTTATTCTTCCCTATACCATTGCAAATTATCTGGCCGGGGAACTAAAAGGCGAAAAAGCTACGGTAAACCATCCTCAGTTTGAGATTGCAGAAAAACAGGTGAATGAACAGCTGAACAGGCTGCTGGCCATCCGGGGGACAAAAACTGCGGATCATTTCCATAAAGAACTGGGCAAGATGCTTTACGATAAATGCGGGCTGTCACGTTCGGCCGGAGGATTAAATGCGGCCATCACAGGCATTCAGCAGCTGCGCAAGGATTTTTACACACAACTGATTGTGCCTGGTACTGCCGGCGAGATTAATGCTGAGCTGGAAAAAGCAGGCCGGGTGGCTGATTATCTGGAAATCGCAGAACTGATGTGCCATGATGCGCTCAGCCGCGAAGAATCCTGTGGGGCACATTTCAGGGAAGAGTACCAGACGGCAGAGGGCGAAGCGCTGAGGAACGACGAGGAGTTTTGCTACGTATCAGCCTGGGAATGGACTGGCGCCGATCAACCCCCGGTTTTACATCCTGAACCTTTGGTATTCGAATTTATCAATTTATCTGTTAGAAGTTATACTTAGGAACCATGAAGATACATCTCAAAATATGGCGTCAGAAAGACGTTTTGGCCGAAGGGCAACTGGTAGATTATGATCTGGACGAAGTAGACCAGCATATGTCTTTCCTTGAAATGATGGATACGCTGAATGAACAGCTGATCCTGAAAGGAGAATTTCCTGTAGAGTTTGACCACGACTGCCGCGAGGGGATCTGCGGAGCCTGTGGGATGATGATCAATGGGCAGGCACATGGCCCGGTGGCGGGATTAACAGCCTGCCAGCTCCATATGCGGGAGTTTGAGGACGGGGCTACAATTTATGTAGAGCCATTCAGGGCCCGGGCTTTCCCGGTTAAGCGGGACCTGAAAATTGACCGTTCTGCATTTGACCGGATTATCCGCTCGGGCGGCTTCATCTCTGCAAATACCGGACAGCCTGCAGAAGCAAATACTTTGCTGATCACACATGAGGACGCAGAGTCTGCTTTTGACTCCGCGGCATGTATTGGCTGTGGCGCATGTGTGGCCACCTGTAAAAATTCAAGCGCTGCACTGTTTACTTCTGCGAAGATCTCTCATCTTGCAAAAATGCCGCAGGGTAAAAAGGAAGCTGCCAAAAGAGTGTTAACGATGGTAGCCAGAATGGATGCCGAGGGCTTTGGTCATTGCAGCAACACCGAAGCCTGTGAAGTGAAATGCCCGCAGGGAATATCAGTATTGAATATTGCCAGGATGAACTGGGAGCATACCAAAGCGGCCTTGTTAAAAGATTAAATATAATTTATCAGGTTGTAGCGTTTTGATGAATACCTGCGTTTTATGATCAGGTTAGGATTCAGAATCGTTGCATACGACTTATGGATATGCTTTATTCCTTTGGTGTGTTTTGTTATTGTCCTCTGTTAATGTGGTGTTTAAGGAGGACGGGGATACAGCCTATGTATAGAATGTATAATGAGGATTCTGAATAAATAGGTTAAATAATTTGTCACACACAAATGAGTGCAAAGGCCCCTCAGTTTACGGACTGAGGGGCTTTGTTCTTAACTATAGCTATTGCAACTGAGTTTACCCAAAAGGGGCTTGTTCTAAACTGTGGTTAGCACGTGTTAGAATACAGCGGGGTACAAGCTTCTGAACACGAGGCATTGCGTTACCATCAGGTTGAAACTGGAGGTTGATTTGATAGGCAAAGGCTAGCATAAGATGTCTTCTATTTCAGCATGGGACTTTCCGGTGGCCCAAGGTAGCTGTACGGGATTTTCTTTGTTTCTATGACAATCTTTTGCAATACTACTCCCGGACTGACCATCCAGAATTTTAAGGTATGTGTCCCGGCACCTTTAACCGGGTGTGCGGATTTTAGGATTTTAATGTTCTCTGCTACATCAGTAGCCCAGCTTCTATCTTTCACTTCATTGATATTGATCAGCTGAGGTTTTTCATCATCAATCGAAATCGCATAAAACAATCCTTTGGTATTGGTAAAATCAAGTGTCGGCGACAGGTAAGTGCTGATATTTATGGTGTCTGCCTTGTTGATATTGATTGTATATTCTAACCTGGGGCTATCCTTATCGATTTTACGCATAGCCGCCGTTACTGGCCAGGCGGTTACTGCGCTCCCAGTTCTGCCATGATCAGGCAGTATTTTCCAGCTTACATCCTGATCAGCAACCGCTCTGGTAAAATGTTCCGCAGCAATAGAGATATACCCGTTTTCTTCCAGAAATCCTTTTATGCCTTTTGCTGAGGTGTTGGATACCCTGGCCATAACGGTCACGTTTTCTCCGTTTTCTGCTGTAATGACAATAGGGACGGCAGATGTACCTTTGGGGGCTTTAGAGAAATCTGCTCTCACCAGTAATCTTTCCTGTGCAGTGATTAATCCTTTGGGCTTGCTCACTGTTAACCAGCTTTTTGCAGACACAGCCGTATACCGGAATGCTTTTTTGCCCCTGTTAAAAATTTCTATATAGCTGGATGCCGTATCCTGCCGGTATAAAACAGGAAGCAGGAGAGCTTGCGCTCTTTGAGGGAACCAGTCTTCAGATCCTGCTACAGCTACGCCCATTGCTGCTGTTTCCGGAAGAACGATCTCTGTGGTTTGGGGCATTTTATTGCTTTCGGGCTGTTGCCAGTACGTGTAACCGATATGGGTTTGGTCCATCATGTGGTTCCATTTGCCGCCTGACAGTTTGGTATTGTAGTAATCTGTGATGGCCTGGTCATTTGCGTATAAGCGCTTTGCTTTGGCAGCAAGCAGGTTGGTGGCAGATCTTCCCTGGCTGGCATACAGTTTGTTTTGCGCCACAGCATAATACAGCCTGTTCAGATTGGCATAGGCCAGTACCGGGTGTAAGACCAGCTGGTAATAGGCATCTCTGGCATTGGCCGGTATCAATTTGGATATTGCCGCAGCATCTGCTTCAAGTTGGTTGTATGCAGTGATCACATGTTCAAATTCTTTATAGTTGATGAGGCTGTAGGTATGTTCATCCAGCAATTCTGGCTTCCTCGATGAGCTATATTTTAAATACCTGGAAAGGATGGATGCAATCTGTCTGGCATGGGTTTTACCAAATTGCTTTTCTGCCCAGCGTACCGTGTAATCCTCCAGTTTGTCCGCAGGCCATTTTTCTGGTGCCCAGGCGTAGTCAAGAAAAAATTCAATAGGAAACTCCATTGGCTTCAGATCGCCTACGTTGACAATCCAGATCTGTTTTGCACCATACTCATAGGCCAGGTTCATTTGTTCCTGTATCCTTGGGAGCGGGTTGGTATTGAGCCATTTGTAATTTCTTGGATCGCCCACATAGTCGAAATGATAGTAAATCCCATATCCCCCTGTTCTGGGCTTATCTGTCAGTTTGGGCAGTTTTCTGATATTTCCCCAGTTATCATCGCATAAGAGCAGGGTAATATCATCCGGTACCCGCATTCCCTTGTCGTAGTATTCCTGTACCTCTTTGTACAGCGCCCAGAGCTGCGGTGTAGCGGTAATATCTTTTTTGGTGACCTCTGCAATGATCTGCCGCTGGTCTTTCACGATCTTTTCCAGCAGGGCGATGTTGCTGCCTTCAGACATAGGCTCATCACCGTCACCCCTCATGCCTACGGTGACGATACTTTCGTTCTGGCCCATTCTGCGGATCCCCGTTTCCCAAAAGGATTTTAAGGATGCGGCATTGCTGCTGTAATTCCATGCGCCCTTGTTGCCATATCTTCGCCATTCGTCATGCGCCCGCATCAGCGGCTCGTGATGAGAGCTGCCAATCACCACGCCATATTCATCGGCCAGCGGTGCATTCATCGGATCATCATCATAAAAGGCGTTTCCCCACATGGCTGGCCACAGGTAATTTCCTTTGAGCCTGAGGATCAGCTCAAAAACGTGGGCGTAAAACTGATGGTTAAAGCCACCGAATTTCTCTTTTGTCCAGCCGGAAAGTGCAGGGGCTTCATCATTCAGGAATATTCCCCGGTATTTAACCGCAGGGCTTCCTAAGGTATGTTCCCCGGGAAGGATATATAGTTCTTTTTGTTTGACCACCGGGACATCGGCCCACCAGTACCATGGAGATATACCTATTTTTGAGGAGAGGTCATAAATGCCAAAGATTGTTCCCCGTTTATCACTTCCGGCAATGACCAGTGCCTGGTCTATTCCGGCTGAAGGATGATCTACGGTTTGAATGATAAAGCTTTCCCATTTGCCTGTGATAGTGCTGACAGAAAGTTTTTTGTCTTTTACCAGCTGGTCAATCTCCGGGCTTTTGCCCAGGGTGCCGATGATCACTACTGTTCTTGTTTTTGCCATACCTGCAGTGAGCAGGAGGCCCGCTTCGCCGCTGACCATTTTCAGGTCTGCCTGCAGGTTTTTCGCCGCAAGGATTACGCCCGGAAAATCCTGTTTGCTTACCTGCAAAGAGGTTTGCCTGCCTTCGCCGGCAAGCTGAAAATAACCTTTTCCACCTTTTGATGAAACATAGGAATGGTCATCTGCAGCCAGGAGCTGCGAACTGTTGCCGAGCAGCAGGAATACAGTACAAATTAGAAATGATGTTTTCATAGTTTAAAAATTTACAACCTTATCATAAGCCATTTTTGGCTGCAGCTGCCGGTTAAATAAAAGCGGGTAATTTTTGCGCCCCTGCACCGGATATTCGTCAAGCCAGCTATGCCGGTCAGACACGTTCCAAAAAGTAACGCCAGTGATCACATTGCGGTGTGCACGTAGTATTTTGAATATTTCTGCATATTTTTCCGCCTGCTTTTTCTCCATCTGCGGACTAAAAGCTGCCGACTCGCCCGGTCGCAGGGCCCTCTTTTCCTTTTCCCATGGGTATACAGAAATATCCATTTCAGTGATCTGCACTTTTAATCCCAGAGAGGCATATTTTTCAATCGCTGCGCTGAGCTCTGCCGCAGCCGGTTCAAAAAGCGACCAGTGTCCCTGAAGCCCTACGCCATGTACAGGAACACCTGCATCCTTCAGCTTTTTTAATAATCTGAAGATCCTGTCGCGCTTCTCTGGTCTTTCGGTATTGTAGTCGTTGTAGAAAAGCAGGGCATTGGGATCTGCCTCATGCGCATATTCAAAAGCTTTGGATATAAAATCTTCCCCGCAGATCTGGTACCAGGGCGAATTGCGGAGGAACCTGGCGGGATCGTCATCAATAGCTTCATTGACTACGTCCCAGGCGTAGATTTTTCCTTTATACCGTTGCACTACGGTGAATATATGCGATTTAAGCCGCTGCAGCAGCACTTCTTTTGTTACCTGCTTCCCGTCTTTGCCTTTGAACATCCAGGCAGGAACCTGCTCATGCCAGCACAGGTTATGTCCGCGGATCCTGATTTTGTTTGCTGCAGCAATGCTGACGATTGAATCTGCATCCTTCCAGGAATACCTGTCCTCTGCGGGATGGATCACTGACATTTTCATTGCATTCTCCGGGGTGATACTGTTAAACTGATTTTTGATCAGCGCCCCCTCATCGCCCGACAGGGATTTTGGGGATACCGCAACGCCCATGTAAAAGAAGGACTGATAATAATCCTTTAAGCCCTTGCTCTCCTGCCGGTGGTGCTGCGCCGGTTTAGTCGGCAGGACGGAGTAATTGCCCTGCAGCAGGAAACTGGTGCATACGGTTGCCACTACTGCTGCAGTCAGCTGTAAAATCATTGATTGTAATGCTCGGTTTATCTTCATCTTTGCTAAGATAATGCAATCGATTTCAACTAAACGAAGCTGTTCGTACGAAGTTGATTGATCAGTTACAGTGTTTATAATTTGGTTATCTGCCGGATTTACCGGGTTATTAATTTTAGTATTGGCTGCTCATAATTGCCTGTAGGATAATATTTATCCCTTATTAACGGACATCACAGCAAATATCTTTTTGTCTTTTCATCTGCCCGCCTTTTCAAAGGGCTCTGTCAATTAAAAAATAAATTTATGAAAATAAATTACAATCGATTGCAATATTCAAAATTCTTTCTACATTTATCGCCGTAACCAAATATATCATCCTGTGCTTCAATGAGACCCAATGATATTTTTCTAAATCATGCTACAAACGGAGATGTATCTGTAAATAATTATTTGTTATCAAATTTTATAAGAAATGAGAACACCTGAATAGTTTTTGCCCGCTTAAAAAAAATACACCAAATATTAAACTTTTGTTATGGAAAAAATCAAACTCAAAAAGTTGTATCATGCAATAGGTATCCTGTTGCTATCTGCTTTGCTCCCGGCAAATGTATTTGCCCAGAATTCTACCCTGAGGGGTAAAGTCAGCGATGAGAAGGGGGCGCCGCTTCCGGGTGCCATCGTAAGAATCAAATCCGGGAAGGCAAGTACTTCTTCAGACAGCAATGGCAATTTCTCCTTAAATGTTCCGGGGCCAGAAGCAACGCTTGTTATTTCGTATATCGGCTATACCCCAAAAGAAGTACAGGCCAGGGCCGCACAGGCAGTGAGTGTTTTCCTGCTGCCGGAATCGGGCAACCTCAATGAGGTTGTGGTAGTGGGCTATGGTACACAGCGCAAGCAGGACGTTACCGGTGCCGTAGCCTCGATCAGCGGGGCCGCTCTGGCAGAAATACCGGCAACCAACGTGGTTAACCAGCTGCAGGGACGCCTGGCCGGGGTAGATATCCAGGCAAGTGGTACACAACCGGGGGCTGCGGGGCAGATCCGTGTGCGTGGCGAACGCTCTCTGGGCGCTACCGGTACTGCTGCCAATGCGCAGAACGGGCCGTTGATTGTACTTGACGGAATTCCATTTATCGGGGGCAGTATCAATGATATCAACCCTGACGATGTGAATACGCTTGATGTATTAAAGGATGCGTCTGCTACGGCCATTTACGGTTCCAGAGGTGCCAGCGGTGTAATTATTATTACCACCAAACGTGGAAAATCAGGAAAGGCGTTGATCAGTTATAATGCCTATTATGGGATCAGCGACAGGACTTCAGAGTATAACTTTATGAACGGGCAGGAATATGCCGCCTTTAAGGAAAACGCAAAAGCATTAAACAGTGTTAACCCAGGTACAAGTGCCTACAACCTTACAGCTGCAGAAACTGCCGGCCTGGCCAATGGTACCAATACCAACTGGCAGGATATCATCTTTAGAACAGGTTATGTGAACAACCAGAACCTGAGTATATCCGGCGGCAACGAATCCACCCAGTTTTCACTAAGCGCCGGTTACCGTAAGGAGCAGGGCATAGTTTACGGACAGGACTTTACACGCTACAGCTTAAGGGCTACGCTTGACCATCAGGTGAGCGAGCGGGTAAAAATAGGGGGGTCACTGGCGCCTAACCTGGCGGTTACAAATGGTGCCGACCGGTTCCCGGTAGGCGGGGTAATCCGCCTGAGCCCTTTGGTATCACCGTATAACGCTGACGGGTCCATCAACCTGTTCCCGCTTGCGGGCTCTGTAGATGCTGCCACAGTAAACCCCTTAACCATTAAGGACAAGGAAACGAATACCAACCAGAACAGACGGTTAAGTTCTGTAAACACGCTGTATGCCGAGGTAAAGATTATGGACGGCCTGAAATACCGCGCCAATGCGGGATTGAGCTATTACTCTGGTAATGGTGGTGCCTACAGCGGGCCAAATACTTTTTATAATCAGGCCACATCCTATACCCAGGCCAGCGAGGCTGTAAACTCCAGTGAAAATTACACCTATACCTTTGAAAACCTGCTGACCTATGATAAAACGTTTAAGGAAAAGCACCATGTAACTTTTACCGGTTTATACAGTATTGAGCGTGACCATTTCCAGAACAACAGCTTTAACGGGGTGGGCATACCGGCAGATTATATCCAAAACTACAATTTACAGCAGGCCGCCACGGTAAGTGCCGGTCCGGGAGGATATTCTGAAACCAGGCTGATCTCTTACATGGCCCGGCTTAACTATGTATTTGACGGTAAATATTCTATTACTGCAACCATCAGGGACGATGGCTCTTCTGTATTCCCTACTAAAAAATACTATGTTTATCCTGCATTTGGTGCAGCATGGAATATCGACCGTGAAAGCTTTTTCAGCGGGATAAAAAATGTGGTTTCTGCTTTAAAACTGAGGGGAGGATACGGCAAAACATCTAACCAGTCGGTAAATGCCTATTCATCCGCAGGGAACCTCTCCAGTAATTTCTACAACTTTGGCCCTATCGGCAGTGCCGGTTCTGCCGCCAACGGATATTTATTGAGCAACCTGGCTAACCAGAACCTGACCTGGGAGTTTACGAAGCAGCTGGACATTGGTTTAGACTTTGCATTGTTCAATAACCGTATTACAGGTACTGTGGACGTGTACGACCAGAAGACAGACCATATCCTGCAGGTGGTAAACCTCCCATATACCAATGGTGCAACATCCTATACCGCAAATGAAGGTAAAACAAAAGGCAGAGGGCTTGAAATTGCTTTGAGCTCTGCCAATATCAAAAGCCAGGACGGCTTTAACTGGTCTACGGATTTCAATATCTCCTTTAACAGGAGCGAGATCGTTGCGCTGCACGACGGCATACAGCAGGACCTGGGAAACAACTGGTTTGTTGGCCAGCCTTTCAATGTGATCTATGATGTGAAAAAGATTGGTATCTGGCAAACCAGCGAAGCTGCCCAGGCGGCCGTGTACGGGCAAAAACCGGGTCAGATCAAAGTGGAAGACCTGAACAGCGATGGTAAGATCAACGCCAGCGACCTGCAGATCATCGGTAATTTCCAGCCTGATTTTACGGGCGGTATTACCAACAGGTTTAGCTACAAGGGCATTGATCTTTCCTTTGTTGCTGATGCGCGTATCGGCCAGAAGATCCTGGCCCCGTACCTGTCTGCCGACGGCAGTGCACAGGGTTATCCCTTTTTCGGGAACAGTCGCGTAAACCAGTGGAAAGTGGATTACTGGACGCCCACTAATCCTACAAACGCATTTCCGGCCCCAGATGCTGCTAACGATAAGCAGATCTATGCCTCTACGCTGGCTGTGCGTGATGGCTCTTTTGTGAAAATGCGAAGCATCAACCTTGGATATACTTTCAAATCAGAAATGCTGAAAGGATCGGGACTAAGCTCGCTAAGGGTTTATGCCACCTGTTTTAATCCCTTTATTATTTATTCGCCACTGGTTAAAAGTGGTTATGGGATTGATCCCGAAGGAAATGCGACAGGGGGCGCAGTCTCTTCAACTGTTGCCGGTACCACACCAACAGCAGGTGGGGGAACTGCTGGGACAACTACCAGTCGCGCGATCACTGCCAACTTAAATAATCCGCCAACACGTACCTACCAGTTAGGCGTAAGTGCAAGGTTTTAATTTTTAAAAGTACTCAGATGAAATTATACACTAAGATTTCTATAATCATAGCAGCAACAGCCACACTCAGTGCAGGCGGCTGTAAAAAAAGTTTTTTGGATGAAAACCAGAAGACACAGTTAACACAGCAGTCTTTTGGTACACCTGTTGGATTGATTGGCAGCATCACCGGGGTATACGGATCATTGCGGGGGCTCTGGGGTACCGAGGGCTTTACCAATCAGCTGGTGGCCGGTACGGACGAGACCCTTGCAGGAGGAAGTACCAGCAATATCGGGCTGTTTACTTATGCAAATATTGGCCTGGACGATTTCAGGTATATTGTGCAAAATGCCTATACGGATATCAATACGCTTAACGGGGTAATCGCCAATGCGGAGGTATTTACTGATCCTGTACAGCGTACGCAGTATATTGCACAGGCTAAGTTCCTTCGCGGGATGCTGTACTATTACATGGTGGTGAATTTTGGAGAAATGCCGCTTCATGTGAGTTTGATTGTAAACCCTACAACTTCAGATTCCCGTGCCCCTCTTGCTGATCTGTATGCGCAGATGATCAGGGATTTTTCCGAATCGTCCAAAGAACTGCAGGTAAAGCCCGGGCAACCCTTTGGAGGAAAGGCAGCTACCCAGGCTACAGCATTGTACTTCCTGGGGAAAACATACCTGACCAGGGGATGGTCTAAAGCTGCACAGACCGGCGATTTTGCTACGGCGGCAACAACCTTTCAGGGTTTGATTGATAACCGGGCAACATACGGGGTTGACCTGTGGCAGGATTTTGCAGATGCCTTCAGGCCGGCAAATGACTATGGTAAGGAAACGCTGTTTGTGATTGATGAAAGCAGTGATACAAAATATGGAAATTACGCGCCGGGAGGCTCCGGGGGGAATTATAACGTGACAAATTATCTGTTCCGTCCTAACTACCCGTCAATTACTGCAAACTACCCAACCGCTACAGGATCGGCGGTGATGACGCGTGACATCCCTAACGGAAGGCCCTTTATCAGGATCAGGCCAAACACAGACTACATGCTGCGCGTATTTGCAGAAAGGGTAAACGACAGCAGGTTTGATAAAACTTTTCAGACTACCTGGATTGCGAATACTGCCGGTGTAAGTACGCCCAGAGGAGCCTTAACTGTAGGTGTGGACACTGCGATCTGGACACCGCCTTTTGATCCCGGCGCTGCAAAAAGGGCATCCTTTAAAGGGGTGATCCTGTTGCCGCCATCGGTAGCCGCGGGGACTTCAGCGAATCCCTATACCCCGGTGGTTTTCCCTTCTATGAAAAAATATGATGATCCGAACAGGGCAGCGGTAAACGATCCTTCTACCCGTCCATTTGTACTGGCGAGGTTTGCTGATGTTTACCTGCTGGCAGCCGAAGCCTTGTTCAAAGCCGGAGACCTGCAGAAATCTGCAGACATGCTGAACGTGATCAGGACAAGGGCAGCGTTTAAAACGACAAATACAGCTGCGCAGAATACAGCAGCAATAGCGGCGATACAGGTGCTGCCTGCGCAGGTAACGCTTGATTTTATTCTGGATGAACGCTCCCGGGAAACATATGAAGAATGTACCCGCTGGTGGGATCTTACCCGTACACAGTCGCTCAGCCGCAGGTTACAGCTGTACAATTCAGAAGCTTATCCGGGTTATTCCAAAACCAGTCCGGCTGATGCATATGCGTTGCGCCCGATACCACTGTCGCTGATCAATCTGGTCACTACAGGACCGGCTCTGCCGCAAAATCCCGGATATTAGACTCAGGTAATGAAATATAAGAAAAGCTCTTTCGTAATTGTGCTTTTTGGCGGACTATTGCTCGCCGGGCAGCTCAGCCTGGCCCAGGTCCGGCTCCCTCAGCTCATCGCTGATGGAATGGTACTGCAGCGCGATGCCCGTCTCAAAATATGGGGCTGGGCATCCGCCGGCGAAAAGATCAGTATTCAGTTTAGGGGCAAAAGTTATAAAACTATAACTGGTGCTGATGGCAAATGGATGCTTACGCTGCCTGCTATGAAAGCCGGTGGCCCCTATACGATGGATATCCGCGCCAGCAATCATTTGATGCTGCATGATATTTTAATTGGGGATGTCTGGTTTTGTGCGGGACAATCCAATATGGTGATTAACATGGAGCGGGTAAAAGAGCGTTATCCGGAGGATATCAGGACAGCGGAATACCCGCAGATCCGTAACTTTTTTGTCCCCACTGCAGCTGATGTCACCCGTTTGCATGATGATCTTCCGCCTGGAAAGTGGATGGCTGCAACACCTGCAAATGTGCTGGGCTTCGGAGCAGCCTCTTATTTTTTTGCCAGAAAAATCTATCTGCAATTCCATGTGCCCATCGGAATTATTAATTCCAGTGTTGGCGGAACGCCTGTTGAAGCCTGGACCAGTGCAGAAAAATTAAAACAATTTCCTGAGTATACAGAAAGACTGAAGAACTTTCAGGACAGCGCTTATATAAGGAGGGTAATGTCTGCCTCCTTTGAGAAAGCTAGTGTCGCAACTGGAAAAGGGCCAAAGAATGGACCTGAAGAAAATCCGGATGCGGGTATGAATGGCCCAATAAGATGGTACAATCCCGAATATGTACCTGAGCAGGGCTGGCATCACTTCTGGCTGCCTGGATATTGGGCAGATCAGGGGGTTCGCGGATTAAACGGGGTGCTCTGGTTTCGTAAAGAGATAAATCTGCCGGCCGGTGTATCGGGATCGGGTGCCAGATTATTTTTGGGCCGTATTGTGGATGTAGATGTCGTCTATATCAACGGGATTTTTGTAGGTTCTACATCTTACCAGTATCCTCCCAGAAGGTACATAGTTCCGGTTGGAGTATTAAAGCCGGGCCGGAATATTATCGTGGTAAGAGTGGTAAACAATACAGGAAAAGGGGGTTTTGTGCCTGATAAGAATTACCAGTTGATTGCAGGGGAGACCGTGGTAGACCTTAGGGGCGACTGGCAGTATAAAGTAGGGCAGGTATTTGACCCTTCAAAAAATCCGCCGCCAAGTACGCGCCTGGTTATGCAGAATGAACCTTCAGGCTTGTATAATACCATGGTGGTGCCTGTAACTAATTTTGCTGTAAAAGGAGTGCTTTGGTATCAGGGCGAAGCCAATACATTTAATCCCGCTGCATATCGCTATCTATTGCCTGCACTTATTGCAGACTGGCGTAAACAATGGCATCAGCCTGATCTGCCTTTTCTGTATGCACAGCTCCCCAATTTTATGGAAGTACAATACTTGCCCTCAGAAAGCCAATGGGCAGAATTGCGGCAGGCACAATTGAAGACGTTATCTGTACCTCATACTGGTATGAGTGTGAATATTGATGCGGGGGAATGGAACGATATACATCCACTAAATAAAAAAGATGTGGGAGAGCGACTGGCGCTGCTCGCGCAGAAGATTGCCTATGCTGATCAAAAGATTGTCTCTTCCGGCCCTTTGTATCAATCGGCCGTTGTGGAGGAAAACCTGATCACGATCTCTTTCAGTAATACAGGCAGTGGCCTTTTTGCTAAAGGAGGAGGGGAGCTGATGCAGTTTGCCGTCGCCGGTGCTGATCGAAAATTTGTATGGGCACATGCCAGGATACAAGGGGATCAGGTTAAAGTCTGGAGCGAGGATATCAAACAGCCTTTGTATGTTAGATACGCCTGGGCAGATAATCCGGAGGGGGCTAATCTTTATAATAAAGAAGGGCTTCCGGCATCGCCGTTTTCAACTGAAGATTAATATGTGCAAGATGTTGGTTCTGGGGTAGTTCAACTTTGCGCTTATTCCCAATAATGAATAAATAAAACTTACGATCGATGTTTTAATTTAAGCAAATCATAATACATGACTCTTGTCTTACTATTTTCATCGGTCTCTAATAGAAATTCAAATTCATTACGGTTGTAGTATTTAATCTGCTTAAATTGGTTCACAGCATCTAATGTCAGTAATCTGCATGCGGGTTTATGATCAACAGGAACCCACCTTTTGATGAAATCCATTAGCTGGTAGGCTAAACCAGTACCGTGTAGTCCTTTGTGCACCCCCAGTCTTCCAACTTTTATTGAAGGATAGTTGCGCATTCGCTTAGAATTTGGAATTTTGATAGTACGATGCAACCTGTTCCATACAAAATTATCAAAACCATTCTCTTCTCCTGTACTTTTAACGCAATCGTTTGATACCGAAAAATATGCCCATATATTTTCCTTTAAATCTGTAAATATATAGGTGCTCGCCAAGAGCTGATTTTGATAATTCAGCGCATCCTCTCTCAGAAAATCCGTTATATCTGCCTGATCGCAATCAAATGAAGCAACCTTCGAATTTTCCGAAATGGCATTCAAAGTAAAGTCTAATAGCTCTAATTTCATTTAAGTTTGCTGTTCGCCAAAACTTTCCTTACTAAGTCATCCATGCGTTCTATTTCTTTTTTAGGTACTTTTTTATTTTCATTTGCCTCAAGTTCTTTAGTGAATTTTTCCCATTCAGCATTATTGAGAGACGGAGTTGGTGTTAATGGGTATGCCATAATATTGAGATTTGTTTATGCAATATTAAGTATTTATTGATTTAAAAGAAGATTTTATTTAAATTAATATCATAATTAACCTGGAATAGTGTTCTGATAAAAAAAATCCCCTTGCGTGAACAAGGGGATTAAAGATTTTAGACTTCTGTACTTACCAGAATATCGTATATAGCGCAACGATCACACCCATGATCAGCAAGGCGCCAACCATAAAACCTGGTGTGGTTTTAAACATGCCCCTATCGATCTCCAGACCTTTAGGGTTAACGCCATTCCTGTTCTCAAATAGGCTAATGATATACATGGCAACAATACAGATCACAAATACAAAACCCATCCTGTCCAAGAAAGGAATCTCGTACAGCATGCTGCCGTCTTTCTGCTCCACCAACTTAGAGAAACCCATTGGGTTTAACCATTGCAGGTTTGCAAAGGATGGCAATACCTTAAAGCCTACAGACATCAGGAAACCTCCGATGGTGGCAAACAATGCTGCATTGGAAGTTGTCCTTTTCCAGAAGAAACCAAGGATAAACATAGCGAAGATACCCGGCGATACAAATCCCGTGTACTCCTGGATAAACTGGAAACCTCCTTTTTTATCAATGCCCAGTTGAGGGGCAATGATAATTGCAAGGATCATTGCCACGATTACCGTAACCCTGCCAATGATCACCTGTTTGTTCTCATCCGCATCTTTATTGATTACCTTTTTGTAAACATCCAATGTAAAGATGGTAGCGATACTGTTCGCTTTACCAGCCAGTGAGGCTACGATTGCTGCTGTTAATGCTGCAAAGGACAGACCTTTCAGACCAGCGGGCAGTAAGTTGAGCAGTACAGGATAGGCCGAATCAGCGTTCAGCGAGCCGTCCTTCATCATGTCCATCTGGAATGATCCTGCACCTTCCTTGTACAGTACATAGGCGGCAATCCCGGGTAAAACAACGATTACTGGCATCAGCAATTTCAGTGCAGCGGCAAATAACAGACCGCCCCTGGCAGTTTTTAAATCTGCGCCCAGTGCCCTTTGCGTGATGTACTGGTTACATCCCCAGTAGTTGAGGTTAACGATCCACATCCCGCCGATCAGCACCGATAATCCGGGCAAATCCATATAATGCGGGTTTTCTTTGTGAAAGATCATCTGGAAATGGTCAACAGCCTTTTCCTTGATCAGTCCTAGTCCGTTGAGGACACCTGTGGTGCCAAAGTGTGCGGATACCAGTTGTAAGGCCAGATATGTAGTAGCCAGTCCGCCAAGGATCAGGAAGAAAACCTGGATTACATCCGTATAGCCAATTACCTTCATCCCCCCAAGGGTGATGATTACGGCAAATATGGACAGGATGTACATACAGGCCGTAGTATTGATTCCGGAGATACTGTTAATAGCCAGTGCGCCCAGGTACAAAATGGAAGTCAGGTTTACCACCACATACAGCAGCAGCCAGAAGATGGCCATGATCATAGCCACCGTACTGTTATACCGCTGTCCCAGAAACTGTGGCATGGTGTAAATCTTGTTCTTGATATATACCGGGATAAAAAACGTTGCCACGATAATCAGCGTAGCCGCAGCCATCCACTCATAGGTAGCAATAGCCAGACCCATGGTAAAGCCTGAGCCGCTCATACCAATAAACTGCTCGGCAGAGATGTTGGAGGCAATCAGCGAGGCGCCAATGGCCCACCAGGTCAAGGAGTCCTTAGCCAGGAAGAAATCCTTGGAGTTTTCTGCCTGTGCCTGCTTTTTGCGGTAAACCGTCCAGCCGTAGAGCGCTACGACCAGGAAGTAGACGAGGAAAACGACATAGTCGTACGTACCTAATGAATGCATCTTCTGAGAGATTAAATATACCTGTTAACGATATTTTCCAGCAACTCCTGTCTTCCGCTCAGCGTTTCAGGCTCACCTTTTTCAATAGCATATGCAGTAAGGTCTTCGAGGCTGAGTTTACCACTTTCAAAGTCCTTGCCTGCGCCGCTGTCAAACGAGGCATATCTTTCTGTTCTTATCTTTTTATAGTCAGATTTCTGAAGGATGTTGTCCGCAATGATCAGGGCCCTTGCAAAAGTGTCCATCCCGCCAATATGTGCGTAGAACAAATCTGCCGCATCGGTAGAATTTCTTCTGATTTTTGCATCAAAGTTGATCCCTCCGCCCTGTAAGCCACCTGCTTCCAGAAAGATCAGCATTGTTTCTGCCAGTTCATTGATGTTATTCGGAAACTGGTCGGTATCCCATCCGTTCTGGTAATCACCTCTGTTGGCATCCATAGAACCCAGCAGCCCTGCATCTGCTGCTACCTGCACTTCATGCTGGAAGGTATGGCCGGCAAGCGTAGCGTGGTTAACTTCAAGATTCAGTTTAAAATCGTCCATCAGGTCGTACTGGCGCAGGAAGCTGATCACTGTTGCAGCATCATAATCGTACTGATGTTTGGATGGCTCGCATGGTTTAGGCTCGATTAAGAATGTGCCTTTAAACCCTTGTTTGCGTGCATAATCCTTAGAAGCGTGTAAGAACTTGGCCAGATGTTCCTGCTCACGTTTCATATTGGTATTGAGCAGGCTCATGTATCCTTCTCGGCCGCCCCAGAATACATAATTTTCTCCGCCAAGGGCGATTGTGGCATCAAGTGCAAACTTTACCTGTGCAGCACCGTGGGCAAGTACATGGAAATTAGGGTTCGTGGAGGCACCGTTCATATACCTGCGGTGAGAGAACAGGTTTGCCGTTCCCCATAACAGTTTTACGCCACTGGCTTCCTGTTTTTGTTTGGCATATTCAACCAGGGCCTGCAGGCGTCTTTCGTTATCTTTTACGTCGTTGGTATAATCTACCACATCCACATCGTGGAAGCAGTAAAAAGGGATGTTCATTTTGGTTAAAAATTCAAATGCTGCATCCATTTTATCCTTTGCTCTTTCTACAGCATCAGCTTTTTCGTTCCATGGATGGATGATGGTAGGCTCTCCGAAGGGATCGCCGCCGGTAGCTACAAATGAATGCCAGTAGGCACCGGCAAAACGCAGATGGTCTTTCAGGGTTTTACCTGCAACAATCCTGTTTTCATCATACCAGCGGAAAGCCAGTGGGTTATCTGAATCTGCGCCTTCGAACTTTACCTGTCCGATTCCTTTGAAGAATTCTTTTTCTCCCGTAATTACATTTGCCATATTAATTAGTTTATATTGATTTGCTTGTTTAAAAGACCGAGCCATTCCTGGTATACAGGCTCATACGTTTCTGTTACCGTTGGTTCTACTACCTGAAGGCATCTGATATTGCTGAAAGCTTCGGCTGGTGCCGAAAAGGTTTTAGCGCCGATTCCCGAACCGAGGGCCGCCCCTACACTGCCGTCATTTTCATACAGTTCTACCGGAACACCTGTGCTGTTCACAAATGCCTGGAGGAAAAGCTCACTTAAAAAGAGGTTGGCTTTCCCCGCGCGGATCACGCTGGGGCTCATGCCGTTTGAGCGCATAATATCAAATCCGTAGCGGAATGCAAAAGCAATACCTTCCTGTACGCCGCGGAAAAGATGGGCCTGCGAATGCAGGTTTAGGTCTATATTTTGAAAGTGAACGCCTACAAGCCTGTTCTCAAGCATGCGCTCTGCGCCGTTTCCGAAGGGCAATACCCTTAATCCATCGGCGCCGATCTTTACCTTTTTTGCTTCGGCATTCATCGCCGCATAGCTCATGGATGACCCGAACAGGTTTTTTGTCCAGCGGTTAAGGCTCCCTGTCCCGTTGATGCACAGTAATACCCCGAGGCGTTTTTGCTCCTCGGCATAGTTTACATGTGCAAAGGTGTTTACGCGCGACTGATCATCAAATGTCAGCTGGTCGCTTACACCATAGATCACACCGGATGTTCCTGCGGTAGCAGCAACTTCGCCCGGTTCCAGTACATTTAATGACAGGGCATTGTTGGGCTGGTCGCCGGCTTTGTAAGTTACTGGTGTCCCTTCCTTTAAGCCCAGTTCGCCGGCAATGGCCGATGATACCCGGCCATGTTCAGAAAATACAGGTTTGATCTCCGGGATCAGCGACTCGCTGAAGCCGTAATAGCTCATCAGCTCTGCTGATAAACTGTTGGTTTGAAAATCCCAGAAAATACCTTCAGATAACGCAGAAATGCTGGTAGTGACCTGCGAGGTCAACTTCATTGCGATAAAATCTCCCGGAAGCATGACCTTATCAATCTTTGCGTATAACTCAGGTTCGTTTTGTTTTACCCAGGCCAGCTTGGAGGCGGTAAAATTGCCCGGTGAATTGAGGAGGTGCGATAAAGAAAACTCATGTCCCAGCGCATCGAAAGCCCCGTTTCCAAGATCTACCGCGCGGCTGTCGCACCAGATGATGCTGTCACGCAGCAGCTGCTGGTCTTTGTCTACCAATACCAAGCCATGCATCTGGTAGGCAATGCCGATAGAGGTAATGTCATGCGGGTTAAATTTTCCTGAAGCCTTACAGATGGTAAAAGCCTGTTGTACATGCTCCCACCACATTGCGGGCGACTGTTCTGCCCAGCCCGGATGTATGGCCGTGATCAGGCTTTCTTCTTCGGGAAATTGTGCGGAAGTGATTACCTGCTGCGTTTCTGAATCTACGACGGCCACTTTTATGGATGACGTTCCAATATCTATTCCTAGTAATAACATATATGTGTTTTGTTATTGCAATTGTTAAGTTTATACCCGGTTACGGAAAACGAATTTAGGTTAATATTTTTATTATGCAATCGATTGCCCGATTATTTTTTACATTTTTGCATTGATAATGAAACGCCAGAAAAGAACTACCATCTACGATATTGCCCAGAAGCTGAATATAGCCGCTTCTTCAGTTTCGCGCGCCCTCAGCAACAGTTCAAAAGTTAACGCTGCAACGCGGGCCTTAGTACTGAAGACTGCCGCGGAAATGAATTACCAGCAAAATGCGATGGCCTCGAATTTGAGAAAGGGCAATAATCCTACGATAGGGGTGGTGGTGCCAAGGATCAACCAGAATTTCTTTTCCAATATTATCGCAGGACTGGAGGAAGTGACTTATAAAAAGGGGTATAACCTGATCATTTGCCAGTCGAACGAACTTCATGCCCGTGAGGTGGATTGTGTAAATGCACTGATCAACCAGCATGTAAGCTGTATCATTATTTCGATTGCTGCAGAAACGGGCTCTCATCAGCATCTGCAGCAGGTGCTGGACAGGCATATCCGTTTGATCCAGTTTGACAGGGTAGTGAATGAGCTGGATACATTTAAGGTGATTAACGATAATGAGCGCGCATCTTTCGAGGCTGTTATGCACCTGGTGGCGCAGGGTTATCAAAGAATAGCCTTACTTGAAGGGCCGCAGGACATCGACATCTTCCGTCAGCGCAAAGAGGGTTATCTTACTGCCTTGCGGAAATCCGGCTTTCCCATCCTGGAAGAGCTCATGTGCGAAAACGCATGGACAAAAGAGCTGGGCGCAAAGGCTACCGCTGAACTGCTGAACTTACCTGAGCCGCCGGACGCTATTTTTGCATCCACATCAGATTTTTCTGCGCTGGGCGTACTGGAAGTGGCCACTGATAAGGGAATTGCGGTGCCAGAATCACTGGGGATCTGTGGCTATTCAAATGAGCCTTTTACAGAAATTACAAGCCCATCGATCACTACGATAGATCAGTACAGCATCAGTATGGGCAAAACAATTGCCAATCTCTATTTCCAGGAAATGGAAGCGTTCGACTTTGGCGTAGAACCAAAAATTGTGAGTATAAAGCCCAGGCTGATCGTCCGTAAATCCACAACAAGGCTGTTAAACTCATAATTTGTAAAGCGGTGATTTTCTTGATGTTTTAATAATGCAACGGATTGCATTTTATTAAAATTTTACTACTTTAGACCCTGATTAAGGTTGTCTATATATGAACACGGAGAAGATTATTACCATTTATGATATCGCTGAGCGTCTTAAACTGGCACCATCAACCATTAGCAGGGGATTGCAGGACAATCCTGCTGTGAACCCCAAGACCAGGAAAAAGATATTTGATACAGCAAATGAAATGGGTTACCGTTTCAATACTTTCGCAAGAAACCTGCGTAACCAGAAAACCAATACCATAGGCGTAATTGTGCCGCGGCTGAACAGCTTGTTTATCTCTGCAATACTGGCAGGGATAGAAAAAGAACTCAATAGCGCCAATTACAATATGCTCATCAGCCAGTCGCTCGAACTGGAAGAAAATGAAATAAAATACGCGAAAACGATGCTGCACAACCGGGTAGACGGCCTGATTGTGAACCTGGCGGCCAATACCAGCAGCCTGGATCATTTTGCTGAGTATATCCGCCACCGCATTCCCCTGCTTTTTGTAGACAGAGTGATTGAAAACGATGATTTTAATACCGTGGTGATCAATAATACAAAGGCGGGGTATGAGGTAACTTCGCACCTGATAGCGCAGGGCTGCACAAAAATTGCCCACCTGACAGGAAGCCTGATGCGGAATGTGTACCAGGACAGAAAAGCAGGTTACCAGTCTGCACTTGCAGAGCATGGCATCCCTTACGATGAATCCCTGGTTTTTGAGACCGATCTTACCGAAGAATCTTCAATCAGGGCTGCCCGTGAAATTATAAAGATGAAAACCCGGCCGGATGCGCTATTTGTGGCAAACGATCTTTCTGCGGTGATCTGCATGAAAGTATTTAAAGATGCAGGGCTAACAATACCCGGAGACATCGCCATCGCCGGGTTTAACAATGATGTGATCTCCCGGATCTCGGAGCCTATGCTCACTACCGTAAACTATCCGGGCGAAGAAATGGGCAAAATTGCCGCCCGCCATCTCGTCACCCAGATTAAAGGAGAAGCTGATGCCGCACTGGCAAATACCGTAATCTTAAAGTCGCAGCTGGTGGTGAGGGCTTCAACACTAAAAAATAAAACAGATGACCAATAAAAAAAGAGTTGCCATAGTTACTGGTGGTGCTGCGGGTTTGGGCCTTGCGATCACGCGGAGATTAGTTTCAGAAGGGATCACTACCGTGATGATCGGCAGGAATGAAAAAAACCTTCGGGAAACTGCTGCGGAACTGGGCAGCTTATGCAGTTATAAAGTTCTTGACCTTCAGCAGGTAGCTGCTATTCCTGCCTGCGTGCAGGAAATTGTAGCTGAATTTGGTCAGCTGGATATCCTGGTGAACAATGCCGGCATCAATCATAAGAAGCCATTTCTGGAAGTGACAGACGATGAGTTTTTTCATGTGATCCAAACCAACGTTCTTTCTGTTTTTGCCATGAGCAGGGAAGTGGCCAGGCTGATGGCGGCTGCGGGCAGCGGCTCAATCGTAAATATCAGTTCTATGGCCGCCCAATATGGTATTCCAAAGGTAATCGCCTATACTGCGGCAAAATCTGCCATTGAAGGGATGACCAAAGCAATGGCAGTGGAGCTTTCTCCGCTGGGGATCAGGATCAATTGTGTGGCACCGGGTTTTATTAAAACTGATATGTCATCCAAAGCGCTCGACAATGATCCCGAAAGAAAGAATAAAGTGCTTTCCCGCACGCCAATGGGTTACCTGGGACTGCCCGAAGATATAGCTGATGCCGTTTTTTACCTGAGCTCGGCAAATGCCAAATATATAACCGGAGTGATTATGCCCGTTGACGGCGGTAATTCTGTCGGATTTTGATGATTTAACTGAAAATCGATTGCATAGCTGATGATACAATTTGAACAAAGTATGCGCTGGTTTGGGCCTGCCGATCCGGTAAGCCTGCAGGATATCCGCCAGGCGGGCTGTACGGCGGTTGTTACGGCCCTGCACCATATCCCTGTGGGGGATATCTGGAGCAGCGATGAAATTTTACTGCGGAAAAAGATGATTGAAGCTGCAGGGATGGAATGGAACGTAGTAGAGAGCCTGCCTGTCCATGAAGCGATAAAAATGCGTAATGGAAATTACCGCGAACTGATTGAGAATTATAAGGTAAGCCTCCAGAACCTTGCGGAGGCAGGGCTGAAGGTTGTCACTTATAATTTTATGCCGGTGCTGGACTGGATGAGGACTGATCCTTCATTTACCCTGCCTGATGGCAGCAGGGCCCTGCGTTTTGAAAAGGCGGCATTTATGGCTTTTGATCTTTTTTTGCTGGAACGGCCGGGGGCACTGGCGGAGTATTCCGCTGCAGAAACCGCAGTGGCAAAAGCAAAGTTTGCCTCCATGGACAGTGCAGAAAAAAATTACCTGTTTAACAGCGTCCTGCTTGGTCTGCCCGGCTCTGGTGAGCCCTTTACTCCTGCAATCATCCTGAATGCACTAACAGCCTATGCTGCTATTGATGCTGCAGTTTTAAGGGATAACCTCAGCTTTTTCTTAAGGGAGATCATCCCCGCGGCAGCATCTGCAGGCATTAAAATGGCGATCCATCCGGATGACCCTCCCTATGCGATCCTGGGTTTGCCGAGGATTGTGAGCACTGAGGCTGATCTTGATTTTATTGTGAATGCCTGTCCTTCTCCTGCCAACGGGATTTGCTATTGCACCGGTTCGCTAAGCGTTCGGCGCGATAATGACCTTACCGGGATCATCTCGCGTTATGGTAAACTGATCCACTTTGTGCACCTGAGAAATACCAGACAGGATGAGGATGGTAATTTTTATGAGGCTGCCCATCTGGACGGTGATGTAGACATGTTTGCCGTGATGAAAGAATTGGTGCTGCTGATGCAGCAAACGGGAATTTCACTGCCGCTGCGTCCTGATCACGGTCACCAGATGCTGGACGACCTGCATAAAAAGACCTACCCCGGTTATTCTGCAATTGGCCGCCTAAAGGGGCTTGCAGAATTAAGGGGACTGGAAATGGGAATAGGAAGGTCGCTGAACTAAAAAAAATCCAATACAAACCAAATATGATGCAAAAACTGATGAACAAGGAACTGATCCTGCTGCTTAGCCTCCCTTTACTGGTGCTGACTGCATGTAAGGAAAAAAAGAAAACGGCTGACGATACCGCTTTTAAAGGGGCAATATCAAAGCCATTAATTACAAAAATGTACACGGCAGATCCCTCTGTACATGTTTTTGATGGCAAGCTCTACATTTACCCCTCCCATGATATTGATGCCGGCATTGCTGAAAATGATAACGGCGATCATTTTGCCATGGATGATTATCATATTTTCTCTCTGGATAGTGTAGGCGGACCGGTAACTGATCATGGTGTGGCATTAACTGTGAAAGATATCCCCTGGGGCGGCAGGCAGCTCTGGGCACCTGATGCCGCTTATAAGGATGGCAGGTACTTTCTTTATTTTCCGCTGAAGGATAAAAAAGATGTTTTCAGGATTGGCGTAGCTACGGCAACTACACCCGCCGGGCCTTTTACTGCTGAAAAGGAACCGATAAAGGGCAGTTTTAGTATTGACCCTGCTGTGTTTACAGATACTGACGGCAGCACCTATATGTACTTTGGCGGTATCTGGGGCGGTCAGCTGCAACGATGGAGCAAAGGACAATACGCGGCCAATGGCTCAAAAACAGATCTTGAAAAAGATAAAGAACCTGCACTGACGGCAAAAATAGCTAAACTGACACCTGATATGAAACAATTTGACGGTGAGGTTAAGGATGTGCTGATCCTGGATAAAGAAGGCAAACCTCTATTGGGCGGAGATCATGACCGCCGCTTTTTTGAAGGGTCATGGATGCATAAGTATAATGGAAAATATTATTTTTCATACTCTACCGGTGATACGCATAAGCTGGTATACGCGATAGGGGATACACCTTATGGCCCGTTTACTTACCAGGGTGTGATCATGCTTCCGGTAGTAGGATGGACAACCCATCATTCAATTGTAGAGTATAGAGGAAAATGGCTGATTTTTTACCATGATACCGAATTATCAGGCGGTAAAACCCATTTGAGAAATGTAAAGGTAACCACATTGGAACATGAGGCTGACGGAACGATCAGGACGATCAACCCCTATAAAAAATAGGGACAGTGTTTAAAATAAGGCTTTTGTCTAAAATAAAGTCTGTGCTTAAAATAAGAACTATGCTGAGATACGGACTGTGTCTAAAATAAAGTCTGTGCTTAAAATAAGAATTATGCTGAGATACGGACTGTGTCTGCAATAGTACCCATGCGAGGACCGGCATTTCGCTTATCCTACATCCCCCGGACATCCCCAGCTATAATTTGCCATTTTGCTTGTCCGTCATCTTTCAGAATAAACTAAAAAACCTAACCCTGATATTTTGATGCCTTCTGCTGCGTTAAGCAGCAGAAGGCATCGAAATATCAGGGTTAGGTTTTTTAAAATTATCTTAGGGCAAGCAAGCGGCAAACTTATACGCCCTTAAAAACTACGGTCCCGTTATGTCCGCCAAATCCAAAAGTATTACTCATTGTTACTTTTAATTTCGCAGGGATCGCTTCTTTAATTACAATATTAAGATTGCCCGGTATTGCAGGGTCAATTTCAGTTGTGTTGATTGTGGGTGCAATCACGCTGTCTCTCATAGAAAGTAAGCAGATAATTGCCTCGATTGCGCCGGCAGCACCCAGTAAGTGGCCGGTCATTGATTTGGTTGCACTGATCAGCAGGTTATTTTTGCCTGTTCCCAGCAGGTTGATCACTGCATTTGTCTCAGACAAATCTCCTACAGGAGTAGAAGTCGCATGCGTATTCAGGTAATGGACATCATGAATGGTTACTCCGGCTTCTTCAAGCGCAAGTGTCATCGCTTTGGAAGCGCCCAGTCCTTCAGGATGTGTTGCTGTCATATGGTAAGCATCAGCGGTCATCGCTGCACCGCCAACCTCAGCATAGATATGTGCACCGCGTTTTACGGCATGCTCATATTCTTCAAGTACCAGGGCACCTGCTCCTTCGCCCATCACAAAACCATCACGGTTTATATCAAAGGGTTTTGATGCCGTAAGCGGTGAATCATTTTGTGCAGACATGGCTTTCATTGCACAGAACCCACCTACAGAAGATGCAGATATCGGTGCTTCTGAACCACCGGTAATGATCACCTTGGCTTTACCCAGACGGATATAGTTAAAGGCATCCATGATTGCGGTATTGGAGGTAGCGCAGGCAGAAACTGCTGTATAATTGATTCCCATATAGCCGTTACGGATAGAAATCATACCCGAAGCCATATTGGCGATCAGTTTAGGAACAAAGAAAGGGCTGAAACGCGGTGTGCCATTGCCAAGTGCATATTCTGCCGACTGTTGTTCAAATGTATCCATACCGCCCTGACCAGAACCCCAGATTACACCAACATCAAAAGGATCCATTTTATCAAATTCAAATCCTGAATCTTTGATCGCCTCATCAGAAGCCACCAGTGCGTATTGGGTAAAGCGGTCTGTCCTTTTGATATCAGACCTGTCCAGATATTTGGTAACATCAAAATCTTTGAGCTCACAGGCGAATTGAGTACGGAAAAGTGAAGCATCAAACCGGGTGATTTTTGCCGCTCCGCTTTTACCAGCTACGGTATTGCTCCAGAAAGTATTTACGTCATTTCCTAACGGGGTTAAAGCCCCGATGCCAGTGATAACCACTCTTTTTAACATATGCTTTTATATAATTTTTGATTTAATCCTGCTTTCAAGCCTGATATACAGTTACAAAAGTAAGATTATATTTAATACCAAACGGTATAATTCAGGTAATTTTTGCCTTTTCTCAACCGTTTCGGATGCGAAAATACAAATATTAAGGGGCAATTAGATTAATTGTTTACCCTCTTAATGTAACCTCAGTGATATTTTTTCATAGATTTCTTTAAGGTGAAGGTATTTAAGCTGATATGATTATATTTGAAGATCAAAATATTAAATATAATGTCAGATCAGAAAAAAGAAATATTCGACAGTGTTGCCCAGCGACTAAAGATTGAAGGTTTTAATGTAGTTAACCGTGATGAGACCCGTCCATGGGGAGGTTTTTTTGTAATTGATGAAGAACAGGCGCAGCAGTTTGCTAATGTTTATTTCGATGGATTAAATGTTGAAGATCTCCGTATAGGAGGCAAGTTAAGTCCTAAAATCCTAATTGTAGCACCAAACACCCGTCTTTCATGGCAATATCACCACCGTCGTGCAGAAATATGGCGCGTAGTAAGCGGTACAACAGGCGTGATCACCAGCGAAACTGATGAGCAGGGCGAAGTTCAGCAATTAACACCAGGCACTACGATCAAGTTGAAACAAGGTGAAAGACACCGTCTGGTAGGTTTGGACGACTGGGGCATTGTTTCAGAAATCTGGCAGCATACAGATCCTTCAAACCCATCTGATGAATCGGACATCGTTCGTGTATCAGACGATTTCGGAAGATAATAATATACCTTATACAATATCAGCACTCAGGTGTGCATCTCCGGCTGCATACCTGAGTGTTTGTTCTGCCCCTCTAAGTTTTTTATTCCAATTCAGCATTTCCCGCAAATCCTGTTCCTAAATCCTCAACTGAACATCCAAACAGGTGTTCTTTTTCGTTAGTACATTCAACCTATGATTATTCTTTTATTTTTTGTTTTACACTGGTTTCTGTCCCTTTTTTCGCAAACCTTCTTTTTACACCGTTATGCATCGCATAAAATGTTTAAAATGAATGGCTTTTGGGAAAAGGTGTTCTATACCATTACGTTTCTTTCGCAGGGCTCTTCTTTTCTGAACCCCCGGGCATACGCCATCCTGCACCGGATGCACCACGCTTTTTCTGATACAGAGAAAGACCCGCATTCTCCGCATTTCGTGAAAGATGTTTGGGGAATGATGATCCAGACAAAAAATATATACCTCAATTATGCCAAATACAACGAAGAGCCTGAAGAGCAGTTTCGTGATAAATATCCTTCATGGCCGATTATCGACCGTATTGGTGATTCATGGGTAACACGCCTGATCTTTATCAGCTTTTATGTTTGGTTCTACGTTACCTTTGCTACTGCATGGTGGATGTTCCTGTTGCTGCCGGTCCACTTTCTGATGGGGCCTTTGCACGGTGCAATTGTAAATTGGTGCGGACATAAATACGGGTATTCAAACCACGACAATAACGACCACAGTAAAAACTCACTGCCATTGGATTTTCTGATGATGGGCGAGCTGTTCCAGAATAACCACCACAAAAAACCCAACAGTCCTAATTTTGCTTCCAAATGGTTCGAATTTGATCCTACCTATCCCCTGATGAAGGTGATGCATTGGCTGCATATTATCAGGATCAGAAAAGTATAATAAAAACTCCCTGATTGCGAATTTAATGTGGTACAATAGGTTCATTGAACAGAATAAACTGCCCGATTTTATTCTCCGGATAGGTATGCGTATCCTGCTGAAACACCGTTTGAATGAAGAAACAGTTGAAGATGCCGAAGTTCAGCAGCATCGCTTAAACGATTTTCTTGAAGAGCTCAAAAACTCTCCGATAGCCCTTGCTAACGAAGATGCCAGGCGGCGGCATTATAAATTGCCTCCTGAATTTTACCAGTACTGCTTTGGCAAACGCCTGAAAAGTTCTGCCGGCTACTGGCGGCCGGGGGTAACTGATCTTGATACTGCTGAAGAAGATATGCTCGAGCTGACCTGCCAGCGTGCAGACCTTCAGAACGGGCAGGACATACTGGAACTGGGATGCGGATGGGGCTCAATGTCATTATTTATTTCGGCCAAATACCCTGAAAGCAGGATCACTGTAGTTTCTGATTCCGCTATACAAAAAGCATTTATCGACCAGACTGCCAAAGACAGAAATATCAGCAACCTTACCGTCATTACTGCAGATATGAATACTTTTCAAATCCTGCAGCAATTTGACCGCGTAGTGTCTATAGGAATGTTTGAATATATGCGGAACTATAAAATGCTGCTGAAAAAGGTGAATGGCTTTCTGAAAGATAACGGAAAGCTCTTTGTTCATATGTTCAGCCATCATACACTTGCCTATAAACTTGAGGTAAAAGACGGGACGGACTGGATGAACAATTACTTTTTTGGTGCCGGAATGGTGCCGTCCAACCATCTGCTAAGCTATTTCAATGACGACCTTGCCATCGATAGACACTGGGTAGTAAACGGGATGAATTATTCCAGGACTGCCGAAGCATGGCTGAGTAATATGGATAGCCATGAAAAAGAGATTATGACGATGTTTGAAAAAATATACGGTGAAGATCAAGCCTTGAAATGGTGGGTCTACTGGCGACTGTCTTTTATAGCGTGTGCGGAAATGTTTGGTTACAGAAGTGGTAATGAATGGATGGTTTGTCACTATTTATTTAAAAAGAACAGTTAGAACCTTTCAGTTGTCCCACAGATAGAAACCGCGGTGCAAAAAAAGACGTATATAAAATCAGTTCCATCCAAACTGAAACACACACCAATAAATAATGAGAAGGCTCCTGCAAGGGAGCCTTTCTTTGTTAATAAATGATCTGGTAACAATTCCAGTCAGTGGCAGGCAGATTTTAAGTTTTTAAAGTCTGAATCATCATAATCATGATTATCTTAGGAGAAATTTTGTGTGATGCAATGTGTAATAACATAAGTTAAGCCTGTTTCTAATTATTTAAAAACAATTTTGAAGATAAAAACCAGTTGCCTGTTTTTTCTGTTGTTCAGCTTATTTTTTGTTGAAGCTGTGCAGGCTCAAACTTATATTAAGCTGCGCGGAGTGATTCAGGATACTGTGAAAATGGGTATCCCGGGTGCAAATGTACGATTAATCACAGGTAAGGATACTTTGAATACCACTACAGATTCTGCTGGGAATTTTAGTTTTAATATCAAAAGAACGGTGTCCTCCTTATCTTCAAGGGCCACAGCTGCAACCAACGCTACGGCAACATCAGAGGCTAGTTCATCGTCATTGACTGTCCCGGCAACCTCGTATCCTTTAGTATCAGTTTTGGTTCGCGGTGTAGGTTATCTGCCAGCCAGCACTGACCTCAGCCTTGCTATAAGCGGAAATGAGCAGGTGATACCTGCGCTGATCTTAAAGGATGCTTCCAACCAGCTGGCAGAAGTGGTGATCAAGGCCAGGATTATCCCCATGCGCTTGATGAAGGATACCGTAGAATTTAATGCTTCGGCATATACTGTCCGTGAAGGTGATAATGTAGATGAACTGCTCAAACAGCTTCCCGGTATTGAAATAGATAAAGATGGCAACGTAACGAGCGCTGGCAAGGAAATGACAAAACTGCGTGTGAACGGGAAAGATTTTTTTACCAGCAATGTGAAAGAGTTTATCTCACAGCTGCCTGCGGGGATTGTTGACAAGCTCCAGGTAATTGATGACTACGGTGATAAGGCAAACTTTACGGGCGTTAAAAGCGGGGAACCGCAGAAAATGCTGAACCTGGTACTTAAAGATAAAAGGAACAGGGGCACCTTTGGAAATGCTGCTGTAAGCGGGGGAACCAATGACCGTTATGACGCGGGCATCAATGCCAATATCTGGCGTGACGATAAACAAATCGGCGTACATGCCAAGGCAAGCAATACCAATAATGGCGCCGGCATCAACAACAGCCAGAATACAGGATTTACTTTCAGGGACAAACTGGGAAAGAACCTGACGATCAACGGGAATTACAATTACCAGCACAACAGGACGGAGCTGAACCAGCAAAGTTATATCCAGACCGTGAACTCCCTGGGCACGATTTACAATGAATCCATTTCCCAAAGCGAAAACAAGGGAGCCAACCATAATTTTGATATGGGCGTACAATCGGTAGACGGGCAAAACTATATACAGGGAAATATCCGCGGTTCTGTTAACAATTCTGTCAGCGATGCGCTAACTTCTTCAAAACAGACCGGGGTGATCCGTCAGGATCTGCTGAATGCAAACCATTCTGACCTGCACAGCCCTAACCTGAATGCTGATTTTAACATGGCACGCCACTTTAAAAAGCCGGGGCGCACGGTTTCAGCAGGGTTTACAGCGGGCAACAATATCAGTAATTCTATCCAGGACCAGAACAACAGGATTGGCTATTATGATCCCGAAAGCGGTATGCTGGTGAAAGATTCTTTAAGAAACCAGCTGCTGGACACACGTAACCGTATGCGCAATGTAAATGCCACGGTAACGATCACCGAACCGCTGGGAAATCCATTGGATTCACTGGTAAAAAGAGGTATAGATTTTAGCTATGTGTATTCGTATACTCATACCAGTAATGCGCTGCTGACCAATGTAAAGGATGATATGGACCAATTCAGAAGGGTAGATTCGCTGAGCAACAAGTATACCTCTTCTTTCAGCACCCATACCATCGGTTTAAATTACAGGTACACCACAAAAAAACTGAATTACAGTGCGGGTATTACAGGCCAGCCCAATGTACTTACCGGGGCATATGAAGGCAGGGCAGACAAGATCAGCAGGACCGGCTTTAATATATCGCCGGTAGCAAGGGTAGATTTTATTCCTTCCCCAAAAACTACCTATAGCATGGTGTATAGCGGGAACAGCAATGCACCCGATTTTAATCAGCTGCAGCCCGTTCCTGATACACGTAACCTTCAGAATGTAATCATCGGAAATCCAGACCTGAAAGCTTCCTTTAACCATACCCTGAATTTAAGCTACCGTTCAGTCAGCCCCGCCAATGGGAGTACATTGCAGCTGATGCTCCGCGGGACCGTGGTGCAGGACCAGGTAGTAAGCAATACGGTGCTGATCCGCGACACCTTAAACAGCCTGAAGCAGGAAACCCGTTACCTGAACACAAGTGGAAATTATAACTTTGGCAGTAATTATTACTGGTCGCTGCCAATCTCGGGAAAGAAGTATAATGTTGAAGTGAAGGGCGGGCTCACCTATAATCACAGGGTTTCATACGCAGATAATATCAGGAACTTTGGGAAAGGGTTAAGCCTAAACCAGGGACTGTCGCTCCGGATGAACCAAAAGTGGCTGATGGTAAACACCAGCGCCTCATACAACTACAGGAGCAATGTGTATTCACTGGCCTCTTCCAATTCCAATATCATCCAGACCTGGCTGTTTAATACAGATGCCAAAGTATTTATCCTTCAGAGCCTCAATGCAGGTATAACCAGCTCTAAAACGATCAATCAGGGCTTTGCCATTCCCGGGAGGAATCCTTTGCTGATTGGCGGATATGTAGAGAAAACCTTTTTTAAAAGAAAAGGCAGTATTAAACTGGAGGGGCACGACCTGCTTAACCAGGGAAATAACGTAAACAGGACAATTTCTGATAACTCCATTACCGAGAGCAGGAGCAACCAGGTAACGCGCTATTTCCTGCTTAGCCTAAACTGGAGACTGCAGAACTTCCCCGGCGGCAGCATGGGAGGCAGCATGCGGAGAGGCAGGAGTTAATACCGATAACAAAGGGTGACCCTATACAGATCCTGCTGATGGGATAGCTAAAAAAAAAGAAACTCTGATTTTGATGCCTTCTGGCGCGTTTCAGCGGCAGAAGGCATCAAAATCAGAGTTTCTTTTTTCAGCGAAGCAAGATGATCTTACTACAGATCTATCACTAATCTGTTTTCGCTTTTGGCCTTGAGTTATTATATCTGCGGTTCCCACCACCACCATTGCCTGCCGGTTTTCTTGCACCGCTCAGGTTTGGTTTATGTTCCGTTCTTTCCGGGCGCCCGCCTCTTGCAGGCTTGCTTTTACCTTTTGCCTTTGCTGCTGCAGCACCAGACATCAGGCTCTGCCAGCTCATTGCGTAAGGATGATCTTCCTGAACAGGGATTTTGATCGCAATCAGTTTTTCGATATCATCCAGGTATTCTTTTTCCTCTCCGTCACAGAAAGAGAAAGAGATCCCGCTGTTACCCGCACGGCCTGTACGGCCAATCCTGTGTACGTAAGTTTCAGGAACGTTTGGCAGTTCATAGTTGATTACATGCGTTAGTTCATCCACATCAATACCCCTTGCGGCGATATCAGTAGCAACCAGGATACGTGTGGTTTTATCTTTAAAGTTTGTTAAAGCACGCTGGCGTGCGTTTTGTGATTTGTTACCGTGAATCGCTTCGGCTTTTACACCAACTTTGATCAGGTCTTTCACAATACGGTCTGCACCATGTTTGGTACGGGTAAAAACCAGTGCTGTTGCGATCGTTTTATCTTTCAGGATATGGATCAGCAGGTTTTTCTTATCGTTCTTATCTACATAATAGATAGACTGCTCAATTTTCTCTGCCGTTGATGATACCGGGGTAACTTCAACTTTCAATGGATCAGTTAAGATTGTATTGGCAAGCTTCTGGATTTCAGGCGGCATCGTTGCAGAGAAAAACAGCGTCTGTCTTTTAGAAGGCAGTTTCGCGATCGTTTTCTTTACGTCATGGATAAAGCCCATGTCAAGCATTCTGTCGGCCTCGTCCAGTACAAAGATCTCTACATCTTTCAGGTTAATAAATCCCTGGTTCATCAGGTCGAGCAATCTTCCCGGAGTTGCAATCAGGATATCTACACCGCGGTGCAAAGCATCCGTCTGTGCTTTCTGGCCAACACCACCAAAAATCACCAGGTGACGCAGGGGCAGGTTCTTTCCATATGCCTTGAAACTCTCTTCAATCTGGATGGCAAGTTCACGTGTTGGTGTTAATACCAGTGCCCTGATCGGTTTAGGACCTTTGGCATTCGCGTGCTCTTTATTCAGCAGTTGCAGCATTGGAATGGCAAAAGCGGCCGTTTTACCGGTTCCCGTTTGCGCGCAGCCCAATAAGTCTCTGCTGGTTAATATAGTAGGAATAGATTGTTCTTGTATAGGGGTTGGGTTAGTATAACCCTCTGTTTGCAGCGCTTTTAAAATAGGCTCAATCAGGTTTAATTCTTCGAATAACAATGTGTATGTATTTTAATTAATTTGATACAAAGATACGGATAAGTTCTGTAACTATTGCTCTTCTTTAAACCGGCTGAAAAACAGGAGGGCCAGAATGCAAAGGGCAAAGCCTACAACCCCGTTTAAACGAAGCCCGAAGTCATTTCCGGGATCTTTTCCATAAACTGTGAGCATGGCAAATACTGCAATGCCCAGCGTTTGACCCAGTTTTACGAACAGATATTTTACCGCGAAGAACATTCCTTCATGATTTTCACCCGTTTCTTCGGTATCTTTTTGTGCAATATCTGCCAGGATCGCATTGGGCAGAATACCCAGTGCCGCCAGCGGGAAAGAGGCAAAAGTAACCAGAATAAACATCTGTACCCTGGGATGAAAGGGCAGCCTGCCCAGAGAATAAATGGTCACAAAGATCAGGCTCAGCACTGCGAAGGCAGCGATCACCAGTGCTTTGCGGCCAAATCTTTTAGCACCGTAATTGATAAAGGGATAAAACAGGAGCGACAGCACTACCATGATGCCCATGAACATGCCCCCGTTAGATTCCGGCAGGCCCAACAATACAGTAACAAAATATAACAATCCGCTTGAAATGATACTTAATGCAGTATAATAAGAGAAGTCAGATATCAGATAATATTTAAAGTTCTTATTCCTGAAGGTGCTTTTTATGGCAGGAAGCAGGGCCACATGCGTTGGTTTGCCTTCGCTGTAGTTCTTCTCTTTGATAAAGAGCACCGGAATGGCCATCGCAATGCCTGAGAAGATGCTCAGTCCGTAAATTGTATATTGCAGGGCTTCCATCCGCTGTGGGATATCAAATGTGTCCTGGATCAGATCTGCAAAGTTGTTGGTTAAGGCAGACATGATCATCCCCATCACAAAACCTACCTGCTGAAAGGTAGAGAGCTTCACTTTTTTCTGCGGGGTATGGGCCATTTCTGCCAGCAAGGCATTATACGGTATGATATAGGTGGTCACCGACATAAAAAAGCAGATGAGCATCAGCGTAAGCCACCATGCATTTGAAGTAGTTTCGGCAATGTAAAGCGGATGAAAAACGAGTGCGCAAAAGAGCACTGCCGGAAGAATGGCATAGCTCATAATCGGGATCCTTCTGCCTTTTGGATTTTCGCTCCCATCACTTACCGAAGCGATAAAGGGATCATAAAAAGCATCGAATAACCTTCCTGAAGCAGCAATCAGTGAAAGAATATTGAAAGCACCGAAGACCAGTAATTGCGGAACAAGCGGTGTAAGCCCCGAATTATTAGGTGGCAGGTAGAAGTAAGGCAGCATGACAATAATGATATTTGTCATTGTGCTCCATCCCATCATACCCGCTGCATAGGCAATTTCCTTTCGTAACGGCAGCTCTTTAATCGGCATTCAGGAGGGATGTTTTTTTACATACAAAAGTAGCAAAGGAAATGAATAAAAAATGGATCAAACGGCCGATTCTGTATATTTCTTAAAGTTGTTGAGAATAGCCTGCCATCCGCCCTGCTGCATTTCCAGGGGATTAGTGTCTTCAGGTTCGAATGTTTCCGTCACTTTGGTTCCTTCCTCAGTGCTGCTGAAAGCAATACTTACTTTTCTGCCGTCATCCAGTGTGTATGCGATCAGCTCATTTTCTTTAACAATGGTATAAATGCCTGAGAAGTCGAAACTAAAGCTTTCATCTTTTGCCGCCATCGTAGTTTTGAACCTGCCGTCCTCGCGCAGATCATTGTCGGCATATGGAGCATGCCAGTCTGGCGAGGCAGCACACCATTTGGTGATATGCTCCGGTCTGTTCCAATATTCCCATACTTTTTCTACAGGAGCATTGATGGTGCTCTCCACAGTTATCCCGTTTTTTATTACTTGTTGCATATCTTGATTATTTGGTTGAACAATCGAATATAATCAACTTACAATGAATTTTCCAAGGATAGAATTCAATCTTTATATCTAACATATCAGGCCGTTCACAACTGGACATACCGTTCGTTTTTGAACAGGGGCATTATAGTTAGTTATTCGTAAAATGTTGTTTTATAGTTATTTGTGCGGAAATTTTGATCTGGCATATCATTAGCTCTCTACGGAACAAGCAGGATGGGCCTGCTAATCATACAATAAGATCATGAATTTATTATTGACTATCATTATTCGAAGTTACGTGTATTTACTTTTAACATTTTATCAGTTTCCAAATTATACAAAACACTGGCAGGGCGGAGATACAAAAGGACATAGTTATGCCTCATTTGAAGAATTTAACGGCAAACAGGACTTTCAGGTAAAAAGAGATGGAAAGGGCGGGTTTATCCTTAAATATACCGTAAACCTGAAAAAAGGTAAGATTTCCATGGAAATAAAGCGTAATTCGAAAACTGTAATACAGCGAAATATAAATGGAGCTGTTCTTGATTCTGTCAGATTAGATAACAGCAATAATGAAAAATATCAGATAGTATTCAGGGCCAGCCATGCTGAAGGGGATCTTGATATTAAATACAATTAGTGTATCGCATTCAGGATGCTGTATAAATTCATTTGTAAGTATTTAAGTTTCCAGCATCTCCAGCTGCCAGATGATTTGTTCTTCGGTAATTGGAAAGGGGGTGTTGCTGCGGATTGTATGATGTACTACATTGAACAATTCGTTATACGCGCCTTTGGGTGCTATCAATGCTTCAACAGATTTTTCATCTCCATTGATGGTGACCAGCTTTCCTTCGCTGCCCTCTGCTTCTATGCCAAAATCATTTTCGTCCGGAAGCATGTCCTTCATCAGCTGCGACTCCTGAATGTCTGTACGCATCTTTAAAAAACTGCCTGATGTGCCATGTACCACAAATCCGGCTTCCGGTTCAGCGATGAGGAGGCCGGATGTGAGATATACATTGAGCTGAGCAGGATATTTCAGATGAAAATGAAAGTAATCATCTACCTCTGAACCCGGCCTGTGCGCCGCAGTTGTTTTGGTATAACTCAGTGGTTTACCTAAAATACTGATTGCCCCATCGATCAGATGGGACCCCAGATCATACATCAACCCATTTCCCGGTACATCTTTGCTTTCTTTAAACTGTTTACCACCAATAGCCATACGATAACGGTCTATCCTAAAGTGTATTTCGAGGAGCTTTCCGAGTTTACCACCTTCAATCACATCTCTAACAGAAAGAAAATCGCTGTTATACCTGCGGTTCTGATAAATCATCACTTTTAAATTTAAACCCCGCCCCAGGGCAAACAAAGACTTTGCTTCTGCGCAGGTCACTGTTGCCGGCTTTTCAATCAAAACATGTTTCCCCGCATGCAACGCCCGTACTGCAAAGTCGTAATGCGTATAGTTGGGGGTATTTACTACAATCAGTTCAATTTCATCATCAGCAAGCAGCTCTTCGATACTGTCATAACTTTTAAGCCCGGGATATTTCAGCGCTGCGGTTTTTTCATGACGCTCTGCTACCGCTTTAAAGAAAAAGCCGGGGTTACTTGCTAAAAAGGGTGCGTGGAAGATCTTTCCGGACATGCCGTAAGACATCAGGCCGGTTATGATTGGTTTTGACATGAGTTGGAAATAAAAGCCTTAAATTATGAAAATAAATAGGTTTAGATGAAGCAGAAATTCTATTTCATTGTTATTATTAGCATATGTCAAAATCAGCAATACAAATCCCGGCATCAAGCCTGGAGTTTTTAAAAACATTGAAAGCGAATAATAACCGCGAATGGTTTAATGAACATAAAGATGAATTTCTTGAGCAGCAGGAATATATCGAAAGCTTTGCCGGCGCCCTGCTGGCTGAATTGAACACGCAGGACGTTATTGAAACTGCCTCGGGAAAAAAAAGCCTCAGCCGCATTTACCGGGATACCAGGTTCTCTAAAGAGAAAATTCCCTACAAACATTATTTCAACGGGCATTTTTCCCGCCTGGGCAAGCAGCGCAGGGGAGGATATTACTTTAGGATCGAACCGGGAAACACCTTTATGGCCGGAGGCTTCCAGAACCCGAATGCGCAGGATCTGAAGCGTATCCGTGAAGAAATTGCGGCAGATCCGGCCGCATTGAGAGAAATACTTGGCAGCAAGCCTTTCATTAATACCTTTGGAAACCTGAAAGGTGAACAGGTAAAAACCACACCGAAAGGTTTTGACCGTAATCACGTGGCGATAGACTTACTGCGCTACAAACAGTTTCTGCTGGTTAAAAGGTTTACTGATGCAGAAGTACTAAGCCCTTCTTTTGTAAAAGAGGCAGCTAGGGTGTACCAGAACATGCGCCCGTTTTTGGATTACATGAGTGAAATTTTGAGTACAGACGTAAATGGAGCAGGGGGTTTTTAGCAATTTTGCTACTGTTTGTAGCTAAATTGTGCATTTGTTGAAAACTGTATATCCTTAAACACGCATATTTCACTAAATTTGAAGATATTCTAGATATTTATGGCAGAACCTATTTATAACGATGACAGTATACGGTCGCTCGACTGGAAGGAACACATCAGGTTGCGTCCTGGTATGTATATCGGAAAGTTAGGTGATGGCTCTGCACAGGATGACGGTATCTACGTGTTGCTCAAGGAGATCATGGATAACTCTATCGATGAGTTTGTAATGGGTTCCGGCAGGACAATCGATATTACCGTTTCTGATTCGAAAGTAAATGTACGTGATTATGGCCGGGGGATTCCTTTGGGAAAGGTGATCGACTGTGTTTCCAAGATCAATACAGGCGGTAAATACGACAGTAACGCCTTTCAGAAATCTGTAGGGCTGAATGGAGTGGGTACTAAGGCGGTAAACGCGCTTTCTACCAACTTTATGGTACAGTCTTATCGTGACGGCAAAACAAAAAAAGTAGAATTTTCAAAAGGAGAGATCGTTGTTGATCATCCTATTATCGATACTACCCAGCGTAATGGTACAGCCATTACTTTTTATCCCGATGAGAGTATCTTTAGAAATTACCACTATATCCCTGATTTTGTAGAAAGCATGATCTGGAACTATGTGTTCCTGAACACAGGGCTAACGGTTAATTTCAATAACCAGAAATATTTCTCTGAACGCGGGTTGTACGACCTTTTGCATAAAGTTGCCGACGTAGAAAACATCCGCTATCCGATTATCCACCTGAAAGGGAATGATATCGAGATCGCCATGACCCACGGGCAGCAATATGGTGAGGACTACCATTCCTTTGTGAACGGACAGCATACTACACAGGGCGGTACACACCAGGCTGCCTTTAGGGAAGCCGTGGTAAAAACCATCCGTGAGTTCTACAAAAAAGAATACGAAGCTTCTGACATCAGGGCTTCGATCATTGCAGCGATCTCTGTACGTGTGCAGGAACCTGTATTTGAATCGCAGACCAAAACCAAGCTGGGTTCTCAGAACATGGGTCCCGAAGGGCCCTCTGTACGTACGTTTATCAATGACTTTGTAAAGAAGGAACTGGATGATTACCTGCACAAACATACAGATGTTGCTGATGCGTTGTTAAAACGGATCCTGCAGTCTGAGCGTGAGCGTAAAGATATTGCCGGTATCAAAAAGCTGGCGAACGACCGTGCAAAAAAAGCATCTCTGCACAATAAGAAATTAAGGGACTGCAAGGTCCACTTTAATACTACCCACGATAAGCGTTATGAGACTACGCTTTTCATCACCGAAGGAGACTCTGCATCGGGTTCAATTACCAAATCAAGGGATGTGGATTGCCAGGCTGTTTTTAGCCTGAAAGGTAAACCGCTGAACTGTTATGAGCTGACCAAAAAGGTGGTGTACGAGAATGAGGAGTTTAATCTTTTGCAGCATGCGCTGAATATTGAAGACGGACTTGACGGGCTGCATTATAACAATATTGTGATCGCTACCGATGCCGATGTGGATGGTATGCACATCAGGCTGCTGATGATGACCTTCTTTTTGCAGTTTTTCCCGGATCTGGTGAGGGCAGGGCACGTTTATATCCTGCAAACGCCATTGTTCAGGGTGCGTAATAAAAAGGAAACGATCTATTGCTACAGTGATGAAGAACGCAGAAATGCCATTACTAAACTGGGCAGTAAGCCTGAGATCACAAGGTTTAAAGGGTTGGGAGAGATCTCACCTGATGAGTTTGGATTGTTTATTGGAAAAGATATCCGGCTTGACCCTGTGATCCTGAAAGACCAGACGATCAAAAACCTGCTGGAATATTATATGGGCAAAAATACGCCCGACAGGCAGCAGCATATTATCCGTAACCTGAGAATCGAAAAAGACACGATCGAAGAGTTAGTGTCTGCAGATGCTGAAGCAGCTACCGCTGCGGTTTCTGAAGATATTGTAGAAATTGCAGAATCAGCTTAGGCTGGTTCTGCTTTTGTTTCTTCAGGATGCTGCGGAGGTAAAACATCCACTTTTTCTTCCACAATGGTGATCTGCGTATGCACTGCATATTTGCTTGGCCTGATCCCCCCATCATATTTTTCTGCATAGGCCTGTGTGAATTCGGCGCCGAAATATAGGATAATCGACGTATAGTAGATCCACAACAGAATCACAATAATAGAGCTGGCAGCACCAAAAGCGGAGCCCGGATTTCCTTTTTCAATATAGATACCGATAAGATATTTGCCAAGACTAAATAGCAAGGCAGTAAACAGTGCCCCTATTATCGCCGATTTCCACTTCAGGTCTACGTCGGGCAGTACTTTAAATATAGTAGTAAAAACTGCTGTAACCGCTGCAATAGTGATTGCATTGTTAAGTATGTAAATGATCAGGGTAGTGGTGTCGCTGGCCAGAGGGATAGCTTCTCCAAATTTCGAATTATTCAGTACATAACCAAGTTTGGAACCCATGGCTACAACAACACTGTTGATTACCAGTGACACCAGGAGTAGAAAGCCCATCGAAATAATCAGGGAAAAAGAAAGCAAACGATTAATAAGCATTTTTTTCCATCCTGTTTTAGGTATGGCTTTTACCTTCCATATGATATTTATGCTGTCTTGTATCTCGATAAATATCGCAGTTGAACCAATAATAAGTGTTACAATACCTATAATCAGCCCGATAGTACTTCTACCCGTAAGATTAGCGTTTTCAACAAATCCCTGCAGCTGTTTTGCCGCATCCCGTCCAACCATCCCACTGATCTGACTAAATAATTCAGTACCGGGATTGAGTTTGTGACTAAAAAATATACTTGCTGCGGCAATGATAATAATGATGAGTGGTGTAAGTGCAAAGATGGTATAATATGCGAGAGCTGCACTTAGTTTGGTGATCCGGTCTTCCACAAATCCTTTTCCTGCTGCCACAAAAAGGTGATACAGTGCGATAAAGAAATGTCTTAATTTATGTACTACTTTCATACTGTTGTTTAAAATGGATACCCGATCCCGATGTTATAAACTAAGTTGTCGCTTCTCCAGGTACTGCTTCCAAATGCCACCTTATCCAGTACCCATCTCTCGCCTTCCGGTAAGTAAGGTTTCCTGATCGGAAATGCTACATCCAAACGGATCACAAAGATGGTAGCGTCAACACGTAAGCCTGCGCCGGTTCCAACGGCCATCTCGCTCAGCGCCCTGCTTAACTTAAAGCCGGAGCCCGGCCTTCCAGGTATCGCCGCATCAGTCCCGGTTGCTGGTGTGCCCAAATCCTCCTTGCGCAGCCAGATATTTCCGGCATCAACAAAGGCAGCACCATAAAGAATGCTCACCAGCTTGAACCTGAGTTCGGTATTCAGCATGGCTTTGATATCACCACCCTGATCGGCAAAGGACTGGTTGGGATCAACTTTGTACGTTCCAGGGCCCAATGCTCTGGCTGGAAATGCACGGATATCATTACTTCCTCCGGCAAAAAACTGGCGGACGAAGGGAAGTGAACTGCTGTTGCCATAGGCATAACCATAGCCCAGATTGAGGCGGTTAGCCCAGGTCACATTACGGGTAATCTTATAGAAATCCCTTAAATCTGTCTCCAGCCTTACAAACTGCGTTAGCGGGACATTAAAGATGGATCTTTGTCCTGCATTATCTTTTGGAACAAAGGCACCCCAAACATTTCCGCCGGTTTCTATGCTCCCGTTGAAATAGATGTTATTCCTTCTATTCTCCTCCATCTGATTGGTGTAGGTGAAACTGTAGTTACTTCCAATAATAAACTGTTTTTCCAGAGTATAGCGCAGACCGGGAATAGAGTCGAACAGGCGCTTCCGTCTGTTTGAATCAGCGGGAAGGTTTGGCTGTACGTAATTGATAGATATTGGATTAAAAGTATGTTCCTTGTATTTGTTTTCTTTCCAGTTGTATCCAAACTCTGCTTTAAATGAGTTGAGTTTGTACAGTGATCCGCGGCTCAGCTGCTGATAAGAAAGTGAGGTAATGGTTTTGGGTATAAAGGCGTTTGTACTTCTGGGTTTGTAAAAAGGCACGATAAACTGCGGGAAGGTTAGTTTTCCTTCAGCAGTGAAGGAGTAGGAGTTCAGGTTTTGTGTCTGTTGCCCGCTCACCTGCGTTTCGAACCCGCCGCTTACACTTACATCCAATTGTTCTGCACCTCTGAATAAGTTTCTGGTAGTCTGGGTAACTTTAACTTCTGATCCCACAAAGTTATTGGATTTGCTGGTTCCTGTTACGCCAAAGGTCAGGGAATTCTTTTTCAAAGGCGTCAGGTAAATGTTCAGGTCAAGCTGGTCATTTTTAAAGCTGTCCAGTGGTAAAAATTCTGCTCTTACATCCTGAAAAGCGTTGATATTTACCATCCTGTTGAGCGACTGGTTATGGTCTGTCCTGTTATACAGCTCATCTTTTTTAAAGAAGACCAGTCGGTCAAAAACCCTCGGCTTAAATGTATTGCGGTTATCGTAGATCCTGAAATCATGATATTCCATTGGAGTAAGCTTTCTGAGTACGCTGTCTCTTCGCAGGGAGTAACTCGGATAGATATTGATGTTCTTGATCGTATAAGGTTTCAATCCTGCATCGGGGGCAATGTCTTTCACCTTAACGGTGATATCAACAAGGTTTTTACCGATGGTACTGTCCACCTGCAGGATCAGATAATCAGGGCTGAAATAAAAGTATCCGTGTTCTTTGAGATCATTATCTATCCGGATACGTTCATTTTTAAACGCATCAAGGTCATAGTAATTGCCAACTTTGAGCACTGAATTTCCTTTGTTCTCATTGATCAACCTGGTGAGGTTGCCGGTGTCTTTGGGGAAAGTAATACTTTTGATCTTATATCTTATACCGGTATTTACTGTATACACGGCTTTACCGGTTTTCTCTTTGGTAACAGTATCACCGGTGACCACATTTTGCAGATATCCCTGACTGATCAGGAAACTGGTCATCACCGCATCATTCGTTTTAAGTTTCACCTCTGTGAGCAATACCGGTGGTTCGCCCACTTTAGTTCTCAGCCAGTGTTTAAAACCTTTGGGCTTTTTAGGTTCGCCGGCAAGGTTGTAGATATATAGTTTTGGCCTCAAGCCAAAAATTGATTTGTTGGGTTTTGGTCTTGCTTTAGCTTCAAGATCACTTTTAACATCTTTTTGATTTTCAATTTTTGCTGATGAATCAGGATTGATCACAACCTCAGCGCCCGTGTACAATTTTTGACCGGGTTTCAGATATTTAGTGTTGCTGCAGGCAGCCCATACTAAACATCCGAATATAAGTAAGCTGGGTTTAATTAGTTTTTTCATTTGTAGGCTTCTGTTCTTGGTTTTCTCTGATTCTTCTTGATCTTTTATGGAAGATCTCCCTAAACTTATTATAATCCACTACCAGGGCAAATCCTAATCCGGTTTCGATGATCTGGCCTTCGATCACGCCTTCATTCTGGTTACGTCTGTAAGCCCTTAAGCGATACTTGCCATCTTTTGATAGCGTGTATTCCACATTGACATTCCCTGCAATATTTGTAGAGCTTTGTCCGGGAGCCTGCGGCCCTTCCAGTCCGAAGCTGCTGCCCACGGTTACGGTTAACCTATCGCTCAGCAGTTTTTTTGATACCCCGATTTCGAGGTCAGTTTTTTGTTGCAGTGATCCTGTAGAATAATCTTCGGACGAATTGACACCGAAATTAATATCCACACCTTTGATCAGGTCTGAAGCAAGGTTGTTCAGCTGCTCGGTCAGTAATTTACTCACACTTGATCTGGCAAGAGTAGATACACCGCCACCGCCGCCGGCAAGGCTTTCAAAAGGATTGTTGGCAATAAACCTGCCCAATGCCAGCAGGGCAAACACTTGTTTGTTCAGCTCGCTTTCGTTTCTGTTTACATTCTGCAGTTTGGTATATACCTGTCCGCTTAATGCTCCGCGTTCATTTTCCGGCAGGTCAAGTTTGAACGATATGATAGGCTTCAGCAATTCTCCTTTCATCATCAGGTAAACCTGGAAAGGCAGTTTGGTTTTGGCCTCAATTTGGGTAGGATCACCCAGTAAGTCTATTGGTGCAGCGTTTACTTCATACAATGCGGTAAGATTCACATTTGCAGACATCGGATCTCCTGTCCATACGATCGTACTTCCAGAAACCAGTTTAAATTCTTTTTTGCCTAATGGCCCAACAGATAAATTATAAGATCCGTCTTTGATTTCATAACGTCCGGTCAGGCTGATCTTCCCGCTTGGGTCCATCGTAGCCGTCAGGTCTGCATCACCTTTAACTTTCAGCGCATCGCCATTGGCCGGGTCTACAACCACGTTAAGCTCAGCTTCAGGATCTACTTCCAGTTTAGCTGTGAGGTTGATCCCTTTTACAGGGGCTTTGCTGATACTATCCGCATGCAATGCTTTCTGTCCGTTGAACGGAGGTGCATCGGCGTCAATAAATTGTACGATACCTTCCTGGTCGATTACCGACGGATCATCTGCCGGCAAAGCAAAGAAGAATTTTGTGCCCTTCTCTACTTTGATATTCATATTCACATCCGGCTGGTTCAAATCTCCTCTCACCTTAATATTACTGGTTAAGAATACCGTTCCATAGATCATATCATTATCAAGGGCCGTAGAATTCATCACACGGAAGCTCTGTGTTTTGATATCCATATTGAACTTAAAGTTGGTATAGTCTGTGGTGAGGATCCCGCCGCTGATGGTTGCTTTTTTGTTCAGTGAATCGATTACGGTAAAGTTGTTGAAATTTACTCCCTGCGGTGTAAAGCTGATGGTCTCGTTCGGCATCCTGAAATATGAATTCACATAGGTAGCCGTAAAAGCTGCCTGGTTAAATTTCACATCTCCCAATACTTTTGGTGCAGCAATAGCACCTTTTACGGTCAGCGCACCGGTGATTGTTCCTGAGCCGTTTTTGATCTGTCCCATAGAAACACTTTCAAGGGATTTCAGGTCTATCTTATCTACGTTCAGTGTTAAATCGAGTGCATTCGCAGGATCATTGGTATAATAGAATCCGTTCAGTCTCAGCTCATGCACACCTGATAAGGCGATGTTTGTTTCGTAGGCGTTTGGTGTATTGTTATTTACTGCAACACGTAACGTTCCCAGCTGGTCCTTTTGGTAACGGAGCCTGTCTATCGTCATGTTTGCCGTAAACTTAGGGCTGCCCATCAGGTCGTTCACATCTACAGTACCATTGATCAGTCCGCCAACAAGCGCGCTGTCCTGCTCTGCGAATTTGGTCAGCGTTTCTATTTTGAAGTCCTTAAACTCTACCTTTAATGGTGAGTTAGGCGTAGCATTTACACTGTTGATACTTAAGAGTTGTGATCCCTGGCTCAGGTTAAACTGGTTAGCCAGGATACCCGACTTGCCAAACTGTATATAGTTGTCCTGTGAAACTGACCATCTTTCATAATCCAGCAGGATCCTTTTAGGATCAAACTTGAACTGGAAATCTTCGCCCAGGGATTTGAATGAACCGCCCAGTACATATCTGTCATTCAGTTTTCTGTCGCGCAGGATCAAATCGATATTTAACAGGTTATTTGAAACTATCCCGCTGAGTTCTGTTCCGTATAAGGCAATAGAAGGGCTTTGGATATGTCCCACTAAAAGTTTGTAGAAAAGGCGGTTGTCTGAGTTATCTACGGTTAGTCTTGTGCTGTCTACTTTATAATCGCCATAAACCACCTGCGGGAACCAGGCATTGATTTTTAAGCTGTCTTTCTGCGTATCGATGATCCCGTTCATGTAAGAAGGGGAGAAGGTGGTTAGTGCAGGTACAAAGTCTTTAATGAATTTTGGGTTGTAGATCTTTACACTAAACCTGAAGCGCTGATCAGGAACCCTGGTGACTACACCAAACTTGTAATATTTATTGATCTGGTTGGTCATTGCCGCAGCTAAGTTAGTGAGCTGGTATTTACCATCCACCCGGGCACTAAGCAATTCTGATTTTAACGTTAACAGGTTATTTGTTGCTGTGGCTTCTGAATGTATATCGATTGTATCCACATTGATCTTTTGTCCTTCTTTCACCAGCTGAAGCCCCCGGATGCTGACATCCCCGTTAAGGTAATCGGCATCGGCAGTTTTGATATCCGCTTTCACTACACCAGCCATTCTGAATTCTGTAGCACTGAAATTAAGTTTTTGCAGGTCTACCTGTTTGAGGTTCAGGTCAGCTTTTACAGCCGGATATTTACCGGCCATATTTACAAAAGCGGTGAGGCTGAAGTTGGCATTGCTGTCGGCCATGCTGCTTTTGATATTCAGTTTTTGTGCAGCGTAGGTACCGCTTAATAACAGGTTTCTGTAGGTGTATTTGTTGTAATATGCGCTGATCAGCTGTCCGTTTATTTTTGCAGCGGCCGTTTTTGCGTCGAGGCCGGTACCGGTTACGTTTGCTTTCACAGTGATCCTGCCCAGCTGAGGCTGCATTTTAATCAGTCGGCCTACGTTAAAGTTATTAAGGGCGATATTTGCTGTATAACTTTCCTTTCCTTTTGGCCCCTTCATTGTTGCCAGCAGTTTTGCCGAGCCCATATCCGTATTGATATTAAACCCGGTATTAAAGTTGGTCATTGAGCCTTTGAACTTACCATTTGCGGTGATGAAATTAGGCAGTGTAATGTTGGCAGGGAGGGACTTCCTGGGGATGAGCACCAGCAGATCTCCCTTAGTCATGGAGAACCTTTTGATATTCAGATCCAGATAAGCCTTGTTTGCATCAGGCAGGCCTTTTACCGTACCGCTTACATCGATCCGCGTACTTTTTAAACCGCTGATCTGTAACTGCGGAATAGAAAGGTTGTTCATATAGCCTTTTACATTGGCGGTAACTTTGATCTTCTCATTCCGGTAGCTGGCAGGAACGGCATCACTGAAGTAGGTCGCATCTTTTAGTCCGAGGGTAGTATTCTTAACCTGTAAAGATAGTTTTACCCTTTCCGGGTGTTTGGTAAGGTCCTCCAGCGAGGTATAATTTAGTTCTGTATTGTTTTCAATATTCGTGTTAGGTGTTTTGAAGACAAGGTTACTAAGCTTTACCATTTTGTCGTTATAGATCACATCGCCCTGCAGTTTGCTCAGTTCAAATCCACTTTTCTCTTTCAGAGCCCCGTTTTTGACGTTTACTTTGATACCGGCAGCACTGTAAGAAAGGTTTTCTGCACCAAGTCCGAGCCCTTTAATCTTCAAGTGGTTAAAATCCATGCCTTTGGCAAGGGGTTTTACGGCCAGGTTATCAAACTGTATATTGTTATCAGCCAGGTTCAGTTTGCTCACCAATACGGCCATCGCTGATGGTTTTGCCGCTGCTGTATCTGTTGCGGCGCCTTTTACCGGGGTAGCAGGTTTAAACGCAAAGAGAATGTCGGATTTGTTTAGGGTAGCATCATCGAGTTTAATATCAAGTTTGGTCAGATCAGCGAACAGTTTCGTTAATGTCAGTTCGTTGATGTTTAAATCTGCGCGGGTATCCGACAGCATATCATCATAATTGATCTTTACATTGTTAAATGCCACATCCTGTACTTCTACAAGTGGTAGCTTTCCTGCCGGAGCCTGTGCAGTATCTAAACTTTTTTGTATCTGATTGGTGAGTGCTGTAAGCGGTTTCTGCTGCAGATATTTTAAAGTGGTGTTTTTTAAGGACAGATTTTTGATCACATAGTGCTGATGTTCCATGTCGAAATCTTTGATATTAGTTTCGAATTCTCCAAGGCGCACGCTGACGTCATTACCAGCTACGTCATCCCTGTAAACGATCCCAATATCTTTCAGACTGATTTTGTTGATTGAAAACTTCATGGTGGAAGTAGTATCTTTATCCACTTCGGCATCCGGTTTCTTCTGTTCAGACATGAAAGCATCTATCAGGAAAGAGAAGTTATATGTGGTATCCGGGTTGATCCTTGTCACATTTGCCCTGATTTTCTCCAGCTCTATGTTGTTGATCTCTACTTTATTACTGAGTAATTTGAGAAGACTGATATCGACGGATAATTTCTGAGCGTACAATAATGTATCTCCTTTTTTATCCTCCATATAAAATTTGTTCAGTACTACATCTTTAGGGAGTGCAATCTTTACGCTCTCCAGGCTAACTTCAGTATGTGTTTTGTTTTTAAGATAGCTAATAGCTTTGTCCTTCACGAAGTTCTGAACTGCCGGAATATTCAGGGCCACAGCAATAAGGATCACAAGCATGATAATGCTGGCAACTACCCATAAAATGACCTTAAGACTTTTGCGTACGTATTTATTCAATTGATATATGTTTGGTAAAGATTACACTTTTGAGACAATCGCTAAAACCATGCCACCGGCCGTTTTACTCCTTTATATTACAAGTGATCCGTCATTTTGTTTAACGAATTTTATATTTTGATAGATAATGCAAAATTTTGAGAGTATTACATTCATAGCTATATGGGTTTATAGCATTTGGGACATAATTACGGTTTTGTTGAATAATCCCGATTAACAACGTAACTTTGTTCCCCCGCTTTACTTTTTAGGGCGGCTACCAAATCTACCCAATGATAAATAAACTAAATTTTTCTGTTTCATACGAAGCCTACGACCAGTTCGCAGACTTAAATGAAGCGGACCAGTCGCTCTGTAAAAAGGCAGAAGCCGCACTTGCTACTTCATATTCACCTTACTCAAATTTTAAAGTATCCACTGCTGTACAGCTGGCGGATGGAACTGTTGTGACTGGCAGCAACCAGGAAAACGTTGCTTATCCGTCCGGATTATGCGCCGAACGTGTAGCCCTGTTTACTGTGGGAGCCGCCCATCCAAATGCAGTAATCGAGCGTATGGTGGTTACTGCACATACCGATAATTTTAAGATCGAACAGCCGGTTACCTGTTGCGGCTCATGTTTGCAGGTGATGGCAGAATTTGAACGCAAACAGGACAAGGAAATTGAAGTGTTGTTCTACTGTATCGACGGCAAAATACTGAAAGTTAATGGTGTCAAAAACCTGCTTCCATTTGTATTTGTAGAAGAGCGTTTGGAGGCAAGTTCCTGATTTTTGATCACAGACAGCGCAATTGACAACTGTTGGGAAATTGTGTTCTGAAAATATAATGGGATGACTTATATTTACACCATACAAATCCTTTCTTAATGAGCGACGAATTAGATAATAACATAAACGAAGAGACAAAACACACCGTAATCCCTATCAACGGACTTTACGAAAACTGGTTCCTCGATTATGCATCTTATGTAATTTTAGACCGGGCAGTGCCCCATATCAACGACGGACTTAAACCTGTGCAGCGGAGAATTATGCACTCGCTGAAAGAGATGGACGACGGGCGTTTCAACAAGGCTGCGAATGTGATTGGAAATACCATGAAGTATCACCCGCATGGGGATGCTTCAATTGGGGATGCAATGGTACAGATTGGACAGAAAGACCTGCTGATTGATTGCCAGGGCAACTGGGGAGATCCGGTTACGGGCGACAGTGCTGCTGCACCGCGTTATATCGAAGCCCGTCTGTCAAAGTTTGCGAATGAGGTGGTTTTTAACTCGGATACGACGATCTGGCAACTCAGTTATGACGGACGTAACAATGAGCCGCTTACGCTGCCTGTAAAGTTCCCTCTGCTGCTGGCACAGGGCGCCGAGGGTATTGCCGTAGGTTTGGCAACCAAGGTGATGCCGCATAATTTTAACGAACTGCTGGATGCTTCTATCGAGATCCTCCAGGGCAATCGCCCCAATATCCTGCCGGATTTCTTTACTGGTGGTATGGCCGACTTCTCTGCGTATAACGAAGGGATGCGCGGGGGCAAGGTGCGTGTAAGGGCAAAGATTACTGAAAAGGATAAAAAGACCCTGGTAATTACTGAGATACCATACAGTACAACAACAGGTTCTGTCATTGACAGTATTCTCTCTGCCAATGACAAGGGCAAAATCAAAATCAAAAAAATTGAAGATAATACTGCAGCGAATGTAGAGATCGTGATCCAGCTTGCACCGGGTATTTCACCGGATGTTACTATTGACGCACTCTACGCTTTTACTTCCTGCGAAGTATCCATCTCTCCAAATACTTGTATCATCAAGGATGATAAACCGCAGTTTTTGAGTGTGAACGATATTCTGATGCAGAATACGCAGAACACCAAAGACCTGCTGAAACAGGAACTGGAAATCAAACTGCATGAACTTCAGGAGAAAATATTCTTTAGCTCTTTGCTGAAAATCTTTATCCAGGAGGGGATGTACAAAAATGCCGACTACGAAAACTCAAATAACTTTGAGATGGTGGTCAATGTGTTAAATGGTTTATTCGCCCCTTTCAGGGAACAGTTATACAGGGATATCCTGCCTGAGGATTTCAAGAAGCTGATTGATAAACCGATGAGCAGCATTACCCGTTTTGATGTGAAGAAAGCGGACGATCAGATGAAAGCTTTGGCGGATGAAATCAAAGTGGTTAAAAACCATTTAAAGCACCTGACAGATTATGCGATTGCCTGGTACCAGCGTTTGAAAGACAGATATGGTAAAGGCAGGGAACGTAAAACGGAAATCAGGCTGTTTGACAGGGTGGAGGCTTCTAAAGTTGCACTCGCAAATGTGAAGCTTTACCTGAACCGTGAGGATGGTTTTATCGGTACAGGACTGAAAAAGGATGAGTTTGTGGCCGACTGCTCTGACCTGGACGAGATCATTGTTTTCAGGGAAGACGGAAAATGTATCATCACTAAAGTTGCTGATAAAACTTTTGTAGGGAAGGGTATCATTTATGCACATGTGTTTAAAAAAGGAGATGAGCGTACGATATATAACCTGATCTACAAAGACGGGGCAAGCGGCGTTTCCTACATCAAGCGTTTCGCTGTCATGGGTGTTACCCGTGATAAGGAATATGATTTAACAAAAGGAAGCAAGGGCTCTAAGATCCTGTACTTTACACCTAACCCAAATGGGGAGGCAGAAATAATTACCGTGATGCTTAAGCCGCATACCAAGTTGAAGAAACTACAGTTTGATGTAGACTTTGCTGATATTGCGATTAAAGGCAGGGCATCACAGGGAAATATAGTTTCCAAATATCCGGTGAAACGGATCTTATTTAAAAGCAAGGGAGTTTCTACTTTGTCTGGCCTGAAAATATGGTATGACGACTTGCTGCGAAGACTGAATGTGGATGGCAGGGGCAAATATCTGGGCGAGTTTGATGGTGATGACAAGATCCTGCAGGTACATAAGGAAGGCTGGTACGAGCTGAGCTCTTTTGAACTGAGCAATCACTTTGATGCCGACCTGCTGCTGATCCAGAAGTTTGATCCCGAAAAACCTTTTGCTGTTGTGCAGTTTGAAGGTAAAGCCAAAAACTATTTCATCAAGCGTTTTGTCATTGAGCCTATTGCTGTAGGCAGGAAGCAAACGCTGATCTCTGAAGAAACAGGCTCTAAGTTCTTATACCTGACCAGTAATCCTGCGGCCCTGCTTACAGTTGATGTGCTAAAAGGTAAAACCCAGATCCCTGAAACGATTGAGATTGTGCTTTCAGAATTTATAGATGTGAAAGGAATCAGGGCGAACGGAAACCGGTTAACGCAGCATGATGTAAAGGAAATCAGGATCAGCAACAATGAAGAGATTGAGCCCGGACTTGAAGAAAGCCTGACTGAAGATACTGCTACAGCAGAAAGTTCAGAAGATGCAGCTGAAAATAATGAAGCATCCGAAGATTCTCTTGTAAGCGGAAATGCTGATGATGATGAAACCGGGGATATTCAGGAGGGGGCGGCTGATGATACTGCTGCAAATACGGGGACATCCGAAAATTCATTTATGAGCGAAAGTGCTGATGATGATGAAACCGGGGATGCTGAGGACGGAGCGGACGATGAAGCAGAGAAAACCGAAGATCAATCTGTAGCAACAGAAGCACTTGGCGGTATTGAATTTGTAGCGGAAGAAGAGCCGGTTAAAGAGGTTGCTCCTCAGCCGGTAGTTGTGGCCCCGGAAGCAAAGCCTGCAGCAAAACAGAAAAAGACTGATGATTCAAAGAGTAAAGTGACAAAAGAAGCTAAACCTAAAAGGGATATCACGCTGGAGATCACTAACCCCGATGACATAGATATTGATGATACAGGGCAGCTGGGCTTGTTCTAACTAAAAAAGTTAGGCCATCGCTCTGCTGCCATTATAAAAGAGATCCCGAAGATAGCTGAAGAAAGGAAAAAGTTCCAGTCCCATCTTTTGATCTTGACAATATTGATCAGGACAAAAGAAATGAGCAGGATGCTGATCACAATGATGATCTGCCCGGCTTCAAGCCCGATATTAAAAGCAAAAAGCTCTGCCACTATACTGGTGCTTTTGCCTAACAGGCTGTTCAGATAATTGGAGAAACCCAGGCCATGAATAAGCCCGAAGAACAGAGCGAGAACATACTTCAACCACATCCCTTTGGGTTTTGACTTGCCGGCAAGTATGTTTGACATAGCAGTAACCAGTATCGTTACCGGGATGAGGAACTCAATCAATCCCGTATTCACATGAATCAGCTTAAATACACTCAGCGCCAGAGTGACGCTGTGCCCCACAGTAAATGCAGTGACAAGAATTAAGACCTTTCTCCAGTCAGACAGCAAATAAGTGCCGCATAGCACCATTACAAACAGGATATGGTCATAACCCTTCCAGTCTAAAATGTGTTGCCAGCCTAATTCAAAATATAGTGGGAAATCTTGCATCCCCCAAATTATTTAATTTTTATTAATTAAAAGCGCGTTGCTATAAAAAAAGCAATTGATGAGTAATTTCACCATCTTTGAAAACTGACCAAAGCCTCAGCAGGCGTAGTCAATGAACAAAACGATTACATTACATATATATGAACTGGGAAAATTTACTCTCGGCCAAGCGCTGGGGAAACGAAGAAAGATTTGCGGGCAATCAGAAAGAAGCGCGTTCAGAATTTCAGCGGGATTACGACCGGATTATCTTTTCTTCACCATTCAGGAGATTACAGAATAAAACACAGGTATTCCCACTGCCGGGCAGCGTTTTTGTACACAACAGATTAACCCATAGCCTGGAAGTAGCGAGCGTAGGCCGTTCCCTGGGAACGATCTTTTACAACAAAATGAAGGCGTCGGATCCTGAAATTGACGAAAGCTGTCCGCTGCTGGTAGAAGTAGGTAACATTATCGCTTCTGCCTGTCTGGCACATGATCTTGGAAACCCCGCTTTTGGCCACTCCGGAGAATCTGCAATTTCACATTACTTTACCACGGGCGATGGCAAGATATACAAAGACCAGGTGAATGAAGCACAATGGCAGGATCTGATCAACTTTGAAGGTAATGCCAATGCTTTGCGCATTCTTACCCATCCTTTTGCAGGAAAGGGCACGGGAGGTTTTGCACTAACCTATGCCACTTTAGCTTCTATTGCCAAGTACCCCTGCGCATCTCTGGCGAATAACAAAAAAAATATCTACACCAAGAAATACGGCTTTTTTCAATCCGAACAAAGCGGCTTTGAAAAAATAGCGAGGGAAATGGACCTGATCAGGGTACAGGATGAACCTATGGTATATAAACGCCATCCGCTTGTTTACCTGGTTGAAGCTGCTGATGATATCTGCTATAACATCATTGACCTTGAAGACGCTCACCGTCTGAAAATACTTTCCTATAACGAGGTGGAGGCACTGCTCCTGCCATTGTGCAACGATGCAAAACTACCGGCGCGCCTGGCGGATATGGAAGACGATGATGCCAAGATTACCCTCATGCGTGCTAAGTCTATCAGCACCCTGATCGGGCAGTGTTCCAATGTGTTTTACCAGCAGCAGGAAGCTATTCTCAGCGGCGATTTTAACCAGAGCCTGATGGACGCAATTGATGAGCCATTTCTGACTACAATGAAGGAAATTGAAAGGATCTCTGTCAAAAAGATCTACAATTATTCGTCTGTGGTACAGATTGAAGTTGCAGGATATCAGGTAATGGGAGGATTGCTGGAAGAATTTATTCCTGCGTATTTGCAGAATGATTCAAAGTATCACAAAAAGCTCGTAGAACTGATCCCTAAACAATTTCTAACCAAAGAAACTGATGCTTATACAAAGATTCAGTGCGTGCTGGATTTTGTGTCAGGTATGACTGATATATATGCAGTAGAACTGTTCAGAAAGATCAAGGGTATTTCATTTCCTTCAATGAGCTAAGCTTCAGGCTCAGGACTCAACAACTTTCAAATAAAGAAGGGCCGTATCCTATGCGAATACAGCCCTTCTTTATTTAATAAAATCCTTATTACTGGTACTGGATATAAATTGGAGCAGGTTTCAGCTTCATCAACTCTTCCGGAGTCATCATTCTGTGCGGTGCTTTCTTGATATCGTTCTTGTAGAATAACTTGAAACCAGTAAACTGTACCGGCTCATTCTGGATAAAGTAACGGTAAGTGCCGATTTTGAGATCTGGCTCGCCCCATCCGTCCATGTGCATTACGATCTGAACTTCAGGATGTAATTTGATGTTCTGGTAGTTGGTTACCATCTTTTTAGTGAAACGGTGAACTGTAAATACTTTTGGAGGCAGGTTATATTTTTTGATCAGGTTAACCAGGTACTGAGAACAATAGTTGATGTCGGCAGCATCATATGTTCCGATCTTTGTACCAGGTCTCGCACCGCTTTTCATCGAGAATTCAGGATCGATACCTAAGTTCACCTGTGGCATTTTCAGATACTTTTCTATTCTTGGCAGTTCATCTTTGATGTTGCTCAGAGCTACCTGAAGGTCTAAGAATACGATACCATTGTGCATTTTGGCAATTTTGATCACAGAATCAATTTGCTTGTCGCCCATTCTGTTGATATACTTTCCGTCTTTCCCGGGAGTACCGCTGGCTACGGCTGCGATGTAATGTACACCTGCCTGCACAGGAGTAGAAGGATCTGCTTTCTCCCATCTCTTCACTTCAACGTTTAAGCGGCTCCACATTTCTTTTGGAGGATATTCGCCCAGGGCACCCATCTTTTTAGAGTGGAGGTTTCCATAATATACTACAATTCTTTTGAAAGGAAGGATTGCACCTGCCAGGGGATAAGGTTGATTCTTAACCGGCCATCTTCCGGTAGTATCACCATTAGCGATTTTTTTAAGGGCAGCATTGTATTTCGCTGTATCAATAGGTTCGCGGGTGGTGTCAGCTTCGGTTACTACAGTAGAATCACCGCTTGCACTCACTGTCGTTTTTGTTTTTGCTTCACCTTTTTTGGAATCTGAAGAACAATTTGCAAATAGGGCGATCGACGTAAATGCAATGAGTAATGTTCCTGCTAATTGAGGTATTTTCATAGATTAAATTTGTTTTTCAGTTGTTATGAACTTTGCATAAGATATCAATAATTTTTAGATCTGATCTTATACAGGTTTCATAGATGAGTTGTAGTTTGAATTAGGGTTATATTTTTTCAGTTTTGCAAAACTACACATTCAAGTGACAATTCAATCTATAAGTATACTATTCTTAAAATCATTCGTTATTTATTGTTTAAAAGGCGCTGCAGACAGGATAAGTTGAATTAATTTAATATGTAATTCAGGTACAGGAACATTATCTTTACGCGTTATACCATTATTGAATACGAATTATGATCAGATATGCGATAGCCATTGTTTTTTGTTACATGCTCTTTGTCTGGCTGGGTTGCAAGAAAGATACGATTAAATTTTACCGGCTGCAGCCTTCAGCAGGAGATACGGTCACGCTTCGTGGGATATTTAGCAGAGAGCGGGCCGACAGTGCCTACAATAGCGCGTTTCTGGATTTCAGCACCAATACACAGACTGCGGTGGTTCGGTCGTCCTGGGATTTAGGTTTTTACTGCGGAACGGATTTCCGTGTGATCATTAATCATACTGTTGGCGCTGCCGTAGCGGTGTCGGATAAGACTGACCTGAATGCGGTCACGATTGCAGATACTGTGGCACTGGTGCCAAGGCTAACCTTAAACAGCGATACCGGAGATTTGACAACTGTTGATCCTGTAGCACCCGCAGATTCTGCCGCTTATCTCGCAGGCACTGCCATTCCTTCGGTCCCGGGCTCAAGTAAGATCCTTATTCTTAACCGCGGGAGATCAACCAATCTGGGCAGAAGAAACTGGATCAAGATGAAGATTACCGCCACCAATAGTGGCTATTCTGTAACCTGGGGGACCATAACCATTAACGGCGTTGTGAATAACAATAATTTATACAGCAGCTTCTCCATCAATAAGGATGCCTCCTATAATTTCAGGTATTACTCATTTAGCAGCAGTGCTGTAACCTATGAGCCTGCAAAAACGTTGTGGGATATATCTTACGGTCAATCAACTTATAAAATAACGGGTAACGATGGAATTACCAGACCGGTACCTACTACTGATTTTATGCTGATCAATTTTGTAAATGGGGTAAAGGCGGCGCAGCTCAACGATGATCCGTCTGGTATCAATTATGCTAATATTGACAGCACTAAACTCGCAGCTATTACCTTTTCAGGAGCACGGGATGTAATTGGAGTGAACTGGAGAACGGTAGCCCTGGTAGGTAATGCTGCTAACTCTGGTGCAATTGAATATAATACCAAAGTGTTTTACCTGATTAAAGACAGGGATAACAGCGTTTATGCAGTATCCTTTGCCGGAGGAGGTTCACGCGGAGCGCCTATAGTTCGATACAGGAGAATATACAATGGCCCTTTTCATCAAACAGGCTCCTGACCTAATCAGCCAGGAACTTGTTAAACTTGCCAAATACACCAAGGGGTAATTTGATCCCTGATGTAGCCTGTAGGTACAATTCACCTGTTTCCAGGTTCTGCACTTCAGGAAACGAAGTTTTGATCAGGTTTTCTACAATCACAGAAGAGAATCCCAGTGAATACGTGTTCAGGATCAGGAAGTGTTCCTTCTCATCCAGCAGCTGCACCACATCGTGCATCATTTCCTGGATATGATCTTCCAGCTTCCATTTCTCGCCGTTAGGGCCGTGGCCAAAAGCTGGCGGGTCCAGGATAATCCCGTTATATTTTTTACCGCGCTTTAATTCGCGCTGTACAAATTTCAATGCATCTTCTACCACCCATCTCACATCTTTCAGCTGTGACAGCTCCTGATTTTCGTTGGCCCAGTTTACTACCTGTTTGATTGAGTCAACATGTGTAGTATCAGCACCTGCTGCTTTTGCAATCAATGAAGCTGCACCGGTATAGGCGAAAAGATTGAGAACTTTAGGGCTTGGGGTCTTGAATTTTTTTACCGAAGAGGAGATGTAGTCCCAGTTGACAGCCTGCTCAGGAAACACGCCCACATGCTTAAAAGACGTTAAACCTAAACGAAGGTTGATCTTCACCTCATCATTCTGGTATTCTACATTCCAGCGGTCTGGCAATTGCTGATTGCTCTTTACCCATTCCCCCGAGGTTGCAGAACGTCCCTTGAACCTAATATGAGTCCTTTTTTTCCATTCCTGATCCGATAAGGTTTTTTTCCATACTGCCTGTGGTTCTGGTCTGGATAAAACAAGGTTGCCGAAGCGTTCCAGTTTTTCAAAATCACCACAGTCAATCAACTCATAATCTTTCCAGTGTGTGGGCGTTAATAGGCTTATCATAAAATGTTATTGTACTTATATTATTAAAAATTTTTCTTTGCAGCCTTCATAAAGCGACTTGCAAAAACGAAATCATTCAGTTCTTCAATATCTGTATGGGCAATCTCTTTGTTGGAGCCTTCCCAGAATTTTTTGCCCTCATGCAGGAACAGGATATAATCCCCGATTCCCATTACAGAGTTCATATCGTGGGTAACCACAATCGTAGTAGTCTGGTATTCTTCGGTAATTTCCTTGATCAGCTCATCAATTACAATTGAGGTTTTGGGATCGAGGCCAGAGTTGGGCTCATCACAAAAAAGGTATTTTGGGTTCATGGCAATTGCCCTTGCAATACCCACACGTTTTTTCATCCCGCCTGAAAGTTCTGCCGGAAAAAGCTTGTTTTTGCCTTCCAGGTTTACCCGCTGCAAACAAAAGTTTGCGCGTTCCATTTTTTCTTCGAACGACTGCTCGGTAAACATATTGAGGGGAAACATGATATTTTCTTCAACAGTCATAGAATCGAAGAGGGCAGAACCCTGGAAAAGCATGCCGATCTCCTTGCGGACTTCGATGCGCTGCTCAAAATTCATTTCTGTAAACTCTCTTCCATCATACTGCACACTGCCTTTTTCTGGCGTTTGCAGTCCCACCATACATTTGAGCAGGGTAGTTTTTCCTGAGCCTGAACCCCCAATAATCAGATTGGTAACACCAGCTTCGAATTTCGCGGATATGCCTTTAAGAACAGTATTGGAGCCGAAAGATTTTTCAACGTCTTTAATCTCGATCATAGTAATAACTGGGTTACGATATAGTCACAGGCAAGGATACTGATACAGCTGATCACGACAGCTCTTGTACTCGCCTGCGCAACTTCCAATGCCCCGCCTTTGACGTAAAAACCTTCATAGGCCGGCACAGTAGTGATGATAAAGCCAAAGACAAATGCTTTAACCAGGGCAACTACAATGGTATATGGATTGAAATCCGTTGTAATCCCCTGGATATATTCTGCAGGAGATACTGCCCCTGATAAAGTTCCGCCTAAAAAACCGCCGGCTATGCTCAAAAACATGGAGCAGATCACCAGCACTGGCACCATTGTAATGCCTGCAATCAGTTTGGGCAGGATCAGGTATCCCGGAGAATTGATACCCATGATCTCCAGTGCATCAATCTGCTCACTTACCCTCATGGTACCGATTTCTGAAGAGATAGCAGAACCAATTTTACCTGCCAGCACGATAGCCGTGATGGTGGGGCTAAGCTCCAGAATACTGGAATCCCTGTTTACAGAACCGATAATGGTTTTGGGGATGAAATCACTTACCAGCTGAAAAGCGATCTGCAAAGTCATTACTGCACCAATAAAAGTTGATATAATGGCAATTAAACCCAGAGAGCCCACACCAACAAAGTTCATTTGCTGGAAGATAGCTTTCATATATATATTAAATTTTTCGGGTTTTCTGAATACTGCTTTTAACAGTAACAGGTATTTGCCAAAATTGGTGAAGTTCATCCGCTGAGATATTAGCTAAGGTATAATTACTATAATACTACAAAGAAACAATAAAAATTGTTGTGGCTTTCTTTATTTCTTAAAAATATTCTGCTATTTAGGGTTATGAATGCAATTGTAACAGGTGCAACCAGGGGGATAGGAAGAGCAATAACGATCAAACTGGCCGAAGCCGGATATCACCTGGCCATATGTGCCAGAAGTAAAACGGACCTTGCGGCCCTGGCCTCAGAACTGGCCTATACGGGTGTGAAAGTTTTCTGTTACGCTACAGATTTGAGCCTGAAAGATGAAATTTACCGCTTTGCCGCCGAAGTAGGAACGGCATTTGATACCATTGATGTTCTGGTGAACAACGCAGGATTGTTTTTGCCTGGTTTTTTAATGCAGGAAGAAGACAATTCTTTTGAACAACAGCTGTTTGTAAACCTGAATGCGCCTTATTATCTGGCCAAACATTTTGGTAAAACGATGTCTGAACAAGGATACGGGCACATCTTCAGCATTTGTTCGGTTTCCAGTAAAGAATTTAAGGAAAATGGTGGCAGTTATGGTGTAACTAAATCAGCATTGCTCAGTCTTAATAATGTATTACGGCAAGAGTTATCCAAATACAACGTTAAAGTGACCGCGATTTTGCCTGGTGAAACACTTACTTCGTCCTGGGAAGGAACAAACATCGCGCCGGCGAGTTTTGTACAGCCTGAAGACATCGCAAATGCTTTGTACACAATACTGAACTTAAGCAGCGGAGTGAATGTTGAAGAGATCATTTTAAAGCCGTTAAATTTTAACGCTTAATATAGGAGAGAGAGTTATGGAAAATAGATTATTAAGAAACGAACACGACAAAGTAATTGCGGGCGTTTCATCAGGGTTAGCAGCTTATATGGAGGTGGATGTAACAATTATCAGGTTATTATTTGTGTTGTCTACCATCTTTCTGGTAGGAACAGGTGTACTGGTTTATCTGGTGATGTGGATTGTAGTGCCGGTAAATAATGATCCTGCAGCAAAGTTTTCAAAGTTCAATGATTACTTTAAACAGCAGCCGCCTTCGGCAGGATTTAATGCGCCGCCATTTGGCCAGCCAAATCCTTTTGCAAATGAAGGTGCCGGTGAAACTAAAACCAGTTCAGCTGCTGGCCAGGCATGGCAAACCCCCGTTGATTTTAAACTGCCAAAAAATAATGGAACAGGCAGAACGGTCGGCGGATTATTCCTGCTGGTAATCGGATTGTATTTTCTGATGAATGAATTTGATATCATCCCATACTGGTTTAGGCTGGGTAAATTATGGCCGCTGGTATTTGTAGCCATCGGGTTAAGTTTTATCCTTAAATCCAAACGCAAAAACAGCTGGGAAGAATGGAAGCGCGAACAGGAAGAAGCGATGGAAAAGCCGGAGGCCAAAACAGGTTACACTGAACAAACCACCACATATACGGAGGCTAAACCCGCAGACTTTTCGGAAAAGAAACCTGTTGATTTTAGCGGCGACCTTCCTAAAGACGAACCAAAAGATCAGTTCTAGTACGGGTAAAAATATAAATCTTGGCAAGGCTAAGCATTGCTGACAGCAGCGGGCGCTTAATCTGTCTGAACTAAAAAACAAAAGTTATGAAACTGAATAGAGTAATGTGGGGCGTAATACTACTGTTTGTAGGCCTGGTCCTGTTGTTAGAGAACTTTAATGTAATTGAATTTTACTGGAGAAACGTTTGGAGCTTCTGGCCGGTATTCCTGATCATCTCGGGAGTGAATATCCTTTTTAACCGCAATAAATCGCAGGTAGGGAACATGATCTGCCTTGGCGTACTGGTGGTGATGTTATGCGTGGTGTTTTATAAAGGACAGCAGCCGCCGGCAAACAAATTCTGGATGGGTGATAATTTTACCAAAGACCTGGATATTGATATCGATGACGATAAGGAAGGCACGGCGGATAAACTATCATTTGCACAGCCGCTGTTACTGGCTGACAGTGCAAAAAAGACGGTGCTGAACATTTCTGGTGGCGGTACATCGTTTAAACTGAGCGGTGAGTCTGACAGCCTGATCCAGGCAGATGTGGAACGCAGGTCGGGTAATTTTATCCTGCAAAGGGAAAGTTCAGATTCTGTAACTACCCTTACTTTTAAAATGAAAAACAAGCAAAACAAATGGTCGCTTGGTGACGGTGGCAACGATGTAGACTTAAGGCTGAACAAAAAACCGGAGTGGAACATCAATATGAATATGGGCGCAGGAGAAGTTAACCTGGATATGTCTGATTACAAAATGAGGAGCTTCCGCTTTGATGGGGGCGCGGCATCGATCGACCTGAAAGTAGGGACTTTAGTGCCTGTTACAGACGTGACTGTGAAGACCGGTGTGGCCGATGTGAAGATCAATATCCCTGAAGGATCAGGTTGCAGGATCAAAACCAAAACAGGCTTGTCTGCCAAAGATTTTACTGGTTTTATCAAGATAGATAATGGCAATTACGAGACCGCCAACTATAAAACTTCAGCAAAAAAGATTTTTATCAATCTTGATGGCGGATTGAGTAATTTTGAGGTGAACAGATATTAAAACCCAATTGGAAGACCACAGATCTATTGAATATACAGTTGTTGTCGATGGAAAGCCCCAGGGCCCCTATGATCTCGACAGCATCAAAAAGATGAAAATCCTGCCGGGGACATTTGTTAGAAAACCCGGGATGGACGATTATAAAGAAGCGCACGAGTTCCCTGAACTCCGTGCGCTTTTTGGTTTTAGCTATGAACAAACGGCACCACAGTATTTTGCCTCTTTTGACCAGCGTTTACTGGCTTCAGTGATCGACTATTTTATACTGTTACTGGTGTATATCTTTTTGCTGCTTTTAAGCTTTGTATTTATTGACGGCAAAGAGGAAAGAATTGCTGCCGGTGTGCTGATGCTTCCCGTGCTCCCTGCGTTGAAATTCCTGTATGGCAGTTTTGCGGAGTGCACTGCAGGTCAGGGTACCATAGGCAAGCGTTTGCTGAATATTAAAGTGACCGATATGGAGGGCAAAAAGATCAGTTTCGGCACGGCTTTAACGAGAAATATAGCAAAAGTTCTTTCTGTGCTTCCCCTGTTTTTTGGATATCTCTATAGTTTTCTCAATAAAAAGCAACAATGCTGGCATGATATTGCAGCAAATACTTTAGTTATTAAAGATCGATTGATTTAATCTTTATCTTTGCACTGCATGGAAAACGTATCAGTACAAAAGGATTTAGCCGGAGGATATTGCGACAATTTAAACCAGTATTCGAGGTTCTTAACACGTGAAGTTCATATCGGGGATATCCCTATGGGTGGCTTAAACCCCATCAGGATCCAGTCGATGACCACTACCGATACCATGGATACCCTTGGTACGGTGGAGCAAACCATCAGGATGGTTGAGTCCGGATGCGAATACGTGCGGATCACCGCTCCAAGCATGAAAGAAGCGGAGAACCTTGCACAGATCAAAAAAGAATTACGTTTCCGCGGATATACCGTCCCCCTGGTTGCCGATATACATTTTACGCCCAATGCCGCTGAAGCTGCTGCCCGTATCGTAGAAAAAGTAAGGGTAAACCCAGGCAATTATGCCGATAAAAAGCGCTTTGAAAATATAGAATACACCCAGCTGGCCTATCAGGCAGAGCTGGAACGTATATACAAGAAGTTTTCGCCCCTTGTGAAAATCTGTAAGGAATATGGTACGGCAATGCGCATCGGTACCAACCACGGCTCATTGTCTGACAGGATCATGAGCCAGTATGGCGATACCCCCCGCGGAATGGTAGAATCTGCAATGGAGTTTATGCGCATGTGCGAAGACATGAACTATTACAACCTGGTGATTTCCATGAAAGCCAGCAATACGCAGGTAATGGTTCAGGCTTACCGACTACTGGTGGAGACCATGGTGAGCGAAGGAATGAACTATCCGCTGCACCTGGGAGTAACCGAAGCAGGGGATGGGGACGATGGCAGGATTAAATCTGCTGTAGGAATTGGTACCTTACTGGAAGACGGACTGGGCGATACCATCAGGGTGTCATTAACTGAAGATCCCGAGTTTGAAGCCCCGGTAGCTAAGGCGCTGGCCGACCGCTATACCAAACGCGCACTGCATACGGCAGGGATTCAAAACGAGAGGATCGATATCAAAACTCTTCCCTACAGTCCTTATGTATATAACCGCAGGACCACACAGGCCGTACAACATATTGGCGGGCACCATCATCCGGTGGTGATGCTTGACGTATCTGCAAAGAATCTAAAAGACCCTTACATTTTAATGGAGGCCGGCTACCAGTATAGTGCCGTGCTGGATAAATATAATATGGCCGATCAGGCCTGTGACCTGGTGTATCTTGGTGATGCGCTGCCTTCATTTTCGTTTCCCGGAAACCTGCGCCAGATCTATAACTATGATACCTGGCTGGGGCTGAAAGATAAGACAAACTGCCACCCCCTGCTGAAACTTGAAGATTATGCAGTTACTGCAGTAAAAGATCCTGTTCTGAACCTGATTAGTTTGAATGCAGGAACATATGATGCTGCCTTGCTGCAGTCATTGGATAATACTTGTGTATTGGTGCTTGAAACCTCTGCTGAGCATGGCATGGCGCAACAACGGGCCTTTTTTATCGCCCTGCTAAAAGCTGAAATACAGATCCCGGTGATCATCAAAAGAACCTATACAGATATCAATACTGAGGATACAACTTTGTACGCCGCTACAGATCTTGGTGCTTTGCTTACCGATGGTTTTGGTGATGGCGTATGGATAGATGCGCCGGCAGATGTTGCCCTTTCTGCTGTAAATGCAGTAAGTTTTATCATACTTCAGGCTACCCGCACAAGGATATCAAAAGCAGAATATATTTCCTGCCCAAGTTGCGGCAGAACCCTGTTTGACCTGCAGGAAACCACTCAGCTGATCCGATCAAGGACTGATCATCTCAAAGGAATTAAAATCGCGATCATGGGCTGTATTGTAAACGGGCCGGGCGAGATGGCCGATGCCGATTATGGATATGTTGGCGCAGGCCCGGATAAAATTACGCTGTACCGCAGTAAGGAGGTCGTGAAAAAGAATGTAAGTGCCGCTTTTGCGCTTGACGCCCTTATTGAGCTGATCAAGGAAGACGGAAACTGGACGGAAGTAAAATAATCCCGTCCTTATTCTCCCTTAAAAAATGCCAGTGTTTTTTCTACCACTTCCTGCAACTGGGGAGGGAGGCTTGTTGCCGTATAGGGATGAGAAGATCCGTATACGTGATTTGCGCCCTGGATCTTCTGCAGCCTGGCCTTCACCTGTACCTGCGCTAGTTGCTGCGCAACGCTGAAGGGCACATTGATATCGTCGTCACCATGAAGAATTAACCATGGAATTTGAATAGCCGCCGCTGCTTCAAGAATATCAAATTCGGCTTTATGTGCCTTATAATCTTCCAGTAAAGTACTGTTCAAAGGCATCTTTTCTTTAGTCCTTGCATTTTCTACATAGATACGCCCATTTTCCAGCCATTCTTCTTCCTGCTCTTTTTTCCATAAGGAGCTGAAATCTGCAATCGCAGACCAGGTAACTATTTTTTTGATACGTTCGTCGCCCGCTCCTTTGAGGATCGCCAGTCCGCCGCCCCTGCTGTGGCCGATCAGATAAACCGGTTCAAGCGGGTAAGTGTGTGCCACATAATTGATTGCTGTATCCAGGTCCCCGAGGTCCATACTTATTGTGGCAGCTGCAAATGCTTCGAGGTCGGTTACCTCATCCGGCACCTGCTGCGTCACCCCGCTATGACTGAGATTGAACTTCACATATCTGTATCCTTCCTTTGCAAATGCTTCTGCTACAAGGTTATGTGTGCCCCAGTCTTTGAAGCCCTTAATCCCGTGAACGAAGATAATGCTGGGTTGACTGGTATGCGTTTCATCATATGTAACATCTCCGCTGATAGTCTTGTCATTAGCGCCCGACAAAATAAATTGCTCTCTTTTTATCATCTCTGCTTCTGTGAATATTATACTTGTAACAAACATAAACGCTCCTTGTTTAGTGTATATTTTGCTCAATTTAAAATCTTTCTAAATTAGTCTTAATTACAGCATAATGACAGACCATACTGGTCGTCTTGTTACTTTTGTTCGCACTAAAAAAATAACTCGAGCACACCTTGGAATATTTAAAGATACTTGCTTTCACACATAAACAGATTGACCTGAAATCTTTAGGCAAACTGGTAATATGCGAGCAGACACTGGATGACAGACTAAAGAATATTCAAAAGGAACTGGATGTTAAAGAAGTCTTTTACATTGGTACCTGTAATCGTGTAGAGTTTGTTTTCACTACCAGCCGCGAGCTTGACCGTGAATTCATTTTACGCTTCCTTACCGTGCTCAATATGGGCCTGCCGGAAGAGTACATGGATAAATTCATTGAGAACGTTTCCGTATATGAACAGGTAGAAGCTTTTAACCATTTGCTGCGTACTTCATGCTCACTGGAAAGCCTTGTGGTAGGTGAAAAAGAAATCCTTGCCCAGGTGCGCAGGGCTTATGAAGCCTGCCGCGTTTCAGGATTTACTGCAGACTATATGCGGATGATCATGAACCGTGTTGTGAAAACAGCCAAAGAAGTGTATACCCATACCAATATCTCTAAAAACCCTGTTTCTGTAGTTTCACTGGCTTACCGTAAACTGCGCGACCTCACCATTACTGCCAACTCAAGGCTGCTGATCATCGGGGCAGGAGAGACCAATAAAAATCTTGCTCAATATCTTAAAAAACATAAATACTCTAACTTTTCTATCTTCAACAGAACAGTGGAAAATGCAGAGAGCCTTGCCAAAGATCTGAACGGAACGGCTTACCCGCTTTCTGAACTGGAGAACTTTACACAGGGTTTTGATGTGATCATTACCTGTACAAGTGCTACTGAGCCTATAATCACTGAAGAGATCTATCGCAAACTGCTCAACGGCGATACCGGTAAAAAGGTGATTGTTGACCTTGCCATACCAAACGATGTGGCGCCATCTGTGATCAAAAACTTCCCTGTTCATTATATCGAGGTAGAATCTTTAAAAGAGATTGCCCGTAAGAACATCCAGGAACGCTATGACGAACTGATCAGTGCAGAACAGATCATCGATCAGAACATCAAGGAATTTGATCTTGATCTGCGCCAGCGCAAAATTGAGATCGCCATGAGCGAGGTTCCACAAAAGATAAAAGCAATCAAAAGCAAAGCACTTGATATCGTTTTTGCTGAAGAAATCAATACACTTGATGAAAACTCCAGACTTGTGCTGGAACGTGTAATGGACTACATGGAAAAGAAGTATATCAGTGTTCCTATGGTTATGGCCAAGGAAATCCTGGTAAACAACAGCTAGATTCCGGCAGCTTAGTCACTGTAAATACATTATTTGTTTATTATTTAGCACTGTTAATCTTTTAGGTTAATTTTGCGCAAATATTAATACAAGATACTTACATTGGCTAATCGCATAAACATATCAACTAGCAGGCTTTTACAAGCTTCATCACCGTTAAAACTACAAATACCTTGATGAAAAAACTCATTATCGGCACCAGGGGGAGCGACCTGGCATTATGGCAGGCAAATTTCACAAAAGACAAACTAGCTGAAATCGGCGTTGAATCTGAACTGAAGATCATTAAAACACAAGGCGATAAAATCCTTAACCTGAGGCTGGATAAGCTCGAAGGAAAAGGCTTTTTTACCAAGGAGCTGGAAGAAGGGCTGCTGAACGGGACAATCGATATTGCTGTCCACTCACACAAAGACCTCCCTACAACTCACCCTGCCGGTTTAATCATTGCCGCAGTATCTGAACGCGAAGATCCTTCTGAACTGTTACTGATTTTAAAAGACTGTGTAGACGTTACCCAAAAGCTTTCTTTAAAAACGGGTGCCCAGGTAGGTACTTCATCCAACAGGCGCAAAGCCCAGTTGCTGGCCATGCGCACAGACCTGAATATTGAAGATCTTCGTGGAAATATCAATACGCGTATCCAGAAACTGAGAGATGAGAACTACGATGCGATCATGATCGCAAAAGCCGGAGTAGCCCGCTTAGAACTGGACCTGAGTGAATTTCATATGGAGGTGATAGACCCTACTGAACTTGTTCCTGCACCTGCACAAGGTGTGCTGGCAATTCAGATCAGGGAAAATGATCAGGAACTGTTCGACGTGTTGCAGAAGATCAATGATGCTGATGTTGCGGCTTCGATTGCGGTAGAACGTAAGGTGCTGAACCTATTTGAAGGCGGTTGCCATATGCCTTTGGGATGCTACTGCAGAAAGGAAGATGACCAGTATGAAATCTGGACTTCCAAAGCAGATTCAGGAGATGATTTTCCTGACCGTGTATTCTTAAGGGTAGATAGCCTGGAGGGACTCCCGGAAAAGATTGTCGCCAAATTTGATGCAGGCAGGAAACTTCCTTCCAAAGTGTTTATCTCCCGCGAAATCGGTGAACACAGCTATTTCAGAAGAGCCCTGGAAAAAAATAATATTGAAATTGAAGGAAGATCACTGATCCGTACATTTCCGATTGTAAATGTGCTGGATCCGTTTTACCTTAAGCATATCGACTGGATATTCTTCAGCAGCCGTAACGGAGTGGAGTATTTCTTTCACCTGAAACCTGCCTTACCAAAACACGTGAAGTTTGGTGTGGTAGGCAGAGGATCTGAAGATGCCTTGCGTAAGTTTGGCCACCTGGCTGATTTTGTTGGCGAAACGGGCGACATTACTGAAGTAGCGGAAGAGTTTGCGCCGATGGTGAAGGGGGCAACTGTTCTTTTCCCGCGCGCACAGGACTCACTGCTAACGATCCAGAAATCGTTAACGGCAGACACTAAAGTTGTGGACCTGCCCATTTATGAAACTGTAATTGAAGAAGATATCGATCAGACGCATGCCGATATCCTGATCTTTACCAGTCCGTCTAATGTAGAGGCCTACTTTGTAGATAATCTGCTGGAACCGGGCCAAAAAGTAATTGCGATCGGGAATTCTACAGGAAAGAAATTTGATGAAATGGGGGTTCAGTACACGCTTCCATATTCTCCTGATGAAATTGGTCTTGCCGAAGCTGTCTTCGGAATTGATATAAAATAATAACAAAAGAGAGGTTGATTATGTTGCACCGTCCGCGTAGATTAAGAAAGAACCCAGTGGTAAGAGAAATGATGGCCGAGACAAGGCTGTCTAAAGACATGTTTATGTATCCGTACTTTGTTGTCCCGGGAACGGGAGTAACACATGCGATTGATTCTATGCCCGGCGTAAATCATTTTTCGCAGGATACGTTGATCACTGATGTAGAGAAAGGCCTGAAGCTGGGGGTAAATAAAATCATGCTGTTTGGTGTGGGAGATGAAAAAACTGAAGATGCACGAAGTGCGTACCATGACCATTCTATCGTTCCTTCTGCCGTTCGCGAATTGAAGAAGCAATTCGGTGAAGACTTATACGTTGTTACTGATGTATGTGTTTGTTCTTATACCACCCACGGCCACTGTGGTATCATGAAAGATGATTACGTGCAGAACGATGAAACTGTTGAGCTGATTGCCAAAATGGGCCTTACACATGCAGAAGCCGGAGCAGATATGCTGGCACCCTCAGATATGATGGATGGCCGCATTGGCGCGATCAGGGAATTACTGGATCAGAATAAATATGTAAATACCGCGATCATGTCGCACGCCACCAAATTTGCATCTGCTTATTATGGCCCTTTCCGTGAGGCGGCAGACTGTGCACCGAGCAAGGGCGACAGAAAAGCTTACCAGATGGATTTCAGAAACCCAAATGAGGCACTCAGAGAAGCCTTGCTGGATGAAAACCAGGGTGCGGATGTGCTGATGGTAAAACCTGCCCTGGCTTACCTTGATATTATGCACAACCTGAAACAGCATGCCAACCTGCCAATTGCCTGTTACAATGTATCCGGTGAATATGCGATGGTAAAAGCCGCAGCAGAAAGAGGCTGGATTGATGAGCAAAAAGTAGTCATGGAAACAATGTATGCCTTTGCACGTGCAGGCGCAAGTATTATCACAACCTATCATATCAGGGATATGGTAGAAAACAACTGGATATAATATGTTAGAGTCATTAAAAAAAATGTTTTCTGGTAATGAAGAAGACCTGCCGGCTAACCCGGGAAGCAAGCCGGATATCTCAAGGGAAAAATCAGCAGAGCTTTATGAAAAGGCTAAAACATACTTCCCCGGCGGCGTAAATTCGCCGGTGAGGGCTTTTAAATCGGTATATGGAACACCGCTGTTTATTCAGAAAGGTGACGGCTGTTTTGTATGGGATGCCGATGGAAACCAGTTTATCGATTTCTGTGGCAGCTGGGGCCCGCTGATCCTGGGACATAACCCGCAGAAAGTAAGAGAAAAAGTTACTGAAGTAATGCAGAACGGTATGAGTTTCGGCGCCCCTACAGCGTTGGAAAATGAACTTGCCGAAATCATTATCAAAAATAATAAACATGTAGAGAAAATCCGCTTTACCAGTTCAGGTACAGAGGCGGTGATGTCTGCTATCCGTTTGGCAAGGGGATATACCAGCCGCGATAAGATCCTGAAATTTGAAGGCTGTTACCATGGCCACAGTGACTCCCTGCTGGTGAAAGCCGGTTCGGGCCTGGTTACTTTTGGCGAAACCTCTTCGCTGGGCGTACCAAAATCTTTCGCCGAGGAAACAGTTGTTGTTCCTTTGAACGACCGTGAAGCTTTAACACAGGCATTTGCACAATTCAAGGATCAGATTGCTGCAGTGATCATTGAAGGTGTTCCTGCCAACAATGGATTGCTGATCCAGGATGCCGAATACATCAACTTCCTGCAGCAGATCTGTAAAGACAATGGTACCCTGCTGATCTTTGATGAGGTGATCACTGGTTTCCGTTTAGGATTTGAAGGTGCAGCAGGATATTACGGTGCAAAACCTGATATCGTAACTTACGGAAAGATCCTGGGCGGCGGTTTACCCGTAGGTATGTATGGTGCTTCTGCTGAGATTATGGGGCATATTTCTCCCGATGGCGGAGTTTACCAGGCAGGTACATTATCCGGTAATCCAGTGGCCATGGCTGCCGGTATTGCGCAGTTGACGGAGTTGCTGCGTTCTGGTTTTTATAAGGAACTGAACAATAAAGCTGCAGAATTTGTGGACAGCATACAGCGTTTTGCTACCGCAAGGAGTTACAAGTTTAAGGTGTTTAACATCGGCTCTATCTTCTGGTTTGCTTTTACAGATAAAGATAAGATCCAGTGTGCAGATGATATTGATCCGGCAAGCATGGAGAAATTTAAGGTGATGCACCGCGAACTGCTCAACAGGGGTATTTACCTGGGCCCGTCAGGATATGAGGTAGGTTTTGTATCTGCGGCACACAGCAAGATTGAACTGGAGAAAGCCAAAAGGGCGATTCTGGAAGCCCTGGATATTGTTTTTAGGAATAAGTAAATTAACACTATATTTAAACAGTTTAAGCAAAGCTTTGAAGAAATCGATCATCATATTCTATTTCATGTTGCTGTACTCACTGGTACAGCTCATCTCCTGGGGAACACTCGTTGTTAAACTCCAGCCCTCCAGAATGGCTATGGTTATGGGAGAGGGCTCTGTCTTTTTATTTTTGCTTTGTGTAGGCGCATTTTTCCTGCACCAATCGATCAAAAAAGAGGATAAGTTGCGTGAACAACAACAAAACTTCCTTTTATCTGTTACACATGAACTGAAGTCGCCCTTAGCTGCCATCAAATTATCATTACAGACGATTGTGAAGCGTGATCTGGACAAGGCACGTCAGACTTCCCTGTTGAGTAATTCATTAAAAGACATTGAACGCCTGGATGACCTGGTAGAAAATATGCTGCTGGCTACCAAGATCGAGAACCGCTCTTATTCTTTCCCTCAGGAAGAGTTTGACTTCTCAGAACTGGTGAGCAAGATCACAGACCGCCTGCAGGTTCATTCCTGCGGATGTGAACAGATCATCAACCCTACGATCCAGCCAAAGGTGAAGATCACGGGCGATCCGTTTACCTTATCCTCGGTAGTAACTAACCTGGTGGAGAATGCAGTGAAATATTCCGGCCCCTGCGCTGAAGTGAATGTGGAGCTGGAGATGCAGAACGGCCATCCTTTTTTAAGGGTGTCTGACACAGGGCCCGGTATTCCGGATGCGGAAAAAATGCTCATATTTGATAAGTTTTACCGTGTAGGTGAAGAAAATACGAGGAAGGCGAAAGGAACAGGATTAGGCCTGTTTATTGTGAAAGAGGTTTTGCAGAGACACGATGCAGACATCAGTGTTAAAGACAATGTACCGCAGGGTACAATTTTTGAAATCACATTTAGTTGATCATTATGCAACAGAAATTAAGAATCTTACTGGTCGAAGATGAAGACCATTTATTAGATGCAATAAAATTAAATCTTGAACTGGAAGGATATAAAGTCCATGCCGTTAAAGATGGTAAAACCGCCCTCAAAATCTTTAAAGAAGAACGTTTTAACCTGATCATCCTGGATGTAATGCTTCCTGAAATGGATGGCTTTCAGGTATGTGAAACGATACGCCTTGAAAATACCGAGGTGCCAATCTTATTTCTGACTGCCAAGAATACAAGCGAAGACCGCGTAATGGGACTGAAAAAAGGTGCAGACGATTATTTGGTGAAACCTTTCAACCTGGAAGAACTGATCCTTAGGGTAGGTATCCTGGTTAAGCGCAGCATGAAATCAGACGACCTGAAAGAATTAAACTCTTACAAAATCGGCGAAAAAACAATCTATTTCAATTCATTTGAACTGAAACAGGATGATGGTGTCATTGTTCCGCTTACCAAAAAGGAAACAATGCTGCTTAAACTGCTGATCGAAAGAAAAAATGAAGCGGTTTCAAGAGAGCAGATCCTGGAAACGGTATGGAATTATGACGTTTATCCTTCTACACGTACGATCGATAACTTTATCCTTACTTTCCGTAAATACTTTGAACCTGATCAGAAAAATCCGGTATACTTTCATTCTATCAGAGGCGTAGGTTATAAATTCACGGATATTCATAACTAATGTTTAACGCAGCAGGCAGGTATGCCCTGATGGCAGTCTTTGTCATCGCAGCAGGGGTATGCCTTTTTTATGATGAAAACCAGATGGCAGCCGTTGCCGGGGTAATGTTTGCATTTGTTTTATGGAGCCATTTCAAAAGCAGCTCCATACTAATGGCTTCAAAATATTTTAAAAACGGCAACTATGAAAAGGCGAACCAGCTTTTAAAAGAGGTGCCTAATCCCGACAGACTGGCAAGAAACAGACGTGGCTACTATGAATTTATGATGGGCAATATTGCGCTCAAAAATGAAGATTACCAGTCCGCTGAGTACCATTTTCAAATAGCAAGCCGTTTTCCGCTGGGCTCCAAAAACGACAAATCCTTTATTTTGATTCATCTGGCAAATCTGGCACTCCGTAAAAAGGATGGTGTAAGGGCATTGGCTTATGCAGAAAAGGCAAAGGAACTGGCAGGGACAGAACGGACAAACGAAATTATCAGTAAAATTATAAAAGAGGCGAACAGCCTTCAACAAACAGCTTAACAAAACAACAACAGATGAACACTTTATTTTTAGATGCAGCATGGTCAAAGCAAACAGAACGTCCGCCCGTGTGGATGATGCGTCAGGCCGGTCGTTTTATGCCTGAGTACTGGGAAATTAAAAACAAATATTCTTTCCTTGAAATGTGCAAAACACCAGAAATTGCTGCTGATGTAACGATGTTACCTGTGGATTTGCTGGGTATTGATGCAGCAATCCTGTTTTGTGATATCCTGGTTACTGCTGAGGCTATGGGAGGCGACCTGAGCTTTACACAAGGCGTTGGCCCGCGTTTCGCTAATCCTGTACGTAATATGCAGGATGTGGAAAACCTGAATGTGGATTGCCTGGATCAGCTGGAATATGTGGCTGACGCGATCAAAGTGATCCAGCAACGCTTAAATGGAAGTATCCCGCTGATCGGTTTTGCAGGGGCACCTTTTACCGTAATGAGTTACCTGGTAGAAGGAGAATCTTCCAAAGACTTCAAAAAAACAAAGCTAATGATGCACAATCATCCTGAGGTTGCTCACGCACTGCTTGCTAAAATCGCAAAAGTAACTGCTGACTACCTCAACCTTCAGATTGCTGCAGGCGTGAATGCAATTCAGATCTTTGACAGCTGGGCGATGGCCTTGTCATGGAATGATTATGCAGAATTTTCACACCGTTATATCAAAGAAATTATCGCCAATCTGAACAGAAAAGACATCCCTGTCATTTCGTTCTGTAAAGGCAGTTCTGTATTTGCACCAATGATGGCTACGGCACAGCCGGATGTGATCTCGGTGGACTGGAATGCTGATCTGCTCAATATCAAACAGATCCTTCCTTCAGGAATTGCTGTTCAGGGCAATCTTGATCCCTTTATCCTTTACGCAGACAAAGCGGTGATCAAAAAAACCATTCTGCAGTTATTTGAAAGAATGCGTGGCGAAAACGGATTTATCTTTAATCTTGGTCATGGTATCATGCCTGACATTCCATTTGATAATGTAAAATATGCCATTGAAGTGATAAAAGAGTTTCGTTATTAAGGGTCGGAATTAACTAATTTTGTCCGGCTTCTCCTTTTAACATATGGAACAATATTATCTGTACATTCTTGCGCTGCATATCATTTTTGTGGTATGCTGGTTGGCGGGGCTGTTTTACATTGTCCGTTTGTTTATCTATCATACCGAGGCAAACAGCCGCCCCGATACCGAGCGTGATATCCTGCAAAAGCAATTTGTGATCATGGAGCGAAAGCTCTGGTATATCATCACTGTTCCGGCCATGGTACTCACTGTACTGGCCGGGCTGTCTATGATCGCTACGCGGCCGGGATTGCTTTATGCGCCATGGTTACACGTTAAACTTACTTTTGTCGTTTTTCTGCTGGTTTATCACTTTATATGCCAGCGTATCATGAAGCGCATGGAGAAAGGCATCTTTAAGCTCAGTTCCACGCAATTGCGTTTGTGGAATGAGCTGGCTACGATTTTACTGGTTGCCATTGTATTTACTGTTGTGCTCAAAAGCGCGATCGACTGGCTGTATGGCCTGGCCGGCCTGGTGATATTTGCTGTGGTGCTCATGATTGCGGTGAAGCTTTACAAAAACTACAGGAAGAAAAAAGAAATTGAATAATGATATGAAAAGAGCTTTACTTATTTTAATCTTTATACTCGCAGGCTACCAGTTCGGTCGGGCACAATTCAACAGCAGCGCCATAGAAAACAGGATACGTCCGGACAGCAATGCCGTTGGCGAAGTACATTTCAACTTCTACAATTTTAATTATGTACGCGATTACGAATATTCCAATCAGTTTCATGATGGCTATACTTTATATGGTACGCAGCTTCAGCCACAGCTGGTATATTATGCACATCCCAATCTGGCGATCATTGCGGGCGCATATATCCGTAAGGATTTTGGCGACAACGGCGTGCATGATTCCAAACCCTTATTTGCATTAAAATATCACAAGAAAGACCTGTCGCTGATTTTTGGTAGCCTTGAAGGCGGCATTCATCATGGGTATATTGAGCAGCTATGGGATTTTGAGCGCCAGATCACAGACCCGATCCAATATGGCACACAGCTGATCATTGAAAAGGAAAAATGGAAACTGGATGCCTGGATCGCCTGGCAAAAACAGATCTATACACCTTCTCCGGTAAAGGAACAAATTGTTGGGGGACTTACTGCTGAGCGTTCATTGTGGCAAAGCAATGGCTGGAAATTGAGTCTTCCCTTTCAATTTCTGGTGTACCACAAAGGCGGACAAATTGATACCTTGAAATCTGTACCGTTGCTGACGATGGGCAATGGTGCAACAGGTTTAAAACTCCATAAGGAAATTGGTGGCAATGTGCAGGAGATCTTTACTGATAACTACATTGTAGGTTACAAAGATTTTTCTCCTACCAAAATACAGGCTTTTCAGGGCGGTTATGGGTTATGGTTTAACGCCGGAGCAAATACCAGATGGGGCAGCCTGGTGGCTTCATACTGGAAAGGAAATAATTTTCAGACCATCAAGGGAATGCCTTTGTATGAGTCCGTTTCCAGTACTTTGTACGATGCCGGACATAAAGAAAGTAACCGCAGTATCCTGCTGCTCCGTTATGCTTACCAGCATGAACTGCTGCCAAACCTCTATCTGGATGTACGTGTAGAGCCCCATGTTGATCTGGGAACATCCCGCACAGAACAATTACAGTTTCAGGGCTCATTTTTCTTAACTTATAAACAGGACTTTAAGCTGTTTAAAATCAAGCAATAAACTTTTAATATTACCACCAAAATAAATAATTTTATCTGCGTGCAACCTTTGGTATAGTTCAGTCATCTGATATATAACTAAAAAATCATGAAGTTGACGCCATCAAACACGATAAATGATTTACTGGAAGGCTGCAAAGCCGGCGACAGGAAGATGCAGGAACTGCTGTACAGGCAAACTGCATCCAAACTGCTTGCTGTTTGCATGAGATACGCCCGCGACAGGATGGAAGCAGAAGATGTTCTGCAGCTGGGCTATATCAGGATCTTTCAGAAAATCAAAGAATATCGGGGCGATGGCTCATTTGAAGGCTGGATGAGAAAAGTGATGGTGAACTGTGCAATCGAAAGTTACCGCAGAAATCTGCGCACATTGAATATCGTGCCTATCGAGGAGGGCTATGAACAGCCTTCTGAAGGATTTGATTTCAGCAGGCTTGGCATGCAGGACCTGTTGGCACTGATCCAGAAACTTGCCGACGGCTACCGCATCGTTTTTAACATGTATATCATTGAGGGTTATTCACACAAAGAGATTGCCGCAACGCTCGGCATTTCTGAAGGTGCAAGCAAATCACAACTTTCAAGGGCCCGGGCAATATTAAAAGAGGAGATTATTAAAATGGAGGGCATTAACTATGCAACACATACAGGATAACGAATTTGACCAGTTGTTTAGGGACAAGTTTGAAGAGGCGGAGATCAAACCCTCAGCGCATTTATGGGATCACATTGAAACACAGCTGGCAGTAAAACCCAGACGTGTTTTTCCTGTTTACTGGATGGCTGCTGCTGTTGCAGTGGCCGGGTTGTCTGCAGCGTTGTTGTTCAAAACTGCAGGAGCCAAGCGGCAGCTGTCAGACGGGATAGCTGTAGCACAGGTATCTCCCTCTGCAGCTGTTGCCAGGCAAGCAAAACCTGCAGCATCCGCAGAACCGGTGCCAAGGCTTGCTGCGAGCCCCAAAGTCATTGCTCCGGGTATACAAATTGAGGATAGCCCGGCTGTGGATGAGCCAAAAAAAGATTTGGCTGCATTGCAACCAATAGCGCTGAATGCGCGTCATGATACAAAAGAGATTGCTGTAAGCCAGGAAAAGCTGCCCTTACCTGTTTCAGCTGAGCCTATTGTTCTGGCAAGTAATGACGTTAAGCCTGGACCTGGCGATGAGGTGATCAATGAAAATGATAACCGGGCGGAAAACAAAGGGATCAGGAATATGGGTGATCTGATCAACTATGTGGTTGACAAGGTAGACAAGAGTGATGAAAAAATCATTCAGTTTAAAACGGATGATGATAATTCTTCGCTGATTGCCTTAAACATTGGGATCATCAGATTCAATTCTAAAAGGCATAAGCAATGAGAAAAAGATTAAATAACCAGACAAAAAAGAATAAAAATTACTTGTCATTATTTCAATACCACAAGCATAAACAACACAGATAAACCAAAGATGAAGAAGCTCTTATCAACCATGTTACTGATCAGCGGAATGATCGGAATGACCGCTCAGGTCGCCAGTGCGCAGGACACGACAATAACGACCAATACAGTTAACAACAAGAATGTTAAAAACTGGAAATATAAAATGGATCTCTCCTTTGGTGATCACGAAGACAGCGTGAAAAGTGTAAAGGCACACAAGGGACGCTTCATGGGCGGGATCACTTTTACCAGGATCGACATTGGTTTTTCAAGACTGATCGACAACGGAAGTTTTTCACTCTCTCCGCAAAATAAATTTCTGGATTATAAAGGTTCAAAAACCAGTACATTCTCCTTTGATGTTTTGTACTTCGGCTATCGCTTCAATCCTAACTTTAAGATGTATATCGCCGGCGGTTTCGATTGGACGCTGATCAGGTTGAAGAATAACATCACGATCCAGCAGAATACACCAGACCTGAGCTATATCGAAGAGCCTGTTGACTTCAGCAAGAACAGGTTTTCGAGTAGCTATGTACACTTTCCGCTAAACTTTGAGCTGCGCTCGAAAGAAAATCACAATGGTAAAAGATTCTATTTTGTGTTTGGCCCCGAAGTAAGTTTCTTACTGAATGGAAAAGTAAAACAGATCAGTGATGAGCGCGGTAAGGAGAAGTTCAGGGATGATTATGATTTTCAGCCGGTTCGTGTGGGCGGTACTGTACGTCTGGGATATGGAGGCATAGGATTATTTACAAAATATTATTTCAACGATATGTTTGACAGTGCCCCGCAGGCCGGATTAAAAAATATAGCCTTTGGTGTTACCTTTGGTCTGAACTAATCAGCCACACAAATGAAACCAACCTCAAAGCAGACAGGCTTTGAGGTTTTTTTATGTCAAATCCTTTCATTTTACCTGCTTTGCACCAAATATTTGCGGTTGAAATGTATCTTTACGATGTGGACGAAAATATTATCAGCGTAAATAACTTAAGCAAACAGTATAAAACTGAACAATTATCAGGTATCAGAAATATCAGCTTTAAAATCAAGCGGGGACATATTGTGGCCGTGATCGGTGAGAGCGGCAGCGGAAAGTCAACGCTATTAAAATCAATATTTGGTTTGCTGCAGGTAGATGAGGGAGAGGTGCTATTTAATGGAAAAAGGGTTTTAGGGCCCCATGAACAACTGATCCCCGGCCACAAAGAGATGAAAATTGTCACGCAGGATTTCTCTTTGAATATCTATGCAAAGGTTTATGACAATATAGCTTCTGTGCTTTCCAATACGGATGTAAAATCTAAACAGGAAAAAACAGAGAAGATGATGCAGCACCTGCACATCGAACACCTGCGCAATAAAAAGATCACAGAACTGAGCGGGGGAGAGCAGCAGCGCGTAGCAATTGCGCGTGCGCTGGTTACTGATACCAGCCTGCTGTTGCTGGATGAGCCTTTCAGCCAGGTGGATGCTTTGTTAAAGAACCAGTTGCGCGCCGATATTAAGCGCATAGCGGCAGAAACCGGCGTTACTGTGATCATTGTATCACATGATCCCGCGGATGGATTGTTCCTTGGCAATCAGTTGCTGCTGATCAAAGATGGCCAGCTGATCCAGGAAGGGGAGCCTGCATATGTTTACAATCACCCTGAACATATTTATACTGCACAGCTTTTGGGTAATGCGGTGGTGCTTACAGCAGAGAACGGAGTAAAACTCGGACTTGCGACTACCAAACAATCTGTTGTTTTTTATCCTGAATGGGTGGAGCTGAAGAGCGGCTGGAACAGTAAGCGCTATGAAGTGAAGGATGTGTATTACAAAGGGTTTTATGAGGAGCTGCTGCTGGAAAGAAACGGTGTCATTATCCGGGCGATACAGCTGAACAGGGGCGAGCATAAAAAAAACGACCACGTTCAGGCGAACATTGGTCGTTTTCTTGAATTTAGTTGAATTTCCTTAATCAATTAATTCTGCATCTATCAAAGTGATTTTAGCAGTTGTAATTCCATTTGGTGGAACTGGTCTTACTTTATTATATGCATCATTTATGTAAATTGTTACACTTCCAGGCTTAGATGTAAATGTATACGAGTCACCCGCATAAACCTGGGGTAATCCCTCATATATATCAGGGTTTTCGAACGACATTGATACAAGTATGTGCCCGGCCTGATTGAAATTTGCGTTGTTTTCAGGAACATTAATGACAGTTGAATAATACAGCCCGTCATTGCTTAAAACCCAGCTATTTGCAGCAATATCAGCTAAAATAGTTCTGTTAGAGGATCCTGGAATAAGAACTTCCTTTTTACATGAGGATAACCCTGCACAGGAAATAAGTAAGAATAGTAAGTATTTTTTCATATTGTAATTTTATACAGCAACCTCAATTATGTTGCCATTTTTATTATAGATTAAGTATAAATGTATAAAATGTTATTTTCAATCCTGTGGATTTCTTATTATAATATATATTAAACGCGTTAAACATAGCTGTGAGACGCCAATATAGTTGTCGTAATATTTGAATTTCTGTTCAAACATTAAATATTTGATAAATATTTATATCTTCAATCCATTAACGTTCAATATGGAAGTACAAAGAAAGTCTGACATCAGCTATGAGGAATTTATGGAAGAACACCATAATCCCGGTATACCTGTAATATTTACCAATGCATCAAAAGTTTGGAAGGCCAATGGTTTGTTAACGCCCGACTGGTTTCGTGAGCATTACCCAAATAAACACAGTGACGTCAACGATAAAGCCACGGGCAAGCCTTATACCATGAAAGAGGTGATGGACCTGGTAGAAAACAGCAGTGTAGAAAATCCGGCCCCTTATCCGCTTACTTTTGATATCACTCATGAAATCCCGGAGATGCTGGATCTCCTGCAGCCGATGGGGCTCAACTATGCAAAACCAAACTGGCTGGAAGATAAAGCCTTTAAACGCGGCAACTGGGGCGGCATCCTGGAGCTTTTTGTAGGTGGCCCCGGGGGTAAATTCCCTTACGTGCATAAAGATTATTATCATCTGAGTGCCTGGATCAATCAGTTGTATGGTGAAAAGAGATTTACTGTATTCCCGAGAGGACAGGAAGAGTTTTTATATGCTACAGAGAAAAATCAGTGGAGATCTGATGTAAACATCTTTGAACCTGATTATAACAAGCACCCTAAATTTAAACATGCAACCCCGATCAGCTTTACCGTTGGCCCGGGAGAAACATTATATATTCCATTTGGGGTATGGCATTCTGCATACTCGCTTACCCCAACAATTTCAGTAGCTTTTGATCAGCTGAATGCGAAGAACTTCCCCGGATTTATGGAGGATGTCTGGTACTTCAAAAACCAGGAAAGCAGTAAAGTTAAAGCCCTGGCTGCATATGTATATGCAATGGGATCCGGAGCAATGTGTAAGATTAAAGATAGTATGGCTTCTTCAAAATAAAACGAGGTTCCCAATAAACATCATAAAAGACCAAAGGCCCGTACCATTTACAAATGATACGGGCCTTTGGTCTTTTATGATGTTTATATTTTAATTGATCAGACTAGATATTCAAAAAGTGTCTGATCGTTATTCAACTCGATCATATCAAATTTAAAATCATTCATCCGCTGTTTCAGCGCAGCATAATCCGAAGCTTCCTGCAATTCGATCCCTACCAGTGCAGGGCCGTTTTCACGGTTGGTTTTTTTGATAAACTCAAACCTGGTAATATCATCATTTGGCCCCAGTACATCGTTGACAAATGCTTTTAGTGCTCCCGGACGCTGCGGGAAGCGAACGATGAAATAATGTTTAAGACCTTCAAAAAGCAAAGACTTTTCTTTGATCTCCTGCATCCTTTCAATGTCATTGTTTCCGCCGCTCACGATACACACTACCGTTTTGCCCTCGATCGTGTCTCTTAGCTGATCAAGTGCTGCAACAGCAAGTGCGCCTGCGGGTTCTACCACAATAGCATCTTCGTTGTATAATTTCAGGATCGTTGTACAGATCTTGCCTTCAGGGATGAGCAACATCTGGTCCAGCAATTCGCTGCAGTATTCAAAAGTCAGGTTTCCTACGCGTTTAACAGCTGCACCATCCACAAAGCGGTCGATATAATCCAGTGTTACCGGACTCCCATTTTTTAATGCCTGATTCATAGAGGGAGCACCTTCGGGCTCCACGCCAATCAGTTTAATCTCCGGATTGATATGTTTCAGGTAGCTGCCTACGCCAGAGGCAAGTCCGCCGCCGCCTATAGGCATAATCACTACGTCTACATCCGGCAGGTCTTCAAATATTTCTACGCCAACAGTACCTTGTCCTTCGATGATCTTTGCATTATCAAAAGGAGGGATAAATACCATCTGATGTGTGGTGGTATAGATCAGCGCTTCCCTCATGCAATCATCAAAAGTATCGCCTACAAGCACAATTTTAATGTTGTTCCCGCCAAACATCTCTGTTTGTTTGATTTTCTGTCTTGGTGTAATTTCGGGCATAAAGATCACGCCCTGGATATTCAGTTTTTTGCAGGAGTAAGCAACACCCTGTGCGTGGTTGCCTGCGCTGGCACAAACTACGCCCTGCTGGCGCTGCCCGGCGTCAAGCGTACTGATCATATTGTAGGCTCCGCGGAGCTTATATGAGCGTACTACCTGCAGATCCTCTCTCTTTAAATAAACCTTTGCATTATATTTTAATGAAAGGCTTTCATTGTACTCCAGCTGAGTACGCTTTACGGTATCTGCAATACGTGCAGCAGCAGCATAAAAATCCAATTCCACCTCTTTTTCTATGTTTGCCATTCTATAAGAATTTATTCAGTGCATCCAGATAAGCATCTGCCGAAGCCTTTACAATATCAGTACTGAACCCAAATCCCAGATATGATTTGTCCTCGTAAGACACCCTCATGTTTACTTTGCTTACGTCATCACTGCCGCCATGTATCGCCTGTATGGTGAGTTCTTTCAGTACGATATCTTTGCCGATGACACTTTCGATGGCTTTGATTGTTGCATTAACAGGGCCATTGCCTTCTGCTTTTGCTTCATGTTCCACACCTTCATACTCAAGCTTAACGGTAGCCGTCGGACTTGCACTGTCACCGCATACCACCTGAAGCGAGTTCAGTTTATATCCGTTTTTATAAGTATCCTCTTCGCCATCGCTCATCAGGGCTAGCAAATCATTGTCTGAGATCTCTTTTTTCTGGTCGGCCATGATCAAAAACTTCTCATATACCTGATCAAGATTGATCTTGTCGATGACATAACTCAATCTTTCGAGGTGATGTTTCAGGGCGTGGCGGCCACTGCGTGCAGTAAGAATAATGCCAGCCTCATCCAATCCTACATCTTCAGGGTTGATGATCTCATAATTCTCCCTGTGTTTAAGGAAACCATCCTGGTGGATACCAGAACTGTGCGCAAAAGCATTCTGACCTACAATCGCCTTATTAGGCTGTACAGGCATACGCATCATGCGGCTCACCTGTGAGCTGATCTTAGTAAAGTGTTTTGAATTAATATTGGTGCTCAGATTAAGGGCGGCATGGTGTGTTTTCAATACCATCACTACTTCTTCCAGTGCAGTATTACCTGCGCGCTCACCAATACCATTGATGGTACATTCTACCTGTCTGGCACCATTGATCACACCAGCCAAAGTATTTGCTGTAGCCAATCCCAAATCGTTGTGACAGTGGACAGAAATAATTGCCTGATCTATATTTTTTACGTTTTCCTTCAAATAAAGGATTTTAGCGCCATATTGTTCCGGCAGGCAATAGCCGTTTGTATCCGGGATATTTACTACCGTTGCACCGGCTGCAATCACAGCTTCGATCATCTGTGCAAGAAAGATGTCGTCTGCGCGGCCTGCATCTTCTGCATAAAACTCGATGTCTTCTACAAACTGTTTGGCATATTTTACTGCATCAACTGCCCTGACAAGGATGTCCTCACGGGTGCTGTTGAATTTATATTTGATGTGCATATCAGATGCGCCGATCCCGGTATGTATCCTTGGGCGTTTCGCATATTTCAGCGCAGCAACTGCCGCATCGATATCTCCTTTGTTTGCTCGTGTTAAGGCACAGATCACAGGTTCGCTTACTGCTTTGGAGAGTTCCACTACGCTTTGAAAATCACCCGGACTTGAAATAGGAAACCCTGCTTCAATTACATCCACGCCCAGTGCTTCCAGTGCTTTAGCAATTTCTATTTTTTCTGGTGTAGACAACTGGCAGCCTGGTACCTGTTCTCCATCACGAAGGGTGGTATCAAATACATAAACTCTATTCGGATCGTGTAACATAATATGCTAAGTTTAAATTCTAGTTAGTGTAAGTTTTTTGTGTAATAAATTTCAGGACGAGTTTACCCATTTCTTCAGTACCCAATACTTTGTAAGGGCTGATCGTCTCATCTGCAATGTCGTTTGTCCTGAAACCTTCTTTCAGTACCTGATCAACTGCAGAAATAATCAGTTCTGCCTCTTCTTTCAGCCCGAAGCTGATTTCCAGCATCAGCGCTACCGATAGGATAGAAGCCAGTGGGTTTGCCAGGTTTTTACCTGTAATGTCGTGTGCCGAACCGTGGATAGGCTCGAAGAAACCTGTACCGTCTCCAACAGATGCCGAAGCCAGCATACCCATAGAACCGGCGATCTGCGAAGCTTCATCAGTTAAGATATCGCCAAACAAGTTCGCTGTAAGCACCACGTCGAATTGTTTAGGATCCTTGATCAGCTGCATGGCTGCATTATCCACAAACATGTGCGTAGTTTCTACTTCAGGATATTGCTTAGAGATTTCCTGAACAGTTTCTCTCCACAGGCGTGAGCTTTCAAGCACATTGGCTTTATCTACCGAGCATAGTTTTCTGCCACGCTGCATTGCTGCTTCGTAAGCTTTGTGCGCGATTCTTTCTACTTCATATTTGTTATAGATCATCAGGTCTGAAGCTGTATGCCTGTCTTCTGAGCGTTTTTTCTCACCGAAGTACACATCACCTGTAAGTTCCCTGAAAAACAGGATATCTGTTCCTTTAAGGATATGCGCTTTAATACTTGAAGCATTCAGTAATTCGTCGAACAACAGGATAGGGCGCAAATTGGCATATAAACCCAGTTCTTTGCGTATTTTCAACAGCCCTTGCTCCGGACGTACTTTCAAAGAAGGATCGTTGTCATACAGAGCGTGGCCTACAGCGCCAAAAAGGATAGCGTCACTTTTCTTAGCTTTCTCCAGGGTTTCATCCGGCAGCGGATTACCTGTAGCTTCAATAGCCGCGTGGCCCATTAAAGCTTCATCAAAAGTAAATTCGTGGTTAAAACTGGATGCAATCTGCTCCAGTACTGCTTTGCCCCATGTGGTAACTTCTGGTCCTATTCCGTCTCCGGGAATTACTAATATGTGTTTCTTCATGCTATTAAATGCTTTCTAATATAGTTTCAACGGATTTTACTTCTCCGTTTTCCAATAAAATTCTTTTCTCAATGCAAGCCGGCAGCTGTGACTCAAAGTGGCCCACATAAATCAGCGTGGTACCATTGCTGCACAATTCATCTACCAGTTCGTTAAAATGCTGTGCCTGATGCTGGTCGAGGCCCTGACAAGGCTCATCCAGGATCAGCAGTTCAGGATTCTTGATGATCGTCCTGGCTAAAAATGCCAGTCGTTGTTTTCCCAGTGGTAGCTGGTTCATCAGGGTGTCCTGGTATTCTTTCAGCCCAAAATATCCGATCAGTTCATTGGCCTGCATCTGCTGCGTATAATTTGGTTGGCGGAACAAACCAGAACTGTCAAAAAATCCTGAAATGATGCTTTGTTTTACCGTAGCCGAGGGATCAAAATACCACTGCAGTTCGGGTGAAATTAAGCCCATCCGTTTCTTGATGTCCCAGATACTTTCCCCGCTGCCGCGCCTGTGGCCAAACAGGGAAAAATCATTGGCATAGGCCTGCGGATGATCGCCGGTGATTAAGCTTAGCAGTGTAGATTTACCTGAACCATTGTGGCCCTGCAACAACCATTTTTCGCCGGCTTTAACCTCCCAGTTGATGTTTTTCAACACCTGCTTGTCACCATAGCTGATGTTTACATTGTTCATTTTTACAATGCTGTCAGCCAGTGAGATTGGTCCTTCGCTCAAAAACTCAGGTACAGGCCTGTTTTCTTCTTCCTGAAAATGTGCAGTGTGCCCGGCATCAGTTTCATGAAGCTGCCCGCCTTTAATTTCCGCAAAGCGGTTTATACAGGATGGCAAATCCTTATCATTACTGATCAGGACCAGCTGCGTTCCTGCAGCGGATATTTCCTCAAGGAGGCTGTTCAGATGCTGTCGCGAAAGCTTATCCAGACCGTTATAAGGCTGGTCCATCATCAGCAGCTGCGGACGGAACCATAGTGCCTCCACCAGCTGCAGCTTCTTATGTTCGCCGCTGGATAACTGTATCAGCGTAGAATCGATCAGGTCAGAAAAGCCGAGGGCAGTCACCAGTCTTTCCGCTTCAGCAAAATCAAGATGGTAGTTTTTACCATAATTTTCAAGCTCCGCGCGCACTGTAGCTGTTGTTTCTTCTGCCTGTTTGTTATAGCGCTGCTGGTAATAAAAATTGGATTGCCCTTCAAGGTCTTTAAACTGGTACCAGTTGGCCACATAATGTGCTACTGGCGCTAAGCTGCTGTGCAGATCAAAATTGATATCGATATCGCCCTCAAACTTAACCAGGCCTGCAATTGCTTTTGCCACAGAAGTTTTTCCGCTTCCACTGGAACCACGTAACAGCCAGTTTTCCCCGCGGTTGATGGTCCAGTTCAAATCCTGCAACACCGTTTTATGGTGATACCTGAGATGAAGATTGGTGATATGTACGACGGGCTCTGACATTATCTTGTTTGTTCGAATTCTTCTATTAAATCTTTTTGTGCGAGGATGAAGTCGATATCATCATAACCATTGATCAGGCATGACTTTTTATAGGCGTTGATCTCAAAATCAGCTTCTTCTCCGGTGGCCTGGATCGTAACGGTCTGGCTTTCCAGGTCTACATCCAGCTGGGTGTTGTGATCTTTGCTAACGGCAGTAAAGATCTCCGCCAGGAACTCGTCGCTCACCTGGATCGGCAGCAGGCCATTGTTCAGTGCATTTCCTTTAAAGATGTCGGCAAAAAAACTGCTGATCACTACATCAAATCCTGCATCCTGTATGGCCCATGCCGCGTGTTCGCGACTACTTCCGCAGCCAAAGTTTTTGCCTGCTACCAGTACCCGGCCATTGTAAGTCGGGTCGTTCAATACAAAATCAGGTTTAGGCGTATTGTCGCCGTTATACCTCCAGTCGCGGAACAGGTTTTCGCCAAAGCCCTCACGAGTGGTGGCTTTCAGGAACCTGGCCGGAATAATCTGGTCAGTATCAATATTCTCTATATTCAAAGGCACGATGGCCGATAACAATCTTTCGAATTTTTTCATTAGTGTCTACTATTTTATAGTAATGAAGCTTGTATATGATGATGAAAACCTCTTGTCATCATACGGGATTCATCTCAAAATTTTATGCCTCTGCAAGCATTTCCCTTACATCAGTGATTTTTCCGGTAATTGCTGCTGCTGCTGCTGTAAGCGGACTCACCAGCAGTGTTCTTGCATCCGGTCCCTGACGGCCTTCAAAGTTTCTGTTAGAGGTAGAAACACAATATTTTCCTGCCGGGATTTTATCCTCGTTCATTCCCAGGCATGCGCTGCATCCTGGTTCGCGAAGCTGAAATCCTGCTTCTTCAAATATCTTGTCCAGCCCCTCATTGATGGCCTGCTGTTCTACCTGTTTTGATCCCGGAACAATCCATACCGTTACACTTGGTGCTTTCTGCTTGTGTTTTACAAACTCTGCCACTTCGCGCAGGTCTTCGATGCGGGAGTTGGTACAGCTGCCGATAAATACATAATCTACTGGTTTGCCAATCAGTGATGAATCGTCGTCAAAGCCCATATAGTTCAGCGCTTTCTGATAAGATAACTGCTCTTTATCAGGCTGTGAACTGGTAGAAGGGATATTTTCTTTAATGCCCATACCCATACCTGGATTTGTTCCGTAGGTAATCATAGGGCCAATGTCTTCTGCGTCAAAACTTAGTACGCTGTCAAATTTCGCATCAGCATCGCTGTACAATGTTTTCCAGTAGGCCAGTGCTTTGTCCCATTCTGCACCTGCAGGTGCAAATTCCCTGCCTTTGATATAATCAAAAGTGGTTTGGTCCGGAGCAATCAGTCCGCCTCTGGCACCCATTTCGATGCTCATGTTGCAGATCGTCATACGGGCTTCCATACTCAATGCCTCGATTGCCGAACCTGCGTACTCAATAAAATAACCTGTACCACCGGCAGCAGATATTTTAGAGAGGATATACAAAATGATATCCTTAGCAGTTACACCTTTACCCAAAGTACCATTCACCTCAATTTTCATGGTTTTAGGTTTTTGCTGCAACAGGCATTGCGTAGCAAAAACCTGTTCTACCTGCGACGTACCGATACCAAATGCAATTGCACCAAAGGCACCATGCGTAGAGGTATGGCTGTCGCCGCAAACCATTGTTTTTCCCGGTAAGGTAATTCCCAGTTCAGGGCCGATGACGTGAACGATTCCCTGGAAAGGGTGCCCCAGTCCGTACAGTTCTATACCGAACTCTGCACAATTTTTCGTGAGCATATCCACCTGGTAGCGCGAAAGTTCTTCCTTGATCGGCTGCAGCTGGTTAATTGTAGGCACGTTATGGTCGGCCGTAGCCACCGTTTGTTTCGGACGTAAAACAGGCAGGCCTCTCTTACGTAAACCATCAAAAGCCTGTGGTGAGGTAACTTCGTGGATTAAGTGTGTATCAATATATAGAATATCAGGAAATCCTGCTTCGCTTTTTACCACGTGTGCATCCCATATTTTTTCTACTAATGTTTTTGACATCTTCTTATTGTTTTTTAAACCTCTCCGGCTAAAGCACCGGAGAGGTTTTCTTATTTTGTTTCTTATACCGTTTTAATCGATTTCATTGCAGTCATGGCTTTTCTCAGCTCAGCTCCAATGGTTTCAACCTCATGAGAACGGATCACTTCATTTACAGAGATTAAAGCACTGTTATCTACAGCACCATCTTTTCCTTCATTAAAGTTTTTACCGATCAGGTCAGTTTCTACTTTAGTCATGAAATCTGCCAGCAAAGGTTTACAAGCATGGTCAAATAAATAACAGCCATATTCTGCTGTATCAGAGATCACCCTGTTCATTTCAAATAATTTTTTACGGGCAATTGTATTTGCGATCAGCGGAGTTTCGTGGAGCGACTCATAATAAGCCGACTCAGGTTTGATACCTGCTTCTACCATTGTTTCGAAAGCCAGCTCAACACCAGCCCTGATAAAGGCAACCATTAATAATGCATTGTCAAAGTATTCCTGCTCGCCGATTTTAACATCGCCAGCCGGAGTTTTTTCAAAAGCAGTTTCGCCGGTTGCAGCGCGCCATGCCAATAGGTTTTTATCACCCGCTGCCCAGTCTTCCATCATGATACGGCTAAACTCGCCACTCATGATATCATCCTGGTGTTTCTGGAACAATGGGCGCATGATCGTTTTCAGTTCTTCAGAAACTTCAAAAGCTTTGATTTTGGCAACATTGCTCAGCCTGTCCATCATTGCAGTGATACCGCCATGTTTTAAGGCTTCAGTGATTACCTCCACACCATACTGAACCAGTTTCGAAGCATAACCTGCATCGATACCTTTTTCAACCATTTTGTCGAATGACAGGATTGAACCAGTTTGCAGCAAACCACAAAGGATTGTTTGCTCGCCCATCAGATCTGATTTTACTTCGGCTACGAAAGATGATTTCAATACACCAGCTTTATGACCGCCTGTACCTACGCAGTAAGCTTTTGCCTGTACAAGGCCTTTTCCTTCAGGATCGTTCTCAGGGTGAACTGCGATCAGGGTAGGAACGCCAAAGCCCCTCACATATTCTGCTCTTACTTCAGATCCCGGGCTTTTTGGAGCTACCATGATCACTGTGATATCTTTACGTACCTGCAATCCTTCTTCAACGATGTTAAAACCGTGTGAATACAACAGGGTAGAACCTTGTTTCATGAAAGGCATCACAGCGTTTACAACGGCTGTATGTTGTTTATCAGGAGTAAGGTTGATTACCAAATCAGCTTCAGGAATCAATTCCTCGTAAGTACCTACCGGGAAGTTGTTCTCAGTAGCATTTTTCCATGAATCTCTTTTGCCTTCAATAGCTTCTTTACGCAAAGCGTAAGCAATATTCAAACCACTGTCTCTCAGGTTTAAACCCTGGTTAAGGCCTTGTGCACCGCAGCCTACAATTACCAATTTTTTTCCTTTTAATGCATCTACACCATCCAGAAATTCAGAACTGTCCATGAAGTCACAAACACCCAATTGGTTTAGTTTCTCTCTGAGAGGCAATGTGTTAAAATAATTTGACATCGTTTTTGTTGTTTTTTGATTTTTAAGGTTCTTTTTAAATTATTTATTTGTTGATCAGCCGGGCCGGTATTGTACAATAACGTAGCGGCTGATCTGAAGGATTACATGGTAAATACGTTCTTCTCTTTGTCGAGGAACTCGTTTTCTATCACTTCCTGACCAGGTTCCAGTCTTTCAAACTCACGCAGTTTGCTGTTAAAGCCTTCACTGTCCTTGATGATCGCTACTCTTGCACTGCGCACAAACTCGATCAGTCCGTATGGCTGCAGTACTTCGATCAGTTTATCTGTTTCAGATCGGTGGCCTGTGGTTTCAAAGATGGTGTAGTTCTTACGGATCACCACTACTCTGGCACCGTTTTCACGCAGCAGGCGTTCTACAAACACTTTTTCGGCAACAATCTCTGTAGGTACTTTGTACAGGGCAAGCTCCTGCCAGATAATGTCGTCATTGGTGTTGGCATATACTTTAAGCACCTCTACCTGTTTTTCAATCTGTCTGGCAAGTTTTTTTACTACATCTTCTGTTTCAGTGATCAGGATGTTAAAGCGGTGGATGTGCTCAATTTCTGAGGGAGAGACATTCAGGCTTTCAATATTGATTTTTCTTCTCGAAAATATGATGGCAATACGGTTCAGTATGCCGATCTGGTTTTCAGTGTATACTGTAATGGTAAATTCCTGCTTGGAATTTCCTAATTCTATATCTTTTGAATCGCTCATGGTCGTTAATTATTTAAGTCTGATTTCGCTTACGCTGCTTCCCTGCGGAACCATTGGGAACACGTTGTGTTCTTTGGCTACCATTACTTCAAGCAGGAATGAGCCGGGGTTGCTGAGCATTTCTTCAAGACCAGGGATCAGGTCTTCACGTTCAGTAACTCTTTTTCCTGCAATCGAATAAGAATCAGCAAGTTTCACGAAATCCGGGCTGGTAATATCAACAAATGAATAACGCTTTTCATTAAACAATTGTTGCCATTGGCGCACCATTCCTAAAAATTGATTGTTCAGGATCAGGATCTTCACATCAACTCCAAACTGCATGATCGTGCCCAGTTCCTGTAAGGTCATCTGGAAGCCGCCGTCGCCGATTACAGCAATTACTGTACGGTTTGGCGCACCAAACTTAGCCCCGATGGCAGCAGGTAAGCCGAAGCCCATTGTGCCTAAACCACCACTGGTAACACTCAGACGGGTAGTGTTCAGTTTACCGTATCTGCAGGCCACCATCTGGTGCTGACCAACGTCACTTACAATTACTGCTTCTCCTTTGGTCAGGAAATTTAACTGGTTAATGACTTCGCCCATGGTCAGTTCTCCTGTCTGCGGGTCCAGTTCTTTCTGTATCAGTTCTTCCTGTTCTATTTTTTCAAAGGCCTTGAATTCTGCCAGCCATGCTTCGTGCGTTCTCTCTGTGATCAGAGCGGTTAACAGTGGCAAAGTCTCTTTACAGTCGCCCCAAACAGGAACATCAGCTTTTACGTTTTTATCGATTTCTGCAGGATCTATGTCCAGGTGTACCACTTTCGCCTGTTTGGCATATTTATCAAGACGGCCGGTTACGCGGTCGTCAAAACGCATTCCGATGGCGATCATTACATCACATGAGTTGGTCTGTACGTTAGGGCCATAGTTTCCGTGCATGCCCAGCATACCTACATTTAAAGGATGGTCTGTTGGAATGGCACCTGCACCCAGGATCGTCCATGCTGCCGGAATCCCGCTTTTTTCTACAAAAGCTTTAAACTCCTGCTCGGCACTTCCCAGTAAAACACCCTGCCCGAATAAGATAAACGGCTTTTTAGCACTGTTGATCAATGCTGCTGCCTGTTCGATATATTCGTTTCTAACGATTGGTTTTGGCCGGTAGCTGCGGATATGGTTGCATGGAGTGTAACCTTCATACTCAAACAACTGCATTTGCGCGTTTTTCGTAATATCGATCAATACAGGTCCCGGTCTGCCACTGCGTGCGATATAAAAAGCTTTCGCCAGCGCAGCAGGGATCTCGCTTGCATCAGTCACCTGGTAGTTCCATTTGGTAACAGGTGCGCTGATATTGATCACATCCGTTTCCTGGAAAGCATCTGTCCCCAGCAGCGTAGCAAATACCTGTCCGGTAATACAAACAAGGGGAGTACTGTCAATTTGTGCATCGGCAAGGCCAGTGATCAGGTTGGTTGCACCAGGGCCGCTGGTAGCGAATACTACGCCGACTTTGCCCGATGTGCGTGCAAAACCCTGGGCTGCGTGTGCAGCACATTGTTCATGCCTGACTAATATATGGTTTAGTTTATCCTTGTAATCATAGATTGCGTCATAGATGGGCATGATCGCACCTCCGGGATAACCGAAAATTGTTTCCGTTCCTTCGGCAATTAGTCCTTCCAGCAAGGCAACTGATCCCGTAACCGTTGTGGTTTTCTTTGGTTGGGCCAATGTTGCTGCTTCCTCTTGTACTGTTTCCATAGTAATTCGTTTTTATTTAGGGCTCTGGTTAATTAATCTGTGTAGGCGTCAGTTACACACCCTTCACTGGCATTGCTTACTTGTTTGATATATTTATAGAGTACACCGCTTTTAACAGGTGGGGGCAATTGCACCCAGGCTGCCCTGCGTGCAGCAAGTTCTTCATCAGAGATATTCAGGTTGATGGTATTATTCACCGCATCGATGGTAATGATATCGTTGTCTTTTACCAGTCCGATGTTTCCGCCGTCCCATGCTTCAGGAGTGATATGGCCTACCACAAATCCGTGGGTACCGCCAGAGAAACGTCCGTCGGTGATCAGCGCTACAGATTTACCTAAACCAGCACCAATAATCGCAGAAGTTGGTTTCAGCATCTCGGGCATTCCCGGAGCTCCTTTAGGGCCTACCTGGATAATCACTACTACATCCCCACGTTGTACTTTTCCGCTCTGGATACCGGCGATCAGTTTTTGTTCCCCTTCAAATACACGTGCAGGGCCTTCAAATCTTTCGCCTTCTTTACCACTGATTTTCGCAACGGCACCTTTTGTAGCCAGGTTACCATACAACATTTGCAGGTGGCCTGTAGGTTTTAAAGCCTGTTCTACCGGGAAGATTACCTTTTGTGCATCAAAATCCAGATCTGCTGCATCAGCTACGTTTTCTGCCAGGGTTTTACCTGTTACAGTCATACAGTCGCCATGCACCAATCCAACTTTTAAAAGATATTTCAATACTGCCGGAACACCGCCAATCTCGTGTACATCTTCCATTAAGTATTGTCCGCTTGGTTTTAAGTCGGCCAGAACAGGAGTGTTATCGCTGATACGCTGAAAGTCTTCAAGTGTCAGATTTAATCCTACTGATTTAGCCATTGCGATCAGGTGCAGTACTGCATTGGTTGATCCGCCTAATACCATTACCGTTACAATAGCATTGTGAAATGCTTTTTCGGTCATGATATCTGATGGAAGGATATTTCTTTCCAGCAATATTCTGATTGCCTTTCCGGCTTCCAGGCATTCCTGTTTTTTCTCATCGCTGGTAGCAGGGTGAGAAGAGCTGTATGGAAGGCTCATGCCCATGGCTTCGATTGCGCTGGCCATTGTGTTGGCTGTATACATACCACCACAAGCTCCCGCTCCCGGGCAAGTGTGGCGGATAATTCCCTGATAATCTTCTTCAGATAAATTACCTGCTAATTTCTCGCCCAGTGCTTCAAAAGCTGAAACGATATTCAATGATTTTCCTTTATATTTTCCGGAGTGGATACTGCCGCCGTACACCATGATCGATGGCCTGTTCAGGCGTCCCATAGCCATAATAGAGCCTGGCATGTTTTTATCACATCCGGGGATTGTGATCAGTCCGTCGTAATACTGGCCGCCGCAGATCGTTTCAATTGAATCTGCGATCACGTCTCTTGAAACCAGTGAGTAACGCATGCCATCTGTGCCATTAGACATACCATCACTTACACCAATTGTACCGAAAGTTAAACCGACCATATCATTTTTCCACACACCATCTTTAACGATCTTTGCCAGATCATTCAGGTGCATATTGCAGGTATTTCCATCATAACCCATGCTGGCAATCCCTACCTGTGCTTTTGACATATCCTCAGTGGTGAGTCCGATACCATATAACATGGCCTGGGCTCCCGGTTGAGTAGGATCTTGTGTGAAAACTTTACTGTAGCGGTTTAGTTCTGGTGTTTCTTGTGACATTTCTTGTTTTACTTGTTATATGATTACTTCGTAATTTTGTTTTTCTAGTACTAATGCTTTGTAGGTCCTTTGTATGGTTGCGCCGAGGGTTTCGGTCCATACCGCAGGGAAGACTGTTTCGTCTACCGAGGCAATGCCGATGATTTCTGCTGCTGTTCCGCAGAAAAAGGCGCTGTCTGCAGCCTTTACGTCATCCACTGTTAACTGCTTTTCGATACATTCAATATCTAGCGTTTTACACAATTTGATCACTGTGGCCCTGGTGATTCCTGCCAGGATGCTGCCCAGCGGGGGAGTGTATAATTTGCCGTTTTTCTCGATAAAGATGTTTGCTCCAGGAGCTTCGGCGATATTGTTGTGCATATCCAGCAGCAGTGCTTCATCAAAACCGTTTTTCTTAGCTTCTGTAGTGGCCAGGATAGAATTGATATAGTGGCCGCTTGCTTTAGCTTCAACATGTGTTGATTTTGGGTTTGGCCGCTGATAACTTGATATGCCTACCTTTACCAGTTTGTTGCCCAGGTAAGCACCCCATTCCCAGGCGCAGATCATGATAGAAGATTCCGTTGCCGCTTCAAGCGTCATATTTTGTCCGCAGTAAACAAGCGGACGGATATAAGCATCTTTCAGGTTGTTTTTCTTTAGTAATTTATAGGTCTGCCTGATCAGGTTATCCTTGTCAAAAGGGAAGGGGATATGCATCAGTTCTGCAGAGCGCTGCAGGCGGTCAAAGTGTTCCTTTGCCTTGAAAATCCTGGTACCATTATGCGTATTATACGCCCTGATGCCCTCAAATACGGCATAACCATAATGCAGGGACTGTCCGTACAAATCTGTTGTGGTCTCAGCTGATTTGATAAACTGCCCGTTAAGGTAAAGGACTGTATTTGAATCGTAATATTGCATCTTGGTTACAGGTATGTGTTATTTATGTTCATTAAAAAAGCGCCTCTTTTGGGGGGCGCTTTCAGATATTTTTATTAAAAATTCATTCACAGCGCCTTATTGTCCTGAAGAAGCAGGAGAGTAGTCAGGTTAATAATGACGTTAAGGTCTGTTGTAAATGAAGTGTTCATTTCGTTGTTTTTATATAAATCCAATTTACTTCATGGATTACAAACTGTCAATAGCAGATTGAAAATAAATGAAAAAAAATATTACATCGTTTATTGATATAAATTAAGAATTATGTTTCGCTTAAACGTTTTATTGCCGTGCTAAAAATTGAGACATCTATACCAAATATGATTTCGGTATTCGGTATGGATCTTATGCTTGCATTGTAATTCAACATAATTCTGCCTGAAATGCTCAAAATGCCAATGGAAGTTGAAAATTGCAGCCAGAATTGAATACTGCAAAAATGCTGAAATTATGTGGTTTTCCAGTATAAAAAAAGAGGGCGTCTTTTGAACGCCCTCTTTCATAAAAGATTTATACTTAGATATTAGGCAACACCTTCCGCTAAAACAATGATCTTGTTTTTTAAAACTTCAACCACTCCGCCTTTGATGACGATGATCTCTTCATCAGCTTTAGTTTTAATAATTACCGGACCATCTTCCAAAGTTGAAATAATTGGTGCATGGTCTCTCAAGATCTGGAAAGATCCCATTGTACCCGGCACTGTAACAGCTGTTACTTCGCCTTCAAAGATTTTTTTATCTGGTGTTAATATTTCTAATGTCATATATTAAATGTATACGCTTAATTAAGCGTTTGCTTCAGCTAATAGTTTTTTACCTTTTTCAACTGCATCTTCAATGCTACCTACCAGGTTAAATGCAGCTTCAGGATATTCATCAACTTCACCGTCCATGATCATGTTAAATGCTTTGATCGTTTCTTTGATGTCTACCAATACTCCTTTTAAGCCTGTAAACTGCTCAGCTACGTGGAAAGGCTGAGATAAGAAACGCTGAACACGGCGTGCGCGGTGAACAACCAGTTTATCTTCTTCAGATAACTCGTCCATACCAAGGATGGCGATGATATCCTGCAGTTCTTTGTAACGTTGCAGTAATTCTTTTACGCGTTGTGCAGTATTGTAGTGCTCATCACCTAAAATAGCAGGAGAAAGGATACGTGATGTAGAGTTTAACGGATCTACAGCAGGGTAGATACCAAGCTCAGCAATCTTACGTGACAATAATGTTGTAGCATCCAAGTGGGCAAATGTAGTAGCCGGAGCCGGGTCAGTCTCATCATCCGCAGGTACATATACAGCTTGTACAGATGTGATTGAACCACGTTTGGTTGAGGTGATACGTTCCTGCATTAATCCCATCTCTGTAGCCAGCGTTGGCTGGTAACCTACTGCAGATGGCATACGGCCTAACAGTGCCGATACTTCTGAACCTGCCTGCGTGAAACGGAAGATGTTATCAACGAAGAAAAGGATATCTTTTCCTGCGCCTTCACCGTCACCGTCACGGAAATATTCAGCAACTGTTAATCCTGATAAAGCTACACGTGCACGTGCCCCAGGAGGCTCGTTCATTTGTCCGAATACCAGTGTTGCTTTAGATTCTTTTAATTTTTCAGTGTCAACTTTGCTCAGGTCCCATCCGCCTTTTTCCATCGAATGAAGGAATTCCTCGCCATAGTTGATTACACCAGATTCGATAAACTCACGTAAAAGGTCATTTCCTTCGCGTGTACGTTCTCCAACACCAGCGAAAACTGATAAACCATCATATGCTTTCGCAATGTTGTTTACAAGCTCCATGATCAATACAGTTTTACCAACACCGGCACCACCAAACAAACCGATTTTACCACCTTTTACATAAGGCTCTAATAAATCGATTACTTTGATACCTGTGTAAAGTACTTCTGATTCAGTTGAAAGTTCGTCGAAACGCGGAGGTGCATTGTGGATGGATTTTCCAACAGTTTTGTCAACTGCATTGATACCATCAATTGCTTCACCTATAACATTGAATAAACGACCTTTGATTTGATCTCCAACCGGCATTTTGATCGGAGAACCTGTGCTCAATACAGACATTCCACGAACAAGACCATCAGTCGAGTCCATTGCAATGGTACGTACACGGTCTTCACCAAGATGTTGTTGAACTTCTAAAACGATCTTCTGTCCGTTTTCTTTTTCAATCTCTAATGCAGAGAAGATTTGAGGTAAATGAGCATCGTCAGCAAAACTCACGTCTACTACCGGTCCTATAATCTGCGCTATTTTTCCAATGTTAGGCATATATTGTTTTTGGTAAAATTATAAATATCAAATTGTTAAAGGCCTGTTTAAAGCCTGCAATTCGGTTTGCAAAGCTAAGATTTTCCCATATATTTTTTATATATAAATAAAAAGTTTTTCCACAGTTTTTTTATTGATAGTTTAGCAGGTATGAAAACCATATTAGTTACCGGCAGCAATGGGCTTCTGGGGCAGAAAATAACCTCCGCTGTGCTTGCCGGACGGCAGTTTAATCTGATCGCTACCTCAAAGGGACTGAATCGTTTTAAGCCGGAAACTGGCTATCAATATGAAAGCATGGATATTCTTGATCCTGCAAATGTAAGGGCAGTGGTAGAAAAATACCGGCCCGATGCGGTTATTCATACTGCGGCTTTAACAAATGTGGATAAGTGCCATGAGCAAAGAGTACTTGCATTTGATTTAAATGTTAATGCTGTGCAAACCCTGGCAGATATCTGTACTGAGTTTGGTGCGCAGCTGATCCATTTGTCCACGGATTTTGTTTTTGACGGTGCAGCAGGCCCCTATGATGAAGAAGGTGTTCCCAACCCGCTGAGCTATTACGGAGAAACCAAGCTTAAAGCAGAAGAGGTTGTTCAAAATGCAAAATGTAAATGGGCAATCGTGCGCACTATTATTGTATATGGTATCGTGAGGGAGAAAAGCAGGAGCAATATTGTGCTCTGGGCAAAGGAAGCGCTGGAAAAGGGAGAACCCATTAATGTAGTGAACGACCAGTGGCGGATGCCAACACTGGCAGAAGACCTGGCCGAGGGCTGTCTGCTGATTGCAGAGAAAGAAGCAAGGGGCATCTATAATATCTCGGGTGATGAGATGATGAGCATTTCAGAACTCGTAGCTAAGGTTGCTGATTTCTGGCAGCTTGATAAAACACTGATCAGGGAGATCAGTTCGGCGTCATTAAACCAGGCAGCAAAGCGACCGGTAAAAACTGGTTTTATCCTGGATAAGGCGGTGCGCGATCTGGGTTACAGAGCCCATCGTTTTACAGAGGGACTGGCCTTGCTGGATAGTCAGCTGGTACAAAGAGAACTTAACAACTAATATTTAATGGGATTACAAATAGGCGACCAGGCACCAGACTTTAAACTGGTAAGTTCAGAATTGAAAGAAACTACACTGGCAGATTTCAAAGGAAAGAAAGTAGTACTGCAATTTTTTCCAATGGCTTTTACAGGTGTATGTACTACTCAGCTTTGTACAATGAGGGATAGTTTTGGTTTTTATGAAGGTATGAATGCTGCGGTACTGGGGATTTCAGTTGATTCTCCGTTTACCCTGGCTAAATTTAAAGAAGAACAGTTTTATCAGTTTCCGTTATTGTCGGATTTTAACAAAGAAGCTTCTCCGGCATACGGTGCTTTTTATGAAGAATTCGCTTTTAATCTTAAAGGTGTTTCAAAAAGAGCTGCTTTTGTGATCGATGAAGAAGGAAAAATTGCATATGCCGAGGTGCTGGAATCGGCAGGTGATCTTCCTGATTTTAATGGGATTAAGAAGGTTCTTGAAGGATAATCGGGTTGGTATTTGTATCGGATTGTAAGATTATTTTCAAAAAAAGTTTTGAAATCCGAATACAAATACTACTTTTGCAATCCCGTAACGAACGGAATGCATTTGTAGCTCAATTGGATAGAGCATCTCACTACGGATGAGAAGGTTTGGGGTTCGAATCCCTACAAGTGCACATTAAGGGAGAAAAGTGATACAAGATCATTTTTCTCCCTTTCTTTTTTTAGTCCATCCATGTCATTCATCATACCTATAACAAAACGCGAAATCTTGAAGACACAAGGAACGTTACCGCGCCGTGTTTAACCGACATTTCTACGGATAAACCACTTCCGACTTTCCCAAGGTAAACCTCTAAGGGCTTTACCTTAATCTTTCCTTCTGCAATTGTGGAATAACAGGGGCCGTCATGTCCCATTAAAACAACATCGTCGGCAAAATCCATGGCATAATATTCAGTAAAAGAACTGCCTGAACCAAAGCTGTCCATGATCTTCATCGCCTGCACGTTTTTAATCTCATACTCTCCGGCAACGGGGGATATGTTTGCCTGTCAGGATGGAATTTCTAAGAATAACAGATGCAGCGAAATTTTATTGGCTTGATTTCCTGTCCCTTTATGCTGCTAACCGTCTTACTATTGCGGCGCCAATACCGCGGCTACCACCAGTTACAAGCGCAATTTTATTTGCTAATTTTTCAATTTGTATATATTGTTGTTCAACATTTGGACAAACTTAATCGGTAATTATTAAATTTGTGAGTCATGCAAAAATTGTTAGTTACTGATAACAAAGTAAGTATGAGAAAAGAAACATCAATTAATGCCATAAATGAACAGACAATTAATGATGCTTGCGGTATGGCGAACTTACCAAATGTAATGGGAGGACGGTGGAAACCGGCGATTTTGAGTCAATTGATCCACGGAACCATGCGTTATAACGAGTTGAAAAAGTCTGTAGTGGGAATCAAGTGCAACGCAAAAGCCAAATAATAAATAACCCTATGTTTCCAACATATACCATCGAAGATTTCGCTTCACCAAGAGCAATTCAGGGCCAGTTCATGTTGGAAAGATTCGAGGATTTAGCCAGGCCAAAAAAATGGCAATTTCCACATCTGCATAGTTTTTATGAAATTATATGGGTAAAGGAAGGTACTTCAAAACATACTATTGATTACCACGACTTTGATATACAACCAAATAGTCTTTTTTTTATTTCTCCGGGACAGGTCCACTTGCTTAGCCAGTCAGAAAATGTAGTAGGTTACAGCATTGCTTTCACCTGGGAGTTTTTATTAATGAACAACTTTAATCAGGATGCTGTTCTTGCGCTTACATTTTTAGACGATAGTTACGCTAATCCTTTCCTTGCGCTCACACAAGAGGCAATCCAGGAGATAGAACCTGTAATAAAGCTGATTGTTGAGGAGATCAATCGAAATAATAAATCACTGGTAATTCTTAATCATTTGCTTTTTGTTCTTCTTAATCATATTCAGCGGTTAGGTGCAGTTGAGAGATCAGATATTCTGGATTCTTATCAGGTAATTACCTTTAAAAAGTTTAAAAAGTTTATTGAGTTAAGTTACAAGAGAGAAACAGGCCTTTCATACTATGCCGGTTTACTTTCTATGTCTGTACATCACCTGAATGAAATTGTAAAAAAAGTAACCGGCCGGACGGCTGGGGAAGTGATCCGTGACCGCGCTTTAACGGAGGCCAAGCGTTTGCTTGTACATAGCCGCTTCTCTATCGGACAAATAAGTGAAGAACTGGGCTTTAAAGATTTCTCCTATTTTTCCCGTCAATTTAAGAGTCAGGAGGGTTCTTCACCTGCAGAATACCGCAGGCAGATGTATCAGAAGTATCAGAATTCTACTCGGTCGTACTAAAAGTGCCAATTTCCATCCGGATCTGAATAATCACACGATATCGCTTGCCGTAATTTTGTTCCAGTAAATTGGGTGTCATCAGATCAGCTATTGGATTTTGACTTTAAACAATATGATAAAGAGAATAATACCTTCTACAGGTGAAAAACTCCCTGTAATAGGGCTTGGTACATGGCAGACATTTGATATTTCCAATCACCAGTTAAATCCTTTGCTGGAGAATGTATTAAGGAAGTTAAATAAATACGGTGGCAGCCTGATTGACAGCTCACCGATGTACGGCCTCTCAGAACAGTTGATTGGTGACTTGATGGCAAAAATTGAAAATCCGCAGGATTATTTTTATGCCACTAAAGTGTGGACTACAGGTTTGCAGGCAGGTATTCAACAGATGGAACATTCTATGGTCAAGATGAGGGTAAAGACAATGGACCTGATGCAGATACACAACCTGCAGGATTGGAAAACCCATTTGCCACAGTTAAAGAAATGGAAAGAGGAAGGCAGGATCCGGTATATAGGGATTACACATTATACAGATTCCAGCCATACCGAGTTGGAAAATATCATGAAAGCTGAAAACATAGATTTTGTTCAGTTCAATTATTCTATTGATTCGCGTCATGCCGAGAAACGTTTGCTTGATGCAGCGGCAGATCTTGGTGTAGCTACGCTGATTAATCGTCCGTATGGCGAGGGTAGCCTTTTTCAAAAAGTGCATGGTAAGCGGCTTCCTCACTGGTGTTACGATTTAGGGATAGATAACTGGAGTGATTATTTCCTGAAATACATCCTGATGCATCCCGCTGTCACATGCATTATCCCTGCAACTAACGATCCTGTACATGCAAAGGAAAATTTTAATGCCGGATTTGGTGCCTTTCCTGATAGCAGGCTAAGAAATAAGATGACAGATTATCTACAGGACTTATAAAAATGGAAGCACTGATAGTACTGCAAGATATCAAACTACAGAATTTTAACGCGAATTGTGCGATAACTGCCGGGATCTATCGGATAGATTATCGGGATGAGGCCCCGACCTTTGTGTGGTAGTTTTAACTTATTAAGACTTCATGCAAATCATATGAAAGATAATAATGAAGTAATAGACACACTATTAGATAGTAGCTATGAATTTGGCTTCAGTACTGATATTGAAACTGATGTAGCCCCGGTCGGACTGGATGAAAATACGGTCAGGTTTATTTCGGATCAAAAAGACGAGCCGGAATGGTTGTTGGAATGGAGGCTTACAGCTTACCACCACTTTATGAAGCTTGCACAAAAGGATATGCCCGGCTGGCAACATTTTGATATGCCTGACCTTGATTTTCAATCTATGTCCTATTACGCAGCTCCCAAAAGCAAACCATTGCTGGACAGCCTGGATCAGGTAGATCCTGAACTGCTCGCAACGTTTGCAAAATTAGGGATACCACTTACTGAGCAAAAAATGCTGGCTGGTGTTGCTGTAGATGTAATCTTTGATAGCGTCTCGGTTACTACCACTTATAAGGCCAAACTAAAAGAACTGGGCATTCTTTTCTGCTCTTTTGGTGAAGCTGTTCAGGAATATCCGGAATTGGTAAGGAAATATCTTGGCAGTGTCGTGCCGGCGACGGATAATATCTTTGCGGCCCTTAATTCTGCAGTGTGCTCTGATGGTTCATTCGTATATATACCAAAAGGAGTACGGTGCCCGATGGAATTGTCTACTTATTTCAGGATCAACGCGATCAACACCGGACAGTTTGAACGGACACTGATCATTGCTGATGAAGGAAGTTATGTAAGTTATCTGGAAGGATGCACAGCTCCGCAAAGAGATGAAAATCAATTGCATGGTGCCGTGGTTGAACTCATCGCCTTAAAAGATGCGGAGATCAAATATTCTACGGTGCAGAACTGGTATCCTGGGGATGCAGATGGTAAAGGTGGTATCTATAATTTTGTGACCAAGCGCGGTATCTGTAAAGGCAGTAACGCTAAAATATCCTGGACACAGGTAGAAACAGGATCAGCAATTACCTGGAAGTATCCAAGTATCATCCTTAAAGGAGATTACAGTACCGGTGAATTTTACTCTGTTGCTGTAGTGAAAAACAAGCAAATGGCAGACACCGGTACAAAGATTTATCATTTGGGCAGCCATACTAAAAGCAGGATTATCTCCAAAGGAATCTCTGCCGGTGTTGCACAAAACACTTATCGCGGTTTAGTCCACGTGGGAAAAAATGCAAAGCATACCAGGAATTTTACGCAGTGTGATTCCTTGCTGATTGGTGATAAGTGTGGTTTGCATACCTATCCTTATATCGAATCGAGAAACAGTACTGCCCAGCTGGAGCATGAGGCTACCACTTCAAGAATTGGGGAAGATCAGATCTTCTACCTCAACCAACGGGGTATCGACAATGAAAAAGCAGTGGCGCTCATTGTAAATGGCTATGCCATGGAAGTGCTGAAACAATTGCCAATGGAATTTGCAGTAGAAGCTCAAAAGTTGCTTGCTATTTCGATGGAAGGTAGTGTAGGGTAGTTGATCATCATCATTTAATAAAAAATCATATCATGTTAACAATAAATAACCTGCATGCTTCAATAGATGGGAAAGAAATCTTACGTGGCTTAAACCTTCAGGTCAATCCTGGTGAAGTACATGCGATCATGGGGCCAAACGGTTCAGGTAAAAGTACAACCGCATCTGTTCTGGCAGGCAAACCAGAATACGAAATAACCGGGGGAGAAATCATCTTTCAGGGTGAAAACTTAAACGGAATGGCTCCTGAAAACCGTGCAGCCGAAGGAATTTTCCTGGCATTTCAATATCCGGTAGAGATCAAAGGTGTATCAAATATCAATTTCCTGAAAACCGCTGTTAATGAAATCAGGGCATATCATGGATTGGAACCGATGCCTGCAAAAGAGTTTCTTAACAGAATTAAAGAAAAACAGGAGTTGGTTCAGTTTAGCAATGATCTTGCAAAACGTTCGCTGAATGAAGGTTTCTCTGGTGGCGAGAAAAAGAGAAACGAAATCTTCCAGCTGGCTATGCTGGAGCCCAAACTTGCTATCCTTGACGAAACGGATTCCGGACTTGATATTGATGCCCTGAGAATTGTAGCTCATGGTGTCAATAGCTTGAGATCAAAAGATAACGCGTTTATAATCATTACGCACTATCAACGCTTACTGGAATATATAGAACCCGATTTTGTGCATGTGCTGTATAACGGGCGTATCGTGAAATCAGGTACAAAAGAACTGGCCCTGGAACTGGAAGAAAAAGGATATGACTGGCTGAAAAGCGAATCCCGTGATTATATAACTGCTTAAGTATGCTATTAGAAAAAACTAAGCTGCTTGATCAGTATTTTGATGAAGTACTCAAAGAACAGCAGCAAATTGATCTTCTGCTGGGAGACCCGGTTCATCCGAACCTTTATTCGTTAAGAGATATGGCCAGGCAATCTTTCAGATCTAAAGGGATACCGCATAGCGGAATGGAAGACTGGAAGTATACACCGGTAAGGGCTTTTGTTGAAAAAATATTAAGGGTGAAGGATGGTTATCCCAAGTATTCTTCATCCGCTGCAGATGCCTTGCAATTGGAGAAAAGCTGCTATATCATGGTGATCATTGATGGTAAGTGGTGGCCACATCTATCCGATCCGATTTTGACGGACAGCCTCGAGATTGCATCACTGGACCAGGTATCTTCAGAAACTGCAAAAATTGCTCATCTTGGCGCTCATGCAGATATTGAACATCCTTTTGCAGCACTAAATACCGCATTGTTTTCTGATGGTATCATGATCAGGGTAAAAACTGGTGTGCTGCTGGAGAAACCAATTTATCTGGTTCATATTTCTATGGGCGAGATCAATCCGATGTTTTACCCACGTATGCTTTTTGTTGCTGAAAAACATACCAAAGTTACGCTGATTGAAAAGTTTGTGGTGAGTGACACTTCGATTTATACGGTGAATAACAGTGTAAGTGAGGTTGTTGTTGAAAATGGGGCAGAAATGGAACATTATTATATCCATACGGAGAACGAACTCTCTGTAAACCTGCAGTATGCAAGGGTGATTCTGGATGAGGGCAGTAAATACAGCAATTATAATTTTGCATTACCGGGATCGCCTTTCATCAGACATGACCTTCATGTATCAATGCGGGGCACTGGGGCAGAAACAACTCTCTATGGTATGGTGCTCACTTCAAAAAAACAGCTGGTTGATAACCATACCTGTGTAGACCATTCGGTGCCTGATTGTATCAGCAATGAGCATTATAAATGCATTGTAAAAGACCAGTCCACCCTGGTGTTTAATGGAAAGGTGATCGTTCATCCGGATGCGCAGCGTACTAATAGCTTTCAGAAGAACAGCAATTTGCTACTGTCCGACGACGCTGTGATCAATACCAAACCGGAACTCGAAATTTATGCAGATGATGTAAAGTGTAGTCATGGTGCAACGATGGGCCAGTTTGATTCAGAAGCTTTGTTTTATCTGACTAGCAGGGGAATCCGCGAAAATACAGCCCGACAAATGCTGATGGAGGCTTTTGCTGCTGAAATTATTGAAGTGGTACCTGATGAGATGGTTAAACAATACCTTAAAAATATAATGGCAGAACACTTATAGATTGCAGAATGAAGAATAGTGAAGGAATCTTATTAAGACAACTTGGGCAAGCAAATCAGGGTATTAAAGTAGAAAGATTTACAGGCAATATGCTGGAAGATCCAAGGGGATCCTATGAACCCCACAGGCATGAGTACTTTAATTGTTTTCTGCTTGAGAAGGGACGGATAGATATTCTGATTGATTTTAAGGAAACAACTGTCAAAACCAATAGCCTGATTTTATCTTATCCGGGCCAGGTTAATCAGGTTATAGCCTCAACTGTTGTGTCTGGATGGTTTTTATCTTTTGATACAAAGTTAGTAGACCAGACAGTACGGAATACATTTGAACAGTCACTGTCTGAAGTAATGACCCTGGTACTTAACCAGAAAGAGGCGTCATGGTTTAAACGCCTGATTGAACTCATGCTTGATCTGACTGAAGGTGACCATCACATCTCAGGAAATACACATGTGCTGCATTCTTTGCTTACGTCGTTCATCTATCAGGTCACAGATACCTACCAGCAGCGCGAACATAGCATCACGCATCAGCATTCTGGCAGACTGGTCTCCATTAATAAAGAATTCCGGCAATTGCTACGCCGAAGATACAAGACGATGAAAAAGCCATCAGAGTATGCTGATTTACTGAACTTATCGGCAAGTTATCTGAACGATGCCGTAAAAGAGGTAACCGGATTTCCTATGTCTTATTTTATACAACAGGAAATCATCCGCGAAGCACAGCGATTGCTTTACTATTCAGAGCTAAGTGTTAAAGAAATTGCCATATCGCTGGGTTATTCTGATTTTAAATATTTTAACCGTTTCTTCAGAAAGGCAACCGACATCACCCCCGGTAGCTTTAGAAAAAATAACATTCGATTTAAACATAGTTAATGGATTACTTTATAGAGAAAAGACGGGAAGTAATGAAATATGTTGAGCCAGTGATGCTGGAGAAGATGTGGGACTTTCTAAAACCTATCGATGAGAACTGGCAGCCTTCGGATCTGTTGCCTGATCCTGTTCAGCATAACTTCCTTGAGCAAATTGAAGAAATACAGGAAAGAGCGGCGGGACTGTCTTATGATTTGCTTGCAGTGTTAGTAGGGGATACGGTCACAGAAGAAGCTCTACCCACGTATGAATCCTGGTTATCAATGGTTGAAGATGTAAATATGGATGAAGCTGGCGGATGGATGCGCTGGATCAGACACTGGACAGCTGAGGAAAACCGGCATGGGGATATATTGAACAAATACTTATATCTCTCCGGCAGGGTAAATATGCGAATGATGGAAGTCTCAACTCAGCATCTGATAGCAGATGGTTTTGACATTGGTACTGGCAGCGATCCATACAGGAATTTTATTTATACCTCTTTTCAGGAAATAGCCACGAATGTATCACATCGCCGTACAGCTACGCTGGCTAAGTTACAGGGGGACGCGGTGCTTTCAAAAATCTGTGGTACAATAGCCTCTGATGAAGCACGGCATGCTAAAGCATATCAGTTTTTCATGGAAAAGATCTTTGAAGTGGATCCCAACGGAGGTATGCTTGCTTTTGCGGATATGATGCAAAAGAAAATTGTGATGCCGGCGCATTTTTTACGGGAGTTTGGTGAACCACAAGGTCTGGCATTTGCCCACTTTTCTGATGTAGCCCAGCGCCTGAACGTATATACAGCCCTGGATTATGTTGAAATTCTGAATACATTGATTAAGAACTGGAAGATAGCTGACCTTTCTGGTTTGAGTGATGCCGCTGAAAAAAGCAGGGATTATCTAATGAAACTTCCGCAAAGGTTAAACCGCATTGTTGAACACAGGAAAATGACTTATGGCGATTTTAAATTTTCCTGGATTAATGGGTGATGTTTCACTGGCGACTATATCATTGAAGGTTTTAAGCCTTTTCTTTTTTTGCTTAGTTCATCTTACACAGTTGATCAGAGTGTCCGAACAACCCCTTTATAGCCAATTCCCGCTTACTCCAATTTGGAAAACTTTTATGATTAAATTTTTTTGTTTACATTTCTTGTAAACATTTTATATATTTGACTAAGCGATGTATATCATAGATACGATAACAGGTGAACACATTTCGGCGGCGGTCAGTAGAATTGACCTCAAGGAAATCGCATTGATCAATAAATCCAAGCGCTTCGATTTTAATTGGAACGCTGAAAAACTAAAGGACGTATACAAGTTAGCTGCTGAGGGAATCAGTGAACCTTTAGGTTTAATGTCATTAGTTGACAGGCCAGAGGATTTCGCAATAGAGATACGCCTCATAGCTGTTTCTAAAGATAATAAAGGAAAAGAACGGAGATATGATAGGATTGCCGGGAGTATGATTGCATTTGCATGTAAAGAATCTTTTGCGGCAGGTTATAATGGCTTCATATGCCTGAAACCAAAGACCTTGATTAAAGATCATCATAGAGAAAAATATAATTTACAGTCCACGAAGTTGTTTTTGGTTTCTGAAGGAAATAACTCACTCGACCTCATTAAAGCGTATTATCAGGATGGAAAAGAAAAGTAAAAATTATCAGGTAGTTGATATTTCAAAAATTAGCGATCAGGATCTGGCAGATGCTTTTGTTTTTCCGAAAACAACCAATAGCTCCGCGGAAGAAAAACGAGAAGAAGCGGAATTTTGGTCGGACCGCAGAAAGCAGTTTGAAAACAGGACGTCCGAACAAAAGATATATACTAAATTACTACAACTCAAATTTCAGCTGGAAGAATACATTGGTAATTATAAATATGAAGAGGCTCTAAATTTTGGCTACTTCCTGAATGAGTATGTTTCCAGGCAGGAGAAGAAAGACAAGCAATTTGCGAGTGAAGTGGATATAAAGCCAGCAGTGCTCAGCCAGTATATTAATAACCATCGTAAACCAACCGAGAAATTTGTAGTCAGGCTGGAGTTACATTCCAACGGTATGATCCCTGCAATCAGCTGGTTTAAACTGGTTCAAAAGGATAAAGAACACGAGATTATGACTAATCAGGATTTGAGACGTATGGAAAGTAAGCACGTGAAAAATCATCTGAAATTAGCATATTAATTTAATATGGGATCAAGATCTTAATAATGCTCAAACCAAGTTTCAAGTTTTCAAGTTTTAAAGTTTTTATAAATTAGCAAAATCATCACATTTTATTGAATTAAAAATTGAAAAGAAGGCAGTAAAGCCCACAATTAATCTTTTGGATTGGAGTGGCTATAGCTTTTGATATAAGCAACTATAGCTCTTTTTTGACAATTATCAAGGCTATCGATTCGTTGACCATCTTTTTTAAATCCCTTGTGTACATACCGTTATGTTTGTCTTTAAATATGTAATCAGCTAACTTAACGCTATCCAAAGCCGAGATTTCTATAAAAAGAAGAATATTTGGTTTTGATCGTGGCCCGTAATCATTTATGGAATGGCAATTTCTACAGCCTAAAGTGTTAATGCTCTTACGTCCGTCTCCCAATATGACGTTGCAAGAATCTTTGGAAAGTTTAATTTTCGACTTTGCAGAGTTCTCCACTCTAATATTGCCATTAGTACAAGCAATGGCTAATAAAATGATAACACTACCTAAACTTTGCTTTATTGTATTTAAAACCATTGGTAGAATTATTTAAGAAAGTTCGCAGTTTATTTACTGTATTCATGGAAGGATTAGCATAGGATCCGCGTGTCATATCAGTGATGTCATGCATTAAATATCTGTTCATATCTTCACGTTCAAGAGCAGTAATCTCGGTTCCGGATCTATCATTTAGATGGTACATCAATCTATTTTTTAAGTTTAGTTTTTCTATATCATCTAGTCCTAAAGTATGAAAGAATTCATGTACGGCAATATAAGGATCCTTTACCCAGGAAGTATACTTTATCACTACTGGTCCACTTTCTCTGTCAGTCAGTCCACCGACTCCATAAGTTGAACGCTGAAACCCAATGTCATCTACAACAGCAATTACGAAGTCATTACCGAGAAGTTGAATTTGACTGCTAATTTGTAGAAGGGTTACTGTATAATTGAAATTGTAACGTATACTGTAGCTAGCAGGTGTATTTGTAAAAATGTTTTTTGATGGACTATACTTAAATATTGATAGCCGGATGCATAGGCTCCGCCTTTGAGTTTATTCGCGATAGCCTGTTGGGTAAAACTTATTAGACTCGTCAACCGGTCTGTAGATGTGCTTGTAAGATCAATCAACTTTATCGTTATAGAGATATCGCCAGAAAAGGTCAGTTCTCCATTGCCATTGTCTGCAATTCTCAGATGGGTGCCCACTATTCCACCTGTTAATTTTTTGCCCTGAATAAATGTAAATCTTGATTTTAGCTGTTCCAAATCCATATTCAAATCTATATAGATTCAACAACTTACCATGGTTATTGTTTAGATTAATTTAGTTGTCAATTGCTTTTTTGTGTTTGTCTGTTTCGAAACCGTATGCTGTTGTTTAGGGTAAATATTTCAACTTTGTTTAGTATCTTAACCTTATGAAATTTCGAATGATAATCTTTCCCCTTCTTCTGATCGTGTCAAATTTATGTGCGCAAACCGACTATGAAACCATGGATGGTTCTGCTTTCAGGATCGACGGACAATCCTTTACGTTGAAGAAGGAAGTAATCTTAAGAAAATACGGTAAACCTATCAGGATTTTTGAGCCGAAATATGAGTGCGGGTTTCTTTCTGAAGACGAGCAAGGGATGAAGTTCTTCTCGCTCGATTATGGTGATTTGAAGTTTACCGGGAACAACAAGGAAGGATATTTGCTCGAAGAAATTGTATTTAAACCTGCTTTAAAAAGGAACATTACCTTTAGAAATACACCGCTCTCTCATCAGACGACTATACCAGATTTTGAATCCATGTTGGTGTGAAAGTAAGTGGTTCTGAAAAGGTGATTTATAATAAGGGGACAGATGACGCGTACATTTTTACATTCTCCAAAGGGAAGTTATTAAAGATAGAGTACTGGTCTCCCTGTTAGGTTTAGCAAAGAGCCCATATTATGCTTTTAATAATTTTGAGTCATTGTAAATCAATCGAATGTTGTTCTGATTTTTTAGGAGAGAGTTTGATCCATGTTTTAACAAGTCCGCTAAAGTACCCTGTCATCGCCGATCGTTTCCCTTGCTGATTCTACCCAGAAGCTAGGTGAACGCTAGGGGAGTGCTGCCGGAAGGCTACGGGAACGCGACAGGCGAACAGTTAACGTAATGCGAACATTATATATCTGCGATCTGGGTTAGCTACCTCAAAAACTTTTTAATTGACCCCAGCGGTAAATTAAACGTAAAAATTTACGTGGCGAAGCCTTGTTAAAAAACCAGGTGATTTGCAGTTTAAAAAAAAAAGCTTGCAAATCTTTAATTTACAAGCTTTTTTACATCGAGGTATCAGTTCAATTTTATCATTCCACTGTTCACAGCATCTACCTCATCTGTATGATCGGCACTGTAAACATTAGTTTTGGAAAGGGAGGGAGCGCTGATGTTTTTCAGTTGAACAGCGGTTTTCGGTTTGACACCGCTGGCATAGAACTTAACATTTTCTAAACGCAGCTGCTCTACATTTGATGCTCCGAAAGCCCATGGTGCTGCTGTTTTGGAATCAGTAATATAATGAACTGATACATTTTTAAAGAGAACGCTCTTGTAATTGTATCCGCTGTCACTGTGTATAGCTATAGGATTCTTAATAGAGTCTGCCTTTATCTGCTCAACAACAATATCTTTTGCATTATTACCCTCATGCAGTTCAAAAATAAAAGGATTATTCATATTATGCATTTTGAGGTTCGAAATACGAACACCTTCGATATTGCCTTTCACCAAACCCCAGCCTCCTGGCTGGATATAGATGCCTGCCAGCATATTGGTACGGTGAGCTGCACCAGAAGTACGGTGCGCATATTTTCCAGGCCCAGTAAAACGCGAGTCATTTACAAAGAAACCGTTAACAGGCATAATCACACGAATACCATTACAGGCTGAATTGATACTGCAGTTTTGCACCCGGAAATTTTCCCAGAAGCCACCGGCAATGGCATCATCACCGGTTTGCAGATTACATTGTTGCAAAAGTATATTCCTGCCGCCGCGGATGTGGATTCCATCCCAGCCCTGCTGGATTTTTACGTTCTGAAAAATCGAATTTTGCAGGTCATAAGCAAGGATAGCATAATTGGCAGCTTTTTCAATAGTAATGTTTTCAAACCTGAGGTCTTTGCAGTTTGCGATCACGATGGTATGCGGACCGCGCATACCTTCCTCGCCCTTGGCATTAAAAACATGGTCTCCGTCAATATGTCCTTCTCCGGAAATTGTCGCCCTATTTACACCTTGTGCGATGATTAAAGCCTTGGTCCATACGGTATCGTAGGCACTATTGGAATTATTCCCGGTTGTACTTATCGTATTGTATTTAGTAAGGTCCGTTTCAGGAACAAATGAACGATAAAGCTTCATATCAGATGTGCCTTTTAAAACCGCCCCCTTGTTTAAATGAAGATTTACATTGCTTTTCAAATAGAGCGTAGCAGTTAGAAAAATGCCCTGAGGCACAATCACCGTTCCACCACCTTCAGCGGCACATTTGGCAATCGTCTGATTGATGATAATGGTATTTACAGTTTTGTTGTCTCCCCTGGCACCAAGCTTCTCGATATTGTAGCTTGTTTGTTGTGCGAAAGATGCAGCGGGCAGAAGAATTAAAAATGATCTAAGGATAAGGGCTGAAAAGCGGGAGTTAGTTTTACGGCTAATAAAGTTCATGAAGTATGTATCGGGATTAAATCTACGAGATCTCAAAAATAAAAAATTTGATGGTAAACCTGCTATGTAGTCTTTAGTAATAAATCTTCTTCTGGCCCAGCAGCGAAGCGGGAGAAAGATTATCCTATATCAATTTCTCCCTTTCTTTTGTCGTAAATCTTTAAAATATTTTGTGTTACCTTTACATATGTACAAAAAATACCAGATAAAATGGTTGCTGATCCTCTCAGCAATCATGATCATCTGCACTTCATTTCTTGGGCAAGCAGATCTTTCCAGGACTAAATGGTGTCATTTTTTAGACCATTCCATTAAGATCTTTGTTCCAATTGCGGGTTGCTGGATGATCGATGGCTATTTTCTTACCAATAATTTCCGCCGGCTCTCGGGTTATCCCAAATATTTGCTGAGCATCCTGTTAGGGATAGTTGCCCTTTTGGTCCTTAGCTATCTTATAGACCAGATAAATCCTGAAAACTATTTTTATGCAAATAAAATCGGATATCAGACCTCCAAAGATATTTTACTGCACCTGGGCGGTAATAGCTTCCTGAGCCTGATATGCTATTTTGTTTTTTCAAACAGGTATACAAGTGCCACACTCAAGAAAACCATGATAGAAAAAGGCCTGCTTGAGCGTGCCCACCTCAGGGCACAACTGATCTCGCTGCAGCAGCAGATCAGCCCGCATTTTCTGTTCAACTCGCTCAGTACACTAAAGACGATGGTTAACGACCCCTCAGCAAAGAAGTATATTGTCCATCTGGCCGGGGTCTACAGGTACGTGCTGAGCTTTAATGAGCATTATCTTACCAGGCTGGATGATGAGCTGAAGTTCATCAGTTCCTACCTCCACATACTCAATGAGCGCTTTGGGCACATGCTCAGGGTAGATATGGATATTCAGCAGCGGCATACAGCCTTGCTTTTGCCTTCACTTTCCCTGCAGCTGCTGATCGAGAACGCAATCAAACACAATGTTTGTTCTGAAGAACACCCGCTGTACATTTCCATTACCACTACCGATTTACCCGCGTTAAAAGTGGAGAACAATTTGCAGCCAAAGCGTTCAAGGCTGGAGCGGCCGGGAACGGGTTTGAAAAACATTATTGAACGTTATAAATTGTTGGTTGACAAACCTGTAGAGGTGGACAGCAACAATGGGAAATTCACGGTCACCTTACCATTGCTTACTCATGAAAGTAATTATAATTGAGGATGAGATCCGTACCGCCAACGAGCTGAGAAGTATGCTTTTGGCGATAGATGCTGATATTCAGGTTGAAGCCATTCTTGGAACTGTTTCGGCCGCACTCGACTGGTTTGAGCATAACGCCATGCCGGAACTTATTTTCTCGGATATTGAGCTGGGCGATGGCCTCAGTTTTGAACTCTTTAAAAAGATAAGTATAGACGTTCCGGTAATCTTTTGTACTGCTTTTGATGAGTATGCGATCAGGGCATTTGAATCCAACAGCATAGACTATCTCCTAAAGCCCGTAGATGAGGCCACGCTTCAGAAAAGCGTTGAGAAATATTTGCGTTTTAAAGAGCATCTCATAGCTGGCGGGCAGCGATTGAGTAATATGGAGCGGGTAATCAGCCAAATGGAACCTCCCTACAAGCAGACGATCCTGGTAGATTACCGGGAGAAAATCATTCCCGTTAAGCTTAGCGATGTTGGATTGATCTATTCATCAGAGGGAGCCGTGTTTCTTCAGCTTGCGGACAAAAGGAACTTTATGGTTCGTTATACACTTGAACAGCTTGAGCTGACGCTCGATCCCCAGCTGTTCTTTCGTGCCAACAGACAGTTTATCGTCAACAGGGAATTTATAGACGACATTGAATATTACTTCAACAGAAAGCTGCTGATCACCACAAAGGTAGAATCACCAGAGAAAATCATTGTCAGCAGGATCAAAGCACAACCTTTTCTAAAATGGATGGAGCGCTAATACCGGGAAAGGCTGAATAAATTATTCTGTTCTCAGTTCAATGCGGGCAATTGGCTGCTTCAATCCCAAATTTGATCACTTCAGCAAAAAAGCGATATTCCGATGTAAAGGCCGGCTTACCTTTGAGTTATAAATTAAAAAAAAATAATATTGAAAACATGAAAAAGGTAATTTTAATCTTGCTATCTGGAATGCTCTTTTTTAGTAATACCTACGCACAGAAGTATTTTGGAAAGACGTATACACCCACACAAACTGTGGATCAGTTTTATGACATTGCCGACGTATCAAAGGGATATACAGTGATGGGAAAAACGGAACTTGACAAAGGTTTCCGTTCGCTGGAAAAGACCCAGGAAAAAATCATCGAACTGGCAAAAAAGAAAGGTGCTGATGGCATAATCTTTACGATGGAAGAAGAAGTTTTTGCTACAACCAGTTCCGGTAGCGGCACTGTAAGTAAGAAAAAGGAAAATAAAGCAACAGCTTTTTCAAACAGCACTACTACAGACCTGAAAGAAAAGAAGATCAGAGCAACATTTATAAAATATAAATAAATTCTTTGCTGCAGCAAAGCTGTTTTTGGGGACGGCTTTGTTGCTTTAATTTGATCTTTTACGGAGCTGAAGTACAATGAAGCACACGGGTTTAGCAGAGAAGAATACCAGATTGAATATTACAAAGCGATGTTGGGCTTTTTTAGCGGGCATTTAAAATAATCAGGAAAGACATCAAAGGAAAAGCAGCAGCCATGCATTGGCAGAATGGGTTCTGAAACTATTTTTTTTGCCAAAAATTGAACGAACCAGATTAATAATTCTATATTTGCAGCCTTGAAAGGATTTTGGTCGATTGAGTTTTTTAAACAGGGCCTGAATTCAATGATCTCTTCTGTTTGAAGAGTCAGCAGAAAAGAAATTTTCGCCTTGTTGCCTGTGGCAGGAAGGCTTTTGAAATTTTAAAGACAACCCAAATGCTTAATTTTGTTCTCTTTGGCCCACCGGGTGCAGGTAAAGGCACCCAATCAGAAAAATTGATAGAACGTTATCAATTGAACCACATCTCTACAGGTGACATTTTCAGAGCACATATTAGCAACCAGACGCCGCTTGGTAAACAGGTAAGTGCACTGATTGCCGATGGACAGCTTGTTCCTGATGCAATTACCATTGCCATGCTGGAAGATGAAGTAGATAAAAATCCGGGTGCCAAAGGCTTTATTTTTGATGGTTTCCCCAGAACAGTAGCGCAGGCTGCGGCACTGGATGAGTTCCTGGAAAGTAAGGGAAGTTCGATCACAGCAGTTATTGCTTTGGATGTGGATCAGGAAGAACTGACAAAAAGAATTGCTGAGCGTCAGAAACTGACCAACAGGGCGGATGACCAGGCAGACAAATTACAAAAGCGTATAGAAGAGTATTTCAGCAAGACAATTCATGTTTTGCCTTATTATGAAGCACAGCATAAACTGAGTAAAATCAATGGCATCGGTAATATCGATGATATTTTTGCTGAGCTGTGCGGAGTGGTAGACCAACATTAAAAAAGATTTATGTCACAGGGTTCAAATTTTGTAGATTATGTTAAAATATGCTGCCGTTCCGGTAAAGGAGGGGCAGGATCTTCACATTTGCACCGTGATAAAATGACATCAACCGGCGGTCCCGATGGCGGAGACGGTGGACGGGGAGGGCACGTGATCTTAAAAGGTAACGCGCAATTCTGGACACTGCTTCACCTGAAATACCGCAAACATATTCTCGCCTCTGACGGCGGTCCCGGTTCAAGCTCTACCAGTACCGGTAAGTCTGGTAAGGACGAGTTTTTGGAAGTGCCGCTGGGCACTATCGCTAAAGATGCTGAAACCGGCGAAGTACTTTTCGAAATTACTGAAGACGGACAAACAGAAATCCTTACCCCCGGTGGAAGAGGCGGATTAGGGAACTGGCATTTTAAAACTTCTACTCTGCAGACCCCACGTTTTGCACAGCCCGGAGAATCAGGGATTGAGCAGTGGATCGTGCTTGAGCTGAAGGTACTGGCGGATGTAGGCCTGGTAGGTTTTCCAAATGCCGGTAAATCAACGCTGCTGTCTGTAGTTTCGGCTGCGAAACCGGAAATTGCAGATTATCCTTTTACTACACTTGTCCCAAATCTGGGTATTGTTTCTTACCGTGGCAGCCAGTCCTTTGTGATGGCTGATATCCCCGGGATCATCGAAGGTGCGTCTAAAGGAAAAGGACTCGGATACCGCTTTTTACGTCATATCGAACGTAATTCTGTGCTCTTGTTTATGGTTCCTGCAGATACAAACCGGTCGATAAAAGCAGAGTACGATATCCTTAAAACGGAACTGCTGGAGTATAATCCAGAACTGATGCAGAAACCTCACCTGCTGGCTATCACTAAATCTGATATGCTGGATGACGAACTTACCGCAGAAATGGAGAAAGATCTTCCTGCAAATGTTCCTTCAATTTTTATTTCTTCAGTAGCACAAAAGGGCATCACTGAATTAAAGGATATGATCTGGAAAGCGATCAATGCAGAGGAGCCCTCTCTTATCTCAAAATAAATTTTCTAAATTTTGTTGAATTATTTGTAACTATTCTTAATTTATTTTAAATTAGGACTAATAATCAGTGCCTTACTGTTCTTGAAACGAGGTTGAGAATAATCAGGCATGAGATTTGTATTTTTTTATAATCATTCAAAAAATATGGATAAGAGATCATTCAATTTACTTTTTACACTTGTTGCAGCTTCAATGGTTGTAATTGGTACGTATAAAATGGCTAAAAAGAAAAACCACAGTCATAACAATCGTGTTCCTGCTGCCGTGGCCAGGATAAACAAATAAAGGATTCATGCAATCGGCATTTGCCTGCTTATCTATATAAATAAGCTATTCACCGATAAAATGCCGTTCATGCCGGGAAATAGGCGTTAATTTGTATATGTTACGTCCAAAGGCATTTTCTTTTCTTTTGCATATTGCCGGTTGGTTGTTATTTCTGATGCTGCCCCTGTTGTTTATGGAGAGCGGGCAGGAGGGGAACTGGCCTGGTATACTTTATTCTTTGCCTTTTCTGCGTTTTTGCGTTTGTTATATATCCCTTTTTTATATCAACAGCTATTTCCTTATTCCGGATTATTTTATCCGGAAAAAATATGTTACCTACTTTTCATGTGTAATCCTGCTGTTTGTAGGGGTATTTTATTTAAGGCCTTTTGATAAACTTATGAATAGCAGAGACCATAATTTCCGTAGGATGGAGATGCGTGGAATGCCGTACCACGGAGGTCCCGGGGAAATGCCTCCGCCAGGAAGGCCCGATATGGACCAGCGTTATGGCAGGCCGGGACAGGCCTTTGGGCCGGGGACGCAGATGAATGGAGGGCCGCGGCGGATGGCCAGGCGTATCGATATCAACAGTTTGCTCATATTTGTATTGGTAATGGCCTTTGGAATGGCCATCAGGTCTGTTGAGCAATGGCAGATTACCGAAAAGCGTGCGCTTCTTGCCGAGGCCGATAAAGCTATCGCAGAACTGTCTTTTTTAAAGGCACAGATCAACCCGCACTTTCTGTATAATACACTGAATAATATCTACACCCTTTCTGTTATAGGGAGCGAGAAGACTTCTGACAGCATCATGAAGCTGTCCAATATTATGCGCTATGTGACTGATGAGGCCGAAGCTGATTTTGTCCCCCTGTCCAGCGAGTTAATTTGTATAGGAAATTTTATTGATCTGCAGAAACTCCGTTTGGGGAAAATGGTGACACTTGAATATACCGTAGAAGGGGATCCTGCCGAGTACCAGATCTGCCCCCTGGTACTGATGACTTTTATAGAAAATGTATTTAAATACGGATTGAGCAATCATGTGCCGGCACTGATCGTGATTTATATCAGAATGGAAAAGGGAAATATTTTCTTTCACAGCCAGAATACAGTTTTTGACCATAAGAAACATCCTGAACGGTCGGGCATAGGTATTGCCAACACCAGGAAACGTCTGGAGCATTTGTACCCAAATAAGTATACCCTCGGGATTGATCAGGCAGATCAGTTATTTACTGTTGACCTGGTACTCCGGTCTTGATCATATTTTATATATTTAGGCAAACATAACGAATGATATGCGTCTAAAATGTGTTGCAATTGATGATGAACCGCTTGCAGTGGAACTGATCAGTACCTATATTTCCCGTTTTCCTGATCTGGAAATCTTACAGACATTTGAAGATGCGGTTTCGGGCGCTGAATATATGAACAGGAATGAGATCGACCTGCTTTTTCTCGATATCAATATGCCCGATATATCGGGGATTGATCTTGCAAGGGCACTGGATAAAAAGCCGATGATCATATTTACCACGGCTTATAAACAGTTTGCCTATGAAGGATTTGAACTTCAGGCCGTAGATTACCTGTTAAAGCCAATTGATTTTGACAGATTTACAAAAGCGGTGAACAAGGCTTTAGACTATTACCGTTACAAAAACAATGTTCAGCCCTCGTCTGATGACGCTTGTATATATGTACACTCAGAATACAGAATGGTTAAAATTGTGTTGAAGAACATAGAGTATCTGGAGAGTATGGAAGATTATGTGAAAATCCATCTTGAAGGCCTTTCGCCTGTTCTTACCCTGATGCCGCTGAAACGTATACTCGAAAAACTTCCTGCTGCGGATTTTAAAAGGATCCACCGCAGTTTTATAGTCCCTGTTAAAAAGGTACAATCCGTGCAGAACAGGAAGATGAGGCTGAGCGATGTAGAATTGCCGATCAGCGGTAGTTATGCAGATGAGGTTAAATTGTGGCTGAAAATGTGAAAAATGGATGGTATTTGTTTAAATAGCGGTAGTTTCAGGTTATTCCGCGGTTCGGCTTATGTTTTTGTATGCTGGCAATAATAAATTATGGTATTTCACGTTAACTTTTTGACATTTCGTTTGTAAAAGTGGTAAAGGTTCATGTAAAGTTGTTAAAAAGTGTTAATATTGTGAAGTGAATGATTGGAATAGCCATCTTTAGATGTTGAATGTTTAATTATTAAATAGATTGATACGATAAATATCAAATTCTTGCAATTATCTGTTGGATATTGCATTTTTTTGAGACTATCATAAAAGAAAAACCCGTTCATACAGGTTTATATTTGGTTAGAAAAGGGATGACTCTGGATGGATCATCCCTTTCTTGTTTAACCATATACCCGCAGGGATGTCAAAGCTGATTCCTGGTTATTTTGCCCTTTACAATAAACAATCGTTTAATCGCATTCCTGTCCAGGATTGTATCTCCCTTATAATTTGGATTTGATGCCCGGAGTACAATTTTGCTGTTGGTGTGGTGTTCAAAAAGCAGCTTCACTGTGGTGATATTGTTGGCATATTCATCAGTAATCACCAGATAGGCCTCGCCCCATTGAATGATGTCCTTGTTGATCACTTCACGTACTGCAATAATTTCCCCGCTAGCATATTTTGGGTACATACTGTCTCCGTATACCGGTAAATAGGCATCGCAGTCATTGAAGGGCCTGAAATTTACATAGTACTCCGGTTTTTCCCTTAACAGGTTAAACTGGCCCGAAGAAATCTCCGAGGGATTGATGTTGATAAAAGGAACGCCTTCATTTGACCCTGCTTTATCTGCGAAATCATTCTGATGAAGTTCCTCGTCTGTAAACATATTGCCTGTGCCGGTAGCCAGCCATTTTTCATTGATGTGATAATGTCTGATCACATCTTCTGAAAGCCGTTTACCAATTTTTCTTGCGCCGTTTTCGATAGGCGAGAAGTTGTTTACATGTTTGGCGATAACCCCGTAGAATTCCTGCAGGGTCATTTTCTTTGCCAGCCGTATCTCTTTTAATCGAGGTCCGAAATTTTCTCTTTGATTATCAGTCATTTATCTAATTACGAAAATTAATTATTAATATATAGCTTTATTATAGTAACGATTTATTATCTTTACCTTATAATTTATTGCAATATACGACATAATTATTTGAATCTGTATGTAGTTTAAATTATTTTTTATTCACCATCGTTAATTTCACCAAATAAAGCTGTTATGAGAACATCAATTTCAAATCTTACCGGAGAGCAGCAGAACAGCCTCCACCACCTGAACAAAGCGCTGAAAAGAGCTTTAAACCCATTAACCATTATTTGCTACGGCCACAGGTCCAGCATAAATTTTCAAAGCTCTGCTTTTCTGAATTCCGGAACTGTGAAAACCAATACGTCAGTATTTGACATTTTTTTAATGATTAGTGATGATGAGGCGCTGTCAGATGCCACAGTCCTTGAAATTGCAAAACGTTGTTTTGCTGAAGATATTGCTGGTAACATTATAGTTTTCAGATTGCAGGAAGTGCTTTCTGAGCTGAAAAACAGGAGCAGATTTTTTTCTTCTGTCTTTAGAAAGGGAATATTGCTCTTCAGAAATAAAAATATAATGCAGCAGCTTCCCCTTCCGCTGCCCTCAGTGGCCTTTATTACTTATCATGAAAAGCAACAACTTTCGTTGTTCTTACAGCTTGCACAGCAAGGCCTGCTCCGTGCAGAGCGGGACTTGAAAAACGGGATCAGCAGTTTACAGGCAACGCTGGGCCTGCTTCATGAAAGTGTGGGTTTTTCCCTCCGGTATTTTATCGGGGCCTGCTGTGGGGCTGAAGTAAGCGGGGATCTCAAAGAGCTGTTAAAATTTACCCTCAATACCGGGGATGTGCTCACTGAGGTTTTCCCATGCAACACTGACGAGGAAGTCATCCTTCTGGATGTGCTGAATTTATCGCTGATCGATCAGGGATTTTCTCCGGGCGAGCCTCTGCTGAGGACACTTTTCAAGAGGACATCCAAAATCCTGAAGCTCAGCCAGCGCGCGGCACAAATAAAGATCGCCCAACTTTTACCGGCATAATATGATAATTTTATAACTTTGACCGATCAATTATAAACTAAGTTATGTACAAAACACTGCAACCTGTTCTTAAACAGGAACTCGAACAAATAGAAAAAGACGGGCTTTATAAACGTGAACGCATAATTGTAACCCCCCAGGGAGCGGATATTAAAGTAAGTACGGGCCAGGAAGTAGTTAATTTCTGTGCTAATAATTATCTGGGGCTGTCTTCAGACCCAAGGGTTACTGCTGCCGCTAAAACTGCGATAGACAAATATGGTTACGGGATGTCATCTGTTCGGTTTATCTGCGGAACCCAGGATGTACATAAAGAGCTGGAAGAAAAATTATCCCGTTTTCTGGGAACTGAGGATACGATTTTATATGCAGCAGCATTTGACGCAAATGGCGGTGTGTTTGAGCCCTTGTTCAATGATCAGGATGCAATTATTTCTGATGAACTGAACCATGCTTCCATTATTGATGGGGTACGCCTGTGTAAAGCGAAAAGATTCCGTTATAAACACAATGACATGGCCGATCTTGAAGAACAGCTAAAAGCTGCCTCTGCCAACAGGCACAGGATCATTGTAACGGATGGCGCCTTCTCCATGGACGGCACGATCGCACAGCTGGATAAAATCTGTGATCTGGCGGATAAGTATGAAGCTTTGGTGATGATCGACGAGTCTCACTGCTCTGGCTTTATGGGCAAAACCGGAAGGGGAACGCATGAACATTGTGGTGTAATTGACAGGATCGATATTATCACAGGCACTTTAGGAAAAGCTTTGGGCGGTGCATCCGGCGGGTTTACTGCCGGTAAAAAGGAAATCATTGATATGCTGCGCCAGCGTTCAAGACCTTATCTGTTTTCAAATACGCTGGCCCCTGCCATAGCTGGTGCCTCTATCGCAGTACTTGATCTTTTGCAGGAAACTACAGAACTGAGAGATAAACTTGAAATAAATACAATGTATTTCCGTCAGCAAATGACTGCTGCCGGCTTCGATATCAAGGAAGGTGTGCACCCGATTGTTCCGGTGATGCTTTATGACGCTAAACTGGCCCAGGAATTTGCCGCAAAAATGCTGGAAGAAGGCGTCTATGTAATAGGATTTTACTATCCCGTAGTTCCGCAGGGAAAAGCGCGCATCAGGGTGCAGCTTTCAGCAGCACACGAGCAGCACCATCTGGATAAAGCGATTGCTGCATTCGTAAAAATTGGTAAAGAACTAAAAGTGATACCAGCATAATGATCTTTCATTTCTCCGGGGCCGCCTTTTGATTTTTCAGAAGGTGGCCTTTTGATATAAAGGAATGGGGCGGAAGCTTCATCAGCTGAAAAAAGACAATTATAAGCTATGAAAAAATAGCTGTATATTTGGCATTATGTTGCAGGATAAGATCACACAGTATACCATTGAAATTAATGCGTTTTCTACTGAAAATGCAGATGAATTAGAGCAATTTAGAATAAAATTCCTTGGTACAAAAGGAATTATAAAAGATATTTTTGACGAATTTAAAGCGGTTTCACCAGAAGAGAAAAGGACACTGGGGAAAGTTTTAAATGAATTTAAACAGCTGGCCGAAAATAGGTACCAGACATTAAAAGAGCTGGATACTGCAGTGTCAGGCGGAAAAGATGCAAGCCTTGACCTTACACTTCCTGGTGCTGGATTTGAAGTAGGCACAAGACATCCCCTGGCATTGGTAAGAAGAGAGATTGTTGAGATTTTCAGCAAACTTGGATTTGTAGTAGCTGAAGGCCCCGAAATAGAAGACGACTGGCACAATTTCTCTGCCCTGAATTTTCCTGAAGAACACCCGGCAAGAGATATGCAGGATACTTTCTTTATCAAAAAAGGCGGAGAACATGGTGATATCGCTTTGAGGACCCATACCTCCTCTGTACAGGTAAGGATGATGGAAGCCGGTAAACCACCTTTCAGGGCTTTGATGCCCGGACGTGTTTACCGTAACGAAGCCATCTCTGCAAGGGCACACTGCTTTTTCCACCAGGTTGAAGGATTGTATGTAGATGAGAAGGTTTCATTTGCAGACCTGAAACAAACCCTGTTCTATTTTGTGCAGGAGCTTTACGGAGAAGGTACCAAAGTAAGGTTCCGTCCCTCGTATTTCCCATTCACTGAACCATCAGCAGAGATGGATATTTCTTGTACGATCTGTAAAGGAGATGGATGCCAGTTATGTAAATACAGTGGCTGGGTAGAGATCCTGGGCTGTGGTATGGTAGATCCCAATGTATTGGAAAACTGTGGTATAGACAGCAAGAAATACAGTGGTTTTGCCTTTGGTATGGGAATAGAAAGAATTGCAAATCTTAAATTTGAAATAAAGGACTTACGTTTGTTCTCGGAAAATGACGCACGTTTCCTTAAACAATTTAAAACCTCATTGATCTAAGCATGGTCAGAGCAGCCTGGGTGATTGTACTGGTATTGATTTTGAGCGGATGCGGTAAAGCTACAAATGTGGTTCCCGATGTTGCCGTAAATCTTAATCTCCCGTTGACAGATCCCCGGCTGATCAATTTAAGCAGTTCCGGCCGCGCTGTAATTATTAATGGTTATGGTGTTTCCGGTCTGGTGCTTTACAGGACAATCCTAAACGGCTACGTGGCATATGACCGCTGCAGCACCGTTAATCCGGAGAACAGATGTGCCGTGGTTTTGGATGAAGGTGCTTTTACAGTAACGGATCCGTGTTCAGGAGCAAAATTTCTATTGGAAGATGGAAGCCCGGCAAAAGCCCCGGCTACACTTTCTTTAAAGCAGTATACTGTAAGAGTGTCGGGTATTACGTTACAAGTAACTAATTGATGGAACCAGAAAAGATCAAAGAGAGCATCATTAGAGCTGCTAAAGAGTTATTCAGGAAATATGGCTATCATAAGACCAGCGTAAATGAGATTGCTAAAAAAGCAAAGATCGCTAAAGCTACCATATACAAATATTTCGAAAGCAAAGAACAGGTACTGGATGCCATTTTAATGGATTATCTTGATCTCAACCTGCATGAGATCCTAAAAAACAAAGCACAGTTTACAGATGAGGAAGAACACCTCAAAGCCCTGGTGATGAAAACCTGCAGGCTCACTTACACCGTGTGCAATGAGTTTATTGGCTGGGACTTTGTCCGCGAGAATGCAAACTCACAGGAATTCCTTAAACACCTGTCGGATCAGCTGGAATCACTGCTGCTGTCTGCCTACCTTGGGCTGGACCACTTTAAAAACAATCCTTCCAGAAGAGAAGGCCTGGCATTCCTGCTCAAGGCAAGCAAAAGCATTGTCTTCTCCTTCGCATTTACATCGGTCAGCGATTCTGATGTCCGCAAAAACTTTGTGAGCTTCCAAAAGGAAATATTGCCTTTCCTGGTGAAGGCCGCACTTTAAGCCCCCGCGTATATTATCGAAGTGATAAATTATTGTCATTTCTTTGTATACCGTTTTGGTTTTCGGTATATAAACGGTTATATTTACGTATAACGTCGTTTGAAATGAGCAAAGAGATCTTGGAAATTTCTATTTTGGTTGATGAAAAATTTGATGTAAGCTTTAATCTTGTTCAAGGCATTTTTGGATTAATCCTAAAGGTTTTTGGAAAATAAAGCTGATTCTACATCATCTCCCTAAGGGTGTAATTCGCATACCCCTGAAATCCCTGTGCCTAAAAAATAGGAACTGTTAAATACAAGCTTTAGCTTTGCAGCAGAATGAGTAGAAATAGAAAAGCTGGAACAGTTACTATCCTTCCCAACTTAAGTATTATTGATATTGCTGAAGAGGGCAAAGGAGTAGCAAAAGCAGACGAGTTAGTCGTGTTTGTAGATAAAGCCGTGCCAGGCGATATCGTTGATGTAAAAGTTGTAAAAAAGAAAAAGAATTTTGCCGAGGCCGTGATTGAAACGCTGCACACCGCGTCTGATTTGAGGACTGACCCTTTTTGCCAGCATTTTGGCACCTGCGGCGGATGCAAATGGCAGCACATGCAATATGATGCACAGCTGCACTTCAAACAGAAAAATGTTGAAGCCGCTTTACAGCGACTGGCAAAAGTAGATACTTCTTCTATGGAGCCTATCCTGGGATCTGCAGAAAATAAATATTACCGTAATAAACTTGAATATACCTTTTCCAATAAACGCTGGCTGAATTCTACGGATATGGCGGATCGCGATGACCTGGAAATGAATGCCCTTGGGTTCCACGTGCCGCTGCGCTTTGATAAAATACTTGACATCCAGCATTGCTACCTGCAGGCAGAGCCATCAAATACCTTAAGAAACCAGGTGAGGGGCTATGCACTGAGGACAGGCCTGAGCTTTTATGACCTCCGTAACCATGAAGGAAATCTGCGTAACCTGATTATCAGGACTTCCTCAACCGGTGAGGTAATGGTGGTGGTGGTATTTGCGTATGTGGAGCAGGAACAGGTAGACGGACTGATGGAATACCTGAAAGTTAACTTCCCTGAAATTACTTCCCTGCTTTATATCATCAACCAGAAAAAGAACGATACGATCTTTGATCAGGACGTGATCACGTATGCCGGCAGGGAGTACATTTTTGAAGAGATGAACGGGCTTAAGTTTAAAATCGGTGCCAAATCATTTTATCAGACCAACTCTTTACAGGCCCATGAGCTGTATAAAATCACTAAAGATTTTGCAGGCTTCAGCGGTGATGAGCTGGTGTATGATCTCTATACCGGAGCAGGTACGATTGCCAACTTTATCGCCGGCAGTGTAAAGAAGGTAATTGGTGTTGAATATGTGCCAACAGCCATTGAAGATGCAAAATTCAACTCTGAACTAAATGGCATCGATAACACCTTGTTTTATGCAGGTGATATGAAGGATATTTTAACTACTGCATTTATTGATGCGCATGGTAAACCAGATGTAGTGATCACCGACCCTCCACGGGCCGGGATGCATGCTGATGTGGTAGCGCGCTTACTTGAGATGGAAGCAGAGAAAATCGTTTATGTAAGCTGTAATGCAGCCACGCAGGCAAGAGACCTTGCTTTGCTGAAAGAGAAATATGAAGTGAGCCGTATCAGGCCTGTTGATATGTTCCCGCATACACAACATGTGGAAAATGTAGTGTTGTTAAACCTGATCAAAAATTAAGAAGATGGATATAGAAGAGTTAATGCCACAGCAGCCGGAAGATGCAGGGAAAGAGAAAAAGGTAAGTCCGCTGGTGAGCCTCGAAAAAGATCTTGAGCTCTATAAAGATTCAATTCATGAGATTGCTATTGAGATTATCGCAGAGGGCATTTCAAAGAACCCGATATTTGTTGCACACCAGCATACGGTTTCAATAGGGGAGATGATCCTGAACAGGGAGGAACTGAATACCAACTGGACAATCCAGGCTTCGATGTTTGAGGAGTTTGTAGAAAAGGGAATTATTCAGCCCGCATATAAAGAGCTGTTTTTGAAAGCTTACAAAAAGCCCGAAGATTATATGTGTGTATTTGTGATTGTTCCTGAAGGGGCGAATTTCATTTACTACCCTTATAACGTAGGTAAAAGATAAATAGCAAAAGCCATCCTGATTACTGGATGGCTTTTACATTTCCGCTTTTGGAACCCGCAGAATTCTCTACCACAGGGTTTCCCTTATATCTGATATTGCCGCCGCTGCTGGCTGTGGCCTGCAGTTCCTTGCTTACGCTAATCTTTACATCAGCACCTGAACTTGCCGTTACGCTGGCGTAGCCCGAAGTCATTTCAACAGCATTTACACGGCTGCCGCTGCTCGATTCCAGTTTCAGTTTGCCCACATTTCCATTCAGTAGAGCCGATGCTCCGCTATTGGTTCTCATTTGCAATTCAGGACAGTCTATCCCGGCAGTTACAATGGCACCTGATGTTACCAAGATGCTCAGGATATTACTTTTCAAGGTGTTCTCCGTTTTTACTGAATTGCCTTCGGTGGCTTCAATCAGGTTAAGGTTCTGATAGCTGATAAAAACCTTTGCCGTTCTGTTGAGCCATCTTTTTCTTGTACTTTTAATGAGCTCCCATTTGATATTTACACTGTTTCCCGACTGTTCTACTACGATTGCATCAATCAGCGCATCGTCTGCAACGATTTTGGCATGCTCTGCCGCGCCCTGCGTAATGATGAGTTCTATGCCCGTAGTGACGTGGATTTCTGAAAAGTCTTTTAAGGCTATTTCGCGGGATACCTGGACTTGCGCAATGGTAGCAGAAGCAGTTATTGAGGTAACGACAAATAAGAATAGAAAAGATTTAACCAGGCGCAATGATTTCATATGAATGATTTGTTTCAATGTTTCAAATATGTGATTTAAAACGCACAAACCCTCGTTTTTGTATAAACAAGGGTTTGCGCGATTTTGTCCTCAAATCTTTTTGTTCCAATTGGCAGCAGAATGCCGTTCAGCATTATTTCTGATAGTTCCTGGTTTAATCTATCCTCGATACGCTCGAACTTCTTGAATTGCTGGTGTTCTTTAATGAAGCAGTACCTTTGTACCTGATATTGCTCCCGCTGCTGGTGTTGGTTTCAAGCCCTTTTGCCACATTGATTTTGATATCGGCGCCAGAATTGGTATCCGCCCTTGCATACTGGGTAGCCAGGTTAAGTGCATTGACAGAACTTCCTGAGCTGGATTTAATTTCCATATTCGTGGCCGTACCGGCAATCGATACTGAAGCGCCGCTGTTGGTGCTCAGCTGCAGTTCATTACACGATATCTTCGCATCCATGCTTGCACCTGAAGATACGGCGGCATCCAAATGATCGGTTTTCAACGTGTTGTCGGTTATCAGGGAGCTTCCGCTGCTGGCAGAGATGCTGTTTAACCTTTTATAAGTGATGTATACTTTGGCATTTCTGTTTTTCCACATTTTTTTAATGCCCCAGTTTTCTTTCCAGCCTATTTTGATGCGGTTACCGCTTTTTTCAAGGACAACATCATTGATCACATCGTCATCAGCAACAATCCTGGCCGATTCTGATGTGCCTTGTATAATATGCAGGTCGATGCCCGCAGTTACGGCCACTTCTGAGAAATTGTTTACTGCTACATTTTTGGTTTCCTGCGCCTGTAAATTTAAACTGCCGACTGCCATAGCAATCAGCCATAAAGCTGCGGGTTTTATCAGGGAGAGAGTTTTCATATCTATATATTCTTTAGGTTTACAGAAATTAGACGCCAGACATGGCCAAACGTTGCAGCGATTTGAAATTATTTTTCAGATATTTGATTCTGAAGCTTAAAATCCTTCTTTTTGTACGCTAACAAACATTTACAAATGGCCGATTCACGATTACTGATCCTCGATAAAAAACAAATCCAGCAAAAAATCAACCGTATGGCTTACCAGATACTGGAAGACAACCTGAATGAAAAGGAAATCGTGCTGGCGGGTGTTTGGGACAGGGGATATAAACTTGCGCTGAGATTAAAAGATATCCTGCTTGAAATATCAGATCTGAAAGTAACCATGTTTAAAATTGAATTGGAAAAAGATACAAGCAGCCTCAAAGCAGTTACCGATCCTGAGCCCGTAAAAGTGAAGAACAAAGTGATCATCCTTGTTGATGATGTGCTCAACAGCGGCAAAACACTGGCCTATGGTTTTGGTGTATTCCTTAACACTCCCCATAAAAAAATACGCACTGTGGTGCTGGTAGACAGAAGCCACAAGATCTTCCCTGTAGCCACCGATTTTGTAGGCCTGCAGATGGCTACGGTACTAAAGGAACATGTGGATGTGGTCCTGGATGTTGAAGGGCAGGAGGATGGCGTTTACCTGAGCTGATTATGCTTAATCTGGCGTTCATTTATATCGTATTGATTTTCCTGGTACTTCGGTTTTCTGTTACTCTTTTTAATTTTTTATCCAACCCCAAGCTGGGCAAGTACGGAAAGCATTTTACCAGTAAGGTATCTGTTGTGATCCAGGTAACTACTGATTCGTACAGCCTGATCAATCTGCTGAACTCGTTTAAAAAACAGGATTACACGAATATAGAAGTGATCGTTACGCAGCCAGTAAAACTAAAGAGCAGTGCTGAGCTGAAAGCACTTATTGACAGTGACCCCCGCTTTCAGCTCAGGAAAAGAAATTCTTTTAGTATTGAAGACACCACTGGTGAGTATCTTCTTTTTCTTGAACCTCAGGTAGTGGTACACAATGGTCTGATCAATAGCCTGATCTACCGGACTAAAGTTTTTAACCTGACCCTGCTCAACATTATCCCGATGGTTTCGCTGCGGGGCCTGGTAAACCATATCCTGCTGCCTCTAAACAGCTTTGTGCTGTTTAACCTGATCCCCTTGCGCCTGGTGCGCCTTTTTTCCAGCCCTGTTTTTGCCGCAGGTGGCAGTGAATGTATGTTCTTTGATGCCGAAACCTATAAAGCGTACCACTGGCAGCAGAAGGTAAACAGGAAAGTTCCCGAAGCAGTGGATGTAGTGAGGGCCGTAAAGGAGGAAGGCTTTAAGGTAGAAACCTTGATCGGCAACCGGCTCATTTCTTTGTCTGCCCCCGCAGCATCGAAACGTTTATTCAGTAAAACCGGCGTACAATTGCTAAAAGCTTTTGGCAATAATATTTTTGCCGCAGTAGTATATGTGCTGCTGGTGGTGATGGGTCCGCTGGTGATGTTCTTCAACTATGAGTACAGCCTGCTGGTGCTTCCTGTAGGGCTCATTTTCCTGAGCAGGATCATGATTTCCTTTTTATCAGGACAGAACCCTTTCTGGAACGTACTGCTCCATCCTGTACAGATGGTTTTTATGATGGTTGCCGTTATCCGTGAATCGTATTTCCGTTTGATAAGGATGATCAGAAATAAGAATTTGTAATCCCGGATAAGAGTTTTGAATATAACACTCAACAGACATGCGTATCAAACTCTTTTTGTGTAATTTTGTAGTGTACATGCATGGACATAATGGCCGCTGATAAAATAAATGATATGAACTACAACTTGTCTGTTACTATTGATAAAGCTTCAGGTTTTTGCTTTGGAGTAGTTTATGCAATAGAGATGGCCGAAGATATTCTGGCTGAAGAAGATTATTTGTATTGTCTTGGTGATATCGTGCATAATGACGAAGAGGTAAGGCGTTTAACCGATAAGGGCTTAAGGATCATCGATCATGAGCAATTGCAGGGGCTTCGCAATGAGAAAGTACTGATCAGGGCACATGGGGAGGCACCTTCTACCTATGAGCTTGCCCTCAACAACAACCTGATTTTAATTGATGCTTCATGCCCTGTGGTATTGAAACTGCAGAACAGGATTAAAAATTCTTATGACGACAGGGAGCAGATCCTGATTTTTGGTAAACACGGCCATGCCGAAGTGATTGGCCTGCAGGGACAGACTGATGGCAATGCAATCGTTTTCCAGGATCTTGCAGAACTGGACGACGTAGATCTGCCGGCTAAATTTACACTGTACAGCCAGACCACCAAAAGCACTGAGAAATTTTATCATATCAAAGACCAGCTGCTGAGCAGAGGTTACGAAGTAAAGGCCAATGATACCATCTGCAGACAGGTGTCTAACCGCTACGAAGACCTGGAGCAGTTTGTAGTGAATTACGACAGGATTATTTTTGTATCCGGAAAGAAATCATCCAATGGCAAGGTGTTATATGATGTGTGCAAAAAACATAATGATCAGTCGTATTTTATTTCCAGTACCGATGAGCTCGACCTGAGCTGGTTTAATCCAAATGACAAAGTCGGGATATGCGGTGCTACATCGACGCCTATGTGGCTGATGGAACAGGTTAAAGCAGAACTGGAATCATTCTGATCAGGAACCGCTGTTCATCATTAAAAAGTAATTATTAATTGCCCTTTTCGCGGGCAGTTTAGCTAAATGTATATTTGTTTCAGTTATTGGCCTGAGTTATTTTGTCAGGTTGGTTTCTATCTGTAGTTATGGGAAAAAAAGGTGTTTTATTAGTGAATTTGGGGACTCCCGATAGTCCTGAAGTAAGTGATGTACGAAGATATCTGGATCAGTTTTTAATGGATGAAAGGGTAATAGATATCCCGGCATTTAACAGGACATTACTGGTTAAAGGTATTATCGTTCCGTTCCGGAGCCCTAAGACCGCAAAATTGTATAAAGAAATCTGGGATGAAAATGGATCACCGTTACTGTATTACAGTAAGATCCAGGCGGCAATGGTACAGGAACAGCTTGGCCCTGAATACCATGTAGAGCTGGCCATGCGCTACCAGAGCCCCTCTATTGATACTGCTCTTGCCAATATGAAAGCCGGACTGGTAGAAAGTATCCAGGTAATCCCTCTTTTTCCGCAATATGCCTCGGCCAGTACCGGCTCGGTTATTCAGAATGTGATGGAGATCGTGGGAAAATGGCAGACTATCCCGCCGATATCATTTGTAAACTCGTTCCACGATAATGATGTGATGATCGATACCTTCGCAGACAACGCCAGGAAATTCCAGCCCGAAACTTATGACCAGATCTTATTCAGCTTTCACGGCCTGCCCGAACGCCAGCTAAAGAAATGCGACCATTCCGGCAGCCACTGTCTTAAAACAGCAAACTGCTGCGAGACTTTGACCGATGTAAATAAATTCTGTTATTCTGCACAGTGCCATGATACGGCCCGTTTAATTGCAGAACGACTGGATATTCCGGCAGATAGATATTCTGTATGTTTTCAATCCAGGTTAGGAAAAGAACCATGGGTGCAGCCCTACACTACGGATACACTGAAAGCACTTGCTGCCAGAGGCAAAAAGAAGTTACTGGTATTTTGCCCTGCTTTTGTGGCCGACTGCCTGGAAACCTTGTATGAAGTAACAGTTGAATACGGCGAGGAATTTAAAGCGCTGGGAGGCGAAGAAGTACAGCTGGTGCCTAGTTTAAATGATTCTCCAAAATGGATTGGCGGACTGGTTCAGATGATCAGAGACCAGCACATGCCTAAATATACTGCCCTAAGTGTTTAATGATTTGTGCCGTTGACCCGGTTTTATCTTCAACATATTTCTTTGCTGCAGCTCCTGCGGCATGATCTTTCTGCAGCCTGATAAAAGCTGCAGAAAGCTCCTCAGCAGATTGTACAGTGATTGCTGCCTGCAGCGCAAGTAAATCTTTTGCTTCCTGGAACTTATCATATTTGGGTCCGAAGATTACCGGAAGCCCGAATGCTGCGGCCTCCAGCGTATTGTGGATGCCGGTTCCAAATCCCCCGCCAATATAAGCGATCTTTCCATACTGGTAAACTGATGAAAGGATGCCGATGTTATCAATGATCAATACCTGATCAGCAGAAGCTGCAGCTGATTCCCCAAGCTGTGTGTATCTGGCTGCAGCGGGCAGCAGTTTTAATATTTCGCTGATATGTGCTGTATGTGTTTCGTGCGGCGCGATGATAAACTTCCATTCCGGGAATTTTAAAATTACTTCTTTTAACAATTGTTCGTCTGGCAGCCAGGTGCTTCCCGCAATAAATACAGGTGCTGCACCACAAAATTTGCTGATCAGTGGCAGCTCTTTTGGATGCTTTGCATTTTCGGCCACCCTGTCAAACCTGGTGTCGCCGCTCAGGGATACATTGTTCAGATCTAAAGCTTTTAACAGGTTTACACTTTGCTGGTTCTGTACAAAGAAGTAGCTTACATTCCTTAAAATACCTCTGTAAAAATCTCCGTACCACTTAAAAAAGGCCTGCTCCGGTCTGAAAATCCCTGAAATGATAAAGAGCGGAACCCCTTGCTGATGCAGGGCGCTGAAATAGTGGTGCCAGAATTCGTACTTGGTAAAAATGGCAATCTCAGGATTGATCAGGCGGACAAATTCTGCGGCATTTTTCTTGGTGTCAAGCGGTAAATAAAACACACCCTCCGCCAGCGGATAATTTTTGCGGATCTCAAATCCAGAAGGTGAAAAAAACGTAATTACGATAAGTTTGTCAGGATATTTATGCTTTAATTCCTCTAAAACCGGCCTTCCCTGTTCAAACTCTCCGAGTGAGGCAAAATGAAACCAAACGTGCTTTTTTGTAATATCAACCTTATTCTTAATAATGGTAAATATATTTTTTCTGCCATTTAAAAATAATTTAGCTTTATTATTAAATATCGAAGCTATGTGGAGAACTATTGTGTATAAAAAAATTCCAAAATTATAAAGCCAGAGCATTTTGTACGTTTATTTATTATCTTAGCCGAAGATAGTCGATTAATTTTTAAAATTTGTCCATTATTCGCTAAGACGGTATGTCATAGCGTTATGAACTCATACTTGTTTAATTTAAGCTACTTAATTATTAAAAATATATTCATATGAAAATTGCCGTAATCGGAACAGGGTATGTTGGACTCGTAACTGGAACTTGTCTTGCAGAAACAGGTAATACTGTGATATGCGTAGACATCAATGAAGCTAAGGTTTTGAAAATGCAGAATGGTGAGATACCCATTTATGAACCAGGCCTGGATGTTTTGTTTTTGCGTAATATCGAGCAAAAACGACTGACATTCACTACTGATCTTGCTTTAGCAGTGAAAGATGCTCAAATTATTTTTATGGCGCTTCCAACGCCTCCTGGTGGTGATGGTGCCGCAGATTTGTCTTATATTCTTGGCGCTGCCAAAGACATCTCTAAACTGGTTACCGAGTACAAGGTGATCGTAAATAAATCAACCGTGCCAGTAGGTACGGCAGATAAAGTAGCAGCCGTATTCGCTGCACATACTGATATCGAAATTGACGTGGTTTCAAACCCTGAGTTTCTTCGTGAAGGTGTCGCTGTAGACGACTTTATGAAACCTGACCGTGTGGTAATCGGAACACGCAGCGACCGCGCTAAAAAACTGATGGGCGAATTATACGGGCCATATGTACGCCAGGGAAATCCAATCCTGTTTATGGATGAGAAATCTTCTGAGCTGACAAAATATGCAGCAAACTCTTTCCTTGCTACTAAAATCACTTTCATGAACGAAGTGGCTAACCTCTGCGAGCTTGTAGGTGCTGATGTAGATTCAGTCCGTAAAGGAATTGGTTCTGATGAAAGAATTGGAAAACGCTTCCTTTTCCCGGGTATTGGTTATGGTGGTTCATGTTTTCCTAAAGATGTTCAGGCACTTGCCAAATCCGCAGAAGAGAACAAATATGATTTCGCCATACTGAAAGCAGTAATGGAAATCAATGAAAAACAGAAAACTGTACTGGTAGAAAAGGTTGCCAAATATTACAAAGGCGATCTTACAGGAAAGCATTTTGCACTGTGGGGACTTGCATTTAAACCTGAAACGGATGATATCCGCGAAGCTCCGGCATTGTATATCATTGATGACCTGGTTAAAGCAGGCGCTACGGTTACAGTTTTCGATCCCGAAGGAATGGCGAATGTGAAAAACGTGATCGGTGATAAGGTTGTTTATGCAGAAAACCAGTATGATGCTTTGGAAGGCGCTGATGCCTTGCTGATCGCCACTGAATGGTCTGTTTTCCGTAATCCTGATTTCGATAAAATGGAAGAAAAATTAGTGAACAAAGTTATTTTTGACGGGCGTAACTTATATGACCTCAATAAAATGATTGAATTGGGATATTATTATAACAGTATTGGCCGTAAATTGGTAGAAAATGGAGCGTAAGAGAGTATTAATAACCGGTGCTGCCGGTTTCCTGGGCTCGCATTTATGCGACAGGTTTATCAAAGAAGATTACCATGTGATTGCAATGGATAACCTGATCACGGGCGACCTGCAAAATATAGAACACCTGTTTGCGCTGGAGAACTTTGAGTTTGCCCACCATGATGTTTCTAAATATGTATATGTTCCCGGAAAGCTGGATTATATCCTTCATTTTGCTTCTCCGGCCAGCCCGATTGATTATCTTAAAATTCCTATTCAAACTTTAAAAGTAGGTTCACTGGGAACACATAACCTGCTTGGGCTTGCCAAAAATAAGAATGCAAGGATGATCATTGCTTCAACTTCTGAAGTGTATGGCGACCCGAACATTAATCCGCAACCCGAAGAATACTGGGGCAACGTAAATCCTGTAGGGCCAAGGGGCGTGTATGACGAAGCTAAACGTTTCCAGGAAGCCATTACTATGGCTTATCATACATTCCACGGTCTGGAAACCCGTATCGTTCGTATCTTCAATACGTACGGACCAAGGATGCGCCTCAATGACGGACGCGTTTTACCTGCGTTTATCGGACAGGCACTGAGAGGCGAAGACCTTACAGTTTTTGGGGATGGTTCACAAACACGCTCTTTCTGCTATGTGGACGACCTTGTAGAGGGTATCTACAGATTACTGCTGAGTGATTATGCACAGCCGGTAAACATCGGAAACCCTGATGAGATCACGATTGGCCAGTTTGCTGAAGAGATTATTAAACTGACAGGTACTACGCAGAAGGTAATCTATAAGGAACTTCCTGTAGATGATCCCAAGCAACGCCAGCCGGATATTACCAAAGCCCGCGCCCTGCTGGGCTGGGAGCCAAAGGTAGACCGTGCAGAAGGCTTAAAAATTACTTACGAGTATTTCAAAAGCCTGCCTGCAGAAGCACTGGTGAACAAAGAACATAAAGATTTTACAACTTATAACCGCTAATCAGCAATGGGGAAGATATTAGTTACCGGTGGAACTGGTTTTATTGGTTCTCATACCGCAGTTGAGCTCATCAATGCTGGCTACGAGGTGATCCTGGTGGATGATTTTTCAAATTCCAATCCAAAGATCTTAACCCAGCTGGAAACAATTACGGGTAAAAAGCCTGATTTTACTGAACTTGATCTCTGCGATGAGCAAAAGGTACAGCAATTTGTGGCCGCCCATCCGGATATTACAGGCGTGATCCATTTCGCGGCTTTTAAAGCTGTGGGCGAATCGGTAAATTTTCCGCTCAAATACTACAGGAATAATTTCTACTCGCTGATCAATGTGATCAATGCTTTTAACAGCAATGTGCAACTGGTGTTTTCATCCTCATGTACGGTATATGGCCAGCCAGACCAGCTGCCTGTAACAGAAGATGCACCGGTAAAAAGAGCCGAATCTCCATATGGAAATACGAAACAGATCGCGGAGGAAATCCTGACGGATACCTGCGCGGTTTCTCCTGATCTGAAAGTCATCTCCCTCCGTTATTTTAACCCGGTTGGTGCGCATGATTCGGCATTAATCGGTGAACTGCCGATCGGTGTTCCTCAGAACCTGGTGCCTTTTATCACGCAGTCTGCTATAGGAAAGCGTGGCCAGATCACTGTGTTTGGAAGCGATTACAACACGCCGGACGGCAGTGCGGTAAGGGATTATATCCATGTAGTAGACCTTGCAAAAGCGCATGTTGCTGCAATCAAACGTCTTGAAGGCGGACAGGCTGAAAGTAACTATGAAGTTTTTAACCTGGGTACAGGTAAAGGTTCATCAGTGCTGCAGATTATCCAGGCTTTTGAAGCGTCTACAGATGAAAAGCTGAACTATACCATAGGCCCGAGAAGGGATGGAGATGTTGAACAGGTTTGGGGCGATGTGACTAAATCGGCAAAGGACCTGGGCTGGACTGCAGAACTCGATGTAAACGAGATGATGCGCTCTGCCTGGAACTGGGAAAAATATCTTAAAGATAACCCTTTCTAAATGCTGTTAAAGGATCATAAAGATCTTAAGGCTGCCATTACGGCCATCCCTCCTAAAGAAAAGGATAAGTTATTGCTTCGTCTGATCGCAAAAGATAAGGTGCTCACTGAGCACCTTCATTTTAAACTGCTGGAGAACGAAACAGACCTGGAGGAGAGAGCTGTTTTACTTACTGAGGAAATTGACGAGTCCATTTCAGCCTTGTTAAAACTGAAGAAGCATACTTCTAAAGACGCAATGACCGCATTCAGAAAACTCAACGGAAGGGTAAATCATCACTATAAAGTAACCAAAGATCCCAATACTGAAGTTGAACTTCGTTTACATTTGTTAAATATTGTACCTTTGGACTATAATGAGAGCGTTTTTTCGCCCCTCGCAAAGTTTAACGAGCGACTAAAAACCTATTATTTAAGGACTGCCCTTGCACTGTATAAAAAGTATATCAAGCTGCATGAGGATTTACAGTACGACCTTAAAGATGAATTTAACGCCATACTCGCAAAGTTGGGAGAACAGCGATTGACAAAGGCCGCACGCGAAATTGGCCTGCCAGAAGAAATATAAAGATTAGCATTAAACAATCTACTGATGAAAAAAATTTTAATAACCGGCGGAGCAGGATTTATAGGCTCTCACGTAGTGCGCAGATTTGTGAATAAATATCCTGATTACGAAATCGTAAATCTTGATAAACTAACTTATGCAGGTAATCTTGCCAATTTAACTGATATTGAGGCAAGCCCGAATTACAGATTTGTAAAGGCCGATATTACTGACGCTGTAGAAATCAATGAGCTCTTCGAAAAAGAGAATTTCGATGCAGTGATACACCTTGCGGCAGAATCGCATGTAGACCGTTCTATAACGGATCCTACTGCTTTTGTAATGACTAACGTAATCGGAACTGTTAACCTGCTGAATTCGGCACGTGAGTTCTGGAAGGGTGATTATGACAAAAAAAGATTTTATCATGTTTCTACCGACGAGGTGTATGGTGCATTAGGTGACACAGGTATGTTTACTGAAACTACCGGTTATGATCCGCACAGTCCGTATTCGGCGTCAAAAGCTTCGTCTGACCACTTTGTAAGGGCATACCATGATACTTATGGAATTGATGTGGTGATTTCTAACTGTTCCAACAATTACGGTTCTCACCACTTTCCTGAAAAACTGATTCCCCTGGCCATCAATAATATCAAAAATGGTCTTCCGGTACCGGTTTATGGTAAAGGAGAGAATATCCGCGACTGGTTATGGGTAGAGGATCATGCAAGGGCTATCGATGTGATCTTCCACGAAGCTAAAACAGGGGAGACCTACAATATTGGTGGTCACAATGAATGGAAAAATATTGACCTGATCCATCTGCTATGCAAGATCATGGACAAGAAGCTTGGACGTGCAGAAGGTGAATCTGCCAGTCTGATCACTTTTGTAACAGACCGTGCAGGGCACGACCTGCGTTATGCAATTGATTCTACGAAACTGCAGGAAAAATTAAACTGGGTACCAAGCCTTCAGTTTGAAGAAGGATTGGAGAAAACAGTTGAATGGTATTTGGAGAACGAAGAGTGGTTAACCAACGTAACCTCTGGTAACTACCAGAAGTATTACGAAACGCAATACAGCGCAAGATAGTATTGTCTTGTTTTTAACTATAAAAAGGGAGCGTATCTGAGATGTGCTCCCTTTTTTTTACTCATACCGTAAGGCCTCTACAGGGTCCAGCTTTGATGCCTTTCTTGCCGGATAATAGCCTGACAGCACACCAACCAGTACGCAGAGCACAAATCCGCCAAAAATAAACAGCCATGGAATGATAAATGATCCGCCCATGGCCAGTGAAATTGCATTTCCCAGCAAAATCCCGAAGAGTATGCCCATTGTACCCCCCATCAGGCAGATCATTACAGCCTCTATAAGGAACTGTTTGCGGATCACCGAAGGGTTAGCTCCAATAGCTTTCCTGATGCCTATCTCGCGCGTTCTTTCGGTTACGGATACCAGCATGATGTTCATGAGCCCGATAGAGGCGCCAACCAGCGTGATCACACCGATCGTGATACCCCCGATGGCTATCATGGCCAGGTTTTCGAATAAAGTTTGTGCAACGGCATCACTCTTGGTAATTTCAAAATTGTTTGGCTCCGTAATTTTCACTTTCCGCACCTTTCTGAATTCAGCTGTAGCCTCACCAATCACTGTTTCCATCTGTTCGTTGCTGTTTACAGTAACAGTCAGCGTATAGGAAGGATTGCTGCTGGAGTTGATCACCTTGGCTTTGTACAGGGGTATAAATACAGCCCTGTCGGTATTGGATCCCATACTGGAGCCCTTGCTGGCAAGTACCCCTATTACCTTGAGCCGGCTGTTACCGGCGGTGAGCACTTTGTCTATAGGGGATTCGTGTTTAAATAAGGTGGTGGCAATCTCACTGCCGATAATACACAGGTTATTGCCAAGTTCTGCTTCGGCACTGCTGAAATTTCTGCCCTGCGCCAGATCAAGTCCCTGTGCTTTCAGTCCGTTTTCATCAATTCCCTGTATAGATATGTTTGGATTCGTTTTCTCCTTGCTGTATTTGGCAGTAGCGCCACGCGTGGCTGTTACGCTGATGGTAACCGATGCAGGAGCATCCAGCCGGTTTTTTAATGCAAAGGCATCTTCGTAACGTATCGATTTAAATGGTTTGGGACCTTCACCTGGCCCTCCGATACGGATACCTGTTCCCCTGTTTCTGATGGTGAACGAGTTGGCCCCCATATTTGAGAAGGCCTCCGTCATGCTTTTCTTTACGGCATCAAGTGTAGTGAGGATTCCCACCAGTGCCGACAAGCCAATAGCAATGATCAATGCGGTGAGCATCGTACGGAGACGGTTGCTTTGTATCGCCTGCAGGGCAAGCCTGATATTTTCGGTATAGGTCATTTCCTCAAATCGATTTAGATGGAGTTAACAGAACTAAAAAAGTCCCGCTGCTATGACAACGGGACCTGCAAAATGTTACACGCGAACGAAAAAAACTTAAACTGAGAAACTGGTTCCGCAACCGCAGGTACTGTCTGCATTTGGGTTGCTGAAAGTAAAGCCCCTGGAGTTTAGCCCGTCCTGCCAGTCTACCTGCATTCCCAGCAGATACATTTGGTGCGCTTTATTCATATAAATCTTAATTCCGTCAATGATAAATTCCTGATCGCCGTCTTTCTTCTGATCAAAACCAAGCAGATAGCTCATTCCTGAACATCCGCCGCCTTCAACACCAACACGCAAACCAAAATCGTCAGATATTTCCTGCTGGTCTTTTAACTTTAAAAGTTCTTTTACGGCCGTTTCAGTAAATGAAACCGGTGCAAATGCTGTTTCAACTATGCTCATGATATATCTAATTAGGTTTCACAAAGATAATAACAAATGGTTTATACTGCATACAGCTAAATCCTGCGCATCGTCAATTTGACGTAAAGAATTGAATTTATTCATAATAAAAACACATTTTTGTTAGCAATTAACAATCATAAAATGAACATACAATATTTTTTTGCACAGGTTGCTGTGCATGCTGCAGGTGGAATTATCATGCTTACCGTATCTTGGTTCCTGCTCAAAAATGATATCCTGAAATACTTTCTGCCACAGGCTGCTGAAAGCGGGAAAGAAGAGGGGGGGCGGCTGCTTCAGCTCCGCCTGCAGGCACATGAGCGCATGATTGTTTTTATAGAGCGCCTTAATCCCTCAAACCTGTTCCTGAGGCTGTATGAGCCGGGTGTTCCCGCTGTAGAATTGCAGGCGCGGATACTGAATGAAGTGCGGACGGAGTACCAGCACAATGTAAGTCAGCAATTGTATATAAATGCCGCAAGCTGGAATGTATTGCGTAAATTGAAAGACGATACCATTGCGATGGTCAATAATGCTGTTGGGACACTGCCGGCAGAGGCCAGTGGCAGGGATTTGAGCAGGACAGTTTTGGAACACCTGGCAGGGATAGCCGAAAACCCGTACGATCTGACGATAGAGCTGATCAAACAGGATATTCATCAGTTGTTTTAAACTGTAAACCAAATATAAATTATTTGTATTCTACGTATGGAAGAAAAGAAGTGCTTTACAAGCTCTGCCATAGAGATCAGACCGCTCTATACGGAAGCCCGCAGGATCACTGAGAAGCCTGGTGAATTTCCTTTTACAAGGGGAATACAGCGGGATATGTACAGAGGCCGGTTATGGACCATGCGGCAGTACGCCGGTTTCAGTACTGCTGAGGAATCCAATCAGCGGTACCATTACCTGTTACAGCAGGGCACAACAGGTTTATCAGTGGCCTTTGATCTGCCTACACAGATTGGCTATGATTCCGACCATGAGCTGTCTGAGGGGGAAGTAGGCAAGGTAGGAGTGGCTATTGATTCACTACAAGACATGGAGATACTTTTTGAGGGCATCGAACTGCAAAAGATCACCACCTCCATGACCATCAATGCAACCGCATCCATCCTGCTGGCGATGTATATTGCGCTGGCGAAAAAACAGGGTGCAGACCTCCGTCAGATTTCCGGGACCATCCAGAATGATATCCTTAAAGAATACGCTGCCAGAGGTACCTATATTTATCCGCCAAAGGCCTCTATGCGGATCATCACGGATATTTTTGAGTATTGCAGCAGGGAAGTGCCCAAATGGAACACGATCTCAATTTCGGGCTACCATATCCGCGAGGCCGGATCTACCGCTGTGCAGGAACTTGCCTTTACGCTTTCCAATGGCAAGGCCTATTTGAATGCTGCCCTTGCAAAAGGGCTTGATATCAATGTTTTTGCAAAAAGGCTGTCCTTCTTTTTCAATTGCCACAACAACTTCTTTGAAGAAATTGCAAAATTCCGCGCTGCACGAAGAATGTGGGCAAAGATGACCAGAGATCTTGGCGCTACCGATGAAAAAGCGCAGATGCTGCGTTTTCATACCCAGACCGGAGGATCTACTTTAACAGCGCAGCAGCCGATGAATAACATCGTGAGAGTTACCAATCAGGCTATGGCCGCAGTGCTTGGCGGCACGCAGTCTTTACACACGAACGGTTATGATGAAGCACTGTCACTTCCTACAGAAGCTGCTGCAAAAATTGCCCTGCGCACCCAACAACTGATCGCATATGAGAGCGGGGTAGCCGACACCGCAGACCCTCTGGCGGGATCCTATTTTGTGGAAACGCTGACGGACGAAATTGAATGCGCGGCGCAGTTATACATTGATAAAATTGATATCATGGGAGGATCGGTAGCTGCGATAGAAAACAGATATATGCAGAATGAAATCGCCGCCGCTGCTTATAATTATCAGCTGGAAATTGAAGATGGTGGCCGGGTTATTGTAGGTGTGAACAGATTTGCACAAACAGAGGAAGTGTTTACCGATACCCTTCAGATTGATGAGTCGATCAGATCAATACAAATTGAAAAGATAAAACGTTTAAAGGAAGGGAGAAACAGCGTTGAAGTGGCTTCTGCGCTTGATAGATTGAAAACTGCCGCAGAATCTTCGGATAATTTGATGCCATTTATTCTTAGCGCAGTTGAGGTTTATTGTACGCTTGGAGAAATCTCAGATGTACTGCGAACCGTTTTCGGAGAGCACTAAAAAGATGTTAAGAAATAGTTATCCACACAAAAAATTGAGGTTAAGCGGGGTACTGCTCTGCTGCCTAAGTACTTACTAAATAAATGAAATTTTAGTTTTTTTTGTTGATAATTTTTTGAATCTTCGATCTCCCGAAACAGTATTTTCAATAAGCTGTTTTAGCTACCTAAAACCGACAAATTATAGAATACCTATGGAAAAAACTTGTACCGAAGTATGGAAAAACTGTCTGCAGATTATTAAGGACAATATCCCGGGCCAAAGCTTCAAAACTTGGTTCGAACCGATTTCTGCCCTTAAACTGGATGGCAAGGTTTTGACAATACAGGTGCCTAGTTTATTCTTCTATGAATGGCTGGAGGAACACTATGTCGGCCTGCTTCGCAAAACGGTAAAAAAGCAATTGGGAGAAGAAGGCAGGTTGGAATACAATATTGTTGTGGATAAATCTTCTAACAGCGGTTCGCCATATACAACTAATATACCCTCCAATGGTAACGGCGCGGAAGCAAAAATGCAATCTATGCCAATACCTGTTTCTATCAATAAGGACATTAAAAATCCTTTTATCATTCCGGGGCTGAAAAAACTCAATGTAGACCCTCAGCTCAATTCAAACTATACCTTTGAAAACTATATCGAGGGAGATTGTAACAGGCTCGCACGCTCAGCAGGATATGCCGTAGCTGCAAAGCCAGGGGGCACCTCTTTTAACCCCCTGATGGTATACGGAGGAGTTGGCCTGGGGAAGACCCATCTGGCCCAGGCGATCGGCAATGAGATCAAAAGGACCATGCCCGATAAACTGGTCATCTATGTTTCCTGTGAGAAATTTTGCCAGCAGTTTGTAGACTCCTTAAAAAATAATACGATCAATGATTTTGTGAACTTCTATCAGGCGATGGATGTCATCATTATGGATGATGTACACAACTTTGCTGGGAAGGAAAAAACACAGGACATATTTTTCCATATTTTCAATCACCTGCACCAATCCGGCAAACAGGTTATCCTTACTTCAGATAAAGCACCAAAGGATTTAGCCGGACTGGAAGAGCGCCTGCTGAGCCGTTTCAAGTGGGGCCTTTCTGCAGATCTTCAGATTCCTGACCTGGAAACGCGTATTGCGATCCTGAGGAAGAAAATGTATGCTGACGGAATTGAGCTTCCGCAGGAAGTAGTTGAATATGTAGCCCATAACATTGATAACAATGTGCGGGAACTGGAAGGAGCGATGGTATCCCTGCTGGCACAATCTACGCTGAATAAAAAGGATATCGATCTTGGTCTGGCTAAACAAATGCTGAAGAACTTTATCAAGAACACCACAAAAGAGATTTCCATGGAATACATCCAGAAACTGGTATGTGAATACTTTGAGGTTCCTGTGGATATGGTGAAATCTCCGACACGTAAAAGAGAAATTGTACAGGCCCGTCAGATCTCCATGTACCTGTCTAAAAGCCATACCAAATCGTCTTTGAAAACGATTGGTGCTTTTTTTGGTGGCCGCGACCATTCCACTGTGATTTATGCCTGTCAGACCGTAGAAGACCTCATCGATACGGATAAGAAATTCAAAGGCTACGTACATGATATACAGAAAAAGCTCAAAATGAGCTAATTCTGTTACTTAATTGCCTCCAGCTTTAATAAGCCATAAAACAGCGCGGCAGCATGGAGCGACTGATCTATTTTGTTCTCCACTAAAAGCTGTTTCACTTCATCAATAGTATATTCCTCTACATTGAGGATCTCGTGCTCATCCAGGTGCTGCTCCTGAGTTTTTACACCGCCTTTCAGCAAATAGGTAAAAGTTCTGTTTGTAGATGTAGCAGGGTTGGGATAAAGTGTAGCGATCAGCTCACAGCTTTTAAAAGAATAGCCCGTTTCTTCCAGTAGTTCACGTCTTACGCCCAGCTCAGGGTCTTCACCCGGTTCTATTACTCCTCCCGGAACTTCTAGCGAAATGATATCTGCGGCATGACGGTACTGTCGTACCAGGATTAATTTATTGTCGTCAGTCAAAGCGATCGCATTTGCCCAATCTGGATATTCAAGCACGTAGTAATCATCTTTGACAGTACCATTCTGTAATTTACAAGTATCTACACGTAAAGTCGCCCATCTCTCTTTCACCAGATATCTGGATGAAAGTTTCTGCCATTTTAAAATCTCCATCAGGAATTAAGGTTTAAGTATTGCTCTATGCTTTTTTGCCGCCCAATGCTGATCATGTTTACAACATGATGTTTGATTTCCAGGATCTGGTAAATTAGCTTCAGTTTATGTGCCAGTGATCTATTCTCTTTGGTAAGATTTACAGTACTAAATTTGAGGTAGAGCAACTGTGAAAAGAAGTCGAGCTTTTCAGCTGCGAAGTCTTTTTGCTGCAGGAAAAGTTCAAAGTCCTCCAGGCTACTGTTGAGCACGTCTGTAAAGAGAATTCCAAAATCATTTTCCAGCAGTTCATCAATACCTTTGTCGGCTTCTTCAAGTTTGCCTTCCTGTTTCAGTCCCATCAGCCTTGCCAGTGCCTGGGCAAGCTTTTGTATTTCTGCGGTTAAAAGATCTCGTCTGTACATAGGTTACCAGCTTCCGCTGCTGCCTCCGCCACCAAAACTACCCCCGCCGAAACCACCAAAGCCACCACCGCCGCCTCCGCTGCTGCCACCGCCCCAGCTGCTGCCGGAACTTCTTCCGCCCAGCATGTTGCCTAGCAGCATACCGGTTAAAAATCCGGATCCTGAACCGCGGCCACCTAAAATCTGACTGCCGCCACCACCACCGCCGCCTCTTCTGATAATAATGATGATGATAACAATGATGACAATCAGGATAAAGATTCCGTTTCCGGTGCCGTTTTTAGATCCTTTGGCTTTTGGATTGTCGTTTTTGTACTCTCCCTTGCTGTATTTGATAATCGCAGTGGTACCTGCATCAAGGCCACTGTAATAATCGCCCTCCTTAAAATAGGGCTTAATTTCGTTGTCAATAATCCTCTTGGTAATGATATCGGGCAAAGCCCCCTCCAGGCCATATCCTGTTTGCATAGCGATCTTGCGGTCGCCCAGCGCAACCACGATCATCACGCCATTGTTTTTCTTTGCGCCGCCTACGCCCCATTTTCTGCCCAAACCGAGCGCATAGTCATTGATGTCGTACTCACCAACACTTTTGATAATCGCAATGGCAATTTGTGTAGAACTGGAGTCGTCATAAGCTACAAGCTTATTCTCCAGCTGTTGTTTTTGTACTTCCGTGAGCGTACCTGTATAGTCATTTACCAGAGTTGCAGGTTTTGCGGGGAAATCCTGTGCAAAACCACCGGTATATAATAGTGTCAGGAATAAGGCTAAGATTATTTTCTTCATTTGTTCTTAGTTAGCATCCCTTTTGTCCATAAAAATAATGTCATTGGGCAATTCATTGATATCTCCATTTTGAGGAGGAAAGTGAGCGGCCAGTTTTTCTCCTGCCAGTTGTACCCCGGCAACAATACCATTCAGAATGTTTCCACTGGCAAAATGTGCTTTCATTGCTACCTGCGTAGTTTCCCAGAAATCTGGTGGCACCACACGGTGGATACCTCTGTCGCCGATGATCGCAAATTTTTGATCAGCATAGGCGATATAGATCAGCACGCCATTGTGTAACGACGTTTTATCCATCCCTAATTTACCAAAATAGGCAGTAGCCCTTTCAAAGGCTTCACCCGGACAATGTTTTTCTACTGCAATCCTAATTTCGCCTGAGGTAAGCTTTTCAGCATTGCTAATCGCGCTGGTAACCAGGTCTTGTTCTTGTTCAGTCAGAAATGACATATGTGATATGAATTAAACAGATAAGGGTATGACATGCTGATTAAACACGTGATACCCTTATTTGTTGTGCTGTAGATTAAAATTGTACTTTAGGAGCATTTTGGGCACCTTCGTCAGCCTTAAAACCAGCTCTTTGTTTAAAGCCGAACATACCCGCGGTAAGGTTGTTTGGGAACGATCTCACTTTGGTATTGTATTCCTGCACAGAATCGTTAAAATCCTTGCGGGCAACGGCAATCCTGTTTTCTGTTCCTTCCAGCTGTACAGAAAGATCACTGAACTGTTGGGTAGCTTTCAATTCAGGATAATTTTCTGTCAGCACCATCAAACGGCTTAATGCCTGTCCTACCTGTCCCTGTGCAGCTTGGAACTGAGCAATTTTTTCCGGTGAAAGGTCATCGGCATTTACCTTGATCTGGCTGGCTTTAGAGCGTGCTTCTACCACTGCGGTTAATGTACTTTGTTCAAATTTAGCTGCTCCCTTTACGGTACTCACTAAATTAGGGATCAGATCAGAGCGGCGCTGGTACTGGGTTTCTACCTGGTTCCATTTTGTTTTCACATCTTCATCCAGCTTAACCATTGAATTATAGCCACAGCTGCTCAGCATGGTAGTGACAAATAAGGCTCCAATAATTCCTAATATTGCTTTTTTCATTTTTATTCTGTTTTGGTTTAACAAGTGTTAATTTATGGAGTAAGATACAATTTCCATACCTATGTTACAACTGGGGACAAAAACCTGACAAGATGTATGTAAACACCCAGGCACAGCAGTATTGTATGCAGATTAATTACATTATGGCAGTTGCAGGAAGAAGAATGATGTTCAGTGTTTGATACGTGAAGCAAGAAGTGTAGTCCCCAAACCAAGAATAGCAATGAGTGTGAACGACCAGCGCAGGCTGCTGGCCTCAGCAATAAAGCCAATCAGCGGCGGGCCTATGAGAAAGCCCAGAAAGCCAACAGTTGAGACCGCCGCTATTGCCATTCCGGGTGCTAGCGTGCTGGATTTCCCGGCCAGTGCTATAGCAAGCGGAACCACTGAAGATACGCCGATGCCTACCAGCAGAAATCCCAGTGTAGCCACATAAATATTTGGAAAAACAACCGCAAGCAGTAAACCGGAAGTGCTGATAATGCCGCTCCATTGCAAAATGCGTTTTACGCTAAAACGCGTAACCAGATGATCGCCCGTAAAACGGCCGGCTGCCATAGTGCCCATAAATGCGATATACCCTGCTGTGGTCAGGGAGGATGGGGCCATCACAATTCTGTGAAAATATATCCCGCTCCAGTCGAACATCGTACCCTCAGTGATCAGGCTGGCAAAAGCGATCATTCCCAGTTTGAGGATGTTCTTGTCCGGAACAGCAAAAACCGGCTGAGATTCCTGCGGCTCATCTTCTGGCAACAGGGACCTCCGGTTGAGCAGGGCCAGTGTCCAGCAGATCAGGGCGATTGCCGAAAAATGCAGCCATACCGGGTATTTCAGCGCAATAGCGAGGGTGCCGAGGGCAATTCCTGTGAATCCTGCAAGGCTCCACAATCCATGAAAGGAAGTCATGATAGATCTTTTGTACAGGTTTTCAATACCTACAGCCTGAGTATTCATGGCTACCTCAAACACATTGTTGAGGTAGCCAAAAAAAAACAGTACGATCACAAGCTGCCAGATCTTTACCGTAAAACCGATCATGCATAACATCAAAGGAAAGAATAGTCCGGCGGCGACCAGGATTTTGCGGCTGCCAAAGCGGGTGACCATCCATCCTGATAGGGGAAGGCTGATCATGAGCCCTACGGGCAGGGCAAACAAGATACTGCCCAGCTCAGCATTACTGAGCTGAAAGCTGGCCTGCAGTTCATGGATACGGCAGGCCCAGCTTGAATAGGTTAAACCAGCGATAAAAAAGAATACGCTTGTTGCTCTGCGATAGCTGTGGTTTAATTTCATTTATCCTATCGTATTTGTTTGTAAACCAATATGCCGGTGGAGATGATCGTAATCTGAAATCTTGATGATTTCTGAAAGGTGATCAAGACGTTTGTTTTCTATACCAATAAAATTTATGCCCAGCTGTTTGGCCGCCAGATAATCCCAGTTGCCATCACCAATGTACACAATTTCGGATAATTCCATTTTGACACCGTTATATGTGTCCATTTTCCTGATTGTATCGCTGATGATTTCATTTCTTGCCATGGCATCCTGTGCAAACGAAGCTGCGGTGTGCCTTTGAATGGGAATACCTGCACAGCGCAATTTAAACTGTGCTGATTCCTGCCATCCGCCTGTGGCCAAACCAATGCTGAGATTTGTTTGCCGGTACAGGGCTTTTAATGTCCTGCCAGCGTTGTTTATCTCGGATATGCATCCCGGCTGCTTTTTATAGGCTTGCTCCAGCAGTTCACAAAAGCGCCGGATAAAGTGGTTCCTTTCCTGCCAGGTAAAAGACCGGCCCAGTTGTTCCCTGAACAACTGATCGATGATACCAGAATCGGTGGTATTGGTATAATCGCCATATTCTGTGCTAAAGTTTTTGAAATGAAAGACCTCTTCCAGCGCCTGGGTAAAGCACTGATCGTCTGTTGCAGTGGTATCGGTTAATGTTCCGTCGATATCAAAAATGATGTATTTCATAGTGATGATATATTAAATGAGGATTACTGATTTCAGGCTGGCAATTTCATTGCTCCTTTGTTTTTTCTGCAGATCACATCCCAGGTCTTTCAGGGCCTTGCTGAAATCACTGAGCTGATATTGATTGGTAATTATTTTTTCGAGCCCCAGTGATCCGCTATTGATCAGGTCGGTGGCATGTTTAAAGGTGTCCTGCGAATCAATGGAGCCGATAATAGAAATGCTCCGGTCGGCAATCTCTCTTGGATTAATGGTTTGCTGATTATTGCGCAAGCCCATTAGCGATATTTTTCCACCATCTGCAATGGCTTGCACAGACTTTTCCAGTAAACTGCCCGTAGTATCTATGATCAGGTCGAACTGGTTTTTCTCAGGGATAAATTCAGGTTCCAGTTTCCAGTCGCCCTGCAATATCCCGCGCTGTTCTATCAACTTGATCCTGTCCTTTGAAGCCTCGTAGATTGTTCCGTTCCTGAGGCCATGCTGGCTGAGGGCAAGATAGAAAAGCAGGCCGATGGGGCCGCCGCCGAGGATTGCAGTGCGCATGAATGGGTTAACGGCAAGTTTTTTTACCGCAGTAAGTACACAGCTGAGGGGTTCAGACATTGCGCCCTGCTCAAAGGGGATCCCGTCATTCAGCGGATAAATGAAGCGGCTGGTTGTTTTAAAATAGCTGGTAAAGGTACCATCTATGGATACACCTGCTTCTGTGGTTGCTTTTTTAAGACAGTGGTTGCGCAGCCCCTTTCTGCAGTGGCTGCACTCTCCGCAATAGTATGTAGGGTCAATAATTACACGGTCGCCTTCTTTCCAGTGCAATGCATTGCTGCCACTTGCTACAATGACACCGGCGGATTCATGTCCTATGATTACCCGCTGCCGGGCAGCATATTCTCCGGAAACGATGCTCAGATCCGTGCCGCAGATGCCTGTTGCGCTGATGGCCACGATCACTTCATCAGGTGACGTGATCAGTGGTTCTTCTCTTTCTTCAATGCTGATATCCCATGGGTTGTTATATACAATCGCTTTCATTCCTTTATCAATTTATTTTAAAATTTAATTACAAACTGCCGAATATCTTATTCAGCCTGAACAGGATTTCTTCAATTTCCTCCACTGTGGTGGTTAATGCGGGCCTAACCTTTACTACATTGCCAAATCCGTAACGTGAGCCCCGCATGATCATATGCTGATCTTCCAGTGCAATATCCAGGATATGATTGGTCAGCGCCGTATCCGGGGCATTGTCCTGATCAATAATCTCAAGGCCCCACATATAGCCGATACCCCTTACGTCCCCTATGATGTGGCCGTAACGTTCCTTCAGCTCCTGCAAGCCCCGGCCCAGGAATTCTCCGTTTGCACGAATGCTTTCGAGAAAGCCTTCCCTGGAAATTACTTCGATTGTTTTCCTGGCTGCGGCAAGAGAGAGCAGGTTGCCTCCAGAAGTGTAAGAGTGCTCAAACTTTTCAAGGACATCAAATTGCGGTTTGTAAAGGATTGCGGCCGAAGGTATTCCAATACCGCCGAGGCCTTTGGCCAGCGTAATGATATCAGGATTGATATCAAAATATTCACTTGCAAACATATATCCTGTTCTTCCGATCCCTGTTTGTACTTCGTCGGCAATCAGCACAATTTCCAGCTCGTCACAAATTCTCCTGATTCTTTCAAAATATCCTTCGGGAGGTATGATATTGCCGCCGTTTCCCAGGATTGGCTCTATGATCATACAGGATATATTGTCTGAGCTGCCATAATCTGCATAATCATAGATAGCTTCAGCACACAGGTATCCGCATTCCGGCGCTCCCATGGCCCCAAACGGACATCTGTAACAGTATGGGGCGGGTACTGTCCCGTGCTGGATGGCGATGGTGTTTGGGAATGACTTTCGCCGGAAGGCGTTTCCGGAAATGCCGGTAGTGTAGAGCGTTTGCCCGTGGTGAGACAGGGATAAGCTGATGACCTCGCTTTTTCCATTATATTTATTGGCGATCTTTACTGCGCCCTCATTGGCTGTAGACCCGATAATATCCCGCATCCAGCCATGAGTGAGATAATCAGGAGCTACTGCTAAGATATCATCAAGGACATCCTGCGCAATGGTGCCTGTAAAAGAGGAAGAGACATGTATCAAAGCTTCCACCTGTTTTTTTAGCACATCCACAAGTTCGGGATGACTGTAGCCGAGAGAGATGTTAAATGTGCCTGAGACGGCATCTATATAGTCCTCATTTTGAGAAGTATAGAGATGTATTCCTTCTCCTCTTACGAAATTGATTTGATTTGACATAGCTTGATAATTAATATATTTGGTTAAATAAAATTCTGTATAAATCAAAATATTGGAGAGGAGTTAACTTTTTTGTTATTAATCAAATTTATAATTACATTTTTGTTTCATTTATAATTTTATATATCACATATGTTAATTTATATTACCAATGTCGTTGGGTTATATGAATGGGAATTGCTTAGATCTGTGTTGTGCTTCAGTTAAATAACCGGATTACAGGTGGGTCATATGGCTGTCCGTACCCTGCCTGCAATAGCTGGAAAAATTAAATCTTCCTGGTATTTCCTTATCTTTGCTGTGTTCAGGATAGAAACCTGACATGAATTTTATGCAGAAAGAAATAGAAATCACTATCGCCCCTGAGGATGCGGGACAGGAAGAGCATATTTTAAAACAACTCTCCATCGCACTTAAAACAGATCAGCTGCACATTAAAGGATATCAAATCCTGAAACGGTCGATTGATGCACGTTCGCGCAAAGTGATCTTCAGGATGCAGGTGAAAGTGTTTATTGATGAGCCCCGGGTCCCGGAGGTGTTTACACTTAAATATCAGAACGTAAGTGATAAAAAACGCGTAATCATTGTAGGCGCCGGCCCGGCTGGTCTGTTTGCTGCCTTGCAGTGTATTGAAAACGGCATGAAACCCATAGTCCTTGAACGCGGTAAAGATGTAAAACAACGCAGAAGAGACCTGGCATTGATCAACAAGGAAGGCATTGTGAATACCGAATCCAACTACTGTTATGGTGAAGGTGGTGCCGGAACCTATTCTGACGGAAAACTGTATACCCGCTCCAATAAGAGGGGGGATATCAATAAGGTTCTTCAGATTTTTGTTCAGCATGGCGCAACAGACGATATTTTGGTGGATGCCCGACCGCATATCGGTACCAATAAACTTCCCCATATTATAACAGCTATCAGGGAAACCATTTTAAATGCCGGGGGAGAGGTCCATTTTGATAAAAAAGTAACAGACCTGATGATCGAATTTGACAGGATCAAAGGCGTTGTGGTCAACAATGAGGAAAGCCTCACTGCCGAAGCCGTAATTCTGGCTACTGGCCACTCGGCACGTGATATTTATACACTATTAAATAAAAAGGGCATCCTGGTAGAAGCAAAGCCCTTTGCTTTGGGTGTACGTATTGAGCACCCACAGGAAATTATTGATGCTGCCCAGTATCATTGTGCAGTGAGAAGTGAATTTTTACCCCCGGCTTACTACAGCCTGGTTGAGCAGGTGGGCAGCAGGGGCGTCTTTTCATTCTGTATGTGTCCGGGTGGGATTATCGCGCCCTGCGCCACTCATGAAAATGAAATTGTAGTGAATGGCTGGTCGCCCTCCAAGAGGAACAACCCATTTGCAAACTCAGGGACAGTGGTGCAGGTTACCCTGGAAGATGTTCCGGGCGATGATCCGCTGCGGATGATGGATTTCCAGCACGGAATAGAACAAACAGCCTTTGCACTGGGGGGAGGGAATTTAGTTGCTCCGGGACAACGTATGGTAGACTTTGTTGAAGGCAGGGTGTCAGTAGATCTGCCCCGCAATTCCTATTTGCCCGGTACACGAAGTGTGATGCTCAAAGAAACCCTGCCAGACTTTATCGCCTCCAGCTTAAAAAGTGCCTTGCCTGTTTTCGGTAAAAAAATCAAAGGTTATTACACAAATGAATCGATCCTGGTGGGCGTGGAGAGCAGGAGCTCGTCGCCGGTCCGGATTCCAAGGGACAGAGAAACCTTTCAGCATCCGCAGGTCGCGGGACTTTATCCATGTGCAGAGGGCGCAGGATATGCCGGCGGAATTGTCTCTGCTGCGATCGATGGGGTAAACTGTGCCAACGCAGTGCTCAACTTTAATTAAACATTTTGCAAGCTGAAGCTGTTGTTAGGTTTAACACTGATTGTTTATGATCTCCACTTCATATGATATTGAATGATTGAGTATCAAAATTTAAACTTACTGTGATGAAGAATACATTGATTATAGGTGCAAGTCCTAACCCTGAAAGATACGCTTACCGTGCAGCACATATGCTGAAATCAAAAGGTCACTCTATCGTGAATATTGGTATAAAAAGTGGCGAAGTTGCCGGCGTTGCCATTGAAAAGCCTGTTGATATCCATCATGATGTGGATACAGTTACCCTATATATTGGTCCTGCACTGCAGTCGGGGTATTTCGACTACATCCTTGAGACCAAGCCTAAGCGGGTGATTTTTAACCCCGGAACAGAAAATGACGAACTGAAAGCTATTTTAAAGGCAAGCGGCATTGAGACTATGAATGCCTGCACTCTGGTTTTACTTGCTACCGGGCAATATTAATTGCCTTTAGCACCTAAAGGAAATGTTGGTGCAAAAAACCGGCATTTTTGTTCTGCTTGTGATGAATTGGTATCTTTTAGGTATGTTTGTTTTTTATATTCCTGCTAATATTAATTGTGCATTAATTTTTGTTTGCATAAAGTTGGGGTATAAGGGATCTCATGCTCATGAAAAACTTATCCAAATTCAAAATAACCTTTTTTTATTTGATGGTTGGTGTGATTTGCCTTCTGATAATTGACAGTATAAGAGATTTATCAGCTGCTTCAACACCTGAAGGTGGGATTGGAAGGTATTCTTTGTTCAAAGATCTTCTTTTTCTGTCGGTAGCTGCTATTATTGTCTATTTTTCAGTAGGGTTCTATAAGAAAATCCACTTCGGCACTGAACTTAATTACCAGCAGCTTTTTAATGGCAGTCCGCTGCCGATGTATGTGATGACTAAAGATACGCTTCAGTTTCTTGCAGTGAATGACGCAATGGTTAAGCTTTACGGATTTACTGAGGCGGAGTTTTTGAGGATGACGGCATTTGATATCCGGCCAAGTGAGGAGCGGGGGCGGGTGAAAGCTTTCCTGGATGAGTTTGGGGAACTGACAAATGACTCCGGCAGATGGCTGCACCAGAAAAAGAATGGCGATTGTTTTTTCGTACAGATCACTTTTCACTATATACCATTGATTGAAAAAGGTGCATATCTGGTGATGATCACGGATATAGATAAGTCTATTAACGATGAGAAGAAGATCAGCGACCTGCTGCATTTGTACGAGACGGTAAACAGGGCTACCAATGATGTAATCTGGGACTATAATATCGTTACGGACGAACTCACCTGGATGCAGGGGTATTTTGAAACTTACGGTTATACGAAGGAATCAAGTGCCAATTCTTTTTGGGCGATGCAAAAAATCCACCCTGATGACCGTGATTATGTTCAGGAGGAGTTTAAACGGGTTCTTGATCATAAAAGAAAAGACTGGTCTGCAGAATACAGGTATATCTGTGCAGATGGTACAGTGAAATATATCAGAGACAGGGGATATGTCATCTTTAGTCCCGCGGGAGAACCTGTGCGGATGATTGGCGCGCTGCAGGATATAGACAAGCAGAAAAAATTTGAGCAGCAGCTGCTCAGTCAGAATGAGCAGCTCAAGGAAATTGCCTGGATACATTCTCACCAGGTGAGGCGGCCGCTTAGCAATATTCTTGGTTTGATTGCTTTGATCAAAGGTTCTGAAGTGGAGAATGAGGAATTACGTCAGTTGATAGACCTGCTTGCTGTTTCGTCGAGAGAGCTTGATGATGCAGTGATCCTGATTAACCGCGAAGCGATGGAAGGGACTGCTTAAATCTGTTCAAATAGGCACTTACAGTATCTTCAGAAGACATTCGGTAACTACTTGGTAGGGGTTCGATAGGGGTTTGATAGCCCCCTGGACTATCAAACGGCTAAGAAATGCCTTCCATTATACTATACAAGGTGTTTTTTCCATTAACCAAGAATCGAATTAAAACTTGTGTATTCCTGTTTACAGGCCAATCCGAAAAACCAATAGCTACTTACTTAAGATTATCAATCTTCGTTTAAATCTATTTTGAATGGGGTTAACCTAGTAAATCCAAAGTTTGAGTTTGGATTTACTAGGTTCGATTGTAATGTTTGATGATGCTTAAGAGAAATCTTCAATCAGAAATCCAGCGAACATTAAATAAGTCACCCGCGATAGCAATACTGGGCCCGCGTTAGGTTGGCAAAACAACCCTGGCGAGACAACTGCGCACAACCGATCATGGGACTGTCTATCATGATTTGGAAAATCCTATAGATCAAGCTAAGCTGCAGGATGCCTATGCCTACTTAACGGAATTTGAAAACTCCACAGTGATTATAGACGAAATTCAATATGGTGAGGCGATTGCAGCCATGGTTCGTGAATGCTAAAAAAAGGCTGGTGAAATCGCCCAAAACCTATATCAGGGATACGGGTATACTGCACAGGTTATTAAATATCCCTTCAATAGATAGTTTATTAGGGCATCCGGTAGCCGGTGGGTCATGGGAAGGATATGTCATTGAACAGATCTATCAGTGTAAACCAGATTATACAGAAATGTTTTTTTATCGCACTCAAACAGGAGCTGAATGTGATTTGGTTCTTGTTCAGGGAGTAACAGCGGTGGCTTGTATTGAAATTAAATTATCAAACTCTCCTGTGGTTTCTAAGGGATCTATAAGTTGTGTTCAGGATTTATAACCTAAATATAAATTCATCATTACGCCGCAAAGTGAGACTTACCCCATTGCAAAAGATATTATTGTAATCAGTTTAAAAGATTTTCTTGTGTATAAACTGATTGATTTGCAATGAAGTCTATAGGATATTTATCTAAAGTTATACATCACAGCGCTATCTGTGCGCTATATCTGCGCTGCGACTGCGCTATTTTGGCGTAAAAGGCGGAAAAACAATGTACGGATTTCTTACTTATATCGCTCTGATGTACAATTAAGACCTATTTTGCCAGATATTTTGCAGTGGCAGTGGAAAAACAAGGTGATTTTTATCGCAAGCGGTAGTTACACGGGGACTTACCCAAACCAAAGTCAGGAGAAAGCGCGAATCATTTTAGACATGGATTTGTTTCAAGTCTGCCTGTCCTGAAATATTTCTGTCTGAAAATTAGGGTGTTATCACACGCATACAAATGAATTGCCGATAATGTTTGGCTGTAGCGATATTTTTCCTACTTTTGCATCCCGCTTCGGAGGAAGGGAAACAGTGAGAAGGATAA
>NZ_FXTN01000009.1 GCF_900182595.1 Pedobacter westerhofensis | reverse complement strand
GGTTTTTTACTGTTCATTGTGTCCATAAGTTTATACTAATTTACTTATTCTTACTCTTGATTATCAAGAGTTGACACAGTTTGATTTACAGTCTCAAATACCCCAGCTTGTTGCTGAGGTAATTTGTTTGTATCTGCTTGTTTTGCAGTAAACGTTATCTATTTAGACATATCGGTATAAATCCCTCTGTCTTGAATATCACCATTCTCATCCAAATAAGTATCATGGTACCGATTATCCTCCAAAAGTGTCTTAAGAGGATTTTCTCTCGTGGCATTCACTTGAATTAACAATGGCTTTAGATCAGTCGAGATATCCAACAGTTCGCGTTGGTACTGTGAATAAAGTTCTTCACCAGCCTCAATCTGGGATTTATAATGAATCACTCTTAAATTGAAATCCACAGTTCCATCTTTAGACTTTTCAAGATAATCGAGATGACTAGCCATATCATAGTCAATATAACGTCTTTGCTCTGTGAGCTTCTCTCTTGCCTCTAAGAACTGATCAGCAAGTTTTTTTATATCATCCATAATTTATATTTGATTATTATTATCCTCGGTCTGGAATGAATTCAGCTCCTAATAATTCTGTTGTATTTTGTAATGCGTCATTGAGCGCTTTGACATAAATTTCATTTGCATCTCCACCTTCTAATTTAGCTATAATTCTTGCGCTAAGCTTCATCGATTCTGATATTAATGATTGAATGTGAATATGGACAGGTTCATTATTTTTACTGGGCTGTTCAACATTTTGTTCTGACATATGATTACTTTAAGGTTAAGTGACTAAATTAATCAGAAATTAAACCATAATATATTTTTTCTAACCTCATTTTTCCACAATACGGGATTCCGTAAAAGGCATATACCAGTCTTTGACTTGTGTTACATACCTGGTTAAATCACAACAACTTACTACTTTAATCGTAAGCTAATGCTATTCAGAGGAATAAATGAAGAAAATATTCTTATCACAAGTATCTGCGGTGGAATCTTGAGTTTGACCAATTTTGGAGCTGAGGATGATTTAAACGAACCCTTTATACGGCTTTTAATGCTGGTAAAGACAGTTAATGAGGAAAATGTTCTTGTGAAAGAGGGATTGCATTTTGAAGGGGTTTGAGAGCAAGAGGGCTTCTATCGAACTCCCATTCATTTTAATCTTGGATAAGTTTGACGATATTATTAATCTTGAATGAATTAATGATTCAGCGTTAAGATCTATAGTTTTAACACTATTAATTGTAAATTTGAATATCACCTGTGTGCAAAAATAAATGTGAATAGCTTAGTTAAATCAAATTTATCGCAAATAAAGATTTTAATGGCGAAACATGGTGTCATCAGAGCTCATTTATTTGGCAGTGCTGCAAACGGAATCATGACAGATGATAGTGACATTAACTTCATGGTAAGTTTTAAACTTGATCTTAATTACACAGAGTATGGTGATAATTATTTTCAACTGATGTATGCCCTTCAAAGCCTTCTTAAAAAAAATGTAGATCTAGTAGCAGAAGAAACTATCCCCCCATCTACTTCAAAAAATAAACGAGCAAAAGATTGCTGTTTTATGACCACAGAAGAAAAGAAACTCTTAACGGATATTCTTGTAGGTATTTCGTCCATTGATGACCATCTTGAAGGACGTAGAATACTTGAAGAATAAAACAAAAGAAGAGTTATTGCAAAGAGATTGAAATTATTAGCGAAGCCGCAAACAAATTATTGAGAAATTAATTCCATATTGAAATTTCATTTGCAGAACAGACAATAGGTCTCAACATAAAGACATCTATCCATACAATAATGACTTAAGATTATTATTTCAAATGTGATTATGCTTACCTAACTCTGATAAAGAATAAGACTCTTATGTAGATGAGAATTAGTGAATATCTAATGTGGTTCATATTGTAAATAAAAGATTATCATAATGAAAATAATAATAACACTCTCAATCGGGGCATTATTCGCCTCCTGTTCTCAAAGTAACCCTAATAATATTTTAGACACGGTGATTACCACTGTAAATACTGATAGTATAAAAAGAGCCGCAAAGTTCCAAAGCACTTCCGAGATTGCTTACGGGAAGGTGAAGTTCGGGATCACTAAGAAAGCCTATGACAAGTTAATGCCTGAAATGTCAAACAAAATTGGAGCATATGACTATATGTTCTTGCCTCAATATGATAAACAGGGTAAGTTGATGGGTATATTTATTCAAAGTTATAAGGAAACAGCTAACTACATTGATAACAAGCTTACGGATGAACTCAATAATCTCAGGGATGTGATCAAAGCAAAGTACGAAGATCCTACTATAGATCATGGTAAACCTGAATTCTTCAATTTTAAACCAGGTATGGTTCAATATCAATATGACTGGGAGCTTGGCAGCAAGATGATCACCATAGGCCTATGCGAGGAAGAAGGTGGGTCGGAATATAGAGCCGTATGTTACATCTATAATGACACCATGATGCAGGCTTTCAAAGATAGTGAATCAAAAAAGAGCGAACAAGTAAAGAAAGCAGCTGCGAATAATTTTTAGTAGTATGCATTTATCGTTAAAATAAATATTTAAAATTTTATTTTAACGACTGCTTTTCATAACTTGAGGTTGTTATTTTTCAGATTGCAAAACATGGGGTTATCTGTCCCTTTTATAGATTAATGGCAATTGGTACTTTTATTGAAACACAGTGTGTATAACTATTGTTAAATAATGTAAAAATTATTTGTAAAGCCAAATGATTCCATATATTTAAAAAATATAGCAACGACTAAAGACGGAGCAGAGGGAAAATACATCGGATGGTGTATTTTTTTATTAGATATTTTTTATACTAATAAAAATTCCTACTTTTGCCGCCCGCCAAAAAAAACGCAAATAACGAACTTACAACATCGTAATATGGCAAACATAAAGATTCCTGAAAGACATCTATCCGGGATTGAGCATATAAGTTTATTGGATGAAAAAGATATTAAACTTGTTTATAAAGTACTTGAATCTCTTCCCATTGGCATAGGTCATCGACAGTATATAAAGTTATTTGACGACAACACTAAGTTCGATAATAATATATCTGTAGCAGAGGCTATCTTTAGTTTTTCTGGACTTTTGACTGATAAACAATATAATATTGAGGAGCTCTCTGCTGAAATTACAGAAGCTTTTACTCAATTGAAGGGAACAGATTTAAATTTGAAGCAGGCCAATAAATTACGGGGTAGAATTTCTGAGGTTTTAAAACGTAGTAAGATTTTGAAATCAACATTTGAAGCTCACAGAATAATTTTCGATTCTAACAAAGTTTATATTAATTCCGAGATTAACACAGATATTAATATGATTTATGATAAGGATTCTAATAACAATATTCAATACGGTGTTTTAATGCACAAATTGCGACTAGTATTAAGTGATGATTCTGATGGAATTATTGTTGCCTTAGATCGAGAAGATCTAGGTAAATTGAAAGCTCAGATAGAACTCGCATTAGATGAAAATGAGCAGATCAGAAATACATACAAAGATTTAATAAATTTCATTGAAATAGCAAATTGATATGAAACATTTAACATTTGACCCGAAAAGTTTTTTAAAAACAACAAAGCACACTGACACACAAGATAGCGACACTCAGTCAAAAGTTAGCGCACGGGCTTGGTATGACAGAAAATATATTGGCTACGAAATTGCTGAGCTGTCCGAGGCTAAAGATAATAATGAAAAACCTCCGATCACCTTCAAAATTTTAGATAGACAATTTACTATTCATAGCGACTTGTATGATATTGCTGATGAGATAAGAGATTCAAGAAACATTTTGGATTTAAAAGATGGGTGGGATCATAGCACAGGTAAAGCTGTACGACCTGAACTATATTTTAAATGTATAGATTTCTTATTAATGTATACTAACTATATCCATAAAATCTACAACATAGTTATTGACGCACCAGAAATAAACTTAATCCCTAGCGGAAGCATTGATCTATCTTGGAGAACTCAAGGTGCAAGAATGCTTGTTAATTTAAAGTATAAGGATAACGAATTTCTAGCAACATTTTATGGCTATCATAAAAGCAATATGCTCCCTCATGAAGGTTTTATTGACATATTAAAAGTGGACGAAAGCATGGCCGTATGGATGAAACAGTTGAAATAAAAATGCCGGCATGTCCTTGGCCTGTAGAACAAATAGAGGATGAATCTTTTTTATATCGACAAATACCAGTACACACAAGAGTAACAAGCCGTGGAAGAAAATTTCCAGGTGAAGGACATTTTGAACTTAGAGATGGTGAAGAAAGTTTATCATTTAATTGGGATAAGCACGTTGATGTGGCAAAGAACTACATTTTACTCGGACTAACTTTTAACATAAACAATCAATATCTTGAGTATACTGGATATAAGATATTTAAGTATCCCGTTAACTTTTTAAAGACATTGCCCAAATTAGTGTCCTTAGATCATACACCCAATTATTATGGTTCACCATCCCCAAATGGCAAACCAAATAATAGAGCTCATTCCTCATTAGACTGCGGTATTTTTGATGATGGTACTAGAGTTGCTTTAAGTGATTATTGTATTGAAAATATTGAAGAGTCAGAATGTAATTTCAAAATTAAAGCAATTAAAGGGGAAATTGAAGAGCTTAGGGCAAGAGCAAATGAAACCCCTTATCATAAAGAATGGGATTTTACAGAATAAGATCTCTTTAAATAAGTCCTATCCAATTATCGCATACTAGACTTAGGATAATTATTCCGCCCACGACACCGGAGTGAATTGCGATGCAGATCCTTTGTGGCCACAACGGGACATCTGGCCGAATGCAAGATGTCGCATTCTGAGAACATAAATTACTCTTATTACAACATTCATAAGAGTAAAGGCTCAATCTCCCGACGTATTCAAAAACAAAAGTCGATGCAATCTAGCCTTTGCTAATCTTTACAGACACAAGTAAATCAGTTGCCTCAACTTCTAAATATAACGCAATATCGAAAAGCCGCTTTATTGAAGGTTGCACAGAATTAGTACACCAACTGGAAACAGTTTCAGGAGCAATCTTAAGTGCATCAGCTAATTCTTTGTTTGTTTTCTTCTTTTCAGCTAGTACCGATTTAATCCGATTGTATGTTGTTTTACTCATGAGAATTGATGTAAAACAAATATAATATACAGGAATTTATTGCTTTTTAAGTACTAGTAATGTAATATGTCAATTAGATAATGTAATAAATTATTATATTTGTGTTTTACATTATAAATATGTAATTTTATAAAAATTGTTATTTGTTTAAATGTTATAAATTTGCAGTTCTAGTCAAAAATATTAGGATTGCATACGAGCCTCGCAGCTAAATCTGGTAAATTTAATCTCAGCGAGCGTAAGTGTAGCATCCACCACCCTATATCTTAATAGGGCTGGTGCTCGCTTATGTTTTATTGTTGAGAGCCATACCGCAAGGTATGGTGGTTTACCAGAACCAAGCTGCAATAGACTGAGTGAGTTACCAGCCCTATTACTGTAATTTGGTCACCTCTTTATCAAAGGCTCATTTAACTACCTAAATGAGATTTGACATGAAATCAAAAAAGCTATTTCTTACCGAAGAGAATCTGATACTGGCCTTAAAGAATCAGGAGCCAATTGCAATGCGAGCCCTTTATGACATGTATTCCTACAGTCTGGGCGGAGTGATATTCCGAATACTTAATCATACCGAGTTAAGTGAAGATGTGTTGCAGGAAGTTATCCTGAAGATCTGGACTTCAGGAAACCATTATAACCCACGCAGAGGGCGACTGTTCACGTGGATGCTTAATCTCACAAGGAACTACACTTTGGATATATTAAGAACCAAGAGATATAGGAACGGTAGGAAGACTGTTAACATTGACGATTGTCATCCCGCAATTGATAAGCAAAGAAATGTCTACTATAATCCTGAAGCTATTTTGATTAAGGAATTGGTTAATCAATTGAAGCCGGAATTCAATATCCTATTAGAAATGGTTTACTTCAAGGGATACACTCATTTAGAAACTTCTGAAGAACTGAATTTGCCACTTGGTACAGTCAAAACCAGAATCAGGATGGCTATCATGGAATTGAGAACCCAATTTGACTAGGAAATGGAAAAGAACCAAATAACATATCCCAAGACCTTTAAACTAAAGGAACCGATAGCAATCAATGTGATCAATTCACTCTACTGCTATGATCAGGTTAAGTTTTTTGTAGAATTGATTCCTGATTTGATTCAAAAGCACTGCAATTCAGCATTAGCGTCTAAAGACTTAAATAACGTTGGTTGGATCATTAAGACGATGATCAATTTTATCGATTCCACTGAAATGACCGCATTACTTCAGAAATATAGAAACAGTGACTGTGCGCAAATGAAACCTGACACCCCATTAATCGATTCCTTTGATGTTGCAAATCGCTCAGAAATTCTATCAGATCAAATGCTCGACTGGCTAAATAGTTTACCAGCTGATCAACAAAGGAAAATGTATCCAATGTCAGAAATGAAGGAGTTCTTTATATCGGAGTTCTTTTTCAACGAGTTTCTAAAATGGCTTGACCTAGTGGTAACAGACAACAATATCATCTTCGTGGAATTGCTGGATGCCTATTACAGTTGGTTCCCTATCCGACCGCGATAAATAAGTTTGATGAAGAGGAATAAGCCAAAGCAATCACAAGATACTAAACAGAGGTTCTGGTAGACCAGCGACGACTGCGAGTGCCTACCATAAAACAGGCGCTCGTTTAGTCAATTCTTACCCTCTAAAGCAACATGAAATGACACACCTAAAATATCATTTCTTTTCAAGTGAAGGTTCGGCCTTCACTTGAAAAGAAATCGCCGATAGGCTAATTATTCCGCCCACGACTTCGGAGTGATTGCGGTGACCAGATCCGTTTGTCTGACAACGGGACATCTGGCCGAATGCAGGGTGTCGCATTCTAGAACCTTTATAACTCAGCTAAATGTCAAGAACAACAAAACCAAGGGAAATTATACACTGACAGAAACAGCATTCACAAAATAATAAATCCTACATATGACAAAAGATTTAGAAGCAAACTTAGCAGTGAAAGAAGAGAAGTATTTGATCACTATCAAGACCCTGCGCTTAAAAAACTTCAGTAACAACCTCCCCTTTCTAATGCTTTCAGAGAATCTCCCGGAAGGACAGTCTTATCTCGAATTTCCAGATGGAAGTATGATCATCCACGAAATATTTGTTGTAGGCTCCCAAACGGAAACTAGAACGATCAGAAAGCTTACACCAAAAGAAGCTGATCAAATAAGAAATGAATATGGCTTGAATTAATTAAGAAGCGTTCACTGGATTTAACCACGAATGCAAACCGCCATCCTAACCTATCCCCGCTAAATTTCTATAAGGATCATTTGACAGCAGATCTCTAATTTTAGTTACCCAAACGAAAGGAGGAAGAACCAAAGCAAACGAAGAGCAATAAAGGATTTTAGAATAAGCATGCGATATGCTTATAGATTTTTAAAAGGAGGTTGGGATGAAGAGAAAAGTGAGAGTGAAGATTCCTCCAATAAAAAAGCAATGTATAACTGAACTGCCACAGGCGGCCACAAAGGAGGAAATATTTATAAATTTAGTAGTTAACATTATCGTAGACAAAATTTTTGATGATTATGAAAAGAGCAATAATCTACATCAGGAAATCGACCGACAGACAAAGCAATTGGAGCATTGACGGTCAGCGTGAAGCTATTTTAAGGCATTGCGACAGACAAAATATTGAGATTACCGATGAATTTGTGGATGACGGCTTTAGCGCCAGAACGTTTGACCGGCCGGACTTTAAACGGCTGGAACAATTCATTGATAAAAATTACAAGACAGTGGATTACCTGGTGGTATTCGCTTTTGATCGTTTCAGTAGAGATTCTGGTGACGGCTTAGTATTGATCAAAAAACTTCAGCGTAAATATGCCATCAAAATTACCAGCGTAGCTGAAGGAATTACTTTTGATGCTGATGATCCGGCAAGTTTCTTTTACGCTGGTCTTATGCTGCTCAAAGCTGAAGATGAGATCATCAGGAACCGTGTGCGAATTAACATGGGTATATATACGGCCAAAGTAGTACAGGGAAGATATTTGGGCTCTGCACCATATGGATACAAGAATGTCAGGGATGAGAACAAAAAGCCATTAATCGTTCCTGACGATAAAACAAAACCTATAGTGCAATATATCTTTAGCCAGTACATACAGCAAACACCAATAGTTGAAATCAGCAGGGTTGCCAAACAAATGGGACTACACCACACGGGCAAAATGGCTATTCAAAAAATTCTGAAGAATCCGGTATATATTGGGTTAATCCACGTCAGAGCTTATCAGGATCATCCTGATCAATGGGTGGAAGGTATTCATGAGCACCTGATCGATAAAGTAACTTTCTATCAGGTACAGCAAAGATTTGCAAAACCTATCGTTCACACCAGAGTCATCCACGATGAGTTTCCTTTACGGGGCGTAGTAAAGTGCCATTGCGGGTTACCATTAACAGGCGCTAAATCTACAGGCAAATCTGGCAGAAAGTTCCCTTATTACAATTGTAAGATCAAAGGACACAATACCATTCCGGCTAACAAAGCACATGAACAGTTGGAAGCCGTTTTTAAAGAGCTGAGCCTGCCTAAAGAAACAATCATGAACATTGAGTCCATCGGTCGTAACCTAGTCAGGGAAAGGCTTGAAAACAATCAGGAACTCTATACCAAGAACAAAAAGGAATATGATGAAGTGGATGCGAAGTTAAAGAGCATAGAAGAGAAATACATCAACAACCAGATGAATTATGAAACCTATCAAAGATGGTTTAGTGATTTAACCAAAAACAGGCGGGCACTGGCTGCAAGACTGGAAGTATTTAGTGGCAAATCTGACGACATCTATCAGCTGTTTAACAACGAGATCAATCAGCTTACAGACTTAAGCCAAATCTATCATATGGCTACTACGGTGAAGAAACGGGAACTATTAAGGCTGGTGTTCGGCTCGACCCTCTACTATAAAGACCAGTGCTATCGAACACCTTACCTGATGAAAATCTTCAATCATAATCAATTGACAACCAACCAAAAACATATAATTTTTATCAAAGAAAAAGGGGTTTCATCAGATGAAACCCCTCTTGGTGGAGCCGAAGGGGTTCGAACCCTTGTCCAGTTGTGTAGCAAATTATGCCTTCTACATGCTTATTTTCCACTTTATTTTCGGGATCAGACGGGCCGGAAACCTACCTTGCCTTTCTCCTTAGATACTTTATCTCACAACTGTACCGTACCTTACAATTGCCAGCGTCATTTATTTCGATGCCCTTGATTCTGGCCTAAAAACGCAGCAACCAGAAGGACAAAAGCTATTTAATTCTAAATTAAGCAGCTAAGGCGTAGTTATTTTCGCCAATCAAAGTGTGAACGTTCTCTTTAAAGTGCTCTCCGTACAACGCACTGCATGCTAACATACGTACCTCCACCCTGTCAAATCCAAAACGGCCCCAGTACATATATAATGGTGTGTGGTTAACTAATCCTTTCCAACCATTACGCTACAAAAATACGAAAATTATGCCACAAATTTCTGCCAATTTTAAAGAAGAGCTAGCAAACAGCAGATCAGGACTTTATATACGATGCAAATTATTCCGGCTGTTTAGTTTCATAAACAGGAAGGCTGAAAAAGAAAGTTGAGCCTACACCTTTTTCACTTTCAACCCATATCGTGCCCCCGTGGCGTTTCACGATTTCTGATGACAGGTACAAGCCAATGCCAAACCCGGAGATATTCTCTGTATGAACGGTCTCTACCCGGTAAAAACGCTCAAAAAGCTTATCCTTATCCTGCGCGCGGATACCCATCCCATCATCCCTGATACTTACCTGCACAGTATCATCTATCTGTTTACAAACCAGTTCCACGATCTCGCCTCTCGGCGAGTATTTCACAGCATTGCTGATCAGGTTAGTGATTACCTGGCCAATCTTATCGCGGTCAGCATTGATCACAACAGAATCACAGGGAAGCAGTACAATCCTGTGCGTAGATACCACCAGTGAACTTTCCTCAATGATTTCCCTGATGAGGTCATCGATTTTAAAATCGATCCTGTTCAGCTGGATCTTGCCGGATTCCAGTCGCGACAGGTTCAGGAACCCATTGATCAGCGCACTCATTTTATTGATCTGCAGCTCCACCTTATTCAGTGAACTAATTGCAAAGCTGTTCTCCTCCTTTCTTGACCGTGCATTTAAAACCTGCACATATGCTTTTAAAGAAGTCAGTGGGGTTTTCAATTCGTGGCTCACCATACCAATGAAATCGTTCTTACGGATTTCGTTCAGCTTCTCATTGGTGGTTTCCAGCACAGAACCTATAAAACGAATAGGCTCATCCTGATCATTAAAAAACACCTTGCCCTTTGCCCTTACCCATCGTAATTGCTGGTCTTCAGCTCCCACCGTACGGTATTCCACATCATAATCTCCATTGCTCTCCGATTTGTTGAATGCCTTGATAATGACCGCGCCGATCCGCTCCTGGTCCATCGGGTGCAGACCAGGTAAGAAATCATCTTCGTAAGAAACTTTTCTATTATGCGAAATGCCGAAGAGCAGACGGCAGCGTTCGTCCCATTCCATAGTCCCCTTTACAAGGTCCATATCAAACGTTCCAAGCTGTGCAGCTTCCTTGGATAAACGCGCCTGCTCAAATGACCGTTCCAGAGCATCAAGAGTTTTCCGTTCGGCAGTAATATCCTGCAGCGTACCGCTAAAACGCGTCACGTTGTGTTCGTTATCAAACAATGCTTTGCCTTTGGCACATACAATCCGCGGAACAGGGTCAAGCGGGTTAATGATCGTATACTCAATATTGTAATTGCCGCCAGAGCCAGAAGTCATTGCTTCCTGAATTGCTGAAACTACCAGTGGACGGTCTGCATCCGTAATTACGTTCAAAGCCAGCGATAAATCAATTTCATCATCGGGCAGCAGGCCAAACCAGGATTTTAACCGGTTATTACCAGTGAAACGATTGGTAAAAGGATCCAGGTCCCAGGTGCCCAAACCTGCGGCATCGATCGCAAACTGCAGCTGGTCTTCACTGTATTTGATCTGGTCGCTTCTTAACCTTTCTTTTTCAAAGTTGATGCCGTTGCTGATCGCCGCAGCTATCTGTGCAGCCACCGACTCAAGGAATTGCCTGTAACTGTCATCCAGCCTCACCGATGTATTTAAGCCAGCGATGAAGACCCCGGTAATATTGTCTTCGCCCTGTTTAACAGGAACAGCAATCGCTTTCAGATCTGCCACAGGCATCCCTGCAAAGTCAAAATCCACGATCCTGTTCTGCAATCCATCAATCATTACCGGGGCTCCTGAAGTAATTGTTTCTTTCAGGGGCCATAAGGCCTGACCTGCCTGCAATGTGCTGAGTACATTGCTCTGTGTTAATGTAAACGTTTCCGACACCGCATCATATTCATAAAGTAATGAAAACGGGATATCGTGTGTAAAATGCTGCAATAAGTCGATCGACTTGCCAAAGCCCTCCCTGCGGGACTGAAAATTATGCAGCTGCAGACTTAGATGCTGCAGCAGGTGGTTCCGCCGCTCATTAATCACCTGATAGGTAGTTTCCATCACAGCGTTGAAGATGCCGCAGATCTTTCCCTCCTCATCTGCAATCGGAGACAATGTATAATCAAAATAACACTCTTCTATAAATCCAAAACGATGGATCAGGAAAGGTTTGTCTTTAAATCGTACCGACTCGCCGCTGGACATGACCGCATCAAACTGGGGCTTGATTTCCTGCCAGGCTTCCGGCCATGCTTCTCTTCTTGGTTTACCGATAATGCCGGGATGCCTGTCACCGGCAATGGCCCTGTAGGCATCATTGTAGAACACATAATAATCCGGTCCCCAATACAGCGAAATAGGAAAGCTGGAATTGAGGCACATGCTCAGGCTCATCCGGATAGATGCCGGCCATTCCGCAGGATTGCCCAGCGGGGATTCATTCCAGTTACGGGCACGGAGCTGCGCACCGGCTTCGCCGCCTCCTTTCATAAACTGAAGATGATTTTCAGGTATATTTTCAGCCATAGGGATGTATTAAAATAACAGGATTTTGCCCTGCACCGGATATACCAGTTTAAAGCCCTGCTGGTTATCCTTCTTCAATTCCGATACCAGTTCCTGTTCTGCAGCACCAAACGCTTTCATATGGGTGATTACAATGGGTACTTGTTTAAGGTTATCCAGGCCTGACAGTTCAGCAAGCTTCTGCAGTTCCTGCATTAGTAAATGCGGTGTAAGATGACCGAAAAGTAATTTCTCAGGTTGTTTATCAAAAAAAGACGTTTCTATAAAAATAGCTTTCAGCTGATGATCTTTGATGAATGGTGCAATAGCTGTCCAAAGCTGCTGCAGGCGATCCGACTTTTCAATCTGGTCAGCACCGGTATCACCCAGGTACAGCAGGCAATCGCTTTCATGACTGATGAGAAAAGCAGTACTTTCATAGGATGGGCCATGGCTCAGCGGAAATGCCAGAACCTGCATCTGCGTTCCTGCCAGGGCAACTTTCTCCTTTTCTTTGAGATAAACATAGCTATACTTATCAAGATGCGGAAGATCGCCCTCATTGGTAAAGTTGGCCCAGGCCTGCCACGTAAAATATTTGTCCTTCAGAACGGCGGCTACAGAAGGCAGCGCATAGATATTTTTTTTTGAGTCTTCGGGCGAGTTCATGATCAGGCCGGCAACATGGTCCAGGTGGCCGTGCGAAATCAAATATCCTTTGATATTCTCTTTGAGCACTGCATCGGCACTGCCTTTAAAAACTTTTGATGCAACAGCCACATCAATACCATGGCGTACTGTTCCTGCATCTGCACAAATAAAATCGTCACTGCCCGTAGGGGCGATCATATAAGATGAAAGGTTACTCTCATCGAGCCCCCCTTTCACACCCAGCGGCACTACTTTGAATGAATGCCCGTTTGGCGACTGTGCCTGCACACCGGCAAGACAAAATATGAAGAAACAAAAAAGGAGAATGCCGCTATTTTTTACCATAAACTGGACTACAGCGTACATGAAAGCTGTTTACTAACAAATATATCTTTTTTTATCAGACTCTAAAACACATCATACCGTGTTTAGCCACATTTCAGATAATTAAACAATACAGCTATTTCTTTATCAGGCAGCATGGGACTTGCATCGTTATAGTATGAATTATTATCACTGATAAGCATAAAATTAACTGTTTCTGCTGATAAAGCTTTTAGTTGTAATGGCAGGGTTACTGTCTCTATATAGGTGTAACCAGATATTTAAAATAAGAATTATGAAAAGTATAAACATTAATGTAGACCAGGAAACCTATAAAGTTGAACAGCCAGTAGCAACTATTAATATTTATAAAATTATCCACCCAAAGGGCCTGTGCGAGATTACGAGGAACAGATACAGTGGAAAGTGGAAAGTATTGCTACAGAGTGACTATGCTACAGATTTTCCTCTGGGCTCTATTGGCAAGGCAATAGAAGAGAATTTAGGAGTAGTAAACTAATTCGGCACAGGTGTTGGCCCGTTGATTTTGTTACCCGAATTGTTCTTAATTTTCCCATATTTTCTTACTTTTGATCAGAAATAAATTTACCTGCTAATTACCAGAAAAATCACACACCATGTCTAATACCGAAGTAACTACCATCATCCTTATTCTGTGTATCATTATTGCCGTTGCTGCTTACTCCCTTACTTTTTTAGTAGGCAAGAAAAGCACTGAAGACAAGCACTAAGGATCATACAAAATATTAGTAAACCAGGCCCTTTGAAACTTCCTGAACCGGGAAATTTCAAAGGTGCAGGATACTGTTTACCCAATTTTCATAAGAAGAAGGCTAGTAGCTCTCTTCCGCGGGTTCTGTAAACAGGTTAGAGGAAAAATTCACGAGGAACAGTTCTTTTTTGGATCTTGTTACCGCAGTATACAGCCACCTAAGAAACTCTACATCAACCATTTCATCGGTGAGGTATCCCTGATCAACAAATACGGCATCCCATTGCCCGCCCTGCGCTTTATGGCAGGTTACCGCATAGGCAAATTTAATCTGCAGCGCATTGTAAAAAGGATCCTGCTTGATGGCCAGCATCCGCTCCCGCTTGTTGGCTATATGGATATAGTCTTCGTTGAGGCCTTCAAAAAGTTTTTTACTGTCTTCATACGAGAGATTGGGTGTTTCGCCCTGCAGGGTGTCCAGCATTACTTTACAGGTGACATGTCCCGCCTCGGGATAATCCAGAAATTCCAGTTGTACTTCAGAAAAGCGGAATCCATAGCGTTCTTCTTCATTTCTCACCCTTACAATCCTCGCCATATCGCCATTGGCGATAAAGGACGTAGCCTCATTATCAGGCAGCCAGAAATAATTATTGCGCACTACCATAATCTGATCGCCCCCTGTTAACTCCTCCTCGCGATACAACAAGCGCACTCTGATCTGCTGGTTATATACATTGGCCGATTTGTTGGAGCGGCATACCACAAGGGAGTTTTCGATATCAAATTTACGATAGGCATATTCAAGGCCCTCTACAAGTTTAAGTCCCGTCATGCGGAAAATATCTTTATAACCTTTGGTAATAAACTTCGGCAGGTTAATTCCTTCGGTACTACCCTCTCTGGCTTTCTCAATATGTGCATTGATCAGATTGCGCAGCATTGAAGCATTAGCTAAAATACCGGATTTCTGTCCCTGCCGCACTACTTCTTTGAGTTCTGTTTCCATTACCTTTAAACCAAAGCCCTGCTCAATGTAAGCTTTATTTAAGGCGGGAGAATCCAGGCTGCCTACGGGTGGCAGCTGCGCGGTATCGCCCACAAACAGCACCCCGCAGTTTTTGCCGTTATAAATAAATTCCATCACATCTTTTAAAAACGATGAACCGCTCTGGGTATTCCACTCATCTGCGATCATGGAAGCCTCATCAATAATAAAAAGGGTACGTTCGGCCAGGTTTGGCGCCAGCTGGAAAGCCATATCTGTAGAAACGGCCGACTTTTTCCGGTAGATCTTTTTATGGATCGTGAGGGCTGTCCGACCCGAATAGGTGGTCATCACTTTAGCCGCGCGTCCTGTTGGTGCAAGTAAAGCAGCACGGAACTGAAATGCCGGCAACGCTTTTACCAGTGCTGCTACCGATGTTGTTTTACCCGTACCCGCATATCCGCGTAAGATAAAACACCGGCGGTCAAGCTCTCCCGATAAAAATTCTGCCATTTGCCGACAGAAAACAAGCTGCTCGGCAGTCGGCTGAAACTGGTATGACTGTACAATTATTCCGGCTTTATCCATTTTACAAATATGCAATGGTGTGGTTATAGAAAAAAGAATTAATTTTGCTAAGATGAACAATAGTAAAAACAGCATTTTATTAGTGGATCCTGAGTTTGATCCCAATACTGCCTCAGACTGTAATTTGTTATTGAAAATTACCGCAGACAGCTTTTCATATGCGATAATTGACAAACACAGCAGGCAGCTGAAGGCTGTTTTTGACCAGCAGGAATGTGAAGATACGACTGCTGAACTGGCCACTGCCTTAAAGAGAGACAGCTATCTGAGCTTATCCTTCAGAGAGATCAAGGTGTCAGTATATACACCCAATACCATTGCTATCCCAAACAGTCTTTTCAACAGGAATGAGCTGAATAGCTATGCGAATTTCTTTGCAGAAGCATCATCAGCAAATTTGTATACACGTCCCTTTGCAAAATTCGGATTTACATCGGTTTTCAATTTCGAACAATTTATAGAAGAGACGCTGGATAAATCACTGGCCAGTGCTGCCCGGTATGAACACCATACCCCACTGCTGGCATTGGGCTCTGCCGCTAAAGGAACTTCACTGCTGCTTGATTTTACAGTTGGCTCTTTCAATGTACTGCTGCTGGAAAACCGTAAAATGATCTTTCAGAATACCTTCCAGATCGACACTCCCGAAGAGTTCAATTATTACCTTTTACTGTTGATCCAGGAACTTAAACTGGACCCCTCCTGCTCAACGGTATTGCTGAGCGGCATCATTCACCAGGATGACGGCTATTACAGCTGCCTCAGCAAGTACTTCGGCGAACTCCATTTTAATCTTCCCCCGGCTGATCAGTTTGATCATGCTATACTTGATGATATGCCTGCTCACTACTATAGCAGCCTACTAGCTCTCGACTTATGCGTATAATTGGCGGTAAACTTAAAGGTATCCGCATGAATGCGCCTGCCAGCCTTCCTGTAAGGCCCACAACGGATATGGCCAAAGAGGCATTATTCAATATTCTTTACAATACCTATGAGTTTGACAGCTGTGAAGTGCTCGACCTCTTCTGCGGTACAGGGAACATCAGCATTGAATTTGCCTCACGCGGGATCAAACATGTAACAGCAGTAGATAAACATTCCGGATGCATTTACTGGGTACAGTCAGTGATAGACAAGTACAAACTGACAGAGATCGAACTGAAAAAAGCTGATGTATTCAAATTCCTGGAACAGCATAACAAAACGTACCAGATCATTTTTGCTGATCCGCCGTACGACCTGCCAACTATTCCCCTGATCCCACAGCTGGTGGCCAAAAATAAGCTACTCACAGAAAACGGCCTCCTGGTGGTAGAACATCCATCGCTACTCAAATTAAATGATCAGCCGGGTTTTACAGAAACCCGCAGATATGGAAATTCCTCATTCAGTTTTTTTGATTACACACCTTAGATGATGAAGATTGCACTTTTCCCCGGATCCTTTGACCCTCTCACTATTGCACATGCAGATATTCTTAAACGCGCATTGCCGCTGTTTGATAAAGTGGTGATTGGAATTGGCATAAACAGTTCTAAACATAGTTTTCTATCTGGAGAAGTACGGCAGGAAATGGTAAAATCTGTATTCGCCAACTATAACAACATCGACGTACAGTTGTACGAAGGTTTAACAGTGGATTTCTGCAAAAAGATTGATGCTTCCTATATGATCCGCGGAATTCGTTCTGTCGGGGATTATGAATATGAGAAGGCCATCGCGCAGATCAACCAGACGATGATGCCTCAAATGGAAACGATATTTATCCTGAGCAAGCCTGAATACTCGGCGATCAGTTCTACAATTGTGAGGGACATCCTTCGTAATCACGGAGACGTTACGCCATTCATGCCAACGGAAGCACTTCCGTTCTTATAGCCTCCATCCTATGGCATTAATCGGTCGCCATCGACAAGGGTGCTGCTTATACATAAAAAAATAACTCAGGCTGTAGATAAGTCAACCTATAGCATATAGGGCACGATGCCTTAAAACATTTCTTTGATGAGCTTGCCTGCTTTTAGGACATCAACAATAGAGGGATAAGTATTTTTAAGCACCGGTTTCAGATCTGACGCACTAAGCCATTCTGCTTTAGTAATCCCCTCCTCTTTCTGGGGAACAAGCTTAGGCACTCCCTTAACAGTCATGCTATACCAGTTGGTCCTTTTTAGCACCAGCTTTCCGCTCATCTCATACACATGATAGGTTTTGCACAGACGCTCGTTGTTACTGCTGATCTTTACACCACACTCTTCTTCCACCTCGCGCAGGCCTGCCTCTTTCATGCCCTCTCCCTTTTCTACCTTACCTTTTGGAAGGTCCCACTTCTTATTCCTGAAGATAAACAGGTATTCTCCTTTGGCATTCTTTACCAATCCGCCCGAAGCTTTAATGATGGTAAGGCTCTTTTTTATCTTCTGAAAAAGTGTTTTAGGATCTTCACTGATAATTGCGTGCGGGGTTGCAGAAAGTTTGCCCAGTTTCTCATAAAAAGCTTTGAAGTTAAACCCCTTCTCTTCTATCGTCTGGATTATTTCCGTTTGTTCCGGTAATTTATCCGCTATAATGAGTGTATTGTCGTTAATGTAAATCCTGTATATTTTCATCAGTATGATCGTTATTAAAAATGCCCTTTCCGGCAGGCCTTATCGGATATTTCAGGAAATAAATGTATAAAAAATCTAAGCTTTACAAAGAGGATTAGTGTATTATTTAGTTTTAAATCCACTACTTTCTATTTATCACATTGAGTATCAATTGCTGGCAAAAAAAGGACAATTGGCCTATACGAGAAAGGTATTATTTTGAGTAATTTTGTAGCATGTATAATAAAAGTGATATTGAATTAAAGGTAGCTGAATTTTTACTTCAAATTAAAGCAATAAAATTACAGCCCAATAACCCCTTCACATGGGCTTCAGGTTGGAAATCTCCTATTTATTGCGATAATCGGGTAACGCTCTCCCATCCCTCAATAAGAACATACATCAGACAAAAACTTACACAGCTCATACAGGAAGAATTTGGTTCTGTTGACCTGATTGCAGGTGTAGCCACTGCCGGTATACCACAGGGCGTGCTGGTAGCACAGGAATTAGGATTACCTTTTGCCTACGTAAGGGCCAAAGCCAAAGAACATGGTACAGGCAGTCTGATAGAAGGAGAAATCGTTGAAGGCCAGCGTGTAGTAGTTGTAGAGGACCTGATCTCTACTGGTAAGAGCAGCTTACAGGCTGTAAATGCTTTGAAAGATGCAGGCTTATCCGTTGCCGGCCTGGTCTCTATCTTTACCTATGGATTTGACATCGCCGAAGAAAACTTTAAAGAAGCGAAATGCCGCTTTGCAACATTATCTAATTATAATACGTTAATAGAATACGCAGCAGAAAATAGCTTTATTGCACAAAGTGATGTAGACGTATTGAACCAATGGCGCAGGAACCCATCAGAATGGGGACAAAATTTAGATAAAAATCCAGCATAGTATGACCGTTATTGAAAGTGCAACTGTGGTAAACAAGCCCATAGAACAAGTTTATACTTATTTAGCCGACCTGAACAACCATCAGCAACTGATGCCGGATAATATCTACAACTGGACATCGACCGCAGACGAAGCAACGTTTACCATTCAGAATATGGCCAAGCTGTCTATTAAGGTAGCAAGCCGCATTGAAAACAAGGAAGTTACTGCTGTTCCTTCTGAAGAAGCACCTTTTGATATTGAAATGAAATGGACTGTAGAAGATAACGGTGACGGTACAACTACCGCCAGACACATCCTCTTAGCAGATCTGAATATGATGATGAAAATGCTGGCCTCAGGGCCTTTGCAGAAACTGGTTGACCACCAGACCGCGCGTCTGACCGAAATTCTGAAATAGAAGGATTTTCAATTACCATAAAAAACCCCAGTATGAATATACCCAGCTCTCAGGCAAAGTTTATTCACACTGGGGTTTTGCTTTTTATCGCCCTCGATTAAGATCCGGCCGATCATTATACTCAGACAAAAATTCAGCACAATACACTTAACAGCAGTCATTTATTCAGTTAAAAATATAATTTACAGACAGAATTTCCGATACCTGCTGTCTGAGTAAGATGGCATCTGTTTTGATCGCCATTGGACATGAACTTCAACAACTTTACTATCAAAGCACAGGAAGCGATTCAACAGGCTTCTGAAATAGCCCAAGGCAACCAGCAACAGGCTATTGAGACAGCTCACCTGCTTAAAGGCCTGCTCACTGTTGATGAAAATGTAGTTTCTTATGTACTCAAAAAACTCAACGTTAACCTCAATAACTTAAACCTGCAACTGGATGAACAGATTGCTAAATTCCCTAAGGTAAGCGGAAGCAATGGATACCTCTCTTCAGGGTCAAATTCTGCCCTTCAAAAAGCACAGTCTTACCTGAAAGAATTCAAAGATGAGTTTGTTTCTGTTGAGCATGTATTACTGGGCCTGCTTGCGGTAAATGACAATACTGCGAAATTATTAAAGGATCAGGGCGTAACAGAGAAAGACCTCAAGAAAGCAATTGCAGCTTTACGGGGAGATAACCGCGTTACAGACCAGAATGCTGAAGCAACTTACAATGCTTTAAATAAATACGCGCGAAACCTGAATGAATATGCAGAATCAGGCAAGCTTGACCCTGTGATCGGCCGTGATGAAGAAATCCGCCGGGTAATCCAGATTCTTTCGCGCAGGACTAAAAACAATCCGATCCTGATCGGTGAACCTGGCGTAGGTAAAACTGCGATTGCCGAGGGTATCGCATTCAGGATTATCAAAGGCGATGTACCACAAAATTTAAAAACCAAGACCGTGTATTCCCTGGATATGGGCGCACTGATCGCGGGAGCAAAATATAAGGGAGAATTTGAAGAACGCCTGAAAGCAGTGGTAAAAGAAGTGACACAAAGCGATGGCGATATCATCCTGTTTATTGACGAGATCCACACGCTGGTAGGTGCCGGTGGCGGCGAGGGCGCAATGGACGCGGCAAATATCCTTAAACCTGCTTTGGCACGCGGGGAACTGCGCGCTATCGGAGCCACAACGTTGGACGAGTACCAGAAATACCTGGAAAAAGATAAAGCTTTGGAACGCCGTTTTCAAAAAGTGGTGGTAGATGAACCTGATACACAGGATGCAATTTCAATTTTACGCGGACTGAAAGAAAGATATGAAACCCACCATAAAGTAACGATACGCGACGAAGCGATTATTGCCGCGGTGGAAATGTCGCAGCGTTATATTAACGACAGGTTCCTGCCGGATAAAGCAATCGACCTGATGGATGAGGCAGCTTCTAAACTTCGCCTGGAAATGGACAGTGTCCCTGAAAATGTGGATGAACTCGATCGTAAGATCATGCAGCTGGAAATTGAAAGAGAAGCGATCAAGCGCGAGAACGACGATAAAAAGGTAAAATCCCTGGGAGAAGAAATTGCAAACCTCTCTGCAGAACGTGACCAGCTGAAAGCCAAATGGCAGGGCGAAAAGGATGTGGTAGATGGCATCAACACACAACTTGAACTGATCGAAAACTACAAACTCGAAGCCGACCAGGCAGAACGTGCGGGAGATTATGGCAAGGTGGCAGAGATCCGTTATGGTAAGATCAAGGAGGCACAGGATAAGGCAGAAGAGCTAAAAGTAACCCTGGAAAGCCAGCAGGGCGAAGGCCGTATGCTGAAGGAAGAGGTAACCGCTGATGATATTGCAGGTGTAGTTGCGCGCTGGACAGGAATCCCTGTAACCAAGCTGGTGTCCAGTGAACGTGAAAAACTACTGCACCTTGAAGATGAACTGCACAAACGCGTAGCGGGACAGGATGAGGCTATTGAGGCGATCTCTGATGCGATCCGCCGTTCAAGGGCAGGATTACAGGATAAACGCAAACCTATTGGATCCTTTATCTTCCTCGGAACAACCGGTGTAGGAAAGACAGAGCTTGCCAAAGCTTTGGCAGAATTTCTTTTTAACGATGAGAATGCACTCACCCGTATTGATATGAGTGAATACCAGGAAAGACATGCCGTATCAAGACTGATCGGTGCGCCTCCGGGATACGTAGGATACGATGAAGGTGGTCAGCTCACAGAAGCTGTACGCCGTAAACCATATTCCGTAGTGCTGCTTGACGAGATTGAAAAAGCCCACCCTGATGTTTTTAACATTCTGCTGCAGGTACTTGACGATGGGCGCCTGACGGACAATAAAGGCCGTACCGTGAACTTTAAAAATTCAATCATCATCATGACCTCAAATATAGGTTCGCACCTGATCCAGGATAATTTTAAGGAACTGGATGACAACAACAGGGATGAAGTAATTGCCAAAACCAAAAATGAGCTGTTCGAATTGCTCAAACAAACGATCAGACCAGAATTCCTGAACAGGATAGATGAACTGATCATGTTCACACCTCTAAACCGCAGCGAAGTGAGAAACATCGCAGAACTGCAGTTCAGGCATGTACAGGAAACGCTTGCAGAAATGGGTGTACAAATTGAGGCATCTGTGGAGGCATTGGACTGGCTTGCGGAATTAGGCTACGATCCTCAGTTTGGTGCGAGACCGCTGAAAAGAGTGATACAGAAACGGATTTTGAATGAATTGTCTAAAGAGATACTTGCCGGAAAGGTAGCTAAGGACAGCAAGATCAGGCTGGACATGTTCGACAACCACTTTGTATTCCTCAATACAGCTACTGAAAAGGCTGAAAACTAAGTAAACAAATCAAAAGCCGGATATTTCAAAATAATAGCCGGCTTTTTTATGCCTTTTAAATTCCAGTGTAATAATATTTGTGCAGGAAGGGTCATTTTAGCCAAAAATATTTTCTAATAGACAAGTTACAAACAATATGGCTGAATAATTGATTAGATAGTAGAATTCAATTTATTGTATCCCAATGAAAATAGCTTATATATCCACGTACCCTCCCCGTGAATGCGGAATTGCAACATTTAATAACAACCTTTTAAAAGCGATCGCCCACGATACTAAATCGGTTTCGGCTGATAGCTTTGTAGTTGCAATGACGGATTCGGAAGATCTCAGTACTTACGAGTACCCGAGCGAAGTTCAATATACCATCAGACAGGAAAACCAAAAAGACTATATCCGTGCTGCAGATTATATCAATACAAGTTTAACAGATGTCTGCATTTTAGAACACGAGTTTGGAATTTACGGCGGTGAGAGTGGTGTTTACATCCTTCCGCTGATTGCGCGTTTACAAAAACCGCTGATTACAATTCTTCACACCATACTGAAGGATCCATCGTATATGCAGTTAACCATCATCAGGGAAATTGCAAAGTACTCTTCTAAACTGGTAGTGATGAGCCATCGCGCAGTTACATTTCTAACTAGCATCTATGGTATTCCTGAAGATAAAATTAAACTGATCGAACATGGTGTTCCGGATCTTGAGCCAAAAATTCATAATGATGTCCGCAACTCTCTTACCTTTAAAGACAAAAAGGTATTGTTCACTTTCGGACTGATCAGCCGTAATAAAGGACTGGAAACAGTGATTGAGGCATTGCCGAAAATTGTAGCAAAAAATCCTGACGTATTATACGTAATTCTTGGTACTACACACCCGGGAGTAATCAAAAATTCCGGTGAGGAATACAGGGACAGCCTGAAAAGACTGGCAAAGAAACTAAATGTAGATAAAAACCTGATTTTCATCAACAAGTTTGTTTCTGAGGAAGAACTCTACGACTACCTGACGGCAGCAGATATGTATATCACTCCGTATCTGAACGAAGCGCAAATCACCAGCGGAACCTTATCTTATGCAGTTGGTGCCGGAGCAGCAGTAATTTCTACTCCTTACTGGCATGCCCAGGAGCTGCTGGATGAAAACCGGGGCAAGCTCTTCGATTTCAAAGATGCCGATGCACTGTCAGATATCGTAAACGATTTATTCGAGAATAAAGATCAGCTGCATGAGCTAAAGCAGAACGCCTATAATTATGGTTTGCACCTGCGCTGGCCAAATACCGGAAGTGTATTTATCAATACCCTTCAGGAAGCGATCATTGATGCACAGGTGATACCGGATGAAAACAAGCCGATCGTTGATCCTGAAATGATGCCTGCATTTAGTATGGCACACATCCAGCGTTTAACAGATGATACCGGTATTGTTCAGCATGCAAAATATGGTATCCCAAATCTAAAAGAAGGATATTGTGTAGATGATAACTCCAGGGCCTTGCTGATGGTAACTATGGCCTGGCAGCAAAATAAAAGTAAGGTAGCTCTTGAGCTGTTGCCGGTATACCTCAGTTATATTCAATATATGCAGCTGGATGACGGTAACTTCAGAAACTTCCTTAGTTTCAGAAGAGAATATCTGGATGAAGTAGGTACTGAAGATTCTTTTGGAAGAACCATCTGGTCGTTAGGATACCTGATCAATAATGCACCAAATAATTCTTACAGGGAATTTGCAAAAGAATTGTTTATTAAGTCTGTACCGCATTTTGACAAGCTAAGGCATCTTAGGGGACTGGCAAATACAATGATCGGTCTGAGCAGCTATCTCAAGTCACAGCCTTTTGATGAATATTTCATCAATGAACTGAATAAACTGGCTACGCCACTTAAAGCAGCATATAATGCCCATAAGGGTGAAAACTGGCACTGGTTTGAAGAAAAGCTAACATATGACAATGCCATATTACCACTGGCCCTGTTATCTCACTATGAGACTACACAGGATCAGGAATCTTTGGCAATAGGTCTTGAAAGCATGGAATACCTGACAGCAAAAACACTTGACAAGGGTTACCTGAATCCGGTTGGAAATGACGGATGGCTGCACCGCGACAAGGATATGGCTATCTATGATCAGCAGGCCATTGAAACAATGGCTATGGTACTGATGTACTTTAAAGCTTATGAGATTACGCATGACCTGAAATATATCAGTCAGATGTACCTGAGTTATCAGTGGTTCATTGGAGAAAACAGTCTGAGACTGCCTTTATATGATTACGAGACCAAAGGTTGCGGAGACGGAATACAGCCCCATGGCATCAACAGGAACCAGGGTGCAGAAAGCACACTTGCTTACTGGATCTCGCACCTTACCGTGTTGAAATCACTTGAATTTGAATATGAATTCAGTGCTAAAAAAGAAAATGAACCAGTGAAAGAACAGGCTGTTTAATGAAGATAGCCGTTTTATCGCCCGTGGCATGGAGAACACCTCCACGCCACTACGGTCCCTGGGAACAAATGGCATCTAACCTTACCGAGGGCCTGGTTGCTGCCGGTCTGGATGTGACGCTGTTTGCAACAGGTGATTCTGTTACCAATGCTACCCTTAACAGTGTGGTAGAAATCGGATATGAGGACCAACGCGGACAGGATGCAAAGGTGCTTGAATGTCTACATATCAGCAACCTGATGGAACAAGCAGATGATTTTGATCTGATCCACAACCATTTCGATTTTCTGCCCCTGACTTACTCGGGTCTGGTGAAAACACCTGTGATTACTACGATCCATGGTTTTTCCTCTGACAGGATTATACCAGTATACCAAAAATATAACAGTAAAGGCCACTATGTGTCCATCAGCGATGCCAACCGCCATGCCGACCTGGATTACCTCGCTACAGTTTATAACGGACTGGATACCGCTAATTTCACGGTTAATCCTGTTGCAGGCGACTATCTATTGTTCTTTGGAAGGATCCATCCCGACAAGGGTACCTGGGAAGCGATACAGATCGCACTGAAAAGTAAGAAAAAACTGATTATCGCAGGAATCGTTCAGGATGAGAATTATTTTAATGAGAAGGTTAAGCCTTTCCTCAGCGATGATATCGAGTTCATTGGTTCAGCAGGCCCTGAAAAAAGAAACGAGCTACTGGGTGGCGCTTATGCGCTCTTACATCCTATTAATTTTGATGAACCCTTCGGATTAAGTGTCGCAGAAGCAATGTTATGTGGCACCCCCGTTATTGCTTTCAGCAGAGGGTCCATGCCTGAACTGATACAGCATGAAAAGACAGGTTTTTTGGTAGCTAATATTGATGAGGCAGTTGAAGCCCTCAGACCAACTGCTAATATTGACCGCAAATATTGCGCGGAATGGGCATCACAAAAGTTTTCCAAAGAAAAAATGGTAGAAGACTATCTTGCCCTCTACCATCAGATATTATAGAAAATAAGAAAAGCTTAGATGAATCTAAGCTTTTCTCTTTTATGCGATTATTTCTTATCCTTCACAGCTTCTTCAATAAAAGAAGGTTCCTTCACAGCTGATTCACCCTTTACTTTTGCATCTTTCGGTTCCGGCACTGGAATAGTTTCCTGTATTGTACCACCGGCACTCAGCAGTTTCTCCAGCAACAGATCAATTTTTACCGTTGCAAATGAAGAGCAATAATCAGATAATCCATATGGAATAATCAGTTCGCCATTGTGGATAATAGAACCGCAGGAATAAAGCACATTTGGTACGTATCCCTCCCTTTCATCATTATTAGGAATAACCAGGGGCTCCGTTAAACGCCCGATCTCTTTGGAAGGGTCTTCCAGATCCAGGAGACTGGCACCCAGGCAATATCTGCGCATTGGACCTACACCGTGAGTGATGATCAGCCAGCCTGCTTCAGTCTCTATCGGAGATCCGCAGTTACCGATCTGGATAAACTCCCAGGGAAACTGAGGATGTTGCAGTTTTACAGGATGATCCCAGACAGTAAGCTTATCTGAATACATCAGGTAATTGTTCCAGCCATCAATCCTGGAGATCATTGCATATTTGCCGTTGATCTTGCGCGGGAATAAAGCCAGGTTTTTATTTGCAGCCCCGGCACCATGCAGCGGACTAATTTTAAAATCATAAAAATCTGTTGTCTGCAGTAATTTAGGCATGATCATCGCGCCATCAAATGCAGTATAGGTGGCATAATAAATTACGCTGCCATCCTCTTTCACAAAGCGGACAAAACGGGCATCTTCAATTCCTTTGCGTTCAAATTCTGATATCGGAAAGATGACACGGTCTGAAATATCAGTATCCCTGGAGAAGCTGATCTCATGATAGGTATCCGAGAGCCAGAGCACTTTATCATATTCCAGTTTTTTTAGGTCGTCTTCCTGCAGATTCTTTGAATCCAGGATGATCCGCCTGAGAATAGTATAATCAAATTTGTCCTCCAGCTTTGCGCCCAGTTCATCGAGGATATTCAGGTCGATCCTGGAATCTGCAGCTTTTTTGAGGAACAGCTTTTTATTGTAGACCGCATTTCGGACAATCTCCGCTTCATCGATATAGTTACCGGCAGGCTGTACCGTAATATTACCTTTGCTGTCTACCAATGCCCTTCTGAATACTACAGAAGAGATGTGTCCTTCTCCAACTGCCCTGAAGCTGATGATCAGTCTTTTTTCTCCCTCTACCAGTTCAGACTGGTCCGGATCTTCTACCACTGAAGGATTAAAAAATGCGGCCGACTCAATCGAATACTCATGTGTGAAATATGATCCCAGCAGCAGACGCTGATATTTGCTCAGGCTTTCATAGTCAATATCCAGGTCATCCAGTGCATATTTTATCTTCTTGCAGTTTCGGGCCAGTATTTTGGTAATATTCCTGTGCCGCTTGGAATACTCCTGCAGTATTGGGGAAATGAGACCAAATACTTCATTGTCAGGTAGGGCTACAACTCTCCTGATTACCTCTCTGGCCCGTTCATCTCCATTAAAAAAGAATCTGGCGATAACGCGCTTAGGGTCAGGATATACTTTTATTGGTTTTCGTTCAATTAATAGTCTCATAATATAGTAACGTTTTTCTGGGCCATAAAGGTTTGATGAATTTAGATTTTTTTATTTGAAACACTTCAAATTTATTTTTTTCCAGTAGTGAAATTAAAATAACATTAAAAAATCTGACACGTAACCCATACAAAACCTGACAGATTAACAAAGAAAGTCAAACTGTCCGAAAACCCGACAAAGTTAATTTCATGTTAAGATTTCATTAATTGTCATCGTAAAATAATAAGGCCGAAACTAAAACAATTTATCTTACTATCGGATAGCGATTTATAAAAAACCGCATTTCCAGATTGCATTGCAGGATATTCTTTGGCATCAGTGTTGACTATATGCCAAACATAGTCAGGCATTAAAACCAAGGACGCCTGGCTCATTTATAAATTAAAAAGCAAAATAAAATGAAAAAATTATTACTATCCCTGTTAGCTGTTTCAGCATTAGCATTTACAACTCAGGCACAAACAGAAAAAGGAAATTTTATGGTTGGTGGTGATGTAGAGTTAAACTCAGGTAAAACTGATGGCAACCCTAAATCAAACATTAGTTTCTCCGTAGTTCCAAGTGTAGGTTATTTTATTGCAAAAGACGTTGCAGTAGGTACAGGTATTGGTTACCAGTTCAACAAATATTATAACTATTTGACGATTAACCCAAACACAGGCTTCTCTACAAAAACAACTGCATTTGTAGTAAACCCATTTGTACGTGGTTATAAAGGTATCAATGACCAGTTCAAATTCTTCGGACAATTATCAGTTCCAATGTCATTTGGTAACACTAAACGTGGAGACGTTAATGGTGATAACTTCACTAAGGTGAGCAAAGACAATAATGTTGGTGTTGCGTTATCTCCAGGCTTCGCATTCTTCCCAAGCAAAAAATTCGGTATCGAGTTCTCTGTTAATGGTATCAGCTACAATGACTACAATGCAAAAGACGCTAACGGTAACGATAATGGCGGAAGCAAAAACTTCAACATCGGTGCGAACTTCTTTGCTCCAAAAATTGGTGTTCAGTTCTACTTATAGTACTTAGGCACTTTACAGATTTAGTTTTTGAGAAGAGCCCCGGTATGTCGCCGGGGCTTTTTTAGTACTTAAAAATCATTGATTATTCTCTTCCAGTTTGCTTTCTGGCTGATTGTAATCCCGGGCCAATTCTACTTACCGGTTAATTCTACTTCTTTGTGATATTTACTTCCCGCTCATCTCCACCTCCCGGTCCATCTCCAGGATATCCACATCCTCCGAATGGCTGAAATCGCCGATCAGGTATTTATTGAAATGATCTGCAAGTTTCCAGAACGCATATTCTGTCATTGCACCAAAGGCATGACGCGCACCCGGAACGATCACAAATTCAAATCTCTTACCTGCCTTCATCAGCTCACTCGCCAGTTTGATTGTATTGGCAGGATGCACATTGTTGTCCATATCCCCCGCCATCACCATCAGGTGACCTTTTAGATTCTTAGCCAGGTCCGGGTTCTTATCGATTGCATATTTAAACGTCGTATCACCTTTGGCAGAAACAATCTCTTTCACTCCATTATGTTTCTCGCTCCACCATCTATTGTATATACTATTGTCGTGGTTACCGGCATTGGATACCGCCGCCTTGAAGAAATCCGGATATACCAGCATGGCCGCGGTCGACATAAAACCGCCACCAGAGTGGCCGGTGATCCCTACCCTGCCCGCATCGATGTAACTGTAGCGGTCCGCCAGTTGTTCTACAGCCACTTTTTTATCGGCCAGTCCATAATCACGAAGGTTTCCGTAGCCATAGGTATGATACCATTTGGAACGTGCCGGATTACCGCCCCGGTTTCCTACAGTAATCACTACATAGCCAAACTGTGCCAGACGGTCCGTCCTGTCCATACTCTTGTTAAAAGATTTATTGACTGCTTCCGTTTGCGGACCAGGGTATACATATTCGATAATCGGATATTTTTTCTTCGGGTCGAAGTCAAATGGTTTATACATTACACCATAAAGATCAGTCACGCCATCATCTGCCTTTACTTTTAAAGGTTCAGGAAACTTATACCCTGCCGCCATCAGCAAAGACAGGTCGGCCGTTTCCAGCGTCATGACCTTCATCCCGTTCCTGTCCAGCACAACCGACTGCGGAATGGTGTTCACTCTGGAGTAATTATCTACTACATAACTGGCTTCATCATTCATATTCGACAGGTGATCGAAATCCCCGGTGTTCAGCAACTTCATCCCGGAGCCATCAAAATTGATCCGGTACAAATGAAGATAATAAGGATCTTCTTTTGCCTCTCTGCCATTAGCAGTAAAGTACAGCACACGGTTCTTCTCATCCACATTCACGATACTTTCACAGTGGAACGAACCTTTTGTAATCTGATTTTTCAGTGTACCTTTTGCATCAAAAAGGTAGAAATGCGCCCATCCATCGCGTTCCGACCAGTGGATGATTTCACCGGTATTCTTCACTAGTCCGGGGCGGTTGATCTCTACATAGGTATTAAAGCGCTCCTCAATCACAGGAGTTACCACACCCGTATTGATCTCCGCAGCACAGATATCCACCCTTTTCAGGTCGCGGCTGGTCCTGGAGAAGTACAGCTTGCTATTATCCCCGAGCCATAAAGACGGCCGGAATTCATTATCCCTGTCTTTATTGAGCGATGGTGCAGGCCAGAGCGAAACACTTTGATCCTTAAATGCAGCAACGTTCAGTTTTTTAAACGACTTCGCTGCAAAGTCAAATAACAGGACTTCATTTTTTGGAGTTTCTTTTTCACCGGGCATTTCGTACTTGTAGGTTTCAAGCGTCGGTCTTGGTGATGCAGTATTATTAATCACCCAAAGGTCTTTCACCAGCCTGGAGTCTTCACGGTTGAGCACAAAATGTTTGGCATCGGGCGACCAGTACACACGTGCCGGCCTTCTCTTTTTATTTTTTTTCTCATTTTCAACATTATCCTCGCCATCCCCATCATCGCCATAGGCATAAAATTTAACACCGTCTTTGGTTAGCTGATGTTCCACTATAGTGCTGTCGTCCTCATTTTTTACGGCCTTCAGATAGTTCACTTTATCCATCCAGTACAAGTTGAAGTTCCTGGTAAAGATTACTGCTGACGAATCCGGGGCCACAGAACCCCATTCGGGCTTGGCCTTTGGTTTTTCATAGTTTTTGACCTCTTTGAGTTTTGCAGCCGCAAGATCGTAATTAAAATAAAAGATCTTCTTCTGCATGGAGTCGGCCGACTTCTTATCTTTCCTGTCTTTCTTTAGCTCATCAATAGAGCTTTTCATTTCAAAACTGATACTTTTCTCATCCTTTGAAAACTTCAGGTTCTCAATAGGCAAATGCTGCGCATCAAAGGGATCGCGGATGATGGTCGTGATTTCGGCAGCGAGACTGGCGGTATTGAAGAGCGCTTTTTTACTTCGCTGTGAAGGATCAACAACATACCACTGTTTACCGCCCGGGTTCTCGTATTCATACCAGAAGCGATTACTGAGCTTGAGCCAGTGCGGATCTACCGCGATGGAATACACCATCTTTTTTATTTTATTGGGCGAGAACCTGGATGCCAGCTGATAATTCGCCTTTGGCGCCTCGCTGACAGCTTCAGTTAAGGTAAAAGTTCGCGACTGGGCGTATACCCCGGAACAAAGCGCGACAAACAGAAAAGAGACGTAGAGTTTTTTCATTTAGAGATTAATTTTGACAGTAATGACGGTGCGGACATGCTGATCAATTATACTATAATTGACGGATCAACATAGTTTCATGTATATAATTTAATAAAAAGCTTCTAAATTATTTAATAATATCAGATAAAGCGGGATAATGACTGTAATAAATTGGCTAGTTAGAGCATGAATATAATTGCTTGTATTTTATATCGCATATTGACTCCTGATTTCATAGTTTTGCAGCCACATAAAAATATCAATACCTGAATGAAACACTATATCCTATCTATTACGGCAGCGGCCCTGTTAATGAGTGCCGGCTGTCAGTCAAAATCTAAAACAGGCGTTGCAGAAGCAGGCGCAGATACCACTGTTAAATCTTCCGGCACATCTGCTCCGGCATCAACAGCCAAAGCTGTAGACATTTCCGGTGTCAAAGTTGCAGATGCAAAAACCATTTTGGCGCGCAAACAGGTACCAGTACTGTGCTATCACCAGATCCGCGACTGGAAACCTACGGATTCCAAAACTTCTAAAGATTATATTGTACCTATCGCTGTATTTAAAGCACAAATGAAAATGCTTGCCGACAGCGGATACCACACCATCCTGGCCGATCAGCTTTATGATTACCTGAATAATGGCACTGCCCTGCCAAGTAAACCTATCGTTCTTACCTTTGATGACACCGATGTAGACCAGTACACTATTGCAGAGCCTACACTCACAAAATATGGTTATAAAGGAATTTATTTTGTGATGACTGTTTCTTTAGGCAGGCCGCATTATATGAGCAAAGCTCAGGTGAAAGACCTGTCTGACAAAGGAAATGACATTGGCTCACATACCTGGGACCATCACAATGTGAAAAAATACCAGGGCAAAGACTGGGAGATCCAGATTGACAAGCCGACAAAAACCCTGCAGGAAATTACAGGAAAGAATATTCACCACTTTGCCTATCCTTTCGGACTATGGAATCCTGAAGCGATTCCGGAGTTGAAAAAAAGGGGCTTTAAAAGCGCATTTATCCTGGGTACCAAACGTGATGAAAACAATCCACTGTTTACGATCAGAAGGATTATCGCCAGCGGATACTGGACGCCAAAAACTTTAAGCAACAGCATCAAAAACAGCTTTTAAAAAACGAGTCCTGTAAGATTCCACAGAGACAAAAAACATACCCTGAACAGCCTCCGGAGAATGGACTAGCCCAAACGTTAGACGCTCTCCGGGGGCTTTTTCTGTTAAGTATCAGATTCATGAAATCATCTGGCTCATCCGGAAAAGATCGGGATAAATGGGGAAGAGCAGATTACTGTAGCATTTTTTGAAAAGCAGCCGTTTTACTTATAGCTTAACACACCGCGCACATATACAGCAGCATGTTAAACTATAATTAAAATACTCATCATTTAAAGATTAAAGAAATGAAATTGAAAGTCGTAACACTCGCAATCTTGTTCGCTCCACTCCTTTTCTCATGCAGTAAAGATCATGACACCTTTAACCCCGCTACGGGAGATATTGATGACAGCTTTAACCATTCCGTCCAGTCCTGGACAGCAGGTTTCTCAGACTATCCAAAAGATAAGGAAGTGCCCTGGGAACTAAAATCCTCTCATGAAATATTACCGGCCCCCTTAGACAATACGTCCAAAGGCATATTGGTGTCGGGGATCAATCACAGTGACGATTTGTTTATGTACATCAAGAAAAAAGTATCCGGATTGTCCCCTAACAAGACGTATAAAATGAAGGTTGATGTAGAGCTGGCTTCAAATGCGCTCAGGTCCAACCTCGGTGTGGGCGGCAGCCCGGGTGGATCTGTCATTTTAAAGGCCGGGATGACACTGGAGGAACCTAAAAAGGTGATGAATCCAACAGGTACATTATACGTGATGAATATCGATAAAGGGAACCAGGAGAGAGAGGGCGTTGATGCGGTAAAAATGGGTGATATCGATAATGGCACCAATAAAACGGATTATGCCCTGATCAGCCGTTCGGCAGAATTTACCGGAAAAGCAGACAGCAATGGTGAAGCCTGGGTTTATGTTGGGACAGACTCCGGGTACGAGGGCACAACCACACTTTATTATACAAAGGTGAAAGCATCTTTTTCAGCAGTAGATTGATTAGACAGGTATATACTAGTGAATATCCTTAATGGTGTATTCGTTCTGGTTAAAGCTGAACGAATCACCTGCCCTCTTTCCCGTGAGCAGCTGCCCGATTGGCGAAGCTGCTGAAATTGCAAATACGACCTGATCATCCACATTCAGCTGCCCTGCACTGATGCTGATATAAAATATTCCTTTCGAAGTATATACCACACTTCCGTTGCGGACAGTATCCCCCGCAGCAGGAACACTTTCCAGAGAAGACAATAATTGTAAATTCTGCTGCCCGTCAAACAGCAGGTTTTTATTTCTTGCAATGTCCTGCTGCATCATTTCCCGCGTGGTTTCAAACTTGTCTCCCGCACTGCTTTTAGTATCATCATTGCTGGCTTCCTGCGCCTGTTTCAACGCAGTTTCGGCAGTATCAATACGCTGCAGCACAAAATCCATGCAGCGCTGGTATAACTTGATTTTGAAATCTTCCATTTTAATTTTCTATCCGGATCACACTTGTTCTTATACCTGCCGCTAATATTCGGTCAGCCTCTATTTTGCAATATACCTTATTCTTCAATCCACCTCACTTTGTCCTCTATCGGACCACGTCTGGCAGCCCGTGGTGCCTCATTGTGGAAACCCATGAAGAACAAGCCGAAGCACTTTTCGTTTTCGGCCATATTAAAGTATGCCGGCAACTGATCTATCGTGCCCGGAGAACTCCAGTAAGCGCCAATATTCAGCGCTTCGGCGGTTAAAGCCATATTCTGCACCGCACAGGCAAAAGCAGCAATCTCCTCCCATTCCGGGATCTGTCCGGGATGCAGCTGGGCATTGAGTACAATGACGCAGCTCGACTGATCAGCTTTCTCTACCATTGCCTCAAATTTCTTTTGCAGGAACTGATGTGGCGGTGTCTGCTCCTGGTATAAACGTGCAAGCTCCAGCCCGAATTTATGTTTTCCCTCTTTCCGCAGCACGATGAAACGCCAGGGTTCCGTTAATTTATGTGTAGGTGCATAGTTTGCACTTTCCAAAACTTTCAGGATCAATTCATCAGGAATTTCCTCTCCGGTGTAGCTTGGCGGAAAAATACTTCTCCGGCGCTGTATGATTGAACTGAGTATCTCTATTTCGTTTGCCATAATGTCTGAAAACACAAAAATAACATTTAAAGCTGAACTAATGAATCAGATCTGTTCCGGGCATTTTATTAAATAATCGTTACCTTTGCGGCTTATTTTGTGTGCAATATGATTTCAGTATCTAATTTATCCCTGCGTTACGGAAAACGTACCTTATTTGAAGATGTCAACCTTAAATTTAACCATGGCAACTGCTATGGGGTGATTGGAGCTAATGGCGCAGGTAAATCAACCTTTTTAAAAATCCTTTCCGGTGAGGTTAATCAAACTTCGGGCAGCGTAGCCTTTACCCCGGGCGAGCGCATGGCAGTTTTAAAACAAAACCACTATGAGTTTGATGAGTTTTCTGTGCTGGAGACCGTGATGATCGGTCATAAGGAACTGTATGACATCATGAAGGAGAAAGATGCGATCTACCTGAAAGAAGATTTCTCGGATAAAGATGGCGAACGCGCCGGTGAACTGGAAAACAGATTTGCTGAAATGGATGGCTGGAACATGGAGAGCAATGCAGCAACCATGCTCAGCAACTTAGGGATCAAGGAAGAACTTCATTTTAAACAACTGAAGGAACTGGACGGAAAGCAAAAAGTACGCGTATTGCTTGCACAGGCATTATTTGGAAACCCTGATATCCTTCTGCTGGATGAGCCTACCAACGATTTGGACATCGAGACCATCGCCTGGCTGGAGAATTTCCTGGCTGATTATCAAAGTATCGTATTGGTGGTAAGTCACGACAGGCACTTTTTAGATGCCGTATGTACACATATCGTAGATATCGATTTCAGTAAAATGAGTATTTACTCCGGTAACTATACTTTCTGGTATGAGTCTAGCCAGCTGGCATTAAAACAGCGTGGCGACCAGAACAAGAAACTGGAAGAAAAAGTTAAGGAACTGCAGGAATTTATCCAGCGCTTCAGCGCCAACGCATCAAAATCCAAACAGGCAACTTCGCGTAAGAAGGCCCTGGACAAGATCGACCTTACAGAGATTAAACCTTCAAGCCGTAAGTACCCGGCTATTATGTTTAATAACCTGGGCAGGGAAGCTGGTGACCAGATCCTGCAGGTAGAGAAACTGAGCAAAACTGTCAACGGCGAAGTGATGTTCAAGGACATCAACTTTATGGTGAATAAAGGCGACAAAATTGCCATCGTTTCACAAAACAGTTTGGCTACTGCCGCATTTTATGAAGTGCTGACAGGCCGTGACAAGGATTATACCGGCGACTTTAAATATGGTGTAACCATCAACATTGCTGACATTCCAAATGATAACTCTACATATTTTGAAGGTAAAGACGAAAACCTGGTAGACTGGCTGAGAGAATATTCTGATACCGATAAGGACGAGCAGTTTGTAAGGAGTTTCCTGGGCAGGATGCTCTTCTCCGGAGAGGAAGTACTAAAGAATGTTAAAGTGCTCTCAGGAGGTGAAAAAATGCGTTGTATGTTCTCGCAAATGATGCTGAAACATGCCAACCTGCTCCTGTTTGATGAGCCAACGAATCACCTTGACCTGGAATCAATTACCGCACTGAACAACGGTATGAAGGATTTTAAAGGAACGATCCTGTTTACATCACGTGACCATGCACTTACAGAATCTGTTGCAACGCGCGTGATTGAAATCACTCCTAAAGGAACAATTGATAAAATGATGAGCTATGATGAATATATCAATAGTGGGGATGTGGCAGAGTTAAGGGCACAAATGTATAAATAACTGATTTAAACATAAAATAAGAATGGGCATGGTAAACTTTATCATGCCCATTTTGTTTATATGCTATAAGCAAAAATCATGGAAAGAGAAGAAATTAAAACGCTGCTGGCGTCGATCGAAAAACAGGTAAGTTCATCTATTCTTGGAGGTATGGAAGAAACTTATGATGAACTGGAAAGAATGGGCTTTATCGCTTATCATCCGGATGAAGCACACCCTTCGGTTACTATTACTCAAAAAGGCATGGATTACCTGGAAAACAACTAATTTAACATCAAATATAGTATTGGCGCAATACAGTAGTAACTGCATTGCGCTAATTATATCAGATAATTACACTGGCAAAAGGGTTTACAAAGGTTTGTTTGTTTTTATACAGGACAAGTTCTTCAGCTGTAAGGAGGCAGTTGCTGAGCTCCCAGTGCAGTGTTTCTTTTTCCATATCCTGCGCGATAAACACCATTTCATTGAGGCGGTCGCCAAAGCCGCTGTTCCATCTGGACTCAATCTGGGATCTGTTTTCAGCGTAATCCTGATAAGCAAGCCTTTCAGACAGTTCCATACTTGCCCACCATACCCCGGCATTCTCTATTCTTAGTGAGCCGCCAGCCTGAGAGAAATTCAAGGCATGGTCAGGCATTGCTGCCAGCCAGAACAATCCTTTGGTACGGATTACATTTGGAGGGAATTCCTTATTCAGAAAGTCCCAGAACCTTTGCGGGTGAAAAGGGACCGGCGATCTGAAAACGGTACTGCTGATCCCGTATTCTTCAGTTTCGGGCGAGTGTTCCGCATTCAGTTCCTGTATCCAACCGGCTCCCTGTGCGGCCTCTTCGAAATTGAACAAACCTGTATTGAGGATCTCTTTCGGATCAACTTTACTAAAAGAAGATTCAATCTGCCGGGCAGAAGGGTTTAATTTTCTGACCACAGCCTTCAGCAACTTCAGGTCTTCGGCAGAAATCAGGTCCGTTTTATTCAGAATGATCACGTTGGCAAATTCTATCTGGTCTGTCAGCAGGTTCACAATCGTACGCCTGTCTGCCGGATCATTCACCCAATCCCTGTCCAGCAGTAACTCTTTTGTGCCAAAATCGTTTCTGAAATTAAAGCAGTCTACCACGGTAACCATCGTATCCAGCTTGCTGAATTTACTCAGGTCAATGTTCATCGTCTCATCCACATAACTGAAGGTCTGTGCCACGGGTATAGGCTCAGAGATACCGGTACTTTCGATGATCAGGTAATCGAACCTGTCCTCCTTTGCCAGTTTTTCTACCTCTGCAATCAGATCTTCACGTAATGTACAGCAGATACAGCCATTGCTCATTTCTACAAGTTTCTCTTCCGTTCGGGATAGCATATGCCCGTTCTGAACAGTACGGGCATCAATATTGATTTCGCTCATATCATTTACGATGAGGGCTACTTTCAGATTTTGTTTGTTGTGAAGAATATGGTTCAACAGGGTTGTTTTACCACTTCCAAGGAATCCGCTCAAGACGGTTACGGGCAATAATTTCTTCTTCATCTGATTCAAATACTTTACTAATGCAATGATGTTGCAAATATAGTTTACCCCACAACTAAAGCAACATAATTGCATTTAAATATACTGTCATTTATTTGCTCCCGGCTTAGGCTATTGGTATATTTGCTTTATCATTCACCTAGCAGGCCAGCGCATAAACAGCAGTTATACCATGAAGATCAATCCGGTTGATGTATTGAAAGAACATTCGTTAAAGCATACCAAACAGAGAGTTCGTGTTTTAGAGGAAATTGCATTGGATACTGTAGCCATATCACAGCCGGAACTGGAAAAAAAACTGGGTAAAGAAATAGACCGGGTAACGTTGTACCGCATTTTGAATATCTATGAAGATAAGGGTATTCTGCACCGCATTATGGACATGAACGGAACGGCCAATTATGCGATCTGTTCAACTGCATGCACCGCAGATCATCACCATGATGAACATGTACATTTTAATTGTACCAACTGCAGCAGGATTTACTGTCTAGATGTTAAGGTACCAAAGATGACGATGCCGGAGGGCTTTAAAGCCGCTACGATTAATACCACCGCTTACGGGATTTGCGAGAAATGCAGTCTGCAGGTCAAGGAAAATTAATTCCGGGGGAATAAAAAAGGTGCAGAAAATTAAATCTGCACCTTTTTTATTGGATTTATCTATTGGAACTAGTGTCCCGAATGTCCGTCAGCACCGTGTGCATGACCATGACTTAATTCTTCTTCAGTAGCTTCGCGAACAGCAAGGATTGTTCCGCCAAAGATCAGGTTTTTACCAGCCATAGGGTGGTTTAAATCTACAGAGATCGTATCATCATGAATGCCTGTAACACCAGCTCTGAAGTGGTTTCCTTCATTGTCCTGCAAAGGAATAACATCACCTACATTAGGGAGGTCAACATCCTTGAACATATCTTTTGGAAGATCAGCAAAAGCACCCGGATCTTGTTCTCCATAGCCATCAGCTGCGCTTAACTCAAATTTATACTCATCACCAACATTCAGTCCAGCTAAATGCTCTTCAAATTTCGGCAACATCATGCCGGTACCGTATAAGAAAACCAAAGCATTTTGCTCATCAGCTTTTTCTACGAAAACTTGTTGTCCTTCTTCATTAGTCGTATGCAGTTCGTACGTTAATGAAACCACTGTATTGGGTTTAATACTCATTGGAATCTTATTTAGTTAAATAATTTATTGCTTGCTCAGCTGCTATTACAGACCGCTGATTTGATTTATTTCGGCAAATATAGATGTTTTGTTTCATTGCTTTGCCTATCCTAACAAAGGAAGATTACAATTTGTTCCTGTTAATGCAAATTTACCAAATGCAGGACTGTACAGCGAACTGATTATTTAATTAGCATTTGCTGGAAAGTAAGGCTATCACCCTTAAAGGCATTGAAATCTACTACATGGCTGATACCGGTGATCCTGGCCCGGTCAGAATGCTGCCAGAACTGCCATTTCGTAGTTTTCCCTGCTTTGAGCTCTGCCTGATAATAGTGCGCAATCCATAAGGGATAACCATCAAAATGACCTTTCAGATAATCCTTGTAAAATACCAGTCCGGAATAGATGATAGGCTTTACTCCTGTTTTCTTTTCCACATGACGGATAAAATCACTCAGCTCAGCGCGCATCTTTTCCGGCGACTGACCGCTCAGGTCTTCCACATCTATCACCGGCGGCAGGTCACCTTCTTCAAACTTAACGGTTTGCAGGAAGAACCTGGCCTGCCATAATCCTGATTTCCGGGGTATAAAGTAATGGTAAGCCCCGCAGACAATTCCTGCCTTGGGTGCTTCCCTCCAGTTTCGCTGAAAGTACGGATCTACACTGGAGATACCTTCCGTAGCTTTGATAAAGGCAAACGTAACATGTACACTGTCCTCTTTCATCGCCTTTACTTTTTTCCAGTCGATTTTCCCCTGGTACGATGATACATCTATCCCGTGAATACTGAAGTTCCTGGGGATACGGATCGCATAGCTTTTGTAAGTACGGTAGTTGGGATCTTCACCGATATCCTTGATCCAGCTGATCGAAGAACTGAACAGCCTGAGCACATATCCATAATACAAAGGAGAAAACAGGATCAGGAGCAAGGCAGCAATCAGGAACTTTACCTGGAGCGGTATTGCCTTTTTTTTCTTTACAAGGGCTTTTTTTCTTCTTGCTGCAGGCTTCGCCGCGGTTGACTGTCTGGTAGTACCTGTTTTCTTTGGTGTACTTGTTGTATCCGGAGACATTGCTCTTTTCAGCAGCTCGGTAGGTTTCTTCTTTATCGGTGGAGGCACGGTGTAAAAATACAAAAGGGCAGCATAAGAGCCGCCCTTTATCAAAAAATTAAATCAGATTTATTTACTCAGTTCTGCAAAATACTTGTGGAACAGCGGCAGGGTTTCAATCCCTTTATAGTAATTAAAGATATCATATTTTTCATTTGGTGAATGCAGGGCATCACTGTCCAGCCCAAAGCCCATTAGTACAGATTTAATGCCCAGCACATCTTCAAACAAGGCAACAATAGGGATACTTCCCCCGCCGCGTGTAGGAATTGGTTTTTTCCCGAAGCTCTCCTCAATTGCTTTTTCAGCAGCACGGTAAGCCACACTGTCGGTTGGTGTAACCACAGGCTCGCCACCATGGTGATTGATTACCTTTACCTTAACGGAGGCAGGTGCGATGGATTCCATATGTTTCTGGAAGATCTCAGCAATCTCGGCAGAGCTCTGATTGGGAACAAGGCGCAGGGAGATCTTTGCATTGGCTTTTGATGGCAATACCGTTTTTGCACCCTCTCCGATATACCCTCCCCAGATGCCATTAACCTCCAGTGTAGGCCTGGTTCCTGTACGTTCAAGCGTAGAATATCCTTTTTCGCCCCACTCCTCTGCGATATCAAGATCGGCTTTATATTCCTCAAGGTCAAAGGGAGCAGAATTCAATGCTGTTTTTTCCTCTTCTGTCAGTTCTGCTACTTTACTATAAAATTCAGGAATAGTAATATGGTTATTCCCGTCATGCAGCGAGGCGATCATCTGGCACAGGACCGTGATCGGATTGGCTACTGCACCTCCGTAAATACCTGAGTGAAGGTCCCTGTTTGGCCCTGTCACTTCGACCTCGAGATAAGAAAGGCCGCGCAACCCCGTTTCTATAGATGGATCTTCCATACTGATCATCGAAGTATCAGAAATCAGTACCACATCAGCAGTTAAGCGTTCAGCATTCACGTTGACGAAAGTGCTCAGGTTGGCAGAGCCTACTTCTTCTTCGCCTTCGATCATAAATTTCACATTGCAGGCCAGTGTATTGGTTTTAACCATTAGTTCAAAAGCCTTTACATGCATATAGAACTGGCCTTTATCATCAGCAGAACCACGTGCATAAATCTTGCCCTCACGTATGGTAGGTTCAAAAGGAGGTGTATGCCACAACTCCAGCGGATCAGCCGGCTGTACATCGTAATGCCCGTACACTAAAATGGTAGGGAGCGACGCATCAATAATCTTCTCACCATAAACAATAGGATACCCGGCAGTCTGGCAAACCTCTACCTGGTCTGCACCAGCTTCTTTCAACTTTTCGGCCACAAAATCAGCAGCTTTGAACACATCCGTTTTATATTTGGGATCGGCACTCACCGATGGAAAACGCAACAGTTCGAATAACTCATCCAGAAAACGCTGTTTGTTTTCTTCTACATATTTTTTAATCTCTTGCATAACAATTGAATTTGGACAAATATATAAAATTGCAAATTCGTTTTGTATCAGGCAGCCCGGGCAATAATGGATCTTAGAAATTGGAAAATATTTTACAATATCTCAATTCATTCCATATTTAATTCATGAATAGGATTTTTTTTACCATATTTACTACAATAAACTACTGCATATTAAGAACTTAAATACAGTAATTTATTACAAATAAAAATGCAGCAGCTATTCTTTAACGAAACCAACTCTATCAGGGGAAGGATTAACATAAATAGTAGAACCATTATGCATTGTTATCAGCACAGGTAAAAACAAAATTTATGGAGGATCACATGCTCAAAACAAGAAAGGTAAGGGAGCCGGCATTTTCAGCGATATATGTATGGATTGACCCTTATGACGAAAGTTTTGAATCTTACATGAAAAAACATATGATGCGTACCCTGGGCTGGGCCTGCAGTAATGACGATTTGAAAGCGCGCCTGGACATCAGTAATGAGAATACGCAGGCGGTCATCAAGGAGCTAACAGCAGGCTTTAAACAGAGATTTGAAGGCAACATCAGCTATCTGCAGGAGATCTTCAGCATCGAAACTGTCCAGATGATGATCCTGCTGATCCAGGATTTTATTAAAGTCTCGGTTGAGGAATATGCTGCAACTTCCCGGCTTCCTTCAGCAGGGAGCACACAGTTGAATTAGCCTGCCCCGGTTCTTCATTCAATTTACCAACATGTTGCGAGAAGACCTGGAGTTTTATTATTTTTGTAGCTTTCATAAAGCAAACTCAGATTCAATTTGGATTACTTAGCAGGATTAAACCCTCAGCAACGTGCAGCAGTAGAAAATACCCAGGGACCAGCAATGATTGTTGCAGGTGCAGGATCTGGTAAAACCCGTGTAATTACATACCGGGTGGCACATTTGATCGAAAAAGGTGTAGACGCATTTAATATACTGGTACTCACATTTACCAATAAAGCCTCTAAGGATATGCGCGAACGTATCTCTAAAGTGGTTGGTGCAGAAGCTAAAAACCTTTGGATGGGCACATTTCACTCGGTATTTGCAAAAATATTGCGCGTGGAAGCGGAGAAGATCGGTTACCCTTCAAACTTTACCATCTACGATACAGACGACAGCAAAAGCCTGATCAGGGCCATCCTGCGCGAAATGCAGCTGGATGATAAGTTATATAATGCCAACTTTGTCTATAACCGCATCTCTTCGGCAAAGAATAATCTGGTGAGCCATGTGGAGTATATGCAAAGTGCAGAGATACAGGCAGAGGACGTGAGCAATAAACGTCCGATGCTTGGTGTAATCTATGAAACCTATACCAAACGCTGCTTTAAAGCAGGCGCAATGGACTTTGACGATCTGCTGTTTAAGACCAATGTACTGTTAAAGAACCATCCCGATGTGCTCAACAAATACCAGCACAAATTTAAATACCTGATGGTGGATGAGTACCAGGATACCAACTTCTCCCAGTACACTATCGTAAAGAAACTGGCAGCTGCCTATCAGAACATTTGTGTGGTGGGTGATGATGCACAAAGTATCTATGGGTTCAGGGGCGCCAACATCCAGAATATCCTCAACTTTGAGAAGGATTATCCAGACCTGAAAGTATATAAGCTGGAGCAAAACTACCGCTCTACACAAAACATCGTTGAAGTAGCCAACAGCATTATTGCCAACAATAAAAACCAGCTGGAGAAAAACGTCTTTTCGGAGAATGAATCCGGCGACCGAATCAAGGTTTCACGGGCTTTTACAGATAACGAAGAAGGTAAAATTGTAGCCGAAGCCATTGTACAGGACAGAAGTACTAATGGCCTGGATTATCATGATTTCGCTATTCTTTACCGTACAAACGCACAGTCAAGGGCAATGGAGGAAGCTTTAAGAAAGCTGAACGTTCCGTACAAGATCTATGGAGGCCTCTCCTTCTACCAAAGAAAAGAGATCAAGGATCTGATCGCCTATTTCCGCTTAACTTTTAATCCAAGTGATGAGGAGGCAATCAAAAGGGTGATTAATTATCCCCGCAGGGGCCTTGGCGATACCACAGTAGACAAGATCATTGTGGCGGCCGACCAGCATGATATTACCATGTGGGAAGTGATCCAGGAACCTCAGAAATATATTGCTGGCCGTATTGCAAACCAGCTGAATGATTTTGCTATGCTGATCAAAAGTTTCCAGGCAGAATCAAAAAAACTGGATGCCTATGAAACAGCCTTATATATATCCCAGCATTCTGGTATCTTAAAAGAACTGCATACGGATGATAGTATCGAAGGTCGCAGCAGGTATGAAAACATCCAGGAATTACTGAATGGTATCAAGGAATTCGCAGAGCGCGAGGACATTGAAGACCGCAGCCTGGCGATTTTTATGCAGGATATTGCCCTGCTGACAAATGATGACCGCGAGAATGACAAAACGCAGGATACCGTGTCAATGATGACCATCCACTCTGCCAAAGGACTGGAATTCAAAAATGTATTTGTTGTAGGACTGGAAGAAAATCTGTTCCCCTCACAAATGTCGCTCAACTCCAGAACAGACCTGGAGGAAGAACGCAGACTTTTCTATGTAGCCATCACACGCGCCGAGAAGAAGCTTACCCTCACCTACGCCACTTCGCGATACCGCTGGGGAACGCTCACCAACTGTGAACCAAGCCGCTTTATCAGCGAAATCAACGCAAGGTACCTGGAACTGGAAACCGTTAAGGCTCCGAAAACGAGCATCGGCGAAGACAGTTTTGACGGAGAACGCAGGTCCTGGTCACAGCAAAGGGATTCTTTCAGCAAGCCTAAGCCTGTATCATCCGGAACAACCACAACTTCGGCTGCTTCTCCAAGACCAAAAAACACGATGCTGCCTACTGCGCACATCCCTACACCAGGGTTTGCACCCAATGCCGCAAACGAATTTCAGAATGGTATGGAGGTAGAGCATGAGAAGTTTGGTTTCGGCAAAATCATCAACCTTGAAGGCAATTTACCTGACGTAAAAGCAACCGTTTTTTTCCAGGGATTAGGAAACAAACAATTGTTATTAAAATTTGCTAAATTGCGAATTGTAAAATAAGGTTTATCTTTAACCCAAATATGCTATAACAGGCCTTTAACGCTCTTATATCCCCCTTTAGCGATGGCCATTAGAAATAATATAGAATGAATTTCGACTATAATACCACAAGAAACGAGTTAATTCTTGCAGAATACGGACGCAATGTACAGAACATGGTGAAGTACATTATTGAACTTCCGGATCTGGAAGAGCGCAATAAATATGCTCAGGCGGTGATTGATCTGATGGGTTTTCTCAACCCTCATCTCAGAGATGTTGCCGATTTTAAGCACAAACTATGGGACCACTTACACATTATCTCCGGATATAAGATCGAAGTGGACAGCCCGTATCCTAAACCTACGCCTGAAGCTGCCCTGGTAAAGCCGGCCCATATTGGCTATCCGCAGCAGAAAATCAAGTACAAGCACTATGGTAAAACTGTAGAGGTGCTGATTGAAAGAGCCAAAGCTGTTGACGAACCTGAACGCAGGGCTGCCATGGTACAGGGCATCGCCAACTTCATGAAAATGGCCTACGTAACCTGGAACAAGGACAGCGTTGCCGATGAAACGATCTTCAAAAACCTTCGTGAACTATCCGGCGGACAGCTGGAACTGGAAGAAAATGTCAACCTGGCGAAAGTTGAATTCAGGCCACCTGTTAACCGTGCTGCAACCAATACCAACCGCGGCCGCAACAACAATAACAACAACAAGGGAAGACAAAACAACAATAATAATAACAACAACCGCCCCCGCAGCAACAATAACAACGCGAAGCAAAGACACTAAGGGCAGATTTTACATACTATATACGTTAAGCATACATGAACGCATTTGAAATTATTGGCGGGAAAAAATTAAAGGGTGAAATCCAGCCACAGGGCGCTAAGAACGAGGCCCTGCAGATTATTTCTGCCGTTCTACTGACGGAAGAGAAGATTACGATCAGCAATATTCCGGATATTAAAGATGTCAACAAACTGATAGAGCTGCTGGGTGATCTTGGCGTTGCTGTGGAGCGCTTATCCAAAGACACTTACACTTTCGAAGCTAAATACATTGATCTTGAATTCTTTAAATCAGATACCTTTAAATCTAAAGGCGGAAGCCTGAGAGGTTCAATCATGATCGTTGGCCCCCTGCTGGGCCGTTTTGGTAAAGCTGCCATCCCTAAACCGGGCGGTGACAAGATTGGGCGCAGAAGACTGGACACTCACTTCCTCGGATTTGAAAAACTGGGCGCTAAATTTGTATACGATGCCAAAGAATCTTTCTTTAACGTGGATGCCACCAACCTTCAGGGAACATACATCCTGCTGGATGAGGCTTCAGTTACAGGTACTGCAAATATCGTTATGACCGCCGTACTGGCTAAAGGCATTACCACGATATATAATGCAGCCTGCGAACCATACCTGCAGCAATTGTGCAAGATGCTGAACCGCATGGGCGCAAAAATCTCTGGAATAGGCTCCAACCTGCTGACCATTGAAGGCGTAACCAAACTGGGCGGTACTGAGCACAGAATGCTTCCTGACATGATCGAAATCGGCTCATTTATCGGCCTTGCAGCCATGACTGAATCAGAAATCACCATCAAAAACGTATGTTACAGTGAACTGGGAATGATTCCTGATGTTTTCAGAAAACTGGGTATCAACTTTGAGCTGAGAGGCGATGATATTTATATCCCTTCACAAAAGCATTATATCATCGATACGTTTATCGACGGATCTATCCTCACGATTGCCGATTCTCCATGGCCGGGCTTCACTCCCGACCTGCTCAGTATCGTTTTGGTGATCGCTACGCAGGCCAAAGGATCAGTACTGATCCACCAGAAGATGTTTGAAAGCCGTTTGTTCTTTGTAGATAAGCTAATAGATATGGGCGCACAGATCATTTTGTGTGATCCGCACCGCGCTACTGTAAATGGTATCGACAAACAATACAAATTGAGAGGGATCAGCATGACATCTCCGGATATCCGTGCCGGTGTATCACTTCTGATCGCTGCATTGTCAGCTGAGGGAACCTCTACAATTTATAACATCGAACAGATTGAGCGCGGATACCAGGATATCGACACACGTTTACGTGCCTTAGGCGCGCAGATTAAACGTGTGGATGGTAATGGCCCGAGCCACTAAAGATAATTTTTTTAAACAAGAAAGCCGTTTAGTGTAATATTAACCGGCTTTCTTGTTTAAATAGAGTGGCTGATTTTATGCAGAGATCGCGTTGATGATATCATACTGCGTAATGATCTCGAACTTACCGGCTTCATCCTCTACAAGCACTGCACTGTTCTCTTTATTGATCAATGCAGAAATCTTATCAATCGACGTATTCAGGTCAACAAAAGGAAAGGAAGCAGACATGATCTCCTGCACATAGGCAGACTTCAGAGAAGGATTCTCCATCAGTGCTTTAAGGATATCACCTTCTGCCAGTTTACCGATAATCATCCCCTGCTGCGTTACCGGGATCTGTGAAATATTCAGTGTATTCATGGTGTTGATAGCCTCAACAATCGTCTTCTGGCAATCAATGGTAAAGATCTCCGTCTGTTCTTTTTTAGCAATAATAGATTTGGCAGTCAGCTTTTCGTCCTTCAGGAAACCACGTTCTCTCAGCCAGTCTTCATTATACATTTTACCCATATAACGGCTGCCATGATCATGGAAGATCACTACAACAACATCTTCGGGCTTTAATTTATCTTTCAGCTGCAGCAGCCCGGCAATTGCAGAACCTGCAGAGTTCCCTACAAAGATTCCTTCTTTACGCGCAATATCACGGGTCATCAATGCAGCATCCTTATCTGTTACTTTTTCAAAAAGATCGATGATATCAAAATTCACATTCTGAGGAAGAAAATCTTCGCCAATGCCCTCAGTGATATAGGGGTAAATCTCATTCTTATCCAGGATGCCAGTTTCCTTATACTTTTTAAATACGGATCCATAGGTATCGATCCCCCATATTTTGATATCAGGATTCTGTTCCTTCAGGTATTTCCCGGTACCGGAGATTGTGCCTCCTGTACCTACCCCAACCACTAAATGCGTGATTTTACCTTCAGTTTGTGCCCATATTTCTGGTCCGGTCTGTTCATAATGCGCCTGACTGTTGGAAAGGTTATCATATTGATTGGGTTTCCATGAGTTTGGAACCTCACGCTCCAGTCGCGAAGAAACAGAATAATAGGAACGTGGATCCTCAGGTTCAACGTTGGTAGGGCAGACAATTACTTCAGCGCCAAAGGCCCGTAAAGCATCTACTTTCTCTTTACTTTGCTTATCAGTTGTTGTGAAGATACATTTGTATCCTTTGATAATTGCCGCCATGGCCAGGCCCATACCCGTATTCCCGGAAGTACCTTCGATAATCGTTCCGCCTGGTTTAAGCTTTCCGCTCTTTTCAGCATCTTCGATCATCTTTACAGCCATACGGTCTTTTATAGAGTTACCAGGATTGGTAGTTTCTATTTTAGCCAGCACAGTTGCAGGAATTTCTTTAGTAATGGTGTTCAACCTTACCAGGGGAGTATTCCCAATCGTCTCTAATATATTGTTATACCACATGAAACAAAAATACGACTTGATTCCTAGATTTTTATTTAAAAAATACATTCGTAATCAAATTTCGAATTACCTGTGCTAAAGAAATATAATTCTGAAACAACCAGGGAAATGTCCCGCGACTATTCTAATATATGGTGCCAACATCTTAACCTTTAGCTATACCAGCTGATAAACACTGCCCGGCAACGACACAATGAGACCTTTAATCTCCAGATTGAGCAGATGTATAGCCAGTTTGCTCTGCGGGATCCCGGCTTTAATGGAGAGCTCATCGATCCTCTGAGACGAGGATTGCAGAACGGTGATGACCGTCTGTTCGGTTGCGCTCAGCGCGATGGCCAGTGATGACTGGCGCGGAGTCGTTAATGCAGTTTCTGCCTCCCAGCCCATAAAATAAGCCAGGTCGCGCGGGTGACTGATTAGTCCTGCCCTATTGGTCTTGATTAAAAAATTACAACCCTCAGAGTATTGATTTGTAGTTCTTCCGGGAAAAGCGAACACATCCCTGTTGTAAGAATTGGCAAGTTCCGCCGTGATCAGCGCCCCGCCTTTGAGCGCCGCTTCTACCACAACGGTTACATCGGCAATGCCTGCAATGATGCGGTTTCTTTTGGGAAAGTTTTCCTTATCAGCATTGGTATATAAGGGAAATTCGGTCAGCAGTCCGCCATTCCTGATCATCTCGTTAGCCGTTTGCCGGTGTGCCGAGGGATAAAGCCTGTCCAGTCCGTGGCCCAGCACGCCAACAGTAGGAATGCCTTGCAACAGGCTTTGCCTGTGTGCCGCCACGTCTATTCCGTAGGCAAGTCCGCTTACTACAAGTACGCCATAATCTTTCAGCGTTTCTGCCAGTTGTTCACATAACATCAGTCCATAGGATGTAGCCCTGCGCGTACCTACTACACTCACAATACGGGGATGATTAAGATTAGCTGTGCCCCTGTAATACAACATCACCGGGGCATCATAACAGTTCTTCAGCCGTTTGGGATAACGCTCATCCGTATAAAACAGCGGATCGATCTGATGTTTCTCCAGAAACTTTAATTGTTTTTCTGCCAGTACAAGCGCGTCTGTACGGCAAATCTGACCGGCAGTAACGGCGCCGATCCCTTCAACCTGAAGCAGGTCCTGCATACTGGCAGAAAACACCGCTTCGGGAGTACCGAATCTGGCCAGCAGACTTTTAGCAGTCACATGGCCTACACTTTGAACTAATGTCAGGGCAATTTGATGGGTTAAACTCATGGGCTAACTTAATACGGAAGCCCCTTTTGCTGGTAACCTTTTTTACAAATTTTTAGGAAAGCCTGATTTAACCTATTGAGGGATATAAACTACATATTTGGTTTCAAAAAAATCCTCTTCGAAGTAAGCCGACAACGGATAAAGCTCCGCTTTTAGCTTAGACTCTTTGATTTCTTCAGTAAGCTCACCACCCTTCAGGTACAAAATCCCGTTAGCGATGGCGTGATTAGATTGTTTAAGGAACTTCCCTTTAATCCAGGGATAGAACTCGCCCAAACGTGTTACCGCCCGCGAAACCACAAAATCATACTGGTCTGTAACCTGTTCTGCACGCAGATGTGAAGCCTTTACATTGCTTAATCCCAAAGCCGCAGCTACCTCGGTAACTACTTTGATCTTTTTTCCTATTGAATCTACCAGGTGAAACTGTGTCTCAGGAAACAATATAGCCAGCGGAATACCAGGAAAACCACCACCTGTACCTACATCAAGTACTTTTGTACCCGGTTTAAAAGAACAGAATTTTGCGATTCCGAGAGAGTGCAGGATATGGCGTTCGTACAATTCTTCGATATCTTTTCTCGAGATTACATTGATCTGGGCATTCCAAAAACTGTACAGATCATACAACTGATCAAACTTTGCAATCTGATCTTCGCTAAGATCTTTAAAATACTTTTGAATGAGGGCTGAGCTTATTTCCACTTTACTTTTTTAACAAATATAGACAGAATGCCATTAAACACTAAGAAAATGAACAGAAGAATATCCAGAATGGGGAACCACCACCTTAAACCAGGATAATTCAGCCGCTTTAAAAGACGCGGATAAATAAAGCTCCTGATGATCAGGCTAAGGATAAATATCCCTCCTGCGATGTAATTGGCAGGTTTAAAGCACAAAGCAGCAACAAATACCGTGTAAAACAGGAACTGGATAATGATCTGCGCGGAAAGGATAAACTTATGGGCAGGTTTATATAACTTGCCTGCGCCGAAATGCCTTTTTTTCTGTTTCAGGTAGGCACCGAAAGTAGTATTGGGGGCCGACCATACATGGGTATCCGGATGGATGCGGATCTCTGTATTATTGCGGTTGGCATGTGCATTCACAAAAAGATCATCATCTCCCGAAGGGATGTGCATGTGTGCGGCAAAACCTTTCTTCTTAAAAAAAAGAGATTTTTTGTAGGCCATATTTCTTCCCACCCCCATATAAGGCATGCCCTTCAGCGCGAAAGACAGGTAGTTTACAGCGGTAAAAAAGGTTTCGAAACGGATGAGGCTGTTGAGTAATCCGCGTTTACCGAAATAGGGAGAATAGCCCAGTACAATTTCTGTGTTTTCATTTTCGGGCTGCTGCATACCCCTGAGCCAATGCTCTGTTGCCGGCTGGCAGTCTGCATCGGTAAACACCAGCCATTCATTAGCCGATGCCTTAATGCCCATGGTTACGGCAAATTTCTTACCGGCAATAAACTTCTCACCTTCAGCCACTGTAACTACTTTTAGGTGCCTGTACTCAGCAGAAAAGCCTTCCAGTACCTCCCTGGTCTTATCCCAGGAGCGGTCGTTTACTACGATTACCTCAAAGTCGGGATATTCCTGATGCAGCACATAAGGTAAATACTGCTTCAGGTTTTCGGCCTCATTGCGCGCGCAAATGATCACACTGATAGGCTTCGGGGCAGATGCCGGAATATTTTCAACCTTAACAAGCGCCAGTTTTAAATGAACGAACAGAATGAAATAGAGCTGAATGACAAAACAAAAAATGAGGGCGCCCAGCAGGCAGCTCTCTGATAAGGTTAATTCCACGATGTATTTTTGAAAGAGGTCAAATTTCTGATTTTTAATCTGTAATGCAGCTGTATGTTGATAAAAAATTTAAGCGGTAAACCGGGTGTTTTTTGCTATTTTTGCCGAGATTTTTCGAATCGTACACACATTTATGAAATTTACCTTACAGGCCAGCGATACACAGTCTAAAGCCAGGGCAGGAGTAGTTACTACTGCTCATGGCGACATCCAAACCCCTATTTTCATGCCGGTTGGCACGGCCGGAACGGTCAAAGCGGTACACCAGCGCGAGCTGAAAGAGGATATTGATGCAAAAATAATTTTAGGCAACACCTATCATTTATACCTCAGACCAGGACTGGGTGTGATTGAAGGAGCAGGTGGGCTGCACAAGTTTATCGGCTGGGACCGTCCTATTTTAACAGACAGCGGCGGATACCAGGTATACTCACTGAGCAAAGTAAACAAGATCAAGGAAGAAGGGGTAACCTTTCGCTCACATATCGACGGATCAAAACACCTGTTCAGTCCGGAATATGCCATGGATATTCAGCGTACGATTGGTGCGGATATTATCATGGCGTTTGATGAATGTACCCCCTATCCATGCGATTATAAATACGCGGCCAACTCCATCAACATGACGCACAGGTGGCTGAAACGCTGCTGCAAACGCTTTGATACCACAGAACCAAAATACGGATTTGACCAGACCCTGTTCCCTATCGTACAGGGCTCGGTTTACAAGGACCTGCGGATGAAATCTGCCGAATTTATCGCTTCGATGGACCGCGAAGGAAACGCCATTGGTGGCCTTTCTGTAGGGGAGCCAGCCGAAGAAATGTACGCCATGACTGAAGTAGTATGCAATATACTGCCCGTTGAAAAACCACGTTATCTCATGGGCGTGGGCACACCGATCAATATCCTGGAAAACATTGCACTGGGTATCGATATGTTTGATTGTGTGATGCCCACCAGGAATGCGCGGAATGGCATGCTTTTTACAAGAAACGGGATTATCAACATCGGCAATAAAAAATGGGCGGATGATTTCTCGCCAATAGATGAAGAAAGCGACCTGTATGCTGATCAGGTATATTCCAAAGCTTACCTGAGGCATCTGATGCACTCAAAAGAGATGCTGGGCGCTCAAATAGCAACATTGCATAACCTCCATTTTTACCTTTGGCTGGTAAAAGAAGCCAGGGAAAAAATCATTTCGGGCGAGTTTTACGCCTGGAAAAATAAAATGGTGACTATCTTAGGGAATAAACTATAAATGAGCATCTTCAAAAGCAGATTAAAAATTATTGACGGCTATATTATTGGCAAATACCTGGGTACATTTATTTATACCCTGTCCATTTTTGTAATCATCATTATTATTTTTGACCTGTCTGAGAAACTTGATGATTTCCTGGGCAACAACCTGTCCTTCTGGCAAGTGATTACCCTGTATTACGCGGGCTCGATCCCGTTTTATGTAAACATGCTCTCGCCGCTGATCAACTTTATTGCGGTAATCTTTTTTACGGCAAAGATGGCCGACCAGACCGAGATTGTTCCGATACTGAGCGGCGGGGTAAGCTTTAACCGCTTCCTGCTCCCCTATTTTGTATCTGCTTTTATCATCTTCGCAGCCAATCTGGGAGCCAACCTCTACATTCTTCCATATACCAATCAGCTCAAAAACAGCTTTGAGAATACGTATATCAAGAAAAACGATTCGCCCAGCAAAACAAATATCCACATGAAACTGGATGAAAGCACCTATATCTATATTGATGATTTCAACAATAAAACCAAGTCGGGATACCGATTCTCTCTTGATAATTTCAACGGTGATGTGCTCACGAAAAAATTGATTGCAGACCAGATCAAATGGGATTCGCTTAAACACAGCTGGAAGCTGACCAATTATTCGATCAGGTATGTAAAAGGCCTTAAAGAGACGATGGTGGCTGGTTTGGCCAAAGAAAAAGATACCGTCCTGGACATGCGCCCGGATGACTTCTCCGCCTACGAAAATGTCTATGAAAACCTCAGTAACCAGGAACTTTCTGATAAGATCAGAAAAGAAAAGGTGAGGGGCTCGGGGATCTGGAACGACCTCCTGTTTGAACAATATAAACGCTGGTTCCAGCCGCTTTCTGCCTTTGTACTTACATTGATCGGGGTGGCACTCTCATCCAGGAAGGTAAGAGGGGGAGTAGGGCTGCCATTGGGGATTGGTATTGTCCTCAGTTTTCTCTATATTGTATTAAACCAGTTTGCCAAAATGTTCTCCCTCAAAGGGGGCATCCCGCCCCTGCTGGCGGTACTGATACCAACGATCTTTTTTGGGTTACTTGGACTTTACCTGTTAAAAAAAGCACCAAAATAATGACCGCAAAAACGCTCTCAGACGTCAATAAAAATCTTCTTATCCTGCATTTCACCGTCTTCATCTGGGGCTTTACAGGGATACTGGGCGCGCTTATCTCTATCGGTGCGGTACAGATGGTATGGTACCGTGTAATGATTGCCAGCATCACCCTGTTCATTTATTTTAAAGTAAGCGGCTTAAACCTTAAAGTAAGCACTGCACAATTCCTGCAGTTCTTCTTCACAGGCGCTATTGTAGCCCTTCACTGGATCTTATTTTTCGGCGCGATCAAAGCATCCACGGTATCTGTTACGCTGGTCTGCCTGTCCTCATTTACGCTGTTCACAGCGGTACTGGAACCGCTGATCAAGAAGACCGCATTGCAGGCAGGAGATATCTTTATCGGCCTGGTGATCATCTGCGGAATTTACCTGATTTTCAAATTTGAATCACACTATACTTCGGGTATTATCCTGGGACTTTCGGCAGCGGGAGCAGCCAGTTTATTCTCCATTATCAACTCTAATTTCGCCAAGAAAAGTGATGCCAGGGTGATTGGATTTTACGAACTTTCCGGTGCATTTTTCTGGATCACCGTTTACCGTTTACTGGACAAAAGCCTGCTGCAGGAACACTTCAACCTGAGTGTATCCGACTGGATATACCTGTTCATTCTTGGCACCATCTGTACTGCTCTTGCTTATATTGCGGGGGTTTCTGTGATGCGTACATTATCTGCTTTCAGGGTAGCCCTGATCAGCAACCTTGAACCCGTATACGGCATCATACTGGCCTTCATTTTCTTTGGCCACAAAGAAACGATGTCTGCCGGATTTTACATGGGATCTGCCCTGATCCTGGGTGCTGTTTTCCTCTACCCAATCTATAAAAAACGCAGGAGCAAGGCTTGATTATTGCCTGAAACCTGTCCTCTCCCAGCCTTATTTGCTTTACATCTGAAATGTTAAACATCATTAAAAGTTGCATGTATGCAATTGAAATAGTGTAACTTCAGCCCATCCTTTCTAAAGGGATTACGATTGATAAAAGTAAAGTAAAAACTATTCACAAAAACTATTGTTTATTCATATAATACACAGCATTGCCAAAAAAATAATTTATCATAAATAGATAATAATGAGATTTTTACATTATTTATTTAATCAGTTAAACTACATCGGTACAAAACCCGACCACTATAAAAAACTAAATATTTTAGTAAACCTAATCAATGCAATTTAAAATACACTATAGAATTCTTATACTCAGTATCTTAATTTTAGTCACCTCAATATTAATATCAGATACAGCACAAGCTCAGGTTTACGATAGCGAACAGAACCCTTTTAGTGTAAAATGGAGAGAGATCAACACTTCCGGCTTCAGGATTATTTACCCTGTTGAGCTGGAGACTGAGGCCCAGCGAATGGCCAATACAATACCCGGCATTTTTGGCCGTGTTGGCGGTAGTCTTGGCGTCAAAAAAGCAAGGGTCCCGATCATCCTTCAGAACCGGGGGGTAATCGCAAATGGCTTTGTCCAGCTGGCCCCCAAGAAGTCTGAATTCTTTACTACTCCGCCGCAGTCATTTGACAGCCAGGACTGGCTCAATAACCTCGCCGTCCACGAGCTGCGGCATGTTGCACAATTTGATAAACTGACTGGCGGGAAGGAACATCCTTTTCCTGAAGAAGCCTATTTTGCATGGATGGGCGTAAGCCTGCCGCTCTGGTTTTTTGAGGGCGATGCTGTGAGTACGGAAACCTCGCTCACCAACGTAGGCAGGGGCCGCCAGCCAAGCTGGATCATGCCCTACAGAACAGCAATCCTGAATGGTAAAAATTACTCCTACAGCAAGTCGGCATTCGGCTCAGAAAAAGACGTAACTCCTGGCTATTACCAGCTGGGATACCTGATGATTTCCACCCTGCGCGAACATGCAGGAAAGTACATTATCGACAGTCTGCTTACCGACATAAAAAAGCGTCCTGTGCGGCTTTACCCGCTGGCAGGAAGCATGAAGAAATATACCGGAAAAACTGCAAAGCAATGGTATGATTCCCTGACGGTAAAACTGAGGAACGATTGGCAGATCCAGGCCGGCCTTACACCATCTGTCAGCTATCCTTCACTCAACTCTGAGGCAAAGTTTGCAACGAACTACTACCTCCCGGCAAAAATGCCGGATGGAAAAATCCTGGCACTGAAAGACAGCAAAGCAGAGACAGCCGTGCTGGTACTGATTGATCAGGATAAAAACGAACACCGACTACTGCGCATAGGCCAGCAGGAACAGCCCTGGTTCAGTTATGCGAATGGCAAGGCCGTATGGGACGAAGTGAGATATGACGGCAGGTTCCTGAGAAGGAGTTTTAGCGTCATCTGCAGTTACGACCTGAAGTCGGGAAAAGTTAAGAAGCTGACGTCCAGGTCACGCATCTTCTCCCCCACCCTCTCGGCTGACGGCACAAAGATCGTTGCAGTAAGTATAGACCTCAGCAATAAAGTAAGCATGATCGTATTGGATGCTGAAAACGGAAGGATTCTCCGCAGCTTCCCAAATCCTGAAAACCTACTGATCCAGACACCTTCATTCAGCAGCGACGGTTCCATGATTACCTATGTGAGCGTTTCTGAACTGGGAAAAGCAATCTGGACGGTTGATCAGAACGGTAAAACACGAAAAATCATCAGCGAAACTCCGCAGCAACTGAGCAGGCCGGTATTTATTGACCGTAATATCGCATTTAACGCACACTACAGCGGAATTGACAACATTTACAACGTAGATATCAACTCAGGAAAAATAAGCGCTCTGAGCGCCTCTAAATACGGAGCCTTTAATCCCACGAAAATTCCGGGCACTGACAGTATCCTTTTCAATAATTTTAACCTCTACGGTTATGAGATCTCGAAAACCAGGATTGAACCTGCAGATGCCGGGAAAAATAACTTCGTGTTTTTTGGCGCCGCAGCTGCGAAGCAGGAAAACACGGGCAACGTGTTTGATGTGGTACCGGACAGTACTTTCAACTCTTCCAGCTACAAAAGACTGGGACACCTGCTGCACTTCCACAGTATCAGCCCTCAGGTAGAAGATGAATATCTCTTTGGCCTGAGACTTAAATCGAATAACCTGCTGAATACTTTTGATACCCAGCTGGGCGTAGATTACCATCGCGACCTGGGCAGAGTGGAATACAACGCAGGCATCAGCTTTAAAAGCTTATACCCGATATTCAATCTTACCTACAACAACAGGCCGCGCAGATTTTTTTACGAAACCAATAACGGCACACAACAGGGCGACTTCAGGGAAAACTATTACCGGCTAAACGTGCAGGTTCCGCTGACCCTGACTGCACAAAACCATTTTTTCGATTTTTCTGTAGATGCAGGGACAAGCTATACCCAGCGGTACGATGCAGCATCGATGCCGGCCAACTTTATCAAAAAGCTAAGTTTCCCGCTGGAAACAGGATTTAGCTTTACGCACTCCATCCGCACTGCGGAAAGGGATATCGCGCCGAAGTGGGCACAGGTACTTCGTTTCACTTACCTGACCCAGCCTTTTGACAACAAACTTGCCGGTAATCTTTTTGCCGCAGAGGGCTTTGCTTATTTCCCAGGATTTGCCAGGAACCATACTTTCCTTGCCAATTTCAATTATCAGGAAACTTCGGGCATCTGGATTTATAACGCGGCCATCAATACAGTTTATGGATACAATAATATCCGGGCCAAAGATAAACTTAGAAACACCCTGCTGTTAAACTACCGTTTCCCGATTGCCTTTCCTGATGCAGAGATCGGCCCGCTTGCCTACATCACAAACGTCAGGGGCGGTGTATTCTGTCACTATGAAAACATCGGCCAGGGCACTAAACTGTCACAGCCAAAAACTTACGGATTTGAACTCCACAGCAATATGAATATCCTGCGTTATTCGCCGGTACTGGATGTAGGCACAAGAATTGTGTTTGTGAATCAGGAATACAATCAGAATCCTATATTTGAAGTCATGTTAAACTACACATTCTAAAATTATGCGCACCAAAACCATCTTTATCATCATTTTCACTATTTTGATCACTGTTTTTTTAATGATCAATACAGATGCTGTTGAATTTGACTTTATCGTCACCAAAGGACAGATTTCAAAACTGGTTGTAGTAGGTGTGTGTACTTTTATCGGATTCATCCTGGGTTACATGGCAGCCAAACCGAGAACTGTCATCAGTACTTATGACGACAGGCCGGCAGACCAGGATAAGTTTAACTCAGAACCCAAAGATGGTTTGAGCGAAGAAGACAGAGAGTATATCAGTTAGTATCTCAGGCATGAATTTCATAAGAGAACTTAATCTCAGCTGAACGGCCGATAATATTTGACACAGAACAGTACTTGTCAAAAGTAAGATCCAGTGCTCTTTCAACTTTCTGAACACTCAGCGCGCCAAACATGTCAAAGTGGATATTGATCACATCAAAGATCGCCGGGATCTCATCGTCCTTACGGGTAGCAGTGATTTTGATTTTCACATCATCCAGCGGTTCTTTCTGTTTGGTTAACATATTGATCATGTCAATCGCACTGCAGCCGCCCAAACCAACCAGCAACATTTCCATTGGCCTGAAACCTTTGCCCTCGCCGCCAATAGATGGATTTGCATCAATCCCTACGGTTTGCCCTTCTGTGTTTACTGCCTCAAAATGAAATTTTTTATTTTTTCTTGCTAAGTTAATTTCCATGGTTTTAAATGTCGTAAAATACCCTGTTGGTTTGTTCTAATCCGGGAAGGGTTACCGGATGATCAAATATCGCAAAAACACTTGAACCGCTGCCACTCATCAAAGCGAATGTTGCACCCGCATGATAAAGATCGGCCTTCAGCTGCGCAATTTCGGGATATTTGCGGAATATTGTTTCTTCAAAATCGTTCTTCATTACCTCTTTCCATTGATCAGGCGGCAGGCTCATCAGCTCTCTTACATTGACAGCAGGACTGGCAGGCTTTAATCCTCTGAAAGCATCTGCGGTAGATACATGCACCGGCGGTTTCACCAGTACCATATTCCAGGAAGACAAATCAATATCCAGCGGCTCAAACCGGTCGCCGCGGTCTGTCGCATATACCGGCTTGTTACCGATGAAAAATGCGCAGTCCGCACCAAGCAGCCGCGCATAGTCTTCCATTGCATTTACAGACAATTCCAGTTTGAACTTATCGTTAACCAGTTTGATCAGAAAGGCCGCATCAGCTGATCCACCGCCAAGTCCGGCGCCTACCGGAATATTTTTAAACAGCGTAATCTGTTGCGGAGGCAGGCCGAAATCTTTTTTCAGCAAATTGTAGGCCTGCAGGCACAGATTGTCTTTGCTATCTCCGGGTATAGCTACGCCCCTGATCTCGCAGAAGGTTGTGTCCGCATCGGTGATTTCTATGGTATCATAAATCTTTACAGGATAAAAAACCGTTTCCAGCGTATGATAACCGTCGGATCTTTTTTCGATTACATTTAAGCCAAGGTTGATCTTGGCATTCGCGAATGCAAGCATTGTATATTTTTAAAGATTGAAGACACAAACTTAAAGATTTGATCCCGCATGATGCCTGTAATTATTACTATAGTAATAAAAAATATAAGTAGTTTTGTAACTTAAGCAATGTCTCTAACAGAATCATGCACTGGACATGGTTCAAATAAGTTATATCGATACATGAAACAATATCTGGATTTAATGCAGCACGTGCTGGATACTGGTGCACAGAAACACGACCGGACAGGAACAGGGACCATCAGCGTTTTCGGCTATCAGATGCGTTTCAACCTGCAGGAAGGCTTCCCTATGGTAACCACTAAGAAACTACACCTCAAATCAATCATTCATGAACTGATCTGGTTTCTGAGTGGTGAGACAAATATTAAATACTTAAAAGATAACAATGTAAAGATCTGGGACGAATGGGCCGATGAAGATGGGAACCTCGGACCTGTTTATGGTTCGCAATGGCGCTCATGGCCGACACCTGACGGCGGACATATCGATCAGATCAGCAAGATCATCGATACCATAAAGAAAAATCCCGATTCACGAAGGATCATTGTATCTGCATGGAATGTCGCGGAAATTGACAGCATGGCCTTACCTCCATGCCATGCATTTTTTCAGTTCTATGTTGCCGATGGCAAATTAAGCTGTCAGCTGTATCAGCGCAGTGCCGATATTTTCCTGGGCGTACCTTTCAATATCGCATCATATGCTTTGCTCACTATGATGGTTGCGCAGGTATGCGGACTGCAGTATGGCGATTTTATTCATACGCTGGGCGACGCACATTTATATAATAACCATATTGAACAGGCAAAGCTGCAATTGAGCAGGGATGCCAAACCGCTGCCCGTAATGGAAATCAATCCCGAAGTAAAAGATATCTTCAGTTTCAAGTTCGAAGATTTCAATCTGAAAGGTTACGAACCTCATCCGCACATAAAAGCTGCAGTTGCCGTATGATCATTTCTATCATGGTAGCGATCGCAGAAAACCATGCCATCGGAAAAAACAATCAGTTGTTATGGCGACTGCCGGCAGACCTCAAACATTTTAAAGACACGACCAGCGGGCATACCGTGATCATGGGGCGCAAGACTTTCGACTCTGTAGGAAAGCCGCTGCCCAACCGCAGGAATATTGTCATTAGCCGCAACGCCTCGCTGGAAATACCAGGGGCAGAAGTAGTAACCGACCTCGATGCGGCAATCGCCCTCTGTGAGGAAAATGAAGAGGTCTTTATTGTAGGAGGTGCCGAAATCTACAAAATGGCAATGGGCATCACTGATAAAATTTACCTGACAGTAGTGAAAGGAAATTTTGAGGCAGACACCTTTTTTCCTCCTATAGATACTCGTTTCTGGGAAGAAACTGATAAAATCAGTTTTGAACCGGATGAAAAAAATGCCTGGGCTTATACATTTTCAACCCTTCTCCGTAAATAGTTCACTATCCTCAATAAATATTATAGAAGGCTGACTATTAATTAAAAAATTAATTAGATTTGCCGACTTGTTGAAAAATAATACAGCATAGACAAATAATTACAAACAAAAAATGCAAGGTAAAGGTTTCATTAAATTTATGGCAATACTATTAGGTATTGTCTGTGTGTATTCACTCTCGTTCAATCTCGTAACATCGAAGGTAGAAAAAGACGCTAAAGCGTATGCCAAAGGTGACCTGGTTAAAGAAAAAGCTTATTTAGACTCCATGTCGGCTGTACCTGTTTATCCTGTTTTAGGATTTGACTATCAGTTCTGCAAAGGAAAAGAAATCAACCTGGGTCTCGACCTTAAAGGCGGTATGAACGTAACGATGGAAATCTCGTTAGGTGAACTGGTAAAATCTTTAGCGAACAACACTGATGATGCCAATTTCAACAAAGCACTCTCCAGCGCACAAACGCAGCTGAATGCAGGTGGCAAAGATTTCATTTCCCTGTTTGTAAATGACTTTGAAAAAAACAGCCCTAATGTAAAACTTGCAGATTTTTTCTCTAACCAGGATAACGCGCAACAGCTGAAGGCCAGTGCCAGCAATGCTGAAGTAAAAACATACTTACAAAAAGAAGCTGCCAGCGCAATCGACCGTTCGTTCATCATCATCAGAAGCCGTATCGACGGATTTGGTGTAGTGAGCCCGAACATGCAGAAACAGGAAGGTACCAACCGTATCCTGATTGAGATGCCGGGTGTGCAGGACAAAGAAAGGGTCCATAAATTATTGCAAGGTTCTGCAGAATTACAGTTCTGGCAGGTATATCAAAATGAAGAGGTTTACTCTATCATGGAGAATATCAACAAAACACTGGCTACAGTAGTAAAAGATACCACTGCAACTGCAGCGGCTGCAGATACCTCAGCAAAAAAAGGAAGCGCTCTTGCTAACCTTGCAAAAAAATCTACCGGTAAAGATTCTCTGGATCTGAAAACTAAAGAACTTGCAAAAACCAACCCGCTGTTTGCTGTTTTAAATATTCCTACTTACCAGGGCGAAAACGGACAGCCTGCTTTACGTCCGGGTGCAACTGTTGGATGGGTAGCACAAAAAGATACAGCCAAAGTAAATGCTTACTTCCGCACACCTGAAGTTGCAGCGATCATTCCGCAAAGCATGAAATTCATGTGGAGCGTTAGGCCAATGGATGGTACCAAGGTTTTCGAAATGTATGCGATCAAATCTATCAACCCTGATGGAAAACCAGATTTAGGTGGCGAAGCCATTAGCGATGCCCGTCATGATTACGATCAGAAAGGTAAACCTGAGGTGACCATGTACATGACTGGCGAAGGTGCTCAGAAATGGAAAAAAATTACTGCTGAAGCTTCGGCCGATGCAAACAATAAAAAAGCGATTGCAATTGTTCTGGACAACGCAGTTTACTCTGCCCCTACTGTGCAGAATGAAATCCCTAACGGTATCTCTTCAATCACAGGTAATTTCACAGTAAACGAAACACAGGATTTAGCGAATATTTTAAAAGCAGGTAAATTACCGGCTCCGGCACGTATTGTTGGAGAGTTTGTAGTTGGCCCTTCATTAGGACAGGCTGCAATCGACAACGGTTTGCTTTCATTTGTACTTGCCTTTGTTGTGATCCTGATCTTTATGGCGCTGTATTACAACAAAGCCGGATGGGTAGCTAACCTTGCATTGGTGATTAACTTGTTCTTCATTATGGGTATCCTGGTTTCACTGGGAGCTGTACTGACTTTACCTGGTATCGCCGGTATCGTTCTGGTAATTGGTTTATCAGTGGATGCAAACATCCTGATCTTTGAACGTGTAAGGGAAGAACTTAATCACGGTAAGAGCACAGCTGCTTCGATCTCTGAAGGTTTTAAACATGCAATGCCTTCGATCATCGACTCAAACGTTACCATCTTGATCCTGGGTATTATTCTTTACGTTTTTGGTAGCGGACCTGTTCAAGGTTTTGCAACTACACTTTGTATCGGTATCCTGTCATCACTTTTCTGTGCGGTTCTGATCTCACGTTTGGTGTTTGAATCTCTACTGAACAAAAACGCAAACATTACTTTTGGTAACAAAGCAACAATCCACGCTTTCAAAAATATCGCTTTCAACTTTGTTGGACGCAGAAAGCTTTATTATACGATCTCTTCGATCATCATTGTTTTAGGTATTGTTTTCTACTTCAAAAACGGTGGTTTAAGGTTGGGTATCGACTTTAAAGGCGGACGTACTTACATTGTTCATTTCGATAAAGGAATGGATACTGAAGATGTGAAAGCTAAACTAGCCCCAAGCTTTAAAAATGAAGAGCTGCAGGTTAAAACTGCTGGTAACAACCAGGACTTAAAAATCACTACTACTTATCATATCACTGATCAGGACGCTGGTGCTGATAAACTGGTTGAAGATGCACTAAGAGGTGGTTTGGCTACGACAGGTGTAAAATACAGCATTGAGAGTAACCAGAAAGTTGGACCGATCATCGCAAGTGATTTAGTGTACAGCGCTTACGGAGCAATCCTGTTCTCATGCCTGGTCATGTTTATCTATATCATCGTAAGGTTTAAGAAACTGAACTATGGTTTAGGTGCGGTTATCGCATTGTTCCATGACGTATTACTTGTATTATCATTCTATACGATCCTTGATGGCGTATTGCCTTTCTCTCTGGAGATCGGTCAAGACTTTATCGCGGCGATCCTAACGGTTATGTCTTACACGATGACAGAAACTGTTGTAGTATTTGACCGTATCCGTGAGAAACTTGCAGAAGCAGGTAAAGATGATCTTTACGGTGAAGAACGCAATACACTGATCAATTTCGCACTGAACAGTACGCTGAGCAGGACCATCCTGACCTCATTAACTGTATTCTTCGTGTTGCTGGTGATCTTCATCTTTGGTGGAGAAAGCATCCGCGGATTTATCTTTGCATTGCTGATCGGACGTATCATCGGTACGTACTCGTCACTGTGTATCTCTACTCCTATCGTAATCGACCTGGGACAAAAAAAACCAAAATTGAGCTAAGATATTTATCATACTGACAGGGTTTCCCTGAAAATGCAATGCCCCCAAAAAGTTAGACACTTTCTGGGGGCATTTTTATTAAAGCGCTTTTTTATTCCCATATTTTTGGTTTAAATTGGCAGCCTAACCAGATGCGCTATGAAGTTAATTGAATGCCCGAGAGATGCCATGCAGGGAATACATGAGTTCATTCCTACAGCGCTCAAAGCACAATATATCAACCTGCTTTTGCAGACAGGCTTTGATACAATTGATTTCGGGAGCTTTGTATCACCAAAAGCGATTCCTCAACTGAGGGATACCAAAGAAGTGCTTGCACAGCTTGATCTTGGCTACTCAGCTACAAAGCTACTGGCCATTGTGGCCAATCTAAGAGGCGCAGATGAAGCGATGGCCTGCCCGGAGATCAGTTACATAGGTTTTCCATTTTCTGTGTCTGAGACCTTCCAGCGGCGTAACACCAATTCCGGTATCCTGGAGTCTTTAACAACCGTTGAGCAGATGCTGGAGCTTTGTGAAAAGCATGGAAAAACTGCAGTGGTTTATCTTTCTATGGGATTTGGAAATCCTTATGGGGATGAATATAATGCCGCAATCGTTGAGGACTGGGCGGGAAGACTAGTAGAGAAAGGCACTAAAATCCTATCCCTTTCGGATACCATAGGTGTATCCACGCCTCCACAGATAAAGCAACTACTGCCTTTGCTTATGCGCAGCTTCCCTGAAACTGAGATTGGCCTTCATTTGCACAGTACGCCGGAAAGCCGGATAGAAAAAATTGAAGCTGCTTATCAAAGCGGCTGTAAGCGATTTGACAGCGCGCTGAGGGGATTTGGCGGCTGTCCGATGGCAAAGGACGACCTAACAGGAAATATGGCCACTGAGGACGTAATTAATTACCTTCAACAACAGGGAGAAAACCTAGAGCTTAATCTCGCTAAACTGCAGGAAGCTTTAGCGCTTTCTACCACCGTATTCAATATCTGATTATTTCTTTACCATTCTGAAATGCTGAATACCAGCTTCTTCAAACTGCTCGCCCTCGATGGCAAAGCCGAACTTGGTATACAGGCCCACGGCATCGCTCTGTGCGTTTAAATAGATGGGCTGATCATCATCCGGGATATCATCCAGGACAGCAGCAACCATAGCGAGCCCTACCCGCTTGTTACGGAACTCTTTTAATACGGCAAAACGTTCTAATTTATAGCCCTTATCGGTTTTACGATAACGGCAGGCACCACAGGGCTGGTTGTCCAGTAAAGCCAGAAAGTGTACGGAAACATCTTCATTTTCCAGTTCCAGTTCTGCGGGAACTCCCTGCTCTTCTACAAAGACTTTTCTGCGGACAGCAAAAGCGCTTTCAAGCTCTTCTTTGGTCCTGATCTTATTTACCTGCAGTATTTCCATTGTGTTCTTTATTTGGTTTAGGCTTACGCAGATGCCTGGATTTATACTCATTTACTTCCTCGGCGGCATCTATGGAATGAGAACAATGAATATCGGTTTCTTGTTTGGCAAGTTCTGCCAATGTAACGTAGAATTTATGCAACTGGTCCAGATCCTTTTCTGTAAGGTCTTCAATATCCACCATTCTGTTGCTTGCGCGTTCATGGGCAGCAATCAATTCATTCAGTTTCAGCTGGATGGCCTTACCATCTTTATTCTGTGCTTTCTGGATCAGGAATACCATCAGGAATGTGATGATTGTAGTTCCTGTATTGATCACCAGCTGCCAGGTTTCTGAATAATGAAAGAGCGGACCGGTAACAGCCCAGATGATCACCGTTAACAGGGCAATCACAAATGCTGTGGAACTCCCCGTAAATTTTGTAGCTGCATTTGAAAATTTTTCAAATAGATTTTTCTTGCCGACTGTTGCTTCCATGACTTATGTGTTATCACGTAAAGTTGAACATTAAAATGGATTAAACAGTCCTGACAAATGTTAAATACGTGAAACTATTGTCCGTTAACATAACTTTTAAAATAGCCGCACTCCTGTATTACTTCCCGGTAAAATGCCGTGTTGCGGTACCGCGTATATAAGTCGGCAAAATAACGTGTAGCATAGGCAGTAGTAAAATCGATATCCCAGTAGTATTTCTTCTCATTGGCCGGGTCGTTAAAGGTTTCATTGTAAATATCATTCCGCTCGCATTTAGCAGCCATGAAGGTGCAGCGCGCTTGCTGTGTGGCGGTTTTAGCCGCTGAACGCGCCCGCAGGTAATATTTTTCGGCGATGGCCGATGAGGTAAAGCGCGACCTGAATTCGAGCGGGATATCCATTGGTGATGTGGCATCTGAACCGGTGATTGCGGTTTGATAAAATACCCTGGCATTGCCATAATGTGTGATGTTATAATACACATTACCCAGCAGCAAATTATTGGTATAAAGGTTTTTCCCGGCAGCGATTTCAGCTTTTATGGCTTTGATCGTTTTCAGGACGTCCAGTGCCGTATACTTTTTGGTTTGCAGCGCCTCAAAATCACAGTCGTGACAGTCGTTGATCCTGCCGTTAAAGGGATTGGCCAGTAAGTCAAATGTGGCATTTTCTCCGGATTTCTCCCAAAGGGCTATAGCTGCATCAGTTTTTTCCTGGTACACCAGCATTAAGCCCTGGTGGTAGTACAGATCGCCCGGATCATAAGGATAATACCGCAGCATCGCTTTTTCAAAAGGAGTTTGATTAGTTTTGCCCAGCAGTGACTTCATCGCGTCAATGTTTTCATTCTTTACATAAAATGCGGTGCTGGTTTGGAAACATTCAGATTTGAGCAGTTGTCCCTGCTTTTTATACAGGCGGCTCAGCAAATTAATACTTTCTGAGAGGGCGCGCTGGTACCTTAGATTGGCCAGCGTATCCTTCTGATCACGCAGGTCAGCAAGCCAGTTAAGATCCGGCACCATTTCGGTTTCTGTTTCTGAATCTATTTTCTTCAGGCCGGAGAGGTACAGGTTCCAGTTCAGCAATCTGTACTGGGCTTCGGCCAGGCGGTTGTTTGCAGGGAGCTGCTGTTTTGCCTGTCTGTAAAATTTGCCTGCAGCGGCCACATCTCCTGTCAATACATGCAGGTATCCGGCGGCCATGTTCCAGTAATAAGGTTTTTTGATGTCGCCCTTAAGGGCAATACGGTCAACCAGGGCAATGTCCTCTTTGGTTATTTTTATCTGTGTTGTGCTGTCCCTGTACACTTCAGCATTAGGAGCCTCGATCTGGTTGATCAGCCTGCTCAGCAAAAGGTCCAGTTTCTCTGATTTCGGATCAAGCGCATATATATTTTCTATGGCCCTGTTTTCATCCTGCACAATTCCCATCATATGCCAGAGCGTGATTTTCTCTTCTTTGTTTTTTGCCAGCATTAAACTTTCTTCCCAGTCTTTTTCATCCTGCGGATGGAAGCTCCACTTACTTGGGATTTTCATTTCGGAGGAAAAGTTATAGCACAGACTGTAGAGGTAGTTTGCCCTGGCAAAATCCTGGCGTTTGTAATAATGCCCTGCCAGATATCCCAATGCGCGGTAGTACATACTGTTTTTGGGAAAGCTCTTCTGATACTTGTTAAACAGCGTAACCAGGCCGCTCTGGTCCGGCCCCGCACTGCTGTCGGCATTGAGGGCAGGCAGTTCTTCAAAATAAGCATAACGGATCAGCTGGAACCAGTACCGCTGCCTGATAAAGGGATCATGGCTTTTCTTAAATGCTTTCAACAGCGATACATTAACTTCAGGTTCGGGGCTAACAAAGGTTACCTTCTCGTCCCAGTAGTAAGTCTGGTTTGATACGGCAAACTGCTCACATTTCTTCGCCAGCAGTAGGTATTCGAAAAATGTACTCCTCTGTTTTTTGGTCAGGCCCGATGATTTGAGAGAGGATAAACTGTCGGGTAAAATTTTCAGATCACCTTTAAAATAGCGGTATGACGAATCTATTTCTGCATAGGATGATTTAAACAGTAAAGTATGGAGATCTTTTTGCCTTATCTTACTGTCCAGGTAAACATTCCATTCATCAGCCACCTGCTGGTTATAGCGGGTATTGCTGTCATCATTGAAATCGCTGCCGTAATAGCTTTGCCAGCTGTTATAAAAAAAGGGCGAGTACTGGTGGTCTACAAAAGCTTCGGGACTGAAGTTAGAATATTCAGACTCGTCCCAGTCGCCACCGCCACATGCCCAGACTACACCAGCAGCACTGATCACTGCCAGGCTAAAAATGAGCAGAAATTTCTTTGATATCTTTTGCATATAGAGGTAATAAATTGACTGATGAGATTTCATAATAAATGACAGTTCGGTTGTTGAGCGGTGCCAGGTATGCCGAAACCTGTTTTGCGGCCGCGGCAAGAATTTCGTGATCTGTTCCTTCAAACTTGAACACATCCCCCGTTTTTACATATACCCCTTTCAGATAGAAACTTTTAAGGGCTGTAAAGGCTGGGACAGACAGGCTGCCGGAGGATATTTGTTCAAAGTTTTGCGGGTTTGACAGTTCTGCGAGGCTGATCTTCGCATAGGATTGCACTACCTTATCTGCCCTGATTTGGATAGCCCATGAAAATGCGGGCAATGCCACATCTAAAGGTAAATGGTAATGAGGCAGGGCAGCAATATAAGCTGCTGCATCCTCGGGGTTATAGATAGAGTTCCTTACGTTTAAAGCGGCAGATATCTTTCCCATATTGTAAAACATCAGCAGGCCTTTGTCAACAGGTGGTACTCCTGTACGTTCGGGATATTTAACCTGGTGCAGACGTATGGTTGCTTCGAGTTTTTTGCGGTTATATCGTTTAAAAGCGCGCAGGAAAGCAAAATACCTTGTCTTTGTGCTTACCGACCAGTCGCAGTCTATCTGAATATCTTTGTACACGATACCATTTTCAGCCGCAAGACGGACAAGCAGGCGATTTGCTTTAAAGGCGAGGCTGTCTATTCCTGAAGGAGCAGTTTGCTGCAGCGACTGGTTGGTGATGTAAATAACCGGGGTAATGGACAAAGCTGATACTGACTCTTTAAACGCAATTACTCCATTTGGTAAGGCCTGCAGTTCCTGTTTGTTCCAGACGATATCAAAAAAACGCAGATACAGGCGGTTATTTGCAGCACTTCGAAGCAGTTCTTTCTCTCCGGGTTTTAACTGGAATACTGTTTTCCAGAAATAAAAGGCGGTATGGGCGGTTGACCGGTCCTTACAGCTGCTAACTAAGATCAGCAGCACACAGTACAACATTGTCTTGAATTTAAGCTGTGTACCTTGCCTTTTACGATTTATCATTTTGATAAAGGTAAAAAAAAAGCGCTTCCCGGATCAACCGAAAAGCGCTAATATTTTTTAAGCGCTAAATCATCTTCAGCTATGCTTAAACTTATATTAAGCTAATTTGTCGCTTGCGTTTTTGCAGTTCAAATCTTCGAAAGCCTGAGTTAAACGCTCAACAAAAGTTTCTTCACCTTTACGTAACCATACGCGAGGGTCATAAAATTTCTTGTTAGGCTTGTCTTCTCCATCAGGATTTCCAATCTGTCCCTGAAGATAGGCTTCGTTTTTCTTGTAATACTCAAGGATACCTTCCCATAATGCCCATTGCATATCTGTATCAATGTTCATTTTAATGGCACCGTAAGAAATTGCTTCTCTGATCTCTTCCTGAGTAGAGCCTGATCCGCCGTGGAATACAAAGTTGATAGGTTTTTCCGCAGTAAGGGCAAATTTTTCTTTAACGAAGTCCTGTGAGTTTTTCAAAATTACGGGCTGCAGTTTAACGTTGCCTGGTTTATACACACCATGAACATTACCAAAAGCTGCTGCAATTGTAAATTTATCACTCACTTTACTTAATTCTTCGTAAGCATAAGCTACTTCAGAAGGTTGAGTATATAATTTAGAGCTGTCAACATCGCTGTTATCAACGCCATCTTCTTCACCACCTGTTACACCAAGTTCGATTTCGATCGTCATGCCCATTTTAGCCATACGGGCTAAATATTTTGCAGAGATCTCCATGTTTTCTTCGATTGACTCTTCAGAAAGGTCAAGCATGTGCGAAGAAAATAATGGTTTACCTGTTTCAGCAAAGAATTTCTCTCCGTGTTCTAACAAACCATCAATCCATGGCAATAATTTTTTAGCAGCGTGGTCTGTATGTAATACTACAGCAACACCATAATGCTCTGCTAATAAATGAACATGTTTTGCTGCTGATACCGCACCAAGTACACATGCATTTAAGTTGTCATTATTTAAGGTTTTTCCCGCATAAAATTGCGCGCCACCATTAGATAATTGAATCATCACTGGTGAATTCACCGCTTTAGCAGTTTCCATAACTGCATTGATCGTATTTGTACCGGTCACATTAACTGCAGGTAATGCAAATTGATGTTTTTTTGCCTGTTCGAATAGTTCTTGAAGGGCATCTCCGTAAATTACGCCTTTATAGCCTTTTAAACTCATTGTTATTAGATTTTATATCTGCCGAAGTTAGGAAAAATATCAGGCCGGGCAAATCAATACCCGATTATTTTACCTTAATCTAGGCTAAACTGTTCTAATTTTTTTTCGTTTCTTTGTAATCGCATTTTTCAACGAATAACATGGCTTGGTTTAAGAGAGAAAAAAAAGGTATCAGCACGCTGACAGAAGAGAAAAAAGAAGCGCCGGATGGCTTATGGAACAAGTGTCCTAATTGCAAAAAGGCATTACACAGCGCAGACCTTATAGAAAATAAATATGTATGCCACTATTGTGACTATCATTTAAGAGTAGGTTCCAAAGAATATTTCCAGGTACTGTTTGATAACAATGAGTTTACAGAGCTGTTTGGAAATCTGACTTCGGGAGATCCGCTGAACTTTACTGACAGCAAACCTTATACAGAACGCCTGGTGGATACAATGTCGAAAACAGGTTTAAGGGATGCCATACGCGCAGGTGTAGGAAAGATTGATGGAGAAGACCTGGTGATTGCCTGTATGGATTTTAACTTTATTGGTGGCTCTATGGGTTCGGTAGTGGGCGAAAAGATCGCAAGGTCTATCGATTACAGTATTAAACATAAGATCCCTTTCCTGATGATCTCTAAATCCGGTGGCGCAAGGATGATGGAAGCTGCATTTTCTTTAATGCAAATGGCTAAGACATCCGCAAAACTGGCACTTTTAAGCCAGGCTAAGATCCCTTACATTTCATTGCTGACTGATCCTACTACAGGTGGGGTTACTGCCTCATATGCCATGCTTGGTGATATCAATATCGCTGAGCCGGGAGCACTGATCGGCTTTGCCGGACCAAGGGTAATCAAAGAAACAATTAAAAAAGACCTGCCTAAAGGTTTCCAGACGGCTGAGTTTGTTCAGGAACATGGTTTCCTTGATTTTATCGTAGACAGAAGGGCAATGAAGGCGAAGTTGGCTACGTTCCTGAAAATGGTAAAAAATTAGAGATATTACGGGGGGATGTTGTCTGGGGAGATAGCACTGGAATTGTGAGGGGGGAAAAAAATGGGATACATGATATTCCGGCTGCATTAATTTGCTACGCAAATGAACGACTAGGCCGGAATATCATGTATCCCATTTTTTTTCCGTAAAGGTTTATCCAGTGCAGGGCGCTTTAACCCTCAGCCAAAACCCACCGCAATATCAAGGGGGGAGATCCGGGCATGATGCATAACCTGTAAAGTTTACTATCACCTGCACAAACCTACTGCAAAATCTATCATTTAAAACCTATCGTCCAATCACTCATACAAAACCTACCGCAAAATCTTGCATACAAAAATTATTGTCTGATCCCTCATACAAAAGGTACCGCAAAATATTGCATACAAAGTCTATTGTCTGATCCCTCATGCAAAAGGTATCGCAAAATCTTGCATACAAAAATTATTGTCTGATCCCTCATACAAAAGGTACCGCAAAATCTTGCATACAAAGTCTATTGTCTGATCCCTCATGCAAAAGGTACCGCAGAATCTTGCATACAAAAATTATTGTCTGATCCCTGATACAAAAGCTACCGCTAAATCCCTCATACAAATCCTATCGTCAAATCCCCATACAAAAGCTATGGCGATTTCGTACTAACTCCCATCAGAGATTTTCATACGGGGCATGTCGCATCATGATCAATGCATTTTTTATACTCATCATTATTGTCATAATGTATAGCAATATTGTATTACTTGTCATGCATCAGGCAGTTTGAGTTCAGCGAGAATGAATTGAACTCCCTGCATTCCAATTTGATCCGGTACAGTTCTGGTTCTTAAGGAGCAACTTTTGCTTCATCCCCGGATGAGGATGCCAGGGAATATCTGTTGCAAAAAAAAAGATGATATGGTATTCAAGGCCTTCTGCTGCGATTAAGCAGCAGGCAGCCTTGAATACCATATCATCTTTTTTGCAATTAAGAATAACCTAAAGACGATTACTTTGCAGTGGGGTCTGTAGATAGTGAATACGGGAATGCAGACTCAGCAGTACCTCTGTTTTTATTTGGCTGCGCAGACATATCAAAGTCTAAGGTAGCACCCTTTAAGAGTTCTGAGTGACTGATCCAGTTCTTCTGGTAGTCTTTGGTGTTAAATTTCATCGACTGGATATAACGGTTATCCGCATTGTTAGCCGGTGCATTGATAACCACCTGTTTTCCGTTTTCGAGGTTTAAAGTTACTTTCTTGAAAAGTGGTGCTCCAAGCACATACTGGTCAACAGCCGGTGTTACAGGATAAAAGCCTAATGACGAAAATACGTACCAGGCCGAGGTTTGTCCGTTATCTTCGTCACCGCAGTATCCATCAGGGGTAGCTTTGTACAACCTGTTCATCGCTTCTCTAACCCAGTACTGCGCTTTCCATGGTTGTCCGGCATAGTTGTACAGGTAGATCATGTGTTGTATCGGCTGGTTTCCATGGGCATACTGGCCCATGTTGGCAATCTGCATCTCACGGATCTCATGGATCACACCACCATATTCTGTATCGTCAAATACCGGAGGCAAAGAAAACACAGAGTCCAGTTTGCTTGCAAATTTCTCTTTCCCGCCCATCAATTTAGACAATCCGTCGATATCCTGGAAAACCGACCATGAATAGTGCCAGCTGTTACCTTCTGTAAAGGCACCGCCCCATTTGAAGGGATTGAAGGGCGACTGGAACGACCCATCCTTGTTTTTTCCGCGCATCAGGGTGGTGGAAGGATCAAAAAGGTTTTTATAGTTCAGTGCTCTCTTTGCATAGACAGCAGTTTCTGAGGCAGGTTTGTGCAAGGCCCTTCCCAGCTGATAGATCGTAAAGTCGTCATACGAGTACTCCAAAGTACGCGCAGCATTTTCACTTATCTTTACATCAAAAGGTACATAACCCAGTTCATTGTAGTATTTAACCCCTGCCCTGCCCACAGCCTCGATAGGGCCTTCATTATTGGCGCCGTGTTTCAGCGCTTCATATAATTTCTGGATGTCATAACCGCGAAGGCCTTTAATATAGGCATCTGCAACTACAGAGGCAGAGTTGTTGCCCACCATGATATTGGCGTAACCCGGGCTGCTCCATTCCGGCAGCCAGCCACCTTCTTTATAATCATTGATCAGGCCTTCCTGCATCTCTTTGTTGATCGAAGGATAAACTAGGTTCAGGAAGGGATATAACGCCCTGAATGTATCCCAGAACCCTGTTCCAGCAAACATATAGCCAGGCAGTGTTTTGCCTGTATAAGGGCTCCAGTGAACAATCTTGTTGCTGGCGTTGATCTCATACATCTTGTTCGGAAAGAAAAGCGTACGGTATAAGCTGGAGTAAAATGTACGGGTCTGATCAACCGTTCCACCTTCCACAGCTATTCTGCTCAGCGTTTTGTTCCAAACTGCCTTTGCTTTTTCTTTGGTAGTTTCGAAGCTGTCATTTGCCAGCTCTCTTTTCAGACTGATGTCCGCCTGTTCAACACTGATGAATGATGAAGCTACCTTCATGTTCACCTGCTCGCCTTTGGCTGTCTTGAAACCAATGATCGCACCAGAGTGGTTGCTTTGCAGTTCCAGGGTATCCTGTGCGATAGTATTTCCATGCCAGGTGTTTGCAGACACAAAAGGTTTATCAAAGTAAATGACAAAATAGTTCTTAAAGTTGGGCAAAGGACCACGTGCATACTTTGTGCTATAGCCAATGATTTTTCTTTCTTTAGGGATTACCTTGATATAGGATCCTTTATCGAAAGCATCTACCACTACATAGGAACTGTCGGATTTAGGGAACGTAAAACGAAACTGGGCAGCGCGTTCTGTTGGAGTGATCTCAGTGGTCACGTCGGCATCTGCCAGATATACACTATAGTAATAAGGTTTTACTGTTTCCGCCTTGTGTGAATACCAGCTTGCCCTGTCATCCTGTGCAAACCTCATTTTACCGGTTACCGGCATCACGGAAAACTGTCCGTAATCGTTCATCCATGGAGAAGGCTGATGGGTTTGTTTAAATCCGCGGATCTTATCAGCATCGTAGGTATAAGCCCATCCGTCGCCCATTTTACCTGTTTGTGGGGTCCAGAAATTCATTCCCCAGGGAAGAGCAATGGCAGGATAGGTATTCCCGTTAGACAGATCAGGTTTACTTGCAGTTCCCATTAAAGGGTTAATCCATTCTACAGGATCACTGATCTTATCTGTTTTCTGCGCTAAAGCCGGCACTGCGGCAGCGATAAGTAACACTGACAAGAAGTGTTTCATCATAATATATTTGTTAATTAGTGATAATCGCATATTCAGTTTAAAAACGTTTTAGCAAACGCCAACCCTGGCAATGCTGGATTCAAAATCTGAATTACGCCCCCTAATGTAACGGACTATATATTAACACACAAATTAATACCATACTTTTTACACAAAAAAATTTCCGTACCACTACACTGGTGTGCTATAGCGTCACTAAAGGGCTGACACAAAAAAACGGATCTCTGTATCCAGGCTTTCCGGCGCGATAAGCGACAGTTAACATTGATACAGAGATCCGTTTTATGCCAGTCTGATACTGGCATTATTACCTAATATGCTCAGGGCACTCAGGACCAGGATTAAAAATCCCTTCCTGGAGTAACTCCCGGCTCATGTCCCGAGCCCAGTGGTTTATTCTTTCTCTCAGGTGTGTGCGAAAACGCCGTTGTTCCCGATCCTGAATTTGAGGAAGTTTCGCCATTGCTCAGCTCATCATCTTCATCAGTAGTTGTTTCTTTATATACAGTTTTTTTGTTTTCTTCTTCTTCGTTGTGTTCTTCAGGAGTAATCATAATCTTTGGTTTTTAGTAAAAAATAAGTAGATTGATATAACAACAGGCAAAAAAACAGAATTGTTTGTCACAATTCATTATACCCTCCTGGATGAGCCATATACCTTTTCAAAAATCAGATTCACAATTTCTGCACATGCTGATTCTCCGGCATCAGGTACATTGCTCATCAGAACCATTTCATATGGTTTGCCCGTCTTTTTGTAAGAAGGCTGAAGGTAGGGAAATGACAGGCACACCAGCCCGGCACGTTTGTAAAAATTTATCCTGCGTGAAGCATCCTCAGAAACAGGCGGTTCTACTTCCAGCAATACCCTGCTGTCTTTAATAAAATCCAGCATTACCTGCTCACCGTGCTTTTTGCCCCTTTCAGCAGGGGAAATTGCGAAATGTTCGAGGAAACACCAGTCTTTCAGTTTCCAGATAGTCATAAAGCCAATCGGTTTTTCATCTTCCATGATAACCTGGAGGCGCATTTCCGGAACGGTACCAATCATTCGGGCAAGCAATTCCCATTTGCGGCGCTCCTTCTGTGGGAATGCACCCTCATACAGTTCTTTTACAAAAGATATAAGTGGGTCAGCGTCATTTTTGATTGGAAGATATTTCATAAGCTTCGAAGGTAATTAAAGATCATCGTACCGGGAAGGAAATCAGCGTGACAGGAAAAGATCAGCATGACAGAAGAAAGAGCAGCGTGTCAGAAGAAAGATCAGTGTGACAGGAAAAGATCAGTACTGCATAGAAAAAACTGATCAGGGTATATTAACGATTTCAGCAGGAACCTGAACAGCGTTTGAACTGTCAGAATTGATGGAATAGCATTTAGGAGACAAATACTCCCGCTTTGGCCACACCTTTTAAAGCATCTGATCATTGGGCCACAAAAAAGGCCCTGAATTAATTCCCTTAAAAAGTATCTGGATTTTGGGACAATCAATTCAGGACTTTCCATTCAAACCGGCAGGCGATCATAAATTACCGACAGGCGATCAGAATAACATTTAATTTGATCTGTGATTAAACAGTTACATTCTGTTCTACAATTTGCTTTACCTTTTCTACCACATAGTCGATCTCTTCCCTCGTATTGTTTTTACTGAAAGAGAACCTTACTGAAGGCCTGTTCGGATCTGCACCGATGGCTGTCAGCACATGTGAACCGATATTCGAACCCGAAGAACAGGCACTACCGCCCGAGGCGGACACCCCGTTGATATCCAGATTAAACAATAGCATATCAGACATTTCCATTTCAGGAAAACATACACTTAAAACAGTGTATAGGCTTTTTTCAGGGTCAGTCTCCCCGTTAAAGCTAATTCCCGGAACTTCTGCCAGCAGTTTATCTTTCATATAGGTTTTAAGTCCCTGTACATAATCCTGGTGTTCCTGCATACCGGAATAGGCAAGCTCAAGCGCTTTTGCCAGTCCCGCTATTCCATAAATATTTTCTGTACCGCCACGCATATTGCGTTCCTGTGCACCGCCATAGATCAGGGGATTGATCTTTACATTATGATTGATATAAATAAACCCTACCCCTTTTGGACCGTGCAGTTTATGACCGGCACAAACAATGAAGTGGGCTTTCAGCTTTCTTACATCGTGTACATAATGGCCCATCGTCTGCACCGTATCGCTATGGAAGATGGCATCATATTTTTCACAGATCTCACCTATCCTTTCCACATCATTCAGCGTGCCCAATTCATTGTTGGCGTGCATCAGTGATACCATCGACCGCGAATGATCTTTTAACAGTTCTTCCAGGTGATTATAATCTACATTTCCCTTTTCATCAATATTCACAAAGCTGAGCTGATCAATCACCCCATCCTTTAATAACTGCTGCAGGGTATGTTCTACCGCATGGTGTTCAATCTTAGACGTTATAGCATGTTTAATACCGAATGCAGCGATACCACAGCGGATAGCCATGTTATCAGCTTCAGTACCACCAGAGGTAAAGAAAATTTCTGCAGGCACTGCATTTAACAGTCCGGCTACAGTTTTCCTGGCCTTTTCGAGCAATGTGCGGACCTCACGGCCCTGCGCATGAATTGAGGAGGGATTACCATAAAAGTTTTCCATCACATGAACCATTTCAGCGATCACCGCTTTATCAAGAGGTGTTGTTGCAGCATTGTCTAAATAGATTCTGTCCATTTGTGTTAATTCAATTTTAAAATTTCTTTAATGTCTGAGATAATTTTATTGGCCAGGCCTTCAGCTACCGTCTCATTCTCCGCTTCACTGTAGATGCGGATGATCGGTTCTGTATTAGACCTGCGCAGATGCACCCATTCATTATCAAATTCAATTTTTAACCCATCAATGGTGCTGTTGGGCTGGTTTTTATATTTCTCCTGTACCTTAACTAATAACGCATCAATATCCATTTCTGGTGTGAGGGTAATCTTATTTTTAGAGATATGGTAATTAGGATAACTGCTTTTCAGCAGGGATACCGACTGGCCAAACTTTGCAAGATGTGTAAGGAACAGGGCAATCCCTACCAGGGCGTCTCTTCCGTAATGCAGCTCAGGATAGATGATCCCGCCGTTTCCTTCGCCTCCAATAATCGCGTTAGTTGCTTTCATCTGGTTTACTACGTTTACTTCGCCCACGGCCGCAGCATGGTATTCCATGCCTGCCCTCAGGGTTACATCTTTCAGCGCACGGGTAGATGATAAATTGGAAACCGTATTGCCCGGTGTATTTTTCAATACATAATCTGCTACTGCAACCAGGGTATATTCTTCGCCAAACATAGAGCCGTCTTCAGCTACAAAACATAAACGGTCAACATCGGGATCAACTACGATACCCAAATCTGCCTTTTCACGCTGTACAACTTTGGATATCTCTGTCAGGTTTTCAGGCAACGGTTCCGGATTGTGCGGAAACTCGCCATCCGGCGCACAGTACAACTCAAAAACCTCCGTTACGCCCAGCGCTTTCAGCAGTGCCGGAATAAAGATCCCTCCGGTGGAGTTCACACAATCAATCACTACCTTAAATCCGGCTTTCCTGATCAGCTCTGCATCTACCAGGGGCAGTGCAAGGATCGCATCAATATGTTTCTGAAGGTAGCTGTCATCATATTTCACCCTACCAAGATCATTGACACTGGCAAACTCAAAATCAGCTTTCTCTGCCATATCCAGCACTTCCTTACCATTGGCATCGCTGATAAACTCCCCCTTTTCATTGAGCAGTTTAAGCGCATTCCACTGCTTGGGATTATGACTGGCGGTAAGGATAATCCCACCGCCTGCCTGTTCCATAGGAACCGCAATTTCTACGGTAGGCGTAGTGGATAAACCAAGGTCAATCACCTCAATTCCCAATCCCTGTAAAGTTCCTGTAACCAGATTATTTACCATGACACCAGAAATCCGTGCGTCACGTCCAAGGATAATTTTTTTTATACCCGTATTGCGGATTACCCACGAGCCATAGGCCGCGGTAAACTTCACGATATCGATTGGTGTGAGGCCGTTTCCGGCAATTCCACCTATGGTTCCCCTGATTCCGGAGATAGATTTTATGAGTGTCAAATGTTGTAAATTTTGTTTTCCAAAAATACGAAAATTAAGAATCAATACCAATTAAACGAATTGAACTGAATATCTGACCTGTTTGCTATATTTGCCGTTCATTAATATTCCCCTATGCAGCGTAAATGGTTTCAGTACTGGTTTAATTCTCCCTACTATCATATTTTATATAGTCAGCGAAACGACGAAGAAGCCGAATTCCTCATAGATAACTTAACGGCATACCTGAAACCGCGGCTCCATTCCAGGATTCTTGATATTGCCTGCGGCCGTGGCCGCCATGCGGTATACCTCAATAAGAAGGGATTTGACGTTACCGGAATAGATCTTTCTGAGCAAAGCATCAAATATGCGAAACAGTTTGAGCAAAAACACCTGCACTTTTTTGTGCATGATATGCGCAAGCTGGGATATATCAATTATTATGATATCGCGATGAACCTCTTCACCAGTTTCGGTTATTTTGAAACTGAGAAGGAGCATGTGAATGCCTTAAAATCTTTCAGAAAGAGCATCAAAGATGACGGAAAACTGGTAATCGATTATTTCAATACACAAAAGATCCTGAAGAACCTTACTCAAAGGGAAACCAAGACGGTTGAAGGGATTGATTTTGACATCCATAAGTTTGTGTCTGAGGGAAAAATCATCAAGCATATAAATTTTGAACATAAAAGCAAGCACTACGCCTTTGAGGAAAGAGTACAGGCTTTTACACTGGACGACTTTGAACGCATGTTCGCAAAAAGTGGCTTATCGATCACCGCAACGTTCGGCAGCTACAACCTTGACCCTTATGATGCCATTAAATCTGAGAGACTGATTTTTGTTTGTGCAAAACTATGATAGAAAGCCTATATAATTTTGATATAGCCCTTTTTCTAAAAATCCACAGGGGCCTTTCCAATGCCTTTTTTGACTGGCTGATGCCTCTCGTAAGGAACAAGTTTTTCTGGTCGCCATTGTATCTTTTTATTATCATCTTCTGTTTTAAGGAATATAAAAAGAGAGGCTGGTATATTATCGGTGGCCTCCTGCTCACTTTTGCCCTGGGTGATACCATCTCTGCCAGACTGATCAAACCATTTGTTGCCCGGCTGCGCCCTTGCAATGATGTTAATCTGGCCAGTGAGATTATCCAAAGGGTGCCCTGCGGCAGTGGTTACAGCTTTCCTTCTGCGCATGCCACTAATCATTTTGGGATTGCCATATTCCTGATCATGGTATTTTATCCCAAATGGAAACCAATTTTGCCTGTCGGCCTTTTCTGGGCATTCCTGGTTTCCTTTTCACAAATCTACGTGGGCGTACATTATCCCCTGGACACAATTGCAGGAGCAGTCCTGGGAACTACGGCAGGCTATGTAGTATCAGTGTTCTATAAAAAATTACAACCGGGATTATAATGGAAATCTGGAAACTTCTTATACTTTTCTTTTGTGCTTTTTTAGGAGGCATGTCTATATTTTTAGTAAAAAGCGACAAATCACAGCTCCTTAAGCTGATCCTGTCCTTTAGCGGAGCTTATTTATTTGCAATTACAGTCCTGCACCTCATTCCCGATGCTTACGGAGGCCCGGATCACGCAGAAATTGGAATATATATATTGATAGGATTTCTGCTGCAGATTTTTTTAGAGCAGTTTTCTGAAGGGGTTGAACATGGCCATATCCATAAGCACGGCGAAGGACATTCGTTTCCCTATGGGATCATGATCAGTTTATGCCTGCATGCATTTCTGGAAGGAATGCCACTGGCAGCCGACCAGCATAATGCCCTGATTTTCGGGATCGCACTGCACCACATCCCTGCAGCCTTTGCCTTATCAAGCATCCTGCTGCAAAACAAATTTACATTTAAGGGAATCGCATTCTACCTGTTGATTTTTGCGCTGATGGCTCCGCTTGGCTTTCTGTTCAGTTACGGTATCAGTAATGGAAGTATTGGCGGTATCGAACTGTACTTCAATAAAATGATGGGTATTGTAATTGGAATATTCCTCCATATCTCTACTACTATCCTGTTTGAGTCCAGCGTAGACCACAAAGTATCAAAAAGAAAAATGATTGCTGTTCTTCTGGGAATCAGCATCGCACTGGCCGGATTTTATCTCTCAGGACATTAAACAACATATACTACAAACCTTCTGCAGAGGGGAAGTTAAAACTTCCCCCTGGCTTTATCCAGCAGTACAATCAATTGTTCAGCTTCTTCCTGCGTGATGTTCGACGACAGAATGGCTGATAAGCTTACTTCATTATCAATTTTTTTCAGCAGGTTGAGCCCCTTATCATTGATCAGGATATCTACAGCCCGCTTATCATAATTGCTGACATTTTTAATGACCAGGTCTTTATGTACCAAACGGTCAACAATCCTGGAAGCATCACACATTTTATCAAGCATTCTTGATTTGACAAAGTTAATTGTTGACGGATTAGGGAATTGCCCGCGCAGGATCCTCAATACATTAAATTGCTGAGAAGTAATATCGTATGGCGACACTGCCTGCTTAACTTTATCGTTACACCAGTTATGTGTGTAGGATACGTTGACAATGGCCTCATGATATGCGCTTTCATAACGGGGAGCTTTGGTTTCTTTCAACATTACATAAGTTATCTAATGGTTATCAATTACTTTTCTTCTGACTATTGCTATTTTTTACCTTACCATATTTCCAGGGACAATGTCTGCATTTATTTTTACAACAATATCCCCTTTTAAGGTGATATGCTTCGGTAAAAACCATCAAACCAGTCACATCAAAATAGTAATCGGTAAATTCTTCCATCAGTTAAGCAATTTAACATCCAAAATGTTTTGAAAATGTTCCTTCAATTGAACCCCGCTACCATGAGTAGTCCAAACCTGCAATGGCTGCACCTGTTCGATGGTTAAAATAATATCCTTCCAGTCAACATGATCAGATATATACAACTGTAACTCATTATTGTTTTGTAAATGTTTCCAGCCCGTTGCAAATACCCTGACCACATTAATTGCCCTGATATAACTGCGGTAAACCAGGGGCGGCACCAGATAAATCATACCGGCGGGATTGGCCTTCATTACCTTGCGGTCATAGACTTCGTATTTTCCCATATTCACACCCAGCGATTCATACACTTTAACAAACGGGAGTATACTATGGTGTACAAGTATCCTTTTTTCTGGACAATGATCACTGATTAAACGAATTAGCCGCTGGCTCTTGCCCAGGGCATAGGCACCCAGCATAATATTGCTCTGTGTAGTGCTCAGCTTCCTGATTTCTTCTTCTGCATCAGGATGGCTGGTATCAGGATTGGCGAAAGTAGTTTCGGTGATGAGCACATCGGCTTTTACAAATTCAATAGGCTCGCAGGTCGCATCAGGCTGCAGCTTATAGTCGCCCGTATACAGATACCTGATACCTTTATACTCCATCAGCACCAATGCAGAGCCAAGCATATGCCCTGCCGGTACAAAACTGATCTTTACCTCATTTAGCGTAAATGGCTGCTGAAAAGCAAACACATGAAATTCGCCGGCAGCAAATTTTTTATAGCGCTGTTTCATGAACAAAGAAGTAGCCTCTGTGCAGTATACGTTAATATTGCCGGTGATTGCGTGGTCAGCATGTGCGTGTGAGATGACTGCATCTTTCACTATTTCTTTGGGATCCAGGTAAAAACCTCCATATGCGCAAAACAGCCCAATTTTAGTTGGTACCAGGAAATCATCTAATATCATTATTCAGTTATTTTTGTAAATCGATTGTGCAACTCCATCACCTGGAGTATTACAGACTGACTTTCGTCATTCCTGATGATGAAATCTGCCATTTTTATTTTCTCTTCGTCGTTCAGCTGTTTGTTCATCCTGGCCAGCACCTGTTCTTCGGTAGCTCCATCCCGTTCTGTCACCCTTTTTAACCTGGTTGGCACAGGTGCCGTTACCAGTACAGTTTGATCGCAGGCCTGATTGGAACCACTTTCGAACAATAGGGCTGCTTCTTTAAGGACGTACGGCGCAGCGGAAGGTACTGTCGCCATCCACAGATCGAAAGCCCTGAAAACGGCCGGATGTACCAGGGCATTCAGTTTTGCCAACGCGATATGGTCATTAAACACGATCCCTGCAATATGTTTGTTATTGAGCTTTCCCGCAGCGTCATAGCTCTCGTCCCCAAAGGCATCTTTTACGCCCCTGATTAATACTGGATCAGTAACCATAATATCTTTGGCTACGGTATCAGCATAAAACACGGGGATACCTAAATTCTCGAATATCCTGCAAACCGTGGTTTTACCACTTCCTATGCCACCGGTAATGCCAATCTTCATCATTGCTTCTCAATAATAAAGTCAACCTTTTCCGGCACAAGTTTTACCTTTCTGCAATAGTCGGGAAAACGCGTCAGCTTAATACTCAGCTGATGGTGTTTTTGTATTTTCCATTCATTGAGATCAACCGATGCTTCTATAAAATCTTCATTTACCTGCTGATAGCTGGACAGCGCCACCAAAAAAGTAATTTTTACTTTCTTAGGATACAGCTTCACATTATAGTATTCACTGTTATTGAGCACCTTAAGGGGAATTTCCAGGGTTTTTTCCGTGAATTCATCTACCGGCAGTTTCACCTCAATGGTGGAAGGGAATATGTTCACATTTTTTTGCAGGTTGGGTTTCATCGCCAGTCTTGAAACAGAGGGACGTTGTATATCAGTCAGTTTCAGTGTATCCGTTTTCCATTCCCTGATTTTCTCCAGCTCCTCCTGCGGCCCTGATACCGTTACATAATCGGGCGTAAACTCGATGTCGTCTGAGATACCAAACTGCCTGGCAAAAGTGAGCTTCGAGACCAGCTTGACCGGAACCCTTTTCACCGTTCTTTTAGAGAAATCAAAATATAAGGTATCGGGACGTACAGATATGATTTTCTGGGAAGTTTCCAGCTGACTGTTCACACTGTACAGCTGCTCTGAGAAGAGAATATAATTTCTGTTGTTGAGTTTATCGAGGCTGATGTTGATGGAAGGGGGGCTTACACGCAGGCGTGCAAAAAGCAGCTGCCATCCCGTTCCCTCTACCAGCAGGTCTACTGTATCTGACTGCAGCGGGTGAAAAGCTTTTTTTTGGGGGAAGTTTTTGTATACCAGCACAGTTTTGGCCGTATAAACGTACTTGTTGTTCAGTGCCAGAAACAGCCATCCTGCAATCGCCAGTAAGAGACAGGTGATCAATACCAAAAAGCGCTTTCGCTCTATTTTTGTAAGTCGTATAAAAGGCATGGCTGTAAAGTAAACAAATTTAATAAAACAAAAAAGCCGCACCAAGAAAGGAGCGGCTTCAGGTGTAAATTAATATATTAGGCTTTAGGCAGTTCTCCTGAGGCCTTTGTAGCATCCAGAGAAATAGCGCTTTTATCAAAACGGATTTTTGTACCGCCTTCTACTTCAATCAGGAAGGTAAGTTCGTTCATGTCAACAATTTTACCGTGGATACCAGCAGTAGTAACGATCTTATCCCCTTTTTTCAGGTCGGCAACCAATTTCTTGTGATCTTTTGCTTTTTTAACCTGTGGCCTGATCATAAAGAAGTAAAAAACTACCATGATCAACACCATTGGAACCAATGTACTTAACATACTGCTTCCGCCGGCTGCTTGTAAAATTACTGTAGATGTCATATTTGTTTGTGTGTGTATGAGTATTAATTATTTTGCAGCAATTTCCTGTACCTCACCGATCAGGTGCACCTCAGTTGTTTCCGGGTTGGCATTGGAAGTGATGGTAACAATTTTATCCTGCATTCCCATTTTACCGGTACTGTTGAAAACTACTTTGATCACTCCTGAATCGCCAGGTTTGATAGGTGCCTTTGGAATATCGGGAGTTGTACAGCCGCAGGTTGCTGTAGCATTGGTAATGATCAGCGGGCTCTTTCCAGTGTTTTTGAATTTGAACTCATGATTTACCTTTTCGCCCTGGCTGATTTTGCCAAAGTTGTACATCCCACTTTCAAAACTGATTACAGGCGCATTTTCAGGTGCAACAACTTCAGTTTTGGTTGCAGTAACTGCGCTGTCAGCAGTTACTGATGATTTTGATTGCTGACAGGCTGCAAACGTTGCCGCAGCCAGCGCCAGTACAAAAATTTTCTTCATATTATTCTTCTATTAATCCGCGGCCTGCTTTTTTGATACTGTTGGTACGTTTAAGGTCGCTCAAAATTTTATCTAATATACCGTTAATAAACGAATTACTCTTCGGCGTACTGTAATCTTTAGACAGGTCAAGGTATTCGTTTATAGTTACTTTCACCGGAATAGAAGGGAAATTCATCAGTTCACAAATTGCCATTTTCATCAGGATCGTATCCATTAAGGCAATCCTTTCAGATTCCCAGTTTTTGGTACGTTCTGCGATCAGCGCCTGGTACTCATTGTTATTTTTCAGTGTGTAAACGAACAGGTCTTCCACAAACTTGCCATCCTCTTTCCAGTCTGCACTGATCGGGGTAAGCTTATTCTTAAACGCGTCTTCTGAGGTGAAGTTTTTGAGCGTTTTAGCCACCATTCCCTGCATTACTTCCTTGTCTACAGACCAGTTGATAAATTTATCCTCAAAAGCCTGGATAATATTCTGGCTTTTTAGAATGATTTTCCTGAAAATAAATTTGATAATCTCTTTTGATCCTTCCAGGCTGTCATCTGCATCATTCAGATAAGCAGTATATTCAGGAGTTGATTTTAATTTGTTGTAGATGGTTTTAATAAACTCAGGATCGGCATGCCAGTTGATCTGGTATTTGTTCACTGCAGCCTTAAACTCAGGGTTTTGCTGCAGGAGAACGATAAACCTGTTCGTGAGTAACTTCTTGTTGGGATTCAGGTCTTCTGCTGTAGGAAAGTGCTTGTTGGCTCTTTCAATTGCATCAATCTCAGTATACTCCGTAATCTCAGAAAGCAGTGCCAGCATTCTGACATACATTTCATAAACATTATCAATACTGAGCATCAATTCTTTTTTCGCAGAATTGAGATCCTTTTTTTCAGTCATTTGCCAAGCAAAAATGTTTTGCAGAGCTTTAATTCTTAAGTGCCTTCTATTTAACATGAATGTAAGAACGAGTTGGTAATTTACCGGTTATTAAAATGATGATTTTATTTTTTTTATATCGCTTATTCTTTTTTCAACAATCCTGTTTGCTGCCAGAATGGTGGGTATATTATCTGCCTTGGACATTTTAATCACATTGCGCGTAGCATCATAGATATTTTCTGTGAGCTGCATCGTGCGTTTTTTACCGTAACCCGTCAGTTCAGAGTAACAGTTGATGAGCCCGCCGGCATTGATCAGGTAGTCCGGCGCAAATAAGATGTTCTTCTCCAGCAGCATCTGACCATGTTTTTGCTCATCTGCAAGCTGATTATTTGCTGAACCTGCAATGATTGCAAACTTCATTTTAGGTATGGTTTTGTCATTGACGGTAGCGCCAAGGGCACAGGGAGCGTAAATATCAACATCCAAACCAAAAATCTTATCAGCCTCAACAGGTTTTGCCTTGTACTTGCGTGCTACCTGGTGTAAACGGTCTTCATTGATATCGCTGATAAACACTTCTACATTCTCCTGTCTCAGCAGTTCTACCAGATGCTCGCCGGCGTTTCCTATACCCTGTACAACTACAGAACGGCCTGCCAGCGTATCGGTACCAAAAACCTCCTTTACACAGGCTTTCATCCCCAGAAAAATACCTTTCGCAGTCGTTGGAGAAGGATCTCCCATCCCTCCGATCGATTCAGGAACTCCTGTTACATATTTGGTTTCCATGCTGATATACTCCATGTCCCTGGTTGTTGTACCTACATCTTCGGCAGTGATAAACTCACCGTTAAGATTTTTAATAAAACGTCCAAAACTGCGCATCATTGCCTCCGACTTTCCTTTTCTTGAATCGCCGATGATCACCGCTTTGCCTCCCCCCAGGTTTAGACCTGTGATTGCTGCTTTATACGTCATACTTCTGGACAGGCGAAGCACATCTTCCAGTGCTTCAGTTTCGGTAGCATAATTCCACATCCGCGTGCCTCCAAGAGCAGGGCCAAGTGTAGTGTCGTGGATCGCGATAATTGCTTTCAAACCTGTATCAGGATCACTGCAATAGACCACTTTTTTATGCCCTAATGCGCTTAGCTGATCTAAAATTGAGGTTACCACAGAACTCTTAGCAGACATATGATTTCGTTTATCAAACAGTTCGCAAAACTAAGGATAAAAAAGATTAATTACATTGTTTTAACCAAACAGTTTTCAAAAATCCTCCTCAATTGGCTAACTTTACCCAAACATGAAGCACCTGATTTTTCTAAATAAATACTTCTATAAATATAAATGGTGGATCGTTCCGGGGATGTTTTTTGTGATCATTTCCAACATCTTTGGGGTTATCCCCGCACAGGTGATCGGCCATGCCTTTAACCTGATCACAGAAAACATCCAGATCTATGGCTTGTTCAGTGGTTTTGAAAGACAGCAGATCATTTACGATATCTTTAGCTACAGCCTTTTCTACTTCGGCACGCTGGTGCTACTGCTCTATCTGGTGCGTGGCTTATTCCTTTTCTTTATGCGGCAGACGCTGATCCTGATGTCCAGGCATATTGAGTTCGACATGAAAAACGAGATCTATGCCCACTATCAGGAGCTGAGCCTTGGTTTTTATCGCAGGAACAATACGGGCGACCTGATGAACAGGGCTACCGAGGATGTTAACAGGGTAAGGATGTATGTAGGGCCAGCAATCATGTACGCCATCAATACAGCAGTCTTATTTGTACTGATCGTTACTTCTATGTATTCGGTAAATCCAAGGCTTGCCACATTTTGCCTGCTTCCCCTGCCTGTTCTGGTTATCATCATCTATTTTGTAAATACCCAGATCAATCATAAAAGCGAGCAGATCCAGGAGCAGTTATCGCGCCTGTCCAGTTTTGTGCAGGAGCGTTTTTCCGGCATCAGGGTAATCAAATCCTATGTAAGGGAAGATTATACCAGACAGATTTTTGCCCGCGAAAGCGATGGCTACAAATCCAATGCAATGAGCCTTGTCCGTGTGCAGGCACTCTTCTACCCTACCATGCTGCTGCTTGTTGGCCTGAGCACGATCCTTACTGTTTATATCGGCGGTGAACAGGTGCTTGACGGCTCCATTACTGCGGGCAATATTGCAGAATTTATCGTTTATGTAAACCAGCTCACTTTCCCCGTGACAATGCTGGGCTGGGTAACCACCCTGATACAACGGGCTGCGGCCTCTCAAAAGAGGATCAATGAATTCCTGGAACTCCAGCCTGATATCCGCTCCGGAAATATCGCCCTGCCGGACTTTGGCGGCAATATCAGCTTTGAGAACGTTAGTTTTACTTATCAGGATACAGGCATTGCAGCACTGAAAGATATTTCCTTCAGCATTCAGTCGGGACAGTTTGTAGCAGTAATTGGCCGCACGGGCTCCGGCAAGTCTACGCTCGCCAACCTGATTATGCGGATGTATGATGCAGACTCAGGCACAATTTCTATAGATGGTGAACCACTGCCGCTGATCAACCTGAATTCTTACCGGAACCAGGTAGGTTTTGTACCGCAGGAAGTTTTTCTCTTTTCAGATAACATCAGGAACAATATAGCCTTTGGCCTGGATACAGTTACTGATGCAGAAATAGAAGCCGCAGCCAGAAATGCAGCGGTCTATGATAATATTATGGACTTTGAACTAAAGTTTGACACCATGCTGGGAGAAAGGGGAATTACACTGTCAGGAGGCCAGAAACAAAGGGTTTCAATTGCAAGGGCATTGATAAAGGAGCCCAGGGTACTGATCTTTGATGACTGTCTTTCGGCCGTGGATACCAGGACAGAGGAAGAGATCTTAAATAACCTGGGCAATGTCATGAAAGGAAAGACAAGTATTCTAATTGCGCACAGGATTTCGACAATCAGAAAAGCCGATAAGATCATCGTGCTCGAAGAAGGCAGGATTGCTGAACAAGGTACTCATGATGAATTGCTTAATCTTCACGGTATCTATGAAGAAATGTTTTTAAACCAGTTATTGGAAGAAGAAAATAAATCTCTTTAATTTCTATTTTGATCTTTACTGATTAATAGTTTATATTTACCCGAACCAAAACCAACAGTAATACCAAACATGGGAGAATTTGACAACAAAGAGAGAGAAGAGGTTTTTTCTAAAAAAGTAAGGGCCGGTAAGAGAACATATTTTTTCGACGTTAAAGCTACTCGCTCAGGCGACTATTATTTAACCCTCACTGAAAGTAAGAAAAGACTGGAAGACGGTGTGTTTGTAAAGCATAAAATCTTTCTTTACAAAGAAGATTTCGAAAAATTTGCTGAAGGTTTAAATGAAACGGTGGATTATATCAAAACACATCAGGATGTAGTAGAAAAACGCTACGAATATTCTGAGAACCATGAAGGCGGCGGTAAAGGCCAGAATGATGATTTTTCTTTTTAGAAATTAAAAACCCATTTAGAAGCTCCTTTGGGGCTTTTTTTATGCCCAAAATTAGCGCCGGCCTAAAATGCAGCAGGGTATGACCTGAAATCAAACCCCGCTTTATATCTTATTTTCCACCGGTAATTCCAGCTGGTACCACTAACCCTCTTTTACAGCGCATTCTTTCACCTGGGCCTCATTTACAGTAATCCAGTTCTCTTCCGCAGATACATTCGTGCCCAGTACGATCGTTTTACGCTGATGAAGCTGATCTTCAATCCTGGCCAGAAGTTCAGCAGGAATAACCTTGTTCAATATTCGAACAGGCTCATCCAATGCCTCTGTTTTGATCTCAAGATCATAAATACCTGAAACAAGTGTCCTGCAAATAATCAGCTCCACATTTTTGTTCTGCGTAACATTTTTCAGCGCCTCAAAAGCATTGATGATCTGATCAGAATTGCCGGCTTTAAAACCAAGTATGATCGATGGGTTTAATTCCTGATTTTCACTGTCGTTTGATAAATATATTTCATCAACATCGGCCAATATTGATTCTATTACTAATCTGTCCATAATTTACTTTTTTAGAAATCTATACCATAAAAAGGAATGAAAGCCCGTATTGTTTGGTTAAAGATTAAAATATACCAGCTGCTTTACAGGTAAATCGATATATTAACCTCCTGAGGGCTTCATCTGCCTTTGATTTAAATACACACCTATGAATATATTCCTCTTTATGGTTGGCGGCGTAAATGTCGGGACACCCGAAATTATGATCATTATGCTGGCACTCTTTGTTGTCTTCCTTGTAGTAAGAAATATCATCTATCAGCCCAAAGAGTAATTATCTTACGCTTTAAATCATCCTGCTATTTTTGCTCATCAAACATTTTTCTGTTAAATATGTATTACAGATAGCAAATAATTATATCTCAATTCATTTTATGCCAGATTTTGAAGAAACAAAGAAGTTACTCGATGATTCTACGATGTATTATTTGATCAGCGTAGGCATGGACAGTAACTATTCCTATGTGAACAAAAGGTATCAAAAGATTTTTCACAATGTTCATGGTGATCTTGTGGGGCAGCATTATTCTGTTACCATGCACCCCGATGATACAAAGATATGTGAGTCCGTTTCTGAAAAGGCATTCGGGAATCCTGATCAGGTATTTCCGGCAGTTATCAGAAAGCATGACGGCCAGGGCGGTTATATAACTACCAAATGGGAATACAAGGCTATCTTTGATGACAATAACGTACCCACAGGTATGTTCTGTATCGGACATGATATCACTGAGCTTATTCTCAACAGCAGCGAACTGAAAGATACAAAAGAGTCCTTAACAAAAACACAGGACAATCTCGCACAAATCTATTATATACAGTCGCACGTAGTAAGGAAGCCCCTGGCAAATATTATGGGATTAAGCATTTTGCTGGAAACCATGGAGAATATTACCCCTGAGCTTAAGGAAGTCATCCTGATGATTAATAACAGTGCCAACGAACTTGATGAGGTGATCCGGAACATTGCTGCCATGCAGTAATTTTTTAAATCTTTAGCTAAGATTTAGAGAGATCATTCTAAGGGAAAGAAATAAAGTATATCATATTCATCTGCAGTAATTTGCTACGCAAAAGAACGCCAGGACGGAACATGATATACTTTATTTTTTTCGAACTAAACTAGTATAGCATCTATTATTTTATTCGAACTAAACTAATGTAGCATCTAAAGTAATATCCAGGTTGTAAGCTTTACTTACCGGACAGTTTGCTTTGGCACCAGCAGTAATTTCCTTAAACTGCTCTTCAGTAATATCAGGAATACTAGCTTTAAGCACAAGGTTGGAAGTAGTGATCGTTCCGGTATTTGTATCTAAAGTTATTGTAGCTTTAGTTTCCAGTGAAGTAGGGTTAAATCCGGCTTCAGTAAGGTCAAGACTCAGTTTCATGGTAAAACAGCCTGCGTGGGCAGCAGCCATTAGTTCTTCAGGATTAGTTCCTACTCCCTCAGCAAAACGGCTGGCGAACGAATATTGTGTCTGATTTAAAACAGTACTGTCTGTAGTTAAAGTACCTTTTCCTTCTTTGATGGTGCCATTCCAAACGGCTGTTGCATTACGTTTCATATTGTTTTTTTTATGGTTGTGAGCAATTGTTAAATTCAGTTGACCTGATAATTTACAGCAAAATCTAGTCCATATTACGGCCCAGAAGCTTAAAACCCCAGGCGCAGATCAGGAGCAGGACAATGAGACAGATCCATAGCCAGTTGTAGCCATACATTTCTGCCAGATAGAAACCGGCGGAGGGACCTATAACCTGAGAAACTGACCAGCTCATGGTATAACCCGCAGCGTACTGTCCCCTGTTATGGTCATTAGTCCGGCTCATCACAAATGTATTAATGAAAGGCAAAGCCAGCATTTCACCGATTGTAAAGGTGACGGTAACCAGTACTGCTGCCACCACCGGGATGATACCGGGCAACAATAAAATACAATAGGACAAGGCAATCATGAGTACGCCCATTACAATATACTGGATTGGCGATCGCTTGTTCTCTATCCTGCTGATCATTACCATTTCAAAAAGGGCAATAATCAATCCGTTTGATCCCAGGATCAGGCCAATCCAGAATTCATCGATATGCCAAACCTCCTTATAAAAAAGCGGGACTACCCTGAACAGGAGAAAAAAACAGATCGTCAGCAAAACATTAAGTAGCAGGAATTTAACAAACAGCACATCTTTCCAGGGCTTAATCACAGCTGATTGCTTGATCTTTTCCGCAACCGTTTTAGGGAGTGTCTTCATCGCCGGAAGCAGAAAGAAGATCGCAATACCAGCGAGCACACTTACGCCCCCATCTACAATAAACAGCATAGGATAACTGAATGAGGCAATGATCCCCCCGATACCACTGCCGATAGCAAAGCCCATATTATTGGCCAGCCTGTTTAGTGAAAAGGAACGTGTTGTTGTTCCGGGAGCTGCATAAACTGTAATTGCCGCATAATTTGCAGGCTTAAAGGCTTCCGAGAAAAAGCTGATCAGCAAGGTACACAGGCAAAGCAATTCAAAATGGGTAATTGTAGAGTACAGTATAAAAAATAGCCCTCCAATAATTGAAGAATAGATTTGGACAGCTCCAAACCCTATAACATCAGTAAGTTTTCCTCCAACAGTGGCACCCACAAGTGAACCTGCCCCAAATAAGGCAATGATGAGACCGGCATCAGACATTGGCCTGTGCAGATACTGGGTCATATACAAACTCATAAAAGGCACTGCCATACTGCTGCACCTGTTGATAAACATGACAATGCTTAACACCCATGTTTCGCGGCTTAATCCGGAAAATGACTCTTTATAGGAAGAAATTAATTTTTGTATCATTTTTTATCTGGTACAATAGCCTGAACACTGTGGACATACCACTTGGCCCCAGCTGGAAACTTTGGATTTGAATTGGCCGCAGAGATGGTGGGCATGAATGAAATGATGAAGGAGCGTAATTTCATAAAAAAAGCTTTACGGGCTAAATTTATAAATTTAAACGCAATTTATTAACAAAATAAAACGGATATGCAGATGTTAATTCACCTGTTTTGAAGGGCCTCAGCACCAAAGAAGATCTGCTGGTGTGTATTTAGGATGACTTGCCTGATGGCATCGGGCAGGTCGCTATTCAATTTAAAGTTAAATTCTAAAGTTTCCTGGTCCAGTTTGAAGTGATCGTAAATACTTTCAATATGATCAAGGCCCTTCTGAACGGAGCTGAGACAGAAGTAAAAGCTGTACTCCATCTCCAGATTATTAATTACGCTGAAGAAAGACAGATGTAATTTTTGCAGGTCTATGGCTTCCATATCAAAACGTTCTGGTGATTTCAGGAATATAAATCGTTTAATCAAATATAACCCCTTCGCCAGCTTAATGCAAGGCGATATTCAAATAAAGCTGAAAATAGCTTTTATTAAAATGCAGACAGACAGGCCAGTGAAAGTATGCGTTAAATAATGTTAAAATATTATAATACAGCGGTTAATCAGATAATTTTGCGTTATCCGGAATTGTCTCCGTCCATATCAAAATGAACAAGAAAACCATATTTAGCTTATTGTGCGTCGGCATTGCCGCTTTTTTTTCCCAACAGGCGCTTGCGCAAAATACCGATCCCGACGAGGATGTAAACCTATGGATGCAACAACCCGTTGTGGTAGACGGAAACTCTTCGGAATGGCACGAACCCTTAAACAATTATAACACCCCTACCCAACTGGCATTTGCCCTCGCGAATGACCAGCAGAACCTTTATCTGATCATTGAATCCCTGGACGCGGCAACAACAGGAAAATTACTCAGGGGAGGGCTTACTTTAAATATAAACACGTTGGGAAAAAAGAAAGATGGCATAAAACTTAAATTTCTCGGCATGCAGCAGCCAGCACCGCCCCATGCAGGGCAGAATGATTCACTGCAGCATGCGGAGCATTAAATGATCCATGCAGACGAGCATGAACATTCCCCGGGACTCACAGTTATACAAGTTTCGGGATTCAAAAAAATTCCGGATGGCAGCCTTGCCATTCCCAACAAGGAAGGTATTGAGGTTGCGGCGGCTTTTAGTAAACAAAGAGACTATATCTGTGAGCTGTCAATCCCGTTGTCGCTCCTGGAATTAAAAGGAAATGAGGTTAAAGCCATCGCTTACAACATCAAAATCAACGCCGGCAACAAAGCAGAACGTCCTGATGGGGCAAAACGTTCTCCAGAAGGAGCAGGACATGGAAGATCCGGAGGTATGGCTGGCGGAATGGGCGGCGGCGGAGGCATGCCTCCCGGCGGCGGTGGTGGTGGCGGAAGACACGGCGGAGGTATGCATGGTGGTATGGGCGGCGAAAGCTCCGGCGGTACCAAATCTTCCGATTTTTGGATCAAATATGAACTGGCTAAACCTGCTGCTTCTTTCCGCGCTAACTAATTATACTTTTTTATTACCCGCACACAATAAACTGAATATATCAGCGTCTTATATCTGAGAGCGTTAATTTAGATAACGGGGATCATCCGCCTGGATGTTCCCCGTTTCTTATTTAAGATCCTCTGAAAGTATAATCTGCAATGGTTTTTAACCTGTATGCCTGCTTCCGATAACGCTTGCTGGTTTATACAATTGTGCTGCACGCTGTGGTGATCTGCTGCACTGTCCCAGGGCTACATAAATTAATACAAAGATCAGTATTGTAGATAAACAGCCACCGCCTAATTTTTTGGCGCCCCAGCCTGCAATAATAGTTTTGAAAAAAGAGTTCATAATTAAGATTTTACTAAGAACAAGACTTTGATCAATTAGTTTTAAGACAACAGATATTTTAATGCGGCGAAAGGCCTTCCAGATATTGACATACTACAGGGATATCTGCCGCAGCCCAATCCAGGCTCTGGAGTTCCGCAGCCTTAAGCCAGACAAATGCAGCATGTTCCGCCAGCCTGATCTCTCCGCGTTTAATAATACATATAAATGGAATGAGGCGTATTGCCTGTTTACCATCATCATGTTCACAGGGCAGCATTGGTTTTATAATTTCTACCACAACATCCAGTTCTTCCGCAATCTCACGAAGCAGACATTCTTCCGGACTTTCACCCGGCTCAACTTTGCCCCCCGGAAACTCCCATTTTAAAGGCAGGCGCATAGTCAAACTTCTTTGGGCGACCAAAATTTTCTCATTATGACCTATAATCAGTGCGCAGGTTACGTCAATCATCGCTCTAAATTATAAAAATGTATCTGTAAAACATTATCTGACACTTTTATCTGTCGATACAAATCAATCCTGCGGCGATGTGAACAGAAGGTTCGTCGGCACATTCCTGGGATTGGCAGATTAAATCAGACCTTAAGGACGTTTCGGCATATCGTTTGGAATAGGCTATACAACTAACAAACACACAAAATGAAAAGAATAATTTTAGCTGTCATCTTCGGAGTAGCTTCGTTAAGCAGCATCAATACTAAAGCACAGGTGAGCTTAAATATCAATATCGGTTCACAACCGCAATGGGGACCAACAGGTTACGATCATGTAGACTACTACTACCTGCCAGATGTAGATGCCTATTATAATGTTCCGGCTAAACAATATGTTTACCTCAATAATGGAAGCTGGGTTTGGAGAAGCAGCCTGCCATCACGTTACAGCGGATTTGACTTGTACAATTCGTACAAAGTTGTGATGAACACGCCTAAACCTTACCTGTCACATCAGACACATGTTACTCAATACAGCAAATACAAAGGCTACAAAGGAAAACAAGGTAACATCAGGGACAGCAAAGACACCAGATATGTAAACGCAAGGAACAATGGCGGAAGAGGTAACACTCCTGTAAAAAACAACACCCCTTCCAGAAATAATAATCCTGCAAGCCACAATGCCCCGGTTAACAATGGAAACAACGGCCATAACAATGGTAAGGGAAACGACAATCGCCCGGATAACAAAGGCGGTCGCGGTCACTAAAATAAACAACACACCACACACTGGCAAAAAACGCTGGTCCATCCGGACCGGCGTTTTTGCTTTACAGGTTTTTCCGGAAATACACCTATCAACATGATATCCTCCTCAACAGAAAGTATTAATATTAACAACTTATTCACAATACTTGTTGATAAAATTATGAGACACCATTCTGCTGCATGAATTTTTCCTTTCCAACTGTTGAAGCAGCTGAATTCCTAACGTATTTTGACATTTAATTACCAACTGTTAACAAGTTACCAACAGGATATGTGGAAAAATGGCAGCTTTCTAAACAGTCTCAGGGGACACATCAGGGCTAATCATTTTTTTATCGGCTAATTAATCGGACGAAAGTAGTTATACACATCACAATATACTGACAATGAGAATATTGAAATTGTTATCAACAATAAATGTTAACAACTAAACAGCATTTTAAACACAAAAAAGCCGAATAAATCCGGCTATGGTATAGTATGAAATGATTGAAATGACGCTTATTGAACTACAACACCATCTTTATTGATTTTAATGAAGGCAACTTCAGTACCTTTCTTAACATCGATGTGGTAAAACTGAGTTTTATCGGCATTGGTTACTAAAAATGCAGCCGTTGGTGTCCAGTCTTTGTAAGCATCAGCTTTCAGGGTGGTTGTCACAGGTGCAGGAAGTTCTTCAAGTTTAACAGGTACTTTCTGAGTGCTATCCTGTTGTACAGTTATTTCTGCCGGAGCTTTAACTTCTGATGCTTTTACTGTTGATATACCTGCGAATGCTAATACTGTTGCTGTTAAAATGAAATTTTTCATAATGCTTGTTTTTATTTATTTTAGCTTGAAGCCTTTGATAGGTTTCTAAGCCGACTCGTTTTAATTAATTATTCAATTCATATATGACTGTCTCATAATGATGCCACAGTTAAATAAAATAACAATTCATTGATTTTCAATATATTATAAATGTTTATTACCTGATTTACTGTGGAAAATATCCACAATTTGGCTAAATAAGTATCAAACTATATATTTACTGGTATGGAAAATCAAGATTCTATATTGATATTGAATGCTGCAGAGCAACGGGTCTTAGGATCACTGATGGAAAAAAGCAGGACTACGCCCGACTATTACCCGATGACGATCTCTGCATTGACAAATGCCTGTAACCAAAAAACATCCAGAAATCCGGTAGTCAATTATGACGAGGAAATTGTTACAATCACGCTAAATGCGCTCAAGATCAAAGGCCTCATCAGCACTGCAACAGGCGGCAGCAGCCGTTCCATTAAATATAAACACAATCTTGCCATCGCCTATCCCCTGGTTCCTTCTGAACTTGCGGTAATTTGTCTGCTGTTACTTCGCGGACCTTTAACTCCTGGCGAAATCAATACCAATTCTGCCAGGCTTTATGAATTTGAGACGATTGAAGAAGTGCAGGAGATCTTAAACAAACTGGCTGCAGAAACTCCGGCCTATGTGAAACAGCTGGATAAAAAACCCGGACAAAAAGAAGCTCGCTTTAAGCATTTATTTGGACTGGCCGCAGAACAGGAAGAAAATGTTCATGAAGCTGCTGTCGCTTCTCCTATCCATCCAGACCTGGAGCAAAGAGTGGTTCGGCTGGAGCATGAACTGGAAGAACTGAAAGAGATGCTTAACCTAATAATGAGCCAGTAGTTCAGTTTAGCCTGCAGTACTAGTCCAGCGAAACAAATAATTCCGACTGTGTAAGCCACACGCCCTTAACCTTGCGCCACATCGCTGAGTAATTCCCCCTGAATTGCGCAGTCTTGTAGTGCCAGGTACCTGTTTCCCAGGCCAGGACGCCACTGTCTCCGATCTGGATTTCGGAAGGTATCCGTTCAAATACCGGCGGATTAGCGGCAAACATTTCTGTGAAAACTGCTACAAGCGTCTTCTTCCCTACATACTGGCCACCCTCGCCTGAGATGACGATCATGTCATCGAGCCAGTATTTTGAAACACCATGCACGCTGTGCTCGCGGATAGCTATATTTGAGTTCTCACGTGCCGCACGTATATTTTCTATTGCTTCTTTTCGCTGCTGATCCATTGTGATTTTAACCTTACGTAAAACTAACAAGAAATGTGACAAATATTCATCCTTTATCAGCATAATTTTGGTAATTTGCTGGATATTATGATGCGATGCTTATAGGAATTATTGGCCTGGGAGATATGGGCAAACTTTATGCAAAACGTTTTGCAAAAGCAGGATACCAGGTATGCGGTTCAGATCTGCCTGAATTTTATGAAAAATTAGAAGAGGAACTTTCTCCGCTGGGGATTGAGCTGATGATCGACGGCAGTGCCGTATCCAGAAAAGCCGACATTATTTTTTATGCCGTAGAAGCCGAAAAAATAGGCGAAGTTGTACAAAGATACGGAGGGGCCACAAAATATGGCGCCATTGTAGCCGGACAGACTTCTGTAAAGCATCCTGAAATAGCCGCCTTTGAAGCTAATCTGCCCAAAGATGTAAATATCATTACCTGCCATTCCCTGCACGGTCCGGGCTTTGATACCAAAGACCAGACTTTAATTGTTATTCCTTACCGATGCGATGCAGAAGCATACATGCGTATGGTAGATGTTTTGTCGGCACTTGAATCTGACCTGGTAGAAATGAGCGATTATCATACCCATGATAAGATTGTAGCCGATACGCAAGCCGTAACACATATGGGTTTTGAAAGTATGGGCACGGCCTGGAAAAGTGCCGGATTTTTTCCCTGGGAAAATACATCTTACTTTGGCGGGATCGACAATGTAAAGATTCTGACTATGCTCAGGATCTTCAGCTATAAAGCGCATATCTATGCCGGGCTGGCCATCATGAACCCCTATGCGCGTCAGCAGATCAAATCATATGCGCAGTCAGAGTCGGATCTTTTTAAAATGATGATCACGGAAAATGAACATGATTTTCGTGAACGCATTATGAAAGCAAAGAGGTTCCTTTTCCCGGATACCAAACAGTTTCTGCTGCTGGACAACCAGGTAATGCAGGAGTTTTCTCTTTCAGGCGGTGGAATACCACGAACACCAAATTCACATTTGAGCCTGCTGAGCATGGCCGATGCCTGGTATCAGCTGGGTATTAATCCCTATGATAACCTGATCTGTCAGACGCCGCCTTTCAGGCTGAGGCTGGGCATAGTAGAATATCTTTTTAGAAATGAAGAGCTGCTCGAAGAATCGATCAATGCTGCGATCTACAATAAGCAGATCCGTACGGATGATCTGGAATTCCATTCAGCAGTCCGGGAATGGTCATCCATTATCGGTTACGGTGATATGAATGGATATAAGCACCACTTCAATGATGCCAAATTATTTTTTGAAGACCGCCTGGAACATGGACGGCTTCAAAGTTCAGAACTGATCAGCAGATTAAACCGCAGCTACTGATCAGTTCTGCAATCCCTCTCTTACTCCGCCACAGGTGCATGAAACGCCCGCCTGGCAATCAGTTTCCATTCACCTTTGGTTTTCTTCCATACCAAAACAATATTCAGATGCGGGGCCGCAGGTTTGCCACCATCATTGGTAGTTGCATTTAACTGATGACTAACAATCGCCACATCGCCTGTAATGCTAATGCTCTGTTTGCTCAGTTCAATAGTTAAAAAATTGGATTTCTTGGTAGAGATTTCCTCAACAAAAACTTCCCTGCTTTGAATTTTCCCACTGGAATGTGCGTAAGTTAAGTCATTAGACAGCACACTTTCCAGATCAGCTTTATTGCCGCTGATCATCGCTGTCCGCAGTTTTTCTACTGCCGCAGCGACAAGCGTTTCGTCCTTGGACTGGGCCTTTACTGCCAGGCTGCCTGCAAAAATCAGGAGTATCAATGATAATTTTTTCATAATTTATATTTGATTTTTAAAGTTATATAATAATTGGGTATTGCGCAGCATTAAACCGATTTAATCCGGTCCTAAAAATGAACAGGATTTTTGGATAATGAACAGAAAATTTTAAAGTAGAACCCTTATTTTAGTGTTGCGCTTCTTACACATCAATTATTTATGACTAAAAACCCTCTCCCCCTACCTGAGAACGAGATAGAAAGAGTGTTCAGCCTCGCCGAACTCGACGTTGACTACTCTAATCTGGCCGGCCAGTTCAAAGCTCTTGCCACCCTGGCGGCAAAGATTGCCGGCACTAAAATATCGCTTGTTAACCTTATTGATTCTTTTACACAATGGACTATTGCCAACCACGGCCTCAATATTGATCAGATGCCGCGTGAAGATTCAGTTTGTCAGTACACCATTACTGGTAATGAACAGTTCGAAGTCCCGGATCTCTCCGACGACGAGCGTTTTAAAGATAAACCTTATGTAGCAGGGCCGCTTCAGTTAAAATATTACTTTGGCTTACCGCTAAAGACTTCAGATGGTCACCATATCGGAGCATTATGTGTAGTAGACACTGAATTCAGGTCGCTCAGCCCGGAAAAAATTGAACTGCTGAAGATAGTGGCTGATGAGGTTTCGAACCGGCTAAATACGCTTAAGACCATTGATACGCTTAAACACAACCTCACAGAGTTAATGGATATCCAGAAAAAAATTGCTCATGATATCAGGGGGCCACTTTCGGGCATTATTGGCCTGTCTGGCCTGATCGCTGATCAGGGAACAGAAAATACCATGACCGATATTCTGGAGGCTGCAACACACATCAACAGCAGCAGCAAGGGCATACTGCAGATTACCAACGAAATATTCTCTGAAACTCAGCTCCCTCCCTTAAAAAAGGACGAGTTTAACCTTCATATCTTTAAGGATAAAGTGGAAAGGTTATATGTTCCGCAGGCAATAACCAAAGGTATAGATCTTGAAATTAATGTGAGTGAACGCACAAAGTTTGTTCCGTTCGAAAAAAACAAGGTATTGCAGATCACAGGTAACCTGATCAACTGTGCACTAAACTGCACTGCAGAAATGGGGCTGATCACAGTTGATCTGGAGATTAGTCCTGAAGCAACTTACAACCTGCTCAAGATCAAGGTAACCGATTCCGGCAGGGGTATGAGCGATGCGACGGTAGATCAGATTATCATGGGAATCGAAACTACAGATCCATGTGATGACAAATCCGGATTGTCGCTGGTGCAACGGATGGTGCAGGACCTGAATGGCGAATTCAGGCTACGATCAATTGAAGGGAGCGGTACAATCGCAGAAGTTTATATTAACAGAACATATGTCTGAAATTACCTCAGTTAAATTTACAAGTGCCTTTCAATAATACCTTGCAACTGACTTGCTGGAATCACGCCAGACTGTCTCCATTTCACTTCACCGCCTTTAAACAGGATAAGTGTGGGAACACCCTGAATCTGGTACTGACTGGAAACTGCAGGATTTTTATCCACATCAACCTTTAGTATTGTTGCCCTCTCTCCCATCATTCCTTTTAACTGCTGCAGGATAGGGGCCATCATTTTACAGGGGCCGCACCACTCGGCAGAGAAGTCTACCAGTACGGGCTTTTCGGATTTAATAATTTCTGTGAAGTTTGACATACCTTTTGTTTTGAGGAATAACAGCAGGCATCGGAATATTGTTTTACCTGCCGGCAACCCTGGAACGGCTGATCACAAAAAGAAGCGGGGATATCACTTTCGCAACATCCCCGCCATCTAAATTAACGCTCTCGGATATATAAACGCTGATAATTGTAATTATTATATAAACAGACAGATTTTTTTTAAATAATTTCTTCTTCGATTTTCTTATACTTAAATACCCGCTGTGATACAGGAATAAGCATCAGTCCACAGAATGCAAATACGACAAATGCAACTCTTAAACCAAAGGCGTGTGCCAGGTAACCAATCAGCGGGGGGCCTAAAAACGTACCAGTAATATAATATGTGGCAATGATAGAAATAGCCATACCTGCAGAATATTTCCTGGAATTACCTGCCATTGAATAGGACATCGGAATTACTGAGGCCGTTCCGAAACCAACGAGTGAAAAACCGATCATTGCGATCCAGAAATGGGGAATCACAATCGCCATAAATATACCTGAGATGATAAAGGCAGCACTCATCAGATAAGTAGCAGCCATTCCAATTCTCCCGATGATCAGATCAGATAAAAATCTGGACATCGCCATAAACATCATAAAGATCAGGTATCCGTATGTAAAAATTTTCACGTGCAATACCTGCTGGAAGTAGATACCGCTCCAGTCGAACATACCACCCTCACAGATAGCCGAAAGAAAAGCAACAATTCCCAGGCTTAGAATATAGGGATCAGGCTTTCCAATGATAAGTTTATTTCCACTGGCCGACCGGTCGCCCTTTAAAAGAAACCTGAAGGAGTAAACTGCCATTAACAGGGTAATACAGGCAACGATCAGAAAGTGTACCTGAATAGATGTATTCAGTGCAAGCAGCAATGTAGAAAAAGCCACACCGGCTATTCCCCCGGTGCTCCAGAAACCATGAAATGAACCATTGATTTTTTTTTCAAAGAGCTTTTGTACGGTAATCGCCTGCGTGTTCATCGATATATTGAATATCCTTGACGTAAAAGCAAATAAAACCACGGCCGCAACCAGCGCTACTGTATTGTGCGTAAAGCCAATCAAAGCCATCGCCACTGAATTTAATGCATAGCCAACTGTAAGCGGGACACGGCTGTCGTAACGTGATACCAGCCAGCCCGAAATAGGCAGCCCGATGAGTGATCCAACGGGCATAGCCAGCAGAATAGAACCCAATTCAGCATCATTAAACCCAAATGCCATTTTGATCGTCGGAATTCTTGATGCCCAGGTGGCAAAACTAAAACCCGACATAAAGAAAAATGTGCTCAGGAATATCCTGTGTGTATTTTTGGAGATGATATCGTTCATTTATGCTGCAAAGATAAACAACACAAGTGATTGATTAATACGATTTATTCTTTTGTATACAGCAACAATTCCGTCCAGGCTTCCAGTTTTTGGTCAAATGATTTGGAGGCATTCGCGCGGCTTGGAGAGGGCAGCAAATGATAGATCTTGTCTTCACTCTTTTTTACATAACGCAGGTAAAATTCCTCAGCCTTTTTGCTGTCAAAAAAGACGTGGCCGATATTTGGATACTGATGATAAAAAGCCGCAAAGTCATTTACAACTTCATTTTTGATATTACTGTCTAAACTGCCCTCGCAGGTGCAAGATTCCAGTACGTCCCATAAGGCGATATGATGCTCCAGTAAGAACAACTTCCGGGATTCATAATCGGGCTCCAGAGGCTGACCAAAAAGTGTATATATCAGTTTCCAGAAATGATTTCCCGCATGTCCGTAATATTGCTGGAGCCGCAACGACCGGTCTCCCGGCATTGTGCCCAGCAAAAGCACAGTACACTGCTGGTTAACAATTGGCTGAAATGCTGTTTTAATAGGGCTGGTATCTGAATTGTTCATCTGAAGAGGTTAACATTAAGCATCAGAATATGTTCTCAAAATTTAAATATAATGAGTTTAGCAGAAATATTTAAATCATGGATGAGGGTAAACCTGATCACGATGGTCATATCTGCAAAATACTTCAGATGAAAAAAATATTCAAACTTACTGCATTACTGCTATTTGCACAGCTTACCACGTTACGCGCACAAACTTCAGGATCTTCAGACCATCAGGCCGCCGACCGGGGTATATGGAATTTAACCGCCTCATTGAATCCAGGGATTACATTCCATAACCCGCGTTTGGTCATTGGCGCCGACCTGCAGGTTGAACGCCAGCTGACAGATCTCCTGGGCCTCACCTTCAGTGCCGGGTTTACACGCATCACCAACAAAACAGAAGCTGTAACTTTTACTTTCGCCCCCCTTATCCCCCGGTAACATTTCATTACAGCACAGACCAGAACCTCATCCCGCTCAAACTTGGACTTAAGTTATATCCTGCAGAAAAATTATACCTGGCCGGGGCTGCTGGTATCGCTATAGATGTCAACGGAAATTCAAATACGGTATGGTCTGCCAGCGCCGCAACAGAACTGGGCAGCAGATTTGATCTTGGATTGAAATATGAGAATTACGACAAAAGCTTTTCCCATTCCAATCAAATCGCTGTAAGGATTGGATACCGCATATTTTAATAAATTTTGATTTCGTATCGCCCTGCGATTTAATAATTGTAAATCAAACCGGTAAGAATTCTGAAAAAGGATAATTTATGATTGTCGGTTACTGTTCTGATAATGCTACCTTTGCAGATTGAATAACGGTAAAGATTAATGATACAAATAGGACAATACAACGAACTCAGAATTATAAATAAGACAGAAACAGGCCTGATACTGTCAGACGGCGATAAAGAAGCGCTGTTGCCCTACAACCATGTCCCTAAGGATGCGGAAGTTGGCGAGAATATCAATGTTTTTGTATACATGCATAAGGACGGGAAATTACATGCTACAACACAAAAGCCCCTGGCTTGTGTGGGCGACTTTGCCTATTTGACAGTTGTAGAGGATGGTGAAAATGGTGTTTTCATGGACATTGGCATTGATAAGGATGTTTATGTACCTGAGAAAGAACAGAAGCGCCCGATGTTCAAAGGCGACAAACATGTGGTTTACGTATTCCTGGATGATGCTAACGACCGTATGGTAGCGTCTTCAAGATTAACCAACTATGTTGAGGAGGATGATATTAATTTTGAAGAAGGCGATGAAGTGAGCTTATTGATCGCAGACCGCAGTGATTTGGGATACAATGCGATTATCGACAATAAATATATTGGTTTACTCTATACAAATGAATTGTTTGACCAGCTCAACCCCGGCGAAGTAAGAAAAGGCTGGATCAAGAAAGTTCGTGTAGAAGGTAAAATTGACCTGAGCCTGCAGCCTATGGGTTATGGCCATATCCTGGATATGAAAGAGGTGCTGATTAAAATGCTCGAAGAAAACCAGGGAGTTCTTCCCATCGGTGATAAAAGTACCCCGGATGATATCTATGACTTATTGAAAGTGAGCAAGAAAGCATTCAAAAAGACTACAGGAGCATTGTACAAAGAACGATTGATCACCATTGGCGATCATGAGATCAGGCTGCTCTCTGAATAAATAAGAAATCCGGTTCTCTTTGATGAGAACCGGATTTCTTATTTTATGCCTTTACACCCACAATTTCATTGTAAACCCCGTTCCATAAGTTAATACGGTGCTTGAGGGATGCAACAGTAACCTCTTCTGCGGCTTTCCAGTAGGCCTCGTTATCACCACATAATTCTGTAGTCATATCAAGCGCCAGGTGTGAGTGATGATCACCATCAACTTCAATATGACGGTCCAGGTAATATTTGATCAGCGACAGCTGATCCGGGAACTTCTGGTTCAGGTCCCTTACAATAGAGATAAACATATTTGGAATCAGGTCTTCCCTGCCAAAAGTAAAGGCGGCGGACTGCAGATGGGATTGCTTTCCATTGATCACCTCAAATGTAAAGTCCATAAATTCGCGCGCCTCCTTTGGTACTTCAGCTTCGGTGTAAGCCTTAAAGAATGAACCGCTTTCTTTTAAGATCGCAGTAAATTCGAGAACAGGTTTGATATCCGCGCCGCATTGCTCCATCGCTTCAAGGTACATCTCGTAGTGACTCTTACGTACTCCTGCCCCGTCCACATCAGATTCTTCACCGGTAACGATTTCGTTGATCAGATAGCGTGTATTTGCGTTCCCAACCGGAAACCAGGGTGTACTTGTACTGGTCAGGCCAATCTGCAGGGATTTTAACAATGACATAAAATCCCACACTGCATATACATGGTATTGCATAAATACTTTCAGATCATCTATGCTGTTGATCACTGAATATACCTTGTGATTAATAATTTCCTGTCTTAACGGTTCTATTACCGACTGTATCCTGGCGATATGACTATTCATCGTGATTTATCTTTTTATAATAATGCCGCAAAGGTATTTGTAATTGGGAGTTTAGCACAAAAGACAAATCGTTTTTTTAAGCGCCAGCCCCAAATATTACTTTGTAAAGAAAAATCACAACTAACCGCTATGCAAATAAGGTTAAACCTTCCCTATAAATTTAGGACTTCCTCAGTCAGGACGCCATACATCCGTTATCAATGTGATTTTATCCACTCTATCCCTAACAAATCCGGAGCTTTGATGCGCCCGGCTATAACTTTCGTAAGCGGTACGGCCTGAAGAGCAGGTTCCTCCTTAAGCCCTGCATTGCTGAAAGGATATCAGGATAGGCAGCGGAATCATAATGGTGATCGCCCGGAAGCAGCCTGAGGGAGAAGTTTCGTTTCTGAATGGAATCCAGGGGTCTCGGATGTTCCCTTTCCCCATAAAAACAGAAGACAGGAATCTTTATTGCTTCAACTTCCGGCCGGACCTTGTAGGGTTTATCATCTCCGCTTATATTAAGCAGATCAGAAGTATGGATCATAAAATCAGTAGAAGCAAAAGGAGACAGCAATGTAACCGCTACCACTTTATTTTTCATGGAAGGGACTAACCTGTTATAAATGAAGGGAACAACATCAGCGCCAAAAGAATAGCCGCAAAGGTATATCCTGTTTGTTTTATACAGGGAAGAATATTTGCTGATCAGCTGCATGACATCATCTGCCGTTTGCTGGGGCGTTCTCCCGGTCCAGAAATACGTTCTTGAATTAAACCCGACCGTTTCAAATCCTTCCGCAGCGAAGCCGCTAGCCAACTGATCATCAAAGTCCAGCCATCCCCCGTCACCTGAGAAAAAAATCATCAGTTTTTTAGAGCTGGAGTCTGCACTGTTATAAGTGATCACGGGCAGATCAAAATCATGACTTTCAATACCATGATGATGAGTTTGCCTTATCCTTGATAAAAAACCACAACCAGACAGGAATAACATATAAATCAGGCCTAAGCCCAGTTGCCAGCGCTTCATGAAAATAACATAAAAGATTCCTGATTCATAATCTGTGCCAACATTGATAATGGATCCGGGGAAACAGGGAATTAAAAGAAAAAATACATGCCGGCCCTATTTTGAAAGGGCCGGCAGGTGATTCGTTGTAAAATTTGGTTTGCTACTCAAGTACAATGGTGGAAATAGAGTGTGGCAGACTGATACTTTCAGCTGCTTTTCCGGCAATCCATAAATAGTATGGCAGTTTATCATTTGATTTATTCATCACTACCACCGCCATTTTACCATCTGGATTGATGAATGCCGTGGTCAGCAATTTATCGCGGTTTGAAGAACTCACTATCCTTTTTGCTCCGGGACGGATAAACTTAGAGAATTGTCCCATGTAATAATAAGAGTTTGTATAAATCAGTTTGCCCGTTTTACTGTCTGCATGCACTGGGGCGAAACAGAAATTGCCCACATGGTTAGGGCCTCCTTTTTCATCGAGCAGCATATTCCAGTCTGTCCAGGCTGCTGTGCCGCTGTTAAAGTCGTTGATCATGGAATAGCCATAACGCTCTCCCAGTGCCCAGCTGCCAATGCTGTCAATATTAAACTTCTCCACACAACCTTCTGTAAAGATCAGTTCCTTATCAGGGAAAGCTTGTTTTACCAGTTTTTCATTTTCGAACAACATCCCGCTACCGGTCCAGGTTTCATACCAGTGGTAACCTATGCCCCATACATATTTAGCTGCCTCAGGATCACTTAAGATCGTGCTCGCACGCTGATACATCTGATCCCGGTTATGGTCCCAGGCAATCAGTTTTTTATCAGACAAGCCCTCTTTCTGCAAAGTCGGGCCCAAATATTCTTTGATAAAATCACGTTCATCCTCGGCAGTAAAAACACATGATTCCCAGGTTTGCGTTGCCATCGGCTCATTCTGTACCGTGAGGCCCCAGACAGGCATCCCCATTGCCTCATATGTTTTGATAAACTTAGCATAGTAATTTGCCCAGTTCTGTCTGAATTCTGGTTTAAGCTTTCCTCCTTTTAACATGCTGCCATTCGTTTTCATAAATGCCGGCGGGCTCCATGGGCTCACAAACATAGTGAGTTTTCCTCCCGCAGCCTGGATAGCCTGTTTAATCAGAGGAATACGGTATTTCTCATCATGTTTTACATTAAAAGATTTCAGCTCTGCATCATTTTCCTTAATGTAGGTATAGCTGTCGCTGGAAAAGTCGGTACTGTGGATACTGGTCCTGGCCAGTGAAAAGCCTATTCCGTTTGCCTGGTCATAATATGCTTTCAGAAACTCCTGCTGTGCTGCTTTTGGTAATTTCGCGTATGTTTCTGCAGTAGCATCAGTAATAGCACCACCAATCCCTACCAGCGTTTGAAAGGTTTTCGAAGGATCTACAAAGATACATACCTGGGTTTCCAGCGGTTGTTTGAGATCAGTGAAGCTCAGGTTTCCAGTTTTGGATATTTTGAGATCTGAGCCCTGAGCCGTGGTATATACCGCTGCTACAGGCTGCTTTTGTTGTGCCAGTGCCCAAGTCCCGAAAGGAAAAAGCAATGCCATTAAATAAATCTTATTCATTTGCCGTTTTATTTATCCCGTATGATGTTTTAAAACTCAGCATACAGGATGGTTTAATTTTTTTAAATATAAAAAATAAAGCCTAGAATAGATCGAGCTGACCTCCTTTGGGCGGCTTTGCATCACCAAAAATCGTTTTACCACCATGCTTCCAGGAGTCACGCCTTTCTATTTCAATGAGTTCGTCAAAGTTGTCGTTTGGTGTAAAACCTTTTTCTGCCTGCCGGGAAAGTTCTCCCAGTTTTTGAATGGCCTGCAACTTCTCTGCCTGACCGATCTTTGCTTTCTCAATTGCTTTCGAAAGCACGCTTAATGTTTCATCATATACTTTTACCGGTACAGGGAAAGGATGCCCGTCTTTACCGCCGTGGGCAAAAGAAAAACGAGCAGGATCTTTAAACCGCGAGGGCGTACCATAGATGATTTCGCTCACCAGGGCCATCGATTGTAATGTCCGCGGGCCCATTCCCTGTAACAGCAGCAGTTCTTCAAAATCTGCAGGCTGCTTTTCATGGGTGAGCCATAACATGGCTCCAAGTCGCTTAAGATCTACATCTTTTGCCCTCACATCATGATGCCGGGGCATGACAAGTTGCTGCACTTCTGCAATCATCCTTGAAGGATTTTCGGCGGTCATTGATAAAATTCCCTGTTGTGATGGCAAAGCCTCCTTTGCCACCATATTCAGTATCGCTCCCTGGTTCTGTCCGCAGATTGCCGTATGGGGTTCTTCTATAAAAGACTGCATCGCGCCAGAATGCCAGTGGTATCTCCTTGCGGTAGAACTCCCATCCTGCATTCCCTGTTGCACTACAGTCCATAAGCCTTCTGTATTTACCACAAAGCTGTGCATGTATAGCTGAAAGCCATCCTGCACTGCTGTATTGTCAACCTTTGCACTGAGTTTACTGCAGCGCACAAGCTCGGTACCGTTTAAGCCATTACGGTCGCTATATAACAACAGCTCCTGCGGAGTATTTTTAGAGGATTTGCCTTTTCCGCCACAAATATAAATTCCAAGTTCTTTCGACAGCGGATTAACAGCACTCTTCAATGCACCCATTACCGAAGTGGTGATGCCCGAAGAATGCCAGTCCATGCCCATCACTGCGCCAAGGCTTTGGAACCAGAAAGGATCACTTAACCGGCGCAAGACCTCGGCAGTGCCATATTCTGTAATGATGGCTTCAGTTATTGCCAGTCCGAGCCTGGACATACGCTCGGCCAGCCATTTTGGTATATGGCCATAATGCAAAGGCATGTCTGCTGTCCCGGATCTTTTCATGTATTATCCGAATTTAAACTGATCGATTCTTACCCAGTGCATTCCGGCCGCTTCGGCAGCTTTTACACCGGGGATCCCGTCTTCAAATACCAGGCATTTTCCGGGATCAACACCCAGCAATTCTGCCGCTTTAAGGAAAGGATCTGCAAATGGTTTGCCCTTCGGCGTTTCGCCGGCACAAACCAGTATTTCCACAAATTCGCTTACACCAATGATTTCCAGAGTCCGCTGTACCGCAATACGGTCTCCACCCGAGACTACGGCAATACGAACCCTCCCGGCATTGGCTTTCAGGTGTTCTACAACATAGGGAATTGGCAGTACCTTACTGATATACTCATCGGCAAACAGCTGTGCTTTTCTCGACCTGAATTCTTCAGGGTCCATACTGGCGTTGTAGCGCAGGTTCAGTTCTTCCACCACATTGGCGATAGGCCAGCCCGCAAGTTCATCGATGATTGCAGGGTCCATTTCTACCTGATATTGTTTGGCAACAGCAACGTATGTTGCTGCATGAGCAGGCATATTATCCGCCAGGGTACCATCGCAGTCGTATAAAAATGCCTGGTAATCCCCTTCCGTTAAATTACTGAGTCTTGAAAAATCAGATTCTTGCATAAAGTATTGCGCTTATATAATAAATTAATGATCAGATATGGTATCAGTTTTCTTTTGAAAACTGTAGATCAGGTATCCGAGTGCCGGCAGTATAAAAACACTGCCAGTCAGCAGCGCATATCCCAGTGCCTCCATCGTTTTTTGTTCTCCCTGATCAGCCAGCAGTGAAAGATTTGGCCCGCCCTTTAGTAGTACAATATCAGGAAAATGGCTGTATGTAGCTGCGAACAGGATCATTGTCACCTGAAAGCCTGCCAGTATCCGCAGCATCACTGGCTTGTTTTTGTTCAGGAAGTAGAACATAATGATGAGTGAGATCGTGGCCAGAATGATGGCAATAATACCGGGCACATCACTGAAGATCCAGTACAATAAAGGAATCCGGTCAATCCAGGCTGCCAGAAAAACCAAAGCACCGGCACCCATAACCACAAAGATCAGATACGTGGCCTTGCGGGTAAAACGCTTCCGGTCGAACTCGTCATCTGCCTGTCCTATGATAAATACGGCGGCAAGGTAAGCACAGATCGTAACGGTAAATATCCCTACGGCAACAGAAAACCAGTTGAGCCAGCTATAGATGTAGGCAGATACAAAATCATGTGCCTGGAGGTCAATTTTTGAGGAAACCACACTGGCAGCAATAATGCCCAGGAAAAATGGGGTAAGTACACTGGAGAGTATAAATATCCGGGTGTAAACTTTCTGCATATCATCTTTTACCGCATCGTAGTTTCTGAAAACGAACGCCGTGCCCCTGGCGATAATTCCCAGCAGCATACATACCAGCGGGATATGAAGATAGATAGAAACAGTAGTATAGATCCTGGGAAAACCTACAAAGAGGATCACGATCACAATAATCAGCCACATGTGGTTTGCTTCCCAGACCGGGCCGATCGCTTCATACATATTTTTACGGGTACGGTGCATGTTGGCACGTGAGGTAAACAATTCAATAATACCGGCACCAAAATCGGCGCCCCCTAGGAGCACGTATAAAAGTATGGCTGTCCAGAGAAAAATGATTACTACATATACCATGGCCTATTGAGTTTTATGATCGGTGGATGAATCGTACAGTTTGCCTACCATTGTAATCTGCCGGAACAACAGGAAGCTTACAATAACGGCCAGAGAGATATAAACAGCGGTAAAGAGATAAAACGAATAGGCAATTCCCGGCATCGGGGTTACAGCATCCGCTGTGCGCATTACGCCATAAATAATCCAGGGCTGCCTTCCCACCTCGGTAACCGTCCATCCGGCTTCGAGCGCCAGATAGCCCAGCGGGGTGGCAATCACAAATAGTTTCAGCAGCCACTTGCTGTCAGACCAGCTTTTTTTCTTTAGCAGGGCGATAAAATAAACAACCGACAGGGCCAGCATCGCCATACCAAGGCCCACCATGATCTGAAAGGCAAAATGGGTGACCATCACCGGCGGATGGTCTTTCTCAGGAATGCTGTCCAGTCCTTTCACTTCGGCATTAAAATCATTGGTAGCCATAAAGCTAAGGAGTTTTGGGATTTTCAATGCGTAGCTCACTGTTTTGGAAGCTGTATCCGGAATACCGCCTATCACCAGTGCAGCACCCTTCTCTGTGTGGAAATGTGCTTCCATTGCAGCGAGTTTAGCAGGCTGTCTCCTGGCTACGTCCTTGGCAGAAATATCACCGCTAAGCGGCTGCAGACAAGCGGCAACCGTAGCGAAAATCGCCGCAATACGAAACGCCTTGTTGTGGAAAGCTACATTTTTACCCTTCAGTATCATCAGCGCATGTACGCCGGCTACAGCAAACCCTGTAGACACAAAAGCAGCCACGCACATATGCAGTGCCTGCGAGAACCAGGCGGCATTAAACATCGCCTTCATCGGATCAATGTTCAGGTACTGGCCGTTTACAAAATCAAAACCCGAAGGGCTGTTCATCCATGAATTTGCCGCGACGACCAGAATGCCCGATAAAAGCCCGGTAATTCCAACTACCATTCCTGTCAGCCAGTGAAACCAGGGATGAAAGCGGTTCCAGCCATATAAATAAAATCCAAGTGCAATTGCTTCAATAAAAAACGCGGTACCCTCAAGAGAAAAGGGCATTCCGAAAATCGGGCCGGCATGTTCCATAAACCGCGGCCAGAGCAATCCGAGCTCAAAAGAAAGGACAGTTCCGGAAACAGCGCCGGTAGCAAAAAATATCGCTACCCCCTTGCTCCAGGCTTTGGTCACATCGAGGTAAACCGTCTCTTTTTTCTTTAGCCAGAAGTAGTGGGCGGTAGACATAAAAAACGGCATCACCATACCAATACAGGAGAAAACAATGTGGAAGCCTAAAGAAAAGGCCATCTGGAGTCGGGCAGCGAAGAAATCATCCATCCTGCAAAAATAGGCGTATTCGCTATTGCGAGATAGTGCTAATCCTAATCTTTTGCTTTGTTAATGTAATAATTTGCTGGTCCTCTTCAGATGGCCTTCAGGATATATTTCGGGCTAAACGTTTTCCGGTTTGACCTCTTCGCGTTCAAACTTACTGGCCGGTCGCACAATCATTCTCAGCGACTGGTCATTGGTCAGGTAGGCTACGCCCCAGTTATACAAAGTCCTGATTCTGTTCCTGTAATTGATCAGTGATAAAAGGTGAATGAACAGCCACATAAACAGGGCAAGCACACCACTGAAGAATAATTTAGGCTTAGGCAGATCGGCCACCGCCTTATTTTTTCCGATGATGGCCATTGATCCCTTGTCATAATAACTGAATGGTTTTAAGGTTGCATTGGACAATGCTTTGATCATATTTTTACCAAGGTTTTGTCCTTGCTGAATCGCCACCTGGGCCACCTGCGGATGTCCCTGCGGAAAATGCGGGTCAGTAGTCTGGATACAGGTATCGCCGATAGCGTACACATCTTCCAGCCCCTGTACCTTATTAAACTCATCTACGATCATTCTTTTTCCTCTGCCATAGGCAGCTTCAGGGATGCCTTTAAAAACAATAGCCGTTACGCCTGCTGCCCAGATCAGGTTTTTAGATACAATCGTATCGCCATTGGCAAAGTGTACAACATCATCGCTGAAGTCCTTCACCATCGCATTCAGCCGCACTTTTACCCCATTTTTAGTTAAGGTATCATAGGCATATTTCTGCGATTTCTCGCTCATTGGGGTAAGCAGTGCTTTTAGACCGTCCACCAGGTAAATCTCCCCACTGGCTCCAGCCAGTTCAGGATAATCCTTGGCGATGATGGTCCTTTTCATTTCGGCAAACATGCCGGAAATTTCTACTCCGGTAGGGCCGCCGCCTGCAACAACAACAGTCAAAAGTTTCTTTCTTAATTCAGGATCAGTTTCACGTGATGCCTGTTCCAGTCTTTCCAGCAGGGTATTGCGCATCTGCAGGGCGTCCGAAATGGTTTTCATTGGTATTGCGTTTCTTTCTACGCTCTCCATACCAAAGTAATTGGTTACGCAGCCGGTTGCAAATACCAGGTAATCGTAGCTGATCTCTCCGGTAGAGAGGATCAGTTTTTTTTGAGCCGGTACCACCTCCTCCAATTCGCCTAGTCTGAATGTGAAATTCTTTTTGCCCCTGAAAAGTTTACGGAAAGGATAAGAGATATTGGAGGTTTCAAGGTAACCTGTAGCTACCTGATAGATTAAGGGAGGGAAAAAATTATAATTGTTTTTATCGACTAAGACAACGTCAAATGATTCGTGATCAGAAAGGTTTTTTGCCAGGTTTACACCGGCAAATCCACCGCCCACAATGACTATCTTTTTTGGAGTATGATTCATTTTTAACAGCTATTGATGATTTATAGCCCTGTAGCAGCAATAAATGTGCTAAGTTTTGCAATTGGCAAACATTATTTTGTAATGTTTGCTATGCATATTTTTATGCCGCAATGATTTCAATCATAATTTAAGTAATTTTACAAAAACACCCTTCATATGTCTACTTTCAGTCAAGAATACTCCCAGAAACATGTACAATCACTGAAAAAAGGCAAATATGTTTTTATTGATTCTTTAAAAGAAGAACAGGATGAAAATGCAAGTGTGCCATTTTTTACTGCCAAAGCCATCATCATAGCAGAAAACCATGAAAGTTTTACCGGCGATATCGCTGTTTTAAACCTGAGCGACCTGATCCTGAAACAGTCTGCCTACATTGATGAAAATGGAAAGATCACCGAAGCCCATAAATTATATACCTGGCCGCGTAATCTCGGCAGCACCCCGCAATGGACAGCCGCCAAACATGAATTCCTGAACCAATACATTCTGAATTATCCAATTGAAGTCCTTTCACTGCAGGAGTCTAATGGTGTCACCTGGAGGTTTATTACACCGGAGAACTTTAAAAAGACCCCCGCAAACATAAAGACCTCTCCCGAATTTGAGGAGTATCTGGCAAATCAGGCTGAGTACTTCTTTCTGCGCCGCCCTTTAAAAGATCCGAAATAAGCAGGGCCTTGCACATGGGGGCTAGACCTTTAGCATCAATCCACCCTGATCACCCTGAGCTGATCCAGCATCGCCTGATTGATCTCTCCATTCATATTTTCATTCCAGTCTTCAAAGGATAAACTCAGCTCATGACTGCCCCTGGTCAGTTTCTGCTGAATAGTATTGCTGAAACCCCAGTCAGACCATTCATCCTTCCCGCGTTGCGGAAATACGAAGGTCCCTGCAAAAGAATGATCAATCCGGAGTGTTCTGATCGCACATTTGTTATCCGTATTGGTAGGCCCGTTTCCATTGGAATACCTGAAATCGAGCGCATAAGTTCCTGTTTCCGGCACATTTACAATGATGGTAAGCAGCTTGTTTTTAGATTTACTGATCTCAATAAAACCTTTACCGGAATATCCCTCATAAGGAAGGTCAGATTTTTCAGTAACGAGCGACAGGTCGATATGATTTATTTTCTGTGCAGGATAGATCAATACCGGTTCACTCGCAAAGGATCTTTCTCCAGTGGAATTATAGGCAATAACCTGATATTCACCATTTCTTTCGGCAGTGTAGTTGGGAACAGCAATTTTGGATATTTCTTTCCCATTGAAAATGACTGTATAGTTTGCACCTTCAATTTTCTCCCAGGAAATCAATTGTCCCTGAACTTTCAGCACCGGAGTGGCCGGAGAAAAAGCATCTTTAACCAAACCGACTTCTCCCTTTGCAAGGGTATTATTTGCTAAAATGATAACCACGTGGTGTAAACCTGACAAATCGGCCGGGACGGTGGCAAGAGGCAGCTCTTTGCCATCCATGGTAATCGAACGGATCTGGTTCCCAAATCCCGACAAGCTGATATCAAGTACTGCATTACGGTATTTGAAATTATTCAATGTGCGTTCTCCCTGTAAAATCTCAGGAACAAAGGGTTTAAATACGAGTGAATTTTCACGGACGTCGATCCCAAATATCACTTTATAGATCATACCCAGGTTCCCGGATAAGCTCCAGAGCATATTGCTCGAATTGATTTGGGTGCCAGCGAAATCACCATTGGATGACACAAAGTTTTCCTTATTGGTCAGGAATAATGCTGCAGGACGGTAAATAGCACTCATACTTTGAACCAGCGCTTCTGCATTGCCCGTTTTTGCTGCAGCGAGCGACCAGTACGACTGTACGAAAGGCCATACTGCATCATTATGGTATGGAGGGATGTCCGGAATCTGCGGATAGATGCAGGGAATACCAAAGTTAGTCACAGGACTGCGGGCGACCACAGATTTCTGGCGTTCAGGATCAGCGATGTCAAACAAAACAGTGAGTGCCTCTCCCAAAGCCTCGGCGCGTGGCGACAATAGTGGAAATTGTCTGCCATACAGGTACTGGCCATAATATCCTTTTTCCGGCATCCATAACCAGGTGTTGATGCCTGTTTTAATCTGCTCCGCTATTGCTGCGTACTTTTCAGCAGCTTCCGTATCTTTCATCAGTACCGCCATTTGTGACAATACTTCATTCACCTGATAATGCACAGCATTTGTGCCCAGATTTTCAGATGAATAGATATCGGCGGGTTCCATCCATTTCGGATAAGTCTGGTCACGCCAGTCGAGGAAGGAAGATTCCCCTCTTACCAGGCCGGTTTTTGAGTCATAAATATTCTTCAGATCGTCCTCAACAGAGTTTTTTATTACACGGTAGGCTTTCTCCAGCCACTGACGGTCTCCTGTGGTTTTGTACACCTCCCAGGCAGCAACAGCCCAGATCATCCTGTCAGAAGATACCGGCCAGGAGCCCCCTGATCCTGTATCCTGAGTGATTCTGTCATTCTTCACCTTCTTCAGCAGGCTGTGCTCAGAAACTTTCGGCTGCAGGGTCGCCATCGATAAGATGATGCTGTAACTGATATCACGTGTCCATACCCCTGCCCATTCCTTACCGGTTCTGAATGTACTGTCGGGTTCGATGGCATTTATCGCCTCTTCCAGCGCAAGATTATAAAGCGCATCCATCATAGGAATACCCGATTTATACTGTGGGAAAGCAGAAATATCTTTTGATAAATGCCAGGAAGAAGCAGTAGTTTTTTTCTCTTGCGGCTTGTTCATGTCCAGTGTGATGGTATAAATGCCATCGCCGTCATCATCGTGAAGTTCCAGTTCCTGATGATTGCCAAGGTTATCAAAGTCCCAGATCAGCGGGCTGATATTCCCTGCCACAAAAACTCCCTTGAAATCGGTTTTAAAGATTTTTGTACCATCATAGGTGGTGTAATACCCGGTTTCTTTAAACGCTGAGAGCACGTTACGAAGATCTAACCGGATGCTGAACTTGGTATCCGGTTGCAGGAAAACTCCTTTAGCTGGTATGTTTGGGTCTGTATACTGCTGTCCGAACCTGATCACAGGAGATTCAAATGCACCTTTTTCCGGCAGGATGGTCAGGAGATGGTTCTTGCCTACAGGCAGTTCATTATCCTTTCCATTCAGGCTAAATTTAAAAGACACAATAGGACTGATCTCCTGGTTTACCGGGCTTTCGTAATTTGAGCTCAGTGCTGTCGGGGAGAGGGCTACCGCTTCAAATGCGCCCTGAGTAACCTTGGTTTTTGATATGCTATAAAAATCAGACTGATAAATTTTGTCCATTGGTTTTCGCGACTTACATCCCGGCAGGGAGAACAGTAAAAGGGAATAAACAATTATTTTTGAAAAAGCTGGCTTCATTTATAATGGGTAATACGATTACAAACATATCCGAATACAGCTATTCATTCAAACATATCACGAATAATCCTCAAAAAAACTTTTCAAAAGACAGCCCATAGGTGAACAACAGGTTTTCCCTGTCCGTTCTGGAAACACGGTTATAATTTAAGGCCGTAGTTAAACTCAACCACTTGCTTACTTTAAAAGAAAGCCCGGAATCCGACCTGAAATTGTAATCCTCCCATTTTTTTAATGAGGGTTGAAAAAAGGTGGAATTATTAATCACGATAAACTCTTTAATGGTAACCTTAAAGACCAGCCGGAGCGAGTTCCTGTACGTCTGATATACATCCTGCACGCCATCTGCAAGCATAAGGTCACTGCTGTCAAACAGGACACCGTCACTGATGTTCACATAAACATTTTTCCTGTCATAAATACTGTAGGCTACGCCGGCACCGGCAAGCAGTTGATTATTGATCATCAGTGATTTACTGGTATTATAATTGGCGAGTCCCCAGTAAAAGAAATGAGGCAGCGAGCTGTACAGATTAAAGTCGAGCGCCGAAGAAAAGTCATTGTTTGTCAGTTGCCGGTCCTGCTTTCCATAAACCCAGGTATTGCTGAAATTCAGGTTAAAGGCTTTCTTTTTTATACCAAACTTTGCTGCGTTGTTCAGAAGATACGTATTACCGTCATTTGTTTTATTGATAGATCCTGTAGTAGCATAATTCACAGAATAATGCGTGCTGTCAGAAAATTGAGCTGATATATTAAAAGGAACAAAATAAAGGAGAAAGAGAAGGTAAAGGGATTTAACAGGCATACTTGCAAACAATCTTTAACGAGTTTAACGTTACCCGTTAAAGATTGTTTGTGTCCTGGCGCAATTAACTTAGGCGAGGCTACTGTCCCAATCCTTCCAAACCGGTTCATACCCCTGTTTTCGCAGCATATCCGCAATTTCCGCAGGGCTCCGGTCGTCCGAAATCTCAAACTGCTCCAGCGATTCCGGCTCTACTGCGTATCCCCCGGGATTTGTTTTTGAACCTGCACTAATCGCAGTAATTCCTAGATTAACGATATGATCACGAAATATGGTAGACTCCCGGGTGGAAATGGACAGCTCTACTTCCCCGTTCAGCAGCCTGTAAGCGCAGATCAGCTGTACCAGCTCCCGGTCGCTCATTTCAACCTTCGGCTCCAGTCCACCGCTAAAGGGCCGCAGCCGCGGAAAGGACAGGCTATACTTGCTTTTCCAGTATTTTTTTTCCAGGTATCCCAGATGTAAGGCAGTAAAGAAAGAGTCTGTACGCCAGTCTTCCAGACCGATCAGCACACCCAATCCCATTTTATGAATCCCTGCGGCTCCTAACCTGTCCGGTGTTTCAAGCCGGTATTCAAAGTTGGATTTTTTGCCCTTTGGGTGGTGCTTTTTGTAATCTTCCCTGTGGTAAGTCTCCTGGTAAACCAGTACAGTATTCAGGCCCATAGGAATCAGCTCCTGATAATCCTCCTGATCCATCGGCTGTACTTCCATGGAGATATGCGAGAAATGAGGGCGGATCAGCTCCAGTACCTTTTTAAAGTAATCCGTATGCACCGTCTGATTGGCTTCTCCTGTTACCAGCAGCACATGGTCATAACCCATATCTTTGATCACCGCTACCTCCTGCATGATCTCTATCGGGGACAATGTTTTACGACGCACCTTGTTGTCAAAACTAAAGCCACAGTATGTACAGATGTTATTGCATTCATTGGAAAGATACAGTGGTACGTATAATTGCATCACCTTGCCAAACCTTTTGAGCGTCAGCTGCCTGCTCAGCTGTGCCATCTGCTCCAGATATGGCGCAGCCGCCGGGGAGATGAGTGCCTTAAAATCCTCCAGTGTCCGTGTTTTTTTTGCCAGTGCTGCCTCAACATCACCAGCGTTCTTCGCGTAAATACTTTTACTGGTCTCCTCCCAGCTATAAGTTTCAAAAATCTGGCTAAAGTTCATCCAGGAAGGAGGTTAAGGGACTGCTTGCAGCAGCCTGTGAACTAAGGGAACCCAATTTTGCTTCGTAGGCCATTCTTCCTGCAATTACCGCGATCTTAAAGGCTTCAGCCATACGTACAGGGTCACCGGAAACCGCGATCGCAGTATTAACAAGTACGGCATCTGCTCCTATTTCCATTGCTTTGGCAGCATCAGAGGGCGCGCCGATCCCGGCATCAACGATCACCGGAACATTGCTCTGGCTGATGATCATCTCCAGGAAATCAATTGTTTTGAGCCCTTTATTGCTGCCAATAGGAGATCCGAGTGGCATAACTGCAGCTGTGCCGGCATCTTCCAGGCGCTTGCATAAAACAGGGTCTGCGTGGATATAAGGCAGGATGATAAATCCCAGTTTCGCCAGTTCTTCGGTTGCTTTCAGCGTTTCTATCGGGTCAGGCATCAGGTATTTAGGATCCGGGTGGATCTCCAGTTTCAACCAGTTGGTTTCCAGCGCTTCCCTTGCCAGCTGTGCCGCAAAGACAGCTTCCTTCGCATTGCGCACACCCGAAGTATTGGGCAGTAAACTGATATGCGGATATTTCAGGTGACTGAGGATATCATCCTCCTGGCTTTTCAGGTCCACCCGCTTTAGCGCTACAGTAACCAATTCAGAACCAGAGGCCAGCAAGGCCTCCTCCATCAGCACCGCTGAATTAAACTTCCCCGTACCTGTGAGTAAACGGGAGCCAAATACTTTATCTGCTATAGTTAACATAAAATTCTTCGTTTAAGTGGTTACTTCTTGTTAATAATCCCGAGACTGCAATACCATGAACACCTGCAGATAACAACAGATCTATATCCGGCAATTCAATCCCTCCTATGGCAATGACTGGCGTAGTGATTCCGGCCTCCCGCATCTGCTGCAGGATCATTCTGTAACCTGCCAGTCCGAGTACCGGGCTCAGGTTCTTTTTCGTGGTGGTAAACCTGTAAGGGCCGAGCCCGATATAATCCACGCCTTCCGCCACTCTCCTGAGTATATCGCTGAAAGTATTGGCAGTACCGCCGATACATTTGGAGTAACCCAGGATTGCCCTCGCTTCAGGTACAGGCATATCATCCAGCCCCAAATGCAGCCCATAGGCATCCACTTCAAGTGCCACCTGCGGATAGTCGTTTATAATCAGTTTTGCACCGTAGTTGCGGCAGAGTACACTGGCCTTTACGGCAAGTTCCAGCACCTCCTCTTCAGGCTTTTCCTTCACTCGCAGCTGTATCCATTTTCCCCCATCCCACAGCACCTTTTCTATAGCCGTCAAATGCGAACCCTGTTCCGCTGCCTGCGAGATATATTGTATTTTTTCTATGATCATGATATCATTTGGTTGATAATGTTCCAGCCATTATTGCTCAGTTTATTCTTCGTTTGCGGGTTCATTGTGATGCTCTTCTATCTTACTCAACAGTTCTTTTAAAGCTGCCAGGGGAGAAATCTCATGGTGCCAAAAGCTTCCCAGTACCGCTGCGCCATCAAACTTCATTTTTTTCAGTTGCCCCAGTTTCTTTGCTTCCACGCCTCCGATAGCAAATACCTTGGCAGGCATCCGGGGCAGCACGAATCCATCTCCCTGCACAGCATGATAACCCGGCTTGGAGATACTGTCAAACACAGGTCCGTAGAAGACATAGCCGAAACTGCTGAGCTCAGTGATGACGGACAATTCATGTACAGAAGTACTGAGATAAAAACCGGCATCCAGCAGGTGTTCAATATCAGCAGATGATAACTCCCTGCGCCGCTGCTCTTTAAAATGCAGCCTTGCAATATCAAACTCTTCAGCAAGTTCATGATGCTGATGAATGGAGATCAAAGGATGATATTCCGGATCTATGTCCTTCATCAGCAGCCTGAACTGCGCCGGATCATCCGCAGTTTTCCTGATATGGAGCAGGCGCAGCCCCTCAGCAAAAAACTGATTGATCAGCGCTGCTTCTCCTTCAAAATAATCTGGTGGTGTTACAACAATCAGTTCCATACTTTCAAAACTTCAATCTTTTTATCAATTGATCATCCTTTTTATCACTTGATCATCGTTTGCATCCGGAATCTAAGGCTAAGCGCTATCAGTAAAAACCCGTCGCCCCAGGTATTCTGTGCTCGTTTTGCAGCAAGCCCCCCGGCTATGACTACAAATAAATCTCGCTTCCTTTTGCGGCGAATTCGCGCGATTTCTCTTCCATTCCTTTTGCCAGTGCGGCCTCATCATCAACGCCCTGCTTAGCCGCATACTCCCGTACATCCTGCGTAATCTTCATCGAGCAAAAATTCGGGCCGCACATCGAACAGAAATGCGCGATTTTTGCGCCATCCGCCGGCAATGTTTCATCATGAAATTCTTTCGCCGTATCCGGATCAAGAGAAAGGTTAAACTGGTCCTCCCATCTGAATTCAAACCTGGCTTTGCTCAAAGCATTATCACGGTACTGTGCCCCGGGATGCCCTTTTGCCAGGTCGGCCGCATGCGCTGCAATTTTATACGTAATCACCCCATCCTTTACATCTTTTTTATTCGGTAAGCCCAGGTGTTCTTTTGGCGTTACGTAACACAGCATCGCCGTACCAAACCAGCCGATCATGGCAGCACCAATGGCAGAAGTGATGTGATCATAGCCCGGGGCAATATCCGTAGTCAATGGCCCCAGTGTATAAAATGGTGCTTCAGAACAATGTTCCAACTGTTTTTCCATATTAGCCTTGATCAGGTGCATTGGCACATGTCCCGGCCCTTCAATGATCGTCTGTACATCATGCTTCCAGGCAATCTTCGTCAGCTCCCCAAGTGTTTCCAGCTCAGCAAACTGCGCTTCGTCGTTAGCATCTGCAATACATCCCGGCCTTAGTCCGTCGCCCAATGAAAAAGCTACATCATAAGCCTTCATGATCTCACAGATTTCTTCAAAATGAGTATACAGAAAACTTTCCTGGTGATGCGCAAGGCACCATTTTGCCATGATCGATCCACCACGGGAAACAATTCCCGTAACCCTTTTTGCCGTGAGCGGAATATAACGCAGCAGCACCCCTGCATGGATCGTAAAATAATCTACCCCCTGTTCTGCCTGTTCAATCAGGGTATCCCTGAACAGTTCCCAGGTAAGGTCTTCAGCTTTGCCATTCACTTTTTCCAGCGCCTGATAGATCGGAACCGTACCGATAGGCACTGGTGAATTACGGATAATCCATTCCCGGGTTTCATGGATGTTTTTACCGGTAGATAAATCCATAATGGTATCTGCACCCCAGCGGCAAGCCCATACTGCCTTTTCAACTTCTTCCTCAATACTTGATGTTACGGCTGAATTTCCAATATTGGCGTTGATCTTGACCAGGAAGTTCCTGCCAATGATCATGGGCTCTGATTCCGGATGGTTAATATTGGAAGGGATAACAGCTCTGCCGGCAGCTACTTCCTGGCGCACAAATTCTGGTGTGATATACCCCTGCGGAGTGTTCGCCCCGAAACTATGTCCCTGATGCTGATGGTTCATCGTTGAGGCCTGATCACCCAGTTGTTCATTTACCAGGTCGATACGCTGGTTTTCCCTGATCGCGATGTATTCCATCTCTGCCGTAATGATCCCCTTTTTTGCATAATGCATCTGGCTGACGTTACTGCCCGCCTTTGCCCGGTAGGGCTGATGCTGAAAAGCAAAGCGCAGGTGATCCAGCGAAGGATCATGCAGTCTTTTTGTTCCGTATTCCGACGAAATCTGATCAAGTTTTTCCACATCCCCCCTGCCCGCGATCCATTGTTCCCTGATCCTTGGCAGGCCCGCTTTTACATCAATCACTGCATTGGGATCCGTATACGGGCCACTCGTGTCATAAACCGTTACCGGAGGATTTGCCTCAGTTAAACCAAATCCGTTATGGATCTTTGTTTCGCTAAGACTGATTTCACGCATCGCGACTTCAACCGGGTGAAGCTCGCCTTTTACAAAGATTTTTCGGGATGCCGGAAAGGGCGTCCTGCTGATGACCTCATCATTCGGAGTTTTTTCTGTTTTCATTGATGATTTTTTTAAGCAGTTTGACAGATTGATTCGTTTCTATGCTCTTGCGGCTGGTCAGTCTGATGTAAAATCTACAGCAAAGCCGCCCCCGGGCATAAAGGATAATAGGTTTTGTAAACTGGTCAGCCCCCCTGTGTGGCTTTGATGAGCACAACCTGATCACCGGGTTTGAGCATATATGCGGGCCAATCGGATTTCGGGACAATAGCCTGGTTCACGGCTATCGCAATACCGTTTCCCGGAACATGTAAAACAGCAGACAACAGCTGCGATACAGATGAAGAAGCATTGAGCTTAAAGGCTTGATTGTTTACAGTAATTTCCATCTTTTATTATTTTTAAACGATAGGAATTGCCTGTAACAGGAGAGAAAAAAGACAACATAGCAATTGTCTCACTTTTCCCTTCGGCAGTACTAACTGCATCAGGTTCAAAGGGTATATCTCAGCACAAGGCACCCCTAAAGTTTTTGTAAACGTATAAATTATATCTTAAAAAAAGAAATTATCATGAATTTTTTAAAAAAAAAGATTAGAAAGCGATCCTTGGAACGCATTCCAAAAAATATCTAAGCATTTAGATATAGTGATATCAATAAACATTGATACACATTCCAGTGGTAACTGATAAAAATCCGGCGCTTCAGGCATCTCATCACATTGTCACAAATCACCAACAAACATCAGATGTTTAAATAATAATACGCACCTTTAAAACATCAGACGTTTACACCACATACATCTGATGTTTAATAATCAATATATAATGAAACTTTCAGACAAGGTTATTGCAGCCATTAAAAAAGATATTGCCTCCGGGCGACTCAAAAAGGGCGAAAAAATTCCTGCCGAACCAGAACTTATGGAAATTTACCAGGTCGGCCGCTCTACGATAAGAGAAGCTATAAAAACCCTGGCCATTTCGGGGATCCTCAAAGTACAACAGGGATCCGGCACTTTTGTAGCCTCAAAAATCAGAGATGAATCACTTACCCAGCGCTTGCGCAGGGCAGATTTTGAAGAAGTAAATACCGTACGTGCAGTGCTTGAAAATGAGATTGTACGCCTGGCCTGTACCAACCGGACAGCAGCTGACATCGAAAACATGCAGGAGCTGCTGCTACAGCGAAAGAAAGCCATCGAAGCCAGCCAGCCAAAAAAATGTATGGATGCTGATGTGGGTTTTCATATCAGTATAGCTAAAGCCGCTGGTAATAAAGTACTTTCAGATCTCTATGAAAATTTCAGCCTGGTGCTGCAGGATTTCTTTGAAAAAAGAGAGGAAAACATAGGGCATTTCAGCCGCAGTCAGCAATCACACGAAGATCTGGCTGCTGCCATCGCAAAACAAGACCAGAAATCGGCAGAACAACTTTTAAAAAGTATCTTACACCACAATTACTAAATATATCATGACTATCTTCACTTTTACCCTGATCCTATTACTTGGCGCCTATCTTGCAGGACTTGCCGGCTCCCTTACCGGCCTTGGCGGCGGTGTAGTGATCATTCCATTGCTTACACTATACTTTCACGTAGATATCCGCTATGCCATCGGAGCAGCCCTGGTTGCATCAATAGCAACCTCGTCGGGTTCTGCAAGTGCCTATGTCAAGGAGGGAATCACCAACGTCCGCCTGGGGATGTTCCTCGAAATTGCAACCACGGCCGGGGCGGTAATCGGAGCTATCCTCGCAATCTATACCCCTGTTAATATTGTTGCCATCCTGTTTGGCGTAATGCTTATTTTTTCTGCAGCCATGACCCTGAGGAAGAAGAGCGAAGCAGCCCTCATAACCGGCAGTAAATGGTCTTACAAATTTAAACTAAATGGCAGCTATCCTACAAAGGATGGCCCTGTAGATTACAAACTTAACAATGTAGGCGCCGGATTTTCAATCATGACCCTCGCGGGTATGCTTTCGGGTTTGCTGGGCATTGGATCAGGTGCACTTAAAGTGCTGGCAATGGACACTGCTATGAAAGTTCCCTTTCGCGTAAGCACTACCACCAGTAATTTTATGGTAGGTGTAACAGCTGCTGCAAGTGCAGTAGTTTATCTGCAAAGAGGCTATATTGATCCGGGCATTGCATTTCCCGTGATTATTGGTGTGCTGGCAGGTGCTTTCACCGGTTCAAAATTATTGATGAAAATCAATGTGAATTCACTCAAACTCATCTTTAGCATCGCCATTACGCTGATCGCACTAAATATGATTTATAATGGTTTTAACCACAAATTCTAAGCAAGATGACGACTAAAGAAAATAAAAAAATGACCGATTATGACATGGAGCAACTGATCGGCCAGGTATTAAGATTAGGAGTGCTGATTTCAGGCTCTGTAGCTATTGTTGGTGGAATCTGGTATTTGTACCAGCAGGGATCCGGGCTGCCGCACTATAGCACTTTTAACGGGGAGCCGGCAGGATATACCAGCCTAACCGGTATTCTGAGCGGGCTGGCAAAGGGAAGCGCCTCTGAGATCATACAGCTGGGAGTAGTGATCCTGATCGCCACCCCCATTGTCCGCATCTTCTTTTCCCTGGTATCCTTCATCATTGAGAAGGACAGACTTTATATTGTGATCACCTCGATTGTACTGTTTATCATCCTGTTCAGCATGTTCGCCGGACTGAAAGTATAATCTCGTTTACAGCGCTGGTTTTACAAGAGACCAAGCGCTGTGATTTATGCCGTTTTTACCGCTACTTCCCTTGTTTTATAATATACAAACAAGGCAGTGGCAGTTAAACCGATCATTCCTTCTATCAGTACCGCAGGTCTTGGTCCCAGCATATTGGCGAGCCAGCCGATCAGCAGGCTGCCCACAGGGATCAGTCCCTGGTAAGCCATAATATAGTAACTGATTGCGCGGCCCCTCATTTCCGGAACAGCGTGGGTCTGGATATACGTGTTGATAGCTGAGCTCTGACCCATCATTCCTACCCCGGCCAGCACCATAAAGAGCAAAGCAATTGGCAGCTGAGGCGAATATGACAGCAGCATCAGGCTAAATCCAAGGATCCCGCCGGCAATCATAATCAGTTTCATCAGCGTGTTACTGTGTTTCAGATTTGCCAGGTAAATGGCACTTACAATGGATCCCAGTCCCGCAGCACTCTCAAACCAGCTAAATGTTTTGGCGTCACCATGAAAGAGATCTTTTGCAAATATGGGCATCAGTGTATTAAACGGCATCACAAAGAGACTGCTGATACCAATCATCATAATCACACTGCTGAGTTCTTTATCCCCCGAAACATATTTAAAACCCTCATGAAGTTCGGCCCAAATGCTTTTTACAGGTTTTTCAATTACAGGAGTATGTAATTTCATCATAAATAAACAGATCAATACAGGGATATAGCTTAAAAAGTTACCTATAAAACATACGTCTGTACCAAAAGTGCTGAGGATGATTCCAGCCACTGCAGGTCCCGCAATACGGGCAAAATTGGTCATTGTAGAATTTAAGGCGATCGCATTGGGCAGGTCATTCTTGTCATCTACCATCTCTACCATGAGCGACTGCCTGCAGGTCACATCAAAAGCATTGATAATGCCTTGCACCAGGCTTAGGCCGATGATCATCAGGATGTTGTTGTATCCCAGAAAAAGCATTCCGGCTAAAACACCCGCCTGTACCATAGAGATGACTTGTGTAATCACCATAATGCGGTAACGGTCGTGCCTGTCTACCAGACTGCCCGCATAGGGAGACAAAACCAGCGAAGGGATCAGGCTCACAAAACCCACTACTCCAAGTAAAAGGGCAGAACCTGTGATCTGATAAACCAGCCAGCTCACTGCCGTCTTTTGCATCCATGTCCCGATCAGGGATATAGATTGTCCATAAAAAAAGAGCTTGAAATTACGTGATTTTAGTGATCGAAAAACAGTCATGGTTTGTTGTATTGTATTACGCAACAAATTTCGGCAATCACTATCTATTTATAAAATTGATAGATTTAATGATTTTGATTAGTTTTAACGATCGATTATGGAAGTCAGACAACTTAATTATTTTATCAAAGCGGCAGAGCTGCTGCACTTTACTGATGCCGCGGCAGCCTCTTTTGTTACACAATCCACCCTCTCCCAGCAAATCAAACAGCTGGAGGGCGAATTAGGTACGCCCTTATTCGACAGGATTGGCAAACAGGTTCGCCTGACTGAAGCAGGAAGTATTTTTTTGATCCATGCCCAAAAAATTATCCTTGATATTAAAAAGTCCAAACAGGCTTTGTTTGAATATGGCAATATGATGAATGGCCAGCTGAACATTGGGGTTACATACTCCTTCAGCTCACTGATCCTTCCGGCCCTGACTCCCTTTTCCCAAAAATATCCTGGCATTGCTGTTCATGTAGAATCAGGCGCAGCAGGCCAGCTGGAAAATAAGCTGAGAATGGCCGACCTGGATATTATCCTTGCCTTTCATGAGCAGACAGACAGCGACGGACTGGAGATGCAGCCGCTGTTTTCCTCAAGGGTGATGATGGTGGTATCGAAAAATAATCCCATGGCCAAACTTCACAAGATCACGTTAAAAGAGCTTGCAAAAACCGATCTTATACTACAGGGCAGTGGATTCAACTCCAGGGATATGCTTACAGAAATATTCAAAAAAAACCGTGTCTCTCCCAATATCAAACTGGAGATGAACGATGTGCACTCCCTGCTCTCCATGGTAGAAGCCGGGAACTGGGTGACGATTATCAATGAAAAAGCCATTACCAACTGGGATGGGTTAATTGCCATTCCCATTTCAGGCAGAGAGCTGTACAGGCAGGCTTCCATTCTATGGCAGCAGGGCGTTTACCGTAAAAGATCCGCCGTTTTGTTTATGGAAGAACTGATGAAGGTAATTTAAAAATTTTGTTTATCAGGCCTCAATGATCATCGTCAGCAATATCAGGATACATCAGTCATGACCCAGCGCAATCTGAAGCTTCACCGCCACCAGGCTGGGGAACTAATCCTGCAAAGATAATCTGTACTGGAAGATATCCTCAATAGAGACAACTGTAGTACGCTGGTCTTCGGCAAAAACTGCAATCTCAGGTAAACGTGCCATGGTACCGTCTTCGTTCGTCAGCTCGCATAATACCGCAACAGGCTTTAAACCAGCAAGGATCATCAGGTCAATACTGCCCTCTGTATGTCCCCTTCTGCCGAAAACGCCATCAGCATTTGCACGTAACGGAAAAACATGCCCTGGCCTGGAAAGGTCTTCGGGTTTAGCTTTATCGGCAACGGCAGTCCTGATCGTATGGATCCTGTCGGCCGCAGAAACCCCCGTAGTTACGCCCTCTTTTGCTTCGATAGTTACAGTAAAAGGAGTATGATATTTACTGGTGTTTACATGTACCATTGGTGGCAGTTCAAGCAGGTCTGCACGGTCTGGTGTCAGGCAAAGGCAAACGATCCCGCTGCAGGTCCTGATCATTAAGGCCATATCCTCAGCACTCATTGTAGCTGCGGGAAAGATCAGGTCACCCTCATTTTCCCTGCTTTCGTCATCAACCACCAATACACCCTTACCATCCTTGAGACAGCTCAGCGCATTTTCAACTCTTTCCTTAAAATCTTTTCCAAAGCGCGACAGCTCATTTTGGTCTTCCATACTTAAATTCTTGTCTTTGATGGTGCAAAGGTGTATAATTAACGGCTCAATTCAAATTCAATCCACAAATAGATCTATACCGCCATTTTCAGGCTAATAAAAAAGGTGGTACCTACATCAGGCTCACTTTCCAGCCATATTTTACCATGCTGTAACAATATAAATTCTTTACATAGAACGAGGCCCAGTCCCACCCCTTTCTCGTTGTTCGTGCCGTAAGTGCTTGCCGACTGCAGCGAAAAAATATTTTGCTCATTCGTTTTAGCAATTCCAACGCCGTTATCCTTTACACTGATCCAGCACTCTGTACCATGCGCTTCGGAGGAGATATTGATCTCTCCGTCATATGGCGTAAACTTGATGGCATTGTTGATCAGGTTACGGATCACCAGCTCCAGCATGTCATGATCTGCAATTACCTGCATCCCCTCTGGTATCTCATTGGTAATCGTAATATTCTTTTCTTCTGCCAGGCTTGCCTGCATCAATATTGTAGATTCAAGAGTTTCCTGCAGGTCTAGCCTGACCAGGTTAACCGATACCCCATCCATTTGCGTCTTGCTCCAGGAAAGCAGGTTGATCAGCATCTGCCGGGTATACCTGGTTTCGCGCAGCAGGCTGGAATGAATAATCTTTTTCTCGCTTTCGTTGATATGCTCGTCTAAGGACATCTCCAAAAAATTCTGGATGGAATTTAATGGTGATCTCAGGTCATGCGCCAGGATAGAGAACAGTTTATTTTTTGACTGGTTAGACAATTCAAGCAGCTCCGCACGGTTCTCGGCCAAGGTCTTTTCCCTGTTGTGGCTGTCAATAATACTTGTAATGATAAAATATACGATAAGCAGGGTAAAGAAATAAACATAGGCAAAATCCAGCGACCTTCTCAGTTCATCACTGTGTTTCAGGGGCACGCTTTCAGGAAACTTATACTGATAAACAATCAACAGCAGCGCGACAATGATATTGATCCCCACCCACAAAAAGCGCTGTTTAGCTGGTACAATACTCATTACCAGGAAAAAAAACAGGAGATAGATGACCAGACTGGGCCCATTGATCCCGGAGTTATTCAGAAAAAAAATAACGAATACAATATTGCCAAGGATACAGAATACCATTACGGCCAAACTGTGCTTAAACTTAAATTTAGACAGATAGTACAGCCCACATGCTGCAAATACCGAAGGAGTAAGTAAAATGCTCAGATTGTACAGGCCAATAAAATAATTGAAGAAAATACTGCAGCTGAAAAGAAGGATGGTAAAGATACAGGTGACATGAAAAATTCGTGCTTCAAGGGTATGCGTTTCAGGACTGCCGGTCAGCGCGGTCCAGTTGGATTTGATGCGGTTTTTTGTAATCATAGAAGAGTGGTCACTTGGGATTAAGATGCTATTTAGTAGAAAAATAACACTTATACATGTTAACAAAAATAGTATTATTCAATAAATATTATATAATAATACGAAATTTTAATCAAACACCGTAGATATATAGTGACCTCTATCATGTTTTAAGGTTTCTGTTGTCATTTTACTCCTGCGTTATACCAAGCATTTTTGCGGGATAATACTACAGGATGAAAGAGACGATAATTCTATCTGTTGATACGCAATGTTATCACTGTGGCGACAGCCTTCCACATACACCATTTTCTTCAGGCGACAAGCAATTCTGCTGTGCCGGCTGTAAAAGTGTGTACCTGATCCTTTCCAGTCACCGGTTAACAAACTATTATACATACAATGCCGTTCCTGGTGCCACACAAAAGAAAACCGAAACGCATTTCGACTACCTTGATGAACCGGGCATTGCTGCAGATCTGATTGATTATACAGATGACCAAACCACCGTCATCACCCTTTTTATCCCTGCTATCCATTGCAGTTCATGTATCTGGCTGCTGGAAAACCTTTACAAGATCAATCCCGGTATTTCAAATTCACGTATTGATTTCCCGAAAAAACAAGTGAGTATCACCTTTAAAAACCAGTTGATTTCATTGCGTGGCACGGCAGAGCTGCTGACATCTGTTGGTTACGAACCGCTGATCAGTTTGCAGGATATGGTAAAAAAGCAGCAGTCAGACCATTCAGAGCGCAATCTGGTTACCAAAATTGCAGTTGCAGGTTTCTGCTTTTCCAATGTCATGATGCTCAGTTTTCCCGAATATTTTGGCTTCAGCGCTTTCGAAAAAAACTTCCAGACGTTTTTTAACTGGATAAACCTTGCCCTGGCAGTACCGGTTATGCTTTACAGCGCCCGGGATTATTTTATATCCGCCTGGACAAATCTCAGGAATGGAGTGCTGAACCTGGATTTTCCGCTTGCCCTTGGAATTGCCGTGATGTTCCTGCGGTCTGCCGCAGAGATCGTAAGCCATACCGGTTCGGGCTTTATTGATACGCTGTGTTCACTGGTTTTCTTTATCCTGATCGGTAAATGGATGCAGCACCGTACTTATCACTATCTGTCATTTGAGCGCGACTACCGTTCCTATTTTCCGGTGGCGGTAACCTGTATAAAAGAGGGTAAAGAACAATCTGTTCCCTTGAATGAACTAAAAACCGGCCAGCGCATCCTGATCCGCAGCAATGAGATTATACCCGCCGACGCAATCCTGCTCAAAGGTGAGGCAAAGCTGGATTTTAGTTTTGTAACGGGCGAATCTCAGCCTGTAGAGAAAGTGCTGGGTGAGGTGATCTATGCCGGAGGACGGCAACTCATGGGTGCTATAGAGCTCGAAGTAGTTAAAGCCGTTTCGCAAAGTTACCTCACCAAACTATGGAACAATGAAACCTTTGTAGGGAAGAAAGATCCGATTCAGACATTTAGCCATACCGTCAGCAAATATTTCAGCATTGGCCTGCTGCTGGTTGCTACTGCTGCCGGCCTGTTCTGGATCAATACTGACATCAACAGGGCGGTGGCTTCTTTCACGGCAGTCCTGATCATCGCCTGCCCTTGTGCCCTCGCACTTAGCTCGCCTTTTACCCTCGCAGCTGTACTGAGCGTATTTGATAAAAATAAATTCTACTTAAAAAGTACTGCCGTGATTGAGGAACTTGCCAGGATCGATACCATCGTCTTCGACAAAACGGGTACCATCACCAATCCGGCAGCAAATGGCTTTCAATTTACGGGCACGCTCAGTACACCAGAAAAACAGCTGGTAAGCGATCTTGCCAGGAATTCAGGTCATCCGCTCAGCCGGGAGCTGGTAAAATGGCTCAACCTGGATGCAGTTTATCCGGTAGACGAGTACCGTGAAATGGTAGGCCGGGGAATCAGCGGTATTGTAAACGGGCATCAGCTAAAAATAGGCAGTGCGGCATTTTTAGGTATCAGCATTGTCCACAAAGGCAGTGTGGTTCATGTGCTGGCCGACAATCATTACTGCGGTTACTTCGTTTCAGAACAACGATGGCGCCCGGGATTTAAAGAGCTGGCGTTAAAACTGGGCCAGGATAATGACCTGCACCTGCTCTCCGGAGATCAGGACCATGACAGGGAGCTTTTAACGCCTTTCTTTTCCAGGATGCAGCAGCTGCATTTTAAACAAAGTCCGCAGGACAAACTGGACTACATCCTTGCCCTGCAGAATAAAGGGGCTAGGGTAATGATGCTCGGCGATGGTTTAAACGACGCCGGCGCCCTCCGCCAAAGTAACCTGGGCATAGCCGTAACAGACGACATCAATAACTTCTCTCCAGGCTGTGACGGCATTCTGGACGGCACTGCCTTTGAGAAGCTCCCTCAGTTTATCCGCCAGGCCAAAGATGCAGTGAAGGTCATCCGCATGAGTTTTGTGATCTCCATCCTGTATAATATGGCCGGGCTTTTCTTTGCTGTACAGGGCCTCCTGTCGCCACTGATCGCGGCCATTCTTATGCCGCTCAGCACAGTAACGATTATTCTTTTTACTACCCTCGCAGCAAGGTTTTACGCAGGCAAAAACAACTTATCATGAACATTATCTATCTATTGCTCGGCCTCAGTATTGTGATTGCCGTACTCTTTCTGACGGCATTTTTCTGGGCCAATAAATCGGGACAAAATGACGATCTCTACACACCTTCCGTTAGGATGCTCTTCGATGATGAGCCAAAGCAGCCCGGCAAGGAACAAAGTGATGAAGATCATATCCAAACATAACTGAGGTCACTCCCCAACCCTTGTGCAAGACATAATTTTACCCACATAATCATCACACGTTTTTTATCATGACCGAAAAGTTTTACTATGACAACAAAACCGTCAGGAACTTTGCTATTGCCACCGTTGTATGGGGCATAGTGGGGATGACGGTAGGGCTTCTGGCCGCTATGCAACTCTTTAAGCCTGCAATGAACTTAGGTACGCAGTACACCACCTTCGGGCGCATCAGGCCGCTCCATACGAATGCAGTGATCTTTGCATTTGTAGGCAATGCCATCTTTATGGGGGTATATTATTCTTTGCAGCGGTTGCTGAAAGCCAGGATGTTCAGCGATATCCTCAGTGCTATACACTTTTGGGGCTGGCAGCTGATCATTGTCGCCACTGCCATCACACTTCCCCTGGGCCTGACTACCTCGCATGAATATGCAGAAATGGAATGGCCGATAGACATCGGTATTACGCTGATCTGGGTGGTTTTTGGGATTAATATGTTCGGTACAATATTTAAAAGGCGAGAAAAACATATGTATGTCGCGATCTGGTTCTACATTGCCACCTTCGTTACTGTAGCTGTATTGCATATCGTAAATTCAGTAGAGCTCCCGATATCCTTTTTTAAAAGCTATTATGTTTATGCAGGCGTACAGGACGCACTGGTACAATGGTGGTACGGGCACAATGCCGTAGCATTTTTCCTGACTACCCCCTACCTGGGGATGATGTACTATTACCTGCCAAAGATGGCCAACCGCCCGGTGTATTCATATAAACTAAGTATACTCCACTTTTGGTCGCTCATCTTCATCTATATCTGGGCCGGCCCGCATCACCTGCTCTATACCTCATTGCCTACATGGGTACAATCTTTAAGTACAGTGTTCTCCGTTATGCTAATTGCACCAAGCTGGGGCGGGATGATCAACGGCCTGCTTACACTGCGCGGTGCATGGGATAAAGTGCGTGAAGATCCGCGCTTAAAGTTTATGGTGGTAGGCATCACCTGCTATGGTATGGCAACTTTTGAAGGTCCAATGCTTGCCCTGAAACAGATCAATGCTATTGCACATTATACCGACTGGATAGTGGCACACGTGCACGTAGGCGCCCTGGGATGGAACGGATTCTTAACTTTTGCCGTGCTGTACTGGATTATTCCAAGAATTTACAATACCACGCTATATTCAGTAAAACTGGCTTCATTCCATTTCTGGATCGGTACGCTGGGAATTATATTTTATGCCGTACCGCTCTATTTTGCCGGATTTACACAAGGCCTGATGTGGAAGGAATTTACACCGGAAGGTTTACTTAAATATCCGAATTTCCTGGAAACCCTCAGACAGATCCTGCCGATGTATATGATGCGTGCCCTGGGCGGCACACTTTACCTTACGGGCGTTATCGTGATGAGTTACAACCTGATCAAAACAATGGCCGCAGGCAGCCTCGTAGCCAATGAAGCCGCTGAGGCAAGCCCTCTGCCATCGGTATTCGTTGCGCAGGGGACCGACAAAAAATGGCACCGCTTCCTTGAACGCAAACCACTGCTGTTCCTGGTGCTTTCACTGGTAGTGATCCTGATCGGCGGGATGGTGGAGATGATGCCTACCTTTACCATCAAATCCAATATCCCTACCATCACCAGTGTAAAGCCTTACAGTCCGCTGGAACTGCAGGGGCGCGATCTTTATATCAGGGAAGGCTGTGTAAACTGTCACTCTCAGATGATCCGCCCTTTCCGCTCGGAAACGGAACGCTATGGTGAATACAGCAAGGCCGGGGAATTCGTGTATGATCACCCATTTCTGTGGGGATCCAAACGTACCGGGCCCGACCTGCAGCGTGAAGGCGGCAAATACGGAAACGCCTGGCATTACGATCACCTTTTTGATCCGCAGACCATGTCACCGGGCAGTATTATGCCTCCATATGAATGGCTGATCGATCAGCAACTGGATACAACTACAACAAGGGCCAAAATCACGGCAATGCGTTCACTGGGTGTGCCTTACGAAACCGGCTACGAAGCGATGGCCAATGCAGCCCTGGAAAAACAGGCAAAAAGTATTGCCGACGACCTCAGGCAGAACAATATCAAAGTGAAAAGTGACAGGGAGATCATCGCCATTGTAGCTTACCTGCAGCGCCTCGGGACAGATATCAAAGCAAAGTAACATCAATACAACCAAAACATGTTCAAGCAATTTTTAGAAAATGCTGAGGGAAACCAGGGGTATCTGCTCAGCTCGTTAGCCATCTTCCTTATATTCTTTATCCTCGTGGGCGTATTTGTGCTGACCATGAAAAAAGAAGAAATTAAATATATGAGCGAACTCCCATTAAAAGACGAAGACGATGAAAGAGGCAGTTAACCACAGCTGGACAGACAGTATTACATCCGCAGACATTGTAATCAGCGTGATGGTGATCGCCGCACTGATCGTATTATGGGTTTCTGTCCTCCTGCTCAGGGTTGTCCGGTTTTATGTAAAAGAGAGTATTAACCCTACTCCCTTTGCCACAGCAGAAGAAAAGGAACAAAGGCGTCTGGAAGAAGAAGCCAGAAGGGCCCTGGAGAAAAATAAACCAACAATATGGTCTAAACTGATGCAGCTGAAACCTATAGAAGATGAAGCTGAACTGGTGATGGACCATCAATTTGATGGGATCTCCGAATTAAACAACCCTACACCCGCCTGGTTTATGGCTTTGTTTTATGGAACAATCATCTTTGGGATCGGCTATCTGCTTAACTACCATGTGTTTCATTATGGCAAATCGCAGGAGGAAGAATATGTAGCAGAGGTACAAAAGGCAGCAGATGACAAGATTGCTTTCCTGGCCAGTCCGGAAAATGCAGCCAGCGCAGTAAATGAAAACAACATTGTACTCAGTAAAGATGCAGCAGTGCTGAAGAACGGACAGGCCTTGTTTGCCACCCGCTGCCCGCCATGTCATGGCGACCATGCCCAGGGATTGGTTGGCCCAAACCTGACCGATGAATACTGGCTGCACGGCGGAAAAATAAAAGACGTATTTAAGACCATCAAATATGGCGTTCCGGAAAAAGGAATGATCGCCTGGGAGAAATCAATGAGTGCCCAGCAGATTTCGGACATCGCCAATTACGTCTTATCCTTACAGGGAACAAAACCTGCCGGCCCAAAAGCACCGCAGGGCAACAAAGAATAAACAAAACATAAAATGTCACAAAGCCCGGCACAATTCAGAGACCAGATCAGTACGGTTACAGACGATGGAAAGCAAAGGAAATGGCTTTACCCTAAACTTATTAAGGGCAGGCTTTTCCGTTACCGGGCCATCGTCAGTTATTTCTTTATCATCCTGCTGTTCGCTGCGCCCTTCATCCGGCTCAACGGCGAACAGCTGGTGCTGCTGAATGTGCTGGAACGCAAATTTGTGTTTTTTGGACTGATCTTCTGGCCGCAGGATTTTTATCTTTTTATGCTGGCGCTGATCTCTTTCATGATCTTCATTGTACTGTTTACGGTTGTTTTTGGCAGGGTTTTCTGTGGATGGATCTGCCCTCAGACGATTTTCCTGGAGATGGTATTCCGAAGGATTGAAAGCTGGGTAGAAGGTAATCCGGCACAGCGGAAAAAACTGGATGAAGGGCCATTGACAACAGAAAAGTTGAGTAAAAAAACCCTGAAACACGGCCTGTACCTGCTGATATCTTTCCTGATTGCCAACATCTTTTTGTCTTACCTGATCGGCAGCCCTACATTGCTGAGCATTATCAGGGAACCCATATCAGCGCATTTATCGGGTTTCATTTCCATCAGTGTGTTTACGGTGGTCTTCTACCTGGTATTTTCACGGATGAGGGAACTGGTGTGCACCGTAGTTTGTCCCTATGGACGTCTGCAAAGCGTACTACTGGATAACCAAAGCATCATTGTTGCCTATGATTACCATCGCGGGGAACCCCGGGGGAAAAGGTTTAAAGAAGAAGAACAGCAGAAGGGCGATTGTATTGACTGCGGATTGTGTGTTCAGGTTTGTCCTACAGGCATCGATATCAGGAATGGCACCCAGATGGAATGCGTTAATTGTACTGCCTGTATCGATGCCTGTGATATGGTAATGGAAAAAATCGGGCGGCCAGCCCGGCTGATCGGTTTCAAATCTGAGGATGAGATCCTCCAAAAGAAGTCTTTCACACTGAACAAAAGGATCTACGGATATGCGGTGGTACTTTTCGTGCTGCTGGGCACACTAAGTTACCTGCTGATCAAAAGAAGTGATGTAGAAACTACCATCCTCAGGGCGGGCGGAACACTCTATCAGCTGCGCGACAAAGAGCAGTCGGTAAGCAACCTGTACAATGCCGAACTGGTAAACAAGACTGCGCATCCGCTGAAATTCGAGATTGTACCGGATGACCGGGCTGCAAAGATCCAGTATATCCAGAAAGAAGATCATCTGGCTGTTGGCCTGAGTATAAAGATTACATTTTTTGTGATCCTGCCACAGTCATCCATCCGGCAGTATAAATCACCCATAGGCTTTAAGCTGCTCTCCGGCGGAAAACAGGTTGATCATTTTGAAACCACATTTATTGCACCTCCTAACGATTAAATTATGAACTGGGGAACAAAACTCATCTTAGGCATGGCCAGCTTTATGCTCTTCATTGCAGCAATGGTACTGATCATGTTCAACAGCAAAAAAGATGCGCTGGTGGACACGGATTATTATGAAAAAGGGATCAATTACAACAAAGTATACAATAGGAAAGAGCAGACCAAAACAGATCATGCCACTCCAGAGGTACAGGCAAATCGGGATGTGATTGTTATCCGGTTCAGAGAACATGCAAAAGGAACCGCCGGCCTGATGCGAACATCAGACAAGGCGCTGGACAAAGCTGTGACTTTCGAAAGTAATATGAACAACCAGGTGATTATTCCCGCCAGCCAACTAAAGAAAGGCTCATGGAGATTGATCATTGAGTGGATCAGCAACGAAAAAAGTTATCTGTACGAACAGGAAATCATACTGTAATCATTCGATGGGCCTCGGCAGTATTTTCGCTGGGTAGTACGGCAGGATTCCACAAAAATTAGGATAAAGTAATTATACTACCAATTGCCATGCATCATTTAATCCAAATGCGATGAGTTATCAAAATCTTGCCTTTATGATCGGACTTCTCGGCAGTATACACTGCGTAGGCATGTGCGGTCCGCTGGCATTTGCTGTTCCTTCGCTGAAAAGCGGCTGGGGATATCTAATCTTCAATAAACTCAGCTATCAGGCAGGCAGGATCATGTCGTACTGCCTGCTGGGAATATTAATTGGCCTCGCCGGCAAACAAATCTGGCTGGCCGGTCTACAACAGGGCGTAAGTATCCTGAGCGGTTTACTGATTCTTACCGCAGCTGCGTCCAGACTGTTCAGATTTTCGGTGGGCAACCCAGAGTCCATATTCATCAAACCTTTTAACAAAGTCTTCGGCTATGCGCTTAAGCATCAGGCAAACCACCTGATCATTGGCATCATCAATGGTTTTCTGCCCTGTGGCTTTGTCTACCTCGCAATGGCCGGGGCACTCAATACCGGAACCGTAAGTTCTGCTGCAGGTTATATGTTTTGGTACGGGCTGGGCACACTGCCCCTGATGTTTATCGCAGGGATCAGTGCGGGCTTTACTACCCAGATCCTGAGAAGGAAGATCAATAAGATTGTACCCTATTTTATGGTTTGCCTGGGGCTTTGGTTTATCCTCCGGGGCCTGGAATTAAACATTCCCTATGTGAGTCCTGCTCCAGCCGGCGTCACTGCAGTTTGCAGATAAACCATTGACAATCTATGCTTTAAAACCTAGTACTGCAGGCGAATACCCAAAATGTTTTTTAAATGCAAAGGAAAAATGTGAAAGGTTCTCGAAGCCGGTTTCAAGATACACCTCTATTGGCTTTCTTCCCTCATCAGACAATTGGCGATGGGCAAGCTCCAACCTTTTTTGGACCAGCCATTTCTGAGGAGTAGTATTGAAGGCCTTTTTGAAATCACGTTTAAAGGTGGTGAGACTGCGCCCTGTCAGGTGTCCAAATTTTTCCATATTCATGTTGAACATATAGTTCCGTTCCATGAATTCAACCAGATTGATCTTCTCGGCCTGTGAAAAATCGGCGAGTACGTTGTCTATATTCGGATCAAGGGCTCTTAATATCGCGATAGCTTCCTCAATTTTTACCGAGATAATTTTTTCGGGAAGTTCGCTTTCCAAATCAAAGTAAGGAACCAGCGAAGTGAAAAAACTTTCCAGCATCGGATGTTTTTCATAGGTCTTTATCCGATCGTTATTCACCTGAGTAAAATGAGGCGGATTGCCTGCATAAAACTCTTTTAATCTTTCTGTCCTGAAAAAAATGACGATTGCCTTGTAGGGCAGACCATTTTTAGGATTTTTGATTAATGTGGACAACTGGTTACCGGGGAAAAGTAGCGTATCACCTGGCCCAAAGAGATAGGAGCGGTCAGCTTGCACCACCTTCATTTCACCAGATATGATTCTGGCAAAGGAATGGTGTTCCAAGGCAATCTCATCCTTAAAATATTTTTCCTCTATACACGATAAAAGAATCTCAGCATATCTGTTTTGCTCTCTTCCAGCCATGGGTCGTTAAAATCTAAAAGTACGCAAAAAGAGCGGCAGCTGACCGTTAATTAATTTCGTTCCGCTTAGCTTTTGTGTACCAGCTCCAATTCATACCCGTCGGGATCAGTTACCCATGCAGCATAATACCCCGGATAGTATTCAGTGAAAATCCTTGGTGCATGTATTGTTTTGGCGCCCGCCTCCATTGCAGCTTCGTAAAAGGTATCAACCTGCTTATGGCCTTCTGCAATCAACCCAATATGCACTCCGGCCGGACTGGACTTACCTTCTTTGAGCCAGAAGAATACAGTTTTGCCATTACCGAAGCCTTTAAGTGCCGGATGCCCGTTCTCCCCTTCAAAATCCATATTCATTTTGATTCCAAGTGGCTCAAAAGCCCGGGTATAAAATTCTACTGAACGCTCGAAACTGTTTACTGTTATGATTACGTGATCTATCATGAATGCTAATTTTTTAGTATATTCAAAGATAGCTTAGTCAGAAAGGGGAAGCTTTGTTTTAAGGGCTTATTTTACTTTGTTGAGAGGGCCAGTAAAAAAAAGAAATGTGACTATCCTAACCGGCCATACTGAACAATTGTGTTTGTGGCAGGTTAGCCCATAAACGGGCATCCAGTGCCATACAGATGTTGCGTAAAAATCTTTTGCCCGTTACAGTAACTTCCAGCTGCTGCCCATCCATTACAACCAGTCCGTCCTCAGCCAAAATTTTCATTCGCGCCAGGCCCTCTGTAAAGGCAGAATGCTGTTCCTGCGGCTGTGCCCATGATGTCTTGCCTTTGCACATCAGATTCAGGATATGTTTCCTGATCACCAGATCTTCAGCCGTGAGGATATGTCCTTTAAAAAGGGGAAGCCGGCCGGCAGTAACCAATTCAAGATACTCCTCAACATTTTTTACGTTCTGTGCAAAAGCCGTCCAGCTGTCGCTGATCGAAGATACCCCCAGGCCAATCATCAGTTCACTGTACTGATGGGTATATCCCATAAAGTTGCGATGCAGGCTTCCGTCCTGCTCTGCCGCATACAGCGGATCCAGTTCAAGGGTAAAATGATCCATTCCAATCTCATGATAACCACCCTGTTTCAGCATATCACGCCCCAGTTCATAGAGCTTTTGCTTTTCAGCTGCATCAGGGAGATCCTTTTCGGTATATCTGCGCTGTCCGGGCTTTACCCATGGCACATGTGCGTAACTATAGAAAGCAATACGGTCTGGTATAAGTTCAAGTACAGCGTTAATCGTTGAGGCCAGTCCTTCAGCATCCTGTAATGGCAAGCCGTAGATCAGATCATAATTCACAGAGGTGTATCCCGTCAGGCGCGCCAGATCAGTGACCTGAGCAACTTCTCCCACACTTTGAATCCTGTTGATCACCAGCTGCACCTTGGGATCAAAATCCTGTATACCCAGGCTTAAACGCTTGAAACCAAGGTCATATAAGGTGCGAAGGTGCGCTTCTGTCGTGTTCCCCGGATGTGCTTCAAAACTGAACTCTGCTTCTGGATGTACCTTTGCCGGTGCAAGGATGCCTTCGATCAGCATTTTCAGGTTTTGAGGAGTAAAAAATGTAGGCGTACCACCGCCCAGGTGCAGCTCTCTGATCACAGGTTTGTCTGTAAAAATCTGCTGATACATGGCCCATTCCTTAAGCAGCGCCTGAATGTAAGGCAGTTCTACCCCGTGATTTCTGGTAATGCGTGTATTGCAGCCGCAGTAAGTACAGAGGCTTTCGCAGAAAGGTAAATGAATATACAGGCTAATGCCATCTGTGGCGTTGCTGTGTTTAAATGCGCTTTGCACCGCAGCAATCCAGCGTTCTTCTTCAAAGCCCTGCTTGTCCCAGTACGGAACTGTTGGATAGCTGGTATAGCGTGGTGCAGGAACGTGGTATCTGTTGATCAGATGCGGATTACTCATGGCCTGGAAATTTAGGTTTTACCTGGTCGCAGGATCTTGAACAAATACAGGATGAGCCTAAACAGCGGTTTTCCTGCCATTTATCAAGGTTCAGTATTGTTTCCCTGGCAAGAGCATGAGGTAGTTCTTCATCCGTAATGGCCATCAGGGCCGATGCAGGTACGTTTGCGATTTTAATATTGCGGCTGGCAGCAGCATCCTGATCGATGTGCAGCGTAACGCTGGATCTGGTAGCGATATACTTGACGCCCAGATCGGCCAGTTTATTGATGACTTCAGCACTGACCTCATCGTCTGTAAATACAATCACGGCCTCTTTGCCTTCAGCATAACTTGCCGTGCCTGAACTCAGTGAATTTGATATGAGTGTAATCTCATGCTTCTTGTGGTTGGCTATCGCCAGTGGCTCTTTTTCAAAAGATTTTATGCTGTAAGCTACTACTCTCATCCCAAATTGATTTGTTAATAACCAAAATTAGGTGGATAAACGCTTTTACAGAATGAGATGAATCAGCCATAAATATGATCCTTGTCAGTTTTTCATCTGCTGCAGCTTCAGATAGTCAAGAATACCAATCTGGCTGCCTTTTCTTTCAATGATCCCCTCGTCTTTAAAGTCGCTCAGGATCCTGCTCACGGTTTCTGTAGCCATACCTGCCATTGCAGCAAGATTGTCCCTTGAAATACGCAGGCTGATCTGTCCCTCCTGCTTTTCCAGCTTACAAAGCCTGATCAGCACTTCGGCCATGCGTTTACGCACAGAATGATAGGCCAGTTGCAGTAACTGTTCTTCCTTGTCCAGCAGGTTATTGGAAAGGATATGGATAAATTGCCTTGCAACATCAGGATAGCGGTTCAGCAATTCTTCAAGCATATCTTTGGGCAACTGGCAGATCGTTGTATCCTCCAGGGCTTCCGCTGTTTCGGCATAAGGTTCGTTGAGCAGCAATGCCGGAATTCCAAAGTATTCATCGGGCCCATACATACCGGTGAGCAATTCTCTTCCGTCCTCGCTCAGTTTTATAGTTTTTACTTTACCGGTCAGCACCAAGTAGATTCCTGACACCTGGTCGCCCTCATAATAAATGATCTGTTTCTTCCTGATGCTCCGCACCTTTCGTTCCGTGATCATCTTATCGAGTTCTTTAACGCCTGCATTCCCAGCAGCCAGATGCGTGAGCTGCGTCATCGATTTGCTGTAGAAAACCTCCTGTTTCTCTTTTTTGCTCAGACGGCTTTCAATCGCGTTCAGCAGTTCAACATCATCAAAAGGCTTTACCAGATAATCGTCGGCGCCCATTTCCATCCCTTTGCGCATATCCATACGCTCAGCTTTGGCTGTGAGGAATATAAAGGGCGTAGCCGACGTCAGCGGATTTTTGTTCAGCAGGTATAACACACCGTAGCCATCCAGTTCCGGCATCATAATATCACACAAGATCAGATCAGGCAAATTTGCATTGGCCATTTCTACGCCTTCCTTTCCATTACCTGCCTCCGTAACTTCGTATCCGGCGAGTTCAAGTATTTCCACAATGCTTTCCCTGATATCATCATTATCTTCGATAACCAGTATCTTTATTTTACTCATGACGGTCTATTTATTAAAAGAGAGAACGAAAGTGGTTCCCTGGTTAATTTTGCTTTCAAACTGAACTTCACCATTCATCAGGCCGGCATACCGCAGCACGATATTAAGTCCCAGTCCCGTTCCGGGAATGCTCCCTGTATTGTGTGCCCTGAAAAAAGGCTGGAACAGGTGGACCTGGTCCGAATCAGGAATTCCGATCCCGTTATCCTTGATCGTCACGATGCACTGCTGGTCGCTGATCTCCGTATTAAATTCGATAAAGGTATTTTCACCGGAGTACTTGATCGCATTGTTGATCAGGTTGATCATACAATTTTTCAGTAAGTTCTGGTCCAGCATCACCATGCTTTCCAGTCCCGTATGCTGATAGATAATATTCTGGTCCTGCTTGGCAATCATCTGCATTTCTTCAGTGATCTCCTCGGCAAGTTTGACCAGATCAAATTGCTGAAAGGTGGGTTCCACTCTCCCGGCTTCCAATTTTTCGAGCGACAGAAAATCATTCAGAATGGTGGTGAGGTTGCCAACGGCGTTTTTTATTTTATGTACATGTTTTGCAATCTGCGGGTTCTCGTAAGGCTGAGCATACTTTTCAATCAGCGAAGCTGAAAGCTGCACCGAACTGAGCGGTGTGCGGAACTCGTGCGAAGCCATAGACACAAAACGGCTTTTCATCTGGTTCAGTTCTTTCTCTTTTTCAAGGGATAAACTTACTTCTTCTTTGGCTTCCCTCAAGGCAGTTACTGTTTTCTTGAGCGATTTTGTGCGTTCTTCTACCAGTCCCTCCAGTTCAGTAGCATATTCCCTCAGCCGCTCCTCTGCTTCCTTTTCCTTTGAAAGGTCATGGATAAAACCCGTAAAGATCGTCCGGTCTTCATATTTCACCTCGCTTACGGCCAGGCGAAAGGGAAAGGTAGAGCCATCTTTGCGCAGGCCCCTCACTTCCCTTCCTTTGCCAATAATATGCTTTTCATGGGTACGGTGATAATGACCGATGTACTCATCATGAGCAGAATGATCCGGCTCGGGCATCAGCATCGAGATATTTTCACCCACAACTTCGTCAATATTGTATCCAAAGAGCCTGAGCGCCGAAGGATTGAGGCTTTCCATTATCCCCTTGCTGTCGATAGTGATAATTCCATCTATTGCTGTTTCAATAATTGAATGTAAAAGCCTCGCATTTTCCATAGGGTGTTTTTACAAATATAGCTAAATACCGGCTACGGTGATGATCAGTATTACGCTATGAATTAACAGGCTTAAGCCAAAGAGAAAGATGGTAGACCTGGTGTTGGCGCCGCTCATATTAGCTACAATATTTGCAAAAAAGATAATCATGCTGACTGCCAGACAGGGAATCACATGTCCGTCAAGAGAATAGACCAGGATAAATGTGATGGGTACAAGCATCGTGGCGTGCAAAATAAGTGATACAAGGAACCATGCTAATCTGTTTTCTTTCTGACTATCAGCAAAAGTGATAAACTTTGCCCATAATGAGATGGTTGGTTGATGTGTTAGTGCTAAAGTTGCCATAATATATATGTTTTGATTACCACAAATATCATTGCAGGGAGCATCTGTTTTCATGATCCGCATCATGATAAGGATTAATACTGGTCATCGAAAATAATGACCGCTGTCATATTTTACCTTAATTTTTCTGTGCTCTTTTGCTACCCTACAGATAAAACAACAGCGCATGACCCATACTTTTCATATTCCCGTTCTAGGATTAGGCTATTCGATAGACACTCCATTAAAAGTAGCCAGATATGGCATATCCTCCGTTGTTTCTATCACAGACGACGAGCTCTGTGAGCGCATGCGCAAGTTTCATTGTGCAGAAAATCAGCTGGAATACGTTGCGATAGCCAAAGAGGACGAAGATGGAAGGGCCAGGAGAATCACGGCCTATCTCAACCTGTTGCACAGGCTGGTGAATGAGCAGTTCAGGCTGCTCAGGCTGCAAAGTTTTGCTCCGGGAAATGATATCCATAACTATTTTGAATTGCTGCCGCAGCATTCACGTCCAAAGATGATCTACAGACATATGATGCAGATGGAAAAAGGCGAAGAAAAAGACGTGCTGCAGAAAGAATTGCGGTGGCAGATGACGGCAGGCGGGATCGATGTAAATATTATGTCTAAAGTAGACAAAGCGAATTACAATGCCGCTCATGAAAACCTGGGCAATGATTTTACTGATGCCGTAGCGGCCATGCGGGGTTTTGCCAACAGTACCCTATACTCCTCTGTAGTTATTTCAGCAGGTTTAAACCCAAGGCTGTATGCCTATATGGAAACCTGCAAAGATTTCTTCCCTGATAAAGCAGGATTGATCAGGAAAAAGATCATCCTTAAAGTGAGCGATTTCCGGTCTGCCCTGATCCAGGCAAAGATGCTGGCTAAAAAAGGCCTTTGGGTAAACGAGTTCAGGGTAGAATCAGGACTGAACTGCGGCGGCCATGCTTTTGCTACCGAAGGTTTTTTACTGGGCCCGATCCTCGAAGAGTTTAAACAGAAAAGGACAGAACTAAGCAATGAACTTTATGGGATATACCATTCTGCACTGCAAGCCAAAGACATCAGGGTATCCACAAAACCGGGCTTAAAAATTACCGCACAGGGTGGGATCGGCACCGCCGAAGAACATAGCTTCCTGATCAATTATTACCAGCTGGATGCCGCCGGATGGGGAAGCCCCTTTCTGCTGGTTCCTGAAGTGACCAACGTAGATAACAATACCCTGGCTGCACTGGCTGGGGCAACAAGTGAAGATTACTACATCAGCAATTCTTCTCCATTAGGCGTACTGTTCAATAACTTTAAACAAAGTACGATGGAAGAACAGCGGCTACAACGTATTGAAAAGGGCAGGCCGGGCAGCCCATGCAAAAAAAAGTTGCTATCTACCAATACAGAATTTACAGCATTGCCGATTTGTACAGCTTCAAGGGAATATCAGCACCTAAAGATCAAAGAATTGATGTTAACCGAGACAGAACCTGATGTTTTGAAAGAAAAACTGGATGCAGTTACGGAGAAAATCTGTCTGTGTGAAGGATTATGTGCTTCAACGTACCTCAAAAATGGGATGCTGAAACCGCGTGAAAACAAAGCAGTAAGCATTTGCCCCGGCCCAAACCTGGCTTATTTTTCAAAAACGTATACACTCAGAGAAATGGTTAACCATATTTATGGAAAGGAAGCCATTAGCTTTAAGATCAGCCGGCCAAACCTGTTCATCAATGAGCTTAACCTGTATGTTGAGTATCTGAAAAAAGACCTGAATGCACAGCTGGATGATCTGAATACGAAAAAACAGAAGTACTTTGAAAATTTTACAACACAGCTGCAAAATGGGATTAATTACTACAAAAATATGATTCCTGAGCTTAAATTAAGCACTGCTTTAGCAGCACAGGAACTACAGCAGCAATTGCAAAACGCAGAAGAAAAGTTAAGGGTAATTGCTGGTCAGCTTAATGCAAAACTTTCTTAAGCGCAACTTCATTTTCTCCCATTAGTTCCTGATATACTGATGCTTGATGTGCTAATTCTTCAATTTTGGCAATACACATTTCCTTTGTGAGCATTAAGAATAATGATACACGATCCAAAAGGATTTGTGCATCATTTGCGCAGACTGAAAAATCACCTGCATACCGGGAGTCACAATAGCTTTTGAGTAAAAGGTTGAATAAGCGTTCATCTTCAGGGCTTCCTGATAAAAATGTTTGGATCGGCCGGTCTGAAAACGAACAGCATAAGCGCAACATGCGAAGTAAATTGTGAATATCAGAACGGTAAGCCAGGTGTACCCTGAGCAGAACAATTGAGCATTGCTCTACTACCTGATGGAGCATAAAGGTGGAGACATTGAAGTCCTTTCTGGCTAGACATTCAGCCGCACCGTGCAGAAAGCCCTCTGCCAGGGGGATATGATGATCAAAATGTTTTTGCGCTTTTTTTGCGGCCAGCGTTGGAATAAACCTGTCGGTAAAATCGAAATTGCTCATTCCGTCACGGCTGTATAACAGCTGTCCAGTAGTGTATATCCGGATAAAAAACCTGCTGTTGGCCCTGAGTGCTTCCGATACTGTCTGCTGACTGTGGCTGATCACCGAAATTGTGCCGTGATGATAGTAGATATTTGAAAATTCCTGTACTTCATGATCAATGCGTGTAGCCTTCTCTGTCACCATCAGTAAACAGTAATTACAATTGTAGCTGCTTTCAGTTGCTGTAAAACAACCATTCGTCTCTGCAATAAGGTTGGTTTTGGCGAAGCAGAAAAGCTGCAGTGGCTGAAATCTCTCTACCAGACGGTTAACGAATTTCTTAAAATGGTTTGTCTGGTGGTTGATTGCTGTGGTGGTATGCATTTCCATATATCTCATTTTAGTCGGTTTCACTACAATGAGTCCTGGGGTTGGAATGATAAATTTGGGGTCCGCCAACCGTGGCTAGCAAAAGTTTCTCAGGCCTTACGTAAACACGGAATTACAGCAGACCCCAAATCTATCTCGAGGTACAAATATAGTACATCTACACATAGATAATGGGTAAACTGCTGTCTTACGTCACGGCCTGAGATTGCTAGCCGCAAGACTCTATAAAATTTTTAAAACATTATTTATCCTAATAGATTACAATAATGTTTTATTAATAAACAAATGTATTAAAGAAATTAATTATCGTCAAAAATAATTTGAAATATTTTTGTTTGAGGCTTGGATCTTGCCAGCATTTGCTGACATCCATCCTGGTAATGGGCCACTGAAGTGGATAAGGGTTCGAACCCCTTCGGCTCCACTGAGGCCCTTTTGTTATGTTGTTTTAATCGCTAAGTTTGTCAGTTAGACTAAATCTTATATATTTATAAATGAGTTTTGAAATACACATATATTTAGGATCTGCATGCATAACAGAAAAATCGAAGCACAAGTATCCAGTCGGAGAAAAACATGCCTTTTTATTTTATTTGAAACAAGATAAAAATTCTGAATATGCCCCAATACAAGCAGAAGAGGTTATTGCAGAACTTGGATTTAGCAATATCGAATTTTCCAGAGTGGGAAAGGTTAGTCCCGATAGAATAGGACATGGGGACAAAAAGGATTATTACGATAATGCTATAGAACACGGATCTACATTTATATTATATGAAGATCCTATGTAGCGTAAGTGGTCAAAGCTCATATCTGGAAAAGCGCCATTTATTATAATTGATAATTATTTAGAACTTAAACTGCGTAAAATAGCGCTAATGAAATTTGAATTAACAAATGAACAACGCCTATATTTTGGCTTAAACCCGATAGAGCCACATTGGGAAAGAACGATTTTCAAGGGAGATACCTATCGCCCGGATAGCACTCTTTATTTTGAAGGAGAAGTGATTAAAAGGCATATTCTCTCTACTAAAGAGCAATATCAGGAAAAGCAGTACAATGAGTTAACTCGTGGCAGAACAATACTACTACCTAAAACGGGTAAAGGGAAAGAAAAGAAACTCACCCTTTCAGTATTGGAGTCGCGTCAACCGACTGGTGTATATTGTGGCATAGATTATCTTGGACGTGTTTCTATTGGCAATTACAATACCCAAACCACTTTTTACGATACTCGCTGGGAAAAGAAATTTGTAAAAGATGCTGCAACATTAGAAATAAGCATTATTGCAACAGACTTTGTCAATAGCGCTCCACCAAAGCATTTAGTCGAAATTAATCAATTTAAGGAAGCCCAACGCAAACTCTCTAAGTTTAAATCTGGTGATTTCCTTGTCTTTAAAGTTAGTAGAACCCAATATGGCTTTGGACGGGTACTGGCCAGTATAGACCAGATTAAAAAAAAGAGCATCCTATCTGGTGACCACGGCTTGAATCTGATAATGACCAAACCAGTACTGGTCAAGGTTTATGCTTATTTGTCTGAAACTAAAAATATCGATCTAACAATTTTAGAGCACGCAGGTTCTTTACCATCCGATTATATGATGGATAACTTGTTGCTTTACGGGCAATTTGAAGTGATAGGACACAAGGAATTAAAGCCAGAAGAATTGGATTTTCCAATATCATATGGCCGACATATCAATATGCAAAAACATACATCATTTTTACAATGGGGCCTTATTCATCAGGAACTTTCTATCACCACATTTAACAAATATTTCGTTGCAGAAAATCCATTCGTCGCAGAGAATAGTTACTCAAGAGAAGTTTCCAACCCTTATGGTTTCTATAGCATTGGTTTTTACCCTAAATATTTTGGTTTATTAGAAATTAAAAACGCCATTGCCAATAAAGGAAAGTTTGACTACAGTAAAAATCCTAATTACAGCACTCATTTTGACCTACGTAATCCAGCTAATAAAGTAGTCCGAGAAGAACTTTTGAGTGCTTTTGGCCTGAACCCGGCGAAAGATTATGATGATAATTGTCGTTTGACAAATACCATCGATTCCAAAACTTTGGTCAGGTCGTTATAAGCCAATAAACATTAGTTTTTTTGAGCATGTATGTTATGAGCGTAGCTAATTTCATTCTTGCCCTCTTCAGCCTAGCTGGATTTCTCTCACTACATAACTGGTCAACCGCCATAGCCGTAAGCTGTCTTTTACCTCTGAGGGGAGGCTCCGGTTGAAGTAACAAATCTCTTGATTAGGTGTTCGATGGCTGCCCTCTTGCCTCTCATACCACTTCAAAACCCAATTCCCCAATTTCCAATTAATTTTCCTCATTAACCGCCCTAACCAGCATTAAAAGCCGCACAAAGGGTTCATTTAAACCCTCCTCAGCTCCACACAGGCCTCTGAGATTATCTTGGAGGCCATTTTTTGCTGTTTCATAATCTCATAAATTCTATACATGATGCTGGTCTCATGTATAGGAAAGTGCCATTTTCTACATATGAGATCATCGTCATGTATAGAAAATGGCATTTTCCTATGCATGATAATTATTTAGCACTTACGTTTGCTAGAAAATCAAACAGGCTTTTATTGATGTAATAATTATCCTTCCATAGTTATTTTTGCTAAGAATGGTATTTCTATTTATTCAAACTTGCAAGGAGATACTTTCTCTTTGATTTTAGACTCTCAATTAATCGTGCTGCCATAAATTCAAGCATTGCTCCGGGCTGTTTTTCTTCCTTTGTAAAACAGTCCAGGTAATCTCTTTTGTCAACTTCTTTTATAAAAATAGGGGGAAGCCCTTTCTGTAATAAAATAAGATTCATAAAAATACGTGCTATTCTGCCATTTCCGTCACCAAATGGATGTATATGATTAAGAAATACGAAGTGGAAACGAGTAGCTATGGATAAGGGGTTAAATTCAATATCAGTAGAATTAGAATTTAAAGCTTCATTTGTTTCCTTAATTAATAATTCCATAGCCGGTTGGACTTTCTCTGGCTCTGCATATAGATGTTCTTTACCGTCAGATCTGTATGTACGGTTTTCAAAAATTTTGTATTTGCCTGGGTCGCAATATGTATCATCTGCCCATTGCGCAGGATTTTTCATCAACTCTTTGTGGAGTTTCCTGATGTTACTTTCAGTAATACGTTCTGATTGATAGTTTTCGAAAACCAAATCAAGGACCTTTTTATGATTGAGGATATCGAGATAATCAGAAATTGAAGTATCCTTTGGGCTAACGAAATCCTTTAATATTTGTATTGTCTGTCCGTGTGATATCTTATTACCTTCAAGCTTATTGGATGCATACGTAAAATCAACTTTTACTTTTTCCAGATAATCCTGGTTCCATTTTACAGGAGCTGGTTCCAGTTTGAGGATTTGTTTTTGAAGCGCGTTTATTTTTCTAAATTGATCTTCAATTGCCATTTAGATAAACTTTACATCATAATCAAAACCACTGGTTTTGATCTTTTGTAACCATCTTTTATAAGTATTTTTACCTATAATTACTTTTCCGTCACTTACGCCTAAAGTTTCGCCCACAATAAAATTTTGAAGATCTGCACGATATTCTTTCCTGAGATCAGTTATAAAAACTCCATTTTCCCTCTCAGCAAGTTTAACGAGTGTATTTATCCTTCTGGAAATAAGATCGACTGTATGCATAAACGCAATCTAATAAGATATAAATCAAAAATAACTAAATATGTGTTCATTCCAAAGCCTATCTATGATTTCGGCATCCAAAAATATGAGATACAATACGCGAACGAAAGTTCTGATATGTCCACTAAATTATGTTAAAAGGTTGTCGATCAAATCATGCTCATAATAGTTATTTGCTTTCAGCCTTATTCTTATGCATTCGAGATCTGAATCTAAAACAAGCGGGGAGGCCAAATGATGACCTCCCCGCTTATCATAAAATTTCAGGCTGCCCGGATCTATTTCATCCCAGCCTGAATAGCTTTTGCTTTTTCAAAATGACCTGTAATTACAGGGATAGTTTTATTCGCAAAATCTTTTACCTCTTTATCCTGTGCCATTGCACCGGTTTTAAACAAGGCAATTGTTTTATCATGGTCAGTAACCATCATATCAATATAATGCTTGTCAAAATCAGCACCCGTCATTTTCTTCATCATATCCATATGTGCTTTTTCTTCTGACGGATATTCAGCGGGCAGGATAATCTCCTTTTTCATTGCCAAAGCTTTCAATTCTGCATTGGCTTTAGAATGGTCTGCCACCATTTGAGCAGCAAATGCTTTTACTTTTGGATTGGTTGATTTCATTGCAACTTTACCTGCATCAACCTCCATCATTCCACCAATTGCGGCTTTTTTCATAAACGTAGCCTCATCATCATCAACTTTAGACTGGTTGGTTACATCACCGGTTTTGCCCGCCATGTTATCCGTTTTAGAACTGTCACCGGCAGGCCCCGAGCCCATTGGTACTGCGCCACCTGCTGTATCGGTTTTACCTGAATCACTCATGGAAGAATCACCCTGGCCACCACGGGTTTCAGGACTATGGCAAGCCTGAAATGTACAGGCTCCAATTGCTAATATTCCAAATAGATTTAATGCTTTCATAGGTTTATGTTTTGTATAAACCATAAACATCAAATCTGAGAAAAGGTTTTTTTAGGGTTTTTGAATACCAGCTGCAGCAGCATTGCAATCAGTACCACCAGCAGGCAGCCGATCAGATTGAGCCACAAATACGCAACGACCTTTTGCCATCCGCAGATACAAACAATCACCTCAGTAATCACAGCTGCATAAAAAACAGCTTTGCCATTTACATGCCTGATATAAAAAGCTACCAGAAATACTCCCAGGATTGTTCCATAGATATAGGAACCCAGAATGTTCACCGCTTCGAGCAGGTTACCGATTTTACTGGCATACAGGGCCATTGCAATACAAACGGCTCCCCACAGCACAGTAGACCATCGGGAAGCAGCCAGGTATTTTTCATCACCGGCTTCCTTATTGATTAATCTTTTATAAATATCAATTACACTGGTTGATGCCAGTGAGTTCAGCGCGCTGGCCGTAGAGCCCATCGATGCCAGAAAAATAATCGCGATCAGCAAGCCAATCAGCCCTTTTGGCAAATAGCGGGTCACAAAGCTGAGAAAAACATAATTGTTATCATTGATATCAGCACCCTTATCATTTTTCAGCATCAGGTCAGTAACCTGTTTACGTACCGCTTTTGTATGTTCATCGGCCTGTTGCAGGACTGTGCGTTGCTGGTCTATCACATGCTGGTTGTCACTCTCCAGTGCCTTACTGAGCTTGTTGACTGCCAGCTGTTTTGCCTGAAAGGTTTTCTCGTATTCTGCCTTGAGCACACCAAGCTGCGGTTGATAACTGCTTTTTTCAAGTTTGTTTAACTCAAAGCTGTTAAAGAAAACAGGCGGGCGGTTATATTGGTAAAAAGTAAAAACCAATACGCCAATAAGGAGGATCAGGAACTGCATCGGTATTTTCACCAGTCCGTTCATCAGCAATCCCAACCTGCTCTGGCTTACCGAAGCACCTGTCAGATACCGGCCAACCTGGCTCTGGTCTGTACCAAAATAGGACAGCTGCAGAAAAAACCCACCGATCAACCCGCTCCATACATTATACTGATTGTTCCAGTCGAACTTCAGATCGATCGCGTTGGTCCTGCCCATTTTCCCGGCAATACTGATCGCCCTGCCAAAACCGATATCAGCCGGCAACAGGTGAACCACCATAATCCCCGCGGCAAACAATCCCAGGAAGATAATGCTCATCTGCAGCATCTGTGTATAGGAAACTGCTTTGCTGCCTCCGTAAACGGTATAGGCAACAACGATCCCGCCGATACACAAAGTAGTATAGGCAGTATTGATATCCAGGATGGTGGATAAAATGATGGACGGCGCATAAATAGTAATACCTGTAGACAGCCCTCTCTGGATCAGGAATAAAAAGGCAGTGAGTGCCCGCGTATTTAAATCAAATCGCTGTTCCAGATACTCATAGGCGGTGTAAACCTTAAGGCGGTGAAAGATAGGCACAAAGGTGATACACAAAACGATCATGGCCAGCGGCAGTCCGAAATAGAACTGTACAAAACTCATTCCCGAAGAAAAAGCCAGTCCGGGAGCCGCAAGAAAAGTAATTGCACTGGCCTGCGTAGCCATTACCGACAGGCACACGCTATACCAGGGCGAAGACTGGCTGGCCAGCAGATAACCCTGTATATTTTGCGCACCGCGGCTTTTGTACATCCCGTAGGACACAATAACCACCAGTGTAAAAATTAAAACGCCCCAGTCTAAGCCACTCATTGCGTAAGCCTTGTAAAAATGTAAAAAGCTACAATCAGAAATATCAGCCAGCCGATCAGCAGCAGGTAAAACTGTTTCCAGGTCTTTACAAATGGGGGTAAATCCTGCCCTTCGTTTTCATTATGCTGCTGCTGGTCCTGCATAAATTAGTTTTTAGAAATCAGGTTGACAAACAGGCGGTATGCTCCCGGCACGCCCGCAGGCAGTTCCCTGAAGAAAGCCAGTGAGGTATATACAAATTTCCCTTTGCCAAAAGGCGCAACCAGCAAAGATCCGTTACCACTCGGCTCTCCAATATCATTCATACCCAGTACAGGCACATAGTGACTATCGATATCACCGGCAAAGTATAAACCGCGTTCCTGTATCCAGCCATCAAAATCTTTCGCCGTAATCTTATTGGGGAAATTCAGTGCAGCATCATTTGGTGCAAGGAAGCTCACTTTCGCATCTTCATCCGTTACCCTGTCGCGTGTCAGCCTGAATGGATACGGGCCAATATCATTAAATTTCAGTGTTCCGTTTACATTGTACTGAACCAGCATCGTGCCACCATTTTTCACATATTCCATCAACTTTGGCTGCATGGCAGATATCTGGTCGCTGATGTTATACAAACGTACACCCGTGATAATCGCATCATAGGCAGAAAGATCACCATCAATTACCTGTTTTTCTGTTAACCAGGTTACGTGATACCCGATTTGCGTAAGTGATTCAGGAATCAAATCTCCCGCACCGGCGATATAGCCAATGTTCATACCAGCAAATTTCAGGTCTGCCCTTTCTACCTTAGCTTCGGCAAAGGGAAAAAGCGTTTGCACAGGGATATGGTCATAGGATAAAACTTTCAGACCCTGATTGTACGTTTTTCCATCTACAGCAGCCCAAATCGACAGTTTACCGCTGGAAACAGTGCCAGCAGGCGTAATGATAAATTCAAGGTTCTTTACCGTTCCTTTAGCCGGCAGGTCAATCTCAACTTTTTCAGGAGAAACTTTCCATCCTGCAGGAACCTGAGGACTGATCAGTCCTTTCAGTCCCTCTTTAAAAGACTTTAGCTGTACTGTAATTTTCTTTGGTGTATTGTTGCTGAACAGGAATGATTTCTCTGTCATGGTAGCCGTTACCGGCGGCGCAATAACGAGTGGCTGGTATAATTCCCCTTTTACAGGATCTGTATGTTTATAAACGATTGGCCGCGTGATATCAATAAACTGCTTTCCAAAACTGATCCTGTATACTCCTGCACTTGGCGCCGGTGCTTCAGGCATGCCCAAATGGTTCAGCGAGTCAATCAAATAACTTCCGGTTGGATGTGTTTGCTTTAGCCAGTATGGCTGCGTAATACCGATAGACCTTGCAGACAATATCACTGTTTGTGTAGCCATCTGGTTAGGATTTAAATCTGAGACCTTCCCCCTGCTTAAATCCTGTAATGTAATTTTCATTGGAAAGCCGGCTCCTACGCGTGAGATCACACTAACCAGCACCGGAACAGAATCATCCAGTGCGTATGCCGGCTCTGGCGTAGTTGTTTCCATCCAGATCCCTGCACAGGCAAGAATCAGTTCATCCAGCTGCTGATGTTTAAAAGGCAGGTTTTTCACCTCCTCTTTCAATTGCAGTAAAGCAGGAATAGATTTAGCCGGAGCGGCAGCATCATAAGCTGCATTAATCGCATTCAGCATTTGCTGAGCTTTTTCAGTCCCCTTATTTCTGTCCAGCTTAAAGTCCAGGCCTTCAAAAAGATCTTTTTGAGCGGCATCCCCTGCCACCGGACTAAAAAACTCTATTGCAGAACCACGCTGCAGTGCAGAGCCAAAACCCTGGCTTTTATGATTAGAGCGGCTTTCAGCAGCAATTTCTCCATAGCTTTTTCCCAGGAGCGGGTTAAAAACACCCACATCAAGCTTTATCTGATCGTCTGAAGTAGTGTTTGCGCCTCCAAAGTTGAAGGTGTTCCAGACAATTCGTTTGGTCTTCCATATTTTTACGAATTTCAGCTGTTCAGGAAAGCGCTTTGGATCTGCCGCAGCGGCAAATGCTTCCCGGGCAAGGATTGCCGAAGCCTGGTGGTGTCCGTGACCGGCACGGGCATCTTCAGGAAAACGTGTGATGATCACATCCGGCTGAAAGTTGCGGATTACCCATACAACGTCAGAAAGGATCTGTTCCTTTCCCCATATTTTAAAACTCTCTTCAGAGGTTTTGGAAAATCCAAAGTCATTGGCGCGGCTAAAGAACTGCTCTGCACCATCTGTCCGCCTTGCGGCCAGCAATTCCTGTGTACGGATCAGGCCCAGTAAATCTCCCTGCTCGGTTCCGATCAGGTTTTGTCCCCCATCGCCCCTGGTTAATGACAGGTAGCCGGTACGCACTTTCTTTTCTTTTGACAGGTAAGTAAGCAAGCGGGTATTTTCATCATCAGGGTGTGCAGCGATATACAAAACGCTCCCTGTAACGTTTAAAGCTGCCAGGCCCTGTCTGATTTCAGCGGCGTTCAGCTGTGCTGAAGCCTGGGCTTTCACAAAAAAAGGAGCAATGCTCAGGAGGCATAAAAACGGCAGGCGATAATTCATACAGCAATATTAATTGCCGAAAATAATTAAAAATACCTCAGCAATCAGCATCCTGAGTTCAAACAACGTAACAATAATATGTAAAGCCCTACAGTAAAATCTTACTGCTGAATTCTTTGTCGATCGTAATGTAACCAGGGTATTTGATCAGCGTGCCGCCTACCATGATACTAGGCTTGATTTTTAAAGTAACCAGCCCTTTTCTGTCACCTCCGCGCAGGAAATCTGAAATCTCAGACATTACCCTTGCATTGGAAATAAACTGGTACACATTTACATTGACAGCAACAGGTACGGTTACCGTCTGTCCTGCGGCAATGCTCACCTGACGGTCTACAAAGCCATCGGCAAGTTCCTGGTTATTGATCAGTATTTTATATTCAAACTGATTGATCGCCGCCAGGTTTCCGGCAGGGTTCTCGATTTCCATATTTACGGTTGCACGCAGGGGCACATCTTTTCTCAGGAGCCCGAATGCAAGTGCAGGCAGGCTGCCCAGGTTAATATCCTGATTGTTCATCAGACGCTTCACATCCGTTCCTGCAACAGAAATATTGCTGGCCGAGATCACTCTGTACCTGCATTTTTCAAGCGCTTTGATTTGCTGCGCCTGTTTATTTACGCCACAACCAAAAAGGGTTACAGCTGCCAGGCATATCAATACTAATTTCTTCATCTTTTTGAGGGGTTGGGCATATTTTTGATAGGTTGCGGATACGATCCTGCAACACTATAACGGTCAAATATAGAATTATTGCGTTAGTATCCCCTTCTTGAACGGGTATTTCTGCGGCTGATCAATTTATCAAAACTGATTGACCCGGCCCCCGTAATCAGCAGGACAACGTAAACCAGCAAATAATGCAGTGCCGGTTCCTGTTTACCGATCGGATCATTGGCATGAACCGTAAGCAGCGCAACCAGCATGGTGATGATCAAAGGCAGTACCGCGAGCCTCGTAGCCAATCCCAATACCAGCAGGAAAGAACAAAATACTTCTGCAAATACTGCCAGTGCCAGTGAGGCTGTTGCGCCAAAGCCAAAGGGATCTGCAAACTGGATCGCGCCGCCATCAAGCAGCGTATTGAGTTTAGACATTCCGTGTGTAAGCATTAATCCTGCAATACCTAAACGCAGAATAAGCAAGGCAATATCTAAACTACGATGATTATAATTTGTAGTAAACAATCTCTTCATAAGGTAATAACATCCGTTGAAACATATATGTTTAACAAAAGACAATATTTTCAAAATACTGTTCAACGGAACTTTACACAAGGTCTCAAATTTCTTTTATCAAAACAAATTATAATTTGATAAGTTATTCAAGGCATACCTCAATACAGAAAAATAGATAAAGATGGAAGCCACAGCAAATAAAAAAATTACACTCAAGGGTCTTTGGAAAGTACTGCAAGATTCATTTTCCGGATTTTCAGATCATAAAGTGACCAAGCTGAGCGGCTCTCTCGCCTACTATACGGTATTTTCAATGGGCCCGCTGATGATCCTGATCATTTCCATCTGCAGTATTGTATGGAGAAGGGAAGCCATTGAAGGACAGGTATACTATCAGCTTGTTGATTTTTTGGGCAAAGAAAGTGCCCTGCAGATTCAGGGTATTATTAAAAATGCTGCAGTGAGCAACAAAAGCTTTTTTTCGATAGTGATTGGAGGTGTAACGTTGTTAATTGGTGCCACCACAGTTTTTGCGGAAATACAGGATTCGATCAATACGATATGGGGATTAAAGCCCAAACCAAAAAGAGGATGGCTTAAATTATTACAAAACCGGTTTTTGTCTTTTTCGGTAATCATCAGTTTGGGATTTGTGTTACTGGTTTCTCTCGGCGTAACCTCACTGATTGATGGTTTTAGTACCAAACTGGAAAAAACCTTTAGTGAGGTGTCGGTTATCTTTTTTTATATCCTGAACCAGGTAATTACGCTGGGCGTGATCTCTCTGATCTTCGCGGTGATTTTTAAGGTACTGCCGGATGCGCAGATCAAATGGCGGGATGTCATCTCCGGAGCAGTGGTTACCGCGATATTATTTATGATCGGTAAATTTGGGATTTCTATCTATATCAATCAGAGTAATGTTGGCAGTACTTATGGTGCGGCTGGTTCCTTAGTTGTGTTATTGCTATGGACTTACTATTCTTCGATTATCCTCTTTTTTGGCGCAGAGTTTACCAAAGCTTATGCAATCAATTACGGATCAGAGATCAAGCCAAACCACTATGCTGTTACTACCCGTGAAGTAGAGATTGAAACAGGAAGTGATTCGATACAGAAAAACGATGAGAAACCTACGGAGATAAAAAAGGAAGATATTCAAGAGAAGTAGATCATTTGCAGCTGTTTAGCTAAATTTCATCATGTTTGTGTAGTTTGGATTATTAGGTACTCGCTATTTAGTTTCACCGGGATTGATTGTATAACCGATACTTTTGCGTTCCGGTTTAGGCTGGTCTTTTTTCTCCAGCAGTTCATCCAGATATTTGAATACCACTTCCATATTCTTGTCCTGATTATCCAGTTTCTTTTTGATTTTCTCTACTTCCAGGCGAAGTTCAGTATGTTCGCTCAACATCTGCCTGATGCGGGTAAAGGTTCTAATGATCTGTATATTCACTTCTATGGCTGTTTCGCTATTTAGCACGCTAGACAACATCGCCACGCCCTGTTCGGTGAAGACATTTGGTGACTTCCTTAAGCCCATCTTCTCCTTATTGGATATCACATTCTGTGATTTCCAATCCGATAGTTCATCACTGGTCATCTGGAACATAAAGTCGGCAGGAAAGCGCTTCTCATTCCGTTTTATAGCCTGGTTGAGCACACGGGTTTCAACTCCGTACATTTCTGCTAGGTGTCTGTCCAACATTACTTTATGACCTCTAACCAAGTATATTTTATTGATGATGGTTTCTTCGGATATGACTATGGTTTTGCTCATGCACAAATATATTTATTATTGATTATTCAATGCATGATATTTTTTCAAGGCTTCTTTTGGAAATTAAACGCTCCAAGATACCTGGAATTGGAAACCCGCTTTCCATCTTCAGATACCAGGAACATCCAGGCATGTACCGGCCCTTTCAAATAAGTTACTGTATCTGGCATATTAGCATGACCATCACGTCGCAGGGCAAGATGATCCCAATACAACAACTGTCTGAGCCGAAGAACATCGCTGTAAAAAACAAAATGAACTTTATCATGATCTTCCACACCCATTTTTTGCCGGGGGGAGTTGATCCATTCTACTGCAATATCACCATTTTCCCTGATGATTACTTTTGGGCGGTAAACAGAATCCAGTGTTCCCTTGCTCAATTGTACCAGTGAATCATCGATGGTAAAATTTGGATACTCACCTGTAATGGCGGTATGAAAGTTTTGTTTTACAGCAGCGTTCATAGGAGTCATCAATCTTCTTTTTGAGGGATAACCATCACGTATAACCAAAACAAACTTTCTCAGATAGTGGGAAATTAATCCCAGACGGGAGCGCTGTTTTTTCTGCCGGTCTGAAGGTTGTTTACTGGACTTGCCGGGACTGGATCTGCCAATTTTAAGGTGGCGCCATCTGTATACGACAGTCTGACCCGTTCTTCCGCGAAATTCGCCAAGACCACCAGGTTGATAATGCGACATAATCTATTTTATTTTTATTCTTCGTAAGCAGGAAGTATCATTTGTCCTAAATATTCGCTGTCGGTGACGCGCTTCTGATCAGTAGACATGAATGACACATAGATCTCCATTAACGTTGGATCTTCATCTCTGATCATCGAAAACTGATATTTACCTGCTGATCTTCTTGTAGCATGGGTTTCAAATTCTGCACTTTTCAGCTTCGGAAGATAAACAAGAACCATCAGCTGGTCATCGTGTCTGAACTGGTTTTTGACGAGGTCGGTATCCCAGGAGAATTCCAGGCCGTCTTCATTCAGGCTGACCTGAAGGCCGGTAGTTTTTTGCATCTTACCTTTAGTAAACTGAACTTTGGTATAATCAATTTCCTGATTGGGGTACTCACCCTTAATCGCATTCAAGAGCGTATGCGAAAGCATCAGGTCATTCGCAGTTTTTTTTTGCGCAAGCCCTTCAGGTTTCATTCCAACATGGATGAACTCCTTTACAGGTGAAATAAACTCATTTGTAATTTTAATCTTTTGACGGGATTTACGCTGGTCTTTGGTTGCGGGTTTAGAGGATATGCCGATCTTACGCTTAACCAGCTTCCCCATTCTAATGTAAGTAACTGTATCTCCAACTCTACCTATAAAACCATCCCAGGCATCCATGTTTGCTTTGGCCATAAAATAAAGAATTATGTTAATAATCAATTAATTACAAATAATTTAAACATATCAGGAATAACTTGCAAGAGTTTATGCATATTTTTATTTCATAGTATCCTGCTTCGTTCGTACGCTGGTCGGGTTTTGCTCAGTATTACAAGGTATATACGGGGTATCTACGTTAAATCAACGTTATATTTGTGACGGGTTTGGTACGGGTTTGATTCGTGTTTGTTCCGTGTTTGAAATGATATTTATCCTTTGCAAACACCTGATAAACATGCTTTGGAGGCGCTTAAAGAATGAATTAGATCTAATTTTGATCCTACGTAATAACCTTGTAATCACGAGCAACCTACGAACAAAGGACGACCAGTATATAGTTGGTGTATTACGTTAAAAAGGGGCCTGCTTGCGCAGCACCCCTTCCCAGTGTTTGGCGAGGAACATAGTGGATCTGCCAATCCTTTTATGCTCCTGCAAACACAACCCTAACCAACTGAAAAACTATTCTTAAATACTATTTTGCGCCGCTCTTGCCAAATCTCTTGTATCTACTATGTGGTCAGCTTTTTTCCTGTATGCCCAGTAGAAAACTATAGGATAAACAAAAAGACTGAACAGCGTATTTGTAATCAACCCTCCTATCACCACAATCGCCAGCGGTTTGGAAGCCTCAGAGCCAATTCCGGTAGATAAAGCTGCAGGCATCAATCCGATAGCAGCCATCATCGCGGTCATAATCACCGGGCGCAGCCTCGTAGCGATACCATCTTTCAGCGCATCTGAAAATGTCCAGGTAGGATGATACTTCAGGTCTGCGATATTCGTTTTGAACCTGGTTAAGAGGATCACCCCATTCTGTACACAGATCCCGAACAGTGCAATAAATCCAATCCCGGCAGAGATATTAAAGTTTACCCCTGATGCCAGGAGGGCCAGTATTCCGCCCACCATGGCAAAAGGTACATTGTTTAATACAAGCAGGGAATCTTTAATATTTCCAAACAGTACGAACAGGATAAAGAAGATCAGCAGCAAACTGATCGGTACTGCCTGTGATAACCTTGCAGTTGCCCTTTGCTGATTTTCAAAATCACCTGCCCACTGCAGATTATATTCTTTTGGTAATTTAATTTTCGCATTTACCTTAGCCTGCGCTTCGGCAATCGTACTGCCCATATCCCTTCCCCTGATAGAGAATTTGATGGCACCGTAACGTTCGTGTTTATCACGGTATATGATGCTCGGACCGGTTACCTTTTTGATTGTGGAGATTTCGCTCAGCGGGATCTTTGCACCGGATAAACTCTGGATACGCAGATTACCTATAGACTGCTCGTTTTGCCTGAACGAATCAGGATACCTGATCCTGAGGTCAAACTTGCGTTCGCCTTCAAAAATCTGTGTAGCAGCCTTTCCGCCGATTGCCATTTCAATAACTGCATTGGCATCTTCGGTAGTTACACCATATAAAGCCATTTTAGTCTGATCAAGATTGATCTGCAGTTCTGGCTGTCCAAGGTTTCTGAGGATACCCAAATCTTCGATACCGGGTACGGTTTTCAGGATGGCCTCAATCTTTTCTTCCTCGTTCTCGATGTAATTATAATCGTTGCCGAACATCTTTACCACTATAGATCCTTTCACACCGGATACCGCTTCTTCCACGTTGTCTGAAATAGGTTGTGAAAAGTTCAGTGCAATTCCGGGATATCCTTTGAGCCTTTCCTGCATGCGTTCTACCAGCTGCTCCTTAGTCTCGTGGCGCTTCCATTCATCCTTAGGATAGATATCCACCAGGAACTCCATATTATAGAATCCTGTAGCATCCGTACCATCATTTGGCCTTCCGGTTTGGGAGACCACCTGTTTCACTTCATCAAAATGAAGGAAGATTTTGCGGATCTCATTGGAAAGCTTTTTGGTTTCATCCAGCGAGATGCTCAGCGGTGCGCTGGCCCTTACATAGATCGACCCTTCGTCCAGTGTCGGCAGAAATTCTGTTCCGAGGAATTTAAAGCTGAACAGTCCCGCTACCAGGATGATCATCGCTACCGGGAACACCAGCTTGCGCGCTTTAAACGCCGCATTGTAAATACTGATCGTTCCATTGGTAATTGCCCGCAGAAAAAAGTTGTGTTTTTCTTTTACATCCTTCTTCAGCAATACACTTGCCAGTGCAGGTACCAGGGTAAAGGTAAGGATCAGTGCGCCCAGCAAGGCAAAACTTAAGGTCCATGCCAGCGGTGAGAACATTTTACCTTCTACCTTTTCAAAAGTGAAGATCGGCAGCAGACCGGTTACGATAATCAGCTTCGCAAAGAAGATCCCTTTACCGTTTTCAAGACAGGCCCTTTTGATAATTCCCAGCTTGCTCAGCTTGTTGAATTTCTCCATTCCGTCTTTTTCCGCCCGATGGTCGAGCGCTACAAATATACCCTCAACCATCACGACGGCCCCGTCTATGATGATCCCGAAATCTATCGCCCCCATCGATAAGAGATTGGCAGACATACCTTTCAGCTTTAAACAGATAAAAGCGAAAAGCAATGCCAGTGGTATGATGATGGAAACAATCACTGTTGTCCGCCAGTCGGCCATGAAAAGGAATACAATAACAGTTACGAAGATTATCCCTTCCATCATGTTGTGCATTACCGTATGGATGGCATAGTTTACCAGGTTTTCCCTGTCATAGAAGGTGTTGATTTTCACATCCGCGGGCAGGATGTTCTCATTGATATCGGTGATCTTTTCCTTGAGGCGTTTAAGTACTTCGCTGGGATTTTCGCCCTTGCGCATCACCACGATGCCTTCTACTACATCGGGGTCGTTATCCCTGCCTACCTGACCCAGTCTGGGCAGTGCACTTTCAGTTACCTCGCCAATGGTCTTTACATATACCGGCGTCCCGTTAATATTATCCACGATCACATTTTTGATCTCGTCGATATTGTTGAGCACACCTATACCGCGTACCACGTAGGCTTGTCCGGCTTGCGTAATTACATCACCGCCAACGTTGATATTACTTTTGGATACTGCATCAAAAACTTCTTTTGCGGTTACGCCGTACTGTATAGATTTTTGCGGATCTACCGTGATCTGGTAGGTTTTTACTTCTCCGCCAAAGCTTACCACATCGGCAACTCCTGGTACAGAAAGGATCTCTCTTTCCACTACCCAGTCCTGCAGGGTTTTCAGTTCCCTGACAGATTTTTTATCGCTCTGCAATGTATAGCGGAAGATCTCACCTGTTGGGCCGGAAGAAGGCTGTATGCCGGGAGAAACACCTGCCGGAAGATCTGCATCATCCATGTGGTTGTTTACCTGCACCCTGGCAAAAGCATAATCCACATCATCCTCAAACGTGATTTTCACGATAGACAATCCAAATAATGATGAAGAGCGGATACTGGTTTTCTTCTCTGTGGGGTTCATCGCTATTTCCAGCGGCCTGGTCACAAACTTCTCTACCTCCTCAGCACTTCTGCCCGGCCATTGGGTAATGATGGTGATATTGGTATTGGTGACATCAGGAAAAGCTTCTATGGTGGTATTCTTGAAACTTAGGTAGCCGGCCACGATCATCACAAGCGTGGCAAAAAATACGAAGTATTTATTTTTTAGGGCAAAACCTATGATCGATTTAATGAATTTGTTCATTACAATGAGTTTAATCTAGCGTCCTGAAAAATTAGTCCTTAAGGCTCTGGTAAAGGAATACCGTTTTTGAAGCAACTATACGGTCGCCCGCTTTGAGGCCGCTGCTGATATATGCAGTGTCGCCCGACTGGCGTTCTATCGTCACTTCCTGTATCCTGATCTTCTTCACTTTATCCAGCACCAGCACGTAATTTTTATTTTCGTCGAACACGATATTGTTGACATTCACTGAGGGCAGATCGCTATTTGTTTTTGCAGAAATCTGTACCGTTGCCATCATTCCTGGTTTTAATAAAAGGCCCGGATTGGCGATGCTCACACGTGCATTCATCACCTTACTATCAGGATCTAAAACATTATAGATTTTATCTATTTTACCTGTAAAGACTTTATCAGGATAAGAAAGGATCGAAATTTTTACCGGATCGCCCTGCTGAATGCTTGAGATATCAGACTCATAAATATTGATCACACCCCATACCGTAGAGAGGTCTGCCACGGTAAACAGGCTCTGGTTATTATCCGGTCTGATGGCCATATTGTTGTTCAGGTTTTTCTCGATCACAAACCCTGAGATCGGCGATCTTAAAGTATAACTGCCATTTGTGCTGCCGCCGTTGAGGCTCAGCACAGACCTGCTGCGTTTGTCTTCCGCCTGTTTTACCAGAAAATCGTTTTTAGCTTCTTCCAGTTCTCTTGCTGACGACAGGCCACTGTTGAACATATCCTGCGCCTGCTTCAACGTTCTTTTCGCGTTATTGAGTTCGGCAGATGAGCTGATGGCGTCCTTATCAAAGGTCGCCATCTCGGGGCTGCCGAGCGTAGCCAAAACCTGTCCTTTAGAAACATGGTCGCCCAGTTTTACCGGCACGGAGCGTACACTGCCGCTTACCATCGGGAATATTCTGGATGTTGTTTCTTCATTGGGAGCTATTTTAGCAGAGAAGCTTAAGCTGGGTCTACTGTTTGGATTCCTCACCGTGTCTATCTGCAGGCGGTTCACCAGTGAGTCTGTAAGCGTAAATTTATCATCTTTAGGCTGTTCTTTTGGATGTTCAGAACAGCTCTGTAAAACGATGGCAGTCGTCAGGATGCTGAGCGTAAGCATACTGAATTTTTTGAGATGAATTTGCATGGTAATTTATTTGAAAATAGTGGAACCGGTAACATAATTGATTTCTTCTTTGGCATTCATGCGCTGATATTTCATATCATTCATCTGAAGCGTGCTCTGTCTGTAAGAGTCATAGAAATCCATAAATTCGATCAGGCTTAAATTCCTGTTTTTAAAGTTTTTGATCACTTCGGTGATCAGCTTATCAAAATCTGTATTGAAGTTTTTGTCGAAACCCTTGTAGAGGTTCTCTGTCCTCAGTGCTGTTTTATAGCTGTTGGAAACTTCGTTTTCTAAAGTAGATTCCTGCTGGTTCAGCATGTTTTTTCCGGCGTCAACAGCGATCTTTGCTTTTTTGATTTCGCCCTGGTTCCTGTTAAACAGCGGCAGTGGAATGCTTAGTCCAAGGCCGGTATAATTATTCGGATGGCTTCCCTGAAGGTCGTACACCAGCGATAACTGAACATCCGGCACAGCCAGTGCTTTCTGTACCATCAGGCTTTTTTCTGCATAGCTGATACCCGTTTGGGTAAGCTTGAGATCCGCGCGGTTGTTACGTGCAGAATCAAGTAAGGTAGTGTATACAGTTTTGTCCAGCTGATAATTTTGTTCTTCTGCAGGGTCCATCACCAGGCTGATATTGCTGTCGGCCTTAATATTGGTCATCAGCTTCAGATCGGTTTCCATATCTTCTATACTATTCTCCAAATTGGTATATTCTGTCTGGAGGCTGTAAACAAGTGACTTGATCCTGATCACATCCTTTACGGCGATATTACCTGCTTTGAACTGTGCTTCGGAAGCCGAAAGCAGCTTTTGCAGCGAACTGATCTGCTGCTGGTAGAGCTTTGCACTTTGCTGTGCATAATATGTCTTGTAAAAGTTTGCCCTGAGGTTATACCTGAGGGTGCGCATCAGGTCGAAATACTGGTACTCGGCCAGTTTTACACCAACCGTGGCCAGCTGAATATTCTTGTTGCGTTTGCCGGCGAGCTTTACTAGCTGCGAAATTGAAGCCTGGTATTCGCCATTTGTTTTGGAGGTTTCAAAAAACCTTTTAGTATCAGGGTTATACAACTGAGTTTCGGCAGTCAGCGTTGGGTTATCAAATAATTTGGCAGTGATCATATCGGCTTTTGCCTGATCCGTCTGGTAATTTTGGGCAATTAACTGATAGTTGTGCTGTACAAAAAGTTTTTCGGCCTGCGGCAAACTAAGCTGCAGCGTATCGGCCGATTGGGCTGCTGCCTGTTCTGCGAAACCTAGCAGGGTTAAGCAGAGGATGAACTGATAAAGTTTGAGAGGGGTAGTTACCATTGACTTGTTGTTTTAAACAAATCTAATTTGGCAAAATTAAAGGTGAATTAAAGGGTAATTAAAAACTGGTTAAAATGAACAAAATGCCATTTTAAAGGTAGTTCCGCCGCCAATTGATGACTCAGCGCTGATCTTTCCGCCAAACAAAGTGATGATTTTATGGGCCATGTAAAGACCCATTCCATTGCCCGCATGTTCGGCTTTGCCGGATAAACTGTAGAAGGGCTTAAAGATCTCTTCCAGTTTATCTGCGGCGATGCCCACGCCCTGATCGCTGATGGTAAGGATGATTCCCGCAGGTGTCATTTCCATTACACAGTTAACCTGCTGATTATCGGAAAATTTAAAGGCGTTGCCTATAATATTGTCCAGTGCAATTTGTAACAGCGTTGGGTTGGCCCTGATGATCAGGGAGGATTCATCCTCCAGAGGCAGGTTGATCATCTCAACGTTCAGCTTTCCGGCTCCCTTCTTATAATTCCATTCTGACTGCAGCTGCCAGATCAGTTCATCCAGCCGGATATCAATGGCTTTGGATGAGCTGTATTCCAGATCGGCCTGGGCGAGGTTCAGGAGCGCTGTAATGATGTTCTCTAATTTTTCTGCATCCTCCAGCACCGAATGCAGTGCAGCTGCGTAGTCCTCTTTTTCACGTTCTTTGGAAAGGGCGATTTCTGTACCGATGATCATTCTGGTAACGGGTGTCCGCAGCTCATGGGAGGCATTGGCCACAAAGGTTTTCTGCAGGATAAATGAGTGCTCAAGGTGTTCCATCAGGTTATTGAAATTCTGCGCGAGGAGCGTAATCTCATCTTTGTTTTTGCCTTCTTCCACGCGGAAATGCAGGTTATTTGATTTGATCAGTTTCACCTGTTCAATGAACACATTCAGCGGGGCAAGGATGCGTGTGGCTATCCAGCGCCCGCAAATCAGTAAGCCCAGAAAGATCACGATAAAAACAATGATCATGACTTTCAGAAGCTGCTGTACCCTTACTTCTGTAGCATGGTCTATGGCCGAAGCAATGATCACAAAATCTCCCTGGTTGTCTTTATAAAAAATCCCGACAACCTGTCTGTTGCCATCTTTAAAGCGCACTTTGCCCTGCTGCCGCACCAGATCTATGGTTTCGTTGGTCCAGAACTGCTGGTCGTCTCCGATAAAAGTAGGGTTATTTCGCTCGTTATAGATCCGGATCACTTCTCCGTCAAGCTTTTCGAGATATTGCTCGCGTACCTTATTCAGTGCGTCGCTTGAAATCTCGTCCGCTTTCAGATAAAGCTTGGCGGTAACCATTGTACGGTCGGTGAGCCGCTCAAAGAATTCTGTTTCCATGACTTTCCCGAAGGAAAAATAAACCACCATCAGCACGCAAAGCAGGGTTAGGGTACTGATCAGCGTAAAATACAAAGCCAAACGATCTTTTATCTTCATTTGTCTTTTTATTTCATAATATAACCCATCCCTATTTTAGTGTGGATCAGCTTGGTATCAAATCCTTTCTCGATCTTGTTCCTGAGGAAGTTTACATATACATCGATGACATTGGTACCGGTATCAAAACTGATATCCCAGGCATTTTCGGCAATGTACTGGCGTGACAGTAGCCGGTTTGGGTTTTTGAGGAAGAGCTCTAAAAGTGTAAATTCTTTTGCAGTCAGCTGGATATCTTTCCCCTCGCGCTGAACGGTTTTGCTGTAGGTATCCAGTATAATGCCAGCATAGCTCAGCAGGTTTTTCTGCTGGGTAAAGGCCGGGGCATGCCTCCTCAGCAGCGCTTCGATCCTGGCAAGCAGTTCTTTGAAATGGAAGGGTTTTACCAGGTAATCGTCGGCGCCGGAGTTGAGCCCAAGTACCTTATCGTCTACAGAGCCCAGGGCTGTAAGCATTAAAATAGGCACTTTTTTATTCGTTTCCCGCAGCTGGCGGCATACTTCGATACCGTTCATGCCGGGCATCATCACATCAAGGATGATGAGGTCAAAGTCTTCTTCCTGGAAAGCATTTAAGGCCATACCGCCATCAGAAATAGTGGTTACGCTGTAATTATGCTCCTGAAGCCCGGTTTTTATAAGGCTGGCAATCTTGACATCATCTTCTGCTAATCCGATCTTAAACATGGGCTGAGTGGTGTTAGTTGAGCCATAAAGGTAACTATCTATTTCCAAACTCATTCATGTCCGTTTTGACCGTCTTTAAATTCTTTAATTCCCTGTCCCAGTCCCTTCATCAGCTCAGGGATTTTTTTGCCGCCGAAAAGGAGCAGCACGACAACGAGGATCACCAGGATTTCGGGGGTGCCCAGGGCAGCCAGTAATGTTGAATTGAACATATGTTCTGAAAATTTAAAAGGTATAATCAAAATTAAAACGGGCCAGTTAAAGCCGGATTAAAAGCAAATTAAAAAGTGATTAAATATCAATAACATAACCTTAATCTTAGTTTCGTTTTTAAAATTGTACCTTTGCGAAAATGTTTCCCTGATCCATCGGTTGATCCTGCCATTCAGCCTGTTAATCACAAACAGTTATTGCCCCTTAAATACATTATGAAGAAGATTGTTGATTACAGAAAATTATTGGGTGTTCAGAAAGATGCCGAACTTAAAGAGTTAAAAACTATTTACAGAAATTTAATGAAGGAATATCATCCGGATAAATTTCAGGAAAGCGACGAAGCTAAATTAGCCGCTGAGGTAAAAAGTAAAGAAATTATTGAGGCCTACCATTTCCTGGTAAGCATTGCTCCGGAAACGCTTGCGCTTTCAATTGAAGAATATACAGCTACAACTGCTACATGTGGTATTGCTGACTATAAATGGGCAGGATTGGTGCTTACAGTGTATTTCCTTGACGGAAGTGCATATGAATATTTTGAAGTACCTAAAGCGATTTATGTGAAATTAGTCAATGCCGATTCTCCGGGCAGGTTTGCACGCCGTCATATTTTCACTTCATTCCCTTACAGGAATATCGTGAAACTGGAAGAAGCGCAGAACTAAGCTTTTAAGTTTTCAGATCTCCGGACGGTAAATCCGGGATATTAAAATAATAAACACTTGCAGACTAATTTTTGCAGGTGTTTTTTTTATGCGCGCCTGGCGCAAAAAAAAAACGCGTCCATCAATTAAACTCAAGTTCCCGAAACACTCATGCCCTAAATCTGTTACCTAGATATAAAAGATAAATTATGGCAGAGCTAGAATTACATAATCCAGAGTTTGACATTGTTATCAACCTGGACGGACAAAGCAAAACGATTACCGTTAAACCTGATGAAACCAGTGATGGCGTAGAATATTTTGTCTGCAAATCAGGAGATGAGCAGATCACACAGATCAGACTGGATGAAGATCAGAAATGGGAACAACTCTGGGGCGAGCTCAGTGATGAAGAAGTTGCTGCAATCGGCGAGGCTATTGAACAAAAGAAATAAATATGGAGACGCATCAGGAACATCTTAAATTACGATCGGGTAATTTTTCAATAGAAAAACAGCAGCATGAGAATGTAGGTCTGACAGAAAGATTTGTTTCTGTATTTGCGGGAGCAATACTGCTTAGCAAAGGGCTCAGAAATCCTTTTAAACCAAAATTCTTATATGGTGCATACCTCACATACAGAGGTTTTACCGGCCGCTGCCTGTTTTACGAACAGCTGGATATAGACGGAACAAAACCACAGGCGGTTAATATCCGCGGCGAGTTTGTGATCGACCGTCATGCGGCAGAGGTTTATGCCTATTGGAGAAATCTGAATAATCTTCCAGGCAGTGTAAATCATTTGTTTGATGTAAAGATGCTGAGCGAAAAGGTTTCGCACTGGAAAAGCAAGGTGCTTGGCAATATTCTCCCGGTAGACTGGACTGCAGAAATCGTGAAAGATGAGCCCGGCCGTCTGATCGGATGGAGATCGGCAAAAGGCTCAGTACTTCAGCATGTCGGGAAAGTAGAGTTTGAACAAATACCAGACGGGATGGGCACAAACCTTAAGATCGTTTTGTCCTACCATCCTCCTGTTGGCGGGGTAGGAATAGGTTTGGCAAGATTATTCAATCCCTATTTTGAGCAACTGCTGAGCAAAGAAATCAAAACTTTTAAACATGAAATAGAAAGCCCTGCCCGGTATTAGACCGGCGGGCTTTGCCTTGACCTTTATCGGGATGCCATTGCAATGCCTCCTATTGCCACCAGTATGATCGCAAAAGCATAAAATGCAATGATAATGATGGTCAGGATTCCCCAGAATTTAAAGTAGGATTTCATTTTGCTCATCGCAACAGATAAACTTGGCTGATCTGCAAATAAAACCGCCTGGTTTGTAGCCGCAGAAAATTTATACAACAGATAACTGGGGTAGAAAATGAAGACGGCAAAAAGCAAATACATCACCGTCAGGCCTGCCGCACCGATTTTCATCAAAGGACTGTTTGGCTGTACTGCAGATATAGTATTCAATACTGCACCTGCGCCAAATGCGCCAATCGCCGTCATTCCCGCAAAAACGAACCCTACAATAGCCAGGAATTTTGTCCATTTAGCAGTCTCATACAAATAACTTCGCACATCCTCTGAAACCCATAATGCATCCACTTCATCTTCATGTTGCGAAACCGGTTCTATTTCTTCAAAGTTGTCCATATTGCTGGGATAGATTAAAACTTATATTTAAGTTGTTAAACATAATGAATATTTGGGTCTGGCGCAAGTTTATTGCATCAGGCATTTAAAAAAATTGATACCTTTGCGGCAAATCAAGAAAATAATCATTCATGGCATTACAATGTGGTATAGTTGGTTTACCAAATGTTGGGAAATCTACCCTGTTTAACTGTTTATCAAACGCAAAAGCTCAGGCGGCAAACTTTCCGTTTTGCACAATTGAACCAAATATCGGTGTAATTACCGTACCTGACGAAAGGCTAACCAAGCTCGAAGAACTGGTAAAACCTAATCGTGTAGTACCTAATACGATTGAAATTGTTGATATCGCTGGTTTAGTAAAAGGGGCATCAAAAGGTGAAGGACTTGGGAACCAGTTTTTAGGGAACATCAGGGCTACCAATGCGATCATACATGTATTGCGTTGTTTTGATGATGGAAATGTGATCCACGTAGATGGTTCTGTTGATCCTATACGCGACAAAGAAATTATTGATACTGAACTGCAGCTGAAAGATCTTGATACCGTTGAAAAACGTATTCAGAAAGTTGAAAAACTAGCTAAAACTGATAAAGAAGCAAAACGTACGTTTGAGGTTTTAAGTGTGATCAAACCACATTTGGAAAGCGGAAAATCAGTGCGTTCTGCAGCACTTGAAAAAGATGACTTTGACTTTATCGAGGGCTTGGGATTACTCACCCAAAAACCGGTAATGTATGTATGTAATGTAGATGAGAATTCTGTGATCAACGGAAATTCATATGTTGACCGTGTGAAAGAAGCTGTAAAGGATGAGAATGCCGAAGTTTTGATTATTTCTGCTAAAATAGAATCTGAGATTGCAGAACTTGAAAGCTATGAAGAACGCCAGGAGTTTTTGTCTGACCTGGGCCTACAGGAATCCGGTGTGAATAAGCTGATCGTAGCTGCTTACCGCTTACTTGATCTGTATACGTATTTTACAGCGGGAGTACAGGAAGTAAGGGCATGGACAATCACTAAAGGCTTTACTGCACCGCAGGCAGCTGGTGTGATCCACACCGACTTCGAGAAAGGATTTATCCGTGCTGAGGTCATCAAGTATATTGACTTCGTGACATTAGGCTCAGAGAACGCCTGTAAAGATGCCGGAAAGCTTGGTGTTGAGGGAAAAACCTATGTTGTGGAAGATGGAGATATCATGCACTTCAGGTTTAACGTATAATAAAATATAACTTCATAAAAATCCCGCTTTAGCTGTAAGGTTAAACCGGGATTTTTTATCAGGAGACATTACTGTTCCGCTTTATTTAAATATTTGTTTGCAGCTTTAAAAAGCACTGGCGGAACCAGCTCGCGGATTACATCCTTTACGGTTACCGGTTCTTTGATGGTATCATCTTTTAGCCCTGCCCTGTCTTTAAAGAGTGTAGCATGAACTTTATCACTCATTTCGTTTTTAGGGCGGCCATTTGTATAATAATATAAAGCCAGGGATTTCCTCATCTTCATCTCATATTATGATTTGGAGAATTAAAGCTGTTATTTTACCAAACTAAATTTACCGAACATGACTGAATACGCTCTGATCACAGGTGCCAGCAAAGGCATCGGAAAATCAATCGCCCTGCTGCTTGCAAAAGCCGGCTATAATTTATTGCTGGTTGCCCGGTCAGAAAAAGATCTTCAGGAGCTTTCAGCCTTACTGCAAAAAGAGTATGGTATTCAGACAGCGTGTCTTCCTGCCGACCTTTCTGAAAATGGTGCCGCCGAAAAAGTAGCCGACTGGTGCAGCTCCTACACCTCAGAATTATCTATCCTCATCAACAGTGCAGGCTACGGGGTATGGGGAGTTTTTACAGAGTTGCCGCTCAGTGATCAAATGAATATGCTTCAGCTAAATATCAATGCAGTAGTGGAATTAACGTACCATTTACTACCCCTGCTCAAACAACAAAAGCAGGCATACATCTTAAATATATCCAGTACTGCTGCTTACCAGGCGCTTCCCAGCTTCTCATTATACGCGGCCAGCAAAACCTTTATTCTCAATTACAGCCGGGCGATACGATACGAGCTACAGCACTCATCTGTGTCTGTTAGCTGTCTCTGCCCCGGTCCTACTGATACTGCTTTTGCCAGCCGTGCCGGTCTGGATGCTTTCGCCGATCTCGCAGAGAAATTTAATATGCTGCCCGAAGAGGTGGCACAAAGCGGCCTAAAGGGAATGTTCAGTAAAAAGGCAGAGATCATACCGGGCTTTATGAATAAGATTTCTTCTTTTTTCGCAGGCCATTTACCAAAGGCCCTTGTTGAGCGGGTTGGCGCGGGTTTGTACAGCCGTTAGCCAAATGCCCCATAAGATATCCTGCCCTGAAAAATATCTCAAATAAAATTTGTTTGGACAAATATTTTACTACATTTGTAATGACTACTAATTAAGTAGACTTTATTTCAGATGACAAACAACCAACATATCCATAGCGCATGCTCAATGCGAATGTCCTTTTCTCAAAGGGCTGTATGTTGCTGTTGTTGCTGTTAATCTCTAAATCCCTTATTGATTAATCAACATCCTCCAGGCCCGTTTCACAGGCTTGGGGCGCTACTATCTTATTTATTCATTCGTATTAAAATTTACAGTCATGGACAACTTATCTATAAAATTCACTTTAGGCAGTGAAATTACCGCTGAGCAAAAAGAATTTTTCAACCGGAACGGTTTTATTCATTTCAAAAATTTCATCAGACAGGAAACCGTAAATGATATTATCGAAGCCTCATCACAGGTTCAGAAGCAATGGATCACCGAGCAAAGGGTTAAAGTAAACGGCATACCAATAAAATACGGAAAAGACCTCGATGGCTCGCCATTGGTGCAGCGCTTTGCTTTCATCAACCAGCACCATCCATTATTTGCAGGATTAACACATGATCCAAGATTTGAAATATTACTGGACCTGATCGGTCCCGGAGCCCGCCTGGGCACAGAGGAAAAAGACGGGATGGTACTAAACCATTATGTAAACGGAGTTGACAGCAAGTTTACCCAAATGGGCTGGCACACCGACGGCCTCAGGGATATTTTCCAGGGTGCAAGGCTAAACCCAATGCTGAATGTAGGGATACACCTCAGCAATGTAAAACCGGAAAATGGAGGCTTAAGGGTTTTGGCGGGGACACACAAGCAAAGTTTATACAACATGTTATTTCGGAAAAGGTACTTCCTCGACAACAAGGCCGACCAAAAGGAAGTGGCTATCGTTCCCAACGCAGGCGACCTAACGATCCATGACGGAAGGCTCTGGCACCGCGTTGCACAATCTGCAGTGACAGGTGAAGAAAGCCGCAGAAGGGTAATCTACCTGCCAATCATTGCCGGAAAATTTGAACCTAAGAATGAGAAAAGCCCGACAGCATTTTATCAGCGCTTTGCAGGTTTAGTTAAATAATTCGGACATGCTGATTGGCTTAATTATAACCTGGCTGATACGTTCAGGGAAACTGACGGAGCTCAGAAAAAGTTTAGACCGGCTTGCGGGGAGCATCGCGGGTATCAGATTTTTCAATATACATAGATACCTATAGCTACAGATATCTATGTATAAATATACTTTGTTATACTCAATTACAGCTACAGCAAGACCCCTGTAAGGAACATGACCGCTACAGAAAAATAGATAATCAGTCCCGTAACGTCAACCAGTGTAGCGACAAAAGGAGCGGAAGATGTTGCGGGATCGGCACCCAGTTTCTTTAAGAGCAGCGGCAGCATTGATCCTGCGAGAGATCCCCATAAGACTACGCCCACCAGCGCAATTCCTACGGTGACACCCAGCAGTGCCCAGTGCGGTCCGTACAAGTCTGAGAAAAGCGTCCAGGTAAAAATCCTCAGAAATCCAATCGCGCCCAGGACAATCCCGAGCATTAGTCCTGAGATCAGTTCCCTTCTCATTACACGCCACCAGTCGCCAATAGTAATTTCTCCAAGCGCCATGGCCTGTATAATCAGTGTAGAAGCCTGGGAACCACTATTCCCTCCGCTCGAGATGATCAGCGGAACAAACATTGCCAGCACCACTGCCTTGGCAATATCCGCTTCGAAATGTGCCATAGCTGTTGCCGTCAACATTTCTCCAAGAAAAAGAACCACCAGCCATCCTATTCTACGTTTAAACAGTCCAAAGATCGGCATATCAAGATAAGGCTCGTCAAGTGCCTGCGTGCCCCCGATCTTATGCATATCCTCGGTGTATTCTTCATTGGCAATCCAAAGAATATCATCTACAGTTACGATTCCCAGCAGTACATTGTTATCATCCGTCACAGGAAGTGCCACTCTGTTGTTCATTCTAAAAACATTGATCGCCTCTTCCTGGGGATCATTTGCATTCAGTGCAATAGAACGGTTGTCGGTTAATTCAACAATCGGTACACCGGGATCAGCCAGTAGGATCTCCCGGATCCTGATATCATCCAGGAGCACACCATTTTCATCAATCACATAGATCACATCGATCGTTTCAGAGTCCTTGCCGTACTTTCTGATATGCGCCAAAACCGTTTTAACAGTCCAATCCTTCTTAACAGCGATGTAATCCGGGGTCATCAAACGGCCAACACTATCCTCTTTATAACCTAAGAGGGATAGCGCTTCTACCCTGTCCTTAGCCGGCAAAAGGATGATCAGCTTTTTTACAGCATCTCCTTTTAGCTCAGAGAACAGGGAAGTCCTGTCGTCAGGTGGCAGCAGGTTGATGAGTTCAGCAAGTTTTTCTCCGGGAAGTTTTTTGATAATCTTCTCCTGAGTTGGAAAATCCAGGATCCTGAAAACATTTACCGCCCTTTTAACGGATATGGTATCAATAAAGGTTACTGCGTATTGCGGAAGATCGTCTATTAAATGCTCTACATCTGATATATTGAGTGCATCCAAATAATCTCTTAATTCTCCCTCAACGTTACGCTCAATCAGTTCAACAACCTCTTCAACAACCTTTTCTTCCATAATTACCGCTTTTATTTTTACATCGTTTACTGCTTTTTCAAGACTGCAAAAGTGATGTTTTATTTTTAAAAACGCATTACAGAAAGAACAAAATAAATGGAGTTTTACAAAGCCATAAAATTAGCCTAAAGTCCAGTTTACAATCTGCCCAATCGATTGCATCAGATCGGTTTTTCGCATTGAAGAATCCTCAGGCTGATTGACATTGTTACTGTCTTGTTCGGCAAGAATCAGATGATCTGTGCCTGCCAGCAACAATGTAGAAACTACACCGCTGTAAGGAGAGGGTGCAGCTACGCTCTCGTCCCTAACCAGGTTTTTAATCAAAGCATTAGCATTGGAGATCTCCATCACCAGCATCGCCTCCATTTCACAGTGATTGTAAAAGTTGTTGAATTGTTCTGCGAGTATCTTGCAAACCTGTTCGCGTACAGACAACTGAAGGCCTTGTTCTTCTTCTGTTGTATGATCTGAAAGATAGTTTTTCCAGAAGTCCTTTTCCAGGATATAGACACGTAATAATTCACTGAAACTGCCGAAGTACCGGTAAATAAGGATTTTAGACACCTTAGCTGATTTAGCCACTTTGTTGACGCCTAATCCGGTAAATCCTTCAGTTCTGATAATGTTACCTACAGCGTCGAGAAGCTTCCGTTTAGTATTTTCTTTATTTTTCATCAGGGATATATTTGGTTAAGACTGGGGTAATTAAGCCGTTGTGAACTTTGTGCTGCTCAACTGCAAAACAAAGCTCACAACGGCTTCATTGGTAGACATTTGGTTCATTCCGTTTAATAATTCCAAGATAGAATGGACGATGAATTGATAAGAAAAACTTATATGAAAGGGGTAAAATATTATATGACAAAGCAATATTCATCAAAATATGAACACTTTATTCCTAATGGTTGTATCTTTATGTCTAGTTGTTAGTTGATTGCCTACATAAATAATGTCCTTATGATAATGAGTTGTATTGTCATCGATGATGAACCACATGCTGTAGATGAACTGAGCGAATTGATTGCCCAGGTTCCCAGTTTAAATCTTCTGTCTACATTTTCGGATGCAAGGCACGCGATAGCTTATCTGCAGGAAACAGGACATGTGGATATTATCTTCTCGGATATCAGCATGGCTGTGCTGAACGGTATTGATGCGGCAGACATTATGAGCAATTACTGTCATTTCCTCGTTTACGTTACTGCACATCGTGAGTATGCTCCGGAAGCATTCGGTGCCAAAGCTGACGGCTACCTGCTGAAACCGGTTACCTATCTCTCCTTTACTCAAAAGATCGAAGACCTGGGTAATAAGTTCCAGGATATTATTAAACTGCAGCGTGATGAAAATCAGTTCCTTTTTATCAAAGGGGGCCAGAAAAGCAGTTTCATCAAAATCAAGTACAGCGACATTGTCTACATAGAAGCAATGCTGAATTATATCATGATCCATACCACAACCGGTCATGAGATCACATATATCGGACTGAAAGCAATGGAAGATAAATTACAGGTTATGGATGTATTTTTCAGGATCAATAAGTCGATTATTATCTCCCTCAATTATCTGGACCGTGTAGATGGGAATATTGCCAGGATTGCGAACGGTAAAAGTTATCAGATTGGTGAAAAGTATAAAAGTGTGTTCCTTGATTTTTTGAAGAAACACACTTTAAAGTCATAGTAAAATTGTTAATGGTGATGCTTTGGTAGAACAGTGCCTGACGTCAAAACTGAGAAGGAAGTGTTCTGATCAGAACTGATTATAAACGGTCTCATACCAGATTGGTTTTTAAAAACAAACAATGTCTTTTTTGATACTTTGAAATTTCTTTTACTTAGGTTCATAACTATATTTTTAAATGATGAACCCAAGGATATTTAAGAAATAAAAATTGCCTTAATTTATTATATTACATACCTTATTTATTATATGAAATGAGTATAACAAGCTCTATATCAGACTTTACCAAGCAATATAAGGTACACATACTTTGCTGGTTAATATTTGCTTTTTACGAGATCGCGATGACCTCACTGGTCACCAATCTTCTTCCCTCTCTTGTTTACTTTTTATTTTATTCCCTGAATATTGGTCTCTTTTATTTCCATTCCGCCATTGTACTTAAGAGATTATATTATAATCGATTTTCCGATATTCTATATATTCCATTTTTCACTATCCTTGAATTAGCTGTTTATTTCTTCATAACCTATTCGTTTACAATACTTTTCAAAAACATGGGGTATTCTTACTATCAGGATTCTTTTTTACAGCGGAGATATCTTATACCTACATTATATAGAGGAATGACCTTTATTTTGTATGGAACTGGATATTACTTCCTATACAGCTATTACGAAAGAAAAGAAAAAGCTTTTACACAAGCCATAGAAAATGAAAAACTAAAAAACGAACTGCTTCGCGCAGAACAAGACTTCCTCCGGGCGCAAATCAATCCTCACTTACTTTTCAATACGCTAAGTTTTATTAAATACGCTGCAAAGAAAAATCCTGAAGAAGCAGACCAGGCGGTAATGAGATTATCCGGAATTATGAGCTTTGCACTGGACAGCAATACGCAAACGATTAAACTGACAAAGGAACTGGAGCAGGTAGAAAATATAATTGAACTGAATCAGTTGCGCTTTAACCATAAACTGAACATCAGTTACACTAAACAGTTGCACGATAGTCAGGTCTCAATTATCCCAATTGTCTTGCTCACGCTGGTGGAAAATATTTTTAAACATGGAAACCTTTCGGATGAAAAGTATCCTGCAAAAATTTTTGTACAAACAACAAGTGAACACATTATCCTACAAACCAGCAATCTGCAAAATCGAAATAGCACAGCAGTAAGCCACAATAAGGGTCTGTTAAATATCAGATCAAGGCTGGATCAGGCGTATAAAAACCGGTATGAATTTCATCATGAAACCGTAGATAATTTATTCAAAGTTTATATAAAAATTAAAATACAAAATAATTAAACTGAATTACCAATTTCATATCTTTAGTATTAATTTATTAACATTGTAATTGATTTTGGAAAATGAAGTTAACATTCTCGCCTCTCAGTATTTGTCGTACGCCAGTATTTTCTGTTCATGAAGAACCCGGCGCTGTATGGGATAAATTAAAAGAATATATCCATGAATCGTCGCCTGCATTTTTTGAAGTGATTAAAGATCTGGATTATTCTGGTCTGGGGGATTTGGATATCAAAATCAGATTTACGATTTGGAAGTATTTTAACCGTGCAAAGTTCAGGGCTACCCCTTATGGTAATTTTGCAGCATTCTCTCTGGTTCCGGTATTGAGACAGGAACAGCCCGGACAGATCATTTTATCGGCCTCAACAATCGAACACCGCTTTCCTAACTGGCAGGAAAAAGAACGGATTAACTTCGACCCCAAATATCTTAGCAACCATGCTTTGTTTGTGAGGACCAATACTTCGGGATATGTAAGCGGAAATGAATTGCGGTATCTGAACATTGAAGACGGCGCTTTTGAACTTTCCGCTATATCTGCTTCCCGGACCATAACAGAAACACTCAAATTTTGCCGCTTGCAAAGAACCCTTTCTGAGCTGCGCGATTTTTTACACAGTACTCATCGCCTGAGCTTTTCACTCAGCAACTACTTTATTGAACAATTAATAGGCACTCAGTTGCTGCTCACTGACTTTCAGCCAAATATCACAGGTACGGATTATTTCAGCAGGCTGGGTTTTACTTTTGAAGAAAAAAAAAACGATTATATCATTGCAGAGCGGAAACACACATCGGGACATATCCCGGAAAAACCCCTGCATATCATCCGGGAAATCATCAGCTTTCTGAATCAGTATTTAGTTCCGTCCGACAACAGCTCTTTAAAGGATTTTAAGACTAAATTCGTTAAAAGGTTTGAGCAAAAGAAGATTCCGCTAATGGTGGCCATGGATCCGGAAATTGGCATTGGTTATCGGTCGCTCACACAAAACAAGGAAGAAGATCAGCTGATACAGGACCTGAAAATATACAGACAGCAGGTCCGGCCCTCAGCAAACAGCATAGGCTATTCTGCGCTGCATCAGTTTCTGCTGAATGGGATGATGCAGCAAAAGACGGTACAACTGGAACAGTTTAAAGATGAAGATCAGCAAAACCAGGTATCCTTGCCCAATACGTTTAGTGTGATGTTACATTATGACGGAGAAAACCTGATCATCAGGCAAATCGGCGGATGTACGGCAAATGCCCTGTTAGGAAGGTTCTCCATGGCGAGTGATGAAATTACTTTTACAGGGAACAACTTTGCCCGGCTGGAACAGGACGCAAATCCTGGTGTTCTGTTTTTCGACATCGCCTATCAGATTGAAAAAAATGCCGACAATATCAACCGCAGAAAATCTATTTATGAATATGAAGTACCAATTTTAAGCTGGTCAGAAAGTAATCAAATTATTGATCCTGATGATATCCTGCTTAGCGTGGAGAATGACGAACTTGTCCTTCATTCCCTTAAATACAAAAAACGCATTGTTCCTAAGCTGGCTTCTGCCTATAACTATACTCGGTCGGATCTTTCGGTCTACCGGTTTCTTTCAGACCTCCAACATCAGAACATACGCTCTGACCTGAACATTAATCTCACAGAGATGTTCCCGGGCCTGATACATTACCAGAGGCTGCAGTACAAAAATGTGGTTTTGTCGCCCGAAAAATGGTTGATTCCAAATCATGTTTGTAACTGGAAAAATATGGAACAGGCATTACCGGCATGCAAAGAGTGGCTCTATGATATTAACCTGAAAAATTGCTTCAAATGTGGTTTTGCAGACCAGACACTGATCTTTAATCCTGCTCATACAGAAGATTTAACAGCCTTTCTTTTGTTCTGTAAAAACAGGGCTGCCCTTTACATTGAGGAAACGTTCATTTCCGCTCCATATCCGGTGCATGATGACCGTCATCAGCCTTATCTTTCTGAGTTTATCGTCAATTTTGAACACCGCCAGCAGGTATACCAGCCCTACCCATTGCAAAACCAGGTAGATCATCCACACATAAAAAGTGCATTTTTGCCCGGAGAAGAGTGGGTCTATTTTGAGATTTATTGTCAGCCGGGAAACAGTGATGCCCTGTTGCTGCTCATTGCCAGGGATTACCTCCGAATGGTAAAAAAGAAGCTGAAAAACTGGTTCTTTATACGCTACGGCGATCCCTCATACCATATCCGGTTAAGGTTGAAAGCCAGGCAGAAAGACGACATTGCAGAACTGGTCTCCGGCCTGTCTCATCTGCTTAGTCCATATTTTAAATCGGGCATGGTTTCGGATCTGCAGTTAAAAACGTACCAGAGGGAGATGGAGCGTTACGGCCCCGAAAGAATAGACCTGGTAGAAAAATGTTTTGGCAGGAACAGCAGTTATGTCTTATACCTGGTTGGCACAACAGGCACGGTTAACTTTTATTACCATCAATCCATCCTGCTGATTGAAGAGGTAATGCATTCGGCCGGATTTAGCACACAAGAGCAACTCAGTTTTACTGAGAAAATGGCCGCGCAGTTTGCTGCTGAAATAGCAATTCCTTCTGAAGGGTCTAAACAGATTAACGTGGGATATAAAAAATTTATCGCAGACACTGAGGCGGTACATCCCAAAAAAACAAACCAGAAAAAAATCACAGCGATCTGTAAATATTTTTTAGACGTACTGGAGAAATGTGATGGTATTGAAAAGGAAAAAATGTTATTCGACCTGTTTCATATGCACACGAACAGACTTTTCAGTACTGACCAGCGTATGCATGAAATGATAATGTACTATTATCTTACTAAAAAAATAAAAACCAGGATAGGACGTTTGCAACAAAGTGCCAAATGAGATAAATTTGACTACAAGTAGTTGGATTCCATAAAATTAATTTACAAAATATTCCTGACTTTCAACAAAATTACTATTTTTACATAAGTGGTAACATTGCAGTTTTAGTGATGAGCTGATTACTGCCAGCAATAGATGATTTATGAAACCTTCAATCAAAAATTATTTTAATGCTCCATCTTTACTGATGACAAGTTTAGAAGCAATAGAGCGATTTCAGTCTGCACACAAGCTGTATCTGAAAACAGACAACGAAGAGTCCAGAAAATCTATGGCGCAGGCACTGCAGGCAGTGAAATTACTGCAGGTAGAACTATCTGTACCTGATGAATCTGCAGACAAGATCAGGGTAGCCTTTCTTAAACAGGTTGCAACCCTCGAACAGAATATCAATACCATTCACCTTGATGATCTTTTCCCAGACCTTTACCGGGACAGTGAAACACCTTTCAGACTCCTTACCGATATCCTTGAGAGTTTTAAGATATCCCTGCTTTCAAAAGGTGAATCTTATCCCTACATCGAACTTTCTACCAGCAGCAATGAATGGAAAGACCATGGTGTGATTGCTTTCTGCCGCGATGTAAAGAATAATCTGAAGGAAATCAAATTTAATAGCTTATGGGATGCATTGCAGACCTACCAGAAAAATAAGACACAGCTCAGCTATACATTTGAGATCTTGTCAATGACAGGAAATTTAGGAAAACATCAGTAATCAGGATCATCCTGACTATTGCAGATCTGTGATGTTCTTGCAGAAATAACAGGGACATAAAGCAGATAGGGCTCAATTTCTATTTTTGAAAAATAAATGAAATCAATACATAATTTCCTATCTTCGCCAAACTGTCTCCGTAGTTCAATGGATAGAATTTTGGTTTCCGGTACCAACGATGGGGGTTCGAATCCCTTCGGGGACACATATAAAGATAAAAAGCGCCTTTAGGAATATTTAAGGCGCTTTTCTTTGACTTTATTTTATGATCCAGAGTAATAAGCAAGGTAATGTTTGCTTATGTTTCCTTCAACCCCTTTAATCTTGTTTTCAATACAAATGGCGCAGAACGCCGCAAATTAGATGCCGATCATTCCTGTCGAATATGCTGGAAACATTTAGACTTTGAAGTACGCGATTATTGAAACACATAAATTTACCTCTACAGGGTAACTAAGAAATCCGCTATTTGCAGATGATTTGTTTATCTTTAAGATAACTAAATCAAATTCTTTAGATTTTATGAAGTCAATAAAAATCCTGGTCATCTTTACCTTCATGGGGCTGACATCTTTTGCACAAAATAGATTAGAAAAAGGAGCAGCGCCAATCATTCATCTTGACGGACCTTTAAGGAAAAGAGCAACTCCACTATATGTAATTATTCATGATGAGAAGGAATATGAACTGGACACTGCGCATAAGGATATAATAAATCCTGATCAAATCAAGTCTATTAGTGTTATGAAAAATCCTGAAGCGGAGCTGAAATATAAGGCAAAAGGCAAAAATGGAGTTATTCTGATTACACTTAATGAAAATCAACATCCCAAAGCATTTAAAGAACTTAAAAAGTATGTCAAAATCCTAAAACCCCTAAAAGAATAATTGCAAATCAAGATATTAGAAGCACCTTGTGCAAGCAGAGCTGCGTTTTGCATATAAATCCAGTTTAGTAACTACTTAAAAAAACAAAACTGCGATTAGAATACCCCCGGGGGTAGTCAGAAACAGTAGTATGGTAGTAGTGGGGTAGCTGTGAAGCTCTAATAAACAAAAGCCAAGCCAAGCGGAAACAAGCTCGTTACCGGCCAGAACAGCCGCATAACAAGATTACGCCTTTCAAATATTACTGAAAAACTCCAGCAATAAACGGCACGTAAATATCAACACCAGAAAAATATAGATAAAGAACCCATAATCCCGGTGTTTCCCTTCAGAACTTCCTCTATGTAAGTACATTTTCTTCATTTAACCGGCTACAGATAAATAATAATCATTAAATCAGTTAATTCCTCACGCTGATCCTGTTGTTTTTCTTTCGCCATCGATTTGATATGATCAGTAATCGCTTTTTCCCTTATTTGTTCTAAACTATAGCGTTGGTCTGCAGATTTTTTGCAGCTATAGAAGGGATAATAGTTTTGATGTTGGTTGAATAATGTTTTCATAGCGGTCTGTTTATGTTTGATTATACAAATATAGATCGGATAAGCACCCTGCAGATTGCAATAATCGAAGCATTAATTGCATAATTCAAACAGAATGGTCGATATCTTAATACAAATTGATTTGCCGAAGCACAACTTACAGCTCTTAAGTGTTAAAATGTAGAACAGAATATCTTCTTCTTTAAACAAAAACAACACTAATAATACCATTCAAAATTTTGATAGCACCTCATTTTACATTAGGTTTGGGTTAAATAAATAAAATCAAACGCCCTTGAGAACTTTTTTTATTGCCGTCATCTTATTCTGCAATTTTGATATTCAGGCGCAACCCAATAAAGCTCATTTATCAGAGCTTCATCATTTTACAATAGCAGACTCTCTCATTCAGTTAAAAAAGTTTGACCAGGCCAGCGCCACGCTGAGGAACATCTTAAACAAAGGGAAAGCAGCACATGATAAAGTTACCATGGCAAAGGCTTATTCTTTGATCGGAAATATATTCCTGATGCAGCGAAACCCGGATAAAGCATTGCAAAATTACTTCCTTAGCCTGGATGAGTATCAGGCTGCGAATGATCCTGCCGGCCTGGCTAAGGTTTATACTAATGTAGGCACAGTTTACTCCATACTGAAAGAACTTCCAAAAGCACGTGAATATTATTTAAAAGCACTTTCTTCCAATAAAACAGAAAACCTTGACCGGCTTAAGACTACTGTCAACCTCGCAGGGGTATATGCGGAGCTTAAAGAAAAAAAACTCGCGGTAAATACATTTAATAAAGGCATAAGCCTGGCCAGGAAACTGAACAATTTGCCCCTCGAAGCTGTACTGCGTACAAACCTGAGCAATTATTTTATCGAAGAAAAAGACTGGAACAGCGCCATCCTCAATGCCCGAAACAGTCTGGCAATACGCAGCGGCTTAAAACAACCGGCCTCGGTTATCACATTGAATAACCTTGGTTACGCCCTGGTGCAGACCAAACAATATAAAGAAGGGATCAATTGTTATGATACCGCCCTTAAAAGCGCAAATCCTCAGGAGAGAAAACAGCTCTATTTTAACTTATACCATGCCCATAAATCCCTGGCCAACCTGCCTAAAGCATTAAAGTATCTTGAGCAATATGATACTGTTAAAGATTCGCTTTCAAAGCTAAACTATGAACAAAAGGTAGCCGAGATAACCGCAAATTATGAGTCATTAAAAAAACAGGGCCGCATCAATAACCTGGAACATGAGAACATCAGGCAGAAAAAACAACTCAGGCAACAGCTCTTCCTGATCATTGCAGGGGTGCTGATCATCCTATTGGTATCCGTCCTGATCTATCTGAGAGTAAAAAACTACAGCATTAAAGAAGCGCTGGAAAAATCGCAGATTAAACGCCAGCTGCTGTTACTGCAGCTGAACCCTCATTTTATCTTCAATGCGCTGCAAAGTGTTCAGCGGTTTATTTATCTGAAGGATCAGGAGCAATCAATGGAATATCTGAACAGCTTCAGCAAACTGATCAGGTTAACCCTGGAAAATTCTGATAAAGATCTGATCGCACTGGATGAGGAAATAGAGATCCTGGACAATTACCTTCATTTGCAGCAGCTTAATCACCATCCTGGCTTTACTTATGAAATCAATGTGAACCCAAACATTGAAACTGAAAATATAGAAATCCCGGTAATGCTGCTGCAGCCCTTTGTAGAAAATGCAGTTGTACATGGCCTTAAGGATCACCAGAATGGTAAGATCAGGATTGTGATTAAACAGAAATCAGACGGAATACATATTTTTATCATGGATAATGGCCCGGGAGCCGATTTTACAGGGGAGCATGCCAATAATAAAATGCACCGCTCCATGGCAACTGACATCCTGAACCAGCGTATCCTTGAGTTTAACAGGGAGAAAACAAACTATGTTACACTAAGAGTAGGTACCCAGCAGGATATAGATTACCCGGGTACCGCTGTACACCTGCATATCGCAATTTAACAATGAACCATCCAAAGATTTCATGCCTGTTACTTGAAGATGATCAGCAGTGGCTGGATATCATGGAAGAAACACTGAAGCAAAATTTTCCGGAATTGAGTTTGCATCCCTGCAACAATATTAAAGAAGCAGGCATCTCCTGGTCGGCACACAAACAGACCTTATTGATCCTCGACATCAATCTTCCTGATGGCATTTCTTTCGACTGGCTGCAAGAGCTGCAGAAAGAAAAAAATGACCAGTTCAGGGTGATCTTTACCACCGCTTTTGCAGACTACGCTTTACCGGCATTTAAATTCAGCGCGCTGGATTTCCTCTTAAAACCCTACCTGCCGCAGGATCTGCTGAGCGCAGTAGATAAAGCATTGAAGAGCCTGAGCGAACAGCACTACCATCGGCAGCTGGAGACCTTTATTCATAACTATACCCATCAGGATCAGAACGATAAAAAGATTGTGCTAAAGACACTTGATGAAATATTCATTATTCCGGTCAAAGATATTTTGACTGTTGAAGCCGATAACAGTTACACCAGGTTTTTATTGAAGAGCGGACAAAAGATATTGGTATCCCAGTCGCTCAAAGAATTTGACACCCAGCTCAGCCCTACTGGATTTATGCGCGTGCACCAATCCCACCTTGTAAACTTAAAACACATTACGGGATACAGAAAAAAGACAAATATGCTATTACTGGAGGGTGACTTGCAAATTCCTGTTTCTCAAAACAAGAAGAACAAGGTAATGAGCTATCTGAACAACTTATAAGCCAAAGGGCATCTAAGCTGAAGTGCATTAAATTCAAAGCCAATCACGGCGAATTCAAAACGCTGAACTACCATCCTGTTTTACTAAGTCGGGGGTCTGTAAATTTGACTGATATATACCTATCAATCAGATCATGAACAACAAGATTATTACCGCAGTTTTGCTTCTTTTATTTACAGCAGGCATCAACCAGGCCCAGGCTCAGCTATTTAAAAAACTTCAGCAGAAGCTGGAGGATAAAGTAGACAGAAAAGTTGACGGCATGATAAATGGCAAAAAGGGGGCTGGAACAACTGCTGAAGGAAAGTCTTCCAAACCAATGCCGAAACTGGAGGAAGTGTATTCCTTTGTTCCCGGAAGTACTGTCTATTTTAAAGATAATTTTGCCTCAGACAAAGCTGGTCGTATGCCAAAAAAATGGAAAAGCAGCGGTGGAGGCAGTATTGTGACCATTCCTGATGTATCCGGTAAATGGCTGGCATTGGCTCCGCGTACAACCTACAGGATCGATAGCATCCTTGCCATGCCGGGCAACTTCACCGTAGAATTTGATATACTCACCAGAAGTACACAAGCAAAGGATATGGGACCATTAATCTTCGGATTTGCCAGGGATAATTCCGGCCGGGCGTATATGAATGATGCCTATAACGATAACGCGATCGTGGGAACACAGCTGCATTTCTGGAATGAAGCGGTAAACAATGCCAGCAGCGACACTCAAATAAACACTAACCTTGATTTCCCGCTTAGTAACTATGCAAATACGACCATTCATATTTCTATGTCGATAGAAGGGGAAGATATGAGGGTATATATGAACAAGATCAAATTATTGGATACCCGGATGTTCAAAGCCCATACGCTTAAATACTTTTTCCTCAGTGGCCCCTATAGTTATGAAGCCGAGGCCATGGCTTACTTTGGGAACTTTGTGATATCAAAATTATAAGGGTACCGGCGGTGTGTGTTGCCGGCCTGCAGCTGGCCTGTGGGTCCAACTTTGTAGCGTGATGCGAGCGGTATTGCTGCGACATATAGGGCTATATGTCGCAGCAATACCGCTCGCATTACGGAGATACCACGGACTCACAGGCCATCTCCCGGCTTACCCGCTCTATTCCTTTTTTATCCTCTCAAGTTTTCCTGGAAAGGCAGATTCGCCTTCCAGGTTTACAATCTTCAGGTCTGTAACACCGTGGCTCTCCACTACGTGGCCAAAATAATCCGGGCGGTTACTACCCCAGACTACAGCACTGTTCCTGATCGTGATGTGATTTGCCTGGTCAAAGTAAAACGCAGAAGTAAGCCCTTTTAACAAGCCCTCCACATTGCTGGGCCGGCGGTCGTACGTACCTCCGGGTATGCTGGTAGTTTTATCTATGCTAAGATCAACCTGGTCAAACACAATCCCTGAAACCTTGTCAGCTGATGAACCGCCAACATATACACCGTTTTCGCTTACTCCCCTGATATTGCTGAAATAGATATTCGTTACGGCACCTACCCTGCCCTCTGTTTCACCTTTAGGAAAACGCCAGCCTGCATCCTTGTTATTGCCTTTTGCACGTGGATAGGCCGTTACATAGATAGGCTCTGCCTTGCCCCACCATACGTCAGAAAACAAATGAGAATCTACAATGATGTTGGAAAAGATCACATCAGATACTGTCCCTTCATCACGGTTCTGGATGCCTATCCCCCGGTTACTTTTTTTAATGATACAATTATTGATCAGCACATGGCTGATACTATCCATATTCTCAGAACCTATTTTGATTGCGCAGGAGCGCGATGTCATGGTACAATTGCTGACTACAATATTCTGGCAGGGGCCAAATTCTTCATATTCCCTGCGGTTTTTTAAACAAATACAATCATCGCCCGATTCAATATAGCAGTTGCTGATCCGCACATTCTTACTATGGTCAAGATCAATCCCGTCACTGTTTCTAACTTTCAGGTTATTCAGCAGCGTAATGTTATCAATCGCCACGTCATTACATCCGATCAGGTGCACCGTCCAGTAGGCCGAATTACGGATCGTCAGATCACGGATACGGATATTCCTGCCTCCAACAATCGTAAGCAGGTGCGGCCGCGGATCAATTATATTGAATGGTTTTAATACAAAAGAATCGCCCAGCTCGGCACCCATAAAAGAAATGCCATTACCATCCAGGGTACCTGCTCCGCAGATCGTTACATTCACCAGGTTCTCCCCGCCGATCCAGATTGTGCCTTCGCCCTTGTTTTCACGGAAAGCACTCTTCTGATAAATCTTCTCATCAGGATTGGCAATCACAGTAGCATTTACCTCCACAATAAATTCAATGTTTGATTTCAGATCAAAGGGGCCAGACATAAAAACTTTCCCTGCCGGTACGATCACTTTTCCACCGCCTGATTTTGAACAGGCATCAATGGTTTTCTGGATGGCCACAGCATTATCTGTTTTTCCATCTCCCACAGCACCATAAGCAGTAATGTCAAAATCTTTGTTCGGCTTTGCCTGAACTGAGCGGAAATTTATAAGTAAAAACAATAAAAAGAGGAAAGCGGCATTTTTTAAAAACATATCTGGTATAGTGTAAAGGCTGGCTAAACTATAAATTATAATATAAAGAGGCCATTATTTTTACGAAAACGGTTTCGGTATACCCGGTTAGTGGCAGGCCGTTGAATCTCTTTTGATCAGCGTAGATTTCAGCGTAAGCCATTCATTAGGCTCAAAATGTTTCTTATCTAATATTTTAAAGAGAATGGCGGCAGCTTGTCTTCCCATTTCAAGGGCAGGCTGGGTAATGGTAGTTAAGGAAGGATTTAGCAGCGGGGCAGTATTCAGGTTGGAAAAGCTGATGATCTTGAGATCATCAGGAATATGGATACCCAGTTCCTTGCATACATAATAGCAGGGCAGTGCAAGGTCTTCAATCGATGAGATCACCGCGTCGGGCCGTTCGTTCAGCATCAGATCCTTTATATTTTGATAGTTCAGGTCAGCATCCTTATCGTAGTTTACAGTAAGTTCTTCACGGTAAGCCAGCTGATGGGCTTTAAGCGCATCCTGGTAACCAGACATCCGCTGTTTCCCTGCATTGAGGTTGTTTAGTGCAAACAGATAGGCAATCTTTTTACAGCCGCATTCTACCAGATAGCTGGTGGCATTATAGGCACTTTCATAATCGTCTGTGGTGATCCTGGCTGCATCAATATCTTCATATACCCTGTCGAAAAACACCGTAGGAATCTCTTTTACCAGCGCAGTAAAATGATCCCGGTTATCATGATCACTGGAAACGGAGATCAGTATGCCATCTACCCTTCCGCTCAGCAGGCTGTCAGTAAAAGCGATCTCCTGATCGGTATTTTCATGGGTCTGATAGATCAGAACGTGATAACCACGCTGACGGGCTACCTCCTCAATCCCATTGATGGCCTGTGAAAAGAAATTGTTGGCAATCTCAGGAATAATCACTGCGATCGTTTTTGTTTTATGGCTGCGAAGATTGCTTGCTGAAGGGTTACGGTTGTATTTTAACATTTTAGCGAGGTCCCAAACCTTTTGCTTGGTCTCGATACTGATCTCATAACTATCATTAAGAGCCTTGGAAACAGTACTGATAGAGATATTTAACTCTTTAGCTAATGTTTTAATCGTAATCGTCTCCTTCATTTGCACAAAATTTTTGGGTGTCGTTGAACCAGCAATATAGCAATCAACTCAAACGTTTTCGTAAATAAATTTTGAGTAAAACCAAATAATATACTTTTTATTCACAGTTTTGATGAATAAACCAATTTAAAGGTTTCAATTACCCAAATATAACAGACTTTAAAATCAAATGTATGAACAAACTTAGACCCAAACTATCTGGGATTAAAGGTTACTGCAGCATCCTCTGCCTGGCTTTCCTTTTTTCCTTTACTAACTCTTATGCACAAACCATCACTGTGAAAGGTGTTGTGAAAGATGCTCAGGGTGTTACTATTCCCTCTGTAACCATTGTCATTAAAGGTACAACCAAAGGCACAACATCAGACATGAACGGGGCGTACGCTATCGCTGCGACCAAGGGCAGTACTTTAGTATTCCGTTTTGTAGGCTACGAAGCAAAGGAAGTTGTTGTGGGCGACCAGTCTACCATCAATGTTGCGCTCGCCGATGTAAGCAACAAACTGAACGACGTAGTTGTAGTAGGTTACGGTACAACAACCAAGAAAGAGCTGACCAGTGCCATCACTACCATCAAAGCCGAGCAGTTTAACGCCGGGGTAGTTTCTACACCTGCAGAACTGCTTGAAGGTAAGGTTGCCGGTTTAAATATCACCGGCGACGGTAACCCTAACTCTACGCCAACAGTTACGCTCCGCGGCCCTTCATCACTTCGTGGTGGAGATGCTTCTATTCCCTTCTATATTATTGACGGTGTGCCTGGCGCGGATTTCAAACTGCTGGCACCATCAGACATTGCTTCTATTGACGTACTGAAAGATGCATCAGCTGCTGCAATCTATGGTACAAGAGCTACCAATGGTGTAATCATCGTGACAACCAAAAAAGGAAGGTCAGGCCAGTTAAGGATGACATACGATGCTTACGGTTCTGTAAAATCAGTAGCCAATGAATTTGAGGTAGCAACAGCGGCCCAGCAAAGAGCATATGTGCAGGCTAACGGTCTTTCTTTTACCCCTGCGAATGACAACGGCGGAAATACCGACTGGCAAAAGGCTGTAGAACGTGACAACGCTTACGCACAAAACCACAATTTATCTTTTGGTGGCGGTACGGATAAAACAATTTTTGGCGGTAGCGTCAATTACCTGAGCGATCAGGGGATTGTAAAAGGCAGCGACCTGAAAAGGTTTATCGGACGTTTAAACTTATCTCAGAAAACTTTAAATGACAAGTTGAAACTGGACTTCTCAGTAAGCAATTCTGTGAGCAACTCCAACCTGATCGTAGATGATATGCCGCTGGCAACTACCAACGGACAAAACCCGGGACTATTTAAATCCGTAGTACAGTATTTACCTACACGTACAATTTATAATGCAAACGGATCATTTTATAACGATCCAACTTTACAATTGGGCTATAACCCTGTTGGACTGATCACCAACGATACATACAAACAAAAAGTTAACCTGATGCTTGCCAATACAAGGGCAGAACTGCAGTTACCTTTTGGCATCGTTTATAACCTGAACATCGCATACCAGTCCAGAAAAACTGATAACAGTACCTATTACAACCAGGCTTCTGAATTAGCTCCGAACCTGGGCGGTAAAGCCATCCGCTCTACCTACGAAGACACCAAAAAATTAATGGAGCACTACTTAACATACGACCATAAATTTGGTGATAAGCACGACTTAAAAGCACTCGTTGGCTATTCATATGATGAAACCAATACAGGCGACGGATTCCAGTCTGTAGCACAGAATTTCCCCGGTGATGCAACGGGATCGAACAATCTTGCGCTGGGTTACCAGACAGGAAATCGTGCAGACTTTGGTTCTGTTCAGGAACAGACGCTAAAACTGATCTCTTTCTACTCGCGTTTAAACTATAGCTACCTGGGTAAATATATCCTTCAGGCTTCCATTCGCCGTGATGGTTCAAACGCTTTTGGTACAAACAATCAATGGGGTTACTTCCCTGCAGGGTCTGCCGCATGGAGGATCATTGACGAAGACTTCATGAAATCCCAAAAAATATTTGACGACCTGAAAGTGCGCGTGGGTTATGGTAAGACAGGAAATTCCCTGGGCTTCTCTCCATATACTCCGCTTACACTGTATGGTACCAAAGGTAGTTTTTCTACCGGCGGAGCTTATGTTGGTGCGGTTGGTGTGATCCAGAATCCTAACCCTGACCTGAAATGGGAAAGTACTGCTACCACGAACGCTGGTATCGACTTCTCCCTGTTGAAAGGCAGATTGGGTGGTTCAGTTGATGTGTACAACAAAAAAACAACGGATATGATCTATGATAAACCTGTTTCACTGATCAACAACTTTGTATCTACAACGGTTTCCAATGTAGGCTCTATGAGCAATAAAGGTGTGGAGATCAGCTTAAATGGTACGCCGGTAAAAACTGAAGATTTTACCTGGGGTGTATATGGCAATATCTCGTTCAATAAAAACAAGATTACTTCCCTTGGCAGTAACATATCAAAAATCTATGCCGGTGGTCCTGAAGGACCAGGACAGAGCGGTATCAGGGTTTCAATTATCGAAGCAGGATATCCGCTTGGAGAGTTTTACACCCTAAAATACCTGGGTGTTGTAAATGGTGTATCTACTTTCATGGGTGCTAACGGACAGCCAACAACAACGCCAAAAAGTACTGACCAAACCTATGCTGGTAATGCACAGCCAACCTATATTTTTGGATTTGGAAATGATTTCAGTTACAAAAAATGGACGCTGAACTTCTTCTTCCGCGGCCAGGGCGGTAACAAAATCATGAACGCTTCACTGGCAAGTTTCAACACTCCGGCGCAGGCTTCAACTCATGGTATACCAACCATCACACTGAGTGAACCGGTTACAGATATCAATGCCAACCTGTACTCAACAAAATACCTTGAAGACGGTAAGTTCATCAGGCTGAGCAATGCTACCTTAGCATACAAATTTAAAATCGCAGGAAATTATGTACACAACCTTCGCGTATACATCACCGGCACCAACCTGCTAACCATTACAAAATACAGAGGCGTAGACCCGGAATTGAGTTTAAACTTAAACAACCAGCAAAGCGGACAATTCATTGGCGTGGATAGTAATAACTTCTATCCAAGAACCCGCAGCTTCCTTGCCGGCCTGCAATTAGATTTATAATAACCCTCAAAATTAACCGACATGAATTACTTCAGAAAATATAAAAAATTAAACCTGCTGGTTCTGCTGGCAGCAAGCGCTTATCTTACCGGCTGTACGAAGCTTGATACCGTTCCGGGATCGGCACTGACCCCGGATAACTTTCCTACTACGCCGGCACAGTTCGTTCAGGCTACAGGGCCAATCTACACTTCATTTTATACAGGTCCGGGCCGTCCTTACTGGTTTGTTCAAAACCTGAGCACAGACGAAAACGTCTTGGTAGCCCGCGGTGGTAACTGGTATGATGGCGCAACCTATGCACAGCTGTTTTTACACACGTACAATTCAGATAATGGAAACATCGCTGCCTCATGGTCATGGGGATTTGGAACCATCGGCCAGTGCAACCAGGTACTGAGCATTTTTGCCGGTGCACCTGAAAGCGCGGCCAAAACACAAACCCTGGCTGAAGTAAAAACAATGCGCGCCATGTGCTATTTCTATATGATGGATCTCTTTGGCAATGTGCCGCTTACCACTGTCTTCGCTGATCCAACCGCAGATCTAAGCACCAAAAGCCGTGCACAGATCTTTACGTTTATCGAAACAGAACTGCTTGCTCAAATCCCAAATCTAAGCGGAACAAACAGTGTTGCAACTTATGGAAGACCAACAAAAGGCCTTGCCTATGCTATACTTGCTAAAATGTACCTGAATTCACAATACTATACAGGCACAGCAAGATGGCAGGATGCGGTAACAATGTGTGACAACGTGATTACCAGTGCTCAGTACGAACTGTCACCTGACTACCTGGCAATGTTTAAACCAAGCAACGGGCCCGCGGTGAAAGATTTTATTTACGCAATTCCATATGACGGATTAAACGCACTGGGTATGACTTATGCACGTTTTACCATGCACCCAAGCCTGCAGACCAAATACAAAATGCCATATACTCCGGCAGGGCCAATGTATACACTGCCAACATTTATTGCCTTGTATACTGACGCAAACGATGTCAGGAAAAAAACATACCTGACCGGTAAGCAATACAACAATGATGGTACACCAATCCTGGTGAGCACCACCAATAAAGGTTTAAGCGACGCTTACACTGGCAGTGCACCAACAGCAGCCATCCAGCACCAACTGGAGTTTACTCCGGATATCATCTTTAGAAACATCGCTACATTCGATGTTGGTAATGATGAGCTTGCCAATGAAGAAGGTGCCCGCAGCATTAAATTCTACCCTGACAGTTTAAGCCCGGTACGCGACCAGGGAAATGATGTACCGATGTTCAGGTATGCTGATGTGCTTTTAGAAAAAGCAGAAGCCATCCTCAGAGGTGCTAATGCTACACAGGGACAGACAGCCCTATCACTCGTAAACCTTGTCCGCGCCCGCGCCAAGGCTGCTCCCCTGCTTTCAGTAACACTTGCCGATGTCCTTGATGAGCGCGGCAGGGAGTTCCCTATGGAAGGATGGCGCAGGAATGACCTGATCCGTTACGGACTGTATGAACGTACCTACAGTATCAAAACAGATGCAGACCCCAACCACCGGATCTTCCCGGTTCCCCGTGCAGAGCTTGCACTGAACCCTAAGCTGGTGCAAAATCCGGGATATTAGTTATAGGCAATCTTATAAGGAATCGTCATATTTGTTTTAATCATTAACCGAAATGATCACAGCTACCTGAAATGTATCAGGTAGCTGTTTATCACAATTTACATGAACCATTTATCAGTCTTCGATTACGTTGTTTTTTTAATCTATTTCATTATCGTATCCGGTTACGGATACTGGGTATACTGGAATAAGAAAAAAACGGGTACCAGCACAAAGGATTACTTCCTGGCCGAAGGCTCTTTAACCTGGTGGGCAATAGGTGCCTCTATCATCGCCTCCAACATTTCGGCAGAGCACTTTATCGGAATGTCGGGCTCCGGCTTTGCCATGGGACTGGCCATTGCCAGTTATGAATGGATGGCAGCAGCTACCTTAATTATTGTAGCGGTATTTTTTCTGCCCATCTATCTCAAAAATAAAATCTATACCATGCCCCAGTTTTTATCGGGCAGGTACAACAATACAGTAAGTACACTGATGGCTGTTTTCTGGCTGCTGGTGTATGTTTTCGTTAATCTAACCTCGATCTTTTTCTTAGGTGCCATTGCCATTGAAACCATTACCGGCATTCCATTCAATACCTGCATCATCGCGCTGGCCATATTTTCGGCACTGATTACCCTTGGGGGTATGAAGGTGATCGGATATACCGATGTGATCCAGGTTTTTGTGCTCGTAGCCGGCGGACTGGTTACCTGTTATATGGCACTGAACATGGTATCTGATAAATTCAGCATCAGTACCGTACTGGGGGCCCTTCCGGTGTTAAGGGCAGAAGCCGGTGATCACTTTCATATGATCTTTCACAAAGGCGATAAATTCTACAGTGAACTGCCCGGGATCGCCGTGCTGGTAGGCGGCCTGTGGATTAACAACCTGAACTACTGGGGCTGTAACCAGTACATCGTACAAAGGGCGCTGGGAGCTGACCTGAAGACCGGCCGCAGCGGCTTATTGTTTGCTGCCTTTTTAAAAATGCTGATCCCTGTGATCGTTGTGATCCCCGGCATCTGTGCATGGGTACTGTATCAGCATGGTTATTTCCACAAAGAAATGATGGATGCTTCCGGTACGGTAAAACCAGATCATGCCTATCCGGTGCTGATGAACTTATTGCCAACAGGATTAAAAGGGCTTGCCTTTGCGGCATTGACCGCGGCGATCGTAGCCTCCCTGGCGGGAAAATGCAATAGCATCGCCACGATCTTCACCCTCGATATCTATAAAAAATTTATCAACCAGGGTGCTTCAGAAAAGAAGATGGTAAATGTAGGGCGCTGGTCTGTAGTAGCCGCATCGCTGATTGCCATTATCATCGCCCCTGCGCTGCGCAGCTTCGACCAGGTGTACCAGTTTATACAGGAATATGTAGGCTTTATCTCCCCGGGGGTGTTTGCTATTTTCCTGCTGGGCTTCTTCTGGAAAAGAACAACTTCAAAAGCTGCCCTCACAGCAGCCTTGCTTACGATACCCCTGTCAACCCTGTTTAAATTCCTTCCTGAAATCAGCAGGGGGGCGATTGAGGCTATTCCGTTTTTAAACCGGATGTCCTGGGTATTTTGCATAATTATTGCGGTAATGATCATCATTACACTGACCGATCCCAAGAGTAAAAATAATCCGCAGGGATTAGAGATAGATACGAAAATGTTTAAAGTTAGTCCGTCATTTATGGTGGCCTCGGTAATCATCTGCGGGATACTTGCAGCATTATATACCGTGTTTTGGTAAGTAAATAATTAAATTATCATTATAAAACTAAAGCGTATGAAAGAGTTAAGCAAACAGGAGATCTCTCCATTGTCTAGCCTGGATGAATGGGAAGACGATGTACTGAAGAGGTATCCTGAACCAGGTACTCCGGCAAAGAGCAAAGATGAATTCAGAAACTATGATAGCCCCGAGATTGAACCGGTACGGGAATTCTATCGTCTTAACCATAAATATCAGACTTACGGCAATGTGCTTGCAAAAAAAGCAAACTTCCTGAAGTTTGATAAAATGGAAATGCCATGGTGGTCGGCGATGGAATACCTGAATACACTGATTGACGACTCAGATCCTGATATTTCCCTGGATCAGCTGCAGCATTTGCTCCAAACAGCAGAAGCAATCCGTGCAGACGGCCATCCCGACTGGTTTGTATTAACCGGTTTTATCCATGACCTCGGTAAGGTCCTGTGCTTATTTGGCGAGCCCCAGTGGAACGTAGTAGGTGATTCATTCCCGGTGGGATGTCAATTTTCTGATAAGATCGTTTACCCGGAATTCTTTGCCGATAATCCGGACAGTACCGACGAGCGTTACAATACTAAGTATGGTGTATATACGCACCAGTGCGGATTAGACAATGTACATATGTCATGGGGCCACGATGAGTACCTGTACCACATTACAAAGGACTATCTTCCTGAAGAAGCCTTATACATGATCAGGTACCACTCGTTCTACTCTCAGCACAGAGAGCACCAGTATGATCACCTGCTCAACGCACACGATCAGGAGATGTTCAAATGGGTAGACAAATTTAATCCCTACGACCTCTATTCCAAGAGCCCCAAACCACCGGTGGTATCCGAACTCAGGCCATATTATGAAGACCTGATCGCTAAATATTTACCGGCAACAGTGAAACTCTGATATGTACCGTTCTCATCATCTTTAGCCAGTCCTGTTATCGCACTTAGATCACAGGACTGGCTTTTTTATTTTTTGAGAACCCATCTTTGAATCACCGATGCAATAGTTTCCTCAACAAAGGGCTTGGTGACTACATCATCCATCCCCGCATCATAGCATCTCTTTTTATCACTTCTTAAACAACTGGCTGTAACAGCAATAATAGGTACATGTCCATCCTGTTCCAGGGCTCTTATCCTGGTGGTGGCTTCGTAGCCATTCATATCAGGCATCTGGATATCCATTAATATCAGGTCGGGCAAGCTGACACTACAGCACGTAAGTGCTTCCCGTCCGTTAAACGCTTCAATCAGCCTGGCATTGGGCACAATGCGTTTCACTACAGTTTTGGTCAGCAGCATATTCACGGGGTTATCTTCTGCGATCAGTATCGTCAGCGGGCTTGTAAAAGTCCCCATCACACCCGCATTTCCCGGCAGTCCCGGCACCTGGATTTCATCGGCATTTCCTGCTTCGGCTTTGAATGCGAGATCAAAATAGAAAAGGCTCCCTTCGCCTGCCTCACTCTCTAAATGAAGCTGGCTGCCCATTAGTCCCAGTAGTTTATTGGAGATGGTTAATCCCAAACCCGTGCCGCCATATCTTTTTGTGACTGAACCATCCTCCTGCGAAAAGGCCTCAAATATCTTTCCCTGTTTATTTTTGCTGATCCCGATCCCGGTATCACGTACGCCAAACCGCAGGGTGGATCTGCCTTTATTTGCTGCCAGCAATTCAATCTTCAGCTCTATTTCTCCATTTTCAGTAAATTTAGACGCATTTCCCAGCAGGTTGATCAGCACCTGCTTTAAACGGACAGCATCAGCCCAGACAAATCGTGGAAGGTGGGGCGAAATGTTCATCAGCATACTTAAGCCCTTTTGCCTGATGGTATGTGTAATAATATCTGTTGCATCCGCAGCTAATTGATAGATATCACACTTTTCTATGTTCAGGTCCATTCTTCCAGCCTCTATTTTTGCAAAGTCGAGGATGTCATTAATAATCGTTAACAGGGATTCTGCCGACTGATTAACGATAGAAAGGTATTGCTGCTGTCTTTCATCAAGCTCTGTTTTCAAAACCAGGTCTGTAAATCCGATAATCCCATTTAACGGCGTCCTGATTTCGTGGCTCATATTTGCCAGAAATTCCGATTTGGCCATATTGGCCTGCTCTGCAATTTCTTTGGCCACCTGCAGTTCCTCCCTTTGTTTTACCGTCGCAGTAACATCTACGCCGATTCCCAGGTAACCAATAATATGGTTTTCTGCATCACGAATGGGTGTTCCCATAAGAGAAACGATACGATGGGTCCGATCCTTGCACACATAAGTAAACTCACGCTGCTCAAAACTCTGGCGTCCCAGTTTCCGGGTAAACACATCAAAGCCATAAACCCGGTCGCGCGGATCATCAGAGAACTCTCTGTCCAGCGCCTCAATTTCTTCCGGCAAATGGAAGATATCAGCCGCCTGCTTACCCAGCACTTCCTGTGCCTTATATCCAAGCAGGCGCTCTGCACCGGTATTGAAAACCGTTACTGCGCCATGAGGGTCAGTAGCAATGATACTTACTTCTGTGGCGGCGTTTAAGATGTCATCCAGCAATTTCCTTGACCGCGTTACTTCGAGCTCTGCGGTTTTTTTATCATTGATATCCTGTATCGTACCAAATATTCTTTTGCAGGTGCCATTTTCAAATTCCGTATGTCCGATAGACCTGATCCATACTTCTTCTCCCCTGGTATTCACAATCTGCAGTTCCAGGTCCCAGGACTTACCATAATTAACCGCCAGTTCAACCGCATTATTCATGATATCCCTGTTGGCGCCCCGGTAAAAATCGATGACATTGCCGGGCATTGCATTGGTATCAATACCGTGCATTTCTTTTGTAACCGCTGTCCAGTATACTTCCTGTGTTTTAAAATCCAGTTCCCATCCGCCAACCCGGGCCACCTCATTGGTTTGCACCAGCATTTCCCTGGTACGCTGCAGGTCGTTGATCAAATGATACCTGTCATCAATATCTGCGGCATTGCAGATGACGTATGGCTCTTCCCCGCCGTTGCCGGAGAGCACATTGTTAAACATCCAGACAAATGAAGATCCATCCTTATGACGGATCACCATCTGTCCTTTCGCTGTACCAGTTTTTTTGATATCAAAAAGGTAATGGCTGATATCAGCACTTCTGCCTTCAGGAACAATATCAAACAAACTGAGGTGACAGATTTCTTCGCGGGTATAGCCAAGCAGGGCAGCCCCCGACTGGTTAAATGACAAAAAGTTTCCGTGAAGATCATGCGTACACATCAAACCCTGTGCATTTTCAAAAAATACACGAAGCTTTTCTTCGCTGGCAGCCAGCCTTTCCTCTTTTAACTTCTCCTCGGTAATATCCCTGCCTATCGCAAAGAGCTGGCCTGTTGCAATTTCGGGGGTAATGGTCCATTGTACGGACTTATAATTTCCGTCTTTGGTTATCAAACGGTGAGTAAACTGGATCGTGCTCTGCCCCATCAAAAGCGTTTCATGCACCTGCCTGCTGCTGCTCAGATCTTCCGGGTGTACAAGATCCATTACTGGTTTACCCAAAAAGAAGCTGGTATCCCATCCAAGGATTTTTGTAAAGGAAGGATTAACTTTTTTGAAGAGGCCCTGGCTGTCGTTGATACAGATGAGGTCGTTTGACAATTTAAAGATCTTCTCAAAATGCCTGAGCTCTTCTTTTTGCCGCCGCTCGGTAATCAGGGCCATAATTTCGCCGGCAAGCAGGACCAGCGACCTGCGTTGTTTTTCGGAAAGGATTTTCGGCTGATAGTCAATAACCGCGAGCGATCCTAGTGCATAACCATCGGGATCTGTGAGCGGGCACCCTGCATAGAACCGGATGTTGGGATCGTTAAGGACCATATCATAATCCTTAAACCGTTCATCCAGAATGGCGTCCCTCACTTCAAAAAGCTCAGTATCCATAATCGTATACTGGCAAAATGAAAGATCCCTGTACGTTTCTTGCGCCGGAAAACCCAATATAGATTTAAACCATTGCCTTTTTTCATCAATAAATGAGATCAGTGCAACCGGACAATCACAAACCAGCGATGCGAGTTCTGTAATGCGGTCAAATTCGTTTTCATTTAATGAATCCAGTATGGCATAGTTGTGCAGGGCGGCTAACCGCTCGTTCTCATTGGCAGGTATTGGAATTTTAGTCACTTCTTTATGGAGAGCTTTAACAGTATAATAGCTAATACAAATTGAAGTTAGAAAAAGTCATCCGGATACCTGCCGTTCAATTCGTTCATTAAAGTCCATGCCGCTCCACATCCATGGATCGCCTGTATGAATAAATATAAATTACAGATTATCTGCTATATATTCCCATTCGCCGCTGAACCGGCCAGAGAAGCAGGAACGGTGAACCAGAAGGTACTCCCCTTGCCAAGTTCGCTGACCGCCCCAATTTGTCCATCATGCTTTTTAATGATCTCCGCACAGATATAAAGGCCCAATCCGAGACCTGTATATTTTGCACCGGAATGGTCACCCCGCCAATACCGGTCAAACAAATGCGGCACCTGATCTGCAGGAATACCCGGACCAAAATCCCTGACAGATATTTTCACCAAATCGCCCTCTCTTGCAACGCCTATATGAATTTCTACAGAGCCGGGAGCATATTTGACAGCATTGTTAACAAAGTTGACCACCACCTGATCAATCCGGTGCTCATCAGCAAATATATCGATATTGGGATCTCCCTCTACGATCAGCTGATGTTTTCCTGACACCCTTACATGGTTACAACAGAGTTCTAACATTTCGGAGATATTAAAGATCGTTTTGTCGAGGAGCAACTGACCTGCCCCGTAACGGTGCATGTTCAGAAGGTCATCTACCAGGTGATTGATTTTCTCCATGCTTTTTATTGCAGAATCAATCAGACGGGGAAAATTTGGATTTGATGGATTTGTCTTGTACCGGTCTAGCAGTTGAAGGTTAGCCTTCAGGATAGTCACCGGAGTTTTAAGCTCATGGCTGGCGACTCCCAAAAATTCAGCTTGCCGCTGTTCCAGATCTTTACGTGCAGTAATATTTTGCGTAACGCCAACCATTCTGGTCACCTCTCCATCCTGATCATATCTTGGTTTGCCTGATGCGCTGATCCAGTGCCTGGAACCATCAGACCATAATATCTCGTATTCTGCCTGGTAAACGCTATTGTTCATAATGGCGGCATTAACCATTTCTTCTACGTTTTCCCTATATTCTGGTAAGATCACATTAAAAAGATCGGAAAAATTGAGTGCCTCATCAGCACCCAGTCCGAAGTTAATTCTAAATTGTGCAGTACCGCTGACCATTCCCGTTCTCATATCTGCATCATACGAGCCCAGTGTAGCCGCTTCCAGCGCAAGATTGAGGCGGTCATTACTTTCCCGCAGCTCCATATTTTTCCGTCTGAGTTCTAATTTGTCGATCACCTGCTTAGCAATGATCACGAGCGCGCTGATCTGCTCCTTGCTTAATTCTCTGGTGTGATGGTCAATTACACAAAGGGTTCCCAGGGAAAAACCATCATCATTTACCAGCGGAACTCCCGCGTAAAAAACAATGTTCGTTTCTCCGGTAACCAGTGGGTTAGCTGCAAAACGTAAATCCTTTGTTGCATCAGGAACCGTCATGATCTCGTCTGACGAAGCAATGGCATGGGCGCAGAAAGAATAGTCCCTTGGTGTTTCTGTTGCCGGCAAGCCCTTGTGTGATTTAAACCATTGCCTGTCGTGATCAACCAGGCTAACCAGCGCAATTGGTGTCTGGCATATGGCAGAGGCCAGTGTAGTCAGGTCATCAAAATCCTTTTCCTCTGCCGTATCTAAAATATGATAAGAATCCAATGCTTCCTGGCGCTCGCTTTCATTAGTCAGGAGGGGATAGCCAGGAAAACTATATTGTTCAGAAGCAGAATAAGCAGTTGATGTAAGATCGGTCATTGATAATCATTAGCGCATCAAAAATACGATTAAGCAATATTAAAACGGCACATTTGCCGCTATTTGACACAGCGCTTTGAGGAATAACTAAAACACGCTAATATGTTTGCATACAGGCATTAAGATATACCAGGCATAAAAATGATTACACTATTCAGAACGGGCAAACATGAGGAAAAATGAACTATAATTCATCCGCTGGCAGTAGTGACGCTTCGATAAACTGCTCAAGTTTTTTACCAATTTTCTTTTCAGCGGGATCAATTGGCAAAAGCGTAAACAGCTCATCTGTGACCTCAATTTCATAGATTGATTTTCCTTTATCCTCTATGGCAATAAGATTCTGATTAATTCCATATCCCAGCGTTTCTTTCGGAAACATCTCTTTAAAGTTGCTCTTTAAAAGGTCATAGAATATTTTAGCAGTAATGTTTTTTGTATTTGTATATGTTTTCATAGGCAAATATTCAACAAGAGCTTTTAAAGTTATGTTTTGTGTTTTCTACTCTCCAAGGTTGTATTTTCTGTTGCAGGGAGTTATTAAAGATTTGTGGTAATCATGAGCTGCATGATATGTGCTGTCCTGTCGCCGGTTTCTTCGCGCTGAAGCCATCTTGTATAACCAAACTCTATATCCATCTTCTTACTTAACCGGTATCCTGCAGAAATATAGGGCCTGTTCTGATCAAGAACACTACCGTTCACATTTTCTCTGTTTTGCACATTCAGAAAGACTTCATCCTGCAAATTGGCGTAAATACCATGCGTAAAATCTTTATCAGCTATGAGCGGTACCTGTGCACTGAGCAGTAAGCGCGCGCGCTGAGAGAACTGATAGCTGTCTTCCTTTACAAAACGCTGTTCCAGCCTGGCCCTGATCATCATTTCAATCCGTTCCAGTTTAAAATTTTGTATATACTGCTGATAAATACGCTGTTCCGGCAGGTATCGTTTACCGCTATCTTCAACTTCCCAGTCGCCCTTATGTGCAAAGCCCAGGGCAACAGCCTGACGTTTATTCAGTTTATAGTTGAATGCTGTACGCAACAACACAGTAGAAAGATAAGCAAGGTGATCTGTACTTCGCAATTGCACATCTGCCAGAATATCAAACTTTTTATTCAGTTTTTGGGTGTGGGAAAGGAAAAACCATGCACCGTTCTGCTGGCCGGATACTGTCAGACAGCAAATGATCAATACAGCTGTTATAGCCGGTGCCAGCTGTAATTTTTTGATGGCCTGGTTTTTATTCATGCAAACACAACCCGCTTATCACAAAAAAGTTCGGTCTTGCGATACGGAACTTCCAAACATTTTTTTGTAGAAACCGTTGATAATGCTGGTTAACTCTTATTAACAACATCATTATGAAAAGACTTTTTATATTATTGGCTGCGGCGCCTTTTATTGTTGCCTGCAGCAACCCGCAGACAAACAAGGGCACAAATACCGATAGCCTGTCTCAGGATTCTGCAACTACGGCGGCATTAAACTTACCCGCCGCCGATACCAATGCTGCAAAAAACAATTTTAGCAAGGTTGTTGGATGGCCTGCCGGCAAAACTCCGGTTGCCCCGGCAGGTTTTACAGTATCGGCTTTTGCAGCCAACATGAAAAGCCCCAGAAGCATTTATGTCGCTCCAAACGGGGATATCTTTGTGGCCCTGTCAAACTCTGAGCGCAATGCAAAAGATGTGGTAGTAAATACGATCAGCGGCAAAGCTAAGTCTGAAGTGGGCGGCGAAAGTGCAAACACGGTATTGCTGTTCAGGGACAAGGATCACGACGGCAAATTTGAAATACGAAGCACTTTCCTATCTGGTCTTAACCAGCCCTATGGAATGCTTGTGATCGCCAATTCATTCTATGTAGCCAATACAGACGGGCTGTTCCAATATCCATACCAGCCGGGAGAAACAAAAATTACCGGTAAAGGCAAAAAGATTGTGACCTTGCCTGCCGGTGGATATAACAATCACTGGACAAGGAACCTGATTGCGAATGCAGACAACTCTAAGATATATATTTCTGTTGGATCGGGAAGTAACGTTGGTGAAAATGGAATGGAAAATGAAGTGCGCCGTGCCAATATCCTGGAAGTGAACCCTGATGGGACAGGCGAGAAAATCTACGCCTCCGGACTGAGGAATCCTGTGGGACTGGATTGGGCGCCGGGCACAAAAGTACTGTGGACAGCCGTTAACGAAAGAGACGGACTGGGCGACGATCTGGTTCCGGATTATATTACCAGCGTTAAACAAGGCGCCTTTTATGGCTGGCCTTATTCTTATTACGGACAGAACGAAGATCCGCGGATGAAAGGAAAAAGCCCGGATCTTGTGAAGTCGGCCATCGCTCCTGATATGCCCGTAGGTTCACACACAGCCTCACTGGGACTGGCTTTTTATACCGGAGATAAATTTCCTGCGAAATATCAGAATGGTGCATTCATTGGCCAGCATGGTTCATGGAACAGATCCATTCTATCGGGTTACAAGGTTGCATTTGTACCTTTTAAAAATGGGAAGCCAGCGGGAAAACTGGAAGATTTTCTGACCGGATTTATCTCTGATGAATCAAAAAGCGAAGTATACGGCCGTCCGGTTGATGTAGCGGTAGCACCTGACGGTTCGATTCTGGTAGCAGATGATGTGAGCAGTACGATCTGGAGAGTTGCTGTGAAATAAATTTAGCATCATATAGTATTAAAGGGGCCCGATTTTTATAAAAAGTCGGGCCCCTCTGTTTTCTGGCACACAACAATGGGGAATAAACAGTAGACAAAGGCAAATATTTCCCCAGTCTTGTCAAAAAAATCTTTAGAAATCCAATTATATTATCAAGTCGTTATTCGACAGCCTTTACACTTATCATCACATAAATACACATATAATAGCAAGTTACAGCCTTAATCTGCAAAATCGGAATCTGATTGTCAGGATTTAATTTCAACGCAATACCAGTAGGGTAATTAATTCCCCGTTTTGTGTAATAATTCAACAATAACACTTGCATTGTCAATAGTTTTGTTTATCATTGTATATAAATAAACAGGTCTCGTAATGGAAAATCACAAATCATTTAAATTCGTATCTGAGTCGGCCCGCGTACAGACTCCTTCAACTCTTAGCAAATTGGTTACTGCAATTCAGGATTTTTTCTCTGTTACACCAGCTTCTTCCAATGAGTTGATACCTGTAAGATCTGTTTACCGGAATGAGATGAACCGTACGACCAGACAGGAAGCACTAATTAACATGCTAAACCATGGTAAACATTATGACCATGCTGACCTGATTTTAAATGAAGCTGAGGAATGGGAACTTGATTATGACCTGTTAAATCCGTCGAAAGTTGCGGTATACGGAAAAAGTGTATGGATAAACGCAGAGGATTAATTACATAAAAATATTGACCGCTTTAAATCAGGTCAGACAAAACTTAGGTTGGTGAGTTTGTATTAAAAAGAAACATCAGGCGCTGAGTGCTTCAGGCCTGATGTTCTTTTTATAGGATCTTAAGTATTATTCCTTGATTTTTTTCAATTCAATTTCTACTCTTCTGTTCTTCTGACGTCCGGCAGCGGTAGCATTGGTAGCAATAGGTACAGTGCTTCCATAAGGAGTAGTGATGATCCTGTTCTCTTGTACCCCTTTAGTCACCAGGTAATTTTTGACACTAATAGCCCGGTTCTCAGATAATACCCAATTGTATTTGTACTTACCTCTGGAATCTGCATGGCCCCTCAGAGAAACTGCATAATTATTGTTTTTAACAGTTTTTGCCAGTTCGTCCAGATTTTTATAATACGCATCACGGATTGAAGGTTTATCAGTATCATATTCCAGGTTTTTGGTGACTGCAGCCAGCGACGCAGCTTTTGATGCTGAAGAATGCGCAGACTTTGGTTTCTTTAACAAAACAGAGGCACTGGTTGCACCAGCTAAAATAAACATCAATAGAAAAGCGAGGAGTTGGGTGGTATTCTTGTGTTTCATATAAATAATTTTATAAAGTTTTTTGGATATAATCCAAACACAACACCCTTATTTTTATATAGTTTGCAGTTAAACCTCAGGGTTTTACGATTATTTAAAAAACTGGGCTCAAGCAAAAACAGCCTTCTTTTACTGAAGGCTGTTTATGATTTTTAACACGTTGACGAATTACAGGCCGTAATTTGATTCCGGCAATATGTCCATCCTGTTACTAATTAATTTTATTGGATTTTTTAAATTCCTGATTGTACATTTTAAGGTTGCTTTTTAACGACTGGCGTGCAACATGGATTCTCGTTTTTACTGTTCCGATCGGAATGTTTAACATATCAGCTATTTCATGATATTTATATCCTTCAAAATATTTGATAAAAGGCGTATAATATTCATAACTTAATTGTGCCAGTGCTTTGTTAACATCATCACTGATGAATTTATTATTAGCCTCATTAAGCGTAGCGCTTTTCATTAACTGCGCAGAATTCACTTCCTCGGTAGTATCAATAATACTGCGCTGTTTAACCGTCCTTCTGTAATCATTGATAAAGGTATTTCTCATTATCGTATACAACCAACCTTTCAAATTCGTTCCTTCCTGATAAAGTTTTGAATAACGGATCGCTTTTAACATGGTCTCCTGTACCAGATCGTCTGCATCATCAATGTTCTGAGTAAAATTCATGGCAAAGTTTTTCAAGGCTGACTTGTGGTCGTTGATTTGATAATTTAAAGAATTGTTAATCATGGCTGGAAGTTTAGGCGTTTATAATATTGTAATTAGATACGCCTTGATTATTCCAACTCTCATACCAAACCAGGAAAAATATTTCCTCAGGACTGGGCTGAAAAATAATATCCGCAGCTTTATCTCTGGAATTTCCTTTAATCCGAAGTCTGTGAATTACGCAAAAAGCACAAGGATCTTGCCCAGGGAATATTATTTTTTACAGAAAGAAATAAAATAATACCAGGGTTGGATTTTATTGAAAATATGAGCTAAAAAAGATTTCCAATAAAATAAACACTCCCAAAGATTGGCATTACAGCTTCCCTGGAATCAACAGTTATAACTGTACTATTTTTGGTACGAAGCGCTTCTCTATTTAAACAACCCTGATGCTCCTGCTGCTGAGGTAAGCGTGCCAGAGGATCATGCAGGCAATTGTGCGATACGGTTTCCACTGCGTTGCAATAGCGGCCATCTCTTCCTTTGTTGTATTGACCGGTAGTGATTTCACCTTCTTCAGGGCATTGACCGCTGCAAGGTCCCCGATGGGGAAGATATCAGCACGCTGCAGCACAAACATCAGATACACATCCACGGTCCAGTTTCCAATACCTTTGAGGCTGGTTAGCTCCTTCCGTATTTCATCGTTTTCTTTTTGCGCCAAAGCTGCCAGATCAATTTGCCCGCTAACGATCGCTTCTGCGAGATACCTCACATAAACTGTTTTTTGCCTGCTGAAGTAACATGCTCTCAGTTCTTCATCAGACAGGAGCAGCAACCTTGCAGGAGTAACCTCCTGTATCTGAGCTTTCAGTTTATGGAGTGCTGCCAGCGCCGAAGCCAGAGAAACCTGTTGCTCCAGTATGATATGAACCAGGCTTTCAAAAGTATTTGGCCGGCTCCACAGCGGCGGATATCCATAACTGAGGATCACGCGATGAAGATCAGCATCCATAGCCGTAAGCCGGTTACAGATTGAATGATAGTCTGCTGCAGTAAATCGTTCCCCCATAGGCCATAAAAGTAAACAATCCAAGCCGTTTGGCAGCCTGGCCTATCAAATTTTGTAATCTGCTCTATATCAACCGCATCAATATCACCACTGAAAAAACAGTGATTACTTTAATGACGAAACTACTCTACAAATTTACATTTATTAATCATTTTGTTTAGCTGTTAAACCCACCTGCAATCACGTGGGTAGTGCCGGTTATATATGTACTGCTGACGGAACCAAAAAATAAAAGCGAATGCGCCACATCTTCGGGATGGACATATCTTCCCAGAGGGATCATTGATTTCATTATTTTTTTCAGTTCGTCTTTGTTGCCCGAGATCAGTACTTCCTCAGGATCGCGCATCATCCTGCCTTCAAAATTAATAGGATCAATGGTATTTACCCGGATATTCCTGTGGGCAACTTCTAAAGAAAGCGTCTGCATCATGCGTACCATCGCGTGTTTGCTTTCTGTATAACGGCCTGTATCTGCCGCGCCCCAGTGACCGGCCGTTGAGGATACCAGGATCACGCTCCCACCGTCGTTCATTTCTGGCAAAACATATTGACAGCCCAGCCAGGCACCGCTAAAATTGACCCATTTGGCATAAGAGAATTCTTGTTCGGAGATCTGTTCAACAGGCCTGATCATACCAATAATGCCCACGCAATGAATAAAGACGTCGATCTTACCAAAAAGCCTTACGGTCTCGTTTACATAGAAACGAGTATCAGCCGTGTTGGTAACGTCGGCAACCACACAGGCCAGGTTTTGATGATTGAGCATTTTCGCTGCCCGCTCCAAAGCTTCCTGGTTACGGTCTGCAAGCATCACCGACGAACCTTTGGCTAAATAAAGTTTTGCAGTAACCAACCCAAGCGCACCCGCCCCACCAGTGATCAGAACAACTTTGTTACCCAGTACTTCCATTGAGATATAATTTAAATGAGCGCAATTAACTTTTCGAAGTAAATGAAAAACCGGCAGTATTAAAATCCCCAAATGTGGTGGCTTCTGGTGCAGCAGGGAAGCTGCAATTTTTATTGTAAAACAAAATGATCTAAAATAGGTTGTTCATTACATCTACAATATTTAAACGAAACAAACTATTTAAAACTTAAACACTATGGGAAATTTACTTTATTTAATCGCAGTTATTCTAGTTATCATTTGGGCAATCAGCTTCCTTGGCGGATTTTACACAGGTGGTATTATCCATGCATTACTGGTTATCGCTGTTATAGCAATTATTCTGAGATTAGTGAGAGGCGCTGCTTAATCCTGGTGAAAAGAAATTTAAACTCCGGCAGTTCAACTACCGGAGTTTTTTTTTGAAAAAATAGAAAAGGGTGACCAGCAAGCCGTCACCCATAAATTTATTTGATTTAGTGTCATAGCTGATTTATTCCAGCGTTTTCACACCAGAGATCCCTGCGGCATCTTTCTGATGCAGATCCATCACAACAACTTCATTATTGCCTTTTTTGAGCCAGTTGGCCGGGCAGTACAGGTGGAACTGAGGACCTACGTTCCAGTATCTTCCCAGGTTATGGCCGTTTACCCAGATCACACCTTTCTTAAATTTGCTCAGGTCCAGATACGTATCTGCAACAGTATTTAAGGCAAAACTCCCTTTAAAAAACACACCATCGTGCAGATCTGTACCAACTGCAGGCTTTAATCCGGCAACAAAACTATCCTCCATTGGCAGGTTAAAAATTTCCCAGTTAAAGAGCGTCATTCCTTCCAGGGCAACGCGGTCAGTAATACCCTTACGGTCTATCATATACTGGGCAAAATTAATATGTCCCATGTTTTCTACCAGGATTTCCAGAACAGGGTCTTTCACATCCGTAACCGGCAGTTTGATTGTCCATTTTCCACCATCCCGGTAAACTGTATCTATCAGCTTACCATTTAATAATACCAAAGCATAATCATGAGGCTCGGTGATGGTGAGCTCCCCGCTCTTGCGCCCGATCAGTTTGCTGCGGTAAACAATAAATCCTTTGTACTGCCCCATGCTCTCCATCGTTTTTACCTGCGGAGATTTCACTGCCTGTGGCAATACGTTCCAGATGCTGGTAAAAGGCTGCATTTGAAACGCAGGCACTACAGTAACGGCCGTTGGTTTAGGTATCTTTGGTAGTTTTTTTCCGGTGTATTTTGCAATGAGATCACGTATGGCATAGTATTTCGCTGTAGGCTCTCCGCGCTCATTCACCGGTGCATCATAGTCGTAACTGGTAATATCCGGCTGGAATTGTACCGGTGTAAAAGCGTTGGCCCCGGCATTAAAACCAAAGTTGGTACCGCCATGGACAACATACAGGTTAAACGAACGTTTGTGCTCCATCAGGTATGTAACTTCCTTCACGATGTTTGCCTTATCAGGTTTCTGGTATTTTTCCTTCCAGTGGGTTAGCCATCCCGGATAAGTCTCGGCACTGAAGGCCGGCACATCAGGGTTCTTTTTAGTGGCCTGTTCAAAATCTGCATCACTGCTGCCACTGTCCAAACCTATTGCGGCACCTTCTACAGTACCCGCTTCCATCATAAAGGGAGTCGGCCCGTCAGCCGTATAGAAAGGCACATCAATTCCATTGTCAACCCATAATTTCTTTAAAGCAGCAAGATAGTCCCGGTCATTTCCGTAACTGCCATATTCGTTTTCTACCTGAACCATAATTACCGGCCCGCCATTAGTGATCAGTAATGGTTTGATCTGTTTAGAGATTTCCCCTACATATTTTGTTACCGCAGCCATGTACCGCGGATCAAGGCATCGCAGCCTGATATCAGGTATGCTGAGCAGATAAGGTGGAAAACCGCCAAAGTCCCATTCCCCACAAACATACGGCCCCGGCCTGAACAGCACCCACATTCCTTCCTCCTGGCAGATACGCACAAATTCTGCAATATCCCTGTTTTCTGACTTCCAGTCAAACACCCCTTCTTTTTCTTCAATATAGTTCCAGAAAACGTAGGCTGCGATGGTATTGCAGCCCATAGCTTTGGCCATCTGTATACGGTGGCGCCAGTACATTTTCGGTATCCTGGCCGGATGCATTTCACCACTGATGATCTGGTAAGGTTTACCGTCCATTATAAAGTCGCTTTTAGCGAAAGAAAAAGAATGTTTTTGCTGGCCTTTGGATATACCTGTGAGCAGAATAAACAAAAGCATGGGAAAGAAGTACTTCATGTTGTGTATTGAGTTGTTTAATAGTTATAGACACATTTTTTAGGCAATTAGCCCACAGCACCTATAGAAAAAGTTTAAACTTAAATATTTTAATGGTCGATATAACTAATTTCGATTTTTTTGCACTACTATTGTTACTTTTTATTAAGTTAGGATCACAATACACCTGCACATTGAAAAATAAAAAGGAGAATTTTTCAGAATTATGGAATCTGGTCAGCATTCATGATGACAAAAAGGCTTTCGAGTCTATTTTTTATCTGTTAAACGAGCCGCTTATTCAGTTTTGCATGATGTATATCCATCAGACCGAGGCGGCTGAAGACATCGTTTCCGAGGTTTTTTTCAAATGCTGGACTAACCGCAGGAGCCTCTCAGAAATTCAAAGCCTTGACACCTACCTGTTTGTTGCAGTCAAAAATCAGTCGCTCAATTATATTAAAAAATTCTCCCATATCCATCTTGTACAGATTGACGACAGCAATGAATTTGAGCTGGTCAATACCTACAACCCACAGGAAGCACTGGAAAACAAAGAATTGATGTTTAAGCTGCAGCAGGCTATCGACATGCTGCCGCAGCAATGCCAGATCATCTTCCGGCTGATCAAAGAAGAAGACTTACGGTATAAAGAGGTTGCCGAAATTTTAAACCTCTCTCCAAAGACCGTAAAAAACCAGCTGTACAGAGCGATGAAAAAACTGAACCTGGTACTTACAGAACACTCAGTTCCTGCATCAAAGTTTAACGAAGCTTTATTGAACCTGCTGTTCCTTTTTTCATTTTTAAAAATATTTCATTAAGCCTGTGGGCCATTTTAGAATTTCCGTTGTCTTTACCATAACCAGGATATAATCCTCATATGGAGAACGAAAGATTTATTCAACTGCTTACTTTAAAAATTGTGAATGAGCTGACAGATGCAGAACGCATTGAGTTAAAAGCTATCATTGACAAAAATCCTCAACTGCGTGACAGAAAGGATATTTTAACGCAGTTCTGGAATAAAAAGAGAGTATCATCAAGAGACAATATGGCGATGTTTAATAAACTGCTGGCACAGATTGAGGCTGATGAACTGACAAAGGAATTGCGGCCGCAGCAAGATAGCAGCAGCCCGGTAAAGCTCCGCAGGCCATATTTAAAATACTGGTATAGTGCAGCTGCATTCCTGCTGATCTCATCTCTTGCTTTTGCCTTTTACCATCAGTTTAATTTTAACAATCAGACACTGTCTGTACAATGGCTGCAGAAAAAAACCAGGCCAACATTCAGGGAAACAATCAAACTGGCCGACGGGACCATAGTTACCTTAAACTCCGCCAGCACATTAAAATATCCCAGGCACTTTAGCGGCCAGACACGTGAAGTATATCTGAACGGTGAAGCTTATTTTGATGTACATAAAGACCACCACCATCCCTTTATTATCCATGCCAACAAGATGAACGTAAAGGTTTTAGGCACAGCCTTCAACGTTAAGTCTTATCTCAACGAGCCCCTGAGCGAAACCACACTGATCCGCGGATCTGTTGAAGTTACCCTCAATGACAGGCCCTCAGACCGCATTATCCTCAAGCCCAGTGAAAAGCTAATTGTAAGGAACAATGGCAGCGCAGTCAAACATCCGGAACAGGAGCCCGGAAATCTGCCACAAAAAAGTATCAGTGAGCCTTCAAATTACGCGCTTACCAGTTTAACACACTACCCCAACAACGACAGGACCATCGTAGAAACCTCGTGGGTACAAAACAAACTGGTATTCAGCGATAAAAATTTTGAAGAACTATCCGCCCAACTGGAAAGATGGTACGGCATATCCTTCGTTTTTGTAAATGACCAGATGAAAATAGAAAGGTTCTCGGGAATTTTTGAGAAAGAAAGCCTGTCAGAAGCACTCGACGCACTGAAAATTGTAGCACCCTTCAAATACAGAATAACCAAATCCAAAGTATATATCTATTAAAAAATCAACAAACCGAAAACTAACCAATTTGCCTATGACAAGAGAAAACATTACTTAAAAAAGGCGGGATTCCCTTTAGAGTCATACCCGCCCTAGATGTATCAAAAGCTATTCTGCCGAAGTCTCTGACCAGACTGCGGCAATTGTTCACCCTTAATCCAGTAAACATATGAAATTTTTTAAACACCCCAAAATGGGTGTAATGGAGAAGTATTGGCTACTAAAGTCTCTATTAATCATGAAATTAACAACCTTATTAATCATTCTGTTTAACTTAAATGTCGTTGCAAGTGGCTTCTCGCAGACGAAGGTTACACTTAATATGAAATCTGCCGATTTTAAGAAGGTGATTTCCTCTATACAGAAGCAAAGTGACTATCACTTTATCTATAGTGAAAGCAACCTCCCGACGATCAGAAGAATCGATATCAATGTGCAGAATGCGGAAGTGCCGGGGGTTATTGCCAACCTCCTGGCCAATTCTGGCTTTAAGTTCAGCGAACTGCCTAATCACTTGATCGTAATATCTGCAACAGGTACGGAAATGGCAGTTGTTAAATTCACAGGTAAAGTTGTGGATGAGAAAGGACAACCACTTCCGGGGGCAACGGTGAGGATCAAAGGAGCCAAAACAGGTGCGTCTACCGATACGAATGGTTTCTTTACCCTCGATGCACCGGATAATTCAATACTTACAGTTAGTTATATCGGTTATAATGATAAAGATGTGACTGCTTCCGGATCAGCGCCCTTGCTGATTGCACTGGTACCCGAGGCCAAAAGCCTTACCGAAGTTGTGGTAGTAGGTTACGGTACACAAAAGAAAGTAAACCTGACTGGCGCAATTGCTACCGTCAGTGCAGATAAACTGGACAGCCGCCCGATGGTTAACCTCGGTGACGGATTACAGGGGCTGATTCCCAACCTGAATGTAAACCTGAACAGCGGACAGCCGGGACAGGGAGCGAGTTTTAATATCCGCGGACTGACTACTCTTGCGCCGGGTTCTACAGATCTGACTACCACTTCACCATTAATCCTGGTAGATGGGGTAGCACGCGATCCCAATCTGATCGACCCGAATGATGTGGAAAGCGTAACGGTATTAAAAGATGCGGCTTCTGCATCAATTTACGGTAGCAGGGCCGCAAATGGGGTGATGCTGATCACCACCAAATCCGGTAAAAAAGGACCAACAAGGGTTACGTATTCAGGATCTTACACCATCTCCCGCCCTACCCAGCTGGCAGACCAGGTAAATTCTGGTGATTACATCAAGATGTTCAATTATGCCAACAGGTCCGGCCAGCAGAGCGGTGGATATACCACAGATCCTTTTACTGCCCGGGATTCAACCCTGGCTGCCGCATACAGAGCTGACCCCGCCAACAATCCTACGGGTTATCCTGATCCGGGAAATCCAAAAAAATACAGGTATGTTGGGAATACCGACTGGGTGAAAGAATTATACCCGGGCTGGGCCCCGCAGCAGCAGCATAATGTATCAGTGTCTGGTGGTGAAGAAAAAACAACTTACGCCGCTGGTATGGGCTACTTTAAACAGGAGGGACTGCAGGAAAGTGCCAAACAGGTTTACCAGAGATATACGCCCTCTTTAAAAGTGAATACTGACGTTAACAAATGGCTGACCTTCAATTTCAATATGTCCTTAACGCATATTGACAATGACCAGCCTGCGGCAACAAGGATCAACCAGGGTGGCCCGGGCAATGGCAGCTGGCTTACAGCAGGTTTACCGCCAACCATGCCGATATTTAATCCTGATGGCAACGGCCATTACGCAGGGCAGGGAAATTACACTAACCCTATGGCTGTAAATGCACTTTCCGGCCGCGATATTGATAACCAAAATGATTTCTGGACTACCGGCAGGATCATCGTTAAACCGGTAGACCATTTAAGTGTAGTTGCTGATTATACCTTTAACACCTTCTCAGAATTTGAAAAGGCAAATATGATCCCCTATAATGAATATGGCGTAGACGGTCAGTTCCTGAGCGTATTCCCATGGACCAATCCATCGCAGGTTTCAGAAAACAGACAGAACAACACTTATAAGTCGTTAAATACGTATGCTACCTATGAAAATACCTTTGCCGGCAAACATTATGTTAAAGCCCTGGTTGGTTACAACCAGGAATATTACCACTACCGACTCAGCAATGCTACGGCAAGGAACCTGATTGACCCAACGCTTCCCGCGATCGGGATCAATACCGATACCAAGCCAGTGGTTGGCGGAGTGGAAACAGAATCGGCACTGATCGGCAGTTTCAGCAGGTTAAACTATATCTATGATAACAGGTACCTGATTGAAGTAAATGCACGCTATGACGGATCTTCAAGATTCCCGGCAAATGACAAATATGTATTTTCACCGTCGGTTTCATTGGGCTGGAACATCGCCAACGAAGCGTTCATGAAAAACATCAAAAACACCGTAAATGAACTGAAGATCAGGGCTTCCTACGGTCAGCTGCCCGACCAGCTTACCCCGGGCAGGACCAGATCTGTACAGGACAGAAATGGTGCAATGCCTGGCGCGATATCCTATGGCAATATCAGTTCATATGCACAGTATCCTTATATCCCAACACAGCTGACCGGAACAGTGCCTTACCTGATCGGTGGACAACCGGGCACGACTGTACGCGCACCAACATTACTGAGCTCTAACCAGACCTGGGAAAAGGTACAAACAAAAAACATCGGACTCGACTTTGCATTTTTGAATGACAAGCTGAACGGAAGCTTTGATTACTTTATCAACAATACAAAAGACATCCTGGTAAACAGCCTGCAGCTGCCTGCAGTCTTGGGTGCTGCTACCCCGCCATCCAACTCGGCAGACCTGCGCTCGAAAGGCTGGGAACTGAGCTTAAACTGGAAGGATAAAGCGCTGGACGGCGATTTACATTATGCAGTAACGCTGAGTCTTTCTAACAACTCAAATACAAAAGTAACCAGGTATGCCGGAAACCCTACAAACAACCTAGGCGACTTCAGGGTAGGACAGGAACTGGGAGAAGTTTGGGGATATACCAACAACGGATACTACAAGACCGATGCTGAAGCACAGGCTGTTGATAACTCAGCGCTTGCCGGGTATAAATGGCTGGCCGGAGATATTAAATATGCCGACTTAAACGGTGACGGAAAAATCAACTATGGCAACAGCACGCTTGCAAACCATGGGGATTTGAAGGTGATCGGTAACCAGACTCCGCATAACCGTTTCGGCCTTAACCTGAATGCCTCTTACAAGTCATGGGATTTTACCACCTTCTTTCAGGGAGTATTATCGCACAGGTTTTATCCAAATGAATATACTTTTTATGCCTTCAGAGATGACGAGTACAGTATCCCATCCACCTATTCGACAGATTACTGGACACCTGAAAACCCGAATGCCTTCTTCCCGAGAGTACGTTTTTCCGGCGGTGGCAACGAACAGGCACAGGATAAATATCTGCTGAACGCAGCGTATGCCAGGGTAAAACAGATCACACTGGGCTATACCTTACCTAAAGTGCTGACCAACAAAATGAAGATGCAAAGGCTAAGGGTATACGTAACCGGTGCAAACCTGTTTACCATCACCTCGCTGAACAAAAATTATGATCCTGAAGTGGTTGGGTTTAACACCTACCCGCTCAATAAATCAATAGCTTTTGGTTTACAGGCATCACTCTAAATGTTTCGATGCTGCTTGCAGCAAGCAGTTTTAGGTATAGTATTTAAAGATTAAGAAAAAATTGACATGAAAAATAAACATATATTATATACAATATGTGCGCTGATGATCTCAATGGTATCCTGCAAAAGGGATAGCTACTTAGACCGGGCTCCCCTGAGCGATATCAGCCCGCAAAAGTTTTTTAAGAACGAGACAGATCTGCAGTTGTACTGTAATCAATATTATAGTGCCCTTCCACAGCAGAATTTTCTGCGGATGGATGATAACTCCGATGACAAGGCCAACCAGACGATCAGTACACTTTTGGCCAATACCTATACTGTACCATCGGCAGCAAGCTCAACAGATCTTCCGGGCACGGGTGCCGTGAGTGCAGGTACAACACCGGTTGCCGGCACTGGTACAAACTGGAACTTTGCGCTGATCAGGACCTGTAATTTCTTTCTGGCCAATTATTCCAAGGCAGACCTGCCCGAGGCAACAAAGAATGTATATGTAGGTGAGACGCTGTTTTTCCGGGCAAATGATTTCTGGAAAAAAGTAAAAGCCTTTGGCGATGTTCCCTATGTAAACAAGTATATTACGGATACGTCATCAAGTGTGCTTTATGGTGCACGCATGCCACATCAGCAGGTGATGGATTCGGTTTTAAAAGACCTGAACTTCGCAGTAGCGAACATCCCTGTTACGCCTTCGCAGGATGGCCGTTTAACAAAATATGCCGCACTGGCACTTAAAGCCCGTGTATGTTTGTGGGAAGGTACGTACAGGAAGTATTTTAACGCAGGTGACCCTACGCCTTTCTTACAGGGTGCGGTTGACGCTGCTGAGCAGATCATGACTTCCGGATTATTCAAAATTTATAACACCGGCCACCCGCAAACAGATTACTACAACCTGTTCATCCAGGAAGAACTGCAGGGCAATTCTGAATGTATTCTGCCGATGCGCTATCTGCTCAATATCCTTACCAGTGATATCGACAGGCAGCTGGGACAGTCGGGTGACGGTTACAGTAAGAACTTCGTCAGATCGTTTCTGTGTACAGACGGTTTACCCTACTCATTAAGCCCGCTGTATAAGGGCGATGACACTCCTGATGATGAGGCGCAGAACCGCGACCCGCGTTACAAACAGCAGATCGCTACCAGGGGATTTGACCTGCTGAACGGTGATCTGATCACCCTTCCACGTATCGGTACCACCAATACTTCTACAGGTTACCAGTGTATCAAAGGCCGGTCTAACAGCCAGCTTGCCTGGACAGCTTCGCAGGATACCTACGATTTCTTTATCTTCAGATATGCAGAAATATTGCTGATCGATGCTGAGGCCCGTGCCGAACTGGGTTCATGTACGCAATCTACGCTTGATAATACCATCAATCTGCTCCGCGACCGCGTTGGCATGCCGCATATGGTGATTGCTGGGCTTGTTAAAGACCCTAAGTCTGACTTCCCTGCGCTTCCGGTATTGCTGGACGAGATCAGAAGAGAAAGAAGAATTGAACTGGGCTCTGAAGGATTCCGTTTTGACGACCTGCACCGCTGGAAAGCCGGTACGCTGATCAATAACCCGGAGACCATCCTGGGCATGAAATTAACGCCGGCACTGAAAGCTCAGTACCCTGCCTCGCAGGTTTCCAATATCACCGTGGATGCCAATAATTACATCCGCGTGTATCCTAATTTTACTGCACGTGTATGGAGCGATAAACTTTACCTGTTCCCTATTCCTACAGGAGAGATTACTTTGAACCCGCAACTGAAACAGAACCCGGGCTGGTAATTAACCTGATTGCTTTACCATAAGGGGCCATATCATTTGATCTGGCCCCTTTTTGATATCTATATATCAGAATATACAGATATCAAAATATATCTTTTGTGCATGAACATAATCCCCATCTTTGGGCATTGTAGCAGGCCTTTATTTTCCTGAAGTTTACACTGTAAAATATCCTTATTTCAATTTCCCCGGGGTGCCTCTGGTACTTACCAGAGTCGGGGTGATAGGTTAGTTAATAACGTAAAAGCCGGTCACTGTGGATGCAGACCGGCTTTTGTTTTTTTTGACATTATCACCTTTTTCGGGGATTTTATGCAGTGTTAATTATGCAGACTTTTATATCAATCATTCAAGATTATCCATGATTGATTTCAGAGCGTGAACTGAAATTGATATGGAGATAGGTAATAACAGAAAGCCGGTTTTGTGGATGCAAAACCGGCTTTTCTATGGATTAAAAAAGGGACCAAGGATTTGGCACAATCGGTTTGTTACTTTGAAGTTCATGACTGATAAAAAGAAGATGCTATTGCATTGCTTTATTGAGCGCAATGATGGCAGTTTTGAAATCTTCGCGGGCAACTAAAAACTGTATATTGACTTTTCTGAGCGCAAAGCCGGCACTTTTGATATTCACACCTGTTTCGGTCAGCGCGTAAGCACTTTTAGCCAGCAGACCCGGCTGATCCATATTGGAGCCAAGCAGACATACCATCGCCACCTTTTCAACTGTCACCTTTTCAAACTTGCTTTCCAGGTCGCTGATCAGTTTCTTATCAAAATCGCGCTCCCAGATAACAATTGATATGCTGTTTGCACTGGTGGCCTTAAAAGTATAACTTAGCTTGTGGTTAAAGAAAATCTGCATAATCTGCAGGTCACTTCCAACGTTCCCTACCATCAGCGGATCGTACACATCAATGATCAATAATTTATCTGTACCGGTGATCAGTTCCACGCGTTTATGCACAGAGACAAATTCACGGGTAATAAGCGTGCCGGGGTGCGCGGGTTCAAATGTGTTCTTGATACGGAGGTTAACTCCATTGATCTCTAAGGGTTTCGAAGCCTTGGGGTGGATTGCCTCCATTCCTACATCAGCAAGCTGATCTGCAATATCGTAATTGGTATACCCAACCGGGATGCAGTTTTCAATGCCCACCATGCCAGGATCAGCAGTAGACAAATGGTATTCTTTATGGATGATGGCTTCTTCAGGCTTTAGAAACTCGGCGATTTTACTGAAAGTAACTTCAGAATATCCCCTGTCAAATTCGCGCATGATCCCTTCAGTACCTTTGGCATAGCCCGTAACGATACAAATGGTTTTTGCGAAATCGATATTTTTAAACGCCTGTTTTATTCTCTGGTCAATCGTATAGGGAAGGTGATCACCAAAACCGCTCAGGTCAACAAGCCTGGTATTGATCCCCTGATTTTGCAGGATATTGGTAAAGTTAAACGCAGAATGGCTTTCGCCGATAGAAGCCAGGATTTCTCTTGCAGCCTGTAAAATGCCTTCACGGCTTACGTAACCGGAAGCCAGAATATTAGACAAATTCTCCAGATAGGTTTGCGCCTCCATGATATGCTTTTCAATAAACTGATCGGCCACGTTGAGATCCAGCCCCAGCTCTGCATATTTCTTATTAATCGCCTTTAATTTTACGATCAGGTCTTTCAGCGGTTTATGAAAATTCTGATGTTTCGCTATCCGGTGATAAACACCCGGCGCACCCGTTTTTTTATTCTCCAGCAGCAGGTCTGTCACACCCGAAAATGCTGATACTACAAATATCCTGTTGTATAACTGTTCGCCCGTACGTTCAAACAAAATAATATTTTGAATGACATCTTTGAGGGCACTCATCGAGGTGCCGCCTATCTTTTCTACTGTTAACATGGTATAAATAAATGAATAATCAGGCCATACGGAAAGGATGACCATATCGCTGGCCTAAAATATCAATTTTCTGCCAGATCCGGTGATGTTTTTAACATTATGCAGTGCCCTGCGTGGAAACAGCAGCCACAGCCTATTTGAGTAAGGAGAAAAGCGAAGCCCTGAGCATCTGCTGCAGAGCTTCTATTTTGGTGTGTGTTTTTCTTTAATATTAAAGGTATATACTATTATTGTAATATCCTAAATTTTTTAATAACATAATTATAAGTTTCCAATCAGCACATAAAATTAGCAGAACAACCTTTAATAAAGAGCAAAAAAACGTTTTAACAATTTGATAACTCCCGGTTTAATTTAGCTTTGCAGGAATCAGATATTGCAATGAACTATAAAAAGATATTATTCCCTGTTACTTTTTGTATATTATTATTGTGCGAAAGCAGCTGTCAGCAGTCGCAGCAAACCGACTTTAATACCTATGGGCACAAAGCAACAGCAGACACGCTCAGGACTGCCGAAACTGATTCGCCGGATACATCAGGGCTGTTATTAAAATCCCTTCCTGAAAGGAAGCCGGACGTCCAAGTCCAGGACAGCACAAGCCAGATTCTGCTCGGAAATCCCAGCGGAGCAACCAGCAGCACGGCGAACGCAGATAATTACCTGATCGATCACCGTTATTACGTTGAGAGTTACAGCAGGTCTAAAGGAGCTCCAAACTGGGTGAGCTGGCATATCGGAGCAGAGGACCTTGGTAAAACTGAACGTCTAAATAATTTCAGGCCAGACACCAGTCTTCCGGAGGGATGGTACGAGGCAGACAATACAAGTTACAAAGGTTCTGGTTTCGATAAAGGCCATAACTGTCCGAGCGGTGACCGGACCAGCTCTACCGCCGCCAATTCATCTACATTTCTGATGGACAACATGATTCCACAGGCACCAAATAATAATCAGCATACCTGGGAGCACCTGGAAAGCTACTGCAGGACCCAAGTAAAAAAGGGCAATGAGGTGTATGTGATTATGGGCAGCTATGGCAGCGGAGGTACCGGTAAAAACGGTTATGCACAGACGATAGACAATGGCAACATCAAGGTGCCTTCCAATATCTGGAAAGTTGTAGTGGTTATCCCAGAAGGCAGTAATGATCTGCAAAGAATTAATGACAACACCAGGATCATCGCCATTGACACACCTAACGACAACGATATCACACCAAACTGGATGAACTATCTGTGCACGGTAAGAGATATCGAAAAAGCAACAGGCTACGATCTTTTATCTGCTTTACCAGTGGCTTTGCAGAACCGGGTAGAGCTCAGGAAATTTAAAGGCGGAAACTAATCTGATAAAGAATTTACTCCCCTGCCCTGTTGCGTTTAATTCTGATCGAGAATAACGGCCTGATCAGATATACCACAGTAGCAAGAGCTGCCAGGGACAGCGCAAAGTGAAATTCAGGATTATTTTCTTTATACCAGACAAGTGCAGTTACAGCTATAACTGCGATTAAACTCAATAGCTTTTTCATTTTATATTTTTATTGTTCTGCAAATTTGGTAATAATCTGGTTACAATACAATATGTCCGGATAAATTGCCTGAATTTCCAAATGAATTGAAATTGCGCTGACAAATCACCGCGTGAATGATCTTAACACTATGTTAATATGCGTAGTCAAATGTTCAGCTACCTTTGCGTTTTAAAGATTAAATCATGAAACTGCTTTTTCAACTTACTCCAATAATCATTATACCGTTGTGCGCTTTAACGACAACAGCTCAGGTAAAAGAAACTATCAAACAGCTGCACGATCCGGCAAGTAAAAAGGTAATGGTTGTTTCACATCGCGGCGACTGGCGCAATGCGCCTGAGAACTCTCTTGAAGCATACAAACTGGCAATAGAAATGGGTGTTGACATGATTGAGACAGACCTTGGCAAAACAAGCGATGGAGTGATTGTAATCATGCACGACGGCACTATAGACAGAACAACCAACGGAAAAGGAAAACCTTCAGATTATACGCTGGCAGAGCTTCGCAAATTTCATTTGAAAAACGGGCTGGGCAGAGTTACCAACCATACCATCCCTACATTAGAAGAAGTAATGTTACTGGCGAAAGGTAAAGTAATGGTCAACCTGGATAAAAGCATTAAATATTACAATGAGGCTTATCAAATTCTTAAGTCAACAGGAACACTTGAGCAGGCTTTATTCAAAACAGAGCTAAGCTATCCGGAGCTGAAAGAACTTTACCCGGCTATCCTTGACAGCATTACCTTTATGGCCGTAGTAAACCTGGATAAACCCGGTGCAAGAAAAATTATTGAGGAATACCAGAAAGCAGTTAAACCTGTTGCCTTCGAACTTAACTTTGGAACTGATACCTCAGCTATTCTGACAGACAATAGTTTTATCCCCGCACATGGTGCAAAAATCTGGTACAATTCTCTTTGGGCAAGCCTTAACGCCGGTCATGAAGATGACCTGGCTTTTGATTCGGGAAATACCAAAGACAGCTGGGACTGGCTGATCAGTCATGGGGCTACAATTCTGCAGACCGACAGGCCGTTGATGATGTTGAATTATTTGAGAAAACGATCTTTGCATAAATAATGTTACGCCGGAAAATTGATGCAGCAGCCATTTGAGCCCTGGGGGATAAATTTATTCTTAACAGGGAGAACAGCTACACATGTTGTAACTTTACATTGGCTTAACATCGTATCATCAGCCCTTTCGTAATCTTGCAGGTGCGCTTTTTAAACTTCCGATTTCTAAAATCTTTCAAGGCCAGGCTCCTTTTAAGCTTCTTTTCTTTTATCCCGGTTATCCTGATCTGGCTGTTTACCTACCTGTTTATCAACGCGCAGCAAAGAAACCTCAGGATTTTTGCAACCAGCCTCAGCAGCATTCAGATCCAATATCTCGAAAGCACAGCTTACCTGCAGAAATTTATGCTTTCAGTTTTTCATGACCCTCTTTTTTAAAAACAGGTAAACATTCACTTCTTGGCCTGCGTAATTTTGATGCGGTCCTCATGGACATACAAATGCCCCAAATGGACGGACTGGAAGCTACCCAGGCAATACGGAACAGCAGAATGAAACAGCCTGTTCTCATTGCAATGACAGCGAACGCAATGCAGGAAGATAAGGACGCATGTTTGAGGCTGGGTATGAAGATTACCTATCAAAACCGATTCATATTGAAAACCTGCTGACATGCCTCTCGAAAGCAGCAGAAATCAGGATGGCTGTATAGTCTTCCTTAATGTTAAGGAAATCAAATTATTTAACATAATAATAATATTAAAGACACATTAATATAACATATATTTGGGACAATAGCACAGATATATGAAAAAAAGTAAGCTTAAGTCTCTGGTTAAATCGGCCAGAAAAACCGCAGAAAAAGACATCAGATCAAGTTTAACAAACAGCTTAAATGAGATAGCAGCCCAGTTTGGAGAAGGATCAAAAAAACTCAGCAAAGACATCACGAAGGGATCAAAACAACTGGCGAAGAAACTTGCCGCTGACATTAAGATTGATAAGGCGTCATTTATCAAAAAAGAAGATGCAGCGATCATTGAAACTGATCCTCAGCCACTGTCAAGTGTAGTAGTAAAAGAAGGCGCACAGGCAGCACCTGCAAAGACTAAAAAAACCAAAGCAGTGAAAACTGAAGAAGTTCAGTTATAACGGTAAAAAAAATAAGACATCCATCCTTATCGTAATTAAACAGTCCCCGATCAATAAAGGACTGTTTAATACGAATCAATTACTATCGCAGGAGCCAATTATATATCTTGTTGAAGAGCTTGTAATGTCATTCCAATCTTAAATTTATAATACACCCATGGAAAATAAGCAGCACTTGTGTACATTTACGTAACCAGTTACATAATTACATATCATATATACGCATGGAGTTTTTTGATAAGGTTGGAAAAGTGGCAATCGGCAGCAGGCTGCGCATGCTCACAGAAAAAATAACCGAAGACGCGGCACATATATATAGCCTCTACGAAGTTGACCTGCAACCAAAATGGTTCCCGGTTTTTTATGTTTTATCGCAGGGCGAAGAAAAGACAATCACAGCAATTGCCAAAGAAATCAGGCATTCTCATCCTTCAGTGAGCAAGATTATTACCGAGATGTCCAGGAAGGGACTGATTATAGAAAAGAAAGATAAAGCTGACGGAAGGAGAAACATTGTGAAGCTTTCCAAAAAAGGAAATGAGATCAATGATAAAATCCAGCATCAGTTTACCGACCTGGAATCGGCGATTGAACAGATCTCGGATCAAACCAACCATAATTTATGGAAGGCAATTGAAGAATGGGAATTTATCCTGGAGCAAAAATCCCTGTTTACCAGGGTAAAAGAGCAGCGTAAAAAACGTGAAAGTGAAAATGTTAAAATTGCAGACTACACCCCAGAATACCAGTGGGCCTTCCGCGCCTTAAATGAAGAATGGATTTCTACCTATTTTAAGATGGAAGCCGCTGACTATAAAGCCCTCGATGATCCTGAGGGATATATCCTGAGCAAAGGCGGATGTATACTGGTTGCGCTGATAGATAACGAACCTGTAGGCGTATGCGCACTGGTAAAGATGGATGATCCGGACTACGATTATGAGCTTGCAAAAATGGCCGTTTCACCACGTGCACAAGGGAAAAATGTGGGATGGCTTCTGGCCCAGGCTATTATTCAAAAAGCAAAAACATTGGGTGCTGCCAAAATATATCTGGAAAGCAACACCCTTTTAAAGCCTGCGATTAACCTTTATCATAAACTTGGTTTTGAAAAAGTTGCCGGAAGGGCTACGCCGTACGAACGTTGTAATATTCAAATGGAGCTGACGATTGTTTAAAAAGATCTGCCAGCTTATCCACAACATAATCTACCTCTTCGGCCGTATTGTACCTGCTGAAAGAAAATCTGATTGTGCTGCGCGCAGGATCAGTGCCCAATGCTTTTAACACATGGGAGCCTGCAGTAGAATGACTGCTGCAGGCGCTGCCGCCCGAAGCACAGATCTGGAAAATATCCAGATAATCAAGAGGAGAAACCCCTGTATGGGTTTGTGGAATGGCTGTGCTCAGCACTGTTGATAAACTCAGATTTTTTTGTGCAGAGTTTCCATTGAACTGTACGCCCGGAATTGAATTGGTGAGTTTCAGGATCATCCTGTCTTTCAGATCGCTGATATGTTTTTGATAGGTATCCCTGTTTTCGTAGGCTATTTCCAGGGCTTTTGCCAAACCTACTATGCCTGTGACATTTTCAGTTCCGCTGCGCTGGCTGCTTTCCTGTGAACCTCCATTGATAAACGGACGGATGGCCTCTGCAGAACGTTTGTATAAGAATCCGACGCCTTTTGGCCCGTGGAACTTATGTGCCGAGCCTACAAGAAAATCGGCTTTGAGCTTTTGTGTATCGTATAAATATTGACCCATGGTCTGTACAGTGTCTGAGTGAAAAACAGCACTGTACCTGCTACAGACTTCGGCAATTTCATCAATATCATTCAGGTTGCCCACTTCGTTATTTCCGTGCATTACAGAAACGAAAGCCCTTTCGCCCGCAGCCAGCAGTTGCTCCAGATGGCTAAGCGACAGGTTTCCGCGTTCATCATGCTGCAGATATACCAGTTCAATCTCTCCGTTCTGCTGAAGATGCTTTAATGTATTCAAAACTGCATGATGCTCAAAAGGCGTAGTAATGGCCAACTTAATTTGATTTCCGCGGATTGCAGACAAGATCGCTGTATTATCAGCTTCGGTACCGCCCGAAGTAAAAATGATATGTTCTGCTGTGGTATTTAACAGTTCTGCAATTACTTTCCTAGACTTCTCTACGGCAGTTTTCGCATCCCTTCCGCAATGATGCGCAGAAGAAGGATTACCAAAATTCTCGAAGAAGTAAGGCTGCATAGCCTGGAAAACATCAATGCTTAGAGGTGTAGTTGCTGCGTTGTCAAGATAAATTTTCATTCCATCAATTTTTAAAGGTGAATAAATAAACTTATGCAGAGAGTCAGATGGAAATGATCTTATCTATCCGCATATTATAGCGGAAGGATTTAGCACCTTGTAAATACAGGTTGCTAAGACTTCACAGGGCCTTTCCCTCAGTCTTTCTGGATAAGTAAATAAATTTAAGAACTGTTTATTAAGAGCAAATATAATGATAGTCTACCAAATTAGTATAATTTATTTTATATTTTTTTATTTTGCAAAAGAAGACTGTATTGAATTGAACCTGAATGCTTAAATTAGCAGTTAATGCATTCGACCTAAGTACCGTTATATTTACTTTACAATCTGGTATACCATGCATTTGTCCTTCATATGTTATGCTGATGTCCTGAACCATCATTGTCCCATGGTTGCTGCACCCTTGCTGCACCCCTGTGGTGAACCAAGGGTGCAGCAAGGGTGCAGCAACCATGAGAAGAACGTGCTCCGGTACTGACTGAGTACATTTCAAGTACATGAAGAGACATCATATAGTTAATATGCGGACATATTGGTCTACACCTGCATGCCTGTCATTTACCTTGCCGGATGAGTGGGTACAGATAGCTTAGAGGAAGGGAACCAGACTGTCATTTCCCCTGCTCCGCGGTTCGCCCATCCATAATATGGAATTGCGGTAAACGCTTTGCTTTTGAGGATATTTACCCCTCCCAGCAAATCAGGTTCAAACTGGGCTTTAAAAACCATATCCGGGGGCAAAATCAAATTGCTAACCCTGCCTCCATTGTCTTTCCATTCAGCACAATAAACAAGCGGGCCCCGTTGCAAGGCTGATTTCCCAATATCATCCTTTACCTTTTTGCTGGCTACTACCTGCCGGACCTCCATCGGAAGATCCAGCTGTACAAGGTCATTTGGTTTCCATGTGCGGGAGATCACCGCATATCCGGCTTCAGTCTTATATTTCACTGCCTGTCCGTTTACCTTAATGACTATTGGTTTAGCAGCCTCTTTATTAAAACTATACAAATCAGAAGGAATAGCCTCATTTTTGATCCAGCCCGGAATGCGGAAACGCAATGTAAAATCCTGTTCTGCCTGAGGAATAATATGAAAAGTCAGCAATCCGTTCCAGGGATAATTATTCTGCTGATCGATTGCAACTGCCTGACCAGCGATCTGAAGTTCTGCCGTACCGCTAATATATAAATTGATATAAGTGTCTTTGTTGCGCTGCGCATAGATATAACCCGGAAGTGAGGGCAAAAAACGGGCAATATTGGTTGGGCAGCATGAGCACTCAAACCATCCCGATCGTCCCGCTTCAAGTTCTTTATGCGTAAAACCTTTTGTAACCTGCAGTGCATTGGTGTAAAAGAAGGATTTTCCATCAAGCCCTACCCCGGAAATCAGGCCGTTATACAAAACCTTTTCCATCACATCAGCATATTTGGAATCACCATGAAGCAGGAACATACGCTGGTTCCAGAAAACATTACCAATAGCTGCACAGGTTTCATTATAAGCAGTTGCATTTGGCAAATCGTAATCATCACCAAAACGCTCACCGTTTGGCACTGCACCTATCCCGCCCTGCACATACATCTTTTTAGCCACCATATTATTCCAGATCCGGTCGATTGCACGTATATAGGCTTTATCACCGGTAAGTGCTGCCACATCGGCCATACCGCTGTACAGGTACATTGCACGCACGGCATGTCCTTCTGCCTCATCCTGATCCGTTACGGGTTCATCGTCCTGGAAATAACTGCCGTTTTTCCATACATCAGCGCTCTTTTTATCATATACCCTTTTACCGCGTTCATCTATAAAGAATTTTGCGAGCTGCAGATAATCCTGTTTCCCGGTGATACGGTAAAGCCTCACCAGTCCCATTTCCACAATTTCGTGTCCCGGGGCCACGTGTCTTTTACCCGGGCCAAATGTTTGCACCAATAAATCAGCATTCCACAAAGCGATATCAAGAAAGTTGCGCTTCCCGGTTGCCTGGAAATGTGCAGCAGCAGCTTCAAACAGATGCCCGGAATTATAGAGTTCGTGACTCATGTTATTCTCCTCTACCCAACGTTCAGGGCCCGACCATTTATGCGGATGCAGTGGGTCTATCGTGCGTGCTGTATAAAGATACCCATCAGGTTCCTGTGCGTTTTTAACTTTGACAATCAGCGCATCTATATAGGCGTCAAGCTTCGCATCGGGATGCATGGCCAAAGAATAGGATGCACCTTCTATTGTTTTATAAATATCAGTATCATCAAAAGGAAACACCGTACAGAACTTTCCTTTCTTAGCTGCAGCCATTTCAAAGTTCTTTACCCTGCCTGTGTTTTCACAGCGGGCAAACGAAGCCGGAATGGTTACCCTGCGGTTTGTCTCTATCCTTGGCGTCCAGAAAGCATCATCCAATTTTACTTTTGTAAAGGATAAGGGCTGTATTGGATAATCCTTCTGCTGCCCGTAAGCCAAGCTATTGATGGCCAGTCCCAGCAGTACTAAGATTGCTTTACACTTCATATCTCTAAATTTAGTAAATCATCAGTCTATTTACATAAATATTTTATAAGCCGGACAGATTTGATACACCTATGCTTCTTAATATCTTGATATCAATGCATAATGATATTAGCTATCCAGCATAACCGGGGCAACAGAATTATGATTAATTTTGCGCCAGCTATTATCACAATAATATGCGGGGTATATTTTTGAGCAAATACAATATGGTAAATTTAGAATGGTACAGAACGTTTAAAGCAATTTATAAAACCGGAACCCTTACCGGAGCAGCACAATCGCTGTTTATCTCGCAGCCGGGCGTAAGCCTGCACCTGAGTTCACTTGAAAGTTACATCGGCTATAAGCTTTTTGACCGCACCGGCAGGAAAATGGTGCCCACAGAAAAAGGTAAAGTGTTCTATAATTTTATTATCGAAGCCCTTGCTAAACTGGAAGATGCTGAAAAGAACTTTCAGCGCAGCACAGAAAAGCATACCCCCACCATCAGCGTTGGCATGTGCTTTGAAACTTTCCAGATGACCCTGGAACCTTATGTATCATCCTTACCGTTTAACCTGATCATACAGTTTGGAGATTATCCCGAAATGCTGGAAAACCTGGAGAAGGGTATCCTGGACCTCATCATCACTCCGCAAACGGGGGCAACGAACAATATAGAGCATGAAGCTTTTTCTTCGGAAAGGATTGTGCTGCTGGGGGGTATAGATGTAAACCAGACAGCCTTTGATGCACTGCTGGAAAAGGGCGACAAAAATGCAATCCTGGAATGGCTGGTTCAGCATAAATGGTATGGTACCACCGGGGACATGGAACATCTGCGCAGGTTCTGGCAGCTCAACTTCAATAAATATCCTGATTTCCGGCCCAACTACATTGTACCCAATATCAACTCAATTGTGCGCTGTTTGAGTGGCGGCAACGGCCTGGCGGTCATCCCTAACCATCTGGGCAAGAAAGAAATAGAAGATGAACAGGTAAAAGTAATCTGGGAAGGCAGCCCCATCCTGGAGAACACGCTGTATTTTGCCACGCGAAAAAAGAACCCATATCCTGAGGAATTGCAGTGTATTAAAGAACTGATCAGAAAAGTGATGTAACAGAGGCTATGTGAGATAGCGCTCAGCAGATCATATACTAAAGAGAGATCTGGCAGCGCTCATTCTGTAATACGTCCAGGAAGCTGTCGCGGTCGTACACCTTTTTCAGCAATGCTTCTTCCTTTTTATAATTGTTCTTCAGCTCTTTCCTGTCCATTGCCTGCGAAAAACGCCTGATATCATCCTGGCTTTTCAGCGTTAGCCCCGGTACCTGCTTGGGTTTATTATCATCTCCTATAGCTACCATGGTAAAATAACTGGTATTTGTATGTTTTACTACATGTGTTTTCAGGTTTTCTGATATTACCCTGATCCCGATGATCATTGAGGTATTGCCGACATAGTTTACCGAAGCCATTAGGGATACGAGTTCGCCCACCTCAACAGGGGCAAGAAAATTCACCACATCAATAGAAGCTGTGATACAGTAACCGTCAGAATGTTTAGCCGCACAAACGTAAGCCACTTTATCCATCAGGCTTAAAATAATACCCCCATGTATCTTACCACCAAAATTTGAGTAAGAAGGGATCATGAGTTCAGTAAGTGTGATCTGGGAATCTGAGACAGCCTTAAAGTCTTGCATTGAGCTTGGGATTAGGCCTGCAATTTAGTTTTTTTTGCATGACAGACAAATCTGAAGGGCATGATTATTGACGAAAATATGTACCCGTCAGCTGTATCAGCCCTTCTGCCGAAGCCAAATCCAAAAATATGCCCGTTCAAAAAAAACGTTTCCAAGCCCTTCCTTTTTTAGTCAGCCTGCTCATCACTATGATTTTTGGTGCCCTTGGCGGGCTCATTACGATACGATCAGTAAAGACCTGGTACCCGGGCATTGCAAAGCCTTCCTTTGATCCGCCAAACTGGCTTTTCGGACCGGTATGGTCAACATTATTTGTAATTATAGCTATTGCTGCCTATCTGGTGTGGACACAAAGAAAGCACATCGCACACTTTGCAAGAACTGTGGCGATTTTCAGCTTATCCTAAACCTGGGATGGTCGTTCCTCTTTTTTTATAATCATTTGATAGGTGCGGCACTCATTGAAATTGTGGCCTTGCTGGCTGCAATACTCATCAATGGACTGGTCTTTTATAAAATTAATAAAACTGCCGGATTACTCTTTATTCCGTATTTCATATGGGTTAGTTTCGCCACGCTGCTCAACTATAATATTTTTATTTTAAATCAGGTCTGAAAGAAAACCTGTAATTTAGGAAGGTGATCGTTTCAAGGACATTCATATTCTTCCTCATCTGTTTCTGGGCATTTCACGCTGATGGCCAGAAGGTGGGCCTTGTCCTTAGCGGTGGGGGTGCTAAAGGACTGTCACATATCGGTACGCTGAAGGCCCTGGAAGAAAACCACATCCCGATAGATTATATTACAGGTACCTCCATGGGCGGTATTGTTGGCGCTTTGTATGCTGCAGGGTATTCGCCGGCGCAGATTGAAAAGATAGCGCTGACCACAGAGTTTCAGGACTGGGTAAATGGCCGTTACAAGAGCGATTACAGTTTCTATTTTCAAAAGAGCAGCACCAATGCATCGCTGATCACGGCAAAAATACAGGTAGATACTGCACTGAGAATGAGCATCAGGAATAACCTGGTAAACGATATCCCATTAAATTTCGCTCTGATAGAGCTGCTCTCACAGGCATCGGCGATCGCCAAGGATGATTTTGACAACCTGTTTGTTCCCTATCGCTGTATGGTGTCTGACGTGTTCTCTCAGACCAGTATAACGGTAAAGAGCGGAAGCCTGGCCGAAGCCGTACGCGCTACCATGACCGTCCCCTTAATTTACAGACCGATAAAACTTGATAATAAATATGTTTTTGATGGTGGATTATACAATAATTTCCCTGCCGATATCATGCAAAAGGAATTTAAGCCCGATTATATCATTGGCGTGAATGTATCTGCAAAGAACTTTAAAGAATATCCAAAAACAGGGGATGAGCGGCTGATGAACCGCCTGATGATGTTTATGTTTCTTGCCAAATCAGATTCAACGCTGATTGGCAGTAACGGGACATATATCCAGCCTAACCTGCAGGAATACAGTTCCAGCAATTTCTATCCTGTGGCCGAGCTGATCAAAAAAGGATATGACGCTACCATGGCCGACATGCCGAGACTTTTGCAGGCGGTACACAGAAGAACGGATCCAAAAGACCTTGCGCTCAAAAGAAATGCTTTCAACAACAAAAAGCCCCAGCTCAGGTTTAATGAAGTAGTAGTAACAGGTGTTAACAGTCAGCAGAAACGTTATATCCAGCGCCTTTTTAAAAGAGACAAGCCTACATTTGACCTGGCAGACATCCGCCAGGGATATTATAAACTTGTTGCGGATGAAACATTTGAAACCATTTATCCGAAAATCTCCTATAATCCCTCATCAGACAGCTATACCTTCGAAATTGTAGCCCAGCCTAAAAGCAGCTTTAAACTGGACCTTGGCGGCAACATTTCCAGCAGGCCGATCAGCACGGTTTTTCTTGGATTACAATACAACTACCTGGACCGTAAAGCTTACACCTTTGGGACAGACTTTTATTCAGGCCGGTTTTACGAGTCAGCACAGCTCAATGCAAGGATCGACTATCCTTCACGCCTGCCCTTCTTCCTGGCGGCCGAGCTTACCTATAATCACTTCAACTATTACAACACCAGCAAGATCTTTATAGAGAACCCTCATCCAACCTACATTGAGCAGTCTGACAGGAAGATCGAGATCAAGGGAGGGATACCGCTCAACAGGAATACCAGGATTACACTGAGCACCTCGTTTATCAATAACGATGACAATTATAGCCCCACCAACAGCTTTAATACCGGCGACATTTTAGATCAAACCATCTTTAACGGGCTACGGTCCAGCCTGGCCTTCGAGCAAAATACTTTTAACCGCAAACAATATGCAAACCGGGGGCGCAACTTTCTGTTTGTCGCAAACTTTTTCACCGGGAAGGAGAATTATACACCCGGGAATATATCACGTAATGTGCCGTTGGCAGCCGGCGATATTGCAGTTATCCGCAAGTTCAGGCAATGGGTAAGCTTTAAAATCAGCGATGAGAATTATTTCTTTCATGAGGGGCGTTACACACTGGGCTATCTGGCCGAGGGGGTAATATCCAATCAGCCATTGTTCTCAAACTACTATGCCACCTTACTGGCGAGCCCGGCCTTTTATCCCTTACAGGACAGCAGGTCATTGTTTCTGGAAAAGTTCAGGGCATCAAGTTATCTAGCCGGCGGACTGAAAAACGTTTACCGCTTGCGGAGGAGCATAGATTTCAGGGTTGAGGGTTTTGTATTTCTGCCTTACCAGGAAATTACTCAGATGGGGTTTCAGGAAGTGAAAAACTCTCCTACCTTTAACCGGCTGCATTATGCAGGTACTGCCGGGCTGGTTTATCACACTCCCGTTGGCCCTATTAGCCTTAGCTATAATTTGTATGATGATCCGATAAAAAGAAACGGCATTTTGTTACATTTGGGTTATCTGATCTACAATAAAAGATCCATAGAATAACAAAAATATATCACAAGGATAAAGAATTAAATATCAAATGAAAACGATCTTCTACTGTTTGTTACTCTCACTGATCTCCGTATCAGCTTTCGCCCAGAAATCAGATATCAATAATTTTATTGTAAAGGAAAGCTTGCTGAAGAACAGTAAGCTTGCTATTATTGCCGCAGACTCGCTGGAGCAGCCCGTAGAAACCATCAACGGCTTATATACGTTTACAGTAAGCGGCTTTACACAGCCGCTAAAATTTAATGACGGGGTAGCAATCCTGCCGATGCAGCTTGACAAATCATCCTTTGTTTATATTAAGCACCAGAATGATGCAGGAACGCACAGCAAGCTGCTATATATTTATAAAAAAGACGGCAGCCTGAATCCATTTACCATCAACAGCCTTTGGCTTGTGCTGTTCCCCCTGATCCTGATCTTCCTGGCCTTTGCCTTCAGGAGACTGATCATCATTGTAGTGATCATCCTGCTGGTTTATATCTATTTTAATCATAGCAATGGACTGCATCTGTCCACTTTCTTTGAATCTATCTTTGATACGTTGAAAAGGGCATTTTAACAGAAGAAGAAGGATCGGCTATCACATCTGGGAAAATCTCTGACAGGATTAGAAGGGTAGTCCGATACCAAAATTGTACTGAAAGAAGTGGTATCCATCGGGACTGTTTTTCAGCTCATAATCGCGTTTGAAGTCTTTGCTGCCATTGAACAGTTTCCCGATCACCCATTGATCTGAAGGGTCAAACTGCGGGTCTCTAAGCTTAAGGCCAACATCGAAGCGGAAGATAAAATACTGCAGGTCATACCTTAAGCCCAGTCCCGTTCCGACACCAATCTGGTTGCCAAGGTTTTTGAAGTCAAAATAGGTTTCGGGCTGTGTATTGCCGGAAGAGATGTTCCATACGTTACCTGCATCCAAAAATGCCGCACCATTAAGTTTGGAGCCAAAGAAATTGTCCAGAAGCCTCCAGCGATATTCAAGGTTAGCCTCGATATGCATCTGCCCAAGCTGGTCAATACCATAGAGGGTACTTCTTGCTTCCTCCGTTGTTAACCTGTCACCACGGTTGTAATTACCAGGCCCCAGAGTTCTGGCCTGCCAGGCCCTTACGCCACTTGCACCACCAGCAAAGAACAGCTTTTCGAAGGGAATAGCAGTAGAATTTCCATAAGCATAACCTACACCGCCATTAATACGTGCAACAAACTGCCTGTCGAGCCCCAGGTTTTTATACCAGCGGATGTCTACTTCCGGGCGGACATACTGGTTGTAGGGAAGCCCCAGGATACTCGCATAGTCGCCCGCAGCCGGGTTATGTTTGCTTCCAAAAAGTTTATTGGCAGCGCCAAGCCCGTTACCGGCAATATCAATATTCCCCCTGAAGTATACAAAGCTGTTGCCAGGCAGCAGTAACTTATTCCCGTTTAGCGTATACGCATATTTCATTCCCAGGGTGATGTCCTTTCTTGCCAGCAGTGTGATATTATAGCGGTAATCCTTGTAAAGCTGCTGTCCCTCTACGGCGTTTGAATCAATCAGCAGGCCACCAAAGCGGTATTCAAAGTTAAGTGGCGTAAATGAATGCAGTTTCGATTTGGTTTCTACCCACTGGTATGTAAGGGAGTTGAGGAAAACGCGGCGAACAAATAAATCTTTTTGCAGGGAATACACATAACTGGTAGAAAAGATAGTGTAGGGCATTCCATTCTTGCCCATCAGGGGAATATCAAATGGAACCATCAGCCGGGGAACGGCCAGACTGGTACTTAAAGAGAAATCACGCTGGTAAATATCGTTGAAAAGAGATCCCTGGCCTATTCTGGACTGTAAACCGCCCTTGATCTGAAATTCAAAACGCTCTGCGCCCCTGAAAATATTGTTGTTGACGTAGGTATTGCTGAGGGTAAAACCAACTGTACCGGCGTTAAACGGCAGTTCTCCCTCTACCCTGTTGCTCATTCGTTTTTGCGGTGTAAGCTGAATAACAGGCTGAAGCTTTGCACTGTCTTTTGCCTTTACATATTCGATCTTTACGTTTTTAAACACGTTTAGCTCATAAAGCCTGTCATAGGTGAGGTTTTCTTTCGAAATATCGTAGGTCTCGCCCATTTTGATAAAGTCGTACCTCACCACAGGGTTTCTTCTGAAACGTTTTGACAAATCGGTATACCTGATCCCCCTGAAGATTCGTTCATTCAGTTTAATAGAATCAGGAAAACCCTCGGTAGTGGGCGCAATGACAATATTTGTTTCACCAATTTTATACTGCTTATGTTTAGTGGAATCGGGGTCATCGATATACATCACCACATGGGTTGTGCTGTTACGGAACGCTGAATCTACCGTGAACCTGACGTAAGGACGTGAAAAATCATAATATCCGTGTTCTTTCATTACCTGATAGACCTGTTCGCGCTCATAGGCCAGTGAATCATCATCATACTGCATATTCTCATGCAAATGCGAGAACCTGAATTTTCCGTCCATGTATACCTTACGTACAGCAGAATCCGGTATTGAATAGTTCACTTTTGCAATACGAAATGCAGGCCCGGTAATGGCTTTAAAATCTACCTGGGCACGCTGCTTTTTAATGAGGACTTCTGACTTTACTTTTGCCATGAAGTAACCCTTGCTGATCAGAAATTTCTCAATCTGGTTCCTGGAGATCTCTACCAGTGTACTGTCCAGCAGCGGAGCAGGTTTACCTACCGACTTAATTTTGAAGAGTGTATAAAAAATATTGTAAAGCCCTACATTGATACCCAGCCGCGAAGCAGGACGGATATCTTTCTGGATATAGTTGAGCGCCTCCTCTTTATACTTGCCGGGAATACTGTCTATTTCTACCTTTTTTACGATCGCCTGGTTATCTTCAATCAACTTTGTAGAGGAGCAGGCGCATATAAAAAGAATAATAAATAGTAATATTGCGGGAAACTGGAATTTATTTTTATAAATAGGATATGCTTTCAAAGTCTCAGATAGGGTTTATAAAATCATTACATCAAAAAAAGTACCGTAAAGAGCATGGGATATTTATTATCGAAGGAATAAAATCAATTGCAGAGTTTATTCCAGCAGACTATCAGATCCATAGTGTATATTTTCTGCCACAATATCAATCTTTACTACCTAAATTGCCAGCAAATATAAAGTTATTTGAAGTAACGAGTGCCGAACTGGAAAAGATAAGTACACTACAGGCTCCCCAGGGTATACTGGCACTGGTTAATATTCCTGAAACATCTGCGATTGATCAGAATACACTAAGAAATAATTTTTCCCTGGTACTGGATGGCGTGCAGGACCCGGGAAATCTGGGCACTATTATCAGAACGGCCGACTGGTTTGGAGTAAAACATGTGATCTGTTCTTCCAATACGGTTGAAGTATACAATCCTAAAACGGTACAGGCCACAATGGGATCACTGTGCAGGGTGAAGGTTAGCTATCATGAACTGCCGGAACTGCTGCAGGGCATTGACATACCTGTGTTTGGTGCAATGCTCAACGGCAGCAGCCTGTATGAAACCAAGTGGGGCAGCGAAGGACTGGTGGTCCTGGGGAACGAAGGACAGGGTGTTACTCCCGAAATTGTGAATTTAATCAGCCATCCGGTAACTATTCCAAGAGTTGGACAGGCTGAATCATTGAATGTTGCGGTATCCGCAGCAATATTCTGCGCAGATATTAGCAGAAATTTGAATAAATAAATTGCATCTTAAGTATTAATTGCTATTTTTGCAGCCTGAATTTCAACAGGTCGAGTGGCCGAGTGGCTAGGCAGAGGTCTGCAAAACCTCGTACAGCGGTTCGAATCCGCTCTCGACCTCCAGATTTATTTAAATTAAAAAAACTAAAGGTTAAGACCATGGCAGTTACCAGATTAAAAAGAAAAGACAGACAAAACCACGTAACTTCACGTTTAGAAGTTAAAACGTTGAAACTAGCTACAAACATCGAATTAGGCAGCCGTTCAAAACAGTCTAAAAAAGATCAGTTAGCTAAAAACAACCTGTTGTTAGATCAACTTTCTGCAGCTTTAAGAGCATAAGTTCTTTTTGTAAAAAAACAAAAAACCTTTCAGGATATCCTGAAAGGTTTTTTTATGCGCTTATATTTTTTTTTAATTCACAAGCTCCTTACAGATCCTTTTTACAATGCCCGGGCCTTCGTAGATAAAGCCAGTGTATAACTGCACGAGCGAAGCACCTGCTTCCAGTTTATCTTTGGCGTCCTGCGGGGAATGTATCCCTCCCACCCCGATAATCGGGAATGCCTTATTTGATTTTTCAGATAAATAACGGATTACCTCCGTTGAGCGTTGTGTCAGCGGTTTGCCGCTTAATCCACCTGTTTCAGTAGCGTGTTCCGCAGCGTTGTACAATCCGCTTCTGTCTATCGTAGTATTCGTAGCGATTACGCCGGCAATTCCCGTTTCCTTCACAATGTCAACAATATCATCCAGCTGCTCATTGGTCAGATCTGGCGCAATCTTTAACAGGATCGGCCGCACAATACCGTTTTTATGGTTGCGTTCCTGCAGCGTCTTTAAAAGCAGGGTTAAAGGCTCCTTCTCCTGCAACTCCCTTAAGCCCGGCGTATTCGGAGAACTTACATTGACTACAAAATAGTCTACAACATCAAACAGGCGGTCGAAACACTTCACATAATCATTTACCGCATCTTCGTTAGGCGTATTTTTGTTCTTTCCGATGTTGCCGCCAACTACAATAGTTTTGTCCTTCGCTTTCAAGGCACGCAGTCTTTCGGCAAGTGTATCCACGCCTTTATTATTAAACCCCATCCGGTTGATCAGTGCCGAATTTTCGGGCAGCCTGAACATCCGCGGCAAATCATTGCCGGGCTGCGGCAGCGGCGTTACTGTACCCACTTCAATAAAACCAAAGCCCAGGTCGCTCAAAGCTTCTACATATTCTCCGTTTTTATCAAAGCCGGCAGCTAATCCCACCGGGTTTTTAAACCTGATCCCAAACACCTCACGCTCCAGTCCTTTAACATGAATATCAAAGCTGCTGCGCAAAATGGTCTTTCCCAACGGGAAGTGTTCATGAAACCACTTCAGTCTCTTTACCACAAAATGGTGAACTTTCTCAGGATCGAACTGAAAAAATATAGGCTTTATTAAACGATACATGCCACGAAGATAAAAAAATGTGGTCAGTATATTAATCAAAAAGATCGGCACCCATGCCCGGTACAGTTCAAAATTACCTGATCATGTAATAAAATCGTAGAAATTAAGCTGAGATGCTATTGAATATCAAACAAAATGCGCCTAAAAATTGTATTTTTGCAGCCAACATGATTTCGATAAACGACTTAACATTCCTCATAGGTTCAAGGGCTTTATATGATGAAGCGAACTGGCACATTAAACCAGGAGAAAGAATTGGCCTTATTGGTGCCAATGGAACGGGAAAATCCACTTTATTAAAAATAATCGTAGGAGAGTACGCACCTTCTTCGGGCAGTATTTCCATGTCTAAAGACCTGAAAATCGGTTACCTGAACCAGGATCTGCTATCTTACGAATCCCACCATACGATTTTGCATGTTGCCATGGAAGCTTTTGAGCGCCAGAACCAGATACATGACGAAATTGAAGAGCTGTTAAAAAAGATAGAAACTGACTATTCTGAAGAAGTGCTGAACAAACTGAGCGACAAGCAGCAGGAGTTTGAGGCTTTGGACGGTTATAACATTGAGTACAAAGCTAATGAGATCCTTGCCGGTCTGGGTTTCAGCACTGCAGATCAGCACCGCCCGCTGAATACTTTTTCAGGAGGCTGGAGAATGCGTGTCATGCTGGCAAAAATCCTTTTGCAAACACCGGATATCCTTTTACTGGATGAGCCTACCAACCACATGGATTTACCTTCCATCAAATGGCTGGAAACATATCTTGCAGGATTTGAAGGTGCAATCGTGATTGTATCCCATGACAGGTACTTCCTGGACAAAATCGTTAACCGTACGGTAGAATCGCGCAAGGGAAAGCTAACCACGTATGCAGGAAACTACACCTTCTACCTGGAAGAGAAATCGCTTCGCGGCGAGATTCAGAAAGGTGAGTTCAAAAACCAGCAGGCCAAGATTAAACAGGAAGAGAAACTGATCGAGCGTTTCAAAGCCAAAGCCAGCAAGGCTAAAATGGCACAGTCGCGCATGAAAGCACTGGACAAGATGGAACGCGTAGAGGATGTGGACGACGATAACCCAACAGTAAACTTCAGCTTTAAGTTTACCAAACCTTCCGGCCGGCACGTGATCAGGATTGAAAATGCCACCAAGAAATATCCGAATATAGATATCCTTGAAAATGCCGAAGCAGTTATCGAAAAAGGTGATAAAATTGCCCTTATCGGTGCCAATGGTAAAGGAAAGTCAACCCTGCTAAGGATGGTTGCAGGCGTAGAGAAATTTGATGGTACCTGCGAGACTGGCCACAATGTAACTACAACTTTCTTTGCACAGCACCAGCTGGAGTCGCTCCACCTGGGAAACAGCATCCTTGAAGAACTGCAGGCATTTGCGCCGAAACATACAGACACAGAGTTAAGGGGCATCCTTGGCTGTTTCCTGTTCACCGGCGACGATGTATTCAAGAAAATCAAAGTCCTTTCAGGAGGAGAAAAATCAAGGGTAGCCCTGGCAAAGTCGCTCACAACAGACTCTAACTTCCTGATCCTGGATGAGCCTACGAATCACCTTGACATCCAGTCTGTAAACATCCTGATCCAGGCCCTTAAACAGTTTGAAGGAACTTTCATTGCCGTATCCCACGACAGGTACTTCCTGGATAACGTAGCCAACAAAATCTGGTTTATCGAAGAAGAACAGATTAAACAATATCCGGGTACCTATGCCGAATACGAAGTCTGGAACAGCAAACGCGTGCCGCCTGTTGCAAAGAGTATCCCTGTAAAACCTGCGGAGAAAGAAGTAAAACCTAAAGCGGAACCAAAACCGGTTACGGTGAACAGTCAGCAGCAGCTAAAAAAACTGAACGACCAGCTGCAGAAGATTGAACAGGAAACTGTCCAGCTGGACAAAGATGTGAAAGCTGTTGAAGCTGAACTTGCCGATGAAAAAGTATACAGCGATAAGGCTAAACTGGCCGAGGCAAATAAAAAATACCAGACAGCAAAACAGTTGCTTGACACTGCCCAGAACAAATGGGAAGAGCTTGCCGCTGAGATTATGGAACTAGAAAGCAACTAATGATCAAAACGGGGGTATTGCTCTTTTTAAGTTTGTTCATCCTTCAGATTGCCTGCGCACAGCAGCAATTTGTGTACGATAACCAGGTGTATAATTCACAGATCAAAACCGTACAATGCTACAATGCCCAAAAAGAGCAATCCCTTCCTGTAATCACACTCGGTTCTTCCGAGCAGTTGCTTTTTTCTTTTGACGACCTGCGTGGCGGCAGTAAAAACTACTGGTATACGGTGGAACACTGCACCTACGACTGGAAATCTTCGGGTATTTCTGCCCTGGATTATCTTGAAGGAACTACCGAAGACAGGATTGTAGATTATGCCTATTCTTCGAAGACCCTTCAGAAATTTACGCATTATACGCTCAGTCTGCCAAATGACCAGATTAAGCCAAAGCTTTCGGGAAATTATCTGCTCAAAGTTTATGAAGATGGTGATCAAAAGAAGCCCGTTTGTTCACAACGGTTTTTTATTGCAGACAAACAGGTAAATATCGGGACACAGATTTTACCGAGCAATGAGGTATCACTAAGGTTCAGCAACCAGAAACTGAACGTAACCGTTACTTATACCATCAGCATTCAAAATCCCTATCAGGACGTAAAGATGGTACTGCTGCAAAATGGCAATCCCTTAACAGCTAAACTGAATACCAAACCTACGTTTGTGAAACCTGGTTCACTGATTTACAATGACCTGGCGAGCAACGATTTTTCAGGCAGCAATGAATTCAGGAAATTTGATTCGCGCAGCGTTCGTTTTAAAGGGGAGCATGTGCAGGATATATTTACAGACAGCACCAATAATGTGGTCTTATTTCAGGACCTGAACAGCAATGCGCCCAAATACACACAATTTAACGATGACAACGGGGCTTTCTTTGTCCGTAACCAGGACAATATCGACAACGATAGCGACAGTGATTATCAGCGCGTACTATTTACGCTGAATTCAAAAACCCCTTCTGACAACGGGAATATCTATGTAGTGGGCAGGTTTAATAATTATACCCTCACTGAAGAAAACAAACTCAAATTTGATCCTGTAAAAAAGAAATTCTTTGCCAGCCTGTACCTGAAACAGGGCGTATATGATTATCAGTACACATGGAGGGACAACTCTTCCGGCAAAGCCGACAATACTACTTTTGAAGGTTCTTTCTTTGAAACGGAAAATGACTACCAGGCCTTTGTTTATTACCGCAGGCCCGGCAGCCGCTGGGATGAACTGATTGGTTACAATCTGGTCAGCACCGTACAAAAGTAAACTACAGCCATATTAGGCTGAAGACCAATTAGTTTTTACGCACCCAGATAGATACGCTGCCTGCCTGGCAGAAGAAATCCCCCCATCCGTCGTCACCAACTGTTACTTCTTCGGTTCTGTGACCAAGGGCATCTACGAAAACCTTACCCGCTTGTGCCGGCCCCATTTCCATATGTTTAGATCCTTCTTCTCCATTACTTAATACTACAGCTACCCCAGAATTTTCCTGCTCTGCAGTTCCTTCTCTGGTAAAACCAATGCAGTTTGGATGATCAAAGTATTCCCGTTGAATTCCATGTGCAGCATCCCTTCTTGTTCTGACCATTACGTCCAGCTGGGGCACACCAATCAATTCTACATCTGCATCATTTCCATCATTGTCTTTATCTATGTATTTTGCACCATACAGATCCGGATAGAAGACACATGGTATTCCCTGTTCCCTCAATAGGATCAGCGCGTAAGCCAGCGGCCTGAACCAGAAATCCACATAAGCCTCCAGCGATTGCAGCGGCTGTGAGTCATGGTTATCCACAAATGTTACCGATAGCTGGGGGTGTGATTCTACCAGTGTATCATTAAATATCTTGCTTAGATCATAATCGCTTCCCTGTTGTCCGGCCTGGTAAAAATTATGGTGCAGCATGGAATCAAATAACTGCATCCTTCCTTCTGTAAGATCTACATAATCCCTTAGTTTCTGCACATCATCCAGTATCCAGTTTTCTGCAACGATAAAGAAATCTTTGTCGAATTTAGCTTTCATATGATCCAGCCATTCTGCCAGGTATCTTGGAGAAATATGCTTTACGGCATCAAGCCTGAACCCACCCATACCACAGGTTTCATAATACCACTCGCCCCATCTCTTTAACTCTTCACGGACAGCTTTATTTCTGAATTCAATATCATTGAACATCAGGTAATCATAATTTCCCATTTCATCTGAGGGAACATCTTCCCATCCGTCACCATATTCATTTTGAATAGAGAAAATCGCAGTTTCCTGAAGGTCCTCCGCCCAGTCGATACCACTAAAGCATCTTTTATCCCAGATAAATTCTGAGTATTTACCTTTTCTTCCCGGAAAAGTGAATTTTGTCCATGCTTCTATTTCAAACTGATCAGAAGTAAATTCAGCACGGTTATCCGGATTTACACGTTTAACAGGTACTTTCTCCAGTTCATCTGCTCCGGCTTTGTGATTGAAAACCACATCGGCAACAACCATGATTTCCTGATCGTGCAAGTCTTTTATGGCCTGCAGATACTCTTCTTTGGTTCCATATCTTGTAGGAACACTGTTCTTCTGATCAAATTCTCCCAGATCGTACAAATCATAGCAATCATATCCTACAGAGTTGCTACCTTCAGTACATTTATAAGCCGGCGGAAGCCATGCTCCTGTTATGCCTATATCTTTGAGTGATTTAGCCTCGGATGAGACTTTTTTCCATAATTTTAATTCGTCGTTGTAATACCAGTGGAAGTACTGTATCAGGGTTTGATTGATCATTATTTCTATATACGTTTTTTGTATGAGCGCAGAGAGATAACATGAAGTGTTAGTTTTTGTTTACTTTTGCAGCCAATATGGGCACAATAGCTAAACATCCTAAAAATTCACTGACGGTGATGAATGAATTGGTTTTACCAAATGATACCAATACATTAAACAATTTAATGGGAGGCAGGTTACTGCACTGGATGGATATCGCCGCAGCGATCTCCGCACAGAAGCATTGTAACCGGATTGTCGTGACAGCTTCCGTAGATAACGTTTCCTTTCAGCATGCAATTAAACTTGGCGATGTGATTACTATTGAGGCTAAAGTAACCCGTGCTTTTCATACCTCAGTAGAAGTAAGAATGGATGTATGGGCAGAAAACATTCCATCGGGCAGCCGTATTAAATCCAACGAAGCCTTTTATACTTTTGTAGCTGTAGACCAGAGCGGCCGGCCGATTCCTGTACCTGAACTTTCCCCTGAAACAGAAGAAGAAATTGAATTATTTGCGGGTGCTTTGAGAAGAAGACAATTGCGCCTGATTTTAGCAGGGAAGATGGATGCAAGTGATGCCAAAGAACTGAAAGCATTATTTTTCAAGGATTAAGAGCTTAATTGTGGGATAGCTCTCCTCGCATTACAAGCAGCAACAATCAGGCAAATGAAAGGCAGCTGTTTAGCTGCCCATTTCAAGAATCTTATCGAACTCAGTCGCTTTCAGCTGCATCACGGACAATCTGCCCTGTTTTATCAGCGATATCTCTTTGAGGCTTTCTTCAGCCTTGATCTGTTCCAGTGAAACAGGATTCTTAAGCGTTTCCACGGGCGAAAGATCTACAACAACCCAGTTGGCATCATCTGTAGTCGGGTCCTGATAGAACTCTCTGACTACCTTCGCAATTCCTACTACATTTTTTCCCTCGTTGCTATGGTAAAAAAGAACAAGATCGCCCTCCTTCATCAGCTTGATATTGTTGCGGGCCTGGTAGTTTCTTACACCGTCCCAAAAAGTACGACCGTCCTTATTAAACTGATCCCAGCTATATTTGAAAGGTTCTGATTTAACTAAAAAATAGTTCATTGTATGATTTAAACGTAAATTAATGTATCATTTTAAACAGCAGTTCTTTTAGCAGTTCACCATCGGTAACATTGCCTGTGCTATCTACACCTTTGCTTTTTAAGTCGTATTCCCGAAGGAGACTGATAATATCAAAGGTCTTGTTAAGGTTGTAGTTACGAGCAGCAACTTCATAATCCTTTACGAAGTATGGATTTACACCGAGTTCTTTAGCCGCATCGTTTTTATTCTGCAGATAATGATATTTAAGAATTTTGGAGAAATAAGAGTTGAGATTGGCCATGACCATCACCATGGGATTCGCTTTAGGATTATCTGCGAAGTAGTTGATAATTTGGTTAGATTTAAGGACATTCCTGGCAGCCAGGGCCTTTTGCAATTCGAATACGTTGTATTCTTTACTGATCCCAATATTCTTCTGGACAAGATCAGTGTCAATAGTCGTATCCTTGCTGATATTGAGCATTAGTTTTTCCAGTTCATTGGAAATTTTGGACAGGTCTGCCCCCAGGTATTCGGCCATTAACGCTGAAGCCTGCGGAGCGATCTTCATGCCCTTTTCTTTAACCAGTTCTTCAATCCACTGGGCAAGCTTATAATCCCTAACCGGATCCGATTGAAATACTACACCATTTTTAGTGATAGATTTAAAGATCTTCTTGCGTTTGTCAAAATTCGCATACTTAAATCCCAGTACAAGAATGGTACTGCTCAGCGGATTTTCGAAATAATTCTGCACAAACTCAGCTTGTTTGCTGCTTCCTTCCGTTTCTTTAGACCACTTGAGGTCCTGTGCCTCTTTCACTACAATCAGCTGGTAATCAGACATCATCGGATATCGTTTTGCCGCATTCAGGATCGTAGCCATATCCGTATCCTTACCATACAGAACTGTCTGGTTAAAGCCCTTCTCCATCTCATTCAGAATATGCTGTTCCATATAATGGATGATCTGGTCAATGTAATAAGGTTCTTCACCATGTAAGAGATATACAGGCTTAAACTTTTTAGCTTTAAGGTCTTTTATAATATCGGAAGCACTCATAAATTATTCAAATGTAACCCCTTAAAACTAATTATTAAAGGTTATTTTTGCACAAATGGCATTTACACCAACAGCACTGAACCTCCCGCCCTATCCTTTCAGGATTACACTGAAAGAAGAGCAGCATTTCATCTTTGATGAGGTAAGGAAAAAGCATCTGGTTCTAACACCGGAGGAATGGGTGAGGCAGCATTTTATCCACTATCTGATCAGAGACAAAAAATTCCCCCGGTCTCTTATACAAATTGAAGGGGGTCTCAGTTTAAACCAGTTACAAAAGCGGACGGACATCGTGATCTTTAACACTGCCGGGGAAAGGATCATGGTGATTGAATGCAAAGCCCCCACCGTTAAGATATCGCAGGGCGTGTTTGATCAGGCTGCCCGCTACAATTCTGTACATCAGGCCAAATGGCTGGTAGTGACCAATGGACTAAAACATTGTTATGCGCAGATTGATCATGTGACCTCTAAGTTTTTGTTTTTTCAGGACCTGCCGGAGTACAGCTCGTTATAAGCACTCCCAAATTATCTCAAAAATTATCTTGTTCCTGAAGCAACCAAGCTCAGTTGCATCACGTAAGCCTGTTTAGAACCAGACTTAATAACACACCCACGTGATCAGAATACTTATCGCCGATAATCAAATGTTAACCCGTGAAGGGATAATTTCCGCCCTGGCATCGCAAAAGGACATGGTTATAACTGGCAAAGCCAGCTCTCCGGAAGAGTTGAAACAACTGATCTGGGCATTAAAACCAGATATCGTTATTATGGATCCTAATTACGGCCGCGATTATTCTCCTAACGATATCCAGAATATCGGTGCAATGTTTGATTCCGTCAGAATCTTAATACTGGCCAACAGGCAAAGCAAAAACGATATTCTTGAAACCATCAACTATGGTATCAGGAATTATGTCTCCAAGGAATCCACAGTTGATGAACTTCTGGAAGCGATACATGCCACTGTAAAAAGGGAACAATACTATTGCAAGAAAATTCAGGAAACGCTTTTCGGACATACATTGCCACCCAGAAAGGTGGATGGTACGCCTTTGCTCTCTTATCGTGAAACTGAAATTATTCACTTAATCGCTGAAGGCAAGGCCAACAAAGAAATCGCAGAAAAGCTATTTTTGAGCGTTCACACGATAAAAACCCACCGAAAGAATATCATCAAAAAGCTCGGCTTCACGTTTAAGCATGCGTCAGAACTGATCTTTCTGCTCAGCTACTTAAACGACATCTTTATTTAGACTCATTATGAATATACCTCCTCGGGGGTATTGCTTCCGAAGGTTCCCAAATCTAAATTTGCGTTATTATAAAATCAACTTATATAAACGCAAATATGAAAAGAAAATTTACAGCACTCGGTTTTTCGGCACTGGTACTTTTGATTGCAGGCTGCAGCAAGGATTCTGCGCCAGATGAAACTATTCCGGTTTATACGGTTCCAACAACTTATAATTTTGCGAACGTAGATCTAAACGCTTCCAATACTGTTCTGGGAATGGTTACTGAAATGGGTACAGTGATGAGAAATGCAACAGTTGGCCCGGTTGATGGCGTAAAGCTCAAAGCGATGCTAACAAACACAGGTGCTCCTTTTGCTACCGCGGCTTACAATACCTCGGGTTTGCAGATCAACAGTCAAACAGCCCCGTTGTTCCAGACAGATGTAATCGGGTTTATTGACAGCCTTGTAAAAGTTAGCCAGTCTGCAACAGCAGCCAGCAGAGGTGTTGCCGGAGTGGGTGCGAGTACAGCGAATGCAGCCACAAAATATGCTCTTACCGGTACGGGCATTAACTACGCACAGATATTCAATAAAACGATCATGGGCGGGCTGATCACCTACCAGATTGTTAACAATTATATGGACAGTGGTATCAGCAGTTCGGTGAATAACACAACGGTAGTGACAGGTAGCGGAACAGCCATGGAACACAACTGGGACACAGCTTTCGGATACTGGGGAGTCCCTATTGATTTCCCCACCAATAAAACGGGTGTTAAATTCTGGGGAAGTTACAGTACCCAGGTAGATTCGGGCTATAAAGCCAATAAAATCCTGATGGATGCCTTCCTGAAAGGAAGGGCAGCCATCAGCAACAAGGATGACAAAACGAAACTTGCACAGGCAACTATCATCCTGGAGACTTTTGAGAAACTTACAGGCGCTGCCGCCCTTCAGGAGGTTAAAGAAGTAAAAGAGTCTATCAATGATAATATCGTAAGGAACAGCAGGCTTTCTGAATGTTATGGATTTGTTTATTCTTTGAAATACAATCCTAAGAAAAAGATAACAGATGCAAAGATTAATGAGATCCTGGCTTTGTTCCCTAAAAACTTTTACGACCTGACACTTACACAACTAAACAGTATCAGAGATGCGATTTCAGCCCAATATGGGTTCGACAGCGTCAAGGATATACTGTAAATCCTTTATACAAAGTTTATAATAACAACCAGCCGCAATCAGATGCGGCTGGTTTTAAAATAATATACCATGCGCAAATTCATTTATGCGGCTTTGATAGCTGCCTCGACAATTATAGCCATACAGTCCTGTAAGAAATCAGGAGGTTCAACAACTCCGGAGGAGAGCCCGGCGTTTGACCGTAAAGCGATGCTGATCAATATCAGTGCAAATATCATCCTGCCAGCTTACACATCATTTCAAACGGCCACAGCTAACCTGGATGCTGCGGTTACGGCCTTTAATGCAAGTCCGGATAACACCAAACTTGTTGCCCTTCAGTCGGCTTTTCAGGCTGCCTATAAACAATGGCAGTCAACTTCTGTATTCGAGTTCGGCCCCGCGGAAACAGCAACACTCAGGGTAAATGTAAACACCTATCCTACTGATGTTAACCAGATTAATGCTAACGTTACTGCCGGCACCTACGATCCCAACATTCTGGCCAACCTATCGGCCAAAGGCCTTCCTGCCCTGGATTACCTGTTATTTGGTACGGGCGCTGATAACAATGCAATTTTGCTGATGTACACAACAGATTCCCGGGCGGCCAACAGGAGAGCTTACCTGGCAAAACTGTCAGCAGAGCTTAAGGCCGAAGCAGCCACAGTATTGAGCGGTTGGGGCAGCTACAGAGCAACATTCGAAGGCTCAGTGGGCACAGCCACAGGCAGCTCCACCAGCTCACTGATTAACCAGTTGGTGTATGACTATGAGATCCTTAAAAATTATGAAGTAGGGATTCCGGCGGGCGTACAATCAATGGGCACCACCTTCCCTACCAAAGTACAAGCCTATTATTCAAAAATGTCGCTGCAGCTGGCGCTTCTGCATACCCAGGCCATCCAAAACATTTATACAGGTAAAAGCGCACAGGGAGACGGACAAGGTTTGGATGACTACCTGATCAAATCCAATGCTAAGGCTAAAGACGGGAGTTCATTGAACACCACGATTTTAAATCAGTTTGCTGCTGCGATTACCAAATTACAGGGTTTAACGGATCCACTCTCTGCTAACATTGTCAGCAACCCCGCAGCGGTAACTGCAGCTTACACGGAACTGCAGAAACTCACTGTATTGCTCAAAACAGACATGACTTCATCCCTGGGTATTTTAATCACTTTCGGAGATAATGACGGAGATTAATACTCCAAAACACATTGCCCCGCTTGCTGTTTTCAGAATAGCATTCGGGACAATTATGCTGATCAGTACCCTACGCTTTATACTAAAGGGCTGGATCGAAGCCTTTTACATTCAACCCGTTTTCCACTTTACATTTTATGGGTTCCATTGGGTGAAAGCACCTGCTGCAACAGGCATGTACACACTGTTTGCCCTGCTGGTTATTTCATCCCTGCTGGTCACCATTGGCCTCTTTTACAGGATCGCTATCGGAACCTTTTTTCTCTGTTTTACCTACGTGGAACTGATTGATCAGACTACTTATCTTAACCATTATTACCTGATCAGTGTAATGGCGTTCTTACTTATTCTTGTCCCCGCAAACCGCTATTTCTCCGCCGATGTATGGCGCAAACCCCAGTTATATACCGAATGTGTCCCGGCTTGGACAATTAACATCTTTAAACTTCAGCTTTTGCTGGTTTATCTGTTCGCAGGAATTTCTAAATTAAACTACGACTGGCTGATTGCGGCCATGCCTTTAAGCATATGGTTACCAGCCAGCAGCTGGATGCCTGTAATTGGGCAACTGCTCAGTAAATTTTGGGTTGCCAGTGCATTTAGCTGGTTTGGAGCATTATTTGATTTATTCATCCCCTTTCTGCTGATCCGGAAAGAAACCAGAAAACCGGCTTATATTGTTGTTATTATTTTCCATTTGGCTACGGCATTGTTTTTTAAGATAGGGATGTTCCCCTACATCATGATTACTGTGACTACCATTTTCTTCTCAGCAGATACCCACTTAGAAATCTTATCATTTTTAAATACGCTCCGTTCAGTAAAAGCTAAAGAAAGCCACGGTAGTCACCGGTATGCTGAATCCTACCTTATTCCCTTGCAAAAGATGGATTTAATTTATGCGGTGCTGATCATACATTTTAGCCTGCAGCTGCTGATTCCCCTCAGGTATTTACTATACCCGGGAAAACTATACTGGACGGAAGAAGGCTACCGTTTTTCCTGGCGTGTTATGCTGATGGAAAAAGGAGGAACAATATTCTTTCATGTTAAAGATCCTTCCACAGGCAGAACATCTGAGATCACCAACCCGCAATACCTGACGCGGTTTCAGGAAAACATGATGGCTACACAGCCCGACATGATCCTTCAATACGCACATTTCCTGGCTGAGGAATATCAAAAAAAAGGAATTAAAAATCCCGTAGTTACTGCCCAAAGCTATGTAACCCTGAATGGCAGCGGCAGCAGATTGTACATTGACAGTACAGTTAACCTGGCGAATGAAACAGAATCTTTTGACCATAAAAAATGGATACTTCCATTTGATAAAAATTAAGAATGAAACACCTGTATATCCTGATCGTGGTCATCGTAACAATGGCTTCCAATACACTTCCGGCACAAACCTTTACAGTAAAGGGGCAGATTAAAACCACCGGTGGAGATGTCCTTCCTAATGCATCAATATCGTTTAAAGGCACATCTTACACAACTGTCAGCGATGCCAGGGGCAATTACGAACTGGCACAAATCAATCCTGGCAGCTATCAGTTAGCAATCTCAGCAGTAGGTTATCAGCTTTTGCTGCGTACAGTAAAGGTCAACACTGACCTGAACCTCAACCTGACAATGGAAGAATTGGTCAAACAACTGGATAATGTAAAAATAGAGGCCGAAAAAGAAAAAACCTTCGGCGTTACCCGTCTAAAAGCAATAGAAGGCACAACAATTAATGCAGGAAAAAAAAGCGAAGTAATTGTACTAAATGACGTGGTCGGGAATACCGCAACGAACAATACCCGGCAGATCTATGCAAAAGTGGCTGGTTTAAATATCTGGGAAAATGATGGCGCCGGAATACAGCTGGGCATAGGAGGCAGAGGTTTAAATCCAAACAGGATCACCAACTTCAATACCCGCCAGAATGGGTATGATATCAGTGCCGATGCGCTGGGGTACCCTGAAAGTTATTACTCGCCCCCGGCAGAACTGGTAGACCGCATTGAAATACTAAGGGGTGCTGCATCGCTGCAATATGGAACACAGTTTGGCGGACTGATCAATTTCAAATTGAAGGAAGGCCCTGCTGCAGATAAGCCACTGGAAATTATTTCACGGGAAACGACCGGATCATGGGGCTTTTTCAACACCACCAACAGCATTGCAGGGAAATCAAAGAAGCTGCAATACTATGCATTGTTCCAGCACAAATCAGGTGACGGATGGCGGCCAAATTCTGGCTTCAATGTGAATACTGGTTATGCCTCTGTTGGTTACACAATCAATGATAAGCTGACGGTCACCCTCCAGTATACACATATGAACTACCTTGCGCAGCAGCCAGGGGGATTAACCGACGCACAATTTGCTGAAGATCCGCATCAGTCAGTACGCGCAAGAAACTGGTTTAAGGTAGACTGGAACCTGGGTGCAGCTATACTGGACTATCAAATTAATGACCGCCTTAAACTTAATTCCAGATTTTTCGGGCTGTTAGCAGACAGGGATGCGCTTGGTGACCTGGATTTTATTAACCGGCCGGATCCGGGGCTCCCCAGGGACCTGTACAAAGATAAATATACCAACTACGGCAATGAAACCCGATTGCTATATGCTTATAACCTCAAAAATAATCCGCAAAACCTGTTGATAGGCCTGAGGACTTACAGGGGACATACCGACCGCCAGCAGGGAATTGGCAATAATGGCAGCAGCGGCAATTCTACCGATTTTGATTATACAATTAATGATGCCAACGCCTATTCCAAATACAATTTCCCCAATTATAATGTGGCATTGTTTGCTGAAAACATCTTTAAAATCAATCCCAAATTTAGTATTATCCCAGGTCTGAGATTTGAAAATATTATCACCAAAGCCAATGGATTTTATTCCAACATAAAAAAAGACCAGGCAGGAAATATCTTCTTTAGCGAGCAGGTACAGGAGAACAAAAATAACAGTCGTCATTTTGTGATTGCTGGCATCGGACTAAGTTATGTTCAAACCCAGGCCATGCAGTTGTATGGCAATATTTCCCAGAATTACAGAGCCATAAATTTCAATGATATTCATTCTGCAAATCCCAACATCGTTACAGATCCTGATCTGAAAGATGAAAAAGGTTACTCCGCTGATCTGGGCATGCGTGGAAATATTTCAGGTATTTTCAATTACGACGTCAGCATTTTCTTTATCAATTATAACAACAGGATTGGTACGGTACAACAGGTAGATCCGGTATCATTTAACATCTATCGTCTCAGGACGAATGTTTCTCAATCCAGAAATTTGGGCTTTGAGTCTTTCGCTGAACTGGAGCTGCTGCACTTCATTACCCACAATGCGGGGGATAAAAATAACCGCGTATCGCTCTTTACCAATTTGGCACTCATCAATGCCCGGTATGTTAACAGTGATGAACCGGCTTATCAGAATAAAAAAGTAGAACTGGCGCCCGACCTGATATTCAAAACAGGCTTGTCCTTTCAGCACAAACGACTGTCGGCCAGTTATCAAATATCATATACCAGTGAGCAATTTACAGATGCTACAAATGCGGTGTTTACCAGTAATGCCATTGATGGATTAATCCCGGCATATACGGTAATGGATCTTTCTGCGGAATATAAAATCAGCAAACTATTTACATTACAAAGCTCGGTCAACAACCTGGCAGACAAAAGATACTTTACCCGGCGTGCAGAAAGTTATCCCGGGCCAGGTATCATACCGGCAGATGCAAGGAGTATTTTTCTGACCCTGCAGATCAGACTGTAAAACAAAAAAGACATATAGATATCTATATACAATAGCACCTATATGTCTCAGCAGTACAATACCAGCAGCCGTTTTACAGCGCTGCCAGTGATTCTTCGATAATTTTTATTTTTGCATCAGCATCTGCTTTTTTATTCCGTTCATTCTGGATAATCTCCGGCTTGGCGTTCTGCACAAAACGTTCATTGCCTAATTTTGCATCTACAGATTTCAAAAATCCCTGTAAGTATACCAGTTCTGCGTTCAAACGTTCCTTTTCAGCATCCACATCAATGGTCTCATTTAACTGGATAAAGAACTCATCGTTTCCTACCATGAATGAAGATGCACCAGCTACTTTATCATTCACAAAATCTACTGCGGTGATATTCGCCAGCTTAGAGATAATCGTTAACCATTTATCATAAGCTATCGCAGAATTCACTTTAATGCTCAAAGGCAAAGCTTCTTTAGGAGAGATCTGTTTGGTATTTCGGATGTTACGTACTTCTGCAACAATACTTTTGACAACTTCAACATCCTTCAGCAGGGGAAGATCAGCAGTGCCAACAACAGGATACGGGGCAACAATGATACAATCCAGCTCACCTTTCTCACCAAAGATCTCATCATGCCAAAGCTCTTCGGTAATAAAAGGCATAAACGGATGTAAAAGGCTCAACACCTTTTCGAAGAAACCAATCGTTGCTGTCAGCGTAGCCGGATCAACCGGGTGCTGATATACAGGTTTCACCATTTCCAGGTACCATGCACAGAAGTCGTCCCAAACCAGTTTGTAGGTGGTCATCAGTGCTTCTGATAAACGGTACTGCTTAAAGTTATCTTCAATTTCGGCCAATGCCTCGTTGAAGCGGTTTTCAAACCATAAGATCGCCTGTCCGTTAGGATTTGGCAGGCTCTCATCCACTTCCCATCCTTTGATGAGACGGAAGGCATTCCATATCTTATTGGCAAAATTCCTGCCCTGTTCACAATAGCTTTCATCAAACATCAGGTCGTTTCCTGCAGGAGAGCACAGCAGCATTCCTACCCTCACGCCATCAGCCCCGTATTTTTCAATCAGGCCAATCGGGTCAGGAGAATTTCCCAGTGATTTAGACATCTTACGCCCAAGTTTATCACGAACAATCCCCGTCAGGTATACATTGGTAAAAGGCTTTTTGCCCATAAACTCGTGCCCAGCCATGATCATACGTGCCACCCAGAAGAAAAGGATCTCCGGAGCAGTTACAAGGTCGTTTGTTGGATAATAGTAATTGATATCCTTATTCCCAGGCTCCTTAAAGCCGTTGAATACTGAGATTGGCCATAACCATGATGAAAACCAGGTATCCATCACATCATCATCCTGCCTGATAAAAGGTGCCAGCTGATGTTTAAAGCCATAAGCTTCCTCTTCCGAGAATTTGCCATCAATATCTTTTAATTTCAGGAATTCATCTAATGCTTCTTCCTGCGTTTTTGCAACTACCCAGTTCCCCTTATCATCATACCAGGCAGGTATACGCTGCCCCCACCAAAGCTGACGGCTGATATTCCAGTCACGCACATTCTCCATCCAGTGACGGTAAGTGTTTACAAACTTTTCCGGTATCAGTTTTACTTCGCCGTTCAGCACATCTGCTAAGGCTGGCTTGGCCATTTCGTCCATTTTACAGAACCATTGCATCGACAGTTTTGGTTCGATCGCAGCATCTGTACGCTCAGAAAATCCAACCTGTGATTTATAATCTTCTACCTTATCCAAATGACCGGCTTCATCCAGCAGCACTGCAATTTTCTTTCTCGCAGCAAAGCGGTCTTCCCCAACCAGGATCACTGCCAGTTCGTTCAGCGTACCGTCGTCATTCAGTATATCGATCACCGGTAGTTTATGCTTAACTCCAAGCTCATAATCATTCAGATCGTGTGCAGGAGTAACTTTTAAACAACCAGTACCAAAATCCATGGTTACATACTCATCCTCGATCACGGGGATTTCGCGGTTGATCAGCGGCACAAATACAGTCTTGCCTTTCAGATGTGTATAACGCTCATCGTTCGGGTTGATACAGATTGCCGCATCGGCCATAATCGTTTCCGGGCGCGTAGTCGCAATCGTCAGGTATTCAACATTGCCATCTGCATTGGCAGGGGCAATGGAGTATTTAATATAATACAGCTTCTGGTTTACTTCCTTCCTGATTACTTCTTCATCAGAAACAGCCGTTTTGCCGGCCGGGTCCCAGTTTACCATGCGGATACCGCGGTAGATTCTTCCTTTTTTATAAAGATCAACGAAACAATCGATTACTGCTTCAGAAAGATCATCTTCCATCGTAAAACGCGTACGTTCCCAGTCGCAGCTTGCACCCAGTTTTTTTAACTGGTCGAGGATAATGCCGCCGTATTTCTCTTTCCATTCCCAGGCATAAGCCATAAACTCATCGCGGGTAAGGTCTTTCTTACTAATTCCCCTTTCCTTTAACATCGCCACCACCTTTGCTTCGGTAGCAATCGACGCATGGTCGGTCCCTGGTACCCAGCAGGCATTTTTTCCCTGCATCCTTGCACGGCGGATCATCACATCCTGAATCGTATTGTTCAGCATATGGCCCATATGCAATACCCCAGTCACATTGGGAGGAGGAATTACAATCGTATAAGGCTCGCGTTCATCAGGTTCTGAGTGAAAAAAGTTTTTCTCCAGCCAGTAACTGTACCACTTATCTTCGGTTTCGGCAGGATCGTATTTAGTAGAAATGCTCATTATCGTATAAAAATATCGGGGTTGAAGTACAAAAATAAGGTTTTTGAGGGAAAATGTTTATCCTTTCCACTCTTCATCAAGAATAGCAAATTCAAAACTGTCCATCCATCCGGTTTTTAGCGGCAGAATCTGTCGTTTTCTGCCCTCCTGTGTCATGCCTGCTTTCTCCAGTACCCGGATGGAAGCCAGATTTTCCACGGCACAGCCAGCTTCGATCCGGTGCAGTTTCAATCGTCCGAAACCAAATCCGATTACCGCTTTGATGGCTTCGGTGGCATAGCCCTTGTTCCAATGTTCTACGTTGATCTTGTACCACACTTCTGCACTGTTAAATTTCGAAGAGGAAAGCTTTAAAGCGATGAGGCCAATAAAGCCGCCTTTTTCCAGCTCCACGGTAAAGGTATAATTCTTAATTGTCCGTTTCTGATGGTCACTGATCCAGCCGTCTACAATGATATTGGTTTCTTCCAGGTCTTTTGGGATCCCAAGGGTGTTATACTGATCGGTTTCTGCAAGGTGATGGAGCAAATGAATGGCTTCAAGATCTGCCATTTCTACTAATCTTAATTTTAAGCGTTGTGTAAAAAATTTTAATTCAGCCATTTATACGGTTCAATTGAATATTATTTGGTTAAAGATACCCGGATGATGAACTGAGACCAGCCGGATATTTAGTTTGCAAATATAACAAATCTGCCAAGGCAGATGATGCCCCAGTGAGGATAGTTAATATTTGCGCCGCAAACAGCAATCCTGAACCCGGCCAATTGACACAAAAAAATGAAGTCATTAATATAATTTTTCACTTCCACACAATAATAAATGTTAAAATATGTTAATAGTATATATTTCATTTTTTCCAGCTATGAAGTCGATCAAAGTATTTCTCCTTCCGGGATTAATTATTAAAAAGCTAGGCCTTACTAAAATCTATTACTGGTTTAACAGGTAATATTTTTATTGGAAAGCTTTTCCCTGCCCATATTTTATTAATTTCAGCCTTTGCGATACCTGTCGAAGACCTGCTACCTATTATTTAATCATATTTCTTAATTCCGCAGCAAGTTCATTCTAAGGTATCTTTATTAACTGAAAGAAATGAAACCTAAGCACCTCAAAAACTGCGTGGCAGTTCTGGGCATTGTAGCTGTAAGCTATTCGTCCTACGCTCAACAGGCACCCAAAAAATTTATAGATCCTGCAAACATGGATCTGAATGTAAAACCCGGCGATGACTTCTATGAATACGCGAGCGGCACCTGGATTAAAAACAATCCTGTACCCGCAAAAGAAACGCGCTGGGGAAGTTTTAACGAACTCAGGGATTTTAATATCAATGCTGTAAAAAGCATTGTGGAAGATGCTGCGGCCGATCAGTCTGCACCAGCGGGATCAGTTAAAAAACGTGTAGGCGATTTCTACGCAGCAGCAATGGACAGTGTTACGATCGAGAAACTGGGCTACACGCCAATCAAGGCTGATCTTGCACGAATCACAAAGATCAAAGATCTACAGGGCATTCTTAACGAAGCCCTTTTGATGCGTACTTCGGGCATAGCCTCACCAATGTTTAGTTTTGGCGTAGCGCAGGACCGAAAAAACGTAACTAAATACGTGGTATCACTGGGCCAGGGCGGTACAACTCTGCCAGACCGCGATTATTACCTGAAAGATGACGCCCGCTCGGTGAAGATCCGTGAGGCTTATACTACTTATATGACTACCCTGTTTACGCTTACAGGTTCATCAGCCACTGAAGCAGCCCGGAAGGCAGCAACAGTCCTGGCGATTGAAAAGCAGCTCGCTGAAGCACAGATGCCGCGCGTTGAAATGCGTGATCCTTATAAAACTTATAATAAATTTACTGTTGCCGCTTTTAGCGCGACTACACCAGCACTGAAATGGAATGCTATTTTACCAAAACTACAGGTACCGGGACAAGATACAGTACTTGTTGCACAGCCTAAGTTCTTCGTAGCGCTGGACGGCATGCTGACAAGCGTTCCTGTGGCCGACTGGAAAACATACCTGGAATGGTCTGTACTGAAAGGCGCGGCCGGGAACTTAAGTTCTCCGTTTGTAAAAGCCAGTTTTGCATTTAACCAGGCGCAAACAGGACAGAAGGTAGAGACACCGAGATGGCAGCGGATGTCGTCATTAACAGATGGCGCCATCGGTGAATTACTGGGCCAGCTGTATGTGGCAAAATATTTCAAGCCTGAAGCAAAAGCCAGGATGACCGAACTGATCAATAACCTGCGTGCAGCATTTGAGATCCGCATCAAGGGGCTCGACTGGATGAGTGATGCCACGAAAGAAAAAGCACTGGCAAAACTGCATGCCTTTGTACCAAAAATTGGTTACCCCGATAAATGGAAAAATTATGAGGGACTAACCATTGCACGTAACACCTATTTCCAGAACTTAAGAAATACGGGTGTATGGGGATATAAAGAAATGGTATCTCAACTTGGGAAACCGGTAGACCGCAAACGTTTTGGCATGACACCTCCAACGGTAAACGCCTATTACAGCGCTACGATGAACGAAATAGTTTTCCCGGCGGGAATCCTGCAGTTCCCATTCTTTGCACCGGATGCAGACGACGCGGTGAATTACGGCGGCATTGGTGCAGTAATCGGTCATGAGATGTCGCACGGATTTGATGACAGCGGCAGCCAGTATGATAAAGACGGTAACCTGCGCAACTGGTGGACTGCCGAAGACCGTACAAAGTTTGAAGCGAAAACAAAAGCTTTGGGCGAGCAGTTTAACGCCTATACGGTTCTAGATACCGTACATGTAATCGGCAAACTGACCATGGGCGAAAATATCGGTGATCTTGGCGGATTGAACGTAGCTTATACTGCCTTCAAATTAACCAAACAGGGACAATCCAATGAGAAGATCGATGGGTTTACACCTGACCAGCGTTTCTTCCTTTCATGGGCACAGGTATGGAGAGGCAATATCCTGCCTGAGAGTGCAGCACAGCTGATTAAAACAGATCCGCATTCTCCCGGTCCTTTCAGAACGATTGGTGCCCCGGTAAATATGGATGCCTGGTATAAAGCATTTGATGTACAGCCAGGGGATAAATTATACAAAAAGCCAGAGGACAGAATCAGAATGTGGTAACACATCCCGGATAGTAAAAAAAGCGCCGCCAGGTATTCCTGAGCGGCGCTTTTTGCTTAGAATTTGTATCCTATACCTGCACCCAATAACCATGGATTAATTTTTACATCAGCCTTAATATTTCCCAATACCGGGGCAAGTGCAGGACTGCCAGCCGGAGTTAAATTGGAAGCATCAACACTTGCCGTGGTAGAAAGGAATATTTTTTTCAGGTCAGCATTGATAAAAAACCTTTTGGTGATATCGATATCCACACCTGCCTGGGCGGCAAAAGCAAACTTATTTTTGTATTCAATATTTTGAACTACCGGACCCTTGTCTGCGCTGTAAAATATGTTATAGTTAATTCCTGCTCCCAGATAAGGATTAAATCTCCCAACCGGATAATGGTACTGGAGCGTTAAGGTAGGCGGCAGCAACCAGACCTTTCCAAGATCGACATTCGCATTACTGCCAGCACCGACAGCACTCAGATCAGACCCAACAGTACTAACGTTATGGTGTGTTGTGCCCAGGATCAGCTCTGCTGCCCAGTGGTTACTGAAATAATAAGTAAAATCCAGCTCAGGTATAAATGAATTAGAGATTTTTGCTTCTCCCCCTATAACGCCAACAGACGCACTCTCCTGCGGCAGTACGCCAACACCGCGCAGCCTGATTTTCCATCTGTACTGTATTTCTGGTACTTTAGTATCGGCCGACTGGCCAAAAACGCTCATTCCTGCAATCATCATTGCTGCAAACACGAATAACCTTTTCATAATAACATGATTTATTTTTGAAACAAATCTATCGTCACTACCGGGCTAAAATAATGTGTTTAAGCACATCAGGATATGATTTCGATCATATCCCAAAAGGTCACTGTGCTTTGTATTTTTCCTGTACTTTCTTTGGCAGTTTACTTAATACCAGTTGTCGCGATTCGGCAATTCTTCTTTTCAGCTCTGCAGCCGGCATCACTTCCAGGTCCATCAGTCCTATCCACTGGCCTTTTGCCAGATGCCAGGCCTGCCTGATCCCATCACGCGCAACCAGTTCTTCAAACTCTTCAGGATTGCATTTCATTGCGAGCGAACCCTCTGTCAGTGAACTCATCACAAAAATCTTCTTTTCAATCATGAAACACAGGTTATCCTCCCACTTCACTTCTTCGGTTGTACCCGGCAAACTCAGGCAATATTCGCGAAACATTTCTATATCCATCGTCAATATAATTTGAGCTAATTTAAGTAAATAGGATAAATTTGCAGGAATGAATATCATCACCCCCACAGCAGACGGTTCCAATACCTTGTTTAATGAAACCATTGGCGAGCATTATCATTCCAAACATGGAGCATTGCAGGAGAGCAAACATGTATTTATAGATGCCGGATTAAAATTTGCTGCACAATCCTTTCCCGGCCAGCCCCTGGCAATAATCGAGATCGGTTTTGGGACAGGTTTGAACTTCCTGATGACTTCGGCATACGCAGAGGAACAAAACCTGGTCATCAGCTATACTGGTATTGAAGCGTATCCCCTGAGCACCGGAGACCTAGCATCAACCCGATATGACCAATATGTACCCTCAGCGATCTGGGAAACCTTCATCAACAATTATGACAATGCTCTTAGCGCAACTACAACTTTGAATGCAAGCCAGGAACTGACCATTCCACATACCACATTACAGGATTTCAAGGCTGAGCCTGAGTTTGACCTGGTTTATTTTGATGCTTTTTCGGTACAGCACCAGCCAGAAATGTGGTCTGACGAAATCATAGGCCATGTCTGCTCCTTTTTGAAACCGGGCGGCATTTTCGTTACCTACGCCATCACCGGGAAACTGAAAAGGGCGCTCAAAAGTTTCGGCATGACGATAGAAAAACTTCCCGGGGCTCCCGGAAAGAGAGAGATGCTGCGTGCTGTAAAAAACTTGCAGGCTCATATTGCAGTTTCAGCTTTATAAGAAATACTTTGTAATAGACCAGGAACAGATTACATTCCTATTACACACTCCATTACTAACAGTCCAAACATGTCTATCTGAAAATTGTTCCCTTTAGATCAAAGACAATTAAAATGGATAAAAGAAAATTAGGAAGTACAGACCTGCTGGTTTCTCCAATCACGTTTGGAGGCAATGTTTTTGGCTGGACACTGGATGAGGCGAAGTCTTTTGAAATACTTGACGGTTTTTTTGAAGCAGGTTTCAACTTTGTTGACACAGCAGACACCTATTCGCGATGGGTAGAAGGAAACGAAGGCGGTGAATCTGAAAAGATCATTGGCAAATGGATGAAAGCAAGAAATAACCGCAATAAAGTGATCCTGGCTACCAAAGTAGGCGGCGATATGGGCAGCGGAAAAAAGAGCCTGACAAAGGCACACATTACAGCCTCCGTTGAAGGTTCATTGAAACGCCTTCAAACAGATTATGTTGATCTCTATCAATCCCATTATGACGATCCCGATACTTCGGTAGAAGAAACACTTGAAGCCTATGATCAGCTCATCAGGGCAGGTAAGGTACGGTGGATAGGTGCGTCTAACCTGAGCGCGGAACGCCTGAAAGAGTCCCTGGAAACAAGCCAGCGTTCAAGCCTGCCGAAGTACCAGAGCTTTCAGCCGGAATATAATCTCTATAAAAGAGAAAAATTTGAAAAGGAATTTGAACAGATCTGTCTCGATCACCATTTGGGAGTAATCGGCTATTATTCACTTGCCAGCGGGTTCCTGACGGGCAAATACCGCTCAGAAGCAGATCTCGGGAAAAGCAAAAGAGGCGGCGGAGTGAAAAGCTATATGGACGAGAGGGGTTTCAGGATTCTGAAAGCTCTTGATGAAGTTTCTGAACAATACAATTCAGCGCCTGCGAGTGTTGCCCTGGCCTGGCTGATTGCAAGACCCTCCGCCACCGCTCCGATTGCGAGTGTGACAAGTCTGCCGCAGCTCGAAGAGCTTGCGCGTGCAGCGGCTTTGAAACTGGATATAGAAGATATTTCTATTCTGGATGAAGCCAGCGCCTGGTCGTAACTTGAAATTCAGTACAGCATTTTAAACTGCTGGAGTGGTAGACGGAAACGCCTCCATGAACAGCATATCATATTGCCCTGTCCGTTAATTCTGGCAGGGCATTTGTCTTTTAGAAGAAATAACGCTTAAACACCACATTTGATGAGACACATTTACCTGCCCTTTTATGCCAAACTGGCTTTGGTTTTATTTGCAATCATCTGTCTGGGCTATCTTGCCATTCTTGGACAGAGTATCCTTGCACCATTACTGGCATCGTTCCTGCTCGCTTTTTTACTGTTGCCCCTGGCCAATTTCCTGCAGTTCAAATGCAGGTTTAAAAGAGGCCTGGCATCAATCGTTTCTGTAGTAGTCATGATCGCTGTAATTGCAGGAATAATGGCTTTTCTGGCCAATCAACTAAGCGATCTGGGGCAAGACTGGCCATTGCTGAAACAGCAGGCCACGCATTCTTTTGAGGAATTGCAGCATTGGGTATCCAGAACTTTCCATGTGAATGCACATAAACAAATAGATTATCTTAAAAACAGTGCAGCAAATGCGATAGCAACAAGTGCCACGCTGGTAGGTGTTACGCTGATGACACTATCCTCAACCCTGTTATTCCTTGCTTTTCTGCTTTTGTTTACCTTCTTCATTTTAAATTACCGCGGAGTGCTGTATTCGTTTTTAAAGGCTGTCTTCAAAGAAGAACACGAACAAAAAGTCAGCGATATAGTGGGTCAAATTCAGTACATCATTAAACGCTACATCCTTGGTTTATTTTTGCAGATGCTGATCGTAACCGGGCTGATGATGATTGGGTTGACCATCCTTGGTGTAAAATATGCAGTATTGCTGGGCCTGATTACCGGAATATTTAATCTTGTTCCCTATGTAGGCATATTTTCTGCCCTGCTGATCAGTATACTCATTACTTTTGCTACAGCCGGTGCAGCAAAGGTACTTTTGGTGATTATTGCCTTCGTTGCTGTACATGCACTTGACGGCAATATTCTGATGCCTCTTGTAGTGGGCTCAAAAGTAAAGATCAATGCCCTGTTCGCCTTTATAGGTATTGTGGTGGGAGAAATGATCTGGGGGATCTCCGGCATGTTCCTCTGCATCCCTTATCTGGCGATGTTAAAAATCATATTTGACAGGGTGGATGAGCTAAAGCCCTGGGGAATTCTGCTTGGCGAAAAAGCCAATCCAGCGAAAAAGAGAAAGGTTTACCGCATCACCAAAAAGATCAAACTGGAAGAACCTGAATAGAAAATTGTACTTTTGCCTTTTTAATCATATAGCCATGCCCAATACTATTCCTCCTGTAACCGCAACAGATCCCTCATCAGCATTTTTGAGATTGTTAACCATACTGGATTCACTGAGAACAGAATGCCCCTGGGATAAAAAACAAACCATGGAGACGCTGCGCCACCTCACCATAGAAGAAACTTACGAACTGTCTGATGCTATCCTTGACGGCGATCTGCAGGAAGTAAAAAAAGAACTTGGGGACGTGATGATGCACCTGGTATTTTATGCAAGGATTGCATCAGAAACCAATGATTTTACCATTGTGGATGTGCTGAACAGTGTTTGCGATAAACTGATTAACCGTCATCCGCATATTTATGGCGACGTAGAGGTGCAGGATGAAAACGATGTGAAACGAAACTGGGAGCAGATTAAACTTAAAGAAGGAAACAAGTCTGTACTTGGAGGTGTTCCTGCTTCATTACCTGCCCTGGTTAAGGCTGGCCGGATACAGGAAAAGGCCCGTGGAATTGGGTTCGACTGGGACAATAAGGCGCAGGTTTGGGAAAAGGTAGAGGAAGAGCTGGCAGAGTTCAAAAACGAATATAATGTGGTAGATAATGAGGCTATCGACATCGAGAAAGCAGAAAGTGAATTTGGCGACCTGATCTTTTCGCTGGTGAACTATGCCAGGTTTATCGGTATTAACCCGGAGAATGCGCTGGAGAAAACCAATAAGAAGTTCATCAAACGCTTCCAGTATATTGAGAGCAAAGCCCAGGAAAGCGGGAAAGCTCTTCAGGATATGACGCTGGCAGAAATGGATGTCTACTGGAACGAGGCAAAAACAGTGAAATAATATTCAATAAAAAAGGCAGATCGTTGATCTGCCTTTTTTATTGAATATTATAGATTAACCTAAGAATGCTTCTTTTTCATGGTCATTTTAGCCTTCTGGCCAATACCATAATTATAGGTTTTGGTGTTGCTTTCTTTTTTCTCATGATAAGCACCACCACCGGCAGGCTCATCAGTTTTTGTTTTTACGACACGGTTTTTATCCAATCCTTTTGGCTTAGAGGCTTTTTCGATGAGCAATTCATCCGGCAAGTCTGAAAGTTCCATCTTCTGGCCGATAGACTGCTCAATCTTTTTAACCTGGATCAGCTCCATATCAGTAGCGAAAGTAATGGCCACCACCTCTTCAGGGTTTTCTTTGTTTTTAATGATCCTGCCCAGGAAGGTTTCTTTCTCTTCAGGTACTTCGAAGTGGAAAATAAAAGGAACACCATCCAGGTTTAATGCGCCTTCGCCTTCATTGGCAACTACCAGTACTCTTGCTTCAGGACTTTCTTTAAAGTCTTCAAAATCATCAAAGCCATCTTCATCAAAATGCAGGGGCTTTAACATTGAAAACTCCATCTCCCTGCTGCTGGCAATACTTTTTGTTAATTTCTGTGCAGCCAATCGAGTATTCACGAAAACGACCACCTTATCAAACACCTCGTCATCACGCAGCAATGTATGCAGCAGATTAACCTTGGTTTTATAGTTGGGCACATGATAAAGCACCTGTGTTACCGTTTCAGCTTTGGTATCACCAAAGTCTTCAACCTCGATCACTGTAGGAAAATTCAGGAACTGGTCGGTCATCTTGGTCAGTTTTTCATGGATCACCTCGGTGAAAACCAGATGCTGACATTTACCTGCGCTTCTGGCCAGCTCACAAACCGGTAGCTGCATCCCCTGTTTGATAATCAGTTCTGCATCATCCACAATAAAGGTTTGCAGTTTACTCAGGTTTAAGCCCAGTTTCAGATAGATTGCCCTGGCACGTGGGGGTGTTGCCACAACAATATCGATACCCAGCACCAGCTCATTTACTTCGGCCTCTACTCCACCGGTACCATACAATCCAACGATGTTCAGGTCCCTGTTCTTGCTGAGCGAAACAAACTGGTCGATCACCGCAATCGCACGGTCTTTATCGGCCACCAGGATCAGCACCTTCGGCGCATCATCCTTCGTATATTTCAAACGCATTAAAACGCCCAGAACATAGGTTGTTGTTTTTCCTGATCCTTCAGGTCCTACAGCAAGTACATCCTGCCCCCCAAGAATACGCGACATAGTTTTAGCCTGAATTTCTTTTGGGGTTAAGTAGCCGGCATCAGTCATTGCTGTTACCAGGGACTTACTAAGTTTTAATTTATCTAACGACACAGTTTTCCAGTTAAAATTGATATTGCTGCAAATTTACGCAAATATGCCTAATATCCAGTATGATCCTCGGGGAAATGCCAAATTGAGCTGATTCGCCCTGCCTGATTGTATCAACATTTTGATACAATCAGCGCCGTTTCCATATGCGGAAATTGTATTTTAGCGGATTAACTAATTCTTTACCCTTATGAAAAAAACGCTACTAAGCCTGTTCTTACTCAGCACATCGCTGGGGGTATTTGCTCAGGATGCGGTCAGTTATCAGCTGCCGCCGAAAGCTATGGCCGACTTACTCCTGGCAAAACCAACTCCCACAATAAGTATTGACGGCAAAGCCGGATGGATGCTGCTGAGCGAACGCAACTCCTACCCTTCTGTTGAGCAGCTCGCCATGCCTGAGTTCCGCATTGCAGGATTAAGGATAAACCCTGCCAACTTCTCCCTGAGCAGACAAGCCTTTATCAGCAATTTCAGCCTGAAGAACATGAAGACAGGCAAAACGTCTGCAATCAGCGGTCTGCCTGTTCCGCTGTTTGCCGGTATTCCGGAATGGAATCCGGGAGAGACCAAAATTTCCTTTACCAACACCACTGCGAAGGGAGTAGACCTGTATATTATTGATGTAGCTTCTGCAAAAGCTACTAAAGTAAATAAGCAGCCCCTGAATGTGGTATTGGGCAATGGCATCAACTGGGTTGATAACGAGACGCTTTTATACCGTGTGGCTACAAAGCCGGCAAGTGCTGTTCCTGCAAAACCATTAATGCCTAAAGGACCTACAGTGCAGCAGAACCTGGGCAAAGCTTCGCCAAGCCCTACTTATCAGGATCTGATCAAATCGCCCTATGATGAACAGTTATTTGAATTTTTTGGCACTTCACAGCTTGTGAAAAATAAAAATGGAGTAGAAACACCTGTAGGCCAGCCTGCCATCTACACCACACTGAGCTTGTCGCCTGATAAAAAATACGTTTTACAGAAAACGATCAACAAGCCCTTCTCTTATCTGGTTACCTACAGGGGCTTCCCATCCACGGTAAAAATCACCGACCTGGCCGGCAAAACGGTAAAAGTACTTGCAGAACTTCCTTCTACAGAGGGTACGCCTTCCGGCTATGACAATACACAAAATGTTGCCCGGGATTATGACTGGAGGGATGATGAAGCCGCAACCGTAACCTGGGCAATGCCTTTAGACAGCGGGCTGATCAAAAAGAAAGTTCAGTTTCATGATGCCGTTTTTGCACTGGGCGCGCCATTTACTGCTGCCCCAAAAGAACTGTTTAAAACCGAAGCCCGTTACCGCGGAACTTCATGGGGAGATGCGGCGCTAGCCCTGGTTTATGAAGGCCTACGCAGCAAACAAACCACTAAAGTAAGCCGCTACAACCCAACAACGGGCGTGCTGGAAACACTCTACGCGCTAAACCAGACGGATGCCTATAACGATCCCGGAGATCCTGTTACCACGAAGAATAAATTTGGCCGCCATGTGGTGCAGACCGTAGATAATGGTACAAAATTACTCATGAACAATACCGTGGGTTCTTCGCCAAAGGGAGATTTGCCTTTCCTGGCAAAATTTGATCTTGCCGCAAAGAAAAACGAAATCATCTGGCGCAGCGCCGAAGGTTCGTATGAGTATGTGGCTGATGTAATAGATGCCAACAACCTGGTTCTGCTCACCAGAAGGGAATCACAGAAAGAGGTGCCAAATTATTTCATCAAAAACCTGAAGCTGAGAATGGCAGACCAGCAGGTGACAAGCTTTGGCAACCCCTATCCAGGTCTTGATGGCATCAGCAAAGAAAAAATTTCTTACAAACGTGCAGACGGGGTAGATCTTACCGGCAACCTGTACTTGCCAAAAGGATATGACAAAGCAAAAGACGGTCCTTTGCCAACTTTAATATGGGCTTATCCACGTGAATTTAACTCAGCTTCGGATGCTGCGCAGATCAGGGGATCAAAAGACCGCTTTACAACCATCATCTGGGCTTCTCCTATCTTCTGGGTAACGCAGGGATATGCTGTTCTTGACGAAGCTGAAATGCCAATCGTTGCTAAAGATGGCAAAAAACCAAACGACACGTATGTAGAGCAGCTGGTAGCGAATGCAGAAGCTGCAGTCAATAAATTGTCTGACCTGGGTGTGGGCGACAGAAACAGAATGGCTGTTGGCGGACATAGTTATGGTGCCTTCATGACAGCAAATCTGCTGGCACATACAAAGCTGTTTAAAGCAGGTATTGCCCGCAGTGGCGCTTATAACAGGACATTAACACCTTTCGGATTTCAGAATGAGGAGCGTACGTACTGGGAAGTCCCTCAGTTGTATTATGAGATGAGCCCTTTTAGTTATGCTGACAAGATCAAAACACCAATTTTGCTGATCCATGGAGATGCTGACGATAACCAGGGTACTTTCCCAATCAACAGCGAGCGTTTATTTAATGCAATCAAAGGATTTGGCGGCACCACAAGGTTTGTATTTCTGCCATTCGAGGCACATAGTTACAGAGGTAAAGAAAACCTGCTGCATATGCTATGGGAGATGAACAACTGGTTAGACACTTATGTAAAAAACGCCAGGTAGCCTTGTGATTTTGCTTTGCAGCGCTATAAAAGAGCTATAAGTACGCTGCGAGTGCGCTATTTTGATAAAAATAGCGCACTCGCAGCGTACTTAGCTGATTCATTACGTTCTGAGGTACAATCCTACCACAGTTTTGCGTACCGGAAGATATTATTTAAACCTGATCGCTTTCAGCGGAGAGACCCTGCTCACAAGCATTGAAGGTACAATCAGCACAATCAGACAGATCACCAGCGTTGCCAGATTCAGTAACAGGACATCTGCAAAATGAAATTCTATCGGCACATAGGCCAGGTAATAAGACGATTGGTTGAGCTTAAAGATATGGGTATACTGCTGCAGCAGACCCAGGCCTAAACCCAGCAGATTTCCCAGCAGCAGTCCAATACCTACAAGATACAGCGCATTGTAAAGGAAAACTTTCATCACACTGTAATCGGTCATTCCAAAAGCCTTTAACATTCCGATCATATTGGTGCGCTCCAGGATCATGATCAGCAGAGCGGTAATCATATTAATTACCCCAACGATCATCATTAAGATCAGTAATACCTTGGTATTGATATCCAGTAAGGATAACCAGGTGAAGATATTAGGGAAATATTCCTGTACTGATTCTGATTTGAGATTGATCTCGAGGTTGGAGTAGATCTCGTCAGACAGAGCCTGCAGACGGGAAAAGTCTTTCAACCTAATCTCTATTCCGCCAATCTGATTATCCTCCCAGTTATTTAAGCGCCTGATGATATTGATATCGCCCAGTACAAAACCTTTATCTATTTCTTCCACGCCGATATCATAGATCCCTACGATTTTAAATGGGCGTTTCCTTGGCGGGTTCTGCACAAAATACATCACAAATGTATCCCCGGTTTTCAGTTTCAGGCGGTTTGCAGTAAAGGCCGAGATCATAATCTCTTTAGTGGCTTTCAGGCTATCAGTGAAATCAATCACCCTGCCGGTAACCAGGTGTTTCCTGATGTAATCCCAGTTGAAACCGGCATCTACCCCTTTAAAATTAATGCCTTCAACTTCGTCATTGGCAGAAATAATTGCCGGCTTTGTGGCATAGGCCTGATAAAACAGTATGTTCTTATTCTTTTTGAGATCAGAGATTGTTTTTGATGAGGGAACAAAGGGTGTAAGCTCAAAAGAATTGTTGAGGTCGAGTTTAAAGATCCTTACATCCCCGACATACCCCCTCACCTTTTCCTGGATTTCGGTTTTAAAGCCCTTGATAATAGCAACAGACAGCATCATTACGGCCAGACTGAGCATTACCCCTGAGATAGCGATACGAACGATCAGCTTGGAAAAGGTCCGCTCAGACTTAATGGCGATACGCCTGGCTATAAAATATTCTGTATTCAAATTTTTTCAATAAACTGTAACTTAGCAAAAATGGTTATTTGATTTTGAATTCAACTATATTTAATTAAAAAAGGTACTGAATGAAACTATTCCCAAAATTAATTTACCCGCTCGGTCTGTTTATGTTTGCAGTGCAGGCCTGTGATGCCAGTCCGAAACTACCTAAAAACGCATTAAAGTCAGTTAGGGCTGACAGTGTAAAGCAGGAGATCCTCACCGGAGCGGCACAAACAGAAAAGTACCTTCCCCTGTTGCAGGGCAAGCGGGTGGGAATGGTGGTGAACCCTACCTCGGTAATAGGACAACTCACCGCAGTAGACAGCCTGATCAAAGTTGGAGTTAATATTGTAAAGATTTTTGGACCCGAGCATGGTTTTAGAGGAGATGCAAGTGCAGGTATTACCGTTAATGATGCGGTAGACGAAAAAACGGGTATCAAAGCAATATCCTTATACGGAAAGCATAATATACCAAGCACCGAAGATCTGGCAGACATAGATATTATGGTTTTTGACATCCAGGACGTGGGCGTAAGGTTTTACACGTACATCAATACCCTGCAGCACGTGATGCAGGCCTGCGCAGAAAATAACAAGGAACTGCTGATCCTTGACCGTCCCAATCCAAATGGTTTTTATGTTGACGGACCGGTTCTTGATCCGGCCCTGGTTTCAGGAATTGGCCTAAAGCCGATCCCGATAGTCCATGGCCTGACGGTTGGTGAATATGCGCAGATGTTAAATGGTGAAGGCTGGCTCAATAATAAGGTAAAGTGTAAAATCAATATCATTAAAGTGGCAAACTACAACCATGATATGCCTTATGAGCTGCCTGTAAAACCTTCTCCAAATCTGAATACACAGCAGTCAATTCTTCTTTATCCTACCCTATGCCTGTTTGAAGGGACGTACCTGAGCCAGGGCCGCGGCACCATGTTCCCTTTTAGTGTTTTGGGTGCTCCTGCCTTAAAAGGCAAATACAAGTTTTCCTTTACCCCAAAAAGCATCAAAGGAATGGCAGAAACGCCGTTGCACCAAGATCAGGAATGTTTTGGGCTGGATTTGCGAAATTATGATATTGCAAACATTAGAAAAGATAAAACGTTAAACATTAAATGGATGATCGAATTGTATAAAGCTTATCCAAACAAGGCCGACTTCTTTAATATGAAACTGAGTAAACAGATGGGCAATATTGATAAGCTTGCCGGAGTTTCAACATTAAAGGAACAGATCATTGCCGGTAAATCCGAAAAGGAAATCCGCGCAAGCTGGGAACCTGGACTTAGCCGTTACAAAGAGATACGCAAGAAATACCTATTGTATCCTTAACTTATAATATCTACGAATATGAATACTGAACCTAAAAAGAAAAACGAAAAACCGAGCAGTAATTTCCAGGAACCCGTTCCGGAAGGCAAAGTTGACGAAGGAAACAAGGCGGTAAAAAAGCCTGAAGATAAAGATTACACAGCAGATACTCCTGAATTTAAGGATCCTGCAAAACAAAGAGAAAGAGAAGAACAACCTGTTGATCCGATAAAAAAGGCACCAACCAAGGATTAAAATTTCCAAAATATTATTGAATGTGAGGTAGCAATTTTGCTACCTTTTTTTATGAGGTATATTGAGGTGCTTAAGCCGCTTAAAAAAGATGGTTGGGAAGGGAAATCTCAAAAGGTTTCATCTGCAGGCGCCAGTATACGAGCCAGGTTAAATATCCATCAGCTAAGCAAGCAAAAAAATACAATACACAATTCATCAATTAGGACAGGACATGTCTAGAGTGCTTATCCATCCTTAACGAAAAAGGGATAACGTTCTAAAAGGTTACCCTTTCTGTGCTTCCTTCAAAAACTTCATCAATACCTTTTCATCATTTTCTATTGCCTGCTCCGTAGTTGGGGCATGGACATGAATCTTCTTCAGGTACTTAGCCAGCTGATCATTCTCAAAAGCTTCTAAAAGCAAAGGGTAAACATAGGAACTTTTACATACGGCACGGGTGTTCCCCAGTTTGCTGGCTACACAATCCAGCACCTGTACGATTACTTTCTTTTTAGGGCGTTCTTCTTCAACATTACCTGAGCAGATTGCAAGTTGCCTCAGTGCCTCCAGCGTACCGCCCCAGGTACGGAAATCTTTTGCGGTAAAATCACTTCCGGTGATCTCGCGGATATAGTTATTGATCTTTCCTGAATCTACCCCTCTGTGCTCTTTCCCTTCTGTATAATACTGGAATAAATCCTGACCAGGAATCTCCATACAGCTTTTCACCATCCTGGCAAGGCTTTTATCATTGAGTGCCACTTCCTGTTTCACCCCCTTTTTACCAACAAATTTCAACTTTAAAGTGTTACCGTCAACCTTTGCATGTTTAGTTCTCAGGGTAGACAAGCCATAACTGCCATATTGCTGTGCGTAAGACTCATTCCCTACCCTGATCAATGTTTTCTGCATCACCTGAACACAGATGGCCAGCACCTTCTGTTCATCGTACTCTTTCCTTTTCAGATCTTTCGCAATTCTCTTTCTCGCCATTGGCAAGACTTTCCCGAATTCCAGCAGCCTGAAATATTTATGATCTGATTGCCTCGAAGTCCATTTTGGATGATAGCGATATTGCTTGCGCCCCGCAGCATCAAGACCGGTTGCCTGCAGATAAGCGTTCTTCTTTGTTGCAATCCATACCGAGGTCCATGCCGGCGGCAATACCAGTCCTTTAATCCTGTCAAGCTGTGCAGCATCAGTAATTTTATCCGCGTTTTTGTCCTCGTAATAAAATTTACCGGGCTTCCCTTTCCGGTAAATACCAGGCATACTGTCGGTAACATACACTAAACCACTTTCTTTAATCTCTTCCGGGGTCTGAACCATACACTTTGAGCAAAATATGCGTTAAATTTTTAGTTATTTTGTTCTCTTAAACACAGAAAAATGAAGATAGTTTTCATGGGTACCCCCGATTTTGCAGTGGCCTCCCTAAATGCCTTATTTGAAAATGGTTACGATATTGCAGGCGTAGTTACCGCAGCAGACAAACCAGCAGGCAGAGGGCAGAAATTACACGAAAGTGCAGTAAAAAAGTATGCGGTGGAGAAAGGCCTTAAGGTATTGCAGCCCCTGAAACTAAAAGATCCTGAGTTTATTGAAGAGCTGCGCGCACTGCATGCAGACCTTCAGGTAGTGGTGGCCTTTCGCATGCTGCCGGAGATGGTCTGGGATATGCCTGCAAAGGGAACGATCAACCTGCATGCCTCGCTGTTGCCTAATTACCGTGGTGCTGCCCCCATTAACCATGCGATTATCAATGGAGAAACTGAAAGCGGCGTCACTACTTTCTTTCTGAAGCATGAAATTGACACAGGAGATGTGATCTTTTCGGAAAAGGTGGCTATTGCAGAAGACGACTCGGCGGGCGACCTGCATGATCACCTGATGGAAGCAGGTGCGGGATTGCTGGTTAAAACAGTGAAAGCTATCGCTGATGGCGATTACAAAGAACAGCCGCAGACTGCCTCAGATGAATTGAAACACGCACCTAAAATATTTAAAGAGTTTTGTAAAGTAGACTGGAACCAGCCTGTTAAGCGCATCTACAATTTGATCAGGGGCCTTAGCCCTTACCCCACTGCTTTTACGGAGCTGAATGATAAAACCATTAAAATCTTTAAAGCACAATATGAAGAAACTGCAGCTGATATTGCCCCCGGCAATTATGTAACCGACGGGAAAACATTTTTAAAGTTTGCTGCGGCAGATGGTTATATCAGTTTGCTGGACCTGCAATATGAAGGTAAAAAAAGAATGCTGGTGGATGAGTTTTTAAGAGGAATGCGTTTATAGTGTATTCAGCAACGCGCTCAGCGATTTGGTTACCTCATTGAAATAACGTTTCCTGCCATATCCCATTACCCAGCGGATGCCGTTAGTTGCATTTGTGATAAACACCTCTTCTGCCTCGTTGAGTACTTCAGGATTGATCTGTGCTTCTATAATCGAAATGCCATTGGCTTTTGCGGTTTGCATCACGATATTACGCATTACACCTGCAATGCAGCCTTCAGAAAGTGCAGGTGTATAAATCTGCTTGTCATAAACTACAAACACATTTGAGCTGATGCTTTCACAAAGAAAACCATGCTGATTGAGGATAAAAGCCTCATCCAGCCTGTGCTGCTTTTTATACAGCCCGGCCATCACAAATAATAAAGAATTACTGGTCTTATAATTGGAAAGTTTATTTACGGGTTTGGTAATCTCATCATAAACGTTGATAATCAACCCCTTTTTGTTGAGCTCATACCCGTTTCCGTGGCTGGCCGATGCTTCCAGTACATATCCCGATTTATTGGTTTCAGGTGTATACAAACCATCTGCATCACGATAAACTGAAAGACGAAACCTTGCGTTATCCCTCAGTTTGTTCTTTTTACATAAATCAGCCGTTTTCTGTTTCAGAAAATACTCATCAAACAAAATGCCCCCGTCCATCTTCAGCGCATTCATTCCTGCCTGCAGACGATCGGCATGCAGTTCGGCAAACTTTAATTTGCCACCTGTCATACGCATAGATTCAAAAAGGCCGTCACCGTATCTGAAACCACGGTTCTGTGCCGTAAATATCTTTTCATCTACGGCAATAAACTCATCGTTATGTAAGATATATTCCTGTTGCATTAATTGTTATGCCTGTACAACATAGTTTCTCCATTTATTCAATACACCATCAAAATCCGGTGGCAGCGGCGCTTCAAATTCCATATACTCCTTTGTTGTAGGATGTATAAAACCCAAGGTCTGTGCATGCAGCGCCTGTCGTGGCAACATTTCAAAGCAATTGGCAACGTATTGCTTGTACTTTGTAAATGTAGTTCCCTTCAATATTTTATCTCCGCCATAATTGGCATCGTTAAACAGCGGGTGACCGATGTGCTGCATGTGTGCCCTGATCTGATGCGTACGCCCTGTTTCCAGCTGACAACTGATTAAAGTCACATAATTTAAACGCTCTAAAACAGAATAATGTGTAACGGACCACTTTCCCTTCTCCTCGTCATCATACACGTCCATTACAATTCTGTTCTTCGCACTTCTGCCGATATACCCAGAAACTGTGCCATTTTCTGCAATATCTCCCCAGGCAAGTGCAATATATTTTCGCGTAATGCTATGGTCAAAAAATTGCTTCGCCAGTTTGGTCATTGTGATCTCGTTCTTGCTGATGATCAGCAGGCCCGAGGTATCTTTATCTATACGGTGTACCAGTCCCGGTCTTCCCTCATTGCCGGGCAATTGCGGCAACTGCTCAAAGTGAAATGCAAGTGCATTTACAAGCGTACCCGTATAATTATTAAATCCCGGATGCACCACCATTCCTGCCGGCTTGTTTACAATCAGCAGATCGTTATCTTCATATACGATATCCAGCGGAATATCTTCCGGATAAACTTCTGTATCTCTTGGAGGATGAGGAAACACAATCGAAATCTCATCAGCAGGCTTAACCTTATAACTGGCCTTTACTGTGGCTTTGTTTACAAGCACGTTGCCTGCATCAATTGCATTCTGAATACGGTTTCTCGACGCATTCTGCATACGCTGCATCAGAAATTTATCTATGCGCAGCGGCGATTGCCCGCCATCTACAACAATATTAAAATGCTCGTATAAATCCTGCTCTTCCAGTTCCAGCCCGCTATTCGTATTTTCCATTCGTAATTTTATGATTTGATCCAGACGGGCCTGTATACGGCAACAGCCATTTCAAAATGCTATCATACCCGGTTCGTCCCAGTTTACAAAACTAACCTTTAACAATTACATTTCTCAAAAGAAATCAAACCGCAGCGCTTAATGGTTTAGATATTAACAAAATGAATCACAAAAGGGTATATATTTGCCTGATGTTTACAGACCTGAACAGTCCTTTTCAACATTTAAAACATCCTATTTTATCTGATCTGTGGATAAAGAGGGATGATCTCATTGATCCTTACATTTCCGGAAACAAATGGCGCAAGCTCAAGTATATTCTTGAGGATGCTGCGGAGAAAGGTAAACATCACCTGGTAACGTTTGGCGGAGCATATTCCAATCACCTTGTTGCTACGGCTGCGGCCGCTGCAAGATCCGGGTTAAAAGCTACGGCTTTTGTGAGAGGAGAAAAAGTAATGAATGAGATGCTGCTCCTATGCCAGCTATATGGCATGGAGTTTATTTTTACTGATCGCGAAAGTTACAGGGATAAACCCGGCTGTTATGAAAGGTATTTTGGTACAAATCCCCGTACCTATTTTATAGATGAAGGCGGTGCATCTGCTGCAGCAGTAAAAGGTTGTGCAGAAATTATAGCAGAACTTCCGGCAGATCTTGATCATCTGTTTTGCGCTGCAGGTACCGGCACCACTGCTGCGGGTTTGCTGAAGGGCATCAGGGAAGCCGGCTTAAAAACCAAACTTCATGTGGTACCCGTACTGAAAGGAGCTGAGTTTATCAGGGAAGAGATTTACAGGTATGCGCCTCAGCCTGCCCTTAATATACCCCTGCCTGATGACCTGATATTATATACAGATTATCATTTTGGCGGTTACGCAAAAACGCAGCCTGAGCTGTTGCATTTTTTGAGAACGTTTACAGCAATATCTGGCATCCTTACCGATCCGGTTTATACCGCAAAAATGTTTTTTGCCATTTACGACCTTGCTGAAAAAGGCTATTTCAAAGCAAACGAAAAGATCGCTGCCATACATACCGGCGGCCTGCTCGGGATTATGGGGATGAAAGAAAAAATTGCTTTATGATCACGCTGCCGCTCATGTAGGTCATGATAAAAACGACCGCAATACCAAAAACAGTAAGCCATAGCGGATGCTTATAATCTCCCACGATCCTTGTTTTGTATGCGGCAAAAAGAATGGTAGCCAGGGTAACCGGCAGAATAAACCCATTGAGCGCACCAGCAATGATCAGCAGGCTGACTGGTTTTCCAATCGCTAAAAAAATGGCTGCAGAACCCACAATAAATCCAATGATAATCTTATTTTCATGATCCATGATTTTCTGGCTGAAAGATTTAATAAATGATACCGACGTGTAGGCCGAGCCGATCACCGAAGTGATTGCTGCTGCGAACATGACCAAACCAAACAGCTTATATCCCAGATTGCCGGCAGCGAGCTGAAATACTGAGCCCGTAGGATTAGCACCATCGATCAGCAGCCCTTTACTGATCACGCCCAGCGAAGCCAGGAACAGGAATACACGCACCAGCGCCGCCACCGATATACCCATCACCGCGCTTGTATTTACCTGAGGCAAAACAGCCCTGCCCTTAATGCCTGCATCGAGTAAACGGTGCCCGCCAGAAAAAGTGATGTACCCGCCGACAGTGCCGCCTACCAGGGTAATGATAGTCATGAGATCAATCTTTAAGGGTACGATGGTCCGCAGCGCGGCTTCAGCTACCGGAGGCTGAGAAGTGAAAGCAATGTAAATGATCACGATGATCATCACGAAACCCATCAGCTGAGCAAAACGGTCCATCGCCCTCCCTGCTTCCTTTACCAGGAAGATCGCTATTGACAGCACTGCTGAGATGACAGCTCCCGACATCACCGGAATACCGAGCAAGGCATTGAGGCCTAATCCTGCACCTGCAATGTTGCCAATATTAAATGCCAGCCCTCCCAGTACGATCAGAAACGAAATAAAACCGCCCAAACCTGGCAACAGCAGATTAGCAATATCCTGGGCACGCTTTTCAGACACCGCGATTACCCTCCAGATATTCAGCTGTACACCGATATCAATCAGAATGGAAATGAGGATCACAAATCCGAAGCTGGCACCCAGGCTCTGGGTAAAAACAGTGGTCTGTGTTAAAAAACCCGGGCCAATGGCAGAGGTAGCCATTAAAAAGGCCGCACCGGTGAGGATATTCCAGTTCCTTTTAGATTTCATTTAGCGGAGTTTATGCCGGGGAATGCATTGCAATACCCTCTTTTTTAAATGCAGTATAAATCTTTTCGGCAAATAGTACAGCGTGTTTTCCATCACCGTGAATACAAATGGTATCTACAGTAATATCAATATCCACACCTTGCTGTGATTTTACTTTTCCTTCTTTTACCATCCTTAAAACCCTGCTGATCGCAAGCAGGTCATCTGTAACCATTGCATCAGCCAGCTTTCTGGAGGTCAGCCTGCCATCCTGCTGGTAGGCCCTGTCGGCAAATACTTCATTGGCTACCTTTAGCCCTGCTTTTGCTCCCTCAGCAATCAGCTCGCTTCCGGACAGGCCGTATAAGATCAGCCCCGGCTCTACTTTATAAACGGCCTCTGCAATGGCAGCAGCAAGTTCCCTGTTTACAGCAGCCATGTTATAGAGTGCGCCGTGTGGCTTAACATGGTGTAAGATACCTCCTTCCGACTTCACAAAGGCCGCCAGCGCCCCGATCTGGTACACTACCAGATCATAAGCTTCTTCGGGGGAGACAGCCATTTCCCTGCGTCCAAATCCCTGCAAATCCGGCAGCCCCGGATGTGCACCAATCACCACGCCTTTTGCAATGGCCTGCCTCACGGTCTTCTTCATTACCGCAGGGTCACCGGCATGAAAGCCGCAGGCGATATTCGCAGAGGTAACAAAAGGCAGAATGATCTCGTCACTGCCCATGGTAAAAGCTCCGTAGCTTTCTCCCATGTCACAATTCAGATCAACCGTATAGATATCAGATGTCATTGTTATATTTAAATGTTAAGGTCTGCTGCAGCTGTTTGATCTGCTGCTCCTGATGCAGAAGGGCAGCCTGTGCCTGTGCTAAAGTAACCAATTCAAACCGTATTTTCTGTCCGCTCTGCAGCTGTGCCAGCTTGGAGAAGTCGGCAGTAATCACCTGCACTATCCTCGGGTAGCCGCCTGTAGTCTGGTGATCGGCCATCAGTACAATTGCATCGCCCTTACCGATGACCTGAACGGTGCCGAAAGTAACTGCAGAAGAAATCATTTCCTGCGGTGTTTCAAGTGCCAGGACGGGACCTTTTAAACGGTACCCCATTCGGTCTGATTCATTGCTGAGCTGGAACTCCTGCTCAAAAAATGCCTGCCGGCTGCCTGCCGAAAATAACTCGTTTTCAGGCCCCTTGATTACCCTGATCACACGGTCGTTGAGATCCGGGTAAAATGCACTGAGATCGCAGGACCAGTTAAAATCATGCAGTGTCTCCTGATATCTCTCCCTGAAAGGGATATAATCCCCAGCCTGTAATGCCCTGCCTTTCAACCCTCCAAATCCGGCGCGTAAATACGTAGACCGGCTGCCCAAAATTTTCGCAACAGCGAAACCTCCAGACACTGTCAGATAAGACCGGCATCCAGCTACTGCTGCGCCAAACCCAAGGACTGAGCCTTTTCTGACCAATACAGGCCTCCACATTTTTAAAGGGATGTTATCTATGGTTGCTGAAAGATCAGCACCACTAAGCGCAATCAGCTGATCAGATTCAAAAAGGATTCCCGGGCCGATTAATGTACATTCAATACCCGCCTCATGCTCATCATTACCTACAATCATGTTTCCTGTCCTCAGCGCCAGCGTATCCATAGCGCCGCTCAGGATAATACCGTCTTTCCGGTATCCGAACCTGCCGGTATCCTGTATGGTACTAAGCAGGCCGCCTTTAAGTACGTTAATTCCCATAACCTGATTTATTGCTGATCTCAAACGCTCTGTCTTCAACGGCTACAAAACGAACCCGGTCTCCTGCGCGTAACAATGTTGGTTCGTCTCTGTTTACATCAAATAACCGCAAGGCCGTACGCCCGATAATTTGCCAGCCTGCCGGAGTTTCTATCGGGTATACTCCCGTCTGATTGCCGGCAATCCCAACGGATCCCGCAGCAATTGCAGCCCGCGGCACCGCTCTTCTGGGGCTTGCAATCTTCTCATTCAAACCGGCCAGATAAGGAAATCCGGGGGCAAAGCCAATCATATGTACCAGATACTCGGGTTCAGTATGCAAGCTGATCACTGCGGCAGCAGTGAGGTTTGCATGGGCAGCAACAATTTCCAGATCCGGGCCCCATATACCACCATACACAACAGGAATTTCTACAATCCTGGAGGCCGGTTTTTCGGGATGGGCAGCCACCTCGGCCAGCATTTCTTCCAGGTGCGACTGAACGGATTGGTAACTGACCGTTATCGGGTCATAAAAAATGGTAACCGTGGTAAATGCCGGAACATATTCTGTAAAGCCCTCAAAAGAATATTCTTCGAGGTAATTACAGATACACTGGATCATATCATGAGTTGGGTTGCTGATCTCGTCACCCAGGCAGGCCACAATTGCTGTGTCTCCCAATGGGTAAAAGCGCACATCCTTAAAAGTGGAATTCATTCATTTATTGAGTTTTAGCGGGCAAATAAATATAATAATTAAACCGGGAAAAACTATTGCTATATCATTTTAAGCATATCCCTCTGATGGCACCCAAAAACCCCCGTAATCGGGGGTTTTAGCAGCATGGCAATTGAGATACTTTTACAGAAAATCACTATTCATACTTAACATCAAAAAGGCCATCCCTACCAGGAGGGTCCCTTCAAATTATCCGGTTACATGAGATACAAATTTATTATTCTAAATTGCTGTGCAGCGCTCCTGCTTGCTACCACCACAAATGCCCAAACCAGCTCGGACGGCAATCTTACAGGAAGTGTAATTGACGAACAGAAAAAACCGTTGGATTATGTATCTATTGCGCTATTGAAGGCGCAGGACTCTACCCTGGTAAAAGGATCATTTACAGGCGCGGAGGGTAAATTTGCTTTTGAACACTTGCCCGCGGGAAACTACCTGATCGCTTTTAATATGGTGGGCTACAGCAAAGTGATCAAAGGGCCCTTCAGCATTGACAAGAGCCATCAGACCTACAATTCCGCGGATGTGCAACTTATTTCTACCACGAAGCAGCTGAACAGCGTAAACATTGTTGGCAGGAAACCGCTTGTGGAAAGACAAATTGATAAAACAATACTGAACATTGAGAACAGTATACTCGCCACCGGGAATACAGCACTGGAAATTTTAAAGAAAGCTCCGGGCGTAAGTGTTGATAAGGATGGCAATGTTAGCCTTTACGGAAAAAAAGGGGTAAGCATGATGATCGACGGTAAACTGACCTATCTTTCAAGTGAAGAAACGGTTAACTTATTAAATGCCACTGAGGGAAACGCCATTTCAAGTATTGAGCTGATCACAAATCCCTCATCAAAATATGACGCAGCAGGGAATTCAGGCATCATTAATATCAGGCTCAAAAAGAACCGGAATTATGGTACCAACGGAACGGTAACTGCAGGAGCAGGATATGGCAGATATTATAAAGCCAACAGTGGTTTGACAGTCAACCACCGGGAAAAAAAATTAAATGTTTTTGGCGACTTTAACTATGCGCGGAACAAAAACTTTGCAGACCAGGGCTTGCTTCGCACCAATGGTGCAGGTGCCAGCCGTATCTTTTTTGACCAAACCGGAGGTTATGTCGGCATCAGGAACAATACCAATTATAAAACCGGTGCGGATTATTTTATTAATGATCGCAACACCGTAGGCGTGGCTGTAAATGGCTTTATCTCCAAAGCGGGTCAGGTTACCGATAACATTACGCGGATTGGGGTAAGTCCGTCTCAAACGGATTCTATTCTAAAGGCAGTAAACCCTACTGATTATACCTACAAAAATACTGCCTACAATTTGAATTATAAGGGCGTACTGGACACCATGGGTCAGGAACTTAACATTGATGCTGATTTCTCGCGGTACCACAGAGAAAAACTGGATGCTTACAATAATACCCTGCAGGATGCTAATGGTTTACCAACCAGACCAACTTCAACATTTAGGAATTTTACCCCTTCTATTGTAAAAATCTGGACTGCTAAAGCGGACTATACCTATCCTTTTAACAAGAAGATGAAAGTTGACCTGGGACTGAAAACCAGCTTTGTAAATACAGACAATAACTCCATCGTCGAAAACCTGGTAGCTAATCAGTGGCAATATGACCAAAACCAAAGCAACCATTTTTTATATGACGAGAACATCAATGCAGCCTATGCCAGCTTTCACCGGGAATTTAAGAGCACCACTGTCCAACTTGGTTTAAGGGCAGAACAAACAAATTCAAAAGGCAATTCTCTCAGTTCACAAAGTGTAGTCAACCGTCACTATTTAAATTTGTTCCCAAGCTTGTTTATTAATCAGGTGCTTTCGAAAGATAATGAGATCGGGTTTTCTTACAGCAGAAGGATTGACCGTCCGAATTATTCAACCTTAAACCCATTTATACACTATATTGATGCCTATACCTATGTTGAAGGAAATCCATTCTTAAAACCACAATATACCAATGCATTTGAACTTTCCTGGTCATATAAAAAAACACTAAATGCAACCCTGGCTTACAGTTCCACTACTGATGTGATTACCTTTGTGACTACCGGCGATACTGTGAGGAAAACCCTGCACGCCACAACCGTTAACCTTGCTGCATTAAAAACATACACCCTCGACATCAGTGCGCCACTGTCGATTACCAAATGGTGGAATTTAAACAACAACCTTACTGTTTTCTATAATAAATACACCACGCCGGATCTTCTTGGATCTCCATTTGAAAGTGGAAAACTGGCCTTTAATCTCAACAGTACACAGACTTTTACTATCAATTCTACACTGACTGCTGAATTATCAGGATACTATCATTCAAGAAATATTGATGGTGCCTCGACCACCAGTCAGGAATACAGTGTAAATATGGGATTAGGCAAAACACTAATGGATAAACAATTAGATATTAAGCTGGCGGCCAATGATGTTTTTAATCTTCTCAAATATGTCACCACGAGTACTATACCAGGGCAGAACTATACCTACAGAGCGAAATATGAAAGCCAGATATTTCGTCTGACGGCCGCTTATCATTTTGGCAGCAATGCCATCAAAAGTGCCAGAAAGCGTACCAGAGGCTCTGAGGACGAACAAAAAAGAATATAATTTTCATAAAAAAGGCATGAGGATACAATACTTCATGCCTTTTAAATCATATAAAAAATTTATCTGCCGTTTGCAGTGATGTTTTTAATTTCCGTTTTCAATAAGTCAATTTCCTTCTCATTGTGACGGTTCTCGATGTAAAAATAAATTGCACAGGCCAGAAATATCTTGCCCAGCAAAAAAACTCCGGCGAATATCCACCTCCATATTTTCCGGATCCGCATATGTCCGGATTCTGCCTCTATTTCTACAAACTGGCTGCTCTTACGGGTTCTGGATGATTCGCGGGGGCGGTCCTGATAAGGCATATCTATTGTCAATGCATCGGATTCACGCGCTTTAATAATTTCATTGATGTTGGATTCAATTTTCAACCAGGTACCGGGAGGAGGTGTAACAGCCATCTTTTGAGCAATGTACTCGATGTCTGTCTCCAGATCCTTTAAGGCCTCTGAAATCTGCGGATGCTTAGCTTTGAGGTATAATAATTCCTTGGTTTCCTGTTCAGAAGCCGAACCTAATACATAAGCTTCAAGCACCCCACTTTCTATGTATTCGTTAATTTTCACCACTTTTTCTCAGTATAGCGAAAGCCTCTTTTAAAGTCTTCCGAATGAATTCTTCAGTTTTATTTAATTCTGCTGCAAGTTTAGCAAGGCCTTTTCCATGGTAATAAATATCGAGGAAGACCTTTTTCTGCTCCTGGGAAAGCGCTGACAGATGTTGATCATATGAGTTGTGTGCCAATACTCCCGCAGAGATTTTTCCTGAAACACCCGGAAAAGCCTCTAATCTGCCTCTGGCAAATCTTTGCAGCTGAGACCAGTTTTGAGGACCTCTGGCATTTTCAGCACCAAACGCTGCTGAAAGCTCACAAAATATATGCACCAGGCATTCCTCAGCCAATTTGCTGTCCTTTACAATTTCAAAAATATAACCCAATAACGTTCCTGCATACTTATCATAAAGACTGCGTATACTTTCGGGTTTACTTTCTAGAAGTACCTGTCTGTCAGTTTTCAGCATGTGTGTTTTTTCTCAATCGCTGCAGTAGTATATTCCTGGCTCAACCACAGGCTTTTGTCTGCTTTGATAAGCTATAAAATTAAATAAAGTTTAGAGGAATTAAAAATAAATAAACATTTTACCCTTTACCCATCTGCACAAGCAGATAAACAGCGCCTGAAACGATACTTTTGTTAAGTAAATGGCACAACATGGAAATTATTTAATTTAAATAACGTACCAACATTTGTGTACATAAATGATATTTCTCAGGGAAAACCAACTTTAAACGATTTAGGCTTAGTTTTTTGCTTAAGCACCCAAAATATGCTCCAGATTTGTTATTGAGGCGGTTTTTACTACATTTGATACGAACCAAATTATAAAACTATGTACCAACTTACCGTCCCTCCAGACCAGGTTAATGAAACCCTGGGCCAGCATGTTTTAGCTGATGGATTTGATCTGACTTACGATATGGGCCTAAGCCAGGGGGCATATTTATATGACTCAAAATACAATCGTAAGCTACTTGATTTTTTCACTTGTTTTGCATCCGTGCCCCTTGGATATAACCATCCGAAGATGCTGCATGATGAAAACTTTAAACATCATCTGCTGCTGGCAGCAATGGCCAATCCTTCCAATTCGGATGTATATACTCAGCAATATGCCCAGTTTGTGAAAACTTTTGGTAAGATTGGCATTCCAGAGTATCTGCCGCATGCTTTTTTTATTGCAGGAGGCGGGCTTGCAATTGAAAATGCCATCAAGGTTGCTATGGACTGGAAAGTTCAGAAAAACTTTGCCAGGGGGTACAGGGAAGAAAAGGGATTTAAGGTTTTACATTTTGAGAAGGCTTTTCATGGAAGGACCGGTTATACCCTGAGCCTGACGAATACATCGCCCGAAAAGACCAAATGGTTTGCGAAGTTCGACTGGCCGCGGGTTTCTGTCCCGAAGGTAACTTTTCCTTTGGAAGGTAATCATCTGGCACAGGCTGTCCATTCTGAAGAAGTGTCCATCGCCCAGATTAAAAAAGCCTTTTCAGAGCACAAAGATGATATCTGTGCGATCATTATAGAACCTATCCAGTCGGAAGGCGGTGACAATCACCTGCGTGAAGAATTTCTGATCCAGCTCCGCAGCATTGCGGATGAAAATGAAGCCTTCCTCATCTATGATGAGGTGCAGACAGGTGTAGGCCTAACAGGTAAATTCTGGTGCCACCAGCACTTCAGTGAAAAAGCACGCCCCGATATTCTGGCTTTTGGTAAAAAGATGCAGGTTTGCGGAATCCTGGTTGGCAACAAGGTTGATGAAGTGGAAAACAATGTATTTAGAGTACCTTCGAGAATAAATTCTACTTGGGGCGGAAACCTGGTAGATATGGTAAGGGCAACACAGATTATGCAGATCATTGAGGAAGATAATTTATGTGACAATGCCGCCAGTGTAGGGCAATATCTGAAAGATCAGCTGGAAAACCTTGCCATAAAGTATGATCAGATCAGTAATGTAAGGGGCAAAGGCCTTTTATGTGCCTTCGATTTCCCTACTGCGGCGATGCGCAATACGTTCATCGCAAAAGGACTGGAGCACCATACGATGTTCCTCGGTTGTGGTCAGCAAACCATACGTTTCCGTCCCGCACTGATCATCGAAAAACACCATATCGACCTTGGCATGGAGGTCATGGATAAAATTTTAGCAACACTATGAGAAATAAAAAAATAAATATTTTACTGGTCGTACTGGTCCTGTTTCTGGTTGCATGGATGCTGAAAGGCACATTTTTTCAGCCCGGAGCAGGAGACCTGAAGGCCGGGTTCAAGCAGGTTGCAGAATACAGGAATGAAAACAATACCGGGCCGGTTCAGTATGTTTTCTCCGTTACAGTAAAAGACACATTATGGTCTGAGATGGAAACATATGGAAATTACAAGCCCCATCACAAAGGCGGGACAACCAAGGTTTATTATTTCCTGGAAGGAACGGCTGCCCCTTTATTTCTCTCGCCGGGAAACATCAACTTTGAAAGTTCCTTCAATAAAGCCTGTGTGGCCATGTATGAGAAAAGTGCAGTAGGTAACGTGGTGTTAACAAAACATCCTTTTCAATAATAAAAAAGACATTGCCGGATGTACAGCAATGTCTTTATATTTTAAGGCCTGTTCAGGCAATAAGGAACCTACTTTAATAATTCAGCCAGCTTAGCCTGTAACTCTTCGCCTCTTAAATTTGTTGCAGCGATCTTTCCCGAAGGATCGATCAGGAAGTTCTGAGGAATACTGTTGATTCCGTATAACTGGGCAGCTTTGCTGTTCCAGAATTTAAGATCAGATACCTGGGTCCAGGTTAAACCATCTTTGGCGATTGCGGCCAGCCACAGATCTTTCTTGCCGGGCTGATCCAGAGAAACCCCCAGAACAGTAAAACCTTTATCTTTAAATTTATTGTAAGCCAGCACAACGTTGGGGTTTTCTGCACGGCATGGTCCGCACCATGATGCCCAAAAATCAAGCAGCACATATTTACCACGTAAGCTAGACAATGTTACCGGTTTATCGTTAACATCATTGAGTGTAAAATCAGGTGCCATCACCCCTACTGAAGTTGATCTTGCAGCCTCAAGGCTTTTACCTATTTCAATCCCTGCTGCGGTACCGCGTATTCTATCAGACAATCCTTTGTATAAAGGATCAACTTTGGCAAAATCTATACTTCCTTCGCCGGAAATCTCACGTAAAGCGCCCAGACTGATGTACGAATCAGGGTTGGCCTTAACAAAATCTGCCTGTAGGGCATTCAGTTCGGCAGCATATTTATTATAACGGGCTTGCATCGCATCTCTGTAAGCCTGATCCTTTTGTTTTGCTTCCGGTGCTGCACTGTACTCTGCGTTCAGCGCAGTGATACTTGCAACCGGTCCGGCTATAGATTTCAAATAGCTTGCATTTTCATCGTTCAGTTTTGATCCGGTAACAACAGCATTTTTCACAGAATCTTTGGCCGTCACGGTAATATTTGCAGGTTCAAGATACACAATCTCATTATCGGCAGCCCTGCCAAGTTTCCTTAACCCTTCGCCATTGTGATCCAAAATAATACGGGCCATGGTGGGGCCGGAAACAGTTCCCTTGAATACAAAAGAACCTTTGGTGATCACAGCAGAATCCATTACCTGCTTACCGTCTGCCACATAATTTAAATATGCTTTTGCAGGAGAGTTAAGGGTACCAATTTTTCCATTGACCGTAAATTCGCCATTCTGGCCGCATGCCAGTGCCGGAGAGGCTATCATTAATGATATCAGTAATTTTTTCATCAGTGTTTATTGATTATTAGCGGTTATGAAGCTTGCGCAAGATTTTGATTTTTGTAAGAAAATCCTAAGCAGGTTTCATTTAGTTTTTTATTTATCCCAAAATAAGAGAAAAATTCAGGAGTTATCGCTGAAGTATCTAAAATAAATCAGCTTTCATACCCCTGGCGGAAGTATTACCGCAGATCAAACAGGCTGTCAACCCCAAGGAGCTTCCTTGATGTAAAGCCTTCAGCAAAGGTGGTGCCGATGGATTTACCAAATTCTCTGGCTCTTCCAATGGCACTTTCCAAAAATTCAGGCGATGAGATATAAGTTGCGGGCCCTTCAACCTCAGGATTAAAAAACTGGGTTTTGTAGGCCCTGATCGACTCCAGTTTGGTTTCCATATAGGGTGTAACATCGATAATTACATCTGGCTGAATATACCTGTCCTGGATATACTGCAAAAGCAACCTTGGTCTCCACTGCTGCTGGGCAATGCCCTCTTCAAAGGTTTCGATTTTTAGTAATCCCGACAGGAAAACGGCATCATTGGCAAGATCACCTGCACGTCCATGATCCGGATGCCTGTCATGCAAGGCATTGCTGAGTACAATTTCCGGCTGATATTTACGTATGATCCTGATCACTTCCAGTTGATGGGATTCATCATTTTTAAAAAAGCCATCTCTAAATCCAAGGTTTTCGCGGGCATGCAATCCCAGTATCCGTGCCGAGTCGGCCGCTTCTTCGTCTCTTGTTTCAGCAGTTCCGCGTGTACCAAGTTCTCCCCTGGTAAAATCTACAATCCCTACTTTCATTCCCATTGCAATATGTTTTAATATAGTACCGGAACAGCATAATTCAGCGTCATCAGGATGGACAGCTAATACAAGTATATCTAACTTCATTTATGTAATATTCTTTATTTATCAGACAGCACACCGGCTGTCATTGTTTTAATCTTATTGACGGTAAAATCCTGATGAGGCAATAATGGCCTCAATATCTCTTTCTTCTTCGGGGTTGTAAGTGCTTTTTAAATTGTGGCCAACAACCCGGGCTACCGACTGGTAGAGAAAGGCTTTTACGCCTCCCTGTGTTTCTTTGACTATTTCATAGGTAGTACGGCCAACTTCGCGGTCGATCAGTTTGGTGAGTATCTGACCTTGTGTGATCGTAAGCTCTTTGATCTCAGTTTTAAACATCTGCTTGATTTCTTCATCGCACTGCTTCACCAGTTTCTTATGTTCTTTGCGGTCTGTAGTTGAAGCCAGGTCTCTCTCCAGCTGTTCATATCTTCTTTTTGCAAAAAGCGCATAGGGCATGACTTTCAGAACGTTATAACGGAGCCGGTTGTATGCAGCACGGTCTGCGGGGGACTTAAATATCCTTTCAGCATAGATAACTACCTCATGGAGAGACATCCATGGGATCATCTCGCCGTTATCATTTGTAGAAGCTACCCTGATTGTATCATTCTTGCCCCGGGGAGGAAACTTATAAGACGCAGGATTTTCCTGAGCATTTAGCCTTTCTGTGGTAATAATGACAAATAACAGAATAAATAACCTGCAAAATTTCATAAATTTATACTCCCACAAAGTTAAAGTAAATTTAATACATTAGGTTTATAACTTATCTAATATAACTTTAAACGGTAGACTACCCAGAATTATTACGAAAATAATACAAATGAAGAACACCTTAGTGATTGATTTAGAAGCAGAAAAGCAGGAAATCCTTAAGCGGTACCGGGCACTTTTGCGTGCCTGTAAACCAACCATGCAGAAAGGGGATAAAAAGGAAATCAGGAAAGCATTTGACATGGCGCTCGAAAGCCACAAGGAGATGCGCAGAAAATCCGGCGAGCCTTATATCTACCATCCTATCGCTGTGGCACAGATTGCTGCCGAAGAGATCGGACTGGGAACAACTTCTATCGTATGCGCGCTGCTGCATGATGTAGTGGAAGATACAGACATCACGCTCGAAGATATCGAAAGGGAATTTGGCAAGAAAACCGCTAAAATTATCGACGGCCTCACCAAGATTGCCGGGGTATTCGATTATAACAGCTCACTGCAGGCAGAGAACTTCAGAAAAATGCTGCTTACTTTAGCTGATGATGTGCGGGTTATCCTTATCAAGCTGGCAGACAGGCTGCATAATATGCGTACGATGGACTTTATGCCAAGGCATAAGCAATTGAAAATTGCCTCTGAAACGATCTATCTCTACGCACCGCTGGCCCATCGCCTGGGACTTTACGCTATCAAATCAGAACTGGAAGATCTGTCCATGAAGTACCTGGAACCAGATACCTATAAGTTTATTGCTACCCAGCTCAATGAGAAAAAAGCAGAACGTACGCTATTTGTAAAACGTTTTGTAGATCCTATTAATGAAATTCTGGCCGAACAGGGCTTTGTTGCCAATATATACGGCCGCCCTAAGTCGATCCACTCCATCTGGAACAAGATGAAAAAGAAGAATATTCCTTTTGAAGAGGTTTATGATCTGTTTGCCATCAGGATTGTGCTGGACAGCACACCGGAAAATGAGAAAGCAGATTGCTGGAAAGCATATTCTATTGTGACCGACCTATACCGCCCTAATCCGGACAGGCTAAGGGACTGGGTATCTTCGCCAAAAGTAAACGGGTATGAATCCCTGCATACTACCGTAATGGGACCGAAAGGCCAGTGGGTTGAAGTGCAGATCCGCACACAGCGGATGAATGAGATTGCCGAAAAAGGATTTGCCGCACACTGGAAATACAAAGAGTCCAGCAATGACAACGGACTTGACCAATGGATCATGAAAGTTCGTGAAATGCTTAACAACCCTGAAGCCAATGCGCTGGATTTCCTTGATGATTTTAAGATGAACCTCTTCTCGGATGAGATTTTTATCTTTACCCCAAAGGGCGCACTTATTCAGCTGCCTCTTGGTGCTACCGCTCTGGATTTCGCTTTTGAGATACACACCGATGTGGGCGCGCGATGTATAGGCGCCAAGGTAAACCACAAGCTGGTACCACTCTCCTACAAACTGCAGAATGGCGACCAGGTGGAGATCATCACCTCCAGCAAACAAACGCCAAAAGAAGATTGGCTGAATATCGTGGTCACGGCAAAAGCCAAGTCTAAAATAAAATCTTCCCTTAAAGAGGAGAAAAGGAAAATTGCCGAGGAGGGAAAAGAAACCCTTGAACGTAAGCTGAAATCCCTCAAGATCACTTACAATACGGATAACCTGAATAAACTAAGCTATTTTTTCAAACTTGCCTCTACACAGGAACTGTTTATCGCTGTTGCACATGGTAAAATTGAATTAAAAGACCTGAAAGAGTACGTTGCCAGTGAAAAAGAGATCGAAAATAAAGGTGCGGAAAGAAGTGACGGCCAGCAGATCGAAGCACTTTTAAACAAAGTGAAGGGACCTGAATCAGATATATTACTGATCGGGGAAGATCTGCAGAAAATCGATTATACCCTGGCAGCATGCTGTAATCCGATACCGGGCGATGATGTATTTGGTTTCGTAACGGTAAGCGAGGGCATCAAGATCCACCGTACCAATTGCCCCAACGCCGCGCAGCTGATGGCCAATTATGGTTACCGCGTGGTAAAGGCCAAGTGGAACAAGGCCCAGGAACTTACTTTCCTGACCGGCCTGCATATCGTAGGGATTGATGACGTGGGTCTGATCAACAATATTACAAAGGTGATCTCCAATGACTTTAAGGTAAACATGCGTTCTATTACCGTGGATACTGATAATGGTATATTTGACGGGTCAATTATGATCTTTGTAAATGATAAAGAGCATCTTGACAACCTGATCAAAAATCTTTTGGAAGTGAAGGGCGTAACAGGGGTTACACGTTTTGATGCCTAAAAAATTGAATAAATCGTATAGTTCTATTTAAAAATTGATACCTTTGAAAGGAGTTTTAAAACTATGTCTACACACCACAACAGCGAGTTGGTTAGAAAAATATTTGAAGCCTACCTCGAAAATAAAAGTCTGAGAAAAACGCCTGAGCGTTTTGCGATCTTAGAAGAAATATATTCCAGAGATGACCATTTTGATGTAGAAACACTCTATATCCATATGAAGAACCAGAAATACCGGGTCAGCAGAGCTACAGTGTATAATACCCTGGAGCTGCTTGTTTCCTGTGACCTGGTTACCAAACATCAGTTTGGAAAAAACATGGCCCAATTCGAAAAGTCTTACGGTTACCATCAGCATGATCATATTATTTGTATCGATTGCGGAAAAGTAGTCGAATTCTGTGATCCGCGTATCCACCAGATTCAGAGCATGGTAGGTGATTTACTAAAGTTTGATATTAAACACCACTCTTTAAATTTGTATGGTACCTGCTTTGACTGTTCTGCCAAAGCCACCATCAAAAACAAGGAAGAAATCAAGAATGCAAGTTAACAACAACACAATTATAATCTTTTCTTAATTTAAAATAATGACGCAAGTAGACGTGCTTCTTGGCCTGCAATGGGGCGATGAGGGCAAGGGAAAAATTGTTGACGTTTTATGTCCGCAATATGATTTGATAGCTCGTTTTCAAGGCGGACCGAATGCCGGCCACACCTTAGAGTTTGATGGCAAAAAATTTGTTCTGAATACCATTCCATCAGGTATTTTTAACGAGAAAACCATGAATCTGATTGGTAATGGGGTGGTAATTGATCCCATCATTTTAAAAAGAGAATTAGATAACCTGAAAACTGCCGGCCATGATCCAATTGCCAAAGGCAAACTGGTAATCGCGCGCAAAGCACATTTAATCCTGCCAACGCACCAGTTGCTGGATGCTGCCAATGAGCAGAAAATGGGCAAGGATAAAATCGGTTCTACCCTCAAAGGTATAGGCCCCACTTACATGGATAAAACCGGACGTAACGGTTTACGTGTGGGAGATACTACCCTTCCTGATTTTAAAGAACGTTATACCAAGCTGGTAACAAAACACAAGGAACTGCTTTCGCATTATAACTTTGAATACGACCTGGAAGAAAAAGAGGCTGCATTCTTTGAAGCTGTGGAATTCCTGAAAAGCATTCCTCATGTTGACAGTGAGCATTTTGTAAATGGTTACCTGAAAGAAGGCAAAAAAGTACTGGCAGAAGGCGCACAGGGCACGCTGCTGGATATCGACTTCGGTTCTTACCCTTTCGTAACTTCATCCAATACAACTACTGCCGGTGCCTGCACAGGCCTGGGGATTGCCCCGAACAGAATCGGAAGCGTAGTGGGCATATTTAAAGCATATTGCACACGTGTGGGCAGCGGACCATTCCCTACTGAACTGGAAGATGAAGTGGGTGAAAACCTGCGCCAGGTAGGTCATGAATTTGGCGCTACCACAGGCAGACCGCGCAGATGCGGATGGATTGACCTTCCTGCTTTGAAATATGCGATCATGCTGAACGGTGTTACAGAAATGGTAATGACAAAAGCGGATGTGCTGAGTGGTTTTGATACCATCTATGCCTGCACGCATTACGAACACAATGGTGAAAAGATCGATTATATGCCGTACGATATCATCTCCATCAAACCAACTCCGGTTTTAAAGGAAATTGAAGGCTGGAAAACAGATATTACTAAAATCACAAAGGTGGATGAAATTCCTGCACAGCTGGCTGATTATATCGCCTTCCTGGAAAAGGAACTTGAAGTACCTGTAAAATACCTTTCTGTTGGCCCTGACAGGGTACAGACACTGATCCTAAGCTAGGGTCAACGTATAAATAAGGCGGCTGATTGCCGCCTTATTTATTTCCCCTCATTTCCATGGGCAAAATGAACACACAGGACTTATCAGTATTTAAACACCAGGCTTTACAATGGGCAAACCAGTTTGAGGTTTGCTGCTGCCTGGATACAAACGGATACAGCAGTGATCCCTACTCAAAATATGATTTTCTGCTGGCTGCAGGTACAGCACATCAATTGCATACACAAAAAGGAAATGCTTTTGAAGAATTAAAAAGCTTTTACAACACACATGCAGACTGGATATTTGGAATGCTCAGCTATGAGCTGAAAGATGAGCTGGAAGACCTGCAGTCCGGCCATGACAACAAACTTGGCTTCCCCGATCTTTTTTTCTTTGTTCCTGAATACCTGATTGCAGTAAAAAATGGAGTTGCAGAGGTTCTGATTGGCTCCGCAGCAGTGCTGAACACCATCAGTACCTTGCCAGGCTATAACGCATCTTCTTACGATATTCCTGTAATTACACCACGGATAGGTAAAGACGCATACCTCTATAAAGTAGAAAAGCTGAGAAGAGCTATTGCCAAAGGAGATATTTATGAAGTCACCTTCTGTCAGGAGTTCTTCGCAGAAAATGCGGCGATAGATCCCTATCAGGTCTACCGGCACTTAAACCAGATATCCCCCACTCCCTTTTCAGGTTTTTTTAAGATTGGGGATAAGTATATCCTTTCTGCCAGTCCGGAACGTTTTTTATGCAGGAGAGGCAAACGGCTGTTTTCACAACCGATTAAAGGGACAGCAAGACGTAGTTCCGATACCGGAGAAGACATGCAGATCAAAACCGCGCTGTATCATAACAGTAAGGAACAGGCGGAAAATGTGATGATCGTAGACCTGGTAAGAAACGACCTGACTAAAAGTGCCGTAAAAGGATCAGTAAAAGTAGAAGAGCTGTTTGGCATCTATACCTTTCCGCAGGTACACCAGATGATCTCTACGGTCAGTTGCACGATCAGCCCCGATGTACATCCTGTAGATGCAGTAAAAAACACTTTTCCGATTGGTTCCATGACAGGTGCGCCAAAAGTCCGTGCGATGGAACTGATCGAAGAAACTGAATGCAGCAGAAGAGGTATATATTCCGGAACTTTAGGTTATTTTGAACCCGGTGGTGATTTCGATTTCAATGTAGTAATACGGAGTATACTTTACAATGAAAGTAACCGGTACCTGTCATTCCAGGTAGGAGGAGCAATCACCTATGCTTCATCCGCAGAAGCAGAATATGAAGAATGCCTGTTAAAGGCTTCAGCGATCATCAAAACACTGAAGGGCCAGTAAAACACTAAAGGGCTAGTAAAACACTAAAGGGCCAGTAAAAACTGGCCCTCTGTATAAAATTTGCTTTAGTTTACAGGCTTTCCTGTCGGCGAATTAAAATAACGCTGCGCTTCCGGAAGGTCTTTCTGAATCTGTGCAATCCGGGTAGCATCAGAAGGGTGGGTACTTAAAAACTCAGATGGTTTTTGCCCTGCCTGTCCCTGTGCAGCCATACGCTGCCAGAAACCTACCGCATTATTAGGATTATAGCCCGCCATCGACATAAAGATCAGGCCTAAATGATCAGCTTCAAGCTCCTGTGTCCTTGAATTGGGCAGCAGATAAAATCCCTGCGCACCAATACCATAAACCTGATTGATCACACCCTGTGTTGCTGCCGACTGTCCGCCTGTAGCAGCGCCCAGCAATCCGCCAAGGCCTTGGGCTACTGCAGCCTTGGAAGCTCTTTCAGAGGAATGATGTGCCACAGCATGTGCAATTTCATGTCCCATTACCGTGGCCAGTCCGGCGTCATCTTTGGTTACCGGCAGGATACCTGAATAAACGGCTACTTTACCACCTGGCATACACCAAGCATTTACTTCTTTACTGTCAATCAGGTTAAACTCCCATTTAAATCCTTCAATCTGAGAAGCATATCCATTGGCATTCATATATTTAGTAACAGCAGCAGCAATTTTCTGACCGATATTCCTGATCCTTACGGCATCAGCATTATTTAAAACCTTAGTTTCCGGGGCTTTTAACAGGGTGGAATAACTCTGGGCAGCGGCAGTCTGCATCTCACTTTCATTTACAAAACTTATTCTGTTTCTTCCGGAAAGCGGAACGGTAGAACAACCGTAATTCAGCAATATCGCCGAAACAATACCCGTTAATAATAACTTCTTCATCAGTATTTATTTAGTTAGTTTTTCATCATTCAACGCTTGCTTTCAGCGGTTATAAAGCTAAAGCTAGCGTTGGTTTCTTTTAAACAAGTACACTTTAGATTCTTTGCCTTTGAGCAATCGTTCCAGGTTCTTCTGATGGGTTACCAGAATCAGAATACATACGCACATACTGTACAGCACTTCCGATTTTATGGTAGAGTGCAGCACAAAAACAATTCCCAGCGGGAAGGTAAATCCTGCGCAAATTGAGCTGAGGGAAACATATTTGGTTACCAGTAAAATCACTACAAAAACAAGAACACAAAGCATTGCTGCCGGCAAGTTGACTGCCAAAATCATTCCAAAAAGTGTAGCTACCCCTTTACCGCCCCTGAATCCGGCAAATATCGGGAACAGGTGCCCCATTACAGCTGTTACCCCTAATGCGAGTTCATAATTTACAAACTGGGAGGAGTTATGCGGGCCGGTTACAGAAAGTCCTATAAAATAGGCAAGTTTGGTTGCCGTATAACCTTTGGCAATGTCGATTGTCATCACCGCCATACCGGCTTTTTTGCCCAGCACACGAAAAGTATTGGTGGCCCCGGCGTTGCCGCTGCCATATTCCCTTACGTCGATACCATAGAATGCCTGTCCGATCCAAACCGCAGTAGGAATAGACCCGCAGAGGTAAGCCAGGATGAGGGCAGAAATAGAAAAGATAGATATCATACCTTTAATAGGCTTTTAAACTCATGTCTAAACTCTTAACCGAGTGCGTTAGCGCCCCCATCGAAATGTAATCCACCCCGCAGTCTGCATACGCTGTTACATTTTCTTCGGTAATTCCTCCGGAAGCTTCTGTGATATAACGATGGCTGATCAGCTGTACAGCTGTACGAAGATCATCAAAATTAAAATTATCCAGCATGATCCTGCTTACCCTTCCTTCTTCAAGTACCTGGTTCAGTTCATCCAGATTTCGTACCTCAATCTCGATTTCAAGCTGCTTTGCCTGGTCAGCAAGATATTGATTTGCGGCCGTAATTGCATTAGCAATGCCGCCGGCATAATCTACATGGTTATCCTTGATCAGGATCATATCGTACAAGCCAATCCTGTGATTCACCCCCCCGCCTATTCTAACTGCCCATTTCTCAATGTAACGCAGTCCGGGTGTTGTTTTGCGTGTATCCAGAAGCCTGGTTTCATAACCTGCCAGTGATTTCACAATACGGTTGGTTTTTGTTGCTATTCCGCTCATCCGCTGCATACAGTTCAGCACTAACCTCTCTGCCAGCAAAATGGAATGGGTGCTGCCTTCAACTGTGAATGCAACATCGCCATAGGCAACGGTATCACCATCGCTGATGAAAATTTCGGTTTGCAGTGTTGAATCTATCTGGTTAAAGATTTCCATTGCAAGTTCCACTCCGGCAAGAATACCAGCCTCTTTCACCAATAATTTAGCTTTGCCTTTGGCACCCGCCGGGATGGTAGAAAGTGAGGTATGATCCCCATCACCAAGATCTTCAGCGATAGCATTCTTTATAAACAGGTCTATTAATTTCTTATCCAAAATCAGTATTTTAGATCAAAAATAGCATTTTTAACATAAATTAACGTTATTATTTCTCCGGTTCGATCCTTAATTCAGTAATGAAAAAAGTATTGGCTGTTTTTTTCAGCGTAACCGCCACCCTGAACTTCCCGTTTTTTGTATTCAGCGCAATCACTCCAAATCTGTAATTTGGATTGGTATTGATCAGGTGAACTACCGCCGAACTTACCGGTGGATTTTTTGTAAAGAATTCTCTTATAATTTGTTCCGCCTGTGCTTTTGGGTATACATCTTCTTCTTCATTTACTGTTAATTCTACCGACGTGGAGAAATTTTTGCTGATCTCTTTTGAATTTGCAGACTTGAATAATGCAGATAAAGCATCCACAATATCACCCTGAAAGGCCACAGGATAGAATATCTGTGTCAGTATAATCAGTGCCGGAAGTATTGGTCTTATCATATTCTAAAGATAGCAATAAAATTGCACACAAATTATGCCATTAACACATCATAAAATTCATTTAGATTATTGATCAAACTTCAATAGGACTATATTTGTTAGGTTTTAAAAACCAGCGAAATATCAATACTATTCAAATGGACAATAAAAAAGTGATGCTCCTCATTCTCGACGGATGGGGTTACGGAAAACAGGATAATTCAGATGCAGCGTATGCGGCCAACACTCCTTTCTTTGATTCTTTATTGAAACAATATCCTAACTCAAAGCTTGAAGCTTCGGGCGAAGCAGTAGGTTTGCCTGCAGGACAAATGGGTAACTCTGAAGTAGGACACATGAACCTGGGCGCAGGCCGGGTAGTTTACCAGGAACTGGGCCGGATCAATAAAGCAATCAGCGACGGATCGATCAAAACCAATAAAACTTTGTCCGATGCATTTGATTATGCAAAGACCAATAATAAATCTGTTCATTTTATCGGACTGGTGTCTGACGGAGGTGTACATGCCCACATCAATCATTTAAAGGGACTGTGTGATGCGGCAAATGAAAAAGGCCTGAAAAATGTTTTTGTACACGGATTTCTGGATGGCAGAGACACCGATCCCAATTCAGGGCTGGGATTTATCAAAGACCTTGACCAGCACCTGAAAACCTCTACAGGTAAGATTGCGAGCCTGATTGGCCGTTATTATGCAATGGACAGGGATTCGCGCTGGGAACGTGTAAAACAAGCTTATGACGTGATGACCAGAGCCATTGGCGAGCATACTGCCGATCCTCTTGCTGCTATTGAAAAATCTTATGCCGATGGTATCACTGACGAATTCATCAAGCCTATTGTAGTTACAGAAAATGATCAGCCCATCGCTACAATAAAGCCGGATGATGTTGTCATCTGCTTTAACTACAGAACTGACAGGGGTCGTGAAATTACTGCCGCGCTAACCCAGAATGATTACCCTGAAGTTGATATGCACAAACTGCCGTTATATTATGTAACGATGACCAGCTATGATGAAAACTTCGAAAATGTAAAAGTAATTTTCACTAAAGACGACCTTACTGAAACCCTGGGAGAGATCCTGGAGAAAAATCATAAAAATCAGATCCGTATTGCAGAGACGGAGAAATATCCGCATGTTACCTTCTTCTTCTCTGGTGGCAGGGAGCAGGCTTTTGAAAATGAGAAAAGGATTATGATCCCGTCTCCAAAGGTAGCAACTTATGATCTTCAGCCTGAGATGAGCGCACAGGGAATTACCGATGCCATCACTAAAGAACTGGAATCCGGCTGGGCAGATTTTATCTGTCTGAATTTTGCCAATCCGGATATGGTTGGGCATACAGGAGTGTTTGAGGCCGTTGTGAAAGCAGTGGAAACTGCAGACCGCTGTGCAGAAGCCGTGGTTAAGAAAGGACTTGAAAATGGCTACTCATTTATTATCCTGGCAGACCACGGAAATTCGGAATTTATGGTTAACAACGATGGTTCTGCAAATACTGCACATACAACTAACCTGGTTCCATGTATTCTGGTAGGTACCGGATACACCAGCATTGCTGATGGTAAACTAGGCGACGTAGCACCAACAATTCTTAAGATCATGGGTATTGAAAAACCTGCGATCATGACAGGAAACGCTTTAGTATAATGAGGAATACAATGTTCCTTTTACTGACTGTTTTGTTTTTTGAGAGCTGTGATTCCGCAGCTCCCAAAAAACAAGCTTCAGTTCTCCAATATTTTGATCTTAAGGGTTTTATGGATGGAGAAGTTAAACGCCTTGAAAAGCTTGACCCAGAGATCGATAAATCTGTGAGGGTAAACAATACCGAAGAGCGTAAAAAGTTAAAGATTGCCAACTGGCAAAAGGAACTGTCTGCATTTTCTGAAGCAGATATCAATAAATCTGCCTGGGCAGGCCTTTTTACTTCAGATCAGACTTCCCTGAGCAAGACTTATACCGCAGACAATGATAAAGTGCCGGTTAAACTGCTGAACATTCAGTACAGGGCAGGTAAGATTTTCAAAATCCAGATCCTGAACAGCAATTCCAATTCGCTGTATACTTCCAATGATACACTCTCGTACTATCCTGACAGCTTATATGAAATCAGGAAAACGCAGCACATCAGATTGCTGAATCAGAAAAATTACAGGATATCCGGGCGATTTCACTGATTGCCTTGACCCCCATTGATTTAATTTTATAAATCAATATGTAACTTTAAGTTTATTTTATTTTGTGCTTCAGGTTTTAATTGTTAGTTTTGATTTAACGATTAACCTAAATGCTATGAACGATCAAAATTCAACTATTACAATTTTCAGCTGATCAGAAGCAAAACCAATGAACAAACTGCTGCTGATGCAGTCTCTCTCCTGCAGGATGCAATCGCAGAAGAGGTGAAAACTGAAAATACAATTAAATTCAACGATTTAAATTTGGAACTCACGCACAAGTTTATTGAACTTACCGGAAGGATCGCTGAGGTGAAAAACGAGCTAACAGAAAAGATCAACAATGTAAAGACTGAATTGACGGAAAAAATGAACGGCATAAAAGCTGAACTGACCGAGAAGATGGTCATCATGAGAACTGAGCTGACAGAAAAAATCGACAAGCTAAGAACCGAACTGACAGAAAAGATCGACAATCTAAGAACCGCACTGACGGAGAAGATGAACAATATGAGAACTGAACTGATTGACAGGATAAACTCTGCGAAGGTTCAAACGATTCTCTGGGTTGTAGGCATGTCCATCGTACAACTCCTTGCACGTTATTTTTTCAAATAAAAAAAGGGTGCTCCAAACGAAGCACCCTTATGTATTTTACAACCTGAAAACGTTATTTCAAACTTGAAATTTGTGCTTTCACATAATCAATCAATGAGATAATGTCCTTGCGCAATGGCTGAACAATCAGAACTTTTTGAAAATCAGCGATTGAACTGTTAAAGATGGCGATACAAGCTTCTTTATCTGCCTTTTTCTTGATCTTATAAGATTTATAAATTGCATAATCTTTGTAAGCAAGCCCCCTGTTCTGCAACAGCTGGGTATCTTCCTCACCATTGATCTCGATCGCTTTGGTAAAATCTTTGATAGCTGACAAATAAAAGGTCTCCCGCATCTGGTTTAAAGATTCCTTAGGATCATTTGCCACATTCTGCCTGGCTTTACCCCTGTAATAGTAAGCAGAGTAGTCAGAGGGTTTAACAGTAATCAACCTGCTGTAAGTCTCAATAGAGCTTTCAAAATTACCACATTGAAAATAAGAATATCCCAGCATCTTCAGTACGCTTGGGTTGTTCGGGCTTTTAGCATCAGCTTTTTCCAACTGGGCTACAGCCCCTTTGTAATCGCCTTTCATCATAGCCTGCATCCCTAACTTATCATAACTTCCGCTTTGAGCAAAGCTGTTTTGAGCATAAATAACTAAAAGTAGTACAAGCGCTTTTTTAATGTAGTTCATCAAATTTTATTTAATAAAGAATAAAGATATAAAAACATAGCCTAAGTAGCTAAAGTTAAAATATCATTTATAAATATTCAATGGGTAAACGCTAAAAAAGTGGAATTATGATAGGCACGACAATTATATTTTAATTTCCTGCCTTTTTAACAGACAAAATACGATATTGAGTCTTTGGCATAACAGTTGAAATTGTAGACATTTGTATATAATTAATATTTTTTGAAGCGGCACACTGTCACATTGTCGTTTTTTTATTTAGAAAGGCCTATTTAATGAGTATAAAAGATCAGTTTGATTTTGGCAATGCACTACCCATCATAAATGAAGATACGGAATTTTTTCCATTAATGTCCCAACAAGATGAAGATGAGATGAATAACGAAGAGACACCGGATATATTAGCCATTCTTCCGCTTAGAAATACTGTATTGTTCCCTGGTGTTGTTATTCCCATTACTGTTGGCAGGGACAAATCCATTAAATTAATCAAGGAAGCCTACAAGGGCGACAAGATTATTGGAGTAGTGTCTCAGATGGATGTTTCTATTGAAGACCCCACATTTGAGCAGTTAAATAAAGTGGGTACAGTAGCACAGATTATTAAGATGCTGCAGATGCCGGACGGTAATACTACCGTGATCATCCAGGGAAAACAACGTTTCCGCCTGATCGAAGAAGTACAATCTGAACCTTATATTAAAGTTACCATCAGTAAATTTAATGAGGCCAAACATAAAACAGATAAGGAATTTAAAGCACTGGTAGCCTCTATCAGGGAGATGTCTTCACAAATTATTCAGCTGTCGCCTAATATTCCAAGTGAGGCGGCTATGGCGCTTAAAAATATTGAAAGCACTTCTTTCCTGATCAATTTCATCTCCTCAAACATGAATGCAGATGTAAAGGACAAGCAGAAAATGCTGGAGATGGAAAACCTGAGAGCCAGGGCAATGATGGTAATGGAGCTGCTCACCCTGGAGCTGCAGATGCTGGAACTCAAAAACCAGATTCAGTCTAAAGTACGTACAGACCTTGACAAGCAGCAAAGGGATTACTTCCTGAACCAGCAACTCAAAACTATCCAGGAAGAACTGGGAGGCAATTCTTCCGATCTTGAGTACGAAGCGCTGGAAGTCCGCGCCAAGAAGAAAAAATGGTCAGTACAGGTGAAAGCCCATTTCAGTAAAGAGCTGGAAAAACTCGGAAGAATGAATCCGGCGGCACCAGATTATTCTGTGCAGATCAATTATCTTGAACTGCTGCTGGACTTGCCCTGGAATGATTTTACCAAGGATAATTTTGATCTGAAACGTGCCCAAAAGGTATTGGACAAAGATCACTTCGGATTAGAAAAAGTAAAGCAGCGTATCATTGAATATCTGGCCGTTTTAAAATTAAAGCGGGATATGAAAGCCCCTATTATCTGCCTTGTTGGCCCTCCGGGAGTTGGTAAAACTTCACTGGGCAAATCCATTGCCAAAGCACTGAACAGAAAATACGTTCGTATGGCACTGGGCGGCATCAGGGACGAAGCAGAAATCCGCGGACACAGAAAAACATACATTGGTGCCATGCCGGGCCGCATCATCCAGTCCATCAAAAAGGCAGGTGCAGCAAACCCTGTTTTTGTGCTCGATGAGATTGATAAAGTAGGTTCGGATCACAGGGGAGATCCATCATCAGCTCTCTTGGAGGTGCTGGACCCTGAACAGAACAATGCATTTAATGATCACTACGTAGAAACAGATTACGACCTGTCTAACGTATTGTTTATAGCTACGGCCAATTCACTGAGTAATATACAGCCGGCATTGCTTGACCGTATGGAGATCATCGAGGTAAATGGTTATACCATCGAAGAAAAAATAGAGATCGCAAAAAAATACCTGCTCCCAAAGCAAAAGGACCAGCATGGTATCAAAACAAAAGATATTGTTTTGAAGAACAGCCTGATTGAAAAGGTAATTGAAGATTATACCCGTGAATCCGGCGTAAGGGGGTTAGAGAAAAAAATTGGATCCCTGGTACGTGGCGTAGCAACAAAAATTGCGATGGAAGAAACGTATGAGGCAACGCTTACCCTGGAAGATGTAGAACGCATATTAGGGGCTCCAATTTACGACAAAGACCTCTACGAAGGCAATGAAGTAGCAGGTGTGGTTACTGGTTTGGCCTGGACCCAGGTAGGCGGAGACATCCTCTTTATCGAAGCCAGTCTTAGTCCCGGAAAAGGAAAGCTTACCCTGACAGGAAATCTTGGTGATGTCATGAAAGAATCTGCGGTAATTGCTCTTGCCTACCTGAGAGCTCATGCGGCAGCGTTCAACATCGACAACCAGTTATTCGATCTTTGGGATATACACGTTCACGTTCCTGCGGGAGCTACGCCAAAAGACGGGCCTTCTGCAGGTATAACCATGCTTACCGCGTTAACCTCGGCCTTTACTCAACGCAAGGTTAAATCCAACCTGGCCATGACCGGCGAGATTACCCTCCGCGGTAAAGTTTTGCCAGTAGGCGGGATCAAGGAGAAAATACTTGCAGCGAAAAGAGCCAATATCAAAGATATCATCTTATGTAAATCAAACCGCAAGGACATTCTGGAGATTAAAGAAAGTTATATCAAAGACCTCAACTTCCACTATGTGACAGAAATGAAAGAGGTGATAGACCTGGCGCTGACCAAAGATAAAGTGAAAGATCCGCAGGATCTGAGCATCAAACCTAAACTCTCAGCAAACTAATTGCACAGATAAATTTTAACTCATATCTTTAAAGCTCCGGAATAACCGGGGCTTTTTTTTGAACAAACATGAAATATTCCGGTTATCCGCTCCTGCTTATCCTCCTATTAATATCTGCTGCAGCTTCATCACAAACATATAAAAATGAATTAGGCCTCAGGAGCGACAATGACTCATATCTTGGACAGGGGTCTGACCGCTATTATACCAATGGCCTGTTCTTCAACTTCCGCCACGCGCTTGATCAGCAAAAACTGCCACAGAACCTGGAAAAAAAGACCTATGAGATTTCCCTGGGACAGAAGATGTTTAATCCTTATTCGGGAGATGCACCTGATCCTGCCACACAGGACCGTCCCTTTGCAGGTTACCTCTATGCCGAAGGTGCCATGAACTGGTTTTACAGTGACGAAAGTATAATTAAAGCCAGTGCACAAATCGGGACTACCGGTAAAAATTCACTCGGGGAAGCAGGCCAGAAATTACTGCACAGCACTTTTGGTTTCTATGATATCGAAGGATGGGACTACCAGATAAAAAATGAATTGCAACTAAACCTGTCTGGTCAGTATACAAAATTACTGACACGTATAGCAGATAATGCAGTTGAGTTCTCCTTTGAAGGCTATGCCAATCTTGGCACAACTTTTACCGGTGCGGGTGCCGGATTGCTTTTCAGAACAGGCGCGCTCAACCAGTTATTTAATTCTGCCTATACCAATGCAGTGATTGGCAACCATGCCAAAACAAAAGCACTGGTAAAAAGAGAATTTTTCTTTTATGCCAAACCCCAGCTGAACTTTGTGGCCTACGACGCCACCATACAAGGCAGTTTATTTAACAATAACAGCCCGGTAACTTTTAGCCAGAAACCAGTCGTATTTGCGCAGCAACTGGGAGCAGATTACAGCTCACAGCGTTTCACAGTAGATTTCAGTGTAATATTTAAAACCAGGGAAGTTAAAAGTTCTGCCATTGCGCACCAATGGGGATCCCTTGGTTTATTTTACAGGTTTGACTAGGCATCCAGTTTCGGTCGCCTGCGGCTTTCTTTCTTCAGCGCAATAGACTTCTTATCGCTTTTCCTTTTAAGGATAACACTACGGGGGGTACGTGTGGGCTTTCTTAATTTATGCACATGGAGCGCCGCCGTCAGCAGCGCCATCAGTTTGTCTACCGTGTTTTCTTTGTTGAGGAGCTGACTACGGTCTTCCTGAGAGATCACATGAAGATTTCCATCCTGGTCCAAACGGTGAGCCAGCCTTTCGGCCAGCAGCTGTTTTTCTTCCGGGCTAAAAAATACCGCCGAACTGATGTGGAGTATCAGTTCTACTTTGCTCGAAACCTTATTGACATTCTGCCCTCCCTTGCCTCCGCTGCGCGAAGTCTTAAAGGAAACAGCTTTCATGAGATCTTTTCTTTCAGGTAACATAAAGCAAAAATAATTCTTTTCAGGGAATAACGTAAACATAATATATAAGTGAAGAGCGAATTGTGCCTGAGCTCTCCTATTCCTGCCCGCCCGAAAAATTTCCCCCTGTAATTAAAGGGCAATTAAACTTTAAAAAAAGGGTCAAAAGACTAACTTTGCGCCATATGAGAAAAAATCTGGTTGTTGCGATTGATGGTTATTCTTCCTGCGGTAAAAGTACACTGGCAAAAGCGCTGGCCAAAAAACTGGGCTTCATCTATATAGACAGTGGTGCGATGTACCGTGCGGTAACGCTCTATTTTTTGCGCAACCACACAGACATGAGCAATCATGACGCGATCATGGATGCGCTACAGCATATAGAGCTGAACTTTCATTCCAGGGATTATGAATCGCACATTACCCTCAACGGTGAGGAAGTGTCAGAAGAAATCCGGAAAATGCCGGTCTCAGAAAATGTAAGTGAGGTCTCTGCGATAAAGGAAGTGCGGACAGAGATGGTGAGACAGCAGCAGCGAATGGGCAAATCCAAAAATATAGTGATGGACGGCCGTGATATCGGCACCACTGTATTTGCTGATGCGCAGGTAAAATTTTTCATGACGGCCGATCCAAAAATCAGGGCAGAACGCAGATTTAAGGAATTACAGAGCAAAGGCGATACAGAAACTTCACTGGAAGATGTTTTCGAAAATCTGGCACACCGCGATTACGCCGACACCACACGCAAGGAAAGCCCGCTGGTGCGCGCAGAAGATGCGATTATCCTTGACAACACAGATATTACACAGGAAGAACAACTGGAATTTGCACTCCATAAGGTTACACCTCACCTGCCTCATCAGGATTAACCCATTTAGCTCCTTCAAATCTATCGTTTTGTCATTTGAATCCAAGCTTATTACAGGCAAGCAGTTCAAAATCAACAACATTTATTAAAATATTCTTTCAATAAAAAGAATATTTTCTATCTTTGCAGTCCCTAAAGGGAAAAGGAGATTAAATGATTAATGGCAAAAAAACAAGTAGCAGAAAAAGAACTAGAGGCTAAAAAAGCCGAATTACAAGGTGCAGACGCCCGTCTCACTGAAAGAGAAACTATTGAATCAGAAGCTGATTCATTATCGATCGAACAGATCAAATCATCTTTAGCAACACCAGATCAAGACTTTGACTGGGATGCAGACGACAAAGCTTTCGGAAAATATTCTGACGAAGACCGTAAAAAGTTTGAAGACATGTATACCGATACTTTCAATCAAATCAACCAGGGTGAAATCATTAGCGGTATTGTTGTATCAATCAACAATAAAGACGTAGTATTAAACGTAGGATTTAAATCTGACGGTTTAGTATCAACTTCTGAGTTCCGTGATACTCCTGATTTGAAGATTGGCGATACAGTTGATGTATTCGTAGAAGCTCCTGAAGATGCAAATGGTCAGTTGATTTTATCTCGTAAAAGAGCTAAAACTCAAAGATCATGGGAATCTATCAACGAAGCCCTTGACAATGACAGAATCATCAACGGATTTGTTAAAAGCCGTACTAAAGGTGGTCTTATCGTTGACATTATGGGTGTTGAGGCATTCTTACCTGGTTCTCAGATCGACATCAAACCGATCCGTGATTACGATGTTTATGTAGGTAAAACAATGGAATTCAAAGTTGTGAAAATCAACCACGAATTTAAAAACGTTGTAGTATCGCACAAAATCTTAATCGAAGACGATTTAGAAAGTCAAAAAGTTGAGATCGTATCTAAACTTGAAAAAGGTCAGGTACTTGAAGGTACTGTTAAAAACATTACAGACTTCGGTGTATTCATCGATTTAGGTGGTGTTGATGGTTTACTTCACATTACTGATATTTCTTGGGGCCGCATAGAGCATCCGAAAGAAGTATTGAGCTTAGACGAGAAAATCAATGTAGTTGTTCTTGACTTTGATGACGAGAAAAAACGTATTGCTTTAGGCTTGAAACAATTAACTCCACACCCTTGGGAAAGTTTAGATACTAACCTTGTTGTTGGATCTAAAGTTAAAGGTAAAATCGTTACTGTAGCTGATTACGGTGCATTCTTAGAAATCATTCCTGGCGTTGAAGGTTTAATCCACGTTTCAGAAATGTCATGGTCACAAAACCTGCGCAGTCCACAGGAATTCCTTAAAGTTAGCGATGAAATCGAAGCTGAAGTATTAACTTTAGACCGCGATGAACGCAAAATGAGCTTAGGTATTAAGCAATTAACTCAGGATCCTTGGCAAAATGTTGCTGAGAGATATCCTATCGGAAGCAAACATACTGCTGTAGTTAAAAACATGACTAACTTCGGTGTATTTGTTGAAATTGAAGAAGGTATCGATGGTTTAATCCATATCTCTGATCTTTCATGGTCTAAAAAAGTTAACCACCCTAACGAATTCACTAAAGTTGGTGATACATTAGATGTAGTTGTTTTAGAATTAGACGTTGACAGCCGTAAATTAAGCTTAGGTCATAAACAATTAGAAGAAAACCCTTGGGATACTTTTGAAACTATCTTCACATTAGATTCAATCCACCAGGGAACTGTTGTTAAAGTAACTGATAAAGGCGCTGTGATTGCTTTACCATATGGTGTAGAAGGTTTCGTACCAACTAAACACATGGCTAAAGAAGATGGTACTACTATCAAAGCTGAAGAAACCAATGACTTCAAAATCATTGAATTCAACAAAGATGCTAAACGTATCGTTGTTTCTCACGCCCGTATCTGGGAAGAGGCTAAAGCTGAAGTTGCTGCTGAAGAAAGAGCATCTAAGAAAAAAGAAGCTAAAGCATCCAGCAATGCAGTTAAAAAAGTTAAAGATTCAGTTGAGAAATCAACTCTTGGTGATCTAGGTGTTCTTGCACAATTGAAAGAACAAATGGAAGGCGAAGAAAGCAAAAACAAAGCTAAGTAATCTTAAAGCTTATATATTTGAAAAGCATCCCCTAGCCGGGATGCTTTTTTGTTTTACAGGAATTTCGCCTTCAGCTCTGCTGTAGGAACCATACAGCTTTCTTCTTTGCCCCAGATGCTGTACCTTCTTTTTGCAATCTGATCATATACAAAATCACGGATAAATGCCGGAACGATCATAAACCCGTAGAGCAGGTTCCAGCCAAACCCTAAATGGCGGGCAATACGCAGTGCTGCGGCAGAACGTTTATAGACCTTACCTCCCTGCAGCAGGATAACAGAACCCGGTGGAGAATCCTCAGTTGCATCCGGACCATCAAGATACTGAGCAGCAATATCTCCCTGTAAAGTAGCAAAGCGGAAAAAATCCCGACGGTCCCGTTTGATCACAAACTTCACAGAGCTGGTACACAGGTTACATACTCCGTCAAAAAAAATTATAGAATGCTCCATGCCTCAAAGTTAATTAATTAGCATAATTTTGGGCCGGTTTAGAATCCCCCGTTCAAATTAATTGAAAATGCATCCCCGTAATTCAATTCGATTTTTTATATTTGCCTAATCAATTTGTCAATGCAAAAAAGAACCCTGCTAGACGGTAATAAGTTCCAAATCACAATTAAGCGACTTTGTCATCAGTTAATTGAGAATCACACCGATTTTTCTAATACCGTACTTATTGGCATACAACCCCGGGGCAGCTACTTCGCCGACAGGGTAAAACAAGAACTCACTCATATTCTTAAAACTGAAAATATCCGAAAAGGTAATCTCGACATTACTTTTTTCAGGGATGATTTCAGAAGAAAAGACGGCATTGTTTCCGCAAGCAGCAACACCATAGACTTTATCATTGAAGGCTGTAACGTAATTCTCATCGACGATGTGCTGTGGACAGGCCGTACCATCAGGGCAGCACTTGATGCACTCCTGGCTTACGGCAGGCCCGCAAAGGTTGAGCTGATGGTATTGATCGACAGGAGGTTTTCAAGGCATGTACCTATTGAACCTGATTATATCGGGCAGCAGGTAGATAGCCTGGATTCGCAACTGGTGAAAGTGAGCTGGAAAGAAACCGAGGGTGAAGACAAAGTAATTTTATTATCAGAACGAAATAAATAAAAAATGGCAGCAGAAAAACTATCAACACGACATCTTTTAGGCATCAAAGATATTAACCTGAATGATATTGAATTGATTTTTGAAACTGCAGATAATTTTAAGGACGTGATCAACAGACCGATCAAAAGAGTCCCTTCCCTGCGTGATATCACAATTGCCAATATCTTCTTCGAAAACTCTACGCGTACCAAACTTTCTTTTGAACTTGCTGAAAAAAGATTATCCGCCGATGTGATCAACTTCGCCGCATCTTCTTCTTCTGTAAGCAAGGGAGAAACACTGATTGATACGGTAAATAACATCCTGGCCATGAAAGTGGATATGGTTGTGATGCGGCACCCTTATGCAGGTGCCGGCGTATTCCTGAGCAAACATATCAACGCACAGATCGTTAATGCCGGAGACGGCGCGCATGAGCATCCTACACAGGCGCTGCTTGATGCCTACTCTATCCGTCATAAACTTGGAGAGGTAAGAGGTAAAAAGGTGGTGATCGTAGGTGATATCCTGCATTCAAGAGTAGCCATATCAAATATACTTTGCCTGCAAAAATTAGGTGCAGAAGTAATGGTTTGCGGACCAACAACATTGATTCCAAAACATATCGAAGCGCTGGGCGTGAAAGTGGAACATAACCTGATCAAGGCTTTAAACTGGTGCGATGTAGCCAATATGTTAAGGATCCAGATGGAAAGACAGGATATCAAGTATTTCCCTTCGCTAAGGGAATATGCGATGATGTACGGCCTGAATAAACAGATCCTTGATAACCTGGATAAAGAGATCATTGTAATGCACCCGGGCCCGATTAACAGGGGTGTGGAAATTACAAGTGATGTTGCAGACAGTAAACAGTCGATTATTCTGGATCAGGTGGAAAATGGTGTAGCTGTAAGAATGGCTGTACTCTATCTCCTTGCTTCTCAGAGAGATTAACCTCTTTGTAACTTTCCTAATACCATTCTTACAAACTTTACGTTAAACAGTGTTATTAACACTTGTTAACTTCTATCGTTAACAAGTGTCTCTACAATTTTTATATTAGCACCCAATATATTTAAACCAAATGCAGAAAAAATACCTTTTTATTCCGCTTTTATTAGCCGGTAACCTGACCACGGGTTATGCTCAGGTAAGTGCGTTAGTAAACCTCAATAAAAATTATCAGACTGGCCTTGAATTACTCGATAATGAAAAATATGTTGCTGCCGCTCAGCAGTTCAGACTGGTTGAGCAGCTCAGAACAAAACCGGGAACCCAGCAGGAAAGCAATTCAGAACTATCCTTATTAAAAGAAAATGCGAAGTTCTATGCCGCTGTTTGCGCCCTTGAACTAGGCAATAATGACGCAGAAAGCCTGTTTCAGACTTTTATCCGTGATTATCCCTTAAATCCAAATACAAAACTTGCCTTCTTCCATGTTGGTAAATCATATTTCGAACAAAAGAACTATGTGAAAGCACTGGAATGGTTTGAAAAAACTGATCCTTCTACCCTCTCTAAAAAACAACGTACAGAGTACCAGTTTAAACAAGGCTATTCTTATTTTGTGCAGAATGACATCGCAAAAGCAGAACCGCTGCTTGAGCAGGTGAAAAACGAAGAGGGGCCTTTTCAGGAAAGTGCAACCTACTACTTTGCCTATATCAATTACCTGAATAAAGATTACAAAACTGCCCTTACAAATTTCGAAAAGTTAAAAGGTTCTACAACTTACCAGGCCAGCTATCCTTATTATATCACTTCCATGTATTACCTGGACCAGAGATATGATGATGTGATCAGTTATGCCATCCCGATCCTGAAAAGTTCCAAACAACAGTTTGAAGCAGAAATGCTGAGCCTGATTGCTGCTTCATATTTCGCGAAGGGCGACTTTAAAAATGCTGAGCTTTATTTCAGGGATTTCTATTCAAAAGACAAATCAGAAAAGAAAAACAACCTGTTTATCTATCAGTATGGTTATGCACTGTTTCAAAACAACAAGACCAAAGAAGCCGTAACCGTTTTATCGCAGTTAAATACGGATGATGTATACCTTCAAAGCGGCATGTACACTCTTGGCCGTGCTTTCATCAAGCTTGCCGATAAAGAAAAAGCAAGAAGCGCGTTTTTCAGGGCTTCACGTTTAGAGTTTGACAAAGGCATACAGGAAGAATCCTGGATCAATTATGCACGCTTAAGCTACGAACTGGATTTCAATCAGCAGGCACTGGAATCAACCCAGAACTTCCTGAAACAATTTCCACGATCGGCAAAAATCAATGAAGCAAAAACCCTGCTTGGAGAAATCCTGCTGACCAGCAAAAACTACCAGGCAGCGATTGATATCCTGGAACCAATTGTAAAGAAATCACCGGAAGCCGAAGAAGCCTACCAGAAAGTAACTTACTTCAGGGGACTGGAATTCTATAACGAACGTGCTTTTCCGAATGCGCTATCGATGTTCATCCGTTCAAATACTTATCCGGACGATAAAGAGATCCACGCCCTGAGCACTTACTGGATGGCCGAAGCGATGTATGAACTTCGCAAGTTTGGCGAAGCGGTAAAAACCTTTGAAAAATTCCTGGATATGCCGGGCGCAGACAAAACGAAAGTCTATAATTTTGCCAATTATGCACTGGCTTATGCAGCGTTCGAAGATGAAAAATATTCAAAAGCAGCAAATTATTTCGAACGCTTCCTGGCGGGCGATGATAAAGACAAAAACACAGTTGTGGATGCCACCATTCGTTTGGCAGATTCATATTTTGTCAATAAAAGCTATGGCAATGCCTTAACGTATTACAACCGGATCATCAGTAATAAATCCACCGGTGACGACTATGCCCTGTTCCAGAGAGGAATGATACAGGGCCTGCAGGAGCAGAACGATACTAAGATCGCTACGATGCAAAGCCTGCTGCAGCAATTCCCTTCATCTAACTATGCGGATGACGCAGGTTTTGAAATTGCTTACACCTATTTCAACAAAGGTGAACTGGACAAATCCAGGACAGACTTAACTGCCCTGATCAGCAAGTATCCCAACAGCAGTTATGTTCCAAGAGCGTTGGTAACCATCGGTCTGGTACAATACAACCAGGATCAGGACGATGCTGCACTGGAAACCTTCAAGAAAGTAATTACTGATTACGCCAGTACCGAAGAAGCCAAACAGGCACTGGAATCTATCAAGAATATCTATGTGGACCGTGGCGATGCCAATGGCTTTATCGCATATGCAGCAACCACCCCTATCGGTAACTATACCGTAGCTGATCAGGACAACATCGTATTCCAGGCAGCAAATAACAGGTACCTCAAAGGCGATGCCCAGGGTACAGTGGAAAGTGTAAACGCCTATTTTGATAAATATCCTAAAGCGATCCATGCAAAAGAAGCAAAATTCATCAGGGCAGAATCACTGGTGAAACTGAACAGACCGGATGAGGCTGTGCCTGACTACGAGTTTATTCTGAACGACTGGACCAGCGATTATACAGAACGTTCCCTGATCAGTATTTCCAAGCTGTTCCTGGACCAGAAAAAATACAATGAGGCCATTGTTTACCTGAAAAGACTGGAAACTACTGCTGATTATAAATCACACTACTCTTTTGCCATCAACAACCTGCTCAAAGCTTACACAGCGCTGAACAGTCCTGATGACATGCTCAAATATGTACAGCTTACCAAAGAGTCTGACAAAGCTTCAGAAGAAGAATTGAACAGTGCCGACCTTTATGCCGGTAAAGCCTACCTGTTAAAAGCAGATACGGTTTCAGCTGTAAAAGCCTTCAGCAGCGTGGCTACAAAAACCAAAACCATTGCAGCAGCTGAGTCTAAGTTTACCCTGGCACAGATCCAGTACAATAAGCGTGAGTACAAAACCTCGCAAAAAACTTGTTTCGATATCATTAATAACATGCCTTCTTACGATTATTGGGTAGCCAAATCGTTCATACTGCTCGCAGACAACTATGTAGCGCTAAAAGATAACCTGCAGGCAAAAAGCACACTGCTCAGTATTATTGACAATTATGACGGTAAAGACGAAATCGTAGCTACTGCCAAAGAAAAATTAGAAAAAATTAAATAAGACCAAGCATCATGAGATTGAGCAAAATATTATATATATCCATATTCTTCCTTACAGCGGGCACACTTTCTGTGAATGCGCAGGATAAAAAAACTACAGATAAAAAGACGGATAAGAAAACCGAACAAAAACCGGAAGAGAAAAAAGACGACAAAGCAGTAACGGAAGAAATTGAAGTAGTAAGACCCTATAAACCAATTCTGGCCGAGGCTGTAAAACTAAGAAGAAGCCCTGACCTGAATGATGTTAAATCATATAAAGCACGTTTTAACTATGCGCTGACAGACAGGAAGCTGATGCTCAATTCTGATATCGATAAGTTATACGCACAGGATGTTGCGGCAGAAAAACAAGCTGAACTGATCAATAATTATGTAAAGGGAGGACTGGGTTCTGCAAGTACAATCTTCGGCGAAGCTTATATCAATATGGGCAGGGACGAAGCTTTACAGGCAGGCGGTTTTTTCAGACATTTTAGTCAGGATGGCAAACTGGAAGGCCAGAAACTAAGTCAACAGCAGGTAAGCGTTTTCGGTCGCAGCATCGGCGAAAAAGCTGTGCTGAGCGGTCGCGTAAATTATGAAAGAAAGGGATTTTATTTTTATGGCTTTGATGAGGCCAACCCGCTGAGAAACCTTGATCCTGCCAAACAGGCTTTCAACTTTATCGAGGCTGAAGGCGAAGTGGTAAACAAATACACTGAAGACCCTGATGCACTGAGCTACGCAGCAAAAATCAATGGGTATGTCTGGGGCGATCAGCTTTCTGCCAAAGAGAATTCAGTTGTCATCAACGGATACCTGAACAAAAGGATCAGCAGTTTTAACCTGGGACTGGCAGCTTCTGCAGAATTTGGCAATACAAAGGATGAGTTAACAGATGTAAAGAATAACCTGCTCCGATTAAACCCGTATATCAGGTTAGAAGCAAATGGTATCAAGATCAACGCCGGTATTAACTATGTACAGGAATTTGGTACTGTTTCTGCAGGGCACATCTTCCCGGCAGTAACGGCAGATTTTACACTGATCCCTGATTACCTGCAGATCTTTGCAGAATTGAAAGGCGATGTGAACAGGAATTCAATGAAAGACCTGACAGATGAGAACCCTTTCCTGAACAGTAATATTGCGATCAAAAACTCCATAGAAAAACTAAGCTTCAGTGCCGGTATTAAAGGAACGGGCGGCCCGGGATTTGGATACAAAGTAAGGGTGTACCGCAAAGAAATTACCGATATGCCACTTTTTGTAAACAACTATAATGACCCTACAAAATTTGATGTCATCTATGATTTCGGAAACACCAAGGTATTGGGCCTTGAAGGTGAGTTATCAGTGCAAGTGAGCGATCAGCTGAAATGGACGGGCAAACTAAACCTTGAAGATTACAAACCTGCTTCTGAGACCTACAGCTGGTTTAAACCTCAGCTGCGCATCAGCTCTAACCTGTTGTACAGCATCACCGATAAAATCGGTTTCAACGCTGCCGTATCTGTGCAGGATGCAAGCAACGCAAAAATATATACTTCAGCGCCTGCAAGTCCATATGTAATTCCCAACCCGGCAATAGAAACAACTACTACTGTGAAAGGTTATGTAGACCTGGGAATTGGGGCTACGTACAAGATCAATAACAGGTTCTCTGCCTTTGCAAAAGCAAACAACTTGCTGAACACAAAATACAGCAGATATTTATATTACCAGGTAATTGGTGTGAATGTTTTTGGTGGAATTACCTACTCATTCTAATCAAATCAATTTTATAATTGGTTGATACGGAATTAAAATTTATTTTTACCAGAATGGATGTCTTGTCTTATCTCTCAGAGCTTATTCAAACGCGTAAAGCCGTTGGGATTTCCGGTTTGGGGACCGTGTTTAAAAAGAAAATACCGGGAAGGTATGATGCGGAAACGCATTCATTCATTCCACCCAGCTACACCCTCGATTTTACTGATGAAATAAAGGAAGAGATCCTGCTTGCTGATTTCATCGGCAAAAAAAGGAATGTGTCTGCTGATACAGCAAACTATTTTATCACTGAGTTTAGCTCTGATACGCTCAGGAGGCTGAGCAATGATGGTACATTTAGTTTTGGTGATCTTGGTACCCTGGTTAAATCAGGTGAGCAGATCAGGTTTAAGCCTGCAGAATCCATTAATTACGGCTTCGATTTCTATGGCCTGCCGGCGGTGAAAGAGGAGCAGGAACAACTGCCTGAAGCACTGGCACAGATTGAGGATGTTGTAGAAGAAATACCAGCTGCTCAGCCAGAACAGACAGAGGCAGCAGCAACAGAAGAGCCGACCATTGAATCAGTAATTGCTGATAATGAAAGCAGCGAAGAAAATCCAGGCGACGAAGAAAGGGTAACCGAAATTGATGATACAGTTCTGCCTGCAGCTGAAGAGCCACCTGTTGTTGAAACAGAAGAATTAGCTGCCGCTCAGCCAGAGGAACCGTCTCCAGTGGAAGCAGAAGAACAAAATCTGGAATCTGTAATTGCTGACAACGAAAGCAGTGAGGAGAACCCGGGTAACGAAGAAATTGAAGAAGAGCCTGTTCCGGCTTCGGCAGAAGAAAACAAGCCTGCAGATACACCTGTAAATCCTTTTGCCCAATATAAAAAGAATGAACAGCAGCTGCGCGATGAGATCGAATCGCTGAATTTTTACAGGTCAAAATCACCATACTTAAAATCTACAGGCCCTGTGGATGAGGAGGTGATCATGAAATTAAATAAGATCACGGCTAAAGAAGACACCGCTGAAGCTGCCCCGTCAACAGATGCCTTTCCCGTTTACCCAACACAGGTAGTAGAAGAAAAGACGATGCCGCTATACTTAAAAATTCTTTTAAGTATAGGGATTCTGATCGTAATGATGGGTGTTGTGTATGTTATTAAGCCCGATTTATTTAATGCATTAACAGGTAAAACATCGGCTCCGCCTAAAAAGTTAAATACTTCTGCCTCAAGGCCTGCAGTTGTTGCACCGGCGTCAGATGATTCACTCACCACGGATTCCATTCAGAAAAGCGGCGCTTCCCTGTCTCCTGCTGATACCCTGATCAAAACACTGCCCCCTGCCAAACCCGTAGATACGGCTACAGTATACGAAATCATCGGCGCTTCAATGCATGACCAGAAAGAAGCTGATAATTTCATCGCGCTGATGAAGAGAAGCGGAATAGATGCCAAGGTGGTGACCAATATGTCTGGAAAGAGACTAAAAATGAGTATCGCTACGTTAAAAGATGAGAAAACAGCCAAAGAAGAGCTGGACAGATTATCAAAAAAATTAAAAATACCAGGAATATACATTTACAGAAACAAACAAAAATAATATGACCACATTGCTTCAGGTTACTACAGATACAGTAAAACAATTAACTGATACCGCTAATGTTGCGAACCAGGCTGTAGCTGCTGCACCTCAGGAACTTCATTTCTTTGACCTTTTAATTAAAGGGGGTTGGGTAATGGTTCCATTGGCTATCCTTGCTTTTGCCGGACTGGTAATCTTTGTAGAACGATACATTACAATCAGAAAAGCTTCTAAATCTGAAACGAACCTGATGCTGCAGATCAAACAGTATATCCATGACGGCCGTCTGGAAAATGCCATAGCACTTTGCAGGAATACAAATTCTCCACTGGGCAGAATGCTGGAAAAAGGTATGAGACGTATCGGCAGGCCAATCAAAGATATTGAGGCCGCTATCGAAAACGTCGGTAAACTGGAGGTTTCCAAACTTGAAAAAAACATCTCAATCCTGGGGATTATAGCCGGGATTGCACCGATGCTTGGTTTCGTAGGAACAATCGTAGGGGTAATTACAATTTTCCATGATGTATCCATTAAAGGAGCTATCGAAATTGGAACCATATCAGGAGGTCTGTATACCAAGATGATTACCTCTGCCAGCGGACTGATCGTAGGTATTATTGCATATGTGCTTTACCACATCCTGAATGCAATGGTAGAAAGAATCATCCTGAGAATGGAAACGGATGCATTAGAGTTTATTGATCTATTAGAAGAACCAGGTAAATAATGAATCTACGCAAAAGAAATAAGGCAACTGTTGAGGTCCATACCTCGGCACTGAACGACATCATGTTCTTCCTGATGCTGTTCTTCCTGCTTGCTTCGGCGGTAGTAAATCCACAGGTCGTAAAATTGTTGCTCCCCCGTTCAGAATCCGGACAGCAGTCGTCGGCCCAGAAAACAGTGACCGTATCCATAGATGAAAAGCTCAATTATTTTGTAGAGAAAGCACCGGTTACACTTGAAACGATGAAAGCCAGTATTGAAACATATCAGAAAGCTTCTCCTGACCTTACGATTGTATTGTATGTTGCCAGAGGCGTTTCTATTGAAAACACGATGGCTGTATTTGATGTTGCTAATCAGTTAAAACTGAAAGTTGTATTGGCAGTAGAACCGAAAAAATAATGACTCCATATAAAGAGGAAAATAATTACCCCAAAGCAGTGGCTATCTCAACGGCAATATTAGCCGGTTTGCTGGCATTGAGCCTGTTTATTGCTATTGGCACCTTCCAGCCTCCTGAAGAGGCAGGGATGGGCGGTATGGTAGTTAATTATGGTACGTCTGTTGAAGGTATGGGAACTGATTATACAAGTGTTGAAGAGCCTTCTGCAGATCCAAACGCAAATAACCAGCCGCCTGATAAGGTAGTGCCTGATCAGAAGGTAACACCAGAAAAGTCGGTTGAAAGTTCTGATAAAGAAATCACCACTCAGAATACTGAGGAGGCTGTAAGTATTGCTACCAAGAAAACGAACAAACCTTCTACCCCTACCGCTGCAAAAGTAGAGGATAAACCTGCTAAACCAGCGATCAACCAGAATGCACTGTATAAGGGCAAATCCAGCAAAGGTACTGGCGGCGGCGATGGCACCGGTACAACTCCCGGTAACCAGGGATCTGTAAATGGCGACCCTCTGGCCAACAATTATGGTGAGGGCGGATCCGGTTTTGGCAACACCCCTATCGCCCTGCGCCGTTTTACCAATCTGGTTACCCCGCAGGATGACGGACAAAAAACTGGCAAGATCGCAGTGCGGATCACTGTAAACAAACAGGGTATTGTAGTTGAAGCAACGCCCGGTGTGAAAGGTACAACCCTGCAGGATCTTGATCTCTGGGCTAAATGTAAGGCCGCAGTAATGGGCGCAAGGCTAAACCAGTCTGAGTCTGCCCCGGATCTTCAGACCGGTGTGGTGGTATTCAATTTTAAAGTGAAATAATCTCCCGGTTAGGTACGTTACAGTGTAAGATTTTTGTGCTAATGAACTATTCCCAAACTCTCGACTACCTATATAATAAACTGCCAATGTTTACACGCATTGGCGCTGCCGCAATCAAAAAGGACCTGGATAACACCATTTTGTTGTGTGAACACTTGGGCAATCCACAGGAGAAATTTAAAACCATTCATATCGCCGGTACCAACGGGAAAGGTTCTACCTCCCATATGCTTGCTGCCGTGCTGCAAAAAGCAGGTTACAAGACAGGACTATACACCTCTCCACACCTCAAAGATTTCAGGGAACGCATCAGGATTAACGGAGAAATGATGCCAGAAGTAGCTGTTGTGGATTTCACAGCCCGCGAAAAAGAGAAGATCGAAGAAATCAGTCCTTCTTTTTTTGAGGTAACTGTGGCAATGGCGTTCGACTATTTTGCTGCCGAACAGGTAGATATTGCCATTATCGAAGTGGGTCTCGGCGGCCGGCTTGATTCTACAAACATTATCACCCCGGTATTGTCTGTCATCACCAATATCAGTTTTGATCATATGAGCCTGCTTGGCAACACACTGCCGGAAATTGCAGGGGAAAAAGCCGGCATTATCAAACCGGGAATTCCGGTTGTCATTGGAGAAAAGCAGGATGAATCTGCTCCCGTATTTATCAGTAAAGCAAAGGAAACTTCCAGCGAGCTTGTATTTGCAAGCACCGAGCTCCGACTGGATGATGTGCGTAATGAAGGCGCACAACTTGTTACTTCTGTATATAAAAATAATGCGCGAATTTTTAAGGACCTGAAACTCGATCTCACTGGCCGCTATCAGTTGAAAAATGTCCTTACTGTTATTCAGGCCGTCAATGTATTGAACCGTAAAGGTTTTACCGTTCCTGATCAGGCTGTTTATGACGGCCTTGCCCATACCGTGGAGGTCACGGGCCTGCAGGGAAGATGGCAAACCATCAGCCGCAACCCGCTGGTCATCTGTGATACCGGGCATAATATTGCCGGAATTCAGGAGGTATTGCAAAATATACAGGCTACCCCATACAGAAAACTGCACATCGTAATCGGCATGCTAAAGGATAAAGACGTCAGCAGCGTACTTCAGCTGCTACCTGCCTCGGCTACATATTACTTTTGTGAGCCACTGCTGGAAAGAGCACTGCCTGCAACTGAACTTGCGCAGCAGGCAGAAAAATTTAACCTCAAAGGCAAAGTCTTCCATACTGTCGTTTTAGCACTTGATGTAGCCAGAAATGCCGCAGATCCCAATGACCTGATTTTTGTTGGCGGAAGTACCTTTGTTGTTGCAGAAGTTCTTTAGCAGGTTTGTTAACATTAATTTTATTTGTTTAGCATTATATTTACCGCATGTAATGATGAAACGCGTATGACAAGGGTACTGTAAAATAGTATAATCCCTGTGCGCGCTTTATAACTATCAAAGACAATTAAATTCTGATGAAAAAAACCTTGTTATTCGCAGGCTTATGCTGTTTGTGCAGCATCACCTTCGCACAAAAAAAAGCAAAGAGCTCCACAACACCGGCAACGTCTTCTGCAACTCTGGACCGTCCAAAACTAGTTGTAGGATTAGTAGTAGACCAGATGAGATGGGACTACCTTTATCGTTACTATGACCGATATGTACAAGGTGGCTTTAAACGCATGATTAATGAAGGTTTCTCTGCCGAAAATACCTATATTCCATATACGCCCACTTACACAGCTGTAGGCCATACAAGTATTTATACAGGATCAGTACCCGCTATCACCGGAATCATCGGTAACAACTGGTTTGATCCTCAAACAAAAAAAGCAGTGTACTGCACGGATGACAGTACCGTAACAGGAGTGGGATCTAATAATGCCGCGGGCAAAATGTCTCCAAAAAACCTGCTCAGCAGTACAATTACTGATGAACTCAGACTGGCAACTAATTTTCAGGGTAAAGTGATAGGCCTGTCCTTGAAAGACCGTGGCTCAATTCTACCTGCAGGCCACACCCCAACAGGTGCATACTGGTATGACGGTGAAACCGGTGACTGGATAACAAGTACCTGGTATATGAAACAACTGCCGGTATGGCTTCAGGATTACAATAAAAAGAAAATGGCCAATAAGTATTATGACATGAACTGGAATACTTTATATCCTATAGCCAGTTATACTCAGAGTACTGCCGACAACAAAGATTATGAGGGTGTAACCAGAGGCGAACAAACCCCCACCTTCCCACATGCGCTCACAGCCTATACAGGAAAGAACTATGACATGATCAGGAGTACTCCATATGGTAATACCATTACACTTGATCTTGCAAAAGTAGCCATCGAAGCAGAAAATCTGGGTAAGGATAATATTACCGATTTTCTGGCGGTGAGCTGCTCTTCTACAGATTATGTGGGACACCAGTATGGTCCAAATTCAATAGAGGCCGAGGACACTTACCTGCGTTTGGATAAGGATATTGCAAGTTTCTTCGATTACCTGGACAAAACGGTAGGCAAAGGCAATTATCTGGTGTTTCTTTCTGCCGATCATGGTGCAGCTCACGTACCTGGTTTTATGCAGGAAAACAAAATGCACGCAGGCTTGGTTGATAACAAAGCCATTATTACAGGTCTGAACACCTATCTTGAAAGCAGGTTCAAGATCAAAAAGCCGGCAATGATGTCTATGAATAATCAGATTATTTTTGACCACAGCAACAAGGATATGCCCAACATTGATTTTACCGCTTTGAAAAATGCAACTATCGATTATCTGAGAACTTATGATGGGATTGCAAATGCAGTGGACCTTGCCAGAATTGCAGAAAGTACGCTTCCTGCAGTACAAAAAGAAATGATCACCAATGGGTATAATGCACGCCTCAGCGGTGATGTATACTTCATCCTGCAGCCAAACTATTTTGATGGCGGTAAAACAGGAACAACACATGGTGCCTGGAACCCATATGATTCACATATTCCCTGCGTATTCATGGGATGGAAGGTCAAACATGGTAAAACCAACAAAACTCACCATATGACAGACATCGCGCCAACCATTGCTGCAATGCTGCATATACAGATGCCAAGCGGTAACGTCGGCGAGCCGATCACAGAACTGACGCATCAATAGACAATATTCGAAATACCCGGAAGCCGCAGAATCTGCGGCTTTTTTTATGCACAGTAATTTATTTGTACATTACATCACCAATATAAACTCAGTGTATGGAACCAGTTAATGTCTACCATCCGCGGCACAAGATACGTTTTGTGACAGCGGCAGCATTGTTTGACGGGCACGATGCAACAATAAATATCATGCGCCGGATCCTTCAGTCGTCCGGGGCCGAGGTGATCCATCTTGGTCATAACCGGTCTGTAGAAGAAGTGGTAAATTGCGCTATTCAGGAAGATGTTCAGGGTATTGCAATGACCTCCTACCAGGGTGGCCATATCGAGTATTTCAAATATATGTACGATCTGCTTCAGGAACGTGGCGCAAAACATATCACGATTTTTGCAGGTGGCGGTGGCGTATTTTTACCTGCTGAAATCAATGAACTACAGGCTTATGGTATCACCAGGATTTACTCTCCGGATGATGGCCGCACAATGGGATTACAGGGTATGATCAATAACATGCTTGAACAAACTGATTTTATCACTGCTCAGACAATCACAGATGAACTGGAAAAGATCCCTTCCAGGGATATGAGAAGTATCGCCAGGGCCATTACCATTGCAGAAAATGATCCTGCAGGAGCGCAGGATTTCGTCAACCACCTAAAAAAACTTCCCCGTGATACTCAGGCCCCTGTTTTGGGCATTACCGGTACCGGAGGATCAGGCAAATCATCATTGGTCGATGAACTCGTGAGGCGCTTCCTGCTCGAAGTTGAAGGCAAAACCCTGGCTATTATTTCGGTTGATCCTTCCAAAAGGAAAACAGGCGGCGCGCTTCTGGGCGACAGGATCAGGATGAACGCGATAGATCATCCGGGGATTTACATGCGTTCTCTGGCCACCAGACAAGCTAACCTGGCTCTCTCTGCGAACGTACAGGAGAGCATCGATATTTGTAAGGCAGCAGGATTTGATATGATTATCGTAGAAACTTCGGGCATTGGCCAGTCTGATACCGAAATTACAGAACACTGTGATGTTTCCCTGTATGTGATGACTCCTGAATTTGGCGCTGCTACGCAACTGGAAAAGATCGACATGCTCGATTTTGCTGATCTGGTAGCAATCAATAAATTTGACAAAAGAGGGGCCCCGGATGCCTTGCGCGATGTCCGCAAACAATATAAACGAAACCACAACCTGTTTGATGCCAAAGATGAGGAGATCCCTGTTTTTGGCACAATGGCCTCACAATTTAATGACCCCGGCATGAATGGTCTTTTTGTAAGCCTTCTGCACAAGATTAAGGAGAAGACCGCCATCGATTTCAAACCTAAGCTGAAACTGATCAGCGGCTCATCCGGGAAAATTTATATTATCCCCCCGGACAGAACCAGATATCTGGCTGAGATCGCTGAATCCAGTGAACAATACGATGAATGGGTGAAAAAGCAAACTGCTATTGCCACTCAGCTTTATCAGTTAAATGGGGTGATGAGTATAACACAGGATGATTTACTACATTTTAAGGCAGACCTCAATAAAGTATATGCCAAACTGGAAGAACAGCTCGACGGAAATTGCCGTCGCCTCCTCAGGGAATGGTCCGCAACCAGTGAAAGATATGGGCAGGAATATTTTGTTTATCAGGTAAGGGATAAAGAAATTACACAGCCGCTCTTCTATGAATCTTTGTCACAGCTGAAGATCCCAAAGGTGTCACTCCCCCGCTACAGGGACTGGGGAGATATTCTCCGTTGGTTGCTGACTGAAAATGTACCCGGCGAATTCCCTTATGCCGCTGGGGTATTTCCTTTAAAACGCGAAGGTGAAGACCCTACCAGGATGTTTGCGGGGGAAGGTGGACCAGAACGGACCAACAAACGCTTTCATTACGTATCTCTCGGACAGCCTGCCCATCGTTTATCAACGGCATTTGACTCTGTCACACTCTATGGCGAAGATCCGCATATGAGGCCTGATATTTATGGAAAAATAGGAAATTCCGGCGTAAGCATTTCTACGCTTGACGATGCAAAGAAACTTTACTCAGGCTTCGATCTATGCTCGCCATCCACTTCAGTGTCTATGACCATCAATGGCCCGGCGCCGATGTTACTGGGTTTCTTTATGAACGTGGCTATAGATCAGCAATGCGAGAAATACATCATTGAAAATGGCCTGCTTGACCAGGTTAATCAGAAGATAGACCTGATCTATCAGCATAAGAACATGGCAAGGCCACTTTACCAGGGCCAGCTGCCAGAAGGAAACAACGGACTGGGCCTGCTGTTACTCGGCGTTACTGGCGATCAGGTACTGGAACCGAAAACATATCAGCAAATCCGCGCCAGCGCCATCAGTTCAGTGCGCGGGACAGTCCAGGCAGATATCCTGAAGGAAGACCAGGCGCAAAACACATGTATATTTTCAACGGAATTTGCTCTTAGAATGATGGGCGATATCCAGAAGTATTTCATTGATCAGAATGTAAAGAATTTTTATTCTGTTTCCATCTCAGGATATCATATTGCAGAAGCCGGTGCAAATCCTGTTTCACAACTCGCTTTTACACTCAGCAACGGCTTTACTTTTGTAGAGTATTACCTCAGCAGGGGAATGCATATCGACGATTTTGCACCTAACCTTTCGTTTTTCTTCTCTAATGGTATAGATCCGGAGTACGCCGTAATTGGGCGCGTAGCAAGGCGGATATGGGCCAAAGCTATTAAAAATAAATATAAGGGCAATGACAGGTCGCAAAAACTGAAATACCATATTCAAACATCCGGCAGATCCTTACATGCACAGGAAATAGACTTCAATGATATCAGGACTACCCTACAGGCGCTTTATGCGATCTATGACAACTGTAATTCACTGCACACCAATGCATACGATGAAGCTATCACTACCCCCACAGAGGAATCTGTGCGCAGGGCGATGGCGATACAGTTGATTATCAACAGGGAACTGGGGCTGGCAAAGAACGAAAATCCCCTGCAGGGCGCTTTTATTATTGAAGAACTGACAGACCTTGTAGAAGAGGCAGTGCTCCTGGAATTTAAACGCATCAATGAGCGGGGCGGTGTGCTTGGTGCGATGGAAACTATGTACCAACGCGGAAAAATACAGGAAGAGAGCTTGTATTATGAAATGCAGAAACATTCGGGAGCGTATCCAATAGTAGGTGTAAATACATTCTTAAATAAAAATGGTTCGCCTACCATCGTACCCGGCGAAGTGATCCGGGCTACGGAGGAAGAAAAACAATACCAGATCTATGCACTGCAGGAATTTCAAAAACGCAATGCTGAGGAGACAAAAAGTATTTTACAGGAACTTCAGCTAAGCGCAGTGAGGGGAGAAAACATCTTCGAGTTATTAATGGAAGCTTGTAAAATCTGCTCCCTGGGACAAATATCTAATGCCCTTTATGAAGTTGGGGGCCAATACCGCAGAAATATGTGAATAAAAAAAGCCTGGATAAACATATCCGGGCTTTAATATAGTACCACACTCAGACAGCTTATGCGTGGATCCAGCTAAATTTATAGTCTATCGTAGGATTTTTCATTCTTTCAGCTACACGTAACAACCTGTTTGGCAGAGCCATGATGTAATCCCTCGCTTTTTCACCAGCATCATTTAAATCAACCATATGCTCAAGTTTCCACTCGTCAATCAGCTGCTGCATAATTTCTACATAGTCAACGGCAGTATAAACACCCAGACGTTGTGCGGCGTCGGTAAAATGACCAAAGGTCTGCCCCATTTTCATTCCCATTTCCCTTAAGAAATGCGCAGGCATTACAATCTTTTTGCGCATCATATCCTCAAAGGCAATCATGGCTTCATTCGGATCTACTTCAAAGATTTTAGACATAAAGTCTTTATAAGCTTTAGCATGCCTTGCCTCATCAGAAGCAATCACACCACATATTCTCGAAAGTAAAGTATCGCCATCTTTTTTAGCCAATGATGCTACTCTCCTATGTGAAATATTTGTAGCGAGCTCCTGGAAGCTCGTGTAAATAAAGTTGCGGTAAGGGTCGTGTCCGGTACCGATATCAAAACCATCAGCAATCAGATACTGCGTAGATATTTCCATCTGCCGCATATCAACACGACCAGACAAATAAAGGTATTTATTTAAGAGATCACCATGTCTGTTTTCTTCGGCAGTCCAGTGACGGTTCCATCTCATCCATCCACCTTCTTCATTACGGCTTACGCCTTCTACCATAGCTAACCATGATTCGTATGTAGGTAATGCTTCTTCTGTAATTGTATCTCCGATTAGTACAGCAACCAGATCGTAAGACAGGTCGTTTGCATTTTCACGTAGAGATTTTATATCCTGCAGAAAAGTTTCACTTGTAGAAACCGGCAGAAAATCAGTAGGCTGCCAATTCGTATCAATTGGTTTAAGATAAGAATCCATCATTTCAAGCATATAGTGCTCAATATGAAGCATTACTTCTCTTCTTTTTTCAGCGAAAAAACTCATTATATGTGTGCTTTAGTTTAGGGACAAAGGTAATTAAAATAATTTCAAAATGCTTTTTCAAAGCTATTTAAATAACGAATCAAGGGTAAAAGTTGTGATGATTAGGAAAAAATAAATTAGGATTATCGTCCATAACTTAAGAACAATAAAAAGTTGATTGTGTTTGGAAAATAGATACTGAAAAAAAGACATATCATGAGGTACTGTAAACAAGAAAAGCCTCTCAGTTTCCTGAAAGGCTTTCTTTAAGATTTGGCACCGACCTACTCTCCCACGTGTTACCGCAGTACCATCGGCTCTGGTGGGCTTAACTTCTCTGTTCGGAATGGGAAGAGGTGGACACCACCGATATAGGCACCTAAATGTTTTCTATCGATTCAGCTATGATTGCTCATCTGCTGATTGATTATATTTTGATAATAGTATAAATGTTTAAGCTTGATCTGGTCGGGTTTGAATATATCCCGTAGATCTCGTCGCCATAAACAATGACATATTATTGAAAGAAGTTAGTAAGGAAGAACAAACAACAGTATTCTGCTTTTTGAAAGCTTCGGATGATTAGTATTACTCGACT
>NZ_FXTN01000008.1 GCF_900182595.1 Pedobacter westerhofensis | reverse complement strand
AGCTGCTTTTGCTCAGTGCCAGATGGGGGCGGCGGGAATTTATTATCTTTGGTAGTACTTAGTGGAGCATCCGCTACTACGCTCGGCAGCCAGTGGGGGGGTCAGTTTGACCCGAAACAGAGGGGGCACTTTCGCTGAAATACGCAGAGGCAGAGATAATACAAGAAATGAAAAAAGAAGCTAGGTCAGTTACCAATTATATGCAGGATTATGCTTCATCCTTAAAGGCTGTAGAAATTACTCCTATAATAAGTTGGAAAGATGCGATCAAAAACGTTGATGTTAATTTCCAATTTGAAGGTGATGATAAGTTCATCCCAATGAGTCACAAAGGTACTGGGTATCGGAGGCTATTTATGGTTGCTCGATTTAGATATTTGGCTGAGAAAAATAAAGGTCATAATGTTATTTACCTAATTGAAGAACCTGAAACCTTTTTACATCCTACTGCTCAACATGACTTACTAAACGCTTTGAAAGAACTATCTGTTGATAATCAGGTAGTCATATCGACGCACTCACCAGTATTCGCAGGAGCTACTGGAATTGAAGGTGTTGTTCTGTGTACAAAGGTCGGCCAATCTAATTATGAAAATGCAAACTTAGACAACCCACAGCTTTTTTTAAGAAAGATAGTAGATGAATTGGGAATCAAACCTAGCTTCAACTTGAGAGATCATCATGAGAAAATTGTATTTGTGGAGAGTTCCAATGATGCAAAATTTTACAATTTGATCTGTGAAAAACTTTTAGATGGTACTTTGACCAATAGCGAAAAGATATTGGTTCTCCCGTTTGGAGGTGGTGAGGATATTGAAAGTTTTTTAAATCTTGACTATTTTGATAGATCGGGAAGACCTCTTTACCTAATAATTGATAGTGATAAACAAGAAAATAAATTTGAAAAGCAAAATGGTCGTGCTATTAAATTCTCTCAAGATAAAGAGTTGGGAAAAGCATGGGTTTTACATAAAAGTTGCATTGAAAATTATTATCACCCAAGGGCAATTGAAAGGCTATATGCTTTGAATAGTAATGTTTTGATTTTTTTAAAGAAGACGATAACGTAAGAAAAATTATGAAGCAGATTATAGCTGACAGGGAACTAACAAATAAAAATATCAAAGAAAAAAATAATTTTAAGATCTTTAATTCCATGACATTAGAAGAATGGGTAGAAGTTGTCGATGACGGTTTAATACAGTTTTTATCTGAAATAATAAAATAAAAATTTAGAGACTTTCGGTTCATACGATGACAGAGAGCAGTTTCCGAGCAAAAGTTTGAAATGGGTATCACCACCATTTTAAAATTCCCCTTCACGCCCCAAAACCTCACTTAACATCTGCAAATCATCCACAAAATAGTTTGAAATCGGAATCTTTACGGCCACAAAAGTTCAGTAGTACTCAAGTACTATCGAACTTTTTTTTCTTAACTTTGGATGATCATTCCTAGCTAAGAAGTACAGCTATTTTGGTGCGATTTTATCCTGTACAGTAGTCACAAATGGATATTATTTTATCCATATTCGCTATTTTTGGATAAAATAATATCTATTAATCAAATCGGGTAAATTTCTTGTTAAACAACTGAAGATTGGGAACTGTTAATTTTTCATCACGTGTTCATTTATGTCATAAAGGTGAAGAGATTCAATTGAAGGATGGACATAAATTTAATATGTGTTCATTTTTTCGATAAAAATGAACACATCGGAAGAATAGAACCTATTATAAGGGGGGGCTGATGCGAAAGTGATTGATAATCTCAGCGAAAATAATGCTAGGTTGTACCCATAACTATGCTTTAAGGTCAAAAATTGAGCTAACCTTAAAATGAATACTAATTTAAGGTTAGCTTAATTTCCCTTCATTGTTTTAAGGTCAAAAACTAAGCTGGCCTTAAAAAATACTATTTTTTAAGGCCAGCTTAGTTTGTATATTTGTATATGGCTTATGTAATAAATCCTGACAGAACTAAACCATGGAATGGTCTCCCTGAGTTGCCAATCGACAAGATACTATATGAAGATATAGATATTTACCGTCAGCTTGGGGATTCTAAGGCTGCTTTGGCAAGATTACAGGGGCGAAGTATTGCAATCCCCAATCAAGCCATGCTAATTAATTCAATAAGCTTACAAGAAGCGAAAGCTTCAAGTGCTGTAGAAAATATTTTTACAACAGACGATGAATTGTATAAGGCCTACAGTGAAAATCCTGCTAATGAACCACAAGGGCCGACAAAGGAGATCTTAAATTATAGGAAAGCATTATGGATGGGGTATGATCATCTCAAGCAGCATGATTTTGATGAGAACTATTTTGTGAAAATGTATAGAATTGTAAGCCAGTTCAGTGACGGAATAAGAAATCCAATCGCACAAGTCTATATTAAAGAAGGGGGGAGCGGACCAAACGCAGGCACAGTTTTTTATACTCCACCAAGAGGTAAAGGGATTATTGAAGCGAAACTTCATAACCTATTGGAATTTTTAAACGATGATAAAACGTATCCATTAGATCCTCTTCTAAAAATGGCAATAGGGCATTTTCAGTTTGAGGCAATACACCCTTTCCGAGATGGAAATGGAAGAACTGGACGTATTTTTAATATTCATTATTTAACTAAAAAAGGCCTTCTGGATTATCCTATATTATTTCTGAGCCGGTACATTATCGATAATAAAGAGGAATATTATGGAGGGTTAGCTGGAATAACGCAAAGAGGCAGTTGGAAAAAATGGTTATTATACATGCTCAAGGCAGTAGAGGTAACAGCAAATATTACATACTATAAGATAAATGATATCATATCTGCTAAAGATGCTATTCTTGAAGCGATCATTGATGACAATGAAATTAGTAGACCGGAAAGCCTTGTAGATGCGCTATTTACCCAACCATATACAAAAGTAAGGCATCTTACTGACCGAAAGCTTTTTGCGGAAAACACTGTGCGAAAATATCTCGATAAATTGTCTGATATGGGTATTTTAGAGAAACGAATAATGCAAGGCAATAGCTATTATTTAAATCTCGAACTTTATCGCATTCTCTCAGAATAGTTTGAAATTCGTTTCACCACCATTTCAAAATCCCCCTTCACGCCCCAAAACCTCAACAACCATCTGCAAATCTTCAACAAAATAGTTTGAAATCGGAATCTTCGCGGCCACGAAAGCTCGGTAGTACTTAAGTACTACCGAGCTTTATATTTCAATTCTTCCACCGATTAATGTCTATTCTGAGCTATTCTATTTATAATCTGAAAAATTTGTGATTTAAGTCGTTATAGTCTGAAAATATTTGTAAATAAGCTGCTGCTGTAGCAGTACAATAAGAATTATTTGTATTTATGGATAAACTTATGCCTAATTCTTTTCTGCCTCTAGCCAGATACATTAAATTTACAGTTAGCAATACCGTTTGTTAATATAGCAAAAATGGATATTATTATATCCATTTTTGCTATATTTGGATATAATAATATCCATTATGAAGTCAAAGCAGGTAGTTGTCTTTCCCAAATACCAGAAGATTTGGGACAAGCTTGGTGAGAATATTAAATTAGCTAGGAAACGACGCAACATTACGGCAATTCAGCTTGCTGAACGTGCAGCAATAGAGCGGGTAACACTTCGCAAAATTGAGCGTGGTGATCCCAGCGTATCGATGGGAGCTTATTTTAATGTGTTAAGGGCACTTAACCTACATGAAGATTTTCTTAAGCTAGCTGTTGATGACGAACTGGGCAGGAAATTACAGGATCTTAATCTGTTATCATAATGGCAGTAAATAAAACAGACATCTGGATTTACGCACACTGGCAGGGAATGATAAGGCCTGAATGTATCGGAATTTTATCTGCCCAACAGAGTAAAGGTAGTAAGGTTTTTAGTTTTGCCTATGATAGAGATTGGTTGAGTACTAAAAACAGATTTGTATTAGATCCTGATATTGATTGGGTAACCGGACCACAATATTTAAGTAATAAAAACAACTTTGGCGTTTTTATGGATTCCATGCCGGATACATGGGGAAGACGGCTTATGCAGCGGAGAGCTGCTCAAAAAGCATTAGAAATGCAGCAACCAGTATCGTCTTTATATGAACTTGATTATTTACTGGGAGTTCATGATGTCACAAGAATGGGAGCTCTACGTTTTAAATTAGATCCTGATGGCCCATTTCTCGATGATAATCTTGACACTCCTGCTCCGCCAATAGCACATATAAGAGCATTGCAGGAAAGTGTGAGGGAATATGAAATGGATGAAGATGGTAAACATGCAGATAAATGGATGCATGTACTAATTGCACCTGGATCTTCTTTAGGCGGTGCAAGGCCGAAAGCCAATATTGTGGATACGAGTGGCAATCTGTGTATAGCAAAATTCCCTTCTAAAAATGACACGACCGATAAGGCAGCGTGGGAATACTTAGCTTATCAATTAGGCCGGAAAGCAGGGCTTGTTCTTCCATCCTGTGACCTTATTAAAGTTCGTGGGCCGTATCGTACATTTTTGTCCAGAAGATTTGATCGTTCTGGAGATGAAAGAATACATTTTGCATCTGCGATGACTATGACAGGAAACAATGAAGACTTGATCCGCGATTTAACACCTAGTTATTTAGATATAGCAGAATTCCTTCAATATTCGGGGGGCAAATATATTGAAGAAGATCTGCACCAGTTATGGCGACGGATAATTTTTAATATGACAATATCAAATACTGACGATCATCTTAGAAATCATGGGTTCCTTCTGAATGCTGATGGATGGAGACTTTCTCCTGCTTATGACCTCAATCCATCGACAGATAAAGCTGGGCTTGCCATTAATGTCGATTCGCATAATAATGCTTTAGATTTGGATCTTGCTAGGAGTGTTGGCCTGTATTTTCAACTTCAGGACACCCAAATGGAAAATATTATTGAAGAGGTAATTTCGGCTGTTAAAGAATGGAGAATTGTGGCAAAGGAAATTGGAATTTCTCGGGCAGAGCAGGAAGTTATGTCTCCTGCATTTCAACGTGCGAACTCCTGAAAGATAATGTAAATCTGGTTGAAAAATAATAAGTTAATTTTTTGAATAAATTTATTTTGTTCAACTTTGTGTAAACACGCTTACCCCGCTTCCCACAGAACAGCGCGCTCAGGGTGAGCTTTGTTTTGCTAAAGCATCAAATATTATTTAAATCTTGAGCTAATTTAATGGTTGAGAAAAGTTTGAAATACGTCTCAATACCATTTCAAAATCCCCCTTCACGCCCCAAAACCTCAATAACCATTTGCAAATCTTCCAGAAAATACTTTGAGATAAGAATCTTCGCGGCCACAAAAGTTCGGTATACTCAAGTACTACCGAACTTTTTTATGTTAGTGCGTTATTAGCCTTTCAGGCTAGTAACGCATTGTAATAATAATTTTGAGCTACCAGCTCATTATTGGCGCTTATCGGCTCATTTGCAGTGCTACTTAGTTACATCAATATCTAACAAGCCATGATGTATATTACATGGATAAGACCACCTCAATTGTAATTGAGATTTGTAATTCTGAAGATGATTTTAAGCTCTCTCGACACTTTCCTTTTTAAAAAAAGAGGCCAGATTCTGTATGATCCAGCCTCTGCTGAGTAAAACGTTAAAATTTTAGAATGATAATCTAAGGGAATTTTTTCATTTCTTTCCAGAAGATTTCATCTCCAGTATAGTAGTCACCTTCTGTGATGAAGGTTTTACATATACATCCTGGATTGAAGCTTTTGCTGTTAATTGGTTTAAACCCTTGACCCTCTGCTGTTTCGTATACCAGGAATAAACTTACTATACAAAGGCAGCCGTTTGGAACAGAAAATTCAAATTCATGAGCATCGGTCTTTTTCATGTTCTTGTTGCACACCATGGTCTGCGTGTTTGCATCTGCCTTGTAAAGCCCGTCCCTTAAACGTAACAGTGATACGCTTACATTGACTTTGCACTGAAAACCCTTGTAAGGGAATTTTACTTGTGAAGGGATAAAAAGCTGGGGCAGCTGAACCTTAATCTTGTTTGCAGCTAATACTACCACTGGCGGTCTGCCTAACAGTTTAGCCACAGTTGATCTCGCATCAAACTCAAAATCATCTAAACCGGCAAAACTATCTCTGTCAAAATTATACCGCTTTGATTTGGGCGCTCTGCAACTGCCCAGGATCTGCGCGAGTCGACCGCTGAGCCTGTTCTTTATACCTTGGTTTGATACCCCTTGCAATTGTACTTTCAACGTGCCTCTAATCTTAGACCCGAGGGCCGATCCCATCCCAAAAGTGTTTGCTGCCCTCTTAGTCTCTAGTGTTTGCTTCATTTTCCCCGGTGCACATCTTGGCTTAACATACTGAACTCCATTCATTACTCTAAATACCAGCGGACCTAGTACGCCTGATATTAAATCTCCATTTTTTCTGGCCATTTTTTCTATGTTTTAATTTTAAACAAATGTAGTACAGAGAGTTGATAAATTCAATGGTTGGACCACAGCCCTTCCTCTTACTTCCTGCGTCATCCGGCCATTACCTGAATTTTCTGCATAAAAGAGTGTTTTTTGGTCATTGGTAATAGAGTATCCGCAGGATTTCAACGGGCTTTCCGGGGGGCTTGATTTGGATGACTCCACAGAAGCAACATTTTAATAAAACTTTCACACCACTAAAAACGCTAGAGTTTTTAGCGGAATAAGAACAGAATTATTGTAGAGTTTCTATGGAGTTAACCAAACTGAGGTACGGCTGAAAGGGAGGCTAAGGTGGGGAGAGCGATGACTGCTCCATTACATAATCTTTAATATCCTAACGGGGGTCATTATGCTCCAAAATACCCACCAACTAAACCGGTTAGAATAACGCGAGGGTTACCCACGTAGCCGACTAGGTTCTGAGTAGCCTTTTTTGGAAGAACCCAAGTTTAGAATATCCTCATTTACCATTTTTCGGTTATACCCAGCAACCTGGCTATGGATTGGTTGCTTTCTCCACAGGACTTCAATTGAATTATTTGTCGGATATCTAACATGTCTTTTCGGTACCACCTATATTTTACAGGATTTATTTACTTATAAAATACAATTTGTTTAAGTCGCCCGATATGACTAGATCAATATTTGCCAGTATATGCAGCGGCACTATTTTGCCAGTTGCTATATAGTGGTTTTTTTCTAAGGAGCCTTAAAATGGCAAATGAAATTGAAGAAAGATGATGGCAAAGGAATTTTTTTGAACTTATATGCTTTTTCTGTATCCTGAAATTCGAATTGTCAATTATCAAAATTATCAATTTTCATACACTTGAAGATCTCAGAAAATCTTTGTTTGACAAAATTGACTTGATGCAGCTATTTTTTGTTATGGAATTGATTTTGAGTTGAATTTGTTACAAGTGATCTACATCAGGAATTTGGTGTTTAGGATATCGATTTCTGAAATGCCAATTCGATCTTTTTTGCGGAGAAGTCATCAATCTGCGTTCCATTTTTGCAAGAGATTTATGTACCATAGGTGGTCATTTCTATGTTAACCATTGAAAAAGCACATGTTTGGAATCTTCATTTCAAACATGTGCGGTAATTACAATATACATTTTTACAGCTCCGGATCCTATCAAATAACAAGATGCTTGTTATAAATCTGATTTTTTACTAAGTCTACAAGTCATCTGGTATTACGGTCTCAACGGCTTTCACAGTCTTGATTATTGTAATTTTTGGACTTTGATCATTTGGTACAACATCAAATGAAATACGAACTCCATATCCTCCAATATTTGGTGCCCAATGTACTGGAGCATTAGTTAAAAAAGGCCTTGAATAAGAAATTGATGCATTATTAATTACAGCCTTAGAAATTTCTCCATTATCAGTGATATATTCATTTGAATAAAATTGTTCATTAGCGTTAACAGGTGCTGTGACTTTTATCAAGATCATTTCTTTCTTTATATTTTGAATCGATGCTCCAGTTGGAGTTGTATTAATTACATCAGGATTCCATATAATAGAAAATGAATTTAGATCCAAGTCATACGTAGCTGTTGTTATAGTCTTTGTTTCCAAATTTTCATGAGAACTTGATCTGACAATACTTGGTACACCAACTATATTAAATACACCCAGTCTTTTTGTGAACAATGGAATGATACCACTATCGTCAGAATATAAATTTTGTGTACCTGAAAGAAGCGTATTCACAGTTCCTAATCCTGTAGGAGAACCAATACTAGTACCTTGAAGTTTAATCGATGTATTCATTTTAAGGTTTACTTTTTCAGTACTATATCCAGTGCCGCCCGAATTTTTCCCTAAAATAGCATTAAAGATACTTTTAGGAAGTCCCTTAATAGGATCTGATGTCGCAACGTAAGAAAGAACGGTACTATCAATCTGATCTATTTTTAATTTGCCCAATCCACTACTGAAAATTGTTTTTAGAGCAGTGGATCCTCCGATACCAATCGAACTTAAGCCAAGATTTAGTGATCCGTTTAAAACACTGGACCAAAAACTACCAGAAGCTGGTTTAGGAACTTGGATTGTACCGTCAATAGTGCCAGTCTGAGTTCCTTCAAATGTATAGTTTGTCACATTCTGCGCATAGAATCCGAATTTTAGAACATTTACGCTATAATCCTGATCGGACAGTGATTGATCGTAAGCCAATTCAAATTGTTCCGCATACCAGCATCCATTTGGTTGTACCTTTTTTGCCCCCTGAACTTTCGTGGTATAAGCCAGTTTAATCGAATTATCAAATAACTCACCTTGTTCAAAATTAAGAATATTCGAATTATTTGATGCATCTGAAGCCCCATTTAGTCCAAGCTCCCACACAATATTTTGAGTAGAACTAAAATTAGAATTATCTAGATAATAGTAGATCCTCATAAGCCCTCTGAACCTATTATAAATAATGAAATATTTTTTTTGACTATCTATCAGTGTACTAGAAAACGTATTTGAATATAATTCCCAACCATCGCTTAATTTATTGTCAGAGATGTATTCTGTTGGAAATTCCCTTGATGTTCCTCCAGCAAAAGGAGATAGAATATTGCTGCTAGCCCAAGGATAATACTGATTAGTCCAAACCAAATCGGACGGAAGTATATAGTCAATTGCTTTATCATTTTTTGAAGGTTTATTTACCGGCTCATCTTGAGTTTTTTTACAAGCTGAAAATCCTAATATGATAAGTAAGGAAGTGCAGAATAATTTTTTGTGGTTTTTCATAAGCGTTTTATTAAAGATTTAATAGTTTATAATCTTACTGGAAGAGGAAAAAAGGTTTAAAATTTGATTTAACATCAATTTGTATTTAGTGATTTTGCCGTGTCCCATTGTTCCTGACTATTTAGCTAGAGAAAAACCTATAGAGTGCTCATGGTTCTTGACTTGGAGATTAATGGGTTCCCAGCCATTCTACCTAGACCCACACTGTTATATAAATTTGACTTTATTTTTCAGGTAGTAGTTTATCTGATTTTTTATGAAGATTTGCATCTTTACTATTTTCTGTTTGAACGCTCTGTTAAAAAGAATTTAATAAAACCGCAGTCGTTGGATTCAGGTGTGTGTTACTTTTATCATATAGCTTAATGTTTGGCCTTAATTTTATGAGAAATAGATGTGATTTTTTCTAATGTAAATATTTAGATGTTCTAATTCTCAGCTATTACACCAATTGATATATAACCGCTGTTTATTAAGAAATAGTCGAGGTAAATGCATAGGAGCCTTTTAAATAGAATATACGCATGCTCCCAGCACAACCAGCCCCTTTGAATATGGGAGGTCAGTATCGTATAGAATATCTAATAATAATAATCTGGGCATAAAATTAAGAATTTAGCTTATTAATATCGGCTGTCGATGAATAGATTGCCTAAATGGGAAATTTTCAAATACCGTTTATCATTTTTTTAATCCATTTTATGCAGCTATGTCTAAAGGAATTGTTTTTCTGCCAAATCAAATATCAGCCTGAGATCGATAAAATACTATAATATAACTCAAATGTCCGCTAATTGCTATATTATTATAAAGGTCAAAAACTAAGCTGAGCCTTAAACATTTAATATATTAAAGTTTAGCTAAATTGTATATTCAAGCCAGTTCAGTGACTAAACAAGCAATCCAATCGCACAAGTGTATATCAAAGAAGCCGCAGCGAACCAAACGTAGGCACAGTTTTTTACACTTCACCGCAGATGGAAGGGGATTATTGAAGCGAAACTTTATAACCTATTGGTTTATTTAAACGATAATAAAAGTATCCCTTAGATTTCTTTTAAAAAATGCGATAGGCTTTTCCAGTTTGAAGTTAAACACCCTTTTCGGGACTGAAATATAAGAACTGGTTTGAAAACGGGTTTACCACCATTTCAAAACCCACCTTCACACTCTAAAAGCTCAATAACCTTTTATACATTATCTGCATAATAGTTTGAAATCGGAATTTTTGAATTCGAAAAAGCTCGGCAGTACCAAAAATGCGGAGATTTTTGTGTCTTCTCAATTTTAATACTTTAGCAGATTCAATGTATTATTCGACTGATACGGTTTTTGATAGTTACAGCCCCTCAAAAATGTGGTAGGTGGATGAGATCAGAAAAATCGAATTAGATATCAAAAAATATATGTAAAAGCCAATCCAGCGGCGCTTGAACTTGAATGTATCAGTGCTATGGCATAAGTATGACTTACGACTGATTAGTTATATTAGATAAAATACTGATTACGAACTTGATATTTTTGAAGACTTCAGAACTGACGTAATGCCTTTTCTTCCAAAAGGAACCATTTTTGACAACGACCTGTACTTAATAAAACAATATCTTAAAGTTATATCACACATCCTTCAGAGCAGGAAAATATCAGGCTTTTAAGGCATTATTATCAAAACGTGAAGCTGAAATAACTAAATCGGCCGAATGTGTTGATTTATATACTGTTGGATTGTCTTGTACAAAGTGGAGTACAATTCACAAATGGCTATTATATAAAGAAATAGCGCCTAAGGACTTTTTAAATTAAGCGTACGAATTTGCGGAGAAGGAGAGATTGCTTAGACTTATGTCAATATTTGATTACAAAGAGCCGAGTATTCATACCGCCAGAAGAGAGAAGCTGGTAATTAAAGTTTACTGGAAGGATGAGGACACTTTGGTAATTAAAAAAAAAAAGGAATGTGTAAATCATTGCGCAGATAGGCAGTTGCGATAAATTGGTTACTATCGAATATTGCTTTGTTTGACCATACAAAAAAAAACCACTGCATCCCAATAAATGACAAGCAGCTCGTGATGGGCGGGAATTTCCTGAAATTTGAGGTAACGGCGATATAATCTTTCCTATATTGGTACTAATAACATACCAGGAAAATAATACGAATATTGTGGAAATAGGAATAGATAGTTTTGCATCAGCAATGTATGGCAGCAACGAGCTTAGCAGCGTTGATGCGATGGAACAGTTACTGGAAAGGATTTCCCTGGCTGATGAAGCTGGTCTGGATATTTTCGGCATCGGTGAGCATCACAAAAAGGAATTTCTGGATTCTGCTCCGGCGGTGATCTTATCAGCTGCAGCCGTCAGAACTAAACGTATCAGGCTAGCCAGTGCAGTTGCTGTTTTGAGCACTTCTGATCCGGTACGGGTGTATCAAAGCTTCGCGACCCTAGACCTGATTTCCAAAGGCCGGGCAGAGCTGGTGGTTGGCCGCGGGTCTGCTATAGAGTCATATCCGCTGTTTGGATTTGATCTTGAAGATTATGATGCGCTGTTTAAAGAAAAACTGGATTTATTGCTCCAGATACGTGACCAGGAGTTTGTCACATGGTCGGGCAAATTCAGGCCGGCGTTGAAAAATCAGCCTGTTTATCCAAGGGCGTTACAGGATAAACTGCCGGTTTGGCTTGGTGTAGGAGGTACGCCAGAATCCTTTGCCCGTGCGGGATCATTGGGCTTGCCCTTGATGGTTGCTGTAATTGGTGGCGAAACAGAACGTTTTAGGCCATTGGTTGATCTTTACAGGCAGGCGGGCCGCAAGGCGGGATTCAACCCGGAGCAACTAAAAGTTGGCCTGCACTCGCCTGGTTATGTTGCTGCCAATATGGAGCAGGCCGTTGCACAATATTATCCCGGCTATGCACAATTGTGGACGAGGCTGGGCAGAGAACGTGGCTGGCCACCGGTAACCGAGGCGAAGTTTAAGAATCTGATCGCCCCTGGAGGTGTCCTAGTTCTAGGAGGACCAGAGCAGGTAGCTGAAAAATTAGTAAGGCATAGCGAAGCCTTGGGCGGTGTTGACCGTTTTACTTTTCAAATGGATAATGCAGGCCTTAATCATCAGCAATTACTGAAGTCGATAGAATTGATTGGTACAAAGGTAATTCCTATGTTGAAGAAATAGTTTAGAACGTTGCAGTAATAAGTCAAGTTCCAATTACATCTCCTGTTTAAGGTCTAAAACTGAGCTAGCCTTAAAAAATTGATATTTTAAGGCTAGCTGTGGTCACACTTGATCCTTACTGTGCAACGCCCTAACCCGGCCATTTGATCTGACCTAAATAATGACTGTTTGAAACCCTGGACTGGTCGTCTGATATAAATGCGATGTAGATTTCTACAATACTGTTTTTTTTACATGCAGCCAGCTGCAGTAGTTCTGATCCTACCGCCCTTTGTGCACCACTTCTAATAAAATCAGCGCTTTTTAATTCCGGGTAAAACGCCAGCACCATTACATGATCTTTTTTTGATGCTCCTTTTTCCAGTGTAGTAGTATCCCAGCTAAACTTCAATCCTTCTTTCACCACCTCTACAGCCAGATTTTCGGATAACGGCAAATTCCCATATGCAAATAATACTTTGGAGTAATCAATGTAAAGTTCTGGAAAGGTGCCTGAGATCAATTTTAGCATTATTTTAACCGCCGCATTGTGATGATTACAGCTGGGATATACGCTCGTTAGATAATTGTATCCGAATTTGATAAAATCTTTTACCGGAGCAAGTAAAGTATTTGTGAGCTCCATCCGCTTTCGCTGGTCAGTTTCTATCCGATCTTTTTCTTTATTCCTTTCCGGAATTGAGCGCAAGAGATTTTCACCGTTTACGATGTAAGCTATTGCTTTGCCTAATCTTCCTTTGAAAGGACCATTAAAGCCGTTTGGTAATTTTGCCATTTTGATTTCGATTTAAATGTTTAATAAAATTTCAATCAAATTCTCATTAATTGCAAGTAAATCAATTAGTTGTCACCATTTGGCGGAAATCGGCGCGAAATATATCCGCCCAGCCCCAAACATTGCTTAAAGATCGTAGGACTTTGGGATATCAATTCAACATCAAAGCTTTCAGTTGGAGATCAGGTAAAACTAACGTACCCAAGGATAGGATACCGCCAGGCGATAGGTAGCTGAAGGGTAGCTTAAAGCCAGCTGATCAGGATACGCAACAAATGTCCCAACCACCAACAGGCACTCAAAGTTCAGTTACACCTGGGTTTTTTTCCATTTACCCTTCTTAAAAAGGATATAGGCAGCTATAGTTAATCCAATCTCTGCGGTAGGAATAGAAATAAACACCCCCTTTGGCCCCATTTCAAAATATTTAGCCAGCAGATAAGCAAAAGGAATCTGGAACACCCAAAATGTAAAGAGATTGATTTTTGTTGGTGTAGATGTATCTCCTGCGCCATTAAAGGCACTCGTAAAGATCATGCCCATACCATAAATGATAAAACCAAAGCTCAAAATCCTGAGTGATAGAGTTGCTACATCCCTGACTGCCTCGTCCTCGGTAAAAAACGACGCAAACAAGTTTCCGCAGGTCAGGAATAAAATACTTACAACCGCTAAGATCACTACCGCATATCTGATCGTTTGATATACCGATTGCTCGGCCCTGTCCACGTGTCCGGCACCCAAATTCTGACCAACCAAAGTTGCAGCTGCATTGCTTAATCCCCATATCGGCAGCAGGAAAAACATCATGAGCCGTAATGAGGTTTGATAACCTGCCGAGCCTGTGTCTCCACCGGTAGTGGCCACCAATTCTGCCAGGAAAATCCAGCTGCAGCTCGCAATCACAAACTGTAAAATGCCCGGAGCTGCAATTTTTGTAATTGCTTTGATCTGTTCCCATTCGGGTATAAAGTACTGGGGACGGATCTTTAGAATATTTTTACCGTTCCATAGACAGTAAACCTGATAGCAAACGCCCAGGCTGCGGCCAATAGTAGTCGCCATTGCAGCTCCCGTTAAACCGAAAGCAGGTATCGGGCCCAGGCCGCGAATAAAAATAGGGCACAGAATGATGTTGGCGATGTTTGCGATCCATAAACTGCGCATTGCAATCGCAGCATTACCGGCCCCTCTGAAGATCCCGTTAATCAAAAACAACATGACGATAATTATGCTTCCACCCATCATAATGCGGACAAACTCAGTTCCATGATTAGCGGTTTCAATTGAAGCCCCCATGATCAGAAGGATATCTTTGGCATATATAAAACCGGCAATGCTGATAGCCACATTCATCACAAATGCGATTACAATAGTTTGCATTCCTGCTTTGGCTGCCGCTTCAGGATTCTTTTCTCCGATGCGGCGGGCAACAACAGCCGTAGCGGCCATGCTCAAGCCAATCGCGAGCGAATAGATGACAGTAAGCACCGACTCTGTAAGCCCTACTGTCTGAATCGCGATCCTGCTGTTTTCCAGATGCCCCACAAAATAAAGATCAACTAAAGCAAAAACAGATTCCATCGCCATTTCCAGCATCATAGGAATAGCCAAAAGGACAATCGCTCTCTTGATGCTGATCGATGTCAAATCAACTTCGCGGCCCGCCAGGGCCTGTTTTAAGACGGAGAAAAAAGAAGATATCTGGTTAGATAGTCGCATAAAGAAATTGAGAATCGTTAACAGGTATATATATCACCTGGAGGATAAAAGTACTCAAATCTTTGAATCGATCAAAACAGACAAAATATCTAGGAATTGAAAATGCCGGGATACTTATTTCTGGCGCAGCGATAGTAAACCTGCAGCAGTTGCAAGCAGTAATCCCGCAACAAGATACTTGCGGTGAGCTTTGGGTTTTCCCGGAATTCCCCAGCCCCCATAGACAGCGTTCCCGTAATCCACAGGACCAAAAACATTCCCATCAGATTTTGCGATTGGATCAGCATTTTTTAGGTACGTACGGATAACCGCGCCTGTGATCCCACGCGTTAATGCGGGAAACAAGCCGTATGATACCCTCAATAAGGTAGATACACTTCCGATCATAACTTCAGCCCGGGGTTTTTCCGCCAGTTTCACTATCGCGATGGCTACACGGCGGGGATCATATACAGGAGGAGCAGGCTTTAGGTATTTGCCGGTATAGTTTGCTGCATGTTGTATCCCCGGAGTATCTAAAAATGCCGGAAAGGCATCGCAGATATGAATGTCTGGCCAATCCGCCAGTTCTGCTTTCAGAGCTGCTGAGAATCCCCTCAGGCCAAATTTGCTGGCAGAATAACCTACTCCGAAAGGAACAGGAAGAAATCCGCCGATAGAGATATTATTGATCAGCACACCGTGCTTTTGATGTTTAAAATAAGGCAGAACAACATGCGCTCCGTTAATGTAACCCATAAGATTGGTATCAATCACCTGCTGATGCACAGCCAATGGCACCTCATCAAAGCTGCCTACGGCGAGCAGACCGGCATTGTTTACCCATATATCTATTTTGCCGCCAAAGGCTTTAGCCTCTGCCGCCAGTTCGATCATCGCACCTGCGTCGGTTACATCAGTAATGATGGTTTTTACCTGCGCCCCCAGCTGGGAACATTCATCTGCTACTTCACGCAAAGCTTCCGGATTTCTCGCAGCCAGAACCAGGGTAGGTTTGTGTAATGCAAATTCTAAAGCGATTGCTTTTCCTGCTCCGCTTGAAGCTCCTGTCACCACTATTGTCTTATTTGCCAGCATAATATTATAAATTACACATTCTTAACCCCTCAGAAATGAGTAATGTTTTAATAAAGGAAGCTTAGTTGATATATTTACTAAAGCAATTACTGATAACAATGATATTAAAATCGATACTTACAATTTTCTTTCTAACCCTCATCATGCCTGTATTCGCCAATACGGATATTGAAAATAAACTGCTCGCAAGTTATAAAAGAATAGATTACTGGTATGAGCGTCAGAATACTGAGCCTGAAGCGGCGCTCGGTGATTCTCTGGTAAAGGCTAATCAGACTTTTCAGTCGATGCTGTTAAAGTATACAGCAGATCGTTCAACATTAGCTGCGGAATTTAAATCACTCAAAGAATCCGGCCTTACCATTGCAACTTCCGAAGACGGCCTTTTCCGTATTTACTCCTGGGATACAGAACTCGGGGGAAGCATGCACATATTTTACAATGTTTATCAGTATAGTTCCGGAGGAAAAGTTTACGCAAAGACAATCTCTGATGGAAAGTTTGAAGCAGGCAGATGGTTTTCAGATATATACACGCATAAAGTGTCTGGTAAAACTTATTATCTTGGGATCGCGCATTCCATCTATTCAAGTAAAGATAACAGTCAGGAAATACGTGTTTTTAATGTTTCAGACGCTGGCTTAAGTGATCAGGTGAAGCTGATCAAAACCAGGAGCGGATTAACCAACAAGCTGCGGGTTGATTTTGATTTCTTCTCTGTTTATCGTCGCCCTGAAAGACCGGTTAAACTGATCACATATGATAAAAACATCCAAGTAATTACTATTCCCCTGGTAGACCAAAAGTATCAGGTGACCGATAAGGTTATCACATACAGATTTGATGGTAACTACTTTATCCGTAATTAACGAAAGCTTAAGAAACTTAAATCATCGCAATTGGCACTCACCAAAGAAGAACGGCAAAAAAACAAAACCCTCCTTTTAGCTACGCTAAACTATCTTTTAGAATATCATTCTGGCGACATGGTATTTGATGGTTACAGTCCTTCAAAACAATGGTTCCTGCATGATATCAGGCGAACTGAAACTGATATCAAAAATTACAGGACAAAAGCGATCCAACGGCGCTTAGAGCAGCATATCATGCTTTTAAAGTATAAGTTTGACCTCGGTTTGAATCAGTATATCAAAGACAATACTGTTTATGACATTGATATTTTTGAACAGTTTAAAACTGATGTTTTGCCTGTTATTTCAAAGAGGAAAATTGAAGACAATGATTTATATCTGGTAGAAAGATATCTTAAGGCTTATGGGGCAAATCCCGGAGAGCAGGAAAACGTTAGCCTGTTAAAGACATTACTGGCAAAACGCGAAGTTGAAAAAAGTAAGTGGGCGGAGCTCACTGAACAAATTACGGTAACGTTTTCCGTTGGGGGAAAAGGAGGACACCGCTGGCTGTTATCTGAAGCGTTAGCACCTAATGGTGTTTTTAAATTAAGTGTACAATTCAGTGGTAAAGAAGAGTATGCTTTGACTTATGTTAACATCGCTTTACCCGGAGGGAACGGAGGCATCTATATCATTAGAGGGTATAAATTACCAATTAAAGCCTATTGGAAAGATAATCACACGGTAATAATCGAGACAAAAAGGGAATATGAGGCATCCTGTGCATATCAGCAAATCACCAGCTATGGCGAACAATTTAATATCGAATACACATTCGTTTAATACATAAAAAGCCAATAGTCTCTTACAACTATTGGCTCAAACTACGACACCAAAATCTTTATGATAAGCTATTTCTCATCTTTAGATAATGAATATGGATATGCGGAGGGATCTGAACCTCTTGCTTTATTTGGTTCTGCCGACATTTTAAAGTTTAAAACTGCCCCGTTCTGCAATCCGCTATGGCTGATCCAGTTTTTTGAATAGTCTTTACCATTCAGCTGCAGCGACTGTACATAACGATTATCATCGCTGTTTGCCGGTGCATTGATGATCACTTTTTTGCCGTTATCCAGTGAGATCGTCACTTTTTTGAATAATGGAGCGCCCAGAACGTACTGGTCTACACCCGGTGTTACCGGATAAAATCCCATTGCCGAGAAGATATACCATGCAGAAGTCTGCCCGTTATCCTCATCACCGCAATAGCCGTTAGGGATAGCCTTATACATCCTGTTCATCGTTTCCCTAACCCAGTACTGCGTTTTATAGGGTGCTCCACCATAATTATACAGGTAGATCATGTGCTGGATAGGCTGGTTGCCATGTGCATACTGACCCATACCTGCAATCTGCATCTCGCGGATCTCATGGATTACGTTACGGTAATTCTGCTCATCAAAGATCGGCGGCATAGAAAATACGGAATCCAGTTTCTCTACAAACTTTTTGGATCCGCCCATCAGCTTTGCCAGTCCATCCACATCATGGAATACCGACCAGGTATAGTGCCAGCTGTTGCCCTCAGTAAAGGCACCGCCCCATAAAAAGGGACGGAAAGGAGTCTGAAATGTTCCATCCTGATTCTTTCCGCGCATCAAACCTGATGCAGGATCAAACAAGTTCCTGTAGTTCATGGCCCTCTTTTTGTAAATATCAGTTTCCGCAGCAGGTTTGCCTAAAGCTTTACCTAACTGGTAAATCGTGAAATCATCATATGCATATTCCAGTGTCTTGGCTGCATTTTCCCTCACCTTAACATCGAAAGGGATATAACCGAGGTCATTGTAATACTTCACTCCGTCGCGCCCAACGGCAGCCATTGGCCCTTCGTTGTTTGCTCCGTGTTTCAATGCTTCCCAGAGTGTATTGATATCATAGCCGCGTAATCCTTTGATATAGGCATCAGAAACTACTGAAGCAGAGTTGTTGCCAACCATGATATTTGCATAGCCCGGACTGCTCCATTCTGGCAGCCATCCACCTTCTTTATAATCGTTGATCAGACCTTCCTGCATTTCTTTATTGATGGCAGGGTAAGCCAGGTTAAGGAATGGATATAAGGCCCTGAAGGTATCCCAGAAGCCGGTGCCGGCAAACATGTAGCCTGGCAATATTTTTCCATTGTAAGGGCTCCAGTGCACGATTTTATTATCCCGGTCCAGTTCGTAAAGCTTATTAGGGAAAAACAGGGTACGGTACAGGCAGGAGTAAAATGTCCTGAGCTGGTCCGTGGTGCCGCCTTCTACCGAAATCTTGCTTAAAGCTGTATTCCAGGTAGCTTTTGCTTTGGCCTGCGTAGCGTCAAATGAATCACCTGCCAACTCTCTCTGCAGGTTTAGCTCAGCCTGATCAAAACTGATAAACGATGATGCTGCTTTTGCAGTTACCTTTTCGCCTTTGGCAGTTTTAAACCCGATCACAGCACCGCTATGATCACTTGTTAATTCCAGCTGGCTGCCCAGTGCATCGCCTTCAAATGTTTTTGTGAGCACAAAATCCTTATTGAAGATAATGACAAAATAGTTTTTAAAGTTTTTAGGGAGCGGGCCTCTGGCATATTTGGTAGTATAGCCAATGATCTTTCGCTCACTGGGAATGATCTTAATATAGGAGCCTTTGTTTTGGGCATCTACCACTACAAATGCGCTATCCGTCTCTGGAAAAGTAAAGCGGAACTGTGCAGCGCGTTCTGTAGGCGTAATTTCTGTAGTAACATCGGCATCTGCCAGATAAACACTGTAATAATATGGTTTTGAGAATTCGGCGTTGTGGCTAAACCAGCTGGCGCGGTCATCATCTTTAAACTTGAGGGATTTGGTGACAGGCATCAGGCTGAATGCGCCGTAATCGTTCATCCATGGAGAGGGCTGATGCGTTTGTTTAAACCCGCGGATCTTATCAGCATCGTAAGTGTAAGCCCATCCATCTCCTGATTTTCCTGTCTGGGGTGTCCAGATGTTCATTCCCCAGGGTAAACCGATAGCAGGATAAGTATTTCCTGTTGACAGGCTGGGCTTGGACATGGTGCCCATCATCGGGTTTACATATTCAACGGGATCGCTGATCGTTTTTGACGTCTGGGCAAAAGCGGAGGAAACAGCTATGCTTAAACAAGCCAGTAATAATTTTTTCATAGCTTAACTAATTGAAGGATTCTGAACGTATGCCGCCCAAAGTTCATCCAGGTTTTTACCAGTAAGCTTGTTCCAGCTGTCTGCCGTATACGTATGGTCGCGCAGTTGCTGATCAATAGTTTTGATGATTTCCGGTTTAACCTTGCTTTCCATCCAGACGAAGAACCTGGCTGTAATCCGGTAACTGTTTTTATAAGTATGCTCTGGTTTTAAAGCAGGCAGCGTCCAGTTGGCGCCGGGGTTATCGATCCCGAACTTATATCGTACAAAGTCGGCAATACCTTCAGTAAGCCAACCAGGGCCTACGCTTCTGCCGTAATTCTGCACGATATGCATTCCCTCGTGGGTCACCACATCGATGTCGCCGGGGTGTTTGCTCATGTAGGCCGGGCTAAATACGATCACGCCATCAGAAGTAGCTGCCACCCCTTTATAGGCTGTGTCAATAAAGAATTTTACTTCTTTGAGTGTTTTGGGATTATATTCTTTAGCAAGTTTTGGATACACCTCAAAAAAGGTAGCGACTAATTTTTCTTTAAGTTTTGGGTCAAAACTTTGGTCATTGCTTTCATAGGTAAGCGTATACTTTCCTTTTTTGATGACTTCCTGTGCATGGAGCTGTGTGCCTGTTAAGGCAAGGCCGATACATGCCAAAATAAGGTGATTTCTTTTTTTCATATGTGTGCTTGTAATAGTTAAAAAGGAGACGTCCATTGCTGAACGTCTCCTGTATGTTATTTAGTATCCCGGATTCTGCTGCAGATTAGCATTTAAATCTCTCTGCTGCTGCGGAATTGGGTAAAGTGCTTTGGTAGCTGCCGTTGGCGTATGGTCCCACCAGGTACCTGTAGTAAATTTGCCAAACCGGATCATATCGTCTCTTCTGAAACCCTCGAATATAAACTCGCGGCCACGTTCTGTGAGCAGCTCGTCCAGCGTAAGTGTGGCTGCAGTATACGGTACATATGTACTGGCTGCATATGCGCGCTGTTTAGAATCATTGATCAGCTGCAGTGCATCGGCGGTTGCCGTACCACCATTCTTGCGCATCAAAGCTTCGGCTTTCGCGAAATAGATCCAGGTTAAACGGTACACGTTCCAATCTGTATTGTTATAATTCAGATCAATTGCAGGAACCCCGCCCGGACCGGCAACCTGGTTACCCAATTTGTACTTATTAAAACGTACACCGCTGTTTTCTTCGCCTTCGCTCATGTTGGACACCGTAGAGTTGGTTTTATTTTTTTGGATGTTATCAACAAAAGTTAATTGCAGTCCATTGTATTCCTCAGAAGCTAATACTGGTGTAACTCCATCGGCAAATTTCACCTGAGGACCTATGCTCAGCCAGCCGGACTTGCGCAGATCAGTTGCCTCGTATTTAGTATAATTGCCCGGAACAACCACAATACCATCATTACCACCACGGCCGCCACCATAGATTTCCTGTTGCTTAAAGTGGTAAAATTCTCCCGGCCATGAGGGTTCAAAGTTTGCAATGGTAAAGTTATAGGCGATAGAGAAAATCACTTCTTTAGACAAATCATTGGTTGTTTTATACTGATCTGTGATGTTTGGGTCCAGTGCCATAGTTCCGTTTTGCGCTCCTCCGGCACCATTGATCACCTGATTAGCCGCGGCAATACAGTCGTCCCAGCGTGCAGTGCCCGTCCATATTTCGGCATTCAGATAAAGCTCGGTCAGCATCGCATAGGCACTGGCCTGCGACATACGTCCCAGCTGTGCTCTGGATAGCTTTGGTGCTTTGTCTATATTTTCCTTTATTTCTTTTTCTATAAAATTGAAGACATCCTTCCTTGCCATCGTTTCAGGTCTTGCAGGAACACCTACCTGTGTCACTACAGGGATATTTCCAAAAAGGTCCATCAGTTTCAAATAATGAAAGGCGCGCAGTAATTTGAGTTCCGCCAGGAAGGAATCTTTCTCTGCCTGGGTAAGCCCCATGTCAGTAAGGCTTCTTTTTTCGATATTCTCAATCGGGTCATTGCAGAATCCTACACCGGTGTACATTAACCTCCAGGCGTTGTTCAGTCCCCCCTCATCAACAGTCCATGTGTGATAGTGCAAGCGTTTCCACTTGCCGCCATCTTCGCCGTGGCGCCCCTTTGTTGGCCACGCCAGCTGATCTGCAGATAGTTCTGCCGGTCTCCACCAGCCATCCTGACCAGATGGGGTTACCCAGGCATTGGCATGGGTATATGGCCTTAATACGGCCGATAAAACCTCGGTTTTATTGTTATAAAAATTATCTGCAATCAATTGGTCGTAAGCATTTTCTTCAAGTTGCTTTTTACAGGCTGAAGTCAGCATTACGATAAACATTCCTATATAGGTGATATATCTCTTTTTCATTTAATTATATTTATGTTTTATCGGTAATAAAGCTATCATCAGCATGAGCATCGCTGTTTATCAGCTGTATGCTGATGATGGTTTCATCTTTACTTAAATTAAAATCCAATGTTTACGCCGAATACATACGATCTGGTAGAAGGGTAAGCGCTGCGGCTGTCAATACCCAGTACCCTGCCGGTATTGTTGGGGTCACTTCCTATACCAGTATCCTCGATATAATCCGGATCGCTGCCGCTGTAGCCCGTGATCGTAGCCAGGTTCTGGCCGGTCACATATACAGATAACCTGTTGATGTACTTGTTTTTGATCTTGAAATCATATCCAAAAGTAACCTCATCCAGTTTCACAAAGGATCCGCTTTCCAGGTAATAATCTGAGTACATGTAGGTATCGTTGATCTGGCTGTATTTGCCGAATGTGCTTTGCAGCAGGTTACCGCTCCAGGTTTTATTGGCATATGAGAGTGCTGTGGCGTTCAGGATATCGTAGTCGAACTTACCTCTCAGGAATACCTTTAAGGATAGGTTTTTATATCTGAAGTTGTTGCCCAGTGATGCATAATATTTTGGAATGGCGTTACCAATTGGAGCAAGATCAGTCAGGTTACGGTCTTTGGAGTTGTTGATCTGCGCATTTAAGACCGCCTCACCTTTGCGGTTATAGAATAACCATTTGCCATCTGGTGTAAAACCTGCAAAGCGCTTGCCCCAGAATTCGCCAAGTTTTCCTCCCTCATAAGTGGTATAGGCATCGCCCAGTGCACCTGCACCACCAATGGGCCCAAATGTCTTGTATAATACCTTGTACTCGTCATTTGAGTATGAGTCAAGTGTATTCTTCAGGGTACTGGCAGTTGCCGTAATATCCCAGCTGAAATCAGGACGTTTCATTGCCGCATAGCTCATTGCAAGTTCGATACCTTTTGAAGAAATCTGTCCAACGTTGGTATATAGTGAACTTTGTACAAAAGGAGGCTGCGGAGAAGTATAGGTATCCAGCAAGTCCTTCACTTTACGCTGGAACAAGTCTACCGAACCGGAAAGCTTGTTGCTAAACAGCGTAAAATCTACCCCGACATTCGTTTCACGTTTTCTTTCAAATCTCAGGTTAGGATTTGGGTTTCGGGTTGGACCGTAAGTTTCCAGATACTGGCCGTCCGGATAAATGTAACGGCCACCACCGCCCAGTGTTACGCGTGAGGCGTTGTTTGCAAAGCCGCTGTTACCTGTTTCACCGTATCCAACTCTCAGTTTTAAATTGTTGATAAAAGTGAGATCCTTGACAAATTGCTCTTCAGAAAGTAACCAGGCAACCGAAGCAGCAGGGAAGTATCCGAATTTATTGTTGTTACCAAACCGTGATGACCCTTCACGACGTAAGATCACACTTGCGATGTACTTGCTGTTGAATGCATAATTTAACCTTCCGAATAGGGCAACCAGCGTGTTATCGTTTTTGTTACTATTGATAGTTGCCTTACCTAATGCCAGGGCAGATCCCTGGGCAAGGTTATCTTCACGGAACAGGTCATTGATAAAGCCCCTGTTGGAAGCACTGAAGCCTTCTTCGATATGGTATCTGTAGCTATAACCTCCAAGTAGGGTAAAGTTATGTTTCTCCGCAATAGTTTTGCGGTACTGAATAGTAGGTTCAAATGCATAATCCTGAGATAAGAAAGTACCTCTGGCTGCATAGCCCCCACCTGGAAAGCTGGTGTTCTCCACAGAGTTTTCGCCGGCTTTGAGAATGTACTGGCCGTCAACACGGTTATCCCTTAATGCCGATCCGAAAGCAGAGAGCGTAAGCCCCTCAATGATGGTAAAGTCGGCCTTCACATCTGCAGAGCTGGTTTGCTGTTTGCGGTAGTTTGTTTCCTGGTTTAAGCGGGCAAGCTCATTCCTGCTGGTTAAATCGAAACGATATGACCCATCAGGGTTAAAATTTGAAAGTGTAGGGTTTTTGGTCAGCTCACTTTCAAAACCTTCACCACCTAAAAGATTGGCATTATTCAAGTTTGTGGCAAGATTAACAGCCATTTTTAAACGGTCATTCAACCCGGTTTGGCCGATACTTAAGCGGACTGTATAATCCTTACGGCCATTTTGTTCGGCAATACCATCGAGGTCACGGTAGTTGATACTTGCTCTGTAAGTTGTCTGATCACCACCACCGGCGAGCGAAAGACTATGGTTTTGTGAGAAATTATCTTTGTTGATCAGCCCGGAGTAGAAATCCGTAGAGCTTCCGAAATTCTGTTGCTTGATGTCGCCCGAAGCAATTCTAGCGCGGAACTCATCTGCTGTAAGAAAATCAAGGCGCTGGTTCAGCACTTCCTTTCTGATGTAGGATGAATAATTGAATTGAGGAGGTCCTTTTTTGCCTTTTTTGGTCGTCACAATGATCACACCGGCATTGGCTGTTGAACCATAAATGGCCGCGCCGGAACCGTCTTTCAGCACGTCAATAGATTCGATGTCGTCCTGTTGAAGGAGGTCAAGATTTCCGCCGGGAATACCATCAATAACGTAGAGAGGACTGGTACTGCCGGTTACACTTACGGCACCACGTAACTGCACACTTACACCACTGTTAGGGTTGGAGCCGCTTCGCGTCACTTGCAGACCTGCTACTTTACCCTGGATCAGGTCCAGAGGATTACGTGCACCTGTGCTCCTGAATTGATCAGGACCTACATGGGTAGCTGCAGAGGATACTTCCTTAGTGTTTATGGTTCCATAACCAATACTTACTACGCTAACTTCACTCAGGTTATTGTTTGATGAAATCAGCCTGATGGTTCTGTTGGCTGATCCGGCACTTTGAGACTGAGAAACAAAGCCGATAAAGCTAAAACTCAGTGTATGCGTCGCTTCCGCTTCAATGCGGTATGTACCATTTGAATCTGTAAGGACTGTTTTACCTGATGTGGTATTCTTTACGGTTACTCCTGGCAGAGGGAGCCCCTTATCGTCCACCACCTTACCGGTGATGATATTTTGAAAACTTGTTATCTCAACTGTGTTGAGGTTGCTGTAGGCCGGCCAATTCGGTCCGCTGGCTCCCAGTACCATGGCAGGGGCGCTGAGCATCACCATAACTGATAAGCCTGTAAATTTGGGTAGAATAATTTTCATATGTGATTGGTTAGATCATTTTAGAATTAGGGAGAATTAGTTTATGTTTTCCGATTACTAAATCGGTTTACTTTCTAATAGCTGCTATTGGAAAGCATATTTTTCAGTTCAGGGAGAGCTCATGTTACAGCGAAGTTTACTATGGTTAGAATTAGGTAAGGCGAGGAAGTTTTTACGAAAAAAAAGACCTCGTTCACAAAGTTGATCATAGTTCGGTTCAGATTAGTATGGCTAACGCGGGGAGCGTAAAAAATCGAAACTGATATTTTTATAAATTATTTAAAATCAAATGATTATAATTAAAAACCCCTTGAAAAATCGAAACTTATCAAGGGGTTTTTTACAATATTTTGCCTGTTTTAGGACGTCTTTAGCGCAACAATTGGTAGAAAACTGTTATGAATTGACGGCCTGTTTTTCCTGGTCATTAAATTTGATTTCCATAATCATTTTATCGAATTCCTCTCCCTGAACAATTGCCTTGGATTTAACCCTGAATTTGTAGGTGTAGATTGTACTGATTGTATTTTCCAAAATATTTGCGATGGTTTGGCTATCCTTTATTCCCAGTCTCACCAGGGCAAAAATCCTGAGGCTGGTATTCAGCACTTCAGTTTTCTTGGGGATAATCTGGTCTTCTGCCTTAAGCAGGGAATTAAAGGAACTGATAAAGTTTGGGAAGAGTTTCAAAAAGATATTATCAAAAGTATCAAACAGTGAGGTACGCTCTTTCTTGATATCTATTCCTCTTGCAATTTCTGCAAGTTCCTTATAACTTTCGTGTCTGATCATCCGCTCTGATGACCGTTTAATCTTTTCCAGTTTCTGGATATATCCTGATACTACCTGAAAGAAGTAACCTATGTATTCTTCTTTGATGATTGCATCTTCAGAAAGCTTTTTATTTAAGTAGTCGAGCTGACGGTTTTGTTCATTTACATTTGCCTCTCTGCGCCTAACGTCCTGCAATTTCCTGTAAACCACATAAAAGATGATGCCGGTAGCGGTAATTGCAGCGGCTAAAATACAGATCAGAGTGGTCAGCGTACGGTTTTTGCTGCTTTCTAACCGGATCAGCTTTTCGGCTTCCAAAGCCTTCATGGCTGTCATAATTTCATCGTTATGCAGTTTGTTCCCATAAAAAGATGCTTGTTCTGTAGCTTCTTTTAACAGAAATTCAGTGTCTTCGATATTTCCTTCCTTGAACAGAAGTTCTGCCAGTCTGAAGATCGCCATCGTCTCTTTAGTTGAAGTTCTGATATCATAGATCGCAGATTTGGTGATCAGACTTCTTTTTTCTGGTCCCTCAGTAAGGTTGCTTAGATTATGCGACGCAATCGCCATCTGATGTTCTGTCAGTGTATCATTGCTCAGCAATCTTCTATAGCAAGCTGCGGCTTCTTTGGTCTTGTTCATGTTATTATACAAAACCGCCGTTAATGATAACCTTTCAAAAGAATGAGGAGGTGAAAGCTGGATGGCACAGATCAGTGCAACCATAGATTCTGACTGGTGTACAGGCGAATAAAACTTATTGGTATTGTACATAGACAGGCGTGTGAATGCCCGGGTTTTCAACTGATAATAACGGAACTTAACCTCGTCTGGCATAAGTCCTACTTCCAGTTGGTCGATACCATCAAAAGCTTCCTTGAACATACCGCAGGAAACCTGGATAAAGCCCAGCTTAATCTGGCTTTCATATCTTCTTGGCACATGTTTCAGACTGGTGGCAATCCTGATGAGCCTTTTGGTGTAAACATGTGCCGAATCAAAAAGATAGTCTTTGTATTCCCAGTAAAGCTGGTCACAAAGTAAATACTGCTTTTCCAGATCGCTGGAAGGTACACGCTGCAGCTGATTTCTTAACCGTATTATCTTTTGTTCTTTCTTTGTATCATACTCGTTTTTTCTCAGTATCTCCATCTTTAAAACCGATAGCAGGCTATCTTGCTGATGACAGAGGGCAGCGCAAGGCAATAGAAAATAGATTATAGCAGGTATAAAAAATTTCATGGGTTTTAGTGAGTTATAGATAGGTGCTGAAGATAGCATACCAATTTAACATTTTATAGTATGATGTGCGTAATAATTATACATTTGAACAGATCTATAGCTGGCGTATAGGTAAAAGATAAAACTGGCACGGTAATATTCAAAACAGGGTTTATGAACAGGATTTTTAACTATTTCTTTACTTTTTCATGCTATTTACTTTTATTATGTATTTTAAGTTCCTGTGCCGGCAGGAAGAATGTAGTGTACAATCAGGAACTGAAAAGGCTAAAAGCCAGTGCAGTTACACAACTCTCTTCACAGGTTGATGAATTTAATGCCTATAAAAACCGTCCTCCTTCTGACGGCCCATATAACTTATCAAATAATAAGGATTTTTTGCTGGAGAATATCCCCTTGTTTGCCAGTTCTGACAGTACGATCAGCAGTGTTTATAACTACCGGTGGTGGATGATCAGCAAGCATCTGAAGGAGTATTACGATCCGCAGGACAAGAAAAAATATTGGGTGGTGACAGAGTTTTTTGGCGTAAAGCCCTGGGCTTCGCTGAGTGGGGCCATAACCTGTCCGGCGGGTCAGCAGTTTTACGATCTCCGCTGGCTGCGGGACGACAAATACCTGAAGTCGTATGCCGACTATTTTATGCGGGGCTCTGCATCCAGGTTAAACCAGCGGGAGAACGCAAACTTTCTAACTTATCTGAGCCGTCCGGAAAGCCACCACTTTTCAAGCTGGATGATCAATGGTGTAGACGCATTTTTAAAGGTACATCCGGATAAAGCATGGCTGCATGAGATGCTGCCTGCAATGGAAAAGCACCAGCAGGTATGGGACAGTCTCTTTACCGTGAAAAGCCCCGGAGCAAAAACTGCAGGAATGTATAAAATACTTGATCTGTATGATGGCATGGAATTTAGCTTGTCGGCAGTGCTGGGGCTGATTGAGAGCAAAGGAGCATACAGCCTGTACACAAAGGACAACTGGCGCCGCTATTATCTGGGCTGGGAAACTACCGGCAATGCCGAGCGGTCGGCGCAGGCCAAAGCATTTCCAAAGGCTTTCCGGAGCGGATATCCCGACTTTTACCTGGTGAGGCCATCCATAAATAGTTATGCTTATGGCAATATGCAGTCACTGGCCAATTTATACAAACTAGATGCAACACGTAAAGATAAAAGCAGCGAATACCAGATAAAGGCCACCCGTATACAGCAGCAAACTTTAAACGTGCTCTGGAATAAAAAAGACAATTTCTTTAATACCTATAGTGCTGGAGATAATGAATACGGCATCCGGGATTACGAAGCAAGGGTTAGAGAGTCGGTTGGCTATACACCATGGTATTTTGACATGATCCCCGCCGGGCAATATCAGGATTACAGCAAATCCTGGGAGATGTTATCATCGCGGAAGGGATTTTACAATACCGCAGGTATGACCACCGCTGAGCAGCAGCATCCCTACTATAACGAACAGGCCTATGCCTGGAATGGCCGGGGCTGGCCTTTTGAGAACTCGATAGTATATAAGGGATATGCAAACTATCTGCGGGACTATAAAAAGACAAGCAGCCTTGCAGAGAAAGAAGTTCTGTATGATTACATTGATAAGCTGGCAAAGATGCACGGCAGCAGGGAGCTCAACATTGGCGAATGGTATATCCCCAGTACCGGAAAGAAATTTGGAGGTGAATCTGACTATTTTCATTCTACCTTCCCCGACATCATTATTGAAGATTTAATAGGCTTTAAGCCTATGCATGACAACCAATTTAGCATCAAGCCTCTTTTGCCCGAAAATAAGTGGGACTATTTTTATCTGGGCAACATCAACTACCACGGGCACAACATTGATGTGGTCTGGAAAAAAGACTGGATGCCGGGTGTACCTGGAAACCAAAGCAGGTTATGTGTTTGGGTAGATCAGCACCTGGCGGGAAGCAGCGTGGATTTATCTGAAGGGCTGGATGTCTCTTTGAAATGAGTTTTATACCTCCTGATCAGCCCCGGCATGATCATTCCTGAATGTGTTAAAAAGTGTTAAATTTTTTTGAAAAAAAGGTTTTGTTTTCTTGATTTGTCTATTCGTTTTTAACCAAATTTAAAATACATTTTTTGGAACTATTACTATTCTAGTTGTTGGATCATGTTAACAAAATTCTCTATTACACGCTCTTGCGCACTGCGTAAGTTTACATTCCTGTTTCTGTTGCTAAGCGGGCAAATTCTTAAAGCCCAATCTCCTGCTGCAGATGGTAAATCCAGTTTTACGGCAAAGCTGATCAACATTGAAGCTGCTACGACTGAGGTCTTTCGGTACAACACCACCCTCCATAATGGCGATGCCAAATCGAAGGTGGTTGAACTCAAGGCCGACCTGCCCATTGGCTGGATGATCAGCTTTAAGGCAGATGGCAGCCAGGTTACTTCAGTGGCGATGGATGCCGGGAAAACTCAGGATATTTCCATTGAAATCAATGCCTCGGCAACTGCAGACCCCAGCAAATACAAGATACCGGTAAAAGCAGTGTCAGGCTCAGATACGCTGGCGTTGAATCTTGAGGCGGTTGTAAAAGGCTCATACGGCTTAACGCTGACTACACCTACCGGCCGGCTGAGCGAGGAACTTACTGCGGGCAGTCACCTGGATATCCAGCTGGTTGTAAAGAATACAGGTACACTTCCCCTAAAGGATATTGATCTCTCGTCCCAGCTGCCATCAAATTGGGAGGCCTCCTTTGAGCCCTCAAAGATCTCAAGCCTGGAACCCGGCAAAAGCCAGGAACTGAAAGCCCGGCTGAAAGTGCCTGACAAGACCATTGCAGGTGATTATGCAGCTACATTTACAGCAAATAATCCCAATGGTAATGCGCCGGCGGTTTTCAGAATAATCGTCAAAACATCCTTGCTTTCCGGATGGATAGGGATCTTAGTCATCTTACTTTCGGTTGGATTGGTATACTATCTCATCCGTAAGTACGGCAGAAGATAATAAGCTATTGCTACGATGAATGATCCTATTATTCAAATCAGGAACTTAAGCAAGAGCTATGGTTCTTTCAGGGCGGTTGAGGGATTAAACCTGGATGTACATCAAGGCGAAATCTTTGGGCTTTTGGGGCCAAACGGGGCCGGCAAAACCACAACCATACTGATGATGCTGGGCCTTACAGAACCCAGCGGCGGTTCCGTACAGGTCTGCGGATACCAGTCTGCAAGCAATCCTATCCCCGTGAAGCGAAAAGTGGGCTATATGCCGGACAGCCTGGGGTTTTATGATCACATGACCGCTTTGGAAAACCTGATGTATATCGCAAGGCTGAATGGGTTTGAAGAGACTGCCGGCAAGAAGCGTGCTTTGGAAATGATGGAGATCGTTGGCCTGAGCACAGAAAAAGATAAAAAAACAGGGGCCTACTCCCGCGGAATGAAGCAGCGGCTGGGCCTTGCAGAAGTACTGATCAAAAAACCTGAAGTGATCATATTGGATGAGCCTACGCTTGGCATCGATCCCAGTGGGGTAAAGGACTTTCTTAGCCTGATTAAATCTTTGAGCCGGGATCAGGGAATAACGGTATTGCTGTCATCTCATCATTTACATCATGTACAGCAAATTTGCGACAGGGTGGGGATTTTTGTAAAAGGCAAACTATTGGCCGAAGGCAATATCGATACGCTGTCAAAAACGCTTTTTGGACATGAGGGATATGTTACTTCGGTAAAGGTAGCCCAGGAGATACCGAGGCCATGGCCGCTGGAGGCAGAACTGATGCAATGGGAGGGACTTAAAAAGATCAGCATTCGTGACAGTGAGATTGAATTTACATGTACCGCAGATCTTACTGCTGCTCTTGTGCGCTTTTTTGTCAAAGAGGATTATGATGTTTTGAGTGTATCCCAAAAGGATTATGGACTTGATGAAATCTATCAGAAATATTTTGAATTAGAACAACGATAAACAGCCAATGAAAAGTTCAGATTTTTTATTCAAATCTTCGGCGTCAAGTCCATTCACCGTGATGATGAGAAAGGAAATGGCAGATCATATCCGTAGCTGGCGCTTTATCGTACTCCTGATACTGATATTTCTGACATTTGTGGCATCAATGTATGTGTCATTGGCCAATATTAAGTCGGCCACAGGAAATGCGGGTGATCCGGATCATGTGTTTCTATACCTAAAGCTGCTGACCACCACAGACAATTCTATCCCTCCCTTTCATGTTTTCCTGAGTTTCCTGGCACCCCTGCTGGGTATCAGCCTGGGCTTTGATGCGATCAATGCCGAGCAGAACAGCGGCACGCTTACCCGCCTGATGGCTCAGCCGATCTACAGGGATAATGTACTGCTCGCCAAGTTTGCCAGTGCCCTTGTTTTGATCGGTGCACTGTTCCTTATGCTGGCGCTCTGGATGGTTGGTGGTGGATTATTGCTGACAGGGGTGCGAATGGAGCCGCAGGAGCTCCTCAGGATCCTCGGATTTGTAGCACTCACGATATTATACGTCGCTTTTTGGCTGAGCCTTTCAATTGTTCTTTCTATCAGGTTCAGGGGAGCATCTACGTCTGCACTGAGCGCAATCGGCATATGGCTGTTTTTTACCGTGTTTTACCAGATTGTACTAAATCTGGCGATCAGATCTGTTTTGCCGGATCCCACCGGTCTTTCCCAGGATCAGATTCTTGGTTATAATGAACTGATAATGGACTTACTGCGTATTGCACCAAACCAGTTGTATATGGATGCTACCACCACCATGCTGATGCCTTCTGTAAGGAGCCTTGGGCCGATGACAATGGAGCAGATGGCAGGTGCAATTCCGTCACCGCTGCCTTTTATAGACAGCGTAATGGTGGTGTGGCCACAGGTAAGCGGGCTGATCGCCGCAACAGTAGCCTGTTTCGCACTTTCTTATTTTCTATTTATGCGTCGCGAGATCAGGAGTTAAAATTACTGTTAGCATTTTTGTTAATACATTGATATTTAGCGCCCTGCTCAAATTTATCGGATCATGCAATGATGTGTTCTCAACCTGGCAGTTCTTTATAATTTTTCAAGGTTCTCCAGGCAGAAGTTTGCCCGCAGCAAAGTGGCTTCATGATCATCAGGAGCCATCTTGTCCCACAGCCGGTACACCATAGACAACCTAATGTTGTTACCCAGTTTAGCCCTGTGGCGGTCATGGAAATCCCAGTACAGGCTGTTGAATGGGCAAGCGTCTTCTCCCGTCCTTTTGGTACGGTCATAATGACAATTGTCGCAGTAGTTGCTTTGTTTGTGGATATAATTGGCACTTGCGGTATAAGGCTTGGATCCGGTAATTCCTCCGTCGGCATATTGGCTCATCCCCCTGGTATTGGTAATTTCTACCCATTGGATCGCATCAATGTAAATACCCAGATACCAGAAATCAACTTCATCAGGATTGATACCGGCAAGCAATGCAAAATTGCCGGTAATCATCAATCTCTGGATATGGTGGGCGTAGGCATGGTTCAGCGATTGTCCAATGCTGTGTTTCAGGCAGTTCATTTTCGTTTTTCCTGTCCAGTACCAGTCGGGCAGTTTCCGTTGGTGGTCAAAATAATTCAGCTTTTGGTAATCCGGCATCTTTAACCAGTAGATCCCGCGCATATACTCACGCCATCCCAGGATCTGCCTTACGAAACCTTCCAGCTGATTGATAGCAATGGACTTCTTATTTTGCTCCCATGCTGCCACAGCAGCTCCAACCACTTCCTTTGGAGAAAGCATTTTGGTGTTCATGCTGAAAGACAGACGCGAATGGTAAACAGACCACTCATCGGTGTGCATGGCGTCCTGAAAAGTGCCGAACAGAGGGAGGCAGTTTTCTGTGAAATAACTTAAAAGTTTTAGAGACTGCTGGCGGTTCAGCGGCCAGTACAGATTTTGGGGATCAATGCTGCCTATAGTTTCAATCCCTGCGTTTCTGATGCGGTGGTATTGTGCCTGTACGGTATTGGTAAATAATAATGGCGGATATGGATGATGGTTTTTGGGCAGTTTCTTGCGGTTATCTTCATCAAAGTTCCATTTCCCGGCGATCGGTTCTTTACCGTCCATCAATATGTTGTGCTTTTTACGCATCTCCCGGTAAAAGTTTTCCATCAACAGACCTTTCTTGCCCGAAAAGAATGTACCCAGTTCATCTCGGGTGGTATAAAAATGTTCAGTATCGCAGGTCTGAGCCGGAATATTTAATGCACTGCAGTAGGTTTTCAGTTCTTCATCAACTCTGTATTCATCCGGTAGCTGGTATTCAAAGCTCTCGATCTGATATTTTTTGATCAGTGCATTACAGTTAGCCGTAAAGCTCTGCAGGTTTGAGGGATCATCCAGTTTGAGGTAAATGGTATCGTGATGCCTGCTGTTTAGCAAATCCGCAAAACCTTCCATCGCAGCAAAAAAAGCACAGGCTTTCTGGATGTGGTGCCAAACGTAGTCGGTTTCCGTGCGGATCTCCATCAGCACATACAAAATCGATTGATCCGCTTGAGCAAACCATGAATGCTTTTGATTGAGCTGATCACCTAAGATGAGCCTTAATTTTTTGTATTTGCTTTTCATTTTGCTGTCCTGATATTTCTGCAGCAGACCAAAAAAATGGTTCACGGACAGATTTGAACGTTTAAAATGAAATAACAGCTGATACGGGAATTTAGTTTCGGGAGGTATTTGGGCGGATTGCCGCAATCATTGTTCTGCAGATACTTGACCAGTTGTATTTAAATCCATATGATACCAAATGCAAAGTTATAGAAGTAAAATAGCGTGGTCCTGTTAAGGCTGAATGTGAAAAAGCGATTTGATCCCCGCAACACCAATTTGCAGGCCTACACAAAATATCAGGAAAGCAGATATCCTGTTTACAATATTTTCCCCGTTGGAGCCCAGATAATGAATCATGTTCTTTGTATTGAGATAGAAAAAGTAGATCATTACACAGATGACGAGTATGGACAAGAGTATCGCACCTGTATTCAAAAAATAAGCCTGGCTGCCGAAAGCTGCACCATGGGCACTTAAGGTAAACAGGACCGAAATGGTGCCGGCACCCGTAGTGGCGGGAAAGGTAATCGGATAAAAGAGTTTGCCCACGATATGTTTGTACGCTGCTACATCCACATCTCCGGCTAACTCCTCAGGGCTTGTTTTTTTCTCATCCGAAGTGATGAATTCCCAGCCCATTTTACAGATCATGATACCGCCGGCAAGCTGTACAACCGGAATAGAGATCCCGAACAGCCTCAGTATCCACTGGCCTGCAAACAACGAAACCATGCAGACAAGAAAGGCATAAAATGTTATCGTCGTCACAGCCGCTCTTTTCTCTGCGCGGTTTAAATGCTCAAAAAATGGGCTGACCATAAATGCAGAACCAATTGGGTTCACTACCGGAAATAAAGCAATGATGCCTATGAAGGTCAGGTGGATAAATGATTCATAAAATTCAGGCATACAGATCAGCGTTGTTTTTGCTAATATAACAATAGTTGAATTAGTAAGGGAATATCCTGTAGAGCCGGATATATTTTACCCCTTGTGTCACCATTATATCAAGTTTTGAAATGATCCCACTGATGAGTGCCCCCTAAACAGCGCGTTTTTTAATTAACATCGTAAATTTGCTGAAATTTAAGCCGAAAGCATAGATAGCAGAAACGGATAGGGTAAAGTACCATATCTGCTGACAACTACTGGATAGTTTTACAACTGTTTAATGCGATTAATTAAATTGAAGCAAATAATACGATTATGGCAAGTAGTAAAAAGAAATTTGTATCAAACTCAGAGGATACCATCCGAATGTTTAAGAGCGATTTTCTGGAAGCGTTTTCAAAAGTACACTGGACAGTCCCTCTATATGTTTTTATTCCGGTAATAGGCTATTGTATATACCGGTCTGCACAAACAGATTTATTGCTTTGGCAATATCCCCTGGTGATCCTGGCGGGAATCTTTATCTGGACACTGACAGAATATGTGCTTCACCGTTGGGTATTCCATTATGAGCTGCCCGGTAAATGGGGCGCAAGGCTTCATTTTGTAATTCATGGAGTTCATCACGATTACCCCAGTGACAAGATGCGGCTCGTTTTACCTCCTTCACTAAGCATTCCCCTGGCGCTTGCCTTCTTCTTTCTTTTCAAATGGCTGATTCCTGAGGTTTATCTTTGGATGTTCTTTGCAACATTTATCGCAGGGTATCTTTTCTATGACATCAGCCACTACGCCATGCACCACTTCAACTTTAAAAGTGGCCTTTTTAAAAAGATCAAACAGCACCATATGCTGCATCATTACCAGGACCCGGAGAAAGGTTTTGGCGTAAGCTCGCCACTGTGGGACCTGATTATCGGCTCGGTATTTAGCAAAAAAGATAATTAACATCCTATATTTCCATTGTTACAATCCTTTTTTGATTTCCGGTGTTAGATAGGAAAAAAGAAAATTATGTGGGCATTATGGGCTGTATTTGCTGCGATATCTGCGGCTTTAGTGATCGTTTTAACTAAAGCAGGACTAAAGAATGTAGACTCAAGTCTGGCATTTGCTATACAGGCCATTCTGATCCTGGCCATCACCTGGTCGGTCGTACTGTATCAGGGAAATTTTGGCGACTGGAAACAGATCGAAACCAAAGCCTGGATTTTACTGATCCTGGCCGGTATCTGCACATCTCTTTCCACCTTGTTTTCATATAAAGCCCTTTCAATGGGCCCCGCTTCCTATGTTGCCACAATAGAAAGATCCTCGCTTGTCATCGCGATCGTTTTATCTATCATCTTCCTTAAAGAAAAAATCACCTGGCAAATCGTGCTTGGCGGAACGGTAATGATCGCAGGTGCTATCCTGATTGCTTTTTCGGCACCGGGTGATTAATGCGTTCATGCAGTAGCTGAAATATTATCACTTTTTGCTGCAACAATTCGGATAAGCTGCTGGATAAACCACTACATGCCCAACGGACAAAGTTTTTTGTTTCTAAACCGCGGCCATGGTGTTGGTAGTAAAGACTAGTATGATATGGTACGGCAGTTTTTAAAAAAACCTTATCAGAAAGTAACTGCGCCAAATGAAAACATCATAGCTTACTTATGGAGGCCGCATCAGATATACATCGGCACCATTCTTCTCCAATAGTGGGGGCGGTGCGCATTACTGCTCCAGATGTACAGCTGGTTTGGAATCTCCTTGTTCCAGAACAGCTGGCTAAGATCTTTATTACTATACAGAAAAGGATCAGTTTCTCCGATGGCGAGAATGATCTCTACTTTGCGGATCTCTGCCAGTAATGTCTCCTCATTGAGGTTAGCGATATACTGCACAGGCATATTGAAATATACCGACTCATCCCGAAAGCCGTCCATCAGATCTTTAAAATCACCCGGATTTTCAGTCAGGTCATACCGTCCGCTGATGCCTACCGCTTTCCTGAAAAGTGCAGGGTATTTCAGCGCCAGATTGATGGCATGATATGCGCCCATGCTGCAGCCAGCAGTTTCAAGATAGCCTCCACCGTTTTTTTGATGCATCAAAGGGATGACTTCATTCAGCAGGTACTGTTCATATTGTAGATGTCTTGAAATGCGGTCGTGCGGATGTATATGCGCATTGTAAAAGCTTTCGGCATCGATACTGTCCACACAAAACAGCTGTACCTGGCCACTGTCAATCTGCTGGCTCATTGCTGCGATAATACCCCAGTTTTCGTAATCAAAGAACCGCGCTGTCCGCGTAGGGAAAAACAGAACTGCCCGGCCGCTGTGGCCGAATACTAAAAGCTCCATATCCCGCTGCAGTGCAGGGCTAAACCACTTGTGATATTCTCTGTTCATTTCGAAAACTTTATAGTAAGGGGAAATATCACTTTTACATGTTACGCTGGAATTAAATAGGGATTAACAATTTCCTTCCACAATGCATATCCTTTTTCACTCAGATGCAATCCGTCCTCCAGATAAAGATCCGGTATGGGCTGTCCTGATTTATCCAGCATTTTTTTAAACACATCTATGAATGTCCAGTTCTTATTCGTTTTAATGATTTCGCTTTCAATCAGGTTATTAGCGTACCTAAACTGTTCTGCCATATGCCAGCGGCTGGGACTTGGCTTCAGCGAAATAAAATAACAGGGCAGATCACCAAAACGATTTGCCACATGTACGGCCATCTGCTGAAAAAAGATCAATAGCTCCTCAGGATGTCTGCCATCGCTCAGGTCATTATCACCGGCATATAAATATATGGCCTCTGGCTTATAATCAACCATCAGCCTGCTAAAAAACCAGACACACGCAGCAAGTGTAGAACCTCCAAAACCAAGATTTGCAATCCTGATATTAGGGAAATCAACCGGAAGACTGTCCCACATACGCATAGTGGAGCTGCCGTAAAAAATTATTTCAGGTTCGTAACCTCTTTTTGAGCGCTCTTTTTCAAGTCGCTTTACTTCATCTTCGTACCAATACATTCAAAGTAAAGGTAATAAGAATTATATTCCTATTCTCCCGGCAGGTTAGCTTACGGTCAATAAATCATTAATTAATCTTTAGTTCCCTGTTATTCCTTTACGGCCTGTTAATGTTGTGTAAATATGGCAATGCTAACTTGCGGACATAAATTAAGCTCACAATGCACCCTGTGATCCGCACCTATTGCTTTAAAATGCTCAGTGTTTTCCTGCTGGTCCTCACCGGATATGCTTGTGAGGCTCAAAGCAGTTTGCTTGCTCATGGTTTCGCACATAATGATTACTGGCACAGGCGCCCGCTGTATGACGCGCTGGACAAAGGTTATGTGAATATTGAAGCGGATGTATACCTGAGAAAAGGCCAGTTGATCGTAGCACATCTGCTGCCGGTGTTGAAAAGAAAAAAAACACTGGAAGAATTATATCTGAAACCGCTGATGGAAGGTGTGTTGGGAACTAACAAAAAGATCCATGGAGTTCTTGCCCCGCTTACTTTAATGATCGACATCAAGTCGGATGCAAATAAAACATACGCAGAACTTGAACTGCTGCTGCAAAAATACAAATCTATTCTCTCGAGTTATGAAGAGGGTAAGCTTGTCCCCCGTCAGGTTACTATAGTGATCACAGGACATAAACCTTACGGCATCATCAAGGAACAGTCTTACCGTCTTGCTTTTATTGACGAAGACCTGATGATGGTAGATAAGGATATCGCATCGCAGGGGATCTATCAGACCGCGAGTTGTAAGTATTCAAGGCTCCTGACCTGGGCGGGCACAGGTGAGTTTCCGCAACATGAAAAAGAGCGGCTCACATCGTATGTTGCAGCCGCCCATCAGTATGGTAAAAAAGTGCGGTTATGGGGATCTCCCGAAAATGAACTGGTCTGGGCCGAGCTGCTGGCCTGTGGCGTTGACCTCATCAATACGGATAAGCTGGAAGAACTTCAGAACTTCCTGCTGGCACAGCAGAGGGTATTCGCTGAAAACGAAAGTAAATAAACCCCAGCCTGATCACGCTAAATCAGAACGTTATCTTGTATAATTTCAATAAATTATACCTCTACATCAAGCTGCGGTGCATTTTCAAATTTTTCCAGCAGGTTGGCCGGTAAATATGGGCGCCCGCTGGATGCAGGGATACAGGTTCCGGTAAAAATCGCTTTGGTCATTATTTTCCCGTTGAGCAGGATAGATTGTTTAAAATGCAGTCTGGGCAGGTTGTCCTTATCAGTAAATAGCGCACAGGTGACAGCAAACTCGTCCCCCTTTTTTAAGGATCTCAGGAAATTGATTTTATATTGCGACAATACCATATATACACCATTCTTTGCCTGTTCCTCAAAATCGAAACCCAGGACTTCCCTGATAAAATCGTGTCTGCAGTATTCCATGTAAAATGGATAATATAACCCATCCATGATTCCCTGAACGTCGATATGTTCTTCTTTGACTGTGTAAGTTTTTGAATATTCCATTATGTCTGATTAAAATACCGGGGTGTTAATAGCTGTGTCTTTAAGTTTCCATGCGCTTTTTAAACGTATTCTAGCCTGGTTCAGCGCCTGGTCATTGCTCATGGTCTGATAAGCGATTGTCAGTCCTGTGAGCGACCAGCCATTGTTGGGATTGATGCTAAGGTCTTTGTTAAATACAGAAACCGCTTTGTTCTGTTCTCCGGCTTTGTTTAATGCTTCGCCAAGATATTGCCTGGCCGGCAATGGCCAGTCGCGCGGCTCATTGTAGATCAGGCGGTCCTCAGCGATTACTGCTTTTTGGAAGGTGATAACAGCCGTTTTAAAATCCTTTTTTTCCTGGGCAATTGTTCCGGACAAAATCAGTTCTGCAACTTCTGAAGCCTCAAAGGCGTTGCTGAAATTATCCATAGGTTCTTTCAGGGATTTATCTGTCATCTTATCCCTTAAAAGTTTTAGTTCATTACTGGCCTGTGCGAGCTGATGTTTGTTCGTATATGCCATTCCCCTGGCAAAATGAACCAAAGCACTGGCATATACCAGGCTGTCTGTTTGTGGCAGCGCTAAGATCTCATCCCATTTTCCAAAACGTACATATGCCAAAACCGGTGTTGAATATGCATATTGAATGTAATTGCCAAAACCACCTTTAATGGCCAGGTAACCACCGGCAACGATCTGTTTCTGTATAGCAGAGGCCGACTCAAGCGAAATTTTGTAATTTCCCCCCATCTGTGCACAGTTGCCTTTTAAATGAATATTATGCAATTCATATAAGCCTGCGTCGTTCACTACCGGGGCATAACTCTTCAGATATTGGCTGTATCCTGCTACTGCCCTGTTGTTAACTGTTATGCCCCGCTGATAGTCGCCCGTGCGAATATAAATGTGCGAAGGCATATGGGTAATGTGTGAAACCGAGGGCATCAGCGTATCCAGCAAATGCGCGCTTTTAACGGCAACTTCAGGATGGGCCGATGCTTCCACAGAATGAATATAGTAGTGATTGGCTCCGGGATGTTTTGGCGATAGTTTGATCGCGCTTTCCAGAAGCGATTTAATTTTTGGCGTCCATTCTTTAGGCTGCGAATCGTGGTCATATAAATCCCATGGATGCAGCAATAGCAGTGCATCAGCATACAATGTTATTGCATCAGCGTTGTTCTGATGATTCAGATATACCTGTTCCATTGCCCTGGCATAGTCTTTACGGAGTGCTGTAACATTAGCAGTTGTATCTGCACTGTAACGGTGCTGTATTGCTTTGATCAGCTCTTTTTCCAGCGGGCTGCAGTTTGCTGAAAGCTGGCTGCTCTTTACCGCAGCCTCATAGGCGCCCGTTGGGGGTACATAACCATTGCTGTAATTAATCGTTGGCCCCATGGCCAGTGCCTTCCCATACCATGCCATTGCGTTTTCAGGATCTAAGCGGGTTGCTTTGGTAAATGAAGCAATGGCCTCGATCGAGTGAAAAGCATAATAAAAGCTGATCCCCTGGTTAAAATAATATTGTACGCTGTCTGATGCCCCGGAGATCTTCCATTTGAAGTGGCCCCAGCCTTTCATCGCGGGAATATCAACAGCAAGATCTTTTTGCGAGGAAAGCGGAGCGCTGCACATTGCTGCCCCGGAAGGAAAAGCCCTATATAAAGGCTGATAGCTGATTTTCGGTTCTGGTTTGGTAATATAATAGAAAGATTGTGATGTAATAAATGCTACTGCAAGTGCGAGGGATAGCGCAAAATATAGTTTTTTCATACTGGTGGTAGTTTTTATGAAATTGCCCATAAAGAAACAACAATGTTATGTATTAATCTCAATTGCTCATACCCCCATAAGAGGGGATTTTATTAGCGTCTTAGTGATCATTTTCTGCTTCCGGCTGAGGGTTGCTAAAAATGAGAGCAGAGCCTCAAAATTGTAACGATACCGATACGCTGCGGGAATGGAGAAGTAAAATTTAATGGTTAATATGCAGAGAATTAAGTTGCCTTGTATGAAACTGCTTTTCTCCCTACTGGTTGTGATTTGCTGTCTCTTTGTTTCCGGGACAGGCATTGCTGATGCGCAAACCATCTCTACTGTAGCTGAAGGCTGGGCCGGCAACTCTGTCAATGCAGTGATCTTTCGTAAAAATTCTATTGCCAGCTGGCAAGGGTACCAGTTTATCGCTTTTTATGACCAGGAAAAAAACGTGGTACTGGGAAAGAGAAAACTAGGCTCAGCAGTGTGGGATACCAGGAAAACGCAATACCAGGGAGATGCGACAGACGCGCACCGGTCCATCAGCCTTATTGTTGATGGTGCGGGCTACCTTCATCTGTCCTGGAACCACCATGGCAATGCCCTCAATTATGTGAAATCCCTGGCTCCTGCCTCACTTGAACTCGGAGAAAAAACGGCAATGACCGGGAGGAAAGAAGATAATGTGACCTACCCGGAGTTTTACACGCTTGCCGGCGGCGACTTGCTTTTCCTTTACCGGGATGGCTCTTCGGGCAACGGCAACCTGATGATTAACCGTTATGAGCTGAAAACCGGTAGATGGATACAGGTACAGGATGGGCTGATTGATGGCGAAGGAAAAAGAAATGCCTACTGGCAAATGGCCACAGATGCCAGGGGAGTCATCCACCTGAGTTGGGTATGGCGTGAAAGCCCTGATGTAGCCAGCAACCATGACATGTGTTACGCGCGATCTGCCGATGGCGGCAAAACCTGGGAGAAATCTGATGGTGAAAAATACCGGCTGCCGATTACACTGGCCACTGCCGAATACGCCTGCCATATCCCTCAGCAAAGCGAGCTGATCAACCAGACCTCGATGTTTGCAGATAAAGAAGGGCGTCCTTTTATTGCTACCTACTGGCGTGAAGCGGGGCAGGATGTTCCGCAATACCATGTGATCTATAAAGCTACCGCTGAAGGTTGGAAAACCGTTAACCTGGGTTTCCGCAAAACGGCGTTCAGCCTCAGTGGTACAGGTACCAAAAGTATTCCCATCAGCCGCCCGCAGATCCTGGCCTGGAAACAAGGGAACAGGCAGGCAACCGCACTTATTTTCAGGGACAGGGAACGCGGTGACAAGGCCTCTGTTGCGATCAGCACCAACCTCCTGCAGGGTCACTGGAAGCTCAAAGACCTCACCGGCACTTCACTGGGTGCATGGGAGCCCAGTTATGATACTGAACTCTGGAAAAATAATGGGATATTAAACTTATATATCCAAAAGGTGCTGCAGGTAGATTCCGAAGGCAAAGCAAATGTAGGCCCCAGCCCGGTAAGAGTGCTGGAATATCGTTTAACCAAATATAAAAATGATGCTAAAAATTAAGTTACTCCCTCTGATCGCACTGTTGCTGTTCAGCGTTGCCCTGAGCGGACAAAGTTTGAAGAGGAATGCACAGTTGTTAAAAACGATTGATGCAAATTTCATCAAAGGAACAGCACAATATCAGTTGATGATGAAATCCCTTGAGCCCGGTCGCTTTCCTAAAACGTTTGATGTGAAAAGCAATAAATTAGTCACTAGTGATTCCGGCTGGTGGTGCAGTGGCTTTTATCCGGGAACCCTGCTGGAACTCTATGCGCAAACAAAAGACCCTGCACTGCTCAGGGAAGCAAAAAGGATGCTTGGGCTTCTGGAAAAAGAGCAGTACAATACCGGCACGCACGACCTTGGCTTTATGATGTACTGCAGCTTCGGCACTGCATTAAAGATGGACCCGAAACCAGAGTACAAGGAAATCCTGCTCAAAAGTGCCAAATCTTTGTCGACACGCTTTGATCCAAAGGTAGGATGTATCAAATCCTGGAACGGTAAACCACAGGACTTCCTGGTAATTATCGATAATATGATGAACCTGGAACTGCTGTTCTGGGCAACGCGGATGACGGGCGATTCAAGTTTTTACAAAATCGCGGTTACGCATGCCAATACCACGATGAAAAACCACTTCAGACCCGATTACAGTTCCTGGCATGTGATCAACTACAATCCTGAAACGGGCGCTGTGCAGAAAAAACAGACAGCACAGGGCTTTGCGGATGAATCTGCCTGGGCACGCGGGCAAGCATGGGGACTGTATGGTTTTACGGTGATGTACCGTGAAACGCATGATCAAAAATACCTGGACCAGGCAAACCATATCGCTGCCTTTATTCTCAGTAATCCCAATATGCCAAAAGATAAAATCCCGTACTGGGATTTCAATGCGCCTGATATTCCTGACGCCCTGCGTGATGCTTCTGCCGGCGCAGTGATGTCATCTGCCCTTTTTGAGCTCTCGCATTATGCAGCGCCCAAAGAAGCAAAACTGTATTTTACTACTGCCGAAAAAATGCTGAAAAGCCTTTGCGGGGCACCTTACCAATCCCTGCCGGGTACAAATGCGGGTTTCCTTCTGCAGCACAGCGTTGGGCACCTGCCGCAAAAGTCTGAAGTTGATGTGCCGCTGACGTATGCCGATTATTATTACGTGGAGGCAATGAAGAGATATAAAAGCTATAATTCCTTTAAATAATATTTATATGAAAAAAATTCTGATCCTGACATTGATCTCCCTGTTGAGCACACTGGTATCTGCACAGGACAATTTAATCAGTAATACGGGCAGCAGAAAATCCCTGAGCCTGAACGGGAAGTGGCAGTATATCGTAGACCCCTATGAAACTGGTTTCTACGATTACAGGTATAAGGAGCTGAAGGAAACGAATAAGGATGCGTATTGGAATACGGATGTACAGGCCAATAAAACAGAAAAGAAAGAACATGGCTATGTTGATAAGTACAGCCTTGAGGTGCCGGGCGACTGGAACCATCAGCAGCCTGAGTTCCTTTATTATGAAGGAACAGTGTGGTACAAAAAATCCTTTGATATAGAAAGAGGGAATGCTGGCCAGCGTTACTTCCTCTACTTCGGTGCAGTAAACTACCGTGCCGATGTTTACCTGAACGGGAAAAAACTGGGGATGCACAAAGGTGGGTTTACACCTTTCAATTTCGAAGTACCGCAGGAACTTCTGAAAGAAAAAGATAATTTCCTGGTGGTAAAGGTGGATAATAAGCGCCATGCGGATGAAGTACCTACGCTCAATACCGATTGGTGGAACTATGGGGGGATTACCCGCGACGTGAAACTGATTACGGTACCTGCAACTTTTATCCAGGATTTTGTGCTGCAGCTAAAGAAAAACACTACAGGAAAAGCACCGGAGAAAGAAGTGGAGGGTTGGGTAAAGCTCAACCAGGCACCTGCTGCGGGCGAAACAGTAACTATCGAAATACCGGCGCTGAAATTTAAAAAAGAAATACAGGCAACGGGACAAATCACGGCGCTGAGCTTTAAACTGCCAAAAATACAATTATGGTCGCCCGATAATCCAAAGTTATACCAGGTAACCCTGCGCACCCGTCATGATCAGACTACCGATCGTATTGGCTTCAGGACAATTGAAGCACACGGAACTCAGGTGCTCCTGAATGGTAAACCCATATTTATGCGGGGTATCAGCGTGCACGGAGAAATCCCGCAGGAGATGCGCCGTGCGTATTCTGAAGAGGATGCAGCGCAGCTTTTACACCAGAGTATCGAACTGGGCTGTAACATGGTGCGACTGGCACATTATCCGCATGATGAAAAGATCACCCGCCTGGCAGATTCACTGGGCATACTGGTCTGGTCTGAAATACCGGTTTACTGGACGATAGATTTCGGCAATGCCGAAGTACTCGAAAAAGCAAGAGGACAGCTGACAGAGATGATCACGCGCGACCATAACCGGGCGAGCGTCATTATCTGGTCTGTAGGCAATGAAACACCTGTCAGTCCTGCCCGTACTACTTTTATGCACAACCTGCTGATCAAAGCCCGTGAGCTGGACAATACAAGAATGCTTTCTGCTGCGCTGGAAGTAAATTACAGCGCATTGAATGATAAAAACGTAATTGATGATCCGCTTGGGGAATTTGTTGATTTGGTGGCCTTTAATGAATATCTTGGCTGGTACGGGGGCTTGCCCGATAAATGCAGGACCACCAGCTGGGATACCCCATATGAGAAACCGCTGTTTATCAGTGAAACCGGGGGAGATGCCAAAGGTGGTTTCCATGCGGATTCGCTTACGCGATTTAGCGAAGAATACCAGGAATGGTATTACAGGGAACAGATCGCGATGATTAAACGCATGCCCGCCAAGTTTGTGGGGATCTCGCCCTGGGTGCTCAATGATTTCAGATCGCCCAAGCGGAATAACCCACTGTACCAGGATGGCTGGAACCGCAAAGGTTTTTATGACGAGAAGGGAAACAAAAAGAAATCCTTTTTCCTGATGAAAGCCTACTATGATGAAATGAAAACGAAATACGATAAAAAATAATTTAGATAAACCTCCGCGATTAAAATAATGATCTGGCATGCATTGAGTAGTTATTTAATCATGTGTAACATCCGGCAACTGAAAAATTAAAATAATGAAATTGAAGCCATCTCTGTTATCCGCCCTGCTGTACCTGCTTTTTAACACTGCTTTCGCGCAACAAGCTCAACATACTTTTGCGCTCAGCGATTCGTCTTTTGTTCTTGACGGGAAGCCATTTGTGATCATCTCCGGAGAGATGCACTATCCGCGTGTTCCACGTGAAGCATGGCGGCAGCGGATGAAGATGGCTAAAGCCATGGGGCTCAATACGATCGGTACGTATGTGTTCTGGAACCTGCATGAACCTCAGAAAGGAAAGTTCGACTTCAGCGGGAATAATGACGTTGCAGAATTTGTAAAGATTGCAAAAGAAGAAGGGCTCTGGGTGATCCTGAGGCCCAGCCCTTATGTATGTGCCGAATGGGAATTTGGCGGATATCCATACTGGCTGCAAAATGAAAAGGGGCTGGTGGTAAGGAGCAAGGAAAGCCAGTATCTGAAAGAATATCAGGACTACATCAGGGAGGTAGGCAAACAGCTGGCGCCGCTGCAGGTTAACCATGGCGGAAATGTGCTGATGGTACAGATAGAGAATGAATATGGCTCTTTCGGGAGTGATAAAGAATACCTGGGGATCAACCAGAAGTTTTTTAAGGAAGCAGGATTTGACGGGTTGCTGTATACCTGCGATCCCGCAGCGGACGTGGATCGGGGCCATTTACCCGGTTTATTACCAGCGGTGAACGGACTGGATGATCCTGCAAAAATAAAACCGCTCATCAGCGGGCTTCATGAAGGAAAGGGCCCGTTCTTTATCGCAGAATGGTACCCGGCGTGGTTCGACTGGTGGGGGACACCACACCATACGGTGCCTGCAGAGAAATATACCGGCAAGCTGGATACGGTTCTGAGCGCCGGAATTTCTATCAATATGTATATGTTCCACGGCGGTACTACGCGGGGATTTATGAACGGGGCAAACTACAAAGATGATACCCCGTACCAGCGCAGATCAGCAGTTATGACTATGATGCACCGCTGGACGAGGCGGGCAATGCAACCGATAAGTTTATGCAGTTCAGGGCTGTTATACAGAAACATTTGCCAAAGGGAACGGTATTGCCATCCGTCCCTGCGGCTAAACCTACAATTGCCATTCCTTCTATAGATTTTAAAATGGGAACACGGATGGCAGACATCCTGCCCGCTGCGGTAAAAAATGCAAATCCTTTAACTTTTGAAGATCTGCATCAGGACTACGGCTTTGTCTGGTACCGTACCTTCCTTGACGGCGGAAAAACGGGGGTGTTAAAGCTAAAAGACCTGAGAGATTATGCCATAATTATGATCAACGGACAGCCCGCGGGGGTGCTGGACCGGAGGCTGAACCAGGATAGCATCAGCATTGCCCTGCCTGCGGGAAAAGTAAAACTGGATATTCTGGTGGAAAACCTGGGCAGGATAAACTTTGGCAAGTACCTGCTGGAGAATAAAAAAGGCATCACGGAGAAAGTGCTGTTTGCAGGTTCTGAGGTGAAAAACTGGGAAATGTACGGATTGCCGATGAGCACTGTTGCTGCTCTTCCCTTCAAATCAAACTTTAAATCAGACCATACACCAGTGATTAAAAAGGCGGTGTTTACGCTGGATAAGGTCGGCGACACTTATCTGGACATGAGCAAATGGGGAAAAGGATCGGTTTGGCTCAATGGGCATAACCTGGGCCGCTACTGGGAGGTTGGGCCGCAGCAAACCTTGTATATCCCTGCGGAGTGGTTAAAAAAAGGGATTAATGAACTGGTAGTTGCGGAACTGCTGAAGACTGAAGAAAACACGCTGCAAAGTTTGCAAAAGCCTGTACTAAGCGTGGTTAAAAAATAATCATTGAGCTTTCCGCTAATCATTAATATATTAGCATGATGTCATCGCACCATATAGTAAAAGAAAAACAGGAACCCGCATTGTATATTCACAACCTGGGTAATTTTGATGAAGAATATCTGGGGCAGATCCTGGAATGGAGCCCTACGCTGATTGTGAACGGCAACATTTATGAGAAGGTGATCAGCCTGGGCTTAAAGGTAGATATCGTGGTAAACGGTGTTGATGGCCTTGCGCCACAGGAAAACACCAAATCCATTATTGGGCCCGGAGATGCCTACAATACCGTGCTGAATTACCTGATTTCAGAGAAATATGCAGCGGTGAACATTATTGATGATGAAAAGAAACTTTCAGAGCTCGACTACTATCTCCCGAAGATCAATATTGTGCTCTTTAGTTCCACCGAAAAATCTTATGCCATCAAAACAGGATTTAAGGTATGGAAGCCTGCAGGAAGTATTTTCCTGATCGATGTGGTCTCCTATTTTGAAGCCAGCAACCTGATGCAGAAGGATGAGCGGGAATTTGTGGTGGTGAAAGACGGTTTTGTGGAATTTACTTTTACCACTACAGAATATGTGTTTTTAAGCGAACAGTTATAATGGGCTAAAGATTATGATCAGTTTAAGAAAAGCTAAGGAGGCCGACCTCCCAATTATTCAGGCCATCGGCACTACAACTTATGGCCCAACCTATGTACCGCTGCTGGGGCAGGAACAGGTGGACTACATGCTGGAAAAATTTTATTCTATCGCCTCACTGAGGCAGCAGCTGATAGAAGGGCATACCTTTATCATCGCCCAGGAGGGCCAAAAGGATATTGCTTTTGTTTCTTATTCGCGGCTCGACGAAGGTGGTCATCTGGCGGTGAAACTCCACAAACTGTATGTATTGCCAGAAGCTCACGGAAAAGGACTGGGCAAGTTATTGATGAACGAAGTACGTGATAAGGCGATTGATCTTGGAGCGAAAGGACTGGTGCTGAATGTGAACCGCTATAATAAGGCTCTTGATTTTTATCAAAAAGCCGGGTTTAAAATCAAAGAAACCGTTGACATAGAAATTGGCAACGGCTTCTTTATGAATGATTATATTCTGGAATTGCCACTGTAGGCGCAAGTCCCTGATTCTTAATTTGCCAGCTTAGGGATCCTGACAGGAGTATCTGTTCCTTTGATGATGCTCCTTGCGCTCAAGGCAATTGCCCTGATCGTAGATAAAATGTTCTCTGTATCGAGTGAACTGTATTCATCTTTTACGCTATGGTATAACTTATCGATGTCGATCTCATCGGTACTGATGGTATGTGCCGGAACACCTAAAGCAGCCAGTGTTGCATTGTCGCTCCTGTAAAAAAGGTTCTGGTCAGGATAAGGATCGGGATGGAAAGTGAATGCCGTTCCTTCCAGGTTCTTTTGCAGGATTTTACCGAAATCAGATTTTTCATATCCGGTAATCCAGGCAGTATTTTTTCCGAATTTACTTGCCTTTCCGATCATCTCGATATTAAACATGGCTGTCACCTCATCAGGGTTCAGTTGCTGAGAAAAGTATTTTGCACCATATCCGCCTATTTCTTCTGCGGTAAAGGCAACAAAGATGAGTGTGCGCTCATTGTTGTTGAGTTTTTTATAGTATTTCGCAAGGGCGATCATGGCAGTCGTACCCGAAGCATCATCATCAGCACCATTGGCGATACTGTCCTGCCCTACAGGCTTGATGATTCCCAGATGGTCATAATGACCGGAGAAGATCACATATTCCTTGTTTTTAGATTTGCCGGGAATCATTCCTGCCACATTAAACAAAGGCAGTTTCTCTACATTGTATTTCAGTGCTACGTTAAATTCTTTAACAGATACTTCTGGTGCCAGAACCAAAACTGAGGCTGATGGATTGGCCTGCTTAAGGTCTTTTTCATCCAGTGCTGCCCCTTTTGCAAAATACGATTTCATCAGTATAAAATCTGCTGCAAATTTCTGATCTACCAGTACAAGCTGGCGCTTCTTACTGTTCAGGATGGCACGCAGTTGTGCCTTGAACAATTTCCCGGTGTCCAGTCTGATCCAGCCGTCGCTGCTGGCCTGGCTGAAAGCGATGCTTTCTGAGGTATTTCCCAGCACCATTACCCTTGCCGGATCAACTGTTTTTCCGTCGATGGAAACATCAGTGCTTTTAGGGCTCAGCTGGTACTTATAAAAAGTTTGTCTGTAGCCTGTAGCGCCTTGCAGTGGCTGGAGGCCAATTGTTTTAAACTCGCCGGCAATAAAGGTTGCTGCCTTATCTATGCCTGGTGTAAAAGTCCCTCTTCCCTGCATGTCGTTGCTGCTCAGGGTTTTAATCAGGTTATCTACATACTCTTTTGTGATGATTTTATCAATGGTTTGGGCTTGCGCCGTTCCTGCAATAAAAAGCAGGATTAATGGGTAGTAAAAGCGTTTCATTAGTTGCGTTTTGTTTTAGTCATTGGTTTATAGTTTATTCCTCATTGTTATGCCGGGCGGGGTATACCGGATTTGAGTATCCCTGATCTGGGTATAAAGGATCTTGCTGTCCTCTCAATTCTCTTTTCTGCCGGTCTACCTCGGTGGATACCCGGGTATCATGTACATCATCAGTAACGGTGATTTCATAGTCCCTGTCTTTCTCTGATGTATGGATCTGGCTGTCTTCCATATTCTCTACTGATCTGTCGTAAGGACCTCTGGAGCTCATCATCTTCACAAATACCGGCAGGCATTCAAAAAAGATAAACAATAAGCCGATAAAAGTAACGGCCAGGGCTGTGGTAGTATCGCGGCTGCCATCGGTATTAAAGCTGAGCTGTCCCAGTGCCCAGTTGCGGTCGGCAAAACCGGCAATATTGCTGAGGCTGTCCAGCTCTTTCCCTGTGTAGAGCCTTTCTGAAAGCAGTCCGTCAAACTGTTTCCTGCCCGCAACAAAGTTCTCCATCCGCCTTACATCGGCGTTCAGTGAGTCCAGGTTCTGCTCCCTTTGTTTCAGTTCTTCTTCTTTTCGCTTTGCATAGGGGCCATAACCCATTACGCCGGATGTTTCCTCGGTCTTTGTACCAAAAACTTCAAAGTTTAGCTTCTGGCGGTCTGATTTGATCCCGCTGGCCAGTGAATCGCGCTGCGCTTTAGAATCGTTCAGTTTGTTTAGCTCGATCGTATATTTATTGGTGAAAGCTTTATTAAGTGTATCAATCTTAGAACGCTGATTGTTGAGGTAACTTACTTTTAAGCGCTCTCTTATTTCCTTGTCAAATATTTTAAGCTCCAGCGGACGGGAGATCACCATGCCGATCATGATCGCCAGCAAGATACGCGGAGTAGCCTGTGCGATCTGTTTGGCCGATGAAGAGTTTTTGTTGATACTGGCCACGATATAGCGGTCCATATTAAAAATTGCCAGCCCCCATAACAGGCCGAAGAAGATCGAAAACAAAACTGCGGCAGTATCTCCCTTAAAAACGAAATACATCGCATATCCTCCGGATAATGCGGCGAAAAGACCGGTAAAGAATATTGTGGCGCCGATACCAACGTATTTATTGTGTTCGGTAGGGTGCTTTTCTAATGTAGGCTGATGTACGCCTGAACAGAACCAGAAAAAGCGGGTGAGTGCATCCATAATAAAACAAAGTTAAAGAAAGAATACTATTAAACGCCCGGTCTGCCAAGTTGTTACAACATGCAGGCAGCTGCAATAAATTTTGACCTGTGCTTGGCATTTAAGTTATTGATAAACTTTATATTTGAAAACTCATGGGAGAGATAAACCCATTAATAGCTACGAATATGAAAGAAGTTACCGTACAAGAACTGAAAGACAAAATAGACAACAAGGAAGATTTTCAACTGATTGATGTTAGAGAAACTTTCGAATATGAAACTTCTAACCTTGAAGGCGAGAATATTCCTTTAGGCGGACTGCTGATTGAGATTGATAAAATCTCAAAAGATAAGCCTGTAATTATGCAGTGCAGAAGCGGACAGCGCAGTGCGGCTGCGGTAATGCAGTTAGAGCAGCGCGGCTATGATAACGTTTATAATTTAAAAGGCGGAATCCTTGCCTGGAGACAGGAATTTGACCCAAGCATGCCTGTTTACTAGAAATGAAGAAGAAAATTGTATTAAATACATTCTATACACTGGGTATCGTAGTTTCTGTAGTTGGCCTCAAATGGGCCTACCAGGCACATAACTTTCCCGTTGTAGGATTACTTATCGCCACAGCTATATTTTTCCTGTACCTGAAGGTCAGCATCGTTAAAGAAGTGAGAACGGGCATCAAGGATAAAGAAAAGAGTATGGCCGCTGCTAAGGACGAAACAAACTAGCTGGAAGGCCTTTCAGACCCAGACCTGGAAGGTCTTCCAATATGTACCTGCCCTTTTCCATTTTTGGAGTTTCGAAAGGATTGTTTTTTGTGAGATATGGCCCGTCAAGATCTGCCCAGTCGCACAGGGGCGCAAGCGCAATTCCTGCCTGTGTAGCCACGGAGGTTTCGCTCATACAGCCAATTAAAACTTTCATTCCATACGATTTTGCTTTCAGGATCATCTGATGAGCTTCGTACATGCCGCCGCTTTTCATCAGTTTTACATTGATGCCATGATAGGCTCCCCTAAGGCCGTCGATATCTGACAGGCGTTGTGCCGCTTCATCTGCAAGGATGGGGATAGGGCTGCGTCCGGTAAGCCAGGCATTCCCCTCCAGGTCATGTTTATCCATAGGCTGCTCAATCAGCACTACGCCCTGGTCATGCAGCCAGTAGATGAGCTCGATTGCTTTTTTGCGGTCTGTCCATCCCTGGTTGGCATCTACATATAAAGGCAGGTCGCTCAGGCTTCTGATCGTTTGGATCAGTGCCCTGTCGTCATCCGAACCCAGTTTGATCTTAAGCACTTTAAAGCCTGCCGCATCCGCAACCTTCGCTTTGACGATCTCTGGTTTGTCGATTCCAATCGTATAAGAGGTAATGGGCATTTTTGCAGGATCTGCACCGTAGATCTCATAACAGGGTTTTCCGAGGATCTTTCCATTGATATCATTGAGGGCAATCTCAATTGCAGCTTTGATTGCCGGCTGTCCTTTTTCAATACCGTCAAGGTAATCAACGATCTCCTGGAAGTTGAATGGGTAGGAGAACCTGTTCCAGTCTACCTTAGACAGGAAAAGCTCAGCAGTTGCATAACTTTCGCCCAGGTAAGGAACCATTGAGGCCTCGCCGTATCCGTCAATATTTTCGTGTCTTAATCTTAGTAACAGCAGCGGGGTACTTGTTCTGGAAAAGCGTGAGATGGCGAAAGGGTGTTTAAGTTCGAGATTAAATGCGATGTGGGCTGACTGCATAAATTGAGGTCCTTTTATTCAACCCAAAGTTAAACCTTAGGCAGCAGATAAGAACAGGTGAAATGAAAAATTATGCTGAAATATTCGGGAAATTGTCGTATTTTGATTGTTATAGTGGTACTGACCGGGACAGCATCGTGATGTCTTGTGTATCACTAAAGCCCATGTTTAATACTCATATATTTCTCATTCAGTATTAACAGAAACTTTGTGCGCTTTTAATGCACTATTGACAGGCTAAAAATACCTGTTTGAGCGTGTCAACACCCTGTTAACAGCCTGTCAATAGCCTGTGAACAGTAGCGGAGAACTAAACGAGAATACTAGGGGGATTAAACCAGTACATACTGCATCAGCACCAAAACAAGTACAGTACCAGATCAAATTGGGATTGATACGAAGATACAAAATAAATGAGTTTTGGCATAGACGGATATATTGTTTTGCTTTTCCAATGATGTTCTTTGTCCCTTTTCTGTCACCTGTTCCGCCTGCTAAACCACATTAGAAATAATATTCATAATATTGCGCCTTATATGGTCAGCTCAATCTATCAACCGTTCAAGAACTTTGATTTTAAGTATGAAAACTGCTTTTTAAGCGGCAATACTTTCAATACTCCTGTCATCCAGACTAATGTATTGCCTGCATGGCTGTTGGAAATGGCTAATTTTAGTGGTGAGGAGCAGATCCAGTTGCTGGATGAAACGATCAGGTCTTACAATTCATTGAAGATACCAGTAAATGAAGAGGTACAAAGGCATTTTATTGATCCGCTGGAAGAAAAAATTGCCGCAGCTTTTGGCGGTGGGTATGATGCAGTGACAAAATTGGATGAGGCCGATCTGTTTAAGTGGATAGGCAAGTTTCTGTACAGTCTGATCTATATTGAAATGCACGCGGCCGTGGGGCAGCAGCAGCTGAGCAGCGACGGACTCAATATGTCGCAGGGGCTGATGCACAAATTCGGAAATCTGCAAACGATGATCCAGGGGATCTACATGAATGTGGAGTTTGAAGATTTTACCCCATGGTCTATTGTGGTTGTGCCTATGGAAAAAGAAGAAGTTTCCTTTAGCTTCAGGGACGAGATCAATACGCTTACTTTTTCGCTTAAACTGAAAAATTTCGGAATCATTGCCTGTCTGCAGGATAATGGTACCAACAAAAAATACCACCAGCAGATCCTGGAGCAGATTGCTTCGCAGCCGCTCAGCGAGCAGCAGTTTGAGGAGCTGAGTGCCAGGTTCTTTTATTCTGCCTATCTCTTTAACCGTTTGCCTGAATATACGATTATGCCGGTTGAAGGTTCGATATATATCGATGCCATGCCATTGAGGGGTACAATGAATAAATCCTTGTTCGACGTATGGCAGCACAAAACCTATGCACAGGTATTGGAGAACTTCTGGAAACCATGGGGAAATTTGCTGATGGAGATCAGAAAAGACCCGAATAATCCTACCAGTTATTTCAGCCCTCCTTCGCTGCCGGAAACAGATTAACATTTACGCCGGTTATCCTGATCATCCTGATGCCTTTTACGGTTTATGCCTGATCAGGTGTATCTCACGTGCAAACACATTAAAGCCGGCCGGTAATTGCTGAAATAAAATGCGGTATGATACCAGGAACAAGCAGGATAGTCACGATAATCCCTGTTAATGCGCCAAAAAGATGCGCATCATGGTTAATGTTGTCCCTTGAACTCTTAGACATGTAATACGTGTACACCAGGTATAATACGCCAAACAGCGCCGCCCAGATGGGAATCGGTAAGGGAAATATCATCAGTGTGCTTAGCGGATAAAATAAGATATAGCTGAAGAGCACAGCTGATATTGCGCCTGAAGCGCCCAGGCTATGATAATGAAAATTATTTTTATGCTTAAATACTGAAGGAATATCGCTCAGAATCAGTCCGATGAAGTAAACCAGTCCAAAGCGCAGGCTTCCCATTGTAGATTCCAGCGTAAATGCGAAGGCATAGAAAGTAAACATGTTGAAGATCAAATGCATCCAGCTGCCGTGGATCAGTCCGCTGGTCAATAGGGTATATACATTTTGTTTACGGTACACGCTATATGGATGGAGCATGAATTTCCCGTACAATCCTGCATCATTGAACGCATAAATACTGGTCACCAGTGTGAATATAAAGATAATGGAGGCAACGGGTGTATTCTGAAGGTATTCTATCATTTTATTTCAGGTTGATTTTAATATCGTGCTGCAATCTAGCGATTGGGTAGCGCATATGTGTGTTTTCGTGATAATTCGAATGTTTGTAAACAAACTCCAGTTGTGCGGCAGGGTTTTTGGAAAATGCGGGGTCCTTTGCTTTTTCCTGTTCCAGCAGTGTACGCAGTGCCGGGTCATGCTGCAAAAGACCGGTTGCCGTGTCTTCGAATACATAGGCTGAAAAATGCTCTTTCTGATCCAGGATTGAGTCGAAAAAGTTCCAGGTGAAAAAAGAATCGGTTGCCTGAGGTTCCAGCGTTTCTATAATATACCTGTTTTGCGGTTGATTGGCATATACGATGTAGTCGCCGGCATAGTATTGCAGGCTTTGTGGTTTGGTGCTCAACTGGACATTGCTGTGCAGGTAATGACCTTCAAAAGGCCTTGCAGCAGTTTTATAATCGGTGATATAATAAGAATCAACCTGCAGCTGTGTATCTTCTGCAAGCTGGGAGAGTTTTACCCCGTTAAGCTTTAAAAGTGCAATTACCCTGTCCCAGGCTTTAGGAACAATATAAGCCACCGGTTTGCTTACTACCGTTTGCGGTTCAAATTTATTCCAGTATTTGATCTCCTTTGTATAAGGTTCATTGCGGTCGTAATAAAGCCTGTTGGCACCGCTGACAGTACTTGGTTTGTATTTGGCTGCAAATCCTTTGAAAGTGATTGTATCCCATACCTTTTCATTCAGTTTCCAGCTCAGTGGAAAATCTTTTTGTTGTGCAACGGCTTCATCAGCCCTGCGTTTGTTTTCACCGATGAGCTGAGCGTCGCGCTCTACTATATCCACATAGGTTTTTAGCAATTGATAAGTAGATTCTACGCGCTTATCATATGCTTTGAGCATATGCGTTTCGGGCATAAAGCCGATGGTATTGTGCAAAGTCGTATAGCCTGTAGAATAACGCGGTGTTTCAAGAAATCCCGTGATGCCGGCTTCCGGAGTTTCCTCTATTGAATTGATATATGGTATCAGCTCATAACCCTTTTGCTGCATCTTTGAGTATAGCGCCGGAACGAGGGTTTTGGTAAGATATCCCGACAGTATGGAATTAAGTTTGTCTTTTTGAGTAGGGATCAGCGTCATTGTATACTGATAGTCTGCACCGTTGCTGGTATGGGTATCTACAAAAATCTCCGGCTGCCAGGTATTGAAAATCAGCTGGAATGCAGCAGAGTTCTTGGAGTCGGTTTTGATAAAATCCCTGTTCAGATCGTAATTCTTACTGTTTCCTCTGAAGCCATAAGCTTCCGGGCCATTCTGATTGGCACGTGAAGTAGAAGTACGGTTAAAGGAGCCATCAATATTATAAACGGGAATGATACAGATCACGACATCCTCTGGCAGGAGGTTATCCTTTAATAAATCCCTCGCCAGCATCATGGAGGCATCAATACCTTCGGGCTCGCCCGGATGAATACCATTGTTGATCAGCAGAATCCTGTGGTTGCTCTTTCTGATGGCTGCCGGATCAAATACTTTATTCTTTGATAAAACCAGGAGATGAAGCGGTTTTCCAAAATCGGTACTTCCGTAGGTAAGGAGCTTAGCCTGCGGAGAGGACTTTGCCAGCTTTTCATAAAAAGAGATGGCTTCATCATAAGTAGCGGTCTGATTTTTATTGCCAAGCTCGTATGGCGTTTGCTGTGCAAAAGTATCCATGGAAAGTAAAATAATTAAAAAGGAGAAAAAGGATTTCATCGGTCGTATCTTTTATGCAGGATTATATCGACACAAATTTAATATTTTCTGAAAGTCTTTCGGGATAATCCCATTTTTCCAAAGTTGTACTTTAATCCTACGGAAAAATAAGTAAAGATATCAATTGTGCCACTTTGGAAGGTGATTTTTGAATCGTCATAGCCATCAAGGTTCTCGCCCAGGGTAAAGTTAGCCTGGTAATTGAAATTAAGCACATACCTGTAAAAACCCTCCCGGTCTGGGAAGTGTACATTAATCCCAAGGTTCAGCGGAAAGAACAGGTCTTTTCTGTCGAGGTGGTCTGTCACTGCATAATTATTATCCTGTGGATCAAGGCCGGTACTGAAAAGAACGCTGTTTTTGATTACGCCTACGCCGGCGCCCAGATATATCCCTTTCAGCAGGTCTGAGGGGCCATTGTAGCGGTCATTCAGCACCTGTCCGAGTGATACTTTGGCGCTGACAGCGAAAGACTGATACGAATTCACAAATTCGCGGTTCAGCGGGTCATTTTTAAAGTCGCCGCCGTTTACTTCCCCTTTCTGGAGTTCCAGGCCCAGGCTGGCAAAGGGCGTAAACAGATAATCAAGTGTCCCGTAGCCGGACAATCCAAATCCGTGTTTCTGGACTTCGGTAAAAGACTGTGTGGCACCAAAACCGGCACCAATGGAGATTTTGTAGAAATTCGACTGTGCAAATGACGAAAGCGTAGAAGCGAGGAATAAGGCGGTGATAATTATCCTTTTCAAGTTATGCTGATTTTAAATTGTAAAGTATGATCTTTAGTACCTTTACTTTTTTAAAAATATGCTAAAATATCTGAACAGCAGTAATTCATTACAAAATAGATTTACAGAGTATGTAAAAATAGATACACAGTCTGATCCGGCATCGGCAAGTATCCCTTCTACCGAAAAGCAGAAAAACCTTGGAAAAGTACTGGTAGCACAGCTGCTGGAAATTGGAATTGGAGATGCACATCTGGATGAATACGGATATGTGTACGCGACAATCCCTTCAAATTCGGCGAAGAAGGTACCCGTAATCTGCTTCTGTTCGCATATGGATACTTCCCCGGATTGCAGTGGAGATGGTGTAAAACCGATGATCCACTACAATTATCAGGGCCAGGACCTGGTACTGCCGGATGATCCTTCCATTGTCTTGAAAATGACTGAACACCCTGATCTGAAGGATCAGATCGGGAATGATATTATTACTGCAAGCGGAACAACCCTGCTGGGGGCCGATAACAAAGCGGGGCTGGCAGAGATTATGGAAGCGGCGGCTTTCCTGGTTGCCCATCCGGAGCTGAAACATGGAACGATCAAAATTCTTTTTACTCCTGATGAAGAGATTGGCCGGGGCGTGGATAAGGCTGATCTTAAAAAACTGGGGGCCGACTTTGCCTATACGGTTGACGGGGAAACGCGTGGGTCTATCGAAGATGAAACGTTCTCTGCCGACGGAGCTGTACTGATCATTAAGGGGGTAAGCTCACACCCGGGCTTTGCAAAGGGAAAAATGGAAAGCGCCATTAAGATCCTTGGAGACATCCTCAGTGCACTGCCTAAAGACAGGCTTACTCCGGAGGCTACGGAACAGAAAGAAGGTTTCCTGCATCCTGTATCCGTACAGGGGAATGTTGAGCAGGCAGAGGCACATTTTATTATCCGCGATTTTGATGATGACCTGCTGGCTGAGCATGGACGTACACTGGAAACACTGGTTAAACAGGTGATGGAAAGCTATCCTAATTCTACCTACGAGCTTAAGATTAAGCAGCAGTACCGGAATATGAAAAAAGTGCTGGACCAGTATCCGCAGGTACTGGAATACGGAATGCTGGCTATTGAGCGTGCAGGTATCCCGGTAAAGAAACAAAGCATCAGGGGCGGAACAGATGGATCAAGATTATCTTTAATGGGACTGCCCTGTCCGAATATCTTTGCAGGCGAACATGCCTTCCATGGCAAGCAGGAATGGGCATCTGTGCAGGACATGGAAAAGGCGGTCGAAACAATTATTAATCTGGCGCTGATCTGGGAAGAAAAAACTAATTAAATCCAGAGATATTACTGACCAGGGGTAGTTAACCGCATTTCTGCGAGATACTGGTCCTGTCCATCATCAAATAACAGATGACATTCCCATCCGGATTCCCTGGCGATTTTTTTAAGTAGCTGGGGATCAATGTAAAGCCAGTTGAACCACTCGCCTTTTTCACCTTTATATTCGTACTGGTAGGATACTTCGCCATAATATTTATCGGATGGCATTTCTGTATCCTCGTACAGATACGTAATGTCTGAACTGTCAAACAATAGCTGGCCGCCTTCATTTAACAGTGTTTTTGCATGATCCAGGAAAGTTTTGAAATTTTCAATCGTGCCCGTCAGTCCGATGCCATTCATGAGGAATAGCAGAGTGTCAAATTTCTCACCGGTGTACTTGAAGATGTCTCCTTCTACGGTATTTTTGAGCCCACGTTTTTGCATTATCGCCACTGCTGCGGCTGAGATGTCAATTGCGACAACCTCAAAGCCTCTTTCCTGCAAGATCAGGGCATGGCTTCCTGCACCGCCGCCAACATCCAGTACCCGGCCTTCGCACATGTCCATTGCTTCCAGCTCAATATCAGGCATCTCTTCTTCCGTCCGGAAGAAAATATCTACAGGCATTTCTTCGGGCTCATCATAAGAATTGTGCAGCCAGAGAATGTCGGCCGTATTTGTGTTGAACTGATCCTGTAAAGCGTTTCCAAAAACATCCATAAGGTAAAGGTATTGAAAATATTATTCAGGGATAAAGGGAGGGCTGTCTTGTTTGTTGCTTTCGCCGTTAAATTCCAGTCTTGTTTTGGGCAGGCTTTCGGGGTAATTGGTCCTGATGAAACCGATCATTTGTTCGCGGACATCACAGCGCAGATCAAAAGCCTGCGAAGAATTGCGGGCACTCATTAAAAAGCGGATTTCGATGGTGCGTTCCTTGTTGTCTGTTACCTGCACCACATTTACACGTTTATCCCATAGGGGGTGAGCGGTAAGCAACCTGGTGAGTTCCTCTCTTAGTGGCGGCACCGGAATTGTATAATCCAGGTACAGGAAAACTGTGCCGAGCAACTGTGCCGATACCCTTGTCCAGTTCTGGAAGGGCTTTTCAATAAAATAAGTAATCGGGAGGATCAGCCGGCGCTGGTCCCATATATTGACCACCACATAGGTGAGCGTAATTTCTTCCACGCGGCCCCATTCCCCTTCTACAATCACCACATCATCGATACGGATGGGCTGTGTAAAGGCGATCTGGAAACCCGCGAGCAGGTTCCCCAAAGATTTCTGTGCGGCAAAACCGATAATAATTCCCCCTACACCCACACCGGTAAGTAAGCCTGTACCTATTTTGCGCATACTTTCAAAGCTCAATAATACCAGTGCTATCGTAATGAGCACAATCAGAGAGACCACAAACTTGCGGATAAACTGCAGCTGTGTCCTTATTTTTCTTTCTTTAAGGTTGTCTTCTTTGCTCAGGTCATACTTGTGGTAAAAATGATCTTCGAGCACTTTGATGATGCGGATCAGGATCAGGGAAAAGCAGATGGTGAGCGATATCTCCAGGATGCGGCTGAGCTGCGCCCGGAGTGTTTTATCGAGCACCATAAAGCCCAGCGATATATTGAGCAGCAACAGGGGGATAAAGATCCCTGCGGGATGATTAAGGTGGCGGATAATGGATCTGATCTGGAAGGATGCCCAGTATCTGGAAAAAAACTTAAATGCCTTGAGAATGATGAATTTCAGTATTCCTCCGATGGCGATGGCAGAGCCGGCCAGGATAAAGTTCTGAATCCATTGCGGTATGGGGTGTCCAAAAAAATCATCTATTAACTCCATGCGGGCTCTTTGTTATATTCGTATTCCTGATGATATTCAGGAATGGCTACGTGTTTAAATCCATGGTTTTTGAGTCGCTGTGCAAAATTTTGCTGCACATCATATTCTCCGTGTACAAGAAAAAGCTGCTTTATGCGTGCCGGGTCCTGGCAGGACAGGAATTGGAGCAAGTCTTCATAATCGCCGTGAGCGCTCATCGACCTGATCGATTTGATCTCTGCCTTTACATGGAGATTTTCCCTGAAGAGATAGATACTCTTGTCTCCGGCAAGCAGTCTGCCTGCAAGAGAGTCAGGAGCGCAATAGCCCACCATCAGGATCGTGTTTTTATGATTGCCGACCGTATTGCGGATGTGGTGCCTTACGCGGCCGCCTTCGGCCATGCCGGATGCAGAAATAATCACACAAGGCCTTGGGTCGTTATTTAATGCCTTTGACTCTTCTACTTTTTCAATAAATTTTAGTCCTTTAAAAGCGAAGGGGTCTTCATCAACTTTCAAAACTTCCCTGACACCATTATTATATACTTCGGGGTGATTTTTTAAAACCTGTGTAGCCTGGATAGATAGCGGGCTGTCTACATAAAAAGGGATATCCGGCAGCTTGTTCTTCAGTTCCAGTCCGTTCAGTGCATACAAAAGTTCCTGGGTGCGCCCAACACTGAAAGCAGGGATTACAAGCTTGCCTTTTTTGACCAGGCAAGTCTGGTTAATGATGTCCAGCAGCATGTTTTCGATTGGTTCCAGATCTTTATGCAGGGAATCGCCATAGGTAGACTCCATAATGATATAATCTGCCTGGGGAAATTGCTGCGGGCTTTTCAGAAGCAGATCACCATACCTGCCCACATCTCCGCTAAAGGTAAGGCGGAGGGTTTTCGTGTCTTCTTTTATGGCGAGGTGAACAGCTGCACTGCCAACGATATGTCCTGCATCGGTAAAGCGAAGGCTGAGTATCGGGCTGATTTCAAAATCCTCATTATAGTTGATAATCTTAAACTGGCTTAGTGTCTTAATCACGTCCTCATCAGTGTACAGAGGTTCTTCGGGCTCTTCTCCGGGGGAGAGGTGCCTGTTGGCATATTCGGCATCCTGCATCTGGATCTTTGCAGAATCCATTAACAGGATCCTGGCAAGGTCCATTGTAGCAGGTGTACTGTAGATTGTGCCCGTAAATCCTTCTGCAACGAGCCGAGGCAATAAACCACAATGATCTATGTGCGCGTGTGAAAGAATCATGTACGTGACAGCAGATGGTGTAAATCCGAAATAACTGTTTAGTTTTTCAGTAATGTCTCCCATTCCCTGGAACATGCCGCAGTCTAATAATATTTGGGTGTTGTCTTTGAGTGTAATAAGGTGTTTGCTGCCAGTTACGGCACGTGCGGCACCATGAAAAGCAATTTTCATACAGCTGTAATTTGAATGGGGAGCAGTCTTGCTGCCGGTACAGCAGGGGCATTCCGGTAAAAGAATTTTGGTAATGCCGTTGCGGCATTACCAATTATAGATTAGTGTCTTACCTGGGCAATTTTGTCTTTGACAGAATCAGCTACATCGGCTAATTTATCTTTTGAAGCATCCAGCAGATCTGCAAACCAGTCTGAGAGTTTTTCTTTTACATCATCAGTTTTATCAGTAGATAAGATTAACGCTACTGCGGCACCAAGAGCAGCTCCTGCAAGTATTCCTGCAACAATTTTCGTTTCTTTTTTCATAATTTATCTATTTGTTTTTTTATGGTCATGAAGCTTGCATGAGCTTATCGTTTCTTTTTTAGAGTTGTAAGCTAATGCAGGTTTCATGAGTATATATTTGAGTCCAGTATTTAAAGCTTGCGCAATAATAGTTTAATAACAATACCGCCATGAAATAGTTCAGTATTATTTGAATTTATTGAGAACCGGAGAGTTTTAATGATCTTTGAACCGGTAATCCGGCGAAGGGTTTACCGGATGTAAATGCTCAGAACCTTATCTTACCTTAATCTCACCGGCGCAGTCTGCTATTTTCTGGCTTATCTTCAGAATGGCAGCGGCTTTGTTATTACCGGGCTCCTTGCTGCAGTTGTGTTCCAGTGGCTGGTTCTCCGGTCGCAGGAAAGGGGACAGTCCGGATGGTCAATATTACACTGGTTATTTGCCGTTCTGACCCTGGTTTTTGCGCTTTATCTGGGGTACGGTGCCTTTTTTCTGTTGCTTGGCGCAATGGAATATCAGTACTACCCGCTGGGTACCCTGTTGCTGACAGGTTCAGGATTTATACTGATGCTAAGCCTGCTTTTCCATGTTTTTTTAAGCTGGAGAGAGAATTTAGCAAAAAAAGATGAGTAACCATTTGATAATTACACATTTTAATCTATCTTTGCAGTCCCTAAATCTTAGGGAGAATAAATAATTGTTTAACAAATTAAATACAAGCAAGTGAATACGTTAAGTTACAAAACTGTCTCTGCCAATGCTAAAACTGTTAACAAACAGTGGGTTGTTGTTGATGCACAAGGCGAGATTTTGGGGCGCTTGTCATCGAAGATCGCAATGATCATCCGTGGTAAAAACAAGCCTGAGTACACCCCACACGTAGACTGCGGCGATAATGTGATCGTTATCAATGCAGACAAGATTAAGTTGACCGGAAATAAGTTCAGCGATAAGGTGTATACATCTTATACTGGATACCCAGGAGGTCAGCGTTTCATTTCTCCAAAAGAGTTAATGGCGAAACATCCTACGCGTGTTATCGAGAAAGCTGTTCGTGGTATGTTACCTAAAACAAAATTAGGTGCAAAATTATACACGAACCTTTTTGTTTATGCAGGTACTGAGCATCCTCATGCAGCACAATCACCAAAAACCATTACACTTTAATTAAAGGAAGAAAGAAATGTCAGTTACTAATACTTCAGGAAGAAGAAAAACTGCTGTTGCGCGAATCTACATGAAAGAAGGCAACGGTACTATTACTGTAAACAGTAAAGATTACAAAGTATATTTCCCTACATTACCATTACAATATATTGTTAACCAAAGTTTTGAAGTTTCTGAACTTGCTGGTCAGTATGATGTAAAAGTAAACGTAGCCGGAGGTGGTGTTAAAGGCCAGGCTGAAGCAGTTCGTTTAGCGATCGCTAAAGCTATTGTCGAGTTAGATGCTGAGAAAAAACCGGCATTACGTGCTAAAGGGTTAATGACCCGTGATATGCGTATGGTTGAACGTAAGAAACCAGGACGTAAGAAAGCTCGTAAAAAGTTCCAATTCAGTAAACGTTAATCTCAAGGAGGACAAAGACAATGGCAAGAACAACATATCAAGACTTATTGGATGCAGGTGTACATTTTGGTCACCTTACCCGCAAATGGAATCCGAAAATGGCACCATATATTTTTATGGAACGCAACGGGATTCACATTATAGATTTAAATAAAACTTTAACTAAAACTGAAGAAGCTGCTTCAGCGATCAAACAGATCGTAAAATCAGGTCGTAAGATCTTATTTGTAGCGACTAAGAAACAAGCTAAAGAAATCGTTGCTGATCAGGCAAAAAAAGTAAACATGCCTTTCGTAACTGAACGTTGGTTAGGTGGTATGTTAACTAACTTCCAAACTGTACGCAAGTCAATCAAAAAGATGTCTAACATCGATAAGATGACTAAAGATGGTACTTACTCGATCCTTTCTAAGAAAGAGCGTTTAATGATCCAGCGTGAGCGTATCAAATTGGAAAGCTTATTAGGTGGTATCGCGGATTTAAACCGTTTACCAGCAGCAATCTTTTTAATTGACGTTAAAAAAGAGCATATCGCAGTTAGCGAAGCGTTGAAATTAAACATTCCAACTTTTGCAATGGTTGATACAAACTCTGATCCGTCAAACATCGATTTCCCTATCCCGGCGAATGATGATGCTACTAAATCTATCTCTTTAATCACTGATGTAATCATCAAAGCAATTGAAGAAGGTTTAGACGAGCGCAAACGTGAGAAAGATGATGAAGCTGAAAAAGAAGCTGTAGCTGCTAAAGCTGCTGCTGATGCTCCTGAAACTGCTGCACCTGGCGCAAGAAGAGCTAGAAAAGAAAATGCTGAAACCGAAGAAGGAACAAGCGAAGCATAAATAATATATTTTTGGGTTGTATGTTGTGCGTTGAAGGTTCTTACTAACAACTTACAATGTACAACCCATAATTTTTTAGATAAAAACTTAAAAAAGAACATAAAATGTCAGTACAAATTTCTGCAGCAGATGTAAACAAATTACGCCAACAGACCGGTGCCGGTATGATGGATTGTAAAAAAGCATTAATAGAGGCCAATGGCGATTTCGAAGCTGCGGTTGATTACTTACGTAAAAAAGGTGCTAAAGTTGCAGCAAGCCGTCAGGATCGTGATTCTAACGAAGGTGTTGTAATCGCAAAAGCTACAGCTGACGGAAAACGCGGTGTAGTAGTTGAATTAAACTGCGAGACTGATTTCGTGGCTAAAAATGCTGATTTCATCGCTTTAGCAAATAAATTCACTGATTTAGCAGTTGAAAAAAATCCTGCTACTTTAGAAGAACTTTTATCTCTTGAAGTTGATGGTCAGAAAGTTTCTGATATCATCGTTGAAAACACTGGTAAAATCGGTGAAAAAATCGGTATCTCTAAATTCGAAACTGTATCTGGAGAGAAAGTTATTCCTTACATCCACAGCAACTACCGTTTAGGTGTTTTAGTAGCCTTAAACCAGGCTGTTGCAGGTGCTGATGAAGCTGGTAAAGACGTTGCAATGCAAATCGCTGCAATGAACCCGGTAGCTTTAGATAAAGCTGACGTAGATACACACACGATCGAACGTGAAATGGAAATTGCTAAAGAGCAAATCCGTGCAGAAGGTAAACCTGAAGAAATGGTTGAGAAAATTGCTGCTGGTAAACTGAACAAGTTCTACAAAGACAGTACTTTATTAAACCAGGAATTTGTTAAGGATTCTTCTAAAGATGTTCGTAAATTCTTAAATGACACTGCTAACGGTTTAACTGTTACAGCATTTAAACGTGTTCAATTAGGATCATAGTTCCTTCAATGATAATCAAAAGGTCCCTTATTTTAAGGGGCTTTTTTTTTGCCTTATATTTAACGAAATTCAGTTAAAGATGATAGCAATTACGAATGGTAAGTTTTTTAAGAACGGGAGCCTGATTACCAACGCTGCGGTACTGATGGCAGATGGCCTGATCACGGCAATTACCGAAGGGGAGATCCCGGCAGGATATACTGTTGAAGATGCAAAAGGAGCTTTGATTGCTCCGGGATTTATCGACCTGCAGATCTATGGTTCGGGCGGCAACCTGTTTTCTGCCTATCCAACGGTAGAAACGCTGAGGCAGATGGACGAACACCTGATCAGTAAAGGCACCACGGGCTTTCTGGTATGCCTGGCTACAAATTCGCTGGATATCTTTGCAGAAGCGATCCAAGCCGCCAAAGCTTACCGGCATGAGGCAAAAGCTTTTTTGGGCCTTCATCTTGAAGGGCCCTTTCTGAATCCTAAAAGACTGGGCGCACATCCTATCCAATATGTGCACAAAGCTACGCTGGAAGAAGTTAAACGATTGCTTGACGAGGCTGATGGGGTAGTCAGGATGATGACGCTGGCTGCTGAATTGCAGGATGAGGAGGTGATCAATTATCTGCTTAGCCAGGGGATAGTCCTGTCCCTCGGACACAGTGATGCAAATTTCGAACAGGCCAATCAGGCATTTGCTGATGGTTTTACCACTTCGACACATTTGTTCAATGCTATGCCCCCAATTCATCACCGTAATCCCAACCTGCCGGCGGCGATCCTGAATCATCCCAGTGCAATGGCCAGCATCATTGCTGATGGCGCCCATGTAGATTTTGAAATGGTAAAGCTCAGTTATAAAATGATGCAGGAAAGGCTTTTCCTGATTACGGATGCAGTAACGGCCTGCGATATTGGCCCTTATCAGCATATACTGAACGGAGACAGGTTTGTGATGCCCGATGGCACCATCTCCGGCTCTAATATTACGCTGCGCGATGCGGTCAGCAATTGCGTAAACCACTGCGGTATACCTCCGCATGCCGCTTTGGCTATGGCATCAGCCCATCCTGCGGCGGCACTGCAGATACAGGATAAATATGGAGAGATCGCTCCCGGAAAAACGGCCAGCTTATTGCTGCTGTCGGACGAATTTGTTCTCCAAAAGGTATTTGTCGCGGGAGTTGAACATTTGATCAGTATTAATTAAAACAAATAGTTATTTTTGGAGTCATGAAGTACAAAAGGATCCTACTAAAGTTAAGCGGCGAATCGCTGATGGGCGAGAAGCAATACGGTATAGATAATGCACGCGTAAAACAATACGCCGAAGACATCAAAGCTGTTCATGCCCAGGGGCTGGAAATCGCAATTGTTATTGGTGGCGGTAATATTTTTAGAGGCCTGAGTGCAGAAAAATCCGGGATGGACAGAGCCCAGGCAGATTACATGGGGATGCTGGCAACAGTGATCAACAGTATGGCGCTGCAGGATGCACTGGAGAAAGTAGGCCTTAAAACCAGGCTGCTTACCGCAATTAAAATGGAGCAGATCTGTGAGCCCTTTATCCGCAGGAGAGCAGTACGCCACCTTGAAAAAGGCCGTGTAGTGATCTTTGGTGCCGGTACAGGAAATCCGTACTTCACTACAGATTCAGCTGCTGCACTGCGTGCTATTGAAATCAAAGCAGATGTGGTGCTCAAAGGTACACGCGTTGATGGAATTTACACAGCAGATCCGGAGAAAGATCCAACGGCTACCCGCTACTCTGAGATCTCTTTCAAGGAAGTATATTCCAAAGGATTAAATGTGATGGACATGACAGCTTTTACACTTTGCGAAGAAAACCAGCTTCCTATCATTGTATTTGATATGAACAAACACGGCAACTTCATGAAGATTGCACAGGGAGAAGAAATTGGCACCCTGGTTAAAGGCTAGACTTAAGACAAATATATTTTGATAAACAGTAAATTATGAACGACCTCATAAAAAAACAATTACAGGATGCTCAGGCAGCAATGGATAAAGCAATTGCGCATTGTGAGTCTGAACTGACCAAGATAAGGGCAGGAAAGGCTTCAGCGGGTATGCTGGATGGAATTACGGTTGATTATTATGGAAGTGCGACGCCTTTGGGCAGTGTGGCAAGTATCAATACACCGGATGCACGTACAATCCTTGTTCAGCCATGGGAAAAAAATATGCTTGTTCCAATTGAACGCGCAATCATGGAAGCAAACATCGGTATCAACCCGCAGAATGATGGTGTGGTGATCCGTTTGGGAGTACCGCCATTGACAGAAGAACGTAGAAGGGACCTAGTAAAAAAGGTAAAAGAAGAAGCAGAACGCGGACGTATCACCGTACGTAATATCCGTAAGGATGCGAATGAGAAAATCAAGAAACTGAAAGGCGAAAGCGTTTCTGATGATGAGATCAAAACCGGTGAAGCCGAAGTACAGAAAATTACTGACCTCTATATTGTAAAGGTAGATAAACATGCCGAAGCAAAAGAGAAAGATGTAATGACCGTTTAGGGCCGAAAAAAATTATAATACAATAGTCAATAAAAGGGGGATATGGTAAAAACTATATTCCCTTTGTTTATTTTTGCCGCCTACTTATCGATACATGAACTTATTAGTACAATACTTAAAGAATTATAAATGGGTTGTTTGTCTGGCTCTTTTGCTGGCGGCCATTAATATCGCTTTCTCTTTGCTGGATCCATATATTACCGGTCGCATTGTAGACCGTTTTATTGAGAAAAAAGATGTCCTGAACCGCAGCCAGTTTGTTTATGGTGTGCTGGGACTGGTTGGTATGGGCGTAGGCGCAGCCATGGTTTCCAGGATTGCTAAAAACTTTCAGGATTACTTTACGAGTATTATCGTTCAGAAAGTTGGTGCGCAGATGTATGCCGACGGACTCAAACATTCGCTGGAGCTGCCTTACCAGGTTTTTGAAGATCAGCGCAGCGGAGAAACACTGGGGATCCTGCAAAAAGTGCGGCTGGACAGTGAGAAGTTTATCACATCCTTTATCAGTATTTTGTTTGTAAGCCTCATCGGGATGGTTTTTGTGATTGTTTACTCGGTAGCGGTAAGCTATAAAGTAACACTGATCTATTTTACCGCTATTCCCATTATCAGTTTTGTGAGCTGGTTCCTGAGCAGAAAAATCAAAACTATACAGCAGAAGATCGTAAGGGAAACTACTGCACTTGCGGGATCTACTACTGAATCACTGAGAAATATTGAGCTGGTAAAGAGCCTGGGACTGGCCAGTCAGGAAATTGAGCGTTTAAATAAAACTACCTATAAAATTCTTGGGCTGGAACTGAGGAAGGTAAAATATGTAAGAAGCATGAGCTTTGTGCAGGGAACTACTGTAAACCTTGTACGCAGTATCATGGTGGTAGTGTTACTGATCCTGATTTTTGAAAATACGATTTCTGCGGGCCAGTACTTCTCCTTTTTATTTTATTCCTTCTTCCTGTTCGGACCTTTGCAGGAGCTTGGCAACGTGATCCTGTCATGGCGTGAAGCGGAAGTTTCTTTAGGGAACTTCAAAAACATCCTGAATACTCCGATAGACCAGAAGCCCTTAAATCCGAAGGTGCTGGATAAGATTACCTCACTGGAGTTTTCTGACTTAAGTTTCAGGCACCTTACAGGTAAGAGCAATGCACTGAACGAGATTAGCTTCAATGTAAAAGATGGCGAAACCATTGCTTTTGTTGGCCCGTCCGGTTCCGGTAAAACTACACTGGTAAAATTGCTGGTAGGGTTATATCAGCCCGTGATTGGTGAGGTACTATATAATGATATTACAAGCAAGGAGATTGATCTGGATCAGCTGCGGGAAAAAATTGGCTTTGTTACACAGGATACGCAACTGTTCTCTGGTACGATCAGGGAGAACCTTCAGTTTGTAAGACCGGGTGCAACAGACGAAGAATGTTTGCTGGTGATGGAGCAGGCCGCCTGCCAGACGCTGCTTGCCCGTGCAGATAAAGGCCTGGATACCGTTATCGGTGAAGGCGGAGTAAAAGTATCTGGCGGGGAGAAGCAGCGCTTATCTATAGCGCGTGCCCTGCTGCGGAGACCAGACATCCTGGTGTTTGACGAAGCTACGTCATCGCTGGATTCACTGACAGAAGAAGAAATCACAGCAACGATCAGGGATGTATCTGAGCTGACCAACCATATTACGATACTCATTGCACACAGGCTTTCTACGATCCGTCATGCAGACCGCATCTATGTACTGGAGAAAGGCCATATCATTGAACAGGGTAAGCACGCAGCGCTGCTTGCAGAAAAAGGGCTGTATTATGCAATGTGGCGCCAGCAGGTAGGCGAGAGATAGGTTTCGCTATTTGTAGTCGTCAAACATAAACTTCATGATCCGCTCTTCCTGGATGATGCGGATTAAAAGTGGAATTAAATAGATGGAAAAACCTATAAAAAGGCTGTACCATGCATGAAATAGCAGGGCGATACCAATCAGTTCAGGGATTATAGTGAGGTAATAATTTGGATGCCTGAAATATCTGAACAGAAAGCTTTTGTTAATAATATGAATTTTTTTTGGTGCAATGATCAGCTTTAAGGTCCATATATTCCTGATCTGATAAATGACATAGTACAGCGTACTGATCGCTAATCCATAAAGGGTTAATCCCGTCCATGACACAGCATCATCTTTGACTAAAGCCCCCTTATTTAGTCCTTCGGTAATACAGGCGCCATAATAGAGGAAGTGACAAATGGTCAATATCAGGGTATTGAGCCTTCCAAATTCGATTGCTCCCTTTTCTTTTATCTTTTTTTCGGTCCTTGCAGAAATAAATACGCTGTAGAACCTTGCGGCCAGCATTATGTAAAAAGGAATACTTATCATTTGGACAGCTCTTTAGTTGAATCAAAAGTCTGAGATCATACCATTCCGGCCTATCCCCAAAGCCGGTGGTTTTTAATCGCCTGTTTTATTTATTTTTCCTCCTGTAACAGGTTGTGGTTTCTTAAAGAAATAAATTATAACCTGTTTATTGAACTTTTTCATCTGAAAATTCCTTTTCTGCCGATGTATTATGCTTTTAAATGTTAATATGACATTTAATTATTTATTCTTACATTAGATTTATAATCGGTTTGTCGATTTAGCAAAATGACCAAATATAAAGTTCGAAATAAATTAGACAATCATGCCTTTCGCTATTATGGGATAGTGAAAGGTTTACCATGATATTTATCTGTTATGAAAATTGTACGCTGCTATTTCTCCGCCTTGCGGAAAATTTTACTTGGAAATCCTTTCCTTGGGGAAACGGCAAATTCTGTAACCAAATATATTATACTATGAACATTTTTATACTTAGAAATAGCCTGGCCAACTCAATCATTGGCTTGCCAAATCAATTCGCAGGCTGTTTAACTATATTACTTTCTAAATCTTTACCCTATGTTTAAAAGATCTATCCTTCAGATTACCGCTCTTTCTTTGTTTATATCCGGAGGCATTACCTGTGCGGTTAATGCTCAGCAGACTACCGTTACCCTGCATGCTGATCATCCTTTAAATACAATCAGCAAACATATTTACGGGCATTTTGCAGAACATCTAGGAAGATGTATCTACGATGGCTTTTATGTTGGCGACAGTTCTTCAATCCCGAATACGGCAGGAGTAAGGAATGACATCATTGCGGCCTTAAAAAATCTGAATATACCAAATCTGAGATGGCCGGGCGGCTGCTTTGCCGACAGGTACCATTGGAAGGACGGGGTAGGTCCAAAATCGGAGCGCCCATCGATAGTCAATACGATGTGGGGCGGTGTTACCGAGGATAACAGTTTTGGTACGCACGATTTCTTAAATATGTGCAAGCTGCTGGGAACAGAACCATACCTGGCGGGAAATACGGGCAGCGGGACGGTACAGGAGCTGGCCGACTGGGTGCAGTATGTAAACTTTGAGGGCAAAAGCCCGATGTCTGACCTGCGTGTGAAAAACGGGCAGGCAAAGCCATGGAACGTAAAATTCTGGGGCGTGGGAAACGAAGCCTGGGGCTGTGGCGGGAATATGACGCCGGAATATTATGTTGGCGAGTTCCGCAGGTATGCTACGTTTATGGAGGGAAAGGATCTTTTTAAAATCGCCTCTGGTGCCAATGTAGACGATTACCACTGGACAGAAACTTTAATGAAGGGGATTCCGCTCAGGATGATGGACGGGATCGCCCTGCATCATTACTCTTTCCCCAGCTGGGAGAAAAAAGGCCCTTCAACGGGATTTTCCGAGCAGCAGTATTTTGAAACAATGAAGACTGCGCTGAGAATGGATGAGCTGATCACTAAACATACAGCGATCATGGACCGGTATGATCCTAAGAAAAAAATAGCTTTGGTAGTAGATGAGTGGGGAGGCTGGTGGAATGTAGAGCCGGGAACCAATCCGGGATTTTTGTACCAGCAGAATACCATGCGCGATGCTATGATCGCGGGAGCAACGCTGAATATTTTTAACAACCATAGTGACCGTGTACGGGTGGCCAACCTGGCGCAATGTGTTAATGTGCTGCAGGCAGTGATCCTTACCAGCAAAGAGAAAATGCTGCTGTCGCCCACCTATCATGTGATGGAAATGTACAAAGTGCATCAGGATGCTACACTGCTTCCGGTAGAGGTGAGAAGTGACGACTATGTTTTTGGTCAGGATAAGTTGCCCTCGGTGTCTGTTTCTGCATCTAAAGACGCAAAAGGCCTCACACATGTTTCTGTTGTGAATATCAACAGCAGCAAAACGGAGGAGATAGAGATCGTACTTACCGGCGGACAGTACAAATCGGTGAAGGGAAGGATTCTTACCTCGGCGAAGGTTGATGACCATAATACCTTTGAAAAGCCCGACCTGATCAAACCTGCAGTTTTCAAAGGTGCTGCTTTGAAAGATGGAAAGTTAAAGGTTAAACTTCCGCCCTTTTCACTGGCTGTACTTGAGTTAAATTAAAATGATGGATAACATGTTAAATAAATACCTGATTACAGCTGTGCTTACATTAGGCATGCTGAATGCAAGCGCACAGAACAGCAAAGATATCATAGTGAACCCTGGTAAAGTTGTTTCGGCCCTGAAGCCGGAGATGTGGGGGGTGTTTTTTGAGGATATCAACATGGGGGCAGATGGGGGCATCTACGCAGAGCTGATCAAAAACCGTTCGTTTGAATTTTATAAACCTTTGATGGGCTGGTCTCCAAAGGGGGCTCAGCTTAAAGAAGGCGATTTACTGGTGTTGAACAGGAAAGAGAAGGATTCCAATAACCCGCGCTTTTTACATGTTAAATCGCGGGGAAGCAGTAAGGGCGACCTGAACATTAGCAATGAGGGCTTTAAAGGGATCGGTGTGAAAAAAGGATTGACTTACGACTTCTCTGTGTATTACAGACAGGCTGCGGCAGGAGTAAAACTTCATGCAGAACTGGTTGACAGTACGGGCAAGGTTTTGGGAAGCGCAGTGCTCATCCCGGAGCGGGCAGATAACCAATGGGCATTGCAGTCGGTAACTTTTACCGCATGTGAGACCGTACAAAAGGCAAAATTTACACTGTGGTTTGAAGGTACAGGCGAAATAGACCTGGATATCATTTCCCTGTTCCCGGGGGATACCTGGAAAAAGAGAAAGGGAGGCCTGCGCGGCGACATGGTGCAGATGCTGGCAGATATGAAACCAGGCTTTATCCGTTTCCCGGGTGGCTGCATTGTGGAAGGATATGATCTCTCTACGCGTTATCAGTGGAAAAAAACGATAGGCCCGGTAGAGAACAGGAAGCTGATCGTGAACCGATGGAATACAGAATTTGCGCATCGCCCTGCGCCGGATTACTATCAGACATTCGGGCTGGGATTTTTTGAATACTTTCAGCTGGCAGAAGATATCGGTGCTGAGGCTTTACCGATCCTGAACTGCGGTATGGCCTGCCAGTTTAACAGTGCTGAACTGGTGCCGCTGGATGAGCTGGAGCCTTATATCCAGGACGCACTGGACCTGGTTGAGTTTGCCAATGGCGATGTGAAAACCCCATGGGGCAAAGTACGCGCGGAAATGGGGCATCCGGCACCTTTTAACCTGAAAATGATGGGCGTGGGGAATGAAAACTGGGGCCCGCAATATCTGGAGCGGCTGGCGCTGTTTACAAAGGCAATGAAAAGCCGCTACCCTGAGATAAAACTGATCAACAGTTCCGGTACAGATCCGGAAGGAGAACGCTTTGACCTTTTGAATACCTCGCTGAGAAAGATGAAAGCGGATATCATTGATGAACATTACTACCGCGCGCCGGACTGGTTTCTGAACAATGCTACACGTTACGACAGCTATGACAGAAAAGGATCCAAAGTTTTTGCCGGAGAATATGCCGCGCAAAGCGTGGGGACCACTAAACCTACCAATAAAAACAACTGGCAGTGCGCTATTGCTGAGGCAGCTTTTATGACCGGACTGGAACGTAATGCAGAAGTGGTAAACATGGCTTCTTATGCTCCTCTTTTTGCACAGGCCGAAGGCTGGCAGTGGACGCCGGATATGATCTGGGTAGATAACCTGCATGTATATGGAACACCAAACTACTATGTACAGAAACTTTATTCTTTAAATAAGGGAACTGATGTGGTAAGTATTGAAGCGGATCATAGAGTGATTGCAGGCGAGGACGGGATTTATGCTTCTGCGGTGACAGACAGCAAAACCGGGGAGCTGATTGTAAAGCTGATCAATACTTCGGCTGCTGCGGTAACCAGAAATGTGGTGATTGAAGGAGGAAAGAAACCGGGCGCAAAAGGAAAGTTGACAGTGTTGCAGAATGCTAACCTGGATGCGGTAAACTCATTCAGCAATGCCATTAATTTAAGCCCGAAAGAACAGGTATTAAAAGTTAAGGGCAACAGTATTTCCCTGGCGATGCAGCCCTATTCATTTAATATTATCCGTGTACCGGTTAAATAGCTTATACATTGCAGTTGTAAGCAAAGCACAGCTGCAATGTTATTTTGTTTTTGTATCCTGATCGTTAATCTCCTGAAGGCTTAGGCCCAGCAGGCTCTTTGTTTTTGTGTAGGTGATACCTGCAACCAGAATGGTCATGCAACCCCCAAAAACTACGGCAGGAACGGTTCGCATCAGTTTTGCGGTAAGCCCTGATTCAAATGCCCCAATCTCATTGGAAGAACCGATAAACATGCTGTTTACGGCAGATACCCTTCCGCGCATTTCGTCGGGAGTGAGCAGCTGCATAATTGTAGACCTGATAATTACGCTGATACTGTCAAATGATCCTTCGAGGAATAAGAATATCAGGGTAACATAGAAATTTTTGGACAGGCCATAGCAGATAATACTGGTTCCAAAGCCCACCACAGCAATGAGGAGGTTTCTCCATGGCCTGTTCATAGGCGAAATCCTGGTCATAGCCAGCATGGTCAAGACCGCTCCTGCCGAGGCCGATGCACGCATCAAACCTAATCCTTCGGAACCAACCTTAAGAATATCATTTGCGAAAACGGGAAGAAGTGCCACGGCGCCGCCGAAAAATACAGAGAACAGGTCGAGGCTCATTGCTCCCAGCATCATCTTGTTCCTGAATACAAACTGTACGCCCTCAGTAAGGCTTTTCATGATGCTTTCCTTAGGGATATATCTTGGGGGATGCGATTTCAGAAAGAAGATGCACACCAGTGCAATGAATATAAAGGCGAGAATGATCAGGTAAGTAACGGTGATCCCGAAGAAACCATAAATAAGCCCCCCTGCTGCGGGGCCCAGTATGGAAGCCGACATATACGAGGAGCTGTTCCAGGTAGTAGAATTAGGATACAGTTCTTTTGGGATAATCTCTGCCATCAGAGAAAAGGTAGCCGGGCCAAAGAATCCACGCGCCATTCCGATACCGAAAACCATAGTATACATAATCGGGATGATATAGCTTACGGGGACATAGGCATGCATCTGACTGGAAGTAGCGATGAGCATGATCAGTGAACACATAAAAACACAAACGAATATTTTGAGGAGGAGGCCGCGTTTCTCTGATTTGTCAGCAATATAACCACCATAAAGTGCAATACTGATTGCGGGAATGGCCTCACATAATCCGATCAGGCCCAATGCCAGCGGATCTTTTGTCAAGTGATAAATATGAAAGCCAATGATAACGGCCTGCATCTGATAAGCGAAGGTAAAAAAGAAACGCATACCAAGGTAAGATCTGAATTCTCTGTACCTGAGGGCCGCATAAGGGTCCTGTTTGTCAATAATTTTGGGACTATCCAAGAGTAAATAATTTTTGGCAAATGTAGGTTATACATAAATAACACGCACTACTAATATGCAGAAGGGTTGTTATTTATGTATAATATTACTGCTACATGATCTTGTTATAAAAACTTTGATAAGCGGAGGCCATGTCCTCAGCCTGATTGATTGCTGCTGATGCCGCAATTCCGAAGATCCCCGTAGCCATCAGCGCGTCTACATCGCCAATGTTTATACCCCCTACAGCCAGTACCGGCATGTCAATTTCTTTTTCCTTTAGCAAGGATGCGACCGCGGCATAACCAGCGATCCCCAGTAAAGGCGAGTTGTTGGGCTTGGTGGTGGTGATACTAAAGGGACCACATCCTGCGTAATCTACACCTTCGGCAGCAAGCCTGAGTAAACCTTCGGCTGTGTTTGAAGAGCCTCCGATGGTGATGTCTTCGCCCAGTTCTTTGCGCAGGGCAACAAAGTCTGCATCCATATCTTCAATATGAAAGCCCTGGATATCTGCTTTCCTGTTTAGATGCGTATGATTGGTTACAATAAGGGTAGCACCCCAGTCGTCACAAATCTCAGCGATAACATTGATATCTTTTAAAAGCGCTTCATCATCCTTGCTAAGGCATCGGTATTGAATCCATTTAGCTCCGGCTTCGCAGGCAATCTGCGTCTGTTCAATATGAGTTAACTGATCGATATCGTGTGTGATGAACTGAAGTTTTTCTATGAATTTTTTCATAAGTCAATTTGTCTTGATACATCAGTAAATCTTTCACTTTATTTACTGATGTATTTTTCTGCGAAGCTACGCCTTTATTAAAATTTAACGTTGAGAGAAAGTAAAAAGTTGGCTCCAGCCTGCGGAAAGTAGAAGTTTTCATCAGTTCTGCTGCCAGCACTAAGGTAACCGTAGGTATAACCATTGCTCTCGTATTTTTTATTGAGAATGTTATTGGCCAGTAATCCGATATTCATATTCTTTACTCCTTTAAAGCTAAAGTCGTAACCCAACCGTGCGTTGTTTATCCAGTAACCATTCAGTTTTCTGTTTTCGTTTTGGGTATTGTCCATGTACTGTTTGCTTACATATTTGCTTTGCAAGGCTATGGCAAATCCGGCAACTGGTTTATAGACCAGTTCGCCAAACACGACAGTATTGGGAGAGAAAGAAATATCCGGGTTGCTGTAGTTGTTTACGATTTCCGTATTCGTATCATAATTGAAAATATATTCGGAAAAGTTCTTGATCTTGTTCCTGCTGAAAGCAGCATTAGCATTGATCAGGAAAAAGCGGCTTAATGTGTATGAGCCGTCAAATTCCACACCCAGTCTTGAACTTTTGGGAACGTTCTGGCGGATACTGGCCCCCACATCGCTTAATTTGCCGGTTACTACAAGCTGATCTTCGTAGAACATGCCGTAGACATTTACACCTGCGCTGAAATCCGAATGTTTGATCCTGTAACCTGCTTCTACATCATACAGGCGCTCGGGATGCGGGAGCGTGCCCACATTCGCATTTACATAATCATCGCGGTTGCCCTCTTTATTGGCAAGGCTCAGGGAAGCGTAGATATTGCTTTTTGGGTCTACGAAATAGGTTGCCCCTACTTTGGGATTGAAGAAATTGAGCTGATCATGGATATTGAGCGGCAGGAGGTCGTTATCATTACCTGTGATATCATATTTGATCCTTCTGTACTGCAGATCTGCAAACAAACTGAGTTTTTCAACGGGGTTATATGCTACTTTTCCAAAGATATTGAAGTCGTTTTTGTTGCCGTCACCATCATAATAATGATCGGAATTATTCAGTGTAGAAGATACCTGTGACCATGTCACCTGCCCGTAGTGCTGTCCGCGGTATTCGTTGTAGGCACCACCAAGTGTAAAGTTCAGATTAGAGGAGGCTTTATAATTAAACGCATAGGTAGCGCCGTAGAAATCATTATTCAGCCATCTTCTGCGCACGAGGTCTGTTGTTTCTACTGGTGCACCATTGATAACGGGATTGGGCAGCCCATAGGAAGAGAACTCCTGATCGTTTTTAAATTCCTCGTAGAAACCCCTTCCGTAGGTATAATGCAGGGCACCATTGAATGAAAATTTGTCGCCCAGTTGCTTGGCATATAATAACTGGTAATGATCCTGCTGATAATTATCATTCTGATCTTTATATAGGAATGAATTGTATTTTCTGCTGTCAGAGTTCAGCAGGTTAGCAGCGTCAGCTTCGTTAAGCCCGTTCCTGACGATATAATCGTTCATCCCCTGTACATCTCCGCGCAGACGTGATTCAGGCACTCCGTTCCATGACTGGTAGGTTTTTTCAGTACCAGAAAATACATTGATGCGCAACAGATCGGTTTTGCCATGGTAGGCGCCCGACAGGAAATAGGACTTCAGTAAGGAAGCGCCACGGTCTACGAACCCGTCAGAAGAGATTCGCGAAAGGCGGCCATCAAAGCTGAATTTATTATCAATCAGTCCTGTTCCCAATTTAACAGTATTCTTTAAGGTATTGAAAGAGCCATAGGTAGAATTGACCTCCGCATAGGGCGTTAATTCCGGTGCTGAAGTCTGGATATTTAAACTTCCGCCGAAAGCGCCTGCGCCATTGGTAGAAGTTCCCACCCCTCTCTGGATCTGTATGTTTTCGACAGAGGAAGCAAAGTCGGGCATATTTACCCAAAATGTTCCCTGGCTTTCGGAGTCATTCATTGGAATACCATTTACGGTAACATTTACCCTTGTGGCGTCACTTCCGCGGATCCGGATTCCCGTGTACCCCACGCCGGCTCCGGCATCTGATGTAACTACCACCCCGGGGGTATTGTTGATGATAAAGGGGAGATCCTGGCCAAAGTTATTGGCTGTGATCTCGGATTTACTGATATTCCGGTAGGTAGTCCCTGATTTTTCTGTGGCCCTTGTAGCCATTACGATTACCTCATCCGCAAGGAAAGAAGAGGGCACAAGGTTCAGGTTAACCGTTTGGTCGCTGTTCAGCTCAATTTCTTTCTGCAGGGTTTCATATCCGAGATAGCTGGTGATCAGTATATATTTTCCGGCTTTGATATTGCTGATCTGGTATTTGCCGGTGGCATCACTTTTTGTGGCCTTGCCAATGCCTTTGAGGAGGATGGTTGCTCCCGGTAAAAGCGTTTGATTTGATTTTTCGGATACGGATCCTGAGATGGTAAACTGCGCTTTAGTAAATAAAGGCGTGAGCAATACGGCTATTGCAAGTGTCAGTAATTTTTTCAATTTATTTATTGCATTTTAGTAAAACCTGCTGTAAAGAGGGGCAATACAGCATAATTAAACATAACTCCAATCCCTACGCCGGCATTACCCGGATCAGGTGCATATTTGATCAGAAGAATTACTCAACTGTTCAAATAATGGGTTTGATCTCAGCCTGTCTTTGTGTTTTTTACAAAACAAGGCACCCCTTTTGATATTGGCAAATGTATTAATTTTTTATTAAAATGCGCAATGTGGCTTTTAGTACCGCATTGCAGGACTGCCTGATGCGGTAAGGAATTGATCAATAGCGGCTACTGCGTTCTGAAACCTGTCTTCAATACCGCCCACCAGTACATAGTTTGCACCCAGGTTTTGCAGCTCTTTGTACCAGATGCTCATAAAATGCTCACGCATATGCGGGAAGTCGCGCAAAGGATCTTCTTCCCAGGGCAAATCGATATCCAGCAGCAAGTACAAGTCGTACGTTCTTTCGGTTAGTGCATCCAGCACAATTTGCGGGCTTTCGCCCAACATTTCATCACTCCAGATCTTGACGGTCAGAAATGTGGTATCACAAAAGATAAAGTCTTTTTCAGCCATAGCCAGTACAGATTCTTCAAGAGCTACCTGTCCATGGAACATATTGATCTCATCCTGCATGGTACAGGGTTCAGTAAGGGCAGCACAATAGTACCGTGCAAATTCTGCTACCCAGAGGGTATCGTAATGTTTTGCGAGTAACTTGGTGAGTGTGGATTTACCCGTGCTTTCCGGGCCTACAATTGCTATCTTCCTGATCATGCTGTTTCGGTGAGAGTGTTTTTCCATTCTTTATAGCCCATCCATGCGATATATATGTAAAGCGCATACATAATGGCTGTTGCATACAAATCTTTAGATACATATACGCCTACGTAAATGATATCCACAAATATCCAGATCAGCCAGTTTTGCAGGACTTTCCTGGCCAGGAATACCTGGGCAATCAGGCTGCAGGCTGTGCAAAAACTGTCAATAAAAGGAAATGCAGCATCAGTATTCTGCCGTAGAATAAAGCCCAGGATGAAGGTAAATACAACTATCCCGGCTATTGACAGGATTATTTCTTTTCCTGTAATCTGGCTTACAGGTGTTGGAGTGGTGTTATTTTTTCTGTTTTTAGTCCAGAAGTACCAGCCATAGGCATTCATTAGCAGGAAATAGACCTGCAGCCCCATATCTGCATATAACTTGCTGTCATAAAAAATGAAAATATAGATGATTACACTGATGACGGCTATGGGCCAGTTGAAGATGTTATTTTTCGCCGCCAGCCAAACACAAAGTATTCCGGTAAACACCCCGCACCATTCCAGCCAGCCTGTCTGAGTCAAAAATTGTACAATGCTGTCCTTTACCGCTTCTGCGAGTGATACCATATGCCAAATGTAATTATCCTTTGATTAATTTTGGGAGGAATATCAATATCAGTTTGGGGAAGAAGATTTTTTGTGAAAAAATCCGGCAGAGGTGAACGCCTCTACCGGACAATAAACCAAACAAACTATTTATGAAGAATACCCTCATGCAATAAATTGCAGAGGATGCTTTTATTTGTGTCCCGGCGAAGCGCTAAAGCTCAGCGAGGTCCTCACGCTGACATCAGTTTTCAGACTATCCCTCAGTACATATTCCATACGGACTTTGAGGGTGTTGCCTTTGATGTACTTATCAAAAAAACGTGAATTGTCGATGTCTAGTACGAGGTCTGAGTTAATATGTTCAGAAACATCGTTTCGTGACGCTACCATGACCTCATCACTTGTACCGTTTGATATGAACACCTTCACCGATTTAAACATGCCCATGCTTTGATTGTTTGGGTTGCTGGCGATCAGTCTTGCCGAGGCGATTTTTACATCTTTTATATACTGGTTTCCGTTTACGTTTCCGAGGGACTCATCAAAACTGCCTGCTGTACTGCTGGCTGATAATGTGGTATTGCTTTTTGAAGAAGCAGGGATAACAAGGGTAGTGGTGTAAGGGAAACTTGATTTGATAATTGATTGTACGGTACCGCATCCGCTGAATAAGAGCATAACAGCGAGCGCTGAGAATAACATTTTGTTCATGAAAATTAAATTTTTATTTTTCAATAATAACGAATAAAAGTAAATGCAGGTACTGTGGTGGAAAATAATGACCATGATCTGAACATGCATTTTAAGGCTAAACGCTTATTTATCCATTTTTTAAAAAATCTGAATTTTTGTCGCCTAAAACTGTATCTTTGCATCCCGACAGAACAGTCGGGATTCTTTAGCATAGCAACAACAATCTCGCCGGCTATCATGGTCTAAAATAGACCACATTTTTTACTTACAATACTTTAGACTTTTTAAAGCCTTATGCCTAAAGACACCTCCATACGTTCAGTATTGATCATCGGATCTGGACCTATTATCATTGGCCAAGCCTGTGAGTTTGATTACTCAGGATCTCAAGCCGCTCTCTCCTTAAAAGAAGAAGGAATTGAAGTTTCAATTATCAACTCCAATCCTGCAACTATCATGACTGATAAGGTTATTGCAGATCATGTTTATCTCAGACCATTAACAGTAGCTTCTATAGAGCAGATTCTGCAGGAACGCAAAATTGATGCTGTACTGCCTACTATGGGTGGTCAGACAGCCCTCAACCTTTGTGTAGAGGCAGATGAAAACGGTTTATGGGAAAAATATGGTGTCAGGATCATTGGTGTTGACGTAGCGGCCATTGAGAAAACTGAAAACAGGGAAGCTTTCCGCCAGTTAATGGTAGACATAGGTGTAGGTGTTGCACCTTCAAAAATTGCCAACTCATTTTTAGAAGGTAAAGAAGCTGCACAGCAAATAGGTTATCCACTGGTAATCCGTCCTTCATATACATTAGGAGGTTCTGGTGGAGGATTTGTCCATAAAAAAGAAGAATTTGATGCTGCCCTGAAACGTGGTTTAGAAGCCTCTCCAACACACGAAGTGCTGGTAGAAAAAGCAGTTTTAGGCTGGAAAGAATATGAACTTGAATTACTGAGGGACAGCAATGACAATGTGATCATCATCTGTTCTATCGAGAATTTTGATCCGATGGGTATCCATACGGGCGACTCGATCACTGTTGCTCCTGCCATGACGCTGTCTGACAGCTGCTACCAGGATATGCGTAACCAGGCAATCAAAATGATGCGTGCCATCGGTAATTTTGCCGGAGGATGTAACGTTCAGTTCTCCGTAAATCCTGATAATGATGATATCATCGCTATCGAGATTAACCCAAGGGTTTCGCGCTCATCGGCACTGGCAAGTAAAGCAACAGGGTACCCGATTGCTAAAATCGCTTCCAAGCTGGCCATAGGTTATAACCTGGACGAGATTGAAAACCAGATCACAAAAACTACATCGGCTTACTTTGAGCCTACACTGGACTATGTGATCGTAAAAGTACCAAGATGGAACTTTGATAAGTTTAAAGGTGCAAATATGGAGCTTGGCCTGCAGATGAAATCTGTTGGTGAGGTGATGGCAATTGGCCGTACTTTTATCGAAGCCTTGCAGAAAGCCTGTCAGAGTCTTGAAGTAGGACGTGCCGGACTGGGTGCTGACGGCAGACATAACAGAAATATCGAAGAGATCATGTATGGCCTTGAGCATGCAAGCTGGAACCGTTTGTTCCTGATCAAGGATGCAATGAGCATGGGCGTACCACTGGAGTCTATCCGTAAAGTAACCAGGATCGATAAATGGTTCCTTTCACAGATCCAGGAACTGGTATTCCTTGAAACTGAATTAAAACGTTATTCGTTAAATAATATACCAAAAGACTTCTTCTTTAACCTGAAACAAAAAGGCTTCTCTGATATCCAGATCGCTTATTTGCTGGGTAATGTAACAGAGGATGAAGTGTATGACCGCAGAAAATCTTTAGGGATCAGACGCGTGTATAAAATGGTTGATACCTGTGCTGCAGAATTTGCTGCACAAACGCCATATTACTACTCAACTTTTGAAGAGGAAAACGAATCTGTCCCTTCAGACAAGAAAAAGGTCATCGTACTTGGATCAGGCCCGAACCGTATCGGTCAGGGTATCGAATTTGATTACTCATGTGTACATGGTTTGCTTGCTGCCAAAGAAAGCGGATTTGAGTCGATCATGATCAATTGTAACCCTGAGACGGTTTCTACCGACTTTAACATGGCCGACAAGCTATACTTTGAGCCTGTGTTCTGGGAGCATGTACGTGAGATCATCGAACTGGAAAATCCTGTAGGGGTTATTGTACAGCTAGGTGGACAAACAGCACTGAAAATGGCTGAGAAGCTTCAGGAGAACGGTATTAAGATCATCGGTACTTCGTACAATGATATGGACATCGCTGAAGACCGCGGCCGTTTCTCTGACTTGTTAAAAGAACTTGAGATTCCTTATCCGAAATATGGTGTTGCAGAAAATGCTGAAGAAGCGATCGTTGTAGCAAATGAAGTAGGATACCCGGTACTTGTACGTCCGAGTTATGTATTGGGCGGACAGGGAATGAGCATTGTGATCAATGATGAGGACCTTGAAAAAGCAGTAGTGAAATTGCTGGGTGATTTGCCGGGCAACAGGGTACTGATTGACCACTTCCTTGACAGGGCAGAAGAAACTGAGTCTGACTCTATCAGTGATGGCGAGGATGTGCACATTGTAGGTCTGATGGAACACATCGAGCCTGCCGGGATCCACTCAGGAGATTCATTTGCTGTATTACCGCCATTTGGACTTTCTGAGAAAGTGATGAATGACATGGAGACTTACTCTAAGAAAATTGCAAGAGCATTGAATGTAATTGGTTTGTTAAACATCCAGTTTGCCGTTAAAGATGAGAAGGTATATGTAATTGAAGCTAATCCAAGAGCTTCCAGAACAGTTCCTTTCATCGCTAAGGCTTACGATGTTCCATATATCAATATCGCTGCCAAGATCATGTTAGGTGTAAACAAACTGAAGGATTTTACTATCGAGCGCAAGCTGGTAGGGTATGCGATTAAAGAACCGGTGTTCTCTTACGACAAATTCCCTGAGGTAACCAAGGAGCTTGGCCCTGAAATGAAATCGACAGGAGAATCTATCCGTTTCATCAAAGATCTGGAAGATCCTTATTTCAAAAAGTTATACAAAGACAAATCAATGTACTTGTCTAAATAATATCTTTAAATGTATTAGAGCCTGTAAGTTCCGACTTACAGGCTTTTTTATTTTACGGAAGCTTAGCCGAACAATAAAGAAAACACATCTTCAATTTTGCTGACGCCGGTTACCTCTATGTTGTACTTCTCCAGAACCACGCCTTTCAGGTTATAGCTGGATACAAAAATGCGTTCAAATCCCAATTTGTCTGCTTCAGAGATTCTTTGTTCAATACGGTTTACTGCCCTGATTTCTCCGGATAAACCCACTTCTGCCGCAAAGCAGATCTTGGAGGAGATGGAAATATCTTCATGTGAAGATATAATTGCGGCAAGTATAGCCAGGTCTATAGCTGGATCTTCCACTTTGATCCCACCTGCAAGATTCAAAAATACATCCCGGGTACTGAGCCTGAACCCGCATCGTTTTTCCAGCACGGCAAGCAGCATATTCATCCTACGGGTGTCAAAGCCTGTAGCAGACCGCTGAGGCGTTCCATAAGCGGCAATGCTGACGAGTGCCTGTGTTTCTATTAACATCGGCCTGGCGCCTTCTAAAGTAGCAGCAATCGCAATACCACTGAGCTCTTCATCGCGCTGCGACAATAGGATTTCTGAGGGGTTTGACACTTGTCTTAAGCCACCGCTGTGCATTGCATAAATACCCAGTTCTGCCGCTGCCCCAAACCTGTTCTTTACAGAACGGAGAATACGGTAAACGTGATGCCTGTCGCCTTCAAACTGTAACACGGTATCAACCATGTGTTCCAGTATTTTCGGGCCGGCAATAGCTCCGTCCTTGGTGATATGGCCAATCAGGAATACTGGCGTATCTGTTTCCTTTGCAAAGCGCATTAGTTCTGCCGTACATTCTCTCACCTGGGAGACACTGCCCGGGGTAGATTCGATATGTGCAGAATGCAGGGTTTGAATGGAATCTACGATAATAATATCTGGTTCCAGTGCTTCAATCTGTTTGAATATGTTCTGTGTTGAGGTTTCGGTAAGGATATAACAATCTGCAGTGGGTGCGCTAGTGATCCTCTCTGCGCGCATTTTGATTTGCTGTTCACTTTCCTCGCCCGAAACGTACAATACTTTTTTTCCTGCGATGTTTAAGGCCAGCTGCAGCATCAGGGTTGATTTTCCTATGCCTGGTTCTCCACCAATAAGGATGACAGATCCCGCTACAAGTCCGCCCCCAAGTACACGGTCGAGCTCCAGGTCGCTGGTAGAGATCTTCTGCTCGGTTGATGAAGCGATATCTGCCAGCTTGTTTGGTTTGTTTGATCTTTTGGACGATCCTGAGGTTTCCCAGGCGGGTACTTTAGCTCCGGGTTTTTCAACTACTTCTTCTACAAAAGTATTCCAGGAATTGCAGGAAGGGCATTTGCCCAGCCATTTTGCTGATTCATAGCCGCAACTCTGACAAAAATATGCTGATTTGATTTTAGCCAACTGATTTGATTTAGAAAACGAATTTACTGATTTAATAAATGAAATGGTGTAAAATAACTAAGCCCGGCGCTTATTCAGGCCAGGCTTGGTTATGATGTTTTGAACACGAGCTCTACAGCTTTATTTCTTCGTCTTTGGAAGAGATAAAATGGAACTCTGTTAATGTGTAAGACGGAACCGCCTTCACTTTAATTTTCTGGCCGAATTTAAAGAACCATTTCCATTGTAATGAATAAATACCTTTTTTGATGAAGGCTTCAATATAAGGATGTACACAAAGTGTGATGTTCTTTTCGTTCTGCTCTCTTAAAATGTAATTCATGTTACTCTCAATATCATCCATCAGAACGATACTTGCTTTGATCTCTCCTGTACCATGGCACATCGGACAAACTTCGCTGGTCACGATATTCATTTCCGGACGAACACGCTGACGTGTGATCTGTACCAGGCCAAATTTACTTGGCGGCAGAATAGTGTGTTTTGCACGGTCCAGCAACATCAGTTCCCGGAGATAATCAAATAACATTTTGCGGTTAACAGGTTTGTGCATATCGATAAAATCGATGACCACAATTCCGCCCATATCACGCAGCCTCAGCTGGCGTGCAATTTCTTTTGCTGCTTCCTTGTTTACCTGAAGCGCATTGTCTTCCTGATTTTCTTTGTTAGCAGTTCTGTTACCACTGTTTACATCTACTACGTGTAGTGCTTCCGTGTGTTCAACAACGAGGTAAGCACCACCCGCAAGGTTTACCGTCTTACCGAAACCATTTTTAATTTGCTTCTCGATGCCAAAATGATCGAATATTGGTTCCTTATGTTTGTAAGGTTTTACAATTTTCTCCATTTCCGGAGAAATCTCATGAACATAAGAACGGATATCCTCATAGAGGCCGGCATCGTTCACATAAACATTGGTGAAGTCTGAACTTAAAATATCGCGGATCAGTGTTGATGTACGGTCCATTTCTCCCCAAACACGTTTGGATGGTTCTGCTTCGGGCAATTTTTTAATAAATGTGCTCCACTTGGAAACAGAATCCAAAAGGTCTTTCTGTAATTCTTCTACTCCCTTACCTTCAGAAACAGTCCTGATGATGACACCAAAATTTTTAGGCTTGATACTTTCAATAATCTTTTTTAAACGATTACGTTCGGTATTGCTTTTAATCTTTTTTGAAATAGAAATTACATTAGAAAATGGGACCAGCACAATGTACCGTCCTGCAATAGATAGATCAGAGCTTAAACGCGGTCCTTTAGTTGAAATAGGCTCTTTGGCTATTTGAACAGGTATAAGCATGTTTTTGGAGACAACTTCAGATATTTTGCCAGCCTTATTGATATCGGCTTCAAGCTTTAAATTGTCTAATAATGTTCCACTAACAGTGCCATTCCGCTTAATTTTTGTAAGCTTCAATAAAGATTGAACTTGCGGACCAAGATCGAAATAATGCAAAAAAGCATCTTTCTCATAACCAACATCTACAAACGCAGCATTTAGTCCCGGCATAATCTTTTTTATGCGGCCTAAATAAATGTCGCCTACGGCGTAGTTTGTGTTAATCTGTTCCTTATGAAGTTCTACAAGTTGTTTATCTTCAATCAAAGCTATGGTTACTCCCGTGGGAGATGAATCGATAATTAATTCCTTTACCAAAAGCTATACATTTTAAGGGAATACTCCCTTATTAAACACATGGACTGAATAAATAAAAAAACAAATCAACGAACAATAGATACAAAGAGTAAATCCTGTATCTATCATCCGTTGATCGTAAAGAAAAACTATTTTTTCTTATGTCTGTTTTTTCTTAAACGTTTTTTACGTTTGTGGGTAGCCATTTTATGTCTTTTTCTTTTTTTACCGCTTGGCATAATTTGTAAGTTTTAAATATTTTGATAATCTGTTTATTAGTTTTTGGTGTTCAGCTCTTTAACCTTCTTGTCGATAAAATTAGACAAGGTAGCATTGGCTGCCAGTTTTTTACTGTTCAGGTAAGCATCAACTGCTTCCTTGTTTTTGCCAAGGTTCTCATAAGCTGTAGCCAGATAAAAATAAGCATCTGGTGATGGCTTTATGGCGATGATATCATTGAACCTTGTAATTGCTTTGTCGAACTGTCCTGATTTGATCGCAAAGGTACCAAGGCTCATATTTGCCTTGAGGTTCTTAGGATCTTTTTTCACTACGTCCAGTAACATTGCTATCCCTGACATTGGGGCGCCCATTCCATTAACAATGGTAACACCGAGGCCGGTTTTAGCTTCAAGATTTGTTGAATCCAGTGCAACAGCATTCGTATACGCTGTATTTGCTTTCTGTAACAATACAGGAGAGATTAAACTATCCTGGGTATTGTCAAAAGCTTTCATCAACCTGCCGCCAGCGGCCAACCAGCTATTCAGGTTTTTCTCTCTTGCGGCAATGATTTCCAGATATAACGCGCTCGGTACAGTCTGCTCAACGTCGTCCCATTTCTCTGCCAGAACCTTTGCTGCATTATTCTTTTCATCATCCGATGCAGTATTGTATGCATTTTCCAATGTAGTAATTTCTGCAGCTAAGTTGGCATTGATTGAATTTTTTGCAGCGGTAGAAACCTCTGTCAAATTAATAGTACTCCCTGCTGAAGTCAGTTGCCCACCCGCGGGAACGCCGGTAGTAGCCTGCTTCGGCTTCACTAAACCCTTAATATCTCTGGTAAACAAAAAAACCGAAAGCAGTGCAACTGCTCCAATTATAATGATTTGTTTAGACCGGGTTTTGTTCATGATGAGCAGATTAAGCTTCTACGCTTAGTTTTTTTGAATTGTTTTTCACTTTATCAACAAATACTTTTGCTGGTTTAAAGCTTGGTACAAAATGCTCAGGGATAATGATTGCAGTGTTTTTAGAAATATTTCTGGCTGTTTTCTGTGCTCTCTTTTTAACAACAAAACTTCCAAAACCTCTCACGTATACGTTCTCTCCACCGATCATGCTACTTTTGATCACTTTGAAAAACGCCTCAACGGTTTCTTGTACATCTACTTTCTCAATTCCTGTTTTTGTTGATATTTCTGAAATAATATCTGCCTTAGTCATATTTTCTATTATTAATTGTTGTGTGTTTAATATTTATAAGTGATTTGGGGTTGCAAAAGTATTGCTTTTTAATGAGATAGGAAAATAAAAGATCAATTATTTATGTGAATTTATATCAGCGAATTGCAAGTTTTAAAAAAAATGACTCCAGACCTGCTTCACGTAACTTTGCATTTCGGTAATTCCAATGTGAAATTTATGCGGTGTAAATATTAAATTTTGAATAATTTCTGGATTAGAATGTACTTTTGGAGTTATGGCGTTTCAGCAAGAGATTATAAATTGGTATTTAAGCAACAAAAGAAGCCTTCCATGGAGAGATACGCAGGACGCCTATATCATATGGCTATCCGAAATTATCCTGCAGCAGACGCGCGTAGAGCAGGGAATGCCCTACTTTAACAGGTTTCTCGAAGCATACCCTACGGTACTGGATTTTGCTGCCGCCACTGAGACAGAGATCCTTAAGTTATGGCAGGGACTGGGCTATTACTCCAGGGGACGGAATATGTTGTTTACTGCAAGACAGATCATGGAACTTCATGACGGTGTTTTTCCTGTACGGTACAGTGACCTGATCCGGCTCAAAGGTATAGGGGAATACACCGCTGCTGCTATTTCTTCTTTTTCTTCGGGGGAGGCTAAAGCTGTTCTGGATGGAAATGTGTTCAGGGTGCTATCAAGGTATTTTGGAATTGATACGCCGATTAACAGTACCGGCGGTAAAAAACAATTCTCCGAACTGGCACAATCTTTAATTCATTTGGAAGACCCGGCATTATACAATCAGGCAATTATGGAATTCGGCGCCCTGCAGTGCAAACCAAAATCTCCCGATTGCCCGTCCTGTCCGCTGCAGGTTTCCTGTTATGCAAAAAATAATAATTTAATTTCTGTGCTTCCCGTTAAGCTCAGGAAGCTGACTGTAAAGACCCGTCACATCAACTATTTTATCTGTCGCGATGGCGATAATATTTTAGTTAATAAAAGGATTTACCAAGACATCTGGCAGCACTTATTTGATTTTCCGAACATTGAAACTACTGAGGCTGCCAGTGTTAATGATGAACAATTTATTAATAAGGTTAAACAAAACTTTGGTAAAAATGTTACTATTCTTCCGTTGATGGAAGTCAAACATTTGTTGACACACCAAATTATATACGTTCAGTTTTTTGCTTTAAATAATTATATCATTAACTTTAATATTAACGCAGAAGCAAAGTGGGTCTCATGGGCCGACTTTGACCAACTTCCGCAACCAACAATTCTAACCAAATTTATTAACAACTATTTTAACGAATAGTAAACTCCAAATTCATGTCAGGTATTAACAAAGTAATTTTAGTAGGACATTTAGGCAAGGATCCTGAAGTTCGTCACTTAGATGGTGGTGTAACCGTTGCCAGCTTTCCGTTAGCTACGTCAGAAACTTATAATAAAGACGGCAAGCGGGTGGAGCAAACGGAATGGCATAATATAGTGCTGTGGAGAGGACTGGCTGAGGTAGCATCCAAATATTTACAAAAAGGTAAACTCGTTTATATAGAAGGGAAACTGAGAACGCGATCGTTTGAAGACAGGGAGAAAGTAAAAAAATATGTTACAGAAGTTGTTGCAGAAAATTTTACAATTCTTGGCCGCAAGAGTGATTTTGAGAATACTCCTGTGCACAGCAATGCAACTCCAAAGAGCGAGAATGAATATCTTGATGCTGAAGAGGTGTCCGGAGACCTGCCGTTTTAACAGTGGATATCAAACAGAAAAGGCCGCTCAATTAAATTGAAGCGGCCTTTTCTGTTTTGTAATGTTTGATTTGTTATTTCGTGCCTGTTTTTACGTAATAAATGTTTAGCCTGATCTTCCTGTTATTGGTATTATTGAAAGATCCGATGACAACCCTTCCTGCTGAGGTTTGAGTTGGATAAGCATAGTTTGCTAATGCAGGTGCTGAAGCTGCTGCAGTAAGCTGTCCTGTGCTGTTCAGAAAAGATACAGGGGTAGCAATAGTTGAAATAGGAGCAATATAAGTTCCATAGTCAATTGTTTTTCCGTCTACTAAATCCTGAACATAGTTAGTAATGTTGAAGGAATAGCTGTTCTGAAGATATCCGCTTTTGATAAACCTGTAGAAACCATCAAATGAAACTCCTGAAGTTGAGACACGCTGATCACCGGATGTATTGGATGACGAATAAGGATTATTATCTGCAATATTCTGTCTCTGGCCAGCGATATCAAGTCTGTACATCGCCAGGCGTGGTGGTATTTTAAATGGAATAGAATCTGCAGGATCACTGCTGTCAATCACCAGTTCTGCTTTGTTGATCACTATTTTAGATCCCAGGTTTGTAACCAGATTTTTTAAACCAGGAAAGGCAATTTTAGTCCTGATACCATTCATGGCCTGCAGGTAAGTTACCTGATATTCACCTGGGGTATTGATCTGTGTTGCAACCGGAGTATTGGCATAATCATGTACAACTGTCGCTGCCACAGGATTAACCGATGTGCTGATTGCAAATGCTTTGTAAATGGTGTCGATCTGGGTTGTGGTCGTTGCGTTCTGTTGTTTATAATAAACTTCGAGGTTAGATGTACCGCTCGCAAAATCCAGGAACATCATACTGCCGTTACCAGTTGTTGTTGCTGTCACTTTTAATCCCCTGAATGCGGCATTGAATTTTGCATCTGTGGTAAGGCTCAGCGAATCCAGCATTGCTATTTTGGTTTTAATAAGATCCGCGCTCAGCTTAATCCTGATCTGCGGAACTGTTTTAATCAGCGTATCAGCGCCACCAGTAACAATTGTAGTTACTTTACCTTTGGTGTTTGGTTTTAGTATACCAGAATATGTACCGAGTACATCTCCTGCCGCATAAGTTTTAGTGCTTAACCATGAACCTTGTGTAGACAGGTTTTCTGCAAGCTGGCTCACGGTGATATTATAATTAGCTGTGCTGTCCCCATAAAATTCTCGTCTTCTGGCGTAGACAGAGTCTGTTGAAAATGCCAGTACCAGCACTGCCGAATCAATAGTTACAGGAGTAGTACTAAAACTGGTGGCAGTAGAAGAAGGAAGGTTTACCGACATAGCAAGGCTTGCCGTGGTTTTTCCGAAGATGGCATCCGTCATCATTCCAAGAGGGTATCTCGTTGGATTGGCAGTTGAGCCTGCTCCGTAAAAAGTTTGTGTAGGATCGTCTTTAACAGTTCTGGATGTTACAGTAACCGTATCAAGAAGTGTTCCTGTAATGGCAGTAGTACCATCTACATCTAATCCGATGCTGCTTGAGTCTTTACAAGACGAAAAAAGAAAAAGACTTATCAACAGGGTCAATAAGTCTAGTTTTGAAAATTTCATATTTAATTTAATAATACCTGAGTTTATGCGATTGAAACCAATTCTTCACTCGAGATCTCTTCGTACAACGAATAGAAGTTCTCGAAATTTTCGGTTAAATTAAAAGCTAAAGTTGGTTTATTAGAATCTTTAACAAATTTTAACACATTGTCTTCAATGTTTTCATCCGCTAAAACTACTGCGTCAGAGTAAGTTATCGCACCAATGTGTAAGGTACTGGAAGTTGGGTTTTCGAATACTTTAGTGTCTTCTGCGGTCATGTTGTTCATCACGGCCTTTTTGTGCAGGTCTTCATTTAAAGTTTCGGTAAAGCAACTCTCATAAACTGAGTAAACTACCTTAGAGTTTTTGAAAGTCGGATCGTTTTTATAAGAGGTCTTGATGTATACAGGAACCAGAGAGGTCATCCATCCATGACAATGCACAATATCCGGTGCCCAGCCTAGTTTTTTAACAGTTTCCAGTGCACCTTTGCAAAAGAAGATTGTTCTTTCGTCGTTGTCTGCATAAAACTTACTTTCCTTATCTCTGAATACGTGCTTACGCTGGAAATAATCTTCATTGTCCAGAAAGTAAACCTGCATACGTGCTGCTGGGATTGACGCGACCTTGATAATCAGAGGGTTGTCATTATCATCAATCATGATGTTCATCCCCGATAAACGAATTACTTCGTGTAATCTGTTCCTTCTTTCATTAATATTGCCGAACCTTGGCATCAGAATGCGGATCTCAAATCCTTTTTCCTGCATTGCCTGTGGTAACTGACGGGTAATCTCTGAAATTTTGGTAAGTTCGAGGAAAGGCGACATCTCGTGTGTAACAATCAGTAGCTTCGTTTTTGCCATCTCCATATTTGTGAATAAATATTTATGTTAAAGAAAAGATAATCAAGGGGCAAAGGTAAGCAATTTATTCAAATTTATCAATATCTTGGCCCGATGTTTTGTTGGTATTATATAAATACCCAAATTGCACACGGAAATATTAAAGCTCGGTTTGGAAGTTATAAATACGATAGCAGCATTAAAAATGCTGCTGCAGCCAAGTAAATTGGCTAAACAAAAGATTGCCTTGGTGCCCACAATGGGCGCTTTGCACAAAGGACACGTCTCTCTGATTAAGATCGCTCAGCAAAATGCAGATATAGTAGTATGTAGTATTTTTGTGAACCCCACTCAATTTACCGACCCTAAAGACCTTGAGAAATACCCCCGTCCCTTAGAACATGATATTGAAATGTTACAGGAAGCGGGATGTGACTATGTATTTATGCCTTCGGTAAAGGAAATGTATCCCGTGCCGGAGCAATGGCATATTGATCTGGGCAGCGCAGAATTTGTGCTGGAAGGTGAATTTAGAAAAGGACATTATCAGGGAGTAACGCAGATTGTTAAAAAACTTTTTGATGCCGTTGATCCGGATCTTGCCTTTTTTGGCCAGAAGGACTTTCAGCAGGTGCTGATGATCCGTAATATGGTTGCGTATTTTGGCCTTGGCTTACAAATCATATCCTGCCCCATCATCAGGGAAGAAGACGGTCTGGCGATGAGCTCCAGGAATATCCACTTATCGGCTGCCGACAGAAAGAATGCACTCGTTCTTAGTCGCGCGCTACAGTATGTAACAGATCATTTTGCTACTGACAGCATCGATGATCTTCTTGATCAGGCTAAGCAGATGATCAATGCGACCGAAGGAGTTACACTTGATTACTTTACAATAGCCGATACAGAAACCCTTCTTCCTGAATGCGAAAAGGATTCGAAACAGCTGGTTGCCCTGGTTGCTGCCAAGGTAGGTGAAACCCGCCTGATTGATAACATGATCCTTAACTGACATCATTTAGAATAAATCAAACAAACTTTATCTAACTTTGCCTCATGATTATCGAGATATTAAAATCGAAAATACACCGTGTTAGGGTAACACAGGCTGAATTGAATTATGTAGGCAGTATTACTATCGATGAAGACCTGATGGATGCGGCCCAGATCATTGCCAATGAAAAGGTGCAGATTGTTAATAATAATAATGGTGCCCGGTTTGAGACGTATGTGATCAAAGGTGAACGTGGTACCGGAACTGTATGTCTTAACGGTGCAACAGCCAGGCTTGTGCAGGTTGGTGATATATTAATTATTATGTCTTATGGCTCATTGCCTGTAGAGGAAGCTAAAAAGTACAACCCAATCCTGGTATTCCCGGATGACAACAATCGTCTTCTGAAGTAAATCTTAATTTATTCTTGGGGTATAATAAGCTTGCAGTAAAAATACTATGCAACCATAGTAATTCCGAATGGAAATACTAAATTTGGTCAAATGTATTTTGCTAGATATAATTATTATGCTATTTCAATTAAGTGAAGAACAATTGATGATCCGGCAGGCTGCCCGGGACTTTGCAGAGCATGAGCTAAAGCCCGGTGTGATCGAAAGGGATGAGAAACAAAAGTTTCCTGCCGAGCAGGTGGCGAAACTGGGAGAACTCGGCTTCTTAGGGATGATGGTCTCGGAGCAATATGGCGGAAGCGGGCTTGATGCTTTGTCTTATGTGCTGGTAATGGAAGAGCTTTCCAAAATCGATGCATCAGCTTCAGTGGTGGTCTCTGTAAATAACTCACTTGTTTGTTACGGACTGGAAGCTTACGGCTCCGAATTTCAAAAGGAGAAGTATCTTGTGCCCCTGGCATCAGGACAGCAAATTGGTGCGTTTTGTCTTTCAGAGCCAGAAGCTGGCTCCGATGCTACTTCACAGCATACTACAGCTGAGGATAAGGGCGATTATTATCTGTTAAACGGAACAAAGAACTGGATCACCAATGGTGGCACAGCCTCTACATACCTTGTGATTGCTCAAACTCATCCCGAACTCAAACATAAAGGAATCAATGCTTTCATCGTAGAAAAAGGGATGGAAGGTTTTAGTGTAGGTCCCAAAGAAAATAAAATGGGCATACGCGGATCAGATACGCACTCCCTGATGTTTGACGATGTGAAAGTCCCAAAAGAAAACAGGATCGGCGAAGATGGCTTCGGCTTTAAGTTTGCGATGAAAACGCTGGAAGGCGGACGGATTGGTATAGCCGCACAAGCCCTGGGTATTGCAGCCGGAGCATATGAACTTGCACTGGCTTATGCTAAGCAGAGGAAATCTTTTGGTAAACCGATTTCTGATCATCAGGTCATTGCTTTTAAACTTGCAGATATGGCTACGCAGATTGAAGCTGCAAGAATGCTGGTTTACAAGGCTGCCTGGTTAAAGGATCAGGGGCTTTCTTACACGCTTGCGGGTTCTATGGCAAAACTATATGCTTCCAAGGTTGCGATGGATGTGACAGTTGAGGCTGTCCAGGTTCATGGCGGATATGGTTTCGTGAAAGAGTATCATGTGGAGCGCTTAATGCGGGATGCCAAGATTACCCAGATCTATGAAGGTACTTCCGAGATTCAGCAACTGGTGATTTCGAGGGAAATACTCAGATAGATCAGTCATGCGCGTAGTTCATTTTGCTTTTGTCCGGAGCTTGCTTTGAGTGATAGCACCCCGGGAGGATTACAGCCGCACTACAAGAGCACTGATTACTGGGGAAATGGTGCTCTTGTAGTGCAGTGGTAGTGCAGTAGTGGTGCTCTTGTCCAGGGCAAACTCCGGGCATAGTCCCTTGAAGTTATATTGGAGAGCTGGTTTGTGAATTGTTTAATCATCGCTTCCTGCAATAGCTCCGAAGACGGCTTTGATCAAGGCCACTACTATTGCTAAAAATGCTGCTGCAAAGAATCCGCTGGTATTGAACCCTGTCATTATACTGTCTACTAAAAGGATCATTAATACGGTAATAATAAAAGACATCAGCCCTAGGGTTAGGAAATTAATCGGAAATGTCAGCAGCCGAAGTATCATTCCTATGGTAGCATTAGCCAGTGCAATCAGGACTGCTGCAATAATAGCTGTTCCAAATCCCGCTATATGCACGCCAGGGACAAGATATGAGCCCAGCAGCATTGCCAATCCCATCAATAAAATTTCAATAATAAACCTCATAATGTTTAGTTTTATAGCATGTATAAATACCTGATAATATTACCGCTGGTATTCACAATAATGGTGTGTTTGATTTCCTGTTCGCCTGCAAATAATAAGCCAGTAATGATCAGATTTTCGCCAGACAGTGATGCACTGGTTTTTACAGGGGTTGACCCTGCCGGATTATACCAGCTTAAAAATACCCCAAATATTGATACCGCATATTCAGATATTATCTCTGTTTTAGAATTGCCTTCTGAAGATGATTCGACTGGTGTAGAACAGTCTTTTGCAGGTAAGGTGGTTGTTGGAGACAGCGTCATCGTCTTTCATCCGCATGTTTCATTTGCCAAAGGAAAAAGTTATCTGGTGATATCTTTCCTGAACGCAAAATTTGGTAATGCGGGCATGATGCTGACCGGAAAACTAGATCATAAGGTGAAACCGCAGGAAGTTATACTCAAACGCTAAGTCCTGGTACATATGTCTGGTTATCTGTCTCGTTAGCAATCACATATACAACGGTTAAAGTTTCTCTATTTCTGAAAATGAGAGGTTCGTGAGTCTTGCGATCATATCGAGGGGCATCTTTTCCTTTCTCATCCGGATAGCAATTTCCATGGATTTTTTGTGCTGGCCTTCCTCTAATCCTTTCTCTAATCCTTGCTCTAATCCTCGCTCCAATCCTTGCTCCAATCCTTTCTCAATGCCCTGCTCAATGCCTTTCGCAATGCCTTCCTCGATACCTTTTTGAAGGCCTTCTTTTCGCCCTTCTTCTGCAGCTCTCTCCTTTGCATATGCAATGGAGTTTTCATAATCCCACTGAGCTTTTAAATTTGAATCATACATTTCTTTTTCCTCCCTTGTTAAATTGCTAATTTCAGCGATCTTAAATACTTTTTTAAAAATGCCATCATCCAACCCAACAGGTTCTTTTTTAAGATCTGCCATGTGTTTCAAAAGAAACAGCCAACGGTCAAGATCTGTTTCCAGTTCGGTTTCTGTCTTTACAAGTTTAGGTAATTCCAGAAATTTGTAGTTCAACTTGTGGTAAAAAATTTCTCCGGTGTGAGTGTTGGTTAATGCTATATCATGCAGGTATTGGTCTGGATTGCTGTCTTTAAAATTGAAACCAAGAATAGCAACCAGAAAGACTTCCTTCAAATCAATATTCCAATGGTTGCTCCCTCTCGGCAACTGTTCATTGATTAATCTGGAGGTGTAAAATACTGCCCGGTCACGAAAGTTTTTTTGTTCTCCCCTTTGCATTTCAATGATGAATTGTTCACCCTGGTGTCCAGTACAGAGAAAGTCAAAGAATACTCTCTTCGAATCTTTGAGGTCTCCCCCATGTTCAGTAGGACTATAGGTCAGATCTTTAATTTCCTTTTGACCGTTGAATAATTGGTTTAGAAAGTTAATCAGTATTTCCTTATTTGAGTCAGAACCAAATATATGTTTAAATCCAAAGTCGCTTAACGGATCAATAAAACGTGTTGCTGATTGTATCATATGTTGCTCATCTATTACGAAACAAACATATAAAGTTAATTTAATATATTTAAAATTAACTTTTGGCTTTATTTTACGTTTTTTGATCCTGTGAAAAAATTTTATTGCCATTTATCAAAATTTAGAAATGAATGTGTAAATTAGTGAATACACTAGTGATGACTTACGGATATAAAATGCGTTTTTATTTTTGAAATAAAATTCTTACATTTGCACTGAAATAGAAGGTAAGAGGGGGCAGATGTCCCCTCTTTTCTTTTATCCGCAAATTGGTTTATGCAAGTAGAGAAGAGAGTAATAGAATTAATAGAGGAAAAGATTTCGGACAGACCGGAGTTATTTTTGGTTGAGGTAAAGATGTTGCCGAACAACAAACTAATAATTCATGTGGATGGTGATGAAGGGATCAGTATACAGGATTGTGCCGCAATCAGCAGACATGTTGGGTTTCATCTGGAAGAAGAGAATACAATAGAAAAAGCTTATAACCTTGAGGTATCTTCTCCTGGTGTTGGCGAACCCTTAAAGCTAAAGCGACAATATCAAAAGAATATTGGACGTGATTTGAGCGTAAAACTGACAGGTGGAGAAATCATGGAAGGTAAATTGCTGGAAATGAACGATAGCGCTATAATTATAGAAGCTAAAGTGAAAGAAAAGGGTAAAAAGGCACAACTGGTTGAAACCAGTATTGACTTTGATAAGATAATAGAAACAAAGGTTTTAATTTCATTTAAATAAAAATGAGCAATATTAATTTAATCGATTCATTTCAAGAATTCAAAGAATTCAAGAACATCGACCGTCCTACGGTAATCAGTGTGCTGGAAGAGGTATTTCGCAGTATGCTGCGTAAGAAATATGGCACTGATGAGAATTGTGATGTGATTGTAAACCCTGACAATGGTGATTTGGAGATCTGGCGTACAAGAAAAGTAATGGAAGACGGCTTTTCTGAAGATGATGATCTGGAAATTGAACTTGCAGAGGTGAAACAACTGGATGCAGATATGGAAGTTGGAGACGACTACATTGAGCAGATCACTTTAGAGAGTTTTGGAAGAAGGGCTATTTTAGCCGCCCGCCAGACGCTTGTTTCAAAAGTGCTTGAATTAGAGAAAGACGAAATCTTTAAGAAATATAAGGACAGGGTTGGTGAGATCGTAACAGGTGAAGTTTACCAGGTCTGGAAAAAAGAAACACTGGTACTCGATGACGAAGGCAATGAGTTGATGATGCCTAAGACAGAACAGATACCTGCTGATTATTTCAAAAAAGGCGATACCGTACGTGCGGTGATTTTAAAGGTGGATATGATGAACAGTACACCTAAGATCATTATTTCAAGGATCGCTCCTGAATTCCTGCAGCGTTTGTTCGAAATTGAAGTTCCTGAGATTTTTGACGGTTTAATCACCATTAAAAAGATTGTTCGTGAACCTGGCGAGCGTGCAAAGGTTGCCGTAGAGTCTTACGATGACAGGATTGATCCTGTAGGCGCCTGTGTAGGTATGAAAGGATCACGTATCCATGGAATCGTGAGAGAACTGAAAAATGAGAACATTGATGTAATCAATTTCACCAATAACATATCATTGTATATTACCAGGGCTTTAAGTCCTGCCAAGATCACTTCGATTAAGCTTGATGATGTTACTAAACATGCTTCAGTTTATCTGAAACCTGATCAGGTTTCACTTGCAATTGGCCGTGGCGGACACAATATCAAACTTGCCGGTAAATTAACTGGTTATGAGATTGATGTGTACCGTGAAGCTGGTGAAGAAGATGAGGATGTGGATATCGAAGAATTCTCAGATGAAATCGATAGCTGGATCATCGACGAATTGAAAGCAATTGGTTGTGATACTGCAAGAAGTGTACTGGCTTTATCAGTAGATGAATTAGTAAAAAGAACTGACCTGGAAGAAGAGACGATTAAAGAAGTCATCAGTATCCTTCAGTCAGAATTTGAGTAAGCGTTAACTTGATCAATTAAAAAACAAATACATACGGATGAAGATTGCATGGAATTTGCGATCTTCATACTGATAAAAAACAATTTGTACTGATGAAAAAACAAGAATAAACGTTACTTTTGTATAAGAATTAAGTAAAAATAGGAGATCAATGTCAGACGACAAACCAATAATTTTATTCAAAGCAGTTAAGGAACTTAACGTAGGGATAGCTACGGCCGTTGAGTTTTTAGAAAAGAAAGGCTTTTCTGTTGAGAATAAACCCACTACCAAACTCTCCCGAGATATGTATAATGCATTATTGAAGGAGTTTCAGGGTGATAAAATCGTAAAGGAAGAAGCCAATCAAATTGTCATTGGTAAAATTCGTCGTGATGAGCCTGAAGTAACTGAAAAAGTTGCTGAAGCACCCAGAAAGAATGTTGAATTTGAAAACGAAGGGATCTTAATCAAGAACCTTCATTCCTATACACCTCCTGTTGAGAAACACAAGGAAGAAGTGCCTGCACAACCCCTTAAAGAAGTTGCGGCAGAGAAGGAACCTGAAAAGGTTGAAGAAGGAACATTGAAAGGTGTTAAAATCGTAGGTAAAATCAACCTTGACGATTTAAACTCGAAAACACGTCCTGCTAAGAAAGAAGAAGTTCCGGCGCCTGAAGTTGCTAAAACTGAAGAACCGGCTGCTCCTGCTGCTGCGTCTATTCCGGCAGAAAAACCTGTAGAAGTTATTCCGGAAGCCCCGAAAGCAGTTCAGGAGGAAGTTAAACCGGTTGAGAAACCAGTTGAACAGCCTGCTGAAGTTAAAGCTGAAGTGGTTAAACCAGCGGAAGAAGTAAAAATAGAAGAAAAACCTATACCTGTGGAATCACCAGTTGTTAAAGCAGAACCGGTTAAAGATGTAGTAGCACCAAAACCTGATAAGCCTGACGAAGTTGAGGTGATCAAAGCGCGTTCGGTGAAACTTTCCGGACCAAATATCATTGGGAAAATTGTCTTGCCTACAACACCTGAGCGGAAATCACAGCCTGTGGCTTCTTCAGCTGAAAGTAATGATGCGAAAAGAAAACGCAAGCGTAAAAAGACTCCGGGAGCACCTGGACAACATCCGCAAGCCGGAGGTCATCAGGCCCCTGCCGGACAGCAAGGTGCTGGAGGGAGTACTACGCCGGCTACGCCTGCAAGACCTGCCGGAGCACCAACATTTACCAACAGACCTGATTTCAGGAACAACACAAATAATACAGCCAACAGGCCTAACTTTAGAAACAGCAAGCCTGGTACAACCGGCGGGCCTAAAGAAGAACCTACGGAAAAAGAAATACAAGACCAGATTAAAGCTACGCTTGCACGTTTAAGCGGAGCTGGTAAATCAGGTAAGTTTGCACAACGTGCGAAATTGCGCCGTGGTAAACGTGATGATGTAGCCCTTTCTGCTGAAGAAGCAGCAATGGAGCTGGAATCTCAGTCCAAAGTATTAAAAGTAACAGAATTTGTTACGGCTAATGAATTAGCAAGTATGATGGATGTACCGGTAACTAAAATTATAGGTACATGTATGAGCTTGGGTATGTTTGTATCCATTAATCAGCGTTTAGATGCAGAAACTTTAACTATTGTTGCTGATGAATTTGGTTACGAAATTCAATTCGTGAAACCTGATGATGAAGGTGACAGTATTATTGAAGAAGCGGACGAGCCGGAAGATTTAATCCCAAGAGCACCGGTAGTTACGATCATGGGTCACGTAGATCATGGTAAGACCTCATTGCTGGATTATATCAGGAAAGCAAACGTTGTAGCTGGTGAAGCCGGGGGTATTACCCAGCATATTGGTGCCTATATGGTAACCACGCCAACAGGGAAAAAAGTTACTTTCCTTGATACACCGGGTCACGAAGCCTTTACGGCGATGCGTGCACGTGGTGCGAAGGTTGCAGATATTGCAATTATCGTTATTGCTGCAGACGACGCTGTGATGCCACAAACAAAAGAGGCAATCAGCCATGCTCAGGCAGCTGGTGTTCCTCTAGTGTTTGCCTTTACAAAAATTGACAAACCAGGAGCGAATTCTGATAAGATCCGTGAGCAGTTATCAATCATGAATATTCTTGTTGAAGATTGGGGCGGTAAGTTCCAGTCGCAGGAAATTTCTGGTAAGAGCGGATTGAACGTAGATGCCCTGTTAGATAAAGTATTGTTAGAAGCTGAACTGTTAGAATTAACAGCGAATCCTGATAAACGTGCAACAGGTAGTGTAATTGAAGCTACTCTTGATAAGGGCCGTGGTATCGTAACTACAGTTCTGGTACAGGCAGGTACATTAAAAGTTGGTGATCCGATTCTTGCGGGTAGTTATAGCGGTCGTGTAAAAGCACTGTTTAACGAACGTGGCCAAAAGGTAGACCAGGCAGGTCCTTCAGTACCGGTACAGGTATTGGGTATGCAGGGTGCTCCAACCGCAGGTGATAAATTCAATGCGGTAGAAAATGAATCTGAAGCGAGAGAGATTGCAAACAAACGTTTACAATTGATGCGCGAACAGGGCTTGAGAACACAGAAACATATCACACTTGATGAGATTGGCCGTCGTTTAGCGATCGGTAACTTTAAAGAACTTAACCTGATTGTTAAAGGTGACGTAGATGGTTCGATTGAAGCATTAGCGGATTCACTGCTGAAACTTTCAACTGAGGAGATACAAATCAATATCATTAGTAAAGCGGTGGGTCAGATATCTGAATCTGATGTATTGCTGGCATCTGCTTCTGATGCGATCATTATCGGATTCCAGGTTCGTCCGTCTTCAGGTGCAAGGAAACTTGCTGAGGCTGAACAAATCGATATCCGTCTGTATTCTATCATCTACGATGCGATCAATGAGATCAAGGCGGCGATGGAAGGTATGCTTGCTCCTGAATTCCAGGAGAAAATTACGGCTAACGTTGAGATCAGGGATACCTTTAAAATCACCAAAGTTGGTACCATTGCAGGTTGTATGGTACTGGATGGAACAATCACACGTAACAGCAAGATCCGTATCGTTAGAGATGGGGTTGTAGTTTATACAGGTGAACTGGCTTCGCTGAAACGTTATAAAGATGATGTTAAAGAAGTAGCCAGAGGTTACGAATGTGGTTTGAATATTCAGAATTTCAACAACATTGAAGTTGGCGATATCGTTGAAGCTTACGAGCAAGTAGAGGTAAAAAGAAAACTCTAAGTTTAATAAATATTATAATACACCCTGCCATGAAATTTTTGACCACAAGGTTTTTAATTCTGGCAGGGTTTTTTTTTATGCATACAAGTTTGTATGCACAAGCCAGGTTTCCCGTTTGTGGGCCTCAGGCTCAATTTTATAGTAAGGATAGCATTCGCATCATCACCTTCGGTGCAAGTACCGTAGAGGGCACTCCTAAGCCTCTGAGTTTTCAAAAACCTTTACAAGCTTATCTGGAGAATTGTTACATGACCAAACCTGTTAATATCTTCAATTTTGGTGTAGGAGGCGAGACAACCGGTCAAGGATTGCTGCGTATTGATGCGGCTTTAGCTAACCCGGCTGATTTCTTTTTAATCCTGATGGGAGCCAATGATGCGATCAGGATAGCTGATAATCAATTAAGGGTCATTGATGCAGTCAACAACATGCGGGTTTTGATTGGAAAGGCCAAAGCAAAGAATCTCCCCGTGATTATTGGTACAATACAATATTTTGTTGAAGATCGGGGAACACCGGCAGAACGCGTTCTGGCCAGAAGGAGAAACCGGATCGTTGATCAGATTAATAATGCTTACAGAAATCTTGCTGTTGAAAGCAGTTCCAGAATTGCTGATTTCAATTCCACGATGGGGAAAGACCCCTCTCTGTATTCAGACTTTGTCCATCCCAATGCCAGAGGATATGAGGTGCTTGGCTTGGTTTGGTTTGATGCAATCAACCAGGAAATTGCACAGAATTTTCAATCCGTCGGCGTAGTACAAAATTATCCTAACCCTGCTAATACCTACACAAAAATTGGGTTTACATTAACTTCTGCTGCTAGGATAAAAATTACAATGTACAGCAGTTCTGGACAAAATATGGGAGTTATCTTTGATGACTACAGGAATGCCGGATATCAGGAAGAGCAAATTTCTACCTCTCAGTACGCTGCCGGAATTTATATCTTATATTATGAATTGCTGGGACTCAGGTTCTCAAAGAAACTGATCATTCAGCATTAATAAGCAAAACTTATTATGAGTAAACTAATGATAATCTTTAAGGGTTTTATCTTAGTTATATTTTATTATAAATAGGAATATAACTATTTCAAATTTCACACTACATAAATTTAGACTGGAAAATTATATGTTAATGATACTTAAAGTATCAATTGATAATAATTATCTTTATAATAAATTCTCATCAATTTTCTTGGTAACTAATCGTTTACATTTAAGTTATTATAACTTAATTAAATAGATTTATATTTATTAAAATTAATTCAATTAACTATGAAAACATTATTTAAAATTTTTATCTTTCTCACGGTATTCGTTGTAGGAAGTAGTGCAAAAGCTCAATCTGGTTTAGTTATTTTTAGAGAAAATAATGAGGGAACTGGTAAGACCATTAAACAGCTCACCGATTCTCCAGCCACTTATGATTTAACTCAAGTAGGGGGAAATGATGAGATAAGATCAGTGGTGCTGGTTAATGTTAGAGTTGGTGCAGTTATTTCAGTATTTAATGACAACACTGGTAGTTCGGGACATGCGTATACTGTTATTACCGTGAAGAGCTCTGGCCAATTTACATTAGGCGGATTTGAAGGCAGTTGGGAGGATGGAAACTTAAAGGTTGATTATCGTCCCTTTGGCAATGACCGTGAACTTGATGGTAAGGTCTCCTTTATTAGAATCGAATAAAAATTATTAACCGCGCTGCTAATTTATTATAACAGCGCGGTTTTTATTTTTAGAGATACTAACAAGTGGGGTTAATATTTGAATATGGTAAAACTTTTGCTTCTTATATACCAGGTACAAAGCTTATGTATCCATTGAATATTTTCTAATCGAAAATAAAATGCTAAAAATGGCTTTTACAGCCTTGACATTTATCATATTGATATTTTCTTTCAAAATACTCTCTTCTAACGTCAATAAGTGATAGAGTATATGGCCTCTTTTAATAGTAATAACTGTTAAAATATGTTATTTGGCGAATTTTTTCATTAAAATTGCATCATTTTATTGTCTAATACAATTAATTGATGCAGGAAGTACAATCAGCTATACAGATAAAGAAGAACTTTGATTTTGTAGATACCATAAGATGTCTGTCGATGATTGGGATAGTCTTTGAACACACGGAGGTATTTGGAAGTGCTAATTATGTGTCTTTTTACACCAGCTTGCTGCAAGCATCTGTGCTTCAGTTTTTTAAATTTGCCACAGTCGCGTTTTTCCTTATAGCTGGATTCCTAATCAATCACAAATTCACAGAATATACCCCATGGCAGTATTTGAAGAATAGATTTAAAAGTACGATTGGTCCATGGGCATTTTGGATTAATGTTTTGATACTAATCGATATTATCAATTTACTTTTTATTGCGTATTTCAAGTATAATGGAGAACGACATATGCCTTCTCCCTTTGCGGATTATCTGATCTCATCTTATTATTATATTATTACAGAAACCAGTTTTTGGTTTATACTGAATTTTTTGATCTGCATCGGAATTTTACTTCTTTTTAAAAGGTTTATTTATAATAAGATATTCGGTGTGTTACTTGGGCTGACTTCCCTGTTTTACAGCATCAATTTATACCATGGATGGATTAGAACGAGGCATACAACAGCGCTATTCGGATTTGTTTTCTTTCTATGGCTGGGTGCTTACATGAATAAGCACAGTGAAATACTTTTTAACTTTATCAAAAAGATATCCTTCATTTGGCTGACAGGCATTACAATCGTTTTATTTATTATGTCTGATCTTGAGATAATTTACCTGAAATCTATTGGGATGGAAGATGCTTATAACACACTACGTGTAAGCAATATTTTATATTCTCTATCATTTTTTCTTATCTTACTCAAGGTTGGTTCAATTCCTTCTGTCAATAGAATATTTCAGCCCAGAAATACCACGTTTGGTATCTACCTCATTCATCCCATCATTATCCTTCATTTTTTAGACGCTATATTCCGTCCATTTCACTGGCATGCTGAAGGTATGACAGCAATAGGTGCCATAGCTTACAGTGCTTTGAGGTTTGGGGTTACATACCTCATCAGCATCTTAATTGTAAGAGGATTATTAGTGACTAAGTTGCGCTGGACAATAGGAAGCTCCGTTCGTAATTAAGATTTCATAAAGAATCCTTACCTGTAGCATTTCAATTTAAATTTTCGTTTAACTGTCGGATCGACCTGATCTGTTTGTTCGTGGATTTAATATATACTATAAAAAGTAGAAATGAGTACTATAAAAGCGGGGTATCTAATCTCATATGATTATGAATACGTAAAAATTTCATTATTAAGAATTTATGATTTTGTCGACGAGATTTTTCTTGCTATCGATGTTGATCGCAAAACATGGTCGGGTAAGGATTTTTTAATTCGCGAGTCATTTTGGGAGTGGATAAAACTGGTTGACAACGCAAATAAGATAAAAATTTATGAAGACCGTTTTTATATTCCCGGACTCAGTCCCATGCAGTGCGACACCAGGGAACGCAACATGCTCGCGCAGCGGATGGGTGATTGTGACTGGTATCTTCAGATCGATTCAGATGAGTATTTTATTGATTTTGAAGTATTTGCTAGTAAGTTAAGAAGACTTCATCCGACTGTTCCGACAACAATTGTTTGCCCGGTTGCAACAATATTTAAAAAGGTAGTATCCGGATATTTACTGATCGCTGAATCCTCTGAAACGTTATGTTTTGCAACGAATCTCCCTGTATATGACAACGCTAAACATAATTCGGGGAATAACTATATATCCTGGGATGATCTTGTGTTACATCAGAGCTGGGCAAGGGAACCAGAGGAAATATACTGGAAATTGCATAACTGGAGTCATAAAAATGACTTTAATATAAATAGTTACTATAATTTATGGAATGCTGTTGACGAGTTTAATTTTTTTAGCTTGCAGGATTTTCATCCCCTGGGTTCTGGAGCGTGGCCAAAACTTAAAATGATCAAAGCAAAAAACATAGTCGAACTTCTAAATTCTGAAGAGGTAAGGATGATTAATCGCTCTGAAAAAGATAAGATAAAACGGAAGCCACTCACATCCAGGTTGTGGAAGGAAATTAGAAGTTCTTTTAAATATTCTTAATATCAACACCGCTCGCTGATGCCATTACTGGCGCCCAGAAGTCAACATACAAATTCCATGCATGGCAGCCAAATGGAAGCTTTCCCTCTGTGAGTTTGAACGCAAATTCCAGCTGATCATTCATTGAAAAGTAAATTGCTTTTTTGTAATTGGGTATGTTTAATTGTTTTCTTTTTCTATTAGCTTCAAGTCCGAAAAATACATCTTCATTAAATTGATGCTCTGCTCGACTGTTATAATGCGCTATCATTTTTTTATTCCGGATACATACTTCGTAAAAGCGTTTCGTATTTCTTAACGAAAATCCGCCATTACCTACGCGATTCTCAAGCTGTATTTCAGTGGGAAGGTTATTATCAGGTTGATGTAAGTTCAATTTGGTATGCAGAAAACGCTGTGTATGATTTTTGATCTTTTTGAAAACATCTGGATAAGCTGTATACCTTAGCCAGGGCGCCCCGATATAATCATAGCCCTGATTACACCAGTAAGCAAGATCATCCCTAAAAACAAAAGCATCGGGCTGGTAAATCAGTATAAACTTATATTTAAGGAATTTTTCATAGAAAGCTGATGAAAGCATAAGCCTGTTATACCCTGCTATGCTTTCAAAATATTCGTCCCCAAAACTCACTATTTCATTGAAAGGAAATTTATAATTAACCATCTCTAATTTTTGGGGTTTAAGAGCAATGATTTTGTAAGAAGACAATATTTTAAAACATTGACTGATTGAAATCTCTTCAAGTGGAGATAGTTCCGATTTATAGAGTGGTATAATGATAGATACTAAATCATCCATAATACAGTTGAATATTTATTTTGAATTTAATCTACGAGACGAGCTTGTTGTAAACGGATAACGTTTTATCCATACAGAGATCCATAGGGAATTTAGCTAGTTGTAAACGGCCTTTAGTGATTAGATTTAAGCGCAAATTTTGATTATTGATTACCTCTTCTACAGTTTTTAATATGCTATGTTTATCATTGGGTTGGAAATACGCAATTGCGTCTTCTCCAATCTCTTTGAAACATGGCTGGTCACTTGCAATCACTGGACAATTGCAGTTAAAAGCTTCCAGGATAGGTAATCCAAAACCTTCATAAAGAGATGGAAAAATAAATGCCTTGGCATTTTGATAAAGAGATGTCAATTCCCGATCCGTTGCACTTATTTGGGAGACCTGATTTTGCAATGTAAGCCTCGATATCATTTCTATTTCTGCCTCTGCAAAATGACCTCCTCCGGCACAGATTAGTTTTAAGTTGATGTCTTTCTTTAATAGCGGTGTCAATGCTGATAAAAAAACCGGGAAATTTTTATATCCTCGTCTATCTCCTACATATAATAAATACATTTTCTCAGTGGGAACCGGGCTCTCGGGTTCGGGTGGGAGAGAATTATTGATGTTCATCTGATAACCGTGATGTATAACAGTTATCCTATTTGAAGCAACATTCAGTATATCCTGCAGGTCTTTACTTGTGGATTCTGAAATTGCAATGATCTGGTCAGCATTTTCTATACAAAGTCTTTTATACCTTACATAGACGTCATTCGGGTCGAAATATTCCGGGAACTGCTCATGGATCATATCATGTACTGTGATGACAAATGGTTTTTTGTTATATTTTAAAAAGTAGGGATCATAGTAACTTGGGTGGAGAATATCAAAATCGTTCTTTTGAATCAGATATTTTGAATACTTCATGTTCCATTGAAAACGTCTGCTTTCTTTTTTAAGAAGCCATCGTCCCAGAGCATTATTTAAAGGTGCAGGATAATCCTTTAAATAATAATTTTTTGTGCAAAGAATTCCGACAACAGATTGTATGTCTTTTTTTACATCAGAAGTGTGTTGAATATTAGCAAAATAACGGGAGATTCCTCCATATTGTTGCATAGAGAACGTTTGATGGTCTATGAGGAGTCTTAGCATCTTCTGTTTTCCAATAATGATTTGAGAATTAATCGTTAAATGTCTGCATGTTTATCAGGCGTTTATATAATCCATTGTGTTCTATTAGTTCAGAGTGGGTACCTGTTTCCCTAATTTCACCCTGATCAATTACAACGATAAGATCTGCGTGCTGTATAGTACTTAGGCGATGTGCAATTACAATGGATGTCCTGTTTTGCATCAGTTTATATAAGGCATCCTGAACAAGTTTCTCCGATTCTGTATCCAGAGCTGACGTAGCTTCATCTAGCAGCATGATAGGAGGGTTAGCCAATACAGCTCTTGCAATACATAAACGCTGTTTTTGTCCACCTGATAGTTTATTTCCACGGTCGCCAATGTTTGTCTGATAACCATTTTCAGTATTCATGATAAAGTCATCGGCATTAGCAATCTTTGCAGCTCCAACTACTTCTTCATCAGTAGCATTAGGTTTTGCAAAGCGGATATTATTGATAATTGTATCATTAAAAAGTATGGATTCCTGATTTACAGTTCCTATTTGAGATCTTAGGCTTTCAGAAGTTATATCTCTAAGGTCAATGCCATCAATAGTTATTCTACCATCTTTAGGATCATAGAATCTTGGAATAAGATCCATTAATGTACTTTTACCGCCCCCCGATGGACCGATAACGGCTACAGTCTTTCCCTTTTCGATGGTAAGATTAATATTCTTCAGCACTTCTTTTTCACCATAGCTGAAACTAATATTATCAAATCTTAATTCCTTATTGAAATCATGGATTTCTGTGGCCGAAGGTTTATTCGTGAGCTCTGGATGTGTGTCTATAAGGTCTAATACACGTACTCCGGCAGCAATTCCTGAATGAATTCCACTGAATGAATCTGCAATTGCCTTCACCGGCTGCATTACCTGGGAAAATATTGCAATGTAGGCGATAAACCCAGCAGATGTCAACTCAGATGATTTATCAACCAGGATCATTTTACCGCCATATAATACAATCATTACAACTACGAGAATTCCCAATGCCTGAGATACCGGAGAAGCTAACTGTTGCCTACGGGCCATTTTCCTTGTGAGATCAGAATAATAGACATTCTCTTTCTGGAACTTCTCTTTTATTCTGTCAGTCGCATTAAATGCTTTGATAATTTTTATTCCTGATAATGCCTCGTCAAGAAATCCCAGCATCCTCGCGAAGGATTCATGTGCCTGAGTCGCCTGTTGCTTTAGGCGTTTTACAATTTTGCTGATAATAAAACCAGATAAAGGAATAACTAACAATGAAAATAGTGTAAGCTTAAGAGAAATGCTTACAAGGACAAAAATATAGAATATCAACTGTAGCGGCTCCTTAAATACTACCTGCAGTGTATTGGTTACTGTATATTGAACAACTTGTACATCGGAAGATACCTTTGACATAATGTCGCCTTTACGTTCATTATTGAAGTACCCTATGTGAAGATTCATTACATTGTTAAATACGGTTTTGCGAAGGTTTAGTAAAGTATGAACCCGCAGATCTTCCATAAAGCGCTGGGACAAATACCTGAAAAGGTTCGCCAATATCACTGAAACAAGAATGATACTGCATACCAATTTTAGTGTTCCCAATTTGTCATAATGTTGCATTGAATAGTCAACCAGTTCCCTGAATTTGGCCATAATGTTAAATATTGAGTCCGATTTTTCCACTGTACCGCTGTGAACTATTTTTTCTGGACTAGCAAATAAAGTGTCTAAAAGTGGAGCAAGCAGTGCAAGATTGAATGTGTTAAAAAAAACGGCTAACAGTGTTGCAATTACATAGGGAATGGCAAATTTTTCTATGGGTTTAGCAAATGAAAGTAATCTAAAATATGTTTTCATTAAAAATGATTAAAGTACGAAGGTACGCATAGTTAGTTTATAGACCTATTTTCAAGAAAAATAGCTATTTGATGCCAGATGGAAGTAGAATCATATATATGAAGTACATTTGAATCAAATATATTCAGATGAACAAATTACCTGATCCGGGAGTATTGATTACAGTAATTATTCCTTCTTACAATGCAGAGAAATACATTGCTGGCTGTTTGGAATCAATATTCAATTTAGATTTTTTATCTATTGAAATTATAGTAATGGATGGAGGCAGTACTGATAAGACTCTTGAGATACTATCGCAGTATACTTACAACATTCTACGATGGAAATCTGAACCGGATCTCGGAATATACGATGCGATGAACAAGGGGATTAGTATAGCTTCCGGCAGATGGTTGTATTTTATGGGGGCTGATGACAGACTTCTTCCTGGCTTTAAAGAGTTGGCGGGTAAGTTAACACATGACGGTACTATATATTATGGTAACAGCATTCCGTTTTATGAAGATGGGGTGGAAATAGATCCTTACGGATTGTTGAAGGGTGAATTTAGCGCTTACAGACTTGCTAAATATTGCATGAACCATCAATCGATTCTCTATCCGGCAAAAGCATTTTATAACTTAAAGTACGAGCTTAAATACAAGATAGCTGCTGATTACGCGTTGAATTTAAGGTTATGGGGTAACCATAATTTCAGGAAGGAATTCTATGCCATCGATGTTGTAAGCTACAATATGGGGGGATTTTCTGCTGGTAACAGTGATGAAATTTTTATAAAGGATAAGTCAGCTCTCATCAGAAAATGGATGGGCTGGAAAATTTATATGAGATATCTAATTAGAGGATTCAAAGATAAAAGGAGGCACAGGCAAGGTGTCTGAGGAAATATTAGAATTATTCTTTAATAAATTCTTTTATACGTGTAGAAATAGGATCGGATTTGATTCCAAAAGGCAGCATATGGAACAAGGTGTTACGTGCTTTCTCTGCTCTTTTTCTGGAAAAAGAAAATATGTAGTTAAAAGGAGTGATAATCAGAAGTAAAAACCAAATGTCAGGACGACCTTTCGTTTTTAATTTAGCTCTCATTGCCGCGTAATATTTCCTGAGAACAACATTAGCATCTTTAAACCGACCTAAATATGCATCTCTGCGTTTTACATCTAGTTTGTAATCCGCAATGAAATGATGGTAAACCAGCCCGGCGTCATAAAATAATCTGTAGCCCTTCAAAATTAAGCGCAAACAATATTCAGTATCTTCAGCAAAAATAATGTCGGTATCATGCTCAATAAGAAATGATGGAAAAGTTTTATACATTTCAAGATAAACAGATTTTCTGGTACTTAATCCCGCGCCCCAGAGTATAGATCTTACCGGCATAATACCGTGCTTTTTAGCTTGTGGGCCAACAGCATACACAACTTCGTAATCTTTAAACCAGTCGGGAAGTGGCTTGCCTTCTGTTACAGGGATTCCACGTCCGCCGATAGCTGCAACTTCTGGTGTTAATTCAAAGGTATCGTAAATTCGTTTAGCATAATCTGGTGCAAGCCAATTATCATCATCACAGGTGATTAGATATTCATAGCGTGCCGCTTGTATAGCTTTTTGTAATGCATATAATTTGCCCGGCTTAGGCTCACTAATTAGCCTGAAAGAAACATGGCTAAGTTCATACTTGTCCCACTCAGACTGGCCTGTTGCTGAAGAATTGTCGGTTGAGGCATTATCTACCAAAATTACTTCCCAGGGTATATCTGTCAGAGACTGCTGTGCAATGTACTCAATTGTTTTACCAAGTCGCTCAGCGCCGTTATATGTACATATAATTATTGTTACCCCTTTAGTCATGCCTTAATCTTTAATTCTATGCCCGCAGGCATTTTTTTATTATGCCTCAGTGAAGCCCTGAGCAGTGTAGGATAATTTCTCAGCAATCGTCTTCCTGTAAATGCTGTCATTTGGAAGGGTGTTATTCCTGGAATTGTCCTTATGAAAAATATGATATCCCAGAGCTGCCAGCTTTAGTCTTTTTCTTTTTATTCCTGAATGCAATAACCGGGCGGCAAATTCATAATCCTCTCCTCCCCAACCTTCAAACCTGTTATCGTATCCGTTTATTTTTATGTAATCACTTTTCCAGAATGCAATGTTGCAGGCTTTTATATGAAATGGATTAGATGGAAAGAGCATGATTATTCGACTTAGCAGTGGAAATCGTAAAGCATTGAACCTGCTGTGCAATCCCGATGAAAATACCGAAAAATTAATTTCTCCTGAATCCAGGATCTCTTTTGCCTTTTCTTCTGTAATCATTGCCCTGCTTCCCTGTACAAAATAACCTTGTTGGGCAGCTTTCAAGTGATCTGAAACAAAATGCGGATCTATAATTATATCACCATCAATTTCAAGTATATATGAAGAGTCTATATTTTGAACGGCCTTATTCAGAATTAAGCTTTTTCTAAAGCCTTTATCTTCATGCCAGATGTGCTTAACTGATAGCTTGTGCTGACGCTTAAATTCTTCAATCAATAATTTTGTATCATCCCTGGAACCATCATCTGCAATTACGATCTCATCTGGCATTCTTGTTTGCCTTGCTATACCTGCTAAAACCAGACTCAATGCCTGGGGCCAATTATAGGTAGAGATCAGGATGGCAACTGTAATGGGCTGGTCTTGCATTCAAATTATTTAAACTGATCTGCAAAATTACATCAATTATTGCGAATGTCAAATTATGAGGCTGAAGGACTCCTAGCGTATAGTTTCGATTTCGTTTTTTCTTGTATTAAAAACTTCCATTCCATGGATCTCCATTAAGCGATCAGTTCCATTGATATAAGTAAGCTGTCCTGCTGCATCTCTGCTTTCCCTGAACTGGGAGAGTACATAACCCTCCTCGAGGCTAAGCGGCTTCAGTCCCTTGATCTTATCCTCTCTTATAAAATATGCATTATTGCCATTGCTGTTGCAGCCGATAAAAGTATATCCTTTTTCTTTAGCCAAATCACATAATGACATTAACGAAGAACCAAAGTACAGATTACTATAGTGCGCATCTGTTCTGTAAAAGTTTGCTTGATAAGGAACTGTCCAAGGGTTTTTGTCACCAAATACGCTGTTGTATTCCACAATTACAATCACAGGAGAAACCACAGATATTGCTTTCCAAACCCAGTAATCATTACCATCAATGTCAATGTGCAACAATCCTAATTCGCCGGAAAATCCATGCTGACTGATTAATTCATTAATGTTTTCAGCAGTTATAAATGCTGTTACTGCAGTTAGATTGTACTTCCAGTAAATTTCCTGTTCATGCACATCTTTGATGTTACTTTCGGTACCGTCCATAATTAGCCCGGTCCAGTTATTATTTACTAACAAAAACCGGGTGTTGGATTCGGTGTAATTCTGTACTCCGAATTCTATAAATGTATTCGATTCCAGATCTAAATAGTCAACTAAGAATTGAATAATGCCATCATCCTTCCATTGCGAAAATACTTTGAACTCTGCCAATTGTATATTGTTAAGAACATGATGAGTATTGGCAATGTTTAACTGCGACAAAATAGCTGCCTGCAGTAATTTTTGCGAATTGGCGTCCTCTCTTAATGAATTTAATTCATCGATTATTGTGTTAAATTTTCTTGCGACAATATTATTCTTTGTGAACATAATCACAAATAAGCTAAAATTAAATTATATTTCAAATTAATTTCTATGTATTTAAGTATGTGATTAACGCATTGTGAGGTTGAATTATCTCCGAGAAGACAATTTTACCACTTTTAAATATTGTTTTCTTTGACCCTGGATATGATTTATCGTATGATCTTGTAATTTTTATACTCTCCGATCCTCCATCCTATGACCTGTTCGATGCGGTGCAGCATCAAACGGCGCAAAGAGAGTGCAATCTTTTTTGGGTTATGTACAAAAGTCCAGTCCTGGGCAGCAATGGTTTTTTGCATGGTAGCCGGATGCGATTCCGTAAAAGGTGCAAGAATGTCAGCTACTGTGCCAAAGTCAAACGTCTGGTAGGCGGCGTACTGCTCTTCCGTTTTTTCCTGCGACTGATAATAGTTATTGAACCGTTTTACTTTTCCCAGCAGCAGGTCCGGATTTCTGCAATAAGAATAATGGAATATCCTTGCGTTCAGCAATTTTACATTCAGCTTCCTGCTGTTGGTCTGGTTTTCGTAATCCTGCTCAGAAGGATAGATCCTGAAGCCCTGTGAATCTTTGTATGAAAATACTCCTGGCAAATTTCTTACAATCCGAATTTCGCGGCGATGCCAGCGCCTGGTGGTACCAATATGTTTATAGTCGCCAATAAAATGATAAAAGTTAAATAGAAAGCCTTCTACAGCAGGGTTATCCAGGTTGTCCTTCATCGCCTGCTGAATTTCGGCGAGAGCGTCCTCATGAAATACTTCGTCAGACTGTATGTGAAATGCCCAGTCGCCCGTTACCGCCTTCAGACCGATGTTGGCCTGTTGTGCAAATACCTTTCCGCCTTTAATCAGTTCATCATCCCATTCTGTATCGATAATCCTGATCTTATCAGAACCAATTGCTTCAATAGCCTCCCTTGTTCCATCATCAGATTTTCCTACCACAGCTATAAACTCATCACAGATCGGAAGGATAGATTTGATCGATTCAATTACAGGATAACCATATTTGAAACTATTGCGCATATAAGTGAAACCACTAACTTTCATTCTTTAAGGATATGAGTATTTTTATTTTGCCGGAGAATATATATTCTGGTTCTTTGCAACAAAGATAGATTTATCATTTATAATCAAATGAAAACCATACCGCAATTTTTAGCTGAAATCAGAAGAGGTGATTATTTATCTTTAGCGCGGGTGCTGACTCTAGCTGAAAACGAGCTGGCCGGTAGTGCCGAACTGCTGCAGGCTCTGGAAATGGATCCCAATATCCCGGTCATAGGTATTACCGGGCCTCCGGGAGCTGGCAAAAGCACGCTGGTAAGTTCAATGATCAGTATATGGAGCAGTCAGCAGAAGAAAGTGGCGGTATTAGCTGTGGATCCCACATCACCATTCAATCTGGGGTCTCTGTTGGGAGACAGGGTGAGGATGTCTGCACATTTTAACGACCCTAATGTGTATATCCGGTCTATCGCTACACGTGGTTCGGTGGGCGGGCTTTCAGGAAAGGTAATTGAAATGACGGATGTTTTAAGAGCTGCAAATTTTGATTATATTATTATAGAAACTGTAGGGGTTGGGCAATCAGAAATTGAAATTGCCGGTTTAGCCGATCTTACCATCGTTGTGCTGGTTCCCGAAGCGGGTGATGAAATACAGCATATCAAATCTGGTTTAATGGAAATCGGCGATGCTTTCATTGTGAACAAGGCAGACAGGGAAGGCGCCGGTTCTTTTGCCAGCAAACTGAGAAAGATGCTTCATCAGCGGATCAGCACTGTCCCGGTATTTGAAACAATCGCGGATAAACAGCAGGGCACAAAAGAAGTATTGGAGTGGCTGGAAGGAGCAGGGATTCAGAAAAATGGAAAGAAAGTATATTTATATACTGAGAAGGCCTATAAACTGATTCAAAATAAAAGGATGAAAGATGTTTCGAGAGCGGATCTCCAGCAGCGTATTGCTGACAGTTGTGATGCGCCAGGCTTCAATATATATCAGTTCATAGACCAGTACTAATTATTGCGGTTTCAGCACCGGGGTGGTTAACTGTTTCTTTTTCCAGTGATCTCCCTTTTCATATAAAAAGAATTTTCCAAGTTTATACTTCACCTTCAGGTGCCCGTTGTAATCCGTTCCCAAAAGCCTGTGCGGAGTTTGCGGATTGTTCTTTAAGCAATCGTCGATAGCAAGGGTATAAACGGTAGGCCCGGTCATGCGGTGTACATCGTGCGGGTATTTATCCTGACGGATATTGCTGAGTACCATTTCTATCGTTTTTTCGAGAAAAGGATGACCAGGGCTATAGATCAGCGCCCATTGTGCATAGAGTGTAGGATCTCCTTCTCTGGTAATGACTGCTACATCATCTGCGCGGATAAAATCATCCAGGCGGCTGTTGATGCCGCTGTCAATATCAACATAGATTCCACCCTTTTTATAGAGTACTGCATACCTGAAAAAATCAGCCTTTGCAGCGCCAATATTCAACCTGCTGTAAAGTTCAAAAACTTCGGCCCCGAATTCCTCCTGCAGGAACACAGCGATGCGTGCATCGTCATAAAACTCGTAGGCATATTCCGGATTTTTCTTCCTGAAGCCGGAAATATGCCAGCGCGTTAAGAATGGCAGTTTCGAAGATTTAAAAGTCTGATGTATGATTTTTGGTATGGACATGTCTGTGTGTTTAATAAGCGCTGTTCATCATCTCTTCGATTTCTTCCGCTTCCAGCGGGATATTTGCCATGAGATCAATATTGCCATCGCTGGTAAGGAGGAGGTTATTTTCGAGGCGGATGCCAAATCCTTCTTCAGGGATATAGATACCTGGCTCGCAGGTAAGGACATTTCCTTCTGAAAATGGAATATAACGGTTTGCAAAATCATGGACATCCAAACCAAGGTGATGACTGATGCCGTGCATAAAATACTTCTTATATAATGGATAAGCCGGATTCTGAGCCTTAACATCCTTTAGGTCCAGAAGATTCAGGCCTACCAGTTGCGCTGTCATTATCTCTCCAATTTCCAGGTTATAGTCTTTGGCAGTAAGGCCGGGTTTAAGCATCGTTTTTGCCTCTTTCATTACATACAGTACAGCGTTGTAAACATCTTTTTGCCGCGGTGTAAATCTGCCGCTTACCGGAATGGTGCGGCTCATATCTGCATTATAGTTTGCATATTCCGCTCCAAAATCCATCAGAATCAGTTCGCCTGCCGCACAAATCTGATTATTATCACCATAGTGCAAAATGTTCGCATTCTTACCCGAGGCTATTATAGGCGGGTAAGCATGTCCGGTAGCTCTTTTCCTGATAAATTCATGGATGATCTCCGCTTCAATTTCATATTCTGTCACACCCGGCCGGGTAAACCGCAGAACCCGCAAAAAAGCATCGCGGGTGATGTCACATGCTTTTTGTATCAATTGTACTTCTTCATGTGACTTTGTGTCACGAAGCTGACGCATTAACGGCGCGGCTCTTTCATAGTGATGTAACGGATATTTCGATTTTAGGTGTTCAATAAAACGGATATCACGCGAAGGGATGGTATATGCAGATGTAACATTTTCATTTATATTCAGATAAATGAAATCTGCGTAAGCAATGATGCTGTGCAAAATGGCTTCAAAATCCTCCAGCCAGTAAACCGTCTGAATACCAGATGCCTTTTGTGCTGAAAGTTTCGTGAATTTATGGCCTTCCCACACTTTAATCTGATCGCTGGTCTGTCTTAAAAAAAGGACTTCCCTGTACATAGGGTTAGGACAATCGGGATAAATCAGCAAAATAGTCTTCTCCTGATCTATACCAGAGAGATAAAACAAATCGGCATTTTGTTTGAACGGAAAGTCCTGATCACCGCTTTTTGGGAATTCATCATTGGATTGAAATATAGCTAATGAGTTGTTATTTAGGAGTTTCCGGAATTTTATTCTGTTTTCAATAAATAACTTGTTTTCTATATCTTCGTATTTCATGATCAGGCTGACTATATTGGCAAATAAAGTCAAATATATCCAAATCCTAAAATATGTTAAAATTGGAACGGTGTTTGTATATCTGTTGTGAGAAATAAAAATTTGTTTAATTTTGCTACACAAAAAAATTATACAGTTTAAATTTGTTTAACCTTAAAAAAGAAAAATTATGAATTATTCTACTTTGAAGAAGGGGCTAGCATTATCCTTTGTAACAGCTGTTGGAGTTTCGACTCTTGCTTCTGCACAGGATTCTACTGCAACTTCATCTTCAGCCAAAGTGTTTGGTGGAAGAGGCCAGTACAGAACTTGGTCAGTTGGTGTTAATGGTGGTGTTTTATCTCCGTTCATTGCGATCGGCGGATCAAACGACTTCACTAATGCTGATGTAAACTTAGGCTACGGTGTTTCATTAAAGAAACAACTAGGTCACGCTTTTGGTTTAGAAGGTAACATTTTCCGCGGAAAAGTTTCTGGAACAAACAAAGACGCTACAGGCGGATCACAATTTGGTGTTCAGGAATCTGAAACTTCAATCGGTTACGCAGCTGACATCAGAGGCGTTGTTAACGTTGCTACTGTTGACTTCTTACGTCGTGAGAACTCAGTTAACTTCTTCGTTACTGCTGGTTACGGTTTAGTTGCTTATGCTCCTAAAGTTACTTATACTGGTGGAACTGTTGTTGACTGGAAAGATCACGCAGGTGATAGCAGAGATAAAAAATACGTTAAAGAAGCTTACATCCCAGTTGGTGCTGGTGTGAAATTTAAAGTTTCTGACCGCGTTGCTTTTAACTTAGGTTACACAATGCACTTCATTGACAGCGATAACTTCGACGGAGTTTATGCTAAAGGAACTACTAAAGATAAATTCTCATACGGTTACGCTGGATTAGAATTCTCATTAGGTTCGAAAGCTAAACCAGATTTAGAATGGGTTAACCCTTTAGCTTTGATGTATGATGAATTGAAAGATCCTTCATTGCGTCAAGAAGTTGAAGCATTAAAAACTCGTGTTTCTAACGTTGAAAAATCTGTTGAAGATTTGAAAAAAGATAGCGATGGAGACGGTGTTTCTGATCAATTCGACAAATGCCCAGGAACTCCTGCAGGTACTGCTGTTGATGGTTCAGGATGTCCACTTCCAGCTCCAGTTGCTCCAGCAGCAAATGCTAACGTAACTGGTTTCGAAACTATCCAATTTGAATTCAACTCTTCAGTTTTAAAAACTGAATCTTACCCTACTTTAGATAAATTATCTTCAGTGTTACGTGAAAACGGTGGTAAAGCCTTAGTAAAAGGTTACGCTTCAAGCGAAGGTACTGCTGCATATAACTTGAAATTATCTAAAGACAGAGCAAACTCTGTAAAAACTTACTTAGTTAACTCTGGAGTTAACGCTAGCCAAGTTGCTACAAAAGGTTTAGGTGAAGCTAATCCAATCGCTTCTAACGATACTGAAGAAGGTCGTATCCAAAACCGTCGTGTTGAAACTTCAAGAAACTAATATTTCTTAAACAACATACAGAGAAAGGGCTTCGATTTATCGGAGCCCTTTTTTTTGTGCCCTGTTTTTCCTGCTATCCATTGTTTCTCTGCGAACAGGAATCACAATAATTATCTACATTTGTGATATGAAGAGAATAATCAATACTACAGATGCGCCGGCACCAATCGGACCTTATAGCCAGGCTGTTCTTGCAAACGGGTTTTTATATGTTTCGGGACAAATTCCTATCAACCCTGCAACGGGCGAGCTGACAATGGATTCAATTAAATCGGAAACAGAGCAGGTAATGCGTAACCTGAACGCCGTGCTGCTTGAAGCTGGGTTTGAATTTTCTGATATCCTGAAAACGACGATCTTTTTATCGGATATGAGTTTGTTTGCAGAAGTAAATGACGTTTACGGATCTTATTTTGAGACTGACTTCCCTGCACGTGAAACGGTTGCTGTAAAAGGATTGCCAAAAGGGGTAAATGTAGAAATATCTGTTGTTGCCTATAAGGGATAATATTTTGTTCGCGTCTGATCTTGATACCACGATAGAATTTTTAAAGGGCGTAGGGCCAAAGCGGGCGGAGATCCTGCAAAAGGAACTGGGGATATTTACTTATGGCCAGCTTCTTACCTACTATCCTTTCAGGTATATTGACAGAACGCGTTTTTATAAAGTTAATGAGCTCCAGCCAGACTTTCCCTATGTTCAGATCCTGGGCAGGATCACCGGGAAAGAAACTATCGGCGAGAAACATAAAAAGCGAATCGTTGCCCGCCTCACCGATGAAACCGGAACCATCGAACTGGTTTGGTTCCAGAGTTTAAAATGGGTTGAAGAAAATCTGGTACGTGGCAAGGTGTACATCGCCTTTGGCAAACCCACGGTATTTAACGGTTCATTCAGTATCTCACACCCTGAACTGGAAACCTATCCCCGTCCGCTTACAGTGACGGGCAATATGACGCTGCAGCCCGTCTACAATTCTACTGAAAAATTAAAGAAGTTCTCACTGGACAGCAAGGGAATTCAAAAGCTGCAGGCATTGCTGATCGAACAGTGTTTGCCTGAAGTAAAAGAGACCATGCCGGCATATATACTTGAAAAATACAAGCTGATAAACCGCCGGGAGGCATTATTAAATATTCACTTTCCCAAAGACACTGTTTCTTTACAGCGGGCAGAACGCCGGCTGAAATTTGAAGAACTGTTTTTTATTCAGCTGCAGCTGCTCAGCAGCAAACAATTCAGGGAAATGAAGTTCAAAGGACAGCTCTTCAGTATTGTAGGAGAACGCGTGAACCACTTTTACAAAGAGATCCTTCCTTTTGCACTTACAGGTGCGCAGAAACGGGTGATCAAGGAAATCAGGATTGATACCCAGCGCGGCGTTCAGATGAACCGTTTGGTTCAGGGGGATGTGGGCAGCGGGAAAACCGTAGTAGCTTTAATGAGTATGCTCCTTGCCAACGATAATGGCTTTCAGGCTTGTATCATGGCACCAACAGAAATCCTTGCACGTCAGCATTATCATTCTATCGCGTCATTGCTCGACGGCAAACTGATCAAGGTGGATATCCTTACCGGGAACAGCACAAAAAAACAGCGGACGCTGCTGCACCAGCAGCTCGAAGCCGGGGAGATTGATATCCTGGTAGGTACTCACGCACTAATTGAAGATAAAGTAAAGTTTAAGAACCTGGGCCTGGTAGTTATCGATGAGCAGCACCGCTTTGGCGTTGAACAAAGGGCAAAGCTTTGGCGCAAGAATGATATCCCGCCGCATATTCTGGTGATGACCGCCACGCCGATCCCCAGAACGCTTGCCATGACTGTATACGGGGATTTGGACGTGTCTATGATCGATGAGCTCCCTGTGGGCCGGAAACCGATTGAAACAAGGCATCTGTTCGAGGGGCAGCGCCTGCGTATGTTTGGGTTTATGAAAACGGAGATTGCCAAAGGCCGGCAGGTCTATGTGGTATATCCATTAATCAAAGAAAGCGAAAAACTGGACCTGCTGCATCTTGAAGCAGGTATAGAGCAGATGCGCTATCAGTTTCCGCTGCCGGAATATCAGATCAGCATCGTGCATGGAAAGATGCCGAATGCAGACAAGCAATTTGAAATGCAGCGGTTTATTGATGGGAAAACGCAGATCATGGTGGCCACCACTGTGATAGAAGTAGGAGTGAATGTTCCGAATGCCTCAGTAATGATCATCGAGAATGCAGAGCGCTTTGGCTTATCCCAGTTGCATCAGCTCCGCGGCAGAGTAGGAAGAGGGGCAGAACAGAGTTATTGCATCCTGATGTCGGGCCAGAAACTGAGCAGGGAAGGCCGGAAGAGACTGGAAACGATGGTCATGACAAACAATGGATTTGAGATCTCGGAGATCGATCTGGAGCTGCGCGGACCGGGAGATCTGGCGGGTACGCAGCAAAGCGGTGTGCTTGATCTTAAACTGGCAAACCTGGTGAAAGATCAGCAGATTTTGCAGGAGGCGCGAAACACCGTAATAGAAATTTTTCACGAAGATCCCCTGCTTGCTTTACCTGAAAATGCTTTACTCAAACGTTTCACAGATAAAAAAAGCAGAGGAATCGCTTTGGATAAAATTTCTTAGTCTTCGTCTGATCCAGGCATAGATCCTGTGCCTGTGTATGCACCTTTTCTGATCACAGGAACACCAAGGTGTTTATACAGATCATCAAGATGAAGCAGGCTGCCGTTTGTCAGGTTGCCCAGGAAAACAATCACAATATTTTTATCAAGATCGCGCACATAAATGTGGCGGAAACCATGCCACCAACCGGTGTGATATACTACTTTGCGTCCATTGTCCCCATCAAACATTCTCCATCCGTAACCATAGTTAAAGTGGCCGTTTACTGGTTTATTATGTCCGGTATAGGCAGAGTCCAGGCTCGCCTTCTTCAGTAATCTTCCTTTTTTAAGGGCATTATCGTACAAAACCAGATCGTGCACGGTACTGTAAACGCCTTTATCGCCCACAGGGCCATCCAGAAAGTTTTGTACTACAGAATATCTCCAGGTCCGGTCGTGACCTACTACATCAACCGGAATTTTTGGGTAAACCGTTGTTGAATATACATGAGTATGTTTCATTCCCGCAGGTTTAAATACATTGGCCATCATGTAATCAGCATACTTTTTGCCTGTTACCTTTTCTATGATTGCGCCAAGCACCATAAAGTTAGAGTTATTATAATGAAACCTGGTATCAGGCGCAGCATAACGTGCAGGTTTGTACTGTGCAATCAGGTCCATCACATCAGTATTGCTCATTGGTTTCCGTTTATCTTTCCATATTCCATCGGTAAAATATACATAGTTCATCATCCCGCTGCGGTGAGATAACAGCAGTTTTACCGTGATCCCCTCATACGGGAAATTAGGATAGAACTTTTTTACGTTATCATCCAGTTTGATCTTGCCCTGCTCAACCAGCTGCATGATGGCTACTCCGGTAAAAGTTTTGGTGATGGAGGCCAGCTCAAACTCCGAACTGATCTTCAGGCTGTCGCGATGCAGGTAATCTGCCCATCCAATGGCTTTTTCATAAAGGATTTTGCCGTCTTTGGCAACAAGCATATTGCCGTTAAAGCCATATTTCTTATGTAGGTTCTGAACAAAATCAGCGATCCATCGGTCACCTTTGGCGGGATTATAAACGAGCAGGAGGCTGTCTTTTTTATCGTCATTTACAGTCCGGACTTTTGGATCTTCGGTTTTTTTTTCAGCGTGTGAACAAGCATTAAATAGAAAAGTGGCCAGGACAGCCACAGGTAGAATGGTACGGTAGGTCATTGTATGGATAGGTATTTTTTGAAGCCGGAAAAATAAACAATAATTACCCTTTAAACGCAAAAGAGTTTTAAACATTATGATATACGTTACATTCACGTATGTATATAAACCTTATTTTTGGTTCAAAATTATAGAACAAATGAATTTTAGAACCGAACACGACACCATGGGCGAAGTGCAGGTGCCAGCCGATAAATACTGGGGCGCACAAACTGAACGTTCACGTAATAATTTTAAAATTGGTCCGGAGGCTTCGATGCCAAAGGAAATCATCCATGCTTTTGGTTACCTGAAAAAAGCCGCAGCACTGGCTAACCAGGAATTAGGTGTATTGACCAGTGAAAAAGCAGCATGGATTGCTTCTGCATGCGATGAGGTCATCGCTGGTCAGCTGGATGAGCAGTTCCCTTTAGTGATCTGGCAAACAGGATCAGGCACGCAAAGCAATATGAATGCGAATGAAGTGATTGCTTACCGTGCGCACGTGCTGAATGGTGGTGACCTTGCTGATGAAAAGAAAATCCTTCATCCAAATGATGATGTAAATAAATCACAGTCTTCAAATGATACCTATCCTACAGCCATGCACATTGCGGCATACAAACAGGCCGTAGAAATTACCCTTCCGGGTTTGGAGAAACTGCAGCAAACCTTACAGGCTAAAGCTGCAGAATTCAGCGATATCGTAAAAACGGGCAGGACCCACTTTATGGATGCTACCCCTCTTACCTTAGGACAGGAATTTGGAGGTTACGCACAACAGATTACCAATAGTATCCGCGCAGTGAAAAATGCGCTGGAGATGATCACTGAGCTTGCTCTTGGTGGTACAGCGGTAGGTACAGGTCTGAATACCCCTAAAGGATATGATGTGCTGGTTGCTGCAAAGATTGCAGAACTGACAGGACTGCCCTTTGTTACTGCACCAAATAAATTTGAGGCACTGGCGGCACACGATGCCATGGTAGAACTTTCTGCAGCATACAAACGTACAGCAGTAGCCCTGATGAAAATAGCAAATGATGTAAGGATGCTGAGCTCAGGCCCGCGTTCAGGAATTGGAGAGATCATTATCCCCGATAATGAGCCCGGTTCTTCGATCATGCCCGGAAAAGTTAATCCTACACAGCCCGAAGCACTGACAATGGTTTGTGCACAGGTAATGGGCAATGATGTTACCGTAGGTATTGGCGGAAGTAATGGTCATTTTGAACTGAATGTTTTTAAGCCTGTAATTGCTGCCAATGTTTTACAGTCGGGAAGATTGCTGGGCGATGCCTGCGTATCCTTTAATGATAACTGTGCTGTAGGTATTTTACCTAACCTGCCGGAGATCAAAAAACATCTGGAGAACTCTCTGATGCTTGTTACGGCCCTAAACCCGCATATCGGCTATGAGAATGCGGCGAAGATTGCCAAGAAAGCACACAAGGAAAATAAAACCCTGCGTGAGGCTGCCGTTGAACTTGGTTTATTGACCAGCGAGCAGTTTACTGAATGGGTGAAACCAGAAGATATGGTAGGTAGCTTAAAATAGCATGAATAAATACCATTATCTAATTATCCTATTATGTTTGACGGCGTTTCTCAGTTGTGAGAGACGCCCAAACGTTCAGGGTAATGGAGAACTTTTTTTGCAGGGCGTATGGAATCAGGACAGTGTAGCCAACTCGGCAGTGCTGCTCAATTACACAAAGTACCATATCAAATTTACCTGCGACTCTTTTTATGTAGACCTAACTACACATTCGAAGGTTAACTATTATGAAGACCCATGTTACAATAATGGGGTCTGGAAAGAGTATGCAAAAGGGGTTTACCAGGTTAGAAAGGATAGCCTGTTCCTGGAAGGCACCTACACCAAAGACAACTACAAGCAGAAAGTATCAGGGTGTTATACTATCGGTATTTACAGAAAAGGATTTATTGTTAAATCTTCGGATGCCGGACACCTTTACCTGCAGGGCTTAAGCGATCAGCGCGATGTTAACCTTGTTCTTAAACAAAAGATAACCTGTGTACCACAGGAATTATAGAAAAGTATATGATTTTAGCTCATCAATTAAAGAAGGCTCTTATAGCGATTGCACTGATCGCTTACCTGCCATTAACTGCCGGTGCCTGGGGCATGACGGGGCACCGGATAGTTGGGCAGATTGCCGATTATTATTTAACCTCAAAAGCACGTAAGGCTGTGATGCAGGTGCTGGGAACTGAGAGTCCTGCGATGGCAAGTAACTGGCCGGATTTTATCAAATCTGACAGTACTTATAACTATCTGAGCAGCTGGCATTATGTAAACCTTCCAGGTAACCTGGATCAGAATGGTGTATTTAATTTTTTGGATAGCTACAAGGAAGCGAATGTTTATAACAAGATTCCTGAGATGATTGCCATCCTGAAGGATAAGCAAAAGACAGGGGCAGAAAAGAAGATGGCCATGCGTTTGCTGATTCACTTTTTAGGGGATATTCATCAGCCGATGCATACGGCCAGAAAGGATGATCTTGGCGGAAATAAAGTGAACGTTACCTGGTTTGGCCAGCGGTCAAACCTTCACCGTGTTTGGGATGAGCAGCTGATTGACTATCAGCAATTGAGTTATACAGAATATGCTGTGGCAATCAATCATCCTACTAAGGAGCAATTGACTAAATGGCGAAGCGATTCACTTAAAGAAACTGTTTACGAGTCGTATGAAGCTTGTAATAAAATATATGCAGCTACAAAAGCAGATGATAAGTTAAGTTACCGCTATAATTTTGAGTTTGTTGATCTTATGAATGAACAGCTGCTAAAAGGAGGAGTGCGTTTAGCACAAATACTCAATACGATTTATGGCTAGGAAAAAGATACTTATGGTATGCCTGGGCAATATTTGCCGTTCCCCTCTTGCCGAAGGAATTGTGCGGCAAATCGCTGCAGACCATCAGCTCGACTGGGAAATTGCTTCCGCAGGTACCGGAGACTGGCATGTTGGGCAACCGGCAGACCGGAGAAGTATCGCCGTGGCCAAAAGTTATGGTTATGATATTTCCAGGCAGCGCGCCCGGCATTTTGACAGCAGTATGCTGGACGAGTATGATCAGATCCTGGTGATGGATAAAAATAATCTCAGGGATGTACTAACGCTGGCCAAAAACGATGAGCAGCGCAGAAAGGTGAGCTTATTCCTTACTGAAAACATGGATGTTACTGATCCTTATTATGACGATCAGTTATTCGACCCGGTATTTCTGACTATCGAAGAGAGGGCGAAAAATTTGGTGAAGGAGTTAATGGCAAAATTTAGTTAATCAACTTGTCTTTTCAAAAAAAATGAAACTTTTTTATAAGAGAGGTGTTCTTTCCGTACATCAAAACCTATAAAAATGAGTAATCTTACAGTAAACCCAGAAACATTAAACGACCTGATCCAAATTAATAATGACAGAATTGCTGGTTATGAAAAAGCAATTGAAGAGCTTTCTCCTGAAGACAGTGATCTGAAGGCATTATTTGTTAAAATGGTTGGTCAAAGTCATAAACATAAATTAGCATTAGCTACTGCAGTGCAGGGCAGCGGAACAGAACTGGAAACAGGTACTACTAATTCTGGTAAAATTTACCGTGCATGGATGGATGTGAAAGCAATCTTTACTGGTCATGACCGTAAAACTGTATTAAACAACTGTGAAGCAGGCGAAGATGCTGCTCAGAAAGCATACAAAACCGCTTTAGAAGAAGAAGGTTTGTCTGCAGATACAAGAGCACTCATCACAGAGCAAAAAGCTGATTTAAGAGTTTCTCATGATGAAGTTAAAGCGCTGAGAGATCAGCAGGCTTAATCTTTTCAATAAGCATAAAAAAACCGCAGAAGATATCTTCTGCGGTTTTTTTATGCTTATTATTTAGAGTTGTATATACCAAATTCTTTATCAAGATGTTCGGTTACCCTCTCGATCGCATTATCTATGGTATTGCTCAGGATCGTAATGAATGAACCTGATTTTGCTGTAGCAACCAGAAATTGCAGGGCATCAGCGCCATCATTGTTGATAATGATTTCCATTTTGGGATTTACATCATGTATACCTGCAATTAGCAGATCAATGAGTTCCTGCTGCTGTCTTCCGCGGAGGTACTTTTCCTGGCAAATGATAATCTTATCAAACATCTGCGCTGCGATGCGTGCAGTTTCTCTGATATCCTCATTTCTTCTGTCGCCCGTTCCGGAGATCACGCCGATATGTTCAGTAGCTTCTACGGTTTTAAGGTAATTTTTAATCCCGTTAAAACCATCCGGGTTATGCGCAAAGTCAACAAGAATTTTAAATTCCTTAAATTTAAAAATATTCATTCTTCCTGGGGTTTGCGCCGCTGAAGGGATAAATGTTTCAAGAGACATACGGATATCCTCTATTTTATAGCCATACAGGAAGGTCGCTAATGTTGCTGCCAGTACATTCTGGATCATAAAATCAACGCTGCCGCCAAAGGTTAAGGGAATATGTGTTACTTTCTCTACACGGATCTTCCAGTCGCCTTTTTTAATGGTGATATATCCATTTTCATAGATTGCAGCAGAGCCGCCTTTCTTGCAATGTTCAACAATCACAGGATTGTTTTCATCCATGCTAAAGTAAGCCACCCTGCAATCTGCATTCTGGCCAATCTTCACACAATATTTATTGTCTGCATTTAATACTGCCCAGCCATCTCTTTTCACAGCGCCGATCACTACCCCTTTTACTCTGGCCAGGTCTGACAAATTATGGATATCTGAGATGCCCAGGTGATCTTCCTGGATATTGGTGACGATACCGATATCACAGCGGTTAAATCCAAGTCCTGCTCTGAGAATACCTCCACGGGCAGTTTCCAGAACAGCAAATTCTACTGTAGGATCCCTGAGGATAAACTCTGTGCTGACAGGCCCGGTGGTATCACCTTTCATCAGCAGGGTATTCTGTACATATATTCCGTCAGACGTAGTATAGCCCACCCTGGTGCCATTGCTTTTCACAATGTGTGCAACCAGTCTTGTCGTTGTTGTTTTTCCGTTGGTTCCGGTGATCGCAATAATAGGTATCCTTGCAGATTTCCCGGGAGGATATAACATATCGATTACCGGTGCAGCCACATTTCTAGGCAATCCTTCGCTTGGTGCAAGGTGCATGCGGAAGCCGGGAGCGGCATTTACTTCAAGAACAACCCCGCCATTTTCTGTAAGCGGCTGTGTCAGGTTTTGTGCCATGACATCGATCCCACAGATATCCAGGCCAATGATCCTTGATATACGTTCGCTAATAAATATATTCTGAGGGTGAACAAGGTCTGTTACATCAATGGAAGTACCGCCGGTACTCAGGTTAGCTGTAGACTTCAGATACACCAGTTCGCCGTTAGGTGCTACTGTGTCCAGTGTGTAGTTCTTTTTGGCCAGCAGGTCCATCGTGTCACGGTCTACAATAATTTCGGTGAGCACATTTTCATGGCCATATCCGCGGCGGGGATCTTCATTCTCTTTATCAATCAGCTGCTGTATCGTAAGGATACCATTTCCTGTAACATGTGCAGGTACGCGCAGCGCTGCGGCAACCATTTTATTATCAATGACAAGTATACGGAAGTCGTACCCGGTGATAAAGCTTTCAATGATGATCCTGCGGGAGTATTGCTTGGCATATTCAAAAGCTGCTCTGGCTGCCTCGGCAGTCTTCACATTAATCGTGGCGCCCTTGCCATGATTGCCGTCAAGCGGTTTAAATACCAGCGGGAATCCTACAGATTTAATCGCCTCATCCAGGTCTTCAATTTCTGAAATGGTCACGCCCTTGGCAACCGGAATGGCCGAATCCTTCAGCATCCTTTTGGTTTCATCCTTATTTCCGGCAATGTCTACAGCTATGCTGTTGGTCTTCTCCGTCATTGTTGCCCTGAAGCGCACCTGATTTTTACCGTATCCAAGCTGGATCAGCGAGCTTTTATTAAGCCTGATCCAGGGTATGTCCCTTGCTATGGCTTCATCAACTATAGAGCCTGTACTTGGGCCAAGCATTTCCATATGTCTTAATTCCCTTAGGCGCTGGATATCCTCCTCCAGATTATATTCCACATTATTAATCAGCGCTTCTGCGATCCTCACACTGGCTTCTGCGGCATAGATACCGGATTTTTCTTCCAGATAGCTGAATACGACATTGTAAATCCCGTCGGTTTTAGTGGAGCGCGTTCTTCCGAAACCAGTGTCCATCCCCGCAAGGGTCTGGATTTCCAGTGCAATGTGCTCTATTACATGGCCCATCCATGTACCTTCTTTTACGCGTTCAAAAAAACCGCCCGGTTCTCCTTTTGAGCACCTGTGCGAGTATAGACTTGGCAGTATTTTTTCCAGGCGATCACCAAATCCTTCAATTGAGTTTGTGGGACGTTGTTCCATATCCTCCAGATCCAGCCTCATTTGAATTAATTTTTTTCTGTTGATCGACCAGATATTTGGTCCTCTTAGCACTTGAATGCCGAGTATTTTCATAAGTTGTTTATTTGTCTTTATAGGTTATGAAGCTTGCAGCAGTTTGCTCATAAAAAAATGAAATGTAGTGCTGCAGGTTTCATATAATGTATATTTCAGTTTTAGGTAATAGAGCTACCATGAGTACCTTCCATGCCCATGGTTAACCAGCAAAAATGCTCAGAATAAATTGAGGTTAAATCTAATCAAACAATGTCAATATTAAAGGAAAAAAATATTAGTGCTTTTTTCAACTGAGATGAATGATGTTCATTAAAATTTCATTTTTGCTAATAATTGTCAATTACTGATGAAATTATGGTAATAATTAAAGTATTGAATATATATTTGAAATTTTAGGATAACAAAACACATACAATGGCTCCAAAAGGTAAATTAATAATAATTGGTGGTGCGATAAACACCGGCAGTTTTACTGAGACCCAGTTCGGGCTCCCTCAGAATATGAATTTTTTTGAGAGAGGCATATTAAAACGTATTACCACAGAATCAGTAAAAGATGCTGCATCCCGTTTCGAGATCATTACCACTGCCTCTTTGGTTCCTGAAAAAGTTGGTGAAGAGTATATCAAGGCTTTTGCGCAGCTGGATGTCCACAATGTAGGTGTACTTAATATCAGCAACAGGGAACAGGCCAATGACCTGGCAAATTGTGAACGGGTAAAGGCTGCAGAGGTTCTTGTTTTTACAGGGGGCGATCAGTTGCGGCTATCTTCTATATTTGGAGGTACCGCCATTCATCAGATCCTGCTCGATAAATATCAGAATGAGGAGATTGTAATTGCCGGAACATCGGCCGGAGCAGCTGCGAGTTCAAAGAATATGATCTACCAGGGCAACAGTAAAGACGCCCTGTTAAAGGGAGAGGTTAAAATTACTGCCGGATTAGGATTTATTGACGGCGTGATCGTAGATACCCATTTTGTACAGCGCGGACGCATCGGCAGATTGCTTTATGCCACAGCCAGCAGCCCGGGAATCCTGGGTATTGGACTTGGTGAGGATACAGGTTTGTATATCTCAAACGGGAATATGATGGAGGCTATCGGCTCTGGTATGGTGATCCTGGTAGACGGGCGTCATATGAGCGATACCAATCTCACAGATGTGGAGATGGGCCAACCTGTTTCCATAAAAAATATGATTGTTCATGTCATGTGTGACGGTGATACTTATGATCTGACAGATCATCTTTTAACCATCCATCACCCTAAAGTTATCCCTCAATATTAAGACGATGAAACTGATCATTCATGGTGGTTTTTTTAGCGAATCCGCTACAAACCAGGAAACCAAAAAAGCCAAGCAGGACGCACTGGCAGAAATTGCTACACTATCCTATCAATATCTGCAATCGCATACTGCTTTAGAAACGGTAGCCTATGCGGTAAGCCTGCTGGAAGACAATCTACTTTTTAACGCGGGGCTGGGATCACAAATCCAGAGTGACGGAAAAGTGAGGCTGAGTGCCTCCATCATGGATGGTAAAACTCAAAAATTTGGTGGAGTAATTAATATTCAGGATGTTCAGCATCCAGTACAGGTGGCTTCGCTTTTATTAAATTATGAAGACAGCGTGCTGAGTGGCGACGGGGCCCTGGATTTTGCAAGGAAAAATGATTTTGCCTACTTTGATCCGATTACGCCTCAGCGACAGGAGGAGTATGAACTTAAACTCAACCAGCACAATAATAAGGGAACGGTAGGTTGTGTAGCACTGGACGCAGAGGGCAATCTTGCTGCAGCTACCTCCACCGGGGGCAAAGGTTTTGAAATTCCCAGCAGAGTGAGCGATTCTGCTACGGTAGCGGGCAATTACGCAAACGGTTTTGCAGGTATCTCCTGTACGGGAGTAGGTGAGGATATTGTGAGTATAGCTTTGTCTGCAAGGATTGTCACCCGGGTGACTGATGGATTTACACTTAAAGATGCCTGTGATAAATCTTTCGCAGAGCTTAAAGCTATAGATGGATTCGCCGGAATTATTGGAATAACCGCTGATGGGCAGGTGTATCATATCGATTCTCATCCCTATATGGTATGGGCATCTTATGATGATAACTTACAGGTATTCAACTAAAAAAGTATATATAATCAAAAAAGATATATATTTGTTACATGTATAAACTATGTTTCGCCTTGCTTTGCCTTGTTTTTTCCGGTTCGGCAATCGCACAAACGAATACTTTTACTCAGCAGGACCCCAACACCGGCGGGGGGGCAATCAGTATTGCCACTTCCGGCGCAGATGAAGCAGAAGGAGATGTTTATTTTCAGGAAGCGGAAAAAAATGAGAAAATGGGCGACTTGAACGATGCGCTGACACTTTTTGGAAAAGCTGCATTTGAGTACAATAACTCGGGCAATTTTTCGCGTTATGGCGCCTCTTTATTGAGATTGAGCAATGTTCATTATATGCTTGAACACTATACAGAAGCAGAACAGGTAGTACTGAACGTAGCGCTGAAAACGTATTCGCGCTTTGGTAACCGTACGGGACAGATGGCTTCATACAATCAGCTGGGCAAAATTTATCTGGCAGCAAATAAACTGACACAGTCGATGTGGTTTTATACCCAGCAGGGAATCCTGGCCAGACAGGTGAATAATAATTCTTCCTATATCGATTCCATCCTGGGATTGGTGCAGGTGAAAATCAGGAAAAAGGAATATACGCTGGCAATTAAAGACATTAACCGCGCAGAGCTTTTCGCTAAAAGCTCCAATATCAGCCAGTTCAGAGGGCAGATCAAACAGGCAAGAACTACTATTGCAGAGAAGAAAAGAGTAATGTAAATTAATCGTACGGATTTTCCGTATATTAGGGAATCACTGTTTGTACCATTCTTAAATACGGTGTACAATGGTCAGAACCATGTATTTACCGCAGAATTAATTATATTTGGGAAAGATTACAGAAAAGAGACAGTATAATACTGTCTCTTTTCTGTTTATTTGAGAAATTGGTATCATATTGGTTCTTACTATAAAAATGGAATTTAAATTATTTAAAGAGATGTTGAAAAGAATATTACTGGTAACCTTCACTGCAGCCATATTAGCCTGCCAGGCCGCTCCAAAGCCACAAAAGCTGGTTGAAGGAATCCCTAATATTAAGCCTGATGAACAGCAGAGTTTGGTATGTAAGGAAATTGTAGCACTGATTGAAAATTACAATTATAAAAAATTAACACTGAACGATTCTATTTCCTCTCTGATTTTAGATAAATATGTAAAGGCCCTCGATCCGTACAGAAGTTATTTTCTGGCTTCTGATATTAAAGATTTTGAACAGTTCAGAACTACACTGGATGACCAGTTCAGGGCAGGCGATCTTACTGCGCCATTTTATATTTTCAATGTTTATTCCAAAAGATATAATGAAACACTTGACTATGCCATTGCGCATATCAAAGATAAATACGATTTCAACCAAAATGATACTTACGTTTTTGACCGTGAGAAAATGCCATGGGTAAGCTCAACAGCAGACCTGAACGACATCTGGAAAAAAAGAGTAAAATATGAGCTGATCAACTTGAGTATTGCTGGTACCGCCGACAGTAAAAATGTGGAAACACTAACAAAAAGATATCAGAACCTTAAATCGCAGTCCTCAAAACTGAATAACCAGGATGTATTCCAAACGATCATGGATGCGTTTACAGAGACGATCGATCCGCATACAAACTATTTCAACCCAACCAATGCCCAGCAGTTTAATGAGGATATGGCCCGTTCTTTTGAAGGAATCGGCGCGCGTCTGAAACTTGAAAATGACGTGCTGAAAATTGATGAGATCATTGCAGGCGGACCTGCCTTCAAAAGTAAATTGCTGAATGCAGGCGACAGGATTATTGGTGTTGCTCAGGCTACCGGTGATTTCGAAGATATCATTGGATGGAGAATTGAAAGTTCAGTAGCCAAAATCAAAGGGCCTAAAGGAACAAAGGTAAGATTGAAGATCATTCCTGTGGGACATGAAATGTCATCCAAACCGGTAATTATAGAGCTGATCAGGGAGAAGATCGTAATGGAAGATCAATCCGCGAAAAAAGAAGTTAAAACCATTCAGTCTAACGGAAAACCATTTAAAATAGGTATTATCACTGTTCCTGGTTTTTATGCCGACTTTAAAGCGGCAAACGCAGGTGATCCAAATTACAAAAGCACAACGCGTGACGTAAGGTTGCTGATTGATACCCTGAAAACAAAAGATAAAGTAGATGCGATTGTAATGGACCTGCGTGCCAATGGTGGCGGTTCACTTGTAGAAGCCATTGATCTGACAGGATTATTTATTGACCGCGGCCCGGTGGTGCAGGTTAAAGATTTAAAAGGAAATATTGAAGTAAGTGAAGATGAACATCCGGGTGTTGCATGGGACGGCCCTTTTGGTGTGATGGTCGACAGACTGAGTGCATCTGCTTCTGAAATCTTCTCTGGTGCGATCCAGGATTATGGAAGGGGAATTATCGTGGGTACACAAACCTATGGTAAAGGTACTGTACAGTCTTCGATCGATTTAAATAAGCTGGTAAACCCTTCAATCCTTCAGCGTTTGGCTGCCCTGGTTCAGAAAGGACCAAACTCTTCAGGACTGGCAGTTAAAAGTGGTAAAGATGCAACTCCTCAATTGGGTCAGATCAACCTGACAATGGCCAAGTTTTACCGTGTAAACGGAAGCAGTACGCAGCATAAAGGCGTAATGCCTGATATCGTACTTCCTTCTTTCTATCCGATGGATAAAATCGGTGAGGATACAGAGCCATCGGCGCTGCCATGGGATGAGGTTCAGCGCTCTAATTTTGTGGCTGTATCAGATCTTACCGCAATCAAGCCTGAGCTTGTTAAACTCCACAACGAAAGAATGGAAAAATCGCTTGATTATAAAGGGCTGATCCAGGATATCGAAGACATGAAAAAACGTGATACCGAGACATCTGTAACACTGAACGAAAATAAACTTAAAGCAGAGCGGGACAGCCTTGAAGCTAAAACTTTAGAGAAGATCAACAAACTAAGGGCATCAAGAGGACTGCCGGCTGTTAAAAAAGGCGATAAGATCAAGAAGGACGAGACTTTTGACTTTGTTGAAGATGAAACCATGCACGTAATGGCAGATTTCATCCAACTGAAGAAATAGTAACCGCTAATAATAAAAAAGGGTATGATAATCAGACATTCTGAATATCATACCCTTTTTTATTTAAGGACATCTTAATTTCTAAGATTCCTTGCGCTTGGAAATCTGCATAGACATCATCTCTTTCATGGTTTTATTCATACCATCGGTAGAGCCATCAAGGAAGATCACATTGCCGTCACTATTCTCTGCAAAATGTTTAATAGACTCCGTCCACATTGTAAAAAGGATTACTGAGATGTCCAGATTGGCCTGTTCCATTTCCTGTGCCGCTTTGGTCATACCGTGTGCAACTTCTGCACGGAACAGCGCAATACCCTGTCCCCTTAACTGGGCAGCTTCGCGCTCTGCTGCTGCCGCAATCTTAATTGCATTTCCATCAGCTTCTGCCCCTTTGGTTTTGGTAATCAGTAAAGCCTGTCCCTCATTCTCAGCAGCAGCCTTCAGGTTATTTGAAGCAACCACGCGGCTCATCGAGCGCATGATCTCCTCGTCAAAGGTGATATCGTTCAGCTGAAGATCCTGCAGGTGATATCCCCATGACTCCAGAACTTTATCGATCTGTTCTTTCACGTGGAGCACAATCTCATTACGCTGGGCGAGCACATTCGCCTGTTTTTGTGTAGCCACGTAAGCCCTGATCGAACCTTCGATGGTACGGATGAGCGCCTGCATCAGGTTTGTGGCATCTACGAACTTAAAAGCCACATTTTTAATAGTTTCTTCATCATGATCCAGAACCGAATACAATAACATGGCCTTGAAATATACATTGGCCTGATCCTGCGTGACTGCCTGAAAAGACAGTTCTACCGAACGGTTCTGTATCGAGATCCGGGATTGGATCACCTCAATCAGCGGGATTTTAAAATTGAGACCGGGGCCTAACTGGCGCCTGTACTTGCCAAAGATTGTAACCACAGCGATGGTCCCCTGTTTAACCGTTACAAACGAGCTAAACAGTATAACCAGTGCTATAAAAAGGAAAATTAATAATCCGTAACCCATAAATTGAGAATTTTAAATTTAAACTTTTTCAAGATACGGAATTTAACAGGGATCATATTATGGAGCCTTAAATTAATGGGGCACAGATATTGTAACAAAAGCATTGAATCAAACAAAAAACTATGAACGTAAAACGTACTTTCGGAACAATTTTAACAGTACTAGGTATTATCGGCCTGATCTATACAGGCTATGGATTTGTGAAACATGACAATAACACCCGTTCGCTGCTTGTTGCAGGCCTGATCGGTGTGGTATTCTTTTTTTCCGGTATCAGCCTGGTGAAAAATACAAAAGACGAAGCTTAGTCTTTTTTCATTTTTATTTGCTGGTTGGCAAAAGACAACCGGTGCCCAACGAAATCAGAATCCGTTAAGGAGACGATCTTTTTAAAAGCGGTATGATTATGGTCGACCGTCAGGCGGCTCAGTTTTGTCTGCCTGGTAGACACCACATCTGCGTAAAGAAAGTCTCCACGCTTATTTAGCTTAATATTCAGCAGCGGCGCATAACCATTTGGGCCGTTCAGGTTAAACTGTCCGTAAGTACAGAAATTACCAAGGCTGTAAGCAATAAATTTGTTTTTGTACACTTCTACAGCCCTGGTAACATGCGGCCCGTGTCCCAAAACCAGGTCGGCCCCCGCATCAATTACCGCATGAGAAAAGGCGTATACATCGCCCCGGTCTTCCTTATAAAAGATTTCATGGGCTCTGGGAACATGCTCAAACGTAGCGCCTTCGCCACCTCCATGGAACGAAACAATAACAATATCTGCCCGCTGTTTCAGAAACGAAACAAGTTGTTTTGCACTGTCGATACTGGTGATAGAGAGCGTAAAATCATTGGGAGAAAAAGCACAGAAACCATATTTGACACTATCTTTCTCAAAAATTGTATAGGGATGGCTCGTTAGTCCGGCATAGTTGATCTGCAGGGAATCCAAAAGTTCCGAGCTTCGTTTTCTTCCGGCAAAGCCGAAATCGCCAACATGGTTATTCGCTGTACTCAGAAGATTAAAGCCCGCATTTTTATAAACTGCGGCATAATGCTCCGGCATCCTGAAAGCAAAACAACTGTTGCCTACGGTATCTTTGCATTTTGTGGATCTCCCCTTATTCAAAAAACATCCTTCAAGGTTCCCGAACACAACATCACCTTTCAGGTACGATTTAACATGCTTAAAACTGCCTGCAGCGTCATCAGGTGGGAGGTCTGCTGCTGACCGGTATGCGGAGCCCAGCATGATATCACCCACGGCAACGATAGATATGGTGTCTTTTCTGGCTACACTTGGCGTATCTGTTTCAGCTACCTGGCCTATGACATTCGTACTGCCGGCACAGCTGATAAATATCAGGGCAGTAGCTACACCCAGCAGCATCTGACAGCAATATTTTACCCGGATAAAGGTCATTTTTGTAACTCTGTTCATGATATGCCGGTGATAAATAATAAAAAAAAAGTCCCTCTAAAATAATTAGAAGGACTGTATATCTAAAAAAAGAATTTCAATTTATTCCTCAATCAGTTCTTTCTTGGCCGATTCAATAATGCGCCCTCCTCTGTAGAAGTGTCTTGCGTAATAAGGCTCGTCGAGGTTACTGATTACTACGCCACGTGATGAAGATGCATGTGCGAAACGATGATCGCCCAGGTAAATCCCGATATGTGTAATTCTTGAGCTTTTGATTTTAAAGAAAACTAAATCGCCTTCTTTCAACTCATCTTTTGCCAGGGGATCTACCATACTGAAGATATCTCTTGAGCTTCTCAATAAAGTTGTGTTAAAAACTTTCTCGTAAATCGCTTTAGTAAAAGCTGAGCAATCGATCCCTTTTTTGGTATTGCCACCATATTGGTAACGTACACCAACCCATTCGTAAATGAATTTGTAAAGTTTAATGTTTGATGTCGCATCCAGTGCAACACCCATAACCTGGGAAAAGTATTGAGAAGCTAGATTATCAGGATCTTCTAATTTGTTGGTTTCTTTTGTTGTTTGTGCGTTTAGAGCAGTAATGCTGCACAAGGCAATAAGGGTAGAAAACAAAAACTTTTTTATCATGTTACACTTTTAAGTTTGGGTAAAGACGTACTTGCACTTAAACTTACACCACTGCGGGCTTATTGTCAGGTTTTTCAAAACTATGTATTTCAGATTTGTTATCCAAATGTAATTTGTGGAAAAAACAGGTTTGTCACATTAATATGTAAACATCTCGTTCATTTTCTACTATTTCTTCGATTTATTGCAATAAAAAAGTAGATTTGCTCTCATAAATAAAATCAATAGCCAAAAATGAGTGCAGTAGAAATTAATAAGGATACCTATCTGAAGTGGTTCGAGTCGATGTTGCTGATGCGTAAATTCGAAGAGAAAACTGGTCAACTTTACGGACAACAAAAAATCCGTGGTTTTTGTCATCTATATATTGGTCAGGAGGCGGTAATCGCCGGGGCAATTTCAGCCCTTCAACCTGGAGATTCTATGATCACTACCTACCGTGATCACGCCCATGCCCTGGCATTGGGAGTGAGTGCTGACAGTATCATGGCCGAAATGTACGGTAAAGCTACGGGATGCTCTAAAGGCAAAGGTGGTTCAATGCACATGTTTAGCAAAGAACATAATTTTTATGGCGGCCACGCAATCGTTGGTGGACAGATCCCACTTGGTGCGGGTATTGCATTTGCTGAAAAATATAAAGGAACAAGCAATCTGAATGTTTGCTATATGGGTGATGGTGCTGTTCGTCAGGGCGCACTAAACGAAACCTTCAATATGGCGATGTTATGGAAACTTCCGGTAATCTTTGTTTGCGAGAACAATGGTTATGCAATGGGAACTTCTGTAGAGCGTACTACAAACATGACAGAGATATACAAAATCGGTTTAGGTTTTGATATGCCATGTGCTCCGGTTGATGGAATGGATCCTGTTGCTGTTCACAATGCAATGGATGAAGCTGCTCAGCGCGCACGTAATGGCGAAGGACCAACATTTTTGGAAATGAGAACTTACCGTTACAGAGGACACTCTATGTCTGACCCGGCTAAATATCGTACAAAAGACGAATTAGAAGAATATAAAGCTAAAGATCCGATTGAGCAGGTGAGAGAAGTAATACTGAAAGAAAAGTATGCTGACGAAGCCTGGTTTGAAGAAATCGAAGCTAAAGTGAAAGAGACTGTTGATCACTCCGTTAAATTTGCCGAAGAGTCTCCTTGGCCAGAAGCATCAGAATTATATACTGATGTATACGTACAATCCGACTATCCATATATCATGGATTAATTTAGAACTCTTTCAATATAAAATATAGAATGGCTGAAGTAGTTAAAATGCCCAAAATGAGCGACACCATGACCGAAGGGGTGATGGCTAAGTGGCACAAAAAAGTTGGCGATAAAGTAAAAAGCGGTGATGTTCTTGCTGAAGTGGAAACTGATAAAGCGACCATGGACCTTGAATCTTACTGGGATGGTGTGATGCTGTTTATCGGTGTAGAAGAAGGTAAAGCCGTTCCTGTAGATGCAGTTATTGCTGTTATAGGTAAAGAAGGAGAAGATTACAAAGCTGCTCTGGATGCTGAAGGTTCTGCTGCTCCTGCAAAGGAAGAAGCGCCTGCGGAAAAACCTGCTGAAGAAAAAGAAGCACCAAAAGCTGAAGCTGCCGGCGCTGCGTTAACAGATGCAGACCTGGAAAAAGCAGGTGTAACGGTTGTGCGTATGCCTTTGTTAAGCGATACCATGACTGAAGGCGTAATTGCTGAATGGCATAAAAAAGTAGGTGATAAAGTTAAAAATGATGATATCCTGGCTGACGTAGAAACTGATAAGGCAACTATGGAAGTAATGGGCTATGCAGACGGAACTTTACTTCACATTGGTGTAGAGAAAGGTGCTGCTGCAAAAGTAAACGGTATTATCGCGATTGTTGGTCCTGAAGGATTTGACATCAGTGGAATACTGAACCAGGGCGATGCGCCTGCGAAACCGGTTGCTGATAAAACTGCTGACGCTCCTGTTAAAGAAACAGCTGCTCCTGCTGCTGAATCAAAATCAGAAGAAGCTCCGGCTCCTGCAGCCACTGACGGTGCCCGTTTAAAAGCATCTCCGCTGGCTAAAAAAATCGCAAAAGATAAAGGAATTGATCTTTCACAGGTTTCAGGTAGTGCTGACGGTGGACGTATCATCAAAAAAGATATAGAGAACTTTAAGCCTGCTGCTCCTGCAAAAGCTGCTGAAGGATCTGCTGCACCTGCAGAAAAAGCAGCACCGGTTCTGGCTGCTTACATAGGTGAAGAGAAATTTACAGAGAAACCAGTATCGCAAATGCGTAAAGTAATTGCAAAACGTTTATCTGAAAGTCTGTTTACAGCACCGCATTTCTATCTTACAATGAGTATTGATATGGATGCTGCAATTGCTGCACGGGGCAAAATGAATGAGTTCTCTCCGGTGAAATTATCATTTAACGACCTGGTTGTAAAAGCAGTTGCTGTTGCGTTAAAACAACATCCAAATGTGAACTCTTCATGGAGAGGTGATGTGATCCGCTACAATGAGCATGTGAACATTGGTGTGGCAATCGCTGTTGAAGATGGCCTGCTTGTTCCGGTTGTTCGTTTTGCTGATGGTAAATCATTGTCACGCATTTCTGCTGAAGTGAAAGACTTTGCACAACGTGCAAAAGCTAAAAAACTGCAGCCGTCTGACTGGGAAGGTTCTACATTCACCGTATCTAACCTGGGTATGTTCGGAATTGATGAATTTACTGCAATCATTAATACGCCAGATTCCTGTATCCTTGCAATCGGAGGAATATCACAGGTGCCGGTTGTTAAAAATGGTGCTGTAGTTCCGGGAAATGTGATGAAAGTTACTTTGAGCTGTGATCACCGTACGGTTGACGGAGCTACAGGTGCTGCATTCCTGCAAACATTTAAAGCTTTGATGGAAGAACCAGTGAGATTATTGGTTTAATAAATCGATGAAATAATTAAAAAGCTGCTTCGGCAGCTTTTTTTATGCCTTTTAGTTTTTGTACTTTTGCAGTCATGTCTAATATTAAACCGTCCTTAGCCAAAGGAACCCGTGATTTTTCACCCCAGGAAATGGTGAAACGTAACTACATTTTTGATACGATTAAAAAGGTATTTAAGAAATATGGTTATGCGGAGATACAAACTCCCTCAATGGAAAATCTCTCTACCCTTACAGGGAAATACGGTGATGAAGGCGACAAACTGATTTTTAAGATCCTGAATTCCGGAGACTATCTTTCCAAAGCAAATGCAAATCATCTGTCTGCGATGAACTCCAATGCACTGATCTCTTCCATCAGCGAAAAAGCATTGCGCTATGACCTCACTGTGCCGTTTGCACGTTATGTGGTGATGCACCAGAATGATATTGCATTACCTTTTAAGCGCTTTCAGGTGCAGCCGGTATGGCGTGCCGACCGTCCGCAGAAAGGAAGATACCGCGAGTTTTACCAATGTGATGTTGATGTGGTAGGCTCAGAAAGTCTGCTGAATGAAGCAGAATTTGTGCTGATTTATCAGGAAGCGTTAAGCAACCTTGGCATGACGGACTTTACCATTAAGATCAATAACCGAAAAATCCTTTCCGGCATCGCCGAGATCATAGGTAAGCCTGAACTGATCGTGGATATGACCGTAGCCATTGATAAACTGGATAAGATCGGTTTTGAGGGCGTAACCAAAGAACTGATCGAAAGAGGATTTACTGAACAGGATATTGACAAGTTAAAGCCGGTAATCCTGCTGCAGGGTACAAATGAAGAGAAACTGAGCAGTCTGAAACAAGTGCTGTCAGCTTCTGCAACAGGTTTAAAAGGCATTGAAGAAATCGAAACGGTATTTTCTTACGTTGCAGGACTGCTCTCTGACAGCAAACTGAAAAAACCAGATCTGGAACTGGATATCACCCTGGCACGCGGACTAAACTATTATACAGGCTGTATCTATGAAGTAAAAACCAATGAGGCTGCCATGGGCAGTATCGGGGGCGGTGGCCGTTATGATGACCTTACGGGTATGTTTGGTTTGAAAGGCCTTACCGGTGTAGGGATCTCTTTTGGGGCCGACAGGATCTATGATGTGATGCAGGAAGTTAACCTCTTCCCAGAATCTGCAGCTGCAGGAACAAAGGTGCTGATCAGTAATTTCGACAGAGAGGCAGAATTGTATGCGCTGCCGCTTTTACAGCAGTTAAGGGAAGCAGGTGTTGCCGCAGAACTTTATCCTTCATCAGCGAAGCTTAAAAAGCAGATGAGCTATGCCGATGATAAATCTATACCTTATGTGGTTCTTATTGGAAGCGATGAAATACAAAGCGGAATTCTTACTTTAAAAAACATGCACACCGGTGAGCAGGAAAAGCTTTCAAAAGATGCTATCGTTGACTTATTAAAAGCACAACAATAGCATACTCTATATCTTTTAAGTATTAGCCATTAATTGGCTAATACTTCATCAAGGAACATCATCATATGTTTCCATGATCTTTTATCTGCAAGTTCATTATAAGCTGCGCCCTTGGAATTATCATTCCCCGCTTCAGCCTCTGTAAATGAATGGACAGCATTTGCATAATAGATCATCTGCCAGTCGGCCTTAGCTGTTCTCATCTCTTTCTGAAAGGCCAGTATTACCGGAACCGGAGCATACGGATCATCTGCGCCATGCAATACCAGTACCTGTGGTTTAATTGGATTAATCGTACGTGTACTGTCGCGGTCCAGTCCGCCATGGAAGGAAACAATACCCTTAACCGGGAAGTTCTCCCTGGCAGCTTCTAAAGCTCCTGTGCCACCAAAACAATAACCGATCACAACAATCCTTGAGGCATCAGCTCCGGATTTGATCAGTTCCTGCATCGCCAGTTTGATACGCTGATGATATGCTGCAATATTCTTTTTATAATAACCTGCCTTTGCACCTGCTGCTTTGACATCAGCAGGATAATTGCCTTCACCATAAATATCTGCTATAAATGCGTGGTAGCCTGATTGCGATAACTGTGCTGCAACTCTTTTTGAATGGGCATCAATTCCCATCCAGGCAGGCAGAATGAGGATACCGGCTTTCTTCATATTCCCCCTGGCAGGAGCAATAGAAAAACCATTTAATTTCTGGCTGCCATCCTGATAGGATACAGGTTTGAGCTGTGCCGAGCTGAGCGAAACGATGAGCGCAAATGCGATAGTAAGTATTGTTTTCATGTAATTTTTAGGGGTATAACAATATTGAATTTGCAATGTTTGCTCCAAAGCCTCCCAAACAAATGATAAACCCTGTTGTTAAAAAGATAAAATCTATTGATTATGAGAACACTCTGGAGAGGATCTATTGGATTCGGACTGGTGAATATACCGATAAAACTCTATTCTGCTGTACAAAGCAGTCATCTTGACCTGGATATGCTGGATAGCAAGGATCATGCCCACATCAAGTTTAAAAGAGTGAATGAAAATACAAACAAAGAAGTGCCTTATGATAAAATCGTAAAAGGATATCTTGTAAAAGACCAGTACGTAATTTTGGATGAGCACGACTTTGAAGACGCCAGTCCGGAAAAGACCAAGATGATCGAACTGGAGAATTTTGTGAATATCAATGATATCAACCCGATTTATTACGAGATCTCTTACTATGCAGAGCCAGAGAAGCAGGGTAAAAAGGCTTATGCCCTTTTATTAAAAGCACTGGTAAAATCCGGCAAAGCAGGAGTGGCGCGCTTCGTCTTTAGAAATACCGAGAATTTATGCGTAATCCATCCGCTGGGTGATGTACTTGTGGTCACCAAAATTCGCTTTCAGCAGGAAGTAAGGGGATATGATGAACTCGAAGTGCCTGAATCCAGCACGGTTACTAAAAAAGAACTGGATATGGGCCTGGCATTAATCAAGCAGTTTACATCTGAGTTTAATATTGAGAGTTTTAAAGACGAATACAGTACAGATCTGCTGAAGATTATCAAAGCCAAGGCTAAAGGTAAAAGGGCAACTGTTAAAAAACTGAAACCAAGAGAAGAAGTCAGCGACGATCTTTATACCCAGCTGATGCAGAGCCTCGACAAAAGAAAAGGAGCCTAATATATTTTACCGGCCAGGATTCCTTCAATCCGGTCCAGAAGATCATCAATATCAAATGGTTTTGCCAGAAAGCCATTTGGTTTGAATTCTCCATGCTGCACATTTTCTGCGGTATATCGTGCCGATATCATCAGTACAGGTATATCTGCTGTACTGGCGTCAGAACGTATTGCTTTTAATAAATCACGCCCGTCACCATCCGGTAGCATGATATCTAAAATGATGAGATCAGGCTTAAATTGCTCAATATGGATCATCATATCAGCACTTTTGTTCAAGCCCGTCACTTTATAAGATTCGCTTTGCAGGATTAAAGTGATCACATCCAGAATGGCGTGATTATCTTCAATTACAAGTACGTTTTTACAGGATGGTGGAAGTATGTCCAAAGCATTAAAAATTTGTCTACAAATATATTTATCTATATGGATTATGTTTACATATTTCAAAATTATTATAAACAAAAGACTTTTATGAGACAATATGACTTGTTCGATTTTGAAATTACACGTTTAGGTGGAATTAATTGTAAACCATTCAAACCTTTTGAGTTTACTACTGTCTTATATATAAGTTTTTAGGTTAGAATAGGGGGTATAGTTGTGGCGACTATACTCCTTTTTATTTTGGTCGATAGGTGGTAATTTGTTTGGCCATACCTTTAAAAAGTACCAAATGGAAAGGATACATGGAATACCAGTACAACCTGCCCCATAATCCTGAGGGCCTGAATGTAGCCACCTGAAGAAGATAAGATTTCCCGTGGTAGCTGATGATCTTCAGCTCAAGCCATGCCTCACCCGGTACTTTCATTTCCGCATACAACAACAGCCTTGTATTTTTTCTGTCTGCCAGAAGCACCCTCCAGAAATCCAGTACATCACCGGCCTGTAAAGTAACATTGCTGGTGCGTCCTCTTCTGGTGCCTACGCCCCCGAATAACTTATCAAGAAAGCCCCGTAGATTCCATAGCCAATCCAGATAATACCAGCCCCTGCTGCCTCCTATACCCCAGATGTTTTCAAAAACCTCCTCAGCTTTTCTTTCAAATGGCATTTTTACTTTGTATTCAAGTGTACCTTTTTGCGGTACTTTTACCTGATCCATGAATGATGTATCCAGGTATCCCCTGTTTAACGCATCCTTCCAGCTCGATACGATAGAGTGCTGTTCAATCTTCTCAAAGGCGAGCTTAAGGGTTTCCATATAGTTGAAACATGTTCTTGGCACTACTTCTTTGATATGGTCATCTTTGCAGACCACTTCATTTTTCATACTGTCTACCAGGCTGCGGGCCAGGGAATACGGTACGGTGGTTACCAGGTTTAGCCACAGTGACGATAATCGCGGCGTAAGTACTGGTACAGTAAAAATCCAGCGCTTTAATCCGCGTGATCTGGCATACTGCAGCATCATTTCTTTATAGGTAAGGATATCCGGTCCACCGATATCAAAAGTCTCATTAAAAGCTTTTTCATTCATCAGTATGCCGCTCAGGTAACCCAGCACATCACGTATACCGATAGGCTGGCACCTGGTATTTACCCATTTGGGCGCAACCATTACCGGCAGTTTTTCTGTAAGATCACGGATAATCTCAAAGGAGGCACTTCCTGATCCGATGATAATCGCGGCACGTAAGATCGTGTAGGCTATTCCTGATTTCTTTAATTCTTTTTCTACGGCTAAGCGCGAGGTCAAATGTTTGGAAAGATCTTCATCATTGACAATTCCGGTCAGGTAAATAATCTGTCTGCAGGATGTTTTCTGAATTGCCTTTACAAAATGCATGGCCGATTCAAACTCCTGTTCTGAGAATTCACTACCGCCAGACGACATGGAATGCACCAGGTAATAGGCGGCATCAATGTCATCCGGAATGTTTTCCAATGTCTCCGGTTTAAGCAGGTCACCAGTGATAATTTTCACCTTATCCCCAAAATCTGATTCCGCGGCAAAACGGCGCTTGTCGCGCACCATACAAACTACATCATGTCCCTCTTCCAGCAGGACCGGTAAGAGGCGTGTGCCGATATAGCCATTGGCGCCAGTTAGCAGGATCCTCATGCAACATGGGGTTTAAAGGTATCTGTGCGTACAACCGCTTTTAATTCCTGTAGTATCGTATACAGGCCAAAGTTGGTCCTGTTTACATAGATAAAGTGTTTTACACCACGCGCCTGTTTAAATTCAGGCATCTTCGCGATCTTTTCTCCATAAGCATAAAGTTTGGCGAAGAACTCCGGCTCACTAAAATCAAAGGTGCTGCTGAGATAAGGCTTTGCAAAAAGCTGGATCATCTCCAGATATGCTTTGTAATAAAATTCTATCTGTGCCGGGGTATCGCCGGTATGGATCATATCCAGTTTTCTGAAGGCTTCGATTGTTTTTTGTTTGTCGTTCACCACGTCAGACGAGATCAGTGAAAAGAAAGGATCGTAAAAGTCGGCCGGCATTTCCTTGATACAGCCAAAGTCGATTACCCCAAGCTTCTCGTCCGGTGTGATCATAAAGTTCCCCGGATGAGGATCTGCATGTACAGCCCTGAGCTCATGCTGCTGGAAATTATAGAAATCCCACAGTGCCTGGCCAATCTTATTGCGCAGTTCCTGTGATGGATTTGTTTGCAGGAACTCCTTTAAGTGGAGCCCCTCTATCCAGTCCATTGTGATAATCCGTTTGCCCGACAATTCGGGATAATAAGTTGGGAAAACCACATTATCGAGTACTTTACAAGCTTCTGTGATTTCTATCGAGCGGCGTACCTCCAGTTCGTAGTCTGTTTCTTCCAGCAGTCTTTCCTCTACTTCTTTGATATAGATATTCAGTTCTTTTTCGCTCATCCCGAGTAAACGGAAGGCAAAAGGTTTTACCAGTTTCAGGTCCGAAGAAATACTGTCGCCAACGCCCGGGTACTGGATCTTCACTGCTAACTTTTTCCCTTTCAGTTCAGCCTGGTGTACCTGGCCTATCGAAGCAGCATTGGTGGAGACAATATTGAATTTGTCATAAATTGCTTCGGGGGTTTTACCAAAGTTTTTGGTAAATGTCCGCACAATCAGCGGTCCTGAGAGCGGAGGTGCGTTGTATTGTGACTGTGTAAATTTGTCGACATACGATTTGGGCAGGATGTTCTTATCCATACTGAGCATTTGCGCAATTTTCAACGCGCTTCCTTTCAGTTCGCTCAATGATTTATAAATGTCTGTAGCATTATCTTCATTGAGTTCATCCCTTCCCATCTCGGGGTTAAAAAGTTTCTTGGAGTAATGTTTGATATAATTGCCGCCAATCTGGAAACCCGTTTTTACAAATTTAGCTGATCGCTCAGCTTTGGTAACAGGGATACTGTTCTGTTCGTTCATATGCTCTATTTCCTCATTTTTTCTGTAAACCTGCTGTTTCTCGACAAGAACTTTCCATACTCAAACAAGTTATCGAGAGGGGAGCGCTGAAACAGATCGAAGGTTACGTTAATGCCTTTTTCAATGGCTTCGTCGGTTTTTTCAAATCCTGTACTGTCGTCATTCACCCAGAAATTAAGAATAAAGGCAAACTGGATCCATAATGCGTCTTTATATCTTTTGGTCAGGAATTTACGGTCGGCCAGTTCCCCGTTTTCCACTCCTTCGCTGATCAGCTCTTCGGCAAAATTTTCGAATATTGGTTTTACGCCAGATAATACTGACGGTGTGGCAAATTTGGCAGAATGCTGTTTCAGGCTGTAAACGATAAAGCTCCTGTGTTTTTTCAGCACTTCTACATAACTGTAAAAGAACGAAAGCATCCTGTCACGCGAAGAATACTGTGCCCACACTTCCTGCTGCTGTATTGTATCTATCGTATCCACTGTAAGGTCTGCCCAAATCAGCTTCTCAATACTTTCAAATGAGGCATAGAACTGATAAAATTCAGATTCTGTGATTTTCAGTTTTTTCACAAAACTGTAAACAGATTTTGGCTGCTCGTCATGTGTAAGTACGTAATCGATATAGCCAGTTTTTATTTGCTGAGACGTTGCCATATAATTTGTATTTGATTTTAGAAATATCTGCTAAATGGCGTACAGTTACTATGCCATAAGTAGATACATATACGCTATTTGTAATTTAAAAGGTTTTATAAAGGCTTTGTTACTTTATAATTACACGAATGATCCTTATTTACTTACTTTTACAGATCAATTGAAAAAGAAACGCTTACATATTCAACAGGCCTTTGCGGTTTGTATGCTGTGGGTATTTGCCATAGCACTCATTCCCTGGAGTACTCTTCATCATCATGAGGAGGAGCAGAACGATTGCGCCAAATATGGTAAGATGTGTATGCACAAGACGCATATTGGCAATGAATCCCATAACTGCCTGATCTGTTCTGCACACTTTGAAAAAGATTATTTAACAAGTACCCATTCCTTTGAGCTGAAGTCCAGAAGTATATTGCTGATCAAAACTTATGTTTTGATTACTGCAAGTTATACTGCTTTAAGAGGCACTTCTCTACGCGGCCCCCCGATAGCCTGATCTCATTCCAAATAAACAGGTCTGTGTTTTACAGCACAGGCATCTGCTGAATACCTATTTGGCCTTCAGTAAATTACACACAAATGAAATCATGTGCTAATAGGATTTTGCAATAGCTCTAACCATCAATAGCGTTGCAGGCCATTGGCGAAAATATAAATATATATGAAAAAGATACTTCTATTTTTAGTTGTACTCATCTCCGTTTTTACTTTCAATGTTACATCCGCTGCCGCACAGACAGAGTTCAGGGGCAGGATTACTGATGCACAAACACAGTCACCTCTGCCAGGCGCAGCTATTTCTATTCCCGACCTGCGCAGTTCTGCAATTACCAACCAAAATGGAGAATTCGTTATCAAAAATATCCCTGCACGCGGACGCTTCCTCGTTCAGGTAAGCTATATCGGGTACAGGACCATCACACAATCTGTTGATCTTGCAAATGCCGGCGCGCTTAACTTTGCTTTACAGGCGAGCGTGATTGAAGGAAGGGAAGTAGTGATTACCGGATCTGCTTCAAGTTCAGATAACCGCAAAAACAGTACTTCCGTTTCTGCGGTGAGCAAGGCCGATCTCCTGTATCATCCTTCTACAAACCTGATTGATGCGATCTCCCGCGTACCGGGAGTAGCCCAGGTTACTACAGGCCCGGGTATCTCCAAACCAGTTATCCGCGGATTAAGCTATAACCGTGTGGTTACAGTAAGTGACGGTGTAAAACAACAGGGGCAGCAGTGGGGCGATGAGCACGGTATTGAAATTGATCAGTACAGTGCCGACCATGTGGAGGTACTGAAAGGCCCGGCCAGTTTAATGTATGGCTCCGACGCATTAGGCGGGGTAATCAATATCCTTGACGGGCTGCCTGCACCGGACGGTACACTGAGGGGAGAATTCCTGACCAATTATGCTACCAACAACGGGCTGACCGGAAGTTCACTGATGCTGCAGGGCAACGAGAACGGGTTTATATATAAAGTGCGCGGATCATACAAAAATGCCTACTCTTATAAAACCCCAACTGAATTTGTTCCAAATTCGGGCTTTAATGAAACAAACTTTGAAGGACAGATCGGCTTAAATAAAAAATGGGGATATGCACATTTGGATGCGTCCAGCTTTCGTACCAATATTGGCTTTTATGAGCCTGTGAGAAATGACGCAGGCGCGCTGGTAGATGACGACGGCAATACTTTTACCGATGCACAGAATAAAGACAGGACACTGGCCTACCCAAAACAGGATGTCCGCCATTACAAAATTGCGCTGAACAGTAATATCCTTTTAGGCGATGGTAGTTTAAAAGCTACGCTGGGTTATCAGCATAACCTTCGCAGGGAACTCGAAGGCGCAGGAGATGACGGACTGGCTCTATTCCTCAACAGTTATACTTACAGCTACGACCTTAAATACTCATTTAAGGAAGTAAACGGATGGGCCCCAGTATTGGGTGCATCAGGAGAATTTATGCACAGTATCAATACTACCGGTGCCGAACAGCTGATCCCTGATTATGATTCACAAGCCGCAGGTGGATTTGCCTATGTAAAAAAAACATGGGATAACGATACCTTTAATGCGGGTATCCGTTTCGACTACAGAAAAATGACTGGTAAAGCCTTTGACGGCGACTCACAGTTCAGTGCTTTTGACAATAAATTCTCGCACGTTACCGGGGCCCTGGGTTATACACATGAATTTAATGAGGCATTCAGCTTTAAGGCCAACGCAGGAAGCGCATTCAGGGCACCAAACATCGCAGAGCTATCAGCTAATGGCGTACATGAAGGTGCTTTCCGCTATGAGTTGGGTAATCCGGATCTTAAACCGGAACAAAGTTACCAGGCCGACGCTTCTTTTGAATACCAGAACCAGTATGTAAGTACAAGCCTGGGTGCTTTTGCCAATATCATCAACAACTATATTTATTACAGTACAAATGGTCAGAACATTGATGTAGATGGCAGAGATTACCCTGTATACAACTTTGTTCAGGACGATGCTTTTCTGCGCGGGATAGAAGCTACATTAACTTTACACCCGGTTAGCCTGATCCATTTTGAAAATAGCTTCTCTTATACCAGGGCAACAAACCGCACTACCAAAGAGTCGCTTCCGTTTACCCCGGCTGCTGCTTTGCGTAACGAACTGCGTTTTGAACCAAAGATAGCAGGAACCTCACATTCGTATGTTTCTGTTGGTATAGATAACTTCTGGAGACAGAGTAAAATTGACAGCTTTGAGCAACCTACTGCGGGCTATACCCTTTTAAATGCCGCTATCGGAACTACCCTGAAGCTAAGCAAAGATCAGGTGATCACGATTTATGCAGCGGGTAAAAATCTGCTGAACAAAGCTTATTATGATCATTTAAGCCGTTTTAAACCGGGCAGATTAAGTGATGAAGATCCTACACTGGGGATCTATAATATGGGACGTAATATCACATTTGGTGTGAATATTCCTTTTACATTAAAAAAATAGACTAGATCAATTCCGCCATTTTAAGCCCCGTTTCTTTAAAAAGGAACGGGGCTTTGTTGTAAATAATCGTTAATTTTAGAAACTTATCCTTCTGTGCATGTTTCATAGAGGAAAATTAAAACCCTATGTTCAGAAAACTTCTAGTTTCATCTTTCCTGTTATTTTGTTTTATGCTGTCTGCGTCTGCCCAGAAGACTGATACGCTTTCTATCACACTCGAAAATATCAAATACCCTTATCCCGTAAAGTTCTTTCCTATCCATACCGAAGGACAGGATATACGTATGGCTTATATGGATATCGCGCCCACTCAAAATGCAAATGGAAGAACAGTAGTCTTATTTCATGGAAAGAACTTTGGCGGTTATTACTGGACAAATGTAATCAAGGCTTTAACCGGCAGGGGTTTCAGGGTAGTGGTTCCTGACCAGATTGGATTTGGTAAATCATCGAAAGCATTTATCCATTACAGCTTTCACCAGATGGCGAGATGGAATAAAGCCTTATTGGATACCCTGGGGATTCAAAAAGCAAATATACTTGGCCATTCTATGGGCGGTATGCTGGCCACCAGATTTGCCCTCATGTATCCGCAAACTACAGAAAAGCTGTTGCTTGAAGATCCGATAGGTCTGGAAGACTACAGGCAGTTTGTGCCATACACCACGACAGAAGAGCAATACAAAACAGAACTGAAGGCTACTGCGGAAAGTATCAAAAAATATTATCAAAGCTCGTATTTTACAGTATGGAAGCCGGAGTACGATGAGCTGGTAAGTATAGGAGCTGGTGTAACCGGCAGTGCCGATTTCCCGCGCTATGCAAAAGTAGCGGCCATGACATTCACAATGATTTATGAACAGCCGGTACTGTATGAGTTGCAGAACATTACTGTGCCTACAATCTTGTTTATCGGCAAAGAAGATAAAACCATTGTAGGAAAAGGATTGCTCAGCCCGGAACTGCAGGCCGCTCACGGACAATACAAGTTGCTCGGAAAACAGACTGCTGCCCGTATCCCTAAAGCAAAGCTGATAGAATTTGACGGCTGCGGACATATCCCGCATGTAGAAGTTTCCACAGAGTTTATTGTGGCGCTGTTAGGCGGGCTTTAATAAATAAAAACCGCTATGCACAGCGGTTTTTTTATAAGCTTGCACGCTTCGTAAAATAGAAAGGTACTTCTATGTGTCTTCTCGAATTATCCAGGATCAGGTTTGCTGCTGCATTGCCCATAAAGCTGAAATCAGTCGAAATTGTAGAGATCCCGTTCACCAGTATCTTTTTCAATGGTGTCTCATTATAGGAAATTACCCCTACGTCCTTTCCTATTGTAGACCCCAGACTGATCAGGCGCTCCAGCAGTACAACCAGGTCATCTTCCATCAAATTGATAAACACTTCTCCTGAGTTAATCGGTTCAATAGAAATATTGTTCACCACCTGATGTGTAAAGGCATATTGCTGGCAAAACCTGATAAAACCTTTCAGGATCTCCTTTGGGAAATAGCTCTGTTTTGGAAAAATAATCTTGATCGTATGGTACTTGCTCAGTGGGGCCAGCGCCTGCTCCAGGGCATTATAGATATTCTGTTCAAAGTTTTCATAGGCAGCTGCATATTCACCCTCTATACCTGGCAGCAGCTTGTCCAGCATCACCAGTTTGTGTTTTGGCAGCAGGTTGATCACATCCCTTGCAAAGCCGTCGTCGTCTATAAAATGAGGAATAATTACATAATGTGAATAATCGTCCTTCTGGTTGGCCAGGAAATGTTTGAACAGGCTGAAGTTGTTGTTATAGATATAAAAGTCTACCGTAACATCCTGGCCCAGGGTGGCGATAAAGGCGTCATAAATAATCTTTTTATGTGCACTGAGTTTATTAAACAGCAGAAATACCTTCAGCTGCTGCTTAAAATTTGTATTGGTGATGTAGTAGCCTTTTCCCGGTACGGAATTGATGATGCCTTTCTTTTTGAGGTAACGATAGCCCTTTTCTGCTGTATCCCGTGATAATTCCAGATTGCAGCTCACTTCATTGATGGAGGGGAGCATACTGTCCATCTTTAATTTCCCCTGTTCGATGGCTTTGATCACCAGCCGGGAGAGCTGCAGGTACTTCGGGGTAGCAGAATATTCATCAATACAATCACAAAACATATTTGTCTTCATGTGATAAAAGGTTTTAGTCTTTCGTGAATAATAAATCCTTTCAGCGCGGCCGCGCTATAGCAGATTTCATACAGTACATCTATTTGGTTTATTATTTTTTTAAATAATAGTTCAAGGTATAATTTATTTGAGAGATAAACTATATCAATTTATATCTTTTTAAAAAAAGATAACACATTGTTTAGTAGTCTGTTAACGTGTATTTTCCATAACTGTACAGGACGGTTGTCAGGATGCTACAGGTCACTTTTTTGACACATGGCCTATACATTAGATCATCCAAATATTATTCCAGTTATGAAAAGAGAATTTCTACTATTCCGTTTTCCGGGTAGCCCTATGCTATTTTTCTTCTTGCTGTTTTGTTGCAGTGGCAGTTTGCTGGCGCAAGACATCACCGTGCAGGGAAAAGTAACCAGCGCAGATGACAATACACCATTACCCGGGGTGTCAGTTTATGTGAAAGAAACCCGCAAAGGGGCTTCAACCAATACCGATGGCCTGTTTTCTATCAGCGCTGCAAAAGGCAATACCCTCATCTTTACTTTTGTAGGCTATGAGACCAAAGAGGTACCTGTCACAGGTGCTGCTATCAGTGTAAAGCTCAGTCCGGCCAGCGCCGCCCTTTCTGAGGTAGCAGTAGTAGGGTATGGGGTGCAGAAAAAGAAAGATCTGACAGGTTCCGTGGCTACGGTAGACCTGGCACAGATCAAAGATCTGCCGGTTACCTCTGTAGACCAGAAGCTGGTAGGCCAGGTTTCCGGTGTGCAGATCAGTACCAATACTGGGTCGCCGGGGGCAGGGTCAACCATTAAAATCCGTGGTTCCGGATCCATAGGGGCAGGAGATAATCCCTTGTTTGTGGTGGATGGTTATCCCATCTCCAATACTGCCGGATTAACGTACAATCCATTAAATGTGATCAATCCTGATGATATCGAGTCGGTCACTATACTTAAGGATGCCTCCTCTACGGCGATCTATGGTTCGCGCGGATCAAATGGGGTTGTGGTGATCACTACTAAAAAGGGAAAAACAGGTGCGCCGGTCATTACCCTCAATTCTTATGTCGGCACCCAATCCGTCCCGCAGCGTGGCAGGCCTAAAATGCTCAATGGAGAGCAGTATGCGCAGTTCCGCCAGGATATCATTACTGATGATTTTGCTTTCAGGGGTGTACCGGTTACCCAGGTAGATATTCCTGCAGAATTCCGTAACCCTGCGCAGTACGGGGCGGGTACGGATTGGTACAATGAGATCCTGCGCAGGGCCACACAAAATAGCCTGGACCTGGGTATCAGCGGAGGTACAGAAGATACACACTATAACTTTTCGGTCAACCGTCTTAACCAGGAGGGTACCATCAGGTATACCGACTTTTCCCGGTACTCCATCCGTGCCAATATAGAAACTAACGTCAGTAAAAAATTAAAGGTGGGCATTAACCTGGCTCCCACCAACAGCGTGCAGAACCGTAATAATTTTGATTCCGGGGGCCGGGACGTGATCACGCGTGCTTTATGGCTCAGCCCTATTGTTCCTGTAACTGATGTGAATGGCAACCGTACTTCCTATATCAACTCTCCGGGCGGCATCGGGGCGCCAAATCCGCTCAACTCACTTCAATTTGCAGGAACGCAGGATAAATATTTCCGTGGCCTGGGCGGTGCCTATGCAGAATATCAGATTATCCCCGGCTTAAAAGCAAAATACAGCTACAATGTAGATTACACCAGTGAGAACTCATTCAACTTTAACCCCTCAACCGTAGGTGGAGAGAGTAACCCCGCACCGGTAGTGCCAAATTCCAATACCTATAAAAATACTACCTTCAACTGGCTGTCGGAGTTGTTGCTGAGCTATGATAAAACCTTTGGTACCAATCACCATGTGAGTGCCGTTGCAGGTTTCAGTGCACAGAAGGAGAGAATGAATGCGATTACACTTTTCGCTGATAACTATCCTGATGACCTGGTTAAAACGATCAATGCCGCAGCGGTAATCAGCACCTATGGAGAGGATATCCAGAAATGGTCGCTGATTTCCTACCTGGCCAGGGCAAACTATTCCTATAAGGATAAATACCTGATCACGGCAACTATCCGTACTGATGGTTCTTCGCGCTTTGGCAGCAACCAGCGGTATGGTACCTTTCCTTCCACTGCTATCGGATGGAGAGTGTCGCAGGAAGACTTCCTGAAAGATACCAAATGGCTGAGCGACCTGAAACTGCGCGCCAGTTTTGGTAAAGCCGGTAACTTTAATATCGGAAATTATACCTATACCTCCAATGTCGGCACCGCCAACTATGCTTTTAATGGCAACCTGGCTCCGGGCAGGGTATCCACTACACTGAATAACCCCGATCTTACCTGGGAAAATTCCGAAGAGTTTGATGGGGGTATCGACCTCGGATTATTCAAAGACCGTATCTACCTGAATCTCGATTATTATAACCGTTTAACTACTGGTATGCTCTACAACAGTGAGATCCCGCAGTCATCCGGATACTCGAATGCCATTATCAACTCCGGTAAAATCCGTAACCGCGGTTTTGAGATTGGCCTGTCTACGAAAAACCTGCAGGGCCAGTTCAAATGGAACACCAATGCCAACATTTCCTTTAACCGCAACAGGGTGCTGGCACTCAATGCCAATAATGATCCTATTTACAGCGGATTGAGTGGCGAGGGTTCCTACACACATGTTACTCAGGTGGGTCAGCCGATCGGGCAGTTCTATGGGTATGTGGTAGAAGGTATCTATAAAGATCAGGCAGACCTCAACAATTCGCCTCACCACGTTACTTCCGTAGTAGGGTCTATCAAATATAAAGATGTAGATGGCAATGGTATTATAGAACCTGTCAAAGATTTCGCCGTGATTGGTCATGCACAGCCCAACTTTACCTATGGCTTCAGCAACTCCTTCTCCTACAAAAACTTTGACCTCAGTGTAATCTTTGTTGGTTCGCAGGGCGGTCAGGAACTCAAAACAGCCAATCAGTACCTGCTCAACATTGACGGTGTATTCAATGTAGACCAGAAGGTACTCAACCGCTGGCGCTCGCCCCAAAATCCGGGTGATGGGTTTACGCCCACCACTAACGGTTCAAGGGTCATCTACCGTGATGTCAACTCCTCATGGGTAGAAAATGCCAGTTTCCTGCGCCTGCAGAACGTAACCCTTGGTTATAATTTTGCGGGCTCCCTGCTTGCCAAATCCAAATTGATCAAAGGTGCCCGTTTTTATGTCAGTGGCCAAAATCTGTACACCTTTACCAAGTACAATGGTAATCCGGAGGCCAATACCGCCACAGGCAGTGCTTTAACACCGGGAGAAGATTTTACCAACTATCCTTTGGCAAGAACGCTGATCATGGGACTTAACCTAACTTTTTAGACAAGCTTATCTGATAATCATGAAAACCACGATAAAATACATAGTCCTTCCCCTTTGTATCCTGCTCATTACTGCAGAAGGATGTAAAAAGGATTTCCTGGAGCAGTCGCCCGAGGCTACCATTGTAGGACAGAACTTCTTCAAAACTGAGACCGATATCAAACAGGCTGTAAACGGTGCTTACAGTTCACTAAACGGCCTCGGCAATACCAGCTACTGGCTTTTTGGCGAAATGCGCTCGGATAATACCTCGTATCAGTACAATGCAACCGACAGAGGACAGGAGCAGCGTGAGTTTGTAGACGAGTTTTTATCTTCCGCTACGGCACCGCCAATACAAACGTACTGGTCGCTCACTTACACTGCCATTTCCCGCTGTAACGATGTGCTCGACCATCTGGATGCCATCACCATGACAGCCACAGCCAAAGCACAATACAGTGGCGAAGCCAAATTTTTGCGCGCCTGGCATTACTTTAACCTCGTACAGCAGTTTGGTGGTGTTCCCTTAAGGATTACTGCGGTGCAGTCGCCCAGTGATTCCAAATCTGCCGGCCGCGCTGCTGTGGCCGACGTGTACACACAGATTGTGGCCGACTTAACTTCTGCCTCTACCTCGCTGCCTGCCAGCTATACCGGGGCCGATCTCGGCCGTGCCACCAAAGGCGCTGCCTTTGCACTGCTGGGCAAGGTTTACCTGACGCAAAAGAAATTCGCCGAAGCGCTTACCGCCCTGCGCCAGGTTACCGGCTACAGCCTGCTGCCCAGTTATGCCAGTGTGTTCGATCCTTCCAATAAAAACAATGCAGAATCTGTTTTCGAAATCCAGTACCTCGGTACCAAACCGGAGCTCGCCAGCAATTTTCTTTACCAGTTTGCACCCTGGACTTCGGGCAGTGCCGTTACCGGTGATCCGGGAACTAACCTTGGCAGCGGCAACGGCTGGAATATCCCAACTCAGGACATGCTCAATGCTTACGAAGCCGGAGATGCACGTAAAGATGTGTCCCTGGGTACCGGTTTCATAGGTTCCGATGGCAAATTCGTCAACGTACCTTATGTGAAAAAATATAATCATGGATTTGTAGACCGCAACAGGACTAACGATGATTTTCCTATCTTACGGTATTCAGATGTTTTGTTGATGATGGCAGAAGCCCTCAACGAACAGGGTTTTACCGCCGGTGGCGAAGCTTTTACCTTACTCAACAGGGTACGCACGCGTGCGGCGCTTCCTGATAAATCGGCTGGTAATGCAAATCCATTACTTGCTGTGAACGATCAGGCAGCCTTCCGCGCTGCGGTATTGCAGGAACGCAGGGTAGAACTTGCCTTTGAAAACCAGCGCTGGTATGACCTTGTACGTTCAGGTACCGCTGTAACGGTAATGACCGCCCACGGACAAAGAGAGATGCAGCAGTTTAGCAATATTCCTGCAGGATCTTATGTAGTTACGGCCAATAAATTGCTGCTGCCTTTACCACAACGTGATGTTACCTTAGATAATTTAACCCAAAATCCACAGTAATGAACAAGCCTTTTCTGATAAACATTCCTAAATTATACAGTGGCGGTATAGCGCTTGTACTGATGCTAACCTTTTCTGGCAGCCAGGCGCATGCCCAGCAGCTCAGTGTCAGCGATCTGGCCGTAGAATACATGCACCATCCCATGGGCCTGGATGCCCTGCATCCGCGAATGAGCTGGAAACTTAAAAGCGACGAGCGCGCAACGATGCAAACTTCTTACGAGATCAGGGTGGGTAAAGATGCTGCAGGTACCGCTGCCGGCAGAAACCTTGTATGGCAAAGCGGGGAGGTTAAAAGCGATGCCTCGGTACAGATCGCTTATGCTGGTCCGGCGCTGCAGGCCAAAACGCGTTATTACTGGCAGGTGCGTGTAAAGGATAACCATAAACACAGCTCTGCCTGGAGCCAGGTAGATTACTGGCAGATGGGTATGCTGTCAACATCCGATTGGTCGGCCAAATGGATCAGCACCTATGTGGGCGATACTGTTGTTGGCCCCAGCCCCTATTTCCGCAAATCCTTCAGCTTTTCCAAACCCATCAAATCGGCCACTGCCTATATCACGGCCCATGGTATGTACGAGGCCAGGTTGAATGGTAAAAAGATCGGCAGCGACTTCTTTACCCCCGGATGGACCAGCTACCATAAACGGCTCCTTTACCAGACTTACGACGTTACCGATCTCCTCAAATCCGGCAATAATACGATCGGTTTTGCGCTCGGCGACGGCTGGTACCGCAGTCAGATTCCCTTCAAAACCCAGCACGGTTATTATGGGAACCAGCTCAGCGGATTGCTGCAGCTGGAGATCGAATTTACCGACGGACAGCGCCAGGTTGTGCAGAGCGATGAATCCTGGAAATATCTTAAAGGACCTATCCTGTATTCTGATATATACAATGGAGAAACCTACGACGCCCGTTTAGAGGTTCCCGGATGGGCGGAAAATACTGCCAGCACCAGTAAATGGAAACCTGTGGCAGTGGTTTCGGCCGGCGCGGAGCGCCTCGAAGCCAGCATCAGTCCGCTGTCGCGCAAACACGAAACTTTTAAACCCAAACAGATCATCACTACGCCAGCCGGCGAAACTGTGATAGACTTTGGCCAGAACCTTGTAGGCTGGGTACAGTTTAAGGTACACGGGGCCAGGGGTACCGTTGTCAAAATTGAACATGGCGAAGTGCTCGACAAAGCGGGCAACTTTTACACTGCCAACCTGCGTAGTGCCAAACAACTGGTTACCTATACCCTCAAGGGCGCTGCAGTGGAAGAATACGAACCTCATTTCACTTACCAGGGTTTCCGTTATATCAAACTTGAAGGCTTTCCGGGAAAGCCTTCAGCGGCAGATTTTACAGCTGTGGCCATCTATTCAGATATGAAACCTACGGGAACGTTCAGCACTTCAAATCCCCTGTTAAACCAGTTGCAGCACAACATTCAATGGGGGCAGAAGGGGAACTTTGTAGATGTGCCTACAGATTGTCCGCAGCGTGATGAGCGCCTTGGCTGGACGGGTGATGCACAGGTTTTCTCACGTACCGCTTCCTATAATATGGAGGTAGCCGGATTTTTTACCAAATGGCTCAGAGATCTGGCCGCCGATCAGTTGCCGAACGGCAGCGTTCCTTTTGTAATTCCCAATGTACTGGGCGACCAGGCAGGGTCTACCGGATGGGGCGATGCGGCCACTGTTATTCCCTGGGATATGTATCTTGCCTATGGCGATAAGGACATCCTCAGCAATCAATACAGCAGCATGAAAGCCTGGGTAGACTTCATGACCGGCAAGAGCGTGAACAGCCTCTGGAATACCGGTTTTCACTTTGGCGACTGGCTTTTTTACCGTCCTGATGACGATAATGATGGCAGGGCGGCGATTACCGACAAATACCTGATTGCCCAATGTTTCTGGGCACATTCTACCCAGCTGCTCATCAACACCGCCCGCGTACTGGGTAAAGATGAAGATGTGCGCAAATACAGTGAACAGCTGGAAAACATCAAAAAAGCTTTTGTAAAAGAGTATATTACTCCGAGCGGGCGCATGGTATCAGGATCACAAACTGCCTATGTGCTGGCGCTCAACTTTGATATGCTGCCCGAAGAGCTTCGCGCGCAGGCTGCAGACCGCCTCGTAGAAAATATCAAAAGTTATGGCAACCACCTTACCACGGGATTCCTGGGCACTCCTTATCTGTGCCATGTGCTCAGCAGGTTTAACCATAACGATGTGGCGTATGACCTGTTATTGCAGGAGACCTATCCTTCATGGTTATATCCGGTAAAAACAGGTGCAACCACCATATGGGAACGCTGGGACGGGCAAAAACCGAATGGTACTTTCCAGACAACCGATATGAACTCTTTTAACCATTATGCTTATGGAGCTATTGGCGACTGGATGTACCGCACCATGGTGGGACTGGATACTGATGAATCCGGACCGGGGTATAAAAAGATTACTGTTACACCAAAACCAGGCGGCAACCTGAATTATGCCGCTGCCGAACTCCAGACACTATACGGTTTAACCAGTGCCAAATGGACCAGGTCTAGCCAGGTGCTGCAGCTTGATGTAGTGGTACCGCCCAATACTTCGGCAGTAGTCGTATTACCCGGGGGAGCAGAAGCTGCCATTACAGAATCCGGGAATCCTGTTAAAAAAGCTGCGGGTGTATTCAAAACCAGCACCGAGGGTAAGGATCTCAAAGTAAATGTAGGATCAGGGATTTATCACTTTGAATACAAACAATAGTACTATTGCCTGTTTAAAAGAGGCACATTGATCCGATAGTCTCAACAGGAATATCGGATCAATGTATATTCTGTCAGATCCCTGCTTTATTAGCAGGGTCCTGCAGGAAGGTATCAGCAAGCATCCGGTAAAGTTCCGGATGCTTGTCTTTAAACTGTTCTGGCTTCTCAAAAAAATACTCAGAAACTACAGCAAAGAATTCCGCTTCATTTGTAATCGCATAGGGATTGATGTCGGATTTGCCCTGCTCAATCCTGGCTATTTCCTGATGGATCATTTTTACCCAGGGAATGATATACTGATGTGGCATGAGATTTTCGGGAATACCGTCGGTAGCACCATCAGATTTATCCAGCAGATGAACGAACTCATGAATGGCCGTATTTTCCTTTCCTGCACTAGCAGAGAAACCCTGCTGCAAAGCAGAGCGTGACAGGATCATCTGGCCGTTCATATAGCCCGTGCCCACCATTCCAAGAATACTGCGTTCGGCGCCCTCAAACTGAAAATCCTTATTAAAGGTATCCGGATAGAGCAATACACTGCTGATGTTCTGATATGTCCAGCGCTCAAATCCAAAAACAGGAATGATTGCGCTGGAGGCAACAAGAAGCCGGTCCAGCGGCTCAATGCTTATTCCCACGCCTTCGATACGGACGCTGCCCAGAAATTCGGTTACCATGGCTTCAAACTTTAAGCGCCCGTCGGGAGCTAATTTCTGGTAATAGCTTACATGGTCCGAAAGCAGCTTTTTATCCGTTTCCGTTAAACCGCTGACCTCCGCGGATTGCCCTTTCTTTCTGAAGATAAAATAAAGGGCAATGATAAATGCAGCAATAAGTATAAGATATGGGCCCATTATTGCGCCTGCAGTATTTCAAGCTGTGCAAGTATCTGTTCCCGCGTTACAGGAAAAGCTTTGTCATTCACGAGCGACTGGTATACCTCTTCAAACAGAGAAAGATAAGTAGCACTGTCAGACGGCACAAGTTCCTGTGTCCGCTCTCCGTTTGTGTCAATCAGAGTCAGCTTACCTTCCTTGCCCCTGGCTTCTACGCCAAAACCAGCATCGTTGGGTTTGATCCCTTTCAAAAGTTGCTCTTCCTGGATATCCGCACGTTCCTTGATAAAACTACCTTTTTCTCCATGCAGCACAAATGAAGGCTGTACATCAACTACGAGCATGCTCGCATGAACAAAAACATTAACGCTGTTGGGGTAACTCAAATGAATAGAAAAATAGTCGTCAACCTTGGTACCAGCCCTATTTTTTCCCAAGATCTTGTGAAAAGAGTCTGGTTTGCCAAAGAGGCTGATCACCTGGTCGAGCAAATGCGGGCCAAGGTCATACTGAAGTCCGGTAGCGGGAAACAGCTCTTCTTTAAAGCTTTTAACACCAATCCCGGCTTTATAGCGGTCGTATCTGAAATTTACTTCAGACAGTTTTCCCAGTTTGCCACTGTCAACAATCTTTTTGACAGCATTAAAATCACTGTCCCATCTGCGGCTCTGAAAAACGAATACCTTTTTACCCAGTTTTTCTGCCAGTTCAAAGATTTCTGTAGCTTCTTCACTAGTAGCAGCAAATGGTTTTTCAACAAGAATATGTTTGCCTGCCTCCAATGCCTTTTTAGCGTTTTCATAATGCAGATAATTTGGCGTATTGATCACGATCAGGTCAATATTCTCATCAGCGATCAGCTCATCGGTACTATCATAACTGATAATACCCGGAAAGTCTTTCTCAGCATTCTTTTCGTGGCGCTCGGTAACTGCATGTAATTTGAATCCCTGATGTGCATCAATAAAAGGGCCCTGAAATAATTTGCCGGACATTCCGTAGGCCAATAGCCCTGTTGATATTACTGTACTCATTCGTTTCTGTTTTTATGGGTTAAAAGTAACAAATCTCAAAACTTATGTATTAATTATAATGTCATAAACCTTCCTTTTGTTTCTATCTTTGTATATGAAGCCAGCAGAAATAAATGCAAAATGGAAGGTTCTGCAGCAAAAGATTGCGCAGGAATTCGACTCAGATATACCAGATCTGAAAGTGATGTTATTTTTAATAGGTGTTCAGGAATTAGGCAAGGGGCCGGGTAAATACAGTAAGCGCCAGAAGGAAGAATTGATGCACATCGCTACCTGTCGTTTGCTGAGTGAGATGGGATTTTACGAACTGGAAGGACTTGACCAGGACGGGTGGCCGCACTGGAAACTCCTCAAACCGGTTCCATCCTTTGCGATGATGGAGCAGGAGCTGCTGCTGAAGTCGCTCACGATCTCTTATTTCGAAGACATCTACGAATAGAACTGTTATCAGTTCACAAAAAAACCGGAATACAAAGTACTCCGGTTTTTTGCTGTTTAATGTCAGGCAGAGCCTGTAACAATATTTAAATCGTCTCAGGGTAGCGCAGACTATAATTTTAGTTTGCTTGTGCAGCAGCTTCTTTTTTCAACTGATCATTTGCTGTAATTACTACCTCAACCCTACGGTTAGCAGCTCTTCCGGCTTCTGTAGTGTTGTCTGCGATAGGTTCAGAGAATCCTTTACCCAGCGTAGTTAAACGTGAAGCAGGTACTCCCTGTGCAACAGCGTAAGCCTTAACGGCAGCAGCTCTTTTTTCTGATAAGTTCAGGTTGTAAGTCTCAGTACCTTTGTTATCCGTATGTCCAATTACCCTGATCTCCGTGTTAGGATATTCATTGATCGAGTTAGCCAGTGACTTTACATTGTCCTTAGCCTGTGCTTTCAGATTGGCACTGTCAAAATCAAAAAGAATACCACTGTCAAATTTGACGATAATACCTTCGCCTTCACGTACAACTTCTGCATTCGGGATTGTATTCTGAATTTCTGCAGCCTGTTTATCCATACGTTTACCAATGAATCCACCAGCTGTACCACCTACCGCTCCACCTATAATTGCTCCAACAGCAGTGTTACCCGCTTTTTTACCAATAATTGCACCTAAAACACCACCTGCAGCAGCACCAATTCCGGCTCCTTTTTGAGTTTTTGTTAAACTATCGCAGCCTTGAAATCCCATTGCAGCAATTGATAAGGCTATACTGAATGTAGCTATTTTAAATTTTGAAGTAATCATATTCATAATTGTTTGTTAATCTCCGGACTAAAACAAAGGTAATGCCAAGTTGAGATTTTGTTCATTTATTGTATAAACACAAGTATATTACATTTCGGCTCATGCGGTTCTGTCATGCTTCCTTTTGCTGCTGACTACAATTGTGTACACTATTGAGAAAAGTAGGCTTCCAGTTCTTCCAGCGTATTCTCATTGGTGTAAATATCCTTGATTACCCTGCCCTTTTCGAACAGGATGATCCTGTCACAAACATCGGTTACATGATTGAGGTCATGGCTGGAGATCAATGTGGTCAGCGTGCCTGACTTCAGTGATTTAATATTGGCTTTCAGCCTGATCTGTGTAGTTGGGTCAAGATTTGCAAAAGGCTCGTCCAGTACCAGCAATTCCGGCTGCTGCATAAGTGCTGCAGTTATACCGATCTTGTTTTGGTTGCCCTTTGAAAAGTCCCTGATATACTTTCCCCTGTCAAGGATCTCAGCATTAAAAAATTCTTCATATCTATGCAGGTAATCCATTACCTCGCGGCTTTTCATCTGATGCAGGCTGCCGATAAAAATAAAATATTCTTCGGGGGTGAGGTAATCAATTAAAAAGCCTTCATCGAGGTAAGAGGCAGTATACTGCTTCCACTGATCATTATCAGCTACATTCTTTCCCTTCGACAAAATCTCTCCGGAATCAGGGCGTATGAGATCAAGCAACATCCTAAAGAGCGTAGTTTTTCCTGCACCATTGTTACCGATAACCCCTACAGTTTCTCCTGCGCCGATTGTCAGCTGCTCAATGTCAGTAACCGTACGGCCGGCATATGTTTTTTTTAGTTTGTTTATTTCTATAATCATGATCTTTCTCTAAAGCCTGCGGCAATCTGATGTTTTCTCTTCTGAAATTCGTTCGCCAGAAAACTGATCCAGAATTTCCGCGTAATTAAACCTGCTATGCCCAGAAAAGTGATGCCCAGCAGCCCCCAGTATGGTCCAATCAGGGAGAGGGGGAAGTAAATCAGATAAGGTGATAAAAGGATTGGAAGTGCAAGCAGCATCGTTGAAGCACTGACGCCTTCCCAGTTGAACTGCGCTCCCTTGCTGATGTCAATGTATTTGTAATTTCTTGTGGCAAAATAGAGCACAACGATGCTGCTTACCCCAATATTATACAGGTATGCTGCAAGATGTAAAATCAGGATCTTCCAGCTGAGATAGGCATAAAATGTAGTGAGTACCGTTAGCAACGATGCTGAGATTGTCAGCAGGATCAGCTTTGCCCTGAAAAAATCTTTGATGTTCACGCTGTTTGCCAATATTCCATCAAATTCGGCCGCCTGCCAGCCAAACATAAACTGTCCATAAATCAGAATTGTATTGCCTGTCATGAACACCGCTGGAAAAAGCATCTTCCCAAATTGACTGGAGGCAATCAGATCCCCTTTATAAAAGATGAAACCATAAAACAAGAGGAGCAAAGCCTTGGTCACCGTAGCCTTAGGGCGTCTGTTTCTTAAAATGAGTTTGATCTCCAGTGCTGCCAGCGTACCTGCCGCACCGAACCTGTCCAGAAAGGGGTAGTCTGTACTGGATTTCTTTTCCTCAGCCGATCTGAGGTTCTCCAGATAAAGATTGTTTTTGAGATACCTGTCGTTGATCAGAAAGATCGAGATGGCAAGTGCCGGGAAAACGCAGCCTGCGGCCGGATGAGTGGCAATAAAACTGAAAAGCTCATCAGAAAATGCCGCTATAGAAAATATATGCAGGTATTCGAGTCCGCCAACAATTGCCAAAGCCAGAATGGCAGGGATAACGATTTTAATGTTTTCTGCCGAAACCCTTTTGAAATATAGTGCAGCATAATTGTTAAATATGACCAGAGAGAATATACTGCTCAGGTATATTACGCACGCAAAAATTCCATATTCAAGCCCGATATTCCGGATGCAAAAGGGAAAGAAAATGATGAGGGGAAAAATGTTGATCACCGACAGCAGAGACCTGATCTGCAGGAAGTTCAGCAGCTTCCTTTTGGAGATATTCAGATGCAGGTAGGGCGTAATCGCCAGGGTGGGTAATTCCTGTATCTGCAGGCGTACGATAAAATCAATGGCAAAATAATAAAGGATTATGCCATTGAATACGGTAAAGACATCGCGCCCGGGCAGGAACTTATCAATCAGGTCTTCCATTACAAAACCTACCAGAAAGCATACCCCAATAAGATAAATTGCGAAAAAACCCAGGATCACCTGTGCCGCAATAGTTCCGCCTTTATTTCTTGATCTCCAGAAACCAATCCACTGGTGGTGTAAAAATGTTGAGAACATATTTAGTAATTGTATTTGTCTTTCCAGTTCTGCCTGAGTTTTTCTCTCAGCTTATCTTCTGCCGGATTTTTTCCGGGGTCATATAATTTTGTGCCGCTGATCAGTTCAGGTAAATATTCCTGGGCAGCAAAATTTCCTTCATAACCATGTGAGTATTTATAGTCTTTACCATAACCTATATTTTTCATCAGCTTGGTAGGCGCGTTCCTGATATGCAGCGGAACAGGGAGGTTGCCTGTCTGTTTCACCAGCTGCTGTGCATGGTTGATGGCTTCGTAAGAGGCATTGCTCTTCACTGAAGAAGCCAGGTAAGTAACGGCCTGGGCAAGAATAATCCTGGCCTCAGGGTAACCGATTACATTTACCGCCTGAAAACAATTGTTGGCCAGTAGCAGCGCGTTGGGGTTGGCATTGCCGATATCTTCGGAGGCAAGGATCAGCAGGCGGCGGGCGATAAATAAAGGGTCTTCACCGCCCTCAATCATCCTGGCCAGCCAGTACACTGCCGCATTGGGATCACTTCCCCTGATAGATTTAATAAAGGCTGAGATGATATCATAGTGCTGTTCGCCAGCTTTATCATACAAGGCAAGATTTTGCTGGGCATGCTCCAGTACATTTTCGTTGGTCAATACAATGGTCTTGCCGCCAATTCCGTTTACTGCAATTTCCAGTACGTTCAGGAGCTTCCTGGCATCACCACCAGACAGGCGGATCAGTGCTTCGTGGTCTTTTATTGTGATTTTCTTCTCCTTCAACAATACATCTTCACGAATTGCGGTATGCAGTAAACCGGAGAGCTCATCCTCATCCAAAGATTTGAGGATATACACCTGACAGCGGGAAAGTAGTGCGGAGATGACTTCGAAAGAAGGATTCTCTGTAGTTGCCCCAATGAGGGTCACCAATCCTCGTTCTACTGCACCCAGCAGACTGTCCTGCTGTGATTTGCTAAAGCGGTGTATCTCATCAATAAACAAAATAGGCAAACCCAACAGGCTGTCTTTTAGCAGTGCTGCTTTATCAATCACCTCGCGGATATCTTTTACACCGGAGTTAATGGCGCTTAAATTAAAGAAAGGGCGGTCGAGCGTCTGTGAAATAATAAAAGCCAAAGTAGTTTTGCCAACGCCCGGAGGACCCCAGAAGATCATCGATGGCAGCTGACCGCTTTGTATGGCCTTACGCAAAACGGCGTCTGGCCCTACCAGGTGTTTTTGGCCAACATACTCATCCAGATTGTGCGGACGCATACGTTCTGCTAATGGAGGTAGGTTTTGCATAACAGTAAAGATAAAAAAAACAGGAGCAAATTTGTTGCTCCTGTTCAATGTTATTCAGACTTGGGCGCGCTGCCGGCAGTCTTGGGTTTCTTCTTCCAGAATTTGCGCTGAGGCTTTCTCTGTTCCGGTTTGCGGTCGCCCGATGCCGGGGCTTCACCTTCTGCAGGTGCCTCTCCCAGATGCTCCGGTAATGGCATCCTGTCGATTGTCTTCCCGATTAGTTTTTCTATGTTGGCAAACTTGCGTTTGTCTTTGTCGTTTACTAAAGTTATTGCTGTTCCGGTAGTAGCAGCCCTGGCGGTACGCCCAATCCTGTGGATATAATCTTCAGGGTCATGCGGCACATCAAAGTTGATTACCAGCGAAATACCTTCTACGTCGATACCCCTTGATAATACATCAGTTCCGATCAGTACAGGCACACGTTTGTTCTTAAACTCTGATAAGATCGCTTCCCGTTCTTTCTGATCCAGGTCTGAGTGAAAAGCTTCAGCTTTAAAGCCCAGTCCGCGGAAAACCTTGCCAAGATTTTTTACCTTTTCTTTTGTAGAGGCAAAGATCAGGATACTCGGGTATTCCACATTTTTCATCAGCTCTGTCAGCAGTTTCACCTTCTGTGCATCATGCACAAGGTAGGCCTGCTGGTTAATACCTGCTGCCGGTTTAGAAATGGCAATGCTGATTTGTTCAGGCTCATGCAGCAGGCTGCTGGCCAGCTTTCTGATTTTCGGAGGCATCGTTGCCGAGAAAAGTACCGTCTGGCGTTTCTCCGGAAGGAAACTTACAATGCGCATGATGTCATCATAGAAACCCATGTCCAGCATTCTGTCAGCTTCATCCAGTACAAGGTGCTGCAGCTGGTCCAGCTTCAGTAAACCTGAGGAAAGATGTGAGATCAGCCTGCCTGGTGTGGCAATAATGATATCTACACCCTCACGCATACTGCGTTTTTGCTGTTCGTAAGCAATCCCGTCACCACCCCCATACACAGTTAAAGAACTGATATTAGTAAAATAGGACAATGCTTCTACCTGAAGGTCTATCTGCTGCGCTAGTTCACGTGTAGGCGCAAGAATGAGTGTGTTATTATGGCGGTTCTCTGTCTGGCTGATCATATTCATGACCGGCAGCAGATAGGCTCCTGTTTTACCAGTACCTGTTTGAGCACACGCTATTAAGTCTTTTTTCGCAAGGATGAGTGGAATCGCTTCCTGTTGTATCGGAGTTGCATTTCTGAAACCCATCGCTAATAAACCCTCTAAAAGATCGGGGTTAAAATTAAAATCTTTAAAATCCAATATACCTGTATGTTATTCGTAATTGTTCTCTATAAAAGTAGCTTTTTTTTATGAGTAATTGTTTTTTTTATCAAGCTTGTCAGGCTTTTATCAGCTACAACATTAATCAGGAGGCTACATTACCATTTCACTGCTTTATCATTATTTAAGCTGATCGGCATAGCCAAACACCTTTTGCAATAATGTAGAGGAGCGTGCGCCAATATTATTCCTTATCGTTAGTTCTTCCTGCGCCACCTGTATAAACATGCCCTCGATAGCTTTTTGCGTAGTATAGTCAGACAGATCAGTATTTACCTTCGTTACCATAGGCAGTTTGTTATACTGGCCTGTAGCGGTGCCCCAATATTTTGTTGCCCCTACCTTTTCAAGGCTGCCGGCGATTACCGGTTTAAATTTCTCCATCAGCTGTGCTGTTGTGGCCTTTTTAAAATATTCTGTAGCAGAGTTTTGGTTTCCAAGAAGGATATTGGTTGCATCAGTAACCGTCATTTGCTTGATGGCAGAAACAAAGATCGGCTTTGCTTCTTTCGCTGCATCTTCAGCCGCGCGGTTTAAACTCGTGATAACGTTGTCGGCCAGTGATCCCAAACCAAGGCTGCGCAGTGTTTTTTCAACTTTTTGTGCCTCAGGAGGGAAAAGAATCTTCACGGCGATGTTGCCCAGGTAACCATCTTTTGCTGACAGCAGGTCGGCTCCCCTGGAAATCCCAACTTCCAGCGCTTCTTTAATCCCTGTTCCAATTTCCAGTGTAGTAGGTTTGGCTGCGGTAGTTGTAGTAGTGGTGGTAGTGGTTGTTGTTTTTCCGCCTGCCTTTTGTGTAGTGGTAACTTTTTTAAGCAGTGTGCCTAATTTAGACTGGCCGTTAACGTTGTAACTCAGCAAAATGATGGCAGAAAAAGCAATCGCCAGAGATTTAATTTGATTCATTATTGATATATAATATATTCAATATTAAGCAAATCTCTGGCCATTTGCACTAACTTTCATAATTTCTATAAATCAGTCGGAAAATATTTTTATACTTGACAAGAATTTTCCTTCATATATACTTTGAAATTTATAAAGAATACAGCCGGAACTACTAACCAGGATGATGCAGCGCTCATAGCCCAGTATAAAAGTACGGGAAGCCTGGAGCTGCTTGGTGTGCTGTATAACCGGTACATGCACCTCGTTTATGGTGTGTGCCTGTCTTATTTTAAAGACGAGGAGGCCAGTAAAGACGCAGTAATGCAGATCTTTGAAGAACTGGTGCTCAAACTGCGGCTCCATGAGGTACAAAACTTCAAAAGCTGGCTGCACGTGCTTACACGGAACCATTGTTTGATGGCGCTGCGAAAAATGTCTAAACATGATACTGTATCTATCGATGATGTTTTTGTGGAAAATGCCGATTTTGTGCATCTTGATATCGAAGACACCAAAGAGACACAGCTCAGCATTATGGAGAAGTGCATGGATACCCTGCCGGTAGAACAAAAGATTAGTGTAGACCTGTTTTATCTGCAGGAAAAATGTTATAAGGAAGTTGCCGAGATTACCGGTTATGAAATGCTCAAAGTAAAGAGCTATATTCAAAACGGCAAAAGGAATTTAAAAATTTGTATAGAAAAAAATAGCAGTGAATAACGATTGGTTAGATATAGAATTACTGGAAGATTACCTGGATGGTAAGCTAGACAGCAAAGCTATGCACCGGATTGAGAAGCAGGCCCTTGAAGATCCCTTTGTTGCGCAGGCACTGGCCGGGCTCAGCGAATCACCAAAGCGCGCTTCGCAAAATGTTTCCCTGCTGCAAAAACAATTGTATGAGCGTATCGGCCAGCAGCAGGTAGCTAAAAAAGAAAGTGTATATACCTGGCAGCGTCTCAGCATTGCTGCTGCTGCCGCGGTGATGTTTATCTCAGTGAGCATTATTTTCTTTATGCGCGAGCAGGAACGCCGTACCGAAATTGCAAAGCTCAAAAATCAACCAAAAAACATAGAAGTAAATATTGCGCCCTCAGCATCATTACCTGATTCTGCGGTAACTGAGGATTATGCAGCTAACCCAAAACCTGTTGGTGTTGGCCAGATCAGTCCCAGAAGGAAAATGGAGAACCAGCCGGTACAAGTGGACGCTGCATTGTCGGCAGATGTACAGGGCGTAAAACAGGACACTGCTAAGGCAGGAACACAGGTGGCTGCCAGTAAAGTAAATGCAAGGATAGCTTCAGTATTGCCGGCTGCAACTGCTCCGGTTGGAGGATGGGCCAGTCTTGATACGTATATTACCGACCATAATGCCTTCACTAAGAACGGCAGTACCGGTAAATTTGTGGAACTCAGTTTTGGGATAGATGCCGAAGGTAATCCCTCAGAAATCAGAATAGAGAAAGGTGTTGCAAAAGAATTTGATGACGAAGCTGTTCGCCTGATCAAAGATGGCCCTAGATGGGAACAGCCAAAATCTGCAGGTGCCCGGATCAGTTATACAATCGCTTTTTAAGCGTTTGCAATTTCCTGGCTGAAAGCAGTTAGGTCAATAAATGGATAATGCTGTAAATAACAGCTGCGAGGGTTGCAGATACCGGTATAGTTAATACCCAGGCCCACAATAGGTTTACTGTTACGCCCCATCTTACTGCAGAAACACGTTTTAGCAGACCAACACCTACAATGGAACCCGTGATCGTATGCGTAGTAGATACAGGGATACCAAAGTGTTCGGTTAAACCTAAGGTTACTGCACCGGCAGTCTCTGCCGCTACACCTTCAAAGGCATTCACCTTGGTGATCTTGGAACCCATGGTTTTAACAATCTTCCACCCGCCGCTCATGGTGCCCAGTGAAATCGCCGCATAGCAGGAAATAGGAATCCATTCTGGCATGGCGTCACCAGTTTTGAGTACATTAGATGCAACCATGGCAACGTATATAATACCCATTACCTTTTGCGCATCGTTTCCTCCGTGCGTAAAGCTTAATGCTGCTGATGAAACCAGCTGTAATTTCTTAAACCACCACTCAGCCACTGACGGTCTGGCATTTTTGGCAAGATGCAGCAGGATAATGGAGATGATTACTGAAATAAACATACCGATTACCGGTGCCAGCACAATAAAGGCAACTACTTTCAGAATTGGCGCAAAGTTGATCGCTGCCATGGCACTGGCGCCCATTGAGGCAGCTTTCGCCATTCCTGCACCGGCAAAACCGCCCAGCAGCGTATGTGAGGAGCTGGAAGGAATACCATACCACCAGGTAAACAGGTTCCATAATATTGCTGCCACAAGTCCCGCAAGAATCACTTCTAAGGTGATATATTGTTCAAGGACTGTTTTGGCGATTGTATTGGCTACCTTATGATCAGTAAAATAGAAGTATGCAGCAAAATTGAACAGTGCCGCCCAGAGTACCGCCTGAAAAGGTGTGAGGACTTTAGTAGACACAACCGTTGCGATGGAGTTGGCCGCATCGTGAAAACCATTGATATAGTCAAAACCAATAGCCAGTATTATTACAACAACCAATAAGGTAGTTACCATTTTTATGATTTTTTAAGCGTTCTTAACCAGGATAGATTCCAACACATTTGCGGCATCTTCACATTTATCTGTTGCCATTTCAAGTGTTTGCAGAACTTCTTTTTGTTTAATCAGTTCAATAGCATTGGTTTCAAATTCAAATAATCTTGCAATAGCCAGATTACAAACATAGTCTGCCTGATTTTCACCGCTGTTGATACGTACACATGCATCAGCGATAACGCGAATATTTTTAAAACTTCTCAGTTCCCTGATCGCCTTGTCTAAATCCGTACACATTTCTACCAGTAGTTCTGCAAGTTTAATCATCGCATCACCAATATTCTTGATGTTATACAATTCGATATTGGTAGCGGACGCATGAATATAATCTGCAATATCATCCACGGCACTTGCCAGGGCATGGATATCTTCCCTGTCGAATGGTGTGATGAAATTTTTGCTGAGTTCAAGGAAGATAGAGTGGGTAATATCATCTCCAACGTGTTCTAAACGCTCAATTTCTTTGATATATTCTTTTCTCTTTTCCAAGTCTTTCGTGCTCAGCGCAAGAAAAAGTGCCTCAGAGATTTTTAAAACATTATTTCCGGCTTGTTCAAAAAGAGGTTGGAACTTTTTGTCTTTTGGTGTAAAGAACTTAAAGATGTTATTCATGTTAACAATAAAATATGGTACAAAAGTAGTAAGACAATGTTAAGTTAATGTTAAGTGTTAACATATGTCTTATATTTCTCAGTTATTTAACCTGTCTTCTCCAGGGTAAAAGCAAAAGTTGTTCCTATCTGAAGGGTACTTCTTACAGAAATGATTTGCTCATGGGCCTCCAGAATATGTTTTACAATAGCTAGTCCCAGTCCTGTTCCCCCTACCTCGCGTGAACGGTGCGAATCTATCCTGTAGAAACGCTCAAATAATCTTGCCAAATGTTTCTCATCTATCCCGATCCCGTCATCCGTTACTTCTATCAGGTACTGATCGTGTAACTCGAAGATCTTAATCGCTGTTGATCCATGTTCTTTACCGTACTTAACTGAATTGGAAATCAGGTTAATCATCACCTGCCTGATTTTTTCACGGTCTGCCCTTACAAAGGCCGGGTGCATATATTTTTCCTTGAAGGACAGCGAGATCTCTCTCTTTTTGGCTTTATCCTCCAGGCCTTCCATCACCTCTTTTGCCAGCAGGACAAAATCAAATTTTTGATAGTCGATGGGTATTTCTCCCGATTCAAGTTTAGAAATAGAATCCAGGTCATTGATGAGGTAACTCAGTCGCTCCACATTCTTTTCTGCCTTTTGCAGAAATTTTACCGCCATTTCCGGATCGTCAAGCAGGCAATCCTGCAGAGTTTCTATGTAGCCCTGTATTGCAAATAGGGGAGTTTTAAATTCATGCGAAACATTAGAGAGGAACTCCCTTCTGAATTGTTCCTGCTTTTTAAGTACATCGATTTCATTTTTTTTGGCACCAGCCCACTCTTTTACTTCCTGCTCAACATCATTGATTGGATCTGAGCTTACATACTCTCCCAGTGCATCCTTCAGGTCTTTTCCCAATTTCAGGTTGTGGATCAGCTTATAGATGAGTTTAATTTTAGAATAGATATATTTTTCAAGCAGGTAATAAAACAGGATAAAACTGGTGGCAAAAGAGATCCCGAAAGATACCAGCAGGTAATACCAGCTTTGCTGAAAATGGAAATTTACCAACGCAATAGAGAGCGCAACTCCGAGCGCCGTGATGAGAACCAAAACACTTAACTTCATGTAGGCAATTTACGAGTTAATTTTACAATTTAATGTTAATTGTATTCGCTTATTGCTGTTTTTCAGTCAGGTATTTCCAATACCGCTTCGGGACATGCTGAACGTGCAGTTTAGTGTTTTTTCTGGCCACAATATTGGCACTTTTAAAATAGTCTTTCCAGAGAACAGTGTATAACTCTTCTTTGTCGGATAGCGATCCTGAAGAAGGCCTCAGCATATTCGGCTCATTAAAATCCATTTTGATTTCTTCAACTTTTTCAAGATTATAATACAGCCCATATTTTCGGTTGATATCATAAATGATCCATTGCTGATCGGCATAGCGGTTTTTGAAATGCGACATGATTAAGGGCAGCACATTAAAATCAGGATCTATCCCGCAGTAAAAAATGCCATCGGCAGTATGCTGAAAGCGGATAAAGGCTTCCATCCTGTGTTTTTCGCGCTCAACTTTTATGGCAGTCTTGCTCACTGCAAGTACATGAGGGTTACCATAGTTGTTTTCCGCACCTGGTTCCGCAGAAAAGATATAGCAGGTAAATTCAAATAAAGCCGTATATGCTTCAGGGCTTTCTGATAAGTACGTACAATAGAACCTGCGCATCCAGCCTTTGGGCAGCCGTGACTGCAGTCCCTTCCAAACTCTGTCAGCCTTTCCCGCTTCAGGCAGAATATCCAGATGAGCAGTAAAGGCATCCGGCTGAAAGTCGTTTTTAGTAACCAATTGTATCTGCCCCGGTTTGCGCTCAAACCATTCAAATACTGCACAAAGCAGGCCTTCCAGGCTTCCGTCGAATACATAGATCTGCATGCTAGAACAGGATCAGCTGACTGGTATCGTGCTTAATATATTTACTCTGGCTTTCTGCAAGGATGAAAGATTTAATCTGAGTGCTCTGATAATCTTTTAGCTGATATGGGCTGTCTGCGCATTTAATAAAATGTTTGGCCCGGTTGTAAGCTACACCTATTTTCTGCAACTGGTCAATACGGAGCCTGCCAAATTTCCTCGCCTGCACAATTTTCTTTGCAGAACCTACGCCTATGCCGGGAACCCGTAAAATCACTTTATAAGCAGCTACATTTATATCCACCGGGAAATGCTGCAGGTTGCGCAGCGCCCAGCTCAGCTTGGGGTCGATATCAATATCGAGGTGCGGGTTTGCATCATTCAGGAGTTCATTTACATGAAAGCCATAAAAACGCATCAGCCAGTCTGTCTGGTAGAGCCTGTTCTCGCGGATCAGCGGAGGCTGGGTACCCAGGATTGGCATTCTGCTATCATTACTGATGGGGATGTAACCCGAGTAATAAACACGTTTGAGAGAAAAGTTGCGGTAGAAAGCATCTGCAGTATGCATAATGTCCTTATCTGTTTCAGGCGTTGCGCCAATCACCATTTGTGTGCTTTGCCCTGCTGGCACAAATTTAGGGACGCTCCTGATCAGTTTGCGCTCTTCTTTAAACTGAACAATCTGATTCTGTACAAAGCCTAAGGGCTTGATCACATCCTGATGGCTCTTATCCGGTGCCAGTAATTTCAATCCGCTTTCTGTAGGCATTTCCAGGTTGATGCTCATCCTGTCTGCATACATCCCTGCTTCCCTGATCAGTTCATCACTTGCTCCCGGAATAGTTTTGAGGTGTATATATCCATTAAAACGCTCTTCAAGCCTCAGCTTTTTTACCACCCTTAGCAGGCGTTCCATTGTAAAATCCGCATTTTTGAAAATGCCGGAACTCAGGAACAAGCCTTCAATATAATTCCTGCGGTAAAAGTTCATCGTCAGCTCTACCACTTCTTCAACGGTGAAAGCAGCACGCTCGATATCATTGCTCTTACGCGAAACGCAATAGGCACAGTCAAATATGCAATGGTTGGTGAGGAGAATTTTCAGCAGCGAAACGCAACGCCCGTCTTCAGTATAAGTATGACATATGCCTGAGGCATGACTGTCCCCAAGTCCTTTGTTATCATTTTTTCTTGTCCCTCCACTGGATGAACAGGAAACATCATACTTTGCTGCGTCGGCCAGGATATTGAGTTTTTCTCTAATGCGTTCAGACATAATACTATATTTGCTAACAAATATAGTATTTAATTACTATTATTATTAGTTATAAGTATTCCCGCACAGAGTATCTACTTTCCTTCCCATTCAGCATAAAACTGGTCCAGATAGCGCAGCATAAAATCATGGCGCTCCTGTGCAAGAGTTTTTCCTGCACTGGTTTTCATCAGGTCCTTCAGAAGAAGCAGCTTTTCGTAAAAATGATTGATTGTTGGCGCGCTGGAGTTTTTATAGGCTTCTTTACTTTGGTTGGCTACGCTTGGAATAGAGGGATCGTACATGGTCCTGTTTTTATATCCTCCATAAGTAAAGGCCCTTGCAATACCGATCGCTCCAATGGCATCCAGCCGGTCGGCATCCTGAACAACGTCAAGTTCTTTTGAATGAAAAGTAACTCCGGATAAACTGGATTTATAACTCAGGTTCCGGATGATCTGCTGTACATGGACAATAACTTCCGCTGAGATATTGAGGCCAGAAAGAAATTTTCCGGCCATCTGGGGGCCAATTTCTTCATCTCCGTTATTGAACTTGCTGTCTGCAATGTCATGTAATAACGCAGCAAGTGCAACGGTGAATAAATCTCCATTTTCCTGCGCATTGATATTCAGAGCAGTTTTGTAGACTCTTTCAATATGAAACCAGTCATGGCCAGCCTCAGCTTCGGCAAGCGTCTCCTTTACAAAACGTATCGTTTGTTCTATTATACTATCAAAATCCATTTGCATGGAGCAAAGATAACCTAACTAGACTTATATTTCAACGTATCGCCAGCGGCTGGGTCCAGTTTAACCGTTACTCTGTGGTCTACACAGATCAGCTGCATCACTTCAATGTCGAGGATGATAGCAATCTGAAATAACCTGTCTAAAGTAATTTTACTGTATCCCAGTTCAATTTTGCTGTATGCATTCTGTGAAATAGACAGTTTAGCCGCAAGGTAATCCTGAGTATAGTTTCTATACTCTCTGATTTTTCTGATGTTGCCTGCTACAACTTTAGGTTTTAATTCAATTGGGTCTTTCATAAATCTAATTTTTTAAAATTGGATTTTGTAATTAACGAAATATTTAAAGTGCCGGATTTCTGTTAATCTGATTTTATCAATAAAGAGGTGCTGATTATCAACTGATATGGGTTTTCTGCTACGTATTATCAACCCTTTTAGTTGACGTAACACCCACAACCACAGGGGGTAATGTATTCCTGCAGGTTGTGTCATATGAAGTGAAAAAAAAATCCTGTTAAAACATCTTCTCGTTCTATTATTTGAGAAGGCACCAGACATTTGGTACAGTCCAGGAACAGCCGAAGACCTGAAAAATAGTAGGCAACAACCAAATTTTAAGAATACGTATGAATCTTCAAGAATTGACTCAAAATGAAATGACAGAAATTAATGGTGGTGGATTATTAGACGGTACTAATCTCATCCAGGGTAACCTGATCGGCCCGGTAACTATCGGCAATATCTTATCGCTGAGCGTGAACTCGCAATCAGGTGTAACAGCATTACTGGCTACCGGCCCGCTTACCAATCTTACTAGCGGCCTTAATTTAGGCGGTCTTTTAAGTGGTCTTAACCTAAGTCTATAAAAACAAAGTTTAAACCAAACATCAGGTAAACAAAGGGAGGAAACGTCAGATTTCTCCCTTTTGCTTTTTTATTCACCCTTTGCTGATTTATGAACCAGGACCAATATATTTTCCCGCAGGAGATTATCGAGAACACTGCCGAGTTTCATTTTCATACGCATCGATCCGGAACAACTGTGATCTATCAGGCGATGCTGCTGGTATTGCTGGCGGCGTTTCTTGGACTGTTTTTTATAAAGGTAGATGTCAATGTAAAAAGTATGGGCCTGTTCCGGCCTGTGTCAGAACGCAATGAGGTCAAATCACTGGTATCAGGCAGGATAGATTCTGTATTTGTTACCGAGAATGCACATGTCCGGTCGGGGCAGGTGCTCCTGACTATTAAACGTGAATCTCTAGACGGAAAAAACGATATGACCTCCCTTCAGCAGGGTGATGTAAGGGCGCAGCTCAATGACCTTGTAGCGCTGATTGCTGCCAGTAAAGGAAACAGGTGGTCTCAGCGGCTTTCGCTCCGATCGGGATTATACGGACAGCAATACAGTTATTTTATGCAGCGGATCGCCGAAGCCCGTTCCAGGTATCAGGTAGCACAACGGAATTTCGACAGGTATCTCTACCTCTATCAGCGCAGGGCGATATCCTCACAGGAATATGAAGAGGCAAAACTGAAAGTGGATAATATCAGCAATGAGCTTTCCCTGATTGGTGAAGATCAGGGCAGTAAATGGCAGGCAGAATATAATGGCCTTCAAATCCAAAACCGCGAGCTCAATTCCCAGAACAGACAGTATTCAGAAGAAAAGGAGTTTTACACACTGAGAGCAGCGGTAACAGGATCAGTACAGCAGCTGAAAGGAATTCAGCCCGGAAGCCTGGTGACGGCCAATGAGCTGCTGGGCGAAATATCTCCTGATTCAGGAATCATCGCCGAAACATATGTGCTGCCCAGGGATATTGGACTGTTAAAAAAGGGGACACCGGCTAAATTTCAGGTTGATGCCTATAATTATAACCAGTGGGGCATGATTAAAGGAAAAGTCATCTCCATTTCCAATGATATTTTTATGGATAACGGTAAACAGCCTTACTTTAAAGTGAAATGCACGCTGGACCAGCACCAGTTAACACTCAAAAATGGCTATGTGGGAAAGATCAGAAAAGGAATGACCATGCAGGCCCGGTTTTTTGTTACCCGCAGAACGCTTTTCCAGCTGCTGTACGACAAGGCCGACGACTGGCTTAACCCAAATGTGACCGCCAATCAAATGTGATCATACTCCAAACCATAAATTAACGCATGAGCTCAAAAGGATCTTTCATCAGCAGGTACCTCTCCCTGAAAAAGAAAAACAAAAGGACAAATATAAAGCAGCATGATGTGACGGATTGCGGCGCTGCCTGCATTGCCTCGGTAGCTGCATTTTATGATCTGGATTTGCCTATCGCAAGGATCAGGCAGATGGCATCAACAGATACAAAAGGCACGAATATCCTGGGGCTGATTGAAGCCTCCGCCAGGATCGGCTTTACAGCTAAAGGGGTGAGGGGAACTTATGAAAACCTTCCCAATATTCCGCTGCCAGTAATTGCACATGTGAACCAGAATAATATGGCGCATTACGTGGTGATTTATAAAGTTACGGCATCATGGCTGGAGGTTATGGACCCGGCCTATGGAGAAAGGCAGAAGGTAACTTCCGATGAATTCAGAAAGAACTGGACAGGCGTGCTGTTGCTCCTGCTGCCTGGTGACGACTTTTCTGCCGGCTCGGAAAAAATCAGTATCGAACGGCGTTTTTTTTATTTGCTGAAACCACACCGTTCTGTATTGTTACAGGTACTTGCCGGCTCTGTTTTTTACACCATTCTGGGATTATCGTCTTCGATTTTCTTACAGAAGATCGTGGATAATGTACTGCCAGACGGGAACATGAACCTGCTCAACCTGATGGGGACGGTGATGATCGGGATTATCCTGCTGCAGATCTTTATCAACCATGCAAAAACACTGCTTACGATTAAGACAGGGCAGCAGATTGATGCCCGGCTGATCCTGGGATACTATAAACACCTTTTAAAACTTCCCCAGCAGTTTTTTGACACGATGAGGGTAGGGGAAATCATTTCCAGAATGAACGATGCCGTAAAAATCAGGGCATTTATCAATGATGTGCTGATCGGTTTTGCCGTTAATGTTTTTATCATCTTCTTCTCCTTTGCACTGATGTTTACGTATTGCTGGAAACTGGCGCTGATCATGCTGATCGTTGTTCCGCTTTATGCGCTTATTTACTATTTTTCCAACAGGCTAAACAAGCATACCCAGCGCAAGCTGATGGAAAAAACCGCGGAGCTTGAAAACCAACTGGTAGAATCCGTCACTGCGGTAAGCACTATAAAGCGGTTCGGACTGGAGGAGTTTACCAATCTGAAGACCGAAATCAGGTTTATCAATCTGCTGCGGACTATCTATACTTCAGGTATGAACTCCTTATGGATCAGCAATGCCGGGGGATTTATTTCCAGTTTGTTTTCCGTTATCCTGTTGTGGACCGGTGCAACCTTTGTGGTGGCCAATATGATTACGGCTGGTGAATTATTATCTTTCTACGCGATCATTGGATATTTTACCGGCCCGGTAGTGAGCCTGATCGGGATGAACAAAGTTCTGCAGGATGCCAGGATTGCGGCCGACCGTCTCTTTGAGATTATGGACCTGGAAAGGGAATCCACGGAAAATAAAACAGAACTGACCCATGATATGCTTGGCGATATCATCTTTAAGAATGTTGGCTTTCGCTATGGTACCAGGGTAACAGTTTTTGAAGATTTCAGCTTACAGATCCCGAAGGGCAAAATCACGGCTATTGTTGGGGAAAGCGGATCAGGGAAAACTACCCTGCTGTCACTGCTGCAGAATATCTATTCCCTTCAGTCGGGCAGTATCCAGATTGGCGATTACGATATCAAATACATCAGCAACAGCAGCCTGCGCAGCGTTGTAGGTGTGGTGCCCCAGGATGTACACCTGTTTGCAGGCAATGTGATCGATAATATCGCGATCGGCGATCTTGAACCAGATATGAAGAAGATCATCCGCATTTGCGGTGAGATCAATATCCTCGAATTTATTGAGAAACTGCCCAATGGGTTTGAGACCTGGTTGGGTGAAAATGCAGGTAACCTGTCGGGAGGCCAGCGGCAGCGCCTGGCCATAGCACGGGCCTTATATCGCGAGCCGGAAATCCTGATCCTGGATGAAGCTACTTCCTCACTTGATTCTGCCGCAGAGGAATATATCTATAAAACGATTGCTTATCTCCGTGAGAAGGGAAAGACGATCATCCTGATTGCGCACCGCTTAAGTACGGTGGTTAATGCCGATCAGATCTGTGTACTGCATCATGGAAAGCTGATCGAGGAAGGCAGGCATGCAGAATTGCTCAGGCGTAAATCTGCCTATGCGGCGATGTGGCAGAAGCAATTTCCCCTGCCGGAGCAAGCCGGGGTTTAATCTTCCGGCTGTTGTTCTTCCGGCTGTTGTTCTTCTGGATGTTGTTCTTCTGACTGGGCCTGCTCTTCTGCTTTGTAGGGTTTTGGCTGTGGCCTTTCGTCATCTGCGCGTTTTGAGCCATCATACAATTCATATTCCATCATGCGGCAATCTAATTTACCGTTGTAGAATTCTACTTTTCTGGATGCTTTTAAACCGATCTTTTTTGCAAGATCAGGGTTGCCGGTAAAGATATAACCGCTATATCCCTTACAATCCTTTTTCATGAAATCGCCAATACGCTTGTAGGTCAGCTCCAACTGTGAGTGCACGCCCAAACGCTCGCCATATTCAGGGTTAAATACAACTACTCCTTTTCCGCCTTCAGGTACAGGGGTGTCTGCAAAATCACAAACCTCAAAGGTAATCAGGGTATCTACTCCAGCTGTTTTGGCATTTTTACGGCTGATATCTACGGCATCTTCAGATAAATCCGAAGCTACAATCTGCAGGTCAACATTTTTAATTACCTGGTCTTTCAGAATGCGGCGTTCAGTAAAAAACACTTCTTCCTCGTAACCTATAATATGCATAAAGCCGTAGTTCATTCTGAACAGTCCCGGACGGCGGTTTGTTGCCAGCAGCGCAGCTTCAATAGCCAGCGTTCCTGATCCGCACATCGGGTTGATAAAAGGAGACTTCTGGTCCCATTTGGTGCTCATCACCACGCTTGCCGCCAGTGCTTCGAGCATAGGGGCTTTGCCTGGTATTTTACGGTATCCGTGTTTTGCAAGTGTTTCTCCTGAGGTATCCAGGAAAATATCTGCTTCATCATCTTTCCAGTAAAGATGCACAACGGTTTTATTGGCGTCTGATCCAGAATTGGGGCGGATACCTTTCTTATCCTTGATCCGGTCTACGATGGCATCCTTAACTTTCAGATTAGTGAAAAGCGGGGTAGTAATCGTTGGATTGTCAACATTGGAAGTAACGGAGAAATAACCTGCAAAATCGATCAGGTCTTCCCAGGCAATATCTACTACCTCACGGTACAGCTCCTCAGGATTGTTTACTTTAAAACTGCCGATGCAATATAAGATTTGGCTGGCACATCTCAGATTGAGATTTAGTTTAATACATTCTGTTAGCGTGATATTGAGCTCAACCCCTGTCTGGAAATCTCTTACGATTTCATAGCCAAGCGCTTGAACTTCTTCCACCAGGTATGGTGAGAGCCTTTTGTTACAGGTGATGATCACCTTACTTTTGTTGTGGAAAACTTGCATAATTTATTGTGCGAAGTTATCAATAAAAATATAGAGATTTGGACTAGTAAGTAGAATAAAAGAGTATTGTTATGGAATTAAAAGGAAAAGTGCACGAAATCGGTGCATTACAACAGGTAAGCGAGACTTTTAAAAAACGTGATCTCATCATCGAGTACGCGGAAAACCCAACTTATCCTGAATATATAAGATTTGAAGCTTTGCAAGACAAAACTGCTTTGTTTGACAGCTTAAAAACTGGTGATGATGTAGAGGTTTCTTTCAATCTGCGTGGCCGCCCATGGACAGATAAAGCAGGAAAAACTTCTTATTTCAACAGTTTAGTAGTATGGAGAATCAATGCACTGACAAACAGTGCAGCAGGTGCGCCTTCAACTCCGCAATACGCTCCGCCGGCAGACTTAAACAGCGCGCCAGGTGAAGAAGATGATTTGCCATTTTAAGAACTTTTTTAGGAAACAAATTGTACTACGGATGCCGGAAATTTATTTCCGGCATTTTTTTTTACGGCTATTTGAATATTATTGTTAATTGTATTATGCGGAGATTACGACCGCCAATCTCCGCATAATATGCGTAGTTTATATTGACATTGCGGAGAATAATCTGTATATTGGACGCGTAAAATGCGGAGATTAAATATGTATATTCATCAATTACCTCAATGGCCAAAATTTACCTGGGATGAAAATGTCCTTTCAGCATTATTAGGTAATGTCAGATATCTTCAGGGCAGATTACTCGGGAAAATGGAAGGTATAGGATTTGAGTTACAAAATGAAGCGTCTCTTCAAACCCTGACAGAAGATGTATTGAAATCCAGTGAAATTGAAGGAGAAATCCTGAATCCAGATCAGGTTCGATCTTCTATTGCCAGGAAATTAGGAATGGAAGTGGCTAGCCTTGTTCCCTCAGACCGAAATGTTGATGGTGTCGTTGAAATGATGCTTGATGCTACTCAACGGTATAGGAATGAATTAAGCGAGGAACGTTTATTTGGTTGGCATTCAGCATTATTTCCAACAGGTCGCAGCAGCATGTATAAAATAATTGTCGGCAATTGGCGCGATAATGATAAAAATGATCCAATGCAAGTTGTATCAGGGGCAATGGGGAAAGAGAAAGTACATTATCAAGCTCCCGACTCCGACATTCTATCCTCAGAAATGAAGGCTTTTTTAGTATGGTTCAATAACTATAACAAGATCGATCCGGTATTAAAAGCGGGAATAGCCCATTTATGGTTCGTCACAATCCACCCCTTTGATGATGGTAACGGGCGAATAGCGCGGGCAATAACGGATATGCAACTCGCAAGAGCTGACGGGAGTGCACAGCGCTTTTACAGTATGTCGGCACAAATACGATTGGAAAGGAATAAATATTACGAAGTATTAGAAATTACGCAAAAAGGGACAGTCGACATAACAGAATGGCTCTACTGGTTCCTGGATTGTTTTGGCCGTGCTTTATCCGCTACAGATCAAACACTGTCTAAAGTCTTATTTAAGGCCAGGTTCTGGGAGTATTTAAATAAGGCTACGCTGAATGATCGGCACAAGTTACTACTGAATAAATTGCTTGATGGTTTTGATGGAAAACTTAATTCTTCAAAATGGGCAAAAATCGCTAAATGTTCCCAGGATACGGCTGGACGTGACATTCAAGCTTTACTTAATCAAAATATTCTAATTAAGGAAGAAGCTGGCGGGAGAAGCACAAGCTATGTTTTAAACGAACAGCCTGGCAAAAATGAATAACTCTTTTGATCTGCTAAAAAGCGATTTCTCATAATTGATAATCACCACAATAAAATAAAAAACATATTATCCAACTGTTTGAATCTTACTGTGTTAAAAATTGTTAAAATAGCGCTTATCCACTTACTCTTCCTTATTTTTGCCCTTGTAAATAATGAAGAAAAAAAGCCTTTGGCTGATTACCGGACTCATGACCATAGCTTTGCTTGGTGTATTTGTAATGCAATTGTATTACATCAGGGAGGCATATCGGCTTAAATCACAGCTTTTTGAACAGGAAGTAAACCAGGCACTCAGTGCCGTGGCCGACAAGGTACAGCGGATCAACGCGGTAGACCGTATCAGCAAAACAGATTACGCCTGGCGTATCAAGATTGAAAATCAGCGCCGCGACAGGACCCGCCGGCTGATGGACCTCGATCAGAAATATAAAGAAGACGAGCGCAAAAGAAAGTACGATCAGCAGAAACAGATGATTGACGAACTCAATTATCAGGATGGCATGATCCGTAAAATGTACCTCAGCCCAACGATCATTTCTGAGGCTGATTTCTTTGCCCTGGCCAATCAGGCCACTACACCCCTGAATGTAGATGTCAATGTTGGTTTCGACGAGAACCTGAATATGATCGGCAGCAATGTACGAAAGGTATTCAGGATCGGCTCTGGCAAGACCTTTAACCTGGAGCCTAAAAAACTGCCTGACAGTATCAGATATCTGGTATATAGCAGCAATGACGGTCGTCCGTTGCGGATTTCCCTGCCCAGCCTGAATGCAGATATGCGGGCCAAGTTTAAAATTGAAGATGAGATTGCCGCCAGAAGGCGCAGCAATGCGCTGAGCGAATTACAGGCAGATACCGTGAGGCTTAACAATGGCGATTTTAATGTGCTCGAAGCCGCAGCCAGGGAAATGAGGGAGCTTGATATCCCGCTGGATGAGCGGGTGTCTAAAGGCAAGCTGGATACGTTGCTGCGGGCAGAACTGCTCAACAAAAATATTCAGCTGAATTATGATTTCTGGCTGAAAAGCGAAACCCGCGATTCTGTGGTTTTCAGTAAGGTGTCTTTCATCAAAGGAGAAATCTTACCAGACAATACCTTTAAAACAAAACTATTTAGCAATGATGTGATCCGTGACCCGGGAGTGCTGTATATCAATTTTCCGGATAAGGAATCTCTGATCCTGAGCAACCTGAAAGTGACAATGGCCTCGTCCGGAGCCTTGTTGCTGGTGCTGCTCTCCATCTTCTCCTACACGCTGTATGCGATATTAAGACAGAAGAAGATTTCTGAAATGAAAACGGATTTCATCAATAACATGACCCACGAGTTTAAAACACCCGTGTCTACGATTATGATCGCCAGTGAGGCGCTCAGGGATCCTGAAATCCTGGAAGATAAGGCGCGTATCGGCCGTTTGGCAGGAATCATTTACGATGAAAATGTACGCCTTGGAAATCATATCGAAAGGGTGCTGAGCATTGCGCGGCTGGATAAAAAAGAATTGAAACTGGAAGAAGAAGAAGTGGATATGAATGCGCTCATTGCGGCCGTTACCGATAGCATGAGCCTGCAGTTGCAGAAAAAAGATGCAGAGGTTGTGCTAAACCTCGATGCCCTTTATCCTGTAGTGAAAGGCGACGAGCTCCACTTGTCTAACGTGCTCTATAATTTGATTGATAACGCCAATAAATACAGTATCGATCCGCCGAAAATTACGATAACCACGAGAAATTCCGGGAAAAATCTCGTACTGGAGATAGAGGACGAAGGCATTGGAATGACAAAGGAACAGAGCAAGCGTGCATTCGACCAGTTTTACAGGGTGCCTACAGGTAACCTCCATGATGTAAAAGGATTTGGCCTGGGCCTTAATTATGTGTTGGATATTGTAACACAAATGAACGGATCCATTAAGGTACGCAGTGAGAAGGATAAAGGAACACATTTTGAAATAATTATACCCCTGAATTAAAATGAAGAAAATTCTATTGGTCGAAGATGATCCTAACCTGGGAATGCTTTTGCAAGATTATTTACAATTAAAAGGCAAGTTTGATATCGTTTTGTGCGTGGATGGCGAAGAAGGGCTGCGTGCATTTAACAAGCAGGCTTTTGACCTTTGCATCCTGGATGTGATGATGCCTAAAAAAGATGGTTTTGCCCTGGGTAAGGAAATCCGCAAGATGAATGAAACCGTGCCGATTATCTTTGCAACGGCGAAGGCGATGATGGAAGACAAAGCCTCGGCATATGATCTTGGGGGGGATGATTATATCACAAAACCGTTCCGCATAGAAGAACTGCTGCTGCGGATCAATGCGCTGCTGAAGCGTGCTTCAGTAAAGGAAGTTAAACCAGCCGAGCCTGTGCAATGCCAGTTCCAGATCGGCAGCTATACTTTCGATTATACCACCCAGCTGATCCAGCATAACGGACAGCAGCAGAAGTTATCCACCAAGGAGGCGGAGCTGCTCCAGCTCCTGTGCCTAAAGCAGAATGCTGTGCTTACCCGTGAAGAAGCATTGCTGAGCATTTGGCACGACGATAACTATTTCAACGGCAGAAGCATGGATGTATTCCTGAGCAAGCTGCGGAAATATCTTAAAGAAGATCCGAAGGTAGAGATCCTGAACGTACACGGAAAAGGGTACAAATTGCTGGTTAATTAATAAATTATACTTAATATTTTTAATTAGTGATGAATATTAATTGTATCTATAATTAGTTTGTTCCAATCTTTAGTACCTTTGCTTCAAAACTGTTGCAAAATATGTCTGAATACAATCCCGCTGAAATTGCTGCTAAATTCATCAATTACACCTCGCGGCACATTTTCCTGACAGGGAAGGCCGGTACAGGAAAGACCACCTTCCTGAGGAATTTAATTGAACTTACGCACAAGAAAGCCGTAATTGCTGCCCCCACCGGGATTGCCGCAATCAACGCTGCGGGAGTTACTATTCATTCACTGTTCCAATTGCCTTTTGGTACTTATCTCCCTAAGCAGCCAACAGCAGAGCACCCCAACCAGCAGTACAATACCCCCAGATCTATTGTGCGCCATTTGCAGATGACCAGTACCAAGCGCAGGATCTTTCAGGATCTTGAACTCCTGATCATCGATGAAGTCAGTATGCTGCGGGCAGACCTGCTGGATGCCATCGATATGGTGCTCCGATATATCAGGAAGAACAATGCCAGTTTCGGAGGTGTACAGGTCTTGTTTATCGGTGATCTTCACCAGCTTCCGCCGGTAGTCAAATCAAACGAGTGGCAGCTCCTTGGAGAATTCTACAACAGCGTTTATTTCTTTGATGCCCATGCCCTGCAGCAAAGCCCTCCGGTGTATATCGAACTGGAGAAAATCTACAGACAGGCAGACGGGGTGTTCATTAATCTCCTGAACAACCTGCGCAACAATGAAATTACCCCGGGGGATGTAGCACTGCTGGAGCAGTATTACAAAGCCGGATTTGTACCGGCAAAAGAAGATAAATATATCACACTGACTACGCATAACCAGCGTGCGGATGCCTTAAACAAAAAAAGCCTGGATGATCTTGAAGGGGTGTCTTACCTCTTCCAGGCAATAATCGAAGATGAATTTTCTGAAAGCTCCTATCCCGCAGAACGCATCCTGGAACTGAAGCTTGGCGCCCAGATTATGTTTATAAAAAATGACCAGAGTGGCGACCGCAGGTTTTTTAACGGGAAGATCGCTACGGTAATCAGCCTTAGGACAGACCAGATTGAGGTGGAAACTGAAGGTGAGCGGGAGCGTATTATCCTGGAGAAATACACCTGGAAGAATATTAAATACACTAATCATAAGGTGACCAATGAGATTGAAGAAGAGGTGATCGGTAAGTTTATACAGTATCCGATTAAACTGGCCTGGGCAATTACCGTGCACAAGAGCCAGGGGCTTACCTTCGATAAGGCGATCATTGATATCGGCAATGCCTTTGCGCCCGGGCAGATCTATGTGGCCCTGTCACGCCTCCGCTCCCTGGACGGACTGGTACTTACTTCGCAGATCTCAAAAACGGGTATCCGGCAGGATCAGAATGTTTCTCATTTTTCTAAGAACAAGCAACAGGAAGAAGAGCTGAAGATCCAGATCAAACAGGAAAGCGAAGCTTTTCTCAGAAGCTACCTGCTGCAATGTTTTGACCTTACTCCACTGGATAATTATGTATATGAACATGTGCATTCCTACAGTAAAGACATCAATAAGTCGGCAAAACAGAAACATGTGAAATGGGCACAGGCCCTGCTAAAAGAACTTAGCGAGATAAAAACCAATGCCAATAAATTTCTTGCCCAGATCCAGCGGCTGAGCCACGACCAAACACCCGAAGGCTTATCTGCCATGCTGCTCCGCACCACTGCTGCAGAAAATTATTTTAATCCCCTGCTGCTTGAGCTGTCCAAACGCATATTTGAAAGGATGGAACTGGTTAAACAGGACAAGCAGGTAACCGCGTTTCTGACTGAACTGCTGGAAATGGAATCGCTGTTCTATGAACAGTTTAAGAAGATCAGAAAGGCTACGGCCTTGTTGCAGTCTACCATCAACGGGACGGAATTCACGAAATCTGATGTGGGCTTACTGTTAAATCAGTCTGAACGCGAAGCACAGATGAAAAAGGTTTTTGCTATGCCCAACAAGCTGGATTTTACGGCAAAAAAGGAAAAGCCTAAAAAGGCCAACGCTGCAAAAACACCGAAGCCACCTAAAGAAGATACCAAAGAGGTTTCGCTGGAACTCTTCCGTAAAGGCAGGAGCATCGCCGAAATTGCTGAGCAGCGAAATATGGTGGTCGGTACCATTGAAACGCATCTGGCGCATTATGTAGCCAGGCAGGAGCTTGATGCCAAAGATATCCTGGGCAGAAAAAAGCTGGATAAGATCCTCGAAGCAATCAATGAACTGAAAACGGTAAATCTGAATCCCCTGCGTGCCCAGCTAGGAACCAGTGTCACTTTCGGCGAGATCAAGATCGGTATTGCGGCACACCTTGCGGGAGACAGTTAAGGTCTGCATCTTATTAACTCCCGATTTCGGGTAATGAAAATTAGACTTTAATTAATGATCATATTGATTTATTTTTTAGCGAACACAGACTGAGATTTGCGCCCTAACCTTTTACCTGCTTTGTGGATATCATTAAGATTAGTTTCATCAGTTAATAATTCTAAGAGCTCCTTTTGCCTGTTTAATTTAGATATAAATTTTATAAGCTGCAATTTCTTTTCTTTTGATCCAGTAAAGTGGAGTTTTAGATATTGTTCGATAAAAGTAGCAAAGGAGCTTATTAAGATTTCTTTTTTTGAAATAAAAGCCTCATCAGTATAATCCCCATTTGTAGTAATAGAATCATACATGATTTTTGTGATCTCATTAAATTCATCCTTATTTATCTGGTTATTCTCATCCTCTGCTGCAGATTTCAATGTTATCATATTTCTTCCATCGTTATTAAAGTATAACCGGCCTCTTTTATTACCTCTAATATAGTGAATTTTCTGCCCGATTTAAACAAAACTTCCTTCTCATTCGCAGGATCAAATTTCCCATATTTAGCAATTTTTTCGATTTCTTTTCCTGTCTTTGAATATATCACGAATCTGGTATTTCGACCAAAGGATATGGCAGTTAATTCGGATTTTGTGGTAGATATAAAAGAATGCTCTATTATTGCTTCCCCATCTTTTTCAGCGTCCAGGTATTTTTTTAATTCAAAACTATTAAGACTTGCACACCTATATACCAAGCCTTCAAAGTTTTCTAACTTCGACAGACAGGTATTGAGAATCGTACCAAAATTGCTGTTTGTTTTTCCATTTGTAGATCTCAGTAATTCGTTAACTTGTTCATAGCCGTCTTCTGAATACTTATAAATAATTGCTTTTTCATATACACTAAGATCGGGCAATTCATTTTTTCGAGCACTCCTCTCGATTTCATGTATTTCCCTTCCTAAATATTTTCGGGCGAACTGCTCTGCTTTAGTCAAATTTACAATCTTTTGATGATTGTAAATTTAACCATATAGAAATAAAAATAAAAATATTATCTTGAAATAAAACTACAACTTAACATCTCCCTCAAAAACAAGTTCTGCGGGTCCGCATAAAAAGATATTGCTGAAATCCTTTCCATCGTAGTCAAATTCGATACGCAGTTTACCCCCAAGAACAGTAATATCTGTTTTTAAGCTCCCTTTCTGATCATGTGCTTTTGCCATTGCCAGTGCTACAGCAGTAACCCCGGTACCGCAGGCATAAGTTTCATCTTCTACGCCGCGTTCAAAAGTGCGCACAAAGAGGTGGTCGCCTTTATCTTCAACGAAGTTCACGTTGATGCCTTCAGCTTTATAGGTTGAATTGTTACGGATTTCCTTGCCCCTGGAAAATACGTCCATATCTTTCAGGTCTGATACCTGGTCCACATAATGAGGGGAGCCGGTATTCAGCACATAAGCCGAACCGTCATTTTCAATGTCCTGCACATCAATCATCTGAAGTTCAACCCAGTTACCTTCTGCTGAAATTTTGGCATAATGGGGGCCGTCAACTGCCAGAAAGTTAGTCTCAGTGTCAATAATTCCGAGGTGTTTTGCGAATGCCACTATGCACCTGCCGCCGTTGCCGCACATGCTGCCCAGTCTGCCGTCAGCATTAAAATAAAGCATCTCAAAATCGTAATCCGGATGGTCCTGCAAAAGCATCAAACCATCACTGCCAACGCCAAAACGCCTGTCACACAATTGCAGCACAATATTGTTATCTTTATATTGGAATTTCAGTGAGCGGTTATCCACCAGGACAAAGTCGTTTCCTGCTCCCTGATATTTATAAAAATGCGTATGCTGCTGATCTGAAGGGGTATTATTTAACATTTTTTAACAATTTATGTGATGTTGTGCTGATACAAATATCGGTGTAATGGTATTAAATTTGAATATAATCCAACTAAATTAACAAATGATACCATTATATGACATATCTGGCTTCATCAGCGTTAAACTAAAGCAGTTCTTCTGCAGTCAAATGAAGCGTTCCCCAACAGGCCGTTAAGACAATAAAACCGAAAGTATAATAAGCAAATGAAACATTTATACGCTTAACAAATCTAATAAACCAGGAAGCCCTCAAAGCTTCATAACAAATTTTAAATCATAATACACACATGAAAAGAATAGCATTAATAGTTTTCGCTGCGTTCGTAGGTGGTGCAGCAGCAATCGGAGGTTATAAAATGCTGGAGAATAAAACCAGCAATCTGACACTGGCTGAAAAGCAGAATGTTCTTTTTGCCAGCAATCCGACAGCAATTGCTTCTACAGGAGCAGTTGATTTTGTACAGGCGGCAGCAGCAGTTTCTCCTGCGGTAGTTCACATCAAGACTACTTTTACTTCCGGCGGTTCCAGTGAAAGCGGATCACCAATGGATATGATGGAAGAGTTCTTTGGTGGCGGCAGCAGGGGCAGAAGATCGCGCGCGCCGAGGGCCGCTTCGGGATCTGGTGTAATCCTAACTCCTGACGGTTACATTGTAACCAACAACCACGTCGTGGAAAACGCAGAAAAGATCCAGGTGATCTTATCTGACAGGCGTAAGGTGGAAGCTAAAGTGATTGGCCGCGATGCCAACACAGATCTTGCTTTAATTAAAGTTGATGCTACCGACCTTCCGGTTGTAAAAATGGGCAACTCTGATAACGTTCAGGTAGGTGAGTGGGTACTTGCAGTAGGATTCCCCCTTGATCTGCAAACAACAGTTACTGCAGGTATTGTGAGTGCAAAATCACGTCAGATTGGTATTTTGGGCCGCGAAAGACAACAGCCTACAGAAGAAGAATATGAAGAATATCAGCGTACCGGAAAAGCTCCAGTAAGGGCTGCTAACAGTGCAATCGAGTCTTATATCCAGACTGATGCTGCGATTAATCCCGGCAACAGTGGCGGTGCCTTAGTAAATGCAAACGGTGAACTTGTTGGTATCAACTCTGCTATCGCTTCCCAAACAGGAACAAACGAAGGCTATGGCTTTGCTATTCCTGTAAACCTTGCCAAAAAGATTCTTGAAGATTTTAAAAAATATGGCAGCGTAAAACGCGGATATGTAGGTGTTACATTCCAGGAACTGAATGCCGATGTGGCTGAAGACCTGAAAATCGATGATATCAGCGGATTATATGTAAGTGAGGTCATGCCAAATGGCGGCGGTGCTGCTGCAGGAATCAGAAAAGGTGATATCATCAAAAAGGTAGAAGGGAAAGAGGTGTTCAACTCTCCGGACCTGCAGGAAAAAATCGGACGTATGAGCCCTGGTGATAAAGTTCTGCTTACCATCGCAAGAGAGGGAAAGTTACAGAATGTAAATGTCACATTGAAAGGCGATGCCAGCATTGGTGTTAAACCAAAAACCATCCTGGCCTCGAGAACAACAGGAACAACACTGGATAAACTGGGTGCAACATTTGCCCCTGCATCCGCTGCAACAAAAGCAAAGTATGGCGCTAAAAGCGGTGTCGTTGTAACTGCTGTTGAAGAGGGCAAGCTTTTTGACTCTTTTGATATCAGCAGAGGCTTATTGGTGACCGCAGTAAATGGAAAACCAGTAAACAGTGCCAAAGATGTTGAAGCTGCCCTGCCCACTTCAAGAAATGGTAAAACAACAATTTCCGGAATCGGCCCCAACGGGAACTATACCTTCAGTTTTAACTAAATTTATTGATTATATTTCCTTTAAGGGGGCAATGAAAATTGCCTCCTTTTTTGTTTTATATGCGTTATAATCAATTATTACACATTACGACGTAGAACGTTTCTAAATAGCTTTTTTATTACTAATAGATGATATTCGTGTTTAAATTAAGTCATTTATTAAATACTTTTGCAGGAATAGAACTCAAATATAAAAATCTAATGGCTAGTTTCGGAAACGCTTTTTCCTCATCTATAGGAAAAAAACTAATAATGGGTATCACCGGCCTGTTTCTAATCTTATTTCTCATCGTACATTGTTTTATCAATTCATTGATATTTCTGAATGACGGTGGTTTGGTATTTAACCTTGGAGCCAACTTTATGGCTACCAACTGGCTGATCAGGGGATCAGAAGTAATTCTGATGCTTGGTCTGATTGTACATGCAGTACAAGGCCTTCGTCTTACTTTTCAAAATCAGGCGGCACGCCCTGTAAAGTATGCAGTGAACAACGGAAATGCAAACAGTAAATGGTATTCCCGCTCGATGGGCTTACTGGGAACTTTATTACTGATCTTCCTGATCGTCCATTTGTCTAACTTCTGGGTAGTATCACGTTTTACAGGAATTCCTACTGAAGATGCAAACGGTCGCGAAAATCTATATGCAGTAATGCAGCAGGCCTTCCAGAATATCTGGCTGGTAGTTTTATATGAACTGGCGATGGTTTCTCTGGCTTACCACTTATTGCACGGTTTTGCTTCGGCATTCCAGACACTGGGCTGGAACCACAGAAAGTATAGCCCGCTGATTAAAGGCGTTGGTGTATGGTACTCAATCATCATATCGTTGCTTTTTGCAGCTATGCCTGTGGCATTTTATACAGGTCTTATTAAATAATTTCGAACGTATAACGCTAATATAAAATGGCAGATTTTAATGCAAATATACCGGAAGGGGAACTAACCGTAAAGTGGACTAAACTGAGGTCTTCAATGCCTCTGGTAAATCCGGCTAATAAAAGAAGTATAGAAATAGTAGTAGTAGGTTCAGGACTGGCAGGTGCTTCGGCAGCAGCTACACTGGCCGAAATGGGATATAAAGTAAAATGTTTTTGTTTCCAGGATTCTCCGAGACGGGCACACTCTATTGCCGCTCAGGGAGGTATCAATGCAGCAAAAAACTACCAGAATGATGGTGACAGTGTTTACCGTTTATTCTATGATACAATCAAAGGTGGTGACTACCGTGCCCGCGAAGCAAACGTTCACCGTTTGGCTGAAGTAAGTACAAGTATCATCGATCAGTGTGTAGCTCAGGGTGTGCCCCTGGCAAGGGAATATGGTGGATTACTGGATAACCGCTCATTTGGTGGTACACAGGTTCAGCGTACATTTTATGCCGCAGGACAGACAGGTCAGCAATTGCTTTTAGGTGCATACAGTGCCCTGGAGCGCCAGATCGGTATGGGTAAAGTGGAAATGTTTACCCGTCATGAAATGCTTGATGTGGTAGTGATCGAAGGTAAAGCACGTGGTATTATCGCACGCAACCTGATCACCGGCGAGCTTGAACGTCATTTTGGTCATGCAGTATTGCTTGGTTCAGGTGGTTACGGTAACGTATTTTACCTGTCTACCAATGCCATGGGCAGTAACGTGACTGCTGCCTGGAAAGCACACAAAAAAGGCGCATTCTTTGGTAACCCTTGTTTCACACAGATCCACCCTACCTGCATCCCGGTATCGGGAGATCACCAGTCTAAATTAACACTGATGTCTGAGTCCCTTCGTAATGACGGAAGGATCTGGGTGCCTAAGAAAAAAGACGATCAAAGAAAGGCTTCCGATATTCCGGAAGACGAAAGAGATTATTATCTGGAACGCCGTTACCCTGCTTTCGGTAACCTTGTACCGCGTGACGTAGCTTCGAGAGCAGCTAAAGAGCGTTGTGATGCAGGTTATGGTGTAGGTAAGTCTAAACTGGCGGTATATCTTGATTTTGCTGCGAATACAGAGCGTTACGGTCGTATTGAAGCTACAAAACATAACATTCACAACCCTGACAAAGCAACTTGTGTACGTCTTGGACTCGAGGTGATCAAAGAGAAATATGGTAACCTGTTTGATATGTATGCACAGATTACTGGTGAAAACCCGTATGAATTGCCAATGCGTATCTATCCTGCGGTTCACTATACCATGGGCGGTCTTTGGGTGGATTATAACCTGATGACTACTATTCCCGGTTTATATGCCTTGGGTGAAGCTAACTTCTCAGATCACGGTGCAAACCGTCTGGGTGCTTCTGCTTTGATGCAGGGACTGGCTGATGGTTACTTTGTGATCCCTTATACTATCGGTGCTTATCTTTCAAAGGAACTGGCGACAAAACCAATTCCATTGGATCACCCTGCTTTTGTGGAAGCCGAAGCAAGTGTGAGAGGAATACTGGAAAGGTTCGTTAACATTAAAGGCACCAAATCTGTGGATTTCTTCCATAAGAAATTAGGTCTGATTATGTGGGAGAAATGTGGAATGGCACGTAATGCACAAGGCTTAACTGAAGCGATTGCGGAAATTCAGCAGTTGCGTAAAGATTTCTGGAGCGATGTACGTGTACCTGGTGTCATCAATGAATTCAATCCTGAACTTGAGAAAGCAGGTCGTGTGGCCGATTTCATCGAGCTGGGAGAGCTGATGTGTATCGATGCACTGAACAGAAATGAATCCTGCGGAGGTCACTTCCGTGAAGAATATCAGACTGAAGAAGGTGAGGCTTTGAGAGATGATGAAAACTATGCATACGTAGCTGCATGGGAATTCAAGGAAGGTGTGAAATTTGAACTCCATAAAGAGGAGCTTAAATTTGAAAACATCAAGATCGCACAAAGAAGTTATAAATAATCTAGTACTAAATTATCCATACCATGAGTACAGGAAATATGAATTTAACGCTGAAAGTTTGGCGTCAGAAAGATAATAAAGCCAAAGGCAGTTTGGTAGATTATAAATTATCGGAGATTTCTCCGGATATGTCCTTCCTGGAGATGTTTGATGTTCTGAACGAGCAGCTGATCACCAAGGGAGACGAACCAGTTGTGTTCGACCATGACTGCAGAGAAGGTATCTGTGGTTCATGCTCAATGTTTATCAACGGCAGGCCGCATGGGCCAAAAGACCTGGTGACTACCTGCCAGCTACATATGCGCTCTTTCAAGGATGGTGATACCATTGTGGTTGAACCATGGAGAGCGGCTGCTTTTCCGGTAATTAAAGATTTAACGGTAGACCGTACTGCATTTGACAGGATTATCGCCGCAGGGGGCTTTATTTCAGTAAATACTGGTAATGCCCAGGATGCAAATGCACTCCCAATCCCTAAGATTCAGGCGGATGCTGCTTTTGAAGCTGCGGCTTGTATAGGCTGTGGTGCCTGTGTAGCTACCTGTAAAAATGCATCAGCGATGTTGTTTACCTCTGCTAAGATCTCACAGCTGGCATTATTGCCACAGGGACAGCCTGAAAGATACCGCCGTGCTCAGAGTATGGTTGCACAAATGGATGCAGAAGGCTTCGGAAACTGTACCAATACGGGTGCCTGTGAAGCTGAATGTCCTAAAGGAATCTCTCTGGAGAACATTGCAAGGATGAACAGAGATTTTTATGCTGCAAAATTTGTTTCTGAGGAAGAAGTTTAATAAATTTAGGCTCTACGAGACAAGGATTTAACACAAAAACCCCGGCTAAATTTTAGCAGGGGTTTCGTGTTTTTAAACGCTTTATTTTTACTGTTTGGATATGCATCGCACAGCTGCAAACCTGTATGTGCAGGATCGTTTAGGGATGCGGGTTTTCATCACGATTCTTTACTTTGATTTCTTAGAGACAATCAATACCACACCGTTTTTAGCCTCTGGTCCGTAGCTCTCTAAAGCAGCTTTATCTTTGATCACACTCATCGACTCAATCGTCTCAGGATCTATTTTATTTAATTCTGCTGAACTGGTACGTACACCATCGAGATATAAAATTGGACTGTTTGGCCCTTTAATCCTGATATTTGCCCGGGCTCCGTCTTCAGGTTTTGCCCCCGCAGGTCTTGCAACAGGTGCCTGATTCAGATTTGGTTTGTCAGTATCTGCCTTAGAGAGTGCAAAAGTTATCGGGATATTGTATTTCACACGCACCGGCTGATTACCGCTTGTACCTGGAACCCATTTGGGAGAAGCTTTCAGAACCCTCAATGCCTCTTCATCAGTGCCGCTTCCCAGGCTTCTTTCCACTTTAACATCAGTAAGCCTGCCATCCTTTTCTATAATATAGGATAAGAAAACTTTTCCCTGCACATTCTTCTCCAGTGCTTCTTTGGGATATTTTATGCTTTCTGCTATGTACTGGTAAAAGTGGTCCATACCGCCGGGAAAGCCTGGTTGAGTGTCAATTGAAACAAAATCATAGACCTTATCACCATTGGCTCCATTATCAGTTTTATCAGCCGGAGCAACTACGACTATCTTTGCTGGTTTAGACTGGCGTTTTTTCTTTGTGGTATCCTGCTGTGCCGGGCCGCTGATATCAGTGCTGACAGGGTTTTCTTTGCTCTCTGTGGTAAATAGTTCAGGGACAGGCGCAGGGATCTTCCTTGCCAGGTCCTTGATTTCTTCATTCCTGCTGATCTTTGCAGATGACAGCAGAAGCATTCCCGCAAACAGCGGGAGAAAGAGGCCATACTTTAGAATGGCGGTTTTGGTGGATCTTTGTTTATTCAGCATATATATTCGGTTTTTAATGAGTGATTTTGAAAAGAAGCTATTGGTAAGGGCACTTTGGTCTACATTAAAAGCACTGCATAACAGAAGTATTGCATAGGATTCCTTATCACCCTCCAATTGCGCCGCTGCCTCATCGGCCAGGTATTCATGTATATTTTTAATCGAATTTTTGTACAGGTAGATCACCGGGTTACACCACAGGAGAATACCCAGCAGTTCAAAATATAATACATCCGCCGTATGGTACTGCCGGATATGAATGTCCTCATGCTGGTGTATAATGCCCTGACCCGGCAGGTTCTGATCAATCACCTTTTTCCCCAAAAATGAAAAAGCCATTCCTTCGGAGTTTGAGCCAATCAGCCTTTTAACAATCAATAAGCGCCAGACGAAAAATACGCTGAAGAAGATCGCACCGCCAACATATATTGCTGCGATCAGTGCGCCCCAGTTAAAGCTTGTATCTGCCGCTGTATTTCCATCTGCAACCAGCATCGTCAACTGTCCCGCACTGATACTGATGTTCTGGTTGATGGCCGCTTCAGATATCCATTCCGGTTTGATGAATGGGATCAGAAGTGACAACGATCCTGCTGAAAGCAGATAAATCCTGTTCAGCATAAACCACGTTTCCTTTTCGAGAAGTACTTTATAAAATGCGTAAAATATAACCACGTATATATTTACTTGCAGGAGATACCAGGCCCAGGTCATTTTGATTTGTTTTTAAGTTTACTGATCATTTTAAGAATCTCGTCCACATCGTTCACATCCATCTTTTCTTCCTTTACAAAAAAGGAGAACATGCTTTCTACGGAATTTTCAAAGTAATTCCCCAGTAGTTTTTCTGTAGCATGCCGCTTATAATCTTCTTTGGAGATCAGTGGGTGATACTGATGCGCCTTACCAAATGCGGTATGGCCGATGAAGCCTTTAACTTCAAGTATCCGGATGATGGTCGAGACTGTATTGTATGCAGCTTTGGGTTCTGGCAGGAATTCCATCACTTCTTTAACAAATCCCTTTTCGATCTGCCAGATTACTTGCATAATCTGTTCTTCTGCTTTGGTGAGGTCTTTTATTTCCATCGTGCTGGTTTTGATTAAGTTAATAGTTGAACTAAGAATATAGTTAAATGTATGAACTATATTCTTAGTTTCAAAATATTATGTGTTTTTTTTTCAAAACCTTATAAAAAAGCAATGGCGGCCATCCAGCCGCCATTAACTACTATTAACTATAACTAAAACTAAAATTTTTGAGCACAGTGCTCATGATGTCTAAAAGACGTACTATATATCTTAACGTTGCAGGTACAGCTAACGTCGATTGATTTTTATTTTAAGATTGCGTTCGGTATGACAGCAACGCTTGTATTTGTAGCTGGCTTCAGGTTTGCCGAAGCGCTGTCTGAAGTGCCGGTATTACTGGACACTGTCAGGATCATCATGATAAAAACAGGTACCAGCAGTAATAAAAACGGAGAGACATTTGTTAATTTTTTCATGATATATGTATATATATTAGTCAGTTTGCTGAAGTCTATTTGATATGAAGAATAAATCCTGTTGTGTATTAAAGTGTCGAGGTGTTGAACAGATGCGGTTTTCATAATCGTTTCGTTTTGATGAAACAAATAGAATCATAAAATTCATGCTGCTAAAATGTTTTATACCAAGTGGAAATAATCATAGATCAACAGGTGATTTTAAGAAAAAATGCAAAATGTTGGTATTTTAGCCGTTGGTAGAAAAAAAATGCCAGTTCGTCGAAAGCTCTGACCAAAAAGTATTACTTTCAGTACTTTGGTTCAAAGCAAAAGAGTGCCCGGAATGCCTTTACAGAGCAATTAATGAATCCGCATTTATAGCTAACTGACTCCTGAAAATAATTTAGAAAATAACAGATACAGACAGATGAAGGGTAAAAGAGAGTTGATAGCACATTTGGTTTATTGGCTGCTGATTATAGGTCTGCTGGTACTACAACTGGTGTTTAGTGAGATCAAGCGTGATTCTGCTTATATCATTGTTAACATCGGCTATTTTTCTATCATCAACGTATCTGTGTTTTATATCAACTACACGCTGCTGATCCCGCAGCTTTTAAAAAAATACTGGTACTATATCGTCTCTCTTATCGCACTGATTGTGCTGATGTCTGCTGCAAAAACAATTATGGCTGTTCTTTACCGCGACCAGGTATTACAGCGTATCAATTCTAAAACCGGAATTTCTGAGGAAATCAGCCTCACCACATTTATTGTTACCACGATATTTTCTTCAGGATTCTTTATTATTTCGGGCTGCCTGATTAAGTTTGCGCTGGACTGGTTTGGAAATATCCGTATACAGCGCAGTTTGGAAACTGAGAAAAAAGATATGGAACTGCAATTTTTAAAATCCCAGCTTAACCCGCATTTCCTGTTCAATTCCCTGAATAATATTTATTCCCTGGCCTACCAGAAATCTGATAAAACGGCAGATGCAATCCTCAAATTATCAGAGATCATGCGGTATATGATCTACGAGAGCAATGACAGCTGGGTAACGCTGAGCAAAGAGATCGAATATGTACAAAGTTATATAGAGCTTCAAAAGCTGAGGTTTAAGGATGGTGCCGCCGTAGTGATGACGCTCAATGGTGAAATTGACAACCAGAGGATCCTGCCGCTGGTACTGATCTCTTTTGTGGAGAATGCGTTCAAGCATGGCGTGGCCAATGACCCATCAGACCCGATCAGGATCAATATCATTGCCAATCAGAAGATCCTGCATTTCAGTATTACAAATAAAAAAAATAACGCCAACAAAGACCATGTTGGCGGGGTGGGTTTAAATAATGTAGAACGCCGGCTGCAGTTGCTTTATCCTGAAAGGTATAAGCTAAATATCGTAAATTCGGCTACGCATTATACAAGTGAACTCATGCTTGATATATAAATTTCAGATTTAAAAAGAATACAATGACGCTAAAATGTATTGCAGTGGATGATGAGCCTTTAGCGCTCGATATTATTGAGGATTATGTTTCTAAGGTGCCATTTCTGGAATTGGTAAAGAGAACAGAAAATGCAATTGAAGCTTTGCAGATGGTACAGGCAGGGGGCATCGACCTCGTTTTCCTGGATATCCAGATGCCAGACCTCACAGGTATTCAGTTCCTCAAGATCGCAAATAATAAAGCAAGCTATATCTTAACTACGGCCTATTCGCAATACGCACTGGAGAGCTACGATTTAAACGTATCAGATTACCTGCTAAAGCCAATCGCTTTTGACAGGTTTTATAAAGCCGTGGAGAAGGTACATAACCAGCATAAGAACAATGCAGAACCTGCTCCTGCAACTGCACCTGTCGTACCAGTTGCAGCTCCGGCAGCGGTTCCCGTTCAGCCTGTGCAGGACTTTATTTTCGTTAAAACAGAGCATAAGATCCAGAAGATTGAGCTTGACAATATTCTTTATATTGAAGGCCTGAAAGATTATATTTCCATTTTTACTAAAGCTGAAAGGGTGATCACCCTGCAGAACATGAAAAGAATGGAAGAAACACTTCCGCAGTCGCAGTTTATCAGGGTGCATAAATCATATATCATCGCACTGGATAAAATCGAAAGTATTGAACGCAGCAGGATCACCATTTGCGGCAAGATTATTCCTATAGGTGATACTTACAGGGATGAGTTTTTCAAAAAGATAGAGAACAAGAATATTTAGGCTTTAATTTCCTGTTTAAGGGCTTTCCTGATCGCGGTTTCTGCCATCAGGGTAAGTTCTTCGGCATTTTTGCCAATGGGTAGGATAGGCTCCAGTATTGTCCAGCGAATTTTCTCGCCAAAGCTTAAAGGGTACATTCCGTACCGCACCGTTTTCCAGGAGTTCTCTATTGCCACAGGTACAATCAGCGCGTTAGGTACTGCTTTTAGCAATGTGGCAATGCCTCCAACCTGAAAGGGCTTCATCTGCCCGTCTTTGGCACGGGTGCCTTCTGCAAAGATCATGGCCGACCAATTGTTATCTTTCATTCTCCTGCCCAGTTTAATGATCTCAGAAATGGCCTGTTTACTGTCTTTCCTGTTGATATTTGCCCCGCCGCCATACTTGAGGTTAAATGAAATGGAAGGTATGCCTTTAGTGAGCTCAATTTTGGAAATAAATTTTACGTGGTATTTTCTGAGGAACCAGATGAGTCCCGGTATATCGTACATGCTCTGATGGTTGGCCACAAAAATAATCGGGTGATTGAGCGGAAGCTCCTGCTCATTTACAAAAGTAGAGGAGGAGCCCAGGAAAATGTGGCTGTATGTCAGGAAAAAATTAAGATAGTCTACAGACACCTTGTGTGCCTTGTAACCAAACAAGCGATAGCAAATCCATTGCACAGGCTGGAAAACGAGCAAAGTCAGTAAAAAGAAAAAGTAAAATACGGGAGTAAAGATATATCCCAAAAGTTTGTTCATATGGTTTTATATTTTGCCTTCCAACAATAACAGTTTGGTTTTTAACAGCCCGGCAACACTCATGCTGTCGGTAATTCTTCCGTCAAGAGCCATTTGGTAAGCCTCTTCGAAAGGTAATTTACGCAACACCAGTTCTTCAGTATCTTCTGGTTCAGCGAGCCCCATGGTAAGATCCCTTGCAATAAAAATTACTGCAGCTTCGTCACTTACGGAATTAGAGAGGTGCATTTTTAACAATTCTGTCCAGCTGCCTGCAATTATTCCTGTCTCTTCCTGCAGTTCACGCTTTGCACTGTCCAGTACGGGCAGGTGCAGCGGGCCCCCGCCTTCAGGGATCTCCCAGCTGTAGGCCTTCAGCGGAAAACGGTATTGCCCCACCAGCCAGGTATTCATTTCTTCATCCAGCGGGATAATTCCGATGGCATGGTTCCTGAAATGGACTTCTCCATAAATTCCCTTGCCACCGGAAGGATTAATCACCTGATGTTCTGTCAGCCTTATCCAGTTATTTTCATAAATTTTATGGCTTTCCATAGTAGTCCAGGGGTTCGTATCTTCCATGCTGCAAGATACGAAATTCCCTAAAAAGTTCCTTCGTCAGGTTTTTGTTCCTGTTGTTCCTGTTTTTTCTGTTTCTTCTGGAAAGTAGTTTTTCCGAAACGGTAAGAGAAGGTGAGGTTTCCCATCTGTCCTTTCTGGTAGCGCTGGAAATCAGTGATCGTATTGGCATCCTGGATGATAGCGCCAAATTTCCGGGTATTGAATATATCCCTCATGTTAAAGCTAAGTGAAGCTTTCTTGTTTGGGAAGTCGTACTTTGCTCCTGCATCTACGCCATACATCGCCTTGCGTTTTCCCTGCGCCTGTAATTCTGTGGAGTTATAATCTCCCCTGATCTGCAGTGAGATATTGTAAGGAAGCGTAAAATTATTGGTCAGGTTGGCATTCCAGCTGTACCCTGAGGTAGAATTGATGTTATAAGCTGGTACAGCATCAATATTGCTGTGATATCCGTTTACGTTAGCTGTAAAGCTCCATGCTTTCACCGGATCTACTTTGGCAATGATCTCCAGTCCGCTGTTTGTACTTTGCGTTAAGTTAAACGGTGTAAGGATAATCACCCCTGCCGAGTCTGGTGCAGAGCGCACCCGCTGGATGAGGTCGTTGGTATGGCGTGAATATAAACTGGTGATCAGCGTTACCTTTGGCCAGAACTTACTGTAGCTTAACTCATAGGAGTGTACATCTTCAGGAAGCAGGTTGGGGTTACCCTGGCGCCAGCTCAAGGGATCTGAATAATCTATGAAAGGATTGGTATCCCATGGTCTTGGCCTGTTTACCCTTCTGGTATAGCTTAATTGTAACTGCTGCTCGCCTTTAAACTTCTGTGTCAGGAAAATACTTGGATATAACCTGTCATAGGCAATACGTCCGGCGGCATTGGTTACCGTACCGTTAAGGTCGTAACCGCCGGAGTTGGTGTTTAGCCTGGCCATCTCGCCTCTCAGTCCAACCTGGTAACCAAAGTTTTTGATCTGGTTTGAATAATTCGCATACAAGGCATGAACCTGGTCTTTGCTGTTAAACAGGTTGGATAGCTGGTAATTATTGTCAAAGGCACCCGTTGCATCGTTATATGTTCTTGCAATGGTATTGTTATCGGAGTACTTGATCTGGCTGCGGTATCCTGTTTCAAGTTTACCAAGCTTGCCTAAAGGCATGGTATAATCAGCCTGTATATTGTAATTTTTGTTTGTACCGTCGTTATCGTTAGTCAGAATTTCTGATGGATCTGTTGCAGGAAGGCCATTCTGGCTAAGTACGGTCGTGTTGTACTGCTGAAAGTTATCGTTTGTCCCGTGCGAATATCCAAAATTAAACGTCAGTTCCTGGTTAGGTTTCCATTTATGGCTGTAATCCAGGTTCAGGTCATAGCTATCGCCGCTACCGTCAGTAGTATTGATCCTGTCACTTAAAAGTATGGGAGAGCCATCTATGTTGTTATACGTATTTACATTCAAAAAGTCTCTTTTATCCTGGTCACGTTTATTATAAGAGACACCAAAACTCAGGATATCCTTTTTGGTCAGGTAGTAATCTATCCCGGCTTTTGCATTGTGGGTTTTCTCCAGCTGATTGGAGGTGGTCAGCTGTTCAGCTCTTCCCAGAGAGTCGGCGCGGTTTAGATAAGTGATATTGTTATAGCCACCACCTATGCGTTTACCATACCGGTAGCCATAATTTCCGTACAGGTTGATCTTATTATTCTGAAAGCTTAAGCTGGCATTCCCGTTATAGTTATCCCTGTTACCGGCGGTGAGAGCAATGTTTCCGTTCAATCCCAGTTTTGAGTTTCTCTTCAGGACGATATTGATAATGCCGGAGTTACCCTCTGCATCATATTTTGATGAAGGGTTAGTGATCACTTCCACAGTTTCGATAGAACTTGCAGGGATCGAAGCCAGGATCGAAGCAATGTCTCCGCCTGCTATCAGCGAAGGTTTTCCATCAATCAGTACTTTTACACCTGTTGACCCTCTAAGGCTAACATTTCCATCTACATCGATCTGTACCGATGGAACATTGGTTAACAGGTCTGAAGCAGATCCGCCCTCGCTTACCAGGCTCTGGTCTACCGAAAATACTTTTTTATCGATACCCAGTTGTATTGGCGCTTTCTTGGCAGTCACGTTTACCTCATTCAGCACAGTACCTTTAGAAGCTTTCATTTTGATGGTGCCCAGTGCAAGCATTTGTTTTGAGGCACTCACAGAGACTGAATCTCTAACCAGTGTCTGGTAGCCTACATAACTGATCTTAATAGAGAAGGTACCATTAGGGATACCATTGATCACAAGATTACCGTTAACGTCGGTCTGGCCTGTTGCTACATTGACTTTTGTTTGCCTGTTCATAATCACTGCGGAGGCAAAAGGAATCGTTTCATTTGTTTGGGCGTCTACAATTTTTCCTGTAAGTTTACCAGACCCCGGGGCCTGAGCATGAAGTTGAAAGGAAGTGGCAGTAATACAAATAGCGAGCAGTATAAATATAAATTTACAGCTTAAATTGTTCATTTCGAATATATCGTTTTAGGTTTCTTTTGATAGAGGGACAAAGTAACGGCGAGGAAGTTTAAAAAACAGGCGGTAACTATTTTATTACAACGCATTTATGGCCAATTACAGTAATATTTTTGTGAGAGAGGGATTAAAGTATGCAGAATACCGCGAACTGATCAGTTCTCTCCTGGCGGAAGGTAAATCTACAAGTGCCGACCATAGCGAAGAGATGCTCCATTACACCACGTTAAATGTTCAGCGCATGAACCGGCTGGAGAAAACAGCGGTGTTAAATGAAAGCCTGACCGAAGCTATAGGCCGCTTAAAAAAGCATTATCATTTGCTGGTGATTACTGAAGGCTGGTGCGGGGACGCGGCGCAAATCGTTCCCTTGTTTGATAAAATAACTGCACTTAGTCCGGAGAAGTTCGACCTGCGTTTTGTATTCCGGGATCAGAACCTGCCCCTGATCGATGCACACCTGACCAATGGCGCCAGGTCTATCCCTGTAGTGCTGGTACTGGATGATGAAGGTGAGCTTCTGGTAAAATGGGGCCCAAGGCCCGCAGCTGCGCAAAAAGAACTGAATTACTGGAAGGCAGAATCGACCGATAAACATCTGCATTCTGAAAAACTGCACTTATGGTATGCCAGGGATAAAACACAGGCTACCCAGCAGGAGCTGACGGAGCTAATCAGTAATCTTGAAAAATGATCATATTTCAAAAATCACTAAACGGGAAAGCCAGCAGCTGTTTGATTCAGCGATGTTACGAAGTATAAAGGTGTGCCGAAATCAAGATCGTGCTGAAATATCAAGATCGTACCGGCTAATCGCAGGCATTAATCAACAGTAACTGTTAAACCTTCCTGCTGCAGGATTTTTCTATATACTTCCATTTCTGTAAAAGAGCCTTCCAGCACTGCGCACTTTCCTTTATTGTGCACTTCCCATGCAATTCTCTCCGCCTGGCTTTCTGTGTAATCAAGATATTTAGTCATACAGTGGATCACATGATCAAAAGTGTTTACGTCATCGTTCCATAAGATTAAACGGTGAGAGGTTTTGAGAGAGGTTAAAATCTCCTCAAGTGTAAAGGTTTCTTCTTTTGTTTCTGTTGACATGGTACAAAAATAAGCTAATTTCAAATAAAGAAGACGTTAAAATAAATTTTGCTTTAATGATTCAGCTTAGCTGCCTTTTGCCGACCTGGTCATCTGGGCAAAACTATCCCACAGATCATCCGGTATAGCTTCAAGGCCGTTGAACTGCCCGGCCCCCTGCAGCCATTCCCCACCGTCAATTGTAATGACTTCCCCATTGATGTACGCGGAGAAATCACTGACCAGAAAGGCCGCCAGATTGGCCAGCTCCTGATGGTCGCCCACGCGTTTCAGCGGTACCCTGTTTTTAAAGTCGAACTTCTCTGCCAGATCCCCCGGCAGCAAGCGGTCCCATGCGCCTTTGGTAGGGAAAGGCCCCGGAGCGATTGCATTGGTACGGATGCCATACTTGCCCCATTCTACTGCCAGTGAGCGGGTCATGGCCAGTACACCGCCTTTTGCACAGGCTGAAGGTACCACATATGCCGACCCGGTAAAGGCATACGTAGTCACGATGTTTAAGATGCTTGCCGGCTGTTTTTCCTTGATCCAGTGTTTGCCAAAGGCCAGCGTACAGTTCACTGAACCTTTCAGTACAATATCAATGATTGTTGAAAAAGCATTTGCTGACAGGCGCTCTGTAGGAGAGATAAAATTGCCCGCGGCATTATTGATCAGGCTGTCGGCCCTGCCAAACGTTTTCAGCGTTTCTGCCAGTACATTTTCTACCTGCTCATATTCCCTTACATCACAACTAACCGCAAGTACCCTGCCCCCTGTTTCTTTCTCCATCTCCTCCGCAGTCTTTTGCAATACATCCGCTTTGCGGCTGGTGATCACCAAATTGGCGCCCAGCTTTAAAAAGTAAGTGCCCATCGCTTTTCCCAGACCGGTACCGCCACCTGTAATGATGATGGTTTTACCTTTTAAGGCGTCATCTCTTAACATCGGTTGATTATACATATGCTTATTTCTTTTGCAGGTTATCAATAATCATTTTCAGCAGGTTTCTGCTGGAGGGCGACCACCATTGTGCAAGGAGGGTATCCAGGGTGGCCGACTGGTCTGCTGCCGTGGCGGCGATCAGCTCTTTTCTGATGTTGAGCTTGCTCTGCTGCCAGGTGTTTGGTTCCATGGCCATATATTTCCTGATCCTGCGTTCTGCGGCTGTCATGATGCTTGCCGGATTAACCAGCTCGTCTACCAGTCCGATGCTCAGTGCCTCTTCAGGACTAAACAGTTTTCCTTCGAGCAGGCTTCTGCTGGCATGGGCCCTGCCCAGCCAGAAGGAGTAGAGCTGAAATACACTGTCAGGTACGATAATACCTACCGGAATTTCGTTCAGGCCAATGATATATTTCCCCTCGGCCATTACCCTGGCATCACAGGCCAGTCCGATCACACAGCCACCTGCAGGAGCATGCCCGTTGATTGCAGCTACCATGGGTTTTTTGAAGGCTACAATCTTTGCCGTGAAATCCAGGAACAGGTTCCAGAATGATTTAATCTCCTCTTCATTATAGCTGTACAACGCAATCAGGTCTAGTCCGGCTGAAAAGAAATGTTCCTTTCCTGTAATGATCACACCACCGATGTTTGCATCGTTGTTAATGTTGTGCAGCATGTCACTCAGTTCAGTGAGCATTTCCCTGTCTATTGCATTTGATTTGCCGCGGTTGAGGGTGATCAAAGCTAAACGGTCTTTTATAGTAACATTTATGGTGTTCATCTGTGTGTTTTATTGAATTGTGTTCAGTTTTATTTTACCTGATAAGTATATACTTTTCTGGCTATATGGCCATCTTCGTTAATGCCTTCAATTACAATCCTGTACGTTCCTGGTTCATCAGTATTGTAAAAGTTGAATTTGCCAAGCCCATCGCCGGTAGCCACATGAGGGTTCCAGTATACTGTTGATCTTTTATCCTCATTGTTATCTGTATGCTCCGGTGTGTATTGCGGAGAGTAGAATTGTCTAACCGCATAATAACCTTTAGGTGCATACGTGATGATGCCGGGCGAATACCTCGAAAAACTTAAATCACCGCCGCCCCGCTTGGTGGTGATGATCAGCACACCGCCCCCGCCGCGGGAACCATAGATAGCCGTATTGCCTGCGTTTTTTAAAACTTCGATCGTTTCTACATCAAAGGGCTGGATATTATCAAGGAAATCTGGTTCTACATACATGCCGTCGAAGATGATCTGCATAGGCTGGCCATTGTTCCTGGTCAGGAAAGCTTTTCCATTCTGGATGGTCATGCCCGCTACCCTGCCCTGCAGGCACTGCGACAAGGTGATGCAGGTTCCCAGATCTTTTGAGGTCATGATGTAATCAGCATTGCCGGCTCCATTTAAATTTGCCGAGTTCTTTGCAGGGTTCTTCTTCTGCACCACATTAACCTGATCGAGCAGTAAAGTCCGTTCCAGCAGTCCGCGTTTATTTAGTCCGTCAAAATAACTGTTGCTCTTTTGGATATATCCCTGGATAGATTCATTGACATTGACTTCTACATCTCCGCTGTTCTTATTTTTGGTGACCACCTGACCGGGTAAGATATCTAAATTGATCTCTACATACTTTTTGTTTTTTGCATTCCGTGCCTGCACAATAAACTTGGTGCTATCTCCGAAAGAAAGATTATCAAAGCTAAAATGCCCTTTTGCGTCTGTAAGGGTATCCACCATAAACAGCCCGCCCCCGGTAGAGAACAGCGATACTTTTCCGTTAGGTACTGGTTTGCCGCCTGTGGTTGTAATGGTACCGGCTACTTTTAAGGCTCTTTCAGGTGGGAAAGCAATAGGTTTAGCTGCATCCGACATCAGATCTGACCATAGTAGCCTGCTCCATCCCTGAATGAGCATGAGGTTGTCCAGATGTTCGCGCGTTTCTTTGGTATTATTCCGCAGGTAATAATTCGGTTTCTCTACATAACCTTTTAAGTCGGCCGTAAGGAGTAATCCCGTTAGGATGTTACTTTCATTATCCGGATCTGGCGTAACTAGGCTGGTATTGGTAACAGCGACAGAAAAACTGCCTATCGTGGGTTTATCCCCATCCTTTGCAGCAAGTGTAAGCTCTACATTGCCGCGCGGGCTATAACTGTTTTTTAAGCCTGTGACACTGGCGCTGATCTGGTCGGCCGGGTTGTTGATAAAAATCAGGCGTTCTGCAACCGGCAGATTTGTAGCGTTAAACAGGGTTAAATGCAAAATTCCCGATGGTAAATCTTTCTTTGGCAAAGACAGTATATTCACCTGTTTAACCGATTGTATTTTCTGAACAGCAAAAACTGAATTGTTCTGCTGGATTACCAGTTTCAGTTCGCCCTGGCCAATCAAATTCTGACTGGTTAGTATTCTTATGCCAACCTTACTGCTGTCGCTATTATTTACGCTGAGTACATATCCTGATGGTACCGCTTTAGGCAGTGGTATGTCCATCGCAGTACCGTCTTTTAATTTAATCCTGGCTGTATAGGTCTTTCCCGGCTGCGGATTCACAATAAAGTTACCCATGCCCAGGTGTGTGGTGTTAAAGGCCAGCACTTCAGTACCATCATTATCTGTTAAAACTCCGGAAACGTCTATGCCCAGTCCTGCCGGGCTGATGGCTTTGATCCCTACTTTAGAGGGCAGGTTTTCCACGAGGGCTCCCCCTTCAGGAAACAGCTGTACCGACAGGGAACTGGCAGTAGTTTTTACAGGAATAGTTTTAACAATCTGCTGTTTGTTTGGCAGTGTAATGGTAGCTGTAACCGCACCTGATGCAGGTGTTCCTGTAGCATTCTGAAAAGAGAAATTGACCTCGCCCTGCGCATTGGTCATGCCTTTTCCACGTCCTGCAGGTTTGTTTTTCAGATGTACTTCGTAACTCACGCTCTGTCCTGCATAAGGGTTGCCATCCTTATCACTAAACCTGATCACCGCATCCACCAGCTCTGCATTGTTTTTTTTGCCAAAAGTATAGGTTGTACTGGTAAAAACCTTGTTTGCCCAGGCATTTCCTATCCTTATGGTTTTATCGAAAAAGTAATCCGGGCCGGCATTCCTCATCCATTGTGTATATGCCCTGATCCTGTAATTTCCTTCTTTAAGCGTATCCGTTAATTTGAAGTCGCCCCAGCTGAGGCCGCTGACCAACGGAAGTTTGATTTGCTTTTTGATGGAATCTCCTTCGCTGATCAGTTCTACATAAATTGCAGAACTGATTTTTGAAAGCTGGCCGCTGCGGTTGTCCGTCACATAAGCTTTAAACCAGATATTGTCTCCCACAGCATAATAAGGTTTGTCTAAATGGAGATATACTTTTTCCTGCGGATGCTCTTCGTTATACGCAGCAAGTTTTTTCAGCAGGGCTTCAAAAGGATCATCTGCGAACCGGAAGGCCAGAAACAGTGCAGATGCCAGCAGGCAAAATAAGACTTTCAGATATTTGGATTTCATCTATTAAATTTATTGTTTTAATTTGTCAGATGGAGCCTTTGATGATTAAAATAGTTCTTCTGAAAACACGGGAATACTAATTTTAATCATGTCGGGTTCATAGGTATCTATTGCTTTTTCATAGGTATACAACCGAAAAAAATAAAGCCTCAATATAAGAATATTGAGGCTCAAATGCTATAGCGATTAATCCAGCGTTTAAAAGTTATTCTTCCACATCATGCTTTCTACCGGTTTAGTGGTTTTGTTGCTGTATTTTGCATCATTCTTGGCATTGTACATGGTTTCAATATTTCCTTCCACCATGAAATAAATCAGCTGTCCGATGGGCATCCCTGCATAGATCTTCACCGGCTGGGCGCAGGAGATTTCCAGTGTCCAGGTATTGCAGAATCCTACATCGCCTTTTCCGGCGGTAGCGTGGATATCAATCCCCAAACGGCCGGTACTCGATTTGCCTTCCAGAAAAGGAACATGTGCGTGAGTTTCGGTATATTCAAGTGTTACGCCCAGGTATAGAGTGCCCGGCTGCAGTACGAATCCATCTTTTGGGATTTCAAAATGGATGATTTTGTTATGTGCTTTAGCGTCCAGCACTCTGTCTGCATATGTAGCCAGGTATTTGCCCAAATGAACATCATAAGAATTGGTGCCTAAACATTCTGGTTTAAAGGGCTCAATTATTATTGTTCCTTTGTCAATCTCCTCTAAAATACGCTTGTCCGAAAGTATCATTTGTTAAGTCTTTGGGCGAAATTATGATTAATTTAAGATACTTTTGCATTGATTTTTTAAATAGGATGCCTGTAATCTATAATCAAGACATTGACGATCATACCATACTCGCCGTATGGAAAATCGAAGAAGGAGAAGAGCAGTTGCTCTCCGGCCTCCAGCTAAAGCAGCACGAACTGGACTTCCTGGCTACACTTAGTCCTGGTAAACGTTTGCTGCAGTGGCTGAGTACGCGTTTTTTATTGCGTACTATGCTTAAAACCTCGGAGTATATCGACTGCCGGATGGATGAGCACGGCAAGCCATATCTGGCCGATTCTTCTTACAGCATTTCCCTCAGTCACTCCTATGATTATGCCGCTGTAATGATTGGCAAAGAAAAAGGTGTAGGGGTAGATATTGAACTCATTAAACCCAAAATCCACAGGATACAGCAGAAATTCCTTTCATTGCCGGAGCTTGCGCAAAGTAATGTGAAAAATAATACCGATGCACTATACGCCTGCTGGTGCGTAAAGGAAGCGGTGTACAAATGGTACGGAAAAAAAGGCCTGGAGTTCAGGAAACATATCCATATACAGCCCTTTGAATTACAAGATCATGGCTCGATGACAGTCCTTGTAGACCTCCCAACGGGAACGCAGCGCTTAACTGTATGCTATTTTAATACCATACCAGGCTATATGCTTGGCTATGTAGTTGCTTAATTGAAACAGGATGAACAAGAACGTTAAATTTGTAGATTGGGGAATGGTTGATTACCAGGAGGCATGGGACCGTCAGGAGCTCCTGCTGAATGAAACCGTTGCGATAAAGACCAGTAACCGGAATAACGGAACAACGGAGCAAACACCTAATTACCTGATTTTTTGTGAACACCCCCATGTTTATACGCTAGGCAAAAGCGGCCACTCTGAAAATTTGCTGCTCGATGAAGATGGGCTTAAAGAAAAACACGCTACATACTATAAGATCAACCGCGGGGGCGATATTACTTACCATGGCCCCGGTCAGCTGGTAGGTTACCCGATACTGGACCTGGATAACTTTTTCACGGATATTCATCTTTATTTAAGGACACTTGAAGAAGCCGTTATACTTACCCTGGCTGATTTTGGTATTCCCGCAGGCAGATATCCCGGATTTACCGGTGTATGGCTTGATGCCGACAATGATAAAGCCAGAAAGATTTGTGCAATGGGGGTAAGGTGCAGCCGCTGGGTAACAATGCACGGCTTTGCATTTAATGTAAATACAAATCTCGACTATTTTAAGAACATTGTGCCCTGCGGGATCGATGATAAAGACGTTACCTCGATGCAGCGTGAACTTGGGCATGAGGTGGACATGAATACCGTAAAAGAGGTGCTCAGGACTCACATCGCCGATCTCTTTCACATGGAGATAGCTCTGTAATCGTTGACTCATTGTGCCGGTAAAACATCGGTCCAGCATCTGATCATTTATTTCTTTCGTAGATTTACCCATGAAAATAACAGCTGCATTGATCTTGCTGCTATCGATAATAGCATGCGGGAAAAGTTCAATAAATGGAATGAGTAAAACCGACACAACAAAAATAGCAACTCCTGCCGTCGAGCTGAGTTATCTTGCGCTCGGCGATTCGTACACCATCGGTGAGGCCGTAGCACAAAGTTCATGTTTTCCCTTTCAGCTGGCATCACAGCTAAATAATGTTGGAATAAAGGTAAACACACCAAAGATCATTGCTAAAACAGGATGGACAACCAATGAACTGCAGGACGGTATTCAGGCTGAAGCTTTGACCGGCAAATTTGATATTGTTACGCTTTTGATTGGCGTAAACAATCAGTACAGGGGCAATTCTATTGAAACATACAGAACTGAATTCAAGGAACTACTGCAGACTGCAATCGGCTTTGCGGGTGGAAATAAAGCTCATGTTTTTGTAGTGTCCATACCTGATTGGGGAGCCACACCATTTGGGAAACAAAGCGGAAGGGGAATGCAGGTGATCGCCAAAGAGATTGATGCGTTCAATGCAATAAACAAAGAAGAGACAATAAAAGCAGGCATCAGCTATACGGATATCACACCAGGGTCAAGAAACGCTGCTACCGATCATTCTTTAGTTGCATCAGACGGGCTGCATCCTTCCGGTGTGATGTATAAGGATTGGGCTGCCATGCTTGCGCCTTCTGTTTTTAGGGCGTTTTCAAAAAAATAGCCAGGTTTACCCACTCCCCGGAAGGTTTACTCAACCCCGGTAGATTTACTTACTTCAGGGAGGAAATGTATATAGACAAAAGCGTGATTTGTACAGGGCTCTGCTTACTATATCAACAAGTAAAGCTTAACACTCCGGCAAGCTGATCGGAATATTCGTTGCCAGACCGCCGTCCGAGGTTTCCTTATATTTTGAGTTCATGTCAAGGGCCGTTTCCCACATCGTATTCACTACCGCCCCAAGACTTACTTTAGCCTTATCCGGATTACTCTGCAGCGCAAGCTGACTTGCCGTGATCGCTTTTATGGCACCCATTGTATTCCTTTCAATGCATGGAATCTGCACCAGGCCACCTATGGGGTCACAGGTTAAGCCTAAATGATGCTCCATTGCTATCTCCGCTGCCATCATTACCTGGCGCTGTGAACCGCCCATACATTCAGTTAAAGCTGCTGCAGCCATCGCAGAAGAAACCCCGATTTCGGCCTGGCATCCGCCCATTGCAGCAGATATGGTGGCCCCTTTTTTAAAAATGCTGCCGATCTCCGAGGCACACAGAATAAACTGTATGATCTTTTCTTCGCTGAAGCAGTCGCAGAAAGCGATTGCATATTGCAAAACTGCAGGGATTACACCTGCGGCGCCGTTGGTAGGAGCGGTAACTACACGCCCAAAGGAAGCGTTCTCTTCATTAACCGCCAAGGCAAAACAACTCACCCAGTCCAGCGTATAATTAAAGCTGTTACCGCCAGCCCTGATGGCATGTATCCAGCTATTGTAATCAGTATAAGGTCTTCCGGCCATCAGCCTCTTGTTTAACGCGGCCGCCCTGCGCCCAACATTTAATCCACCTGGCAGGAAGCCTCCGGCATGACAACCGCGGAAAGTACATTCCTGCATGATCTTGAAATGCTGCATTACACCGTTAATTGTCTCAGCTTCGCTGCGCCATGCGAGTTCATTTTCCATCACTACTTCAGAAACTTTTAGCCCTGTAGTGAGGCACCAGTGCAGCAGGTCGCCAGCTACCTCTATTGGGAAAGGCAACTCTACCATTTCTTTATCGTTCTTCAATTCCCCGTCTTTCACTACGAAACCTCCGCCCACAGAATAATAAGTCTCAGAAAAAGCCTTACCTGTCTTCAGGAAGGCCTGGAAAGTAACTGCATTGGGATGGAAGGGCAGGCTTTCCATATAAAGGAATACCAGATCTTCAGCATAATCAAAATTAACAGGATGTGTGCCTGCTAGCAGCAGGCTATGGTTGGTTTTGATGGCCTCAATTGTTGGCTCAATCGCATCGACATCAAACGTTACCGGATCTGCTGCCATCATACCCAAAAGAATAGCAATATCGGTACCGTGGCCAACACCTGTTTTAGCCAGAGAACCATACAGAAGTATTTTAATCTGAACCACCTCGTCCAGGAGCTCCTGCGCTGCAAGACCTGCCGTAAACTGCTGTGCCGCCCTCCATGGGCCTAAGGTATGTGAACTGGATGGGCCGATTCCGATCTTGAAAATATCAAATACTGAGATTTGTTCTCTAAACATGTGATAAAGCTAAACAGATTAAGGTAGTTTCGGAAAACTAAAAATGGAATTCGAGAATTTTCTCGTCCTGTAACATCTGATTTACAAATTTTTTGTGATTTTCCGGGCTGCCTTTAGCTGTCCAGGTTCCGCTGATTTGTCCATCCCGCATCTCCTGCAAACCACGCTGAAATTTTAAGCCCGATGTTCGCTTAATATAGTATTCAACTGCGTCAATATCCTCCCCTTCATATTTTTTGGATATTTTGTACTCACGTGCGGTATTTGTTCGTTCCAGCACCGCTTCAATATATGGGAAAAAGATCAGGGCAAGGAGCACCACTACTGTCACCCCTATTGCCTGTTCATAATATCCGTCGCCTATAGCCATACCAATAGCGGCGACAATCCAGATTACACATGCTGTGGTAAGTCCTTTGATTCTGTTTTCTTCTCTGAAAATTACGCCTGCGCCGAGAAATCCAATACCTGTTACAATGTTTGAAGCAATACGGTCCTGAGAATTAAGGCCTATTTTAACAGAAAGAATGGTAAACAGCGTCGATCCAAGCCCGATCATGATCATCGTTTTCAATCCCGCCTGTTTTGCACGAAGCTCCCGCTCTGTGCCAATCAATCCACAAAGTAAAATGGCGAGTAAAAATTTATTTACTTCGCTCTGTGTGATAAAGTGGTTACCCTGTATAAAGCTTTCCATTCTGCATCAAAAAATAAATATAAGCAAAGAATATTCCGGTTCTGAAACGATTAATAGAAATCGTAGCAGCGCAGACCATTGAATTTATTATAGCTGGAGCTGTTAGGGAAATATTTTTGATAACCGATACTGCCTTCAGATGTTCCGTTGGTATTGGTGTAATTGATCTTGGAAGTGGTGGCGTCATGACTGATCCCCACTCTCAGTTTCTCTCCGTTCTTGCGGTCGCTGGAGAAGATGTCAAAAATCAGTGAGACTACAATAGCATCAGGTCCGCCTTCTCCGGCGGTGCGGTACCAGAGACCGGCATTTACACCTTTGTATTTGTATTGCGCTCCGGCGCTCATTGATGAGACATTGCCCTGTTTATAATACACTACCGAAGGGATCAGGTATGAGCCATCGTCAGAACCATAGTTATAGCTACGTGTTAAAGGAAGACGGTAACTCGCATTTACGGCAATCCTTCTGGGCAGTTTGGCCTGTGCACCGCTAAAGGATTCGTCGGGCTGATTGATATGGTATACCGCAGCGCCTGCCATAAAATTACCGTAAACAAGGTTTACGCCGGCTCCAGGGTCAAAGAAGAACCTTTGTGCCATGTCTGGCAGCTGCGCAGAACTCACGCTTCCCGGAATATATCCCAGCCGGTTATCGATCTGATCTGAAAACACCAGTTTGTCCCAGTTGATACGCCTGTTTGTAAATCCGGCCTGTATCCCAAAAGAGAGCACAAAATCATCACTCCCCACACTATAGGCGTAAGTAGCCGCGATGTTGTTTTTTACAAGGAATGCTGTTCCTTCTGTGCTGCGGTTAAACTGCAGTCCCACCCCGCCGCCAAAATTAGGGATATTCAGGTCGCCAGAAGCATTCACGTAAGACAAGGTACCGTTCAGTCCTGACCATTGGTTCCTGTAGATCATATTCAGCCGCACATCCCCTTCAAACTGTCCTGTTAATGCCGGATTTAGATAAAGAGGAGCATTGTAAAATTGCGAATAGATATGATCCTGTCCGGATGCATGCAATGACCATCCGGATAAAAACACCAACACTATATATCTTAAGTACAATTTCATTTTCTTCATTATCTTATCATATGGATCACCCCTGTTTTTTTCGGTGCCGACGAATCGTAGGTCATCCCTTTCCAGGCAGTTCCATTCACAAACTCAACATCAATCTTCCAGAAGTATACTCCTTGCGGCTGTAATACTCCGTTAAACATTCCATCCCATCCTTCCACAGGCCGGCCTTCATTCAGAAGTGTGGTCTCCCATAATGTCTGTCCCCACTTATTAAATATGTTCATCCTCCATGATTTGATGCCAGATCCTTTTGCAATAAAAGTTCTCAGCTCAGGAGTTTCGCTTCCCGGCATAAAAGAGTTGGGAACAAACAGATAACCCGGAACTCCGACTATTGTTACAGTTTTAAATGTAGTGGTGAAACATCCCTGCTGATTACTTACTCTTAAGGTCACTACATACTTTCCTGTATCCAGATAGGTATGTGAAGGGTTCTTCAATGTTGAGTTTGTACCGTCTCCAAAATCCCATGCCCATATCGTAGGGGTATTGGTGCTCTCATCTTCAAACCTGAAGGTATAGTTAGGGATGCTGATCAGTGTTGAAGGCGCTACATTAAATAATGCATTAGGCGGTGGTACCACATGGATGTACTGATTCATGGTTGTGGTAGCCGGACAGCCGAGGCTGTTGGTAGCGGTGAGGCTGATCGTATAATATTCCTGGGCTCCAGTAAACACATGTCTTGGCTGGAACTCGTTCGAAGTGGTGCCATCGCCAAAGTCCCATAGGTAACTTACCCCGTCTGTACTGGTGTTTTTGAATTGGACAGCCAGTCCCGGGCAACCCAGTGTAACATCTGCGCTGAATGCCGTCAGCGGCTGCGGCAATACGGTTACCGACTCGGTAGTCGTAGTGTCTGAACAACCGTTAGAGGCTGTAAGTGTAATGGTATAGGTGCCTGCGGTAGTAAAGGTGTGTTTGACAACTTCCGGTGCACTTCTGGTAATAACAGTACTGCCGTCACCGAAATCATATTTAAATAAATTGGCGCCCCTGCTGTTGTTGTAGAAATTAACCGCAAGTGGTGCACAGCCTGTTTGTTCGTTGGCATTCACCACCAGCTCGGGCAGTACAGTATTTGGAGAAACGCGGATGGTATAGGAGCTTTCGTCCCTGCCGCACTCATTTTCAGCAATCATCTTCACTACAAAGTCTCTGACTACATTGGTGATGAAGATATGCGAGACCGGCAGTTTATCTGTTTTGGTTAATAGCGTACCGTCTCCGAAATCATAGTAGAAAGTGTTGTTTGTGCCAGGTGAACTGTTTGTAAAGGTTACTGTCATCGGAGAGCAGCCTACAGTTTTACTTGGAGAGAAAATAGAGATCGGTTTAGCTTTTACGAGTACGGTAGAGGTAATAGAGCTGGACCCACAAACAGTAGTTGCAGTAAGCGTGACGGTGTAAGTAATGTCTTTTCCTGTTGGGTCGGGCTGGTAGGTTACCGCCGCAGGCATAGTTTGCGAAGAAGTGACGCCGTTTCCAAAATCCCATCTGAATGTTGCTGCGGTCAGAGAAGTTGAGGTGTTCACAAAGTTGACCACTAAAGGGCCGCAGCCATCAGCAGTACTCTGGGTAAACGCTGGTGTAACAGCTTGCACAGTACTAAAGTCGTGCGACATCTCATCCGGCTGGCAACCTGTGCTCGGGGCGGTAACCAGTTTAATAGTCACTACGGCATTACTTGTTGTAATGGTATAACCAGGGAACGTAATGCCTGTGCCGATCTGTACATTATTTGCATACCAGGTATATGTGGCGTTGCGGTCCGGGTACGCTACTGCTTTTACATTATTGGCATCAATCACAAAAGGTGAACATGCTTTATCTGTCGTGTAAGTGAATTCCGCTTTTGCATTTGGTTTAACTGTAATCGTGACAACGTTACTTATACTTCTGAGATCTCCGTTACATGTAATGGTGCTTACTACACGTCTGTAGAATGTTGTTGCCGTGAGCACTGGCGGTGCATAAGCCGGAAATACAGCAGTGTTAATATCTGCCCATGTGGTGCCGTTTGTACTGATTTGCCACTGGTAATTAAAGTTGCCGTCAGATCCTGTAGGTACTGTTCCTGTCAATGCAACAGGAAGCGCTCCTGTACAAATGGTTTGATCTGCCGAAATCGTGTTATTTGAGATCGGTGGCTGGGCGATAATCCTGATGATATTGCTTACTAATGAACAGGCGCTGCTGTTTACAGTTCTTCTAAAGAATGAGGTAGCCTGAAGCTGATAGCTCAGGTCTTTTCCGGTTTGTCCGGCAAGCGTATTCCAGTTGTTTCCGTCTGTGCTTACTTCCCATTTATAAGTATATGATCCGTTTCCACCTGTTGGCGTGTCTCCGGTGATGGTGATAATCTGGTTGTAGCAAACCTCAGTGCTTGTGCTGCTGATGGTGTTGGTTAATGGAAGAAGATCAGTAATGGTCACATCATCCCTGGTTGGGCCGCAGGGCGATGGGCCTGTGATCGTCCAGGTGAAGGTATAAGTTGTTCCGGGAGCAAGGTTTTGTACTTGTGTTGCAGGACTGTTTGGGCTTACAATTACCGTGTTTGGTAACGCAGGGCTAACTGTCCACAATCCACTTTCACCTGCTTTTAATGCAGAAAGAGCAGACAGCTGAACGGTTGTTTCGTTGCACAATGTCTGATCCGCACCTGCATTTGCTATTGTTGTGGCAGGGGTAACGTTTATTGTGGTTATACTTGAAGTTGCGGCTGCACATTGTCCATTTTGAACAACTGCGCGGTACTGTGTAGAAGCAACAATATTGGAAAATGTAAGCGTTGTTGCTGTATTGGTGATTGATTGCCAGGTTGCTCCGTTATCTGTAGAGCTTTCCCAATTGAGTACTGTTCCAGTTTGACCTGATAAGGTGATCGTGCCTGTGTTTGCGGCCTCACAAACAAGAGGGTTAGTTGTGGCAGTTGCACCAGGAACAGTTGGAATGTTTACGGTAATTACTACATCATCTTCTGTGGGCGGGCAAGCACCGGTACCAGTAATGGTCCATCTAAAAGTATAATCCTGTCCTGAAGTAAGTCCTGAAACAACAGCATTTTCTGAACTGGGGTTGGTGATAGTTACACCAGTTTGTCCCGCTGTAGGTATGAATGTCCAATTACCGGTTCCAACGATTGCAGGGTTACCCCGTAAGGTATAATCTGGACGATCACATATACTTTCAGGCGGCCCGGCGTATGCAACGGTTGTAGCAGGATCCACCAATACTACAAACGTTTGTGCTGTGCCCGGACATCCAGCCTGGTTATCAGGTGTAACGTAGTATGGGATTATTGTATAAGTGACAGTCGCCTGAGTCGTTCCAGTATTTACTAGACGATTGGAGATTGTTGTTGTTGGCAATGGATCATTCTGACCGAAGTTTCCAGTTATCGTTCCACCAGTTACCGTTGATTGCCATGTATATCGGGTATTGGGATCAAGATTAGATGTTAAGCTGATTCCCGCCTGATCATTACTACATATTGGTGCTGTTGGTCCTGTAACTGTAAGTACAGGCAACGGATTAACGGTTACAGTGAGTGTAAAAGGGTCAGCTAAACACCCATTGCTGACAGGGGTAATGGTGTAAATTACAACAGCATTGGCTGTGGCGTTTGTATTAATGATATTGTCATTTATTTGGGTACCAGATCCTGAATTAAAGCTTCCTGGTTGGGCATTTCCGTCAGCATTTGTAGCAGTCCAGGTAAATGTACTTCCAAATATTTCAGAATTGGGTGTGTAATTTGTTGAAGTGCCTGTACAAATAGTCTTAGTGGTTGCACTGGTTCCTAAATTCCTTGGTCGCACATCAATGATTGGAGTATTGGCCTCAACCTGTGCACAATTTCCGGTTATACCTGTGTTGACAAATAGTTTTATACTTGTCGTCCCGGCAGCTATTTCTGATGCGGATGGAGTAAACGTTGGATTAAGACTATTTGCCGGAGTAAAAGTTCCTCCGCCGGTGCTGCTCCAAGTATATGTTGTGTTGGCGGTACTGTTTGTGATCGTGCCCTGAACATTTATCGGCTGGCCGTAACAGATTTGTGCCGGAGCGACGATTGATGGAACCGGTGCTTCGGAAAATGTGATTAACTGAGATGCTGTGACGGTTCCGCAATTATTCGTATGTGTTACCGAAACTGTATAAGTAGTATACTGAGTGAAATTAATTGTTGGGTATTTTGTGTTTGGTCCGTCGGTCCCAACAAAGTTTGCTGTTCCTCCAGTTACAGACCAAGTGTATGTACCGAGGTTACTGGCCTCTGTTGCTACAGTTGTGCCGGTAAAAGTTGTCTGTGTAACGCCCCCTGTAGGGCTAAACGTATAATTGCCTTGGGCACAAAGATTCTTAGGACCAGAAATGTTTATTTCGGGTGTGCTATTTACAATTACCGTTTGAGGTAAGGTGGTCTCAGAACAGAAGCCTGTCTGGATAGACAAAGCAATAGTGTAACTTCCAATTGCCGGGAACCTGAATTCAGGACTTGCACTTCCCTGTGTAAATGTTACGCCTGCTGCTGGTGTTACTGTCCAAGTGTAAGTAGGGGGAGTTCCGCAGGTATTATTCAATACTGTAGCACTACTGTTAGCGGTGACTGCACTGGATAGGCATGTTGTAGTCTCCGAAAGGGTAAATGCTGGCACAGGAGGGATCTGGACACAAACATTATAAATATCTTCACTTGGAGTACATGCACTGGAACCATTGGAAGCTACCAGCCTGACTGTGTGCGGCCCGGCGGTGGTAAAGGTCCAAACTAATGGCTCAGTAGTATTGGTGCTAAGGACCGGAGTAGGGTCAGAATCGACAAACCATGTATAATCCATTTGGCCCGTACAGTCTGACCTTGTTCCTCCGGTAGAACTATTGTTAAAAGTCATGGCTACATTAGTACAACCTATGGTGCTGCCGCTTATCTTGGCTATTGGGTTTACGAGTACCTGTGCATACACAGTAATAGGTTTGGTCGTTGCGCAAACAGTACTCACAGCGGTAATAGTAGCCTGAAAGGAATTGTTATTGGATCCATCTGGTGAACCCCCTTTGCCGCAAGAGGTCTCTGTATAAGTATGGAAGACAGAACCGCTGCTTGCCATAATCTGCGCATAAGTAAGCTCGCCTGTAGATCCGTCCCCCCAATTTATCCTGTAAATTGTCCCCGGATAATTTCCTGCAGTTGAGGTGATTCCATATGATACGGACGCCCCACCTCCTGCACCATTAATACAGCCTACACTTACACCCGAATCGCTAATTCCAAGACCCAAAATTGTATTATGAAGAATATAAGTTTTACTAGATTTAGTAGTGATCCCAGCGGTTATAGTTGTCGCAACTGCAGTCACTGAATAGTAGCCAATTGCTAAACCGGTAATATTATAGCCATTACTACCAGAAACAACAATTTCCGGATAAACTGTCGTTGCATTTGTCACAAGATTGCGTACTGTGACTTCTACTACTGAGGTAGCGGGCAAATTGTCTCTAAGTATAATGGATTTGTTTGGACCAGCATCGCTAGTACAAAAGCCGATGTTGTCACCTCCCAAGGCATTGCTGGCTGAATTGGGGGTAAGTGTCACTGCGGGTGTCGTTTGTGCCAGAATCGTAATAGGGGTTGCAACATCGAGAAATGTTGTAGCTGGGTTATTCGCAGGATTGCTAATCCTTATTCTTAACTTGTAGTTTGTACCTGCGGTTGTAACATTTGTAGGAATAGCACCATTTACAGCTGGGGTGTAAAAACCACTAAATGATCCTAGCAGTGTCCCATTTCCTATAAATGTACCAGTTGCGTCCGATAAGTATAATTCGAATACTGTACCAATCGGTAAGTCGGATTGATTACCTGCGAAATTAAGCGGAATAGTAATATTGCTACCAATTCCATACGGTCCCGGGTCAACCGTCCCAATAGTAACCTGTCCTTTGGATTGCGAGAAAATCAGAACTAAAATGAGAGTCCCAAGAGCGTGTAAAATTTTCCTCATAGTGTAGCGTTATCTAAAAATATCAAAATAATATGATACGTTCCAAACAACTGCCTTACAAAGAGTTGAAATTTCCACATAATAAAAAATCCTGCGAGCTATCGCAGGATTTTTTATTATAAAATAAATGGTTAAACGCTGAATTACATCATGCCGCCCATACCGCCACCGCCCATAGGAGGCATGCCGGCACCTGGCGCACTGTCTTCAGGATCATCAGCCAATACAACTTCTGTTGTTAACAACATAGCTGCAATAGAAGCTGCATTTTCCAATGCTACACGACTTACTTTAGTTGGGTCGATGACACCAGCACCAATCAGGTTTTCATATACATCAGTACGTGCATTGTAACCGAAGTCTGCAGTACCTTCTTTAACTTTCTGAACTACGATAGAACCTTCAATACCTGCGTTTTCACAGATTTGACGCAATGGCTCTTCAACCGCACGTTTCACGATAGCGATACCTGTAGTTTCATCTTCGTTATCACCTTTGAGGTTAGCCAAAGCTTCGATGGCGCGAATGAAAGCAACACCACCACCTGCAACGATACCTTCTTCAACCGCAGCACGGGTTGCATGTAAAGCATCATCAACACGGTCTTTTTTCTCTTTCATTTCAACTTCAGAAGCAGCACCTACGTAAAGAACAGCAACACCACCAGATAATTTGGCCAAACGCTCCTGTAATTTTTCTTTATCGTAATCAGATGTAGTAGTCTCAATCTGAGCTTTGATCTGGTTAACACGGCCTTTGATATCTTCAGACTGACCAGCACCGTTGATAATAGTTGTATTGTCTTTATCTACAACGATTTTCTCAGCAGTACCTAAGTAAGTAAGGTCAGCATTTTCTAATTTATAACCTCTTTCTTCAGAAATTACAGTACCACCAGTTAAGATTGCAAGATCTTCCAGCATCGCTTTTCTGCGGTCACCAAAACCCGGAGCTTTAACAGCAACAACTTTTAGGGAACCACGGATCTTATTCACTACCAAAGTAGCTAAAGCTTCACCGTCTAAATCTTCAGCGATAATCAACAATGGTTTACCAGTCTGAACTTGTTTCTCCAAAATCGGCAATAATTCTTTCATATTGCTGATCTTTTTGTCATAGATCAAAATGTAAGGGTTTTCTAATTCCGCTTCCATTTTATCAGCATTGGTTACAAAGTAAGGTGATAAGTAACCACGGTCAAATTGCATACCTTCAACTGTTTTTACTTCAGTTTCAGTACCTTTTGCTTCTTCAACAGTAATCACACCATCTTTACCTACTTTACCCATTGCTTCAGCAATCAGTGAACCGATTACTTCGTCATTGTTTGCAGAGATAGAGGCAACTTGTTTGATTTTGTTGTTGTCTTCACCAACAGTTTGTGATTGTTGCTTTAAGTTAGCAACGATAGCAGTAACTGCTTTGTCGATACCACGTTTCAAATCCATTGGATTTGCACCGGCAGCAACGTTTTTAATACCAGCAGTAACAATTGCCTGTGCAAGTACAGTTGCAGTTGTTGTTCCGTCACCTGCGATATCCGCAGTTTTAGAAGCAACTTCTTTCACCATTTGTGCACCCATATTTTCAATTGGGTCTTTCAACTCAATTTCTTTTGCTACAGTAACACCATCTTTAGTGATTGCTGGTGAACCGAATTTTTTGTCGATAATTACGTTACGTCCTTTTGGACCTAAAGTTACTTTAACTGCATTAGCCAAAGTGTCAACTCCTCTTTTCAGGGCGTCGCGGGCTTCTACGTTATATTTTACTTGTTTTGCCATTTTAAAATGTTGTTTAAATATTTGGTGGGTTTTGCTGGAAGTTAAACCAACGATTAAAGAACTGCGTAAAGATCAGTTTCACGCATTATAAGATACTCTTTACCTTCATAAGTAATTTCAGTACCGCCGTATTTTCCATATAAAACTACATCCCCAACTTTAACGCTCAATGGTACTAAGTTCCCTGTTTGTTCGGCAAATTTACCTGGTCCAACTGCTACAACTGTTCCTTGCTGAGGTTTTTCTTTAGCTGTATCCGGGATGTAAATACCCGAAGCAGTTTTTTCTTCGGCAGGAGCAGCTTCAACAACTACTCTATCTGCAATGGGTTTAATGTTTAAAGCCATAACTTAATTATTGTTTTAATTTAAAGGTTAATGTATAAATTTTATTAAACACGATGTACACAACAGTTTTTATGCCAAGCGTACATTGCTTGACAAATTTACACAGGCTTGTCAGCTAATAGATTAAGGTCATGTTTTTTCGTGTCAGACTGGCAGGGTAGAATTTAAGAATGCGATTAGCTTCGGTCTATCACTTCAAGTAAATGGTCGATGTCTTCTTCTGTATTGTAAAAGTGAAAGCCTACTCTGGTTCCCTGACCCCGTGAAATACATACAATGCCGGCAGCCAGGATTTTTTGGTGCAGCTCATCGCTGATATTAATCACATAAATGTGTGATGGTTCCTTTTGCAAAAGAACTGCCGGTTCAAGTAACCCCCGTTCAGCGAATGCTGCCTTCGCCTTTACACCAAGTATCCGGAGCTTGTTTTCAATAAACTCATGTCCCAGCTGTTCTAAATAAAATACGGACTGTTGCAGGGTGCCATGAGCTAGTGTATCGAGGTGGCCGGGTTCAAAATAAAGTCCCAGATGCCCCTGAATATTTTTAAAGCTTTCCAGAGGCAAGGGTCTGTTTTGGACACTGGAATAAAGCTGTTTTGCAATTCTGTCTTTGAGAAGAACAAATCCGTTCCCATAACCTGCCAGCATCCACTTGTAACCACTGGAAATCAACACGTCTAATCCGGATTCCTTAAAGTTGAACTTTGCCGTACCGCAGAATTGCGTTCCATCTGCAACGAGTATCAATTCAGGGAACATTGATTTCAGTCTTTTTGTAAATTCAAGGCTCATCTGCATCCCATTGGTATACTGAATCAGGCTGAACGCAAAGACAGTGGGTTTAAAAAGCCTGATTTTTTCAATAATATTGTCTTCCAGATGTTCATTAACAGGCAGAGAGTCACAAATAAATCCCCTGCTCTGTACAGGATAAGTAACTGAAGGGTAGTCCCCCTGTAAAAGCAGAAAGCGCTGGTCACCCGGCAACCCGTCCAGGAATACGTTATAACCAAAGGAGAAATTGGAGACCAGAAATATCTGGCCCGCTTTAGCATGAAAGAAGCTTGCCAGGGTATTTCTCACATCGTTGAGGAAAATATTCTGATGTGTTCTGAAACCGCTGCCATAATTCAGGAATTCGGTGTCATGTGCCCTTCGCCATTCAAATGTGGACTTTGATAAAATGCCTGAATTGGCAGTATTGAGATACGTACATTGATTTAGAATCGGGAACTGCTCTTTGAAATCCATCTGTAAATATATTTATAAATACAGATATGATCTGGTTATAACCCGTTAAAATTGTAAAGAACCGGTAAATACGAAATAAAAAATCGCCTGTGGTTTACTCAAATGAGCAATCCACAGGCGATCCCTGTATTTGTATTAGCCTGAGGCTATTTTTTTGATGTATCTGTAGTTGTTGCAGGTGCGGTCGCTGGTGCAGTACCTAATGCTCCACCGATTGGGGAAGGCGTTGGTGTCTTGTCCAGTTGCTCCTGAATTTTTGAATCTGTACTACCTGAAGTAGTACCGCCAGTTTTTCCAATAGCAGTAACCGCCAATGAAATAACTACAATAAGTGTTAACAATACCCAGGTGCCTTTTTCCAGAACATCTCCTGTACGTTGTACGCCGAACATATTGCTGCCAGACCCGCCTGTTGCCAGACCACCGCCTTTAGGATTTTGTATCAGAACAAACAGGCCTAACGCAACACAAATAATGATTAATAAGATAATTAAAAAAAGCATAGTATGTTAAATGGTTAAATTTTCTTTTCTATAGATTGGATAAGGTCGGCAAAGTAACGGCTTTTTTCCGGGAACTTCAAACTTAATTTTTCATAAGTATCTATCGCCTTGTCATAAAGCATCTGTTCGATGTAAATTCCGGCGAGGGTTTCAGAAACCAGGTCGTTCTGGTCCTCCGCACTTTTCTTCGCCTTATTTTCATTGTCGATCTGCTCGGCCTTGGGCGGATGGATCTGCGGATCATTTTTGATAAAGCTGTCGATGATCTGGAAATCCCTGCTTACCGGCTTTGGCTCTTCTGTACTGTCCAGCAGGGCCTCAGTTCCGGTGAGGTGGCTCTGTATGTGAAAAATATGTTCTACATACTGCTGTTGCAGTTCGTTTGAACCGGGCTTTTTCGCCGCAACATAAGGCTGAAAACTCTCATGTTCCTTGCGGGTTTTAGCAAGCCACCACAAAAAGGTATATGGCAGTTTATCGTCGTTATAGTTACTGACCCTGCTGTTGGCAACTTCAGCTGCGGCAGCTTCATCGTGTTCCTCAATAACAGGAGGGGCAGGTATTTCTGCCTTTTCCGGTTCAACTTCTTCAACGGCACTGAAGTTATTTTCAAAAGCAAAGAAATCCGAAGACACAATGCTTTCAAATACGAAATCATCTTCAAAAGTGTTTTTCTGTATATCTGATTCCGTGTCAGCCTTTTGCTCTGGCAAGTCCTCAACCGACTCTGCTGTATCCGGTATACTTTCAGTAAGATCCTCTTCCGGAAGGCTTTCCTCTGCAGTTCTGTCTTTAGGCAATACCGTATAAAAACCGGTGGATGCTTCTTCCGGTTTTGATGGCTCATCAGCCTGTGCTGAGTTCCTGAAAGGACGGTAAGCATTATAGTCAACCTCACCAATTTCTTCAAAAATATTTTCTTCTGTATCCGGCGAAATATCTTCAGCAGGTATATCTGCTACCGTTGGCGCAGGAATGGTTTCAAAATGCGCAATTCCATCAGGCTCAGAAATTTCTTCATAAGTCTCCTGTTCATCGGCTTCAGCAGAATGTACGACGGAATTCAGATCTCCTTCAGCATGTAAGTGCTGTTCATCTGGCACCGGAATGCTTTGCAGTTGACTAAATGCAGCAGTTTCAGAAATCTCTTCGAAGGTTTCCTGTTCGTCGCTAAGAGAATGTTGTTCTTCAAGCGGTACATCTTCATCAACTGGCAGCTTTTCTTCGTATGTCGGGTATTCTCCGACTGAGAGGTCATCTTCAGCGGTAACTTCTTCAATCTTAATTTCTTCAGAACTGGCAATACCTTCTTCTGTTTCGCCTTCAGTATTTACAATCGCCTCTGCAGGCTCGGTGTCGGCAATAAAGTGCTCAGTCTGTGCAGCTGTAACAGGCTCGTGAGAAGCAACTCCAGCAGGTTCATAGGAAGCAAAAGATAAAGGTTCAGAAATTTCTTCAAAGGTTTCCTGCTCATCCGTTACTACCGGAAGATCCGCACCAATCGCAGCAGGAGCTTCGTTTAACTGAAAATCACCCTTTATCTCTCTTTTTTCAAAGAGAAAACGGTGCAGTGTTTGTCCGTTTGTATAGAGGGATGCTTTTGCCAGTGCATTGTTGCGCTCTTCTGAATTCAGGCTTGCTTTCGCCAGCAGCAAGTGCAGTGGTTGATAGTAAGGATATTGCTGTAACAAATCATTTAACATTGCCGTATGCTGCGGCGATACCTTTTCAGGGTCCGCAAGTAATCCGGCGAGTTCTTGTTCTATGTTTTTGTCCAGCTCCACGTTGCTAAGTTAATAATTGGAATTCAATTTTCTTACCATTGTGCAAATGCCCTGTTGAAAATATCTTCGATGAGCATCACGTTGATATCTTTAATCAGCTGGATTTGAGCAATATCAAAAGTTGTGGTTCCAACCGGGAAATCCTTATACCTTTCGAAAGATTCTTCGAAACTTAGTTTAGGGTTTATGTTGTTGGTATATTTTACGCTTACCTTAATTGTAAGCCTGTTTGCTCCTGCGCTTGGGTTGTTATTGTTCTGAAGTGCCACAGGTCTGATATCATAACCTGTGATCCGGCCTTCAAACACAGCCTGTGCATCTGATGTGACAATATTCAGTCTGGTCTGGGTACGGATCCTGTTCTTCAGGGCTTCTGTGAAATCCTGACTCAGGGTAGGCACAACCAGCGGCGCATTGTTTTCAAAAAACAGTACGGTAATTGTCTTCATCTCTCCGGGGATCGAGATACCGTTCAGTTTCACCGAGCACGAATTTACCAGCATTACTAAGGGCAGCAACAGCAACAAATATATTTTCTTCATCTCTTAATTTAAATTCAGTTCTTTAATCTTTCTGTATAATGTACGTTCCGAGATGCCCAATTCCTGTGCAGCGAACTTGCGCTTGCCTTTGTGTTTTTTCAGTGCCTTTTTGATCAGGTCAGATTCCTTGTCGATCAGCGAAAGCGATTCTTCCACTTCCTCGGCCTCATGCGTATAGTTATAGTCTACAGGTGCATTCTGTGAAGGCTTTTTGATCGTTAGTGTAGAGTCATTATTCCCGGTCTGGTCAATCTCCTGATAAAGCTGGTTGATATAATGAGGATTGTCTGCTACAATATGAGATGTATTCCCGCCGCTCTGGATAATCTCCGCAACAAGTTTCTTCAGGTCCATCATGTCCTTCTTCATATCGAAAAGCACTTTGTAGAGAATGTCCCGTTCTGAAAAATCTTCTTTGTTATTGCCGTTGATCGCCATTGGCAGGTTGCTGCCGCTTTCATTAGGGATATAGTTCAGCAAAGCAGCGGCTGTTACATTGCGGTCTTTCTCAAGCACACATACCTGCTCGGCAATATTTTTCAGCTGCCTCACATTTCCCGGCCAGCTGTAGTTGCTCAGCATCTGTATTGCATCCGGTTCCAGGTGGATACCCGGACTGCGGTATTTGTCGCTGAAATCAGCAGAAAACTTTCTGAACAGCAAAAATATATCTTCTTTTCTTTCGTGTAATGCCGGAATGCGCAAAGGCACGGTATTTAATCGGTAATACAGATCCTCACGGAATTTGCCCGATTTTACCCTGTTGTACACATCTACATTTGTAGCTGCCACAATACGGACGTCCGTTTTCTGTACTTTAGATGATCCTACGCGTAAATACTCGCCGCTCTCCAGGATACGCAGCAGGCGTGCCTGTGTGCCCAATGGCAATTCTGCTACCTCATCCAGAAAAATCGTTCCGCCGTTAGCTACCTCGAAGTAACCTTTACGTGCTTCATGTGCACCGGTAAACGAACCTTTCTCGTGACCAAATAATTCTGAGTCTATTGTTCCCTCCGGGATGGCACCGCAGTTTACTGCAATAAAAGCACCATGCTTGCGTGTGCTCATCTGGTGAATGATATGCGAAAATACTTCCTTTCCGCTGCCACTTTCACCAGTAATTAAAACTGACATATCCGTTGGAGCTACCTGCCTGGCAATGTCAATTGCCCGGTTTAACAGTGGGGAACCACCAATAATTCCAAATCGATTTTTAATATCCTGTACGTCCAAAATAAATTGAATTTGTTTAAAATATTCTTCTCTTAACTGGCAATTCTGCCTAATAGTGTTGCTGAAGTACAACGCTCAATCACAACATTCACATATTGGCCCGGCTTAATATTTTCTTCTGCCGGAAATACGATCATTGCATTTTGGTCATTTCTTCCGCATAAGTCTTTGTCAGACTTCTTAGAGAACCCTTCTACAAGGATCCTCACGGTTTTACCAACTGAAGCCTGCAGCCGCTGTAATGATGTCACCTGCTGTTTTAACAGGATTTCCTGTAAACGGCGTTTTTTTACGTCTTCAGGGATATCATCTTTAAACTTCCTTGCGGCCAGGGTACCCGGCCTTTCAGAATAGCTGAAACAGAAAGCGAAATCATAACCCACATAATCCATCATGCTCAGCGTTTCCTGATGTTCTTCCTCTGTTTCTGTGCAGAATCCTGCGATAACATCGGTTGATATCGCGCAATCAGGGATAATGCTCCTGATGGCATCGATCCTGTTGATATACCATTCACGGGTATAGGTTCGGTTCATTATATCCAATACCCTGCTGCTGCCCGATTGTACGGGAAGGTGGATATTATTACAGATGTTATCATACTTTTTGATCGTATACAATACTTCATCAGTAATATCTTTTGGATGTGATGTAGAAAAGCGGATCCTCAAATCAGGGCTGATCAGGGCTACTTTTTCAAGTAACTGGGCAAAGTTGACCATAGTCTCAGCTGCCTCATCCTCGCCTTTCCATTTGTAAGAATCTACATTCTGCCCCAGTAAAGTTACTTCTTTATAGCCGCGGTCAAACAGGTCCTGCGCTTCTGCCATGATTGAGTGCGGGTCTCTGCTGCGCTCACGTCCCCTGGTAAAAGGGACCACGCAGAAGGAACACATATTATCGCAACCCCGCATAATAGAAATAAATGCGGTAATGCCATTTCCGTTTAAGCGGACAGGGCTGATGTCTGCATAAGTTTCTTCCCTCGAAAGTAATACGTTAATCGCTTTCTGGCCTTCGCCTACCTGCTCGATCAGCTGTGGCAAATCGCGGTAAGCGTCCGGTCCAACAACCATATCAACCAGTTTCTCTTCTTCCAGAAATTTTGATTTCAAACGCTCTGCCATGCAGCCCAGTACACCCACAATCAGCTTGGGGTTCCTGCGTTTTTCTATGCCGAACTGCGATAAACGGTTGCGCACGCGCTGTTCTGCGTTCTCCCGTATAGAGCAGGTGTTAATAAATATTGCGTCTGCCTCGTGATAGTCTCCCGTGGTTTCAAAACCCTGATCAAGCAGGATAGAAGCTACGATTTCGCTATCGGCAAAATTCATCTGACAACCATAACTCTCAATATATAGCTTTCTCGCATTGAGCACTTTAGGTGCTTCAATGATCAGGGCTTCACCCTGGCGCTCTTCATCGTGTGTCTTGTCTGCTAGCTGTAAATCAATCATAAACTGTAATCATATTACTGGGGTACAAAAATACAAAATATAATTCGTAAATGACAAATTGGCAGAATTTAAATTCCTGTCCAAACATTGTGAGCATGGTTGTTGTAATGTGTATGCATACAAACCTAAACTATGATAAACAAGGGATCAGGAACTCGAAAAATATGGAAATGGATAGGGGGAATAATTATCGCCCTGATCGTTGTGGCAGGCAGTGTTTCAGTCTATTTCAGCATTCGCTGGAAGCCGGTGCTGACTCAAAAAATCAAGGATGTGGTCTATAACGGATCTGAACATCTATACACATTAAACTTTAAAGACATACATTTAAACCTCCTTACAGGTAGTGTAACGGTTGACAGTATTTTACTTGCACCTGACACAGCCGTTTTCAATGAGCGGAAAAAATCCGGCACCGCACCTACCCACTTATACCGGGTAAAACTGGAAAAGCTCCAGCTCCGCAGAATTGAAATCCTAAGCATCTATTTCAAGAAAAGAATAGAGATGAATGATATAATTTTGGAACACCCTTCCATCAATATGATCTATAATAAGGTCTATAAAAAACCCACACCGGTGAAAGACAGGCGAAGCCTGTACGAACGAATCTCGAAAACACTAAAATCTGTTCACATCAAAGGCATTAAGATTGAAGATGCCGATCTCGACTATGTGAGCGGGGCAACAGGAATGATATTAAATTCCGTAAAACATCTAAACGTAAATGTAAAAGACCTTTTATTGGACGAGCACTCCAAAACCGATACAACCAGGTTCTACTATACAAAGGACATATCTTTTGAAATGACGGGATACCATTCTTTGTCGAAAAATAAGATGTACACCATGAAAGTGGATACCATCACGGGATCTGCCATTGGCAGAACAGTTCATATCAGGGGATTTAAAATGATCCCTATGTATCCCGAAATACAGTTCAGCAAAATGCTGAAGACCCAAAAAGACAGGTATGACCTGGCTTTTGACCAGATCGATTTCAAAGGGGTAAATTTCTACCGTTTAAATATCAGAGGTATCCTGCAGGCCAAATCGCTCCGTATTAAAAACGCAAATGCCAAAGTTTTTATGAATAGGGAGATGCCGCCCGGACATGGGGATAAATCGCAGAACTTCCCGCACATGGCCTTAAAAAGGCTGCCTGTAGAAAGTACGATCGACACGCTTCAGTTGCGTGGTGTCAATGTAGCATACACAGAATACAACCCTATTTCACAGGAAAAGGGCACGGTACACATCGACCGCCTCACCGGAAATATCTACAACGTAACCAACGACTCAACTTCACTGTCTAAAAATAAATACGCTGTTGCAGATCTTGACGCCTATCTGATCAGGGCTGCACAATTACACATCCGTATCAATTTTAACCTGCTGGCCACCAATGCTGCTTTCACTTTTAAAGGTCATATCGGTAAAATGGACATGGTTAAACTTAATCCCCTGTCCAAAGCATTGGGGCTCGTTAAAATCCAAAGCGGACAGGTACAGCAAATAGATTTTGATGTGAAAGCCAGCGACAAAGGTTCCAGGGGCACCATGCAGATGTATTATAACAACCTGAAGATAGAACTGCTGAAAGAAGGCGAAGACGGCCAGCCGGCAAAAAAGAAAGGCCTGCTTTCTTTCCTTGCCAATACACTGATTATAAAAGATGAGAACCCTTCAAAAGGAAAACCAGTCCGCAGCGCTGATATCGTATTTGAACGCCCGCCAGGTGCTTCATTTTTTAATTTATTATGGAAAAGCGTTTTCATAGGAATGCGTGAGACGGTAGGACTTGGAATCATACCTATGAAAAGCCCGGAAGAGGGACGTAAAGTGGTCGTTAAAAAACTGGAAGAGCGTAAAGAAAAGAGAGAGGACAGGAAGCAAGAGAATCAGGACAAAAAACAAAACCGTCAGGAAAAACGGGAGAAAAGACAAGCCAGAAGAGCTGAAAAAAAAGCTGCAAAGGAACAGAGTTAAGTATATCACTGATTTGAGAAAAAACGTATATTGTAAAATCATATTCCCGGTAATGCATGATTAAAACCTCCCGACAGACATTTACTGTACTCAAATGGATCGCCGGAATTGTATTCGTACTGTTTATGACTGCTGATGCCGCGTCGTGGTATCTCAGTTCTAAGCGCAGGCCGATCGTTACCAAAGAGCTGAAAGACCTGGTACTGCATGCTACAGACAGTTTGTATCATGTAGAATTCAGCACTGTAAATACAAACTATCTGCTGGGCAACGCTTCCATTCTGGATGTGCGCATCCTGCCTGACACTAATATCTTTAATAAACTGGTACGCCTTAAGCATGCGCCAAACAATATCTATGAAGTAAGGCTTAAAAAGCTGACAATCTGGAATTTTCATCCCTTAAGATTATTCAAGGATAAAAAACTTAATGTTGATCAGCTGCTTTTTGAACACCCCAGTGTTGTAATGATCAATAAGCAGTTCGAGTTCAATGAGAACCGGCCTGCCAGACCGTATAAATCTCCTTATACTTACATATCCAAATTCCTGAAAGAGGTAAGCGTAAAAAGCATCGATCTGAAGGACGTTAGTTTTAAATATGTGAACAGGAATCTCCCTGTAGCAGAGTCTGATTCACTCGATAACCTCAATATAACGTTCAAAGACTGGCTGATAGATCCGCATTCCGCAACTGATCCCTCAAGGTTTTACCTCCTGAAAGATGTTCTCATCAATCTGAACGATTATGAGTTTGCCACTCCAGACAGCCTATATCATATGCGTATCAATGCCCTGGCATTTAAGGCTTCGACAGGAATGCTGCATATCAACAGGTTCAGCCTCACTCCCAGGTACTCAGAAATGGATTTCGGACGCGTGGCAGGCTATGCGAAAGACCGCTTCCATATTCAGATGAGTGACATCCGTTTAAACGGGATCGACCTTCCGCTGTATGTGAAGAAGCTGCAGCTTTCAGCAACGGACATGACCATCGATAATGGATTTGTCAATGTATTTAACAACAATGAGCTGCCATCAAAAGGAACGGTGCGTATGGGAAAATTTCCGCATCAGCTTTTGCAGACGGTTAAAGGGCAGCTTTCGGTAAAGAAACTTAGCCTGAATAATGTTGATTTCAGCTATGCACTGTTCGATCGCTATACACGCCAAAAAGGAAAGATCACATTTGAAAATACCTCGGGGTCTATTTCAAATGTGACCAACGAAATAAAAGTTAAAGAGAAGAATCCTTTCATGCTGGCCAGTCTGGATAGTTACATGATGGGGCAGGGAAAGCTGCATGTTAATTTTAAATTTGATCTGAATGCAAAAAATGGTGCATTCTCCTACAGTGGACAGCTTACCAATATGAAAGGCTCTGTTTTAAATAAGATTACAAAGCCTCTGGGCCTTGTACAGGTAAAAAGCGGAGAAGTGCAGAAACTAAACTTTAATGTAGTAGCCGATGAAACACAGGCCAAAGGAAATCTTGCCTTTGCCTATGATGGTCTATCTATTGGCCTGCTGAAAAAAGTACAGGGAAAAAACAGGCTGGTAAAACAGGGGCTGATCTCCATGCTGGCAAATGCCCTCGTGATCAATCCCGCTAATCCAAACAAAGCCGGAGAATTTATTACAGCACCGATCAATTTCCAGCGTGACCCTACTAACTCTTTCTTTAGTTTTATCTGGCAGTCACTTTTCCAGGGGATCAAATATACTGTGGGACTAACCCCAAAGAAGGAAGCAGAAATTGCGGCAAAGGTAGCGCAGTTTGAAAAAATGAAAGCCGACAGGGCAGAGCGCCGGGAAAACCGGCAGAAAAGGCATGATTCCCGTACAAAAAGATAAGACTGTCGGCCTTATCTTTTTGGTTTACCAGACGAAGAACCATTTTTCACCAGATAAGGGTAATCGTTATCATATCGGGTCACAACGGAGATCTTTTTGAGTTCAGCTATGATATCATTCATCCTTTTTTCAAGGGTTTCGATACTGGCAGATGAGTTACCCTGCATCCTGTCTATTTTTTCATTTAATGTTCTGATTTCGCTATCGATGGATTTGAATTTTCCATCCGCTGCATCAAATCTCTGATCAACTTCATCGAAGTTACGATCAATTGCATCAAACCTCTGATCAACTTCATCGAATTTAAGATCGATTGCATCAAACCTCTGATCAACTTCATCGAATTTACGATCGATTGCATCAAACCTCTGATCAACTTCATCGAATTTACGATCGATTGCATCAAATCTCTGATCAACTTCATCGAATTTACGATCGATTGCATCAAATCTCTGATCGATTTCATTGAACTTACGATCGATTGCATCAAACCTCTGATCGATTTCATTGAATTTACGATCGATTGCATCAAACCTCTGATCGATTTCATTGAATTTACGATCGATTGCATCAAACCTTTGATCAACTTCGTCGAATTTACGATCGACCGCATCAAATCTCTGATCAATCTTTTCGAATCCTGATAGGACTGCGGTAATAAAGTTGTCCAGCTTGTCTTCTAATCTATTTAAACTTTCTTCCATTTGTTAAGATATAATGATGACAAATTCAGTTTCTTTTGCCAGCTTCCTTCTGTTTAGTAGCAACTTCCCGCTATTTTAACATCTGGACAGGCATATCTTTCAGGTTTATTTTGTAATCCAAAGTTAATATTTAGAATTTTTATTTACAAATAATTACATAATTAATTAAAAAGACAGCCTGTTTAAACTTGTCACCATTACAATCTTTACTTTAGCAACTCTTCCGGTACTGGTTTTTCCAGTAAATTCTGATAATAAAATCTTGCACGCTCTGTAAAATCATGCTTCCCTTTAACCGTGGCAGACCATCCATGCCTGCCGCCCGGATAAATCATGAGTTCAAAGTGTTTGTTCGCATCTTCCATTTTATTGATCAGCTGGATAGTATTCTGCATATGCACATTGTCATCCATATCCGCATGCATAATGCGCAACAGTCCTTTATACTTGTCCACATAAGTTAGTACCGAAGCATTTTTGTACCCTTCAGGGTTTTCTTTTGGCGTGTCCATAAATCTTTCTGTATAGGCAGAATCATAGAGTTCCCAGCTTGTTACCGGTGCACCGGCATATCCGTAGTCGAAATAGTCAGCACCGTATGTTAAGGCCATCGTAGTCATGTAGCCGCCATAACTATGCCCTGTAATCAGTAATTTTTTCTTGTTCACCCAGGTCTTTGCTTTCAGCCATTTCGCGGCGGTAATATAGTCCTTCATCTCCCATTTGCCCAGGTTCCTGTGCATAAGTGCCACACCTGCCTTGCCAAACTGTCCCGAAGCACGGTGATCTACCGAAATCTGGATAATTCCCTCGTTGGCCCACCATTGGATAGCGGCACCCTTCCAGGTATTAGTTACCGTTCCCGCATCCGGCCCGCCATACATACTGAAGATTACCGGATAGGTTTTTGTCTGGTCAAAATCCACCGGATAAGTGATTACCGCCGGCAGATTGTAACCGTCATCAGTAGGGATGGTGATCATTTCAGTCTTCCCGATATCGAAATTTGCGAAATCTGCGGATTTGCTGTCTGCAATTTCCTTAATGACCTTTCCATTGTTGTCCAAAAGCGTCTGCCTGGGAGGGGTGTTTACATTTGAATATGTTGTAATGAAATATTTTCCCGATGGTGATATCTGTACCTGGTGACTATACTCCCCAAAAGTCAGCCGTTTAAGGTCCTTCCCACTATAGTTTACCCGGTAGAGATCCGTACGTGTAGAGGCTTCTTTGCGGGCGGTAAAATAAACGACTTTGTTCTTTTCGTCAACATACAGCAAATTCGTCACTTGCCATTTGCCGCTGGTCAGCGGATTCAGCAGTTTCCCATCAAGCGTATACAGATAATAGTGTGCCCATCCGGTTTTATCGCTTTTCAAAATATAGTGTTTTTTATCTTCCAGATATGTGATGCGGCCATCATAATCAAGATCTACCCATGAAGGCTGTTTCTCATCATAAGTTTCTTTTTTAGTCCCGGTTTCCGGTTTAACTGCATAGAACTTCAAATTATCCTGTCCGCGGTTCATCCATTGCACCATCATGCTGCTGCCATCGTAGCTCCAGTAGGGGGTGCCAAAATACTGATCATCTTTCTCGTTAAAATCTGCCCATACCACGGATCCGCCTGCTGCAGGAACAAAGCCGATTTTTACCTCAGGGTTTGGGTCCCCTGCTTTGGGATAGCGTGTTTTCTCAGTATATCCATGCTGTCCTGTAGCACCGTTGATCGGGAACATCGGAACCTTCGTATCATCAAAACGCATAAAGGCAAGGTGTTTACTGTCGGGCGACCACCAAAAGGCTCTGTACTTTGTAGGACGGCCCAGGATCTCTTCAAAATATACCCAAGAGGAATACCCGTTATAGATTACATCAGTAGCATCCGTTGTATACCTGATCTCTTTGCCGGTGGCAACTTCTACAGCGTACAGATCCCCTTTTCGGGTAAAGGCAACATATTTCCCATCCGGCGATAACATAGGATTTTTCTCCTCCGCCGTATCGGTTGTCAATCGTTTAGGTTCGTCTTTTCCATACTGAATGTAGACATCCTTATCTTTCACCATCACATTAACATTGCTCCTGGGAGGTGGGGTATAGGGATTGCGTTCACCGGAGTTTATGTCTACGGCGTACATCTGTTTGGTTTTGGTATCCGTTTCAATATAGTGATTTTCATCGCTCCAGCCGGAGATTACACCCAGTGTTTTTGTGAGCGAAGGTACAGTGCCCTGCGTTTGCTGAAAAGTTAAACGCTGCTGCTGTGCGCCTGCAGTAAGAGCAGCAAAAGAGGTAAAAACTACACATGCAGTTACATTAAGGCATGAGGTGAGAATAGATAGCTTCATCTTATAAAAAATTAAAGGCGCCTGTTAGGGGCGCCTTATCGTAACAAATGTCTTTTTGTGGTTAAACGATCCAGTTCCAGCCAAATTCATCGGCTGTAACACCATAACGGATATCATTTAATTTTTTTGCAATTCCGGTAGAAATGGTGCGGCTGGCAGGATCCGTCAGGGGATAAGCTTTGCCTTCGAAATTCATTTCATAGATCTGGGTAACAGTAGCGGCGGTACCAACAGCAAAAGCCTCGGTAAGCCTTCCGCTTTCTGCATATTCAAGTACTTCCTTAATCTCAACCCTTCTTTCCTCCACTTCATAACCCAGGCTTTTCGCCAGCTGGATTACGGTGTCGCGCGTAACGCCATCAAGGATCGTTTCGCGTACTTCCGGAGTTAAAATCTTTCCGTCTACTACAAACATCAGGTTGGCCGCACCGGATTCTTCCACATATCTGTGCTCTTTTGCATCTGTCCAGATGAGCTGGTCAAATCCTTCCTCATGAGCTTTGGTGGTAGGCAGCATCGCCATGGAGTAATTTCCTCCGGTTTTTGCCGCGCCTACGCCCCCGTCTACAGAGCGGGTATATTTAGTCTCGATCTTCACCTTCAGCGGTTTGCTGTAGTAAGGAGCACTGGGGCTCATCAGGATCATAAATTTATAGGTCAATGATGGTCTTACACCCAGAAAAGGATCAGTAGCAAACATTGTTGGCCTGATATACAAAGAATAGTTTTCAATATCCGGCACCCATGCCCTGTCAATATCAATCAGTGCGGCAAGGCCCTGCATGAAGATATCTTCAGGAAGAGTAGCCATAGACATCCTTTCGGCCGATTTATTCAGACGCGCAAAGTTTTTGTCTGCTCTGAAGACGCTCACACTGCCGTCAGCTTGTTTATATGCTTTTAATCCTTCGAATATTGTTTGTCCGTAGTGCAGCGCAGACATTGCCGGGCTCATCTCAATCGGGCCATATGGGACAATCTCTAAGTTTGTCCATTGCCCGTCAATATAATCCGCAACAAACATATGGTCAGTAAAATACTTTCCAAAGGGTAAATCGGTTTTATCCGTTTCGGCCAGTCTGGAATGAGCAGTTTTTGTGGTTTTTATTGTCAAAGTCTCTATCACGGTCTCGGTATTAGTGTAGTTCAAAATTAAGAAAAAATATTTTATGAACCAGTTTATTTTTAAGTGTGGAGTGTTTTTAAGACACTAAGTACCCACGACTTACCCCATTCTTCCACTTGCGTTTCTGTCCATAAAAAAGGATAGAAGATCCTTTTCTGAAAACGCGGTGGCAGATATTTCTGCCAGTTGGTACCACCTGTTGCGGCAATATCTACGGGGTCTCTCTCCAGATATCTTACCGCAGATTTATAATGTGACAGCGGCCATTCTACATTGACAAAAAGATCAAGCTTCTTCAGCTCTTCTGCCAGCAGGCTCACATCTTGTCCTTCGTCAAGCAAACGATGATACAAAGCGGCAAAGTTTGTTTGTTCACGTTCTTTGATCAGCTGCAGGAACTGGTCTGCATATTTGGCGATAAACTGCTTCAGCGTCAGCGTTTGTTTACCGCTGGCAAGTTCAGTGGCACCAAACTTCCAGTAGATATGTTCAAACTTTTCCTCGGTTGTTGCATTGGCCAGTTCTTCGCGCCTGCTTTTGTCTATTAGTCGCATAAAGTCTGTAGCACAGATCTCTATCATACGGTACTGGCCCGACTGAAAGCCGCTGGCGGGCAGCAGCGACATGCGGAACTTCAGGAATTGCTCCTTTTCCATCCCGTTTACCATTACTTCAAATGAGCTGACCAGCGCATTGAAATAGGCATTGATCCGTTTTACCCTGTTGGCAAAAAACTCCGCCGTCAGTGCCGGGTGTTCTGCAATCTGTTTACACTCATGCAGGCTCAGCTTAAAATAAAGCTCAGTGATCTGGTGATACATGATGAAGATCTCCTCATCAGGAAATGGTGTCTTGGGACTTTGCAGGCTCAGCAGCGTATCCAGGTGGATGTAATCCCAGTACGTGAGGAAGTCGGCATACAATAAGCCATCCAGGTAAGCCGCCATATCCTGTCCCATTGCGGCATACTTTTCCTGGAGTTTATCCAGCTTATCTTTTATTTCAGGGGTAAATTCCATGGTAGTGCTAATAGAGTACTCTGAATTTTATAGTTTGGTCAATTTTCTTTAAGGCTTTAAAAACATCTTTATCATATTCTGCATTGATATCCGTGATCGCATAACCGATCGTAGTGTTGGTCATCAGGAACTGGCCAACGATGTTGATGCTGTGTTTGGCAAAAACGGTATTGATCTGGGCCATGATACCCGGTACGTTATGGTGTACGTGGATCAGGCGGTGGCTCTGATTAAATCTTGGCAGCTGCAGGTTAGGAAAATTACTGCTCAGGTAGGTTGTGCCTGTATTCATAAAATCCATCATCCTTTTAGGGATAAAATTGGTGTTCCTTGGATTATGTTTTGGATCTTCAAAGATCACAATGCCCATATCTGTACAGGTTTGCATATCCAGATAGTTTTTGGCATTGCCCAGGTAGCCCACAGTTTTTAGTTTCACAGCAAGCTGTAATTTTTCCGGATCCATTTTTTCGCCATCGGCCATCAGTACCATATGTACATCTTTTACGTATTTATCCTCGAAGGTGGATTTGTGGCGGATAGAAAAACCGTCTTTTTTTAGCAAAGCGATACTTTCTGCAGGCACTTCGCCAATCACCAGGCATAAGATCCTGTTCTTCGGATAGGATATCGCCCTTGGCAGATTATTTACATACAGGAATTCATCAAAACTTGGCGTCACATGGTCGGCCCTGCTTACGATGCTCTCCCTCGAAATATTTTCTGTAAAAGCGTAGAACTTCTTGATCATTCCGCTTTCGCGCAGCTGGAAATCTGAATATCCATCGCCAATGCCATAGAGATCGCCCTCCAGGTTCAGCTGCTGCATCAGTTTTACTTTGCCCCCTTCTTCGCTCAGCGGATTGGCATGGTCGTAATCTATGATCCTGCCATCGCCCGTAGTCACAAACGTATTGGCGTAAATATTTTCTTTTTTAATATGGTACTGGCTCACCACAGGAGTGATAAACTCCTTAAATCCGCCAGAAACGATCAGTACCTGATCTGCATGTTTTTTAAAGAATGCCGCATTGCGGGAAAATGAACTTGATACTTTCTTTTTTAATCTTGTGATCAGTTGTTTCAAATGATCTTCAGAAGCTTCCAGCAGTTTTACACGCTGGGCAAGACTCTCACTGAATGACAGTTTACCTTCCATAGCCAGGTTGGTGAGGTCTTCAATTTTCTTAAAGATCGCTTCCTTATCCGGGTGTTTGTTCAGGGAAATGCGGGCAAGCTCATCCAGAGCTTCCACTTGTGTAAAGGTACTGTCGAAATCAATAATGTAAATGTTCTTCTGCTTCATCTTAGTTTTTTATTAAACCTGCACATACTTCCTTGATGCTCTCATGCAGGGGCTTAAAGGTAATTCCTGTAGTTTTTTTGATTTTTTCGTTGCTGTAAAAGCTAACGTTCATACTGCTTCTGGCCGCATCGCTGGTGAGCCCCGGTGCTCTCCCTGTAAAGAGAGAAAGTACTTTTAAGCTGCGCCAGGCCACGCCCAGCATCCATGGAGTTGCTTCTTTAGCAGGTGCTTTCACACCAAAACCGGCGGCAATCTCCGAAAAAAACTGTTTATAGTAATAATTCTCTGCTGATATTGTAAATCTTTCGCCGGTAACAGGGCTTGCCATCAACAGAATCATGCTCTTTGCCACATCGCCCACATCCACCAAACCGGTAGCGCCCGCAGAATAATATTTCAAACCATCCTGTACAATTTTGAAGATTGCCCCGCTACCGTTATATCCCGCCCCGGCACCAAGCATAATCGCAGGATTAACGATTACTGCGTCCAGCCCTTCGGCAATCGCACGCCAGACTTCCATCTCGCCTTCATACTTGGAGATGGCATAAGAATGAACTTTCGGGTCATATTCCCAGTAATCGTCTTCGGTAATCTGCATGCCTTTTTTAGGCTCGCCAAGGGCAGCTACGGAGCTCACATGTAAAAGCCTTGCGTTATAATGTACGCATAGATTGGCAATGTTACTGCTGCCTTCAATATTGATCTTTAGTAATTTTGCTTTGTCTTTAGGGTTAAATGAGACAAACGCGGCACAATGATATACCTGGGTAATATTTTCAAATGCTTCATCCAGTGACGCAAGATCATTGATCTCTGCTACCACCCATTCTACCAGAAAATTACCCCTTAATATTTCAGGAATAACAGATTGTTTTCGTTTGAGTGCACGTATTTTTTTTCCCTGCCGCGTGAGCTGAACAATCAGCTCTGATCCTAAAAAACCTGTGGCGCCGGTAACTAAAATCATTTCATTTTTTTTAGGATGTTCATTAATATGTGGTCTCAAAAATAGATATTTGGCAGCATACATTATATCAAATATGTCATTATCCGATTTTTTCTCACCTTTAATTCCCGAAAAATTCAGTCCTAAACAAGGATTTTACACCAGTCAGCTGGGATTAAAGGCCCGTTTTTATACTGAGAAATTTCCCGAACTCGGAGATGAAGAATACGATATCGCTATTATTGGTGTAAAGGATGACCGCGCGGCGATCAATAACAATGGCTGTTCACTGGGCCCTGATTATTTCAGGGAGCAGTTTTATCTGCTGAACGAAGGGGCTTTCGACAGCAGGATCATCGATCTTGGTAATATCAAGGCAGGTGAAAGCATTTCCGATACGTATATCGCGGTCAAAACCGTAGTTACGGAACTGATCAGGCTTAATATCATCCCTGTGATTATTGGGGGCGGGCAGGACCTCACCTATGCACAATATATGGCTTATGAAAGCCTGGAGCAGAAAGTAGACCTCGTGGTGGTCGACAATAAGTTCGATCTTGATGAAGATGAATACGATGAAGCAAATATTGCTACGCATTCCAACAGCTATCTGAATAAGATATTTTTACATCAGCCCAATTACCTGTTTAACTTTAGTAACGTAGGTTACCAAACCTATTTTGTAAACCAGGACAGCTTAAAGGTGATGAACAAACTGTATTTTGATGTACACCGGCTAGGAGAATTTTTAACGGAGATCAGCTCCGTTGAGCCTGTGATGAGAAATGCAAATATGGTGAGTTTTGATCTTTCTGCTATCCGTTCTTCTGATGCCCCTGCAAACGGCAATGCCAGCCCGAATGGCTTTTATGGCGAGCAGGCTTGTAAAATCGCGCATTACGCGGGATTAAACGATAAGCTTACTTCCATTGGTTTTTACGAATTTAACCCTGCATTTGATAACAGCAGCCAGACAGCGATGCTTTTGGCACAGATGGTGTGGTACTTTGTTGACGGGTTTTATAACCGGAAAAAGGATTTTCCGCTGAATCCTAAATCGCAGTACCTGATATACCGGGCAAGCCTGAAAGACGGTTCAGGAGAAATGCTTTTTGTGAAAAGTAAGAAATCCGACCGCTGGTGGATGCAGGTACCTTACCCATCGGGGGTGTCTAAAAATGAGCGTTACCATCTGGTGCCCTGCCGGTATGAGGATTATACCGTGGCCGTAAATGGGGAGATGCCTGACCTGTGGTGGCGGACCTATCAGAAGTTGCTGTAGAAGCCGGTTTCCGCCTATATATTGCTGATATCTTGCTCGTGTTTTGGTATAGTTGAAGCTATAGCTCAGCTCTATTTAAACTATGTTCAAGCTATACCATGTCTACCCCTTGTGGACTGGAACTCTACTATAACTCTACGTAAATAGTAAACATTATGTAGACATGTTGTAAAGTAGTAGTCCACAAGGGGTAGACATGGTATAGCTTAAGTATAGTTCGTCTATAGCTGAAATTTAGCTTAAACTATACTGAAACACGAACAGTCTGCGAGGGAAATATGAGCAGCGCCTGTCTGAAATAGGATTTGGCAAAAATCTGAGGCAAGTTGCCCGGCTTAGCTTGAGTGCTAAATATCAAATGATGTAGCCATAGCCTGGTACATCTGATTCTTCAGGTGTTGTTGCGATATCCAATCTTGTTATTACTAATCTGATTTTGCTTACCAGCTGTGACTGGAGTTTGATGAATCTCCTTTTCATAAAAACTTTAAAACCTTTGTTTAAAGCTAACAATCATATACAAAAGTAAGATGATACGTGTCTCCAAAATATATGTTTAAGGATTAAAGATTCCAGTAGAAAATCTGCAGGTCACCATATGTAAAATCAAATGATAGTTTAACCAATCTCGTATATAATAACAAAAAGCCCTGAAATCTAAGAAAACAGGGCCTTTCATTCAAATGTTTTTGTTTTTACATCAGGTCAAACCCGATATCTTCCCTGAAGTACTTTCCGTCAAAGTAAACCCTGGCCGCATCGGCAGTGGCTGATTGCAGGGCTTCAAACATGTCATCCTGCAAACTAGTTACAGCCAATACACGACCGCCGTTGCTTTTGATCACCCCGCCTTCCAGGATTGTTCCGGCATGGAATGGCAATGACCTGCGCAGGTTGTCAATACCCGTTATTGCTTTTCCTTTTTCATAATCTCCGGGATATCCTCCGGCAACGATCATAACTGTAGCAGCACTTTTCGCACTAATTTTCAGTTGCACATCCTTCAGGCGTTTTTGCGAAGCTGCGATGAACAGTTCTACCAGGTCATTCTCGATCCTTGGTAAAACACTTTCCGTTTCCGGGTCGCCCATGCGGCAATTGTATTCAATGATCATTGGTTTGTCGCCAACTTTGAACAAGCCAAAGAAGATAAAACCAGTGTAATCAATATTATCTTTTTTCAGTCCTTCAATCGTAGGAATGATAATCGTTTGTTCTACTTCGCTCAGGAATTTCTGATCAGCAAAGGGAACCGGTGATACCGATCCCATACCGCCTGTATTCAGCCCTGTATCGGCCTGGCCTATCTTTTTGTAGTCTTTTGCCTCCGGCAGGATCACATAGTTATCACCGTCGGTCAGCACAAATACAGACAGTTCAATTCCAGTCAGGTATTCTTCGATAACTACCAGAGATCCCGCAGTGCCAAATTTACCGCCCAGCATCAGTTTTAATTCTTCCTGTGCATCAATGCTGCTTTCGCAGATCACTACACCTTTGCCCGCTGCAAGTCCGTCTGCTTTTAATACTACAGGCAGGCTATGATTTTCCAGGTAAGCCAATCCTTCAGCAAGAGTCTCATTCGTGAAAGACTTTGATGCCGGGGTAGGGATACCATGGCGTGCCATAAATTCTTTTGAAAAATCCTTGCTGCCTTCCAGGATTGCGCCTTCTTTTTTGGGCCCTATCACCGGAATTTTTGAAAGCTGCTCATCGGCAACAAAGAAATCATGAATACCATTTACCAGAGGTTCTTCAGGCCCTACCACTACAAGAGTGATGCTTTCTGTCATAACAAACTTTTTGACAGCCTCAAAATCGTTTGGATTCAGATTTACGTTTTTGCCATATGCTCCTGTTCCACCGTTACCCGGTGCGATAAATAGTTTTGAGCATAACTCAGACTGGCTCATCTTCCAGGCGAAAGCACTTTCTCTGCCGCCGGAACCTAATAATAAGATATTCATGGGGCAAAGATAACCGCTTTGCCCAAAATTTCATCTGTTATTTTATTGTTGTACCATCTGTTATTGATATCCATTTCCACTTTATCCATTGCGGCTATTCTTACAGCAGGATGACAATTTGTACTGGTCTCACCAAATAAAGCAATACTGTCTGATCATTATACAAGATATTTTGTATTTTTATCCCCCGGCAACTGACAAAGTGACCTATCAGCTGATATGGCTTGGTTGTTGTAAAATCATGATTTTTAAATAAATAAACACAGATAAAAACAATGTTAGGATTTTTAACGAAAGTTTTTGGAAGCAAATCGGATAGAGATATTAAGGCAATCCAACCACTTGTCATCAAAATAAATGAAGAATATGCTAAGCTTTCGGCTTTAAGCAATGACGAATTGCGTAACAAAACTGTCTATTTCAAAGACGTTATTGCCAAATCTTTAGTAGAAATCGATAATAAAATCAGCGGGCTGAAAGCAGATGCCGAAGGCCAGGATTTGTCTTTACCAGAGAAAACTGCAATCTATGAGCAGATCGACTTATTGGTAAAAGACAGGGATAAAGAACTGGAAGTAGTATTACTGCAGATTCTTCCCGAAGCTTTTGCTGTGGTAAAAGAAACCTCAAGACGTTTTACTGAAAATGCACAACTTGAAGTTACTGCTTCGGCGTACGACAGGGAATATGCATCGCGCAGGGCGAATGTAAAGATTGAAGGTGATAAAGCTTTCTGGGCAAACTCATGGGATGCTGCAGGCAGCACGGTACAGTGGAACATGGTTCACTATGATGTGCAGCTGATCGGTGGTATCGTACTGCATAACGGTAAAATCGCTGAAATGGCAACGGGTGAGGGTAAAACACTGGTAAGTACATTACCGGCTTACCTGAACGCACTTGCCGGACAAGGTGTACACATTGTAACGGTGAATGATTACCTGGCACGACGTGACTCGGAGTGGAACGGACCTCTGTTTGAATTCCATGGTTTAAGAGTAGATTGTATTGATAAACATGAGCCAAATTCTCAGCAGCGCAGAGATGCTTACCTGGCGGATATTACTTACGGTACCAACAATGAGTTTGGTTTCGACTACCTGCGTGATAACATGGCACAGGAACCTGGACAACTGGTTCAGCGCAAACTGCACTTCGCGATGGTGGATGAGGTCGATTCAGTACTGATCGATGATGCCCGTACACCATTGATCATCTCAGGACCTGTTCCTTTTGGAGATCAGCATGAATTCCATGAACTGAAACCAAGGATCGAGCGACTGGTGAATGCACAGCGTGAGTATGTGACCAAAGCTTTAAACGAAGCAAAGAAATTAATTACCGACGGAAAAACCGGAACCGAAGAAGGTGATGGTGGCTTAGCTTTATTGCGAGCGCACCGCGGTTTACCAAAAAATAAAGCCCTGATCAAATTCTTAAGTGAAGGCAGCAACAAGCAGATCCTCCTGAAAACTGAAAACCATTACATGGCAGACCAGTCAAAGAATATGCCTAAGGTAGATGCAAACCTGTTCTTCTATATCGATGAGAAAAACAATCAGGTAGAGCTTACTGAAAAAGGAATTGAGCTGATCACCAAATCTGGTGAAGATGAGCATTTCTTTGTGTTGCCGGATGTAGGTACCGAGATTGCCGAAATCGAAAAATCAAAACTGGACAGTGAAGAAAAGATCGCAAGGAAAGATGAACTGATGCGCGATTACTCTATTAAAGCTGAACGTGTACACTCGGTTAACCAGTTGCTGAAAGCCTATACCTTATTTGAGATCGATGTAGAATATATCATCGATGAAGGTAAGATCAAGATTGTTGATGAGCAAACAGGACGTATCATGGACGGCCGCCGTTATTCTGATGGGCTGCACCAGGCGATCGAAGCAAAAGAGAATGTGAAAGTTGAAGATGCTTCACAAACCTATGCTACTGTTACCTTACAGAACTTCTTCCGTATGTACCACAAACTTTGCGGTATGACAGGTACGGCAACTACTGAAGCTGGTGAGTTCTGGTCAATCTACAAACTTGATGTGGTAGAAATTCCTACCAACAGGGTAATGTCCAGAAAAGATGAACAGGATTACGTTTACCGTACGATCCGCGAAAAATATAATGCAGTTGCAGAAGAGATCGTGAAACTGACTGAAGCGGGCCGCCCGGTACTGGTGGGTACTACTTCGGTAGAGATTTCTGAACTTCTGAGCCGAATGCTGAAATTAAGAGGTATCAAACACAATGTACTGAACGCGAAGATGCACCAGAAAGAGGCTGATATCGTAGCTGAAGCTGGTCAGGCCGGAACGGTAACGATCGCTACCAACATGGCTGGTCGTGGTACGGATATTAAACTGGGTGCAGGTGTGAAAGAAGCAGGTGGTCTGGCCATTGTAGGTACAGAGCGTCATGAATCGCGCCGTGTAGACAGGCAGTTGCGTGGTCGTGCAGGTCGTCAGGGAGATCCGGGTTCATCCCAGTTCTTCGTTTCACTTGAAGATAACTTAATGCGTTTGTTCGGTTCTGAGCGTATCTCTAATATCATGGTTAAAATGGGTATTGAAGATGGCGAAGTAATCCAGCATTCAATGATTACCAAGTCTATCGAGCGTGCACAGAAGAAAGTTGAAGAAAACAACTTTGGTATCCGTAAGCGTTTGCTGGAATATGATGATGTAATGAACTCTCAGCGTTCGGTGATCTATTCAAAACGTAAAAATGCCCTGTTTGGCGAGCGTTTAGATGTAGACATGAACAACATGGTCTTCGACGTTGCCGAAGATGTAGTTAGTGAGTATAAAGAAGAAGGTAATTATGAAGGCTTCAAACTTGAAGTTATCAAAAACTTCTCTCTGGATACTGCAATTACAGAAGCAGAATTCAGCTCAAGAAGCGTACATATCCTTACAGACAAATTGTTTGAAGAAGCTGTAGCCTTCTACACAAGAAAATCAGATGCGATCATCAGTCAGGCAATGCCGGTGTTAACACAGGTGTTCGAAGAACGTGGTGACCACGTTGAGCAGATTGTTGTTCCTTTTACTGACGGTATCAGAAGTGTTCAGGTTGCAGTTGACCTGAAGAAAGCGATGCTGAATGACGGCAGAGAAGTAACAAAATCGTTTGAGAAAACGATCGTTCTGGCTTTAATCGACGAGTCATGGAAAGAGCATTTACGTGAAATGGACGAATTGAAACAGTCTGTACAAAATGCTGTTTATGAGCAGAAAGATCCGTTGATTATTTATAAAATGGAAGCCTTCAACCTGTTCAAAAACATGCTGAATGCCGTAAATAAAGAAGTAGTAAGTTTCTTATATAAAGGTGGCATCCCTGTACAACAGGAAGCAGATGATCTCAGAGAAGCTCAGGCACCAAAACCTGCCAGCAAGCTGAAGTTATCTAAACCTGAATTTGCTTCGGCTACAGGTGCTGAGGTTCAGTTTGACGATACCCGCGAGCAGGCACCCCAACAACCGGTACGCAAGGAAGTAACGATCGGAAGAAATGATCCTTGCTTCTGCGGAAGCGGTAAGAAATACAAAAACTGCCATGGTGCAGGAATGTAATTTGTAATACACACAAAGAATGCCGATTTTTGTAAAAAGAAGTCGGCATTCTTTTTTTATAAACCTTTATGAACCCGACATGATTCAAATAAGTATTAAGCATACCTGCAATAATTATTTGAATCATCCAAGGCTCCATCTAACCTTAAAAAAACAATATAAAAATAGATGAACACTTTCTATACGCTGATTATTTGTTGTTTTTCGCTTGCCTCATTTGCCCAGAAAAGGGGTGTGGTAACGGTTGTTAAAGATCCGCTGATTGACAGCCTGATTAAAAGAAGGATTGAACTCAGCAAGAAAACTACTACAGTTACTATCCGTAAAGATGGCCCAATTGTATCCCAGATGGGTTATCGTGTACAAATATTTTACGGGTCTGACCGTAGAGAGGTGTTCAATGAACAGCAGCGTTTTAAAAGTTCCTATCCAAAGATCAATACTTATATTACTTATAAAGAACCCAATTATTATTTACGTGCAGGGGATTTCAGGACTCGCCTGGAAGCCCAGAGGATGATGAACGAACTGCGGCCGGTATTTGCCACGCTGTTTGTGATCAGAGAGAAAATAAATGCACCCAGTTTAGAGCAAAGCAATGATAAATAAAGAACAGATCCAACATTTAGCAGGTACCATTTTTGAAGAGGTGGTAGGTTACCGTCGTCATCTTCATGCCAATCCTGAACTGTCGTTTAAAGAGTTCGAAACATCGGCTTTTGTGAAATCAAAACTGACTGAATGGGGAATTCCATTTGAAGGAATCGCCAATACCGGAGTGGTGGGCTTAATCAAAGGAGACCTTCCTTCCGAACAGGTTATCGCCCTGCGCGGAGATATGGACGCCCTCCCGATCAATGAAGCTAATGACAAACCTTACATCTCAAAAAATCCCGGAGTAATGCATGCCTGCGGACATGATGTACATACCTCTTCTCTACTGGGAGCTGCATACATACTCAATAACATGAAAGCTGAATTCGGAGGGACGATCAAACTAATCTTTCAGCCGGGCGAAGAGGTGCTGCCGGGCGGGGCGAGTATCATGATCGCAGAAGGTGTACTTGAAAACCCTAAGCCTCAGCATATCATCGGCCAGCATGTAATGCCGCTGATCGACGCAGGAAAAGTAGGTTTCCGTTCGGGTATTTATATGGCCTCTACCGATGAACTATATGTTACTGTACATGGCAAGGGCGGGCATGGTGCCCAGCCGCAGCAGAATATAGACCCCGTGCTGATCAGTGCACATATCCTGGTGGCACTACAACAGATCGTCAGCCGTAATGCTGATCCGAGACTGCCTTCGGTACTTTCTTTTGGAAAGGTTATTGCCAATGGGGCCACCAATATTATTCCGAATGAAGTGAAAATGGAAGGTACTTTCAGAACGCTGGATGAAGACTGGCGTAAGGAAGCAAAGCGCCTGATGAAGAAAATGGCCGAAGGGATTGCAGAAAGTATGGGCGGAAGCTGCGAGTTCAGGATCATGAATGGTTATCCCTTCCTGATCAATGAGGAAAAGCTGACGGCGAATGCACGTGCCTTTGCAGAAGATTATTTGGGGAAAGAAAACGTGGTAGACCTGGATATCTGGATGGCTGCGGAAGATTTTGCGTATTACTCACAGGTAACGGATGCCTGCTTCTACCGCCTTGGTACCGGAAATGCAGCTAAAAACACTCAATTTTCTGTGCATCATCCTAATTTTGATGTGGATGAGGATGCACTGAAGATCTCAACAGGCCTGATGGCTTATATTGCACTGAAACAGCTTGGGAATTAGTTTGATGATCAAAAGAATTTTATTAGTTGCACTTTTTCTTTGCGGGCTGGATGTTTCCGCACAGCAGATCGAACGCTTTAACCCGGATACGATCAAGACGATCACACTGGATTCAAATGTGAATATCGTTGCGCAGAAGCTGAGCGTAGAAACTTTTATTAAAGCAGTAACTACGGATACTACGTTTTATGCTGCCTTCAGGCGGATGAAAGCGCACAGCTTTATTGCGGAGAACAGGATTTATACCTACGATAAGAAAAATAAGGTGAATGGTAAGATCTACAGAAAGATCAGGCATACTGTTCGTCCTGCAAAAATCGAATACCTGGTAAAGCAGGATACTGGTAAGGTTTTTAAGAAAAATGGCAAGTACCAGTTGTATACCGTAGAGATGTTTGATTACATTTTTATGAATGCTTACCAATCTGATTTTGTGTCTGATGCTCCCTCAGCCAGTCCAAAGGGAGATTCCAATGAGAGCTATAAAAGTAAGTTGAAGACACTGATTTTTAATCCCGGCAGACCTGTAAAAGGCATTCCTTTTATCGGCAGCAAAACGGAGATCTTTACGGCAAATATGCGCCAGTATTACGACTATAGTTTCCAGAGCGGAACCTACCTGGATTCTATTCCCGTGTACCGTTTCAGGGTACTTGTAAAAGATGGCCTGAGCAACTGGACAAAGGACGGGCTGATGATTAAAGAACTGGTAACGATCTTTGATAAGCGTAATTTTGCGATTCTGGGCCGGTATGTGGATATGAAATACAGCAATATGCTCTTTGATTTTGATGTGCAGATGAACATTGAAATGAGCTATTTTGCTGAGGAAAAACTACCTTCAAAGATTACCTACCAGGGCAACTGGAACATTCCTTTCAAGAAGGAAGAACGGGCAAGTTTTTTGATTTTGCATAAGGATTATCAGTAAAAGTCTAACCCATTCAAAAAGCACCTGTCTTATTCGGCAATATCTGGTATTCGTAATCAATTGATAATGCATCCTTAATGATGATTGCTTAAATTGCGCCAGTTATATAACGAATCCTATATTCATGAAAAAAGTGCTGACTTTCCTCGCGCTATCATTTTGTATCAGTAGTCTATCTGCACAAACCGATACAGTCTCTCATATTATTGCAGGACGCAGCAATACAGCAGAACAGCAGAAAAAGCCATATGTGATCCTGATTTCTGCCGATGGTTTCAGGTACGATTATGCCAAAAAATATCATGCAGACCACCTGCTGGAACTCAGTAGCGAAGGAGTGCGGGCAAAAGCAATGATCCCATCATTCCCTTCAGTTACTTTTCCCAATCATTATACTTTGGTAACAGGTATGTATCCTTCTCATCATGGCCTGGTGGGCAACAGCTTTTACAGCGCGGAGCGAAACGACCAGTATAGTATGAGCAATAAGCGCAAGGTAACTGATGGAAAATGGTATGGCGGCACGCCTTTATGGGTGCTGGCAGAGCAGCAGCATATGCTTGCGGCCAGTCTTTTCTGGGTAGGCTCAGAAGCTGTGATCAAAGGAATCAGGCCAACCTACTATTACAACTATACTGAAAAAATCAGTATGCCACAAAGAATTGAGATTGTGCTCAACTGGTTAAAACTGCCTGAAGAAACAAGGCCGCACTTTATCACTTTTTATCTCTCTGAACCAGATCATTCAGGTCATCATTCGGGGCCTGAGACCCCGCAGACGGCAGCGGCTGTCAGGATGGTTGATTCTGTTGTATATCAGCTGACGCAAGCGGTTAAAACTACGGGGCTTCCGGTGAGTTTTGTTTTTGTCTCTGACCATGGAATGACCCAGGTGGATACTGCACACCCAATTCCTATGCCCAAGATCATTGATGCGGATAAATTCAGGACTACTTTTTCCAGTACAACGCTTGCACTGTATGCCAGGGATAAAGCCGATATCGCCCCTATGTACAATGCACTCCGCAAATCAGCCAAAGACTACAAGGTATATCTGAAAACAGAGATGCCGGAGCGCTTACATTATGGCGCAGAAGACGACAGGATGAACCGTATCGGGGATATCATCCTGATCCCGCAATGGCCAAGGGTATTTTCAGACAAAACACCGGGTATGGGCCATCATGGTTTCGACCCGCGTAAGGTGAAAGATATGCAGGCTACATTTTTTGCCTGGGGACCAGCCTTCCGGGAGCATGTTAAAATCCCTGCATTTGAAAATGTAAATGTATATCCGCTGATTACAAACATCCTTGGGTTGAGTTATACAGAGGAAATCGATGGTAAAAAGGAGATTCTTGAAGGGATACTAAAGAAATAATTCTTAGCACAGCCTCTTGACAGCCCGTCGATAATTAGTAGACTGAATAACCTATAAAACTTTAAATTTGGTTATATTTGACATTCGTCTGAATAGGTAAAATAAAACTAACGATGAAAAAAATTATCAAATCTATACTGTACCTCATGGCATGCTGTTTTGCCGTTTCGGTCTTGGCTATGAAAGTAAAACCTAAAAAAATAATTTTCTTTGGTGATTCTATTACGCAGCAGGGCGTTGCCCCGGGCGGATATGTGAACCTGATTAAGAAAGCGCTGGATTCTTCAAGATATGAAGTGATTGGAGCGGGAATTGGCGGAAATAAAATTTACGACCTGTATCTCCGTCTGGAGGATGATATCATCTACAAGAAACCAGACCTGGTGGTAATTTATATCGGGGTAAATGATGTATGGCACAAGCAAACATCCCATACCGGTACCGATCTGGATAAATTTGTGAAATTCTACCAGGCACTGATCAACAAGATCCAGTCCGGTGATGCCAAGGTAATTCTTTGCACACCTGCGGTGATAGGTGAGAAGAAAGGCGGAAAAAATGAAATGGATGCTGAGCTGGACAAGTTCTCTGAAGCTATCCGCCAGCTGGCGCAGAAAAATAAATTGCCGCTGGTAGATCTGAGAAGCCAGTTTGTAGCGTACGACCTGGCGAATAATCCGGAGGATCTCGCAAAAGGAATACTCACCACGGATGGCGTACATTTAAATCCACAAGGAAACAAGGCTGTAGCGGATGTGCTGCTGCCATTAGTGAAGTAAACAACCTTAATGATATACCAGGATACCATTAACAAAATCATGGACACCGCCCGTATTGAGGAGGTTGTTGGTGATTTTGTGTCTCTGAAGAAGCGCGGTACCAGTTTAATCGGTAACTGCCCCTTTCACAATGAGAAAACCCCGTCTTTCCACGTATCTGTTACCAAAGGTATATACAAATGCTTTGGCTGTGGTAAAGGGGGCGATGCGGTCCATTTTATCATGGACCATGAGAAGTACTCCTACCCGGAGGCTCTAAAATATCTTGCCCAGAAGTATAATATAGAGGTTGAAGAAAAAGAGCAGAGCCCGCAGGATGTAGAAGCGAACAATGCCCGTGAAAGTTTATATGTAGTATCGCAATATGCGGCAAATTATTTTGCCAGTGAACTCTGGACAGGAGAACAGGGAAGGGCTATCGGGCTTAGCTATTTTAAGGAGAGGGGCTTCAGGGAAGATATCATCAGGAAATTTGAACTGGGTTATTCGCCCGACCAGTGGGATGCACTGATCTTAAGTGCCAAAGCTGCGGGCCATAAGGAGGAATACCTTGAACGCACGGGTTTATCTGTGCATAATGATAAAGGAAGGGTGTACGACCGCTTCCGGGGGCGTGTGATGTTCCCCATCCACAATTTTACCGGAAGGGTGATCGGCTTCGGCGGAAGGACGCTGAAGACAGATAAAAATGTTCCCAAGTACGTCAATTCCCCTGAGAGCGATATCTATCATAAGTCGAACGTTCTCTATGGCCTCTTCCAGGCAAAAAAGGCAATCCGCGAGGTCGACAATTGTTACCTCGTGGAAGGATATGCCGATGTGCTTTCTGTGCATCAGGCCGGTGTAGAAAATGTGGTTGCCTCTTCAGGTACTTCACTTACCGTAGAACAGATCAGGCTGATTGGCCGTTTTTCGCAGAATGTGACCATTTTGTATGATGGTGATGCCGCAGGGATCAAAGCCTCGCTGCGTGGACTGGATATGATCCTGGAAGAAGGGCTGAATGTGAAGGTGGTGAACTTTCCTGATGGCCACGACCCGGATTCATATATGCACAAGGTGGGTGCCGGGGCATTTAAACTTTATATAGAAAATAACCGCAAGGATTTTATCCTTTACAAAGCGGATATCCTGCTGAAAGAAGCCGGTACAGACCCGATTAAACGCGCTGGAATTATCAGGGATATTGTAGAAAGTATCGCTAAGATCCCTGACGATATTAAAGCTTCTGTGTTTATCAGGGAATGCAGCAGGTTACTGCAGGTAGAAGAACGCATGCTGCTCACCGAGCTCAATAAAATGAAATCGGCCCGGAGCAAAAAAGCCTTCTCCCAGCAGAACCCACCTAAGCAGCAGTTTTCATCTCCTCCCGGTATGCCAGATGGGCCGCCCGAGAACCTTTTTGATGATAATTTCTCCCCTGACCTTCCTGAACTGGAAACCACTGTAGACAATGACCAGTTACAGGAACATGAGATTGTAAGGCTCTTACTGGCGTTCGGGCATGAGCTGGTGAGCTGGGACAATATCGATAACATGTATATCGGGTCGTTTATTATGCAGAACTTAGCGGATGTAACCTTTGAAGATGAAGTTTGCAAACTGATCATCCAGAACTACAAGGAAGAAATTGAAAACGGGCACCTGCCTGTAGCCAACCAGTTTATCAAAAATGAAAACCGTGTAATTGCCGATCTGGCCATTACTTTGTCTACCTCGCCCTACGCACTGAGTGAAAACTGGTATAACAAACACCAGATTTATGTAAGAGACGAAACGGTGAATTTAAAGGCTACGATCCTTGGCGGATTGTTCCACTTAAAAAAACGGAAAGTGGACCGTATCCTTTTGGGATTACTGCAGGAAATTAAAACCGAAAATGATCCTGTAAACCAGGAAATACTAATGCAGCGCTATGCGTATATCAAAAATGTAGAACGGGAAATTTCTAAGTTCCTCGGCTCTGTGATATTGAAATAAAATACAATGGCAGAACATAACGAACTGGGCAGACACGGAGAGCTTTTAGCAAAAACATATCTGGAGCAACTTGGTTACCAGATTCTGGAGCTGAACTGGGTGTATGGAAAAGCGGAGATCGACCTGATCGCATTTTACGATAATAAACTCATCTTTGTGGAAGTGAAGACCCGCAGGTCTGCAGAGCACGGTGAGCCGGAGGAATTTGTAGACTGGAGAAAAGAGAAACAACTGGAGTTTGCCTCTTCGGCTTATATCGAGCGGAAAAACCACCAGGGGGAGATTAGGTTCGACATTGTTGCAATTGTTTTTGAAAATAAAGAACTTTATAAAATTAATCATATAGAAGATGCATTCTGGCCAAGCTAAAACTTTTTTAATACGCGCTTTAAAACGTTCTCAAATGATAAATCTGGCTGGTGTACTGATGGTAATCACTCTTGCCGGCGCCTGTAAAAATGAAGGCAGCAGGAATGAGGTACTGGGATTTAAATTCCCGGAACAGGGACAAACCTATGGTCTGGGCGAAGAAGTAAAAGTTGAGCTTGACATCCCCGCAGAAAGCAAGGTGATCAATGTGAGTTACCTGGTTGATGGTAAGGCCGTTGATTCAAAAACAAATAAAGATGCATTTGCCCTCAAAACGGCTGATCTTTCATTGGGCTACAGGCTGATCTCTGCGGTGGTTGACAATGGGGAAAAGAAAGATACGGTGACGATCAATATTGTGTTGAAGTCGGCTGTTAAACCTGCAGAATTTACTTATAAAGTGCTCAATACCTTTCCTCATGATACCAGTTCATATACTCAGGGGCTGGAATACCATAATGGCAGGTTCCTGGAAAGTACCGGTGAGTATGGGACCTCTACGCTGAGGTGGGTTGCCCTGGAAACAGGCAAGGCACTGGAGCGGATTGATATCGACAAAAAATATTTTGCAGAGGGTTCTTCGCTCGTGGGCGATAAGATCGTAATGTTAACCTGGAAAGAGGATATTGGATTTGTTTATGATTCAAAATCATTAAAGCAGTTGAGTACCTTCCCTTACCAGAACAGCAGGGAAGGCTGGGGCCTCACCTATGACGGTGAGCGCCTGATCAAATCTGATGGTACCAACCGGATCTGGTTCCTGAACGGAGCGGATTACAAAGAAGAAAGTTATATCGATGTGTATGACAACAACGGACAGGTAGATGAGCTTAATGAACTGGAGTATATCGACGGTAAGATCTATGCCAACATCTATCAGACAGATAAGATTGCTGTTATAGATCCTAAGAACGGCACTGTAGAACGATATGTAGATATGTCTGGTATCTTACCGGCTAAAGATAAATTTCCCAATACAGACGTGCTGAATGGCATTGCCTGGGATGCAGCGGGAAAACGCCTTTTTGTGACGGGTAAAAAATTCTCAAAACTTTTTCAGGTAGAGCTGATTCCCAAAGGATCTAAATAAGTCAAGAGCTTAATCAGCTTTTTTCTTGGGCTTTGTTTCTGCGATGTAACCGTTAAAAGTAATGGATTGCTGATTGTTATTGTTTACAGTCAGCGTACCATAGCCAGACTCAGTGATCACCAGATTCAATGTATAATTGTCTTTCACGTCCTTTGGCTTTATGGCAATATTGTATCCGCCTTTTTTACGTGCAGAACTGGTATAACTGAACTTTTTGGATTTAAACTTTATACCGTTCTCATCAATCGACCCGTACTTTGGTGTGTAGGAACGTCCGTAATAGGGAAGATAGGAGGTAATACTGTCTTTGGTGACCGTAAGATCGTAACTTGACCCGTTGAGGTTGATGGAGCCGCCGCCATTGTAGCCCGGCATTTTATTCATGATCTGATTGATGTCTGAGGCATTGAGCGGAAGTGCGGTAGTAGCAACAAATACATAGTTTTGTGCTTCAACAATCCGGGCAGTTGTAGCCTTATCTGTCTGGGCATTCAGTTTTACTGCAGAGAACAGCAAGGCAAGAATGATTATATTTTTAAGCGTTTTCATCTGTATTTTGATTTATGTGTTATAAGTTTGACTATTAACCCGGTTGCAGGTTTATTCAACAAATAAATATACCAAAATGTTACAGTACAAATGCAGCATGACCGGCGTAATTATTAACCCTGAATGGCAATAATTATCCGGTCATGAAGCATGGTGTCAACATCAGCTTCCGAAGAAGCCTGAAGGCAAAGCATGAAAGGTATCTGAGAAAAAAAATTGATGCTCAGATTAAATACTTTTTATAAATTCTTATCTCCAGCTCTTGTACTGGTTGATCAGTCCGTTTGTAGAACCGTCATGAGATGAAACAGGCTCATCACCTTTCAGCTCAGGTAAAATACTTTTTGCAAGTTGTTTTCCAAGTTCAACACCCCACTGGTCAAAGCTGAAGATGTTCCAGATAATTCCCTGAACAAATATTTTGTGTTCATAGATTGCGATCAGCGTTCCAAGGCTGCGTGGTGTTACTTTTTTCAGCAGAATGGAATTGGTAGGCCTGTTACCCTCAAAAATTTTGAAAGGAGCCAGTTTTTTAATCTCTTCATCAGTTTTGCCATCTTTCTGCAATTCTGCAACTACCTGCTCTTCAGTTTTACCGTTCATCAGCGCTTCTGTCTGTGCAAAGAAATTTGATAACAGGATTGGGTGATGTTCACCGATCGGGTTTAAGCTCTGTGCCGGAGCGATAAAATCACAAGGGATCAAACGTGTGCCCTGGTGGATCAGCTGATAAAAGGCGTGCTGACCGTTAGTACCTGGTTCGCCCCAGATAATCGGTCCTGTTTCATAGGTTACTTCCTCACCGTTGCGGTCAACATGTTTACCATTGCTTTCCATATCTCCCTGCTGGAAATAAGCAGCAAAACGGTGCATATATTGATCGTAAGGCAAAATAGCCTGTGTTTCTGCATCAAAAAAGTTAATGTACCAAACACCCAGTAAGCCAAGGATTACAGGGATATTGCTTTCAAAAGGCGTGTTTTCAAAATGCTGATCTGCCGCGTGTGCACCTTCCAGTAACTGTTTAAAATTATCAAATCCTACGCTCAAAGCGATAGGCAGTCCGATAGCGCTCCATAGTGAATATCTTCCGCCAACCCAGTCCCAGAAACCAAACATGTTTTCTGTATCGATACCGAAAGCAGATACGTCTTTGGCGTTGGTAGAAAGTGCGGCAAAATGTTTGGCTACATCTTCCTGTTTCCCTCCTTTGCTCAGGAACCAGTCTTTTGCAGTATTGGCATTGGTCAGCGTTTCCTGTGTAGTGAAAGTTTTTGAAGCGATAATGAAGAGCGTAGTTTCAGGATCTACAACCTTCAGGGCTTCTGCCATATGTGTACCGTCGATATTCGATACAAAGTGCATCGTCAGGTGGTTTTTGTAGGCTTTAAGTGCTTCTGTAACCATTACCGGGCCCAGGTCAGATCCGCCGATTCCAATGTTTACCACATCAGTGATTGCTTTGCCGGTATAGCCTTTCCATGCACCAGAGATGATCTGCTCCGAGAATTTCTCCATTTTTGCCAGTACAGCATTCACATCGTCCATTATGTTAACGCCATCCGCAAGAATAGGGCTGTTGCTTTGATTGCGCAAAGCGATATGCAGAACCGCACGGTCTTCAGTCTGGTTGATCTTATCTCCGCTGAACATCGCCTTAATGGCCTCATCCAGCTTGCATTCTTTTGCTAATTGCAGCAATAATGCAATGGTTTCATCATTAATCCTGTTTTTAGAATAGTCTAAAAGAATATCTTCAAAAATAACTGAGAATTTCTCAAAACGTTTTTCATCTTCTGCGAAAAGCTGTTTCAAGTTTTTGTCATTGATATCAATGAAGTGATCAGCCAGGTATTTGTAGGCTGCGGTCTCTGTAAAGTTTACGGTTGGAAGCATAATGCGGTATTTTTTTTAAATGTACTGGTTTAATTCTATTGATGAAGCTAGTAACAATATTTCTGCCGTTAAAATAAATCTCGGAAGATTCGATTATATTTAACATAAAAATAACGCTCTCATGAAAAGATTTTACTTTCTCCTGTTGATACTGATATCTGCAAACACATTTGCGCAGAAAACTGCACTAAGGGCAGAGGTTGCAAAGAAGGCTGCACGCATCGAACAAAAAGTGATTGCCTGGCGGCGCGACTTCCATGAACATCCCGAACTGGGCAATGAAGAAGTACGTACATCTGAAATCATCACCAAACATTTACAGTCGCTGGGTATGATCGTAACTGCCGGTGTAGCAAAAACTGGTGTGGTAGGTATCCTCCATGGCGGTAAACCCGGGCCGGTAGTGGCACTGCGCGCCGATATGGACGGACTGCCCGTAACCGAGCGGGTAAAGCTGCCCTTTGCCTCTAAAGTAAAAACCACCTATAACGGTCAGGAAACAGGGATCATGCATGCCTGTGGACATGATTCACATATGGCTATACTGATGGGGGTAGCAGAAGTGCTGGCCTCTATGAAAAAAGACATTCCCGGCACCATAAAGTTTATCTTCCAGCCTGCGGAAGAAGGCGTACAGTCCGGCGAACTCAGCGGTGCCGAACTCATGGTGAAGGAAGGCGTGCTGAAAAACCCAACAGTAGAAGTGATTTTTGGTTTGCACATCAATTCGCAGACTCCTGTGGGCAATATCTCGTATCGTCCCGGAGGGATTATGGCCGCGGTTAACGACATGAAGATCACTGTAATGGGCAGGCAGGCTCATGGTGCCTATCCCTGGAGCAGTATCGACCCAGTAGTCATCTCTGCACAGATCATCAATAACCTGCAGACGATTGTGAGCAGGAACTTAAACGTCACAGAAAATGCCGGTGTGGTAACCATCGGTTCTATCCAGGGAGGGATCAGGTCTAATATTATCCCGGAGAAAGTGGAGATGCTGGGCACGGTGCGCAACCTGAGCAAAGAGGATGAAGCAATGTTCATCGACAGGATTAAAACAATAGTGACCAAAACTGCGGAAGCAGGAGGTGCAACGGCGGAACTGAAAATCCCTTTCAGCTACCATTACCCGGTGACATACAATGATCCCGCGCTGACGGCGAAAATGCTGCCGAGCCTGAAAGCTACAGCGGGAGCTGATCATGTGAGATTAAAACCCGCAGTAACGGGTGGGGAGGATTTTTCATTCTATCAGGAGAAGATCCCGGGTTTGTTTATTTTCCTGGGCGGGATGCCAAAGGGACAGGACCCGATGAAAGCACCATCTCACCATACCCCGGATTTCTTTATCGATGAAAGCGGCTTTGTACTGGGAGTTAATGCACTATCTAATCTGGCGCTGGATTATATGGCGATGAAGAAATAATGATATATTTGCTGGTATGACAAAAGAACAAATACAGGATTTAAGGGACAGAGTAGCGTCGCTGAGGAGGCATCTTTGACGTCGAAACCCGACTCGAAGCTATTTATATAGAACAGGAGCTTACCTTACAACCGGATTTTTGGGATGATCCCAAAAAGGCCGAAAAGCATTTGGCAGAAATGAACTCTAAAAAGGTATGGACAGATGCCTGGCAGAAAGTAAATGCCGAATTTGAAGATACACAGGTGTTGTTTGATTTCCTGCAATCAGGAGATGCAACCAAAGAAGAGATGGAGGAGCAGTATGAGAAATGCCTGCACCTGATCGAAGACCTGGAGCTTAAAAATATGCTCAGCAGCAAAGAGGACCAGCTGGATGCGGTGATGCAGATCACGGCAGGAGCGGGTGGAACAGAAAGCTGCGACTGGGCAGCCATGCTGATGCGGATGTACATCATGTGGGGCGAGAAGAACGGATACAAGGTAACGGAACAGGATTTCCAGGCAGGTGAGGTAACGGGTGTGAAATCAGTCACTTTACAGTTTGCAGGCGATTTTTCATACGGATATCTGAAAGGGGAAAACGGGGTACACCGGCTCGTGCGTATCTCTCCATTTGATTCCAATGCACGCCGTCATACTTCTTTTGCCTCTGTATACGTTTATCCCTTGGTAGATGATACAATTGAGATCGAGATCAAGGATGCAGATATTGAATTTGAAACCTTCCGTTCAGGCGGTGCAGGTGGTCAGAATGTAAATAAAGTGGAAACCGCTGTGCGTTTATATCACAAGCCTTCGGGAATTGTAATTAAAAACCAGGAATCGAGATCACAACTGCAAAACAAGGAAAACGCACTGAGGTTGTTGAAATCGCAGCTGTATGAAGCAGAAATGCGCAAAAGGATGGAAGCATCTGCTGCCGTTGAAGGTTCAAAAATGAAAATAGAATGGGGTTCCCAGATCAGGAACTATGTACTGCATCCGTACAAGCTGGTGAAGGATCTGAGGACGAATTATGAAACCTCAAATGCACAGGCAGTACTTGACGGGGAGCTGAACGACTTTTTAAAGGCTTATTTAATGGAATTCTAATGAGGAAATTTTGGCTGTTAAGTTTAGGACTAGGTATGATTGGATTGCAGACAGTAAAAGCACAGCAGGTTATAGAGCTGTACCCGGGAGCGATACCCGGAGCAAAGGCTGCGCCGGCATCCTACAAAGAAATTCAAACAGTTAAAGATGGTAAGGTGACAGGCCTGTCTAAGGTCTTTCACCCTACTGTTACCTTATACCAGCCCGCTGCAGGCAAGGCTAACGGCACTGCGGTGATCATCTGCCCGGGTGGCGGATACCAGCACCTGGCCATTGGTCATGAAGGTGATGAAGTAGCTAAAAGGTTTATTGAAAGCGGCGTAGCGGCTATTGTCCTGAAATACCGCCTGCCGGATGATACTACGATGGTGGATAAATCATTTGGCCCTCTGCAGGATGCCGAGCAGGCTATTTATCTGGTACGTAAAAACGCGGCGAAATGGAACATTAATCCTGCCAAGGTAGGCATTATGGGCTTTTCTGCCGGAGGCCACCTGGCTTCTTCTCTGACTGTCCATTACCGGGACAGCAAGATAGAAAACAAAGAAAAACTAAGCCTGCGGCCAGATTTTGCGATACTGATTTATCCGGTAATCAGCTTTACCGCGCCAACACATGCCGGCTCTGTTAAAAGCCTGATCGGAGACAATGGCACACCGGAGCAGAAAGAATATTTTTCAAATGAAAAACATGTTGATGCACAAACGCCTATCACTTTTCTGGTACATGCCAATGATGATAATGCCGTTCCTGTTGAAAACAGTATTTTGTTTGATCAGGCCCTGGTGAAAAATAAGGTTGCCGGAGAGATGCATCTTTATCAGGGCGGCGGTCATGGTTTTGGCCTGCACAATAAGACTACAAAGGACGATTGGTTTGAGCGTTTGCAGAACTGGATGACAGCCAACAAGCTTTAAAGATTGCTGTTCAGCAGGATCTCCTGTAATTCTTTCAGTTCCTCTACCTTTTCTGCAGAACCCAGGTTTTCATAAGAGGAGATCAGGTTCCTGATGATCCTTCGTATAATTTCTACGTTGCTGCAGGGAGCATAAAAACCCGGAAGCGGTTGCAGGTTAAGCTGGCGCAAAAACTGGTCTACATCATGTTTGCCAAAGATAGCTCCTTTGTTAAAGGCATTGATATAGAACAATACTCCAAATTCATTTTCATCTCTTTTGCTTTCATCAATATATCCGAGGATAAAATGCTGCGGCAGGTTTACCCCATAAACGGGGATATCCAGCTTTTGGGCAATGGTAGAATAGATAATGGCCAGTGAGATCTGGTTCCCTTTTTTGGTGTCAAGCACCTGGTTGATATATGAATTTTGCGGATCGTGATGGTTTTTGGTATTGCCGCTGAACCCGTAGATCGTATAAAAAATATGATTGATCAGTTTAATTTTCTCAACCGAGCTCATTTCATATTGCAGGCCGGTCCATACTTCCCTTTTGATCTCTTCAATCTGATTGACGATCTTCTGTTCGTCAAGATCAGGATACTGGTAGCGGTTGATCACAAGCGCGCCCTGCAGGAGGTCGAAGGCCCCGCTCTGGTACCAAAGGTTAAGATCTTCCTTGACGCTGTTAAACTGGATCTGGTGGACGATGTTTTCAATTCTTTCCTGCAACAGCGTATCCAGTGATTTTTCCCATTCTGTTTCCAGAAAATGGATCACAGAATTACCATGTTCAAGCAGGCGTTCGCGTACATCCAAGAAAACTTCCGGATCAGGATCGTCCAGTAATTTTACTAATGCGTTTATTTCTGTACTATTTTCCATTAAATGCGAATTACAATGTTGTGTTTGCCTATTTTTGCAGTTATGGTCTTACAATTTTTCAGCGATTATCTGAAGCATCGTTTAACTGCCAAAAGCAGGCATGGTACCCATTCTCCCTTTGTTTACAAACTGGTGGATGAGGTAATTTACGATTTTAACTCCAAAACTGAATATATTGGTATTGAGGAGCAGCGAAAAAAACTTTTAAATGACGATACGGTTATTAGCGTTACAGACCTGGGAGCGGGTTCTCATCTGAATAAGAACCGTACCAAGAAGATCAAGGAAATTGCTAAAAATGCGCTGAAAACGCCAAGGCTTGCACAGCTGATCTACCGTCTGGCAAAAAACAGTCAGCCCGCAACTTTGCTGGAACTGGGCACTTGTCTGGGCATCACTACGGCTTATCTTTCCAGGGCTGCGCCAGAAGCGGATATTGTAACCATTGAAGGCTGTCCTGAGACGGCAAAAAAGGCATACAACAACTTCCAGGACCTGGAACTGGAGAATATTGAATTACAGGTGGGCAATTTTGATGAGCTGCTGCCAAGGGTAATTGAGGAGAGCACACAGCTTGATTTTGTCTATATTGACGGTAATCACCGTAAGGATGCTACCTTAAACTATTTTAAATGGTGCCTGCCAAAAGTGCATGAAAATTCCCTGCTGATCTTCGACGATATTTACTGGAGCAAGGGTATGAAGGAAGCGTGGGAGGAAATAAAAAGCCACCCTGATGTGACAGTAACCATAGACCTGTTCTGGATCGGCCTGGTTTACTTTAAAAAAGGACAGGTAAAAGAACACTTTAAGATTAAGTTTTAGTTTTCCGGTATTTCAGCCAATTGCCATATCGTGTTGAGAAGGAGAGGCCCCTGTCTGATTATTCCCTGTAGTAAGGTTAAAACGCTTCTGCAAGGCTCAGGTAAAATCCTGATTGTCTTGCTTCATTGGGCCGCTTTTCTCCGATGCCATAATCTGCTCTTACACTCAGGCCTTTTGCCGGATCAAAGAAGTAGCGCATCCCGCCGCCTACTGAAGGTTTAAACTGCTTAAAGGAAAAATCGCCATTGGCAAATACGCGGCCTCCGCCTGCAAATACCACCACGCCAAAGCGGTTACTAAAGCGGTAGCGCAGTTCTGTTTGCGCAGCTATAAGGTTTTCGTCCCGGTATCTCCCGGCATAGTATCCGCGCATGATATCTTCATTTCCAAGTTGTGGCAGCAGGTAGAAAGGAGTGTTGCTGCTCTGAACGGTGTAATAAATACCATTTACAGCGAGCACCAGCTTTTTGGCAACCGGCCAGAAGTTTTTGAGAACTACCCTGATCTGACTGCCGCTGAAATCGTCCTTACCAAAAATATCAGGTGCGTACTGATAGGTTACCCTGCCAAAAAATCCTCTTGTAGGATAGTTGTTTGAATTTCTTGTATCGTAGGTTTGTGAAACGCCCAGATAACCTACGCTGCCACCGGTCTTGTCCAGCACACGGGGATCGGTATCCAGGATTCCGCCTGCATCCACATCACGAAAAGTATTTCTCTCGAATCCTATTGAGACCCCTGTATAGGCAAAAGGGAAGATGTTTTTTTCTACGTCAAGTCCGGTTCTGATCTGGTGCTGAACAACCCTGTCTTTATTCGCCTGCAGTGTTTCATTGCCAATACCAAAAAAATCAAAAGGTGTGCTGCGCAGACGCAAGTCCCCAATAATATGGAAGTCGTTATTTTTTGTCCAGATATCTCCTTTGAGTGTGACGTTATATTGTTTTTTTGTGGAAACGGATAGTATCGTTGCAAAGTTTGAGCTTCTGTTCAGCGGATCGGCTTTGTCCAGATATGTTGAGTACAGAGCGCCGAGACCAAATTCCATTCCTACTTCCTGTGAATATTTAAGAAAGGGCAGGGGCATGAAGCTGGCTTTTCGGGTAGTGTCCATCTCTTCTGACAACATACGTTTGATCAGTTTCATTTGTCCGAAGCCGGATAGAGTGGAGAGCAGCAGGAAGTTACAGATAAATAGTTTTTTCACAGTAGTAGATAATTGTCCTTTCAGTAGTAATATTGTTTTTGTCTTCAGACTGCCTTCGGCGTTAATGCTATGAGGCCTGCGTTAGATCGTCGTTCTTTGTAAAACGTAATCCCATTCAGGTTTCATTGGCCTTTTAGCGCCTTATATAATAAGGTAAGGGGCCGCCAAATTAAACATTTGAAATGAATATATCTTTCTGAATAGTTAATATAGAGCCCGGATGCCATTTTTAGAGTAACGTATGAGTACTGGCGATGGTTTTAGCTATTTGATAACATGGCCTGCAGAATGTTTTTAATATAATTTGCTATTTTTGCGCCTGATAAAAAAACATTATATAAGATGAGCGTAACAAGAGGACCAATATCTAAATTCATGGAAGGGCATTACCTCCATTTCAATGCAGCGGCAATGATGGATGCGGCTAAAGGCTATGAAACACATTTGGATGAAGGCGGTAAAATGATGATCACCCTTGCCGGTGCCATGAGTACGGCAGAGCTGGGTATTTCACTGGCTGAGATGATCCGTCAGGATAAGGTTGCTATAATTTCATGTACAGGTGCCAACCTGGAAGAAGATATCATGAACCTTGTTGCCCATTCACATTATAAACGTGTTCCCAACTACCGTGACCTGAGTCCGCAGGACGAATGGGACCTTCTGGAAAACCATTATAACCGTGTAACGGATACCTGTATCCCTGAAGAAGAAGCTTTCAGACGCTTACAGAAACATGTTCACAAGATCTGGAAAGATGCAGAAGATGCGGGCGAGCGTTATTTTCCGCATGAGTTTATGTACAAAATGCTGCTGAGCGGTGATCTTGAGCAGTACTATGAGATTGATCCTAAAAACTCATGGATGCTGGCAGCTGCCGAAAAAAACCTTCCGATAGTTGTACCGGGATGGGAAGACTCTACAATGGGAAATATTTTCGCGTCGTATGTGATGAAAGGCGAGCTGAAAGCTACTACCATGAAAAGCGGAATTGAATATATGGGCTACCTGGCCGACTGGTACATTGCAAACAGCGGCGGTAAAGGAATTGGCTTCTTTCAGATCGGCGGTGGTATTGCCGGTGATTTCCCGATCTGCGTGGTACCGATGTTATATCAGGATATGGAAATGGAGAATATCCCCTTCTGGAGCTATTTCTGCCAGATTTCTGATTCAACTACTTCATATGGTTCATACTCAGGCGCTGTGCCGAATGAGAAGATCACATGGGGAAAACTGGATATCAATACACCCAAATTTATCGTAGAGTCTGACGCCACAATCGTAGCTCCATTGATTTTTGCATGGATATTAAAAATGTAATTATAACTTCCAAATTTTCATAAAAAAAATGGAAGATCAGAAAATCAGCAAAATTGAAAAATTGCTGATTTTCTTCGTTTAAAGCCCAAAAAAGGCAATGTTTAGAATGATTATAAATTGTATTTACTGTCATTTCTTTGTCATTGGTAAATTAATAAATTTTACTTTTGTGGACGCTTTGACGGAGAACAGAAGTTTAAACATCAATTGCGGTTGTTAAAGTTTTTTAAAATAAAGCATAAAATACTCATTATGAGGAATATCTCATTGATCATTAGAAGAGTTTGGAAGTCGGCATTTATGGTTACGGCTCTATCTGTTTTAATCGTTTCAGGTACACAAGCACAAGACGCAGCAGCGGGAAGAACGATCTTCAAAGAAAAATGTACGTCATGTCATGCTCTGGACCGCGATTTAATCGGTCCTGCACTGCAGACAGCCATTCCATTGAAGAGCGAAGCCTTTTTATTAAAATGGATTAACAATGCTCCGGCATTTATCGCATCAGGTGATAAAGAAGCAGTAGAGGAGTCTAAATGGAATCCAAATGCAGAGATGACTGCATTTCCGACATTAACTCCGGTTGATATCAAAAACATCCTTGCTTACATTAAAGCAGGTGAGCCTAAAAAAGCAGGTGACGCTGCAGGCGCAGGAGCTGGTGCTTCTGAAGAAGTGTCTGACTTCTCTCTTGCAGGAGTAGTTGCCGTGATCCTGATCTCCATCGCAGTGCTGGTGATCTTAGGCCGCGCAATTAAAATGCTTGAACGTTTGATCCTTCAGAAACAGGGCGTCGTAATTGTTGAAGAGGAAAATGTTTCTATGGCGGCTGGCATCAACCAGTTGTTTAAAAACAAAAAATTCGTTTTCTTCTTTATCCTGTGTTTAGTGATCAGCTTAGGTTCATGGGGATGGATGGGAATGTGGAACACTGGTGTAAACACCGGTTACCAGCCAACTCAGCCAATTAAGTTCTCACACGAACTGCACGCTGGTGTAAACCAGATCGACTGCCAGTACTGTCATGCTGGTGCATTCGAATCAAGAAATGCAACTATCCCATCTCTTAACGTTTGTATGAACTGTCACAAACAGGTTCAGGCAAGAGACAGCCATGATGGCAATATCTCTCCTGAAATCCAGAAGATCTACAATGCTTTAGGTTACGATGCTGATAAAATGACTTATGATAAGTCTAAAGAGAAACCTATTGAATGGGTTCAGGTTCACAACCTTCCTGATTTCGCTTACTTTAACCACTCGCAACACGTTGTTGTAGCTGAAGAAGCTATCCGTAAAGAAAAAGGACTGAAACCAAATGAGCCGGTATGTTTTGCTTGTCACGGACCAGTAAACACCATGACAGAGATCTATCAGTATTCTCCTCTGACCATGAAATGGTGTATCAACTGTCACAAAGACACAAAATTAGAGGTGAAAGACAATGCTTTCTATACAAAGATTATTGCTGCGCATGAGAAGATCAAAAAAGGTGAGAAATTAACACCTGCAGCCTTAGGCGGAATAGAGTGTGGCAAATGTCACTATTAATAGTAGAGTTTAATAAAAAGAACGTTCGATAAACAGTAATATAGCTTAAATGGAAAGCAATAAAAAATACTGGAAAGGCTTAGAGGAATTTAACAAGACCTCCGATTTTGTTGAAAGCAATAAAAACGAATTCGCAGAGCCGCTTCCAATAGAAGATGTTTTAAATGAAGCAGGGTTAAGTACAGTAACCCCGCGCCGTGACTTTTTAAAAGCCCTGGGCTTTGGTCTGGGTGCGGTTTCACTGGCGGCTTGTCAGCCTGCTCCGATACACAAATCAGTACCTTACCTGATCAAACCAGAAGAAGTAATCCCGGGCGTGCCGAATTACTATGTATCCAGTTTCAAAGGACAAAGTATTTTGGTTAAAACCAGAGAAGGACGTCCTATTAAAATTGAACCAAATCCTAATGCAGGAGAATTCAATAATGGTACAGACGCAATTGCACAGGCTTCGGTCTTAGATTTATATGATGTTTCAAAACTGAAAACCCCGGTTTTAAAGAATGATGAAACTACATGGTCTAAAGTTGATGCGTTTGTTAGTTCAGAACTGGCAAAAGCAAAAGCTTCGGGCAAGAAAATCAGAATTGTTTCTTCATCAGTATACAGTCCTTCTACGCTTGCAGTAGTGGCCGACTTTATTGCTGCTTATCCAACCACTAAACACGTTCAGTATGATGCCGTATCTTATACAGGTATCATCAAAGCGAACGAGAATAGCTTTGGAAAAGCTGTTATTCCAAAATATAACTTCAACAGGGCAGACCTGATTGTAAGTTTTGGTGCCGATTTCCTGGGAACATGGATCAGCGGAGAAGAGTTTACTTCTCAGTACATGACCAACAGAAATCACAAATCACTGGCAAAAGGTAAAATGTCACGTCACTTCCAGTTCGAAGCCGGAATGAGCATGACAGGAACCAATGCTGATACACGTGTACCGATTAAATTATCAGAGCAGGGTGCTGCACTGATCACCTTATATAATGCAATCACTGGTGCAAATCTTGCAGGTGGCGCCCTTCCAAACAATGTTATAGCTGAAAAAGCTTTAAAACTTGCTGGTAAGGAACTGCTGCAGCAAAAAGGAAAAGCACTTGTTGTTTGCGGATCGAATGACGTTTCTACACAGATCCTCGTAAATGCAATCAACTCCGCTATCGGAAGTTATGGTACTACGATTGATCTTGACAATCCGATCAAACGTTACGCAGGTAATGATGCAGAATTTGCAGAACTTCAGAATGAAATGAACAGAGGCGAAGTTGCTGCTGTTTTATTCCTGGATGCCAATCCTGCTTACGATGTAGCCAATGCAAAAGCATTTACTGATGGCTTAAGCAAAGTGCCGCTTAAAATTTCGTTCTCAGACCGTAAAGATGAAACATCTACATTATGTGATGTAATCGCTACCGGTCAGAACTATCTTGAAAGCTGGGGCGATGCAAGTGCTTACGAAGGTTCATACTCTATCGTACAGCCTACCATTAATCCAATTTTTGATTCCCGTCAGGCAGAGCAGAGTTTACTGATCTGGTCTAACGCACCTGTTAAAGAATACTTCCAGTACGTACGTAACAACTGGGAAAAAAATATCTTACCTTCTATCGGTAAAACCTGGAATGAATTATTGCAGACAGGTGTATTCTCAGCTCCGGCTAAACCAGCAGGAACATATACATTCAGCTTATCCCTTGCAGCTGTAGCACCTTCGGTATTAAGCGCAGGAAAAGCACTTGCAAAAGATGTTGAGCTTCAGGTTTATGAAAGTGCAGCAATGCGTGACGGTAAACATGCCAACAACGCATTCCTGCAGGAATTACCTGATCCTGTTTCGAAAGTAACATGGGACAACTATGTTGCCCTGGCACCTAAGTTTGCAGAAGAGAAAGGTATCGCTGAATTTGACCTTGTTGAGGTTAAGGGAAGCAACGGTTACTCGATCATCCTGCCGGTTCTGATTCAACCGGGACAGGCAAGAGGTACTGCTTCCATTGCTTTAGGATATGGACGTACCAAAGTAGGTAAAGCTGGCGATAACGTTGGTAAAAACGCATTTCCTTTCCTGAGCTTCAGCAACGGAACATTACAGTATGCAACTACAGTAACGATCAGCAAAACCGGCGGTACTTACGAGCTGGCACAAACACAAACACACCACTCTTTCGAGGGCAGGGACATCATTCGTGAAGCGAGCTTCACGGCATTCAAGAAAAACCCTGCTGCCGGAACCGGTAAAAAAGAAGAAGGACATAAATCTTACGATCTATGGGATAAATACGAAAAACCAGGAAACGACTGGGTAATGGCAATCGATCTGAATGCCTGTACCGGTTGTGGTTCTTGTATCGTTGCCTGTAACGTAGAAAACAATATTCCTGTTGTAGGACGTGATGAGGTTCGCAGACGCAGAGAAATGCACTGGTTGCGTATCGACCGCTACTACAGCTATGAAGAAGGTGATAAGAGCATATCTGAAGAAAAAGAAATCGCTCATATGGAAAACCTTGACAATGTGACTGTTGTTCACCAGCCGATGTTATGTCAGCACTGTGATCACGCTCCTTGTGAAACGGTTTGTCCGGTACTGGCTACCACACACTCTTCAGACGGATTAAACATGATGGCTTATAACCGTTGTGTAGGAACCCGTTACTGCGCAAATAACTGCCCGTACAAAGTTCGCCGTTTCAACTGGTTTAACTACTGGAATGATTCACGTTTTGATAATTACCTGAACAACGAGTTTACTCAATTAGTGCTTAACCCTGATGTTACTGCCCGTTCAAGAGGTGTAATGGAGAAATGCTCAATGTGTATCCAACGTATCCAGGCTGGTAAATTGCAGGCTAAAATTGAGAAACGTCCTTTAAAAGACGGAGATATCAAAATGGCATGTCAACAGGCTTGTTCAGCAAATGCAATCATTTTCGGTGACGCAAATGATCCGGAATCAGAAGTTTCGAAAGCATTACGCAGTGAGCGTATCTATTATGTACTGGAAGAAGTAAACACTAAACCAGGTATAGGTTACATGACCAAAATCAGAAACACAGATTCACTAACAACAATAGCGTAAGCTGATATTAAAGAAAATACATTATGTCAGGACATAACGAATCAATATTAAGAGAACCACTGATCACCGGAAGGGATATCACGTATGCTAAAATTACGAGCGATATTCTTGAGCCGGTTGAGAACAAGCCTAACAGGGCCTGGTGGATTGGATTTATCGCGGCTCTTTGCGGAGCCACCTTATGGCTGGTAGCTGTAAGTTATACCTTCTGGAACGGTATCGGTTCATGGGGCTTAAACAAAACTGTAGGATGGGCATGGGATATCACCGGCTTCGTATGGTGGGTAGGTATCGGTCACGCCGGAACACTGATTTCAGCGGTACTTTTGCTCTTCCGTCAGAACTGGAGGAACTCCATTAACAGGTCTGCAGAGGCGATGACAATTTTTGCGGTTATCTGTGCTGCAACATATGTTGTATCCCACATGGGCAGGCCATGGTTAGCTTACTGGGTATTACCTTTGCCAAACCAGTTTGGGTCACTATGGGTTAACTTTAACTCACCGCTGGTTTGGGATATGTTTGCGATCTCTACGTACTTCTCTGTATCCTTATTATTCTGGTACACAGGTTTACTTCCGGATATCGCTACCATCCGCGACCGTGCTGTTGGATTACGCCGCAAGATCTACACCATCTTCTCTTTCGGATGGAACGGTAATGTGAAAACATGGCAGCGTTTTGAGACAGTGTCCCTGATCCTTGCAGGTATATCTACTCCACTGGTACTTTCTGTACACACGATTGTATCCATGGACTTTGCAACATCTGTAATTCCGGGATGGCATACAACGATCTTCCCTCCATACTTTGTGGCGGGTGCGATCTTCTCCGGATTTGCGATGGTATTAACACTGTTACTTGTTGCCCGTAAAGTACTGGGCCTTGAAAACTACATCACCATGTTCCATATCGAATCGATGAATAAGATCATCATTCTTACAGGATCGATTGTGGGTGTGGCATATATCACTGAGTTCTTTATTGCCTGGTATTCAGGATCTGAATATGAAGCATATGCATTCGTCAACCGTTCTACCGGTCCTTACTGGTGGGCATACTGGATGATGATGACCTGTAACGTAATCTCTCCGCAGTTACTCTGGTTCAAAAAGATCCGTCTGAGCATTCCTGCTACCTGGATCCTTTCGATTGTAGTAAACATCGGGATGTGGTTTGAGCGTTTTGTAATTATCGTGACTTCACTTCACCGTGATTACCTTCCGTCAAGCTGGGCGATGTTCTATCCTACATGGGTAGATGTGAGCGTGTTCGTAGGTTCAATCGGTGTATTCTTTACCTTATTCCTGCTGTTCCTGAGGGTTCTTCCTTCAATCGCGATAGCTGAGGTGAAAATCATCTTGAAATCATCAAGTGAGCAGGCTAAACTGAAACAGATCAAAGAAGGCCACCTTGATAAAACTTACGTAAAGGAATACGTAGAGTCGTTAGAGAAATTTGATAGTGTTAAACAAGAAGATTACGCAAAAATATAACAATGAGTAATATCAAATATATTTTAGGCAGTTTTGGCGATCCGGACGAAATGCTGCATGGCATTGAAAAGTTGCAGGAGAACAACATTAAGATACATGATGTGTATACGCCTATGCCAATCCACGGCATCGAAGCCAAACTAGGAATTAAAAGATCCAGACTGGACATGCTCGCTTTTTTCTGCGGGATTACAGGTACAGTATCAGCATTTGCACTGATCTATCTTACCTCGGTAGTAGACTGGAGAAATAACATCGGTGGTAAGCCTGCCTTTGCATTGCCGGATTTTATTCCGATTATGTTTGAGCTGACCATTTTGTTTACTGCATTTGGTTTGGTATTATCTTACTATGCCTCTACCCACCTCTTCCCTGGAAGAGCGCCAAGGGTGATGGATCTAAGAGCTACTGATGATAGATTTATTATCGCTGTTGATGCGCAACTCAATGCCGAACACAGTAAAATTGATGGATTATTAAAAGACGCTGGTGCTATAGAAGTTAAGCACAATGAAAGGAAGTATATTAGCTATGAATAAGAATAAAATAGTTCTGGCCTCATGTGTGGTTCTTAGTGTTATTGCATCGCTTTCGGCATGCAGGGACAAAGAGAGCAGAGGTTTAGAGTATGCAAGGAATATGTATGACAATGTTGCTTACAAGCCTAACAGGGCCAACAAGAACTTTGCAGACGGATTAACCAACCAGACTCCTCCTCCAAATACAGATCCTATCGGCTTTGTAAAATATGAGTATGCAAATACCAAAGAAGGATACGAAGCTGCCGGTTTAAACCTTAAAAACCCATTAGCTAAATCTCCGCAGAATCTTTTGTCCGGTAAACATTACTTCACTGTATTTTGCAGCCCTTGTCATGGTGACCAGGGAGATGGTAAAGGCCACCTGGTTCAGATTGAAAAATTCACTGGTGTTCCTGCTTATCATGGTGATGCAGCATCGTCACGTGGTGGTTTAATGAAAGATCTGTCCGAAGGAAAGATCTACCATACGATCATGTACGGTTTAAATAACATGGGTTCGCATGCTTCACAACTTACACCTGACCAAAGATGGAAAGTGGTGATGTATGTTCAACAATTACAAAAAATACAATAGAAAACAGATATAGATGGGAACTCACAATTATAATTTAACTGAACAGTTTGAGTTTACTGGGAAGGCTAAAACTTTAAGTATAGTCGGTATCGTAATCGGTATTGCTTGTATCGCTTATGGTTTTTCTGATCATGAACTTCATGAGCGGACCTTTGGCAACCTGTTACTAATGGCATATTACTTTGCCTGTGTATGTATGTCGGGAACATTCTTTCTGGCTGTTCAGTTTGTCGCACAAGCCGGTTGGTCGGCCTCTATCCTGCGTGTACCACAAGCAATGGCAAAAACACTGCCTATCGCAGTTGTGGTACTGATTGCCGTAATTGGTGCAGGTTTGTACTCACATAACCTTTACCACCACTGGCATGCAGATGGATTAACTGATCCTAACAGCCCTAACTACGATAAACTGATCGACGGCAAGTCTGCTTTCCTTAACGTTCCGTTTTTCATGGGCCGCCAGGTAATATTCCTGGGAATCTACAGCATGTTCTCCATGCTGCTGACCAAACTGTCCAACAACGAAGATCTTGAAGGTGGTTTAAACTCTTACACTAAAAGTTTTAAATACTCTTGTATATTTTTAGTGATCTACGGATTTACTACACCAATCTTTGCTTTTGATACAGTGATGTCATTAGAAGCACACTGGTTCTCAACAATGTTTGGATGGTATAACTTCGCAGCAATGTGGGTGAGCAGTCTGGCAACAATGGCAGTGATTATCATCCTGCTCAGAAAAGCTGGTTACATGCAATGGGTTAATAACAGTCACCTTCATAACCTTGGACAGTTTATCTTCGGATTCTCTATCTTCTGGACTTATGTATGGTTTGCTCAATTTATGTTGATCTATTATGCCAACATGCCGGAAGAAACTGTGTATTTTTACAAACGTTTTGAATTTTACAAGTTCTGGTTCTTCCTTAACCTGGTAATGAACTTCCTGTCACCGGTACTGTTATTAATGGACCGTGACAACAAAAGGAAAGAAAATATCCTGTTAACAGTATCTATAATTGTACTTTGTGGTCACTGGGTAGATTATTACCAGATGATTATGCCTGGTACAGTTGAAGACGGAACAAACGGATTTGGAATAATTGAAATAGGAACAGCTATTGGTTTTATAGGCTTGTTTACCTTTACAGTACTGACTGCATTAAGCAAGAAACCTCTGATTGCAAAGAATCACCCTCTTCTTTCGGAGAGTCTGAATCACCATTTGTAATTGGTTGGATTAGAGAGTATATAAATTAATAGTATAGTAGAAGTACATCGTACTACTTTTAAGAAAATGAGTTTAAGAAAATTTATAAGCAATAAGACAATGGCGGCCCTGGCAGTACTCGTTACTGTGTTTGCAAATACCAGCGCATTTGCACAAGAAGCAGCCGCCGGCGCCGCTGCAGCCGCCCCGAAACAAATCGATATGGTTCCGATCTATAAATCGGTTGCATTCTACACGATGCTATTTTTACTGCTTTGCTTATTTATAGCAATTGTAGGAAAAGCGATCAGGGTATATGAATTGACACGCGAAGCGCAGGATAAACCAGATAGCATCAACTGGAATACTGTCAATGGTGTGATATTCGTCCTTTTCTTAATTGCTGGTTTGTTCGGTGTATATTTTGAATATACTGTTCACGGGCATATGCTTCTTCCGGATGCAGCATCTGAGCATGGTAAGAAGATCGATTCGATGTTTAACATCACTTTGATCCTTACTACTATCGTTTTCATCGGAACACACATTGCATTATTCCTGTTCTCGTTCTTCTACAGAAATACAGGAAAAAGAAAAGCATACTACTATCCGCATAACAATGCTTTAGAGCGTATCTGGACGATTGTTCCTGCATTGGTACTTACAGTATTGGTTCTGATGGGTTTCCTAACCTGGAGATCAATCTTCTATAAAATCGAAGATCCAAACAACAAGCCATTAAGCATTGAGATTACTTCTCAGCAGTTCCAGTGGACTTTACGTTACCCGGGTGCTGACGGTATTGTTGGATTAAAAAACTATAAACTGATTACCGGTACCAACGGACTGGGAATGGATTTCAAGGATAAAAACAACCTTGATGACCAGAATGCAGACGAAATGGTTATTCCAGTAAACAAACCGGTAAGGTTAATCATTACCAGTAAAGATGTTGTACATAGTGTGTACATGCCGCATTTCAGGGTTCAGCTCAACAGTGTACCGGGTATGACTTCTTATTTCGAATTCACGCCAACGATCACTTCAGAAGAGATGAAGACAAAAGTAAACGATCCTGCATTTCAGTATCTGCTTTACTGCTCTAAAATCTGCGGATCAGGTCACTATAACATGAAAAAGGTAATTAGAGTTGTTTCTCAGGCAGAATATGAGGCTTGGGTACTTAAACAACCTAAATTCATCAATAACGATTTGAGAAAAGAATTCAATTTGCCTTTAGTACCTGACGCAGCAGCACCAGCAGCAGCTCCTGCTGACAGTACAGCTACGCCTGCAAAGGATTCGTCTGCTGTAGCAATGAATAAACCGGCTTTAAAAAAATAATTATACTGGAATAGCGCATTATGTCAACTATAACATTACACGATACACATAACAACGGTCACCATGACGATCACGATCATGGGCACCACGAACAATCTTTTATAACGAAGTACGTATTTAGCCAGGATCACAAGATGATCGCTAAACAGTTTTTGATAACTGGTATCGTTATGGCTGTTATTGCAATGGGATTGTCTATCTTATTCCGTATTCAGCTGGCCTGGCCGGATAAAAGTTTCCCTATCCTCGAAACATTTTTAGGAAAATGGGCTGAAGGAGGAAGGATCAAACCTGATTTCTATCTTGCCCTGGTAACGATACATGGTACCATCATGGTATTCTTTGTACTGACTGCAGGACTAAGCGGTACCTTCAGTAACTTGCTGATCCCGCTTCAGCTCGGGGTACGGGATATGGCATCGCCATTTATGAACATGCTTTCTTACTGGTTCTTCTTTACTGCCTGTATCATCATGATGAGTTCATTCTTCATCCAGACTGGTCCCGCAAGTGCAGGATGGACAATCTACCCTCCGCTGTCGGCATTGCCAAAAGCAATTCCGGGTTCAGGTTTAGGTATGACTTTGTGGTTGGCAAGTATGGTGCTTTTCGTGGTTTCCCAGTTGATGGGTGGTATCAACTACGTAAGTACAGTATTAAATATGCGTACAAAAGGTATGGACCTTTGGAAAATGCCTTTAACAATCTGGGCTTTCTTCCTTACTGCTATCTTAGGTGTACTTTCATTCCCGGTTCTTGTAGCTGGTGTGGTATTGTTAATCTTCGACCGTAGTTTTGGTACAAGTTTCTACTTATCTGATATCGTTATGGGCAGCCAGGTATTGCCAAATGAAGGTGGTTCACCTATCCTTTGGGAACACTTATTCTGGTTCCTTGGTCACCCTGAGGTGTACATCGTAATTATGCCTGCATTGGGTATATCATCAGAAGTAATCTCTGTAAACTCAAGAAAACCAATCTTCGGTTACCATGCCATGGTTTATTCACTGATTGGTATTACGGTACTTTCATTCATCGTATGGGGTCACCATATGTTTGTGACGGGTATGAATCCATTGTTGGGTGGGGTCTTCATGATCACCACGCTGATTATTGCGGTTCCTTCTGCCGTTAAAACTTTCAACTATTTAGCTACACTGTGGCGCGGTAACATCAGGTTCACACCTGCAATGTTGTGTGCTATCGGTATGGTTTCATTCTTTATCTCTGGTGGTTTAACAGGTATCTTCCTGGGTAACGCTTCACTGGATATCAACTTACACGATACTTACTTTGTTGTTGCCCACTTCCACCTTGTAATGGGATCAGCAGCAATCTTTGGTATGCTTGCCGGTGTTTATCACTGGTATCCAAAAATGTTTGGTACAATGATGAATGCCAAGTTAGGTTACCTGCACTTCTGGGTTACTTTCATCTGTGCTTACCTGGTATTCTTCCCGCTTCACTTCTTAGGACTTGATGGTGTGCCAAGACGTTACTATGCCTTTACTGAATTTGAATTCATGCAGAAATGGGTAACGGTAAATATCTTTGTAACCTGGTCTGCAATCGTTGCAGCCCTGGCTCAGGTGGCCTTCCTGTTTAACTTCTTCTACTCGATCTTCTTCGGTAAAAAAGCAACGCAGAATCCTTGGGAATCCAATACACTGGAATGGACTACACCGGTTGAACATATCCACGGTAACTGGCCGGGAGAAATTCCTACAGTACACCGCTGGCCATATGACTACAGTAAGCCAGGTGCTGAGCAGGATTTTATCCCTCAGACTGTTCCTTACTCTGAAACAATGTTGTCTAACATGCCGCACGACTTTGAAGGTAACGCTGAATCTGAGCGTATCCAGAGAGAGTGGGATGCAAAAAATGCTCCTGAAAAAGCTGATGTGCATTTCCATTAATCCCGTGCTTTAAAATATACAATGAGGTTACCTGCCCTGAGTATTGACTTAGATCAGTAACCTCATTTTTTTTAACATAAATATACCAATGGTTCCTAAATCTGAGCATAGATTTATCCGGCTAAACCTGATTACAATCATCGTCACGTTAGTGCTTATCCTTGCAGGTGGCATTGTACGCAGCACTGGTTCAGGTATGGGTTGCCCGGATTGGCCTAAGTGTTTCGATCAGTATATCCCCCCGACATCTGTAGACCAGCTGCCAAAGGATTACAAAGAGAAATATGTGGCCGGGAGGATGAAGAAGAATGAACGTTTTGCCAAACTGCTGGATAAAATGGGACGCAGTGATGTGGCCGACAGTATCCGCCACGATCAGACCATCACAGTTCCTGAGACATTCAATGTAGCTAAAACCTATACAGAATATATCAACAGGCTCACCGGTGCGGCAACAGGATTTTTACTGATTGCATTGGTTGTGCTCTCTTTTACTTACCGGAAGAAAGCCAAAAGGATCGTTATTTTAAGTGTTGTAAACCTGATAGTAGTTGGCTTCCAGGGATGGTTGGGTTCTATTGTGGTCTCCACAAATTTACTGGCCTGGATCGTTACGCTGCACATGCTGCTGGCATTGGTCATTCTGGCCATACTGGTGTATACCTATTATTATACGCAGACGCTCTATAAGCAGGAAACGGTGATCATGTCTAAAGTAATCTGGCTAAAGGTACTGATACTGGCAGCCATTGCACTCAGCGTGATACAGATTACTTTAGGTACAGAAGTAAGAGAAGCTATTGATGCCACGGCAAAACAACTGTTGTATGCCCAGCGTGAAACCTGGGTAAGCAAGGCAGGGCAGGTGTTCTCTTATCACAGGGACCTGGCGATCTTTGTAGCCGTCGTAAATGTGTTTGTTTACCAGATTGTAATGAACAGGTTTGGAGGTAAGGCAACTGAACTGAGACTGGGCAATTCAATCCTGATAGTTTTATTAATTCAGATTGCAAGTGGCCTATTATTGTCTAACTTTGCGCTGCCTCCCGTCACCCAGGTGATACATTTAGTGTTCTCAACCGTATTGTTTACCCTGCAGTTTTATCTTTATCTGCTGGTATACAGAACAAACACTTATAATCAGTAATATTAAATAAATAAGAATTGAAGTTATTTTTCGCAGATTTATCCAAACTTATCAAATTCAGGCTCACGTTCCTGGTTGTATTTTCGGCATCAATCACTTTTCTGATTGGTTCAAGAATGCAGGTAGCGCGCGGAGAAGTTCCCGGTATCGACTGGGGGAACTGGCTCATCCTGGTAGCTGGTGGCTTTCTGGTTACTGCTGCCGCCAATTGCTTTAATGAGATCATTGAGGTCGACCTGGATAAACTGATGACCCGCACAATGGACCGTCCTATGCCTGCCGGCAGGATGACAACCGGACAAGGGTTGGTGATGGGACTGATTATGGGCATGCTGGGTACCTGGTTGCTGGGTAAACTTAATCTGGAAACAGGTTTACTATCTGTCTTTTCTATTTTACTATACGCCTTTGTTTATACGCCTTTAAAAAGGAAGTCGCCCATAGCAGTGTTTGTTGGCGCTATTCCGGGTGCATTGCCACCGCTGATTGGCTACCTGGCTGCTTTAGGCCATATCCGTCATTTTTTGCCTGTGGATTACGAGATTGCCAGTATTTTATTTCTGGTGCAGTTCGTATGGCAGTTTCCTCACTTCTGGGCGATTGCATGGGTGCTGGATGATGATTACAAAAAGGCTGGCTTCAGGCTGCTGCCAACCAAAGAGAGAGATAAGATCAGTGCAGGCTTTGTGTTTGTAAGCACACTGATCCTGATCCCTGTGAGTTTGCTGCCAACCTTTTACCATTTTGGGGGTTACTACATTGCTGGATTTTCTCTGATTGCCGGAATTGTATTTGCATGGCTGGCCTTCAAACTGCTGGTAAAGCAGGATATAGCCAGTGCGCGTAAAGTGATGTTCTGTTCGTTCTTTTATATACCACTGGTGCAGTTGATTTTATTGTTTGATTTTATAGGTAAATAGAATTTTTAATATGGTACATACATTAAATCAGGGAGAGATGGAACAAGAGCTTCCACCTTCATTGAAAGCCAAAAAGTTTATCCTTTGGCTGTTTGTAGTTTCTTCAACGATCATGTTTGGAGGATTTACTAGTTTTTATATTGTGTTTGCAGCATCAAAAGGCAAGGGGCATGGTTTGGTTCTGCCTGATGTTTTTATGTACAGCACAGCTGTGCTTGTACTGAGCAGCATCTGCCTGTTTTTTGCTGCCAAGGCTGTACGTAACCAGAATGTGCAAACACAGAAGATATTTTTATCAGCTACGCTGGTGCTGGGCCTTGTATTTGCATGGCTGCAGATCGATGCCTGGTCTGCCTTATATCAGACAGGAGCTACACTGGTAAACAACAATGCGGCGATTTCCCTGATCTATATTGTCTCGGGAATGCACTTGCTGCACATTGTAGCTGGTCTTTGCTTCATCGCAATTAGTCTTTTCGGTGCATTTAGCAATGTTCCGGCACAAAAAGCGGTTTATCGTATCGAGATCGCTTCTATATTTTGGCATTTTATAGATATATTGTGGATATATCTGTATGTTTTTTTACTTTTGAACAGTTAGACTTTTTAACAAACTATTACAATTTTCAAAATGGATTCATTATCACAATTAGATCAGGTAAAGACTACTCCATGGAGTGGCGGCCGTTCACCATGGTCGATAGAATATGGAAAACTAATGATGTGGTTTTTCCTGCTATCTGATGCGTTTACCTTCTCCTCGCTATTAGTTTATTACGGAGCCCAACGATTCTCAAAAACTACCTGGCCAAACCCAGACCTGGTATTCCAGTCGATCCCCGGTGTTGTGGATTCTGGTGCGCCACTGGTATTTGTAGGTATTATGACCTTTATCCTGATCATGAGTTCAGTAACAATGGTATTAGCTGTTGAAGCTGGTCACAGACGTGCAAAAAGCCAGGTGATAGGATGGATGATCGCTACCATTATTGGTGGTTTTATGTTCCTTGGCTGCCAGGCTTTAGAGTGGACTCACCTTCACCATGAAGGTTTCTGGTGGGGATCTATTCCTGACGCAGAAAAATTACAGGAATTCTTTACAGGACCTGTATCTAACGTTGCTGCACAGCAGTTTGCTAACCTGTTCTTTACCATTACCGGATTCCACGGATTTCACGTTTTCAGTGGGGTAATCATTAATATCATCATCTTATGTATGACCATTAACGGTACCTTCGAAAAACGCGGCCATTATCTGATGGTAGAAAAAGTAGGTCTGTACTGGCACTTTGTGGATTTGGTATGGGTATTTGTATTTACCTTCTTCTATTTAGTTTAATTTCCTTATAAAATATATTATGTCTGAACAACACATACACACAACAGATGAGCATGCGCATGATGAACATGCAGGCTTGAGTAAATCTAAGATCTGGCAGGTATTCTTTATTTTACTGGGAATAACCGTAGTAGAATTTATCATTGCACTGGTAATCTTACCAAAAGGTATGATCCCCCGTACTGCCGGAAATATTGCATATATCCTGTTAACACTGCTGAAAGCTTATTATATCGTGGCTTTCTTTATGCACCTTAAATTTGAAAAGACAGGACTGAAACTGTCAATGGGACTCGCATTCATTTTTATCATCTATTTTATTACCCTGATGCTAATTGAAGGCGGTTACCTGCACGTACATCAGACCCTTCATTCATGAAGCTTGCTTCAATAAAAAAAGTATTAATCCTGGTAGCCATTTTAGCGGTACCGGGATTTTTATATTATGAGCTTGTTCACCAGGGTAAGAACAGATACAAACCACTTCCTTTTTTCGGGCCTAAAGCGGTAGCGTCAACTTTTCACACTTTTCATGGGAAAAAGATACCCGATACCATCTATCATCAGCTGCCTGATTTTAAATTTGTAAACCAGCTGGGCGATACCTTAACCTGGAGAAACTTCAGAGGCAGGATTATTGTACTGAACCTGTTTTACACCAAAGGCAATAACTATGCGGTACAGTTTGCCAACAAGGCGATGGGCGCCTTTTTGCAGAGCTATGGCACAAACAATATGATCCGTCTGGCAGGACTGAGCATAGACCCTGTTACAGACCATGCTTCGGAGTTAAAACCGTATGCTGATCAACTGGGTGCCAAAGCCGGTAAATGGGATCTGCTGACAGGCGACAGTACTGCTGTGTACAGCTGGATCAACAAGGGTTTATTTATAGATGCGCATCAGGAATCTGATCAGGGCGAACGCAAGTTCGTTTACAGCAACATGTTTGTACTCCTCGATCCCCAGCACAGGATCAGAGGATACTATGACGCCACTAACCAGGAAGCACTTTCCAAACTGAATGATGAGGTAAAGGTACTGGTAGCAGAGGAATTGCGTGCCAGAAGGGCTAAAGAAGCTGAATAAACGTTCAGGATGACATTCATCCATATAAAAGACACACATGAATTTAAATGACAAATTTTTCCTGCGACTGATCTGGATAGTAACAGCCGTAGTTCTTGTAGTAGTGGTAGTATTAAAGATCGTTCCGCCACCAACTGTGAAACCGTCCTTTATCTATCTTTTGCCACATATCATCGGTGGTATCAATGCGGTTTGCGCGGTATTGCTCATTCTTTCGCTGATCTTTATCAAGCGTAAAAATATCCAGGCACATAAGATCACGAACGTGATCACGTTTGTGCTGTCGGCTTTTTTTCTTGTTTTCTACATTCTGTTTCATTTGTATGAAAAAGACACCCGATATGGGGATATCGATCATAATGGCGTGCTTTCTGCCGCAGAGCTTGCTGCTGTTGGTGCGTCGCGCATGATTTATTTCGTGATACTGATCACGCACATTATGCTTGCGGTAGTTGTTCTTCCCTTAATCCTGATCAGCTTCCTGCGCGGCTTTAGCATGCAGATTGAGCGTCACCGCAAGATTGTAAGATGGGCCTATCCTGTATGGTTATATGTTGCGGTTACGGGCGTCATCGTATACCTGATGATCTCTCCGTATTACAATTTTTAAGGGGATAAACCTAAGGTTTTTACATTTGGCTTATGTAATTAACATTTTGGTTCTTCGTTTTATGAGTATATTTGTTGCACATGCATCTGATGTTATTACACAGTAAACATCATCATTAAATTAAAATTATGAAGAAGGCAATCCTGATATTCATTCTCTTTATCTCCGTATTCGCTGTCACAGGAACTACGACCGCATCTGCACAATGTGCAATGTGTACGATCAATGCAGAGCAGGGCGTTAAAAACGGCAATACTCAGGCCAAGGGCATTAATTCGGGGGTATTGTACCTGATGGCTATCCCATACCTGATGATCGGTGCCCTTGGTGTTTTATGGTACAAGAAATACCGCACAAACGTATCTAAAACCTCATAGCTTTCTCAGCAATGGAGAAAACTTCTAAGCTCTATGCCATAGTTCATGGGAAGTGCCCGCATTGCAGGAGAGGAGATATCTTCCGCGGTAGTTTATATGGATTTGATATCCAGCATACCAATGAAATTTGTGGCCATTGCGGGCAGCGTTTTGAAATTGAGCCGGGCTACTTTTACGCTGCAATGTATGTAAGCTATGCGATGAATGTAATCCAAATGATTACTACGGGCATTGCAACCTATATCCTTTCGGGCGGGAACCTTGATTTTGATTCTCTCTGGCTGTATGTAGGGGTCATCTTTGGGATGAGTTTTATCCTTTCCCCCTTCAATTACCGTTACTCACGTGTCATCCTGCTGCACTGGCTCTCTCCAAAAATTAGTTATAACGCCTATTACGATACACCATGATCAAACAAGAAACACTGGCATTTTTAACAGAAATCGTTGAAAATAATAACCGCGAGTGGTTTGCATTGAATAAAGACCGCTACGAAACAGCAAAGGCAGATGTGCTTGCCTTTATTGATGAGCTTATCCCTGTTTTATCGAAGATTGACCCTGAAACCCAAACCGAGGCAAAAAAATGCCTGATGAGAATTTACAGGGACATCAGGTTCAGCAAGAATAAAGCTCCTTATAAGAACAACTACGGCATTTCATTTTCCATTAAAGGCAACAAAGGCCCGGAATATTATCTGCACCTGCAACCGGGAAAATCATTTTTTGCCGGGGGGTACTGGATGCCTGAGGCCGCGGACCTGAAGAATATCAGGGAAGAGATCGATTACAATACATCCGAATTTCTGGAGATCATTCAGGCAAAGAGTTTTGCTTCGCTGTTTAAGCTCAGTACTGAAGATTCCCTGAAAAAAGCACCCAAGGGATACGATCCTGCGCACCCGCAGATTGAACTGCTGAAGCTTAAAAGCTATATCGCTACAATTCCCATTAGTGACGAAGAATTGTTCAAACCAACCATTGTTAACCATTTAAAAAAGGCTTTTGAGGGAGTTTATCCCTTTGTTCAGTTTCTGAAAAGAGCCGTAGTACAATAATCATGAATAGAATACTTTTGTTTCTGGCGATTGCTTTATTTGGCAGCGCTTTTACGTCTTGTGTGGTGTTATCTCCTAAAAAGTATAAGGCTTTACTATCGAGGCAGGACTCGCTGAACAACGGCTGGTCTGAATCACAATTATCAGGCAGCAAACTGGAAAAGGAAGCGGCACAGCTAAAACGCGATACTGCAGATTTATATGGCCGTTTAAACGAGCTTCAGGGTAAGTATGACAATACCGATGCCAACTACAAGAAACTAAAGAGCAACAGCTCTACGGCGATCAGCAAACTTTCTGATGACCTTAAAAAACGTGAGCAGCGTTTAAAAGAAGTTGAAGATGTTTTGCGTAAACGCGATGAGGCATCAAATAAGCTGAAGGAGAAATTACAGGAAGCCCTGCTTGGTTTTACCAAAAGCGGCTTAACCGTAGAGATGAAGAACGGTAAGGTTTATGTTTCCCTGACCGATAAGTTACTGTTTCCATCAGGAAGTATAGTGATCGATGATAAGGGCAAACAGGCATTATCTCAGCTGGCGAAAGTGTTAAAGGAACAGCCGGAGATTATTATCGCTGTTGAAGGACATACAGATTCTCAGAAAATCAATAACCTGGGGCAGATCAAGGATAACTGGGATTTGAGTGTACTGCGCTCAACCTCTGTGGTACGTTTCCTTACAGAGACGGAAAAGGTACCGGGTATCAGGCTTACGGCGACAGGTAAGGGAGAGTTTCAGCCATTGGAGGCGAATACTACACCTGAAGGAAGAAGCAAGAACAGAAGGATTGAAATCGTGCTCTCGCCGAAACTGGATGAGTTGTATAATCTGATTAAGCAGTAATGCTTATTTGAAGAGGCTGTATCATAAATCATGATCAGCCTCCTTTTTGTTGTTTTTACTCATACCCCCCTACAGGCGTACTTTCAAATATTCGATTCTCAGAGGCTCAATTTCATCAGTGATACAGCCTCTTAATATATTAAAACGGGCTCGGCCAATCCTTAAAAGCAGGCAGTACCGTGTCTTTGTCAGACAGCAGCAGGTCTTCCAGATTGATATCGGCAACCCAGTTGATGTTCAGGTCGGGATCATTCCAGATCACCCCTACTTCAGATTCTTTATCATAGTAGTTCGTTACTTTGTACGTAAAGATCGTATCATCTTCAAGCGTAAGAAAACCATGGAGAAATCCTGGCGGTACCCATAACTGTTTGTGGTTGTCGCCAGTCAGTTCTACGCTGAAATGCTGACCAAAGGTAGGAGAGTTTTTTCTCACATCCACCGCAACATCCAGCACACTGCCCTGAATCACACGTACCAGTTTACCCTGGGCAAAAGGCGCCTTCTGTGCGTGTAGTCCGCGTAAAGTGCCTTTCTGGGAAAACGACTGGTTATCCTGTACAAAATCAGCCTCAATACCCTGTGCGGCAAAGGCCCGGCCACTAAAACTTTCGTAGAAATAGCCACGGCTATCTTTCCATACTTTTGGCTCTATGATATAGAGATCTGCTATTGGTGTTGATATAAAATTCATATAGTTAGGCTACGTACTCCATAAGAGTTCTAAAGGAAACAAATTTATCCCGGAAGCGGGTATTTAAATCTTCCTGCAAAGCAGGTTCAAACTGAGACTGATAAGTTTCATATTCTGCCATAGACTGTGCTACATATTGCGCACAGTAGGTCAGCCCTTCATTTGGAGAGTCTACTACTTTTAATAATCTGCTGGAAACAAACATGCCCGTTGCCATCACATCCGGTATATGTTCTTCCTGCATCCATTGAAGCCATGCATCCGCAGAAGCATCTTCTATAATAATGGTCACGTTGTATAATAACATGAAACAAAGATATAAACTATGATTCAATATTATCCCCACGAAGTTTCCTGAAATGCTTGCGCGCCTCTGCCGTAAACATGCTGCCCGGGAATTCAGAGATCAGCCTTTGGTACAGTATTTTGGCCTGTTCAGGTTGGTGCAGCTGCTCTTCGTACAATCCCGCAAGAATAAAGAGTGCATCATCCGTCCAGATATTTTGCTGTGGGTGGTCAATCAGTTCTTTAAGCAATGCTGCAGACTGGCTGAAATCGCCTCTCTTGATATAGATCCGTGATTTGGCCATGAGGATATCATCGGCCAGACTATTCTGGGGATAGGCCAGCGGGATGCTGTCCAGTTTTTGCAGTGCCAACTGATCATTGTTCCTGAAATGCATAAACTCCGCCGAGGCATAAAGTTTCAGGGCAAGGGTATCCGCGGCACTTTCCAAATGGTCTGAGATGAGCAGGCTCAGGTTTAAGGCATCATTGGCGATCAGCTGGGTAGTGGAGGCCTTCAGCACATCCGCCTGCGATTTGGCGTAACTGAAGTTGCCCTGGAAGAATGACAGCCTGGCCGAACGGTATTTTGCTTCGTTGCCTGTGTCCTGATTCTCGTAGTCCTTTGCTACCTGCCCGTATACAAGGATTGCCTCCCAGGGCTGTCCGGTAAGCACATAAATATCGCCCAGCTCCAGCTTAATCGCAGCGATATCTGCCGGGGCCACACCGGGCATGGTCACCGCAGTTTCCAGGGCTTCTTCGGCCTTTTCCAGATTGTGGAGGTAATAGGCCTGGATGGTGGCCCATTTTCGTAATGCAAAGAGTGTTTTTGAATTCCTGCCGTATTCTTTCAGGATCGCCTGGTACTGGTCTGCCAGTACAATAACCTCTGCTTTATCATCATTGCCCAGCAATAATGCCTGGTACCTGGCGTCTACCATGGATAAGCGGGAACTGAGATACCAGGGACTGTCCTTTCCCTTGCTCAGCAGATATTCGTAAGCCTTGATGGCTGTGTCATAAGCTTTATTGGAGATAAATACCTGTGTGTTTTCAAAGACGGCTGATCCGTCCCCTCTTGTTCTTTTATCCTGCGCAATCAGCTGCCGCAAGGCCATCTCATATTCCTGCTGCTGCAGGTACTGCCAGATCAGCAGCCTGCTGAACGATTCATTTTCCGGATCTTTCTGTATCTTTTTGAACAAGGCATTCTGAAGGTTAAGGTAGTCGGAATTGCCTTCGAAAACTGATGACAGTACAGTCTGTGCCTGCGGCAGCATTTGCGGCATGGTCTGCAGGGCATTCAGAAACTCCTGAATCAGCATGTTCTTGTCTTTTTTGTAGCGGTACAGGCTCAGCAGCTCAAAGGTAAAAGCCTGTGGATTGCCCAGGATTTCGCGGCCCTGCTGAAATACTTTGATGGCCACATCATATTCCTCAATCTGATACAGATTGTTTGCGATATCCCTGATCAGGGCCTCGTCTTTAGGAAGATTGCTCAGTACCTGATCAAAGGTCTTTGCCGCACTCTCCTGCTGTCCTTCCTCCTTATATATCCTGCCCAGTGCAATTTCATATTTGATGGAGGCAGGGTTCTGGCGGATGAGTTTTTTTGTTACTTTCTCTGCTTCCTGGTATTGCTTTGATTTGAGCAGCGCATTAAAATAGAGGCCGAAATAGGCATCGTCTTTAGTCCTTGCAAAAAGCGTTTCCAGTATTTCTGCCGCCTTTTTAAAATTCCCCTGCTGGTAATACTGCATGGCGATATCATCATCACTGGTGTCCTGGGCAACAGAAAGCAGGGGGGCAAAGGCGAAAAACAGGAGCAGGAATCTTCTTTTCATGACGCGTAGATGCTGGATGTACTAAATTAACAAAGATATCCCTATTTGCGTACTTTAAATGTTACCTCCAATTATTTCGGCATTCATTAAATATGGTTATTTTGAAATCCGCTTTCGTTGTGGCGCAAAGTAACAATATTACTGTATTACCCAATGGACAGACAGCGTTATGTATTTTTGTGTGCTATGATCTTAAACTATAGATGTTTTTTGCTTGTTTTTGTTGCTTTCTTCACCGCCTGTAAGCAAAAGGAGCAAGTGAGAATAATTCCTGTGGCCGACTTTTTTAAATCGCAGGAGAGAGGTTCTTATGCCATATCCCCGGATGGGAAATTACTTTCTTACCTCAAAGTGCAGGGTAAAAAACAGAACTTGTTTGTAGAAGATCTTAGCTCCGGAAAATCGGTTCAGGTTACTCAGCTGCAGGAAAAAAATATCAATTATTATTCCTGGGTCAGTGATGACGAGCTGATCTATTACAAGGAAAAAGGTGGTGCTGAACGCTTGTCGGATATCTTCATCATCAATAAAGAAGGCGGCGAAGAGCGAAAGCTGAGCGACAACGGCAAAAGCAGGATGCGCGTTTTAAAAGATGAGCTGATTGATGATAAGTTCCTGCTGGTTTCTTCCAACAAAAGAGACTCTACCGTATTTGATGTTTACCGTTTAAATGTAAGGGATGGTAAGATGGAGATGGCCGCCAGAAATCCCGGAAATATTACCGACTGGATCACAGATTCGCGGGGCAAGCTCAGGCTGGCCACATCCAGCGATGGCGTAAACGAAACACTGCTGTACAGAGATACAGAAACCCATGTTTTTAAGCCGGTGATCACCAATAATTTTAAAACTACCCTGAAGGCTATCGCCATCTCAGATGACAGGCCAAATATTGTATACGCGATCTCTAATGTAAACAGGGACAAAAATGCCCTGATTGAGCTGGACTGTATCACAGGTAAAGAAAATAAAGTCCTCTTCAGGAATGATACCCTCAACGTAGTGGATGCGCAGTATTCTGAGTCCAAGAAAAGGATCTCTTTTGTAGTATGCGAAACCTGGAAGAAAGAGAAGTATTACCTTGACAGCTCCGCAAAACAGCTTTATAAAAAACTGGATAAGTTGCTTCCGGGAACAGAATCACGGGTAATCGGCAGAGATAAGGCAGAGAGCACTTTCATCGTCAGGACTTTCACCGATAAAAATCCGGGTTCCTACTATCTGTATTTTGCCAACAAGGGAACCATCAGGAAACTAAGCGATTTTAACCCTTACGTAAAGGAATCCGAAATGAGCAAAATGCGGGCGGTGAGTTTTACCTCGCGCGACGGATTAAAGATACAGGGCTACCTCACGCTGCCCCTGCGTGAGTCGGCAGAGAACCTGCCGGTGGTGGTATTGCCCCATAATGGCCCTGGAATGAGAAATTCCTGGGGATACAATGCAGAAGTTCAGTTTCTGGCCAACCGTGGATACGCTGTGTTCCAGATCAATTACCGTGGTTCAACCGGTTATGGCAAATCGTTCACCGCAGCAGGTTTTAAGCAGTGGGGGGCAAAAATTAAGGACGATATTACTGACGGAGTGCAGTGGCTCATTGCAGAGAAAATCGCCAATCCCAAAAGAATAGCTATTTATGGTACAGGTTTTGGAGGATATATTGCTTTGAATAGCTTATATTCGAGTCCGGGAATGTTTGCATGCGGCGGATCTAACTCTGGAGTGATTAACTTATTTAGCTATTTAAAGTCGATACCCCCATTTTTAAAGACCAACCTGCAGATGTACTATGAGATTATCGGAAACCCGGTTACCGAGGTTGATTATATGAGGCAGGCTTCTCCGGTGTTTCACGCCGACAAGTTTAAAGTCCCTGTGTTTATTGCGCAAAGTCCCAAAGACCTTGCCGGCAATTCTGCAGAGGCCATACAGTTTGTAAAAGAGTTGCAAAAGCGGAATGTAAAAGTTACTTATCTGGAAAAGGAGTATAATGAGTCTTTTACGAAAGGAGAGGAAGTACGTCAGAAGTTATACGCCGGCCTGGAGCAATTTTTATCCGCAAATCTGTCTAAAAAATAGATAAAAACAAGAATGGCATCAGAGAGATACAGTGGTTATCGTAAAAATTTTTTATTGATCCTGACCTTTATTGTTCTGATCTCTGCCCTTTTTGTGCTGTCCCTGTTCCTGGCATACAACTTCAGCAAGAAATTTATTGAGAATGAATTTGTATCCGAAAAGGTCAAAGTGCTCGAAGAAAGTATCAAGCCATACAATGAATTCTTTACCAATAAAGTACCCGAAATATCTTATTATAACGGATACCTGGATTCTGCCACTACGTCAAAATTTGTAGATACCGTCCTCAATGATTACCCCTTTGTATCAAAGGTGATCTTTTACGATTCTGAGATCAACAACTTTTATGTAAAGGACGGGCTCAATGCACGTCAGCATTTTTCTTTTGGCCCCAAGAATATTTACCAGTTCGGGGATCTTGTGCCGCTGGACTCTGTTAAGCTCTTTTCAAAAGAGAACACAAAAAATTTCACAATAGGGGACGATTTCAATGCCCTGGGGATTAAGTTTATCTCTTATATTGCTGCTCTTGACACGACCCGGGCACCTACCCAGGATGAGCTGTTTACCAACTTCAGCATTATCCGCTCCAATAAGATCACCTATTTAAATATCCCCCGGATCGAAGATCTCAAAGTATACAAGGAGATGCTGCACAAGCAGCTTAATCCGATGCCCGTTTATCAGCAGGATATGCTATCCTTTTTCCTTGACCCCTACAAGATCAGGATTATCAATACACGGAAGAAACTGTATCAGAATATCAGGATAGAGCCGCTTACCTACGATCCCTTAAATACCTCTACAGATTATGTAGCTACCGAAATTACCCTGCCTGGTCCCTTTTCGGATTATAAGCTGTATTTTATTTCTGCCAAGTCTTTTGTAGACCAGGAAATCCTCAGCTATTTTCTGCCCATTGCCCTGCTGATCCTGTTGTTTTACAGCCTGCTGGTGCTGGTAGCTTATCTGATTTACAGGAACCTGAACATCAACCATAAGATGTTTAAACTACAGTATGATTTTGTGAATAACCTTACGCACGAGTTTAAAACGCCGGTAAGTGTAATCAAGATTGCCGGTAATAATATCAAAAGCGCAAACGCGCTGACAGAGCGCGAGCTTAAACTGTACGGTAAGATCCTGGATGAAGAGGCCGACAAGCTCAACGGGCTGATGAATAAATTACTTGCATTTACACAGATCGAAAACAAGGCCATCCAGTTAAACCGGGATGAGATCTATATTGAAGACTTTATAGAAAGCACCATAGAATCGCACCAGCTCAAACATCCTGATTTTGATGTTACCTACGAAGTTTCCGGTTTTATCACTTTTATTACTGATCCCGTGTTATTAGGCAGCCTTTTTGATAATCTGGTAGAGAACGCCTATAAATATTCGCCGCCTGAATTGAAGAAGCTTCATATCTCGGCCAGAATGATCAAGGGAAAGGTCGTATTCAGGTTTATTGATCAGGGAATTGGGATTCCGACGCCGGAAATAAATAATATATTTAAGAAGTTTTACCGAATACAAAACCAGTATAACCAGAACGGCAGTGTTGGCCTGGGGCTGGCTTTTTGCAAGGAACTGGTGGTCTTTATGAAAGGTGAGATCACCGTAAAGAGTAAAGTAAATAAAGGAACAGAATTCAAAATAGTACTGCCTTATAATAATTAATGATATGTCTAAAGGAATTAAAATACTAATAGTCGAGGATGATGAGAATTTAAGATTTTTAGTCGTACACCGTTTAAAATCGGAAGGTTACGAAGTGCTTGAAAACGGCGACGGCGAGCTTGCTGTGAAAATGATACTGGAGGAGAAACCTGACATTGTATTGCTCGACTGGATGCTGCCAGGAAAACAGGGATCAGAGGTTTGTGAAGAAGTACGCCAGAAGGGCTTTGAGAACCTGATCATCATGATGACCGCCAAGGCGCAGGATGTTGATAAGATCGACGCTTATAATTTTGGGGTGTCTGACTATGTAGCAAAACCTTTCAATATGGATGTTCTTGTGGCGATGCTGGAGAGCAAAGTTAAATTTCTGCTGAACAACGACAGGTCTGAGATCCACCGTTTCGGTGATATGGAACATCATCCAAATATCCATACGCTGTACCGTAACGGAAGAAAGATCGAGCTGACAATACTGGAGAACAGGATTTTGTTATACTTCCTGAGAAACCCCAATAAAGTGATCAACCGCGATGAACTGATGCTGGTTGTATGGGGTTATAATTCGGACGTGAATACACGCACGCTGGATATGCACATTGTACGCTTAAGGAAAAAGATAGAATTAAACCCCGATAATCCGCAGTTGTTACAAACAGTAAGAGGTATAGGATACCGCTTTAACGCAGGATAAATAGGCGCATCATCTGAGGAACAAAAGTACAGCCTGTAGTCATTAACAGGCTGTACTTCTGTTCTTTAATTTATCGGGTTTATACTTTTGCGCCCCTTTTAAGGGTAAAAACCGTAATTTCAGGTAGAATACCAACTCTTCCAGGAAATCCAAGGAAGCCATAGCCTACATTTACATACAGCTGCTGATGCTGTTCCTGGTACAGCCCTGCCCATTCCTTGTAGATATATTCAATTGGGCTCCACTGATATTTTTCTGTACGTACGCCAAACTGCATACCATGGGTATGGCCACTGAACATGGCATCGATCTGCGGGTATTTGGGCAGCACTTCTGCACGCCAGTGTGACGGATCATGCGAAAGCAACAGTTTTACAGGCAGGTCGTCAGTATCTTTAACTGCAAGTTCCATTTTCCCGTACTTGGGAAAACGGCCCATTCCCCAGTTTTCAATACCTAAAATACCGATTTCTTCGCCATCCACCTTGAGCCTCCTGTTTTCGTTCATCAGCAGGTCCCATCCCATCAGTTCGTGAGTTTTAATCACATCTTTCAGGTTCTTCGCCTTGGCAGGAGAAGCTTCTTTACCGAAGTGGTAGTCACCATAATCATGGTTTCCCAGTGAAGAGAACACCCCCAGGGGAGCTTTAACTTTACTAAAGATATCCTGGTAATCCCGCATTTCATTGGCCATATCATTTACAATGTCGCCAGTGAAAAAGATGAAATCAGGTTTTTCTCCCAGCAACATTTCTACCCCGCCTCTTACCGCCTTGGGGTTATAGAAACTGCCGGAGTGGATATCTGAGATCTGAGCCATAGTAATACCATCAAAGGCTGCAGGCAGATTAGGCAGGAATAAAGTTTTCCTCCTCACCTGATAATCGTAAGCACCAGAAACGATGCCCCAGGTAAGTGATGTCAGAGGCACTGCCGCCGCAACCATACCCGCTTTCAGCAAAAATGAAGAGCGGCTGATGGTTTCGCCCTCTGCTGCTGCAGAAGAAGCCTCAGTGATGGTCCCTCTTGTCAATTTCCTGTAGAGGAAAATCAGTCCCCGCCTCAGATCGTCTGCCAAGAGGAAAAGCAGCAGTACGATTTTGCAGGCTGTGATCAGGAAAAACGCAACCAGGATCACCGCCCGGAGGGTAAGAAAAATATTAATATATATACCTGCAAATATGCCGATAATCAGCGCAATGCTCAGTCCATAGTAAATACTGGTAAACCTCTTTTTTGCTTTTTCAGTCCAGTTTTTAAATACAGCAAGCGCAGCACTAACAAAATAATAATCGAATGCCAGGATCAGCAGGCACCCTGCAATAAGAAAGGGTAATCGGCCCATCTGTTGTTTAGTAAGTATGTATCTTGTTAATTATCTGAAGTCGGTATCTTCCTCGTCATCTTCTCCTATTTCGGTGTTAAACAAGCTGTCAAACATGTCTGAAAACCCAAATCCGCCGTCAAGGTATTTCTTGCTCAGCTGCGAATATTCTGCCAGCCCGTGCAATACAAACTCCATCAGCAGCAGCGTTTGATTGGCGCTAAGCTTGGGATGGAATTTTTTCACCAGTTCATTCAGGCCTTTTACCTGCATCAGTTCCTTTTTATACTGTACTCCGGTAAGCCCGTCAGCAATATCCAGTGTATTTCCATCCGTAAACCAGTCGGTAATCAGCTGATATGGGTTTGCGGCTTTGCTCTTTTTCGCTTTTTCGGGATCAGGGAAATAGCGGCTAAACAAGGTTTTAATTGCCTTTCCGATTAAAGTATTGGCAACTTTTGCAGGCCCTTCAAGTTCACCTTCATAAACCAGCTCAATTTTTCCGGTTACAGCAGGTATAATACCTGTTAGGTCAGACAGCCTTACAAAAGTGTTTTCTTCCCTGTTGATCAGCATTCTTCGTTCAGCAGAGCTGATCAGGTTTTCATATGCAGAAATCGTTAAACGTGCAGATACACCTGATTTCTGATCAATAAACTCACTTTTACGGGCTTCAAAAGCCACCTGCTCTACCAGGTCTTTCACCAGGCCGTCTGCTTCAACTTTCAGCTTCTGTGCTTCAGTGATCTTTGCTTCCTGGAAAGTGATTTTTCTGGAGATGGCAATTGTCTTTGGATAATGCGTAAGGATCTGGCTTTCAATCCTGTCTTTCAGCGGCGTCACGATTGAGCCCCTGTTGGTATAATCCTCGGGATTGGCTGTAAAAACAAACTGTACATCCAGCGGTAAACGTAATTTGAATCCCCTGATCTGGATATCTTTTTCCTGCAGCATATTAAATAATGCTACCTGTATGCGTGCCTGCAGATCGGGCAGCTCATTGATCACGAAAATACTGCGGTGTGCCCTTGGGATCAGCCCAAAGTGGATTACCCGCTCATCGTTATAAGTCAGTTTCAGCGTTGCTGCTTTAATAGGGTCCACATCACCTATTAAATCCGCTACCGTTACATCCGGCGTAGCCAGCTTTTCGGTATAGCGCTCAGAGCGGTGCTGCCAGCTGATCACGGTATCATCGCCATAAGTTTCTATTTCGCGCTGGGCAAACCATGAAATAGGGTTCAGCGGATCGTCAAATATTTCACTTCCGGTTACGTAAGGGATATACTCATCCAATAAGTTCACCATTAAACGGGCAATACGGGTTTTAGCCTGGCCTCTTAAACCAAGGAGCAGGATGTTGTGCCTGGAAAGGATAGCAGTCTGTAATTCTGGAATAACAGTGTCGTCATAGCCTAAAATACCTTCGAAACCAGCATCCTTATTCTGGAGCTGCTGAATAAGGTTCTTGCGCAATTCATCTTTTACTGTTAACGAAACGTAATTGGAGGCTTTTAATTCGCCAAGAGTTTTAATTGATGTATAATCCATATGATATGTATCTCCGATTAACGGACCGTTTTTCTTCTGTTTTTTATGTAATCTTCAAATATGTATTCTCCCAGACCTGTCAGTGAACTATAAAAAGCCCTTCCGCCATTGATCTGCGTAAATTCGCGTACAAACTGCTGCAGGTAAGGGTCCTGTGCAATCATAAAGGTGGTAATGGGAATATTCAGGCGTTTGCACTGTGCCGCCATATTCAGGGTTTTGTTGATCACCTTCCTGTCCAGACCCATACTGTTCTTGTAGTAGCGGCCATTTTCTTTGAGGCAGGTTGGTTTCCCGTCGGTGATCATAAAGATCTGTTTGTTATGTGTTTTGCGGCGGCGGAGCAGATCTGCTGCCAGTTCCAGTCCGGCAAAAGTATTGGTATGATAAGGTCCCACCTGCAGATAGGGAAGATCTTTAACCGTAATTGGCCAGGCATCATTTCCAAATACCACAATATCCAGTGTATCTTTCGGATATCTTGTTTTGATCAGCTCAGCAAGGGCCATGGCTACTTTTTTGGCAGGAGTGATCCTGTCTTCGCCATAGAGGATCATGGAGTGGGAAATGTCAATCATCAGCACGGTAGAAGTAAGCGTTTTAAAGTCTTTTTCTTCCACTTCAAGATCGCGCTCGGTCAGCGTAAAATTGCCTATACCGTGATTGATCTGTGCATTCTGGATAGAGGCGGTCATATCAATCTGGTCCAGGCTGTCACCAAAAGAATATTCACGGCGGTCGGCATTTTTCTCTTCGCCGATGCCAGACAGGTTGCTGTTGTGATTTCCCTTGCCGGCCTTTTTCAGTTTACCAAAGATCTCTTCCAGGGCAGATTTACGAATGGTCTGCTCGGTTTTCGAAGTGATCTCCATCTCGCCATCCTTGGGGTTTTCTTTGATATAGCCTTTATCTTTCAGCTCGTCAATAAAATCGCCCATCCCATAGTCGCCATTGGTAAACTTATACTGTTTATCCAGTTCATTCATCCAGGCGAGGGTCTCGCCTGCGTCTCCTGCTGTATAATTCAACAATTGTGTGAATAGTTTTAGCAGTTCATCAAATCCGCCTTTTGGCAGGTCGTCGGCTTGAAAATCAGAAAAATGGAAACCTCTCATATTCTTATATTAACGGTATATCGAAGGTAAAAGTTTGCTGCCGTACTAATGTTACCTGCTTGTAAAAATACTTCAGGCAAATTAGTACGGATAACCGTTGCTGGAAAGATGACAGAGGAGCCAGTGTGGCTAGTGCCTTGGATATCCTTTAGCAAGTGCGCGGTCTGCACGCTTAATGGCCAGTTTTTCCCTGAAGGTAGCATATGGTGCTTTCAATGCCATCTTCAGTAAGCTGTCAAGCCCACCTTTGATGGCCAGGTTGAACAGGCTCTGTGCCTTTCGCACCGGCGAAGCGTCCCAGGCCCGCAGGCTCAGCGAGAATGAGCCGTCAAGATATTTCATCCAGTGCCACATGCCTGTTGGCATAAACAGCGTATCGCCGTGCTCCAGGAAAACTTCGTAGCCTTCCACACCTTCCAGTGCGGGGAATTTTTTAAAATCAGGATTGGCTACATCATAGTCTTCCAGCGCATAAGTAGCGTTGGGAATACAATAAAGACGTTCTTTCCATTTATTATCGAAGAGTATAATGTGTTTTCTGCCGCCAAAGTGTGTGTGGAAAAGATGCGGCAGATCTATATCGTAATGCAGAAAGGTAACAGAATTGGAGCCTCCAAAAAACATCGCCGGCATACTTTCAATAAAACCGCCCATCAGGTCTTTTGGCAGGATGATATCATTGATCAGGCTCGGTACATGCTTAAAGAGGTTAAAGAAAAATATACGCAGCTCTGTAGGCTCCCTTTTGATCAGGTCAAGATAATCTCCAAAGCGCATATGTGCTGCCGCAGAATTGATCGGTTTTGAGGGGTCAACTTTAGCATTGTCATACAGGGGCACTTCAAGTCCCCCGGCGATTTCCTTCAAATACTCAGTAGTCCATTTATCCCTTGCAGGCCAGATTTTTGTTAAGCCCTTAATGATCAGTGGCTTCCTTGGATCTAAATAGTTCTTTTTAAAATCAGCCGGACTGATGCTCTCAACGGTATCTACTGGCTTAAGGATGAAGCTCATAATAGTGGGAAATCTTGTTAGAGAACAAAAGTGTAAATTAAAATCTATTTATTTAAATAAAAAGGAACAGCAGCTTTATTTATTGAGGAAGATGACTCTCTAGTGCTTTATTGGCTTTCTTTATTGCCATGCGCTCTTTCCAGGCCATATATTTCTCCCTGAAATTACCTTTCATAAAGTCATCAAATTTGCGTTGTACAGTCAGGTTATAGAGACTTTTGGCCTTTACCGCCCATGATTTGTCCCAGGCACGGAGGCTGATGGAAAAGGAGCCGTCCAGGTATTTCATCCAGTGCCAGTAACCGGTGGGCATAAACAGCGTATCACCGTGCTCAAGATAGGCCTCAATTCCCTTTACACCTTTCAGTGCAGGAAACTTATCGAAATCGGGATTCTCCACATCGTAGTCCTCCAGCGCGTAGGTGGCATAGGGAATCTGATACAGGCGCTCTTTCCATTTGTTCTCAAACAGGATCACATGTTTTCTGCCGTTAAAATGTGTATGGAAAATATGTGCCATGTCAATATCGTAATGCAGGAAAGTTACCGATCCTTTGCCGCCGAAGAACATATTTGGATAGCTGTCCAGAAATCCGCCCATCAGGTTTTTGGGAGCGATATAATCATCCAGCAGTTTAGGGGCATGTTTAATCGGATCAAAAAGAAAAATACGGAGATCTGTAGGTTTAGTTCTGATCAGGTCTATATAATCGCCGAATTTCATTTCGGCTGCAGAGGCATTGATGGGCTTGGATGGGTCAGCCTTGGAGCTGTCATATAAAGGGACCAGCTGATCGCCGACAACAGTTTTCATATAGTCCATAGACCATTTTTCGTACGCCGGCCAGTTTTTAGCCATGTTTTTAATCACCAGCGGCCGGCGTGCATTAAGATAGTTTTTCTCAAAATCTTCTTTAGAAATGTCATCAACGCAATCAATCTGAGATAAGTCAAACTTCATGTTAATATAATGTTAATTCATGTAAAATTATATAAAAATAGAGATAGCAATCAACAGTAGTGTTGATAATTCAAAAATTCTGACAATAAAAAAACACAGCTATCTTAGCTGTGTTTCTTGGGATTGCCCGTTGTTATTTTTGAATTAGTTTGGCATTAAAACCGTGTCTATGACATGGATAACACCGTTTTTTTGCATTACGTTAGCGATGGTTACTGCAGCTGAATTACCTTTTTCATCAGTTAAAACCAGCTTGTCGCCTTCCATTGCAGCCCAAAGTTTTCCACCAGACACTGTAGTGAGCTCTGCTTTTCCATTACCCGCTTTAATCGCTTTGGCAATAGTTTTAGCATCCATCTTTCCGGCTACCACGTGGTAGGTAAGTATTTTAGTAAGCATTGCTTTGTTTTCTGGTTTTACCAGTGTTTCTACCGTTCCGGCAGGTAATTTATCAAAGGCTGCGTTTGTTGGTGCAAAGACTGTAAAAGGCCCTTTGCTTTTTAAAGTCTCTACCAGGCCGGCTGCTTTAACTGCGGCTACCAGCGTAGTGTGGTCTTTTGAATTAACTGCATTGTCCACAATGTCTTTTGTCGGGTACATTGCTGCACCGCCAACCATCGGGTTTTTCTGAGCGTAAACATTTGATGAGAAAGCCATAGCTACTACGGCAATTAGAGGCAAGATTAATCTTTTCATAATTTGGTGTTTGATTTTATGCGAAAAGATACGTTGGAAAATTACGCTTGGTTTTCTATGGGTTAACGATCAGATATACTGTTTGTTATGCCTATTTCTGTTCGTCGATCAGGAATAATTCCGAAGCAATATAGTCGGCAAACAGCTTACCGTCCTGTGTAAGCGTCAGCGTGCCGTTCTTATTTTCCAGCCAGTTTCTGCGGATAAAAGTCTCACTGTTTTCAATGGTATCATTCAAGAACTCCTTGCCAAAATCTCTTTCGATTTTACTTAAATCAGTTCCCCACATGGTACGCAGCGAAGTCATTACATATTCATTAAACCGGTCGTAGATATCCAGTTCTTCCACTGTTTCTGCCAGTTTGCCGGCGGCAATCTGAGTCATGTATTTTGCATTGTTTGCAATGTTCAGGTACCTGGTATTTCCGTTAAAACCATGGGCTGATGGGCCGATGCCCAGGTAGGGGATGCCCCGCCAGTAATTGGTGTTGTGTACGGCGTGTTTGCCGGGCAGGCTGAAATTGGAGATCTCATAATGATCAAAACCCGCCATGCCGCTTTTTTCAATCAGTGAAATAAACTGTGCGGCGCTTTGCTCATCATTTACAGGAACCTGTTTTCCCTTTTTAATGGCGGCCGCAAGAGCGGTCCTGGGTTCAACGGTAAGCGAATAGGCAGACAGGTGCGGTACCTGTAAACCAATTGCCTTACGGATATTGCTGTGCCACTTTTCATCTGTCAGCAGGGGATAACCGTAAATGAGATCAATGCTCAGATTTTCAAACCCTGCATCCTGGCTGCGCATGATGCAGGAATCGGCTTCAGCAGCATTGTGTGCCCTGTTCATCCAGATCAGGTCTTCGTTAAAAAAGGACTGTATGCCAATACTAAAGCGGTTAACGGGAAGCTGCCGGAGTATGGCAATCTTTTTTGCATCCAGATCGTCCGGATTGGTCTCTATGGTGATCTCTGCGTCCGATGCGACAGAGAAATGGGTAGTCAGGGTGTTGAATATTTTCTCAAAAGATTTTTGTGGCAGGATGGAAGGGGTTCCCCCGCCAAAATAAATACTGCCCACCTGATCGGTGATCCTGTCCTTTTTCATGATGATTTCTGTGCAGATGGCATCAGTCATTTCATCCACATACTGCAACGAAGTACTGAAATGGAAGTCGCAATAGTGACAGGCTTGCTTACAGAAAGGGACATGAATATAAATTCCGGACATATTACAAAGCTAGCTTAAATGGTAATGGAGCAATATAGATTATCGTTGTTATTCGCTTCATTTTCAACTATTAAAGTGTTTTACTGTTATTTTCATCTATTGTATTTTATGGTAGTTTTCGTTATTTTTGTTACTCATTTGTTACTCGTTCACTTTTTTGAGTAACACGAGTAACAAAATATTGTTAAACCTTGAAAATCGTATTGTCATGGTAAAGGTAAGGTATAAAAAATTGGCTAGTGGAAAGTTTAGTGCGTATTTGGATATTTATTCGAATAATAGTGGTGAGGGGCCACGCAATTATGAATTTCTCAAAATATATGTATCCAAGGACTATTCTGATCCCAAAACAAGGGTCGCCGAAACCGACAAAGATAACATGAAGGTGATAAATGCCATCAGGAATTCCAGGGAGACTGACACAAACTTTTCTGAGAACGGTTATAAGAAGCCAGGCAAAACCGATTATAATTTGATCAACTATTTTCGGCAATGCCTAAAGAGCAAATATAATTACAGGTTGGAATGTGTCACGATTCAACTTGAAAAATACTACGGGAAAAGAACAGTATACTTTCAGGATGTCGATAATGAATTATTGGATATTTTTCAAACCCATCTACTTAACACTGTTTCGCAAAATACAGCAAACTCTTACATGTGTACTTTCCGCCAATTTTTCAATAAGTTGGTCACTAAGGGTATTTTAAAGACTTCACCATTTTCCACATTTAAAGTTGTGAGTGAAGCAGAAGTTGAAAAAACCACCCTGACAATTGAAGAGGTTAGGGCTCTTGCTGAGTATACTCCCAATAGAGGTAATCCTCAGATAAAGGAAGCCTTTTTGTTTTCATGCTTTACGGGGTTAAGACTGTCCGATGTGAAGAAATTTACCTATGATGAAATCGTTGGCGATGAAATTGTTTTTCGTCCTGCTAAGACATCAAAGAAAATTGTTCGGGTGCCATTAGTTGATGATGCTAAAGTTATTATTGCCAGCCTTCCCAAGCATCCAAAGAACTTAAAGGTATTTTGGAATTTGCCGTCCGGCCAAGTAATCAATACTTATTTAAAGTTTTTTGGTTTAGGGGCAGGGATACAAAAAAATCTTCATTTTCATGCTGCCAGACACACATTTGCCACAATTGGTTTAACTTATGGCATCGATATATACACAATGAAGGAGCTGCTTGGGCACAGTAAAATTGAGATGACCCAGATATATGCGAAAATTGTAGACCAGAAAAAAGTGATGGAGATGGCTAAATTCCCAAAACTCTGATTATGAAAAAGATATTTTTTGAAATTGGCTTGGTAATTATCTTTTCACTGATTTATTTGCTTTTTCCAACAGTACGAATAGCTTTAATAATCGCATTTAGTTGTTTGGCGATTTGGATTGTGCCAGTACAATTATTTCTCTCGATAAACTTGCAGAATTGGTTGAATGAGTTAGGGGGACGCTTCCACAAACTTACTCCAGATGATCGCTTGATGCAAATAAGGGAGACTTTTAAAGGTTTGGATCACATAGATGCAAGTAAGCTTCGTAGATTTTATATTCATGTCAGCGTGTTTCATTATGTATTAATGATCTTCTTTGCCCTTGGCTTTTTAACGATGGGGATATTTTTTTTATTTCTAGGGGTTTTATTTCCAGGTCCGAATATGGCTGCAATCAGTCTGGTTGGCTTCGTTGTTACTAGTATTGTAGGCTACTTAGTAGTTAATAATGTATTTCCCGGGAGTGTCAAGAAAAATATTGATGCTGTTTTGTTCTTGTTTTGGAGTAAAGATTGGCGTAGGAAGTTGTTTGATGGCACAGAAGGGGAGGAAACTTCCGATTCCATACTTCGTAATTTCTTTAGTTATTGGTGCGTAGGAAAAACGCGAGAGGAAAAAGAGATAAATTTTAGAACATTTATTAATGACTTAAACACTGCTAGTACAAATGGTCAGTTGTTCACTATTAAGGATGATGGTAAAATCCTAATTAACGAGGTCGCATACGCAGGATCATTTAACAAATCTTTTTCGGGCTTCTTGAAGTATTGCATTGAGGAGAGGAAAGTGCTTTCTAGCGATATTCTCCATAACAAGAAAAGACATTTATTGAGGGAAGTTTTTGCACTGGATAACTCAAAATCTTTGATCTTCCTTGAAGATAGCCGTATGAAGGCCGTCAGTGATGACTACGTAAAGGTCTATAGGGTTAAATAAAAATACCTAGTAAATCACTATTGTAACTAAATTAACATGGAACCTTTTATTAGATCATTCGATATCGAACAATCGTTCGTATAGGTTTATTTTCTTCTATTTTTTTGCTTTCGTTAACCAAATCGGAGGTAAAATGAATATCAATGAAAACACAAGGTTAATAGATTTAAAAGTCTCTGATCTATTAATCATTCTTAAACAAACAAATCCAGCTGTAGAGGATAATCCCCCTGCTGTAGCACTCCCTGGCGATGATGAGATTGGCGGTTATGAAATAGCCGAAAAGGTGACGGGTTACGCTCGGCAGACGCTGTATCAACTAAAATCAGAAGGTAAAATTCCTTATATCGGATTACCGAATGGTGGTGTTAGGTTCTCAAAAAATGCCATTTTGGAATGGCTTTTATCTCACAGAAAGTTAACTGATGCTGAGGTGGCAGCGAAAGCAGAAGATTTTGTTCTGAAACGTAAATTGCGGAGGAAGTGAGGGATACAATGGAACATACACGCCCTTACATCCGCATAGGCACCAGTTATTACAAAACTGTTAGAAAGCCCTTGGCTTCAGGAGATGCAATGGTTATGCTCATCCCTTGGTCAGCAGAGTGCATCAAACAGGATCATGGAAAAAGCTATCTGTCCGAAATAGAAAAGTATGATGGCTTCTGCTTTGTTCCCAGCCATTTAAACTATCAGCGGATCGTTGAGAATTTCTATAACCGTTATTATCCTTTTAAGCACAAGGCTAAAGAAGGTGATCCTGTTAACAGTCTTAACTATCTCCGGCATATATTCGGCGAGCAGCTGGAGTTTGGCCTCGACTATTTAAAGCTCCTTTTGGAACGGCCTATGCAAAGACTTCCAATCCTATGTCTGGTCAGCACCGATCGTAATACAGGGAAAACGACATTTTTAAATTGGCTTAAAGCCATTTTTGGAGACAATATGACGATTAACACCAATGAAGATTTTCGTTCCAATTTCAATGCGGAATGGACGCAAAAGTTATTGATTGGTGTTGATGAAACTTTCCTTGAACGGCGAGAGGACTCAGAGCGCCTCAAGAACCTGAGTACGGCCACTTTTTACAAAACCGAGGCTAAGGGGATGGATCGGCAGGAAACTGAATTTTTCGGAAAATTCATCCTTTGTAGTAATAACGAAGATAACTTCCTGATCATTGACCCAGGTGAAACAAGGTACTGGATAAGAAAAATTCCGGTGCTTATGTCTGATAACCCACATCTGTTGGCAAAGCTGAGAGAAGAAATTCCCATGCTGGTACACTACCTGACGAAACGGAAGATGACCACCAACAACCAGACCAGGATGTGGTTTAGCCCGGAGCAGATTTTTACACCAGCGCTGAAAAAAGTAATTCGGCAGAACAGGGTGAAACTGGAGGTGGAGCTTGCGGGGGTGCTATTGTCAATAGTCGACGATCAGGAATTGAAAGAGATCAGCTTTTGTATCGGCGATGCCCAGGGATGGCTTAACCGCAGAGGTATCCGAAGCCCTGATACGCCCTCGATTAGAAGAATACTGCAAAACGTATGGAATCTAAAACCTGCTTCTAATTCCAATGCCTATATGCAGTACAAATTTTCTACGGAAGGAAATATATATGAGCAGGCCAGTAAAGGTAGATTTTATACGCTGGATATGGAAACCATTTTAAAACTAAATGATAGTTGATGACTTGATGATAAGTAATATAATTGGCTGAATATGAATAAAATAACCATCATCAATACCTCATCAACTCTTCATCAAAAAAAGTTGCTGATGAAGAGAAAATGATAAAATTAAAAATGATGATGCGTTTGATGAACATTTGATGAACCTGCAATAAGTTCTAATACAGTATATTAGTGGTGCTGTTCATCAAATCATCAAGAAAATAGAGTACGAACCCTATAAAAAATGAATATGAGCAATTTAACATGTGAACAAGCTAGGCTTATACCAATAATAGAATACCTAGATAACCTGGGATTCAAATGCCAATATACCAGAGGAAGAAACCACTGGTACCTATCACCTTTTAGGAATGAGAAACATGCCTCTTTTAAAGTAAATAGCCTGCGGAATATATGGTATGATTTCGGTGAAGGATGTGGAGGAAACTTAATTGATCTAGGTACTCGGTTACACCAATGCAGTGTGTCCGACTTACTGCAAATGCTTGCCGGATCAAGTTATAATCCGGTATCGACTCCAGTCGATAGATCTGCCATTGAAAAGGAACAAGCGGATAGCAAAGTTAAAATTATTGGCACCTTTGATCTGGTGGATGATGGATTGCTGGCCTACCTGAAGAGTAGAGGAATTAATCTGGCCTTAGCCAAACAGTATTGCAAGCAGGCTGACTTTACTATATATCAAAAAAAGTATATGGCCATTTCTTTTGCCAATCGGTCAGGCGGTTATGAACTCCGTAATTCAGGGATTAAGGTTTGTTCGTCCCCAAAAGATTTTACGCTGATAGACAACGGATCAAAAAACTTAAAATCGACTGAGGGTTATATGGACTTTCTGTCCCTGTTGACCATGCATCCTAAAGACCATACCGATTTTAATTACCTGATTTTAAATTCGGTGAACATGCTCTCTAGGGCACTGGAAAGTATGGGCGAATATAAAAATATCTTCACCTATTATGACCAAAACAATGCCGGGAGAAAAGCAACGGATTTGGTTATGAGTACCTTTAAAAATGCTCTTGACGCATCCGTACTTTATCCCAAGTACGAGGACGTTAATGACTATTGGGTTGACCAACTCAGTCGAGGCAGGCCCCGGTAGTTTTTCCGGGCGAGACATTGTCCGATACAATCGGCCTGATACAATATATCTGCGGTATCAATTAACAAAATCCTGATAGCGTTTACTGCTGCCGAATCAATCGCCCCGGTTGCAGTTACATGCCGCAATAATCCTATATACTTTTGACGAAAATTAAGGTGAACCGCTAATCAGTTCGTACCCTCACTATTGACGGTTGGTAAGGAGCGAGTTAATGTATTTGCTATACAAATACTCCCCTTCCACCCGAAAAGGGCGTTGGGACTCGCTCCCGGTGGTCGACATTTCAAACAGTTTAATGAAGAGTATTAATGATAGTAACACAATCAAATACCAAAGAAAGCAAAAAGCGTCTGCCAGGCAGACCCAAGAAAGCGGTCAAAAAAAGTGATATGCTGATGGTACGGATGACTCCGACCGAACGCCTGTTTATAGAAAATAAATCCAAAGCTGCCGGAATGAAACCAAGCGAATGGTGTCGCAAAGCTGCGAAGGGTGCAAAGGTAGTTCCCCGCTTTTCAACCGAGGAAATGGGTTGGTTTAGATCACTGTCGGGTCTGGCAAACAACCTGAATCAGTTGACACATTTGGCGCATGTGTCAGGGCTGTTCACTCTCGGTTTAAAGTGCAGAGCATTGCTCACTCAAATAGAAAGTCTATTTACTAAAATTAGTAATCATGATCGGTAAACCAATTACTGGAAAGAGCTTTGGCGGCTGCGTCCGTTATCTCCTGGACAAGCCGAATGCAAAGATCATTTCCGCTGAAGATATCAGAACCAAAGATGCAAAGTCAATTACCCAAGATTTTAATTTGCAGCGTAAATTGAGGCCGGGACTAGGGAAGGCTGTTGGGCATTTGGTATTGAGCTGGAGCAAAGAAGATTTGCCAAAACTGAGCGATGAAGTTATGATCGCAAGAGCGCAGGAATACATGAAAAAGATGGGAATCGCTAACACACAGTATTTAGTTGTTCGGCACCAAGATCGTGAGCATCCACACGTGCACATTGTGTACAATCGTGTCAACAATTCCGGTCAGACCATTACTGACAAAAATGATTACCTGCGTAATATCAAAGTCTGTAAAGAAATCACTTTAAAGTATGGTTACCACTTAGGCGAGGGCAAAGACCTAGTTAATCGCCAGGCACTAAAAGGAAAGGAGAAACTTAAGTATGAACTGTATGACGGCATAAAAACTGCCCTAAAGCAGTCGACCAGCTGGAAAGGTTTTGAAAATAAATTGAATGTTAAAGGGATAGCCATAGCTTATAAATACCGTAGTGGAACCAAAGAGGTGCAAGGTCTTTCGTTTGAAAAAGGCAACTTAAAAATGAAAGGCTCTTCAGTAGACCGTATTTTCAGTTTTGCCAATTTGGATAGCCAACTGAATAGAAACTATCAGGTAAAACAATACCATGAGGCCTTGGTAGCGAACAAACCTTCTTTAGCTGATCAGTTAAGAGAAGCAATCAAATTGGACATCCAATCAGATCAACACTTCAGCCATGATAAAGGTGAAAGTCTACTGGATATTTTGTTTCGCAGTGGATTTGTTCCGGCACAATCAGATCCTGTAGGTGATGCAGAAAAACGTCGCAGAAAGAGGAAGCAACATGAGGCTGAGCAGTCCCAAGGCGTAAGCAGATAAATAAAATAAGTAATAACCCCAAAAAAACATCGCATGACAGAATTAGAGGAAAAAGTAAATATGTTAGAAGAATTATTTCAAGGATTTGTTACCAGAGTAAAAGTCTTAGAAAGCGACGTTCCAGAATATTTGGTTGCATTTTTAAATCATTATAACAATTCGCTGACTGGAATTTATGAGCAAATTGATTTATCAAATAGGCGGTATGACCATTCTAAAATTCAGCAGAATATTGATGATATGACGAAAGTTCAAGCCTCAATGCCAACAGTTATTGAAGTTAAAAATCGTCATTATTTTGGCGCCTGGTCAAGATCTCTGATTATTGCAATAGTGGTTTCCTTCTTTCTGGTAGCTTCATCTGTAGGAACTGCTCTTCACCTGAGCAATAAGAATAATGAATTAAAGAGCGAAGCACGTAATTTCTGGTTTGTCCGGGCACTTTACCCTATAACAGCTAAAACGGTAGTCAGTAAGCTAGAAGAAGATCCTAAAACCTTCACCGAGCTTGCTGAGAAAGAAATTGAGAAGCAGAATGCAATTATTGCAGCCAAAGCCATAGCAGAAAGGGCAGAAGCCGAACAAAAAGCAGCAAAGGAAAATCTGGAAAAAGCAAAATCAGGTAAATAACCCAATGAATATAAAAGGGAGGCGATCATTTCAAATCCCTTTTATTTTTCGAGAAGTTCTAAGCTATAAGGGCGATCGTAACCCATGACCCTGGGAACTTTGGCAGGGCCTATCTGGTGCAGCGTGTCGAGTTTTCGATGTAACGTATTGCCCGCATCTATTGCTTTTCTTTTTAAACAATCAAACCTATGCAGATAAGAATTATAAATGGGTTTCAATTTCAGTCCAGATCCAATTATCTATAATATAGGAAGCATCGTAAGATTTGAATGCAGGCAATCTATTTAATTTAAAAAATTGCCAAATTTGAACTTTTTTGAAAACCACGCAATCTACTTGCCATCCCTAACCCCCAATTGTGAGTACGCAGTCCGAAGAGGTTTCAAAATGAGATTTAGACACATGTCTGAAAATACCCGACACCTGACCGAAAAATCGAGACACTCGAACACAAAAATCGAGACACAGAACAGCGATTTTCCAAAATTACCTGCCTAACTTGATTACAAATAAGTGCTTTGGTAAGGATAACGAAATTTATTAATTTCGTTCACAAGGAATTTTAGAGAGAAACAAATATGAATATAAACCCTTAAGGCAGGCTTTCATTACATGTTGGGCTTGCCCACTTTAATGGATGACTTATGAAACGTGCCTTTTCTTTTAACCCCTCTGTAGCCGAAGCATTTTCCACTAATGCTTATTGTCCGGGTACAGACATCTTTCCCGCAATTTTTCTAGGCAAAAAAGACAGCTCTAATTTTACCAGAGTATCTTTTGCTAAAATTCATCTGATTACGCCAATTTCATGTAATCTTAAAACGGAATGAGATGGGGCAGAACATGCAAAGGCCGATAGAGCTACGGTTCAGGTCACCACACAGAAGTAGCAAGATCAGTCAGAACTTCCTTAAAAAAGTTCGTTATAAAGTAAGCTATGGAGATAAGGAATTGATCCGCTTCAAAGAGGGTAGCTGTTATTCGCAACGATACAGCCATTACCTGTTTTACATTGAACTCATGGAGGTCAGGCTAGCAGAAAGCCTGGATATGAGTTACCTGATTAAGGATCCAGCCCTGTTTCTCTTCTTTATGCTTGAAGGAAATGTAAGTTTTAGCATGGCCGACGGCACGCCCATCTCGAATGCAAAAAAAGGGATTTGCTATCCTACCTATAATAAAACAGGAGAGTTTTTCGTGCATTTCCCAGCAGGAGTTCATCGCCTTTTATATATTTCTACCAGACCCGGATGGCTTAAAAACCATTTACAGACCTATCCCCATTTTGCGGAGTTCATGTTAGGCTTTGAGCAGAAAACAAACATGTATGAGCATATGTTCCAGTTTCCCATTACAAGGGGGATGCGTGGTTTTCTGCGAGAGCTTTATAAAATAGATCCTGTTTCAGCCCGTAAGCTGGAAGTTGGTATAACTGATAACTGCATGGGTCTTTTTGAAGAATATCATCAGATGCTGCTATCTGGTAATAAAAGCCTGAGCTTACTGGATGCCGTTGTGCAGTTGAAGGCTCATCTCGATGGCCATTTTACGGAGCGCGATGCGGATATCCTGTCGAAACTGTTAGAGGAGATTCCTTTTACCGAACGCACCGTCCGCCATGCCTTCCACGAACAACTAAAATATACTGTTCACGAATATATTGAGCTTTTACGGGTGAACTACGGACATGAATTATTGCAAAAAACGAAATTATCCGTAAAAGAAATCGGCCTTAAAACAGGTTTTAAAAGCCATGCACATTTTACTTTTGTGTACAAAAAGCACTATAATAGCTCTCCAAGAAGCGACCGATAGGCCATTAAACGTGGTTTTTAAGGTTAAACTATCATAATCGTGCTAAAAACATGCGAAAAATGAAACCATTTTTGCATGAATATGATAGTTTCGTTACCGAAATTTACTAAAGTTAACCCATTCAAATTCAATTCGATAAAAAGAATGCTTATGAACACTGTAATAAACAACACTGCCAGCCAATGGCTCGAAGCCTTCGCCCCAGGCCGTTGAAGATATAAAATATGGATGGGTAGTACCGTGCTGCTGGCCGTTCATTCCTGACGGTGAAGTACCAGAAACAGGGTAACAGTCCCAGAAGCAACAGCTGCTATCCGCAAATGATCCCGGTCGGTACTGGTAAGAAGATGCCGGATCTGGTACAGGGAAGGTAGGTACAACCTTAAAGTGCAAACAATTAATGGGCAGGTGGTGCCAAGGCAGTGCCAGCGGAGTTTAAGAACAACGAAGTAAAAAGGTAGAGAAATGAAAATTGTCGATGCAGCGAAAATAATAGACATTGCCAGGATCATATCCTTAGCGGCAATGCTTGCCTATATGGCAGCGCTGTTCATCCGGTTCATGCTATGTTACCTGTCTGCCTTTGTACATTATCTTATAGTACACCTGGAGACAATCTTCAATTGCCCTTACGCCCGAAAGAGAGTGGTTAACAGAATAGTTCACGACCATAATAATTCGATATTTCGAACAAACCCGGATAGTCGGGGCAGGGCTATCCGGGAAATGAAACCAATGTATCGGGATACAAAGGAATTCAGTGAGGTCTACTAAAAGACACCCACAACTTAATTACATAAATATAAAGTTTTTCTTCCTTTTTGCTATTATAAAAGGTTGCATAATCATGGTAAGAAACCTGATTAATTTTAAAAAAGCATGGCTTGGAGCCTTTGCTTTGTTGCTAATGGTTGGAGTTATTACATTAACCTTTGCTTTTAAAGCAGAGAATAACAAAGTGCAAGAACTGGCAAATGCCAAAGCAAAAGAAACTGTCAACAAAAAAAGAACGATAACTTACAATTTTCTTGTTCAAAGCTCATTAAACTCATTTACTGGTAGGACATCTGCATCAAATGCTTGCACAGGAACAGCAACACTTAATTGTAAATACAATGTGACGCCATCTGGAAAAGCAAATATCCCAGATCAGGAGGATGAACCTTACACTGCATCTCAAATAAATGCCTATGTTACTGCGGGCTATTTGACAGTGGCTAGCGGTTCCAGCCCTGGCTTATATCCTTAATCCACAATAAGTAGGTGCCAAATTAATTGAACGGGAAAGTGTGAGCCTTTCCCGTTCAATTTAGATTGCGATCTATCAAGCTGATAAAACGTTGAGCTGCTTCAGGCGTACGTGGGTGAGGTGGGCTACTTGTTATAATGTTTCCATTTTTATCTATCAAAATTAATGTTGGATAAGCGTAGATGTCATAGTGTTTAATGATCGGGTGTTCTCTGGACAGACCATCCGTAAATAAATTCAAACTCCCAGTATGAGAATAAACACCGGACTTAACGCTATTCTTCCATGTCTCAACCTTTTTATCTGTCGATATACTTACAAATTGAATGTTAGGATTACCTTTATAATACTCATAAACTGGCGACATTTTTTCATTTAAGTAGGCACAGCCACCACATCCACTAAACCAAAAGTCGAGTACCAATAACTTCCCTTTGAGCATTTGAAGGGTTACGTTATTGCCAGTTGTATCTGTTAAACTGAAATTAAAAGCAGGCTCACCAGTCCCTCTACTTTTCTTAATGTCTTGTATAATGGTTCTGTATTCCGGAATCTTAAACGATTTCAAAGCTAAATCTAAATAATATTCTGGCGCTTCACTTAACACAAACTGATTAAGAAAATAACCAGCGAGAATTTTTTCCCTAAGTGTCCCAGTATAAGCTTGACTCATCTTATCATACAATTGTCCAAAAGTTGGCCTTACCCATAAACTTGTCACTTCCATTAGAATATCCATATCCCTTATCTGTTTTTTGATCAGAAAGTCAACGTACTGTCTTGAAAATAAGGCTGCTTTTTCGGTACTCTCGATTGGATATGTGCTAAACAGGAAATGATCTATATAAAACTTAAGTTTGTCCTTGTTCTTTTTCTGTACGTCAGCGGTATTATCAAAAATCGACCGACTTGCTGACATTAAACGGTCTTCAAGTTCAAAATAACAGTCAAGTTTAATAACCTCTTTTGAAAAACTATCAATTTTAGTACAATTATTTTGTAAATAGCTACGTTGCCGATTATAGATGTCCTCATAATGATTCGCTAACGTTAACAGTTTTTCATAAGTACTGGGCTGCTTATTTTTTTTAATGCCGGCTTTGAATGTATTGCTTGAAATACTATCCAGTTTAAACTGACAATCTATCAATTCGGCGTCTTTACCAGAGATTGAAATACCTGACTTATCACTGATATTAATTACGATAGATGCTCCTGATTTAATTAATAGTGTTTTGTAATTGACTTTAAGTCTTTCAGGATATTTTAATGCATAATTAGCATCACTACCATCCACATATTCCAACAGGAAGTATAGATAGGGCGCCTGTTCCGAAAATTCAAATTCAAAAGTCTGATCTTTTATTTTTGCTTTAAGCTTATTTCCTCTTAGTGGTAGGGACGAAATCCCGAAATATTCAGACGCGTAATATAGGGTTATTGGCTTACCGTTTACATCTGGTGATGTAAAAATTCCTTTAATAATAGTTTTATAAGTTTGCTTATCATCAGCCACACTTATTTGGCTAATGATGCAGAAAAATATGAAAAGGAATATTTTTAATGCGTTATTCATAAGGTTTCTACCGTTTATTTTGTTGGATTCCACTTAAAGCGATTTCATCGTCAGGAATAGGAAACACGTAACGTGAGTCGTTGGGTGCTATTGAATACGTCTGACCATTTAATACTCTGGTTAAAGTTATATTTGCACCTTCTAAATTTAAACGCTTAAGGTCGTCCCACCTTAAGGTACGCCAGATGAGTTCCTTTCTGCGTTCTCCTAGGACTATTAACAATGCTTCTGCTGCATTTGCCGCTGAAACTGGAACAAAATTTCCTGTAGAAAATCTTTTTATCAATAAGTTATTAAGCCATGTCATTGACTGAATAATTTCTCCCCGACGTGCAAGACATTCCGCCTTAATCAGGTAAATTTCATCTAAGGCTAGCCCGCTAAATGGATATGCAGAAAATAATCCTTCATAACCATGTTTCATACTGAGCTGGCCTATGGGGTTCGTTATAAAAAAAATAGGCTTTCTTAAATCGAATTGCTGGTATGAACTCACGATGTCGGGGTTAGGAATAACAGAGGTATTTGTGGTCGTTTTGCCATTAATTTCAAAATAAATACCAGGTGTGGTAGCACTGTACAAAACTTCCTGGTTATCTATCAAGAACGGTGTCTCTGTCACCGTGTCTACAGTATTATAGTCTATCAAATTATTGTACAGTCTTAATGTACTATCTGCGTAAGCTTCAGCTTTGGGGTAATTGCGCATGCTTAATGAGATTCTGCTCGCAAGTGCATAAGCAGATACTTTTGATGGGCGGTTGCGCTTTGATTCCGGCAGGTTATTTAATAACGGGATAGCACGATTAATGTCTATAAAAATCTGATCATATGTTTGCTGGAGGGAGCTTCTGGGAACGACCTCATCTATTTCTGTTCTTAATTTTAATGGTATTCCTAAGTCTGTATGAGCAGTGGCTGCGTTATAGACGGGTGAAAAATGACGTGCCAAATCATAAAACATAAATGCCCGTACAAAATATGCCCACCCCTTGATTTGCTTATATTGGCTGCTGTTGGCAGGTGTCATCTCTATTTTATCAAGCCCTTCCAGCGCATTATTACTATAAAAAGCACCGAGGTAAGGATAAGACCAGGCCCATACGTTATTTGCACCCTGAAAAATATCTTTAGACCAAATATATGAATTGCGCTCGACAGTATTCGCTGACTGCCACTCATTGTAACCTGCAAAAACGTAATCGTCACATGCCATTTGCGATAGCCCTGGCGTGGATTGGGTTATTAGATTGTTTTTTAAAAGCCCCTCCAGGTCATCAAGGGTTTTAGGTGTAACAATTGAAGAGTTCGGCTTGGCATCTAAAAACCCCTTTTTACAGGCTGGGGCAAAAAGAAAAACAGGAAGGATCAGAAAATATTTTAAAAAGGTGAGTATATTCTTTTTCATATCAACTATAGTTAAATTTTAAAAATCTGCTTTTAATCCAAAAGACAGTGTTCTTGAAGCAGGTAAGGCATTGGGGTAATCAGGATCAATTTTATATTTCGTGGCTTTCCAAAGAATTCCAATATTAGATGCATAGCTATACACCTGTAGACTTCGAAAAGGCAGTTTTGATTGTTTAAGCCTTAAAGTATATGCTAAACGAATATCCTGTAAGCGTATGTGGTCGCCTTTCTCTACAAGAATTTCCGAATTATTGTAAAGTTCCTGACGTGCAAAATCCAAAGGATATACCAGTGCGGGCACATTTGTTGTCGACTCGTCTCCTGGTTGTTGCCATCTTTTACCATAATCAGGCATTTCGTAAGTGGAATATGTACCGTAAAGGAGTGTATTATCCAACGAGGTCCGTTTGAATACATAATCAAATTTATAGGTGATATTAAAACTCAGTTCTATCTGCCGCCAATTGAACGTATTTCGGAGGCTTCCGTAGTATTGAGGGGTAAGCGTTCCGCTATAAACCAGGTCTTCTGGTTTATACGAATAGGCGATACTGGAATAATCAGTGCTTGCCAGACCATTTAATATTCCTTGTGGATCGCCCGTCGCATTTAATCCCATCCATTTGTAAGTAAATAATGAATAATAAGAGTGTCCCTCTATTGGGTTCTGATAATTGTTATTAACAATATTGCTATTACTGGCCTGTTTACCTTTGTAATTTGTAATCTTGTCCGTATTGTAATTGAAAAGCAAATTCGTCTGCCAGGTAAAAGTTGGAGTAACAATATTATTTGAATTTAACAAAATGTCGAGCCCGTGGCCTGTAATGTCTGCATTGTTCCCCCTATAGGTAGTGATACCAGTTTGCTGGGCGATAGGGCTATTTCCGATCAGATCTTTCCCCTTTTTGATCCAATATTCGATAGACCCTGTAATCTTATTATTTCGTGTACCAAAGTCGATTCCTATATTTGTATTTTTAACTTTTTCCCACCGCAGAGATGGGTTTGGTGGATTAACAATCTCCAGAAAGTTTTCGTCCCATACACTTAATCCAGACATAGAATTGGCTGTAAGATAGGCTGAAGTAGTTTTATCTACATTTCCATTATACCCATACGTTAACCTAAGTTTCAGATAAGGAATCAAAGATGAGCTGTAAAATTGCTCGCTGCTGATATTCCAGGCGAGTCCTGCAGACCAAAGTGGAACCCCCTTCTGATTAGTTTTAACACCAAAAATATTGGACTCGTCCCTGCGTGCACTCCCGCTCACAATATATTTGTTGTCATAAGTATAAGAGAAATTTCCAAAATATGATCTGTACCTATCAACATTCCAGTAATTGCTGGTCCCGGGATTTATTGTTGTATAAAGCGATCTATAATAGTAGCGGTATTCGTTCGCATAGTTGATCGTAGAATTGAGGTTTGTAGCCGTTTCAGGATCATAGCCATATAACATGTAAGAGGACACATCATCACGGTAATCTTTTATCTCATAGCCCGCTATTGCACTGACCTGGTGTTTTTGGGAAAAGCTACGGTTAAAACTGAATTGCCCCCTTCCATAGTGCGAATAATAAGAACTATTCACGTTGCTTAAAATATCTCCTAACGGGATTGGCCTTGTCACTACACCTGTCGTTTGATCTATTGAAGTGATTAGGTTAATTTGGTTTCTGGTTGAGTAAGATTGTAAACTATTGCTTGTCGTTGAATTCAGTACACCTTTCTGGAATGTATAGGTTCCAGAAAAATCGAGCCCTTTGACTATATGATAAGTTATGCCAGTGTTGAAGCGGTAGTCAGTCATTTTATCGGCTGATGTCCGGTATTTATTGCGGAGCTCATCCAGCGGGCGATAGTGCCAATCGAGTAAGCGACCAGCCCCTACAGTATCCACATACGAAAGGCGAAGTGTTCCATTCGTTACGGCCAGGGGATTTCCATTTGCGTCTTCAATTTGGGAATAAGGGTAACGTGGCTTGTATGTAGAGCCCTCGTTATTGATGTTGTTTAAGGTGAAAATAACCCCGGTTGATAGTTCTACCTTATTGTTAAATAAATTGGTGCTATTATTTGCATTCAATGTCAGGCGGTTCGTACTATTACCAACCGTATTTGAAAGATTATTATCGTATCCAAGAGAAACGTAATACTTGTTGAACTGCCCACCACCTTTTACGTTTAGTTGGTACTGCTGGGTAACACTTTCCCTGTAATAGTATTTATTCAACTCAGATTTGCTGTCATGTTGGCTTATAGAATCGAGCATAGTAGCGTGTTTACTATCGTTGATATTATTGTTTCTTCTTAAAAGCATTATCTCAACTGCTGGAGAAAGAGCCCCGTACCTATTGTTTATTGCAGTGTTATACCTGCCCTTATCAAATAGGAATTGTTCCACTTCGATATATTCTTTATTGGTAAGTTGTGGTAAATAATATAAATCCGGTTTAGTACCAATGGTGACATTACTATTGAAACTAACCTGCGGTTTTTGATTCAGCTTTCCTTTCTTTGTCGTCAATACGATTACACCATTTCCTGCCCGTACTCCCCATATGCTAGCTGCTGCCGCATCTTTGAGAACTGAAACTGACTCTATATCCATAGGGTTAATGTTTTCCAGATTCCCGTCATAAGGGAAATTATCAAGAATGATTAAAGGGTTAGGGTTGCCCAAGATGGTACTTCGACCGCGAATACTAATATCTGAGGTATTACCGGTCTTATTTTTATTAAATATTAAACCACTTGTCACCCCATCAAGGCGGTCTAAAATATTTCTGCTTACTTTGCGATTCAATAATGCACTGTCAATTAATATGAAACTGCCTGTTGCTCGTTCCTTAGGAAGTTGTTGGAAGCCCGTACTCACAACTTCGACTTCTTGAAGACCACTTTCAACTTCTTTTAAAGTTACTTCAAAAGGCCCCACGTTTACCTCGCTAAAACCTACCTCCTGAGTTTTGTAACCCAGATAGGATATAACAAGGACACCATTATTTCGCTTACTTATGATCGTAAAACCACCCTGGTCGTTTGTTCTGACAGTAATAGACTCCCCAAGAATTTTAATGGTCGCTCCGACTAAAGGTTTACCCAGAGTATCGGCAACTGATCCCGTAATAGTTACTTCCCGCAGAAGGGACCCTATACTTTCAAAAAAAGTGAATTCTTTCTTCCTAATTGTAATGGTTTTATTTTGAATACTGTAAGTAAATGGTTTCTTTTCAAAGCACTTGTCAAGTACTTCTATGATACTGGCGTTGGTAACAGAAATATTGATCCTGCCAACTTTAGAAATTTGCTGTTCTGAATAAGAAAAATCATAGTCTGTTTGCGTCATGATTTCTTCAAAAACGCCCGTTAAGGATGTGTTTTGTTTGTTTAAGGTTATAGTTTGTGCGCTGGTTGAAGCTGCAACCTGCATCAAGGGTATGATCAAGAAGAAAAAACTTAGCTTCATAATGATCAAAAATTTGACCATGCGGCTCCTGGCGGGCGCACCGTATAAGTAAATATTGTACATTTGTCTCGGTTTAGTTGATTGTAACGTGTTATTTTTTTCTGAGCCAAACCGGGGGATTCAGTTCCTACGCTGCCCCCGGTTGCTATTCACCAAATGGTCTTTACTTCATTACCAATACCTGCCTTTCTTTAATTTTGAACCGAACGTCTCCGGTCGTTTCCAGAAGGTTTAGCACCTCTGAAATATTTTTAGACCTTGAAATGGAACCAGTAAATTTGCCTTCAACAGGGTAGTACTGATAGACAACCTGAATGTCATACCACCTGCTGATCATGCCCATGACAGTTTTAAGATCAGCCCGGACAAACTGTATTTTGCCTTTCTTCCAGGCTAATTCTATGTTGGTGTTTACCTTTCTTACCTCGATTGCTCCTGCTTTATTTACCGATTGTTCACCAGGCACTAGAATTTTTGATTTTGTTTTAGACGTATGGACATTGCTTTGTACTCTTACAGAGCCTTCCAGTAATGTTGTCTTTATTGAGCCAGGTTCGTATGTGTCTATATTGAAATGTGTGCCGAGTACCAATACATCTTGCTGCCCCGTCTCCACGACAAAGGGGCGTTTTTTATCTTTATATACTTCAAAGTAGGCTTCGCCGCGCTCCAGCCTTACTTTTCGCTCCCCCCGCTCTCTCATTAGGTTTGCAGAAAATTGTAAGGTTGTGGCGGCGTTAAGCCATACTTTGGTGCCGTCAGAAAGCACAATTTGATATTCCCCACCTTTAGGGGTAGATATAGTTGCCATTCCTGGAGCGTTACCACTCCTGTTTGTAATGGCGGTACTATCAATATATTTTATGTTATTATCATCAATTATAATCCCGGTTTTAGCAGCACTTAGATTGATGGTTTTGCCATTTGCCAGTGTTAAGGTCGCTTTGTTCCCACCAGGGGTAATATTGAAGGTGGACTTATTTTCTATTGATGATGTATTAGGCCGTGGATAAAATAATAGAGTAATAATCCCAATAAGGCTGACAGAGGCAACGGCTGTAATTATCGACAATAGTTTAATCCTTCTGGATTTACCATCAGACCCAGGCAGATTTCTATAAATTTCATTGCCGAGTTTTTCTAATTTCTTTTCGGATAATCCAGGTTGATCTTCATTGAATTGCATTAAGGTTTCTTCAATGATGGTTTTTTCAAGTTCAGTACATTGACCTGTGTTATATCGTTCAAGTATTTGCTTTATTTCCTCTGTTGTCATATCCTTTAGGATTGATTTTAGATTGTACAACGAGGAATGTATAGGACAGGACAATTAAAGATGAAAAAAAATCATCTTCAATCTAATTAGAATATCCAGCTTGTAAGTTTAGTCTTAAGAGATCTTAAAGCCCGAGTAATGTGCTTAGACACATTTTCTTCGGAAGTGTTCAATTTTTGTGCGATATGCTTGTGGGAAAGGTGTTCCGTTCTGCTCATTTGGAACACTATTCTCATTTTTTCAGGTAAGGATTTGATTTGTCTGTCAATATATTCATTCAGCGATCTTTCCCTTGCCAAGTAGTCTGTTTGAGCATATCCAGCAACAGAAAATGCTTGTTTTAAAACTTCGATATATTTAGCTTGGACATTTTGGTTTTTGAAGTGATTGAGTATTCTGCTTCTTATAAATATGTAAAGGTATGAGCGAAGATTCCCCGATTCTAATATTGTCTCCCGCTTTTCCCAAACGTTGGTAAATAATTCCTGTACAAAATCTTTAGATAAGTCCTCGTCATACAATTTTCTGACAGCAAAATTGAGCATAAGTGGATAGTAACGCCTATAAATTTCAGCAAAAGCAGCGTGGTCGCCATGCCGTAAAAGAACGATAAGATCGGTGTCAGATAGTGGTTCGTACTCGGCTTTATGTTGACTATTCATCGCTCGTTATCCATGTAACGAGTCCCAAAGTACCTTTGGGGAAAAGCTATAGCGGGCCCCTAAAGGTACCGTCGTGCAGGCTTCCGAGGGCCTTAGGAACGATACACAATAGGAGCCCATACTGCTATAGCGGTACTAAAGTACGCAAATAACAATTATGGGCATTAACCTATTGCCTCGTCCGTTAGCAAAACTCGGAATTCGCACGCGAGACTCTTATTAATACCACTCCAAAAATTTGGAGCATATTTTCTATTTAGTTTCTTTTTTTCTCTCTTTTAATATGTTACGTTCTTTGTCAGAGCTAATTTAAATAAAAATACATGTAATTCAAAATTATTTTTTAGACAAAGCATAAAATGTCCTATTGATACTTTGCTTAATGAGCAAAGCAGTTTATATATCGGCAGTTGTACTTTATATAATAAATAAGATTCGCCAAATTCGGATGGAGTTGGGATTATCTCAGCGTGAGGTTTCTCAAATGATTAATCCAGGCTCAAATGCTAATCTAGTTGGAACAATTGAAACAGAAACTAGTAGTGCTGCATATACGGACTCGCAGTTACATATATTAACAAAAAAGTTTAGTAGAGTTGCTGAGATCAGACAAACGGAGTTTGATCTAATCCCTGATAATAGGAATCAGATAAAAACAGTGTATACTATGGCTGATTTCTATCCTAGTGCTAAAGTCGAAGATAAGTTAGTGGTAAAGAAAATTGAAACAATCGAAAAGGATTTATATCCGACGGGTGCACTATATAACATGCTGGAAGATGGTGATTTTTTGAATTTACCTCGAACCACAAAAGAAATTACGGATGAAGCGAATAGACGATTTAATAAAACCTGGCAAACAACAGATTTTGTTTCTCCATTAGACCGAGCCACATCAATAGGGATTATCGTTAAAACACCACCTCCCGCTGATGTTACTTATCAAAAGGCTAAATTTAATGGCTAATTGATTTAGAATTTTGTTAATTCGCAATTATGGATCACCCACAGGTAGCAAAGAATCAATCTGCCCATTACTTTGGGCGGACTGCGATCGATTTTGAAAAGAGTTATAAAGTAAAGGATCTGCGTGTGTCCAAGGGTTTTTCCGATAGAGATTTATCCTTTTTGCTCGGTTTTAGAGCATTGTATGTTAGAGACGTAGAGAACCCGTTACATAAACTAATATATAAAGCAAAAGAAACCAATTATCTGCAACATATTTTTGATTGTTCTTTAGATCAGGTCATGTACTTGACACTACCTGATCTTAATTATGATCTGTATATCCTTGCAACTGCTAATAGTGAGGGAACCAACTCGTATGAGATTTTTAAGGAGGATGTTTCTGGACGGTATGTTCTTCTTCATTCTTTTACAGAACTGGCAAAGGATACACAAATTCTTCCAAAATGTAATACTTCCTCTGAGAAAGTCCAGGAGTATATTTCTAGTTTGCAGGAAACTGATTATTTTTTAACCCCTAAAACTGGTCTGGAAATTTTTAGAAAATGTATTGAGCATTTTAAAGGGCATCTCAAACCTACATTTATAGAGGAGGCTATAAAGAATATTAACAAAAGCAGTAGTACAAAAATTACCATCGGCAAGAACGAAATGCGGAGATTTGTGTATTCAACGGTATAGCCAAATACTTTTAAACATGTAAAGGCGTTGAACACAATGGCTTTGTGGTTATACAGTGAACTTTAATTAATTTTGGCGACGGTAATTACTGACACTCGCCTATATTAAACTCCCTATGGAAAACCTGAATTACATGTAAATAATATACTTAAAGGTGTAATCCACTTAATTGAAGATGCGAGACAGAAAGTAGCCTTGTATGTTAATGCGGAAACAACTCTTCTGTGTTGGTTATTGGCAGTTTCTTGAATAATGTATTATCATAGAACAGTAAAACACGAATGAAGAGGATGTCTATACAGAATTTAAAAGCAGTTTAACAATGGATAAACCTCAAGAATATAAAATCTGTCTCAGTGAGCTAAAGTCGAAAATTCGTTCCTCGCAAATGAAAGCCGCAATCACCATTAACGCAGCTTTAATACGTTTCTATTGGGAGCTAGGTAAAATGATTAGTGAAAAGGAAGTTCAATGGGGGGGATAAACTTATTGAGCAGGTAGCTAAAGACTTAAAGGTTGATTTTCCGAACATGAGAGGATTATCCTATACCAAATCTTAAATACTGCAAAAGATTTTATAGTTATTATCAACCTGCAATTGGTCAACAGCTTGTTGACCAATTAGACAACCATGTAATACTACAGATTCCCTGAGGACATAACATACTAATTTTCACCAAGTCAAAAGATATAACCGAAGCCATGTTCTATATCGGTCAAACTATTGAAAATAATTGGAGTCGTGAAGTCTTGGCATTGCAAGTAAAGACAAATTTGTATGTGCGAACCGGAAAAGCTATTACAAATTTCAAACATACATTACCCGATCCTGTCTCTGATTTGGCACAACAAACCCTTAAAGATCCATATGTCTTTGACTTTATGACAATGACTAAACCGTACAAAGAGAAAGACATCGAAGATCAACTAGTCCAGCACATCACTAAATTTTTGCTCGAGCTTGGAAAGGGATTTGCATTCATAGGCAGGCAATACCATTTGGTAGTCGGTGAGTCCGACTATTACCTCGATTTGTTGTTTTACCATACCCGTTTAAAATGTTATACCGTTGTAGAAATCAAAAATACTGCGTTTATTCCGGAGTATGTTGGGAAATTAAATTTCTATCTATCGGCTGTTGATAGCTTAATAAAACAAGCTGATGACAATCCGACCATTGGTATCTTGCTTTGCAGAGATAAAAACAACATAGAAGCGGAATTTGCGCTTAGAGACATTAATAGACCAATGGGCGTGAGCGAATTTGAGATTACCGAAACACTTCCTGACAACCTGAAAAGTAGTCTCCCTACAATAGAAGAAATAGAAAACGAACTAAAAAGCGGAGAGAACTAAGTTCGTAAAAACCGTTGAGGCTTTTTTATCTTACAAAATATAAAATACGCTTATGAAAAGATGAAGCATATTATTATTCCGGATTTACATGGCCGCAATTCCTGGCAGGATATTGACTTTAAGCAGTTTGACAAGGTGGTGTTTTTAGGTGATTATGTAGATTCTTTTACTGAAGAAGATAACGCTATTTATAACAACCTGATGGCGATCATCAAACTCAAACGCAAGTATTGGAATAGGGTTATTCTGCTCCTGGGCAATCACGAAGTCCAATATCTGCATTTCCCCAGGTATCAGATCAAAGGTTTCCCTGCTGGCATGCAGAGGCAGTAAACCGAATTGTTGAATCAGAACCGAGATTGCTTCCAAATGGCTTACCAGCGGGGGAATTATATTTTTACCCACGCAGGGATTTCTGCCTCCTGGTATCGGGAGTTTTTAAAATCACCCATCATCAGCTAGATCAGGGATGATAATGATTCTATTGCCGACCTAATTAACAAGGTTGAGGCGATAGGAACCCCTCAGCAGCGGTACATGTTGTACAGCGAGGGGATACACAGGGGCGAATCAGGGGACTTGGGGCTTGGTAGCCCGATTTGGACTGATCGTAAGGAAACAATGCTTGATATGCTTACTGGTTACCATTAGGTGGTAGGACATACCCAGGTGCCGGAACCTGAACCCATCCGCTTTACCTCCAATTCGATAACCTATATTGACGTTTTACATACTATGACTTATTTTCATGAAATTGATATTTAATAACCAATATAAGCATGTGCAGTTTCAAATGACTAATACTTATCTATTTCAAGTGCAGGCTACACAGATTCGGGATTGATGATAGATCAGCTACTTTAACGCGCCTCCCACGATAGCTTTTTAATTTAGATTTGGAGGTTTCCATACAATACATATATTTGTGCTTGTTAAAAATGTTATTTACTGCATGTCACCAGTGCAGCCATTGATTGAACACAATTTTTCCTACCGGGAGTACTGACAAAGTCACCGGGATTGTGTTGATATAATCTAATTATCAGATAACAGGATGTTTACCCAATTTGATTGGGGTTCGCCGCAATTTGACCGAGTATTTTTAATTCAGGTTGTACTATTACGTCACCCGGATTTGATGTTGGGCAAAATCAGCGTGCCAGAATTAACATTATGATACTCCATTCTTATGGTGTAGCCGCAGATTTAGCACGGATTTTTCCTGCCAGAGAGACCTCAAAGTTTCAGAATAAGTGTTAAAATAGTCTGGGCGAGCGATAGAGAATAGTTTTTTTCTTGAAGGGATAATGGTCGATTAGGCTAGTAATATCCAGTTCAAATAGATGAATATTTTCAATCCTTTGCTTCATGCTAAGCAGGCTATCCATGTTTGGGGATTTATTAATCATTCAATTAAATGGCTAATACCACTATAAGCATGAATAAAATTAGACAAATTCTAAGGTTATATGACCAGGGGAAGGGAAAGCAGAGGATTGCTGACTATGTCGAAATATCCCGCAATACCGTAAAAAAATATATCGCAGCATTTGAGGCTAGCAATTATCCCATTAAAGACGTTGATAACCTCGATGACGATGAACTGAACGATCTGTTTGGAGAGATTAAAGAAAAACCTAAATTAAAGAATCGTCGGATGGAGGCCTTGGTACGCTGCTTTCCTAAAATGGAAAAAGAGTTGAAGCGTACCGGTGTTACCAGAACTACCCTTCATGAAGAGTACATAAGGGAATTCCCGGACGGCTATAGATATACGCAGTTCTGCTACTACTTCGGATTGTGGCAAGAAAAGGTCAGTCCCACCATGCACCAGACGCACAAAGTAGGAGATAAATTATTTGTTGATTTTGCAGGTAAAAAGTTAAGCTATACCGACAAAGAAACCGGTGAAGTGATTGACGTCGAGGTTTTCGTGGCGATCTTAGGCGCAAGTCAGCTTACTTATATTGAAGCGGTTGCCAGTCAGCAAAAAGAGGATTTTGTTAAAGCCTGCGAAAATACGCTGCACTATATCGGCGGAGTCCCCTCAGCCATCGTGCCGGATAATCTGAAGGCGGCTGTCATCAAGAGCCATCGTTACGAACCGACCCTAAATCAGACCTTTGAGTCTTTTGCCCAACATTACGATACTTGCGTGCTGCCTGCCAGAGCCTATAAACCAAGAGATAAGGCGCTTGTAGAAGGAGCTGTCCGGATTATGTATACCCGGATTTATCTCCCTGTTAAACAGAAAGTCCATCACTCCCTTATCGAATTGAACAAAGCCATTTGGGAAAACCTGGAAATTCACAATAACCTTTTGCTTAAGGGACGTGATTACAGCCGTAGAATGCAGTTTGAGGAGATCGAACGGAAAGAACTTAAAGCGCTTCCGGTGGATCGTTTTGAAATGAAGGATCAGGTCTGGTCGAAAGTTAAGACCGATGGTCATGCCTATCTAGGGCAGGATAAACATTACTACAGTGTGCCGTTTCGCTTTGTACATTCTAAAGTAAAAATCCTGTATACCGTTTCAACTGTTGAAATATTTTTCAAAAACGAACGGATCGCAGTTCATAAACGGGACAAAACAAAATACGCCTATACCACCAACAAAAATCACCTGAGCCAACGTCACCAGTACTCCACAGAACGCTCACCAGAAAGATACTTAGAACGGGCTGCTGCCATCCATGAAGATGTGAGGGCAGTTATTGCAGTGATGCTGGAAAGTAACAGACATGTTGATCAAATCAATCGGTCATGTGAGGGTGTGTTGAGTCTGGAAAAAAAGTTCGGCCCCGAACGCCTGGCTGGTGCTTGTCGGAGGGCAATGGACTTTGGTGTACACACTAAGTTTAAATCTATCCAATCCATTTTGGAGAAAAACATGGATAGTTATCGTGAAAACCCATTCGCTGGTGAACTCCCAATGCCTAGCCATAAGAACATCAGAGGTGAAAAATATTACAAATAGACTTAAAGATTATTATGAACAATTCAGACACTTTAGATAAGCTCAGAGAAATGAAATTCTTTGGCATGTTCCACACCTTTAAAACCCACCTGGACACTGGTAATACAGAGCGATATACCCCTGATGAATTTTTGGCTGATTTGGTGGAAGCAGAATACGAAGATCGTGTTAACCGCAGGATCAACAGGCTAATAGATGCGGCAAAATTCCGGTATAAGGGGTCGATAGAGGACATCAACTTTCACCGTGACCGGAGCATCGACCGTAATCAGATCATGAGGCTTGCTGAATGCACGTTCATTGAAAAGCATGAAGATGTATTGATCACCGGGCCTACCGGGATCGGCAAGAGCTATATCGCATCGGCATTAGGCTATCAGGCTTGCGCTAAAGAGTATAAAGTATTGTACTGGAGTACACCCAAGCTTTTCACAAAGTTAAAACAGGCTAAGGCAGACAACAGTTACATCAAAGAGATGACCAGAATTGAAAAAGCTGAACTGCTTATCCTGGACGATTTCGGCTTGCATCCATTGGACGCCACATCCAGAGCAATGTTGATGGACATCATTGAGGACAGACACGACAAGATGTCCCTGATCATTACTTCACAACTTCCGGTAAAAGAGTGGTATAATATAATCGGCGAAAAGACCATTGCAGATGCGGTGCTTGACAGGATAGTTCATAATGCGCATAGAATTGACGCCACCGGAGAATCCATGAGAAAGACCCGTCCTAAAAAGATGGAAGATAATGCGTATGAATAAATAATGAAGCGATAAAAGTGGCCACTAGACCAAAGTCCGGGAGTTTCAAAGATGGTGGCCACTCAATTCGCAATAACTATCGGAAAGTTTCGATGTAATTGAATTACCATTTGAGCGGAGGTTTTAAAAAACCCATTTATTATGAAATCTAAACCAACTACAGGTATAAAAAAGTACAGAATTGAAGAGCTGTTGGAATATCGCAATTATCCTGTTTATCACACATACGATTGCCGAACAAGGTTTAAGAAGAATCTTTTTGTAGTTAATCTACATGCATCAAAACGGGGTGACTGGGCAAAACCCCTGATTGGTATTTGTGCGATTTACAACAGGCAGGATGGTAATTATCTTGCAACGTTAGGTATAGATAAGAATATGACGACCATTTATCCACCACATTTTTTTAAAAGATACAGGGATCGAATAGTAAAAGATATGGGCTCTTCTAATGAGGATATCATCAGACTTTATCTGCATAGAAACGGCTGGGGTTTGGTTGCAGCTCCAACAGATGAAAAGTATCAGGTTTTATATAACATTTTTGAAGCGGAAATGAGCGGTACGGACATCAGTTTTGCATGTGTAAATTCTGAAGGTTTCTGTTTCGGGGAAAAGCTGGGAGCTATAAATGTTATGAAAACCATAATTTCAGAGGATATGCTTTTTGATGACCAAAAAGAAGTTTTGCTAAACTTAAAGAAGAGTTTGAACTTTTCAACAAAAGCATGTTTGGCAGCAGGTATTCTGGATAAATCAACAAAGCCGGGAGTTTCGAAAATTGGTCCCTGATTCAGCAATTAATGGTATGATAATCATTCCAACTGGTTTTTACTCAATACACTTATGAAACTGGAAAAGTTGTATGGGAGTTTCGCCAAAACTGACCTCTTCATTCCGCAATTAAACTGACGCTTCATTCCGCTCTAAATTGACCCCCTCATTTCGGTGTAAAGTGACC
>NZ_FXTN01000007.1 GCF_900182595.1 Pedobacter westerhofensis | reverse complement strand
AACGACTTAAAGCCTTCGGCGACTTCTTCCTAGGTGGAGGCTGACCGCCTCCACCTAGGAAGAAGTGGTGTTGACACAGTTCGCTTTACACTCCCTGCTTTTCGCCCTTTCATTTTCACAGGGTATTCAAGGCGATTACAAACGAAACACTAAATGCTTACATTGTTAGAAAGAGAATCGAAAAAGTGGCCTCTGTTCTGATGCATAAGCCGGAAGTAAGTATCACTGAGCTTTCAGTTCAATTCGGTTTTAACAGTAATTCATCCCTGACACGAGCCTTTAAAAAACATTACCATATCAGCCCGTCTGAATTCCGGAAACAAAACAACAGCAGATTTAGCAAGATTGGTAAAATTGAAAGCAAGAACGGACAAGAGCAGGTAGTCTTTGAGGAATACATTTGCAGCATTGATCATCTAAAAAACTGGATAGAAATGAATGCAAAAATTGAAATCAGGGAAATGGCCAAATTGGAATTGGCTTATGTAACGAGCATCGGTGTACAGAACATTGCACCGGCTTATGACACATTGGTTAAATGGGCAACGCCATTAGGATTGTTAAAGCATCCCGATACAAAAATGGTTACTGTTTATCATGATAGCTTTAAAACCACCAGTCCCGAAAAAGTAAGAATGAGTGCCTGTATTACCTTGACTGAACCTGTAAAGGTTTCCGGGAATATTGGCAAAATCTCCATCGAAAAAGGGAAATTTATTGTCGGTAGTTTTGTAATTGCTTTAAGCGAGTTTGAAAAATCCTGGAATAGCCTTTTTGTGTGGATGGCCGAAAACGGATATCAAAAGGCCGACCGGGATCCTTTTGAAATCTACCACAATGATTACAGGGCACATCCTGAGAAAAAGTGTATTGTGGATTATTACATCCCGGTTTTGTAAGTGGTTTTGTAGGTGAAAAACCATTGTCAACCGCTGTGATCAACTAAAGGACTTTCTAAATTCCAATGGAGATAGCGCTGTCTCCATTTTAAACAATGCACTGAAGGATTGCGGGTGCCCAACACCAAGTTCGTAAGCAATCCCGCTGATTGACAGACTGGTGGCAGACAGCTTTTCTTTTGCTATTTCAATAATCTTATTGTGAATATGCTGCTGAGCATTTTGTCCGGTTAGAGATCTTAATAGATCGCTTAGGTAACTTGGAGACAAGTTTCTAGTTTTTCCTCTATTTCAGGATCCGAAATAATTTAGTAAAAGTATAGTTTCTTTCCTTATTTGGAACCGTTCTAATTACTCTTTATAATTGTAGCTGAGCTGGCCAGCCGATCTATTATAAATTTTAATTCATGTAAAATGATAAACCACTTTAGTACAATTAGGCATGCTATTCTTAATGAATTGGGTAGCAGACATCGTTATCGGTGCTGTGCCTTCATAATCTTAAACCTGATGTATTGCTCCTGCAGCAAAACCGGATTGGACCCTAACATTTCACAATCAAACATTATTAGGCGGGTTCGGGATTTATCCTCAAATGAAATCCAAGAACTATATCAGAAAGCTATGGATAAATTAGGTTCCAAAGCAAAATTCATTGGGTATCCTGAGTGGGAAAAATTGAATAAAATCCTACCACGTGACCAAAAAATACCCATGATTGTAGTCCCATTAGCAGATTATTCTGTCAATAAAAGTTTTACTCAAAGTATGAATCCAAATGGCTATCGTGAACTGGTATTCACACCAGGGGTACATGGTGCAATGAATATTTTTGTGGCAGAAATCCATCCAGACCAAACAAGCGATGTAACCAAAATTGCCAACGAAAATCAAACCTTTTCAGGATACTATTTAACGTATTCGCTTGAAAACAATCTGCAGCAAGGACATCATCGTACAAATGGTGTCTCTGATAAGTTTCTGGAGGTTCCAAACACAATATTTACGAACCTAGAAATATTTAAAAAATGAAAAAAGTACTATTGCTTATATCCATTATCTGTGCTATGATTCATTTTTCGAATGCGCAGCCTCCACAAAGTGATCCTGACGGTTGTCCATTAGATGAAAATGGAAATTTTGATCCAATTCCTGGTCTGCCTCCCTTTTGCCATGCTAAATACGCCAGCACCCCGGGACCAGGTTTCCCGGGAAATCCTAATCCGATTCATTTGAATGAGGTGACGATTTATCCATCTAGTCCAGCTCACCCGTCAAATCCAGCTAATCCCTGGTACCCTTTTATTTTCCTGCCGGTACCAACGCCAACTCCTTCAGCAGCTAATCCATGTGCTGTTTTAGCAACCGCAAATGCTAATGGACAAGTAAGGGCCTGGATTGATAATCTCCGCGCCTCTACTGGGTTAAATTATGAAAAAGGAGTATTATTTTATGGAGATAACCCAATCCCTATTCAGGGTGGGATTGGCCAATCAGGAATAAGTTTCTCCCTATATGACAGAATAAATGGTATGATGCATTCCCATTCTTCGGGAGACCTATCAATTTACTCATTTGATGATCTTGTTACGCTCGCCAAACTGAAATACCACGGGCTAATGAGCGATCCAAATAGTTTTTTCTATGGAGTCTTTACAGATGCTGGAAAAGGCTACATGTTAACTATAGATAACCCCACATTGTTTACATCATTTGCATCCACTTTTGCTTTCATTAACCCCGGTAGTAATCCACTTTCCTTATTCTATGAAGATGACTATGTCAATTCATCCAATACACCAGCTCAAAATCTGCAGAACTTTCTGCAATTTTTAGATCAAAACAATTCGGGACTAAAACTTTTAGAGTACGACAGTACAAATAGAACCTGGACTCCGAAAAAATTAGTTAATAATTCAGTTACACCAAACCCTTGTTAAATATGAAAAATTACAGACTAGTAATAACCTCTTTACTCATCTTATTTACATTAAGTATAAAAGCACAGTTGAAAGATAGAATCATTAATGGCGCGAATGTAAAAAATCCTAGCCTTGAAAAATTCGTCGGCACATGGACTGCAAAAACCGATTCTTTAGAAGTAACTTTTTACTTCCATAAAGAGAATTTTGATTTTAAAAGCTACAAGATGGATTGTATAGTAGGTTTCCACAAATTCACCAATCAAAACCACGTTGTAAGTGATAATACGAATTGGAAAAAGGGAAGTATAAAAGAGGGCCATAATTCGTTTTCAGGAACAAATAGCAAAAATCATGATATATTGACCGGCCATTTTGCCGAAAATCCAACTTCACTCAGATGGAAACTTTCATTTTCAATATCACCTGATAATAAGAAGTTGATAATGACTGCTATTGAAAGTCCTCAATATGGTGTCAATGTAGAAAAAGCGCAGGCTTCGATTTTTCCAAAAAAATTAACATTTATAAAAATGTAGAATACTAACTGGGTTGCCTTATGAAATCTGGCAACCCAGTTCCAATCTCACTCAATCAATGCCTATCACTCGATAGTATGTGAATAAATCTGTCGAACAAAGATCTGTAAACCCTGCCTGGCGGCGCAGCAGCGTTACCAATTGTCCGCGATGGTACCTAGAATGATTAACCATATGCGGAAATATCCTGTAAAATTCCATCTGACCAACTTAACCATTCAGTTTTCTAAGAATAACCTTCTGAAGAACATCTTCTTCAGAATAATCATTAATGGGTAGGCTCTATTTTGTGGTGGCATCGGGAACGCCTTGCGCAAGGAGGCTACATATAGCAAAGATAAAACAGGAAAGAAAGAATAACGTTTTATCAAGCATTCAGTTCAAGGTATCGCAATAGTTCTTCTATTTCTCACGTATCACACCATAGGATTTTTTTATTGCTAAAAGCTAAGTGTTTTGAACCTGCTCAGATCTGATTGCCATTAAATGTGACGCGGCAACTCTGATGATTCAAAGAATCGGTCATAAAACCCTAACTTTGTATCAAATCATCAAGCATTTATGAAAAAATCGATTTTATATGTTTTTTTATTACTTTTTCTTGCATCCGGAGCGTCTGCACAAAAGTTCAGTGTGAGCTTTCCGGATAGCTTATTGCAAGAGCCATTTACAGGCCATGTTTTACTTTATTTTTCTAAAGATTCCAAGACACCTAAAGAAGGCACGGCTGGCCTTGACATATTTCCATGTTTCAGGCTTTATGTGAAAAATGTAAAGCCCGGGACAGCGATTGTGTTTGATGACAAAGCTATTTCTTACCCCGTTCCGCTTTCGGATATGGAGCGGAACAGTTACTACGTTCAGGTAGTTTTTGACCGTAATCTTGGTGGCCGCAGCATTGGCCAGAGCCCCGGCAACCTGTACAGTACTTCGCAAAAAATTACGGTGAAAAAAGATGCTGATCATATTTATGTGCTCAGGGCTGATCAAAAAATTCCCGAGCCTGTATTCAGCAATACGCAATATGTAAAAGAGATCAAGGTGCCGTCGGGTTTGTTAAGTACTTTCCATCACAGGCCGGTTACTGTAAACGCAGCCGTGATCCTGCCGAAAGAATATTACACCCAGGCGCAACGGAAATTTCCGGTCAAGTTTTTGGTTTCTGGCTATGGCGGAGATTACCATCGGTATTCCGGATCACCAAATCCATCAGCACCAATGGATACTACCGCCTGTATCACGGTTTATCTTGATGGAAATTGCCCCCTAGGCCACAGCGCATATACAAACAGCGAAAATAACGGCCCCTGGGGCGATGCGCTTACAAAGGATTTTATCCCCCAACTGGAAAAGACTTACCGCTGTAATGGCGCCAGGTTTTTAAACGGACATAGCAGCGGCGGCTGGACAGTGCTATCACTGCAAACCCGTTATCCCAAAGTTTTTAACGGCTGCTGGTCAAGTTCGCCCGATCCTGTAGATTACCGCAGCTTTCAAAAAGTAGACCTTTATGAACACCAGAACATGTTTTACGGCAAGGACAGTGTGCTTAACCAGACAGGCACGATTGCCGGCTTCTTTCCCTGGTTTAGTATGCGCAATATCTACCAAATGGAACATGTGATCTACCGCGGCGAACAAATGCATTCTTTTGATGCTGTATTCAGTAAGAAAGGCAGTAATGGTGAACCCCTGCGTATTTTAGATTATCGTAATGGTCAGATCGATACAGCAGTATTTGAACATTGGAAACAGTATGATGTTTCTTTATACCTCAGAACCAACTGGGATAAAGTCAAAAACGATCTTGACGGTAAGGTCATGATCAGCGTAGGTAATCAGGACAACTTCTTATTAAACTATGCCGTTAAGTTACTGGACGGAGAAATGAAGAAATTAAATTCTAGCTTCGTTTTCGCTTATTATCCCGGGGATCACTTTACGATAGCCACACCTGAATTTCTTAAAGATGGGAATGGATTTTTGCAAAGAAGATATCAGCAGTGGCTCACGACAAATAAGAAGAAATAATTACAATTAATGAACATTTTTATTGTTAAAACTTTGAATTGTTTTGTAAAGGAGCAAGACGTTATCACCTAAATCGCCAACTTCGCGAATCTGACCATTGATGTCATAATCAATTCGTTTATCTCCTATTTGGCGAATTCGGCCCTTGATATCATAATCTATTCGCTTGTCCCCAATTTGACGAACACGGTCATTGATGTCATAGTCAACCCGATCATCTCCTATCTGGCGAACCCGGTTGTTAATATCATAATCTATTCGTTTATCCCCAATTTGACGAACACGGTTGTTGATATCATAGTCGACCCGATCATCTCCTATTTGGCGAACCCGGTTATTAATATCATAATCTATTCGTTTATCCCCAATTTGACGAACACGGTCATTGATATCATAATCAACCCGGTAATTTCCTATTTGGCGAACCCGGTTATTAATATCATAATCTATTTTTTTGTCCCCAATCTGACGGACACGGCCGTTGATATCATAATCAATTGCTAAACCGTCAATCTCCCTCAATCGACCGTTCAGATCATACTTCACTGGTTTATTGCCAAGGTTGTCAAAAGTAGAAATGCTTTTATTTTGAAGCCTGCCTTCTGAATCTAATCGTACATTCAAGCCGTCCTTTTGAACGATAAAAACATTGTTTTGATCGTTCCCGGAAAGATCAAGCTTAATTGTTTGTGAATAAACAGCACCCGAGAAAATAAGGAAAGAAAATAAAAAGAGGACGGTTTTCATAAGAATTAATTAAAGTGACTTATTGCTTGCCAATAATAATGAAATATAACTAAGTTTCTTAAAACGTTACAGCAAAAACCATAATATAAAAACTGTATAGAATTACAAAACTATACTTTTATCGATTGCTCCAAAAGTTTTGGTATTGATCGGATTGATCCTCGAAACATCCTGTGATTAAGGGCTATAAAATTCCGGCAGAAAAAGCTTCATCTACGGGCTATTTTGAGGGATTATAGGCAAAAATAGGCCCGAACCATCGACCAAATGATTATGAGTCTTGTGGTCATCCTCCGATCAACTACATTTTCCTAAAAAGACTTTACATTCCACGAAACAGATTTATGGGTGAATCTGACCTGATAAAGTATTTAAGAAACCGTCATTCAGTGAAGTCATAAAACATATTCTGTATTATAATCCTTTCTCTAACGCTACAAAAGATGTGAACTGTATCATTATTTAAGTGAACATCACAACTTAGAGCATTACTAAACATCCCCGATGGAAAGCCCTAGTAGACATACGGGCATTTTTAATTAGAATGGATTGAATCAACAGGTTCCAACGCCCAAGATCTCCGGTTCATCAGATAGCACCTAGGTTATTATAATCTCTACAACTAAGATAGTTTATCAATATATTGCAAATCTTATTTAACTTCTTAAAAATTAAAACTTTCCAAAATGAAAAAACTAATTATTATGCTATTTGCAACAGTAGTTTTTGCTGCATGTAGCAAAACTGCAGATGCCCCTATAAGCAATGGACCTGAAACAATAGAACTAGATGTTGTAAAATTAAATAGCTACATAGGACAGCCTTTTGATGCAGTACACAAAAGCCTTGAAAAAAATGCATTAGAAACCACAACACTAAATGGCGAAAAATCATTTAAAGTTATTGCAAATTCAGGTCCACATAACGGTCTATCAGTTGAAATCACAGAGAGAAATAACATCGTATATCTGGTAGATGTCACTTATGATGGAGTGGTTGGTAGCGAAAAAATTGGGGATCCATACGAAATTGAGCTTTGGCGTTATCTGCTCAATAAGGCGGAAATCACTTACGGGAAATCATCTACAAGACTATATGTTAGCAAGCCCACAACAAGGCTTCTTAAGACCGATGAAGAATTGATTCAATTTATTAAAGACAATGGTACTAAGGCAGCATTTAGTGTTACTTGGGACTATACACCAAATATTTTAACAGTAGCGTACACAGATCTTGGCAGACTACTATTTGAATTCAGAGCTGAGTGGTGATATATTCCGTCGCGAGGAAACTCCCGCACTTCTACAGGTGCTTCAGTGTAACAAAGAATTGCAGCTCCACATTACCATCCTAAAGACCACGGCTTCAATACGGGATCATTGCTCAATGCCGCTGCAAAGCATATCAGCCTATATCAACCGAGTCACCAGCTTAGCTTTGTAAAAGGTTACAACATCTACAAATGAAAACTTTATTTACTAATATCGCGTGGTGGTGAGAAGTCAATGCCGATCATCCGATAGTACGTAAATAAATCCGTCGAACAAAGATCTGTAAACCCCGCCTGGCGCAACAGTGTTACCAATTGCCCGCGATGATACGTAGAATGATTAACCATATGAGGAAATGTCTTGTAAAATTCCATCTGACCAGCCTCTCCATCCGGTTTTCTGAAAGTAACATCCTGAAGATAATTTTCTTCAGGATAGTTTTCAATAAAATGTTTCAAGCTCGCTGATGACTCTTTCCAGATCTGTACCAGCTCATCCTTTGTACCATTAAACTCTGCAGACAAATAAACCGGATCAGGCTTGCTCGTCCAGAAGTCGACCCATATCTTCTCCGCACTGGCGATATGAATTGCCGTCTGTTTAATGCTGCTGAAACTACTGTTCAGTACCTGCTCCCACTGCTGATCATTGATTTGGTTTAACCACCCGATAGCTTTTTGATCTGCCCAAATGATATAGTCAGCCAGTTCTGTAAAATATTGCTTGTTCATGTTTTCTAATTGAAATCGTACTTACTTTTTCTGTCCGTAAACCAATAGCGACGCTTTGGCCAGCGTGGCAAAATGCATATTGAAACCTACAAAAGCTGGAGTAGCATTTGAATCCAGTTCCAACTTGCTGCTCAAAGCATAAACTGTAATCAGATAACGATGCGCAGGGCCATCTGGAGGAGCTGCACCTGCGTAGCCGGGAGTTCCCATGTCTGTATTACTTTGCACAGCACCTTCAGGAAGCAAGTTACTTGCAGGATCGCCCGCCCCCGATTGAAGTTCCTGCATATGTGTAGGAATATTAAAAACCACCCAGTGCCAGAATCCACTTCCGGTTGGTGCATCCATATCATACATCGTTACTGCAAAACTTTGTGTTTCTTTTGGGGCATTCTCCCAATACAGCTGTGGGGATTGGTTCTCGCCAGAAAAGCCCATGCCATTAGCGAATTGCTTGTTTGTCAATTGACCGCCAAGCTCATTACTTTTTAGGGTGAAAGTTGGCTCTAATGCCGAGCCAGCTGCTGTTATTGATGTTTCCATAATCTTCTGAATTAGTATTTGAATTGTTATTCAAAGGTATTCTGAAGACGAACAGCGGTAGATAGCCTGACGTTCAAAAAGTATTGTTAAACGTTCAATTTGACAATTGGTATTGCTTGGGCGTTACACCATGAACCTGCTTAAACGATTGGATAAAGCTTGATAGATTCTCATAGCCAAGTTCAAAATAGATCTCGCTAACCTTGCATTCAGCTTGTTTAAGCATCTCGGCCGCTTTCTCCATTCTCCTTTCGAGAAGCCATCTGTTTGGCGAGGTGCCATGGATCCTGGCGAAGCGGCGTTTAAAGGTAGAAAGGCTCATATGGCACAGAAAAGCTAATTCCTCAACTGTCACCGTGTTATAAATATTAGCGGTGATCGCCTGACGGATCAGCAAATCATTATCAGCTTCATAACTGAAATTGCGCAGGCTCTGGATCTTCTCTGGATAATGCTCACTTAGATAAAGCAGCAGCTCCTCCAGTTTCAATTTCTGCATTTCAACGGATGGAGCCTGACCGGAGGAGAGCATAAATCCAAGCGAATCAATAAAGTTGATCAGAAACGCGTCCTTTTCAAACAATAAGAAAGGCACTTCGTTGATTTTTTTATTTGACGCCCCCAGCGTGTGCGGATGACGGAGGAAGAAATCCACTAATAGATTATTGTCAAAGAAGAGCAGAATACTTCTGTAACGGCCACCTTCTGCCGTTATCTTTTCCCTCATCAGGCAATTACCAGCTGAAAGCAGCATAAATTGATCAGGGTTGATTGTTACCTGTGTTTCTGCATACTGAACACTTTTCTGTCCTTCCAGCAAAAAGCTAAACAGATTTTGCCGCAGTTCGATTCTGGCTTTTTTACTCCCTGAATCAGAATTATACCGCATAATTGAAACATGATCTGTTTCATTTTGAGAATGGGCTGTTTGGCTATCTGCAGGCAATATAGACTTCTTCATAAACAAAGTTATAATGATTGCGCTAAAACTCAGCAGGTGATATGGTGCAAAACGCGGATGCCAAATTTGACATCCGCGTTTGCATTATTTTCCTGTTCCTAAAGAACAGATTATGTGGTGCCTGCCCTTCGCGGATCACCCACTCACAGGACTTTTTTTTATCTGGATTTTGTATTACCAATTTAAGAAATTGATTTATCATCTTCCTATTTTAGTTATTAACATTTGATACAAAATGTGGAATAGTCGCTCTGAATGTATCAAATGCTACATCTAACTCACCATTGACATCAATTACCTATGTAGCAAATGTTACGTCACTTTGTAACAAGCGTAACTGTCTTTTGTAAAACACGTTTACAACTTTAAAGAGTATCATGATTAAATTAGTGATACACTACCGAACATGAAGACATCAATTTACAATGATCAAAATGAGGGCATCCACTCTAAGTGGGAGGAGATAGTTTACGACATGCTAGCCATATGCTTTGTAGCATTATTGATTTTCAGATCAATAACTCAAAATTACAGTTTTCGTCGCTTCTCCTCCCATTCTTAACATCTAAATTATAATGCTATGAAAATCCTTGAAAACCATACCGGCCAGGTAAGACTGGAAAGAATAATAAGAAGAGAACTTCTACCTAAATTAGAACTGCTTGCCGCGGGCATATCCCTGCAATTTATAGATTCCCTCATCATCATGAGCGAACTGCGAACCGTCAATAAAGGCCAGTACCTTGAAGAAGCCGGATCACGTGGCGACGGTAACCTGTTATACCTAAATACCGGCATCGCACATACCTTTTATAGAGATAACATTAATGATAAACCGATCATTACAAGGATTTGGAAAAAACATGATATTATCTTCGACCTTGATAACTTTCTGAATTGCCAAAGCAGGCAGGAGTCTACGCAAATGCTTGAAGACGGAGAGTTGTTATCAATCAGCTACCGCAATCTTAAAAAGTTGATGAAGACCTATCCTAATATGGTATCATTCCTGCTTCACCTGCAGGCAGAAAAAGAGCGTCAGTTTATATACTATCAGCACCTGCTAAAATTAAACGTTGAAGAGAAAGTAAGAATTTTTCTTAATGATAACCCTGCGATGATCAACAGGATCAACAATGAATATATCGCCATGCATCTGGGCATTTCACGGAGCAGATTTAGCAAAGCTTATTCAATTTACAAAAGGGGCAATTCGCTTTCATGAGAATTCTACATACTGTATAAAGCCCGATTGATCAATCCTTTTACAGATTTAAACAAATTAGACGGTACAGAAAATACCATCCGCGTAACAAGCTGCAGAGTGGTTGGTGGCCCATCATTTTTTTCAGTGATCCGTTTTACCCGATGCCCATTTATCGGGTAGATTACTGTGTTGCCCAATTCCAGTGAAGGGGACATTCTTCTTTTTTGAAGTTGACATTCTATTTTCTGTTTATGGTTGATTACTGTTTTGGTATTGGTTTGGTATTGCTCAGTATTGGAAGCTATTTGAGTCGATGTTCACACCATGTTGACAGCAGGTTGGCTGCACTTTTAGTGCCTCCAACGTGCTGCCAACATGGTGCCAACACGCCGTCAATCCGCCCCCAATATGATGTCAATACCAACCAGCGTACGAACTATACACGAACAGTGTACGTTCAGTGATCAGGAACCTTTAGGTGGGTAACGGTTATGCGATCCCAGAGGTGCTCTTGCAGATATTAGCAAAACATTTTATTAGCTGAATGATGGCATGCGATTTACTCCTTACTCTGGACTCACTAAGGTATGTCTCCGAGCAAAGTCCAGGCAAGCTTATAACAAAGTGAGGTTATAGGGGGTGTGGGGTCAAAATCTTGAAGATATTGACCCGATTAAAACCTACCTCAGTACTTACTAATGATTTACTCATAAAATTCAATACAATAAAAAGCCGGCCAGATTCAGGATGCGGCCCATCCGTTTTAGCACTGAAAAGGTCGATTTTAAGTTACAGTGAAAGAGTATCAGGAGTACTTCACTGTACGCACGAAGGCTTTACTATATGGCAAAAACGTAGAGATTTCAAATCTGTTTCCTCATCGGCATCCTTTTTTTATCACCCTGAAAAGTGATCCGAAGCTTCATTATATGCTGCCTTCATTCGACTTTGGAATAGACATTAATGACTTTGTGCAGGAAGGTTTCATACTCAGGATTTGTGAAAGTGTATTTGACGGTTTTAAAAAACATGTTTTGGAGAATTTAGCTGTGAACTTTCCTGTGGAATACAAGTTGTTAAAGAAAATTAGTCCTGAATAATTATGAGGTAAGCATTTCCACAAATATTTGGCGGGGTAATAGCAGTAGCAGAATCTATTTTTATGCCCGCCAAATATTTATGGCTATAACCATTAAATTATCCTTTTAATCAGCATAGATTTCCAATCTCCCCGCTGAAATATTTAAAGCTGATCAATAAAAATATACTTTGATAACATCTGAGCAGTTTCAAAAAGCCAGGAAACATAAAAGTTTTAAATCCTGTAAAATAGCTAGTTATTAATAGCTAAATCGGATTTTATAGCCATAAAGCCACATAATTTAGAATAATTATATATGACTGTATTATCAAAACTGTATAAACCTAAAAGCCGTAGGTTATATTTGATCCACCAAATAGGCTATCATTTATTATACAATGGCTGATTTAAATTCTCTCTCAGATCTCCAGTTATTCGACCTTTTTAAGTCGGGCAACGTAAATGCCTTCGGAAAAATATATGACAGGCACAGGACTCCCCTTGTGGTGTTCGTCAACAGCATGGTAAAGGATCAGGATATAGCCCAGGATATTGTTCAGGAAGTTTTTACCGTTGTATTTCAACGTGCGCAGAGCCTGGAGATCAATTCCTCAGAACATTTGGCCAACTACCTTTACAGAGCAGTCAGGTTCAAAGTTTTCAATGCTATTAAGCACGAGCAAACTAAAACGAATTATTTAGAATCCATAGCCAATTTTGCCTCAGAAAGTTACAATCAGGCAGATCAGGATGTGCACCTGAAAGAACTGGCCGAAATTATCGAAGCCACTGTTCAGAGTATGCAACCACGCATGCGTGAAATCTTTAATCTGAGTCGTAAGCAACATCTGTCTCATAAAGAAATTGCAGAATTGTTAAGCCTTACGGAAAATACCGTAAGTACCCAGATCCAACGCGCTCTCTTTGTACTTCGCAATAATAAAGAGATCCAAAACTCCCTACTCCTTATAGCTCTACATTTACTGCAATACAAATGTATTTTTTAGACTGATAATCAGTGATTTAAGAAGTATTTGTAATTTTCTTTGATTTCCCTATGATGGATGTTACCAGTTGAGCTGATTCTATATTGTAAACCTTTACATGTTTATAATGAAAAAAGAAGAAGTAATTGCGTTGATCCAAAAATACCAGGATGGGGAATGTACTCCTGAAGAAGTAAACTTCCTGGAAGAGTGGTTCAATGTGGAAGCACGAAAAAATGTTGGCACTCCTATCGATGAGAGTGTTTTCATTTCTCATGAGGCTGGCCGTGAACTGATCCTGTCTACTCAACTTCCTGTCAAAACAAAACGTGTTTCTATATATAAAAAATACAGATGGCTTGGTTATGCTGCATCTCTTGCAATCTGTCTGGCGGGGCTATATCTTTTAAACAAGAACCTGCGCCAGGATATTAACCCAGGTGGTAACATGGCGATTTTGACGCTCGCAAGCGGAAAAAAGATAAATCTGACTGATGCAAAAAATGGGCAATTGGTTGTAGAATCTGGCCTACAGATCACCAAGAGCAGCGATGGTCAGTTAGTCTTTAAGATGGAGGAAGGTTCATCATCACGTTCTTCGAAAAGAGATGCTTATAATACCATAGAAACTCCCAAAGGAGGACAATATATTGTGCTTTTGCCGGATGGCTCAAAGGTATGGCTTAACGCCGCTTCAACCCTATCATTTCCAACAACTTTTGATGTCACTCGAAACGTTGAACTGAGCGGCGAAGCCTACTTTGAAGTTACTAAAGATAAAGCTCATCCTTTTGTGGTTAAAAGTTCATCTCAATCTGTGACTGTATTGGGTACCCATTTCAATATCAGTAACTATGCTGATGACGCTGAAACGAAAACTACTTTGCTTGAAGGATCTGTTAAGGTCCACTCTGCTGCAGCCAAAGGCACTGCGGATCTCCTGCTGAAACCTGGAGAAGAAACTGTGCTATCTGGTAATTCATTTCTCGTGCAGAAAGCTGCTTCTGGTGTAGCCGTAGCGTGGAAGGATAATCTTTTCAAGTTTAATGACGAAAGACTGGAAAGTATACTGGTGAAGGTAGCGCGATGGTACAATGTAAGTGTCTATTATGACAAGGAGTCTCTGAAAGATCAGAAGTTTAGTGGCTCCATCTCAAAATTCACAACAATAAGCAAAGTCTTGAAAAAATTAGAAATCGTTGGATCTGTTCACTTTAAAATTGAAGGAAGGAGGATTATCGTAAAAGAGTAGAAATATCCAGGCGAACCAGATACAAAAAACAAAGCCCCGACGGCAATCGGAGCTCTGTAAGATGTTTGAATTCGCTTAATGACAAGTGCCTAGTAAACACCATAAATCAACCACAAACCAAACACACCACTAATGTATAAAATTTCTACAAATTTTTTATGCAAGCCTCCGCGCTGCATACACAAAACCTTGCTGGTCATGAAACTAACGATCATGTTATTAATAGCAACCATAATGCAGGTTAGTGCAACTTCGTTTGCACAGCAGGTTACCCTGTCAAAGAAAAACATAACGATATCCGAGCTTTTTGATGAAGTATATAAGCAAACAGGATATACCGTTGTTTGGAAATCAGATCAGCTAAAAGGTTCAACCACCCTCGATGCGAAGTTTTCCAAAACTCCACTGTCTGAAGTTATCTCAAAAACTCTGCAGGGAAAACAGCTTTCTTTTGAGATTGAAGATAATACGGTTTTGATTAAACCGAGTTCAGAGAAATCGATAGTTGAAAAGGTGATCGCTTATTTTCAGTCAATTGATGTACGAGGAAGAGTTGTAGATGAGAATGGGAATGGATTAGCAGGAGCTACAATTAAAGTTAAAGGAACGGGTAAATCCGTTTTGTCTAATAGTGAGGGAGAGTTCTATTTAAATAATGTAGAAGAAAACGTCATTTTAATTATCTCTTATTTGGGTTACAAAACACGAGAAGTTACTGCATTATCACAACTGGAAACAATCTCAATGGAAATTCTTAACAGTGATCTCGATGAAGTCACTGTCAATGCAGGGTATTATACTGTAAGTAATAAAAATCGAACAGGAAATATTTCGAGGGTCACATCGGAAACTATTGCTCAACAACCAGTTAACAACCCAGTACTTGCTTTACAAAATCGAGTTCCGGGGTTATTGATCACTCAGCAAACAGGAATGCCAGGTGGTGGCGTATCAGTACAAATTCGAGGAAGGAATAGCATCAACACGGCTGTTGGAAACGATCCACTTTATATCATTGATGGAGTAGTTTATCCTTCTAATAAAGTTTCACCTTCATTACCAATACTTGGACTAGATGGAGCTAGTCCATTAAGTATGGTAAATCCAAATGACATCGAAAGTATAGAAATACTTAAAGATGCAGATGCTACTTCAATATACGGATCAAGGGGAGCAAATGGTGTCATATTAATAAAAACGAAAAGGGGTAGTATTGGCTCATTAAGAATCAATGCTTCAATCAATCAGGGAATCAGCCAAGTTGATAAGAGACTAGATCTTTTAAACACGCAACAGTACTTAGAATTACGTAAGGAAGCATACTTCATAAATGGTAAACTAACAACAAGTTCTCCTACCTATATAAATCAAAATGACATAAATGGCAATTACGACCAAAGCAAATATACAGATTGGCAAAAAGAGCTAATCGGTCGCACAGCAAACACTACAACTTCATCTTTAAATATTAGTGGGGGAAGTGACAAAATCAATTACCTCTTAGGTGCAAATTATTATCAAGAGGGCTCTGTATTTCCGGGTAATTTTGGCTATAAGCGTGGTGGAATGACTTCCAGTTTAAATGTTGGAACAGAAAAGGACAGATTAAATATAAGCTTTATTGCCAACTATAATCATGTCCAAAGTAGTTTAATGAAGGAAGACATTACTTATAACATATATCTTCCTCCAAATTATCCAGATTTGTTAGATAAAGATGGACAATTAAATTGGAGTAACAATACTCTATTTGTCAATCCACTTGCTAGCTTACAAAAATTGGCTAATAGTGGATCCGATAACCTCATTGCCAACATTGCCTTAAAATATAGACTTCTAAATCATTTATTTTTGAAAGCTTCTATAGGATATAACATGATAAAACGCGATGATCACAGCATAGTTCCGTTGTCAAGCTTTTCCCCGGCACTTTCTTTAACAGCCACAGCGAGAGAGGCAACTTTCAGTAATACATTCAATAACACTCTGATGGTTGAACCCCAACTTACGTACAAAAATAAATTTGGACCAGGAAACTTTGATACTCTACTTGGAATGAGTATCCAAAGTAACAATAATGAATCACGAAATTTAATTGCCAACGGTTTTAATAGTGATGGTTTAATGGACAATATAAGTTCAGCTTCGACTTTAATTTCTAGATTATCCGCCGCACAATATCGTTATATTGCAGTTTTTGCGAGATTCAATTATAATTTATATGATAAATATGTTTTTAATCTTACAGCTAGAAGAGATGGCTCAAGTAGGTTTGGCGATGATAAACGTTTTGCAAACTTTGGTGCCATCGGAGCTGCCTGGATATTTTCTGAGGAGAATATGTTTAAAAAACATTTTGCATTTTTAAGCTTCGGAAAACTTAGAGGTAGCTATGGAATAACAGGAAATGACCAAATACCTGACTATCAATATCTTCAACTATGGGCACCTGGCCAAATCTATCAAAGTTTACCTACTAATATCCCTAATAACTTGGGTAACAAAGACTTCTCATGGGAAACCAACCGTAAATTAGAAGCAGCATTACAACTTGGCTTTGTAAAAAACAGATTAAACATAGAGATTTCATGGTATAGAAATAGGTCGTCTAATCAACTCATTGGTGACCCTTTACCTCCCAGCACTGGGAATTCACTCATCGTAGCTAACCGACCAGCAACTGTTCAAAACATTGGTTGGGAAATGGAGACAAACTATAAACTTATAAATTCGGAATCCTGGCAATGGTTTACAGGAATTAATATGACGGTACCGAAGAATAAATTGATATCATATCCAGATATTGAGAATTCTAGTGACGCTTATAATTATGTCGTGGGCAAGCCACTATCAACAAAACGAATATATAATGTTAGAGGAATAAATAGCCAGACTGGCCTCTACGACATTGAAGATTATGACAACAATGGAATCATAAATAATAATGATCGCTATTTAAATAAATTTACGGGAATATACTTTTATGGAGGATTTCAAAATAGTATAAGTTTCAAAAGCGTAAGCTTAGATTTTCTTATTGCATTTACAAAACAAAGGTCCAGCCTGAATTATATGAACATCGGCCTACTACCAGGTTATTTGTCACGTACTCTTCCAACAAGTAACTACCCAACAATAGTACTTCAAAGATGGCAGCAGATAGGAGATGTAAGTTCAATTCCAAAAGTGAGTGCAACATTAGGATCAAATTATACAAACTATTCGAATGCTAGAGATAATGGAGGCGAATCTATTACTAATAGCTCATTTGTTAGGTTAAAGAATGTCTCGATATCTTATAATGTACCAAAAGCCTGGTTACAAAGAATCAATTTAAGTAATGCAAAATTTACCTTACAAGGACAAAATCTGCTTACTTACACAAACTATATCGGATTAGATCCTGAAAATCAAGCTATATCTTATTTGCCCCCGTTACGAAGTATGACACTAGGGTTAAACCTTACACTTTAAAATATTATTATGAAAAAGAAGTTGATAAAATATATTTTTTTGATTTTCGCTGTTTTGAATTTCAGCTGCAAGAAATTTACAGAAATTAATCCCCCGGTATCTTACCTAGGACAGGAAACATTATTTCAAAATGATGACCTAGCAATATCAGCTATCGGGGGTATTTATAGTAGAATGTCTTCCACTCAAGAAGTAAACAGCATTAATCACCTATGTGGCCTTTCTGCTGATGAATTAACAAATTATAACAGTGGGCCGGGCGTTGCAGCATTCTATGACAATCAATTGACCGATCTAAATACCTCAAACAACACATTATTTTTAGATAATTATGCATATATCTATACTGCAAACTCTATTATTGAAGGATTAGAGAAATCTAACAATTTAACACCGGCCGTCAAATTACAACTACAAGGCGAAGCACATTTCATTAGGGCATTCTGTTATTTCTACCTGGTTAATTTATATGGATCGATACCAGTTCAGGTCATCACAGATTATAAAGAGAATAGAACATTACCAAGATCAAGTATCGATAAAGTATACCGACAAATCGTTGCTGATCTAAAAATTGCCGAAGTGTCATTAACAGACAAATATGTTACGACCGAAAGAGTTCGACCAAATTTAGGAGCAGCACAGGCATTGATGGCAAGAACTTATCTTTTTCTTCAAGACTGGACTAACGCAGAAAAGTATGCTACAGCTGTAATTGACAAAGGAAACATTTATTCCCTCGTTGATCTTGAAAACGTTTTTTTAAAAAACAGTTCAGAAGCAGTATGGCAACTAGTTCCGCCTGTCAATACTAATACTACTGAAGGACAATTCTTTATATTAACAACTTCACCGACTAACGTTGCTGTAGATAATCGACTTATAAACGATGCTTTTGAGCTTGGTGATAAAAGAAAATCCAATTGGTTGAAAAGTTTGACAATTGCTACCACTACATATTATTATCCTTTTAAATATAAAATTAGATCATCGACGACTATTACTGAATATTCAACAGTATTAAGACTAGCAGAACTGTATTTGATTAGATCTGAAGCAAGGGCGCAATTAAACAATTTGGCTGGCTCGATTGACGATATTGATAAACTAAGGAATAGGGCGGGAGTAACGTTGGTGAAAAATACCAATGCAACTATCACGAAAACAGATTTGTTGGATCTAATCCTCAAGGAGAGAAGGGCTGAGCTTTTCACGGAATGGGGACATAGATGGTTAGATCTTAAAAGGACTAATAGAGCGAATGTCGTTTTAGGAGCAATCAAAAGTACTTGGCTATCGACTGATTTACTATATCCTATTCCCTATGACGAGATGAGTCGTAATCCTAATATGATACAAAATCCTGGTTATTGATTCTTTTAATTTTTAATATTATTTGATAAAATGTTTGACAAGCAAATTTCCTTATAAACCACAATCATGAAAATTCTATTAATAAGCCTGTTATCGATCATATACATCTGCTTCATGAATAATGCCTCGGCTCAAGAACATCTAATGGGCAAGCCTATTCTAACTGGAAAGATCCAATATACCAAGAAAAATCTACCTGATAGCATTATGATTACAGTAGTCTCCAAGCTTAACTATTGGGAGCCGGCGGACCGTAATATCATCAAAATGAATGTTAACCACGAATTTAGTTTTGAGTTTAATAAAGCTAATAAATTAATATTATTTAAGCCGGTGGCCATTAGAAATACTGGAGTGAACGGATCGGGCGAGGCAAAAAGCTGGGGTACTTATTATGCCGAACCCACAGATAAAGTACATATTGATATCTTTGATCGACAAATAGAGTCTTTATATGGTGCGAAAGAAGATTCGCTTCGTTTTTCGGGTATGGGCGCTGAAAAATATAATCTCATCTTCAGTTTAAATAGAATATTTTATCATTATTTTTCACTTATTCCTAAAGAACCTGGTCAAAACTTAGATAGTCTAGATTCATTTCTGCACAATTTCAACCAGCTTAGAAAGCAGTACATTAACAAAATCGAAACCACGATTAATTCATCTTCAAAAACCAGCTCACAAATACATAAACTTTTGACATATAGCTATTCTACTCAATTTAATTTACTATGGGCCAGCTATCATGAATTAGCTTATAAAAAGTGTAGTGGTTTCCATAATCTTCAAAAAAGGATTATTGAAAATTTCAATCAATATGAATCAGAAGTAATCGATGTAAAAGTTGAAGATATAGTTCTTTATAATCCTCACTATTTCCAATGGATCAGTTCAATCATCAAGACTAAAGAATTTTTGAATAATGAGGGAAATATTGACTTAGCAGGTTTTTATAAGGCTATAACAAATACATATAGTCAAAAGATCAGAGAGCGAATGATTATTGAACTATTTATGGGAACATATGGAACCGAACGTCTTTCGAATATTTATGAAGTTAGCGACTCTCTATTAGCAGATGCACGCAAATACCTTCAATCGCGAATTGGAAGATTAATAATTTCCGAAAAGATGAAATTTAAAAAAGGTGCACCATTATATAACGGGGAATTTATAACCTTGGATGACAAAAAATTCACCACCGCTTCATTGAAAGGAAAGGTTTTTTTGCTTGAAATGTGGGGTGTTGGATGCACGGCTTGTGCGGGGTATCATGCTAAATTTGAACAGGAATTATGGCCAATACTTAAAAATAAAAAAGATTTTAAAATGCTGTCAATAAATGATGGAAAAACAAAAGATTGGTGGCTACGTGGTATAGATAGTAAATTATATACCTCTAAGGATTACATCAACGTTTCAAATTTGCCATATTCATCATTTAACCACCCATTTTTCAAATATTATGCAGTTTATGGGGCGCCATTTATGCTTTTGGTAGACAAAGAAGGGAAAATTGTCGCTCAAATAAAAACAGATATTCAATCCAAAGAGTTACTGGCTTTGATAGATAATGCTTTATCAGAAAAGCATAGTTATTCCAAATAGACAATTGGGCCTAGCCGATATCTCGACTAGGCCCAATGAATGTTATTGAACTGTATATTGTTCCTCTTCAAAATTATAGGAACTAGGTGGCAAGTAAGACCCACTACTACCTACTGGTCTTATATTCTCAGGAATGTTAATACATAAGGGACCTGTTGAAGCAGGGCAAGTATAAACCTTATTTGTTGGCGATTGGTATTGTTGAGCATAAGATGTGATTGCTCCGCCTATAGCAACTGTTGCTAATAAAGCGCTAAAAATTACTCTTTTCATAATTATAATATTTGTTTAAGTACCTACTATCTTACAGGTTTTCGGTTTCTCCTGATTCAATTGGCCAATGAATATTTTACAAATTGTAGTAAAACGAATGAGTTTCGTACTACATCTTATTTATACAGACATTAAGTTTTTCGCTTAATTATTAAAGCAACAAGATAGTTCCTGTAGCAAGCGACTATTTTATTTCTATTAAATTTAAATTGACGAATTTTGTACCCCCTATATTTTGGAACATAGAAACTATACAGGTATCTACCATTGTAAATTGAGTACACATCAATGGGATCAGATTTCCATAAATCTTCTTTCTTTTCGTTGTCTGCGACTAAATTAGAATTAACGTATACATTAGCAGAATCAGTAACTAGATATCTATTTACAATCTGATTTGATGCCTCCAAAAACGTTTTGTTGCTAATCTTTCCGCTACTATACCGAAATGGTCTAGTAATAATCTTAATTTTGGCTAGCCGATTCGTATCAATTGTGTTTGCTTTGTATAGAATTTTTAGATTTGTATCTAAACATAGAAACTGTCCACGATTATAAAACATGTAAAATATTTTGGAATGTTTTATATCATACTCCATACTGCCATCCGAACAAAATAATCCATCTACCTGTTTAGGTATTGAGAATTCATTTATTATCCTGGAATTTTTCGATAACTTTATTTTAATCAATTTTGTACTATACTTGCCATTTGCATTTGTAAAAACGCTGCCAATTATTGTATTTTTAGAAATAGGTATAATCGCATGAATTGAAACCGGAGGTAACTTATAGATTAAACTGGAATTTTTAAATATCACAGCCAAATCACCAGTTTTATTAATACTAAATATCGTCGAACCCATTCTATGCATTTCAAGGGGACGATTACCAATTGGAAAATCCTTCGGGACATTTATATGTAAGTCTCTTATATTTTGAAGAGAATAGTCTATCTTTTTTGCAACGAAGCTTTTGGTTAAATCTGAAATCCAGATATTATTATCAGGATCCGAAAGAAACCCAAAATTATAATCACTAAATTCGTAATACTTGTCCAGGATAATGTTTGAATCTATAAATTTTCTACTAAATCCGTTTTTTTTCTTATCCTCTCTACTCATTAAAATAAAAGCGAAAATAAAAATAGAGCAAAATGATATTATTAACAAAACGACCATACTTCTTCTCATAGTGATAATATTTTATATTTTATTGTAAATCATATTTTTCTTCGGAAATCAATTCGATTGCTATAAGCTTCCAACTGTATTGCCAATACTGCCATAAATAGAAATACACCGTTAAATATTAAATGCTGGTTCCAACTCAAGGATTGTATTATTCCTCCGCAACTGCAAGGTATTGAGCTGGTAAATTTTAAAATTGAAATTATGTAAACAGTAAAAAGTGACATTAGAGTAAAAGCTGCATATAACCCGATTTTTAGTGTGCCAGGAATTATAAGTAAAATTGATATAGCAATTTCAACTAGAGGAATCAATAAAGACAGTACGTCAGCGAAACTTGATAAAATCGGAGACTTTTGCAGTTGTAGATTAAAATTTTTAAAATCAAAAAGCTTTATTGCACCCGCGTATATGAATAGTAAGATATATAAAGAACTGATTAGATTGATATAGGTGAATCTGTCAACTAAAAACGCCCTTACGCGATGAAATATATTTATAGTTTTCATATATTATAATCTTTGAATTAATCAATTTGAAAATTGCACCGACATTGACAATACTAATATACCATCAATAGTCCTACAGGTTGTGAAACACATGATGCAATCTAACGTAACACACATTACATTAACACGTTACGAAGAACACCTATTAAAGTTAGAATTTGTATCGGAACCACCTAAGCCCTCTTTGAACAAAAAATCAAAAATAAAGGAAGCTCCTAAAAGCTTCCCTCCAACCCTAAAACATAAATTGTTCTTGCAAATTTCCCTAAGCTTTCTTAGACCTATATATAGTCTGCCTGGTAGTCCCAGTATAAGATGCGATATCCCGCTGTGAAAACTTCTGATCCGCCTTCGGCATAATCTGCAGCAGCTTCTGATACCTAGCCGCTGGCGTCAGCGTCATAAAATCAATTACCCTTGTACGATTGTACTCTATATCATTCAATAAAATAACATTAATAGCGATTTCCACATACGGATACTTTTCCGTGATCTGTGCGATATTACTGCGCGTTAAAGACAGCAACGTACTATCCTGCGTCAGCTGAATAAACATATTGCTTGGTTTTGCAAAGAAATAGCTGGAGCAGTCGCAAATCACCTGATGTTCATCCCACATATATAATAGTTTCTCGTCTCCCATATCATCATACAAAAATCCCCGTGCGGCACCACTTTCCAGAAAAAAGATCTGATCTGAGACATTCCCTGGAGTGAGGAGCAGTTCGTTTTTATGACGTCTCGACAGCAACAGATTCTCGTCAATAATTTCCATGAGCGCTTCGCGCTTTTTTACATCTTTTAATTCATCTGGCAAATTGTTCACACCAAAAAGGACATCATATAGTTTATGATTCATCATACCATGTTTACTCTCTTGTTTTTAGAAATAGACAATTATCAATAGCTATAACACAGATGGAGGAGCTATCCTGAATAAAGAGGAATGTGAAATATATCTGTTTAGGAATTGACAGTAATAATAAAACACAAAAGGAAGGCTTTAAATATAAGTTACCACTTATAATTAACAGGAGAATTCACATTTACAATCCCACCAATTTGTGTAATTAAATTACGGGTATTCATCCAATTATGCAAGTACTTTTTGAATTTATTTTCGTATAAATACGAAAAACCTAATTTAAACGCTACTAAAATGATTTTATAGTTTTACTTTTTTGCGAAGATATTTCAGAGCCAGGAGGAGTCCTGTTAGACTTACAGCAGTTCCACCTGTTAACAGTATGATCATCAACACATCCCATACCGGCCGGTAATGCTGCAGATTAAAAAAATCAAGGCTATGCAAACCATGATACAGCCATCTGCTCATCCTTGCAGAAGAAGTATTCTTCAAAAGAATTGACCCCGTTGAAGGATCTGCGTAATACCAGGTATTTTCCGCATCATTATATTGTACCCGCAGCACAGGAAGAACATTGTCATTGTGTTTAGAATAATAGTAATGATCCTCCTGATGGATCAGATTGACTTTGGAAGGAATACCATCAGGATGAACCAACTGGATTGCACGCATCATCAGCCCTTGCGAAAAATACGGGAAAGGAGCCACTGCCCTCCCTCCCTTTAAACCAGACAATTCTGCAAGGGTAATCTGCGTTTGTCCTTTTGAATTATAAGCGATATAATAACTCTTGCCCTGAAAGCGCTTCAGTTCAATTTCAACTGGCAAAAATCCTTCATTCAAAGCAGAAAATGCCTGACCAGGTAATTTGGTAAAAGATCTGACCATCAGGTTACCGCCTTGCAATAACCGATTCTCCCGAGCTGTGATATCAACTTCCGGGCTCCAGTCAAAAGGAGACATCGTTAACAAACCGCTGAACACCCAGGTGAACGTAAACAGGCCAAAGATAAAACCTGTATAATGATGCCACCTGAACCATCTCTCGCGGTAAGGACTGGTATAGCTCCTCTTCTTTTTCTTTACCCTGATAAACCCCACAACGATCCCGGCAATACTGGCAAAAATACCCAGCGAAGAAAAAAGAATAACCACAAACCTCCACAACGGCCTCCGCAGGATCAGTTCCTTAGGATAGATCCAATGGATAATCGGCCCGCACCATGCCAGTATCCGCTGCGAAAACGTATGTACCTGCAGGATCTCCCCGCTTTTGGATGAAATATAGGTCACCGTTTCAGCAGGGTCATTCATCCTGATCCTGTAAACAGGCATATGTAATAGAAATGCAGAACGCGGTATCCACTGATCCAACTCTGTGATTTTTTCAAGAAGCACAGGCGAATAACCTCCGGAAAGGTAATTCACCGCAATAGCACTGGCCTGTGCAGCTGATAACATTTTAACCGGGCTGCCATTATCTGCATAAAACGAATACAATTCCCCTTCGTTATTTTCCAATCTCAGAACTGGCCTGTTCAGCAACATATTTAGCCGGATCCGTTTCCAGGATGTATCCTGCGACAGCGAAGAACTCAATCGGGCAGGTATATATTTAGATGCACCTAAAGATAATCGCGCCAGATGCGCCAGACGGTGCTTCTTGCTGTACTGCGGAAAATCCACATACATCATCACAAATCCTGAAAGAAACCAGGCTGCAAAAAACACGCACATAATCAGTCCGAACCAGCGGTGCAGTCTTACAATTTGGTTCTTTATCGTCATTATGAAAAAATGAAAATCCCCGCGGATCAACACCCGGGGGAATGAGTAATTAAAACTTATATCTTAAAGAAGCCAGGTAATTAGCCGGCTTGCCTGGATAAAGCTGGTTATCATTAATAGCAGAAATAAAATACTGCGTTTTATTAAACACATTATTTACGTTTAAGCCGATATCCACATGTTTAAATTGATAATGTACAGCGGCATTGATCACCGTATATGCAGGTAGCTTTACTGCATTATCGTTATCGGCGAAGCTGGTGCCGGTAAAGTTACCCCCTGCGGAAATCCTGAAACCATTGTCTTCAATCCGTCTGGCAAAGCGGTAAGTTGCCCAGAGATTAGCCTGATGGTCAGGAGCATAATATAAACGCTTGCCACTTAAATTCACTGTAGCAGACTGCACATAGTCTTTAAACCGCGCGTCGGTATAGCTATATCCGGCGGTAACAGATATATGGGCATTTGGCGTATAGGTCAAATCTTCTTCTATACCTTTAGAAACAGCTTTACCTGCCTGTTCAAATACCCCCGCACCCTTGCCAATGATAATATCAGACTTTCTGATGTGATATACACTGGTAGTAGAACTCAGCTGGTCATTGATCTGAAGCTTTACACCAAGTTCGGCCATTGCCCCTGTTTCTGGTTTCAATACAATATCATTTACCGGAAGCTGTCTCCCCGGTTTAAAATAATTGGAATACGAACCATAGATACTTACCGCAGTAACAGGCTCGTAAACCAGTCCGAACCGATAAGTAAGCGCATCAGATTTTCTGTCTGTCGCGATACCTTTTAGGAAGTCGCTCCCTGTTAGCTTATCCGTGCGGTATTCTCCTTTAAAATAATCATAACGCAAACCTACCAGTGCTTTCAGCTTTGCAGTAAAGTTGATCCAGTCCTGCAAATAGAAGGAAGTTGAAAACTCATTGAGTATCCTCCGGGTATCATTGGTAACCACGATGTTAGGCTGCGTTTCTACCGGATTGATCAGCCCAACGGTAGTTACAGGCGGCAGTCCGGAATCCCTGAATTGTTTCCAGTTCAGGTAATTTAAAGAGTTCCCAAAAGTAAAGCGCTGCTCAATCGCTCCTATTTTAAGCACAGAACTGAGTTCCAGTGTATTTTGGAGGGGCTTTAAACTGGTATTGAAGTTAAAGAACTCCCTGTTTACAGAATCCTGCGATGTATTTAAGTACAAGGTTTCTGAAGAAAAGTAATGGTAAGAATCACTGGCATAGGCAATGGTTTCCGTCAGCTTGGTATCCGCAGAAAAACTGTGGTTGTACCTCAGCTGGAAATCGTTGCGGCTGTACGTCATCCTGTCCTGCGGCGTATTGTAACGCGTAGAAAGCGCAACACCTGCAGGAATTGCCCCATTGATCGTAGGAATACCCGCATCCAGCTGATAATCATCTTTGGCAGCGCCGATCTGAAACTGGAACTGATCATTCGCAGTTAAAGCGTAATTTAATGCTAGGTAACCATTGGCTTTGCTAAATCCTGCCTTTCTCCATCCGTCCTGATCAGAGATCCCGAAATCAGCACGGTAACTCAGTTTACTGGTAATGGCTCCTCCGGCACCTGCCGTCATCCTCCTGGTATTGTAACTTCCATAGGCCAGGGAGAAATCGTATGTAGGAGTTGTGGTAGGCTGTTTTCTGATCACATTGATGATCCCTCCCAGTGCAGAATGCCCAAACAGCACTGATGCCGGGCCTTTTACTACTTCGATATGATCTACAGAAGCCGTGCTGCTTATCGGTGCACTCTGTGAGATGTTCTGGCGCTCATCCCTGAAGCCATCTACCAGCATCAGGTAATCCGTGAATCCCCTGATCACAAACTGCTGAAAACCACCGTAAGTTTCTACCGGATTTACACCGCTGACATTTTTGAGTGCGGATTGAAAATCATCTACCCCCTGATCATCAAGGATAGTTTTTCCGATTGAATTGAAAGTGATAGGAATCTGTTTTAAGGGAGCATTCAGTTTGAGGGTGCTCCTGCCCTGCTTGTTCGAATTGATATTTACTTCGTCGAGATCGTTGGTTACCGAATCTTTTGAGATTTTAGGTTTCTTTTCCTGTGCATCGGCCTGCGTGCAGAAAGCAGTACCGAGCAAACATACCATGATCGTAATTTTTTTAATGTGGCTGACCATCAGCGGCAAGCCATAGTTTTGCATTAGCATTTCTTTTAAAGGATTAAATGAATAAATCGGTTAAAAGCTCTCAAAGGCTAAAACTTCGCAATGCTTCAAAGAAAATTGGAATAGAGAAATCCGGGTACACCACTGCAGCGGCCGCCACAGCAATGATAACACAAATCAAATCTGACCAATTGCCTTTTTTCGCGAAAGCATTGTCAATACAGTAAAGGCAGGTATCTGGCTAATAACTTACGTTATACACAGTTGCGCGACAGCTCGTGATTCTAACACGATTCCCTATTCATCTGCAATTAAGCAGAACCTATACCGGTTGATGAAGAAATAATTAAAGAACTATAATGCGGCAAACTTAGGCAAAAATTCCAGTGCTTTAGTTTATTGATTTTAAATTATCGGATCTATCAAGTAAATTACCTGAAAATAAGAAACTATGGCGCTCCCTTCGATTCAGAATTTGATACAGGATATCAGGTATGTCATCATGCGTTTTCCGCTGGAAATAGCTTTTGCAATCATTGGCTCAATAGCCGCGATCATCAATATCAGAACAGGTTACCCTGATACTGATCAATCATACTGGTTCACGCGGGTAATCATGACGGCCAACCTGGGATTGCTGTTTAGCCTTTCGGCAAGTTTATACCTGGAAAGCAGGGCTGTAAAAGGGCCGCGGCTTTATCTGTTTAAGATCATTGTTGCATTGCTGGCATCCGGCCTGATATTTTTGCTGAACCCTGCGCTGCAGGAAGATGATTACCAGAGGTTCTTCTTATTGAGCCTAGCAGGGCACCTGCTGGTTTCCTTTGCAGCTTATGTTCATGCAGATTCGGTACAGGGCTTCTGGCAGTTTAATAAAACGATCTTCCTCCGTTTCCTCACGAGCGTGCTGAACAGCGGTGTACTTTACCTGGGATTAGCCGCAGCGATTGGCGCCACCAAATTCCTGTTTAATGTTGATCTGGGGAGCAACTCCTATTCCATATTATTTGTACTGATCGCAGGGATATTCAATACCTTGTTTTTTCTTGCAGGCATCCCTAAAGATCTGGATACATTAAACGAAGATTTCACTTATCCAAAAGCACTAAAAATATTTACGCAATATGTGCTGATCCCACTGGCAACAATTTATGTGATAATACTGCTGGCCTATGAAGCCAAAATTATAATAGAATGGAACCTTCCGAAAGGACTGGTATCCAACCTGATCCTGGGATACGCGGTATTTGGGATTCTTGCGATCCTGATGATCTTCCCGATCCGCGAGCAGGAGGAAAATAAATGGATAAAGACTTATGCACGCAGCTTTTACTTTTTAATGCTGCCATTGATCGTGCTGTTATTCCTTGCCGTAGGTACCAGGGTGTTTCGATATGGGATCACCGAGAACCGGTACTTCCTGATCATGCTTGCCATCTGGTTGCTCGGGGTGACGATCTATTCCCTCCTCTCGCGTAAGCAGAATATCAAGGTGATACCGATTTCGCTTTGTATTTTTACGCTGTTGTCTATCTATGGGCCGCAGAGTGCATTTTCGGTATCTGAGTATTCACAGAAAAAAATCCTCACTGATATTTTTAAGAGGAACAATGCTTTTAAGGATCACAAAATGACCAGGTTGAAAAGCATATCCGCAAAAGATGGAAACCGGGCTGCCAGGACTTTAAGATATATCATTGAACATTATGATTATCAAGCCCTGCAACCTTATACCAATGCAAACCTGGATCATGTTTCAGATTCACTGGAGCATACAAAAGAAGCGACTAAAGCCAATAAGTATAGTAGAAAGTATTTCCTGAGAGAAGCTAAAGTCAGCTGGGTACAGTCGCAGCTGGGACTTGGTAAATTCAGCAGCTCTGCTTATGGGGACTATGAATCGAACGAAAAGCGGATGATAGAGGATGCTTATGTGGTAAAAAACAAACAGCCGGACCTGACAAATGTTGCTGGCTATGATTACGTAATGCAGGACCATTCTGCTGATAATAGCGACGTCACGGTTAGCGGCAATCTCAGCATCACAAAAACCATAAAAAATAAGGGATGGGTATCAGTCAAAATCAATAACGACAGTGCGCTCTTTGATTTAAAAGCGCTGATCGGCACCCTGCCGAAAGATCCCGCAAAACAAGACGGTTATAAATTTAATGGCGTAGCGCATGAATATAATCTTCCATCCGGCGCGTTGAGCATTGTGCAGGAAACAAAAAATTTCAGGATCGTTTATCAGGTAAACTCCATCAGCTATTCGAGAGGGGAAAACAAAGTATTAAAAGATTACATCTACAGCTACGGCGTATTTCTGATCAAAGTAAAATGATCAGAAATTTTGATATGGAATAAGTAAAAATCCGGCATCATGACTTAAACTAATCTTCACGATCATGGCTGAATTAAACACCACTTCCAGAAACAGAAAAGAAACACCAAAAGTAGATCTGACAGCAATGGTAGACCTGGCATTTCTGCTGATCACTTTCTTTATGCTCACCACTTCGCTCGCCAAACAAAATGCGATGGATATTGTGAAACCAGATGAAAATGATGAAAGCGATTTTAACGAGCTTCCGGCGTCAAGGACGATGACAATTCTATTGGGAAAAAATAATAAGGTAGCCTGGTATATGGGCGAAGCAGGAAAAAGCAGGCCTTATATTGACGACTACAAACAGATCAGGAAGTCGATCCTGATTAACAAGATGAAACTGGTTTCTGGAAAAATCACTGATAAGAAATCATTGATCGTGGTGATTAAGCCCACCTCCGGTGCCACTTATAAAAACTTTGTCGACATCATGGATGAACTGAGCATTGCAAAAATCACTACAGCACCTTCCATTGACGACGATCATATCACTGAGGCAGAAAAAGCATTTATGAAAGAAAGGCAGATCCTGTAAGTTTCTTATTCTGAAAGGATGAAATCCAGTAATCCTTTCTCTTCTCCATTTACAATGATGGAAACCTGGTGTTCCCCCACATGAAAAACGCGGGTAGTAATCAGCCTGAAAGATTGCTTCCTGTTGATGTTCACGGTGACGTTGGGCTCATATACCTTTTCACTGATCTTAAATACCTTCCGGGCCAGATGCCCTTTTGATTTTTTATAATAGATACCATATTCCAGGCGAACAGTATGACTGGCAGGATTCTGGTTTGTAATAGAAAAAGCAAACTCTACACTATCGCCGATCTTTACTTCGGGCGTGAGTATCCTGAAATCCTGTACGGCAATATTTTCGCTTTCCAGTCCGTACTGTTTAAGTATCTCTGCATGTCCCTGTTTGAGTAAGGTACGGCTTCCGTGTTTGATGATCGCATCTGTTTCCTTACTGATCCCCTGCCAGCGGGCGGCCAGTGCAATCACTACATCAGGGTGGTCTTTTGCGATATCGTTGATGCTGTTGGCCACGCTCCTCCTCACATATTCAGAAGGGTCTGTTTTAAGGTTTTCCAGAATTGGCAGGATTGGTTCCGGATTGCGTTTAAGTGCAGGGATCGCCATCGCCCATGGCAACCTTGGCCGGCTGCCCTCACTGGAAAGTCGCCTTACATGATGATTTTTATGTTTCGACCAGGAAACCATTTCTTTGATCATCTGGTCACCGTATTTGATAATAAAGGGGCGTACTGCAAACTCGCAGCTGATAAACTGCGTGATAAATTCAAACGCGCTGACTGCGTTTTCCAGATCATCAAGTCCGTATGTTTCAATATAATCAGCTAAAAAGATATGTGCTAGTCCGCCCTGATCCTGCCCATCCGCTCTCAGTCTATCTATGATGTTTTTGATCAGTTGCACGGCCTCCGGAAAGTCAGCAGCAAGGAACTGATGAAAGCACCGGGTAGTATGTTTCATTCGGTCTTTCCACTCCATCTGTTCAAAGCCGTTGCCTAAAACAGCAGTCATAAACCCTTCTTTATCAAATGAATGATGAATAGATTTGACTGCCTCTGTAAATTTATTATAGAATGCCGGAGAATAGATATCTTTAATTAAGCCCATAAGATCATTTGAGAACAAAGTTATCTTATTTGCCACATTATACTGCCAGCAAAAAATCATATGCCGAATATTTTTTCAGGGTGGGGGTTGCAAGCAGACAGTCAAATATCCTATATTTGAATAATCTCTAACCAACCACCAAATATCAATAAACCTATACTACGTTAAATCGCTTTGAAGTATGAACCCGCATTTAGACCCTACAGATTTGGGCATATTAAATCTGCTGCAGGAAAATGGAAGGCTGACCAATAAAGAACTTGCTTATAATCTTAACAGGACAATTTCTCCGATTTTTGACAGGAGAAAACGGCTGGAAGAGTTAGGATATATCAAAAAATATGTAGCAGTGCTCGACAGGGAAAAGATCACCGCATGTATGGTCGCCTTTCCGCAAATCGTATTAAACAATCATAGTGAAGATGCACTGGCATCGTTTCAAAGAAGTGTGATTGCATTTCCTGAAGTACTGGAATGCTACCATATCACCGGGAATTATGATTTTATGTTAAAGATTATCATTCCTGATATGCACGCGTACAACGCTTTTCTTAGGCAGAAGATCGCTCCGCTGGAAAATGTGGGAAATGTACACAGTTCACTGGTCATCTCGCAGGCAAAGGCCGAGATTGGCTTGCCTATACTTTAATTGGCCCAGCTATACTTTAAAGGCCGGCTAAAACCGGCCTTTAAGATTATTAACTATTATTTACCTATTTGCCTCTGGCATCCACCCTCGGGCAAAGTTTTTGATCTATTTTATTGTTACTTAGTTGTTTAACCGGGCATTATCAGTAACATTTGTTTATTGATATAAACGTAAAGTTGGTAAGAGAAATTATAAATTTCCAGCGATTGATTGAAATAAGTAAAATTTGCTGCTTTTAATCAATTCATAAGCAAATCATGGGTCATCAGGCTTTCAAAGCAGGAGAAACCAAAATAATATTGGTAAATCCTCCTTTTAGATAGACTTTATCGCTTATCCTCCCGATTTTACGCGGTTTTGTTCTGCTGCCGAACCTTTGCTGCGCTGACGGGCACCTTTAATGTCGTTGCTTCCAAAGCGGTAAGTACAGGTAAGCCTGAAGATGCGGCTTTCTTCTTTTTCATTTACCGAATAATTTTGCCCAGGCAAAGCACTTGTTATACGCCACTTCTGCAGGTTAAATACATCATTTGCAGCAAATTTCACATTAAACTTTTTATTGGCGAACGATCTGCTTGCGCCCAGGTCTATACCGTACTGCGGTTTCATGGCCAGGGTTCCTTCTACCATGCTCGACTGGTAGAAACCAGACATCTCCAGGTTTGTGTTTGTATTGAGGGCAATGGTATGATTGGTATTGGCATTAAAAGATAGCTTACCGCTGCTGTAAGGTACTCCCAATAAGTTAGGCGTGCTGAACTTATTGTAATACACCGTCAGGTTATTATTGGTTGTCCACCATTTTGATATGTTTATCGGCGAGTTGATATTCAGGTTATATGATTTCTTTACCGCAAGGTTCCGGGAGGTGATAAACAATGTTTTTTGAAGGGTATCTGATAAAAGCACTCTCGTAATGGCATCACTGGTATGGCTATAGCCCAGCGTGGCATTCACCGTTTTTTTCCAGGAATAAGATACCTCAAAGGAGTTGGTATACTGCGGATTGAGGAATGGGTTTCCTATACCATAGGTATACAGATCTACAAATGAGATGAAAGGGTTCAGATCTCCATAATCCGGCCTGTCGATCCGTCTGCTGTAGGAGAAACCGATCTCATTGTTTTTTGATAAAACATGGTTTACGAAAAGGCTGGGGAACAGGTTTAAATAATGGCGTTTGGAAACAATCTGTTCTGTAACCGAATTACCTTTAGAGTTGGTTTGTTCTGCCCTCAGGCCTAGCTGTACCGTTGTACCGGTAAACTCGCGCTTTAAGTTCAGGTATGCTGCATTGATATTTTCATCATATTTAAACTGGTTACTTCGCCCTGCGTCGTTCTGCCAGTTGCCAGACAGGAAATTCTCAAAGGTGATGTTGTTGTCTGTGCTTACCACACTGCTCTTTACTCCCGCATCCAACTTCATCTTTTTACTGAAAGGATAGGTATAATCTGCCTTAACTGCAAACACAGTCACCTCAGATGGAGCAAAGCTTCTGAATATATATGGCGTTTTATAAGGTTGCCCGTTGATATCAAGATAGTTATTGTTATACAAGTTATCGTTCGAGTTCTTATATTTAGAATAATCTATATCTGCACTGATTTCCTGTCCAGCGGTGTCAATAGTACCTTTATAGTTCAAATTATAAGTGATCCCGGTATACTTGAAATCATTGGGAGTGGTTGCATTTACAGAAGAATCTGTGCGCAGCGGCTGGCTTCCGATCAGTGTTAATACTTTGGTATCGTTATTTCCCCCGCCATTATAACCGTTGATGGCTACGCCTATCGTATTCACACTATCGATAAAGTAATCCAGTCCTCCTTTAAAATTGTAGTTGCGCCTTGGCCCCACTCCTTCGCTGGTCTGATTGAAATAGGTTTGATCAGAAGTTGTATTGTTTACCCGCATAATATCCAGATTATGGTACTGCTTGCGGCGTGAATAATTGAAATCTCCAAAGACATTGAACTTCTTTTCCCTGTGGTTCAGCGATAAGCCTGTGCTGGCTTTGTAATACCTGCCATACCCCGCCCCTGCATTTACAGAGCCATTGGTACCATAATTCTTGTTTTTCTTTAATTTGATATTGATGATCCCCGAGTTACCCGCTGCATCATATTTTGCCGAAGGGTTGGTAATCAGCTCGATGGACTGTACTGCGTTGCCTTCTGTGGAGCGCAGCAGGTTGGCAAGCTGTTCGCTTGACATGTAGGTTGGTTTGCCATCTATCATCACCATTACGCCTTTCTTTCCTCTCAAACTGATGTTGCCATCTTTGTCTACCGTTACACCGGGCGCCTTTTGTAAGATCTCCAGCGCCGTATTACCGGCTGCCAAGACACTGTTTTCAATGTTTAGCACGGTTTTATCAACTTGTCTTTCTACCAGTGGCTTACGGCTCACAATATTGACGCTGTTCAGCTGTTTTGAAGTAGGTACCAGCTCTACCTGGTCTACTGTATAAGTTTTGCGGGTATCATTGATCAGGTACGGGCCTCTGAGCACTTTGGCATACCCTACCATATTGATGGCGATGATATACTGCCCGTCTGCAAGGTTAGAAAATATATAAGTTCCGTTATCTTCGGTGATTGATCCTTTGATCAAAGTGGAATCTTTTGCTTTGAGCAGGCTTACTGAAGCATAGGAAAGATTAGCGTGTTTCTCGTCCAGAACTTTACCGGATAGCTTTCCGGAACCTGTTTGGGCCTTCGCAGCAGACAACATAAAAAGACATATAACGAATATCAGTAAACGGGGAATTAATTTTTTCATCTTCAAAGCATTTATACCTTTAAGATGCAGATTGGTGTTAAAACGTTACAGCTGACAACGAATTAAATTATGATCAACTGATAATGAAACAGTTGCCCTTAAACAAAAAGAGCCACATTTGACTGCGGCTCTTAAAATAAGTAGAAAAAAGGTTACCAGCCCCGGTGATGCCCGTGACCATGTCCGTGTCCGTGACCACCGCGACCTCTACCTCCATCTTGTACGTAGCATGAGCTTAACAATGATGCTGTCACCAACAGCAGCATTAAATTTCTAAATGTTTTCATTTGCGTGTTTTTTAAATGTTTACCTAACTTCTACTACATAGACTATACCAATTATGAAAGGATTAAAACAACATTAAAATTATAATGTGAAGGGCTCGGGTTATCGGCCTTAAATATCAAATAATAGATACTGAAAACGTTTTAACCCATTGCAGACAAGCACGTTCAAGAATATAAATATTTTTTCTAAAATTCCATAAGGTTGTGGCATTCGGTACTTTAAACAACCAATTAGCATTACGCTTACCATGAACAACATCCAGAATATTGTTAGGATCGACGAGTGCGCCATGACTCCCAAGTACCTGCAGCTGATCAATTCGATCCTGGAGGGCATTCAGTCCGGGGAAATTAAAAAGAACGACCTTCTTCCCTCGATCAATGAGCTGAGCTGTACACTGGAAACAGCAAGAAGTACGATTGAACGTGCGTATAATGAGTTAAAACGGATGGGGCTGGTTACTTCTGTGGCAGGAAAAGGCTATTTTATTGTACAGACCTGCTTTCACAAACCTGCCAAAGTGCTCCTGCTCTTTAATAAACTGAGTATCCATAAAAAGATGATTTATGATGCCTTCGCTGCCACCCTGGGAACTGAAGGTGCCATTGATTTTTATATTTACAACAATGATTATCAGGTACTCAGGAAAATACTGGATGAGAAAAATGGTTACTACGAAAAATGCGTGATCATCCCCAATTTTAATGAAGACAAAGAAATGGGTTATGAACTGATAGACTCCCTCCCGAAGAAAAAGCTGATCCTGATGGATAAGCTGGCGCAGGGGATTTCCGGTAATTTTGGTGCAGTGTATGAGGATTTTGAAAATGACATTTACTCTGCACTTGTACAGCTGAAAGACAGGCTGGATAAATACCATACAATAAAACTGGTCTTTCCGCGGGATACCTACCACTCTACAAAGATCATCCGTGGATTCCGCCGCTTTTGCCAGCAGTACAGCTTTAACCATCAGATCCTCAGCTGTGTCCATAATGAAAAGATTGAGCCCGGCTGTGTATATATCAACCTCGTTGAGGACGATCTGGTGATCCTGATAGAAAAGATGATCGAAGGAAAGTTTAGAGTGGGCAAGGATGTGGGAGTAATTTCTTACAATGAGGTGCCCATCAAAAAGATTATCCTTGATGGTATTACCACGATTTCGACAGATTTTGCATTGATGGGCGAGAAAACGGCGGAGCTTGTGCTTAAAAATTCTGCTGAGCGGATTGCAATTCCATTTAAAGTGACGCTGAGGAATTCTCTGTAACACACTGAACAACAATACAACTTTTAGACAAAGTTTCATTTTCTGATTTGCCGCGAAGATTTTATGAGCGAAAAATGAAAATAAATTTGCGTACTAAATATAATGTTGTACTTTTGCAATCCCAACAACAACGAAGGTTATTTATAACCAGACTTGTTGGTCAAGTTCGGGGTGTAGCGTAGCCCGGTATCGCGCCTGCTTTGGGAGCAGGAGGTCGTAGGTTCGAATCCTGCCACCCCGACTTAAAAAGTGCTAAAACGCACCGAAACCCCTTAAAATTTGATTTTAAGGGGTTTTTTGTTTTTCTTAACCGATCCATATCGATCAAAATCAAGGAAAATGTGCCCTCTCAGCACTGCTGTTCATATTCTCTGCCTGCAGTAAGGAAGAAAACAGGCATCAAATAACATCACCAACCTTGGTAAATGTTAGATATGAAATAATATCAGAATCCAACTTTATACCTGCACAAAGCAATATTGTGTTTACTTTTAATGCTGTTGTTGAAATCCCTATCTTCCATAATTATCATTTTCCGGAATGGGCGCCAGCTGTACCAAACCTAAAAGGCTTTAAATTCTCTGTCGTGAACCCCGGTAAGCCGATCCATTGTTCATGCTCAACGGGATAAGGTTCTTTATCCTTAATGTGCTCGTCTTGGCCTTTGTTAACTTTTCCCAATTACTTCCAGAACCACCGCCCCCGGATGACCCGCCGCCCCAGCTATCAGAAGAACCTGAACTGCCGCTATCAGAATCGCTGTCAGAAGAAGAGTTCCCTGAATAGCCAGCTATCATTTGAGGAATAACAAAGCTGACATTAAATTCTGCTTTACAATACTGACAAGCGTAGTGATAAATCCCTGAGCCTTTATGTAGATAATCTGCTTCGTTCTCTATCGTATGGCTAACTATATGTGCAGTGAGATTTTTGCATTTCTGACATTCACAGAATTCAGATCCCTCCTTAATAAAAGGAACTTTTAACGGCGCATGGCCATTTTCACATTTCCAGATATCATAAGTCACAGTACCTAATTGCTCTGCCATTTTCTCTCCGTCTGTAAGATATGATGCACTGTCCATTGTTACCAACTGCATTTCCTTTTTGCATTGTTCACATAGGTAAGGTGAGTAACGAAGATCTTTCATCTTCTTTTGAACTTTCCTGTAGAAAAATATTAAGATGGGAAAAGGAAAAAAGATCGTATAAGTTTTTAACCCCTGCATTGCTGTATTCCATTTAGAATATTGTATCTGCCGTGGATTATGGGTCTCTTCTCTTGGATCCAGCACCTGGATATTGTTAAAATAAAAACCATAAAAAATCGCCCAGCAAAAATATATGGCAAGCAATACAAATACAAAGTTAATTTTCAACGGACTTAGGGTGCCTAACAGGATCACAAAGATAACAGGACCTGCAATTACGCTGATAATCACAAGTAAAGAAGATCTTCTTAATTTTGGTTTTCTTGCCAGGATAACAAATACAAATGTGAAAACGACATATAATGCACAAAAAATTAATGATAACATTTGCCTGTTTTGTTCCTTCTCATTGTTGTAAACTGGCTTACTATCCTGATGTGTTGCACCATCCGTCAAAATTCCGGAAATCATTTTAACACCTTCCAAAACCGCAGCATCATAGTCTCCCTTTTTTAAATTGGGAATCATAGCCTGCTGCTGTATGTGATTGGAAATAATATCCGGTATGCTCCCCTCTAACCCATATCCTACTTCTATCTCTACCCGTCGCTGATCTTTTATAATCAATACCAGCAGACCGTTATTTAATCCTTTGTAGCCTATTTTCCAGTCGCGGAACAGTTCCGTAGCGAAGTCCTTCGGTACCCCATCTCCGATAGTGTTGATTATCACTACCGCAACCTGGGCTTTTTTTTCCTCGTCCAGCCTTTTTAATATCTCATTTACTTTACCTGCAGTACTGTTATCCAGTGCATGATTTACATCACTGATATAACCAGTGCCTGCAGTCCTTGGATCGACAATACTATCCACAGGAATAGCTGCCTGAACAGAAAAACACCACAACACTGCAAATAGCAAAGTTGTGGTTAAGATTAGATTTTTAAACAAAGCTTACGATAATTATGAATTAATGGATTAACTCAAGTGTGTTACTTCCTTCAGGTTTGTGCAGCTCATAGAAAAAATACCGCAGTTTGCTTCTGTCATCTTTTTTAAAGATAGCTCTCAGTGCAGGTTCGCCTATATTTGGATAATCAGTCCGTTCAAGTGCAACTAAACGCCCGTTACCATAGAATTTCATTTTATAATGTTCTATCGGCTGCATCACTAATGTGGGGTCATGCAAGGTCTTTAAGTAAGTCGCCCATTGATTTTCAGTTCCCTCCTTATCAAGAAATAGGGCCTGGGCATAATTCTTTTCTTTTTTATAGATCAGTTTAGAAAGCTGATCTTCATCTTTATTTTTAACCACATTGATAAAATGCTGGTAAGCTGTCAAAACCTCTTTTAAGAGTACATCAGGGTCTTCTTTCCGCAGGTCTCTACTTTTCGACCAGCCTTCAAGCTCATAGGGAACATGCGCATCAAAAGTACCTTCATATACAGCAGTTTGTTTTCCTGCTTCAGTAAAAGGCCTGGCCTGAGTAGGCAGCTCAAAGATCGTAAAAGGAGATACTATGGTTTTTACACCTTCACCTTCATACTTCAATCCTTCAACAGTAATTTTGGCAATTATACTTTCGGATAAAGCCTTTATCGGTACACCGTTTTTAAATCCAGGGTACAGGATCAGCTTAAAGGTCTGTTTACCTGATTTAAGAATCACATCGTTTATTGGGGAACTGGTATTAAATGTACCGTTTACATCTTCAAAATACTGAGCCACAGGAACATCATTAATAAACAACTCAAAATTGCAGGCCCCAATCTCTATTCCGGCACGGTAACTGATTTTCTGTTCTTTAAATTTTACTTCTTTGTATAATTCAGAGATTGGTGTTGTATTCATTTTCTTTTTATTTTGTGCGCAAGCCATTAGCGAGCAGCTAATTAGTAAATATAAAATTGTTTTCCTCATCATAATTTATTAAATCCTATCCTATGCTAAAATATAATTTTCCTAATTCTTTCTCCTCTTGCTTATCGATCGCCTGGAATTTCAAAGACTTCTCTGCATTTCCACTAAATAAAGAATTAGATTCCTTTTTCGGGGCAACCGCTGCCCCGGCAGCAGAAGGAGCCTGCGCAATGTCTCTTTCACCACTGACCTTACCCTCTATCTTTGCTTTTCCAACAATCTCCAGGCCTTCAAATGTTCCATAATACATGGTGTAATATCCCTTTAGATCAAAATCTACAACACCTCTGGCCCACCATTTGGCTTTAGCTTCAATACTTGCTTCGGCCGATCCTTCTACGGCAACAAAAACATAGTCTTTTCTAACCTCTATCTTTATCTCAATTTTCACTGTAAATTCAAGGTCCCCGGTAATTGTTGCTATAGGTTTTCCGTTTGTGTCCCTGTCAGCCTTATTAAAGGAATTCTCTTTGGTTAGGGTGTTCAAAAACCCCTCCACTTTTCCGCCTAATGTTCCTTTAGCTCTTAATTCACAGGTAATTTTACTGCCATCACCAATCAGGGCCATGGTAAGATCTGCTACCGCAATTACCGCAAGGGCTATAGGATGAACACGCTGAATTAAAGCAAGAAAATCCAGATAGGCCGACAAACCAATTAAGGGCTTCGCTTCTACTTTCCCTGTTAACAGGAGTGCAGTCTGGTTCTGCAGGTCATCCCTTTGCTGAGAATTCACATTAACCCTGCACCAGCTGAAGGATAAAGTAATTTCCGGCCATTCGATATCTATCCCGGCAATATCCCTTTTAATATCAGGAACTAAACTGGTAATAGCCGACATGTCGGCTCTGGCAGAATTATTTTCATCACTCCCCCGAACTCCGGGATCTCAGTGCATAACATTTCAAAATTACTTTTATGAAACATAATCACTTCTGAGGCTTCTACAGCGTCAACATAAAAACTTGAAGGTTTTTCATTCAAATAGCTCTCCCTGTCCCCCGCCCACCAGTTTTCCACGGCGAAATAAATGATATGTTCTTTGCCTTTGGGGTCCACCCGGTACGTACGTAAACATCCCTTAGATACAAATGCCACAAACTGACACACATCGCCCTCCTGCAATAAATACTGATTTCGCCGCAGTTTCCTCAGGGATACGGAAGCTCCAATAAGTTCTGTATCTTCAGTTGACAGATCTATCTTTTCATTTAAATACGTATAAAGCGCATCGAACATCTGGCAAATTTAGCCATTTGAGCTTAATACTTGATCTATGGTAAGTGTTTTCTTATGATATATCAAGCGCCACAATTGTATCTAAAACTATCTTTGCATGTATTAATTGAGAATAAAAGAACACAACATTATGCAACAGTTGACATTAGCCATCAAGTTTACAGCTCCGGCAGAGAAAAGGGAAGAATTTAAACAGATCCTGACAGATCTTTTCATTACCATTAGTAATGAGAAGAATTTTGTTAATGCAACAATACATGAAGGGATTCAAAATATTAACGAATTCTTAGTGTATGAGACCTGGAATGATAACTTAGGAGACTTCCTGTCCATCCAGATGAAAAAGCCCTATGCCGTACAATTTGAAAGTACACTGGATGCTTTGAAAATTGTAAGAGAACCCGCAGCGTACAGTCCCTTCGCGCATTTTGGAACACATAAAATTTCTGAATAGTTTCAGCAGCAGTGGCATAAAAAACAGCTCAGCACGTCAATAACAAAATATTCCGCCCATCGGCATCTGTGATCTCATTGAAATCACATGAGGATATATAATCGACTATCATCATTCATTAAGTATAGTACATACCAGAAAACCGGTAGATGAAAACCATGGTTTTCTGGTATTGTCGCCAAAAAGACTAAAAATTACCTTTGATGGAAAAAATATACTTATGATGAAAACAAAGCGCTTTAATTTAAAAAAATGGACATCCATTTCCTTCTGTTCTCTTCTGATGGCTACAGCTGTATTTTCAACAGGCTGCGGCAAGGATGACGATAATACCCCTGAAAATGGAAATGGCGGCACCGGTAAAAACATCAAGATTACCATCACTGTCAGTTCGGCTGTAGATCAGTCTGACTATATATCTCTGGTATCTTCAGGAGGAACACTCACCCCGGGTGACAATACGATCTGGAAAACCAATGGCGTAACTCAGAACAGCCAGCAGGCCATAAGCCTGGCCAGGAACGATTTTACTGGCAGTACAAAGACTTATGTGATCGAATCCATCAAAAAATTGGATGCCTGTTCTATTGGAGTGCAGTTCATCAATTTTGGTCAGGACCTTAAGTTTTCTCTTAAAGTTGAAGTAGACGGAAAAGTTTCTGTATCCGAATCCGATAAAACCTTAACAGGCGAGGGAAGCGATTTTACAAAGCAATACCAGTTTTAGGCTGAAGGCCGGCATAGTAGCTTTGTGTAGCTGAGATAATGTTCAGCATGAAATTATTTCAGCTACTCAAAGCTCATCACATCTCCTTCCATCTTACTGAACAGATTTTCTCTTGTTAAGAACATATTCTACATTCTTAAAAACGGTATTCAACACTCTTAAATAGATATTCATGAAAAATTTTATAATAATCACTCTCCTCTCCATTTTAGCATGCAATGGATATTCCCAAAGTAAAAAATTCGCTAAGCCAAAGGAAGCGGGATACAGAACAGAAAATTTACAGGGGCACCTTGTCGACAAGGATACATACGAGTTTGATAAAGAAACACGCGTTAAGGTAGGTGATTCCATATTGGCGGGAGTACCAAGCGGTTCTGACTTTTTTTACCTCACAGAAAAGAAAGGGATGTTATCGCTTGACAAGATCAACAAGCTCAATTATCTGGTAGAAGATGTTGTACCCAGTGCAGGTAAACCAGTTCGCGCAGCTCAATACAACAACACAACATATAAAGCAAAGGATATACAGAGGCATGTTGATGGCTTAAAAGAAAAGCCAAACGTAAGCTATTCTAATAAAGCCAAATTATTAATGGGCAAAAAGCTGCTCATCACAGAATTCAGGGAAAAAGACTACGGAGAAGGCGTTAAAGAAGTATTGGCAACAGCCAAAAGCGGCTCGAAAAAATACAACATTGTATTTACAAAGGCGCTGCTTGAACATGAGATCTATCTTCAGTAATTGTAGTTCTTAAGTAATTGTAGTTCTTCAGTAATAGTAGTTCTTTAGGACAGTGTTCAAACGATGATGGAGCGAGGGCAAACATCCGTATCAAAGGCCCAACAGTCCAGTTTACATTGAGATGGTGTAGAGGATGATCCTTGTTGATTAAGATATGTGCCCTGGTTGACTTACCGGCTAGGGCACTATTCCTTGCTGGGTAGCGATACTGATCAACTGTGCAACATTCTTTACCGCAAACTTTTGCAACAGATTTCTGCGGTGTGTTTCTATTGTCAGCTTGCTTAAAAATAGAGATTCTGCCATACCTGCTGTAGTTTCACCCTGAGCAATAAGTTTTAAAATCTCCAGTTCCCTTTTTGTAATTGCCGGTTTTTCCCTGAATTCTGTTAAATGCGGCATGGACATGATTTCCCGGATGCTGTTGCTAAATGTGACCTTCCCCTCCAGCGCTTCATGGATACTGTTGATCAGCTCGTTGGCAGAGGCATTTTTAAGCAGGTATCCGCTTGCACCATTATGCAGCATCTGGAAGATCATACTTCTCTCATTATGGTTGCTTAATGCCAAAACAAATGTCTGTGGTGCCATCATTCTGATCTCTTTACACAGCTCAATCCCACTGATATCCGGTAATGTAATGTCCAGCAATACCACGTCAACCACATGATCTTTCAGGAAAACCAGGAATTCTGTCCCAGTGGTAAAGCTACCGGTTATTTCCAGATCCGGCTGTGCTGCCAGTAAGTTTTTTAAACCCTCGATTACAATCGGATGGTCGTCTACGATGGCCATTTTATACTTATACTGTGACATTAATTTCGATGTTGATAGTAGTTCCCTTGTCATTCTCAGCAGAGATGATCTCCATTCTGCCGTTCAGATAGTCCACCCGTGTTTTGATATTCTGGAAACCCATACCTGGTTTCTCTGCAGGCACATTTGGATTAAACCCTATACCATTATCTTCAATGGTAATCAAAAAAGTGTCTTCATTCCGGCTGCACTGGAGCAGTACACTTGTTGCCCTCGCATGCCGCAGGGTATTGCTCAGCAGTTCCTGCACAATCCTGTAAATTGCGATTTGTTCCTGGATCAAAATGTCTTTGCTGGAACCAAAAAATTGAAAATCTATCTGCAGGTGATCCGACAAAAATGATTCACACAGATCTTTGATCGAAGTCTCCAATCCAAACCGCAGCAGCGATGCAGGCATCATGTTCCTTGCAATGCCGCGTAACTCATTTACCGAATGGTCCAGTTGTGTGATGATTGCATTGAAGTCCGGCGTCTGGCCGATCTTGTGTTTAAGGCCATAGCCCGAGAGGTTCATTTTTACGACCGCCAGCGTACCGCCTAAACCATCATGCAGATCCCGGGCAACTCTTGCCCGCTCCTCTTCCTGCCCCTGCATCATCGCCTGCGCGATCCTGATCTGCTGCTCCTGATGGATGTTTTTCAGTTCCTGCTGTACATTCAGGTCTTTCTGGATGCTCAGTTTTTGCTTGGCACTATAAATATAATATCCCGCTAACAGGGCAAACAGCAGAAATAAAGCTATAGCACCAAGGAGCCAGCTGGCCAGCCTACTGTTTTTGGCCGTCAGTTTCACTTTCTCATTGGCCGAGCTGAGTTCTGAAATCTTTTGTTTGTTTTCCGCATTTCTGAATTTCAGCTCCATCTCCCCGATGTCAGTATCTAATTTGCTTTTTTGAAGACTATCATTTAAGGCACTATAGCGCCGCAGCCATTGGTAAGCATCTTTCATCAATCCCAAATGCTCATTTGTTTTTGCCATTTCATTATACAACTGCAGACGGTTGTTGGATATGGCCATATATTCCGTTGCTTTGGCCATACTATCCAGTAAGGCTTTAGCCTCAGGGTACTTTTTAAGATGGGAAAGCGCAGAGTATTTTTGCATCACCAGGGTTTCGAGCATATAATCCTGTTTCAGCTCCCTGCTGAGGGTGATGCCCTTTTCATAACTCTGGAGGGCCAGCTCATAGCGCGATGTCTCTTCATAATAATTGCCTTCAGTGAAATAATAATCCGGGAGGCTTCTGGATTTTGGGAAAGGTGCCAAAATTGCTTTAGCCTTATCCAGCAATTTTTTCGCCTGAGCGACATGATGTAAATAAAGATAGTTTGACGCCGCCAGCACATAGGTACGCAGCAGTATGGTGGATTTTGCAGAAATGTATTGTTGAAGGCCAATGCACAAATTATAATATATTGCAGCCCTCTCGTATTGCCCCGTATTCATAAAAATGACCCCCGTCTGCGAGTAATATTTGGCCAGTGCAGACTTGTCGCTGCTCTTTTTAACCAGTGGGATCACTTTGTTTAACAAGATATTTACCACCGTTTTGACGTGATCAGCATCTTGCTCCATGATTGCAGCATTATACCACAGTTTTGACCGGAACGTATAAGCCTCTTTGATTTTATAGGCCGACAACAAACGGTTTCCGGTATGGATTGCTTTCCAGCTTTTCACCGTATCGAGGGTCAGATATAAATCGGCCTCAAAAAAATAAGAAATAGCCTGTACATAAGGATGATCTTTTGCCAGCTTCCTGCCCTGCATAAAATACTTCGTCGCTTGTTCAGTATCATTTTTAACAGACCAGTAATGCGATAAGAGGAAGCTTGTCCTGGCCCGGGCACTATCGTTATTCAGCCGCAAGTACGCCTGGTTTAAACTATCCGCATATGCTTTTTCATTGATTGGCAGCTGCGCTTTGGCAAAGCCACTGGTAGCCATGACTAAACAAAACAGGAGGATCAGGATTTTCTGATTGATAGTGATCAGTTTTAACATAGGGCAGCGGCTCAATTACGTAATGCTTAATTTTTCTAACAAACAGGCCGTTAAATTAAGAAATTTTGCATTTTTTTTGCCACGAATAGTAAATATACCAGAAAACCAGTAGAGGAAGATCCGGGAAAAATTGCATTGGAACGGGATTTCCTCTAAAATACCGGCGAGTATGGAGCTGCTATGCTAAGGTGGGTTGCCCTAAAAACAGGCAGGGCACTGGACCGTCACATTGCATTGAACTCTCCCCCAAAGTTTAAACGCGTCTTAAGCGTTTACTCCTGATGTATTTTGCTTTCTGTCGCGGTCTGTCCAAACAGCTTTTTGAAAGTGTATGAAAAGTGCGACAAACTTTCAAAACCCAGTTCGAGATAAATTTCCGAAGGGCGTTTATTCTTTTGTGTGATCAGAAAATATGCCCTTTCCAGACGTTGGGTTTGTAGCCATTTTTCAGGCGTTGTACCGAAAATTTTCACAAAATCACGTTTAAAGGTAGAGAGGCTTCTGCCCGTTAGTTTCGCAAATTGTGCCAGGGGAACATTATATGAATAGTGTCTTTTCATAAATGCTTCCAGATCTATTTTGTGTGGCTCGCTGAAATCATACAGGAAATTTTTCAACGCGGGATTACGCAGCAATAAGGCAATCACCTCGGTAGTTTTTGCCTGTGCCAGGATTGGCGTCAGCTTTTCGGGCTGGGCAAAATACGGCATGAGCGAATCAAAATACCCTTTCATAAAAGCGTCGTTTTCTAATATCAGAATGGTTTCGCCAGCATAAACCCCATCAGCTTTCACATCATGTTCCGCACTGTATTTTTTCAGTGTTTCCTGCTCCAGGAAGATAGTAATAGTCGCAAATGGTTTTTCTCCGTCTGGTTTCTTGATGACTTTCAGTAACTGGTTCCTCCGGATCAGGCATAAAGATCCCGTAGGATAATTGACCACACCATGATCTGTATAATGATCGGCACTTCCGGAAGTGATGATGCCAAAATAATGCTCATACACAAAAGGGTCGTGATCAAAATGTGTTTCGCCTTCACAGGCATACAAGATGATGTTACTGCTGATTTTCTCCGGTTGCATGATCATAAAGATACATTATTTTAGCTGACTCATAATTAGCCTTTCCATCATCCTGTCAGACAGAATATTCCGTAAAAACAACATCGGCTTTGCCATATAACCGCCGGTGTATCTTGTTTTCGGACTTTCCGCCTCAATACTTTCTTTGATCAGTTCAGCGATCACAACCGGCTCAGGAAGGTTACCGGCCATATTTGTAAATGTTTTCTGAACAGCCGTTGCCATTTTTTGATACGCTGTCCCGCCCGAAACACGCATTAAACTTTCTACAGCAATGTTGCCCCATTCTGACTTTGTGCCGCCCGGTTCAATCACCATTACATCTATACCAAATTGCTTTACTTCCTGCCGCATGGCGTCGCTCAGGGCTTCGATGGCAAATTTGCTGGCGTGGTACCAGCCGCCAAACGGAAATGCAATTTTACCCCCAACAGAAGAGATGTTTATAATCTTACCGTAGCTGTTTTGCCGCATTTTAGGCAGCACCAATTGACTTAGCCGCATTGCACCAAAAACGTTTACTTCCAGCTGATATTTTGCGTCCTGCATCGTAACATCTTCAATCGCACCATAGGAGCCGAACCCCGCATTGTTGACCAATATATCAATGCTTCCTGCTTCACGGAAAATCTGTTCAATACATGCACTAATGCTGTCATCGTTGGTAACATCCAATGTGACCGGCGTGATGCCGTATGCTTTCAGGCCCTCCATCTTTTCTGTCCTCCGTGCCGCGCCGTAAACATGATACCCGTTTTGTGCTAATAAAATTGCTGTTGCTTTACCGATTCCTGCGGAAGCCCCGGTCACTAATACTGTCTTTGCCATAATTATCTCAATGATTAGGAGACAAAATTAGCTGCTTAGCCTCAGCAAAGGTTTCCTGAAACGGTCAAACCGCTATCCTGAAAAGTTCAGTTTCGATGGGACTGCCTTGCAGAATTAAAATCAAACTGCGGCAGGCAGCCCTGTTTTCCTTTCGATAAAATTCTGCGCTTAAGCCTTTGGTACAGGAGCATTCTTTTCAATCAGTTTCTGATCTTTTAGCTCTTTCCACAAAGCATCAGGGATCCTTTGTGTCATAGACACGGCGTTTTGGATAGCCTGTTCCGGAGTACTGGCACCCGGTATAACAGCATAGACTACGGGATGGGCCGCAGAAAACTGTAAAGCCACCGTCCTTAATGGTATATTGTACTTTTGTACAATAGCCTGCAGTTTATCCCTTTTGGCCAGCATTTCCGGCGGGATGGTTGGCCCGTAGTTATATCTGTCTTTGCCAGCCAGAAAGCCTGCATTCAAAGGACCTCCAATAACGGCTTGTGCTCCTTTTTTCTGCATCGCCGGGAATAATTTATTCAGTGCATTTTCATGTTCTAACAATGAGTATTGTATAGCTACCAGATTGATATCCGGGTCTGAGACCTCCATCGCCTTCATGATAGGTTCGGGAGTGTTTACGCCGAGTCCCCAGCCCTTGATAATTCCCTCCTCACGCATTTTTATAAGTTCGGGGAATGCACCTTTGGCAGCAATGTCAAAATATTCTACCCAGCGGGCACCCAACTCTCCAGTATCAGGTGACAAATCGTGTACAAAGACCATATCAATAGAGGATAAGCCTAAACGCTGTAAGCTGTCTTCTATAGAGCGCCTCACACCCGAAGCTGTGTAATCAAATTTATATTTGAAATTGAGATTGCCATGCCATAAGCTTGCGGGATCTTTCTTAAAATTGCGGTCGGCTTCAAATACACGCCCAACTTTGGTAGACAGCACGAAGTCTTTTCTGTCTTTACTGAAGAGAAAGTGGCCCAAACGGCGCTCGCTTAATCCGAATCCATAAAAAGGTGAGGTATCATAATAACGGATACCAGCATCCCATTCTGCCATAAGGGTTTGCTGGATCAGCTCATCTGAATTTTCGTGGAAACCGTTACCGAGGGCAACGCCGCCCGCTCCAATTTTACCGGGGAGATTGAATCCTTTTACAGCTGATAAGGTATTTTGTTCCTGTATGTTATCACCAGCGATGGCCATGCCGGGCACCTGACTAGCTGCCAGTGCTGCTGTTGCCAGTGATGCATTGGCGATGAATGATCTTCTTGATTCCATTTCGATATTTTAATATTTAAACCAATAAGAAGCAGGATTTGTTCTATGCTTTAGAGCTGTACATTCCGCCTGGCTCGTACATCAGCCAAAATAGCAACTACCCTTGCTGGACATTACTACGAAGAAGTTTTTACATTCTTTAAAAGGCGATGATCTCAACCATTGCAGAAGGCAGCTATTGACGGACAGCGCCAGGAATAAGAAAATATATCGTCATTATTTAATATTAAGTTGGACCGTATCACGTTAATTCATGACCAGCCTTTGTCAATCATGCAAATCAATCATATAGACCACCTTGTGTTAACAGTAAAAGATCCGGATGCAACGATAGCGTTCTACCGCGATGTGATGGGCATGAGGGCAGATACCTTTCAGGAAGGCCGCCAGGCTCTTTTCTTTGGAAATCAAAAGATCAACCTTCATCAACTTGGGCATGAAATAGAACCCAAAGCACATAGTGCAACCCCTGGTTCGGCAGATCTGTGTTTTATCTCCTCCACGCCAATATCAGAAATTGAGATAGAACTGAAACAGAAAAACATAGCTGTCATTTCCAGCAATGTAACGCGTACAGGGGCCTGCGGGAAAATCAAATCCATTTATTTCCGGGATCCCGATCTGAATCTTATAGAAGTCAGCAATTACCTGTAAGGCCAAAGTGTAAAATCCCGCAGGACGTCAATACGTGGAAGCAATGCTGACAATCAACTGCTGCAAAACACAGCCTGGAGGCACAACTTGCGGAAAATCACCAGGGGGGGTAATCAAAAATGATGAACATCATGGTTATCAGTGAACTGCATCATTCATATCCAAAAATGATATGCAGATCTTTAGAATTATGCTAGGATCACTTACCATTACCGAAATAGACGACCTGTTAAAAGAACAGGTTACAGGCAGGATAGGCTGCTGCAATGAGGGTAAAACCTATATTGTACCTATCAATTATGTGTATCAGGATGGTGTGATCTATGGACATTCTGCAGCAGGAAAAAAAATTGACATGTTACGTATCAATCCACAGGTCTGCTTTCAGGTAGATGTGATCAAAAACATCACTGATTGGAAAAGCGCGATATTATGGGGAAAATTTCAGGAGATTACCGAGGGGGAAGAAATGCGCCAGGCGATGCAGGCTATCATTAAACATGTGATGCCCGCAATAGAATCTGAAGATAGCCATCCATCCCATGGCTTCACAGAAAGTGAAAGCGACATCGGCACCAGTATTGATTTGATTCTGTATAAAATCAGTATTGACGAAAAAACAGGCCGGTTTGAACGTCCAAGCCAGCTCTGATCATTCTTGTTTTCTCATTTAACCCATATAATTGAAGTTAAAAGAGTACTCATTACCTTAAGCAAGGGATCTCCCTGAGGTTTCCAGCTCCGCGGGCGCCTCTAAAAAGTAAACCTTTTGTCTGCCGGAAACACCAGCAGCGGGAGAACATTATGGCGGGATATTCTTTTGGTATGACTGCTGCTATAAATATTTGAAAACCATCCTTTCTGGTGATGAACCATTACCAGGATATCGATTTCACCATTTTCTGCTAACCAGTGCAGACCATCATCAATATCTGAATTTTTTATGTGACGGTAGTAGATGCGGTCATAATTGATATTGTTGGTTACATCTCTGAGGAAGCCGGCTGCCTTCCTGTGATCAGCCGGGCTGTCATGTGCTGAATCAGTAATATGTGTAACCACGAGATCAGCGCCAAACCAGGATGCCAGTCCTGCCATGGAATGGATGACTTCAAGATCGGGATTGCTGAGGCTGGTTGCCATCGCAATTTTTCTTACACTCCTGAATTTGTACGCTGGTGGAATGAGTAATACAGGGCAATCAGTGTATTGCAGCGGATCTTTAGCAGAGCTGGCCATGATAGTCAGACCGATCTTATTTTCCCGGACGAGCCTGGCCAGCACATCTTTTATATTCCCTTCGCGTACCAGACAGGAGATTGCCGGATGAAATGATTTAGGAACCGTCATTAATGCATCCTGCATTGTAAGTTCCTCAGCAAAACTTTCCAGCTGTCTCTTGCTGGTCTCACTGATGGCTGAATTCCCATAAAGCGGCCCCGGGTCCCTGCCAAAGGACGGTGCTGAGCTGCCAGCCGGTATAATATTGACCAGGAATAGATTGGAATGAACGATCTCACAAAGGTGCATGGCATACCTCGCCGCATTCACTGCAGGCCTTGAAAAATCTATCGGTACGAGTATTGATTTCATCATCAAAAATTACTAAAGATTCAGTTTACAGCCAGTTTCTGCGGAATGTTGTATAGCTTGTTTTGCAGTAGGAGGTCAAATCCATAAATATCCGGGTACCGTTCCAGCAGCCCTCCCCTGATCACACAGGTAAGATAAGTAAGCCTTAAAGGAACGGCCTTTTTAAGCATGGGCATCATGTTAAGGTCATAACTTGCATCTTTTCGCAGCAGTGATATTCGATCAGCCTGGCCATCGTAACGCAAAAGCAGACTGGCGAGTGCAGTAACTTTCTGCACGCGTATAGCGCTGTGGGCCAGTGAACGGATTGGAGCGGCAGTAAGATATGCTGCTGCGCAGTTCGTTGCAGCACGGTTGTGTTTAGCTTGCCCTACTGCTATTTTGAAGCTGTAGACAGAATCAGGTTCACATAATTTAAGTGTATAAGATGGAATATTCACATGAATGAAGGGGCGCTTTGGAAAATTTGCCCATCGCAGTCGTTCCATGTTTATAGCTACGAGCCTGACATCAGCTTCGGGAATTTCATAGCAATCGCCCTGATACTGGCCTTTTACAAGCTGCATATAGTGCTGTAGATGAACATAGTTCTGATCCTGCGGCTGGACGCCCAGGATACACTCCATAAAATTGTCCCGCGACAATGCTTCGCAGAGCTTATGTTCTGTCAGGAAGGGTAAATTAGTTCCCCTGTCAATTCTGTGTGCAGGATATTCTGGATTGAGCTTACCATAATGAAGATGGTTCATCAGGCTGATCATTGCATCTGTTAGCACGATATCAAACCTTGCTTTTACCTGAGCATCCCATTTTTCGGGTTGCTGCAGCATGGTACGTAAACTATCATATGATAGTTCATATGGATGATAATCTGCATGTGCCAGGCCAAACTGTAATACACAGTCCAGCAACAACATGGCCTGCCAGGTTTTGCCCATCTCCGCCTGGGGTTTGATCCAGGCCGGCTGGAAGTCGTTTGCAAGATAAAAACGCTGTACTGAGGCAGGGTAAAACAGGCCTTCCGCATTGGTATCGCCGGCCAGTTGAGCAGAGATCTGGTTTGAAATTCCTTTATCCTGGGCTTGCAGACATGTGCTGGAAAGCGCAAGGATAGTGATGTAGAATAAAGCTTTCATAATCTATTGGTTAAAGATTACTAAAACGATCATTAGTACTCTACTCAAAGCTACACAACGAACACTGCAGGGATTGTGACAGCCGTCATATGATCAGGTGATTGTGATCAGTTATAGCTAAGCGGACAATTCAGGTCAGGGTAAATTTCCCGGGCCAGTTTCTTCAAAATTTCATAAATTCTAAACAAATGATTGACTCATGAGTTAAAACTGAAATATTGAAATAGCAGATCAGAACAGTTGTAAACAGAACATCATACTACCCATATACCTAAAAAGAAAAACATACATGAAAGAGCAAGACAAAATGACCAGGAGGCAGGTAGTTGCCGGTTTGGGAACTACCCTGGCTGCCGTTGCGGTATCACCGGTGCTGGCAAGAGCCAATGTTACGGAAACCCATTATGATGGCCCGGCAAAAATCAGCGACCCTACCACGCTGTATCCTAAACCTCCTTTTGTAAGCCAGCCACAGCCATGGCCAGGCCTGCAAAGCAAAATGAACCCTGTGCCCGACTGTGGTGAATCCAGCTACAAGGGCTCCGGCAGGTTGATGGGACGTAAAGCACTGATCACTGGGGGCGACTCAGGATTGGGTCGTGCAGCAGCAATTGCCTATGCCCGCGAAGGTGCAGATGTGGCTATTAATTACTATCCCAGCGAGGAACAGGATGCGCAGGAAGTGATTGCTCTGATCAAAAAAGAAGGCCGCAAGGCGATTGCTATTCCGGGCGACCTGCGCAGCGAGGACTTCTGTAAAAAATTGGTTCAGCAGGCGATGACGGGCCTGGGTGGACTGGACATTATCGTGAATAATGCCGGTCGCCAGCAGTCGGTAAATTCTATCGTCGACCTCACTACAGAGGAGTTTGATGCCACAATGAAGACAAATATTTATGCACCTTTCTGGATCATCCGCGAAGCATTGCCGCATTTACCTGCAGGTTCTGCGATTATCGGTACCACCTCTGAACAGGCATATGATCCCTCACCTGACCTGTACGCGTATGCGCAAACTAAAGCTGCAACGATGAATTATGTAAAATCACTGGCCAAACAGCTTGGACCAAAAGGTATCCGTGTAAACGGAGTGGCACCGGGACCGATCTGGACCGCACTGCAGGTCAGCGGTGGTGCACAGCCTGAAAAACAGCAGATGTTCGGTAGCTGGACCATGCTGAACAGGCCGGGACAGCCCGCAGAACTGGCTTCTATTTTTGTACAGTTAGCCGCAGCGGATGCCAGCTTTGCGACAGGGCAGGTTTATGGTTCATCAGGTGGCGTAGGTCAACCTTAATCAGCACAGATATGAAAAAATTATTGTTTATGATCGCACTGAGCGGCGCTTTCGCTGCACATGCACAGATCCCCCAACCAGATCCGGATACAACCACAAGGCATTTCCTCATTGTGGCCAGTATTAAAAACCTGCAGGAAGTAAGCGCCGGTGAACAGGCGGTGAAAAAAGGGAAAAACCCTGAAGTGAAGTCCTTCGGAAAAATGATGGTTACAGATCACGGCGCAGCGGAAAAGCAACTGCTGCAACTGGCCAAAAGCCGGCATATAGATTTACCACCTGCCGCAACAGGCGGGATCAAACCTGATCCACTGTTGGATCATGCCCCGGATTTTGATTCGGCATTTGTCCATGCCATGTCTGCAGGACATGGAAATACAGTACAGGTGTTCGAGAATTATGGGACGACAGGAAAAGATCCTTCAGTAAAAGCCTGGGCACAGCAGATGTTACCCAAACTTAAAATGCATCTGGAGCATGTGAAGGCGCTTGAGAAACAAATGAAATAATTTTGCTTACTTAATGATTATATTGAGAGCCGGGCAACGCATCCTGCCAGCCCGGCTTAAATTTAAACAGCGCTCGGATTCAGTTCAGATGTATATCTTGTTGACATGTAAGAACAATCCTGCGGCATCGGCTGCACAAATCACTCATCTGGTTAGCAGATCAGATCGTCATTTGCGGAACTCAAATCAGAAGCATTAAAACCTGTAATCCAAGAATGGCTCAGCTTAATTGAAAAAAATATGAAAACTGCTCTTCACAAATTCAAATTCAGGGATACTGCAACAGTGTTAAATGCCCCTGAGGTATTTCAGTCAGACATCAGCGAACTTGGTTACAAGACTGCTTTTACTCCCGGTCTTCCCAATGAAAACACGCTTGTTTTTCTCTATTCCAAAAAGGAACTGCTTGAATTTCTTGAAAATCAACTATCCCGGATACTCCCAGATAGCATATTATGGTTTGCCTATCAGAAAGGAACTTCCAAAATTAAAACCGACCTGAACAGAGACCTCATCCGCGAAACCGCAGAACAATACGGTATAAAAACTGTGACGGCCATCTCTATAGACGATACATGGAGCGCATTGCGTTTCAGGCCGCTTGAAAACATAGGAAAATAATGCTATCTGAGCCTACTTTTTATATATCTATTGGCTACTTCGAGCATCTATTACCCTGCACAGTCACCCTTTCCCGCTTTTCGTATTAAACTGAAAAAGCCTGATCAGGGATGACCAGGCTCGCATATAGTGACGTGATCTATAACTGAGCTTAGCTTGTCAGCTGTACTAGGAGACTTTATGATAAACCTTCTTCACACCGCTCCTGCTCGTTTTTTCTAAAGTTTTCCCCTGAGATTTTACGAAAATCCTTTTCACCTGGCCCGTCAGCGGATCAGTTATCCGCAATGTGGTATCGCTTGCCTGCAGGGTAGCCACTTCTGTACGGTCCTGCCCATAGCTATGCCATTCCCCTGCCTTTTTGTTTTCATTCGGACGCAGGGGATTATCCATTTTGGCGGCCGACCAGTGTGCGATGGTCTGAACATCAAAATTGCCGTTGTCGAGCAATCTTATTTCCAAAGTATCCCTGAAGTTGTCATATTCATCCTCACCCTCCGAAGCATACTTGCCAACAAGGCTTTTCTTCAATCCTTCGGGGGAAGAACATGCAGCATAACAAAGACAAACCAACAGGCCTGAATAAAGCCCAATATTTCTAAATACTCTCATAATTAATGGTTTAAGGTCTACATTTTAACACTTTACTAAATTTAAGAATTTGGAATTCACCGGTCAATAGTGATTATTGATCATTTTATAGCGTTGTGATTATGGTCACGCCTTGCAAAAAAACCGGGTGATTTGAGCAGATTCAATCTACCGGAGTGCAAGTAGTATGATTAATTTTTTCTACTTTAGTTCACCAGCAGTATCAAAAAATGAATTTGAAACCAAATTACCTGATGATCTTTTTACTGTGCGCTATTTTCGGCGGCGCACAGGCACAAAATAATGCCGCGCTTGTATCGCCTGATGGCCATATCAAAATAGCCATTGCCATTACAGATAAAATCCGCTATTCTGTTTCCTGCAATTCGGATCCACTGATGGTCAATAACAGCCTGGCATTGATGTTGAAAAATGAAAACCTGGCCATGGCCCCTCAGCTGATCAGTTCAAAAACATCATCAGTGACCACTGCCATTAAACCATACGTTGCATTGAAATATGCTACAGTGCAGTCCAGGTACAATCAATTGCTGCTGACATTTAAGGGCGGCTATGCCGTGGAATTCAGAGCATTCGACAATGGGCTTGCTTACCGTTTTATCACATCCAAAAAAGGTAATATTGAAGTGCTGGACGAAGAGGTGGGACTGAACTTCCCCTCTGCGTACGATCTACATGTGCAGCAGCCCGCCGGGTTCAAAACAAGTTATGAGGAAAATTACTCCACAGTAAGTTCTGCCGGATGGGATACCAAAATGAGCACTTTACCGCTGCTGATCGACACAAAAAAACAATACAAAATCCTCGTCAGCGAATCTGATCTTTCCGATTACCCTTGTCTCTTTCTTAAGGGAAACGGTCAGAATGCGGTACGCTCAACTTTTCCGAAAGTACCGCTGGCATTTGGAGAGGATGGCGACCGCAGCCTGAAAATCACAAAAGAGGCAGATTATATCGCCAAAACAAGCGGTAAGCGCAGCTTTCCATGGAGATATTTCGTGATCACTACATCAGACAAACAACTGATAGAAAATACGATGACCTTACAGCTGGCTTCAGCAAGTGTGATCAAAAATCCGGCATGGATAAAACCCGGTCAGGCCAGCTGGGAATGGTGGAATGATGCTGCGCCATACGGATCTGATGTTAACTTTGAATCCGGATATAACCTGGAAACCTATAAATATTATATTGATTTCGCTGCCAAATTTGGCCTAAAATACATCATCATGGATGAAGGATGGGCAAACAGCACAACTGATCCCTATACGCCTAACCCAAAGGTAGATGTACATGAGCTGATCCGCTATGGTAAAGAAAAAAATGTAGGTATAGTGCTATGGCTCACCTGGCTGACGGTACAGAACCATATGGACCTGTTCAAAACGTTTAAAGACTGGGGAGTGAAAGGTCTTAAAATTGATTTTATGGACCGCAGCGACCAGTGGATGGTGAACTATTATGAGCGGGTGGCAAAGACAGCGGCAGAAAATGAATTAATGGTCGACTTCCACGGGGCTTTCAAGCCTGCGGGACTAGAATACAAATATCCAAACGTGATTTCTTATGAAGGCGTCAGAGGCATGGAGCAAATGGGCGGTACACAACCGAAAAACAGTCTTTTCCTGCCCTTTATGCGCAATGCCGTAGGGCCAATGGATTACACGCCGGGGGCAATGATCAGCATGCAGCCGGAATCTTACAGTGCGGAAAGGCCAAATGCAGCAAGCATTGGCACGCGTGCCTATCAGATGGCACTGTTCGTGGTATTTGAAAGCGGCATACAGATGCTTGCCGACAACCCTACCCTGTATTACCGTAACCTGGACTGTACGGAGTTTATTACCGCTGTACCTACTACCTGGGATGAAACCAGGGCATTGGCCGCAAAGGTGGGCGAGCTGGCCGTTGTTGCAAAGCGCAAGGACAAAAAGTGGTTTATCGGCGGCATCACCAACGGAGCAGAACCGGTAAGGAACCTGCAGCTGGATCTTGATTTCCTGGAAAAGGGATCCAGCTACACGATAACCTGTTTTGAAGATGGGATTAATGCCGGCCGCCAGGCAATGGATTACAGAAAAAAAACTTTTAAAGTGAAAGGCGGAGACAAGATCAATATAAAAATGGTGAGAAATGGTGGATACGCCGCAGTGATCATTCCTGATTAAATAAAACGAATAATTATTTTACAGAAGCGGAAAGCTGGTTCAGCACATCTTCTCCGCGAAGGTTCTTCGCGATGATTACACCTTCAGGATTGATGAGAACATTCTGCGGGATGGCCGTAATGCCAAATTTAACCGCCACATCATTCTTAAAGCCCTTAAGGTCGCTTACCTGTACCCAGGGCATTCCGTCATATGCCACTGCTTTTAACCAGCTCGCTTTAGTTTCGTCCAGTGAGATCCCAACGATTTCAAATTTTTTATCTTTCAGCGCATGATAAGCCTTAAGCAAATTGGGGTTTTCTGCACGACAGGGCACACACCAGCTGGCCCAAAAATCTACGAGTACGTATTTGCCTTTCAGCGAAGAGAGCTTAAACTCATTTCCCTTATCATCTGTTTGGGTAAAATCTAAGGTTTTGCCGATAGACAGCTGGATAGCCTTCGCATATTCCGTTGCAAGTTTCAGATCGGCAAACCTGCTCATCGCTCTTTTACTGAGCGATTTTTAGCAGGGTTATAACTTACGGAAGTACAAACACCAGTATTCATGGCCCGCTCAAAACAGCCACCAACAACTTAGTACATGAGACCAAACAGAAGTATTATGAGACGAATTCATTTCTTAATATAAACTCACCCCCCCCTTAACACTAAAGCAACATCTTCGCACCGTAACCAATCAAACAAATTATTATGATACGAAATCTACTTTTTGTAGTACTATTGCTTTGCTTTTGTGCAAATAACACTGCGTATGCACAAACGACACAAGCATCCATTTTCGGTGTGATCACCGGACAGGACAAGAAGCCAATCCCCGGCGCTTCTGTTCAGGCAAGAAACAGTGCTACTGGTTTTACAACCAGAACAGTAACTGATAAAGAAGGTAAATACACTTTTAAGGAACTTCCCTTAGGTGGGCCATACTCGGTAAAAGTAATCTATATGGGATATGCTGAACAGACGATGTCTGTGTTAATGCTCAACTTTGGTGATGCGGTGAGAGCCAATGCAGAAATGCAGGAAGCTTCGCAAAATCTTAAAGCAGTAGAAGTAGTGGGAACAGGGCTGCAGAACAAGGTGAAAAACTTTGGGGCATCAACTGAGATTTCTGCTAAAACGATGAACCAGTTGCCGATCAACGGCCGTAACTTTTCCAACCTGATGGATTTATCACCATTGAGCCGTGGTCAGGGAATCTCAGGTCAGCTGGCTTCTTCTACCAATTATACCATTGATGGTATGAACGCTAAAAACCCAACAGCAGGTGGCAGTACAACCAGTCGCAGCGGTGCACCTTATTCAATCTCAATAGAGGCAGTTCGTGAGTTTAAAGTGGTCACCAACCAGTACGATGTGACTTACGGAAGAGCTGGTGGTGGTTCAGTAACAGCTGTTACCAAATCAGGAACCAACACTGTTAGCGGTAGTGCATTTATGTACGGAAGAGCAGATTGGTTATCCAGCCCTTACGATATCAGGGGTATCAAACGTGATAACGACTTCTCTACTTATCAGTACGGGTTTACTTTAGGCGGCCCGATTATCAAAGATAAACTGCACTATTTCATCGGCCTGGACCACCAGAAAGAATCACGTCCATTGATTATTGCGGATATCAACGGAGCTGAAGATGAAGCAAGATTTAGGGTAACCAATAGTACTTTAAACAGATTTCTTGACATCGCCCGCGCTAAATATGGAGTAGCAAATACGCCGCAGTACGGTACATTTGACAAAAACCGTAGCAGTGATGCCGCATTTGCGCGTATCGACTGGCAAATTAACGACCGTAACTTATTAACGGTACGTGATAACTATACAAATGACAGAAATCCTCTTGGACTGCAAGATAATACAGCGATCAATCTCTACGAAAGTTATGGTAATGATAAAAACGTTGATAACAGCTTACTGGCAACACTACGCTCTACAATCAGCCCCAAAATCACGAATGAGCTGAAGGTACAGCATCTTTATACTTTCCAGGCCAGCACACAAAATGATGAGCTCGGAATTTCTATTCCAAGGGCAATTGTAAACAACGTTCAGTCTACATTATCTGACGGTACTTCTGCGGCCACTGCCATACAGATTGGTGGCCACCGTTTTGGTCAGGAAGGTTTTACCAATAATGTATTCCAGTTGGTTGATAACTTATATTATAATACAGATAAGATCAATTTTACTTTTGGTGCCGATGTAATGTATACACGCGCTAAATCGTTGTATGGAAGTGAAGTAAACGGACGTTTTGAGTTTACAAACTCTGCAGCAGGCTCATCTCTGGATAACTTTAATAACCTGATCCCCAACAGGTACTACCGCGAGGTTCCTCTGGTGGCAGATCCTACAGTTAAAGCCGGAATCTGGAATGCTGCCCTGTATGGTCAGTTGCAAACAAAGCTGGCTCCGGGCCTGGATTTCACAGGAGGATTGCGTGTAGACTATAGTGCCTATCCAACATCACCACTGAACCAGAAATTACTGGATGAGGTTGGTGTGCGTACTGATAATAAGCTGAAACAATTCCTGGTTCAGCCTAGAATTCAGTTCGACTGGGATATCAACGAAAACAGAACCGATTTTGTACGTTTTGGAGCGGGTATCTTTGGATCTGACGTTAACAATTATGTAACCATCAACAACTTAACGTTTGACGGTAAACACCTTGCTACGGTAGATGTAATCAATACTGACGTTCCTACGCCTAACTTTACCGGATACAGAAATGGTACCGCTACTGCCCCTACCCTGGCTGCCCTGCAGTTACCTACGATCAATACTTATGCAGAAGATGCAAAAATTCCCGTAGTATACAAGGCCAACCTGTCATACAGTAGATTAATCACCACATCATTAAAGGTAGGTGTTACAGGATACGCAACTTTGGGCAGAAATAACTATATGTATGTAGACAGAAACATGGCAGCTAATGCTTATTTCACGCTGCCTAATGAAGATAACCGCGGAGTATTTGTACCACAAATCGCGGCTAATGGTTCTTCTGACTGGAAAACCGGCCGTATCAGCAATAGCTTTGGCCGTGTACTTGAGCTAAACAGTAAAGGTAGGGTAAACCAGTTTGCTGTAGTACTTGATGCAACCTGGAAATATTTCAGGGACGGTGAGATCTCCGCAAGTTATACCTGGAATGATACAAAAGATAATACTTCGTTCAATGGTAACGTAGCCAACTCAGCAACATTATCGCTTCCTGTGAAAGATGATCCGAGAAACCTGAGCAATATGACTTATTCAGATAACCAGTTCAGAAACAAGATTGTGGTTTATGGTACATTTCCATCATTTTACGGCGTAACTGTAGCCGTACGTTATTCAGGAATTGGCGGAACACGTTACAGCCTGATCTCGGGTGCTAATAATAATGGTGATTTTGTTGCAACAAATGACCTTGCCTATATATTTGACAGAAGCAGTGCAAATGTTCCTCAGAACGTACGTACAGGTTTACAGGCTTTGCTGGATAATCCTGCTGCAAGTCAGAGCTTGAAAGATTATATCATTAAATATTCCGGACAAATTGCGCAGCGTAATGGTGGTGTAAACGATTACTTTGGCGTTGTTGATATCAGAGTATCAAAAAAATTCAAGCTTTACAAAACACATTCTTTTGAAGTCTCAGCGGATATTTTCAACTTCACTAACTTGTTGAACAAAGACTGGGGCGTAAACAGAAGTTTGAGCACTTCAGCATTATATGCTTTGAACGGTAGTGCAGCTATACCTGCGACATCTACCACACCTGCAGTTCCTTTAGTTAATAATTATGACGCTGCAACTAAATCGTTCAACTACCGCGTGAACAACTCTGGTATTCCTGTTCCTACAGGTACACCTTACCAGTTCCAGATCGGACTGAGATACGGATTTTAAGCCAGCTATTCTAATCAGTTCTCAACCATCCAATTCTAACCATAAACCGCCGCGTAAGAAATTATGAAGGCGGTTTTTTATTTTCGTCTTTCCGGTTAGCCCTGTCTGCTTCTATATGACACACATTAGACCTTATAAAACTATGAAAATGTAAATGTTTATTGCCCTTGAATTTACACACGATCGGGAATATCATTCCTACGCTGTCCTTATACCCTATCCCAACCAGGAAAATTCAATTGAATAATAGCCAGACACAAAACCCGGGATATTGGAACCGGAAAGATTTTCAGTAAATAAAAACAAATAGCCGGTGTTGCATCCACACACACCGGCTATTCTAATTAACTATTATTTACCTAAACATGTCTGCCGGACGAACGCCCATTTGACAAGATCTTTATTCATTTTATACTTCAATAACGCATTATCCTTCATTTTACTCTCTTCCTGCTAAAATATTTTTAAATGATCCGCTTCAGCATCTCATGAACACTCTCAATCCAGAAGGGAACGAACAATATCAAAACAAGGGAACTTTTAATAAACTGTCTGACTTCTTTTTCAACTTCCTGCATGACTATGATATGGTTATCAGATGATTATATTGTTTCAATTATTCGTCAATGATAAAAAGTTTTTTATTATTCAACAATAGTGTCGAAAGCTCAATATATTCTTTACAGGAATAAAAACGATTTTTCAACATCAGTTTGGCTGATTATTTTTTCAAAAATCACACGTATATATGAAAATATTATGCGGGTGTTTAAGCCGGCAAATGCCAGAACAAAAAAATTACCTGCCGGGCGAATTAAAAATTATTAGCTTTGCTCCCGACCAAATTTAATAGAGATCAATGAGAGAAGTAGTTATTGTATCAGCACTGAGAACCCCAATCGGGAGTTTCGGAGGTTCACTTTCAGGCTTTACTGCCACTCAGTTGGGAGGCCTTGCGATTAAGGCTGCAGTTGCGCAGGCAGGCATCAGCCCGGAAGATGTACAGGAAGTATTTATGGGCAATGTTTTATCGGCCAGCTTAGGTCAGGCCCCCGCAACACAGGCCGCCAAATTTGCCGGATTACCCGATGTACCCGCAACTACAATCAATAAAGTTTGTGCCTCAGGCACCAAAGCTATTATGCTGGCTGCGCAAAGTATCGCCCTCGGCCAAAATGATATTGTTGTGGCTGGCGGAATGGAGAGCATGAGCAATGTTCCTTATTACCTGGACAAAGCCAGAACAGGCTACAGACTAGGCCATGGCCAAATGACAGACGGATTGGTTAAAGACGGCCTCTGGGATGTTTACAACGATTATCATATGGGCGCTGCCGCAGAGCTCTGCGCAGCTACATGCGAAATCAGTCGCGAAGAACAGGACAGATATGCAGCAGGTTCGTATAAACGTGCACAATCCGCACAGGAGTCTGGCAAATTCAGTACAGAAATTATCCCTCTAGAAGTAACCGACCGTAAAGGCAATACTACCATAGTAGATCAGGATGAAGATCCGTATACTGTTAATTTTGATAAAATGCCGGGTTTAAAACCCGTATTTAAAAAAGACGGAACAGTTACCGCGGCCAATGCTTCGGCACTGAATGATGGCGCGGCAGCGCTGATCCTGATGAGCGCAGAAAAGGCGGTAGCCATGGGATTAAAACCTTTGGCACGCGTTATCGGCTATGCCGATGCACAGCAGGCGCCGGAATGGTTTACAACTGCGCCCTCAAAAGCTATCCCCCTGGCCTTAAAAAGAGCTGGCAAAAACCTGGATGAGGTAGATTTTTTTGAGATTAATGAGGCTTTTTCTGTAGTTTCACTGGCTAATAATAAAGAATTGGGCTTATCTGAAGATGTGGTCAACGTAAATGGTGGTGCTGTAGCCATGGGTCATCCCCTGGGTGCTTCGGGAGCCAGGATCGTAGTGACCCTGATTTCGGTACTGTACCAGAACAAAGGAAAAATTGGAGTTGCCGGTATCTGCAATGGCGGCGGTGGCGCAAGTGCTGTGGTGATTGAAAACTTAAATTAATGAAGAAGGTATACCTATCCTTTTTAATAACTTTGATATGGGGTGCTGCGGCATCCACTGGTTTTGCACAGGTAAAACCTGCGGGCAATCCTGCACTGAACAAATACCAGGATTCTCTGTTCCGGTATACGCAAACGATGTTTACCGCAACAGGCAATATCCAGCGTTTTGAACAAAATGCAAAGTTTATCAAAATGCTGGTTACGGCATTAAAAACCCCGGGATCATACACTTATGGTTTCGACTCCCTGAGGACCATCTCCATAATTTCTTCTCCCGACCGCAGCTTCAGGATCTTTAGCTGGTATATCCCCACAGAAGAAGGAACCTACCGTTTCTTTGGCACCATCCAGATGGCGACGGCAGATGGAAAGCTGAAGCTCTACCCACTGATTGACGATACGGAACATTTTACCGATAATAACCAGATCACGACTAACAGACAGTGGTACGGAGCACGTTATTACGAAATTATCCCCCTCATGGCGGGCGGGCAGAAAACATGTTATGCCCTGCTTGGCTGGAAAGGAAATAATATCAAGACATCCAAAAAGGTAATTGATATTTTATCATTTGATGAAAATGCCGCGACTTTTGGCAAACCGATATTTGAAGGCCCAAAAAATACGCCTGTAAAAAACAGGATCGTATTTGAATACAACAGGCAGAACACGATGACGCTGAGGCTGGACAAGAAAGAACAACTGATTGCCTTTGATCATCTGGCACCGATTGATTCTACCATGACAGGCAATTTTGAATACTATGCTTCTGATTCAAGTTTTGATGCTTACCGACTGGTAGGGAATAAACTGAAACTGATTGAGAATATCGAACTGAACAACGATCCCAACGATCTGGACGAGCTGTATATCGATCCAAAAAGGAAGGATATACCCGTTACTAAAAAATTCTAATTTCCTCTATTGTCTGGATAAACAAATAAATTAAATTATTTTGCGCAGATTACCTGTTAGAACACTGAACTTATTAAAAATAAAACCTATAATACAACACTATGGATCAATCTGAAATCCTGAAGCCGGAGTTGATACACGACACTCCAAAAGGCCATCCTAAAGGATTATATGTACTATTCGCTACCGAGATGTGGGAACGTTTCAACTACTATGGCATGCGGGCTATCCTGGTACTTTTCATGACTAAAGCACTGCTGTTTGATAAAGCCTTTGCCTCAAACCTTTACGGAAGTTATACCGGCCTTGTCTTTCTGACGCCATTAATTGGTGGTTTTGTGGCCGACAGGTACTGGGGAAACCGGCGATCTATCGTTACAGGCGGACTTTTGATGGCCCTTGGAGAACTTCTTATGTTCTGCTGTGCCTCGGTTTATCACAGCAATGCGGATGTTTCTGCCTTCCTTTTCTTTTCAGGATTAGGTTTCATGATTGCCGGTAACGGATTTTTTAAACCAAACATCTCCTCTATGGTTGGTCAGTTATATCGCCCCGGCGATAAAAGACTGGATGCTGCTTACACGATATTCTATATGGGTATCAATGTGGGCGGTGCACTGGGTCCGTTCATCTGCGGTTATGTAGGCGATACGGGCAATCCTGTTGATTTTAAATGGGCTTTTCTTGCCGCTGCAATTGCCATGGTGCTGGGTGTGGTCGTTTTTATCAATCTGAGAGACAAATATGTAAAAGATCCGGACGGCAAGCTGCTGGGCATGAAGCCTGAGCAAACTGGTAAAGAAGTATCTCCTGTTTTGGTTTACCTTGCGCTGCTGGTATTTTCCGGTGTGTGTGTAGGCCTGCTTTATATCGATGCAAGGGTTTACAGTTACCTGAGTTACTTAATGCTGGCATGCGTAATCGGCATTGCTTACATGATTTTCAGTGATGCAAAGCTGACCGGAGTAGAGAAAAAGAGAATCCTGGTGATCTTTATCGTTGCATTCTTTGTAGTATTTTTCTGGAGTGCCTTTGAACAGGCCGGCGCCTCACTTACTTTCTTTGCCGAAGAATCTACCAAAAGGGACCTGGGCTTTTTTACAGTACCAGCAAGCTGGTTCTCTTCACTAAATTCTGTATTTGTTGTCACGTTTGCACCTGTATTAGCCTGGTTATGGATTAAGCTGGGCAGAAGAGAGCCTTCTGCACCTACTAAAATGGCTATAGGTTTAATGCTGCTGGCAGTGGGTTACTATGTAATTGCCATGGGTGTAGACAATGTAGGTTCTGGCATCAAAGTGAGCATGATGTGGCTGATCGGAATGTATGCTTTCCATACCTGGGGTGAACTTTGTTTGTCGCCGATTGGCTTATCGCTGGTAAATAAACTGGCACCCTTAAAATTTGCTTCGCTGCTGATGGCCGTATGGTTTCTTGCCAATGCGGGTGCCAATGTACTGAGCGGGAAATTAAGCGCTTTATATCCCGATGGTTCAAAAACCACCAGCTTTTTAGGCTATCAGATGCACAACCTGCACGAGTTTTTCATGCTGTTCGTCTTTATGGCGGGCACCGCTTCAATTATTCTTTTCTGCTTAACCAGGTGGTTACAGAAAACGATGAACGCAACGTCGTAATCATATTATCCAATTCAAAAGAACCCGCGTTAACCTGTTTACCGCGGGTTCTTTTGTATAAAAACGATGTGCAGCAAGGATTAAAAATCTGTTAAAATCTTTTATAACTTATAACCTTTCATTTATATTCAATACTTTCGCGGAAGTATTATCAGAATTATTTTTAAAGTGTCAGACAGCTTAATCATCATCCCCACCTATAACGAGAAAGAGAATATTGAAAAGATTATCCGTAAGGTATTTAATCTCAATTTCACTTTTGAGATTTTGATTATTGATGATGGTTCACCTGACGGTACGTCAGATATCGTTAAAATGCTTCAGAAAGAATATTCGGGGCTGCACCTGGAAGAGCGTACCGGCAAGCTGGGTTTAGGCACAGCATATATTCATGGATTTAAGTGGGCGCTGAAAAATGCATATGAATACATTTTTGAGATGGATGCCGATTTTTCACATAATCCGGAAGATCTCTATAAACTTTATACAGCGTGTAAGAATGGCGCACATGTAGCTATAGGCTCGCGTTACGTCAATGGTGTGAACGTAGTGAACTGGCCGATGAGCAGGGTGCTGATGTCTTATTTTGCATCCATGTATGTGCGTTTGATTACCCGGATCGAAATTCAGGATGCTACTGCCGGTTTTAAATGTTACAAAAGAATAGTGCTGGAGACTATTCCTTTAGACAAGATCAAATTTGTGGGTTATGCCTTTCAGATTGAGATGAAGTTCACGGCGATCAAATATGGTTTTAAGGTGGTGGAAGTACCCATTATTTTTACCGACCGTACAGAGGGGACATCCAAAATGAGTACCAAAATTTTCAGGGAAGCCTTTCTGGGCGTTATCCAGATGAAGATCTGGAGCTGGTTTAGAAAGTACGACAGAAAGTAGATTTTCAGCTCTCCCTGTTGCTTCTGATCATCGTGCCAAAATCCATCTGTTTATCCATAGCCACAACGATCTGTGTAAGGCGCTTGATACGGGTAGGTTCTGTTTTAGCCGTATTGAGCCAGTTGATATAATAGTTTTGATGTCCCTTGGGCAGTTTCATAAAGTTTTCCATGCAATGCCGCTCTTCCAGCAGGCACATTTCCAGATCTGCGGGCATCTCTACCTTGAATTCTTTGTCTTCCTCCAGCTCAAGATGCAGTACCGCACCTTCTTCTTTTTTTAGTTCTTTGCGCAGGCTGGCTTTGAGGGCAATGATAAAGTTACCCTCGCCCATTGGAGTTAAAGCAAGCCCCCTGATTTCTACAGCATCCAATCGCCCCTTTACCCGGTAGCTCTTTTTGCAGCCGGCCTTGATCTGGTTTGCTACAGCCGCAGGAATAAATACGAAAGTCCAGCCGGTTTTCTCGCCCATTTTTTCGTAACGCTCTATTTCTGCTTCAAATACGACCATACAAAACTAATTTATAAATTTTTCAGGGATATATGCTTAAAATTTTTCTTCCACTCCCAGTCCGAATAAAGCAAAATCATATTTTACCGGGTCCTGCGGATCAAACTTCCGCAGCTCTTCTGTCAGCTCCACGGCAGTTCTCCAGTCGGTCTGCTTCCGCGTGATCAGATCCAGCCGCCTTGCTACCCTATCCACGTGCACATCACAGGGACAAATCAGGTCTGCAGGATGAATGGTATTCCAAACCCCAAAATCCACGCCCATTTTGTCTTTGCGCACCATCCAGCGAAGAAACATATTGAGCCGTTTGCAGGTTGATTTTTGCAGCGGCGAAGAAATGTGCTTTACCGTTCTGCGCGGGGAATCCGGCAGGCTGAAAAAGTAAGACCTGAAATGATTGAGCGCATGTTCTGCGGTAAAATTTTCATGGCTTCCAAAATCGTCCGGCAGGAAAGCTGTTTCCAGACTGTCTGATACGCTGTAATGGTGTTTAAAGAAAGCAATGAAATAGAGCAGGTCTGTATCGTTAAAGGTCCTGTGCTTAAAATTCAGCAGCCGCTTCAGATCCTCATCTTCATGCTGCAGCATAAAATTATATGGATCATTATCCATACGCTGAAACAGCTCTGTGCATTTGTTAATAATCGTTTTGCGCTGCCCCCAAGCCAAAATTGCCGCAAAAAATGCGGCAATTTCGATATCCTGTTTTTTAGAAAACCTGTGGGGAATACAAATCGGATCATTGGCAATAAAAGCAGGCCTGTTATACTGGACAACTTTGAGATCCAGAAAATCTTTTAATTCTAAAAATTCCAATTTCTTTATTTAAGTGCTTGTTCCAAATCAGCTAGCAAATCATCAATATCCTCTACACCAACGCTGAGGCGAAGAAGATTGTCAGTTACCCCTACCTTCTCGCGTTCTTCCTTTGGGATAGAACCATGGGTCATCGATACCGGGTGATTGATCAGCGACTCTACCCCACCCAGCGATTCTGCCAGTGTGAATACCTTGAATGACGAGGCGATCCTGTACGTTTCGGCCAGGTCAGCGCCTTTCAGTGTAATAGAAACCATTCCACCAAAACCACGCATCTGCTTTTTAGCGATATCATGGTTAGGGTGATCCTCAAAACCCGGCCAGTAGATCTTGTCAATCTTTGGATGAGTTTTAAGAAATTGAGCTACCTTTTCACCGTTTTCGCAATGCGCTTTCATCCTCAGGTGCAAAGTTTTAATTCCTCTTAGTACCAGGAACGCATCCTGCGGTCCAGGAGTAGCACCACAGGCGTTATAGATAAACCACAGGTCTTTGTATAAGCTGTCGTTGTTTGTAACCAGGGCACCCATCACTACATCAGAGTGGCCGCCAATATATTTTGTAACAGAATGCATCACGATATCAGCGCCCAGATCAAGCGGGTTTTGCAGGTAGGGCGAAGCAAAGGTATTGTCAACCGTTAAGATCAAACCTTTCTCTTTCGTAATCCTGGCTATTCCTTCAATGTCAACGATTTGCATCGTAGGATTGGTAGGTGTTTCTATCCAAACCTGTTTGGTATTTTCGTTGATATAGGGAAGGATATTTTCAGGTTTTGAAAGATCGAGGAAATGGAATTTAATACCATATTTTGCATAAACCTTGGTGAAGATCCGGTAAGAACCACCATAGAGGTCGTTGCCAGTAATCACCTCATCGCCCGGCTGCAGTAATTTCATCACCGCATCAGTTGCGCCCATTCCCGAAGAAAAGGCCAGCCCATGTTTACCGTTTTCCAATGCTGCAAGACACTTTTCCAGCGCCTGGCGCGTAGGGTTTGTACCTCTTGAATATTCAAAACCCTGATTATCGCCCGGAGCTTTTTGCCAGTATGTAGAGGTTTGATAGATCGGGGTCATGACTGCTCCTGTTGAAGGATCAGGTTCCTGACCTGCATGTATCGCTTTAGTTGCAAATTTCATGTTTTTTCTTTTTAATTGTTATCGCATTTATGCATAGCGCAGCCCTCAATTACCGGCCCCGCTTCATATCAGGCCGGTTCTGTACACCAAAATACCGGCAAGGGCCTGTGCCATTTTGGCAAGCTCGTCCCGCAAAAAACAGCAGGTCTTACTTAGTAAGCACGCGCAAATAAAACGCGCTGAACCGATGGTTTTCCTGAATAGATACAAACTCCGTCTTCCAGTTTGTTATCCAGAGGAATACATCTGATCGTAGCTTTCGTTTCTTCTTTTATTTTTTGCTCAGTTTCCGGCGTACCATCCCAGTGCGCAGTAATAAATCCAGCCTTTGTATCCAGCAGCTCTTTAAATTCCTCATACGAATTGGCAGGCGTAATATGTTCTGCCCTGAAATCCGCAGCCTTGTTATAGATATTGGTCTGTATGTCGCCCAGTAGTTGCGCGATATACATATCAAGGCCTTCCTGGCCCACTGTGCTTTTTTCTCTGGTGTCCCTTCTTGCCAGTTCAACCGTTTTATTTTCCAAATCACGGCCACCTATAGCTAAACGTACCGGTACACCTTTCAGTTCATACTCAGCAAATTTAAATCCGGGACGTTGTGTGTCCCTGTCATCGTATTTCACCGAAATACCAAGTTTCCTCAATTTAGGCATTAGTTCATGAACAAATGAAGAGATGTTTTTGAGGTCCTCATCATTTTTATAGATCGGCACGATCACTACCTGTATTGGCGCAAGCATCGGCGGAAGTACAAGTCCCTGGTCGTCACTATGCGCCATGATCAGCGCACCGATCATACGTGTAGACACACCCCATGAGCTGGCCCAAACATGTTCCTGTTTTCCCTCTTTGCTGGTGAACTTAACATCAAAGGCTTTAGCGAAATTTTGTCCCAGGAAGTGTGATGTTCCGGCCTGAAGGGCTTTTCCATCCTGCATCAGTGCTTCAATACAGTAAGTATCCAATGCGCCCGCAAAACGCTCATTAGCAGTTTTCTTACCTTTTACTACCGGCAGGGCCATCCAGTTTTCTGCGAAATCTGCATACACATCCAGCATTTTTTCTGTTTCTGCTACAGCTTCTTCAGAGGTTGCATGCGCGGTATGTCCTTCCTGCCACAGGAATTCTGCCGTACGCAGGAATAAGCGCGTGCGCATTTCCCACCTTACCACGTTAGCCCACTGGTTGATCAGCAGAGGCAGGTCACGGTAAGACTGTACCCAGCCTCTGAAAGTGTTCCATATAATAGTTTCAGACGTGGGCCTTACGATCAGTTCTTCTTCAAGTTTGGCATCAGGGTCAACAATAATGTTGCCTTCTCCGTCATTTTTAAGACGATAATGTGTCACAACAGCACATTCTGTCGCAAAGCCTTCCACGTGCGCCGCTTCCTTCGAGAAAAATGACTTCGGGATGAATAACGGAAAGTAGGCATTACTATGGCCTGTATCTTTAAATTTCTGGTCTAAAACGGCTTGCATTTTTTCCCAAATCGAATAGCCATAGGGTTTTATCACCATACACCCCTTCACTGCTGAATGTTCCGCCAGGTCGGCCTTTATAACAATGTCGTTATACCACTGGGAATAATCCTCGTTCTTACTTGTAATACCTTTGCTCATAAATGATTGGAATGCTTTTTGTGTTAAATAACTTGCATGATAGGTTGCAAATTTATAAATTTATGCCTACGAAAAAAATTGTTTACACACACAATGAACTCACATATTATGAAACCTAACCATTTATTATCCAGTATGCTGGTGATTGGGGCGATTGCCCTGTCATCCTGCGGTACTCAGCAGATGGCCCAGCAAGCGCGCAATGACGATGACGTTTATGGTACAAAAGCACAGGCTGTAGAGTATACAGCGCCTGTTCCTGCGCAATATTCACAAACGGTTGATAACGGTTATAATGATCAGGATGATTATTATAGCAGCAACGATGAGTATGCAGACATGAGCTATTCTTCAAGAATTAACAGATTTTATTACGGTAGCCCGTACAGAGGTTATTATGATTCATATTACGGAGGTTATTCGCCATATTATTCCGGTATAGGCTTTGGCCTAGGATTTGGCTACGGCAGCCCATGGTACGGCGGATACGGCGGTTATTATGGCGGAGGCTTTGGCCTGGGCTGGGGCGGCTACGGTGGCTGGGGTTACGGAGGTTTCTATGATCCCTTCTCTCCATGGGGCTACGGAGGTTACTATGGTGGCCTTTGGGGCGGATATGGTGGCTATTATGGCGGTTACTACGGCGGACTTTGGGGCGGTGGATACTATGGCGGCGGTTACCGCAACAGTACTTACAGACCAAGAGGCGGCAGAGGCAGCGAAAATGCGATCTACAACGGTGGCAGATCGGGCTACAATGGCAACGGATCAAGAGCTTATTCATCAGGTTATGGTGGCAGGGGCGGAAGAGGCAGCGGACCAGTCTATAACAATGGAAGCTCTAACACCAGATCAAACGGACGTCAAAGTTACACTCCGGACAGAAGCAATTACCAGCAGCAATCCAATGGCAGAACATCAGGCGGCTATAGTGGCGGCGGTGGCTATGGTGGCGGTGGCGGCAGATCATCAGGCGGCGGTCGCGGAGGCAGAGGTAATTAATAATCTAAAAATCTAAATGAAAAAATTCATTCAACTATTAGTAGTAGCTATAGTAGGTACTACAGGTAATATATATGCCCAAAACGGAGTATACGCGGGCGATGCACTCAGATTTTCACGTACTGATTACGGAACTTCCTCACGTTTTAAAGGATTAGGCGGTGCACAGATCAGTTTAGGTGGCGACATCAGCTCTATCGGCGGTAACCCTGCAGGTTTGGGTATGTTTACCCGTTCTGAATTTAGTGTAACTCCTGAATTCAATAATATTCAGTCGAAAGCCAGCTTCCTTGGGCAGCAGACAAAAGACAGTAAAAACCAGTTCAACCTGAACCAGGCAGCTGTTGTTTGGTATAATCCGGTGGTCAAACCAAAAGGTTCTGACCTGAACAAAGGTGTACTGAGCTTTGTATGGGGTATTGGTTACAATAGAAACAATGATTTCTATCAGAATACATCTTATCAGGGAAGAAACACCAACAGCTCTATTGCTGATGCATGGGCAGAACGGGCAAATGGATTTACCCCATCGCAAAATGCCGGATTCATTGAAGGTGATGCATATGATTCATATTTGATCAACCAAACAGGTGGGGTCAATGGTTCAACTTATGCGCCAACAACAAGCCAGACCAATAACCAAACGCAAACTGAAGTAAGACAGGGTTCAACATCTGAATTCAATTTTGCAGGCGGTATGAATATCTCCAACAAACTTTATTTAGGTGCGAGCATTGGTTTTGTAGACGTACGCTATACAAGCGATAAACTTTACACTGAGTCGGGAACGATTGTAAATCCAATTATCCTTGGAGCTGGTGAAACTGCTACCCCACCTGCCGTTGGCGAAGCATATAACTTAGGTTACAGGACTTACCAGAGCACCAGCGGATCAGGAATCAACGCACGTTTGGGAGCTATCTACAAACCAACTGATATTATCAGGATTGGTGCAACCTTCCAGTTACCTACATGGATGCATGTAGAAGATGATTATTCTGAGATACTTGAAACGAGCTATTCAGGCGGTGCCTTCTTTAACGGTAACTCGATCAATTCTAACTTCAACTACAACCTTCGTACTCCTTATAAAGGATCACTTGGTGCAAGTGTGATCATCGCTAAAAATGCTTTGCTATCTGCTGATGTTGATTATGTTGACTACGGAACTACGCATTTCTCAGAAAGCGATGGTTACAGAGATCAGATTGATGACAATAATGCTTACATCAAACAAAACTACACGAGTGCCTGGAACTACAGGGTTGGTGGTGAGTACAGGATCCAGAGCTTTAGCTTAAGAGCTGGTTACGGTATCAACGGAAGCCCTTATAAAAATGATAACGACAATACTTTCCAGGTTAAGACCTATTCAGGTGGTATCGGTTACAGATTTAGCGCGTGGTATGTGGATGCTGCTTATCAGCGCAATGAAACCACTAATACATTCAGCCCTTATGAATTGAATGATTTCAGTGAACCTATCGCTACTTCAAAAATAGCAAGGAACAATGTATTTTTAACATTAGGAGTGAAATTCTAAATAAAGTTAATTTGATCAAAAAGGCCCCTCGCAAATTTTGTGAGGGGCCTTTTTTATATATTCTATTTGTTCCGCCCAGGCTTTTGAGCTATCTCTTTCTCAGTATCGTTCGCTCAGATTGGATATCAGCTGCCGGATGATATCATCACAGTTATAGCTAAGCAATCTGCAAATAACATCGTGATCAGCAGCTAAAATGGTTCAAACTAAATCCCAAATCTTTCAATCCGTTTCTCTACTTCAGGGTCTTTGATCAGTTCTGGCGCATGATGGGGCTTTTTCCTTGCGTCAATAATCAGCGGGCCGGTACAACCCCAATGCTTATCTTTTGTCGAAGATCCAATTCCATAAATATCTGCAGCGGGATTGCTCCTGGTAAAAGTTACCCACACAAAGTTATTGATGGTTTCGGCAACAAATTCTGCGTCATCACACAACACAATCAGTACCAATCCTTGCATTGGCAGTGAACCAATCTGCTCATTTAGTGCAGTGATCAGTGTTTCGGTATGCGCTGCATCCTGATACGCCGGTGCCTTGATCGTCATTACACCAGGCATCGCCATACGGTAACCGACAGCATTCCGGGGCATGATTGAATCTTCAGGAATGCGAGAATCTCTAGACATGGCGGAATATGGAGATAAGGCAGAATCCTCAGAAATAGCAAAAGCTTCAGGAAGTGCAAACCCTGCCGGCACAGCCGCGGACAGCACCCTTTTCATTTCTCCTGCAGCGGCAAAAACCACTTTAGAACCACTGTTTAAACCTTCACCGCTATAATCCAGTGTATCAATAGTGGTCTGCGTATAAAAATGAAGATCTCTTCGCAAATCTATCCGTGATAAGATATGATGCAGGAAAACCTCAATATCGTGCGTGTCCAGATCTTCATTGTCTTCGCGCGCAGCAATAAATACGTATTTAGCCAGGCTCAACTGGTTCTTCCCCAGAATGTGATTGGCAATGGTCAGGATTTCCTGCGGCCTGCGCTCCTTAAGGAATGGCGTATACCTTTCGCTTCCGATCGCAAATAACAAGGGATGAACTCCCGCAGCATCCACAGCATTCACCTCCTTAAGGCCGTGAATTTCCTGTGGCAGTGCCGAGCCCGTGATCTCATGGATCAGTGCCCCGAAACTGGTATCTTCCTGCGGAGGGCGGCCTACTACTGTGAACGACCAGATCGCATCTTTTTTATGATATACGTTATGAACTTTTAATAATGGAAAAGGATGGGTCAAACTGTAATAGCCCAGGTGATCCCCGAAAGGCCCCTCAGGTTTGTTCGCTCCGGGCTGTACTGTACCTGTGATCACGAAATCCGCATCTGCAGAGATGCAAAATCCTTCATCGTCATAAAAATAACGGAACCTGCGGTTACCGAGGGCACCTGCAAAGGTCATCTCAGACAATCCTTCCGGCAAGGGCATCACCGCCGCCAAAGGATGCGATGGTGGCCCGCCCACAAAAATACTCACCTTTAAGGGTAAACCTTTTGCATTGGCCTTGCTCTGGTGCACACCAATACCCCGGTGGATCTGGTAATGCAAACCGATCTCCTGATCCTGGATGTAATCGTTGCCTGCCAGCTGAATCCTGTACATCCCAAGATTTGCATTCATCACTCCTGGCTTGTCCACATCTTCGGTATATACCTGCGGCATGGTAATAAAAGGACCGCCATCCATGGGCCAGTTTACAATCTGGGGTAGCTGACTGATGGTAGTTTTCTCAAAGGCCGACTTAAACATTTGCTGCTGCATAGGCAAAGCAGAAAGTGCGGTAAGGCCGGAGCCTGCAAATTTGAAAGGGTTCTTTAATGCCTTTACCGGATCAGAACGGAGGTCGACCAGCTGCCCTACACTTTCCAGGCTGTCGCGGAACATAAACTTAGACCGCTCCAGCGTACCAAACAAATTGGATACTGCGGGGAAAGAACTCCCTTTGATCTTTTCAAAAAATAGTGCCGGCCCCTGCTGTTCATATACCCTCAAATGTATGGCTGCCATTTCCAGGTAAGGATCAACTTCTTCTTTTATACGTATCAAATGGCCATGTTTCTCTAAATCAGCAACACATTCGGCCAGGCTTTTATATCCCATCAGGTGTAAAGGTATGAAGTATTTTTATCGGTGTATTCCGTAAAAAAGAAAAACCATGCGTTGTGCATGGTTTTTCGTATTGGATAATAAACAGTCCTGTTTGCAAACCTGATCTTGTAGCACCCTGTTTGACCGGAAAGTCTGATTATTTTTTACCTGCAAAAGAGCGCAGCATCCAGGTATTTTTCTCTTTATACTGCATGAATTTATTAACCATATCATTGGTTCCGTCATCACCTGCTTTTTCAGAAGCTTCCATGATATCACGTTCCAGCTGAATCAATAAAGCCATATCATCAAGAAGGGCATCAACCATTGCCAGGTCCTGTAATCCGATCGTATTGATCTCTTTGATCACAGATTCTGCAATATAATCTGCAAAACGGCTATGTGGCGGTTTGCCCAGGGTAAGTACACGTTCTGCGATCTCATCAATCGTTTCCTGTGCATTGGTATATAATTCTTCGAATTTAACGTGCAAGGTAAAGAAATTCTGCCCCTTAACATTCCAGTGGCATCCTCTTAATTTTTGATAGTGAATGTGGTAGTTTGCAAGATAATCATTCAGTAAATCTACAACTGGTTTCACTTCTTTCTCAACCAAACTAATTTCTTTAGCGTCCATAATATTTTATGTTTTTGTTTTGTTTTGTTAACCTATGATCAATAAACAAATATACGCATTAAATGGTTTTTTTTAATATAAGGGGATGGCAATAGACACCCCCAATTGTCGTTTAATATTCATAATGCGGGCTCTTATATATTATTTCGTATAATTGCCTAACTAATCATTCATAAGGACGTTAATGCATAGATATTATATACTGGCGATATTTGCCATTTTCCTGAATTTATCTGCAGCCAAAGCTGATCATCTGAGAGATTCAATAGGCGTTGAAAATTCAAAGGGCAAAAAAATCATTCTCCACCAGGTAGTAGCCAAAGACACCTACTACTCGATTGGCAGAAGGTACAGCATCAGCCCAAAAGTGATCATGACCTATAATGATGATAAATTTTTATCGCTTGGCGTCATCATTAAAGTCCCAACAGAGATACCATTTTCAGCACCTGCACCTACTGGCAGAAACGGAAACAATGCTAAAACGTCAGCAGCAGGGAATAATACACCCGGAGCTCCTGTTCCGGGCAACTCCGGTTCAAATAATCCAGCAACAAATAACCCATCTTCGGGCACATCTGCAGCAGAAGACAATACTACATTAATTGAGCATGCTGTGCAGCGTAAGGAAAACCTGAATATGCTTGCCAATAAATACGGTACTACTGTAGATGAGATCAAACGGGTAAACGGCCTGAGATCTATTAATCTCCAGATTGGCCAGGTATTAAAAATCCCTGCGAAAGCAGGAACGGCAACTGATGAAGTTTCAGAAACTGAAAAACCTGTTCCGGCCGCCAGCAACAGCAAAACTGCTGATAAAGCCACTGCTTTAGGCAATGCCGCGGCAACTGTAGCTGCACCGGCTGCCGCCAACCGGGCACCAGCAAATACACCGCCCGTAAATGCGCCGGTAACAACCGCTGCTGTACAGGGACAGTATAAAAAAACTGATACATCAAAAAAAACTGAGGCTGCTGCCACTAAAGCTGACCAGATCGCTAAACAGGTAGTTCCGGCCGCAGCGCAGGAAGGCCCGGCCGCCAAAGACGTGCTGGTAGTACATACCGTGGCTGGCAACGAGACTATGTATTCGATTGCCTCAAAATATAACCTCACCCTTGACCAGCTGAAAGCTAAAAATAACCTGACTACCAATTCACTGTATGTTGGCCAGAAATTACTGATCAGCGGCCAGTACCCTGTAAAAGGAGATCGTGCAGGCGACACAGCCGAAACCGATCCTGACTCAGCAGATGTAGTGAAAAACCCTTCTCTGCGCTTGCCTCCCAGCCGTTACGGATTGAGCCAGATGGATGAAAAAGGTACCGGCGTATGGATCATTGATCCCGATCTGGACTCCTCAAAAATGCTTGTTCTGCACCGTACCGCACCTATCGGAACGATCATGAAAATCACCAATCCGATGAGCAACAGATCAACATTTGCCAAGGTTGTTGGTAAATTTACAGAGAATGAGTCCACAAAAGATGTTATAATTGTAATGACAAAAGCGGTAGCTGATGCTCTAGGTGCATTAGACAAGCGTTTTTTGTGCAATTTAACGTATGGTGGACAAGCGAATGAACAATAACAAGCCTTATATTATAGGTGTTGCAGGGGGGAGCGGCTCTGGTAAAACTTTTTTTTTGAAATGTTTTCTACATCATTTTACTGCCGAAGAAGTCTGCCTGATTTCACAGGACGATTATTACCGGGCTAAAGAACTTCAGAAGATCGATGAAAATGGCTGGATCAATTTTGATGTCCCCGAAGGCATAGATGACGAGAAGTTATTAAATGATCTTCAGCTACTGATCTCCGGCGGCTCGATCGAGAAAAAAGAATACACTTTTAATGTGAATGAAGAGAATGCACGTCTCCTGAATATCACTACTGCACCAATCATTATCGTAGAAGGCCTTTTTGTATTCCACTACCCTGAGATAGCAAAATTATTCGATCTCAAGATCTTTATGGATGCTGATGAGGAGATTACACTCAACCGCAGGATTTCCCGTGATGAAATGGAACGCGGTTATACGCGTGACATGGTCATGTACCAATGGGTAAACCATGTAATGCCCGCATACAAGCAATACCTTTTACCTTACAAAGAAACCTGTCAGAAGATCATCATGAACAATAAACATGTAGCAGATGATATCATTACGATCTCAAAGGAGATCTCAGACGAGCTGAAAGAGACAGTACTGATCCCGTAAGGGATCAGTTCAATTCCATTTCTTTTACATCCGCATCAGCGAACAATTTTCCGGCGGTAGACTGTCTGATAAAATCAACGCTCACACCGGGTGCCCTTTCGATTAATCTGAAACCACCTTCAGGCAGGATATCCAGTACAGCAAGCTCGGTAACAACCTTCCTGATACAATTTACGCCTGTCAGCGGTAAAGTACAGGCGGGCAGCAGCTTGCTCTCCCCTGCTTTATTGATATGCTGCATGGCAACAATGATATTCTTTGCCGAAGCTACCAGGTCCATTGCCCCGCCCATTCCCTTTACCATTTTGCCCGGTATTTTCCAGTTGGCAATATCTCCGTTTTCCGACACTTCCATGGCCCCAAGGATGGTAAGGTCAATTTTCTGGCTTCTGATCATCCCAAAACTCATTGCAGAATCAAAGATTGAAGAGCCCGGCAGTGTAGTGATTGTTTGCTTGCCTGCATTGATCATATCCGCGTCTTCCTCGCCCTGAAAAGGGAAAGGGCCCATGCCAAGCAATCCGTTCTCCGACTGCAGTACCACATTGATGCCCTCCGGAATGTAATTGGCTACCAGTGTAGGAATACCAATCCCCAGGTTCACATAATAGCCATCTTTTATTTCTTTAGCGATACGTTTCGCTATTCCATTTTTGTCTAACATAAAATTCTGATTGATTAGCTGCGCGGCCTGGTGGTGCGCTGCTCTATTCGTTTTTCATAGTCCCTGCCCTGGAAAATGCGGTGAACATATACACCGGGTGTATGAATATGGTCAGGGTCGAGTTCTCCGGCCTCTACCAGTTCTTCCACCTCTGCAATGGTGATTTTGCCGGCCATAGCCATCACGGGATTGAAATTGCGGCTGGTAGAACGGAAGATCAGGTTTCCAGCGGTATCGCCTTTCCAGGCTTTAACCAATGCAAAATCTGCATCAAAAGCATATTCCATCAGGTAATCCTTGCCATTGAAATTCCGGGTTTCTTTTCCTTCAGCAACTTCAGTTCCCACACCGGCAGGAGTAAAAATTGCGGGCATGCCATATCCGGCGGCCATACAGCGTGTAGCCAGCGTTCCCTGCGGGATCAGCTCTACTTCGAGCTCGCCGCTTAAAAGCTGGCGCTCAAATTCAGCGTTCTCGCCTACGTAAGAAGAAATCATTTTTTTTACCTGTCTTGTCTTCAGCATCAGGCCGATTCCAAAGTCGTCCACGCCGGCGTTGTTAGAAATACAGGTGAGTGCTTTCACACCTTTTTTTACCAGTGCGGCAATGCAGTTTTCCGGGATACCACATAGCCCGAAACCACCCAGCATTAAAGTTTTGCCGTCAGTGATATCGCGAATAGCCTCATCAGCCCCCGATACTTTCTTGTTGATCATATATTTGGTTTGAGGGCAAAATTATAGATTTATTTTGAAGATATCTCTATAATTTTATCATTGGTGCCATTGCTTGTGGCGAGGTACACTTTTCCATCGGGCGACTGGCATACAGCCCTGAGCCTGCCAAATGTATTCAAGAAAAAGTCTTTGCTGTCGGCAATCTTCTCTCCTGCATCGTCAAGTTTCAACTGTACCAGCTTGGTGCCTTTGAGGGTAACCATCAGCAGGGAGTTTTTCCATTGCGGGAGATAATCGGAATTGTAATAGGTTAATCCCGAAGGTGCAATAGTGGGTGTCCAGGCCATGAGCGGTTCAGTGATATCATTTGCGGCACAAAAGGCTTTCTCTGTAGTTGTATTGCAAAAACCTTCAATGTTTGGCCAGCCATAGTTTTTGCCTTTTGCAATCAGATTGATTTCATCATCATTATCAGGGCCATGTTCCGAAGAATATAGTTTATTATTGGCGAGCACCAGCCCCTGCGGGTTGCGGTGACCATAACTCCATAGGGGGTTCCCCTGAAAAGGATTATCCTCAGGGATTGTTCCATCAAGGTTCAGTCTGAGGATCTTGCCAGATAGGCTGCTCGTATCCTGCGCATTTGCAGGGGTGTTGGCGTCTCCGGTAGTGATCATCAGCTTCTGATCCGGTGTAATGAGCAACCTGGAGCCATCGTGATTTGAAGATGCCGGGATTTTATCCAGCAGCACAAAAGGTTCTGTTAAAACTCCGTTATTAAATGTAAAACGAACCACTTTAGCCTTGTAATTGGATCCGCTGCCATAGTCGTAAATCACGTAAACGTATGGGTTATTCGTAAATTCCGGATGCAATGCCATGCCCAGCAAACCACCTTCACCGGCACTGGTGACTTCTGTAATCGTATGTACCAGTGCAATGACTCCATTTTTAGGATTCAGGCGACTGATCTTTCCGGATCTTTCAGTAAACCAGATATAACTGTCAGGCCCGTACACCATCTCCCAGGGATAGATGAGCGATTGGGTGAGGACTTCGGTTTTTAAATCCGCGTCTGGTATTACAGTACTGCCATCACCCTTGTTCTTTTCGCAGGCAGACAGGATAAACAGGCTAAAAATCAGAGTAAAGTGTCTTTTCATAGCAGAACGTTTCTGTTACAACACTTCAGTCCGGCAAATGTTTACTCCCGCAAATTGTTTATTACAATAAATGTTTACTTAATCAATTGAAATACACGTAAGTTATACCATCACCGCCCCTGTCTGCATGCTCATCCTCCATCCGGTTCACCTCACGGTATTTCCTGAGGTACTCACGGATCATTTTCCTGAGGATGCCATCCCCTTTTCCATGGATGATCTTGATGAAAGGAAAGCCCAGCATAATGGATTTATCCATATACTTTTCTACTTCCTGGATGGCATTTTCTCCACGCATACCACGCAGGTCAAGTTCTGCGCTGAAGCTGCCGATTGCATCGGATATCCTGCCAGAAAATGAGTTGCTTTGCACCACCTTCTTTGCCTGTTTATTGCTGATCTTCTGTACACGGTCCTTTTTTACTACTGAACGCAGATCGCCCAGTGCCAGAACCAGATTGCCCCTGTTGATCTCCAATACCTGCCCGGTGGTTTCTGTATTGATCAGCTGCACCCAGTCGCCCACCTCAATCGGCGTACCCAGCGGAACAGCCTTTTCCGGTTTCTTTTCTTCCTTCACCTGGTGCTGTACCAGTTCTTTCTGCAGGTTTTGCCTCAGTTCTTTGGTGGCAACTTTATCAGCCTGGTTTTCCTTGATCCCTGCAATGGTATTTTCAACCAGCTTATTTGCATTTTTGATGATCGCCTGCGCTTCAAGCTTTGCTTCTTTGATCAGTGTTTTCCGGTTCTCATCCAGAAAAACCTGCAGTTTTTCATTTTCTGCAACCAGATTTTTCACTTTATTCTGCTGGTTGGCCAGATGGATCTTGGTATCGTAAATCTGTTTCTTTTCCCTCTCAAGATCTACCAGCAGGCTGTCTATGCGGTTTTGATTGGTACCCGTTTTTTCCCGCGCAAGCTGGAGCACTTCTTTTTGCAGACCGATGTTTTGCGCAATTTCAAACGCATAGGAACTTCCCGGTTTACCGATTTCCAGTACATACAATGGTTTCATCCTGTCATTATCAAATAACATAGAAGCATTTTCAAGTCCGGGAGTATTTCCTGCAAACAGTTTCAGGTTGGAATAATGCGTAGTAATTACCCCTCTGACTTTTTTATTATTTAATACTTCTAGCACGGCCTCGGCCATAGGCCCTCCAAACTGGGGATCTGTTCCTGTACCAAACTCATCAATCATCACCAGTGATTTAGGGTTGGCATGGGCAACAAAGTAGCGCATTTTGGTTAAATGGGCGCTGTAAGTACTCAGGTCGCTCTCTATACTCTGATCATCACCGATATCAGCAAAGATATTATCAAAAATACCCATCTCACTGGATTCATGTACCGGCACCAGCAAACCCGACTGCAGCATAAGCTGCAACAGGCCAACCGTTTTCATACACACCGATTTTCCGCCTGCATTTGGCCCTGAAACGAGTACGATCCTTAAATTTTCATTCATATGAATATTCAGGGGGACCACTGTTTTTTTATCTTCTTTAAAAGACAAATACAAGAGCGGATGGCGTGCATTGATCAGCTTGATCCGTGGTTCTGCAACGAGTACCGGCATATCTGCCTCAACCTCGATAGCAAACAGGGCTTTGGCCCGCACAAAATCAAGTTTGGTAAGGAAGCCATGATAAGAGAGCAATAATGGATTATACGGCCTGAGGTCATCCGTCAGCGCAATCAGGATCCTTACAATCTCCCGCCTCTTATCAAATTCAAGGTCCCGGATTTTATTGTTCAGCGTAAACACTTCCTCCGGTTCAAGGTAAACCGTTTGTCCGCTTGCAGATTCATCATGGATAAAACCTTTGAGCTTTCGCTTATGGTCTGCAATGATCGGGATACACATCCTGCCATCGCGGATTGTTAAACTGCCATCGGCAACCCAGTTGCTTGACACGGCCTGTTTATAAATGCTGTCCATGCGCTTGCGCACTTCCTGCTCTCCTTTGGAGATATCTGCGGTGATGTCCTGTAATTTCGCCGAGGCATTAGGTTTGATCTTACCTTTGGCATCCAGTACCGTTTCAATCTTTTTAAGGATATTCTTCTCTACAGGAAGATGTTCAAAAAGGGCTTCAAGGTTTGGATATACCCCTGCTCTCTCTTCAAAAAAACGAAGTACCGAAAAAACGGTCTGTAGCGACAGGTAGATCTGGAACAGTTCATCTTCCAGCAGGTAAGTGCCTTCTACCCTGATCTTATCCGCCAATGACTTGATATCAAAGAAAGAACTGATCTGCAGCGGTTCCTGATTTTCCAGGATATTTTTGAACTCTTTTGTTTGTCTTAGAAATTTATTGATCTGATCATATTTATTCATCACCTGCATCCTGCCGATCATATATTGTCCCATCGGACTCAGGCAGTGCTTATAGATGAGTTGCTTGACTTCATTGAAGCCAAGTCTGTCTAAACAATTATCGGGATATATCATGTTTAATTTACCTTTTTAGGCGCATCAGCTTTCTTTATGCTTTTCGGCTTAGCTTTATCTGCGCTATTTTGTGTTGCTCTTCGTGCGGCCAGCTCCTCTGCTGTCATCGACAGTTCAAGCTTAGTGATACTGTCCTTCTTTGCCTTTTTCAGAGAATCTGCCCTGATGGCTGCCAATTTAGGGTTTGCCTTATCTGCACTATCTTTCTTTATTTTTTTAATAGCTTCTTCTTTCTTCAGGATCTTAGCCTGGATCTTGTCAATGCTGTCCTTTGATTTCTGAAGCTTTGCGGTTACATCTTTGTAAATCGCGCTCAGGGACTCAACATGATCATAATAGTAATTCATGCTCTTCGTATATAAAGCAGAATCAATATTATACTTTTTATAGATAGCCTTGTAATAGGATGTACCTACCCTCCTTGCGGAGTCGGGAACGGGGATCGTTGAAATGTAACCGTCAGCAATATGCATATCATATAAAACCAGGCGTATTTCCTTTGGCTGAATGATATCCTTTGGTACTTTTGTCCCGCATCCTGCAATCAGGACCAACAGCAGGCCGGCCCAACAAAATCCTCTCATTGTATGTAAAACATTATTTTTTTTGAGCAAATTGAACTTAGGTTGTTAATTTTACCAAAAATACTGATAAATGAGCATAGCAGACAATTTAATAAAATATAAAAAGGAGTTAGAAGGGGAAAATGTTGAATTAATTGCAGTGTCGAAATTTAACGATGCCGCTGCTGTTTTGGAGGCCTACAATGCCGGTCAGCGGATTTTCGGTGAAAACATTGTTCAGGAACTGGCAGAAAAAGCTGAGGCACTGCCTAAAGATATCGAATGGCATATGATTGGCCATTTACAGACCAACAAGGTAAAATATATTGCGCCCTTTATCAGCCTGATCCAATCGGTAGACAGCCTTAAGTTACTGGCAGAGATCAACAAACAGGCCGCAAAGAACAAACGGGTGATCGATTGTTTGCTGCAGGTTTATATTGCCGATGAGGATACCAAATTTGGTCTTGATCATGCCGAAGTAATTGAGCTGCTCAGATCTGAAGAGTACCTGGAGATGAAGAATATCCGTATCACCGGCCTGATGGGCATAGCAAGCAATAATGCCGAGGAAAAACAAACGAAGGACGAATTTCAGGAACTGAAAGTACTGTTTGACGGTATCAAGCTCAGTTTTTTCAGAAAAGAGGATACTTTCAGAGAGCTGTCTATGGGTATGTCCGGAGATTATAAACTGGCGATCGAAGAAGGCAGCACCATGGTGAGGATTGGAAGCAGTATTTTTGGGGCAAGAAAAATTAAACATTATAAAGCCTGATGGATATTCAACTGAGATTTGCTGTAAAAGAAGATTGTCAGCGACTGCTGGAACTGATCGTTGAGCTTGCCATTTATGAAAAAATGCCGGATGAGGTCACTGTAACACTTGCTGAGTTTGTTGAGGCAGGGTTTGGTGTGCAGCCCGCATGGAAAGCCTTTGTTGCAGAAAATGAAAATGGCATCCTGGGCTTTGCCCTCTATTATATCAGGTACTCTACCTGGAAAGGCTGCCGTTTATATCTTGAAGACTTTATCGTTACCGAACAGGCCCGGGGCAGGGGTGTAGGCAAACTGCTTTTTGAACGGGTAATGAAAGAAGCAAGGGATAACAACTACAATGGTATGTCATGGCAGGTGCTCGACTGGAATGAGCCGGCCATCAACTTTTACCGCAAGTACGAAGCCGGACTTGAGGAAGGCTGGCTGAATGCCTATCTGGGCAAAGAACAACTGTAATATGAAAAAAGAAATAATCGTAGCAATTCTGGCAGTTGCAGCTATCTATGGCTGTACCAATCAAAAAACTGAGAAAGTTATTGATTCGGCAAGTACGGCTGTGGCAACATCAGGCAAAGATTCTTTAACGTATTCCTATGATTCTGTAAAGGTGTACAGCAAAACCAAAGTCTCTACAAATAAACTGGTTACAGATACCGCAAAAGCAGTCATTGTATACCCCCTGTTTCAGAACCAGGTTGCCAATAAATTTCTCGAAGACCGTGTAATCGGCATTTCGGGTAAACAGGGCATCGATAAAAATTACAAAGAACTGACTGCAGGATTTATCAAAGAATTTGACACGTATATCGCCGCAAACAATGGCGCGCAGGAATCCTGGTTCCAGAAGGTTGACATGAAGGTAAAGGCCAATTACCCGAATTATCTGTCAGTGCTGATGACCTACTCGGATTATAAGGGCGGAGCGCATCCAAACACGCTTTTCACCTATTTAAATTATAACCCTAAAACTTATCAGACGATAACGCTGGACTCCATCATCACCGCGGATGGCATGCCCAAGCTAAGGGCAATCGGAGAAAATATTTTCAGGAGAAACGAAAACCTGGCGCCAAACGCAAGTTTGTCTGAGGGCTACTTTTTTGCCGAGGGCACATTTAGCCTGCCCGAAACATTCACACTGACAAAAGAAGGCATCAGTTTCCTCTATAATCCCTATGAAATCAAGGCTTATGCAGCAGGAACAACAGAATTAATCATTCCCTTCTCCAAAATTAAAGACATCATGAAAGAGAGTTCCATTTTAATCAATTTCAAATAAGCATGGAAGTATACAAATTTGGCGGTGCTTCCGTTGTGAATGCCCAGGCGGTAAGAAACCTGGCTGAAATCATCAAAAATGCCAATCAAAAATACCTGCTGATCGTGATATCAGCGATGGGAAAAACCACCAACAAACTCGAGGAGCTTTCCCATGCCTATGTTTTTGGCCAGGAAAACACGCACGAGCTGCTCGAAGAAATCAAAACCTATCATTTCGATATCCTTAATGAGCTTTTTCCTGATCACCAGCACCCGGTGTATAATGATGTAGCAAATACGTTTGTTGAAATTGAATGGCTGCTGGAAGAAGAGGCCAATGATGCCCCTGATTATATTTATGACCAGATCGTTTCTATAGGGGAGTTATTGTCTACCAGGATCGTAGCGGCTTACCTTAGTGCACACGGCAGCCCTGCAAGCTGGATTGATGCGCGGAATTTTATTAAAACCGACAATACTTACCGTGAAGGAATGGTAGACTGGGATAAGACCGGTATAGAAATCCGTAAATCCCTGGTACCGGTACTGGAAAAAGGGATTGCGGTTACTCAGGGCTTTATCGGCAGTACCAGCGAGAACTTTACCACCACACTGGGGAGAGAAGGATCTGATTACTCGGCCGCAATTTTCAGCGCCTGCCTAGATGCTACGGCATTGACGATCTGGAAAGACGTACCGGGCGTGCTCAATGCAGATCCGAAATGGTTCGACCAGACTGAAAGGATTCCCCAGCTGTCATACCACGATGCCATTGAACTGACGTATTACGGCGCAACGGTCATCCATCCCAAAACGATTAAACCTTTACAAAACAAGAATATTCCCCTGTATGTAAAGTCATTTCTCCATCCCGAAGCAGTGGGCACCCAAATCAACGGAGAAAACAGCCCGCTGCCTGTGCCGTCTTTTATTTTTAAGGTAAACCAGGTACTGATCTCCATCTTTCCGAAAGATTTTTCATTTATCATAGAAGAAAACCTGAGTGATATCTTCAACCTTTTCCACCAGCACAAAGTGAAGGTAAACACGATGCTCAATTCTGCGATCAGTTTCTCGGTAAGCGTGGATCATGATGAGGAAAAAATCAGTAACCTGATCAAAGATCTGTCGGTACTCTACAAAGTGAAATACAACGAAGGCCTTGAACTGGTGACTATCCGTTACTACAACCACGATACCATTAACCGGGTTACCCTGAACAAGGATATTTTACTGGAAGTAAAAAGCCGCCATACCTGCCAGATGGTGATGAAAAATAAATCAGCTGTTGAATAAGGAAATTGCATCGGTTGAAGTACAGGAGTATATCCGGGAACATCTCAATGCCGATGTACACCAGATTGCGATGGCCAAAAGTCCTTTCGCGGGGGTTACAGGACAGGAATTATCTGCCCAGATTGCAGCCATGAAGAAATCTTCAAAAAAGCTGCCCGGCTGGTTTGCACGTTCAGGGGTATATTACCCGCCGCTGTTATCCATTGAGCAGTGTTCTTCGGAGATCACCGCTGCGTACAAGGCAGAGCTAAGTTGCGGCGGCAGCCTGATCGACCTGACCGGGGGATTTGGCGTAGACAGCTATTATTTTTCAAAAGTAAACCAGTCCGTTGTTCACTGTGAGATCAGTGAAGAGCTTTCGGCAATTGCCGGATACAATGCTCCCCTGCTTGGCCAGGACCATACTACCTTTTTCAGTGGTGATGGGATGGCATTTCTGAAAAACTCCCGGCAGCACTTTGATACCATTTACATTGACCCGGCAAGAAGAAGCAGTGCTGGTAAGGTTTTCATGCTGAAAGACTGTACGCCAGATGTGGTAGACCACCTGGATCTGCTGCTGAACCAAACGAGCCGCCTGATGATCAAAACTGCACCCTTACTGGATATCAGCGCAGGACTTAAAGAATTGCGCCATGTTAAGGCTATCCACGTGGTGAGCGTAAAGAATGAGTGCAAGGAACTGATATGGATATTGGAAAAGGACTTTAGTGCTGCACCAGAAATTGTTTGTACAACGCTTAACGGTACCCGGAAAGAATTTAGTTTTTCAATTGGTGAAGAACCATCGGCACACGAAATGGCAATCCCTGCAGCGGGAGATTATCTGTATGAGCCTGATGTAGCCCTGCTCAAAGGCGGCGCATTTAATCTGATCGCCGAAAGGTACCAGCTTCAAAAGTTCCATCCACAAACACAGTTATATATTGGTGATGTGATCAACGAAAGCTTTCCCGGACGTATCTTCAGGATAGACGCGATAGTGTCTGCCGGCGCGCTTAAAAAAGAAAAGAACCTGGTTGGAAGTGTGATTGTGCGAAATTATCCTGAAAAGGCAGCGGCCCTCGTAGATAAGTATCATATCAAACCAGATGATAGACAATTTATGATTTTTACACAGGCAGCAGATTCCGGAAAAATTATCCTGAAAAGTACCATCCTGCAACATTACTAAAATAAAGCCTCCTCAGATAACAGGAGGCTTTATTGCTACAGTTAAAAGAAAAATCAAACTTTTTTTACCTTTACTGCCTGTAAACCTTTTTTGCCTTCAGCTACCTCGAACTCTACTTCATCATTCTCCTGAAGACTGTCTATACCACCGAGGACATCTTTAAAATGTACAAAAATATCTTTGTTGCCATCATAGACAATAAAGCCATACCCCTTCTGTTTATTAAACCACTTAACTTTTCCGTTACTCATAAAATTCAAATGTATAAATTAATATTTCTTTATAGTTCTCAACTATATCAAACTTAAAGAAAATCAATAAGTTTTAAAAATTATTTGTTCGGTTGCGGAGTGGTTCTCAGGTATGGTTTTATAACTTTGTGACCTTTGGGAAACTTTGCAGGGATATCTTCGGTTTTGATGCTGTTCATTACGATCACATCATCACCATCCTGCCAGTCGGCCGGGGTAGCCACGCTGTATTCAGCTGTTAACTGCAGTGAGTCAACTACCCTCAATACCTCATTGAAATTTCTTCCTACAGAAGCAGGGTAAACAATCATCAGTTTTACTTTTTTATCCGGCGAGATCACAAATAATGAACGCACCGTTTGGGTGTCTGAGGCATTAGGGTGGATCATGTCATACAGATCAGCAACCTTTTTATCTTCGTCCGCAATGATAGGGAACTCAACACTGGTATTTTGCGTTTCGTTGATATCGTTGATCCAGGACTGGTGGGATGCAACAGAATCCACACTAACCGCAAGAACTTTTACATTTCTTTTCTCAAACTCAGCTTTCAGCTGTGCTGTACGGCCCAGCTCTGTAGTACAAACAGGTGTATTATCTGCGGGATGTGAAAACAGTATGCCCCAGCTATCGCCCAGGAACTCATAAAAATCAATATCTCCTATAGAAGTTTTGGCTTGGAAATTTGGAGCAATATCTCCGATTCTGATACTCATAGTTTTTCTGTTTAATTTAAAATCTTTGATTTGGTTACATTCAGCTCATCCGGCGGTCCGTTCAAATTACTAACAATCCGGACCGGAAAACGATTGATAACATTTCCTCATCCGCTGGACCGCTGTAAGACTACTAATATAGTAGATATTTTGCTGATGTCAAATATTCTAGCCTGGCTGCAGGTTAATTTCAGGAATTTGACTTCCCAGTGTTTGATTAAAAGACTTGATCGCATAAGCGGCAAGGCGTACCGATTCCTTCTCGTCCGCCTGGTGCATAAAGAAAAACACTTTTTTTAAACCCCGGTCCTGCCAGTCTTTCAGTCGACCGGCCCAGGCATCAATCCTGTCAAAATCTGTATCCCGCAAGGCAGCGCCAAGCCCATTAAACCTGATAAATACTTCTGGAATAGTCAGTTCCATGTGCAAAAGATCCCTCCTGCCTGATACATCTGTGATGACAGCCCCCTGCTGCAAATCGGCATAAAGCTGGAATAAATCTTCACGGGAAGAAGGGTCCGCATACCATTCCGAATTTCTCAGTTCAGTGAATACCCTCAGATCCTTTGGCAGCGACCGCAGATATTCGCTCAGGCTGTCCATACTTGCCGGGCTAAAGCGATCGCTCATCTGCAGGAAGGATGGACCGAGATGATCCCCAAATTCCATAATCGAAGAAAGAAATTCATCTGTCTTTTCTTCAGCGCCTTTCAGTTTTTTATAATGGCTGATGCTGATGGGAAACTTGGGACAAAACAGGAAGTGATTATCTCTGTGCTCTGCTGCCTGCTCAGTCCATTTGTGGACGTTTTCCTTGGAAGGGATCTTATAATAGGCAGCGTTCAGTTCAATAGAATTAAATTGCCGTGCATATTCATTCAGGAAATTCGCCGCTTTGGTTTTAGGCGGAAACAGGAAACCAACCCATTCCGGCCTGCCCCATTTGGCACAACCCACATATACCGATGCTTTCCCATGCTTTTTTTTATTCAATACAGCTGATGTGTGAGCACCGTCTGAAGGCAGCTCAAAATTTACAGACGATATATCTTCAGGCTTCGCTTTTCCAAATTCCATAGCGGGTTAACAATTCTTACCCAATTTAGTTTATGCCCTTGCCTGGAAAAGGCTGAAACATAAAAATAGCATGCGCTAAAGGTAATCCTGAGTAATACCGGTAAAAACTACATAAAAAAAACCCCTGAACAATTAAGCCCAGGGGTCTTCAAATACAAGGAGAACTCTAATTATATACTTTGATCATATAAACGAAATCCTGAATTTTATCAATTTGTTTGGTCCTGTTCAAGCCCTGCAGCGGGTTCTTTTTAGAGAAAGCTACTTTTTTACCAAGAGAATCAGAAGGGATGGCATTTAAGGCTTCGAGGATGTGTTTCGATTTCACTGCAAAAGCAGCACCTTCAACCTGGTTTTCTTTGGCAGTGATCATACCCACGATATTACCATAGTTGTCAAATACAGCACCACCGCTGTTTCCCGGATTGATTGGAATAGAAACCTGGTATTGTGTAGTATCGCCGTTATGTCCTGTTTTAGAGCTTACATAACCTTCGCCCAGCACTGCATCATCTTTTGGAAATCCAAGTGTATAAACATCCTCTCCCATACCGATCCCGTTTCTTTTCAGCTTGTAGGGAAGGTTGGATAAAGGTGTGAAAGAATTGTCGATGATCTTGAGGATAGCAATGTCATACTGTGCATCAAAATAAGCAACTTTCACTTTAAAGGATTCACCATTTTTCTGTACATATATAGAATCAGCATCGCGGATCACGTGGTAATTGGTACACAGGTAACCGTTAGCAGTCAATGCGAACCCGCTACCACCAAATTTTGCCACACTGGAAGGGCCTTTGTCAGATTTAGTGCCGCTGGAATTCAGCGTTCTTACCAGTTTATTCTGATTGTTCTTGATGTTGGTAATTTCGCGGCGCATCACCTCATAAGTTCCGTTCTGTTTGGTATTATGATTGATGGAATACACTGAAAATATAGTCAGCAGCAGGAAGGAAGCCGCAATAGCAACTGCCGATTTATTTTTGCGCCATAAATTGATGATGAAAGACGGGTGCGGCCTCATCTGATCGGCCATGGCCTCAACGTCCATCTGTGCATGCGCATGATCCATCTGCTGTTTCAGGGACATGACTCTGCCGTATTGCTTTAAAGTTTCCAGAAAAGCCTTATGTGCAACTACTTTATGGTCAACCACCGGATCATTGGTCCTCAGTTGTTCGAAAGCCTCTGCCTCGGCAGCGCTGAGATTACCCTGCAGGTAATCTTCAATCATGGCATCTAACTCTATATCGTTCCTCATTGCGTATTAAGATTGAAAAAATAGTTTCTTTAACCTCTGCAGGCATTTATATTTCTGAGTTTTGACATTATCCGTATTGGTATAGCCAAACTTCTCGCATATATCCTGCATGGAGAGATTATTAATATAAAAATCCTGAATAATGGTTTTGCAGGGTTCCCCAAGGTTGACCAGGGCCGAGCCCATTTTCTCAAACTGGAGCTCTTTCTCCTCATGGTGTTCCAGATCTACTTCTACAGCAACTACATCATCAAGTTCTGACAGGTTGGTGGTTTTCTTGCTTTGCTGTGAAAGTTTCTTTAACCAAATGCGCCTGCATACTGAATAAATATATGTCTTTAATTTACTGCTTAACTCAAAATCCCCACTCCTGATCTTATTATATAAAACAATAATTGCTTCCTGATAAACGTCTTTTGCATCATCTTCGTCGCCGTTATTATTAATAATAAACTGTAAAATCATCGGAAAATACCCCGTGTACAGTCTATTAAGTGCATCTTCTGAGTTATTTAGTATCCCTAAAACAACTTCTCTATCTGTTGGAACTGAACTGCTTAACTTATTACTCACTAATTAATACGTTTATACGTGAATGGTAACCCAATATTAGACAAAAAAAATATTCTTTGGTTTTTTTTTAAATCGGTGGGTTACCTTTTAAAGATTGTGGTATTAATCTGTAAAATTAATTAATTATTTTAAACAGAATTCAAATGAAAAACTTATTCAAATTAGGCTTCGCAGCATTAGCAATCTCTTTATCAGTAGCAGCTTGTTCAGGTGAGAAAAAAGCAGAAACTACAGATACTACTGTAACTGATTCTTCAACTATCACTACTGACGTTGATACTTCTGTTAAAGATTCAACTGTAAAAGATACAGCTGTTAAAACTACTACTACTGAAGTTAAAGCTGATACAGTTAAAAAATAAGCTTTAAACAAGACCTATAAAAGGCTTTGGTATATACCAAGGCCTTTTTTTTGTGCCTGTATTTTGGTACATTTGCATTTTGCAAAACCATTCTAATTCATGAATTTATCTCCATTACAAGCGATATCACCCGTTGATGGCCGCTACAGAAATACCACAGAAAACCTTGCACAGTATTTTTCTGAATCTGCACTGATCAGGTACAGGATTTATGTTGAAATTGAATATTTCATCGCACTCTGTGAAACCGGTTTATCAGGACTGTCTGCTTTTGACAAGTCTAACTACGCCAGCCTGCGTGCAATTTTCAATGATTTTAATGATCAGGACGCACAGGAAGTAAAAGACACGGAGAAAATCACCAATCATGATGTGAAAGCTGTTGAATACTTTATCAAAAAGAGATTTGATCACCTGGGCCTGCAGGACTTCAAGGAGTTTATCCATTTTGGATTAACTTCGCAGGATATCAACAATACCGCTATCCCTTATACATTTAAACTTGCATTAGCTGAAGTTTATTATCCGCAGATCGGCCAGCTGATCGGCAGGCTAAAAGAACTGGCGGCCGACTGGAAAGATATTCCCCTGCTGGCACATACGCATGGACAGCCGGCTTCCCCAACTAAACTGGGAAAAGAGTTCCTGGTATTTGCAGAAAGACTGGAAATACAACTGAACAACCTGAAGGCTATCCCTAACAGCGCCAAATTTGGCGGTGCCACCGGTAACTTCAATGCGCATCATATTGCTTACCCTGGCATCAACTGGGTAGACTTTTCCAATAATTTCGTGAACAATATCCTGGAATTAAGCCGTGCACAACATACTACTCAGATTGAACATTATGATCAGTTTGCTGCACAGTGTGATGCCTTAAAAAGGATCAACAACATTATTATTGATCTGGACAGGGATATCTGGGCCTATATCTCCAAAAACTATTTCAAGCAAAAAATCAAAGAAGGCGAAGTAGGCTCTTCGGCCATGCCGCATAAAGTGAACCCTATTGATTTTGAAAATGCAGAAGGAAATGCAGGGATTGCGAACGCATTGTTTGAATTCTTTGCCGCAAAATTGCCTATTTCACGTTTACAGCGCGACCTTACAGATTCTACGGTACTGAGAAATGTTGGTGTCCCTATGGCGCATACCATGATCTCCATCTCCTCTACCCTCAAAGGACTGAACAAGCTGTTGTTAAACAACGATGCTATTGCTGCCGACCTGGAAAATAACTGGGCTGTAGTTGCAGAGGCGATACAGACCGTACTGAGAAGAGAAGCATATCCTAATCCGTATGAGGCGCTGAAAGACCTTACACGTACGAATGCCAGGATCACTGCACATACCATGGCCGAATTTATCGACGGCCTGCAGATTGATGAAGACCTGAAACAGGAATTAAAGCAAATTACCCCTTTTAACTACACGGGTGTGTTTTAACTTCTTTTGATCACACTGGTGTATTTAGCATCTTTAAGTACACGAGTGTGATTTAACTTGTCTTGATCACACTGGTGTATTAGCATCTTCAACTACCCGGGGCGTGTTTTAACATATAATGACCTAAATCAGACATCGATATCTGGATTTGAATTACGAATTAATTATTTTTGTAAGAAAAAGAGACCATGACTATTAACGTATATACAGAACAAACCCCGAATCCTGCCACTATGAAGTTCATGGTAAATAAACTTCTGATCAATGGCAGTGAAGATTTCGCTACCAGGGAAAGCGCTGAGCATTCTCCCTTTGCGAAAGAGTTATTCAAGTTTAATTTTGTAAACGGAGTGTTCTTTGCAAGTAACTTCGTAACTGTTACAAAAACTGATGATGCTGAGTGGGCGGATATCGAGCCGATTTTAAAAGAGTTTGTGAAAGGTGCTGTTGAATCAGAATATAAAATTAAAGAAGCTACGGCAGAAGAAATGCCTGATTTTGAGGGCTCTGACCTGGAGGTAAAAATCCAGCAGATCTTACACGATTACGTACGCCCTGCTGTTGAACAGGATGGTGGCGCGATCAGCTACAAATCATTTGAAGAAGGCGTAGTAACAGTTGAGCTTCGCGGTTCATGCAGCGGCTGCCCTTCGTCTACCATTACCTTAAAATCAGGTATCCAGAACCTGTTACAGCGTATGGTTCCTGAAGTAAAAGAAGTTGTTTCCAACGCTTTATAACCAGGGAAATTGAGCAGGCAACAGACCTGTCCGACCCGGTGAATAAAAAAAAAGTGATCATGTAATTCATGATCACTTTTTTTATAACTGACAATTTAATATCTGCCGGGTACAGCTACCTGTATTCTTCGGGAAGCTATACTTTAACTGTTAAAATTTCTTTGCAGGGCTTCCAGCATTTCCTGATCGAGCAAACCGTTGGTTGCAAGGATCTCACGCTGGTTGATAAATTCGGGGCCTCCGCTGAAATTCATGATCTTCCCCCCTGCCTGCTGCACGAGGTAAGCACCGCCGGCAACATCATATGAATTCAGGTTATATTCAAAGAAAGCATCAAATCTCCCGCAGGCTACATAGGCCAGGTCAACAGCCGCTGAACCAATACGCCTCAGGCCATGTGTTTTCTGCATCAGTTCTGACAGCAGCTGCATATACTGAGGCTGTTTATCAAACTGGTAATAGGGGAACCCCGTCGCCAGCAGGCTGTCTGAAAGATGGGCCCTTTGAGAAACCCGGATTTCTTCATGATTTAAAAAAGCCGGGGCATCTTTATAGCTATGGAACATTTCTGCTCTGTTGATCTCATAAACAACCCCTAAAACAGGTTGCTCCTCTTCATAAAGCGCAATGCTGATGGAATATGTTGGCAGCCCATGTATAAAATTGGTAGTACCATCCAGCGGATCAATAATCCAGTTATAGGTTTGCCCCCTGCTGTTGACGGTATCTTCTTCGGTTTCAAAACCAGCGCCGGGTATCAGTTTAGAGAGATTGCCTACCAGTTGCTCTTCAGCAGTTTTATCCACGTAGGATACAAGGTCGTTGAGCCCTTTGAATTCAATAGCAGCAGCATTGAAGTTCATGGATTCTTTTCTGATAAAATTTCCTGTCAGCCGCGTGATAGCGATCACCTGTTCAGTCAGTAATTCGTAATTCAAATCTTAAAATTTAGTAGTTCGCGTGTTTTTCTTTATTTCTAACAGCAAACACAACAAGGAGCAGGCCACAAATAAACAGCAGTGAAGAAATCAATTCTGCCTGGGTGAATGAAAGCCCGCCTACGTGATATCTTGTATTTACACGGATCAGCTCAACGGAGAACCTTTCCAGGCCATTCATCATCAGGTATATTCCGAACATCATGCCCGGAAGTTTGATCTGTTTGCGGATATTCCAGAGGATCAGAAACAGAATAAAACAAACGATCACCTCATAGAGCGGCGTAGGATATACGGGCAGAGGAAGTACGCTGCAAAAACGACCGGTACAACCAGGAATGGCAACACCTTCCATCGCTACGTTATTTGGATAGGTATAAGCCCAGATCCAGTCGGGCATCCAGCCAAAAGGTTTGGGATGCAGGTTTACAATGCCCCAGTCGCCATCACCAGACAAATGACAGCCAATACGGCCAACGCTGTAAGCCAGCATCATGCCCGGTCCGCCCACGTCAAGCATATGCAGGGGCTTTATAACATTCTTTCTGGCGATATATAATACCGCAGCCCCTCCGCAGATCAGTCCGCCATAAAATGTAAGTCCGCTGAAGGACAATAAACCACCTATAGGGTCTTTAACAAAGCTGTCCCAATGTTCCAGGTTATCAAAGATCTTGGCACCAAGCAGGCCCCACACCGCAGCCCAGACAATCATGTGCCCGGTAAGCTCATAAGGATGTTCGGTTACTTCAACCTGTTTTGGCTGGCTAAGTTTAAATTTACTTTTCTCTTTATAATCCCAGTAAGCGAAAATAGCCGCAAAAACCAATCCTCCCAGCAGGCTTCCTTTAGAGGAAAGCAATACGCCCTGGGAGTCATTTACAAATAAACGGTAATTTAGGAAAGCATATACGAGTTTGTACCCAATCAGGAAGCCGAACAGGGCATTCATAATTATCTCATTGGTGGTAGCAGGCTTGCCCACTGTCACTATTTTTTTAACAGGATGCAATATGCCCAGTGCTTCCTTGCGTTTCAGTTCTTCTGAGAAGGCCCAGTAACCGGCTACAAACGCAAGCGCAACAAGCAGCCCGAAAGTATTTAAGGGCAATGGGATCTGTACACCAAAAGCATACTCAATGAAATGGGAAACCGTAGGGAACATTTGCGTAATTTTTTTACGCGAATATAGGATTAATGTGCTAAAACTTCTTCAGTTTCCATAACTTCTACCTCGCCGTCTGCAGTCATCTCCATCAGCTTCACAGTTTTGATTTCATTGACCATTACGGGATCATATTTGGCTTTTACCTTCACATAGTTTTTGGTGAAGCCGTGCATAAATCCGTTTTTCTGATCGTCTTCAAATAAAACTTCGGCAACAGTGCCCAACTGCGACTGATAAAATGCCCTGCGTTTTTTGTCTGACAATATATGGAGCATCTTGCTCCTGTCTGCACGGGCACTTCCGGTAACTACACCAGCCATATCAGCAGCCTCGGTCTGCTCGCGTTCAGAATATGTAAACACATGCAGGTAAGAGACGTCCAGCTCATTTAAAAACTGGTAAGTGTCCAGGAAATCTTCATGTGTTTCGCCGGGGAAGCCCACAATTACATCCACACCGATACAGCAGTTGGGTATCAGTGCCTTGATCGTAGCCACACGTTCTGTATACAGATCTCTGCGGTAACGTCTTTTCATCAGGCCAAGGATCTTGTCAGAGCCGGATTGCAGCGGGATATGAAAATGTGGTACAAATCTTTTTGAACCAGCCACAAAGCTGATGATCTCATTGCTCAGCAGATTGGGCTCAATAGAGGATATACGAATCCTTTCAATTCCTTCTACTTCATCCAGTGCTTTTACAAGGTCGAAAAATTTATCCTCGCGCTGGCCATTACGGATACCGAAATCACCAAGGTTCACACCTGTCAGCACAATTTCTTTCACGCCGCTTTCAGCGATCTGTCTGGCCCTGTTTACCACATTTTCTATGGTATCACTTCTGCTTCCCCCTCTCGCAAGCGGGATCGTACAATAGGTACAAGGGTAGTCACAGCCATCCTGAACTTTCAGAAAAGTCCTGGTCCTGTCACCTATTGAATAGGCGGCAATAAAATTATGATTTACTTTTTCGATATTTTGCTGATGAACAACGGCTTTAGGCAGTTTTGTGAGGTCAGAGATATATTCCACAATGCGGAATTTCTCTGCCGCCCCCAGAACCATGTCCACACCTTCAATTTCAGCTATTTCAGCAGGTTTGAGCTGTGCATAACAGCCTACGATGGTGATATAAGCATTTGGAGCATACTTCAATGCCTCTTTCACCACCTTGCGGCATTTTTTATCCGCATGTTCGGTTACTGAACAGGTATTGATTACATATACATCAGCAGCGTCGGTAAAGTCTACCACAGCATAACCTGCGTCAGTAAAAAGACGGCCGATGGTCGAAGTCTCAGAAAAATTTAACTTGCAACCTAATGTATAAAATGCTACTTTTTTCATGCGTATCTGATTGCGGATCTGCCAAATGCTAATTTTACCAGTTCCATCCAAAATGCAAAGATAACTTTTTACACGGGCATATGGATGACAAACGATTTGCGGATTGTCAAATTCTAAGAATTTTCACTCCAGCGATAGCTTTCCTGTTCCAGTCCCGCGAGATCAATCACACGGCTCACTACAGTTTGGGCAACCTCTTCAATGGTTTTAGGGATACTATAGAAGGATGGGTTGGCAGGGCAGATAATCCCGCCGGCTTCTGTCACAGCTTTCATATTATTAATATGGATCAAGCTAAAAGGCGTGTCCCTTACCACTGCGATCAGTTTCCTCCGCTCCTTTAAAATCACATCGGCTGCCCTGGAGATCAGGTCATTTGATATGCCATGGGCAATTCGTCCCAGCGTTCCCATCGAACAGGGTATAATGATCATGGTATCAAACTTAGCTGAGCCAGAAGCAAAAGGTGCATTAAAATCCATTTTCTGATAAAAATCAAAAGGGTAATGATCATAGTCACTATTCCCAAGCTCAAAGCGCCATACTTCTTTTGCATTATCAGACATGACCACACCAACTTTCTCAATCTGTGAGGATAGTTGCTGCAGGTTGTCCATTAACAATTTAGCGTAGACGGCGCCGCTGGCACCGGTAACTGAAACAATGATTTTCTTCTTTTTCATGGGCGGGCTAAAGATACATAACGTGCAGAAAAAAAAAGGGCCGAAAATAAATTTTCGGCCCTACATCTACCTATGAAAAACATACCCTTGAAAGGGTAAGCCCAAATGTAATATTCTTTTCCAATAAAACGAAAGTTTGAACATTCTTTTTTGGGCGAATGTTAAACATTTAACATTTGGATGTTAATTCTTGTTGATCTATAGCGCCTGCTAAATCCCTGCTAAACCGGCGTAACAGGCATTCAGGCTATATTTTTCACAAATCCGTGTATTAAATGAAATTTTTTATTTTTTTTTCGGTTGCAATAAGCTGTTTATGAATTGTTTAAAAAAAATTTCAAATTCTTCTTCAAAAAGATTTGTATAGATACATTAAAATTGTACTTTTGTCAAACTGAAAAACATGGTGGTTTTAGCTCAGTTGGTTAGAGCATCGGTTTGTGGTACCGAGGGTCGTGGGTTCGAGCCCCATATTCCACCCAAGTTTTGAAAGCAGCCTCAAAGGGCTGCTTTTTTTGTTTAAGAACAAATTTAAAAAGCTCAATACTCCAGAAACATAAAAATGATTGAGATTTATACTGACGGCGCAGCAAGCGGCAATCCAGGTCCGGGCGGGTACGGAGTGATCCTCCGTTCCGGCAGCCATTACAAAGAAATGAGCGGCGGATTTCGCATGACCACCAATAACAGGATGGAATTACTGGCCGTCATTGTTGGACTCAGCACGATCAAAAAACCAGGACAGCAGGTAACCGTTTATTCAGATTCCAAATACGTAGTGGACTCGGTGGAAAAAAAATGGGTATTCGGATGGGTAAAAAAAGGATTTCAGGGCAAGAAGAACAAGGATCTGTGGATCCGCTTTCTGGCCGTGTATAAGCTGCACGACGTCAAATTTGTATGGATCAAAGGCCACAACAGCCATCCGGAAAATGAAAGGTGCGATGTGCTGGCCGTAGCAGCCGGCAAACAAAAAAGCAGCCTCGAAATCGATACAGAATTCGAGGCTGAAAGGCAAAAAGGTACTTTGCTGGATTAAAGGTTCTTTGCTGGATTAATTGATGACTACATGTTGATCGCCCCTGCTTCGAGGGCAAATTCTGTCATCATCTGCTCCGCCATCCTTACCATTTTCTTTGAACCTATAAAGATGGATGAGCGCTGGTGAAGTTCTACCGGCTCTATTTCTAAAATTCTTTTAAATCCGTCAGAGGCAAATCCGCCTGCCTGCTCTACAATAAAGGCCATCGGGTTACATTCATATAACAACCTCAGTTTTCCATTAGGAGAGCTGGCTGTGGTGGGGTAAATATAGATCCCGCCCTTGATCAGGTTACGATGGATATCGGCCACCATAGAACCGATATACCTTGATGTGTACGGCCGGTTGGTAGCAGCATCATGTACCTGTGCATATTTGATATATTTCTTCACGCCTTTTGGGAAATGAACATAGTTCCCTTCATTGATCGAATAAATGCTGCCGTCTTCAGGCATTTTCAGGTCAGGATGCGAGAGACAGAATTCCCCGATGGAAGGATCGAGGGTAAAACCGTTTACGCCTTTGCCCGTGGTATACACCAGCATGGTTGAGGATCCGTAGATCACATATCCGGCAGCTACCTGCTCGGTTCCCTTTTGCAGGACGTCGGCAATTGTTGCCATGCCATCCGTGGATTTTCTGCGGTAGATGGAGAAAATCGTACCTACAGCCACATTTACATCAATATTCGAAGATCCGTCCAGCGGGTCTATACAAACAATATATTTCGCATTTTTTGATACCGGGGAATCTATCGGCACAAATTCATCTTCCTCCTCGGTAGCCACGATGCAGCATTCTCCCCCGCTGGTTAAAGCAGAAATAAACTGGGTATTTGCAAATATGTCGAGCTTCTTTTGTCCCTCTCCCTGGATATTGACAGTGCCTGCATCTCCAAGAATGTCAACCAGGCCAGCCTTGTTCACCTCGCGGTTTACGATCTTCGCCGCAATGCCGATATCTCTTAATAACCTTGAAAGTTCGCCTTTGGCGTAAGAGAAATCAGCCTGTTTCTCAATGATGAATTGTCCTAATGTTTTTATACCCGACATAGTTTACTTAGTGTATTTAATACGTTATCTATTACCTAATTCTATTGCCTCTAAGGTATGTATTTTTTCATATGAAATACAAAAACGTATTAATGTTTTCACTTTGTGCCAGCCGGATTTGCCTGCTGCACCGGGATTTATGTGCAAGCACTGGATCTTTGGATCGAACATAACTTTTAAGATATGTGAGTGCCCTGTGATGAACAGCTTTGGGGGCTTATTGTATATTTCTGCCTTAACATTGGGTGCATATTTGCCCGGATATCCTCCGATATGCGTCATCCAAACATCCACTTCCTCGCAGCTAAATCGTAAATGCTCCGGAAACCGGGCGCGGATCTCTTTACCGTCAATATTTCCATACACACCTTTCAACGGTTTGAACGCGGCAAGCTGATCTGCTACATCAGGACCAAAATCTCCGGCATGCCAGATTTCATCACATTCCTCAAAGTGCTTAAATACCGCATCGTCTAAATAACCATGGGTATCAGATATGAGCCCTATTTTCTTCATATTATTTTTTTTGATACGACTAAAAGTTGTGCAGCCTGGTTAAAACGCCAGGAAAAAATCCTTCAGCAGCTGTTTATACTGATCTGTGTACTGCCCCTGCGACTCATAAATATAAACATGTTCTTCCTTTAAAGGTTTAGCACCATTGAAATCCAGACAGATGATCTGTCTGAATTCAGGTTTAAATTTGTCTGAATAGATATGGACAATCCGGGCAGGATGCAGTTGATACAGGACCGCGCTGATTATCACTTCCTGTGCCTGTTTAACAGGTAGTATCATCCATAAAGACCCTGTGCTGCTGAGCATTGCGGCAGACTTGCGTGTGAGCATCTCAAAAAAGTCTTCCGGTGCATGGCGCGCTACCTGCTTGCGCTTTTCAGGGTTCTTCAGGTCGTTTACAAAATATGGAGGATTAGAAACGATCAGGTCATACTTTACAGCACCGCTGAATTCTTCAAATGATACCGGATAAGCCTTCATCCGGTCTGCAAAAGGAGAATGAATAAAATTCTCAGCTGCAGCTGCCCCTGCTGCAGGGTCTATTTCAACGGCATCGATCCTGGCGTCAGGATAGCGCTGGGCCATCATCATAGCAATTACTCCGGTACCCGTACCGATATCCAGGATGTGCAGGGGCTGCTGCTGAACAGCAATGGCGCCCAAAAGGACGCCATCCGTATTTATTTTCATTGCACAGCCATTCTGGTTCACTTCAAACTGCTTAAACTTAAATATACTTCCCATCAGTATTGATATAATTCGAGCGGCAAACCATCCGGGTCACTAAAAAAAGTGAACAGCTTACCGGTATGCTCGTCTACCCGGATATCTTCAGTAATTACACCTTTTGCATTCAGCTCTGCTGCCACAGCAGCCACATCATCTACTTCAAAAGCCAGGCGGCGCAATCCCCGCGATTCAGGTCTCGATGGCCTTTCGGGAGGGTTCTCAAAAGAGAAAAGTTCAATCTGATAGAGCCCGCCTACAGAAAGGTCCAGTTTATACGACTTTCTTTCCACCCTGTAAACTTCCTGTACCACCTTAAGGCCTAATATATTCACATAGAAATTTTTGCTGGTTGCATAATCAGAGCATATAACAGCAACATGATGAATTCTTTTTAACATACAGCAAAGATAAACAAAGAGCCGGCAATTGAAATCGGCCCTTAGCTTTCTTAGTGGCTCAGCATAAAAGATAAAGGCATATTGTAACGCACCCTCACCGGAAGATTATGCTGCATCCCCGGTCTCCATCTTGGCGATTTCCTGATCACGCGGATGGCCTCTTCATCGCAGCCTCCGCCTATTCCTTTTACAATGTTCACATTAGAGATTGTGCCATCCTTCTCTACTACAAAACTCACAAATACCTTTCCCTCTATCTCCCTTTCCATCGCCATTTCGGGATACCGCAGGTTGCGCTGGATAAATTTTGCCCATGCACCCATTCCGCCCTCAAACTCGGGATAAAGCTCTACTCCGCCGGTGTCATAAACTGTATTATCTTCGGCAGGCACCGCGCCAGTGCCGGTACCGCTGCCCGTAACCGGAGTAACCGTTTCATGTGTAGCCTCTCCTGCCTGGTTTAGCTGTCCCACAACCGCGTTTTCAATTTCTTTCACCGTAGGCGGTGTTTCGTCCGCCACAGGTTGCTCCACCACTGTTATTTTGGAGGGCAGCTTTACGGTTTTCACGTTGTCATGCACTGGCTCAGCCTTAGGCGGTTCTTCTTTTTTCAGCGGAGGTTTGCTTATGTCAGGACTGATGGGCCGCAGTTCAACCGGAGTGCTGATAACAGCGGGTTCAATCTGTTTTGGGCTGAATTTCCGGTACAATACCGGCCCCGCAAACAGGAGCACAAAAGCAGGGACAACGATTAAAAGCGAACGGGCAGTGATGGATGACGACTGGGCGCGCAGCTGGTAGGCACCATAAGCTTTGTTCCTGTTTTTAAAAACGAGTTCTGTCCAGCTTGATTTGTAAAGATCGGATGAAATATTAATCATGATGTTTGGAATTAGGTTCTTTAACATGATGACATAAATTATCCAATTCCATAACGAAAAAAGATTAAATTAAAGGAGATAAACGCCCTGATCTGCCAATAAAGGGTACATGTGAAATCAGCAAAATAATCGAATCTGATCCGGCGATAAACAATGAAACAAAGATCTCCCACCAATGTTGTAGATTTTTGAATTTTTTACATCATTTTGTTGATATTTTAATTATTAAAATTCTATTTTTGGTCAAATTTTAAAGAAACTAATGAAAAGCTTAAGAACAAATGCATTAAAAGAAGCACAAAATAGAGTTTCCCCGGAAGTTATAGCCCCATCGGTTAAGATTTCTGAGTTTTTCGGCTCTAATGTGTTCGATAGAAAGAAAATGAAAGATTTCTTATCGAAAGATGTTTATGAGAAATTGGTGTCGGCAATCGAACAAGGTGAGTTAATCAATTCTGATGATGCTAACCAGATCGCTACAGCAATGAAACACTGGGCAATGTCTAAAGGTGCAACCCATTATACTCACTGGTTTCAGCCGTTGACAGGTTCAACAGCAGAGAAACATGATTCATTCTTTGAGCCAAGCAGTGAAGGTGCAATTGAAAAATTTGCTGGCAGTGCATTAGTACAACAGGAGCCAGATGCTTCAAGTTTCCCGAACGGTGGTATCAGGAATACTTTCGAAGCCAGAGGTTATACGGCATGGGATCCTTCTTCACCCGCATTTATTATGGAAAGCAAAGCTGGAAAAACATTATGTATCCCTACAGTATTTGTAGCTTATACAGGCGAAGCCCTGGATTATAAAGCACCTTTATTAAAAGCACTGAACGCATTAGATAAAGCAGCAGTTGATGTTTGTCAGTATTTTGATAAAGGAATCAATAAAGTAACTGCTTCTTTAGGTATCGAGCAGGAATATTTCCTGGTTGATCTTGCATTGTTCAATGCTCGTCCTGACCTGGCATTAACCGGCCGCGCTTTGTTCGGTCATATGTCTGCCAAAGGACAACAATTGGATGATCATTATTTTGGATCTATTCCTGAGCGTGTTTTCACTTTCATGGTAGATTTCGAAAATGAATCACTGAAATTGGGTATCCCTCTTAAAACACGTCACAATGAAGTTGCGCCATTACAATTTGAATGCGCTCCTATATATGAAGAAATCAACCTTGCAATTGACCACAATCAATTGTTAATGGATGTGATGGAAAAAGTTGCCCGCAGACATAACTTCAAAGTGTTATTGCACGAGAAACCATATGCAGGCATCAACGGTTCTGGTAAACACAATAACTGGTCTCTGATTACAGACACTGGTAAAAACTTACTTGCTCCGGGAAAAACTCCAAAAAACAACCTGATGTTCCTTGCTTTCTTTGTGAACACAATCAAAGCTGTACATGAGCACGCAGACCTGTTAAGAGCAAGTATTGCTTCGGTAAGCAACGATCACCGTTTAGGTGCAAACGAAGCTCCGCCGGCAATTATCTCTATCTTCCTTGGCCAGCAGTTAAACGAAGTGTTAGACGAGATCGAGCACTCACGCATCAGCAAAAAAATCAAAGAAGACAATGCACTGTGGTTAGGTATCCCTAAGATCCCGCAAATTCTTTTAGATAATACAGACCGTAACCGTACTTCGCCGTTTGCCTTCACTGGTAACAAATTTGAATTGCGTGCGGTAGGTTCTTCTGCCAACTCTTCTGCTCCAATGACTGTATTGAATACAATCATGGCAGACCAACTGATTAAATTCAAAGTTGACGTAGATAAACTGATCAAAAAAGGAGAGAAAAAAGATATCGCTCTTTTAACTGTAATCAAAAAATACATTAAAGAATCAAAAGATATCCGTTTCGAAGGAAATGGTTACAGCCAGGACTGGGAAGACGAAGCAGCTAAACGTGGTTTGGCAAACATCAAAACTACTCCGGTAGCTTTAGATGCTTACATTTCTGACAAATCAACTGATCTGTTCGAGAAAAACAATGTATTCACTAAACGCGAATTACATGCCCGTCATGAAATTCTTTTAGAAAGCTATTACAAAAAACTTCAGATCGAAGCAAGGGTTATGGGCGAGGTTGCCAATACCATGATCATTCCTGCTGCTATCGCTTATCAGAATGAGTTATTGCTGAACGCAAAAAGCCTGAAAGAAGTTGGTTTGAGCAAAGAAACATTAGAAACTCCGCTTTCAATCATCAACAAATTATCAGAGCATTTAGCTGTAGTAAAAACAAGTATTGATGCAATGCTTGAAGAACGTAAAACTGCCAATGGTATTGAAGACCACAGAGAGAAAGCTATCGCTTACGATCTGCATGTGAAATCTCACTTTGACACGATCCGTTACCATGCTGATAAACTGGAGCAAATGGTTGACGACAGCGTTTGGCCATTGCCTAAATTCAGAGAATTATTATTTTTAAAATAAAATATCCTCATTCAATGATTATAACCTCTGCCCTAAAAAAGCAGAGGTTATTTTTTTTTAACCTGTATCGTGTACATTCGCGCGTTTCCCTATCTTTGCAGCAATATGAGTGATAACCGGTACAACCAGCGTGGCGTCTCAGCCTCGAAAGAAGATGTGCACCAAGCCATCAAAAACATAGATAAAGGTATTTTCCCACAAGCTTTTTGCAAGATCATCCCTGATATTCTGGGCAATGATGATGCCTTTTGTAATATCATGCATGCTGATGGTGCAGGTACCAAATCATCGCTCGCTTATGTATACTGGAAAGAAACCGGTGATATCTCTGTGTGGAAAGGTATTGCACAGGATGCAATCATAATGAACCTGGACGACCTGATCTGTGTGGGTGCTACCGATCATATCCTGCTTTCTTCTACCATCGGCAGAAATAAAAACCTGATCACCGGCGAGGTCATCGCTGCCGTGATCAACGGAACTGAAGAAATTCTGGCAGAACTGCGTGAAATGGGCATATCTATCTATTCTACCGGCGGCGAAACTGCCGATGTAGGTGATCTGGTACGTACAATTATTGTAGATTCTACTGTTACCTGCCGTATCAAACGTGAGGATATCATCAGTAACCATCTGATCCAGCCGGGCGATGTGATTGTTGGTTTGTCTTCCTCAGGACAGGCTACCTATGAAACGGAATATAACGGAGGGATGGGCTCTAACGGGCTGACTTCTGCCCGTCATGATGTTTTTGATAAATCTGTTGCAGATACTTATCCTGAAAGTTTTGATCCTGCTGTTCCTTACGACCTGGTATTTTCCGGTGGCAAAAAACTAACAGATAAGATCAGGATCGACGAAAACACCGAGATCACTATCGGAAAACTGGTACTGTCCCCTACCCGTACCTATGCACCTGTCATCAAACAGGTACTGGAAAAACACAGAAAACAAATCCACGGACTTGTGCACTGCAGTGGTGGTGCCCAAACTAAGGTGTTGCATTTCATCAATGAAGATATCCATGTAATCAAAGATAACCTATTGTCTGTTCCGCCGCTTTTTGAGCTCATACAGGAGCAATCAGGCACAGCATGGGAAGAAATGTACAAGGTATTTAATATGGGCCACAGAATGGAGCTATACGTGCCTCAGGAAATTGCTGACAGTATCATTGCGATCTCAAAAAGTTTCAATATCGATGCGCAGATCATTGGCCGCGTAGAAGCTGCTGATCAAAAGCAGGTGACAATTATCAGCGATAAGGGAACTTTCAACTACTTATAAATTTAATTTATTGCATTCTCAGTTCAATGCAATGATTATATTATTTTAAGACGGGTGGAAGACAGTTGAAAGACAGATATGTCCTTCAACTGTCTTCCACCCGTCTTTTAACTTTGCACCAGAAGATAATCGAGTCAAATCCACAGGTGAACTTGATGAATGACTACGCTGGTTTTATCAGGTTGTGTCACTGAAAGACAAGTCATTTTAAATAGTCAGTGGTCGTGTATCAGCCATATACTAGTCGTATAGTAGTCGTATACGGACCTGGCAATACCAATCAAAGAGAAGGCCTATGAACATGTCAATACCTGCCAATAAATGCGAGCAGGCCATGGCGGAACCAGCCAATTTTAGAACAGCACATCACCCTCGCAATACCGACCACCACTGGAAGGATATGCGAACATGACACATAACAAAACAGCCGCACCATAATTAAATGATGCGGCTGTGTTTATTTACCAGGTCAATTGCCCTGCAGATTAATCTGCATGCAATGTACCTTCGTGCTCTTCAGGTTTATAATTTGCCTGCAGCTCTGCAAGTTTTTTCTTGCCATAAGCCAGTTTTGTGATCAGTACAAACAGTACCGGTACAATAAACAGCGCCAGGATCGTTGCTGAGAGCATACCCGCAGCTACCGTCCAGCCAATGGTCTGACGGGATACTGCACCTGCACCTGTAGAGATGATCAGCGGTATAACCCCAAGGATAAAGGCCAGGGAAGTCATGATAATTGGTCTCAACCTTAGTTTAACCGCATCAATGGTCGCAGCGATCAGCTCCATACCCCAGTCCACACGCTCCTTCGCAAACTCTACGATCAGAATCGCGTTTTTCGCGGAAAGACCAATCAGGGTGATCAGACCAACCTGTGCATAAATATTATTATCCAGTTTAGGCAGGAAGATCAGCGCAAGGATCGCACCGAATAAACCTAGCGGTACTGCTAACAGAATGGAGAAAGGTACCGACCAGCTTTCGTACAGCGCTGCAAGCAGCAGGAATACAAAAACAACGATCAGTCCGAAAATCAGGGTTGTACTGTTACCCGCTTCAGTTTCTTCCAAACTCAGTCCGGAGAAGTTATAGGTATATCCCGGTGGCAGTGTTTGTGCAGCAACTTCGCGCAATGCCTGCAAGGCATCACCAGAGCTGCTTCCCGGTTTGGCAGATCCACCGATCTCGATTGATCTGAATAAGTTATAGTGATTGATAATTGCAGCGTTTTCCGCAATATTGGAAGTCACCAAAGTATTGATCGGAACAGGAGTACCCTTATTGTTCTTCACATACAGTTTGCTCATATCCTGGATGCTGCTTCTGAAACTGGTATCAGCCTGCGTTACTACCCTGAAACTACGTCCGTATTTGGTAAAGTCGTTCACATAGCTACTTCCCAGATAAGAGGAGATCGTGCTGTAAACATCACCGATAGAAACACCCATTTTCTTCGCTTTATCACGATCTACGTGGAATTGATAGTTTGGTGTTCTGGCGTTAAACAAGGTATAGGCCATTCCAATTTCAGGACGCTGGTTCGCTGCAGCAAGGAACTTCCCTACCACCCCTTCAAACTTCTTGATATCGCCCGTCTGCTGTTCCTGGATCTGCAGGGTAAAACCACCACTGATACCTAAACCTGGAATCGGAGGCGGAGTTACCGCGATCAGACTACCTTCCTTGTCACCAGCAAACATCGTAGAGACGTCTGTGAGTACACTCTGGATATCATTATCACGCTCATCCCAGTTTTTCAGCTGCACGAAGAACGTACCGGCATTCGATTTGAACGACCTGTTCAGGATGTTGATACCATTGATCGCTGAAATATTTTGTACCTCCGGGTGTTTCTTCTGGATACTGTCAGTAATCCTGTCCATGAAATGGTCAGTCCTGGCCGACGATGAACCCTCAGGAAGCGTAACCCCCATGATAAAGATACCCGCATCCTCTGTTGGAATAAATCCGGAAGGTTTTTTGATGAACAGACCAACTGTACCTACATAGATACAGGCCAGGATGATCATCACCAGTGGTGCTTTTTTCAGCGCCCATTTTACCCCATTGGAATATTTGTCGGTCACTCTTGCAAACCAGGTATTGAATTTATAGAAGAACTTGTTCAATCCCCTGCTGTCTTCATTCAAATTCATTGGTGTGAGCAGCAGCGAACACAATGCAGGTGTAAGAGACAATGCGATAAATGCTGATAACAATACCGAAACCGCAATCGTGATTGCAAACTGCTGATAAAGCAGCCCTACCATACCCGGAATAAATCCTACCGGGATAAATACTGCAGCCAGGATCAGTGCAATCGCAATAACCGGAGCGGTTATATCTGCCATCGCTTTGCGGGTTGCATCAGGTGCAGAAAGGCCTTCATGGTCCATATAGTGCTGAACCGCCTCTACCACAACAATCGCATCATCCACCACAATACCAATCGCGAGGACGAAACCAAACATCGTTAATACGTTGATTGAGAAACCTAAAAGCGTAAAGAGAATAAATGTACCGATGATGGATACAGGAATTGCCAGTACAGGAATCAGGGTTGCCCTCCAGCTTTGCAGGAAGAAGAATACCACGATCGTTACCAGGATCAGTGCCTCTACCAAAGTATGTACCACCTCACTGATGGATACCTTCACAATTGATACTGTTTCGTAACCTACCTTAAAATCCAGATCCTTAGGGAAGTTCTTTTTCAGTTCGGCCATTGCCTTGTCGATACCGTCAGCAGTTTCCACAGCGTTACCGCCCGGAGTCTGATTGATCGCCATCAGGGAAGCTACTTTACCATTTACCTTTGAGGTAGTAGGATAAGAGAATTCACCCAGTTCCACCCTTGCCACATCTTTCAGATAAACAGGTGAACCGTTCTCACTGGTTTTGATCACAATATTTCTGAACTGTTCTTCGGTATTTAAATCACCGTCCATTACAACCGAGAACTCGAAAGTCTGCGCGCTGCTTTGTGGCCTTCCGCCGATGCTACCACCTGGGATACGTGTATTCTGTTCATTAATTGCAGCAGATACGTCAGCCGGCGTTAAACCCAGCCGGCTCATTTTATTGGCATCAAGCCATACGCGCATACTGAAAGGCTGGCCAAAGGCCTGTACATCACCTACACCTTTGATACGCAACAGCGCATCCTTGATATATAAGTTGATATAGTTGGAGATAAATTTCTGGTCGTACGTTCCGTTTGGAGAGTACAAACCGATTACCATCAGGATATCGTTATTTGCTTTTTTGGTAGTAATCCCCAGACGCCTTACCGCTTCCGGTAAACCTGGTTCAGCGATGCCCACCCTGTTCTGCACATCAAGTGCAGCAATATCGATATTGGTACCCACATCAAATGTAACGGTAATCGCAGAACGTCCGTCGGATGTACTGTTGGACTGCAGGTACTTCATTCCCGGCGTACCGTTGATCTGGCTTTCGACCTGTGTGGTTACTGTTTGCTCAACAGTCTGGGCATCCGCACCTGTATAGGTACCAGTAACCGTAACTGTTGGCGGGGCAATACTTGGGTACTGACTGATAGGCAATGTGGTGATCACAATAGCCCCGATCAGTACAATTAATATGGAGATGACGATTGCCGTGACCGGCCGCCTGATAAATACTTCTGATATCATATGCTTGAAAATCTTTTAATAACTATTTTTTTGCTGGTGCTGCTGCTGGTGCGCCGGCTGCCTGATTTGCTTCCTGCGGAGAAACTGCTTTCACAACTGCTCCCGGTCTTACATTCTGTACACCGTCAACCACAATTACTTCCCCTACTTTCAGTCCGCTGGTCACAACTATGTTTTGATCAACCTGTCTGCCAACTTTAATTATTTTTGGAACAGCCTTGCTGCTGTCACCAACGGTAATCACGTTGAACTCTCCCAATTGTTCCGTTACAGCTTTATAAGGGATGACGATTTGATTTCCAATTTCTTTGTTCAGGGCCAATAGGTTTACATTCATACCTGAAACCAGGTTGCCGCCTTCATTTGGATAACTGATCCTCACTTTAATGGTACCCGTAGCAGGGTCAACTGCACGGTCGATCGCAACAATCCTTCCGCGACGTTTGTAGACACTTTTATCAGGCATTTCGATACTGAACAAAGAATCTTTAACAGCAGAAGTACTTTTTTGCAGTTGTACGAAACGTGGGATTTCAGCCTGCGCTACTGCGATGTCAACGGCAATCGGATCGTTTGTAGATACCGTATTCAGGAGCGTAGTTCCCGGAGAAGCCAGAGCACCAAGCTTAACCTGTGAAATACCGATCGTACCTGTTAGCGGAGAAACGATGACAGAACGCTGATAGTCGTTAGCCGATGAAGCCAGTGCAGCCTGTGCAGCAGCTACCTGAGATTCGGCATTGGCCAGATCCGTCAGTGCATAATCCACACGTTGTTTAGCTACCGCTTCCTGTGCAGCAAGTTTGGTATAACGGTCGGCATCTTTTTTTGCTTTATCACGGTTTGCCTTTGCTACCGCTACATCTGCTTTTGCAGCATTGTAAGCCGCAAGATATTTTGTACGGTCAATTTCATATAACTTCTGGCCTTTGGTTACTTTCTGACCATCTTTAATATAGATAGCAGTAATATACCCTCCTACCTGCGGGCGCAGTTCAACCTCGTTTAAGGCTACCACAATACCCGGATAAGTATCAGTAGTTGTTACAGGCTGTTCCGCTACGGTATAGGTACTTACCGGAGTGGCCGGTGGTGGCCCCTGCTGCTGCGCGGCTTTATCGCCGCCGCCGCATGATGCCAGCGTAATGGAACCAAGAATTGCAATGCTTAATTTTATGTAATGTGTGTTCATGTCTGTTATGGATTAACTGTTATGGTACCTAATGCTTGTTTTACGTCGAGTTTTGATGAAAGTAGATTATATAATGAATTCAGGTAATTGATCTGCGCGGTACGAAGATCAGTTTCTGCAGTCATCAGGTCCAGGTAGGTTTTGATACCTTCATCATACTGAAGTTTCATGGTATTGTATACTTGCCTGGAAAGATCGACATTGGATCTGTTGGTGTTCAGATCGTTGCGGTTGGCTTTATAAGTTGCCATTGCCTGCTCATACTGGGTATTGATCTGATTCTTTGTATTCAGCAGGTCGAGGTCAATTCTGCTTTCCTGCAATTTAGACTTTCTGATCTCCTGCGTACGTTTGCCACCAAGAAAGATAGGTACTGCCAGTTTCAATCCTACAACCGATCCCGGGTAGTTGGTATCGTACAAACCATTGATCTTGGCATTCTGATAATTGAAACTGTAATTGTAGAATCCAGAGAGAGATGGCATGTAAGCCAGTTTGTTATAGCTCGTATTGATTCTTTGCAGTTCACGCTGGGTTTGAAGCAGACGGTATTCGACGCGATTCTGGTAAGTCATTCCCGCGGTAGTATCCACATCGATTTCTTTTTCCATCGCATTGTTTTCATAAGAGAGGTTAAATTCTTTATCGGCACTATATCCGATCAGCTCTCTCAGGTACGCATATTTATATTTTAACAGTTCTTCAGTTCTTTTGCGGTCTGCCTTAGAATTGCTCAAACTGATTTGTGCCCTTTGAAAATCAGTCTTGTCAACCAGTCCCGCATCATATTGTGCACTTGCATCCTTCAATTGTTTCTCCAGCCGCGCGATGTTCTCAGCGATGATATTCAATTGTTCTTTGCTGGTAAGCACATCATAAAACGCTTTACTTACATCAACCACCGTATTGATCTTGGTATTCTCGGTATTCTGTTTGTATTGCTGTCTGTAGTACTTTGCAGTTTTTGAAGCCTGGATCAGACCTGCATTTAAGATCTGCTGATCTGCCTGTAACACAAATGATGATGTATTTTTTGCACCTACGGTAATGAGTGACTGCTGACCATTGTTTGTTAAAACAGAGGATTGCTGTTTAAAATTGTGATTGGCAGTTCCGGTACCATTGATTTGTGGCAACCAGCCAGACAGGGCTGATTTGATGTCAGTTTCGCCAATTTCCTCATCAATTAAGGATTGCTTTACTCCCGGCCTGTTGCCGAGCGCATAGTCAATGCAATCCTGAAGTGTAGCGTTGGATAATATTGGCTGCTGCTCTCTGACGGTGGTCTGCGCATACATTGTCCCTGGCAGGAGAAGTGGTATACACAAGAGCAATTTTAGTAAATTGTAGTGTTTCATATATATATTAAAGGGTATTGAGTGTATTAGCTTAATGGTATACTGTATTTTACTGTCTTTTAATTCCGTCCCACACGATGTTTATAATTTCGATCACATCCTCATCTGAAAACGCTGTATGCTGGGACAACTGAATATTCGCTGCGGCAACTAATGTACCCTTTACTGTGGGCGCTAATAATCGGGGATCAATATTCCGGAAATAAGCATTTTCTATGCCATAATTGAAAAACGTATGTACCTTATCTATAAATATCTGGCTGTCGTTGAGAGGGTAGTTTTTTGCATACGGTGAGTTCACATATTGCTCCAGGAACAGCAGGGCGTCCGGGTTGCCGATGTAAAAATTAAACTGGTTGATCATCAGGTTAAAAAACCTGTCTTTATAGGGCATCGCGGCATCGTCATTTGCCAGGATTGCCATAGCCAGCCTGTCTTTCACATAGATATATAATTCAAGGATTAAGGTTTCTTTGGAATCAAAATAATGGTATATGGTACCTGCTGCCACGCCGGCATGTTTGGCGATCATGCTCATGGGCGTACCATGAAAGCCATGCTCTTTGATTAGGGCAAGCGTACTGTTGAGAACAGTCTCCCTTTTTCCGCTGATATCTTCTAATTGAACGTTCATTCGGTAACAAAGAAACAGAAAAAATTTGTTTAACAATATTGTTTAACCCAATATGACAGAAAGCTGATGCGTGTCACAAAGCTGTTAATATTTATCTTAAGGATACAAATTCTGATTTTCATGACCGAAGCCAGAACCCTGAATATTAAAAAAGCCCATCCGGATGACCGGATGGGCTTAGCGTTTCCGCCCCAAAGTTAAATGGGACAGGTATAATGCTTAGTTAAAGTTATAACGAACTCCGAACTGCATGTAATAAGTAGAACTGATACTTTGTGTAGTACCAAAAGTTGACCTTACCACATCACCGTTAACAGGGTTCAGTTTGAATGTTGGAGCTACGTTCTCAGTGATTGCAGCAGTATTTTGTGGTGCAAGAAGTGACTGAGAATTTACGAATTTGTAAACGCCCCATTTCCTGTTCAACAGGTTACCAATGTTAAATACATCCATAGTGAATGAGAATGAGTTTTTGGCTTTGCCAACGTTTCTGAAAACTTCCTGAACCAATCTGAAGTCAAAATTGCTTCTCCATGGAAGGCTGGCACCGTTACGTTTAGCCTGCTCACCTTTGTGTTTGCTCAGATATGGATCCTGATTGATGTAATCCATAAAGATTTGTTTTTGCTCATCAACAGTATAGGTTTTGGTTGGCTGACCTGTAGTAGTAATTACCAGGGGCCCGCTGATTGGCAATTCCGAAGCGTCTCTCGGGATATAGATCAGGTCGTTTCCTGATACACCATCACGGTTGTAGTCACCCACATAAGTGTATGAATAACGTCCCTGTGCACTTCCTTCGTAGATCAACGAGAATGAAGTTGCTAAGTTCTGAAGGTATTCTTTTTTGTAAGATACCGTAGCTACAACCCTGTGCGGTGCTAAGTTACTTGAGGTACTTAACTGAGGATCATTTGGATTTCCGCTTGTTGCAGGAAGAGACCATAAGTTCAGTAACTGGTCACCACCCTGATCACCATAGTTACGTCCTTCAGCTCTTGTATAGGCAGCCATAACCGATAGTCCCTGGCTGAATGATTTTGTCAGTTGTGCTGTTGCAGACCAGTTATAACCGCCTTTTTTGTTGGTCATTTTGATCGCATTCACTACCTGCGTGCCACCTGTAGACGGAACACCTGCGGCAGTTGTATTCACTGCCTGTCTTGCGTTAGCAGTACTGGCAAAGAAAGGACGGCTGTCCGGATATCCGTTGATTGTGGTAAAGATTGGATCTTTAAGGTTCACGTTAACCGCTGTTGCAGCGTAAAGGTCTTTACCATAAATACCTTCCAAAGTACCTACAACTCCCCATGGCAACTGTACATCAACTGCTAAACTTGATTTCCATACCTGCGGGAATCTCAGGTCCTTAGACAATGCACTGATCGTACCCGGGATAGTAGTTCCTACGGCACCTTTTGCAGTTGTCAGATTTGGCGCAATGCTCGGGCTGAAAAAAGGAGCATTTGCACCAGTGTAGGTCTGAGTGTACTGTAGTAAACCAGCATCTCCTGATTGTGAAACGATCCATACAAATGGAATCCTTCCGGTAAAGATACCCGAACCACCACGAACCTGTAAAGTGCGGTCACCTTTAACATCCCAGTTGAAACCGAATCTTGGAGAGAAGTTAAATCTCGGTTCAGGAAGCTCACCAGTATTAATTTTCTGACCGTTTGCGAATGTTTGCTCAGCAATCAGAGGGTGAGTTCTGATTTCAGACACATCAGGATAAGTAGCTCTTTCCACACGTAAACCCGCAGTCAGTTTAAAGCGGTCAGAAATGCTGAACTCATCCTGAAGATATGCAGAATATTGTGCAAATTTAAAGCTTGGGAAAGCCTGTGAACCATCATCCGTTAACGGATAGGTTACAGTATATTGTAATGGTTTAACTGTTGCACGGTTAAGGAAATCATCCCATGTCCTGAACGTATAGAAACCCGTTCCGAAACGTTGGAAACCATTTTTAGTGGTGCTGTATTCAGCCTGTGCACCTAAAGTGATGTTATGTTTACCCAATGCGATGCTTAGATCGTCACTGTAGGTATATGTTTCCACATCTCTTAAGTTACCATAACTGAATGGTTCGTAACCAAAGGTTGTCAGCACACTTCCAAGATTTGAATTACTTGTTGGTTTACCATCAAGAATATCTACCAAAGGGAATGGGGAGCTATCCGTTGTTCTTGGGTCATTCTGGTGAGAGTAAGTAGCGCGGGCAACGTTAGTAATCTTGCTGCCGAATGATGAGTTTAACTCAGCTACTCCCGAATACAGGTTTTGTGCCTGATAATAATTAGAGTTAGAGAAAGGGATTCCTGCGTTCAATGCTGTACCTGACCTTGCATTCACGTAAGCAAAATTGGTAACAGAACCAATTGCCGATCCGCTTGTAGAAGTACTGGCTAAACTTGGAGTTTTGCTTTCCACTCTATTGTAACGAACACTGAAACGGTGGTTATTGTTGATGTTCCAGTCTAACCTTGCAAAGATTTTTTCATTTGTACTGATATTGCTGTATCCCTGGTATACACCTGGATCATAACCTAGGTTGGTTCTCAGATAGGATTGTACCTCATTAAGAAACGATGAAGTAGCCTGTACAACGGTACTAGGAGTTCCCGGTGCACCATATGCCAGTCCCGGAGTTGAAGCGATCCTGCTTGATCCCGGCTGTGTGATATTCTTTTTCTCGTAGTTTACAAAGAAAAACAACTTGTTTTTGATGATCGGTCCACCTAAGCTGAAACCAAAGTTCTTCTCATCATAAGGCTGAACCAGGGCATCAGTAAGTCTGAAATCACCGATTCTTCTTCCTTGCATATCATCGTTACGCATGGTGTAGAAAGCACCTCCGGTAAAGTCATTTGTACCAGATCTTGTTACTGCAGTAACCGAACCTCCTGTGAAACCCGATTGACGAACGTCATATGGGGTAACATTCACAGAAATCTGCTCCAATGCATCGATAGAAATTGGAGAACCACCTGCAGGAATGTTTGTTCCAATACCAAACTGGTTGTTGAAGTTTGCACCATCCACAGTAAAGTTATTTGAACGGTAGTTACCGCCACCAATACTTGTTCCGTTAGATTGTGGTGTTAAACGTGTAATATCGTTTACACTTCTTGAAATTGCAGGAAGGCTCTGGATTTGTTGTCTTGTAATTACTGTAGAAGTTCCGTTTCTGTTGGAATTCATTACAGAGTTTTTGTTTACTCCAACAACTTTAACTTCACTTAAGTTAGAGGCATTATCCGACAATGTTAAGTTCAAAACATAAGGCTCGCCTAATTTAAGGTTTACACCTTCTATTTTCTGAGGAGCAAATCCAACGAAGCTTACTTCGATAGTATAAGGACCACCTACACGCATACCACCGATAGTGAAACGGCCATCTGCATTAGTAGTTACTCCATAAATAGTTCCTGTAGGTGTGTGAACGGCTTTGACACTTGCACCTGGCAACGCAGCCTGAGGATCTTTTATAGTACCGGTCATAGATGATGTAGTAACCTGAGCATTTGCGGAGAAGATAATCCCAACAAAAGCAAAAACGAGAACTACAAATTTAAAAAGTAGAGTTTTTTGCATACGTTTTGACGTAAAAGTTATAAGTAATGTGCCCGGAGCACTTAAATAGTTAATTGCCAGCAAAAATATATATTAAAATTCCAATTTAATGTGTTCCAATGTTAAGAAATCATTAAGCACACACATTATTTTTCCACATTTAACAATAATAACATAGCCTTAACTGGCAGTTGACCAGTTATTTATTTACTAGAATAGCGATAGGCCATTTCCTATGCTTCAAATTATTACTATTCATTTACAGAAAACATCGCTACAAAAATCTTATTCGCAGTTTTAATGAACATTTTTTTTAATTTTGGGCTTTACTTAGTTAATTCCCATTTAATAAGATATGAACTACGATGTAATTATAATAGGTAGCGGTCCCGGCGGATACGTTGCTGCAATCAGAGCGTCACAGTTAGGTTTAAAGACTGCAATTGTTGAGCGTGAATCATTAGGAGGAATCTGCCTTAACTGGGGCTGTATTCCAACAAAAGCATTGTTGAAAAGTGCACAGGTATTTGAATACATTAATCACTCTGCTGATTATGGTATCACTACTGCCGGTGCTGATGTAGACTTTGCTGCAGTGATCAAACGCAGCCGCGGTGTGGCAGACGGAATGAGCAAAGGCGTACAATTCTTAATGAAAAAAAATAAGATTGACGTGATCATGGGAACTGGTAAAGTTAAACCAGGAAACAAAGTAGAGGTTAAAGGCGCTGATGGTACCACACAGGAACATACAGCAAAAAATATCATCGTTGCTACAGGCGGCCGTTCTAAAGAACTGCCAAGTGTAAAACAGGATGGCAAAAAAATCATCGGTTACAGACAGGCAATGGTTCTGCCTGAATTGCCTAAATCTATGCTTGTTGTAGGTTCTGGTGCTATAGGTGTAGAATTCGCATATTTCTATGCAACTATGGGAACTAAAGTAACCGTAGTAGAATTCCTGGACAATATTGTTCCGGTAGAAGATGAAGACATCTCCAAACAATTACTGCGCAGCTTTAAGAAGGTTGGTATCGAAGTAATGACTTCTTCAAGCGTTGAATCTGTTGATACTTCGGGCAGCGGATGTAAGGTACAGGTGAAAACAGCATCGGGCATGCAAACGATCGAATGTGATATCGTTCTTTCTGCTGCCGGTGTAGTTGCCAACATCGAAAATCTTGGTTTAGAAGAAACAGGTATCAAAACTGAAAAAGGCAAAGTAGTGGTAGACGAGTTCTACAACACAACTGTAAAAGGTTATTATGCCATTGGTGATATCGTTAGCGGACAAGCCCTGGCGCACGTTGCTTCTGCAGAAGGAATTATTTGTGTAGAGAAAATCGCAGGCCATAGTCCTGAGCCATTGGATTACAATAACATCCCGGGATGTACTTACTGTACACCTGAAATCGCTTCTGTAGGCTATACTGAAAAAGCTGCAAAAGCTGCAGGTTATGAGCTAAAGATCGGTAAGTTCCCTTTCTCTGCTTCAGGTAAGGCAAGTGCCGCAGGTGCAAAAGACGGTTTTGTAAAATTAATCTTTGATGCAAAATACGGAGAGTTGTTAGGCGCACACATGATTGGTTTCAACGTTACTGAAATGATCGCTGAAATTGTAGTTGCCCGCAAACTGGAAACTACAGGCCATGAGATCATCAAGTCTGTTCACCCCCACCCTACCATGAGTGAGGCGATTATGGAAGCTGCTGCTGATGCGTACGGAGAAGTAATCCACTTGTAATCCACAGAACAAATAATATCTAAAACCCGCTGATAACTCAGCGGGTTTTTTAATTTTACGGGCAATCAAAATCCGCATATATGATTTTACATACAATAGAAACCGGGCTTTTTAAACTTGACGGCGGCGCCATGTTTGGCGTAGTCCCTAAATCCATATGGCAAAAGAGCAATCCTGCCGATGAGAATAATCTGTGTACGTGGGCCATGCGCTGTCTGCTGGTTGAGGAAGGCAACCGCCTGATTTTGGTAGATACCGGCATTGGCAACAAACTGGGCGAGAAAATGCTCAGCCACCTTTTTCTTCATGGGGATGATACTCTTGAAAAGTCCCTGGCCGCAAAAGGATTCAGTACTGATGACATAACCGATGTGTTCCTAACACACCTGCACTTTGATCACGTAGGTGGCGCGGTTGTGCGCCAGGGCGATCAGCTGCTCCCGGCTTTTAAAAACGCGGCCTACTGGAGCAACGAAAAACACTGGGACTGGGCGGTACATCCAAACGTGAGGGAAAAACCATCGTTCCTGACTGAAAACATAATTCCTATCCGGGAAAGCGGACAGCTCAGGTTTATTGACACCCGGCAACAGATAGAATTTTTACCTGATTTCAATGTACGTTTTGCATTCGGGCATACCGATGCCATGATGCTGCCTCAGTTGAAATACAAAGGCCGCACGATCATCTATGCAGCTGATTTACTGCCATCTACAGGGCACATTCCCCTACCTTATGTAATGTCTTATGATATGTTTCCGATGCAAACTTTAACAGAGAAAAAGGAAATCCTGGAAGAAGCAGCGGCAAATGAATATATCTTTTACCTCGAACATGATCCCCTAAATGAATGCTGTACGGTGGAACAAACAGAAAAAGGAATTAAATTAAAGAATATCTTTAAATTGTCAGATTTATAATACGGCCAGGGTTGCGATAAACATTTTATATTTTCCCGCGTTTAAAATTCAATGCGAAATTATAAATTACTCTATTTGCTGCCACTTTTTCTATTTGGCTGCGGTGCGGCTGAATTTAGCCCCAATCAAAAATTTGACTCCGACTCTCCGGAAAATGTGAATGCCACACAGATTACTGCCCTGAGCAGGAAAACTCCAGGTGCAGTCATCAGAATTGCTGTTTCAAGTGATACACATACTGACTATGAGGACAGCCGGGCCTTTGTAAATTATGTCAATACTCAGGGAGGGTTCGACTTCGTCATGCTCAATGGCGATATCACAAACTTTGGGTTGCTGACTGAGTTTGAGGGCATCTATAAGATCTATGCCAAACTCAATACACCATTTATTACGGTAGTTGGGAACCATGATGAAAATGCTGAGGGAAATCACGTCTTCCGCCGGATGTTTGGCGAGCAGAATTTCACCTTCAGTTACGGCGGTATCAAATTTGTTTGCCACGATTCCAACAGCAGGGAACATACTTTTGATCATACCACACCTGATCTGGGCTGGCTGCAGCAAAATCTCACACAGGACGCAGACAACAAGTTTATCGTAGGATTTTCACATGTCCCTCCTATTGATGCCGACTTTGACCAGGACCTCAGACTGAAGTATGAAGAGCTCTTCAACAGTACGCCCGGCGTACTGGCTTCAGTGCATTCGCACCGTCATTCGGCCGATTCAATTTACAGGGCCAAGGGAGCCGGCATTCCATTTATCATCACCAATACTATACTCAACAGAACCTTTACAGTTATCGAAATCACTAATGGTAAACTTAGCACGCACCCCGTTACTTTTTAGCCTGATCATCATCCTGGGCTGCTGCACGTTAGGCCTTAAGGCACAAAATAAATTTCTCAAAGCAATTACGCCCGATCAGGCCATTCTGCAATATGCAGGCAGTATTGGCTATCTGAGCGCAGGTATAGGCTACGATTTCTTCAAAGAGAAGAGCTCCCTAAGCTTCCTTTATGGTTACGTGCCTAAAAACAAAGGCGGCGAGCTGGATATCGCTGCCGTCAAATTTGATTACAAGCCCTTTAAGGTAAAAATAGGCAATCAGCTGGTCTGGCACCCCATTAATCCTGTAGCCTTTGTTTCCTATACTTTCGGGCAGGAATTTGGCTTTGAATTTGATTCAAACGTATATGCAGACGGATATTATTTCTGGTCGCCCGCTTTACGTGAACACCTGGGAGTAACTTCAGAATTAAAGATCCTTGGAGACGGAAGTACCAAAATCAGATCAATCAGCCTGTATGCAGAAGCGAACACTAACGACCTTTATGCCATTAACTGGTACCATGACAGGAAAGGGATCGCTTTTACAGACATATTCCGTCTCGGATTTGGTTTAAAGGTGAATTTTTAAAATATATGTGTTAACTGCATCTGCCGAATCCAGGATAACAAAAAAAACGTAATATATTATAAAACAACTATTTATTATTGATTAATAATAAAAAAAAGATAAATATAAGTATATAACAGCACGCATGACAAAAGGACTTTGGAATAATTTTTGCTGTTTAACTATTCTATAATCAAGCATTGTAAAGTGTAACGTTTTCAGGAATTTATGACTTAAATTGCCTTTTAATCCTTACTTTTGCACGTTCAATACATAACGAGTACCAAAGCACATAAATGAGACAACTCAAAATCACCCAATCCATAACCAATCGCGAGAGTCAATCTCTAGACAAATATCTTCATGAGATTGGTAAAGTAGATTTAATCACCGCAGAAGAGGAAGTAATACTGGCCAGAAAGATACGCGAAGGTGACCAGGCTGCTTTAGAACGCCTAACAAAAACGAATTTACGTTTTGTGGTGTCGGTGGCAAAGCAGTACCAGAATCAGGGACTGACTTTAGGTGATTTAATTAATGAGGGTAATCTCGGTTTGATTAAAGCGGCAAAACGTTTTGACGAAACTAAAGGTTTCAAATTCATCTCTTATGCTGTATGGTGGATCCGTCAGTCGATACTACAGGCAATTGCAGAGCAAAGCCGTATCGTACGTTTGCCTTTAAACCAGGTTGGTTCACTGAGCAAAATCAGTAAAGCATTCTCCAAGCTTGAGCAGGAATTTGAACGCGAGCCTTCTCCGGAAGAGTTAGCAGATATCCTTGAGACAACTGTAGATAAAATATCAGATACTTTAAGCAACTCAGGAAGACACGTATCAATGGATGCTCCATTTGTACAGGGAGAAGAAAATACGCTCCTTGACGTTCTGGAAAACCATGAGCCTAATACAGACAGCAGCCTGATCAATGAGTCTCTTTCTGAAGAAATCAAACGGTCACTGTCTACTTTAACAGAACGTGAAAGAGAAATCATCGTATTGTTCTTTGGCCTGAGCACAAATCATCCGCTTTCACTTGAAGAGATTGGTGAGAAATTTAACCTGACACGTGAGCGTGTTCGTCAGATTAAAGACAAGGCGCTGCAACGTTTGCGCCATACTTCAAGAAGCAAAATATTAAAATCATATTTAGGCTAGTTTACCAGCCTTTATCTTTTTATAAAACGCGGCTGTCAATTCATTTTGACAGCCGCGTTGTTTTTTACGCTATCCCGGAAATTCCACATCTGTTCTTGTCCAGAAACGGCCATCAACATCCTTCTGGTACTCGCCCTCGGTGTGGTATGCACCACAGATCACTGCAGGACTAAACTTCTTGTCCTTCAACAGCTTCCATCCAGCCTCATCAATCGTTGAGTAATCCATAAATAATGTCAGTGTGCACAGACAGCCCGCAGGAAGCTTAAAGCTAAAAGTGTGGGGAGCTGTCATTTCATTTGCTTTCTCTACAACGATACTCTGTACCTCTGCCCTGCGGATCATCTTCTGGTCTTTCAGCCTGAACAAAGACAGCGCGGCAGTGATTTTGCACTTGAAACTCCTTAAGGGGAATTTGAAATCTTGCAGAAGCGGCTGCTCAAGCGTCAGACTAAGTACATCACCGTTTAAAATGCCCAGCGGATTTTCCTGCAGCAGGTTGATTACTTTAGATTTCGAGTTAAATTCCAATTGCTGCAGCCGTGAAAAGCTGTGAAGATCAAACTTGTAATCTCCTGTTTCCGGATCACAACAGTCTTTCAAAATCGGATACATCCGGCCGGTCAAACCATTAATGATATCATTGCCGAATAACCCTGCGTATTGACCGGAAACTGATTCCCGGAGCAATCTGCTCAGGGATGCAGCTTTGCCGAATACCGTTGAGGCTTTCTTTGTTGCACGGCTTTGTTTCATGGTTCCCGGGGCTACTGCTTTGGATACAAGCTGCTCACCGTTTCTAACACTAAATTTCAGAGGGCCCAATACGCCCGATAAAAAATTCTTTTTTGCTTTCATAATACATTGTTTTTTAAGTATATACAAATATAATACGTAAATGAAGGATTGCATCCAGCTATTTTAGCTATTGCAAACATTCACATTGATATATGTAAATTATTTCAATACATGTAATAAAAATTACTTATTTTATTGCTGTCAGCAATAAATAGACTTGGTCCTGAGCTTGTTTTGACTTTGATCGTAGTTTGTTTTGGGCAATACCACTCCCGAAACATTACATCTACACCTCCAGAGCACCAGGATATACGTCATGGTGCTCTGGAGGTGCAGTTGTAGTGCTGTTCTGGTGCAGTTGTCCAAACCAAACTACGATCAAACTACGGTGCAACTCCGGAGAAAGATTATAATTATGCGGCTCCATGATGAGGGGTATTGCAGAAAATTTTAGGTTTATAGATCAGGTACATACACTAGCAAATTTAATTTTTCCATTTGTCCCTTGATGTGTCATTAATTTGTAATATATTAGGCTTTACGTAATACACTAAAGCTGTACTAAAACACCTATTGCTATGAAATTATATTTACTCCTGCCTCTGGTTGCGACATTGGGTTGCAATGCGGTAAAAACATCTAATCTCCCGGCGCACTCAGATCAATTATTAAAAGACGTTCAAACGCTTTCTTCAGACACGTTTGAAGGCAGAAAAACAGGAACCAAAGGCGCCGAACTGGCTAGAAATTATATCAGTAAGCGCTTTAAGGAGATTGGCTTAAAATCTTTCCCCCTGCTGAACACTTACCAGCAGCCCTTTTCTTTTTCAGGTATAGATGACCCAAAAATTCAGGGGAAAAATATAATCGGATACCTGCCCGGCTCCAGCAGCAAGGTGATTGTAATCTCAGCTCATTACGATCATCTGGGTGTAATCAATGGCAAGATCTTTAATGGTGCCGATGATAATGCATCCGGAGTAGCCGGCATGTTAAAAATAGCAGCGCATTTTGCCAAAAGCAAACCAAATTACACGCTGATCTTTGCAGCATTTGATGCCGAAGAATTTGGCAGGAAGGGTTCAGAGTACTTTGTGAACCATCTTCCTATCGATATTAAAAGGATTAAGCTGAATATCAACCTGGATATGATCAGTCATAATGATAAGGGGGAGCTTTATGCTACGGGTACCTACAAAAATCCGCAGCTCAGAAATTATATCGTAACCACAAATCCCGACCTGAAAATTCTTTTTGGCCATGACAACCCAAAATTAGGGGTTGACGACTGGACGGAACAAAGCGACCAGGCAGCCTTCAATAACAAGAATATTCCATTCGTCTATTTTGGCGTGGAAGATCACAAGGATTACCATAAATCCACTGATACGTTTGAGAATATCAATCAGGAATTCTTTATCAATGCAGCAAACAGTATTCTGGAGATTACTGATAACTTTGATAAAGACCGTACAATCCAGAAGGTGTTTAAGGAGAAACTGCAGTCGAGGAGATAGCAGGCGTTTAATCGCCGTAAAACAAAGATGCCCGTCAGGTTTACAGCTGACGGGCATCTTTGTTTTAAATTCAGAGGGCTATGGCTGCCCCTTATTTCTTTACCGTGCGCCGTTTCTCTATCATCCCGGTAAATTCGCTGTTTGGATTGACAGGCCTTGTACCGGTAAAATCCGTAGCAGCTGCGCGGGCAGTTCTGTCGGCAACAGCACTTGAAGCACTCTGGCTTGTTGAACCGGGAGCGATGATCGTTAATGCAGCAGATAATAAAGATTCATTTTCATTTCCAAACGGATAGTATGAAGGATCGCTAACGGCCTGGTCAGGAACCATTCCGGTATAATATTTACCCTCACCTTTTGAGTTGACTGTTTCAAACAAAGGCATGAAGACCTCATAACGGTTCTCCAGGGTAATCGGAAAAAAGCCTACTGGTTTTCCATAAGTAGTGGCGCCCACGAGTTTCACCGTCACATAAGGTTTAAGCGAGTTGATCAGCAGTTCACTTGCAGAGGCAGTGCTCCCGCTTACCAGGAATACTACATTAGTCACTGTATTCAGCGAGCCTTTCTTTGAAAATTTCGTGATGTTATCCGCGCTTGTTGCAGAATAATCCTGATCACCATAGGTGTAAAAAGCTCCACTGCTTCCACTCTTGTACTGTAACTTTCCTGCAGCGGTAAGCAATGGCTGATGCTGCAGAATTGTTGCCTGCTTGTTCTGCATCGTTGTATTATAAATTTCTGTGAACATCACTCCGTTACCAACACTCGATGGTGCAATCAGGTTAGCCAGATACTCAGCAGTGTTGATATACCCTCCGCCATTGTAGCGTAAATCAACAACCATATCTGTCACCCCTGCCGCACTGAAACTTGCGAATACCGGATCAAGATTGGCATCCGTTCCACCGCTTAAGTTGGTCAGTGTAGAAAAACGGGCAAATGCCAGGTAGCCTATTTTTTTACCCGATCTTGTGATTACAGATGAAGTGTAGACAGGACTGCTTTTATAGGAGGTTTTGGTTAATGTTACGCTGAATGCAGCTTTCGTAATATAATTTATACCCTCGATTTTTACTGATGAACCTGCTAAAGAATTCACGATTGCAGCATTTTCTGATGAATAGTTGGTACCTGCAATTGCAACGTCATTGATTTTTTGAATTTGCCAGCCGCGCTGAACACCATTGGTTGCTGCCGATGATCCGGGATATACTGCGGTGATCATTAATCTGAAACTGCCAGATGTACCGCTCGCGCTCGTGAGATAAAAGATAGGTCTTATGCCAATATCAAAGCCATTGCCTTCTGTATCTACACTTGCCTTGTTATTTACATTGGCAGTAGCATCCGGATTATTTTGGGTAATGTCATTAATGTAAGAATACTTTGGATAACCGTCGCCATAATATTCATAAGCTACACCAGTAGTAGGATCTTTCTTTAACTGACTGATCGCATACAGCTCGTCATCATAATTATCCAGATCAAGCGTCTTGGCTGAATATTGCCTTGGATTGAACACGCTGTACTCAGGCAATGCATCATTCCAGAAATAGATCTGCTTTGCATAGAGAAAGATTGAATCAAGCGTGAGCTGTTTGCGTGAACCTGTGGTTGGTACGGTTGTGGTACCAGTCGTGGTGGTAGTATTTTCGTCGGAATTGTTTTTCTTACAGGCCGCCAAACCGCCCAGGAAAAGTATACAGACAGAAAAAATACTAAATCGTTTTTTAGTAAAAAGCTTCTTCATAGGTATGTGATATAGAGTGCTGGTAATTACGCAATTAAGTTACAGAAAGATTGTTGTTAGTAACAAACCTTAAAGTGTTAAAATATGCTAAATCTGCAGCGTCTTTTGGCTTGCCTACAATCAGTAAATCTTCTTTCTGAAGATCATTTTCGGCGCAAATTTTCTCTATACCGCCCTGGTATCCCTGATCCATTTCTTCCACGAAATACACCTTTAAATATCTTTCAAGGCCATTCCACTCCATTTGCCTGATCTTATTGAGCTGTTCAGCAGGCTTTCCCTCCACCAGCAAAAACACAGGTTTACCGGCGTCCTGTATGGCCTGGATAAACTTCAGCACAGGCGCAAAAAGCAACAATCTCAAGGGTAAGCGCGCATTTTCCTGCAGCAAATTAAAATTAATATGATACTTTTCTGGCAATTGAAATTGTGCTGCAGTTTTTTCGAAAATCCCGGCGCGGCCTTCAAGGCGGTAAGCCTCTTCCATAAAACGGATGATTCCATTCGCATCTATCTGCTCTCCGTATTCAATAAATTGTGCAAACAGGTAGTATACCTGCAGCCAGTAATCTTTTGCCGGATACAATACATCGTCGAGCTCAAACACAAAGGCTTTGTTGTCCTTTATATAATCCTGATGTTTCATTACGAAATGGTAAATAAGGTGTACTTTAATCCTTCAGTTGTCTGATCGATATAAAATACTCCGTTTAATCCTTCATGATATCCCGCAGCAATCTCCGGAACGGAGGCATAGATCAGTTCACCTTTATCATATACTGCCCAGCTTTGCAGATTAACTGCACCGGTGAGCGGGTATTGCTCAAAGGTTACCAGATCGGGAAGCAATACATGGATATTGAATTCTTCAAATAATACTGCTGATTTCACCACCGCTTCAAGTTCAAAGGCATACAATGGCAATAAACGCTGCGCATCCTGATCAAGACAGGCATTCAGCAGATTATGCGCTGTAGTATCTTCATTTCTTCCACCAAGGCTTACAAACTGATATTGCGCAGAGGAAAAAGAAGGTGCCTCGCCATAATCAGCCAGAAGAACCTGGTCTGCGGTAAAGGCTTTTAATAGTTTTAGTGCCTGGGAGGATTTCCCCCCGGTTATTAATGTTTTCAAATCTTATACAATTAGACCATCTTTCATGGTAACCACCCTGTCGCTGATTGTGGCAAGGTCTTCATTATGTGTAACGATCACAAAGGTTTGTTTAAAGTTATCACGCAAAGTGATAAAAAACTGGTGGAGCGATTGTGCATTGGCAGAATCCAGGTTTCCCGATGGTTCGTCTGCAAGGATGATCGAAGGGTCATTGATCAGCGCCCTTGCTACGGCAATACGCTGCTGCTCGCCGCCGGACAATTCATTGGGTTTGTGCGAGGCGCGTGCTTTTAAACCCAGCAGGTCCAGCAGCTCCAGTGCGCGGATCTCGGCATTCTTTTTACTTTTCCTGGCAATGAAAGCCGGGATACAGATGTTTTCGAGCGCGGTAAATTCCGGCAGCAGATGATGAAACTGAAATACAAAGCCTATATTTTCATTTCTGAAAACACTGAGCAGTCCGCCCGAAAGTTTATTCACCTTTGTGCCGTTCAGTTCCACCGTACCTTCATCAGGCTTGTCCAGGGTACCGAGAATATGCAAAAGGGTACTCTTGCCAGCGCCGGAGGCCCCGATAATACTGACGATCTCTCCCTTACCGACCTCAAAATCTACACCTTTAAGGATGGGGAGATTTCCGTAAGCTTTTTTAATACCGATGGCTTTTAGCATGTAGCAAACTTACAAAAAGTTGAGATTAAAACTGGATAACGTGAATATTACACCTTTTAATGCCCGATAAAACCCAGAATAAGTTTTTAAAACCAATCTGAAATTGTAGATTTGGATCAAATTTTTCAGCTAATGAATATACACGAATATCAAGGTAAAGAAATACTTAAAAGTTTCGGTGTTGCCGTACAAGAAGGCATAGTTGCCGAAACTGTTGAGCAGGCTGTAGAAGCTGCTAAAAAGATGAAAGCAGACTATAACTCTGACTGGGTAGTGATTAAAGCACAAATCCATGCCGGTGGCCGTGGAAAAGGTGGTGGTGTTAAATTGGCCAAAAACCTGGACGAGGTTAAACAAAGAGCTACTGATATTTTAGGTATGCAACTGGTAACTCCTCAAACCGGAGCTGAAGGTAAAAAAGTAAATAAAATTCTGGTTGCCCAGGATGTTTACTACCCGGGAGCTTCTGAAACAAAGGAATTCTATGTGAGCGTTTTATTAAACCGTGCAGCAGGCAGAAACATCATTATGTATTCTACCGAAGGTGGTATGGATATCGAAGAAGTTGCTGAACACACTCCGCACTTAATTTTCAAGGAAGAAGTTGATCCGGCAGTTGGCCTTCAGGGCTTCCAGGCACGTAAAATCGCTTTCAACCTCGGTTTAAGTGGTGCTGCCTTCAAAGAAATGGTGAAATTTGTTTCTGCTTTATACAAAGCTTATGACAGCACTGATTCTGCAATGTTTGAGATCAATCCTGTTTTAAAAACATCTGACGATAAAATTATTGCTGTTGATGCAAAAGTAGATTTAGATGAAAATGCTTTATTCCGTCATGCTGATTACGCAGCAATGCGTGATAAACTGGAAGAAGATCCTACTGATGTTGAAGCAAGTGAATCTAACCTTAACTATGTAAAACTTGACGGAAACGTGGGTTGCATGGTAAATGGTGCCGGTTTGGCAATGGCTACAATGGACATTATTAAAATTGCCGGTGGCGAACCTGCCAACTTCCTTGACGTAGGCGGAACTGCAAATGCACAAACTGTAAAAGCTGGTTTCAACATTATCCTTAAAGATCCAAATGTTAAAGCTATCCTGATCAATATATTTGGTGGTATCGTTCGTTGTGACCGCGTGGCACAAGGTGTAATTGATGCTTATAATGAAATAGGTGATATCCCTGTTCCGATTATCTGCCGTTTACAAGGTACCAATGCTGAAGAAGCAAAAAAATTAATTGATGAATCAGGCCTGAAAGTATTCTCGGCGATTGCATTGAAAGATGCTGCGGCCCTGGTTACTGAGGTTCTAGCGTAATACTATTAAAAGGTTAACCCCTTTATCATATTTTATAATGCCAGTTGTATTAAATCAACTGGCATTTTTTTTTGCTTTTATCATCCGGGAAATGCCCTAAACAAAAAAATCCTCCAACTTGTGGGTCGGAGGATTTTTTAAACCAAATATAAATTAAACGAGCAATACAAACATACGAATTATTTGAACAAATGCAACACTTATTTTAAAATTTTCAATCAAAAAGAAGTGATAATAGAACAGCAGCCCTAAAATCAACGATTTAATTATATAAAACACCGAATATTTTTACATATTTTAAGATAAAATGCATTAATGTTCATATAAATCAGAATTTTTAGGCCTAAAGACAAATAAAATACCGTCAATTACATCCTTAACATTGATTTAATAAAGAATAAACACCAAATGTTTTGGAAAAATCACTTTTCAGGGATTGAAAATGAATTTTTAGACAAATATTATTACAGTTGCCAATGCTTTAAACTTCTCCACAATCCCCCTGTATTTTCTTAATTGAAATCCTTATTTTTGAGCGCTCCACAAAAAGATCATGATTAAAAGAGAAAAAATAAAAAGCCTGTTAGATACTACAGATTTTAACAGAGAAGTCACCGTAATGGGTTGGGTAAGAACATTCCGCAACAACCAGTTTATTGCCATCAATGATGGATCATGTATGGGTAATATTCAGATCGTTGTTGATTTTGCAAATACATCCGAAGAATTACTGAAAAGAATTACTACCGGCGCTGCAGTAGCTGTTACAGGCACACTTATCGAATCTCTGGGCAAAGGACAAAGTGTGGAAGTAAAAGCCGTAACGATTGAGATCCTTGGCGACAGTGATCCTGAGAAATTCCCTTTACAGCCTAAAAAGCACAGTCTTGAATTCCTGAGGGAAATTGCACACCTGCGTTTCCGTACCAATACATTTAATGCCGTTTTTAAGGTCCGTCATGCACTGGCTTTTGCCATACATCAGTTTTATAATGAAAAAGGTTTTGTTTACATGCACACGCCCGTAATCACAGCTTCTGATGCTGAAGGTGCAGGAGAGATGTTCAAAGTAACTACGCTTGATTTCGATAAAACACCAAGGACTGACGACGGTCAGGTAGACTTTTCGGAAGACTTTTTCGGTCGCGCTACCAACCTGACCGTTTCTGGTCAGCTGGAAGGTGAACTGGCAGCAATGGCCTTTGGCCAGATCTATACCTTTGGACCAACCTTCCGTGCCGAAAACTCAAACACCACGCGTCACCTTGCCGAATTCTGGATGATTGAACCAGAGGTTGCTTTTGCCGATCTGGAAGACAACATGCAGCTGGCAGAGGATATGATGAAGTACGTGATCAGCTATGCCCTTGAAAACTGTAAGGAAGAGATTGAATTTTTAAACAGCCGTTTGCTGGAAGATGAAAAAACAAAGCCTCAGAATGAGCGCTCTGAGCTGTCGCTGATTGATAAACTGAATTTCTGTTTGAATAACGAGTTTCAGCGTCTTACCTATACTGAGGCAATTGCGATCCTCCGCTCTTCTAAACCAAACCAGAAGAAACAATTCAAATACCTGATCAACGAATGGGGAGCAGACCTGCAGTCTGAACACGAACGTTTCCTGGTAGAAAAACATTTCAAAAAACCAGTGATCCTTACGGATTATCCGGCAGACATTAAATCCTTCTACATGCGCCAGAATGAGCCGGATGCTGAAGGGCGCAAAACCGTTGCAGCAATGGATATCCTGTTCCCCGGCATTGGTGAAATGATCGGCGGATCCCAGCGTGAAGAACGTCTTGATAAACTAACCCAGCGTATGGATGAACTGAATATCCCGCAGGAAGAACTTTGGTGGTACCTGGATACAAGAAAGTTTGGTTCAGCACCTCATGCAGGTTTCGGACTGGGCTTTGAGCGTTTGGTATTGTTTGTAACAGGCATGACCAACATCAGGGATGTGATTGCCTTTCCGCGTTACCCTAAAAACGCTGAGTTTTAATTCAGCGCACTTTGAAATATTTAAGCATTTTGGAATATTTAAAAGCTCCCTGCACAGGGAGCTCTTTTTTTTTGCAGGCTAAACCCCCGACTCCATAGTATCTGAAAACGAATTAGCATGTGCATAGTCAACAGATGTCACTCTGTAATCCGTAGGTGCAAAACTCGCAGAGGTGCTGAGCGCCATTCCCAGTTCAAACCTCAGCGGATAAGGCGTATTCAGTAAACTTCCTTCAGGAATATAGGGGAATGTTTCAATATAAGCCTGTATTGTATTAGTGGATACTCTCCTGTTGATGTACGCCCTTGTAAGCTGATAAGTATGCCTTAGCCCTGCTGCTCCCAGTAATTCTACAGCACTGGCCACAGTAAGCCGGTGATAATTGAAAACACGAACCTTTTTATCATCTACCACAAGCCCTTTCATCAGACTTGGGTCTTGCGTGGCTACACCTGTAGGGCAGGTATTGCTGTTACATTCCAGCGCCTGGATACAGCCCAGTGCAAACATCATCCCTCTGGCAGAATTGCACAAATCGGCACCAAGAGCAATATTCTTCACGAGGTCGAACCCGGAAGACACTTTACCCGAGGAGATAATCTTGATGTGTTTCTTCAGGTCGAACCCCGCGAGCACATCATAAACAAAGGCAAGCCCTTCCCTTAATGGCATGCCCACCGCATTTGAAAACTCCTGCGGCGATGCGCCCGTACCGCCCTCGCCTCCGTCAACAGTGATAAAGTCTGCCAGGATCCCGGTTTCAATCATCGCCTTACAGATCGCAAAGAACTCGCTTTTGCGGCCAATGCACAATTTAAAACCTACCGGTTTTCCGCCGGAAAGGTCCCTCAATTTTTTCACAAAGGCCATCATTTCCAGGGGTGTGGAAAATGCAGCATGTGCCGGAGGAGAGATCACGTCAAAACCTTCTTTTACCAGCCTGATCCTTGCAATCTCGGGCGTCACCTTCTGTGCAGGGAGGATTCCCCCGTGACCGGGCTTGGCACCCTGAGATAGCTTGATCTCAATCATTTTGATCTGTTCATCTTTGGCCCTGGCGGCGAAGGCATCATAATTAAATGTACCATCATGGTTGCGGCAGCCGAAATAGCCGGTACCAATCTGCCAGATCAGATCGCCCTTGGGCGCAGCGTGATAATCGCTGATACCGCCCTCGCCGGTATTGTGCGCAAAGTTACCCATAAAGGCGCCTCCATTTAAGGCAAGGATCGCATTCTGGCTCAGGGAGCCAAAACTCATCGCAGAAATATTGAAGATGCTGGCAGAGTAAGGCAGGGCGCAATCCGGCCCTCCTACCAGTACCCGCGGGTCTTCATCCAGCTCATGATGGCTGATGGCAGCAATACTGTGGCTTAACCATTCGTATCCATTTTCATATACGTCCAGCTGCGTACCAAAAGGGATAGTATCGTTTTCCTTTTTTGCACGCTGATAAATCAGGGAACGGTTAAGCCTGTTAAAGGGCTTTCCGTTCGTATCGCTTTCAACAAAATATTGATATACTTTAGGTCTCAGGTCCTCTGCGAGGTAGCGCAAACGGCCGATTACGGGATAATTTCTGACAATGCTGTGCTTAGGCTGATACAGATCGTAAATGCCCAGCAGGATCACGGGGCCGATAAAAATGAATGCCCAGTAAAAAGGTGGCCAGGCCAGGCTGATCATCAGGGTTGCTGTGACCAGGAACGCCGCAATCGCAACAAATGCTTTTCTCATACAAGTTAGGTTTAACGTTTAATCTTCAATAGTACGATAATTTATAATTAACCCGGGGCCTGTGTCTTTATTTTTACAACAGGAAGATGATGCAAACTATGGCTAAGCAAAGTTTTTAGTAAATTTACATATGCTTATCAAAATATATCCGGAGAATCCTAATCCCAAGGCCATCGAACAGGTAGTCGAGGTTCTTAAAAAAGGAGGAATTATTATTTATCCCACCGATACTGTGTACGGACTGGGCTGCGATATTACCAATCAACGAGCTATAGAAAGGATCTGCCAGATCAGGGGAATTAAGCCGGAAAAGGCAAACTTCTCCTTTATCTGCTCAGACCTGAGCCATATTTCGGACTATGTGAAACCGATAGATACAACTGTTTTCCGTCTGTTAAAGAAAGCACTGCCAGGGCCATTTACCTTTATTTTCAATGCCAGCAACAATGTGCCTAAGCTGTTAAGCTCCAACAAAAAAACAGTAGGCATCAGGGTTCCTGACAATACCATCGCACGGGAAATCGTAAAGGTACTGGGAAACCCAATCCTGTCAACATCCATCAAAGATGATGATGAACTCATTGAATATTCCACAGATCCGGAACTTATCCATGAGAAATATGAAGATCTTGTAGATATGGTAATTGATGGTGGTTATGGAGACAATGAGCCTTCTACTGTAGTGGATTGTACAATGGGCGAGTTTGAGATCATCCGTGAAGGAAAGGGAATACTGGAGAATTATCTTTAAGGTTATCCTAATAAAAAAAGCTGGTATCATATGAGGGCTGCATAATTTTGCTGCGCAAAAAGACGCCAGGCCATCATATGATACCAGCTTTTTTTATCTGAATTCCTGCATAAAAGTACGGATGTTCTCCTGCAGATCTCCGGTTTCAACTGCTTTTACAAAGGCCGTCCCAATGATACCGCCGTTGGCATATTTACAGGCTTTTTCAAAGGTTTCCTTGCTGTTGATCCCAAACCCGATCATGATCGGGTTATCCAGGTTCATCTCAGCAACTCTTGAAAAATAAGTTGTTGTGATATCGGAGACATTCAGGTTTTTCCCGGTAGTGGCCGAGGCAGAAAGTAAATAAATGAAACCATTGCTTAAACCATCGATTTTACGGATACGTTCTTCGGAGGTTTGGGGCGTAACCAGGAAGATATTGCAGAGATTATTTTTCAGGAAGATTTCCTGGTACAGTTCTTCATACTCGTACATCGGCAGATCTGGTACGATTACGCCGTCAATTCCCGCTTCAACACAAGCCTTACAGAAGTTTTCTACGCCAAACTGCAGTACAGGGTTGACATAGCCCATCAGCAGCACCGGGATCGTCACCTTTTTACGGAGTTCTTTCAGTTGCGCAAACAACAGGTTAAGGTCCATACCACTGTCCAGTGCCGCTTTACTGCTGGCCTGGATTACCGGTCCGTCTGCCACAGGATCAGAATAAGGGAAACCTATTTCAAGCATATCAGCTCCGGCTGCCTGCAGCGCTTCGGCAATGGCAACCGTATCACCTAAGCCCGGATAGCCTGCGGTATAGTAAATAGAAAGTATATTGTTTTTTTTCTCTTGGAATAATTGGGTAATTCTGTTCATTTGATGTTTGTATAATAAATTGCTGCCGTTAAAGTCCGAAGTGAGTGATATATGTTTCCATATCCTTATCTCCCCTTCCGGACAGGCAAACCACAACATTCTCGTTTCCTGTAAATTTCATTTTCTCCAGATACGCCAGCGCATGTGCGCTTTCAATGGCAGGAATGATACCTTCCATCTGTGTACATAATAATCCTGCATCCAGCGATTCGTCGTCTGTGATAGAAACGTATTCTGCCCTGATGGTTTTAAACAAATGCGCGTGCTGTGGGCCAATGCCCGGGTAATCCAGTCCGGCAGACACGGAATGTGGTTCTACCACCTGTCCGTCGGCTGTCTGCATCACAATGCTCCTGCTGCCATGCAATACGCCCTCTTTACCTAAAAACGTAGTAGCTGCAGAAAAACCGCTGCTCACCCCTTTGCCCGCAGCCTCAATGGCGATCAGTTTCACTTTTTCATCATCGATGAAATGGTAGAACATTCCCATGGCATTACTTCCGCCGCCAACACAGGCAAGCACATAATCAGGCTGGTCGCTGCCGGTTTGTTCCAGCAGTTGTTTTTTGGTTTCTTCAGAGATGACCGACTGGAAAATTGAAACCATATCAGGATATGGATGCGGGCCTACTACAGAACCAATGATGTAATGCGTATCTACGGGATTATTGATCCAGTCGCGCATCGCCTCATTGGTAGCATCTTTCAGCGTCTTGCTTCCTGATACTGCAGAAATCACGGTTGCGCCCAGCATCTTCATCCTGGCAACATTTGGTGCCTGGCGTTTGATGTCTACCTCTCCCATGTAAATCACACATTCCAGTCCGCGCAGGGCACATACAGTTGCAGTAGCCACTCCATGCTGTCCGGCGCCGGTTTCGGCAATGATCCTTTTCTTGCCAAGCTTTTCTGCCAGTAGGATCTGGCCTATGGTATTGTTGATCTTATGCGCACCAGTATGGTTCAGGTCTTCCCTTTTCAGGAAAATATTGGCGTTATATTTTTTTGATAAGCGTTTGGCAAGGTAGAGCGGCGAAGGCCTGCCTACATAATCTTTTAGTAATGCGTGAAATTCCTTCTGGAAGTCAGCATCATTGATAATCTTGAGATAATTTTGTCTCAGCTCTTCAACATTCGGATAAAGCATTTCAGGAATATATGCTCCCCCAAAATCTCCATAGTAACCTTTTTCGTTTACAAAATAGTTCATAGTGTTATCATTTAATCAGCTGCCCTGATCATTAGCAGCCCAGTAATTTTTTAAATTCATTGAGTTTACCGATATCTTTCAGCGCCGGTGATAATTCAAACCTGCTGTTTACATCCATTGCGTAAAAACGGTTATCTTCAATTTGCTGCAATTGAGGAGCATTCTCCAGACCTATTCCACCGCTTAGGAAATAAGGCTTATTCAATATATAGCTTTCCAGCAAACGCCAGTTGAACGACTTTCCCGAACCACCATGTTCAGCTGTTTGTGTATCAAACAAAAAATAATCCACAACGTTTTCATATGCTGAAAGTATACTGAAGTCGAAAGTTTCGTCAATTCCAAAGGCTTTGATGATTTCAAAGTTGTTTACTTCATTTCCAGCATCCGGGGCTTCTTTCAGCTGCCTGCAATATTCCGGGCTTTCAGTGCCGTGCAACTGAACGGCTTTAAAACCATATATTTCAATTGCTTTTATCACAGCGCCCGGTTCTTCATCAACAAATACCCCTGTGGTTTTAATTGCCGCGGGAACAGCCTTAACAACTGCAGGATCGAGGTCTGCGATAAACCGTTTAGAGCCGGGATACATCAGGAAGCCCATATAATCAGGTTGCAATTGGGCAACAGCATTAATATTGGCGGGCTCCCTCATTCCGCAGATCTTTAGTTTTGCCTTGCAGGCCTTTACCGCTGCGCTCATCCTATCAGGCTTTTGAAACTTTTTAAGGCTGCACCGCCAACGAGCGATGTTTCTGCTTCATAGTAACAATCCGCAAAAGACTGCTCCGGTTTAATCGTTTGGATAGCCATAGCTGCATTGCACAGTACCACATTGTTCTGCGGATCTGTCCCTACACCTTCCAGTACGTGCATAAAGATGTCTGCGGAAGACTCAACAGTATCACCTCCTACGATTTCATTGACATTGATGGTCTCAAATCCCAGATCAGATACCGTAAGCAAAGCTTCGCCGCTTTTACTGAAGGTCTTTACATCACAGGTAAGCGAGATCTCATCAAAACCGTCAACAGCGTGTATGATCGTATAGTTTTTATCCGTTTCCTGATACAAATAAGCATACAAACGTGCCAGCTCAAGACTAAAAACCCCAACGATCTGATTTTTAGGCTCCGCGGGATTAGCCATCGGGCCGAGCATATTGAAGAAGGTTTTCACCCCAAGGTCTTTACGGATCGGTGCAACAATTTTCATCGCCGGATTAAACAGCGGGGCGTGGATAAAACAGATCCCGGCCCTGTCAAGGCTTCTTTTCAGTTCGTCCTGATCGGCAGTGAACTTGTAGCCAAGATATTCCATCACGTTAGAAGAACCGCAGCCGGAAGACACCCCGTAATTACCGTGTTTGGCAACATGATAACCTGCACCTGCCACCACAAACGATGCAAGCGTGGAGATATTAAAAGTATCTTTCCCATCCCCTCCGGTACCGCAAAGGTCTATCAGTTCATAGTCTGACAGGTTTACTTTTACACAGAGGTCGAGCATCGCATCGCGAAAGCCCTGAAGTTCTGCAACGGTGATATTCCGCATTCCTACAGCCGTGATAAAGGCTGCAATCTGCGAAGTGTTAAATTCACCATTGGCAATGGAGGTCAGGATTCGCTGGGATTCCGGCCTGCTGAAGGATTTGTTTTCAAATAAGTGGTTCAGTATTTTCTTCATGGTCTTAAAACAAAAAAGGTTGCTATAAAGCAACCCTCTTAAATATTTTTATATAAAAATAAAACGTACAGAATGGGGTTACACACGCTAAGCGTTGTGCCACCACCAGTTTTGTTGTCCGTTTGTCAGTATCATTGAAACAAATATGTAATAGTTTTTTAAGAATTGCAAACGCTTTTTAAAATATTACTTTGTAAGGGCTAAAAACTGAAGAATATACCCATAAAGCTGGTTGCTGCCAAATATCATCTGAGCGATCATCCCTACATGCTTCTTCCGTTTGATCACGTGGAGTTCTGAGGGAACTTTCTCTGCGGTAAGCAACTTTTCAAGTCGGGCAGACTGGATCTGTATTGCAGGATAGGTCTTTGCACCGTAGAAAATCAAATGCGGGTTCCTGATATTTTTAACATAATGTAGCGGAGAGCCTTTTTCCCAGTTCTGCGGATCACTGCTAAAGGTTCTTAAAAAATCCATATAATTATCGTCCTTCTCAGCAGTGCCCAGGTATTCTTTCATGTCCAGGCCAAAGGGATCATCAAGGATCAGCCCTTTAATAGGGTTCCTGATGCCGGCTCTGTTAAAATATTGCGGATCGGCATTGATGAGTTCGGCCAGCTGTCCCCCTGCAGAATGCCCCATCAGGAATATTCTGGAAGGATCGCCGCCATAATCTGCAATATGGTTTTGCACCCATTTTACTGCCTGTGCACAGTCATCTCCCATCTGTAAGTACTGATTGTCGGGCGCCAGGCCATAGTTGATCGTCACGGTTACCACTCCTTTTCTCGCCATATTACGGCCCAGCCACCAGTAAATATCTTTTTTACCGCTGCTCCAGGAGCCACCATGGATAAAGATGATCACATCTTTTGCTTTTTTCAGATCTTTCTGGTAATACACATTGAGCTGCCTTCTCTCATCGTTCTGCGGGGTATAGTTTATATTTTTCTCCACTTTTACCTTTGCAGACAAAACGGAGATCTGTGACAGGAAAGCAAGCAGCATCAGCGTATTTTTCAGATTGATCATTCTATATATTATTCTTTCAGTGTTCCTTCTTTCACGTAGTGTTTATACACCAGTTTATCCGTCAGCGCAGGAAAAAGTTTATTCATCCAAACGGCCAGTTTCCCTTGTCCGGTCATGATCAGATCACGTTTACGGCCGGCTATACCATCGGCGATTCTTTGGGCAACTTCTTCAGAAGACATCATTTTTTCCTCCTCCATATTGGTAGCACCATGCGCAACGCCATTTTTGTCGAGCGCAGTTGCACGGATATTTGAAGCGGTAAATCCCGGGGAGGCCACCATAACATGCACATCTTTCCGCAACAATTCCGTCCTCAGGGCTTCCATAAAACCATTTAACGCAAATTTGGAAGCCGTATATGCCGTCCTTCCCGGCAGGCCGCGGTAGCCAGCAGAAGAAGATACGCCAATAATGGCCCCTTTGGTTTTCAGGATTTCGGGCAATGCAAATTTTGTACAGTAAACAGTACCGTAGAAATTCACCTCCATTACTTTTCTGATGACCGACAGATCCATGTCAATGAACAGGGAACGCATAGAAATACCGGCACTGTTGACCAGAATATCTACTTTGCCAAACGTGAGCACTGCCTGCTTGATCAGATGCTGGCATTCCTCTTCCTGAGTTACATCCGTCTGCACGGCCAGGGCTTTAATACCATATTGCTGTTCCAGCGCCGCAGTAATTTCGCAAAGTGTTACAAACTGACGGGCAGCCAGCACCAGGTTTGCGCCGCGCCTGGCAAATTCCCCGGCACAGGCTTTGCCTATACCAGAAGAAGCACCGGTAACAACCACTACTTTATTCTTAAAATTCATCCTTATTATTTTATAATTGAATTGACATAGGGCACACGGGTAACGATAGAACGTCCCAGTGTAATCTCATCTGCATATTCCAGCTCGCCTCCAAAGGCTATTCCGCGGGCAATTGTGGTGATCGGCACCTGGAAATCCTTGAGTCTTTTGTACAGGTAAAACAGTGTGGTATCTCCTTCCATGGTGGCACTGATGGCCAGGATAATCTCCTTTACAGGGGTTGTAGCCACGCGCTGCACCAGCGAATCGATAAAAAGATCCGACGGGCCAATACCATCCATAGGCGAAATCAATCCCCCCAGTACATGGTAAGCGCCAAAAAACTGGGAGGTGTTTTCTATAGCCATAACATCGCGGGTATCTTCTACCACGCAGATCACTTCTTTTTCCCGTTTAGGCGATGAACAGATGCTGCAAACCGGCAGGTCTGAGATATTATGACAGATATTACAATGTTTGATATCCCTTTTGAGCCTGATGATGGAATTGCCAAAAGTATCAACTTCTTCCTGCTCCTTGCCCAGCAGGTGCAGCACCAGCCGCAATGCGGTCTTTTGCCCTACCCCCGGTAATTTAGAAAATTCATTGACAGCATCTTCGAGAAGCTTGGAAGAAAAGTTCATTCTGCAAATTTAGATTTATCTTCTGTTATTTTGATCTTTAAAATATGATTTTTCTTACATTCGCTTTCAGCCTGAACCAACCATGACCCCAACTATACTTTTATCTTTCCTGTTAGGATACTTTGCCCTCCTGGTAGGTGTCGCCTATTTTACATCAAGAAATTCATCAGATAATGCTTCATTCTTTATCGCCAACAGAAATTCAAAATGGTACCTGGTAGCCTTTGGGATGATCGGCACTGCCCTTTCCGGGGTAACTTTTATTTCCGTGCCCGGAGCCGTTGGTAAAAGTGAGTTTGGCTATTTCCAGTTTGTACTGGGAAATGCTGTTGGCTTTATCATTATTGCTACCGTGCTGCTGCCCCTGTATTACAGGATGAACCTGATTTCGATCTATACCTACCTTGAAAAACGACTCGGGCCGCACAGCTATAAAACCGGGGCAGTGATTTTCCTGCTTTCCAGGACTATCGGGTCTTCATTGCGCCTGTTCCTTGTAGCTATCGTATTACAGCGTTTTATATTTGATGCCTGGAACGTACCGTTCTGGCTTACCATTGTGCTTTGCCTGGTACTGATCTGGTTGTATACGCACAAAGGGGGACTAAAAACGATTATTATTACTGACACCCTGCAAACTGTGTTTTTACTGTTATCGGTAGTGTTGTCCATCATCTTTATCTCCAGGTCCTTAAACCTGGATGTAGCCGGCACCTTCGAAGCCGTAAAGAATAGCAGTTACTCAAAGATGTTTTTCTGGGAAGATTTTATGGGCACCAAATCCCATTTCCTGAAACAGTTTCTGGGCGGGATCTTTGTGACCATCGCCATGACAGGTCTTGATCAGGACCTGATGCAGAAAAACCTGAGCATGAAAACCATTGGCGAAGCACAGAAAAATATGTTCACTTTTACAGGGGTATTTGTGGTAATGAACATCTTTTTCCTTAGCGTAGGCGCATTGCTGTACATCTTCGCTGCAAAAAACGGGATTGATGTAGCAACCCTTAAAACGCCAGACAACCTGTACCCTGAAATTGCCCTGAACCACCTGAATATTATCCCGGGAATAATCTTTATGCTGGGCTTAACAGCCGCAACATTTGCCACCACAGATTCAGCGCTGACAGCATTAACGACATCATTCTGTATGGATTTCCTGCATTTCGATAAAAAGGAAGATCAGAATACTCCTGAACTGGTGAGGCAGCGGCATATGGTGCATATTGGCTTTTCCATTCTGATGGTGATTGTTATCCTGATATTCAAGATGATCAATGATGATTCTGTAGTAAATTCTATGTTCATCGCAGCAACTTACACGTACGGACCCTTACTTGGGCTTTTTACCTTCGGGATGTTTACCAACCGCGCGGTGTCTGACAAGTTGGTACCATATATCTGCATAGCGTCACCTTTATTATCATTCTATATCAAAAGCAACAGTCTGTTATGGTTTGGTTATGAAATAGGTTTCGAATTGATTATCTTGAATGCCCTCATTACATTTATACTACTTTGGATAACGGGAAAAACCGCCCTTACCCAAACCAAATTTTAACATCAAATTTACGAGCATGAGCATGACGAGTGAAGAGAAAATAAGAAGCGCTTTCGAGAATAAAAACTGGCAGGAAATTAAGGTCACAGATTCGTGGCAGATCTTTAAGATCATGGCCGAATTTGTAGACGGATTTGAAAAGCTGGCAAAGATAGGCCCCTGCGTATCCATTTTTGGTTCAGCCAGAACAGCAGAAACCAACAAATACTATGAAATCGCAGTAGAATGCGGCAAACTGCTTACAGATCGCGGTTACGGGGTGATTACCGGCGGCGGACCGGGCATTATGGAAGCCGGAAACAAAGGCGCCCATATGAACGGCGGTAAATCAGTAGGTTTAAATATTGACCTTCCCTTTGAGCAGTTCCACAATAAGTATATAGATCATAACAAGCTCCTGGAATTTGATTATTTCTTTATCAGGAAGGTCATGTTTATGAAATACTCACAGGGTTTTATCGTCCTTCCGGGCGGTATGGGCACTATGGATGAGCTTTTTGAAGCGATCACCTTAATCCAGACCGGCAAAATCGCCCGTTTCCCTATCGTACTGGTAGGCAAGGATTACTGGGGCGGACTGGTAGACTGGATCAAAAATACGATGCTGGAGAAAGAACACAATATCCATGCAGAAGACCTGAACCTGTTCAGGGTAGTAGATACAGCTGAAGAAGCCGCAGAGCACATCTTCAGGTTCTACGATAAATATGTACTGAAACCAAACTTCTAAGCTAAACTATCGGCGGGGTGATATGACTAACACCTCCCGATACAACAAGTTTCATTGCTTCGGCAGCACTGATATTCAGCTCTTTTACTTTATCTCTGCTTACCACACAAACCTGACCTGCAAAGGAATAGGAAAAGGGGAAATAAACCACACACTCTCCCGGCAGACCAATGGCCTCAAGGTCGTTTTGTGTTAGAAAGCCTATCCTTTTGATATCGCTATTCATTTCTACCAGTACAGGATGGTTAAATTTCTTTTCATCGCCAACAAATGCTTCGGTAAGGTCTTTGATCGATGAGTAGATAAAGTTTAGTCCCGGCAACCTGTTCATCCAGCGGGTAAACCAGTTGTACATCGGCTCGGTCACAAAATTGGTCACGAAAATTCCGGCAACCAGGATCAGCGTAACCACCAGTGCAAGCCCTAAACCGGGGATATTACGGCTCGCGCCTGTTCTGGGATCAACACCCAGTATATTATTGACGTTCAGCCAGCTGTCAACCGTAGTTACCGCCCAGATCACGATATAAATACTTAATGCAATGGGCAGAACAATTAACAATCCCTTGATTAGGTAATTTAATAAAGCCCCTCCGATCTTGTTCATATTACAAAATTACTCATAAAAATACACCCGTTTAACCCTTTGGGAAATATTTGTTAAAATCTCATAGGGAATGGTCCCAATCTGCTCTGCTAAATCGCCAATTGTAAGCTGATCATTAAAAACGATCACCTCATCACCTGTTTTGGCATCGATACCGGTAATATCCAGCATACACATATCCATCGCAATAGAACCTACTGTGGGTGCCGCTTTACCGTCCACCAGCATTTTCCCAACGCCGTTTCCAAAAGAACGGCGATAGCCGTCAGCATACCCTATTTTTACCGTGGCAATGGTCCCGCCCCCGGGCAAACTTCCCCTGCGGCCATAGCCAATGGTCTCCAGTGGCCCTACCTTTTTAATCTGTGTGATCGTAGTTTTTAAGACCCCAACAGTATGCAGCCCGGAATTACCTTTAATACCACTGTCAAACCCGTACAGCCCGATCCCGATCCTTACCATATCCAGCTGGGCATCGGGATGCCGCGTAATTGCCGAAGTATTGGAAATATGACGGATAAAATCATATCCCAGTTCTGCCCTGATTGTTGCGGCCATGGTATTATACCGCTGCAGCTGATAGGCTGTAAATTCATCCTGCTGAGCATCTTCACTGGCAGCCAGGTGTGAAAAGGCAGAAACTATCCTGATTTTTTCTTCAAGTCTGAGCACCGGGAGCAGATCCGGGAGATCGGGTTCCTCGAACCCGAGGCGGTGCATCCCTGTGTCAATTTTAAGGTGCACAGGATAGGAGAACTGGGTATCCGGCAGGAAGTCGATAAAGGACTTCAGGATATCCATATTATAGAGTTCAGGTTCGAGCTTATGTTTTACGATGGCTTCAAATGCAGAGGGCTCGGGGCTCATGACCATAATCGGCATGGTAATACCTGCTTTTCTCAAAGAAATCCCTTCGTCAGCATAGGCTACAGCCAGGTAATCTACCTTCTGGTACTGCAGCAGGTTGGCGATCTCAAAGCTGCCGCTGCCATAGGAAAAGGCTTTTACCATGGCCATTACTTTTACGCCGGGCTTGAGCTTTGCCTTATAGTACTTGAGGTTATTTGCCAGTGCGTTCAGGTCGATCTCCATGACGGTATCATGGATCTTTTGGGTCAGCAGTTTGCTGATGCGCTCAAATTCGAAGCGCCTTGCTCCTTTTACCAGGATGGTTTCATTGCTGAAATGCATGGCCGGGAAGTTCTGAATAAAATCCTGTGTGCTTTCATAGAAAGAACTTTCCAGCTCAAACAGGCCTGCAAACGCAGAAATATGTTCACCGATACCAATCAGCCTTCCCACCTGCTTTTGTTTCAGCAGCCCTGCAATTTCTGTATACAGGTCTTTATCACTTTTGCCGGTTTCGTACAGATCGGAAAGGATCAGGGTCCTTATCACATGCTGGTTCTGCAGCCGGAGAAAATCAAGTGCGATTGCCAGTGAAGAGATATCTGCACTGTAAGAATCATCTATGACAGAACATTGGTTGATGCCGTGTTTCAGCGTTAGCCGCATGTTCACTGCGGTAAGTTTCTCCAGGCGGAGATCGGCCTCTTCAGGGCTATAGCCCATCGCCAGCAGCGTAGCCCAGCAGATGATCCCGTTTTCTACCGATGCCCTGTCACTAAAGGGGATCAGGCATTCAATTTCTTCATCTTTATAGCGTGCCCTGATATAGTTCCTGCCTTTGATCGGCTCCACAAACAGGATTTCAAGATCGGCTTTCACCGTAGTGCTCCAGGAGAATTTGCGTTCTCCGGGAAGATCTTTAACAGCTACTCCTGTGGTATAATCCGGAGAATATATAAATAATTTTATGTCCTTAAACAGTTTTAGTTTTTCCAGCAGCTTGTCTTTGGGAGAGGCAAAACCTTCGGCATGAGCCTCCCTGATATTTGTTAGTATACCCGTAGCAGGCTGGATAATTGCTGCCAGCTGTGTCATTTCATCACTTTTGGAAATCCCCGCTTCAAAGATCCCCAAAGTATGTTCGCTGCTGATCTGCCACACAGAAAGCGGCACGCCCAGTTGTGAATTGAAACTTTTGGGGCTGCGCACAATATTGAAATCTGCCGCCAGCAGCTGGTACAGCCATTCTTTCACCACGGTTTTACCATTGCTCCCGGTAATCGCGATCACATCCAGGTTAAATCTGCTTCTGTGGCCTGCCGCCAGCTGCTGCAAGGCCTGCTGAACATCGTTTACCAGGAGGAAGTTCGCATCCGGGTAGAGGTCTGCATAGGCGGGGTCGCTGATCACAAAACTTCTGATTCCGCTGGCGTAGGCATCGCTGATAAACTCATGTCCGTTGCGATGTGCCTGAATAGCAAAGAACAAGGAGGTCTCCGGGCTGATCACACTCCTGCTATCGATCAAAAGGGTGCTGATCAAAGTATCATATTTTACTTTAAAAGATCCGATGTTCAATTGCTCAGCGATCTGCTGAATGGTATAACTGCTCTCACTCATTTATCAGGATGACTAGGTTGCAGGTAAAGTTAACAAGTAAATGCAGATATTTGCGTACTGAAAGCTTAAGCATTGGAAAAATCAAAACCCATTTACGATAAGAAGGCCGCACACGCCAAAGCAGAAAACTACTGTGCCTATCAGGAGCGTTCACAGCAGGAAGTGCGCGACAAGCTGTACGACTGGGGATTGCATCACAACGAGGTGGAGGAGGTGATTACAGAACTGATCCTCAGCAACTTTTTGAACGAGGAGCGTTTTGCGATGGCTTATGTATCCGGGAAGTTTAATATCAAGCGCTGGGGCAAGATCAAAATCAAACAGGGGCTAAAACTGAAACGTGTTCCGGAGAAAATGATCATTAAGGCTCTAAATACGATCGACTACGACGATTATCTGGGAGCTATTCTGGCTGCAGCAGAAAAAAAAGCCCCGTTCATAACAGAAAAAGACCCTTATAAAAAGAAATATAAACTGGTAACCTACCTGATGGGAAAGGGATTTGAAAGTAATTTGATTTCTGAGGTACTGAAGTCCAATAACTTAAGCTAGAAGCCCGATTTATTATGAAAAATAACTTGACAGTAATCTAAAAGTATTTATATTTGCAAACCCAAACGGAAACAAGGTAATCAGTTTTTAACTTGTATTGAATGGGGAAACATCGGATGATGTGAATAAAACCAATGCGAAAGTAGCTCAGTTGGTAGAGCACGACCTTGCCAAGGTCGGGGTCGCGAGTTCGAATCTCGTCTTTCGCTCTAAATGTTTTCCTTACCAGGAGGCATTTAATTTAAAAGGTTAACACCTGCTCAGATGGTGGAACTGGTAGACACGCAGGACTTAAAATCCTGTGACCTTAAAAGTCGTGCGGGTTCGATTCCCGCTCTGAGTACAATAATACCTGTATCATTAAGATACAACAATAACATACCAATGCGAAAGTAGCTCAGTTGGTAGAGCACGACCTTGCCAAGGTCGGGGTCGCGAGTTCGAATCTCGTCTTTCGCTCTAAAGCCTTCTTTATTGAAGGCTTTTATTTTTAACAAGGTTTTACACCTGCTCAGATGGTGGAACTGGTAGACACGCAGGACTTAAAATCCTGTGACCTTAAAAGTCGTGCGGGTTCGATTCCCGCTCTGAGTACAAAACCGGAAAGCAGCATATCCTTTTGCTTTCCGGTTTTTTTATGCCCAATCCTCTAAGCCCGGGTAAGGGTAAACAGCATCATGCGTGTTTCAGCAATAAAGAAACTCCAATGGCAGCTATTCAATCCCCGGGATTATACCTCCCTTCAATTAAAAATAACCTGTTTATGATAACAGGCACAATAAAGGTCCTTCTGACAGTTTTATTAATTACAACAAGCCAGTATGCTTATTCGCAGCTGGGCGGCCCCCTGAACACGGTAGACCTGAATACAACATACGTTCCGGCAAGTGGGTACCTTCATTCAAAGGACAGGACACAGGGCAATTTAAAGACCACCCAGCAGACCACAAATCTGGGTTACAGCTTCCTGATTTCGTCTAAAAGTGATTCATTGAGCGGAAAATCCAGTAGCTGGACAGGTATCATCAGCGGAGGGTATTCACGGCTGATCAATAAGAATGATAACAATACGCTGATACCAGACAAGTTACTATCCTCAGACCTTGGTGTACTTTATTATCACTCTATCAATGCAAAATGGTCGTTGGTATCATTTTTTTCAGCAGGCATCAATTCTGATCTTGAAAAAATAACTTCACACGATTTGTTTCTAAATGGGGCTTTCCTCTTTATCAGAACTTACAGCCCGCATTTTTCTATAGGTTTTGGCGGGGCCATTTATAATGCGATCAATATGCCGATACTGCTGCCGGGCATCTTATTGAAATGGGACAGCCCCGGCAAGTTTAAAATTAATGTAGATCTTCCTTCTGAACTTAGCGTAGCCTATGACGTTTCTAAAAAAAGGGAACTTAAACTGGCATTGCGGCCTAAAAATATCTTCTACGATGTAGAAAATAACCTTGACCCAAAAAAGACGCTGCTGAATTACTGGGAGCTGCCTGTTGGGCTTGAGAATAAGTGGAAAAGGAAAAGATGGGATTTTATGTTATCTGCAGGCGTGATGAGATTGAGGAGCTTTCAGTTTGGAGAAAGAGGGATCAAAAATATTTATCAAAGTCCTCCGGCTCATATGATGTCTGCCAACTTCTTTGTAAATGCCGGGATCAGTTACCGTATAAAAAAATAACATCAAATTGATCTCAAAATACTTTCCCCTGCACCAACTTCCAGGATGTGCTGAACTCCACATTTCAGCGCCATATTGTTTCTCTGGTGCCCTACGGGGAAGTCAAAACACACAGGATAATTATATTCACTCACTTTCTCCATCACAATCTGTTCAATTGATTTTCCAAATTCTTCTCCGGAATCATCCGGTTTGAGCTTAAACCCGCCAATCACCAGCCCGGCGAGCCTGTCCAGTTTGCCCCTGCGTTTCAGGCCCCAGAACATCCGGTCTATCGTATACAGATATTCTCCGGTATCTTCTACAAATAAAATCTTCCCTTCGGTGTTAAGGTCAGACACGGTTCCTGCAACAGATTCAATGATACTTAAGTTACCGCCAACCAATTGCCCCCGCCCTCTTCCCTCACGGTTGGATGTGGTTGCAGGTACCGTATACTTAAAGTCTTCTCCTGTTAAAGCCTGCCTGACAGACAGGATCGTAGAAATCTGTATCGGCTCTGCCTTTGCCCAGTCGTCCGGAAAACTGTTGCACATTTTAGAATGCAGTGTGGCAATATTGAAATTCCCGTGGATATGTGTGTGTAGTACCGTAACATCACTAAAGCCAATTACCCATTTCGGATGTTTCACGAAAGACCTGAAGTTGATCTGATCGATAATTCTTACTAAACCATAACCTCCTCTGGCACATATTACTGCCCCGATCTGCGGATCGTCCAGCATCTGCTGAAGATCAGCAGCCCTTTCTGTATCCGTACCGCCATAAGTAAAATCTTTTTTTCCGATGCTCTGGCCCACCTGCACCTTAAATCCCCAGCTCTCCATCAGCGCAACCGAAGACCGGATTTCCTCCAGGCCGATGTACCCTGCCGGACTGGTGATGCCAATCGTGTTTCCCGGCTTTAGATATGGAGGGATTATTTGGCGGCCCATGAATGCAGGAGCAGCCGAGATTGGCGCCGGTGGTGCCGACCAGCCATCTGCCGCAGATAACACCGCTCCTGATGTAATCAGTGAAGAGATAAAAGATTTACGGTTCATTTCATCAATTTAGATAGTGTTAAAGATAGAACTTTCTATTGAAGCAATTAGTTGAGACCCAATTCAAAATATTGTGTAAATTGTAGATAGCTAATTCACCTCTCATGACTTTTAAATTTTACTGCGTTATCCTGTTCGTTACGGCCAGCATCCATCTATCCGCGCAATCTTATCAGCCCGCAGTATTTACCGATCAGAACAGGTTACAAAAGATAGCAGTTGCTTTTCCGGTAATTGATCAGCTGTACAAAGAATATGCAGAGAAGAACCATATTCCGGGAATGGTATATGGGATTGTTATGGATGGCAAACTTGTACATACAGGTAATACCGGTTACGCAGATATAGCCCATCAGGTACCTGCCAATCCGGAGTCGGATTTCAGGATCGCATCTATGACAAAAAGTTTTACCGCAATGGCTGTTTTAAAGTTGAGGGACGAAGGAAAGTTAAAACTGGATGATCCGGTAGGGATGTATATCCCTGAGATGCAGAATATGAAATACCCAACAAAAGATGCTTCAGAAGTTACCGTGAGGCACCTGCTGACCCATGCTGCCGGATATCCTGAAGATAATCCCTGGGGCGACAGGCAGCTGGCAGATACCGATGAAGAGCTTCTGGCAATTTATCAGAAAGGTGTTTCATTTTCCAATGATCCGGGCCTGGGTTATGAATACAGTAATCTCGGCTTTGCCACATTGGGTTACCTGATCAAAAAAGTTTCAGGCATTCCTTATCAGGACTATATTACAGAAAATATCCTGAAACCGCTGGGTATGACGCATACTTACTGGGAATATACAAAGGTACCAAAAGAACAACTGGCACATGGTTACCGTTGGATAAATAACGGCTGGGAAGAACAGCCGCTGCTGCATGACGGATCTTATGGAGCAATGGGCGGACTGATCACTACCATTGAAGATTTCAGTAAGTATATGGCGCTGCACCTTTCGGCATGGCCACCAAGGGACGACCAGGAGCTGGGCCCTGTTAAGCGAAGCTCGGTCCGTGAAATGCAGTACCCCTGGAATATTTACGCCTTAAATGCGAATACAAAGACTGCTGAGGGTGTCCTATGCCCCACCGTTAATGCTTATGCCTATGGTATAAGATGGACAAAGGACTGCAATGACCGCATAACTATCGGACATACCGGAGGATTGCCCGGCTTTGGGAGTCAGTGGGCTGTGATGCCGGAATATGGCATTGGCATCGTTGCCTTTGCCAATGCCACCTATGCCAGAGCAGGGATCATCAATACGCAGGCGCTGGAAACACTGCTCTCGGTATCAGCACTTGCACCGCGCCAGCTTCCTGCATCAGCTATCTTAAACCAGCGTAAGGACGAGCTGATGAAGATCCTGCCGGAATGGAACAATGCTGGAAAAAGTGGATTATTTGCACAGAACTTCTTTCTGGATTATTTTTCCGCCCAGCTAAAAGCTGAAGCCCTTAAAGCGTTTTCGCAAGCCGGAAAGATCAGGGTAATACATAAGATAGTTGCAGAAAACCAGCTGAGGGGATATTTTATTGTAGAAGGAACAAATGCCAATATCCGGATTAGTTTTACTTTGACTCCGGAGAATCCTGCACTGATACAGGAATATCATCTTGAGCTTTTATCTAAATAACAAGCTCAGGAACTTTGTGGTATGTTTTATGAATAATTTGTAAATTGTAACACTTACAAATCCCTGCCCCATGAAATCCTTCAAGAGAACAGTCTTTTTATCTGTAACAGCCCTGATAGCCTTTAATAGCACATTCGCTCAGCAAATCATCTTGAGCGGGAATGTGAAAGAAGCTATGGGCCAGGTGCAGCCTGATCAGATCAAAGCTGATATTACCTACCTTGCAGATGACAAACTGAAAGGCCGTATGCCCGGCACGGAGGGTTATCAGATGGCAGTGGATTATGTGACCGCCCGTTTAAAATCATTATCGGTACAGCCTTCCGGCGAAAATGGCAGCTGGCTGCAGAAAGTGAACCTTCGCCGTGCCTTTGTGCATGATGCAGTATTGTCGTTAAGTGGCGGCCAGCTTAATCAGAGCACTACTGCTGGCAAAGATAGTTATTCCGTTTACCCCAACCCTTCGCAGCCTGCCATTAAACAGTCTTCAGGCCTGGTATTTGCTGGCTATGGCATCAGTGAGCCTGGTTTGGGGTACGATGATTATCAGGGTATAGATGTGAAAGGAAAAACCGTAGTGATCATGCGCGGTGCCCCTGAAAAATTTCCTTCCTCAGTAGCTGCCCATGTAATGAACACCCGTATGTTGCTCAAAGTAGCGGCTGCCCATGGTGCCACAGGCATAGTCATTGGCAACCCTGATAGTCAGATCAGCACACTGCCAGACTTTAGCAGTGGGGTATATAGTGTGATCGATGGAATGGGAAAAGTTGTGATATCACAAAGTTACTTTTCCAGCCAAATCGGATTCCTGGCGCTGCTGAGGTATGAGGTGCTCAATTCTTTCTTTGAATCAGCAGGAAAATCCCTTACAGCAGTAATCCGGCAACTCAAAGGCGGTGAACCAAATTCCTTTCAGATTCCTCAGGTAATCAATGTATCGTTCACAACTACTTATAAGGATATCGTCAGTTATAATATCGTAGGAAAAATTACAGGATCTGACCCCGTTTTGCGGAAAGAATATGTGGTACATAGTGCGCATCTTGACCATCTGGGTATCGGCAAACCCGTAGCAGGTGATTCTTTGTACAACGGAGCGCACGACAATGCCTCTGGCGTGGCCAGCTTACTGGAAATCGCCGGTATCTATAAAGACCTTAAGGTAAAACCTAAACGCTCCGTTTTAATTGTGATGGTTACCGGAGAAGAAATGGGCACACTTGGCTCAGCTTATTTTGCATCACACCCCACTGTACCTGCAAAGAGCATGGTGGCAGATGTAAATACAGATATGCCTACGATTATTGCGCCCCTGCTTTCTATCACGGCTTTAGGGGCGGAGCATTCATCCCTGAGCAAACAGGTAAATGAAGCCGCAGCGTATCTCGGATTAAGTGTAGAACCAGACCCGGAGCCACAGCAGGCACGTTTTACCAGGAGCGATCAGTATAGTTTTGTATTGGCGGGAGTACCTGCGCTGCATATCAAATATGGCAGCAAAACACCGGATGGCAAAAACAACCTGAACGAGACTGTAGCAGTATGGCGTGCAAAATACTACCATAAGCCCCAGGACGATATCAATGGGACGTTTGATTTTGAAGCCGGAAAAAAGTATGCACAGTTAAATTTCCTGATAGGATATCTGGTTGCGCAGGAAGCCGCAAGGCCTTTTTGGAATAAGGGGGATATATTTAGGTAGTTTCACCGGAATGCCCGGCTTTATCAGAATGCCCGAGGCTTTTCTCGGGGCTTACCACATCGCGGACGATCTGTTTAAGTTCCTTGATCTCGGGGAAACGCCCTTTATCTTTCCTGTCGAAAACGGTTTCTCCGTTAATGCGGACGATAAAAGTACCGCCAGTTTCACTGGGCTGCAACATTACGCCATGAAGTTCATCAGTAAAGGTGGTAAGCAGCTCCTGGGCCATATAGGCAGAGCGGAGCATCCATCCGCATTTAGGGCAATATTCTATACTGATCGTTGGCTTTGATATGGTCATCTGCTTAATTGAATTTTACTTTGAATGAATAGATCAGTCCCTTATTTCCTGCCAGCAGTACCAGGCTGCCCTTCTTTGCTTTTTTGATCGCGTTGAAGCTCTCGTCCGAAATATGGTACCAGTTTTGTCCGCCATCCCTTGAAACATCAGTTCCGGAAGTACCAGTGGCGAAGCAGTTCTTCGCATCATACCAGATCACTCCTGAGCGGTACCCAAAAACAGGGCGTGAGGGTTTGTTCCAGGATTTTCCGCCGTCTCTGGTCAGCAATATATTATTTGTATTTTCTTTATCCTTCAGATAGTCGCCCCCCACTACAATACCCTGACCGGCATCATAAAAATCCATAGAAAATACACCTGTACTGTTCTGTCCCTGCAGGATGGGGCAGTCGTATCTGCGCCAGTTCTGCCCAAAGTCGTCAGAAGTATAGATATTCGATTTGGTACCACCTGTGGCAATCCATACTTTACCGCCGGGCAGGGTCTTGATTGTAGTTCCGCTGGCCGCAAAACCGGCTTCGCCACTGGCTGTCTGCAGTTTCAATGCCTGGCTTGATTCTTTCCAGGTATGCCCGCCATCATTGGTGATCAAAAGCTGCAGATGGTTTTGAATGGGATCGCCAAAGATGATCCCATTTTTTTCGTCCCAGAAATCCATGCCATCCAGGAATATTGCTGAATCGGCATTTTTATAATTCTCTGTCCAGCTTTTCCCGCCATCTTCGGTACTCAGGATATATGCCGGAGAACCTGCATTTACGATCACCGCACGATTGTCATCAAAGGCTTCAATATCACGGAAGTCGAGCTTCTCATAGCCCTTAGGCCTGGTCCACTTCCATTTTTTCCCTCCGTCTGTAGTTCTGCCAACAGCACCATTGCTTCCGCTTACCCAGGCGATGCTGTCAGAAACAACTGAGATACCCCTGATACTGGTATTGGCCGCCGTAGTTAAAGATCCCAGTTCATAGGTTTGTGCAAAACCGGAAAGAGGAAAGAACAGCACTAAAAAAAGGATGATCCTCATTATTTAACCCTCTTCCAAACTTCAGATCTTCCAATTAATGAAATGCCCACGTAACCCCTCATATTTAATTCTTCATTGTCCTTAATATTCATATTACAACTATAAGTTTTCCCCGACTTAGGGTCATATATTTTACCCTCCGTCCATTTGCCATCGTCATATACAAAATCCTTTAAAATTTCCATGCCTAAGATTGGCTTGCTGCGCAAACGGGCATCAGGATTTTTTAAATCCGTTTTCACAATTCCTTTTTCGTCTTTCTCTGTTTTTAACCAGACGATCTTACCGTAATACTTTACACCCTTTTTAAAAATCTCTACATGCGCTTCACCGGTAGAATTGATCCACTGCCCCAAAATAGCGTCTTTATTTTGTGCAAAACCAGTAAAAGATATCGCCGTAAACAACAATAACATTGAAATGTATCTCATAAGTTTATATTTAGTTCAGGCTAATTTAAGAAAAAAAAAGGAAGTAAGCAGACAGCAATGCCAGGGCGGCAACCTGTCTGCTTATTTTGATTTGCCTTAGAAAAAAAAAGGAAGTAAACAGACAGCAATGCCGGGGCGGCAACCTGTCTGTTTATTTTGATTTGCCTTAGAAAAAAAAAGAAAATAAACAGACAGCAATGCCGGGGCGGCAACCTGTCTGTTTATTTTGATTTGCCTTAGTATAATTCCGGTACCGGATTGAGGACGGTATCCTGTCTCTGGTGCCAATAAGGATAAACTGGTTCAGAAGCACTTGCTTCATCAAGTTTTTTCACCTGTGCTGTGCTGAGGTTCCATCCTACCGCTTCAAGGTTGTGTACCAGCTGCTCTTCGTTTCTTGCACCAATGATAATATTTGAAACTGTGGGGCGCTGCAATAGCCAGTTGATCGAAACCTGTGCGATGCTTTTTCCTGTTTCTTCTGCAACCTCGTCGAGCGCATCTACAATAGTATACAAACGTTCTTCATTTAAAGCAGGTCCGTGATGACCGCCTTTCTGGTCGCGGCTGTCGGCCGGACGAGGCTGGTTACGCCTGTATTTTCCGGAGAGCTTTCCTGATGACAAAGGGCTCCATACAATAGTGCCTATATTCTGGTCTACGCCAAGTGGCATCAGTTCCCATTCGAACTCCCTGTCCAGCAGGGAATAGTAGGCCTGGTGGGCAATATATTTGGACCATCCGTACTTTTCAGATGCAGAAAGCGACTTCATCAGGTGCCATCCTGAAAAATTTGAGCAGGCAATATAACGCACTTTACCGCTTTGGATCAGGTTGTCGAGGGTCTTCAATGTTTCTTCCACCGGAGTATTCCCATCAAAACCATGCATATGATAGATATCAATATGATCGGTTTTCAGTCTTTTCAGGCTGTCTTCACATTGCTTGATCAGCTGCAGGCGGGAAGATCCATAATCATTTGGGCCGTCGCCCATTTTAAAAGTAGCTTTAGTTGAGATCAGTACCTGGTTACGGATTCCCTCCAGTGCCTGGCCCAGGATCTCTTCAGCTGTACCGCGCGAATATACATTTGCCGTATCAAATAAGGTTACGCCGGCATCCAGGCTAATATTTACCAAACGTTTTGCCTCATCCAGTTGTGTTTCGCCCCAGGCTTTAAAAAACTCATTTCCACCTCCAAAAGTTGCGGTACCAAAACTCAATACGGGTACCTTAAGGCCCGATGCGCCTAATTGTCTGTATTCCATTCTATATAAATTTAGTAAGGTTTATTCCGGCCGGGTAGTTCAGGCCCGACCGGTAGTTCATTGTTTAGCAACCGGTTAGTTCAGGACCGGTACGCTAACTTTTTTGATCACGTCAGCAAAAATTTCATAAGAGTGCAGCCTGGCCTGGTGATCATAAATATGCGAAGTCACCATAAGCTCATCTACTTTTGTCTGCTCCATAAAAGACTGCAGGTCTTCGCGGATGGTTTCAGGGCTGCCAATAAATGAGCAGCCGAGCATCTGCCCTACGGCTTCGGCCTCCTGTGCATTCCAGATATCATCCATACTATCTACCGGCGGCTGTAAGAGCCGGCGCCTTCCGGTAACTACACCCATAAAGAATTGCAGTAAAGAAGTAACCAGCCTGTTTGCTTCAGCATCTGTATCCGCAGCAACTACATTGACACAAGAAATCACGTAAGGTTTCTGCAGCGTAGCCGAAGGTTTAAAGTTCTGACGATAGATGTTGATCGCCGTTAAAAATTGTGCCGGCGCAAAGTGGCTTGCAAAGGCATAAGGAAGCCCTTTTTCTGCGGCAAGCCTTGCGCTATCCGTGCTGGAGCCTAATATCCAGATCGGGATATCCAGTCCTTCGCCGGGTATGGCACGTACCTGACTGCTTGCGTTATCATCTGAAAAATAAGTTTTTAACTGCTCTACATCCTCGGGGAAATCATGCGCGGCATTAAAGCGGCTTCCCCTGATGGCCATAGCTGTAACCTGATCTGTACCGGGTGCCCTGCCAAGGCCAAGGTCTATCCTCCCGGGATATAAGGAAGCCAGGGTTCCAAACTGTTCTGCAATAACCAGCGGAGAATGGTTGGGAAGCATAATCCCGCCTGATCCTACCCTGATTGTTTTTGTTCCGCCTGCAATGTATCCGATCAGCACAGATGTAGCGGAACTTGCTACACTGATCATATTGTGGTGTTCTGCCAGCCAATATCTTTTATATCCCAGTTCTTCTGCATACTGAGCCAGTTCGAGACTGTGACGAAAGGTATCTTCAGGCGTTTTGCCTGCAACTACTGTTGCTAAATCTAATACTGAATATGTAATTCCGGCCATGTTATAATTTCGTTTATTTTATACTTAACCGGCAGCTGGATCCGCGGTTTTTATAAAATTAGAGAATATATAGGGTAAACATTGGCTGAAACTAAAGATTTGACTTTACGTACAGATGTTGTTTATTATAGCTCCCCCGGGTCTACAGGCCTAAGCCAGTTGCTGAAACCTGATGGACACCATCAAAAAAAAACCGCCTAATATCTTAAATATTAGACGGTTTAATGCACTTAACGTGCCCGAAGAGAGACTCGAACTCTCAAGGATCTTACTCCAACGGCTTCTGAGACCGCAACGTTTACCAATTTCGCCATCCGGGCATTGACAAACACTTAGAGCATCCTGTCGTGGCGACAAATGTAGCATTATTTCTTAAATGATGTAAAGTTTTTAAGAAAAAACCTTCGTCCAATTGATCATTAACGGCGTTCTTTACAGGAAGAACCGACTATCATCCTGAAAATTAATGAAATAACTTTAGGCCAGAGAGAAAAAACGGCACCAGAATTTTTATGAAACAAACGCCTCCCGTACACTGTTCAACGTATAATTACCGGAACTCAGCAAAAATTAATGGTAGTAATGGTGATGAATAGTTAAGTTTACATATATGAACCCTCCCATTACAAAACTACAGGCCGTAATCCAATGCAAATGTCCAAGATGCAGAAAAGGCGATATCTTTTCCGGGAAGATGTATTCCCTGTCTTTCAAAGGTCAGGTGACTAATGAATATTGCCCGCACTGCAACCTGCGCTTTGAAAGGGAACCAGGTTTCTTCTATGTATCTATGTTTATCAGCTATGCTATGAATGTAGCAGAAATGATTACGGTAAGCGTTGCTGCTTATATTTTGGGCTTGCCACTGATCTACGATAATCTGTGGTATTATGTAGGGCTGTTGTTCCTTACTGTGCTCGTTTTTTCGCCATTTAATTACCGCTACTCCAGGGTTATGCTGCTGCACTGGCTTACGCCTGATCTTGGATATGTACCCGGCAGCGGTGATCAGATCAGTCAGTAATATTTATTTTCCTCTTAAAACCTGAAAGCGATATTGCCGATAAACTGGCCCGGCGTAAATGGCGATCCATTCATGTCCCAGGCCTTTTCGCTGGTAATGTTGTTTACTTTTGCAGATAGTGTCCATTTAGGGAGGTCATAAAATATCGTAGCGTCTATCATGGTGTACGCCGGAAGAACAAATGTGTTTGCGGCATCAAAATATGATTTACCTACATAGTTTGCACCCAAACCTGCTCCAAAACCAGTTGCAGCCCCTTTAACAATCCTGTAACTGACCCATCCGTTTGCAATATCATATGGGCTCGAGGCAATATTCTTACCGGTATTGGCCGTTGCCTTCAGCAACTTATTTTGATTATGGCCATATCCGAGCACCAGGTTTAAGCCCGGGACAGGGTTGGCGATCAGATCAGCTTCATACCCCTTACTGCGCTGTTCTCCATCCTGAAAACTATATAGTCCGGCAAATCCGTCCCTGATGGCCGACTCCGTTCTGATGAGATTGGAAACTCTGATATCGTAATAGCTGAGCGTAGCATTGAGTTTATTTCCAAACAAGTCAAGTTTGGCACCTCCTTCCCATTGATTTGCCTGTTGTGGCTTAAATGAGGCTATTGTGCTATTTGGCTGCGCGACCGGCGCTATATTCTGAAAGCCGTTCATATAATTGGCGAAAATGGAGATCCTCTCTTTTAGCGGCTGGTAAATCAGTCCCAGCTTGGGCGAGAAGGAGTTCTGACTATATTTATCCGTTGGTGCAATACCATTGAGGGTAGTTCCTTTATTTACAAAACGGTCGGCCCTTACGCTGAGCATTGCATACAGCCGGTCGCTTAAACTGAGTACATCAGATACATATAGTGCGTATTGTCCCTGTACTGCCCGGGCTGAAGTCATCGGTGGCACAGCGGCTATTTTATTATATACACTGGTCAGGGAAAGGGCCGGTGTATTCCGGAGTACATTCACCGTATCGTAATCGAGTGCTTTATAATTCTGGAAAGTGGTGTTAAACAGATAGGCATCAAGCCCGGCAACCAGACGGTGCCTCACCGTTCCTGTATGAAAATCACCATTAAAGTTCTGCTGGATATTTACAGAGTTAAAGTTCCTGGGCCGCTGCAGGTTCACAGACCTGCGAATGGTGGTGTCAGTTAGCCAAAAGGCATTGATCGCACTGTAATTGTCCCAGCGGCCATTGCTAAAAGCAATCTGTGTAAGCGATTTCCATTTGTCGGTGATCTTATACTCAGCCCTGGTAAATACATTGGTGCTGTTCTGGCTGATCATGGTCTCATCTGTTGTTAAAGATTTACGGTAATCAAGTTTCAGGTCTTTGAAATTTCTGACAGTAACTGCCGCACCAAAGACGGGATAAATAGGTGTTACCCTGTTTACTTTGTAAAATTCTGCATCAAACAAAAATGAGAGACGCGAATTTACTTTATATAAAAGCGAAGGCGCTGCGGATGTACTGCGTTCAAAACCATAATCCTGAAAGCTATGCTGCTGGTGCGTTGCCGCATTTACCCTAAATAACACAGTTTTTTCTTTGTTAAGCGCTGTATTCACATCAGCGGTGAGCCGGCTGAGCCCAAAATTGCCCAGCGCATAGCTCACTTCTCCTTTTGTCTCTTCAAAAGGTGTCTTTGTTGCCCTGTTCACCAATCCGCCAAAGCTGATCAGGCTCGATCCGAACAAGGTACCGGAAGGGCCTTTCAGCACTTCGATCCTTTCAATATTCACCGGGTCAAGGCCCAGGTATTGCTGGGCAGCCAAACCATTTCGTAAATAGCTTCCGGCATAGTAGCCGCGGATCCTGATATAATTACCGCCGTTGGGAGCTGTTGTTGCAATTACGCCGGGCACATTTTTAAAAGCGCTTTTATATTCTGTAACCACCTGCTCCCGTAAAAGCTCTTTAGAAACGACTGTGTAAGCTTGTGGGTTTTCCAAGTTTTTGACCGGCAGGCGTGCAACAGATTCTGTTTCCTTTTTTGCAAACCTGTTTGGCTTGCCGCCGCTGACCTGAACTTCGAGCAGCTGATGGCTGTCTTCATAAAGGATAAAATCAACGGTGGTGGTTTTCCTTCTGTTTACAATTATCTCTTTCCTCTGTGAGACCAATCCTACTGCTGTAATACAAATGGTATAATTTCCTGGTTCTATATGAACAAATTCATATTCGCCATTGTCATTTGACAATGCGATCCGCGGTGTACCTTTCAGCATAACGGAAAGATTTACAGCAGGGCGATGATCTGAAGTAGTTACTCTTCCCCTGATCCTGCCACGATTCTGGGCAATGACAGCACAGGAAAAGAAGCAGCACAGCACGATTACCGGTAAAGATATTTTCATATGAATTACAAATGGTTAGATAGGAAATCTAATTAATAAATTTCATTATAAAACAACTGTATTCAAAATGTCGTCTAAAGAGTGCAAGTATCTACATAATCGTAGAATAAGATCGATAATGAGCCTGTTAAGCCTGCGTTCCTGGTGCCGTTAATCCTTTTTAAAAAACTGAGCAATGCGTTTTATAAATCCCTGATGTTGTGGTGCAGCAGCAAGTTTGGCCTGCACTGCAGCAATTTCTTCTTTGATCTTTTTCCGGCCGTATTGCCTGATCATTGCATATGTGTTTTCCTGATGTCGCATATCAGAGACCAGATCGCTGTCTAATAGCATATTTGCTTCAAACAAAAGCGAGTCCTCAGGCACCATTCTGCCAGACAGAAAATCATCGATCGCTTTGATCTTATTCAATGAAGTCCGCATAGTTCAGTGAGTTTTGTTTAACAGTTTCCCTAACCTTTTCGAGGCATTTATATTTTGCTACCGTTGCAGAGTGCGTACTTGAATATCCAAACACCGCCGCCAGGTTACCAACTGGCAAATGATCGTAATAACAGGCTTTCAGCAATTCCAGACACTTCTTTCCGGCAGTTTGGAGATAGCGCATTATTTTGTCCGAAGCAAGTTGTTCATCCGGTACATTTACGGCGTCAAAATCTGCCAGAGGCTGGTTCTTACTGCTCACTTTATAGCGCTGCAACCATATGTTCCTGGCAACACCCAAGAGGTAAGCTTTTTCGTTTACAATAATTTCAGGCTTTGCCGCTGATACTTTTTCATAATAGATGACCAGCGCGTCCTGGAAAATATCCTGTGCCTCTTCAAGCGTGCCGCCCATCTTTGCGATGTGGCGTGCAACGGGGGAAAAAGCCTTTATATAAAGCGCCATAAAAAATGTTTCACGCGCTTCGATACTCGAAAGGTTACTATTCATGGTTAGTGAGGGTTTACTACTATGTGTAATTTAAAGACCAAATATCACCCACGAAAGTACAAATATTTTTAAAAGCTTTTAAGGTTGTACAGGTTCAGTATAATTAGTAAATTGTGTTGCTAACATCTAATTATCAGACTGTTATTTGCTGTTCTCCATCAGAACCCCAAGCCGTATGAAAATCAAATTTTTTGTAACTACAATCTAAATCATAGGAAACATGAAAACAATCTCAAAGATTAAACCCCTGCTGATGATTTTGCTATTTATAGCAATAACAGACAGTGCAATGGCGGCAGCTCCCGCCAATCCACCATCAAACTTTAAACATGAGTATGCTACGGTAAATGGTGTAAAAATCCACTATGTGATTGGGGGCAAGGGCGAGCCATTACTATTGGTTCATGGATTTGGCCAGAACTGGTACATGTGGAACCGCTTGCTCCCTGAACTTTCCAACCACTTTACCGTGATTGCCCCTGATCTGCGCGGAGTGGGTGAATCCGAAAAAACTACGGGCGGCTATGATAAAAAGAATATGGCCCTGGACCTGCATGAACTGATGAAGAAGCTGGGCTACAGTCACATCAGCCTGGCCGGCCATGATATTGGACTGATGGTAGCTTATTGCTATGCTGCGCAGTTTCCCGCGGACGTAAAAAAACTGGCGCTGATGGATGCGCTGTTACCTGGTATTGAACCCGTATGGAGCCAGGTTAAAGCACAGGCCTGGTGGTTTGGATTTTTTGGGCAGCCCCATTCCGGAGAGCTTGTTTCGGGCAAGGTAGGGTTATTCTTTACCGATTTCTGGCCTGTTGTGGGCTTTCAGAAAAACGCTTTTACTACAGCGGAGACCGCCGAGTTTATCAGGTCTTATTCCGTACCCGGTGCAACCACAGGGGCATTCCACTGGTTTGGTTATTTTGATGAGGATGCAAAGGATAATGTTGAGTTTGCGAAACATAAGCTGCCGATGCCGGTTTTGGCAATGGGTTCAGATCATTTTGCGGCACCATTTCTGGCAACGCACACCAGACTGGTGGCAGACCACGTAGAAGAATCGGTGATCAAAGATTCCGGGCATTGGATAGTGCAGGAAAATACGCCGCAGGTTCAGAAAGACCTGCTTGATTTTTTTCTGAAATAACGCTCTGAAGTATTTCTCACTGGCATACCGGTATGTAAAACAAATAGGATATATCATTGATGATATTGAGCCTCTGAGAATTGAATATTTGAAAGCGCTCCCTTAGAGGAGTATAGGTAAGAATAGAACAAAGAGGCTGATCATACAGCCTCTTTGTTCTATTTGTTGATCATATTTATCACAGTTGCTTCGTCAAGAGAAGAGCCGGCATCACTTGCAGCTTTAAACCACAATGTTGCAGTTTTCCCCAATGGAACCGGACTTTGAACGCTTTCAGCAAGTTTTAAACCATAAATTGCGTCTTTATGCCTTAGGGATGTAGTGAATAAAGGGTCTTCGGAAAAAGTAAGTTCCGCCATCTTTCGAGTGTATCTGATCACCTGCGGACTGGCGGCCGCACTGCTTTCAATTGCTTCTATAACAGCTTCTCTATCCATGCCAAGCCTATCCGACAGGGCAAGGCCTTCTGCTAAAGCGGCAATCTGCACTGCTCCCATCAGGTTAATGATAAGCTTGTAGGCTGTGCCAGTACCTACTGCTCCAAAATATCGGATATTTTCTGATAAATCCTTAAGCACAGGTTTAACAATTTCTAAATGCTCGGCGTCGGCTCCAACTAATAGCGTTAATTTACCGTTAGCAGCAGCATCCGGTAGTCCGGTTACCGGGCAGTCTATGTAGCGAAAACCCTTTTCCTTTGCAATAGTGGAAATGCCAGCTACATGATCAGCAGATAACGTTGAACATTCAATTACGAATGCGTCGGGACGTAACGTTTCAAAAGCCCCAAATTCAGCCATCCAGACTGCAGAGGATGCTTCATCATCTGCTACCATAGAAATTACAAAAGACGCTTCAGATGCGGCTAATGCTGGAGTTTCCGCCCATATAGCTCCTCTGTTAATTAATTCTTCAGCTTTTGAATAACTACGGTTCCAAACGACTACGGTATATCCACATTGTAATAAACGGGAAGCGATTCCATATCCCATTTTTCCCAAACCTAAAACAGCAATTTTTTTCATGTGCATCTTTATTTGGCTCCAAGGTATAATTAAAAATCCCTCTCTACTCATCGTAAAGAAGGATTTAATTTACTTCGGCAGTACCGAAGTTTTTTTGAAAATTGTACCCTTATAATTTTCTAATGCCTTGTCTTTTGAATTTATCAATTAAGACCCTTATTTTTTGTTCATCAGGAACACCTATTTCAGAGATTTCAAAGGTATGAGTATACTTCTTGACATCATATTCAAGGCCTGGAAATGCACCCTTTTTTACAGGATTGAAGACCATAATTGCTTTATATAAGAAGAATTGGTCAGGTCTTTTTTCCTTTATTAAATATGAAAAAGCCAAAGGCTTTTTACGATAATAAAAATAAGATGAGTCCGGCTCTTGAACACCAGTTCTTCTATCTACGAATTTCTCTATTAAAATCCCTTTTTTCTTATCTGAAATCACGTTTATAAAGTCCACATTTTTACTTTTTACGCCATAAAAAAAGGCAGGTATTCTTAGAAAATCGTTTATTAAAGAGTCTACAAAATAGCGTTTACCTATAGAGGAAGTTGCGGAATCATAGAGTAAACCGTACTTTTCTCCTCGTCTGCAAATATAATAAGCATAAGTTGTATCTACCTTTATCTTGGTTGGCGCTTCGTTCATCCTTCCAGTGACTGATGTTTTAGTGTATGGCGAACGTAATACAACATAATCATTGTCATAAATTATATCTGGCGTTTTATGAAAAATCAAAATATCCCCGCTACTGTGCGGCACCTGAAATATAGTGGTTATATGCAATGCCTTCATTTTAGTTGTATCAGTATTAGCGGAGAAGCCATAAGAGTTTACAAAACTAAAAACCAGCTCTATTATCAAAAGTCTTTTCAAAACGATTTTCATATTTTACCCATTTATACCGCAAAAGTCTTTCTCACATCTTCAAATGGAGAAGTGGTTACTTCAAATTCAAAAGGCGCACCCCCACAATATACAGTTAATCTTACTCTAAAATTTAGTTCCACATAAGCTGCACTGACATTGAACAAACCTGCATCAGGCGCATTTATATCAGCATAGGTGAGGGTATATGCAGTGGTAGTTCCTGCTAATGTAATTGATTGATGAACCATGTCTGTCCATTGCCATGTACTACCGACCTTTTCCTGTGTCCCTAAATCAAGACTTTCATAACGCCATATACCAAGAGGCCCACTATAAGGTATCCATGTAAACTGTATTGTCCTATGAGTTGTGTCAATATCTGTAATTGAGCTTGATATTAAAGAAGTACTCGGGCCAGAACCAATTACAAGTCCTGATGCATAACCATAGCATCCGCCTCCACCTCCACCTGGATCTCCACCAGGAAACGGATCGCCACCTTATAAATGGTAATCAATTTATTAATATTTTCCTCTCAACTTTTTCTTTAAAAATGATTGTTATTGTTGGCAATAAAGTCAACTCTTGCGGAACATCGTAATATTGTATGTATGGCTTTAAAAGGGGCTTAATATCGGGATTATATTGTTCTAATTTTTTCCTGGAAGCTAAGCTGTCAGAAATCACAAAAAAGGTAATCTCGAAATTTTGTTCTGGAATTCCTGGTTTAATATTCCATTTACCACTTGACTTTTCTATAACTGCTTTTGCTGTTATAAAAAAAAGGTCATCTGGCTTAAGTAAATTATGAATAGATGTAACTTTGCCTTCATTTGAAACTGAAAAACTAACCGTAGAGAATCCAAACCTTGGATTCGCAGCTAGTATGAGTGGAACCTCTACGTGTGTAAAGAATTTGACTACTGAACTGTCTCTATTGTCGTAATAAATTTTGATCGGTTGTTGCGCTACAGCATTAAGAGTGAGTAATAACAGAAAAAAAATAAAGATTGCTTTCATAGCTTATTAATTTAAACATTTTGTGGTATATGGTGCAGGAACCTTTTTTTCAGAGACAACTTTAGCTGCGGCGTTCTCGATCGTTATGGTAAAGTTATTAGCACTATTAATAGAGTTGAGTAATGTCTCAAATGTTGGCTTAAAGTCCGGCGAAGGCACATTCCCATCAGTATATAGGGAACCAATAGCCAACTTATAATAATCTTGAAGTGATTTATTGCGCGGGCTAATGTCAGTGGATTGGACGGCTAAAGCAATTTTATCAATATAGGAGGCTAATATAGTTAAATGATCCCTCCCATTATCGTCCGCCGACTTTTTGGCAAAGTAGCTCAATCTCTCCAACAATGGCTTCGACTCATCATTTATGATCCCATAAGCAGCGAATTGTCTTACTGTATTTAAATATGCGTGAATCATCTCGTGTACCATTATACTTTGAATTAGGGCAGGAGACGACTGAATCAACATTTGTCTATTTAGATAGATCGCTGAGCTTAAGCTTTCATTTTGAAAACCAGGAACTGTTTTGCCAAACACAGTTACGCCGCTCTGCCCAGTAGGAGTCCAAGCGAGACTTGTACTGTCAAACCAATACAATTTAGGATTAACGCCTGGAGCACCTGCGGTTTCTGTAATAAATGGCAATAAGAGTTCATTCACTGCGGGGTAATGGCTCAAATCCAGAAGCATAGAATATACACAAGGAAAATTCTTTTTCAGACTATCAGGTTTAATATCCACTTTAACTGGTGAGGCAATTATTAGTCCACCGCTATTTGAGCTTTGACTAGGCGTAAAACATACTGAATACATTAAGTCCCTGGAAGTGGATATCAATTGATCTCCAACCCAATTTTCGGAAACCCACCATGTTTCAACACAGACTTGCTTCAGGGGTTCTGTCATGACTTTTCGTTCATTTTTAGGTACATCTGTTGCGATATCGGTTTCTAGCTGACTGCTTTTTTTGCAGGAATTGGAAAAAACTATAATTAATAAAAATGCCATGTACAATTTAATACAGTCGAGAGATGAGTTTAGTTTAATAGTCATATTAAGAGTTTATTTGATTAATGTCCTCAGTGTAATTTTCATTGTTCAAACATAAATTAGCTCTAATAGAAATATTAAATTCATTAAACACGAACAATTCACTCAAATTATAAATAGATTTACATTTTAAAAACTCTATTACGTGAAGCGTTTAATAACCGTTGTAAATTAATATATACTGCATGTGAAATTGGATTACAATAATCAGCGAAATTCACTAGTATTTATCTAATATTCGTTTACACCTGGCAGCAATTGATTTTCGGAAGAATCCATATTTACAATATTGTCATTGGTATCTGAAGCATTGCCAACGTCCTGATTTCTTGCTACAATCCTTTGAAACTCTTCATTCAACAATCTTTCAATATCAGCTTTTATGCTGCTGTAATTTTCGATTAAATCAGAATAGGTTACGTTATCAACGATTGGAATATCTTTGTAACTTTCCTCCTCACTAGCAATTGATTCATGACCGTTTTGAATTTCTGAATGAGACATTTTCAATGTTATCATTTGATCCGGATTGTCAGCTACAATGCCGACGAAGTCACCAGATGATAAGTCTGAAATTTTTGCAGCAGGTATCGCATAATCCAACTGGCTTGATCTGGATATTGAGGTATCAGAACTATTAATACTGGTACTTTGCCTATGCTGCAAAATTTTACCGAAATTTTCACTCAATTTTTTAGCTGTATCACCCATTGCTTGCCCACTAATCACATTTCCAACAATATTAACAATCACATCAGCTTGCTCTGCACCATAATCTTTCTTGAGTTGATCATAATGCACTGCCAGGGTGCAACTCACACGGTCTGATCTGCTAGTAGACAGAAGAGCATCCATGCCAGTAAAATAGATTGTTGGGAATTCATCAAAAATTAGACTACCCTTAAGTCGGCTTTTACGATTTACAAGCTTCATTATACGAGAAATATATAGCGAAAGAACCGCGCCATATATTTGGATTTTCTGGGGATTGTTTGCCACACAAACGATTTTCGGCTCCTCTGGATTATTAATGTCAAGAGTAAAGTCATTTCCACTTAAAACATAGTACAACTGGGGAGAAGAAAGTCAGGCCAGACCAATTTTAGCCGAGGCGAGCTGGATAATTACAGAAGCTGAGTATTGGCTAGCCCAACGTTTGCTAAGTTCTAAGAGGCCTGTGAAAGTGCGTAAAGATAAAGAATTTCCGTTGAGAGGTCTACTCAAGTGCTGGTGTGAGCAAAGCATGACCGCAGGTTGGTCTATAGGCTCTAAACAATATCATTTATATTACAGGTGTATAAAGCATACAAATGTCAATACCCCCGGTGCTAAATTGCATGAAGAGTTTGATCAATTATTGAAACAATTGAGATTTGACGAGAATCAAATAAACTTCCTAATTGAGGGGGCGAAAGCACTATTGCAAAACCGCTTCAGCAGAAAAAAGAAATAACCAATCAGAGAATAAAAGAATTAAAAAGTGTGAATGATAAGATCATAAGTTTAGAAGATAAGTCTCTAAATAACGATATTAACAGTTCAACATATCAATCGTGGCCAAAAAAACTTAAAGAGGAAAAATCCATTTTAGAATATGAATTAAAACCTCGTTCAAAAATAGTTCAAGACGACGACGAGATAGTGCTGCGGATATTACCAAACTTATCGAATCTGTTTGGGATTTATGATAAATGCAACGTCACGCAGAAACATGCTATCGTTCGCGGGGTGTTCAAAGATAATCTGGTTAACGCTGGGGGGCAGTTTAGAACTAATTATATCGACCCTACATTTCATCATAACGTACTGAATACCAACGAAAAAGGATTGCTTTTTTATGAGCAATCCTTTCAAAAGTTGAACGAAAAATCGTTAAGTACCCGAGAGCAGATTCGAACTGCCACGCCGTTGCCAGCACCAGCCCCTCAAGCTGGCGCGTCTACCAATTTCGCCACCCGGGTAGGTTTCTGCTGCAAATATATATTTATTCGGAATAGTTTTGACACCTAATTTAAAAAAACTACAACTCAATCTGCAGGCCATCATAAGCCAGCCTGATATTCGCAGGCAGTTCTGCCTCGATATCAGCGTGTTTGCCCAGATTATGGCTCATATGAGTAAAATAAGTAGTTTCTGCCCCGATATTCTCCGCAAAGGCAATTGCTTCGTCCAATGTGAAGTGAGAGATATGCTCCTCTTTCTGCAAAGCATTTACTACCAGGATCTTTGTACCCCTGATTTTATCTACAGTAGCCTGCGGAATTGTCTTGGCATCAGTGATGTAAGTGAAGTCACCAATCCTGTAGCCCAGAATAGGCAGCTTGTAGTGCATAATGTCCAGGGGGATAAACTCCGTCCTGCCGATGCAGAACTTCACTCCGGTAACGGTATGCATATTGATTTGGGGAACCCCCGGATATACCTTTTCTGCAAAAATATAGGAGAATTCTTTTTTTAAGGCTTCCTGTACACGTTCTGTAGCATAGATATCGATATTCTTTTTCAGCAGATAATTAAATGGCCTGATATCATCCAGTCCCGCTACATGGTCTTTATGTTCGTGTGTATAAACAATGGCATCAAGATCTTTCACTTTTGCCCTTAGCATCTGATACCTGAAATCAGGGCCACTGTCAATCACAATAGTTTTATCTTCAGTTTCAAGCAAAACGGAGACCCGCAGACGTTTGTCCCTGGCATCGTCTGACTGGCAAACTTCACATCCGCAGGTGATCACAGGAATCCCCTGCGATGTACCGGTACCCAGAAATGTGATTTTCAAAATGCGGAAGTTAAAGTCATAATTCCAAAATTAACAAAAAAAGGGCTAAGACAATTTGCCTCGGCCCTTTTTTATCAATTATATTTTATCAGCGAAGGTCTACTACTTCAACTCCCGGATATTTCTTGGCATCAAAGCCAAAAGTTCCGGCAGGAACCTTCACGTTGGGGACGAAAGTCTTTACCACGTACGTGTACTTATTGCCGTTTTTATCAAAGATCACCACATTGGCAATCTGGTGGGCGATCTTATCAATACCAAGCCTGATCTTAAAATACGACTTTTTAGTGTCCACAGGGGAAAGATCTATCATCTGGTAAGTCTTTGTGCCTTCCTTCTTTTCACCGGTATACAGGTATTTAAAACCCTTCTCATACAGCGTAAATATCCCTGCAGGATTCAAAGCATCACCGCTGTTGTCAACTGCAGAAACCTGTATTTCCTTATCCTTTTTAAGATAAGTCCACTGGCTCTTGCCGTCACTGATCATATCCTGCTCATTCATCACCACCTTATATTTATTGGCGGCAGACTGTACAATCAATGTTCCCTGCTGGGTATCCTTTTCTTTGTTCTGAGGATTTTCCAGGGTAAAGACAAAAGTAGCCTTTACAACATCATACGCTTTATATTTCTTACTTGCTTCCGCTAATATGGTCTTTGCTTTTGCATCGGTCTGGCTAAATCCGGAAATGTACATTCCCGATAGTGCCAGCAACACTAGGATCTTCTTCATTTGGTTCTTATTTCTTCAGATTAGTCAAGAACTGTTCCAAAGCATAATCATCGGGCAGCAATACCTCTCTGGCCTTGCTTCCTTCAAATGGCCCTACTACTCCTGCGGCTTCCAGCTGATCAATAATCCTGCCCGCCCTGTTATAGCCCAGTTTCAGCTTGCGCTGGATGAGCGACGTAGAGCCCTGCTGATGCATAACGATCAGTCGTGCAGCATCTTCGAACATGGAATCCCTGTCGTCAGGATCAAAATCAGCCTTTGCAGATTCTGCAGCCTCATCAAGATATTCGGGTAACTGGTAAGCTTCAGGGTAGCCGCGCTGGTTACCAATAAATTCGGAGATACGGTCAACCTCAGGTGTATCCACAAAAGCACACTGTAACCTGATGAGATCGTTGCCAGTAGACAATAACATGTCTCCGCGACCAATTAACTGGTCTGCACCACCACTGTCGAGGATTGTCCTGGAATCGATCTTAGACAACACCCTGAAGGCAAGCCTTGCCGGGAAGTTGGCTTTGATTGTACCTGTAATGATATTCACAGAGGGGCGCTGCGTAGCCAGCACCAGGTGGATCCCTACCGCACGTGCCAGCTGGGCCAGACGGGCAATCGGAGTTTCTACTTCCTTACCTGCCGTCATCATCAGATCGGCAAACTCATCCACTACCAGTACAATGTACGGCAGGAAACGGTGCGAGTTGTTCGGGTTCAGCTTCCGTTTAATGAACTTTTCATTGTATTCTCTCAGGTTCCTCACCTGTGCATCTTTCAGCAGGTCATAGCGCTGGTCCATTTCGATACATAGTGAATTCAAAGTATGGATTACCTTTTTGGTATCTGTGATAATTGCATCTGCCTCTCCCGGAAGTTTTGCCAGGAAATGGCGTTCAATCTTATTAAAAAGTGTAAGCTCTACCTTTTTGGGGTCAACCAGCACAAATTTGAGTTGTGAAGGATGTTTTTTATAGAGCAGGGATACAAGAATAGCATTGATACCCACCGATTTACCCTGACCTGTTGCACCCGCAACCAATAAATGGGGCATTTTTGCCAGGTCGGCGATATACACCTCATTGGAAATCGTCTTGCCCAGCGCAATAGGCAGGTCCATATCCGTCTTCTGGAATTTCTCTGTAGCCAGGATGCTGCGCATGGACACCATCTCAGGATGCATGTTCGGTACCTCGATACCAATTGTGCCTTTTCCGGGCATCGGAGCGATAATACGTATTCCAAGGGCTGCCAGGCTCAGGGCAATATCATCTTCGAGATTCTTGATCTTCGAAATCCTTACCCCCGGTGCCGGGATAATCTCATAAAGCGTAACCGTTGGCCCGATCGTGGCCTTGATCTTGTCGATCTCTATATTATAATGGTTAAGCGTCTCAACGATCTTATTTTTATTCGCTTCAAGCTCATCGGCATTGACAGAAATTTTGTTGGAGCCGTAATCCTCCAGTAAGTCTATCGATGGATATTTATAACTGGCCAGGTCCAGTGTAGGGTCATAGTTTCCAAACTGTTCTACCAGTTCCTCAGATTTTTTATCCTCATCACTTTTCTCAATCGTGAGCTGCGGTTCTGGTTTCACATCTTCGTAGATGATCTCAGAAATCGGTTCCACAATCGGCGAAAGAATAATAGGCGCATTTCCTGTCAGATTCAATACAGGTGGTACAACAGGCGGAATCAGGTCTTCCTCTTCCAGCGGTGCATTTTCAAAGCGGCTTGGGGTTAATACGATATTTTGCTGTGTCTTTTTACGCTGATTAGCGAGACGGTCATTCAGTGTAAATTCAACCTCCCCCGGATTTTTATCCAGTTCAATATTATCTGGCATGGCCGTATGTCCCCTCACCACGTGATTAGCCAGGGCTGCCTCTTCTTCCCTTTCCGCACGCTGTTCAGCAAAGCGTTCGGCAACAGCTTCGGCAGGAAAATGATTGCCCAATTCAGCAGCTTCAGGTTCTTCATCTTCCTCCTGGCGCTGTTTACGTTCAGGAAGTTTAAAGTCTATATTATAGGCTATAATTAAAATAGTTAGTCCCAGAAAGGCAATCAGCCCTCCTACTCCGGTAATACCGATCTGCGCAACCAGCAGCCTGTTGCTCCAGTAACCTACCTCACCTTCGAGGTAATGCGGTGCATCCGAGAAAAAGGAATGAAAAAATCCAAAGGTAAGCGACAGGAACAGCAGGAAAAACAAGCTGTAACCCAGCGTCTTCTCCAGTGCAAATATTTTGACCTTGAATAACAGGCGGTAGCCAATCACAAAAAAGATAAAAACAAATATAAAAGAGGCTACCCCAAACCATTCATAAATAAACTGGTGCGACAGCAAAGCACCAAATTTGCCCAGCCAGTTCTGTACAACCGTAGGGATATTGTTTTGCTGAAGTTCTTCCAGAGTTTTGAACAGGTTGCTCCATCCGCCGTTGGCATCGATCACATAGCTGTAGTCTTCCTGCCAGGTAAACAGGTAAGAAGTAAAAGCAACCAGGAAATAGATGGCGAGGATCAGAAAAAACAGGCCTGCAATTTTCAGTACACGTTCATTCTGAAAGTTCAGTGAAGGCATTCGGTCAAACAGTTCTCTGGGTGGTTTGGCCGATGTTCTTGAACCCTGCCTCTCCCCTTGTTCGTTTTTGAATGAATTAGATTTAAATTGGTTTCCCCTTACCGACATTTTGCGTAACTCTAGTATTAAACAACAAATATAAAATATATAGTTGTATGTGTCATGTTATTCTAAACTGCAGAGGAAGAATAAATATGGAACTCATCAGTATTCCTGTTACAGATCCCAAATCCGCTGCCTGATCCTTTTGATATAATGGCGTACATCCAGGATCAGCGCCGCCATGATATAAAATACAATAGGAAAGCCCACAGCCAGAAAAGAGGAATAAATAAAGAAAAGCCTAATTTTGCTGATCGACATATTAAAACGCTCTGCGATATAGGTACATACCCCAAAACTTTGTTTCTCAAAATAGGTGACGATGCTCTGAAACATAGTATTTGTCTTCATATTTTTCGGGGTAGTCAATTGATAACTCAATTATTGATCAATTTAGAGATTATTTATTGTAAAAGCAAAAACCATACCTTAATTCACGGCTTTTACAGCTATCAGATCACGGCCTATATCACAGTTTAAGCACTTCCTCAGTAAACAACTATACTTATACAGCTGCAGGACTGCCTGCGAATCCCAGGCACTGGTCAATATCAGCCCTGCTTTTTTATATGCCCTGGTAATGGCATTTTGCTCCGCAGGCATTTTTTTCAGAAAAGTGATTGCACGCTGCTGAAATTCCGGGACGCAGAAATATTCCCCGTAATGATACATCATCACGCATACGGTATTGATGATCAGATTTTCTATAGATTTTCTTCCGGGCTTTAGTTTCATCGCTTTGCAGCCCTTGTCAAAGTTAAAGTGGTCGTTCCAGTAGGGATGCACTGATGTGGGGGCAAACAACCGGATCAGCGACTGCAGGTCTGCAGCACCAAGAACATCTGAGATCGCCGGGCTATTCCCCGTAAGCATCCCTGCCAGCTGCGCTATCCTTAAAACAGGAAAATTCTGCGGGTGCATTCTCAGAAATTTCCAGATCGCATGATCGAGCGGCATCAGCTGATATTTTTTTCTGAGGAAAGCATACTCAGTTTGCAGCTGCCTTGGGTAGCTGTCTTTAAAATCCCCTTCCAGAAATCCCGCCTGTCCAAACAACAAGGCTTCGATCTGCAAAGGCTGATTTCTGTGCCGGGCCAACAGCGTAGCCGGCAAACCCGCAGCAAGAAGCTCAAATGGAACATTATTTACTTTGAAGCCGAAATTCCTGATCAGCAACTGGTGAAAAGTCTCAGTCCAGTTGTATTTATTCCGGGTCATCAGCAGTTCCAGATCAGCCGACTTTTGCTGCAAACGTTGTATAGCTGCAGTATGCATGGTATTTCTGATAACAGAGGGACCGGTTTGTCCGATCTGAGCTGCACAGGGAAAGAAGTTCCTTGCTTCGAGCAGCGCCCGGTACCGCTGCAGCATGGTTTCCGGCAAGAGGTCTTTCATTAAAAGAACAGGAATGCGGCTTCCGTTTGTACGGCAGATCTCCGCATCATTTTCATAAACGGCGTGCAGGATAACGGTGTCATATAAACTGTTTTCCTGATGCTGATGCTGGAGCCAGTCAGATGCCCTGAGATGGATTTCGACATTGCCCACCCATAATTGTCCGCCAATCCTCAGCCGTGCCGTACTAAAATCCGGTCCGGCATGCGTATTAGGTATCCCGGGATCAATGATTTCCAGTCTTGATCCGTCGGTGCAATACAGGTCAAGACTGGTCAGCAGTCTGTATTGCCAGATGTAATGTAAAAAATCTTCGTTAAGCCGCATAACGCAAACTTAATTCAAAGAAGATGTTTACTGGTAGTTAAATATTTTATTAGATCAATTCTGCTTTTTCAAGTATCTCCTCCATTTCAACCTGTAGTTTCAGCGCTTCTTCACGTGCTTTTTCTGCAAAATCTTCTCCTTTGCCCGCATATATAATCCCTCTGGCAGAATTGACCAGCAGCCCGCAATGATCGTTTAATCCAAACTCGCACACATCGGCCAAACTGCCGCCCTGTGCGCCAACTCCCGGAACAAGCAGAAAGCTATCCGGTGCCAAACGTCTGATATTGGCAAATTCAGATCCCCTGGTGGCACCAACAACATACATCATCCGTTCGCTGTCTGCCCATTCAGAAGAAACCCTGATCACCTCTTCATATAATCTGCCCCCCGGTGTTTCCAGCAACTGGAAATCATGGTGCCCTTCATTTGAAGTTGCAGCCAGCAGGATTACCCATTTATCTTCATATTTTAAGAAAGGGCTTACAGAATCTTTGCCCATATATGGTGCTACTGTGATCGAGTCGAAGCTCATCCCTGATTTCTCTTCATTAAAAAAAGCATCAGCATACATGGCCGAAGTATTTCCGATATCTCCCCTTTTCGCATCTGCTATCGTAAAAATATTCTGCGGAATATGGGCCCAGGTTTTCAGTAAGCTTTCCCATCCCTTTAAACCTCTCGATTCATAAAAAGCAGTGTTCGGTTTATAGGCAACACAGAGGTCTGCTGTGGCATCAATAATTTGTCTGTTGAACTCAAAAATCGGATCTTCATAATCCAAAAGATGTTGCGGAATATTTTCAAGCACCGGGTCGAGACCCACGCACAAAAATGATTTTTTAAACTTTATTTGTTCAAATAGTTGCTTTTTATTCATTTGGGCTGAGATTATGCGCAAATATGCCAAAATTTCCACAGGTTTCTGAAAGCTGATTTAACAAAACTTAAGTAAAATATTTCTAACATTTTCAAATTTTACTTGGAGTTTCAGATACAAATACATACAATTGCAACATAATTCTCAAAAGTTTATCTGATCAGTCCAGAAAATCTCACAAAATTTTGTACTATTTTTCAAATCCTAATTGCATTTTTTGCTCTGATATGTCGATAAATACGTTTATAAAAATTTCTCTACACCCACATAATGTTTAACAAAACAGAATTAAATGAAAAGCTCACGGCTGAATTGCGTGAGTTAGCAAAATCTAAGGGGATCTTAAATGCCGATGATATGCGCAAGGCCGAGCTGGTTGAAGTGATTCGCCAAATCAGCGAACAGCAGGGAGAGCCAGACGTAGTGATTCCAACAACTGAGTCAACTATCGCCGAGATCATCACTACCAACGATGCTGCAAACCAGGCTCCGGTAAAAGCTGCAAAAGCAAAAGCTCCAAAGAGCAATACCGCAGAAAAACCCCTCAGAAAAAGAACACGCATTTCCAAGGATGAAGCTGAAACAGCCCCATCTTCTAATAATAATTTTAACAGAGCCTCTTTATTTGACAATCCTGCCGCTGAGGAAGAACAGGAAACTGCTGCACAGCCTGCGGCAGAAAAAGAACAATCTGAAGTAGCTGTACCACAAGCAAAAAGAGAAGAAAATGCTCCTGTACCTGCTTCCAACCCTAACGGAGAACAAAAAAAGACAAAGCCGGTAAGAGAAGACAACAGGCCCAAGAATAACAATACAGGAAATACCAGTAACCAGAAAACGAACGAAAACAGTTATTCAAACCTGGATTTCGATAATACGATCACCAATGAAGGTGTGCTTGAGATTATGCCTGATGGCTATGGCTTCCTGAGATCTGCAGATTACAACTACCTTTCTTCTCCTGATGATATCTATGTTTCACAGTCACAGATCAAATTATTTGGTTTAAAAACTGGTGATACCGTTAAAGGAAGTATCCGCCCGCCAAAAGAAGGCGAAAAGTATTTCCCGCTGGTACGCGTGGAAACCATCAACGGACGTCTTCCGGCTGATGTGAGGGACAGGGTTCCTTTTGACTACCTTACCCCTCTTTTCCCTACTGAAAGATTAAATCTTTTCACGGAAACAAACAATTACTCTACACGGATCATCGACTTATTTACCCCGATCGGTAAAGGTCAGCGTGGTTTGATCGTTGCACAGCCTAAAACAGGTAAAACAAACCTGCTGAAAGAAGTGGCCAACGCGATCGCTAAAAACCATCCTGAAGTATACCTGATCATCCTACTGATCGATGAGCGTCCGGAAGAGGTGACAGATATGGCCAGAAGTGTACGCGCCGAGGTGATTGCATCAACATTTGATGAGCCTGCTGAACGTCACGTAAAAATTGCCAATATAGTGCTGGAAAAAGCAAAACGCCTGGTAGAATGCGGCCATGATGTAGTTATCCTGCTGGATTCTATCACCCGCCTTGCCCGTGCGTACAATACTACTGCGCCTGCTTCGGGTAAAATCCTCTCAGGTGGTGTGGATGCAAACGCACTGCACAAACCAAAACGTTTCTTCGGTGCTGCCCGTAATATCGAAAAAGGTGGTTCATTAACCATTCTGGCAACCGCATTAACAGATACAGGTTCTAAAATGGATGAGGTGATCTTTGAAGAGTTCAAAGGTACCGGTAATATGGAGCTGCAGTTAGACCGTAAATTGTCTAACAAACGTATCTTCCCTGCGATTGACATCACTGCATCAAGTACCCGCCGTGACGATCTGCTGCATGACAGAGATACTTTACAACGCGTATGGATTCTGCGTAACCACCTGGCTGATATGAATGCCCAGGAAGCTATGGAGTTTGTTCAGGCACAAATCAGGAACACCAAGACCAACGAGGAGTTCTTAATTTCAATGAACAGCTAATCCAAAATGAAGAAACACATTCCTAATGCATTAACTTGCGCCAACCTCCTTTCGGGGTGCTTTGGTGTGGTTTTTGCATTTAAAGGTAACCTCGAGGTAGCAGCTTATGCAGTGCTTGCCTCGGGTATTTTTGACTTTTTTGATGGCTTTATGGCCAGGTTCCTGGGCGTAAAATCAGCCATTGGAAAAGAACTGGACTCGCTTGCGGATATGGTAAGCTTTGGCTTCTTACCGGGAGTGGTAATGTTCCAGATGCTTACTTCGAGCGACTTCAGTTCTCCATATGTACCTTATATCGGTTTCCTGATTACCATGTTCTCGGCGCTGCGCCTGGCGAAATTCAATATTGATGAACGCCAGACAGAAGATTTCATCGGGCTGAACACACCGATGAATACCCTGTTTATTGTGTCGCTGCCATTTATTCAGCGTGACTACCCCGGCATAGGAAGTTCTACTTTGCTGCTTGTATCTATTACGGTAGTGATGAGTTTCCTGCTCACCAGTGAAATCAGGATCTTCTCCCTCAAATTTGGTTCACTGGACTGGGAACAAAATAAGCTCAAATATATTTTTCTGATCCTGTCAGCTGTGCTGATTGCCTTTCTCAAATTTGCTGCTATACCGTTTGTGCTGGTGTTATATATCGCTTTATCCATCCTCCATTTCAGACGGATAGCCAAATAATAATTTAAAAGCTAACTAGAGGCGTTTCTCCAGTTCAGCTTTTGCGTCATCCAGCTGCCTGTATAAAACCTGTACAAAATCATTGAATTCCTGGAAATTCTTTGGCATATCAGACAAATCTTTCTGGTCACGTGCACTGTTCTCAATCAGCTGCAGATGTCCGCGGGCATCCTCCCTGCCAACATATGATAGCGTGGGCTTAATCTTATGCGCAAAGCCTGCTGCTTTATCCCAGTCCTGTGCAACGATCGATTGCTCCAGATCGGCAATGTATAATGGCGTTTGTAATTTGAACATGTCGATCATCTCGATCATGAATTCGGCACTGTCGCCAGACATATCCCGTAAATAAGACAGGTCAAGAGGGCTGTTGTTTTTTTCTGCGTCTATCATTTGGGACAAAACTATATAAAATTATGAGATTTTTACCACCACTAAGTTATCCTTTAATACGGACAATAATGTCGAAATATTTTGTTTGAGTAAAGGATGAACAACTTGACCAGCAATTTCGGCCAGCGGAGCCAGTACAAACTTCCTGTCCTGCATCCTCGGATGAGGTATCTGCAGCCTTTCTCCATCAGTAATGATATCCTCACCATATAAAATGATATCAATATCGATCAGCCTGGCGCCCCAATGTTCCGCCCTTACCCGTCCCAGTTCTTCTTCAATTTTTAAAGTATTACTGAGTACCTCATGGGCACTCAGGGTGGTTTCTACGCCCGCAGCGATATTCAAAAATGAAGGCTGGTCTTCCACTCCCCATGCGGCCGTCTCATAAAAAGAAGAGATAGCCGTAATCTGCCCAACCAACTTTCCTATCCTGCCCAGCGCATTATCGATCATGGCCCTTCTGTCCCCTAAATTACTCCCAAGTAACAAATAAACTGTTTTGGTCTCTAAGTGCATATAAACCCTGATTCATTTAATATCTTTACAAATTAAATATTAATCATCCACATGAGAGAATTTTTCAAATATGTTTTTGCTACAGTAGTAGGTATCATCATTTCTACATTCCTTATCTTCCTGGTTATCATTCTTCTTGTGGTAGGCGTAGTATCCTCTATCGATGAAGATAAAAGCATCAGTGTGCTCAGTAACAGTGTGCTTTATCTTAATCTCGATCAAAACATTAAGGAACGTACACCTAATAAAACGCTGGAAAGCCTTCCTATTGTAGGTTCGGGCGGCCAGAAGAGTATCGGCTTCAATGATTTGATGAGGGCACTGAAAAGAGCTAAAACTGATGACAATATTACCTGTATCTATCTGAACGTAAGTTCTCCCGGCGCAGGTAAAGCTACCCTTAAAGAGATCAGGGACGCACTGGTTGATTTTAAGAAAAGTAAAAAGAAGATCATTGCTTACAGCGAAGTATACACACAGGATGCGTATTACCTAGCCTCTGTTGCGGATAAAGTATACCTTAACCCACAGGGCGCACTGGAATTTAAAGGCTTCAGCTCCCAGCTCACCTTTTTTAAAGGTGCCATGGAAAAGATAGGTGTGGAAGCCCAGATCATCCGGGTAGGAAATTATAAAAGTGCAGTAGAGCCTTTTATCAATGACAAGATGAGCGATTATAACCGCAAACAGGTAACAGCTTACCTGGGCGGACTGTACAATACTTTCCTTGAAGGGATATCTGCTGCCAGAAATATCCCGAAGGACAGTCTTTATCTGTACGCCAATACCTACAGGATCCAGCAGCCAAAAGATGCCCTGACCTATAAAATGGTAGACGGGCTGAAGTATAAAGACGAGGTACTGGACGAACTAAAAAAACTGAGCAGTACAGGTGCCAAAGAAACGCTTTCTACAGTTACCATTAACGATTACGCCCAAAACCAGAAAACAGAGAACAGCGACAGCAAAAATAAAATTGCCGTGATTTATGCCAATGGCGATATTACCGGCGGCGAAGGCAACGATGAGTCTATCGGTTCTGAACGTATTTCACGTGCGATCAGAAAAGCGAGGATGGACGATAAAGTTAAAGCTATTGTACTGCGCGTAAATTCTGGTGGCGGCAGTGCCCTGGCATCGGATGTGATCTGGAGAGAGATCGTTTTGAGTAAAAAGGTTAAACCTGTCATTGCATCTTTTGGTGACGTAGCTGCCTCCGGCGGTTATTATATCGGCTGTGCCGCAGACTCGATCTTTGTACAGCCCAATACCATCACCGGCTCTATCGGCGTATTCGGGATTATACCCAACTTTCAAAACCTTTTTAATACTAAACTGGGGATTACCTTCGATGGTGTTAAAACCGGCGAATATGCCGACATTATGAGTGTAAACCGCCCACTTACTGCAGGTGAAAGGTTAATTATACAGACAGATGTGAACCATGTATATGACAGTTTCATCACACGCGTAGCGGATGGCCGTAAGAAATCGAAATCATATATCGACTCCATTGGCGGCGGACATGTGTGGATTGGTACAGATGCCGTTAAAATTGGCCTGGCAGACAGACTTGGCAGCTTTAACGATGCCGTAGTTGCTGCTGGTAAAAAAGCAAAACTTAAGGAATATAAGGTAGTTGAATATCCTGAACAGGTCAGCGCCCTGAAATCCCTGCTGGATGATAGTGCAGATAATGTGAAAATGTATTATGCAAAACAGGAATTTGGTGAAAACTTCTTCCTGTACCAGCAAATGAAAAAAGCGATTGTAAACGCCGGTATCCAGGCGCGCATGCCTTTTGATATTTCGGTGCAGTAGTTATTTTTAAAGATCCCCGGCTTTGGTGATTTGATTACCGGTCATAAGGATTGAAATTTGAGTATAAATCATACTTAATCAATTCTTTATGAAAAACAAACCTTACTTCCACATTTTGCTGGCTATGTTTCTGCTGATAGCATGCGAAAAAAAGGATGGCAATTTAAATCTGCCGGGCAAAGGGGCTTCTGCTGATGGGCGGGATACCGGCGTTTTATCAATTGATTCGCCTGTTATTGTAATTTTAGGGGCATCTACTGCTTACGGTACCGGTTCCAGCCCTATTGATTCTTCCTGGGTAAACCGGCTGCGCCTGACCACAGCACAAAATCCAAAACCATTAACATATATTAATCTGGCTTTGGGAGGATACACTACCTATCAGGCAATGCCTACCGGATTTGTCAGTCCCATTCCTAACAGGCCAGCCCCGGATCCGAAAAGGAATATTACCAAAGCTATATCTCTTCATCCGGATTTGGTAATGATTACTTTTCCCAGTCATGATGTGAATCAGGGGTTTACAGGCGATGAGGTAATAAATAACTATGCCAGGATCATTAGCCTTCTTGATTCCGCAAAGGTCCCGTATATCCTATTCGGTACGCAGCCTAAAAATTTCACTGAACTTTCCAAAAGGCAGGAATTAAAAAGTATAAACGATAGGATCAGAGCGATCTATGGCGAACGCAGTAATGACTATTTCGACCAGATCAGCACTGCCGATCTGAAAATCAAGCCTGAATATGCTTACGGAGATGGCACACATCTGAACAATAAAGGCCATAAACTGATTATGAATACCGTTTTAAATCACGCCATTTTTCAAAAGGTCATCCAATAACTTATAATCTTTTCCAGTCGGGATGAACAGGCAGGTAAACCGCATTTGCCGGTCTGTGCTTAACGTGTACCGTAATTGCGGTACACGTATCCTTTTTGATATCAAAAGCAATCCCTTCGGCCACACTGTCGTAAACCATCACCGTGTCCTTTTGTGCACTTACATAACTCTCCGTTTTTTTAAGCGAAGGATAGGCCTTCAGCAGTTGCGCCAGCTTTACACCTGTACCCATTCCGTCCGCGGTCCTGAATTCCGGCGCAGCTACAGATACCTGCTTTACGGCCTTGATCACCATATTGCTGTCGCGGTAAGACGAGAAGATTACTGTCGGGTTTCTTTTATCTTTTGGTGTTCCCTCATACCAGATCCCCAGTGCACTGCCCATTGCAGCATCGCCGTCATCAGGCCGGCCGAGTATTTCAGCAACCTGCTCCATATATTGCCCAAGATATATTCTGCCAGCCTGTTTGCCGGCAATCACCAGCTTAGATGAGTCGACATTTTCTTTGCGTACTTCGCTCACCAATGTATCCTGCTTTGTAACCGCACTATCCAACTGTGCCTTATCCGATGCCGGAGATTGGCATGCTGCTGATAAACCAATCAGTACGGCACCAAAATAATTCAAACGTTTCATACCCTGCTTGTCCAAAAAACTATGCCATAAATACTTAGTTGAGGGAAAAACGCTTCTTTTTATTTATTTTAGCGCCCAATGGAAAATAAGACCATAGCCCGCAGTTTACGGCTCCTGTCTCAGCTGATGGAGTTGCATAATGAGAACCCTTTTAAAATCAAAACTGTAGCCAATGCTGCCCTGAAAGTGGATAAGCTCCCTTTTGCCATCAATACCAAAACCCGGGAGGAGATGGAACAGATCGATGGCCTTGGCAAGAGCACGGCCGCTAAAGTATGGGAGTTATTGCAGACAGGTACCATGGCTGATCTGGAAAATATCCTGCTCAAAACTCCCGAAGGAATTGTGGAGATGCTGGGCATTAAGGGTATAGGCCCCAAAAAGATTGTCATCATCTGGAAAGATCTTGGGATAGAAAATATCGGTGAGCTGTATTATGCCTGCAACGAAAACCGCCTGATCGAAGCCAAAGGCTTTGGACTGAAAACCCAGGAGGAGATAAAGAAAGTCATTGAGTTTAAAATGGCCGCACAGGGCAAATTCCTGTATGCACATTCCGAAACTCTTGTACAAAACCTTACAGCTGAGCTTCTTTTATGGCTTACCCAGCTTGAAGAAGCGCCTCTGCTGCGTGTAGCAGGTGGCTATCGCCGGTACAACGAGATTATCGAAGAGCTTGACTTTGTGATTGGCGCCGACAATGTTGCCATCACTGAACAGTTACATCTCTTTGCTGCGCTTCCCTTTGAGCAGAGCACAGCAAATATGTTTACGGCAATGAGCCCATTTGGCTTAAAAATACAGTTGCATATTTATCCCAAATCAGCGTTTTACCTGAACCTTTTCAAGCTTACCGGGAACGATGCCCATGTCAATGCTGTACTGGCATTAGCCGGCGAAGGCCCATTTGCAGATGAGCAGGAAATTTATGTTAAAGCAGGCCTGAGTTTTGTAGAACCAGAACTGCGTGAAGGACTCAATGAGGTTGAGCTTGCCAAATCAGGTAAGCTCCCAACACTGATCACTTATGATGACCTGAAAGGCAGCCTGCACAACCACTCCACCTGGAGCGACGGGGTGCATACGCTGGAAGAGATGGCCAGGTACTGTAAAGATCAGCTGAAACTGGAATACCTGGGAATCTGCGACCACTCCAAATCGGCCTTCTACGCCAAAGGATTAAACGAGCTGCGTGTTTACGCACAACATCAGGAAATTGAAGCCCTTAATCAAAAGCTGGCCCCATTTAAAATATTCAAAGGTATAGAAAGCGATATCCTCAATGATGGTTCACTGGATTACAGTGACGACATTCTAAAAACTTTTGATTTTGTAGTAGCCTCTGTACACAGCAACCTGAGAATGGATGAAGAGAAAGCTACGGCACGATTAATCAAAGCCATAGAGAACCCGTACACGACCATATTAGGCCATCCTACAGGGCGCCTGCTGCTGAGCCGTAAAGGTTATCCTATAGATTATCATAAGATAATTGATGCCTGCGCAGCAAATAATGTGGTGATTGAGATCAATGCAAACCCGCTGAGGCTGGATCTCGACTGGCGTTACCATCGCTATGCGCTGGAAAAAGGTGTCCTGTTATCGGTAAATCCTGATGCACACCGCATGGAAGGGTTCAGGGATATGCATTATGGCGTTTATATGGGTAGAAAAGGCGGACTTGAAGCAGGATCATGCCTCAATACATTTACGCTTGAGCAGATCAGCGCTTATTTTAGCTCACGAAAACAGTAGTCCCTTTTTTTCACCTATATTTGAAAATTAATCCCACAGCATGCTTGGAGAAAAACTATACAATGCACATTATAACCTTCCAAAACCGAATATCCTGGTTATAGGTGATGTGATGCTGGACCATTATATCTTTGGAAGTGCTTCGAGGCTTTCGCCCGAAGCGCCGGTGCCCATTGTAAATGTTAAAAACGAAAACAAGATCATTGGCGGCGCCGCAAATGTGGCCTGCAACCTGATCGATCTGGGTGCTACAGTTTCACTTGCCGGAATTACCGGCGATGATGCCTTCGGGGCCGAAATCAAGGAAATCCTGCAAAGCAAAAATATAGGGGCAGAACTGATCCTGAAGGACAGCTCTCGTACCACTACGGTAAAAACCCGTGTCATTGCCTCCAATCATCAGATTGTAAGGATCGATCAGGAGGATACGCATGATATTGCTGCAGATCTCGAAGACACTTTTTATACAGCCTTGCTTCCCGCTATCGAAGCGAGCGACATCGTCATCCTTTCTGATTACAACAAAGGGCTTCTTACGCCGTCATTATCCCTCAGGGTGATAAACGCTTGCCACCAGCTCCACAAAAAAGTAATCGTAGACCCTAAAGGGCTCGATTATACAAAATATAAAGGCGCATTTATCATCAAGCCTAACCGCAAGGAACTGGCAGAGGCCGCCAAAACAGACAAGATCCATAGCCAGGCAGACCTGGAAGCAGCCGCAAAGGTAATTTTTGAAGCAACTGGCACAGATTACCTGATCGTTACGCTTTCTGAAAACGGCATTGCGATCATCACGCCGTCAAACTGTACCATCCTTCCGGTTGTTGCCAACCAGGTATACGATGTAACAGGCGCAGGCGACACGGTAATTGCTACACTGGCCTATTGCGTAGGCCTTGGCTTTTCAATTGAAGAAGCCTGTACGGTTGCCAATTATGCCGCTTCGATTGTGATCAAACATATCGGCAGTGCCACCACTACAATCGACGAAATACTAACTGAACTAACAGTAAAATAATGGTTTTAGAAGAACTGAACAATCATCAGCAAACGATAGACAGGGTAATTGCCACACTTGTTCCGGCAATCGAAATAGGATGCGAAATGGTTACCGGAGTTCTTGCTGCCGGGGGCAAGATCCTGCTTGCGGGCAATGGGGGCAGTGCCGCCGATGCACAGCATATCGCCGCAGAACTGGCCGGCAGGTACGTGAAAGAACGTAAGGCATTGCCCGGTATCGCTTTAACGGTAGATACATCGGCAATGACCGCCATCAGCAATGACTATGGGTTCGACTTTGTATTTTCGAGACAATTACAGGCTTTGGCGCGTGAGAACGACTTGTTTATTGCCATTTCTACTAGTGGAAACAGCAAAAACATTATCCATGCCCTGCATACAGCTAAAGAGCTGGGCTGCAAAACCCTGGGTTTATCAGGAAGGGATGGCGGGGAAATGAACAGCCTGTGCGATCTCAATATTGTTGTGCCCGATGACACTACCGCCAGGATCCAGGAAATGCATATCCTGATCGGGCATATTTTCTGTAATGCAGTAGACCTGAATTATTAAATGATGAACCATCAGCATACATTAAACCAGAAAATTGTTTCTCCCAGTCAATTAAAGGACTTAGCAGCATCCTGGAAGGCAGAGGGGAAAAGAATAGTTTTCACAAACGGCTGTTTTGATTTGCTGCACGCCGGACATGTAGCTTACCTCTCTGAAGCGGCCGGCCTGGGCGACAAACTGATTGTAGGGCTAAATAGTGATCAGTCGGTATCATGTATCAAAGGGCCGAAGCGGCCGGTAAATAATGAAACTACACGAGCTACCCTGCTGGCCTCCATGTTTTTTATTGATGCTGTAGTTTTATTTGGCGACGATACTCCCCTTGAACTGATCAAAACGGTTTTGCCGGATGTACTCGTAAAAGGCGGTGACTATACCGTAGACACGATCGTAGGCGCACAGGAAACTATTGCCAACGGCGGCAGCGTAGAAGTGCTGAGTTTCCTGCCAGGATATTCTTCCACCTCAATTATTGAAAAGATAAGGAGCTCATCTTGAAAAGCCCAAAGAAAATATTGGTGATCAGGTTCAGTTCAATGGGTGATATCATTTACACCACACCCGTTGTCCGCTGTCTCAAAGAACAGGTTCCTGGCTGCGAGGTACACTTCCTGACCAAGGAGCAGTTTAAATACATCTACGAGGGAAATCCCTACATCAGCAAACTGCACCTCTTAAAACCAAAATTAAAAGATACGATCCGCGAGATCAAAGATGAGCAGTTTGATATGATCATCGATCTGCATAACAATCTGCGTACCTCCATCATTAAGCTGTCTACCCAAATCCCCTCATCCACCTACAAAAAAGACAGGATCAGGAAATGGCTGGCCTTAAAATTCAAATGGACCTCCCTGTTTTCCAAAGATCACCTGGTAGACCGTTATATGGAAACCCTGAAAGTGCTGGGCGTAAAAAATGACAACCGTCCAATTGATTATTACGTGCATAAGCAATACCAGGTTGCAGATTTCCTCCCTCCTTCCCATCAGGGAAAATTCATTGCTTTTATTATTGGCGCCACACATTTTACCAAGAGAATGCCCAATGAAAAGATCATAGAGATCTGCAGGGGGATTGATCTGCCCGTTGTGCTGCTTGGAGGCAATGATGTAAAAGAAAACGCCGTCGAGATCAGCAATGCCGTTGGCGCAAATGTATATTCTACCTGCGGGCTAACCAACCTTGATCAGTCTGTCTTCATCGTATCACAGGCACACAAGATCATCGGGTTTGATACTGGTCTTACACACATCGCAGAAGCTTTCAACCGGCCTATCGCTTCTGTATGGGGAGGCACCACACCAGAATTACTGGGCGTGTATCCCTATCAGGTAAAAGATTCTTTGATTGTAGGCATAGAGCTCCCCTGCAGGCCATGTTCCAAGTTTGGCCTGGAGCAATGCCCGCTCGGACATTTTAAGTGTATGAAAAACATTCCTGCGGAGGAAATTGTTAATTTCTCAAACACCTGAGTAAAACCGTAAACAAAAACGGCTACAAAAGACAACACAAGCGTGAACATCTAATCAACATCATGGCTAAACAACTTATCGTCGTGAGACACGGCAAATCAGATCAGGGTACATATGGGATGTCGGATTTTGAAAGGACATTAAATCACCGCGGGAATAAAAATGCCCATGAGATGGCAGAAAGGATCACTCAAAAGGATATTATTCCTGAGCTGATCGTGAGCAGTCCGGCAGTAAGGGCATTAACCACAGCCAGGCATTTTGCCGATGTTTTAAAGATCTCATATGATGATATCCAGCTTGAAGCATCAGTATACGAAGCCAATACCACGGCACTGCTGAAAGTAATTAACCAGCTGAATAATGATTTTGAACGTATTGCATTATTTGGGCACAATCCCGGATTAACGGAACTGGTAAACTACCTCGCTGATGCAAAAATCTATAATCTGCCAACAGCGGGAGTAGTGGTGATAGATTTCCCGTTTGATGACTGGCAAATGGTAAGTCAGCATACAGGAAGTCTGTTTTTCTTTGATTCTCCGAAAGGTCAGGAGGATTAAAAGTGGAGGTGTTTAACGGTTAATCCGTTATTGATCAGTTGTTTTAAAGAATCGATACCAATTCTCAGGTGTACTTCTACATAATTTGTAGTCACAGTGCTGTCGCTTTCTGCTGTTTTAACACCTTCAGGGATCATCGGCTGATCAGAAACCAGTAATAAGGCCCCGGTAGGTATTTTGTTTGCAAAACCAGTGGTAAAGATGGTAGCAGTTTCCATATCCACAGCCATTGCCCTCAAAGTTTTCAGGTATTTTTTAAACTCTCTGTCATGCTCCCAGACCCTGCGGTTAGTGGTGTAGCAGGTTCCTGTAAAATAATCGCGTGAATGATCACGTATAGTGGTAGAAATGGCTTTCTGCAGTGCAAAAGATGGTAATGCAGGCACTTCAGCAGGCATATAATCATTTGATGTTCCTTCTCCCCTGATCGCAGCAATCGGCAGGATCAGATCTCCCAGCTGGTTCTTCTTTTTCAAGCCGCCGCATTTTCCAAGAAACAGTACTGCCTTAGGCATGATTGCACTCAGCAGGTCCATCATCGTTGCTGCCAGCGGGCTTCCCATACCAAAGTTGATGATGGTAATGCCGTTCGCCGTTACACTCTGCATTGGCTTGTCCAGTCCCATGATCGGTGCATTGTCGTTCCATTCGGAGAACATCTGTACATACTTGCTGAAATTTGTCAGCAGGATATATTGTCCAAATTCTTCCAGCGGCCTGCCTGTATATCTCGGAAGCCAGTTTTTCACAATGTCACCTTTGGATTTTAAACCAGCTTTCACAGGCGACTCTACTTCTTTTACTTTCTTAGCTTTTGCTACGATCTCCTCATCTTTTTTTACTTCTTTTTCTTCATTCATATCTATTTATTTTAGTGTAAAAAAAATCCCCGTGGATTAGACGGGGATTAAATTTTTAAGCAGCTTTTAACTTTTTAAAGTCGGCCTTTTCAAATTTCTCAACCGCATAATCGAGCGAGATGACCAGCTCCTTTATACTGCTGTCGGAGGGGATGTCAAACATCGCGTCCAGCATAATTGCTTCACAAATGGATCGTAATCCCCTTGCACCGAGTTTATATTCCATGGCTTTATCAACGATAAAATCAAGTACCTCATCCTCAAATACAAGTTTCACTCCTTCAAATTCAAACAATTTCACATACTGGCGGAACAAAGAGTTCTTTGGTTCCGTTAAAATATTGCGCAATGCCTGTTTGTCCAGAGGGTTCAGGTGTGTTAGTACAGGAACACGTCCAATCAATTCTGGTATCAGCCCAAAAGATTTTAAATCCTGAGGAGTGATGTATTTGTACAGGTTGTCCAGATCAAGCTCTGTATCATCTTTCTTTACCTTATAACCTACTGCCTGTGTGCGCAGCCTGTTTGCGATCTTGCGTTCGATACCATCAAATGCACCACCGCAGATAAACAGGATGTTGTTTGTGTTTACCGGGATCATTTTCTGATCAGGATGTTTACGGCCGCCCTGAGGTGGAACGTTTACAACTGTACCTTCCAGGATTTTTAACAAAGCCTGTTGTACACCTTCACCGGATACATCTCTTGTTATCGAAGGATTGTCGCTTTTACGCGCAACCTTATCTACCTCATCAATGTAAACGATTCCGCGTTCTGCAGAAGCTACATCATAATCCGCAGCCTGAAGCAAACGGGTCAGGATGCTCTCTACATCTTCACCTACGTACCCTGCTTCTGTCAATACTGTAGCGTCACAGATACAGAAAGGCACATGCAATATTTTGGCGATAGTTTTGGCCAGCAGGGTTTTACCTGTACCGGTTTCGCCAACCAGCATGATATTGGATTTTTCAATCTCAACCTCATCGGCTTTGTCTACCTTCTGCCCTAAGCGCTTGTAGTGGTTATACACAGCTACCGAAAGCACCTTTTTGGCGTCATCCTGACCAATAACGTACTGGTCAATGTGAGCCTTAATCTCCATTGGTTTAAGCAGGGTAACTGAGGCGTCCAGGCCTTTCGACTGTTTATTGCCGAATTCCTGCAGCACCAGCTGATGAGCCTGGGTAACGCATTTATCACAAATGTATGCATCAAGCCCTTCAATAAGCATCAAAGTATCCTGCTTACTTGAACCGCAAAAAGAGCAACGAGATTCTTTTGTTTGTTTAGCCATTATCTATTTTTTATCCGAATTGGAACCTAATACTTCGTCAATCATTCCAAAGCTTTTGGCTTCATCAGCTTTCATCCAGTAATCACGGTCTGAAGCTTTCTCAACCCATTCATAAGTCTGGCCTGAATGATCAGAAATAATATCATATAATTCTTTTTTCAATTTCAGCATTTCTCTCAGGTTGATCTCCATATCTGAAGCAACACCCTGTGAACCTCCTGAAGGCTGATGGATCATTACGCGGGAGTGAGGTAACGCTGCGCGTTTTCCTTTAGCACCTGCAACTAACAATACTGCACCCATTGAAGCAGCCATACCTGTACAGATTGTAGCTACATCAGGGGTAATATACTGCATTGTATCATAAATACCTAATCCTGCATATACAGAACCTCCTGGTGAGTTGATATAAATCTGTATATCCCTGTTGTTATCAGTAGACTGCAGGAACAGCAATTGTGCCTGTATAATGTTTGCATTGCCATCATGGATTGCATCACCCAGGAAGATAATCCTGTCCATCATTAAACGGGAAAATACATCCATTTGGGCAACATTCAGCTGACGCTCCTCAATAATGTAAGGTGTCATGCTTTTTGGTGACATGTTGGTTTGGCCAATATAACGATCAACGTTTAAGCCGTTAATACGGTGGTGTTTAACTGCGTACTTTCTAAATTCGTCTTTATCTATATTCATTGTTATATTAATTTATTTGTCGTTTATCATTGCCAAAGTAATCAAACTAAGTTGGCAATTTATTTGGGATTTGTAAAATTTAAATTTGCGGATATAAATAAGGCGGCCTCAATTAAAGCCGCCTTATGATAAGTATTAAGAATTGATAATCTCTTTAAAAGATTAAGTCATTTCTATAAATTTATTATAAGCTATATCTTTTTGGTCTAAAGTAGCAACTGATTGAATGTATTCAAAAACTTTGATTGCTTTTACTTCTTCAAAAATGCGGTTGGCATTGTCTTTTTCCTGCAGGAAAGTGGCTGTATACTGAGCCAGCTGATCTTCAGGAAGCGGGGCCGGGCTGTACATTCTGAATTGTGCATCCAAACGTTGTTTAGCTGTAGCAAACACATCTTCGTATTTAATTTCGAGGCTGTTGTCTTTAATGATTTTGTTCTCAATTAAAGTCCACTTTAAGTTTTTTGCGAAATCTTCATATCCTTCAGCCAGTTCAGCGTCAGATAATTTTTCATTCGTTGCTTTTAACCACTTGCGCAGGAACTGATCAGGCAAGTCCATTTTTACGCTTTCAGTCAATTGAGTGTACATGTCGTTTTGCAGTTTGCGGTCGGCATCCTGTTTAAACATACCTTCAATTTCTTCTGTGATCTTTGCAGTAAAACCAGCTTCGTCAGTCACTACACCCTCACCAAATATTTTATCAAAGAACTCCTGGTTCAGATCCGATTCCTCTAAACGGTTTACATTTTTTACCGTTACCTGGAATTTCGACTTCAGATCTTTGGCTGCATCTTCTTCAATGTTCAGCAATTTTGCAATTACAGTTTCATTGTTTTCAAAAGCTTTCTGCACATCCAGTTCAAATACGTCGTCTTTTTTTCTACCGGTCAGAGATTTTAAAATCGCTTTATCTTTAACCAGGTCTAAACGGATAGAGCCAGTACTGGTGATGCCACCTTCAAAAACTGAACCATCAGGAGAAAGTTGTGCTAATTCGGCATAAAGTACATCTTCGTCTGCCGAAACTTCCGGGTTTGTCATTTTGCCATAGCTGCGGCGGATATTTTTGATACGTGAAGCAAGTGTTTCTTCATCAGCTTTCACATTGTACTGAACAAACTTATCTTTTGATGTGATTTGGATATCAACAACCGGAGCAAGACCAATTTCATAGTCGAACTCAAAGGCATCAGTACCATCCCATTTAAAATCTTTTGAATCATCTACTACCGGCACAGGCTGCCCAAGGATCTCCACTTTGTTGTCTGTTAAAAATTTGTTAAGGTTTTCACTCAACAAAGTATTAACGGTTTCTACAAGGATGCTTCTGCCATACATCTTTTTGATGTGCGCTGCAGGTACCATTCCTTTACGAAAACCCGGAAGATTGGATTTTTTGGCTTGTTCTTTTATAGACTTGTCGACCTTCTCAGTATAATCTTCAGGCGAAATGTTAATTTTTACAACTGCGTTTAAGTCGTCAATTTTTTCCTGTGTAATATTCATCTTTCTGAATCAATGTTTTAAAATGTCTTTTAATCAAAAATCCAGCCGATATGCTGCCGGATGGTTGTAGGGTGCCAAAAGTATTATTTTTTCTTGAATTAGGCATACTTAAATGTCAATTTGTCCGCCCCTGTTTCAATTACCTGCAATTTTATCCGCATCTGCGTTCTGCAGCCGCGCTTAACAAATCGTTAACATCCGGGTTAAGCCCTGCTCATCTGGAAATGATATTTTGGGCGCTTAACCCCAACAATATGAAGTACAATTTACTATTATTACTCCTTCTGCTCAGCTTTGCAGGATGTAAAAAAGATAAACAGGATCCCGCAACCGATGAAGAGTTCTTTGTGAATGAAGATGCTGCCACATTTTCACAGATCAGCTCTCTTGACATCGGGGACACAGGGGCTGCCGAGATTTCTGCCTTTGACCCTGCTACAAACCGCCTTTTTGTAGTGAACAACGGAACCGTAAACAAAATTGACGTCATCGATTTCAAAGATCCTGCAAACATGAAAGTGATCGGATCGATCCTGATGGCGCCTTATGGCGGTGCGGTAAACAGTGTATCGGTATCTGACGGAAAGCTTGCTGCTGCAATTGAGTCTACCAACAAACAGGCAAATGGCAAAGTAGCTGTTTTTAAAACGAGCGACTACACCGAGATTAAAGTGATCACTGTTGGCGCATTACCGGATATGATCACTTTCTCTCCCGACGGCAAATATATCCTGACGGCAAACGAAGGTGAACCGAATGATGCCTACACGGTTGACCCTGCAGGAACAGTTTCTATTATCTCTGTAAGTGATAACTATAGTGTAGTCACTGTTGATTTCTCTGCCCTGGCAAGTCAGCAGGCCGCCCTAACAGCAAAAGGCTTCAGGATTTTTGGGCCGGGAAAAAGCTTTGTCAATGATATTGAGCCGGAATACATCACGGTATCGGCCGATTCTAAAACGGCCTGGGTTACTCTACAGGAGAACAATGCGATCGCAAAGATTGATATCGCCTCCAAAACGGTTACCAATATCTTCCCTTTAGGATTTAAAGATTATAACCTGGATGGCAATGAGATCGATGTAAGTGACCTGGATAGCAAAACAGCGCTGGCAAAATGGAACGTGAAGGGCATTTACATGCCCGATGGAATTGCATTGCTTGAGTCTGCCGGAGTTCCATACCTGTTTACCGCCAATGAAGGTGATTCAAGAGAATACACTGGTTTTTCGGAAGTAAAAAGGGTGAGAAGCATCAAGCTGGACCCTACCCTTTTCCCAACGGCAAGTATATTACAGCTGGACGCACAGCTTGGCAGGTTAAATATGACCAACACACTTGGTGATACGGATGGAGACGGCGACTTCGACGCGATCTATTCTCTGGGCGCACGATCATTCAGCGTTTGGAATGGCAATGACGGTCTGCAGGTATTCGACAGCAAAAATGAACTGGATGTAAAAACTATTGCGGCAGGCGTTTATGATGATACCAGAAGTGATGATAAATCTGTAGAACCAGAGGGGATCACCATTGGTAAGATCGGAAATAAGAATGTTGCATTTGTGGGAATGGAGCGGGCTGACGCAGTTGCGGTTTATGATGTGACTATACCAACAAAGCCGGTTTTCCTGCAATTGCTGAAATGCGGCGACGCCCCTGAAGGCGTTCTGATTATTCCGGCAAAAGATAGCCCTACTAAAAAAAGCTTACTGGTGGTGAGCAGTGAAAATGATGGCGTGATTACGGTTTACACTCCAAAAACGGTGTGACCTGGTTGTAGCATTGGCCGTATTCCATTATACGGCCAATGTACAACATAATCAATATTTATCATCTTCTGCCAACTCAACTGCAGATGATTATAGTTGAATTTTCTTGAAATATAAGCGATTGTGATCCACAGAATTTGTTGCAGGAAGAATTTTAGCCATAAATCCGCTCGCCCCGTTATCTACCACTCCAAAGTCATCATCGTTGGAAATCACCAGAATATTTCCAGGCAGAATTGCTAAACCTTCAGCCTTATCGTGGGGGTATACGGTAGGCAGGTCCTTTAACAAATCGAGCACTACAGCTTTAGAAACAGGTGTAATTCCTGCAGCCGCCAATCCTGCTGCATCGTTAAACTGCTCTACGGTTTTGCCACTATACAGTTTGCCGTTCGTACCGTTTGCCGCGTCAGAAATATCTGCAGCATTGCTCAGATCAATTTTAAAAATCTTTTTGAAGGTTGCAGGGCTTGTGCTGTTCCCACCATAAAGGCCATCGCGCTCTACCGTTAAGAATGTAGTGGTGTTTACGGCTACAATATCACTTACACCGGTTAAAGTGATATTATCCATCACATACGCATACTGTTTGGTGGCACCTGTAGCAATATCAAAAGTGAGGATACGCAAAACTGCAGAATTTGCAGTAGCAGCTTTTGAAGGATTATACATGGGCGACTGCATCATGCCTACCAGCGTTTTGCCATCAGGCGTGATGGCAAGGCCTTCCATACCACGGTTGGCTCTGCGGGTTGCAAATACCGCCGGTATTTTACGTCCGCCGGTTCCGGTTCCGAATGGATTGATCCGCTCGATCGTACGGCCTGTGGCATCAAAATGGGCAATATGTGGTCCATATTCGTCACTTACCCAGAAAGAACCATCCGCAGCACGTACCAGTCCTTCAGAATCTATACCGTCAGCACTTGCTGCGATGATCTTGCCCGTCAGGTCATAGGCCGTTTCACCGGAAGCTCCCATTCCCTCAGGGTTCGGAAGTCCGTTGAGGTTTACTCCCGAGGCATTTTTTAATTCTATAGTTTGCTCCAATATAAGCTTACCATCTTTGAGCCTGAATTTACCGATAGCCGGAGTAAAGTCTGGTTTACCGATAATAATTGAATTTGCCAGCTGCCCGGCTACATTAGGGCCGCGGTCAGTTAACATATAAAAAACATCCGGCGAATTAGGGTCTGCGGCTACCGCTGAGCCAAAACCACCATTGTATACTTTTACACCACTGGCAGTGGTCATCAGCAATGCAGGGTCAGATGCTTCGGCCATATCCGGATAAACGATAGTGTTTTCGGTGCCATGGTCTTTTTTGCAGGCAGAAATGGTAACAGCAGCAGCTACAAGGGCACTGAGTAATTGTTTTTTCATGTGAACGCTAATTAAATTAATTTTCGCAAAATAATTTTTAGCTGTAAACCCTATGTTAAATTAAGGACATTTCCTTCCCACATCAGAAAATCGCGGACATAAATATGCTGGATACCCGGATAGGAATTTCCACTAAGATGATCACGGGTAACAACGATCTTTGGATAGTTATTCTGAACAGAAAACTGACTGAAACAAAAAAAGCAGTCGGTGAAGACTGCTTTTTTGTATTGGTTGTGCGGATGAAGGGACTCGAACCCCCACGCCGTGAAGCGCCAGATCCTAAGTCTGGTGCGGCTACCAATTACGCCACATCCGCATCTAGGAGTTGTTTAGGACTGCAAAGATAGAGATAGTTATCAATTCTCAAAAACCTTTCGTGTTTATTTTAGCAGAAGAAGGCTAATCCATTCATTTTAAGGGTTATTATTTTAGTTTTGGCTGCAACTGGAAATGATACTGCACTGCTTTCACCAATCTGCTGCCGTACCAGGAGAACATTTCACCATCAACCAGCATAATTTCGGTTCCCGGAAGAGACAGTTTTAACGCTTCCAGATGCTTTTCTCTGAAAGGATATGGTTCTGAAGACAAAAAAACCAGATCGGGCTTCAGCAGAGCAAGGTCCTGCAAGTCTGTTTCCGGATATCTGCTTTCTTTAGTGATATTGGTAAGACCGATCTTCATAAGGATATCGTTGATATAGGTTTCCCTGCCTGCCAGCATGTAGGGATCCTTCCAGATCAGGTAAGCTACTTTTTTATCGATCCCCAGCTGGAGCGCCAAGGTCTGCAGATCTGTGAAACCGGCATTGATCAAATGGTTCAGATAAGCAGCTTCGGGTTGCCTGTCTAACAGATCGCCGATCTGGCTGATGGTTTTCATCGCATCTTCCAGACTGGCAACGTCACTTACCCAAACAGGAAATTCTTCGCTTAGCAGATCAATATTGTCTTTTGTATTCTCTTCCCTGTTGCCAATGATCAGATCGGGCTGAAGACTTCTGATCAGTTCAATATCGAGTTTTTTTGTCCCCCCTACCTTGGTTTTAGACTTCACCTGCGCTGCCGGGTGTATACAAAATTTAGTGATCCCAATCACCTCATCCGTCAGCCCCAGCTCAAACAGTAGTTCTGTTTGAGAGGGCACAAGGGAAATGATCCGTTTTGGCGGATAGTTAATGATAACTTTCCTGTTGAGCTGATCAGTAAAAGTTTTGAGCATGATACAAAGATAGGTATCACACTTATCAATTTTCAGGGTTCTGTCTGTTCTTTAAGTTAATCTGTTGTGAAGATAATGTTATGAACCCGCCGCCGCAGTCATCAGGGCTTCAGGGATTCGCTCAGGTTTACATCCTCTTTGATCACACCATCCAGTAAATGAAGAATACGCGATCCATATCCTGCATTTACTTCGGAATGTGTAACCTGGATAACGGTGATATTTTCCTCTTCATTGAGCTTTTTGAACAGGTCCATAATCTGCAGTGCCTGTGCAGACTGCAGATTTCCCGTAGGTTCATCGGCCAGGATGATCGAGGGCTGTGCCGCCAGTGCACGCGCAATCCCTACCAGCTGCTGCTGGCCTCCGGAAAGCTGATTGGGAAACAGGTCTTTTTTGCCCACAATATTAAAGCGGTCAAGCATATCGGCCACGCGGCTCCTGCGTTCGGCACTGCCTATCTTTTTATATAATAAAGGCGCTTCGATATTTTCTGCAACGGTCATCTCATCGATCAGATGATAAGCCTGGAAGACAAAGCCGATATGGTTACGGTAAAGTTCAATTCTTTTTCTCTCATTCAGGGAAGTAACGTCTTCTCCCATAAACTCATAAGTACCGTACGTAGGTTCTTCCAGCATGCCCAGGATATTCAGCAGAGTAGATTTTCCTGCTCCTGAAGGGCCCATGATCGATACAAATTCGCCCTGATTAATGGTGGTGCTCACATGTCTGAGGATGTAACTTTTCAAACCTTTGGCAGCATAGTATTTTTCTATATTTTGTAATTTGATCATCTGGTATTGTTTACAATTTAAATTTAAGGTATATTTTTATGCTTTAAGAATACTATTCGTATTTCAGGGCATCAATCGGATTTGTTCTGGCCGCCCGGTATGACCTCAGGCTAACCGTCAGTAAGGTAACCAGCATAGAAATCAGCATGGCGGTTACGAAAGGCCAGATGCTCAGGTCAATTCTATAGGTATAACGTGACAGCCATTGGGATATGAAAATATAGGCAACCGGCCAGGCTACGAGGTTGGCAATAAATACCATCATGATAAAAGATGTATTCAGCATTTTCACCAGCTCAAATGTAGTTGCCCCCAGTACTTTGCGGACAGCCATTTCTTTTGTGCGTTGCGTGGCAACAAAGGAGATCAGGCCAAACAGTCCGATAAAGGCGATAAAGATAATTACCGAGGCAAAAACTTTGAAAAGGGTTCCCATGATTTGTTCACTCTCATAGTATTGGTTGATATTTTCGTCCATAAACACAGACCTGTAGACATTATCCGGGAAGTAAGAATTCCATATCTGTTCGATATTTTTCATCACCTCCGGGATCTGCCTGATATCCATTTTTACTGCCAGGGTCTGCGAATTACTTTTTCTGGAGAACAGCAGTATAGGCGAAATCGATTCCCGGAGCGTCATGTTATTAAAATCCCTGACAACCCCAACAATTGGTGCGGTGTTATGGTCCCCGAGCCTGATCATCTTTCCAATTGCTTCCTGCGGATGAACAATATTGAGTTTTTTCAGTAAGGTTTCATTGACCACATATTCCTTTATCGTATCGCTCTTGGAAAGTGCCCTGCCGGCAATCATCTGTAGCCCAAACGTTTTGAAATAATCCTGGTCGGCAGACTTGGTATTCACCTGGAAATCTGCATCTTTTGTTCCTGCATACGCAAAGTTTGTGAAGGTATTGTCTTCTGATGAAGGCGGGCTGTTGCAAAAACTGGCAGACAATACACCAGGTATATTGAGTATTCTTGTTTTAACAATATCATACTTGAGGATACTTAAACTATCTCCCGGCATATCAGGCAGGGCAATGGCAGATGAATTAAAGCCCAGCGGTTTTTCACGCATAAACTTCATCTGCTTTAAAACCACCAGCGTTCCCGTGATCAGGATGATCGTAATGGCAAACTGTACTACAACCAGTATTTTACGTAAAGCACCGCCACCAGTGTTACCAACGTTTACTTTGTTTTTAATGGCCAGGGCCGGGCTTAGTCCGGACATCACCATCGCTGGATAAAAACCGGCAAGAAAGCCTACAAAAACAACCAGGCAGATCATGAAGATTAAAATCACCGGCTGTTGTATCAGGCTGAAGGATAGCTTTTCCTTAAACAACCCTGCAAGGCCTGGCAGCGTTGCCTCAGTTATTACACAGGCAATCAGTAATGCCAGAACTGTAAGTGTGATCGTTTCTGTAAGAAACTGAAGCATGAGCTCTCTGCGCCTGCTGCCCATTACCTTTCTCACGCCCACTTCTTTTGAGCGGCTTACCGCCTGTGCAGTGGCCAGGTTTACAAAGTTAATACAGGCAGTGAGCATCAGGAAAATCCCGATGATGGCAAGGCCCCAGATCTCTTTCATGGCCGTAGTTTTACGGGAGAAATTCCCATAATGCGGATCTTTGTGGACATCAGCCAGCGGCTGGAAGAAATGATCGGCCTTTCCGGTTCCTGGTTCTACATAATATTTTTTGATAAATGCAGCTTTCGGCCCTTCAAGATCTGCAACATTCTGCCCTTCTTTTAACAGGATATAACATTCTGAATTATCAGTAACACTGCCCCAGTTTTTCTGATTTCTGTTGACATAACCTGAATAGGCAATTGCGATTTTGATCGGGTTACTGCTGTTCTCAGGAACATCGGCAAATACAGCCGTTACTTTCAGGTCGGTTTTATTGTTGTAATTGAAAGTCTGCCCTACCGCTTTATGCCAGTCGCCAAAAAACTTTACCGCCATCTCTTCGCTGAGTGCTACCGAATTTGGCGCCAACAAGTCTTTCTGAGGATCGCCCTGCAACCAGTGGTAATCAAATATTTTAAAAAACTGAGGCTCCACGTAGTAAGTGGTCTCGGTAGTTTTGAGCCTTACATTTCCGGACTGGTCTTTTATTTTGACAACTCCCCCTCCGCGCTGTAAAGCAGCAACATCATCAAGCATGGCAAAATCGTTCCGCATCGCCGGCACAAGCGGCATAGGAACACCTTTGGAGAACTCTTCACCAGCGGCGTATTTCCAGTAGGAAACGACGCGGTAGATCCTGTCTCTTTTTGCGTAATGCTGGTCGTAACTCAGCTGGTACCTGATAAAGATAAAAATCAGGATACAGCTTGCCATGCCCACAGAAAGCCCGGCAATATTGATCAGCGTATAACCTTTATTTTTCCAAAGGTTCCTCAGCGCTATTTTAAGATTGAGTTTAAACATAACTGTATTATTAAAAAAAGGTATTATATATTGAATCATAGCTGGTTTCGGCATACACCGGCTTCTTTTAATCTGTAGTGCAACATGTTGCAGACCAGACCTAAGAAGCCAACGTATGCGTTAATTAATAGAAACATCCCTATAACTATCAATCGTACACCTCCTCATACCAGTGGGTTCCCTAAAAACCCGCCTGGCCTGAATGTGATGTATATCATTATTCGTATTTCAAGGCATCAACAGGGTTGGATGTTGCTGTTTTGTAGGCCTGATAACTCACCGTCAGGAAAGCGATCAGCAATGTACCTAATGCTGCAACCGTGATGATCCACCAGGATATACTGGTGTGGAACTCGAACTTTTGCAGCCATATTCCCATACCATAATATGCCAGTGGAACAGCGATCAGTATTGCAAAGGCAATCATCTTTATAAACGAAAGCGACAGTAACTGCATGAGGCTGTACACTGAAGCGCCGAGAACCTTTCTGACACCAAACTCTTTAGTGCGCTGCTCTGCACTGTAAGCCACCAGTCCAAACAAGCCTAAACATGAGATGAACACCGCCAGCGCACCAAAAATATTTGACAGCACCCCAAGGATTTTTTCCTGCTTAAACATATCTCCATAAACAGAACTGATAAAGCTTACTTCTACCGGATAAGCCGGATTAAGCTGCTTTGTAATTCTTTCTATTGTCTCTACGTTTTCCTGCAGGCCTCTTTGTGCATTTAACCGCATCGTGATCACGTTCGGGTACTTTTTATTCAGATTAACGATCATTGGATTATTTGCCTTGTAGGGAGAATCCCATACATAATCTTCGAAAACTCCAATCACAGTTACCTTGTCTGAAAACACTTGCAGTACTTTCCCCACAGGATCGGTTAAGCCCATTGTTTTTACTGCTGATTTACTGATCAATACCGCAGCGCTATCGGAGGCGTATTTTTCTGAAAAATCTCTGCCATCAGTGAGTTTTAGTCCTGTAGTTTTGATAAAATCAACGGTGGTAAATACTTTGTTGAACAGCACGGTGTTTTCTTCTTTCATTCCCGGCCAGCGCATTCCGCTGAAGTTATTATCATGATGCGCTAAACCAGAATAGGAATAATACATACTGGTAACGGCACCGCTTTTAAGCAAACGCTCCCTGAGTTCATTGAATCTTGTTTTCAGGGCACCATCCTGTGGCATCTCAACCAGGGCATTGGCGTCGATCCCCAAAGGCCTGTTTTTTACGTATTGGATCTGTTTGTAAATCACAAGCGTGGCGATAATCAGCATAATGGTAAAGCAAAACTGCCCCACGATGAGTATTTGCCTGAATCCTATATTCAGAAATTTAGCCTTGCCTGTTTTTCGGCGGAGAGTTTCAACGGGGTTAAATGAGGAAAGATAAAATGCCGGATAACTGCCTGCAACAAAACCGGTAAAAAGAACAATACCTACGATCCATAGCAAAATGTAGCCCTGCAAGTATGGCAGGTGCATATCAGTGCCAAGCAAATTGTTGAAAGCAGGCAAGCAGAGTTCTACCAGGGCAATTGCCATTAACACACTGAATATGGTGAGTACCAGCGATTCCGTTAGAAACTGGAGGATCAATGAACTGCGGGTTGCGCCAATGGTCTTTTTTATGCCCACTTCTTTTGCGCGTTTTTCTGATTTGGCAGTCGCCATGTTCATAAAATTGATACAGGCAATAAGTAAGATACCGATGGCAAGCCCCATAAACAGCCAGATCTTTTCTATTGCGCCGCCCACACTTTTACCCTCTTCAAATTTTCCATACAGGTGCATTTTACTTAGTGGATACAGGAATTGTGCAGGATATTTCTGGTTGTCGTGTTTTTTAAGCAAGGCTGCTATTTTTGTATTTACCACATCCACATTTGCACCCGGGTTCAGCGAAACAAGCGCATTGATGGAGTAATTAGTCCAGTTGATATCTTTGGCATCAGCATCGATGGTCTGGTAAAACGACCAGGGGATCAGATAGTCAAACTGGTTAGAACTGTTTGCGGGGGGGTCTTTGATGACTCCGGTGATTTTCAGATCAAACTGGTCCCGGAAACGTATAGTCTTATTCAGAACATCCTTAGACCCGAATAAGGTCTGCGCGGTGCCCTCAGTAAGAATAATCGAATTTGGATCAGACATCGCGGTACCAGGATCTCCATAAATAAACTGGTAGTCATACATCTTCAGAAAATCAGGATCGGCAAATTTCGCCAGTTTTTTAAAGCTGTTCTGTCCGTTGGCAATCAGGTTTCTGTCGCTGCCATAATTTAACCGGGAGATATACTTCACTTCAGGTATTTCTTCCTTCAGGGCCGGAGCAAAGGCAGTGGTTGTGCCCTCAAAAGTTACCATGATCTTACCACTATTATCCCGCACATTGGTTAGTGCTGTATAAATGCTGTCAGCGTTTTTAGACTGCTTGTCAAAATTCCATTCATAAAATACATATATCAGCAACATCAAACATGCCGCAAGTCCTATTGCTAATCCAATCACATTGATGAAAGAAGACACCTTATTTTTCCAAAGGTTGCGCAGGGCGATGGTCAAATTGAGTTTAAACATTTCCGGTTAGTTTGAGGTGTTATTCATATTTCAGGGCATCAACAGGGTTTGCTTTCGCTACCTTAACGGATTGCACACTTACTGTTAAAATGGCGATGATCAGGGAGAGGCATAATGCTATCGCAAAAGGCAGCACGGAGATTGAAACCCTGAAACTGTAAGCGGACAGCCATTTGTTTACAATTACGTAGGCAATTGGAAAGGCAATCAAATCTGCTATCACCACCAGTTTGATAAAATCTTTATTGAGCAGTGTCAGGATGTTCATGTTACTTGCACCCAATACCTTTCGAATGCTGATTTCCTTTTTCCGTTGCTCAGCCATAAACAGGGCCAGTCCGAGTAATCCGAGGCAGGAAATGAAAATGGCAAAACCGCCAAACCAGTTGGCAATAATCCCCAGCAGTTTTTCATTCTGGAATTTCTCCTCAAAACTGTCATCCACAAATTTTGTATCTACAGGAAATCCCGGGTTTAGCTTTTCGGTTACTTCCTTGATTTTTTCAATGGAGGAACTTACATTGGCCCTTGCATTAAGGCGCGCCAGTACCACTTCTGTGTCTTCCATTTTATTATAAATAATCATGGGGGCAGTCTGGCTATACGGATTCTCCATCACAAAATCTTTCATCACCCCAATAATTTTAACAGGCTTATCCCAAAATTCAATAACTGATCCAACAGGGTTTTTTAATCCCATGGTTTTAACCGCAGTTTCATTCACGATCACATTTGTGCTATCAGTATATTCAGGAGAGAAATCCCTACCGCTGATCATACCGGAACCCATCGTTTTTGGAAAATCGTATCCTGTGGACCGGTAGTTAAACAACACTTCTTCTTTGGGGCTTTTGCCCTGCCAGCTCACACCAAATGTGTTATGTCCTCCTTCACTGATGCTTCTGCTAAAGAAAGTGACATCGGTAACTGCACCAGATTTTAAAAGCTGGTCCTTCAAAAGTTTCATTTTCTGTTCATTCGCCCGCATCGGTCCCTGAAGGGGAATTTCAATGAGATTATTTTTATTATACCCTATAGATTTTCCTTTGATATAGTTTAACTGCTGATAGATCACCGCTGTACAAATGATCAGGCAGGCAGCAAATACGAACTGGAAGACTACCAGCACCTGCCTGACTGAAAGAGAAGTACTTCCGGTCATTTTAAATCCTTTTAAAACCTGTAAAGGTTCAAAGGAAGAAAGATAAAAGGCTGGGTAACTTCCGGCAATACATCCCGTTACAAGTGTGAGCCCGCCGAATACTGCCCAAAACTTCCAGTCTGAATACTCAATCAGCAACTCTGTATGTAACAAACCATTAAAGTAAGGCAGGCTCATCTCTATTAAAACAAAAGCGACCATCATACCCAGGATGGAGAGCAAAAGCGATTCAAGCATAAACTGCCCCATCAACGATGCTCTGGTTGATCCGATTGCCTTACGTACACCTACTTCTTTTGCCCTTTTTTCAGACCTTGCTGTTGACAGGTTCATAAAATTCACACAGGCAATCAAAAGGATACAGAAGGCGAGGAGAAAAAAGATCCTGACCTGGTCAATCTTGCCCCCTACCGGCTTACCGTTTTGATATTCGTTGTATAAATGCCATTTTGATAATTTATGAAGAGAATAGTAGCCTGTGGCACCATTTTGATGTTTGCGTAACACCTGGCTTGCAAGTTCATTGGCTTTGCTATAGTCCTGGCCTTTTTGCAACTGGAGCAGTGTCAGACAAAAGTTATTTCCCCAGCCAGATGCTTTTATAAATGGAAGCTGCGTTTCCCAAAAGCTCCATGGCATAAGGTAGTCAAATATTATACTGCTGTTTTTTGGAATGTCAGCAATTACGCCATCCACTTTTAGTTCCTCTTTATTATTGAATTTGATTACTTTATTGATCGGGTCCTCATCTCCGAATAGATTTTTTGCCATGGTTTCGGTAAGGACTATAGAATTGACCTCACGGAGTGCACGGTCAGGGTTACCTTTCAAAAATTTATAATCCATCATCTTCAGAAACTGCGGATCGCTGTAAACACCCGGCTTTTTGAAGAAATTTTGATGGTATGTCAGCAATTGTGCCTCCGGATAACTGGAATGGGAAGCGGTAACAGCCCCCGGAACCGAGGCCGCCAGGTCCGGGGCAAGCACCCCCGGCGTCCAGGCCCAGCTCATGGTACCTGTACTGGATGGCTGGTGCTGATAAACTACATAGGTATCTGCAAAATTCTTTGATTGCCTGTCATATCCCCATTCGTAGGCTACATACAAGAGTAAAACCATACAACTGGCCAGGCCTATTGCCAGCCCCCCCACATTAATCAGTGTATAACCTTTATTCTTCCAAAGGTTTCTGAGTGCTATTTTAAAATTTAATCTAAACATGATCTTTTATTTTTTGAAGGGACGTAAACACAGCTATTATTCATATTTCAAAGCATCAACGGGATTGGCTTTTGCAGCTTTATATGCCTGATAGCTGACTGTCAGCAACGCAATGGCGATGGTACCAATGGCTGCCATCACAATAATCATCCAGCTGATCCCGGTATGGAAATCGAACTTCTTCAGCCAGCTGTTCATCATATAGTTTGCCACCGGAATGGCAATGACGATGGCCAGGACAACCATTTTGAGGAAGCCCAGAGACAGTAGCTGCATCAGATTGGCAACTGAGGCGCCCAGTACTTTCCTGACACCGATCTCTTTTGTTCTCTGCTCTGCACTGTAGGCAGCGAGGCCAAACAAACCCAAACAGGAGATAAAGATTGCCAGTCCGCCAAAAATATTAGACAGCAGCCCAAGTATTTTCTGGGACTTCAGTTTCTGGCCATAAAGCTCATCAACAAACTTAAATTCTACGGGATAGGCAGGATTGATGTCTTTTACGATCCGCTCCACTACCGCAAGGTTTGCTGATGGAGTATTTGCAGGGTTGAGGCGCAACGTCACATACCCGGTGCCCTCTTTTCTAAATGCTACCACCATTGGATCCTGTTTTCTGTAGGGAGCACCCCAGATGAAGTCCTGGAACACACCAACAACCCTGCGTAAGTCTCCCTGATATTTTACGATTTTCCCAATGGGATGAACCAGGTTCATCACCTTAACGGCAGAAACACTGAGCATCATGGCCGAGGTGTCTGAAGAAAACTGACGGGAAAAATCCCGGCCTTCTACCAGTTTTAATCCTGTAGTCTTTGCAAAATCATATGTTGTAGCAAGCTGGCTGAAAACCATATGCCTGTCGGTTTCGGTTGATCCAGGCCATTCCATGCCCCAGAAATTAGAATTGTAATCAGCCATGCTGCCCGATAACTGGCAGATCCCCTGTATCGCGCCCGACTTCATTAAACGCTCTTTTAACAGCTCGAACTTTGCCTCCAGCTGTCCATCCTGTGGCAACTCTACCAGCTGATTTACATCATAGCCAAGAGGAATATTTTTAAGGTACTGTATCTGTCTGTAGATCACTGTAGTGGAAATGATCAGGATCACTGCAAAGGTAAACTGTACCACAACCAGCACCTGCCTGAGGCTAACAGACCACATCCCGCGGCCGGACCTTCTCTTTCTCAGCACCTGCAGCGGATTAAAAGAGGACAGGTAAAAAGCAGGATAACTGCCGGCTACAACTCCTGTAAAGAGCACAATACCGATCAGGCTCATCCAGAGGTAAGGGTTAGCATATACGATATTCATCTTTATGCCAAGCAGGTTATTGAACAGCGGAAGAAAAACTTCTACCAGCACAATTGCCATCACGGCACTGCAAAGAGTGAGCACCAGCGATTCTATCAGGAACTGGCTGATGAGGCTTGCGCGTGTGGCTCCGATAGTTTTTTTAATCCCCACTTCTTTGGCACGCTTCTCTGATTTTGCGGTAGCCATATTCATAAAATTGATACAGGCAATCAGCAAGATGCCTATGGCAAGTCCCATAAATAAACGCAGTTGTTCAATTTCTCCCCCTGTACTCTTTCCCTCGGTAAATGTGCCATATAAATGCACTCTGCTGAAAGGAAAAATCATTGGGGAAGATGTGGCATCAGCTACATGTTTTTTAATCATCCCTTTTATGGAAGCATTCAGCATTTCTGCATTCGCATCAGGATTTAGCCGTACCAGGGTAGTCCAGTTATTATTGGTCCACATTGGCCGTTTAGTCCATTCGTACAGGTTTTCAAATAATGTCCAGGGCATCAGGTAATCAAGTTTGATAGAGGTATTGTCCGGAAGGTCTCTGATCACTCCGGTGATTTTAAGGTTTACCCTGTCTTCAAAGCGGACAGATCTGTTAAGCACATCTGTAGTACCAAAAAGCAGTTTTGCAGTTGATGCCGTGACTACTATATTGTTTGGTGCATTTAGTGCCGTTGCCTCGTCTCCGGCAATAAAAGTATAATCGAATATTTTGAGGATGTCTGCATCGGCAAAACGGCCAATCTTCTTAAAGCTGTTTCTGCCATTGGCAATGAGTCTGGTATCAGCATCACCAATCCGGCTTGCTGCTTTCACAGCAGGGTAAGTCTCCTTTAGGGCGGGCGCGATTGTATTTGGGGTGCTTGTACCTGTGCCGCTGATACTGCCTGCCGGGCCGTCAAAATTGATCATCACCTGATAAACGTTTTTATCATCCTTTGTCTGCTTGTTAAAGCTCCACTCATAGGAGACATACAGCAGCAGCAACATACAGGATGCCAGGCCAATAGCCAGTCCGCTGACATTGATCATCGAAGAAGTTTTATTCTTCCATAGGTTCCGCAAAGCGATAGTTAGATTTAGCTTGAACATATCATTATTCGTATTTAAGTGCATCAACAGGGTTTGCATTAGCAGCTTTATATGCCTGAAAGCTAACCGTCAGCAATGCAATTGCCAGAGTACCGAGGGCGGTACCCAGTATGATGATCCAGCTCACATTGGTGTGGAAATCAAACCCCTTCAGCCAGTTATTCATCAGATATGTGGCGATGGGAACGGAGATGATGATGGCGAAACCTACCATTTTCAGGAAGCTGAATGATAATAACTGCATCAGGCTGGAAACAGATGCGCCAAGGATCTTTCTGACGCCTATCTCTTTTGTACGCTGTTCTGCATTGTATGCGGCAAGTCCAAATAATCCAAGACAGGATATAAAGATGGCGAGGCCTCCAAAAAGGTTAGACAAAATGGCCAGTACCCGCTGTGCCTTTAGTTTTGCGGCATAAAGCTGATCTACAAAAGTCAATTCCACAGGATAAGCAGGATTAATATCTTTCACCACTTTCTCTATCGTTGCCAGGTTTTCGGCAACAGTATTTGCAGTATTCAAGCGCATCGTTACCACGCCGCCCCATCCTTTGGTAAAGGCAACCACCAGTGGTGATTCTTTAGAGCCAGGAGCATCCTGAATAAAGTCCTGAAATACACCAACTACCGTAAACTTATTGCCATGATACATTACGGGTTGCCCAATTGGGTCTGCTAAGTTCATGAGTTTCACTGCCGTGGCATTTAACAATAGAGCAGCAGAGTCTGAAGCGAAGTTCTTTGAGAAATCCCTGCCGGCAATTAATTTCAGGCCCGTGGTTTGTATAAAATCATATGTTGCAGCAATCTGTGAAAAATCAATGCTCTTATCTGCTTCTGTTGAGCCTTTCCATTCCATTCCGGAGAAAGATGAAGTATGATTGGCAATAGTTCCTGACGATTGATAAAGTGAAGTTACTGCGCCGGATCTGAGCAGCCGCTCTTTGAGTAAATCAAATTTACCGTATAGCTCGCCTTCCTGCGGCATTTGAACCAGTGTATTGATATCATAGCCAATTGGCCGGTTTTTGATAAATTGTATCTGTTTATAGATCACGATAGTAGAAATGATCAGGATAATTGCAAAGCAGAACTGTCCAACTACCAATACCTGGCGCAGGTTGATGGAAATCAATCCTGACCTGAAAGTTCTTTTCCTGAGGATCTGCACCGGGTTAAATGATGAAAGGTAAAAAGCGGGATAACTTCCGGAGATCAAACCTGTCAATAAAACAACTACAAAAAGACTGAGCCAGATAGCTATGTTGGAGTAGTTAATTTTTAAACTGGTATCAAGCAGGTTATTGAAGACTGGAATACATAATTCGATGAGCACAATTGCCAGTACGGCACTTAATAGGGTAAGCACAAGCGATTCCATCAGGAACTGACTGATCAAACTGCTTCTGGTAGCACCAATGGTTTTTTTAATACCAACTTCTTTTGCACGTTTCTCAGACTTTGCTGTGGCCATGTTCATGAAATTGATACAGGCAATCAGCAAAATCCCTATTGCTAAGCCCATAAATAACCGCAGCTGCTCGATTTTACCTCCTATACTTGCGCCATTAAGGAAGGTATCGTACAGATGCAATTTATTAAGTGGAAAAATCATCAGCTGCCCGTCTGCATATTGGTTATGGCGGTGCATAAACCCTTTGATACCAAGGTTAAACTTTTCGGGATCTGTTCCAGGATTCATCCTGACCACGGTATTATAATTAAAGTTGCCCCATGAAGGAGTTTTGATCCAGGGAGTCAGGGCCTCATCAAGCGACCAGGGCATCAGAAAATCAAAGAAAACTGAGGTATTTTTAGGCAGGTCTTTGATCACTCCGGTGATCTTCAAATCAATCTTGTCATCAAAATGAACAGACCTGTTGAGCACATCTGTAGTGCCAAACAGATCTTTCGCTGTAGATTCCGTAATAATAATACTATTGGGGGCTACCATGGCGCTTTTCGCATCGCCAGCCGTAAAATTATAATCAAAGATGTTCAGGATGTCAGGATCGGCAAAGCAAGCCGTCCTCTTGAGGCTCTTTCTTCCGTTGGCAATCAGTTTCATTCCTGCCCCGTCAATTCTCGCGGCTGCATTGACTTCGGGGTATTCACTTTTAAAAAGCGGTGCTATTGCATTGGTTGATGCCTGCCAGGTGTTTGTGATTTTCTTGTTTGCATCAACATTGTTGATCAAAACCTTATACGTATTTGAAGGATCGAAGGTTTGTCCGTCAAAGTTCCATTCATAAGCAACATAGAGCAGCAACAGCAGACAGGCCGCTAACCCTATAGCCAGGCCGCTGATATTGATCAGTGAAGAAGTTTTGTTCTTCCAGATATTTCTTAAAGCGATTTTGAAATTAAGTTTAAACATGCTCACAGGGGTTTAGGATAACTTATCTTGCTTACTATTGATCTTTATTCGTATTTTAATGCTTCTACCGGATTTGCTTTTGCAGCTTTATAAGCCTGGAAACTAACGGTGAACAGGGCGATTCCTATCGTGCCGGCCGCCGCCAACAGGATCACCACCCAGTTCACCGAAGTATGAAACTCAAAACTTTTTAACCAGTTGGACATGATATAATTTGCAACAGGTATTGAAATGATAATCGCGATGCCTACCATTTTCAGGAAGCTGAAGGACAACAACCGCATCAGACTGGACACTGATGCGCCAAGGACTTTTCTTACGCCAATTTCTTTTGTCCGCTGCTCCGCACTGTAGGATGCCAGGCCGAATAATCCGAGGCAGGAAATGAAGATGGCCAGTCCGCCGAAGAGGTTGGATAAAATGCCAAGTCTTCGCTGCTCGGTAAGCTTTTTCGCATAAAGTTCATCTACAAAAGTGACATTTACAGGATATGCAGGATTGATCTGCTTTACAATCTTTTCTATCGCAGCGATATTCTCTGCTGCAGGATGCCCAGGATTGAGTCTCATGGTAACGATCCCGCTCCATTCTTTATTGAAATGGATGATTAAAGGTTTTTCAGTGCTAAAGGGAGAACCAAGGATAAAATCTTCGAAAACGCCTACGATCACAGCTTTATCGCCATCGTGAAACACAACCTGACCGATCGGATTTTTCATATTCATTACCTTCATAGCAGAATGACTAATAAGAATGCCATTGGTATCTGACGCAAATTTTGGTGAAAAATCCCTGCCATATAACAATTTAATTCCCGTAGTTTTTACAAATCCATAGGTAGTGGCGATGGTATTAAAATTACGTAGCTTGTCATCTTCAGAAGAACCCGGCCATGCACATCTGGCAATACTGGAAAGCTCTCTGGTGATGGTCGTAGAAGATTGCAAAACAGAGGATACCGCGCCCGATTCAAGCAGTTTAGACCTTAATAGTTCAAATTTAGCATACAGCTCCCCATCCTGTTCCATTTCCACCAGGTTATTGATCTGATACCCCACCGGCCTGTTTTTAATAAACTGGATTTGCTGATATATTACGGTGGTGGCGATGATCAGTATTACGGCAAAAGAGAACTGACCAACTACCAGTACTTGTCTGAGGCTGACAGAAAGAATGCCTTTGCTCTGGCTCCTTTTCCTGAAAATCTGAACAGGATTAAACGAGGAGAGATAAAATGCGGGATAACTGCCGGCGATGAGCCCAGTAACAAGCACAACTGCAAGCAAGCCCAGCCATATAGATGCACCTGAATAATTAATACCCAGTTCAATCCCCAAAAGATGATTGAAAAATGGAAGGCACATCTCGATCAGTACAACAGCAAACACTGCCGCAAGTAATGTTAAAACAAGGGATTCCATCAGGAACTGACTGATTAAGCTGCTTCTTGTAGCACCAATGGTTTTTTTAATGCCGACCTCCTTGGCCCGCTTTTCAGATTTGGCTGTAGCCATGTTCATGAAGTTGATGCAAGCAATCAGCAAAATCCCGATAGCCAGTCCCATAAACAAACGCAACTGGGTAATGCTGCCCCCGGTACTGATACCGTTGACAAAATTGCCGTACAAATGCAATTTGCTGTAACGGAAAAGGTATGGTTCAACTTTTAACTTAAGACCGTTCTGCAGGTATAGATCTTTAATAGAGGAATTGATTTGATCTACATTAGTTTGAGGATCTATTTTTAGTAATGTGGTAAAACTATAGTTTTGCCAGTTTGGTTTCTTTGCCCAGTCAAACCGCGACTCATAAAAGGACCATGGCATCAGATAATCAAAAGATCTGGACATATTGGCCGGCAGATCCCTGATCACTCCTGTAATTTTAAGGTCCAGCGCATTCTGAAAACGGATAGATTTATTCAGCACATCCGTGGTACCGAAAAATAGCCGGGCTGTTGATTCTGTAATGATTACGCTATTTGGCGCATTCAAAGCAGTACGCTCATCACCATAAATAAATGTGTAATTAAAAATATCCAGGATACCCGGATCAGCAAATGCCCCTGTTTTCTTAAAACCGATATGATTTGCAGACACCAGATATGGCGCGGCCCAGCTTAGCCTGGCTGATGTCTTTACCCAACTGTATTTTTGCTTAAACAATGGCGCTATTACATTCGATGTACTTTGTCCCGTTTCCGTAATCTGTCCGTCTACGCCTCTGTGGTTCATCATCACCTGATAGGTATTGGCGTCGTCTTTACTCTGTTTATCAAAATTCCATTCATAAGACACATAGAGCAGCAGCATCAGGCAGGCGGCCAAACCAATTGCCAGTCCGCTGATATTGATTAGTGAAGAGGTCTTATTCTTCCAGATGTTTCTTAAGGCTATTTTAAAGTTGAGCTTGAACATAGCAACAGGGTTTATTTTTTATTTTCTCCATGACCATCAGGACCGCCAGTGCTTTGAAGACCCCCAGACGAAATCTTCAAATGCACCAGCTACCCCGAATGGTATTCCATCACCTAAATGGTATTTTATGACTAAATCAATTCTTCTGTACGGCTTTTATTGATCTTTTCTGAGATCACATGCCCATCCTTCAGATTAATGATCCGGTTGGAAAAACTGGCATCATGCGAGGAGTGGGTCACCATCACGATGGTTGTTCCCTGCTCGTTCAGTTCACAAAGCAGTTCCATTACTTCGTTACCATGTGAACTGTCCAGGTTACCTGTAGGCTCATCCGCCAGCACCAGCTTTGGCTTGGTTACCAGCGCACGCGCTACCGCAACCCGCTGCTGCTGACCGCCGGATAACTGCTGCGGAAAATGCCCGCTCCGGTTCACGATGTTCATCCTTTCAATGATCTCATTCACCAGCCGCTTCCGTTCTGTAGCCGGAACCTTATTATAGATCAGGGGCAATTCAATGTTTTCGAATACCGTCAGTTCATCGATCAGGTTAAAATTCTGGAATACAAAACCCATATTCTGCTTACGGAAATTTGAACGTTGCTTATCATTCATCGTCAGCAGTTCAGTTTCCAGGAACTTGTAACTGCCGCTTTCAGGTTTATCCAGTAAGCCCATCACATTGAGCAAGGTAGATTTACCGCAACCTGAAGGCCCCATGATGGAGACGAACTCACCGGTTTTGACATGCATATTGATCCCGTTCAATGCAGTTGTTTCTATTTCCTCCGTCTTGTATACTTTTTCCAGGTTCTCAATTTTTATCATGATATTCTTATTTATGATTTATATCTTTTTATCCTCTGTTTGCTAATTACTTATTACTGAGCAGTCACCTCTACTGATCAAATGCAGCAAATCGCTCTATTTACTCACTTCGATCACGTCGTACTGGTTAAACTGGTCATATGACGAGGTAATCACCTCCTCATTCTTTTGCAGTCCTTCCATAATTTCATAGTACTGATAGTTCTTGCGGCCGATCTTCACATTTCTTTTTTGGGCTCTGCCATCTTTCAGCACAAACACCCAGGAGCCGCCGGTGCTTTGAAAAAACTGTCCCTGGGCAAGCAGCAACGATTTACTGTTGTCAGACAGGGTAAGCTTTACCTGTAAAGATAAACCTCTGCGCAGTTCATCCGGTGATTTTCCCAGGAATACCAGTTCTACCTGAAACTGGCCTGCCGTAACCTCAGGAATTACCTTGCTCACCCGCAGCTCATATGTTTTGCCATTAAACTCGCAATTGGCAGTTTGTCCTTCCTTCACCCTGTTCACATAATATTCATCCACTCCTGCCTGCAGTTTATAACCCTGCAATACATCAATCTTGCCCAGCATTTCATTGGCGGCATAAGATTTACCCACCACTGGGTCATAGGATGATAACCTGCCTGATACCGGGGCTTTGATCGTCATGTTCTCAATATTCTCCCGGATAGATTCCAGGCTCTCATTCATGCGGCCCACAGAAAAATCAATTTGCTGCAGCTGCATTACCCGGCTTTGGTTTTCCTGTTTCACGGCCTGTTTCATGATCTCTTTCCGGCCTTTGTTATAATCATAATCCTGGCTCGAAGTATTAAATTCTTCTCTAGTAATTACCTTTTTCGCAAACAGGGCACTGTCAATCCTAAACTTGCGCCTCGCTGTGCGCAGGGCATCTTCGATCACCATCATGTCCTGTGTCATTACCCGCTGGTTCTGCTCCAGGTCTAAACGAACCTTGCGCAGCTGGTTCTGCTGCTCGATGATACCTGTTTCGCTGGTGGTGTAACCGGAAAGTGCATGCGGATTGGCAATCCTGAGCAAAGGCGTGCCTTTTGTTACACTGGCACCATTTTCTACAAAGATCTCGGCTACGGTACCGCCCTCTGATGAACTTACAATTACAGAAGTCAGCGGTACTACACTGGCATTCAATAATACTACATCCTCAAAGTCACCGTACTGTACTTTGCTGATGGTCAGTTTATCAGCATCTGCCTTATATACTTTGCTTAAGGATAATTTATAACCGTAAGCTACCAGTGTTATAAGCAATACACCGCCTATGGCCATAAATATCATTTTCTTACTAAATCTCTTTTTCTCTATAATCTTATCCATTGTTGTACCTGTAGTTCTGCTATCCCCTATGCCAAGGATATGCCAAAGAAAAAATACACAGTCAAAGCACTATATTTCAACGTTTTAAATATTTATTTTGAAAAACACCGTTCGTTATCGGACACTTGATGTACAACATCGGACATTTCAATTATTTTTGGATAAATCTTGTAAAATGACAGAAGCCAACGTTTTAGTGATTGATGACGATGACGACATCCTGCTGAGTGCCAAACTGTTTTTAAAACAGCACTTTAACCAGGTAGTCACCTGCAAATCCCCGAAGGAGATCAATGTCCTCCTCAGCCATAATGATATCGATATTATCCTGCTGGATATGAACTATCAGAAGGGCGCGAGCGACGGGCGCGAGGGCCTGTACTGGCTGGAGCATATCCTTTCTATTGACAAAGATTATGTGGTAATTCTCATGACTGCTTACGGCAACGTAGAGCTGGCCGTTCAGGCCATCAAAAAAGGAGCGATAGATTTTATACTAAAGCCCTGGGAGAACGATAAGCTTTACGCTACACTTTCAGCGGCCTCCAAACTGCGGGCTTCTACCAGGAAAGTAAAAAAACTGGAGAAGATCCACTCTTCTTTGCAAAACGATATCGCCCGCAAGTTTGAGAACATCATCGGCACATCTGGGCCCATTAAACACCTGCAGCATACGCTGACCAAGGTAGCCCCTACTGATGCCAATGTTCTGATCCTCGGAGAAAATGGTACAGGGAAACAGGTATTTGCCTATGAACTGCATAAACACTCGCTCCGCAAGAACCATATCTTCATGCACGTGGATCTTGGTTCCCTGAATGAGAACCTGTTTGAAAGCGAACTGTTTGGCTATGCGAAAGGCGCTTTTACTGATGCCAGGGACGACAGGCCGGGGAGATTTGAACTTGCCGATAACGGGACAATCTTTCTGGACGAGATCGGTAACCTGTCGCTGCCCCTGCAGTCGAAATTGCTGACCGTACTGCAGAACCGGACGGTCACCAGGCTGGGGGAAAGCAGGGAGCGTAAAGTGAATGTGCGGCTGATCACGGCCACCAATATGCCGCTGAATGAGATGGTAGGCAAAGGAACTTTCAGGCAGGACCTGCTGTTCAGGATCAACACTGTAGAACTGATGCTGCCGCCCCTGCATGAGCGTGCCGAAGATATCCTGCTGCTGGCCGATCATTTCCTGCAGACTTTCAGTACCAAATACCATAAAAGCATCAGCCGCATTAATGATAAAGCCGGCAAGACTTTGCTCAATTACCACTGGCCGGGAAATGTACGCGAACTGCAGCATGTGATAGAAAGGGCCATTATTATGGCCGACGGCCATGAGATTACCGAAACCGACCTGCAGCTGAGCCCGCAGCGGTTTGGCAGCAGCACTCCGGTAACTGCGAATATGGATCTCGAAGAAATGGAAAGGATGATGGTACAAAAGGCGATAGATAACCATAAAGGCAATATTTCGCGTGCCGCGGCAGAACTGGGACTCACACGTGCTGCATTATACCGCAGGATAGAAAAATTCGGATTATAGGCCTATGTTTTATGAGCGCTTTACCTTCAGGCTGATATTCAAACTATTGTTCATCAACATCCTGGCCATCCTGCTGGGCTACCTGATCCTGAAAACACGGCTCTGGTTTACCATTGCAGGTATTTCCTTTATTCTGCTGATGGCAGTGGTGTCGCTGTACAGCTATATCAACCAGATCAGGTCTGACATTAAACGCTTTATCCTGGCGATTAAAACACGCGACCATACCCTGAATTTTAAGAATAAAAGTACCAAAGGAAGTTTCCCTGATCTGTACAGCTCGTTTGACGACATCATCAAAACACACAAAGACATCCAGCTGGAGCAGGATGCCATGTTCCAGCTGATCAAAACGATTCTGCAGCAGGTTCCTGTGGGCGTGATTGTTGTAAAGGAAACAAAAAACAGCGCAGGACAAATAGAGATCGCTTTCTTTAATGAGGCCGCTGCAAGCCTGCTGAACGTACCTGCCTACAAATACTGGCACCGGCTAAAACAGCACCTGCCGGTTTTCACTACAGAAATTGAACAGATCCGTAAAGGGGGAAAAAGGTTTCTGGAACTGAAGATACAGGATAAACTTATCCAGCTGTCCACCGAGGTCATCCCACTCAATCTTTACGGCGCAGATTATACAATCGTATCCTTCCAGAATATTAAAGATGAGATTGAGCAGAAGGAGATTGAAGCCTGGAACCGGCTGATCGGAGTAATCTCACACGAGATCCTCAATTCCATCACCCCTATCAGTTCCCTGTCCGATACCGTAAACAGCATGGTGCTGAATAAAGACTTTCTGAGCAAGGAAGACCTTGAAGATCTTAAACCGGCCATACAAACGATCAAAAGAAGATCAGAAGGGTTGTTGGGCTTTGTAAAGGACTACAGGCTGATTGCAGAACTGCCCACACCAGAACTGGAATTTCACAGTATTGGCGGGATACTGCAGCATATCCATGTGCTGATGCAGCCCTTTGCTGCAGCAAAAAACATCAGGCTGCAGGTAGGGCAAACTTCGTCTAAGATCACGGTGAATGTAGACCTCAAGCTAGTAGAACAGGCGCTCATAAACCTGGTCACCAACAGCATCCATTCCCTTGAAGAAACAGAAAACCCGTTGATAGAGATTGATTACCGGCTTGAACAGAACAAGCTCTTTATCGATGTGGCCGATAATGGAAAAGGAATTGAACCCGATCTGCTGGAAAAGATTTTTGTCCCTTTCTTTACCACACGGAAGAACGGCTCGGGAATAGGGCTTACAATCACCAGGAATATCATGAAAATGCATTATGGAAGTCTGGAAGTAAGTTCTGTGCCACGCGAGAGAACGATCTTCTCACTGGTGTTCAATTATGTTTAAAGTAAATCGATAGATTTGCAGAATGACCACAATACAGTTCCGCATCACAGCGATTTCAAAAGAGCCCGGTGACAATGTCTTTATTCAGTTAGCTCCCCTTGATGGTAAAATGCCTTATTATGAAGCGGGACAATTTCTCACCGTATTGTTTGTGGTCAACGGAAAAGAGATCAGGCGCTCCTATTCGATCTGCAGTTCGCCGGATGTGGATGAACCCCTGAGCATTGCTGTTAAACTGGTTGAAAACGGCGAGATCTCCAAACACCTGCACCATAAAACGGCAGTCGGCGATCTCTTTACAGCCTTAGCTCCCAATGGTCTGTTTACTTATCATCCTGTGGAGGAAATCCGCCGCACGGTCTTTCTATTTGCCGCAGGGGTTGGCATCACACCCGTGTTCTCTATCCTGAAAACTGCATTGGTGAAAGAAAAATATACCAGGGTGGTATTGATCTACAGTAACAGGTCGCAGTCCAGTACTTTGTTTTTTGACGAACTTAATATCTGGCAGCAAAAATACCCCGAAAGGTTTAAACTGATATATCTGTTCAGCGATGCAAAAAGATTACAGTTTGCAAGGTTAAATAGCTTTTTGATCCAGGAACTTGTTGCAGCAAATCTTGAATTTGACCAGGCAGATGCCCTGTGTTATACCTGTGGCCCCATTGATTATATGGTCACCTGCCGGATATCGCTCCTGGCAATGGGCTACTGCCTGGATCAGATCAAAAAGGAAACCTATTTTATTCCCGACGACGAGGCGGATGATGATGATATGACTGAGAAAGAGGTCAGTGATAAAAATACGTATACGGTAGTACTTGAATATAACCAGCAGACTTACCAGCTGGAAGTGCCCTGGTATAAAAGGATTCTTCAGGTGGCACTGGAGCATGAGATCAATGTTCCATACAGCTGCAGGGCAGGCATTTGCAGTTCATGCGTGGCCACCTGTACCTCAGGCCATGTGAGAATGGATTACAATGAAATACTTACCGACCAGGAAATGGCACAGGGACGAGTGCTGATCTGTACCGGGCATCCCACAGAAAACAATACTAGAATTGTGATTTAATTAAAAAAAACACGTTTGCACGAACTAAACAAATGATCACAATTAAATTAAAGAGAAATTGAAGCAAAACAAATTATACTAATAATTAATTTAATATTAAATATATTTGCTTTAATAAATAACGAAAGTTACATTTGACATCTAATTCATTAACTATGTCAGAAATAAATCGTTACATTAACCCCTTAACAGATTTCGGATTCAAACACTTTTTTGGCAGCGAGCCCAATAAAGGAATCCTGCTAAAATTTCTAAATGCTGTTTTTGAAGGAAAAAAACAGATCGTAGATGTTGTTTTTATGCCTGCTCAAAAAAACAGGGACAACGGCAAAAGTGTGCTTTCTGAGCTGATTTGCAAAGAAAAAGATGAAACAGAGTTCCAGGTGACCATCCGGCGGCTAGATGAAGAATTTTTCAGGAACAGTTCGGGCAAGTTCAGCACCGGTTTTTTCACAGAAATGGAATCAGGTAAACAGGGGCCGGAGTTCCTGCTGAAAGAAATGTATGTGCTGATCCTGATTGATTTTACTGCCGGCGATACAGAGGATCCCTATTACCGTGAAGCGACTTTTACCAAAGTAAACAGGAAGAAAAATCCTGCCGGCAGAATGGGTGTCAAATTACTGGAAATACCTGCATTCCAAAAGGCAGGCAACGATCTGAAAACAGAACTGGACAAATGGTTCTACCTCCTGAAACATCTGCGGCATCTTGAGCAGATCCCGTCATCACTGCAGGGCGAAAGCTTTGCAAAAGTTTTTGAGGCTGCTGAGTTTGCAGCTTTAAGCCCTGAACAAAAAGATCTGTACTCCGCCGGATTGAAAAAGCGAAAAAGCATTTTTAAAATTTACAATCCCGATCAGGCCGCCGAAGAAGCCATACAGAAGGAAATGGAAAATGGCCGGCTGAACAAGGAATTAGAGGAAACTTTTCTTGAATTCTTCAAAAAAGGGTACGAAGCCGGATTTAAGGAAGGAATGCTTGAGATTGCCGCCGAACTGGGCGGCACACATTAATACCGCAGCGGGTAAAAAAAAGGAGGATGTTTGCTCAACATCCTCCGCTTTATTATTTTTTAACAGGAATTTATCCTATGACAGTACCGTTCGAAATCATGGCGCCTTTTTTCACCACTACAATACCATCTTTCACAGCATATGATTCAAAATCACCGTCGGCCATGTGCGGCCCGCCATTGATCTGTACATCATTACCTATTCTGGCATTTTTATCTACAATTGCATTCATGATCCTGCATCGGTCTCCGATACCAATCAGCGGGTTGCCTTTCCCGTTCTCCTCGGCGATTTCTCCAAGTGTCTGATAACGGTCGCTACCCATAATATAGGCATTTTCGATCGTTGTTCCGTTACCAATTCTGGAACGGATGCCGATCACAGAGTGTTTGATATAATCTGCATTCAGGATACACCCCTCAGCGATCACGGCTTTATCAAGTGAAGAGCTTAAGATCTTCGTTGGTGGCAACATGCGTGGACGTGTAAAGATACTCTGATGACTGTCAAAAAGATTAAACTTAGGAATATCATCAGTAAGCCCAAGGTTTGCCTCAAAGAAAGAACAGATATTACCTATGTCCGTCCAGTATCCTTCATATTGAAAACTCAGTACTTTCTGCTCTTTCAACATTCTTGGGATAATTTCTTTTCCAAAATCCTTTTCATCAGGATTCTCCGCAAAAATGCTCAACAACAAATCACGATTGAAAATATATATACCCATTGAAGCCAGGTAGTTCCTGCCCTCAGCCTGCATTTCAGCGCCGGTATCAGATGCCCAGTCTACCAGCAGATCGCTGCTCGGTTTTTCTATGAATGAAGTAATGATATTATTCTCATCAGCTTTCAGGATACCGAAACTCGTAGCGTCTTTTGCTGTGCTCGGGATGGTCGCCAGTGTTACTGCTGCACCACTTGCTTCATGCGCCTGCAGCATTTCATTGAAATCCATCTGATAAAGCTGATCTCCCGACAGGATCAGGACATATTCAAACTCATGTTGCAACAAATGGTGCATCGTTTGTCTCACCGCATCCGCCGTTCCCTGGAACCATGTAGGATTGTCGGGAGTCTGCTCTGCTGCAAGGATATCAACAAATGCATCACTAAAATGACTGAAGTAATAAGTGTTCTTGATATGTTTGTTCAGAGAGGCAGAGTTAAACTGCGTTAATACGAACATACGGTGTATACCGGAGTTCAGGCAATTGGAAATAGGAATATCTACCAAACGGTACTTACCCGCAATCGGAACTGCCGGCTTTGAACGCGTTTGGGTAAGTGGTGATAATCTGGAGCCCTGACCACCGCCAAGAATAACTCCTAATACTTTTTCAGTCATATAATTATTAATTTACATTTGGTATGTGTCTATATATTGTTGGGCTGCCTTATCCCAGGAATGATCCAGTTGCATTGTATATTTGAGGATCTCCTTCATTCTTTTTTTATCCTTGTACAGCTCATAAGCCCTGCCCATTGCCTGGCCAACATCCCAAACGCTTGTCTGATCGTGGCAAATTCCAAATCCGCCATCACCGATATCTGTAACAGTATCCCTTAAGCCCCCGATCCTTCTAACGATAGGTATCGTTCCATATCTCAGCGCATACATCTGGTTGAGCCCGCATGGTTCAACTCTCGATGGCATCAGCAGAAAATCTGCCCCTGCATAAATCTGGTGAGACAACTTTTCATTGTACCCTATATAAGCATTATAATTACCTGAAAACCAATGTTGAAGTTCTGATAATTTTCCTTCAACAACAGGGTCACCTGACCCTAAAACCAGAATATTAATATTTCCCCGGCTATGTGCCAGCGCATTGTGAAAAATATCCGGTAACAGATCTGCACCCTTTTCTCCTACCAGTCTTCCGATAAATGTAAAGAGAGGCTTTGATGGATCCAGGTTAAAAACAGCACATAAGGCCGCTTTGTTTGCCTTTTTACCACTGTCTACTGTCCTGAAATTGTAAGTTTTTTCAAGCATCGGGTCCTTTTTAGGGTCCCATACCTCATTGTCAATACCATTGAGGATGCCGGACGACTTTCCGCGTTCCATGCTCAGCAGGCTTTCCAGTCCGTTTGCGCGCTGGCTCAGTTCATCAAGGTAACTTGGAGAAACTGTAGTTACACGCCAGGCACATTTGATGGCCGAAGCAAGTGGGTTGATGGCATTCTTCCACTCCAGCATGCCCGATTTCCATAGGTCGAAGGCCGGCAGATAATGCAATTTATCCCATCCAAACTGTCCCTGGTACTGCGCATTGTGGATAGTGAGTATCGTAGGAATATGGTTCAGGCTTTTATAACGCTCGCAGTTGGCCGTCATAAAGGGCACAAGCCCCGTATGGTGATCGTGGCAGTGGATTACATCCGGACGGTGTTCCCACTGGCTGATCCAGTCGAGCACAGCAATCTGGTATGCAATAAACCGTTCTGTATCATCGCCATATCCATAAACCTTATCCCTGTCGGTTAGTCCGGGAATATGAACAAGGTACAGATCAAATCCAAGTTTATTTGTTTTTTCCCTGAGGATGCGAACGGGATATCCGTCACGTCCCAGGTTTACCCAGGCATCATACACTACCTCAAACTCATTTTCCCGCATAAAGGAATTGTTGTAGGCAGGCATAACCACTTTAGAAAAGTGCCCGAGCTTGTTCTGATATTTTGGCAGAGCACCAACAACATCACCCAGGCCGCCAACTTTCGCGACCGGATAACATTCTGCACTCAAATGAATTATTTCCATATAATTTTAAAGATGGGAATCAAAGAAACTGAACAAATCTGAGATTAAAATATGAGTTATAACCGGAAAAAACGACACTTTGTTTGTGAATATTTCAAAATAAATCAACAACACCCGAATTAAATAAATGACGATTTTTTTTAATTAAATAACCAGTGTAAGCACAAACAGAATTAAGTTAGAACTTAAATAATTAAACTATTAAGATTATGAAAGCTTACCTGAAAATTCTGCCGTTTTACCTGTGCATCGGATTGAGCATACTGGCAGCCTGCAAACGAAATGATCCGGCACCGGAAAAAATTGCGGACAACAAACCATCAGTCCCCACTCTGCCCGAAAAAAATTTGGTCCCTACCCAGATCGGAACGGGAAAATCAAAAATGTCTTTCAGTTATACCACAAACTATTCCCTGTCCAAAATAGAGTATGGCGATGGGACAAGTACAGTACTGGAGTTTACCCCCGGCGGCATGCCCTATGCTCTTGTGCATTATGATGGTGAGGAAATGATTGCTTACACCGAATACAGATTAGATAATGCAAACAGAGTGATCAAAGCAGCGAACTATGCCACGACTGGAAATGTGTACAAAAAGGTTGGGTCTTACGCATTCAGCTATAGCAGTGATTTGCTGATCAGCAGTATTCTTTATTACAATGGCCAGGAAATACTAACCAATACTGAAGAGCGATTTTACGAGAAAAAAGGAAACCTGATCAGGGAACAAAACTCTAATGCTGCATTTACCGCAGGCTATCTTTATGATGACAAGAATGGCCTTTTTAAAAACGCAGGATGTGCCTGGCTTTTTGTAATTGAAGAGCCGGGCAAGCTCTTCCTGTCCAGCCTGAATAATATCAGCAGCTGTACCTATCCGTCAAAGCCAGCGAACAACCAGACCTTCGTTTACACTTACAATCAGGATCAATATCCCGAGACTATTTCATCGGTAATTGCTGGTGTAAAGCTTAGTCAGAAGGTTACCTACAAAGCGGTAGAGTGACCAGGCCTCCCAACCAAGTTCCAGTTTGCTAAACACCATTCTTTAGCGCAGGGGTTTAGCAAACTGGTCTAGCTCGCTGGTCTAGCATAAGGGTATAGCACACTGGATTAGGACAGTGGTCTAGCGTAAGGAGTTAGCAAACTGGTCTATAGCACACTGGTCTAGCATAAGGATCTAGCACACTGGTTTAGTAAACTGGTTAGATGATCTCTTAGATCGTCTTCAAAAAAAATGGTGTGCTGTATGCCGGCCTAGCGTCTTTTTGCGCAGCAATACTATGCAGCCGGAATACAGCACACCATTTTTTGTTTAGCAAACTGGTCTAGCTCACTGGTCTAGCATAAGGGTTTAGCACACTGGTCTAGCATAGGGGTTTAGCACACTGGTCTAGCACACTGGTATAGCACAGTGGTCTAGCGTAAGGGGTTAACAAACTAGTATAGCATAAGGGTATAGCACACTGGTATAGCACAGTGATCTTGCATAAGGGTTTAGCAAACTGGTCTAGCACACTGGTCTAGCACAGTGGTCTAGCATAAGGGTTTAGCACACTGGTATAGCACAGTGGTCTAGTACACTGGTTTAGTACACTGGTTTAGTACACTGGTTTAGTACACTGGTTTTAGCACATTGGTTAGATGATTCCTTAGATCGTCTTCAAAAAAAATGGTGTGCTGTATGACGGCCTAGCGTCTTTTTGCGCAGCAAAATTATGCAGCCGGAATACAGCACACCATTTTTTTGTTAAGAAACATCTCAACAATAGTAATCCGCGTATTTAAAAGTTAAACCCTACAGAAATATACGGCATTGTACTTTCCTTAGAAATCCCCACTGCTGCCTGGATCAGGATCAGATCAGCAGGCACAACATAAATACCCCCTCCATAACCATAATGCCACTTATCAGAAGATTGTCCCGGATACCACACCCTGCCAACATCATTAAACCCAAGCAATCCGAATGACCCCGGCACCACATAAGACGTGAAATCGAACAGCTTCAGCCTCAGGTCAAGGCTTTCGTAAGCCATTGTCCTGCCTGTAAAACGGTTAGTATGATAGCCTCTCAGGTTATGCACCCCCCCAAGCTGCATGAGCTGGAAATATTCAGGATTACCAAAGGTCGTCCCCCCGCCCACACGGTTGGCAATTACAAAGCCACTGTTGCCCGGGTTAAAATACGCGCGGAATTCAGATTGTACTTTGCCATAACGGTCGTGGTCGCCATTGAGCTGCTGACTGCCCGAAATCCTGGTATTCCAGTATAGCCCTTTTTTGGGTATCGCAATATTGTCCCTTGAATCATAGTTGATTTCGGTAACCAGACCTGCGTACGACTGATCAGCGAATACAGATTCTTCAGGGTTGCTCAGATCAAAATCTTTCAGGAACCTTTCGTCATTTGCACTGCGGCTGCTCGTATAATACTCAGTCGTTATACCCGCCCCTACCGTCCATTTATTCAACTTTTTGTACAGCTGGAAATCGGCCGTTAGGTAATCATAGCGGTTCCTGTAATACGAAATTCCCCGGTCTTTTCCTTCTTCCTCGTTCTGATCATCCTTATCATCCTGCACAAAAGCCGTTTCATTGCCGAGGCCGAAGAAGTTACTGAGGTTATGCGGACCCAGCAGCTGCGCATTTACCCTGAAATTATAGTCGCCAATCACCTTCTTAAAATCTCCGTTATAGCTTAAAATAAAGGCTTTTCTTCCTGTTGAGTAATCCACCCAGAACTCCTGTTTGGAGGCATAGGGATATTTTCTGAAACCCTGTTTCTGCAGGATCAGCCCAATACCCGGCTGGATACCGCGGTCCACACTATAATTCAGATGGAATAAAGGGCCAAACTGGTCATAGATATAATTGAATTTATGTTTGTTCACCGCAGTATCTGTGGATAAACGCAGTTTTGCAAGCGAGGCGGGCGGCAGATCATTTTCCTCATCCAGGCGGTCGTATACATAGGTATTCACTCCACCCTTCAGATCTGGGTTCAGCTTAAATGTATCCTTATCATCCCCGCCAATCATCCTTACCTTAACAGGCGATTTAGTTTTGCCCGTCACATCGAACACATCTTCACCAGCCATACCGTACAGGCGGATCTCCTTCGTCAGCGTATGATCAAAAGTACGGTGGTAAAGTTTCCTGCCCTGTCCGCCATCCTTTTTAAGGTTACGTATTGTCAGTTCTATATCTCCGTCCTTCTGATGTTTGATCTCAAAATATTCCCTTTTGTCCGACGCTCTAACCTCAACAGTTGTCGACAAAAAGCGGTAATAGTCCAGCGCAGTCTTTTCCAGATGGTCCCTTCTGGCAATCATGATACTGAGCGTCCTTTCCCCTCCTATCGTAAAAATATTGGCAGGAATTTTTGCCATAGCCTGTCTCAGCGCTGCAGCCGTGATCTTTTCCTGTACATATTTCACCTCTTCCTTCCAATCTTTTTCCGACAAAGCATTCAGAAAATAGCGGTCAAAGTTTTGCTGGTTAAAGTTATACTGATCTATGGCCCTGATCTCCTCCTGATATGGCTGGAGGTTAGCTTTCAGCCATTGGTGTGAAAGTACCCAGGGCAGGAGGCCCGAGGTACTGTAAAATACCTTATCCCGGTCTTTGGGTACCGGGATGTAAATTTTATCTCCTTTTTTATCTTCTTCTTTCAGCCAGCGCCAGTTATCTTCATGCCGGTCCCAGTCGCCAATAATAAAATCCAGCAGCCTTGCCCGCAGCAGCAGCTTCTGGTCTGCCTGGTGGTCATTATCTTCTTCCAGCTTGCGTTCCACCTTTAGTGTATTGTCACTTTCCTCAAAACCTATCGGTGAGCGTTCTTCAATCAGGTAAACAGCATTTGCGAAGTCCTTTCTGTATTCCTTCAGCCCCGGATCATCGCCCACATATACAATTTCGGGGTGGGCATGCGGAATATTCAGCAGATCGGCGAGCGGAGGCACGATCAGTGATCCAAAAGGATGGTTTGTAGCGATCTGGTCCTGTACAATATCTTTGGCAATCGTAGCCCTGAGGTTTTCGGGCAGGCCCCTCTCCGGATATTTTTGTACGGTCCTGAGTGCCCATTCATGTCCGGCGGCATCCTGCAACTGCAGCGATCGCGTCTGATTGCCACCACCAAGCTTTAAGATTTTCATTCCGCCCTTTTCCTTTTGCAGATCAATGATCCTCAATCTCACAGGCGTTGCCCAGAGTTTACGGTAGCTTTCTCCAAAAAAGAAGCGGTGTGCTTTACTTACAGAATCATAAACAGGAGAAATAGCTATCGTGATAGAGTCCCTTGTCTGATACTGCTGGGCTACAGCCATACAAGGCAAGCCTGTATAAAAGGCCATCGCCAATAAACTAATTTTATTCTTCCTGGAAACCATGTATAATTTTATTAAGCTGTGTTGTTCATCGCCACCTCAACCCGTAATGCCTTTAATCCTTCAACGCCCTGCAATTCTTCCACATCGATATATTCTACGAGACTGGTAAGCAGGTTAATTTCCTGCAGCCGATGAATATAGCCCAAATATTCCTGGGCTTCGGTATTGTTAAAATAAACAATCGCAATTTTGCCAGGCTGGGTGAGGCGTTCTGTGCTTTCCCTGACATGTGCTTTGTCTATTCTTTTTTTCACCATCTGATACCTGATGTTATAGCTGCCTTCCACATCAAATCTTTGTTCATCCAGGCGAAAACCGATATCAATCAGCTTATCATATACAAAAATCAACTGAGTTGTTTCCAGAGGGATCGGCAGGTGCGGCGTTAGGTTTCCGGTCACCTGTGCAATTTCTGCAATTGCCCTGAGCTGTCTGTAGCGGAAATCCGTCAGGAACTGATGATTAAACTTGATATCCGGAGTGATCGACTGGCCCAGGTAAATGTCAAACTCTACCCCGTCAGTCCTGAATTTCTCGAAATAGCAGGGATACAGCTCCTGCAGTTCTGCATTAAACTCATCCAGGTGGCGGTTTAGCGCATGGTTGATCATCTGCATACTCAGTTCGTAATTGTCCCTGTTCTCAAAAATCTTACCGCCGGGCTGCGTCAGCGTAAAATACTCGTCGATCAGCTCCCGTGCTTCCGGATGTTCTTCAACCAGCATATTAAAGTAAGACGGAAGCTGGCGCTGCAGATAATCGTCAGTTTTCATGATCTCCCGATCAGACATTTCATCAAAAGTCTTGTGGTTCCAGGCAGATTTCTGTTGCGGAAAATCATCGGTAAGGTCTTTCGGTATTTTTGCCTTCAGATGATCAAGCGTCACTTCTAGCACTTCAAAATGGGCATAGAGATCCCTTCTGATCATTAGATTCCGTTCAATGCTCGAGTTTCTGATATCCACTGCCCCATAAAAGGGATGTACATCCTCAAAATAAACCGGGTCTATCGGCAGGTTTTTTTCAACTCCGCCAGATTTCATATAATCATATGCCACCTGTATAAAGCGCCATTGTACCGACCGCTGCAGGGCCGTAAACTTATCGGTGATGATCGCAGTAATCTCGTTATTAAAGTCGACTATGATATTTTGGTACAGTTGGGCAAGCAAAGGGAATGCAGCTTCAATATTAGTGAGGATGCTGCCATTAAATGCAAGCGGATCATGGGTATATACTTCCAGGCAGCCCACCAGCTTTGCATTATAATACAGAGGAAAGAGCCCGTAGGAATGGATCCCGGTATCGCCGATCAGTTTCAATAAAGGAAATTCCTCGGAGTTGATGTTGCTCACGTCGGTAAAAATCAGCCGGCGGGGATGTGCAATAAAGCCATCGGCCAGTACAGTATACTCATCCTCGGGCAGGCCGTTCAGCTTTGCCTGCTTGATGATCACACTTTCAAAGCCTTCGTGGCTGTATAAGAGTGTCTTTTTGTTCAGCTTCATGTAGGGCAGCAGGCTGAATTCTATTGCAGGCGTCCCTACAAGCGATTTTAGTGCGTTGACAATGATTGAATTATTCCATCCTTCAAGGCATTGATTGTGCTCAATAATCGTGTTTTTTATAGCTTCCAGAGCATATTCTGCTGTAACATCAGTTAGACTGACAACAGAGATCCCTTCAACCCTGAATATTTCCGGCGGAATCAGCTTGCTGAGCAATTCAATGCTCGTGCTTTCATCCTCCATGTATTCCTTAATTCGGTCCAGCGACAGTTCAGGCAGATCGCCCTTAACGGTAATTTCCATAAAGCGGGAGTCGATGTTCATCCGGTAGTAGGTGAGCAGGTGCGTGTCCTGGTCTACTATCGATTTTATCGTGTCCTGCTGTCCCCCGAGGCTGAAATTATAAAAGCGCTTGAGGATCAGATTATAAAAGTTCCTGAGCTTACTTTTTTCCATGGCTTCTTTGCTGGGCAGCGCAATGTTTTGCTTCACATGGCCGTCTTTACCCAGCAGAACTGAATAAAAAGCATCTGTACCATAATAAAAGCAGGGCGATACAGGCCGGCCAAGGGCCCAAAGTTGTTCAGCCTCTTCATTGATGATCGGTGACAAAGCCGTGTATATCAACTCGTATAAGTGATTGTACCTGGAAGTTTCATTTGCCGGAACCGGCAGCTGCAATTCAGGGTAAACCGAGAACTGTTCCAGCAGATAATTGTAAAAATTAACTTTCGCTGTTTTTTCCTCACGTTGTTTTTCGGCAAGGAAATCCATAAAAGGCCGCAATGAAAACTGAATATCAGTTCCAATTGCCTCCCCGGTACCGCAAATGGATTTATTCAAGTCTAAGATTATTGCCTGCATCTTTTAAGGTTTATTTATGTTTAAACTTCAGAATATTACCGGCAGAAAGCTCATCGCCCTCATTGGATATATATAAATTCATCTGGTTATCAAAAGCCAAACCTTCTGGTTGATTAAAAACAGAAGAATTGAGACGATGCACACTTTTCACCTTCCAGTCTGGCGTGGCCACCACCAATACTTTGTTTACCGAAGAGAGGATATACCATTCCCCGGAATGAGGGTCCCTTGTCAATGCCGAAGCCTTTAGACCCGTTTTAAGGATCTCTTCCTTCTCGATCATTTCTGAGAGGTCCATTGAGAAATCACCCGACGGGATCAGTTCTTTTTTTGCCGTATTGTATGTAAAAATAGAGCCGGACATCGCTTTGTCTTTTTTATCGCCCTTACAGTTTTTGCAAAGCAGATAAACCTGGTTGGTCTGGTTATTGGCGTAGATGCTTTCATACTCCCCTTTTGGAAGTAAATCTTTGTAAATTTTGATATCGCTTATTTCCTCCTGTACAGCTTCGGCAAAAGGGAAAACATACAATGTGCCATCGCTTTCCAGTACAATGATCGTCTCATTCAGGATAGCAAGGTCCTCATAGTCTCCCTTAGATCCAAACACGGCATGTTTTTGCTTTTTGTTCATCCAGCTCTGTCTGAACAATCTGCCGTCTTCATCCTGTATGGAATACACAGTATCACTTTTATCCTTATAAAAGGCGATCCCCGAAATTTCCAGTAAGCTCTCCGGCATATTGAATTTCTCCGGATTGTTCAGATCATATCCTGCCGGGCTTGTAAAAGCAGGTTTTTTGGGCTTGCAGCCGCTCACTGCTGTCAACAGCACAAGGGGCAGGCTAAATATCATCAATTGCTTAAAAAATCCTGTCATATTGCATTCGTTGTTTCTATGGTGCTTGTTTCCTTCAGCAGTTCATAAATGGCCTGCTGAGAACTGATACGCGGCATTTTGGCCAAATAGTTATTTTGCAGTTCTTCATTGAGCTCAACTGCCTGAACAGTATCATTCAGCTGCAAAATAAGCATTTCCAGCAATCTAGCCTTTAAGGAATCGTCATAAACAGGAAAACATACTTCAATCCTGCCATAGATATTGCGGTTCATCCAGTCGGCCGATCCCATAAAAACTTCTTTATCGCCGTTATTATGAAACACAAATATCCGTCCATGTTCCAGATATCTGTCAACTATCCGCTTCACCGTAATGTTTTCGCTTTGTCCGGCAATGCCCGGAATCAGGCAGCAGACACTCCGGATAATCATTTCGATCTTTACCCCGGCATTTGAAGCTTCATACAATTTAGAGATCAGTACCTTCTCCTCCAGGTTATTCATCTTGATGATCATCTCCGCAGGAAGTCCCTGTTTTGCATGGGCAATTTCGCGGTCGATCAGGCTGATAAATTTCTGCTGCAGATTAAACTGTGCAACCAGCAGATGTTCAAAGTTAATGGCATCTTCCAGCTGGGGCTTCTTTTTCTTTTTGCGCAGAAAGCCAAACAGCAGCTGCAGCTCCAGCAGCATCTCCTGGTTGGCGGTCATGAGAATATGATCGGTATAAAACCTTGCGGTTGATTCATTTAAATTACCCGTAGCCAGCAACCCGATATAATGACTTTCATTGCGTACCGTTCTTTTCACCAGTGCAACTTTTGCATGCACCTTCATATCGGCATTGCTATAGATCAGCTTTACGCCGGCAGCTTTCATCCGGGAAGCCCATTTGATATTATTTGCCTCATCAAAACGTGCTTTAAGTTCTACCATAACAGATACTCTCTTGCCATTTTTAGCCGCTGTGATCAGTGCGTTTACAATGCGCGAATTATCCGCTACACGGTACAGGGTAACAGAGATTTCCTCCACAAAAGTATCATTTGCCGCCTCGTTGAAAAACCTGAGGATGGGGTCATAATTCTGGTAAGGGACGTGAACCATCAGGTCTTGCTGCAGGATGAGGTCAAACAATGTTTCCTGCTTTTTTAGGAACAGCATCTGCTGCGACGGCCATTTGCTATAGCTTAAATGCGGGTCCTGCAGGGGAAAGCCATTCAGGTCCTTCATATTATGGTAAAATCCACCCTGTACGATGGATGCCTTTTCCAGGTCCAGCGTATATATAATCCTGTACAAATGCCGCAGCGGAATACCGGGCTGGCAGAGGAAACGTGTTGCAAAACCCAGGTCGCGTTTCTTTAGTTCTTTCTCCAGGGCCGCTGTAATATCCTCGTCGATCTCATCATGGAGGTTCAGCTCAGCGTTCCTGGTAATTTTAATATTGTAGACCCCTGTTATCATTTCTCCGGGAAAAAGATAAGCCAGGTTATTTTTGATAATATCATCCAGAAAAACAACATACTTGCTGCCTGATGTATTCAGTGCAAAAAGCCTGGGCAATACATCAGAGGGAACGGTGATCAGTTCCAGGCGCTCTGTACCGGCCCCGTCACTAAGCATGATCGCCTGATACAGTTTGTTGTTTTCTGCAAAAAAACCATCATCGTCTTTCTCCACAGAAAACAGCCTGATATAGGCCAGTACTTCGTTAAAAAAAATACCCGCCACCTGCTCCTGAACAGATTCGGGCAGATCTTCATTGTATAGCCAGTGAATGTTTTCTTCTTTTAGTGCGGGCAGCAGGTAATTGGCCAGCAGGTGCCCAAAGCGCTCCTGTTGCTGGTTAATCAGGAACTGCGCCTTGTAATAGGGATTGTATAACCCTGTTCTGTCGTCAAAATTATCAATAGCCATCAGAACAGGCATTCTTACCCTGTAGAATTCATCAAGGTTGGAAGAATAGATAGACAAAAACCTGATCCGTTCCAGCAGCGGGACGTTCGCATTTTCAGCTTCCATCAAAACCCTTTCATTGAAACTGAGCCAGCTCAGGTCGCGGTTGTAGAACGTATATTCTTCCATAGCAATATTAAAGTGCAACCCAGGCTGCAGCAATTACAAAAGCAAGAACCGAACCGATGATCCCAAACATGAACACATTATAGGCAATTCTCAGCAAGCGATATTTACGGCCAAGTACAACTCCCTGAGAATAAACGTCCTTGATCAGTGTGCCATATAAAAATTCACGGTCTTCCATCATCTTCTCCATCCCTGCTACATATTCCGGCAGGTCCATACGATAAAAGTTACCAAAGAATAAAAGGTTTACTTTCTTCTGCTGAATATCTTCTGCAGTAAAAGTACCTTCAGGAACCGATGGCCTTGTAGCCAGAATGGAGAACACCATAGTGACCACACAAATGATCAGCAGTATCAGTGTAGGGATAATCAGGTGCGGGTTATCTTCGAGCTTCCGCAAAAGTATACTCAGGATAACTGATAGAATAATAGAATTTGTAGAGATCATGATATGTGCCTTGTTGTCCGCCATATCGCTTAACCGCTGGTTATTTCCCGAAGTGATCCTGAACATGGTTTCGATACCTTTGTCAGGACGGTCGCTTTTTTTCTTTTTTACTTCCTTGTCTTCCTTTTTCATAATTTCCTTAGCGTCATTCAGATTTTCAGCACTGCCGTAAACCTGCAGCTCGCTGTTATCGTTATCATCTTCTTTTGAGCGATGTTTTTTTTCCTTTTCAAGCTGCTTCTCTTCCTTTTGATGCTGCTTATCTTCCTTTTCGTGCTGCTTAACTGCTTTTTTATCCTCTTTCTCAGCTTCTTTAACTGATTTATCTTTCAGTTCCTGCAGGTTTAATTGTTTTTTAGCACTTAAAAGGTCCTGGCAGTACTCGGTATGATAATGGTGGGATTCAAACAGTGAGATCGTTTTTAATCTCCAGTCATTTTTATCAATATCTTTTCCCCAGCAGGCTTCAGCTTCCCTGCGCATCAGTTTGTTTCTGTCCTTAAAGTTATCGCCCCCAAGATGGAAGAGGTCTGCATCACAAATAATCTGTTCCAGCAGGCCTACCGGATGCTGCGGCATTTTAGTGGCCAGGATACAGTTGACTACCATTTCGGTTACTTCAGGTTCTGCTCCCCTGACATTCAGGAACTGCCTGGCAGACTCTGCGCCCCTTGCCTCATGGTGTTCAAAGCTAGTGAGATACCCGATATCATGAAACCATGCTGCGGCGTTTACCACAAAAAAATCATGATCAGACAACTGATAATGATTGGCAATTTTCACTACAGATTTAACTACCTGTTCTGTGTGGAGAAGGTTATGGTAAATTAGTTTATCATCTTTTTTAGCGTGGAAAAGGCTGGCTACATGCGCCCTCACCTGATCTAACACCTCGAGGTAGTTCATCATATAAATATGGCGGTTTAATTCATTAATTCCCAATTCCTTCAATGAGCATGTCTACCAGCGCATCAAAATACTCATGGGGTTGTATTTCAGGAGGATTAATTGTAAGGGGAAAATGTAATCCGCGGAAAGCAATAATCAGTATGAGAGCTAATTTATGGATATGCGTATCAGACATGTGTTTAAATTCATCAGATGCGATACCTCCCCTGATAATCTCAGCGATCATCTCAATCTGCGTATTTTCGTATTTCAGCCGCAGCGGCATCAGCATCTTGCGGGATTCAATCATATCTTCGAACAACACCTTGTACAGGCTGCGCAATTCAAGGATAGCGGCACTCTGCTTACTCAAAAAAGCTTTTAGTTTGCTTTTCGCAGAAGAGGCAGCATCAACTGCTTCCTGCAGATTTTTGATCACCGTTTGCATTTCATCTTTAACAACGGCTTCAAATATTTCATTCTTTCCAGGAAAATAACTGTAAAGCGTATTTTTTCCTTTTCCTGATGCAGCAGAGATATCATCTATAGTGGTCTTTTTCAGCCCAAATTTCCCGAAAAGGGATTTGGCTGCTACCAATATTTCGTGAATGACAATTTCATCTTTTTCCATAAGGAAATTTCTACCGGGTTAGCACCTGTTTTTTATTAATCCCAAAAGTATTGAATATAATTGTGTAAAATAATAAGATACATAATAAAATAATGCAGGTTTTGTTTGCCGAAACTCATTTTATATTTGACTGAACAAATAAATATTCAAACAAAATAAAACAGCAAAAAGGAAATTCTGATAATGATAACGAACTGTTTTAAACATATACAATGCAGGTCTGGAAAATTTTATATTATGCACACCGGGATGATTTTGATTAATGTCAAATGCCCTTATGGAATTTTGGGAGAATGTGTATTTTAGACCTGAAAACTCATTTTAGACAAAAAAAATTCATTTATTTTTCTTAAATTATAGAGAGAGAAATGAGCAATATAAAACCAAAAGGATAATTACAACAATATCAGTAAATGGCGACGCAACTCATAAAAAAAATGCTGGGTATACACCCTCAGTCAAATGTAAAACCACTGCAGAACCTCAGCTACTATGGTTCGGAAAGGTGCGGGTATCTCGTACCTGATCATTTTCTCAATTCAGAATCCATCGTTTATTGCGTTGGCGCAGGTGAAGACATATCATTTGATACTGAGCTTAAAATGAAATTTGATTCCAGAGTATATATTTTTGATCCTTCGCCTTACGGAATTAATCATTTTGATGAAGTAAAAGCATATGTAAATAAAGGGACACCGTTAACGCTCGACAAAACACTCAACCCTTACGTCTATCATATCGGCCCGAAACAATTTAATGAAATTGAGTTTATCACCATCGGGCTCTGGGACAAAAAGGAAATCCTGAAGTTCTACGACCCTGAAAGGGAGAATTATTCTTCGCACTCTGCTTATCTGTTTACAGATTCCAAAAGTTTTATTGAAGCTCCGGTAGACCGTTTGGGCAATTTAATGAAACAGCTGGGCCATTCTCATATCGATTTACTAAAGATCGAAATTGAAGGCGCGGAGTATAAAGTAATAGACTCAATCGTTGAGGACCAGCTGGATGTAAGGGCTATACTGGTAGAATTTGATGAGATTTATAACACAAAAGATAAGGCGTTCCATTTCAGGATCAAAAACAGCTGTGACAAACTGAGAAAAGCGGGGTATGTCCTGGTACATTCTACCGTTGCGCTCAAACGCCTGTTCGTTAAAAAAGAAGTCTACGATCAGTTAAAAAAATTGGAGTTAAATGAAGAACGGAACTAAGCATATTTTTAGCGGCACAGCTCACATTCCACTGGTATACACCCTTTTTGAAGATACTGCAAAAAGTTTCCCGAAACATATTGCGGTATCTTTTGAGGGCGAACAGCTGACTTATGAATCGTTGCTGGAGAAAGTGCAGAGCTTAGGCAGCAGAATTACCGTCTCAGCATCCGGCGAAGAGCTGATTGGTGTGAGTACCAGTCGCTCCATAGACATGATCGTTGCTGTGCTGGCTGTCCTGGCAGCAGGAAAAGCTTATCTGCCGCTGGATCCCGCTTATCCTGTGCAAAGGCTTCAGCAGATCGTTGCAGATTCCGGCATCAAAACCTGTATCTCAACTGCAGCCGATGAATCATTTTTTACGGGCCTTGGCTTAAAGGGCCATGCAAGCTTGTCTCGTCCGGCACAGGCAATTCATATACCTGCGGTAAAGCAGAACCAAAATATCTATGTCTTATATACGTCTGGCTCAACAGGCATCCCCAAAGGGGTATATATGACGCAGAAGGCAATGTCTAATTTAATTTTGTGGCAGCATCAGCATTCTGTTGCAGGGCCTGACAGCAGGACACTGCAGTTTGCCCCGCTTAGCTTTGACGTTTCGTTCCAGGAGATCTTTGCCACGCTGACTACAGGGGCAACACTGGTACTGGTGGGCGACGACCTGCGGCTGGACCCGGTCAACCTGTTAAAATATATCACCGAAACCAGGATAGACCGCATATTTTTGCCTTTTGTGGCACTTCAGTTCCTGGCCGAGGCTGCAAGCAGTACACAACAGTTTCCGCAGAGCCTGAAAGAAATCATGACTGCCGGTGAGCAGCTCAAGATTACTCCGCAGGTAAAAGAGTTTTTTAAGGGCCTGGACCACTGTGCCCTTTACAACCAGTATGGCCCAACAGAATGCCATGTGGTTACACAGCTGGAACTCCGCGGAACAGCTGAAAGCTGGCCATTACTTCCAAACATTGGAACACCAATTGCAAATACTCAGATCTATATCATTGATCAAAATAAAAACCTGCTGCCGGATGGGGAAACCGGAGAGCTGGCCATCGCCGGACTTGGGCTTGCTGAAGGTTACCTCAACAGGCCTGAACTCACAGCAGAAAAATTTGTCTGGATTAGCGTAGAGGGAACAGCCACAAGAATATACCTCACAGGTGACCTGGCGGCAATCCTTCCCGATGGCAGCATTGATTTCCTGGGAAGAAGGGACGACCAGGTAAAGATCAGGGGCTACAGAATTGAACTGGGAGAAATCGAAGTGCTGCTCAATGCGATAGAAGGTGTGAAACAGGCCATTGTTATTGCTAAAAATGATCTGAGCGGACAGAGCAGGCTGCTGGCATACCTTGTTGCCGGAAATGGTCCCGAAAATACAAGCCAGGTAAGAAAATACCTGGAAGAGCAGCTCCCGGATTACATGATTCCCTCCTCCTTTATCTGGATGGAAGACCTGCCAAAAACCAGCAGTGGCAAGGTAGATAAAAAAGCACTTCCATTGCCTGAGCGCAAACGCCCGGAATTATCCGTGCTGTACACAGTACCAAGAACAGCCGGCGAAAAGAAAATTGCTGCCGCATGGGCAACCGTACTTGAACTGGATACTGTAGGTATCAATGATAACTTTTTTGAGCTGGGCGGTAATTCACTGCTGGCACTGAAAACGGTTTCTCTTTTACGCTCGCAGCACCATATTGAACTGCCCATTACGAAACTTTATCAGTTTCCAAGTATCAGTCAGATTTTAAATCATCTGAACGCGGACTCTTCCGGTAAAGTATTAAAAAGAAAATTATCTTCCGATTCATCCCAGCCTGTAGCAGTGATCGGCATGGCCGGGCGCTTTCCGGGTGCCAAAACTATTGATGAACTGTGGGAAGTACTGCGCAGCGGAAAGGAAACTACTACATTTTTTACCAGAGAAGAACTGGACAGCTCCATACCTGAAGAACTGAAAAATGATCCGGACTATGTTGGCGCCAGGGGCATTATTGAGGATGCAGAGTTATTTGATCCTTTATTTTTTGGCATTAATCCCAAACTGGCAGAAGTAATGGACCCCCAGCAGCGCATTTTCCTTGAAATCAGCAGGGATGTACTGGAGAAGTCAGGCCATCTGCCTTCGGTATATGACGGGCTTATCGGCGTGTTTGCCGGATCAGGAAATAACAGCTATTACCAGCACAACGTTGCAGGGAACGCGGCTCTTATCAGCCAGGTAGGAAATTTCCAGGTGATGACGGTGAATGAAAAAGATTATATCTCGTCGAGAACAGCCTATGAACTGGACCTGAAAGGGCCTGCAGTAAGTGTTTTTTCTGCCTGTTCAACCTCGCTCCTTGCGGTGTCGCAGGCAGTGGAGAGCCTGCGCAAAAATCAGTGCGACGTAGCAATAGCGGGCGGGGCAAGCGTGACTTCCCCGATCAAAAGCGGCCATATCTATCAGGAAGGTGCCATGCTGAGCAAAGACGGGCACTGCCGCTCATTTGACGAAAGTTCTACCGGAACTGTTTTCAGTGATGGTGCCGGGGTAGTCCTGCTGAAAACGCTCGCGGCAGCAGAGCGGGACGGCGATACCATTTATGGAGTGATCAGAGGGACAGGCGTAAATAACGACGGCAGCAACAAAGGCAGTTTTACTGCACCGAGCACCGACGGACAGGCCGCAGCAATTGCAATGGCAATCAGTGATGCAGATATTGATCCTGCAACAATTTCATATATTGAAGCACATGGTACGGGAACTCCCCTTGGAGACCCCATCGAGATTGAAGGGCTTAAACAGGCATTTGGTGAACAGTCTGCGCAGCAGTATTGCGCGATTGGCTCAATTAAGAGCAACATGGGGCATATGACAGCTGCTGCAGGTGTGGCAGGTCTCATTAAAACTACGCTTGCATTATATCATCAGGAGATCCCGCCATCCATCAATTTTGACAGGCCCAATCCCAATATTGATTTTGGTTCTTCGCCGTTCTATGTGAATCAAAAACTGAAACCCTGGGACAGTGAAGGTGTAAGGCGGGCGGGAATCAGCTCCTTTGGTGTTGGTGGTACCAATGTCCATGTAGTGATGGAAGAGTACGCACACCCTGAACCGGTAAATACGGATCAGGGAAGAACAAAACAGATTTTCAGCTTTTCTGCCAAATCTCCTGAAAGCCTGCAGAACTATAAATCCTTAATAAAAAATAATATTGATGCCAATCCGGAAATTAATCTCGCGGATATTGCATATACTTTACAGACTACCAGGGAAAACTTCAACCACCGCAGCTTTATCATTGCAGGGAACAAACAGGAACTGGAGGCCTCACTGGCCCAGCCCAGTGCTGCGGTTGAACCCCTCACAAGCCTGCCGGGAGAAACGGTCTTCCTGTTTCCCGGACAGGGCGCACAGTACCTGAATATGGGTGCCGAACTTTACCGTAACGAAGAAATCTTCAGGACGGCCATTGATGAATGTGCAGTTATTCTTACTGAATATATTGGTAGGGATATCCGTGAACTGATCTATACTGACAACAGCCCGCAGGCAGAGGCCGATATCAGCAATACAAAATATACACAGCCTGCACTTTTTGTAGTTTCCTACGCAGTTGCAAAATTATGGATCAGCTGGGGCATACAGCCCTCGATCCTTTGCGGGCATAGCATCGGTGAATATGTAGCTGCACATCTGGCCGGGGTGTTCTCGCTCAAAGACGGACTAAAGCTGATTGCAACCCGCGGAGACTTGGTGAGCAAGCTTCCCGGAGGAAGCATGCTCAGCGTTCGCGCAGCTTTCAGCAGTATCGAAAACATCCTCCCTTCAACCTTATCTCTTGCAGCGGTAAACAGTCCCAAATTATGTGTAGTTGCCGGGACAGATCTAGATATCAATGCTTTTCAGGAAAAGCTGGACGAAAAACAGGTCCTTCATAAAAAACTGCTCACCAGCCACGCTTTTCATTCATGGATGATGGACCCTGTACTGAACGAGTTCGCAGCGGTGGTTGGGGAAATCAAATTAAACAGGCCGCAAAAGCCAATTGTTTCTACCGTAACAGGTGATTTCCTTACAGACGCAGAAGCACAGGACCCGGCATACTGGACCAGCCACCTCAGAAAAACAGTGCTCTTCTCTCCTGCGATAGACACCGTACTGAAACTGGATAACCCGCTGCTGATTGAGTGCGGGCCGGGCAATACCTGTACTACCCTGGCCTGGCAGCATGGCAGCAGGACTAATTTCAATGCAGTTGCGAGTCTTGACAAGAAGGAAAGTGCAGGCGCCACCGAATCAATTTTAACAGCACTGGGAAAAGTATGGCAACTGGGCCTGAGCCCTGAATGGAAGTCCTTTTACCAGGGGCAAAAAAGACGGCGCATTGATCTCCCTACCTACAGTTACAACAGGAAAAGATTTTGGGCAGAACCAAAACAACTACCATATACGCTTAACCAACCGATAACAGAATCATATACTGCGATGAGGAAAGATACTTTAACAGAAAAAATAAAAGACATCCTGGAAAATGCCTCAGGAATTGAAATGGATGGTGTTACCCCCGAAATGAGCTTTATTGAGATCGGGCTGGATTCATTGCTCCTAACACAGGTGGCTCTTATTTTCAAAAAGGAATTTGCACTGCCCATAACCTTCAGACAGCTGAATGAGGAATACTCTACGATAGATACGCTTGCTGCATTTGTAGACCAAAGCCTGCCTGCAGAAAAATCAGCTGTGCGCACAGCGGCTGCGCCTGTGCAGAATTACGCGCCGCAGCCTGCGGCCAGCTTTACGCCGTCAGACTCTGCCCTTGGCCTGATTGCCCAGCAGCTGCAACTGCTTTCCAGGCAGGTAGAATTAATGCAGGGTACGCCACAAGCCAGTCCGGACATCAACGCAGGAATAAATTACGCTGAAAGCGCTGCTCCCTCACCCGTAAAAGTTGCACCTTCATTTTCATCGCCTAATTCAGCAGCACAGGACCTGTCTTTATCAGGCATCTCAGCAGAAGAACTCGCAGAAATAAAAAAACCATTTGGTGCTGTTGCACGCATAGAAAAGCAGGCGACATCGCTGGCCCCTGCCCAAAAGGAATTCCTTGATCAGTTAACCCTGCGCTATAATCAGAAAACTGCCGCAAGTAAGGCTTTTGCCCAAAAGAACCGGGCGCATATGGCCGATCCAAGGGTTGTATCAGGATTTAAGCCCTATACCAAAGAAATTGTTTACTCCATTGTAACCAACAAATCCCTGGGCAGTCACCTGTGGGATATCGATGGAAATGAATACATAGATGCCCTCAATGGATTTGGTTCCAATTTACTGGGCTACCAGCATCCTGCGCTTAAAGCCGCGGTACTGGACCAGGTAGAAAAAGGATATGAAATTGGCCCTCAGCATGAGCTGGCCGGAGAACTGAGCGCACTCATTTGTGAATTCACAGGCTTTGACCGTGCCGCATTGTGCAATACCGGGTCTGAAGCTGTTCTGGGAGCAATGAGGATTGCACGTACAGTAACCGGCCGTTCAATGATTGTAGCTTTCTCAGGTTCTTATCACGGCATCAATGATGAAGTGATTATCAGGGGAACAAAAAAATTGAAAAGCTTCCCCGCAGCACCCGGCATATTGCCCGAGGCTGTACAAAATATGCTGATCCTGGATTACGGTACTGATGAAAGTTTAGAGATCATCAGGGAAAGGGCACATGAACTTGCTGCAGTACTGGTTGAACCTGTGCAAAGCAGAAGGCCAGAGTTCCAGCCGGTAGATTTCTTAAAGGAAGTAAGGGAAATCACCCTGCAGTCTGAAACTGTACTGATATTCGATGAGGTGATCACCGGATTCCGTGCACACCAGGGAGGCACACAGGCGATGTTTGGTATCCAGGCCGATCTGGGCACCTACGGAAAAGTGATTGGGGGCGGCATGCCTGTGGGTGCCATCGCTGGAAAAAAACAATTTATGGATGCCCTCGATGGAGGGTTCTGGAAGTACGGAGACGATTCCTTCCCTGAGATTGGTGTAACCTATTTCGCCGGAACTTTTGTGAGGCACCCGCTGGCGCTGGCCGCGGGAAGGGCTTCCCTTCTTTATATGAAGGAAAAAGGAACAGCATTGCAGGCTACATTAAATCAGCATACCACTTATCTGGCCGGCTTATTGAACAGTACAATGGAAGAGTTTCATCTGCCCATGTATGCCGCTTATTTCGGCTCCCTGTGGAAAATCAAGTTTAAAGAAGAATACCCGTACAGTGAGCTGTTATTTACGCTCATGCGTGAAAAGGGCATCCATATCTGGGACGGTTTTCCATGTTTCCTTACAGAGGCGCATACCATGGATGAAATTGAACTGATTGCGGCGAAGTTCAGGGAAAGTATTATTGAACTGATAAGCGTAGACTTAATTCCTCTGACTGAACCTCTAACTGCAAAAAAAACTGAAGGGATTGAGGCTCCTCCTGTAGAAGGCGCCAAACTGGGCAGAGATCAGGCCGGCAACCCGGCATGGTTTATAGCAGACCCGGAGAACCCCAGCAAATACCTTCAGGTAGAGTCAAAGATTTAACAAATGACAGAGCGTAAAAATACGATAATATACAAAAAGGTCGATTTTGATCCTTTTGCCTCCGGTGAAGTGATCAATATGGCCCCGGCTACAGAACCACAAAAGGAAATCTGGACATCCTGTATGCTCGGCGGTCAGGATGCAATCAGGGGATACAACGAATCGGTATCCCTCAGGATTAAAGGCGAAATTAATGTCGGCTTTTTAAAGAAAGCGCTTGAAAGCCTGGTGCTCAGGCATGAAGCGCTGAGATCTTCCTTTAGTCAGGATGGCGCTACAATTATCGTTTACGATAATGTAAAGGACTATCTTACTTATACAGATCTCTCCGCACAAAGCCCTGAGGAACAGGAAAAGTCGTTAAGAGAATATGTACTGGGCGACGCTTTGTATTTATTTGATCTGCTGAACGGCCCCCTCTTCAAGGCGGGCATTCAGCAGCTCTCGGAAAAAGAATATCACTTTACATTTACCGGTCACCACATCATTTGTGACGGCTGGTCGCTCGGGATCCTTTTACAGGACCTGAGCAAGTTTTACTCTGCATTTGCTGCGCATCGCCAGCCACAGCTGCCCGAAGCCAAATCACTAACGGATTTTGCAAGGGAACAGCTTGAATTTGCAGGCAGCAAAGAACGCCAGGCCATAGAAGAATACTGGTTAAATCAATATCATAACGAAATCCCGGTGCTGGATGTACCTACCAGCAACCCACGTCCGGCAACAAGGACATTTAAAAGCAAAAGATTAGATTTTAAACTTGATAATACGCTGGTAAATGATTTAAAAGCCACAGGCAAGGCAGAGGGATCAAGCCTGGTGCTTACCCTGCTATCCTCATTTGAGCTTTTCCTGCACCTGATTACCGGTCAGAAGGATATCGTGGTAGGCTTACCGGCATCCGGACAATCTATTACCGGAAATTATAACCTGGTAGGGCATTGCGTCAACCTGCTGCCGCTCAGAAGCCGCCCCAATAAAAATTTTAGTTTCAAAGAGTATCTCAAAGTCAGGAAACCCGCGATATTGGATGCCTTTGATCATCAGCAGATCACCTGGGGAAATCTATTGCGCAAACTGAAGGTGGCAAGAGACCCCTCCCGGATACCCCTGGTCCCAGTAGTGTTTAACGTAGACATGGGGCTGGATGATGGTGTTTCCTTTGAAGGGCTGGATTATCAGCTCATCAGCAATCCCAGGGAATACGAAAGTTTTGAACTCTTTATCAATGCCAGCGGTTCAGAAAAGGCTTTAACACTGGAATGGTCTTTCAATACTCAGCTGTTTGACGAGCAGGCGATCCGGATGATGATGGATGGATATGAGCAGATGCTCAAATTTATGGTTGCCAATCCCGGAAACAAGATCAGCGACCTGCTGGTACCGGGTTCTGCAGACTATCTGAGGCAATCTGTATTTAAAAGAACTACAAAAGTCTCCAAAAGAAAGGAGACGAGCACTGCCGGTGAAAGAACAGAACTTGGTGATGTAACCATTCAGCAAATGTTTGAAAATGCCGCGCAGCGTTTTAAAGATAGGCCGGCGATTAGTTTCAAAGATGAATCTATCAGTTACAGCAACCTGAATATCAGGGCAGATAACCTGAGCAGGGCAATTTTACACCATGCGCCTGACGAAGAGATCATCGGCATCAGCACCACCCGCGGGCTAAACATGGTGGTGGCAGTGATAGCTATCCTGAAAGCAGGCAAAGCCTATCTGCCGCTGGATCCTACCTACCCCGAAGACAGGCTAAACCAGATCATCGATGATTCGAATCTTAAGTTCTGCATCGCCAGTGCGGTAGAAAACAAGTTCTTTAATAAACTGGAGCTGGAAACTATTGATTTTGACCGTACCTACAGCCTGCCTGAGCAGCCACTGCCTTTTGAGAACTCAAATGCCTATGTATTGTACACTTCGGGCTCTACCGGAAAACCAAAGGGCGTATATCTTACCCAGCGCGCGCTGGTAAACCTGATATTATGGCAAAACACCAATTCTATAGCTACGGCCGAAAGTAAAACATTGCAATTTGCCCCCTTAACATTTGATGTATCTTTTCAGGAGATTTTTGCCACGCTCACTAGCGGTGGCTTGCTGATCCTGATTGATGATGTGATGCGGCTCAATCCTGATAACCTGCTGGCAAAGATAGAGCGCAATAAGATCAACAGGATCTATCTCCCTTTTGTTGCCCTTCAGTTTCTGGCAGAAACAGCCGTAAGCATAGGAACCTTTCCGTCTGCGCTTCAGGAGGTAATGACCGCCGGGGAACAGCTAAAAATCACCCCACAGGTGGAAAACTTTTTCAAAGCCATTCCGGGCTGCGTATTGTACAATCAGTACGGTCCAACAGAATGTCATGTGGTTACACAACTTAAACTGAGCGGGAACTCATCGCGCTGGCCGGGCCTGCCCAATATCGGAAAACCAATAGCCAATACAGATATCTATATTACCGATGACAGCCTGGAAATCCTCAGCGAAGGGGAAATCGGGGAATTGTGCATTGCCGGTGCCAGCCTGGCCTCGGGATACCTGAACAAACCGGAGCTCACAAATCAGAAGTTTGTACAGCTGAGCTTGCAGAACGGCAGCCAGACACGTATTTACCGTACCGGAGATCTCGCCAGGATCCTCAGTGACGGCAATATTGAATTTATCGGCCGCAACGACGATCAGGTAAAAATCAGGGGATACCGTATTGAGATCGGTGAGATTGAAGTGATGCTCAACCGTGTTCCCGGAATAGCGCAGGCTGTGGTTACGGCAAGAGAAGACCACAATGGTCAGAAAAGACTCGTGGCTTATATCTCCGCAAATAACGGGCAGGAAGATACCAGTTATGTAAGAACAGAAATACAGCACCGCTTACCGGTATACATGATTCCTTCGGTATTTGTATGGCTGAAGGATTTTCCGCGGACCAGCAGCGGCAAAATCGATAAGCAGGCATTGCCGGCACCAGATCAGCTGCATTCCGGTAATCAGAGTACCTATACTGCCCCGCAAACAGAAACGGAAAAAGAGATTGTGAAAATATGGGAAGAGCTGCTCAATGTCAAAGATATCGGCATCGACGATAACTTCTTTGAGCTGGGAGGCCATTCACTTATTGCGATCCAGTTTATGATCCAGATTGAAAAGGCCAACAGTCATGGCCTGCCCCTTGCTACGCTGTTTGAATACCCAACAATCAGAACGCTGGCCAGGCTTTTCGACGGGCAAAACAGGCCAACTACGTATACGTCATTAGTGCCAATCAAACCATCGGGATCAAAAACACCTATCTATATCGTGCATGGCGGTGGTTATAACGTACTGAATTTCAGTGGAATCGGACTGCATGTAGACACAGAACAGCCTGTATTCGGGATACAGGCGCAGGGACTGGATGGTGTGGAAGAACCGATGGACAATATGGAAGATATTGCCAGGTACTATATCGACAGCATCCTGGCCCAAAATCCAACGGGGCCGTATGCACTGGCGGGCTATTCTTTTGGAGGGTATGTGGTTATCGAAATGGCCAGGCAGCTGAGGCTGATGGGCCGTGAGATCAAACTGCTGGCGATTTTTGACACCAATGCAAAAAATCTTGATTTCCATGGCAACGGCATGGACGTCTACGTGGAAAAAATAAAAAAACAATTACCCAAATTTTGGTGGATAATTAAATCAATGATGAGAAATCCGGGCAAAACGCTGAGTTATCAGGGTTACCTCCTGTCGAAAAAAGTGAATGCGATACTCGGGATCAACAAAGCCCCGGAGCAGCGCCAGGGCGCGATATATGAGATCATGCGCAGAATTGATGAAAAATACGAAATTGCCTACCAGGCTTATAAACTTGCCCCTTTCGATGAGAAGATCCATTTATTCAGGGCAACAGACAATGTTTACTTTGTAGAGGACTATAAATACCTGGGATGGCAAAAATATGCCCTTAAGGGGGTAGAGGTATATGATGTGCCGGGAGATCACAAAACCATGCTCCTGTCGCCATATGACAAATCCTTTGCCAGAAAGCTGCAGGAAGTATTGGATAACGTATCTTGACGGAATGATAATGCCTGCCCATTATTTACACTGCGAAAATGTTGACCAGCTGCCGGATGTGAGACCTGCGGATTCCAGCCCGGGCCTGATCAATATCTGGAAGCTGGACATTCTGAGCCAAAAGCCGCAGTTTTTGCAGCTGGAGCAGCTGCTGAATGCGGAAGAAAAAGCCCGTGCGGCACGTTTTCACGAGCAGAAAGATGCGCAGCAGTTTACTGTTACCCGGGCCGTACTCAAAATATTGCTGGCTGATGCAGCATCGTCAGCGCCCGAAAACATCAAGATCATGCTGTCCGAAAATAATAAACCCCTGATACCGGAAAATACGGGTGTTCATTTCAATGTATCGCATTCTGGTGATGAGGCGGTGATCGCTATTGCGAAACAGCCGGTGGGGATAGACGTTGAACAAATGCAGACGGATTTCGACTACCATTCTGTTGCTGAATACGCGTTTTCTGAGGCAGAATCTGCTCAGGTACAAAAGAGCGGGCATCCCAGGCAGGAATTTTTTCGCATATGGACCAGAAAAGAGGCCTTTCTAAAGGGTCTTGGAACCGGGCTGATCAACGATCTGAAGCTGATCAGCTGCCTGGACACACCTACCAAAATCAATCCGCTAATCAAAGGCGTAACTGCCGGCTGGAACATCAAAACCCTGGAATTTGACCAGGCGTACATGATGAGCATTGCCTGCGAATCGCTGGGCCCTGCAGTCCGGATCCATCTCTCGGCCTACAAATAAATCATTATCCCCTTAGTAACAGGTTAGGTTAGATTTTCCTTTTAGATTTTTCCCAGGCAGCACTCTGGTTCTTTTTGTAATACCTGATGATACCGGCAAGTACCGCATAATTCATCACGCAAAAATAATAAGGAATAAAGAGTGCTTTTACACGAATATTCCTGCTCTCAAAATATAGGCCTGTGAGGCTCAGTAAATAAAACAATACCTGCAGCACCAGGAATATCTGATAGAAAGCATTCTGTGTATCCAGCGCAATGATCACGTTGAGAATAAAGACCAGAAACAAAAGAAATGGAGTGATAGTCCAGCGCAATACCCGGTGACTGATATACTGAAAGGTAAATACCGGATTGTTAAAAGGGTTTGCTGCTTTTTTTAAACGCATGATGGACTGTATACCTCCGGCCGCGATCCTGATTTTTCTTTTGAGCTCTTCCTTCACATCTGCCGAAGCGGTTTCCATTGCATAAGCACCAGGTTCATAGGCGATAATAAAGCCGTTTTCTGCAATACGCATGGCAATCATATGATCGTCGATGATCGTGTCGCTTTCCACAGGCTGATAAAGGTTGGTACGGATACTGAACAGTTCGCCCGCAGCACCCACATTGGAATAGAGCTCATAATCCCATTTCTTTAGCTTGGATTCATATTTCCAGTAGAAGCCCTCACCTGCAGAACTCGCATCTGCAGTTTCTTCCACAAGTATTCTTTTTTCACCTGCTACAGCCCCTACTTTAGGGTTCTGATAATGTTTAACCAATTCCAGCAGGGCCTCTTTGTTTAAGAAGGTATTAGCATCTGTAAAAACAGTGATTTCTCCCTTGATATAAGGTATAGCCCTTTTGATGGCCGCCATCTTACCAGCGCGGATATCCTGGTGGAGAAGTGTGATGTCATCAAATCCCCTGACCTTGTCTGCCGTGCTGTCTGATGATCCGTCAGTAATAAAAATGGCCTGTACCTTGTCCTTCGGGTAGTTCAGCTGCAAGGTGTTCTCTATCTTGTCTTCGATGATATCTTCCTCGTTATAGGCAGCAATCAATACGGTAACGCTGGGCAGCGCTGCTTCTGTTTTAAATATATACGGCTTTTTAAATATTCCTTTAATCCTTACCAGGATATAAAGTACAAACCCATAACCAACAAATGTGTAAACGATCAGGAAAATGCTGATCCAAAAAATTATAATCATGAATACTTAAATTTTAAAACCGAGTACGGTACTTCCTTTTGAATGTGTGAGGTTCCATCCGATCCCGCGAAAAACCCATTTAATTAAATCTTTGCGGCCTTTCTGCAGATAGATGAGCACCTGTTTGGTACAGGCAAGGCCAATATAGTAAATACAGAAAAGCACCGTATTCAGCAGGCCCGTATTCCTGCGGATAAAGAGTATCCTGTTCCTTGTCATAAAGTAGGTCTTGATTATGCTTTCCTTGCCAACACTCATCGATTCTTTGTGATAAACTTTGGCTTTACCTGTAAACCAGATCTTCTTTCCTGCCCTTTTAAACTTCTCGCACCAGTCCAGCTCCTCATAGTATAGAAAATACTGTTCTTCCATCAGGCCCACAGACTCAAGGTCTGCAGTACGGCACATCATTGCCGCACCATGGCAAAATGCCGTTTCCCTGCTTTGCTGATCATACTGACCAGTATTCTGCTCCATACCGCCGATCACACGGTTACGGCAGGTGAGATAGTTCATTTCGGAAAATCCGGCGTACTGAACCACTTCAGGCGCATCAAAATAGAGCAGCAGCGGTGATATCAGGCCGATATCGGGACGGCTCTCCAGTTCGGCGCTGAGTGTTTCTATCAACCCGGGAGTGATTTCAGTATCGTTATTTAACAACAGCAGATAGTCGCCGCTTGCCTTTCTGATCCCGATATTGTTTCCCCCTGCAAAACCCAGGTTCTGATCAGAGCGGATGTAGATCAGTTCCGGGAATACGGACAGGAAACTTTCTTCGTGATCTTCTCTGCTTCCGTTATCTACCAGAATAACCTCCGTAGCTGAAAGATTGGCATGTAGTTGTATTGATTTTAGAAAGTCAATCGTTACTTCCGGCTGATTAAAATTAACACTAATGATGGAGGTGCGCTTCATTGAAGTAAAAGTAATTAAAATCATCTGGTATTCCATTGTTCCTGCAGCTGATAATCATTGCTTTTTATTAGTTACGGATCCCCATTCAGCCTTTTTACTCCAACAAGTGATATTGATTTATCAAAATATATTATTATGTATCAATTCTGATATCTCTAATCATATTCTAATAACTGGTTTTTATATTTGGGAGCTGCAACAGTATGGGAAAAAGAATACACAAATACGAGCACCCATTACCCAAAACTGATTTGGATCAAAAATAAAACAAAAAGATCATCAATATGTTTAATTGAAGCAATAGGCTCTCCACACCATATTTTATATAATATTTTTACCAAAACGAAACGCAATCACACTCGCTACCGGAAGTGTTTTTGTAATATTTACCCACACAATGCAGATAATTACTATATATCTTGATTAATGGCATTATATTTTCTATAATAATCAATATATTTAGGAAAAATCTACATTAACATACAATTAACACTACCAGAAAAATGCGTGTTGCCCATCTCATTCTCACTTATACAAATCCCCGGCAAACCGAAAGGATGATCCGGCAGTTAGCTCACGAAAATTTTGATTTTTATATTCATGTAGACAAAAAATTTGACATCAATCCTCATCTTTTCATGGAGGCACTGCCTAATGTTTACTTTATTAACAACAGGGTTGATGTAAAATGGGCTGGATACAGTACTGTAGTTGCCACCTTTGAATGTATCAAGGAAATTGTTGCTACAGGTATCGAATATGATTTTATCAATTTTTTAAGCGGGCAGGACTACCCGATTAAGAGCGCAGATCAGATCAACAGCTTCTTTGAAGAAAACAGGGGAAAAGAATTCCTGAGCTACCGTGACATCAAAAATGAATGGAAAGAAGGTCTGCTCAGAATGGAAAAATACTATTTATCAGGCTACGAGTTCAGGGGAAAAACCAGACTGGAGAACCTGATCAATAAGGTGATGCCAAAGAGAAAGCTCCCAAACAACCTGCACCCTTACGGGAAATCGATGTTCTGGATGCTGAGCCCTGCTACAGCAATGTATGTGGTGAACACAGTGGAAAATGATAAAAAACTAAAAGATTTCTTCTGGCTGTGCTGGGCCAGTGATGAATTCGTTTTTCAGACGATTTTACTTAATTCCCCAATAAAGGATAAAATTATCAACGATAACTTTCGGTATATCGACTGGAGTGCCGGAGGAGCTAATCCTAAAGTATTAAATGAAAGCGATGCAGAGAAGATCTCGGCGTCAAAAGACCTTTTTGCGAGAAAATTCGATATGGTTAACAGCCCCGGAATTCTTGATTATATAGATAAACACTTACTTACGCATGGCGCATATAATTAACGTACAAACTTTTAAAGATACCCGGGGAATACTTACTGTGCTTGACAGTATTGTTCCCTTTGATATTAAACGCTTATTTTACATCTATTCTGTAGATAATACCGACCGTGGAGGTCACCGCCATCACGAAACCCATCAGGCTGCCATTTGTATACAGGGATCCTGCCAGATCACCAATAACAATAGTGAAACAACTGAGATCTTTACGCTTGACAGCCCGGAAAAATGCTTAATATTACTACCTGAAGACTGGCATGTGATGCACGACTTCTCTGCTGACGCTATTTTACTGGTATTAGCTTCAACTGCATTTGATCCGAAAGATTATATTTATGAGCCTTATGATTCCATATGAAAGCCTGAAAATATTAAACCGGCCGTTTGAAGAAAAACTGAAAGGCAAACTTTCAGATTTTCTCGACAAGGGATGGTATATTTTAGGAGAGGAAGTTGCTGCCTTTGAAAAGGAATTTGCATTGTACCATGATGAACAATATTGTGTTGGTGTAGCAAACGGCCTGGATGCCTTAATTCTTGCTTTAAAATGCTGCGGTTTTAAACCGGGAGATGAAGTGATCGTACCTTCTAATACATATATTGCTACGATCCTGGCCATTATACACTGCGGCTTAACACCCGTTCTGGTAGAACCGGATCTGCGCACCTATAATATAGACCCTCTGGCTATACCGGATGCAATTAGCTCAAAAACGGTAGCCATTATGGTTGTCCATTTGTATGGACAATGCTGCGAAATGGATCCTATAATGGAGATTGCAAAAGATCATCAGTTAAAAGTAATTGAAGATTGTGCCCAGGCGCACGGTGCCAAATACAAAGGTAAACTAGCTGGAACATTCGGGGATTTCGGTGCCTTCAGCTTCTATCCTACCAAAAACCTTGGTGCACTGGGAGACGCCGGGGCAGTGATCTGTAAATCTGAAGAAGATTACCAAAAACTGCGTCAGCTGAGGAATTATGGTTCTGAAAAGAAATATCACAATGGCGTGATTGGCTACAACTCCAGGCTTGATGAGTTGCAGGCCGCTTTCCTGCGTATCAAACTACCACATCTTGATGAGATCAACCAGCATAAACGAAAACTTGCCGCGATCTATTTTGAGGTTTTGAATGATTCATTTGTGAAACCAAAGCTGGATGAAGATTACTATAACGTATATCATATCTATAATATACTTCATCCGGAAAGAGATAAATTAAAGGAATTCCTGGCCGCTCATCAGATTGCTACCGAGATACATTATCCTGTAGCGCCCCAGGACCAGGTGGCCTTGAAAGATTACCTTCAGCACTTTGATTATCCTGTTTCGGCTAACATCCACCAGAGTACCTTAAGTTTGCCCTGTTCGTTTGCACATACAGAAGCCGAGATACGTCATGTTGCTGATATCTTAAATCAATTCAGTTCATAAATTATATCAGGAAATTATATAAAGCGCTAACCAAGTATACTATTTTATGTTACACTATTTATTGAAGGAATTAGCCCCACCGATAACGTCGAGTTTAAGGTGGTACAGCTTTAAATATGGATGGAAAGGTTCGTACAAGAGCTTTGAAGAAGCGCAGGAAAAATGTGCAGGGTACGATCAGGACCATATCCTCAAACGCATCATCGACACAACGCTGAAGGTTAAAAACGGCGAGATCCCGTATGAACGCGACGGCATACCCTATGATGAAGTCCAGATGAATTTCCCACTCCTCAAAACATTGCTGTACATTGCTTCAATGAACGACAATGAGCTGACGGTTATCGACTTTGGCGGTTCGCTCGGGACTACATATTATCAAAATTATCCTTATCTCAAACACCTGAAGAAACTCAGATGGTGTATCATTGAACAGCCAAAATTTGTTGAGGCCGGAAAACAACAGTTTGAGAATGAGCATGTAAAGTTCTATCATACCATAGAAGATTGCATGAAGGAAAACGACCCTCAGCTTTTCCTGGTTTGCAATGTGCTACAGTACCTGGATGAACCCTACAGGTTGCTGGACGAGATCAGGCGAACTAACATTCCTTATCTGATGCTGGACTTTATGCATTATAATGACAAGGATGCAGACCGGATCACAATACAGCATGTGCCCCCTGTTTTTTACGGCATAGAAGCTTCCTATCCCTGCCGCTTTTTCAGCAGGATCAAAATAGAAGATAAACTGTGCGAGTCTTATGATAAAAAATATGATTACATATCGGCACATGAGAAATATTACGTTCAGTTAAAACCTTTCAGGTATGAAGGTGCCTTATGGGAACTGCGTAAATAATGATCAGGGATTTTTGATTTCGGAGGCAGGATAAATGAGGTAGGAATAAGGGTTTGGTATCGGGCTGTGATACGGGGAGTATAAACCCAGATACTTCACCGGCCTGCGCTCATCAGTTTTATTGATAAAAAAGTCTGTCGACAACAGGAAATACTTGATCAGGTCCCTCAGGCGGTCAGAATGTTCATAGTTGAGCCTCAGATAAAAGGTTGTTTTCCATTTGAGACGCGATACCATATCGTTTCCCGTAGCCTTGAAATAATCGTCAATATAACTTTCAATACTGCCGGGCACAATTTTCAGGTAATACAATTCTTTTCTGATCTGCTCCAGGGCATATTCTTTTGTTCCCGGAGCAATAAAATATAAGGATGGCGGGATCACACATAATCCTGCCCCAATTCCTGCTAATGCTAAAAAACTTCTTCTCTTCATTTAAAATGATTTGTCGGCCGATAATAAGGAAAGCGCCGATACAGTTAGTGTAGGGTTTGAAGGCCCAAAAGTGGTAAATGCCCCCGCCCCCAGAACAAACAGGTTACGGTACTGATGATGGATCATATGCTGATCTACCACCCCATGTGCTTTGTCTGTGCTCATTCTTGTGCCCCCAATGATATGGCCTTCATGTGATGCAGGGTCCAGATAGATTAACTTTTCTACCGGCAGACAGGATAATATTCCCGGCAGCTTCTGTTTCATATTTTCTACTGCCCTGAGCGTATAGTCAGAGCGTTCCTTAAAATGTACCTCGGGAACAAAGCGGTTTTCAGTGGTGGTAATATAATTGGAATCCAGCGGAAGATCCTCGAAAACCAAACGGTAACTGGCAACATTCAAATGTTTTCCGCGCTCCAGCCTGATATCATAAGGTGCATTATTGGCTTCGATCAGACAGGCTGCAAAATCCTTCCTGTGGTCGCCATCATAAAGCATATAGCCATTGGCATTTACCCAGGTGCTGCCCCCCGCATTGGTGATATTGTCTAAATAGATCAGCACCTGCATCCCCAGCTGTTCGCCAAAGCCTTTCCCTGTCAGCGGGTTTTTATCGCCAGACTGCAGCAGGATATTACTGTTAAAAAAAGGGTTTGCCCCCAGCACAACCACTTCTCCGCTTACAGACAACTCTTTGCCCTCCCGTTCAAAAAAGACTTTCTTCACCACATCGTTCTGCGTTTCCAAACGATGCACCTGCGCACCATATACCAGTTCTACCCGCGTATCTCCGTATACACCAATACCCGAATTCTCGATGGTAAACTTCGCATTAACGGGGCAGGTTTCGCAGGTACTGAATGCCATACAGCTATTTCGCTGAGCTGTTGCGTGACTTGCACGGGCTCCCGGCTGACTGATGTAATCAGTTCCATAGGTCTTATGCATGATCTTATCCACCAGGCTAAACGAATGGGGCGGCAGCGGATACTTTCCCTTCCTTGGAAATGGAGTGCCCTCAGGGCCCGAAACAGACATCAGTTCTTCTGCCTCGTAATAATAAGGATCCAGGTCGTTATAATCCAGGGGCCAGTCCTGCGCGATGCCGTATTTTGACTTCATTTTGAAATCATTGGGCATAAACCTGGGCGTACAGCCCCACCAGCAATTTGAGGAGCCTCCGTAACTGAGCGAAAAAGGCCATTCTTTTCCTTTGCTGACGTTTACAAAAGCTTCTTCAGATGGCAAGTCATATTTCTGATAAGCAGTAGGTAGATCTCTTTTGATCTTAAGCCGCTCTGCTTGGGGAAAGAAATATCCCTTCTCCAGCACCAATATCTTTTTTTCTCCTTTTACCTTTGATAAATACTTCTTTAAAAAAAAACTGGAGGCAAAACCAGTACCCACAATTACTAAATCGTAATGATCGTATTTCATCTTCGTCAATTAATCTGAATATAGAAAGGCTTTTGGTTAATAATTGTTTGCATTTTTCAGAAACCAGTACAACCATGGGATCTTCACAAACATCAGCACACAAAGCATGATCGTAAATAAGACGAGGTATACCATAAACCATTTCCTGGTATATAATTTTTCTGAGCCCTGCACAGGTGAGTCCCTCAGCAGGCCGATTTTCAGATACCATGAAAACAACAATGCAAAAAACGGAAAACTTACCAGGAGCTCAATCCTGTCCTTGATCAGAAATATTCCCAGAAAAAATGCAGAGGTAATGGCGTAAAAAAACATAGAAACCAGCAAACTGTTTTCGGTATAAAATTTAAAAGACCTTCTGTACATCCCTGCAACTGCCGGGTCTCCGATCAACCTGTATTCGGCAAATCTTTTGGTAGCCATCAGAAATGCACCGCCCATCCAGTAGGCAATGATAATGCTCACCGGAGGGAAAGTATTGATCCAGTCCAGGTCCCATTTACTTCCCGGCACGCCCAATGCCGGAGAAAAGATAAACCATCCTGCAGCAAAACGGATCGGATTATTGATAGATTCACTCAGGACATCCAAAAATACCCTGTCCTTGCTCCTGAACGGTTTTACATTATATATGACTCCCATGACCAGTAAAAACGTGGCCATCGAAAGAAATTTTATAGAAACCAGGTAGGCCAGGCCAAGCCCGGCAACTGCCAGCAAAGCATATTCAATATATACGATCACCGGATTGATCAGTGTTACCACAGCAGATCTCCTGTTTTTTAAGGGATGGTATTTATCAAAACCCTTATCCAGATATTCATTGATCACATAGTTTGCAGATGCGACCAGACAAATGCTGATCACGCCCATGATAATTTTCCACACCAGGCTGGTATTGAATGGTGTATGAAAAACCGAGAGGGCGAAGAGCATCCCTGGTACCATAAATGCATTTTTCACCCAGTTATCGGGCCGCGCTATTGCAATATATTCCTGGAGTTTTGCAGGTTGCTGCTGTAGAATGTTTGTTTCCTCATCCACAGACGGGGAATCTTTCATCGTAACTTTATCAATCATTAATAGGGTATTTAACTTTTTGAACAAATCTGCACAAACAATTCCAACATAGATTAGTAAGCCAAAACAAATGTGAGGTGATAAGAAAATATCCGCTGTTCAAAATATTAGACATAAAATTATCAAATTTTTCGATATTGCGACAATTAAGATACTAAAAATGAATAATTTAATCAGGAAGAACATTTTTGATAATAAAATACAATATAATATAATCTTATGTATCATCTTATCGCTGGGAACGGCATTCAGGTTATTTCATTTTTTCTATAACCGTTCGCTCTGGATGGACGAGGTATACCTGTCGTCAAGTTTCAGCCACCTTGGATATGCAGACCTGGCGTCCAAAATGCTCGACTATCAGCAAAAAGCCCCCCTGGGCTTTTTATGGCTGGTGAAATTATCAGTAAATCTGTTTGGTTACCATGAAATGAGCCTTCGGCTGATCCCACTGCTCGCCGGTCTGCTCTCCCTGTTCCTTTTTGCAAGTTTATGCAAATACTTTCTTCGTCCCTGGGCCCAGCTCATGGCCCTGGCCATATTTGCTTTTGCCCCTGCCCTCGTCTACCATAGTGTAGAAATCAAACAATATGCAATGGAATGCCTGGCAACGGTAGTTGCCCTCGATCTTTTCATCCGGTACAAAGACAGCCATTCCTGGAAAGATAAAATCTGCTGGGGAATTCTGGGAGCCATCACACTCTGGTTTTCTTTTTCAGTGATCTTTGTATTTGCAGGAATAGCCTGCGGCATCAGCCTGGATTACCTGATCAGAAAAGACTGGAAATCGCTGTTGACAAATGCAGTTCCTTTTATGCTCTGGCTGGGCAGTTTTCTGGTCAATTACCTGTTATTTACACATAAGCATGCGGAGTCTTCCTGGGTGGTCTATTTCTTTAAAACCTATGATAACTTCATGCCCTTTCCTCCCCATTCGCTGCAGCAGCTCAAATGGTTCCCCAGAAATTTCAATGACCTGATGGACTACCCTCTTGGATTGTCATGGAACCTTAAAGAAGTCACCAGCAGTACGATCCTTCAACTCATCAGCCTGCCGCTGGTTCCTGCCCTTCTGCTGTTCACTGGTTTTTATCACCAGTTCAAACTCAGCAAAAGAAGCTTTTACAGCCTGTTCTTTCCGGTAATATTTATGCTCATTGCCTCTGGCATATATCTGTATCCCTTACTGGAGAGATTCTGGGTTTTTATCAGTCCGGTATTTATCCTGGCCATTGCGCTAGGCTTTGAATATTTTCAGCAGAAGCTCAGGTCTGCCGCGATCGCCTGGGCACTCTTCATTATCCTGATCAGTATTCCATTGGCCCAGTCTTTATATTACCTTGGCCAGCCACAAAAATTCTATAAACACAAAAAATCATTTGAACGTGAAGGCCTGGTTTATATCAGTGACAATTTTCGCCCCGGCGATGCGGTTTACAACTACTGGAATAATGCGCCAGGATATAAGGTTTACAAAAATTTAAATCATTTGAACTATCACGCAGTGGAAGGCCATGATTTCAGAAAGCAGTCGGTTAGCCTGGCCGCGTATAATCAAAAACTGGAAACCGAGCTGGACCAGCTTAAAGGAAGCAAAAGGGTTTGGGTAATTTACAACACCCAGTTTCTCACAGATATTGGCGATCTGGCAGATGATCCCGGGTGGTATTATAAGAATAAGGTTTCGCCTGAAAGCAATCTGCTGTCAGAATTTCGCAAAATCGGAAAGCCTGTAAAAAAATGGGTAAAACCTGATGTCAGCGTTTACCTGTTGGAACTTTACTGATCAAAGATGGCATACTGGCATCAAGCGCGTCGAGCACATCGGAACTGATAGCTGTATCAAATTTCCTGGCAAAAAGCATATTGGAAGAGCGCATCTTCTCCATATCCTCTACTCCCAGAATTTTGGGATTCGCCATCCCTTCGGGAAATTCGATGTAGCGCAGGTTGTCATTAATGATGTTATCTTTCAATGGTGAATTGAGCAGGATTGTGGGGATAATAAATTCATCCGTCCCCCAGCAAAATTTCAGGAACTTATTCATTCTTGTTTCATTCACAAAAAACGTAGCTACATAAATTGCGCCTTCCTTGTTTAAGGTCCACCAGCTAGATTTGCAGCCGCCGTATAACTTCATGGCAAATGGGAATTTGCGAATGGGCAGTAATTTATTGATCAGGCCTTCGATGAATGTTTTTCCTTTGAAATTGAAATCCGTTAAATGGTAGCGCTGAAACCTGTGCACTGCATTGTCCCACCACTCTGTATTTTCAGTCTCATAATATATAAATGATTTCCCGGCATTCTGTGTCAGAAAGCTATAGATCTCCTCATTGGTCTTTAAAGGATAGTCCTGGCCGCTAAGCAGATTATAAAAACCATAATTTACGCCTGATAAAATCACTTCTTTCAGAGAACTCACCATAGCCTGTAAAGTGCTGTATCCACCCCAGTTGCAGTTGAGCCTGTTCTTGATCAGTTTTACCCCTGAGATTTCAGTGAGATAGCGGAAATCTTCGATATCAACCTTCTTATCTACATGGATGTAAAAATCAAATTGCGGATGCTGCATTTTCCTTAAAATACGTTCCAGTTGCGACGGATTCTTATGTGTAATAATAATATGGGCTATACGCATCTAAGAAATTGATTGTAAACAATACATCATAATAGTTTGAACCGAAATACTGTACCAGGTATTTTACACTAATATATATATTACGATTAGAATAACACAAAGGTTTTCAAATTATACTGAATTAAAGAAATAAAACGACGTTATTATGGTCAAAACTGCAAACCGAGTAGTTTTTTTAAGAAAAAATGCAACCTCTTTTTGACGGCGTACAGATAGTCTCCTTTTTCAAAACCATGATTGGCCTGTTCGAGAATCAAGTCGGCAACAATCAGGTTTTGCCATTTTTTAGTGACCGACCTCATAAACCCTTTTTTTGTGAGGTCATTAACATGCTGCTTAAAGAGTGCAGCGATTAATCCATCAACCAATATCTTCTGGCGCTTGCCCCAGTAATGAAAAACAAAATCTTCGGCACACCTGATCCGGGTTGTACGTTGCAAAACCAGGGAAAAGGCCAGCTGCTCGCTGATAAACCAATGGGAATTGGCGTAAAATTCATCAGTCATTCTGAGTACATCAGGCATGTACCTGCCAAAATCTTTTTGCAGGCCCAGCACACCTGAATTCCAGCTGTAGTCATCTGTGTTAAATTTCGTCTGCTGTCCGCCTATAGAGAAGGATTTGCCGGTGATATATTCGATAAAGGCTTTAGGATACTGCTCCTGGTTAAAGGAATGATACAACTCCAGTCCCTCTTTAAAATTGTACTCCCTTTTGTGCATAAAACTTGCGGAAGTATCCAGTCCGTTAAACAGCAGTACAGGATCGGCCGTAAAAAAGGTATCCGAATCAATAAAAATAACTTCCTGATCAGGAAATCGTTTGAAGGTCAAATCTATTGCACTCACCTTTATACGGTGAATAAAGTTTGTACCGGCCTGCATTTCGAGCAGGGCCTGTTCTGACAGGAAAAAATATTCTATTTCAAAGTCGCTCAGATAACCGGCAAAGAAATCCGGCTGATCTGTATAAATAATGATGCTTAGATTGGTGATCTCGTCTTCGAGCCAGGCCGAAAGGCTGAGGATACAAAACACCGCCCTCAGATACTCGGATGCCTTGCCGTATGAAAGAAAAACTAAATTTTTATTAATCACGTTTATTTAATACTTCCTGTTATGATGAACTGATCGTTTATTTTTATTGAATTGCTGTGCCAATGAAATTCATTAGGAAAAATCTGGAGGAAACTTGTATATTCGATATTAAAATTTATCATATAAAAAGCTAATTCAAGGGGATAATTCCAACAAGTAATAAAGCCTGGTACAAGCAAATTCCAAACCATTTTCATATTCCCATATTAAACATGCGCGTTGCTCATATTATCATTACGCATAAAAATTATAGCCAGGTGGCCCGGCTGATACAAACAATGCAGCATCCACAGTTCGATTTCTACATACATTCAGATGCCAGGGTACCTGCTGCTGAACTAGATAATCTGAAGGATTTGCCCAACACTTTTTTCATAAGGAAAAGGATTAAATGCAACTGGGGCGGTTATAGTTTGTTAAAAGCAATTTTCAATTCATTATCTGAAGTTCTGGCAACAGGAATTGAATACGACTTTATCAGCCTTTTAAGCGGGCAGGATTACCCCATTTCTCCCCCTCAGCAGTTCCACAAGTTCCTGATGCAGCAAAAGGGCAAAAATTTCATTTCCTACGATGAGTCACAGGAATCAGAATGGTGGCGAAAGGCTGCGGCACGATATGAGAAATATCATTTTACCGATTTCAGGTTTAAAGGCAAATTCCTGCTGGAGAGGATTGTCAATAAAATTGCCCCTGAAAGGAAGTTCCCGGAATATACCACGCTGTACGGAGGCAATACATCAACCTGGTGGACCATCTCCCGCGATTGCGCCGTATACCTGAACCAGAAATTTAATGGCAACAGCCAGCTACCAAAATTCCTGAAATTCTGCTGGGGAACAGATGAATTTGTAATTCCCACGATCATTATGAATTCTCATTTTAAAGAGCATACAATCAACAATAACCTGCGTTATATTGACTGGAGCGAAGGAAAGGACAGTCCTAAACTATTTGACCTGTCAGACTACGACAATATAAAAAATTCCAAAAAGCTGCTCGCAAGGAAATTCGACATCAATTACGACCGCCATATCCTCAATAAAATTGATCAGCAATTATTAACTAACCATCATTAACATTTTGGAATTTATCAGAAATATCCTCAGGCAGCAAATATTCAAGTTCATTATAGTGGGCGGATTTTGTGCAAGCCTGGAATTTATCACATTTAATATCTTTATTGATTTCTTCAAAATCAATTATTTGATTGCAAATGTCATCTCCATTGTTATCGCCGTCATCATCAATTACCTGCTTTCAAGAGCATTTGTATTTGAAAAAAGCAGGTATTCCAAAAGAGATGAGTTTTTATCCTTCTTTCTGTTCTCCCTGCTGGCTATAGCACTGAACCAGGTAATTTTATGGTTGCTTTATACTGTCATCAAGCTAGATATCAGGTTATGTAAAGCACTGGCTATTGCAATCGTGGCATTCTTCAACTACGTGACCAAGAAATATATTGTGTTTAAAGCTTAATACCGGTAATGGCAGCAGAAATTAAAGAAAATGAAAAAATGGTAATTGCGGCTTTTGACTTTGACGGCACGATCATCAAACGTGATTCTTTACCTTTATTTATACTTTTTGCCGCCTCTTTTCAACAGCTGCTGCTGGGCAGCATCCGTATGTCGCCCTTTCTTCTGCTTTTAAAACTGAAACTTATTCCCAATGCCAGAGCAAAAGAAAGGCTGCTGGGGATTTTCTTTGCCGGCCTTCATCTCAATGAGTTTAATTTGTTATCGGAGCGCTTCATCTCAAGGATCGAAAAGATGGTGAATCCGCTGGCCCTCGAAAAAATTAAATGGCACCAACAAATGCAGCACGAGGTAGTCATCATCAGTGCTTCTGCAGAAAACTGGATCCGTCCCTGGGCAAAAAAGAATGGCATCGATATCGTACTGGCTACCCGGTTACAGGTTACGGACGACCTGGTCACCGGCAAGCTGCTGTCGGAAAACTGTCTCGGAATAGAGAAAGTAAACCGCCTGCTGGATAAATACCCCCGGCGGGAAGACTATATTCTCTACGCTTACGGCGACAGCAATGGCGATAAAGAACTTCTTGAACTTGCAGACCACGCATTTTACCGCTGTTTTTAAAACATCGATCAGAGATTCCCTTTTTTTAGTTCTTCGGCAGCAAAATGGCTGGCCCTTGCCGTAAGTGCCATATAAGTTAATGAGGGATTCTGACTTGCCGATGAAGCCATACAACTGCCATCCGTAATAAAAACATTCTTTGCCTCATGCATTTGATTGAACTGATTTAATACAGAAGTCCTGGGATCATGCCCCATTCTGGCAGTACCCATTTCATGAACGGTAGAACCTCCCCGTTTATGATAATTAAAAGTCGCCACATCTCTAAATCCGGCCTTTTCCAGCATTTCGCCGCAGGTTGCTTCAATATCATCCATCATTTTCTTTTCATTGTCTTCAAAAGCGAAGTCAATTTTAAGCAGAGGCTGTCCCCATTTATCTTTTTGCGAATGATCCAGTGTGACCTGATTCTTATAATATGGCAAACATTCGCCCCATCCAGCCATCCATACGGTCCAGGGGCCGGGTGTGCTCAGCTGGGCCTTGAAATCTTTTCCAAATCCTGCAAGCCCGTTCACCTTGTCAGACCATTCCTGGCGTTCTCCATGTCCCTGAATATTATATCCCCTCGTAAAGCCCAGGTTTTCATGATCATGAAGGTTCCTGTAACGGGGTATCAGAAATCCGCAGGGCCGTCTTCCTTTATAATACTGATCCGCAAACTGATCGTGCGCGCCTGAGGCACCGGCCGATGCATGATGGTCCATCAGGTTATGCCCCACCTGATCGCTACCATTCCCAAAACCATTGGGGAACCTTGATGAAGTGGAATTCAGCAAGATACCTGCAGTAGCAATAGTAGAGGCATTGACAAATACAATTTTGGCATAAAACTCATGCACCTCACTGGTTATGGTGTCGATTACCCGTACGCCTTTTGCTTTTTGCTTTTGTTCATCATACAGGATTTCGGTAACAATTGAAAATGGCCGTAAAACCAGGTTCCCGGTAGCCATTGCGGCGGGAATTGTAGAACTGTTGCTGCTAAAGTAACCACCAAAGGGACATCCCCTGCTGCAGAGATTACGGTTTTGGCAGGGGCCGCGGCTATCCCAGCCCCTGGTAAGGTTTGCAACTCTTGCAATGGTCAGCAATCTGTGCTGATCATTCTTTTTAATGGATTCAGATAAGTGCCTTTCTATGCAATTGAGCTCCATTGGGGGTAAATATTCCCCATCAGGCAATTGGGATAAATTCTCTTTTTGCCCACTTACGCCTATATGTTTTTCAGCATAAGCATACCATGGGTCAATGTCCTTATACCTGATCGGCCAGTCAACACCGTTGCCATCTTTGAGATTAGCTCCAAAATCCAGATCGCTTAATCTGTAGCATTGCCTGCCCCAAGTAAGGGATCTGCCCCCAACATGATAGCCTCTGTACCAGTCGAACGGTTTTTCCTGTATATAAGGATGATCGGCATCGCTAACATAAAAATGCTTGTCTGCGGGGGTATAGGCGTTGCTTTGTACAGGATCTCTCTGCCGATCCTCCAGCGTATTGTTAAACCCCAGTTTAAAATCCCAGGGATTCAGGTTTGCTGTGGGATAATCCTGCAGGTGTTTTACATCCCTGCCCCTTTCCAGGAGCAATGTTTTTAAACCTTGTTTGCACAGCTCCATTGCCGCCCATCCACCGCTGATACCAGAGCCTATAACGATTGCATCGTAGGTATCTAGTTTTTTAGATTTGTCGCTGATATATATCATTTATTTTGTTGCCCAAGATTTCTGATTTGGTTTTAGAGGAATACATGCCTCAAATTTACCCGGGATATAATCATATGCAAGTCCCTGGGTTGCACCTGCCATAGACAGGCAATAGCCTTCTACAGTAAGGCTTTTAAGCTTAGAAAAGAAAGACTGCCCTAAAAGCTTATTGTTGATCTTATTTAGGATACGGTTGGAATACTCGGCATTTTTTGCCGAATGCTCCAGAATGGACTGCTTTTGTGAGGCATCACATTTGAGAAAATCCTTCCCGTATTGATCCTGTGCATATTTCTCGAGGTCTTCAAGCCCGTAATAGAATTTGTGCTGCTGGCGCACCGGATTACAATTTAAAATGACATTGATGATATAGGTGTGCACATTTGCATCCTTTGCGCCCGGGGTATCGGTACGAGGAATGATCATTTCCGCCATTTCGGCGATCAGCGCCTTTTTATCCCATAAGGCGGAAGCATCAATTGGTTTATTCAGGTCAAACCACTTGAATAAAGAGAAAGAAGCGGTTCCCAGTACACCAGCGGCAAATATTCCTTTTAAATACGTTCTTCTATCCACAGTTCCTATGAGTAATGATGCCTAAATATAATTAATAAGTGTAAATATATAGTGGATTCAGGGATTAACAGCAAGATATTTGCAAAACACCGGGGATTTTCTTTCTCATTCATATCTTTTTCCTATATCATAATAAAATTTAGAACACATATTATTGATTTCATCCAAAAAAATCTGCCTAAATCTCAGAAATCGGCACATTTCGATTTATAATTAGGGCACTTATGTCATATTAATGTCATATGGAAAAATAATCAGAAACATCCTTGTTACATTTAAACCGTGAAAAACATTCCCCACAACGGGGAAACCAACTTTTTGGGGAATTTCTACTCTTTTCGGGGAAATCCCACATTTTGGAGTGCCTCGTTTATCCAATTATAATGTCTATCCTTGTATTGTTAGACAGTTATTTAACGCTTCAATAATTAAAGTTATGGTAAAGAATCAAGCAATACTCGCAGTACTAATCGCATCAATCAGTTTGATGTCATGTAAAAAAGATGGCTTTAGAAAACGTCCAACTAACGAAACTACTACAACAACACCAGTTGTTACAGAACCAGTAGTAGCTGCTCCGGCATCAACATATGCAGTACCTTCAGACGCTACTATATTTGACCTGGGAACAGGATCAGGTTACCTGGTAATCGACGGTACTACTTTAAATATTCCTGCCAACTCTTTCATCCGGATTAAAGCCGGAAGCTATAAAGGGATCACTATTAAAAATATCCTTGCTACAACAGCAAAACCAGTATATATCAAAAACGTTGGTGCCGTTACGATCTCAGAATCAATGACGATTCAAAATGTAAGTAACGTGGTTGTCGATGGCGATAATACTGCAGGCATCACTTACGGTTTTGCTTTCAATAATATCAGCTACAGGGCAATCACCCTGAGCACTCAAATGACCGGCCTTGTACTGAAAAGCATGAGCTTCAAAAATGTTGACGACTATGTGATCTCAGCAGACAATAATCTTGGGACTGCACGCGCCTATGATGGTACAGCAGCTACAAGAACTGATGGTTTCAAAATATTGAATTGTTTATTTGATAATGTAGGCACAATTGCTTTGGGAGGTGCATTAAGCACAGAGACCAATGAAGATACTGGATTATTTAAAGACGTTGAGATTGCTTACAACACTTTCCAGAACTCACAGGAAGTTGGCACAGTTTGTTCTTTCACCAACGTTCAGGACTATAACATCCACCATAATGTTGTGAATAACATCAATACATCCAACGACAATCACAATGGTGTATTCTTTATGCAGGGAAATGGTAAGTTCCACGAAAATAAACTTACAAACTACCAGGGTAATGCGATCAGAATGTGGTTATATTCAAGAGGCAGCACACCTGCAACAAGTGAGATCTACGACAATACCTGCTACAATACAAGAAAATACAGCGGATTTGAGCTTCAGGGATTCACAAGGAACATGTGGTCTGGCAAATCAACTTATTCCAATGCTAAAGTGTATAACAATACAGTTGGACATATGAACACCAACAAAGACTGGGAAGGTCAGTTATTAGACTTATACAACATCAATGGTGGTTCAATTGAATACTACAACAACCTTGGATACGATCTGAACACATTAAAAGGATCTGTTACTAACATGATCAACAACATGAGTGATACAAAAATCACGGTTGAAAGCAACAATAAATATACAGCACTACAGCAAAATGCAGTAACTGACCTTGTAAACTTTGTTACTAAATTTGTAGGGATCGGTGCAGTAATCAACTAGGTTTAACTCAAAGCGTCAATCTCAATACAACTGGCGCCGCATAAATAAAAGATTACAAAAAGAAAGGGAAGTATCGATGATACTTCCCTTTCTTTTTGTATAGCATACCATGCCAGCTTTCTACTAACCGGATTTTCTTGTTCGCAGTAGTTTGTATGTCCAGCTCAGCAACTTGGCCTGAAGATAAATCGCCCTGACTGCCAGAAAAAATGGGTTTCTGCTTTCACGCCAGTTTTGACGTTCCATGGTACTGGGTTCATCTGAGGTATTTACCTGTTCAAAAACGGTATTAAACTGATCGAAAACCAGGCCTTTGCCACCATTTTTTATAAAAGACAAAGCCATTCTCGCTTCGCCTTCATCACTTCCTACGCTGGTATTATACTTGCCAAACTTTTGCAGAAAGCTGCTTCTCCTCAGATGCGGATGATCACTGTAAACATAAAATTTAATGTGATTGTTCGCAAAAGGTGAGGCTGAAAAGAGCATCTCAGAGAAGCCTTTTCCATATGGTTTGGTATACGGATATTTGAAATAAGCATAAAACCTGATAAGGTCTAATGAACTGTCGGTGTTCATGTAGGACAGCGCATCTGTGAAATGTTCAAGAAAGCCCGCAAGAGGCTCGAAATCCTCCTGAACGTATAAAGTGTATGGTGTTGTTACAGCCTGTTGTCCTTTGTTAATATTGGCCCCCAAACCCTGGTTCTTTTCTGCTGCCTCAAGCCGGAAATTAAAATCACTTTGCAGCGCTTTAATACCAGCCAGATGCTGAGGCTTACTGCCGTCATCAGAAACAACGACATCCCCAAAACTAACTTCCAAACTTTTAAAAGTGCTGAGCAACCGCTGCAGGGATTTACTTCTGTTGTAAGTAGTAACCAGTAAGGTGACTTCCGGGAAATGATTTCTTTGTTGCATGGCAATAAGGGTTCAGGTATTCTTTTAATCAGTCTGCAGGATGTTTTCTATCGCTGCAAAAATTGAGTTCTTAATTGTTTGATAAATAGCATTACTTCTTTGTATCCAATAACGTAGATACCCCAAAAACTGAACTTATGATATCTGTTTAACGGAACATAGGTGATTAAAATGGCAACAATTGTAGGAAATACACCTGCAATAGCGATAGAGTAAATCGAATGATAAATTTCAACGCCCACCACTATGGCCACCGCATACACAACCAACATCAATATTATTTTGTAAAAATTAACTTTAGGCTGATGGATCACGTCCAGAGCAAGTGCAAAGAAACGATCTGCCGGGCCCAGCAGGCCAAATACCATCAGCATACGGAAAATATTGGGAGCTTCGTTGTGAGAATTGGCCTCCCCTCCCAATAAAAGGATAATAGGTTCTGCAAATAGCAGTGCAAAAATAGTGCAGGGTATTAAAACAATGGTCATCATCCCTATCAACTTTTTCAGTGCATACATCATTTCTACATGCTCGCCGTTATTATAGTGAAATGACAGGATAGGCATCCCTGTTGCGGCAAAACTCACCATTGGAATTTCAATCACCTGCATAAACTTGCTGCCCAGATTAAAGATTGCCAAACCGGCCGGCCCAATAAAAAAGTTGATGGCAAAGGTGTTTGTAACGTTGAATAAATTTGAACCGATATTGGTGCCCATCGCATACTTTCCAAAATGGAATAACTCCCGGATAGTTTCACGGTCGGCGTATTTCACAGCAGAAATCATGGTCCATTTCAGCGTAAGTACAACGATGCTGGACAACAGGTTAGAAAGGCCGTAAGCGATAAGAACAGCATTCAAAGTGATCTTACCAAAAATTGCCAGAAGAAATATCATTAATGCAAATGATCCCTGGATCATAATTTTAAACCAGAGCAACTTGCCAAACTCTTTCTCCGCCTGTACAATACAGTTTGCCATAAAGCAGGGAAGAGTGATCAGGGAGACCAGTGAAAAATATTTCATAAACAAAACCAGGCCCTGATCAGATACGTGATCTGACAGGAAATAGGTTGGAATGTTAATCACAACAGACACGCCTGTGATTGCTAAAGCTATGCACCATGCAGAACCTGCGATCTGCCTTCCTCTTTCAAGACTGGTACCTGAATAAAATTTAACAATGGTGATTGTCAAAAATCCGGATCTTAACACATCTATCAATCCCAGTATAGCCATGAAGAAAATGTAAATACCCATTTCAACGACGGATAGTTTCCTATACAAAATTGCCAGGGTAACCATTCCAAAAACAGCCATTAGCCCATTACCCAACAAGGAGAGGAAATGTAGGTTAGTAATTACTGATATCGCTTTATTTCGGAGGTTAAACATGAAAAGGGAGTAAGTAGTACATTCAAATTACGCGCTAAATTGCGGAAATGGTCATCAGTTAATGACCAAAATCTACTTTTTAAACCTGGTATTAATGTGTATATCGTAGTTGTATTTAATTTGCCTGTATATAAGCCTGATCATAGCCAGTAAAGGATTATCACTCTGTCTCCAGTTGCTCCTGGTAACCGTGCTTGGTTCAGCAGATGAATTTTCCTGTTTGAACAAACTATCATATTGATCATAAAAGAGGCCTCTGCCCTTGTTTTGAATAAATGAAAGGCACATTTCATATTCTGTTTTATCAGATTTAATGCCTTCGCTGTATTTTCCAAAGCGGTCAAAAAATGTGCTCCTTCTGAGATGAGGGTGATCACTATAGTTGTAGATCTTATCCTTGTTCATGAACCATGGCTTATAGATCATCAGTGAATATCCTTTTTTATAGGGCGTCAGGTAAGGGTAAGGCCCGTACGCATAAAAACGGATTATATCCATATCGGCTTCATCGTTCATAATTTCCATCGCATCGGAAAAATGCGCGGGAAAAACATCCATAGGGATGAAATCCTCCTGAACATAAAGTGTATACGGAGTTTTAACTGCGAGTTGTCCTTTATTTAAGTTGTTGGCCAGCCCTTTGTTCACCGTTGCTGTAACCAGCGTAAAGCCGAGCTCTTCCTTCAGCAGCCTGAGGTGGCTCTGATGTGGCTCCTTACTGCAGTCGTCAGAGACAATGATTTCAGCAAAACTCATATTCAGCGACTTAAAAGCCTTGAGTAAACGTTCGAGGGAACTGCTCCTGTTGTAATGTGTAATCAGCAGGCTAACTTCACTATAAGTATTTTCGGCATCAATCATGCGCTTCTGGGAGTATTAATTACGGGTAATAAAATTATATTTAAATCGCTTCAGATCTTCTTTAATCCTTGATACCACAATGTTGTAAAATGATCCGTTCTGGTTTAATGTTCTCACCCCCGTCCAAACGCGGGCCTTCCGGGCTTTCATCTGTTTGACCTTGCCGTATTGCATCAGATCCATACAGAGCTGCCCGTCTTCTCCCCTTCGGTTGATCTTGATGAAACCAATCTTAAGCCCATATTCTTTCACATATCCCATACTGATCCCAAAGGTATTAAAATAGGGTTGTTTAAGGTGTCTCAAACCAGCCATGGTATCCTTAAGTTTTTCGAGAATAAGCAGCTTCCAGCGTGGAAAAGAAGGCTCACCGATAAATGAATACCGTCCATAGATACACACAACCCCTTCTTTCTTCAATACTTTCATCATCTCGTCTACCCAGCAGGCCGGGTAAAAACAATCTGCATCAGCAGTTAGGATATATTTGCCCAGCGCCTCTTCCTGGCCCCTCTGCCGGGCAGGACCCGCGCCCTGGGTAAGCTCATTGTACGATTTGATATGGAGATCGTTAATGGTATCCTGTGTTCTGTCTGTAGAGTTGTTATTGACTACGATAATCTCAAAAGGGATCTCTGTTACCATCTTTGACAAAGTAGCCACACAGCGAAGGATATTGGTTTCTTCATTCCAGGCGATCACCACAATACTCACCAAAGGTGATTTACTTTGTACCTTGTCAAGGTCCTTATTTATAGATTCAAAAACTGAAGCTGGTATTTCTTCATATTTTTCATAAGGATAGAGAAACTGGCCCAGCCAGTCGGGGTTCTTTAAATAACTCATATGCTTATACTCTTTCCCATTTGTTATTTTCGAAATTATACAGCTTCACCACTCTGGCCGGATTGCCTACTGATACGGAATATGGCGGTACATTCTTAGTGACAATGCTGCCCGCACCAATTACGGCGTGTTTACCAATAGTTACGCCGGCAGTGACCACACAATTTGCGCCAATCCATACATCATCACTGATGGTAATCTGACTGGTAATTGTTTTCTGGTCACATGGCGGTATATCAATGATTTCATATCCGTGGTTTAATCCGGAGACGACAATATTTTGTGCCATGATAACATTATTGCCTATAACCACAGGACCAATTACGGTACAGCCAATCCCAACCAGGGATTTATTACCAATGAAAACATCTCCAACACCGTTATTAATGGTTGAAAAGCTTTCGATAAGGCTGCGGTCTCCCAGTTCAAACTTATTAAAAGGGAAAACATCCATACGGGTCTGGTTCCTGATGATAGATCCCTTACCTTTTTTATGCTTAAAAGGGTTTACAAAAAGCCTGATCCACAATCTGGGCCGGAAATCATTGACCGGAATAAGCAGCCAAAGTGCTGCTTTCTTGATGAATGGATTTGCTTTGATGGTTGCAGCTAATGACATCTTTAATTTTTTATCACTTTATGAATTGCCTTGTATAATTCCCCTACACTATTCTCCCATGTATGAGAGTGGGCAAGGGCAATCCTTTTCGCAGATTTTTCAGGGTCGTTCTCTGCCATGGCCTTTTCAACAGACACGGCAAACTCAAATTTATCAGCTGCCAGATATACCTCATCGCCAAAAATACTGACAGCCGGCGTGCTGGTTGCAACAACCGGTTTTCCCATTGCCAGATACTCATCGATTTTTCTGGGATAGTTCCCGATTGTCACCTGATTCACCAGCTGAGGATTGATGCATACATCAAAAGCATGGATATAAGCAGGAAGGTCTTCCGGTTTTTGCGAACCCAGAAAATAAATATTAGGAATCTGGTGCAACACGCTCGATTTAAAAACATCATCCTCGGGCCCAACCAGAATAATATTCCATTCAGGCTTTTCACGGGCAATGTGGGCAATCAGGTCAATATCCAGCCTGATGCTCTGTAAAGCACCAACGTAACCAATTTTAGGCCCCTTAAGGCGTGTTATTTCAGCAATAGGCGGGAATGCTGCATCGCTGGTAAAGATATCAAGCTCGCAGCCCTGCCCGATATAAAATGAATCAGGGTTATATTTTTTACAGTAATCGCTCAGATAGGTAGAGTTTGCTACACATAAGTCACTTTTTCTGATCAGTTCCGGTTCTATCCTTTCACCATGTTTCTTCCAGTAATCTACAGCAAGCATAAAGTCTCTTGAGTAATATATACTGGTAGTAGGTTTTAAAAATTCCTGCAGATAAAAGCTTTTAAACATATCATTATCATTAAAAAGAATAATGTCCTTAAACTTTAATAACGAGATTGCTTTAGAAATGGATTTAGCAAAAAGGCGGTTATTTCTCTTATTAAAAAAATCGAATATTGAGGAATTGTTAATCCAGTTTACAGATTCAATCAAAACATCTGGAAAAAGCGTCCAAAGGTTATTCACTACAGGTACCAGGCCATTTTCTGAACCTTTGATTACATTCCTGCGCTTAACGATACCATCCTCGTTCCTGTTTCTCAGCAAGGTGATCCTGTCCAGCGCAGAATTAACATACAAAACCCTGTTGTTCTTTGCCAGCTCCAGAGCTATATTTTTACAATTGCTGCCAATAGCCACATCCCAGGGTTGCTGACCAACGATAACAATATCTCTATCTCTTATAATTTCTGACTCCACTGATTAAATATATACTTATGAATTGATATTGTGCTTGGTCGCTACAGATCTTTTGTTGGCTTGCTTTGCATGTACTAAAGATAATAACTGAAAATATATAAATTTGGGAATATTGACTAAAGATTTGTAAATCCTTGGGTCAGTTGCATGATTTTTCAGAGAAATGACGAAACTCAATATAAAAAGTCCAAAAGCTATTACCCAAATCAGAGAATAAATTGGAAAAATAAAGATGTTGACCAGGCAACAAAGCCCCGACAACAAAATAAATATAAATAAGGGTGGCCTCAGCAGTATGATACCGAATAAAAACTGATTCAGATTTAATTTTTTGATACCACGCAACAGGATATCAAATCCATACCCAAAGTACTTAAACCAGGTATTGATCCATCTGGAGCGCTGATTTACCAGCTGACCGGAATCAGCGGTCTTTTCATCATATACAATCGCATCTTTTGCAAAAGCAATACGCTTATCCATTCTCAGGATCTGGGCCTGCAGCACTTTATCGAACCCAGCCCCGGTAATATCCAGGTTATCAAAACACGCCTTGTAGAGCACTGTGGTAAATGCCATTCCGGAGCCCGACAGCGTTGCAGATGATCCCAGCTGGAAGAGCACCTCTCCATCATAGAAATGGTAGTAAATATCACGCGCTGCATCCAGACAGGCATAGGTTGTATTCAGATTTTTTGCAGCTCTAACCCCCTGTACGGCTTCAAATCCGGCATCAAAATAAACGTTCAGTTCGTTGAGATAATTTGGGTCAGTAAGGTTATCACTGTCAATGATCGTCAAAATTTCATGCGCTCTCCTGAAGTTTGCAATTGCATACAAATGTGAACGCGTATTACTGGCCAGAACTTTCTCAGGCTTGAGCAATATCACCCGCGGATCATTAAAGTGAAGGTCAGAGATATCGCAATTGTCGGCCACAACATAGATCAGGTAGTTGCTGTAATTTAGCTGCAGAAGCGAGCTGACCACCGCAGGGAGCAGCGCCGTCTGTTCATAAGCAGTAACAATGATCCCATAATCATATTCTTTCAGTTCTGCACGGTTAAACCTGCTTTTTTTGACCAGCGTATAAAAAATGTACAATAAAAAAGGAAGAACCAGATTGTAACCAATAATTACCTGGAAAATGATCAAAATCGACTTAAGCATAAAAACTGGTTTTAAAGGTTTCCCTCTTCTTTATTGTATTCTTCCTTGTATCTCCTGCGGCCCCTGAAAAACCCCCAGACAAAAACGATTAAACCGGGAAGCAGAAATATTTCAAATGGCATAGTTAGTTAAATCTGTTGAAGGATTGATTGCGGGTACTTTTTCATCAGCCAGCTCGGTGTCAAACTTAGGCCCCATATAAACCAGGGCAAATGATAAGCATACCACCAGCAATGAAGGCATATTGTTCATTACTTCATTACCATAGCTGCAGAAGAAAATTCCTGCAGTAGTGGACAGTAGAGCGATTAATTTTACTCTCAACTTGTTATTCCTGATCATCCAGATGATACCACAGCACTTACCGAGAATATACATCATCATACAAAACCAGATTGTTAAGCCAACAATACCGGTCATTGCCCATACTTTAACCCAGTAACTGTCTGGCTGCACGGTAGACAGCCATTTGTCAGTGTTGTAGGTAGAGTTCACTCCAAGAACCCCAAGTCCGCCCCCAAAAGGCCTGCTGCTCATGTATTCCTGCAATACCCTTTGTGTATTAAAGCGTACGATAAGTGAGGGGTCATTTGGATCCACCGAGGATCTGAAACGTTGTATCGAGTAAATTCCGCTGCCTATACTTGTAAACTTAAGGACACCGAGAAACATAGAGAGAACGATGCCGCCAAAAATCAGCGCTTTAAAGTTCTTGGTGAGGAAAATAGCAAATACCGCGGCCACAACCAATGCAAAAAATGCTCCCCTTGTGCCCGAAAGCAGCATCGCGTAACCATAGGTACCAGCGATGCAAAATAATAATAATTTATGCCATAACGTGGACGAACCTATGGCAAGTACAATAGCCATTACAATAAATGCAGCCTCAAAAGCTCCAAACTGCCCCGCGTCATAAAAAGAAAAAGCTCTCATTTTCCCAAATATCATATGCGTTGCCCCTCCGGGCCCATCAAGAAAGGCCTGCTCGCCGGGGAATAATCCGATATGAACTTGTTTTATACCATTCAATGCAGCGATTAAAGCCATTAGCAATAGCAGCTTAATCACAATATTCAAATCCTTCGTATTCCGGATGACAACAAATGTAAGAGGGATAATCAACACCGGATAGAGCGCTTCAGAGCGGATTTCTATCAACCAACCCATCACACTTGCACCAGCAGGGTTAATCACTTCAAGCACACTGATAATAAACCAAATCAGGAATAAAAGGCACATGTCATTTTTAATCGCATCCCAGTCATCTTTCTTGTAATAAACAAGAGAAGAAAGCCAGGTCAGGATCAGCAGTACCTCAATGGCAATACCGTATTGAAAGCCGCCAATCTCCCTTCCCAGAAAACCCAGGAGGAAACAATATGGAATCAGCGCATACAGTCCGATTTTGGGATTTTTGAAAACAAAGATCACAAAAACTACAGCAAAGGCAAGAATGGCTAAAATCACCGGGGCAAGCACATCAAGTGCATATGCCCCGACAATGGATAGCACCGCTATGATTATTCCAAAAACAAGGAATAAAACTTTCGATTTCTTCAAATATAGGTACGTAGACTCCTGCTGTATACTCAAACTCTTACCTCCTCAATTAATCCTGGATTTCAGACAATCTCACTTTATTGATCACCCAGCCAATAAATCCGGGTTGTTTCTTTAATAGTTGTACCATGTCTTTATCACCATCCGTTAATGACCTGCCAGCGGCAAATACAGCAATACTTTTTTCGGTAAATGACAGCCACTCTTTCGCGATATTTATATCTGTGAGGCTCTCAATATCTATAATGATGATATCAAATTGTTTTTTAAGGACGTCAAAACCGGATTTCAGGTTCCTTTCATTCTGAATCTCCAGCAGGGATTTTTGATGATCAACCTTGCTTAATTTGGTAATGAGGTCTTCCACTTTAATTTCCCTGTTAATCAGGAAGGTTTCAAAATTCTGGCTTCTCGTCAGCTGTTTGGAATCTGAAAGTACGGGGGAGGCCTGTTCGCCCCCAATTAAAAGGATTTTTTTACCGGTCATGGCGTAGGCGTAAGCCAGGTTCGCCGCAACAAAGGTTTTACCTTCACCGCCTACAAGACTGGTAATTCCAAGTATTCTGTTGTCATTTTCGGCAAGAAGATCGCTGATTTCAAACCTCAGTGACCGCAAAAGCTCTTTATGGATACTGTAATGGTTATTGGTAGAAGTATTTTCCCAGATCGTTTTGATCGTTTTATCTTCATCAGGGATAAAATTCAGACTGCCGATTACTTTTGATTTTGTAACACTTGCAAGCTGGTGCGATGTATTCACAGATCCGTCAGTAACAAACAATGCCAGCAATACAGCAAAGCAAACGGCAAGGGTTGCAATTCCGGATAATGCGGTATAAATAAGTGTTTTGGATTTATCCGGAAAACCAGGCATTCCCATCTGCGCAACCTGCAGTTTTAAGCCCATGTTTTGCTGGGTTTGTGTGGTATTGATCCTGTTTAAAGCTTCCAGGTAATCTTTTGTTGCCAAATCTGCATCACGCTGATAATTCTGAATATTGGCATCGAAGGGAACCATCGCATTGTATTTTGAATTTGCCGTGGCAAGCTCGCCGTTCAATGACTTTACACTGCCGCTTAATTGTGCTACAGTAGTCTCCAGCTGATATTTCTGTTGCAGCAATGCCTGTCTTGATACTTGTGGGTCTACCACGTATTTATCAGAGTTATTTGAAGAAATAGCAACCTGAATATTTGTCAGGGAGTCAATTCTGCGTTTATCCTCAGGTTTAAAGTTACCGTCGACATACCGCTTATTGGCAATTTCCAATTGATTCTTAATGTTCACATATGCAGAGTTATCCCTTGATACATTTTTCCCCAGATTAGGATCATCGCTTCTTAAACGGCTTTCAATCTGTGCAATTGCATTTTGGTTTGCCTGTATATTTGAAAGCACCTGGCCTTTTCTGTCTTCAGCAGCTGTAATCTGAGCATAAACTAACTGAGATTGCTTGTCAAGATTCAGGACTCCGTTTTTCATCTTAAAATCTTTCAGGGCCAGATTTTTCGCATTCATATCGCCCTCTTTCACTTTTAAAACTGAATCGAGCAATTCATTGCTTTGTCCCTGATTGAAATTTACATCTATGCCATAGTTACGGATAAAGTCGTTGGTCAATGTATTTACGACATAGGCAGATAGTAATGGATTGCTGGATGTAAATGTGACTTTTATGAAGTCACTGTTATCCGGATGATTAATATCCAGCCCCTTATTGATGGCAGTTTCTCCATAGCCCATTGAACTTACAATGTCATACAGTTTAAATTCAGCTTTATTGTCGGCAAGGCTAAGCGGTATTTTCGCATCCAGATTATGGCGGAAAAGCTTGATCACCTGCTGCCTTTGTGCTACTGTCAACGAATCAACTTTCTCACTGTAAGGTTTGAAAGCTTCAGCAGGGTTTTCGAGATCATGCAAAACAAGACGATAGCTAAGAATGGACATTATTTTTCTCATTTTCATCTTTTCAATAATATTATTGAATTCCTGAGTCATCTTAAAATAATCCATCTGTGGTGCACCCGCTACCTGCTTGGAAGGATCAACAATTCCAGTAGCGATCAGTGCTTCCGAATTATATGTTTTGGGCAACTGTTTAACAAGAAAATAAGTAGCAACTGCTGAAATCAAAGGGACCAGAATCAGGATCCATTTGTATCGGTTCAACAGTTTAAAAAATGATTTAATATCCATTATTGTTTTTTAATCTTAACTATTTAACGTCTGAAAGCTTTTGCCCTATGATTTCTTCCAATGCATCTTTAGCATTCAGATAATTCACTTCAGACTGAATCTGATCAGCTGCTGCAGAAGAAACCATCATCCTCGAAGCATTGTATAGGTCCAGTGATAATTCACCCCTTTCAAATTTATGTCTGCTGGTTTCAGAAATGCTTTTGCTATCCTGAGCACCTTGTGTTTTGATTTTAAGCTGGCTGATTGCCTGCAGATAAGCAAAATAACGGCGTTTCACTTCGCTTTCAGTAGTGAGCATCATATCTTCGTTCTGTAATTGCGCAACCCGGTAATCTGCTTTGGCTTTTTTAACCATAAAAGGTTTCTGAAGAAATAAACCAAGGTTAAAATTCAGTGAAAACTGCCATCCGTTAACTGTATAGGGATTGGTACCATTAACTACCGGCTGATCATTTGGTCTGTAGTAATATGAAGCCTGGAAGATATCAAGATAAGAAACCTGCGCGATTGCTATACCTGTTTTGGTTGAAGCAGCCTGTGCACCGGTAATCTTGATCTTGGTATAGTTCTGTTTTGCCAGCGCAATATATTTCTCCAGCGTAGGATAGTTGATATCGCCCATAATCGAAGTCTGTGCAGATGTCTGCAAAGTGAAAAGGACAATTATAAAAAATGAGAGAGCTGATATTCTTTTCATTGTATTTTAAGATTTTGTTTGTTTGGGGGTTTATGTTAATTTTTTAGACTTTTTCTTTTTGAAATAATGCGGGTACAGTCCTGAGCATGATACTGATATCAAACCACACAGAATAATTTTTGGCGTAAAAGTTATCCAGTTTTTTTCTTTCAGTATCAGACATATCGGCCTTTCCGCGCTTACTGATCTGCCACAAGCCGGTTAATCCGGATGGGCCTAAAAAGCGCATAGACCATTCATTTGAAGTTAACATTTCAGCTTCATATAAAGGCAAAGGCCTGTTGCCCACCAGAGACATGTCCCCTTTTAGTACATTAAAGAGCTGAGGGATTTCGTCAAGGCTTGAATTTCGTAAAAAGTTGCCCAGTTTGGTTACGCGCGGATCATTTTTAATCTTCACAAATGCATTGGTACCACTGCCATCATCAGCATACTGGTTTAAAGCCGAAAGGTTTTTGAGTTCTGCATCGGCACCGGTCCTCATCGAACGGAACTTGTAGAAGTCGAAAATTTTATATCCCGTGCCCACACGCTTGCTTTTATAAATAACCGGACCTTTGGAGTCCATTTTAATCATCAGCGCAATAATCAACAAAAAAGGCGAAGCCACCAGTAAAATCCCACCTGAAGACACCACGTCAAATATTCTTTTTGGTGTAGGTATCTTATAATCTTTTTCCTTCTTGATCACCGCCAGCTGTTCAATATTGGGTTTTATCAATTTGAATTTAATCAAAAAGTTAAGTCTGTCTTTCAGATGCTCCATCTCATAAGGATAGAAATACAGATCATGTATCTTTGCCTTGATCGCGCGGTCCCTTAATTGCATGTCAGGCATATGCCCAAGTAATACAATAATCAGTCCACTCGTCAGCGGGTTATTTTTGATTTTAGCGATGATGGAAAATACAAACTCCACATCATTTACCTCAATCATGATCACATCTGGTGTAGAAAACAGGGAGAGCGTGCTCAGATAAGCTTCCAGTTTAGATGCATCTCCTACGTGCACTATATTGTATTCCTGACCCAAAATTTCTGCAGATTCCTGAGAAAGTTCAGTTCCAGAATAGACCAATCTTATTCCTTTGTAATTATAATCCATTATTTAGCATATGTTTTGGCAGCATCCAGGACTCTAACGATTTCTTCTTTCAGGCTCTCAGGATTGAATGGTTTAGGAAAATACGCCTCAACCTTAAACGGCAAATTGGCTACCGTTTGAGTAAGATCTTCCGCAGCAGAAAGGATAATAACTGGGATTTCCCTGTAATAACCACTGATCTTGATGCTTTTCAAAAATGATGTCCCGTCAAAATGGGGCATGTGGAGATCTAATATAATAATATCAGGAAAATTACCATCTTCCAGCCACAAGTGAGCTTTATACCCGCTCTCCATCGCATGAATACTATATTGTTTTGACAATATGAAATTAAGCAGTTTTAAAATGCTGGGTTCATCATCAACTATTAAAACTTGTTTTCTTTTAAATGATGCACTTTCCATTTATAGAGTAGATATTTATGTATATGATATTGTTTTAATTTATATAGTTTTATAGCTCCTTTGATAATTTATTCAAATATATATCATTAAAAATACAATTTATATATGATTTTATAATTACGTATTATTATCAAAACGGGATTTATTTTAACCCTTCGAACAGATTCAAAATACTTACCAAAATTATCCGGTTCAATATTCTACCATTAAAATACGCATAATTTATTAACAATTGCTACTGCATCCTTCTTTAAAATATCTTTTTTTTATTGTTCAGGCCTCAGCAAGCATTAATCAGGCCAACCAGAGAAATTATATCCAGTATTTTATAAAATTAATTCACATGCCCTGCAACAGAACAGATCCATTTGTGGGATATCTCAATTTTTAGGGGAAGTATTTCAACTAAGTGTAAAATACCTACCCCTGTCCCACAAAATCAATTCTAATGTTTCTTTCACAAATAATTTAAAGTTTTTCAAAGAAACTTTCACAAGAAAACATATTTTTATAAAAGCGACAAGTGGCCTTCCGGTAAACCTACGATTTAGCAGTCTAAACAGGTCGCCCCTAATCAGAACAGTAGAAATGTGATGCATCCTGCAGGCGCAAAAACAAAAATAATATTCTGATCAAAGATAAAATATTGACCTGGTACTTAATATTCAGTATGTTGCACCTGATTATTAAAAGTCATGAACACGAATAAGCGCTCCTATATATTTTGCTGCATCCTGATGATCTGTTTTAGCAGCTGCGTGAGAAAACCAAGGCGCCCGTTAATGCGCGGAAAACCGCGTTTAACAAACAACAGCTATCTTTATCTGCGCAACGGGAGACCTTTTGGCATCCTGCGCGTGGAGTGCAGTGATTGCCAGATGACTTATATTGTAAATAGTGAAAGGTTTACCATCGACATCAAAGAAGGGAACGAGGACAGATTTATTTATCCAAAACAGAATTCCTTTTTAAGGACCGAGCTCAGGTCAAATGGAAATCAGATGATCAGGGTACTGGCGATCAACCCTAACGGGAAAATGGTTTCTAATGTACTGGACAGTTTTGTGATAGACCAGCACAGTAAAAATAAATATCCCATGCATTATAACAGGTTTAAAAACACCATTGTTGTAGATATATCAAAGAAAAAGCATTAGCTAAAAACTGCCTTATTTTTTTATACTGGCAATCCAAACTGCTTTGTACGGATGCAGCCATCCCTCCCGCTGAAGGTACCAGAATAATCCTTCATCTACCCTGAAGGTAAACATTCCCCGTAGAAAAGAGGCGGCATGGGTAGTTACATGGTTTTGGCGGTAACCGAAATCAGTACTGAGCATTACTTCTGTACCTTCCTTTTTCTCTCTGCTAGTTACCGTACAGGGATAAAAAGCCATTGCGTATCTGAAATCTTTATTGTTCCGCAGATCCCACCTGTTCCAAATGATATAACCGGTTTCCTTTGTCTTTACCGCCTGCTGTATACTTGGGGATTTGAGAATGGACTGATTGTAAAAAACCCGTTGTCCGTTTGCTGAGGGAAACAGCAGATAAAAATTCTCTGTCGCAGCCTCCGGAAAAGGAATAGCCTGAAAGGCGGTCATCATCAGCAGGCAGCCATATATCCCCAGCTTCTCTTTGGTGTTCAGTTCAGCTTTGTGGTTGATCCTGTTTTGTAAACTTTCTGCCCTCCGGTTATATTGCTTTAAATTAAATGGGCTGAGCACGCAGAAGAGAAACAGTCCAAGCAATAAAAATTTTACCGCCTGTCGCTTACTGTTATGAAGCAGGTAAATAATTAAGCAGGCAGAAAATGCAGCAACTAAAAGATAGCAAACGAACAGCGTATAACAAAATGTCCAGACGATCAGAAACAAATAAATAAAAACGAGAATAACTGAAAAAAGCCACAGCAGGAAAAACTTAAGGTAGTGCGTAAAAGATTTAGGTTTCATATGGATTTTTCACATCAAGGATGTTCCCGGTTTTACTATGTTTCAAATGTATAAAATTATCTCCAAATACTTCATTTTCATGAATATACTTGGATGTTATTTGAATTCTAATAAAATAGCGTATAATTTGCATAGAAAAGCGCTTAAATTTATCTCAAAACTAAACATGAAGTATCTAGTATCCAGCCTGATTATTACGATTTTATTTTCTTTAGGTATCCGTGCCCAGGATACCACGGGCCTTCCTCCTCTTGTTATTCCGGAAGAACCTGTCCATAAATTTTCAAAAACCCCGCTGGCGCTCGGGATTTCGCCAAAGGTGCAGGCAAAGATTGCAGCGATGAAAAACCCGCCCCTCAACATTGCCTTATTTGCTGTTGACAGGCGTAGCTCCAACCAGGAAGGAAATTCTGATGTAATTATGATCATCAGTATTGACCAGGTCACCAAAACAATTAAAATGTCGTCTATACTCAGAGATACCTATGTGAATATCGAAGGGAAGGGAATGGATAAGATCAACGCAGCATTTGCTATCGGAGGACCGCAACTGGCTATCAAAACTATCAACCAGAACTTTGCCATGGATATCAAGGATTATTTTAATGTGGATTTTTTTACCACTGCCAAAATGATAGATGCGCTGGGGGGAGTAGAAGTAGCCGTAAAACCCGAGGAGATACCTTATCTCAATAATTATCTGAAAGAAATTTCCATCATAGACAATATCCCTCCGGATAATGTTGCCCAGCCCGGAATGCAAAGGCTCAGCGGTAAACAGGCAGTAGCCTATACACGGATCAGGGCCGTAGGCCGCGGGGATTTTGAAAGAACAGAAAGACAAAGAACCGTATTGGTTGCCCTATTTTACAAGATGCAGGGCGGAGGTTCTGCCATGCTTCCGGTATTGCTTACACAGATCCTCCCCTACCTGGAAACCAGCATGTCCAGTTCGGAATTATTTTCAATTGGCGGAACGATCTTAAATGCGAAAAGCAAGTCTATTGAGCAGGCAAGGTTCCCCTTAGACTCATCCAGTAAAGGGGTTAGGATCAACAACATATATTACCTGTCGGCAGATATGGACAAGACCACCGCGGCCCTGCATAATTTCATATATAACGGCATTAAACCGGGTAAATAAAACCCCATCCGGGCAATAAAAATCCCACTCCCAAAAGGTGTTAAATCGGTATTTTAAAAGAAATCGTGCTGTCACATGATTGATGTGACATTTCTTTCCTGAAACTTAAAACGGCATAATATTAGTTCATTATATTATAGAACCTTAATCTATTTTATATGAACTCTCAACAACAACATTACAGCCCTTTCAGTCCTTCAGCAAGAAAATGGATGATCACTATTGGTTCAATAGCGATAGCAGTTACACTTATTTATGCCATGAGCACGGGTGTGATCTCATACCTGAACTACTAAATACTCTCACATACAGCCTATACCTGGTCCTTTCCAGCGGAAGGGAACCAGGTATCAGGGAATTCCTGCGATCAGGGCATTCCGCAGTTTTCAAAATTATTATCTTTGTTCATGCGTATTGCTAAAAATAAAGATATATCCCAGTTGCTCTACTCCTGTTACCCGGAAAAAAGCAGGCAACCGGACTCTTTTGTGAAGGAGCATGTGCTGATCCGCATTTTGTCTGGAAATATGATACTTCACAGTATTTCCGCCACTTACAATTTCACATCCGGGGATACCGTCCTGCTCAAACGGAACCAGCTGGTAAAAATGACCAGGATTCCACCCGCAAATGGTAAGTATGAGTCTGTCAGCGTATATTTTGATCAGGGCGCACTGAAGAGTTTTGCTGCGGAAAACAATATACATCCTCAGCCTATATACACCGGCAGCCCTGTTGTTTTACTTACTGCCAATACGCTTTACACCAGTTATGCTTCTTCTCTTGCCGCCTATCAGCAGGGCGAAACCAACCAGGGCTTAACAGGTTTAAAAGTTAAAGAAGGGCTGATGCTGATACTGCATCTTGATCAGGCCGCTACAGCGCTTTTGTTCGACTTTCAGGAACCGGAAAAAACAGATCTGGAGGAATATATGAATACGCATTTCAGGTTTAATACCGGGACCGAACGCCTGGCCTATCTGACAGGCAGGAGCCTTGCCACTTTTAAAAGGGATTTCACTAAGATTTTCAATACTTCTCCCGGTAAATGGCTTCAGCAGAGACGGCTCAAAGAGGCGTATCATCTGATCAGGGAGAAGAGAATGAAAGCGTCTGAAGTTTACCTGGAAGTAGGGTTTGAAGACTTGTCCCATTTTTCATTTGCCTTTAAAAATAAATTTGGGCAGCCACCTTCTCTGATTTAAAATTTCTTTTTTGCTGCGTAAAATAAAGAATTGAGCAGAAACTGGTTCTGGGCATCGCTGGAAAAGCTGGAAGAAAGGTCCCTGATGTGATGATTTTCATAATCCATATCGTTGTGCCCCATGTTGATGTACACCATACGATACTTCACATTTGTCCAGGCCACAGGATAATCCCCGCTATGCCAGATCTCGTTTTGTTTAGGCCCGGTGCCCAGAGGGAAGCTGGAAGAATCTACAGACAGCAGGATTTTAATATCAGGATTTGTTCGCAAATCATCAGACCACCTGTACCATTCATTTGGTGCAGACTTAAAGGTTTGAGGCAAATGCCTGCTCAGTGGAAGCTGCCTGTTCTCTACGCGTAACACTGCAGGTGTTGGCCTCCAGGTATTGCTGCCGTAACTACCCGATCCGAGAAACTCCTTGTGGTACCAGTCCCAATTCTGCGGAAAATCAGAAGGCGACAAAGCAAAAGCAGCAAAGTGAAAACCTATCCATCCTCCGCCGTTTTCCATATACTTCTGAAAGGCCGCACGCTGTGAAGCTTCTTCAGGCCGGGTATCCAGGAAAAGGACTACCTGGTAACGGGAAAGAAATTCTGCGTTCATGTTGCTCCAGTTAGAGGTAGAGTCATAACTAAAGTTATACTTCTGCCCCATTTTGGGAAACCATTGATTGGCCTCATGCACATAACTGATATGTGCATGGTCATTCTTTGCGGTGTAAAATGCAATAACCCTGAATTTTGGTGCTTTCTTCTGCGCAGAAAGACTGACACAGAAGAAGCACAAAAAAAATAATAAGGTAACTGAGGATAAAGCTCTTTTAAATTCCATGGCTGTATGCAGGTTGTGTTTCACAAATCTAACAGCATTCTGGTATTTATGATGATAAAGAGTGCTAATTTTAAAGCCCTGATCCCTTGAATAATTTATTTCTTTTTTAACAGGTCAAATAGCAATTCAGGCTCATTTGTGGTAATGAAATCAGCTTTTTGGCCAATCAGCCAGTTCATATCTTCTTCATTGTTAACAGTCCAGGCATTGATGGTGATCCCCAGTTCAGGAGCTTTGGCAAACCAGTCGCCTTCCTTATAAATTGTATAAAAATAATCAGCCTGTGCAATATGGTCCTCTTTTAATTTCTCCAATGGAACGTCACCTTTTAAATAGGCAAGGAATGCAGTTTTAGCAGCAGGATCTAATTCCAGTACTCTCTGTACAGCCGGGTAGCTGAAGCTGATATATTCCACCCATCTGTCTGCCTTCAGGGCCTTTACCATTTTAACTGTTGCGTCTGTCAGTGCAATTGTAGCTTCCGGCGTTTTAGCCATTTTTATTTCCAGTATCAGTTTGGTACCTTTTTGTTTCATACCTTCCTTCAGGTAACTTTCCAGTGTAGGGATCTGCTCTCCATTGGTATGCAGTTGTTTCTGAAGTTCTGCATAGGTAGAACTGGCGATCGTAAGCCCTTTGAAAACATCATCATGGTTCACTACAATAACGCTGTCTTTTGTCATATGCACATCAAACTCAGATCCATAACATTTTAAGCGTACAGCTTCTTTTAGTGAGGCTATAGAATTTTCGGGAAGGTTATTTTTCTTCCATGCTCCACGATGGGCTATCACACTGTTCCTGTTCCATTTCATTTTTTGTGCATTACCGCTGTAAGCTATAGAAAGAAGGCTAAAAAATAATAATACTGTTTTCATATCCGGCAAACCTAGTAAAAGTATGTTATTTACTCATGTAGGTTATGTTAACATAATATATCCCACAATAGTCCTAGTTCTGACCGTCAAAGGTACAAAGTATGTACTGAAGCACCATCCCACCATGGTTGCTGCACCCTTGCTGCACCGTTGGTTCACTAAATGGGTGCAGCAAGGGTGCAGCAACCACGCTACAGGCGTGTTACAATATTCCAGGACTACCGTTCCATTCCCAGTGCTTTACTTTAATGCTCATATCGCAGTACCAGCCGGTACAGGGCTGCTGTCTACTGGAACCTGTTTTAACCTACATAGAACTTTTCCCTGTATTCACTGGGCGTCATCCCTACGGTTTTTCTGAAAACTTTTCTGAATGCTTTGGGATCATTATATCCCGATTTGTAAATCACCTCGGTCATCTGCTCCACAGTCTGCTCCAGCAGTTTTTTGGCGGCCTCGATACGTGTTTGCTGCAGGTACTCTATCGGGGTGATGCCTGTTACCTGTTTAAAGCGCCGTACGATATTGCGCCGGCTTGCGGGAATATCCCTGATCATTTCTTCGATGGTGCCTGTGTTGTGATAAGCAGTTTCAATCTTTTGCTGCGCCATCGCTACCAGGTCATCATTATGGTTTCTTGATATATGGAAAGTGCTAAAATAGGATTGCTTTTGCCTGTCCATATCTATGGCAAAAAGCTTGGCAATTCTTACCGCCACTTCTTTTCCGCAATGAAGGTGGATCAGATAAAGCATCAGATGAAAACTGGAGGTGGCCCCTCCGCTGGTATATAACCTGCCATCCTGGGTAACGGTTTTTTCCGCTTCAAGCTTTACTTCGGGAAAAGCAGAGATAAAAGCCTTGCACGCATCTACGTGCGTTGTGGCAATCTTTCCGTTCAGTAATCCTGTGGCAGCCAGCAAAAATGCCCCGGTACAAAAACTGGCCAGTCCGGCACCCGCCTGATACTGCTGCCGCAGCCATAGGACTGAGGCATGATTATCATGAATGGCGCCAGAAATGTTTTCATTAAGAAAAGAAGGAATTAAAATCAGGTCCTGCGGTTCGGAATGACAGAGTTTCACCGGATGGTAACCCGGAAAAAAAGCTGTATAATCGCTGTTTTTGGCAGCATCATCATAAAAAAGACTAATCTGGAATGGCGTATCACGGCCTTCATCAAAATAAATACCATTTACCGTTTCAAATACATCCAAGATGGCTGCAACACTCAGTAATCTGTACTGGTTTGTTAAAAGGAGTCCCAGGTTTATCATTTGGTTTGGTTTTAATACTTAAATTTGCAAAAAAATAAATATCTTATGCTATCTCACCACGTTTTATTTTGGTTAAAAGGCGACACAACCGAAGATCAAAAAGCCGCATTCAGGAAAGGGCTTGACTCCCTGGAGAAAATCGAAACCGTAACTCAGTTCCATGTAGGTACTCCCGCACCTATTGAAAGAGCTGTAGTAGATGTTACCTATACTTTTTCACTGGTACTGTTCTTTGAAGACCTTGCCGGGCACGACGTTTATCAGGTTCATGAATTACATCAGGCCTTTTTAAATGAGTTCCGTATTTTATTTGAAAAAGTTGTGATCTACGACGCGCAATAATCGATAACAGCAGGGTATTCCTAACCTTGCCCTGCTGTTATATTTAATTACCAAGTTTAAGCCGGTAGGCTAACCGCAGTGCCAGATGCCTCAGATTTGAATTTCCGCAATCCTCATATACAAGGCCAGGTTCAATCCCGTTGTGCAAACTGACTCCCATTGATGCAGAGTAAAGAAAAGATACTTCATCTCTGGAATAATCGATTCTCTGCCCGATATTACCATTGGTGACTGATTGAGTATAGCCTGAAGATTTCTGACCGGCAAGAATCCCAATCTGACCGGAGAAAAATAATCTGTTTCCGATATAAGCTTTCATACCTGCCTTCAGGGGGAATGCTTTCGAGGGCCTATAATGATAGGTTTGAATATAATAAGGAATGATATCGTCTGTGTATGAGAAAGTATATTTATGCTCTTTCAATCCGGTATATGTAAATCCTGCGGATAAAATGGCTGACAATCCATCACGAAACTGCCTTTCCAGAAATACCTCCCCACCGGTAATCAGTCCATAGGGCCCCTCAAACCCAGCTCCGGCAATCCCGGCAGCGCCCAAGTACCAGTTCTCGGCATCAAGGCTAACTTTTGGCGCAGGCCTGAAGACGGAATTAAAAGCAATCCCCGCTTCCCATCCCAGCCACCTTTCTACATGACGGCCATTAGACTGGTAGTCAGATGAAAGGTCTTCTGATCTGCGAAAGCGCGTTTTATAACCATCGAGACTGCCGGTTGTATTGTAACTGTTCCATGTGGGTCCGGCAAAACAACTGATCTTCTTTCCCAAAGCAACATTGAACAGCAGCTTTGCCTGTGTCCAGCGGTCATCAAAACTTCCCGTATAGGCAAAGTGATAATCGGCAGAAGCAGCAAGATACAGCCTGTTATTCAGTATAAAATCATGTCCCAAGCCTATGCCTGCAGCGTACAGCTTTTCATCATGTGCTTCATTTGCACCCAAATGCAGCGTGGTGTAAAGATCGTGCGTGCCTGTGGCAAGAGAAATATTGGTATTTGTAAGATTATTTGCAGACAATGCGATTTTGTAAAAACCGTTCCGGATAATATTGATCAGCCCGATGCTTGCCCCTCCTGAGCTGTCTGCTACATTTACGAGCCCGATCTGTACGCCTTTGAGCTGATGTGCTTCATTGTTCAATCCGGAGATTTGCAGTCCGGATACTTGCCCATAGGCTTTATTGATAAACCCCGAGAGTTGTACTCCATCAACACTTCCCAGAGCTCTGTTATTGACCCCGGCAATCTGCCATCCTGTAACCTTACCGCCAACGAAATTAAAGATACCAGCTAGCTGTAAATATCTTGAATCGCCCTTATTGATATTAAAAAGGCCACCAATCTCCAGTCCATCTACACCGGCCGTATAACCACCGGCAATATTTATGGAGAACTTATTGACTACCTGCGCGCTCATCAGCCCATGGGTACTCAAACCAGGTGTCAGTGAAAACTGGAAGGGTTTCATCGCAAAAAAACCTGGGATATTGAGGCTCTGGACGCGCTGCCTTGCAGCAATAAAAAACCGCCCGAAAGCATCCCTCTCCACTCCTTTGCCGCTTATGGCCGACTGTTGGTAAGGGCCCGGCTGTGCACGGCCGGCAACGGATACGGAGTGCAGAAAATTAAGTGTGGCATCTTTGTAACCTATTTTACTTGCGGTAATATTCAGGATCCGGTGTTCGTCTGTTTTGAATCTGAGTTTAAAATATCCATGTTCATCCGTAAGCGTGGCGGCAAGCTGCTGTTTGGCATACACACTCACATTCATCAGGCGTTCAGCGCTTTTTTCGTCCACTACCACACCGCTGATGGAATACCAGTTCCGGTCGCTGGTGATATCGATGTTCAGCATTGACAGATGTGGCCGGGCGGCAGAAATGATCAGGTGCCCCTCCTGTTCATCGTATTCATACTGCCCATGAAAGAGTTGTTCCAATACGCTGTATACAGGCTGCCGGACAACTTTGATTGTCACCAGGCTATCTCCTGAGAGCAGCTTTCCACTATATGAAAAATAGAAACCTCCCTGCCGGCCAATCTCCTTCAGCGCATCGCCCAAGCGTACATGCTGCAGATCCAGCGAAACCTGATTATCCAGCATATTTTGGGCTTTAGCCCGATCAGGCCAGCAGCATGTACACAAAATAATCAGCAAACAAAGCCTTAGAAAGGATCTATGCATAGCCCTAAGCTCAGTATAAGATAATCAGGTTACCCTTCTTTTGAATTCTAATCTGAAACGTTTTACAGATCACCTGTAAAATATTGTCTAGTGATTCATCTTTAAAAGTAGTGTTCAGCGGCAGGTTGCCAAGGTCTTTCCTTCCTATGATAATCTGACTGCCGTAGGCTTCATTTAAAACCTGCACCATCCGCCAAAGCGGTGTATCCTCTGCTACAAACTGCTTACTGCGGTAATAATTATATAAGTGGTCTGGTATAATTTCTTTAGTCATTCTTCCGCGGCCCGGCCTAACCGAAACCTTGTCGCCCTTTTTCAGTAGTAAATGCTGCCCATTGCGGCTAACCAGAACGATACCAGCTTCTACAATAACTTCAATGATGCCCCGCTTATTTTTTACGTTAAAAGAGGTTCCTACCACTTTGATTACCGCTCTACCGGTATGGATCAGAAAAGGTTTTGTATGATCAGGGCTAATGCTGAAAAAGGCCTCTCCCCTGTTTAGCCATACCTGCCGAAGTTTTCCTTTGAATTTACGGGGGTACAGCAGCAGGCTGTTTTTATTCAGTGTGATCACTGAGCCATCTGAAAGGGTTTCAGTCTTAACCGATTCCTGCGTGATCAGTGTGGCCTGCCGGTTGCCCGCCTGGTTAGACAATAACCATCCGAGGGACGCGATAAGGAACATAACCGCCGCGATTTTTATCCACGGGTAGTTGCGGCCGCCACGGGCAATAGGCCTGGCGGAACTATTGTGCATTCTTCTTTTTTCCCTGAACCTGGACAGGGAGGCCAAAACATCAGGCTCCGTGTCCGGATGAAGTTCCAGGCTGGTATCCCAGAGCATTTTGAACTGGTTGTACCGCTGCCGGTGGCTCAGGTCTTCATTGAGCCATCCTTCAATGTGAACAACCTCATCAGTTGTAGCTTCGCCATGGAGGTAACTGATTAGTAAATCATCATTAATTCTCATATTCCCAGCGTTTAAATATCATATATAGAATAAAAACCATAGTATAAAAGGGAGGTATTCTGCCAGCTGCAGCCTTAGCTTTTTGAGCGCCTTGCCGATCTGGTTCTCAACCGTCTTCACAGAAATCCCAAGTTCAAGAGCGATCTCTGCGTATTTTAATTCCTCAAACCGGCTCATTTGAAATATCGTCCGGCACTGCTCCGGCAACTCGTTTACCGCGCGGTGCAACTGCGCCGTCAGTTCTTTATACTGCAGGCTGCCCGCGGGAGTTTCAGTATGATAGCTAATGCCCTGTTCTGTTTTTTCAATATGTACCTGCTTTACTTTCTCATGTTTAATAAAGTTTAGACATTCATTATGGACAGCCCGGTACAGATAAGATTTGAGTGAGGAACGAAGAACAAGTGGTTGGTTCCTTTCCAGCAATTTTAAAAATACCTGATGTACCATTTCTTCCGCCAGTGCATCATTGTTCAGCATCGTAAAGGCATATCTGAACAGGGCCGTATAATGGGCAATATAAATATCATCAAATACCTGCTCTCCGGCATTAAAATCCAATTGTTGATGCCCATTAAACAGTTTTTTCTTCTGCAAACCAGTTGATGTATGTATATAATTTTACGATTACTAAAATAAGACAACTCAACTGAGATTTGCCCCCACACTCAGGTAACAAAATATGTATAATAATAATTTATGATCTATTTGGAATTGTTCTAAATAATTAGATATTTGTAAATATTAGAACAGGGATTTCAATCAAACGAATAGTTTTTTATTACACAAAATTTAACCCACATGTGCAAGCCCACTGTTATAGCCCGGAAAGGAAACATTGCCGTAACGCAATGTGTAAATTGTAAGATGATAAATATCTGGAATAAAGGTGTGCTGATCAGCTTTACCTTTAGCCAGTTTAGTTCGTTTGTAGATGTAACGAATGATCTGGATTTTGACGATTATCTTGAAAGCTCGCCTGATGGGACAGAGATCGTTGTTCTGGCCACACCGTACCCTGACATCAGCCTGGTTTTCACCAGGGAGGAATGGTACAACTTCTTTTCTGCGCTTGCTGAGGCTACCTATATGCAGGAAATTTATCGAATGGTACATTCATAAGTAGTTCTATTTGTTCAGCGGCCCTTTACTTACTTCTTTGCCTGCTTTATAGACAGCTTCGATACCGCGGGTATTTTTGATATCTGTCAGCGGGTTATTTTTAAGGATAATCAGATCTGCAACTTTTCCTTTTTCAAGGGTACCATATTTTCCTGCGATCTGAAGCAACTGCGCTCCATTTTTTGTAGCAACGCTAATGGCCTGGATCGGGCTAAGCCCGGCCTGCACCATCAGTTCAAGCTCCAGGTGCTCAGAGAATCCCTGTGCACGAACCGGAGTGGCACCAGAGTCTGTACCCATGGCTACCAGTACACCGGCGAGGTATAGTTTTTTCACATTCCGCAGCGCAGTTTCATAGGCTGCTACACTGCGTGCATATGCAGGAGAGTTTTTCAGGTCATCCTGATACTTTTTGGAAGTGATCATTTCATAGACACCGGGTTCCAGTGATGCTTTAAAAAACTCATCATTAATCCATTCCGGTTTACGGGCATAGATATAGGCATATTCATCCAGTGATAATGTGGGGATGTAGGCAACCCCCTTAGCTTTCATCTGCGCGATCAGTGCATCATCGATTACACTGTCACGTATACTATGCCCCATTATATTTAATCCGTCTGCCACGAGTTTACGTGCATCGGCCAGATAGTAAAGATGTGAAGCCACCCGGATATGGTGTTTATGTGCTTCAGTAATAATTGCCTGATAAATAGCAGGGTCCATCTTTTTAAACTTACCGCCGAAATCATCAACCCACATTTTTACTACCGAAGGCTTTAGCTTTGCCAGGCTGTCCATTTCTGATGGGACCTGGGCTGCACTTGTGGGACGATAGACCTGGTCCATCCCAAAATCAACGGGTGGGGCATTCTCAGGTACACCAAAGCCATATCCTGCAGAAAACATCCTTGCGCCCGGCAGCTGCCCGTTCATAGCGGAATCCCGTAATCCGCTGCTGAATAACAGGGGGCGGTCTGTCCCCATCACCTGGATAGTTCCTACGCCATAATCTTCGTACTTTTTCAATTGGGCAAGAATATTTTCGCGGGTATAGTTTACAGATTTAGTGGTAGTGCCCTTAAGCGTGCCCACATGTACGTGAGCACTGATCAGTGCAGGCATGATGGTCTTACCTGACAGGTTTAAAACTTTAAAGCCTGCGGTATCAAGGTTCTTCCCTATTTCAGCAATTGTATCTCCCTGAATCAAAATATCAGTATGTTCCAGCGGAGCACCACCGTTCCCGTCAATCAGGGTAACGTCCTGCAGCAATATCGCGTCTGCAGAAAGGGAGGTTTTATTGCCGCTCTTACATGAAGCCAGCAAAAAAGCGGCAAGTGATACGGTTAAAAGGGAATTATACAGGCCTTTGGATGTCATAAAAATCAGATTCATTTATAATTTAACGTCTGTTTCAGCAATATTATTTTCCGGATTGCTTTAATGCTTTACCTTAAAAAACCTAGCCCCGAAAAAGAAGATCACCACATAACAGATGATCGGCAGATAGTAAGCATGTGCCACCCCGGCGCTGTCTGCTACCCTGCCCATGATAAAGGGGAAAAATGCACCGCCAACCACTCCCATAGAAATGAAAGAGGAGGCCTGCTGGGTATGAACACCCAGGTTTTTGATCCCAAGGCTGAAAATTGTAGGGAACATAATACTAAAGAAAAAGTTAATCATCAGCAACGCAATATATGACGGCCATCCCAAACCCTGCGCCACAATGATGCACATCACGATATTGGACAATGCAAAAGCAGCAAGGAGTTTATTGGGAGCAATCACACGCATTAGAAAGGTGCCCACAAAACGGCCTGTCAGCATCATTCCCATAAACAGGATCATGAAATTTCCGGCTTTTAAATCAGTAAAGCCCATTTTTTCATGCCCATAATTGATAAAGAATGCCCAGGTGCCTGCCTGCGCTGCTACATTGAAAAACTGGGCAATTACGGCCCATACAAAGTGCCGGTGCTCAAAAAGCGTCTTTTCCGGGGCGGTATCTATATTGGCTGCATCGGTATCTGCAGCAACAACATGAGGATCTGTAGTTGCCGGAACCGTAACAAAAGAAAAAGATATAGCAATGAGTGCAATGACGACACCGATTGCCGAATATAAAATCCTGACAGAAGTAAGATCTGTGCTGCCCGGGATATTGGTGCGCAATAAAAAGTATGAGCCGATAAAAGGGCCGATCATGGCGCCTACGGCATTGAAAGACTGGGCAAAATTAATCCGCTGGTCACTGCTGCGCTGATCGCCCAGAGAGGCTACAAAGGGATGGGCAACGGTTTCAAGCGTAGAAAGTCCGCAGCCCAGGATAAACAAGGCAATTCCAAAAAAACCGAAAGAAGATGTATATGCTGCAGGAACAAAGAGGAAAGCTCCAATGGCAAATAGCGTCAGACCTAACAGTACGCCCTTTTTATAGCCATATCGTTTCATGAACAGTCCTGCCGGAATGCCCATGACAAAATATGCGCCAAATACGGCAAACTGGACAAAGGCAGACTGAGATTTATTGAGGCTCAGCACATGCTGAAAATGCTTGTTGAGCACATCTGCCATTGTAATGGCTATGCCCCACAACATAAAAAGAGTAGTGACAAACACAAGGGTAATCAGGTATTTTTTATCAGTAAATGCTGCTTTTTCTGCCATGATGAATGATTTATATGCTGTTTAACTGGTATATTTTGCCTTTAAGCGTTTTAAATGAAAGTTCGTATCCTTCAGCTACTTTCTGAGATACTACGGTTGTGCCCTCAATCTTTAGCGGTACAGCAGAATGAACCCTGCATGCTGCCCCCGTCAATGATTTGATCACCGCAGTGTCCAGCTCCTGGTTCTTCCATTTCATATCTACTTCAAACCCTCCCCTGGCCCTGAGACCAGAAATATGGCCGTCGCTCCATGCTTTCGGCAAGGCCGGCAGCAGGTCGATGTAACCGAGCTGGCTTTGAAGCAGCATTTCTGCCATGCCTGCCGTACCTGCAAAATTACCATCAATCTGGAAAGGGGGATGGGCATCAAAAAAGTTGGGGTATGTTCCACCTGCGCCTGATTTGCCGCCATTGGGATCAACATATCTCATTAGGTCGCGGATCAGCTGATAGGCATGGTCACCGTCGCGCAGCCTCGCCCACCAGTTAATCTTCCATGCTTTGCTCCAGCCTGTTCCTTCGTCGCCGCGGATTTCCAGCGTGGTTTTTGCAGCCTTAAAAAACTCCGGTGTCAGCGGCGAAATCTCCTTACCGGGATATAAACCGTACAGGTGCGAGATATGGCGGTGATGCACATCTGTTTCTTCAAAATCTTTATACCATTCGAGCAGCTGCCCTTTTGTTCCTGTACGCAAGGGATACAGCTTGCTGCGCTTTGCGATCAGGGTATCCCTGAATGCCTTGTCAATATCCAGTTTTTCTGAAGCTTCAATCACATTGCTGAACAGGTCCCGAATGATAGACATATCCATTGTGGTAGCTACAGAAACCCCTTGTTCATTTCCCCGGGCATCTTTGAATTTATTTTCGGGCGAAGTTGAAGGTGCCGTAACGAGGTAGCCATCTTTATCTTCCACGAGCCAGCTGAGGGTAAATTCTGCGGCTCCTTTCATTAAGGGATAGGCTTGTTCTGCAAGAAATGCCTGATCCCCGGTATACAGGTAATGTTCGTACAGATGCCTCGTGAGCCAGTCTCCTCCCATGGCCCAGTTGGCCCAAACAGGATCGCCTGCACCCTTATCACCTACGGCATTGCTGATGGCCCAGATGTCAGAATTATGATGTGCCACCCATCCCCTGGCATGATAAAATTCCCGGGCTGTCACTTTACCGGTTTCGGACAGCGATCTGAGCCAGCTGAACAAAGGCTTGTGCATCTCAGAAAGGTTGGTTACTTCTGCCGGCCAGTAATTCATCTGGGTGTTGATATTGATGGTATAGTTGGAACTCCACGGCGCACGGAGCTCTTTGTTCCATATCCCCTGTAAGTTTGCAGGTGGACCTCCGGGGCGCGAAGAAGAAATCAGCAGGTATCTTCCATACTGGAAATACAGCGTTTCAAGGGATGGATCATTACTCCCTCCGGCATATGCCTTCAAACGTTCATCACTAGGCAATACAGCAACCGGATTATCCACTGACAGATCTTTTATACGAAAATCCACACGGTTAAAATATTTTTGATAGTCGGCCACATGACGGTTGTACAACTGCGCATATCGCTTTTTCACAGCATTGCTGATTTGTCCTGCTGCAATCTTATTTTCATCTTTTCCGTCGCGGTCAGGACAACGGTTGTAACCATTATAACTGGTAGCCGCCGCTACATATAAAATTACTTCGCTGGCATTTTTCACTTCTATTACTGACGCTTTGGTTACTTTGATGGTACCTCCGGTATGTTCTGCATGTATACGGTACTGGTAACGCATACCGTTACAGCCATCTGTATCCCCATAGGTAACCGGTTCAACACCTTTTGGGTTATAGTATGTAGGGTTTACGTTTACCGGAGCTTTTCCGGCAAGGATAATCTCATTGCTGCCGCTGGCAGACAAGGTATATTTGAGCAGGCTTTTGGCGGCTATACTGAGTGTCAATGCCCCTTTTTTACTGGCAGTGATACGAACTACCATAATATTGTCTGGTGCTGAGGTGAAGATCTCGCGGCTGTATTTTACGCCGTTGACTGTAAATTGCGTATGCGCCACAGCATCCTGCAGATCCAGGTCACGGTAATATGCTGAGGGCTTTGCACCTTTAAAGTCCTGTTTAATATGGATATCTCCCATTGGAAGGTACGACTGTGAATACAGTCCCTGCATTTTCGCAGTCAGCAGGTTTGCTTCTGTATAATTTTCATCTTTGAGCAAAGCTTCGCGTATGCGGGGAAGATAGGATGCTGCCTCCGGGTTAACATTGCCCTTCACCGGGCCTCCGCTCCACAGGCTGCTTTCGTTCAGCTGCAGTAATTCTTCATCCGGCCGTCCAAATATGATTGCGCCGATTCTGCCGTTTCCAAGCGGCAGGGCTTCTACCCAGACTGCAGCGGGTTTGTTATACCACAATTTTAAAGGGGATGTCTGCTGCGAGTATGCATAACTGCCTGTGAGTGCTAATAAGATGGCTAAAAAGATTTTCATACCTGTTGCTGAATATTCATCTGGTTCAAAACATAGTTAGACAATATTTTCTTTAAATAGAAATTTTATCAGATACGTTTTGCGAATAAATCAGTTCTGCAGTATCCCTCAGCTGTATACTTCTTTTTTGACCGCTGGCAGGCTGTATTCGGGGAGAAAATACCTGGGGGAAAGTTCAAAATATTCGGCTAGCCTGCTGATATGCTTAAGATTATATTTCGCAGGGTTTTTGCCATTTTCAACATTTCCAATAAAAGAAGAACTGGTATTTAAAATACTGGCAAGATCCTGCTGCCTCATTCTTTTATTTCTTCTTAATTTACGAACAATATCTATAACATGCTGTTCGATAGGATCGATTTTGACTTTTCCTTTCATTTTAGAAATCAATGCTGACGGTGATAATTCATTTATTCAGTATAAACAATAATACAACGTAAAGGAATACTACCAAGGTACATCCAGGCCAGGATATTTTATCCGATGTCGCAACAAAATACCCTTAGAAGACAAAATAAGAAAATTTATTTCTAAGAAGCAAGACAACTATAACATATTCTTATTATCTGCAATTCTTTTTTTATTATCCGTGTAGATGAAGTACATTACCAGAAGGGATAATAAAATGAGAATTGAATAGCTGTAACTCAGGTTGAGCTCATCCCTGGCAGGGACCAGAAAGATAATTCCATAACTCAGAAAAGATACAATCACATAGTTGATCCCACCCGTGAGCCCCCCGGCTATGCCTGCATTTTTAGGAAATTTACTGAGGCAGAATGTAAAATAGTTGTTGAACGTGAATCCGGCACCCACATGAATAATGAAAGCAAAGAAAATAAGGGAAAACAGGTTATCAATAAATGCAATACTGATGATCATTGCGATTACAAATCCTAGCTGCAGAGCCAGGTTAAGGGCCAACCTCCTAAAAAACGGCCGGTCAATTGTAGCTTTTCCAATGAAACCGCCGGTCATCCAGGCCAGGCCAAGTACAAGAGAACTGTACCCGGCGGTAACCGGAGAAAGACGAAGATGGTGTTCGATAATAAAAGGCCCGGTCATATTATATACCATGACCATGCAATAGGCAAGCCCGAGCATCACTATTCCCAGTGTAAAACTGGCCGTGCCGATCATAGCGCCATAGACTTTTGTAATAGATTTCAGGTTAAATTCGGATGCATGCTGCAGGGTTTCTCCGCTAAAAATAAATTCGAGCAGGGCAAGCACGGCTGCCAGTCCTCCAAGAAAGTAAAAGCTGGATTGCCAGCCAAAGGCATTCTGCAGGTAGCCCCCGATAAATGGTGCCACGATAGGCCCTGTAGACCAGATAATGGAAAACAGGCTCAGGTAATGTTTGAGCTTGTCACCTGTAAAGAGATCTACAAAATAGGCGCGTTTGGCTACTACAATCGCCCCCACGGTAAAGCCATGTATAATTCTCATCAGGTAAATCAGATAGATCTGATGTGTAAGTGCAATCACAACACTCGCAGCAGCAAAGATGAGCAAAGAAATTAAACTGATCCTGTACCTGCCAAAGCTGTCCAGTATACTGCCGACAAAAAGTTGCGAAACACCATAACTGATAAGGAAAAAGGTAAGCGTAAGCTGTACCTGGATGTCGCTTACCTGCATAACGGCCGACATCGTAGGCAACGACGGAATGTAAATATCGGTGGCAAAGCCTGATAAAGGGATTAATGCAAAGGCCAGAACTGTGGAAATGCCCTGGTATTTTTCTTTGATAGGTTTAGCGCGTGATGAATAGGTAATTGCAGTCATATCTTATTCCCAAACTATTGGGGCTGATCGCGCAAGGTACACAATTAAACCCCCGGCATAGCCGGATCATCGTGCAGGCATGTAAAATTTACGTTCTACTGATACCTGATATCCTCTTTTAAATGAGATGGCGTACTTACATTCTTTAGCGAACTGCCGCTTACTTTATTCAGCAGGATCACCGGCTTGCTTTCTGCACTTGTAACCACAACGTTGGCTAAATTAAGTTTGCTCACCTGATCAAATACACAGGCGGCACGGAAATCACTCTTTTGATAGCCCAGTTTGATATTTTTCATCGTCAGCCCAGCAGCATGGCGCACATACAATCCCCATGAGGGCAGTTCTCCGAACATTGAGAACTCAGGATAATCACTGATTTTCTCCGGCACCATTTCCAATGAGCCGATCCCGGAGGCGGCCGTTCCTGCCGAAGCCACTCCTTCATAGATGATCTCGATATTATTGAGGACTACATTTTCTACCGGATGTCCCGGGATCCCTGCAATGGAAGATGGAAATACATGATGGGTACCGCGCACTTCAGGGCCCTCCATAGAATAACCGGCATCGGGTTTACCTGCAGGCACTGCTACTTTGACATCACTGATATACACCCCGCGCAGGTATCCCGGGGCAACATCTGCCCGGCGCTTGCCAAGGCGGATGAAAATGGCATTTCCCGTATTTCTTGCCGTCACATTGCGGACATCAATATTTTCAATATTTCCGCCGTCAACTGTTTCAATTGCAATGGCAGAGCGGTATGTATCGTATATTTCCAGGTTCCTAACTTTTACATTCCTAAAATATCCGCGTGATGCGGTACCAATTTTAAAGCCGCTTGCGCTGGACCGTATTTTACAATTGGCAATATAAATATTCTCACATCCGCTGTTTGCGTTTGATGATTTCAGACAGATTCCGTCATCTGCAACATTCACAGAACTGTTGGTGATCTTTACGTTTTTACTGTCTGTAATATCGATGCCGTCATTGTTTAAAAAGGTATTGCTCTCGACGGTGATGCTGTCGATCACAATATCAGAACAGCCCCTGTAATCCTGTATCCAGCACAGACCATCCCTGATGGTGATGTTTTTTACAATGATATCCTGGCAGCCCGTCAGGTCAATCAGGTGGGGACGGTTATGTTCTGCCGGGCGCATCTGGTGCCAGTCGTTATATTCCTTCCATTCAGCATCTTCCAGCGTGCCGGCATTAAGCATGTGGTATATATCCTCAAGCAATGGCTTTGCCCGCCCGTCGATCGTGCCCTTTCCGGTAATTGCAATGTGCTGTACATTGGTGCCAACAATCAGTGCCGAAGCTTTTTTGCCACCATAATCAGCCCTTTTTGCCGTGGCCATTAATCTTGCCCCGGCAGCCAGGTTTAGTTCTACATTAGATTTTAAATAGAGTACGCCTGTTACAAAATCCCCTGCCGGAACCACCACCTTGCCACCGCCATTTTTTGTGGCCTCATCTATCGCTTGCTGGATGGCCACCGTGTTATTTGTTTTTCCATCAGCTACAGCACCATAGTTAATAACAGGGTAGAGTTCTTTCTGGGCATATGTGCCCATGCAAAAGCAGAGCATCAGTGAGAGTAAGGCTATCTTCATAATTTTATCAGTACTTGCAATTATTTGAGAAATATACAAAATTACAAGAAAGGATTACAGCAAAAACGGCTTAATTAAGTGATGCAAGGGGGTTCCATTGATCCCTGCCTCCGAGAACATTTTTCAGTATGTACTTTTTGGCTTCCCTGTCTGTTAATTGTTTAGACCAGGGCAGGCGAGATTGCGGGGAGGCACCGGCTCCTGTAGAACCGTACTCTGCATACATTGTAGTTTTTTCCTTATCAGGAAACATGGCATCACCTTTCCAGGGATTCCAGCCTTCAGGCAAAATCTGGCTGCCCAGTTCACAATGGAGCAGGACGGTTTTGGCATAAGGCCGCCAGGGTCGGCCCAGATATACTTTAGTTACGCCAGTATCAGCAATCAATGTGCAGCGGAGCAGTACAAAACCAAATTCCTGACGGGGGGTAGTGGAGGCCGCGGTAACAAACGAATTGGTTAAACTCTTTATCGTGCAGTGCTGAAAAACTACCGTTGCCGAGCCAAAGATAAAATCAGTTGTACCTTCAATATAACAATCCTGGTAAAACTGCCGGCTGTTCCCGCCAGTGGCATACAGCGTATCCTGGTTGCCCAGCAGGTTGCACTTGCTGATGATGCAGCGGTCACCTTCTGCATGCAGTGCTACTGCCTGCCCCAACCTGCCCGATGTGTTTTCAATGGTCAGGTTCTCTGCAATAAAATCATCGCCGCACACTAAAACCGTGAATGAGGTGTAGGTACTGAACTTGTCTTTGCCAAACGCGTCCCTGCCACCCGGAACAGGCTTGCCGGAATAATCATTATTGGTAATAATGGTATGCTCCTTTGACTCGCCTATAAGCGATATCTTTGTTTTCCATGACGGCACGATCAGCTTCTCGTGATAGGTCCCGTTCTTGACGTAAATTACCACTCTTAGCTCACCCAGGTCCCTTACAGAATTCACTGCTTCCTGTATCGTTTTATAATTACCGGTCCCATCCAGCGCAACCGTGATTTCGCGCGGATAAACTGCAACCTGGGCACTGAGCTGCAGGCATCCCGTTAAACATAATAAAAAGACGATTGCGCATTGCAACCTGAAAAACGACTTTAGCTGTTTCATAATCGGGCTTTTACTGCATTACTCAAATACAACGGTTTTATTCCTGTAAACAAATACGCGGTCTTCAAATACCAGCCTTAAGGCTTTCGCCAGAACGGAAGTTTCAATTTCCTTTCCCGCCTTCATCATATCTGCCGCAGTAAGGGAATGGTTTACAGGAATAATCTGCTGTGCAATAATCGGCCCCTCATCCAGATCATTGGTTACAAAATGTGCCGTGGCGCCAATCAGCTTTACACCTCTTTCAAAAGCTTGCCTGTAGGGATTAGCGCCAATAAATGCCGGTAAAAAAGAATGATGGATATTGATCAGCTTTGCATGGAACAGGGCAACAAAAACGGGTGATAGTATCCGCATGAATTTTGCCAGCACAATATAATCAGGGTTATAGGAACTAATTACCCCGCTCAGTTCCTGTTCAAATTCAGTTTTTGTCTGCTGCTGATGTGAAACTGCATAGAAGGGGATATTAAAGCGTCTACAGATATCGCCCAGATGACCATGATTGCCAATTACACACAAAACAGATGCTCCCAGAGTACCAAAGTAATTGCGTACCAGGATATCCGCCAGGCAATGGTACTCCTTTGTTACCAGCACTACTATTTTTTTGTGCGGAAGCGGATTGATGGTGATGATGGCATCTGCGGGCAAAATGCGCTGCAATTTTTCCTGCAGGGCATCTTCATCGGCAGTCTGGTCAACCTGCAGCCGCACAAAAAAACGGTTTTCCTGCACATCAACATGCTCGCGCATGGAAATAATATTGAGCTGATGCGCCGATAAAACGTTAGAAATTGAAGCCACCAGCCCAATCTGATCTTTACAATGGATCACTATAATCATGCACTGAAGATAATTATACGCCTGATGATTCGCAAGAGCTACTGCAAGATATCCATTCCTTCGATCCTGCGGTAGGGCTGCTTCAAAAATTCGGCAATCCTTGCATTAAACTGATCCTTTCTGTTTGTGGCGACAAAATGGCTTGTGTTAGGCGAGATCCACAAATAAGATTTCGGGATGTTTCTGTAAATCTGCACCAAATGCTCCACAGGTATACCATCGTGGTCTCCGCCAATCACAAGGGTTGGGCATTTGATTGTACGCAGCTGCCCGGACCTGAGGTGAGGCTCCCTGAGGTCGAGCTGCAAGACTTTAATACTGTTTCTGGTTTCGGCAGTGGGGGGAAGTTCTTTTAGACTATCCACCATATTTTCAAGCAGATGATACACGTGGGGCACAATTGCAGTAGTATCTGGAGTTAGATTAGGGCCGGAGACTACCAGCTTTTTTACCTTATCCGGATGTCTCATGGCCAGTACAAGCCCATTGATCCCACCGTCGCTCCAGCCCACAACGTAACAGTTTTTCAGGTGCAAATGATCAAGCAGGGCATTAAAATCATCTGCCATCATTTCGAACGAGAGCGAATCCTGTGTATCAACCGTACGCCCATGCGCCCTGCTGTCAACTGCAATTACATGGTAGTTTTTTGAAAAATAGGCGATCTGGCCCGAGAACAATTTCATTGAGCCCCCGTTAATGTGCAGCAACAGTAAAGGCTCGCCCTTTCCATAACTTTCATAATACAGTTTTATACCTCTGTTATCAAAATAATGGCCTGCTGCTTTATTGTCTCCATAGGGAACCTGTGCCTGTATGTGCAGATTAATCATCATCAGGAACAGAAAAACACGGATGCAGGTTGCGGATAAAATGGTAGAAGCTAATTGTTTCATATAATTTAAATGCCTGGACTGAACGGCCTAAGATATTTATGATCTGAAACTTTCGCCATCCCCAATTAAGGGGAAACCATCTGCTCTAATCCGTTTCTGCATTTACCTTCTCCCTGAACAGTTCTTTATCGTCCTGATCAGCTGTGGGAATATCATTTTGTGCAATCGCTTTAGGATCATACTGCAGGTTAATACACATCGGAAAATGATCAGAGCCGCAGCTGTTCATCCGGCTGATCGATGTTAAAGTAAAATCAGCGGAGCAGAAAACATGGTCGAGCGGGAAACGCAGAAAGAAATATTTAGCATTGAAACTGTTGAAGAATCCCCTGCCCTTTCTTGGGTCAAGCAGCTCACTGATTTTAGAAAACAGTTCAGTGGTATAGCTCCAGGCTACATCATTGAGATCGCCGATCACTATCGAGGGGTATCTGCTCTCTTTTGCTTTTTTGGCCACCAGCAGGATTTCTTTATCTCTTTCCGTCGACTGCGGGTTTTCCTGTGGAACAGGCGGCCTGGGATGAAGGCAGAATAATTTCAGCAGCTCTCCCGAAGGAAGCTTAACTTCTGTTTCGATAGAAGGGATATCATCTTCAACAAGATATTTCACACTGCCATCCAGGAGTTCAAGTTTGGAATACAGCAACATCCCGTAGGTATTTTCAAGAGGAATTTTTATCTGATAAGGATATTCGCTGCCTAAACTGTCCATTTTATCCTGCCACCACTGATTGGTTTCTACCATTAATATCACATCAGGACTGCACTTTTTAATCAGCTGATGGTAATCTGCATATTTTCGGTTATCCTGGAATACATTGGCAATCAACAGCTGAATATTACGCTGGCCCACAGGCAGTGTACTCTGGATCACCTGCTTGCTGGCGAGGACCGTAAAGGGAAAAATCTGCCAGCAGAGATAGATCAGGTTTAGCAACAGTAGCATCAGCAAAATATAATCCCTGGCAGTTGCAATAGGAAAACACAAAGTATACAAGAGCAGTATCAAAAAATTGAGCGTCAGTTTCTGCAACCTTGGGTATTCAAAAACCCTGAAGATCCAGAAATCATGCCTGATCAGCGGGACCAGCGAGGCTACCACTACAAATATCCCCAGATAAAAAAGAATGTCCTGATATACCTCCATCATTATAAAAGCATACCATTTAAAATTACAGCGTTGAACAAGAGCAGCAGAATAAAAGTCATAACATCAATTTAGGTGATGCGATAAACAATAATCAAACCATTCCTGCGCCGCTTCCCTATAAAATGAAAATATTTATATCGGGCTGTTATCATATGCAGCGATAAAAGCCAGCATTTCTTTGGCGAGATCATTAATCTGCTGCGGATTTAAGGTTTTAAGTCCATGTCCCTGCCCCGGATAAATGATCATCTGATGGGGAATCTGATTTTTCAGGAGTACAGCATCCAGTATCTTTGCCTGTTTGAGCGGCACGGTCTGATCGTGGTCACCATGAATTGTAAATGTGGGCACAGTATGCTCGTGGATATATTTTACCGGGGAATATAATTCTGTAAAACTGATGACCTCTTTCTTCTGGTTTTCGATATCCATTCCTGAAAACGTAGTGAGCCTGGATTGTCTGAGATTATATTTTCGTTTCAAAAATATTCTTGCGAGTCCCAATTGAAAATTGCCGAGGCTGGGCTTAAAAAGCTGGTTGAGGTCTACCGGCCCATAATTATTAAATACATAATTCACTTTTGAACTGAAAGGCCTCAGCTCTGCAGCCCCATAAAAATCTTTATCTGCAGAATAAGCAAGTAGCATGGCCATGTGCGCACCTGCCGAGGTTCCCCAGACACCAACATGATCAGGATCAAAGTGGTACAACCCCGCATTTTTATGTACCCATCTTACTGCATCTTTGCAATCAATAACCGGCGCCGGAAAATGTATATTCTCCAGGTCTGTTAAACGGTAATCAATACTTACAACAGCATATCCTTCAGCCAGCAGGGCTTTCAGCAGAAATGCCCTGTAGTCTTCATGTATTTCCGACTTATCTCCTGTAGCCCAGCCCCCTCCATGAATAAAAATCAGCACCGGGTTTTTACCTCTGCCCTTATTTTCCGGCTGGTATACATCTAATTTAAGTTCCCCGTGTTCCGGATGTTTATAGGTGATGTCAGAAAGTTTTTCAATTATTCCCATACTTATTATAGCTATATCAAAACAGAGTCCAACGCGGGCAATTTATCTGATCAATCCGACATGTACGGTAATTTGTATGTAATATAATATCAGACTTAACTGCCTTTCAGTTTGAGCACGGTAAAAGAGTAGGCGGGCAGATCAACCGGTGTTTGGTTTGAGAATTGAACTTCCGTTACTTTTTTATCTACTGTTTTATCAGCTGGTTTGCCCCACAATGTGGTTTGAACAGCACTGGCAGATCCGGTTTTTAACTGACCGGTATTAATTGTTATTGCTGCCTTTACGGGCAGCAGGTTCACAAGTTTGATCATCAGATCGCCACTGCCGCTGTCTTTTACCACAGACCAGGCAATTCTTTTGCGTACGTCTTCCTGCTGCTCAGACAGTGTAATGCTGGCCGGGATATAAGTGTCGCCCGCATTCTGCCCGTATAACTGCTGTACATAGTAACCCGTTGTAAATTTCACTTCATTGTTATCAAAATACATCAGGTCGGGGTTCCATTGTGTATGCCCCTCTTTTGCCAGCAGCGGTGCATAGGAAGCCATGCTCACTACATCGCCATTACGTTCAAGTGTAGTCATGTAAAGCGCTTCAGCAAGCGAGGTTTCCCAATTGGTTTTGTTGCCCCCGGGCAAACTGGCAGCATACTCACCCAGATAGACCCTGGCTTTGCCCCGGTCATAACGGTCGTAAAAATCCTGGTTATTGATAAACCAGCCGGGCGACTGGTAATAATGTTCGTCCAGCACCGGTACATCCAGTGCAGCGGCAATTTTCCAGCCTTCGCGGTAGTCTGTTCCTTCAAAGAAAGGCCCTGCAGTACCAATGATGGTAATTTCGGGATGGGCCTTACGCAGCGCCTTATAGATCATCGCAAACCGTTCCCTGAATACTTCAGTGATCTGGTCTTCATTGCCGATACCGATATATTTCAGGTTAAAAGACCTGGGATGCCCTGCTTCCGCACGTTTTTTTCCCCATACGGTAGAAACATCGCCATTGGCATACTCAACAAGATCGATGATATCCTGTATATAAGCGCCCATTTTATCCATGGGGATACCGCCCTGCTGTCCGCCCCCTCCCGTTCCTGAATTCTGACAGGGAACTCCGGCGGCAACTACCGGCACCGGCGCGGCACCAATATCTTCACAAAACTGAAAATATTCAAAATAGCCAAGTCCCTTGCTCTGGTGATAACCCCAGAGGTTACGTGCCCCTTTACGACCGGCCAGGGGGCCGATAGATTCTTTCCACTGATAAATATTGTCAAGGCCATCGCCATGCGCTACACAACCGCCCGGAAAACGGATAAAGCGGGGATGTATATCGGCAATAGCCTGTGCAAGATCTGTCCTGAGGCCATTTTTTCTGCCCATAAATGTTTCCCGAGGGAACAGCGATACCAGATCCAGCCCGGTACGGCCGCTGTTTAAAGGGGCCAGTTCAAGTCGCACATCAGTTGCCTCATCAGAGGGGACCAGGCTTGCCTTAACCTGTGTCCAGGATGAGGGAATGTCTATCGTGGTACGCGCCAAAATTCCGGAATGTGCACTTACCAGCCTCACTTCGATCCGTCCTTTTCCTCCCTGAAAAGCTTTTATAAAAGCTGAGAAATCATAACCGCCGCCTTTTTTCACAGAGATACCCTCATACCCCCTGTTGCTGAGTGCAGCGCCGGGTATTTTTACATCCAGTACCGCAAAATGAGGCGTATTGGCATTTACCGGTGAAATGGAATCGATGCTGAATACAGTGCCCTCTCCTTTTAAATCCCATGAATGGCGGCTGTTCCATGCAGCATCCCTGAACTGCTTATCGCCGGGCATATACTCAAAATCCCTGTTCTGGATCAGCTCTGCGTACAAACCGCCGTCAGCAGCATAATTGATATCTTCAAAGAAGACACCTGTGAGCATATTGCTGATTTGTTTTGACTTTTCAGGCTGCAGTACCATACTTGCCTTAATGTTTTTCAAACCTGAAAAACGCAGCTGGTCATCTGCAGCTCTTTCATCATTCTGTTTGCCTTTAAAACGCGACAACTCATACGTTTGACTAAGTTTATCGAGTACTGCCCATGATACGCGGTGCATCTGCCCGGTCGTACTGCCGGGCAGCATAATTGTCCTGCTCAGATTATGGTAGGCCGATGCCGGGACGCTGACCGCCGGTGTATAGTGATTAAAATCTTTGGTTATTGTGCTGTAGTACTTACCGGCAGCATCTGTATATACAATGGTATAATTATCAGATGCCTGATGATAACTGATCACCGGTTTAAGAATATTCCTGCCCTGCTTGAAATAAGGATAAGCCTGAGGGCCCCAGTTGACCAGGTCGGCAGAACCGGCATGGGCAAACTGTAAGGTATGTTCATTGAGCTGCCATACACATTCCCAAATGCCGTTTCGTCCATGGATCAGATAAGGTGAAATCATTTTCTTTTCTGTTCCCCAGCGCCCATAGTCAGACTTGATATAGGTATACCCTTCCCCTATTGGGGTCCAGTTCTTTTTATCCAGGCTCCAGGCAAAACTTAAGCCGTTGTTTCCATATGAAAAAAGGTACACTGAATCAGGTTCATTCTTCCGGTTAAATTTTGCGGATAAATTTTGATACTGAAACAAAAGTACGAGCATCACAATGCCTGAACGGAACAGAGAATTCATATCGCTATAATTGGTTTATAACAAACATAAAAAATAAGCGTCATAATAACGATTATCTTTTAACAAAATCAGCCCGCACAGCCTATGCCTTTAAAATACAAAGGCCCCTCCGCCTGGAGGGGCCTTTGCCCAATTATTTACTATTGTACGCGCTTACAAACCAAATCCACCGTCAACTGCAATGGCTTGCCCTGTTACGTGAGGCGCTGAGGCCAGGTAAACCACTAGACCGCCCATATCTTCCGGCGTTTGTGCTTCGCCCTGCGGCAGCAGGCTTTCCTGGTTTCTTTCCCATGATTGCTCTTCTGTTTCGCCCTCTTTGGCAAATGCTTTGGCCAGGCCTTTATCGCCACGCCACATTCCTGTACCTACAATCCCCGGGCATAATGCATTTACTGTAATTCCTTCTATTGCAACTTCCTTGGCAAGGGAATTTGTAAAGCCTATTACGGCAAACTTTGATGCACTGTATGCAGATACATCAGACATTCCTGTTTTACCAAGAATCGATGATACATTAATGATTGTTCCCGATTTGTTTGGAAGCATTACTTCCAGCTCTGCCTTGCTGCTTAAAAATACACCTTTGGCATTTACATTCATCACCTGATCCCATTGCTCGGGAGTCATATCTACTACTTTATGGATACCCAGTACACCGGCATTGTTCACCGCAATATCAAGCGTTCCGAAATCCGCTGCAACAGCCTGTACGGTTGCTCTCACCGTTTCAAACCGGGTGACGTCTACCTGATATGTTTTTACCTTTACACCTTCATTTTCAACAAGTTTCTTTGTCTCTTCTAAAATTTCCAGCGAAATATCCGCCAATGCAACATCGGCTCCTGCCTGTGCCAAACTGATGGCTATACCCTGGCCTATACCTCTTGATGCTCCTGTAACTAACGCAACTTTTCCTTGTAACTTCATGATATAAATATTAAATGTTTAAACTTACATCAACTACATGTTTAACCGCCGAATTGTTTCCCTGCTAACCGGATTGTGACATTGGGATCTCATTTGTTGTATAAAAAAACCATCATAATAATGATAGCAAGCCATTACTCATGTTATTTTACTAATGGAAGTTTCTGCCCTAGATTTGTCTTATAAATCAAAGACAATGAACAAAATTTTTGTAATCAACGGCGGTCAGGTGTTTGGACATTCAGGTGGCCGCTTTAACAAATCGGTCACAGATGCTACTGTCAGTTACTTCACAAAACATCCGGGCTACGAGGTAAGGTCTACAGATATCAATGCAGGCTACAACGCCAAACAGGAAGTGGAGAATTATAACTGGGCGGATGTAATCATTTACCATACGCCGGTATGGTGGTTTCAGCTGCCTCACGGGATGAAAAAATACATTGATGTGGTATTTACTGAGGGTCACGACAATGGAATTTATCACAGTGACGGCCGCTCATCCGCCAATCCGGCTATTAATTATGGCACGGGCGGTTCTATGCATGGCAAGCATTACATGCTTACGACCTCCTGGAATGCACCGAAAGAAGCATTTACGCTACCCGGAGAATTTTTCAATGAGACAAGTGTGGATGAAGGGCCTATGTTTGGTTTTCACAGAATGAATGCTTTCACGGGAATGAAGCCCCTGGAAGGGATCCATTTCCATGATGTAGAAAAAAATGCTGATGTTGTAAATGACTTGAAACGGTATCAAGAACACCTCAGCAAAATCTTCATTTAACCGCAGCAGTTTTTGCTGCTGTTACATCCGGCCAGCTATCGGTACGAAACGGTGAAGCCGGCAAACCTGCACCGTTAAACAAATTACAAACAGGGTTGTCTGCCCAGCCATATCGTACTGCGACGGGAACAGGCACATCTGCACTGCTCAGCATTACCTGGGTACCTTTAACTGTTGCCTCTGCCCAGTAGAATTTCTGATCGGCTCCTGCAACCGCAAAGCCAGTTGATGCTGCGCCGTCTTTTGTTTTCAGCCCCCCGTCAGTATTCTTAAAATTCAGGGTGACCACATTGCCGCTGATCTGTTGTGAAACAGCCAAGGGACCTGAGTAAGGTATTTTTTCTGCGTAGTTTTTTGCCAGGGCAATTAATCCAAGACGGCGGCCAACTTCCTGTTTATTTTTTGGATGGATATCTTTGGCTTCCCCTATATCAATAGTAACCGCCATGCCGGTATTTGCTAAAGAAAGCGTTTTCAACTGTGCGTCCCTGAGCTCTGCCCAGTTGGATGCTGCCGGAAGTTCAGCAGTGTTCATAAAATTTGCCAGCTGAACAAAATAGAACGGAAAATCGCCGATGTTCCATTTCTTCCGCCAGTCTGTGATCATCGCCGGAAAAAGTGCCCGGTACTGGTGTGCCCTGTCGGCATTACTTTCGCCCTGATACCAGATCACGCCTTTAATTGCGAACTGGATAAAAGGATGTATCATAGCATTATATAAAACGGTAGGCCTGTTGGGTTCCTGGCTGGATGCCGGTGCCGGCGGCACATCCTTGAAATTCAGTCCTGCTTTATATTTCCAGTCGCCATCCAGGGAAATACTTTCACCGCCGGCAGAACTGAGGGACAGCACGTTCTTCTCTCCATAGATACCGCCCCCGCCCGTCAGATCAAAGACCCTTACGGTAAGCACAAAATCCCCGGCTTTTACCTCAGCAGCAGGAATAGTATAGGAACGGTTTTCTCCGTAGCCCTTGGTTTCACCAATTCTAACACCGTCAAAAAATGTGATATCATCGTCATCGATCGTACCCAGGTTTACCTTTAGCTCTTTTCCTGCCCAGGAAGGTGGAACAGAAACTTTTTTACGGAACCAGACAACGCCGTCAAAGCCCGGAAGCGCAGCATCTTCCCAGAAAGCAGGCAGTGTAATTGTTTTCCATGATGAATCGTTATATCCCGTTGCAGTCCACACAGGCTTGCCGGACTCAAAACCTGCATCTCTGGCCAGCACTGTTTTCTGCCAGTTTTCCAGGTCGCGTGCATAGTTAAAGACCATCTTATCCTGATCCGTACGTTCTATTTTGTTTACGGCGGCAGCAAAATATGGCATTGCTTTAAGCGTGCTGCCGCTTGTCCATGCTTCAGCTATGGTACCGCCCCATGATGTATGGATCAGCCCTACAGGTATTCCTTTTTTTCTATACAGCTCTCTGGCAAAAAAATAGGCCGTAGACGAAAAACCCGATACGCTCTGGGGATTACACTCCTGCCAGCCACCGGCGGTAACTTTTGTGTCTGCCTGCGGTTGGTTAGCAGTTACATGCTCTACCTGCAATAACCTGATGGCAGGATATCTGGCATCTGCAATCTCCTTTTGGAAATCTTTGATCTTGCCCCATCCGGCCAGCGGCATTTCCATATTTGACTGGCCGGAGCACAGCCATACCTCGCCGATCAGCACATTGCTTAAAGTGAGCTCTTCGCCGTCAGAAATTGTGATTTTATATGGCCCTCCGTAGGCAGGGGTTGTGAGTATAATCTTCCAGTCGCCTTTTTGGCTTGCCTGCACGGTATATTTTTTTGAGCTCCAGGTAGTAGCCACATCTATGGTTTTGCCCGCCTCTGCCTTTCCCCATATTGCGGCACCTGTTTTTTGCTGAAGCACCATATTGTCACTAAACACGGCAGGCAATTTAACTTTGGCCTCAACAGTACATCCAATACATAATGCGATCAAAAGCAAAGTAGTTTTCGATTGTCCCATATCAATAATATCAGGTCATTTTATGAATATCAATTTTAATCAATGTTGACAGGAATAACAAACTTTCAACAAGATATCTGCATCATATTGCTGCATATGCTGTCTCTGCTTCTTTCAGTAACAAACCGACCATATTCTCCTGAATTGCCAGGGCTTCTACCTGTTCCAGGAAAGCATCATTGGAACAGAATGTAAAATCCATTCTGCCGCGAAAGGTGTGCACAACAGCAGTAGTGGGATTTTTCCAGGGAAAGGCTACCGTGGGACTGTAGAAAGTTTCCACTTCAAATGAATCATAGTGTTCGGCGATGTTGAGCCTGCCCATATTTGAAAGCGTAACATCGTGTGTGTGCTCAGCAGTTTTCAGATACTTTATTATCCCCTCTGCCGAAAAATATTCGCCCGCCAACAATGATTCACGGCCTTTAAGCGCCTCTATTTGGGTCTGTAACTGGTTCTTCAACTGCTTTACCTTTATCCAGAAACCCAGGTTCCCGGCCTCGGCAGTTACCCTTACCGTTGGTGCTACCGCAAACATCATGTCCTCCTTAATTTCCGGAACAAATCTCCTGACATCTACCGGTGTAACGGCAACGCCCCGTGCCTGGTCTCCTTTTACCAGACGGAAGGCTTCAAGAAAAGCCACACATAAAACGGCATGTACTGTTGTTCCTGTTCGTTTACAGGCCAAAGCAATAGCCGCGGTAGTTTCTGCATTTAATTTCCAGTGCAGCATATAAGCGTTTCCTTCAACAGCTTTCAGGGCCTGGGATTTGTTAAATAAAAACCATGTGGCCAGCACGGACCGTAATCTTATTTTGATCAGTTTACCAATAGAATAGGCTTCAGACAGCAGGTCCTGTATAGAATTAAAAGAAGTGTAAGCTACCAGTTCTTTTTCAGGATGATCCAGCAGCAACAAGAGTTCTTCCATTAAAGTCACTATACTTTTCCCGTCGCAGATACAATGCGGGCAGACCAGCATCAGCTCCGAAACTTCTGGCCCCTGTAACCACACGATCCTTGCGAGCGGCATATTTATTTCGCAGAATAATTTTCCCCACTCTGCCTTTGATTCTTCCTTCCAGTGATTATCTCCTTTTCTTTCGACTACCCGCACAGGAATACCGCCAATATCAGGGCTGGAAACAAAATGAGGGATCCGTTTTCCGGAACCTTTAATTGCAGAATGCAGCAAAGGATGTTTTTGCTGGATCTTTGCCAGGGCACTATGTAGCCTTTCTGACAAAACCGTTCCGCGGATTTTAACGGTAAATACACAGTTCAGCGGAGTAGAAGCATTGATATACATGATCCGTTCCCCCAGTATCATTTTTCTTTTCATCAATTTTAGCGTTGATTATGTAGTACTGATCAGGCAATTTCAATTGCCCCGATAATTTCTTCAATCTGATCCTTGATCGCCAGGGCTTCTTCGTAGGGAAGAAATCCTTCACTTCCGATAAAGGTAAAGTCCATCTGTCCGCGAAAAGTGGAGGCAACAAAACCAGTGGTCTGGCCAAAAGGCCCGATTGCGGAAGGACTGTAAATAGTTTCGACCTCAAAATCCCTGTACTGGTGCCTGATATTGATTCTTCCTAAATTTGAAAAAAGGCAGTCCTTGTCTGGTTTACTGTATCTCAGAAAATTAATGAAGTTTCCCAATGCAGCATGAGATTCTTCCATCTTCATGATCATTTTATAGGGGTCGAGGACCGCTGTTTTTTGGGCTACATCCTCCTGCATCCTTTTGGCGTCACTGATAAAGTCGAGCTGATCATTGGCGGATAGCATCACTCTGGTCACAAAAGCAAAAAGATTTTCCTCTTTGATCTGAGGCATGTATTTCCTGATATCCACGGGACAACCGATTTTATTGTGAAACTCATTTTGCCTGATCTTTTTAAAAGCACTGAGCACTGTTTTACATAAAAGCGTATTGATGGTTGCACCGCTGACTTTAGATATTTTAAGCAGGTGGTCAGACAGTTTTTGATCCAGTTTCCAGTTGATCATGTAATCACGCTTACGTTCTACCGGTGTCTTTTTTAATGGCATGAGCCAGAGCAGCATTGAAGTTACTGTGCCGTCGAGCTTAGCTTTAAGGACTTTGCGGGTATCCCTGAGCACTTCAGGCGGAACAATATCGCTGATGCTTAAGATCGGGACCTCCTGTCCAATAGCCGCGTCCCTATTATCCAGCAATAGCAGAAGATCTTCCAGAATAGACATGGCCGAGCGCCCGTCACAAACGCAATGGTGCATCACCAGAATTAGTTCTGAGCATTCTTCGCCCCTGATCCAAACCACTCTCATCAAGGGCCCTTTTTCCATATTGAAGACAGTTTCCCACTCCCGCGTCACTTCTGTTGCCCAGTCTTGATCTGTAACCCGGGGCACCATCCTCACAGGTATAGGCAATTCATTTTCACTAACGATAAACCAGGGTGCCCTTTTTTGATCAACCGCAACAAATGCCTTTAAAAATGGATGTTTATCCTGTATCCTGCCTAAGGCATAAATCAGGTTTTCAGGCGGGAATGTACCTCTGATCTTGACCGGTACAACGGCGTTAAATGCGGTATTACCGTTTCCATAGATCATTCTTTCCAAAAAAAATAGTTTTCTCCTCATTGACAACATCATTTTTAGTAGTTTACTTATTATAGTTCTCTGATAATTTCCTCAATTTTCTCCTTCACCGCCAGAGCATCCTTATAGGCAAGATAACCTTCACTTCCTACAAAAGTAAAGTCCATTCTGCCCCGAAAACTTGAAGTAATTATATTGACGGTTTTCCCTAAAGGGCCAATAGTTGAAGGGCTGTGAATTGTTTCTAACTCGAATGTTTCGTATTGATGCCTGATATTAATCTTACCCAGATTTGAAAATATACAATCATTGGAAGATTTCCCACCTTTCATAAAACCTATCAATTTTTCAAAATAGGGATGTGATTCCTCCATTTGCATAATTGTTTTATATGGATTCAGTGCAGCCATCTTTTTTTCTACGTCTTTTTGCATTCTTTCTGCATCAGGGATAAAGCCGAGCTTCTCATTCGCGGACAGGGCAACCATCGTTGCAAAGGAAAAAATGTTATTTTCTGCTATTTTTGGTATGTATTTTCTGATATCTACAGGACAAATGATCTTATTCAGGAAACTTTCTGACAAGGTTTCCCTAAAAGCGGTCAAAATAGTTTTACCCAAGAGGGTATTAATTGTAGTACCTGTTGATTTAGAGAGTTTGATTAAACGATCACTTGACTCTACATCGAGTTTCCAGTTGATCATGTAATCTTGTTTTCGATCTGTAAATGTTCTCCTTGCTGGTATCAGCCGAACGAGCAAACCAATAAATCTTCCGTGTAATCTGGCTTTAAGTTGTTTCATTCTATCACCAAGTATCTCTTGCGGAACGATATCCTTCAGGCTTAGAATGGGAATTTCCTTACCTATACTCACATTCCTGTTCTCGAGCAACATGAGCAGATCCTGCAAAATGGACATGGCAGAACGGCCATCACAGATACAATGATGCATGACCAGTATAAGCTCTGAGCATTCCTCTCCCCTGATCCATACTACTCGCATCAGCGGCCCTTGATGTACATCAAAAACAAGTCCCCATTCATCGTGAACTTCCCCCTCCCAATCAGATTGAGTAATTCTTGGAACGATACGAACCGGGATTGGGTTAGCCTCATTTTCATCCGCAATGAAACATGGCCGCCCAAATTCGTCATTCTCAACGAATGCCTTCAGCAATGGATGTTTCTCTTGTAATCTTGCTAAGCCGAAGGATAATTTCTCTTCAGAAAATACACCTTTAATCTTTACAGGCACAACTGCATTGAAGGCATCTGTGCCATTTCCATAGAGTAACCTCTCCATAAAAAAGAGCCTTTTTCTCATGAGTTATGAAGATTAGTATGAATATTATGCGGCGTATTACTGCATTCTTCCAGTAATTCTACAGCCTTTTCGTTTCCGCCGGCATCAATGAATGTTTCCCTGATCCTTTCCGCCGCTTTTCTGTAGTTACTGTTTCCAAGCAGTTCAAAAACTGCCTTGCGCATCTCGCCGCTGCGCAGCCTTTTATAGCGGATGCTGATCCCGCAGCCTGCTTTTTCAATCAGCTTTGCGGTATGAAAATGATCATAGGTGATTGGAATGATCAGCATCGGGAGGCCATTCATAAAGGTGTCATTCACTGTATTGAACCCTCCGTGACAGATAACAGCATCCATTTTTGGCATGAGTGCGGCTTGCGGCACAAAACTGCTCGCGATGAAATTCTCCGGCCAGTGTTCAAAAATCGCAGGATCTGTAGCCGCTACGATGGTTACCGGAGCGCCTGCAAAAGCTTCGATCAGTTTGCCAAAGAAATCCTTTCTGATATCTACCAGTAAAGTTCCCAGTGAAACAAAAACCACCGGCCTTGCAGCCTTTTCCAGCCTGCCCCAGTCAAACTCAGCGTTATTGGGCCTCCCCTTCACAGGGCCAACAAATTTCATGTGGGGCGAAGGGTCTTTCACACCGGCAAATTCCTGTGAGGTAAAAACAATATTCATCATTCTGGAATGTACCAGGAGATGATCGCTGTCCAATCCAAACCCTTCCTGTAGTCCCCGCACAAGGTTGTGCTGCCATTCAGTAATTTTAGGGAGGCTGCCGCCGTTGTTCAAAATCACTTCCGGAGGAACGGGAGTTGTGGTTACGCATGGTACACCTTTGATATGGGCACAAAGCGCACCTGCAAACGTGATACAGTCGTTAACGATCAGATCAGGCCCCCATTCTTCTATTGCCCTCATGAGCCCGTTCCTCATGATCCTGGCCATGGGAACATATGTTTCTTCAAAGGCGAGTTTCAGTACCTCCGGGGCCGAACAGTTTGGCCCGTCGTCCTGGCGCCTCAGCATATGCTGAAGTTCTTCCTGATAGGGCAGCAGATCTTCTTCAGGATAGATATATTCGCCTCCTTCGGGGATATGATGGCCGGCAACAGGAATGATCCCCAGCCATTTCACCTCATGTCCCCTTGATATTAAACTGGCGCCTACACTAAGCGTGGGGCTCATATGCCCGAAGAAAGGGGGCACAACGAATAAAAATTTAGACATAATTAGTGGATTTGTTTTTAGTTAAATTTACCAGCAGGCCGGCGGCAGCGGCTGTTCCCCCTGCTGCTATAAAAGAATCTCTGAGGGAGATTGCAGCAGTTTTAAACGCGGGATCATGCAGCACTTCATGTAATGCTGCCTGCAGGTGCTGTGCCTTGAAACGATTGAAATTGAGCCTTAAGCCAGCGCCTGTTTTTACGACCCTGCCGGCAACGTGCGACTGATCATAAGCGATGGGAATTACTACCAGAGGGATACCGTTTGACAAACTCTCACAGACCGTATTGTGCCCGCCATGGCACACTACGGCATCCAGGTAAGGCAGCACTTCAAGCTGCGGTATGTTTAACTGCACTATAAAATTATCCGGCCATTCCTCAAACAGTAAAGGATCGCATATCACCACCACGGTATAAGGCCCGCCGCCAAAAGCGGATATGACCTTGTCAAAAAAGCTTTTTTTGTGCTCGTGGTTAAAGGTTGTCCCGATGCTGACCAGTATCCTGGCGCCTTCGGAGGCCTCTGCAATCCTTGCCCAGTCGAATGTCGTTTTTGCCTGCCTTTTATAAATGACCGGTCCTACAAACCTGTACTGATCCGGCAGATGCACTTCACCAAAAAACTCCTTTGATGTAAATACCAGATTAAGTAAATCAGAAGAAGCCACTGACCGTTCGGCTCTCAGTCCCAGTTCCTGCTGCAGTGCAACAATCTGGTTTTGCTCCCATTCATAAACTTTTGGCAATTCGTCCATAATCTGAATGGCTGCCGGTGCCGTGACAGAGGTAACATAGGGAACACCATGTTTCAGCGCAGCGATTGCTCCGGCAAAGAGCTCATGGTCAGTGATCACCAGATCGGGCTGATACGCTTCTAATAAACGTGAGATTCCCTTGTAACAATGCCTGTTGAGGGGGATGAGTACTTCTTCGTATAAGAACTTGATACTGTCTACCCCATAAACAACTTTTTTTGTGATTACATTCAGGTATTGTCCGCTTTCGCGTTCGCTATGATCATCATCTGTATACGTGATCAGCAGGAGTTTCCCATCTGCCGGAAGCCTGGCCTCCAGAGATTCGTCTAAACTCATCCAGGCTACCTCATGTCCCGCTTCGAGCAGGGCAGCACCTACGGCAAGCGTGGGGTTAACATGGCCTGTGAGCGGTGGTACTATATATACAAATCTTGCCATACTGTTATGAGTAAGTTTGCGCCATTTGATTTTTAAAAAACATCTCCATCATATTCCCTATTCTTTCCGGTTCCTGCAAAGGGATATCATGGTCGCCATTCAGTGCAAAGAGTGCGGCACTGCTGATTTTTTCTTTCAGGTTTTCCCCGGCCTCCAGGCAGGGCGAATAGGATCCGTAGAGCAGAAGGGTCTCTTGTTTGATCTGTGCAATTTCAGTATCAATAAAGAAATCACTTTCCTGCATGAAATCCCTTTTGATCGTGGTTTCATGAAATAAATGCTCGTACAAACGGTGTTTACGATCCATCTGTCGGTTCCCGAATTTCCTTTGATTTGGGCCGTTCAGATAATGCTCCAGGGATTCCCTGCTGTAGGCATCCATTACCAGCCTGATTTTGTCGTCATTGGGATTGGGAGCTTCGATCAGCACCAGCTTTTTAATGCGCTGCGGAAAACGGGTAGCCATTTTAAGGCAGATCAGGCCTCCAAAACTATATCCGGCCAGATATGCCGAAGCAATATGAAGATATTCCATCAAATGGACCAGATCATCTGTAAGGCTGTTCAGGTCGTAACCACTGCTGATTTTCTCGCTCATGCCATGACTTTTTAAATCATACATCACTACATGAAAATGCCTGGCTAAAATCGGGGCAATCCTGAAATAGTAGATAGACAGGTTGCTGCACATTCCATGCACAAGCAAAATCGTTTCGGGTGCTGCCGTATTTAGTTCCTGAATATGGACATCCCTGTTATTTACTTTGATTATTGGCATTCCTCAATAAAGTTTACGATCATCCCCAGCTTTAATCCGATCAGCTCATCGATATCCATATTGGATAGCCAGCCGGTAAAATCTATTTTATCTCCAAAATGTGCCTTTATTTTCTCTGAAAAAGCGACGATCTCGATGCTGTCCATTTCAAGGTCTTTATTAAAAGAGCTGTCCATTGAAATGTCCATTTCTTCAACAAATTCTTCGCCTATTACTTCAGTAATAAACTGTTTCAGAAGATTGAAGATCTCATTACTGTTTAGTTTTCCTGCGGTTACGATTGTGTCCATCCGATGATATAATTATTATGTTTAATTGTTTGTATGAAAATGTCATTGATCAGGAGCTCTTCGCCCCTGATCAGGCTGATAACGTAGGCTTTGGGATTGCCCTGCAGCCCTTTCCCAAGGTATTTGCCATAGGCTTCTTTGGCTACCCAGAAACGGGTGGCCCATTCATCCAGGTTGTGGTCTTTCAGCAGGTCGCGTTCGCTCTCTGAGAACACAAGCTCATAGAACCCTTCGCTCCGCTCTTCGATACGTTCGATATCAATGCCTGCGGGGCGGTCGTACTGTGCAATGGCTACAGCATCTGTGCCTTTGTGGGCAATTGAAATGTGGATTCCTTTTGTCATCTCTCCATGCAGATATGGCCGGTGCTGTTCATCAGACCGCACTTCAAATGCAATGGGGTACCAAGCTTCTTTTTTAGTTTTGGTAAGGAGCCGCCTGACGGCATCTTTTACAGCAATCCTGCTGATCATCCACTCCTTTTTTTTATTTGGCGCCAGAGATTCATAGTAGGCTTTCTCTGTTTGTCCGAAATACCGCCTGAGCACAAAATTCCAGGAAACTACCCTGCTGTAAGCATGATGGAACATCATGATACCGGGCGCGATTTCTTCTGACAGATAGTTGTTTAAAGGCGACATAGATACCCGCCATAAAGGTTCATCAATACCCATCCTTCTGTTCTGCCAGCCGGTGATGACTGCCCAAACTTCCTGATTGCGCCTGATGAGGAAGTTGGCCGTGGCATATTCATCGTTCAGTTCTGTCAGCTGGCATGTGCATTCAAAGTCGCCCTGCTGATCAGCCATGTCGGCAAAAAAAGCGATCTCCTGTATTTTAACCGGAAAAGCAATGCGGTCATGCGGAAGGCTGAGCTGCAGCCAGAGGCCAAAAAGCTGACCTGCATTGTCCAGCAGGGAGCCTTTGCCTTTACCGCCTTCGATAACTCCCGTGATTCCTTTATCTCCTACGGCAATCAGTTTTTTTATCCCCTGATAGGCAGGGCCGTGGAACATATGTTCTTCATAAACCTGCTGCGGGCTGCGCAGGATATTGAGCAACTTACCGGTACTGAAAAGCATGACCGGCGGATTTGCCGCTGTGCCTCCGAGGCGCACGTCTGCCTCGGCAAAGCGTTCGAGGTTAAGATGTACGGTGTCCTGATTTTTCCATTCTCCCATGATGGTCTCTGTGAAGGGGCTGGCAACATTCATCCATTGAAAAACTTTCATGTTCATGATTTTCCGGACCCGCTCAGCCGGTGCCTGTTCGGCTGCCGCTTCAGCAAAGAGCTCAAAGATCATTGTCATGGGAATAACGGGGTCCATGTCCTCTACACAGGTCCATCCTGCAGGCTGCCTCATCAGGCAATGGTCTAACAGGTAGGGGCTGTTGGCCAGTGATATATCTAATTTTTTTGTAAAAGGGCGCCTTGACGGGCCAGGTGATTCTGGCGCTGAGGTTACCGGACTGGCCCCTCTGTTCTGAAATGCCTGGATCAGTTCTGACTGGATTTCTGCCATTTCTGCAATATTCTGGTTAAATGCCTGCATAAGGGAATGTCCTGCAGGCACTGAAGCCAGTACAGGGGATGAGGCCAGTTTCCTGAGCGCAGGAAAATCATCAATTAGGGGCAGTCCAAGCTGCAGCTTCATGCCCTTTGTGGATAAGGGAACATGTTTCTCATATCCCATGATTTTCATATTTACAGTTTTGCCTTCTGTGAACAATGCGGCCAGTACACGCTGTAACTGGGCTATGCCCGGGCGCAGCGGACTGGCAGAAGAAACAGTACTGATTTTTCTGCCGCGCAGCGTATCGTCTACAAAACCTGTCAATCCGCCGGAGCCTACCTGAATAAACACCCTTGCGCCCTCATCATATAGCCTTTCAGTAAGCTCCCTGAACCGCACAGGTTTAATCAGGTGCTCTATGTTGAGCTTCAAAATCGCTTCGATATCCTCAGGATAACGTTCGAGGGTAGTGGCAGACCATAAGGGAAACTCAGCCCTGTTAAACGTTAACCTGCTCATCCCGCCAAGGATTTCATCCAGCCGGCCGGCAATAAAGGGGGAATGAAAGCCCGACTGAAACGGTAGTATCTGATGGAAGATCTGCTGGCGTTTCAGAATTGGAAGCAGCTCTTCAATTGCAGCATTGCTCCCGCACAGGATGATTTGCTGCGGACAATTATCATTGCTGAGATACAAATCGGCAATCTGCAGCATAAAGGGCTGCAGCTGACTGATCCCGGCACCTACGGCGATAAACCTGGAGTCTTTTAACTCATAGGAATCCGGGTTAAGGCTGTTGAACAACTTAAGCATGGAAGACTCCTCTACCAGTCCAGACGAGCGTGATGCCAGCCATTCGCCAAGACTATGCCCCGCCAGCATATCAGGCAGTACGCCCAGTTTTTTGAGTGCCGTGTCCAGAATCGCGCTTTGATTAAAGATTTTTAAAGCATCATTTAGTAATCCATCTGTCCTGACAATATTTTCCTGAAGGATATTAAAATATGCTGCTACACTGTCGGTTTCTGCTCCAGCCAGGCCATCCAGGCCGGGAAATACAAATGCAATTTTGCCCTCTCCTTGCAAAAGCGGTTCATTGGTAAACCAGATATCCTGTTTATTACGCCAGGGAATATCTTTGGCGGCAATCTTCATGGCTTTTCTGAGCCGCTCCGTTGTGGGGTCAAAGACAGCAATCCTGTACACACCTTCACCAGGTTCATCGAAATGATGTCCCTGTGCTGCCTGCTCCAGCGCACCGGTCAATGCCTCAAGGCTATGGCGGGCAAGCAGTAAAACCTGATCAGTTTTAATCTCCTCCGGCTTTTGGTCATATCCTTCCAGTACGGCATGCGCATTGATACCGCCAAACCCGAAGGCATTTACTCCGGCTAGACGTGGCAATCCGGATAAATACCAGTCGCGCGCTTCCCTTACGGCCTCAAATCTTGTGGTCCCCATCTGGGCAACCGGCGTTTCGCAATGCAGCGTTGGGGGAATGATATTATGGTATAAGGCCAGCGCGGTTTTGATTAATCCCGCGATGCCACATGCAGGCATAGCATGCCCGATATTTGATTTTACTGTACCTATTCCTGCTTTGGGCAGCGCGGTATCATTGCCAAAAAACTGAGCCAGGGTTTCAAGCTCCGTCTGGTCGCCCAGCCTTGTTCCGGTGCCATGTGCTTCGATGTAGCCGATATCGGCCCGGCTGGTCCCTGCCTTTTCCCAGGCCATCTGCATTGCGGTAAGCTGTCCTTTTACCGAAGGGCTCATTACGCTGGTACCGCTGCCGTCACTGCTTACGCCAGTGCCTTTGATCACCGCATAGATCCTGTCGCCCGCCTCAACAGCATCTTCCAGACGTTTCAGCACGACAAAACCACAGCCTTCACCGATCAGCAGCCCATCTGCATTTTCATCAAAGGGAGTAATCTTTCCTTTTCTGGATAAAGCTCCGAGCTGGTTAAATATACTCCAGAAGGCCGCGTTCTGGCCCACATGGACTCCTCCGGCAACTACCATGTCGCAGCGGTTGCTGTTCAGCTCCTGCACGGCATGGTCTACAGCCAGCAGTGAACTGGCGCAGGCGGCGTCAAGCGTATAGGCTGCGCCCCCCAGGTTTAGCCTGTTCGCTACCAGAGAGGCTACCAGATTGGGAATAAGCCCCATTGCAGTGTCTGGGCCAAAACGTCCTTTGCGCAGCTGAAATTCTTTTTTAACCTTATCCAGATCTGCTGCCGCAAGCTGCGGCAGCAGATCTTTTAATACGTTTACGATCTGTTCACCAGTCCTTACAATTTCAATGGCACGCGTAGCTCCAGGCCCGGCATAATTTCCCTTGCCGATAATGATCCCTGTTTTATTCAGCGGGGTGTTTTTTTCAAACACGCCTGCGTCTTCAAGTGCTTTATGCACCAGGCCCAGGGTAATCAGGTGATCGGGCTCGGTGCCTTCCACTGCCAGCGGCAAAATGCCAAACTGTGCAGCATTGAACGTCATCTCGGGGATAAAACCGCCCCGGTTACAGTAAAACCGGTCTACCCCCTCAGCGCCCGGGTCAAAATGTACCTGATCAATCCTGTCAGCAGGAACATTCTGTATACTGTCTACCTGATTGATGATATTCCGCCAGAAAGTTTCTACATCCCCTGCACCGGGAAATACGCATGACATGCCAACGATGGCCACATCTGTTTTCTTCTTGGACAACTTGTTTGTCATAGATGATGAAGCTACCATTGATTACCTGCCATGATCAGTACCTGGCTTTCTTTACCATACTTCAGTTCATCAACAAATTTTTCCATTCCTTCCTGCAGCGGGATCAGGGCAATTCCCCTGCGCTCATATTCCTTCTCCAGCGTAGCGGAAACCATTCCGGCGCCTTTCCATGGCCCCCAGTTGATGGCCATCACTTTTCCGCTGATTTTTTCTTTCAGTGCCCAGGCATACCTGTCCATCACACTGTTTGCAGCTGCATAATCGGTCTGGCCCCGGTTACCGTACACGGAGGCAATACTGGAAAAAAATATCATGAACTGCGTTTCGGGCCTCAGCTGTTCTGCCAATACCCGGAGGGGAGTAACTTTGGTATCGAACACCCTTTGAAATGATTCCACACTTTTAGCATGGAACAGTTTATCTTCAAGCAAACCGGCCCCATGGATCACGCCGTCTAGTCTGCCATATTCTTCATATATTCCGGTAATCAGCCGGCTGAGCTCCTCTTCATCCCGCAGGTCCAGCGAAACATAGGAAACCGCCGAGCCGCTCTTCTGCAGCGAGCTGATAGTTTCAAGAATCTGGTTAGCTTTATCTATCCGGTTGGTTTCACGCTCTATATCCGCAGGCTTCCTGAGCTCGCCCTGCCTGATCAGGTAATCTCTGATTTCGTCCTTTGTTTTGAGGGAAGAAAACTGTTCCTGGCCATTGGCACGCGGATCAGAAGAGCGGCCTACCAGGATATAACGGCAGGGATAATCCTTTGCCAGGTGCATAACCAGGTTAGAGGTGATCCCCTGTCCGCCGCCCAAAACGAGTACAACCGCATCTTTGCCGAGCTCAACAGGAGCATCGCCGGTAGACAGTTCAGATGGGACCAGTTCTATAGTATGTCTCACATTTCCCTGGTAAACTACTTCTGCCGGTTGATCAGGGTTCAGGATTTCGTTCAGCGTAATTGCGGCAATATCCGCTGCTGAAAGCTTTTCTTTTAAACTGATGATCCTGCATTTTGTGTTTTCATATTCTTTGTCGAGGCTTTTGAATAAGCCTGCATAACCCTGAAAACGCCTCAGCAGGCCGGGGTCTGAGCTTGCATCTACCGTGCTTTGTGTATCAGAAACAAAATACACCCATTTGAACTGGTCAAAATCAAGGGCTTTGATCATTTCAATATAGTCGATCATACCACGCTGATGTTCTTCATTAAACAGGTTGAGGATAATCAATCCCTGGTAACCTTTCAGGTCTTCAGCAGCGGGCACCAGATCAGCAGTAACACCATGTTCTTCAAAAAGGCTTTTGATAGCCCTGGCACCGGCTCCCTGTTCTCCGGTGATGGCAAACCGGCTGTCTTTCAATGCCGCAGTGTTTTGGTCTCCCAGCGCCGACTGCTTTAGCTCAAACCGCAGCCTGTACAGCTGTTCGGCGGCCGGAGTACTTTCCTCAATGATCTTTTTTGCAGCTGTTACAGGTTCAAAACTTTCTGCTTCAATTTTTGCGATCAGGCTCACCAGGCCGCTTAAGGTTTTAATCGCCGCAAGCTTTTCCATAAGATCTTCGGTATCATTATCCGCTATACGGAACCCGACTTTCTCTTTCATTTCTGAAATGATCTCCATCCGCTTGATCGAATCAATGCTCAGGTCTGCCTCCATATCCAGGTCCATCCCCAGCATTTCCTGTGGATAACCGGTTTTTTCACTTACGGTATGCAGTAAAGCCGACTGGATATCCTCAACACTGAACCTGTGGGGATCTACTTTTACCGTGATCTCTGTTTGTTCCGCAGCTGCTGGTCCGCCTGCCGAAACTGCATTTTCATTAATCCAGCCCAGCAGCCCGCTTAAAGTTTTAATGCCTGAAAGCTGTTCCATAAATGCATCTTCGGTGGTGTCCGACTGGTTAAAGCCGCCGAGTGCCGTGCGCAGGGTGCCTATGATTTCCATCCTTTTAATGGAATCGATGCTAAGATCTGCTTCGAGGTCCATCTCCATGCCCAGCATTTCCTGAGGGTAACCAGTTTTATCGCTGACGATCTGCAGCAATATCTCGTTGACGTCCAGATGGATCACCGGCGCCTGAAAAGCTATTTCTATATGCTGCGCAGCAGGTTCTTTGAGCACCAGTTCGGGTGCCTGCAGCGGCTGACTGAAATGCTGCGGAAAATCCATTGGCCTTGCGGCAGGTACATGTTGTCCGAGAAACTGCAGCATCACATCCCGCTGCGCCTGGATCATCATTTTCATGCTGTTCAGATATTCCTGCATCATCAGCTCTGTACCATGGGCAGTTACACTTACCTGTTCTGTTTTCGTTTCGTTGATTTTCATTTTTACTGGTTCTACAATAGGTGGGGCACCGTATGATGGCAGCGCCCCTACCGAGGGGTAAGCATGTTGTCCGTTCACGAGCCATATGGCAGGGCTCTTTTTATATTTGGCAGTATCGTCCAGATCGAGCAGCACGCAATCGCGGCCCTCAAAGAGCCTGGCGAGTTTTATCGTTCTGCCCGAGGCCAGGTACGAAGCAATCGTACAGAGCAGGTGCGACATTTTATGGGTTCCCTGATCTTCGGTATGCAGCAGCAACTCGTCTTTGCCCAAACACGCTTTGGTTAGCGTGCTCAGTACTTTTCCGGGACCAACCTCGATGAATACCCGGGCACCATCTTCATACATCTGCATGATCTGATCTGCAAATTTTACCGGTTGTACCAGGTGGCTGCACAATCTTTCCTTCACTGCATCGGCCTGTTCAGGATATAATGTTGCCGTGGTATTTGACCAGACCGGCAGCGACAGCTGATTAAAGGAGACACCTTTCAGTACTTCCTGGTAAAGCTCGCTGGACTTTGCTACCAGCGGGCTGTGGAATGCACAGGCTACTTCAAGCGGCCTGAACGATATTCTGGAAGTTTTTAGCAGTTCGCCAAGTTTTTTTATTGCTGCCGTAGTGCCCGCAAATACAATCTGTGATGGCGAATTGTAGTTTACCGCATACACATTCTCCCAGCCTTCAATCAGTCTGAAGATATCTTCTTTGGGAGAGTTCACTGCGATCATTGCACCGGGATCTTCGCCCGTTACGGCCCCTAAAATGGCGGCAGCCCTCTGCTCGCTCAGCGGTACCAGCTGATCTTCTGCAAAGGCACCGGCAAAACATAAAGCCGGCAGTTCGCCGTAGCTGTGCCCGGCAACCATATCAGGCTCAATGCCCAGCTCTCTTAAAAAATTAGCCAGTGCGAGATCTACCATGCCCAGTAATGGCTGTGCCATGCGGGTATCTTTAATTTTCTCTTTCTGGGCTTTTAAGGCAGCGTCCTCAAATACAGCGTTGGGAAAAAGTACTTTCTCATAATCAGGGTATCTGCTCAGCAGCCTGCGCATAGCGGGGAAGATGACAAACAGATCACGGGCCATGTTGATGCGCTGGCTGCCCTGACCGGGAAACATAAAGGCCACCTTGCCATCTCTTCTTTTGGTAATAAAGGTATCATGGCTCTCCACGCCTGACAATGCGAGGTCAATCTTCATGCTCAGGTCTTCGGCACTGCTGGCCACAATCGTGAGCTGGATCTCTGAGTTGCCGCTGAGCGCCAAACTGTAAGCGATATTTTTTAAATCTATACTGTCATTTTCTTCGAGCAGTGCCTTCACCCTGCTCAGTCTGATCCTGGCCTCGTCATAGGTGCTGCCTTTAAAAACAAACAGCTCTGCCGGCCAGGATTTGATCACAGGATGCTCCGCAGAAACCACGTGGCTGCTTTCAATTACGGCATGAAAATTTGTCCCTCCAAAACCAAAGGCGCTTACGCCGGCTTTCCGGTCATCGTCCATCCACAGGCCTGCCGCAGTATGAAAAGCAAAAGGACTGGTTGAGGGATTGTAATAGTCGTTGGGAACCTTAAGGTTAATGGTGGGCGGTCTGATCCCATAGTATGCCGATAAACTGGCCTTGATCAGTCCGGCCAGACCTGCAGCGCATTTGGTATGCCCAATCTGTGTTTTCACAGAGCCGAGGTAGGTCTGACCGGCAGTGGCGCCCGATTGATTGAGCATATCGGTTAATGCGCTGAGTTCAGTTCTGTCACCTACCACAGTACCCGTCCCGTGGGCTTCAACCAGTCCCAGTGCCGACGGCGAAATTCCTGCTTGCGCATACGCACGTTCCAGCGCCTTTACCTGTCCGGACTTGCGGGGAGCAGTTAAGCCCAGGCTTTTCCCGTCACTGGAACCGCCGATCCCCTGGATCACGGAATAAATGGTGTCCCCATCCCTCAGGGCATCTTCATGTCTTTTCAGTACTACTATCGCGATACCTTCGCCAAGGGCGATCCCGTCGGCACCTGCATCAAATGTAGCGCATTTTCCTTTGCGCGACAATGCATGTGTGCTGGAGAACATCAGATAGTCGTTGATGCCATTGTGCAGATCTGCACCGCCGGTTAGGACCATATCCGATTTGCCTGACACCAGTTCCTGGCATGCCAGGTCCAGTGCCGCCAGGGAGGATGCACAGGCGGCATCTACCGTAAAGTTACGCCCGCCCAGGTTGAGCCTGTTGGTAATGCGCCCCGAAATCACATTTGCCAGGATTCCCGGAAAAGAATCTTCGGTCATTCTTGGGAGCGACTGGTCAAGTTCTGCGGGCATTTCACCAAATACCTGCTTGGTATAACACCTGTAACTATAGCTGTTCGCCAGGTCATTTCCACCTTCTGCACCGATAATTACCGATACGTTCTCGGCATTGAAGCCGCCATCCTGATAACCAGCCTTTTCAAGGGCTCTTTTCGCGACCAGCAAAGTCAGTAACTGCGTGGGCTCTATGGCAGCCAGTGATTTTGGAGGTATGCCAAATTCCAGCGGATCAAAGTCGATCAGCGGAATAAAGCCTCCCCATTTGGAATGCGACATATCGCCATCGGCTGATTCAGGATTGTAGTACAAGGATTTGTTCCAGCGTTCGTCAGGCACTTCGGTAATTGAATCTGCTCCCAGCACGATGTTACGCCAGTATTCATCAATATTCTTTGCGCCCGGAAAAATGCATTCCATTCCAATAATGGCAACATTCAGGGATTTATCCCTCGCGCCTGGGATTGGCAATAATGCCGCGTTTTCGATATAACTGTAATTACCTTCGGCTACATCTCTGTGCAAATCCTGTATCGAAATAATTGTATTGCAGATCGCAGCGACCTGTCCGATCATATACATGCCCAGCTGCAGTTGTTCTTCATCCGCTATGTTTTTAAGCTCATCGCCCCTGCGTTCTATTCCTTTTGCCGCGATGCGAAGCCGTCCTACATTGAGGGTTTCCAGTTGCGCCCAGATCTCTTTTTTGTCTATCCCCTGCCTGCTGAGTTTTTCTTTTTCGAGGTTGAAAAATTCGGCAAAAGGCGATTTGAGGCACCTGGTTTCGTGACCGGGGGCCGTCTCAAGCAATACAGTATCACTGGCCTGCATTGCCTGTTCCTGGAACCTGGCCAGGATAGCGCCGGTAGATACCGCTTCTTCCGTATACAGGTACGAGGTGCCCATCAGCACGCCCACCTTAATCCCCCTGGCGGCAAGCGGGGCAACCATTACGGCTATAAATGAAGCAGAGCGTGCATCATGGATCCCGCCTGCAAAAAAAACGCTGATCTCTTCGGGATGGTCTTCAAGCAATAAACGTTCGATTTGTTTTTCCCATAGTACCATACCGGATAAGGGGCCAACATGCCCGCCGCATTCCCGGCCTTCAAATACGAACCTGCGGGCACCCTCTTTTAAAAACATATCCAGCAGGGATACCGAAGGAACATGCAGGAACGTTTTGATCCCCAGTTTTTCAAGAGATTTTGCCTGTGAAGGGCGACCGCCTGCAATGAGTACAACCGGCGGCATGGCTTCTTTTATATATTCCATCTGCTCCTCGCGCAATTCCTGCGGTGCAAATCCAAGAATCCCTACTCCCCAGGTCTTATTGCCCGCCAGCGTTTTCGTTTCGTGGATCAGGTCTCTCGCGCGTCCACCTTTTAACAGGGAAAGTGCAATGAATGGTAATGCGCCCGCAGCCGCCACAGCATCTGCAAAGGGGGCCACGTCGCTCACACGCGTCATTGGCCCCTGGGCAATTGGAAAAGTGATATTCAGATCTTTCGCCAGGGCATTTCCCGGACTGATAATGTTCAGTGCCTTTGCCTGTTTCAGATGTCCTTGCACCGATTCATGAATGGCCGGAATAAGCCTGTCAAGTTTCTTATAACGGCTTACAAGGTCTGTCGCAATGGCAATATCTTGCCCCAATGGCATATAGCTGTTCTCCAGGTCAAAATCATGAAGGTAGTTTTCGATATCTTTTTCAGTAGCCTGGCTATCGATTGCCGGCGAATTTGGCCGTACCAATACCCGAAAATCACCAAAGAGCCGGGTTTCGTTCCCGCTTAGCTTCTCACATGCCTGCCTAACGGCTGACGGTGTGCCCGCTTCCGGGAAAAGCGCCAGCTGGCTGTCCAGCACTACCCCCCTGGCACCTAATGCCATTACTGCCGCAGCAGTGTGTATGCCCACCCCGCCCTGTACATAAACATCGATATCTTTTACTGCTACAATAATGCGCTGGAAGAGTACAAAGGAAGATTCATATCCTACTTTACCGGCACCTTCATTACCCTTCACAACAATTGCCCCCGCTCCGGCAGCCATGGCCTGCATGGCTTCATCGAGGGTATGTACCTGATAAAATAATTTCATGTTCTCGCGGGTATTCACTTTTAATCCCCATGGTAAAACAATCATACTGACCTGTGCAGGCAGCGGAACATCCTGACAGTAACCCGAAACCATACAAACCCCAAATTCGCCTGAATGGACTGAAGAGAGTTGCGTTAGTGCACTGACAGCAGTGGCATGGTCTCTACCCAAATGAAGTACAGGAAAGGCTTTAGCATTAGATAACTGGAGAGCGAGATTTACATCAGGCATTTCAAACGGAGTAATCCCGACTATAGTGGCAGCTTTCATATCGATAATTAATAGTTGTTTCTTTCAAATAATCACATAAAAAAGTTAAATTATATCAATTCATAGTTATATAACTGACTATATAAATGTCTAAACTCTATATAGTTTTATCTTAATTGTCATTAACTGATATAAAGCTATCGATTTATAATTAAATCTTTAAATGATTTTTTTTAGTCTCATAAATTTTACAATTACCTAGTAAATAAACATTTACTTGTTTAAACGACTTAAAACAGCGCTAAAACAATGAACAAAATGAATAGCGTCATTTATATCTTTTTAAAACGTTTTTCTGTATCAATTCTTAATGTTCAATTAACATTAATATAAAAGAAATTTAAACTCAAATTATTGTGTTCATTTTTATTCATTATTATTCATTTTAAAAAATAATTTCTTTACATCAAAAAATTGACACGCCATAGAATTTAAACTCAGAAAATCGGTGAAAGCTTCTTTAGACAGAGGGGCAGAACCTGGAATAAAAAAAACAGTAAACTACTATAGATGAACTTTTAAGGAAAGCAACGTACAAAAAATTGCAGTTGTCATAGATAAAAAAAATGCCCCGCCCGCATACAGCAGACAGGGCATTAATAGTTAACCACAAAGAAACAGATAAGATTTTCGAGCTAGTGTTCAGTATTCTGATCGAAATTCAGCAACCATCGTACACCGAATTTGTCTGTAAACATACCAAATAAGGCTCCCCAAAACTCAACTTTTAAAGGATGGATGTCGCTTGCGCCGGCAGAAAGCTTATCAAAATAACCCCTGATCTCCGTCTCACTGCTGCAATTTAAAGACAGCGCTGTAGCATTGCCCCTTAATAGTTCTGTTTGCATCAGCATATCCGATGCCATCAGCAGTAGATTGTCCTTTTTGAGCTCAGCATGCATAATTGCACCTGGTTTTGCTTCAGCGCATTCTCCTTCTGCCGGAGAACCTTCAACTTTATTGAGCATGAGTTCTCCGCCCAGGCATTCTTTATAGAAGTTCATCGCTTCGGCACAATTACCATCAAAGGTGAGGTATACATTAATTTGTGTCATATCTTTAGAATTTGGTTAATTTATCTTTAGCTAAGGTAAGCGGGCCGCAGTTGCGGGATGATGCCCGCACCAGTCAAGTTTAGGGGGCATACGCGACAATTGCAGGCGCGGTCCCGTCTGCTAAATCTTTATACCAAATCCTATTTCAAAACTTCCATTGTTGTTTTCATTCAATCCAGAGGTATTGACATTGTATAAGCCGTTAATCATATATTTATTGAGGTAATTTACACCGATACCAAAGGTGGCAATATCGTTACTATGGTAGAGGGCACTGAGAAAAAACTGCCTTCCGCCCAAAGACAACTGCCCCCCGGCATCCCAGACATTAGCCGTTTTATCCACCCCCCGGTAAGCAACCAAAGGTGTAAAATCAGTATTGCCTGCGGCAGAAAGGTAGATCCGATAAGATACCGCAGTATAGAACAGCTCCCTTCCATCTGATTCTACTACATCCTTCTTAAAGAATTGTTTGAGATTAAGGATGGAGCCCTGCAAGGCAAGGCTTCCCGACGTATATGCCAACAAAATATTAAATCATTGTTATTAAATTAAAGTATTGTCATAAAGTGATAAAGTAAAATGGCGCATACCACCTTATAAGTTGACGTATTCACACCCTATTGGCAAATACTCCAAATGGTAAATTTGCATAATCAGCTCTCTAAACCTAACCAAATGAATATCATTGTTAAAATCCTGATTGTACTGCTGGTCATCATCGCCATCCCCCTGATCCTTGCGCTGTTCATCAAAAAAGAATATCATGTAGAAAGACAAATCACGATCAACCGGCCCCGGAAAGCGGTATTCGATTATATCAGGTTCCTTAACAACCAGGAACATTACAGCAAATGGGTAATGATGGACCCGAACATGAAAAAGACGCTGACAGGAACGGACGGCACCGTTGGCTTCACATATGCCTGGGATGGAAATAAAGCAGCCGGAAAAGGAGAGCAGGAAATCATAAATATCAATGAAGGAGAAGGAATCGATGTGCAGGTACGTTTTATCAGACCCTTTGAGGGTATTGCATACACGCCTATCACTACTTATTTTATTTCACCTTCTCAGACCCCGTTGAAATGGGAAATGAAGGGAACGAGTCCTTACCCCCTCAATTTTACTAACCTGTTTGTGGATAATATGCTGGGAAAAGACCTTGAGAGCAGCCTTAGTACCCTAAAGGGCATTCTGGAAAAACAATAATGACAACGGAAAACCGTAATTTGCTCCCGGATTATGGAAGAACACAATACTTCGTCTCTAAAGGCGATCAGGCTTTACAATAGCAGCGAAACAGAATGTGCCTTTGAAACAGGTATAATAGCAACACAGATCAAAATTGACGTCAGCTATTTCTTTGGCCAGACAAAGGTAGATGACTATGAGAAGGTCCCTCACCCTGCCCCGCGCAAACAATATGTGGTTACGCTTAAAGGCAAACTCAGGTTTAAAGTATCTGATGGTTCAACGTTTATTGTAGAGCCGGGAATTATACTGATCGCCGAAGATACCCTCGGTGCCGGGCACAGCTGGGAAATCATTGACGGCGACCAGTGGGAGCGCATTTACATCCCACTGAACGCCGGTAACGACAATCATTTCACTAAAGATTAATAAGGTACCGGGATTAAGTTACCGGTACAATTTCTTCTTCTGTAATCTCTTCATCTGTAATCGGCTTGCGGTGCCAGTATGATGCAAGGATCGAACCCGTTACATTCATCAATGGACCGAACACGGCAGGCGCAAGACCTACTGTAGCCATTTTACCCATCTCCTTCGCCAGCCCGGATGCAAGTCCTCCGTTCTGCATACCCACCTCAATGGCCATGGTACGGCAGTCACGTTCCTTCATTTTGAATAAACGGCCCGACCAGTAGCCCAGCGTATAGCCCAGAAGGTTGTGGATCAATACCAGCAAAATCAGTTTAAAACCAATATCGAGCAGACTGTCATGACCTGCAGCGGTTATGATCACAATGATAAATGCAATTCCCGACATGGATATTAATGGCATGATCGTTTCCATCCATTTGTCCCTGCCTTTCAGGATCTTGTTTACAATCAGTCCGGCAGCAATCGGGATAATCACCATTTTAGTAATATCCAGCATCATGTGGCTCACATCTATCTTGATGAAGGCTCCGGCAAGCAGTTTCATCAGGAGTGGCGTCAATAGCGGTGCCAGCAGCGTAGAAACAGCGGTAATCGTAATTGAAAGCGCCAGATTTGCTTTTGCAAGATACGAAATCACATTTGACGCCATTCCATTTGGAGAGCATCCGATGAGGATAATTCCCGCAGCGATCTCCGGAGTAAAGCCACTGATATTGGCCAGTGTAAATCCAAGCAGTGGCATAATCAGAAAATGGCTGAATACACCAATAAAAACCCCTTTAGGCATTTTTACCACCCCCACAAAATCGCGGACGCTCATTGAAGTCCCCATTCCAAACATAATCAGCTGGATCAGTGGCGTAATCAGGACCGCAAATTTGAAACCGTTATATTCAACAAAATAAGAGGGATAGTAAAGTGCTGTGGTTACCGCAGCGAAGATGATGACAGTATATGCAAAACCTTTCAGTGTCGGGAAACCCCTGAAGCCGATGGCCAGCAGGATAAAAAAAGCAATCATAACTGGTCCTGCCTGAGCAAGACCAGTTGTAAAGAATAGTACAATTATTGTAATTACACACAAAGCCGCCAAACCCAGGGACAGCTTGTAGATGTTGAATTTGTTCACAGTAAAATTTGGTTAGATAATTTTAAACAGCCTTCGATAATACTTCCTTCACGCGGTTAACCACAATGTCAACCTCCTCAGGCTTCAACAACACGATACCCACATGCAGCGCATTTTTATTACCGTTGATCACGATGCTTGGTGTACCATCCTTCAGCGCGGTTTTTACATCTTCACCAGTGACTTTAATTTTTGATTGATCCCATGTTACCTCTAATCCCGGAAAAGCATTTGCCGGTCCCGGGCTGATTACAGTTTTAGACTTCACCGTTGGCACAGCTTCCAGGGCTTTGTTCATGCGAGCAGCACGGTCCAGCCAATCCTGCCATTCCTTTTTATGATCTCTTTCGATATAAGATTTGATGGCGGCATACATACCGAACATTTCTTCTTTATTTACCTTCATCGGTCTGCCGATAGGTGCTTCATTAGGGCTGTGGTTTGCTCGTGCTGCTTCGATCAGGTCTTTACGTCCAAACAATACACCGGCACTCTGAGGGCCTCTCATCATTTTTCCGCCAGAAAATGTAACCAGGTCAAAACCTATTTTCTGGAACCTGAACAGGTTCTCTACCGGAGGAACATCAGCGGCTGCATCAATAAATGAAGGAACTTTATGTTTTTTTGACAGTTCTACAAATTTTTCGTGACTGATCGGGTTTTTCCCCACTTCACCTGCATTGAAAAACAAAGCCATAACTGTATTTGCATTGAAAGCTTTATCCATTTCTTCTGCTCCTTCCACTTCAACGAATTTTGCCCCGGTAGTGGTAATCGCCTGGTCAAATAAATAACGGTGCGACTTCTGGATGATCACTTCAGGGCGTTCGCCAACAAAGTTTGGAAGTATTTTGATTTTTTTTGCATCTAAACCAGTGATACATGCTGCTGTACCCAGTAACATTGCACAAGCTGCGCCGGATGTAACCATTGCCGCCTCAACATGAAGCATTTCGGCAATCTTAGCTCCTACTTTATCCTGCAGTTCGTACATATTTGCAAAATGGTGACTGGTAGAGTTAATGGCATCCATTACTTCGGGCAGCATTAATGATCCTGATAAAAAGGTCATCGTAGCAGCCGCATTAATAACAGGTGTTACACCCAGCTCTTTAAAAAAATCACGTGTCGGTGCTGCTGGCTTTTCTGCTGCAAATGCAGATAATCCACTGCCGATAATACCTCCTGCCAGGGGCAGGGCTGCTAAACTTTTAACAAGTTCTCTTCTTTTCATATTATTATTAATAAAATTCAGGCTGGTTCATGGTAAAGACACTTAAATCTCACAATCAGACTAACTAAATTTACGAAATTCCAAAATAAAAGAAAGAATTCAATTTAACTGATAATATTCCAACTCAAAAATCCCCACTATAGGTGGTTATCCCAGGATAAAAAACAAAGTACTTTTGCATTTAAATTTATAACATCATGGCTATTAGCAATGCAACAATCGACGATGTACAAGAACTTAAAATTTTGGTAAACGACTGTTACCGTGGAAACAAATCAAAACAAGGCTGGACAACTGAAGCTTATATACTGGATGGAGCAAGAACCGATGAGCAAATGCTGGCTGATCAGATCAATACCCCTAACGCCGCAATTCTCAAGTATACAGACAATAAAACCAATCAGATTATTGGAGCCATTTATCATCAAATACAGGATGACAAATTATATGTGGGCATGTTAAGTGTATCCGCAGAGGTACAGGGAAAAGGCATTGGAAGAGCTCTGCTGGATCATGCTGAAGGTTACGGCCGTCAGCACAACTGCAAAGCCCTGATAGGAACGGTCATAGGCCGCCGTTCGGAACTGATAGAATGGTACATACGCTATGGATTTAAATACACCGGAAATAAGATGCCTTTCCCGGAGGATCCAAGACTTGGTATACCTAAAGTACCTCTGGAATTACTTGAAATTGAAAAAGAAATCGCAATCAGATAAGCATTTCATACATTTACCAGATGTCGGTAAAAACTATCAATAATGTATACGTAGTTGGTCTTGGAGCTTTAGGGGGCATGTACGCTTCCAAACTCCAGGACCTTAATCCCGGTATCGTTAAGATTATCGCAGATCTGCCAAGGATTGAGAAGTACAGGAACTCCGGCTTCAACGTTAATGGCACAGCGCGTGCATTCGAATATATCAGTCCGGGAGATCAGGTGCCATTTGCCGACCTGATCGTTATTACGGTAAAATTTCATGCGTTAAGCCAGGCGATACAGGATATCAAACCTTTTGTGGGGCCAGGCACGCTGGTCATCTCTTTGCTCAACGGGATCGGCAGCGAAGAGCTGATTGCAGCGGAGATCGGCAGCGAGCATCTTCTGCATGCCTATGCAGTTGGCATGGATGCCATGCGTGAAGGCACAACACTCAGTTACTCCAAAATAGGCAGAATTGTGTTTGGCGACAAAGAGAATGGCAATACCAGCGCAAAAGTACTGGCACTGAAGGATCTTTTTGAGCGCTCCGGCATCCCCTTTCTTGCCCCCGACAATATTGAACGGGCATTATGGACCAAGTTTATGATGAATGTGGGCATCAATCAGGCATCTACCATCCTTAAAGCTTCCTATGGAGAATTTCAGCACCATACGCCCGCAAGGGAACTGATGATTATGGCCGCCCGTGAAGTATTAAATCTTTCGCAGTTTTATGGGGTAAACCTTAAAGAAGAAGATATCACCGATTTCATAAAAATCATTGAAACGCTGTCAGCAGATGGCAAAACCTCGATGCTGCAGGATATAGAAGCAGAACGAAAAACTGAGGTAGAAATATTTGCCGGAGCGGTGATCGCGATGGGAAAATTACATCAGATACCTACCCCCGTTAACGAAACCTTTTACCAGATCATTAAATTTATGGAACTCTCCGCCGGTTAGGTTGCCTCATTTGCAGAAAGTTCTTGGATTATTGAAGATTTATATTTTACTTTGAATTTCAAAGTTCTTTCAATAATGCAGGAAAAAGACATCTACAACGAACTCAGTTCTATCAGGAACCTGATGGAACGCTCAACAAGGTTTATCTCCCTGAGTGGCCTATCAGGAGTTATGGCCGGTATTTATGCGCTGATTGGCGCATATATCGGATATCAGCTGGTTTATGGAGATTCCGGCGACCTGGATTACAGGCTGCATATGCTGAACGAAACGCAAATTTTATGGCAGTTATTTTTTGTGGCGGCAGCCGTATTGTTTTTTTCTTTGCTCACCTGTATCTGGCTTACGGTAAGACAAGCACGTAAAAAAGGAGAACACTTCTGGAACCCGGTGAGCAAACGCTTGTTCTTTAGCATGCTGATACCTCTCCTCACAGGTGGCCTTTTTATGTTGATCCTGTTATATCAGGGACAGTACGGGATCATTGCGCCAGCTTCTCTGATCTTTTACGGACTATCGTTGATTTCGGGGAGCCAGTACACCTTTACAGATGTAAAGTGGCTCGGCTGCTGTGAGATTATACTTGGCCTCCTTGCTGCCATGTTTCCAGGCTATGGAATCATCTTCTGGACAATTGGATTTGGCCTGCTGCATATTTTATATGGTTCCATTATGCATTTTAAATACAACCAGTGAACATCTCTCTAGAACAATTTGATAAAGCTTTTGAAAACCGGATACGGTTGCAGATCATGAGCGTGCTGGTAGCCAATGACGAATATGATTTCAATTCCCTGAAAGAATTATTGAATGTTACTGACGGCAACCTTGCGTCCCATTTAAAAGCTTTGGAAAAAGAAGAATATATCACCGTAAACAAAAGCTTCTTAGGCAGAAAACCCAATACCCGGTATGCAGCCTCGGATACAGGCCGCTTTGCATTCAAAAAACACCTGCAGGCACTCGAAAATTTAATTAAACAACAACATAAATAATTTTTTTTACGTCTACACTTTGAAACACAAAGTACTTTCAGCTAAACAAAAGAAAAAATGGACAATCAACAAACATCACCCGTAACTGCTGCCATGAACTGGTTCGGAGAATCAGTACTGTTAAAACTAGGATTTATAGGATTTATCACGCTCGTACTGCTGATCCCATCCAGCCTGATCCAGGATCTGATCAAAGAACGGCAAAACAGGCAAATTGAAGTGACCAATGAAATATCAGATAAATGGTCTGGCAAACAGCTGGTAGAAGGGCCTGTACTGGTGATCCCCTATCAGACGATGAAGAGCGAGAGGGATGCCGCGACAGGAAAAACAACCTACACTCCCCTGCTAACAAATATTTACATCCTGCCCGAAGTGCTGAACATTATGAGCCATGTAGATCCTGAAATATTGCACCGAGGAATATTCGACGCAGTGGTATATAATACAAGGATCAGGGTAAGCGGTAAATTCAGTGCCCTGGAATTAGCCAAATCAGGTATAAACCCAGCCATGGTACAGTGGGAAAAAGCAAAGGCAGTAATCGGGCTCAGCGATCTCAAAGGATTAAAGAACAACCCCGCGATAAAAATTGACCGTACTGTTCATGCGCTTGAACCCGACTTTGGTTCGGTAAACATTTTTACCAATAACCTGGTCACACTTCCGGATCTGAGCGCAGAAAAAAGCACCGCCCTGGATTTCAGCTTTGAGCTCGACCTGCGGGGAAGCTCGGAACTAACTTTTCAGCATTTGGGAAAAAGCACTAATGTTACGGTAGAAGGAAAGTGGAACAATCCAAGTTTTACCGGCCGTTATTTGCCGGAAAAAAGAAAGATCTCTGCCAAAAGTTTTACCGCAAGCTGGAAAATGGCGCATTTTAACAGGACATTGCCACAGCAGTGGACGGCAGAAAACACCAGGCTCAATACTGCCGGTAGCGATACCACTTTTGGCATAAAATTTATCCCGGGCGTAGATCAGTATCAAAAAACCATGCGCTGCGTAAAATACTCAACCCTGATTATTCTGCTAACTTTTATATCCCTGCTCTTTTCAGAACTGATGCTGAAGAGAAAAGTACATTTTCTTCAATACATCCTGATTGGGGCGGCAATGGTCATCTATTATACCCTGTTGCTTTCTTTCAGTGAGCAGGTTGGCTTTGATGCTGCCTATTTCATTGCCTCTGTTGCAACTATCGGACTGATTGGTTTATTCATCGCAGCATTGCTCAGGAGCACAAAACCGGCAATAATGTTTGGAGGAATACTCACGGTTTTTTACGGATTTATCTATGTGATCATCCAGCTGCAGGATCTGGCATTGATTTTTGGAAGCGTAGGGCTGTTTATCATTATCTCTGTAACTATGTACCTGTCGGCAAAAATCGACTGGAACAAAAAGGAAATTTCTGAATTACCACGATAATCAGAGCTAAATTGCTGAAGGCTGTATATCAGTCCTTCAGCAATTTTTTGAAAAAACTGCAAAATTCTATATTTAAATATAACCAGTTTCATTATTGTGCAGCTAATACATTTATTTACCAAAACAATAACGACAAAATAGTTCTTTTATTAATAATAATTACTAACTTTAATTATCGCAAATGAAAATAATTGTAATTACTTAAATTAATTTAGAAAAGTAGCAAAAACGTTAAACCAGAAATAGCAATTTTACGTAATACCTTTTAGACCAGCACCTACAGCTATGAAAATATTAAGAAACCGGCACCTTGTTAAGGTGCGTATGATACCGATGCATGCTATATCTTCAGATTATTTTAATAAAGTGCGTGAGTTAAATTCAGATGAGAAAAGCAGATTATTGAAGCAGGGTTTTGAAGATGGTTACGACAGATGCCTGAGAGATCTCGGAATAGAAGAAAAAGATCATCCCAGGGGCAGGCGCGAAGCCTGATTAAATATATGAGTAACCCTGTGCAGTAGTATCAAAGTCGAGCTCTTCGAACACAGGGTTTAGTGAGGCTGTACTGACACTCATATTCACAAATTGCAGGTTCCCGAAAATACTGGCGAATGCTGTATCCACTGCATCAACACCAGTGGCTATTTTTATCAGGCCGTTCAGGGGCGCCAGTTTTGTGGCATCGATCACTACCCAGTGACCGCCCAGGTAAGCTTCAAAGCAGGCATGAAAATCCTGAGGAGTAAGATGATAGGCATATCCTGTAAAATATCGCGCAGGAATTGTAAGTGCACGGCAAAGCGCAACACCTAAATGCGCAAAATCACGGCATACACCTATCTGTTCGGTGATCGTATCATAAGCCGAGGTCTGCGCAGTAGTAAATCCCCCATATTGAACATTCGTATATATCCAGTCGCGGATAGCCATCACCTTTTGATAAGCATGCTGATGACTGCCGAACTGGTGGTAGGCAAACCTGTATAACCTGTCCGACTGGCAATACCTGCTGGGATTGAGATAATTAAGAGCAGAGGCGGGCATTAAACTGATCGGCACATCATCCAGCCGCTCAGCAGGGATAATTCTGAATTCATTTTCAACTATAGCCTTATAAGTGATGCTGACATCACCGGCTTCCGGTATTTCGATAATCTTAAACCTCTTCTCTCCTGAAATGGAATTCAGTTCTTTCATCTTCAGCAAAGGATCTGTAGTAAAAGATTCATCGAGCACTACCTGTTTTGCAGATCTGAAGGGCTGTATATTTAAAATCAGTGTTGATGCCGATAAAGCTTTGTAGGCTACACTTGCCGATACCTCAAATTTCATATTTCGTTTTCATTAGATGCGTGCATTTTGCTAAAGGCAGTGTCCATCCAGTTGGTCGGGATTTTTTCCAGCGCTGTTTTCAGTTCCTCCGCCCATTGCTCTGAGATATTCTCAAGATCTTTCTTTGTGTAACGCTGCTCGATCATCTCAAAACTATTGTTCTGATACAGCACAACGTCAATAGGGAAATCAACATCATTGGCACTTACCCGTGTAGAGTCAAAAGAGAGAAAACCGCTTTTCAATGCCAGGTGCATGCTCGAATCATTGGTCAGTGTCCTGTTGAGTATTGCCTTACCATGGCCTGAATTCCCCACGATTACAAAAGGTGCTCCCTGCCCCAGTTCAACCCAGTTTCCCTCAGGGTACAGTAAAAACAGTTTATGCTCTTCATCATCCTTCAGTTGTCCGCCAATGATTGTATTGAGGTTAAATTTAAAACCTGATGCTTCGAGCGACTCTCTGTCTTCTCTTGCAACACGCTTTACCTGCTCGCCAAAGTCATTGACGGCTTTGTACAATTTATTATGTTCAATGCCCTCATCTATCCGCTCTTTAAAATATAAGACTGCCTTGTCCCTCACCGACCTTAGTCCGCTTGTCATGATAAAGAGAGAGTACTTATCCTTTTGATATAAATATATTTTCTTTTTTTCAGTGGTATCTGTACCCGAAGTGACCCTTGTATCCGCAATTGCGACCAACCCATCTTTAACTTTTATTCCTAAACAATATGTCATTTTATCCCTTTCTATTAAATATCAGGCTAAATATATCGATCAGCCCGAAATAAAATTCATTTTATTAATATAAATAATGCTTTACTCGTTTTTATAAATAATAAACTTGTTTATAACACACAAATATTCATATTTTAACAAAATAAAACGGATTACTCCAGCTCAGATTTCAAATAATTCATTAACATCCGGCAAACATGACTAAAAATACACACACAGAATTATATAATCTGCCCAGCAATACCTGGGATGAAATGTTTGATCAGCTGAAACAGGTCAGAAATGAATACAAGGTGGTGATGGACTACCTGGAACTGGAATCTACGGAAGAGCTGACCAAAAAAGAGGAGCTATCCAAAGTGCTTTTCATGAGCCAGGGGATCACCTTTACGGTATACAACAGCGGAGAAGGCATCGAAAAGATCTTCCCCTTTGATATCATTCCCAGGATCATTAATTCTGATGAATGGGAATATATAGAAAAAGGCATCAAACAAAGGGTAACAGCTTTAAACCTGTTCCTCAAAGATGTGTACAGCGATCAGTTTATCATTAAAGACGGAATTGTCCCGATCGAAATTATCTACTCCTGCCCCCACTTCCTAAGGGAAATGTGCAATGTTAAAGTGCCCCATGACATCTATATCCACATTGCCGGAATAGACCTGATCAGGGATAACGACGGAACATACTACATCCTGGAAGACAATGTGCGTACCCCTTCGGGCGTAAGTTATATGCTCGAGAACCGCGAAATTACCAAAAGGCTTTTTCCCGACCTGCTGCCGCAGTGCAAGGTAAGGAGCGTAACAGAATACCCGAATGTATTATACAACAACCTCAGGGAATTGTCGCCACGCCAGATTGACAACCCTACTATTGTCCTGCTGAGCCCTGGCAGTTTTAACTCGGCATATTTTGAACATACCACCCTTGCCCGCTTAATGGGCATCGAGCTCGTTGAAGGACCCGATCTGATTGTAGAAGACCATAAAGTATATATGAAAACTACGGCCGGCCTGCAGCAGGTGGATGTGATCTACCGCCGCGTTGACGATGAATACCTGGACCCGCTGGTGTTTAATGCCAACAGTTTACTGGGGGTTGCCGGACTGATGAATGCCTACCGTAAAGGAAATGTAACGATCGTAAATGCCGTGGGCAATGGCGTCGCAGATGATAAAGCTGTGTATGTGTATGTGCCCGATATGATCAGGTATTACCTGAACGAAGAGCCCCTGCTTAAAAATGTGCCCACTTATCAGCTGGGCAATAAGGAAGAAAGGGCACATGTTTTTGATAACATTAACAATATGGTAGTAAAGCAAACCAATGGCAGCGGTGGCTACGGCATGCTGATGGGACATGCAGCCACACCCGAAGAAATTGAAGACTATAAAAAAGAGATCATGAAAGATCCGCGGCAGTTTATCGCCCAGCCAACTATCAGCCTTTCATCGGCGCCATGTTATATGAATGGTGTGCTGCAGCCGCGCAGGGTAGATTTCAGGCCTTTCGCCGTCTGTGGCCCAAGCGGCATTACTATTGTGCCCGGCGGCTTAACGCGTGTAGCTTTGAAAGAAGGGTCACTGGTAGTGAACAGCTCGCAGGGCGGCGGCAGTAAAGATACATGGGTACTTTCTTAAATTAAATGACAGGAACAATATGTTAAGCAGAGTTGCAGAGAGTTTATATTGGATGAGCCGTTATGTAGAGCGAACGGATGGTATGCTGCGCATGCTTAAAATAAATTATGCTGCTTCGCAGGATGCAGTTTCAGAGTTTTCATGGAGCCCGGTTATCCGCATTTTTTGTGGCCCGGAACCTGAAGGAGCTGAAGGGATTGAATTTAACAGCCGTGCTGTATTACAGTTTATGGTGACAGACAGGAACAACCCAAATTCGATTATCAATATCATCACCCAGGTGCGGGAGAATGCCCGCAGCGTGCAGGACCACATTACAAAAGATGTATGGCAGTGTTTAAATGAATATTACCATACCGTAAAAGATCCCAAACTGAAAATGATGCTCAAAAAAGATGATCCGATTTCGGTGCTGGATATCCTGATCAAGCAGGGCACATTGTTTTACGGCACTACAGAAGTAACCATGCCGCGAAACGAATGCAGTAGTTTTATGCGCATCGGAAAGTACCTGGAACGCAGTATACAGTCAGTTGATGTACTGGATATTAAGTTTGGATCGGTTGATCACAATCCCGACCTGCTCACCAACACCAGTTACTGGAAACATTTGCTGTTGTCCATAGGGGGCTACGAATTGTACCTGAAAACTTACCGTCAGGGTATTGAAGCGGAAAATGTGCTGGCACAGGTAGTGCTCAACAATGAATTTCCGCGGTCGGTCATCTATTCCATGAACCAGCTGAGCAAATATTTCGACCGGTTAAAGATAGACGGGCATATCAATCCGGGCGATCTGGCTTTTCTGATCGGAAGGCTGCAAAGCAAGGTGAAGTACAGCTCAATCAAAGGATTGAAACAGGACGACCTGCATCTATTCCTTGCCGAGATCAAGTCAGAACTCTACGGCATCGGTAATGCATTTAACCAAACTTGTTTTTCATTGTCTTAAAATTTGTAAAATGCCAGAATTTAACATCAAGCATATCACCAAATACACGTATGAGTCATTGGTAAAAGACAGCGTGAACCACATCATTCTATATCCAAAAGAAGATGAGCATCAAACAGTGCTCAAACACGACCTGAAGATTTCGGGGAAACCCCGCGTAGATACATTTGTGGATTATTACGGTAATAAAGTAGGTTTTTTCACTTACAGTGAGCGCCACAGGGAACTGGAAATTTATTCTGAACTTACAGTGACCACTACCGCCAAGGAACCACCGGCAGAAACCATGTTCGGGGCTATGGAATGGGACGAAATCCAGCGCCTCCGCTACCAGGTGCCCTATATCGATTATCTAAAATGGGAAGCTTTTGACGGGCTGCCAGAACTCAGGTCGATGATCAGTGAACATATTCCGGAAATTGGCACGCCGTATCAAACTGCACTTAAGTATTGTACCTTCGTTTACGAACAGTTCAATTATATACAGGGCGTCACTACCGTTCAGACCAAACTGGATGAAATATGGCAGTTAAAAGCGGGTGTTTGCCAGGATTTTGCGCACATCCTTTCACAAATGCTGCGCATGGTAAATATACCTGCCAAGTATGTAAGCGGGTATATCTGTCCGAATAAGGACGGAATGCGCGGCGAGGGGGCTACCCACGCCTGGGTAGAGGCTTATATTCCATCCTATGGATGGCTGGGGCTTGACCCCACCAATAACTGCATAGCGAGCGAAACCTACGTAATTCTTGCCTACGGACGGAGTTTTACAGACTGTTCACCAGTAAAAGGGGTTTATAAAGGTGCATCAAGCCATAAGTTAACCGTTCAGGTTATCGTAAGTTATGATGACGGAGTTACCGAAACACTGGATCCTGTTGCTGAAGTTGTTGATCCGGAACCCGAAATTCCGGCAGGACAGGGCAACAGCTACCGCAGAAACCTGGAGCTGATGCAGCAGATCCAGCAGCAGCAGTAATACGAGCCGGATAAACGAGGAGTTTCATCCCTTTTTTATCCGGGTTTAATCAGGCAATAAAACGATAACATCAGGCTAACCTTCATTACTTTTGCTGTACTTAAATTCGTGTCACATAATTTAATCCTTAAAATGACACAATCGATAAAGAATCCTTTCCTCCTTATTTTTTTATTATTTCCGGGCATGGTAGCCCATGCCCAAAAGAAAGTACAAAAAACGGTGTTTATTATTGCCGACGGGATGTCTGCAGATGTAATAGAACGCACAGCCACCCCCAATCTGAACCTGATCGCGAAACAGGGAAAGTACCTGAGAGCACATGTTGGCGGTGATAAAGATACCTATTCTCAGACCCCTACCATTTCGGCAGTTGGATACAATAGCTTGCTTACAGGTACCTGGGTAAATAAACATAATGTATGGGACAATGATATTAAGGCACCCAACTATAACTACCCTACGATATTCAGGCTTTTTAAAGATCAGTACCCTGACAGAAAAATAGCAGTATTCTCCAGCTGGCTGGATAACCGTACCAAGTTAACCGGAGACGGCCTGTCAGCCACCAATAAATTACATGTTGATGAGCATGCTGATGGTTTTGAACTCGATACGATAAATTTCAAACACGATAAAATGCGTGATTTCATGCACCGGATTGATGAGAAAGTTGTGGAGGAAGCCGCTTTAAGTATTCGCAACAATGCCCCTGATCTTTCATGGGTTTATCTGGAATATACAGATGATATGGGCCATATGTATGGCGACAGCCCGCAATACACCCGTGCGGTAGAGCTGATGGACCAGCAAGTGGGAAAACTCTGGAAAGCCATTCAGTACAGGGAACAGCATTTTAATGAGGAATGGCTGATCTTCATTACTTCAGATCATGGCAGGGATGAAAAAACCGGTCGTAACCATGGCGGACAGTCTGCAAGACAGCGCTCAACATGGATGGTCACCAATGCGAAAAAGCTCAACGCTTATGCACAATATTATTATCCCGGAATTGTAGATATCATGCCCAGCATAGCGACTTTCATGCACATTGATATTCCGACAGACCGCAAGCGGGAAATCGATGGCATCACGCTCATCGGCCCTGTATCAGTAGCCCAGCCCGTGGCGAATTATATTCAGGGCAACCTGGATCTGAGCTGGAAAGCACTGGATAACTCTGATAAAGTTAAGATATGGGTATGCCCGGAGAACAATATCAAAGAGGGCAAACCGGATCAATACCATCTGCTGGCCGAAATGCCGGCAGGAGCAGAACATGCAACGGTATCAGTGAAAGATTTGCCCTCATCGTTTTACAAAATATGTATTGAAGGCAAATACAATACGATTAATAAATGGATAACAATCCCTTAAGCGGTACTGAGAAAATATATGCGGGGCGCCAAATCATAGCAAAGAGGCTGATACAGCCTCTTTGCTATTTTTACTTGTACCCCCTAAGGGAGCACTTTCAACTATTCAATTCTCAGAGGGCCAATATCATCAATGATACAGCTTCTTTTCCATTTTCAACCCGGTTACTATTGTTCGGTCAAACGATCCGTAATGAATGCCGCATCTTCAGGCATGCCATAGATCACGCCGGACTTACGCTTGCGGAGCCATGGGAAACCGAGAAAGAACAGGCCATTTACCGGAGATACACCTTCAACATGGACAAGGTTACCCTGTTTATCCAGCACGGGCAAATGAACCCAGTCTAAGCTGCCTGTTAAACCTGTTGCCCAGATGACCGAAGTAATTCCTGCTCCCGCAATATCAAGTTCTGTAGCAGTTTCTGCACTTGAGCCCTCAGGATCAGGCACATCTGCCTCATCAAATTCAGCCCCAGGCAGATCCATACCGTACTGGCTGATAAAGCCCTCTATCATCTGTTTGGTAGTAGCTGAGACATGGTCTGCAAACTGGATATTTTCCACTGCGTCATTTCCAAACAACAGTTTGCCATGCTCGCAGCCGAGCAGCCTTCCGAATAGCGCAACGCCTCCCCTGTGCAGCATCTGCAGGCTGATCGTATGTCCTCTTCTTCCCCGGCCCGAAACCAGGGGGTGATGTTCAGTGAAAGCTGCAGGATCAGTAATATCCGAAGTTTTAACTTCAAGCAGTCCTGCCGCTACAGTCCATGAAGCAATATCCTTACCTCTGTAACGGCGTGGAACGCGGCCCACCTTACTTGTTGCAAGATAAACCTTGCGTCCTGCGGCAGATAAGTCTTCAGCAATAGCGCTGCCTGACCTTCCGCTTCCCACAACCAGAATATTACCTTCCGGCATTTGTGCGGCATTGCGGTATCGGGAGGAATGAAACTGTTGGATATCTTTGGGTATAGCTTTGCTGACCGGAGGGATTTTTGGCTCATTGAGCATTCCGGAAGCAATAATAACTTTCCTGGCAGTCCAAACTTTCACATCGCCATTGTGATTTGTTTTTACCTCAAATAGTCCGGTATCATCAGCTTTATCCAGGGATGTGACCTGATGATACTCCATCACGGAAATCTGATTATTGCCGGCAAAGTCAACCAGTTTTTTGTGAAATTCTTTTCCTGTAAAAAATAAATCATCCTGCATATTATCCGGGCTCTGCCCCGGCAATAGGTTTGTAATTTCTGGTGAGTCAAGTGTCATGGAGTCCCAGCGCTGGTTAGACCAGGAGTCGCCGATGTTGCCACGTTCAAAGATCACATATTTGAGCTGATGCTTGTTTAAAAAATAACCGGCAGCCAGACCTGCCTGCCCGGCACCGATCACAATTACATCAACATGTTCTGAGGTTTCTAAAGACATAATGTATACTTTTTAAGATGAACACACGCTGGAATAACAGAAGAGTCAAAATCAGTATGTATATTCAAAATTGGCCAAAAAGTGAGTACCGGTAAATCCCCAAACGTGGTGAATATGTTAAAACATACTAACTTTGCATGATGAACAATGAAATTGCAGTAATCTTTGATATGGACGGTGTGATCTGCCATACCAATCCTTATCATTCGCTGGCCTTCCGTGAGTTTTTTTCGGCCAGAAACCTTGCCCCTACAGATGAAGAGTTTGCCGCGCATATGTTTGGCAAAAGCAACAGTTATATCCTTAGCCATTTTCTAAAAAGACCTGTGACGGGTGAGGAGTTTTTACAGATGGAAGAGGAGAAAGAAGGGCTGTTCAGGAAGATTTACGAACCTCATATTGAACCAATAACAGGCATTATTGAATTCATTTCGGATTTAAAAGCAAATGGTGTGAAGACTGCCGTTGCAACATCAGCTCCGCGCGCAAATCTGGACCTCATCTTAAGCAAGCTGCCATTGCGTGAACATTTTGGCTCCATACTGGCCAGTGAAGATGTCAAAAAACATAAACCTGATCCGGAAGTGTATTTACAATCTGCAGTCAACCTTGGGCAAAAACCAGAGCAATGCCTGGTTTTTGAAGATTCTTTTTCTGGCGTTTCCGCTGCGCTTAATGCCGGCATGCGGGTGGTGGGCGTACTGAGCAGCCATACCAAAGAAGAACTGCCGCCCTGTAATTTATATATAAGTGATTATACAGATCTTACATACGCTAAGCTTCAGGACATTATTTAATTCCACCAAATGCGGCAAAGCAGGCATTTTTATGTAACACATCAACATACCTGAACCCGGCAGACTTCATCAGGCGCAACTGATAGGAAACCGAACGGGGAGAATCTTCGGCATCGATATACGCCAGTACTTTTTCCCGGTAGGCTTTACCGCCAAGTTCTTCCAGATAGCTGGCATATCTTGCTTCAAAAAGCTGGTTAAGCTCCTGTGGCTCATGACTGATCAGGTCTGAGATCCAAAAACTTCCGCCTGGCTTAAGTGAACGATAGATCTTATTGAAAACCTTTTCCCAGTCGCCATCCGCTCTCAAATGATGCAGCACAGCCGCGGCAAGTACAATATCATAATGATTATCAGGCAGATCAGCCACCAGAATATCTGCCTGTATCATTTCTACCTTGCCATCTGTTACTGCCGAAACACGCTGATGTGCCCTTTGCAGCATCGGCATACTCAGGTCGATCAGTGTACAATCCAGCCCCGGAACCTTTTCCAGCATCTTTAAGGTATAATTCCCTGCCCCGCAACCAATGTCAAGCAAAGTTGTCGCAGCCGGGCTGAGCGCAGCAGCAGCACTCGTAGTCAGCTCCAATGTAAGCGGTGCATCAATCGTTGTCTGCTGTCCGGTATCGAGGTTAGCGAAGCGTTCAACATCCTGGTCAAACCGCTTTTGAATTTCTTCAACTGTAGACTTCCGTTTCAATTCATTCTTTTCCATAAGGTTAGCTTTTGTAATTATGTCCTGTTTATAATTTATTCTTCAAACGTAGACAAAATGATGATATTTGAAAAATATCAAATTTGTCAATTATTGATATCAATTAAGTATCATGGAACTTAGACACCTCCTCTATTTCAAGACCGTTGCAGAAGAACTGCATTTCAGAAAGGCAGCTTTAAAGTTATTTATTTCTCAGCCCCCCTTAAGCAGACAAATCAGGGAACTGGAGGAAGAGCTTGGTGCAAGGCTTTTTGAGCGCAATAATAAAAAGGTTTCTCTTACACCTGCAGGTGTCTATTTTAAGAAGCAGGTCGACGGCATTTTCTCACAACTGGCAGAAACTAAAAATGTGGTGAAACAGCTGCATGAAAATATGAGCGGGGAACTGAAGATTGGATATATCAGTTCTACCTATCACCGGCAACTGATGGACACACTGAAGGAGATGCGGGTTGTTTTTCCATTGTTGTCTGTAAAACTTTTTGAGATTCCCACAGTAAAACAGGTGAAAGCACTGGAAGAAGGCAAGCTTGATATTGGCATTATGCGTGCACCGGTAAATTCTGATCAGTTAACAGTGATTTCACTGTTTCACGATCCCTTTGTGATTGCAGTACCGGAGGATGCGCCCAAACTGGATGGTATCAGCCACTGCGGTAATTATTTAGCCGGGCAGCCCTTTATATTCTTTAACCGTGATTACGCACCCGTGTATCATCAGAAATTGGTAGAGATTTGTCAGCGGATGGGATTTACGCCAGAAATTACCCATGAGGCGAATAATGTACATTCTATTTTAAGGATGGTAGAACATGGAGCCGGGGTTTCTATTTTACCATCTGCCATCAAAGATCATTTCCCTGATCTAAAAATCAGATACATTGACCTGTCGGCACTGGCAATTACCTCTGAGGTAGTGCTTGCATACAAGTCACAGCAGCAAAACGAAGCAATTGATTGGTTTACGAAAAGGTATGCCAATCACTTCCAAACTACTTAACAGCTGAAAGCGTTACCGTAAAGTCAAGAACAGAATTTGCCGGGATACTGCCTACAGAAGAATTACCATAAGCGTATCCCGAAGGGATAATCATACGGATCTTACCACCATTCTGAATGTAGGGAATTCCAATCTGCCATCCTGTAATTACACCACCCAGGGCAAAAGTAATAGGCGTACCTTTTGAACTGTCAAAAACAGAACCGCTCAGCAAGCGGCCTTCGTAATCGGCAGTGATAGAAGTAGAAGCAGTATAAGTTACGCTACCAGTTCCCGGTGCGATCACCTGATAAAATACGCCCGACTTATCTTTAAGTGCAGGGATATTGTTCTCCGTAATAAATTTACGGATAGCAGTTGTGTCTGCTCTGAACTGAGCGTCTGCATCAAAATTGTCTTTTTTGGAACAGGCAGCGAAGCATCCGGCTACACCAACCAGAAGGAAAAGATATTTAATTTTATTCATTTGCTGCAAATATATCATTAAACATATTCCGTTTCAACAATTATTTAATGAAGTTATTATACAAACTGTTGACCGCTGTTTTCAGCATGTCATTAAAGCCATCGGTATAAACAGGGCTGCAGCCATTGGTAATTACTACGATCCCGAATTTCTCTTTTGGCTGAAAGAACATGGCACTGTAAAGGCCATACGCCGAGCCAGTATGCCCGGTCATCATCATGCCCGGGATCATATTGTCCACGTTCATGATCGCCAGCCCATAGCCTTCTTCTTCAGAAATCTTTTTCTGCATCAGTCTGGCGCTCTTTTCAGACATAATCCTGGTCCCGTTATAAATTCCCTTATTCATATGCATGGTCATGTATTTTGCCAGGTCAGTTGCGGAGATTTTCATCCCTCCCGTAGGAGAAAATATAGGTGTGCTGTAGCCCATTACATAGTTTTTAATTTCTTCCCTTCTGGGCGCATAGGCCATGGGCGCCGGTTTGAAACCTTTCGCCACCGAATCAAACTCATAGATGGTAGTAAAGAGGCTTGTATCCAGTGAGTCTACGCAGTAACCGCCATATAATTTAAGCGGGTCCAGTATGTGATGTTTCACATATCTGTCAAAACGCTCACCGGATTTCTTTTCTATGATCGTGCCTACCATATTATAATTTAAGTTGCAGTATTTATACCCCTTTCCGGGTTCATAGCTACTGTAACATTTGGCCCAATTTGGGTTCTTTGCAGGGTTGATGACATCGAGTGATAAATAACCTTCGCTATCATTAAGGCTTGAGGTATGTGACATAGCCATTTTGAGCGTGATCACTGTTTCAGGATAATTGGGGTTCCTAACCTTAAAACCAACCAGGTCGCTCATATCATCTTTGAGCGACAGTTTCCCGGCTTCAATCAACTGCATCACGGAGGTGGCAGAGAAAGATTTTGAGATGGATGCGATCCTAAAGATATCTTTATCAGTAAGCGGTGTATTGCTTTCTGCATCTTTTAATCCAAAAGAATGGGTATAAATGATGTTGCCCTCTTTTACCACCGCTACGGAAAGACCAATTGCATCGTGACTCTTCATGATGTCCAGCAGATCGGCTTCGGCCTTTGCGGCCTGACTATATCCGGCTTTGGATAACAGGAGAGATAGTAAAATAAAAAGGCTGGAGATGAAAAAACTGGTCCTGGTCATACAATGAGAATAAGATCTGAAGATAAGAATTATGACTAACTATCGGGGGCATTTCAAAATTAACATGGCATCAGGGAGGCCAGCTGGGAAATTGCCCGAATTTTCAGCAAGCTAAAGCTGAATCGTTTTATTTTAATATTGATACAATTACTTAATTTCCACTATATTTGGCCATTGAAAAATGCAATATGTCACGTTAAAACCATATCTTACTTTTTCGAAGCAACTACTATAACTATGATAAAAAAAACAAGCTTTAACTGGTCGGATGAGGTGGAACCGCATAAACTGCGTACAAAAACAATAATTAAAGAACATCCGGAGATTAGGGCGCTGATAGGAAGGAACCCGTATACCTTCCTGATTATCCTGTTCTGCGTAGGTATTCAGATTGCGCTGGCAGGTGTATTGCAACATCAGGCCTGGTGGTGGAGTGTTCTTGCAGCATACTTTATTGGCGCTTTTGCATGTCATACGCTGTTCATCTGTATTCACGAATGTTCGCATAACCTGGTTTTTAAAAATAAGACCTTAAATGTAATCAGCAGTATTTTAGCAAATCTGCCGCTGATCTTTCCAAGTGCAGTATCATTTACAAAATACCACATGAAACACCACTCTTACCAGGGTGTTGAGGAGCTTGATGCAGATATGCCGAACCGCTGGGAAGCAAAACTGATCAACAACTCAACTGCCGGTAAAGCAGTATGGCTGTTGTTTTACCCGATTTTTCAAGCATTGAGGCCAATGCGTTTAAAAGAAATCAATTTGTTTGACACCTGGACGGTGATCAACATTGCCGTTCAGATTTTATTTGCAACAGCAATTGTATATTTGTTTGGATGGATGGCTTTCGCCTTTTTAACGCTTAGCTTTTTCTTCTCTGTAGGTTTACACCCACTTGGGGCAAGATGGGTACAGGAGCATTTCTTAACCCATGGAGACCATCAGGAAACTAAAAGTTATTACGGCCGTCTAAACCTGGTCAATCTGAATGTTGGTTTTCATAACGAGCATCATGATTTCCCTTCAGTACCCTGGAATAAATTACCGCAGTTAAAAGCGATTGCAGACGACCATTACGAAAGCCTGGGTTATCACACTTCTTACACAAGACTATTGTTTCAATTTTTGTTTAACAGGGAGATTTCTGTGTATTCACGTACCGCAAGGTCTAACAGAGGGGGAGCCAAGAAAGCACCCGGCACATCTGCTCCGGCAATGAGCTATTCAGAAACGACCGTTAATTAGAGGATGCTCACAGCAAGTTTGGTCTGACAATGCCATAGCGCAATGTCAGACCATTGAAAACAAGTATTTCTACGTGTTTTCCAATACAGGTAATTCTACAGTTACCCAGTACCCCTATATTGAATATTTTTGATCATGACATCAAATTCCCTGTACCCATAGAAAGGCCGGAACCGAATTGATGAGCAGAGGATTAAATTATTCAATAGAGATAAGCATATGAATATCACCAAGTATAGATCTGATATTACAAAAGACAATTCGTGCAGCTACTTTTTTTTCAGCAATGACGAGGAAAATACGGAGAACAGACAAAATCAGTCCCGCAGAGAATTAAAAGAAAGCCTGAGTAAATCATTTAAGGATATTGCTACCTATTGGTGTTATGTACTGATCACAGATGATCTGCGCAGACTGGTTAATCCGGCGGTGATCAACAAAGAAACAAATGAAGCTTTTAATGGTCCGGAGACTATCTGGTTAAATGGAATTGGACTGATCAGGGCATTTTTCTCAACTGCACCGGTTTTACATTCTGAAAGTTCCGGAAACAATATTCAGCTGGTTGAGCATTACAACGCCTCCAGCGATGAATATACAGTGGTTATACCAGCACTTCCCGGCCCGGAATACAATCATATTGCCCCGCTGAACACCATCTCCGAATTTATAGGCCAAAAATTCTCATTTATTTATCTTTAGACAGCAACACATACGGACAACCTGGCGGAGCATCCTCATCTCTTCTCCACCATAGCTGTCACGCGAGCGTAACCACAAGTTTTTTCAGAAAAAACAACAATTGCTCAGCGCTTTCCCTTGTCTAAGATGACTCTCTTTTTATCATGTGCCGGCTTTATTTTCATTTTACGTGTAATCAGATCACTAACTTTTCTGAACAGGCGAAGGTCTGTCTGACCCAATGCAATGATCACCAGCATCATAAATGGTATGGTTTGCAGGACAAAACAGATAAAACTCATAACGCGCATTATTTGATCAGGAATAAAATTAACAGATAGCCCCTGTAAATTTACACGTAAATCTACCCGATTAATTAATCACGTAATTTTACCTGATTATTTTTCTTGTTTGAATTATAAATTATATATATTTAGGAAAACAAAATCCTAAATTATGTCACAAGCAGACAAATACCGTCTCCCGGTTCATACCGCGGTCGCTTATACGGCGAAATGGAGAGAACTGGAATACCTAAACCGCAAAGACCCGGCAACAAAAGTGCGGGCATTTACCGTACACCTTTCCGAACTCAAAGAGATCCTCGATGAAATAGGCGTTGAAAGGGTACGGCTCTACCTCGGTATTAATACTGAACACAAAGAAACCCTTGTCCTGGTGGGAGTGAATGAGAAAAATGAAGATATGATTGAAGCGAGGTTGAAAGAGGACGGATCTGTGGAAGAGGTGGGAACATATGACTTCTCCTATCCCTGCCCGGATACCTGTGCAGACGGAGATTCTCCCCTCAACAACGATTAGGTTTCTTCATATATCATTATACCTGAATTTATGAGCCTGCAAAGCCTGATATTCCATGCTGTTCCGTTCGCAATGATTCCCCCGCTCCTGTTGGCAATCATGCTGATCCGCGGGAGCAACCTGACGATCAGGATCTTAAGCATACATATCATGATCAGCGCTGTGGTGGAGTGCGGTTCTGCCCTGTTATGGGCAATGAAGATCAATAATATCTTCCTCCTGCATCTCTATACGCTGGAAGAATTCGCATTGCTCAGCTGGTTTTATTCCTCTTTGATCAGCGGCAGCAAATGGGCACTCTTTTTCAGGATTTCAATAGTTGTTTTTAGTATCCTCTCGATCCTGAATTCAATATTTCTGCAGGCTGTTACGGTAAACAACACTTATGCAAGGGCTCTGGAAAGCTTAATCTGTATGATCTACGCGCTGATTTGCTTTCACAAAATGATCAACTATCCTGCAGGGATGCCGAAACCCTATGTAACAGCCCTGCTCCTGATCAATTCGGGTATAATGATATATTTTACCAGTTCGAGTTTACTTTTTACGCTGAGCAATTATCTGAGAAAACCCGGCTTAACTGATGCAAGAATGACGTTATGGACTTTTCACGCATTCTTTTGTACAATTTATTATTTGCTGTTATTTATTGGCTTATGGATCATGCGGAAAGCGAAATTACATTCTTACTATTTACAGGCACCCTCGCTCTACTGATTCTTTCAGTGGGATTTACGATTATTTACGCAAGATATGTACAGAATACGGCAAAACAACAGAGAGAACTGCTCGAACTGGAAAAAAAACACAAGCAGGAGCTTCTTCAGAATATACTGGAATCCGTTGAAACAGAAAGAACAAGAATTGCAAGAGATCTGCATGACCAGATCGGAAATACCTTCTCTGTACTGTCATTAATCCTGCAGCGCTCAGAAGATGAAAAAGTGACAGAAGCAAAAGAGCTGATCAGCGCAGGACTGCACACTACCCGTGAACTCGTCTACCAGATTATGCCACCTGAGCTGGAATTGTTGGGACTCCGGTATGCACTGGAAGATATATGTTACAGAATTAATAAAACAGACAGTTTAACAGCTGAATGCACGATACAAAGTGATTTGAGTGATTACAATTCCAGGATACAGCTATCGTTGTACAGAATCGTCCAGGAACTGATCAGCAATACGATCAAACATTCAAACGCAAGTAGATTTACTTTATCCTGTCATGATCTGGGAACAGAAACCCAGGTGATATATCAGGATAACGGGACATTAAAAAATGAACGTCCGCCAGACCACAGAAAGGGTTACGGGCTAAAAAATATTGAAAGCAGGGTAGAGTTGCTGAACGGAACTTTTGATTACAATTTCAATAACGGCTTTGAATCAAGAATCCTGATTAAAAGATTTTATGAAGATTAACATAGGTATAACGGACGACCAGCTGCTTTTTCGTAAAGGCATGATTTCCCTATTGGAAAAATGCAAAGATTTTAAAGTGTTGTGGGAAGCTGCCGGCGGACTGGAGGCCGTTAGCCAGCTTAGCGGGATGGCCGCACAAACAGATATTTTATTACTGGACCTCAGTATGCCCGGAATGAATGGCATGGAGACCATGCAGCTGATCAAAGAACGGTTCCCCTCGCTGAAGGTAATCATCCTGTCCCTGCATGAAGAGGAAAGGTTTATTATCAGGTTAATAGAACTGGGAGCCAACAGCTATCTGGTAAAAAATGCCACACCTGAAGAAGTTGAGAAAACGATCAGGATTACCTTTGAAAGAGGTTTCTATTTTAATGATGATATCTCCAAAGTCCTTTATAATCACATGAGCCTGGTTAAAAAGAAAGCGGCCTTTTCTTCAGATTTCACAAAAAGAGAAAGAGAGATCCTGCAGTGTATCTGTGAAGAACTGTCAACAAAAGACATCGCAAAAAAACTATTTATCAGCGAACGAACCGTTGAAGGGCACCGCAACAGCTTGATTTTAAAGACAAATGTAAAAAATACAGCAGGTCTGGTTATCTATGCCGTAAAAAATAACCTGGTTAATCTGCAGTTTTATCTGAAATAGCAAATCCCAGATCTTGAAAGTCTCCAGAATTAATCAATCTGTGGCTTTGAAAGAATAAAAAAGCCTTTTATTCTTTCAAAGCCACAGAAATTATTTGGCCGACCAGAAAGGAGATTCGGTCCTGGCTGTTAAAAGATACTCTTCAATCTTTTTTACAACATCCGGATTTGCACTGGCAATATCATTTTTTTCTCCGAGGTCATTGTCCAGATTATAAAGTTCAAGTTTATTCCTGCGTTTAACGGCCTTCCAATTCTTGTACCGCACAGCCTGTTCAAAGCCATTTTCAAAGAATTCCCAGTACAGAAAGCGGTCACGGTTTGATTTTTTGCCAACCATATCAGGATATACACTGATGCCGTCTGTTTTGTAACCTCCTGATTTACCCGCAATTTCAGCAAACGTAGGCATCACATCAGCAAAGTAAGCTGGCACATTATTGTATTTAGGTGCGTTCTTTAAAAAAGGTGCCCAAACGATAAATGGAACACGGATACCGCCTTCGTACATATCCCTTTTGAAACCTTTCAGAGGTCCCTCTGAATCGAAGAAATCTGCAACAGCAGACAACTGCGGCGTAGGCTCAGAACGTGGGCCGTTGTCTGAACAAAAGATGACGATTGTATTTTTTGATAAGCCACTTTTAATCAGGTAATCTTTTACCTTACCCACAGACTGGTCCATGAAATAAACCATGGCAGCGTAGGTCTTCATATCTTCAGGCCAGTTTTTATCTTTGAATACGGCTTGATTGGGAACATCCAGCGGAGAATGCGGATTATTGAAGTTCAGCATCAGGAAAAATGGTTTCTTGTTGTCCTTTTGTGTAGCAAGGTATTGCAATGCCTCGTCCGTACAGATATTAGTTTCATAATATCCCTTTTTGCCATTTGTATTTTCCTCAATGGTTACCAGTTTGCCGTTACGGTAGCGTTTCTCAGGCCAGTAAGTGCTGGCATATGTAGAAGGTTGATTAATCAGCCAGCCTGTAAACTGATCAAAACCATGCTGCAGGGGCGTTGCCAGCGAATCGTAACCGTCAATATGCCATTTTCCTACCAGTGATGTTGTATATCCTGCGTCCTTCAGCAGGTTGCCGATCGTATAATCTTTATCGCTGATATTTGCGCGGTATACAACTGATTTACCTTTCTTTCCGCCAATCCCGCCATGATCGGTGGCATTCCCCCTGATCGTGGCATGTCCGGAATTTAAGCCTGTGATTAGCGAACATCTTGAAGGTGAACATACTGGTGCTCCGGCATGGAAATCAGTAAACTGAGTACCCTCCTTTGCAAGTTTATCAATATTTGGTGTGAGGATCTGTTTCTGTCCGTATACACCTACGTCCCCATATCCAAGATCGTCCGCAAGGATGAAAACAATATTAGGTTTCTGCGGGCTTTGCTGGGCGACAGCAGCGGAGCAGGTGATGAGCGCAATCCAGGCAAGTAGCAGCTTTCTTTTTATCATTTTATATCATTTAATTATTAACGTGAACAGATTAGTAGGTGTCAATAATAAAGCATTGCCCCCAATGGGTATCAAAAGATTTTCTTGAAAATGAAGAAATCTACTGAAAAAGCAGCTCGATATATTTAAATACCAATCTGTGAGAGCGCGCTTTTTCTAAAAGATGAGGGCGACACATGTTCTTTCTTTTTAAAAAATGAAGTGAAGGCAGCCTGTCCGGAAAATCCAAGTCCGTAACTGATATGGTTAATATCCCAGTTGGTCTGCACCAGTAAAGACTTTGCCTCGTAAATCAATCTTTCCTGAATATGTTCCCGTACAGTCTTGCCGGTGTGCTCCTTTACCAGGGCATTCAGGTAGTTGGGATGTACATGGAGCTGGGCGGCAAACTCTGCAGCTGTTTTGAGTTTCACTGTATTTTCAGGTCCACCCACCTGGAAAACAGATTCAAGCAGCGAAAGAAAGCCATGGATATAACCATAACTTTCAGGAACCTCAACATCTGCAAGGTTCTTTCCCGCCCTCCTGGCTTCGAGCAGGATCATTTGAAGATGCAGCAGCAGTGCCTGTTTTTTATCTTCGCTACCGGCGCGTTCCTCCTTAAGCATAGATTCAAAATGCTGGTTGACCACTCCCGACTGCTCATCTGATAATTGTACCACGGCTTTTGCAGGTTTAAAATACGGATAGTTCCGCAGCAACTGAAGTACATGGTCGGCATCATTTTCAAAGTATTTCGGATGGATGAGGCAAAAATGCCCGCCCGTGTTTTCAGATGTTGTTTGCCATGACATGATTTCATCAGGATGCAGAAATGCGATATCACCGGCGCACATCAGGTATCTATGCAGCCCTACCGTTAATATTCCGGTGCCGGAGGTCATATGGAAGATTTTATAAAACTGTCTCCTGTTGGGTGAAATATAATCGGCTACCGGATAGCTGTCCCTGTTTTCAATTGTAAAATAGCTGGCATTGAACGGATAATGCTGAACGCTTAAAAATGGTACTTTGTAATTGACTTTGGCAAATGATTCCAATTCCAGACGAGGAATATCTAACTTTTCCATAAATACTAATTTACAGGTTTCTTTTCAAACTCCTAACTATTTAGGGGGCTACATCATTATTTTCAATCCCTACCCTGTTTTTATTAATCCGGTCTTTTAAGCTTCCGAAATTGTAATTTAAGCTGATATTAAATGCGCGGAAATAATTCCGGCTTTCATATGCCTGATTGAATTGGGTGCCAAACGTGGTGTTTACATTATTTCGGTATTTGGTAAAGGGATTTTTGACACCACCACCGATACTAAACTTATCCCTGATGATATCTTTATTGAAATTGAACGCGCTGGAAAAAAACCCGTTGGTATATCCCTGCAAGCCGGTAGGGTTACGGCTGTTTAAACCCAGGTTGGCATTTAATGCCCAGCCATGGCTAAGGCGCACTACGTTAGACAGGGTGAAAGCATACATTAACAAGTTGTTATTAACAGGCTGCCCGCTATCCTGTCCACTAAGCCAGAGGTACATGGTGTTCCCGTTCAGGCTGGCACTGTAGCTGCTGGTTACCGGGTAGCTCAGGTTGAAATTAACTCCCGTACTGCTTGATTTACCGGTATTGGCATAAGTTATCCGGCTGATCTGCGAAGCGGGGTTAAAATTAACTACCTGCAGATCCAGGTTGTTCATAAATGAATAATCAAGCCCGATATTAACAGATAGCTTTTTGTTGCTGCTGTATCCAAACTGGAGATCATTTAACAGTACGGGTCTCAGGCCGGGATTGCCTGTGATTTCATAATTTGGGTTTGCCCGGTCTACATATGGGTTTAACCTGTTGATGCCCGGCCGCCTTATCCTTTGCGAAAAGCCAAAGTTGATACTGCTTCCGTTCTTGAAACCTTTCCCTATGGCTACAGAGGGGATAACATTGAAATAATTCTGCCCGGCAACTGAAACTGTACTGGAAAAGTCGGCACGTATTACGGTTTCTTCAATTCTTACACCCGCATTCATATTCCAGCTATTTAAATTCAGCTGATAGGAATTATAGGCGCTGAATACATTCTGTGTATTGCTGAAGGAATTGGAGAGTGCCTGTTCTGTTTCATAGCGGCCCACAGCGGTGTTCAATGAGCTGTAATCAAAGTCACTGCTGTTTTTCCTCAGTATCCCTTTTAACCCGGCTTCAATATTCAATTTTTTAACCGGTGTAACAAAATCCACCTGAAATGTATGCTCATTAAAGCGCTTATGATCCGTTTGCAGACAATCCGCTGCAGTAAAATTCACACGGTTATCAAAAGCAATGTTTCCATTTTTATCATTAAGATTGGTAGCAAACAGATACGAGAAGGTAAGCAGCCTGTTTTTCATTGATTTAAAACCCATTTCATAATTAATGCCCGCATCTATGCCGTAACCTGTTGCCCTACCCTTGTTTTCAAACCCATATTGCTGCAGAAGCCCATTGATGCCAGTTAACCCGGATGCCTGTGCAGCATGATCGTTAAGCCTGCTGCCGTTGTAATTTAACTGGGCGGTTAATACATTGAGGCTGTCTGCCAGGTAACTCAGTTCCGTACCAAAATATGCGGTATTGTTGGTAGAACGCTGATTGCCCTGCTGAGCCAGTAACGTTCCCCCGGCATCAGCCCGTTTATTGCTATTAAAAGTTTGCGGCGAATGATATATATTCCCGCCACCAAAAGCTGACACCCCAAAGCTGCCACTTTTGGCCGTAAACGAACCACCAACACCAGGCCCCCCAACAGGGAAGCTTTCATTAATATTTAGCGAGCCATTAAAGCCCTCATTTATTCTTTTACTGGTGATGATATTAATGATACCGGCTAAGCCCTCTGCATCATACCTGGACGGTGGAGTGGTAATCACCTCTATCCTCTCAATGGTAGATGCCGGGATACTTTTCAGCACCGCTTTCAGATTGCCCTCCAGGCTAGCTGAGGATTTGCCGTTTATGAGCACTTTAAAGCTGGAGTTACCTTTCATCAGCAAATTATCATCGCCATCTACTGAAAGGTAGGGTATTTTGCGCATCATGGTGAGAACGTTATTACTTTTGCTTTCCGGATCGGCTTTCAGATCATAAATGATCCTGTCGGCCTTGCGGTGGATGAACGCTTTGTTGCCGGTTATGGCTACTTCTTTTAAATTCTGTCCGGAGGTTGCAGGGGCCTGGCCAAAGGCTTTAAATTCTTGTGTAAACAATACGGCGCTGACGATAATCAGCCGAAGGATAGCGCATTTAAATTTCATAATTGAATGGATTAGAGGGCGAAAAAATTAGGCATGACAATCCCTGCAGGAGAATTTGTCCTTTAAAATCGGATAGAAGAAGAATGATTGTTTGTGCTGCTAAGGCAGAAAACTATAAGGTATCGCTATCCTTTTGTTTTTTTAAAAAGAGATAGTAAAGCAGGAACCCGGCACCGATAAAGATCATTTCAATACCGTATGGCGCTGGTGAATCTTCGGCACTAAAGGGTACATATTCCAGGACAACAAAACCAATACCCGCCGACAGTAAAAGCAGGCCCCATTTTACCGCTTCATTTCCTGAGCCCGATAAGCGTGCCAAAAATTTAAGGCCGGTTTCGTCCAGAGGGCCTGCGTCAATGATTCGTTTCTTTAACCTGTAATTATACAGGGCAAGGATAAATATGGCAATCAATATAAAAAAGACGATGACGATGATGAATGGCATTAAGTGTTTCATGATGTTTTGATTAAGTTATTTGCTACAGTAGTCAGCACACCTGCCATCCCGGTTGCAATTATTTAATAAATATTTTATTTCTCTATTTTGCAACCGCTAATGTACATATCTTGACTACTGTTATATGTTTGACGAGAACGAAATTGTAAACAGGATATTAAAGAACGATTTGCGGGCCTTTGAATTATTGGTTAAACAATATGAAAAGCTTGTTTTCTTTGTAATCCACAGGTTGGTTCAGGACAGGCAAAATAAAGAAGACATTTGTCAGGAAGTCTTCATCAAGATCCACCATAGCCTGCCATCGTTTCGCTTTCAGTCAAAATTATCTACCTGGATTGCAAGAATAGCTTATCTGACTGCTGTAAACCATATTAAGAATATCAAAAACAAATCCGCGTATGAGTATCCGGAAAATATTGACAACTATCATTTTACGGATGAAAATCCAGAAAACGAATTAATAAAAAAGAACACCTCAGTTTACGTTAACTACCTTATCGAACAAATGCCCCTGCAGTATAAAACAGTACTGACCTTATATCATCTCAACGAGTTTTCACTCACAGAAATAAAGGATATAACAGGTATTCCGGAAGGCACGTTGAAAAGTTATCTTTTCAGGGCACGTAAATTATTGAAAGAGAAAATTGAAAAAGATCTTAAACAGGAGAACACATGGAAGAGTTAAATGACGATGAATTGCAGGATTTTTTGGACCGTAGTATAGGCAATATTGAGCATACGTCTGGCGAAAAAGCGACAGCTGACCTTTTAGCATACCAGGATTTATTTAAAGCACTGCAGACAGAGCCGGTACAAGGGCTGCCGCTAAGTTTTGCATCAAACGTAAAGTGGAAACTTCAGAAAGGCCTTAACCGAAAAAGTGATCTCCGGTTTAATATACTGGCCGCAATCATTGTCATGCTCAGCCTGCTGCTTGCCTATGGCTTATTGCAGCTGATCAGTCAGGCCACAGCCGCTCTGGTTTTAAGTATGGTCGTAAAGTTCAAGTGGGTACTGGCATCTGTAATTTTCCTCTTCTTTTCCTTTTTGCTGATAGACCAGCGGCTGATCAAACGGGAGTACTAAAACAGTGATAACCAAAAAAGCCTTGATTTCTCTAAGGCTTTCAGGCGTACCCCCGGACGTACTAAGATCGAACCAGTTTATGGAAGATCTAGTAAAAATTGCCTTTATACCACTGTAAAATGTAGAAATATGACATCGGAAATGATAAGATAATTATGAAAAAAGCTGAGGTATCTTAAACAACAAAACTAGTGGAGAAGATTATGAGACAATGTGGCTGGATAACATAAGTTTCTCAACAAATCCATGTTTCTTTCAGAAGCACGGATTTATTGTTTAACGCTGGTACCAGATCGGTTAAGGGATATTTAAACCCTAAATCTTTCACCGGGTAAAGTTATTCCATTGCTCATCTGAAGCTTTTTTTAGCGCCGAGGCAATTACCTGATGCATATCATAATACCTGTATTCTGCTAATCTACCGCCAAAGATCACATTAGATTCTTTATCTGCAAGACATTGATATCGCTTAAGTATCTTCATATTTTTTGTATCATTAATAGGATAATAAGGTTCGTTGTTTAAAGATTCATTTATCGCATATTCCTTGGTGATGACCGTGCTTTTCTGACTTCCAAATTCAAAATGTTTATGTTCAATGATCCTGGTAAAGGCAGCTGTCAAATCGCAATAATTAACAACGGCATTACCCTGATAATCGTGGATGTCATGTATTTCATGCTCAAATTTCAGACTACGATACTCTAATTTTCCGTATTGGTATTGATAGAATTCATCAATTTTACCGGTAAATACAATTTTTTCTGCCAGCGATTCAAAAAAAGACCGGTCTTTAAAAAAATCATGTGACAAGCGCAATTCGATATTCTGAAGCATTTTGTTAACAACTAAATTATACCCGCCGATTGGTATTCCCTGATAGCGGTCATTAAAGTAGTTGTTATTGTACGTATAACGCAGGGGAAGTCTTTTTATAATAAATGCTGGAAGGCAACTGGCATCTCTTCCCCATTGTTTTTTTGTATAATGCTGTATGAATTTTTTGTAAATAGATTCGCCAACGAGGGAAAGTGCTTGTTCTTCAAGGTTTGCAGGGTTTTTAAAATTTGATGAGTTCACTTCCGCTTCAATGATACTCCGTGCTTCCGCAGGAGTCTTCACCCCCCAAAGCTGATAGAACGTGTTCATATTAAAGGGTAAATTATAGAGATTTCCTTCACTAAGGGCCAGCGGCGAGTTTATATAATGATTAAAGTCTGCAAACTGATTTATATAGTTCCAGATCTGGAGGCTATCCGTATGAAAAATATGCGCTCCATACGAATGTACATTAATACCTTCCAGGTTTTGACAATGTACATTACCACCACTATGACTCCGTCTATCAATAACTAAACATTTTTTTCCAGCCTTATTAGCCTCATACGCGAAAACGGAGCCGAAAAGCCCTGACCCAACAATCAGATAATCATATTTTACGTTTGCCATCTAATCCTTTTTGTCAACCAGTAAACGAATATTCCTGGCCAGCCGCTTAAAGAGCGAAGCATCTTCTGTTATAATTTCGGCAGTTCCTATCATCCCTGTCGTGAGCTGAATATGCCTTTGCGGAGTAATGGGCAATAACTTAATTTTAGAAAGAAATATGCTGTCCTGATATGGCGCTCCGGTCATTCTCATCATCCGGCCCCGCAAAACCCCATACTCTTCGAATGGGTAGCCGTCCAGTTTAACGAGTACTTCCTGCCCTTCTTTCACTTTTCCCATATTATATTGAGGCACTTTAGCTTCGCCAAAAAACTGCGTACTGCCGGGATCAATCCGAAATACCTCCTGGCCGACCTGAATATATTGGTTGAGCTGGATGATGCCGGTATAGGCCACGGTTCCACTTTGCCGTGCCGTCAGGATGTACTGACTTTTCCACTTTTCAATTTCACTGATCAAACTGTTTAGCGCTTCTGCAAATTTTGATTTTTCTTCTGTGATCTGATTTTCCAGATCCGCCAGTTCCTTCATTTTAGCAACATAGCTATTTTCATTTGCAAGCAATGCCGATTGAGTCTGTTGTAAAGGATGCTGTTTTGCCAGGAATACGGCTTGCTGTTCCTCATATTCCGAAGATGAAATAATTTTCTTTTTTGCCAGAGCGTCATATCTTTCAAAATTTTTTTCAGCCAGATTAAACTCGCGTTCATTCAATTTTCCCTGCTCACCAAGCTGGCTTCGTTGCATAGAAACATGCTGCAGATCATTCTTAATAAATGTCTTTCTCTTTAAATATATACCATTGCCTGTAGCAGCGCTATAGGTTAAATAAGACTGGTAAAAAGCTTGATAGCTGCTTTGCAGTTCACCCAACCGCAAACCCTTTGGTGCGTCAAGTATTATATTCATGCCTTTTCCTTCTGAATGCCCGTTCCTAATCGCATCCAGCTTATCTGCCAAATTCAGAATTTGTCTATGGTCTGCTGTAGATTCCATCCAGGCAAGAAGCTGCCCTTCAGCAACGGGGTCATTTTCTTTCACCAGAATTTTCACAATATTACCCGAAACCCGGCTGATTACAGCTTTAGGCGCATTGGCCGCATTGATCCTCACCTGGGCCTTAATAACGTCAGGATACCGGATAAACGAGGTTAATGCCAGCATACCCAGCAATACAATCAGCACCCAGGTTATTCCCCAGCGCATTAAGCTACCAGGCGGCGACCCTACTATATCCTGTATGTCTTCCGTATGCAGCTCCTCTACAGGAGCAGATACTTCATTAATCACTACCCGTTCTTGCGTAATAATAGGTCCTTCAATATTTTCCATAATTAATATATTCAATACATCGGGCATCCCGGTGCTGCGTCCGGTTAATTTCCCAGCTCCAATTGATTTTTAACCAGATTATAATATTTTCCGCGCTGCAGGGTTAAATCCCGGTGAATTCCCTGTTCAACCACCCTACCTTTATCCAACACCACAATATTATCTGCGTGGCTAACCGTACTTAAACGGTGCGCAACAATAATAGCCGTCCTGTTTTTTAAAAATTTTTTAAGGTTATCAATAATTACCCTTTCATTATTGGCATCCAGCGCATTAGTCGCTTCATCAAAAATGATGTAATGCGGGTCTTTATAAACTGCCCTGGCAATTAAGAGCCGTTGCCGCTGTCCCTGGCTGATACCTTTCCCGGCTATCCCGATTTTTGTTCTTACTCCAAAAGGCTGTTCTTCGATAAACTCCTCCAGATTAGCTATCTGTATAGCATCCTCTACCCTTTTTTGATCAGGAAATTCGTCTCCTACCGCTATATTTCTTTCAATGGTATCAGCGAAAATGAATCCATCCTGCATCACCACCCCACAGGCGCTGCGCCATGTAGCAAAGCCTATCTGTCCGATACCGGCAGAACCGATATGAATCTGTCCTCTCTCAGGTTCATAAAACCGCAGCAACAATTTAAGTATGGTCGTTTTTCCGCTACCACTCATGCCCACAATTGCCGTGGTCTTACCTTCGGGAAATAGCAGATTGATATCAGTAAGCACCGGATCATTACCTGCACCAGGATATCTGAAAGTTAAATTGCTCATATGAATACTGCGGTCTGCGGGCAATTCACGCAGCCAGTCTTTATCGACCGGCTCTTCATCCTCTTCACTGTAAATTTCATTAATCCGCTCCAGACTAATCTTTGCGTCCTGGTAGGACTGGACAAAGCTTAGGATATGCTCTATAGGATTGCTTACCATACCAACGATGTACTGGATAGCAACCATTCCTCCAAGAGAGAGATCGCCGTCAATGACTGCCTTCGCACTCATAAAAGTGATGATAATACTCTTTAGCTGATTAATTGCCATAGAACCTGCCTGCTGATATTGCGACAGTGCCAGGCTTCTCACTTTAAATTTAAACAGACGCGCCTGGATTGTTTCCCAGACCCAGCGTTTCTGTTTTTCACTGTTATTAAGCTTAATTTCCTGGATAGCACCTACCAGCTCAACAATTTGCGTTTGATTATCTGATGAGATGGAAAAACGTTTATAATCCAATGACCTTCTTTGTTTAAGAAACAACAGAATCCAGGCGGTATAACATATCGTAGTAACAACAAATACCAGGAATATACCCGTATGATAGAAAGCTAAAACAAATCCAAAAACGATCAGGTTAACGAAAGAAAAAAGTGTGCCCAGCGTAGACCCCGTCAGGAAAGATTCAATTCTTTGCTGATCAGCCATACGCTGCATAATATCACCCGAAGTCTTAGTTTCAAAAAAAATCATCGGGAGCTTCATCAGCTTGATGAGCAGATCGGTGAGAATGGAAATGTTAACCCGGGTACTGATGTGCAGTAAAATCCAGGAGCGGATAAACTCTACGCCCGTTTGCCCGATGAAAAGTGCAATCTGAGCGATCAGGATCAGGTAAATAAAGTTAATGTTGCGCGTATTGATCCCAATGTCCACAACCGATTGGGTAAGGAATGGAGTAACCAGCTGTAGAATTGTACCTACCAGTAGCCCCAAAATGAGCTGCACGAACAGCTTCTGATAAATCTGAAAGTAACGAAGCAGCTCTCCCCAGCGCAGTTTTGCACCTGCCGGTTCCCCCTGCTCTTCACTATCATAGAAATGAGGAGTGGGTGTTAACATTAACAGAATACCGTTAAACAGCTGATTATGGGCAAACCAATTGTCTAGAAATTCATCTTTTGTCAACTTGCGTTTACCACTTGCCGGATCCGCTATGAAATAAAAATTTTTGTTCACTTTATACAGGACCACAAAATGGTTCTGCCGCCAATGCAGGATACAGGGCATGGTCACATGAACAAGCTTTTCAGGGCTGACTTTTACACCCTGAGTCCGGAAGCCGATTTTCTCCGCAGCTTCACTGATCCCAAGCAGATTAACACCCGACCGGGTAAGCTGGCACAACTTGCGCAGCCAATAAATGTCCACATTGCGGCCATAATGTTTGCTTACCATTTTGATGCAGGCAGCACCACAATCCATTTGACTTCGCTGACGGTAATGATTAAAATTTTTCACGGGCGCTTATATGTTTACAAATCAAGTCTTGCTATACCGGTTTATTGTGCAGAGGCAATTACCTGATTAAAAAAGTCTGTCAAACCTTTTAAATGATAGTCGAAAGAGAAACACATTCTGTTCTCCCAGACCTGCTTTCGCTTCTGTTCCATCAATGGCTGATCATGCAGCTGTTTTGCAAGATCGTTGTAAGAGGTATATAGGACACCTATATTTAGCTGCCGCAAGATGCTTTCTGAAGCTACAATATGTCCTTTATTTGCCTTCTGGATCATGGGTAAACCAGCGACAGCCAGAGTGGCCATCCTTGCCGGCAGATTCAAATCATTCCAGTCACACCTGCTGATATCACCCTGATTTTTACTGGTAAAACAATGCAGCCATCCGGCATCATACATGGACAGTTCCTCCGCCCATTGATCAGGCTCACAATGCTCGTGCAGGTGCAGGTGGCCGGGTACTAATTCATTCACGGCTTTTACCCAATTGTGCCATTTAGTCTGATAGAATTTGCCATATAAATGGAAATGCACCCGATGTTTTGCAAGCTCAGCAATGTCATCCGGACTTATTCCATAAGGACGTCCGATCATCACCGTATGTATGCAATTCCCGTCAGCTGATAAAAGAGGCCATCGGGGTGTTGTAAACCAGTTCGCCGGCGGCAGGTCACCGTCTAAAATATACGATGGCCGCTCATGATCTCCAATAAATTGTTCAAACCAATCCCTGCACTCCTGATTTATAAAAATTCTACCGTCAGCATTATAATAAAGTTCTACCAAATCATTCCAAAGACCAGCATTACGACAAAAAAATGGCCCTTCCTTAAAATGCCAGATAAATGGTATACCAGGATTTGAAAGCATAACTGTATGAGCCAGTTTAACTGCCTGCGTATTGAGCAAAGCATAAATCAAATCCGGATTTATCTCGGCAATTTGAGATTGAAGATTGTTAAGATCCAGCTCGATGATGTTTCCAAATGCAAAGGGGCCCACCGAATTGTGGATATCCGGGTTACGGATCCATATTCCAAAGAGCTGATGTCCCTCTTCTTCCAATACTGCTAATCTTTCCGGATTAAAGCCTAATTCACCCACAACAATAATTTTCAGTTTACCGGGTGCCGCATTAATTTGATTGAGGATTACAGGTTTATTTTCATCCAGACAAACGCCATCACTATAGAATTTGAGCCTCTGATCTACACCATAATAATTTTTATAAAAATGAATGCTCCCGCCTTCTTTCTTATTAATGATCTTATGACGCTGAAAAGGATGATTAACCCATTCACAGGTAATTTTTCTGGTTGCAACAAATGCACCTTCCTGACGCAATTCGTTTAAAAACATAACATCTAAATCAACTGTTACAAGAACTTCACGTTCAGACCACCTGCAAGTCGTAGTTTTGTGCATAATCTGCACTAACTGCAGACACCGGCCCGGAACATTCCCCAGAGTATGACTGGTAGACAGACCAGTGGCATAACTATCATTGTTATGAAAACAGGCACCCGCGTAACTTAACACAGCATTTCTTGTAGCTGTAAGTTTCTCGTATAGGGACTGCAGATGATTTTTATAAATTATATCGTCTGAGGGCAAATAGCAGATGTATGTGTGTCTGGCCTGTGCTATCCCCAAATTCAGGCAATAGCCTAGTCCCTTGTTTTGTTCATTTTTAAAGTATCGTACCCGGGCGTCAGTCAGATGGCCCGCGATCACCTGTTCTGTATAGTCAGTAGATCCATCATTGATAATGATCAGTTCCCAATTTTCAAACGTCTGCTCAAATAGTCCTGTTAAGGCACCTCTTATAAACGCTCCCTGATTATAGGTTGGCATAATCACGGAAACCCCGTATTGTTCTTTAATCATATCATTTAATTAGTTGCTGTAAAACTGCCTGGGATAAATAGGCATTTGCTATGAAAAAGATACTTCAGTTTCTTAAGCATCAGCTTATAAACAGACGCATAATCGTCGTAGATTTCTGCGGTAGAAAAGCAAGGCTCCAGGGCTTTCAACAATTCCCCAAAGGATAAGGGCTCGGTTAAGAGCATGAAAATATTATGATCTAATCCATCAATTAATATTTCTTCATATCCTTTCAGGAACAGCCGGGGAATGATAGCGAGACCGTTCAGCTCTTCAAATGGTGCAAATCCGATATCCTGATTAATAGAGGATTTTGTTTCTGGAAGCCAGTCAAATGAATCTTCAATTACTGTCAGATGGGGATTTTTTTGCAGAACAGCCTTCAACTGATGATTCTTATCCTGCGCAAAGAAACCGAAGTAATTACAGGCTGAAGTTTCGATCGCTGCCAATGATGAAGCATTGATATTACACCAACTGCCAAACAATTCAGATAAGTTACGTTCATATTCAAAAATCTCATTTGCAGATACAGAATCCTGATTTTCGACCAATGTTCTATAATCTACCTCCAGATCGGCCGGTATGGTATTTCTAACAGAAGGGAATGCTCTTGCTGTTCTCGGAAAGCTTATTTCGCCCCAGGGATAATCTGCTTTCCTTTCCGTTTTATTTGAAACAGCTGCATCAGACCCAAAAATTTTGCTGTAAAAGTACTTGTGTTTATCGGGGAACAATCTGATGATTTTATGGTAATATTCGGGATACTCATTCAGTAAAATTGCACTCATCAGGTCACAAACCGCCTTATTTCTTTTTGAGCCTCCAATCAGGTGAAAATATTTTTGACCCAGAGCGATTCTGGAAAAGTCAGAAAACAAAGAAATCAGATATCCGTTATCATCAAAAGTTTCCTTGAAATAGCAGGTAACCTTTTTATTTTGCTGCTTACTTAATAAAGAGAACAACACCTGCTCGAAGAGGATATTAAAGTTGAGGTATGTAGTTTCGTCCGGCGCAAGATGTTTGTTTCGGCTAACCATTTCCAGGGCTTCATCTGCATACTGCCTAAAAAAACTAATGTCGCTCCCCCCTATGATTCCGGCATTATAGGATGAAAGCTTATTCGTATCTAATTCTTTCTGAAAGATATCTGGGATATAGGCTAACTTACTCCTCAATTCATTGAACATACTATCTGAATAATCTGTCCCCCGTTCAATATTTTGCGCAATTAAATCGGCCTGTTCAAGCTCCTCACTGAATTTATCCCATATAAAGACATCTGCATCAACATGGATGAACGGCTTTGTCTGAGCTGCATAAGTCAGGATTTTACTAATGCCCCATTGGTTTTTGTCAAATTCAATATTATCATAACATATCTCTGCCGAACTGTAAGGAAGATTAAGCTGGTCTATGAGGATAGCATAGCCGTAACTATCAGTACATAAATGCAAATCTTCATAATGTTCTCTTAATTTAAGAGAACTTAGTGCCCAGGCCATCAGGTGATATTGCGGTGACACCCATCCAAACCTGTTTTCCAATAAATTACGGTTAGAAGACCAGAAAGATTGTACAATTCTCATACGTTAAATATTAAATTTGTCCTATTTAATTTCAAATTATTAGTTCCCCCATGCTTCCCGGGCAATCAGTCCAGATGCTTCTCCAGTTGCAACTGAAAGCGTTCATCGCTTGGCCGGTAGAAGTCATCATCTATGATATTCCCCTGCTGGTCGATGAGGAGATATCTTGGAATGTTCCTGATATGGATTAGTTTAGTTAGCGGGGATTGCTTGAAATTAGCCAGTCTGTATTGAAAAGCCTTGCCATAAAGTTTGTTCTGTTTTGCTGCAGCAATCCATTTGCTAATATCCTGGTCTTTATCGATGCTAATGGTTACAAATTTTATTGGCTTCCCCTTCATGTTTTCCTCTGCCCTTTTTAGCGCCGGCATTTCCATAATGCAGGGAATACACCAGCTGGCCCAAAAATCCACGAGTGTTAATTTATAGTCATTTGAAGCTACTACCTGTTTAAAATCAGCCTTCTTTCCCGCAAAATCATAAAGCAGAATTGGTGGTAAGTACTTTGTCGGTTTAATTTTGTGATTATCGGCCTGGTTGTCTGCGTCCATTATAGATGCATAATGGCCCCCAGCATAGTTCTGTAATTTTTGCTTAGCTCCGCTGTAATCTTTAAATGTTTCAGCTAACATCCCGCTGACCTCGTAAAGTGTATCCAAAAATGGGGATTTAGAGCTTATATCAGCCAATTGCTGCCTGATCGTAATTATTTCTTTCGGAGCGTTAATATATTGAGCCTCCATCGCAGATTTTAAATAATCTTTGTAAAAGGCAGTTTCTCTGAGCACAGTATCGACCCCGGCAGCAGTGGCCCAAAAGTTGTCTTTATTTAAGTTATGATTGTTTTTTTTTGCATTATAGGACACTATCGAACCCATAATCACATTGTTATTTATCGCATCTACAGCCAGTATATCGTTAACATCAGCATACATTTCCTTATACACGCTGTCCATCACTGCAGATGAATTGATTTCCTTATTCTGTAATAAGTGTGCAATAGCAGTATATTTAATATTTTTGTTTACTTTTCTTATCCAGTCGCTTCTCAGCACTGATACATTTAACCGGTCTATACGATTTTCATTCTGGCTAAATGTATTTTCGATACTTTGTAAAAATTTTTTAATACCCGAATCCTTAACCAGTATCTGCTGCGATTTTACGTCATACCAATAAAATTCTTTAGGTAAGGTAATTAAGCTGTCAAGCAGTTTTTGGTAGCCGGAACTTTTCGTCATAGCTATCGCTCCATCATTAACTCCCTTTAACAAAACCGTATCTCCGGGAAGTAACAGCAGGGAATAGATTTTTAAGACCGGACCGGTTGGTAACACTAAAAAATTTCCATACTGCCACAATGCGGGTCTGGACAGCTTGATTTGCCTGGTGATTAAGGTATCCTTTTCTATGTAATTTTTAAATTCATATTTTCGGCTATACCTGTCAAAGCTATTGAACACCAGGCTTTCGTGGGGTTTTAAAGCGACAGAAACCACCACAGTACCGGCTTCGCAAAGTAATGGCCTGCCCGGCTTATCATGCGAAGAATACGAAATTAAAGCGCCACTTATAATCAAAAAAAAAGGAAGTTTTATATTCATAGCATAAAGTTAATGAAGGGGGCAGTTCCCCCCTTCAGATTCATTAATTGCCCCAGCCGTCACAACCACAATCGTAGGTCGTATGACCACCGCATTGTCCCTGTTGGCTGCTAGCGTAACTGCCTGCCCAGCTGCTCATATAAGAACAGCTTGCGCCACTTCCTCCTGGCCAGGTAATATTGGTAACTGTTGTACCGCTGGATGAAGTATTGGTAACGGTACAGTCTGCCCCTCCCCAAACGTTCTTCATTTGTGCCCTGGACAGGATATCTGTAGCACCTAGTCCAAGTGATTTTAATTTAAGCTTTTCCATTTCTTTAGGTATTTTGGTTAAAAAGAATTTGTTGTTTACCACTTAAGCAGGTAAGCGCTTCTGTCAAACTTTGCGTCCTGCTACAGTTTACAGATGTTATGATATTTTTCTGCCTTTGAAGGCTTAAACTATATATCTTCATCCGCTGCCCATCTCAGTTTTTTCAGATCTCCTATCTGATAGCTGCGCGGCAACTGGTATCCGTCTAAAAAAAAAGTGGGTGTAAAGCGTATTTCCATCAGGTCACACCATTCACGCATGGCCTTAATTTTACTGCCCTGCTGCTGCAGTTTGTCATGCACAGGATATTTAGCAGCAAATACGGAATAGTCTTTTGTTTCTGCGAGATACCAGTCGTCCAAAGCCTGCTTCAATAACTCTTCATCAGCACTGTCAGATACTGCCATCAGGTGACGTGCAGGAGCTGCTTTTCTGTCCCGATCATCATCAGAAGCAGTGAAAATGATTTGTATCTGCAGGTCCGGATTACCGGCTAAAATCTCATCTATCACAACATGCGCGCTTGCACACGGACCGCAGTAAGGATTGCAAACCTTAATTAACCGATGCCTTGCATCTTCGCGGCCAAGGGTAATCCCTAAACCATTAGCTGGTGAGGTAACCATAGGCTGTGTGTACAACAGCGCCTTCAACACTTGAGCATTTGACTTTAAATGCGCCAGGCTTTTTTGGTATTCTTCTCCCTCTCTCGCTTTCTTTATAACCGGTACAATAGATAGTCCCAGAACAAAAGGTATGATATAACAAGTGATCATAGGGAGAATTAAATTTTCCGGGATCAAAGCATTGAACATATCTATTTTACTATTCGAGAATAATAAACCTGCCTGCAGGATAAGAATGCCCTGGGTGTAAAGACATAACAGGCACCATTGCTTAGCAATACGCGACTGGTAATAAAGTGAAAAGGCAGTATAGATAAGGGCACATAAACTTAAAAGAGTAAAACATACAAACAGTAGACTATTCATTATACCCATTGTCAGAATCGCTAACAACGAACCGGCAAAATAGCTAAAACCAATAAGCGCCCAGCTGATACCAAAGACTGTAGAAGCCTGCGAACTTAATATAGAATCGCAATTAACCCGTTTACCCCCTGCACAAACCTGTTTCAGCAAGGCGCTTTGCCTGTCAATCTCATGCCACAGCAGCAGGCTACCCACCATTATCCCTGCCAGGGATAGTATAGTATACAGCGAAGGTATAATTGCTGCCAGCCGGTACTTGAACAGCGATAGTATGATCATGCTTACTGTTAACAACGGCAACGCCAGTATACCAAATATTATTTTCCTTTGCTGCGATTCTTCCTTTTTTTGGTCTATTGCAAACTTAGGATGCCGGGTAGTGTCATTTACCGCTCCAACCAAAACAAGTCTCTGAAAATCCTGCAAGAATACATCCTTCCTAATGCGTTGCCAACGCTGTTGTCCTGAAGGCATGTAGGTGACAGAATCATGATTAATTTCTTTTACTATAGCTAGTGACAGTCCCTCACCAGATTGCGTTCGGACAAGGAATGGTGCGGATATTTGATCCAGTTCGTCTGAAGAAACCATCGCCGCAACATTCTCTACACCAAAGCCCGAAATCGTATCACTAACAGAAAGGAGGCTATTTGCATCCGGGTGGTTCATCAATGCGCTTTTCACCGCATGTCTGCTAACCGGTACGTTTAAAAGACGCAAATACATATAAACCGTATTAACCTCGTTATCCGAAGCACAAAGTAAATTATTTAAAGCTTGCATCATCGTTTTGTACCCAGCATTTAATGTTGTTATGAATTTACTATTGCAGATTGGATTAGGGTAATAAGTTCGATCAACTCTGGTTTGACTGTTACCAATGGGCTGTAATCTCCGATTTGTTTAAAACACCTGTGAATCCGTAAAAAACCTGTTACAATACAGTTATCATGTTCCGAATATTTTTAATTTCTTAAATTTAGAATTAATAACACTTTCGAGATATGTTATTTAGCCGTGTCCCTTCGCAATTATGCAAGCTCTAAGTGTGATACATTGATGATCCAGTTGGTTTAGTTGCGAATTATATATCCTCATAAACTAACCATATAAAACCAATAGCATGAACTGTATCGTAATCGATGACGAACGTCTGGCGAGAGAGACGCTGTCGGGATATATCGAAAAAATACCGGGACTTCATCTGAACGGCGCATTTGAAAATGCATTGGAAGCGACAGATTTGATTGGGTCAGGTAAAATTGACATCATTTTTTGTGATATTCAGATGCCGGAACTGGACGGCGTATCATTTTTTAAGACATTAAAAAATCCGCCCATTTTTATATTCGTCACTGGCCATTCTGCTTTCGCGGTTGAAAGTTTTGAACTTAATGTTTTCGATTATATATTAAAACCATTTAGTATAAACCGTTTGCTTAAAACTGTCAATAAAATATATGCAGCTGCCGATGACAACAAACGCAATGGAATCGATAAAAAAAGTCTTATTATCAAGGACAGATCTTCGAACGTGATTATCCCGCATGATGAGATATTTTTTTTAAAAAGCGATAAGGATTATGTTAAAGTAGTTACCACAAACAAGGAATATTTTGTCTGGAAAAAGATATCTGATATGGAAGGTGGATTGGCCAGCACCGGACAGTTTTTGAGAGTTCAGAAGTCCTATATCGTTAACCTTAATTTCGTTAAAAAAATCACCGGCAATATGATTATAATGAACGGAAGTATAGAGGTTATACCCATTGGGGGGCAATATCGTGAGGAATTATACCGGTATTTTGGTATTAGCATAAAGAGCCGGTAAATTGGCGTCGGAAGGGAATTAAACAGTAATACTGCGAAACCAAAATTACTTGAGAAACAATTCAAAGCAGCAGCCAGATCCTTCACTAATATTTTTTTCAGTTACTCGGAATTAGACATAATCGACAAAAAATATATTGTTAGCCTAATTACACCAGTTATTAAAGATGTCACGAAAGGCACTGTATCGATAAAATTCAACAAAGTTTTGTCAAGCATTTTATATTTCAAAAGATCTCCCGAAACATTTGAAGTGCTAAGTTCAAATAACGGAATGAAAAATTTTACAGACAGAAAAGTTCCAGTTAGACGAGCGATTGCAATAATGGCAAAAAACAATATCCAGATATACGAAGATGAAGCAGCAGTAATTTTAGACCTTCTATATCGTATCTCAAAAACCTATAATCTTGATAAGATTAAAAAGAGCGCAACCTAAATAAATATCGAACAAACAAAAAACGTGATCAAAACCACCCCAAGTCCACATTTTAGACCATAATTCAAAAAGGTCTGAGAGAATTTCAGTAAAGATCGAACTAAGAATGACTGGTGGATAACAATGTGTCTATCAGACATTTTTGGTATAAAAAAAGGAAACAACCTATTAGGGTTGTTTCCTTAAGTACCCCCAGCCGCATTAAGATCGAACCGTTTTATAGAAGATTTAACAATAATAAGCTGTATTTCAGAAACATAAACCAAAGACACAGTGATGCAATAATAATCTGTTAATAATTCACCACTGTGGACATTCCGTTATATTCTAGATGAAACCACCGATTTACATCGCTTTTCATATTCTTGTATTTAAGATTCAATAATGACTGCGGGCGCTTTGATCCATGTGGTAATTTCATTTGTAGTCAATAGGTTAAATTGTGGATTTGTTCCACCCAACTGCCCGCAATATTTGCTTAAAACCACGGTGGAGATTTGATAATGGCGTATAACATAAGAACAGAGAAGACAAGGCTCCATATTTGAATATAGTGTTGCACCTCTGCAATTTCCTTTTTTGGTGATCGCATCCAAAATAGCGACAACTTCGGCATGTCGCGTAACGTCATTCAGTGTCCGGCTTTTTTCATATCCTTCGCCAATAATTTCGCCGTCTAACACCACCACAGAGCCTACTCTGTTTTCCCCTTCACTTGCTGCCAGCTGAGCAAGCGCTAAACATCGCTCTAAATAAATTGCATGGTTATTCATATATCGTTCAACTATAAATTTGTAGGCCGATGCCTGAAAGGACCTTATCGCTAAGATATACATTATTTCACATCTCTCTTAAAAACGATTGATTTATCCGAACAACTGCCTTATTAGTCCTATTCTTTGAAATCAAAGTCAGGTTACTTTGTGCCATTAAAAGAAACAATGGCTAATTAACACCCAAAACACGATGAAAAAAAACAAGATAATTTATTGGATCGCAACAAGTCTGGTCGCCTTATCGGGATTAACAGCAGGAATCATGTATTATGCCAATCCCGCCTTAGCTGTGGAATTTAAACACTTAGGATTCACGGATTATTTCAGGATGGAGTTAGGTGCCGCAAAGGTATTTGGCGCAGTCGCACTTATTTTACCATTGGTTTCCGGACGCATTAAAGAATGGGCTTATGCAGGATTCGCTATCACGTTTATTTCTGCCTGTATAGCGCATACTGCAGAAGCAGGAGTGTATGCAGCGATACCTCCATTTATGACCTTAGTCGTATTGGTTATATCTTATGTTTATTATACCAAGGTAAATACAATTAAAGCATCATAAAAATATTGGATCTGCCGGCCATTCTAGGTATCTTACTGATCTTATCAGAAGTTGTGATGTTAGTCTCTTCTCAAAAACCAATACACATTAGAACAAAGCGGGCATTGAAAAAAAAAGTAAATAATATACCGACACTTAGGGACGATGGATTTAAACTCATCATGTCTTACTATGATTCTAAGGAATACGACAAGAAGAATATCAATGATTTTTACATCCACGGACTTGCCGACGATACTTATGAAATACAAATGCCGCTTCCGTCACACAGGCAGATCCAACATTCAATTATATTAGTCACCGCGGGCGCTTTAGAAGCAAGCTCAGGCTTTGACAATTATATCATTGAAAAAAATATGATGATCGTTATACCTGCCGGTCAAATCACCAGCCTATCTTTTATGTCGGAAGATATTGAAGTTTATTACCTGCATTTTTCTGACACTTATCTATCTCACAGTAAAGTTGATCTTTCAGAATGGTTAATCCGGCCGGTCATCAAATTTGCAGATGCAGAATTGGGACACTTACTGGTATTACTCAAACGGATGCAGCAACTTAATGAAGATGAAAAAAATGCAGACGTTATCAAACTATATCTAACTACACTTCTTGCCGAGATGAAACAGTCTTCCAATTTCCGTCTGCGCATTAATTTTCCAGCGCATGAGCGATTGACGATGGAATTCAAAAAGCTTATTAATTATCATATTACTAAAGATAAATCAGTGAGCTTTTATGCAGAAAAACTGAATGTTACGCCTAACCATTTGAATAAATCAGTAAAGACTACATTAAGCAGATCTGCATCCGAATTAATAGATGAAATGCTGATCCTCGAAGCTAAAATTCTAATGCAAAAAAATAACCTGTCAATTAGCGAGATCGCTTTTAAGATAGGCTTTGAGGATCTTTCGTACTTTGGCCGTTTCTTTAAAAAACATACTGCCCATACACCGACTGAATATCGGAATATGATTGATTTATCCGAATAATTACCTTATCCGTCCTTTTCATAAAAAAGCCCGCTAATTACCTTTGTTTTATAATTAAAACGGAGAGAATTGAAGCATAAATTACTATTATTCATCATCTTGTGCCTGCAATCAGGCTTGGTGATTGCCCAGGAACAGGCCAATTCAAAAACAGAAAATATCCCCGCAGAAAGCGCACCAGTGCCGATTGAATTATTTGCAGGCAATAAAGGTTTCGCTTTTCAGCTTATCGTAAGTAAACAGTTTTCAGCAGGATCAAAATTTGGTTTTTTTAATGTGACCAACTTTGCAGGCGATTACAAACAGACCAATCAAACGACTAGTTTTTTATCGCAGTCTTTTGTGACTGCCGAAATCTGGAAGGGTATTTCAGCTGCTACAGGGATTTCTGCCATTGGTTCTTCAACTACTCCCCTTGAAGTCCGCCCAACTGCAGGATTGCAATATCTACTGGCCAGCCGGGATATTTTACTTGTTGTTATCCCACGGTTTGACTTATCCCAAACGTATAATTTTGAAACATTCGCAGTTTTGGAGTATAAACCAATGTTATCAAAAAACTGGGGGATCTATACCAGGCTTCAGGGACTTTACAATTACAATACCAAGCTGGGGTATCATGAAATAAGCGAAATCAACCTTCGCCTGGGGCTAGCCTACAAAAGCTTTCAGTTTGGCCTAGCATCAATTCATGATTTTTACGGGCCTGAAGCTATTAACGTGAACAACTACGGGCTATTTATAAAAACTAATATTTTTTAAAATCAAACAACAGAAATAATTATGAAAAAGAAATTATCTAAACTGCAATCAATAATCCTATTTACGTTTCTGGTTTCCATCGCCATGTCTGGCACAATGACTTTTGGCTTATTACTGATAAGAACAGGATGGACATCCAATTTTTTATACGTATGGTTTTTTAAATATTTTCTTGTGGAGTTATGGCTATCAATTCCTACAGGTTTCATTGTCGTTCCATTTATAAAAAAAGCAGTGGACAGTATCACAAAAGAATAAATTCTACATGGTGTATTCCGTCAAACAAACAATCGAGGAAATAATTGGAATGCAAAAGCGATGCATTCCATAACATCTTATTATTTATATTGCAGATTATTGAATCTGATAACACCTTGTTATCAGGGTGTTATGCACCCCTTACTGGACTAGAGTCGAACCGATTTAAACAAGGTTTAATTCAAATTGCTTTATTACAGTATTATAGCGCAGAATTTTAAAATTCTATCCAAAACAAATTTAACCACCTTATTTAGAATTAGATATAAGTTTGCTAGTACTAAATATAGAAAATATGCAAAATGATCAGATAACTATTTATGAAACCGAAAATGGTGAAACGAATATTGATGTAAAGCTTAAAAATGAAACTATCTGGCTCACACAAGCGCAAATAACGACACTCTTTTAAAGAGATCGAACAGTCATTACAAAACATATCAACAATATTTTTAAAGAAAACGAACTTGAGGAAAAATGCAATGTGCAAAAAATGCACATTGCTAATTCAGACAAACCGGTAACACTTTATAGTTTGGATGTTATAATTTCAGTGGGTTATCGGGTTAAATCACATGAGGAGACTCTCTTTTATCAGGCAAGTAGAAATGGTACAGATTGCTTTGAATAGCAGCGAATATAGTGCAAATTGCAATTTGTAACTTAAACATAATGACTCCTGCGATTAAATCAATTTTCAAAAGCATATCCCCTTTTACAGAAGAAGAGCTGAACTTCTTGGAGCCTTACATTAAACCTGTGGTATTAAGAAAAAATGAGACTCTGATAGCAGAAGGTCAAATTTGTAAACATATATTTTTAGTTGAGCAGGGTTGTCTCCGCAACTTTTATAACAATGATGGATCTGATGTTAACCTGAATTTTACTATGGAAGGCCAGTTTTTTACCAGCTTTGAATCTTACGCTAACCGGGAACCTTCCAAAATCATCATTCAGGCAATGGAAAAATCACTGGTGTGGATAATTAATAGCAGGGCATTTCCTAAAGAGCATGAATACTATACTACTTTTTCGACCTTCATTCGCCGCTTATTTATCCGTTTGCTGTTGACGACTGAAGAACATCACAACATGATGCGGATGAATACACCTGCCGAACGTTATGAGTATATTCTTAAAAACAAGCCCGAAATGATCCAAAGAATTCCCCTTACCCATGTCGCATCTTATATCGGCATAACCAGAGAAACACTCAGCAGAATACGCAGCAACAGCTATTAAAGTATTTTTTGATATATATCACAACTCCCGGCAACCAATCCAGGTAGATTTGCATCAGATTAATAAATATGCAACTGTCTCAAGCTTTCAGGTTACTTAAAAGTCGCAACTTTGCTTTATTTTATTGGGGCCAGCTTTTGTCGCGATTGGGCACGTGGATACAACGCACAGCTGTAATCTGGATCGTATACAGCGTAACGCACAGTGTATTTATGGTGGGCGTTACTACATTTGCTGAACAATTTCCATCATTTTTATTTTCTATAAGGGGTGGTATTATTGCCGATAAGTACAATCGTTACACCATAATATTTATTACACAAATTCTTTCTGCTGTACAGGCAATTATACTCACCATCTATACTTTCAGCGGAAATTTTAATATGGTGGTAATTCTGGCTTTAAGTGTATTTCTGGGAATTGTAAATGCCTATGATGTTCCTGTAAGGCAATCCATGATCAATGATATGATCGGAAATAAAGATGACTTGCCGAACGCCGTTGCCCTAAATTCTTCGCTCAACACTTTGGCAAGACTTGCCGGTCCGGCTTTATCAGGTATTTTACTGGCATCTTATGGGGCTGCTTTCTGTTTTCTTTCCAACGCCGTTAGCTTTCTAGCGGTTATAGCCGCAATTGCAGCGATGAAAATGCCCAAAAATGTACCTGTCCTTCTTAAAACGAAAACTAGCGGTAAATTAAAGGAAGCGATAGACTATCTTAAAAGCAATCCTCCTATCGCGGTGATTATATGGATTTCTTGCCTGTCCAATTTTTTTGTACTATCTTATGTAACGTTACTGCCGGTATATGCTAAGGATATCTTCAAAGGAGATGCGACTACCTATGGCTGGTTAAATAGTTCAGCGGGTATAGGTGCTCTGATAGGAGCTTTGTGGCTTGCTATGCTGGGCAAACAATCGGATTTCAGAAAGATCATGTGGATATCCATACTTTTAACAGGGATAAGCCTGCTGTTATTTGCTTATTGCCATAATTTATACCTGTCACTGTTCTTTTCTGCACTTTGCGGACTTGGAGCTATAGTTCAGTCGTCCATGATGGTAACGATTGTGCAAAGTGAAACCGACTCACTATTCAGGGGAAGGGTAGTTAGTTTTATCGCCATGTCGATATTTGGCATGTTACCGTTAGGTAGCCTTTTAGTAGGTTATCTGGCTCCGCATGCAGGCGCTTCATTTACACTATTTGCTGAAGGCATCATTGCCATTATCATCAGCGGATTATTTTACCAAAGGCTAATAAATACAACCATAATAAAACAATCAGACTATGGAAACTAATCGAACAGCATTGCTGATCATGGATATGCAGATGGGCTTTTTAGCCAGCCTACCAGACCAGGGAAAATTACTGAGAAGAAATATTGCAGCAGCGATAAATACCGCCCGTCAAAAACATATCCTGGTGATTTTTGTACGGCTCGGTTTTCAAAAGGGATTACCAGAAATAAGCCCCGCAAATGCAATGTTCTTCGGCTTAAAAAATCATCTTTCGAATGATGATGCGCTGGGAGCATTCATGGAAATTCCTGCCGACTTAGGGATTACTACAAGTGACATCGTGATCAACAAAAAAAGGGTGAGCGCTTTTAGCGGTAGTGAACTGGAAATGATTTTGAGAGCCAGTAATATCTCTGATTTGGTACTAACCGGAATTTCTACCGGAGGTATGGTGCTCTCAACTTTTACCGAAGCCTTTGATAAGGACTATCAACTAACTGTTTTAACCGACTGCTGTTCTGATCCAGATGAGGAACTACATCAGTTGTTGCTAAACAAAATATTTAGTAAGCGAGGTTTGGTAGTGACAGCCGCCCAATGGAATGAGTATTAAATTGAGTTTTCGACAAATAGATTTAGCTTATTTAATTGTCTTTGGGTTCATCTGCAGAGCAAAGGAACAACTAATAATTTTTACAAAAGTTAAAGTAGATTTATAAATTAATCTAATATAACATTCGATGAAAAGACAACTTAATGATATGTTATCTAACAATTTTTATCTTATACAATTCTAAGATTATCAAAGACCACATTATTACACCAATCCTGTAAATCAATTGATCTACAGGATTGGCGTTTTCTTCTCCTAATTATGTTCTGGGTTTGCACCTTCCATATTAAGGCTACAAAAAGATACCGCCTGATAACTCTATTCTTTGTCCATTGATCCACTTAGCTGCATCGCTGATTAGAAAAGCAACTACACTGCCGGATTAATATCTATAAAATCCACTGGTTCGATCTTAGAACGACTGGGTCTCCCCTGCCGGAGATCGAACCAAAAATGCCGTTTCCAAACGATAGAGGCATATTACAAAATAGACAAAAATTAAAAACCCCTCTCTAAGTACTTTAGAGAGGGGTTGTACCCCTTACCGGACTAGAGTCGAACCGCTTTGAACAAGATTTGGATCAAATAGTTCAAATACAGCCAAATAGAGCATAATTTTGGAATTCTATCTAAAACAAATTTAACCAGATTCTGTAGAATTAGGTATAAGTTTGCCTGTACTTTGTTAAAATTAGAAAAATGCAGAACCATCAAATTGTTATTTATAAAACGGAAAATGGTGAAACAGTAATTGACGTAAAGGTTGATAATAGTACCATTTGGTTAACACTAAATCAGATATCAGAATTATTTGGCAAAAATAAGTCAACTATCTCACGGCATTTAAACAATATTTATAAAGAAGAAGAACTCACACATCCTGCCTTAATTTTGCATTGCTAAACTTTAAGGCCTTTGGTACTGGATATGCATTTAACATGAAGACGTACCAAAGCAGAATTTTATATAATTACTTATAATTTGAATAATAACATCTCTTATGCACATTAACATTTTATTTGTTAATGTGCATTTTTTTTGTTAGTATCGGAGACTGTAAATCAAACTGTGTCAACTCTTGATAATCAAGAGTAAGAATAAGTAAATTAGTATAAACTTATGGACACAATGAACAGTAAAAAACC
>NZ_FXTN01000006.1 GCF_900182595.1 Pedobacter westerhofensis | reverse complement strand
CAGAAATATTTCTTATCCGGAGCTTCGTTTGCTTTTGTTCGGACTTTGTTTTGCCCAGGACCACTCCGGAAGTACTCCAACTGTACCAGCAGAGCACCAAAACCAGGGTCAGCGTGCTGTGCGGGTGCTGTTGTGGTGCAGTTGTGGTGCAGTTGTCCAAAGCAAACACCGAACAAAGAACGATTAAAGGTCAGACTGTCTTATACTGGTTTGCATTAAAAGGCTGTCTGAATTTACATAGATCGCTCTTTCACTATCCAGGATACAGGATAACATGGTTACCTCTTGCTCTGTAAAACAGAAAGGCATGTAGCGTAATCCCTGACGGTCATCTTTGGAGGTCACAAATTGTGACTTGAGATCATCACAAAAAAGCCCCTGCGATAGACTGCCCCCAAAAAGTTAAACACTATTGGGGGGCAGTCTATCGCAGGGGCTTTTGAATAGAAATTACCGGAGTTACTATTTAAACTTATTTTTCAGCGCGGCAAGTTTCAGCTGCAAATCACCTTCAGGTTCAGGTTTTTCGGCTCTCTGCGGCTTAGCAGCAACCTGACCCTTACCTGGAGCCGACTGAGGTCGGTTTTGAGGTTTAACAAAACCCTCCGGCTTTCTGAATCCACCAGCTCTCTCAGATTTGCCTGAACCTCCTTGTCCTGGTGCATTCTCGCTCTTCATAGACAGCGAAATCCGCTTGCGTACTACATCAATCTCTTTTACGGTAACTTCTACCCGCTGACTAACTTTCACCACGTCATTCGGGTTCGCAACAAACTTATCTGCCAGCTGACTGGTATGCACTAAACCATCCTGATGCACGCCGATATCAACAAAAGCACCAAAGTTGGTAATATTGGTCACGATACCGGATAACTTCATACCCACTTTGAGATCTGCAATCTCGTTTATACCTTCAGCAAAACTAAATGCTTCAAACTGCTCCCTTGGATCGCGTCCTGGTTTTGCAAGCTCAGCCATAATATCATTTAAGGTCGGTAAACCAACACTGTCACTTACATACTGTTGTAATTTAATCTGCTTTTGCAGCTGCACATCTTTCAGCAAATCATCTACAGAGTGTCCTAAATCTTTTGCCATCTGGTTCACCAGTGCATAACGCTCAGGGTGAACACCACTTGCATCCAGCACATGCGCCGCGTCCCTGATCCTAAGGAAACCCGCGGCCTGTTCATAAGCTTTCCCTCCCAGTCTTGGAACCTTCTTTAAACTCTCGCGGTTTTTAAATGCGCCATGTTCATTTCTATAAGCAACAATGTTCTGTGCAAGCTGAGGGCCCAGTCCGGAAACATAGGCCAATACTTGTTTTGACGCTGTATTCAGCTCTACCCCTACGGCATTTACGCAACTCATTACCGTATCATCCAGCGATGCCTGTAGTTTCGTCTGATCCACATCATGCTGATATTGACCTACCCCGATAGATTTAGGATCGATCTTCACCAGCTCCGCCAGCGGGTCCATCAGCCTGCGGCCAATAGATACAGCTCCTCTAACAGTAATATCCTGCGTAGGAAACTCCTCACGTGCTACTTCAGAAGCAGAATAGATAGAAGCGCCGTTTTCATTCACCATCACGATCAGCACTCCCGAAAGGCCAAGGCCGCGAGCAAAAACTTCGGTTTCCCTTCCAGCTGTTCCATTACCTATTGCAATGGCTTCAACCCCATGCTTAGCACACAACTTCTGGATGGTGTCTGCCGCATTCTTAATATTTCCCTGCCCGGTATGTGGATAGATCGTTGTATTTTCCAGTAATTTACCCTGCCTGTCCAGGCAAACCACCTTACATCCCGTACGAAATCCCGGATCAATAGCCAATACATTCTTTTGTCCCATTGGAGCAGCCAGTAACAACTGTCTTGCATTTTCTGCGAACACACGTATAGCTTCTTCATCTGCTTTTTGTTTAGACAGCAGACGTAGCTCTGTTTCCATCGATGGGCCCAGCAATCTTTTATAGCTGTCATGTACAGCAAGCTCTACCTGTTTTGAAGAGTCGTTATTGCCCAGGATAAAGTGTTTTTCGAGGATAGCGATTGCCCCTTCTGCTTCGGGAACAGCTTCCAGTTTAAGGATGCCTTCATTTTCGCCGCGCCTCATTGCAAGAATACGGTGCGAAGGAGAAGATTTCACCGGCTCTTCCCAGTCAAAATAATCCTTATATTTTATTCCTTCTTCCTCTTTTCCTTTGATCACGGCAGACTTGATCAGGGCTTTTTGCTGAAAATACTTGCGCATATCTGTTCTCAGCTCAGCATTTTCACTGATCAGCTCTGCGATGATATCTCTTGCTCCTGCCAGTGCATCCTCAAAAGAAGAAACTCCCAGCTCTGTATTCAGGTATTTTGCGGCTTCATCCTCCAAACTCAATCTTCCCTGTGCAAAAATCGCCAGGGCTAAAGGCTCCAAACCTTTCCGGCGCGCTTCAGAGGCACGGGTTTTCCTTTTAGGTTTATAAGGAAGATAAATATCCTCAAGAACAGTGATGTTCTCAGCGCCATTTACCTGCGCTTCCAGTTCCGGCGTAAGTTTCCCGAGGGTTTCTAAAGCCTTCAGAATCGCTTCGCGCCTTTTGTCCAGTTCTCTCAGCTGCTGGAAGCGGTCACGTACCGCAGCCACCTGAACTTCATCCAGGCTACCTGTCATTTCTTTACGGTAACGCGAAATAAATGGCACTGTTGCCCCTTCGTCCAGCAGCTCTATGGTGGCAATAACTTGTTTTTCTGCTACTGCTAATTCCGCAGCAATAATCTTTGAGTGACTACTCATATGAAAAAAATAGGTTTAAAATAAAAAATCCCGCAGGGTTTAACCAACGGGATTCTATATTCATTGTATTGAATAGCTTATTTTGTTACGTACATTACTTCTTTTACCGCTTTGATTACGCGTTCTGCGTTAGGTAAGCTGGCAGCGATCAATGTAGGAGCATATGGAAGCGGTACGTCAGCGCAAGTGATACGCAATACCGGAGCATCTAAATGATCAAAAGCATTTCTCTGTACATTGAAAGCAATCTCAGAAGAAATTGACGCCAATGGCCATGCTTCTTCCACGATCACCAAACGGTTAGTTTTTTTAACCGACTCAATGATGGTTGCATAGTCGATAGGACGTACAGTACGCAAATCGATTACTTCTGCGCTGATACCTTCTTTTGTCAATTCTTCAACTGCAGGGTTTACAACGCGGGTAAGCATTTTACCAAAAGTAACGATGGTTACATCAGTACCTTCTTTTACAACCCTTGCTTTTCCCAGTTCGATATAATATTCCTCTTCAGGAACTTCACCTTTGTCACCGTACATTACTTCAGATTCCATGAAGATAACCGGATCAGGATCGATAATTGATTGTTTTAATAATCCTTTTGCCTCATAAGGAGTAGAAGGAACTACAACTTTTAGACCAGGGCAGTTTGCATACCAGTTTTCAAAGTTTTGAGAGTGTTGTGCACCTAACTGACCAGCATTACCGGTAGGGCCACGGAATACAGCAGGAATAGAAAACTGGCCACCGCTCATAGATAAAATCTTAGCAGCACCGTTGATGATCTGATCGATAGCAACAAGGGAGAAGTTAAAAGTCATAAACTCTATGATTGGAACTAAACCGTTCATTGCAGCACCAATCCCGATTCCGGTAAAACCTAGCTCAGCAATGGGCGTATCTATGATACGTTTGTCGCCAAACTCATCAAGCATACCCTGACTTACCTTATATGCACCATTGTATTGCGCAACTTCTTCGCCCATCATAAAAACGTTTTCGTTCTTACGCATTTCTTCGCTCAAAGCTTCACGCAAAGCTTCTCTAAATTGAATCTCTCTCATTGTATATTCAAATGTTAACTGGCGCAAATATAACTATTGTAACTTAATAATAAAGTAGTGTTTTAAATACAATCCTTTCTGGCCCAAAATCACGGAAATATATCGACAAAGTGCCCTAAACAAGGATATTATTTGCCGCATAATGATAAATACGGACAATATTTGCAGTTATCGGCCTGAGTAGTGTGTATAAATGGAAGTTCAGGATTAAATAATTCTTCCAATTTTGACTTTAAAAGCACAATAAATTCTGCCTTCTGCCCTGCCAAATGTTCTACCTGCAGCCTTAGCCCTTTAGTAAATCCACCCGAGTAAAACAGTGTGCCTTCTTTTCTCATTTTCCTGATCAGATACAGATTTGGTTCCATACCTGTAATGCCTTTAGCCTGCTCATAAATATAGGTGTAGAAAAGCGTCTGTATCAGCGCTTTGTTCTGCTTTCCGCTATCCGCGTCAAAAAGATCGCTCAGCGAAGAATATGACAGTTCATCCCTGCCCGTTTTGTAATCCACTACTCTTGTAATGCCCTTTTTAAGATCTACCCTGTCAATAATTCCGTGCAGGGTTAAGGATCTCTCCATGCCATTTACGTCAATCTTAAAGTTGATCTGGTCTTTGCTTTCCAGGTCGAGTACCGAGAAGGGAGCCTCTGTTTCATCATAGTTCAGAATTACATTGGCATATTCTGCAACGATGGCCAGTACCACCTGCTGCATACCATTGTGATTTACCTGCTGATGCTCATTGTCGGCCATAATTTTCGCAAAAGCGATTTTCCCCAGCCTGTCCAGCTGCTTTCTGTGTTCCGCTATGCGTTCCCTGGTGATGTATGGCTCATCAGCTTTGAGTTCTTCGTAAAAACGCTCCATCACAAAGTGGAGCATGGAGCCGATATTATTGGCCTCCAGGTTTTCTGACAATTCCTTGGGCTCCTCAATTTTCGCGATGTACTTATAAAAAAACTGGACCGGGCAATTCATATAAGTAGTTAAAGCCGTTGCAGAAATTCTTAAGAAGGGGTCTTGCTGGTCGAGGTATTGATGTAAGCGAGTTAATATTTCTCCCTCCTTTTTAATATCAGTTTTGGTATGATGGCTCGTGGCAATGGTTTGCGACTGGTCAAAATATTTAAAGGTGTACCCGCTTTCAAATTCAAGCTGGCGTAAAAAGCGGCTGGGTTCGCCAGTGTTATTTTCATCGCCCTGCCCGTTGTAAACCAGGCTTACCTTACGTGAACGCTGCAATAAGCGGTAAAACATATAGGCAGAGATCGCGTCCTGATTTTCGATTACAGGCAGTCCGTATGCCCTGCGGATGCTATCGGGGATAAAACTCGGTGATACACTTACCTGCGGCAAAATTCCTTCGTTTACCCCCAGGATATACACATGGTCAAAATCCAGGCTCCTGCTTTCCAGCAGTCCCATTACCTGTACGCCTTCTAAAGGTTCGCCGCTAAGTGGGACGGCAATTCCCTGGATGGCTTTCTGCATCAGCGATAACACGAATGGCAGCGGGAGCTCATTCGTATACTCGGTTAAAGTGTCATGCAGCCTGTTTAATTCTTTGATAATAGCAATGAACAGGTCTGCCTCGGTTTGTTTGAGTGTTTTTTCAGCAATCTGCTGCCGCAGAATCAGCGTAAACACTTCCAGAAGTCCTGAAATTGCTGCCACGCCGGTATTTCTTCTTTTGAAGAATAATCCGGACAGCTCACCTGCCTCTTTCAGCACCTCCATCTCAATTTCCACAAAGATCCCATCAAGAATCTTTTTCTGAAGCTCATTCCGCAGCCCGGCCGGAAGGCCAACCAGCGGATGCGATAAAAAGGCCTCCACTTCGCGGTAATGGACCGTATCTTTTTTGCCCCCGGATAATTGCGACTGCACGCTGAGCCAGATATCGGCAAGTCCGAAAATCGATGTAGCCAGCAATGGATACCCCATAGTTACATTCAGATTTACAGCCTTTCTTTTTTCGTGTTCGGCAGTTGTTCCCTGTTCATTCCCCGGTATGAGTGAGTACTGATGATTGTTAACTGCTGATTCCGCATGATAACTCGTAGGGATGGTCTGCAAAACGGGCAGCAGCAAACTTTCGTCGGCAAGAATTAATGCAATTTTCCCGGCGTTATCTGCTGCATCAAGCATCGGATAATCCTCTTCCAGCTCCTGCTGCAGGATCTTAGCCTGTGCCGTTTGCCCCTGCGTTTTGTATACCCTGATCTCTTTCTGTACCGCTCTGATCAGATCGCGGCTTTCGCCAAGCGCATTGGGCAAGCCCAGTTTCTGGATATTTTTCCTGAGAAAGAGTCCCGCTTCCTGGGTCTCATCCTGCATGTAATAGTTGTCCGTATCAAAATAGAACAATGCTTTTTCATCCTGGCTCCAGCGTTTAAAGATCATCGCTTCGGCATTGCTCAGCGCATTAAAGCCTGCAAAAGCAAGCTTTCCTTTTGCAAATGCGTCTATAAAATCTGGTTTTTCTTCCTGTCCAAATGCCAGTTTACGATAAACATGGGCCATCGAGGTAAGTCCCTTTTCTTCCAGTGCTTCATGAAAGCCGTTGTACAGAGCCGGCATCCTGCGCCACATGCGGATAAACTGCTCCTGGTGGTTCTTCTGCTTTCCTAATGAAAAGGACGTCCAGAATTGCTCCAGAAAGGACTGTTGTTCCGGACTAAGGTGCTGAAAGTTCTTTTCAATAACTGCGATATCCTTCAGTTCTTCAAACAGCTGGCCGGCATTCACCAAGTCATTATCAATCTGGGCAAAATCACTGAGGATAATCCTGGCAATGGGGTAAAAAACATCAGGATTGATCGCTTTTGTACCTTCCTTCTTTAGCAATTCATTATACTGATGATAAAGTGTGAAGAACTGCGTAAAGCCATCTGCTACCTGCAGATCGGTAGACAAAGCAAAAAACTCCTGTATCGTAAAAAAGGAAGGGCTCCAGAATGGTTTACCTATGGTTTGTGCCAAATGGTTCTGCAGGTAAGCCACCGGTCTTTTATTGTTGAATACCACCGCAGCATGGTGCAGGTCTTTGCCCGTCCTCGCTACCAGATCCTCTGCAACTTCTTTTAAAAATGACACCATGTTTTAAACCAGTTTCAATTCGCCGCTATTGGCATAAAATAAATAAGTGCTCACCGACGGGTAGCCCATTTCCTGGAGCAGCGCCCGGTAGCCATGAACCTGTTTGATATGCGCAGGGCTTTCTTTCTGTGTAAATTTATAGTCGATCACCACCACTTCCGTATCGGATATCAAAACCTTGTCCGGGCGGTAGCTCTTGCCGTCGCGGTCGATAATACTTTTCTCATTTACTGTCTGGGTACTGCTGTTCAGTAAACGCTGCAGATCAGCATGGGATAAAACGGTGGTAGCCTGCTGCTGTAGGGAGCTGAGTTCCTCTTCCCTGAAATACCCTTCGTTGAGCATCTCAGCAAGCACATGATCTACCTCTTCAGGATCTGACGCACGCGCAAGTACCTCATGGAGTATACTTCCTTCCCTCCCAGGGGATACTGTACCAAGCATATCCAGTTCCCTTCTTTTGAGGTCGGTATTAAATACAGCTGTTAACCTGTCAGAAACAGGGTATTCTTTCAGATTGATCAGCTCTGGCTTGATGGTTTCTTCAGCCGTATCCTGTACCTTTTTAATCACTTCATCATCCTGAAAGAATCTTCCATCTTCAGAGATATCATCTTCCAGAACACGGATCAGCAGGTCGCCGATTGTACTGGTACCTTCGCTTTTCTTTCCAAGGGTACTGATATATAAGTATTCTTTGGTTCTGGTTGTAGCCACATAGAGCATATTCAATGCATCCATCTGGTTATAGAGCAATTCCTCATAATACGGGATCGCAACAGATGAAGCCCCCAGGTTGGAACTATATTTCAAAGGAATACGTCCAAGCTGGTGATAGGGTGTGTTTGCTGCAGGAACCCAGAAGATCGAGTTGATTTTCCCGTTAATATCCCAGTTACAAAAAGGGATCATCACCACTTTAAACGCAAGTCCTTTGGATTTATGTATCGTGATCACCTGCACAGCGTCGGTACTTTCTGATGAAGGCAAGGTCTTCCTGCTTCCTTCCTCATTCCAGTATTTCAGAAACGAAGTAATCCCTTTTTCTCCCTGCTTGCCGATATTCCCTGTAAGGTCTCTCAGTGCAAATAAATAGGGGAGATGGATTTCTGCGGTGTTCAAGCCGTAGGCCGCCATCAGTTTTTCGAGCAGTTCAGGCAGCGGCTGCTGCATCCAGCTTCGCCAATGCTGACAAAGATCAGGCGGAAGTACTTCCGTCAGTTCTTCAAGGGTTTTATTTTTCAGGTTAAAGAGGTCTACCGGATCCAGCACTCGGTTTTGCAGCTGTGCATATAAACTGATACAGTTTGCTTTATACAAAGCTGTATTCTCTGTCAGCCCGGCCATCACCTTCAAAGTATCGATCAGCAGAATTACGGCGAGATCATTTTCAATTAACAAGGCTTCGCCAGAGATTACGCTGATGTGGTTCTCCATCAGGGCATCCACTACAGCGATAGCCTCGGCATTGGAGCGTACCAAAACGCAGGCATCACCAGCGCGGTAGCGTTTTTCCTCAACCAGCAGCCGCTTCAGGGTTTCCACCATTTTGCGCAGCGCTTCGGACTTAAAGTCAGTGCTCTTTAGCGGGGCACCATCTGCATTAGTTTTCAGCACCTGGAAATCTATCGCTCCTCCTTCTGGTGTACGTGCGGTGGTCTTTTGTTCGGCCTCCGCATACACACTGGTCATGATCTGATCAAAGCCTTTTTCTTCCCACCAGGGCTGAAGTTCAGCAACTGAGGTTTGTGAGCTGATCGTATCATTGATATTTCGCTGCATTAACAGCGGCAGCGCTCTAAACAGGAAGTTATTGAACGAAATGATGTTCTTTGTACTCCTGTAATTCTCTTCAAGGCTCGCATCCGTTACATAGGTAACGCCGATATCCTGTTTTGCCTGCTGGTGGAGAATGTTCCAGTCGCCATTACGCCAGCGGTAAATCGACTGCTTTACATCACCTACAATCAGGTGGTCTATCAGTTTCCCATTGGCTTCTGCCATGGCATTTTTTAACAAAGGCTTAAAATTGCCCCATTGGTTGCTTGAGGTATCCTGAAATTCATCAAATAAGAAATGCCTGTAACGGCTGCCCGTTTTTTCCCAGATAAAGGCAGGATTGTCATCATCATCGCCGGTAATTCCTTTGAGCAGGTTTTGCGCATCGCTGATCAGCAGGTTGCCGCTTTCTTCACGGTATGCTTTCAGTAAGACCGCCATTTCCTGCATCAGGCGGAGGTAGTATAAATTTTTATTAAAAGCTTGGGCCAGAATATATTCTGGCAAGCGTTCAAGATAGCCGGTATTCAGTTCCCGGATGATGGGGTTCAGCGAGTCGTAGAGCGACATGTCTGAGCCTGGTTTAAACCATTCTTCGGGCTCATCAATCAATTTGTTAAGGCTATCCATTTTGCCCATTTCTCCGGCAGCGATTTTTTTAAGATTGTGCAGCGGAGATTTGGATTTTCCTTTTAACTGATCATGGTTTATGCCAGATGAATCAAACAGTTCAGTAGCCCTGGCAGACAGCTCGCTCACCATGTTTTCAAAAGAGCTGATATGTTTTTTGGTTTCCTTACCGTAGTTTTTGAATAATTCATTCAGATCATTATGCTGAACCAGGTCCTGTATGGCCGTATCAAAGGGCTGGTAACGTTCTTTAAAGATTTCTCCCGCAAGATCCGTCAGCTCCGTCCGGTAATTCCAGCTGATATTATTGCTGATCCGGTCCAGTGCCAGATCAATAATCCACTGCAGCAGGTTTGGGTTATGGTCCAGCTGCTGATCCAGCCGGTCGGCAAGATCATTTTTCACCTTCTCAAAATTCATTTCGAGGGCATAGCCCGAGTCAAGGCCCAGCTCAAAGGCAAAGCCCCGGATTACCTTCTGTACAAAACCATCAATTGTACTCACTGAAAAACGGCTGTAATCATGAAGGATCCTTTTATAGATCCGCTCAGATTTCTCCTGCAGCGTTTTTGGATTTAAATCAGGATGAGCCTTTAACACCAGCTCCCGGTAATCTTTTACGCCTTCGTTGCCGGTTGCAAAGCCCTTTAGCACCTCCATGATCCGCGATTTCATTTCTTCCGTTGCCTTATTTGTGAAAGTAACCGCCAGGATTTCCCTGTACTTGGTTTCTCCGGAAAGCAATAGCGTCAGATAATGGGCAGTAAGGCTGAATGTCTTACCTGATCCTGCAGAAGCCTGTAATATTTTAAGGGGCTGAAGCATTGCCGGGTTATAAACTGTTTACCAAAGTGATATTGATACCATCGCCATATTTAAAGGATGGGTTAACCGACACCGGCAGTTTACCAGTTGGGGCCAGCTGATTTTTAAATACCGAGGCGGCAGCTTTCTGCATAAAATCTTCCTTCTGATAAGCCACAAGAAGCGCTTTGCTTTTCTCTAAGCCAGGTATATTTGCCAGGTTATACGGATTGGCAAATAAGGCAAAAACTGCATTTTTATAGGCCATATTACTGATAAATGATTTTACGTCATCACTCAGCGGCATTCCATTGCCCGGACGGGCACGGCTATCATGAATACCAATGATCACCTGGTCTGAGGATACAAACGTACCGATCAGCTTTTTGATCATATTGATATCTGCATTGGCAGGAAGGTTGAGCAAGTCAGAATTTTTATAATATTTGTGGAGTTCCTCCTGGAAGGTTGTGGTAGGAATTGAACCAATACTCAGGATAATCGTATGCTGATCAGGAGATAAAGCTTTTATCGCACCAGAACCATTCAGCAGCGTCATGGATGCATCGGCAAGCTGCTGCAATAAGATTTTACTTTCCAGCCTGTTTACCCCTGCCTGTACATTGTGCACATCAACAGTATCCTTTTTATTTAATCCGGCCCAATATTTAGCCAGCAGGATTTTCTTCACACTTGTATCAATCCGGCCCATGCTGATCTTGTCCTCCCGTACGGCCTTACGAACCAGTTTCACTGCCCTTTTGCTGTTTTCTGAGAGTTCCAGGATATCATTGCCTGCGATGACGCCCATTACATCGGCTGTGCCATCCTTAAAGTTTTTTACTACTCCTTTCATTTCCATCGCGTCCGATACGATCAGTCCGCGGAAACCAAGTTCATCTTTCAGCACACCGGTAACAATCGGCTTTGATAAAGTAGAAGGCAAATTTGGTGTTTTATCCAGTGAAGGGATATTCATGTGCGCAACCATTACTCCAGCAGTTCCTTCCCTGATCAGTTCCCTGAAAGGGTACATCTCCAGGCTATCCAGACGTGCCTTTGTGAAGTTTAGCTGTGGCAGGTCGTAATGTGAATCCACATCGGTATCGCCATGGCCGGGGAAATGTTTAATGCTGACCAGCAAGCCGCCGTCCTGCATCCCGCGCACATAAGCCGCAGCTTTAGTGGCTACGTTATATTTATTTTCTCCGAATGACCGGTAATTGATAATAGGGTTTTTAGGGTTGTTATTGATATCTACATCCGGGCCAAGGTTCATCTGCATACCAATTCTTTTATAATCTTTCGCAATCTGTAAGCCCATCTGATAGATCAGGTCTGTGTTCTGAATGGCGCCCAGTGCCATCTGGTAAGGATAAGAGATCGTGCTGTCGAGGCGCATGCCTAAACCCCACTCTCCATCTGAAGCGATCAGCAAAGGTACTTTTGCCAGCGCCTGATATTTATTGGTCAGGATAGCCTGCCTGCCGGGACCGCCCTGAAAAAAGACCAGTCCGCCAATACGCTCTTTTTTGATCACCATCCCTACAGAATCTTCATAGGCTTTCCCCAGGTTGGTATGCGCACGTACAAAGAACAGCTGGGCTATTTTCTGCCGTCTTCTCATGGTGTGAAAAACAGAGTCTACCCATTGGTTGGGTTGGTCCAGCATCTGGATGTACGATTGGGTTGCAGACTGAACGTGTGGCGCCGGCGCAGATGGATCCTGCACATTTTGTGCTTTTACAGAATATACAGTTGAGCACAGCAGAATACCGGCGGCAAGTAATTGTCTTTTGATCATGAATGGTAGTGTATTTATACCAAAGTTAATCAAAATGACCAAAGGTGTGTCAGATGACCCGTTAATTCCGCTATTGCCATCAACAATTGTATCAAATTTGATACATAGATTTAGCAATATTTTTCTGCCCCAATTTAGTTATACCAGACGCAGACATGAGACACAAGAAGCTGATTATCAAATGATAATCTGCAATATTTAATTTCATAACGAAGCGATCTCATCAAACTGGCACATTTCTTTCAATGCCCTGTCAAACAAACACAAATATATACGACTATGAAAAAGATCTTTATTTTGGCTATAGGCCTATTTGTTGCAACTGCAGCAAGCGCACAGGATAGAATTAAATTTGGGATTAAAGCAGGATTAAACTATTCAGATATTATCAAAGGAGACGGTAACAACAATTTTGATACCGAAGCAAAACCAGGTTTCAATGCGGGTGTTACCGTAGAGATCCCATTAATTGCAGGCCTACAATTTACACCAGAGGTATTATATGCACAGAAAGGTTACAAAAACACTTACTCTTACGGAACATTCAAACAAACTACAAACTTTATCGATGTGCCGGTTTTATTCGCATTCAGGTTAGGAAGCAGCTTTAACATCGTAGCTGGTCCACAGGTATCTTTCCTGCTATCTACTAAAAACAAATTTGAGAATGGATTTGGCGGAGTAGAGGAAACACGCGTAGAAGATGATTCTGACAGGTTTAAGAAAAGCCTTGTTGCCGGTGTAATCGGTTTCAGGTATGATGTAAATGATAAATTTGATATCCACGCACGTTATGCACTGGATTTCCAAAAAAATAATGAGAACGGAACTGATTATACTCCAGAGTATAAAAATCAGGTGTATTCAGTTGGTGTAGGTATCAAATTCTAGTCAACATCTACTTAAGATACATTTCCAAATCCTTTGGAAAAACAGGCCCCGGCTTCTTTTATTAGAACCGGGGTTTTTTATGTGTTAGAACTCCACATGTGCTCTGAGCGCAAAGGCATTTACCGGGCCGCGGTCTTTATTGTAAGCTGGATGCAGCACAAACTGGTAGTCGGGCGACAAAAAGAATTTATGCTGGTATACATTGACCTTATAATATACTTCAGTTATCATTTCAGGGGCATAATTCAGTTTCCCGTCCCCGATAATAAAACCATATCCGCCATCGGCAAGATAATCGCGGTGATCTTTAGAAATCCCGTTCCCCACAAAGGCCAATCCTATTTCTGCGTCCTTCTGATTCCAGCTCCTGCCGTTGAGCACTGCACCAAAACTTAGTGAACGGTCTATTTCTGTGAAAGCCCAGGTTTCTGTTTTGCCGTCATTGTAACTTATTTTGGCAAACACCCCAAGATTACTATTCACATTTTGTTCGATGTTGAGCCCAAAACCATATTTATCGCGGCCATAAGCACGGGTTTCGGTTATATCAGGCGCCAGCGGATTTTGCGTGACCGCCAACCGGTAGCTTCCCATTTTTGCGGAATTGTTAAATCCTAACACGCGGATGGTTCCCTTCTGGTCGCTGATCGCATACCGTTTTTCGTATTCCAGTGTAAATGCATGTGCTTTACCGATCTTAGCATCCCAGATGGCTCCGTTTGCACTGTTGGTTACCATGGTTGTAGCCAGACGTAATGACCAGTCGGGTTGCCCCAGTTCAAATATAGCACCAAATACATAACCTCTGGTATTTGCCGGATAATCCCATGCACCATTGGCCATGAGCGACCAGTTCATGAACTGTGATCTTGCATCGTGACTAAATGCATTGTTATCAAAAAAATCATTCAGGCCAAATTTACCTGCAGTAATAGAGAAATATCTTTTTTTACGGTATCCGGCCAGCTGGTTTTGATCGTCAGCAAGGGTATCCACTTCGCTGCCCCAGCCAAAGGTTTGCACCAGGTAAGCTCTGGCGATGTAAATAGCCGGTTCCGGTGAGCCCACCCTGAAGGTTTCCCCATTGGTAAAGCCTGCGAGCCCCAGGGTTTGACTGAAGCCTTTTCCACCAGACATTTCAGGGTTAAAATACGCCTCGGCACCTTTCCAGAGTCGGGCACCGCCAAACAGAGTAGTTGTTAATGAAGTCGCTGTTTCGTGTACTGTAGACAGACTGTTATCGCCTGAATATTTTGCACTGAAACCCGGTTTGGTCTGCGTAATTACCGTTTGCTGGAAATGCAGGTTAAATCTTTTTTTGATCAGACTGTCAGTCTGTGCGTAACCTTTGCATATGGCCATTGTTGCGAAAGCCAGCAATACTATTTTTTTCATAACGAGCTTGTTCTGTTAACTGGCAGCAATTTACTGTATTACCCCGGTGCCCATCTTAAACTACGATTAAAATGAAAAGTTTGGATCAATTCTATCCCCCATTAATTTATTTATCCACTGAGTCGGGATTTTTCAGCTTCTTATAGGCTGAGGAACTTATTTAAATTTATGTCAGATCTGAAAACTACACATAAACACTATAATTAGCAGGGCTACTTTACATAAGAAATAGTAGCCCTACTTTATGATCATAACGCCAGATCATTGTTTGAAGCGTAATACTTCAGTTCAATAATGTCGTTAGGCATTGGTTTGGTATTCCAGCATTTATGTATAGCCAATGCCGTTCCTATGGCGGTAGCCTGAGCCATTGAAGCAGCAAAAACTTCCATTTCCGGGAACATCATCGCCAGCAGGTTCATATAGATGGCGTTTTTACTAAACCCGCCGTCCACAAAGATCCTTTTCACCTTACTGTCTCCTATCACTAATTTTGTAGAAGCCAGCTGCTGCCGCGCGATATCCAGGATAAACTGGTGGTATGCTATTTTATCTGACGAAAAAGAATTCAAGTCACGGCTGATGAAAGCCGAGTCTTTGCTCCATACCGGAACTACCGGTTCGTTGCGGCTTTCCATTTCCCGCAGCAGGTCGTAAATAATTCCTGCATCATATTTCATGTTCCTGTACCGCCCGGGGCCCTGATTAAAATGTGAGGATATCCTTTTCAGCTGCTGCTCATGTTCATATCCCGCAAATATCCTGGAGGCCTTTACCGGCTTACCTTTATACTGCATATAAGAAAGACAGTCCTGCTCCAGCTCTTCTGGTTTCAGCGGCGAAGAATTAAAAGGATTAAGCGTGATACACCAGGTACCGGTGGAGATCAGGACAAAAGGTTCATGGAAATTGATCAGGTAAGGGATCAATGCAGCCGAGCTGTCATGCAGCCCCACGCCTACCTTATATTGATTTCCGGGAAACTCAGAGGGGAAAACCTCATCCCCGTCAACGATAGGGGCCAGCTTTTTATCCAGCCCCTCTTTTTTCACCCAATCGTGGTAATCATTTTTTGTAAAGTCCCACAGCTGTGTGTGGCAGCCAATACTGGTCAGGTCAGAATATTCTGCGCCCGAAACCAGGTAACTCAGGTACTGCGGCAGGTGGAGCGCATACTTCAGCTTTTTATAGACAGCCGGCTGCTCCTTTTTTAACCGGTACAGCTGCATGCCCGAGTTGAGGCTGTCCAGCACCGGGGATGCAGTAGCCGCAGAAATCGCATTTTCGCCGCCATATTTCTTGTAAAACTCCTTCTTGATATCTTCAGGATAAGCCTTTAGATAATTGTACAGTGGTGCCAGGGGTTTCCCATATTCATCAATATAGACGAAACTGGCGCCATAGGTAGAGAAGTTGATCGCCCTGATCTCAAACTCTTTCCTCCTGAGCACTTCACGCAGAGAATCATATACTGAAAGCCTTAGGCTTTCAAGGTTTTCACAAGGGTCACCATCTTCATCAAAGGTTTCTATGAACCTGGCCGACCGTTCAAAAACGATCTTATAATTTTCGTCGAAGAGGAAGATCTTTTTATTGGTCTTCCCCACGTCGAAAATTACAACTACTGGCACCGCACTCATTACAACCCTGTAGCTACGGTTTTCAGCCCTCTGTTAGCAATCAGGTTTTCCCTTACCTTCAGTTCGCGGTACAATTGTACCGGCTGTGCTGCTCCACCGCTTCTCAGCCTGGCTTCCTGAACAATTGCCCTTACATCGGTACGGAATGCGTCCTGCAGGATCTCCTGGCAGCGTACTACGTCATTTTCCTGTTGTGCAACAGTCAGGGCTGCTCTGTCTACCAGCAAAGCCTGTGTATATGAAATCATAATGGCGTCTACAGATTGCAGCAGATCCTCCAGAGGATCTTTTACATTGTGCGAAGCATCGATCATCCAGCCCAGGCCTGTGGCATGGTCTATACCTTTGGCGTCCATACCATCAACAAGTTCATTAAAGATCAGGAACAGCTGGTAAGGCTTCATGCTTCCTGCGGTAAGATCGTCATCTCCATATTTGGAATCATTGAAGTGGAAACCACCCAGTTTACCTTCCATTAATAAGAGGGATACGATCTGTTCAATATTCGCATTTGGCAAATGGTGGCCCAAATCTACCAGTGTATATGCTTTAGGGCCTAATTTGCTGGCATATAACAGAGACTGTCCCCAATCCCCTACCGTGGTAGAATAGAAATTAGGTTCAAATGCCTTATACTCTACAAATACTTTCCACGCATCCGGCAAAGCCGCATAGATCTCTTCAAGGCTTTCAAGTGTATTTTGAAAAGCCTTTCTGAAATTCAGCTGTCCGGGAAAACATGATCCATCGGCAAGCCATACTGTAAGCGCGTCAGACCCAAGGGCTACACCCTGACGGATAACCTCTATATTATGATCTATCGCCTGCTGGCGCACTGCTTTATCCACATGCTGTAAGGATCCGAACTTATAGCTCAGCTTTTGATCTGCCTGATCCTGAAATGTATTGGAATTCATCGCATCAAAGCGCAGGTTGTGGTGTGCAGCTAAAGATTTGATGGCATCATAATCTGTTGGGATATCCCATGGAATGTGCAAGGAGATGGCTCCGCTGGATTGGTTCAGCTTATGCAGTAAACCTATGTCTTCTATTTTCTCTTCGAGGCTGCGTGGTTCACCACCGCCGGAAAATCTTCCGAATCGTGTACCACCGGTACCCAAAGCCCAGCTTGGAATAGCGATCTGAAATTTGATCAGCTTACTGATCACCTCTTCTACCCTTGCATTTTCTGATGCAGCGAAACTAAATCTTTGCTTGTGAGTAGCGTCTAACTTCTCATTATGTGCATCAATCTGATATTTCTCTATTTCCATTGTCTTATTGTTATTGTATAAAAAACCTAATTATCTTACAAACGCCATAGCTACGCCGCCATCCACGTTCAGCACATTCCCTGTAGACTTGCTTAACAATCCGCCTACAAATACCAGACATGCATTGGCTATATCTTCCGGCAGAATAATCTTGTCAAGCAGTGTACGTTTTGCATAAAATGCAGGCAGTTCTTCCACTTTCACGCCATATGCTTTTGCACGACCCGCAGCCCAGTCGCCCTCCCAGATCTTACTGTCTGAAATTACTGCATCAGGGTTTACCACATTGACACGGATCTTATCTGCACCCAGTTCTGCCGCATTTAACCTGCTCAAATGTAGTTGTGCTGCTTTTGCCGATCCGTAACCTGCGTTATTAGGTCCTGATACCAGTGCATTTTTACTTACGATATTCAGGATATCACCGCCGATTGCCTGTTTGCGCATTACACCAACAGAAGCCTGGGTAACTTTGAACTGGCCTTTTACCAATACATCATATAATAAGTCCCAGTCTTTATCCGTATGTTCTTCAATAGGCTTAGAGATCGACAGTCCCGCACAGTTCACCACGATGTCCACTCCGCCAAAAGCTAAAGCAGCGATATGGAAAGCATTGGTAATATCATCGCCACTGGTTACATCAAGTAAGGCTGTAGTATAGGCATCTTTACCATACTGCGCTAAAAATTCAGCATCAGCTTTTTCCAAACGTCCGGCATCATTGTCGTTGATCACCACTACGGCGCCTTCATCTACAAATTTCTTTGCAATTGCTTTTCCGATACCACCAGCACTGCCTGTAACAAGTGCGATTTTACCTGAAAGTGCTTTTGGTTTTGGCATCCTTTGAAGTTTAGCTTCTTCGAGCAACCAGTATTCGATATTGAAAGCTTCCTGGCGCGGCAATGAAGTATATTCAGAAATCGCCTCGGCACCTTTCATTACGTTAATGGCGTTGGTATAGAATTCTGCTGCCACACGGGTAGTTTGTTTATCCTTGGAGAAAGAGAACATTCCAATACCAGGATATAAAATGATTACCGGGTTGGCATCACGGATAGCCGGGCTGTTGGGATGTTTGCAGGTTTCGTAATAATCCGTATACATTTGACGGTATGCTACAAATGCCGGTGCCAGTCTTTCTTTGAGTGCTGCAGGATCAGAAAGATCTTCATCAGGAGCTAACTCCAGTACCAGCGGACTGATCTTGGTTCTCAGGAAGTGGTCCGGGCAGCTTGTTCCAAGTGGGGCCAGCCTGTCCAGATCGTTGGAGTTGATAAACTCCAGTACGCGGGCGTCATCTGTAAAGTGGCCCACCATATGTTTTTCACTGGAGCAGAAACCACGAAGGATGGGTGCCAGTAATGCCGCCTGCGCTTCACGCTGGGATTTTTCTGGGCTGCCTATTTTTTGTCCCCCGAAAACCGGGCCTTTTTTGCCATAGTTTTCCTCAAGGTAGATTGCACATTTCTCGATTACCTCCAGGGTATTGATATAGCTTTCGTACGCGGTATCGCCCCAGGTAAATAATCCGTGAGATCCCAGCATAATACCGATGATCCCCGGGTTTTCATCCAGGCAGGCTTTGAGCTGCAATCCAAGATCGAATCCCGGTTTTTGCCATTCTACCCAACCTATTTTACCGTCAAACAGATCATGCGTAATCTGCCTGCCATCTTTAGCCGCAGCAATTGCAATCGCAGCATCAGGATGTAAATGGTCGATATGTTTAAAAGGCAGGAAGCCGTGTAAGGGCGTATCGATAGAAGGTGCTTTGGAATTCAGGTCGTAGATGCAATGGTTAAACAACTCTACCATTTCATCCTCCATTTCAATTCCTTTGTAGATATTTTTCAGGCTCCTTAAGCGCTCTACATATAAAGCGGCCAGGCCATTGCGTTTCAGGGTACCGATATCGCCCCCGGAACCTTTAATCCACATGACTTCTACGGTATCACCCGTCAGCGGGTCAATAGCATCGGCTTTGCAGGAAGTATTTCCGCCACCATAATTGGTCAGGCGAAGATCTGCTCCCAGCAGGTTAGAGCGATAAAGTAACAGGGCAACTTCGTCTCCTGCGAGCTTAGCGGCTTCAGTCTCGTCCCATAAATAACTTACGTGCTTAAAACGGTCTTTTTCGTCAGACATATCATTAATGTTTATAAATGTTACTATTTAATTGAGTTTCCATATCCAACAATCATGATGGAAATGATAATAAATAAAATACCTGCAAGAACGGTGTATAAGGTTTTTTTGCTTACTGCCGACCATTCTTTTAATACCAGTCCCCATACATTGGCCACCAGGATAATAAAGGCCATATGGAGAATCCATGAACTGGCACCATTGCCCAGCTTGCTTTCGCCCATTCCGTAGAAAAAGAACTGCAGGAACCAGGTCGTGCCCGCCAGTGCAGAAAAAATATAGTTAGCCAGCAGGGGCGTTTTTTTATTGGTATAATCGCTAAACGTTTTGTTACGCGCATTAAGTACCATACACCAGAACAAATTAGTTGTTAAGCCTCCCCAGAGGATAATCACATAGGTTACGTTGTTCTGGTACAGGAATTCTCCCTGTCCGGGATGCAGTGATTTCCAGATTGTGTTGGCTTCATTAGCCATATCCTTACCAGCATCGATACCAAAGGCAAAACAGGCACTTAAGATCCCTGAAACGATGGCTACAAAAAGACCGATCCCGATTTTAAATTCAGCACTTTCTTTCGTCTCCTGCTGTTTGGCAAGGTCCTTTTCTTTCATCATTCCGGCCCTGCCGCATAAAACGATCCCAAGCACACAAACCAGCAGTCCGGCAATCACCCATTGACCCCAGGGACTACTGATGATATGTGTAAAACTGTCTTTCCCATCTTTAGGGTTAAAATCATAGTATATAGACGGAAGCAAGGCCCCAAAAACAGAACTTAGCCCCAGAATGATAGAGCTGCCCAAAGAGACGCCCAGGTAACGCACGCCCAATCCATAGGTGAGTCCGCCGATGCCCCAGAGGAGACCAAAAAAATAAGTTAATGCTAAAATAGAACTGCTGGTATGGCTGATGATTTCTCCGAATGCCGGAATAGTAAGGTATGCTGCCAGTGGCGGAACGATCAGCCAGGAGAAGATTCCTCCCACGATCCAGTAACTTTCCCAGGCCCAGCCCTTAACTTTTTTGTAGGGGATATAAAAACTTCCGGAGGCAAACCCGCCGATAAAATGGAATATGACTCCAAAAATAATTTGCATAATTTTTTATGATATCTGGTTAGAAAAATATGACAAGTATAAAGCTTGCAATTGGCTTAACTGTACTTAACTGTCCTGCTCCGCAAACAGTTTTTTTAATTTTTTAATGGTTACCCGTTTTATGGAAGACCTGAGAGTTCACATTTGGTTTAGCTAATTTATCACTAATGCCTATGCCATGCCTCTATGTTTTGATATTTTAACTGTATATTTTGACAATAAGGGTGGATTCATAAATTCTTAGTAGATTTATTTCCGATTTCTGCAAGCAACCAATTATAAAACTGATGACCAATTACTACAAATATTTGCCGCTGAGTGCTGAAGATAAGAAATGGGGATTGTATGTCCTGAATGCAGGCTGTATCAGTACAGAACCGTCATCAAACTATCCCATCATTGCCCATCCGGCCGATTATTATTTCAACTGGAATAACGGCAGGATCCTGGATGAATACCAGTTTTTGTATATCACTAAAGGAAGCGGCATATTCGAATCAGACAGCTGCAAATATCAGGCGGTAAGGGCAGGAACGGTCATTGTGCTTTTTCCCGGCGAGCGTCACCGTTACAAACCCAACGAAGATACCGGCTGGGACGAATACTGGATTGGCCTGAAAGGAGAGATCATAGATAACCTGGTACAGAATGGCTTCTTTAAACCAGAGGCCCCATGTTTATATGTTGGGTTTAATGAACAGATTTTTAATCTTTTTGATACGATTATAGAGAAAACCAAAACGGAGATCAGCGGTTATCAGCCCCTGGTATCGGGCGCGGCCCTGCATCTGATGGGCAGCTTACATGCCGTGCTCAAACAAAGTTCAGTAGAACATGAAGACAGGGAAATCCTGGTGAATAAAGCCCGGCTGCTGTTTCGTTCAAATATTGACAAGGCATTTTCTCCAGAACAGGCCGCAGAAGAACTGCAGGTGGGATATTCATGGTTCAGGAAAGTATTCAAAAGTTACACAGGCCTTTCTCCGGGACAATATTGTATACAACTAAAGATTGAAAAAGCCAGGACGATGCTGTCAGACCCCAACCTGTCAGTCAAAGAGATCGCCTATACACTTAAGTTTGAGTCGAGCTTTTACTTTTCAAAGCTTTTCAAGGAAAAGACTGGCATCACACCAACAGCTTACCGGCAGCGTGCCCTGGGCTTACAAACGGCGTAAGCGTGTGTTGCCTGTTTAGTCGCGTTAAAAATTGCAAGCCCTGAACTGCATCAGGTAATCAGATGCTAACTGGCCTTATTAAGAGAGCCTATCTCTATTGCATTTAATTTATCACCCAGTGCTTTCCCAAAGTTCTCTACAATTAAAGCGGCGCCTCCGATCAGCTGGGCTTTATTATTTAAATCCGAAATCTTGATTTCCGTAAAATTGGTCAGTAAAGGTATACAATGTTCATTTATAGCCTGCTGAATAGGTGAAAGCCATAGCTTGCCCACCACGCTGCCCTTTCCGCTCAGTACAATTGCACTTGGATTCATCAGGTGGATCAGTATTGCCAATCCCTCCCCTACATGATAAGCTGCTTCAGAAATCAGTTTTACAGAAAACACATCCCCTTTAATTGCCTCATTGATGATTGCATCGGCATCAACGTCGGCATAATTAGACAAACTTGTAATCTGCCCATTGCTGATCCCCTCTTTTGCAATACCTGCTACAGCCACTAATGAGGCCTCGGTTTCCAGGCAGCCCCGTTTTCCGCAGTTGCATAGTTTACCATTTTTAAACAAAGGTATATGGCTGAATTCTCCTGCAAGCCCATTATTGCCCCTGAAGATTTTATTGTTAAGGATCATTCCCAGGCCAATTCCCCAGCCCAGATTAAGCACCATTACATTTTTCATATGGGCGGCCACACCAAATTTCTGTTCTGCAAGTGCAATTGCTGTTGAATCATTATCCAGAAAAACAGGAATGGACAGTTGCTGCTGCAGGTATCCTGCCAATGGCTGGCCCGCAACCTGCAGGTAGGTGTAGTTGATGCCGATCTCTGTATCAATAAAACCAGGCATGGTAATCCCGACCCCTAATATGGCAGATTTTGAAATATTACTGCTTTCAATAAATTGATTGATAGAGGAAATCAGCTGATCCGGCTTCAGCGTGAAAATATCAAATTCATACCTTATTATATCTGTTACAAAATTATTGTTCATATCTACTGCCACCATTCGTGCAGAAAATTGGTCCATCGCCACTGACACCAAATAATATGAATCAGAAATGAGGGAATAATTGAGGGGCTTACGTCCCCCGCTGGAGTTCGCAAGTCCCATTTCTTCTACAAATCCGTTCTTTTTTAATTCATTTAAGACCTTTATTGCGTAAGGTATGCTCTTTCCGATCATATTACTTACATCTGCACTGGTTAACAGCTTGTTATAATATAAACATTTGATCGTTTCGCTATTTGATACAAGCACTTTTGTTTTATTGAGAGACATAATTAGTGTAATTTATTTCTTGGCTAGAATTTTTAGAGGAAAATCACTAATCTTTTTAATTTTCTTAAAAAGATTACACAATTTACTAAAAAAAAGTTATTTTAGATTATTGTTTTGCATATAAAACGATTAACTATAAAACTAACTAAACGCTCATCTCTCCAATTCTTGGTTTTATTGAAAATCAGGAATAAATAATCGCAAAAAGCCGTTATTTTTTACAAAAAAAGATTATAAATACTGTTTTTAAAACGACAAAACGTTTTAAAGGCTTATAAACATCCCTAACTATCCAATTCGTACACAAAAACCCGTTAAAATGAAGTAAAAACAACAAAAATCCAGGCTCAGGGATTTATTTCAAATCAATATCATTCCTGTTGCAACACTTTTAATCTTGTACTTAAAGAAGTGAAACTGTCTATTCCTTGATATAAGTATAAGCGTCCTATTACGAGTGATTATTTTTTTCCTAACCAACAAACAAAAACTTAAACCCTAAACTCAAGTTTTATGAAAAGATTTTACATGCTTTTTGCATTATTTCAATTCTGCTGGTTTTGTGTAGCTGCACAGAACATAACAGTTACCGGAACAGTGCTCGACCCTACAAATGCCCCTCTTCCTGCTGTAAGCATTAAAGTGAGCGGTTCCAATACAGGAACGCAAACAAATGCAGCTGGAAAATTCTCTATCAGTGTGCCTTCCAATGGCTCAATAACAATTAGTTCTATCGGCTATGTAAGCCAGACCTTGTCGGTTAACGGGCGCACAACGATAAACGTAACCTTACTGGATGATGCTAAGTCATTGGAAGGCGTTGTGGTAACAGCACTGGGTATCACCCGTGCAAAGAAAAGTCTGACATACAGTACTACCTCAGTATCGGCAGAAGAACTGAACCAGGTAAAAGGCCCGAGTGTCCTGAATTCTCTTGCAGGGAAAGCTGCAGGTGTATTTGTTACGCAGGGAGCTGGTGGCCCGGGCAGTACGCCAAGGGTTGTTCTTCGTGGTAATAAATCAATTTCAGGAAATAACCAGCCGTTATACGTTGTAGACGGTGTGCCAATCGGTGGTTTTGCCGATTATAACCCGGAAGATATTGAAAACCTGCAGGTACTTCAGGGTGCTTCTGCTGCGGCTTTATATGGTAGCCAGGCAGCTAATGGTGTAATCTTAATCACTACCAAAAAAGGTAAATTAGGTGCTCCGGCAGTAAACTTTACTTCTACAGCTACATTTGACAATCCGGTATCTTTACCAGAAGTTCAGACATCGTACGGAAATGGTTCTTTAGGCGTAGCTCCTACAACACCAATTAATGATAGCTGGGGTCCAAAAATCACCAACGGATCTGACAAATACATTAAAGATTTCTTCCAGACAGGCCAGAATTATATCAATAGCGTATCGATCAGCAGCGGAACTGAGACTTCTAAACTCTATTTCTCTTATGCAAATACCGATGCTAAAGCGATGCTTCCGGGATACAAATTTGGAAGAAATAACATGACAGTAAGAGGTAGCACTCAATTATTCGATAACAAAATCGTTATTGAAGGTGGTATCAACTATATCCAGACAAAAACTACAAACAGAAACGAGTCTTCATGGTACAATAGCCCAATGTTTGGTTTGTATTTATTCCCGATGGGCGTAGACATCTCACAATATGCTGCAAATGGTGGTACTGTTTACAGTCCGACCAGAGGATTTAACGTTCAAAACTGGCCTTACATTAAAAATGAACACAGTTCTAACCAAAACCCTTACTGGATCCTGAACCACATCAACCGTGATGAACTGGACAACCGTACCAATGTAAACGGTTCCGTAAGATACAATATCACGGACTGGTTAAACTTAACCGGAAGAACAACTGTGAACAAATACAGCTATGATAATGATCAGCGCTATGGCGCAAGTGGTGACCCTACTTCGATTGGCGTGAACGGATCTTACAGAAAAGATGTGAACATCGGTCAGGATTTATATACCGACATCTTGTTGCAGGCTAACAAATCATTATCAAAGGATTTCACTTTAAATGCAACTGCAGGTTTTACCAATACAATCCTGACTTACCAGGCTATCGGTAACCGTACTAATGGTGCTGATAACACTTTATATTATGCAGATTACTTTTCTTTACAAGGCTTAACAGGAAACTACATTTCTGAAACTGAAAAAACAAAAAGGATCAGCAGATCTGTACTGGGTACTGCAACAATCGGCTGGAAAGACAGGTTATTCCTGGATGTAACAGCAAGAAACGAGTGGTCATCAACAACAGATAATTCTTTCTTCTATCCATCTGCAGGTTTAGCCTATGTTGCTAAACAATCTGCTCCGAACGACCTGCTTTCATTTGCAAAAGTTAGGGCAACGTATGCAGAGGTAGGTAACGCTTTACCATTCGGTGCAGCAGCCAGAAATTCAAACTACACAGTTAACCCTGATGAAAGTGTTAACGGAAGGGAAACACTTCCATTCTTCAGCGGTCTGGATACCATTAACCTTAAACCTGAGCGTACAAGATCTTATGAGGTAGGTGCTGAATTGCGCTTATTCCAGGATAAGTTAAACGTGAACGTAACTTACTATGATGCTACAACACGTGATCAGGTATTCAAAATTACAGCTCCTACAGGTGCTGGTGCCACAGAATTTTATATTAACGGAGGAACAATCCAGAACAGAGGTATTGAGGCTACTGTAAGCTACAATGCAAAACTTGGAAATGTAAGCTGGACCCCGGGTATCAATTTCACAAAAAACAAAAACAGGATCAAATCACTGAGTAACCTCTTAACGTCTGACCGTTTTGTACTGCAGAGTGGAAACAGATTAACCAATTTATACCTTCTTCGTCCGGGAAGCAGCTTGCTGAACGGCAGAGAATACGGTGCTTATGGTGATTTGTTTGGTAAAACTTACCAATACAATGAAGACGGATCACAGAAATTTGATCCAACAACAGGCCTTCCTGTCCTATCTGTACAAGCAGATCAGTATATCGGAAACGCAAATCCGGATTTCCTGCTGAACATGAACAACCAGTTCAAGTATAAAAACTTCAGTTTCTCTTTCCTGGTTGACGGCAGGTTTGGTGGTTTGGTATCGTCATCTACTCAGCAATGGTTAGACTACAAAGGTCTTTCTCCAAGAACAGCAGCTGCACGTGATGCTGGCGGCGTAATGGTTAACGGCCGATTAATTGACGCACAGACTTACTACAACTTCATTTCGGCAAGTGCTGATGCTGGCGCTGTTGCAACAGAATATACTTACAAATCGACTAACATCAGATTAAGAGAAATTGCAATTGGCTATACGCTTCCAACATTCAGCAAAGTGATCAAAAGTGTAAATATCTCACTTGTAGGACGTAACATCCTGTTCTTCTACAAGAAAGCACCATTTGATCCTGAATTGGCCTTAACTACAGACAACAACAGCCTGGGCTTTGAATCATTCCAGATGCCTTCTGCAAGATCTATAGGTGCTACACTTAGAGTAAATTTCTAATCCCTAAAAATTAAAGAAATGAAAAAATATACACATAAGATGAATTACAAGGTGTTCTTTCTCTGCATGTTAATGTTCGCAGCATCATCCTGTACCAAAGACTTTGATGGATTAAACACGGACAAAGGAGATATCTCTGATATAGACCTGCAAAAAGACGGTGCTGAGGCAGCATTCTTACTGCCTGTAATGATGAACAACATTGTTAAGACCACTCCGGATGAACAAACCCAGCAAAACCTGCAGGCAGAGTCTTACGCAGGATACCTGGAAGCCCCAAGTAACTTTTTAGGTAACGTAAATACGACAACCTATGTAACCAGGGGTATCTGGGAAAGTTCTTATACCATTTCAGTAAATGGCGTAATGAACAACTGGCTGACCATGAAAAGAAAAGGTTTTGATACAAAATATCCGGATTTATATGCTATTGCCCTGATCACGAAAGTTGCAGCAGGACAAAGACTGGTTGATACTTTTGGCCCCTTCCCTTACTCAAAATACGGAGATACTGCCGAGCCAGCGTTTGATTCGCCGGCAGCAGCATACGCTGCCATGTTCCTGGATCTTGACAAAGCCGTAGCCAATTTACAGGCTGCGGAAACTGCCGATCCGAACGCAGACCAGACACGTTTCAAGAAATGGGACAGATCTACCTTGCTTGGCGAGTATACCAACTGGATTAAACTTGCAAACACACTTCGTTTACGTATGGGAATGAGAATTTCTGTAGTAGATGCTGCCCTGGGAAAAACACAGGCAGAAAAAGCTGTTCTTGCTGCAAGCGGCGGTCTTCTGGATGCAACTACAGGATCATTCTCTGTATCTGCTCCAAGCGGAACAAACCCTCACTACACGATGACCAATGCATGGTCTGATACACGTATCTCTGCTGCAGTAGTAACTTACCTGCAGGGATTTGGCGATCCGCGCTTACCTGCTTACGTTCTTCCTGCAACTGACCCGGTTCTTAACGGTACTTACAGAGGAATCAGACCAGGTGTGGAAAGACCAACAAAATCTGTTTATGAAAACTATTCAAAATACAATGTTGCACAGGCAGCACCAATGAAAGTAGTTGACGTAGCAGAGAGTTACTTCCTGAAAGCAGAAGGTGTTTTAAGAGGATGGAACATGGGTACCGGTACAGCTCAGTCATTTTATGAAGCGGGTGTAAGAGCCTCTATCGCAGCAAACGGTGTTGCTGGTGCAGATACATATCTTCAAAGCACAAGCACTCAACTGGCATATGTTGATCCAAAACGTCCTGATTACGCAAGCGCACCATTAACAACAAATGTTGTAAAATGGGATGAAGGTGCTGCTTTTGAAACTAAACTTGAAAAGATCATCACTCAGAAATGGATCGCAGTATTCCCTGAAGGGACTGAAGGATGGTCAGAGTTCAGACGCACAGGATATCCTAAACAATATTTTATCATGTCGCCTCAAAATCCTGTATTGCCATTGGGAACATATATTAAACGTTTAACCTATCCTACAAGTGTGGTAACGTCTAGTCAGAATGCTTACAATGCAGCAGTTGCCGCTTATTTAGGTGGTGTAGAAAATGAAGCCACTAAATTTTACTGGATAAAATAATATCTGAAATTCAGATTCTGCTTTGAAGGGCTTGTCAGTAAATGACAGGCCCTTCTTTTTTGGATCATTTCATTGTTTATGAACCTCCTAATCCGGCAAAATTTCATTATATTTCTTGCTCTTTAGCATTCACCCAAACGCCTCCCCTTTATGACGAAATCCACTGCAGAGACCTTAAAAAGAACCTTAAAACCAATCCACTTATGGGGCATCGCTGTAGGGCTGGTTATCTCAGGAGAATACTTTGGATGGAACTACGGTTGGGGGGTAGCCGGCACTATTGGCTTTTTGATTGCTACACTGCTCGTCACCGTGATGTATGTTACCTTCATTTTCAGCTATACCGAACTCACTACCGCAATTCCCCATGCAGGAGGTGCTTTTGCCTATAGCTACAGGGCCATGGGGCCATTTGGCGGGCTGATTGCCGGCTATGCTACGCTGATCGATTTTCTGCTGGCCACGCCAGCCATTGCATTTGCCCTTGGCAGCTACCTGCATTTTTTGTACCCCTTGGTCCCCGTGCTGCAGTCTGCCCTGATCTTTAACGTCATCTTTATTTTTATCAATATCTCCGGCATCAAGGAATCCGCTGCATTTTCCATTTTTATTACTGTACTTGCCGTAGGGGAACTGCTGTTATTTATGGGTATCATCGCACCTCATTTCAAAGCAGTCAATTACCTGAGCAACCCCATGCCTTTTGGCTGGAAGGGAATATTTGCAGCCCTGCCCTATGCCGTTTGGTTTTACCTCGCTATCGAAGGGGTGGCCATGGTTGCCGAAGAAGTGAAAGAACCTGAAAAGAATATTCCAAAAGGCTATATCTCCGGTCTGGCTACACTCATGTTCCTGGCGCTGGGCGTAATGGTCCTTACGGGGGGGATTACCGACTGGCGTACCCTCAGTACGATCGACTATCCGCTGCCCGAAGCCATATCTGTAGTTCTTGGAAAGAACAGCAGCTTCACAAAGATCTTCGCCAGCATTGGCCTCTTTGGTTTAATTGCCTCATTCCATGGAACGATCCTGGCCTCGTCCAGACAAATCTTCGCGATGGCCAGAAGCGGTTATCTGCCGCAGGGACTTGCGAAGATCAATCACCGGTTTAAAACACCCCACTGGTCGGTTGTTGCAGGCGGCTTTGTCAGTTTCGCCGCATTGTTTACAGGCACTACCAGCCAGGTGATTATCTTATCTGTTCTGGGGGCGATAGTCATGTATATGATGAGCATGATCAGTCTTTTTATGCTGCGCAGCAAAGAGCCCGAACTGAAGCGTCCTTTCCGCTCGCCTTTTTACCCGGTGTTTCCGGCTGTAGCGCTGTTCCTCTGCACAGTCTGCCTGTTTGCCATTATTTATTACAATGTCGTGCTCACCGGGGTCTTCCTTGCCGGCATGGCTGTCGCCGTTCTGCTATTTATTATCAGTGGCAAACATAAAGAGAGAATTAACGATGATATCCTGCTTGAAAAAGCAATTGTAGTCCAGGCAGAATAATCATGAGCTATCAGCATACCATACGCCAGCGTGTTTACCAGTTCAGGGACCTCAAAGACCTGCTGGCAAAAGCATCTCCCCTGAGAAGCGGGGATACGCTTGCGGGCATTTGTGCCATAAGTTATGAAGAACGTGTAGCCGCACAGATCACCTTAGCAGATGTGCCGGTAAAGAATTTCCTGAACGAGGCCATTATCCCATATGAAGAAGATGAAGTTACCCGTTTAATTATAGACAGCCATGATCAGGAAGCATTTAAGCTGATTGCGCATTTTACAGTTGGCGAACTGAGAGACTGGCTGCTTAGCGATCAGGCCGGCACAGCGGTGCTAAACCAGCTAAAAACCGGTCTTACCCCAGAGATGGTGGCTGCAGTATCCAAGCTGATGCGAAATCAGGACCTGATCACGGTTGCAAAGAAATGCGAGGTAGTCACCCGTTTTCGCAATACCATTGGGCTTCCGGGCAGGTTTTCAACACGCCTGCAGCCTAATCACCCTACTGATGACCCTAAGGGTATTGCCGCAAGCATTATCGATGGCTTACTATATGGCAGCGGCGATGCGGTGATTGGTATCAATCCCGCCACTGACAGCCCCGCAGGTGTGACAAATTTGTTAAATCTGATCGATACCATCCGCCAGCAGTTTGATATCCCTGCACAATCCTGCGTACTGAGCCATATTACCACAACCATCGCACTGATCAACAGCGGCGCGCCGGTAGATCTCTGTTTCCAGTCTATTGCCGGTACCCAGCTAACTAACACCAGTTTTGGAGTTAACCTTTCCTTACTTGACGAGGCTTATGATGCTACCCTATCTTTAAACAGAGGCACATTAGGCCAGAACGTGATGTATTTTGAAACCGGTCAGGGCAGTTCACTGTCTGCGAATGCTCATCATGGTGTAGATCAGCAAACCTGCGAAGCAAGGGCTTACGTTGTAGCCCGCAAATATCATCCCCTGCTGGTCAATACCGTGGTTGGTTTTATCGGCCCCGAATACCTGTACGATGGTAAACAAATTATCAGGGCTGCACTGGAAGATCATTTTTGCGGAAAACTGCTGGGCCTCCCAATGGGTGTAGATGTATGCTATACCAACCATGCGGAGGCCGACCAGGATGACATGGATAATCTCCTGACTTTACTCGGCGTAGCAGGGTGCAATTTTGTAATGGGTATTCCCGGATCAGACGATATTATGCTCAATTATCAGTCTACCTCCTTCCATGATGCCCTCTATCTCAGGAAAGTCCTTGGTTTAAGGCCTGCACCTGAGTTTGAAGCATGGCTGATCAGACAGGGAATTACGGACGACCGCGGCAAAATCAGGCATACACAATTGATGATGAATAAATTAATAAATCACCTGTTTTAGCTGCTCAATCTGCCTGTTATGGAAAATACCCCGGTAAAGATCACAGATTCATGGGAATCATTAAAAGAATTTACAGCTGCCCGTATTGCTTTAGGCAGAGTTGGCGACAGCATTCCGCTGTCTGCATCGCTGGAGTTTAAGCTTGCCCATGCGCACGCCCGGGATGCTGTTTATTCTGAACTGGAGCCTACGACGCTGCTCAGCAGCCTGGCAGCTTTTAAAATACCCCTCCTCGAGATCCACAGCAAAGCAGAAAGCCGCCACCAATATCTGCAGCGCCCGGATCTGGGAAGAATACCGGATGTACAGTCTCTACAACTGTTAAAAGAACATTCCGGTGCATTTGATATCTCTCTGATCCTGGCCGACGGCCTGTCCGCAACCGCCATTAATACAAATGTGGTTCCACTGCTTGCAGCGTTGTTACCGATGTTAAAGGGGATGAAATACCACCTGGCCCCTATCTGCCTGGCCTCACAGTCGCGCGTGGCTTTATCTGACCATATTGCGCACACGCTGGGAGCCCGCTTAGCGCTGATGCTGATCGGCGAGCGGCCAGGACTAAGTTCTGCAGACAGTGTCGGTGCATACTTAACCTACGATCCAAAACCAGGGCTTACTGATGAATCACGCAATTGTGTGTCCAATATCAGGCCCGAAGGCCTGTCTTTTGAGCTTGCCGCCAAAAAGATCTTTTACCTGATACGCGAAGCATTCAGCAGAAAATTGTCCGGGGTAGAGCTGAAAGACAATGCAGGTTTACTGGAAGAGTGATTTATTTCAATTCCAGCACCACCAATGAAAAAGGCGGCAGGCTTACCGTAAGCATACTACCATTAAGAGACACGTCTTTGAAAATCACCGGCTGTACTTTATCCGGTTCCTCAAAGCTGTTACAGTCCTGCACCCGCTTTGAGGTCAGGATTCTTCCGGTAACTGTACTGAATTTCCTGCCTTTAAGATTAACCGTAGTTTTCTGTGTCTTTTTCGCATCAATATTGACGAGACTGATATGTGCTGCAAGATTAGCGTCTATAGAAGCCGATGCGGACACTGCAGGCAATTTGCCGTCACCAAGTACATATTTATTTGTTTGAATCGTCAGTGGCAGCAATTTCGCGTTTTGATGCACATTATACATCTCCATCACATGGTAGCTCGGAGTCAAGATCATTTTTTCCTTATCCGTAAGGATTACCGCCTGCAGCACGTTTACGCATTGCGCAAGGTTGGCCATCCGCACCCTGTCGGCATGATTATTAAATACATTTAACGTAACCCCCGCAATCATCGCATCCCGCATGGTATTCTGCTGATAGAGGAAACCCGGATTTGTATTTGGTTCAACGTCATACCAGCCGCCCCATTCATCAACAACCAGCCCTACTTTTTTCTTCGGGTCATATTTATTCATGATGGCCGAATGTCTTGCCACAAGTTCCTCCATCCATACCGCCTGCTTCATGGTTTTAAAGTACTGCGTTTCATTAAAAACGGATGCCGAACCCTTTTTCTCCCAGTCTACATAAGAATAATGATGCATGGCAATACCATCCAGCATATAGAGCGGCACACCTTTCATCAGTGTTTCTGTCCAGTGGTAATCATCATTTTTAGCCCCGGCAGCAACAAAAGACAGGTTATTTTTACCATCGTTGCGCATAAAAGAAACGTACTGACGGTACATACCGGCATAATACTCAGCAGTCATATGTCCGCCGCAGCCATAAGTCTCGTTACCAATCCCCCAGTATTTAACGTTCCAGGGCTTATCTCTTCCGTTTTGCCTGCGCATGTCAGACATCGGGCTTTTGCTGTCAAAGTTGGTGTACTGCATCCAATCCAGCATTTCCTGCACGGTTCCCGTCCCTACATTACCGGATAGATAAGGCTCAGTACCCAGCAGTTCGCACATATTTAAAAAATCATTGGTACCAAAGCTGTTATCTTCGGTGACATAACCCCAGTTGGTATTGACAATAGAAGGCCTTTTATCTTTGGGACCAACGCCGTCTTTCCAATGGTAGGTATCAGCAAAGCATCCGCCCGGCCAGCGGAGATTTGGAATTTTGAGTTTTTTTAATGCTGCAATAATATCATTTCGTACCCCATCCGTATTGGGAATAGTCTTATTAGCCTCCCCAACATAAAATCCATCGTAAATACAACGCCCAAGGTGCTCTGCAAAGTGCCCGTAGATATTTTTATTGATCGTTGTTTTAGCGGCCGTTGCGTCGATTGTAATTATATTTTGGGCAAATACACCGGTACCGACCAGCAAGCCTATACCTAAGAAGAGGCATTTTACTTTAACCATGAACGAGAGTTTTATGAGATGATCTGATGTTTAACAAAGACATATATCGATGTTATTCTCTCACAAAATAGGTAAAAATCTATGGAATTCAATACAAACAAAAAGCGCCCTGAACTTACGTTCGGGGCGCTTTTGTGTATTTTACTTTGCTTAACGCGGAGAGAGAGGGATTCGAACCCTCGATACCCTTTTGAGGTATACACACTTTCCAGGCGTGCTCCTTCAACCACTCGGACACCTCTCCATTACGGGGTTGCAAAAGTAGTATTTTTTTTGATTTCTAAAGCAAATTAATCAATAACGGTAACTTTTACCATGTTTGTTCTGCCCTGGCTTTCCATAGGAACAGCAGCAGTATTGATTACAATATCTCCTTTTTTGATCAGTTTCATTTTCACCAGCTGATCATTTACATCTAAAATAGTCTCATCAGTACTCTCAAACTTATCATAATAGAACGCCTGAACGCCCCAAACTAAGGCTAAAGTATTGATCAGTTGCTTATTGTTAGTAAAGATATAAGTCAGTGCTTTTGGCCTGTGACTAGAGATTTCGAAAGCAGTATAACCACTAACTGTCATAGAAACGATACCTACTGCACTTGTTTGTTTAGCCAAAAATGTAGCTGAATCACAAACTGCATCGCTTAAGAACGACTCAGATTTAGGTTTCAGATATTTATCTACGTTAAACGGATAGTTGTTTGTTTCGATGTTCTGAATGATTTTCTGCATCGTTTCGATAACGATCAGTGGAAACTCTCCAACAGAAGTTTCGCCGCTCAGCATCACTGCATCAGCTCCATCCAATACTGAATTTGCAACGTCATTTACCTCAGCACGTGTTGGCCTTGGTGTAGTGATCATGCTTTCAAGCATTTGTGTAGCGATAATTACAGGTTTAGAAGCTGCAATACATTTCTGAACAATCATTTTCTGAAGCAAAGGAACTTCTTCCATTGGCATTTCAACACCAAGATCTCCACGGGCAACCATGATACCGTCAGAAACAGCGATGATTTCATCGATGTTAGCGATAGCTTCAGGTTTTTCGATTTTGGCGATCACCCTTGCATGTTTACCTCTTGCTTTGATAATTTCTTTTAATTCTACAATATCAGCAGCATTACGAACAAATGACAAGCCGATCCAGTCTACATTATTTTCCAGTACAAAGTCAAGGTTATAACGGTCTTCTTCAGTTAAAGAAGGGATAGAAACCTTGGTATTTGGTAAGTTCACACCTTTTCTCGAAGTAAGGATACCACCATGGACAACCTCACAAACAACCTCATCTTCAAGGTTGGTCGAGATCACTCTCATCTGCAGTTTTCCGTCGTCAAGCAGGATAATTTCGCCCGCTTTTACGTCTTTAGGGAAAGTGTTGTAAGTGATATAAATACGCTCTTCATTACCAATACACTCTTTAGTGGTAATTGTAGTACGTGCTCCATTAACTAACTGTATACCACCATCCTGAACTTTTCCAATCCTGATTTTAGGACCTTGTAAATCCGCCAAAATGCCGACATTATAGTTATATTTTTCGTTGATCGAACGGATGGTGTCCAGGACCTCCTGGTGATCCGCTTGTGAACCATGTGAAAAGTTAAGTCTGCAGACATCTAATCCGGCATTAAACATGCTATATAAAACATCTGGTTTAGCCGAGGCAGGACCTAGCGTGGCTACAATTTTTGTTCTGGAATGAAAAGGTTTCATTGAAATTACTTTTATTTGTTACTGACCAACAAAATGGGGGTTTTATATGAAAAAACCAATGTTAGTCTGGTTATTTATGTTATTTAACTAATAATGTAAGCTTCAAATATAGTGTATTTAATACACCTTGTATATAAAATTTACATTACCAAATTCTCCTTTGATTTGAGCTTAAGCGGATCTATCTGCGCAGCAACCTGAATATCAGGCAGTTTGTTGAGCCCTGTGAGGATATAATTCAAATCTTCTTTATCAATGTAAGTGTGAATGATCATAAAATAATCTACTTTGCTCATCTCCGGGATCAGGAATCCTTCACTATTCCGGTTGCTGAGGATGTAATATTCATTGTCTCCCTGCTCCACGTAAAAATAATATTTGGAGAAAGCGCGCGGAGGTTCATCAATATTGAAGTAAACCTCATGGTCATCCGCCTTTTCAAAGTTCAGGTTGAGCCTCGTATTGATCTGGTGACAGAACACATAATCCTTTAGGGATGCAGTGATTGCGATCAGCACAAAATCAAGATCCAGAGAAAGTTTTAAATAAGTTTTGTTCAAAGTAGACGAATAAGATTTTAGGATACGAAATTATAAAACTAATTTTGTTTTTCAGTTCGGAATAAAAACATTAAAATTGACAGAGAAATAAAAACATTTGAAATGTGTCAGAATTTATTTTTCTTTGCACTGAATTATTTAACCCATTAAATTATAACATTATGTCTGATATTGCTTCAAGAGTTAAGGCTATTATCGTTGAAAAATTAGGTGTGGATGAGAGCGAGGTTACCCCAGAAGCTTCTTTCACTAATGACCTAGGTGCGGATTCTTTGGATACTGTAGAACTTATCATGGAATTCGAAAAAGAATTCAATGTAGCGATTCCTGATGATCAAGCTGAGACTATCGGTACAGTTGGTCAAGCAATTGCTTATCTAGAGAAAAACGTAAAGTAGAACATACGGTCTCCGTATAATCCGTATAAATGGAATTAAAAAGAGTAGTAGTTACAGGTCTAGGTGCGCTCACTCCAATTGGCAATACTATCCCAGAATTCTGGGATAATTTGTTAAAAGGGGTGAGCGGCGCTGCGCCTATTACAGGTTTTGATACAGAAAAGTTCAAAACAAAATTTGCATGTGAGCTCAAAAACTTCAATCCTGAAGACTTTTTGGATAAAAAAGAAGCACGCAAATTAGATCCATTTGTTCAGTATGCCATGGTATCTACCGAAGAAGCCGTTAAAGATTCAGGGGTTAATTTCTCTGATCTGGATACAAACCGTATCGGCGTCATCTGGGGTTCAGGTATTGGTGGCATAAAAACGTTTCTGGATGAAATGAGGAATTTCTATGCTGGTGATGGAACTCCCCGCATTAACCCCTTCTTCATCCCTAAGATGATTATTGACATTGTTACAGGTCATATTTCCATCAAATATGGCCTTCGCGGCCCTAATTTCGCTACGGTATCTGCCTGTGCTTCATCTACAAATGCAATGATAGACGCTTACAATTACATCCGCCTGGATATGGCAGATATGATTATCAGCGGCGGATCAGAAGCCATTATCAATGAAGCAGGTATTGGAGGATTTAATGCCATGCATGCGCTTTCTACACGCAATGACGATCCTTCAACCGCCTCCAGACCCTTTGATAAAGACAGAGATGGCTTTGTTGCAGGAGAAGGTGCAGGAACGATTATCCTGGAAGAATTAGAGCATGCAAAAGCACGCGGTGCTAAAATTTATGCTGAATTAGTTGGTGGTGGAATGAGTGCAGATGCAAATCATATCACAGCCCCGCATCCTCAGGGATTGGGTGCCAGGATGGTGATGACCAATGCACTTAAAGATGCAGGAATGAGTACTGCGGATATTGATTATATCAATGTTCACGGCACCTCTACTCCTCTTGGGGATATCAGTGAAACAAAAGCCATTGTAGACTTATTTGGTGAAGATGCTTACAAATTGAATATCAGTTCAACGAAATCAATGACTGGCCACCTCCTGGGTGCTGCCGGAGCTGTTGAGGCCATTGCTTCTATTTTATCTGTAAAAAACGACATTGTTCCGCCTACGATCAACCATTTCACAGATGATCCTGATTTCGATCCAAAGTTGAATTTCACATTCAATACTTCACAGAAACGTTTGGTACGTGCGGCATTGAGTAATACTTTTGGTTTTGGTGGGCATAATGCCTCAGTCATTTTCAAAAAGTACGAAGAGTAAACGTTACAAATCGATTTTATAGAATTTAATGCCCCTATTTGACCTGTATAAACTCTATTTATCCCCCGATAAAGAGTTTATAAAAAAGCTTCGAAATATGTTAGGCTTTGTGCCTGGAAATACCATTTTGTATAAAATGGCGTTCAGGCATCGGTCTGTAGCAAAAGTTTTAAAAAATGGAAGCCGCAGCAGCAACGAACGTCTCGAGTTTTTGGGCGATGCCATTCTCGGTGCCGTTATTGCCGAACTACTTTTTAAACATTATCCCTACAAGGAAGAAGGCTTTCTTACAGAAATGCGTTCAAAGATTGTAAACAGGGCGAATCTGAATCAGCTTGCACGCAAAATGGGATTTGATCAGCTGATCGTTTTTGATCAGAAAATGGTGAATGCACAAACAAAACACCATTCCATGCTAGGCGATGCATTTGAAGCACTAATCGGTGCGGTATATCTGGATAAGGGATATAATTTTACGAAGGAATTATTGCTGAAACGTATTGTTAAGCCTTATATTGACATTCATACACTGGAGCTCACAGAAACTAACTTCAAGAGCAAGCTGATAGAATGGTGCCAGCGACACGCCAAGGATATTACCTTTGATATGATCCAGAACGGTGAGGGTGAAAGTGCAAAACTGTTTACCATCCAGGCGGTGATTGAGGGAGAAAGTTATGGTATCGGCAGAGATTATAACAAGAAAAACGCAGAAAAACAAGCCGCAGAAAAGGCATGCGAAGCGTTATCTATTTAAGTAGTTTATCCATCTATATCGATCCGTCCCTGATAATTATGTGCCGGATCTTCCTTTTCAATAGAATTATTTCTTTCTTAAGGTATCAGTATACTGTTTGTAGGAATCCCTGATATATTTGACCGCATCGTACTCTGTCCAGTTTTTGGACCTGCTGTATTCCGGGCGGTAGTTCAGCATAAAATTCTCCAGGTCTTTACCTTCCAGCTCCGTATTTTTCTGAATCAGCGCTTCATTAAAAAACCCGTCTATAGTTGTCTGCTGTAATTCTGTATTGTAGTATTTGCCAAATCGCCTGGCTTTTTTAGGCGTGCTGCCAAAAAGTTCATACAAAGCCGTAATTGGTGCAAAAATATAGGAAAGCAGTGGCGGTTTGCCCTGATAAAAAGAGCCTTTATCCCTGTAATCCTGCTTAAGCTGGTCCAGCTCCTGCTTCTTGGATTGGCCGCGGATATTCACCTGATTCAGTGTATTGCCCATATCCACATAAATAATCATGTCGCGGTCAGACAGCACTACCTGTTCTACATCAGAAAAACTGCGTTTGATCACCAGCAGGGTATCCCCTACCAAAGCCTTGATCTGAAAGATCCCCAGATCATTACTGCCCACGGTATATTTAGTCCGCTTGTTGGTAATTTCTGCCAGCGCAACGCGTGTTGTAGAGCCTTTCACCATGATCACCCCATTGAGGCGGAAATCTTCCTGTGCAGAGACAACAGATGTTGAAGCAAGCAAAAGAACCGGAATGAATAAACTTTGTAAAGCAGTGCGAATCATGATCTGAAATCTATTTGATGTAAATTTAACCAATGTTTATCAATCCGGCGTATCTGATATGATCAAATGACCATTTAAAGGCAATTGGGCACATTAAATCCATTACACCCTAACCAATTTAACAATAAATTATATCTTTGCACATGATAAAATCAATGACGGGCTATGGCCTGGCCTCTGCAGATCAGGAAAATACAAAGTTTGCCGTAGAGATTAAGTCTTTAAACAGCAAGTTTCTGGAACTCAATTTGAAACTGCCAAGGGCTTATGCTGATAAAGAGCTGCTGCTAAGAAACATCTGCAGTAAAGAAATTGAACGCGGAAAAGTAAATGTTTCTATCAATATTGAGCGCAGTGAAGAAAATCTGAAAGGCGCTACGATCAATGCTGCACTGCTCAGCAAATACTACAAACAACTTGAGGCAATTAATATTGATTTAGGAGCCAATTCAAATAATCTTTTACAGGCTGTTTTAAGCTTTCCTGATGTAATCACTTATACAGAAGAAGTGGTAAACGAAGGCGAATGGGATATTGTACAAAGCACATTTAACGCAGCTTTGGAGAATTTCAACCAGTTCAGGGAAACTGAAGGTGCTGTGCTTAAACAGGACCTGGAATTAAGAATTAAAAATATACTGGGCTTTTTTGCACAGATAGAAGTGCTTGCACCGCTGAGAATTCCTCAGATCAGGGCAAGATTAAACCAGTTCCTTGAGGAAAATGCCGGAAAAGTGAATGTGGACCAGAACCGTCTTGAACAGGAACTGATTTATTATATAGACAAACTGGATATCACTGAAGAGAAAATCCGGTTAAAGAGCCACTGCGATTATTTTACAGAGACCCTGAAAAGTAAAGATGCCAATGGTAAAAAACTGGGCTTTATTTCGCAGGAAATTGGCAGAGAAATCAATACAATGGGCGCAAAAGCAAATGATGCACAAATTCAGCAACTGGTTGTGGGGATGAAAGAAGAATTAGAAAAGATTAAGGAACAGTTGTTAAACGTTATATAGATCGCATCAATAAATGATACAAGGCAAGCTCATTATATTCTCTGCGCCTTCAGGAGCAGGAAAAACTACCATCGTTAAACACTTGCTGGATAAATTTCCGGCATTAAGCTTTTCCATTTCTGCAACCACAAGGGAGCGGCGCGGGGACGAACAGCATGAGAAAGACTACTATTTTATTTCCAAAGAGGCATTTCTACATAAGGTTGCCCACCAGGAATTTGTAGAGTTTGAAGAGGTATACAATGGTACTTTTTACGGCACCCTCCGCTCAGAAATTGAGCGGATCTGGAATGAAGGCAAACATGTGATATTTGATATTGATGTAGAGGGCGGATTACGTTTGAAACGCAAATACGAAGAGGATGCTTTGGCAATCTTTGTACAGCCACCATCACTGGAAGTACTGAAGGAACGGTTAAGCGGACGCGGAACAGACAGCGCTGAGAAACTGCAGGAAAGGTTTATCAAAGCAGAAAAAGAGCTGGAATATGCAGATAAGTTTGATGTGGTGCTTAAAAACTTCGATCTCGATACGGCCTGTCAGGAAGCTGAGCGACTGGTAGCTGATTTTATCAATAAATAAACTCTCTTTTTCAAGGATGGCAAAAACAGGATTATTTTTTGGTTCCTTCAACCCGGTACATGTGGGCCATATGATCATTGCAAGCTATATGGCCAATTACACCGGCCTGGACGAAGTTTGGCTTGTGGTATCGCCCCAAAATCCTTTAAAGAATAAAAAGGGGTTGGGAAATATGTACGACAGGCTGGAGATGGCCCGTTTAGCCGCCGAACCTGCCGAGAATATCAAAGTGAGTGATATAGAGTTTACGCTTCCGCAACCCTCATACACGATTGATACCTTAACGTATCTCCATGAGAAGTATCCTGCCCGGGAGTTTGTGCTGATTATGGGCGAAGACAATCTTGTTTCGCTCAAAAAATGGAAGAATTTTGAAGTGCTGCTGCAGAATTACAGCATCTATGTATATCCCAGGCCCGGCTGCGACTCATCAGAGTGGGCAGGCCACCCTTCAATTACTTTTACGGAGACTCCCCAGATGGAAATCTCCTCTACTTTTATCAGGAACGCGCTCAAAAACAAAAACAACATTCAGTTTTTGGTTCCTGAAAATGTGATCGCCTTTATGGATAGCAAAAATATGTACAGGTAAGTACTTATCTGTAGATCAGGAATATCGTAGGTTTTTTATGCAGGTCTATTTTTTCCTGGCGCCATTGACCTACCGACTGTGTCCTGATGTATTCGTCCTCTCCCGTAATGTTACAGGCCACACAAAGCTGTGTTTGTGCCGCAGTATTTTTAATGATATCGTCAAACAGGTGATTGTTACGGAAGGGCGTCTCAATAAACATTTGGGTCTGTTTATTTTGCCCTGCAACCCTTTCCAATTCTTTGATACTCTTTACGCGCTCCACCTTATCAATAGGCAAATAGCCATGGAAAACAAAACTTTGTCCATTAAAGCCCGAAGCCATCAGCGCCAGCAGCAATGAATTTGGCCCTACCAGCGGAACCACCTGGATTCCTCTTTTGTGCGCTTCAGAAACCACGTCGGCACCCGGATCTGCAACCCCCGGACAGCCGGCTTCGCTCATCAGTCCTACATCCTTTCCTGTCATCAGTTCCTTAAAATACGGAACCATAGAATCGTGACGTTTATGTTTGCCATAATCGTGGATAGTTAGGGCACTTTGTGGAATTTTGAGACCCGCTTCTTTGAGGAATTTACGTGCAGTTTTTTCATTCTCTACGATATAGGTATCAAGGGCATTAATCGTATCAACAAGATAGGGAGTGAAAGATTTTGCGGAGGCATTCTCTGCCAAAGGGACAGGAATCAGGTATAGTACGCCTTTTTTCATTAGTATATTTTTTTTATTGATCAGTCATATCGCCTGCATTACCTGTGGTTACAGTAATGTTTAAGTAAGAATGCAATGGTTTCGTTGTATTTTATTTTTCTGGTATTGTTTATGTGATACAGCATCTTACTCAGGCTATTCCTGCAAAAGAAAAGAATAAATACTTGGAAAGAGAAAATAAGCGCTAATTAATGAATAATAAACAGTTTGAACACTGTAAGCGCCTGTCATCCAATTCTAATCTTTTAGGAGCTGAAAATTGAAATAAACAAATATAAACACTGTATTCTAAACCAAAAGGATAACTAAATTAGGATTCTTAAAGAATTGCATTGCATATATTCTTTTCTGATTAAACTATTGCAGAAGTTTATACTCATAGTGACATAAGGTTAGGTTAGGTATATTAATTCACACACAAATGAAAAACATCATCAAATTGCCGGCGGTTATCCTCGGGCTCATGCTCCTGGTCACCGGTCTCACACAAAACGCAATGGCTCAGGAAGAGGACGACATCACCCTGGAGACATTTTATGAAGAACTGGCACCTTACGGAAGATGGGCGCAGGACCCTGAGTACGGTTATGTTTGGCAACCAAATGTGGACCGTAATTTCAGACCTTACTATACCGACGGGCACTGGACAATGACTGAATATGGTAATACCTGGGTATCTGACTATGAATGGGGCTGGGCGCCTTTTCATTACGGACGCTGGGTAATGAACCGCTATGAACAATGGATCTGGATTCCGGATACAGAATGGGGACCGGCATGGGTAAGCTGGAGAAGCGGTGACGGATATTACGGATGGGCACCATTGAGTCCGGAATATAATAATATCAGCGATTATGGAGGTTATGATGCTCCTTTAAGCTGGTGGTCGTTCATTCCACAGATCAATATCTACAGTAATAATTATCCCAGCTACTATAACAGGGGACAGGATTTTTACAACCGCACTGCCTTTATCAACTATACTTACAGAGGCGGCGGACGTCCATTTTATACCGGCCCGCGCATAGACGATATCAGGAGAGTAACCAGAAGGGATGTTACGGTGTATCATGTGAATACTTCGAACAGGCCAGGAAGATATAGTTTCTCCAATAATAATATTAATGTATACCGTCCAAGGGTAACCGGCGGAAGAGGCAGCGGAAACAACAGCCCTGGTAATCCAGGCAGGCCCAACAATGCCGGAAACGGCCGTCCGGGACAACCGGGCAATGGAAATTCGAACCCGGGACAACCAGGCAGAGGAAATGGAGGCCAGCCGGGCAGAACTGGTTATACTCCATCGAACGGACAAAATGGTCAGCCTGCCGGCAATAACGGCGGAAGGGGCAACAATGACGGTAGAGGCAATAACCAGAACGGACAGCCCTCAGGAACAAACCCCGGCAATCCCGGAAGGGGAAACAATGGCCAGCCTGCAGGAAGTAACGGCGGAAGAGGAAATAACTCAAACCCGGCTCAGCCAGCTGCACAGCCCGGTTCAGCGAATCCGGCAGGCGGAAGACCTGAAGGTTATACTCCAAGAAGAGGAAATGACCAGGGACAGCGCCCGCCGGTCAGCCGCAGGGACGGTATAGACAGGCCACAGCAGATGCAGCAAAACGATGGCCAGCGCGCACAGCAGGACCTTCAGCGCCAGATGCAGATGCAGCAGCGTCAGCAACAGGCACAACAGCAACAAATGCAGCGTGATGGACAGCAGCGGGCACAACAGGATCAGCAGCGCCAGCAGCAAATGCAACAACGCCAGCAGATGCAGCAACAGCAACGTGATGGCCAGCAGGATCAGCAACGTCAGCAACAACAGCAGCAGCAACGTGCACAGCAGGATCAGCAGCGTCAGCAACAGCAACAACAGCAACAACAACAGCGTGCCCAGCAAGATCAGCAACGTCAGCAACAACAGCAGCAGCAACGTGCCCAGCAAGATCAGCAGCGTCAGCAACAACAGCAGCAACAACAACAACAGCGCGCTCAGCAGGATCAGCAGCGTCAGCAACAACAGCAGCAACAACAACAGCGCGCTCAGCAGGATCAGCAGCGTCAGCAACAACAGCAGCAACAACAACAGCAGCAGCAACAAACCAGGCCTGCAAATACAGAGTCTGGCAGGGGCGGCCGCGGAGGCAGAGGTAACTAAAAGTATAACAGAAACCGGTCATGATAATGGCCGGTTTTTATTTTATATATTATATTTATCTTTGCAGCCTTTATCAAGCATTATGCTTAATCCTTTATGATCCACCCCGAAATAGAAAAAAGAAAAACATTCGCCATTATCAGTCACCCCGATGCCGGTAAAACAACCTTAACTGAAAAGTTTCTGTTATTTGGTGGAGCGATAAACACAGCAGGCGCAGTAAAACGTAATAAAGCCAATCAAAGCAGTACTTCAGATTTCATGGAGATTGAGAAACAACGTGGTATTTCCGTTGCAACTTCTGTAATGGGCTTTGAATACAAAGACAAAAGAATCAATATTCTCGATACTCCAGGCCACAAGGACTTCGCAGAAGATACCTATAGAACATTATCCGCAGTTGACAGCGTAATCCTTGTTGTAGACTGCGTAAAAGGAGTTGAAGAACAGACAGAAAAATTAATGGCTGTATGCCGCATGCGTAATACCCCGGTAATCATCTTCGTCAACAAGATGGACCGTGAAGGTAAGGACGCATTTGACCTGCTGGACGAAATAGAAACCAAGCTGAACATCAGCCTCTGCCCGCTTTCATGGCCTATCGGACAGGGACATACCTTTAAAGGGGTGTACAGCATATACAACAAACACCTTAACCTTTTTGAACCGGATAAAACCAAGATTGCCGATCCGGTCATAGAAGTGAGTGACCTTAATGATGAAAATCTGAATAATTTCCTTAAACCCGCAGAACTGTCAGGATTGAAAAGCGATCTCGAACTGGTAGAAGGTGTTTACGGCTCGCTTGATCCAAATATGTATACTGAAGGTTTACTGGCCCCTGTATTTTTTGGCAGTGCGATCAATAACTTTGGGATCAAAGAGCTGCTGGATACGTTTATCAACATCGCCCCAAGCCCTAGAAGCAGGGAAGCTGAAGAAAGAGAAGTGCTTGTGGAAGAAAAGAATTTCTCTGGTTTTGTATTTAAGATACATGCCAATTTAGACCCCAAGCACCGCGACCGTATTGCATTCTTAAGAATCTGTTCAGGTAAATTTGAAAGGAATAAATTTTACTACCATACCCGTCAGGATAAAAAACTTAAGTTTTCCAATCCGATGGATTTTATGGCCAATGAAAAAAGCATCGTTGAAGAAGCATGGCCGGGCGATGTGGTTGGATTATACGACAGCGGCAACTTTAAAATCGGGGACACACTAACTGAAGGAGAGAAACTTCAATTTAAGGGCATTCCGAGCTTTTCTCCCGAGATATTTAAGGAAGTAGAGAACAGAGACCCATTAAGAACAAAACAGCTGGAGAAAGGCATACAGCAGCTAACAGAAGAAGGCGTTGCACAACTGTTTATCCAGCAGCCCGGTAACAGAAAGATTATCGGTGCGGTTGGAGACCTTCAGTTTGAAGTGATCGCATTCAGGCTTGAACATGAATATGGTGCAAAAGCACATTTCCGCATGTTAAGCTATACCAGGTCTAACTGGGTATCATCTACTGATAAAAAGAAGCTGGAAGAATTTGTGAAGCGTAAACAAATGCATATTGGACAGGATAAAGACGGTAATCCAGTTTTCCTGGCGGATAACGATTTTATGATCAATATGACAAAACGGGATTACCCTGATATTGAATTCCATAAAACATCAGAATTCAAATAGGAATCATTCAAGTTATAAACCAGGGTTTACCTGGCTGATTAAAGCACAAAGGGCTGATCAAAATTGATCAGCCCTTTGTGCTTTATAACTAACAGGGATGCTTAGTGATAGAGTTTTACCAGAGCATCCAGATTTATTTCAACTTGCTCAGGGCAGCTTTTATCCTCGGGATCATCTCATTGATATCTTCCAGGGAACATCCGCCAACAGATGCGCGGAACCAGCTTTTGGTTTCATCGGTACCAAAACATGAAAATGGCACAAACGCTGCCAGTGCTTCCTTAATCAGGTAAGAGTTTACATCCGTGCTGTCTTTCAGCAGATCGCCTGATTCAGTAGTTTTACCGATATAATCAATCTTAAGCGTCAGATAGATTGCGCCCATAGGAACAATCGCATCTACGGCAAAGCCTTCACTTTTTAACTGCTGGAAGCCAACATACAAAGCATTCAGGCTTTCCTGGATCTGTTCTTTGAATGAGGTCATAAACTGATCTACCAGTTCTTTATCAGCAAAGTATTTGGCTACAGCTACCTGCTCGGCTTTAGGCGCCCAGGCACCGATATGCGTAAGCAGCGCTTTCATTTTGGAAACCACTTCAGCAGGCCCAAAACCCCATCCTACACGCACACCTGTTGCCGCAAGGCATTTCGAAATTCCATCGATATAAATCACGTGATCTCTCAGTTCCGGACGTAAACTTACCGGGTTGATATGTTCCTTTCCAAATGTCAGCAGTGAATAGATCTGATCATACATAATGTACAAAGGCTTCTCTCCTGCTGCCCTAGACTTGTTTTCTTCGATGACCAGGTCACAGATTTCTTCCAGCTGTTCTTTACTGAACATGGTACCGGTAGGGTTCAGCGGCGAGCAAAGCGCCAGCAGCGTGGCTCCTTTGACATATGGCCTGAGCAGTTCAGCCGTAGGCATGAAGTTAGTTTCGGCAGTAGTCTCAACCGCGATTCCTTCAGCAGAAGAAAGGTGGCAGTAGTGATTGTTGTTCCATGACGGTGCCGGATAAATCACTTTATCTCCCGGATCCACCAGTGCAAGGTAAGTAGCATAAATCAGCGGCCGTGAGCCTCCTGAAACCAGGATCTCATCAGTATTAAAATCCAGTTCATAGCGGTCTTTCAATATCCCGGAAATAGTTTTTCTCAAAGACAGCACACCGTCTGCAGGAGGATAATTGGTATGATGCTCATTATAGGCATTTACAATTTCATCTTTCAACTCCGATGGAATAGGAAAAATTGAGGGGTCAAAATCTCCGATAGTAAGATTCGCAATTTTAGCACCTTTGCTCTTCAGTTCATTAACCTCATGACCAATTTTTATGATCTCAGAACCAATAAGTGACTTTGCTAATACTGATACGCTCATTTTATTTTTTATTAATGGTTAGAATTTAAGCCAGCAATTGCTGGATTGCTGTTTTTGTTTTTTCAAAATTGAACTGATCCAGGATAGCCTCCATCATCTGTTCAATTTCAGGATTGCAAAGGTTTCCAATACTGCCTTCATGCGTATGGTTTACCTCCACCCCGGGTACAAAGTTACCACTTTCTATAGATTCGCCCACAATCTTATAGGCTTCCCTGAAGGGAATACCCTTTAGCGCAAGGTCATTAACAACTTCCACACTAAACAGGTAGTCGTATTTCTTATCTTTTAAGATATCATCCTTAATGTCAATATGCTGCAGCATGTAGGTGGTCATCTCCAAACATTCATTCAGCGAAACCATAGAAGGGAAAAGGTTTTCCTTCAGCAGCTGCAGGTCACGGTGATAACCCGAAGGGAGGTTGGTGGTCATCATTGCAATTTCATTGGGCAATGCCTGGATTTTATTGCAGCGTGAACGGATCAGTTCAAACACATCAGGGTTTTTCTTATGTGGCATGATGCTCGATCCTGTAGTCAGCTCATCCGGAAATTTGATAAAACCAAAGTTCTGGTTGATAAACAGCGTTACATCCATAGACATTTTTGCGAGCGTTGCCGCTACAGACGACATGGCCTGGGCCAGGATCCTTTCTGTTTTCCCCCTGCCCATCTGCGCATAAACCACATTATAGTTGAGATTTTCAAAGCCAAGCAGTTCGGTGGTCATTGTTCTGTTCAGCGGAAAAGATGATCCGTAACCAGCGGCAGAACCCAGTGGGTTTTTATTACAGATCTTCCAGGCAGCCAGCATCACTTCCATATCATCTACCAGGCTTTCTGCATACGCACCAAACCAAAGACCAAATGAGGATGGCATGGCTATCTGCAGGTGAGTATAACCGGGCACTAATTTATTTTTGTGCTCATTGCTCAGGGCAATCAGCTGCTGAAATAAGGTAACCGTATTGTCAACCATAACTTCGATCCTGTCCCTGAAAAACAGTTTCAGATCTACCAGAACCTGGTCGTTACGCGAACGGCCACTATGGATTTTTTTACCGGCTTCACCAATACGCTGCGTAAGCAGCCATTCTACCTGTGAGTGCACATCTTCTACGGTATCCTCTATTTTAAACTCACCGGCTTCAATTTCGGCATAGATCTTTTTCAGGGCCACCTGTATTTCTGCAAGTTCGGGCGCTGTAAGCAGGCCAATACTTTCCAGCATTTCAACATGTGCCAGTGAACCCAGAACATCAAAAGCCGCCATTTCGAGATCCAGTTCCCTGTCTTTCCCTACGGTGAAACTCTCAATATCTTTATTTACTTCTATATTTTTTTGCCAGATCTTCATTGATATCTATTCTGTTATTCCAGAGAAAAGCACACGGTGCTTGTCCTGTGATGAAAGCTCCGAAACGGAGCACCTATTAATTTACGCAAAAATACAACAATTACCAACGCGGGTACTATTTCCCGTTAATCACCGGTTTAAGCATGTCAATATACAATGCTATTCCCGCAGCGATCTCATCTACATACACATATTCATCCGCCATATGTGATCTTGCAGAATCACCCGGGCCTACCTTAACCGAAGGGATGCTGAGTAAAGCCTGATCTGAGGTTGTTGGAGAACCATATGTGGTTCTTCCCATGGCAACGCCCGACTGAACCAGCGGGTGCTCCTTATCGATCGACGAGGGCTTTAGCCTGATTGATCTTGGCTGCACCTGGCAATCTACATTGGTGCGGATAATTTTGAGCACCTCTTCATTTGTATATGCATCAGTAACGCGTACATCTACGGTAAATGTGCAGGTTGCAGGCACTACATTATGCTGCGACCCGGCGTTGATGATCGTTACCGACATTTTTAAAGGGCCAAAAACTTCAGACACTTTAGAAAACCGGTAATTCCTGAACCAGTCGATATCTTTCAGTGCCTTATAAATCGCGTTGTCGCCCTCTTCCCTCGCAGCATGGCCCGCTTTTCCTGTAACAGTACAGTCCAGCACCAGTAAGCCCCGTTCTGCAATGGCCAGGTTCATTTCTGTAGGCTCACCCACAATGGCAAATTCCAATTCTCCAAGATCAGGGATCACAAGCTCCAGACCGTTGTTCCCTGATATTTCCTCTTCGGCAGTAGTGGCCAGGCAAATATTATAAGACAGTCCTTCCTGATCATAAAAATAAAGAAAGGTGGCGATCAGTGATACCAGGCAACCGCCGGCATCATTACTGCCAAGGCCGTAAAGTTTACCCTCTTCAATTACCGGTGCATAGGGGTCTCTGGTATAGCCAGAGTTTGGTTTTACCGTATCATGATGCGAATTTAACAGCACAGTAGGTTTGCCGGCATCATAATGTTTATTGTAAGCCCAGATATTGTTAAGCTTACGGTGTATTTTAATTTCTCGTTCCTGCAAAAATTGCCCGATCAGATCAGCTGTCTTATCCTCCTCTTTACTGAAAGACTGGATACTGATCAATTCTTTAAGCAACTCTAAACTATCCTTTTGCAGTTTTTCTATCATAATTATTTATCCCTTTGTATATAATTCTCCAGCTTTGGTGGCTGCAAGCTTGATGCCTTTGATCAGGGATGAGCTAAAACCATTGTGTTCCATCTCATTTAAGCCGGCAATGGTACATCCTTTTGGCGATGTTACTTTATCTATTTCCTGCTCAGGGTGCGATTGCATCTGCAGCAGCAGGTCTGCCGCACCTTTAGCAGTCTGCACCGCCATTTTAAGGGCCTCATCTGCATGAAAACCAATTTCTACACCGCCCTGCGATGCAGCACGGATAGCGCGCAGGAAGAAAGCAATACCGCAGGCACATAAAGCTGTGGCCGAAGTCATCAGGTCTTCATTGATCTTGATCACTGATCCTACTGTTTCGAACATCCTGGTCACCTCATCGATATGTTCTTTTGAAGCATTATCAGAGGCCACACAGGTCATGGATTGCCCGATGGCAATTGCTGTGTTAGGCATTGCACGGATCACCTCCAGTCCTTCTGCCAGTTTATTGCGGATATCGGCACAGCTAACGCCGGAAGCCACCGAGATCACTACATGTTTATTGATATTGATGACTGCTCCAATCTCTTCCATCAGCTGGTTCAGCTGCTGAGGCAAGACCGCCAGCACAATTACATCCGCAGCAGCAACAACTGCAGCGTTATCTGTGCTGACCCCAAATCCCTGATCAGCAAAATCCTTTAATTTATTGATATTTCTTCTGGTCAGGCTAATCTGATCAGCTTTCACATAATCTGCTTTAACCAAACCTTTGGCCAGCGAAAGTCCGATATTACCACTGCCCAGTATCGCTATATTTCCTGTAAACTGTCCCATAATCTAATCTATTAATCTGGTTCCAAAACCTTCTGTATCAATTTGAGGCAGTTCATCGGCCTTGCCGATATATACCGCTTTAACTCCCTGCCTGATGGCCTCAAAGGCATTATGCAGTTTGGGGATCATCCCACCGGAAACCACACCTTCATCTTTCAGCTGCTCAAATTCATTCCGTTTGATCTCTGTAACAAGAGAAAGATCATCTTCTACATCGCGGAGTACACCTTTTTTTTCAAAGCAGTAAACCAGACGTGTATCATAAACAGCAGACATTGCCACAGCAACTGCCGAGGCAATCGTATCTGCATTGGTGTTTAACAGCTGGGTATCACCGTCATGGGTAATTGCGCAGAGAACCGGTACCAGGCCGCTTTTCAGCAGGCTGTCCAGCGTTTGCACAGAAACAGAAGCTTCGTTCAGGTCGCCCACAAAACCGTAGTCGATGGATCCTACAGGACGCTTTACCGCCCTGATCACATTTCCGTCTGCCCCGCTCAGGCCGATGGCGTTACATCCCCTGGCCTGCAGCTGCGCCACCATGTTTTTATTGATGAGTCCGGCATACACCATCGTTACGATACGAAGCGTTTCAATATCGGTAATCCTGCGGCCATCTACCATTTTAGGCTCAATACCAAGAGAAGTTCCCAGCTCAGTGGCAATCTTTCCGCCACCATGAACCAGTATTTTATCGCCCGGCAAAGCAGTAAAGTCCAGCAGAAACTGATGCAGCTTCTCCGAACTGTCTATTACATTTCCGCCAATTTTTATAATTGTTAACTGCTTCATCTTTATTTTTTTAAAAAAGCATTGATGATCGGAAATTCCTTCTCAGGCTCTTCAACCTGCGGATTGTGGCCTGATTTCTCAAACATCACAAATTCTGCCTGAGGGCAGTATTCTTTATATTTTACCATCATCCATGGCGTTGCCACTCTGTCAAAACGGCCGCCCATAATCAAAACAGGCATTTTTAAATCCTTAAGCTGTTTACGGAAATCAAAAGTCCCGATATCACCGCCCACATAAAAATCACCATCACGTCCCACCATCTGGTAATACAGTTTGGTATTCATGCTGTTTGGGTAAGGCTTTCTGCCGCGACCGGTAAATTTATCCGGATTATACGCGTATAAAAATCCGTAAGGCACCTTTCCATAAATTTCCTGGTGCAGATCATCACTGGAAACTGCCCCCTGCTCCCGGATCTTCATCAGCTCTGCCCAAACTTCAGGGTAATTTGTTTTTATCTCATGGTTTGAATTGTCGTCGTTCTCCTGCCACATTGCATAACTGTGAAAGGTATTTGCCAGTATCAGGTGACTTACATTTGAAGGATATTTCAGGGCATATCCCTGCGCCACGAGTCCACCATAAGAATGGCCTAAAAGCGATATTTTATCCAGTTTTAAGGCTTTTCTCAGCCCTTCGATATCTTCAATATCCCTTTGCAGGCTATATTCTGTCACCAGTTTTGCGGTATCGGATTTACCCCTGCCAAAGGCGTCAAAATAAATCAGCTGGTGATTTGATGCAGCAAGGGCATCAAAGCTGCGTAAGCCGGGATGTGCACCGCCGGGCCCGCCTGCAATAAAGATCAGCGGATCGCCCGTACCTACAGTTACCACATACAGTTTAGCACCGTTTACGGTTACGTATTTACCGTCCGTCCAGCTATCTACAGTCTTCTGCTGCGCAAATGACATTGCTGTTAAAAAAAACATACAAAACAGAAGTCCGGTTTTCTTCATCATCAGATATTGGTTATTTGTTAAGATACTAAGCCAGACCCTGCAGCAGGTCTTTTAAAACAGCCTGTGCTGCCCATAAGCGGTTACCCGCTTCATGGATCACCAGCGAGTTTGGGCCATCCAGAATTTCTGATGAAAGCTCCAAGTCCCTGCGGACAGGTAAACAATGCATCACCTTCGCATTATTGGTATCCTTCAGCTTTTCATTGTTCATCATCCATCCTTCCGGGTAGGTAAGCACTTTACCGTATTCCTTAAAACTCGACCAGTTTTTCACATAGATATAATCTGCTCCCTTCAATGCTTCTTCCAGGTTGTACATGATATTGGCTCCCGGAGTAAAATCTTCAGACAGTTCATACCCTTCGGGCTGTACGATGGTAAAATCCAGCATATCCAAATCCTGTGCTTTGCACATCCATTCAGAAAATGAGTTGGGAACTGCCTGCGGCAATGCTTTAACATGCGGGGCCCAGGCCAGCACAACCTTTGGTTTAACTTCGCCTTTCCAGGTTTCCCTGATGGTTACCAGGTCGGCCAGGCTTTGCAGGGGATGGCGGGTAGCGCTTTCCAGGCTTACTACCGGTACGCCGCAATATTTAATAAACTTATTAAAGAAATCCTCATTGTAGTCTTCATCCCTGTTGGTCAGTTTTGGAAAAGAACGCAGGCCAAGGATATCGCAATACTGGCCCATTACAGCTGCAGCTTCGCGGATATGCTCAACGGTAGTTCCGTTCATCACTATACCATCTTCAGTTTCCAGCGCCCAGCCTTCTTTATCCATGTTCATCACCATTACACTCATACCGAGGTTGATTGCGGCTTTTTGAGTGCTCAGACGTGTACGCAGGCTTGGGTTCAGGAAAACCAGTCCGAGGGTTTTGTTTTTTCCCAGATGCTGGTGTGCATAAGGGTTTTCTTTTAATGCGAGGGCATCTTTTACCAATTGGTCAATGTCTTCAACATCATTTACAGAGGTGAATTGGTTCATCCTTTTAAGGCAATTTTAAAGTTTTCTAAAAAATGATCGGCTTGTTCTTTAGTCAGGTTGAGTGCAGGCAGCAGTCTGATTACGTTAGGCCTGGCCTCTCCTGTAAAGATATGTTGTTTAAATAACAAGTTCTTTTTAACCTGTGATAATTCTTCCGGAAGATCAATTCCTATCATCAGCCCACGTCCCCTTACCTCTTTAATTTCCCCGATCTTCTTCAGTTCGGTGATCAGGTAATTCCCAATCTCCTCTGCATTTTTCATCAGGTTATCCTGCTCCATTACTTCGAGCACTGCCAGTGCGGCAGCACAGGCCAGATGGTTACCTCCAAAGGTAGTGCCCAGCATATAGTGCCATGGCTTAAATTTGGGAGCAATAGAAATTCCGGCTACAGGAAAACCATTTCCCATACCTTTAGCCATCGTATATACATCAGCGTTTACGCCTGCATAATCATGTGAATAGAATATTCCCGTTCTGCCATAACCACATTGTACACTGTCAGCAATATACACGGCATTGTACTGATCGCAGAGTGTACGGATCAGCTGAAGGAAACTCTTTGAAGCCTCTTTAATACCGCCTACGCCCTGGATACCTTCAATGATGACAGAACTGATCTCATTGCCAAAGCTGGCAAAGGCATCTTTTAATGCCTGTTCATCGTTAAAAGGCAGAAAAACCACATTGTCCGTTTCGTTTACAGGAGCAATGATCTTTGGATTATCAGTAGCAGAAACTGCCAGAGAGGTTCTTCCATGGAAAGCGCCTTTAAAAGCGATGATCTTCTTTCTGCCGTTATAAAACGAGGCCATTTTCAGCGCATTTTCATTTGCTTCGGCACCTGAATTACAAAGGAACAGCTGGTAATCAGTTTTGCCTGATACTTTCCCCAGTTTCTCAGCCAGTTCTACCTGCAAAGGAATTTTTACTGAGTTGGAGTAAAAGCCAACTTTAGCCAGCTGATCAGTTAAACGTTTTACATAATGCGGATGGGTATGTCCGATAGAGATCACGGCATGTCCGCCGTATAAATCCAGATATTCCTGGCCGTTGGCGTCCCAGACAGTACTGCCCTGGGCCTTAACAATTTCTATATCATTTAATGGGTATACATCGAATAAGTTCATTTTTAAAAGTTTTGATCCGGAAAATTCCGGAGGATGAATAAAATAAGAATTTTGAGAGGTTTGAAACGGGCACGCTTAGAAAGCGCTTGCCTTTAAGCGCAGTCCCTGCCGCTCGTCAAGCCCAAACATTAAATTCATATTCTGCACAGCCTGTCCGCTCGCTCCTTTTAATAAATTGTCAATGATGCTGATTACCAGAAGCTGATCTCCATGTTTTTCTACATGGACAATCCCTTTACTTGTATTCACTACCTGTTTCAGGTCGATATTATTTTTGCTTACGTGTGTAAAAGGGTGTCCTGCATAGTAATCCTCATAAACCTTCAGCGCCTCTTCGGCCGTCAGGTCGCTTTCTACATACATCGCTGCCAGTATGCCTCTGGTAAAATCACCCCTCTGGGGGATAAAATGCAGGGGCACATCAAATTGTGCATCCAGCTGTACCAGGCTTTGCCCGATTTCATTCAGGTGCTGGTGATCAAAAGCTTTATATACAGAAAGGTTGTTATTGCGCCAGCTAAAGTGCGATGTAGGGCTCAATCCCTGTCCCGCACCGGTTGATCCGGTAGTGGCATTGATATGCACCGCATTTTTAATCAGTCCTTTTGCTGCCAGGGGCAGTAAGCCCAACTGGATACAGGTAGCAAAACAACCGGGGTTGGCAATAAATTTAGCCGTTCTGATACGCTCTCTGTTCAGTTCCGGCAAACCATATACCCAATCAGTGCCGGCAGCTCCAGCTAATCTGAAGTCCTGGCTCAGGTCAATAATTTTTATTCCCTCTTTTACCGGGTTTTCTTCGAGGAATTTCTTTGCCGTACCATGGCCTACGCATAAAAACAGCACATCAATATCTTGCGAAAGCTCTTCGGTAAAACGCAGGTCGGTATCACCAAGAAGGTCGGTATGCACGTCAGAAATCAGGTTCCCGCCGTTGCTGTTGCTGTGTACAAATGCAATCTCCACATCAGGGTGATTGATCAGCAGTCGCAACATCTCGCCACCTGTGTATCCGGCACTGCCAATTATACCTGCTTTAATCTTCATCGCTGTTTACTTTATGCCAGATCATTACCTGGTTGCCAAATATTTTAGAGAATCCTTTTACATCTTCGCCGCTCCAGGCATTGTTCATCTCACCGTAACTGCCAAACTTGTTGCTCATCAGGTCGTGATCAGATTCAATACCAATAATCTGGAACCTGTAAGGAAGCAATTCTACGAACACCGTACCACTAACGGTTTTCTGGGTATCTTCAAGAAAAGCTTCAATGTTGCGCATAACCGGATCGTGGAATTGTCCTTCATGCAGCCAGTTTCCGTAGAAAGAAGCCAGTTGCTCTTTCCATGACAGCTGCCATTTGGTAAGCGTATGTTTTTCCAGGGTATGGTGGGCTTTGATAATCACCATCGGCGCTGCTGCTTCAAAACCTACACGTCCCTTGATTCCGATAATGGTATCACCAACGTGGATATCGCGGCCAATGCCGTAAGGCTGGGCAATCGCCTGCAGTTGCTGGATGGCTTTTACAGGATCAAGTTTTTCACCGTCTATACCTGTAAGTTCTCCTTTTTCAAAAGTAAGTTCAATTTTACGGCTTTCGGTTTCCGAAACCTGGGTTGGCCATGCTTCTTCCGGAAGAGTTTCATTGGAGGTAAGTGTTTCTTTACCGCCTACAGATGTTCCCCATAAACCTTTGTTAATAGAATACCTTGCTTTTTCAGCAGTATATTCTACACCATGATTATTTAAATATTCTATTTCCGCTTCGCGGGATAATTTAAGATCTCTGATCGGTGTAATGATTTCAACGTTAGGAATGATGATATTAAAGATCATATCAAATCTCACCTGGTCGTTACCGGCACCGGTACTGCCATGTGCTACGTAATCGGCACCAATTTTTTTCACATAGTTTGCAATGGCAGTAGCCTGGCTCACGCGTTCGGCACTTACAGAAAGCGGGTATGTGGCATTTTTTAATACGTTACCAAACACCAGATATTTAATACATCCCGCATAATAATTTGCAGTTTCATCTACTACAGCATGAGAAGCAACACCCAGGGCATATGCTCTTTTTTCGATTTCCTGTAATTCTTCATCAGAAAAACCACCTGTATTCACAATCACTGAATGCACTTCAAGACCGCGGTCTTGTGCAAGATGAATACAGCAAAATGAAGTATCTAAACCTCCGCTAAAAGCTAAAACTACTTTCTTTTTCATTAGTTGTCTATTGTTTGTTATCGGTGATGAAGCTTGCATTGCATGCAGGTTTCATTATGTATAATATTGTTTGTTATTATTTAAAAAAGAGCGATGACAGTTGCAGGATAGACTTTAGCCCGCCTTTATCATCAGATTTTGGCTTGAGCACAAGTCTTTGTTTGATGCGCATAAAGCGTTCATACAATTTTGGCTTGCGCTGCAGCTCTTCTGCAAATTTCTTGGCCACATCGTGTTTTTGCGTCGCAGGGTCATACAGCATTGCTGTACACATACAATTTTTGCGGTCCTTGCTTTTCAGGATCTCAAAATTCACACAGCTCTGGCAGCCTTTCCAAAATTCTTCATCCTGGGTTAATTCAGAATAGGTTACAGGCTCGTAACCAAGGTCGGAGTTGATTTTCATTACCGCAAGCCCCGTAGTTAAACCAAATATTTTGGCTTTAGGGTACTTTTGTCTCGACAACTCAAATATTTTTTCTTTGATCGTATGTGCCAGTCCCACTTTCCTGAATTTAGGACTAACTACCAAACCAGAATTGGCCACAAACTGTCCGTGGCTCCAGGTTTCAATATAACAGAACCCGGCCCATGAGCCATCTTTATGAAAAGCAATCACAGATTTCCCTTCAGACATCTTTCCAGCTACGTAGTCCGGGGAACGTTTAGCGATACCTGTCCCTCTTGCTTTTGCAGATTCGGCCATTTCTTCACAGATTTCTTCTGCAAAAACACGATGTTCAGGAAGTGCAACCTGCACTATAAAATCGTTTATATTCATTAATAGTTAACGAAAAAAAATAAATATTCTGATTAATTGGTTTTGAATGGAGAGGACAAACCTCTGGGATAGAGTAAAGATATAACTCAAATACGGGGTGTATAATTTTGCCGGCTGGTTGTTACATAAATGACAGGCTGCAAACGCTCAATATATAAACTCCTCGCAGCAATATTTTTTGCTGTTACAATGGAAAGTTTATGTGTGGCTTGCTTTATCATTTTCTGTATAAATCCCGCTTTAAATTACTGAAGGTGTAAAGGTTTAAATAAATATTGAGTTGTGCAATACGTTTTCAATTTTTTTACATTGAATCAACTCCCGCATCATCCCCTGATGCACATACAAAAATAGGCTTAATTTAAAAAACAGCAGCAAAATAATATTAAATCTATGTTATTTTTTATCGGCCGTCCTATTGGTAAAACCATTTACCAGGCGCCAGATGACCTCTGCTTTTAATACCACCTATCATCGTTTCACAAAAACAATGCCTGATCTGTGTATCTGATTTCTGTCATATGTTATCTGTCAAAACACATATAGAAATATTTTGTGTTACTATCATTTAATTTGTACAAAAAATCAATTCTTATGTCTATCCTTGTATCGCCCTTTAACATCAAAAATGTCCATCTAAAAAACAGGATCGTAGTCTCTCCCATGTGCCAATATTCTGCGAAGGATGGGTTTGCGAACGACTGGCATCTAGTCCATTTAGGCAGCCGCGCTGTAGGCGGTGCGGCCCTGATCATCCAGGAAGCCACCTCTGTATCTCCGGAAGGCAGGATTTCACCTTATGACCTTGGGATCTGGTCTGACGAACATATTTCATTCTTAAAACGCATCACCGCTTTCATCAAGGAAAACGGCGCAGTGCCGGGTGTACAACTTGCTCATGCCGGAAGAAAAGCCAGCTTTGATACGCCCTGGAATGGCAGTAAACAAATCACAGAAGCGGATGGCGGATGGAAAACAGTAGCGCCCAGTGCCATTCCTCATACCGATGGAAATGTTGCTCCTGAAGAACTAAGCATTGAAGGGATTGAAAAAATAAAGGCTGATTTCAGGTCGGCCGCCAAAAGATGTATCGAAGCCGGATATGAGGTATTGGAGCTACATGCAGCTCACGGTTACCTACTGCACCAGTTCCTTTCTCCGCTGAGCAACCAGCGTACCGACGAATATGGCGGCAGTTTTGAAAACAGGATACGTTTTACACTTGAAATAGTTGCCGCTACCCAGGAAGTATGGCCTCCTAAGAACCCGCTGTTTGTACGTATATCCGCTACGGACTGGGCGGAAGGGGGCTGGGCTCCCGAAGAATCTGTAAAACTTTCGGCCATACTGAAGGATAAAGGTGTAGATCTTATTGATGTATCCTCCGGCGGTAACGTCTCTTATCAGCAGATCCCGCTCTCTCCCGGCTATCAGGTACCTTTTGCCGAAGCCATTAAAAAGGAAACAGGTGCTTTAACCGGCGCAGTAGGCCTGATCACGGAGGCAAAACAGGCGGAGGAGATCCTTCAGGAAGGCAAAGCCGATCTGATTATTATGGCCAGAGAACTACTGAGAGATCCTTATTTTCCCCTGCATGCCGCGTATGAACTTGATGAAGAACCAGAATGGCCTGAGCAATACGAAAGGGCCAAACCACGAAAAAAAGGATAAATCTTTAAACCAAAATCCCTTACTTTCGTTTTTAATTTAAACCCAGATTATTATGTTCGATAAATTAATGGCTGCTCAGCAAAAAGCTGAAGAAATAAAAAAACGCCTGGATACAGTTTCTGTTTTTGCAGAAGTTGAGGGCGGTGCAATCAAGGTTACTGCCACTGCCAATAAAGCAATTACGGCAATAGAAATCAACGAGGATTTCTTTAAAGATGCAGATAAAGAAGAAGTTGAAGAACTGCTGCTTACGGCGATCAATAAGGTGCTTCAACAGGCAGAGGATGTGAGTGCAAGGGAAATGCAGGCCGCTACTCAGGATATGCTGGGTGGTTTGGGCGGTATGTTTGGAAATTAGTTAAATATTAAAAAATATGAAATTCACGTATTACGGACATTCTACTTTCCTTCTGGAAGCAGCAGGAAAGAAGTTTCTTTTTGATCCTTTTATTACGCATAACCCACTGGCCTCCGCCGTTGACGTCTCAGCAATTGAAGCGGATTACATCTTTGTGAGCCATGGGCATGGTGACCACACCGGTGATCTTGTACAATTGGGCAAACAAACCGGCGCAAAGATCATTGCAATGGCAGAAGTGGCACAATGGGCAGGAAGCCAGGGCCTCACAAATATTCATGCCATGAATTACGGTACGTATCAATTTGATTTTGGTAAGGTACGCATGGTCTGGGCTACACACTCCAGCTCAATGCCCGACGGCAGTTACGGTGGTAATCCTGCTGGTTTTGTAGTGGAACTGGAAGGAAAATCTGTTTATTATGCGGGTGATACTTCCCTCAATATGGACATGAAACTGCTGGCCGAGCTTTATGCCCTGGATTACGCGATCCTGCCGGTTGGAGGTAATTACACGATGGATCCGGATGATGCGCTGATCGCTGCAAAATTTGTGAACTGTGACCGTATTATTGGCGTTCATTACAATACTATGCCTGAGATCACTATTGATCTGGAAGTAGCAGTGGCGAAGTTTGCAAGAGAGAACAAGCAGTTGATGTTACCAGGTATTGGCGAGACAATCGAATTAGTGTAACTTTATCGGTGTTCGTCGCTGTACAATATTTTTCATCTCTTTACAATATTTGAAGATGATCTGGCTTCGCTGAAAAAAATGATACCCTTTTTCGATGCTGCATTAATTTGCTATGCAAACAAACGCTAGGCATCGAAAAAGGGTATCAATTTTTTTTAAGCTTATCCTGTAGCATGGTGGCTTTTAAAATTCCTCAGACATTAGCTCCTTTTATATCTGGCGCAATAAGGCTACCACAGCAATATTATTCCAAACCCAAGTTTTAATGTGCCTCCAGCCAGGTACTGCCCTCCCCGATCTCGATTTCTATTGGAACGGTTGTTTTGATGGCTGTTTTCATCCGGTGGCTGATGATGGCCTTCATGGCATCCACTTCGGATTTCAATACGTCGAACACAAGTTCATCATGTACCTGCATCGTCATTTTAGACTGTAACTGCTGGTCTTTGATATCCTGATGAATATTGATCATCGCAATTTTGATCATATCCGCAGCAGAGCCCTGGATAGGTGCGTTGATTGCATTTCGCTCCGCAAAACCACGAACCGTCTGGTTAGCCGAATTGATATCCCTCAGGTATCTTCTTCTTCCCATAATCGTTTCCACAAAACCATATTCACGGGCAAAGTTCATGGTATCCGTCATGTATCTTTTGATACCTGGATACTGCGCAAAGTATTGTTCAATCATCTCGGCAGCTTCTTTCCTCGGGATGCCCAGGTTCTGCGATAAACCGAAAGCAGACTGTCCGTAGATAATTCCAAAGTTTACTGCTTTTGCATTTCTTCGCTGGGTTGAAGTCACTTCCTCAATGGTCACGCCATATACCTTTGCCGCTGTAGCAGTGTGGATGTCGATTCCATTGTTGAAAGCGAACAGCATGTTCTCTTCCTTGCTGATATCGGCAATAATGCGCAGTTCTATCTGCGAGTAATCCGCCGAAAGGAGCACATGGTTCTCATCTCTTGGGATAAAAGCTTTGCGCACTTCCCTGCCGCGTTCTGTGCGGATTGGAATGTTCTGCAGATTGGGGTTGTTGGAACTCAGCCTGCCGGTTGCGGCTACGGCCTGGTTATAACTGGTGTGTACACGGCCCGTTTTTGGATTAACCAGCAGCGGCAGGGCATCAACATAGGTAGATTTGAGCTTTTGCAACTGGCGGAAATCCAGGATATCTTTTACGATATCGCTTTTATGGGCCAGGGCAGACAACACATCTTCACCGGTCTGGTACTGTCCGGTTTTTGTTTTCTTTGCTTTTGGATCAAGCTGTAATTTATCAAACAGCACTTCTCCCAGCTGCTTTGGCGAAGCCAGGTTAAATACTACACCGGCTTTATCATAAACACTCTGTTCAAAACGGCGGATATCGATTTCCAGTTCAGCAGAATAACTGATCAGGGTATCCATATCTATTCTTACACCTTCCTTTTCCATATCTGCCAGTACGTATACCAGCGGATTTTCAATATTTGTCAGCAGCTCTTCTGCATTCAGCTCTTTTAGAATAGGCTTAAACACATTGGCCAGCTGCAGCGTAACGTCAGCGTCTTCCGCGGCGTAATTTACTACGGTCTCAACCGGCACATCCCGCATGGTGCCCTGGTTTTTACCTTTAGGCCCAATCAGCGAGGTAATAGAGATAGGTGTGTAACCCAGGTAATTTTCTGAAAGCACATCCATATTATGACGTGTATCCGGGTCAATCAGATAGTGGGCCAGCATCGTATCAAACAGCCTGCCTTTAATATCTACATTATACCATTTCAGTACCAGGATATCATATTTGATATTTTGTCCTGTCTTGGCAATATTTTCATTTTCCAATACCGGCCTGAATTCGTCAACTATGGCCTGGGCCTCCTGCTGATCTGCGGGAACAGGAATATACCAGCCTTTTCCCACGTCGATACAAAACGATAAACCTACAAGTTCAGCAATGTTGGCATCCGTGCCGGTGGTTTCCGTGTCAAACGAGATATCAGCCTGCTGGAGTAGTAAACTGATTAGCTCCTTCCGTTTTTCAGGCGTATCGATCAGCTGATAATCAGGATTGGTATCTGCGATGGTACGGCCCACAGGCGGCTGCTCAAATAAATTAGGGAGCTGGTCGAACATTTTGGCTTTAGACTGTGGTTCATCAACTGAATTCCCAAAAAGATCTGTCTGCTGTGAGACAGCGGCTTTCGCGTCACCGATATTAAAGCCGTCACCAAATACCCTGCGGCCCAGGGTCCTGAACTCCAGTTCTGCAAACAGCGGCTCCAGCAAGTCCCTGCTTGGTTCTTCAAGCAGCAACGAAGCCTCATCAAATTCTACCGGAACATCCAGTATAATGGTAGCCAGTTTTTTTGAGATCAGCCCCTGTTCTGCAAAAGCCTCTACATTTTCGCGCTGTTTCCCTTTTAGTTCGTGGGAATTGGCAATAATATTCTCCATCGAACCATACTGTTTGATCAGCAGTTTTGCGGTTTTCTCGCCAATTCCGGGGATGCCCGGTATATTATCTACCGCATCGCCCCACAGGCCCAGTATATCGATTACCTGTAATACATTCTCTATTTCCCATTTTGCCAAAACCTGGGGCACGCCAATGATTTCCATCTCATTGCCCATCCGGGCGGGTTTGTAGATGAAAATATTGTCAGATACCAGCTGTGCAAAATCTTTATCAGGCGTCATGCAAAAAACGGTAAAACCTTCTTTTTCTGCTTCTTTGGCCAGGGTACCAATGATATCATCCGCCTCAAAACCATCTTTAGTGATCACCGGGATATTAAAGCCCTCTATAAGTTTAAAAATATAGGGCAGTGCCGAGGCCAGGTCTTCCGGCATGGCTTGCCGGTGTGCTTTATAGGCAACAAAATCTGTATGTCTTTCTGTAGGTGCGTCCGTATCAAAAACTACGGCGATATGACTTGGCCTTTCTTTTCTCAGGACTTCCATTAAAGTATTGGCAAAGCCCATTACTGCCGAAGTGTTGATCCCGGTAGAAGTAAACCGCGGTGTCTTACTCAATGCAAAATGCGCCCTGTAAATCAGCGCCATACCGTCAAGCAGGAAAAGTTTTTTCATCAGTTTTATATTTTTATTATTGCCGTTCAAAGTTAACCGCTGCAATTTATGAAAACTAATCAGTAAGCGCTTTACTGTTGTATGAAAAGTGCGGTGACAAAGAATAAATTGTAAAGTGCATGAAGCGCTATAGAATATCTTAAACCATAGAATATCCGGGTAAAACCCAGTACAAGTCCGATCGCCAGCTGTGGCAAAGTATACAGCAGGCCAAAAGGCAGCAGGTCAAGGCCTTTTTGAAAGTTTGCCAGATGCAGCAATGCAAAACAGATAGCTGTAAGATGAAAATGCCAGGGATATACGCGCTTCCAGAATACAAACTTCCTGGTTACGCTGCCGGCAATGGTAAAGCGGTAGACCATAAACAGGATGCCAAAAATAACAGGGCTCACAAGAAATGCCCAGTATGTTTTTAATATTGCACTGAGCAGCGCCCCGCAGATAAAGGATATAAACAGGAGCATCCCCGAAAAGCGTTTCAGCTGCGCCCTGAAAATCAGTTCTTCCAGTATTGGCGCTATCAGTACAGCACCCATAAAAAACTGGAATTTTGACACCGCATTTGGGTCTAAAACCGTTGGGCCGGGATCAGGTATCAGTTTAAAATGTACAAGCATCTGGGAAAAATATCCTGCTGCAGCCCCCGCAAGCAGGCAGATCGCCGTCAGCCTTAATAAAACTAACAAAGGATTTCTTAGCCTGCCCGGAACAGCATGCATCCAGGGCCATTTGATATACCAGAGAAACATGAGGAAAATACTTATCATCCCTATTTTGCTATGCAGCCTTCAATATGATCATTCACCATCCCGGTAGCCTGCATATGTGCATAACAGATGGTTGTTCCAAAGAACTTAAATCCCCGCTTCTTCATATCCTTGCTGATGGCATCAGATATCTCTGTACGCGCAGGCACATCTGCCATCGTTTTGACCTTATTGTTGAGGGGTTCTTTCCCCGGCATAAATCCCCACAGATAATCTGCAAATGAACCAAATTCCTTTTGTATCCCTATAAACAGTCCTGCATTCCCAATTGCCGCATTCACCTTGAGCTTATTTCTGATAATTCCCGGATCATTCATCAGCCGCTCCACATCCCCGGCATCAAATGCAGCTACTTTGTGTACATCAAAACCGGCAAAGGCTTTTCTGTATCCTTCGCGCCGGCGCAAAATAGTGATCCAGCTTAATCCTGCCTGTGCCCCCTCAAGGATCAGGAACTCAAATAAAATACGGTCATCGCGAACAGGCTTGCCCCATTCTTCATCATGATATTTAATATACAGCGGGTCGCTGCCGCACCAGCTGCATCTTTTCAGTTCTTCCTCCATGATTACAGCTCCAGGGCAGGGTCCCAGAAATATTTTTTAAAGTTTTTAACCTGATCATGCTCTACTTCCACGCCTTCGTTTTCCAGCAGCTGCTGCATCAGTTCGGGCGGGGAAAAATGGAAACGGCCGGTGAGCAGGCCTTTGGCATTCACCACGCGGTGTGCCGGAACAGGAGGATGGGTGCCATGCGCATTGTTCATCGCATATCCTACCATCCGCGAAGATTTGGCGGCACCAAGGCTTCTGGCAATGGCCACATAGGATGTTACCCTTCCTGCCGGAATGAGCCTTACCAGCTCATGAACCTGCTCATAAAACGATTGTTCCATTATTCAAAAGAGAATTGTATATAATTGATATTCTTATCTTGTTTTAAATAAATCCGTTCGTAGTGTGTTTTAATTTTCAGCACATCATCATAAAACTCCGACTGATACAGTTCTCCTGTGCTTTTATGACAGATCAGCTTTTCCTGTGCTACCACATCGGCAGTATAGGCATACAGTCCGTCGTTATCAGTTTTCAGGTTGATTTTACCGCCAGGTTTTAAAAAGTGTTTATACTTGTTCAAAAAGCCGGGGAAGGTTAAACGCTTTTTCTCCCTGCTGTCCTGGGGCTGAGGGTCAGGAAAAGTGATCCATATTTCGTCCACCTCGTCTTTTCCAAAATATTCTACGATATCTTCAATCTGGATCCGGAGAAAAGCAAGGTTGCTGATGTTTTCGTCTACTCCCGTTCTGGCACCTCTCCAGATGCGGTTACCTTTTAAATCTATTCCTATAAAGTTTTTTTCAGGGAAGAATTTTGCCATGTTAACGGCATATTCCCCTTTACCGCAAGCCAGCTCTAAAACGATCGGATTGTCATTTTTAAAATGTTGTAATGCCCATTTGCCCTGCAAATCTTTCCCTTCTTCCATCTGATACACATTATGAAAGGTATCTATTTCGGCAAACTTCCTTAACTTATCTTTACCCACTGTTGTTTTTTATGCAAAACTACGATTTAATATTCTTTTGGCTATACAGGTTTCGCCCTCAAAAACGTTGAAGACTGTATAATGTAACAGATAAAAATAATTATATTTACGACATAATCTGTAGACACCTTTAAAAAAAACACCTTGGAAAAGAGCGCAAAAATTTACATCGCAGGACACCGCGGCATGGTCGGATCAGCCATACACCGCAAATTAGTTAAAGAGGGTTATTCAAACATCATTACCAGGACTTCAGCAGAACTGGATTTGCGGGACCAGCAGGCGGTAACGGACTTTTTTGAGCTGGAGAAACCTGAGTATGTTTTCTTAGCTGCAGCAAAAGTTGGGGGCATAGTTGCCAACAATACCTACAGGGCAGATTTCCTGTATGAGAACCTGGCCATTCAGAACAATGTCATCCACCAGGCTTACAAAACTGATGTTAAAAAATTAATGTTCCTGGGTTCAAGCTGTATTTATCCAAAATTAGCGCCGCAGCCCTTAAAGGAAGATTACCTTTTAACAGGTTTGCTTGAAGAGACCAATGAACCTTACGCCATTGCTAAAATAGCCGGAATTAAAATGTGCGATGCATACCGCGCCCAGTATGATTCTAATTTTATCTCTGTAATGCCTACTAACCTCTACGGTTATAATGATAATTATCACCCTCAGAACTCTCACGTGCTTCCCGCACTGATCCGCAAGTTCCATGAGGCAAAAATAAATTCATCACCAGAAGTGGTGGTATGGGGATCAGGATCACCTATGCGCGAGTTCTTATTCGCAGATGACCTGGCAGATGCCTGCTACTTCCTGATGGAAAGTTACAATGAGCCCAACCTCATCAATATTGGTACAGGTGTAGATCTTACCATTAAAGATCTTGCCCTGCTGATTAAAAAGGTAGTCGGTTTTGAAGGCGACCTTAAATTTGACAGCACCAAGCCCGATGGAACACCGCGTAAGCTTATGGATGTATCCAAACTGCATGGCCTGGGATGGAAACATCAGATAGATCTGGAAGAAGGCATACAACTGGCATACCACGATTTCCTGGCAAAATACGTTTAAAAAACACAGTTATCGATAGCTAAAGTTTATATCTTTGTAAAAGAGAATAAACTTTAGCTATATGACTTTAGTACAACTGGAATACATTGTAGCTGTAGATACCTACAGAAGCTTTGTTGGGGCGGCCGACAAATGTTTCGTTACACAGCCTACCTTAAGCATGCAGATCCAAAAGCTTGAAGAGATGTTGAATGTTAAAATATTTGACAGAAGCAAGCAGCCGGTAATCCCTACCGAAATCGGTTCACAAATTATAGAGCAGGCACGACTCATTCTTCAGGAAAGCCATAAGATCAAGGAACTGATCAGCAGCCAGCAGCAGGATATCGTTGGCGAACTTAAAGTAGGCATCATTCCCACCGTTGCCCCCTACCTTTTACCGCAGGTGATTGCGGCGATGATGGAGAAATACCCCGATCTCAAATTGCTGATCTGGGAATATACTACCGAAGATATCATCCACCATCTTAAAACCGGTGTGCTGGATTGCGGCATTCTGGCTACGCCGCTGGCCGATAATGCCATTACAGAGATCCCTCTTTATTATGAAACCTTTGTGACCTATATCAGCAAAAACAGCAAGCTTTTCAAGAAAAAGAATATTGATGCCAATGACCTCGAAGATGAAAATATCTGGCTTCTAAATGAAGGGCACTGCATGCGCTCGCAGGTGCTCAACATCTGCCGCTCTACCAAAGACAACCGCCTGCAGGGCCTTACCTATAACACCGGAAGCGTAGAAACACTGATCCGCATGGTAGACATGAATAACGGGGCTACGTTGCTGCCTGAACTGGCACTGGTAGATCTTACACCAAAGCAGCTGAGCAAAGTCCGCTCCTTTAAATCTCCCGAGCCGGTACGCGAAATCAGCCTGGCAACACACAAAAACTATATTAAAAAGAGAATGCTGAATGCCTTTAAGGAAGAAATCCTTGCAGTAATACCAAAGGCGATGAAGCAGAAGAAAAAGAAAGACGTGGTAGGTATATAGATAAAAATAGGGTGATACGATCGTATCACCCTATTTCAATATTATCCGTTTGCTTTTTTGAAGCGCTCAGCAACAGCGTCCCAGTTCACAACATTCCAGAATGCTGCAATATAATCAGGACGTTTGTTTTGATATTTTAAGTAATAAGCATGTTCCCAAACATCCATACCCAGAATAGGCGTGCCTTTAACTTCAGCAACATCCATTAATGGATTATCCTGGTTAGGAGTAGAAGAAACTACTAATTTATGGTCAGCACCAACACTTAACCATGCCCATCCGGATCCAAAACGGGTAGTACCTGCTTCAGCGAATTTAGTTTTGAAATCAGCAAAAGAACCAAAGGCAGCTTTGATTGCCTCAGCCAGTTCACCTGTAGGCTCACCACCTTTACCATGACCTAAAACTTCCCAGAACAGAGAGTGATTGTAATGGCCACCGCCATTATTTCTCACTGCTGCAGGAAATTTAGAAATATTTTTAACGATATCCTCAATACTGTGAGTTGCTTCAGGTTTACCTTCCAAAGCTTTGTTTAGGTTGGTAACATAAGCCTGGTGATGTTTATCATGGTGAATTTCCATGGTTGTTTTATCGATATGCGGTTCTAGTGCATCTGTTGCGTAAGGTAACGCAGGTAATTCAAAAGCCATATTATTATGTTTTTAAGTTTAAAATTTATTCTTCAACAAAGATAACATTCGAGGTGTAGTTTTGTTCAATAGTTTGTCAAATTAACCCCTCCTGGTCTCAAAAAAGCGTGTCATCAGCCGGCCGCAGTCTGCAGCAAGAACACCGCCCTTCAGCAAAGTTTTGGGATGCAGCAGATTATTGCTTTTGGAACTGAAGCCCCTTTTGGGTTCTGTTGCACCATACACCAGGCGCCCGATTTGTGTCCAGTATGCTGCACCGGCACACATTACGCAGGGCTCAACAGTTACATAGAGCGTACAATCCTTCAGGTATTTCCCTCCCAAGGTCTGGCTTGCGGCTGTAAATGCCTGCATTTCTGCATGGGCGGTTACATCGTTCAGTTGCTCGGTCAGGTTATGCCCGCGGCCTACGATCCTGTTTTTACAAACGATCACTGCACCGATCGGAATTTCTTCGCTTTCAAAGGCCTTCTGTGCTTCATGCAGCGCCATCAGCATATAATGTTCATCTTCTTTATCCTGATCCTTTACATCAGAGAAATCATAGTATGTCATTTAAATCATTTTACTGCCGTTTGGAACTTTGCCATTCAGCGTTGTGAGCACAATATCTCCGTTTTCATCAGCGAAACCGGTTACCAGGAATTCAGACATGAACTTACCGATCTGCTTCCTTGGGAAATTGGTAACGCCTACAATCTGCTGTCCTACCAGCTCTTCTTTTGTATACAGCGCTGTAATTTGTGCGCTGCTCATTCTGATCCCGTATTCGCCAAAATCCACTTTAACTTTATAGGCAGGCTTTCTGGCCTCCGGAAAATCCAGCACTTCCAGTATCGTTCCGGCCCTGAGCTCCACTTTTTCGAAATCGTCCCAGCTGATTGTTTCCATATAAATTGCATTGAATTGGTAATGCCATAAAATTACAAATCTTAGCCATATAAAATGCCCTTTCCAGCCTATTGCTTTTTACTACCTTTGCAGCATGATCGATGTGATACTAAAAAAGGGCAAGGAAAAAGCGGCACTGCAAAAACACCCATGGATATTTTCGGGAGCGATAGATAAAGTAAAGGGCTCTCCCCTGAATGGCGAAGTTGTAAAAGTTCTTGCGGCAGACAAATCTTTTCTGGCCTATGGTTATTATAACAGCGACTCGCGGGTAGCCGTACGGCTCCTGGAATGGGATGAGGAAAAGACGATCGGCAAAGACTGGTACCACAGTAAATTAAAGCAGTCCATCGCTGCAAGGGCGCATGTACTGAACAACGAGGACACCAATACCTGCAGAATGGTCTTCAGCGAAGCTGATTATCTTCCCGGCCTGATCGTAGATAAATATGCTAACTTTCTGTCATTACAGATCCTGAGTGCGGGGATAGAAAATGTAAAAGCAGATATCATCGATATTTTAAGAACAGAACTAAATCCTGCGGGGATATTTGATAAAAGTGATGCTACAGCGCGTACCCATGAGAAACTTGAGCTTTCGCAGGGACTGCTCTGGGGAGAAACGCCTCCGGAGTTTATCGAAGTAAGGGAAAATGGTGTGCGTTACCATATCAACATTGCTGAAGGACAAAAATCCGGCTTTTATTGCGACCAGCGTGATAACAGGGAAATCCTTGCTGCCTATACCAAAGACAGGGAAGTGCTCGATTGCTTCTGCTATAGCGGAGGTTTTACCTTAAACAGTTTAAAAAACGGTGCTAAACATGTAACCAGTGTAGACAGTTCGGCGCTAGCCATAGAAACACTCCAGCACAATCTTGGTTTAAACGGCTTTACTGAAGACCAGCAAACCAGTATTCAGTCTGATGTAAACAAACAACTGCGCGCCTTTAAGGACGAAGAAAGGAAGTTTGACGTGATCATACTGGACCCGCCAAAATATGCACCATCACGCTCGGCATTAGACCGGGCAGCACGCGCCTACAAAGACCTTAACCGTTTAGGTATGCTATTGCTCAATCCAGGAGGCATCATGGCCACATACTCCTGTTCCGGAGCAGTAGATCTAGAAACATTCAAGCAGATTATCGCCTGGGCTGCCCTGGATGCAGGGAAAGAAGTGCAGATCATCAGGCAGTTTCATCAGCCCGAAGATCATCCGGTACGGATTTCATTTCCCGAGGGAGAATATTTAAAGGGTTTGCTGATCAGGGTGCTTTAGCCCGCTAAAACGTTCAGGAATAAGCAAAAACAAACAAATCAGCTATTTATTTGTAGGATAAATATTGTAAATTACATCAACGAAATCCAACCAGATGCTTATTGTCCAAAACATCAGACTTAGCCGTATCCTCAGAAATACATGGCAGATCGATATCATAATGATCATTTCCTGCACAGGAGCATACCTGGCCAGGGAGTTTTTAATTAAACATCATTTTGAATTGCCTTCCATTATCCCTACCGTTCTGGGTACTGCTATTGCCTTTTTTATTGGATTTAACAATAACCAGTCGTACGACAGGTGGTGGGAAGCCCGAAAAATCTGGGGCGCACTGGTCAATGATTCCAGGTCATGGGCAAGATGTATTGTAACGTACCTCTCCGCAGGCGAAATGGAAGATCCGGAATTCAAGGCGCTGAAACGCAGCCTGGTGTTCCGGCAAATCGCATTCCTTTATGCCCTGAAAGCAAACCTCAGAAGCGCTGTGGATGAAAATTATCACACTTATCTGAGCGAAGATGACATGCAGGAAATCAGCAGCCATACCAATGTTCCCAATGCAATCCTTACCCTGCAGTCGAACGACCTTCAGCTGCTGAGCGAAAAGGGGATGATAGACGGGTTCCGTTTTATGGAGATGAACCAGCTGCTGGTAAAATTTACCGATGAAATGGGCATGTCTGAGCGTATCAAAAACACGATATTCCCTACTACCTATAATTATTTCACCAAGGTATTCATCTGGTTATTTGTGGTTTCATTAACCCTGGTGATCAGTCAGTTTGCAGGCCTCTGGTCTATCTTTCTGGGCTGGCTGGTAGGATTTGTATATGTATCTACGCAAATCAACGGAATGAGCCTTGTTGATCCTTTTGAAAATAACTCATCGGCCATCCCACTGAACCAAATTACACGTACCATCGAAATTAACCTGCTGCAGATGATCGGTGAAGAAAATATTCCCAAACCTGTTAAGCCAATCCACAAGGAATATATTCTTTAAACTATTCCTCTTCTTTAAAATAAACCTTATAATAGTTCATCGATTTATCATCATCAAAGCCTTTCTCGATGAGTTCTTTATTCCCGTGGATATAGATATGGAAGTTTTTATCCAGCTTTAATACGCTTTTGAAAACCTTGGCCTGTTTTTTAACCGCAGCGCCCGAAATATCAAAAGTATCGGCAATAGCGGTATCGAATTCCTCTTCGTAGCTTTTTTTGAAGTTTTTAAAAGACTCAATGCCTTCTTTATTACCGATCACCTCGTTGGAGAACTCATCCAGGTCAAAGCTTTCCTTCTCCTTAAAATACTTCATTGACTTATTAAGCAGGTCAATTTTATCGGCCTTGCTGATATCATATTCCTGATCCAGCTTTTCGGTCACGAAGTTCTTGTAAACGCCCATCACATTGCTGGTCTGGTTATAATTATCATTTCTAACCTTCAGCTTCAGAAACTCATCTTTCCAGTACACGGCTTCTGCACTGCGGTTGGTCTGGTCGATCACAGCAACCTTAAAACCTTCTTCTTTCTCGGTATTAAAGATCAGACAGCCTTTATCCAGTTTATTGATATTGATGGCTTCTTCTTCATAACTGAGTTTAAAACCTGCCTGCTCCGGATATACCTTTAAGTACGTTTCTTTGGTTTCCGATTTAAAGATGCCGATGGCATCATGCAATTCACCTTCAATCTGTACATTTTCGAAATAAGCCACATACAGTTCTCCGGCCTTTATTTTGGGGTGACTGGAGATATCATACAGATATTTTGCCAGCTGCACACTGTTCTCGTGAAATTTAGCGCCATCTTCAAACACTTGTGCAATAAAGTGATATACCTCATTTAAGTTCAGGTCATTATTGGGATGCGTAAAGCGGAAGATCTCATTTACCTTCTCATACGGACTGAGGAAATACTGTATGAGCAGGTTTTTCAGCAGTTCGTCCTGAATATGCATGGAAGCTTCAGATAAAACATAGAACTCATCCTGTGCTTTATTGCCTATTCTGTGGATAGAAAGCTCTGCCAGAGAGGCTTCGAAAAAAGTGATCATATTCGCGGCGGTTTAATATTTGTTAAAGGCCCCAAAAATACTTTTCTTCTTCCGTTATTTAAAAGAAACATTGCCATAACTGGCGTCAATCTGAACAGTAGAGCTTCCGCCGTTCCCTATTTTACCAGTGTAATGTTTGGTAGAAGAATGCCTGTTGTCATCATCATCGCCCTGGCTGGTAACCCTTGTGTTATTATCATATCTAAAGTTGCCGTAACTTTTCTGCAGGCTAAAGTCGCCATTGAACGAAGCCGTGAAACCCAGCGTTATATTCACATAATCGGCATCAACAACCAACCTTTTACAACCAGGGTTAATTTCCGACACCGTAAAATGATTGTAGCTCATTTTTAAATTTCCGTCTCCTTTTAATGTTCCGATAGTTACTCCCGTATATTGCGATCTGAGATTAAGCCTGCCAACAGAACCTAATGTGAGGGCGTTATACTGTTGTTTGACCATTGCATTTCCTTTAACCGTGCCCACATTAACAGTAGCATACTGTACATCAAGATCAAGATTGTTGACCGATCCTATCTTTAATCCCGAGCCATACTGCTGTTTGATGGTGGCATCGCCCCTGATGGCAGTGATGTCAACGGCGGCATACTGGGCATTCAGATCGAGTGTCCCCACGCTGCCAATGGTTAAGCCAGAGCCATACTGCTGTTTGATTGTTGCTTTGTTCAGCTCCTGGATGTTTGTTTTTCCATACTGTACAGAGACATAGTTATTCAGGTCAGAAAGGCTGCCTGCATTGAAATCCCCGTACTGCACTTTGGCATTTAGCGGACCGGAGAAATCCCCCATATTCACATTCCCAAACTGCTGGGACAAGTTCAGCGAATTTGAAGCAGGAAGATAAACCACATACCCCACCTTGATCTCTCTTCTTCTGTTCCCGTTGGTCCAGAGGCTGCGCCCGTCCTCAATCTTTGTTTTGCAGGAAATGATATCACCGGTTTTGTCTGCATTAATATCAACCTGATCGATCAGGTTCTGGGCTTCCTTTTCGCTGTTACTGAAAGCTTTGATGGTGATATCGATTTTCACTTCTTTTCTGTCCCATGTTTTGATCGTCATCGAACCATACATATTACTGAGCACAATTTTGTCAGACCTGTCTGCAGGAAAGGTCTTACTGATTGTCCTGGTACGCGCAGCGTCATCATCCCTGTCCCGGGCAGTAGTATGGCCATCCTGCCAATGATCAGCATTCATGTTCGTATTGGTTCCTGTATTTACCGCATAATTTGAATGCGCTGTTATTTCGGGCAGCGGTGTTTCCTGCGCAAATCCCTGCGTAAACGCAGCTGTCAGTAACAATGCGCCCCCTATCATTAATCTGTTCATATCTTATTTTCCTTTTTAAACTCGCTTACTTCGCTGATAATGGACAATTGCTGGCTCAGCAACTGCAGCTGCATTTCAAGGTTCTTTACCATGGCCTTTACAATGATTTGCTGGTTGGGGCTCGACGGCAGTTGTTTCCTCAGGCCGTCATAAGCCGTGCTTAAGGTTTGTAGATCGGCACTGAATTTCCGGTAAAGTTCGGGGTTCATCTCAGCAAAAATCTGTAAGCTATCCCTTTTCTCTTCGATCATACTGGCAAATTTAACCTGCCGGTTTGCATAGGCCGGGTTAACATCGGCAATGCTCATCTTATTTTTCCTGCCCGGATGCGCAAAGAAAAAAGTAATTGACATCAGCACAATCGCCGAAGCCGCAATGCTCATCCACAGCTGGATATTAAATTTCTTTCTTGGTTTTTTTTTGTCAAGTTCCTTTTCAATTTTGTCCCACAGACCGGCCGAAGGACGGTCGGTATCAAATTCCCTTTTGTTCTCTTTAATAAAATCCTCAATTTCTGTGTTCATCTCTTCCTCCTGTCTTTTCTAACATATTTTTTAATTTCATTTTTGCACGCATCAACTGTGAGCGTGAAGTCACCTCAGAGATTTTAAGGATATGCGAAATCTCTTCATGGTCATACCCTTCAAACAGATAAAGCGTAAGTACCACCCTGTAACCATCCGGCAAACGCCTCACAGCGGCCTTTACTTCTTCTACCTTCCATTCCAGCTCCTGATGGTCGTCCGTTTTCTGCTCTGCGATCTCCATTCCGTCTATGCTCACAAACTCGGCCCTTCTCTTTCTCAGGCAGTTGATCGATTTGTTGATAATGATCTGTTTTAACCAGAGTCCGAATGTGGTGTCGCCCCTGAAATCCCCTATCCGTGTAAACGCATCCAGAAAGGCCTCCTGCAAAACATCCTCGGCCTCAGCCTCATGGTTCACGATCCTGAGGGCAGCACTGTACATAGCTTTCTCATACAACTTGTATAATTCAAATTGTGCTTTTCGGTTCCCGTTCCGGCAACCATTAACCAGATCAATATTCTTATCGATGTATACTGCTTCCAATGTTTTCGTATTCGCTATAAATGACGCAGGCTTTTTAGAAACGTTGCACCCGATGGAAAAAACTTTTGAATATACCATGCTAAATCAATAACAGTTGAAATATATGGCTCAAAATGAATATTTTTGCGGCTTAATCCGATTGAATAATGTTAAGAACAACAACTTGCGGAGCGCTGACGATAGATAATTTAGGCGAAAACGTAATTCTGTGCGGTTGGGTGCAGAAATCCAGAGACTTGGGAGGAATGACTTTTATTGACATCCGTGATCGCTACGGCATCGCCCAATTGGTATTTAATATGGATGACAACCGTGAACTGTGCGAAGCTGCCCGTAGTCTGGGCCGTGAATTTGTAATTAAAGCCAGCGGACTCGTTGTTGAACGTTCCAATAAAAACCTGAAAATGCCAACCGGAGAAGTGGAAATTAAAATCACGGCTCTCGAAATATTGAATGCTTCGAAAATACCACCTTTTCTGATAGATGATGAAACTGATGGCGGCGACGATCTGCGTATGAAATACCGCTATCTGGACCTGAGAAGAAACCCGGTAAGAAACAATATGGTGTTGCGTCACCGGATGGCACAATCCGTAAGGAGATATCTGGATGCACTGGACTTTATTGAAGTTGAAACTCCGGTTTTAATTAAATCAACACCTGAAGGCGCAAGAGATTTTGTGGTACCAAGCCGTATGAATGCGGGTGAGTTTTATGCTTTGCCGCAATCTCCGCAGACTTTTAAACAGCTGCTGATGGTATCTGGCTTTGACAGGTACTTCCAGATCGTGAAATGTTTCAGGGACGAAGACCTGCGTGCAGACAGGCAGCCTGAATTTACCCAGATCGACTGTGAGATGTCCTTTATTGAACAGGAAGATATCCTGAATACTTTTGAGGGCCTGATCAGGACGCTGTTTAAAGAGGTTAAAAACTTTGACCTGCCTGAAGTTCCGAGAATGCAGTATGCAGATGCCATGCGCTGGTATGGTTCTGATAAACCGGATACCCGTTTTGATATGCGTTTTGTAGAACTGAATGAACAGACTAAAGGAAAAAACTTCCCGGTATTTGACAATGCAGAACTCGTAATCGGGATCAATGCAAAGGGCTGTGCGCATTACACGCGCAAACAGATGGATGAGCTGACCGATTTTATTAAACGTCCGCAGATCGGCGCTACGGGGCTGATTTACGCAAGACATAATGAAGATGGGTCAGTTAAATCTTCGGTAGATAAGTTTTACAGCGAAGAAGATCTTAAAAAATGGTCTGAGGCACTGCAAACACAGCCGGGCGATTTAATGCTGATCATGGCAGGTGTAAAAGATAAGGTGCGCAAGCAGCTCAGCGAGCTTCGTTTAGAAATGGGAGGCAGACTGGGGCTACGTGATAAAAACGTTTTCAGTGCCCTCTGGGTACTGGATTTTCCATTACTGGAATGGGACGAAGAATCTGAGCGTTACCATGCCATGCACCACCCTTTTACCTCTCCTAAACCAGAAGACATCGCATTACTGGATACTGATCCGGGAGAAGTGAGGGCTAATGCCTATGATATGGTGGTGAATGGAACTGAAATTGGCGGCGGATCTATCCGTATCCATGACAGGACACTGCAGGCGCTGATGTTCAAGCACCTTGGCTTCTCTGCAGAAGAGGCACAGAAACAGTTTGGCTTCCTGATGGATGCCTTTGAGTTCGGCGCTCCCCCGCACGGAGGTATCGCCTTTGGATTTGACAGGCTTTGTTCGATCTTTGCGGGACTTGACAGCATCCGTGATGTGATCGCCTTCCCTAAGAACAATTCAGGCAGGGATGTTATGATCGACAGTCCTTCGACCATCGATGAGAAACAACTGAAAGAACTGAAGATAAAAAGCAGTTTATAATATTAAAAATTCATTTAACTGAAAAAGGAGCCATAAGGCTCCTTTTTCAGTTAATAAGTTTCGCTGTCCGGCGGGATTCCGTAATCTGCAAATGCAGGCGACTTCCCTTTAGACTTTTTTTTAAAAAGCCCCTTTACTGAATTAAATATTCCCGACAGGTGTTCTGCGTCAAGTGTTTTTCCAAATTTACTAGTGGCCAGGCCAACAAGTGTTTTGGTAATAAAGCCCGATCCGCGGAAGAAGGTACTGTTCATCAGTACCGGCAACACCAGCGACATCAGTTTACTGCTGATATTCAGCTTATCATCCACCTTTAAAAAAGATGAGGGGGTTGCATATTTTTTGATCAGGTTCCCGGGCGTAAATTGCTTCACGTACGTTGTGGCGTCGCTCTTCAGCATCGTCTCCTGAATTTTATAATCAACTCTGAGGCTGGTTAACCTGATATTCAGATCGTGCAGGTTATTAATATTATACTTTCTGCTCATCGTCTTCGTCCTCCTCTAATTTTTTAAAATACTTCCTGATGATAAAGTTTACTATCGCCTTTTCAATAAAATTATCTTTTGTGACGAACACAATAATCGCCAGGATCAGATAAATCAGTGCCACACTCCCGAAACCGGCAGTATAACTTCCAAAAATCGAAGAAAGGAATAATGCAAGCGTAATACTGCCCAGAATAAATGCAAGCGTAAAACAAACAGCAACAATAGCTGTCGTGATCATGTCCGCAAAAAGCTTAGAGCCTCTTTTAACAAGGAAAAGCCTTGTATATTCTACCCGGGTATCCAGGTAGGTCTTGGCTTCTGCAAGTATATCCTGAAAATCCTTTTCTTTCTTTTCTTCCATTGGTTTTTATCTATAGGTATTGTTATGGTTTGTTCAACTGGTTATATGACGCGGTTAAGCGTGCTCAACGTCGTCAACAAATTCTTCTTCGGTGTCCTGCAGTTTGCTTTTCACAGAAGTTACTACTTTATCTTTCAGGCTGGCAAGGTGATTGATCTCATCTGCTGCCCTGTCTTTAATCGTATCTCCAAGATCTTTAAGCGACTGGCTCAGCCTGTCACGTGTTTCACTTCCTTTTTCAGGAGCAAACAATAATCCTAATGCCGCACCTGCAGCTAAACCAGTTAAGAGTCCAATTAATACTTTTGAGTTATCGTTCATGACTTTAATTTTTATGTTTAATAATGATTTTTGTAGCGTAAACGGAATGTAATTCTGACAATGGTGCTTATATCCCTTATGATTGTTATAACTCCTCAGATTCGGAAATTGTTTTGATTCTTTCCAATCTTTCGGTGGCCATAGCGCTGGTTTCATATATTTTGATCAGCAGAATAAAATAAGACAGCAATAACGGCCCGAAAACAAGGCCAAGTATCCCAAACAGCGGTATACCGATAACCACACCGATCACAGTGATGATCGGATGGATATTACCTACCCGCTTTGCGATCATAAACCTGATGACATTGTCAATATTGATGATCACAACAAAGCCAAAGATAAGCATTGCCCATCCTGCAGCATTATGCCCGTCAGCAATCTGAAGTATTGCGGCAGGAACAAAGATTACCGGCGGCCCCAGGATGGGAACAAATGAGATAAAAGTAGTAATTACTCCCCAGAACACCGGATCAGAATAGCCAAGGACATAAAAAGAAAGACTCACCAGTGAGCCCTGTACCAGCGCAATAAAGCCCTGCCCCAGCACATTGGCATAAGTGGTATTGCGCATCTCAAGGGCAAAACGCTGTGCATTCTGCGCTCTGAAGGGCGCATATTTAACCAGGGCCGCTTCAAACTGCTCATGCTGTACTAGCATAAAGTATAGCAGAAAATACATCAGCAATAGTCCCAGGATGATATTGAATGCCCCGGATATGAGCGAGGGAAACAGTTCGGTTGCCCAGGTCCCGCTTTTCTTTAAGCCTTCCTGCAGTAAATTCTGGGCATCTGTTCCGAGGGGAACGAGCCTTTTTAGTTTGATCAGGATATTTTGGAAATATAAATGATCGCTCTGCAGCTCATTGATCTTTTGGATCACCATACTGCTCAGCGCATAAAATGGCAAAATGATCACTACAATAGAAAGAAGCAGGAGCAAAATCGCTGAAAAGCTTCTGTTTAGCTTTTTGATTTCAACCAGGTAAATAAACCCCGGCCGCATAATGGTAAACAATACCAGTGTACTTAAAATGGAACCAAAAATCCCCTGCAGCGAATACGCAATCAAACATCCCAGGGCAATGATAATTACCAGGTTGATTGTGTTTCGCTGTTTATAGGTGAAGAGAGACATTCTCGAAAGCTTTTTAGGTATCCAGGTTAATTGCCTTCATTTTATTATACAGCGTTTTTCTGTCAATATTCAGAATTTTAGCCGCTTTCGTTTTGTTAAAATTCACTTCCCTTAAAACTTTCAGGATCGCCTCGTATTCAGCCTCAGAAGCAGCATTCTTCAGATCTCTTGATTTTTCATGATTTTTGTGAATGGTATTTTCAATGGCGGTTACTTTGGCATCAGTAGAAATTTCCAGCGGTAATGCCTTTAACTGGATCTCATCCGTTTCGGTCAGTAAAGTTGCCCTGCGCACCACATTTTTTAACTCTCTGACATTCCCCGGCCAGTTGTAGGTCAGAAAACATTCTTCCACATCCTTTGAGAACCCCTGTACATTCCTGCCCAGTTCTTCATTGGCAAAATCAAGGAACGTTTTGGCAAACACCATGATGTCTTTTCCCCTCTGGCTCAGTGGCGGAAGGTTGATAGAAAATTCATTGAAACGGTGGTACAGATCTTCCCTGAACCTCCCTTTTTGTATGGCAGTAGACAGGTTTTCATTGGTTGCTACAATAATCCTTACATCAAGGTCTATTTCCTTTGTGCTTCCGATGCGTTTGATTTTTCTCTCCTGAACAGTCCTTAATAAGGCTGCCTGAATTTCATACGAGAGATTCCCTACTTCATCCAGGAAGAGCGTGCCTCCGTTAGCCATTTCAAAATGACCAATTTTAGTATTTAATGCCCCGGTAAAAGAGCCTTTTTCATGTCCGAAGAATTCACTGCCAGCAAGCTCTTTGGTGAGCGAACCGCAGTCCATCGCCACAAAGGGCTGATCTCTCCTTGGACTGTTTAAATGAATTGCTTTTGCAACAGATTCTTTTCCGGTACCACTTTCGCCGGTAAGGATAACGCTGTATGATGTTGGTGCAACAAGCTGAATTTGTTTTAACAATTCTTTTGAGGCGATGCTCTGCCCGGCAACAAAGTTCTCCACCTGGTTATAAACAGGCTTCACAGCTTTTATCTTTTGTATCTCCCTGGCGCTTTCTGTAACAGAGTCATTTAAGGCAACCTGGGTATCAATAGCTTTATTTATGGTATTTAAAATCTCATCCGGGTACAATGGCTTGGTGATGTAGTCATACGCCCCCAGCTTGATCAGCTCAACGGCAAGTTTGATATCTGAATAGCCCGTAATAATAATTACACCAGTCTGGGGATAGCTTTCTTTGATCTTGATCAGCATTTCCTTACCGTCAGTATCTTCCAGTCTGTAATCACACAATACAAGATCGTAATGTTCTTTTGTCAAATATTCATGCGCAGAAACACCACTGGTAGCGGTATCTACGTTAAAGCCGTTCCTGGTCAAGAATTTTGACAATAGTAATCCTATATTAACTTCATCATCTATTATTAGTATTCTTTTCATATATAGCACCAATTCTAAACTAATTCGATGATAAATATAAAGAATTATTTTCTATGGGAAATATTTTCTACAGTTTTATCTTAGTATTCCCCCCTTTTATATGTAAATAATTTGTTAACAGCCTGTTAAACAGGGCGTCAAAATTTAATCCATTAATACCAAAGGAGTTACCTTCCTTTAAATACGGGTGCTCTCTTCTCTAAAAAGGCAGAAACACCCTCGTTAAAATCCTCATTGCCAAACCGTTTACCAAATTCCTGGATCTCAGTTTCAAAGCCATTTATCCCTTCACAATAAACTGCATTCACGGCCCGGATAGCCGCAGATATGGCCAATGGTGCCCTTTGCCTGATCTTGTTCAGAATCTCTTCTGAGCGGCTGATCAGATCGCCGGCAGCTACCACATGGTTAACCAGCCCTATTTTTTCTGCCCGCTCCGCAGTAATCATTTCTGCAGTCATGATCATTTCTGCCGCCCTGCCCTTACCTACCAATTGTGTGAGCCGCTGTGTGCCCCCGTATCCTGGGATCAGCCCCAGTGTAACCTCGGGCAGTCCCAGCTTTGCCGTATCTGCCGCTAAGCGTATATGACAGGCCATCGCCAGTTCCAGTCCGCCACCTAGTGCAAACCCGTTTATTGCGGCCAGAAAAGGCTTGCTGGAATTTTCTATCGCATCAAATACTGTGATCTGCCCATTGCGTGCAAGCGCCTCGCCCTGCTCTGCAGTATACGATGAGAATTCAGAAATATCGGCACCCGCTACAAATGCCTTTTCTCCGGCCCCGGTAAGCAGTACAGCTTTCACCTCATCGCTGGTTTGCACAAAAGCAATTACATCAGCCAGCTCTGTAAGGGTATCTTTATTCAGTGCGTTTAACTTTTTTTCACGGTTGATCGTAATGTAAAGTATCTCATTTTTTATCCCGGTGAGTATGTTTTGATAGATCATATTTTAAAAGTTACGGTTTTCGGTAACCCAGTTACGGATGTAGTTCACTATGCTGAGCATGGTGGTCCCGGGAGCAAACAGCTCGCCGACCCCCAGGGCTTTCAGCTTCAGGATATCATTTTCAGGAATGATCCCGCCGCCGGTTAATAACACGCCGGTAAGTCCTTTATCTTTCATCAGTGTAATGATTTTCGGAAAAACAGTCATGTGCGCCCCGGACAGGATGGAAATCCCGATGGCGTCTACATCTTCCTGTAAAGCCGCGTTCACCACCATTTCCGGGGTCTGCCGTAATCCGGTATAAATCACTTCCATACCCGCATCACGCAGCGAAGTAGCAATGACTTTAGCCCCCCTGTCGTGTCCATCCAGACCAACTTTAGCTACTAAAACACGTATAGGCCTGTTTAATGTATTGCTCATAAATTATACCGATAGTCCTTCGTAAATGTAAGTAAATTAGCTCTTTTATATTAACTTTGGGCACAAAATTACAGTTTTTATGAGTGAGGAAAGATCATTGAACTTTATTGAAGAGATCATTGAAAACGATTTAAACGGTGGAAAATACGAGACGTTAGTTACCCGTTTTCCGCCAGAACCAAATGGGTATTTGCACATTGGTCATGCTAAAGCGATTTGCTTAAATTTTGGGCTGACCAAAAAATATGGCGGATACACCAACCTGAGATTTGATGATACAAATCCTGTAACCGAAAAAACTGAATATGTAGACAGCCAGCAGGAAGATATCCGGTGGCTGGGCTTTGAGTGGAAAAATGAATTATATACATCAGACTATTTTGACACGCTGTACGACTTTGCCGTTAAGCTGATTGAAAAGGGACTTGCCTATGTAGACAATGGCACAGCCGATGAAATTGCCGCATTAAAAGGAACGCCAACAGAACCGGGTACAGACAGTCCTTACAGGAACCGCAGCACAGCAGAAAACCTGGACCTGTTCAGCAGAATGAAAGCTGGTGAGTTTGAAGATGGTACTTGTATCCTGCGTGCAAAGATAGACATGGCCAGCCCCAACATGCTGATGCGTGATCCCATCATCTACAGAATTAAACATGCTGAGCATCACCGTACGGGAAATAAATGGTGCATCTACCCGATGTATGATTTTGCACACGGACAAAGTGACAGCATCGAAGAGATTACCCATTCGATCTGTACACTGGAGTATGTATCGCACCGCGAGCTGTACGACTGGTTCATTGCTGAGCTGGGCATCTTCCCTTCCCGCCAGTACGAGTTTGCGCGTTTAAACCTTACGTATACTGTGATGAGCAAGCGTAAGCTGCTGCAACTGGTAAATGAGGGATTGGTAGATGGATGGAATGATCCGCGCATGCCTACCATCAGCGGTTTAAGAAGAAGGGGCTATACCCCGGAAAGTATCCGCGAATTTTGTGAGAGGATCGGTATTGCAAAAAGAGAAAACCTGATTGAACTGAGTTTGCTGGAATTTTGTGTGCGCGAGCACCTGAATAAAACGGCCAACAGGGTAATGGCGGTACTGGATCCGATCAAACTGGTCATTACCAACTATCCTGAAGGAAAGACGGAAACGCTTATCGGAGAGAACAACCCCGAAGCAGAAGATAAAGGCGGTACAAGAGAAATTCCTTTCAGCAATGAGCTTTGGATCGAACGTGAAGATTTCATGGAGGAACCTGCAAAAAAATGGTTCAGACTTGCTCCGGGAGCGATGGTTCGCCTCAAAAATGCTTACATCGTGAAGTGCGAAGATTTTATCAAAGATGCAGAAGGAAACGTCACCGAGATTCGCTGTACCTATATCCCTGAATCAAAAAGTGGTGAAGACACCAGCGAAATCCATGTTAAAGGAACGATCCACTGGGTAAGTACTGCCCATGCAAAAACTGCCGAGATCAGGGTTTATGACCGTTTGTTCTCTGTAGAATCTCCGGATAGCGAGGAAGGTGATTTCAAGGATTACCTGAACCCTGAGAGTATGAAGGTGATTAAAGAAGCTTATATCGAACCTTACCTGGCTGATGCAGACTTAGATTCTCGCTACCAGTTTATCCGTAAGGGATATTATTGCCTGGATAAAGATTCTACGGCTGATCATCTGGTGTTTAACCAGACTGTAGGGCTGAAGGATGCCTGGGCGAAAGTGAAGAAGTAAGATTGGTCAGGGTTTTTTAAAGATCATCCGGCTTCGCTGAAAAAAGAGGTGTATTGTATTCCGGCTGCATTAATTTGCTACGCAAAAGAACGCCAGGCCGGAATACAGTGCAGCTCTTTTTTCTTGGTTTATCCTGTAGCATGATGCTTACAGCAAAACCCCGTGATAAATCTTAAGAAGGGGGGCGTCCGGTAGCATGATGCTTACAGCACCCCCGCCCGGACCATCCCCCAGGATAGTCTTGATCAATTATGGTATACCATATGACGGCCTGGCGTCGTCGAGCGCAGCGAGACTATGAAGCCGGAATATGGTATACTAAAATTGTAAAATATCATCCCCCTTACAACTCCTACATATACTTCCTGTACAGATTAAACAAGATCATCGTATCAGACTGGGTAAGCACCGGTGTGATGTCCGTTTGTACAAAATGACGTTTAAAAGCTATTATCGCTGCTGGCATGTTGCTGATATCATATCCGATAATCCGTAATGCGATAGCCGGGTCAAACTCTGCAGGCGGGATCTGCAGTACATCATCATACCATAATCCAAATCCCTGCTCCGCAAGTTTTTTCCATGGAAACTTATTAGGGTCAATTTTCCTTTTAGGCGCAATATCAGAATGCCCGATAAAGCCCTGTGCCGGAATATTGTATTTCTTTTTCAATGTGGTAAGCACAGCGATCAGGCTGTTGATCTGTGCATCGCTATAGGGTTCATCCCCGTTGTTATCCAGTTCAATGCCCAGAGAGCAGGAATTCAGGTCTGTCTCATTGCCCCATTTGGCCACACCGGCATGATTTGCCCGCAGGTAATCATTTACCATGTGCACTACCTTTCCGTCCCGGCCGATCACATAATGTGCGCTGGTACCGGTGGATTTAAGTGTAAATGTTTTGATGGTCTGGTCAGTGGAAGTCTGCGCTGTATGATGTATGATCACAAAGTTTGGTTTCCTGATGCCAAAGTTTACCGACCCGATAAAGAACTGCTGGTCCGGGGCAACCATTTCGGCAGTTTGTGTTAAAGGCGGCATTTCTTTCAGGGTATTCCCAAACACGTTGGCCTGTTCCTTGTATATTTTATTGGTTGCAGCATACTTATTGGTACTGCAGGCAGCAAGAACAAACAAAGGAATACTCAGGAGTAAACTGCTTTTCCAGTTGTGGGGTTGTTTCATCTGTTTAATATATGTGTTTCATTTGTTACACCAGACCCCCTGATGCAGGGCTGAGAGCAGGTAAATATAGATTGAATTTTATTTCACGCCCAACACATCAGCGCCTTGCTCAAAGATAATATCTACAGGGATTTTTTTGGTGCTTAATCTGTCCAAATCCGATTGCAGTTCTGTTCCGATCTGTGCATTATCTTTTCTCACTTTCTCCACGGCGGCTTTGTCTCCATTTCCCTGAAGGGTAAGGATGAGGCTGCTGAGGCCGTTCATGGCATTTCCAAACTTCGTGTAATCTATCTTATAAGTTCCGTTTGCCGTTCTCGAAAAGGCGCCCTGTGCCTTGAAGTAATTGAAGCACTGCATGTTTGCCTGCCCGTGTGCCTCTGAGGCACCAAATCTTACGGAGCGCAGCAAGCCGGCCATAAATGTGGTATAGTAGGCTTTAATATCTCCGCTAAGGGCTCCTTTTTTTAGCAGTCCGGTTACCATATAAAGCCCCAGGACATCGGCTTTGCCTTCTTCGAGCCAGCTGTATTGTTCTTTGAGCGCGGCTTTAACATAGCCTTTGCCATTTATTGTTTTTTTAATTCCCAGTCCGTGCGCTACTTCATGAAACATGATGTTGGCAAAAAAAGCGTCAAAAACCACATATTTTTGCTGGTCTTTATCGATGAGCTCTGTGGCAATTGGCAGCAGGATCTTGTCGAACTTTGCTTTCATCGTATTTTTCAGCTGCGCTCTCCTGGTGCCTTTCTTTTGCTGGATAAGCGCATCATTAGGCAGATTTACCGCTATGGTCTTTGATCCGGCATTACAATCACCTGCGTAGTATACCACATCATAGGCGTTTAATTCTGAATCAGTGCCAGGTTTCTCCTGTTTGTATTTCTGGGCTACCGGTAAGCCTTTTTGTAATTCAGGAAGGAGGCGCACATATTTTTCCAGGCGTTTGCTCCAGGCTTTATCTTTTACCAAAACATAAGCTTCAAAGGAAGTGCGGGCATTAAATAGTTTGTCCTCGTAATTTTCAATTGGCCCGACAATCATATCGAGGCTATTGTTTTTCATATCCAGCCAGGCGTAGTCGCTCGGAATGTAGTTATCGGTTACCAGCGCATCTGCGCGCAGGTTCAGGTATTTTTTGAACGCGGCATCATCAGTAAGCAGCGCGGCCTGTTTCATCAGTGCAGAAGCCTGCTGTAACTCTGAGGCAAACAGTACGTGGTAAGGAACCACGGCTAAATTGCCGGCGGTATCCTTCTCGATAATAGAGTACTGGTTAAATTTGTCCTTCAGGGTGGATTTCTCCAGATCGGCTTTTGCCATACCGGCGGGATAAAATGTAGCGCCGGCAGGCCTTTGCCCCACACCGGAAACAAATGGCTTATCATTATTTAACCTGTCCCAGGGGCCGTAATTGATCTTTATAAAATTCTTTGTGTCTTCATCTTTTGTAACGGCGAGCAGACTGTCGCGCTGGGGATAGGTTTGTCTCCAGAACAGTTCGTCCATAATCTGGGCTGCCTGAATCAGCAGGGGAAGTACTTTGCGGTCGTTAACGCTAAGAACATTCAGGTTTGTAGTAAGCTTCACAGGTTCATAGATACCTATTCTGCTGTGGACATATGCCGGCAGGCTGTCCTTTACCACCGTTGTTTTTGTTGTCTTCGTGGTTTTTGTGTCTGAATTGCTATTGCAGGATGCAATTCCTGCGATTATCGAGCATCCCGTAATAAACAGGGCTGCCTTGGTATATTTGATCATGTTAGTTTTTTAATAACGCAACTAAATTAGGAAAAATAACAGGGCGTACATAAAGTTTAACCGTCTGGAGTGCATTTATGTAAATATTAGTGATTTCAAAGCGACAGATATTAGTTTCAGCACCTGATTTGCCACTGCAATATAATAGTATTGTTTTTCCGAATGGGATGCTATTTACCAGGAAAAAAGCACTCTGATTGTGCATTAGAGCGCTATGCTTAAGAAATAATTACGTTGTTTCTGCGCATTTTACGCTAAAATAGCGCAGTCGTAACGCAGATATAGCGCACACATTGCGCTCTGATGTAAAGACTACTCTAACGGTCACAAAACAAACGGAGGAAGAATAACCATGATATCAGGTAATCTCTCTTAAGCAGGAAGATGTTTTAAGATAATGTTTTCCAGCTCCTGGATATCAAAAGGCTTGGACAGATAACCGTCTGCCCCGGCCTGATCGGCAAGCAGCATCACATCGTTATTCGCAGAGAAGTAGATCACAGGGATATTCTTCAGCGTTGCATGCCCTTTTAGCTCCCTGGTGGCTTCAATACCACCAATGTCTGGCAACCAGTTATCCATGAAGATAATGTCTGGTATATAGGCCGAAACCTGGTCGATGATATTATTTGAAGTAGAGGAGGTCTTAATTTCATAACCAGCATCCTCGAGAATGAACGTACAAAGTTCAAGAATATCTGTATTGTCATCAAAAATGAAAACCTTTTTTTGCTCAGCCATTTATATTAAAATTAAGACAACAAATTTATAAATTCTGCCATATCTTCAATGCCCAAAGTATAATCTATTTTAGCATGTATGGCAGCTTGTTCTGGCATATAAGCCACTTGTGCGGTAGCAGGGTCCTGTATTACTGCAATTCCTCCCCATCCATTCACACTTTTTAATCCGTTTACCCCATCGGCGTTAGAGCCGGAAAGCAATAAACATACTAATTTTTCTCTGTAAACTTCTGCGGCGGTTTGAAATGTTGCATCTATTGCAGGCCTTGAATAATTAATTTTTTCAGAATAATCCAATGAGAAGGTATGGTCCTGTTCGATCAGCGTATGGTAATCTGAGGGAGCGATATAAACCCTTCCGGCAAGAACCGGCTCCTTCTCATCTATTTCTTTGACGATAAGCCGTGTCCGCCCCGACAATAGCTCCGGCAGCAGGGAGTCTGTACCATGTTTCCTGTGGATGACGATAACGATAGGAAAGCTTAGGTCAGGTCTAAGCAAGGGAAGTACTTTTAGCAGTACATCCAGGCTCCCGGCAGAGCCTCCGATTATTAACGCATCACATTTTCCCATCAGATGACTTTTCTCCAGATTTTTTCAGCAGGAATTCTTTTATAATTTGGAGAGATCGGAGAAAAGTCAAGCGTTTCTTTGGTCCCCAGCGCCAGATAACCGAGCCCTTCAAGACTGTCGTCAAAAAGTCTCAGCACCTTATGCTGCAAATCCCTGTCAAAATAAATCAGTACATTCCTGCATAGTATAAGCTGAAATTCGTTAAAAGAATGATCAGAAACAAGATTGTGTGTAGAAAAAATAAGTTTACTTTTCAGCTCGTCGTTAAACTTGGCCAGCGAGTAATTTGCGGTATAATAACTGGAGAAATCATTGATGCCGCCAGAGAGGATATAATTTTCTGAATATTGCTTCATCTGGCTCATCGCAAACATCCCCTGCGAAGCTTTCTCCAGTACAATAGGATTAAGATCAGTTGCGTAAACCAGCGATTTATGAAGCAGGTTAAGCTCTTTAAGAATGATAGAGATCGAATAAGCTTCCTCTCCTGTTGAACAGCCTGCCAGCCAGATCCTGATAAAAGGATAGGTACCCAGTTTTGGCAAGACAACGTCCCGCAGTGTTTTAAAAAATACCGGGTCCCTGAACATTTCAGTTACGTTTACCGTGATCTGCTCAACAAAACGTTTAAAATAAAAGGTGTCATTGTTGATCCTGTAACGGAATTCTGCAAAACTCAGGGCTTTATCCAGTGAGTACAGCCGCAGTATCCTGCGTTTTATAGAAGCCTTTGAATAGCCCGTAAAATCGTAGCCGTAATGTTCCAGGAGATCTGCCAGCAGAATCTCCACCTGTCCATCGGTGATTGTAGGTAATTCAAGGTTCATTATATATATTTTACCAGCAGGTCCGTTAAGGTATCTACATTAATTGGCTTTGAAACATAGCCCACGGCACCCGCATTTAAACAGCGCTCCCTGTCTCCAAGCATCGCCTGGGCGGTAACAGCAATCACAGGTATACTTTTCAGTTCCGGGTCCTGGCTCATTTTTGCGATGGCTTCATACCCGTCCATTCCCGGCATCATCATGTCCATCAGCACTACGCCAATATTTTTCTCTTCTTCCAGTAGCTGAAGCCCCTCCTCCCCGCCAATAGCAGAAAGGCAATGGTACCCTTTTGCTTTAAGCACGGCTGTTAAAGCAAAAATATTCCTGTTATCGTCATCAATTATCAGTACTTTTTTATTAGTCTCCATATACATAAACACATGGTAATTTCTTAAATTTTATCATAAAGCCATACACGTAACAAAGAAATGAGCTGGTCTACATCCACAGGTTTGGAGATATAGTCTGAGGCGCCCGCAGCGATACATTTTTCACGGTCTCCCATCATCGCTTTGGCTGTAACAGCCAACACCGGTAAATGTTTGAACGCAGGTATTTTTCTAATTTCCTTTGTGCTCTCATATCCGTCCATTTCAGGCATCATCATATCCATCAGCACAAGATCTACCCCAGGGTTCTCTCTCAGCACCTGCAGTGCTTCTTTTCCGTCTGTAGCGGCCAGAATTTTCATCTTATGCTGCTCCAATGCTTTGGTAAGCGAAAAGATATTCCTGACATCATCATCAGCGATTAGTACGGTTTTATTGGCCAGCACCTCATACAGCCCTCTTAAGCCTTCAGAGTTTTTGACCTTTTTACTTTCTACCGTTTTCTCTTCAACCAGATGAAGGAAAAGTGCGGCTTCGTCCAGTATACGCTGGTAAGAATGCGCCGTTTTTACGACAATTGAATCCGCATATTGCTTGATTCTCTGCTCTTCCCCTTTTGACAGGTTCTTTCCGGTGAAAATGATGATTGGCAAGTTTTCAAGCCCTTCAGTTTTTTTAATGGTTTCAAGCGTCAGATAAGCATTCTTGTCTGGCACGCCCATATCCAGGATCACACAATCAACTTCATTTTTTTGGAGCGCATCAACACTCTGCGCAACATTGTTCACTACTTGCGTCTGGATATTAGAGTTGCTGAGAAAATAGCTCAGTGCCTTGGCATGCTGCTCGTTTTCCTCAACAATCAGCACCTTTTTAGGATGGCGGCTCAGGGCAGTTTCCAGTTTCTGGAAGATCTGCTGCATATGCTCCAGCGCAAAAGGCTTATTAATGAAGTCTACCGCGCCCATCAGTAAACTTTCTTTTTTAACTTCCAGGGAAGACATGATATGCACCGGGATCGGTCTTGTTGCAGGATTGGCTTTTAATTCTTCCATTACCTGCCAGCCATCTTTAATGGGCAGCTGTATATCAAGCAGGATCGCAACGGGCTTATAATAGTTGGCCAGCTCAATTCCAATATCGCCCCTTACTGCAACAATACCTTTATAATCCCTTTTACGGGTAAAATTCAGCAGCGTCTTGGCAAATGGGGTATCATCTTCAATAATCAGGATTACCTTATCTCCCGGTTGTATGTCATTCCTGTCATCTTCTACGTCCTGCGGAATATGGTCTACCGTAAAGCGCTCGTGCACCACAACCGGCCTGTCAGTATAGCCTGCCGGTGCAAGGAGCTCCGGGTTAACGACAGAAACAATCTCCTCTTCAGTCTCCGCCCGTACTACCGGCAGCGTAAGTGTAAAAGTACTTCCCTCATATTCTTTACTCTCCAGGTCAATTTCGCCGCCAAGCAATTTGGCAAGCTCCCTGCTGATGGATAAGCCTAAACCTGTACCGCCAAACCGTCTTCTCGTAGAGCCGTCTGCCTGCTGGAAGGCTTCAAATACCAGCGACTGTTTGCTTGGGGCAATACCAATCCCGGTGTCGGTTACACTAAACAGGATATTTCCTGCCTTTGCAGCATTCTTTATGGTTAAAGTAACACTGCCCTTGGTTGTAAATTTGATTGCGTTGGAAAGCAGGTTCTTAAGGATTTGTTCCAGGCGCATTTTATCGGTATAAATGGCTGGAATTGCTTCGCCCATTTCGATCAGCAGTTCCAGGTTCTTATTTTTTGCGATTGGATTAAAGAGCGACCTCATATCGGTTGCCACTTCATTCAACCCAACATCGGCAAGTTCCAGTTTCATTTTACCTGCCTCAATCTTGGAAAGGTCAAGGATTTCATCGATCAGCCCCAGCAGTCCCTGTCCGGAGCTCTGGATCACCTCTGCATATTCAATATATTCAGGATCAAGCTCCTTGTTATCAGACATGAGTTTGGAAAGCAGTAAAATAGAGTTCAGCGGCGTGCGGAGTTCATGAGACATATTGGCAAGAAACTCAGACTTGTATTTTGTGCTCTGCTCCAGCTGTTCTGACTTCCGCTGAATTTCAAGATTATGCTCTTGTATCAATTGGTTTTTTTCTTCGAGAAGTGTGGTTCTTTCTTCCAGCTCCTGATTACTCTGCAGCAGTTCTTCCTGCTGTACGCGCAGTTCTTCTTCAGAGGTCTGGATTTTCTGGCTTTGCGCCTCCAGTTCGGCATTGAGTCCTTCAAGCTCACTGTGCTGTGCCTGCAGTTCTTCTGCCTGTGCCTGCGTTTCTTCCAGGAAGTCCTGTAATTTCTTACGGTTCTGGGATACATGCACCGCAACGCCGATATTGTTGGCTATGCTATTCAGAAAATCCAGCTGTAAGGGTGTAAATACGTTGAGCGAACCTATTTCGATCACACCAACTACAGCCCTGTCCCTCACGATGGGCAGGGCAACAATATTTCTTGGTTTGGTATTTCCGGCAGCATAACTAATCGTCAGCTCGTCATTGGGAATATCGTTCAGCAGGATTTGTTTTCCTGATTTCACCGCCTGTCCGGCAAGGCCCTCTCCCGGTTTTAAAATCTCTTTCCTCTGATCTTCCAGCAGTGCATAACTTCCTGCCAGATGCAGCATCCGGTCTTCTTCAAGCAGGTAAAATGCAGCAACCTGTGCATCGGTATGCTGGATAATGTTCTCCAGGATATCATTTGCCAGCGTACCCAGGCTTTTTTCGCCTACCATTTTATCATTCAGGCTGGCAATGCCTGTTTGCAGCCATTCTTTATCTGCAAGCAGCGAAAAGGAGTACTGCAGCGATTCCGCCATGGCATTTAATGAGCCTGCCAGGCTGCCCAATCCGTCTTTAGTTTCCTCATCAAGCCTGATCTGGTAATTACCATTCGATATCTGACCGGCGATTTCACGGATAACGTCAATGCGGTGATCTATTTCATCATTCTTATGCTGCAGTTCCTGCTGCAGCTGAACGCGCGTATTAAAATCGCTAGATACCCTTCTGTAAAAGAAGAACGTGATCAGAATGGCAAGAAAGGCCGCGAAAATAATCAGGCCCGGCGTGTAACCTGCCAGCTTGTTCTGATCTGCCGTGCGTGTGGCCAGCAGGCTCTTTTCTTCCTTCTCCATTGCCTTGATCACCGTCCGGGCGTCATCCATATATTCCTTGCCGGTAAGCAAGTCGCCCACACTTACCGTGCCGCCTGATTCCTTTAATACAATGGTTTTTTCAATGATGTTCAGCCTGTTTTCTACAATCAGCCTCAGTTTTTTGACGCTCTGCTGCTGAAAAGGGTTGTCGGATGTCTGTGCTCCTACATTATCCAGCAGTACGATGGCCTTGGATTTGGCCCCGGTATAAGGCTGCAGAAATAGCTTGTCGGCAGTCAGCAGATATCCGCGCTGCCCTGTTTCGGCATCCTTTAGGGTAGATATGATTTCTTCCAGATTGGTGATGACCTGGTTACTGTGAGAAACCATCCTGGAACTTTTAACGAGATTGGTGATACTGATATAAGAAGCCAGAGAGCTAATAAAAAGTAACAATAAAGATAGCCCAAGCCCGATACGAAGGTTATTTTTTAGAGTTTTTTGCATAGTGAAAAAAAGTATGTTAATCTGATTCGGTCATTGAAATGAGCGGGATATTGAAATAGAATTCTGATCCCTCTCCAAAAATACTATTTACGCCCACCGTTCCGCCATGCCTCCTGATGATTTCTGCCGAAATGTATAAACCAATGCCCAGTCCCTGGAAATGTATGGCCGTTTCCTCAACCCTGTAGAACTTATCAAAAACATTTTTTTGCTGATCGGGTTGAATGCCTATACCAAAGTCTTTTACAGAAACAATCACACGGTCGCCATCAACTGCAACATGAATATGGACTTCAGTTGTTCCCGGCGCATATTTAATTGCGTTGGTCAGAAAATTTACGATCACCTGCTCAATCCGCATTTCATCAGCAAAAACTTCCTGCGGTACAGTTCCGGTTTTTGTGATCCTGAATTCGGGATTGGACTGATGAATGATTTCGATAATGCTGTCCAGTAAAATATTGAGGTCGAAATTTTTCTTGTTGAATTTAAGTTTGCCACTTTCAATTTTGGAGATATCAAGCAGGTCGGCAATCAGTTCATTAAGTTTATCAAGCTGTTGCTGTGCTTTTTGCAGATGGCGTTTCACAGTAGGGATATCACCTTTTTCGACGCTTCTCTCCAGCAATTGCACATATCCCTTTACACTGGTGAGCGGTGTTTTCAGTTCATGGCTGGCGATACTGATAAACTCATCTTTTTTTCTTTCGGCCTTCTTCCTGAATTCTATTTCTTCGAGCAAGGCACTTTGTATTTCGATGAGTTTTCTGCTCTGCTCATAGATCCTGTAAAAAGTTTTCACTTTGAGTAACAGGATATTCATATCAACAGGCTTTGTGATATAATCCAATCCGCCCGAGGAGTAGCCTTTAGTGATAAAATTAAGCCCTGTATTTGCTGCTGATAAAAAGATAATCGCTGTTTCTTTTGCTTTGCTGTATCCTGAAATCGCTTCTGCCACCTCAAAACCATCCATACCAGGCATCTGAACATCCAGAATAATCAAAACATAAGCGTTTTTAAGAACCTTTTTCAAAGCTTCTTCACCAGAAGAAGCGGTATCGACTTCAAAATTATGTCTTTCGAGAACTTTTTTGAGAGAAATTAGATTCTCCGGTGTATCGTCTACTATCAGGATCATTATTTAGAATAAATTGTTGCTTTCATCATGAACTGCTGCTGGTTATGTGCTGAGCGTTTGGTGTCAAAGTTATACAACTTTACAGAATAACCTATTTTCAAAGCTTTCCCTGCGTAAAATCATACCTATCGATGTCTTCATTAAAGTTTCGAAGTGTTAAAAGTATCACCCTGGCTGATATCCCCGGTATCAAAACCTTTTTTAAACCAGTATACGCGCTGCGCAGAGGTTCCGTGTGTAAAAGCATCCGGCACTACCTCGCCCTGTGCCTGCTTTTGTAACTTATCATCGCCAATAGCGTTGGCCGCATTGAGCGCTTCTTCAAGGTCTCCGGCATCCAGCGCAATATCCTTTGCGTTATTTGCTTTGTTAGCCCATAATCCGGCATAAAAATCTGCCTGCAATTCCAGCTTTACGGATAACTTGTTGTATTCTGTTTCGCTCAGCGAGCCGCGGGCCTGCTGCATTTTATCTGAAGTACCCAGCAGGTTTTGTACGTGGTGGCCTACCTCATGTGCAATCACATAGGCCTGTGCGAAATCGCCGTTTACACCAAAACGGTCTTTCAGCTCCTTATAAAATTCTAAATCGATATAAACTTTATGATCTGCAGGGCAGTAAAATGGCCCCACGGCAGAACTTGCGTAACCGCATCCGGATTGCTGGCCCCCGGTAAACAGCTTGAGGGAAGGATCTTCATATTCCTTGCCCATCTCCTGAAACTGTGCTTCCCATACCCTGTCTGTAGAACCAAGCACGTCTGAAACAAATTTCCCGCCTTCGTCCTGCGGTCTTCCCTGTTTTACATCCGTCTGTTCAGTATTCCCTACAGGCATTTGAGAAACTAATCCGGTAAGGTCTTTCCCAAAAAACATCCCTACGAGAACAATAAGGATACCTATGCCACCGCCAACAACTTTTCCGCCACCGGAGCTGCCGCGGGCATCTTCGATATTATCACTTCCCTTACCGAAAAACTTCATAAAATGTCTTTAATTTGATATAACAATTTGTATCGTCAATTGTTATACCAAATCAGTTCAATTTAATAAACTTATTCGAAAGCGGCCAGTGCTATAGAGATCCTGCTCTGGGTTTCTGCCGTTCCGAGCGTAAAAGCGATATCAAAAACACCTGGTCCAAATTTACCTCCCACCAGCATAATACGGAAAGGAAGCATCAGTTCGCCCGGTTTCAAAGCATGTTCTGCCGCAAGCTCTTTAAATTTTTCTTCCATTTGAATTGCAGACAAACCATCAGTAAGGGAAGCAGCAAAAGCATTAAAAAACGCAGCTTTTTCTGGCGTCCATTTTGCTTTTACGGCAGCCAGGTCATATTCTGCAGGAGCCGCAAAGAAGTATTTGCTCTGGGCAATAAAATCACCGAGCAGGTTACAGCGGTCCTTTACCAGATCGATCACCTTTAAAGCATAGGCATCATCATTCAATGCGATTCCTTTTGCCTCAAACTCCTCCTTTACTGTTGCCAGCAGGTTATGGGCATCCGCACGTTTAATCCATTCATGGTTATACCATTTGGCTTTCTCAAAATCAAATTTCGCTCCGGCTTTACTGATCCTTTCAACAGAGAATTTTTCGGTTAGCTCAGCTAATGTGAAAACCTCCTGGTCAGTCCCGTCATTCCATCCGAGCATGGCCAGTAAGTTTACAAAGGCTTCCGGCATAAAGCCGAGTTCTTTAAACCCTTTGGTCAGGTCTCCGGTTTTAGGATCGGTCCAGTTTTGTGCATATACAGGAAACCCTAATCGGTCACCATCACGTTTGCTCAGTTTTCCGTTGCCATCAGGCTTTAGGATCAGCGGTAAATGTACCCATTGCGGCATTTCATCTTCCCATCCCAGGTATCTCCATAGCAGGATATGTATGGGTGCAGAGGGCAGCCACTCCTCTCCCCTGAAGATATGGCTGATTTCCATGGCCCGGTCATCCGCTACTACGGCAAGATGATAGGTAGGCATCCCGTCTGCTTTTAAAAGCACTTTATCATCAATAAGGTTCGTATCAAAACTCACATGGCCGCGGATCATGTCTATAAAAGAAACATGTTCATCTTCCGGCATCTTAATCCTGATGACATGGGGAGTATGCTGTGCTAAAAGTGCGCTCACTTCATCTGCCGAAAGCGTAAGGGAATTCCTCATCTGCATCCGCGAAGCCTGTCCGTAGAGAAAGTTAGGAACTTCCTTACGTTTGGCATCCAGCTCTTCAGGGGTATCAAATGCGTAATAAGCATTTCCGCTGTCAATCAGCCGCTCTGCATATTGTCTGTATGATGGTTTGCGCTCACTCTGGCGGTACGGTCCAAAGTTGCCCCCCACCAAAGGGCTTTCATCCGGATGGATGCCGCACCAGGCAAGGCAGGATTGTATATATTCCTCGGCACCGGAAACAAAACGGGTTTGATCTGTATCTTCAACACGCAAAATAAACGTGCCATTATGTTTTTTTGCAAACAAATAATTGAATAAAGCTGTGCGTACACCGCCTAAATGAAGGCCTCCCGTAGGACTGGGGGCAAATCTTACTCTAACTTTCTTTTCCATATTCTGAATCACAAAGATATATTTTTTCAGCGCTTGCCGTTCTATTGATATCTTTTTGAATGGTATTTTGTAATTTGCCGGCATAACCTATGAATCCCTACGAAAAAAAGCGGCGCTGGAAGTTCTTCCTGTTAATTTTTGCAATTGTAATTGGTACTGCCTCTGTATTCTACAGCGATTTTTTTGTCAAAAAAATGGAGCGCGAAGAACAAGTTCAGTTTCAGCTATATGTAAAAGTAACCGAGCAATCGCTCGTGATGTATGATGACGACCGCTTTACCGATCTGATCGAGACCATTACCAAGAATACCAAGCTGCCGGTAATCATGACTGACGGCGACGGGCTGATCAACTCCTACCAGGGACTCGACTCTACCAAAACCAATTATGATGTAGAGAAACAGAACAAGAAAACGTACGACCCGGGATATTTTGAACGGGAGCTCCGCAAAATGAAAAAACAGCATCCCGGCACACCCATCATCGGTTTGGACGGAAAAATCTGGCATATCTATCACAAAGACTCGTTTATCCTGACGCAGCTGCGCTATTTTCCCTATATCCAGCTGGCTGTAATTGCGCTGTTCCTGCTTACGGCATACGTAGCCTTCAGCTCGGCCCGGAGATCCGAACAGGACCAGGTATGGGTAGGTATGGCCAAAGAAACTGCCCATCAGCTGGGAACCCCCATCTCCTCACTGATGGCCTGGGTAGAGCTGATGAAATCACGCTTTGATGCAGAAGACGACCCATTGATTGCAGAGATGGAAAATGATATCAAAAGACTGGAAGTAATTACCGACAGGTTTTCCAAAATCGGTTCCAAGCCTGTGCTGGAGGACCATGTGGTGTATACCGTAATCAGTAATTTTATCCAGTACTTTCAGCTGCGTACCTCAGATAAGGTCAAATTTACCATTACCGGAGACGATCAGGTACGGGCATTGCTCAATGTCCCATTGTTCGACTGGGTAACGGAAAACCTGCTGAAAAATGCTGCCAACGCGATAGAAAACGAAGGAAGCATTACCGTTAATATTATTGAACATCTTGCAAAAGAGGAAGTATTTATCGATATTACCGATACAGGCAAAGGGATTCCGAGATCTAAGTTTGATGCGGTTTTCCAGCCTGGTTATACCACAAGAAAAAGAGGCTGGGGATTGGGCCTGTCTCTCACCAAACGTATCGTGGAGAACTATCACAGCGGACAAATATTTGTAAAGGACTCGGAGGTTGGTAAAGGCACCACCTTCAGGATTATTCTGAAAAGCAGTATTACCTATGAACCCACATCAACCTAAAGTTTACGCCGATTATCCAGCACTTGTTAAAGGGGATGCGCTGGAACTCCTGGCACGTCAGGCCACAGAATTCCCTGAATTTTTGGAAAGCCTCAGCCACAAAGCAGGCTATGCTTATGCGCCTGGAAAATGGACCATCGCAGAGATGGCAGGGCATATTATTGATACGGAACGGATTCTCATTTACCGTTTAACGGCGGTTATCCGCGGAGAGCAAAGCCCGCTCCCGGGTTTTGATGAAGATGAATATGTGCTCCGTGCACATTTCCCGGACCGCAGCCTGCAAAGTTTTGCCGAAGAGTTCAATCTAATGAGAAGAGCAAACCTGTTCCTTTTCCGCTCGCTCAGTGAAGAGGAACTGAACAGGACTGGTGTTGCGTCAGGTAAAGAGATCAGTGCCCGCCGCCTAATGCTTACCATCGCAGGGCATCTGCTGCACCACATCGCCATCATCCACGAAAGATATTTATGATCTGGTTCAAAGCATTTGAGCTTCAGTGGCTAAACGATATGCCCAAAAACCATCTTGGCGGTTTGCTGGATATTCGTTTTACCGAGTACGGGGACGACTTTCTAACGGCGACTATGCCTGTTGATGAGCGTACCCATCAGCCTGCAGGTATTCTGCACGGCGGTGCATCTGTCGTCCTTGCAGAAACGCTGGGCAGCATTGCCTCATCCCTGTGCATAGATCCGGCACGTTTCCAGGCGGTAGGACTGGAGATCAACGCCAACCATTTGCGCCCGGTTAAAAGCGGCAGGGTTACCGGAATATGCAAGCCCCTGCACAAAGGCGCAAAAACACACGTGTGGGAGATTAAAATTTATGATGAAAGGGGAAAGATGAACTGTATCAGCCGCCTGACTGTTGCCATTATCCCAAAATCTCAATCATAAAGCCGCCCTAAGGCGCTTTATGTGATACTAATGTACCCTTCCTTTTACGATAGAGCCCAGGAAAATCGCTCCAAATATAAATCCGATGATCGCGCCCAGAATCGTCCATCCAAAGCTTCCTGAAATTACCGCAGCGGTAAATCCACCAAAAAACAGGCCTAAAACGTAATAAACCCAATCAAAATTATTTGTATTTTCTTGCTTAATCATCTTAATATACTTTGTGCCAAAGGTATTGAATTATTTTAAAATACAAATAATTACATCCTTTATCCTCCTCTAATACGTATTATCATTGTCAGGTCTTTGTAATTAATCTTTAAAATTACAACATCTTATAAAAATCAATCAATCGATTGATTAGTTTTGTGCCATCAAATCAGACAATGGAAAAGCCAGACAAAAGAAGCAGCATTTTAGCGGCAGCAGAAGTCCTCTTCTCTGAACTCGGATACGAAGGTACTTCAACCCGTCAGATCGCAAAAGAATCCGGTGCAAACATGTCCATGATCAATTATTACTTCGGTTCTAAAGAAGGAGTGTTTCTGGAGATCATGAACAGGAGAATGGAAAATTTTAAGGCAGAACTTACCATCATTGACGAATACAAAATCTCTCCGATGGAGAAATTGTTCATGGTAGTTGAAGGATATGCACAAAGAATTTTAGCGAACTGCTCATTTCATAAGATGATGCACAGGGAACTTTCCCTTGCTCAGCGCCCCGAGATGTATAATAAAGTAAAAGCTGCGATGACCGGAAACCTGATGGTAATTGAAAGGATTATCCATCAGGGCATAGCAGATGGCAGTTTCAGGCCTATAGACATACGGATGTTAATGGCTTCCCTAATGGGCACCATTACCTATGTGGCTACGATGCCTTCCAAAATTACTGATGGATCTGTATTAGACATCACCATCCCAAAAGATAGGGAAATATTAACTGAACGACTAATTACACACTTAAAGGACCTGGTAATTACGTATTTAACACCCAAACAATGATACACAGAACAATTAAACTGAGTTGCTTCGCTCTCCTGTTGCCAGGCATCCTCTACGCGCAAAACGTAAAAAAACTAACTATACAGGAAGCTATTCAGCTTGGGGTAGAAAATAGCAAGAATCTGAAGCTGTCTCAGAATAGAATTGAGCAGAACATGGCTCAGCTGGATATCGTTAAAGACAATGCTCTTCCTTCTGCAAGTGCAAGCGCGATTTATAATCACGCAGAAATCCCGACAAATCAGCTCACAATTGGTGGTGCTGATCCGATCAACCTGCCTAAACGCGCAGATGCTTATATCGGCCTTGCCTCAGTTTCCCAGCTCGTATATGGTGGCGGCAAACTGAAATATGCAAGGGAAAGCACCAAACTGCTTGCCGATGTTGCCCGCCTCGATGCTGATAAAGTGAAAGAAGAAGTAACTTTTGCAGCGATAGATACCTATTATGCTTTATATAAGTTATCCCAAAGCCACCAGGTAGTTGACCAGAATCTTGAATCCATCGCCAGCCAGCTGAAACAGGCCGAGCGTTTCTTTGAGCAGGGCATTGTAACAAAAAATGATGTACTGAGATTTCAGCTGCAGCAATCCAATGTTACCTTAACCAAACTTGAAATCGAAGGGAACCAGAGGATCGTAAACTATAACCTTGATGTTTTACTGGGCCTGCCGGAAGATACTCAGATTGAAATTGCAGATCCTGCCGGAGATGCCATGGCTATGGAGCCGCTGGCGAACTATCTGGACAGGGGTATGACTACACGTCAGGAACTAAAAGAACTTGATCTTCGTAACAAGGCCGCAGACTTTGATATCAAATCTGTAAAAGCAAATACGCTCCCTACCTTCTCTCTTGGTGCAGATGTATATTACATTAATCCGAGCGGCAATTTCATCCCTTCAAACCATGAATATATTGTACCGATGACTGTCGGCGCTACCCTTTCATGGAATATCGGCAATTTATGGACCAATAAAAATAAGGTCAGCAAAGCCAGGATCCAGCAGGATGAATTCGTGATCCAGAAAACGATCCAGAGCGATAACGTAAGAACAGAGATCAATAAAAACTATCAGAACTATCAGGTAGCTAAAAATAAAATTAATGTCCTTGAAACCTCAATTGCACAGGCAACTGAGAATGACAGGCTTTATGCTTCAAGATACAAAAACAATGTAGCCTCCGTAACCGACAGAATTGATGCCGAAACCTTGTTGTTCCAGGCAAAAATCAATCTTGAAATTGCAAAGGCAGATGCCGGTATAGCTTATTATACCTTATTAAAATCAACAGGAAAAATTTCTCAATAACATCAAATCCACGCTAGTAATGACAACAGAATCAACAACAGAAACGACAATCGAACCTCAGAAGAAAAGTAAAATTGTCCCTATAATATTAGCTGTACTAATCCTTATAGGTGCCATATTCGGCATAAAAGAATATTTGTACTTTAGTAAACACGTTGATACAGATGATGCGCAGATCGACGGCGATATCAGCACTGTAGTTGCCCGTGTAGGAGGGTATGTTAAAGAGATCAAGTTTGAAGAAAACACAGCAGTAAAGGAAGGCGATACGCTGCTGACGCTTGATGACCGCGATTACAAAGTGAAACTGGAACAGGCAATGGCTACCCAAAAAGGTGCAAATGCAGGTGTTGGGGTTTCACAATCCCAGATCATCGCCATCTCTGCAAACACAAGCACAGCAAAATCAAACATTGAATCTGCTAAGGTAAAATTATGGCAGGCACAGAAAGATTTTGACCGCTATGCCAACCTGATCAAAGACGGTTCAATCACACAACAGCAGTTTGACCAAGCCAAAGCAACCAGAGATGTTGCACAGGCTACATATGATGCGGCCAAAGATCAGTATACCGCTGCGATCAAGCAGGTAGGTACTACCAAATCACAGCTTGCAGTAAGCAGCAACAGTGTTTCTGAACGCCAGTCGGAAGTAGATTTTGCCAAACTGCAATTGTCATACACCAATATCACTTCTCCGGCTACAGGTATCGTAGGTAAGAAAAGCATCCAGAAAGGACAATTGATCCAGGCTGGCCAGTCGCTGTTCTCTATTGTAAATGATAACAGTTTATATGTAACCGCGAACTTTAAAGAAACCCAGCTTGAAGAAATTCATTCTGGTTTAAAAGTGGATATCGTTGTAGATGCTTATCCTGATCAGCACATTGCCGGTGAAGTATATAACTTTTCTCCTGTAACAGGTGCCAAAGGCTCATTACTGCCTCCGGACAACGCAACGGGTAACTTTGTAAAAGTTGTTCAGCGTGTTCCGGTAAAAATCAAGATTAAAGCGAACAAAGATATACTGAGTAAATTACGTCCGGGCATGAGCGTGAACGTTTCTGTATCAACAAAAGACTAAATAAAATGGCCGAACAGGGTTTTACAAAATGGATAATCACGTTTACGGTGATCACAGCCTCTTTACTGGAGCTGATTGATACAACTATCGTAAACGTGGCATTACCACAAATTCAGGGAAACCTGGGTGCAACCTTAGAGGATATCGCCTGGATTTCTACCGGGTACGCAGTTGCAAACGTAATAGTCCTGCCCATGTCGGGCTGGCTGGGGAGCCGGTTCGGACGAAAGAACTATTTCCTTACCTCCATCATTGTTTTTACAATCGCCTCTTTCCTTTGCGGCAACGCTACTTCACTGGAAGAACTGATTGCATTCCGTATCCTTCAGGGTATTGCCGGAGGCGGGCTGATTTCTACCGCACAGGCTATTCTTTTGGAGACCTGGCCGCGGGAAGATGTGGGTATTGCAACAGCTTTATTTGGATTAGGTGCTGTTGTTGGGCCTACCGTAGGGCCAACGATCGGTGGATATATCATTGACATCAGCAGCTGGCCATGGATCTTCTATGTAAATATTCCCGTTGGGATTCTCGCCGCATACTGTACCTACACCTATATACGAACGACGCCCAAGACGGGACAGGGACAACCGGTAGACTGGTGGGGCATCGGACTGCTGGCAGTAGCCGTAGGAAGTTTACAAACGGTACTTGAAAAAGGTGAAACGGAAGATTGGTTCGCCACACCATATATCACGGTACTGGCTGTTGCTTCGGTCTTAGGCCTGTTATTGTTTATCTGGAGGGAAATGAGTACCGACCACCCTATTGTGAACTTTAAGATCATGCGCCACCGGAGCTTTTCGGTGGGGATGGTTACGTCCTTTATCCTGGGTTTCGGATTATACGGATCAGTATTCGTATTCCCCGTATTCTGTCAGAATTTGCTGGGCTTCTCTGCATTACAAACGGGAGAGTTGTTGTTCCCGGGTGGTCTTTGTACCATCATGATGATGCCTTTTATAGGGATGTTCCTTAAAAAAGGGATTCCGGCGCAGTTTATGGCTACGATAGGGATGTTCCTCTTCTTTGTTTTCTGTAATATGTTAAGCAAATCGACGCTGGCTTCGGGTACAAATGATTTCTTCCTGCCGCTGGTGATCAGGGGCGTTGGTATGGCATTGTTATTCGTACCGCTGACTACACTTGCGATCCAGGACCTGAAGGGTGCAGAGATTGGCCAGGGCTCAGGATTAAATAACATGATGAGGCAATTGGGCGGATCTTTTGGGATTGCTGCCTTAACAACGCTGATCCATACCCGTCAGGGCTTCCACAGAAGCAACCTGCTCACAAATCTGAATGAAGGAAACCCGATCTTTATCACGCGTTTCAATGCCTTCATCGGTAATTTTATGAGCAAGGGCTTCTCTATGTCTGACGCCAGGCATATGGCCACCCAGGCAATGGAAGGTAATCTGATCAAGCAAAGTTTGCTGTTAACCTATAGCGATGCCTACTGGGTAGCAGGAATGGTGATGCTTTGTTCTATTCCGCTGCTTTATCTGCAGAAATTTAAAAAGAACGTGGAGATTCCGGCAGATGTGCACTAAACAAAAATAGTATGATATGAAAAATGGCTGTCCTTTTGAGACAGCCATTTTTTTTCCAAAAAAATCACGATTTACTGCGATTGTTGCTACACAACAACTTGATTATACTTTTAAATGTTTGAAAAACCTTTCTGAAAGCAATTTATAGTTTATTTGTCAGCAAACCAAAATAAATTTATTAACATTATTCTATAGATCTTACAGTCATTTTTCTTAGCTTCAGCGCGTAAAAATTTACCCTTAGTAATCATGCAGAAACCAAGATTTACAGGCCAGAGAGAATCCATATTCAACAACGAAGTTGTCTCCAGATTTGAACTGTACAATAGCCTGTTCCTAACCCTCCCATTTTATAAAATCAAGGATACAGGTACGCTCCTGCCTCTTTTTATTAAATATTGCGAAGACGGAGTGAAGAATCAGAAGACGCCTGCTGAAATCATTAATGTCTTTTTTGAAAAATATACACAGGCGGCAAATGCCAAAGATATAATAGACTTATTGTTCAGGTTCATTCAGTATATTGAGCGCCAGGTGGTGTTATTTGACGCCGTGGAAGATGCTTCTTTCACAAAATTAAATACTGCCGAAGGCCAGAGCTCACTACGCTCGATGTTAAAAAAGAGCGAATCCAGTGAAGATGTATACCAGAAAACAGCTCAGCTGATCGACGATCTTTCCCTGCGCCTTGTGCTTACCGCACACCCAACTCAGTTTTATCCGGGAAGCGTCCTTTCCATTATTACTGACCTTACTGCGGCCATCAAGATTAACGACATTGTGAGCATCAACCAGCTCCTGCAACAACTTGGAAAAACGCCGTTTTTCAATAAAACCTCCCCTACACCAGTGGATGAGGCCCTTAGCCTTTCATGGTACCTGGAAAATGTGTTTTACTTTGCTGCGGCCAATATCCAATCTGAAATAGACAGCAGCCTTGAAGAATACAACATTCCTACCAAAAAGGCGATTGAGCTGGGCTTCTGGCCGGGCGGCGACAGGGACGGGAATCCTAATGTGCATGCAGAAGATACCATGCAGGTTTCCAAAATGCTGCGCCAGATCCTCTTCCGCTGCTATTACAGGGATTTCAGGAAACTGAAACGCAGGATTACCTTCAGAGGTGTGGAAGAAGTGATCTACAAAGTGCAGGATACGCTGTATAAAAATGCTTTTGATACCAACATTGTTCCTGAAAATATTTCTGATTTCCTGACTGATAACCTTAACCTGATCAAATCTACCCTGATCGAATCCCATGACGGCCTCTTTGCTGATCTTGTGGATGATCTTTTGCGCAAGGTAGAGTTATTCGGCAGCCACTTCGCATCGCTTGATATCCGTCAGGACAGCAGGGTGCTGCGTGATGTACACGCCTACTGCCGTCAGAGCAAGCCGATCATCTCCCTTTTCCCTGAAAACTATGATGATCTGTCAGAGACTGAAAAAATAGAGCAGCTTTCTTTCAAAAGTGCCAAAGTAAATTATACCGGCGAAGCCAGTGCGCTGATCCAGGATACCCTGCAAACTATCGCAGAGATCAAACAGATCCAGCAAAGCAATGGCGAACTGGCCTGTCACCGCTACATTATCAGTAACTGCCAGCAGGCTTCCGATATTTTACAGCTGATTGAACTGTTCCTTTGGAATGGCTGGGAAGAAGATCAGCTGACGGTCGATTTTGTCCCTCTTTTTGAAACTGTGGGCGATCTGCAGGTTGCTGCAGATATTATGGATCTTCTGTATTCACATCCATTCTACAGAAAACACCTGGAAAGCAGGGGCAACAGACAGGATATCATGCTTGGTTATTCAGACAGTACCAAAGACGGAGGTTACCTGACAGCAAACTGGTCTATTTTCAATGCCAAGGTAGCACTGACTGCAATCTCAGAAAAACACAATATCCGGCTGGCATTCTTTGACGGCCGCGGTGGCCCTCCTTCAAGAGGCGGTGGAAAAACACATTTGTTCTATGCTTCCATGGGCAAGGAGATTGCCAACAAGAATATCCAGTTAACGATACAGGGCCAAACAATCAGCTCTCAGTACGGATCTATCGACAGCGCGGGGTTCAACATCAGCCAGCTGATCAATGCCGGTATATCTGCTGGAATGAAGGAAAAACACAATGTGCTGCTGGACCCGCTGCACAAGGATATCCTTAATGTGATGTCGAAGGACAGCTTTGAATCATTTGTGAACCTGAGAGAGCACCCGCTTTTTATGGGTTACCTGGAACGTTACTCGCCGCTCAGCCTGTTATCAAAGATCACGATCAGCAGCAGGCCTGTAAAAAGAAGTTCAGGAGAAAAACTGCGCCTGGAAGACCTCCGCGCGATCAGCTTTGTAACCTCATGGGGACAGCTGAAACAGAATATCCCGGGATTTTACGGTATCGGTACCGCACTGAAAAATCAGGAAGAAGCAGGAAACTGGGAAAATATCCGTCAAACGTACCAGGAATCAGGCTACTTCAAAACGATCATCGACAATTGTATGATGTCCATGAGCAAGGCTGATTTCTCCATTACCGCACATTTTGCCAATGATCCTGAATACGGTGATTTCTGGAAAATGCTGAACAGCGAATATGAACGTTCAAAAGAGATGCTGCTGAAACTTGCCGGTCATGAAACCTTAATGGAAAACTATCCGGTAGAAAAAAGATCCGTTGCCGTGCGCGAGAAGATCATTCTTCCACTGGTGCTGATCCAGCATTTTGCCCTGGAAAAACTCCAGGAAGAACTGAATGAGGAAGAAGTACAATCTTACCAGAAACTGGCGATCCGTACAGTGTACGGAATTGTCAACGCAGGCAGGAATTCTGCGTAAACAGAAATAGTTTGAACAAGAAAGGCGCCCTGCATGCGCCTTTCTTGTTTTATATGATCTTTATCCTATCCTGACTGATGTCATCGTTAATGACCCTCCAACCGCCTTGTCATTAAACAGGCTAACCTCGTCCATATCATTTTGTAAACCCAGTGTGTAAAGCAAGGGCAAATAATGCTCTGGTGTGGGTATAGCCAACATAGCGGCACTGCCCAACCTTTTGTAATCCATCAGAGGCCTGTGATTCCTGTTCATGATCAGGTTCTTAAACTGATCATTGATCTCCATCGCCCAGTCGTAACCGCCGCCGTTCATCATTTCCCAGCTCAGCATTCTCAGGTTGTGCACCATATTTCCGCTACCCATGATCAGCACTCCCTTGCGCCTCAGCTGATAAAGTTCCCTGGCCAGTTCGTAATGTGCTTTGGGATCTTTTGTATAATCCATGCTCAGCTGCAACACCGGGATGTTAGCCTCAGGAAACATATGTGCCAGAACCGTCCATGCCCCGTGGTCAAGCCCCCAGTCGTGATCCAGTTCTACAGTGGTGCTGGTAACGAGACCTGACAGTTCGCGCGCGAGTTCCGGACTGCCCGGAGCAGGATATTCCGCATCAAACAATGCCTGGGGGAAGCCCCCAAAATCATGGATGGTCTTTGGGAAATTCATCGCCGTCACAGCAGTTCCTCTGGTAAACCAATGCGCAGAAACTACCAGTACTGCTTTGGGAACCGGCATCGTACGGCCTATATCCGCCCACTTGCTGCTAAATTCGTTATCTTCAATACCGTTCATCGGAGATCCGTGCCCTATAAACAACACCGGCATTAGTTCATCACCGATGGGAAGATTATCCGTTAAATTTCTGAGTTGCGAGAGGTTTGCCATATTTATATGCAGCCATTTTAATCAAAAGGCTGCATGCAAAAATAAAAGAAATTATCGCGGCAACATTTGATGTATGATAAGAAACAGCCTATTTCAGGGCATTGAAAAAATTAAACTCTGCACGTACCAGGTACATGTTTTTATTGAACCTGCCGTATATACCGCCTGCGGCCTGAAACCTGTAACCCAGGTCAAACCTGGTCCTGCTGTTTAGGATGATCTGAACTGCAGGAGCGAAATCCAGATACGAATTTCCGTTTGCAGGGTTTGTTTTGCCCAGTACTTCAAAATAGACATTAAAATTAGGTTGATTGTAATTTTTATAATGGACAGGCAGCACAAGATATCCGGAGGACAGGCTGTAACTGATCAGCTCATCCGGCTGGGGCATTCCCGCAACACGGCGGCTGTCTTTTACAAAAGCCTTCATATAACTTAAGTTAGCAGACAGGGCTAGTTTATGCAGCAGCTGCGTAACCACGATCCCGCCCTGTGCGCCACTGTTATCCCCTTCCAGATTAATATCTTCTGTATAAAGGGGGCGTTTACTGGTACTCAGTTTGCCATAAGCGCCCGCTCGGAAATGCCTCTGGGACTCGTCCAGGGATAAAAACCGGTACTTCGCATATATACTGCCGCCCTCAAGCCTGTAATTTCCATCCATATCAGACAGGAAAGCCTGGCCATGCACCATCAGGTTTTTATTAAAGCTGAGCATGATTTCCGGAATAGTCCTGTTCATTTTTCCGCCACGGAAAATCCCTTCGTTGGTTAGCCTTAGGCCCAGGGATTTCGCCGGCATATTACTTGCCGGCTCCGTGAAAACATAAAGTTCCTGCGCATATCCAGGCATGGCAATGCCAAGCAGTACTGTGAGTACAGCTGAAATCAAGTATCTCATTTCCCGTCTTTAGATACTCAGGTGAACAATACGCGTTTCTCTGCCCTTTACCGTACCACGGCCACTCTGATAGGAATCCAGCTTTAACTGGGCCACATTTTTTTTGAAGGCCGGAGAACTGATAAAATCCTTGTCAAGCACCTTTGCGGCCACTGGCCCGTCGAGCGTTTTGCTTTTGGCATTGGTAAACCTGAAAACAGTATTGCCTGTTTGCGCCAAACCAGAGCTGTCGATGAAGGTCTGATTGAAATTGATTGTTGCAGACAGCTGTCCAATGGAAAAACCAGCATCCTGAACTTTATCCCTGATCTGATCGAGATTTACCTGCTGGTCTTTTTTAAAAGTGAGCACAAAAATATTTTTTTCCAGGTCGGGCCTGATAGTTTCAATAAAACCGAGGCTTTTTAAAGAAGTTTCTGTTGCTTTTGAGCACATGGAACAGGTTAAGCCGTTTACCTGTAATTCTGCTTTTGAAATTTTTTGGGCAAAAATCTGTCCGCTGGTCAATAATCCCGCTAACAGCATTAAATATTTGAAAGTTTTCATCGTATGTTTTCTAAAAATTTGAACTCAGTAAATTCATTCCACAGGATATTCCTGCAGAAATTCTCAATTCATTCCTGGTCTAATTTCTGAAAACGCAGTGATACGCATAGAGGGAAAAACGCGCAGAAAAGGGCGGCGCCTTATTTTCTATACTGCTGAATAATTTTGGCAGAACATTTTCTATAGCTTCCCATACGAGAGGGAAAAAAAACAGCTGGATGCTAAAGTTTTTTGGAAGGCTGATCGCGGATCCGGACTGATGACTGTCTTTAATTTTTGCATCAACAGCAGTATTTTTACAGCATTTACCGGCAGCTGCCTTTTTTTCAGCAGCCATACAGCCTTTGCATTTGGCTGTCTCCATAAAATGAACTGAGGATAAATTATCTCCGCAAAAATGCAGGCTCAAGGCTACCCCAATTACACTGATCAGGTAAAAGGCGCACAATCCAAGGGCTATTTTTTGTCTTAATTTCATCCGGATATTTAGCTTTTTAGCTATACTGCCTGTCTTTTATCTACCGGCATTACCAGCAAAATTAACAATAAATTATTGAGAATAACAATTTGATTCGTTGAAATTAAATGTGAAGGTACATGTCTTCATATTTTAGAAAAGCAAAATTCTCTCTTAACTTAGCGACAAATAGCAACTATGCGCAAAATTTTAACCTTTCTGCTGGCTATATGCTGCTGTACTGTTTTTGCAGCCAGGCCAAAACATCAGTACGTTAAAATCAAAACCGATCAGGGCGAATGTATCATCCTGTTGTACAACAGTACTCCCCTGCACCGGGATAACTTTATTAAACTCGTAAAAAAGGATTTTTATAATGGCAGTTTATTCCACAGGGTGATCAAACGCTTTATGATCCAGGGCGGCGACCCCGACTCCAAAAATGCCGCTGCGGGTAAAGAGCTGGGAAATGGAGACGTTGGATATACCATACCGGCAGAATTCCGTGACAGCCTGTTCCATAAAAAAGGCGTGCTTGCCGCAGCAAGAGACGATAATCCCGAAAAGGCTTCCAGCGGCTGCCAGTTTTATATTGTTCAGGGCAAGACTTTTAATGATGCACAGCTGGACAGCGTAGAAACCAAACGCCTTCATTTTAAACTTCTGCAATGGCAGCGTGACATCTACAAAAAACAGGGCGGAAGCCCTCACCTGGACAGGAAATATACCGTATATGGTGAGGTGGTCAAAGGCATTGAGCTGGTGGACACCATTGCCCTGATGCCCGTAGACACCAACGACCGCCCGCTGAAAGATGTGAAGATGACAGTGAGCCTGCTCAAAAGAAGAGCAGCACGCAGATTGGAAAAAGCATTCCAAAAAGACCATATTACGATATCAAATTATTAGAATGGATCCTGCGCAGCAAGCTTCATTACAAATAAAAGCAATATAAACAGGATGAAAATAATATCTTACAATGTGAACGGGATCCGTTCTGCAACAACAAAGAACTTTTTTGGATGGCTGCAATCAACTGATGCAGACATGATCTGCCTTCAGGAGGTAAAAGCGCTGCCGGTACAAATCCCTGAGATCATTGAGCTGATCGAACAGCTGGGCTACCATCATTACTGGTTTAGCGCAGAAAAAAAAGGCTACAGCGGCGTAGCCATCTTCAGCAAGATCAAACCCAACCATGTAGAATATGGCTGCGGCGAGGAGTGGATAGATAAAGAAGGGCGCATTTTAAGGGCCGATTTTGACACTTTCTCCCTGATGAGCGTGTATCTGCCGTCCGGCTCTTCCGGAGAGGACAGACAGGCTAAAAAATATGAATTCATGAGATTTTTTGAGGGCTACATCAAAACGCTCAGAATCAACATGCCTAACCTGATTATTTCAGGTGATTATAATATCTGTCACACCGCTATGGATATTCATAATCCAAAATCAAATGCAAATTCATCAGGCTTCCTGCCACAGGAAAGGGAATGGATGCAATTATTCCTTGATGGCGGATTTATAGACACTTTCAGGCACTTTAATAAGGACCCGCACCATTATACCTGGTGGAGTTTCAGGGCCGGGTCAAGGGGCAAAAACCTGGGCTGGCGCATCGATTACCATTTGGCTACGGTACCTATGCTGCACAGACTGCAGAATGTAACCATCCTGCCAGACGCAATCCATTCAGATCATTGCCCGGTACTGCTCGAAATTGAAGCTTAAGTTCTGAAATCGTAAATCTTTTCAGGTGTAAGGCAGAGATCCAGCTTCACATCATGAGCGTGGGCATCAGAGATGATATCCACGCTTTCAAAAAGCGAGAGCCCTACTTTTAGGGTATCCAGTCCTTCCAGGAACCTGTCGTAAAATCCCCTGCCATAACCTACCCTGTATCCCCTGCTGTCAAATGCAAGCAAGGGCACCAGAACCATATCAATTTTTCCGTTGTAGTGTTCATCAAGGACAGGTTCCGGAATATTAAAAAGACTTTTCTGAAGCCCTTCCTCTCCCTGGTAATGATGATGGGTCATCAATGAAGTGCTGAAATCTGCCTTCGGGACAATGATTTTTATCCCGGGATGCTGCGCTTTCAGCCATTTGATCAGCATAAAAGTATCCGGTTCATTTTTCTCTCTGATGGGCAGGAAAAAATGTATGGTCTCAACGTCCTGAAAATCCAGCGTAATAAACTGACTGAGCAATTTTTCACTGAGGCTCAGCACCTGCTCAAAACTTAAAGCTTTTCTGCGTGCCGCTTCCTGTTTTCTGACTTCCGCTTTGTTCATTTGGATAAAGTGTGTACCGGGGATTGACGGTGCAGCATGCAAGATAATACAAAAGCCCGTAAAAAAGTAAGGCTTCGGGAACCACTCCGAAGCCAAAATCAACCTAAACCTAAAACTAAACTATGAAAAATTCTTATTTTACTCTTTCTACGTAATCACCGGTACGTGTATCAACCTTTACTTTATCGCCCTGGTTGATAAACATGGGTACCCTGATCTCCACTCCGGTTTCTACTGTTGCATATTTCTGTGCACTGGTAGAAGTATCCCCTTTAACAGCGGGCTCCGTGTAAGTAATCTCCAGTTCAACGTTTTGCGGCATTGACGCTACAATCGGTTCTTCACTTTCGAATGAGATAATTACGTTCATTCCTTCTTTTAAAAACTTAACGGCTTCACCAAACAAGGTTTTAGGCACGTTATACTGTTCAAAAGAATTGATATCCATTACTACAAGGAAATCTCCATCCTCGTACAAATATTGGTAATCACTGGTTTCTACGCGACAAATCGTTACCTCTTCGTCTGTGCGGAACCTGTACTCCACCAGTTTCCCGGTTTTAACATTCCGCATTTTGGCCTGATAGAAAGCCCTTAAATTACCAGGAGTACGGTGAAGAAACTCTTCCACCTGCGTCAACTCACCGTTGAAACGAAGGATGTTACCGCTTTTTACTTCTGATGCTTTTGCCATTTTATTTGAAATTGTTGCTTTTACGATCAGCGCCATTTCGTGCCGCAAAGGTAAAAACTATTTATGAATCCCACAAGGTTTATTTGAAATTTTATTTATAAAGTTATTTAAAGCCCAATTCATGACACTTTTCTTGCAATTGAGCGCAATATTAATCTTTATAGTCCGTTATACTTATTAAATTTTCGCAAAACGAGTACTCAATTTCCTGATTAGAGCCCACTAAAACCAGCTTTTCTGCGGTAAAATCTTTAATAAGCTCATGATACCAGCCTATTCCCTGTACATCCAGGTTAGAAGTTGGCTCATCCAGCAGCAGTATCGGTGTATCCGTACAGCAGGCAAGCGCCAGCTTTGTGCGCTGCTTCATACCCGATGAAAAGTACTTTAAAGCTTTATCCTGTGATTTGGCCAGCCCAAGGATGTCCATCAGGCCCGCAGAAGACAGGCCGGGATAAAAGGATTTGAATTTGAAATGGAATTCTATGGTTTCCTGCAGGGTAAATTCTTCTACAAGATCAAGGTAGGGAGCCGCAAAGCTCAGCTGCGTATAGATTTTTTCTACCGGGATAATTTCAGCGGCCGTATAGGTCACTGACCCTTCTGAAGGGGCCAGGCTTCCGAGGATCACACTTAACAGGGTAGATTTTCCCGAGCCATTGGGGCCAAGGATAGCATATTTGCCGGCAGCGCTGAACTGGTAGCTGAAATTCCGAAAAATCCACTCCTGGTTAAACCTTCTGCCGGCATCCTTTAAATCGATCGTCATCAATGATGATTAGCTTACTGTACCGAAACCTTTCATTACGCCACGGTTAGAATTGCGGATGAAATCTACAATTTCATCACGGATCTCCGTAGGTGCAAATTCGGCTTCTATTTTGTCAAGTGCTTTAGTCACATTATTGTGCTTCACAAAAAGCACCCTGTATATCTCCTGGATCTCATTTATCTTTTCTGAAGAAAACCCGCGGCGCCTTAGCCCCACAGAGTTGATTCCGGCATAAGATAATGGCTCCCTTGCGGCTTTCACATAAGGCGGAACATCTTTACGCACCAGAGAACCACCGGTGATAAAGGCGTGTGAGCCCACTTTAACAAACTGGTGAATGGCTACCAGGCCAGCCAGGACAACATAACTGCCAATCGTAATATGGCCAGCCAGTGTAGTGCTGTTGGAAAATATACAGTGGTCGCCCACTTCACAGTCATGCGCAATGTGCGAATAAGCCTGGATGAGGCAATTGCTGCCGATCACGGTTTTCCATTTATCCTTAGTGCCCCTGTTGATGGTTACGCACTCCCTGATGGTTGTATTGTCGCCAATTTCAGCGGTAGTTACTTCACCTGCAAACTTCAGGTCCTGCGGAACACCGGAGATCACTGATCCCGGGAAGATTTTACAGTTTTTTCCTATTCTGGCGCCGTCCATGATGACAACATTGGACGCAATCCATGTACCTTCACCAATGACAACGTCTTTGTGGATGACCGAAAAAGGCTCAATAATCACATTATCGCCAATTTTGGCGTCCGGATGTATATATGCTAAAGGTTGTATCATGATACGCGTTCGCTTTCTTTTACTTTTGAAATTTGGGCCATCATTTCTGCTTCCACAACAATTTTATCTCCTACCATGCCCACACCTTTCATTTGTGCGATGCCTCTGCGGATCGGTTCCATCAGATCACATCTGAAAACAATCGTATCACCCGGTAAAACCTGGGCCCTGAACCTCACTTTATCGATCTTCAGAAAATATGTAAGGTAATTTCTTGGGTCCGGAACGGTGCTCAGCACCAGGATTCCGCCTGTTTGTGCCATCGCTTCGATCTGGATCACACCCGGAAGTACAGGAGCGCCCGGGAAATGACCTTTGAAGAACTCTTCGTTCATGGTCACATTTTTCACACCAACAACATGCGTTTTTGATAATTCTAAAATCTTATCAATAAACAGAAAGGGCTGTCTGTGCGGCAGGATATCCATGATCTGCACCACATCATAAAGAGGTTTTACAGAGGGGTCATATACTTTTTGTACTTTTTTGTTTTTTTCTTTTTTAATCGCCGCCTTAATTTTTTTAGCGAATGCAATATTCGCCGCATGGCCTGGGCGAGCTGCCATAATATGACCTTTAAGGTGCATTCCTACTAGCGCAAGGTCACCGATCATATCCAGTAATTTATGACGCGCAGGTTCGTTCTGGTAACGCAGCTCCATATTGTTCAGGATTCCCTGAGGGGCCACATCAATTTTTTCTCTCTTAAATATTTTAGCCAGGTGGTCCAGTTCATCCCTGGTCACCTCTTTATCTACGATAACAATCGCATTATTTAAATCACCGCCTTTGATCAGATTGTTCTGCAGCTGGTATTCCAGTTCATGCAAAAAACAGAAAGTACGGCATGAGGCAATTTCGTCTTTAAATTCAGCAATGCTTGAAATCACCGCATGCTGACTGCCCAGTACGGGAGAATTGTAATCGATCATACAGGTAAACCTGTAATCCTCCAGCGGCATCGCTACAATTTCTACTTTTCTGTCGGTTTCAGTATAGATGATGTTATGGGGGATCTGAAAATATTCGCGGTCAATGTCCTGCTGCACCACACCTGCACTTTCAAGTGCTTCAACAAATAATATCGCGCTGCCATCCATGATCGGAGTTTCCGGCCCATCCAGTTTCATCAGGATATTGTCCAGGTCCATTCCAACAAGAGAAGCCATTACATGTTCTACAGTGCTGATACTGGCACCGTTCTGTGTAATTGTTGTGCCTCTGGCGGTATCCGTTACATTGTCGCAGTCAGCATCTACCACAGGTTGCCCCGGCAGATCGATACGCTGAAATTTAAAACCGTGGTTCTCAGGTGCCGGACAAAAAGTTAAGGTAACATTTGCTCCTGTATGCAGGCCTACCCCCTGTACAGAAACTTCGCTTTTTATAGTTTTTTGTTTAACGTTCATTATTGTTGTGTGTAGTACTAACTATGCTATGATCGGACTCTCTTTTTAGTTCAGCCTCTATTTTTGTAATACGTTTTTCTATATCCGGAAGATGTTTAAACAGTACTGAAGCACGCATCCAGTCCCTCAGGGGCTGGGCTGGCGTACCATGCCATTGTTTATTTTCTTCTGTAATATTAGAATTGATACCCGCCTGTGCGCCGATTTGCGTACCATTGGCGAGCGATAAATGGCCGGCAATGCCTACCTGTCCGCCAACAACAGATTTTTTACCTATTTTACTGCTGCCGGATATTCCTGCCTGGGCAGCAACAACAGTGTTTTCACCAACCTCAACATTATGTGCAATCTGGATCAGGTTATCAAGTTTCACACCTTTTCTGATAAAGGTAGAACCCATTGTTGCCCTGTCGATAGCCGTATTTGCGCCAATTTCCACATCATCTTCAATGACAACGTTTCCGATCTGTGCAATTTTTGAATAGGTGCCGTCCGGCTGCGGTGCAAATCCAAATCCGTCACTGCCGATAACGGTGTTGGAATGGATCACAACACGATCGCCAATCACAGAGCGGTTATAGATTTTTACGCCCGGGTGAATGGTATTTGCTGAACCGATTTTGGAATCCGTGCCAATAAAAACCTGCTGCGACACCTTGGTGTCGTCACCAATTTCTACATTTTCAGAGATATAGGAGAATGCCCCGATAAACACGTTCTTACCGATCTTTGCAGAAGGATGAATAAAACAAGGTTGTTCTATGCCCGATTTGTCAAGAGAGGCGTTGTATGCCTCGTTATACTTTTCGAGCAGCACAGAAAATGCGCTGTACGGATCTTTTACCTTTACCAGCGTACAGCTTACAGGCTGTGAAGGGGAAAAGTCGTCTCCAACAATGACAACAGAGGCGTTTGTTGAATATATATAGTGTTCGTACTTACGGTTCGATAGAAAACATAAGGCACCTTTTTTACCATCTTCTATTTTTGAAAGTTCTGAAACTGTAATGTTTTCATCTCCTTCAACCTTCCCACTTAAAAAGTCGCTTATCTGCTTGGCAGTAAATTGCATTCTACAAAGTTAAATGTTAAATTGATATGAACAAATATTCCCAACACGCTAATTGTATTAGAATGTCTGTAATCGGAAACTAAAAACGGGATAATAATCGAATTATTTTGTTAAAAAATGCTAAATTATTCGTGGATAGCACAGTATGTGCTTTGTAACGGTCTTATCCAGCGATTCGAGATTGGACAAATCCGAAGCTTTGGCGATATCTATGGTCACATTATTTTTCATCAAAATGTTAATTGTGCTGTTTCCCTCGCCGGTATTGTAAGCCCGGTTGCTAATCACGTCTGTAAAAACGAAATAAGAAACTTCGTTTTGGTTAATTTCAAGACTGAGTTCAGTGTTGTCCCGGATAATTTGCATACGGCTTTCTTCAGGCGGATCGTTACTGATCTCTGTTTTTAACAACTGCCGGTCTACCAGCATATTGCACAACAGCGAAAGGATCCTGTCGGGATGCTCCCTCCAAACCTTGACCGAAGCAAAAATATCCTGATCGTCCAGTCTTGCAAACTGTCCAAGATGAAAGTCTGATTCAAGAAACTCGCTTTTCTTTACATCATTCTTCAAAAAATGCTGCAGGGCCGGCGTAGCAAATAAATCTTCCCCGCGTTCTGCCAGTTCTTTTGCCCGTTTCAGGATCTTCACCAGCAACTGCTCCCCTGCAATTACGGTTTTATGCAGGTATACCTGCCAGTACATCAAACGGCGGGCAACAAGAAACTTTTCTATCGAATAGATTCCCTTTTCTTCAATCACAAGGTGGTCGTCAGCCACATTAAACATCTTGATGATCCTGTCAAAGCTAATCACCCCTTCGCTCACCCCGGTAAAGAAACTGTCGCGGTTCAGGTAGTCCATCCGGTCCAGGTCAAGCTGGCTTGATATCAGCTGCTGCAGGAATTTCTTATGGTACTGCCCGGTAAAAACCTCAATAGCAGTAGTGAGCCTTCCCTTAAACTGGTGGTTCAGTTTCTCCATCATCAGCATCGAGATGTCTTCATGATGAATACCTTTTACCAGCGAATGTTCCAGGGCGTGCGAAAAGGGCCCGTGTCCGATATCATGCAGTAATATGGCAATGGTGGCCGCCTCTTCTTCGGCCTTTGTGATCTCCTGTCCTTTGCTCCGCAGCACTTCTATGGCAAGGCTCATCAGGTGCATGGCGCCCAGTGCATGATGAAAACGGGTGTGCAAAGCTCCGGGATAAACCAAATGTGTCATCCCCAGCTGCTTAATATAGCGCAGGCGCTGAAAAAAGGGATGCGAGACCAGATCGAAGATCAGCTCAGAAGGTATATTGATGAATCCGTATACCGGATCATTTATGATTTTCTTTTTGTTCAATCTTTATAAAATAATTTATACGGTACAAAAATTGCTATTTTTATCCGTACTTAAGAACGGGAGCACTCTTTTTTAAGGAATTATTTACACCTTATACATACTATAATGCAGGAAACCAAGATTCTATGGGCCGATGATGAGATTAACCTATTAAAACCACATATTTTACTGTTAAACGAAAAAGGATATCACGTAACAACATTTACCAATGGTAATGATGCCCTTGAAGCCTTTGGGAAAGAACATTTCGACCTCGTATTCCTCGATGAAAACATGCCCGGCATGAGCGGACTCGAAACCCTCTCTGCGATCAAAAATATTAAAAGTGACATTCCCGTTGTACTAATTACTAAAAGTGAAGAAGAAAATCTGATGGAAGATGCCATCGGATCAAAAATTGACGATTACCTGATAAAGCCGGTAAATCCAAAACAGGTTTTGCTGACGATTAAGAAAATCATCGATAACAAAAGGTTGATCAGTGCCAAAACATCTATGGCTTACCAACAGGATTTCAGGCGACTGGGGATGACGCTGAACGACAAACTGAGCTACGAAGAGTGGGTAGAAGTTTACAAAAAATTAGTTTTCTGGGAACTGGAGCTCGAAAAACTTGACGATCCCCAAATGCATGAAATCCTGACCATGCAAAAATCAGAAGCCAATACCCAGTTCTCAAGGTTTATCGAAGACAATTACCTTGGATGGGTAAACGGCAAGGAAAAAGCTCCTTTGTTATCAAATGAGCTGCTGAAGAAAAAAGCTTTTCCGCTGATCAATTCCACTACACCCGTTTTCTTTATCCTGATCGATAATTTACGGTACGACCAGTGGAAGATCATTAACCCCCTGATTACAGAACATTTCAGACTGGATGATGAAGATATTTATTCAAGTATCCTGCCTACGGCAACACAGTACGCCAGGAACTCCATCTTTTCAGGCCTGATGCCACTCGAAATGGAAAAACGTTTCCCTTCGCTATGGCAGAATGACGATGATGAAGGTGGAAAGAACATGCATGAAGAAGAATTTCTGGCCGACCAGATTAAACGCAGTGTGCGCAAGGACTGTAAGTTCAGCTACCATAAGATCCTGACGTATGACGATGGAAAAGCCCTTACAGAGCAGGTAAATAACCTGATGCAGAACGAATTTAATGCCATCGTATACAACTTTGTAGATATGCTTTCCCACGCCCGTACTGATATGGCGATGATCAGGGAACTGGCAAATGATGATGCGGCCTACCGTTCACTGACCTTATCCTGGTTTGAGCATTCGCCTTTGCTGGAACTGCTGAAAAAGCTGTCGCAGAAACAGTTAAAAATTGTGATCACAACAGATCACGGAACCATTCGCGTAAAACATCCGAGCAAGGTGATCGGCGACAGAAACACCAATACCAACCTGCGTTACAAACAGGGCAGAAACCTCAACTACAATGCAAAAGAGGTTTTTCTGATTAAAAACCCGCATGAAGCACAGTTGCCAAAGATCAATATCAGTTCAAATTATATTTTTGCCAAGGAAGACCGTTATTTTGTTTACCAGAATAACTACAACCAGTTTGTAAATTATTACAACGAGACCTTCCAGCACGGGGGTATATCCCTCGAAGAGATGATCATTCCTATCGCTACCTATAGTTCACGTTAGTTAAGGCAAAAATGAATCTTGAAGTTAACAGTCTGACAGCGTTGGGCAGCGCGGCAAAAGCGCTGCTCAGTTTTGCTGAAGAGGAAAAGGTGTTCATTTTTGAAGGAGAAATGGGTGCCGGAAAAACAACCTTTATCAAGGCCCTTTGTGCCGAACTGGGCGTAGAGGATGTGGTAAGCAGCCCTACGTTTTCCCTGGTCAATGAATATGCAATGAGTACCGGGGTTGTATATCACTTTGATTTTTACCGTATCCGGGATATCCGGGAGGCATATGATATCGGTTATGAGGAATACTTTTATTCAGGCAATATCTGCCTCATAGAATGGCCGGAACGCATCGAAGAGCTCCTTCCGGAGCACTACATTAAAGTGGAGATCAAAGTATTATCTCCCGACAGAAGAGCATTTAACTTTAGTAAAAATTACCTTTAGATGCTTGATTTTCATGTTATTTTTATTAATTTCATTCAAATAAACGCTAGATAATGGCTACAGGATTACGGGAAGAAATGGCCTCAATTGCTCAAAAAGGTTTGCTACAGCCAAAAGAGACACTGTCAGAATTAAAACAGAAAAGCAACAGTCTTTATATTGGTATCCCAAAAGAGATTTCATTTCAGGAGAACAGGATTGCCCTTACTCCCCTGTCTGTCGCACTACTGGTAAACAACGGCCATAAGGTATTGCTGGAGAGCGGTGCCGGAACCGGGGCCAACTTTTCTGATAATGACTATAGTGAGCAGGGCGCTATTATCACCTTTAATAAAAAGGACGTTTTCGATGCAGATATTATCGTAAAAATTGCCCCTCCAACCTGCGACGAGATAGAGATGATGCACAAGGGACAGACGCTGATCTCTGCCCTGCAGATGGGTGCGCTTAAAGAAAGCTATCTCAAATCCCTGATGGACAAAAAGATCAATGCCCTTTGTTTCGAAAACTTACGGGATGAAGGAAATATCCTCAGTGTTGTCCGTGCCATGAGCGAGATTGTAGGGGCTACCTCAATCTTTATCGCCGCAGAGTACCTGAGCAGTGTTACCGGTGGTAAAGGCCTGATGCTTGGCGGTTTTACCGGTGTGCCGCCAACGGAGATTGTGATCCTGGGTGCAGGTACGGTTGGCGAGTATGCTGCCAGAACAGCCCTCTCCCTCGGTGCAGAAGTAAAAGTATTTGACAGTTCTATTTATCGCCTCCGCCGCCTGCAGAACAACCTGGGAAGCCGCGTTTTCACCTCCGTGATGCAGCCAATTGTACTGGGCAAGGCCGTGACTACCTGCGACGTTGTGATCGGCGCCATCAGGGCTACACATGGCCGCAGCCCCTGTATAATCATGGAAGAAACTGTAGCGCGCATGAAACCCGATTCTGTGGTGATTGATGTGAGCATAGACCAGGGCGGCTGTTTCGAAACGTCTGAGGTAACGAACCACAAAGACCCTGTATTCAGGAAACATGACGTGATCCACTATTGCGTTCCAAATATTGCCTCAAGAGTACCCAGAACAGCTTCTTATGCGCTGACAAATATCTTTACACCTATCCTGGTGGATATTGGTGATATGGGCGGGCTGATGAATGTGGTATGGAACAGACCCGGGATCAGGGAAGCGCTGTATATCTACCAGGGGCACCTCACCAGCAAAACCCTGGCTAATATGTTTAACCTGCCTTTTAAAGATATCGAACTCTTAGTTGTTGCCAACCAGTAATTTTTTAGGTTTCCATACAAACTGCAGGTAAACCAGAGCAATCAGTGTAATTCCTGTACAAAGGTAAAATGTGGTAGGTATCGCAGAAATATCATCTACAAACAACCAGCCGGCCAGTAGTGCCCCCATGCCAATTCCCGCTTCAAGCGCGATGTACATGGTTGCCACCGCTTTTCCGCGGTGCGCCGGGTCGCTCAGATCTATCGTCCATGCGCTTACCGCAGGAGACAGCATGCCGGTTGCCACGCCATATAAAGCAGAAGCGCACATCAATGATAGAGAGGAAGCGGCAAGCCCGATCCACACCAGTGACACTGCCAGCATGCCAAGCGAAACTTTAAGAATAAGTACTCTGCCGTACTGATCTGAAGCCTTGCCCGCTACAAAACGGATGAGCAGGGATGTCAGCGTAAATACAACAAAGAACAATCCTTTATTGGTTGTACCAAGATACTTGCTCCAGTCGCCGATCACCGTTAAGATTGCCCCGTAACTTACATAGCTCAGCAGGGTAATCAGTGAGGCAGGGATCACGCGCCACTCGATGATATCATTCCTTTTAATTTTAAGCAGCGGCAGGCTGAAACGCTGTTTGTCTGTCAGGGATTCTTTCATATTGGCCAGGATCACTATAGACATCAGTGCAAAGGCAGAGGAGCAGTAAAACAGGATATTTATGGAAAAGTGATCTGTGATCATACTTCCTATCGCCGGCCCTATGGCCAGGCCGGTACTAAAACAGATGCCATGAACGCCCATTGCCTCGCCCCATTTGTTTTCCGGCACCAGGTCTGCCACATAAGCAGCCGTGGCAGTAGGTTTAAAGCCCGTGGAAAATCCATGGATCAACCTGAGAAATAAAAACCCGGCAACGGTAGTCAGCACCGGATAAAGCAGCCCGCAAACAAAACAAACCACAGAGCCTACGGCCATTACAGGTACCCTGCCTATGGTATCTGTCAGTTTACCGCTGAAAGGCCGGGAAAATCCGGCTGTAAGCGTAAATAAGGCGATGATCAGGCCTTTGTACGAAGCTCCGCCCATTGCACTCAGATAAGCGGGTAATTCGGGGATCAGCATATTAAAGCTGGACGAAAACAGAAAGGAACTTAAACAGACCAGTCCGAATTGCAGGGTATAAATCGATTGAGCGTCGTTCTTCATATCCGAACAAAAGTAAAACTAAATCATAAACACTTTCCTTAAAATTCTAATTAATGGATCAGAAGTTCTCGTGGATGCTGGTAATCACCTTTGCCATTTCTTTTTTCAGCTCTGCTACCGGGCTGACAAAATTATTGTTCATAAAAGAGAAACTAAGGGTGCGTCCTTTTTTAGTGAGCACATAGCCGCTTTGGTTATAAACACCTGAAAGCGATCCCGTTTTGCCATATACAAAGGGATGATCAGTTTTTGGATAGGCACTCTTCAGCGTTCCGGTCTTACCGCCGGCAGGCAGCAAACTGAAAAGTTTTTCGCGGTTATTGATTTGCTGATCGATCATTTTCAGCAGGGTGATGATATCTCTGGGCGTAATCAGGTCCATCCGGGATAATCCCGAGCCATCCACCCAGCGGGGTTTGTCTGGCAATCCGGACAGATATTTCTCCTGGATGTATTTTATCGCCTCTGTACCATTTAAGGATGATTGAAACTGGTTGGCATACACCAGTAGCAGCTGCTCTGCAATAAAATTATCGCTCGGCAGCATCATTTCCCTGAGCACCTGCTCTGAAGGCACATTGTAAATTGTTTTTGCGCTGACGGGCATTTCCAGGTGAATAATCCCTACCGCACGGTGTAATGTATCAGCAAGCAGGTTTACCGTAAGGGCTGTACCCGTTTTATAGGGGATCTGCTGCTCGAAATTTGCCGGTAGGCTTATCTTCCCGGGGTAATGCAAAACGTTCTCGTTAAAATCCCTGACAGCGTTAAATGTTCCTGTAAAGGCTGCAGAATCCCTGACCATGCAATCATTAAAAAGCCGCGGAGAAACGGAGACCTTTGCCTTATTGCCAGTGATGGTAATCAGGTTGTCCATTATAGGCAGCTCGGTTATTTCTGCCTGGTAATAGTCGTTGTAATCATCCCATGACCATCCCTGCCCGTAAAAATTACCCGTGTACCTGCCGGGAGAAAAGAACAATTGCTTTTTACTGTCGCGCAGGAACCTGAACGCGTGGTCGCCTTTTAGCCTGCTTTGGAGGAAAGAAGGATCACCGGTTCCCCAGAAAATCAGCGAATCTCCTCTTTCAACATATCTCAGGGAAGGGATAGAATCAGGAAGCAGCTTTAATCCGGCATAAAATGTAAATAACTTGGTATTGGAAGCAGGAACGAAATATTTATCAGCATCTTTTTCATAGATCATCTTTCCTTTATCAAGATCAGAAAGGGCAAAGCCTACAGGATGGCCCTTCAGCAGGGCCGAATTCTTAAATAGGCGTTCTACTTTCCGCTCTGTTTTGCGGTCGGTAGCACATCCTGTCAAAAACAGGATAGAAATCAATGTAATTCCCTTTAGGAGGGGCAACTCCAGGAGTTTAATTATTTTCATTAATAGCTTTATTGTCTTTGATCTAACTAAAGTATTATTTATTTAATTAAAAACGCTTTGCTCACCCAAAAATACCTGACATTAAGCTGGTTGTAACTTTATAATTACACATCTTTGTTACTTTTCGCAATGAATATATTTGAACTCTTAAAAATAAACCTAATAACTGTTAAACTCAATGAACAAAAGGTCAAACTTACTGGCAATTGCCGGTATGTGTTTAATATGTGCATTCAGCAGTGATGCATTATATGCACAGAAGAAATCTAAAAAGAAAACTCCGGCAAGCGGAGCATCTGCAACGCCTCCACCTGCAGCAAAAAAAGAGGGCATTAAGCCCTTCAGCGAAATAATTACCGCAAAAGCGAGAAAAAAAGATGGCCTGTTTAAAACCTATAAGGTAGACGACCGCTGGTTCTTCGATATTCCTGATTCCCTGCTCAACCGCGAGATGCTGATTGTATCGCGCTTAAATAAAGTACCGTCCGGCGTATCGGTGGGCAACCAGCAATATGGCGGTGAAGAATTAAATGAACAGGTATGGCAATGGGAACGCCGCGGCAAACAGGTTTTTGTTCGTGTGCCCAGCTATTCTGTAAGAGCAGACAGTACCTCAGACATGTACCAGTCTGTTAAAAACTCAAACCTCTCTACGATCATTGCCAGCTTTGACATCAAGGCTTACAACAAGGATACAAGCGGAGTGGTAATTGATGTGACCGACTTCTACAATAGTGATATAATGGCGATCGGCGCCACGGACGAACTGAGAAAAGCCTACAAAACCACGGCTCTGGACCCTACCAGATCATATATCGATACTGTAAAAACTTTCCCGCTGAATATTGAAGTGGTAACGAGCAAAACGTATAAAACGATGGAGTCTCCTATCGATAACAGCATCGGGGCTGTTACCTATGAATTTAATACTTCGATGCTGCTGTTGCCAAAAAAACCTGCAAAACCTCGTTTGAACGATGTAAGAGTGGGCTATTTTGGACAAACGCAAACAGATTATGGTACAGATGCGCAAAAAGCTGAGAAAACAGCCTATATCCACCGCTGGGGCCTTGTTCCGAAGGATACAGCTGCTTACCTCAGGGGCGAACTGGTTGAACCGGTAAAACCTATCGTCATTTATATTGATCCTGCCACACCAAAAAAATGGGTACCATACCTGATTGCCGGTATTAACGACTGGCAGGTTGCCTTCCAGGAAGCAGGGTTCAAAAATGCTATTATTGGTAAAGAAGCACCAACAGCAAAAGAAGATCCGGAGTTCAGCGTAGATGATTCACGCTATTCAGTGGTGCGCTATTTTGCGTCGAACATCGCCAATGCTTACGGCCCTCACGTGTCTGACCCGCGTTCAGGCCAGATACTTGAAACTCACATCGGCTGGTACCATAACGTCATGAACCTGCTGAGAAACTGGGTTTTTGTACAAACTGCTGCCGTAGACCCTTCAGTAAGAAAAGCCAAATTTACGGATGAGCAAATGGGAAACCTGATCCGTTTTGTGTCTTCGCATGAAATTGGCCATACTTTAGGCCTGCCGCATAACTTTGGTTCAAGCTACGCCTACCCTGTAGACTCCCTGCGTTCGAAAACTTTTACCAATACCCATGGAACAGCTCCGTCAATCATGGATTACGCACGTTTTAACTATATCGCACAACCGGGGGACGGCGTTACGCAATTGCACCCTACTATCGGCGAATATGATAAATGGGCTATTAAATGGGGCTATACCTGGTTCCCGGGCAATTTATCTCCGGCCAAAGAACGTGAAAAACTTGATGTATGGACTGTTGCCAAAGCAGGAAACCCATTGTATTATTACGGAAGACAAGGTACATCCCTGGATCCGCGTCTGCAAAATGAAGACCTTGGAGACAACGCGATGAAAGCCAGTGCCTATGGTATCGCCAACCTGAAACGTATTCTGCCAAATGTAGAAAAATGGACGTATGAAAAAGGCAAGGACTACAGCGACCTGAAAGAGATATATGGTGAAGTAATCACTCAGTTTAACCGTTATATGGGCCACGTAACAACCAATATCGGCGGAATGAGCGAAAACTTTAAAACATACGACCAGAAAGGTGCAGTTTATACTTACCTGCCAAAAACCAAACAAAAAGAAGCCGTGGCATTTTTAAATGCCCAGTTATTTAATACCCCGCTATGGTTGATCAACAATGCACAATTAAACAAGTTTGATAACGGTGTATTGCTGAATAACATCAAAGCTGTACAGTCTGGCACACTTGGAAGCATCCTTTCTCCTTCACGTATCGCAAGGCTACTGGACAACGAAACTAAAAATGGTGCTACGGCTGCATATACACTTCCTGAGCTCTTCAAAGATCTGCACACGAGTATTATCCCGTCGAGTCGCCCGGATGCGTTTAAACGCAATCTGCAGCGGTCATTTGTAGACCGTTTGGGAACACTGATGACGCAGGAAATGCAGGCGCCTCCGGGAGTTGCTCCTTCACGCATTGCTGATTTTGGTTTGACACCTGTTAATGTTTCCCTTTCTGATATCAGGCCACTGGTGAGAGCGGAATTAAAATCATTGCTGACGATCGCAAAAGCGAGAGCTGTTGCAGGTGATGCGATGACTAAAGCACATTATGATGATCTGGCGATCAGGATCAACGATATCCTGAACCCCAAAAAATAGAGGTAAACCCTCATTCTTAAGCCTCTGCCGGCCAGACCAGATTTCCTTTCTGTCTGCCGGGCAGAGGCTTTTTATTTAGGCACGCTCCGGGTTCTGTCTGAGTGATGTTCGTATCTTGGTCGTATACAGAGGGTTTATAAAAAGGGTTTACGTTAGGTATACCTTAAATTTACAGCGCTTTCAAAGCAGGTTTCTATCGTGTTTGAAACGGCTACAACTCGAATCAAACTCTTTTGAAACAAGTTTGAAAGCCGTTCCAAACCCGTTATATATACGAGGTTGATCTAAGGTAAATACCTCGTAGTAACAAGTAAACACCGAACGAGGTACCTTGCTGGTATCTATTACACATTATCTTATATTTGCGCGAAAACGTTTTGCTGCTATGAAAGTACTCCGATCCCTGTTGCTGATGATAAGTTCCGCTTTGTTATTGCTTGCCTGTAACGGAAAAACTGGCAAAGAAAAACCAGAGCCAAAAACCAAACTGGATCTAAGCCCTATTACAGGGATCAGATATACAGAGGTAAAACGTCGTTTCAGCAATGGACTTTCATACGACAGTATGGGCTTTGCACAGGAGCCCAGCTGGATCATCCAGCTCAAAAAACCTGATACGATGTCTGCCTATGATCCCGCAAAAAAGATCATGCAGGGTTTTTATCTGCAGTACGACCATGGCGATGTTTATAATTTTGCGAAAGAATGGTTCAGGTTTAAACTCATCAGTAAAGACAGCCTGGTTTTTCAGCGCCTGCAGGTTACCCATAAAGAGATTGCTGATGATATCCGCTCTGATGTGAACATGACGTTTTATGCCGACAGCTATATCAAAAACGTTTTACATACCACCCCTGAAAAACTGCAGCGGCCTACCCGGGCAGATACGCTGTTTATTTCAAAACTGGTGGAAAGAGCGAACCGTTATCCGGATCAAACAGACAGTGTATTTGCCGCCAGACAGGTTGCGGTACTGATCCCCCGTGATAACAGAATCTCGGTGGAACGCCTGAGCAATGTAGACCGGCTTAACGGCAAAACAGAAGCCTATGATTATCTTTATCCGGCATACCGCCTGGTCATTCCTGAGGCTTATAAGGATTTTGTTTACGAATTCAATATCCTGGTGGCTCCAGACGGCAAACTGCGCCTTGGCAATTTCTTTACTAACCTTCCTGAGTTCCGGGAAGTCCGCAAAAAAGTTTTAGCAGGCATCACAAGTGTGTATTTACAAAATTTATTAAAAATTAAACCCGGCAGTACATTAGGGATGCCGCATACCAGTGAAGTAACCGTTACGGTAAAAGGCATAAAAGGGAAAAAATAGAGCTTTAAAAATTATATTCATCAAAAAATGAAGCATTTGCATATTATAAAAAAATTATCACTACCTTGCAGACTTAATATTTAATACTTAATACAATGCAAGAAGGAACAGTAAAATTTTTTAATGTAACTAAAGGTTTCGGATTTATCGTACCAGCTAATGGCGATAGCGAGATTTTTGTACATTCAACAGGCCTTATCGATGAAATCCGTGAAAACGACAAAGTAGAATACGATGTTGAAAGCGGTAAAAAAGGTTTGAATGCGATCAATGTTAAAGTAATCTAGATTATTATAACCATATTCGTACAAGCTTCCTGATGTGATATCAGGAAGCTTTTTTTATGCCCTTTAATTTCCCTGCGGAATAAAAAATGCATTTGGATTAGCGCTGTTGCCGCAGCTTTTTTATCTTTAGTTTTATTCCCGTTCAAATGGACCGCAATTACGAAATCTTAATTTCAAAGATTAACGAATTCAGAAGAAAATTTTATCTGAACCAATTGCTGCGTGGCGTCATCTATACCCTTGCCCTACTGCTGTCCCTTTACCTGTTTTTGTTTGTGCTGGTGTACTATATCCGCCCCGCGCCTAATATTAAAACGATTCTTTTCTTTGCCTATCTGCTGTTGCTGTCTGTTTCCACAGCCGCAGGTATTATTAAGCCCATTCTGGCGTATCTCAGCCTCAGCAAAATACTCAGCCTAGAAGAATCTGCCGCCCTGATCGGAAATCACTTTGAGCCCATACGTGATAAATTACTCAATACCCTTCAGCTAAAGGCACTTGCGGATCTAGCACCTTCGCAAAATCAATTGATCCTGGCCGGAATCGATCAGAAAATCGATGAGCTGAAACCTATTCCATTCAGTAAAGCCATCAGCTTTAATGACAATAAAAAATATGTAAAATATTTTCTGGTTCCGCTGGCACTGATCGTGCTGATCGCTGTTACTGCACCCGTAGTCTGGGAGGAAGGAACCCGGAGCCTTATCCATTACAATAAAGAAATTTTACCCGCCGCTCCCTTTAATTTTGTTCTTCGTAACCCCGGAATGACCGTAACACAGGGCGACGACCTGCTCATCGAACTGGAACTGAAGGGCGACCAGCTGCCGCAGGAGGTTTACCTTCAGGAAGGCCTCAATACCTACAAACTCGAACGTAAAGGCAACAGCCGTTTTATCCACTCATTTAAAAACCTGCAGCAGAGCCTGAGCTTTCGCTTCAGCGCCGGCGGCTTTGACTCCAAAGCCTGGCTGTTAACCGTAAAACCACGTCCCTCCATTCTTAATATACAGGCCAGCCTGGTTTACCCTTCCTATCTGAAAAAAAAGAACGAGACCATTGCTAACGCGGGCGACCTGGTACTCCCCGAGGGCACTACAGTCACCTGGAAGATTTATACAGAAAATGCCGCAATGCTGCTGTTTACACTTGGCGGAAAAACCAGGCAATTAAGTTTTTCCGGCAATGAAACCTCTTATCAGGCAAGCCTTAAAAAAAGCCAGGACTATCAGATCGTACCAAAAAACAATTTCTCTGCACATCCTGATTCTGTTACCCATAAAATCGATGTGATACCCGACCTTCCGCCATCCATCAGCATGACAGAAACTATAGATTCACTGAGCAGCAAGGCGCATTATTTTACCGGAAATATTACTGATGACCACGGGTTCAGCTTACTAAAGTTTGTATATGTCCTCAAAGAAGACAACAGAGAGAAAAAGAAGGTAAGCACTGCCATTCCTATTCATACTGCACAGCAGGAAAATGCCTTTCTCTATTACTGGAACCTCAAAAAGCTAAGTATAAAGCCCGGGCAGATGATTGAATATTATCTTGAAGTTGCAGATAATGATGGTGTAAATGGCCCCAAAATTACACGTTCTGCTATTAAGACTTACACACCGCCATCGGATCAGGAACTGGCGAAACAGCAGAATGCAGAAAGCGGCAATCTCAAAAAACAGATGAATTCGGCAATCAGGCTTGCCGCAGAAGTTGAGCGTGGCAGCAAAAAACTGGGCGAAAACCTGCTCGATAAAAAAGACTTGTCTTTTGAAGATAGAAAAGAAATCAATCAGCTGCTGGACAAACAGAAAAAACTGGAAGATGTAGTGAAAGAGATACAGCAGGCAAAACAAAAAAGCAGCAATGAGCAGTCAGATGAGGAGCAATCAAAAATGGCCATTGCAGACAAGCAGAAACAAATTGATGACCTTTTTAAAAACGTGCTCGATCCAAAGACCAAAGCACTGTTGGAAAAACTGCAGAGTTTAATGGACCAGAACAATAAAGATCAGGTACAAAATGAGTTGTCAAAAATGACGATGGATAACAAATCGTTGAAAAATGAGCTGGACAGGGTGCTTGAGCTATATAAGCAACTGGAGTTTGAGCAAAATCTGCAAAGTCAGGTAGAACGCTTAAAAAAGCTTGCAGACTCACAGAAAGAACTGGGTAAAAAAGCACAGGAAAAAAACGCAGAACCCTCAGCTCTTAAAAAACAGCAGGACAAAGCTGCACAGGAGTTTAATGACCTGAAAAAAGATATCAGACAGCTGGACCAGAAAAATAAGGCGCTGGAACGGCCCAATAGTTTCCAGCCTATGGAAAAAGAAAGCCAGTTTGTACAGGAACTGCAACAGCAAAGCCTGGAAAACCTGGAGAAACAGCAGCAGCAGAAGGCTGCTGAAAATCAGAAGAAAGCAGCTGAAGAAATGCAGAAAATGGCTGAAAAGATGGAGGAAAGCAATCAATCTGCTGCAGAAATGGAAAACAATCTGAACACCGAAGAACTGCGCCGGCTGCTTCAGAACATTTTAAAAACCTCGTTCGACCAGGAAAAAGTAGTGCTTAGTTTCAAAAATATCATTACCAGTGACCCTTCCTATACAAAAAATGTACAGCAGCAGCGCGAAATCAAAGACAACATGAAAACGATTGCCGACAGCCTGTATTCCCTGAGCAAAAGGGTTCCCCAGATTGAAAGTACGGTTAGCGGGGAGATGCAGAAAATTAACTTTAATATCAATAAAAGCCTGGAGAGCCTTGGAGAACGCAGAACCGCCGAGGCTGTTAGAAACCAGCAGTATACGATGACCTCCATTAATAACCTTTCGCTGATGCTGAATGAAGCACTTGAACAACTGGAGAAAAACAAGAAAAATGCAAAATCCGGGGGCAAAGGCAAAGGAAAACAATCCATGCAACAGTTGCAGAAAATGCAGGAGCAATTGAATAAAAGCATGGAGCAGGCCAAACAGCAGCTGGAGAAAGAGGGCAATAAAGGCAGCGTACCTAAAGGCAAAATGAGCGAGGGCTTTGCAAAAATGGCACAGCAACAGCAAATGATCAGGGAAGCGCTCCAAAAAATAAATACCGAAGAAAATAAGGACGGCAAGAGCGGCCTCGGCAACCTGAACCAGCTGGTAAAAGAGATGAAAATGACAGAGTCAGACCTGATCAATAAACGTATCGAAGAGGAAACAATCAAACGCCAGAAGAGTATTACCACAAAATTGCTTGATGCCGAAAAGGCAAGCCGCGATCAGGATAAAGAGGGAAAAAGGGAAAGTAAGGCTGGCGGGGATTATCCTCCATCCTATCCGAAACTGCTGGAAGAATTTAAAAAAAGCAATCTCAGTGAAAAAGAATTCCTTCAAAAGCTTCCCCCCACACTCAATTACTATTATAAAAATAAAATAACAGCATATTTTAAATCACTAAATTTGCCAAAGTAAACCATTCATATGCGTAAGGCACCAGTCTATTTTTTCTCTGAAGAAGTAAAGTACACCCTAAAAAATAAGATCCGGATCAGAAACTGGATCAATGAAACGATCGTTGCAGAAGGATATCAGCTGGAAGAGCTGAACTTTATTCTCTGCTCTGACGAATATTTACTGGCTATGAACCAGCAATATCTTAAACATGACACTTATACTGACGTAATTACTTTTGATAACTCTGAGGGGCTTAAAACGATCCTTGGCGATATATTTATCAGTATAGAACGTATACAGGAAAACGCAGGGCAGTTTAAGAGCACCACAGAGCAGGAATTATGCCGGGTAATGATCCATGGAACATTACATTTATTAGGTTATAAGGACAAAGGGAAAGCCGCAAAAACAATGATGACACAAAAAGAAGATCAATACCTTGCGCTGTTAAACCTCAAACCGGCATCCTCACCTTTGTAATATTCTTCATTATACTGAATATCAATATATTACCGTTCTATCAATCCGATTTAGCACCCGGATAACGTCTGCCAGAGGTCAGCAAACAGTAATTTATCACTAATATGCTGCCACTCCCGGCAGATCAATACTATACCGGCAAATTATGTTTACTTTTGCAGGTAATTTCTTATCCTATAATTCGTTAAAAAAATACTTTGAGCACATTAATTGCAGCAGAAAACTTAGGCCATGCCTACCATGATGAATGGTTATTCAAGAATTTAACTTTAGGCATCCAGACCGGGCAGCGCGTAGCACTTGTCGGGATTAATGGTGCCGGTAAAAGTACGCTATTAAAATTATTGGCCGAGCGGTTTAATCCTCTGGAAGGAAAAATCGTAAAAAATAAATTTGTGAAGATTGGTTTCCTGGATCAGGAACCTTCATTCCCGGACGGGTACTCCATCAGTGATTTTATATTTTCACAGGAAAATAAGCAGCAGCAACTGATCAAGGAATATGAAGAATTAATTGAAGACCCAAATCCTGATGAGAAAACGCTGAATCGTTTATATGAAGAACTAAGCGAGCATAACGCCTGGGAATACGAGCATGAAATCAAAACGATTTTAAGCCGCATGGGTATAAATCATTTGCAGCAGCAGATATCTACATTATCCGGTGGTCAGAAAAAACGTTTGGCCCTGGCCAAACTGCTGATTGAAGATCCTGAAATTTATGTTTTGGATGAACCTACCAACCATTTGGATATTGATACGATTGAGTGGCTGGAGAAACTTCTGACAACGGGCAATAAAACTATTCTGCTGGTAACGCATGATCGCTATTTCCTGGATAATGTATGTAATACAATCGTAGAACTGGACAGGGGCAAGATTTATAATTACAACGGAAACTATGCCTATTTCCTGGAGAAGAAATCTGAGCGCGAAGCTTCCGATGAAAGTACTTTCCATAAAAATAAGAACCTCTTGAAAAAGGAACTTGAATGGATGCGCAGAATGCCGCAGGCAAGGGGCACAAAATCCCAGGCCCGGATTGATGCATTTTATGATCTGGACAATAAGACAAAACAACGGACGGATAATAAAAATGTAACCCTGAATGTGAAAATGTCCCGCCAGGGAAATAAGATCCTGGAACTGGATCATATTGGTCAATCTTTTGGTGAAAAGAAAATCATTTCAGACTTTAGCTATGTTTTTAAACGTTCAGACCGTATTGGACTTGCGGGAAAAAACGGTACAGGTAAATCAACCCTGCTGAACATTATTACCGGCTTTCAGCAACCTGAAAAAGGTCATGTAAGTACCGGAGAAACTACAGTGTACGGTTATTACAAGCAAGGTGGTTTGGCTTTCAATGACAAGCAAAGAGTAATTGATATTGTTACTGAAGATGCTGAATATATCAAGATGGCCGACGGACAAACGATCTCCGCATCTCAATTACTGACCCTGTTCTTATTCCCAATTAAAAAGCAGCATGGTATGGTAGAGAAGTTGAGTGGAGGTGAAAAGAAACGCCTGCATTTAATGAAAGTACTCATGCAAAATCCTAACTTCCTGATTCTGGATGAGCCAACAAATGATCTGGACATCGATACCCTGAATGTGCTGGAAGAGTTTCTTGAAAACTTTCCGGGTGTATTGATCCTGGTATCTCACGACAGATATCTCCTTGATAAGATGAGTGAGCAATTGTTTATTATGGAAGGTGAAGGTGTTGTTAACATATATAATGGCAACTATTCTGAATACAGACTGAGTCTTGATTTACCAAAAGAAAAAACACCTGTTGCGGCCGTAAAAGCCAAAGAAACTGTTCCAGCTACAAATAAACTAAGCTATAAAGAACAGAAGGAACTTGATGATGCAGAAGCTCTGATTGCACAGTCAGAAGCCGAAATTGAAAAATTAACTGCTTCCCTCCTTTCCATAGACAGTGCAAACTACCAGGAGATACAAGCCGTGACAAAGTCAATCGAAAGTATTAATAATACATTAGAACAAACAATGGAAAGATGGCTGGATTTGTCTGAAAAGAAAAACAAAACAAGCTAATTTAAAGCGCTGTGGCTGATCCTGATATTCAGACAAGCCTTCAGGACAATATAAAAAACAAACGTTCCACGTGGAACACCAAGCATTCTGGACGCAAATTACAGACCTTGTTCCACGTGAAACATAAAGCATAAATAAAAATGTTTAAAGAATATGATGTAATTGTTGTAGGTGCCGGACATGCGGGATGTGAAGCCGCGGCGGCTGCAGCAAACTTAGGTTCTTCGGTATTACTGGTTACCATGAACATGGAAACCATCGCACAGATGAGCTGCAACCCTGCAATGGGCGGCGTGGCAAAAGGACAGATAGTCCGGGAAATTGATGCCATGGGAGGATACTCCGGAATCGTTAGCGACAAGACAACACTTCAGTTTAGAATGCTGAATTTATCAAAGGGCCCTGCGATGTGGAGTCCACGTGCCCAGATAGACCGCAAGCGTTTTGCAGAAGAATGGCGGCTGGCTTTGGAGCGAACACCCAATGTCGATTTCTGGCAGGACATGGTAAGCGGATTGATCATCAAAGACAATAAAGTGGTAGGTATTAAAACTTCAATCGGAGCCGAAATCAGTGCGAAAAGTGTAGTGCTCACAAATGGTACGTTTTTGAATGGTGTGATCCATATCGGTGAGAAAAAATTTGGCGGAGGCCGGACCGGAGAAAAAGCAGCGACCGGCATTACTGAACAATTAACAGAAATAGGTTTCGAAGCAGGTAGAATGAAAACAGGGACTCCTCCCCGAGTGGACGGAAGATCACTGAATTATTCTCTGATGGAAGAACAATGGGGTGATGAAAATCCGGGAAGATTTTCTTACACAGATGTAGAGAGGCCCACCGATCAACGCTGCTGCTGGATCACGTATACCAACAGCGAAGTACACGAAACTTTGAAAGAAGGCTTTGAAAAATCGCCGATGTTTACCGGAAGGATCAAAGGACTTGGTCCAAGATATTGCCCGTCCATTGAAGATAAAATTAACCGCTTTGCTGAACGTGACCGTCACCAGATCTTTGTAGAACCTGAAGGATGGAATACAGTTGAAATTTATGTGAACGGATTTTCTACCTCTCTTCCGGAAGATGTCCAATACCGCGCTTTAACAAAAATTCCAGGGTTTGAAAATGCAAAAATGTTCAGGCCGGGATATGCCATCGAATACGATTATTTCCCACCTACACAGCTTTCATTGACGCTGGAAACCACATTAATACAAAATTTGTTCTTTGCTGGCCAGATCAATGGTACAACTGGGTATGAAGAGGCTGCTAGCCAGGGTTTTATCGCAGGTATAAACGCGCATCAGAAGGTGGCCAACCAGCATGAGCTGATCATGAAACGTTCTGAATCGTATATAGGAGTATTAATTGACGATCTTGTAACCAAAGGTACGGAAGAACCCTACCGCATGTTTACATCAAGGGCAGAACACAGATTGTTACTGCGCCAGGATAATGCCGATATCCGGCTCTCCCCTATCGGTCATGCTTTAGGATTGATCAGCGACGAACGACTGGAAAAGGTCAACAGGAAGATTGCCGACTCAGATGAGATTGTTGCCTTTACCCGTAAACAAGGTATTGAAATGACGGAAGCAAATGAAATGCTGGAAACTTTAAATTCAAGCGCCCTTACACAGAACGTTAAAATATTCAGTGTGCTGAGCCGACCACAGGTAGGTATTGAAGATCTCAGAAAAGTCAGCAAAAGTTTTGATGAACATCTGAGCACTTTTAACCAGGAAACTATAGAACAGGCAGAAATCAAAATCAAATATGAAAGCTACTTTCTGAAAGAACAGGAAATCGTGAACAAGATGCAAAAGATGGAGGATAAAGATATCAATCCTAATTTTGATTATTCACAGCTTGGATCCCTGTCAAAAGAGGCAAGAGAAAAATTATTGAAGATCAAGCCTCGGACACTGGGCCAGGCTTCACGTATTTCGGGAGTTTCGCCTTCGGATATCTCCGTTTTGATGGTCCATATCAGTAAATAAGAATTACTCAATTGATTATCAATGTCTTAGCATCATAGAAAGTCTATTTTAAATTGGCTTTATTTAAAGAGATATAAGCCAATTTAAAATTTTCTGAATCATATCAATCCAAAACATAGATAAGTTTATTATATCGCATATAAATGGCTAAAAACAACTTATTACAGCTTACGAGAAAATTATTTCCAGCCTTTTTGATCCTATTGATTTTTTCGGGCTGTGCAAGCATTGGAGCCGGACCTCAGGGCGGGCCAAAAGACAAAACCCCACCAAAAATCCTTTCTGTTACTCCAAAAAATCTGACCCGAAATTTTACAGCAAAAAAAATTGTAATCCAGTTTGATGAATATTTTAAACTGGTAGATCAGCAGAAACAATTTTCCATATCACCGGATGTAGAAGTTTTGCCGGTATTAAAAGTAAAGAACAAATCTTTGGAGATTACCCTCCCAGACACTCTTGAAAAAAATACTACCTACACTTTGAATTTTGGTAAAATGATTGCAGACGTAAATGAAGGCAATGTGGTTAAAAACTTCAGTTATGTATTTGCAACAGGAACTGAACTTGATTCATTAAGCATCTCTGGTAACATTAAGGATTCGCAAACGGGAAAACCTGTAATTGAAGGTGTGGCATTTGTATTTCCACTTGCAAGGGATACCCTGTTTGGAAAAAAGAAAGCATCTATCTATACACTGACAGACAGCAGCGGAAATTACAGGATCAATAACCTGAGAGCAGAAAGCTATAAGATCTATGCACTCAAAGAGCAGGGAAGTGATAAAATCTATCAGCAAAGCTCTGATGAGATTGGCTTTGTTAAAGAACCAATCTCTTTAAAAAGAGATACTCAAAACGTAAACATGGTTATCTTTAAGGAAGAGGCCAAAGTGTTCAGGGTAAATGACAGAAGATTAAACCAGGATGGAAGTATCACGATTGCTTTTAACCAGAAGCTGAAAAAACCCGGGATCACCATCATGGAACCAAAAAATATTGATGCGGGAAAAATAGTAAAATTCAACAAAACAAACGATTCTGTTAAGGTTTGGCTAAACGACCTTAGCTTTGACTCTACCAAGGTAAGCATTACAGATGATGGTAAACTGCTCCAAACCATCAAGCTAAACAGGGGGAAAAAAGATACTTACACCCGTACGGTAACAGCTACAGATAATATTGAAGCAAATTTGTTAAACCCTAACAGGCCGCTCCAACTCTCTTTTGGCATCCCTGTAGAAGAGGTAGACCCTACTAAAATTACAGTGCTGGAAGATTCTGTAGCAGTAACAGGCTTTACACTTCGCAGGGACAGTGCAGACCTGCTCTCCTACAACTTTATCTATCCATGGAAGGCAAATACCCCATATGACATCAAGTTTGCAGCAGGGGCCTTTACAGCGATTTTTAAGGTTAAGAATAAAGAGTTTAGCAAGAAATTCCAGCTGGCCAAAAGAGATGACTACGGCACGCTGGTAGTCAAAATCGTGGTGCCCGAACCTGATAAGCAGTACCTGCTTGAAATCACAAACGAAGCAAAAGCCGTGGTAAATACACTTATTGTAGCACACGATACGACTGTGAAGTTTGCAAATTACCGTGCCGGAAGATATTTTATCAGGATTATCTACGACAGTAATAAAAATGGGATATGGGATACTGGGGACGTAAAAGCAGGCTTACAGCCCGAAAAAATATGGAACGAAACAAAGGAACTTTCCATCCGCGCAAACTGGGACAGAAATGAAACGATCACTCTTCCAAAAGAACAATAATGATTGCAACCGACTGGCTTCACTATCTGAACCAGCCGGAATACATGATATAATTATCAGGTAATTTATTCAATAAAGCCCGTTGCTCTTCAGTAATGGGCTTTATTTTTTTTGCAGGTACACCAGCATACAAATAACCGCTCTCACACACTGTGCGCTCCAGTATCACCGAACCGGCTGCTATAATACAATATTCCTCCACAACTGCATCATCCATCACAATCGCTCCCATACCTACTAAAACATGGTCTCTGAGCGTGCAGCCATGCACAATTGCATTATGCCCTACAGAGACCCTGTTTCCTATATATGTTGCCGCTTTCTGATAAGTAGCATGGATTACAGCACCATCCTGGATATTGGAATCGTTACCAATCGTGATGCTGTTTACATCACCTCTGATAACAGCATTGAACCATACAGAGCAGTTGTTGCCCATAGTGACATCCCCAACGATAGTAGCATTTGGTGCTATAAAAGAATTGTCGCCCCATACCGGGCTTTTATCTAAAACAGGAAGAATAACTGGCATAATTAAAATTAAAAAATAGTATCCACAAGTTCATCTGCGTGGCCGGGATAATCAGTGGTATAATGTAATCCCCTGCTTTCTTTACGCGACATCGCCGATTTTATAATAACAAATGCAACCTGGATCACATTACGCAGTTCGCAGAGTTTTACTGAAACCTGATTCGCTTTATAAAAAGCTTCTGTTTCCTCATGTAATAAAAACAGGCGGCGCATTGCACGGTCAAGCCTGAAATCGGAACGCACAATACCTACATAATCACTCATTAATTTCTGTGTTTCGCGTAGATTATGCGTAACCAGGATATCTTCGTCAGACTGTACTACTCCATGGTCATTCCAGTCGGGGATGTTATCCGGTATGGTATTATTCTTAAATCTTTCGATCGCGTCCAGGTAAATTCTGTGTGCAAATACCGGGGCTTCCAATAATGAATTTGATGCAAGCCGGTTAGCCCCATGCAAGCCTGTGGACGAACATTCGCCGCAGGCATACAGATGATTGATAGATGATCTTCCATAGTCATCCACCAGGATACCTCCGCACATATAATGCGCAGCTGGGGTAACAGGGATCAGATCATTGGTCATGTCTATACCTATTGATAAACATTTTGCATAAATATTCGGAAAGTGTGCCAGTATGTCAGTCTTTTTACGATGCCTGATATCCAGATAAACAAAGTCTTCTCCGGATTTTTTCATCTCAGAATCGATTGCACGTGCTACGATATCACGTGGCGCAAGCGAGCCCCGCTCATCATATTCATACATAAATTCTTCGCCGTTTTTCCTTTTTAAAACGCCTCCAAAGCCTCTTACAGCCTCCGATATCAAGAAGGAAGGATACTCTCCGGGGTTATACAGGGCCGTTGGATGGAACTGAATAAACTCCATGTTTCGCAATTTGCCCTTAGCGCGGTACACCATAGCCATACCATCGCCTGTGGCAATCACGGGATTTGTGGTGCTGGAATACACATGCCCGGCGCCGCCTGATGCAAGGATAGTCACCTTTGCCAAGATCTTTTCAACATCGTTAAGTTCTGTATTAAAGGCATATACACCAAAACAGTTAATATCTTTAGAGGCCTTGTCAACAAACTCACCAAGGTGATGCTGGGTAATTAACTCTAAACAGAAGTAATGTGTTAATATCTCTATATTGTCATTTTCGTGGATCTGCCTCAGCAGGGCGCTCTCAATTTCATATCCTGTAACGTCTTTATAATGTAAAATCCTGTGGTCAGAATGCCCGCCCTCTTTGGCCAGATCATACACCCCGGCTGGGTTTTTATCAAAGTTAATTCCGTAGTCGATAATCTCCTGGATGCGCTGTGGACCTTCTTTTACAACGATTTCAACAATATCCGGATCACAGAGCCCGTCTCCCGCAATTAAAGTGTCATGAATATGTTTTTCGAAAGAATCGTCCTTATTTACAACCACAGCCACACCGCCCTGGGCATATTTTGTGTTTGATTCATCTTCATTTGATTTGGTAATGATAATTACCTTGCCGTGTTTGGCTGCCTTTAAGGCGAAGCTTAAACCGGCAATACCTGAGCCTATTACTAAAAAATCCGCGTTTCTCATTGATTCTTGCTAATTCCACCGCTTTGTTAACAACGTTGGAAAAGTGTTAATTACATGTCTAAATAAATAGAGGAACTATTTAAGAATGTTTAAAGCTAAGGGAAAATGAGAATTACACACAATATTTTAAGTTATTTTTGAGCAACTTTGCATCAGTTATTAACTTTTTACTACACTACTAACAATTAACATATTCATATTGATAAGTTTTAAGTTCTAAAAATATCTGATTGTAAATCAGCGGTTATTTGTCAGTAAAATCTCATTTATATGTTGGTAACTATAGAACAAATCATTTAAACGAATAAAATACCCGGAGTTACAAACATTACTAACACACTAATAAACAATAGAAGTCTATTTATATTAAATAATTATTAATTATTGAAACGTTGAAAATGGATACCTTAGAAGAATTAAACAGAAGAGGATTTGTAGAAGAAAGTATCGACCCAACACTTGATCTTTTTGATGAAATTGAAAAGCTAAAAAAGGAGAAAAATGCAATAGTGCTGGCGCACTACTATCAAGAACCTGATATACAGGATATTGCGGACTATATAGGGGATAGTTTAGGCCTTTCCCAGGAAGCCGCAAAAACCGAAGCTGATGTGATTGTATTTGCCGGGGTGCATTTTATGGCAGAAACCGCTAAAATACTTTCTCCTGAAAAGACAGTTCTTTTACCTGATGTTAAAGCAGGATGCTCATTAGCAGACAGTTGTCCTCCACATTTGTTTAAAAAGTTTAAGGAGAAATACCCGGACCACCTTGTGATTACCTATGTGAACTGTACAGCTGAACTAAAAGCGATGAGCGACATCGTTTGTACTTCTACCAATGCGGTTCAGATTGTAGAAAGCCTGCCAAAAGAGCAGAAAATTATTTTTGGTCCTGATAAAAACCTGGGCGCATGGGTGGCAAAGAAAACTGGGAGAGACCTGGTGTTGTGGAACGGTGCATGTATGGTTCATGAGATATTTTCAAGGGAGAAAATCACAAAACTAAAAGAGCGTCACCCAGGTGCTAAATTTATCGCACATCCTGAATGTGAAGAAGCAGTGCTGCAGATGGCAGATTATATAGGCTCTACTACAGGCTTGCTGAATTACGCTATAAAAAGCGATGCAAAAGAGTTTATTGTGGCAACAGAGAGCGGCATTATCCATCAGATGGAGAAAGCTTGTCCCGGTAAAACATTTATACCGGCACCGCCAAATAACAATTGTGCATGTAATGATTGTCCTTACATGAAAAGAAATACATTGGAAAAGCTCTATCTGTGTTTGAAAAACGGTACGCCGGAAGTTACTGTACCGGCAGATATCATTGCCGCAGCGAGAAAACCAATCGAAAGAATGCTGGAAATATCAGCCAGTCTGGGATTATAAAGAAAAAAATATGTTTGAAAATAAAGAACGCACAGATCTGGCAGAATTAGGTGAATTTGGCCTGATCAGGCACCTTACTGATAATTTTAAAATCAGGCATGAAAGCAGTATCAAAGGTATTGGAGACGATGCTGCAGTACTACATGCCGGGGATAAAGAGATGCTGATCTCTACAGACCTACTGCTGGAAGGAATTCATTTTGATTTGGCTTATGTACCGCTGATGCATTTAGGCTATAAGGCCGTTCAGGTCAATTTAAGCGATATTTATGCTATGAATGGAGTAGCAAGCCAGATCACGGTTTCGCTGGGCTTATCGAGCAAATTTCCGCTTGAGGCCGTAGAGGAAATTTATAAGGGGATTGAACTGGCCTGTAATAAATTTAATATTGACCTGATTGGCGGGGATACTTCGTCGAGCAAACAGGGCCTGGTGATCAGTGTAACGAGCATAGGATTTGCTGAGAAAGCCGATATTGTATACAGGAACGGTGCTCAGGAAGGGGATTTGTTATGTGTATCCGGAGATCTTGGCGGTGCATATGTTGGCTTACAGATCCTGGAGCGTGAAAAGCAGATTTTTCTTGAAAATCCTAACATCCAGCCTGATCTGGAAGGAAAAGATTATATCATTGAAAGACAGCTGAAACCGGAAGGAAGAAGAGATATCGTAGATCTGCTTGCACAAATGAAGATTATCCCTACATCGATGATTGATGTTTCTGACGGACTTGCCTCTGAGATTATGCATATCTGCAAAGAATCTGATAAAGGCTGTACGATCTATGAGGATAAACTGCCGATAGATCCAATGACCTATGAAACTGCAAGGGAGCTGGGTATAGATCCCACGGTTTGTGCATTAAATGGCGGAGAGGATTATGAGCTGCTTTTTACGATCAGACAGGATGATTATACCAAACTAAAACACGATGTAGACATCAGTGTGATCGGCCACATCACGGATAAACCATCAGGATGCAAAATGATATCCAAATCAAATGTAGTCCATGAACTGAAAGCTCAGGGATGGAACGCATTTAAACTATAAAATATCGTCTTCAGTTAAGGCTGGGTCCAGGAATTTATGATCAATTTGTTTCGTAGTTTTTGCACCCAGCTTTTTTATTTTATCAGCGGTTGCAGCTAAATTTCCGGTACCGGAAGAGAGCTTACTGATGGCCTTGTCATAGGCATCATGGCTTTGTTTAATGTTTCTGCCGATACTTTCCATATCTGAAAGGAAACCTACAAATTTATCGTACATCGTACCGCTGAGGCGAGCGATTTCAAGCACATTCCTGTTTTGCCGCTCCTGTTTCCATATGCTGGAGATCGTACGTAGTGTAGCCAGTAATGTTGAGGGGCTTACGATGACTACCTTTCTGTCCCAGGCATAGTTGAAAAGCTCCGCGTCTTTCTGCACTGCAATACCAAATGAAGATTCTATCGGAATAAAAAGCAATACAAAATCCGGTGAATTGATCTGGTAAAGAGCATGATAATTTTTACCAGCAAGATCCTGTATGTGGTTTTTCAAAGATAAGAGATGCTGTCTGACATAGATTTCCCTATCTTCTTCTGTTTCTGCAGAAACATACTTTTCATAAGCAATAAGGGAAACCTTGGCATCCACCACAATGTGTTTATCATCAGGAAGATCAATAATCACATCAGGCTGTACACGGTTCCCGGTTGAAGTACTGAAACTTGATTGTATGCGGTATTCTCGGTCTTTTACCAGGCCCGAGCGTTCCAAAACCCTCTCCAGTATAATCTCTCCCCAGTTTCCCTGTTTTTTATTATCTCCCTTGAGCGCTTTAGTGAGGTTGTTTGCATCTTCCTGTATCTGTCTGCTTTGATCCATCAGTTGTGAGATGACGCCCTTGAGTATATTGCGCTCGTCTGACTCCGCTTTGTACACGCGGTCTACCTTTTCCTCAAATGCCTTTATATTTTCCTTCAGCGGGCTTAAAATGAGTTCCATGCTGGCTTTGTTCTGTAATGTAAACCTGGAAGTTTTTTCTTCAAGGATCTGGCTGGCTATCTGTTCAAACTGAAGTTTAAACTGTTGCTGCAGTTCTGCGATATATTTATCCTGCTGGACCTGTTTTTCTATCTGTGCGTTCAGGATCTCTTCAGCCTTTACTGCCCTGCTCCTTTCGTTCATAAATCCTGTACGGAGATCTGCCAGTTCATCTTCCAGACGCTGTTTTTCTTCCCTGTAATACGTTAGGTTGCGCTGGTGTTCTGCCTCTTTCAAACTAAACATCTCCAACTGTCCGCCGGTATCCGCCACTGGTTTTTTGAACAAAAGGAAAAATAGAGCGGCCATTACCATAACCAGCAATACAATGATGATACTGTTCATTTACTAATATTTTTATCAAAAATCTGTATTATAAACCAGTTTAACAAACCTATTAGTATTTACAGGGGATGTAATTGGTTTTTATGATGTTTTTTATGGACATAATACATATATATATTGGACAAATGGGCAGAACATAATCGTGTTTTTTGGCCATATGAGCCGTAATACACTGATTTAGGCTATTTTTTAAATTATTAAGCAGATTGTAGTTGGGTTAGGAACAATTTTTGTTTTACCAGGAATGAGAAAATACACGATAACAAGATGGGAACCTATTTGTTTTTTATAATTCCGATGCTAATTGCAAGTATGTTTGTGCAATGGAAATTCAGGAGCAAATTTTCCAGATACGCCGAAATGCAATTGAATTCTGGTCTTTCCGGTCATGAAGTGGCCGAAAAGATGCTGCACGATAATGGCATATATGATGTAAGGGTAATGAGTTTGGACGGACAACTGACCGACCATTATAATCCTGCGGATAAAACAGTTAACCTGAGCACTGACGTTTATTATGGAAGAAGTGTAGCTGCGGCCGCTATAGCGGCCCATGAATGTGGTCATGCAGTTCAGCACGCAAAGTTATACCACTGGCTGGAGCTGCGTTCTGCGATGGTCCCAATTGTTAGTATATCATCCAATCTTTTACAGTGGGTACTCATCATTGGGATCCTGCTGATCGGTTTTACCGGTAATCCCATTGTACTGGGTATTGGTGTGGCAGGACTTGCGCTGATTACTGTTTTTAGCTTTATCACCCTTCCGGTAGAATTTGATGCCAGCAAAAGAGCATTGATCTGGCTAAAAAATAATCGTGGTGTGATGAATACCGCAGAAGAAAATTCACAGGCCAAAGATGCACTGTGGTGGGCGGCAATGACATACGTAGTGGCGGCATTGGGTGCCCTTGCAAACCTCCTGTACTATGCCTCGATGCTTTTTGGAAGAAACCGGAATTAATTTAAACGGTAAGGTACGATGAGCTGAAATTCCGGAATATCCACGCTGAAGTCTGTTTCATCGGTAACACGGTGCATCAGATAGGTACCTGACATCGCACCAATATCAGTTGTTAAATTGCAGCCTGACACATAAGAATAGCTTTCTCCGGGTTCTATTACCGGCTGAATACCTACAACACCTTCTCCCTCTACTTCTCTCTGCGTACCATTGGAATCAAAAATAAACCACTGGCGGCGCATGAGCTGTACGGCATAGTCAGACAAATTTTCTACTGTGATCTGGTAAGCAAACATAAAATGCTCTTTCTCAGGATTTGAGTATTCTTCCTGATAGACCGTATCTACTGAAATTTTAACGCCCTGTGTAATCGCTGTAACCATTTTAAAGATATTTATGTTCAGTGTTTTCAAAAATCACGCCATTTCTCCGTCGGGCAGGATGTATTGATATTTATCTGACACTTCGTCTAATATAGCGTGGATGATTTCGATATTATCTTCTTTCACCAGCAACATCCTGTAATTTTTAAAATCCGGCAAACCTTTGAAATAGTTGGCATAATGGCGTCTCATCTCAAATATACCAACTTTAGGGCCTTTCCAGGCAATAGATTTATCAAGATGGGTACGGCAAACCAATACCCTTTCTTCTACAGTAGGGCCGGCCAGTTTTTCACCGGTTTTAAAGTAATGGGCAATCTCTCTGAAAATCCATGGATAACCTATGGCAGCCCTGCCGATCATAATGCCATCGACCTCAAATTCACGGCGCCACTCGAATGCTTTTTGCGGACTGTCTATATCGCCATTGCCAAAAACGGGGATCTTAATACGCGGATTTCTTTTAATATCGCGGATCATCCGCCAGTCGGCTTCTCCCTTATACATTTGTGAACGGGTCCTGCCATGAATGGTCAGTGCCTGGATCCCTATATCCTGGAGCCTTTCAGCCACTTCGTCAACGTTTTTGGTATTATCGTCCCAGCCCAACCGGGTTTTTACGGTTACGGGTAAATGAGTAGCCCTCACTACGGCATCGGTCATTTTCACCATCTTGTCAATATCCTGCAGTAAAGCAGAACCGGCACCTTTACAGGCCACCTGTTTTACAGGGCAGCCATAATTGATGTCGATAAGGTCTGGCTTGGCCAGAGTAGCAATTTCCGTAGCTTCGTGCATCGTAGAAATTTCGCTGCCAAAAATCTGGATACCTATTGGTCTTTCGTATTCAAAAATATCTAGTTTCTGACGGCTTTTTGCGGCATCGCGGATGAGTCCTTCAGAAGATATAAATTCTGTGTACATCATGTCTACCCCGCTTTGTTTACAAACAAAACGGAATGGGGGATCGCTTACATCTTCCATGGGCGCAAGCAATAAAGGGAATTCTCCCAGGTCAATATTTCCTATCTTTACAGACATATTTCTATCTTCAATCCAAAATTTAAGATACAAAGGTACAAAAATCCCTAATAATGAATTTCAGTCTGGCCCCGAGAGAAGAAAAATCTGCTTATACCCAATTGCTTATCCTTGCCTGTTATGCGCTCGCAGGAGCTGTTTTAGGATCAGTTTTAAGTATCATTGCACTGGTCTTGCTGTATGGATCAGGGATCATGCAGAATGCTATGGGATTATCGGGGGGAGATCCGGCTTACCTCGACGGACTAAGAATAGCGCAGGGACTTACCTCGGCATGTTTGTTCCTGATGCCGCCTATCCTGCTTGCTATCACTGAAAAAACGCGTATCACTACTTTTTATGGGTTTAAAAAACCGCAGCCTGCACTTCTGCTGGTTGTATTGCTCCTGATGATCTGCTCTCTTCCGCTGATGGAGTGGATTACCCTGATCAATCAGAAAATGATTTTACCTGATTTTTTAGAATCCCTGGAAAACTGGATGCGGGAGAAAGAGGATGCAGCGATGAATATGACGATTTTATTACTAAGGATCAGGGGTTTCGGAGAGTTTCTGATCAATATATTGATCATTGCACTGTTACCTGCTGTAGCAGAAGAATTCCTTTTCAGGGGAGGGATACAAAGATCTTTCAGCAGGATGTTCCATAATCCGCATATCGCGATATGGGTATCTGCTTTTATTTTCAGTGCGATCCATGTGCAGTTTTTCGGCTTTTTTCCACGGTTGTTACTGGGAGCTGCATTTGGGTATATCTACCTGTGGACGGGAAGTTTATGGTACGCGATGTTTGCCCACTTTCTGAACAATGCGTATGCGGTTTGCCAAGCCTGGTATTTGCAGGCACACCATATCCCACTGGACCAGGCAGATAATTCTGCATATTTTCCATGGTATGCATATGTTATTAGCTTAATTTTGACCATATTTTTATTTAAATACTTTAGGGATAAAACCACACAGGGCAATGGAGAACAATTGGATTAAGGTTTATACAACACAGGATGCGATTACCGCAGAGATCATTAAACAAGGATTAATTGAAAATGAGATTGCGGCAGTAATTATGAATAAAAAAGATTCTTCTTACCAGACATTCGGTACGGTTGATGTGATGGTTAGTGAAACTGATCAGGACGCTGCCGAAGCCTATATTAAATCGACGGAGAGCGAATGAAAACAAGGGCGATAACGGCATTTTTCTTCACTATTGTGATGCTGGGCTCGATCTTTCTGGGCGCTTATACTTTTACAGGATTTTACTTGCTGCTGAGTGTTTTAGCGCTGGCAGAGTTTTATAAACTGATCAGGACGGCTGATGTGAAGCCACATGCTGGGGCTGGGCTAATCCTTAGCGGTTTGGTTTTTCTCCTGATTGCGGCGTATCATTTCTTTGAGGTAGAGAGCAAATACCTGTTGCTGCTGATCCCGCTGATATCTTCGGTGTTTTTATTTGAACTGTACAGAAAGGCACAATCGCCTTTTACCAATATAGCATATACATTTACAGGTTTATTTTTTGTGACCATTCCCTTTTGCTTTTACTATTCCCTTGGGTTTCTGAGCGACTGGAACCTGTACAACTTTCATCTGCCCCTGGCCTTTTTACTGATGTTATGGGCAAGTGATACCGGTGCATACTTATTTGGCAGGAAACTGGGCGCACATAAACTGTTTGAGCGGCACTCACCGAAGAAAACCTGGGAAGGTTTTTTTGGCGGAATGTTTACCAGTGTACTGGTTTCATTTATCATATCATTCTTTTTTACAGAAATCAGTTTCCTGATCTGGGCCGGAATGGCAGTGCTGATCGTGAGTTTCGGAACGCTGGGCGATCTTGTAGAATCTATGCTTAAAAGGAGTTTAAATGCGAAGGATTCGGGTAATCTGCTGCCCGGCCATGGTGGCTTGCTAGACAGGTTTGACGGCCTGCTGATCGCTGCGCCTATCGTTTATGCTTATTTGTACCTGGTATTCAACTAGCGGCCTCTTCTGATCGGCTGGAGCAGATACTCCAGCCCGTTTAGCCTGATCTCATACATCGTCCCTAAAAGCTCTCCAAGCTTGCCGGGAGGAAAACCCTTACTGTGGAACCAGACCAGGTAAGTTTCCGGAAGGTCGCAAAGCAGCCTGTCTTTGTACTTGCCAAAAGGCATTTTCATGGTGACAAGGTCGGTTAACAGGTTTGGGTTCATTCTCTTTTGTGGTTAAATTATTTTAAGAAGGCTACTGCGCTACCATTTCAAGCATTTCTATTGAATCTTCAACAGTTTTGAGATCTTCAAAAGCTATCCGCAGCGTATCTTTTACTTCTTTCAGGTTGCACATTCTTGGGTGCTGCTGGGCAAAGTTCAGGATCTTGTGAAACATAGCTGAGTCAAAGAAATTGGATTGCTTATTGTTGATGAAATATCCCCTGAGCACCCCCTTTTTGAAACTTAGTTTTTCAAAACCCAGTTTCTTGGCAGACCATTGCAGCCTGAGTACGCTCAGCATCGTTTTTACAGGTTTTGGAACATTGCCAAAACGGTCTTTTAACGAGGTTTCAAAGGCGGTCAGCTGCTCTTCAGTATCCAGTTTTGATAACTCTGTATACAGGTTATAGCGTTCCGTAATATTGGTTACATAGTCGTCAGGAATATATAGTTCCAGGTCTGTATCTATTTGGGTAAAGGTTACAAAAGGACGTTCCTTGTCATCTTTAAAGAGATCCTTAAACTCGTCTGACTTCAGTTCCTGAATGGCTTCATCCAGGATCTTATGGTACATTTCGAAACCTATTTCTGCGATAAAACCGCTCTGTTCGGCACCCAGCAGGTTTCCGCTGCCGCGGATATCCAGATCGCGCATAGCAATGTTAAAACCACTGCCCAGGTCTGAAAATTCTTCGATTGCGCTTAAGCGTTTACGCGCTTCGGAGGTTAGCGTGGATAAAGGCGGGCTCAGCAAATAACAGAAAGCCTTTTTATTGGATCTTCCTACACGTCCGCGCATCTGGTGCAGGTCGCTAAGTCCAAACATATGCGCATGATTGATGATGATCGTATTCGCATTTGGAATATCCAGTCCGGCCTCAATAATCGTGGTGGCCACTAGGACATCTTTTTCCCCATTGATAAAATCCAGCATTACATCTTCCAGGGCGTCTCCGTCAAGCTGACCGTGTGCAATACCGATCCTGGCCTTTGGAACCAGCCGCTGGATCAGTCCGCCCAGCTGCGGCAGGTCATTTACGCGGTTATGGATAAAAAACACCTGTCCCCCCCTGTCCAGTTCAAACTGAACGGATTCCTGTATCAGTTTATCGTTAAACACGTGCAGTTCGGTATTTACGGCCTGACGGTTTGGCGGCGGCGTGCTCATAATTGAAAGGTCCCTTGCGCCCATTAATGAAAAGTGCAGCGTTCTCGGGATTGGGGTAGCTGTCAGTGTTAGTGTATCTACGTTTACACGCAGCGCACGTAGTTTTTCTTTGGCAGTTACACCAAACTTCTGTTCTTCATCGATGATCATAATGCCCAGCGATTTAAACTTGACGTCTTTACTAAGCAGCCTGTGGGTGCCGATGATGATATCAATCTTGCCTTCGGCTACCTGCGCCAGGGTCTCCTTGATCTGCTTGCTGGTCTTGAAACGGTTGATATAGTCTACCCGGCATGGAAAGTCCTTCAGACGGCCTGAAAATGTTTTAAAATGCTGCAGCGCAAGGATGGTAGTAGGTACCAGAACTGCCGCCTGCTTACCATTGGCTACAGCCTTAAAGGCCGCACGTATAGCTATCTCTGTTTTTCCGAAGCCTACATCACCGCAAACCAGGCGGTCCATCGGATGAGGGGCTTCCATATCTTTTTTTACATCATTGGTAGCCTTCATCTGATCAGGGGTATCCTCATAAATAAATGAAGCTTCCAGTTCAGTTTCCAAGTAACCATCGGGATCAAATGCAGTACCTACCTGTGATTTTCTCAGGGCATAAAGTTTGATCAGGTCCCTGGCAATGTCTTTAACTTTTTTTTTTGTGGTTTTCTTAAGTTTGTCCCAGGCTTCGGTGCCCAGTTTATTCATTTTTGGCGCTGTTCCGTCTTTACCGCTGTATTTTGCAATCCGGTTAAGCGAGTTGATATTCACATACAGGAGGTCATTATCAGCATAGATAAGTCTGATCATTTCCTGGGTTTTACCGTTTACTTCTACTTTCTCCAGTCCGGCATATTTACCGATACCGTGGTCGATATGCGTGACGAAATCTCCGGGTTTAAGGTCGCGGAGGTCTTTCATGGTGATCGCCTGGCTGCGCTGGTATCCTCTTTTGAGCTTGTATTTGTAAAACCTGTCGAAAATCTGGTGGTCGGTATACATCGCAATCTGCTGCTGCGGATCAATAAAACCTTCGCGCAGCTGGATATTTACCGGAACAAACTTGATGGTTTTATCGATATCATCGAGTATCGCGTATAAGCGTTCTGTCTGTTTTGGGGAAGAACTGGAGATAAAATTAAAAATACCGTTCTTCTCATTCTCTTTGATGTTGTTGATCAGCAGGTGGAAGTCTTTATTGAAAGAGGGCTGAGGTTTGGTATCAAACAGGATCACATTTTCTGAACGGTAAAAGAACTGTTTACCAAATTCTACCAGTGCAAAATCATGTACGATATCCCCTATCATTTTTTCATCAGAAAAAGCAAATTTAGGATCTATCCAGTCCAGGTTTTCCTGTTTTTCTTTCGCCGGCAGTGCTTTCCACAGCTCCACGGCTTTTTTATACCCGCCTTTGATGATATCAAGGGTAAACTCTACATCTTTAAACCAGAGCTGTGTATCCTTTTCAATATAATCCAGCAGGTTAATATTGCTTTCCGTAAGATATTTAGACTGAACATTAGGGATAATCGTCAGCGTTTTTACATCTTCTACCGAGAGCTGGGTATCAATTTCAAAGGTCCTGATACTTTCTACCTCATCGCCAAAAAATTCGATCCTGTATGGCAGATCATGGGAGAATGAGAAAATATCAACGATTCCGCCCCTGATTGAAAATTGCCCCGGTTCATAAACAAAGTCTGTACGCTCAAAATCATAGTCGATCAGGAATTCGTTGATAAAATCGATCCCTAATTTGATGCCGAGGCTGATTTCGAGCGTATTTTTTTCCAGAACTGTTCTGTCAATGACCTTTTCGGCAAGTGCTTCGGGATAAGTAACCACGATTTTTCCGAAGGACGACTGATGGTTAAGCTCATTGAGCACCTCTGCCCTGGCCAGTACATTTCCGGTATCTACCTGGGTAAAATCAAAGGATTTACGAAAAGATGAAGGAAAAAGGAGCACTTCCTTTTCGAGGATACTTTCCAGGTCGGCCATAAAATAAGCCGCCTCTTCCCTGTCGGGCAAAATAAACAGCTGAGGTTTATGCAGCAGGAAATAGGTTGCGATAGCGATAACAGCATCGGCAGAACCCACTAAGCCCTTTAGCTGAAGTTTAGTACCTTTACCCAGGTTGAGGGTCTTTGCCAGCGCTTCGATGCGCTCATCAGTTTTATATCTGTTGATCAGGTCGCGAATGTTCACTCTGCAAATGTAAGATTTATGAATTGCTAATCTGTAACAATGCCGCCATTAATGACTCTAAAATTCAAAAGAGGGAACCCAAAGTGGTTAAAGCGTTTTCCTTTGGAGCTGATATTCTGGATTGCGGCTATGATGTTTCTGGCCATGGCAAAACCTGCAGCACATCCGGAGGCAATACATTTTACCTTTTGTCCTCTGGCTAACCTGGGACTGAGCTGGTGCCCCGGCTGCGGATTAGGAAGAGCAGTGACGCATGTCCTGCATGGCAACATCCGCGAAAGTTTTAATTACCACTGGCTTGGCATACCTGCCGTACTGATCATCAGTTACAGAATTGTAACGCTTGCAGGGTACGAACGGAATAAATTAATGAACAAAAGAAAGGAGAAATAATTATGTACAATTCACCATTTATGATGCTTCCGGGCATCTCGCCACAAGAGTTTTCTTATCTGCAAACTGCAACTACGGGCTTTAGTGAACAGCAACTGAATGGGTTTCTTCTGGTATACAGCAGTAAGAGAAGAAGCCCCGACGATATGATCCTGTACTGTGTACTGGGATTTTTTGTTCCCGGATTGGCGCGTTTCCTGGTTAACCAGATTGGTATGGGGATCCTGTATTTCTTTACCTACGGACTTTGTGCGATCGGGACGATCATCGACCTTGTAAATTATAAAAGCCTTGCATTTGAATACAATCAGAAAATGGTTTTCGAAAGTTTGCAATTGGTAAAAATGGGCAGCAGCATCCAATAATTGCTGCCGGCATCGTATATTTACGGGATGAGACTAGCGCTATTGATCAAACATCTTGAAGAATATGCCCCGCTGAACTATCAGGAAGATTATGATAATTCCGGCTTGCTTACCGGAGACCTGAACCAGGAAATTACAGGGGCGCTGGTTGCGCTGGACTGTGTAGAGGAGATCGTTGATGAGGCTATTGACAAAGGCTGTAACCTCATCATTACCCACCATCCTATTGTTTTCAAAGGACTAAAAAAGCTGACAGGAAAAAACTATGTTGAACGCGTGGTACTGAAAGCTATAAAAAATAATATCGCATTGTATGCGATCCATACCAATCTTGACAGCGTTCACAATGGCGTTAACGGTGTGATCTGCAAAAGGCTGGGACTAAAGCAGCCCAGGATCCTTGAGCCGCGCAGCGGACTGCTGAAAAAACTCGTTACCTTCTGCCCCACTGCCCAGGCGGGCCGCGTCAGGGAAGCCCTATTTGCTGCCGGTGCGGGGAATATCGGTGGGTATAGCGAATGCAGCTTTAATGCTGATGGCGCAGGTACATTTAAGGCAGGACCGGGTACGCAGCCTTTTGCGGGCGAAAAGGGCATACAGCATCAGGAAGCTGAAACCCGGATAGAGACTGTATTTCTGATTCAGAATGAGCGCAAAGTGTTACTTGCACTGCTTGAAAACCATCCTTATGAAGAGGTCGCCTATGATATTTATCCGCTTGAAAATAAATTGGACAGCGTTGGTACCGGCATGATTGGCTGGCTGGAAGAAGAAATGGAAGCGGCAGAATTTTTGGCTTTACTGAAATCCAGGATGAATGTCACGGTGATCAGGCATACCCGCCCTACAGGTAAAAAGATCAAAAAAGTGGCTGTTTGCGGTGGTTCGGGCAGTTTTCTGCTGGGACATGCGATTGCCGCGGGGGCTGATGCCTTTGTGACTGCCGATTTTAAGTACCATGAGTTTTTTGATGCAGATGGAAAACTGGTGATTGCTGATATCGGACACTTTGAGAGTGAACAATTTACATCTGATTTGTTGATAGATATTATTCGGGAAAAATTTCCTAACTTTGCGATCCGTTTAACGGAGCATAATACAAACCCCATAAATTATTTCATTTAATGGAACAAACTGTAGAGCAAAAGCTAAAAGCTTTATACGAATTACAAACCCTTCATACAAAAATTGATAAAATCCGTCAGATCCGTGGTGAATTACCTATGGAAGTAGCTGATTTAGAGGATGAGGTTGCAGGATTGGAAACGCGTATACAAAAATTCAAGGCTGAATTGGATGAAACTGAAGATGCCATTGTAACACGTAAAAACATGATCAAGGAATCTCAGAACCTGATCAAGAAGTATGATACTCAATTAAAAGAGGTAAAAAATAATCGTGAATACGATGCTTTAACAAAAGAAGTGGAAATCCAGTCTTTAGAGATCCAGGTTTGTGAAAAGAAAATCAGAGAGCACGGATTTGAAATTGCTTCGAAAACTGAGATCTACGAAAAAGCATTAGCTGATCTGGAATCCAGAAAAGGTGATCTTGACATTAAAAAAGGGGAATTGCAAACGATCACTGCTGAAACGGAAAAAGATGAACTTGCTTTATCTAAAAAATCTGAAAAAGCAGAAGCAGCTATTGAAGACAGATTACTTGTTGCCTACAGAAGACTGAGAGGAAATGCAGTAAACGGACTTGCAGTAGTAACGATTGACCGTGACTCTTGCTCAGGATGTTTTAACCAGATCCCTCCTCAGCGTCAGCTTGATATTCGTCAGCGCAAAAAAATCATCGTATGTGAACACTGCGGCAGGATTTTAGTTGATGAGGCCTTAACACAGGAAGCAGTACCGGCTTAATCGGCAGGATACCATATAACAGACGGTCAGGTGTAAATCTGGCCGTTTTTTTATGCAGTCAACCTTCCCGGTGGATTTAAATCTTACCGGTTAGAAAACAATCCTCCAAGTTGTAAAACAATATTCCCGTTACAATCGTTACTTAATATTGTTTAGTTCTAGAATTTTTAATGTATGCCTGCTAAAAGGAGTTTTACTCTACTGATTAAATACACAGTTTTTTGCCTTTTTATAGCCCTTCCAAATACTGTTCTTGCCAATTTTGATTTCAATGCCAATTGCCTCAAAGCCTATCAGCTGATCTTTGAGCTGAAACTGAATGCTGCCCGTCAGCTGATTGCCAATGAAAAAAGGACGCATCCCAAAAATGCCATTGTCCCTCTTTTAGAAAATTACGCGGATTATTTTTATCTGATTACCTCAGAGAATAAACAGGATTTTGAACGTTTGAAAGAAGAACGCTCCCGGAGGCTGGACCAGATTAGCGACGAGGACAATAATTCGCCGTATTACCTTTATGCTCAGGCAGAGATCAACCTGCAATGGGCCCTGTTAAGAAGCCGTTACGGCGAGTTTTTTACTGCCGCAAGGGAAATCAGGAAGGCGAATTCACAATTGCAGGAGAACAGCAAAAAATATCCCGGATTTCATCTCAATAGTAAAGGTATCGGCCTGATCAATGTGTTTCTTGGAAACCTTCCGGACGGGATCTTAAAAAGTGCATTGTCTGCCTTTGGGATAAAAGGCGATGTACAAAAAGGGCTGACTTTACTGGATAACCTGGCCCAGAACCTGCCCCGGTCTACTTACGAACCTTTTTATGAAGAAGTTGTATTTTACTATTCCTTTGTACTATCAGATATTGTGCATGCGCCAGACGCCTATGCTAAAACAATGAAATATACAGCAAGGATTGCCGACAGCAGTTTACTAAAGGCATATTTGCAGGCATATGTATGTGCCAGAAACGGACATACTGACGAAGCTATTGCTATATTGGGCAGCCGTCCCTCCGGAGAAGCTTATCAGGCCTTCCCCTATCTGGAACTATTAATGGGTACTGCTAAACTTAATAAACTGGATTATTCTGCATCTGTAAACTTTAAGAAATTCCTGGCGTTGAATAAAGGCGTAAATTACATCAAGGACGCAAACCTTCATCTGTCATGGGTGGCCTTGTTAAACGGCGACACGGGAGCTTATAATGCGTATACAGCAAAGGTTAAGGGCGTAGGTTATACTTTTGGCGAAAGAGACAAGCAGGCGCTGAACGAAGCAGGCCCGCCGGCTCCGGATACCGGTTTGCTGAGAGCCAGGTTATTATTTGACGGCGGATACTATACAAAGGCGCTTGATGCCTTGTCTGAACACAGCGGAGCGGATTACAGGGCCGCGAAAGATAAAGCTGAGTACTATTACCGTGCAGGAAGGATTTATGACGCAGTTGAGAAGGATGACCTGGCTTTGCTGAACTATCAGAATGCCATTAACTGCGGTAAAAACCTGAAGTATTACTATGCTGCCACTTCAGCTTTGAACATGGGCAAAATCTATGTGAAAAGAAAAAATAATTCACGTGCAAGGGCATTCTTTAGTCAGGCCATCAATATGAAAGATCATGAATATGAAAACAGTATTGAAGCGCAGGCTAAAGATGACATGAAAAGAATTAAAGATTAATTATTTTGGTTTGTTCTTGTCTTTCAGCGTTGCTTCGGCAGTGGTAAGGGCGCCAACAGCTCCAACCAGGCCCACCACTGCCATTGTTTTTGCATAGCCGGTAGCTCTGGAATTAACGATTACATCTCCCCTGTTATGTTTGAACTCATATAGCTCCTCGGGGTTGGCATTTGTTTTTATCATTCCGGAAACATAAAATTCCTGCTCCATACTGAATGTTTTAGCATTGTTTTCCTTTACCGTATAGAGGGTTAGATAGCTTTTAAAATTTAAGGGGGTATTTCCGGCATCAAAAATGGCTCTTTTTGCCGGGACCTGGCCTGATCCGTCATCATAATTTAAAGATGTATTGCGGAAATCTGATTGAGGTAATTCAGCCATCCCTACATTTTTAAGAACATAAATGGTTCGGGTTATTTTGGAATGTGGCGGAATAAAGCTTTCATACGGGCTTAGTTTTGCGGTTGCAGAAATAGAGCCGTCGCTTACTGTACTGCCTCCCCTGCCATATCGGGTACTGATTGATGATGTAGTTCCTTCTATACTGATGATATCACTTGCATAGCTGTAAGCTTTATCTTTCGCGATCAATGCAGATTTAGCCCAGTTAACATACAGGGGTTCATTGAGCTTATTAAAAACCTCGATATTGATCGGCTCATTTTCTCCCTTGAAATTATAGCTTAGGGCAAGGGAATCGTTTTCTACTTTGAACACACCTGTGGAATCCAGGGCTGTACTGCTGCTGGATATTGTGCTCAGCTGATAAGCCTTGCAGGACGATAATAATACTACTGAAGCAATAAATAGGATGATATTTTTCATGGCTTTCATCGGTTTACTCAAAAATAAACAACTGAAAGCATAAAAAATTATCTGTATTAAAATTTATACACAAATGCGTTAATATGCATTCCTGCTCCCACTGAGGTAAATATGGCATATTCGCCTTTTTTGACTGCATATCCTTCAACCTGGCCTTTGCGCACCAGATCTAGTAAAGTAGGAATCGTAGCCACAGAGCTGTTCCCCAGCCAGGAAATGGTCATCGGCACCAAATTTTCAGGTACCGTATCCATATCATAGAGCTTAAACAATCTTTTCATGATCGCATTATCCATTTTGCCATTGGCCTGATGAATAAATACGGTTTTTATATCTGTAATGCTGATACCAGATTTATCAATCGCCATTTTTACCACCTGCGGAACATTGACTACTGCAAACTCATAGAGCTTCCGCCCGTTCATTTTCAGGTAAGTATTTCCATCTGTTACTGTTGGGTTGCCGCTTGGCCCCATAACCAGTAAGTTCGCCCAGTTGCCTGCATAGGTACTGGTTTTATGGGCGATGATGCCTGTAGGTTCGGTTGATTCTTCTGCGCGGAAAATAACAGCGCCTGCGCCGTCAGAAAAGATCATGCTGTCGCGGTCGTGCGGATCAATGATCCTGGACAGCGTTTCTGCACCGATGACCAGTACGGTCTTTGCATCTCCGCTCTGGATCAGGTAGTTTGCCTGTATAGAGCCTTGTACCCATCCCGGACAGCCGAATATAATGTCATATGCCACACAATCCGGATTATTGATCTCCAGCTGTTGTTTCACTTTGACGGCAAGGGCCGGCAGCATATCCATACGGTTGCTCCCTTTCTCTATGTCGCCAAAGTTATGGCAGAAAATAATATGGTCTATTGTTTCTTTATCGATCCCGGCGTCATATATAGCGCGTTGTGCGGCGATGGCACCGATCGTACTGTTTAACATGACATCGTCAATATAGCGGCGTTCCATGATCTCTGTGATCTCTGAAAACTTACTGATGATCTCTGTAATGTTCTTTTCAATGATCGCTCCGTTCTCGTAAAAGATAGAACTTAAGAATGAGTCGCCTGATATAATGTTCTCCGGTATGTAACATCCTGTACCTGCGATTACTGAAAAAAGCTGCTTATTATTCATTGTATTGAACCGTAGACTGTTTTGGTATTTGGTATAAACCTATGATTAATTTCTTGAATATAAAAATTTTAAGAAAAATCGTCAACCAGAAAAACAAACAGTTCTTTTGGGCCATGTGCGCCGAGGACTAGTGTTTTTTCGATGTCTGCAGTCCTGCTGGGGCCCGTTATGGTGCTGATCATTGAGGGGATCTGAGCTCCATATTTATTTTTGATCAGCCTGAATCCGTCTTTGAGATCCATGACCAGCTGACCGGTTCTTGCAATAACGATATGGTGATGGGGGAATATGCTCAGTCTTCTTCCGGCCTCATTTTGATTGGAGACTAAAACCGAGCCGTTACGGGCAATTAATGCTTCGCACATGGTGATTCCCACCTCGGCCATTTCAAAGTCTTTATCGGTCTTGTAAAAAGGAAATTCGTAGTTGGCCAGAAGGTCCTGAAGTTCGGGTTCCCAGCAATAAATTTTTCTCCATTTGAACTTATCTGCAAGTTCCAGAATATTTTCAATGAAATCAACGCCGTTTTCGCAGAAAATGAAATTCCCGGATACGGCAGTGAGCTGTTCGGCAAACAGGACTTCGGGGATTTCGTCAGTGTCTTTATAGAGAGAGGTTTCTTCTAAATTAGGATAGGGATTATCTCTTTTTTCAAGCAGAGCTTTCCTTATCTTTTTTAACATCAACTCCTTTGAGGAAATATTCTCTTGCATAAAAAATGGATTTGCTATCACCCTGAGGTGATAGCTCCATGAAATAAATGATTACGATTCTGCCTGTGCAGGATTGATAGGTGCAGAAGGATCGGTTGTTTCGCCAACACCCTCATGAACGAGGCCTTCAGCGGCAGGTTTCTGATCTCCTGTACCGTTTACAAACTCGTCGTAAGTAGTACGGTTATCGAAAGGGCGTTTACCCAGGATTTCTTCCAGATCAGCCTGGAAAAGGATTTCTTTTTCCAGCAGTTTGGCCGCCAGTTTCTCCAGTCCTTCTCTTTTCTCTACCAGTAACTGCATTGTTCTTTCGTACACATCGCCGATCAATTTGCGTACTTCAATATCGATTAACTCCGAAGTTTTTTCTGAATATGGTTTATTAAAGTTGTACTCATTTTGAGGATCGTGGAAAGATACGTTACCTACAGCGGTGTTCATTCCGTAAATGGTGACCATTGCATACGACAACTTTGTAATCCTTTCAAGGTCGTTCTGTGCACCTGTAGAAATTTTGCCAAAGACAAGGTCTTCTGCAACACGTCCGCCCATTGTCATGCACATGCCGTCTGTAAGCTGTTCTGTAGTATACAGGAACTGCTCTTTAGGCAGGTATTGCGCATAGCCAAGGGCTGCAACACCACGTGGAACGATAGATACCTTTACCAAGGGATCTGCATGTTCTAGGAACCAGCCTGCAATCGCATGTCCGGCTTCATGGTAAGCAACGATACGTTTTTCTTCAGGAGAGATGATCTTGTTTTTCTTTTCTAAACCACCAATTACACGGTCGATCGCATCCTGGAAATCCTGCATGTCTACCGACTCTTTGTTTCTTCTGGCTGCAATCAGTGCGGCTTCGTTACAAACGTTTGCAATCTCGGCACCGGCAAAACCAGGAGTTTGTGCAGAAAGCTTTTTGGCATCTACTACAACATCAGTTTTGATCGGTTTCAAATGCACTTTAAAGATCTGCTCTCTGCCTACCAGGTCTGGTTTGTCGATAGAAATCTGTCTGTCGAACCTGCCCGGGCGAAGTAAAGCACTATCCAGCACATCAGGACGGTTAGTTGCGGCAAGAATAATAATTCCTGAATCTGTTCCGAAACCATCCATCTCTACCAGTAACTGGTTGAGTGTATTTTCACGCTCGTCATTACCGCCCATCATGCTGTTTTTACCACGGGCACGCCCGATGGCATCCACCTCATCAATAAAGATGATACATGGCGCTTTATCTTTAGCCTGTTTGAACAAATCACGTACACGTGAAGCACCAACACCTACAAACATCTCTACAAAGTCTGAACCCGACAGTGAGAAGAAAGGAACCTGTGCTTCGCCGGCTACAGCTTTTGCCAATAAGGTTTTACCTGTACCAGGTGATCCTACAAGCAATGCTCCCTTAGGGATTTTACCGCCCAGGTTGGTATATTTTTTTGGGTTTTTAAGGAAATCTACGATCTCCATTACTTCCTGTTTTGCTTCTTCAAGACCGGCAACGTCGTTAAAGGTTACGTTAACCTGGCTTTCTTTGTCGAACAGTGTAGCTTTAGATTTTCCGATATTGAAGATCTGGCCGCCACCACCTCCGGCACCGCCACCCATTTTCCGCATAATAAATATCCAGAAACCGATAAACAATAACACAGGGATGATTACAGTGAAGAACCAGGAGTTAAATGTGCTCTGTCTGGTTTCTTTTACGGCAAGGACCTGGCTTTCGGCAGGAACAGTACTCTGAGACTCTTTCAATTGTTTATCCAGAGCGTCCATAGAGCCTGCAGTGAATGATACTGTAGGTCCGCCGGCAGATCCGAAATTGCTTTTCGTCTCAAATTTTTTGTATTTCTCCTGATTTAACCTGTCTGGCTTTATAAATACATCAGCCCTTACAAGGTCTTCATATTTATAGGCTACAATCTTCTGCACATCTCCCGGCTGAAGCATTGTGGTTTCAAATTCACGGTAGTCAATGGTTTTGTTGGTGTCGTTTGTAAACAGCACCGAAACCAGGACAAGCCCTAAAATGATAGCAGCATATACCCAGAATATATTGAAATTAGATCCCTTTTGAGGTTTCTTTGGAATATTTGGTATCCGCTTAATTAATTTGGGCTTTGTATTTTCTTTCTCTTTCATCGTTGATTCAAAAAAATGTATAAGGTTGTAAGGTTATGCGCTTTGGTATGTCGTCGTTTGGGCATCTCCCCAAAGGTCTTCAATTCCGTAGAAATCTCTTTTTTCGGTTTTGAAGATATGAATTACCACGTCAAAATAATCTAATATTATCCACTCTGCGTTTTCAAGCCCTTCTTTTCTCCAGGGCGTGGCTTGGGTGCTTTTATAAATTTCATCCTCAACACTATCGGCAATAGCCTTTACCTGTGTTGAAGAATCTGCGTTGCAAACTATAAAATAATCTGATACGGAACTGTTTAGGTCTCTTAAATCAAGACGGACAATGTCATGTCCCTTTTTTTCCTGCATGCCATGAACGGCTATTTCTGAAAGGTATGTAGAAAGGTTTACTAATTTCTTTTTTACCATTAAAATGTTTTATTTTTGATAAATAACGAATATAAAATCAACTATTGCAAAATAACACTTTTTCAACATTATTTGTTGGTCAAAATCTCATCAAATTATCGGCCGTTGATTCTACCAATAACTTTTTGAAAAGGATGGTGTCAAATTCCGAGCCATTACCCGAAGGAACTGTTATTATGGCAGAGAATCAATATGCAGGGAGGGGGCAGGTAGAAAGCAACTGGCATGCCGAGCCCGGAAAAAATTTGACGTTCAGCCTGCTGCTGTACCCTGCATTTCTTCCGCTTACATTACAGTTCAGGCTAAATATGGCGGTCAGCGTGGCGATACAGCATGCCCTGAAAGCCATAGCCGGGGAAGGACTAACGATCAAATGGCCCAACGATATTTATTTCGGTTCCAGAAAACTAGGGGGAATCCTGATTGAAAATATCGTGTCTGCCGGCCGGATAAAAGCCTGCATCATTGGTATAGGAATAAATGTTAACCAGCAGGCTTTTGAACCGGGGCTGGAAAACCGTGCGGGCTCCATCTATCAAATTTTACATCAGGATGTTAATTTAATATCGCTTTTGATACAAATTTGCAGTCAAATAGAAGCGAGCTATTTAAAATTAAAAGCGGGAAACTATAATACTTTACGGGAGGAATATTTAAATTTTCTTTACCGGTTTAATGTGAAAGCTGCCTACCGCCAAAATGGCGAGCGCATTGAAGGTAAGATTATCGATGTTAGTGATGCAGGTATTTTAAGTATGGAAACCGAAACAGGCGTAATGTCGTATAATTTTAAAGAGATAGAATTTGTCAATGATAACCAACCAAAATAAATAAAAATACACCAAACAATGATGACCATGAAAAGAGTAACCTTAGTATTTGCAATGTTACTGTTCGCCGTTCTGGGAGCCTCAGCTCAGATCGAGACGCCGGTAACATGGTCTTATGCACAAAAAAAAATCAGTAACACTGAAGCTGTCGTTTATATCAAGGCAACGATTCAGGACGGCTGGCATATCTATTCGCAGAACGTTAAGCCGGGAGGCCCAGTAAAAACTACGATTACATTTGCTCCATCAAAAGAGTATACCAAAGTAGGTACTACAGCAGAGCCAAAACCGATGTCTAAGTTTGAAAAGGTATTTGACATGAATGTTGGGTACTTTGAGAAATCTGTTGTATTTCAGCAAAAAATAAAGCTGAACAAACCAGCAACAACAGTGACCGGAACCATAGAATTTATGGTTTGTGATGAATCGAGATGCCTTCCTCCGGATGAAATCAAATTCTCCGTACAGGTAAAATAATCTGTTTTCAATCTGCATACAAAAAGAGCCTCGGACATTCCGGGGCTCTTTTTGTATGCAGGCGAATGAATATCGATAAACAGTAAAATAAAAAATACGGCCGGCCTCAAAACTTTTTAAACAAGAAATTATAAGTAATTTCACGGCCTCGTAGAGAAGGCCGGCAGAATTTGCTGGCAGCAGCTTGAATAAATAAAAAATACTAAAAAATGAAGAAGTTAATTTTAATGTTTGTTCTGGTACTTGGTGCCTTTTTTCTGCAGCCGGGACAAAGTTTTGCTTTTGTTCAACAGGATTCAACCGCAGTATCAGACGATATTCAGTTTACTGAAATCGGCTCTCCGGCAGATAGTGCGGCAAATGCGGGTATGAAGAAGGATACGGTGAAAAAGGATAGTGTAAAACCTGCGGCAACGGTTACAGCCACACAGCCACTGCCATCAGCCGATCAGGACAAAACATTATGGCAAACCTTTATTCAGGGCCTTGTGGGCGGGTTCATCGCTTTTCTGATGCCATGTATTTTTCCTATGGTGCCGCTAACGGTAAGTTATTTTACCAAAAGGGCGGGCAGTAAAGCCAAAGGTATAGGACAAGCGCTGATTTATGGGGCTTCAATTATTATTATTTACGTTGCATTCGGATTGTTTATCACTCTGGTGTTTGGTTCTGCAAAACTGAACGAACTCAGCAGCAGTGGTACGTTCAACTTTACTTTTTTTATTCTGCTGGTTGTTTTCGCAATATCCTTTTTCGGGGCGTTTGAGATTAACCTGCCCAGCTCTTTTGTCAATAAGATTGATCAGAAGGCCGACAACAGCAAAGGTTTGGGCGGAATATTTTTTATGGCAGCATCACTGGCACTGGTTTCGTTCTCCTGTACAGGGCCGATTATAGGTACGCTGCTTGTTCAGGCGAGTTCTAAAGGAGAGATCCTCGCGCCTGCCATCGGGATGCTTGGCTTTGCCCTTGCGCTGGCACTGCCGTTTACGCTATCGGCTGTTTTCCCGGGATTTTTGAACAGCATGCCTAAATCGGGCGGATGGTTAAACAGCCTTAAGGTTTGCCTGGGCTTTCTGGAGCTTGCACTTGCACTTAAGTTTCTTTCTGCGGCAGACCTGGTTTGGCACTGGGAATGGTTTGACAGGGAAATCTTCCTGGTACTGTGGATAGTGATTTTTGTGCTGATGGGAATGTATATCATCGGGAAGCTTAAATTCTCTCACGACAGTGAGCTACCTTATGTTACGGTACCAAGGCTTTTCTTTGCTATCTTCTCGTTTTCATTTGCAATGTACCTGGTTCCCGGTTTATGGGGCGCACCAGTGAATATACTGAGCGGCATAGCGCCGCCCTTAAATACGCAGGACTTCATTCTTGGCGGTACCGCAGGCGGTGCTGCTGAAGGGCCGTCTTCTTTTCCGGCGACTGTAAAATATAATGATGTGCTGCACCCACCGCACGGGTTTAATGCGTTTTTTGATCTTGATGAGGGGCTGGCCTTTGCTAAAAAGATGAATAAGCCTGTACTGATAGACTTTACCGGCCATGCCTGTGTGAACTGCAGAAAGATGGAAGATAAAGTATGGATAGATCCTGAAGTTGGCCATTTGATCAAAGATGAATTTGTGCTGATACAATTATATGTAGATGAACGTTCTGTTCAGATGCCTGCTGATAAAGTTCATTACTCAAAAATCCTGCGTACAACAACTGATGACCTGGGTCGATGGAACGGAGATTTTCAGGCTACACACTATAATTCGAATTCACAGCCATTTTATGTGATGGCGGGGCCGGACCTGGTTCCGCTGGTTTCACCGCAGGGTGCAATCTTTGACGCAAAACTACACGCTGCTTATTTACAGAGCGGACTCGATAAATTTAAAGCATCCAAGAAATAACAAAGAATGAACAAGATTAAAAACATTGCTGTATTAACATCAGGAGGAGATGCTCCGGGAATGAACGCTGCCATAAGGGCAGTGGTAAGAGCGGGGATATATTACGATTTGAACGTTTTTGGCGTATATAGAGGATACGAAGGGTTAATTAACGGCGATTTTCTTCCCATGGAACGTAAGTCGGTAGCAAACATCATACAGCGTGGGGGCACGATTCTTAAAACTGCACGAAGTGATGAATTTCGTACACCGGAAGGCCGCCGGAAAGCGTATGATCAGCTGAAGGAACATGAGATCGATGCGCTGGTTGTGATCGGCGGTGACGGAACCTTTACCGGCGCCAACCTGTTTTCTTTGGAATTTGATATTCCTGTAATTGGATTGCCGGGTACTATTGACAATGACCTTGCAGGAACTGATTTTACAATTGGTTATGATACGGCGATCAATACTGTAGTAAATGCTATTGACAAAATCAGGGATACGGCGGAGTCTCACGACAGGTTATTTATTGTTGAAGTAATGGGACGTGATTCTGGCCTGATTGCGCTGAGAAGCGGTATTGGAGTGGGCGCAGAGGCGATCATGATCCCTGAGGCCAACATGGGCGTACAGGGACTGATCAACAGGCTGGAATACGGCCGGAAAGATAAGGCGTCAAAGATTATTATTGTTGCCGAAGGTGATGATGCGGGAGGAGCATTTAACGTAGGGGAAGTGTTGAAAGACAAGTTCCCCCAGTATGATATCCGTGTTTCTGTTCTCGGGCATATTCAGCGTGGTGGTAAGCCGAGCTGTATGGACAGGGTGCTTGCCAGCCGTTTTGGTGTTGCTGCTGTTGAAGGGCTGCTGAACGGTGAATCTGGCAAAATGGTAGGTCAGGTGAACAAGGAAATTATCTTTACGCCATTTGATCACGCGATCAAACATATTGATGCGGAAGAAGTGAGCCCTGTTTGGCTGAAGCTGGTGGAGATCCTTTCTCTATAGGCCGCTCTCATTTTCTGCTGTTATAAAAAAGAGGGCTTGTAAAAGCCCTCTTTTTTATAACAATTTGTCCAGTACCTGCTGCCAGTTATCTACGCGTTCGTAGTCGGTGATCAGCATATTATGTGGAGAGGAGAACAAAAGCTTGCGGCCTTCAAAACCTTCAAAATTCTTGCTGCGGTCGTCAATCAGCACATCTGCCCTGATAATTTTGTCGCCGCAGAAAACGATGTTTTTCCAGGAGATAAAAGGAAAATGCTCTGCCAGCCAGTCCATTTTGTCTTCCAGTGAGTTGCGGAATTCTACGGCTGCGGAGACGATGTAGATTTCATGCTTCTCCTGCAATTTTTTCAGGGCTTCAATGCTTCCCTCAATGACAGGAAGGTCTCTGAAAAATCCCTTTTCATTAATGTAATCATACCATTTGTTATTGGCATGTTCAGGAACATGGTGATAAATCTCATTGCCCGGATCAAGGATGGTGTCAAGTGGCACACCGTAGTCGCGGTTGTAGAGTTTAATAAATTTACTGGTTGGGTCTGCCAGCACTTCATCCATGTCTATTGCTATTCTCATATCGGTTGCGGTCTTTTTGTACGGATTATTTTGCTCAAATATCTTCAATTGGGAGCTAAATTCATGATAATAGAATTTAAAATCGCGGCATCTTGCTAATCATTAGTATTTTACTTACTTTTGCGTCCCCGCAAGCATGTAGCTCCGGGAACTATGTTGAATACATAAACTTATAAAAGAATGGCAACTAAAATCAGATTGCAAAGATTCGGTAAAAAAGGGAAACCTTTTTTCCACGTAGTGGTAGCGGATTCCCGTTCACCAAGAGATGGTAAATTTATTGAGCGTTTAGGTTCATACAACCCAAACACCAATCCTGCTACTATCGAAATCAATTTCGAAAAAACATTAGACTGGGTTAACAAAGGTGCTGAGCCTACTGACACATGTCGCGCAATTCTTTCTTACAAAGGTGTTCTTTACAAAAAACACTTAGAAGGTGGTGTGAAAAAAGGTGCTTTAACTGCTGAACAGGCTGATGCTAAATTTGCAGAATGGTTAGAAGCAAAAGACAGTAAAATCGAAGGCAAAAAAGACGGCTTAACTAAATCTAAGGATGACGTTAAAAAAGCTGCTCTTGCTGCTGAAGCGAAGAAAAACGCTGATCGTGCTGCTGCTCTTGCAATCAAAAATGCACCTGTAGAAGAAGTAGTTGAAGAAGAAGCTCCGGAAGCGGAAGCTGAAGCAGAAACTGAAGCTCCTGCAACAGAAGAAAACACAGAAGAACAAGCATAGTATTTTGTAATTCTTAATCATAGCGAAGAAACCTTCTACAGAATGGTTTCTTCGCTATTTTTATTTTAAAGAATAATTGATCAACAGTATGACGCACGAAGAGGCTTTTTATATAGGATATATTACCAAAACGAAAGGGTTAAAGGGAGAGGTACAATTGTATTTTGAGTACGATGAACCAGGCCTGCTTGATCTGGATGTTGTATTTGCAGATATTAACGGTAAAATGGTGCCTTTTTTTGTGTCGGTTTACAAAATGCAGCCGAATAACACCTGCAATATCTATTTTGACGACATTGATCATATTGATAAAGCGCAGCCTTTGCTGAGAAAAAAAATCTATCTGCCGCTGACAAAGATGCCGGACCGCTCAGAAGATGATTTTCATTATAATGACCTGAAGGGATTTATTGTTACTGATGAAACGATGGGCGAACTGGGAGAGATCATAGAAATCAATGAATATCCACAGCAATTTGTAGCCACCGTCTCTTACCAGAACAAAGAAGTGATGTTTCCTTTGAATGAAGATATGATCATCGAGATTGATGAGGATGAAGGTACGCTGCTCGTTGACCTTCCTGACGGACTACTGGATATTTACTTGTCTAACTAATTATTAATTTATGCGTTTCGATATCATCACCGTATTGCCAGACCTGCTGCAAAGTCCTTTTGCACATTCTATCCTGCAACGTGCCCAAACTAAAGGGATCGCGGAGATCGTGGTTCACAGTCTCCGGGATTACGCTACCAACAAGCAGCGGAGTGTGGATGATTATCCGTACGGTGGAGGCAGTGGAATGGTGATGTCTATAGAGCCCTTTGCCAGGTGTATTGAGGCCTTACAGGAGCAGAGAACGTACGATGAGGTGATCTTTATGAGTCCGGATGGTATGACATTGAATCAATCCATGGCAAATGAGCTGTCTGGTTTTAAAAATGTGATCATTCTTTGCGGCCACTATAAGGGAATTGACCAGCGGATCAGGGATATCTATGTAACCCGCGAGATCTCTATCGGAGATTATGTCCTGTCTGGCGGAGAGCTGCCTGCTGCGGTTCTCGTTGATGCCATTGTAAGGCTGATACCGGGAGTATTGAATGATGAAACCTCTGCTTTGTCTGACAGCTTTCAGGGCGGTTTGCTGGATGCGCCTATATATACCCGTCCGGCCGACTGGAAAGGGCATCTTGTGCCTGAGATACTCTTAAGCGGGCACGAATCCAAAATTAATAACTGGAGACATGAAATGGCTCTTGCGCGTACACAGCGCCTTCGCCCGGACCTGCTGGAGGATTAAGCCCTGTAATTCTTTTTCTACTGCCTATATGATGTCTCTGAATGCTTTCTGTCGTTTTTTGTTATTTCTGTATTAAGTAATTTCTTTTCCTTTATTTTATTTTTAAATGTAATTATTTATATATTTACGAAATTGTTTCCTGATGATGGTTTCAGGACTGTTATGTACGTTAAAAATAATTTCAATAGAGATGAGTGAAAATATCGAAAAGTATAAGATTAATGCTTTCTTAGACAGACTTACGATTAAGGAATATAAATTTGCGATGAAGACAATACCTGTGGTGTTGGATGTTTCGATGAATACGTTTCACAATTACCGGAAAATAAAGCTGGGAGACCGCCAGGATATTCCCTATGAAAAAGTTAAACAGCTTGAAATATTATTTGGGATTCAAAATGATACCCTGATCAATCAGAAAACAACAGGAAAAAGCCTTACCCAGTTGTTCAAGGGCGATAAATAAGAATTTCATAAGGGCTAAGGGGGGAATTACCCTGACAGCAAAAATGTGGATTTCTAAAAGAATGTGGAAAAAAATGAAATTCCCTTTTTTTTATAAAAAATATTTCCTAATATTGCAGTCCGATTTTAAACAACAAAAAGTCGGCTTAATAGCTTAAAATCATGGATTTAGTAAAATTTGTTGAAGAGCAGGTAATCGCAAAGAACGAGTTTCCTGCATTCAAATCAGGAGATACAGTGAGTGTTCACTATAAAATTCGCGAAGGTAATAAAGAACGTATTCAAATTTACCAAGGCGTGGTCTTACAACGTAACAGCGTAGGTGCTAATGAGACATTTACAGTTCGTAAAATGTCAAACGGTGTTGGTGTAGAGCGTATCTTCCCAATCAATTCCCCAAACATTGCTAAAATTGAAGTTAACAGTCACGGTAAAGTACGTAGAGCTAAATTGTTCTATCTACGTGAGTTAACTGGTAAAGCAGCTCGTATCAAGTCTAAGAGAGTTTAGTTACCTGTACAAAATATACAAGCCTTCCCGATATCCGCGGGGAGGTTTTTTTGTTGGGTCATTTTTATAAAAAAAGGTAAGTAGTTTCGATGCTGCATTAATTTGCTGCGCAAACAAACGCTAGGCATCGGAAACTACTTACCTTTTTTTAACAGGCTTCCCTTGGGTTGATCCAAAGCATGGTGCAGAAGCATGGTGCGGAAGCGTAGTGCAAAAGCATGATGCAGAAGCATGGTGCGGAAGCGTAGTGCGGAAGCATGTTGCAAAAGCGTGTGCGGAAGCGTATTGCAAAAGCATGATGCAGAAGCATGTTGCAAATGCGTGGAGCACAAGCATGGTTTAAAAGCATGTTGCAAAAGCGTAGTGCAAAAAAAATATGATGCGGAAGCGTAGTGCAGAAGCATGTTGCGGAGGCATGATGCAGAAGAATGGTGCCGGGTAAATTGATAATCTTGCGCACAAATATGACGCAAAAGAAGATGGATAAGCCTGGTGCAGAATCCTCAGCGCATTGCCGCCATTTATGATCTGAGCGGTGTGATTTGATCCTGCTATATGTCCAGAGGGGATGATGGTAAATCTGATGCCTGGGCCGAATGGAGAGTGCAGATATGATAGTGGTCAGGAGTAATTCACATTCGTAGGTGGATCTGTTGACAAGGATATGGCAATAGCCATTGCGATAAGAGAGAGACCAGGCTAGCCCACTGAGGAGGATGAGCGGTTTTTGGATGAGGGTAATATAAGGCATGGCGTAGGCGATTTGCTTAGCCAGAATACTTGTCCTTCCTGGTACAGGATAAACTGGAAAAAAATAATTCCCTGTATCGATGCCTAGCGTTTTTTTGCGCAGCAAAATAATGCAGCATCGATACAGGGAATTATTTTTTCAGCGAAGCCAGAAGATCTTAAGCTCCCTGTCAGCATATCCCTTACAACAGCCTACGCAAGCTCAGCCAGTACAGTTATCCCGCCTTTTACAACCTGATTAAGTTCCAGGTTAACCTTTGTGCCAACCGGCAGGAATATATCCACTCTGGAGCCGAATTTAATGAAACCAAATTCTTTGCTCTGCTCAACTACATCACCTTCTTTAACATACCACACGATCCTTCTGGCCAGGGCCCCGGCGATTTGTCTGTAGAGTACAGGAATTCCGGTTTCGTGCTCTACTACAACTGTAGTACGCTCGTTTTCGGTAGATGATTTAGGGTTCCATGCAGCCAGATATTTTCCGGGATGATATTTGAAAAACTTGACTACCCCTGAGATCGGGTTCCTGTTAATATGTACATTTACAGGCGACATGAAAATAGATACCTGCAACCTTTTATCTTTAAAATATTCGCCTTCTATGGTTTCTTCAATCACAACTACCTTTCCGTCGGCCGGACAGATTACCAGATTATTGCCATTGACAAATGCCCTTGATGGATTCCTGAAGAATTGAAGCACCGTAACAAATAAAGCAAATGAAAGCAGATAGCCAGCCCACCTTAACCAGGTAACGTCGGCAAATCTGTAATCGATTATAGCGTTCAGGATAAAAATAAAAAGCAATGAAACGGCTATAGTTGTATAACCTTCTTTATGTATTGTCATTAGGTATAAAATATGTTTCTAGATGTTTCTGCAAATTTGTGAAAAATTTACCGGAATCAGGTTAAGGAAATGTTATCTGGGATAACGCGGTAGATGTCTTTCAGATTCCGGCCTAATCCATTATAATCAAGGCCGTAACCTACTACAAATTCGTTAGGGATTTCAAAGCCTGTATATTCAAGTTCTTCAATCGGATGCAGGATTGCATCGGGCTTGTACAGCAATGTACATACGCGGACTGATGCTGGTTCCTGCAAATACACCTTCTCCAGGATAAATTTTAGCGTAAAGCCGGTATCAACGATATCTTCAACCAGGATAACGTGACGCCCTTTAAGATCTTCAGATATTCCGAATACCTCTTTTATTGCTCCGGTGCTGGATGTGCCTGCGTATGAAGCAACTCTGATAAAGCCAACTTCACATGGGACCTCCACTTCCTTAAGGAGGTCGGCCATAAACAGAAAACTGCCATTGAGTACGCCAATGAAGACCGGACAGAGTCCTTCATAATCAACATTAAGTTCTGTGCCGATTAAACGGGTTCTTTTGGCAATACTATCGTTTTCAATAAACAGCTCAAATTGTTTATCTCCAACTTCAATTTTATTCTTCATCTCTTTTATGGCGGCGTTAATTCGTTAGCTTTTCCTTTTCTTTCTCCAGGCGGCGCTTTTCACGGCGTTCCCGGCGCAAGTCCTTTTTTGACTTTTTTAGCGTATCCTCCACGCCAAGGTTTCTGCTGGTAGAATCTTTGTCTTTTCGGGAACGGCCAAATAACCTGTCGAACAGGCTTTTGGATTCGTCCTGCATTTTTACGGGCGGGGCACTGGCCTCGGAATCAGGATCAAATGCCGTCGTATCTACCTTCGCTGAATCAGGAAGCAGGTACTGCCGGAGGCCTTCGCGCAGCCTTACATTATAAAAGCCGTATCCGCTGGTATCTGCGGGCGTTAAACCGCGGCGCGCCATAATTCTGCCCATATACCTGAAATAGGGAAGCATGTACTCTTTAAGGCTGCCGTCGCCCTGGAATTTAAACATGGCAATCTTAGGATTAGGGACAATATTGGCCAGGAATATACCTTCTCCTATGTTCAGTTCTGAAGGGCTCTTTCCAAAATACTGTCTGGAGGCCTCGCCAATCCCATAAATATTTCTACCCATCTCGATGATGTTGAAATAGACTTCGAGCATCCGCTGTTTGCTCACCAGGCGGTTATTCTCGATCAGCCATACGATCAGGATCTCCTCCGCCTTGCGTGCAAGGGTTTTGTTCCGGCTTAGAAATACGTTTTTAACCAGCTGCATAGAGATGGTACTGCCGCCACGCACAAATTTTTTCTTTTTAAAATTGATCACAAACGATTTGCGGATAGATTCTTCAACGAAGCCATGGTGCGTAAAGAAGGAAGGATCTTCTGAGGTTAGCAGCGCATTTTTAAAATTGCTGGAGATCTCAGACAGCGGGGTATAGTTAGGATTAGAGGGGCCGATGGTGATATCACGCATGGGCTTTCCCTTTTCATAAGGTGTATAAACAAATACGTTATTGATTTTTTGCAGGTCTGTTTTGCCAAGCTTCACGATTTTAAAGTCGTACGGTGTAAGGGTAGAATTAAACCTGAGGCTGTCTGGCGTACTGCTGTCGAGGTAAAAATTAAGGTCGTATTTAACTTTGCCTTTCACCTGCAACCCTTCCAGTGATTCAAAAAGTCCTACAGGAAAAGCATTGATCATGGCTTGTGCGTCCTGCTCATCCGCATGGATCTTTACTTCATAGATCTTATCAGGCGATAAGGTATACTTTAAATAAGGATGAAACGAAGCATCTTTTAAAAATACGGTACTACTGCTGTCGAGTGCCACGAAATTGGACCCTACCATCAGGTCGGCATCAATTTTCGCATTTTTTACGATGATATCATTGGCGGCGATTTTAGGATGGTTGATCAGCAGGTTCTGTATGGACCACGACCCTGTGATCTTAAAATTATCACCACTATAGTCGGCATTTTTCAGTTCAGTCCTGATCGTATCGAAGCTGATTTTTGCATGAAGCTTATTTTCCAGGTAGGGGAGTTCCACCTTCTTATTGTCAGCAAAGAACAGCACATCCATCTGTTGCTTGGAAGGTTTGATCTTTCCGTTGACATGCCAGGTAGATTCATTGTTGTTGACCAGGATCGTAGATTTCAGATCACCATCATCTATCGTGGCGGTGGTAGTGAGCAAGGTTACTTTTGCAGTATCATTATCATTGAGTGTAAACAGGAGGTTTTTCATCTCCATATCTTCAGGTATTTTGTCCAGCACCTGATTGAGCAAATCATGGGCAAGTTCACTCAGATCTGTTTTTGTGGTTTTGTCGGGATTATCTTTCTTTTTCCTTTTCAGGATGAAGTCAAGGTTAGTCAGGCTGTCTTTCAGTACCACATTCAGCTTTCCGTTATCCAGCTTCAGCTCTGCAACGTTCACATTTCCAAAGAGCAGTGGAAATAATTTAACACCTACAGAAAGATCTGAGATAGTTGTAAGCGTGTCGCGGTCTTTTGGGACTACGGAGATGTCTTTCATATCAACGGTAGCGAGCCCGCTGAAGCCGGCTTTACCGATTTTTACGTCGAGGCCATAATTGTCATTTGCTTTTTTGATTGCTTTGGCCATCATTTTTTGGAGGAGCGCTTCTCTCTTGCTGTAAGCAACGGATCCTAATATGATAAGGGCGACAAGCAGTATCCCTATAACCCATGCACCAGCTTTGATGTACTTTTTAGGAATGTTTATTTTTGGAAGATGCATGCTGTAAAATAGATGTTTAGTTGCATAACGTCAAATGCAAATGTTTATTTCGTGTTAAAATTACACTTAAAAACCCTAAAATCAATTAATTGTACGCTGCTTTTGTTAATTTTGAGCAATGGAAATTAGCAGCGAACAAGTTTTGGCGGCTCTGAGAAATGTAGAAGACCCTGATTTTAAAAAAGATCTGGTGACACTCAACATGATCAAGGACCTGACAATTGAAGATAAAAAAATTAGTTTTACCCTTGAACTCACTACGCCTGCATGTCCGATGAAAGACATGCTGAGAAATGCATGTTTGAACGCGATCAAATATTTCGTGGCACAGGATGCAGATATACATATCAATATTACATCGAGAGTGACCAAGCCGGCAGACACCAGCCAGCTGGCCGATATCAAAAATATTATCCTCGTATCTTCGGGAAAAGGAGGAGTAGGAAAATCTACTGTTGCCAGTAACCTGGCCGTGACGCTGGCGGCAGACGGAGCAAAGGTAGGCTTGATCGATGCAGATATTTACGGGCCCTCTGTACCAACCATGTTTGGCCTGGTAGGGGCTAAGCCAAGTGCAAGAGAAACTGCGGAAGGAAAGACACTGATCCTGCCGATAGAGAAATATGGCATCAAGTTATTGTCGCTCGGTTTTTTTGCAGATCCGGACCAGCCGGTGCCCTGGCGTGGGCCAATGGCTTCAAATGCAATCAAACAGTTGTTCAATGACGCCGACTGGGGCGAGCTGGATTACCTTATTGTGGACCTTCCTCCGGGAACAGGCGATATTCACATCACCATTACCCAGAGTTTCCCGATTGCCGGGGCTGTAATTGTAACCACGCCGCAACAGGTGGCACTGGCAGACACCAGAAAAGGACTTGCAATGTTCAAAATGCCTAGTATAAATATTCCTGTACTGGGGGTAATTGAGAATATGGCATACTTTACGCCAGAGGAACTGCCAGATAATAAATATTACATCTTTGGCAGAGACGGCGGTAAAGCCCTTGCAACAGCCTTTGAGGTCCCTTTTTTGGGTGAGATCCCGATTGTACAGGGAATTACAGAGGGGGGCGATAGTGGTACGCCAATTGCACTGAATAAAGAGAGCAAAACCGCTGCGGCCTTTGCTGAAATTGCTGGTAAAATTGCGCAGCAAGTCTCAATAAATAATGCAAGCCCGGTGAATTGCTAAAAAATTACTAAATTTATATTTTAAAATCTATCATGGATATCACACAACAAGTTGAACAGGCATTAGAAACTATCCGCCCTTATCTGATTGCAGACGGAGGAGATGTCGCTATAGAAGAGATTACGTCAGATAAAGTAGTCAGATTAAAATTATTGGGGAACTGCGGAACCTGCAAAATGAGCTTTATGACAATGAAAGCAGGTATTGAGCAGGCTATTTTGAAAGCTGTACCAGAAATAACTGCTGTAGAAGCGATTAACTTATCAGAGCCGGTTTAAATTCATTTAACAAAATTTAACTAGCCGCTTTATTAAATACAGCTATTTTTGTCCGATGAAATATGCTTTCACCCTGATCTTCATTTTTCTTACTGCAGGACTGTTTGCGCAGCAGGCACCTGCCGGGAGAGGACTGATCCAATTTTCAGGAATTATCACGGACGTGGATAGTAATTTCGTTGTGCCCTATGTAACGATCACAAATAAATCCAATAAGGAACAGCGTTATGGTGCAAACTACAAGGGCTACTTTTCATTTGTAGCACATCCCGGAGATACACTGGTCTATAACGCAATCGGATATACCGATAAAACTATCACTATTCCATTGACAATCAAAGAGGTAAAATATACTGCAATGGTGAAAATGAAATCGGAGATCGTTTATCTTCCTGCCGTGAGGATCTATCCCTGGGCAACCGTAGAAGAGTTTACCAAAGATTTTCTTGCGCTGAAGATTGCCGATGATGATATGGAGATTGCGCGGAAAAACCTTTCAGGCCGGTCAATCAATGGAAAGATTCAGAATCTGCCCAGAGATGCCGGAGAGATCTCCAATATAAATTTCCGTATGGATCAGGACAGGGAACTGAACAGAAACCTGGTTCAGGGCAATCCGCTGCTCAACCCTTTCGCCTGGGGCAAGCTGATGCAGCAAATTTTTAACGGCGATAAAAGCAGGCAAAACGCTAATTAGCGTTTTCTGCGCTGCTGCGGGAATTTCATTTTGTAATCTGCGCGCACTTCACCTCTCGAAATCGAATCCAGCTTAGACTTCAGCATCCGCTTGCGCAGCAGGCTCAGGGTATCTGTAAATAGTTTTCCCTGGATATGGTCGTACTCATGCTGTACCACACGTGCAGGCATACCTGTAAGTTGTTCTTCGCGCAGTTCCCAGTTCTCATCATAGTACTGTACCCTTACGTTTGGCTTGCGCAATACTTCTTCTCTGATGTCAGGAATGCTTAAGCAGCCTTCTGTAAATGCCCATGGCTCGCCTGTTTCTTCCAGGATCGTTGCGTTGATGAAAACCCTTTTGAAACCTGGTTTTCCCTCTTCATCATCGCCGGTATCTACAATGAACAATCTGATTGGCAAACCTACCTGAGGTGCCGCAAGGCCAACGCCGCTTGCTGCGTACATGGTATCAAACATATCGCTGATCAGCTTTTGTAATTCCGGGTAATCTTTGTCGATGTTTACACACAACTTCCTTAAAACCGGATCACCATAAGCTACAATTGATAATTTCATCTATTCTAATATTTTTATAATGTCATTCTGTTCACAGGATACATCCTGGTCCTTCTGCTCTGCGATAGTATTATGCGGCAGAAGAATACAAAAGTACGATTATTAGCCTAAAGGGTAAAAGGTTAAGACGCTCATTTTTTTCTCATCCAGCATTTCAGCAGCAATCTCCGCCATATCAGCGGTGCTGACGGCTTCAATTTTCCTGAAAACAGTTTCGAGGTTATCTATTTTGTTGTAATCGCTGAGGCTTTTTGCCATGGAGATAATGAGTCCGATCCTGTTTTCTTCGCCCAGGGCAATCTGACCGATAAATTTATTTTTGGCTTTCTGGAGCTGTACTTCGGTCAGCGGGTTTTCACGGATCTTTTTAAACTCTTTGTATATGAGGGCAAGCGCACGGTCTACTTTTTCTTTATCTGTCCCAAAATATACCGTAAAAATGCCGGTATCGCTCAGAGGGCTGTAACCAGACTCGATACTGTAGGCGATGCCATGTTTTTCCCTGATCTGGAGATTCAGGATAGAACTCATCCCGGTACCGCAAAGCAGGTTATTCAATAACAACAGTCCTGTTTTAAAGGGATGATGTAATGAATAGGCTTGTGATCCGATCATGGTGTGTGCCTGCATAATTGGTTTGTCATCTGTACGGATAATTACCGGGGCTGTGGCAGGCACTGATCTATGCTGCTCCTTGAGGTTCTCAGGAATTCCCTCATAATATTTTGTAAAAATTTTGACCGCTTTTGGCAGGGTGTAATTGCCTAAAACAGCGATCACAATTTTATCTGTATGGTAATTGGCAGCAATAAAATCTTTGATATCCTGCTGGCTAAGGGCATTAACGCTTTCTGTTGTACCTAAAATATTCCGCCCTAAAGGATGGTCTGCAAAAACCAGATCTTCAAAATCATCATATATAGCTTCTTCAGGCTGATCCAGGTATGAGGCGATCTCATCAAGGATCACTCCTTTTTCTTTTTCCATTTCATCTTCAGGAAAGGTAGAATGGAAAACGATATCGTTAAAAAGCTCTAATGTCCTGTCCAGATAAGGGTGCAGGAATGAAGCGTGAATGCAGGTATATTCTTTGGTGGTATAGGCATTTAAATCAGCACCTACGCTCTCCAGACGATTGAGGATCTGATTGGTGTTCCTTTTCTCTGTGCGCTTAAAAATCAGATGCTCGATGAAATGGGCCAATCCCGACTGGGATTCGCTCTCATCCCTGGAACCACTGTTGATAATGATACAGGCATGAGAGATTGCAGATGCAGAGGGCACATGAAGCAGGCGGATGCCGTTTGGCAAAGTATGTACATTATATTCCATTGGGAAACAAAGATACAGAAGAACTTTGCTACCGGATTGTAATATTCACGGTTAAACTTCGCAACGTACAGTTTGCCTTCGAATGAGTAGCTGTTAAGACTTTCTGCCGGCACTTACGCTCATCTGGTGGTTTAGATGATTAAGCTGGGTATAATAATGTCCAGTTCTTCAGTTCCAATTTCTTCACATTACTGTCAATTTGACAAAAAAACAAATTGGAACATACCTTGATAGGTGTCTGATGTACTTAAAAATGAGTTAACATATGAGCATAGAAGAAAAAGGGAGTATTTCCATACATACCGAGAACATTTTTCCTATTATTAAGAAATTCCTTTACTCGGACAATGAGATTTTTCTGCGTGAACTGGTTTCAAATGCGGTTGATGCGGTACAAAAAATCAAACGTTTAGCTGCCTTAGGACAGTTTAACGGTGAACTGGGCGATACACTTGTTGCGGTTGCACTTGATGAGGAGAAAAAGACCATTACGATCAGCGACAGCGGACTGGGAATGACAGCTGAAGAGATTAAAAAATATATTAATCAGGTGGCTTTTTCCGGTGCAAGCGAATTTGTAGAGAAATTTAAAGACGCTAAAGATGCCAATGAGATCATTGGTAAGTTCGGATTGGGTTTCTATTCTGCTTTCATGGTATCAGACCTGGTCGAAATACAAACTTTATCTTATCAGGATGGTGCAGAGCCTGCACGCTGGGTATGTGACGGAAGTACCTCTTACGAAATTACTGAAGGATCACGTACTACACGCGGTACAGACATTATTCTTCATATCAATGCTGAATCTGAAGAGTTCCTGAGCAAACATAAAATAGAAGAGATCCTTGATAAATACGGTAAATTCTTACCAGTTCCGATTAAATTTGGTACAAAGACTACGCAGGAACCAGATGGAGAAGACGAAGAGGGCAAACCAAAAACAGTAGCTGTTGAAGTTGATAATATCATCAATACTACTGCTCCGATCTGGACAAAGGCACCTGCAGATTTGTCAGACCAGGATTATCTTGATTTTTACAAACAATTGTATCCTTTTTCTGAGGACCCTTTATTCTGGATCCACCTGAATGTTGATTACCCGTTTAACCTGACAGGCGTACTGTACTTCCCTAAGGTGAAGAACGATTTCGATATGCAGCGCAATAAGATCAAGTTGTTCAGTCGCCAGGTATTTATTACTGATGAGGTAAAAGATATTGTTCCTGAATTCCTTATGCTGCTTCATGGTGTAATTGACTCACCGGATATTCCTCTGAATGTATCAAGAAGCTTTTTACAGGCTGACAGCAACGTTAAAAAAATCAATAGCTATATCACCAAGAAAGTAGCAGATAAACTTGCTGAGCTGTTCAATAAAGACCGTAAATCTTACGAAGACAAATGGAGCGATATAGGCCTGTTCGTGAAATACGGAATGGTAAGCGAAGAGAAATTTTACGATAAGGCAAAAGACTTTGCGCTGCTGACCAATACCAAAAATGAGCACTATACACTGGAGGAATACCGTGAAAAAGTGGCATCTGTACAGACCGATAAAAATGGTCAGGTAGTTTATATCTATACCAATGATCCGGCCAAGCAGGACAGCTTTATCCAATCGGCCGGCAAAAAGGATTATGATGTATTACTGATGAACTCGGCTATTGATAATCACTTCGTAAGTTCATTGGAGCAGAAACTGGAAAAAACACTGATGAAACGTGTAGATTCCAGCGTAGCAAGCAAGCTGATCGAGAAAGATGAAGCTGTTGAGTCTGTGTTGACTGAAGAGCAGTCGGCCAAAGTGAAAGAAGTTTTTGAAAAGGCTATTGTTAAACCGGGCTTCCAGGTTGAAATCGTTGGCCTTAATCCGGATGAGTTCCCGGTTACTGTAACCATGGACGAGTTTATGCGACGCATGAAAGATATGGCTCAGATGGGTGGCGGAATGAGTTTTTATGGCAGCATGCCTGATAACTATAAAGTAGCTATCAACGGAAACCACAAACTGGTTAACCGTATTTTACAGACTGAAGATGCAGAAGAGCAAGGTGCCCTGGCAAAACAGGCCGTAGATCTTGCCTTGCTTTCTCAGGGTATGCTTACGGGTGCAGAATTAACCGCATTCGTAAACCGCAGCGTTGAACTGATCTAGTTTTAATATTGATTGCCGGTTTTAAATCAGGCAATTGAAAGGCTGGTCTGTTATGATTGAACCCCAAATTGGACAAAAACTTTTGGGATTTAATCATAAGAGATCAGCCTTTTTATGTTTCCAATGTGATGATTCCTTAACTAGCGGGATTTTATTTTGTTCACCAGTCCAAATACCGCTACGGCAGACAATACAAAAACAGTACAGATGAGCGCGGTATTGAAACGGGCAGGTGGCAGATATTGTACTCCTTTCCTGTTTGTTTTTGCTGGTTCATGTACATAACGTCCATTGTCTGGCATCGCCAGCTCCTGAAAGTTATTTGCCAGGTCACCCAATCCCTGGGTCAGTTCATCTCCCTGAATTACCGGCCCATGTCCGGTAGCAGCAATTTCCGGTTTCAGGTCGCGCAGCTTCTTTACAGACATGGCTGCTGAAAGCCAGTTCGGGGTAAAATATTTTGGAGGACCGGACAATTCTTTTTTCTGTGCAATTACGGCGAGCAGGGATTCAGATTTTACATTCACAAAAGCATCGCCAGCTATCAGCAGCTTATCCTCTGGCCTGAACAAAGAAACATGTCCCGGGCTATGACCGGGTGTATGTATACAATCCCATTCCGGCATATGCGGTACCGTCCCGTCTTTTGTCAAAGGATGAACGTGGCCGCTAATATTGATTGGCCCTTTGGGGTAAATGAAAGAGAACGCAGTCATGAGCCCGCCGCCCGCAGTTGGATCTGGTGGCGGGTATGCCGAAAGTCCTGTGAGATAAGGCAGCTCAAGCGGGTGGGCGTATACCTTCACCGGCCATTTAGCCAGCAACTCTTTCAGTGCGCCTACGTGGTCAAAATGTCCATGCGTAAGAATAATGGCAGAAGGAGGCACATCTGTGCCAAAGAGTTCTTCTGCCATTTTGATGATTTTCTCTGCCCCAGTCTTTAAACCGGCATCTACGAGTACCCACTCTCCTGGGGCGGTCGCAACCATATAAATATTTACAAAAACTATTTTCATACCCCACACTCCGGGAGCGACCTGGGTATATGTTTTGTTTTCCATGCGAATTCAGATTGATGTGCTTACGCTAACAAAATCTTTATTCGCTGGTTTTTATGAAATTGTTTTTTATGAATAATTTCCCCGGGAGAGAAACTATTCACCTATACCTTCAAGGCTTAACAGGAATGCATAGTTTAATGCAATATCTTTCAGGTAATCAAATCTTCCGGAAGCGCCCCCGTGACCGAAATCCATATCTGTTTTGAGCAGCAATACGTTGTTATCAGTTTTGGTTGCGCGTAGTTTGGCCACCCATTTGGCAGGTTCGAAATATTGTACCTGACTATCATGCAAACCTGTGGTCACCAGCAGGTTTGGATAAGCTTTCTTTTCTATATTTTCATAGGGAGAATAGCTTTTCATATAATGATAGGCATTTGCATTTTTTGGGTTTCCCCATTCATCAAACTCATTGGTCGTCAGCGGGATGCTTTCGTCCAGCATGGTATTTACCACATCCACAAAAGGAACCTGTGCAATTACGCCATGCCATAAGTCAGGTTCCAGATTGATCACGGCTCCCATCAGCAAACCTCCTGCACTTCCTCCCTGGGCATACAAATGTGCGGCGCTGGTATACTTTTCAGTAATCAGGAATTTCCCGCAGTCGATAAAATCATTGAAAGTATTCAACTTTTTCATCAGCTTGCCGTCTTCATACCATTGTCTTCCCATTTCCTGGCCACCGCGGATATGTGCAATGGCAAAAACAAACCCCCTGTTCAGCAAGCTAAGGTTGTTGCTGGAAAAGGATGCATCCATACTATGGCCGTAAGATCCGTATGCATAAAGCAGTAAGGGCGCATTGCCATCCTTTTTAAGCCCCTTTTTATAGACCAGTGATAACGGAACCTGAGTGCCGTCTTTTGCGGTTGCATATAGCCGCTCAGTTATATATTCATCCCTGTTATATCCTCCTACAACTTCCTGCTGTTTCATCAGCGTTTTGGCTTTGGTATCCATGTTATAGTCATACACTGATACAGGGGTGGTCATGGAAGTGTATATGTAGCGTAAGCTCTGACTATTATATTCTGGGTTTGATCCAATGGCCGCTGTATAGGCGGGCTCTCCGAAATCAATATAATGTTCCGCTCCATTCACATTTCGTATACGCAGCTGCGCCAGTCCATTCTTACGTTCTGAGATAACGATGAAATCCCTGAATTCTTCTACTTCTTCAAGCAGCACATCTTTGCGGTGAGGGATCACTTCTTTCCAGTGCGCTTTATCCGTCTGACCGAACGGACATTCCATCAGGCGGAAATTTTGTGCCTCCAAGTTGGTCAGGATCAGAAATTTATCCTCCAGCGGAACTATGGTGTATAAAACATCCTTTGTGCGCGACTGAAATACGGTAAAGTCAGCGTCAGGCTGATCAGCACTGATCATCCTCACCTCTGAAGATAAAGTAGCCTGCGAATAGATAAATATATACTCGCCCGATTTGGATTTCTCTACACCGATATAATTTGATTTATCTTTTTCTTCATATACCACCGGGTCTTCAGACGCTTCGGTTCCCAGTCTGTGTTTCTGGATCTTTTCGCTGAGCAAGGTGACAGGATGTTTGGCGGTGTAAAATAACGTGTTGCTATCTGCTGCCCAGACCGGATCACCTTCTGTATTGGGGATGGCATCACTTATTAATTCACCTGTTTCCAGATCTTTAATGAAGATGGTGTATTGTCTTCTGGAAACATTATCTACGCCATATGCCAGCAGTTTATTGTCGGGACTAATACTGTAACCTCTGGCAGAGTAATAAGAATGACCTTTAGCTAGTTCATCAATATCAAGCAAGATCTCTTCAGGAGAGCTGAGTGAGTCCTTTTTGCGGCAGTACTTTGAATATTCCTTCCCTTCTTCAGTTCTGGAGTAGTAGAAATATCCGTTTTTAAAAACCGGAACGGATTCATCCTTTTCTTTGATACGGCCTTTTAGTTCCTTAAAAAGATCGTCTTGCAGAGTTTTGGTGCCCTCCATCATCTGATCCAGATATTCGTTTTCGGCCTTAATGTAATCTATTGTCTTTTCACTGTTGGGGCCCTCCTTAAAATAGTCTATCATCCAGTAATAATTATCCGTTACTGTATCTCCGTGTATAGTCCTTTGTTCGGGAATCATCTCTGCTACCGGAGGTTTTACATTGGGCCATTTATATTTGTTCATCTTCAGTATTTGTTTTCTCAGTTTCTTATTTGTGTTTGTTTCAGCTGCCTTCTGCGCGATAGGTCCTGAGGCTTACAGAAGATCAGATGTGTCTCTGGGCATACCATAGCAGGATTTCATTTTGTATCTTTGTTTGTCATCTGCAGAGGGGCGGAGCAGATGCAAATTAAGATTTAATTTTAGAAACGATGTTGGAAGATGAGAAAAATACTTAACATAAAAAATATATCCAATGCGGTGCTGATCCTGTTTTTTATTGCGATCATCATTGTTCCTTCAGCAAAAGCGATGGTCCTGGTGGGGCTGATGAAAGCCGGGCTTTTTTCGCCCGACACCTCTGCCCCTGCGGCACAGCCTTTGAGAGATCTTTCGGGAATACAATTTAAAGATATCAATGGAAAAATCACCGACCTTGGCGATTTAAAAGGGAAAGTTATTTTTCTGAACTTCTGGGCTACCTGGTGCCCTCCATGTATTGCAGAAATGCCGGGAGTGAACAAGCTCTATGAGAGATTTAAAAATGAGAGTGATATCGTTTTTATTCTGGCAGATGCCGACGGAAATCTGACAAAATCCCAAAAGTTTATGCAGAGAAAGAAATTTGCACTGCCTATATTTTCTGTGGCCAGCGAAGTGCCCGAAGTGCTTTTCCAGGGATCATTGCCAACCACCATTGTTTTTGACAAGCAGGGACGTATCATGTACAATGAAGCTGGTGCTGCAAATTATGGTAACCAGAAATTTATAGAATTTATTAACAGGCTCAAAACCACGAATTAGTATATTTGGAGCCCAAAGGCGATATCACAGCGTCTTTGCTTACAGTTAACATTATGCAAGAGCCATTTGATATTACAATAGGAGAGATTGACTACGCTATATTCCCTGAAGGAAATGATACTTATGTAGTTTTTAAGGACGGAAAAGAATATGTACAGATCCAGAAAGACACAGAATCACAGTGGCTGAAGCTGGATCCGGAAACGGCGCTGCCTCTTTTTGAAGAAGATGAGGAGATCAATGCCATCGGCAGGGAGATCATGGCATACGTTCCTGAAATTGAGGAGGAGGAGGACGAAGAGGCTGACGGCGAAGAAGACTAGCCTGATTGTGTGCATCATCCCGTCCAGTTGTGCCTGTCTAAGCTGCGGTAATGTATGGCTTCGGCGAGATGCTCCAGTTCTATGGTACTGCTGCCTTCGATATCAGCGATCGTGCGGGAAACCTTTAAAATCCGGTCATAAGCACGGGCAGATAAACTTAGTCTTTCCATTGCTTTCTTAATGAGCATTCTGCCCTCATTATCAATGATGCAGACCTTCCTGACCATATTTGGGCTCATCTGTGCATTGTAATGTAACTTTGGGTATGCTGCAAAACGGATATCCTGGATGCCTCTGGCACTGGTTACTCTTTCCCTGACCACCAAACTTTTTTCTGCCGGGTGCAATGACGACAGCTGATTAAAATCCACAGGTGTTACCTCTACATGCAGGTCAATTCTGTCCATCAGCGGGCCGGAAATCCTGCTAAGGTATTTCTGCACTGTTCCGGGCGGGCAGCTGCACTCTTTTTCAGGGTGATTATAAAAGCCACAGGGGCAAGGGTTCATTGAGGCAATCAGCATGAAGCTTGCCGGATATTCCACACTCATGCGCGATCTTGAAATAACCACCTTACGGTCTTCCAGTGGCTGCCGCATGACCTCCAGCACACTTCGTTTAAACTCAGGCAGCTCATCCAGGAACAAGACCCCATTGTGTGCCAGCGAGATTTCTCCCGGCTGGGGGTTGATGCCGCCACCTACCAGGGCAATGTCAGAAATACTGTGATGGGGGCTTCTGTAAGGGCGTTCCGTCATAAGGGCATCTGCTATACTCAGTTGCCCTGCAACAGAATGGATCTTGGTGGTCTCCAGCGCTTCGTCAAGATTTAGTGGTGGGAGTATCGTGGGCAGCCTTTTGGCCAGCATCGTTTTTCCTGATCCGGGAGGACCAATGAGGATCATGTTGTGGCCGCCTGCAGCGGCAATTTCCAGTGCTCTTTTAATATTTTCCTGACCCTTAACATCAGAAAAGTCATGATCATTACCATTTAAAGTTCTAAGGAACTCATTTTTGATGTTCACCAGAACAGGTTCAAAAGCTTCCTTCAGATTTAAGAACGCAATCACTTCATTCAGGCTCCGCATACCATACACCTCCAGGCCTTCTACAACTGCTGCTTCTCTGGAATTATCAGTTGGAAGGATAAATCCTTTTAAACCTGCTGCCTTTGCCTGGATTGCCATTGGGAGTGCGCCCTTCACGGGCTGTATGCCTCCGTCCAGCGAAAGTTCTCCAGCAATCATGAACTGATCTGTCATTTCTGAAAGAACCTGTCCGGAAGCGGCTAAAATACCTATTGCTATGGGGAGATCGTAAGCTGTTCCTTCTTTTTTGATCGCGGCAGGAGAGAGATTCACCACAATCTTCTGCCGGGGCATCCTCAGTCCGGACAGCTGGATGGCACTTTCAATTCTCCTGAGGCTTTCCTTCACAGCGTTATCAGGGAGCCCTACAATATGATATTTGTTTCCGCTTCCGATGCTCACTTCGATGGTAATCGTTAGCGCATCAACACCGGCGAGTGCGCTTCCGTAAGTTTTTATCAGCATATCTGGTTAATCAACAGGATGCTAATTTAACTCCATGTTAAATATTCTGGTAACAAAAAGGTTAACATTACACTTATTAATTGTGAAATTTCCCGTTGAGCCTCAGGACAATAAAACAAAGATATCTGCTGGAAAAATTAACATAAAAAAATCCCGGTCTGTGCGGAGCCGGGATTTCAATATCAATAAAGGCAGCAGCTTACATTCTGCCCTGTGGCATTTTAGGCATTCCGCGCATCATTTTGGCTGCTGCAGCAGGGTTAGAAAACTGTTTCATCACCTTACGCATATCTTCAAACTGTTTGATCAGTTTTGTTACTTCCTCGATTTTGTTACCAGATCCTTTAGCAATACGGAGACGTCTGCTTTGCTGAATGCTGTCCGGATTTTCACGCTCGTATTTTGTCATCGACTGAATGATGGCTTCCACATTTTTAAAAGCATCGTCTTCAATCTCTACATTTTTCATCATTTTGCTCACGCCAGGGATCATGCCCATCAGGTCTTTCATGTTACCCATTTTCTTGATCTGCTGAATCTGATTATAGAAGTCGTTAAAATCAAACTTGTTTTTACGGATCTTCTTCTGCAGCTCGGCAGCTTCTTTTTCGTCAAACTGTTCCTGGGCACGCTCAACCAGGGAAACAACGTCACCCATACCGAGGATACGTGAAGCCATCCTGTCGGGATAGAAAACATCCAGTGCTTCCATTTTCTCGCCTGTTCCTACAAACTTGATTGGTTTGTTTACTACAGATTTGATAGAAAGGGCCGCTCCACCGCGGGTATCCCCATCTAATTTGGTAAGCACCACACCTGTAAAATCAAGCCTGTCGTTGAAAGCTTTTGCAGTATTAACCGCATCCTGTCCGGTCATGGCATCAACTACGAACAGGATTTCATGCGGTTTAGTATTTAATTTCACATCTGCGATTTCATTCATCATCTGCTCATCAATCGCTAAACGACCGGCAGTATCAATGATAATCACATTGTTGTTTTCTTTTTTACCCTGAGCGATACCTTCCAGTGCAATGGCTACCGGATCTTTGGAATTCTTGTTCGCAAAAACAGGAACGCCTATCTGCTCGCCCAAAATCTGCAGCTGATCGATCGCTGCCGGACGGTATACATCACCCGCTACTAATAGCGGCTTTTTGCCTTTACTCTTCAGGTAGTTCGCCAGCTTTCCGGAGAAAGTGGTCTTACCAGCACCGTTAAGACCGGCAATCAGTATAATAGTTGGGTTTGTCTTAAGATCTAATTCTGTAACCTCACCGCCCATTAAGGCAGTAAGCTCATCGTTCATTACTTTGGTGAGCAATTGTCCCGGAGACACTGCCGTCAGTACGTTCAGTCCCAGTGCCTTTTCCTTTACCTCATCGGTAAAAGTTTTGGCAGTTTTATAATTTACGTCGGCATCCAGTAAAGCTTTACGAATTTCCTTCATGGTCTCGGCCACGTTGATTTCTGAAATGCTTCCTTGTCCCTTTAGAACTTTAAACGCACGGTCTAGTTTATCCTGTAAATTCTCAAACATGTTTTATTAATTGATAGTCAATGACTTAATCTGTAATGGTAATAGTATACAAAGTTGCAAACATTTTTAATAACAATCAAACATTTAAATCTGATGTATCTAAGTGTTTAACGGGGGAATACAAATGCAAATCCCATCGCCAGCACCTGGCTTCCCTGTATTTTTGAAGTGACATTTCTGTCATACAGCCCAACGCCGGTAACAGATACGTTGATCAGGCGGTTTACTTTAGCCGTAACGGTTACATCCAGACGGTGTGAGGTATAATTGATCTCGTTGTAAGGCATGAAAAGGTTATATCTCAATTTCAGGTTCACGTTAGACATGATGTCTTTGTCCAGATTGGCCGTCAGCTGGAAAGCCGCCTCGTTTTTAAAGGTATCGCCAACAGGTACACCATAGTTATCCGTGATCACTGCTGCAGAATCCCTGCGGAGGGCTGCTGCGGTAATCTGATCATTGTCCAGTACAAAAGTCTGTTTTGCAGTACCCAAACCGATCCTGGTAGAGAAATATTTTACCGGTTTATACTCAAGACCGACAGATTCTGTGAGGTAGCCCGGCGACATAAACTTGGAAATCAGCGTTGCTCTTTCATTTCCCAGCGGATCAGTATCGTAGGAGAATCCTTTGTCAAACTGCGATTCAAACGTTAAGGCACCATAGAAATACCAGGTTCTCGACAATTGAAAGGCAACCTTGTTATCCCAGAAGATCCTGTCCTGGCTTTTCTTTTGCAGCTGATCTTTGTTTTTTATTTTACCATACTGGAGGTTAAGCTCACTTGTATAGCTGTAGTCGTCCTTTACATAGTCTGCTTTGTAGTTCACCAGGCCACCAACGGCCAGGGAGTTTACTCCACCACCTGTCCAGTTATTACTGAATGAGGCCTGGTTGATGTTCAGCCCGATAGAGGTTGTGGTTCTCCAGTAGTTTACTTTTGAGCTGATGACAACAGGGTTGATTTCAACGGGCTTAAACAGAATATTTCCTCTCAACGAAGGCAGAGGGCTTTTTTTAAGTTTAAGATCCATGTCCCTGATATTAACAGGTATTGAATCTACTTCCTGCGCAACAGCCTGTGCTGAAACGGCGAATAATAAAAATAAACTTGCATATAAACCTCTCATTGCTACAAAGAAAAGAAAAAATGTTCTTACCAGACCCTAAATTGATATAAAAATATTAGTGCTAAATGGATTATGTATTAAAAAAGCGCCTTAAAAATACCTTAGCCACGAATATAATCCTCTGTTTCGTAAATAATTTATATTTCCGTCATTGGCATATGCTTCTTTTTCAAAACTGATATTAAAATAGGCTTTTGAATGGTCTCTGAACCTGATCAGGTTGACCAGGTAGAAAATAAGGTACAAAAGATAGAATGGAATAATCAGCAGTTCCAGCTGTTGCATGAAATGAATTTTTTCGTGATTGATCAGTAAGGGATTGTCCTTCTGCTTTGGATCTTTGAACACCATAAAGGGAAATAGAGCCATGGCATTTGCCGGAAGGCCTTTCCAGGTTACCGGCCAGTATCTCATATATGATCAATTTTTATCTGCGGCAGAGGTTTGAGTCTTAATGCCCGCGGATTCCGCTTATATGAAGCATAGTTGTTCCGCAGGAACACAATGAATGCATAGTCTGAAGCCATCAGCACAAAGTCGTAGCTTGGACGGTATTGCTGCATGTAATCCTGCAGTTCAAAACCTTTGATCCTTAATGCACGGCCTACAAATGCGGGGTTGTACCTGTAATCGATCACCTGCTCCTTATAATCCCTTTCCAGTATGGCCTGCAGGTGGCGGGCATTACGTCCTTTTCTGCTCAGCAGGTTGTAGATAGCATCAATGCCGAGGCCTGCGCCCCTTGAATTTAAATTTAACAGATCTTTGGAGCTGCCCCTGTCTGTTGCATATTTGTACTCGCGCAGGTTCTGGTCGTAACGCTCTTTTGGAGTAACCAGGCTGCCCAGAATAGCTACTTCCCTGAGCTGAATGGCCAGGGGCTTAAGCTGAAAGTAAATCGCATTATTCCCTTTATAGATCAGTGTATCCACGCCATAACCCTCAAGAGCAGCAAACAGCGTGTCGCCTACCGAGGCCTGTGTAGCAAACTCACCTTTGTTATTATTATACATCCCCTCATCATCATGCGAATTGTAGATATATACCTTAGCAAGGCGCTGCTTGGATTCCTTGTCTATAACAAAGCCCTGTACAGATTTTTTTTGTGCTGTGGCAATACCGGCGAAGGCAGTAATAAAAAATAGCAGGATAAACAGTTTCATTGACCGGCAAAATTACAAATAGGCGCAGCTAAAGTGATGATATTAACATTATTTAACTACTACAAGTTTCTGGCCAATCTTTATTCCCTCATCATGCATGTTATTGAGCGACTTCAGTTCATCCACCGTCATGTTATATCTTTTGGCAATGTTATACAGTGTGTCGCCTTTCTGCACCACATAATTCGGATCGGTGGTATTGATCACCTGTTTTGAAGGCGGGGTTTCTACCGGTGCAAACTTCTTTGTTTCCTTAGGAATATTGGCATTGATCTCTGTAAATACCCTGTCCTCACGTTTAATCTTATCAGGTTCAGACTCCGGCTGGTCATACTGGTGCAGCTGGTACTTCTCTATGGTGTTGATCAGCATATCCGGATATCTGGGGTTGGTGGCATAACCAGCCTGTTTCAATCCCTTAGCCCAGTTTACGTAATCATTTTTATCCAGCTCAAATAAAGCACTGTAGCGTTTTCTCTTGAGAAACTCTGAGTGGTCTTTGTACGAATCCCGTGCATCCTTATATACCCTGAAGCAATCATTGCTCTTGTCGTCATCCTTGTAGTAGGCTTTTCCTTTCCATTCGGAGGTACATTTGATGCCGAAGTGATTATTTGCAAACTTTGCCAGGCTGCTGTTACCGCTGCCAGACTCAATAATGCCCTGCGCCAGGGTGATACTCGCTGGAATGCCATAGGTATTCATTTCTTCTATTGCCACTCCTTTAAAAGCCTCAATATAGCTCAGGGTAGTAAAATCCGTAAAATTAGGATTTGCCTTGTTTGCGGCTTTTTCAATCTGCTTGTTGTTCCTGTGGTATTGTCTTGATTTACAGGAAGCAAGGAGAATAACTGCTATAGCAAAGGGAAGTAATAATTTCTTCATTAAAATCTGATTTTCTGGCCTGGTTGGAGTGCTGATTTTTTCAGTCCGTTTTTACGCATCAGTGCTTTTGCAGAAGTGCCGTGGGATTCAGCAAGCCTGTTCAGGTTGTCGCCTTTTCTAACGGTGTACATTCTTGATGAGCTGTGTCTGCGTTTGCGTGCATGCGCCCGGTAGTGCGTTTTCTTAACTGCAGTAACTACTTTTACCGGTTCGGTATAGTCGGCCGGCCTGTCGTCATACTGATAAAGTTCATATTTATTGATAATCGCAATCACCTGTTTTGCCCAGGTTCTGCTGGCGGCATATCCACCTCGCTGAATGCCCTTTGCCCAGCCCGCATAGTCGTACTGATCACACTTGTCAAACAGCTTATTAAAAGAGGAAGTGTTTTGCAATACTTCTACAAAGTTATCATAAGATTCATCTGCCGTTTCGTAATCACGGTACGAAGAGTTGATTTCTGTATTGCTGTTACTGCCCTTGATGCCAAAATGGTTGTTCAGGTGCCTGGCTACCTTGCTTTTTCCGGCGGCCGATTCATGTATGGCCACTGCCAGTATTACACTTGCGGGTACATCGTACTCGCGCATTAACTCTTTTGCATGGTCTGTATGTTCTTCCACGTAGTCCTGTATCGTCTGACCTTGGGCTGATGTGCCTATTAAAAGTATAGTCAGGCAGGTTAGGAATAAGTTTTTTAAATTCATTGTTTTACTTTTTTCTGATGATAAACAAGCCGTCTCTAACGGGTAGGATTAGTTTTTCTACCCTGTTGTCTGCTGCTACCTTATCATTAAATGTACTAATATTTCTGGTGTCCTTGTCTTGCTGGTTAGTGAGTATCTTGCCGCTCCATAATACGTTGTCAACTATAATGAGCCCACCAGGGCTTACCCGGTCAAAGATAAGATCATAATAGGTACCATTATTTTTTTTATCTGCGTCGATAAAAACGAGATCGAATACCTCATCCAGATCATTTACAGTTTGAGTGGCATCGCCAAGAATATATTTGATTTGTTCATCATAGGCTGATTCGGCGAAATATCCGCGCACCCTGTCTTCCAGTTCTACGTTGATGTCCAGTGTATACAGCATGCCATTTTTTGCTAAGCCTTCGGCCAGGCAGAGCGTAGCATATCCCGTAAAGGTGCCTATTTCAAGAATGCGTGCCGGTGTAATCAGCTTGCTCAGCATACTGAGCACGCGGCCCTGGTAGTGCCCGGAGAGCATTCTTGGCATTAAAACCCTGAGATGCGTTTCCCTGTCAATCCGCTGCAGCAGCCCGCTTTCGGGTTCGCAGAATTTCAGCAATAAATCTTGTAAGTCTTCTTTAATCAGGCTCATTAATTTTTTATAAACGGTGTTCTTCCATGAAATATTGTAAAATGATTGTCGCGGCAATCGTATCTACCCTTTCCTTGTTTCTCCTGTCCTGCTTCTTTAAGCCGCTCTGAAGAATAGCTTCGTGTGCGAGTTTAGAGGTAAATCTTTCATCAATCCAGTGCTGCGGGACATCCGGAAAACTCTTTTTAAGTAATGTAGAAAAGCCTTTTACATGCTGTGCAGATTCGGAGGGGGAACCGTCCATCTGCTTCGGGTTTCCTATTACAAAAGCTTCTACAGGCTCCGTAAGCAGGTATTTTTTTAAATAATCAATAATATCTTTTGGGTGTACAGTGTCCAGTCCTGTGGCAATAATCTTCAGGGGATCGGTAACGGCAACGCCGATACGTTTGGTGCCATAATCAAATGCGATAATACGTGACATAGCTGCAAAGATTGTTATAAATTTACTATTTTGCACCAAATGCAGTTCAAAGAGATCATAGGACAGGAGGAAATCAAGCGGCAGCTGGTACAAACCGTTGCTGAAAACAGGGTGAGTCATGCCCAGTTGTTTCTTTCTGCGGAAGGTACCGGAGCTTTGCCTCTTGCTATCGCCTATGCGCAGTTTATCAACTGCCTTGACCGTTCGGCGACAGACAGTTGCGGGCTTTGTTCTTCCTGCCGCAAGTACGAAAGGTATATCCATCCTGACCTGCATTTTTCTTATCCGTTTTTTGCTTCCAAGGATGTGAAAATTGCTGTAGACGTACTCGAGGAATGGCGCACGATGCTGCTTTCAGATCCTTATGTAGACCTGGACATATGGAGGGCGCAGCTCAGTGCCGACAATAAACAGGCAAATATCAATATCGCCGAGTGTCATGATATCATAAAAAAACTGAGTTATAAAGCTTTTGAGGCGGAGACGAAAGTTTTGATCATGTGGCTGCCGGAGTATCTTGAAAAAGAAGGAAACTCGCTGCTGAAGATTATTGAGGAGCCGCCCGCGAATACGCTTTTCCTGCTGGTAGCTACAAATCAGGAGCATATCCTTTCTACACTGCTGTCCAGGACGCAGATTGTAAAAATCCCCAAACTGCCGGGCGAAACCATTGAGCAATACCTGACGGGAAAACACAACCTATCTGCAGAACAGGCAGCAACCTATAGCTTTCTGGCCGATGGCAACCTGATTGAAGCCAAGGCGCTAGCAGCACAGGCACATAACGATAATGCAGAGATCTTTGCCGAATGGCTGAGAATGGGATATGGCAACAGGGGGCTGGACCTGGTGAGCTTTACCGATCAGGCAGCAAGCTGGGGCAGGGAAAATCAAAAGAATTTTTTGAAGTACGGAATTAGCTTTCTGAGGGAGTGCAGCCTTATCCTCAGCGGAGCCGATAGCCTGGTAAAACTGCCTTTACGGACATTAGATACGGCACATAAGCTCTGCAAATACGTCCTGAACCTGAACATGGCTTCGGCAATTATTTCGGAGTTGGAACAAGCACATTACCATATTGAACGGAATGCAAACCCTAAAATCCTATTTTTAGATGTATCTTTACAATTGGTAAAAATTATTAAGTTTAAAACGCTCCCGAAAGGGACTCAATATATATACAATTAGTTATGGGATGTGGAAGTTGTTCTACAGGTGGCGGTTGCGCCCCCTCAGGCTGCAAAAGTAATGGCTCTTGCCTTACCGGAGGCTGCCAGAAAATGGAAGTTTACGATTGGCTGTCCAACTTGGACATGCCCTCAAATTATAAACCTTTTCAGGTTATAGAAGTAAAATTTAAAGGTGCCAGGAAAGAGTTTTATCTGAATACCGATAATATCTACCTGGAAATCGGCGAGCTCATCGCGGTAGAAGGTTCTACAGGCGGTTATGATATCGGCCATGTTTCCTTAACCGGAGAACTGGTACGTATGCAGATGAAACGCCGTAAGACACCGATAGATCAGGTAACCAGAAAGGTGTACCGAAAAGCTACAGAAGCTGATGTGGACAAATGGAAACTGGCAAAGGACCTTGAATGGGAAACCATGCACAAGGCACGTACGCTGGCACTGGACCTGCGCCTGTCTATGAAAATCAGTGATGTGGATTACCAGGGTGATAAAACCAAGGCAACTTTCTTTTACACTGCCGAAGGCCGGGTAGATTTCAGGGAGCTGATCAAGAAAATGGCTGAAACTTTCCGCATCAGGATTGAAATGCGCCAGATCGGAATGCGCCAGGAAGCCGGACGTTTGGGCGGAATTGGCTCATGCGGACGTGAATTGTGTTGCTCTACGTGGTTAACGAACTTCAAGACAGTATCTACCGCCGCGGCGAGATATCAGAACCTTTCCTTGAATACATTGAAGCTGGCAGGACAATGCGGGAAGTTAAAATGCTGTCTCAACTATGAACTGGACACTTACCTGGATGCACTGAAAGATATTCCTGACCGTATAGAGAGCCTTCATACTGAAGTAGGAACTGCCCGTCACCAGAAAACGGATATCTTTAAGAAGCTGATGTGGTTTAGCTATCCTAACCAGGAAGACTGGATCCCGCTTAAAGTAGACCGCGTGAAAGAGATCATGGCCATGAACAAAAAAGGACAGAAGCCAAGTAACTTAAAAGATGAAGCAGTGGAGCTTGCTACTACTGTAATTGTTGAAAAAGTTCATGATTATGAAAATGTTGTTGGACAGGATAGTTTAACCCGTCTTGACGATAAGAGAAACAAAAATAACCGGAATAACAATACAAGGAACAAGAATGCCGGGACGAACCGTCCTGAGCGTGAACGTGAGCGTTCTCCGAAACCGGCGCAATCGGGGTCAAGATCTGCACAGCAGAACCAGAAACCGGTGCAACAGGGACCTAAGCAGGCACAACAAGGCCCAAGGACCGCGCAACAGGGCAGTAAACCCGTGCAGCAGGGACCTAAGCAGGCGCAGCAAGGTGCAAGGGCTCCACAGCAGGGGCCAAAAGTAAGGCCGGAAGCAACCAGGGTAAGCCCTGAAGGAATAAAAACGGAAGAAGGAGCAGAAACTAAAGCACCTTCTGCAAGCAGAAATAACAGGAGCAGGAATAACCGCAGACGTAACAAACCAACGGATAAACCAAAAAATGAAGAGAACTAATCTTTTTGTGTGGCTGGTATGCGGCTTTCTTATATTAGGATTTGCCGGCTGCAATACCAATAACCTGATTGACACTAACGTTGAAATGGCCCAGCGCAACTGGAGCTATGTAGATAAGGTAAAAGCCGTTGTCGGTATTAAAGACAACTCAAAGGCTTTTACCTTAAAATTTAAGCTGCGGCATACGGCAGATTACAGGTATTCCAATATCTATATACTGATGCATATGAGCGGACCGGGACTGCCAAAGATTACCCGCCGTTATGAATATAAACTGGCAGAATCTGACGGGCAATGGCTGGGCAAAGGCTCCGGTAATTTGTATACCTATGTACTTCCCCTGCTTTCATCCTATCATTTCCCTCAATCCGGCAATTATACGATTGAGATTGAACAGAACATGCGCGATAATCCGCTGCGGGAAATCAGCGATGCCGGGATTCTCGTGTCTGGCAGCAGTGCAATTCCCCGCTAAGTCTTTTAGCGGTTAAGAAGGTATGTTTTCATTGTTTGTTACCAGCATAGGATACACGTAGTGTCTGCAAAAATTAGCCTTAAGTATATATACTACAAGACGGGCAATAACTGTTCAAGTGCCATTCCTCTTGAGCCTTTGAGCAATACCAGGCTGTCTTTAATCGGGTTGGCTTCTAACCATTCCAGTGCTGCTGCAGGAGTATTAAAAAACTCGCCCGTGTGCTGATCTTTTACCGCGTTAAAATTCTTCCCGATAAAGATTACTGTGTTAAGTCCTGACTCCAGGGCAAGTCGGGCGATTTCCTCATGCTGCTCCGGTGCTTCTGGCCCAAGCTCAAACATATCTCCGATGATGGCCACTTTATTTGCTGCTGTCAATGAAGATATATTCTGGAGTGCTGCCGTCATGCTGCTCGGATTTGCATTATAAAAATCACAGATCAGGGTATTGCTCTCAGTTTTTGTTAACTGCGATCTGTTGTTATTTGGCATATAGCCCGACAGGCCCTTGTTGATCTGTTCTACAGTGAGGTTAAAAAAGGCACCTATACAAATTGCAGCAAGGATATTTTCGAAGTTATAGGCTCCTGTGAGGTTGGTGTGCACAGAGAAATATTCATCACGTCCTTTCCAGTTCAGGGCAATCAGCGGATCTGATTTAACCAGCTGTCCTGTGATAAAATTCTCTCCTTCGGTTCCATAGTATACAAAATGGTCCAGCTCTGCAGTCCTGCCCATTTCTGTAAGCAGGGGATTGTCCTGGTTGATAAATGCGGTCCCCTTATCTTTTTTGAGGTAAGTGAAAAGCTCTCCCTTTCCCTTTTTTACGCCTTCAAAACCGCCAAATCCATCCAGGTGTGCCCTGCCGATATTAGTGATCAGCCCATGCGTAGGCTGTGCTATCGTGCATAGAAATTCAATCTCCTTCTGGTGGTTGGCACCCATTTCTATAACCGCAATTTCCGTATCCGGTTTGATAGCCAGGATGGATAGGGGAACGCCGATATGATTGTTTAAATTTCCTTTGGTGGCAAAACTGCGGTACTTCTCAGCAAGCACTGCATTGATCAGCTCTTTGGTAGTGGTTTTTCCATTACTACCAGTTAACCCAATCACGGGAATGCGCAGCTGGCTGCGGTGGTATTTTGCAAGTTCCTGTAATGTGGTCAGCACATCATCTACCAAAATGCAGCGGTCATCCAGCTGGAAGGCCGGGTTGTCTATGATTACATAAGCAGCACCAAGGTTCAGTGCGTTGCGTGCAAAGACGTTGGCATCAAAATTCTCTCCCTTCAGTGCAAAAAACAGGCAGCCAGGCGCAATATTCCTGGTATCTGTAGATATGGTAGGGTAAGATAAATAATGCTGATAGATCAAATCGGTTTGGGACATGGCAGGTTCTTGTAATTATAATTGGTAAAATTACACTATGGATCACACACTAAAAAGATTCTTTACTATTTTGCAGTAGAAATAACTATTATCACCTGATATTTTTGATTCTTCACCATGTATAAAGCCGTTGTATTGAAAAGAATATTGCTCTCTGTTTCCTTTCTGGTTATCGGTATGACAGGTCTCAGGGCCCAATTGAAATCACCCGATGAATTCCTTGGATATCCGCTGGGGAGCAAGTTTACTCCTCATTACCAGATCCTGGCTTATTTCAAATATCTGGCAGCTGCAAATGAAAATATCCAGTTGATCAGCTACGGCAAGACGTATGAGAACAGGGAACTGACGATAGCGGTCATCTCCTCAAAGGAAAATATGGACCGGCTGGAAGAGATTAGAAAAGCCAACCTCAGTATGAGCAGGGCTGAAGGACAGAAATCCCCGGCTAAACAACCTGCGATCCTGTGGATGAGCTACAATGTGCATGGCAATGAAGCGAGCTCTTCAGAAACTGCGATGAAAACATTGTATACACTTGCAGAAGGGACTTTTGGCCATACAAAAGAATGGCTGGAAAATACAGTAGTACTGATAGATCCATGCCTTAATCCTGATGGGAGAGAGCGCTATGTAAATTTCTATAACTCGGTTTCGGGTACAAAGCCAAATGCCAATCCATCCTCCAGGGAACACAACGAGCCCTGGCCGAGGGGAAGGGTTAACCATTATTATTTTGATCTTAACCGTGATTGGGCATGGCAGTCTCAGATTGAGACACAGCAGCGCCTGGCGCTGTACCACAACTGGATGCCCGAAGTACATATTGATTTTCATGAACAGAGCTATAATGATCCCTATTACTTTGCGCCAGCGGCAGAACCTGTTCACCAGGATATCACACCATTTCAGCGCGAGTTCCAGATCATTGCAGGGAAGAACAATGCAAAGTATTTTGATGAAAACGGCTGGCAGTATTTTACCAAAGAACGCTTTGATCTTTTATATCCCTCTTATGGGGATACCTATCCTTTATATAACGGGGCTATAGGAATGACCTATGAGCAGGGAGGGATTAGTGCCGGCCTTGCAGTACAGATTGCCAGTGGCGATACCCTGACTTTGAAAGACAGGATCAATCACCATTTTACCACTGGTATGGCAACTCTGGAGACGGTTTCCGGCCATGCGGCGCTCCTGATCTCAGAATTCAGAAAGTACTTTGACCAATCGGGCGATCCCCCTCCGGGCAATTATAAATCTTATATCGTTAAGGCAGATAATCTCAGTCGTTTACGAAAGCTGGCGGGCCTGCTCTCCCGGAACCACATCTACTATGCGTTCGGCGGAGAACGGGTGATGAACGGATATAGTTTCGAAACGAAGAAGGTAACCAGTTTCAGGCTGCAGCGGAATGATTTGGTGGTGAACCTGAACCAGCCGGCCGCGGTACTCGCAAATGTACTTTTTGAGCCTGAAACCAAGGTGACGGATTCCAACACGTATGATATTACGGCCTGGTCGCTGCCCTATGCTTATGGACTGAGTGCTTTTGCAACTAAAGAAAGCGTAAAAGGTGCCTTTCCTGAAATTGAGGAGCAGAACCGCAGTTCTGATATAGCAGAAAAACCATATGCCTGGATCTTACCCTGGAACGGACTGGAAGATGCAAAAATGCTGATTGCCCTGCAACGCTCGTCAATTAAGGTGCGAATGGCCGAGCAGGCTTTTACCATTGGAACCAAGGTTTATCCGGCAGGTTCTCTGCTGGTCTACAGGATCGAGAATGAAAAGATAAATAAGGATATTTCGGAGAAGATTGCTGTGGTGTCAAAAGAATTTCATCAGGATTTTGCAGGTATTTCCAGCGGATTTGTACAGAAGGGAAAAGATTTCGGGTCGTCTGTATATCCATTGCTGAAAGTACCCAAAGTGGCAATGGTTGCGGATGGTGATGTTTCTGCTTCAAGCGCAGGCGAAATCTGGCACTTTTTTGAACAGGAACTGAAATATCCGCTCAATATCATCAACGAGAAAAGTCTGGGAAACCTGGAGCTGGCTACAACAAATGTATTGATCCTGCCGGACGGGCAGTACCTGCGGAAAAATATCGAGAAACTGGAAGACTGGATTTACAGGGGCGGTAGAGTGATCCTGATGGAGGATGCGATCTCCAGTGTAACGGGTATCAAGCCTTTTGATATTAAAAAGAAAGAGTTCCCTGAGCCTGCCGAAACGGAGGTACTGAACAAGGCATATCAGCAAAAAGACGAAGACAATACTGCTGACGCCATTCCAGGGGCAATCTATAAAGTGAATCTTGATCACACGCATCCGCTTAGCCTCGGACTGGGAGAATTTTATTATACGCTGAAGACCGATGATAAGATTTATGACCTGCTTCAGAAAGGCTGGAATGTTGGAGTTTTAAAGCCAAATGCGCTGATGGCTGGTGTCGTTGGAAGAAATATTCAGAAAAAACTAACCAGCGGCCTTGTTTTTGGGGTTCAGTCGGCAGAAAATGGGAATATTGTCTATTTTTCTACTGATATTTTGTTCCGATCTTTCTGGGAAAACGGGAAGCGGCTATTCACAAATGCTATCTTCCTGATTAATTAATTTTTTTAGGGTAATTATTGTGTTTTTGTGCTTTAAAGGGCAATTTTTAGCTTTGAGTCGCCCTTTTAGCTATATTAGTTGTAAAAAATTGAACTTTAAAAGTTGCGGAGATAATTTTTTTGATCTATCTTAGAGTATAATTAACTGATTATTTACTTAAAACTATCTCTTTACAGGGGGAAATTAATTGGTTCATATCCCCTTCGGCGCGTTCGAAACAGAAACGAACGCGGCCCAAAATCTCAAGGCCGTACAAATTGTTTTTAACCATTTTGCTTGTTTATTTAATTTATTGTTGCGACAGGCTGGAGAAGGTTATTTTCTGTTCCGGCATAAATTGATTATTAATTATTAACTACTTAAATTTATTTTTTATGAAAAAACTTATACTAAGTTTGTTCGTGTTCTTATTCGTTGCGATATCGGCAATGGCACAGGATCGAACTGTAACTGGTACGGTGAAAGGCAAGGATGACGGACTTCCGGTTCCTGGAGTATCAGTAAGAGTAAAAGGCACATCAAATGCTGTTGCAACCGGTTCTGACGGTAAATATGCAATCAAAGTATCTGCAGGAGCAACTGCGTTAGAATTCTCATCTGTTGGTTACACAAGACAGGAAATCCCTTTAGGCGCAGGCAGCGTAATCAATATTACATTATCGCAGGATTCCAAAATCCTTGGTGAAGTGGTTGTTACCGCATTGGGTATTCAGCGGAACAGGAACCAGGTAGCGTATGCAGCCCAAACCCTTGATGGCGCAGCGGTGAGTGAAAACCGTTCATCAAACCTGGGCAGCAGTTTATCCGGTAAAGTCTCTGGTTTGGAAATTCGCCAGAATAACACCCTTGGTGGTTCTACAAACGTTGTCATCCGCGGTGTAAAATCAATGACCCAGAATAACCAGGCACTGTTTGTTGTAGACGGTGTTCCGGTTGCGAATAACAACATGAATACTTCTGATCAGCAAAGTGGTATTGGCGGTTACGATTACGGTAACCCTGCGTCAGATATTAACCCTGACGATGTAGAGAATATTACCGTATTAAAAGGTGCAGCTGCATCGGCCTTATATGGTTCGCGCGGAAGCAATGGCGTGATTTTGATCACCACTAAAAAAGGAAGATCAGGACTAAACATCACATTAAATACAGGTATCAGTTTAGGTGTAATTGATAAGAGCACCTTTCCAAAGTACCAGAAGAAATATGGTGGGGGTTATGGTCCTTATTATGGAACAGACGAATCTAATTACTTAGTGAACAATGTTGATATCAATGGCGACGGCGTAAATGACCTGATTGCTCCCTTAACTGAAGATGCATCGTACGGGCAGAAATTTGATCCGAACTTACTGGTTTATCAGTGGGATGCTTTTGACTCAACTTCCCCAAATTTTGGTAAAGCTACGCCATGGGTAGCTGCGAAGAATGACCCGACTACCTTCTTCGAAAAACCCGTATCCAACAACCAAAGCATTATGATCAGCAACAGCTATGATAAAGGATCTTTCAAACTTGGATATACAAGGGATAATCAAAATGGTATTCTGCCGAACTCCAACATTCAGAAAAATACAGTAAACTTTGGATCAACTTATAATATCACCAGCAGGTTAACTGCAGGTGCTGATGTAAACTATTCAAGAGTTGACGGACGTGGAAGATATGGAACAGGTTACAATGGTGCTGGTGTTTATAATCCTGCAACCAACTTCAGACAGTGGTGGCAAACTAACGTAGACGTAAAAGAACTTGAAGCTGCGTATTTCAGGGCTAAAGACCGTTCGGCTGCCAACCCTGCATTTGTGGGCCAGGAGAACGTTACCTGGAACCTTGCAGATTATACGAGCGGAAGGCCTATTTTTTGGGATAACCCATATTTTGCAAGATATGAGAATTATGAAACTGACAACCGGGACCGTGTGATTGGTAATGTGAACATGAACTACAAGGTTACCGACTGGCTGAACCTGATGGGCCGGTATTCATTGGATACTTACCACCAGCTGCAGGAAGAAAGACAGGCCATCGGAAGTCTTGATGTGCCTTTGTACTCAAAATATACACAGGATTATACGGAGTCAAATGTTGACTTCCTGGCTACGGTCAACAAAAAACTGAGTGAAGATTTCAACCTGTCTGGTTTATTGGGTGTGAACGTGAGAAGACAACGGACACAGTCAAACTATGCAATTACAAATGGCGGATTGGGATTAAGCGGTATCTACTCATTGAGCAATTCTGTTAGCCCAATTGAAGCGCCAATAGAAATTGATGCAAGAAGGGAAGTTCAGGGTGTTTTCGCCGGAGCTACACTTGCCTACAAAAACACCTATACCTTAGATGGTACAATCAGAAGAGATGCTTCTTCAACATTACCAAAAAAGAATAATTCTTATTATTACCCATCTGTATCTGCAGGCTTTGTGTTCTCTGAATTATTAAAAGATGAACGCGACTGGTTGTCTTATGGTAAATTACGTGCCAACTATGCACAGGTTGGGTCTGATGCCCCGATTTATACCATTGCCAATACTTATAACATTGCTACGCCTTTCGATGGCAGGTCCCAGGCTTCAGTATCTACTACCCGTGGTTTAATCGAGGCAGTGAAGAACAATCCTGATCTTAAACCTGAACAATCAAGAAGTAAAGAGGTTGGTGTTGAAGCTTCCTTCTTTGGCAGCCGTTTAGGTTTGGATGCAACATATTACAATACAAAAACGATTGACCAGATCCTCCCGGTAAAAGTTTCTACCACTACAGGCTATGATTCAAAGTTTCTGAATGCAGGAAGTGTGGTAAACAAAGGCGTGGAGCTTTCATTGAATGGATCTCCGCTTAAAACAAGAGATTTTGAGTGGAAGGTAAATGTGAACTGGACCAGGAACAGAAATAAAGTAACTGAATTGTTTAAAGATGATTCAGGAAATGAGGCTACAAACTTATCTATTGCCGATTTTCAGGGTGGTATAACCATCAATGCATCACTTGATCAACCATTTGGTACAATCAGGGGGTCAAACTTTGTTTACAATGACAAAGGAGAGAAAGTTGTTGGTGCAAACGGAAGATATCTGCAGTCCGAAACTGCGAACGAGACTATCGGAAACATGAATCCTAAATGGACAGGTGGTATCAATAACAGCTTCAGGTATAAAAATGTTAATTTAAGCTTCTTAATCGATGTTCGTAAAGGTGGCAGTGTATTCTCACTGGATCAATATTATGGACTTGCTACAGGGATGTACGAGGAGACTGCTGGTCTTAACGAGTTAGGAAACGAATCCCGTCTTCCTATCAGTGAAGGTGGTGGATTTATCAATCCTGGTGTATACGCTGACGGTACACCTAATACTACAAGAGTTCCCAACGATGAATTTGGTAGTTATGGTTACAGGCGTTTGCCGGCTGCAGCATTTGTTTACGATGCTGGGTACATCAAGCTGAGAGAAGTAATCATTGGCTACTCGCTGCCTCAAACACTTGTTAGCAAGATGGGGCCGCTTAAGGGTGTAGATCTTTCTTTGATTGGAAGAAATTTATGGATTATCCATAAAAACCTGCCAAATGCCGATCCGGAAGACGGATTAAGCTTTGGAAATGTTCAGGGATATCAGGTAGGTTCATATCCAAGTGTGAGAACCTTCGCATTTAACTTAAAAGTTAGATTTTAACATTAATGATTATGAAAAAGATAATAGTACTATTAGTCCCAATCCTCTTTGCTATGGGGTGTACAAAGGACTTATCAACTTTAAATAACGATCCTAAAAAACCATTAAGTGTAACTTCGGCTTCTTTGTTTACAAAAGCCCAGCACAATCTTGTGGATATTCTTACTTCTGCAAATGTGAACAGGAATGTATTCAGACTGATCGAACAGCAATGGCAGGAAACTACTTATATTGATGAAAGCCAGTATGATTTTAACACCAGGACTATACCCGATAATCTATGGGATATATTTTACCGTGACGTGCTGAATAACTTTGAAGCTTCCAGAAAAACAATGGCTGTAGATGTAACGGATGCTACACAGCGCCAGAATGATATTGCTATTCTTGATATCATGGAGGTGTACACATGGCATTATATTGTTACTACCTATGGTAACGTGCCTTACAGCAATGCGCTGAATATTGATAACTCATTTCCTAAATATGATGATGCATTAACTATCTATGCCGATTTATTGAAAAGGCTGGATACAGATATTGCTGCATTAACGATTGGCAAAGAGAGCCTGGGCAATGCGGATGCAATTTACGCAGGCGATGTTACCCAATGGAAAAAATTTGCAAATTCTCTTAAGCTGAAACTGGCTATAACTGTTTCAGATGCGAACCCTACGCTGGCAAAAACTGCGGCAGAGTCTGCCGTTGCAAGTGGAGTTTTTACGGCTAATACCGACAATGCAAAATTCCCCTATGTTTCTGCCACGCCAAATACCAATCCGGTATGGGTGGACCTGATTCAGAGTGGAAGGTTAGACTTTGTAGCTGCGAGTACAATCATTGATAAGATGAATGCGCTTGCTGATCCAAGGTTGCCGTTGTATTTCACCAAAGATCCAAGTGGTGGTTATAGTGGCGGAACACCAGGCGTAAGCAGTGCTTATCCTAACTTTTCGCACACAGCTATCACAACCACTGCTCCAGCTTTTCCGGGTAATATTCTGGATTATTCAGAAGTACAGTTTCTAGTTGCAGAAGCTGCTGCCAGAGGATATAATGTAGGTTCTACTGCAGCTCTTTCTTATTCAAATGCAATTACTGCCTCGATCCTGGATTGGGGAGGAACAGCTGCAGCCGCTACGGCATACCTTGCACAGCCGAATGTTGCTTATGTAACTGCCGCTGGTGATTACAAAGAAAAAATTGGTACCCAGAAATGGATTGCGTTTTATAACCGGGGTATAGATGCCTGGGTAGATCAGAGACGTTTAGATTTTCCTGCTCTTGAAGCGGCAGAAGATGCGCTAAGTGGCTTTCCTGTGCGTTTCACTTATCCTGTAAAAGAGCAGAATGTGAATAATACCAACAGGCTTGCTGCAGCTGCCGCAATTGGTGGCGATGTAGTGGAGACCAAGTTATTCTTCGATAAGTTTTAAGAACAATGTTTCTAAAGTGGGGCGCATTACTTTTGTGGTGCGCCTCTTTTTATTGCAGTCAATTTGGATGGCAGAGGTGTAAGATAAACTTTATGTAAAAATCATGTTAGGTACAGGATTTTCATGTCTTATCCCATAAAGTTATAAAATCACCATTTTTCTCACACATGCTTTGATAAGATCGTCGCTGGAAACCTGCAAACAGTTGTCTGCCAATGTCATTTTTTTTTTCGGGCAAAAATTCGTTGAATTTCAGGGTGAAGCCTCCCGCTTAATATCGTTCTACAATGGGAATAAATGGCGTTACTCCCAAAAGTTGTGGATATAAAAAAATTAATATTTGTGCCCATAAATATTTTCATATATCTTAGAGCATTATTAACTGATTATTTACTTAAACTTGTCTACTTGAAGAAGGAACTTTGTCAAGTTATCCTTTGTTTGCGCGAGTCGGAATCTCATTTACGCGCAATCTAAAAATTAAAAATACCTTATAAATGTTTTGCTCCTCTAAAATTGTACTGTTTATCAATACGATAAGTGCGGGTGCTTTATGTCTTTAAAATAACGCAATCAATCACTATTATATTAATTATTAACTAACCTAAATTTTATTCGTTTATGAAAAAACTTATACTAAGTTTGTTCGTATTCTTATTCGTTGCAGCTTCTGCAATGGCACAGGATCGAACTGTTACTGGTACGGTGAAAGGCAAGGATGACGGACTTCCGATTCCTGGAGTATCAGTAAAAGTAAAAGGCACATCAAATGGCGTTGCAACCGGTTCGGACGGTAAGTATGCAATTAAAGTACCTGCAGGAGCCACTGCATTGGAATTCTCATCAGTTGGTTATACAAGACAGGAAGTCGCACTGGGTTCAGGCAATGTCATCAATCTTAGCTTAGGCCAGGATTCACAGGCTTTAGGTGAAGTCGTAGTTACCGCTCTTGGTATCAGTAAAGCAAAGAAAACAATTGGATACGCTGAAACGACTGTAAAGTCAGAGGATATTAACGGATCTGCTGCTGTCAGTTTAGCCGGTGGTTTGCAGGGTAAAATTGCCGGTGCAACTATTTCTAATACTTCTGGAGCTCCAGGTGGTTCCACAAAAGTTATTTTAAGAGGTTATTCTTCTATCACAGGTGGTAATCAGCCATTGTATGTAATTGATGGCGTTCCTTTAGATAATTCCACCTCGGCATCCACTGATAACTACGATTTTGGTAACAATGCTAATGATATTGATCCAAACAATATCGAAAGTATGAGTGTGCTAAAAGGATCAGCTGCTACGGCATTATATGGATCAAGAGGATCAAGTGGGGTTATTTTGATTACTACCAAAAAAGGAAAATCAGGCTCGTTGAAAATTGATTTCTCTACTGCAGCAACAATTACACAGGTAGCATCTCTTTACTCACCCCAGGAAACTTTTGGACAAGGTTGGGACGCTACGTACATTCCATCTGAGAATGGTAACTGGGGCCCTAAGTTTGACGGGCAAATGAGAACGTGGGGTGCGGTTGTTGATAATTCTCAATTGCTGAAGCCTTTTTCTTACATCAAGAACAATGTACGTGACGCTTTAACAAACGGGTTGGAGTTAAACAACAATATTGCTATCAGTGGCGGTAATGACCAAAGCACTTTCTATTTTTCCTATGGAAATATCAACAGCAACGGTTATTTGCCAACAGATGCAGATTCCTATAAAAGGAACAACATTTCCCTTAAAGGATCTACGAAATATAAAAACTTCAGCATCGACGGTTCAATGAACTATGTTGCTAAAACTCAAAAGTTCGTAACTGCAGGTGGTGCTGATTCAGGTATTGGATCATCGTTTTATGAAGATATCCTTCAGATCCCCGGAGATATTCCTATTTCTGATTTAAGGGATTATAAGAACAAATTCTTTAACGTTGATAACTACTTTACGCCTTACGCTGAAAATCCATACTATTCTCTTTATGAAAATGGGTCAAGGAACAAAGCTGACCGTATTTATGGTAACGTAAATATGAATTACAAAGTGGCCGATTGGTTGAATATTCAGTTTCAACAAGGTGCTGATGTGAGTAATTCACAGACAAAAATCTGGCATAATAAAAATGCACCGACGCCTGGCAGTTACAATGATGGCGGAAATATTGAAGGTTCATCAAGAGCAGCAGACGTAGGTAACGTGATCGAAGGTTCATTTAAAAGCTTTGAATACGACACTAAATTGAATGCAATCTTTAATAAGCAACTAGATTCTCATTTTGATCTGGACGGTTTAATAGGTGTCAACTATAATGACAGGGGAATCAGAAATCTAACAACTTCTGTTGAGAATCTTGCAATCCCTGGTTTCTTTGATATCAGCAATAGCTCAAACAAGCCAAATAGTTCTGAGGTAGAGAGTCACAGAAGGCTATTCGGTGCTTATGCACAAGCTACTTTAGGATATAATAAATATCTGTATCTTACAGTAACAGCAAGAAATGACTGGTCGTCAACACTAGCTTTAAATAAGAACAGTTACTTCTATCCTGCAGCGAGTTTAGCATTCCTGGTATCTGAAGCAGTTGATCTTTCTAAAACGCCGATCAGCTTCCTGAAATTAAGAGGAAGTTTTGGACAAACAGGTAGTGATACTGATCCATATAGGATCAACAATATCTTAACACAAACTAGTGTTAACTTAGGTGGTGGCGCAGCAATTAATTTTCCTGTTAGTGGTGTCCCAGGATTTACAATCTCAAATTACCTGAGAAACCCAGATCTGAAACCGGAAAAAGTGAGCGAGCTTGAGTTGGGTGGTGAGATCAGGTTCTTCAAAAACAGACTTGGAATTGATGCAACCTACTATAACAAAGTAAGAAAAGACCAAATTTTAGCCGTGCCGGTTGATCCTGCTACAGGTTATACCTTTTCTTACTTGAACTTTGGTAAAGTAAGGAACAGAGGTGTTGAGGTTACAGTTAACGCTAAACCAATTGTATCCAAAGATTTCCAATGGAACATGATATATACATTTGCTAGAGACAGGAACATGGTTCTTGAATTGCCTGCAGGCTTAGAAAAAGTTATTCTTAACTCCGCTTATGATGCGCAGTTCGTAGCAGAAGTTGGACAGCCATTAGGAACAATTGAAGCCCCGGTTGCGCAATACGACCCACAAGGGCACATTATCGTTGATGCTACTACAGGCCGCCCGGTTGTTGCTCCTGCTAACGGTATTTATGGATCTATGCAACGTGACTTCTCTATGGGGCTCACTAACTCATTTACTTATAAAAGCTTTACACTAGGCGCTACATTAGACTGGCAAAAAGGTGGTGTTTTCTATTCAGGAACAGCAGATTTACTAAATTTTGTTGGTGCTGACGAGAAAACTACTTACAATGATCGCAGACCGTTTATCGTACCAAACTCTGTCGTGGCCGTAACTGCTGCAAACGGAAGTGTAAGTTATGTTGAAAATACAACCCGTATTACAGAAGGTAATATTGATGATTACTATTACCCTACAACTAATAAGGCTGTAGCATATAATAATAGAATACTAAGTAAATCATTCCTGAAATTAAGAGAAGTAACCCTAAGTTATGCTTTGCCTACTTCGCTTGCCAAGAGAATTTCTGCACAACGTGTAGCAGTGTCTGTTTATGGAAGGAACCTGGTTACCTGGTTGCCAGCATCTAATCAAACAATTGACCCTGAAGTTTCCAACTTCGGTAATGACCTGAGAAGTGAGTTTGGCGAATTCAGAACAGCACCACCGGTAAGATTCTTTGGTGCATCATTAAAGGTTACATTCTAAAAAACTGAAAGATGAAAAAGACAAATTTAAAATATACAACGCTGATGCTCTCAGCAGTTCTGCTGCTTTCATTCGGATGTAAGAAAAATCTGGATGTAAACACAGACCCGAATAATCCTTTGATTGAAAATGCAACCCCGGAGGTATTATTCCCATCTGGAGTAATGTCTACTGCTGGTACTGTTGGAGGACAGTTTACTGTTATAGGCGGTATCTGGTCACAGTATTTTACTCAAGCGAATGCTTCGAACCAATACAAAACGATTGATTCTTATAATCTCACTAAAATTGATTATACAAGGGATTATGATGAGTTGTTCAGTGGTGCTTTATTCGATTACAATCTGGCCATTCAGAAAGCTCAGGCTGCTGGCGACTGGAGATATAATCTGATGGCTACAGTAATGAAGGCTTATAGCTTTGAGGTATTGGTAGACTTATATGATAAGGTTCCTTATTCTGAAGCATTTCAGGGTTCCGCAAACTTGCAGCCTAAATTTGATGACGGTGATGTGATCTATACTGCACTGCTTGCTGAAATTGACGCTGCGCTTGCAAAAGATTATACGTCTATACCTTTAAGTGCCACACAACAGACAACAGACTTCTTGTTTGCTGGTGATATGGATTTATGGACTAAATTTGCCAATACGCTGAAACTGAAAATGTACCTACGTATGGTGAATGCTAAGCCAGCGGTAGCTCAGGCGGGTATTACAGCATTATATACTTCTGGTGCTGAATTTTTAACTACTAACGTGGGCATCGCTTCGTGGAGCGGTACTCCTGATAATAGTAACCCTTTCTATGAGTACAATATTAGACGTTCAAACGTAGCTACAAACTTAAGAGCCAGCAGAACATTCGTTGATTTCTTAACTGCAAACAATGATCCCAGGCTGAGAACTTACTTTAACACGCTTGCTCCTGTTGCGATGATTCAGGGTGATTACAGTGCGACTGCTGCAGAGCAGCCTACGTATGCTAGTGCAACAGCTTTCTACCAAACACCTACACAGTCTACTTGGTTTATTACAGCCGCTGAATCTTATTTCATGCAGGCTGAAGCCCTTGAGCGTTACTACGGTGGTGCTGGTGCAAAAGCTGCATACGACACGGGGCTCACTGCTGCGTTTGCGCAATCTGGCCAAGCGATAGGGACACTCGGAACTACTGCGTATGCTTATCCTACTGCAGGTACTTTTGAGCAAAAGCTTGAACTGATTATTACCCAGAAATGGGCATCTTTTGCAGGTACTCATGATATTGAAGCTTTCTTTGAGCAACAACGTACAGGTTACCCAACTACAACAGTTTTGGCTGATGCAGATAAAACAAGAGGAGCTTTTACAAGAGCGCAATTTGTGTTTTCAAAAAATGGAGTTACTGCAGGTTTATTCCCGCGCAGGTTGGTATGGCCAGCTTCTGCTAGAGACAGGAATAAGAATACCCCAGCTGAAGTGCCATTAACGACAAAAGTTTGGTGGGCTAAATAATCACTCATAAATTAAAAGGAAACGATGAAAAAATATATAGCAATTTTCGGCCTGGCAATTCTGGGTCTGACATTTAGCTCTTGCGAGAAAGAGCCATCATTTAATTATCCGGACGGAACAGTAGGTATATCAAAAGTGACTAACTACCCGATCCTGACACTTAAAGGTGATAAGCGAATCATTATTGCAAAAGGTGCTGCTTTTAACGATCCGGGCGTAACTGCTTTGGAGGGTACAAATGCATTGACTCCTGTAGTTACAGGGGCACCTGATGTAGCGACAGCAGGGCTGTATACAGTAAGGTATGTAGCAACAAATAAAGATGGTTTTACAGCATCAATTACTAGACAGGTGCTCGTTTATGATCCAGCATCATCCGCTGCTGCAAATGACCTTTCGGGCAATTATGCAAGAAATACGAATGGATCAGTAGCGGTGTGGACGAAGATCGCTCCCTGCTTTTATTCCGTATTTAATCCGGGTGGCGCGCCGGGGACTGATTTAACGGTTGTGATCTTTAATTCAACAGGAAGTACGATTAAAATCCCTGTACAGGAAAGCAGCGATGGTACTACTACCTCTTCTGCATCTGAGACTTACAATTTGACAACGAAAACCTATTCCATGATCATTGTAAATCCAGGTTATGGAGCCGCTTCACGTACATTTATTAAACAATAATTTAAATAGCTAACATGAAAAAATACTTATATATATTGACACTATGTGTGTTAGCACTGTCTTCATGTAAAAAGGAGGAAGTGGGCGGAACAGCAGTACAAAGTTTAGCAAATGAATGGTATGTACAGGTTACTCAGATCAATGCGACTACCGGAGCAATTATTGATGATAGTGATGATTCGTATTATACTTTGTCAACTTATAATACAGCCGATAATTCGCCAACTGTAATGTGGATGGATGACTCGCAGAGTTATTACGGTTTGAAAACAAAAGTAAATGTAGATCTTGCTAATAAAGCATTTTCAGTAACCAATGCAGATGAGTTGTATTTTGGAGTTAAAGTAACAATTACGAATGGTAAAGTTGTCACTGATGGTGCTGTTGGTCCGGCTTCAAAGGCGGTGACTGATGCGATATCATATGATGCGCAGTTCTCTGATACTCCTGGGGTCATTTTCAGGTTCAAAGGTTACGGTAGAACAAGATTTACAGAAGATGATCACTAGCTGATTTGATTTGCAAATAGAAGGGGAATGTCTGCAAAGATACTCCCCTTTTTTTATGCGCACATCTTGCCAATGTTGCTGCCATTTCTAAGGATATTAATATTGGGCAGACGAATGGAGCGGGTGAGTCGTCAGGTGCATCCTTTTTAACTTTTCTGCTTAAAGCTCACCTGATGTTCTTCTACTTTCAACAGGGTGATTTTTCCCAGTACCATGGCCCTGTTGTCCTCGATATGGCCAACTGGGAAGTTAAAACACACAGGGTAGTTGTAATCGCTGACGATTTCTGCTATTACTTCTTCCACACCCTGCCCAAAAGGGATATCCTCCAGTTCAATGTGGTTAAAGGCGCCAACGATGAGCCCTTTCAGCTCTGCAAGTTTTCCACCACGTTTCAGCATGCGCAGCATCCTGTCAATAGCATATTCATATTCCCCTACATCTTCGAGAAAGAGAATTTTATCTTTAAAATCCATGGCTGATGAAGAACCTTCAAGGGCTACCAGTAAACTAAGGTTCCCACCAATCAGGATACCTTCCGCCTCACCGGGTTGGTTAGGGAATTCGCTTTCGTAAGTGTAAGAAAGATCTTCTCCAAAAAGTGCTTTCCTCAATGATTCGATTGATTCAGGAGAAGCATTGTCGAATGTCCCCGGCATTTGTCCGTGGATACTCTGCGTTTGTTCCGTCCCGGTAATGTGTGAAAGCAGTACAGTGATATCGCTAAAACCGACTACCCATTTGGGCTGATCATTGAAAGTACAGAAATCCAGCGCATCAATAATCCTGATGGTACCATATCCCCCTCTGGCGGCAATAATCGCTTTGATTTCTTTGTCATCCAGGAAAGTCTGCAGGTCTTCGGCCCTCATGGCATCATTACCGGCAAACTGGTGATGCGCGGCATATACGCTTTTGCCGAGGATAACTTCCAGCCCCCAGCCTTCAAGCAATGCGATTGCATAGTCTATGGATTGCTTTAATTTTTTGGCTGGAGAAACAATAGCGACTTTGTCTCCCTTTTTTAGGTAGGGTGGCTGTTTAATCATTGGTAAAACACTTATCTTTGACAAATTAATAAAAATAGTTTTGGATAACAGTAAAATAAAAAGATATACCGTTACGGCGGCATTGCCCTATACGAACGGGCCTGTGCACATCGGGCATTTAGCTGGTGTTTATTTACCTGCGGATACCTACGTGCGTTATCTCCGTTCAAATAAAAGAGACGTTAAGTTTATATGTGGCTCTGACGAAAACGGAGTTCCGATCACGTTAAAAGCGAAAAAGGAAGGTGTTACCCCACAAGTTGTTGTAGATAAGTACCATAAGATCATCGGGGATTCGTTTAAAGAATTTGGGGTATCTTTTGATATCTATCACCGCACCTCTTCTGCTACTCATCATGAAACGGCGTCAGACTTTTTCAAAACTTTATACGATAAAGGTGTTTTTACCGAAGAAGTCACTGAACAGTATTATGATGAAAAAGCACAGTCATTTCTTGCAGACAGATATATCACTGGTACCTGCCCTAAATGTGGTTTCGAGAACGCTTACGGCGATCAATGCGAAAACTGCGGGAGCACTCTGAATGCTACAGACCTGATCAATCCCAAATCTACGCTATCGGGTGAGCCGCCTGTAAGAAGGGAAACGAAAAACTGGTTCCTGCCGCTGGAGAAATATGAGGATCAGCTGAGAACCTACATCGAGGGCCACAAAGAATGGAAACCGAACGTTTACGGTCAGTGCCAAAGCTGGCTGAATGCCGGTTTGCAGCCAAGGGCGATGACGCGAGATTTGGACTGGGGTGTTAAAGTTCCTGTAAAGGATGCTGAAGGTAAAGTATTATATGTGTGGTTTGACGCACCCATAGGTTATATCTCTGCTACAAAAGAGCTTTTCGCCTATTCAGGACTGGATGTTTGGAACCCTAAAGCTGATGAATATTATATCCGTAAAAACAGCGGTGAAGAAGGCAACTGGGAAGAATACTGGAAAGATGATGCCACTAAACTGGTACATTTCATCGGAAAAGATAATATCGTATTCCACTGTATAATCTTCCCTGCGATGCTAATGGCGCATGGTGATTATATTCTTGCTGATAATGTTCCTGCAAATGAATTCCTTAACCTGGAAGGACAGAAGATCTCTACGTCTAAAAACTGGGCAGTATGGCTTAACGAATATCTGGTTGAATTTAAAGATAAACAGGATGTACTGCGCTATGTACTGACCGCCACTGCACCGGAGACTAAGGATAATGATTTTACCTGGAAAGACTTCCAGGCGAGAAATAACAATGAGCTGGTTGCTGTATTGGGTAATTTCATCAACAGGGTAGTTGTGCTTACACACAAGTATTTTGATGGCAAGGTGCCTGCGCTGGGTGAATTAACATCACAGGATCAGGAAGTGATTGATGAGCTTGCCGCTTACCCTTCCAAAATCAGTAGTTCTATTGAGAATTACAGGTTCAGGGAAGCGCTTACCGAAGTGATGAACGTTGCCCGCCTGGGAAATAAGTACCTGGCAGAAACTGAACCATGGAAAGTAATTAAAACGGATGAGGGCCGTGTGCGCACGATCCTGAATATCAGTTTGCAGATTGTTGCTAACCTGGAGATTCTGATTGAGCCTTTCCTACCATTTACAGCTGATAAACTGAAGAATATGCTCAACTTTGCTGGTCACCAGTGGGATGAAGCTGGTACTACAAACTTATTGCCTGTGGATCATGTTATCGATCAGCCCGTATTATTATTTGATAAGATCGAGGATGCTGAGGTTCAGGCGCAGATTGATAAGCTGAATCAGAGCAAAGCAGACAATACGCTGGCGAATGCAGTGGTTGCTCCTGTAAAGGAAAATATTGATTTTGATCAGTTTAGTGCTATGGATATCCGTGTGGCCACTATTATAGCTGCTGAAAAGGTTGAAAAGACTAAAAAATTATTGAAACTGACATTGGATACTGGTATTGATCAGCGTACTGTAGTTTCAGGGATAGCCGAGTATTTTACACCAGATGAGGTGATTGGACAGCAGGTAAGTTTGCTTGTAAATCTTGCCCCGAGAGAAATTAAAGGAATTTTATCTCAGGGAATGATTTTAATGTCTGAAAATTCAGATGGAAAACTTACTTTTGTGGCACCTTTACAAAACCATGCGAATGGAAGTGTGATCAGGTAGGTTATTGGTCCCGTAGTTCAACGGATAGAATAGAAGTTTCCTAAACTTTAGATATGAGTTCGATTCTCGTCGGGACCACCCCACGATACAGCGCTTGAAAATCAGGCGCTGTATCTTTTTTTAAGCCGCCTAACTCTTTGTTAATCAACCATATTATATGCGCGATTGAATTTGTCCTGGGAGTTCGATGTTGTGCTCCGTCAAAATCGATTTTTTCAGGGAAAAGTGAACTCAAGATATGCCGTTGTTTTTTTAAGGGTGCTTTTTCAAATACTTTATCCAAGTTGCAAAAGGTGGTGACTATCTTATCCATTAGTTTATTTATGTCTAATCGGATCATTTTCGTTTCAGATGTCTCCTGTAGTTTCACCTCTAAACGTGCGATTACAGCGTCACAATCAGCTTTTATCTCTTTATAATCAGAGGGCTCAATTTCTTCGTCTAAAAGTAAACGCCGAGCTCTTGCAATTTTTTCATTATGTTTTGTGATGTCATTCATCACCAGTGCTTTCGCATTGAACTCTGATTTTGTTCGAGTTTTGTATACTGAGGATATTACTAATTTTAAGAGTTCTACAGCTGCCGGATTTATCACCCAAGATTGAAGTAGTTTCAAAAAAAGCTTATTTGTCTCCTCGGCGTTATACCTTACCCCACAAGACGAATCACAATGGTAGTAATAGTAATGCTTATACTTTCCTTTCGACGAACTGCCTGTTAACATCTTTTGACATTTATTGCATTTCAGAAAATTTCGCAGAGGCAATAGTTCCATGGATATTAGCTTTGCGGCCGGTACCCGTTTTCTTCCACTTAGAATGTCCTGGACGTCATAAAAGAGTGCTTCGGAAATCAAACCTTCATGCTGGGCGTCGACAATATAAGCATCTTCGTCTTTGTGCTGTTTAATCACGAGCTTTCCACAATACATAGGGTTTCTGATGTTCCTCCAAAAAGTCATCCTAGTGCATTTTAGACCCAGCTGATTAGCTTTTTGCCGGATTTGATCCACTGCAAATACATTCCTGGATATTTCCTGAAACACCCATCTCATAATTCCTGCTTCAGGTTCAAATTGAGCTATGTATTTTCTTCCATCAGGAGTCGAAAGATTTTTGTAGCCCAACGGAGCAGTTCCCATAAACCGACCCTCCTTTTTTGCCCTTCGCATACCATAGAAGACATTTAGTGCTCTTCTATCATTGTCAACCTCCCCGGCAGCGAGGTATATAGCGAGCATCATTTTACTTTCAGGTATACTCATGTCTAGAGGCTGCTCAATAGATATCGGCTGTACGGCTAATTTTGATAATGTACTAATCATTTGATAGGACTCACTTACGTTCCTGCTGAACCTGTCCCATTTGGTAAAGAGGATAGCGTCCGGTCTAGATTTAACGCGTTTGAGATCTGTAAGCATACTACTCCATTGCGGGCGTATAAAAGTTTTAGCGGAATGATCTTCATAAACCGTTTTCAACACCTCTATTGAATTTTGTTGACAATAACGGTGCAGACGTTCGTTTTGATCACGTTGGGAATAGCCTTTGTCTGCTTGCTCATCTGTACTCACGCGGATGTATAGAAATACTTTTTTCATACTAATGAATTAATTAAAACTTGACTTTTACGACTTTATAGGCGGCTGCTTATTCTTGATCAAGGATTTGATCCATAGACAAGTTAACTAATAAAATTAGTAATTCCAAGATGTTTCTTGATTCATCAAGGGTCACCTCTATGCCATTTTGCTTTAAAATTTGTTGCGCTTTTTCCGGTCTGATGCCACCCACATCATAAAATTCATTCTCCATAAGGATACGATAATAGTTTCACGCAAATACAGCAGAGCTAATGAGGCTTCTTCCCAAGATGGGTAATAATTGGGAGGCTTATGACAATGCTCGATCATGCAATTGATATCAGCAGCCATACATTTTTAATATTGCAAAGATACAGAATCGTTAATCTGTAAAAGGACTTTCGCGGCATAAGCGCTTCGCTATTTATTCCACGTTCCTTGTACATTTTACCTTGATTCAGTCTGTATTAGCAAATAAAAAAATATGGAAACTACAGATCTAATAATTATAAACGAATATGGTGACATCTTCTGTAAATCATTAACTACACTTGATTACATATTCTTTACTGATGACAGTGATGGGATAATAATGTTCTACCTTAATGACCTGCAAAGGAAGCCACCTCAAGCCTATGGAGCAGAAGACATACTCGTTCAGACAATACTTAATAATAAGTGGACCTGGGCAAGCGATGATATGAAATACAACATGCAATGTATTTTAGAAGAGCCTAATTACTCTTAGATATATAAGAACTGCCCAAAATGGTAATGAGCCTACATTCAAACGAAGGTATTCATGTTAGTCATTATCATTATTCCACCGTTTAATAATAATTGACCATTTAGTGTAGCATTTGTTGCGCAACAGCTGTTTCTAAATTTTTAAAACTCTCACAACCAAAAGTTGTTTCTTATAAGAACCAATTATCTAAAATATGTCAGACGATAAAATGAACCAGGACGGTAGAGACGACAGCAAGATCGACAGTAATGATGCAAGCGAGGTCCAATATGCAGCTAAAAAGTTCGGAGTAACTCCGAAAGAGATTAAGGATGCAGTTGCCCAAGTTGGCAGTTCCCGTGCAGCAGTAGAAAAATATTTCAAGAAATAAACACACACTATCTACTTATGAAGCCTTGCAGAGATGCAAGGCTTTTTTGTTTAATTGAACTACATCACTAGATCTCTAAAAACCAGTTTATTATGCGCCTTAAGATTCTTAAGAATAACTAATTGCATATAGATTCCCAAATTTGAAAATGTTAAAACCTGGTAATTTGAGTTCAAAATTCCTTTAAATGTAAGATTCCATTATGCTTTTGGAATTTGAATATAAAATGTTGTCCCTTTATTCTCCTGGCTTTCAAACCAGATCTTACCCTCATGCCATTCAACAATAGTTTTAATAATGGACATACCCAGTCCAGTGGAGTGTTCACCTTTTAAACCGCTCCTGCGAGCCGCACTAAATTTATCAAAAAGAGTCGCGTGATATTTTTCCGGTATTCCTATTCCAGTGTCTGCGATTGATAGCAAAATTTCTTTTTTACTCTCTTTTACATAGATATCAATATTTCCGCCATCAGGTGTAAACTTCAATGCATTTGAGATTAGGTTATTAATAACCTGCATAAATTTATCCTCATCAATTTCTGCAAAGACTGTGTCTTTATTAGAATGACAGGAAAACTTGATTTTGAGCTCGTTTTGCATCTCGAAATAATGCTGCGTAGTCGACCTGATTTTATCAATCAATTCTGTCCTTACCTTTAATAGATGCACATCTGCACTTTCTAAAAACTCTTGGTCTAAAAAATCACGAATAAGTTTAATGCTACTTTTACTAATCTTATTGATAAAGTCAATATAGCGATCAACCGAAGGGCTTTTCAATTCCTTAGTATCCTTAGCCAGTAGTGTAGCGATATTACCAATAGCGCCAATGGGGCCTGCAAGGTCATGGGCGAGGATGTTTAATATAGAATTCTTTTTGTTATTATGCCTGTTTAGTATTTCGGTTTTTTCTTTAATGGATGTAATGTCTTCAGCTTGCCCAATAAGCAGGCTGTCTTCATTCTCATTAGCCAAAAAAGGAGTTATCATTAACCATCGTTGGTTCCCTTCCCTTTCAATTCTACACTCTACATCAGCAATAATACTTCCTTCAATACATGCTTTCAATTTTGACAGCACATACCTCTGGTCTTCAGGATTTATCATGTGTAAAAGTGATCTTGAGCTAATGTCAATGTGTTTTAACCCAAAAAATTCTAAACAGGAATTATTCATATAGGTGAATCGATCCTGCGCTAAATCAAAGATAAAAAAGAGTTCATTCGACCGATCGGCCAAATATAAATGAGGATTCGAAATTGCCATGGTAACGTAAAACGTATAAATCCCTTAGGCCGCTTCACTGGCAAGGTAGTTGGAAATAAGTCGACAACCTATTTATTATGTTATTAAATCTAGAAATCCTCCGGTGCGAATATTCAATTTAAAATTGGATTTTAGAGCCATGCATGAAGTCTTGTTTAAGAAACCCTTGCTGAGATCAATCAACAAGGGCAAAAAAGGTTTTAATCTTCCAATGTATTAAACACGTTCAATGTTTGTTTGTAAACCCATGACTGGTTACTTTGCATGATAAGCAGATCAAGGAAGAGATGTTTGGAGCTAACGTCCTCCAAGTGTGGCCGTAAAATTTTGATTAATGGAATAGCGCATATAACGAGAACAATCTTTTGCTTTTTACTGTTTGTTCGGAGAATTATTTGTTAAGGATATTAAAGTTATTTCGCCGATATGGCACATATTATTGATTCTGCGCTGGTAGGTGGATTATTGGTTCTGCCCCAGGGTGATGGTGTTGGCCAGACCTGCTAGGCTGGTTTATGTGGCTGAGGTCATGGTGCTGGTGCCATATGTAGCACCGACCAGTCAAGGTCCAAATCGCACAGCCGATGATTTTAGTGATGCAAATACACCGCTGCTGCGCACAGCTTTCAGCCATAATTTTAACAGATGCGTTCTACTGAATTGGGATAAGGTTATAAAGGAGACCGTGAGAAAGGAGATACCGACTATGAGCTCACTCATGAAAACAGGATCTATCAACAATATCTCTATCAAATTAATCTATCCAAAACGGAAATGCAACTGAGGGGGCGATTGGAACAAGGTGAGTTAAGGAAGCAACAGCAGACTTTTCTCAACATGCCCGACTATTTAAAGGTGCGCAAATTCTTTTACTTATTGATCCCGAATATATTAAGGGAGTAAATGCTGTTATACAAAATGATATTCTAGACCATTACGAATAAACACAACCTGAATGGTAGCTTTTTTTGTTAAAACCAGGCTTTTTCTTTGGGATACCGATGGAACAGGTCTGTTGATTCCGAGATTGGCTACATGTAGTAGTATCAAAAGGAAATAGAGGAAACGTTTAGACGAAGTTTAATTCAGTTGCAGATAACCACCGTTTTTGCAAGACAAAGCTTGGGTTTAAGCCTGAAAAGAACATTACACCATTATTTGAACGCCACTCCAATTCCCCATTCGGTTACACGAAGTTAACGCCTAAACCGAAGTTATATATAAAACTACTCTGAATTTTTACTTACTTTAATTTTCGAGTCTTCCGTTTTTTTAAACACTTCCATGATTTGGGTGGAAACTCCAGCCTTCCTAAATTCTGCAATTAAAGTACTGCTAATCTCTCTGGTACTTATTATACGCAGGACTTTATCTTCATCCTCCAAATCGCAATTCCATTGTTTAATACTCTTAAAACGTGACATGATTGTTTGGGTTTGATTTAAGTCATATGAGGTGTTGATCATTGTCGAGAGGATAATTACAAATAAAACCATTTAACATTATTTATTAATTTGAGATTTGGCCTATAAGTAACTGAGCCATTTTTTTTATTCTTTTGGGGTCGCGATGAAGGATATAAGATTCCTGCCAGCCGGTGAACGAACTGATAATAAAATTCGTTGTTGTTTCCGCCTCTATTTCTGCACTTATCTCCTTTAGTTCCTGCGCTCGGATAATAAGTTTTAATAGCATCTGATGAATGAAGTCACTCCTTTCCTTGATTAAAGCCTGGACTTCAGCATCACTGGAGGCTAGTTCAAATGTCGTTTGTATAGCCATACAGCTATTACCAGAAATAATTGTATTGACAGAATTGTTTATAAAACTACTAACTGCTTTTAGAGGAGATTCAAATTTAGAATATACACCTGCTGCAACCATCCCCTTCTTTGTGTAGTTATTGATGCATTTTACAAATAGCTGGTGTTTATCACCTATGGTATTGTACAAACTACTGCTGTTAATATCCATTGCCTCAGTAAGATCCCGTAAGGTGGTACCACCAAAGCCTTTCTTCCAAAAAACAGCCATGGCTTTTTGAATTGCCATATCTTCGTCGAATTCTATATTCCTTGCCATAATCTATTGTTATAATCACATGCATTATACATGCTGAAATCTAATGTTGCCATCTCCCTAGAAGAGATGGCAACTATGCTTTAAAGGTCAATAAGCTTTACATCGATCAGATCATTCAGTAATTCCTCACCATATGCAGATGCCGGGGATTGAAAACCGAGTTTAAACAAGCCGCGTAATGCGCGTGATACAATCTCCAAAGAGGAAGTTACTGTGGGCATATAGCCATCTGGCATTTCAATCATAGACTTGACTCTTGTTCCATCCGCATCGGTTACTTCGGCCACAATTTTACTTTTATTTTGTTCAGCATGCGCGACAATTTGTCCCTGCTGGAGTTTTAGCGTTTCAGCTTCTGATGTTTCTGCAGGAAGTGCCATCTGGAAATACTCTTCGATATTTGGAATGCCAGTAGATTTGTAACTTAATACAATGCCGCCAAGGGGAGTTGGGAAGCACATTTCAGGCCCGTTTCCAAAATCGAACGTTGCAGGCGAAGCCTCACTTAATTTCTGGATCTCGCCATTTATTCTAATAAGTAACCCTGCACTAATTATATTGGCACTGCTTGCTACAGAACCGGGGGTGAACCCGCCTATGTATTTAAATGCGGCACGCAGGGAAATAGGATTCTTAAGTCTTTTTGCAGTATGCAATACCAATGGATCGTAGGAGGCAAACAGGCCGGCACCGGAAAGAATCATAATGCCAGCTGCTTTTGCAGCTTCATCCTTAGATTGTGCTAGACGGTAAATATCGACTTCGGCTGTGATATCAAGGTAATGTACTTTAAAGATCAGACAGGCTTCCATTGCCATTTCTGCCGTTTCGCTAAACGGCCCCGCGATATTAAGTAAAGCTGTCTTGCCATCAAGGCTTTGCTGCCAGCCAGTGATATCGTTAACTTCAAATGCATGGAAAGGAACTTGCAGTTGCGCAGCAAGTATGGAAAGTTTCTCTGCATTTCTACCAGCAATCTCAAAATCGATCCCTCTGCGGGCAGCCTCATGGCAGATCATAGTACCAGTATAACCGGTTGCTCCATAAATCAGCAGTTTACCGGGAGTAGTTTCCTTATTCATAGATTATTTATTTAAAAGTTTTTCTGTCTTAGTCAGAAAACCATCAAGGGCAGCATTAATATCAAGCCCTGTGCGGTTAGCAATTATAATCAACCACCAGATACATTCCCCCAGTTTATGGGATAGCTCCTCCTCTGTATTTTCTTTTGGCCATCGGCCTTGTTGGGACATGGTTAACCTGGCAATCAATGCTGCGTCGGTAAGAAAGGCCAACACATCTTCTTCAACAGTCCATTCACTGCCGTGATGGGCAAGCTCCAGTTGATGATACAATTCTCTTATCTGTTCAGCTCTGGATATTACGTCATTAAGTTTCAATGTATTGCTCATATGGTATTTTAATATTTGTAAATCAATAAACTACAATTTGCTTAGTTGGTTAAAAAGGCAATATCCCTTCAGGTCCAAAAAAACCACCATTTGGAACATCAAGTTTCATTGTTGCATACCGCAAAGGCACGGCGGCACCGTCTTCGGTGCTGAGTGTTCCTGTATTATCGTTGAGGTCTGTCCTTATATGCCCCGGCTCAACTGCATAAACTTTTATTCCTGAAGGACCAAGTTCCTTAGCAAATGCAGTAGTAACTGCATTTAAGGCTGTTTTTGAACTTGAATAGCCCATGAAATTGACTTGTCCATAAATGGTGTCGGGATCAGAGCTGAGACTTATAGAGCCTACAATGCTGCTAACCATTACTATTTTTGCATGATCGGCAGCCTTTAGCAAAGGCAGTAAAGCCTGCGTTACGCGGATTGGTCCAAAAACATTAACCTCATAGGTTTCTCTGATAACATCCAAACTTTCAATACTAGGAGGGCTCTCCAGGCTCAACGCAATACCGGCATTATTGATTAGAACATCCAGGTGCCCGGTTTGGTCAGCCAGAACAATGGCAGCTTTCATCACACTACTATCCTCGGCAACGTCAAGCATGAGCAGATGCACATCCAGACCCTTGGTACGAAGTTTTTCAACGGCAGACTGACCGCGGGAAAAATCCCGCGATCCAAGCCATACCTTATACCCTTGTTTTGCCAATCCTTCTACGGTGGCCAGTCCGATGCCTTTGTTTGCCCCGGTGACCAGGGCGGTTTTAATTTGATTCATCTTCTTTTAGCTTTTTTGCAGAAGGTCCCTCAGGATTAGCGTGGTGTGATAGGTCGCCCGTAAGATTGAGCGACAAACTTCGTTCCCTGAAATGCCATTCACCTTCCAGATGATCAAACGTATCATCATACTGACCAACCATAATCGGCTGTAATGGGAAAGACCGATCTACATCTTGTTGAAATATAGTCACGTAAGATACTGCTGTAGCGGATGTTTCCTCTTCATTTATCCGGATCACCGTATTGGTTGTTACATGTGCCGTTTGTGGGGTGCCATCAGGATATACCTGCAAATTAGATTGAAGCATTTTTTCAATATCTGCACCTTCTGTAAATTCTCCTATGGAACCTATTCTGCCATGAGTAAACAGGGTGCCAATTCCGGCAAAGTCACCTTTATCAAGAAGATGGGTATATTGCCCGATTAGATTTTCAATAGCTCTTTCACTACTGATTTTATATTTTGACTGATCCATGTCTCAAGTTTTAAAGCTTTAATACTAAACAGTTGGGTTTGAGCCGCCGTCAATTATATAATTTGCTCCTGACAGGTATGATGCCCTTGGTGAAACCAGGTAACCAACCATTTCAGCGATATCTTGAGGATTTGCCATCCTGCCCATTGGAATGCCACCCAGCTTATCCATGACACTCTGCGTAATTTCTTCAACGCTTAACCCTGCTTCGATTGATAAAGATTTCAGGTAACCATCCATAGTATCGGTTTTCACCATCCCTGGAGATACGGTCAATACGCGGACACCCTTAGGCGTAACTTCCTTTGATAAACTTTTGCTGTAATTAATCAACGCGGCCTTTGCTACAGCATACGCGCCCAGAGATTCCCACAATGGAATAACACCACTCAGAGAGGATATATGAATAATGACCCCACTTTTCTTTTCCAGCATTGTTGGCAGTATAGCCCTGTCCACGCGTACTGGAGCCAGGAGATTTAAATGCAAATCATTTTCCCAGTGTTCGTCTGTTAAAGTGCTGAAGCCACCTGAAGGACTGCTTGATCCACCCATGTTATTAACCAGAATGTCTATTGTTCCGAATTCTTTCAGGATACCATTGATAACAGGTGCTGTTTCTTCTGCTTTTGCCAAGTCAGCTTTGATGAAATGATGTTCAATTTGATTATCTGCCGGCTCATTTCTTGCAGTAATAATCACTGTAGCTCCAGCTTGAGCCAGTCTGTCTGCGATTGCCTTTCCTATTCCTTTTGTGCCACCGGTTACCAAAGCGATTTTACCGGTTAATTCTGTGGAGATCAATTGTTTGTTATCCATTTTTTTGTTTTTTATTTTCTAATACTTTTGTTATAAAGCTTTTTTTGATATGCTAAATCTTGTTTCAGTTATTGGGGTAATATCGTTTTCTGCTTCTATCAGCAGAGGGATATCGCCATTTCGACGTATTAATGTTGTAGGCATTACAATGGGATATTTACAGTATAAATGAACTGTAACCTGCTTTTATGATTTTTTTTGAATCAATCGTTTTAAATAACGACATCATTAACGCGCAAATAAATTTGAATCATTTGTTTCAATATTAGTTAAAAAATTTTTAGTTTGAAATCTGGCTTATTAAATACTTAGCCATTTTCTTAATTTTTATAGGATTCTTATGCAAGATGTATGACTCGTGCCAGCCCGTAAACATCATGATGATAAAATCAGTAAGCGTCTCAGCGTCTGTATCAGCATCAATCTCTTTAGCCTGTATGGCCCTGTTAATTAGATCAAGGAGGAATTTATGGGTAAAATCATTATCTTCCTTAAGTACTGCTTGCACATCAGGGTCTGATGCAGCCACTTCAAAGGTTGTTTTTATGGCTAAACAGCTATCATTATTATAAAGAATAGTATTAACAGCATCATTAATGTAATTAATGATAGCCTTTAATGGTGATTTAATATTACCTGCATGAGCAAGTGCATCACGCATTCTCCCTTGAGTATAATTACGGATACATTTTACAAATAGCTGATGCTTATCCCCAACTGTATTATAAAGACTACTGCTATTAATATTCATGGCATCGGTCAAATTACGCACAGAGGCGCCGTTATAGCCTTTTTTCCAAAAGACCTCCATCGCTTTTTGAATTGCTTCATCCTCGTTAAATTCTACGTTCCTTGCCATAATTACCTGCAAATATAATTTAATTTTAAAACAGTTGTTTTATTTTAATGTCATTTTTAAATTACAATTTCTAGCATCGAGAACTTTCATGGCGGAAACATAAATTTTCTAAGGAGCTTACTTTTAATTGAGTATTAACATCGGGTTAATTGTCCCGGCAAAGTAATTTAAAAAAATTAAATCAGAAACAATCGTTTCAGAAATTACTTTTGTATAGATTTGATTATCATGCTAATCACTGGTTAAAACTAGGATTACTACTGATAAATAGTTTCCTACCATATTTGAGACTAAAAGATAGCGAATATATAAAAAATGTTCAATAGCATTAGGTATAATTTTGAAACAAACGACACAAAAAAAGATGGAGATTTTGAATACACAGCTTTCATTGCCCGAGCAGCATATCGACTTTGAGAATAAGTGGGTTTTGCATGAAGAATTGTTTCCTGGTGATTTTAAGGTGGTTCATGCACCTGTTGATCAACATCTGCTCTGTCAGCCTTATAACCGTAAAGGACTTTTTAAGATTAGTCTTCATCATGGGCATAATCGTATGTATTATGATGATAAGGTCATTGAATATAAAGAGTACGCTATTCTTTTTTCAAGACCTAACATGGTTTATCGCTTTGAGCCGATTGGTAAGCAATATCCAGGGTATTTTTGTGTTTTTAAGGAACACTTTTTTGACCAATTTGCTAAAATCAGCGACTATCCACTCTTTAAACCAGGCGTTTCCCCTCTGATAGAAATTACTGCTGCTCAGATGGAGTTGTTTACAAAAGTTTTTAAGCAAATGGAAAATGAAATGGCTATGGATTTCAGTTACAAATATGACGTGCTGAGAACGCAGGTACTACAATTAATCCTGGACACACTTAAGCTACAGCCTGCAGCACAATTATATCCTAGAGAATCTAGCAGTTCCATCCGCATTGCTAACTGCTTTAATGAACTTTTAGAAGGACAATTCCCGATTTTAACTACATCCAGTCGGATGCATCTTCGGCACCCTGTTGAGTTTGCAGATACATTGTCAGTTCATGTCAATCATTTAAACCGTTCTTTAAAAGAAGTGAACAATAAAACAACTTCACAACTAATTGCTGACCGAATTATGCAGGAAGCACGGATTTTGCTTCAAGATACAGACTGGAATGTTATGGAGATTGCCTGGTGCTTAGGGTTTGAAGATCTTGCCCACTTCTTCAAATTTTTTAAGAAAAATGGACATGCCACCCCGAGCGCCTTCCGTAAAACCTTAGTTGTTTGAAATTGCAATATATCCGTTTGATTATGCCCTATTTCATGAACTGAGTGCCTCCTACCTTTACACTGTTAATAAAGCTATCGCGATTAAGTGGTATGCTGGCAGGTAAATTACTATGGGAAGCAAAGAGAGAATCAACAGGCATAAAGAAAATATCAGGTGTAATATTTTGAGAGCTGCACTCGCTATAGGGAAAGGATCAGGCTGGAATTCGGTAAGCATGCGAAAGATTGCTGATTCTATAGAGTATAGCCCTCCCGCCATATATGAGTATTTCAATAGCAAGGAAGCCCTGCTTCAGGAATTAGCGCGGCTGGGTTTTCTACAGCTTTCGGAAAGAATTAATCAGGCACGGAATAACTCCGATAATGATCCTAAAGCACAACTATTGCTAATGTGGGCTGCCTACTGGGATTTTGCATTTGCAGAGCAACACTTATATCAAATTATGTTTGGCGTAGAAACTACATGCTGCGATATCAATGAGCCGCTAACAGATTCGCAGGTTCCCGCTGCACTTTTCTCCGAAGTAATCGGCCTGCTTGTAGGGCAGGTTGAGAAAGCAGGCGAGATCATTCAAAAATATTATTATGCGTGCTGGTCATTTGTGCATGGCCTTATATCAATCAACCTGATTGGCCGTCATCTTCCGCAGAAAATAAGCGAACAAATCTTAACCGAAGCCATCTCTGGCATTATCGATACGCTTATTGCTCCTGGCAACAACCTTTCGAAAGAGCCATACATCGAAGAAGTATAACCCTTTTTCAACTAGCAAACACTTAAACAAATAAAATACTTAATTATGTCAATTTTCAGATCTAACCTCGATAAACACCTTTTTCCTCTAGTTGGTAAACAACGAATCGCTCCCCTGATATTAGTTGCCCTATTCTGGGGATGCAGCGAGGGCCAACCACTTCAGCTCTCCGCTGTTAAAGAACTGCCGGTTACGACCGTCAGGGCCGATACAGTAACCACATTTAAGGAATATCCTGCAGCTATTGAGGGATTAATAAATGTTGAAGTACGCCCACAGGTGGACGGTAAAATTCAGCAGGTTTTTGTTGATGAAGGTACATATGTACAGAAAGGTCAGCTGCTGTTTCAACTTGATGACCGTCCATTCAAAGAACGATTAAACAGCGCGAAAGCCAGTCTTCATGCATCTGAAGGAGCGTTGTCCAATGCCAAACTGGAAATTGATAAACTTACCCCGCTTGTTCAAAATAAGGTCATATCAAGCTACCAGTTAAAAACAGCGTTTTCAGCAAGGGAGACGGCGGAAGGAAATATAGAACAGGCCCGTGCGAACGTCAGAACAGCGCAGATAGATCTGGAGTATACGAAGCTAAAGGCACCAGTAAGTGGCTATATCGGCAGGCTGAACAAAAGAATGGGTAGTCTGGTTACTTCGAATGATCCCGCGCCGCTTACTCTGCTTTCTGATATTCATGAAGTCCGTGTATATTTTTCACTGAGCGAAAGTGACTTCATTAGCTTTAAAAAGCTGTACAAAGGTGCAACGTTGGATGAAAAGTTAAAAAACCTGCCAGCGGCCAGGCTGGTTCTTGCCGACAACAGTGTCTATAATCTGCCAGGCCGGATTGATATGGTAGACGGGCAGTTCGATAAAAATACTGGTGCCGTGACTTTAAGGGCCACTTTTGGCAACCCTGATATGATGCTGCGATCAGGCAATACAGGAAAAGTTCGCCTAAGTCTGATCCATGAAAACACAACTTTAATTCCCCAGGAGTCTACCATTGAATTGCAGGATAAAACATTTGTCTTTGCAGTAGATGATAGTAATAAGGTTAGCAGGCAGCCAATTATTATAACCGGTAAAAGCGGGGATAAATATTTGGTCAGCAGCGGAATTAAGGCAGGTACCAAAATCGTGGCCTCCGGCATTGAACATTTGAAAGAAGGTGACCAAATCAAACCACAAAGCATAACGAATATTCCGTTAGCCGCTAACGAAAACAATAAATAAATTATCATGATTAAAAAATTCATACAGCGGCCGGTGCTCGCGACGGTCATATCCGTGCTACTAGTGATCCTGGGTATACTAGGGTTGACCCAGTTACCACTTGAGCAATTCCCTGATATCGCTCCTCCTGCAATCCAGGTAACGGCTACCTATCCGGGAGCAAATGCAGAAACTTTATTAAGATCGGTAGCGCCATCTCTGGAAGAATCTATCAATGGCGTGGAGAATATGATGTACATGAACTCTACGGCCAGTAATGATGGTATCCTTGTAATCAGCGTTTACTTCAAACTCGGTACTGATGCCGACCAGGCCGCAGTCAACGTACAAAACCGGGTATCACAGGCGCAAAGCCAGTTACCCCCCGAGGTTATCCAGCAAGGTATTACCACCACAAAGCAGCAGAATAGTAATATAATGTCAATCGATCTGATCACAGACGATACCAGTAAGTATGATTACACCTTCCTGGTCAATTACGCGCAGATTAACATCATTCCCGAAATTAAACGGATTGAAGGCGTAGGTGCTGTTTCTATGCTTGGAGGTAATAAAGATTATTCTATGCGGGTTTGGCTAAAGCCTCAGCAAATGGCCAGCTATAACGTAACACCTAAAGAGATTACGGCTGTCATTCAGGATAAAAATTTAGAGGCAGCACCAGGACGACTCGGAGAAAGCAGTTCAGAAGCATTCGAATATATCATCAAATATAAAGGGAAATTAAATAAGCCTGAAGATTACGAAAATATAGTGATCAGAGCAAATGCAGATGGTTCAGTGCTTCGCCTTAGAGATGTAGCACGGATTGAATTCGGCTCCTATACCTATGGAAGCAGTACATCCATTAATGGTAAGACCGGATTTATGATTGGCATTTTCCAGTTGTCCGGTTCAAACTCCAATGAAATTCAAATAAAAATTCTGGAGGTTATGGACAAGGCAGCAAAAGATTTCCCAAAAGGAATTAAATACATCGTTCTTTACAACACGAAAGATGCACTTGATGAATCTATTACCCAGGTAAAACATACACTGATTGAAGCATTTATTCTGGTATTTATTGTTGTTTACTTATTCCTTCAGGATTTCCGCTCTACCCTGATACCAGCAATTGCAGTACCGGTGGCAATACTTGGTACCTTCTTTTTCATGAATTTATTTGGTTTCACGGTTAACTTGCTGACGCTTTTTGCACTCGTGCTGGCTATAGGAATTGTAGTTGATGATGCGATTGTCGTCGTCGAGGCGGTTCATTCAAAAATGGAACATGACCACCTTCCTGCAAAGCAAGCTACTATCAAAGCCATGCATGAAATTTCAGGCGCGATCATAGCCATTACGCTTATCATGGCAGCGGTGTTCCTGCCGGTGGGATTTTTAAAGGGATCCACTGGCGTCTTTTACCGGCAATTCGCTTTTACCATGGCCATCGCTATCGTGATTTCAGCTGTAAACGCGCTTACCCTAAGTCCTGCCTTGGCTGCATTATTTCTCAAGAATGTCCACATGGAAGAGGAAGGCTCACACCGCAAAGGCTTTGCCGGAAGATTCTTTAAGGGGTTTAATACCAGCTTTGACAAGATGACTAACCGCTATAGTAATAGTTTGCGGTTCCTTATAGGCCATAAATGGATAAGCCTGGCAGGGCTGGCCATATTGATTTTAGCTACAGGTGTGCTGATGAACCGCACCAAAACCGGTTTTATCCCTTCAGAAGATCAGGGCTTTATCGCAGTGTCTGTATCACTTCCGCCAGGCGCATCGCTTGATAGAAATGTGAAGGTCGCTAAAGAGATCGAAAAGATCCTGCTCCATGAACCCTACCTGCGGGTGCTCAGTACGACCAGTGGTTTTGATTTACTGACCTTCACCGGCAGCCCTTCTGCCAATATTACCTTCGTGCTACTTAAGCCTCGAAAAGATCGTGGACCAGTAAAGGATATTAATGAGATTGTGGGCATTATCCAAAGTAAGCTTGCAGCCATCAAAACAGCAGATTGCTTTGTATTTACTTTTCCGACTGTACCTGGGTTCAGCAATATTGATGGACTTGATTTTGTTTTGCAGGATAAAACCGGCAGTGGTCAGTTGGCAAAATTTGGTACAGTTGGTAACCAGTTTATCACTGAATTGATGAAACGGCCAGAGATCGCTCTTGCTTTTACTACCTTCCGCGCTGACTATCCGCAATTAGAGCTAGAAGTTGATGATGTTAAAGCAGATCAGCTTGGCGTAAGTACCAAGGATATACTCCAAACTATGCAGACCTACTTCGGCTCTACTCAGGCATCCGACTTTAATCGCTTCGGGCGGTATTACAGAGTAATGGTACAGGCTGATAAAGCTGACAGAACGGATCAATCAGCCATAAATGGCGTATACGTCAAGAACAATACCGGTGAAAGTGTTCCGATAAGTACCCTGGTTAAACTTAAAAGGGTTTACGGTACAGAAACGGCTTCCAGGTATAACCTGTTCAATTCGATGAAGATCAATGCCATGCCAAAACCCGGCTTTAGCACCGGTGATGCGATTAATGCCGTAAAAGAGGTCGCCGCAAGCAAACTTCCAACCGGATACAGCTATGCGTTTAGTGGTATCACTAAGGAGGAAATCGCTTCCGGCGGACAGTCTACCATTATCTTTGTCCTGTGTCTGGTGTTCGTTTACTTCCTGCTCTCGGCCCAATACGAGAGTTATATCTTGCCATTTGCGGTGATGCTTTCTATCCCCACCGGTATTTTCGGTGTTTTTGCCACCATCGGGCTTGTGGGCATCGAAAACAATATTTATGTGCAGGTAGCGCTGATCATGCTGATTGGCCTGCTCGCTAAAAACGCAATTTTGATTGTAGAGTTTGCTTTACAGCGGCGAAAGAACGGAGAAAGCATTCTTGATGCTGCAATTGACGCTGCTAAGGCAAGGATCAGACCAATTATTATGACCTCGGCAGCGTTTGTTGCCGGTTTGATTCCGATGATGTTTGCATCCGGACCATCGGCTCAGGGTAACCACTCGATCAGTATCGGCGCTGCCGGCGGCATGGCTGCAGGCGTTCTGCTTGGCCTTTTAATTATTCCGGTGTTGTTCGTGATTTTCCAGGGATTGCAGGAACGGTTCACTGGGATCCCTACGGACCTGGATCCTGATGAAGAGGCATTATATGCCCTGCCAGCACCTGAAGTACATTTAAAGCACCAGACCAATCATTAGTAAAATGAAAACAAACGCATTTATAAAACAGCCAACTACCTATTTATTGACCGGCATTCTGATTGCGGTGAGTTCCTGTAAGGTCTCCCGGGATATTCCCAAGCCATCGGATATACTTCCTGCAAGTTATCGCGGTTCCCAATCAAGCGATACGACTTCAGTTGCATCGTTACCCTTAGGAGAATTTTTGCAGGAAAGTTATCTTAAAGTGCTGATTGATACCGCGCTAATAAGAAATAATGATCTCCAGATTGCGATCCGAAACATCGATGCCGCTCAAAAGTTATTGAAGCAGGCAAGGGTCGGCCAGTTGCCCACCATTAACCTGGCAGTAACGGGCACAACCAGCCGCCCTTCAGACAATAGTCTAAATGGCCTGACGCTAAGTCAGTTTTTAGATAATAAGCATATAGAAGATTATACAGCTGCTGCTACCCTCTCCTGGGAAGCTGATATCTGGGGTAAAGTCCGGAATCAAAAATCGGATGCGCTGGCGGTTTTTCTCCAAACAACCGAAGCAAGAAAAGCCATCCAGACACAGCTTGTTTCGGATATATCGCGGGGTTATTATAATTTGCTGATGCTAGATGCTCAGGTTAGAATTGCCAGGGAAAACGTTGCCCTTAATGACAGTACGCTACGGATTATACAGTTACAGTATGATGCCGGACAGGTAACCTCTTTAGCTGTCCAGCAAGCACAGGCGCAGCAATTAGCTGCTGCGCAGTTATTACCCCGCTTTGAACAGGATATCATCGTACAGGAAAATGCCGTCAGTCTCCTAGTGGGTAAAGTACCAGGACCGGTTCAGCGTGCGGCTTCACTGGATCAGTTTTTCCCCTTGAAACACATCAGTGCAGGAATTCCTGCTGCACTGTTGAATATGCGTCCTGATGTTAAAAGTGCGGAGCTGGAAATTGACAGAGCGAATGCACAGGTTGGTTTAAATAAGGCCAATATGTACCCTGCACTGACTATTACTGCCCAGGGAGGCGTTAATTCCTTCCGTGCAAGCAACTGGTTCACGCTCCCTGCATCACTGTTCGGAAATTCCATAGGTAATCTTACTCAGCCATTGTTTCAAAAACGGCGATTAAGAACTCAATATGAACTCGCTGTAATCGAGCGGAAAAAATCGGTGATCTTGTTCCGTCAGCAGGTTCTGACCGCCGTTGGAGAAGTGTCAGATGCATTGGTTAGGATTGATAAATTAGCACAACAGCGGTCTGTCGCTGATCAGCGAACAGAGACGCTAAAACAAGCCACAACAAACGCAGGGCTCCTTTTCAGGAATGGAATGGCCAATTACCTTGAAGTGATTACCGCACAATCGAATGTATTGCAAAGTCAGCTGCAATCAGCAGAACTAAAACGCGCGCAGCTGGACGCGTCAGTTGAATTGTACAGATCAGTTGGTGGCGGCTGGAAATAATTATAAGAAGATTAACTAACAAAAATTACCATGAGTACACTTAAAGAAAAAACAATTGTGATCACAGGGGCAGCAATGGGACTTGGACTAGCGGCTGCGAAGGAAGCTGCATCACAAGGAGCTCACCTTGCACTAGTAGACCTTAACGAAGCTGCCTTGCAGGAAGCAAAAGCTGCGATTGTTGAATCGTTTCCTGAGATAGAACTGATCACTATTATTGCTGATGTTTCAGATGAAGCAGCGGTAAAAAACTATGTCGGGGAAACAATTAACGCTTTCGGCCGGATCGATGGATTTTACAACAATGCAGGGATTGAAGGTGGGCAGACAAAATTAATTGATTACGATACTGAGCTGTTTAAAAAGGTAATTGACATCAATTTGCTGGGAATACATTACGGATTACGTTATGTGATTCCGGTTATGCAGAAGCAGGGTTATGGCAGGATTGTAAACGTATCTTCTGTAGCCGGATTACTAGGTGCAGTTGACAGAACCGCTTATGTGGCCACTAAACATGCAGTGGCAGGATTAACAAAAGTTGCTGCAATTGAATATGCCAAAGATGGGGTTGTTACCAATGCCATTGCGCCCGGGTTTATTTACACACCAATGGTAGAGGAGGCTTTTCTCATCATGAACCCCGATAATCCCAAAGCCGCGGAAATAGAAGCCTCACAAAAGAACCCCGCTAAACGACTGGGCCAGCCTGAAGAGGTTGCGAAAGTGGTTGCGTTTCTTTTAAGCGAAGACTGTTCATACGTAAACGGGCAGATTATCGCAATTGACGGTGGGCAGGCAAGCGCATACGGACCCGTATAAAAACATTTAAGCTAAAGAGTAAAAATAAATTTACCACCCTCATTCACCAGGAAATATGGCCAAATCGAGGGTGGTATTATGGCATACATCTTCCTAATTTATATCACTGATGCTCCATTTCGGCTACAGGGAACAGCATTTCGGCAACATGCGGCAGGCCGCTTCATTACACCTTTGTATTAATCCTATAAAGGAAATAAAAAGTAATACTACTTAATACGCACCTCATGAAATATCAGCAATACAACAACTTCCCAGGCATTGGAAGTGAAACTTCTAATTTTGCCAGTTTAAACCAAGGCAGTCTGCTCATTCCGGATATCAGTGGATTTACAAAATTTGTACACGACACTGATATCGGCACCGGCAAATATGTAATCTCCAGATTGCTAACGGTATTACTGGACTGCAACATTCTGGGGCTGAAAGTTTCAGAGATCGAAGGCGACGCTATTCTTTTCTACAAGCTGGGCAAAAGGTTATCTTCTGAAGAAGTTCTGGCACAATTTAGCACCATGCAGCATCGATTTAGCATTGAATTATCCAAATTGTCGCGTGAGACAGGCATTGAACTTAAGCTCAGCCTGAAAATGATCGCTCATTATGGGCCCCTTGCTGAGTACCACGTAGGCAGGTTCACAAAATTATACGGGACATCGGTTATTGAAGCCCATCGGCTATTGAAGAATTCTATTGACGGCGATGAATATTTAATCATAACAGATAATCTGCTGGATAGTGAGATGTTACCGGATGATCGTATAGGTTTTGCAAACAGGGTATGCGAGACTTACAACCATTTAGAACGTATTTGTTTTACCTGGCTCCGCTTCATTCCTGAGCTTCATTCGAAATCCTTGGTTGCTGTGTAAGATGTATTTATAAACTGCTGTTATAATACCATTATGGCTACAACATACGTCATTTCGGCTAATCAGTCAGGAAAATTGAACCAGACATTTGTATAAGCGAAAACAGAAGAATTAAAACTTAACAAAATGGAAAAGAAAACAATTTTTATTACCGGAGCTTCATCTGGGTTAGGCAAAGTAGCAGCTAAACTATTTCAAACAAATGGATGGAATGTGATTGCCACCATGCGTAACCCGGCCACCGAGAAAGAATTAAGTCAGCTTGATAATGTATTTCTATATGCTTTAGACGTTACCGACGCAACTCAGGTAAGATCTACAATTGATGAAGTATTAAATCAATTTGATGTGGATGTAGTGTTCAACAACGCAGGATATGGTATGGTTGGTGGCTTTGAAGCGTATTCGGATGAGGATATCCGCCGGCAAATTGAAACCAACTTTATCGGTGTTCTCAGAGTAGCACAGCCTTTTATTACCTATTTCAGAAAGCATCAAAAGAAAGGAATCCTGCTGACTACGACATCTGCAGCGGGGATAGCGGCCAATCCATTGGCTTCTGTTTATAGTGCTACCAAATTTGCGTTGGAAGGTTGGAGCGAAGCTGTTAATTATGAAGTAAATCAATTCGGTATTCGTTTAAAAACCATTGCTCCCGGAGGAATGGCTACTGATTATGCAGGGCGATCGTTAGCATACGTTGAAAGTGAACCCTATTCACCATTATGGAACAAGATGATTGCCGGATTTGAAGATGGTAGTACTGAAGTTCACTTTTCATCACCCGAAGATGTGGCTAAAGTGGTTTTTGAAGCTGCAACTGATAACAAATCTCAATTACGCTATATAGCAGGACCGGATGCTCAGAAAATAGCAAGTGACCGCGAAAAACTCGGACAACAGGAACAATTTCAACAAATTAGCAGACTATATTTCTAATGAAAACTATTTTTATTACCGGAGCCTCATCCGGACTGGGAAAAGCAACCGCTAAATTATTTCAGGCCTCTGGCTGGCATGTAATTGCCACCATGCGCAAACCCGAAAACGAAAAAGAATTAACGGAACTTCCAAATGTAACGGTGCTGCCACTGGATGTAACAGACGCAGCACAGATCAGAAGAACGGTGGCGGAAATCCTAAGCATGCATTCAATAGATGTAGTGGTGAACAATGCAGGCTATGGTTTAATCGGACCACTCGAAGCTTTCAGCGATGAACAGATCCAAATGCAAATAGATACCAATCTATTAGGTGTAATCAATGTTACCAGAGCATTCATCCCATATTTTAGAAAAAAGAAAAACGGAGTGTTCATCAATATTACTTCTACATTTGGGCTAATAGGATACCCAACATGTTCAATTTACAATGCAACCAAGTTTGCCGTGGATGGTCTTTCTGAAGGCCTTGCTTATGAGCTTGCCCAATTTGGAGTCAAAGTAAAAGTAGTAGCGCCCGGTGGTATGCAGACTGATTTTGCTGGAAGATCCATGGAAGGAGCAATACATGAAGCCTATCAAAACCTTGTAGCCAAAGTTAGTGAAGGTTACAGTGCCGAACAGATTGCTAATTACACCAAAGCAGAAGACGTAGCTCAAATAATTTATAATGCGGCGACGGACAAAAAAGATCAGCTAAGATATGTTGCCGGTAATAATGCTATTGCTTTATACGCCGATCATCTTGAATTAACACCGGAAGGACAATTCGAAAAAATACGTACCCAGTTTCTATTTTAGGTTAACTATCCCTGCCATAATCTGATTTAAATTCTGGCAGGGTTGCTTTTGATAGATTAATTAAATTCGCATACAATGAAAAAACAGCCAGTTATATTCAATTCCTTATCCCAGTTGCATAAAGCTATGGGGCAGCCAGCTCCATCACATCCGCTGATCAGTATAATGAATTACGGAGAAGCGCATTTTGATCCCAAAGATTTTGAACAGGGAATAATCCTAAACTTTTATAAAATCTCGTTCAAAACAAGTTTTTCCGGCAAGCTCAAATATGGTCAGGGATTCTACGATTTTGAAGAAGGCGGCATGTCTTTCATAGCTCCCGGGCAGCTGTTGAAAATGCAGGATGAGGAAGCTGATTATAGCGGTATGACACTTCATATTCATCCGGATTTTCTTCGGTCCTATTCACTAAATTCGATTATCAAACAATATGGCTATTTCAGTTATTCTGCTGCCGAGGCGTTATATCTGTCAGAGAAAGAAAAAACAACAATTCTAAGCATCTATAGGTTCATCCAGGATGAACTGAACGAGCGTATTGATAAATTCAGTCAGGATGTAATCATTTCACAAATTGAGTTGCTGCTCAATTATGCCAATCGATTTTATGACCGTCAGTTCCTAACTCGAAAGGCAGTGAACAATGATCTTCTTGCAAAACTGGAACAGCATCTGGAGGTTTATTTTAATGAAGAAAAGTCGTTAATAAAAGGATTGCCTTCTGTTAATGCGGTTGCAGAAAACCTGAATATCACACCCCGTTACCTAAGCGATCTGTTGAGAAATCTAATTGGTTTGAATACACAACAGTTCATCCATGAAAAAGTGATCGAAAAAGCTAAAGAATATCTTGCAAAAGATGAATTAACTACTGCCGAAATTGCCTATCAGTTAGGTTTTGAACATCCTCAGTCATTCAATAAGCTGTTTAAAAGTAAAACGTCATTGTCTCCTTCTGACTATAAAAAAAGCTTTCTGAACTAATGAGAATGACTTATCCGACCCCATTATGTATAGAATAGCAAGTAGGCAAAGGCTCTTGCTTCTATCAACTTTTACAACAATATGGAGGATTGATGCAAATCAATCATAAAATTTTTATAAAGTTAACTTAAGTGAAAAACTGTCTGCTGACTTATCCTGAATTTTGATCTTTATTAAAAAACATAAATAATGAATACAGTTAAAAACAAGACAAGAAATGTAATCGGGCTATTCTCAATGATAGGCCTAATCTTAATGAGTGTAATCATTTTTCCATCCTGCTCCAAAGATGATGATGCAAATATGGAAGATGGAAAGGCACCGGTTGTATTGGTACACGGAGCCTGGCAGGCATCTTACGCATGGGAAGAAGTAAAAACCAATTTAACCGCTCAAGGCTATCAGGTTATAGCAGTCAATCTGAAAGGACACGGGAATGATAATACTCCTGTTAGTGAACTAAGTTTTTCTGGATACGTAGATCAGGTAAAAGCTGCCATTGATTCATTTAATGAACCAGTGATCTTAATAGGACATAGTTTAGGAGGTGCTGTTATTACACAAGCGGCTACTCAAGTGCCTGCTAAAATTGCTAAGCTGGTTTATGTGGCTGGATTTATCCCTCAAACAGGAAAAAGCGTTTTGGACTACGCAGGTCTGGATAGAGCTTCGCTTTTAGGACCGGTATTGGAGTTTAATGCAGATCAAACATTAGCCGGGGTTGCTAATCCAGACATCAACTTCCTAAAAGTGTTTATTCAGGACGGCACTGACAAACAAAAGCAATTTGTTCTGGACCGTTACAGAGCCGAACCTGTTATTCCGCTTGCTACACCGCTAAACTACACGACCGAAAACTACACTGCTGCTGGAAAAAAATACTATGTGTTTACCACAGAAGACAATGCCATCAGCTATCCTTTTCAAAAGCAAATGGCAGCAGATGCAGGTATCACAAAGACATTCACTATTAATACGGGCCACAGTCCGTTCATTTCAAAACCAACCGAACTGACATCCCTCCTTGAAATCATTGCGAAAGATTAAAATGATGAGCACAAAAAGAAAAACAACAATAGACGTTGGCGATACAATTCCAGCGTTTGTACTAGAAAATCAAGACGGTAAGCAGATTAATATTCAAGATTACCGAGGTAAGAAGTTAGTTATCTATTTTTACCCGAAAGATGAAAGCGGGGTTTGTACCAAAGAGGCCTGTGCTTTCCGGGACAGTTACAAATATTTTGAAGATAAAGGTGCGATGGTCATCGGTATTAATTCTGGTAGCGTAAATAGCCATAAGCAATTCGCCGAGCACCATAGCCTGAATTTTACGTTGTTAAGTGATCCCGATAATAAAGTATTGAAGTCCTTCGGGATCAAAAATGTATTGTTCCTTACAGGTCGGGAAACTTTCGTAGTGGACGAACAGGGAAAAGTGGCTTTCAAATACCGGGGTTTTCTAAACGGCGATGCCCACGTCGATAAAACGTTAGAGTATTTAAACCGTTGAATATGAAAATAGATATAGCAAGCTACTTGCAAGATGTTGTAACGCCATTTGCAGGACTAACGGAAGCTGATGTTTCTGTTAGTCTCCCCCTTTGGCGGAAACGGGAAATTCCCAAAGGAAATTTTTACAACAAACAAAACGTTGTATGTAAAGACCTCGGAATTGTGGTCAAAGGTATTTTCCGTGTTTATTACTATGATCCGGAAAAAGACGAAGAAAAAAACATATTCTTTTTTTCTGAAGGTCAGTTTATTGTTTCCTTTCGGAGTTTCATTTATCAATATCCCTGTAACTATTATATCGAAGCCTTGGAGGATGCAGAGATTCTATATGTTCCCTACGTCGATTTACAAAATCTCTACCGGGACCATAAAGCCTGGGAACGATTTGGGAGAATTCTTGCCGAACATTTTTTTAATCACGCTCAGGGACGAGCGGAGGATCTGTTGTTTCTCTCCCACGAACAGCGTTACCTCAATCTGCTAAAAGATCACCCGAATATTGTGCAACGGGTAGCGTCCTTTCATATCGCTTCCTTTCTGGGAATCAAGAATCCCTCGTTGAGCAGAATGAAAAAGCGGATTTTCGAAAATGACTTAAAATAAATAATTCTGAAATGTATGTTTCAGATCTTTTTGTATCTTTACAATACATTCATTCATCTGGAAAAGATAAGAATTAAGAAAACAGTAGCGGTACTAATGGGGCAATAAAAATAATTTTTTACTAAAAAAACTTTCTTATTATGCATATGATAGACATTCCAAACGAATTAAGCGGTTATTACTCCGCCAAAACACAGCCAGAAATAGTAGAAATCGGAGAACACACCTATTTATCCATTCTTGGAAGCGGAAGTCCAGGAACAAACATTTTTTACCAAAAGAAAAAAGCAATACTTGAATTCATCATTCAACTTCAAGATCAGTTTAAAGGAACGCAGAAATCATTTAAAAATGATATTGTCGAGATTTTTTATTGGTTTGACGACAAAGAAGGATTCGTAGATATTGGAAATTTTTATACTACAGTAGATTTAGACTTGCTCCATTATAGGATCGTAGTACTTATTCCGGATTTTGTTACAGAAGACGACATTAAAACAACTGCTGCAAAAAGTAATGATATTTCTTTTGCCACTGAATTTAAGCGATTCACTTATACTGCGGGAAAATCTGTTCAGCTAATGCACTTAGGGCCTCTTGCAGGGGAATTGGAGACATTGCCTATTCTGCAAGACTTCGCAACTGAAAATAGTCTGGTCAAATCAGGAATGCACCATGAAATTCACTTGATCCATTTTGAAAGAGGACAAAGTCAACAACATTTAAAAACCATTCTAAGAGACCCCGTGAAATCAATTCAATAATAAATATTTTTTTTAAACAAATTTGAAACGTACGTTTCAGTTAAAACAATGTAAAAATGAACAGTACAGAAAAAGAATTAACAGGAAAAGTAGCATTGGTTACTGGAGGAACGAAAGGAATTGGAAAAGCAATTGCAGACCAATTAGCGGTATTAGGAGCTACCGTTATTGTATCAGCAAGAAGCAAACCGACAGAAGATATAAATCATGATTTTATAGCAGCAGATGTGACAAAAAGTTCAGATAACGAAAATCTAGCCTTAAAAATCACGGAACAATATGGCGGTTTGGATATTTTGGTCAACAATGTTGGAGGAACTTCTTCTCCAGCAGGCGGTTTCGGCGTCTTGTCTGATGAGGATTGGGAGAAAGATCTGCAATTAAATTTACTAGCAGCCATCAAGCTGGACAAAGCACTTGTTCCCTCGATGATCGAGCGTAATACAGGCGTGGTTATTCATATTTCCTCTCTTAATGGCAAGTTACCGCTTTATGCTTCTAATTTCTCCTATGGAGTAACCAAGGCAGCCCTTAATAATTATAGCAAGGCACTGGCTAATGAAGTTGCATCAAAAGGTGTCCGGGTCATAACCGTTTCACCTGGAATGGTAAAAACTACAGCCATGGAAGCCTTTCTTTCCAGCTACGGCAATTCTATAGGGAAAACCCTGGACGAAGCAGCTCAATTAGTCATGGACAGCCTGGGAGGTGTGCCTATGAACAGACTTGCTCAGCCCGAAGAAATAGCACATTTGGTAGGTTTTCTTGCTTCACCCAAAGCCTCCTATATTACAGGAGCCAATTATGTCATAGATGGGGGAACTATCCCGACTACTTTTTAGGCTCTTATTTTAAAACAAATGTTACGTAAAATTAAACTTCAGGAAAACTAGTTCTGTGGCGCAATTCAAACAGATAATGTTATTTCGTCAAAACGGCAACAATATGCTCCGTTTTGACGAATGCTGCCTTAATTATTCAGATCATCTTTGTGATATAAAGAAATAAAAATAAAATGAGCTATTGTAACTATATACCCATGATGAAAGAGCCTGGTCGTAGTTTGCACCAGAACTATCATGACCAGCATTACGGTTTTCCTATTCACGATGATAATGAATTGTTTGGACGGTTGCTCATGGAAATCAATCAGGCAGGTTTGAGTTGGGAAATCATCTTAAAAAAAGAAAAAAACATCAGGCAAGCTTATGATAATTTCAATATAGAAAAAGTAGCAAGTTACACCGATAAAGACCGTGAACGTCTTTTAAGCGATCCTGGAATAATCCGTAATAAGTTGAAAGTAAATGCAGCGATAGAAAATGCAAAATTCATTTTAGCTATTCAAAAAGAATACGGGAGCTTCGAAAAATGGATGGAACACCATCATCCAAAAAGCAAAGAGGAATGGGTAAAGCTTTTCAAGAAAACGTTTCGTTTTACCGGAGGTGAAATAGTGAACGAGTTTCTGATGAGTATTGGTTACTTGCCGGGAGCACATTCACAAACGTGTCCCATATATCAAGAAGTTTTAAAAGCAAAACCTATATTTTTGAAAAAATTAGAGCATATAAACATTCAAAAATTCATCAGTGACTGGATTGTTGCCAGCAACGCTTTCGATACGGAAAAATATCTGGACTTCTATTTACCCGATGCTGTATTGGATGATCCTTCAGTGGGAAGAAAATTTAGTGGACATAAAGGCGTCAAAGAATATTTTGAAAGCTACTTTATTGGCTATAATACGCACACGATCCAAGTGAATCTAGCGATCGCCGATGAAGAAAATGCGCATTTAGAAGTAGAATTTACCGGTGATTTTCCAGAAGGAAAAATCGGTGGAACTTTTGATTTCAAAATCAGGAATGGAAAAATAGCCTTCGTTAAAGCAGATCTCATTCACTGACTATAAGAAAATAGATAATACAAAATCAGGTCTTAGGAAGAAATGCGCTGGCTTAACTGACTGACGCTGGTTTAGTATATGAACAAATTTTACCAGAAGCTTCAAAAATAAATTATTAAGTAGTCGAATAAATATTAAAATCTAAAATTTAATATAATGAACAACCACGATTTTGGCATTGTAGGCCTGGGAGTAATGGGCAGAAATCTGCTCTTAAATATAGCAGATCACGGTTTTTCCGTGGTAGGCATGGCAAGAGATCCAAAAAAGGCATCCACATTGTTAAGTGAATCAGAAGATCATATGCAGGTAAGTGCGACAACGGATCCTGCATCTTTTGTGCGACAACTAAAAAGTCCAAGGGCAATAATGCTGCTTGTGCCTGCAGGAAAACCAGTAGATGAGACCATCGAAAGCCTTCTGCCCCATTTAGAAAAGGGTGACATAATAGTTGATGGCGGCAATTCATACTTCACCGATACCGACCGGAGATTTATCGAGCTTCAAGCAAAAGGAATACATTTTTTCGGAATGGGAGTTTCTGGTGGGGAAAATGGCGCCAGATTTGGGCCCAGCATGATGCCAGGCGGTGATAAAAAGGCTTATGAGCGGTTGCGGCCGATATTTGAAGCCATTGCCGCTAAAGTAAACGGAGAGCCTTGCGTTACGTATTTAGGGAACGGGTCTGCCGGTAACTACGTGAAAATGATACATAACGGGATTGAATACGGCATCATGCAGCTGATCGCTGAAACATATGACCTGATGAGAAAGGTACTGGGGATAAAGGATTCATTAATCCAGGAGACCTTCAGTAGCTGGAATAATACAAATCTCAAGTCCTTTTTGATCGAGATCACCGGAAAGGTGCTCAACAAATTTGATGGAGATACTGATGTAAGACTGATCAATGTGATTTCAGATGTTGCACGTGCAAAAGGTACTGGTAAATGGACATCACAGAACGCAATGGATCTTCAGGTTCCCGTTCCTACAATAGATGCCGCAGTTAACATCCGTGATCTTTCAAAATACAAGGACCAGAGGCGTCAGGCTTCATCAAAACTTATCTGGGAAAGCACTGCTCATTTCACTGATGATCAAACTGAGATCCTGAATACTTTGCATGATGCGCTGTACTTTTCTATCATAAATACGTATGCCCAGGGGATGGCCCAGTTACAGGTAGCCTCTGAGCACTATGACTATGGTCTAAACCTGGAAGATATCTCCAGGATATGGCGTGGCGGCTGCATCATCCGTTCTGTTAGCCTGGAAGACTTCAGACAGGCTTACATCAGAGATCCTCGACTGCCAAATCTATTGCTTGATGACAAGATTGGGTCTGACCTGTCCGACAAACAGAAGTCGGCAAGATCCACAATTAAGCTAGCCGTCGACGCTGGTGTGGCGGTTCCGGCCTTTATGTCTGCTCTTTCTTATTTTGATGCCTATAGGAGTGCAGAGCTCCCAACCAACCTAATACAGGCACAACGAGATTACTTTGGTGCCCATCTTTATGAAAGAACCGACAGCACGGGTACCTATCATAGTATCTGGGACTGATCCCGGTTCAATCATAAGTATTTTAAAAAATGGAAAAAAGAAAAAGAACCGTACCCGCCGTCATTGTCATCTTTGGCGGAACGGGTGATCTTGCTAAAAGGAAACTGATTCCGGCGCTATACAACCTTTATCTGGATGGACGCATGCCGCAGAATTTTCAGATCATTGGACTAGGAAGGACTGATCTTGAGAATTCGGCCTATAGGGAAAAATTATTTAATGACCTTTCTGTCTTCTCCAGGAGCGGAGTTCCTTCACTGGAAGAGTGGGAAGGTTTCGCCTGCCGCTTATATTATTTCAGGTCCTCGATCGAGAGCTTTGATTCCTATAGTGGACTAGAAGAGAAGATTGAGGCGGCCGAAATAGGCTTCGGGGAAAGGTCGGACCGCATATTTTACCTTTCGGTCGCCCCACGATTTATCGCCAAGGTTACAGAAAACATCAAACTGGCGGGTCTTGCAGACGGACTTGATCACGACAGGATTATAATAGAAAAACCCTTCGGGCATACTAAGACATCTGCAGTAGAACTAAATGAGCTTCTGACAAGCTCATTCAGCGAGAAACAAATCTACAGGATTGACCATTATCTGGGGAAGGAAACCGTTCAGAACATATTATCCCTCCGATTTGCCAATGCACTGTTCGAACCTTTATGGAATGCAGAGTACATTGAGTCGGTCGATATCACCGTTGCTGAAAAAATAGGCGTTGAGGGACGGGGAAGCTATTTTGAAGCTGCTGGTGCCTTAAAGGATATGATTCAAAACCATCTGCTGCAGATACTTTCAATGGTAGCCATGGAGTCTCCCGATATTATTGAGGCAGAACATATCAGGGATAGAAAGGTAGAACTCTTAAAGGCAATCAGGCGTATTCCCGTTGAAGAGGTTCGGGAATTTGTAGTTAGAGGCCGATATGGTTCAGGAACCATAGACGGAAAAGATGTTGTGGGATATCTTGAGGAGGATGGCGTACATCAAGACTCTATAACCGAGACCTATGTTGCTCTTAATTTTTTTATCGATAACCCACGCTGGGCAGGTGTCCCCTTCTTTCTGCGTACAGGAAAAAGGCTGCTTGAAAAGTCTTCATCGGTAAAGGTGAACTTTCGCAATCAGGCAGAGGGGCCGTTCAGAGATATCTATGGAGGCGATCAGTTACCCAACAGGCTTCTGATCAATCTGCAACCAGGTACCGATATCCGCCTTCGTTTGAACGCCAAGAAGCCAGGAGTTAACACCGGGCTAAGGACAGCTGAAATGATCTTTGATTTCGGCGCAGATAATCAGTATAGCCCGGAGGCATATGAAACGCTAATATCTGATATGCTTGCCGGCGATCCCTCGCTTTTTATGCGTGCAGACCAAGTGAATGAGGCTTGGGACGTAATCATGCCCGTATTGGATGCCTGGAGCCAAGGATCAGATGATCTTTTGGTCTATACGGCCGGGATTGCCCCGGAGGAACTGATTATTCCCCATACCTACAGAACAGATATAGATGAATTAACATCAAGATGTTTGCAAATAACATAGTTTGAACCTCCAACTGTTACAGAAATCACCGCTATTTTACAATGAAAAATCAGCATTAGTGTTTATCAATGCTTTTACCGGCTCGCATGAATTTCACATACTGCATCAGGGTCCCGTAAAAATCAAAAAGATGGTGCAGCGCGTGACTTCTCAACTATCCAAATAACTTATAATTATAGACTTTTTAATATTAACATAGTGAGGTCAAAACAGCAATAAATCTGGAACAATCAATACAGAATATAAGACCACCAATAAATTTGGAGCAATCAATTCTGAATAACAATAATACTATGCCAGCAACTTTAATTTATCGAAAAACCGCCTTAGCCGTTATACTTACAGTACAACTCATGCTGGCGATGGACTTTTTAATCGTCATTGTTTCTTTGAAGAATATTCAGATTGATCTGGGCTTTACTGCAGCGGATCTTTCCTGGATCCCAAATGCTTTTGCACTTGCTTTTGGAGGCCTGCTACTTTTAGGAGGCCGGTTAGGTGACATGATCGGACAAGTCAAAGCATTTAAGATCGGATTGGCGATCTTCGTTCTTGCTTCTCTAGCAGGAGGAATAGCGCCCTCACCTTCGGTATTGATTATCGCACGTGTTTTTCAAGGGGTTGGTTCTGCTTTAGCAGCCCCTAGTGTACTTGCACTAATTACCATTTTGGCCAGAAATGAAGAAGAAAAAAATCACGGCCTGTCCCTTTTTAATGCTATATCATCCATTGGCGCATCAGTTGGACTGATCTTAGGTGGTGCTTTGACAGCATTCATATCCTGGCGATGGTCATTGCTTATTAACGTTCCTGTTGGTGCAGTTACATTTGCAGCGATAGGCTTTCTAGTACCTGAAACGAGTAAAGTAAAAGGTAAAATAGATTTTAGCGGAGCACTAACTGCTATCTTCGGATCAACGGCGCTTGTGTATGGTTTTATCAGCGCTGCCGAAAATAGCTGGTTATCATTGCTTACAATCGGGAGTTTTATCGCTGCTGTACTCTTGTTTACCTTGTTTTTTTTGATCGAATCAAAAGTGGCAGACCCCTTATTGAGGCTCAGTATCCTTTGTCCTAAACCAAGACAGGGTGGACTGATTGTTATGGCAGCAGTTGTAGGAATGCATTTTGCATCATTATTCCTTATTCTGCAGTATTTTCAACAAGTATTAGGGTTAAATCCGCTTTTGGCAGGATTTGCTTATATGCCACTGACCATCACAGTCTTTTCGGTTACCCAGTTTGTGCCACGCATGGTGATCAGATTTGGTGTTCGCAACCTAATGGTGGTAGGCTGTATTCTTGTAGCAGCAGGTGTAATTGGTTTCTCAAGGCTTAATGCGAACAGCACTTATTGGGGAGATGTTCTTTTCCCAGTGATACTACATAGCGTAGGTGTTGCCTTGGTTTTCACACCAGGTAGTATTATAGTTCTTGAAGGAGTTGAAGATCAAGACGCAGGTATCGCGTCTGGCGTTTTACAAATCAGCCAGCAGATTGGTGGTGCTATTGGCATTGCAGCTATGGTTTCTATTTATACGGCCAATTTAAAACCCCATGACTTTTCTTCCGGGCTAAGTAGTGCATTCCTGGCTGCAGCAGGCATATCAGTATTAGCAGCAATCATTACTATAATTTATGTGCCACACAAGCCTGAAACCAACAAATAATTACATCATTCATAATAGATATATATCCAATTAACAATTTAAAAATAAAAACAAATGTCAAACTCACAAAAAACAAACACAAGATTAGACGGAAAAATAGCATTAGTAACAGGCGGTACTAAAGGCATTGGAAAAGCTATTGCAGACAGACTCGCAGATGCAGGTGCCACTATTATTGTAACGGCCAGAAGTCAGCCAGCTGATGCAAATCAATCCTATCATTTTATTGCGGCAGACCTAGCAAAAGTTGGGGAAAGCGATAAACTAGCTAATGAAATCAACGAAAAATTTGGAAAAGTTGATATTTTAATAAACAACATTGGTGGTACAAGCAGCCCGGCTGGCGGGTTCGGCACATTAACACACGAACACTGGAATAATGATTTACAATTAAATCTGATGGCACCAGTTAATTTGGACAGGGCATTATTACCAAAAATGCTGGAAGCTGGAGAAGGTGTAATTATTCACATTTCTTCTATTAACAGCCAGTTACCACTTTGGGAGGCGAATATGCCATATGGTGCAGCAAAAGCTGCATTGGATAATTATAGTAAAGGCTTATCCAATGAACTTGCCAGCAAAGGCGTACGCGTATTGACCGTTTCTCCAGGACCAGTTAAAACAGGGGCAATGCAAGCCTTTTTAGGTGATTTTGCTAATGCTTTAGGCAAAACAATTGATGAAGCTACACAAGTCATGATGGATAAGATAGGTGGTATCCCAATGGGCAAAATGGCCGCACCGGAAGACATTGCTGAACTTGTTGGCTTCCTGGTTTCACCTGCTGCTGCTTATATCACAGGCGTCAACTACATAGTCGATGGCGGTACGATACCAGTGGTATAAACATATAAAAAAGGAAATAAACATGATCACAACAATAAAAAATTAGTTTTGCTATGGAACAATCAAGCTATAAAATCAGCAGCGAAAGAGAAATTGAAAATCTTATCGCACAGTACACCCACTATTTAGACGCAGCTAACTTCGCCGGGGTAGCCAGATTATTTAAGTATGGAAAAATCATATCTGATGGGTTAGTCGCAGATGGCACAGCGCATATTGAACAACACCTGACTGAAAATTTACAGGTATACCCGAATGGGACACCTCATACGGCACATTTAACTACAAACACAGTTTTGAAAATTGATGCTGATGACCAGAGTGCAACGGCATCTTCCTATATGTCGATATTCCAGCAGGATCTTGAAAGGAAATTTCCACTTCAGCCGATCATTATCGGCCAGTATGAAGACACCTTTGCCCGTGTTGATGGCATATGGTGGTTCAAAGAGCGTAATTTGGTCATGAGCCTTTTAGGCGATTATACTCACCATGCAAGACCAGACGGACAGAGTTCAAAACACCTTCAAAAATGAGCAACGTAAAAACAGCCTTAGTTATGGGGCAAATAAAAGAATCGGTTTTGCCCGCGTCAAAGCGGTGGCAAAACTTGGCTATAAAGTATGGCATGGATCCTGCAACCAAGCAAGGGGTCAAATTGCTATTGTCAGTCCGATCATCAGCTTAACAGCAAAAAGAGAAATCCTCCTTATTTGTTAAAACGCATGGCAGTGCCTCAGTATTCCACCGTTTTTTGAAAAATTTGAGACACTATTTGATATCAATGTAATATTTTTAATACTACTATGCTATTAGGTACCTTATGTCCATCTTTGGAATAGTTAAAAGGATTATGAAAACTCTAAAGCTAATTAAAATACTATTTTTAATTGCAGGTTTAATGCTTAGCATAAAACCTTTAGTAGGTTTTGGCCTTATTCATAACGCTAACACCAATGACGGTGAGGTAAACATATGGCTACTTCAAAAGCTCTTTAGTAAACGGAAACAGGATTACCTTGAAGATGATCTTGCCCAGGTTATTGCAATCCAGCAAAGACTGAGCGATGGAGGTTTTGATCTGATCAGTAAGTTTTGCTACTTACTCATAGAAAGACTTTTTGCTCCAATTAGTTCATTACACCTTTTTAGCAATAGTTTTCTCACACAACTGTCTTTAAGGGTACTTCCAGAAAGAGATATCTACCTCCCCCTCGGAAAGTTAACAATTTAAGAAAAATACATTGAATCTCTAACGTGTGCCAATTTCATTTGGCAGGCGAGGTCTATGTTGTTCTCTTCAATTTTTAACACATGATTATCCTTAAAAAGTTATCAGGTGTCATTGGATTAGTCCTGCTCACACAAGTGTTATCTGCCCAGGTGCAGGATCACACCTTGTCTGTTGCCGATTTGGTTTCCAGTGTCACTTTAAAAGCACCATCATTAATTGCAGACTCTGCCGCAGTCAGTATTCGGCAATCACTTGCAAGAGAAACCAAATATAACTGGTTACCAAGTATTAAAGTCAATTACCAGGCCGACCTTGGTACGAATAATAATGTGCCTGGAGCATATTTTGGTTTCGGAATCGTTCCATCCAATACAGGCGGAGTAAGACCGGCAAATGATCCCTCTAATGCAATCTCAAATCTTGGTGTTGCCACACTAGACTGGGAAATTTACAATTTCGGTCTGTTTAACGCGCAGAATAAGGCGGCCGCGGCTGATGTGAATGTTGAAAAGCAGCAGTTCAAATTAACAAAATATCAATTGCAAACTTCTGCTATTGAAGGGTATTTGCAACTCTTCCAATACCAGAACCTGGTAGTCATCCAACAGGAAAATATTACCAGGAACCAGCAGATCCGTTCATCCATCCAGGCATTGGCTAAAAGTGGAATTATTGCCGGAGTGGATACAAGCATTGCTGAAGCTGAATTATCCAAGTCAAGATTAACCTTACTGGAGCTGAACAATAAATATACGCAACTGCAACTACAATTGGCTGCCATCAGTGGCATTGATGCGGTTAAAATTATAGCAGACAGCACAATTTCAGCACGGTTGATTTCATTGTCACTACAGATGCCTGCACAGGAGAATAACTCCGCCCATCCGCTGATCAGTTATTATCAGTCCCGCTACGAAAACAGCTTGCAGAAAGAAAAAGTGATCCGTAAATCTAATTTACCCAAACTCATGCTTGAAGGTGCTGTGTGGGGTAGGGGATCCTCTATAAATCAGGATAGCGAATTTGGCGCATTAAATAATGGCTGGGGTTTGAGCAGGACAAATTACCTGGTGGGTTTAGGTATCAGTTTTAATATCACAGATATCAAAAGACAGCAGTTGCGGCTCAATACGCAAAGGAGCACGTCCTCCTATGAGCAGAGCCGTTTAACAGAACAGGCAGTTAACCTGGATACACAAATCAAACAGGCAGATGCTGAGCTGCAAACCGCAGTTGCACGATTGAATGAAATCCCACACCAGCTTTCCGCATCGCGGGCTGCTTACCGACAAAAGTTCTCGCTGTATAAAAACGGACTGATCAATATCATTGAGCTCAACATAGCCCTAAATCTGCTGTACCGTGCAGAAGCAGATTTTGCCATTGCTAAATACACATTGTGCCGCGCTGTATTCCAAAAAGCGATTACACGCAATCAGGTAGGTCTGGTTTTAAATTCTTTAAAATAATTTTATGTCACTGGTCACCTCCGCATTAAAAAGGCCGATAACTATAGTAGTTGTCACCTTTAGTTTACTCATATTCTCTGTACTGAGTGTATTAAAAATTCCGATAGATATATTTCCACAATTAAACCAACCCACCATCTACGTCATAGAATCCTATGGGGGGATGTCTCCGAAACAGATGGAAGGGTTTTTCTCTACCCGCTTGCAGGATCAGTTTCTCTATGTAAATGGGGTGAAAAATATTACTACCAAAAACATACAGGGTTTAACGATGCTAAAACTGAGCTTTTACGAAAGTACCAATATGGCCGAAGCCTCTGCCCAGGTGGCATTACAGGTAAACCGAGCCATGAAATTTTTTCCTCCGGGGGCGCTGCCTCCGCAGGTGGTAAGGTTCGATGCTTCTTCGCTGCCCGTAGGCCAGCTGGTCTTATCTGGTAAAAGTCGTAGCCTAAAGGAAATCTATGATATGGCAGCTACCAGGATTCGCCCGATGTTCTCGGCAGTTGCAGGACTTTCCGCGCCGCCACCATTTGGTGCAAATTCACGCACGATCACTATAAGTGTAAACCCTGATAAATTGAGAAGTTATAGCATTACACCTGATGAAGTGGTAGAGGCATTGGCCAAGTACAATGTAATGTCGCCTTCAGGGAACTTACGTCTAGGTGATAATATGTTTGTGACCACCCTTAATTCATTGGTTCAAAAAGTTGAAGAATTTGGCAATATTCCTGTCACGATGAAAGATGGCGTGCCGGTATTGGTAAAGGACGTTGCCCGGGTAGCTGATGCCGCAGATATCACGGTAGATTATGCGCTGATCAATGGAAAAAGATCAGTATATATTCCGGTGGTAAAAACGGCTGATGCTTCGACCTGGGAAGTGGTAAAACAACTGAAAAGCAAAATTCCCGAAATGCAGAGCCTTTTGCCAGATGATGTTAAGATCTCTTATGAATTTGACCAGTCTGTTTTTGTGGTGAATGCTGTAGAGAGCTTAGTTACTGAGGGAACGCTAGGCGCCATTCTTACGGGGCTAATGGTGTTACTATTTTTAAGAGACTGGCGGAGTAGCCTGATCGTTGTCATCACAATTCCAGTATCGATTCTTATTGGGGTATTGCTGCTGGGTATGTTTGGTCAGACGATCAATATTATGACCCTGAGCGGGCTGGCATTAGCTATCGGAATTCTGGTAGACCAGGCCACGGTAACGATAGAGAATGTTCACCAGCATCTGGAAATGGGTAAAAGTAAAAAGGTAGCCATTTATGATGCATGTGAGGAGATCGCTTTTCCCCTGATGCTCATCCTGCTTTGTATCCTTGCGGTGTTTGCACCCTCATTTATGATGAATGGTATTCCTAAAGCGATGTTCCTGCCTTTATCACTGTCTATTGGATTTACCATGATTGTTTCCTTTGTGATTGCCCAAACATTGGTGCCTATACTTTGCAACTGGCTGATCAAAGCAGAACAATACCAGCATTATAACCATGCAGATGTGCATGCACATGCAGGTGAAGCATTAGACCCTGCTGAAATCGACCAGGTAAACAATCACCTGCGGGAGGAAAAGGAACATCCTGAGAAAAACGACCTCTTTGAACGTGTTAAACTTAGCTATATGCGAATCATTGAGAGATTGATGGGTGTCCGAAAGATTATGGTTCCAGTTTACCTCATAGGTGTAATAGCCCTTGCCGGATTTTGTTTTGTGATCATTGGAAAGGATATGATGCCTAAGGTGAACAACGGCCAGTTCCAGCTGAGAATTAAAATGCCCGATGGGACCAGACTGGAACGCACAGAGGATGCGATGAAAAAGGTATTGCAGATCATTGATAAAACGGTAGATCATAAGGTGGCCATCAGTTCTGCCTATGTGGGGATTATTCCAAGCAGCTACGGTACCAGTAACCTCTATATCTTTAACACAGGTACCCATGAAGCAGTAGTACAGGTTAACCTGGATGCAGAATATAAGGTGAATATGGATGAACTTAAAGATGCATTACGTAAGAACATCAAATATGCTATACCCGAGTTGAGGCTTAATTTTGAGCCAATTGACATGACCGAGAAAATCATGAGTCAGGGTGCAGCAACACCAATTGAGGTGCGTGTTGCGGGCAAAGACATGGATCAGATCACAGATTACGCAAAAAAAATAGTGGGGAAACTGAGTAAAATAAGTTACCTGAGAGATGTACAGATTGCGCAGCCACTAAAAATGCCGGTGGTATCAATCAAAATTGACCGTTTTAAGGCAGCTCAGTTTGGCTTAAATTTGGAAGATATTTCCCGATCGGTAACGGCAAGTACTTCCTCAAGCAGGTTTACCCAAAAAAACCAATGGCTGGATGAAAAGTCGGCCTATACCTACCAGGTGCAGGTACAGGTCCCTGAATACGTGATGAATACGATGGATGAGCTGCGTGAGATTCCGTTGGTCAGTGGAAGGACCAGTCCGGTATTGGGTGATATAGCTCAGTTTACTACCACTTATGCGCCCGGGGAGTATGACCGTACCGGGCCTAGAAGATTTTTGACAGTAAGTGCAAATATCAACAAAATGGATTTGGGCACAGCCACCAAAGACGTAACAGACGCGGTAAATAGTCTGGGTACACCAGCAAAAGGATTGCTTGTTGATATCAAAGGTATGTCTACCTTACTAACTGAAACATTAGCAAGTTTACAGAATGGCTTGTTGTATGCTATCCTGGTGATCTTCCTCCTGCTTGCTGCCAACTATCAATCTTTTAAACTTTCTTTAACAGTATTGTCTACCGTTCCGGCAGTTATTTTAGGTTCATTGACTGCCCTGCTGCTCACGGGTGCTACATTAAATTTGCAGTCGTATATGGGAATGATCATGTCAACAGGGGTATCCGTAGCCAATGCAATTCTGATTGTAACCAATGCCGAGAAATTACGGCTGGAATATCATGATGCTAAAAAATCGGCTATTGTCAGTGCTTCTGTACGTTTAAGACCTATTCTGATGACCAGTTTGGCAATGATTGCCGGTATGATCCCCATGGCCTCTGGAATGGGCGAAGCCGGAGAACAAACCGCCCCACTGGGTGTGGCCGTAATCGGTGGATTATTTGCCTCTACTTTAGCCGCTTTATTTATTCTACCACAGGTTTTTGCTGGGATACAGCGTAAAACGACTTATGAATCACCTTCTTTAATGCCTGATCACAATGAAAACACAAAATAAATTCACAAAAAATGGTATCCAAAAATGGGTCCCTTCAATAATTCTTATTGCCTGCATCAGTGCATGTACCAGTAAAGAATCTCCTAAAGATCTCTCTGGTAAGTCTGCTGCTTTAAATAGCGGGTATGATATTGGTACCATAACACAAAAAGGTCTGGCGTCAGAAGTGCGTTTACCAGGGCAGTTAAAACCTTTTGATGAGGTAGCCATTTATCCAAAAGCCAACGGTTTTGTTAAAAAGGTATATGTAGACCGTGGCAGTGAAGTTAAAAAAGGCCAGCTCCTGATAGAACTGGAAGCACCCGAGATTGAGTCGCAATTAAAAGCTGCACAGGCGCAATATTTACAGGCGCAGGAAGTAGCACGCGCCAGTGAAGATAAATACCGGCGTTTGAAAGATGCCGCCAAAGAAGCTGGGGCTGTCTCCTCCCTGGATCTGGATAATGCACTTTCTAAAATGCGTGGCGACCAGGCTGTGGCCGACTCTCAAAAGGCAAATGTAACCTCAGTTCGCAGTATGCAAGGTTATTTAACCATTAGGGCCCCTTTTGATGGTGTAGTTATACAGAGGAATGTGTCTGCGGGAGCATTATCTGGTGCCGCTAAGGCAAGCCAGCCGCTGTTGATCCTTCAGCACTTACAAAAACTTCGTTTGGAGGTTTACATACCCGAGGCGTATGTAGAAAAGGTGAATCTAAAGAAAGCGGTGTATGTCAATTTTACGGCCATTCCAGGGTTAAACCGGAAGGCGATGATCAGCCGTTCAGCTAATTCGCTGGGTGACGGCAGATCCGAAGCTATAGAAATTGATATTAACAATTCTGACTTAGTGCTTAAACCAGGTATGTACGGAGAAGTTAAAATTCCATTGATGACAGCTGCCCAATCACTTTTAGTGCCCAATCATACTATAGTTAGGTCTACAGAAAATCAATATGTGATTAAGGTCGTGAAAAATAAGGCAGTTTTAACACCCATCAAAGAGGGCTTAGTAGGGACAGACTCAACTGAGATTGTTGGGGATATTAAACCCGGAGATCATATCATATTGCATGCTACAGATGAAATTAAAGAAGGTACGGCTATAAAATAGGAGTAACCATCAGCGTTGTAATCCCTCAATCATTATATGTATGATTGAGGGATTTTTATATTGATGTGGTAATAGTTTTGCTATTTTTAAACATGGAAAGTTCAAATAACAGGAAAAGTGCAGCAGGCGCTAATGATCATCTGGCCAATGAACGAACTTTTTTAGCCTGGATTAGAACAGGAATCGGTATCATGGGTTTTGGATTTGTGGTAGTGAAGTTCTCGCTATTTATGAAACAGGTAACCGCAGTATTGGGCAATCAAATGCATATACATCAGACAGGTGATTCGCGGGTCATCGGCATATTCATTGTCGCATTAGGTACATGTGTAGTCATTTTTTCATACCTCAGTTATATGAATACTAAAAGACAATTAGATGAGGGCAGGTATTATCATTCCACCATGTTTGTCAAAATCATAACTATTATGATTTTCTTAGTAAGTGTGCTTTTATTAATTTATTTGATGAAAACCACATGATATTTGGTTTGTTTTTTTCAAGTGTAAATACATTTAAAATTTTACCATTTTATTATTCCTCAATTTTTGACGATACGATAGCCAGTATCTCAGTATCTCACCGTTAAATGATAATGATTTACTGAATTTCTTTGATCAAGTCTGTTACTACATTCTGGTAAATAGCTGGCTCCCTAATAATGCCTTTATCTTAAATAGTAAACCCACATACATGTATTACTGCCCCTGTTTAGAATTTTACTATACATGTTTAATGAGAGCACATTTTCGTTTCCTGATGGTTTTGTACTATTAATGTTCATCTCTTTCTACTTGTGGGGAAGTAAGCTAACACTACAGCACAGGTTCGGTTTCCTGCAGTCTTTTCCATTGGTGCGGTAAAGATCCTGTATTTTTGCCGCTGGATGCTTATTGATTTTTCTCAGCACATCTACCATCCAGACCATAGGATTAATGCCTTGCAATTTGCATGGTCACATGAAAGAGTATAGCTTGGCACTTCTTTGTGCTGCATCATGGGAAACGCAGAACAAACAGTTCTTTCTTTCTAGTGCGATTCCTCTTATACTGCCCTCAGCCAGGCATCATACCTTCTGTTTTGTCCAAAAAATTTCTAACGGCCTGTTTTATATCAATTTCCGACCGTTCCGCAAGGACAATCAACCACCAGATACTTTCACCAAGTTTATGTTCCAACTCCTTTTCAGAGTTGCTTTTAGGCCATCTATTCTGCTGTGACATGATATTTCTTCCCACTAGGGCGGCATCAGTTAAAAATGCCAGCGCATCTTCTTCTACAGTCCACTCGCTACCATGGTGTTCAACCTCAAGCGAATGATATTTTTCCCTCAAGGCCAGGGAGCGGGCGATTATGGTTTCAAAAGAATCATTTTTCATATTATTATTTTTTAGTGTATAAGATCAGCCTTTACAAAAGCTATTTTACCGTTCTTAAAAGCAACGTCGAAAAAGCCACCAATGTTTCCTTCAGAAAAATTGCCTGAAAATTTGACTTCAATATGGGCTTGACTGTTATTAATTAAATCTAATCTTACCAGTTCTGTCCACGTGTTGTACCCGATGAAATAGCTGTCAAAATATTTTTTTATCTCCTTGCGCCCTTTAAATACCTCCCCGACCGAGCGGTCGTCCAGTACAGCATCTTCTAAGTAAAAACCCAGGTACCGCTCTGTATCAAATGCATTGCCCACAGCAATCCATTCGTTGATAAAAGTCTGTATATTCATCATTTCCATTGTTTTAACCTCATCGCTTTTAGTTTTTATTTGTATAATACAAAGGTATTCCTAGCCCCGAAGGGAAAGTTCGCCAAAAAGGAGAGATATGTTGCCGTTTTGACGAACCCTTAACCCAAGCCTTGGTATTGAGACCGAACCTTTGGGTATTTTACATATTTTGTAATACCCAACAACTAATCTAATGCAGCGGTTTGAGAAAACACTTAGGATTGTATTGAATGCAAATGTATATCCGGTATGTCCCCAATAATACTTTCGCCATAAGCCGAGCCCGGGGATTGGTAACCAGTTTTGTAATCATCATTCATTATGCGGTTTGCCACAGCTACTACCGAAAGGGGTGTAAGGTTATAGCCTGAAGGCGCATCGATATAAGCTTTTACTACTTTGCCATCCTTACCTGTAACTTCTGCTGATATGCCGTTTCTACCTGCTGCACGTTCCGCTTCTGTAGGACCATCGGGCAAGTTTGCCTGGGTTAAATCCGGCAGTTGCGTAGCAGGAAGTTTAAGCGAAAAATATTCTTCTATATTTGGGATCCCTGTAGATTTATAGCTCAGGATAATACCACCCAAAGGTGTAGGCATGCACTCCACATCTTCACTTCCAAAGGCAAATAATTTGGAATCCAGGTTGTCACTCTGGATAAGTTTCCCGTCTTTGCGTACCAATGATCCCAGATCGGCAATGTTTTGACTGCTTAATACGGAGCCCCTTGAAAATCCGCCGAAATGACGAAAACCGGCTTTTAAACTGATTGGCTGACTAACCTGTTTCGCTAGATGAACTATGAGTGCGTCATAGCTTACGAAGAGCCCGGCACCCGATATTAATTGAATACCTGCATCTTTGGCCTCATTATCCAGCGATTCTGCCAATTGATAGGTTTCCAGTTCTGCACTGATATCAAGATAATGCACACCCGCCAGCAAACAGGCATCTATTGCCTGTTTTGCGGTATGCTGAAAGGGGCCAGCTGCATTGATCAGAACTTTTTTATCACCAAGTGCAAGCTGCCAGGCTTCTCGGTTGTCTACTGTAAATACATGATAGCGAACATTAAGTTCTGCTGCTAAGGCCATAATTTTATCGGCTTCTCTGCCTGCGATTTCGAAATCCAGGTTCAGTTCTTTTGCCCGGGCAGCAATAATCTTTCCAGTGTAACCTGCAGCTCCGTATAGGAGCATTTTTTTTGAATTGTTCATTTTTTTACGATTATTTTAATTTTTAAGACTATAAAATTGTAGGCATTTTTACTCCATCCATGATATTGTTTTCCGGCATGGAAATGCAATAATTCTATAACGAACGTTACAGAATTAGATAAAAAAATTATCTGCTCAATTGTTCAATCAGGAACTTAGCCATCTTTTTTATCCTTTTTTCATCCTTGTGAATAATAAAGGACTCATGCCAACCTGTAAAATGATTAATAATAAAGTCGGTCAGCATTTCCTTATCCTGCGAAATAGTAATCTCTTTCTGCTCCAATGCCTTTGTTACCAAGTCCAATATCAGACTGTAGGTAAAGTCGTTATCTTTTTTCAGTATCTTCTGAACCTGCTCATCGGAAACCGCCAATTCAAACGTAGTCTTAATTGCTAAGCAACTATCGGGCTCGTTTGTGATCGCATGAGCAGAGGCATTGATGAATTTTTCTATCGCTTTAAATGGCGAATCAATAAGCTTCAGCTGCTTTCTGGCAGCTTCCATCCTGGATTCTGTGTAATACTTAATACACCTTATGAAAAGCTGATGTTTATCTCCGATCGTATTGTAGATGCTGCTGGCATTTACGCCCATAACCTCACAAAGGTCTCGCATAGAAGTACCTGTATATCCCTTTTTCCAGAACAGGTCCATTGCCCTGGAAATAGCTAACTCTTCATCAAATTCTACGTTTCTTGCCATAATCTGTTTTGCAAATTTATATTTTTCTGTAACAACCGTTACAGAAAAATATAAATTTGACACTGATTTTATATTTGAAGTCTCAGGCACCCTGCGATGCTAGTCGCTTATGTCAACGATAAAAAGTGTACTTGTGTTTACATTTTGTTTAAATGGTTTTTTCATATTGCAAATGATGAATTGTTATATAAAATCAATAGCCAGCATTTCTGAACTGTAAACAACATAGTTTGATCCCCAGCTAGTTTTGAAGCGCTGATTTTATATTCGTCCAATGGACAATGTTACATTAGTTCAGCAACGTCTTTTTATAATCCAGCGGAGAGAGTGAAGTTTTGCTTTTGAATAATTTATTGAAGGATTGCGGATGTTCAAATCCCAGATGATAGGCAACCTCGGCAACGGTCAGTTCGTCCTTGGCAAGGTATTCCTTTGCTTTTTCAATAACCCTTTCATGGATAAACTGTTGGGTATTTAAACCTACGAGGCTACGTAGCAAATCACTAAGGTAACGAGGGGTGAGCTGTAGCTGATCTGCAACGGCATTCACCGATGGCAGACCGCTGATCAGAGACTCTTCGTTATTATAATAGTTGTCAAGCAAGGTTTCCAGGTTAGCCAGGATATCACTATTTACCACTTTCCTGGTGATAAACTGCCGGTTATAAAAGCGGTTGGAATAGTTCAGGAGCATTTCGATCTGAGAAATGATGACATCCTGGCTAAATTTATCTATCCGTTCCTGCAGCTCATCATATATAAACTGATAGATGCTCAAAATGGTTTTCTTTTCCTTTTCCGAAAGATATAATGCTTCAGCAGCAGAATAACTGAAAAACCCGTACTGTTTGATCGATTTGCCCAACTGATAGGACCTCAGGAAATCTGGGTGGATATGCAGCGTCATCCCACTGTAGTCGGCTTCTTCGTCCTGCATCCGCAATACCTGCCCGGGAGCGATGAAGGACATGCCGCCCTCTTCAAAATCATAATGGCCCTGTCCATATCTAAGTTTGCCCGAGAAAGCGGTCTTAAAGGATATTTTAAAAAAATTCAATATAATGCCCTGTTCAAAATCCTTGGGATCAAAATGGGCCTCGCCATAATTCATGATACTGATCAGCGGATGTGTCGGTGCTGGTTGCCCCATCGCCTTATGTAGCTGTGAGAGGGAGTTAAAAATAACCGGTTGCTTTTTCATGGAATACAAATCTAAGGAAAGTGAGACTGAAGTCCCTGCTCAGAGTCGATATTTCCCGGCAGGGATATTAGGCTGATTAAAATATAAAACTGGTTCTGATCTTTTGAGCTTGCGCTTCCGGATCAATCTCAAACCGATCCGAATATAGTCGAATGGCATCTTTACCTACAACATAACGAAGCTGATCTTTCCCGTCGGTTACTGCTGCGAAGACAGTGTCAGCTACATCTTCGAACTTTATATAGTTTGCGGTCTGCTCCTTCCTATAGCCTTCATTTACTTTGGAAGTTAACGGGCATACGCTGTGTGCATTGTGCCCTGTAAGGAACGTCCCGCGAAATCGGTCTGCATCCCGCCTGGCGCAACCACTTTAACCTTCATCCCAAACTGGGCAAGTTCATGCGGCAAACCTTCAGAGAAACCATCAACCCCGAAATTGCTTACATTATAGACCGAGCAGGTTGGGTACCCGAGCAATCCAAGAGTATAATTTTGCTGTTGCCTTCCCCAGACCGGAAGATGCCCCTGTAATAAATATTGTCCTCATTATTGGTATGATTTACTAATCAGCTCAAATTGCTTCTGTTGTCCCAGTTCCTTACGGTCATCTGCAATTTTTTGTGCATCCGGTCCCGCTACATAGCGTAATTGTGGCCTATTATCGGTTGCGGCTTCAAAAACCACTTCAGCCACGTCTTCGGCTGTTGAAAAGTGAACCCCGGTACTACCATCCTCAAATCCGGCGATCATTTTTTCCCATAGTGGGGTATATGCAGCGTTTTCGATATAGGCCAAAGAGCGCCCTGCATAATCGGTAGCCATTCCTCCTGGTGCGATTGTTTTTAAACGGATACCAAACTGGTTGACCTCGTAATTAACCGCCTCACTCCAGCCCTCAAGCGCAAATTTGGTGGCACTGTAAACTGATGCCAGTGGATTTGCTGCAATACCTGCAGCAGAGGTAGTTGTTAAAAGAATGCCTTGTTTTTTTTGTTTTCTGAAATAGGTGATAAAGGGCTGTGCAACCCGGAGCACGCCTATGAAATTGGTTTCAATCTGACGCTGAATATCGTTCTGGGAATAGGCTTCAAAACCACCGACCATTCCATAGCCCGCATTATTGAAGACCACATCAACCTTAAAATGTTTTAAGACTTCGTCAATTGTAGATCTTACCTGATCAGGATTCGTTACGTCCAGCGGATAAAGATGTACCCGCTCAAGGCTGCTTATTTCCTGTTCCTTTTTAGGATCACGCATTGTAGCGATCACGGTCCAGCCTTTGCTTTGAAAAAGTTTCGCAGCAGCTTTTCCAAGTCCTGAAGAAGCTCCTGTAATAAAAATTGTATTTTGCATAATCTCTCTGTTTTTGTACTATGCAAAAATCAATACTCTTTGGCCTGCAGAATTAACCGAATCGGTAAATATAGTAGCCGAAATGACCGGGATCATGCGGTTACAAATAAATTCACCATAAGAACATTATAAAAAGCCACCGGCGACTAAAAAAGGAAGACATTTAGCCTTGTATTATTTTTATATGGTTCTAGATTTTGGATTGATCCGGGACGACAATCCTGAATTTCTTTACCGGCCTATGATCTTTTGGCGGTGTTCCATTCCCCAATTAGCGAGGGACATGATGATAGGTTCCAATGTGTGCCCGTATGGCGTAAGTTCGTAGGTAACCGTAATCGGTTTGGTTGCGTTTACGGTGCGGGTCAGCAGTCCATTAATCTCCAGTTCCTGTAATTCTTTGGAAAGCATTTTAGCGCCAAGACCGTCGATGCGGTGCTGCAGATCGGTAAAATTCTTTTTGCCATAGAGAAGGACACCCACTACTTTGATCTTCCATTTACCACTGATAAGGTCTAATGTATCCTGTATGGCGAAGAGCATTTTTGAACAGTCGCCCTGCTCCTCATTTATTGATTTCGTTTTTTTCATGATGGCTTAAAATTTAGGTAAACCTACTTTACTTTGGGAAACCCATATCAAAAGTAAAGTTAACCCTTTTTACCTTTGTGATATCATTTATTCAAATTAAAAAATTTAAATCCAGTCAAATGAATTCGAAATTAAGGCCAGGCATAAACCACATCGAATTTTGGGTATCCGATCTGGAACAGTCCATAAAATTCTATTACAGCTTTCTAAGCTTGATCGGCTGGAAGAAGATAAGTGACCTATCTTTTTCGGATGGTATGATGATCATTTACTTTATTGAAATGAAGGGAGTTGAAAAAGTACGCTCACTTGGCATTAGGCACCTCTGCTTTCAGGCTACAGAAAAGGGACAGGTAGATCAGGTTTCTCAGGCTCTCGCAATTTTAGGGGCCGAGGTGATCCGTGGGCCGAAGATTATGCCCTACTCAAAAGATTACTATACCATCGATTTTTACGACCCTGACGGGCAGGTCATCGAGGTAGCCCATACACCTTTTTCAAATATGGGGTCATAGGGAACTAAGCCTGACCTTATAACTGTTAAACACAATGCGAAATTAATATAACGATAAGCTATGAAAATTCTCATTACTGGCGCCACTGGTAAACTCGGCGGACTTGTGCTTGATTCACTGTCCACAAAGACAGCAAAAGAAAATATTGCAGTCATGCTGCGAAACGATAAAGGAGCGGAAGCATTTTCCAACAGGGGGATAGAGGTGCGCATAGGAAATTACGACGATACAGTTTCTATGGTCAAAGCCTTTAAAGATATTGACAAACTGTACTTTATCTCCGGGCCCGACCTGGAAGGCAGGCTGACACAGCATAAAAATGTAGTGGCGGCGGCCATTGAGGCAAATGTAGGACACATTATTTATACTAGCTTTTCAAGAAAAGGGGGGCCGGAAGCCCATCCCTTGCTTACTTTGGCCGAAGGACACATCATCGCCGAAAATGCGATCAAGGATTCGGGAATACCCTTTACGCTTTTGCTTAACAACTATTATATGGAAGTGATTCCGCTATTTGTAGGTGAAAATATCCTGCAAAGCAAAACGATATACTTTCCTGCCGGGCATGGAAAAAATGGATTCATTGCCAGGCAAGATATAGCCGAGCTATCTGCTGTAATCCTGACAACAACAGGTCATGAACAAAAAAGCTATGAAGTAAGCGGTGAACAGGCTTATGATTTTGAAGAAGTTGCAAAGCTCATCTCGGAGGTAAGTGGTATCACCATTAACTATATATCACCATCTGAAGAGGATTTTGCAAAGGCATTAGATAATTACGGTGTACCGCCAGCTCTTATTGAACTTAGTTCATTATCTGCCAAGGCAATAGTCACAGGCGAATTCGATAAAATATCGAATACTTATGAGCGAATTACCGGACGTAAGCCAACAAGCTTGATCGAATTTCTACATCAACAGTACGGTCATAAAAATCATGATAAAAACATTGAGTCATGATTACACAATAATTTTATTCTTACATTATTAATTAACAAAATCAAATGAAAAATCTACAGGAAGCAGCAGACAAATTTGCTGTTATTGAAACTCTTTACAGGTTCGCAGCGGGCATTGACCTACGTGATCAGGAACTCCTTGCATCTGCTTTTGCAGTGGATGCTATATCTGACTTCAGACCAGCCGGAAAAAAAGCAGGTTTTGAATATCCGGTATTAGAAGGTCGTGAAACTATTGTTTCAGCACTTATGGGATCTTTGAACCAAATAGACACCACGCACTCTGTGAGTAATCCACGGGTGAAAATTCATGGAGATATAGCGATGATGGATGTGCTTGTAGAAGCACAACACGTACCTTCAAAAGATCATTCGCATTATTATCTTATGAAAAACCGTTATGATGTTGAATTAATCAGGGAGGATGATGTATGGGTTATCCAGCGCGTTACAATTGATAACATATGGCGTACTGGGAATCCAACAGTGCTTACCGGAATTTAGAAATCGCAACATTTTCAAAAAAATAAACAGGTTTTAGAAATGATCTAAAGGCCTGTTTGTTTTTCAAAGGGAGTAATGGCATTCTTACCTTATTTTGTTAAGCTTCTGGAAAATGGTGAGATCTACTTTTTAAAGGTTGGAAAGCACCGCAGACTCAAGTTTGAGGGGCTGGTAGGGTATAAACGACATGATAATTGATCAAAAAAAGGATGTTATTGACAACATGGTTTTTAATGAAGAATTAGGATTGTATGAATGATAGTGTCAGGTTTAGGGCAGTTCCTGATATTAATGTGATTTTCCGGTAGTAACCATGGATTTACTATTTTCGTTTGCACATTATGAGCGAGGTAAGTTCATCCAGAGTGTTAAAAGCAGCCTTTAAGGCATAATTTGGAGATAAATTTATGATCGTATAAGCGCCATACTAATTATTAATATTCCCTGGTTATTTAGGATCGTAACTCGATTCCACCGTTCCTTGATAAATTGTAAATAGAATATCGATAGGAGGTAACATCAGTAAAATGGATATAATTCTTACCTCAATTAAATTTTATTCCTCCAACTGCTTAATTTATCAACAATATCCTCAGTGCTTTTGTCAAAATGGTAGGGCACTTGCGTCGGATTTTGATGGTAAAGTTTAATGTAATGGGTAATGAAATCCAGAGGATCTTGGTCTACCATGCTAACAAGTACTTTTTTTCCTGAAAAGTGTTCAAGCTTTCTGGCTATCTCCGCGCCAACGGAGTAACCCGCCTCCTCGTAAACTGGACTAAAACCAATATCATATACGGAGGCATATCGCGCATTCGTGTCGGTATACATTTTATAAATCATGATATCAATCAATCGAAAGTTCACTAACAGTCTTTCTTCATTTTTTCTTTGATTCGCAATCTGTTTTTTTGAGTACGTGCCCGGATTGCTGATCAAGCTAAAGTCTCCTAAGTTTTCAGCCGTACCCTCTGACCAAAGATTATAGATTAGGAAATAAGTTGCTTTTGTACCATAGGGTGGTTTATCAGTTAAGACCTTCTTTCTCAAGCTTTGACCAGCTTGTTGGACTGCATGGTAAAGCTCGTGTACCATAATAGTTTTAAGCCCCTCAAAATCAGACCCAAAATATTGTAATGCGACGCAGAAAGTCCCATCATCTCCGCTGACAAATCCTGTAGCATTTCCCCCAAGCAATAAGCAAGCTCGCAGCTCTTGTGCGGGTAGTCCCGCAGGAGTGTAAGAACCGATCCGGTCTTCTATCTCTTCGATTAATGAACCATTTCTAAGCTTTAGTTGTGCAATCAATTTTTTTGTATTTGGGAGCTCCATTTTCACTTTCCCCCACTGGTAGGGGTCAGGCCCATTGACCCGGCCGGTAGTAATCATCTCTTTAAGTGTCTTTAGGAAAATTTGTTCACTACCGCCAGTAGATGTACTAACTTTTTGGATCAAGAGCTTGTTTCCGTAAATAGATGCGAACTTTGAAAGCTCCTCATCACTAACTTTCTTTAGTTTAGTTAATCTGATCAATTCCTCTGCGGCCTGGTAATCTATTGTTATTTTGTTTCTAGAATAACTGAAGGTTGGTGCTCCCGAACAATAATAAGATAGTAGTATAAGTATCACTGTGAAGAAAGTAGATTTGTTCATGGATATTTGAAGAATTGAAGGATAAATAATCGAAGATAACTTATTTTTTGGGATAGCATCGTTCTTCAGGTGATTGATGCTTAAGTGTCTTTATTAATATTCCCTCCTTATTTAGTAAGGGGCAAGCCAGCGTCTCTCTATTCCACCGTTTTTTGATAGATAACTTAGAAGAGTATTTGATAAGAATTTAGAAGAAGTACGATGCGTGCTTCACAAACCGCCGTTCATATTCTTAACGTTAACCAATGACTAAAATCGCGGATATTATCAAACAACATATCTGGACATAATTCTTTCAACTTATCAGGCTCTGCTGTTTCTGCCCAGGCTGCTGCCACTACCGGGATCCCAACTTTCCTGCTTGCTGTGATATCACTTGGAGCGTCACCAACGTATATGATTTCTTCCTTCCGTATATCTTCAAAAAGGTCTAAGATGTTTTGTATGCCCTCCGCTTTTCGTGGCCCTGCGGATACACCGGTTTCAATGGTTTCAAAATATTTACCAATGCCAAATTGTTCTAAAGAGATATCGGTACTGTACCTGCCTTTACCAGTTACCATGGCAATCTTTACTGATTTATCTTTCAAATTAATTAATAGATCTTCGATACCCTCAAAGGGTGTGGGACACATTGCATGAAGCTCTTTGTAAAACTTTAAATAACTGGAAACGCCTTTTTCGTAGTGTTCTGGTGCCAATGCCATAATAGTTCCTTCTTCCGATGGGCCAAAAGTCGCAATGATCTCTTCATCTGATAAGGAGCGATCTATAAGTGGTTCGATGGATCTTCTGAATGCGGCGATGCATAATGGCAATGTATTGGCTAATGTGCCATCAAGGTCAAATATAATTGCTTTAATTTTAGTCATGTGAATATAGATGTATAGCTAAACGGTTGGATTGTTCTCTCTGATGACTTTACATGGATTGCCGAAAGCCACAGAGTTTTCCGGAATCGAACGGGTTACAACGCTTCCGGCACCTATAACAGAGTTCTTTCCAATAATTACTCCGGGTAAAATGATTACTCCTCCTCCGATCCAAACGTTATCCTCAATTTTAACTGGAAGTGCGTAGGTTCGGAAAAACGGACCGCTATCTGATTCCGTCCAGTTCTCAATAAGCCGTTCATCAGTTCCGAGGGGATGCGTAGCGGTATAGATCTGGACATTTGAGGCGATCAATACATTGTTTCCAATATTTATTCTGTTACAGTCAACGAAGGTGCAGTTGATATTTATGATCACGTTGTCGCCAATTGTTATATTCCTTCCGTAATCACAGTAAAAAGGAGTGTCAATTGCAACGTTCTTGCCTATACGTCCCAATAGTTCTGTTAAAAGCGCTTCCTTTCTTATGGTATCGGTACTTGCCAGATAATTATATTCTTTAGTTAGTCGGCGGGCCCGTTTAATGATGTCTTGTATCTCTGGATCCAAGGTATTGAAATTTTCGCCATCGAGGCACTTTTGTATTTCAGTTTTCATACGCAATTGATAAAAGACAAAAATAACAAAGTCGGCGCTGATCGATCTTCATGTATCTTAAAATCGAACCTCAGCTCTAAGTGTGCTAAGATGTTGCTGTGTCATTCCTAAATAAGAAGCAATATAACCTAAATTTACCCGACCGGCCAAACCCGGGTTCTCTGTAATGAACTTTTCATATCTTTCTTTAGCTGATAGTGATAACCGATCTAATCGTAAGTTCTGCATTTTTAGAAGTGCTTCTTGGTGAATAACCCGCGACCAGTTAGCTATATCAATGTTGGTTTCATAAAGTTTGTTAAGCGTTTTAATAGGCATTTTATAGATCAGTGAATCTTCCAAAAGCTGTACATATTCTAATGCAGGTAGTGCATGATAAAATGAAGTGGACGAGAAGGTAATGTCGCCTTCCATACTAAACCAGTTTGTTACTTCTGTATTGCCGGCAAAAAAGAAGGTACGTGCACAACCCTCTTCTATGAAGTATATATGATTATCCTTTATCCCAGTTTGGGTCAAAAAATGATTTTTAGGATAGTGCCACTCATTCAAATGCAAGACGAGTTCCTCAATAGATGAATCTGATACCGGATAATAACGGCGAAGCCCCTTTACAATGTTTCCAAATTTTGGTAAATCCAATATTATATATTCTAGGTAGTTTATGTACTAAGTTACCTGCTTTAATTAACAATTTTAAATTATTAGTTATTGTCTCAAAACGACTAAAAGACCAGTTAGGATAAAAGTTACCTTCCCATTAAACCCTGGTTTTCTTATCAGGTATAATTGGTGTCTAAGAAAAAGACCCTTTTTTGATAACTAATTCACTACAAGCTGTTGGTTCTATACTTGACCAAATAGCTTAAATTAAGCGAAACCTTTGTCCGTCTCAATAATTTTAGTAACGCCCCAAATTTTTAAGAAATTAGAAATGTTTTCCTGATTAATTGCAAAAAATCGTCAATGTCAAATGGCTTCTGAATGTAAGCCTCAGCGCAGCTTTCCTCTGCTATTTGAGGTAAGTCATTACGAGTTGAACTCATGATAACTGGAATGAAATTGGTGTCTGGGTTGCCTTTGATTAATTTGCAGATTAGCGACCCTTCACTGTTTAGGCCATTATGCAACAAGATAAGTGCAGGTTTATAGTCCTTCACTTCTTCAATATTAAAAGGTTTTTGCGAAACCAAAAAATCATAGCCTTCATCTTTGAGCATAAAGGTAATTACATCAATAATTGCGGGGTCTTTATCTATTACTAATACCTTTTTCTTCATGAATGTGCTAAGTTACCTATAGAAAATGAAAAAAAAAATATGTAACAGGAACACTAGCATGTAGTCACGCAACTAGGCTGTACCTCAATTTGATGCCTTCCTTAATCTTTTATCAGATTCTATGATAATCGCTGTCTGATTTGCTCTTAAGGCCTATTTGCGTTATTATTCAATGCTTGTATCTATTTAATTTATAGATACATATAAATTTAACGTTTCCAAATAGTGCTATTAGTTTAGAAAATAACACCCGGCATTGCTTCACTATAGCTGTAATTTTGACTGATCAGTCCATCGGGCAATTACTGGTCATTTTAAGTGGACGGATCAATTACAATGAAGAAAATATTAATAATCATGTCGGTAATAGCTTCGGCAATTGGCGAGAGTTCACTTGCTCAATCAAATAATAGCTCCATAAATTCGGTTTCAAAAGGATTTTTATGGGGTATAGGTACTGCTGCTTATCAGGTTGAAGGTGCTTATAAAGAAGATGGAAAAGGGGAAAGTAATTGGGATTATTATGCCAATGAAGTAGGGCTTACAAAATATACTATAGGAGAAAAGCAGACAGGAAATATTGCTATCAATATGTATGACAGGAAACAATACCTGCAAGACATCAAATTAATGCAACAGCTTGGTGTCAATACATATCGTTTCTCTATTCCCTGGAGCCGCATCATTCCTCAAGGGATAGGTCGGGTAAATGAAAAGGCAGTAGCACATTATAAATTACTGATTAAGGATTTGAAAAATGCTGGAATTGAGCCATTTGTTACTATATATCATTTTGACATGCCACAAGCATTAGTTGTAAAAGGCGGATGGGCAAATCGAGCGTCCGTTGAATGGTACAGAGCCTATGCTCGTGTAATTTTTAAGGAATTTGGTGAAGAAGTCAAGCATTTTGCAACATTTAACGAAACAACAATCGAGTTTTTTGTAGCTGATTTTAACATCAATCCCGGACAGAGCAAGGAGTCCGTTAATGTTCGTTATGCGAAGGAAATCGATAAAGTTCACCACCAGCTGCTAGCTAGTGCTACTGCCATAAAAGATTATCATCAGTTAAATCTTGGCGGAAAAATTGGTATTACATTTAATCTCGCACCTTGTATACCCTTTGATCCCGCAAATCCGAAAGATGTAGCTGCAGTACAAATCGAAGATCAACTCCTAAATCAGATCGTTTTGAATCCCACCTTCAATGGAAGTTATCCGTCACAAGCTCTTGCAATGATACAGGAATATAATCCGGCATTTCAGCCATCCGTTGCTGATCTTAATTTGATGTTGGAAAATAAACCCGATTTTCTAGGTGTGAATTTTTATGCTCCTGCTCAGGTAAAACACGATGATAAGGCAGCGATGGGAGTTTCCTGGCTGGGAAATAATACAGATCAGGTAAAAATGAGTAATGGCCCGGTTCGTCCGGATTATCTATACGAACTATTAACGCGTTTGAAAAACGATTATGGGAATCCTGAAATCTACATTACCGAAAATGGCGCAAGTTTTCAGAATGGTGAGGACACCGTAATTAATGACCAGGTAAATGATGATTTACGTTCTGCATATGTTAAAGATCATATTGCAGCGGCTTTAAAGGCCAAAAGCGAGGGATCAAATCTTAATGGATACTTTGTATGGAGCGGATGGGACAATTTTGAGTGGACATTTGGATATTCTATCCGATTCGGAATTATTTATGTTGATTATGAAACCCAAAAACGCACACCAAAGAAAAGTTTTTATACCTATAGGGATATTATAAAACAACAAACGAAGTAATGCAGAGATTCAGTATTATTTCTAAATAGTACCAGTAAGTTAGATAATAGTGTTAGTCTTTGAACTGTACTGCTGGTAATTTTGTAAGAAAAATTATGAAAGCTATTGTCTTAAATGAATTTGGTGGTGTTGATCAGTTGTTAATGACAGAAGTACCTGTCCCTATTATTAGTGATGATGAGGTATTAGTTGAAGTTAAGGCAATCAGCATTAATCCTGTTGATGTAAGAACAAGACAGGGAAGTGCGATGGCTGATCATTTAAAGAATAACCATCCTTTAATATTAGGATGGGATATATCTGGTGTCATCAAAGAAACAGGAAAAAATGTTTCCAGATTTAGTAAAGGTGATGAAGTTTTTGGCCTGGTCAACTTTTTAGGACATGGACAGGGTTATGCAGAGTATGTAGCTGCTCCTGAAGCCCATCTGGCAAGAAAACCAACCAACATCAGTCATGAACAGGCAGCAGCTGCGACTTTATCTGCACTGACTGCATGGCAACTTCTAAACAATTATGCGAAGTTAAAGGCAGGGGAAAGCATTTTGATATTGGCTGCTTCTGGTGGTGTAGGTCACTTTGCCGTACAGATGGCAAGCTATGTGGGAGCTTCCGTCATTGGCGTTTCATCAGCAAAGAATAGAGAATTTGTACTTGGCCTTGGTGCTGACGAACACATTGCTTACGATGAAAAAGAATTTAAAGATATTATTTCAGAGGTAGATGTTGTACTGGATGCTTTCTCCGGTGATAGCTTGTTTAAGTCATTACAAGTAGTTAAACAGAAGGGCATAATTCTTAGTTTATTACCTTTCATCAGCGAAGAGGTTTTACAAAAAGCAAAATTAAAAGAAGTTGATGTTCATTATGAACTGGTTCATTCCAGTGGAGCGGATATGGATATTATTGCAGGGCTATTGGCAAAGGGAGCTATAAAACCATATGTTTCGGAATTGTTCCCTTTTGAAGAGATGGCAAAAGCGCATTTGTGTATGGAATCTAACAGAACGGTAGGAAAGATAATTGTGCAGGTTTCCAAATAATACCAGCTAACTGTATAAATACACCACTCCATAAAACGATGCAGAGGTAACTTTACAGAAAAATAGAAACATGAAAATTATAAGCATTTTGACAGGCATTGGTTACCTGTTTTTAATTCCTCTGGCTGGAAATGGTCAGGCCACTAAACCCATACTTTCTACTACCGAAAAAGTTACAGTAACTGGTGGTAAAATTGTAAATAAGCAGTATCTCTCTGCTGCCGAAAAGAAAAAGCCATATGCAAAATATTTTTATATGCCAATGGCACCTGTTGATCCGGCTATGGTGGATAGCGTGGGTAAAGGGCCTATTGATCCTTCAAGGGCGTTAAATTTCGAGCACTTAAATGATCTTTTAAAACCAGGCTATCTTGCTTCTGAAATCGGATACTGTACTTTATCTGATGGAACCGGATATGTTTCTTCCATTGTAAAAATGCCGGGAGTGACACCAGAAATGTTTGATTGGTGGTTTACCTGGCACCAACTAGATCCTCTTCGATATAAAATATGGGATCATTATGTTCATTATGATGTGTATGTTAATGATACGGCTAAAAAGCAGCTTTTATCCAAAAAGATTCCCTTGCACGAGAAGAACTGGGATATCACCCATCATGCCAACGAAGACCTAGGAATGGGTGCAATGGAAATACCAATAAGTTTCGTCTCACCAGAGAAATTTGGGTTTGATATGAACGTGTTTCCGGTACCCAATGAAGGTACAGCGGTTTGTGCAGTTGGAGGCTCTAAAATGGTACATATTGCAAGGCGTGTCGATGGAGGTATTGAATTGCGTACCCGCTTTTGGTTCCCAGCACAGGCAAATGTTCCTCTGGCATTACTTAAAGGTTTAAATTACCACGCTTTAGAAGAGTATACGAATCTGGCAAAGATCCTTCCCATGCTGTATGCGGAATATGGACCAAAAAAATAAATATCAGCATAAATGATTTTTAGTCTCAGAGTCTGAGTTTTAAAAAAGGGTAGCGGCTAACCTTCTGCTACTTTTTTTTAAAGTCTTCGGGGGACAAGCCTGCTTGTTTCCTAAAGAACCTGCTAAAGTAAGAATGGTCTTCGAAATTCAGATAGTAAGAAATTTCTTTGATGGTAAGCTCTCCTGTTGTTAGTTTCCTTTTTGCTTCCAGGATCAGCCTAGCGTGAATCAATTGTGTAATGGTCTTACCCATCTTTTCCTGGAGTATCTGGTTGAGTCTTTTTTCACTTATTCCAATTTGATCAGCATAGAAAAAAGCTTTACGTTCCGGAATATAATATCGGTCTAGCAGCATGCAGAACTCATACACTCTTTTTTGATTAACGTCCTGGTTCAAAAAAGCACTTTGGTTGATTCTGATCAAATGCAATAAAAACACCTTTAATAGGGCTTTAAGAACGAGATAGGTGCCTAATGGACTTTTGAGCTCATAAGCCATCAGGGCATAAAGATGCTGGAAATTCTCTTGTGTATCGGTATCGATAGTTAGCAGGGAGTGCTGCCCTTGAAGATTGAAGAGGTTAAAAACATCAAGAGCATATTCTTTATCATCTTCCTCGAGGTACTCCCGCTTAAAAGCGATTAAATAACCTTCCTTATTTGCCAGGGAGATGTCCAATGCCCTGAAAGGTGGGATGAGGTAAATAGAGGAGGTAGCTTGATCAAGCTGCGAGTCATGATCATCAGGATGCCAAAACCAGATCATCTCAAAGAATTCGTCACGCTCAACGCTTTTCAGGTAACTATCAGGGCACTCGTTAAGCTTATATAATAAAAATTTAGAATTGTCTATATGGTGCGTGAATTTGATGGTGACGTCTTTACTCATGGCAACAGAACGGACATTTAATAACAAGATTCAAAAATAGAATAAACATAATTTAAAGCTGTAAGCTATGAATAATTTATCGAAAATTGGCATTTTTACCTTGCTGCTCATCAGTAGCCTTACCATAATGGTAGGCACTGTAATAGCTCCTTCTTTAACCGAAATTTCTAAACACCTCGGCTTTGAAGATAACCCCGGCTGGTTGATAACGCTTCCTTCATTAGGTGTGGTATTATTTGCGCCGTTGATGGGCTGGCTCATTGATCGCAAAGGAGCATATACTATGATTTGCTGGGGGCTTATTCCTTATGCACTGTTTGGAGTGGCCGGAGCCGTGCTGCACGCTCCTTATTTGGTTATCGCAGACAGGATACTTTTAGGCGCTGCTACTGCTGCAATACAAACTGCTGGTACAACGCTTATAGCCGATCTCTTTGATGGTGAAAAACGAATGAAAATGATAGCCTGGCAGGGTATGTCTATAGAATTAGGTGGGGTAGTATTTTTGAGTATTGGGGGACTGCTGGGAGAACAAGGATGGTACTTCCCATTCTTTATTTATCTGATTGCGCTAATTTGCTTTATACTGGTTTTGGTGTCGATACCTAAATTGATCAAAGCGAATGTCAACATCGAAATATCTAAATCAAAGAAAGTATCTAAAGGTCTAATTACTATAGTTTGTAGTGCAGTGTTTGCTATGATATTGTTCTTCACGGCTTTTACGGTGCTACCAATTTATTTAACAGGGATATTTCAGTTTTCTGAATCCCAGACAGGTTACTTTATGGCTTTTATATCGCTGGTTGCCGTTGCTGCAGCAAGCCAAATGCCTAAAATAGCGGAACGCCTTGGCAATCTGAATACGGTAGCGTTGGGGTTTTTATTTTTTATGCTTGGCCTGCTCTTATTTTCACTAAGCAGCGTGGTCATTTTGCTGATCGTAGGAGCAATAGCCATGGGAATTGGTTTTGGATTTACCGTTCCTTTGTTAAACCATATGACTGTTGAAGAAAGCGATACTTCAAACCGAGGGAGTTATTTAGGTTATTTTTCAATAGGGATATTTGGGGGACAATTTTTATCTTCTTTCATCATCCTGCTATCCTCTGACAGTAAAACCTTATTCATGATTGCTGCACTATTTGCAACCATTGTAGCAATTGTAATTATATTAATAGCACTGATGAGCAAGCAGGGGAAACATAAATCAATGACAAATTGATTAGTTGCAATACCGAGGGATTACAAGAAGCTGTTAATAAGCAAAAGTGGTGACCCATTATATCAGGAAACCCTGGTTATTTTGTAGAGTGAAGCAAGTTTCTCAGGATTCCACCGTTTTTTTGATAATTTGCAGTTTACAATTAATGTAAAATGACGACAACGATAGAAAAATATAATGACCTTCAAAAGGAAATCCTAAGCAATTTTTCCATTCGTTGGGATGGGGAAAAGTGTAAAACGACGTTTCGTGATGATGTGAAAAAATTCTATGGCCTGGAAAAGGAATTTGGGTGGAATATAATATTGAATTCTTATTACATTATAGACGATACAGAACTAGCTAAAAAGTCATTTAAACAATTTGACCTTCAAGGTCCATCAAGACATCAGGACATTGGTGAAAGATATTTGCGACTTTATGGTTTCCTAAATTCTGTATATCAACAAAAGTTGGCAGTTGACAATTTGATGGAAGTTTTTAAACTAGCTAAACAGATAGACTTTGCAAAAAGACTTAATCAAAACGAACTTTTGATTTTGAGAAATAAAATTGGAGCTCACCCATCAAATTATAAGGTTGTTCAAGAAGATTCTGAACATAAATTTGATGTTTATGAAATTTCAAGACCCGACTTGCAAATGGACAGATTGAGGCTATTAAGAAATCAAAATCATTTTGAAAACTACGACCTAACCAAGGCGATTGTAATCTTCGACAAGCTTATCGAAGATATCCTTTGCGAATTAACAGGAAAAATCATTAAGAAACTATTCAACAATCAAGGGAAGATCTATTCAGACTATCAGAAAATCAACGAAATCAAAAAACGGAGCAATAATGGTCGGGGAAACGATAATAAGATTTCAAAACAACAAGGCATAACAGGCGCTTGGCAAAAAGGCGGGCTCAGTTCTTGATTGAAGCTTAAGCACTATCAGGACAATTGGTAGGTAAGAAGATCGTAGGAGTTTCGTATTGCAAACAAACCGACAAAGCCTCTTGACAGGGGCTTCTATTGTAAGAGAGCGTGCTTTCTCACTATTCCCTGTTTTTTTGAAGGTGTTTAGACCTTGCTCCCTTTTACAATTTTAATGTATCGATAGCAGGTGGCGATGGGTATTTGTAGCCTTTTGGATATTTCCAAAATGGAATATTTCCCCGTATCATGAAGATCCAAAGCAGTCATTGCCAACTGAAGCTTTTGAGGGGATAAGCCTGAAGGACGGCCTCCCTTTTTACCTCTAGCTCTTGCTGCAACGAGGCCCGCTTTAGTACGTTCCCGGATAATTTCCCTTTCAAACTCTGCTAATGAGGCAAAAATATTAAATGTAAATCTTCCTGTAGCTGTTGTAGTATCAATGTGATCATGTAGGCTAACAAAATTAACTCCTTTTTCATTGAACACAGCAACCAGATCTACCAGGTCACGAAGAGAACGACCAAGACGATCCAATTTCCAAACGACTATCTGATCACCCTTACGAAGAGTCGCCAAAAGATTTTTTAGTTCGGGTCTGTCTGTATTCTTGCCGGAAATCTTTTCCTGATATATTGTCGTGCATCCATAATCTGTCAGCGCATTGAATTGAAGATCTAAATTTTGGTCTGCAGTACTTACTCTTGCGTAGCCTATTTTCATGTTATTTTTATTATCAAAAACTCATTATCAAAAATAGAAAAATAATTTTGATTAATGGAATGGGTTTATGATAATCGGCAAAAAGAGAAAAGATATTTTAGGATTAATGAGGATAGGTTTTATTTGTTTAACGGCATCGGTTTATGCTCAAGATAGATTATTGAAAAAGGAGGGTTTAATGATAGACTAAGTAATACAATACTAATGGCCTGCTTGTAACTCTATGTCTTGGCTACTAAGCTTATAAAAACAGAAAGCGGAAACAATCATACTGATCATCCCGCTTTCATATTAACGCTCTCTATTAAGTTACGGCTAATTGCAGATTTTATTATACGAACCTTATAATTTCATCTTCTGTATCCTTACCGCATTGAGTATCGCCAAAAGCGCGACTCCAACATCTGCAATTACCGCTTCCCAAAGGTTCGCAATCCCTCCTGCTCCAAGGATCAAGACAATAACTTTGACAACCATTGCAATGGTTATATTCTGCCAGACTATCTGGCTCGTAATCTTACCAATTTTAATAGCCGTTGTGATCTTTGAAGGCTGATCATTTTGAATTACAATATCCGCAGTTTCAATGGTAGCATCGCTTCCAAGACCGCCCATCGCAATTCCTGCATCTGCCAAAGCTACTACCGGGGCATCATTAACCCCGTCACCCACAAAAGCGATCCTGTTACCTGCATCTTTAAGCCCCTGTACTTTTTCAACTTTCCCCTCTGGCAATAGATCTCCGAAAGCCTCATCAATGCCAAGGGTCTTAGCCACTTTATCCACGACCGCCTGCTTATCTCCAGACAACATTACCGTCTGGATCTTAAGATCATGCATCTGCTGGATGGCCTGTTTTGCATCTTCTTTTATTTCGTCAGCAATAGTGATGTAACCTGCATATTTATCATTAATCGCAATTACAACTATGGTATCTACTAGTGCATCTATTTCTGCAGGATAAGAGATATTAAATTTCTTAAGCAGTTTTGCATTACCTGCAAGGATTACTTTTCCTTCTACAGTTCCTTTTAAACCATGCCCTGATATTTCCTCTACATTTTCGGCTTTCAAACCTGCAGCTTTATCGGCAGCATATTCTACGATAGCCTTGGCAATAGGGTGGGTGGAATTGATTTCAATTGCAGAGGCAGCCCTGATTAGTTCATTTTGATCAATATCCCCGGTAACAATTTCCTGTACTTTAAATACCCCTTTAGTCAAAGTTCCGGTCTTGTCCATGATTACGGTATTGATTTTGGTCATTACATCCAAAAAGTTAGACCCTTTAAATAGTATTCCATTTCTTGATGCAAGGCCAATACCGCCAAAGTATCCCAGCGGTATAGATACCACAAGCGCACAAGGGCAGCTGATTACCAAGAAAACCAGCGCCCGGTAAAACCACTGTTGAAAGTTGTAAGTGTCCACAAAAAAATATGGTGCAAAGCAAACCAGCAGTGCCAGTGCAAACACAATGGGTGTATAGATCTTTGCAAACCGGCTAATAAATAACTGTGTCTGAGACTTCCTTGCTGTTGCATCCTGTACCATTTCAAGTATCTTACTCAGCTTGCTATCTTTAAATAAGGATTTGACTTGTATCTGAGATACTTTATCTAGGTTGATCATTCCGGCAAGTACCTGTTCCCCTTTTCGCTTGGTGTCAGGTTTACTTTCCCCGGTCAGCGCCGCAGTATTGAAGATTGCCGACTCAGAATCAAGAATGCCATCCAGAGCTACCTTTTCTCCGGACTTCACCTGGATCAGCTCATCTAAAACAATTTTTTTAGGATCGACAACAACCGGGCTGCCGTTCCTGAGTACAGTAACCTGGTCTGGGCGAATGTCCAGCAGGGCCTTAATGCTTTTTTTGGCTTTATTGACAGCTGCATCCTGGAACCACTCTCCGATTGAATAGAAGACCATTACGGCTACCCCCTCACTATAAGAGCCAATACTGAATGCACCAATGGTGGCTACGCTCATTAAAAAGAATTCATTAAAGAAATCAAAATGTCTGGCTTTACGAAACGCCATGCCCAGTACATTATACCCTGCCAGTAAAAAAGCAATGGCATAAATAATCAGGTTCAAAGGAAACGCTAGCTGGAACTTAAATCCAAATTCCAGGGTTAGCATCACTACTAAAATAAGCAAGGCAGTGAGTAGCGGCCAGTGGCTAAGAATGGTTTCTTCTTCCTGATTCTTGTTTAAATCCAGCACCTCATCATCTTCCTCTTCCTCCTCACTAAATGGATGCACTTCCTTGCTGCTTTTTAACAGGGGATCCATATTTTCTTCTGTTTCTACAATTTTATTTTCCAGGTTATTGATATCTTTCATTTTATTAGTCTTTTAATTCAGTAAACCATTCTTCTGCAATTTCCTTTTGCAGCGCGTCATTTGAATTAATCCATTATTTCGTACCAAGCTGTAAAAGTTAATGCCATCAAGCTAAATCCGAACTAGCTATACTTTGTCTTAAGCAACCATTTCGGACCATTAGAAGCTTGTCTTTCAAAGTCGAATTTTTACACCACCATTTATCACAAAGCCATCTAAAGGCGCATAAATATCCCGGAAAACAGGATTGGAAATACTGCCTGTATAAATAGTATCAAACTTTGTTTGACGGGTATCAGTTATATTTTCAAAGTTAATGAATACCGAAAACCGCTCCCATATCTTTTCGGCCATTAGCCCTGCTGTCCAGTAGCTTTTGCCTCTAACTCCATCATTTAGCTGCTGCGAACCAAAGTAGTAAGCCTCTGCACCAATTTTCCATTTGTCCTCTACCTCATACATCAACACATTATTGAGCCGATGGCGAGATACCAGAGGATAAGTTGTATTAACATCATTGGTATTTTGGGTTACATCTGCAAGGGTATAACCCAAGAATAATTTAAAATCGCTGTAGGTTAACTTCACATTTGTTTCGATGCCTTTAGTATTTAGATTCCCCAAGGGCTGCTGATATTGTAAATTAGCATTGGTTAATGCAGTAAGCAGGATAGGATTATCTATTCTTGTATAAAAAAACAACTGGTTCACACTTAATCCAACCTGACCATCAAACATTGAAGTACGATAGTTGATGTCATAATTGGCACCATATGACCGCTCGGCCTTTGTGTTTGCTACATCTAACGGCAGTACATTCCGGAACTGAATGCGTTCGGCATCTTCTGTAAATACAGTAGGCGCCTTATAGCCTAACCCACCACCCAACCGGGTAGAAAAGTGTTCAGTAATCTTCCATAAGCCCGATATCCTGGGTAAAAACAGAAAGCCATAATCATTATGGTAGTCACCCCTTATACCTGTTTCCAAAGTAACTTTCGGGCTAATGTTAAATGTGTTTTGTACAAAGCCACCAATGGTATTGTAAGTATAGCTTCGCAAAGGGAAGGTGTTATTCTTTTCCTCACCAAAGTGATCAGTTAAAAAATTCAGCCCTACCACCCAGTCTGCTTTCTCTCCGTTTCGGGTATAGTTGGCCTCAGTATACGATGCTACCTGAACTCCTGAGAAACGATAGTCTGGCAAAGTGATGGTGCGGTCAAAGTAGCTGACACTATTTTTAAATGTTAGCTTTTCTTGATCATTTAACTTATGATCAAGCTGTAACTGGCTACTGTATCTGCCAGTTTTGTTCTCTTCAAAATAAGAATTCTGATCGCTTCCATGGCCTTTAATAAAGTCCAGGTCACCTCCAATACGGTTTTCAACCGTGGCATTGATTCCGACATTCAGCGTGGTACGCTCATTCAAATAGATCCATAGTTTTGGATTAAGGGTATAGCGGTTAAACCTGGGAATGGCTGTTAAGCCAAGGCTTGATGGATCATAAGGTGAGCCATGATTGTAGGCTGCATAAATTGTAGTCCCTACCTTGTTAAACTTTTCACCATAAAATACACTGGCATCAATGCCTTTTGCCGAAGTGCCATTTAGCAAAAAGTCTAATTGCCGTTCATCGGTGGGTGTTTTGGAAACCAAATTAACCAATCCTGCAATCGCACCACCCCCATACAAGGTTGAAGAAGACCCTTTGATCACCTCTACCTGCTTTAAATCCAGGGGTGCAACCTGTAATAAGCCCAAACCACCTGAAAAGCCAGAATACAAAGGGAAGCCGTCACGTATGATCTGCGTGTACTTACCATCAAGACCCTGAATTCGAATAGCTGCATTACCACTGGTTGCTGATGTTTGCTGAGTTTGGATACCTGTACTTTCGGCAAGAAGCATGCGGATATCTCCTGGCTTCATATTGGCCTTTTCTCCTAGTTCCTCACCTGATATCACCTCCACGCGCGTAGGGATGTTGTCAATAGTTCGGCTGCTCCTGGTGGAGGTAACTACGACCTGTTCCAGCTCTTCACCTTCTGCCTGTTCTAGTAGAACGATTAGAGGCTCTGTATTAGACAGAGGAAATGCGAGGGTGTCAACTTTGGCGGCATATCCAACGTACCGGTACTCAATGGAATGAATGCCGTTTGGAATATCAGAAAAAGTGACTTGACCCTGGGCATTGGTAGACAAAGCTTTTTTAAGGTCATTTATGGTCACTGTAGCGCCAATTAAAGGCTCTTTAGATTCTGTATTTTTTAAAATTACAGTAAAATTATTTTGGGCAAAGGCAGTAATAGAACATGCCACTGCAACAAAAAGCATAATGAATCTTTTCATTGAAGAAATTAATATTTACCCTTATGGGTACTAATAAAATATTTTAAACTTTTAGAGAGCCGAGGGTAAACCGGGGTGGTTGCCACACGGAAGGGCTAATCCTGATTGGAGTGCCTGAATTAATAGTAATAATAAAAACACCTTTTACAGGACGATAAGTTAGCAAAAGAGGTGGTTGCTGTGGAAGTAAAATCGAAAATGGACACCGGGTGCAATTACAAAAAGGATTGCAAACACTTCTATCGGGTTTGTCTTTGCCAGCCTTACTCACTTCTATTTTAATGTAGCTATTTATAATATCCTTATCCTTACATGGATCAAAACCAGTAAAGATCATTAAGACAGTCATAAAAATAGCGAACAGCTTCATTGAGGCCAAAGATAATGTTATTATCAAAACAGTTTGTGATACTCGAACGGAAATAAATTTCCATTCCCCAAGGATTTTACATAAAGCTGGAATAATAGGATGGTAGCTCTTGAATTACCAAATAATGATGAGTTATTGATAGATGTTAAAGTATTGTATAATAACTTTTATATGCCAAATGACTAACTACAACAGCTACTACCTTCCTGAATAGGAGGACAGGGAACAGTACCAAAACTACAGAATACACAACAATCGCCTAAATTAGGTTTGATTTGTGCTTTACAGCTTTCACATTCGTAAAAGTACTGACAAGCATCCGTTGGCATTACCTCTTCTTTTTTATACCCACATGAAGGACAGGTAATGGTAGAATTTAATTGAATTTCTTTAGCCATTTTTATTAGGGTTTAATATTTGTTACTTGGTAACCAGTTCTGTTTATCTGAGATTTTAAACTATCAACTGAAATCTTTTTAGGGTCATAAGTCACCCTTGTTTCAGCTTTTTCGTAGGAGGTTAAGCTTTTCGCTACACCAGAAACCTTAGAAAGTGTCCCATCAATGTGTGCGGTACAACTGGCACAGGACATGCCTCTAACCGAAAAATTAACCGATTTCAAATTACTTTGTTGTTGAACATTAGTCAATTTTGCAGGCGCATCATATAGGGCTGATGAATAATAGGGAAAAGCAAGAAGTAGACCTGAAAAGAGTGTAATGAAAAGTAATGCTTTTTTAGATTTCATAAAAGATGAACTTTCACACTGGCAGTCTTCTTCTTTCTGCGATTTTTTAGATAACTGCTGATACCAGGCGAAAGCAAGAACAATTACGGTGACCCCTATTAAATAAGGGCGAGCAGGTTCTACCCAGGAAAAAAATGAGGCCATACCAAAAGTTCCTGTAATTAACGCAAGCAGCGGAGTTATACAGCATAATGATGCTGCAAATGCAGATAACAACCCCACACCTACTAATCCTGACCTTTCTCTTGTTTTCATATTTGTTTGATTTGATGATTTGGAGTAGTTATATGTGTAAATAAAGGCTTTAATAATTCTATATGACGAGGCTCAATGGAGTAATAGATCGTTTGAGCTACTTTGCGGGCTTTAATAATTCCCCCGTCCTTCATTTTACGTAGGTGCTGAGAAATAGCAGGAGTACTCATACCTAAAATATCTGCTAAATCACAGGGGCATAACTCAAATTCTGTTTCTAAAAGAAATAGAATTTGAAGCCTTACTTCATTTCCGGTGAGGGCAAGTATATTACTTAATTGAAAAAAGGATGACTTATTAGCTCGTAAAAGCTCTTTACAGCCCTTTATCTGATTCAAATCGGCTAATACCCTAATACAAGTTTCCAGTTTTTCCATTGATCAAATATAGTGACTATTACTATTTAAGCAAATACTTAAATACAAATCTTACCTCTACGTGTTCAACGTTCATTAAAGTATCAATCGAGTTTCACATTTTTTAGCCGTAGCGAGTTTAGAATTACAGATACTGAACTTAAGCTCATGGCTAATGCCGCAATCATTGGAGAAAGCAGGATTCCAAAAAATGGATACAAAACGCCTGCTGCAATTGGAATTCCCAGTACATTGTAGCCTAGGGCAAAAAACAGGTTCCCCCTGATGTTTCCCATAACCTTATGGCTCAGTAGCCTTGCTTTAGCGATCCCGTTCAGGTCGCCTTTCACCAAAGTGATAGCAGCGCTTTGGATGGCCACATCCGTTCCTGTACCCATTGCTATTCCAATATCTGCCTGCGACAATGCAGGGGCATCATTTATGCCATCGCCAGCCATAGCTACTTTTTTTCCTTTTTGCTGTAACCGTTTAATTTCGTTCAGTTTATCTTCGGGCAGCATTTGAGCTTTATATCCATCAAGGCTTAAAGTTTCACTCACTGCCTTTGCGGTATCTTCATTATCTCCGGTAAACATGAATACCTGTAAGCCTTCCTTTTGTAACTTACCAATGGCTTCTTTACTTGATTCCTTAATTTTATCAGAAATGACTACAAATCCAATAGCATGATCACCAACTGCTAAGTAGGAAACTGTTTTACCTTGTTTTTGCTCGTCCTTAACCTGTTCCATTAGTTCAGGCGAAATGGCTGCATGAACCTGTTCCATTAGTTTTTCGTTACCAAGAGCCAGGTTTTCCTTGTTAAAAATCCCAATGACCCCTTTTCCGGTAACAGCTTCAAAATGTTCAATAGGTAATTGTTTTATCTGCTTTTGTTCCCCGTAGCGTATGGTCGCCTGAGCAAGTGGATGCTCAGAACTGCTGTTTAAGGAGATGATCCTTTGAAGGATATCCTGCACTGTAAAAGCAGCATCTGCGCTGATCACCTTTTCAACCGATGGTTTGCCTTCGGTGACCGTACCTGTCTTATCAATCACAACGATGTCAATGGCATTCAACTTTTCCAGTGATTCCGCATTTTTTATGAGCACGCCTGACTTTGCTCCCTTTCCAACACCCACCATAACAGACATTGGGGTCGCAAGGCCAAGTGCGCATGGGCAGGCTATAATCAGCACCGCTATTGCGTTTACAAAAGCATATACATAAGAAGGCTCTGGCCCATATACTGCCCAAATGATAAAGGTCACTACGGCAATAAAAACAACAATAGGAACAAAGTAGCCGGAAATCTTATCAGCCAGCTTCTGGATGGGTGCCTTTGAGCGGCTTGCAGAATTGACCATGTCAATGATTTGGGATAGCAGGGTTTCCGATCCTACTTTCTCAGCCAGCATGGTAAAAGTTTTATTTCCGTTAATGGTTCCTGAACTCACCTTATCTCCCGGTTTTTTATCTACAGGAATGGGTTCCCCGGAAATCATCGATTCATCGATGGTAACCTCTCCTGTCTTAATACTTCCGTCAACAGGTACTTTCTCCCCTGGTTTTACCCGAAGCAGGTCCCCTTTTTGTATGTCATCAATAGCAACCGTTGTTTCTTTTTCGTCCACGATCCTGGTGGCCTGATTGGGTGCCAGTTTCAACAGTTCTTTGATGGCACTATTTGTCTTGCCATGCGCCCGTGCTTCTAAAAGTTGCCCAAGCAACACCAGCGTCAAAATCACAGCTGCAGCTTCAAAATATACATAGACGTTACCCGAATGGGTCTTAAACTGGTCTGGGAAAATACCGGGAAATAATAAAGCCAGTAAGCTAAATAACCAGGCCACTCCCGCCCCAATACCAATTAAGGTAAACATGTTCAGGTTCCAGGTCACCACCGACCTCCATGCACGCTCAAAGAACATCCAGGTTGCATAAAATACGACCGGAATTGAAAAAGCAAACTGCACCCAGTTCCAGTAACGAAGCTCCATCAAATTAAACAGCGGATTTCCGGGGATCATCTCCGACATGGAAATAATGAAGATCGGAACGGTAAACAGTGCCGCTATCTTAAATTTACGGAGCAACCGGTCATAGGTCTGGTCTTCTTCTTTATCAGAGCCACCGCCTCCAATTGGAACTAAATCCATTCCACATATCGGACAGGCTCCCGGCTGATCCCGGATAATCTCCGGATGCATAGGGCAGCTATATTGTGTAGCCAGCTTTTGAACGGGCTGTTGAACAAGATCCATTCCGCAAACCGGACAATCACCAGGCTTGTCGTAAGTTTTATCTCCCTGGCAATGCATGGGACAATAATACTTACCTGTTCCTGATTTAGTTATTGTTTTAGGATGATCTGCTTCAGGATGACCGGCATAGACAGGAGACGGCAATACCTTGTTATGGGGTAAATCTCCATGGTGATCCCCTGCCATCAGGATTTTATAATCACCAGCTTTAGATAAAGCTTCCTGTAATATCTCTGTTGGCACATGCTGTTCCATAGTAATGACCGCTACCGGGGGAACTAAGGTAACCCCTGCAGAAATCCCATGGATTCCATTTAAGGCAAACTCCACTTTTTTGCTGCATCCCTGGCAGCTCATTCCACTTATTTGATAGGTATGCTTCATGATGCTTATAATTAATAGGTGAGTGTAAGTCCGCCCCCATAACCCATATCGCTGTCGTAATGGGTGGAAAGAGAAAAGTATTTGGTCACAATGTATCTGAAACCGGCCATATATTCTTTATCGGTATTGGCCATAAAGTTAAACCGTAACCTGCTGGTCAAGGGAACATCTTCACGCATCAGCTGAAACCGTAATTTTCCTTTACTGTCTAGTCTTGCCTCGGCTGTGACCAGCATAGGAAGAATGTACTGCGCACCGATCACGGCTGCCTTTCTGTTCTTTTGATTGCTGAGCTGCCCAAAAAGGTTATTTTCCCTTTCATTGCTCATGCTGTTGTAATGGTAGTCAAAACCGACAAACGGCATTAGCCATTGCATTCTGCCAATGTAACGCCCAAAGTAAGTTTCACTCTCAATCCCATGTTCTGATTTTAAACCAACCCTCCACTCTGTAGATAATCTATAACGGGTATTGGCAAACATCAGCTCTCCATCACTACCATTACTTTCCAGTCCAATACTGGCCATTGGGTGATATTTCCTATCATCGGCAGATAACTTCTTCCAGGCAAGCTTTGTATCGGGCAGTTCAGGATTAGGCGGGGAGTTTTCATAACTAAAGACCCGGCCCATACCACTCATCATATGGTAAAGAATATGGCAGTGAAAAAACCAGTCGCCTCCCTTTTCACTGGCCGCAAACTCAATCGTATCTCTTTCCATTGGCATAATGTCAAGAACGTTTTTCATTGGCGCATTTTCACCCTGCCCGTTAATCACCCTGAAGTCATGGCCATGCAGGTGCATGGGATGTCGCATCATACTATTGTTATACATAATGATGCGTACATTTTCGCCTTTTTTGATCAGGATCTTATCAGTTTCTGAAACCGCCTTATTATCCAGCGTCCAGACATAACGGTTCATATTCCCGGTCAGATCGAATTTGAGTTCTTTCCATGGCCCTTTTGGTAGCGTTGTCCTTTTTGGATCCCGGAGCATATTGTAATTCAGGGTTACGATATCCAAACTTTCAGGAGCCATATTCATTCCTGCCATACTTTTGTCGTTAGGCATCTGCATGCCAGGAGCATCAGTTTTCTTGCTTTCGGACTCCGGACTTTCTTCACCTGTAATTTCGGGATACATCACCGTATTCATATCCATGATCTGGTTCTGCATCTTCATGCCATCCATTTCAATCATATTTCCCTGCATGTCCATCATGTCGTTCATCATTTTCATGCCGGCGAAATATTTAGGTCTCTTCAGTTTTACTGCAGAAACTTTTTCTCCGCTCCCCAGCCACAAGGATGCTGATTTGGTACGGTCCTCCGGTGTAACTAAAAATTCATAACTCTTGTTTTCAGGAATAGTCACCACCACATCGTAGGTTTCAGAAACAGCAATGATCAGCCTATCCACCTCTACAGGTTCAACATCATTTCCATCAGTGGCAACCACGGTAATCTTGCCTCCCGCATATTTCAGCCAGAAATAATCAGATGCGCCTCCATTTGCAATGCGCAGCCTGACCTTATCACCAGCTTTAAACTGGGGCTGTTCATTTTGGTTTTTGCCGTTGATCAGGAAGTTCTCATAATATACATCACTGACATCCATGGCCGTCATGCGTTTCCATTCATTGTTTACCTTAGTCTTGAAGTTTCCGCTTTTTATAGCCTCTCCATAGTTTTGTGTTGCCCCTTTTTGTATAGCAAACCAATCAGTCGCATTTTTTAAGCTGCGATGTACTTCTTCAGGTTTCATATCCGTCCACTCACTTAAAGTAATTGGTATTGTCGGAATATCCCACTCTTTTCTTTTATTCATGATAAAAGCGCCGTACATGCCAATCTGTTCCTGAAACATACTATGACTATGATACCAGTGGGTACCGTGCTGAACGATCGGAAATTTGTAGACGTAAGTAGTGTGGGGCATAATTGGCATCTGCGTTAAAAAAGGTACCCCATCCATTTTGTTAGGCAGGAAAAGGCCATGCCAGTGAAGGGAGGTTTCTTCATCAAGATTATTATGCACATAAATCAGAGCGGTGTCGCCTTCGGTAAATGTTAAGGTAGGCATTGGAATCTGGCCATTTACTGCAATTGCCCGCTTTGATTTTTTTCCATAGGTTACCGTAGTATCTGCGACGTATAGATCGTAGCGCACTGTACGGGGCGGCGTACTGCTGGTAATGGTTTTTATCGGGCCTAAATTCGCTTTTGCCTTTCTGATATTAGCCATAGTGGCGTCATCATCTCCCATCTGCATTCCTTTTATATATTCCATACTGCCCGGCTTTTTAGCTTCCTCTTTCATGGGCATATCCATTCCATCATGCTTTATTGGTGTTGTCTTAGGAACTTCTTTCACGAGTTTCATTCCACATTTAGGACAGTTGCCCGGTTTAGAAGCATGGATTTCCGTATGCATCGGGCAGGTATAGGACACTGCGTGCATAGACTTATCTGTAATCTTTTTTTGAGAAGGCGTTTTCATGCCGCCCATATCACCCATCTTTTCGGATTGACTTTTTTTGGCCGGTACGGCTTTTTTAACCGGAACGCTTTTTTTCTTTTCAGCGACCAGCTTCATCCCGCATTTCGGACAATTGCCAGGCTCGCTACTCTGAATTTCGGGATGCATGGGGCAGGTATAGACTACCGGCTGTTGTTTTTGCTGCAATGAGATGGTCTGTCCTTCGTGCGCAGAGGCGAACCCGTACAAACCCATCAGCAAAATGTATACTACTAGTTTTTTCATCTTTATTAATTTTTTAAAAGACTGTCTTTTGTTTTTTCTATCCAGTCCAGGATCAAGTCCTGTTCAGCTTTTGTAAGTCGGGCATTCCTATGTATCAGTGTATAGGAACTGATAGGCATCGTGCCATCTTCTATACTGCCTGTTATTGCTTTTAGCTTGCTTTGCTGTCTGCGTGAGGAGTACTTGCCAAACTCATTAAAATTGAGCTCTTGTTTTCCTTCTCTGATATGCCAGGCAAGCCACCATCCACCAGGCTGTATATTTGCGTACCAGGGATAACGGGTATTGTTACTATGACAGTCGTAACAGGAGGTTTTCAAAATTCCCTGCACTTTTTCTGGTACAGGATAAGTGCGGCTAATATCGGCAGGGTAAGCCTGAATGCTGATATTTCGTTCAGGCTGAATAAACTGGATAACTACCAGCAACCCTGATAAAAACAAAAGACTTTTTGTTACCCTGCCCATGATTAATTTAGTTCTTCCTTAACACTTCCACAGGTTGGCATTTCTTTGCCCAGGTATGGGTTTTGGATGTCTTTGGTATCACTAAGCCAGTTGCCACCCTTTCCATTATTGTACATCGGGCAATTATCATAATAAAGCTTTTGTCCTGCGCTACCACCCGCTTTAACCAGATCATAAATTTCCTGGCTTAAAGTTTCAAAGTGTTCCCGCTGGTGCTTGATGTTTCCTGCATTGGATCCAATGTGCTCAGCATGTTCTTTTGCATCATCAGCGATATCCGTAAAGACTTTAGATTGTTCTGTACTTAGCGAAGCTTTGTCTACTACGTTTATGGCTTCAACTAGGCTCTTAGCAGCCTGCGCAGCAGTCTTATCGTCATCTTTTGTTAATGCATTTTTCAGTTCCAGGTAAGCTGAAATAACCTCTTTAGTAGGGACTATACTTTCGGCAGTAACCCCCTTTTTAGGTAGCTGAGTTTCCTTTTTATTTTCAGCGCTATTTACTGACTTTGTTCCGCCCGTACAGGCGGCAAAAAGTAGGGTAAACATTACCCCGCTTATTATTAATCGTTTCATGTTGTTCTTGAATTATAGGTGACCTGCAACATTTCTTGTCTACAAAACCTAAGATCTTTTCTGGAAAATAGGTGAGCTTTTAAATGCTGAAAAAAATAAAAATAGATAAACAGCCCTATGCTTTTGCATAGGGCTTATTTAGATAATAACCTCTATTTTATAGTTTCTACCACATTTCCGCAGGTCAGCATGGCACTGCCGTAATACGGATTCTTAACTGCTTTTTCACTGCTTAGCCAATTGCTTTTTTTCATTGGGCAATACATTTGGTAAACAGGTTCAGCCGATAATTTTGATGTCTTAGCCAAGGTGATCATGCTGGTTGAAAGACCGGCAAAATGCTCACGCTCACTTTTAAGATCCTTGCTTTTAGCAAGTTTAACAGCATGTTCCAATAAGCCCTTCTTACTATTTTCATTAATTACTTTGGAATCAGTGCTGTTTACCCCTTTAACAAATTCCTGGGCTTTTGATGCTGCAAGTTTTGCATCGCCACTTACTAAGGCGTCTTTAATATTATAGTATAAAGGAAGGAGTGCAACAGGTTGCGTTTGATGATCAGCATGGTCAGTTTGTGCAAATCCATATTGCACAAAGGATGTTGCTATAATAGCAACAATTAGAAATATCTTTTTCATTTTCTTAATTTTAATAGAATAATTATTGAGCTGCAATGGTTAATACCATCGGGAAAAACGATTAAGCTTTAAAATCAAATTTGGAAACTTTGTATGGCAATACGTACGTCAGTAATTGGCGGACGGCAATGCCGGACAAAATAGGTATTGGGAACATTTACTGGAAAAGTAACCTCCTCGCCTATTCGATAAACTGCCGAAGGCAAAAGGAAAAATGAAGATGACAGCAAATTATAATTAAACCCTGGTTGGGTCAACTTATCTGCTTTTGTTAATTTGTCTACTTGTTCCTTGCAACAATTGTCTTTTTGACTTTTAGAGGCATGATCTGTTCCAGTACTTTTATCATGACTATGTTTGGAATGATCATGAGCCTGATTGTGTTTACGGGTATGTCCACTGGAATGAACCCTTCCCTGCTCCTGGTGATGCCCATTATTGAAGCCCATGTTAGTTCCAACAGCACAAGCGAAGCCTACTACCGTATTCAAAAGGAATACAAGAGTTAAAAAGGCAGCCTTAAACTGTATGGATGAACGGGATTTCATTTATATAAATATAGTAATATTCTTTAATTACGTACTACCAGTCAAAGATAAGCGGACTTCTATTGCTAAACTTATAAAGTTTTGTAAAAAATATACATAATTCTTACCTATCCATTTAGGACAGGTAAGATTATCAGACTGATCTAAGCAGCTGTCGCCATCTGCTCACAGATTTTTCGCATTGGCGGCAAGCCTCTGCATATTCCCTGCAATGCACCATGCCCAATTTGAGCATGTTTTCAGATTTTGAAACATTTATTTATTGTTATTTGCCAATAGCCATTCTTGTAACTCCTTGATTTCTTTTTCCTGGTCTTCAATAATATTAGAAGCCATTGTTTTCATCTCTGAATGGGTTCCGTAGTCCAGTTCCATTTTGGACATTTCGATAGCACTTTGGTGGTGCTGGGCCATCAGGATCGCAAAATCATGGTCTATTCTTCCATTTATAATTTGCAGGTCTGCATTACGCCCCATTTTCTCCATGCCCATCATCATTTGCGCATCAAATTCCGGTACGCTTAAATGTGCAGGATGAGCCTGTAAAAATGTGTTGAGTTGGGCAATTTCCTGGGTCTGCGCGCTGATCATCTTTTGTGCAATTGCTTTCATCGTGGCATCGGTTCCATCTTTAAGTTCTGCATTAGCCATATCAATCGCTCCCTGGTGGTGCATTGTCATCATCATGGCAAAATCATTATCAGGATCTTTGGTCATTTCCATGGCATCCATCTTATCCATCATCTGGTGCATGATGGTCATCATTTGGTTTTTATCGTGCTCCTGAATAGTGATTTGATTATCATCTTTACTGCATGCCTGCGCAAAAATTAATAGCGAGGCAAGAGATAGCATTTTTAGTCTATTTTTCATAGTTATAAGTATTAAATAGATTGGTTTATTGATACAATTAGTTGTGGATCAACTTTATTTATGCCCTGCCTGCCAGTTTTCGAACTCTTGGATTTCCTTTGTTTGGTCAGCAATCATTTTTGTTGCCATTGATTTAAACATTGGTTCGGCCTCTGCCATATCAACAGCTCCTTTATGATGTTCCTGGAGAGAAGCTGCAAGATCATGATCCGCATTTCCTGATTTCTCCATCTTATGCATATTTTCCATCATCTGGTTCATGGAAAACATAATGGACGAATCTGCCATATTACTTTTCGTGGTACTCATCGCATGGGCGGAACTGTCACCGTTCATTAGCGAATCATTCGTTTGACTACTGGATTGCTGGTTTTGGCAACTTACCACAATTGCCGCTATGGCAATTAATGGCATGATTAATTTGTTTTTCATTGTTTAGTTTTAATAAATAATTGATTATATTTTGTCCAGTGGCTTTCGGCTATTTAATTTCATGGTCTTAAACTCTCTTGGAGAGAGACCAGTAACTGATTTAAACTGATTTGAAAGGTGTGCACTGCTGCTGTACCCTATTTTCCATGCGATCTCATTTAGATTGAGTTCCCCATATTGAAGCAGCTCTTTTACCTTTTCGATCTTTTGCTGGATAATGAATTTTTCAATGGTCAGATCTCCGCTTTCAGAGAATAGGCGGCTTAGATAGCTATAATCTTTATGTAAGCGATCCGTTAATACCTGACTGAAGATAATATGTTGGGTTAAATCCGAATGATGTATAATTTCTATAACGGTGTTTCGGATGCTTTCAATCAACCTATCCTTTTCATTATCGATCAGCTCAAAGCCAAGCACTTTAAAAGACGCTGCTATTTCTCTCAGTTTATTTTCCGAAGGGTCAGGATAGACAAGAGCCGTCCCAAGAGAGATTTCTGAAACCTGCAAGTCCAGGTGTTCTAATTGTTGGCGTACAACCATTGTGCAACGGTCGCAAACCATATTTTTTATATGTAATAACATTTTAAAAGATCAAGCTAAATGAAAATATATAGGATACGGGATGTTCCATGGACTATTAAATAGTCCTAGCTTGATCAAATCAGGAAGGTACAGTTGGAAATATAAAGTGGAGTTTTTAAAAGGCCAGGTGGTGCATTACCCTTTGGCCAATCCATAGATTTTTTTTCTTTGCGAAAGATGAAGAGATCCTTAAAACCTGTTGGATAAGTTAAAATTGCAAAGGCAGTGAAAAATGGGCTGGACGAATTCTGGATATTTTCGCTGATGGCATACTGCCCATGCTGGTCACAGCACTCACAATCTTTCTCTTTAGAACACGGTTTTTCTTTATGGGTATGAGGTTTGGCCTCTTCATGGGATTTGGCTTTGTTATGATGATTATTGCTTGCCTGCGGTTCGAGTAAATATTCACCTGCACAATGAACAATACAGACAAACATGCCTGTTGTTAATAACAGGTAGAATACTGCAAAACTTATGGCATAGGCTTTTCTCATTATCAGGTAACTAACTTAATACAAATCATTTATAAGTTTTGTTCTAAAATTTAATATTTCATCTTAAAAAGCTGATATATGAGTTAGTTATGGATTGGCAAATCACAAAATGACATTGCCTTATTTACTTTAGTCTACTATTAACCAAATTTTGATAAATATTAGGTGACTCACGGAATTATGTAAAAATTTTTCAAAGTTATATAAGATCTATAAGTACTCTTTGTCGTAATTTCGCCTTATGAAGATCATGGTCTTGTTTCTGGCTTTATGTATTGTTGTTTTCCCATTTATGGAAGGAAATGCAAAAAGCATGCAAAGAAGTGCATCAGACAAGTGCTGTCATGAAATGACCAAGGAGTCATCATGCACCGATTTATCGAAAAACCGATGTAATCCGACCGCCTGTCAAACAATGACCATCTGTATAAATATTACTTTTCTGAAAAGTGAAGTTTTATCTCCTGCATCCTTGTTTCCTATCTTCATGAAGAAAGTATCCATCCCGAATTACCTTGGAGAGTTGTCTCGATACTCTTCGGTAAGCTGGCGTCCGCCTGCTGTTTAATAATTTATTGCTTGATTCAATTTTATCAGTTCATTAATTAATTAAACATTCAATCTTAAAACATGAAAAAGTTTTTATTTATCACCATGATAATGGTGATCACTATATTTTCCATTTCTTTCGCCAATACTCCATGCTGCAATACAAAATTGCATGACTGTACCAAATGTTCCAAAACTTGTACCAAACCGAACTGTATGGATAACTGCAGTAAAGCATGTAAGGGTTCTGGGAAGTGCGATAAAACCTGTAAGTATTAGGTTAGCTAGTTAGATTTAATAGATATGGTACAAAGGGTAGGACAAACCTGTCTTTGCGCCATATCTATTTTAAATAAAGAGTTACTCGGTTTCTAACAAAGTTGCATATTAAATTATTTAATCGTAACATTGCAATATACAATTATGGGACTTACAAGAACAGAAATATTCAGCGCCGAACAAAACCAATTGGCTACTTTACTAAAAGCATTGGCCCATCCTGCCCGTATCGCAATTTTACAAAGGATACTTGCTTCGAATACCTGCATCTGTGGGGACCTGGTCGAAGAACTTGGTCTTGCCCAGGCGACGATATCCCAACATTTAAAAGAATTAAAGACTGCTGGAATCATTCAGGGTACCATTGAAGGAGTCAGTGTTTGTTATTGTATCAATCCGGTAACCTGGAAATTAATAGAGACCCAGATGGGTGCTTTTTTAGGCGCTTACATACAAGAAGCTGACTGCTGTTAGTTTTTTTAAAGATTAAATCAATCGTTAAATTGCAATATTAAATATATCGTTATGAAATTATCAGAAATTAAAGAAATCCTGGCTAAAAGAGAAAGCGTTAATTTTAAACTAGAGAACGGTCAGGCTGTGCCTGAGCATTTTCATGTTACCGAAGTTGGTATAATCACTAAAGACTTTATCGACTGCGGAGGTACCGTACGACATGAGAAAGTAGCAAATTTCCAGCTTTGGGATGCCAATGATTTTGAGCACCGTTTGAAAGCAGGAAAATTATTGAACATCATTTCTTTGTCTGAGCAGGTTATCGGTATGGAAGATCTTGATATAGAAGTAGAATATCAGTCTGAAACCATAGGTAAATATGACCTAGCCTTTGACGGGGATAACTTTGTTTTGACCTCAAAAACGACTGCTTGCCTTGCCATGGACAAATGCGGCATTCCGGCAAAAAAAGAAAAACTTGAAATGGTAAACCTGGCAGGTGACGCAAATGCGTGTACTCCAGGTGGTGGCTGCTGCTAAATAAAAAACATGGGGATTAGAATTTTAGTTTTTTCAGATTGGGAGCAGGTTAAATCTATTTATGAAAAGGGAATTGCAACTGGCAATGCCACTTTTCAAACCACTGCCCCAACCTTTGAGGAATGGGACGATTCACATTTAAAAACTTGTCGCTTTGTCTATGATTAGAATGGTACTATCCGTGGATGGGCCGCATTAACCCCTGTTTCTTCCAGATGCGTTTATGCCGGGGTTGCAGAAGTGAGCGTGTACGTTGATCCAGAGTTTAGTGGAAAAGGTATTGGATCTGGTCTGCTTAATAAGCTAGTCAAGGCAAGTGAACAGGAAGGCATCTGGACTTTGCAGGCTGGAATTTTTCCGGAAAATGCATCAAGCTTAAAAATTCATGAGAAAGCGGGTTTTCGGATCCTTGGCATTAGAGAAAAGATTGGAAAACAACATGACACCTGGCGGGATACCGTCCTATTAGAAAGAAGAAGTAAAACCATAATTTAAACAAAATTGAAAAATATATTAGTCCTGTGTACAGGAAATAGCTGCAGAAGCCAGCTTGCTGAAGGTTACCTGCGTCATTATGCAGAAGGTAAAGCCAATATCTATAGTGCAGGAATAGAAACCCATGGGGTAAACCCAAAAGCGGTGCAGGTCATGGCAGAAGACCACATTGACATTTCATCTCATACCTCTAACCATGTAGATGAATACTTGTCTATTCCTTTTGATGCAGTGATCACCGTATGTGATAATGCAAACGAGGCCTGTCCTTATTTTCCTGGCAAGGTGGAGCGCTTTCATCAGAACTTTCCTGATCCTGCAAAAGCGACTGGAACTGCGGAAGAAGTCATGGACGAATTCAGAAGGGTCAGAGACTTGATTAAAGTTTACTCGGATGACTTTATCAGCGAACATATAAACCAAAAGACTTAATGAGCGCAAATAATTGTGCCCCTGTGGCCGAAAGAAAAAAACTTGGTTTCCTTGACCGGTATTTAACCTTATGGATATTTATTGCAATGGCTCTTGGGGTGAGCATAGGTTACTTCGTGCCTTCATCCTCTGGTTTTATAAATTCCTTTTCCAGTGGCACCACAAACATTCCTTTAGCCATTGGACTGATCCTGATGATGTACCCTCCGCTTGCAAAGGTGAGTTATGAAAAAATGGGTGAAGTATTCAAAGACACTAAAGTATTAAGCGTCTCGCTTATTCTAAATTGGGTAATTGGGCCATTACTAATGTTTTTTCTGGCCATTATTTTCCTAAGGGGCTATCCGGAATATATGGTGGGTCTGATCCTAATTGGCCTTGCCAGATGTATTGCCATGGTGGTAGTCTGGAATGAACTTGCCGAAGGAAACAGGGAATATGCAGCAGGTCTGATTGCATTGAACAGTATTTTCCAGGTATTATTATACAGTGTTTTTGCCTATATCTTTATTACGGTATTGCCTCCTTATTTTGGCTTGAAAGGCCTGGAGGTTAATATTACGATTAGTGAAATAGCTAAAAGTGTTGCGATTTATTTAGGGTTGCCTTTTGCGCTTGGAATTATTTCAAGATACGTGCTGATTAGTATAAAGGGAAAAGAATGGTTCAATAATGTCTTTGTACCTATGATTTCTCCCATTACCCTTATTGCTTTACTTTTCACCATTGTGATCATGTTCAGTTTAAAAGGAGAATTAATCGTACACATTCCCATGGATGTAGTTAGAATTGCCATTCCACTGGTCATATATTTCTCCATCATGTTCATCATGAGCTTTTTTGCAGGACGTTATTTTGGTGCAGACTATTCTAAGAGCGCTTCTATCGCATTTACGGCAACCGGGAACAATTTTGAACTCGCTATTGCTGTCGCCATTGGCGTATTTGGAATCAATTCAGGTCAAGCCTTTGCCGGAGTGATCGGCCCTTTAGTAGAAGTTCCTGCACTGATTGCCCTGGTGAACCTTGCTTTTTACTTCAGAAAAAAATACTATCCAGCTAAGACCTTAGAAACAATACAATAATGAAGATTGCACTTTTTTCGGATGTACATGCTAACCTTCCGGCTTTTAAGGCCATGTTGGAAGACCTGGACGAACAGACTGCTGATGCTATATACTGTCTTGGCGATTTGATAGGTTACAACGTGTGGCCAAATGAAGTCATTGCTGAAATTAGAAAGCGGGGTATAGCTACCCTTGCCGGAAACCATGACTTAAAAGTAGAAAACCTGATCACTACGCCCCAGAGCTTAAGCGAGCCTGGTAAAAAGTATGCTTACCACTTAGTTGAACAACATCATCGAGATTATTTGTTGACGCTCCCTGCGCACATCAGACTGGAATTTAAGCAAGGCAGTGAAAAATTAAACATCGTAATGGCTCATGGCAGTACCCGGAGTGTAGATGAATATACGTTGTTTGATACCGAAGAAAAACAGGTGCTGGAAATGATGGAAGAAGCAAATGCTGACCTATTATTTGTCGGCCATTCTCATAAACCCTATCACCGGATAATGGAAAGCAGTGCCGGTGTTTTTAAACATGTAATCAATTTAGGATCGGTTGGAAAACCAAAGGATGGCGATTCACGGGGATGTTACGTTATGCTAACAATAGATAAGAAGAGTTCTGTATCGGATCCGGAAAGTATTAAAGTAGAATTTAGAAGGGTCGCCTATGACCTTAACATGGCTTCTCAGGGAATACTGGAAAGTCCTTTACCAGATGAATTTGCACAAGGATTATTTGAAGCTAGGTAAAAGCAACCATTACATTTAATAGTGAGCCTATCGTTAATTGGTCGTTTTTTTTAAAATATTAAAAGGTAATATATCGTTAAAGAAATCGTGCACTCTATTATTTAAGTTCACAAATATTATCAAATACTCATCTCTTTTTCTATCAAAAAACGGTGGAATAATGGATACTACAAGATTTATCACACAAACCGAAATTTCTTTTTTCGCCGTAAGCTTTAATTAAAGTCAGATCAGCCAGGACCGTCTTTTTAAAGGAGGGAATTATGAAGTCTTTGGGTGATCGACGGATTGTTGGCGTAGTGCTATTTGGTTCTAATACGTGCAAAATCATGTTAACTTCAATATTGCAATTGTGTTTCTGTAGCTTTAAGGTCATCTTAATATTATGGCTTCTCAAATATATTTTAAAGGTACACGCTGGTTAAAATGCGACCTGCATTTACATACAACTGAAAGTGTTTGTTTCCGGGATCAGACCGTTTCTCCTGAACAATGGGTGCAAAAAGCCATTGATCAGGGCTTGAACTGTGTTGCCGTAACCGATCATAATTCTGGTAATGCTATTGATCAGATTAAAAATGCAGCCACTGGTACTGGCCTTGTAATTTTTCCTGGTGTGGAAATCACATGTGACACTTCTAAAATCCATCTGCTAATCCTCTTTGATGTCGAGAAAACCACTGCGGACGTTAATGACTTCCTAATCCGATGCGGAATTAGTCGTTCGGATTTTGCTAATGCGGAGGCTTTCACTTCTATGAATATTTTTGATGTCGCAGACATTGCCAATGAGGAAGGGGCGTTAATCATACCCGCACACGTTGATGAGTTTAATGGTTTGGGTGACGTAAGCGTTGCTAATCTAGAGAAGTTTTATGCATTGGGTTACATTAATGCAGTTCAGGTGGTTCACAAGGAGTTCTTAAATCAATCTTTATCTACAACAGAAAATACAGAACTAAGGGATAGCCTAAATGAGTATTATAGTCAACCAACTCCTCGTATTGATGACACTACCATTAAGAAATGGTTCACTGCGGCAAAATATGCAGTTTCATCTAAGTTGGCGGTTCTGACTTTCTCAGATAATCCTCATGATTCAGGGGATTCTAAGCATGGTTTGGATGGTATCGGTTCTAGATATACCTGGATTAAAATGGACGAACAGCCCACCTTGGAAGGCCTTAGGCAAGCCATATTGATGCCTAAGTTTAGGATACGTAATGACTTTAGCTATCAGCAACACCCATATGAAGCACCCGACCTGTGGATTAGATCTATTATGATTACGGGATCGCATGTGACGCATGCAAGCATTCCATTACATATTGAATTTAACCCTCAATTAACAACGATCATTGGTGGAAGAGGTAGCGGTAAATCAAGCATCCTCAGGTTTATCCGAGGCTTATTTAACCGCACCTTAGATATTTCAGGACTGAATGAAATAATATCGGACCATAATGGTTTCTATAAAAAGTTTGATTCAAAGACGGAGAAAGGCGTTATTAAAGAGGGAACAATAATAGTTGTCGAATTTGTCCGTAACCGTATTTTACACAAGATTACTGCTACTGACATAACTGATTCTAGTCGCCAAACGATTAGCATTAAGAAATACGACCAAGTTACTTCGGCATGGCTTCCTGAATCGGCTGAAGGGTATATTGATTTTCTAAAATATGAACATTATTCACAAAAGCAGATCTATGAAATTGCACAAAAGCCGAACTCTTTAAGAGAACGCATTGACCGATCTGTTGAAGGCTTGGAAGATATTAAAAATGAGCGTGATGTTTTACGCCTGTCATTCTTGGAAAAGTCTGCTGCAATTAGAACTAAACAGGAACAAATCGCGGGGAAAGGCAGGCTTCAGACAGAGATAACAGATCTGACAGATCAGATATCACTATACCAGCAAAGTGGAATAGCGACATTGCTCATTGATAAAGAAAAGTTCTCAACCCAGAAAAGGTTGATAAATGATTTTGTCAATGAAGCCCAAACGAAAGAGGGGCTATTAGAGGAAGCAGCTGAAGATATCGTTGTTGATAATATCCAGTTCGATAGTTTTGAGGCATCTGAATCAACTGAGCTGGAACAATTATCTCAAGCTGTTGTGAATGGATACAATGCTATCAAAGTTGAGTTGATAGCATTACAGCAAAGAGCTGTCCAACTTAAAAGTACTTTTGAAATCGCTTTAACTTCCAGTTCTTGGGCCAATAGTTTACGAGCAAATGAAAGTGATTTTGAAGCGAAAAAGGCAGAACTAGCGGAACAAGGTATGAACGATCTTACTAGATTTGAAGCGCTTACAGAAGCCAGAACGATCAAATCTGCTGAGCTAGAGCGCCTAACAGAGATTGAAACGTCGCTGAGTGTAGAAATGACTGAAAGGGAAGGTATCAAGACCGACTTCTTCGCCAAGACTCGCGAGATATTCCAAGCAAGGAAAGACCATGTAGAGAATTTAATGCAGGACGATAAAATTAATGTGACTATTATTCCTTTTAGGGATAAGGGCGATTTTGTTGTCAGACTAAGGGGGATTTTACAGAAGCCAACTGGTTTTGAAAGTGATATAGACCAATTAGTTAAGATAGCTTTTACAGGAGTTACAGAGCAAAAAATGGTGACCGTGAAACAAGCCATTGTAGATTCAAAAGCCGGGTTAGTAGTAACGGGCATAAGCGGATATTTCAGAAATCTTGCTGCAGATCTTACCGAATCGCAAATGGACGAAGTTGAACTGTTCTGGCCTGAGGATGAAATCTCAATCAAGTATAAGCCTTCAGGATCTTCAGCATTAAAGCCTCTGAGTACAGCCTCTGCTGGACAAAAAACAACAGCAATTTTAACTATTATTCTAAGTCAGGGAACAATGCCGCTATTATTGGATCAGCCAGAAGATGATCTGGACAATCGCCTTGTCTATGAACTGATTGTTGACCGCTTGAATCAGGCAAAGGAACATCGCCAAATCATTGTCGTCACCCATAACGCGAATATTCCGGTTAATGGTGATGCAGAATACATACACTCTATGGATTCTGAAAGTAAGAAACTTTCTGTGTTACAATCAGGGACTGTTGAAGACCGGGTTATTAAGAAAGAGATATGCGATGTAATGGAAGGAACTGAATATGCATTTAATATGCGTTCAAAGCGTTACAAATCAATAATATAGTTAGGCCAATGGTAATATTATAAGATAGCCTGATTTAGAAGCACATCAGGCTATCCTATTAGAATTCTGGGAGGATCTCAAATAACCAGCGTTTTTGTGTCGCAGGGCATCGGTACGTACGGCCCGCCGATGCGTGTAGGCACAAAGAGCGAGATCGTGGTGCTGAATTTGAAACCTCAGAATAGAAAGTAACCGGTTTTAAAAAACAGTTTACCCGGATATAATGACTTCATCAGCCTTTCTTTCCTCCATCCCATTAAGCGTAATCTCCCGATGTTGCAAGCCCCATTCCACCATTTTTTGGATGACCTCATAAAGCTGCTCACCTGAAGGTGTCAATTCATACTCGATCAAAACCGGTGTGGAGTTAATCACATTTCTCCTGACCACACCGTTGACTTCCAGCTCTTTCAGCTCCTTGGAAACCATTCGGGGCGTAATATCCGTAATTGCCCTTTGTATATCCGTAAAACGTTTTTTACCACTGAGCAAGGTGCATACCACCGCCAGTTTCCATTTGCCGCTCACCACATTCAGCGTGTCTGTTAGTGCCATGATTAAACCCCTGTCACACTTCATAATATCTGAATACCTGCTATCCATCATTCCAATTATTTTGTTCGTAAAATTCCTGTCAACAACTACTTTTATTTATATTAACTATACATCTGTATAGCACTATACAATCGTATAGTCATATAAATTGTATAGCAAATATAGGTAACTTTGTCACATTAGAAAATAGTAAACAAATAGAAAAAATGATTTTAGTAACAGGAGCCACAGGGCATTTGGGAACAGCGGTAATAGACCAGTTGTTAAAACATACCTCAACAGAGAACTTTGTTGCATTGGCGAGAAGCGAGGAAAAAGCAAAGGCATTGAAAGATAAGGGTGTACAGGTACGCATTGGCGATTTTGACGATCCCGCATCGCTGGAAAAAGCCTTTGCAGGAATAGACAAACTTTTACTGATTTCAACGGTAGCTCAGAACAGGGGCGAACAGCAAAAAGCCGTAGTAGAAGTTGCCAAAAAAGCGGGTGTACAACATATTGTTTACACTGGTGTTTCACTGAAAGATCTGAGCACATCCGCTATCAAATGGTTGATGGCAAGCCATTTCGAAACAGAAGATGCCATCAAGGACAGCGGCCTTGTCTATACGTTTCTCCGCAATGCGTTGTACACCGATGTGATACCGATGTATGTGGGAGAGCACGTTTTTGAAGCCGGAATTTACCTGCCTGCCGGTGATGGTAAAGCACCGTTTGCCCTCCGCAGGGAAATGGGAGAAGCTGTTGCCAATGTTTTGTTGCAGGACGGACACGAAAATAAAACCTATGAAATTACAGGCAGCGAACTGTATTCGTACACCGATGTAGCTCAGGCTCTTTCGGAATTATCAGGCAAATCGGTTTCTTACACCAATGCCGACCCAACAGAGTTTACCGAAAAACTAAAGCAGTTTGGCGTTCCCGAATTTGCCATTTTACTAACCGCCGGTTTTGCCGAAGATCAGAAAAACCACCAGTTTGAAGAGGTAACAAACGATCTGGAAAACCTTTTGGGAAGAAAACCTTTGGCATTGAAAGAAGCATTAAAAGAAATCTATAAGTTGTAACAGCCCATACGACCTCATTAATGTAAAATCTTACACCACCACACTCAGCATTTGCCGGGTGTGGTGGTGTATTTTAGACTGTTTTTTTATTTTGTTAGTTTTGCATATATGATTCATCTGACAGATTGATTAAGAATATCCAATATTTCTTCCCAGGTCAGATGCACATAAAAACGATGCAAGATTTTGAGTACATTAAAATTGTTCCTGACGAACGGCTCTCCGGTTTTGTGGAGAGTTTCCTGCTATGTGCCAATCATACCGATGAAGATAAAGAAGTCATTATTTTTCCCGATGGAAGAGTGGACATTATGTTTAGCTGTACAGATCAGGAACCATTGGTAGCCGAATTATTTAATCTGGATAAAAAAGCAAGGCGGTATATTTTCAAAAAGCAAACAAAGCTTTTTATGGTATGTCTTACCTTGCTCGGTGCCGAATACCTGCTCGGATACAACGGGACAGATTTTGGAAAAGATGAGATTCGGCTTCCCGCAGGTTTTTGGGATATTTCTAAAGAAGACCTTACAAGCTTAGATAGCTTTGCAGAAAAGGTTTCGGAAAAACTTTTGGAAATATTCCCGAAAAAGATGGATGAAAGAAAGCAACAGCTTTTTGAGCTTATCTATTCGTCAGGTGGTAAGGCGTTATCAAGTACCCTCCTTACAGCAAGAAAAAACTCAAATGGCTAAAATCGCTTTTGGAACAAATTTCTTAATGACACAACCAAAGAACACTCCGTAAAAAATCAATTTAATTTTGACGATGGACATTACAAACCTTCCCGAAGATCTATGGGAACATAACGAAACTCATACTTCGGATTTGCAAATTTTCAATTACGAAGTGTATAAGAACGGTTATAGAAACAAGATTGGCCTGAATAAAAATGTATTCAGTTTCTTATTGAATGGTCAAAAAAACATTCACTTTTCTAATGATATCATTTCAATCAATGAAACACAATCGCTACTTATCACATCTAATAATGTTTTGGTTACCGAACTGGTAGGTGTAAGTTCATACCGTTGTTTACTCTTCTTCTTTTCTCACAAAAACATCACCGATTTTTTATTGAAACATTCCCATTCTTTCAGTCAGAATGCCTCAGATAAAAAGATAACGGATATACCTTATTTCCTTTTAGAGAAAGACAATTTTATCATCCATTATATTCATTCGCTCCAACAGATTTTTGGTTTGCAACAATCTATCTCTCAAAAGATTTTGGAACTGAAATTTGAAGAAATAATGCTTTATCTGGCGGATAAATATGGGACGGTATTTTTAGATTACTTACATTATTTACTAATCAATGAAAGAGAATTATCATTTAAAATGGTAATTGAAAAGAACCTTTATACGAACTTGAATATTGACGAAATAGCCTTTCTGTGCAATATGAGTGCCTCTACTTTTAAGAGAAAATTTATAAGTATATACCAGGAATCTCCAGGGAAATGGTTTCAGCAAAAACGGCTTAACAAGGCCAAAGAATTGTTACATAATAACCAAGTCACACCTTCCGAAATTTTTATGGACTTTGGCTATGGCAGCTTGTCAAATTTTAGTGCAGCCTTTAAAAATGAATTTGGGTATAGCCCCAACCACATCCACTCAAATTGACCTCTTTTCATAACTTATCGAACCAAACTAATAAACGAAGCAGCGCTGGTTTTTCTAATTTTGTCTGATTGAAGAATTTTTTAACTAAAAAATAAAAACAATGAAAAAATTAGGATTGTTAGTTCGGTTGGAAGCAAAGGCCGGCCAAGAAAAAAACGTTGAAGATTTTATTACAGGAGCATTACCGCTTGCTCTTGAAGAAGCCGGTACCGTTACGTGGTATGCATTCCGTATTGATGCTTCTACCTTCGGTATTTACGATACTTTTTCAAACGAAGAAGGCAGAGAGGCACACCTTGGCGGTAAGATCGCAAAAGCATTAATGGAAAATGCACCAGACCTATTGGCAACACCTCCGTCTATAGAAAAATTGGACATTTTAGCTGCCAAATAGCCTAAGATAATACCATTATATTTAAGGGAGGATTTTGCAAAAACTCAGCAAAATCCTCCCTTAATTGTTCAAAAAAATATCTTCTCTTCTTCATTTTTTTAGATATCTAAAAATCAACCCAAAAAAGCTTACGTCCTTTGCATTATCAAATTTTAAAGAGATAAGGAGTTCTACACTAAAAGTGGGTTTGTCAAGATAAATATCACTTCTATTTATAAAAGGGTAAATTAATACCATAATTCTCAGAAAACGGTGGAATAATGGAGTGTATAACTTTTGGCCCAAGCCAGATTGGTCGAACAAACCATAATTCTCTCTTTTGCCGTAAAGATTCAATGGTGGCCACATCAGCAAGGCGGTCTTTTAAAAGGAGGGAATAATGAAAATAAAATGAATGGAATAAATTTGCCTATTTATAAAAATGAAAGGGCAACTAGAATGCTGCCCTTAATCAATTAATGCTCACGGTGATTGGCATCTTAAGCAGCTACTCCTGTCATTCTTCTGCATTCTTCCGCACAAGCCTTACAAGCATCTGCACATTCCTGACAATGCTGGGTATGATGATTACTACACTCATCTCCGCATTGCTGGCAAATATCTGCGCAAATACGGCAAATGTCTTGAGCAAAAGAGCTACCCATACTCATCAATTGAGCGGCAGAGTAGCAGATGGCTGCACATTGCATATCAAGCTCAATACACCGCGCCATCATTTTCACGTCTTCTTCCTGAGTGCATGAACTTGCACAATGATTGCAAATTGAAGCACACTTTAAGCATGCATCAATACAGTTTTTCCATTCATGGTATCCCATAACTTTAATTTTTTAGGGTTATAAAAAAAATTCCTATATAGATAACATGGTTATTTCCAGGCGGTTTCATTTTGTTTAAGAAAAGCTTTAATCCCGTGATATGATGCTTGTTTAAACGGTAGAAGAATAAGAAACTGGTTCTCGTATTCAAATAAGGAGGAATAGTGATAAATTAAATTCTCAACACCTACTTTAAGATTTTGCACATCATTTTATTAGTATTATATTTGCAATACGGAAATGGTGTCCTTCCGATTCAACCGCTTTTTTCAAAAGCTGATGGCGCCTACAATAGAAATTCCAGCAGGTAATAAAATCTGCCGGTCAAAGTATTGTAGGTGAAAAAATTAAAAATAAATTCTCAACTCTTATTGCTGGCAGCTATCTTAATTGCGCTTGTCTTACTTTGTCTGTCTGCCAAAGTGAGATCAGTGTTAGCAATGGTCCTGCCGGTTGAAACTGAATGGTTCTTGTGGATAAATCAGCACCATAATGCATTCTGGGATACGATCATGTACTGGGCCAGTGATAAGCGTTTTTGGCTTCCTTTTTATGCCTTCATTATTTATTGCCTCTTCCAGAATTTCTGCAAAAAAATTTGGCAGGTTCTTATTACCATTGCGCTACTAGTTGCTAGTGCAGATCAGATTGCTTCAGGACTGATTAAAAACACCGTTAAGCGTCTACGCCCTTCCCATGAACCGAATCTAACTACGATCATTCATTTAAGTAAAGCAGGTGCGGGTGGGATGTATGGATGGCCATCCGCTCTTTCATCACCTATCTTCAAAAGCATTCTTTCCGCTGGTTCGGCATTTACCGGATCATTGCCGGAGCAACGGTTCTTGTACTCATTTACTTTGGAATTATTCAATAACGGAAAATTAACATAAAACTATGTGGTGGATCTACGCGCTATTATCAGCTTTCTTTGCTTCCCTTACGGCCATCTTTGCAAAAGTCGGCGTAACCAATGTCAATTCTGATTTGGCTACTGCCATACGAACGGTGGTAATACTGATTGTAGCCTGGGGGATCGTAATGGCCAGAGGCGAACTTAAAGGAATTACGGAACTGTCAAAGCATAACCTGCTATTTCTTTTTTTATCTGGCCTTGCCACCGGCTTGTCCTGGATATTCTACTACAAGGCTTTGCAGATCGGGAAAGTGTCCCAGGTCGCCCCTGTTGATAAGTTGAGTGTTGCCCTAACTATTATACTTGCAATGGTGTTCCTGAAAGAAGCTCTTACCCTGAAAGTATTCTTTGGTGCCCTGCTGATCATTGGGGGAACACTGGTTTTGATCTTTTGAGAAACTCAATTATTTGTAAGCAACCGAAATACTAAAAATCAATATAAAACAAAAAACTATGAAATTAACTAAAATTCATGCCCGTGAAATTTTGGATTCCAGGGGCAATCCGACAGTAGAAGTAGAAGTCACTCTTAACGGAACAACAGCAAGGGGTATTTCTCCATCCGGGGCAAGTACGGGTGAAAAAGAAGCCGTAGAGCTTAGAGATGGTGATCCAGAGCGCTATAATGGTAAAGGCGTGGAAAAAGCAGTAAAAGGGATTAACGTCGAAGTCGGCAAATCAGTCACCGGCTTATCCTTTGAGGGTCAGCAGGCCTTCGATGATCATATAATTGGTCTGGATGGAACCGAGAATAAATCAAGGCTCGGCGCAAATGCGATGCTTGCGGCCTCAATCGCCTTCGCCCGGGCTTCGGCCGTTGCAAAAGGGATTCCCTTGTATAGGCAGCTAGTGGAAAGGGAAGGTTACGTAATGCCCGTACCGTGCATGAATGTCATTAATGGGGGAAGGCATTCTGATAACAACATCGATTTTCAGGAATTTATGATTGCCCCTCATAACGCCCCCTCGTTTAAGGAAAGTATCCGTATGGGCGAAGCTGTTTTTCATTCCCTGAGAAGTCTGCTAAAAGCGAAAGGCTATTATACCGGAGTTGGTGACGAAGGTGGGTTTGCGCCAAATCTAAGTTCTAATGAGGAAGCCGTCCAAATCATCATGGAAGCGATACATATTGCCGGTTTTGCTCCAGGCAAGGATATTTCCCTTTGTCTTGACCCAGCGACCAGCGAAATGTGGAATAATGGAAAATATGAATTTTATAAAAGTTCTAAAGAACGGATCACAACAGATGAAATGATTGGCTTTTGGGAAGGATGGTTAAAAGAGTACCCAATTATCCTGTTGGAAGACGGGTTGGGCGAAAACGATTGGGAGGGATGGAAAAAGCTGACCAGCCTTTTGGGAGACAAAGTGGAATTGGTTGGAGATGATATATTCTGCACCAACCCGAGTATTATCCAGCAGGGAATCGACCAGGGCATTGCAAACAGCGTACTGATTAAATTGAACCAGATCGGTACAGTTTCCGAAACGCTAAAGGCCGTAGAACTAGCCCAAAAAAACGGTTACAATTGCTTTATTTCTCACCGCAGTGGTGAAACTGAAGACACGACAATTGCGGATCTGGTTGTCGCTACCGGTGCGGGGCACATCAAAACAGGAAGTGGCTGCCGCTCTGAAAGGGTATCTAAATTTAACCAGTTGCTTCGGATAGAAGAAGAACTTGGTGATAGGGCATCATTTGCAGGAATCAATACTTTTTATAAAAAATTATAAATCAGCCGCTAACCTACAATGAAACATAATAAATTTTTATTTGAACACCTTTCGGTTTTTAAATATGCGGTTCGATGGACGCTGCTTATACTTCCTGTTGCCATTGCAATAGGAAGTATGGTTGCCTTGTTCCTTTGGCTGCTAGGCTGGGCCATTCACTTTCGCTTTCAGCATACCTGTCTCATTTTTCTGCTACCTTTAGCAGGTATTGTGATCCACCTGATTTATCAGTCAGTTGGTAGGTCCTCAGAAAAAGGAAATAACCTGATCATGGATGAAATCCATAGGCCGGGTGGTGGAGTGCCCAGGCAGATGGCGCCAGTAATCTTAATAACTACAGTGATTACCCATTTGTTTGGCGGATCGGCTGGAAGAGAGGGAACCGCGGTACAAATCGGAGGAAGCATCGCAGGAATGTTTAGCCGCTGGTTTAAGCTAAATGAGGTAGACACCAAGATGCTCCTTACCGCGGGAATTGCAGCCGGGTTTGGGGCGGTGTTCGGAACACCGCTCACCGGTGCCATATTTGCAATGGAAGTTCTGGCCATTGGAAGAATAGAGTACAAGGCTTTACTTCCCGCATTAATTGCCAGCGTGCTTGGTGATCTTACTGTCTCTGCCTGGGGCATCCATCATACCGCTTATCACATCGATCTCATAGAGAAAAGTGCCTACTTTCTATCTGAATACCTGCCGGTAAACCTACTCCTGCTTAGTAAGGTTATTCTAGCATCCACATTGTTTGGTCTGGCCAGCTACCTGTTTGCTGTAATGGTGCATGAGATCAAGGCCTTTTTTTCTAAAGTATGTAAGATCCAGTGGCTTATTCCTGTTATCGGTGGTCTGATTATTATAGGCTTGACTTACGCCATCGGGAAACCGGATTACTTAAGTTTGGGCGTGGATAGCGAATACCAAGGAGCCGTTACAATTCCCTCTGCTTTTCAGCCTGGTGGAGCAGATACTTGGAGCTGGTTATGGAAGACCATTTACACAACTTTAACATTAGGAACTGGATTTAAAGGTGGTGAGGTAACGCCTTTGTTTTATATTGGCGCAACATTAGGCAATGCACTTTCGACCTTATTAAATGCTCCAGTTAGTTTGTTTGCTGCCCTTGGATTTATTGCTGTTTTTGCTGGTGCAACGAATACACCCCTTGCCTGTACGATTATGGGTATAGAACTTTTTGGTAGTGAATACACCATGTTTTTTGCGGTAGCCTGTTTTACAGCCTATTTTTTCAGTGGCCATTCAGGTATATATTCTTCACAGCGTATTGCGGTACCCAAAATATTTACGGGAACATAAAATATTGACTTATCCTGTTCCTGTGGATTATCATAAAGAGGTGAAATTTTTATAAGATCCTTGACCAATGCAATCAGCAATTTATATCAAAAAACAACGCTATATCGACCGCTTTCCTTCCTCTCTTTTCTAAAGCATCAAGTACAGATGATTTAACTGCCTATGTTGTTTTAATAAGGTAGAGCAGTAAAAGTATACTAGCTATGAAAACTAAAGCGGTTAAAACTTTAACAAAAAGTGTTGAATGGTAATACACCCCCTGATTCAATTGTTCTTTCGTTGAATTATATCTTAAGTAAGAACAAATGATAGTAATTGCTCCCAGGGCAACTAGAAAAATCCCGATAATGCGGGAATCTCCGGTTTGGTGCAGGGGCACTTTACTCCCCAGTGCGGCACTGATCTGCTTGATAAATAGCGAGAATTTCATCACCACGAAGCCAAATCCCATGATACCAATACTGGTTCTGATCCAGGCCAAAAATGTTCTTTCATTAGCCAAATGGTCTCCTGCATGCTGTTTGGTGTTTTCCTGATCTTGAATTTTCATCTTGTTCTGTATCGGTATATTACAGCAATATATTTGCATGTTATGTCAATATCGATGCCAGTTTGGAGATGATAACCCTGGTATCCCGGATGCAAGTAAGCCTGTTTGATTCAGTGCCGGCAGGATAGCAGGTAACTGCAATTTCTTCGATAAACGATAAGCCTGATAGGTCAATAGATTCTTTAACCTCTTGTTCAATGCTTTTCATTAGGATCATGATTAATCGGGGTTGATATGTTCTGATTTTATGAGCTAATTGCTCTATTCCCCCCTGCCTCTGGTTTTTTCTGATTTTAACTGACGATTTATCAATAGGTGTACAAGTTAGATGTTCCAAAAAGCATCCCGTGCCTTTAAAGAACTGCAAAAAATCTTCTACAGATTTAAAATCGCCAAATACCTCACTAAATGCAAGATAAATTGTTCGAAACAGATTAGTATTTCCCAGGTAAAAATGTTTATCGTCACCTCCAGGAGCTTCAGAAACAAAGAGCAGCAGCACTTTAGCTGGCTGATATTGCCTCGAAATTTCGGTAACACTATACATTATAGTTGTAGCTTTTAGCGAAGCGCATAAATAGTTCCGCCAGAGCGTCCTGCTGACCATGAAGCTGAATGAAATGAAACGGCCTTTCGATAACCATATCCTTGATATCTATGATGCGGCATTCATTATTCTTGAGCTCTTTCAATATGGAGTGGATAGATAAAAAAGCCAGGCATTTGCTGTGAATCAAATAGGATTTAATGCTTTCGGTACTACCTAACTGCATTTCTATATTTAAGTCCCCCACCTTTATCTGGTGTGCTTTTAAAGCATATGCAATAACATCTAGTGTACCAGAACCAGGTTCACGAAGTAATAAATCATAATCCTTCAACTCATTCGGTTTGATCATTTCCTTTTTCATGGCATAATTGTGACCAGAACACACCAGCACCAGCTCGTCTTTTAGATATTGTTCGTATTTAATCTGTGGGTTCCGGGAGATGCCTTCAATGATTCCAAAATCTATTTCCTTAGCAATCAAACGCTGCTCTACATCTTCTGTGTTTCCGGTAACCAGTTGAATTTGTATATCCTTAAACTTATTGTGAAACTGTGCCAATACAGGTGGAATGATATATTGTGCCACAGTACTGCTGGCACCAATCCTCAATATTCCTTTATGCTGTTTAGTAAGTAGATTCATATCATATTCCAGTTCCCGGTAAGTTCCAAAAATCTGTTCTGCGTAATGCAACAATAATTCGCCGGCTGGGGTGAGGCTGATTTTTTTGTTTCCACTGCGTTCAAATAATGACATTTTGAACTCCTGCTCTAATTCTTTAATGTGTTTGGTTACAGCAGGCTGACTGATAAATAACTCTGCCGAGGCCTTTGTAAAATTCAGCCTTTTAGCGACAGCATAAAATACTTGCAAACGGAAATCTATCATACACGGTTTTAGTAGATAACCTAAGATACAAACAATTTGTTTCAACGGGTACTGACATCATAACCTTACGTTATCATCAATAACTTTTTATGCTTTTTCTGATGCGTAGAATAAATGCACATTTGTAACAGAAAAATATTGGTTATGAATAAGGAATCAACAGAAAAAGAAATCAGACAAGCACTTATATATACAGCCAGGACAACGGCTATCATTGCGTTTCTATTTGTTGCTTGTGGAACCATTTTCATCTGCACTTTATTTTTTAATGGGCAGCCAGATGTAGTGACAGCAAAAACCAAACAGGATGTGGAAACCGGTATAGCTGCTGTTAACGTCAAAAGCCAGGTTGTACCTGCTGATGCCTGGAAAGCGCCTGATGAAAATACGATTCCGGCGGACACCAAGTACGGCCAGATGATCAGGTATGGCAAAGAATTAATAGCACATACGAGCAAATATTTTGGGCCAAATGGATCCATAGCCCGTATTACAAATGGTATGAATTGTCAGAATTGTCACCTCGAGGGTGGAACCAAACTGTTCGGAAATAATTATGCTGGTTTTATTTCCAGTTTTCCTAAAATGAGTGGCAGATCAGGAAAGGTTGAACCTGCATCGGCACGTATTGCAGAGTGCTTCAATCGAAGTCTTGCAGGCAAAGTACCAGACGAATCTAGTAAAGAGATACAGGCAATGCTGGCTTATATGAAATGGCTTGGAACAGGTGTAAAAAAAGGGGAGAAAGTGTTTGGAACGGGAACCGAAAAATTAAAATACCTGGATAGGGCAGCGAATGTCAAACATGGAGCGATTTTATATACCAGTAAATGTCAAAGTTGTCATGGTGCAAATGGTGAGGGAATACTCGATGAAGACAAACTAACTTATGTTTATCCGCCATTATGGGGCAAACACAGCTACAATGATGGCGCAGGGATGTATAGACTCAGTAACTTTGCGGGGTTCGTAAAGAACAATATGCCATATGGTGCCAGATATGGAGATGCGCAGTTAAGTGATGAGGAGGCCTGGGATCTCGCTGCTTTTGTGAACTCACAGCCAAGACCACATAAAGATCAGGGAAAAGATTACCCTGATTTGTTAAAAAAACCTTTTGATGCGCCATACGGACCATATGCCGACAAATTTTCTGAAAATCAACATAAGTATGGTCCATTTGCACCAATTGTAACCTCCGAAAAACAAGTAAAACTAACAACTAAATAAATCATCAAAATCTAAAATCATGAAAAAAATAACCTTAATCTGTACATTATTTTTGCTGATCGCAGCAACCTCGGCCACTTTTGCCCAAGCTACACCTGCTAATTTTACAGGGGCAAAAGCCACCCTGAAAAATTATAAGGCACTGTATGTAATCAATAACGGTGATGAGAAAAAGATTGCAGGAACACTTCGAAACCTAAAAAATGCACTCGACGATCCCAGGTTAAAAGGGAAAATCAATGCAGAACTTATTGCCTTTGGAGATGGCGTAGCTGTTTACCAGAAGAACGGATCTTTTGAAAAAACATTGTTAGAACTGCAATCCAGAGGAGTAATTCTTGCACAATGTGAAAATACCGTCAGAGAAAGGAAAATCGAAAAAAATACCTTATTTGATTTTATCAGTTATGTACCCAGCGGCAATGGTGAAATCATCATCCGTCAATATCAGGGATGGGCAGTTGTACATCCTTAAACCAAATAATTAGAAAATCATGAAATATATAAATCACACCTTTTTAGCCACAGTTGCATTTTTATTGCTTTGTGGAAATGTTAAGGCCCAGGATCATCGCTTTGATCCGCCCTGGAATACTCCACCTGAAAGTAAAGTTCAGTTCACAGTACCTGGAGTAGACAATGTGCCTGATCTTTTTGGAGACATTAATGATCCCCAACTGGTGGTTTTCTTTGCCGGTAACCAGTTTATGTGCATTGACGAATTAATTGCAGCCTTTAAAAAGTCATATCCACATTATCAGCGGGTATTTGCCGAAACGCTTCCCCCAGGCATTTTAGCCCAACAAATAAAAACCGGTAGCATTGTGGTGGGCAACATGAGAATTACCTTAAAGCCGGATGTTTATACAGCTGGTAAGAACCGGATAGACATGACCCCTGAATGGTTTAGCAAAACGACTTTATATGCTAGAAACAGGTTGGCAATCATGGTCCAAAAGGGAAATCCGAAGGCATTGAAGTCACTCAAAGATTTAGCAAATAAAGAGCTGAGGATCAGTATGCCCAATCCAGAGAATGAAGGGATCGGTAAACGTATTGAAGAAGCCTATGTGAAAGCTGGAGGGGAAACATTAAAATCTACCATCATGGAAGATAAAGTTAAAGATAAGACTACTTATCTTACCATGATCCATCATCGCCAATCACCAATGAGGATCCTATACAACGAAAGTGACGCCGCTCCAGTATGGTATACTGAGGCCTACTATCAGAAAATGATTGGCCATCCTGTTGAGCTCATTGAAATTCCTGAAAAAGAGAATATCCATGCGCAATATATAGCGGGACAGTTAAAAGATGCGCCACATCCGGCCGCTGCAAAAGATTTTATGGATTTTTTGATCAGTCCGCAGGCTGCTGCCATCTACAAAAAGTTTGGTTTTGATTTACCTTAAACATAAACACAATGAAAAATATATTTTTAACCATATTGTCAGTCGTTGCTGTAGTGACCATTGGGAATGCACAAATCCCAAACGATACTTTATATGTCTATGGTCCCGGTGGGCCGCTCGGACCGATCAATGAATGTGCGAAGGTTTTTGGAAAGCAGCATGATATCGTAATTAAAGTCACTGCCGGGCCAGATAATGAATGGATGCCGGATGCAATGAAACATGCAGATCTGTTCTTTGGAGGAGCAGAATACATGCTTTCAAAATTCATGTCTGACCACCCAAACATGATAGTGGCGAACTCTCGGACAGAGTTATATAAACGTGCGGCAGCGATCCTGGTACGGCCCGGCAATCCTAAAAACATCAAAAATCTGGGCGATCTCTGTAAACCAGGTGTGAAAATTCTTGATGTGAATGGGGCTGGGCAAATGGGGCTTTGGGAAGATTTGGCAGGTCGACAAGATCTGATTGCAAACATACAGCAGCGTATAGCAGGTACATTTGCAAATTCGGCATTGGGTATTGCTGCATGGAAAAATGATCCTCAATATGATGCCTGGATAACATTTGGCTCCTGGCATAACCGTTTACCAGACCTCACCTCAATGGTTAGGATTCCTGTTACACAAACAGTCTATAGAGGTACACCTGTAGTGAGGGGTAGCACTGGTACGCATAAGTCGGAAACTGAGGATTTTATCAAGTTTATGCAATCCGATAAAGGACATCTCATTTTCAAAAAATGGGGTTGGGAATAAATAATGTCTAAAAACTTATCTTCTATAACATGAAGTTATGGAAGATAAGTTTTAATGATTTGATCGGGGTTTATTAGTTATGGATCTTTGAATTAGAAAATAAAGACAATCAAAATTATGACACAAATCAAAGACAATTCAAATTCTTCTAAAATAAAGGCGGGTAACCTGCTAAACTTAAATTTAAACACCCGTAAAATTATCTTCATCCTGGCAGTTTTGCTGTGCCTCTTTCCATTTATGTCGCCTCCTTTAGCCTTATTGCTAGGATTAGTATTGGCGCAACTAATGGAACATCCCTATCTGCATTTAAATCACAAGGCCACAAACCTGCTGCTAAAAATTTCTGTTGTCGGGCTAGGATTTGGAATGAATGTATTCAGTGCAATGAAAGCAGGAAAAGAAGGCGTACTGTTTACCGTAGTTTCTATTTTCGGAGTGCTTATCATTGGTTTTATCCTGGGAAAAGTATTTAAAATAGAACGTAAAACATCTTTTTTGATATCAGCTGGAACGGCGATCTGTGGTGGAAGTGCTATTGCTGCATTGTCGCCTGTAATGAACGCAGAAGAAAAACAGATCTCCGTTGCAATGGGTACTGTTTTTATACTCAACTCGGTGGCCTTATTTCTTTTCCCCGCTATCGGACATGCGCTTAACTTGTCACAGTCACAATTTGGTATGTGGTGTGCCATTGCTATTCACGATACCAGTTCTGTTGTTGGGGCAGCCAGTAAATATGGTGAACAAGCACTACAGATAGCCACAACTGTTAAGTTAGCCAGAGCACTATGGATTGTTCCCGTAGCGTTTGGTACATCTTTCCTGTTCAAAAGCAACAATAGCAAAGTTAGTATACCCTATTTTATAGGGCTATTTATCCTGGCAATGATCGCCAACACCTACTTACCTTTTATTAAGCCTTTTGCGCCCTACTTTGTAGCATTAGCAAAAGCAGGCTTAACTTTAACCTTGTTCCTGATAGGAAGCGGACTCTCATTTACTATCTTGAAAGCAGTGGGGATAATGCCACTGTTACAAGGCGTAATTTTATGGATAGTAATTTCAAGTGCTGCATTATGGGCAGTTATATCTTTGGTTTAAAATACATTAGTTACTGATCATCACCAGCTTTTTTGAAAGATCATCAATAAGAACCACATGTTTATAATCGGCGCCACCTGTTCCTACACTCTTAATTATCCCCGAGGATTGACCGCTAAAAGCTCCTTTTTCATCGGTCTTAAAAGAATTGATGACATAATCTGCGTTAAACGTATCATTTGAGGAGTTGGTTAACGCTAAAGTATACGAAGTATTTGGCTCGAGTTTTTTAAAGTCCTGTTGGACAAGATCAGTCAAGCCTACGCTTCTTACGTTTAGCATGCCTGATGACATTGAATTATCCTTATTCATCAATTTAATCACCTGACTTTTGTCTGCAAGATTAAGCGGGGTTAAATTTTCTTTTGAGGCATTTGCAGGGCTGGCATTAGCGGCGTACAACAATGCTTGCGGACATTGTCCAATAGCAATGGTTTTTACAACGGCCATTTTTACCAGATCAACCACTTGTACCTGGTCATCATTTTCTAATCCGACATATGCAAATTTACCATCTGCCGAAGTCCAGACGCCATGTGGCAATGATCCTGTCGCAACGCTATCAGTAAGCTTGAAATCTTGTGAAACACTAAATACTTTTAAGCTGTTTTCTCCGCCAATGGTTGCCAGCATCACAGGTGAATCATTAACTAAAGTAAAAGTGACATGGTTGGTAATTGGACCTGTATTTAGTACTGTATGTATCGTATTTGTCTCCGTGCTGATGACAGTGATCTTCCCTACATCCTTATGTGTCAATGCAATCCATTTCCCATCAGGACTACAGAATATATTTGGAGAAAATGGACTAACTACTGGAATACGCTTTACAATAGCATAAGAAGTTGCATTCACTACATCCACTTCTGCAGTAAAGCTGGAACAAATATAAGCCCATTTTCCATCTGGAGTAAAAGCAACCATTCCCGGGCCGTCGGCTACTGGAATTTGCTTGATTTCAATCAGTTTATTTGCATCAATTACGCTGATATACGATTCTCCTCTTACCGATATCCATGCCTGTGATCCTGAAGGGTTAAAGGTTGCCTCATGCGGTGAACGTCCGATATAAACAGTTTTTAAAACTTTATTTTTTGCTGTTGAAATAAAGGTTACTGAATTTGATCCAATGGAAACCGCTGCTAGTAATTGCCTTTTAGGGGAATAACCCAGGCCATGAACCAGGGCCTGTCCCTTATATAGAGGACTTAAGATATCAGGTTGGGGTTTACCAAGAACAATATTTCCTAATAGCGTTTGTGTTGAGGGATCTAAGACAGAAACCGTATTAGATATCTGATTGCCTGTATAAACCCTGTCTTGGGCATAGATTGATTGTGCTTTTGATTGTAGGGCAAAACTGAATATTAATAGCGTAAACAAGGATATCTTTTTCATATGTTAATGGGAGTTTGTAAATGTCTTCATTTGTTGGATTTCTATCTGTTCATCTGAGATAATATTCTCGGCCAGTCTTTTTACATTTTTATTTTTTCCATACCGCAACTCAACTTTAGCCATGTCGATGGCAGCCTGATGGTGAGGAAGCATTATCCTTGCAAAGGACAGATCAGTATCAGACAATTGTTTTTCTTCAGGCATTTGTTCCATCATCACTTTCATCATCTTCTGGTTGGCGTTTTGATGTTGGTTGCCTGTAGCGATAAATCCTTCAGGATGGCTGAGCAGGAGTCGCATTTGCTGAATCTGGGTTTGTTGCTCAGCTTTGATACTTTTAGCTAGCTGAATCATTTCTTTATTTTTTCCGGTCTTAATCTCTTCTTCTGCCATATCAATAGCACCCTGGTGATGTGGGATCATCATTTGTATGAAATCTCTGTCTGCAGATGTGGTAGCTGATATTTCATCCATCTTCATCATCATATGAGCCATTTGCCCAAGGAAGACATTTTTTTTAGTTGCCATTTGCATGTGTTCATGTTGTGCTCGTGCAGAGAAACTAGCAAATAGTAGAAGTATAGACGTGAATCTGATCATGGTTTGATGTAGAATATTAATTGTGATAAACTGTTTATGCCAAACAAGCCTTATGCGATAACCGCAAGATCCTGAAATTTGTTCTTATTGAGCTATATTACATCTACATCAATTGGCGAGATAAAATTAACCATGTAAGTTCTTCTGTCTAAATCATGCTCCATGGGTTGCGTTTTGCCATTTTGATCTGTCGCTCTAGCCATTAAACTATATCTTCCAGTCTTAGCAGGAACCACCCATTCAAATTCAAATAGCTGCCAGGCGAAAGGGATAGCAGGACCAATTAATTTTGCTGGTTGCCATGAATTTCCTTTATCCGTGCTTATTTCTACTTTCGATAGGTTACTATCACCTGACCATCCTGCACCCCTTACTTGATAAGGTTTTCCAGCCGGCACCGCTTCAAACAATACCGGCCTTGATATTTCAGACTTAACCAATGTAGTGGTTACGGGCGTCAAGGTAGGTAGTCCTTCAACACGCTTCCAGTAAGCATATTCAATCGTCTGCCAATAGCCATCAAACGGCTTTTCAGATGCAGTAATTTTCATCAGCCATTTCACAGATGCCATACCATACCATCCTGGAATAATTGCCCTTGCCGGGAAACCATGTTCAGCACTCAATGGTTTTCCATTCATTTCATAGGCGATGATGATGTGATCCTGCATTGCTATATTTAACGGAATGCTTCGGGCGAATTTGATTTTTCCTGGTGATTTCGGCTCTTCTGTAATCATCCCCTCATCATTCCCTTCCAAAATAATGTCTACCGTACCCACCTTTATGCCAGCCTTCTTTAACAATACGGATAAAGGTACTCCTGTCCATTCAGCATTGCTGATCCCACCTTGTTCCCATCCTAAACCCTTCACTTTTGGGGCGAGGTTAGCACGTCCGTTTCCGGCACATTCTATAGTAGCCATTACCTTTTTTGCAGGAAGCTTTTTAAGTTCGCTCAGATTGATCTTTATGACATGATTGGTGTTGCCGCCAATCTCTAATTCCCAATTTGTAGCATCAATATTGGGAATATTAAAATGACTCCTGATGAAGAACTGGTTATTTGGAGTAATCCTGTTTTTTAACGTAGGAAATGGAAACTCCATATTTAATGGCTTTTTCTCTCGCGTAATAAGTCCTGGAAAGTCATTGTCTTCTCTGGTTTGTTGAATCTCCTTCGCCGAAGCCCAGGATGGTATTGTTGCGCCAGCTATCACCGGGATAATTCCAGTAACAAAATTACGTCTGTTTAACGTGTAGTTTTGTGATGTTTTGTCGTTTTTCATTTCAATAAATGTAGGTGATTACAATATAGCCAAAAATCTCTCATAGGATAACTTGTATTCTTCCTTTTTCTTGATGGTTGAAAGGAAACAACTGTAGACTTTACTTCATCGCTGGCCTGCTAGAAAAGACACAATAGTTCTATAACTGTTTATCAAATACTCATCTCAATTTCTATCAAAAAACGGTGGAATAATGATAATGAGTTCAAGTTTGGTTGCAAGATAACTGGCGGGACACGCTATCTAAAAAAGCAAAATACCTATAAAATTCACATCTTAGTCGAAAAATGCTATTGTTACTTTACAGATTTATAATTACACAAACTGCTAGTATATATAGTCTTTCTTCAAAATCGCGGTGAGTTCACTTAACCGATTCAGTTCTTTAAGAAGTAGAGCTTCAAATGCATCATGGCTTTAATTTTCCCCCATCTTTCCCATGGTGGGAAATCCTAAAAATTTCAGTCTTAATCTTTGGCAATATAAATAATTGCCATGAAACACAGATTGAAAACCACTGCTGAAAACACAGCCGATAAGCTAACCCATAGGCAGAAATTGCCAAGAAGAAAGATCGTTCCGGCACGAAAGAAAATCCGACAGTTGCTTCGTTCCTTCCTCCCGATGGAACAAGAACAACGGCAATACCAAGAGGAGAACAACGTCTACCACAACCGCTTGTTGACTCAATAAAGCAAATCAATATTATGAATACAATCAACAGGATTTCCAAGCCGAAGCCTAGGATAAATTCGGTCTCGCTTGAGTCCAGCAAAGATGTATTTCCGTCTACGGAAACCTCTTTGCCCGCTACCGCAGGAAAGGAAGGGGCTGCGGAACTTGCCCCTTCAAGACAGACAAAAAGATCAAAATATGCCTAGAAATAAATCAGCTCACCCCGAAAATATACTAACCCGCGTGTTAAGGATTAGGTTAACTGATGCCGCTTACAAAAGGTTGGAAAAGATCAGTAAAAGCAGTGACTGTCAGACCATCGGTGAAGCTGCCAGAAAAATTCTTAGCAAAGAAAAAATCACCTTGTTCTATAAGGATATGACTCTTAATTCGACAATGGAAGAGCTAGCTGTAATCCGTAAGGAGCTACGGGCAATAGGAATAAACATTAACCAGATCACTAAAGCATTTCACAGTGATAAAAGAGAAAATATGCAACTTTTGCAGGTAAGCAAGGTGGTCCGGCTTTATGAAAAGGTTGATGGCAAAACAGACACACTATTGGTTATGATTAATAGTTTAGCAGAGAGATGGTTGCCAAGATCATAACCGGAAAAAGTTTGCGTGGCGCACTGCGGTATAATGAAAATAAAGTGCTGGAAGGAAAGGCCGAATTAATCCTTGCCAGTGGATTTGCGGGAGACATAGAGCGGATGAATTTCCACCAGAAAATGCACCGGTTTCAAAATCTGCTGATGCTTAAACCAAAGGTCAGGACCAATACCCTGCACATTTCCTTAAATTTTGACGCCAGCGAAAAACTGTCGAATGAAACCCTGCAGCGAATTGCATTGACCTACATGGACAAGATTGGTTTTGGTGACCAGCCATTTATTGCCTACCGGCACAATGACGCAGGCCACGATCATATCCATGTCGTGACTACCAATATCAAGGCGGACGGAAACCGGATAGACCTGCATAACATTGGAGCTAATCAATCAGAAAAAGCAAGGAAGGAGATTGAAGAGGACTTTAGACTGGTCAAAGCGCAGGGAAAAAAGCACAAGCCAGAACCTAGCATAAAATCTATTGATATAGAGAAGGTAATTTATGGAAAGCTGCCTACCAAACGAGCCATTAGTAATACTGTAAATGCAGTCATTGCTTCCTATACATTCACCTCACTCGCCGAACTGAACGCAGTGTTAAAACAGTTTAATGTGTGTGCTGATCGGGGGCGTGAGGAAAGCCAAATGTTTCAGAAAAAAGGATTGATGTATAGCCTTTTGGATGAAAGCGGCAACAAAGTTGGCGTCCCCATCAAATCGAGCTCGCTCTATACCAAACCAATGTTACCCTGGCTGGAAAAGCAGTTCGCAAAACACGAGCAGCACCGTTTGCAGTTTAAACTTCTCTTGAAACGGACAATAGATCAAGTGCTTTCAATAAAACCAGCGGATCAGACTGCTTTCCGCGCGGCATTAAAAGTACAGGGTGTGGCTGCAATTTTCAGGATTGGTGTGAATGGGCAGCCCTTTGGGATCACATACGTAGATCACAAAAACAAAACAGTCTTCAATGGCAGTGATCTTGGCAAAGCGTACAGCGCCAAGGGCATATTGAGTACTCTGAATACAAAAGATACTGCACAAAAAGCAAGTAATGCTTTACCCCTGTCAACTCAAAACATGCAAACGCCAACCAAACCAATTAACAGCAAGGCGCTGGACTTGGAGTCTATTCAATCCGCTCACCTTGGGCCGGGGTTACTAGACTTCCTGCTAAAAGAGCAGTATGATCAATCCGGACAGCCAGCCAGGAAAAAGAAAAGAAAAAAAATAAGAATTTAATTCCATTGAATATGCAAACAGGAGAAAACATACAGGCCTTGCGCAAGATCGCCGACTTTACAAGATTACTAAGCCTGGTTATACTTAGTCTACATTTTTATATTTTTTGTTATCGTGCCTTTCAAAATTGGGCTTTAACTGCAACACTCACCGATCACATCTTAGAAATAATCAGCTCGCTCGCCGTATTTAAAACCGTGTTGTTTTCTAAATCGGCTGCCATACTTTTGCTAGTGATTTCCCTTATAGGTGCCAAAGGCAAAAAGGATGAAAAAATCAGGAAGCAAACCATCATCACCTATATCATCACAGGCTTATTGCTGTATGGGATCAGCCATTTCTTTTTAGCACTGCAGGCTAACGCTGAGACCGTTGCCCTGTTGTACATGGGAGCCACCAGCTTTGGTTACCTGCTGATGTTGTCCGGGGGGAATTTGCTGTCGCGTTTATTGCAGGTCAATTTAAGTGGCGATCCCTTCAACAAGGACAATGAAACCTTCCCGCAGGAAGAAAGGCTGTTGGAAAATGAATACAGCATCAACCTGCCCACCAGGTACTGGCTCAAAGGAAAACTTAGGAATGGATGGATCAATGTAATCAATCCCTTTAGAAGTACTTTGCTCTCAGGTTCAGCTGGTTCTGGCAAAACCTATTTTTATATCCGGCACGTGATAGAGCAGCATTTAAAAAAGGGATTTTCCATGCTGCTCTACGATTTCAAGTACAGCGATTTAACTACAATGGCTTACAACAAGCTACTAAAGTACAGTGGCAATTTTAAAGTCAAACCCTCTTTCTGGGTAATTAGCCTCGATGATATTATGCACCGCTGTAATCCTCTGGAACCTGGGGGCATGGCAGACATTACTGATGCAACAGAATCGGCAAGGACAATGATGCTGGGATTAAACCGTGAATGGATTAAAAAGCAGGGAGATTTTTTTGTGGAATCTGCCATTAGCTTTGTAACCGCGCTGATCTGGTATCTGCGCAAATATAAGGACGGGAAATATTGTACATTACCACATACTATTGAATTGATGATGGTGGATTACAAACGTCTTTTTACCGTGCTAAATGAAGAGCCGGAAATAAACGCTTTAATCAATCCATTTATTTCAGCATGGGAAAAAGAGGAGTGGGGGCAATTGGAAGGACAGATAGGAAGTGCAAAAATTAGTATGGCAAGGCTGGTTTCGCCAAAACTGTATTATGTTTTGAGTGGGAATGATTTCAGTTTGGACATCAATAATCCCGATGCGCCAAAAATAGTTTGTCTGGGCAATAATCCGCAGAAATTACAGACTTATGGCGCAGTACTGTCTCTTTATGTCAGCCGGATTTTAAAACTAGTGAACCAGAAGGATAAACTCAAGTGCAGCCTAATTTTTGATGAATACCCGACACTATTCGCTGATCTGGTACCAACAATTACTACAGCCAGAAGTAATTTGGTCAGTTGTACCATTGGAATTCAAAGTATAGAGCAGGTGAAAAAAGAATACGGCGCGGAACAGGCAAATATAATCGCTGGAATATCCGGAAACATCATCAGTGGACAGGTTACTGGAGATAGTGCAAAAAAGCTTTCAGAGTCCTTCGGCAAGATTGTCCAGGATAGGCAGAGCCTAAGCATAAACAGTAATGATACCTCGCTAAGTAAATCTACCCAATTGGATAGTGCAATTCCCGCCAGTAAGATTGCATCACTATCATCCGGACAATTTGTAGGCATGGTGGCGGATAATCCCGACCAGAAAATTGAATTGAAAATGTTTCATGCAGAAGTTATTAATGATCATAAAGCTATCAAAGCAGAAGAAGAGCAGTATCAACCACTGCCAAAGATTAGAGAAGTTACCGATGAAGAAATTCAGCAGAACTACAAGAAGATCAAAGCGGATATTTATGAGCTCATAGAAGATGAATATATAAAGGCGGTTCCCTCTGCAATTGCAAATAAAGTAGCAAGTGTGAACACTGCTGAAAAAGAAGGTCATTTGAACAAGCCAGAAAAAAGGGCAGTTCGTAAGAAGTCTATAATAGCTGAGAAAAAAAGCCTATCGTTATAAGCCAGTATGGTCTGATTTAAAACTGAAATAGATGCGTAGTATTGATGCGGTCGATTAAATATTTGGGACTGCTCAACTTTTTTTCGATCTTTTCCGATCGATTTCCTTCTTCTTCAAGAGTATATAAGTTTGTATAAACCACTTTCACGACTGTCTTATCATTAATATTATAGGAAAACATTTGGTGGAAAACCACCTGTAAAGTGCTAATAACCTAGATTGGAGCTACTAAATAAAATATTGGGTAAGTTCGATTCAATTAAGGCTATTGAATGGGCGCAATGGCGGCTATTGTTTTGGTTTTATGGGGAAATTTGAAGAGAATACAGGTGTATTTAGTAAATAAAACATTTAAATATAATATTTTCTATATTTTTTTTCAGATAATGATCTTTTCGGTGATTGTAAAGTCATATTAGGGCAATTTTAGTGTAATGATCGCTCTCTGGGTGTTGTTAGATGCTGCTTTTATTTAGTTTATTGAAAAAAGTGGATTTATGCACCACTAATAGGAAACTCATACTTTACTTTAGCAACAACTTATAAGAGTAAATATGAATTTAGACTTTAAAAAGGCATCCTTTAAGGATTTTGAAGACCCTGCAGGTTTAGATGCATACCAGCGGGCGGTGTATTTCAACCAGTATCTTAATTTCTTGGAAGATGAGGGGCGTTTGAATTATCGATTCGAGACCAGTTCGGCTGGCGGCCCTGAAATTGAGTTGAACATACCGGCTCTGGGAGGTGTTGGCAAATACATTAGTTTGGTTTCCAATGATTACCTTGGATTCTCTCAGCATCCACTTGTGAAGAAAGCTGCGATATTTGGGATTCAGTATTTAGGTACAGGAACGGGTGCTTCTCCTGCCATCGGTGGTCATTTCACTTTCCATCGCGAGCTGGAAGAAAAGATCGCGGCATTCTTTCAACGCGACGCAGCGATAATATATACGACAGGTTATACGGCCAATTCTTCGAGCTTAATGGCTTTAATCGGAAAGGAAGATCTGGTAGTTACGGACATGAAGATCCACGCCAGCATGTTTGAGGGTTGCAAAGGCAAGAATCAAAAAACTTTTCGACATAATGATCTGGAGCATTTGGAGCTTATTTTAAAAGACGCCAAAGATAGATACAGGACACGGTTTGTGGTGGTAGATGGTGTGTATTCTCAGGATGGGGACTTGGCAAGACTTAATGAACTAGTTAACTTAGTGCACCGCTATGATGGATACGTAATTATGGATGATGCACATGGTGTTGGTGTGATTGGAGAGACGGGACGTGGTGTGATTGAGCCGAATGGACTCTATCAAGATGTGGATATCATAACGGGTACTTTCAGCAAGACATTCGGCCATTTAGGTGGCTACGTAGTCGCGTCACCTGAACTCATTCGATTTTTCAAGTTTCAAAGTCGCCAGCATTTATTTTCTGTTACTGCTACACCGGCATCCATGGGGATACTAAAAGCGATTGATTTAATTGATGAAGAGCCAGAATGGAAAGATCTCCTTTGGGAAAATGTAAATCATTTTACTTCTGGCCTGAAAAGTATTGGCTTGGATATCGGCAATACGCAATCGGCGATTATCCCTGTAAAGATTGGGGATATGGCCTTAACGGCCGAAGTTTCTGGAAAACTGTTGCGTGCAGGTGTGTATGCCAATCCGATCATGTACCCGGCTGTGTCGAAAAAGGATACCAGAATACGCATGAGTTTAATGGCAACTCATACGACGCAGCAGATAGACAGGGTGTTGAATGTTTTTAATGACTTGGCCCGGGAGTTGCCTATTAGAAAAGGGGGAGAAGTTTAGTATGGAGAAAAGCGATGTAAGAAAAAAAAAACGTGGCCCATATGCAAAGTATCCAAGAGAGGTGACCATGAAAAGGTTGCTGGATGCGGTTGGCGATATCTTGAAGGAAAACGGCTGGGCTGGACTAGGGGTTAATAAGATAGAGGCTCGGGCAGGTGTGAGCAAAAAAATGATCTATCACTATTTTACTACCTATAATAACCTGGTGAAGACCTATATTAAAAGCATAGATTTTTGGATGCCCGTATTTGAGCAGTTTCAAAATTCTGATGCAATTCTTGAACAGGGTCTTCAAGAATTTATCACTACAATTTTCCAGAACCAATTTAAGATTTTTTCTAGTGATCCAATTATGCAAACCATAATTCACTGGCAGGTTTCTGAAGTTAATCCCTTACTCAGGGAAATTTCCGAAGAGCGGGAAGTAGAGGGCGCAAGGATTGCGGCAATGACAGATCCTCATTTTTTGAACTCTGGATTAAAGTTTCGCCCGATCCTTGCACTGATGCTGTTTGGAATATATGGTATAGTTTGGCATGCGAAAACAAACAAGAGCACAGTATGCGGAGTAGATATTAATAATGAAAGCGACAGAGAGGATTTGATTGTGGCCATTGGACAGATTATCGATCTGTTTTGGAAGGCTGCAGAAATTAAAACGCTGAATCAGAAAGAGGTGATCACAGATTCATAGCGATGTAAATAAGCAACTTTCGTTTAATTAATTTTAATGAATGATGAGAAAAGCTAAGCGATCAGATAAAGAGAGGATTGTGGAACTCCTTCGGCTCTCTTTTATAGACAATTTGAGTGTAGGATTTTTGGTGGGGTCAAGCTCTGGACGGAACACTCGGATACGGCGGCTGATGGAATATGCCTTTGATGTCTGTTATGAGTTTGGAGAAGTTGTTGTTAACGAAGAAGGATCTGCCTGTGCGCTTTTGTTTTATCGGCATCTAAAGCAGTTTTCATTATCTGCGGTGTGGCTGGACATCAAGTTGTTGTTTGGGGTCATTGGTTTTGCTCGTCTGAAAAAAGTGCTTCACCGTGAGAAGCTGATCGAAAATCAGCATCCAAAGGGTCCGTTTTGTTACCTGTGGTTTATCGGTGTAGACCCTGCCGTACAGGGAAAGGGTATCGGTTCCGGTTTGATGGCTGCACTGCTTTCCAAAATGGATGCACAGGATTTACCGGTTTACCTGGAAACTTCTGTTGCACGCAACATTTCGTTTTATCAAAAGTTTGGCTTTCAAGTATTTCACCAAACTGAGCTGAGTTATTCGCTGCTTTTTTTGAAACGTAGCTGATACTTTCAAACCACTTACCTATTATTAACCTATTTTTTCTATGCTGATCCCAGGTACTGAGCTGCATATGCTGACCCTTGTTATTGTATTGCTGGAACTGATGATGCTTCCGTTTGTACTTTGGTATTATTATGCATGGCCAAAAGATAAAAGCAGGCTCCTGTATTTCGTACTCCTGTCGCTGTTGATCATTTATAACCTGACTGGTGGGCTGTTCCCTGATCCACAAATTAAGGGGATTCCTGTCACCGTACAGAATATCATTGCCTACGGCTCCGGTTTTCTGATGGCCAGTTATTTTCCTTTCTATTTTTATAAGGCTTACCATCTGGAAGGTTTGCGTTGGCATGCTGTTTATGGAGTGCCCGCTTTTCTACTTTTGCCTTACTTGATTTTTTTTGGTGTGGTTTATCCGCTCACTGGAGACCTGGAGTTTGTCATTGACTACGGGATGATTATTCCCTTTTTGTATGTGCCTGTATTGCTGTGGGCCATTTTGAGATCAATGCAGTTGCAGTTCAAATGTAACGACCAATCCTTGTATCCTTCCCGTAAGGGAGAGATGTTGGCTGGCTACTGGGCGGTGTTTCCATGGGGGCTGATGACTGTGTTTTCCTATCTGCATGTGGCGCAGTGGATTGAAGTGTTATCGACCAATATGGGGTTTTTAATCATTACAACTTTGTTTATGATCCGTTCGGGAAGAATGGAGCGGATGGAAAAAGAGCGTCAGCTGGCGATGAATGTGCTGGATGATAAGCAAAAAGCCGACTTTACGGAAACTTGTCTCAAAAACCGGCTCAGCAAAAGGGAGGCTGAGGTGGCTGAATTACATTGCCAGGGATTGACCTATGAACAGATTGCGGAAAATCTGTTTATCGGCAAGCGTACGGTGGATACGCATGTGCAGCGGATTTATTTCAAGACTGAAGTTAATCGTAAAATAGATTTGCAGAGGAAATTGGGTTATTGGTTTAATATGGTTAAAAGCTAATTAGGATAGCCTTGGAACGTATTTCAGATCAGTCCTTTTATGTCCAGATTGAGGTCATGGAGCGCTTTTTTAAACTTAGTCCAAAGTTTAAGCTGTGTTCAAGCTGTGATTTTTGAAACGACTGATAAAAAGATCAAAGAATTGTTAATATGGGCGCGAAGCAGAAAGTGATGTGGTTTATGATCGAGGGGCTGGCAAGAGAATCAGTGTAAATAGAGAAACTTTTGATAGACTTTCATAACATAACGAAAAAGAGGGTTAGCTGCGCAACCCTCAGTGAGGTAGACATGAAATACCAGAATTGAGTGATGGAAGTAATTTGTCTTGTATGATAAATTGAAGCTGTAGGAAGAGCTATTTGGATATAAGATTTGGCTCTATGCATTTCATGATACCGTTTTTTAACCGAGCAGATTTGCAACTAAACCGCCGTCAATTTAGATATATGTGCTGATGAACTAAAGGAATGCGACCCATGGACAGACCAATTAAATTTCTTTTTGGCGAACCTGAACCGAATCCCGTCAATGTTACGGGGCACAGACCTGAGAATGCTGAATATACCTTAGGCTATGCAGAGGCAGAGCTCTATACCATTCCCGAAGGCACTGTGCTTTCGCAGTTTTACAGTAATTTTCTGATCTTTCTTGAATTGATCCAGTTCGACGTCACCGATGAGCTTTCGGGAATGTTTGAGGTGCAATACCCCGCCATGTTCCTCTTTTTTGATCTTAACGGGCATATACAGTTCTCGGATCAAGATGACCAGCTGATTTATGAAGCCACTAAAGGCACTTATTATGCTACCCATAATACGGCGGGCACGTATAAATTTAAGGTTCCCAAGGGATCGCATCTGGTGCTTTGTATTACGCCGCGGCTGGAATGGTTCAGGAAAGGTATAGATGACTATCCTAAATTTCGGGATTTTGTCAACAACATTGAAAGTGGCAGAGGGGACTACAGCCATTTACAACGCTGCATCATAGATGATACTGTGCTCAAAACTTTACGCCAGTTATTTGCGCTAAGCGCAAAATCTACTAAAGGGCTGCGTTCAAAAGTTGTTACTTTGACTATCCGGCTTTTTGATCTTTATCACGAAGCCTTGGATTTTACAACGCATTTAAAAGGTAAAACCCCACAAGAGAAGGCGCTTGAGATCAGGGCATACCTGGATTCTAATTATACAGATCCCTACATTGATAATCTTACCCAATTGGCGAACCGATTTGAAATTCCCGAGTGGACACTTGTGCGCATTTTTTCAAAAGTAGTTAAGAGCACAGTCCATGCCTACATCGATGAATTACGGATGGCATTTGGCTGGAAATTATTGCAGGAAAGCTCCTTAACCATCAAGGAGATTTCCCATAAGATCGGTTACCATTATCCGCCTTACTTTACACGTGTATTTAAAAAGTATTTCGGCAAAACTCCCCAGGAAATCCGAAAAAGTAGCTAAGTGTTTTCTTCGAAAAAGTACGATACAAAAGATACAGGTTTCAGGTAATTTATCTGAAACCTGTATCTTTTGTATAAGCGCATGAAACGATATTTGTTATATACTATTGGTAGAGATAGACATACAAGTGAAGAGACTTTGATTTAGAATACCTTTCAAACTTTCGCTCGCTACCAAGCCCAATTAAATTAATTACAAAATAAGCTGGGAACATATGAAAAAGGAAAAGTCATTGAAGATCATTACCGGATCTATAGCTGTAATGTTTGGGTATGCTGCCGCCGTTAAAGTAGCAGATTATTCCAAGGCACGGGTTGAAATGCTAAATCAGGTATTTCCTGTAGCTCTGGCTGAAATGCTAACATGGGTTATTCCTGCGTTGGAAATTCTGCTGGTAGTTTGCCTGTTATTACCTGCAACCAGAAAAAAAGCATTGTGGGCTTCGTTATCTCTATTAGTTGCTTTTAGTGTGTATATTATCCTGGCGACAAATGATGTTTTTAGCCGGACACCCTGTTCTTGCGGCGGTATTCTGGGAGATGGAGCATCTTACTTGACTCAACTGATTTTCAACATTTTCTTCATAGCCCTTTCCCTGATAGCCTTTACTATTGAATACAATTGGAATAAAAAAATATCATGGTTTCACTTTAAAAACAAAAAACAACTCTTCTCAAACAGTGCCTGAACCGCAATGGCAGGGAAAAGAGCCAGCCCTGCATAGGAAATAGAAAATTGAATGTGAAATGATCGCGGCTTCAAGGGGTCAAATCACTAAATCGGGCCTGTTCTCTAAATCAAAGAGCGGGAACACAACACTACTGTCATGATTAAGAAAATCATCACACAAATCAAAAGCGTTAACAAATACGGGGTCGTAGCCGTATTAATCGCCACAAGTTTAGTGGCATTTAAAGCAGAAGTCAAACAAAGTACGGTTAAGTGGCGCCCCAATTACAACACATCCGGCGCGATAACAGGCTGGACCAATGTCAATTCGCTGGTACAGGGCAGCAATTATGATTGTGATGCATCGGTCGCACAGACATGCACCGCGCAATTTCAATCGGGTACAACGCCAACTGCTACTACACCGATTCCTACAAACCGTGTAGATGGTGAATTTAACTAAATAAAATAGGAACGACTTGGTTAAGTATTTAACTAAGTCGTTCCTTAATCTAAATTTATTATCTCGGGTTCTGAGGAAGGCCATTAGCGGCAATCTCATCATCAGGAATCGGAAAAACGTACCGATTACTATTAGGAAGCAGGGTGTGATTTTGTCCTCGAAGTGAACGGGAAAGTGTCACAGCAGTAGAAGCTTCTCTATTCAATCGTTTTAAATCATACCACCTCACTCCCCGGCTAATTAATTCTTTTCTTCTTTCCAGCAAAATTTTAATAAGTGCCTGATTGGGATCTGTGGTCGTATAATTCGTGTAAGTACCATTAACAAATCTAAGCGCCATTACGGTGTTTAAATCTGTCAACGCTTCTGTCAAATTATTTAATCGCGCTTCGCATTCAGCCCTGATAAAATATATTTCATCGGTTGCCAGACCGGCAAAGAAAGATACATTACCTGTATAGGTTCCCTTAAAATTGTATCCAGTACCCCTCATATTAAAATAAGCTGTTTTTCGCAGGTCATTGCTATTATAAGCATTATACAAATCAGCATTTACATAAGTGGTTGCCGCCCTATTAAAAGAATAGGAATTTAAAGTGGCGTAAAAGATCACTTCTTTATTGTCAGCCGTTAGCGGTGGTGGAAAAGGCCTAGATGCTGAAGTCAAAATAGTGTTGTAGTCGATCAATGAACTATTAAGATTCAGGCAAGCCGTAGCAAATGCCTGTGCCTGACTATAATTTCGCATACTTAAATAGATCTTCGAAAGTAAAGCATATACTGCCGTTTTACAGGGCCTGGATTTAAAGGCTGCAGTATTACTGAGCAATAGTGCTGCATTATTCAGATCCGCAACAATTGCTTCATAAGTTTCTTTTATACTTCCCCTGGTTGACTTGATGTTCACATCCGACGAAGAGCGAACCGGGATTCCAGGAAGTTGAGAAGCTGTAGCTGGGTCGTAATCTGCTGCAAACATCTGAATAAGATTATATTCCGCGAATGCCCTGTAAAAAAGCGCACTGCCTTTAATCTGATTATAGGTGTTTTGTGATGTATTGCCAGGACCTATCTGATTCAGTCCATCCAGTACGACATTGGCATAAAATACCTGCTTATAAGGTATATTCCAGTCTTGGTTAGTCTGATTTTCATAAATATCGCTGAGCCATATATAACTATTTTTTTCCGCAGGAGATGACAATGCACTCCAACCATTATCAGTCGTGTAATAATCGTCCGTTGCAACGTTCTGTAAAGACGGAGTAACATTCATAATATTTAAATTGTCGAGTAATGCCTGGAAATCAGATAGACTCTCCGGTACTAATAATGCTTGGTCAGGTTTCTCATTTAAAAAACTCTTTTGACACGAACTAAAAAGGTACAACAATAAAAATGTAGCTAAGAGGTAATTATATCTTTTCATATTTTCTTTAAAAATCAATTAAAAATCTGTTTTGATTCCAAAGGCCATCGCTTTGGGTGGTGGTCCGGTTTGATAATCCGGGTCAATTCCTGCCTTATTCGTTTTCCATAACAAGCCAAGATTATTGGCATAAACGTAGAACTGGATGTGCCTAAACGGAAGTTGCTTTATTCCTTGTCGGTACAGATCATAACTGAAGTTGACATCTTGAAGCCTAATATTATCTGCTTTTTGAACAAGTACACTTGAAAAACTGTAAAACATATCCCTGTTATTATTTGGAACATTCGGAATAGACGGAACGTAGGTGTACTGTTCATCACCTAACTTTTGCCAACGCAGATTATAGTCTCCGTCCCCGCCTAAACCATAGTCGCTGCCATAACCAATCGAGCTTTTTCTGAAATAATATCCTAGCCTATAGGTAATATTGGCAGAAATGGAGAAACCCTTGTACTGAAAAGTGTTCCTAAAAGAACCAAAAACTGTAGGGCGCGCAGAACCACTGTATACAATATTATCAGGGGTTGCAGAAGAAATGATCGCAGAGTAATCCTTGCTAGCTTGTCCATTAAGATACCCCTGCGGATCACCCGTTGCCGGGTCAAGGCCATTCCATTTGTAACTGTAAAGTGCATATAGTGGTTTCCCAACTAATGGTGCTTGAGATAGTCCATCCCCGTACTGTAGTAAACTGGATACCGGAGAAGCGTATAAATACTTAATTATCTTATCAGAAACCTTACTCAACAGGAAGTTTGTATTCCATTTTAGCTCTCGGTCAATATTTTTCGTATTAAGAATAAGGTCGAAACCCCTGCCATTTGTATTAGCTGTATTGCCGCTGAAAGTTAATATGCCGGTAGATGGCGCATAAGGGACGGTTCCGATCAGGTCTTTGCCATCTTTCCGATAGTATTCTATAGAGCCCGTGATGATATTGTTTTTACTGCTAAAGTCAACGCCAAGATTAGTTACCTGCACGCGTTCCCATCTAAGCTCCGGATTGGGAGGATTAATAATCGTGGCGTAAGGTTGATGAATACCGCTTTGGGAAGCATCGTAGTAATAGGCGGTAGTATAGGCTGTGACGGTTTTGTTGACATTTCCGTTGTACCCATATGTAGCCCTTAGTTTTAACACGGGTATCAGTTCCCATTTATAAAAAGATTCGTTTGTTATATTCCAGCTTAACCCTGTTGAAAATAACGGCACCGCTTTCTGATTGGTTTTTACTCCGAATAAATTGGATGCGTCCTGCCTGATACTGCCGGACAATGTATAGCGCTTATCGAATGTGTAGGAGCCATTAAAATAATATGACCTATAATTATCATGCAGATTAGTTTGACCATTGCTATAAGATATAGTACTGGCGATATAGGGGTCATTATATAAAGTATAATAGTCTAAAAAATTTACAGCCTGACTGGTTTCATGTACAGGATCATAACCATACAGCCGATACGAACTACCGGTTGTATGTAAAGCTCTCATTTCGTATCCTCCGATTGCAGCGAGTTCATTTTTATTATTCCAGGATTTGTGATAATTTAATTGTGCCCGTAAATCCTGGCCTATCCCAGTTGAGTTCTGGAAATCATATATACCGCCAAGCGGCATTGGTAAAGTAAGGCTTCCGTCAGGGTTGACTTGTGTATATTGGTTAATCAGGTTCCTAGTGTAATAAGTATTTTGACTTTGCAGGTTACGGGCTTCATTCCCTGATCTTTGATACTGATAAAGAATTTGTGCATTCAGGTCTGCATTGTACCGGTATTTCAAACCCGCATTTAACTTATAGTCTGTGATGCTGCTGGTATTATTTGCATTTTGGATTTCATCAAGCGGTTTATAAGTCCAGTCTAAAAAGCCGGAATTTTGAGCACTTTGAATAAATCCATCCCGATAGTCTTTATTAATTGCAAGCGGGTTTCCCTGGCTATCTGCTAAACGAGCATAGGGATAAAGAGACGATCCATTGTATGTGATTTGTTCAATACCTGGATTGTCAGTCGTGGTTTTGCTTTGAGTAATATAAATCCCGGTACGTACTTCAAGTTTTTTATTGAACAGATTATAAGTATTGTTCGCGTTTAAGGTTAACCGGTCATAGCCATTGCCAACGAGGTTGTCCAAATTTTTATCATAACCGCCGGAAACATAATATTGCTGGTTTTCCGATCCTCCACTAAAATTAATGGAATATTGTTGATTGATGCTCTTTTGAAAAAAATATTTTGCCAAGTCATTTCTGATATCTTGATTTTTAAGGCCACTAATTTGTGATTTAGCTTGTGCAGCATTAATAGTCCCATTAGATTCCGCATTGAGTAATTCAAGAACTGGCGTAATAACAGCAGCGTTATAAGCAGAGATCGTGTTTTGGTAGTAGCCCTCCGAGTATAATCGTTCTTCGGTTGTGATGTAATCAGCACTACTCATCATCTTTTTGTAGAGCAAATTGGGCTTGTCAACTATATTAATATTGGCGTTAAAGCTTATTCTTAAAGGCTGATTATTTTTTCCTTTTTTAGTGGTGATAACAATAACGCCATTCCCCGCCCTTGATCCCCAAATTGACGCGGCGGCCGCATCTTTAAGAATAGTAATGCTTTCTACATCATTCGGATTGATATTGGTTAAATCACCATTATAAGGAAAATTATCAACGACGACTAGTGGTTGGGCATTCCCAAAGATCGTGCTGAGGCCCCGGATACTAATATCGTTTTTAACAGCTCCCTTGCCCCTGTTGAATATGAGGCCGGAAGTCACATCCTGTAAGCGGGACACAATATCAGTGCTCACACTACGGTTTATCAGGGGGTTGTCTACTTTTGTAAACGAACCGGTGGCACGCTCACTTGGCAGGTCCTGGTAACCAGTGGAGACAGTTACTTCGTTTAATACATTGCTATTAGGCTCCAAAGCAATAATAAGAGAGGTTGTTGGTAAATTCACTATTATTTCTAATGATCGAAAACCGATGTAGGAAATCTGAATGGTTAGCGGATTGCCTTGGAGTTTTGAATGAAAATGGCCAGCACTATCTGTAATAAAATGGATATTGGAGCCTTTGACCTGAACATTAGCTCCCGGTAATGGAGCGTGACCAGATGATGAAACTACAGTTCCATTAAACTCTTGTTGCGCAACGCTTAGGATCGTGCAAAATATTAGGAATATAAGGAGTATATATTTTTTCATGCAATAAATGATAAATTGTTGGGTGAGAATGCTTTGAAAGTTGGTTACTCTCTATCTTTGAATACCAGCATTTCAATTGGCTGTACACTTTCTTTCAGGGCGAGATCATATTTTTTTAGTTCGGCATTAAGCTGATCTAAATTTGAAAGATTGGCATCTATATTTATGTCAACCGGGCTATTATAGCCTGTAGCATCAACAATAGGAGAGCGGTTTTGTAAATACTGAATATCTAACCTTCCGGTTAGTTGAATCAGGTAATTATTTTTGATTTGACAGCCCTGTTTGTCGAAATCAGTTATGGTAGGACCTCCCTTGGACTGGATTTTGTCTATTGACGACGTTCTTACCAAAGCCAAACATCTTGTCGGAATTTTTTGGATGCTAACATCATACTGGGAAAAGAATCTAAGTAAGTCGCTTTGCATATTTAAGAACAAGTCTTTTGCCATACTTGGGGGAACAATCAATTCATAACTAAACCCGTGACCGTTGCCCATCCAGTTTTTTACAGCTTGCCCATGCAAATTACTCGTTAAATTGCTTGAATCTTTAGATAGAAATATCCTTTTATTACTTCCAAACCAGTACGTATCGCCACCGAATGCCGTTGCAAACAGATTGGCAATACTTTGATTTAATGCGGTAACACGTCTCGGTTTTCCAGGTTCGAGGTAATCAAAATTAACACTCCAAGGTAAACCATCCCTATAGGGAGTTATTAGCGAATGAAACATGATATTATCACCATTTCCACCATTCCCATTAATCAATAAGGGTTTATCTTTTTGAAAAGGCACAAATACGTCATGTTTTTGCCTTACAGATATACTATCAGTTTTTAGTAGTTGCTCAATATGTTCTTTATCGACAATGTCATATTCAGTTATTGATTTAACAATACCATTACTATTGATCCAAACAAAATGAGGTAAATCTTTATGAGGGAACAACTTACCTAACACTTGATCTTCTGTTACATTTGGCAGTTCGTATGTTATATGCTGCTGCCTTTGGTATTTTGAAAGAAATGTTTGGATGACAGATTCCGACTGATATGCTACTGGAAAAAATTGGACCTTTTGCGCAAACTGTTTTTGCAAACTATCTATTTTAGGTATCATAGTAATGCACGGGCCACACCATGTTGCCCAAAAGTCGAGGATGAGCAGCTTGCCTTTGAAGTCCGATATTTTAATGCTTTTGGCAGGTTTTCCGTTTGCGTCTTTGTAGTTGATGATGTTATTTATTGTAATGTCCGGCACCTTGTCGCCGATTTTGAGGGCAGTTATATTGGCTATTTTGTCTTGGGCAATTGACGAAAAATCCAGACAAAGAATAGCCAGTACGATGTTTATCGTTGTTTTTTGAAACATGAAAATATTGATAAGTAATAAGTTGGTCAGTTGATAAACTACAAAAAAGCGAGGCGACTGGAATCATTTTATATCACATGCCGCCGCCCACTGATTAATTTGGCCGTTTAAACGGGTGATTTAATTATCAGCTTAAATAATTCCTTTTGAGAAAGGTTAGGAACGAAAAAATTGGTGAGTACCACCTTTACAGAATGGTACTCACCTTGGTATGTGATTTTAAGATTTGGTGGAGTCTGTGTTTGAGCAATGCTATCCTCCGTTAGTTTGTTAAAATAACCAAAATCTATAACATACGAAACGACCAACCTCGTTAATGAAGACCGTAATTTTATAAAGGAAATTGTCGTAAATATTGCTGGTTCCATTGCTTTTAGTTTTAATTAAAATCAAAACCACGAACCAATCAGTGCGAAAAACTCCCGAAGGAGCCGGGCTACCGTTGGTTAATCCGCACAACGGGCCGCTTAGGACGGCGCTTCTGTAAAACAGAAACTACTACCGAGGTAGCACCTGGACAAAACCATAAGTAGGCCCGGCTCCCTAGGTGTGTATAGGGAATCCGAGCGCTCACCTATCCTCGTTTTGTCCTTAAAGTTCCTAAGCTTTGTGCGGATTTGAGGTTCGTGTGAGCACCATAAATTATATTCGATATGATGCTACAAATCTATCAATTCATTTTTAAATTTTCAATTTATCTAATGTACGAAATGTTGTGTTAAAACACAACAAAATTTTTAACCTTTTCGCTGACCTTTCGTTTAAACAAAAGAATGGACGAGAAGGAAGAGCGATACTTAAATAAGTTTGGGGAAAAGCTATTAGTATTGAAAAAGAAAAGTGGACTTTCTTATCGTAAAATAGCTGCCAATTGTAATGTTGAACATAGTGACATAAAGCGCTATGTTGATGGAAAAATTAATCCCACTCTATTAACAATTATTGATCTTGCCAAAGGTTTAGGGGTCGCTCCTAAAGATCTACTAGATGTAGATTGGGAAGAAAAATCTCAGTAACGTATCCATTTTACTTTTGAAAAAAGACTAATTTGAAGGCCTTCTTGTAAAATCTCAATCTTCTTATTTGATTACCCATCACCAAGGTCGAGTTATCCAATTATAATTTAGCGTTCTCGCGCATCAATTACCACATTTTGTCTCTATGGAGGGTAAGGGTTTTCCCGTACTTTTTAAAATAGGGGTATTTCCTTACATTTTTTTGATCTCGTGTTAGCACTTTGGCCTCACCAAAACAATGTGCTTATGGATAGATTCTACTTTTCTCTAACAGTTGTGAATTAATAAAAAGCCAGTGAACGGGTGACTGTGGGGTTTATTTTAATCGTTGCTATGAATCATGAAATCTTTGAAAATCTCTATGTGAAGTTTACCGCTGAACTGGATGTGCTAAGGGCCAGTGATACCGGACAGGTCAAAAATCTGGCAGATGCGTTAGCGGTTGTCCGGAATTCCCTTATTGAACTTCGTCAGCTTACTCTGGCTGATGACTTTGATTCTCCTTCAGCGGAGATCCATTTCTTTAAGGTCATTAAGCCTAAGTTCTATGCCCAGAAAATCCTTGCCTTTGAGCGGTATAATCTGGAAATGAACAAGCCGGTTGGAACCACTGAAATGCTGCGCGCTTACTTTGAGGATGAGCTCAGGCAGCTGCGCCGCTTTTTTCAGCAGTATGCTTTTTTATACCAATATTACCGCTCGGGGGCGGTAGAGTTGGATGAGCTTTATTTTATCAGGGGAGCCGAGATGTCTTCTCTGATTATTCCCGAAATGCCGGATCCAGATCCGCTATTTTCTACGTCTATGGATTATATGTTTGCTAAGTTCATCGCTTTTGAGCAGATGCAGCAGCTGATTTTGAAGCAGATTGCTGTGTTGACTGGTACTGCTGTGGCGGCTGATCTGTCGGCTCCTGATTCGGGGGTCAAGTGGACGGGCAAGATTGTGAACCTAGGTGAGCTGGTTTATGGGTTGTATTATACCGGGCAGCTCAATCATGGCAACGCGCAGATTTCTGAGATTGTGGCGGCCTTTGAGCGGATGTTCAGTGTGAAGATTAGGGATGTGCATCATACTTTCGGAGAGATCCGGGAACGTAAAGTCAGCAGTCCTTCTAAATTTATTGATTCCATGGGGATGGCGATTCAGCAGCGGGTGGAGGAAGATTTGAGATATAAGCCGCCAGGTTACTAACGGTCCTGTCTCTCGCTGAATCAAAATGTTTTGGGGCTGGGATGATGTCTTCTCACCCCATACAGTCCCCTGTTGGGAATGAAAAATTCCCGATCCGGCAACCTTTGTTTCGCCGCCGGCAATGGTGCAGGCGGCTTAAAGACAAAGGCTTATGTTTTCAAATTTTAGCTGGTTGCAGTATGGCATCATGACGGTGCTTTCCCTGGTGATTTACTATGCGGTTGTTTTACTGCTGTATTATAGGCAGGAGATGAGGGCGCTTTTAACTGCTGTTGTGGGTAAGGCTGGCAAAATCAAAAATCGAAATTTGATTGCTGCGGAAAAGGAAGTTCCCGGTGTTTTGGGTAAAGCTTTACCTGAAGAGGGGGTGAGCAGTGTGAGTTTCGATGAGCTTGATTTTGGAAGGGATCCTGATCGCGATCAATTGGTACAGGACGATCTGGCTGATTGTATGGAAGAGTTTAACTTTACCATCTCGCTGGCAAAAGAAAAATCATGGGACAAGGGAAAATTGACTAAGTCCTTGCTCGAAATTGGTGAAGCTTACAGCGAGGTTTTTCAATCCAAACTCCGCCCGCAGGTATTGGAACACATTTCCCTGGAGTGCGGGGAGAAGCTGGATTGGGAAATCAGCACTGAAGAGCTGGAGAACTTGTTTGCTGTAAAGCTTCCTGCCTTTCCGGGTAAAATCATTGCGGCGGGCGCTGCGGTATTTGCTTTTATGCTGCAGGTTGCCCAGGCGCAGGATGGGAATCAGGGGATCAGTGAGGCGACCAATAAGGTCAAGGGATACTTTGATACCGGGACTTCGCTGATGTATGCGATTGGTGCCATTATGGGCTTGGTGGGTGCAGTGAAGGTCTATTCCAAGTGGAATGCGGGGGAACCGGATACCACGAAGGTGGCGACTGCTTGGTTTGGGAGTTGTATTTTTCTTGTGGTGGTGGCTACGGTCCTTAAATCTTTCTTTGGAATATGAGCAGCGTTTATCAGATCAATAAAGGTGTGGGTCGTGCAATCGAATTTCGCGGACTAAAAGCACAGTACATCGGCTTTTTAGCTGCTGGTCTAGTCGGTTTGCTCCTGCTCTTTGCTGCGCTGTATCTCTGCGGGCTAAGCTTATATCTGTGTATCGTTGTCATTGGGGTCTTAGGGATTGCACTTTTTATGACTGTGATCCGTATGAGTCATAAATATGGGCAGTATGGGCTGCTAAAGAGCAATGCAAAACGCATTATTCCTGCTGCGCTTTGTTCGCGACGCCGCAGTTTATTTACCAATTTAAATTCAAGCGTATGTCAAAGCCGATAGATTTTAGCAAGGTATTCCCGATCTATAACCTAGAGCATGGCTGTATTGTTTCGATGCAGGGAGATTTGACGGTAGTGTTCAAGGTCGATCACGCGGATATTTTCACGCTTGGATCTGCGGAGTATGAGGCTGCGCACCATACCTGGGTAAAGGCTTTAAAAACTTTGCCTTTTGATACTGTGGTCCACAAGCAGGATACCTTTATAAGGACCCGGCACCAGGCCAATGTTGATGGGTCGCAAACTTTTTTAACGCTGGCGGGTGAGAAAGCTTTTGACGGGCGTGTTTTTCTGGAACATACCTGCTATTTGATGATCACCAAAAAGCCTGACGGTAGAAGAGCTGCGACAAGTGGTTATTCGGGGCTGATGCGTAAAAGTATCGCGCCCAGGCAAACGACTATTCCTTCATTGTTCGCAGATTTTATGGAGAAGGTCGGCGGTTTTGAGCGGATACTTTCTGATAGTGGTCTTGTTTCTTTACGCCAGTTATCTGATGATGAACTTGCCGGAACTACGGGTAAAACCGGGATCATCGAATCCTATTGTTCGCTGATTCCTGCTGGTGAACGTCCACTGCTGAGAGACGTGCATTTAAAAGAAGAGATTAGAATTGGAGAAAACTACTGCCAGCTATTTTCACTGGCTGATGTGGAAGACCTGCCTTCACTATGTGGCAGCCGGGTCAATTACGACAAGTATAGTACCGATAAATCAAAATTCAGTTTGGGTTTTGCGGCACATTTAGGGTTACTGCTGGACTGTAATCACCAATATAACCAGTATTTTTTCATTGGTGATCCGCAAAAGACGATCAAAGGCTTGGAAGCTAAAAAGCTGCGCCTGCATTCGCTGTCGGCTTATTCCCGTGAAAACGCAGTGAGCCGTGATGCGGTTAATGATTTTTTAAATGAGGCAGTGGCAGAGGGAAGGCTCCCCATCAAGGCGCATTTCAATGTGATGGCCTGGACAAGTGACAGGGCTGAATTGCAGGAGATCCGTAATAAGGTCAGTTCTGCGATGGCAAGTATGGATGCGGTTGCCAAACAGGAAACTGATGGAGCGGCTCAAATCTGGTGGGCAGGCATTCCTGGAAATGCTGCCGATTTTCCGCTCAATGATACTTTTGATACGTTCGTTGAACAGGCAAGTTGTTTTTTAAATATGGAAAGTAATGCCAAATCCGACGGAAAGGGTATCCGTTTTGGTGACCGGAATTCTGGCAGGCCGGTCTATATAGACCTGTTTGATCAGCCAATGGATTCTGGGCTGGTGACCAATCGAAACCTGTTTATTTGCGGTGGTAGTGGTGCTGGAAAGTCGATGGCTTGTAACCATATGCTCCGTACGCTTTATGACCAGGGTACGCACTGCGTCACCATTGATATCGGTGGCAGCTACAAGGGGCTTTGTGAGTTAGTTGGCGGGTATTACTTTACTTACACTGAGGAGAACCCGATCAAATTCAATCCGTTTTATCTTGCTCCCGGAGATTCGCTGGATATTGAGAAGAAGGAAAGTCTGAAAACTTTGCTGCTGGCGCTTTGGAAAAGGGATGGTGATCATTTCAGCCGCTCCGAGTATGTAGCGGTATCGGGTGCCATTACTATGTATTATGAACATCTAGCTAAAAAACCTGCTGTTTTCCCTGGCTTTAATTCTTTTTATGATTTTCTAATGCTGGAATATACGCAGGTGATGGAAAATGGTAAGGTGAAAGAAAAGGACTTTGATCTTAGCAACCTGCTTTATGTGCTGAATCCTTATTACAAAGGTGGCGAGTTTGACTATTTACTGAATGCCACACAGAACCTTGATTTATTGAATGAACGTTTTATTGTCTTTGAACTCGACAATATCCGCTCGCATGAGGTGCTCTTTCCGGTAGTGACGATCATTATTATGGAAATGTTTATTTCCAAGATGCGTAAGCTCAAAGGGCAGCGCAAGATCTTAACTATTGATGAGGCCTGGATCGCCATAGCCAAAACAGGCATGAGCCATTTTATCAAGTATTTATATAAAACGGTCCGAAAGTTCAATGGGATCGCTGCGCTGATAACCCAGGAGGTAGATGATTTGATTTCTTCCCCAATCATCAAGGAGACGGTGATCAATCTGTCAGATACCAAAATCCTTTTGGATATGCGCAAGTTCATAAACAAGTTCGACGGTTTGCAGCAGACTTTAGGACTTTCTGAAAAAGCCAAAACCCTCCTATTATCAGTGAATAAGGCCAATGAAAAAGGGAAGACTTACCGGGAGGTCTTTATTGATCAGGGGGGGCAAAAGCTCAGCGTTTACCGCAATGAGTTGTCCGCTGCTGAATATTTAGCCTACACGACTGAGGAAAGTGAAAAACTTCGGGTCATGGAATATGCTGAAAAGTACGGCAGCATGGAAAAAGGTATTACTGTACTGGCTGAGGAGCTTCGCCGTAAGAAAGCTCCGTCACCTTAAACGTTTTGACGATGAAAGAAATAAAAATTTGGCTACTGGACGCTGGGAGCGCTCTAGCATGTCTTGCCGTACTAATACTGGCCTCCTGCGACCGAAGTTCGGGCGATAAGGTTACCGGAACTTATGTGAGCACTGAGTCCGGAGAATACAGCATTTCTAAGGATACGCTACTGATTTTAAATGTTGATGGTGAGAAAGATTACCGGGTGATTCGAAGATCGGGTTTCCAGAAGATAAGGAGCGGAAAGCTGCAGCCTGAGGAAATCAAGGTTCAGGAATTTTTCGGCAAGTATGATGCTGAAACTGCAATCCTTGCCATAGAGGGCGAAGATAAGCGGATCAGATTTTTTGCCGGTGGTAAAAGTTTGCTGCTAGTTAAGCGCGAATATCAAAAGGTGTTAGAACCCTAATCCGCAGAACATGAAAGAAAATATAAAAAAACAAAGGGCGGGTATATTTCGCCAGGGGCTGAGCTCGGCAAAAGTATATATGGTGGTGATGCCGCTGAGCTTGGTGGTTCTTCTTGTTTCAATGCCCACCCAACACGTAAATGCCCAGATCGCTATTGCTGAGGTCATCAAAGCAGGGGTAAAGAAAGTGATTACTGCTATTGATCTTCGGGTACAGCGCTTACAAAATGAAACGATTTGGCTACAAAATGCGCAAAAGGTATTGGAAAATACTTTATCAAAGCTAAAGCTAACTGAGATCGCTGACTGGACGACTAGGCAAAAAGAGCTATACGGGAAATACTTTGGTGAGCTATCCAGGGTAAAATCAGCTATCGCCTATTACCAGCGGATTAAAGACATCACCCAGAGGCAGGCGGATATTCTGTCGGAATACCGGCAGGCCAAAGATCTTTTCGCAAAGGATAAACATTTCCGCCCTGATGAACTGGAATTGATGGAGGAGGTGCATAGAGGCATCTTGGATGCGAGTCTTAAAAATATCGATCAGCTGCTATTGGTGGTAAATTCCTTTAAGGTACAGATGAGTGATGCAAAGCGGCTGGAGATCATTAACCAGGTCTCCCAGCGCATGGAGGAGAATTACCAGGATCTGAAACAGTTCAATTCCAGCCAGGTTTCTGTGAGTCTTTCTAGGGCAAAGGAATCGGGGGATTTTAATTTAATGAGGAGGTTGTATGGGATTGAGTAGAAAACTGTTGGCACTGACATTTGTGGTTTTACTGGTGCTAACGGGGCGTGGCGCTTCGGCTCAGACCTGGGATGAGATATTTAAGCAAAAGAAAACGCAGAAGAAATATCTCATTCAGCAGATTGCCGCGCTCCAAGTGTATATAGGGTATGCGAGGAAAGGGTATGATATTGTAGGTAAGGGTATTCATGCGGTCAAAGACATTAATAATGGGGAGTTCAATTTGCACCGGAATTTTTTCGCTGCTCTTGGAGCCGTAAACCCTTCTGTCAAAGGAAGCGCGGTGGTAACTCAGGTTTTAAACGGTGGCTTTGAGGTCATTTCTATCTTGAAAAGTTGGGACTCTTCCGGACTGAATGCGGATAATCGTGCTTTTGTTTCAGTAGTGAAAGCGAATCTTCTTGCTGAATGCGCCGTAGAACTGGAGGATTTTCTGCTGATTATTACTTCTGGTAAGCTGGACATGAAAGACAATGAACGACTTGCGCGGCTTGAACTTTTGCGCACGTCTATGGAGAATAAGCGTGGTTTTGCGCTTGCTTTTTCAGGTGACCTTGACCAGCTCACTCGGCAACGCGAAGGAGAGCAGCAGACCATAAATCAGATCAGGAGGTGGCATGAGATTCAATAGATTTTTCATTTTGTCTTTTTCAGTGTGGTTATTTTGGTTGGTTCCAGGTCTAAGCATGCGGGCGACTGCTCAATCCACTGAAGTGCAGCAATTGCTCTTAAATGTGGAGAAGCTCACCCAGTTCAAAAGCATCCTGAGCGATATGAAAGCCGGCTACCAGATCGTCAGTACGGGATATAATGCAGTGCGGGATGTTTCCCAAGGCAGTTTCTCTTTGCACCGAACTTTCCTTGATGGCCTAATGGCGGTCAGCCCGGAGGTTCGCCGGTACCACAAGATTGTGGATATTATCACAGCTCAGGGTACGATTCTTTCAGAATATAAGTCTGCTCTTTCCAGGTTTCAGTCTTCCGACCGGTTCAATGCTAGAGAGATAGATTACCTGGCTGCAGTTTACGTTCAGCTGAATAAACAAAGCTTGTCGAATCTGGAATCCCTGCTGATGGTGATTACCGCCGGGGAGCTGCGCATGTCAGATGAGGAGCGGCTTTCCGCTATTGATAAAATCGATGAAGATATGCAGGAAAAGCTGCTGTTTCTGCGGCACTTTAATATGCAGGGAATGGAGATTGCGCGGCAGCGGGAGCTGGAACAGCGTGATGTTTCCAGTATGCAAGAATTGTTTAAGTCTAACCCTTAATGGAATGGTATGAATAGAATTTTTAAAATGCTTGTTGCCGCTTTTGCAATGGTGCTGCTGGTTTGTTCTCCGGTACTTTCCTTTGCACAGGGGCTGGCCGGTGAGATGAAAAGCATGCACCTGGTACTGGATCAGGTGTACAAGGAGATGCTGCCGCTATGCAGTAATTTGATCGGTGTGGGCAGGGGACTAGCTGGGTTTGCGGCCTTGATTTATATTGGTTCCCGGGTGTGGAAGAATATTGCTCAGGCGGAAGCTATAGACTTTTACCCGCTGATGCGCCCCTTTGCGTTGGGGCTGGCAATTTTGCTCTTTCCCTCTTTAATTGCGCTGATGAATGGCGTATTGGAGCCTACTGTTTCTGCTACTTCGGCGATGGTGAAAAATTCTGACCAGGCAATTGCGGTACTATTGAAACAGAAGGAGAATGCGATTAAAAAAACAGATCCGTTCAAAATGTATGTTGGTGAAGATGGAAATGGGGATTCGGATCGCTGGTATAAGTACGCCCACCCGGAGGACCCCAACAGGCAGGATGAGGGAATGCTTGACCGGCTGGCGCATGGGATAGATTTTGCGATGGCCAAAGCTTCTTATAATTTTCGCAACTCCATTAAACAATGGATGAGCGAGGTTTTAGAGGTGGTTTATGCGGCAGCTTCGCTTTGCATCAATACCATACGTACATTTTATTTGCTCATCCTTGCCATCCTGGGTCCGCTCGTTTTAGCTTTTGCCGTTTTTGATGGCTTTGAACATACCCTGACGGTTTGGATCGCCAGGTACGTGAATGTATTTCTCTGGCTGCCGATTGCCAATATCTTCGGGAGCATTATCGGAAAGGTGCAGGAAAACATGCTGCGCTATGACATCTCTCAGGTGAACCAGCAGGGTGATACCTTCTTTAGTACGACTGATACGACGTATTTGGTCTTTCTGATCATTGGCATAATAGGTTATTTCTCGGTACCCACTGTGGCAAACTATGTTGTACATGCAGGTGGCGGAAACTCAATTGTGTCCAAGGTGAATTCGCTGGTAGTCGGCACTGCAAGCACTTCGACCAGAACAGTTACCGGAGCTGGCGGAATGGTTGCTGATGCTTTAGGCGACGGTGCCCGGAGTTTAAAGGGCGGAAGTAAATCCCAGAGTAATGATTATTTCAATAACAAACTCAAAAGTGACGACTAATTTTTAAGCCTATGTTTACACAACTCAAAAATATAGATACTGCTTTCAGGCACATCAAGCTGTTCAGCTATCTGCTGATTTTTGCCAATACCTTTTGCATTTGCTTCGGGATTTATTATTGGTGCCAGTTGGCAAACGAAAAGGATGAGCGGATTTATATCCTGTATAACGGGAAGGTTTTGCAGGCGGTATCCTCAGATAGGAAAAGTAATCTTCCGGTGCAGCTGCGAGATCACATTAAGACTTTTCACCAGTACTTTTTTGACCTTTCACCTGAGGACAAAGCAATCAAGGCTTCTGTATCCAAGTCCCTGTTTTTAGCAGACCTTTCCGCTAAAAAGCAGTACGATAACCTCATGGAGAGTGGATATTACAATAACTTGATTTCAGCCAGCATCTCTCAGGAAATAGATGTCGACAGTACGGTACTGAACATTGATGTTTATCCCTATGCTTTTACTACCTATGCGACTCAGCGCCTGATCCGCTCCAGCAGTACAACTGTCAGAAAGCTGGTGACCCGGGGTCAGATCAGGGATTTGAAAACCCAGACGGATGACAACCCACATGGATTTATGATCCAGCACTGGGAAATTTTGGAAAATAAAGATGTACCTAATGATTATGGTGATGGGGCTGTTCAGTAGGCCTTTGGGAAAGAAGACTGGGACCGGTGGCTTCTCGGAGAAGGTTTCAAAGAGTTTGGAAACTCTTTTCCGCAGAATCGCACGCTGGCTAAACGGGAAAACGGATAGCTATTCGCCGGCTCAGTGGTTTATGCTGCTGATCTCATTTTTCCTTTTAACTGGAAGCTACTGCATTTACCTCATTGTTTCTTCGATCTGGTAGAGAGTATTTTATTCTTGGCCATTCAAATAAAAAAAATTAATAACATAAAATTTTAAGCTTATGAGTACAACTCGCGATTCCGCTTTTTTAAAGCGAAGAAAGTTTTTAGTGGTGCTGCCAGCGTTGGTATTACCGTTTATTACTATGGCTTTTGCTGCCTTAGGAGGCGGTTCTGAAGCTCCTGTAACAGAGGTCCAGCCAAGTAAGGGCATGAATATGGTTTTGCCTGATGCCCAGCTGAAGGATAAAAAGGAGGAGAATATTATGAGCCTGTTTGACAAGGCTCAAAAAGATTCTACCAATTTGGCCGGCGCGCAATTGCTGGCTGCTCATACTGCGGTGGATATGCCATCTAATGGCAAAGCTGATGCGTCGGAAGTAGCTATCAATAAACGGCTGGCGGAGATCAGCGCCCAGGTCAATGCGCCCAGCGGACCAGCGGTTCGGGATCATTCGGTCAGTGGATCAAAGCCTATTGCTAGTACTGATCCTTCTTTGAGCGCAGATGTAACCCGGTTGGAAAAGCTGATGGAGCATATGAAAGAACCTGCCGGAGTAGATCCGGAAATGCAGCAACTGGGTAGTTTAATGGATAAAATCCTGGCTGTTCAGAACCCGGAATTGGTGCGGCCTGCCGCACCTGCTTTAGTGGCGCCGGATAGTATATTTCGTGCGATCCCTGCATTTGTCGCCGGGCCGGTCAAAGTGACGCAAGGTTCAGTAATTGAGATTCGTTTACTGGATTCTGTAACCATTAACGGTCAGTTTCTACCTAAGGGACATTCTGTATTTGGGCTTGCGGAGTTCAGTAACCAGCGGATTACACTGGAAATCAAAAATATCCGGCTAGGTACTTCCATTATCCCAGTTTCCCTGAGTACCTATGACAAACGTGATGGAATGAGGGGGATTAACGCACCAGAAGCGCTGCTGGCAGATGCTGTAGGTTCGGGAAGCGTTGACGCTATGAGTGGGATTGGGCTGGGTGGTATTGATCAGAATCTGGGAATTCAGATTGCTGGGGCTGGTCTAGGAGCGGCGAAAGGTTTGCTTTCTAAAAAGATTAAACGGGCGAAGCAACGACTCGATTCAGGTTACCCGGTTTTGCTTCGTGACAATACCCGGAAGGTGAAAAAGTAGATTAATTATTCATATAAATATTAGAATTATGAACGAGAACAATTTAGCGTTTTTGAAAAATACGCTCGAACGTCTGGACTTCCCGGTAGAGGTTGCCAATAAATTAGTAAAGGAAGTGGAGACGCAAAAGCCGGATATTAAGTTGACGCATGACGCGAATCGTGGAAATGAAACAGTTCAGTATGACCTGAATTTCCGTAAGTCTGATACTTCGGATATGTATTTCTTTAACAGTTATCAGGCGACGTTAAAAACCGGTGACCAGGCGCATGATAAAACCCAGGAATTTAGGATTCGCAATGGCAATAATATGGGAGCGGATGAAGCTTTCAATCTGGTGGCTGGTAGAGCCGTCAATAAGTCTCTTGTAAATGGTGACGGTGATGCTTATCAGGCTTGGCTGAAAGTGGATTTCTCGCAAAAGGATAACTATGGGAATCATAAGATGGAGCAATTCAACGAGCGGTACGGCTACAATCTTGAAAAGGCATTAGATAAGTTCCCTATTGCCGAACTTAGCCGTCCCGAGGAAAGAAAAGATCTGATGGAATCGCTTAAGGCTGGTAATTCATCTGCGGTTACTTTTACTAAAGATGGTAAAGAGGCAGTACTCTTTATTGAGGCTAATCCGCGTTTGCGCACCATTAATATTAAGGATGAGAAAGGTGTTTCCGTCCGCCGTGATCAGCTGGAGCTAAAGGACAAGGCCCAAAGTACGAAAATTAATGAGACTAAAGACCAGAGCCAGAAAGCAGGTAAAAAACAGGGCCTCTCGTTATAACTTCTGGGTAAACATTTGGGTAGGATTTGGAAATACAAATTTCAATTGATCATAGGATAAATCATATGGGTAATTTGAGAAGACGAAAGAATTACTCCCGGTATTAAAGCCTGTTGCAATGGATTTTCTGATAGCAGTACCATACTAATGTTTCGGCCGGTACTCGAGTTCACAAGGCGATGTAGGATCTGAGAGATCTTGCGGATGAGATCTGTAAAGAGATTACAGAGAAAGACAACAGCAAATCATTCAATTGGTGTTTTACATCCAACCCCTGCCTGCAGAGGCAGGGGTTTTCTTGTCTTTATTTGTTAACTCTTGGCAGGTTGCTGCTGTTTCCAATCGGTTAACAGGACGGTAAGGCCTGCAATTGCGGTAAAACTAAGGTTAAAAATGAGTTCCTTTTTACTGCTTCGAAAGGGCTTGAATAAGGTTTGTAACGCGAACTGACTAACGTTGAACAGGTCGATTTTACCATGCGTTGAGAATGGGATCAGGCCTTTTATTGAAAATGGTTGTTTGGTGAGCGCAACATATGGCAACAGCGTCAGGGCTTCAGCAGCATAGATTCTTTTTGCGTTTTTATTCATGCCCAATAGGTGGGGTACCAGGAGCAGGCTTGCGACAAGAGCATAGTCCATCAGCGCATGGCCTTTTGCTGATAGCGGTTTTCCGATGCTTTGTTTGTGATTTTGTTCTGGTCCGCCGTTATTTACTATGACCACTGCCGGGGTTCCTTCTTTGTGTTCAATTCGGGCTGGGTTTTCTTTTACCTTTTGCTGCAGTTTCTCTAGCTGGTCTGTGTTCCTTGCACCTGAAATGATGTCCTCATTGTCGCCCCGTGTCTCTTTTGCTGTGGTATTGGGCAGGCGCTGGTTGTGTGTCTCTTCCATGATGTAGGGTTTATGGTTGGGTATCATTTTCACTACTGGTGTCCAGGGCATTGGCTTGCTGCTGGCTGATATCTTTTTCGATGTATCCTTCCTGGCTGTTATCCAGTGTTTGCTGATCGCTGTCGCTGTTGTTCAGCTCAGTTTCATCCTGGCCTTCTTGCGCTGTTTCTTGGGTTATTGGTTCTTGTTCGTTAATGTTGGAATTGGATATGCCTGGAGCAGCATCGCCAATTCCCAATCCTGAGTTTTCCTCGCTGTTTTCTGCGCTAACGTCAGTAAGATCGGGGCTGTCGGTTCCTTCACTTTTACTGATCGGGCCATCCGAGGCGAGCGATGTCTGATCCTGATTGGCATCAGTACCGGCTGTTTGATGATCTTGATTTTGGGTTTGCTGCTGCTCCTGAAGCGGTTCATTAGCACTATTGTTATTTTCCATGGGTTGTAGATTTGTATAGGGAAAAACAGTTTCGCAAGGGATCGGTTTTGGCTTTTGTCGATCATGTGTGATCTTTTATACTGGTTTTTTATGCGTTAAATACCCAATGTCAAATTTTTATAAGAGCTAAGGTAATAAACGACCGCGTAGGGCGTAATATATACCGAGAGCGTTAATTTAGATAAGCGGGGAATGGTCGGTATGATCGTTCTCCGCTTCTTTTTTGATATTTATTACGTGGAATATGATATCCGCCAGTTCCAAATCTGAAACATGTTGACTAACCGATAAGGGAGGAGGTCGTCTAGCTAGATGCTTGCCTTTTCAGGAAAGTCATGTATAATATAGGTATGCTCTGTTTCCAGCCAGCCTCTGTCAAAACACACGGACCATGTCCCTTTTTTATTGGTGACGGTGCTGGTGAAATAATTCGGGTTAAAGTCTGCTCCAAGACGATCTTTCGCTATCGGCACTTCCTTAAAGATACTAATCTCAGTTTTGCTTAACCTTATAAGTATTTCATAATTGTGTTGGATAATTTTGAAAATCGCTTTCTGATGAGGATGAGGAGCAACCTTCTGCTGCCTTGTATTTTGCTTGTTGAAAGTATTTCTGCAGGTGTCATTACAAAAGATTTGATCGGAACGGCCCAAGAGGTGCTTTTCACATTGTTTGCAATGGCGGGGCGCTGTGGTTTCTATCATTTGAGATCAATCATACACTTAGATTAGTAACAAAATAACGCGTTAAAAGTTTTAGGATCGGGTAACCATGCCTTGGATCGCTTAAGCTCAGCATAGGATCAGGTAACTGAAAATAATACCGCATAGCTAGGATCATTAGCCTCAATTTTGGATAAACTTAATCTTTAGCCGTATGAAAATTAGCAAAATTTTAGCATCAGAGAGTTTCCTTTCCCGGGGCAAACATTATTTTTTAGATTTTAAGATAGCAGAGAACAATAGCAATTATATCAATATCGTACGCAGTGATTCACAGCCCGATGGTTCTTATACCCGGCAGTGTGTAACAGTCTTTGAGGAGGATTTTGATCTGCTGATCGGTTGCCTTTCTTCTTTGTTCAGCAGTGCTGCTTATCCTGATGATAGGGAGATAAGTGTGCAGGATCTACGCCGGATGAATGCCGATAAAGGTGGTATCAAGAGCTGGGAACCGGAATTGCGTCCGCGAGAGAAAATGCTGCAGCTGGGACGGGAGGCAATGGAAAATGCGGAGCTCTTGGCGATGTTGATTGGTTCGGGATCACCCAATGAATCTGCGTTGGTTTTGGCAGCTCGTATCTTGGATAGTGTGGGTGGTGATTTGCGGAAGTTGTCAGGTGTAGGGCTGGAAGAGTTTTGCGGATTTGCAGGGATGGGTCTGGCAAAGTCGAGTGCTATTATGGCGGCGATGGAGCTGGGCAGGCGGATGGATGCGCTAGGAATATATCCTTAGAGGTGGTAATTGCCTCTCTTGACTGTTGGGGTTCTACCGGGTAGTTCCGTTATTTTATTTTGGAAAGGTACTGCGGGAGCGCTTGGGCTGGTACAGTCCCGCTTTGCAATCGGGTTTAGTTGACTGAGTACTGCATTTCATTGCTGTTGCGCTGCGGTTGGAAATCCGGATCATTCATTTGCCGCTCCGCTTGCTCCATTCTCTCCCCTATATTTCCCTTCACCGCGTAAAAGCATATACCTGCACTTGTGCTTCTGTTCCTACTTTAAAATTTACTGTTATCGATCGGTTGACGAGGATACGCTTTTTACGAAAAAGGGCAGAAAAGGAAAGCGAAGCTCATGGTCGCCTGCACCTGCGCGGGCATAATGGCTGCGCCACCCTTTGGGTCTTATACCGCTCTGGTATGGTCAACCATGCTTCTATTGCTTTCTTTTTTGTCCTTTTTTCTTTGGAAAAAAGCTCCGGGGAGGAGGGGGCAAAGAAGAGGAGGTAATAGATTTCTTCACCTTAAAAACGGTATGGTGCAGCCGCAGAGTGCATATTTTTTATGAATTATAATTTTCATCAGCGTAAAGAGTTCCGCAGAACGTATGCGGAATCAGATCAGCTTTGCTTGAGCAGCAAGCAAATGGCGGGGGTATTTCCTCAATTGTTACCGTTTAATTTTTCATTTAAATCTATCCTATGATGTGTACATGCAGCGAAAAAACAGAAAAGAAAGCTTTGTTTGAGTTGGCTAAAGCCCTTAAACACTTTGTTAACCTCGATGATTTAAAAATGCACCCGGGTGATTTACATACCGCAGAAGTTGCCGAGAAACTGGTGCGGAGCATCATTGAGGACAATGGTTATACAGCCAGTTACCTCAAAAGGCGTGGGACCAGGCTTTTCAGGTTCCCAAGGTAAGAGCAAAATAATCAATGGTTTCATCTCGGGGGAGCAATCCTCCATATAATAGTTTAAAATGGAAGGACTTCTGATAGCCTATGATTTTAAGTTCACGCTGGTTGTCAAAAAGCGGAACGGAAGGACGTTTCAGCGCCACCTTGCCGCAGGTATTGGCCGGGATTTTAATGGCGCATTGTGGGATGTGTATTTCAAACTCAAAAAAAGGAAATGCGAAATCCTGAAAGTTAACCGCGTAGAGCCGATTCGGATAGCCTTTGCTTTTAAGGGCAGCGAATCGCTGCGGCTCAAATTGGCGGACTATCCGCCCGCTCTTCCGGAAGACCTGGAAGATGCATTGAAATATTTACCAAAAAAATGAGTATGAAAAAGCAACAAAAGACAACTATAATATTATGCGCTTTAGACCCTGTGGGCGTGCCGTTGTACATCAACCGCGGCGAAAATGAAATGACAGCTTTTAATTTGGCCTGTGAATTTTGCGGGTTGCACAGCTATAGCGGTTGGCGGGAAAATACCCATGGTCTGTATCTACTGCGCGGCGGTAGGGAAAGGAAAGAAAATCTAATGATCGGGCTGCTTGAGGTGCCGCTACTGCCCAAAGCATTGGAAGCGGTTACTGATCGCCTTAGGTATTACAACCAGTACGGCGAGGAATTATATACCAAAGATAAAAAGCAGTTTGAGGATTACCGGGATTTTATCATCAGGGTGCTGAGCAAAGATTGTAGCGGGATCACTGATCCCAATGAAAGCTATACGAGCGGCTATGGCGGGAGCCATATCTGGATTGCTGAACGCAGCAGTGGCAGGCGGGTATTAATGATGCACTTCTAAAAGGTGGAGGATGAGTCCCTATATCCGTGATTTAAAAGGTCAGCTGATCGAGGTGACCGATCTGAATGAAGCCATTACCCAAACCGCCGGCTACATCGGGATCTTGTATCAGCAACAAGATCCCTGCTTAAAAGCATTTGTTAAAAGTCGTCAGCGGTATTGGAAGGATATTTTCCAAAAGCTGGGCCGGCTTAAAACAAAAATCGAAGCTGGAAAAGTAAACGAATACGAACAGACGCAGGACCGTCAATAAATAATACTTATGAAATCAATCGCACAATTAGACAATACCGCAAAAGTTAAACTTTTGCATGAGTTATTTCCCAGGGAAGTGAAACCCATCATCGAAAATTTAAAAGAGGTCTGCTCGGATTTTGAGATGCACCAGCAGCAGTATCGCGACAACTGGGACTTCGGTTTTTTTAGTTTTGATGAGTGGCTGAGCCTGTCCCGTTAAACGATGCAGCAGATCAAAAAATTTGAGTTGAACATGATTCGCAGCAGCCGGGTGTTTTCCGAGCAGCTTTGTTTCAACCTTCAGGCACTTTTTGTCAACGACCGGATCATTAAATATGCCGATAAAATCAGCACCAATGAAAAGTTTAAACTCATGGTGCAGGTGCTGTATTATTGACCACCAGCAAGAACCGGATCGCCACCCGCTGACCAGCGGGTGGCGTTTTGACGCTGCAAAAGAATGGGGCTAAGGATCAGTAAAATGAGGAACTCTTCTATTAATCCGGCACTAAGTTCGGGCGGTACTTTCGGGGCGCAAAAATTGTTCGGCATAAACGCTCGGATGGCCTTTCCCCGCTTTTCCATTTATTCCGCTGCATTTTTTGCTTGCTCAGCACCGCTCGGGAGACGCGCACAATTAATCAAATTTTCAATTAAAAATTAAGATGATGAAAGCGCAAATCCAAAATTCCCTGTTCATGGTATCAGAAATTAAAGTAAGTTATCAGCCCAAATTTAAAGCCTGTGAAAGACCTAAAGTGACCCAATCAAAGGATGCCTACAATATTTTGTTTCATAACTGGGATCAGGGAAGAATCGAAATGAACGAACAGTTTTTTATCCTGCTGCTAAACCGCGCAAATAACGTGATGGGAATGGCTGAGATCTCCAGCGGTGGATTTTCAGGAACACTGGTTGATCCGAAGCTGGTATTTGGTATTGCTTTGAAAAGCTGCGCCAGCTCGATCATCCTTTGCCACAACCACCCTAGTGGTAATTTGAAGCCCAGTGAAGCAGATCTTACCATGACCAAAAGACTGGTGGAAGCTGGAAAACTATTAGATCTGATGATATTAGATCACATCATTCTGACCAAACGTGATTATTTCTCCTTCGGAGATGAAGGGCTTTTATAGCCCTTTTAAACTATGTCTGGTTATAGGTCGAAAAGTGGATCCATTAGGACTTCAGATTGTACCAGCCCTGGATGGCTTCCTGCATTTTTAACGCCATAGGTAGTGACCATTGTTAAGAATACCGTTTTCTTTGTTCCGGTTTGTTGTTGGAAACAATCGATTTTATTGTTTAGTTCAGTGGCATAAGTTTTAGTGATCTCAAATGGTTTGGCAGAAAATTTCATTTCGCAAACGCTAATACACCCATCATTACGATCGATGAGCAGGTCAATTTGTGCACCTTTTTCTGTTTTAACTTTTGGTTGGTATCTCCAGACAGATTCTTCAGTGTAGATCGCTTCTATTCCCATCGCCTTTTTTATTTGAGGTATGTGCTTTAAACAAATACTTTCAAATGCATTTCCGCTCCAGCTTGTCCAGGATTGTCCGGTCATTGCCTTTAGCCATGTTCCGCTACCGGTTGCCTTGCTTCCATCTATATATTTTAAATAAAATAACGAGTATTCATCGACCAGTTTGTAAAGTTTGTCCCTGCTTGTTTTTCCAAATGGAGTATAATCTGCTATAAAACCAGATTCAATCAATTCATCCAATAATTTGGTCGCATGTCCACCGGTTGTCAGCTTGCAGGTATCGATGATTTCTTGTCGTGACAAGCCCTTTCCTTTCTTTGCGAGTGCCTTTACAATATCGATATGGCTTTGCGCATTGTCAAAAAGGGAAAAATAGAGGTTTTTGAATTCGTCCACAAGAAGACCGTCTTTTGTAAAGCATAGCTTATCGATCACCTGTGCTGCACTCTCTCCAGGTACAATTTCCTTTAGATAATGAGGGATGCCTCCCATCGCCATGTATAGTTGCAGGAGCTGATATTTATCAAGTTTGATCTTCCTGTTTTTCAGATAAGCGGCTGTTTCTCCTACTGTAAAAGGCAGCAATCTGATCCGTTTTGTTACCCGGTTATGTAACCCGCCCTTGTTATTTATGATCTTTGTGATCATCCAGGAGGCAGCTGATCCGCAAATAACCACTACAAGTTTTGGCTGTCGTGATGCCCATGTATTCCAAAACTGTTCAAATGCCGGCAAAAAACCGGATTTTGGGGTATCTATCCAGGGAAATTCGTCCATGAAGATGACTGTTCTTTGGTTTTTAAGCAGAGGAGTTAAATACTGTTTCAGCATTTCAAATGCCTTAAGCCAGCTGTCCGGTTTGGCCAGAGGTAGGGATCCGGACGCCTGGGTTAACGCTAGGCTGAATCCTTCTAATTGTTGATCTAAAGTAGCGTGATGAATACCTGAAAATTCAAAGGCAAGTTCCCTGCTGAATCCATTTCTGACGAGGAAGGTTTTACCTACACGCCTCCTTCCGTAGATTGCCACCAGTTCTGCATCCCCGGATTTCTCTATGTCCAGTAATAGCTTTTTTTCTGTTGCCCGCCCGATTATTGTTTCCATCTGATCTCTATTATATAGTAAAGGTAAGAATTGTAACCGATTTATGGCGTGATATAATGTTTTATACTACGCCATAACTATGTTTTTGTGACCACTTATGGCGGGGTATGGATTTTTATAATGCGCCATAAGTATGCTTTTTGAATTAAAATTAACTGGTTACCATGTCTATATGTATAAGCTGCTCTCCTTAGAAGAAGAGTAATTTTGTTGACAAATTAGGAACCGCTCTTGTCTTTAATAAAATAAGCGTTTTTTATTGATTGATGGGAAATGAATGTCGGAAGCTCTGATATTACTTCGTAACGGACGTGGAAGCATAAAAATAATGAAATTAAGACACTTATAAATGGTTATTGCTTTTCCATAAGTTGCTGAGTACACTTAGATCGTACTTTGTGTAGTTAAGTACCTAGCCAATGTGTTATGATGATATAACTTCGCGAAAGTCTTTTAAAATCATTGAATCAGCACCAGCCAGGCGATGCCAGCGATTGGTGTATATCTTTCGCCGGGAGATGGATGCAGTAATTTCCAATCTTAAAAGTGTAACAAATAATTTCGCCCAGTTTGAATATTTAGATCCTGCATTAATAGGAACCAAGGCTTCAATAGCACTTTTATTGGGACTTATCAGCCCAACGTCCTATCCAGCCTATATTGTATGGGTATGGGCTCAACCGCAATGGAAAATGGCAGCTGTGTAGAAACGAGGTATGCTGACCCCAAGGCTGTAAAAAATATACCAAAAAGAAACTGCGGCAATCTTAGGAGCCCAGGGATTTCAGGGTTTTAAACCGTAGGACTGTAAATTTTTACAGTCCTTGAAGATATTCGATCCGGGATACACCAGCATCTTTTTTTCATTAGCGGATCGGTGAGTATGCGATTAATTGGTCAGTTTGTGCTAAAAGTATTTTTTTATCCATGCTATTGTTTGCTGTTCTTTCGATAAATCACTATTTTCATTTTCCTTTAGATAGCTTTCGAGCGAGCTGATCATCTTGTCTCCGTCTGGCATGTTGGCCATTTCTGATAAAATCCTTTCAAAAGGTCCGTCTTTAGGACGCTTAAAATTCATCTCCTCATAGGTGATCAGCTCAGGATAAAATACGTATGGAGTGAACTTCGCTTCAATTGATTTTATTTCTTTCATGAAATTCGGCTTGAGATTTAGTTCCTTCTTGAAGGACTGGCAGAGCTTCACCAACAGATAGGGAGCATAGAATTTATTAAAGCTTTCATAATAGCTGTGAAAATTATCAGAGGAGAAAACAGTTGGCCCTTCCCTTTCATACCAGCCCATCCTTAACAAAACATTTGGGCTAAAATGTACCATCCTGGAAGTGGCATGGTAGAGAAAATCGTACAGTGGTTTTAGTTTGGAATCTATGGCCATGTGCTCCACGCTTGGGAAAATCTTGTTTTTGTTCAAGCCATTCTTTTCCATCAGTTTTTTCAGTGCATCTTCCTTTTCTGCAATCATCCCTTCTATCTCCTTGTAGGTTACCGAACGCTGTAACGGCGCATTCTTTTTCAGGAACATTGTTTGTGCATTGATCGAACCGAAGATGAGATAAAGTATATACTCGGAAATGACAGTGTCTGTATCTGTGGAAAAATGCTTTTTCAAAAACTTCATCGTGATCAAATCCTCGCAAAGGCCCCTAAGAAAGGGCGAATAGAAAAAACTGTTTTTAGGCGAGCGGGTCTTGTATATGAATAGGCTGAAATCCAATGATTTAGCCAGCACTGCTTTCAAGACGGTTGAGTAGGTATCCTTATATAAATCCGGAACCGGTACCGAGTTGTATTCCTGAATCAAGACGTTGAGCTTTTCAAGATGCGATTTAATTTTCATTGTAAGCGAATATAGTAATCTTAGCCTACAATGGCCTTGTTTACGCAGAGTGTGATCGGATTGGCGTATACGCATAGTTTACCCCAATCAAACTATTAAAAAATGCGAGTTTGTAAAACGTGATCTTTAAGTTATCTTCAACCAATAAAATTAATACACTCAAAAATGGGGTACTGGAAACAACTAATGATTGATAGCCATGAGGACGAGGAAGGTAACGCAATTGCTGATGCCCTGGGTATTTCGTATTTCGAGCTAAGGAAAACAGATTACCAGATCGAGGAGAACGTGAGCGACGAAGGAGTTCTTTATAATTATAGGATCGTCTTTTCTGCTGGCAGCCCAAAAGAAACATTGAATAAGATCGAGGGGCTACATGGCAATTCGGTCGATATCGCTACCGAGGTACTGCAGGGTGAGTATGCGCAAGACTGGGATTACGAGTACGATTATGAATATGATGCTATCTCCAGCAGTCCCGGACTCTCAGACAATTTTGACCTCGAGATCGAGAAACTTCGAAAATTGAATGAAGTCGATCTCAAGAATGATGAGCTGAATGCCATCTTGAAGCGCCAGATATATATCGGGGTTATGGGTACGATGGAAACCTTCCTATCTGAAACATTTGTCAAGCTTGCGCTCGCAAATCCCGTCAATCTTGAAAAGTTCGTCAAGTCCAACCCAGAGTTTGCAAATAGGAAATTCGACTTGAAAGATGTCTTCGAAGCCTACAAGAACATCGAACAGACCGCGAAAGGTGTGATGCTCGATACGATCTACCATAATCTTCCTGTTGTAAGAGAAATGTACCGAAGCACTTTTGAGATTGGTTTTCCAGAGATCAAAGAGCCGATTCAGTGCGTCAAGATGCGCCATGACCTTGTACACAGGAACGGCAAGACCAAGGATGGCACTGCGCATGTTTTGGATTCTGACACTATCGACAGTACGATAGCAACGGTCAGGGAGCTAGTTGGGGGTATTGTTGCAGAAATTGATGCAAAAGAGGATTTGGAAATCGATTTCTCAGGGCTCTGAGAACAAATTTTTTGTTTGATTAGTAGTATTACAGCGTATTGTATCAGAAGAAAAATATTGGATGGTGGGCGAATCCAACTCGGACTATAACCATTACTATGGAGGATTCTATGAGGAAGTCAAGCCTGTCTTTATGATGGCGATTGCCGATGCTGTACATATAGTTTCGCTGGAAATGCAAGGCAGCTATTCGCTGTACTGAACAGCATAATTCCCTGCGAGATCTGGAAAGTTGACGGTCATAGTGGGATTAAAGTACTGTCCGATCAGTAGTAAATGGGCCATTGATGAATGAAACCTTATTCTATTCGGGAGTCTTTTTTTAATGTTACAAAGGTGTCCATGGTGTAAGCTTACTATTATTTATCTATATGAGAATAGCGGCGTAGTGACGAGGATTTTGTGTTGGTTTTTTCGGATAATTTATGTGGTTTCTTTTTCTTATTGATGGACCGAGGAGACATCGGAAGCATTTGGTATTATAGACTTTGGCAGGACAAACGTTCGCAGGTTAGGGAACAGGTGCCAAAAGAGGCTTTTCACGGGGGCAGGAATTTTAGGTAGACTTATTTAATCAATAATTGAAGTTCACAAATTTACCTGAAGCTATTTTGTAATTTTAGTATTTGTTAGGCGTGAAAAAATTCGGAAAAATGTGTCTATTTCTCAAATAAATGATCTGAAAAACCCGGAAATGTTCCAGTAGGATCATTAAGGAAATTGCCAGTTTCTTTTTCAATTAGGTCCCATCTTCCCAGATGTCCAATACTCCATAGGGCAAATGGACGGGTTTTAACCTCGATAGTGTAATAGCACTCTAGGAGTTCCACATCACTAATGGTGCCTGATGCATGACGCAGTAGGACGATATAATTAGCCGGATCGACAGTCCTCACGAAGTCCAGCTCTTCTACTGACCTACCCTTGAGCCTAACTAGGAATTTTACAATTAGTGCTTTGCGTACCCTGCCTGTCCAGTATTCACGGATGAGCTCTAGGGCTTGATCGTCGTCGACACTAAGGATGACCACGGCCAGTAATTTATAATGCCCGGAGCGATAATAAGCATTTAAAAGCAGCGACTAAATGTCTTTACTCCATACCTTTTCCGCCAGTTCTGTTGCGCTTATTTGTTCGTAAATATAGTTTGAAGAGAGCAAATGGGTAATGTATTCCAATTGGCGGAACTCGTCCAGACCTGGGATCATGACTTCAAGTATTTGACGCAAGCGTTGACGCTTCAAGTAGGTGGATTCTTTGAAAGCTTCAAATACCTGGTCGTAAATTTTCTCCGTATTCTTTTCTCGTGACAGTCTTTTACAAAGATTTGCAGAAACTGCCTTAAAGTAGGATCCTTCTTCAATGAAAAACTTTACCAATTCTATTAAATGAATAGTGTTTAATACGGCATGCCGCAACAATCCTGTAGGCAAACCGATTTGATCATCCACATCTACTTCATACAGCTCCTCGACTCTTTGTAATTTCTCCGCTATTGATCCTGTCATTCTTTCTGATCTTTAATTACGTATTTGGGTTGTATACTGCGACTTTTTCACCGCGCTGGGTGTAACCCGGTTGCCCGGTACTTTAATGATTACTACACCCCGTTTCTCCTGGTCTGACGGCGCAGAAGAGATTTGATGCTTGACCTGACTTTCAAAAGATCCGACACCATGTGACTTATCTGTAAGGTCCAGGACGAGCAGGATACCTAGTTTCGCCGAGGTATTGCCATATTCCATAACCTGACCGAGGTACAGCTTGCACAGGTTATCAAAGCTGCAATCGTCTATTTCCCGTTTTACTTCGGTGAAAATGCGATAGGATCCAAAGTTAAATGAGACGTCTGCCCGTCCGCTGGCAACATCCATAGTTTCTGTCTGCAAATCACCAAGAGCAGGTTGTGCACTCATGTAGGTATAGTAATCTTCTTGTAACGCACTTTCCAGAGCGTTTTTACTACTTTTGAATAGGTAGCCCATTGCAGGGTGATTCTTTTTTGTATGATCCATTCTTAGTTTGAGAAAGACTAAGGACTGATACAGGATGGTTTGAAAGCTAAGTTTCACTTCCGCGTCATTAAATGATGGGACTTCGGTGAGCTGATCGCAGATTTTTTCAAAAACTGTTACGACATTTTTGGAGGTGGAAGCCGAATTAGTTTGTATGTAGGCAGCTATAAAGTTTTGGAATTCGGTTTTCTCTTTGCCATCAAATTTGGCTACTGCGGGGACAACATTCGAGAGGGTTGTCGTCCCCTGCTCATTTCCCGATGGTTGCGCCGCTTTGAAACTCGCTATTTGTAATTTTAGTTCCTGGGCAATCGGCCAAAGTTCATGTTCTGGTTTTTTTTTCAGCCATTCCTCCAGCAAATAGACCTGGGTATACTGGTCTGCCATTCGCTCTCTGATCCCCGGCTGAAAGAGCTGATCTATTCCATGGCCATGCTTTTTATTTAAGATCGAGCGGCTGCTGGAATATATCTTTAAAAGGTATTCTTCAATGACCATGCCCGGTTCAAACCAACTTAATTCATTAAGATTCACGGTCAGTGTTCCAAGTTTTTCGGCAAGCAGATTCCAGTTCATCAACTCTGTATTCCGCAAGCCAGCCCAACTTAGGGCGGTGTCTGAAGGGTTCCAAGCGGAATAGGTCATGACTCCGTCTTGAAAGCTGTTGATCAGAGGTTCTATTTCGCTAGCTGGCGCTCTTTTTGTAAACTTATCCAGCAAGTCAAGTACAAAGATGTAGTTCCTGGCATCTTCACGACCGCAATAGCCGCTAACTTTGTATTTATCAGGATTGTTGTAATATTTGTCCAGTACTGTCTTCGAAAAATAAGTCAGGGTAAAAAATTTATGCTCCTCGGAATCACTGGAAACCTTATCGAGATCGCCAGCCTGATCATAACCTATGATAAATGAGGCGAAATCCTCCGAGCCCGCATCAAACCAATAGCTGTGACGCCTGCTTTCCATGTTTTTGATGATCACTTTGCCATGGATCCAGCTCTGAAGTTCCCCTGCGCCGGTGAAAGGTAGAACTCTTATCAAGTGCGTGTAATGAGTATGTTCGTCATTGAAAGGTACGTACTTCTCTTCAAGTCCAAAGCTTGATAATTTTTCGCTGCTCATACACATGAAGTCAAAACAAACCGTGAAGTGCACATTACGCACAGAAATATATTCCATCAGGAAGCGTAGCTTTACTTGTACCAGTTCTGCTTCTATTTTTATGGCTTCCTCCAGATCTCCGTTTTCATCGGTGAAAAAGTACGTGCGGTTCTGCTTAGACGACCCGGTTTCGTACAGGTGAAAGTAGTTAATAAACTCTTCGGAGACGTCGATATATTTCTCTTTATTATGGGTAAAGAATTTGTAGTATAGAAACGGTTCAATACCGTTTTCGGAAAAGGCATGGTAGCTGCTTTGTTGTCCACCCCTGGAGATGATACTCGGTCTGCCCTCCCTTCCAGGTTCAATCATCCAGTTGTGATGATCCAGGTATTCCGTCAGGTATTCATCATGAACGATGTTGCAATAAATCTGGGTATCTACTTCGGCTTTATTACTTTGATAGACAGTTGCCCAGCCGTCTTTAATAAAGCTGGTTTTGATTAGCGCCACCTGGTCGAATAATTCAAACTGCTTTTTTTCCATCGCCAGTGTTTTAATCGAAGATAGGGATAAACCAGTTCAATCGTTATTAGAGAATCAAGCCATTAAATGATGTCTTTTTCGCTTGCCCAGGCAATGGTTGAAATCCGTAGCGTGGGATCTTTCATGGCTTGCTCCATTTTCTGTTGAAATTCTGCTTGACATTCTTCTGGAACCAAGTGCGGCTCATGACGGCTCAAAAAGATCAATTGTATAAAGTGCGATTCTGTCTCACAGCGCTGGCTTATGTATTCCGGGTAGTTTTTTCCTGTAGATTTTATATATGACGGGTCACCTTCACTGATTTGTTGAAGAAAATGAACCAGTTCATGAATCAGCACATTGATGCGTGTGGAAAAGTATGTTTCAGGAAGTTCGATCTTATAGTTGTTGTAAGAAAGATGTTTGTAGCCAGGCAATGTATAACTACTCTCATGGGAAGCTTTCGCGAGATTATCATCTGGGATAGCATCTATTGAGAGCATTCGCGGTCCATCCAAGGCGTTATGTGCATGCAAATCATCAAGGTTTTCGTTGTCCCAGCCCTTCCAACTATCGCGGACAGCATAACCCGCTTCAGCCATAAACTTCTCTGTGATGGTTATATATAGTTTAATTTCGTTCGGTGCCATATTCAGGCGTAAATTTAAGCATACCTTTCTGTTTTGCCGACCTGGCCTGTATGATATTATGCCGATTGAGCTGCCGAAAATATTGAACTTGGATTTATTTCTTGTTACAGGTCTGGAGCTTCTGAAATTTCTTTGTTAATACTCATGATTTTCTGGATTACATACTCACAGAATTCTTTGGTCAACCTCATTTTGTCTCCTCCAAAATTGATAGTGCCAAATGTGTTTAGCCCGCTCGGGGTAATATTAAATTCCGCAAGATTCAGCGCAAGTACACGCTCCTTGCTAAGGTAAAATTGATGTTTATACCACCGCTCTCCATAGTGTGGCGTGAGATTTTTGCCCATCACATAATAAGCCCATCGGTGGCTCTCACCAGGTAGTTTTTGCGTCGTTGATACTACCTCAAAAATCGATAATATATGACCATGTCCAACAGCATACGCAATGACGATATGTCCAGGTTTTACCCCTTTCGGATCTTTTGCGAAGTGCAGTGGATATTCAGCTTTATCAAATGGTTCTGCCCATGGAATTGGGTTATCTGATACACCAATCGGCTTCAACCAATAGGTGGTTTTTCTGTTGATATGCAGTGGGTTTTGTGATACTTTAAGAAATTTACTCAGGTCCAACCCTGCCTCTTTTTCACGTTTTTTCTTTGGATGCTGGTCTGCTACAGCCTTCATTTTTTTTACTGTATCCAATATTAATGGATCAAGAAAGGTATGCTTTCTAATTTCTGTGACCATCTTGTCGATCTCAATAATATCTTTAATCACCACACCCCATTGGTTATTGATTATCAATCCGTGCCGGTTAAAATTCGCAGAGGTAATTATGGCTTCACGATACGAACCAGCTTTAATGCTCACATATACTTTCCCATGCAAAAAATTGTCAATCAACACTTCAATGATAACCCCATGCACTTCGCCAAATTCAAACAATTTTAACATGAATTCAATTTTCTGATACTGATCTGCCGTGAATGGCTTGAGTCTGGTGACCAGGGTTATTTTACTGAGGTGAATCATTTCCTCGAAAGGAAAGAAACTTAGATCGTCCCATAGAAAAGGGCTGACAATAATAACCTTGTCTGAATTTAAAAAGCTTGTTTTGATACCATTTAGATGGTTATTGTCCGTTGTATTATTGATAGTTAGCATGAGTGTAAGTTACGATGAATGTGCCAGGTCTATTTCAATTCAATGTGGCCGCTTAGAAGACGTTGTAAACCTCGACCTGAATTTAACTGCTAGACCTCAAAGGTAATTTACTTTGGATATCCTTCCAATTCATTCAAATCTTAGATTATTTTAGATTGCCTCACTGATCGGATTAAAACCTTCAACACGACAATCTAGAGTACTTACCAAAAATTGTGGTAGTGGTCTGTCTGCACCTATAGAAAGCGTCAAAGAAGAACATTTTAAATTTATCTCTCCTGATCGTAAACGTTCTCCAGATATCAAAATGGCCACATTCACTTAATTGTTAGATCAATTAGCAATTATGAAACGGAACGTTGAGTAGGTGCTGAATGCACACTACTGTTAAAACTCCCACTTTTCAATTATTTTCATTTTTTTCAAATAGAAACTATGAAGTATTATCTAGCGGTTAGGTCTATTTTCACCATCAGTTCCAACAACATCACGGACGAGCCAATCAATATCTTTGAGAATGCCAACGATTAGTTTTGGATCCTCTCCTGTATTTGTTCGCAGTTTTCGATACCAGGTCGCCTTATTTTGGCCAAGACTGTGTAAGACACGTGTTTTGTTCACCTCAACCCGCTCACGGTTTTTCAATGTTGTGAAATGCAGTCCCCAATAAATGTACAGATTTTCCTCGCCGTCATGGACCGCCTCGCAGATTGCATGGTGCATAGCCTGGACAACAGTTCCTTTGTAAAATGCTGATTCATAAAACAGCATGGAAAACCTTACAGCTAAACTATTATCCACTTCCCTGAGCGTACCAATATACCCACGCGCACCAGCTACTAAGAAATTATTTGAGATCCTTATCCAAGACCAGCAAGAATTGTTGAAAATGATTGGGTGACATTCCTGTCCGCCAATCTGGTTGAAGTTTCCAAGGTAATTGAAGTTAGTACACACTGTTGCATTCGTATTGGGCACACTTTCCAGCTTCTCAAGTGTTTTTACTTTCTTTTTTTCAAAAGCAACGCTTATCTCTTTTTCGATCATCGCATAAAGTTCGTGAGGATACTTTTTTGCCTTAAGTTCATTGCTTCTCCAAACTAGGCCGTCAAGTTTTCGGAAATAGTAAATGGATTCAATAGGGTGAAGGTCCTCGTATGGTGTGAGGTGAATTCCGAGTACGTGATCAAACTCTATGGTGTGCTGTGTGCCTTCCTTATCCGAAAACGTCACCTCACACCGTGTTCCGTGCACACGTCCTCCATGACTGCACATATGTAAAAGATCAAAAGGATAATTTTCAATAGTATTTTTTAAATTATAACTTGTTGCTCCCTCACCTAAAAGTTTGCGTTGGTACAAATTTTCAAACTCTAAGAGTGACGACAATTTGCTCACTTCGTCATCAATAAATGACTGTGTAGAGAAGATAACCGCAGACCCTGTCAACTTCAATTGTTCATTAAGTACAGCGTTGAAAACGAAAAAATCAGGCCTATAGTTTAGGTGAATCTGCGAGACTGGGATGGACGTGAGCACCAGCCCATAAGGAAGCCCAGTTGTAAAGCAGGTTATAAAATCCTTAGCTGACAGATCAATTTTTGCAATGCGGTTGTTCAGTTTTTCTTTTACCTTTTCTAGTGCATGAGGTTCTCCAGCAGACCAAGTTTCCAAAAGATGTAAAACTTCATCCCCTTCATCTTTTTTCAGCTGATCAACTAAATACACCGATGCTCCAATACTGCAAGCATAATTCACCGCGACAATGTCGGAGATATTACCTTCAACTTCTACGATCACCGCACCCCGTTCTGCTGGATCCGGCATTACTAGCTGTTCATTATATGCTCCGAACTGCAAAAGCCTATTTTCCTTAAGTGCCACAGTTAGTCCTAAAGCAGCCTGACTCTCATCACAGACAAGTGAATCTCCTTTGTACAAAGCAAAACCGCCAAGATAATTTGCGATATCACCCACATCATTAATCTCAAAAAGATTAAAGTGACGCTCAACATCCAAATAGGAGCGTTGCTCTGGTGTCAGGCCAATGTAGATAAGGTTTTCACAGGCTTTATTTTCGGCAAGGGTATTGTTCAGAAAGACAGAAAAATGTTCAGACCTCCTACGCTGGATCGCGTAAATGTCAGGATTTCCGACTGCTTCATCTTGAGCTACATCAACCTTATGGAAGCAGAAAAAAGGAAGATATTGTCCAGCATTGAACAGGTATGTTATAACCTGTGCCGCTAACTTCGTAGCTTCCACATTGGTGACAATTACAAAATCGTTTCGAAGATTAGGCGCGTCAAATGTTTCCATAAACAAATATATCAATTAGCAGATTGAAAGGTCGTCTTTCGAGATCCATCATAAATCACCCATTACTAAATCACTGTCTATGATTTCCTTCGACGATCGATCTTCGGCCACTGGTTTAAAATTGTCTAAAGGTTGTTCATAGTATCATTGCCGTTGGCAATTTTAACCGTTATCTGTCTTGCATAACTCTTCAGTAAAATTTGGACATTCTGCTTGTCATCATCATGATGACTCTGAGCAACATATACAAATTTATCCAGTTGTTCATTTCCCTTACTCATTGAAATTATTCTACCCCAATCTTCATCTGATCCAAAATCTTCAATTAAATCAATTGGATAAGAGGTATTAGCATGCTTGGAAACTTCAGTCCATATAAATTCAAAATTAAAAGGTTCTATATCGTATGGTAACAGATCTTCATCATAATCACTTTGCTGAAAAGCAAACAAGATAAAAACAAGATCTTCCTTACCTAACTTACTTGGCTCAACAACTTCCCTAAGTTTTGAAAGTGTTTTAATATCAGGCAAGGCATCTTGAAACACCCATTGCTTGACAAGGTTTTTCACCCATACTACTGTATCGTCAGAAAAATATTTAACAATAATATCTGGAAAGGCAAGCAATTTTGATTTTATCAGTTTACCGTCAATCACATGGATATTGAAATTAACAATTTGTTGTTTCAATTTTAAAAAATCCCACGCATCCTTTGTAGGATGCGTGTTGGTCATCAACACGAAATGTTTCACTTTATTAGCTTCGGCCCAAGCGATTTTACTAACAAGTTCGACCATTGGAACTCCCGAAGTGTAAAATTTGCATTCAAAAAACCACTTCTCTACATAGGTTCCAAGCAAAGGATTAACGACAGTGACTAAAGCTTCAATATCGCGCCCTGCATCCGCACTGCCCTGAAGCCAGATCATGTCGTGATATTGGTACTTCATCAGCAGATCAAAGCATAGCTCTTCGAATTGTCTCCAGTCGATTCTATCAAAATTTATGTCTTGTTCTTGAAATACCATTTTTAGTCATTAAGCTATAAATATAATAATCACATCCCCAGCATATCTGTCTCTGTTTAAAGCAACGAGTAGTTCTCTATAGGGGCAAATTGTTTTGTGAGCTGATCCCACCGAAGCCGAGGAAATTGTCTCAGACTTTTTTTAAACTCTGCGAACGTCAACCGGACTTCAGGACACCGTCCAACATCAACGCTTTTTTGTTAATCTTTTTACGGCGAAAACTTTATAGTATTTAAATTTTGGTCCGGATTGTCCAGCATTGTATATTGTACCTAGGAATATTTAATTTCTGCTATTGGTAGCATGTTATAACAATCCGGCCCTGCCGATGTCCGAGTTGCGGGAGAAGTGGACATAGTTGGATCTCTCTACGACTTCTGCAGGTGGTTCTTTGTTTTCCAGGATGATAATCTGGCAGGACCTGGAGATGTCGATAAGGCCTCGGAAGAATTCACTTTCCAGTTCTTTGGTGATCTGCTGCTCGTTGCTTGGCGGCTGGTCTTCTTTTTTATAGGCGGTGAGGGGAGAGTCCAGGACAAGCAGTTTGGAAAACTTGCTCTCATTTTGCCTTAGGAAATGCATCAGTCCGATGATGAATGCTGACTGGCCTATGGCCCGGTATCCCTTGCCGTAGCTACTCCTGTTTTTTCCGTCGATCCGGATGTCGGATTTGGCGGGATCAAAATTGACTTCAGATACTTTGTCGAATTTCCAGGATTGCAGAAGGTGTTTCACTTCTACTTCGAATTTCTTCAGGCGTAGAGCGTCCAGAGGCTCGGCAGACTCGGTGACGCGCTTTTTCTTCTTTTCTTCTTCAAGTTCTTTCAGATCTTTATCAAGGGCTTCGATGTCCGAATAGATCCGTTCTTTTTCCTTGCTGAGTAGTTCCTGGCCAACGATGGATTCTATCTTGCTTTTCAAGCCGGATATGACAGGTATAATCTCCTGGTCAATGAGCTGGTCAAGTTCCGAGATGCGGGCGAGGTTGGTGGTCAGCTCTTTTCTATAGATCTGGTTTCTGTCTTCAATCTCCGCGACGGTCTGCTTGAGGTCTAAGGTTTTCTCCCGGATCTTCTGGTATTCGCTTTCTATTGCTTCGTTAAGGGTCTCAGTTTGCAGCTCACTGTTCTGGATGCATTTATAATGCTGCTCTTCGATATCGGTGCCACAGACCGGGCAGGCCACATAGTTGAGTTGGCTGAACAGGGTATTCCCTTCGTCAATGAACTGCAGCCTTTCTAGGTCAGCGTCATAGTGGCTGAGAAGCAGACTGAAGCGGTCCAGAAGCTGGTTGTTGTAGAGGATCTCGGACTCTATCTCAGTCCGCTCGTCTATGATCTTTTTGCGTTCCAGCTTGTTTGTTTCTAGCTGTTTGAAGTAAAGGGCGTATTTTTCATTGATCGATGACAGGTCATCCAGTTTAAGCGACCGGGATTGGTCTAGGCTATTTTCAATAGTGATGAGCCGCTCCCTGTCGGCTTTCAGCCTAGCTTTTACATAATCGATCTGGGCGTTTAACCTAGTTTTCCGGATTTCTTCCTTTTCCACTTTAATCTGGTGAGAACTGTCTTTTTGGGAAATCAGGTATTCAAAAAATGACCTTTCTGCCCTTTTTGTAGCCGGGTTGCCGCTCAGCAGAGGTGATTCTTTGGAGAACATCTTCACTTCATCGATCATGGTGACGTGGGCGACATCCCGGTAGCTGAGCTTCCTGGTGGCTTTGGTTGCGTCAGAGCTGGTCAGCCGGACGCTGTTCAGCCCGATCAGTCCCAATAGGAACGAGGAGATGTTACGGTCATTTTTATCGGAGGATTTGGCGGCATATTTGATTTCATCTCCCGCCTGGTCGATCGAGCCGATCTTAATGTAGAAAGCGCCGAGAGAGAGGTCCCGCCTGATGGTGTAGGCAATGTCAGATTCAAATGTCCTGATCTCCATCAAGACCTGGTCGTACTTTTCTAGCTGGCCGATTTTTTCCAGTTCCTTACCGCCGCCCATCATGTAGTCGATGCTGTCCAGGATAAATGACTTCCCGGTATCTGAAGATCCGGCCACGATGTTGAGCCCTTTTTCAAACGGAAGTCCTGACTGTACTCCATCAGGCCCTCGGAAGCTGATTTGCTTTATGTAAAATCCCTGGTTATCCATTGCTGTAGTTTAAAAATAAAGACTCGTTTTTAAAGACGGGGTCCTGGTTCAATAACCTGGTTTTGATCCGGTTTTCCAGTTCCAGATCAGAATATAACGAAGTGGTACTGATGACCGATTGGACGGCAGGGTATAATTTCCTGGAATAGGGCGAGTTCAGCTTTTCGCAGAACCTGACTGTTAGCTCGCTGCCCTGGTAGCTGATGCCGGTCTTGTTAATGTTCACTTTGATCAGTTCTTTACTGACCAGCAGATGAAGCCCTCTTTTAAACAGCTCCCTTTTGATCAGGAACTCGTTGGAACTGTTGGGCGATTTTGGGTGCAGGCTATGAAGTTCCGGGAAAATGTCATTTCCGTGAAGGATAAGGAAGTCATAAACCACCAACCTTTCAATGGTGAGGGGTGCTTGCACATAAAACTGCAGTATTGCCATCAGGCGCAGGCTGATCTCAAGGTCGGAGCTATAAATCTTACTCATGCTTGCTCTCCCTTCCAAGTTAATTGTTTATCTGTAACAAGGTGATGGCACAAGCCTTCCCGGTCCTCCACGCGCATGACTTTGACCAGTGGGTTGCCGGTAATGCTGAGTCTTTTTGCTTCCTGGGTAACGGCCTTGACCCGGCTAAAGCGGTCCGGGTAAGCACTTTCGCACACGTCAACAACGCCGGAATGTATCTCTAATTTGAGCGCCTCGAAATGGTTGGTGTACTCTGCAAATTGATCTTTTGAAAATTCGTTCAGCGAATCCGCCAAATAGAAACTGTGCCGCTGCCTGGTGAAATGCGGCATATAGGTTGCATCTGATTCAATATTGGCTAAACTGATGACCGTTTTTTTATGATCGGTATAGGCGTCTAGTAGTTCATTGACATAGGTGATTTCGTTAGCCCGTACTTCAGGGGGAAGCCCTGGTGGCAACAATCGATCGGGCATGCTGCCGCCAAACCTGGAATAATGGTATCTGGTTTTGGCGTGTTCTTCAATGAGCTGCTGCGGATCAATAAACTGAAACATCTTAAAATCAATGGCTTCGATATAGGTTTTCAGGTCTTGGTCCAAGGGATATGTCTTTCCGCGACTGATCTTGGTGGCGCAGTGCGAATCCCAGTTTGCCAAAAGTTCTGCTTTGAATTTACCGGGGTTTTCGGTGTAATTAATTAAGTCAGGGCCGGGTCCGTATCCGGAAACGACGTAATAGTTTTTTGGTAAGCTGAAACGCTTTTTATAGGCGTGATAGACGAATTTACCAATCTCTCCCCAGAGCTGTGAGGGGCTGATCTTGGCGCGGTAGTTCTTGCACTGGTAATTATCCCAGTCCGGCCCGTCCAGCGAGCGGATCGCAATAATGTCCCTGCCCAGATCTCCCGATCCCGCGCATTTTTTACAGTCGATGTATCCGGACAATTCTTTTTTGATCATGTATCCCCATACCCATTCCCGGACGATGTCCTCAAACTCGTCATCGCTAACGTCTTTGAGTTTGTTGATGGCGATTATCGGCTGGTCTGTTAATATATCATGATTTGATCTTTTTCCGATGCCAACTGGTTTTTTAACATCGGTTACTTCCTCGACCATTTTAGTTGCGTTAGTTTAGTTTATAATAATACCAAATATTTTCTATTAACTAAAATTTAGGTTAATTTTCCTGACCGGTATTCCGGATGATCTCAAAAACTATATATAAATTGAAGATGAACGATCCTGAAGAAGACCACCTCTGTTATAAATGCGTTACTGATTTTTATTTGAGTGCTGAGATCAAGAGGCTGGGTGGCACGGCCAAATGCACATATTGCAAGGGCAGGAGGCGCTGCTATACTCTGGAAAAGATGGCAGACCGAGTAGAGCAGGCATTTGACCAACATTATGAGCGTACAGATGGCGAGGGTTCTGGTAATAGTTACCACAGGCAGCATTTCGATCCGGAAAAAGGTACTTGGTTGGATTTTGAGGGGGAAGGACTGCACTTTTTATTACAGGATGCCGGCGGCATTCCTTACCAGGCTTCCCAAGACATTGAGGAGATCCTGAACAGGAGGCATCATGACTTCGATACAGATTTTTTGGTTCATGAATTTAGTAAGAATGCGCAATATCAGTTGAAAAGCCCTTCTGATGAACTCTGGCTAAAGGATTGGGAGGAGTTTGAGCATATCCTGAAAACAGAATCCCGGTTTTTCAGCAGAAAGGTGTACGATTACCTCGCCAAGGTCTTTGAAGGTGCTGAACAGTTTACTTCCCAGCGTAGCCAGCCTTTGATCTGTCCTGCTGGTCCGGGTAAGGACCTTTCCGGCTTGTACCGTGCCCGGGTTTTTCAGGATGAGGATGAAATGCTTTCCGCGCTGAAGCATCCAGATCAGCAGATTGGTACGCCTGCTTCCAAGCATGCGCGGCCCGGGAGGATGAATGCTTCGGGTATTGCTGTGTTTTACGGGGCGACCAGCCCGGAGCTTGCGGTTGCCGAAGTTAGGCCGCCGGTGGGCAGCAGGATAGTTGTCGGGTTTTTTGAGCTGATCAGGCCGCTACGCTTGCTAGACCTTACAGCGTTGCGCAACGCCCGAGCTGAGGGTAGTATTTTTGATCCTTCTTACGCGCCGTTACGGGAGAAAGCGGCATTTCTCCGGCGCCTGGCGGCCAGGGTTGCCCTGCCGGTCATGCCGGCGCAGGAAAACCAAGATTACCTTCCTACACAGGTCATTGCAGACTTTCTGGCGGAGGCGATTGATCCGCCTTATGACGGAATTGTATTTCCTTCCACCCAGTCTATTAAAAAGGGCGGCAATGTGGTTCTGTTTCACCGCGCCGCCAGGGTTCAGCGGATCACTCTTCCTGAGGGATGCGAAATAAGTGTTACTTCTAGGGTTTACGAGCCAGCTGATGAGATGGTTTATGAAATCTATGACGTTAAGGTTTCAGATCCGGACACATCCTTCGAAAAGCAACCTGTTCCGGCTGTTTGGGATTATTCTTACGAGGGTTACGTGCCAGCCGCTTCAGGGGAAGATCTAGAGGATGCCAGGGAAGATAGCTTAAGAATTCATGAAGATCAGCTGCAGATTTTCAAGCTTGGCAGTGTTGAATTTACTACGAAGCCATTGAGTTACCATCGGTCTAAGGTCGATCTGCAAAAGCAAATCTAATCTGCAGGATGATTTAATCGATGGTTAGCTATGGGGTGAGGCCACCATAATATTACTTCCTTTCTGCTATGTTTTGTTCCGGCTGAGTATAATTGTTGTTAACAATAATCATAGCACTGGTTTCCAAAAAAATCTCATTCAAAATTGTCAAACAGTTTCTTTAACAATTCATTTGGATGCATTCAGCCCAACAAGTTGGCGCAATAATGCAAACTTGCAGTACTTTCTTATAAGCTAGAAGCTGTCCGTCGAGCTGCTGACCACCGATAAGATGTTGTTTTCTCTGAATGTCTTTCCTTTTTTAGATTCGATGTTGTTCCTAAACCGAAGATCTTTGAAGAAGGGTGTTTCAAGCGCTGTCTTTTCGATTTTTGTGGCGATGTAGTTATTACACTTATCGCAAACGACCCCTTTGGCCAGTATATGGCTTTTATTTCCAACTGATTCTGGAACGGTATGCTCCTCACTTGTGGAGTGTTCAGAAGTTTGTTTGCAGAACAGGCATTTCATTGAGAGATTAATTGGTTAGACGTTGTAATATACCCTACCTAAATCACTAAACAAAGAAAATTAGGTAATAGTAAATTAACCCTGCACGGAAGACCCGAAAAGGCGGGAGGAGATTAGGTGATAATTAAGAACCTTCGCAATAAATCGGTGAGAGCAGCGTATTTACATATGAGAGCGTTAATTTAGAACGGGGAATGGTCGTGATGATTATTCTCCGTTTTCCTTTTTGGGCTAAGTTCTGGATATTAGTACCGAATTGGTGTTGTTCAAAATAATGATTTGTGTTATAAGTTAATTACAATTAAATACTTATAATTGCAAAACTTTTATGGGGTACGGTAAATCCAATACTAAATTTAATACGCAGAAATCCAACGGCTCTGGCAATACGATTACTATTCCTCTGAAAAGGATAGATTCGTTGTTGGATAATATGGTCGACGGCAGGGAGTATGAAAGCATTATTGGAATTGTTACCCAACCGAATATTGCGCTTAATATTAATATTGTCGAGGAGCTGAAAAGAGCCATCGGAGATATTTCGAAAGTTCGCAAAAGACCTTTGATCTGCTATATAGCCAACATTACGAATGCCGCCCTGCCTGGTTCCAGGTCAATTGAACAGATCGATGACCTTCCATTTTCCGAAATGGTGTCTATGGTTCCCCCTGAAGCTAAGGAGATCGATGTATTGATTGTTACTCCTGGCGGTTCTGCAGAGCAGGTTGCGCGGTTTGTAAACCACTTGCGTCCGAGATTTGATAAGGTTTCATTTATTATCCCAAGCATGGCGATGAGTGCAGGGACTATTTGGGCAATGTCTGGCGACGAGATCATTATGGACAGCAGGGCAACAATTGGCCCAATAGATCCACAGGTGAGAGGTGTCGATGGGAATTTTGTTTCTGCACAATCTGTTTTGACATTGATCAAAGAAATCCAAGCCAGAGGAGAAGAACTGATAGCAAAAGGGCAGTCGCCTTTATGGACTGATTTCCAGATCCTAAACAGAATCGATGCCAAAGAGATTGGTAGTGCTGTAAATAGTAGTGACTATTCCATCGAACTTGTCACCGATTATCTCTATAGTTATAAATTCAAGGATTGGGATGTCCATTCAGACGGACGTAAAGTTAAGGACGAAGAAAAGAGAGACCGCGCACAGACTATCGCAAAAAATCTCTGTGACCACGGCCAATGGAAAACACATAGCCGTGGGATTACCAGGGAGGTGGCCTGGGACGTATGTAATATAAAGATTACACATCCTGAGAATATTGACGGTCTGGCTAGAACAATTCGCCGTTTTTGGGCGTTTCTATATTGGACATTTGAAAATGCCAATTTTTACAAGATGTTTATTTCTGAAAATTATACTATATTTAAAGCAAGCCAAATAAGAAACACCAATCAAAATGGATAAAATTGCAGCACTTGAATCCTTGGGATTCTCCAAAGAATATATAAATAGGCTGGAGCAATACGAAAAATTATGCCCTAAATTTGCCCACATTGAATTTGAAACTCCTGTTACCGTAATAGACTTTGCGCCTGTCCAGGATCTAACGATCAAGCACGATCCGAAAACGGCATATTCAAATTACACGATCAATATCTAAAACAAAGATACACTTTAACAAGAAAGGCTGCCAATTGGCAGCCTTTCTTGTTAAAGTGTATCAGAACACCATTTTATTTTACCCTTTCTGATAAAAAAATGGCTCTTGCAGTTGTTGCTTTTCCAAACAGAAGGCGCCAGATCGGTAACAGCTCCTTCCTCCAGGAGCCAACATGGCTCTTCTTCAGGTTCAAGGTTCAGGTTTATTTCCTCTTTACATCCGCACGGACACAAAAACGATGCAAACTGGTTTTTGCTCCCATCACCCTCAACGTATAGAATTCCAGGTTTCAAATTTTCTGGGATCATTTCAACGTATTTGTTCTTAAACAGTTTGTCTTGCCTGAAAAGTCCAAGGAAAAAAGTCTTGACCGATAACAAAAATCTCATTACCATAGTTCGTTCAGGTTAGGAGAGTTCAACATCGGTCTCATATCTCCCCTGCCGACCATCTTTTTAAGATAAGGGTCATCGTTGCCTTCGGCTTCATGCCAGATTTCCCAGTCGCTAATGGAAATGTTTGTTTGCGCAAACCTGGAATTTGGATCATACCTATAAGGATGTAACCTGGCTAGGAATTCCAGAACCGCAAGTGATGCCGTTTGCATGTTGATTGGAATTACCGCTGGGCTTTCCACATTGATGTCGACTACATATCCATTTTTGCGCTGTTCATCGTACATTTCTGGATTAGTCCTTTTTAAGCCTTCGGCGGCAAGTTCGTCAATGGTATAAACGCCTCTTGTTCTTAAGGATGATTTGCCAGGTTGCAGATAATGTACAGATCCAGATATTTCATCAATTCCACCCTTTTTGTCAGTTACCAGTTTTACACCCATATCTATATAGGGAACCAGGTACATTGTCGAGATGGTATTCATAATATTGCGCCCTTCTATTGAATCCACCGAACCTAAAATAAAATCACTTGCCATTGCTGCCTGCAACAAAAGCCCATCTTCCTGCAGCAGTGACTTGAAAGTAGTTACTTCTGTATCGAATCCCATAGCAGCAATTGCCCTCTGCATTACTGCAACTTTTTCGACACCACTGATTGCATCATCGTAGCTGGAGTTAAGAATCCTGTTAAGATTTTTTAACTCTATCAGATCTGGATCCGCAATGATCAGCTTGCCAACTCCAAGCCTTGCCAGCTGTTCGATAACAATGCTGCCCGTGCCCGAACATCCAATCACTGTTACCGTTAACGATTTTAACAGGTTGGTTGTTCCCAATCCAAATGTTTGCAGATTCCTCAAATTGATTTCGTCATTGCCAACGTTATCCATACTACGATAAATTATCACCTGATCTCCGACTATGGATACATTATCGACGGGCTGAAACTCTTTATCGGTATGCACAACCCTCGCCTTTATACCTCCGTCTGAATACATGATCGCGCTAAAATGCGGAGCTTGCTCGTTCATCAACGCGTATATCGACGGAAAAAGAATCTTATCGGATTCATCGTCAAGTTTTGAAAAGTCATCGTATCCGTCGGGGTGGGAATGGATTTTTAAGATCCCCATGTTCTTCTCGGCCGCCTCGTCTATCAGGTCATCGATATAATCGGTCGGCCATTCGATGAAATCACCTTTCCTGATACAAAGGTTATGTGGTACCAAAAGTAGTTTATGTACAAGCAACCCATTATGGGTGCTTGTACTCAACCTACCGCAAAGCGCAAAAGCTATGGCTTCTTTTAGATCGCCTGGATGAAGGTGTGCACGCAGCTGGGCGTGCATATCACCTGAAATTCTCAGTACTTGCTTCATCATTATCGCTTGGTAAATTCTTCTTGTAAACTATGGTTCATTAGCTCCAGATGGGTCGCAAGGTTATCTTCTCCGGGTACCCATTGGTTAAGCGCTGTTCTGTGCCTCGACCAACGTTGATACTGCTTGCCTTCGATGGTTTGAGGGCTCAGTGCGCCAATCGCCTGATTGTCCGTCCTTGAAAGATTTGGAAACATATAGAACATGTCAAGCTGTTCCACCGGATAATTTGCTGGTATAGCAACTGCAACATCGCATTTTTCAACATTATATCCAGCTGGCAGAACATAGTCCCTTAAGATCAGCCAACGTGACCCCTCCGAAAAGGAATCCCAGGATAAATCCTGTTTTTTAAGAAAATCGGCATCTTCTTCTGGCATAGAAAAGTCGCGTTGATTAACGCGACCCTCCGTACAATTTTTAGCTTTTGCACTAAACCTTTCAACTCCACAGGCAGTGAAATCGATGACCTCATCAGCGCCTACAATCGATGATCCGCCCTTGTGCTTAAATCTTAAGTAGTAGGATTCTGGTGTTTGGCCGATCAATGCCAGAATCTGCCTGCCTGTCATCTCTTTTTCATCAACAGTGTACTTTTCGCTATTGATCTTTATGATGTACCTGTAAGAGATTACCGGAATCGTACCCGAGTGGCAGCATTGTTCCAAATCGCAAATACTGTCTTTCTTTCCAGTAACAAACTGCATCGGCGGACAGGCGACCTTAATTTCTTCGTCACCTTTGCGCGCATAGCTTACTTTGGTCCCATCATTTTTCACAAGTATCAGAAAATGGTGTTCCGGATCGATACCTGCTAATTTTAGGATCTTATTGGCGGTCATTTTTTTCTGATCTGTGGTTTCGGACTGACCATCTACAGTATAGTTACGGAATTCCGCATCCTTTGTGATGAACTTTTCTACGCCAGATTTTGAAAAATCAACCTTTTCATCGAGCGATATTCTTTCAAAATCCCCTTTCGGAAATAGCTGGTACAGATCGATGCATTGAGGATGTTTGATCTCTGCCTCTTTAAGGATCTCGTGTCCGGTCTGAATCGGGTTCTGGAAGGAAATCTCAACTTCGTTTACTATTGCAATGAATTTTCTTGGCTTTTTAGCTGCCGGGCTTTCACTTGAAATGGGTTTCATCTTTTAGATGTTAATTGTTTTTAGTTCGTTTTGCGGACCTGCAAAACATTAGCTCCAGCGCAAGCGCTGCTTTTTTTGGGTTGACACTTAGATCCTACGAGGCTCTTTTTCTAATAGTTAACAATTCCCGAACAAGCTACCTTCAACAATTAATCGTCTAAATGCTTTGATTATTAAGAATCAATCCATACATTTGAGAAACGACTAACAAATGCGTTGACAGGTTCGTAAGCCTGTGGACATATTTTCAAAAAAATCAAAGCTGGGTATCTTATCCGGCTTTTTTCATTTACGGCCATTTTCTTCCTATGGTCTCACAAATATACACTAAGAATTCAGAAATGCAAAATTAAATAAATTATTTCATGTAAAGTTTGGCAAACAATTCACTTGTTTTTGAAATAACTTATTTCTACCTTTGCAGAGTGGTAATTAACAGGTCTTTATGAATGAAGATAAATTTTATGAGGAATTGGGTCAACTCATAATTAAGGAAAGACTCAACGCTGGGGTTAAACAGGAAGACCTCGCAAACTTTCTCGAACTATCTCGGGCATCAGTTGTTAATATAGAAAAGGGAAGGCAAAGGCCATCTACTTTTTTACTGATCAATATTGCGAAGTATTTAAAAATTGACTTTACAAAACTGATCCCTCAGGTAAGTTCCAAGGAAACAGCTGCTGTTTCGTTCACTGTGTTTAAGGTTGACGAGATAGCGCAAAAATGGGATCTTAATACAAATTCAAAAAATTCCTTTGAGGGGTTTTTGGATTTGATTAAAAAGTAGAGACATAAAACATAAATTATGAGCACCAAAAAAGTTGAACAAAAAATTGAGACTTTTATTGAAGGAGCTTTAGACAATCCTCTTTTTAAAACTCTTCCGATAAAAGTAGAAGACATTGCAAAATCTATGGGCATCAAGGTCTTGGCCTATGGCTTTGACGATGACATTTCTGGAGTGTTGGTTATAAACAACGAAGGCGCTACGATTGGGTACAACCAAACTGAATCCCGCGTCAGAAAGCGATTCACCATCGCGCATGAACTTGGACACTATGTCCTACATAGGGAGGAGTCTGATGTTTTTATGGATAAACAGTACAAGGCATTGTTTAGATCCCCTGGATTTACCTACACTGAAGAATCCCAAAAATTGGAACAGGAAGCCAATAAATTTGCAGCGTGTATCCTGATGCCTGAAAGCCTTCTCAACAAGGAAATCGAAAAAATGGAATTTGACCTTCATAGCGAAGATGACATTAAACATCTCGCGAAAATTTTTGATGTTAGTGCAACTTCAATGTCCTTTCGCTTGAGTAACTTGGGTTTTAAGTTCTTCTAATTCGAGCGGTAAGTGGGTATGCTTATTGCAGGATTAGACTCAACAGCTAAGGGTTCGAAAAGGTTCAATTAAATAATTATTTATGGCTGAAGAGCGCTTTACTGCACCTCTCTAATTAAGCTCGAATGGTAGAGAAGAACAACATCAAAGTTTTGGTTGCATCAACCATTTATGGCTATCAGGATCAGCTGGCAGCCATCTATACACAGCTTGACAGTTACGGATATACGGTGATGAACTCTCACATGGGAACTGTATATGCGGGATCTGACAAATCAAACTTAGAAGATTGCCTGGCCGCTGTTGAGGAATGTGATGCATTTCTAGGCATTATAAGGCCAGATTATGGCTCGGGTGTAATCGGAGAAACATCTATTACCCATCAGGAGGTACTAAAGGCAATTATGTTGCGAAAAGCCCGATGGTTTCTTGTAGACTCAAAAGTTGTATTTACCCGACAGCTCTTAAAGAATGCCCAAATCGTGGATAATCACACACTAAAATAGATATCACCCGATCAGATTATAATTAAACCTAGTAACCTTATTGATGTGCGCTCGATACAGATCTACAATGCGGTTACCAAGGATAAGGTAAGAGCGGCAGAAAAAGTTGGACACTGGGCTCAGGAATTTTATGATCTTCCTGGACTACAAAGGTTCATTGAAGGACAATTTAGCGATCCTGCGAAAGTAAAACGGACAATTGACTATATGAATAAATTACCCGTAGTATGATAGAAGCTGAATATGTAGAAAGCCTATTAAAGGAAAATGATAGGGAGCGCTTAGTTTGTTTTGTTTGACCCGAGTTATCGGAGGTTGCTAAGGCGGTATGCGCTTTTTTGAATAGCAAAGGAGGAAGAGTGCTGATCGGTGTTGATAAAAACAGAAAAGTATATCCATTACCGGGTTTGGAGCAAACGCTTCATGAACTACGTTTGTTTTTGCATAAAGAAATTGTCCAGAGAGCCTGATAGGTTTAAGAGAAGAGGTTTTTAACGATCATCAAGTCATATTGATCGAGTTATTGAAGGTAACCGTCGCCCGTATTAATATCGTAATCAAAGTTTTGTTCGGCTGGATGGACAAAGTATTCAGGCAGATGAAAATGAAATGAGTAAATTAATCCGCACCCAGCGGGTCGACGAATACAGTTGGGAAAAATCGTTGGCGCTTGAAGCCAGTATTGAGGATCTTGATTTGGATGAAGTTGCCGAAACCATCCGCTTATCCAACCGCCTTGAACGATCTGGTAGACTTTCTCCTGATGATCAGCTTCATTTTTTGCAAAGCCTTCAATTACTGAAGAACCTACAGGTTACCAACGCTGCAATTGTCCTGTTTGGAAAGGAACCGACCTACTTTCTTCCCCAATGCAGGGTCCGGATTGTCGAGTTTCCAGACGGAAAGACGGGCGACAGGTATGATAATACGGTATTAATCGCAAAGAATATTTTTAGGGCATTTCGTCTCCAAGAGTATTTTCAGAAAAATATTCCAAGATTAAGCTTCTTTGACGAGGTAGAATGGAGAAGAGAGGACAGAATGCAGTTTCCTTCCAGGGCGTTAGATGAGGCAGTTATCAATGCAATGATGCACAGAGATTACTCCTACGGGAGAAGTTCTTATCACAATTTACCGTGAACGTATCGAGATTATCAATAGTGGCGAATTGCCGAGCGGACTCAAGGATAAGAATCTAAAAGAGAACCACCGGTCTATCCCTCCCAATCCTGGTATAACACATGTTGTCTTTCTTGCCGGAATGATCGAGAAACTGGGACGTGGTACTTTACTCATAACCAAAACGTTTCGTGATATCGGCCTTGTTCCTCCTACTGGGGTAAGCAGTAACGGTGCTACAACCCTAACGATGGACAGCAGGCCAATAGAAAACGTTTTGAACAGCCGTACTTCTCATTTTTTGGATACTTTCAACAGCAAGGAAGAATTTACCAGGGAACAGTATCAGCAATTTTTTCTAGAAAAGATTAGTGAACGTACGGCCAGAAATGATATTTCTGTTTTGTTAGATGGTCGTTGGATTGAGAAGATTGGTGATGGTGCATTTACCAGGTATATAAAGAAGCGCAGATCTTAATTGCCGGATCATTGCCGGAGCGTATACATTTATCGTATTTATTCAGTATTAACGAGGTTTGGTATGTTGGAAGAATTGCCGAATGTTTGCCGGAAGAATAGTAAAAAGTAAACATTTAAGGTGTAATTTGGTATACGTAACATAAATTGGTTGCCGGATACCTGCCGGAACAGACCTTATAATAGCTTAGGACAGCACACGCACTTCACTAAAATTTTAATTTCTTGCCGGACAATTGCCGGATCGTTCGTTTAACTAAGGGGAAGCCTAATCAATAACTATCAACTATCTTTGGGATCGCACTGAAAAGTGTCGCTGCTGGAATAATCCTGGCACACAATTATCCAAGTTCAAACCTACGCCCCAGCGAGCAGGATCTGATCATTACCAAAAAACTTATTGAAGCAGGTAAACCGCTTGACCTGCAAATCCTAGATCACCTGATATCGACCAAGCATAACTACCTATCCTTTGGTGATGAAGGGCTTTTTATAGCCCTATTATAAATTTTATATACTAATACGTTAGAAATAGTGATATTAATCTCTACTATTGCTAAACTTGATTGGCAAAATGGATATAGAGACATACCTGAACACATTAGACAACTTGGCTGAGGAATATTATCATTACCAGATCTCACCAGAAGACTTTTTGGATCAAAAGCGAAAAGTCGATAATAAATTGCACGAACTTTTTTTATTTCAAAAAGATTTTTTTGGCGCTAAAGAGAGAGAAGCAGTCCAAATCTATTCGTTTCAATATTCAAAGGCTTTTGAAAATGAAACACTTGAAGATCGAGAAGTCTGGATTTTCTTAAGTTTTGAAATTAAGGAAAGGCGGGATAAGCTTTATTTTGAACTAAAATGTGCACCATACACCCCTGAACAACCCCTTTTTAAAATATCTCCTTCTTTGTGGAATGCCACGTTAAACAACGATTTGATAAATCTCAAAGAGGTAGAACTAATTGGAGAGGGAGCAGTTCTAGGTTTTCAGAATGGTTTTTCACTTACCGATGGAGAAATGAATCCTAACATCCTGACTTGGGCAAATGACACTTTTCCCTCTGCACCCAAATATGTCCGCATCCATCCATATAAGGTTTCTGAAAGCATACCTGCCCAAGCACTTCTAGAGGCGACCATAATACCTGCCAGCCCGAAGTGGTGGAAAAATTTGATGATCTTTAAAAATAACAGAGAGGGATCATCTTATATTCTGGAAGAGAGTACGGCTGATACACAGAATTATTGGGATTTTCGGGTTCTAAAAGTGAGAAGGCTTGACGTTTCAGCCCAGCGCAAAAATGATGGGACATTATCGATGATGATCGAAGAACTTCAAAAACTATCCGATGGGCATTGGATGGGTCGTTGCATTCACTTAGATACCAAAGGCGCTATTGGTGAGCCTTCAGCGAAGGCTGTACTAATGCATTTGGATCTTGCGATCAATATGTATTTTGATGAAAAAATTGAAAAAAGATGGAACCAAAATTTGGCATCAGGTGGTAAGGTTGTTGATGCAACGTGCAGAACCCACTTGTTTAGAATAGAAAAAGTGCCCTTCAATTCTGTATTAGAGTTTGCAAGAATGTTCTTTAAATCTTCGGTTTTGTTATCAGAATGGTATGCTGACCAATTTAATCTTTACCCAGAGAAGACGTAAATAGATATTTGGGGTTTCTTCCCCATAACATCCCAACGTAGGTTTTGAAATAAGGTTTTTGAGGGATTTTAGATCGTATGGAGATAAATGAGATCAAAATTTTTGATGCCTTTGAGCCATCATGGGAATTATTGGATTTAGTAACAAATATTGAAAAGTTTGGCGTGTATTGGCAGTGGGTTAATGAAAAAGAACTAAGGGCTTTAGACGTTGTATTTAATTCGGAGTCCGTAAAGCAAACGCCATTTGAAATAATTTTGGACGCTGTTGTTTTGCTTGCTTCCGACAGAAGAGATTTGATTTTGGATAGATATCAAAAGTTAATGTTTGGGTTCGAAACTAATTTGACAATGTCGCCACTTGTCACATGCTGCTTATTTGCGTATACAATCTGCGACTTAATTCAACCTTTGAACTCGAAAAATGAAAGCCTAATCAAAATTTCTGATAGTCTACTTTTAGATCTTGGATATCAGTGGGTAGGCTGGCTATCACCAACCCATGAGTATACATTTAACAAAAAAAGTATCAGTGAATGGACTATCTCTTACCTTTCGCGTTTACGGGATGGGCAACAAGAAATCTTGCGCAGGTTTGACAGAAATGGTTTGGCAAAAGAACTCACCTTAAAAGAACGGATGATGTTACATATTATTGAATGCCATCCTGAAATTACGACGAAATATATAGCTAGAAAATTGGGTAGCTCAGAAATCACTGTTCGCAGGATGTTAATCAGATTAAGAAAAATGCAAATAATCAGGTCTCATAGTGGAGGACCAAAGTTGCATCATAGCTTAATTTTCAAAAAACAATAAGCTTTCTATCCGTTCATAACCGTTCATGTCGAAAACTGTCCTTAACTCAAAAGCCAGCATCATAGAGATACTGGCTTTCAAAATATTATCACTAAAGACCTGTTGAACCAGGGGGTAGAGGGTTATATGAGTCATCTTCTAACCCTGCTGCATTACGCAGATCATCTATGAAATAGTTCGAGTTCTGTATCTCGGGGACCACACATCCTCTAACAAACTAATACAATATTAGTGAGTTAGAGGATTTTTTTTTGAACGGTGTACAGATGGTGTACGGATTCTATTTATAGCTGCTGAATTTTACCTAAAATTTGCTCCATCATTTTTTTCACCTCTCTCAGTTCAATTTCCATTTCAACAATTTTCGCGTGCAGGTTTGGCGCTGAGTTCGGATCAGCCTTTCGATCATTTATTTGATCTCCCTTTCCGGAAGCTACCCAATCCAGGTCAAGATTGTATTTTTCTGAAAGGTGTGAAAGTAATTTCTGGGTGGGCGCCCTATGTCCATTCTCCAATAGAGATATGGTTTTCTTATTGTATCCAGTTTCCTCAGCAAGATCGTCTTGAGTTATCTTGCGTGATTGCCTGAATGATTTTATTCTGGCTCCAATTGCCTTTAAGTCTTGCATTAGTGCGTCCAATTTAAATTAGATATATCAAACTCCATTACATGTAACCCCTCACTATAGAATTCAGCCTCAAGTAATAACTTTTTATGTCCTTTAATCTTCTTGAGAAAACTGGGGACGGCATCTAAAAATATAATATCTGAGTCACCACTTGATGCTCCAGAGAACTCGTACATCTTTGCTGGGATATTATCGAAACGAGCACGAACTTTACCACCGTCATAGCTTGAATTAAATTGCCCTTTTGAAACTCTTAAGTAAATATCTGTTTCTCCGCGTTTCTTTCTAATAGTCAATGTCGCTGTAGATCCACCGTCGTATGGTGAGCCAAACTGCAATTCCTCTTTCGCTGTAACAGAAGCTCTAAATATTTTTTTGGATGTCATCTTGTCCTCATCTTCTTCGTATGTCCAATTTGATGCGCTTGGACTCGGTACAGAGTTGGATAGCTGCGTTGTATCCACATCCGTAACTATCAGTGATGAATCTGTTATCGAAGTATTGGGAACAGTGCTCCTAGTGGCGTTGTTACAGCTAACTATAGCAATGGAGCAAAGGCATAAAGCCATGAATATTAAGTTGTCGTTTTTGCAATTCATATGAGAGGTTATTTATCTTCTTATGGAAACATCGATTATATTGTATAATTCTTTTACATCACTTAAATGTAATTCCTTATCCGGAAATGACTCTTTATCTGGGTTGAGTGAATGAATGACGATGGTACCCTCCTCAACATTATGTTTGATAATTCTTTTTGCAATTATGCCATCCGTTTTATGGACAATTATAAAATCCTTGTACCTATGTAGATGTAGCTTATTTTCCCAATGATGATGCATCAAGAATCTGCCAGTAACTTTACTTTTATCTGGGATGCTTTCAATTGTGCCATTGTCCATACTATCTCCTACTATTTCAAATCCTCTGTATAATCCCTTATGATACTTCTGCACTATCAAACTATGTTTTGGTCTCTGCTCTATAAACTCTGGATCTGCATAACCGTTCAAGTATCCTGCATAAGCAGATTCTTCAACGAGTGGGAATACCATTAATATATCTCCTCCTGGTAATTCTATAAAAGGAGTCTCGTCTAATTCAAAGTTGCTCGGAAGCTCTCCGAGATCTATTGCGTTAGATTTTGATGTTTTTACGAGCATGCTACCCTCGCCAGTTAGCAGCCAATTTCTATTGAGATCAGGGTAGGCTGATAGAATTTGGTTCATTGACTTTTCTCGTATACTCTGGCCAATGTTATTTACAAAGCCATTTGATAGTCCGGCAGCTAACTCAAAGGCCTTCGTTTCAATGCTTAACGAAGATATAAATTCCTTTATTCTGTTTTTGATACTCATAATAGAAAATAAATCTACCTAATAATCAGGTAGATGCGTGTTTATTAGATTATATATCTAATATTCTATTGCAATAGAAAATATTTCTAATCATATTTGTATTGTACAACACAACAAAGATAATATAAAACGCCTATCAGGCATATACTTATAAAGGACTATATGTTAACAGCTCAATACAAAAACAACCATTTCGCCGGCATGATAGATAACGGCGTAGAGTTCTTCGCGGAGAAGGGAATCATTGATGTCAGATGCATTAATATGGGAATAGTTTACAATTCCTTCTCAGAATTTCCAGAATGGATAAAATTAAAGCTTCAGCAAGATCTTGCAGGAAACCCGATCGCCATGCGTTCCCTTGGCCGAATGAAAGGTATTACAAAGGAGGATTACTTGAAACACTATGCTTTTTGCAAGTACGGAGGATTAGACCCTAATCCAGATATCGACGTGAATGGTAATATGGGTGAATCGGAATATTTTGATTGCGGTTTCAGAGGGGCCTGTAAGGCCGAAGGCAAACTGTGCTGCAGTATAAAAGTAAAAAACGGTTCGCTTACCAAGATGGAGCTGAACATCCTGAAAAAAGCAATGCTTTCCAATAAACGGATCGCTGACGACCTCTTTATCTCGATCTCTACTTTAAAAAAGCACTGGCAGAACATGAAAGCAAAAACAGGCATGAGCACCCGGGCAGAGTACGTGTATTTCGCAACAAAAAAAGGAATAATCAAATGGATATGGTAGTGAACGTGATTGAGGCTCCTAAGGAGAAATTCACCTGGATAGGGCCTCTTCGGAAATTAGAAGATGTAAAGAAGCCTATTTATTTCTGGTATGCCGACCGAATGAAGGTAGCACCATTGATTAGCAAGGATATTCGTAGTGAGTTCCCTGATAGGGAATACGAGACGATAAAAGAGGTTCTCGGCAACGTGAAGCTGAAAAGGGATTTTGAATACTTAAAAGTTTGGAGGAATAAATAATGGAAGGAATATCGCTTGTAGAGACCAAGACCTTAAAAGATTTGGTCGGATCAGTCGCCATCCTCGCTGAGATGGTAAACTCTACAATGTCAGAATTGAAAGGCGCATATAAGCCTTATCTGACTACCGAGGACGTCATGGAAATAACGGGATTTGGAAAGTCATGGGTCACCGCAAATAAACAGGATATCGGATTCACCACTGTTGGTGGCTGTCTTAGGTTCAAGAAAGAAGATGTTGACGAATACATGTGCAGAAATTATTTTAAGATCAAAAAATGATAACTGGAGTATCGATCATCGAAACAGAAACAGTGCTGCTCCTCATTTCTAAAATAGAAAAATTAAGCGCCAGAGTTGAGGAAATAGCAGACGAGTTAAAGCAAGCAAAAAAACCATACCTCACTGCCCAGGAAGTAATGGATATCACTGGATTTAGTAGGGATTGGATAACAGATCATAAGCACGACATAGGCTGCAGCACGAAAGGCGGAAAGCTTATTTTCAAAAGGAAAGATCTGGATGCATTTATCGAAGAGGACTACTACAAATCGAAAAGAAGAAAATAAAAATGCCCTGGGCAGCAACCCGGGGCAAATAGTCATGAGTCACCCCTTAACATTTTAAAGCAACGCAAAGTTATGATTAATCAGTCATCAAACCAAACCCCAGGTAAGCGGCCAAAAGTGCTGGCTATCTCAAAGACATTTGTCCCACAGAGCTACGATAGATCCGCTGAAGGATTCAATAGCTGGACCAACTATGTCAAAGAACAATTGCACAGTGAACCTGTGCTCTCAGAAAAAATGTCCGCTTACTATAGATTATTTCTCAATGTCAAAAAAGGATAAACAAGAATTGCTAACGCTTGCCACGCTGGTGTACAATAAAATATTGGCTATGCAAAAAGAATGCAAAGCAATGAGGATTGCCTCACAGGCAGTCTTAAATAAATGATGCTCACTCTAAATATTTTAAAGCAAATGGAAAATACAACAGCAATTGTAAAACGGTGCTTTCTCTGCGGAGGGCATATCGCTCCAGAAAACGTCAGAGTGTCATGGGGTCAGAGATATTGCTCTATGTCCTGCGAGGATTTGGGAGAGGAACGCAACCAGGGGCGAGAGTCAGTTCGCTTTGAAGTAGCTGAAATGGAATCATGATCATAAAAATCCAAGACCCAGTTACTAGTGGGAGTTTCGCCAAAACTGACCTCTTCATTCCGCAATTAAACTGACGCTTCATTCCGCTCTAAATTGACCCCCTCATTTCGGTGTAAAGTGACC
>NZ_FXTN01000005.1 GCF_900182595.1 Pedobacter westerhofensis | reverse complement strand
AGCTGCTTTTGCTCAGTGCCAGATGGGGGCGGCGGGAATTTATTATCTTTGGTAGTACTTAGTGGAGCATCCGCTACTACGCTCGGCAGCCAGTGCGAGGGTCAGTTTGACCCGAAACAGAGGGGCACTTTCGCTGAAATACGCACCAGGTTCAATAAACAATTTAACGGGCATAATTTCTTTGAGATACTTAAAGATAATGAACTCTGGAGATTGCTCTTGTTCTGGAAAGATGTTGACCCATCCGGACTAGAAGATAAGATTATCGAAGAACTCGACCGTCATCAAAACGCCGCACTCATTCTGCTGAAGACTTTCATTCCTACTATTATCCGTACCAGCGGCGCCGATACAGTGATTTTTAAATCTGGCATGAATCTGAAGGGTTATCAGTCAATAGCAGGTATACTGGACCCTAATTTAATCTATGATAAGCTTCTGGAAAGCCATGGGCTTTTGAAGCTGGAGCTTGAGCCGGAAAAATCGGGCGATAGACTTCCATTGAACGATCAGGAAACGATCTATTTATTTCAGCAGCTTCATTTAAAAGATACTTCAGAGCGTTTAGAAACTGATGCACCAGTTGACCCAATTTGAGAAAAGGATGCTTAGTCATATTTGCTAATTGTTTTCTAATTAATTATATTTACGTTATCAATTGCAATTGAATGTCACATTTTTAAAAACAGGGCAGCCTTTTTAATGGCGTAGCCATATTCAAAAATTCATAGTCTGTTATACGCTGATGCAATCTTTGATTGCATCAGCGTATAACAGACTAAAAAAAGAGTACCCCCTTTTCTAAAGAAAAGGGGGTAGGTTCGACCCACCTTCCACCTTTTTAAGAAAGCCATTTTCGAAATGTCCAATTGATCTTAATTCGTCTTTCTGGAGAATTTCACCAATATTCTAGAGAATTGATAAATTCAAAATCATTGACAAAAAAGAATAACTTGAAATGTTGAAACTAGAAAGGGCGGTATTTTGATCAATCTATTCGTAGAACAAATTGTCGAATAAATTTTTCCGTGGAAATCTATCCGAATCCTGGGGAATTGAAAGTTTTCGAATGATTTGAATTCAGGATACTTTCGAGTAGACTAGAATCTTGGAGAATAAAATTTCGTCCACATTTTCTTTGACAAAGATCCTGTTTAAACATCAAAACGACCTTTTAATCCTATCCTGGAGAATTGAATTTTTTTCGACTAAAAAAGATAATGCATCGGAATTTATTTTTTTCAAATATTTTGGAAGAGAATCGAGCGAGTATTGAAGTTGAAAATTATCGAGAGAATAGATCTTTAATTATCATTTTAGGCATTTTACAGTTGAAATTGAAAGGTGATTTTAGCTTTGGATATTTTTCAAGTTTGTCGAATTCGAGTTGACAAAATTTCGACTAGATTTTTTTTTGGAGAATTTAACTCGAGTTTCGGAGAATTGAAATCTAGTCGATATTATCTTGGAGAATTTTTGAAAAAATCTTCGATTAGAAATTGATCGGATTCCTGATTAAAATCGATTTGAGAGAATTTAACTCGATTTTCGGAGAATTGAAAGTTGATCGAATTATCTTAAGGAATTTTTCAAATAACTCTGGATTTGAAATCAAAATAATTCCAGTTTAAACGCATTGAAATAATCCTGGATCATTCTAGGAAAATTAAAATTTGAAATATCTTTTGGCCCAGAGATTTTTCGAGGGCATTTATTTATAAATTTCCCTGAGTTCCGTTACAATTTGATTTAATAAAAGATGTCCTCTGAGGTCTTTGTATTTTTCTGCCAACTGGTATCTGGTGCCACTGGCAGAACCTGTCGACACTATGATGTTATCAGCCGCTAATTTGGTAACTAGGTATTTGATCTGGTTTCTGTTTAAAGATGAAGACAAGCTATTTTCCAATTCGCCAATCTTTGGCGTTGTATTCTGCAAGGCAAATACAATGCTTTCGATTTCTTTGACTAAATACCGCTTGCCGATTTTAGAACTTTCTTCCACCAGTTGATGATATTCAGGAGACAGAATATATTTATTGGTATGGGAAGATGCCCGCTTAATCAATCCTTGTTTTTCCAATTGCGATACCACATCTGCCTTCAAGTTCTGGAAAATACCGTTTCTTATCTTACAAAGGGTAATAATTTGCTCAACACCAAGCTTGGGCTCTTTATCTCCATCCTGATATTCCCGGACAAAGGTATGGAAGGCCTTGTCAATAATTTCGGTTCTGAGCGTTAAGGAAACCTGATGCATATCAGATTCCGTATAGTCCGGTTCTGCCTTGCCTTCAGACAGCGTAATTGAAAATATTTTATCCACTCCCTGTCCGCTTCGCTCAACCAAGCCCGTTTTTTCTAATATCTCGGTCATTAACCTGCTTCTTGGTGTACTGCTTACCGTCAGAATATTTTCAATAGTTACTCCTTTTGGAAAGCCGCCAGGATTGTTGATTGTAATCTTATTCGGGAATTGCTTGATTACCACTTCACTGGTGATGGTATAATCTCGGTGTGCTTCTGCGTTTAACACCGCCTCACGAATGACGCGCTCATTAAAATCAAACAAGTCAAAAATATATGCCCCGGTTTGTATCGGATGCTTACGGTTAAGGACAGGCTGGTTGATCAAATCCCATATGTTATCTATTGCAATAAACAGAGGTTCCTGGATTTCCCTTCTTGCGTCGTGGTGTATTTGTCCCTCTGATCCCCGGAATTCCCAGATCGTTTTACTTTGTGGCAGCTTACGTTCAATTGTTTCCTTCTTTCCTAGTAGAATTAATCCTGCATAATTGATCTTATTACCATCAACAAGCAACTTCAAGTCGGTAAGCACCTGCTCATTGCTTAGTTGCAGGAATCCAGGATTATTCTGCTTCCTGGAATAGGATTCTTTCATTTTGTTTATGGCGTCACTGTCAAGGTCAGCAACGGTAATGCCCTCGCAGATTTTGGCAGAGAAATCGGGCTCCTGTTCCTGTATGATAGATAAATACATTTCATCGGACATTCTTTGTAACTCTTCACCAACTCTCATTAACGGAACATCCTCGAAATGAAGTGCTTTTCCAATCGGTCTGCTTGGAACTTTAATAACCAGGACTCTTTTGCTTCCTTCAAACAGGACCTCTGTTTGCACTCGGATCTTCGTGTCGTTATAAATTCTTTGCTCTAGGACTCCTTCAATGCCTTCAAAAACTTTCGATCCAACAACTTCGTGCGGGTATGCGTCCTTCAACCCAAATGCAAGATACCCGCCTTTTTCATTTGCAAGCGCTACAGTGTAGCCTAAAATGCTCCTGCGCTTTCCATTATATGGATATTGCTGGCTACCTTCCTTAAATTCAATTTTGTCTTCGCTTTCTTTGAGTAATTTTAATTCACTTATAGTCATAAATTATTTAATTCTGGTTAGAAGGATTCTGCCCAAAAATCAGAAAAATATTCTTCAGGAACGAATTATCTATTTTTTAACTCGATTAAACTGCTGTGGACTTCGCATCTTATACAAATTTCAGCAATTTGAAAATCAAAGGAGGGCTTTTGGATTAGTGACACACATTGTTATCGTCTAAGCGGGCATTGAATTAGATCACAAAGCATTGTTTCCTCGTGGTTTCCATTTCTTACACTGCTGCAAGGTAGTATCAGAAAATGGGGTATCACTGCGTGATGCTTGCGACGCGCCGCAATTTCTGATCTCAACCCTGACCTCAATCTCCCAAAAAACCGTAAAAAGTGAACTAATTAAATGTTTCAATTAATCCCAATCACATGGATTCTCCAATTAAAAATGTTAACGATCTTCTTCAGCAGTTCACCGAAACTGCATGCTACTCAACATCCTCTATTGGGATACCGGTACACCGAAGGGGGTACAATATCTGGCACAAAACTACAAATGCTACTGGCTGCTGACGACAATTGCCTTGCACAGTCAGCTGGCAATTAAAAAGCTCGATAAAAGTTTTCAGGTTTGGAAGCTACGTCGTGTTGATCATCCGGAACACCAATTCGTATTAACTTATGAAGACAATTCCAAGCCTTTCTATGTGCTAATATGATAAGGCTAGCTAAAGTCCTAGTTATAATCTTCGTCCTATGAGTGTAAAAGAAGTATGCTAGTTGTCTTTAGTCGGATTTCAACTGATCATTGCTAAACAATTAGTCTAAGCCACAAAAGCAAATGTTATTTATCGTAATCTCTAAGATTAAATGTTCTTGACTCCGATGGGGAATCCGATGTATTCATTTTATCAATGAGTTCTTAAAATCTATGGTCTGCGTAATAATATCTCAAGATTTTATTGGCCTGGCCTCTATCTATTCCTACTTCAGAGAATTTATGCTCTAAGTCATAGAACCCTTTGAAATTTGCCATTTTCGATTCGTCTAAAAAAAACCTCGTCTAATATTTTTCCAACATTATTAAGTTCGTCTTGTGAGACAAATCCAATCATTTCTAATTCATGATCAATAGCGTCTTCAAAACCATTTAATAAGCCATATCTTTGTCCAAATGACGCAGAAAATGCCATTTCAGATGTATTTTTTTGCAGTCTATAGATTTCACCAAGTAGCTTTCCTAAAAGAATTTTGTTGTCTTTTTCCATTTTAGAAAAAAAACTTATTTAATTCATGTGGCCAATCAAAAAGACAGATTTATTAGTAGGTGTTGCTTACTTCAAAGGGCAATCATTTTGGTTTAAATAGGATACGTAATGTTACTTATTTGTTACTCGGACGTTCTAATGTATTGATAATTAGTCAATCATTCTATTCCGGACATTTGGCAAAGGTAACTGCAATTCGGAATTGTTTTATCGTATTTTCGTAAGATGAAGAAAAGTGTTTTTGCTTTTGCGTGTTTATTGCTGTGTCTGATGTCTGTTTTAACGCTGAACGCGCAGTCTAAATTAAAGATCGTGATTATCCGCCACGGTGAGAAGCTGGATAAGTATGAAAATCTGGACTGCAGGGGGCTCAACCGCTCGCTCAAACTGGTAGATGTACTGTATAAAAAAATAGGCATTCCGGATCAAATCTATATACCCTCAGTAGGCAATGGTAACAAAACAACCCATGCAAGAATGTTCCAGACCATCAGCCCTTTCGCTTCTGCCCACAATCTGAGCATAAACAGTAAGTACAGCGGTACCAATTTCGATGGTATCCTTAAAGACCTGGACAAAAAACAAGGCACCGTACTTTTTGTATGGGACCATGAGAATATCGCGGCCCTTGCAAATGCACTGGGCGTAAAGGGAAAATTAAACTGGAGCGATGCCGACTTTGATTCGATCTGGATCATTACCGGCAAGAAGAAGAACAGGGTACTGCAAAAAGATAAAGAAGGAATTGTTCCTGCCGGGAACTGCGGGCCATGGTAAACCATTTTACCCTGAAGATGATAATGTAAATAATAATATCATAAATTTGCAGCAAAGCAATCCTATCAGTGTTATCAGTTCCAGGTATAAAAACTCTTCTTGTCACCATTCTTCTGTTTTTTGGACTGGGATTTAATCAGGCTGAGGCGCAGAATGTCACTGTTGCGGGAGATTCTGCTGTAACACAAAAATTTTACAAACCGCGTGTACCAAGGGATTCTGCATTTCTGGCCAGGCAGAAGTTTGTTACGGACTCTATCATGACACATACCTGGATCCTGCCAGATTCACTGATCAACCGGCACATACTAATAGATAGTATTGTAAAAGCCAATGTTTTTGAGAAGCTGGATATAGAAGCCTGGTTTAAGAAATACGGGAAATTTAAAAAACTGAATAAATTCAGGACCGGCAACCCGCTTCCGAAGGGAAAGACCTGGGTGCTGGGCTTTATCTGTTTATTACTTGTCGTTTTTGCGGTTTTAAGGATCTCTTTTGCCAAGCAGCTGCAGAATATCATACAGTCGTTTTACAGCAACAGGGGCTTAAATAATCTCAACAAAGAAGATAACGTGTTTAGCTCCTGGCCTTTTCTTTTCCTGTTTATTCAGTTTGGCTTTACCATCGGGATGTTTTTCTACCTGGTAGCCCAGTATTACCAGCTGGCCTATGTCCACCAGGGCTTCCGCTTTTTTGCGGGCGTATCCGTGCTGATCGTGGTGCTGTATGCGCTTAAAATTGTGCTGCTCCGTTTACTGGGGCACCTGTTTAACATTCAGAAAGCCGTCAGCGAATACATATCTATATTATATTTAAGTTATTTTAACATCTCATTAATTTTCATCCCGCTGGTGGTGGCTTTTGCCTTGTCGCCATTGAAATATGGTATCTATTACATAGTTATCTCTTTCGTATTGCTGGCGGTGATATTCACGTTTCAATTGATAAGGGCGGGAGTAAACATTTTATCTCATTATCGTTTTTCAAAGTTCTATTTATTTATGTACTTTTGTGCCCTCGAAATATGCCCTATTTTGATATTAATCAAGGCAATAGGTTTACAGCTGTAAAAGTTAAAATGCAAGAAATGACAGAAGATAGGTTGCGTAAAGTAAAAAGTATACTGATAACTTTGCCAAAACCCGAAACAGAAAAATCGCCTTATTTTGATTTGGCAAAGAAATACAACTTAAGAGTTGATTTCAGATCCTTTATTCACGTAGAAGGCATTCCTGCACGGGATTTCAGAAAAGATAAGATCACGCTGAGTGAATATACTGCTGTAGTTTTTACCAGCAGAAATGCCGTGGACCATTTTTTCAGGATTTGCGAGGAAATGCGGTATGAAGTACCTGCAGATTTGAAATACTTTTGTATTTCAGAATCTACGGCACTTTATCTTCAGAAGTACATTCAGTACCGGAAGCGCAAGATCTTCTTTGGCAAGCAGACCGCTGCGGATCTGGCAGAAGTACTGAAGAAACATTCCGGTGAAAAATTCCTGTACCCATGTTCTGATGTGGCTACAGAAGACACCATGAACTTCCTGATGAAGAACGGATATGATCTCACCCCGGCAGTATTGTTCAAAACTGTAGTGAGCGATCTGTCTGATCTGGCAGATGTGACTTATGATGTGATCGCCTTCTTTAGCCCTTCCAGCATTCAGTCGCTTTATACAAATTTCCCTGATTTCCAACAGAATAACACCAGGCTTGCTGCATTTGGGGTAAATACACACAAGGCTGTAAGGGACAAGGATCTGATCGTTGATATCGCCGCACCCTCACCTGAATCCCCTTCTATGATTATGGCCATAGAGAATTATATTAAAAAGTCTAATAAATAAGGCGCAGTTGTTGCCTCAATTCCCCAGAGTGGGGAATGTAAAATATTTGCATTTTCTTGAATAATCATCATAGGCAAGTTGTTAACAAATAGGTAACGGCTTGCCTATTTTGCGTTTAAGAGAGATTTTTATGTTGAAATAGTTGTTTATGTCAATCATAATCTATAAAATTGTGTAAAATTGCTCAACGGCTTATGAGGAAAATTTACACGCTAGGTTTTATAATGATTGCAATTCTTGCTTCCAGTTGCGGAAAAGGTGGGCAGGGAGAGCTTGTGGGCGTATATAACCGGAAATTCAACAATAAAAAAATGCCCCGCGGAATGGTTTACATTCCTCAGGGTAAAACGCTGATCGGGATGTCTGACGAGGATATTAACAATTCTCAGACTGCCCCAAGCAAAATGACCTCTTTTAGTGCATTCTACATGGATGAAACTGAGATCACTAACGCCGAATACAGGCAGTTTGTGAACTGGGTCAGAGATTCTGTAGCACTGACCACATTAGGCCCCGGCGCAGCAGCGGCATATTTCAACAATGCAAAAACTACCCCGGGTGGCGCAAGTCTCTCCTCACAAAAAAATATCAACTGGAAAAAGGTAGGCAATGGCTCCAGCTTATGGAGCAATAAAAGCGGTGGCCTGAACGCAAAGCTGCAGGATATGTATTACAGCGGCGATGATGCTCTGCCCGGACGTCCTGAACTGGATGTAAGGAAATTCAGATATTCTTACAGCTTCGTGAATCTTGACCTTGCAGAAAAAGGCAGAAAAGACCCTACAAAAAAACGTAAGGATTTTATCGAAAGCTATGTAGACTCTCCTGATCCGAATAACCCTAACCAGTTTCCATCGGTAAGTGTTTATCCTGACACAATGGTTTGGAAAATCGATTATTCTTATTCACAGAATGATCCGATGGTAAAATCATATTTCAATCACCCCTCATATGATAATTACCCTGTAGTGGGCGTTTCATGGGAACAGGCAAATGCTTTCTGTGTTTGGCGTACCCGTTTGTATGAGCCGGTTGCTGCACAAAGAAAACTTCCGATCAGTTCGCGCCCTGAATACAGGCTGCCTACTGAAGCTGAATTTGAATATGCGGCCAGAGGAGGTAACTCAAAAACGAAATATCCATGGGGCGGCCCATATATCAGAAATACCAAGGGGTGTATGCAGGCCAACTTTAAAGTGGGAAGAGGAAACTATGCCGACGACGGTGGTTTGTACACTGTAAATGTAAGGTCGTATTTCCCGAATGACTACGGACTGTACAATATGGCCGGTAATGTTTCAGAATGGACAGTTACTGCTTACAATAACTCTGCTTCACCATTATTGCTCGATTTCAACCCAAACTTCACCTATGTGGCAAAGGGATCTGACAGCAAATACATGAAACGCAAGGTTGTTCGCGGAGGTTCATGGAAAGACATCGGTTTCTTCCTTCAGAATTCTGTAGGTACTTACGAGTACCAGGACCAGGCCAGATCTTACATCGGTTTCAGATGTGTTTCTTCATTCGCCGGTACAGATATCAATTTCAAAAACTAAACGTTAAAAATTCTCGTAAAAACTAATACATCAACATTTATCTTATCTAAAACATGGCAACAAAAAAGAAGTTTGATTGGTTACACGTAGCCATATCATGGGGTGCAAGTATCGTTATTATCGGAGCATTATTCAAAATCCTTCACCTTGGTGGAATCTGGGGAAACTATATGATCGGTATCGGTTTGGGAGTAGAAGCATTTCTATTCTTCTTAACAGGATTTTTCCCGCCTGCACCAGAACCAGCATGGGACAGGGTATATCCTGAACTGAGCGATGATTTCAGTGGTGAATTACCTAAAGTTTCTGCAAGACCGGTAGCCGTTGCGCAAACAGGTTTCTCTTCAACTGCAGCACTGGATAAGATGCTTGGAGATGCTAAAATAGGCCCTGAACTGATCGAAAGCTTAGGCACTGGCCTGCGTACTTTTGGCGACAAAGTTGCGGCGATCACTTCTGTTGCGGATGCCTCAACGGCAACTACAGAATATACCGGCAAAATTAAACTTGCTTCGGCAAGCTTTGATACACTGAATGGTGCTTTCACAAAAGCTACTGCCCATTTAGCTGAACTGGGCGAAACCAGTACAGATGCCAAGGCATACCATGAGCAGGTAACTAACCTCGCAAAGAACCTTTCTTCTTTAAATGCTGTATATGAACTGGAATTGCAGGATTCAAGTGCACATTTAAAATCAATGAATAAATTTTATCAGAACTTGTCCCTTACCATGAACAACTTTAATGAATCTATGGAAGATTCTAAACAGTTCAAGGAAGAGGTTGGTAAACTGGCTAAAAACCTGTCATCACTTAATGCGATTTACGGCAATATGCTGACAGCGATGAACTCGCCGCGTACCTAGTCAGATAATTAATTATTTACTTAACCAGAGAGAGCTAATATAATGGCCGGAGGAAAAGAATCAGCAAGGCAGAAGATGATCAATATCATGTATTTGGTATTGTTAGCTATGCTTGCGCTAAACGTATCTGATACAATATTGAATGCATTTAAGAATATCAATGATAGTCTTGAATCATCAAGGACAAATGTGAATACCAGCATTGACCAGCTCTTTACCGCTTTTCAAAATACAAAGCTGAAAGAAGAGCCGGCAAGGGCACAGCCTATTTGGGATAAAGCCAACCAGGCAAAAAAATATGCTGATGAGCTGAATGCGTACGTACAGCAGTTAAAACAACAGTTTAATACCGCCGGTGGCGGATTGAGCGAAGAAACAGGCGACCTTGTTGAAAGAGGGAACCTTGATATCGCCCAGGGGATCATGATCAACCAGAAAGAAGGCGAAAAGCTGAAAGCCAAGATCAACGATACCAGGGAAAAGCTGATTGCCTTGCTTGAGCCGCAGGACCGCAAAAGTGTTTCCTTTTCACTGGAAGCAAAAGACGCGGATAAAAACGTTTCTGGCAAAAAATTATGGGAAGACATTAACTTTGGTGAAGGAACTCCTTTAACGGCTGCAAATACGGTGCTGACCAAGATCCAGGCGGATACTAAAAATGCTGAAGCTGAGATCGTAAAGAAATTGTTCGGAAATATGGATAAATCACTGGTGAACCTGGATCAGTTTGCTGCGGTAGCAGTAGCACCAAGTTCGTATGTGATACAGGGACAGCCTTATGCTGCTCAGGTATTCCTTACCGCGAGTGATTCAAAATCAAGCCCTGAAATTACAGTTAACGGCAGCAGGCTGAATACCAAAGACGGTAAAGGTACATATACCGGTGGTACAGGATCTGTTGGGGTCTTCAAATGGTCCGGCGTGATCCGTGTAAAACAAACTGACGGCCAGGTAAAAGAATACAGGACACCGGAACAGACTTACCAGGTGGCCAAGCCATCGGCTACGGTTTCTCCTGATAAGATGAACGTAATTTATGCAGGTATACCAAACCCATTCTCAGTATCTGCTGCAGGTTTTCCACTGGAAAGCGTAAGAGCGAGCATGCCGGGCGGATCTATTACAGGTTCAAATGGTAAGTTCTCGGTGAAAGTTGGTGCAGATCAGGTTGGTAAAACACTTAACATTTCCGTTTCTGCAAGCAATGCAGGCAAAACACTTAATTTAGGTTCCCAGGCATTCAGGGTAAAAGCCCTGCCTACACCTAAAGCCTTTATTAAAGGTAAATCAGGAGGTAACGTAGATCTGGAATGGCTGTCGAGAGCCAACATGATCGAAACACAGCTTGATGATTTCGTATTTGATATTACTTATAAAGTGATCAGGTTTAATACTACATTCATTAATCCAAGATCAGATGCTGTTACGATGGCAAACCCTGGTGGTTCTTTTGGCGGACAGGTGAAAGGTGCGCTGAACTCTATCAAACCGGGTGCTACTGTTATCTTTAAAGATATCGTTGTGGAAGGTCCTGATGGCAGACAAAAAAGCCTGGATGCAATAACATTTATAGCTAAATAGATTCAAGATGAAAAAAGTTCTATATACTATTATCCTGCTGTTATTTGGAACAGCATCTTTTGCGCAAACACCGGCTGCTCCGGTAAGTGGCCCTGTTCTTAAAAAAACCAAGATCAAGACTCCACCTAAAGACGGTTTCTATGCCAGAAAAGATGTGGATAGTAGTGTTATGGTGCCTTTTGCAGACGTAAGGGAGGAGGATGTTTTCTATTCTAAACGTGTTTGGCGCGAAATCGACCTGCGTGATACCATCAACTCGGTATTGAAATCAGAAAGTTCCAAACTGATTGAGATCCTGATGGATGCTGTTGCAAATGAAGAATTAACAGTTTATTCTCCAAAGGATACTACTTCAGGTAAATTACTGGAAGACAACGACTCTTTTAAGATTGCGTTAACTGCCAATGAGGCCCTGACAAGCGCCAGGGGAACTTCAGAAGGAGATCCTGATGCTAATGGCAAAGTAGGTGCCCCAATCATGAAAAGACTGAGGCCGGACGAGTTCCTGAAATACAGGATCAAGGAAGACTGGATCCTGGATGTGAAAAGATCTGTTTTTGAGCCGCGCATCATCGGTATCGCACCAATGAAGATGGTTGAAGGTAACTGGCAGCCGGTATTCTGGATCTACTATGACGAGGCAAGGCCGTTGTTAAGTAAATCAAAACTGGTAAATCCGGCCAACGACGCCTCTGTGCTCACTTATGATGATTTCTTCGTCAGACGTTTATTCTCCAGTAACATCGTGAAAGAGACTAACCCTGCAAATAAAACGATTATCGAGATCCTCAACCAGACAGATCCGAAAGATCCGAGAAAGTTATATGAATCTGACCGTATCAAAAAAGGAATGTCAGACTACGAACAGAGTCTCTGGGAGTACTAATCCAGACTGCTGGACCCTGCATTCCACATGATAAACAAAACCCCGGTGCTGATAGTACCGGGGTTTTTTGCTTCAATACTTTTCCAAAGGCTTTTAAATCCCCGATGATGCTGTCTGGCCGCTATATATTTTTGGCTGCAAAAAAGGCCAGCAGTGTTGTGACCTGCGACTTATTCAGTACCTTTTCCAGCTCTGCGATCGGCGCTTCTTTGATCTTCTTTACCGATTTAAACTGGCGCAGCAACTTGTCTGCCGTCGTTTTTCCAATCCCCGGAATAGATTCCAGTTCGGTCTTCAGTGTGCCCTGGTCGCGTTTCTTCCTGTGGAAAGTGATACCAAAACGGTGGGCCTCATCCCGAAGCTGCTGGATCACCTTCAACGTTTCCGATTTCTTGTCCAGGTGCAGCGGATAGCTGTCACCGGGATAATACAATTCTTCCAGGCGCTTGGCAATACCAATCACAGTAACCTTCTTATCAATACCCAGCTTCTTCAGGCTGCTTACCGCAGAGGATAGCTGCCCTTTACCACCGTCAATAATGATCAGCTGGGGCAAACTCTCTTCTTCCTCCAGCATGCGTTTATATCGCCTGTATACGGCTTCTTCCATGGTGGCAAAATCGTTTGGCCCTTCCACGGTCTTCACATTAAAATGCCTGTAATCCTTTTTTGAAGGTTTCGCATCTTTAAAAACTACAATAGCCGACACCGGGTAGGCACCCTGGAAGTTGGAGTTATCAAAACATTCAATATGCACAGGCAGCTGCGTAAGCATCAGGTCCTTCTGCATCTGTGTTAAAATGCGCTCGGAACGCAGGTCGGGATTCAGTTTTTCATACTGGTTGAGCTTTTCGCGTCTGAAGAACAACACGTTTTTATGAGAAAGTTCCAGCAGGTTCTTCTTTTCTCCAAGCTTTGGAACCGTGAATTTCAGGTTCTCGTCAGACAGGGTGATGTCAAAAGGGACAATCACTTCCTTGGAAGTACTGTTAAACTTTGTCCTGAATTCGGTAATCGCGATTGTCAGCAATTCCTCGTCAGACTCGTCCAGGCGTTTTTTGATCTCTATGGTCTGGGTCTGGATGATGCTGCCGTTCATGATCTTCAGGTAGTTCACAAAAGCATACCTTTCATCAGAAGCAATGTTTACAACATCCACATTGGTGATCGAGCTGTTCACCACGGTAGATTTGCTCTGGTATTTTTCCAGTACCAGCAGTTTTTTCTGGTACTGATGGGCATATTCAAAGTTAAGGTCGGCCACCGCATTTTTGATAATCTGCTTTACCTCCCTGATCACATTGCTGATCTTCCCGTTTAATATCTCTTTAATTTCTTCAATATTCTGATCATAGTCAATGTGCGACTGGTACGCCTGGCAGGGGCCTTTGCAGTTACCGATCTGATATTCAAGGCATACCTTAAACTTGCCGCTGTCGATATTCTCATCTGTCAGGGGCAGGTTGCAGGTACGCAAAGGATAGGTCTCCTTGATCAGGTCAAGGATCGTATGCATCATCCCTACTGAGGCATATGGGCCAAAATAAGTTGATCCGTCCTTGATCTTATTTCTCGTCCAGTAAATACGCGGGAAAGCTTCCTTTTTGATGATAATCCATGGATAGGTCTTATCATCCTTCAGCATGATATTGTACCTGGGCTGATGCTTTTTGATCAGGCTGTTCTCCAGCAGCCAGGCATCGATTTCACTGTCTACAATCGTAAAGGTGATCTTCCTGATCTTGGAAACCAGTACCCTGGTCTTGCCATTCATCTGGGTATCCTGATTAAAATAAGAGCCCACCCGGTTTCTCAGGTCTTTGGCCTTACCGATATAGATCAGGGTATCCTCCTGGTCCCAGTACTGATAAACACCAGGATTATGCGGAATATCGGCTAATGCCTTTTTGTAATCAAAACTGCTCATTTAAAACCCTAACTTCTGATCCAGTGCTGTAGTGTCTGTCTGCTGCTGCTGATACTGGTTGCAATCATAAGTGATAGATACACCGTTTTTCGGCATTTCAAAATCACCCTTGCTGATCTTTAATTTTGAATTTGCGTACACCTTTTTGAAGAAGCCTCCAAAAACAGGCATTGCCGTTTTCGCACCTTCACCCTGGTTTGTATTGATAAAGTGGAAAGCACGGTCTTCGCAGCCCGTCCAAACCCCGGCAACCAGGTCCGGCGTGATACCAACAAACCACCCGTCAGAGTTGTTTTGTGTAGTACCCGTTTTTCCGCCAACCGGAGTGGTAATTCCATATTTACTGATCAGCGGGTAGCCAAAGCCGGTTTTAACTACGCCGATCAGCATACGCGTCATCACATAGGCTACCTCTTCGTTCATCGCCGGATGTTTCTGAGGTGTCTGCGAGAACAGTACCACACCGTTCTTATCTTCAATCCTTAAAATATAGGTAGGCTGTGTCCATACCCCTTTATTGGCAAATACGCTGTAGGCACCCACCATATCAAAAACTGAAGCATCAAAAGTACCCAGTGCTATCGAAGGATAGGCAGGTACGTTTGAGGTGATCCCCATTTTCTTTGCCAGTGTGGCTACGGCTGTAGGGCCAACCTGTTTCATCAGGTAAGCAGCAATAAAGTTCTGAGAATAGGCCAGTGCTTTCTGCAGCGTCAGGTAACCCGGGAGTGTACCTCCGGATTTTGGTGTCCAGGGCGCACTGCCCGGCACTTCTATCGTCACCGGCTCATTCAACACCTGGTAACATGGCGAATAACCATTCTCGATGGCTACAGAATATGTAAAAGGTTTGGCTGTAGAGCCTACCTGCCTGGTTCCCATTTTCACCTGGTCATATTTAAAATGCTGATAGTTGATACCGCCTACCCAGGCTTTTACATAACCTGTTTTAGGGTCCATCGCCATCATGGCATTTCTCAGCAATAATTTATAATATTTTACCGAATCGATCGGTTTCATCAGTGTATCAATATCGCCCTTCCAGGTAAAGATGCTCATCTCCGCAGGAGTATTAAAATCAGATTTGATCTCTTCATCAGATTTCCCTTCCAGCTGCAAAGCCTTGTAGCGGTCTGACCTTTTCATGCCCTGTTCAATCTGCAGTTCCTTGTCCTTAAAAGGATCTTTGCCCTTCCAGCTTTTCAGAAATTGTGCCTGCAGCAGTTTCATCGCATCTCTCTGCGCATCTTCGGCATACACCTGCATGTCATAGTTGATCGTTGTGATCACACGGAGGCCGTCCCTGTCCAGGTCGTATGGTGATCCATCTGCCTTAACGATCGAACGTTCCTGGAAAATCCTTCTGATATCGTTTTTCAGCACGGCCCTGAAATAGGGAGCAATGCCGTCATTTACCGTAGCTGCACTGAAGTGTAAAGCCAGGGGCTTCTCTTTTTCTGCATCAAATTCCTGCTGGGTAAGCATTTCTTCCTTTACCATGTTGGCCATTACCGTATTACGGCGGGCTAAAGAGCGTTCCGGGTTGCGGGTAGGAGAGTACCGCGTAATCCCTTTCTGCAGCCCTACCAGCGTAGCGGCCTGTGGTACGGTAAGCTGATCAGGAGTAGTATTAAAATATACCCTGGCGGCCGACTTAATCCCGTATGCCTGGTTACCAAAATCTACGGTATTCAGGTACATCGTGATGATTTCTTCTTTGGTATAGTTACGTTCCAGTTTAACCGCTACAATCCATTCCTGGAATTTCTGCATCAGCCTTTTAAAGAAATTGCGCTGGCGGCCTTCTTCTGAGAAAAGGTTAAGGGCAAGCTGCTGGGTAATCGTACTGGCACCCTGCTTCTTGCCGATCATATTATAAAAGATGATCGTGAAAGTACGTTTAAAGTCGATTCCCGAGTGTTCCTTAAAACGGGTATCCTCAGTTGAGATCAGCGCGTTGATCACATTGGGAGAGATCTGCGAGTAATTTACATTGGATCGGTTCTGCACAAAGTAAGTGCCCAGAACCCTTTTATCCTCTGTAAGAATTTCTGTGGCCTGGTTACTTTTTGGGTGTTCAATATCCCTGAACGAGGGCAGCGCGCCAAATAATCCGAATCCAATGGCAACGATGAATAAAGAAAATATAACAAGTGCTCCGATTAAAAACTTCCAGAGGGTAAGGTTGTATGATTTTATCTCTGCAGCTGATATATTTTTGGTCATTTTTGATAGGTGTTTTTGTAGAACTCTAAGTATTTAGTTACAAGATCCTTACTCTGGAGTTTCTCGAAGTTTTCCTTACTAATAATAAAGCTGGAATATATTCCGGCCGGAACTTTCATGATCTGACTCAACTGGGGAGTTATTCCATCAGCGTAACTTTTTGCTTCTGCAAAACTACTAAAGTTCCCAACATATATCAGTTGGTCATTGTCAAATTCTGTTAATTGATGCCTAAGGCCCGCTCCGGCGTAATTGCCCCGGTTAAACTGGCCGATACCGAAGCGGGAAGAGCTAAGGCGAATGCTGGCGTCTTCCACGTCAATAACAAAGTAATATAATGTTGATACAGCGGTGCTAAAGATCTGGCTTGCAGGAACCAGTGGTACTGGTGGTACAGCTTCTTTTGGTATTTCTTTCACAGGCACTTCTGCGGTTTTAACCTCCGGTTTCGGTGCTTCGGCGGTCTGCACGGCCTGTTGCGGCAACGGCTGCGATGGCAATGGCTCTGATGCGAAGAAACGCGGCTCATTGGTGTCAAAATCAGGTAATGCTACCTTCCTTTTGCTGAATTCATCTTTATGCGCAGCAATATAGGCCAGGTGGTTTTTTACCAGCGGCACGATTATTTTATCCAGCGGATAATCGGTCGTGATCAGGGTAAAAGCAGCTACCAGGCTGTCAATTGGCTGTGTCCTGCCGATGGCGATGGCCTTTAGGTAACTCAGCTGCGGATTTACCATACTGTTTGGATATTGCGCAATCGTAGCATTAGCTGAAGTGATCACCTGCGGAAAAGCTTTTCTTTCATACTGGTCGAACACCTGATTATACACAGCCAGTACTTTGGCTTCCAGTTCTGACTGTTTCACGGAATACTGCGGATCGAGTATTGTTTTCGCGTAAACGCTTGCAGGGAACTGATCAAGCACAAGTTTCCTGTATTTACTTGCCAGGGCTGCGTTGGTCTCCTTATAGCCCAGGTATAAACTGTAATAAATCGAAGACAGCCTGTTGTTTTCCGGAAAACGGCTCAGGATCAGTTGGTAGATGCGCAGTGCCTCTGCCTGATCTCCAAGCTCCTGCTGATAGAAGTTAGCCATTTCATAATAAGCATCGATAATCTGCTGGTTTGATGCTGCCAGCTGCGGCGCCGTCAGCGGGATGGCAGAGATATACCTGCCGGCGGACGTATCAGCAGCGCTGCCAGTCCCATCCATTTTTACGGTTGGCTTGCCACCATTCTCCACTTTGGCAATACTTTCCGTAGTTGCCTGTGATGATGATTTCAGGCTCTGGCGCCAGTCGTCCTCCAGCTTCCTGTTGCCCCATCTCGTCGTAAAATCAGAACTGCCCCTGCTCATCGCCGCGGTATTGCTGAAATAAAAGGTAGAAGCGCTGTTCAGGGCAGTGCTGCCAATGGCAGTTGCTGGCTGGTTGGCCCCTGCAAAAGGATCTTCTTTGAAAGTGCCGTTATCAGCCGCAGCCTTACTTGCCTGCTGCGTAATCTGTTTGATCCTGCTCAGGCGTTCTGCCTCCGGCAATTTTGCCAGCAGCTGCAGGGTATCCTGAAAAGCAATGATCTCATAGCGCCTACTGATGTATTCCAGGTTGTCACTTTTTTTAAGGATCTGTTCGTAACCCGGATAATTTTTTGGCAGGGTAGTGACAGTGCTGTCATAATAATCCTTTGCCTTCAGGAAATTCCTGAACTCCTTAAAGTTCAGATCGGCCAGCCGCAGATAGGAAATGCCTTTCTGATAGCTGTTTTTGCTGCTGTTGCGTACAGACAGCTTATAATATTTTTCGGCACCGCTAAAGTCGCTCTCATCTGCATAGCTTTCTGCAATCTGATAATAGATCTGATCAATATAGTCCAGGTTTTTATCGTCCCTCAGCAAGGCTGTTAACTGTTTTTTGCGGTTGATGCGCTCTCCGTTCAGCAGGCCTGTCAGCCTGATCCTGTTCAGGTTTGCATTAAAGTAGAGCTCAAAGGCTGCATTGCTTTTCTGCACGCGGAGGTAATGCGCCAGCGCTTCCTTATAATCCTTTTGCTGTTCATAGAGCTGGGCAAGAATATAGGTCCAGCGGATGCGGTTACGTTTTAGCGGCGTTGCTTTTACAGCATTGTTCAGCAGTAATATCGCATCACTGTACCGGCCCTGGTAAATATACATTTGTGCGATGGTGGCCAGGGGCTCGGCTTTATGACCTTTAATATCCGGCAGGTCACGGTATACTGTATCCAGGATCAGTGCGGCATCCTTCAGGTTATCCAGCTGCATCAGGCTCCTGGCTTTCCAGTTGAGCGCACTCAGCCTGATATTGGGATTTGCAATGTATGTTTTTGCGGTGTAATCGAAATATTCTTCAGAAACAAAGTAATTGGTCTTGTAGTACTGTGCCCTTCCCAGCAGGATGTAGGCGTCATCAATGTAATTGCTGAATGATTTATCGGCAATGATGGCCTGTGCCTTGGTAATGATCTTATCCAGGTCGCGCTCATTTACCGGAACATTGGCCACGGTACTGAAACTGAATTTCTCCGGCACGGTATATACCGGCAGGATCTCATTGTAATTGTCCTTATAAGTTTCGTACAGCTGTTCCTCATAGTTATCCAGGATCAGGTTGGAGTTGTAGATATAGTTATATCTTGCAGTGAGGTTTTGCATGCCCCTGCTCATCGCGGTATCTTTGGGAGTACCACATGCTGCCAGAAGACACAGCCCTATAAGAGAAGACATTAATCTGATGTTGCTATACGCTGTATTCTTCAAAAGATAGAATTGGTTCAGTACAAATGTAACAGAATATGACAAAAGTATTTTATTCACCACTATTTTCTAAGTAAATTAATTTAAATTTTATGTTTGCATAATCTATGGATAATAAACGCAAAGGAAAAAACACCACAAATTTTGTAAGGTATACCGGCATGGGCTTCCAGATGCTGGCTGTAATTGGTTTGTTTGCCTTTGCAGGATATAAAATAGATACGTACCGGCATAGCGATAAGTTTATTTTTATGGCGATTTTAGGATTAACCGGTGTGATTATCTCACTTTACCAGGTTGTGAGACAACTGAATAGTAAAGAATAAGAGATGGATTCATCCGCTAATTTTATACTTTTGTAAAAAAAAGAGATTTGAGTTTAGCCAAATTTACCCTGTATTATGTGATCTATGCGCTGGTTCTTGCCGGAATCGCCTATGCACTGCCCCTCGTATTTCCCGGGACCCCACTGCTCGTTAAAAAGTTCTGGCTGGTATTCTGTTTTCTCGGTGTGCTCACCTACATCGCTTACCTGACTGCTTTTTTCGGGATGAAAATTGATCCGCAGGCCGGTGTAATGGCCATTATGGGCTCTATTGTTTTGAAAATGATCTTTTCTCTGGCTTTCGTGCTGATTTACAGCCTGAATAGCTCAGAAAAGGGGATAGTTTTCGCGCTCAACTTTTTTTCTTTATATTTATTGTTCAGCTTCTTTGAAATATACTCCCTGTTATGTAACTTGCGCCACCAAAATAAATAGTAAAAATCTGCCAGTAAATGGATTGTAGCCACGTTTTTGATTTTAAAGTTAGTAGGTTAATTGTTGTTTTCACGCTTTTTTTAGCGTTTTTCTTTGTAACACCCCTGTTATATGCACAGGAAGACACATTGAAGACAACTGAAGCCGCTCATGCCGAACCAGAGGCAGAGAAGAAGTTTAATCTGGGTAAGTTTGCTTTGCATCATGTTGCTGATTCGCACAGCTGGCATGTATTCGGTGACTATACAATTGGTCTGCCGGTTATCCTTTATACCCCTGCAGGATTAGTAACATTTAACGCCAGTGATTTTCATGGTGATGATGACGCTAAGGTTGTAGTTGAAAGGGCCGGTCAGCGTTTTGTAAGTGTGCACGATAAAATCTATTATGCATCAGCACAGGCAAACGAACATGGCGCTTATGCAGAACATGATGCTGCAGGCAAAGTGAAAAACGCCCGCCCATTGGATTTCTCTATCACCAAGAATGTTTGTACCCTGTTGCTTTCTGTAGTGCTGCTGCTTGCAGTGTTCCTTAAAGTTGCCAACGGATATAAAGTAAGAAAAGGCAAATCCCCACGCGGAATACAGTCCTGGTTTGAGCCCCTGATCATGTTTGTACGTGATGATATTGCTATTCCTAACCTGGGTCATAAGTATGAGCGTTTCATGCCGTACCTGCTTACCGTGTTTTTCTTTATCTGGTTTAACAATATGCTGGGGCTGATCCCTTTCCTTCCGGGAGGAGCCAACCTGACAGGAAATATCTCTATTACCGTAGTTCTGGCAACGATCACCTTCCTGCTGGTAAACTTCAACGGTAACAAATACTACTGGAAACACATCTTTACTCCTGATGTGCCATGGTGGTTATACATCGTACTGGTACCGGTAGAGATCATTGGTATATTTACCAAGCCAATCGCACTGGCCATTCGTTTATTTGCCAACATCACTGCAGGCCACATCCTGGTACTTGCACTGATCGGGCTGATCTTCGTTTTCAACTCTGTTTTTGTTTCGTTTGTATCTGTTCCCTTCGCTCTATTCATTTACGGAATTGAGCTGCTGGTAGCATTTATACAGGCTTTTATATTTACCATTTTATCTGCACTGTTCATTGGAATGGCCGTAGAAGATCACCACTAATTAGAATTTTTAACAACAATTAATATATAGAATCATGATTACAGGAAGTATTGCTGCAATTGGTGCTGGATTAGCTGCTATCGGCGCTGGTATGGGTATCGGAAAAATCGGTAGTTCAGCTATGGAAGGTATTGCCCGTCAACCGGAAGCAGCCTCTAAAATTCAAACTGCGATGTTGATCGCTGCTGCATTCGTTGAAGCAGTTGCTCTTTTCGCGGTAGTAGTTGCATTAGTGTAACTAAAAATGGTATTGTACTTTGTAGGATTGCTACAAAGTACAATCTATTGTTTAAGAAAGAAGATTTACATATATATACTTAGATGGAATTATTATTACCGGAAATTGGTTTAGTTGTTTTTCAGACAATAGCATTTCTATTGTTGATGTTTGTTTTGGCGAAATTTGCCTGGAAGCCTATTTTAGCTTCGATCAAAGAACGTGAACATACCATTGATGAGGCCTTAAACCAGGCTGAACTGGCTAAACAGGAAATGGTACGTCTGGCTGCCCAGAATGAGGAAACGATGAAACAGGCACGTGCCGAAAGAGATCTGATCCTGAAGGAAGCAAAAACATTAAAAGATTCTATCGTTAATGAGGCAAAACAACAGGCTCATGCTGAAGGCGCCAAATTAATCGAAAAAGCAAGGATAGAAATCGAAAACCAAAAGAAAGCTGCTTTGGCTGAATTGAAAAATCAGGTTTCAACATTATCAATTGATATCGCTGAGCGCGTATTGCGTGGTCAGTTAGCTGATAAAGCTAAGCAACAGGAATTGGTTGCCGGTCTGTTGAAAGATGTTGAATTGAATTAATTCCAGCTCACTAATAAAATATAACATGTCAGAAAATAAAGCAGCATCAAGATACGCCAAGTCTTTAATCGACCTTTCAACAGAGCAGAACTCTTTTGAGGAAATGAAAAATGATATGGCCCTTATTGAGCAGGTCATCGGCCAAAACAATGAGCTTGAGGCAATTCTTCAGAACCCTGTTATCCCTCTGGACAAAAAGTATTCAATTCTTGATGGGATCTTCGGTAAAAGTATTTCTGCGATTACCAAAGCATATCTGAAACTGATTGTCAGTAAAGGCCGTTCTGCTATTTTATTTGATACTACCAAAGCATTCATCAGACAATACAATGTGATCAAGGGAATTGTAACCGCTGAGGTTACTTCTGCAGTTGCATTAACTGATGCCAATAAAGAAGAGATCGTTGCGGTAGTTAGAAAGGAAATTGGGGCAAAAGAAGTCATCATCAAAGAAAAAGTAAACGAAAAGCTGATTGGCGGTTTTATTCTTAAGGTTGGTGATAAACAATTTGATGCCAGTATTGCTGGTAGCTTAAATAAACTAAAAAAGGAACTTTCCCACGGCGTGGTTTAGGTCCCGGAATCATTTATAGAATTACAAAAGAAATAATATAAAATTATGGTAGAGGTAAGACCAGACGAAGTATCGGCAATTATCAGACAACAATTGTCGGGCTTTAAATCAGAAGCCGAACTTGAAGAAGTTGGTACCGTATTACAAGTGGGTGATGGTATTGCCCGTGTTTATGGTTTAACTAAAGTTCAATCAGGTGAGCTCGTTGAATTTGAAAATGGCCTGCAAGGTATTGTTTTGAACCTTGAAGAAGATAACGTTGGTGTGGTTTTATTAGGCCCCTCAGCTGAGATCAAAGAAGGTGACACAATTAAACGTACCAAGAAAATTGCCTCTATCCAGGTTGGTGAAGGTATGTTGGGCCGTGTTGTAAACACACTTGGCGAACCTATCGATGGTAAAGGCCCGATCATCGGCCAGACATATGAGATGCCGATCGAGCGTAAAGCTCCGGGTGTAATCTATCGTCAGCCGGTTGCTGAGCCACTTCAGACAGGTATCAAAGCGATTGACGCGATGATCCCGATTGGCCGTGGTCAGCGTGAGCTTGTTATTGGTGACCGTCAGACAGGTAAAAGTGCCGTTTGTATCGATACCATTATCAATCAAAAAGAATTTTATGAAGCAGGTAACCCTGTTTTATGTATATATGTTGCCTGTGGTCAGAAAGCAAGTACTGTAGCAAACGTTGTCCGTACTTTAGAAGAGAACGGTGCAATGGCTTACACAGTTGTTGTTTCGGCTTCTGCAGCAGATCCTGCTCCATTGCAGTTTTACGCGCCTTTCTCTGGTGCTGCAATTGGTGAGTACTTCCGTGATACAGGTCGCCCTGCACTGATCGTTTATGATGATTTGTCTAAACAGGCTGTGGCTTACCGTGAGGTTTCACTGTTGTTGCGTCGCCCACCGGGCCGTGAGGCTTATCCTGGTGACGTGTTTTACCTGCACAGCCGTTTACTGGAGCGTGCGGCAAAGATCAACGCCAACGACGAGATCGCAAGACAAATGAACGATCTTCCTGAGTCTATCAAAGGTATCGTTAAAGGTGGTGGTTCATTAACTGCCCTTCCGATTATCGAAACTCAGGCAGGTGACGTTTCTGCATATATCCCTACCAACGTAATTTCAATTACTGACGGACAGATTTTCCTGGAATCAAACCTGTTCAACGCAGGTGTACGTCCGGCTATTAACGTAGGTATCTCGGTATCACGTGTAGGTGGTAACGCACAGATCAAATCAATGAAAAAAGTTGCTGGTACATTGAAACTGGATCAGGCACAGTACCGTGAGCTGGAGGCGTTCTCTAAATTCGGATCTGACCTTGATGCGGCTACAAAATCTGTACTGGACAAAGGTTCAAGGAACGTTGAGATCTTAAAACAAGGTCAGTTCTCTCCAATGTCTGTAGAAAAACAGGTTGCTATCATTTATATCGGTACCAAAAACCTGATGCGTTCAGTTCCTGTAAACAAAATCAGGGCATTTGAAGCTGAATATTTACAACAACTGGAATTGCGTTACCCACAAACACTGGCTGCTTTAAAAGCTGGTAAACTGGATGATGAGATTACTTCAGTGTTAGAAACTGTAGCTAAAGAACTTTCAGCGAACTACTAATTATACAGGAAGAAGATTAAAAAAGAATGGCAAATTTAAAAGAAGTAAGAATTCGTATATCATCGGTGCAATCTACGCAGCAGATTACCAAAGCCATGAAAATGGTTTCGGCAGCAAAGCTGAAGCGCGCAACGAATGCTATTATACAGTTACGTCCGTATGCTACGAAGCTTAAAGAGATCTTAGGGAATCTTTCTGCCAACCTGGAAGGATCTTCATCGCCTTTTATTGAAGAACGTGAGCCAAACAAAGTTTTAATTGTAGTGGTATCTTCTAACCGTGGTCTTGCTGGTGCTTTTAACATGAACGTGATTAAAGCAACGAACAACCTCATCGCAGATAAATACAGTACGCAATATAAAAATGGTAATGTAAGTATCGTATCGATCGGTAAAAAGTCGCAGGACTTTTACGAGAAGAGAGACTACAAGGTGATCGGAAACAATAACGATGTATATACCGCATTAACCTTTGAGAACGTAACCAAAATTACAGAGGCGATCATGACCGGCTTTAAAGCAGGTGAGTTTGATAAAGTAGAACTGGTATACAATCAGTTCAAAAACGCAGCTGTACAGATTGTGACTACAGAGCAACTGCTTCCTTTGCCAAAAACAGAAGCCAAGCCATCAGAAAAGTCAAATAAACAACAGATAGATTATATCCTTGAGCCTTCACAGGAGGAGATCGTAAAAGAATTAATTCCCAAATCGATCAAAATTCAATTGTATAAAGCTGTTCTGGATTCACATGCATCAGAACACGGTGCAAGGATGACTTCGATGGATAAAGCAACTGAAAACGCGGGCGACCTGCTGAAAGCGCTTAAACTTTCTTACAACCAGGCACGTCAGGCAGCAATTACTACTGAGCTGACTGAGATCGTAAGCGGTGCAGCAGCATTGAATGGTTAGTACATCTCAAATAAATTAATTTAAGAGGCTGTCTTGCAAAAGATGGCCTCTTTTTGTTTAAAGCTTAACATATGATGATCATGAACAAAATCATTTTCCCGGTCTTACTGACGTTTTTATTTCCGGCTGTTTTATTCGCGCAGATGAGTCCGGGCGCATTGGCTCAAAAAGATTATGCCGTTGCTGTGGCATGGGAGCAGCAGTCCGGAGAGTACAGGGCATTGTCTTTCCAGGCCTACAACTTTGCCAGGCTCTCGCTCAATGAAAGGTTAAAAGATACCGCCGCTGCTAAACCCAACTGCGTGATCGTTGATATCGACGAAACACTGCTTGATAACTCGCCTTTTTCTGCCATGCAGGTACAGAAAGGTGTGGCTTACAATCCCAAAGACTGGTCGGCATGGACAAGCCTTGCCGCAGCAGATACCGTACCCGGAGCGCTGAGCTTTCTTAAATATGCGGCATCGCGTCAGGTAGAAACTTTCTATGTCTCCAACAGGATAGCACCGGATTTTAAAGCCACGCTGGCCAACCTGCAGCGGCTGGGATTTCCATTCGCTGATGAGCAGCACCTGATGTTGTCTGCAGGATCGTCTGACAAGGAAGCCCGCCGGCAAAAAGTATTGGAACAGCATAATGTTCTTTTATTATGTGGTGATAACCTCAGTGATTTCTCCAATGTGTTTTACAGACAGGGAAAAAATACGAAAGAAGAAGTTGACCGCGCACAGGCAGAATTCGGTACGCACTTTATTGTATTGCCTAATCCAATGTATGGCGACTGGGAGAAAGTACTGTACAAAGGTGTAAATCCCAACGAAACAGAAAAATCAAGACAGCGGATTAATGGGTTAAAAGGATTCTAAACAAATAATTCTCAGGCTATCATGCTTTATTTGTTGAAATAATATTAATTTTGTGCAGGATTTTAAAAATAAACAAATGGATCAAAGGCCGCTACGTAACACAAAAAGTATACAAAACGCAAACGAATCAGCAATATATAAATTATTGGTTGTTGGTGTTGTGATCAGCATAATTGGAGTTTTTCTGCGTTTTGCAGGTGATTCTATGACATTGTCAATCGTATCATGGGCGATATTATTCGCAGGAGCATTTGTATGCTGTAAAGCAGTATTCAAAATACTGGGCGCTTAAAATAAAGATATTTAAAGAAAAGCCTTCACAGCAGATGCTGATGAAGGCTTTTTTTATTTAACCCTTTTCTGGTTGTCTTTCACAAAGGTATCCCATCCTGAGTAGGACTTTCCGGTACCGCTTGCAGATACCCGCTGAAAGGAGTGGCATACAGCCACCGCCAGCCCGTCCGTGGCATCCAGGAACTCTGGCGTTTCCTTAAAGTTCAGCAGGCGCTGCAGCATCGCCGCTACCTGCTCTTTTCCCGCACTTCCATTACCTGTAATCGATTGTTTGATCTTTCTTGGCGCATATTCTGTAATCGGAATATCCCTTGATAAGGCTGCTGCCATGGCAATTCCCTGTGCCCGGCCCAGTTTAAGCATCACCTGTATGTTTTTTCCGTAAAATGGTGCTTCAAGCGCCACCACATCAGGTTTGTATTCATCTACCAGCGCTACAGTTTTTGCAAAGATCCGCTGTAGTTTTAAAAAGTGGTCATCCAGGTGGTCCATCTTCACTACGCCCATGGCAATCAGTTCTATTTTACTGCCCTTCTCCAGGATCACACCATAGCCCATTATCGCTGTGCCCGGGTCTATGCCCATGATCACCCTTTCCTTTTTTCCAACCAACATAGAACAATATTAAGCATATTTGCATGAAATAAAAGAAACGATAAATTGATATCCAAATATAAAGGTATATTTTCCAATGTTCTCAAAGTGGCCATCGTTGCCTTTACGTTCTGGTTTATCTACCATAAGCTCTCTGCAAATACGAACCTGAAAGATTTTACAAGCCTTTTATCGGGTATCCCGGTACCAGAGATCACGGCCGTTCTTTCGCTGGTGCTGCTGCTGATGTTTATCAACTGGGGGCTCGAAGCCGTAAAATGGAAAAGGTTACTGCGGCAAATAGAGATCATTACATTGTGGCGCGCGGTGGAGTCTGTATTCTGCGGGCTCACCTGGGCAGTGTTCACGCCCAACCGAATCGGCGAGTATGGCGGCAGGGTATTTTTTTTATCACCCAAGCGCAGGATCATCGGGGTAGTGGCCATGGCCGTAGGTAACATCGGCCAGATGGTGCTCACGAACATCTTTGGTGCCATAGCGGTCTGCCTCTTCATCTATCGTTTTGCGGGTCTTGATTACAGGCTTACCTACGCCCTGATGGCAGTGTCTGTCATGTTCTGTGCTTTCTTCCTGGTTTTCTTTTTTAATATCCGCTGGCTCAACGGCATCCTGCTGTCTATGCGTTTTACCAGGAAATACAAGAAATTTTACAGCATCCTGGGCAGGTACCACAAGAAGGAACTGCTGAGAATTCTCTCCCTTTGTCTGGCCAGGTATGTGGTCTTCAGTACGCAGTACTTTATTATGTTTTACTGGCTCATCCCTGAGATACATTACCTGGATATTATGATGATGGTGTGTATTTTATTTTTTGTACAATCCACCCTTCCATCTCTGGATTTGTTTGATATCGGCGTAAGAAGCGTCACTGCATCCTATTTTTTTAGCTTCGTTACCAAACAGGACGTGGCAGTTATTGCATGTACTGCAAGTATATGGCTGATAAATATTATTATTCCTGCTATATTAGGCTCATATTTCGTTTTTAAATTAAATTTTTTTGGAAGTCTTAACCGCCGTTAGTTACCTGTCATCATTTTTAACCCTCATCTACCTGCTCGTTGTTTTTGGATTTATACGCGGCTGGCACCAGCTTGTGCCCTTTCAGTATAAGGAAACAAAGGGCTTTACCAGTGTTTCCATCATTATTGCAGCACGCAATGAAGCTGAGAGTATTCACCGCACCATTGAGGCATTGCTGGCGCAGGACTATGACAGGGACCTTACGGAGATCATCTTTATTGACGACCACTCCACAGACAATACTGCTGAGATTGTCCGTTCGTACCCGGGCGTAAAACTCATTTCCCTAAAAGAAGACCGTGCACTCAACTCCTATAAGAAAAAAGCCATTCAGACCGCGATAGGTGAAGCCAAAGGCAGCCTGATCATCACCACTGATGCAGATTGCCGTATGGGTACCAGATGGCTTAAAACGATTGTAGCGTATTACGAAGAAAAAGGTTTCAAAATGATCTCTTCCCCGGTGGCGTACGACGAAGAAAAGAGCTTTTTTGAAAGGTCGCAGTCGCTGGAATTTCTGTACCTGATCGGGCTCGGGGCATCCACCATCGGCAACAATAAACCTTCTACCTGCAACGGTGCCAACCTGGCCTATGAGCGCGAAGCCTTTTATGAAGTAGGCGGCTTTCAGGGTATAGACGACCTTGCCTCGGGTGATGATGAACTGTTGCTGCATAAAATAGCTGCCAGATATGAAAACAAGATCGGCTTTCTCAGGAACCAGGATGCCATTGTGTATACACATGCCAAGCCCAACCTGAACGAGTTCCTGCAGCAGCGCAAGCGATGGGCATCAAAAAGTACCCGGTATAAGAATAAGTCGATCATCGTCCTGGGCGTATTTATATGGTTCTTTAACCTCAGTATTTTGCTTAATCTCCTTGCCGGGGTGTTTTATATTGATTTCCTTAAAATTGCAGCCATACAGCTGGCACTGAAGATTGCTATAGAGTTCCTGTTCCTTACAGGGGTGACAAAATTTGCCAGGAGAACAAGTTTACTGGTATTATTACCTGTCCTGAATATTTTCCATGTCCTGTATATTATTTATATTGGTGTGTCCGGAAACTCAGGCAAATACAACTGGAAAGGCAGAATGGTCAAATAATGGAGAAAAGCAATAGTCCTGCGAGAAAGATATGGCTGCGGTTTAAAAGAAATAAACCCGCACTGGGCGGACTGATCTTTATCATACTGCTGCTGATGATGGGCATTCTGGGCTATGTGCTGACGCCCGATCAAACGCCGATGGCCAATTCAATGCACCTGCAGCTCAGCAATAAAAAACCGGGGCGCAGCTTCCAGTTCCTGGTAGTAAGTACCAAGGATAGTGTTGCGCAGGTTGGTCTTTTTGAAAAGATGCTCTACGGGCAGGAATCCGGGATAAAGAGTATTCCAATTACCGGGTACAGGATAGCCGGCAACAGGATCTATGTGAAAGAATATATTGGTGACGATGAAGAATCTGCGGAAAGCAGTTATCAGATAAAAGGCAGTACCGAAGAATTTATCCGTCGGCATATCTACCGGCAGACCTTTCTGCTGGGAACCGATGGCTACGGCAGGGACCTGCTCAGCAGGCTCATCCTGGGTGTCCGGGTTTCACTGTCGGTAGGTTTGATCGCGGTAATCATTTCTATGAGTATCGGTGTAAGCCTTGGCGCACTGGCCGGCTATTTTGGCGGCTTTACAGATACCGCGATCAGCTGGCTGATGAACGTGATCTGGTCGCTGCCCTCCCTGCTGCTGGTGATTGCGATTTCATTTGCCCTCGGAAAGGGTTTCTGGCAGATATTTATTGCGGTAGGCTTGTCTACCTGGGTAGATGTTGCCCGACTGGTACGCGGACAGGTGATGGCGATTAAAGAGGCTGAATTTGTAGAGGCTGCCAGGGCACTGGGATTTCCCACGCAGCGCATTTTACTCAAACATATCCTTCCCAATATTGCAGGCCCTGTGCTCGTGATCGCCTCGGCAAATTTTGCTTCGGCCATCCTGCTTGAAACAGGCTTAAGCTTTCTTGGCTTTGGCGCACAGCCGCCCATGCCCAGCTGGGGAAGTATGATCCAGGAGAATTATGGCTATATCGTCATGGATGCCGCTTATCTGGCTATTCTGCCCGGAATGGCCATTATGCTGACTGTTTACGCCTTCAACCTGATGGCAATCGGGCTCCGCGATGCCTTTGATATCAAAGCCCAGAATATTACGGTTTAGTTTTTTTTCCTAAATTAGTGCCATGTTATTGAACTGTTTTCAACTGGAACATATAGAGGCCGGCTGTGATGAAGCGGGCAGGGGCTGCCTTGCAGGACCGGTATACGCTGCCGCAGTAATCCTGCCACCTGATTTTGCAGCAGGAGAGCTGAACGACTCCAAAAAGCTGACACACAACCAGCGCGCAGCATTGAGGCTGATCATAGAGCGCGAAGCCATTGCCTGGTCGGTAGCCTCAGTAGACAATCACGAGATCGATGAGATCAATATCCTGAACGCCTCCTTCCTGGCGATGCACAGGGCGATAGAAAAACTGAGCGTTCAGCCCCGGTATTTAAGTATCGACGGCAACCGTTTTAAAGCTTATCCTGATATTCCGCATAGCTGCATTATTAAAGGCGACGGCAAATATCTCAATATCGCTGCCGCTTCCATCCTGGCGAAAACACACCGCGACGAATTTATGGACAACCTGGCTGATGAATACCCGCATTACGAATGGAAGACGAATAAAGGATATCCAACAAAAGTGCACCGCTCTGCAGCAATATTGCACGGGCTTTCACCATATCACCGTAAAACTTTTAGCATCAGTGATCCTGATCTTCTTTTCGTTGCAGATAATGAGCTATAATTTGTATTTTCACCTTATTGAAAACGTTAATACTCAGTAACCGTGTTCCATTTCCGCCCAACAGCGGCTACCCGATTGTAGTGTACAACACTATTAAGGGCCTGCTCAATGTGGGCGTGGATATCACTTTGTTCAGTATTAACACCAATAAACACAGGGTAGATGTAGATGATATCTATGACCCCGTATTTGAAAAGATCAAATTCCACTCCTGGGACCTGGATACCGAGGTCAATCTCTGGGGCGCATTTTTCAATATCTTTTCCAACGAGTCTTACAATGTATCACGCTTCTTTGATGAAGATGCTGCCAAGCTTCTGGAAAATATCCTGCGCGAAACAGAGTTTGATATCATCCAGTTTGAAGGACTGTTTGTAGTGCCTTACCTCGATGTGGTGAAGAACAACAGCAAGGCCAAGCTGATCTACCGTGCGCACAATATTGTTTTTGACGTTTGGGAGCGACTGGCCAATTCCGAGCGCTTTACCCCCAGGCGCAAATACCTGCAGTTCCTGGCCCGCCGGCTCAGGGAATATGAAACCGAGCAGATCAACCGCTTTCACCAGATCTTTGCGATCAGTGAGCCCGACCGCCAGGCGATCCTGCATTTTGGCTGCGAAACCTGCCTCGATGTTTTTCCGGTGGCGCTGGACTTTGAAAAATATGTGGTAGACCCAAAAAAAACAAGCTTTCCTACGCTGTTCCATCTCGGTGCAATGGATTACCGGCCAAATAAAGAGGGGCTGGAGTGGTTTATCGAAGAGATCTGGCCGGATATAGAGAAGCTCAACAGTGAGCTGCGCTTTTATATTGCGGGCAAGAGCATGCAGCAGCATTTCTATGATTATGATTCCGACAACCTTGTGGTAGAAGGAGAAATATTTGATGCCGTAGAATTCATGAACTCCAAAGCCATTATGATTGTGCCCCTGCTTTCCGGCAGCGGGATGCGGGTAAAGATCATCGAAGGAATGGCCATGAAAAAATGTGTGATCGCTACTACCTATGCGGCAGAAGGACTGAATTGCGAAAACGGAAAGGACATCCTGATTGCAAATACGCCAGATGAATTTTACCGCTGTATCCTGCAGTGCATTACCCACCCCAACAGGTGGCGCGAGATCGGCGAGAATGCGCGTAAAACAGTGGAGCGCGATCATAACCTGATCACGGTTTCTGAAAGGATGCTCAATGTATACGAGCGGTTAGTAAATGGATAAAAAATATGTACTTTTGCCCAAAATCTAACCACTAGCGCATGAATAATACCGCATTAACAGACAAACACATTTCTTTGGGTGCCAAGATGGTACCATTTGCAGGATACAATATGCCAGTTCAGTATGAAGGCATTAATGCAGAACATGCTACAGTAAGAAAAGCTGTAGGTGTTTTTGATGTAAGCCATATGGGCGAATTCATCCTTAAAGGTGAAAATGCCCTTGACCTGATCCAGCGCGTAATTAGTAATGATGCTTCGAAATTATATGACGGTAAAGTTCAGTACGCTTATCTTCCAAACGAAGAGGGCGGGATTGTAGACGACCTGCTCGTTTACAGGATAGATGAGAAAACATATATGCTGGTCGTGAATGCTTCCAATATCGAGAAAGACTGGAACTGGATCAGTAAATTTAATACCAAAGGAGTAGAGATGCACAATATCTCTGATCAGACTTCACTGTTAGCCGTTCAGGGGCCAAAGGCTGCCGAAGCGCTGCAAAGCCTGACGGATATCGACCTTGCTTCGATGGAATATTATACTTTCACCAAAGGTGTTTTTGCCGGTGTGGAAAATGTGGTGGTTTCTGCTACAGGATATACAGGTGCGGGCGGATTTGAGATCTACTGCGACAATGCGCATGCAGAAACGATCTGGAATGCTGTTTTCGAAGCAGGTGCTGCGTTTAACATTAAACCAATAGGTTTAGGTGCCCGTGATACCCTGCGCCTTGAAATGGGCTTCTGCCTGTATGGCAACGATATCGACGATACCACTTCTCCCATTGAAGCCGGTTTGGGATGGGTCACCAAATTCACCAAACCATTTACAAATTCTGAAGCCTTACTGGCAGAAAAGGAAGCCGGTGTAAAACGCAGGCTGATTGGTTTCGAGATGATCGACCGCGGTATCCCGCGCCATGATTATGAGATCGTGGATGCAGAAGGAAATGTAATCGGAAAAGTAACATCCGGTACTCAGTCGCCTTCCCTGCAGAAAGCCATAGGAATGGGTTATGTAAGCAAAGAAAATGCAAAAGAAGGAGCTGAAATCTATATCAGCATCCGTAACAATAATATTAAAGCCAAAGTAGTAAAATTCCCTTTTTTTAAATAAACCAACGTAGTTTCCGATCCCCGCCTGATATGCCCAGAAAAATAGAAGTTTGCCTTACCCCCGCTCTCATAGATTTATACGCGATAGAAGAAAGTATTGTTGTCGTTATTGATATCCTGAGAGCAACCTCATCCATCGTATATGGAATAGACAACGGGGCAGAGGCTATTATTCCGGTGGCGCAGGTAGAGGATTGCCTGAATTATGCAGACAGGGGATATTTACTGGCGGCAGAACGAAATGGGGAAGTAGTTGAAGGCTATAACTTTGGCAATTCCCCATTTTCTTATACAGCTGATAAAGTGGCAGGTAAAACCGTGGTGTTAACCACTACAAATGGTACCAAAGCGCTGCACCTGGCAAGAAAAGCAAGTCAGGTGGTGATTGGTTCCTTTCTAAACCTTCAGGCTTTGTGCAACTGGCTAAAAACCCAGGATAAGGATGTATTGCTGCTTTGTGCGGGCTGGAAAGACCAGTTTAATCTGGAGGATACGATCTTTGCCGGAGCTGTGGTACATGAACTGCGCCCGCTGTTCACAGATTTTGATGATGCCGGTGTGGCCGCAGAAGATCTGTACTCCATGGCTAAAGATAACCTGCGGGCCTATGTAGGTAAATCTGCTCATAGCCACCGTATGATGGCGCTGAATATCGAGGAGGATATCAAGTTCTGTCTTCAGCTCAACATCTGTGAAGCCATTCCTGTACTTGAAGGTGATAACCTGGTTGCGCTGAAAGGTATTTAAGACGCATTCTCTTTTAGCAGTTCCTGGAACTGCGTATGATTTTTGATCGTTTTCAGTGTTTCCTCATAAGCCAGCCAGTAAATGGTTTCAGCTTTTTTCATATCAAAAGTGCTGATTTCTCCCATACCTTTAGGTTCTATCAGAAGATTGCAGAAAGCCGATTTCTGCTCCATGTCTTTATTAACCGTCATCAGTCCTGCCCTTGACATCAGTGTGGAGATATTTGTGATGCTGCTTACCGGTCTCAGGTGATTGCAGGATGAACCAATGATAAAATCACAGTTGTTCAGCAAAGGTTCCACGGGAAAGTTATTGAGGATCCCGCCATCAACATACATTTGGTTGTCGATCATGATCGGCCTGAATATCCCGGGCAGGCAGCATGAAGCCTGGATGGCCCTGATCAGCGGCCCTTTTGAAAAATAAACCAGATTCCCCTCGCTAAAATTTGTCGCCGCTATCGTGAGCGGGATTTTGAGCTTTTCTATCTTATCCTCAGGAAAAAAGGTTTTCAGCAGATTGGAGGTATGCTCTATTCCGATCAGGCCCAGGGAACCCACTGCCGGCCTGATAAAGCGCAGCAGTTTTGTTTTCATAAAGATCTCCAGCCCTTCCTCCGGATCTATTCCGGCAGCATAAAAAGCGCCCACAATAGAGCCTGCACTGGTGCCGCTGATATGGCTGAAGGTGATACCTGCATTGATCAGTGCTTTCAATACGCCCAAGTGTGCAATGCCTCTTATTCCTCCTCCTGAGAGGACAATTCCTACTTTCTTCATTTAGATTAATTTGAGAGCTGAAGACCTACTATTGAGAACTGACGTTATCTAAGGCTCCATTTTTGGTTTATACTTTGCACCATTCAATATTTTTTGTGCATCCTGATCTGCCATCAGCTGCTGTAAGGTAACTTTAGGATTTTCGGCCATGTACTTCCTCACCATCTGCCAGCCAATCCAGATCCCCAGTTTGGGAGCGGATTCATTGTTTTCGCCTAAGCCCGGCGTAAATGGCGCTTCGCTCAGGTACATTTGTATTTTCTGGAAATCTGTTTCAAAAAGCAGGTTATTCTGCATAAAATATGCCCAGATATCTCCTTCATAAGCCTTACACCATTCCAATTGTTTGGCGGTATAGCCTATTTTAACCGAATCCGGAATCTGATCGTCCATTACCTGGTCCATAAAATACAGGATCTTGCCATTCTCTACCATCTTAGCCAGTAAAGAACGGTTTTCATCTCTTGCCGGGAACAGCTCTTCGCGTGCAAAGGTTTCCGTTATCCGCGGAACAACATACTCGGGGCTAAACCTCCGGGAGATATATAAAGGAACGCTTTTTACGATAGCCTTGTAAAACCTGCTGTTTTTACCCAGGAACATGTCCAGCCCGATACCCATGTAGTCGTCACCAATAGGTGTCTGCACAGCAAAGCCCGAAACAAAGGCAATGATTTTGGGAACCTTTACCTGGGGATAGTAGTATCTGATGTATTTAAAAGTTTCGGTAAGTCCCTGTTCCTGGGCTTCCATGTTTTTGAATACGCTGTCGGCATCCTTGCTTAAATCTGTGTAGGCCTGGTCTTTATAGAGTGTGGCCAAAACCGCGGCACCAGTATATGTAGGGTCGCCCACCATCCGGTGCACATAATCATCATAAAATCCGCCATATCTTTTCTGCAGGAAAATATCAGTCTGCGCAATGTCTTTCTGCTTTCCGGTAAACAGGTCCCTGTCAAATCTTTCAATTTTAATATCGAGGTCTATGTCGCTCACATCGGGCTTATTTCCCTGTTTACAGGAAAAAAATGAGGCTACACACAGAAAAATTAGATAAATTTGGAGATGCTTTACGTTATCATTCATTGATAACAAATATAAACAGATCAGGGATGAAACCATCATCAGCATTCGACTATAAATATTACAAATGCTGATGATAGCTTCATGGCTATTAAACACAATAGAAACTAATGAAAAACTTACTAACCGGAATTCTATTTTTAATGATCACAGGCAGCGCTGTTGCACAAAACGGGCCTGAGCCTTATTATGGTTTCAGGCTTGGCCTTGCAGCATATCCAACGATCGGCTGGGCAAAGCCGGAAACAGGGACCAGCAATGGTGTGAACCTGGGTTTTGCCTATGGCTTGCTGGCCGACTTCGATTTTGCTGAGAACTACAGCTTTTCTACCGGCTTAACGATCACCAGTATCAATGGCAAAACCACTGAGATTAACCCACGACCGTATTATGATGCGGTGAAATATCCAAACCCTACGGCATATGAACTGAAATATATGCTGCAGTACGTAGAAATTCCGCTAACCCTGAAACTGAAGACTGACAAAATCGGACTGGTACGCTGGTACGGGCAGTTTGGTTTGTCCAATGACTTTAATATTGGTGCAAAACAAAACGTATCAGTAAACAATACCAGGATCGTAGACGGGGAGCATATCAAAAAAGATATCAATTTTTACCGTGCCGGTCTGATCATTGGCGGGGGAATTGAATATGATATCGCAGGGCATACCAGCGTAACCACCGGGCTTACTTTCAATAACGGATTTACTGATATCTCTGATGATAAAAGCAGAAGTGTAAAAAACCACTTTGTAGGTATAAATTTTGGAGTTTTCTTTTAGCAGATCATGAAGATAGCATTAGCGCAGCTCAATTACCACATCGGTAATTTCGAATACAACACGAAAAAAATCATCGATCATATTGCCCTGGCAAAAGCTGGTGGTGCCGACCTGGTCGTGTTTGCAGAACTGGCAGTTTGCGGATATCCGCCGCGCGATTTCCTGGAGTTTGAGGAGTTCATTGCCTTATGCGAAGATGCAGCGAAGGAAATTGCATCGCACTGTAAAGGCATCGCCTGTATTATCGGCCTGCCCGTAAAAAATGAGGCTGTTGCCGGTAAAGACCTGTATAATGCCGCTTACTTTATTGAAGAGGGCGAGGTTAAAGCAACAGTGAAAAAAGCGCTGCTGCCCAATTATGATATTTTTGATGAGTACCGTTATTTTGAGCCTGCTACAGCTTTTGAATGTATCGATTTTAAAGGGACCAGGATTGCCCTAACGATCTGTGAGGACCTCTGGAACATTAATAATAACCCTCTGTATATTTCCAATCCGATGGATGTGCTGATTACGCAAAATCCGGATGTGATGATCAATATTGCAGCCTCGCCATTTTCTTATGAACATGATGATGCGCGAATGGTGGTTTTGTCAGATAATGCAAAAAAGTATAAATTGCCATTGCTTTATGTAAACCAGGTAGGGGCACAAACAGAAATTATATTTGACGGGGGCTCTCTGGCTTATAACAATGAAGGGCAGCTGCTGGATGAAATGCCTTATTTTAAAGAGCATTTAAAGACGTATACGCTTGCTAATGGTACATTTGAAGGTTATGCCCCGGTTGCACATGCAGAGTCATCTGATATCGCACAGATCCATGATGCGCTGGTGCTTGGCATAAAAGATTATTTTGGCAAGTCTGGCTTTTCAAAAGCGGTCCTGGGCCTTTCCGGTGGTATCGATTCTGCAATTGTTTGTGCACTGGCCTGCCGGGCCCTTGGGCCTGAAAATGTGATGGCGGTACTGATGCCCTCCAAATACTCGTCAGACCATTCGATCAGGGATGCGCTGGACCTGGTAGAAAACTTTGGCTGCAAACACGAGATCATCGCCATCAAGGAAGCGGCAGATGCGTTTGACAGCATGCTTGCCCATGCTTTTGAAGGACTTTCCTTTAATCTGACCGAAGAGAATATCCAGGCGCGGAGCAGAGGCATTGTGGTGATGGCGATGTCCAATAAGTTTGGCTATATCCTGCTGAATACTTCAAATAAAAGTGAGTGTGCCGTAGGTTACGGTACGCTGTATGGAGATATGTGCGGTGCGATAGGGGTAATTGGTGACGTCTACAAAACACAGATTTACCAGCTTGCCCATTATATCAATAAAGACTGCGAGGTGATTCCCGAGAATACCATCGTTAAACCACCATCTGCCGAACTCAGGCCGGGACAGAAGGATTCTGATTCTCTTCCTGACTATGACACCTTGGATGCGATCCTGTACCAGTTTATCGAGCTGAAGAAAAGTTCTGCTGCAATCATTGCGCAGGGCTATGACGAAGCGATAGTCAAAAGAATTTTGAAACTGGTGAACGGGGCGGAGTTTAAAAGATACCAGACACCGCCTATCCTGCGGGTTTCACCAAAAGCTTTTGGAATGGGCCGCAGGATGCCGATTGTAGGAAAATACCTGGCTTAAGCTTTACGGGACTTCTTCCTGAAGAAAGTCCCGTAAGGTATAAACAAAGCCAGGATCAGGCCCATTACGCTTAAGATCTTAGCAATGATATCTCCGCTTTTTACATATGGCGTCAGCTGATCATTCAGATTGATATCCATTTTGAGGGCATCACGTGTCCACCATTTCGACTGTTTCACCACATCCCCGCGCTGATTGATAAAACCGGAAATTCCTGTATTGGCAGATCTTACCACCCAGCGGCGGTTTTCGATCGCCCGTAATTTGGCATACAGAAAATGCTGGTCTTTACCATAGGTATTTCCCCACCAGCCATCGTTGGTAATGATGGCGATAAACTGCGCACCGTTTTTAACAGACTCGCTGATCCATCCGCCCCAGAGGGATTCGTAGCAGATCACCGGCGCCACACCGACACCACTTTGGGAGTAAAATACACCGGGCGCGTCCTGCCATCCCCATCCGGATACGGTTCCGCCCAGGCCAGAAAAAACAGGGGCAAGGAAAGCCAGTGTTTCCGGGAAAGGCATTTTTTCTACACCCGGCACCAGTTTGGATTTATGATAAAATTGGACGTTGTTAGAATTCTCTACCTGCATTGCCGTATTAAAGTTATCAAAGTACAGACGGCTGTTGGCATCAAACTTGGCCGACAGGGTTTTTTGTTCATTGTATATTTTGATACTTTCAATACCGGTAAGCAATGAGCCATTCTTGTACTTGCTTAAAAAGCGCTGCGCATCCTCATACTCCCTGTTGCTGCGGATCCTGTCTTCATCAGCAAAATTCGGGATTGCTGTTTCCGGCCAGATAAAATATTCTGTATTTACCTGTGCAACTGAGTCTGATAGTTTACTTAAAGTCTTTAGCTGATCGCCCACAGATATACCACCCGATTTCTCATAAGGATCAATATTTGGCTGCACCGTCACCACATTAATAGGTACGTTCTTCTCTTTATAGGTGTAATAGCGGGTCAGGGATATCGCAGCCGGAACGATCAGGAAGATCAGCCAGGCAATGGCAGGCCTGAACCTCAGATAACCAGTTTGATTTTTATAACTTTTATAAGCTTCAAAGGCAAGGATATTGCTCAGTAAAATCCAAACGGATCCGCCATATACGCCAGTAGACTCATACCATTGTGCCAGCTGGTGCAGTCCTGCAAATCCATTACCCAGGGTCATCCAGGGAAAGGCCAGGTCCCATGTGGCATGCAAATATTCCATACCGATCCAGAAACAAAGTAAAGCCAGATAGGCAATGCTCTTTTTGCTCACTACTTTCAGAAACCTGTAATACAACCAGAAAGCAAAAGTCATCAGTAAAGCGCCCAATCCGTAGGGGATGATGCAGATCAGCAGGGATACTACAGGACTATTGTAGGCACTGATGGCATTGTACACCCAGTAAATACATGCGGTATTCCAGATCAGGAAGGTTAATCCGGCAGTAAGGAACACTTTTTTGCCGGTTTTCTTCTCATTTTTTGAGATGATCTGATCCAGGGCAATCAATAGCGGAACGAAACCAACCAGTAATAAAGGAGCGGCAAAAGTATGTGGAGGCCAGGCCAGCCATAATAAGAATGCGCTTAAAAGGGCAAGCAACAGCGGGTGTTTTGGTTTCATTGAGGGATAATGGATACTAATAGTAGAATAATCAGGTTTGCAGGGGATTAAAAACTGTCTAATATATCGGCTTTTTTCGCTTCGTATTCTTCCTGGGTTATCAGCTGTTTATCGTACAATGTTTTCAGCTTGCGCAATTTCAGGGTAGTTTCATCTTCCGGTTCTTCAATCGGTGCCGGAGGAACTGCTGCCACGGAAGGGATTTCCGTAACAAAAGAAACCGCATCTTTTGCCGGGCTGTCTGAAGGCGTAATATCTATGAAGGGGATGTCTTCGGTACCTGCCTGAAGATTGCTTACCGTACCCTGCTGCTGTGCTCTCCTGTCGGCCTGTTCAGCCAGCTGCTGCTGTTCCCTAAAACTTTCCAGCTGCTCATAAGCTGCCTGATATAACTTACGTGCCTGCACTTTTGGAATATATTCAGTGATGATATTCTCGCCATGCTGCGGTACACAGATAAACTTGGAGCCAAAAAGTTCCTCTTTAAAGGATACTTCCTTAATGGTTTTCCAGGAGATATCTTTAAAATTCATGGTAATGCCAAAGTTGGCCGGCTCACAATAGAAGATGCGTTTGTTACTTACTGCAATACAATCCGGCAGCAGGTTTACGGCTGGTTTTTTCTGAACAGCCAGGTAGATGAGCTCTTCATTCGTTGTCAGCATATCGTTCAGCTTACCTAAAACTTTTTCTACAGCTTTAGGGTCCTGTTCATCGCTCAAAAATCTATCTATTAAAATCATGTTTTTTTATTTAAGGTGTTTACCGCAAGTTGCGGGCCTAAACGCTAATCTTTCTCATAAGAACGTTTTTCCTTTTTCGTTTCTTCTTTACCGGCAACACAAATTACGAATTCGCCTTTTAATATATTGTTTTCGAAATGTGATTTTATTTCTGTCAGTGTGCCCCTGACGGTTTCCTCGTACATTTTAGTCAGCTCGCGACTTACCGAGGCCTGTCTTTCCTCACCAAAAAACTGCGCAAACTCTTCCAGGGTCTTCAGCAGGCGGTGCGGGCTTTCATACAGTACGATCGTTCTTTCTTCGTCGGCCAGTTTCTTTAAACGCGTTTGCCTTCCTTTTTTTACGGGAAGAAAGCCTTCAAATACAAAGGCGTCTGTGGGCAGTCCGGAGTTTACCAGCGCAGGCACAAAAGCTGTAGCGCCGGGCAAACACTCTACAGGCAGGTCATTTTTCAGTACTTCGCGCACCAGGAAGAAGCCCGGATCAGAGATGGCCGGTGTGCCGGCGTCAGAGATCAGCGCCACGTTTTTACCTTCGTTCAGAAACCTGATGATCTCTGAGGTAGCCTTATGCTCATTATGCTGATGGTGTGAATATGCTTTTTTATCGATACCAAAATGCTTCAGCAGAGGGGCACTTGTACGCGTATCTTCAGCCAGGATAATATCGGCTTCCTTCAATATGCGAACAGCCCTGAAGGTCATGTCTTCGAGGTTTCCGATAGGTGTAGGCACCAGAAATAGTTTACCGCCCATATTATTCTCCAAACTCTTGTTATATTTGTTAAAAAAATTAAATAATGCTGCAAGTTAACTATATCCGTGAAAATAGAGAGAAAGTTTTAGAACGCTTAAGTGTCCGTAACTTCAAACAGCCAGAACTGGTTGATGAGATTATCAAATTTGATGAAGAACGCAGACAAACTCAAACTTCGCTGGATAATTTATCTGCCATTGCCAATGCCAGTGCCAAACAGGTAGGTGAGCTGATGCGCAATGGTAAAAAAGAAGAAGCCGAAGTGCTTAAAGCACAAACAGTAAATAATAAAGAGCAAAGCAAACTATTGTCAGATCAGCTGGCTTTGGTAGAGCAGCATTTGTACCAGGCGCTGGTGCAGTTGCCCAACCTGCCGGGAGAGCAGGTGCCTGCAGGCGCTACACCAGAGGACAATGAAGTCACGTACCTGCACGGTACGCCGGCAGAACTGCATGCCAATGCCTTGCCGCACTGGGAGCTAACCGCCAAATATGATATTATAGATTTTGAACTGGGTACCAAGATTACCGGTGCAGGATTTCCTGTATATAAAGGCAAGGGTGCCCGTTTACAGCGTGCGCTGATCAACTTCTTCCTTGACCGTGCTACCGCAGCAGGATACCGCGAAATGCAGGTGCCGCTGATGGTCAACGAAGCTTCAGGGTTTGGCACAGGACAGCTGCCGGATAAGGAAGGACAGATGTACCATTCTACAGTGGATAACCTGTACCTGATTCCTACGGCTGAAGTCCCGGTAACCAATCTTTACCGTGATGTAATCCTTAAAGAGGAAGAACTACCGATAAAAAATACGGCATACACGCCATGTTTCCGCCGCGAGGCAGGTTCATATGGTGCGCATGTGCGCGGATTGAACAGGCTCCACCAATTTGATAAAGTGGAACTGGTACAGATAGCTCATCCGGATAAATCATATGAGATACTGGAAGAGATGAGCAGTTATGTTCAGTCACTGCTGCAAGATCTTGGCCTGCATTACCGTGTGCTGCGTTTATGTGGTGGCGATATGGGATTTACTTCTGCGATGACGTATGATATGGAAGTATGGAGTGCCGCGCAGCAGCGCTGGCTGGAAGTTTCTTCAGTATCTAACTTTGAGGCTTATCAAACGAACAGGTTGAAGTTAAGATTTAAAGGTGCGACAGGTAAAACACAGTTAGCACATACGCTGAACGGCAGTGCTTTGGCATTACCACGTATCGTAGCAGCTATCCTGGAAAATTACCAGACAGCAGATGGTGTGGTTATTCCAGAGGTACTGAGATCCTATACCGGTTTCGACCGTATCGATTAAATTTTCCTCAGCGGCGCAATTTCCTGAGCCGGCGCAACATTCATTCCGGCGCAAATTTACTGCCGGGGATACCAAATAAAAAAAGCTCCATCTTTTACAGATGGAGCTTTTTTTATTTCGATGGTCCTTAGATTACAGGATCAGGATTAATAATAAGATAATGATAATAATTGCACCTACTGAAAGATAGATACCTCCACCCATTGCACGGGCTTCTTTTTTCATTGATTTTAATTCGTTACGCAATTCTTTTCTCTCAGCTCTTGACATGTGAGATTTATCCATTGCTTTAATTTCTTCAACACGGTTAGTGATTTTTTCCAATTGAGCTTTTTGCTCTACTGTCATTTCCACTTTGTCTTTAGTTGTTGCTGCAGATACTGTGTTCATGCCAAGACCTAACATGAAGATTAAGGCGAAAGAGTAAATTAATTTTTTCATAACGTTTTGATTTAGTTTTAAAGTGTTCGTGTTATTTATCCAAATAACAAAAAACCTACCAAAAGTTCTGGTAGGTCTCTTTTCCCCTAAAATAGCCTATTTGGGGTAAAATGGGGTGTTTTTTATCTGTAATGATAAATTGTGTCGTTTAAAACTGTCTACTGTACTGGTCGTTATTTGATTTCGAACACGGTATTCATCACGTAACTCAGCTTTATCTTTTTAAAATCGATATCCGGTGCGGGTGCTGCATCAGCCAGGGAACTGTTCCCGCGTAACATCACCCTGCTTGTGCTGTACATCGGCTGAGGAAAGGTTTCGTTATTTAATTCCTGAATGTCGATCACACTGCCCAGCTGGTTGCCCAGTGCTTCTACCAGGTAAGTAGCTTTAGCTTTTGCGGCCTGCAGCGCTTTGATCTTCAGTTCCTTTTTTAAGATCTCGATTTTAGAATAGTCATAGCTGTCGATATTGGTATAGGCAACCCCTTTAGGATCAACATCGCCAATGATCGCGTTCCATTTATTGAGGTCGTTAACTTTCAGCCTGTACTGTTTGCTCACCAGGAAATCCGGGTTTTTCTTTTTCTCAGCAGCTGTGTTGTATCCCGACAGGTTACTGATCATTAGGTTATCTCTCGAAATGCCTGCACTCTGGATCGCATTGTACAGTTGTGTTTCCAGTTCGGTAATCTCTACCTTTTTCTTGCTGTTGCCATCTTTCAGGTATTCCTTTAGTGAAATGCTGATATAAATAATATCAGGGGTAACTTCTGTTTCTGCTGTTCCGCTAACGCTGATTTTTTTTCGCAGGTCTACTTGCTGGGCCATCGCGCTCATACTAAACAAGGCAATAAAGGCAAAGGTGAATAAGTGTTTCATAATGATTCTGTTTGTGTGTATACAGGTTAGATGTAAAAATCATACCGATTCCATATTCTAAATAAAGAAATTTTATTCATTCAATAGTAACCTTGTTTTTTTATTTGGTTATTTTGTTGATTTTGAGTTCCTAAGCAGGTTATGCCGGCTAATCCGGGGCAAAAAAAAAGCGCCTGCATTTTTGCCGGCGCTTCCTGTATATATTCTTTTTAGTCTTCTACCATTTCATTATTGGGGCCGATCTCCTCTTTCACATCTTCTTTAAAGTAGCTTTTCTGGAAGATCAGAATGGCAATCACACCTACAGATATGGCAGCATCTGCAACGTTAAATACCGGTCTGAAAAATACGTAATCCTGTCCGCCCCATATCGGTACCCAGGTTGGGAAAATCCCTTCCAGGATCGGGAAGTAAAACATATCAACCACTTTGCCATGGAAGAGGGGGGCATATCCATAGATATTGCCATAACTCACCGAATCAATGATATTTCCGAGTGCTCCCGAAAAGATCAGTGCAACATTCAATATCAGTCCCCTGTGGTATTTATGTTTGATCAGGTAGACCAGGCCATAGCCAATTCCGGCAACGGCACCAATTCTGAACAGCGACAAGGCAAGCTTTCCAAATTCACCGCCAAACTCCATCCCGAAAGCCATTCCATTATTTTCAGTGAAATGTATAATGAACCAGTTGCCAATGACCTTAAATTCCTGGCCAACATACATATTGGTTTTGATCCATGTTTTTACGGCCTGATCTACAAGCAAAACAAGGAATATCACCAGCAATGGTTTAGTATAACCTTTCATTATGCCTGCTTCAGTTTAGCTTCCATACTTAATGTAGCGTGAGGTACTGCACGCAGACGTTCTTTCTGAATCAGTTTACCTGTTTCACGGCAGATACCATAAGTTTTATTCTCAATGCGCACCAATGCCGCTTCTAAGTTATCTATGAATTTTTTCTGACGGGCAGCAAGCTGGTTTAACTGTTCTTTCTCCATCGTTGCAGATCCGTCTTCCAGTGTTTTATAAGTTCCTGAAGTATCTTCAGTACCATTAGAATTTGGACTGCTTAATGAATTCGTTAAATCAAGAAATTCCTCTCTGGCCATACGAAGCTTGTCCTGTATCAGCACTTTAAATTCTTGAAGCTCGTTATCTGAGTAACGCGTTTTTGTAGGGTTTTCCATAATTTATTTATTGTTTTGCAATCAAAATTTGTAGTTCAACATCATCAATTACTATTTTGTTTCCTAAATCGAAATCATCGATCAGCGTAAGGTCATCTGCCAAAATTTCTGCGCAAATGTATGCTTTATTATTCTCTACTGCTGCCCTGATCAGGTTATCGTTTTGTAAATTAACCGCTATACGGTCAGTTACCTCAAAATTTAATTCTTTTCTCAGGTTCTGGATCCTGTTGATCAGTTCCCTTGAAAGTCCTTCTTCCTTCAGCTCCCCGGTAATGGTTACATCCAGGGCAACTGTAAGGCTGCCCAGGTTGGTCACCTGCCACCCTGGAATATCTTCTGCGATAATCTCAACATCCGCTAAAAGGATCTCGTAATCTGTGCCCGGGACCTTGTAAAGGCCTTCGGCTTCAAACTTGCCCAGCTCTTCCTGGCTCATATTACTGATCAGTTCTGCCACGGATTTCATGTCCTTGCCTACCTTCGGCCCAAGGGCTTTAAAGTTGGGTTTTATCTTTTTGGTGATGAAGCCTGCAGTGTCTGTAATATACTCAATATTCTTGATGTTAGTTTCCGACAGAATAATTTCTTTAACCAATTCTACCCTGCTTTTGAAGGCCTGGTCCAGCACCGGGATCAGGATCTTGGCCAATGGCTGACGAACATTGATACCGGATTTTTTTCTCAGTGAGAGTACCATCGAAGAGATGTCCTGCGCCAGGTGCATACGCTCGTTCAGTTCTGTGTCGATCAGTGAAGTATCACCTTCTTTCCAGAGTGTTAAGTGTATAGACTGTTCTGCTTTAGCAGGTTTGTTTACAGTCAGGTTCTGGTACAGCCAGTCGGCAAAAAATGGTGCGATGGGCGACATCAGTTGTGATACCGTCAGCAGACAAGTGTACAGGGTTTCATATGCGGCCTGTTTATCGGCAGTCATCTCGCCTTTCCAGAAGCGGCGGCGCGATAAACGGATATACCAGTTGCTCAGGTGCTCGTCTACAAAGGATTGTATTGCCCTCGCTGCTTTCGTTGGCTCATAGGTATTATAATTTTCATCTACCTCATTGATCAGGTTCTGCAGCAATGATAAAATCCAGCGGTCCAGTTCCGTGCGGTCCTGTACAGAGATCTCGTTGTTCTCATCGATTTCGAACTTATCAATATTGGCATACAGTGCAAAGAAGGCATACGTATTATACAGTGTGCCAAAGAACTTGCGCCTTACCTCGTCCAGTCCTTCCATATTGAACTTCAGGTTGTCCCATGGCGAAGCATTGCTGATCATATACCATCTTGTGGCATCGGCACTGTACGTATCAATCGTATGGAAAGGATCGACACCGTTTCCTAAACGTTTAGACATTTTGTTGCCGTTCTTATCCAGGACAAGACCGTTTGATACCACATTTTTATACGCAATACCTTTATTGCCTACACGTTCATTGATGGCTTTGATCTCATCGCTGGTTTCGCTCAGCATCACTGCGATTGCATGCAGCGTAAAGAACCATCCGCGTGTTTGGTCTACACCTTCTGCGATAAAATCTGCAGGGTAGGCATTTTCAAATTCTTCCTTATTTTCAAAAGGGAAGTGCCATTGTGCATATGGCATTGCGCCGCTGTCAAACCATACATCGATCATATCAGCTTCACGGATCATTTTTTCTCCTGTAGAAGAAGTGAGGATCACATCGTCCACGTAAGGGCGGTGCATATCTTTCAGCTCAAAGGAAGCTTCCATGAAACCTGCATCAACAGATTTTTTGATCTCTGCATTCAGTTCAGCGATAGAGCCGATACATTTTTCTTCCGTACCGTCTGCTGTTCTCCAGATCGGCAGGGGAGTGCCCCAGTAACGGGAGCGCGAGAGGTTCCAGTCTACCAGGTTTTCCAGCCAGTTTCCAAAACGGCCGGTTCCTGTAGCTTCAGGTTTCCAGTTGATCGTTTTGTTCAGCTCTACCATTTTCTCTTTTACAGAGGTGGTTTTGATAAACCAGCTGTCGAGCGGATAGTACAATATAGGTTTGTCAGTTCTCCAGCAGTGCGGATAACTGTGTTCATATTTCTTTACATCAAAGGCTTTATTGTCTTCCTTCAGCTTAATCGCGATCAGCACGTCAGTAGCTTTAAAATCTGCTGCTTTGCGTTCCTCATCGCTGTAGTACTCTTCCTTTACATAATATCCGGCAAAGTCGGTCACCTCATCTACAAATTTCCCCTGTTTGTTTACCAAAGGAAGATCATTGCCCTGCTCGTCTTTGATCATCACCGAAGGGATGCCGCTTTCTTTGGATACCCGGAAATCGTCTGCACCAAAAACCGCTGCAATATGAACGATACCTGTTCCGTCTTCAGTGGTTACATAGTCGGCCGGGATCACGCGGAAAGCTTTTTCTTCCAATTCTGCATTGGTCACATAGTTCATCAACTGATGATAACGCAAACCAACAAGGTCTTTACCGGTAAATTCTGCCGCTATTGTCCATGGAATCAGTTTATCCGTGTCTTTAAAATCTTCAAAAGAAAGATTTTCAGCGTCTTTTTTAAAGTGCTTTCCTACCAGGTCTTTCGCCAGTATAACGCTAACCGGCAGGAAAGTATAGGGGTTAAAGGTCTTCACTTTCACATAGCTGATTTTCTCACCTACCGCCAGTGCGCCGTTTGATGGCAAAGTCCATGGTGTGGTTGTCCAGGCGATGATTGCCGTATCTTCGGTTTCGCTGTCAAAAAGTACCGGCATCAGAGGATGCTGCTGATCCTTTTTCAGGAAAAACTGTGCAGTGATGGAAGTATCTTTCAGCATTTTATACGTACCAGGCTGGTTCAGCTCATGCGAACTCAATCCTGTACCGGCAGCAGGGGAATAAGGCTGTACCGTATATCCCTTGTATAAAAGGCCTTTATTGTAGAATGTTTTTAAGATCCACCACAGGGATTCAATATATTCGTTTTCATAGGTGATATAGGGCTTTTCAAGATCTACCCAATAGCCCATTTTTTCTGTCAGGTCGTTCCAGATATCGGTATAGCGCATCACTTCCTCGCGGCAGGCTGCATTATAGTCTTCAACAGAAATTTTTACACCTATATCTATTTTAGTGATGCCCAGTTTTTTCTCTACGGCAAGTTCAATCGGAAGTCCGTGGGTATCCCAGCCGCCTTTACGCTTCACCTGGAAACCTTTGAGCGTTTTGTACCGGCAGAAAATATCTTTTATGGCACGGGCCATTACATGGTGAATACCAGGCATACCATTAGCAGAAGGCGGGCCTTCGTAAAAAGTAAATGGGTTAGATTTTGGCCTCGTAGAGATGCTTTTTTCAAAGATATTCTCTGCTTTCCAAAACTCCAGTATCTCTTTACCTATTTTAGGTAGTTCTAATTGTTTAAATTCCCTATACATCAATCCAGTATCTTAAAAAAATAAGGATGCAAAGTTACAGATTTAGAATGAAAAATGGTAGTTGTTACAGGAAATACATTGATCTTCAAAATCTTAAATTGGTTTGGTTTTTGTTCAGTATCTTTATCAACCGATAAATAAAGTAAAGATCATGATAAAAGCAATGAAACTCCAGAAAGCAGTGATCGCCATTATCCTTGGCGTGCTTGCGTTAGTTGCCTATTTGATCATGGATGCGAATGAAATCAGCTGGAGCAAATATGTTCTTGAAGCTTCGGGATTGTTCCTGATGCTGGGCGCATTTTTATTCCTGTACCCGATTTTGTTTGCCAGACAGGACAAAGAGGGCTGTGTTGAACTGGATCCTGAAGCGCCACTGTCCAAAGCACCGGAAACTGCAGAAGAATAGCAGATCAGCCATAATAATTTACAGGGATAAGCTGAAAGCTTATCCCTTTTTTCATTTTATGCCTCTGCATATACTGACTGAAGATGCCTGGGCTGCGGTTTTGGAGATCGCTGGGTGTTTAAATCTATCACCGGGAAATGCCCCAGGAGTTATAAGGAGCAGTATTAAACCATCTGTTTTGTTTTTTCGGGTATTCACTTAATGTAAAATAATAATTATTTTATTACTAAGTACTTGTGTGTCATTGTTATTATAGGGAAAATATGTTAACTTGTATAGGTGATATACATCATATATACATTTATTTACCTAAAATAATAACTATGAAAACAACCCTGAAATTATCTGTAAAAAGCAAAATCCTGGCTGCGGCCTGTTTAATGCTGGCGCTTGCCTCCTGTAAAAAAGAAACAAAATTACCTCCTGAAAGCCTGTCTTCTGCCACTGCACTCAAAACCAATGCAATTGGTACCAACGGACCTAAAGGCGTCTGTTATGTAGAGGTCAACAGTAACGATTTAAGAAATGTAGCGAAGTATACGCTAACAAATGGCAGCCCTTTATTTGATATCGGGATTATCTTTGCGGCCAATATCAATTTCAATACAAGCAGCCGCACAGCAGAACTCTTTTTCAATCCGCAGGTCACAAATGTGCTGAGCAACAGGGACACGTATGTGAAGCCACTGCAGGACAAAGGCATCAAAGTCCTGCTTTCTATCCTGGGCAACCATCAGGGGGCGGGGATGACCAATTTTACCAGCATGGCTTCTGCACAGGCTTTCGCACAGCAGCTGAGCAACGCAGTTAGCACCTATGGACTGGATGGGATAGATTTTGACGATGAATATTCTGATTATGGCAATAATGGAACTACGCAGCCAAATGACAGTTCTTTCGTATTTCTGGTGACTGCTCTTCGGGAGTTGATGCCGTCCAAGATTATTTCATTTTATTTCTACGGGCCTGCAGCGTCGAGATTGTCTTATCAAGGAGTAACTGTAGGTTCAAAGGTTAACTACAGTTGGAATGCGATATATGGTACTTACAGTACGCCGGCAGTGCCTGGTCTGGCCAAAAGCAATCTTGGCCCGGCAGCAATTGACATTACCGCCACCAGTGCGGGTACTGCTGCCTCGCTTGCTACCAGGACAGTGAGTGACGGTTATGGTATTTATCTGTACTACAACCTGCCGAATGCAGATTCGCATACTTATCTTTCAAACATATCAAATGCACTTTATGGTTTTGGTACGGTGTACAATTAAAACGACCGATATAAAAAGAGAGCGCTTTCCGGGCGCTCTCTTTCTATTAAAAAGGTTTTGGTTACCAGAACTTCACATATAATGCGGTGATGATCAAAAGAGTTAAAATGATCAGCGCCAGCGTAGAGGGTTTCACATTAAACATACTTTTATCCAGCTCAAAAGCTTTAGGGTTAACCTTTGGCCCAGCATAACTCATGGCAATCATAATCACCATTGTAAAGGCAAAAGACAGTCCCATACAGATATGAAAGGGGATCTCCCATCCGCCTGCTCCATTTGGATAGGCCGTGTAAAGAATCGTGTCATGTCCCATCAGCGAAGGCGCCAGCTCATTAAAGAAAACCGAAAATAAGAAACCCGCCAGTACCCCTGCAATTGCAGCAGCACCTGTAGTCCTTTTCCAGAACATCCCGAGGAAGAACATCGCGAATACACCTGGACTGATAAAACCTGTGTATTTCTGGATATAGGTGAAACCACCCACTCCGCCAATACCCAGTAAGTCGTTCCAGGTAAACAGAACTGCCAGGATCAGGCCGATCACTACTGTAGCACGGCCTACAAATACCAGGTTTTTCTGGTCCGAATCTTTTTTGAAATATTTTGAATACACATCCAGCGTGAAAATCGTAGAGATACTATTCACTTTACCTGCAAGGGAGGCAACAATCGCTGCGGTCAGTGCCGCAACAGACAGGCCTTTTAATCCTGTAGGCAGGAAGGTGAGCACCGCAGAATAAGCACCATCTTTGCCGCCGATCAGCTGTGGAAGATACCCGCCCCTGTACAATACATAGGCAGCGATACCAGGCAGCATCACGATCAGTGGCATCATTAACTTTAACAAGCCGGCAAACAGGATACCCGTTCTTGCCGTATGCAGATCGGCGCCCAAAGCACGCTGTGTGATGTACTGGTTACATCCCCAGTAGTTCAGGTTGATGATCCAGATTCCGGCAAGGTAAGAAGCCAGTCCGGGGAAAGTGAGGTATTTGCTGATCTCATTCTGCGTAGAGGTAGCGGTAGGTCTCGGGATAATCATTTTGAAATGCTCCGGCGCCTGATCCATCAGCACCTTAAACCCTGCAATGGCATTGCTGCCCACGCCAAATTTCTCGCCAACAACCGTCAGTGCGATATAGGTAGTTACCAGTCCTCCAAAGATCAGTACTGCCACCTGTATCACATCCGTATAAGCCACAACCTTCATCCCGCCCAGCGAAATGAACAGCGCAAATACCGCAAGGCCGATCATGATCACATGCAGGTATTCCCCTCCGGTAAGCCCATTGATGGCTACCGCGCCCAGGTATAGGATTGAGGTCAGGTTTACAAATACATACAGGAACAGCCAGAAAATGGCCATAATCAGGGCCACCGATTCATTATACCTTGTTTTAAGGAACTGAGGCATGGTATAGATCTTGTTTTTGAGGTAGACCGGTATAAACCAGACTGCCACAATGATCAGGGCGATGGCTGCGATCCATTCATAGGCAGCTACGGCGACCCCGAGGAAGAAACCTTCCCCGCTCATCCCGATAAACTGTTCAGCAGAAATATTGGATGCGATGAGTGAGGCACCGATGGCCCACCATGTTAAAGTACCTTCCGCGAGGAAGAACGCTTTCGCATCATGTTCATTTCTCTGCCTTTTGTGATAAATAGAGTATCCATACAGGGAAACAACCAGGAAGTAAATAATAAAAACTACATAGTCGGTAGTTGCTAAGCTATTGGTCATAATTTAATTTGGTTAGAATTTTTCATCATTTTTAATGTTTATTTAACTGATAATATACCTCGTTCCACTTTAACTCGTTGCGTAATTGATTTATAGTAGTTTGATTATCGATGCCAACATACTCAATCCCTGCGATATCTGCAAAATCTGTGAGATGTTCTGCTGTTAAATTTTGACTATAACATGTATGATGCGCTCCGCCGGCATAAATCCATGCCGCGCAACCTGTTTTCATATCGGGTTGTGGCTTCCACAATACACGTGCTACCGGTAGTTTAGGTAGTTCATGTTGTTCATCAACGCCATCAACTACGTTTACCAGCATACGGAACCTGTTGCCCATATCAATGATCGACGCATTTAAGGCCGGGCCGTTTGCTGCATCAAAAATCAACCGTACAGGATCGGCTTTGCCGCCAATTCCCAGCGGGTGTATTTCACATTTTACCGGTCCTTTCGCTAAAGCAGCATCCACTTCCAGCATATGTGAGCCTAAAACAAAAGAATTTTTTGGTTCAAAATGATACGTATAATCTTCCATAAAAGCATTGGCGCCTTCCAGTCCGCTGCCCATCACCTTCATTGTGCGTACCAGTACAGCCGTTTTCCAGTCGCCCTCACCTGCAAAACCGTACCCATCGCTCATTAAGCGCTGTACTGCAATACCCGGAAGCTGGCTCATACCATGCAGATCTTCAAATGTATCCGAGAAACCTTTGAAATTGCCCTGTTCAAGGAAGGTGCGCAACCCTATTTCTATTTTCGCAGCTTCTCTCAGTGAAGCGTGCTGGGCACCACCTTTGATCAGGCTTTGTGCCATCACATAGCTGTCTGCATATTCCTTTACCAGCTGATCAATATCGGCATCCGAAGTCTGATTGATCACAGCCACCAGGTCGCCGACCCCATAGGTATTCACGGAGAAACCGAATTTTATTTCTGCTTCAACTTTATCTCCTTCAGTTACCGCAACGTTGCGCATGTTATCGCCAAAGCGGGCGTATTTTGCACCCTGCATATCAAACCATCCCGCGGCAGCGCGCAGCCAGGTATTTACGCTTTCGCGCACTTCGGGGTCTTCCCAGTGCCCGGCAACCACTTTACGGTTGATGCGCATTCTCGAAACAATAAATCCGAACTCACGGTCGCCATGCGCACTCTGGTTCAGGTTCATGAAATCCATGTCCATTGTGCTCCATGGAATATCGCGGTTAAACTGTGTATGTAAATGGAGTAAGGGTTTCTGTAATATTTTTAGTCCGCCGATCCACATTTTTGCGGGAGAAAAAGTGTGCATCCAGGCAATGATGCCGATGCAGTTCTCTGCGTTATTGGCTTCCTGGCATACGGCATAAATCTCATCTGCTGTTTTAACTGTTGGCTTGAAAACGATTTTTACGGGGATCTGAGGAGAATCATTCAGCGCTCCTGCGATTTGCTGAGAATGTTCTGCTACTTGTCTCAGTGTTTCTTCTCCGTATAAATGCTGGCTTCCGGTGATGAACCAGGCTTCTAATTGTTTGAGGTTGGTTGTCATAGTTTTTGTTTATTGACCGTAATAGGAATCCACACCGTGTTTCCTCTCGTAATGTTTCTGAATTAAAGCATCTTTCATGGGGCGGACATCGTTTCTGATCTGTTCGGTAAGGAATGCCATTTTTGCCAGTTCTTCCACGACTGCGCTGTTGTAAACCGCTTTGTCTGCTGTTTTTCCCCAGGTAAAGGGGGCATGGTTGCCCACAAGGATCATTTCCACATCTGTGTAACTTAAGCCCTGTTCTGTAAGGTGATCGATAATCTGGAACCCTGTTTCGTACTCATAGTTTCCTTTGATCTTTTCGTCGCTCATAGGTGGGGCGCAGGGAACAGCTGCGGTAGTATGATCGGCATGGGTGGTTCCGTATACCGGGATCGGCTTCAGCGATTGCGCCCAGGCGGTTCCGTAAGTAGAATGCGTATGTACGATGCCGCCGATATCTTCCCAGTGTTTATAAAGTACAGCATGTGTTTTGGTGTCGGACGAAGGCCTGAGGTTGCCTTCAACGGTATTGCCGTCAAAATCCACGATCACCATATTTTCTGCTGAAAGGTCCTCATAAGGAACCCCGCTTGGTTTGATTGCAAACACTTTTTTCTCTCTGTCGGCAGCACTTGCATTTCCAAAAGTGAAAAGCACAAGGCCCAGTTTAGGAAGCTGCATATTTGCTGCATATGCTTTTTCCCGGATCTCCTGATATTCGTTCATTTTTTTTATAATTTAATAATGTCCGGGGACAATCGTATTGCTGATCAGCAGAGCTGATTAACCATGATCTGTATTTTGTTCAATATACGCACCGAGCGACTGGTACCGCGGGTAGCGGCTGGCGTAATAGGCTACGTTCTTCTCCTCAGGGAAATACTCCGAATCAAATCCGCTGCCCATTCCTTTCATCGCTTCTTCTACTGTCGGATATACGCCGCCAACTACGGCTGCAAACATCGCTGCACCCAGGGCACAGGTATGTTCAAACTGGTGGATACGGATGGGCATGTTCAGTACATCTGCCATCATCTGCATGATATACGGTGATTTCTTGGCTACGCCACCTATGCCGATGATCCCTTTTACAGGGATTCCTTCAGAAATGAAACGGTCTACGATGTTTTTAGCACCAAAGCAGGTGGCTTCTGCCAGTGCCCTGAACAGGCGCGGCGCATCTGTACCCAGATCAAGATTGCTGAGGGCACCTTTGAGTTCCTGGTTGGCATCTGGTGTTCTTCTGCCGTTAAACCAGTCGATACCCAGTTCATCGTCGTCATTTTTTGGCAGTACAGCGGCCTGTTTGCTGAGTTCCGGGATGATCTTGTCCAGCATTTCTTCCATCAATGCGTTCGCTGTAGCTTTCTCAATCAGCACTGATTGATGCAGCAGCGTTTTAAGCGGCCAGCTCAGTATATTTTTAAACCAGGCATAGGTATCGCCAAAGGCCGATTGACCAGCTTCGAGCCCCATCATACCGGGAATCACCGATCCGTTTACCTGACCGCAGATACCTTTGATCAGTTTGCCCTCGATATCGGCCGCAGGTGCCACGAGGATATCACAGGTAGAAGTTCCCATGACCTTGCTCAGGTGGTAAGGCTCAATCTGTCCGCCCACAGCACCCATGTGTGCGTCAAAGGCGCCGACACCCACAACAACTGATGTGCTCAATCCCAATCTGGTTGCCCATTCTTCACTTAAGAAGCCGGCGGGTTCATCAGAAGTGTAAGTTTCTTTAAACAGGCGTTCTGTATAACCATCCAGTAAAGGGTCGAGGTCTCTAAAAAACTGATTAGGGGGGAGGCCACCAAATTCTTCGGCCCAGAGGGCCTTGTGACCGGCGGCGCAGCGGCTGCGTTTCATTTCTTTGATGTCCTTTCCGCCTGTTAACAGGAAAGGGATCCAGTCGCAATGCTCTACCCAGGAGTAACATGCGGTCCTTACCTTTTCGTCTGTTCTCAGTGTGCGAAGCAGTTTTGCCCAAAACCATTCTGAAGAATAGATGCCACCTTCGTAATCGAGGTAGTTGATATCATATTTAAGGGCATGCTCGTTGATCTGTGCAGCTTCTTTGACGGCGGTGTGGTCTTTCCAAAGCACGAACATTGCGTGCGGGTTTTCTTCAAATCCGGGGGTCAGGGACAGTGGTGTTCCTGCTTTGTTGACAGCCACAGGGGTAGAGCCTGTGGTATCTATGGCTATTGCTTTAACGGCATCGGCAGCAGCCTGTCCGCCAGCTTTCTCCAGGCAGGCTTTAATTGTATGTTCCAGTCCTTCGGTATAATCGAGGGGGTGCTGTCTGAACTGATTTGCTGCAGGATCACAAAATAACCCTTTTTGCCATCTCGGATAGTTAAAAACTGAGGAAGCGATCTCTTCACCATTTTCGGCATTTACAAGTACGGAACGGACAGAGTCTGAACCATAATCTACTCCAATAACGTATATATTTGGTTTCATAAAATAATTAAATGTCTAATTAACGTTTATTTATTTACTAAACGAAATTTTTTATGAAATTTAACATTGGAGTAGATGATCGAGCAAAGTCATATGGCATTTTACACCTTGATTTTAATAATTTTGGCGTGATATAGAATTTATACTTCGCCAAAACGCCTAAAAAACATGCTGTTTTGGCGTAGTATAAATTCTATATTACGCCAAATTCTATTAACTTTCATTATATTTGTCTTGTAAACAGTAAGATATGGAAACTGTAATAGGGAGAAAAGAAGAAATGCAATTTCAGGACAAATAGAAAAATCCGGCGAAGCAGAACTGATTGCAGTTTACGGGCGAAGAAGGGTGGGCAAAACATTTCTAATTCGTAACGGATTCAGCAAAGCAATTTCTTTTGAGTTTTCTGGAATACATCATGCAACTTTAGATCAACAGCTCGAAAACTTCAGCCTTGCACTATCTGCAGGTTCTACCGGTTTGCCTGTGGCAAAAGCGGCCAGCTGGTTAAAAGCATTCGAAATGCTCAGGCAGTATCTGTCTCCTGTGTTAAAAATAGAACGTACCATTATTTTTATTGATGAATTTCCATGGATTGACACCCCGAGATCGGGATTTCTCCCGGCATTTGAAAGCTTCTGGAATAGCTGGGCTTCACGGGAAAAAAATCTGATTGTTGTAATTTGCGGATCGGCTGCGGCTTGGATGATTAAGAAGGTTGTTAACAACCGTGGAGGCTTACACAACAGGGTGACCAGGAGAATCAGGCTGCTCCCGTTTACAGTTGGAGAGATGACAGCCTTTCTGAAACACAGAAAAGTAAATCTGGATTATTATCAAACCTTGCAGCTTTATATGGCAATGGGAGGAATTCCACAATACCTGAAAGAGATCCGGCCGGGCGACAGTGCCACGCAGAATATCGATAGGCTCTGTTTTACCAAAGAAGGTCTCCTGCAAGACGAATTCAAAAACCTTTACCATTCCCTGTTCGACACTGCTCAAAGCCATATTGACATTGTTAGGGCACTTGCTAAAAAAGGAATGGGCATGTCCCGTACTGAACTTATCGCCGCGTGTAAGCTAACAAGTGGCGGATATGCGACCCAGGTACTGGATGAACTCACCGAGTCCGGATTTATAACTCCCTATATTCCATTCGGAAAGACAAAAACTTATTTGTTATATAAACTCACAGATGAGTATTCGTTATTCTATCTTAAGTTTATTGAGGGAAGCAAAGCTGTTGGAAGCGGAACCTGGATTACATTTATTTCGGGAAATTCCTGGACAAGCTGGAGCGGAAATGCATTCGAGAGTATCTGTATGAAACACATCCCGCAGCTAAAAAAAGCGATTGGGATTGAGGCTGTATACGCAGAGGTATCCGTATGGAGGCATCAACCAGTTACCAAAGCGGACAGGGGAACGCAGATTGACCTGGTGATTGACAGAGGTGATTCATGCATCAATATCTGCGAAATGAAATTTTCCGACCGGCCATTTGAAATCAGCAAAGCTTACGCAAAGGAACTGGAAAACAAGCTGGCCGTATTCCGAGACCAGACAAAAACCAGAAAGACGTTGTTCCTGACTATGGTTACAACTTATGGGCTAAGAAATGGCACAAGTTTTTCCGGGCTGGTACAAAAGGAAATCGGCATGGACATGCTCTTTGATCGTTAGATCTCCGTTGCTTCAGACAATAGCTCTCCAATATACTCGCTGTTCGAAACATGCCTGCCATCCGGCGAAAGAAAGAACATCCAGATATGAGAATTGCCCAACCTGAGTGCGAGCGGCAGATCTATCCTGACTGCAAGATCTGATCTGATTGCTGTTTTGAAGGACTGCACTTTCTCTGCTCTGTCGTTATAAATCAAAACTATAGCCCGGTCGTTTCCTATGATCCTCATTTTGGCTGCTTCAGTAACTTCCCAGGTGATTGAAATCTGATCTTCCTGTACTGTAATCAAGTTCCCTGACCAGACAGGCTCCCTGTCGCCCCGGCTCAGGATGATTTTACTGTAATCGATTACAAAATTTGGAGCTTTGCCTTTAACCGCCCTGTGCCAGTTGTAATGCATAGCACGGTTAAAGGGGCTGTCTTTGTTCTTTTTGTGATAGAAACCAATTCTTATAAAGGGCTTGAAGGGGCCGAGGAACCTTGACAAAACATCGAGCCTGAAGTTCTGCGGTAGCAGTTTGTCTTTCTCAATTGTTTTGGTAGACCGGCTTTTGAGCACATCAAGGTTCCGCCATGTAGTGCCAACGCCCGGGCCCAGTTTACCTTTAAAACCGCCCAGGAAGCCCTTTCTGAAAACCGCCATTATTTCGATGGTTTTTTCCAGGTCAGCCGGCCTGTGTAAACACTGTTTGATACATCAGTTCTGTCATCCGTAATGAAGGAGATATATGTCTCTATCACTGTTTTTTCATTAAAGGAGGGGAGTTTAAGCTTTTCCGTGCCCGCAGTTCGTCTGGCGCCACTGGTAATAAATACCGCTTTTAGAGTTTGAGGGAAGTAGGCAACAAGCATCACCTGATCAAGAAGATCTGCACCGCCGGCATCCAGATCAGGTTCCCAGCTAAATTCGAGGATGTTGTCATTCAGGATTACCTTCGGGTTTTTGGGCGAAGGAACGGAACCCAAGGAAAGGATCACCTTTTTGTAGTTGATCTCCAGATTAGGGTAGATCCCTTTAATTGCTCCGGGCTTATTTACCGAGGTAGCAACACTATAGAAATCCCAGTCCTGTGGTTTTGGGGTATTTCTGAACCCTACACGTATAAAATCTTTAAGAGGTGTAAGAAAGGGAGAGATCAACTGTGTCCTCATCCGTACTTCTTCCTGTTTTTCTGAATAGGTTTCTACTATTCCGATTGTGCGGCCTACAATCTTTCCGTTGAGTTTATAGAAGACCATATTGCCAATTCTTCCTGTGAAATCGCCGAAGGCGCCATCTAAAAGTCCCATATAATTAAATATTTGGTTAATAATTGACAGCAAGTTAGTCAGGGTTTTTAAAAATGGCAATAGGTTAAACACCTGTTCTTTAGTGTGTTATGTGCTTATTTTTTGTGTTCCGGAGCCGAAGATTTACAGGTCGCAAAGTTTTTTCACGGTGCTTGTCAAGTATAAACACGTATTAAACAGATAGATAACTTAATAAGAACCCGCTGTATTTCTGGGCTTGCTGTGGGGTTGCCTTGTGGTTATTCTGGGCCACTACAAATCAACCCCAAATCGACCGTACATCAACCCCACAGCAACCGCGGAAAATCAATAAGTTTTATACGAGTTCAGTATAAGTTAAATACGGGTTATTTCATAACAAGCCTGGAACAGCCCCCTGCATTTGCCTTGCTGAGCTAAAAAGAAAGAATATCAGAAAATAATGCCGGTATACAGGCTCTTAGTTTTAACTGATCAGGTTTTCGGGATTTGGAATAAAATTGAGAAACGCCTGGAACTTGGCCTTGTACTTTTTCTTGTCCAGCTTAAAATAAAAGGCTCCCTTCTTGGAATTTGACTTATCTTTTTCTTCAAGCTTGATCAGTAAGCCCGTAGAAGTCAGCTTCCTGATAAAATTCCTATTGTCGATTTTGGTGTTGTAAACGCCTTCGTACAAACTTTGCAGTTGCGGTATCGTAAATTTTCTTGGCAGCAGCTCAAACAGGAGGGGGTGCAATGCGGCCTTATACCTGATCTTTTGCTTCGCAATTTCTACCATCTGCCCGTGATCAAATACAAGCGTGGGCATCTCATTCACCAAAAACCACTCTGCATGGTACCTGTCGCTCAGCTGTGTTTCGTATTTATGAATGTCTATCAGTGCAAAATAAGCAACGGAAACGATCCGCTCATCAGGGTCCCTTGATGGATTTCCAAAGGCATAAAGTTGTTCAAGATAAACACCTTCAAGGCCCGTCAGCTGAAGCAGGATCTTGTTTGCCGCTTCATCCAGGCTTTCTCCGGTTTTAATAAAACCGCCCATCAGGCTCCATTTATCTTTCTCCGGCTCAAAGCCTCTTTTAATCAGCAGGATCTTTAAGTTTTCTCCATCAAAACCAAAAATAATGCAGTCTACTGCAAGCAGCATTTTTGTTTCTGTTGTATTATTCGTCATTAAGGTATTTTAAGATAACCGCGCTAATATTAGTCAAAAGATTTACATCTGCAAAGTTAAGAAGAATTATGTTAATCGTTGTTTTGACGGTTAATATAATTTTCTCTATTTTGGCGTTGACTATATATAAACCATTAAAGAAATTATGAAAACGAACCAAAGTTTATTTTTTGCTTTGCTCCTGGTTTCGGGAGCAATGGCAAGTTGCAATTCTAATTCATCAAAAAAAACGGGCAGTACAGACGCTGTTCAAACCACTGCTGAGAAAGCTGCAATTCCTGATTCTGCTGCCTTTGAAGGCACAGTAGACAACAAGAAAGTTCATTTATACACGCTTAAGAATAAAAGTGGCGACGAGGTGGCAATCACTAACTTTGGCGCCAGGCTGGTTTCGCTGCTGGTGAAAGATAACAAAGACCAGCTGGTTGACGTAATTCTTGGCCATGACAGCTTATCGCCTTATCAAAGCAAAGAAGAAAATTTCTTTGGTGCTGTAGTAGGCCGTTACGGAAACAGGATTGCAAAGGGCAAGTTTTCCCTCGACGGTAAATCGTATCAGCTGGATATTAACAATGGCCAGAATACCCTGCATGGCGGAGCCAACGGGTTTTACAAAAAAGTATGGGACGCCAAAAAAACTGACGATCATACACTTGAACTCAGTTATGTTTCCAAAGATGGCGAAGGCGGATACCCGGGTAACCTTAGCGTAAAAGTAACCTATACTTTAGATGATGACCATTCTTTAAAAATCGCCTATAATGCTACCACAGACAAGGCAACGGTAGTGAACCTGACCAATCACGCCTATTTTAACCTGAACGGTGCGGGCGATCAAACAATAACTGACCATACACTGCAGCTTGAAGCGGATGAGTATACCCCTGTAGATACTACTTTGATCCCAACAGGTAAACTGGAAAAAGTTGCGGGTACGCCGTTCGACTTTACCAAAGCTAAACTGATCGGTGTGAATATCAACGACAGTAACCCTCAGTTGAAAAACGGAAAAGGTTACGACCATAACTGGGTACTGAGAAAAGGTACAGGCCTGCGCAAAGCTGCTACCGTGAGCAGTCAGAAAACAGGTATTGTGATGGAAGTGCTGACCGAAGAGCCGGGAATACAATTTTATAGCGGTAACTTCCTGACCGATAAAATTAACAATGGCAAAGGAAAGGCTACATACGGATACCGCTCTGCATTATGCCTTGAAACACAACATTTCCCTGATTCTCCTAACCAGCCATCATTTCCGTCAACTGTGCTGAAACCGGGATCTGCATACAACACAATTACCGTTTATAAATTCTCTGTCAAAAAATAAGGTTTAGCAAACAAATCCGGCTTCCTGACATTAATTAAATATCATAAAATATTTTTAAAATGGATTCAACTCATCAACTTGAAGAATTAGCAATAAACACGGTAAGGACCTTATCAATTGACGCGGTACAAAAAGCCAATTCCGGTCACCCTGGTATGCCGATGGGCGCCGCCCCAATGGGTCACGTGCTGTATTCTCATTATATGAAATTTAACCCTAAAAACCCGGATTGGGCCAACAGGGACAGGTTTATATTATCTGCCGGACATGGATGTATGCTGCAGTACAGCTTATTGCATTTAACGGGTTTTAATGTTACGATAGACGATTTAAAAAACTTCCGCCAACTGAACAGTAAAACTGCTGGTCACCCTGAATACGGACTAATCGACGGCGTAGATGTCACAACCGGCCCCCTCGGACAGGGATTTGCCAACGGTGTAGGTTTTGCCATTGCACAAAAACATTTGGCAGCAAGATATAACAGGCCCGGATTTGATCTGTTTGATTACAAGATTTATGCGATCTGCAGTGATGGTGATATGATGGAGGGCGTAACCTCCGAAGCCGCATCGCTTGCCGGCCACCTGGAACTGGGCAATATGATTTATCTCTATGATGATAACCATATTTCAATCGAAGGTGCTACAGACATTGCCTTCAATGAAGATGTAGCGAAACGTTTTGAAGCCTATAACTGGCATGTGCAGGTGGTGAATGACGGGAACGACCTTGATGCGCTGATCATTGCAGTACGTAATGCAAAGGCAGAAACACAGAGGCCATCCCTGATTAAAGTGCGTACACAGATTGCCTATGGCAGTCCGAATAAAGTAAATACAGCAGGATCACATGGTTCTCCGCTGGGAGCTGATGAGATCAAACTGGTGAAAGAATTTTTTGGATTTGATCCGGAGAAATCATTCTACGTTCCTGAAGAAGTGGATGAGTTTTACCAGGCTGCAGGTAAAAAAGGAACAGATGCCAATGAGAAGTGGAATGAATTGTATGCAAAGTACAAAGAGAAATTCCCTGAGCTGGCGGCAGAATATGAGCAGGCACAAAGTGGTGAGCTGCCGGAAAACTGGAAAGATTCACTGCCTGTTTTTGCAGCTTCAAAAGATAAAATGGCTACCCGCCAGGCATCCGGAAAAGTGTTGAATGCGATCGCGGCCAGTGTCCCGGGATTAATTGGCGGTGCGGCGGATCTGGCTCCTTCTACAGAAACTAATCTTAAGGAGTACGATTCCTTTACCTCTGAAAAAAGAGACGGACGTAATTTCCACTTCGGTATCCGTGAGCATGCGATGGGTTCTGCCCTGGTAGGAATGGCGCTGACCAAAGGGGTGATCCCTTTTGGTGCAACCTTCCTGATGTTCTCTGAATATATGCGCCCGCCAATCCGTTTGGCGGCGATTATGAAGATCCGTCCGATTTTTGTGTATACACATGACAGTATCGGATTAGGTGAAGACGGAACTACGCACCAGCCGGTGGAGCAGTTGATTTCACTGCGGTCAATTCCTAATATCACGGTGATCCGTCCTGCGGATGCGAATGAAACTGCGCATGCATGGCGTGTTGCGCTGGAGCATAAAGACGGGCCTGTTGTACTGGTATTCACCAGACAGGGACTGCCGGTGCTTGACCAGGATAAATATGGCAAAGCCGAAGGATTGGAAAAAGGTGCCTATGTATTGTCGGACAGTGAAGGTACGCCTGACCTGATCCTGATTGCTACAGGTTCTGAAGTGGCGCTGATCATGGATGCACAGGCTAAGCTGAAAGAAGAAGGAATTGCTGCAAGGGTAGTGAGTATGCCTTCATGGGAACTTTTCGAAAAACAGGATGCTGCATACAAGGAGGAAGTATTCCCTAAAGCAGTGAGAAAACGCCTGGCTGTAGAAACGGGTTCTCCTCTTGGATGGCATAAATATGTGACCGATGAGGGCGATATTATCGCCATGACTACTTTTGGGGAGTCTGCACCAGCAGAGGAACTGTACAAAGTATTCGGATTTACGATTGACAATGTTGTAGGTAAAGCAAAAGCTTTACTGGGCAAATAGTATAGCAACAAAAAGCGCCCCTTCGGTATATCCGGAGGGGCGCTTTTTTATTTTGGGCTAAAACTTAATTTACATCAAACCAGAGTTTGGTTGTCAGCGCATCCGCGCCCTGATGTGCCACCGCTGCTTTGTATCCGTTAGGATTAAGCGACTGTTCTGTTCCCGGGTAGATATACCTTACCGGAATCGCACCATTCAAAGCACCTGCAACTGCCGGGCTAAGCTGTGGATAATCCAATCTTCTCCATTCTGTCCAGGCCTCTAATCCCTGTCCGTAAAGGGCAATCCATTTCTGATCGCCAATAGATTTCTTGTAGTTTGCAGAATTGTACTGAACGGCAGCACTTGCTTTGTAAGCTGTAATGTCTGCTGTGGAAACACCATACTGAGTTAAGGAAGCCTCTACTGCCTGACTGTATAAGGTAGCTGCATTTTCTCCGCTAAGTCCGCGGGCAGCAGCTTCTGCACGGTCGAACAATACTTCAGCATAGCTGATGATGACTGCCGGAGCGGTAGGTGCAATAAAATACGTGCCCAGTTTGGAAACCTGGTCTTTGCCCGGAAGGTTTGCACTCAGGCCGTTTGCTGCACCTGTATATGTTTGTGTTGCCACCGCTTTCTGTGCGTAGATGGCCAGGCGCGGATCATTTAGTGCAGTTAGCTGATCGATCAGCGTTTTACTTACGCGGTATTCATCAGGTCTCGTGTCAAACAGATTGCTGATCGGGTTCTGGTTGGGCGAAGCTTTATAAGCCAGTTGTGCTGTTTCGCTGTTTGCACTGATATAGCCTGTGCCTTCAGCGGCTACCGCTGCAATGGTCTGCCTTGCCAGTTCAGGCTCACGGTCTGCAATGCGCAGGGCAACGCGAAGGCGAAGGGAATTTGCAAACTTCTTCCATGAAGCGATAGAATTTGCGTAAATAATATCTCCTGCAATAGCTTTCCCGCTTGGATCAAGGGCATCCTGTGCAGTCTTCAGGTCGGCCAGTATACCCAGATATACATCCCTCTGGGCATCGTATTTTGGCAGCAGGTACTCATCGATATTGCCCGCCTGTGTGTAGGGGATATCGCCATACTGATCGGTCAGTGTAGTGAAGATCCAGGAGCGTAAAACAAGCGCTACACCCTTGTAGTTTGGGTTTGATGCAGCATCAGCAAGTTTGATGATCTGGTTCAGGTTAATGATCCCTTTGGCATAACCTACAGACCACAGATCTGAAAAACTGGCGTTGGTAAAAATATACCTGTCCGGATCTGTGTACTGGATCTTCGCGATGTGCTGTACAAAAAGCAGGCTGGCGCCCAGATTATTTGCAGTGCCCCAGTAGGTATCTGCATTAGCTTTGATCGCTGCTGTTAACAGGTAATCCGGCTGGGCATTTTCCGAAGCATTGGGGTTAATGTTGCTCTCATCGAGCGATTTTTTGCAGGATACCGCAGTAGATAATAGTGCTGCTGATATCAATAGGTATATATATCTGATCTTCATGATAATTAGAATTTAAGGTTGATGTTGAACCCAATGTTGCGTACTCCGGGAAGGGTTAAATCTTCCAGTCCCTGTCCGTTGCCTGTATTAAATGCAGTTTCGGGATCGATGTTGGGCACTTCTTTATGGATAATCAGCAGGTTACGGCCCACTACAGAAACTGTGGCACTTTGCAGTCCAACCGACTTGATCCACTGCTGCGGCAGGGTATATCCTAATTTGATCTCCCTTAATTTTACATAGGTAGCACTGTAGACCGTGCTTTCATCTGCATTGGTGGTAGACTTATAATACTGCGAAGCGGAGATAATCCTGCTGTTTGCAGTGCCGTCTGCCAGCACGCCATTGAAAACCATACCGTCGTCATAAACTTTTGCCCCGCCTGGTGCTGCGCTGCCGGCAGCAATCTGTACGGCTCTGGCTGTGTTGTCATTTCCAGGGAAATAGTAGCTCAGTCCCCCGTTTTCAGTACCGCGGCCCGGAAGGGTAGAGGCAAGTACGCCGGTGTAGATTCCTGTATTGTTGGTACCTGAATAGATCTTGCCGCCTACATGTGCATCTACCAGTACACTCAGGTTGATCCTTTTATAGGTAAAGCTATTGGTGATACCGCCCAGCCAGTTTGGTGTGTATTTACCCAGGACCTTTTTGGAGGCACTGATCACCGGTGTTCCGTCTGCATCTACCAGGATCTGGCCTGAGGCATTCCTCTCGTAGGCAGTTCCGAAGATGGTTCCATACGGCTGTCCTACTGCGGCAAGGATCTGTACTGTTCCGTCTGAACCCAGCACATAGCTCTGGATATCTCCGTACAGTGATTTTACCCTGCTCTTGTTGGAAGAGAAGTTGGTATTGATATCCCAGGTAAAGTTTGTGGTTTTAATTGGTGTGATACCTAACTGGAGTTCCACACCTTTGTTATTGATTGTTCCGCCATTTACCAGTTTACTGCTGTATCCTGTGGTAGGGCTTACATCAAGGCTCAGGATCTGGTTGATACTGTTGGTATTGTAAACACTGGCATCAAACCTCAGCCTGTTTTTAAAGAATCCCAGTTCAAAACCCGCTTCCGTAGATTTGGTAGTTTCCGGCTTGAGGTTAGCATTAAGATCTACCGGGTTGGCATATTGCTGCGGATTACCGTCAAATGGCGCAATAAAACCATAAGTGTTCATCAGCTGGTATGGTGTGGCATCCTTACCTACCTTAGACCATCCTCCGCGAAGTTTCGCGAAAGTAAGCGCGTCACTTTTAATATCAAATGCTTCGGTAAGGATTAGACTTCCGTTAACCGAAGGATAGAAGTAAGAGCGGTTTTCTACCGGAAGGGTAGATGACCAGTCGTTTCTGGCGGTAAGGTTTAGGTAGGCATAATTTCTGAAAGACAATTGTGCGGAACTGAAAGCACTGTATACTTTCTGTTTGGTATAGTAGTTATAGGAAATCAGCGGGTCTCTTGAATTGCTAAGGGTATACAAACCAGCTACTGCAAGTTTGGATGCCAGCTGGTCGTTGTTCTCCAGTGTTGAGGTACGCATGTTTCCGCCCAGCAATACATCGAGGCTAAAATCCTTGTTCAGTTTTTTGGTATAATCAAGCCTTGCTTCGGTATTGTTTTCATTAAAGGTATAGGCATCTTCTTCGTAAGAACCAAAAGGTGTTCCGTTGGTGCCGTAGGCAATTTTTGTTTTTCTGCGGTCGGTATAGTTATCATTACCGGTCCTGAAATTTGCAGACAGCCCGTCAATAATTTTATAGTTTAATTCTGCGCTACCGATCAGACGGTTACGTACCTGGCCAACGGTATTTTCGTAGGCAACAAAATAAGGATTGCTATAGTAGCTATTGTTCCAATTGATATTTTGTCCGTTTTCGTATAGGGATTTCAGCTGGGTAACATCTACCTGTCTACCGAACCAGGTAAACTGAAGCATGGTGCTGGTAGATCTTTTTCCTCCTGAACCCGGGATATTATCAGCACTGCTGTTGACATAGTTTGCATAGGTATTCAAGGTCAGTTTTGGCGTGATCTTATAACTGGAATTGAAGAGGAAGGAATTTTTGGACTGTGAAGAGTTGGGAATTACGCCCTTCTGATCCATGTTGTTGTATGAAAGACGGTAGTCGAACTTTTCATTGGAACCTGAAAATGCAATTCCATTATTGAGTGTACGGCCGGTGTTAAAGTAACTTTTCACATTATCGGGATGCGCCACGAAAGGAACTGCTACTCCGTTTGAATTAAATTGAGGAATCAGCCTTCCATCGAGGCGGGGTCCCCAGCTTTCGTCCACACCGTCATTTAAGCCGCCGCCTGCACCATCCTTATAGCTGAACTCGCCATTGGCGCCCTGGCCGTATGAGTTCTGGTAATCCGGAAGGATCAGCAGGCTTGAGAAGGTGGTGTTTGACGTCACGCTGATCCCTAATCCCTGTGAGCCTTTTCCTTTTTTTGTAGTGATGAGCACCACACCTGCTGCGGCACGCGATCCATACAAGGCCGCTGCATTGGGCCCTTTCAGTACGCTCATCGATTCGATATCGTCGGGATTGATATCAGAAATCGGATTGGCATAATCTCTCGATGCCGAGGTAGCAGATATAGCCGAGTTTCCAAGGGTTTGTGTATTATCAACCGGTACGCCATCAATGATAAACAAAGGCTGGTTGTTTCCGGATATCGAGGTTTCTCCGCGGATGATGATCCGTGATGAACCCATATCCCCCTGGCTGTTGGTCACCTGTACACCGGCAATCTTTCCGGCAAGGGCATTCACCAGGTTTACCTCCCGGGCTTCTGCAATATCCTTTGATTTGAGTTCCTGTACGGCATAGCCCAGTGATTTCTTTTCTTTGGGGATGTTCAGGGCGGTTACCACCACCTCACTGAGCGCGTTCTGCGATTCTTCGAGGATAATATTTAATGTCGTATTTCCACTGGTAATTTTAATTTCCTGTGCATTATAGCCTATAGAGAAGATTCTTAAGATATCATTCTCGTTTGCACTGAGGCTGAATTTACCATCGGCATTGGTTTGAGTGCCGTTGCTGCCGCCTTTGACGGAAACACTCACGCCCGGAATGGCCTGGCCGGTAGCCTTTTCGGTGATCACACCGGATATTTTAACAGATTGTGCAGCTGCGATCTGTATTGTGAAAAAGGATAAAGCGATCCCTAGTACAAGCTTGTAGAGTTTGAACATATGACTAAATTAATGGTTGTGTTCTTTTCTGATCCGCAACTGGCTTCCAAATGGATTTGAGCCGTATAGCGATGCAAAATCTGAACCTGGTAATGATGAATTTTAAATTTTACTGGGTTTGCGGAGAATTGCTGTTAGGAACAGGACATGAGATGGCAACAACAGCGATGTGAGTGGTTGTGGACCAGAATGGAAGAATTGCTCGTTCTTGATTTGGTAATTTTTGTTTTCATTTTAATGATGAGTTGTAAAGTATTAACCTTAGACCTGGTCTTTCTAAATACGTAAAAAATAAATGAGGAGGTTAATTATTGTGCAAATATAATAATAATCTACTAATCCTATAGTGTTTATTGATTTCCTTGCTTTTTGATGATGATTGTAGCCAGCATTAATTTTTCAACTATTTTATGTACTAGATTGAAATTTATCAAAAAAAATGGCCTGTATTATTGAATTTATCTGTTGATTTTCCCTAAAGAATGAGTATTAAGAAAAATAACGAATGAAATAGCTGATTTGTGCAAATAGTTAATTTAGATAATCAGGAAAGCCGATTTTTTAGTTGTTTTATTCTCTATAATTTTGTCTCAGATGAAACAAAGTGCAGCTATATGTAGAAAAAATTAGCCATTATATTCTAAAAAATATATATTGCGAGACTATTAATTATTTATTAAACCTAAATCAATGACAAAACAACTACTAATTTGTTTTGTCTTCCTGCTTTTTGCCATAGGAGCAAATGCACAAGACAAAACTGTCACGGGTAAAGTGACTTCAAAAGCCGACGGACAACCACTTCCCGGCGTTACCATTCGTGTTAAAGGCTTAAAACAGGGTGCAATGTCTAACGCCAGCGGAGAATTTTCGCTTACAGTGCCACAGACTGCCACTACAATCGACGTATCTTTTATCGGTTATCTGATGCAGAGCGTTGCTATTCCTGCTTCAAACAGGATCAATGTTTCTCTGGCTGAAGATTCACAGCAACTGGAACAGGTTGTTGTAACGGCTCTGGGAATCTCCCGGAAAAAGAATGAGCTGCCATTTGCTGCCCAGGAATTAAAAGCCGAAGAGATCACCAGGACCAGGGATATAAACCTTGTTAACTCACTGGGCGGTAAAGTTGCCGGTTTGGATATCAAAAGAAGCAACGCCATGGGCGGATCAACAAACGTTGTTATCCGTGGTTCAAAATCCATTACCCAGGGCAACCAGGCATTGTTTGTAATTGATGGGGTTCCTGTGAGCAACGCAACGGCAAACACAGAAAACCAAAGTACAGGTCGTGCGGGTTATGATTATGGTAATGCGGCATCAGATATCAATCCTGACGATGTGGCGTCAATGACTGTCCTTAAAGGTGCAGCAGCAACAGCATTGTATGGGTCAAGAGCTGCCAATGGTGTGATCATCATCACGACCAAGAAAGGAAGTAAAAATTCTACAAACATCACCGTAAATACTGGTGTAACCTTTGGCAAAATCGATAAATCTACTTTCCCTACTTACCAGAAAGAATACGGACAGGGTTATAACTCTCCGGCAACAGATGGTACAGGCAATCCGGTTCCAACTGCCGGTTTCTGGTACAGGGACGTTTTTGGTACTGGAAAAGTGATGACTCCGCAGTTCAGCTCGGATGCTTCATACGGGCCAAAATTTGATCCGAACCTGCTGGTTTACCAATGGTCAGCTTTGGATCCTTTCTCTCCAAATTATCAGAAAGCGACTCCCTGGGTTGCGGCGGCCAATGGCCCGGATACCTTCTATGAAACTGCGGTAACATCTAATCAAAGTGTGAGCATTGATGGCGGAGGTGAAAAAGGTACATTTAAAGTGGGATATACCCGGAATGATGAGAAAGGTGTTTTACCAAACAGTAAAATCACGAAGAACCTTTTCAATTTTGGCGGATCGTATGAAATGGCCAAAAACTTAACGGTGTCTGCTTCAGCAAACTATTCTAAAATTGACGGTTTGGGCCGTTATGGAACAGGTTACAGCGGACTGAACCCTAACCAGGGCTTCCGTCAGTGGTGGAACGTTGGTGCTGATATCAAAGAGCTTGAAGAGGCGTATAACAGAAACAGTAAAAATGTGAGCTGGAACTGGGGCGATGCTACAGGTACTAAACCAATTTATGCGGACAACCCTTATTTTAACCGTTACCAGAACGTAGCAAATGATACGAGGGACCATTTCTTTGGTAATACTGCTTTAAACTATAAAGTAAACGACTGGTTTGACGTGATCGGACGTGTATCTTACGATGGTACTTCGGATCTTCAGGAAGAACATATCGCTGTAGGATCTACTGCACTTCCTGCTTATGCACGTACCAACGGGACATTTGCAGAAACCAACTTTGACCTGTTGTTGAATTTCAACAAGAACATTACCAAAGATATCTCTTTCAAAGGATTGCTGGGTGCCAACCTGCGCCGCAGCAGGTTAACCAATATCTATGCGAAAACTAATGGCGGACTTACCGTTCCGGGATTATATTCATTATCAAACTCTGTAAGCCCGATTGAGGCTCCGGTAGAGAGATATGAAAGGAAAGCGGTTGATGGTTATTTTGCCAGCACAACATTCGGTTACAAAGACCTGGTATTTGTTGATGCAACAGTGAGAAGGGATCAGTCTACAACTCTTCCTACAAACAACAACGTTTTCTGGTATCCTTCAGTTGCTGGAAGTTTTGTATTCTCCAATGTATTGAAAGATTTGAAATGGTTATCTTATGGTAAAGTAAGGTTAAACTACGCAGAGGTTGGTAATGATGCACCAAACCTGAGTATATATGATACGTATACCAAACCAACTGCATTTGGATCTATTCCAATGTTCTCTGTTTCGGATACAAAAAACAATGGTGCACTTAAACCTGAGCGTACAAAAAGTATTGAGGGTGGTATCGAAACGGCATTCCTGAACAGCCGTTTTGGTTTCGACGTAACCTTATACAAAACCAATACTGTAGATCAGATTACTCCGGTATCCGTGACTACGGCTACAGGTTTCCTGAAATTATATGTAAATGCGGGTGAAGTTCAAAACAAAGGTATAGAGCTTTCGGCTTTCCTTATTCCTGTTAAAACCAGGGATTTTGCCTGGACATTGAACCTGAACTGGTCTAAAAATAAGAGCAAGGTTCTTTCATTGTATGCAGATGTACAGAATATCGAGCTGAATACACTGTCTCTGTCAGGAGCAGTTACCTATAACGCTGCAATAGGTCAGCCTTATGGTGTGATCAAAGGAACAAATTACGTTTATAACAATGGCCAGAAGGTAGTTAATGCCAATGGTTATTATGCAGCAACAGCAAGTTCTGCAGAAGTTATCGGTGATCCGAATGCCGACTGGATGGGCGGTATCGGAAATACATTCAAGTACAAAAACCTTTCACTGAACTTCCTTGTCGATATCCGTAAAGGTGGTGACCTGTGGTCTCTTGACCAATGGTATGGTCAGGGAACTGGTTTATATCCAAATACTGCGGGTACAAACGACCTGGGCAATCCTGTAAGAAATTCACTGGCTACGGGCGGTGGTATCATCTTACCGGGCGTACTTGCTGATGGCTCAGCGAATACGAAACGTATTGATGTTTCAAATTCAACAAATTCTGCGTACGGATATCCAAACAATCCTCCGCGTGCCTCAACGATCTATGATGCAGGTTATGTGAAACTGAGAGAGGTGGCTCTGGGTTATTCCCTGCCACAGAAACTGGTGAGCAAACTGCGTGCATTTAAAGGAATTGATGTTTCCCTGGTTGGACGTAACCTTTGGATCATCCACAAAAATGTACCATTCGCAGATCCTGAAGACGGACTGGGTTCTGGTAACGTTCAGGGATACCAGAGCGGATCTTATCCTGCTGTAAGAACTGTAGGGTTCAATGTTAAATTTAGATTATAAACACACACCATGAGAAAAATATATAGCGTTTTAGTCGCAGCAGTGCTTTTAAGCTCTTGTGCGAAAAACCTGGATGAATATAATATTGACCAGAAGAAGGCAACTGTTGTGCCTGCTGCCACGCTGTTTACAGCCGCACAAAAAAGTTTTGCAGACGTACTGACGAGCCCGAGTGTAAATACAAATGTTTTCCGTTTTTACGTCCAGCAGTGGACAACTACAGAGTACCTTGATGAACCGAGATACAATTTAACAGCACGAACATTGCCTCAGGCCTTTTGGTCGGCCATTTACAAAGACGTCCTGAGCGATCTTCAGGAGGCTAAGAAAGTCGCTAATGCTGATCCCTTACTAAATGCAGATGTAAAAGCTAATCAGCTTGCACAGATTGGCGTAATGGAAGTACTGGCATGGTCTACTTTGGTAAACACCTTCGGTAACATCCCTTACTCAGAATCGTTGAATATCGCCAATGTGCAGCCAAAGTATGATGATGCAGCTACGATCTATGCCGACCTTCTTGTGCGCCTGGATGCAGCGCTTGCAGGATTCAAACCGGCAGCAGCAGGTTTCGGTACAGCAGATTTGTTGTATAGCGCTAAAGCAGCGCCTATTGCCAGCTGGATTAAGTTTGGGAATGCCTTAAAACTGAGGTTAGGTTTAATCATTGCTGACAAAGATCCTGCGAAAGCTAAAACGGTTATCGAAGCAGCAGCAACGAATGTTTTTGCAGATGCTACAGATAATGCACGTTTCCCTTACACGCTGTCTACACCAAACAATAACCCGATCTCTACAAATGCCAACAAAGCATTGACTACCAGAACGGATTATATTGCTGCACAGGCGCTTGTTGATAAGATGAATGCATTGGCAGATCCACGCCGCCCGGGCTTCTTTACTACGGTTGGCGGAGCATATATTGGTGGTTTTTATGGGTTTACTAACTCTTATTCTAACTTCTCCACCATGTCGGCCAAAATTTCGGCATATGATTTCGAAGCTTTGCTGATGGATTATCCTGAAACGGAATTCGGACTGGCAGAAGCAGGCAGAAGAGGATTTACAGTGCCGGGAACACCAGAGCAGCATTACAATAATGCAGTTACTGCATCTATTGTTTACTGGGGCGGTACAGCAGCACAGGCTGCGGTTTACCTTGCACGTCCTGATGTGGCTTTTACCACAGCATCTGCGAATTACAAAGAATCAATTGGTATCCAGAAATGGATTGCCTTATACAACCGCGGTTATGAAAGCTGGACTGAATGGAGACGCTTGGACTTCCCTAAACTTTTACCTCCAACTGCAGCAACAGCGCCTCCGGGACAAAGTGTACCAGCTGGTTTATCTATCCCGGTACGTCTGATCTATCCTATTAATGAGCAAACGTTGAATGGCAGCAAAAGAGCAGAAGCTGCTGCAGCAATCGGTGGCGACCTTGTGACAACCAAGCTTTTCTGGGATGTGAATTAACACCCTGTAAATTTCTGAATCCCCTGTTTGCATAAACTGGGATATTCATCATAAATCCCGGAGAATTTGTTCTCCGGGATTTTTTATTTTCCACCCCAGGGGCAACCATTTACTGCTTTTATTCGTGATGATATTGTAATTCCGGTTATGATCATTGTAATCCAAGCAAGCGATGAAATTAAGAGTAGCACTATTAGGCACCCGTGGTATCCCAAATTACTATGGACGGTCTGAACATATCTCAGAGTACGTATCTGCCGGTTTAGTGAAGAGGGGGCATGAAGTCACTGTATATAATACGCACAGTCATCCCTATACGGCGGGTAGCTGGAATGGTGTAGAAATCAGGTGCTGTTATGAACCCGGATACCTGCCGGGTATCTTTGGCCAGTTTATTTATGAACTCAATTGCCTTCTGGATGCCCGAAAAAGAAACTATGATGTGATCATGCTGATGGATTACTCCAGGAATTCTCTGTGGGGCAGACTATACCCTCCAAAAAGTGCTATCATCACGCATATGGGCGGACTGGAATGGAAAAGGGAGAAATACACGCGGCCTGTTATGGCCTTTATGCGGTATGCAGAAAAAATGGCGGTGAAACACAGTCAGTATTATGTAGTCAATTCGATGCTGCGGCAGACCTGCTTACAGGATAAATATCATATTGAAAGTAAATATATTCCCTATGGTGCCGATCTGTTTTTTGAAATGGGCTGGCGGGAACAGTTCGACCGCTCTGAAGTATTCAGGGACGATTACTTTTTACTGATGCCGGGAACTGCGCCTCAGCACAAGCCCTTTCATAAATCTGTGATAGATACTGATGCGTTTTATCCTTCCAGTGCCAGTGAAGTACGATATCTTGTGGAAACGATGCAGCGCATGGAAATTGAAAAAAGGATGGTGAATAACGATCTGAAGAAGCTGAAAGACCAGTTTAACTGGGAAACGATTGTAGACCGGTATGAAGAGTTTCTGCTGGACTGTTACTATAACTACAACTTGGACAGGGCTATTTATTATTAATGGTATAATGTATGCTATCTATAATAGTGCATGCAGATAGTCTCCCTTTCTGATCATTACACCTTTCCACTCTTCAAAAATTTTCTCACTCCATTTGGGTGTGTAAAGTTCACCCGATCCCTTATTTCCTGATGCTGCGGGTGGCAAGTATGCTGAGAAGCAAAAAATCCGCTTCTCTATAAGAAAAGCGGATTTTGTAGTGGGAGATACTGGGTTCGAACCAGTGACCCCCTGCTTGTAAGGCAGGTGCTCTGAACCAGCTGAGCTAATCTCCCCTTGGTTCTGTCATTTTTCTGTTCAGCATGACTGCTGTTTTTCAAATAAAAACCCCTCAAATGGATCTGAAGGGCTATTTGGTGGGAGATACTGGGTTCGAACCAGTGACCCCCTGCTTGTAAGGCAGGTGCTCTGAACCAGCTGAGCTAATCTCCCCTTGGTTCTGCTCTTTCGCCATCCGGCCAGCTGAGCAAGCTGTTCCCCGTTGTTGGGAGTGCAAATATACACGTCTAATTTAAAAACGCAAAACTTTTCTCATATTTTTATGATAACACATCTTCGAGCACCTGATGGGATTTTATTTCACCAAAGGAGGCGGTGTGTAAGGTGTAGTAAACCAGTATCTTATCCAGGATGAGTCTCCGTGTACTGTTATCTATTTTTATTTCAGATAATTTTTCAAATGGGGTATTGAACAGGGAAATAAATAATACTGCGGGCGTTTTTTCTATAAAGTAAGGATGTATCGGTGGAAGGGATTTAAATTCGCCCTCCTGCAGGTCGAAATAACTCTGGTCGCTTTTGGTTTGGGTACTGGGGGCAAATCCCAGAAAGCGCGAAAGCTTTAACAGGAATGCAAGGTGAAAGTTGGCGCCGGCATTTTCGGTTTCGTCAAACCAGGATATGGCATTAAAAATATAATCGAATATATTTTCATCTGCATTTTGCTGACGGATACTTTTGTAAAGTACCTCATTTAAAAACATCACGATCGTGCTTTTGATAATGTCGTACGGGATTGTACGGAAAACCGGTGAAGGGCGAAGTTCCGAAATGCGCTGGATGCTGGTGTTGGCCTTGTGGTAAACCACCATATCCACCAGGTGCAGGGGCTGCAGCATGTTCATCCTGATCTTTGCCTTTGGCCTTTTTACCCCGTTGATGAGGTAAGACTGTATTCCAAATTTTGCCGTAAAGATTTGCACCACCACACTGCTTTCACTGTATAATGTAGTTTTCAATACGATACCGCGGGTTTTGTGCAGCATGGTCAGATCAGCTTTGGAATAAAAATGATTGCCCCAACCACTACAGAAATACCTGCTGCCACCAGCACGGCGCCGGCGGCAATATCTTTCACTTTGCCCGCCTGCGCATTAAAACCCGGAGATACCAGGTCCACCAGCAGCTCTACTGCTGTGTTTAACAGTTCTGCCACCAGTACCAGTCCGATTGCCATGATAATGGAGGCCCACTCTGCCGCCGACAGTTTAACATAATATCCGGTAAGCCCTACCGCAAGAATGGCGCTAAGGTGAATCTTAAAGTTCATTTGTGTTTTTGCAGTATATATAATCCCTGATACCGCATATCCAAAACTTTTTATTAATCTTCGCATATCATTTTATGTTGCCTCAAACGTATAAATTATAACTATTATTTGATGTATTGCCCCGTATTACTACTTTTTTACCTTATCAACACAATTATTCGTTGAGTAAACAGTTTATTTGTGTACTCGATACACTTAGTATTTTGTCAAACCAGATACATAATATAAACCAGCACATTAATTAAAACATGGAAATCAGTACTCCCGTTAAAAAAACCAGTTCTATTATCCCCCTTATTACAATGACACTTCTTTTCTTCATGTGGGGCTTTATTACCTGCATGAACGATATTCTAATCCCGCATCTGAAAGAGATGTTCCGCTTAACTTTCCTGCAGTCAATGCTTGTTCAGTTTGCCTTTTTCGGAGCTTATTTTATCGGCTCACTGATTTATTTCATGATATCCTATTATAAAGGCGATCCCATCAACAAAGTTGGTTATAAAAAAGGAATAATCTCGGGCGTAATATTATCTGCCGTAGGCTGCTGCCTGTTTTATCCGGCTGCAAGTTTAGAGGTTTACGGCGTATTCCTTGCGGCGCTCTTTGTTTTAGGATTGGGTTTCACTATCCTGCAGATCACTGCAAATGCGTACGTGACCTTATTAGGGCCTGAAGAAAGCGCTTCGAGCCGTTTAAACCTTACACAGGCCTTCAATTCATTTGGAACAACCATTGCCCCTGTACTTGGCGGACATTTAATTTATACCTTATTCCTCGTAGACGGAAAAGTAACGGCAGATTCAACCCGTATCCCTTACCTGATCTTTGCCGGTATCCTGATCGCCCTCGCGATCATTATCAGCCAGGTGAAGCTTCCTTCTTTCAGTTCTGAAGAGTCTGAAGAAAGAGGGCTTGGTGCATTGAAGTTCCCGCAGTTAAAAATGGGCATCTTCGGGATCTTCTGCTATGTTGGCGCAGAGGTAGGTATCGGCAGTTTGCTGATCAGCTTTATGGCCCAGGAAGATATCATGAACCTGCCCGAAGTTGTAAGTAAAAATTATCTTGCCCTTTACTGGGGCGGTGCAATGATCGGAAGGTTCCTTGGGGCAATCTCCCTGAGCAGCCTGGCGCAGGGGAAAAAACTGATCTATATGATCCTTGCTGCTGCGGCAGTTTACGGGGTGGTATTCAGTATCGTTGACCTTACTTTTGCACAAACGAGTTTCTTTATCATATTTATTATCTTAAATATTATCGCCTTTGTGATTGGTAAATCTGCACCGGCACGTACGCTCGTGTTATTTGCAGGAGTAAACATTGCCTTGCTGCTGCTGTCTGTATTTAGCAAGGGAAGCATGGCGCTGTATCCGATCCTGGGTATCGGATTGTTTAACTCGATCATGTTCTCCAACATTTACACCCTGGCTATTTCCGGACTGGGCAAATATGTGAGCCAGGGTTCTTCACTGCTGGTAATGGCAATTTTGGGCGGTGCATTGGTGCCCTTGATCCAGGGCGGCCTGGCAGATGCTATCGGTATACAAAATTCATTCTTCCTGCCGGCTGCATGTTATGGCTATATCCTGTTCTTTGGATTATACTGCATGAAGCGGATACAGGTATCGGTTGATAAACCGGTAAGAGTTAACCATTAAATTGTGTTACAACTCAAATTTCTGATGTTTCAACAAACATATTCTAAGCGCTTCATGTTATATAGATGTTTTAACACATTAAATATAACATGAAAAGTTTAGATCATAAAGTAGCTATAGTTACAGGTGCAAGTTCAGGCATAGGTGAAGCGATCGCAATTACCTTTGCGGCCGAAGGAGCCAAAGTTGTTGTATCGGATATCAATGAAGAGGGTGGAAATAAAGTAGTAGAAAAGATAAAAAGCAATGGTGGCGAAGCTGTTTTTATTAAAGCAGATACTTCAAAGCCCGAAGACAATGAAAGACTGGTAGCTGAAACTGTAAAGCAGTTTGGCAAACTGGACATCGCGGTGAACAATGCCGGTATCGGCGGGCCGGCGGCAATCGCTGCTGAGTACAAGATTGAAGACTGGGACAAAGTGATTGCCATCAATCTTTCGGGCGTGTTTTACGGGCTGCATTACCAGATCCCTGCACTACTGGCTAACGGTGGTGGCAGCATCATCAATATGGCTTCTGTACTGGGGCAGGTAGGAACGCCGCTTTCGCCGGCTTATGTAGCTGCCAAACATGGTGTGGTAGGTTTAACAAAATCTGCTGCATTGGGATATGCCGACCAGAAGATCAGGATCAACTCGGTTGGCCCTGGTTATATCAGGACTCCTTTACTGGAGAAGAACACCAGTGAAGAGCAGATGGAAGCACTGATCAAACAGCATCCGATTGGCCGTTTGGGAGAGTCGCAGGAAATTGCAGAACTGGTACTCTGGCTGGCATCTGACAAAGCATCCTTTGTTACAGGAACATATTACGCCGCTGACGGGGGCTTACTTGCACAGTAATCCGCATCAATTGCGGTATCGCCGCTAAAATATATCAATTAACGCTTACCTTTGTGGTAAGCGTTACATTATGTCTGTTGAAAAACGAGAACTCCATCCCCGGAATCTGCACCGTTCCCGGTATGATTTCCCTGCATTAATTCAAAGCTATCCCCAATTAGAGCGGTTTGTTTTTACAAACCCATATGGAGACCTGTCTGTAGATTTTGCCAATCCTGAAGCGGTAAAAACGCTGAATGCAGCCTTGTTAAAGCATTTTTATGCCATAGTCCACTGGGATATCCCCGAAAACTATCTTTGTCCGCCAATACCCGGCAGGGCCGATTATATCCATTACCTGGCCGATCTGCTGGCAGTTACAAACAACAATGTGATCCCTACAGGCAAGACAGTAAAAGTGCTTGATATTGGTGTGGGTGCCAACTGCATCTATCCGGTTATCGGCCACCAGGTTTATGGCTGGCAGTTTGTTGGCTCTGACGTGGATAAACGGGCGGTCAGTTCAGCAGAAAATATTGCGGCGATTAACCCCTCATTAAAAAACGATTTGTCCTTCCGGCTGCAGCATTCCTCTTCAAATATATTTAAGGGCATTGTAAAGCCCGGGGAGCTGTTTGATCTTACGATGTGCAATCCGCCTTTCCATGGTTCGGCAGAGGAGGCCAGGGAGGGATCGCAGCGGAAGGTAAGAAATCTGGGCAGGCAAAAAGGTAAAGAAGTAGTATTAAATTTCGGGGGGCAGCATGCTGAGCTCTGGTGTAAAGGTGGGGAAGTAGCATTCATCAGGAAAATGGTTCTGGAGAGCGCGGATATAGGCAGTCAATGCCGCTGGTTTACCACTCTGGTTTCAAAAAGCGCACATTTACCGATGGTATATGACGCAATTGACAGAGCCGGTGCCACTGCTGTAAAAACGGTAGAAATGGCGCAGGGGCAGAAGCTAAGCCGTTTTGTGGCATGGAGTTTTTTAGTAACTTTAAGCCATGATCTATAAACCTACGTACCAGGCGGCGCATACTATTGCTACAAAAGTTGAAGCTATTTTTGCAGGTCATCTTGAAACTGCCAGGGACAGCGGGGAGGAAGATCTTGCGCCTTTGCCTTCCGCGTGTATCGTAGAATCCATTATTGATGCAGCCTTCTGGGCGAGCATCCGTAAAGAGGAGGGGCACTCCCCAAAAATTTCACTCGCCTTTCTGCCGCCGGTACAGGCCGGGAACCCTCTGCTTTTCAGGCAGCGGTTACCACTGAACCCTACTACACTGGTGAAAATCGCACCCGGGATAGAACGTGCTGGTATCCACCTGGGCATCTGGCAGGAAGACGATGGTTTATATATCTGGGGCACTACAACGAGTATTCCCAATTTCTGTTTTGTAGTTGATGTTTCTGAGCCTGCTTTGCTGGTAATCAAACACAGGCGTATTTATGGCTTTGGGAAATTCACCAATATTGCAGTACTCAAGGGCGATCAGATCAAAATTGTGGATGGCGACAGTACAAAACTTCCGGACTGCCCGCCGATACTGCTTTCCCTTTTAGACCTCACTGCGCCTTCGTACTGGAACGATACGGTCAATGTGATGATCCAGCTGGCCGTGTCAATGCGCTCGCACCAGCGTGGCGGAACACTGCTTGTAGTACCCAATGGTTCCGGCAATTGGTTGCAGTCTATTATTAAACCCATACAATACGGTATACAGCCCGCATTTGTGGGACTGTCTAACCTGCTGCGCCAGGAACGTAAAGAAGCCAGCCAGATCTTTTGGCAGACGGCGCTGAGGAGAGAAGTAGAACACCTTGCGGGGCTTACTGCTGTTGATGGGGCTACGGTGATCACTGATGAATTTGAACTGCTGGCTTTCGGTGCTAAAATTGGCCGCGCCAAGGGTAAAGACCTGATTGAGGATATTTCCTTTGTAGAGCCTATTGCAGGCGGGGGAGCGGTGACAATGCATGCTGCAAAGGTGGGCGGCACACGACATTTGTCTGCCGCGCAGTTTGTGCATGATCAGAACGATGCGATCGCGATGGTTGCTTCGCAGGACGGGCATTTTACGATCTATTCCTGGGCACCTTCACAACAGCGCGTTCAGGCGCACCGTATCGATACGCTATTGCTGTAACTTTCGCCGGCATAATGGGGAACGCCCCTGTCAAAAGGACATAAAAAAAGCACCCGGAATACCGGGTGCCAAAAATTAATATATTATTTAAGGTCTTGTTCTGTTTATGAGAAGATAATTGCGCCTGCAATTACGCCGACGAATAATAAAGCCATTACTATTCTATCTACACTCACCCATTGTTTGCGGGTTAATGGTTGTTGTTGTTTTGTCACACGCTCTTGCCTTGCAAAAGCCGGGAAAAGAAGATTCATTTTAGCTAGCATAGATAGATGTTTTAGTAGGTACAAGGTTTATTACAAACCTTGCGCCAAAAAAACTGCCCTTGTTAAAATGTTAGGAATTCTTTCTTTGTGTTGACAATGGATTTTTTATTTTCTTAATATAATTGATATTTAGTGCGTTACAACATGAATTTGTTCAGCTCAGTGTACTATTTTTCGAACGATTTCCGGAGTACACTGTTCTTTTTTCCGTAACAAAAATAGATCACCAGTCCGATGCCCAGCCATACAATCAGGCGCAGCCAGGTTTCCCATGGCATGAATACCATCATGCCTAAACAGGTGAGAATACCGAGGATAGGGATCAGCGGAACAAAAGGAACTTTGAAGGGGCGCTCTGCTGCAGGATCTGTTTTTCTCAGGATCAGTATGCCAACACATACCATCAGGAAGGCCAGCAAAGTTCCGATGCTCGTCATTTCGCCCACAACTGTAATGGGTACAAATGCCGCAAATAAAGCGATAAATCCGCAAAGGAGGATGTTTGATTTGTAGGGTGTCTTATATTTTGGATGCACTTCTGAGAATACTTTCGGCAGCAAGCCGTCACGGCTGATGGAATAAAACATGCGCGACTGCGCCATCAGGTCGATCAGGATTACTGAGGTATATCCGATCAGGATGGCCAGGATGATGGCCTGGCTCAACCATGCAAAAGGTGTTTTTTCAATTGCAATTGCTACCGGTGCGCCGCTGTTGGCAAAGTCTTTATAATTTGCCAGACCGGTCATCACGTGGCCAAATAATCCAAAAAGAACGGTACATACGAGCAGAGACCCGAGTATGCCAATCGGCAGGTCGCGGGATGGCTTTTTGGTTTCCTGGGCTGAGGCAGCTACGGCATCAAAACCAATAAACACAAAGAAGACCAGTGCTGCACCGCGCAGTACGCCGCTCCATCCAAAATGCCCGAACTCTCCGGTATTCTGCGGGATATAGGGTTTGTAGTTTGCAGGATCAATATACTGCCAGCCAAGCGCGATAAATACCAGTACTACGCCTACTTTGAGAAAAACAATGACACCGTTAACGATGGCAGAACCTTTAGTCCCGCGGATCACGATCAGGGTCATGAGCACCACGATCAGTGCACCGGGGACATTGATCCAGCCATGAACAATGGTGCCGTCGCTCAGTTTTGCCGTCTCGAAGGGAGACAGTGTGAGCTGGGCAGGCAGGTAGATATGGAAGGAGGATAAAAATCGCGTTAAATATTGCGACCAGCTGATGGCTACTGTGGCGCAGCCAACAGAATATTCCAATACAAGGTCCCAACCGATAATCCAGGCAAAAAATTCGCCCATGGTAGCGTATGAATAGGTGTAGGCACTGCCTGCTACGGGGATCATGGAGGCAAACTCTGCATAGCACAGTGCGGCAAATCCACAGCCCAGTGCGGCAATGATAAACGACAGCGTAACCGCCGGTCCGGCATAGTTTGCCGCAGCCAGTCCCGTAATGGAGAAGAGCCCTGCACCAAGTGTAAGCCCTACGCCAATCAGCACCAGGTTTAAGGGGCCTAAAGTTCTTTTTAAGGAATGGTCTGAGTTCTCGGCGGCTTCGAGTTTAATCAGGTCGATAGATTTTTTGAGCATCAAATCTTGGGTTTTTCTAAGCTGCAAAAGTAGAATATTGTTTTTAAGATACAGTAATTCCAATGTAGTAGTAACATAATAAAAAATATATACTCTGATAATCAATGTGTTATTAAATATTTCATTTCTATACAGTACTATGTATTGCATATTACTATACAAAACACATAACTTTGTTTTATGATAGCAGAAAATACACAGACACAAATGCGGAAAGGCATACTCGAATATTGTGTGCTCCTGATTATATCGAGAGGGGAGATTTATGCCTCTGATATTATCGGCGAGTTAAAGGCGGCCAAACTACTTGTTGTAGAGGGTACTTTGTATCCGCTGCTCACCAGGTTAAAAAACAACGGACTGCTGAGTTACAACTGGGTTGAATCTACCTCCGGCCCTCCGCGTAAATATTACACCCTGACACGCGAGGGGACTTTAATGCTTTCCCAGCTGGATGGAACCTGGCAGGAGCTGTCATTTGCCATTGCACAATCCAAAGAATCAAAGAAAAATTAACCTGTAGCAGCACCGGCTGGTGCAGCGCTCTTAACCGCTCAAAAAAAAAGACAATGAAGAAGACACTTAACATAAATATCGGCAATTCCATTATTCATATTGAAGAGGATGCCTGCGACCTGCTCAACACCTATCTGATAGAAGTTAAACAGCATTTTGGCAAAAGTGCAGACGACTTTGAAATTGTAAGCGATATCGAAAACCGGATTGCAGAGATGTTTACCGAAATGCTGCATACACAACAGAAGCAGGTGATTGAACTGGCAGACGTTCAGATGGTGATCGAACTGATGGGTTCTGTGAAGGACTTTGAAAATGATTCTGAGGAAGCATCGTCTGAAACCTATAGCAATCCTAATTTCTCCGCTTTCGGTGAAAAAAAATTATACAGGGATACCGACGAGGCCATGGTTGCAGGTGTTTGTGCCGGCTTAAGTCACTACCTGAGAATGGACGTAAGCATACTGAGGGTCATTGCAGTGATGACTGTTTTCCTTGGCGGATCTGGTTTGCTTGCCTACCTGATTTTATGGGTGTCGATACCCAAAGCAAATACACGCTCAGAGAAAATGGCGATGAAAGGTGAGGCCGTTAACCTGCAGGGTTTTAAAAGAAACTTTGAAGAGGAACTGTCCAACCTGAGGGATAACTTAAGGACTGCGGGCGACCATATGGGACCGTTGGTGAAACAGTCGCGAAGCTTTGTCGCAGAATTTGCAGAGGTGCTGGGTGCTTTCATGCAAGGCGCGGGCAAGACAATCCTGAAGTTTATTGCGGTGATCATTATGATCAGCGGATCATTGGCCCTGATCGCTGCTGTGATCAGTGTTGCGGCCTTGCTTGGATTTTGGGATGCTTCCACTACTATTTTTCCCTTGAACATTGTTGATAAAGGATATTTTACGCCCTTTGTGATCGCAGTGCTCATTGTGGTGGTAGTTCCGCTGCTCTCACTGATCCTGCTCTCTATACGTGTTGCTTTTAACGGCCGCAGCATCAACAGAATGTTTTCTTATACTTTGTTACTGGTGTGGCTTTGCGCCCTTTCAACGGGGATTTTTTATGTTGCCAAAATTGGTTCGGAGTTTAAGGAAGATGCTGAGTTTACACAGAACATACCTGTTAAATCTTATCCTGCCTATAATTTATCTATTGACAGATCACGCTTTTTCAGTAAGGAAGACAGCCTCCATTACCAGTTGAATTCTTCGTACTATACGGGCAGGATTATCCAGGATGATGAAAGGGTAAACTTCAATGCGCCAAGGAATGTAACGATCAGAATTGAGAAGAGCGAAAATGATGTACCCTCCCTGACTGAAAGCTACAGTTCTCAGGGAGTAAATTTTGAGACTGCCTTATATCATGCAAAGAATATCCATTATGACTTTGTGCAAAAGGATTCTGTACTCAAATTCAGCCCTGAACTGCACCTGTTGAAAAACACAAACTGGCGTAACCAGGAGGTAGAACTGGTTTTAAAAGTTCCTGTAGGGACCAGGCTGAATATAGACAGGGACCTGGACCGTTACCTGCAGGGCTATTCTTTATGGGATTGCGGTGATGATGAGAGACGTGATGAACCGTACTATGGTGTGATGACCGTAGATGGACTAAAGTGTAAGTTTGATCAATAAGCAAAAAAGGGAACCAGATTTAATCCGGTTCCCTTTTTTGCTAAAGCTTTGCAGCGTTATTTCACTATATAGCGGTATACAAAACGGCCAACATTTCCGTTGACATCTACGCCTTCGATTACAGCCCTGTAAGTTCCCCTGCCATCTGCATTGTAGAACTCAACAGCAGTGTCGCCGGTGGCATTGGTAATCACCTTCGGGTTCCAGTAAATTGTTGTTCTCAAATCATTTCCTGTATAAGAACTGGTTTGTGTTACATATTTTGGAGAATAGAAATCCTTGGCCCTTGTATAACCTTTTGGTGTAAATTTAAGGATATTATTTTGCGGCATTAATTTCTTAAGATCTGCAAGGCTCATATTTGATTTTTCTACCTTTTTGGTATTGATTACAATGACACCATTACACTGGTACTGTTTGAAAACGATTCCCAGCTGATCCTGTGTAAATATCTCTACTGATTCTACATCCTTTGGCATCACGCTGCTGACAGAGATCGCATCTACAGCATTTCCGTTGATGAAAATCTGTACCGGCGTTCTGTCACCCTGGTTATAGCTGCGGCTGACGTAGAATTTGTCGACATCAAAAGTCATTCCCACGGCCATAGTCTTCAGGCACATCATCAGGTCGTTACAATCTGCAAACCGCTCACCGGCGATCATATGGTCGGGCATCATGCTGAGTCCTGTAAGCGCTATATAATCTGTGTGACTTGGTTTTTTAACCGTAGCGCCGGTAATTTTTACCTCCTTTAAGGTACGCAGGTTACTGTATTGTTTTTTACTGTTATCAAGGTAAGAAGACAGCGTACTGTCAATGTTTGCTACTTCGGTAGCTTCGGCAGGATTTTTTGTGATATCAGGGACAAAAGGCGCATCCAGCATAATCATATTATTGTTTCCTGCACCATAGTTGGCATTGATCACCAGTTCGGCCCCATCTTCAAAAACCAGGTTAGGGAAGGTAAAGACACCCATATTGGAGGTTAAAGCCTGGGATGAAAGCGTTCTGCCGGGGCTGGTAAGGCGCAGTCCTGCCTTTTTCAAAGGCATTCCGGTACGGTCTCTCAGCGTACCTGTAAAAGTAATGCCCTGTTCTGGCATAAAGGTAGTTACCGGGAACCTGTTTGCCAGGATCTCTTTGTAAGAGAAACGACGGTATCCCTGTGTAAGCATCAGGACATCCAGTTCCTGGCGTTTTTTCTCGTCGGTTTTAACAAAATAGTAATTCGGGCGCTCTACAAAGCCTTTCAGGTCTGAGGTTAAAAGCAGGGAGCTCAGGATCGTAGTTTCTGTATTTTCATCAACAGGCACCTTTTGCAGATCCGTAACGCTCAGCGAGAAATCACCTACCAGGTGCGTGGTAGAATCTTTGGCAGAGATGGTCATCCTTACTTTTTGTCGCGGTTTATATGCCGGCAGATCCGATTTCAGTGTCAGGTTCATTGCATTTTTATGCAGTACAAAAAACATCCTTTCACTGATCGGCTGGCCATCCGAGCCGAAAAGTGTCATTTGTATAATGCCCGAAGGGAATTTACTGGTTGGGATTTTTGCTGCGGTCACCTGGGTCTGCAGTTTTGACTGTGCCGCATAGTACACCCTTCCTCCGTTCTGTGCAACAATGGATATGCTTTTGCCCTGGTTCTGCTGGAAGTAGCCGTCATTGGCCACAATTTTGAAATTCACCAGTTCAGGATTAGTAGTGTTTACCTGTACCGAGATGCCGGATTCTACCGCCTTTGGCAGATCAAAGCTCTTTTTTGAACCATCCTTAAAAGTAATGTTCGCTTTATAGGTTTTGGTGCCTTCCGCATTGAGGTAAAAAGAACCCATTCCCAGATGTGATGAGGTAAAGGTGGTGATCTGGTTGCCATCATTATCCGTCAGTGTTCCTGTAAGGTCAATACCAAGGCCTTTCTGATTAATTGCCTTAAATGCAATCTGGGTAGGAACACCCTTTACAAGTTCGCCGCCTTCAGGAAAAAACTGAACATCATCGTTGCCAACAACAGGCTTTAATACAAAGGAAGTGCTTACAGGAGGTTCCTGTGGAACCATATTCAGTTCGGTCAGCAGGTTTCCGGTAGTGATAAATTCTTTACCGCGCGGGCTGATACTTAATTTCAAGACACCATTTGCATCCGTGACACCTTTGCCCCGGCTCACCACCTCATAGTTTGAGGTGACGCTCCAGTTGACGGTTTTCCCTGCCTGGGGTATTTTATCGAGGTTTTTAAACTGGATTCGTGCATCTATGACCTGGCTTTTGTCGGTCTGTGCAGTGTTATAGCTGATATGGGTAATGAGTTTTTTATCGATAGCCTCACCAATCGGGATGCTTTTGGTGAAGAAATACTCCGGACCTGCATTGAACATCCATACGGTATAGGCCCTGACATGATAATTGCCCTGTTTAAAGTTGATCATATCCAGGTCAAGGCTTCCATAAGCTACGCTGTTTGTGACCGGCAGTTTGAGTGTTTTAACGATAGAATCCTGGCTATTGATCAGGTCTACGTATACCACTTTGCTCAGCGGTGAGGGCACATTCTGTTCAAATGTAAGGTATGCTTTAAAATACATTGTATCAGCTACGCTATAATAAGGCTTATCAAAATGGAGATATACCTTCTCGGCAGGATAGCGGTCGGCAATAATCTTGGATTTATTAAGAATGTTGCTTAAAATAGCTGTGTCCTGTTGGGCTGATGCACTTATACTTATAGTAAAACAAAGTATAAAAAATGCAAATGATAATTTTAAGTAGTTCATGAATATCTGATAATGCGGGATTAATGTGCTAATATATTGATTTAACCAAGAGCTTGCCTACGTTCCCGGAGTCTTTAACATATTTTGACATTTACAACCAGCCTGGATACAGGGCTGCACATAAAAAAAGGGGAGCCAGATTGCGCTGGTTCCCCCTTTTGATGGTATTGTAAATTCTTAGTTAAACTCGATCAGGAACTGAGCAGAAGGAGTACGTACCTTTTTCAGGTTTACCAGCCAGTCACCCGCTGCATCCCTGTGGCCCAGGGCCAGAATGGTTACACTGCGCAATCCTCTTTCTGTAAGACCCAACAGTTCATCCAGCTGTGCATTGTTAAAACCTTCCATTGGGGTAGCATCAACCTCTAATAATGCAGCTTCGGCAATGGCCATACCAAATCCGATGTAGGCTTGTCTTGCTGTATGCGCAAAGTTTTCTTCGGCTGTTTTAGCCAGCAAGCCTCCTGTTAGCTGTACTTCGTAATCTGAAGGTGAATCATCAGGCAGGCCGCGTTCGTGGTTGGCATTAGAGAAAACAGATCTGATTCTTTCTTCAGTATATTTATCCCATGAGGCAAAGATCAGGAGGTGTGACGCATCCGTGATCTGTGCCTGGCCATAAGCAATAGGTTTGATCTTTTCTTTCAGTTCGGGATTGGTCACTACGATAATCCTGAAAGGCTGAAGACCCGAAGAAGTAGGCGCCAGGCGCGCTGCCTCAATAATCTGATCTACTTTTTCCTGCGGAACTACTGTTCCGTTCATTTTTTTTGTTGCGTATCGCCATTTCAGCGCATCGATTAGGCTCATAATTTCAATTTCAAGATTAGGTAAACTGTTCAAACAATAGCTTTTAGAACACTGTTACAAAGTTATAGTTGTTGTAACGTTAATCATGGAATGAAAGGCGTTTTTACTTTTAAATTACAGATCAGTTTTATTTTGATCGCCGAGATGAAATTTTGTGTCAAAAAATATCAGGCTTTTTTTTGGCGATCATCTTTTTATTTGTTAAACTTGTTATGCTTGCATAGAATTTGATGCGGCATTGCCGTGGCATGTAATTTTGTTGCGTTACTGTGCTGAATATTAGTTATTTAAATTATTGCGGGTAATGATAAATTACAACTAACCAAATATTATGAAAAAGAAATTACTAATTTTTTTACTGGGCTTGCCCTTTCTGGGCTACTCCCAATCCTTCCAGGTAAATCTTCAGGGACAAAAACAAATTGCTATGGGCGGCGCGGGAACTGGTGCGGCACTGGATGAGGCAGCAGTGTTTTTCAATCCCGGGGCCGTATCCTTTCTTAAACAGAATGGTGTACAGGCTGGTATTAGCCCGATTTTTTTAAAAACATCTTTCAGGGAGGCAGGTTCAAATATTACTGAACACAATAAGGATAAGATTGCAACTCCTGTAATGGGATACGCAGTGTTTGGTTCGCCGGCCGGCAGGTTAAGGTTTGGACTGGGAATATATACTCCTTTTGGCGGTGCAATGCACTGGGATGAAAACTGGACGGGAAAATATACTGTAACTTCACTTGACCTGCGGGCAATATTTGTGCAGCCTACCGTAAGCTACAAAATTACGGATCATCTTGGTATTGGCGCGGGGCTGGTTTATTCCAACGGACATGTAGACCTGAGGAGGGCTGTGCCGCTAACCTTAAATAACGGGCAATCCGGTACCGGCAAGCTGGAAGGCAGCACAAATGATTTTGGATGGAATGCCGGTATTTATGTGGAGACGATCTCTGGTGTTTCCATAGGCGTTACACACCGTTCATCGGTAAATGCAAGGGTGAAAAGCGGGACGGCTACATTTGATGTGCCTGATGCACTGATCAGCTCATTCCCGACAAAGTTTACTGCTACACTGCCATTGCCGGCAACTTCAACGATAGGTTTCGGATTTTATCCTTCAGAAAAAACAACCATTGTTTTTGATGTAAACTGGGTACGCTGGAGCAAGTACAAAGATCTTTCTTTTGATTATGATAATAACGCAAGGATCCCTGATACCAAATCGCCGCGGAATTACCATGATGCTGCGGCCCTGCGTCTAGGAATTCAAAACCAGACTACTGCAAAACTGGTATTACGGGCTGGGGTAGGTTACGCATTTACCCCGGTTGGGGAAGGATATGTGACACCGGAGGTTCCGGATGCCGACCGTCTGTTGCTGAGTGCAGGGCTTGGATATAAGGCTTCGAAAAATTTTAGTGTAGATCTTTCATTCCTGTATGAGAATGTAAAAGCGAGAACTGAAACCAATATTGAAACCAATCTGAACGGATCATTCAAAAGCCTTGTTTACATCCCCGGGATTGCACTAACCTACAAATGGTAATCTTAAAGAAACTATTATGAAAAGTAAATTTATCATCAGAAATATTCTTGCTGTTGCCGTTGTTGCGATGGCATCCTGCAAACCTGAATTTAAGGAGGTGACCCCAAATAAGGGAACGGCAGATTTTACACGCTATATCGCTGTAGGGAATTCACTTACCGCGGGATATGCAGATGGCGGACTGTATCTTGAAGGGCAGCAGAATTCGTATCCTGAAATGATTTCGGGACAGATGAAAACTGTTGGGGGCGGCGCGTTCTACTCTTCTTTTTTTAATACCAACCAGGCCGATGGATCGGGCTACCTGAGGATCAAAAGTTTGAGCGCTAGCGGGCTGCCAGTGACGGAAACTGTTACAGGTAACCTGGCTGTAAGGGGGCAGATTACCCTGCCTCAGGTTGGTGCAGTAACGTTGTACACTAAATTTTCGGGCGATCTGAATAACTACGGTGTGCCGGGAATCAGGCTTACCGATATTGATAATCCCGCTTACGGTAATGCCAACGGTTTCTTTGAACGTTTGCTGCCTGCGGCATCCCCGGGAAATACGACTTCATACCTGTCGTTTATTACGGCCAAACCATGGACATTCTTTAGCCTGTGGCTGGGAAATAATGATGCGCTGGGTTATGCCACCAGCGGTGGAGTAGGCGGTGTGCTGACAGATAAAGCGCGTTTCTCATCGGTTTATAATACTGTTGCCGCCGCGCTGACGGGTACCGGAGCAAAAGGTATTGTTGCAACGATCCCTGATGTGCTTGCCACTCCCTATTTCAATACGGTTACGCTGGCCAGCCTGCTTGCTGCAGTGAGAGTTTCTGCACCTACGGTACAGGCCTTGTATATCCAGACTGCTACGGGCACGCGGGCAGCAACTGCGCAGGATTATTTTGTGCTTACGCTGGGCTCTGCAAATGTAATTGGTGTGCCCAACGGAGCGGGACTTCCCTATGGTTTACATCCTTTAAACCCGATTGAAAGCAAATATGTTCTTGACCAGGCAGAGGCTGCCCAGGTAACAGACTATGTGAATACATATAATGCAACCATCAAATCGGTTGCTGCTGCCAAAGGGCTGGCGCTTATGGATGCTTACGCATTGTTAAAAGAATACGGAGCCGGAAAAACTGTAAACGGGGCAACAGTAAGCGCCGCATATATTACGGGTAATTTGTTCTCGCTCGATGGTATCCACCTTACGCCCCTGGGATACGCCATTGTAGCCAATGCCTTTATCAAATCTATCAATACACAATATGGTGCAAGTATCCCTATTGTGGATGTGACCAAATACAGGGGAGTGAAGTTCCCTTAATAAAGATAAATTGCTATAAAACAGCGGGCCCCGGGATTCAGTTATGATCCGGGGCCCGCTGTTTTGCGTCAGCCTGTTTTTTAGAAAATATTGGAATTAGCGCACAGTTCCCTGAATGTTGCCGGCGTTACTTTCTTTTCTTGCGATCATTCCGCTTTCCTGCGGCTGTCTGGTGGTCTGCGCGATAAAGTTCCTGGTTTTTAGTTCTGAATCTCCGTAAGTTTGCGATATATGTTCGCGCGTGGCCCCTTTAAGTTCCAGTTTGGAATGACCGTCTGTAACGGTATATAAACTTTGCGTTTCTGCTTTAATCAGTGCCGTGGCCTGATCATCCAGGAATATCTGAAGGTTGTCCAGGTGCAGTGTTCCATTTGATATTAATGATGATGAGTTTGAAGCATCAACACGGAAGATGTTTTTGAAATATACGGTGACTACACCGTGGGTCTTTTCGTCTGATGTAATAGATAGCGTATTTCCAAGTTGTTTGACTGAGATGTCGTTTGCATTTCCTTCATCGATTGTTACCTCTTCCTGCTGACTTTGGACAAGGTAAACAATCAGGTTTCCTGTTACTTTGATTTTTTTAATTTCCTGAGTTTTGTGAATTGATTGAGCTTTTAAGCTTTCTTTTGCGTTACCTGCTACTGTTAGCATGGCCGATAAAATAATTGCTGTTACTAATGCTTTCATGATGATTAAGTTTTACCTGATTGACTCGTTTATACAATCGGTTGTGTAATTTTAATGAGACAAAGGACGGGCTTCAATATTAAGTTATGCTTCACTTCGTATTAATTCTTGAAACATAAAAGATGTTATACCTGAAACTATTTTAATGTAATTCATCTTTTCTTTTCCTTTATCAGATCAAAGGAACAGCTTTTTGATGAAGCAGGAAATCCCCTAATAGGGTGCTTATATCAGCAAAAGTTCCCCATATATGGGGACTTCACAATCATTCATGCCTTGCGAACAGGCTGGGGATTAAATTCTTTCGAGGAAAAAGTAAAAATAATTGCCATTCTCATCGAGGGCAGCTTTGCCGTCTCTGATACCGATCAGTGTATTGGCATCTACTTTCCGGAAGTGGACCACTGTTGGCACGCCATCGTAAACCAGGGAGGTAGAGACCTTGCCTCTAAATTCTACCGGCCAGATGGTGGCTTCTCCGTTCATGGATTCTGTATCTGAGAATAAGATCCCCTCTGTATCCATGCAAACCAGGGGTTTTACATTTACGCGGGAAATGAAGGTTTTGCCATACCATCCGATTCCCCTGAGGGCGGCGGCAAAGGGGTGTCCTGTCTTTAGCTGTCCGCCTTTCCATTTACCCAGAATCTCTTCTAAAGTAACTGGTTCAAGGATCGCAAAAAAAATATCGAGGTCTTTCGGATTTAAAATAGAGGCAGAGTTTTTTAGCTGTTCAAATTTTTCTTTACTACTCATTTGGGGAGATTATCGTGATGGACCACCTGAATGCCGCAGTATAACCGGTTGACTGGTGACCATCACAAAGGACAAAAAAAATGACCGGACAGGAAATCCCCTATTGGGGGGATAAGAAGGATCAGCTAAAGGCGGCGCATGGCCGGGGGGAACAAAACGACAAAGGGCATCCTGTGTGAGGATGCCCTAATCATTTATGTGTATTCATTCTGGTAACTAAGGTTTAAGCTTAGCCTTGAAGATTTTCTCCAGTTTATCCATTTTGGGAAGGATCACCAGTCGGCAATAAGGCTGATTGGAGTTTTTTGCAAAATAATCCTGGTGGTAGCTTTCGGCCACATAAAATGGCTGTGCCTTTGTGATTTCTGTAACTGCCGGTTTTCCGTAAGCATTGGTTTTATTGATCTCGGCTTTATACTTCTCTGCAGCTGCTTTTTGCTCAGGTGTATGGTAAAATATAACTGAACGGTACTGGGTGCCAACATCCGCTCCCTGGCGGTTCAGGGTAGTAGGGTCATGGCTCTTCCAGAACACTTCCAGCAATTCATCGTACGATATTTTGGCCGGATCATAGGTTACTTCGATCACTTCTGCATGGCCTGTGGTGCCTGTGCACACATCTTCATAAGAAGGGTTGGCAATCTGGCCGCCTTCATAACCCGATTTTACAGATTTAACACCTGCTAAACGGTCGAACAATGCTTCTGAACACCAGAAACATCCCATCCCAAAAGTGGCTTTTTGCAGTTTCTGCTGCTGTGCGTCGGCACTGTGAACGGATAAAAGGACTAAAATCATGATTGACAGATATTTCATTTGTTATGTTGTTAAGATAAAGAATGGACTTTTGTTCTCCTGAAAGGTTTAGTTGTCTAAACAAATTTACAGGATGCTGATGATAATTAACGCAGTTGAAGAGTGTATGGATGTAGTTTCCCAGGGTTCTGAACGAAGATTACAGTAGACTGATAAACACAATTACAGCTGTTAGAATGTTAATAATTTAAATTATTGTAAATTAGTACAATGGCCTTTGGTAAAAATCGAAAGATGGCTTTATTAACAATTGTTTTATAATTTCGATCATATACACTTTAAGTTATTACCTATGTCTACACCCTATATTCCAACCCTGGATCTTGGTTCTTACATTGATGGAACTGAACAGCAACGTAAAAAGTTCTCTGATGAACTGGGAAGAGCTTTTAATGATTCAGGTTTTGTAACCATTACCAACCATGGTTTAAGCCAGGATCTGATTGACAAATTATATCAGAATATACAGGCTGTATTTGGTTTGCCTGCAGACCAGAAGGCTCAGTATGAGAAACCTGAGCTTGCCGGCCAGCGCGGATATACCAGCCCGGGAAAAGAAACAGCCAAAGGTGCAAAAACTGCCGATCTGAAAGAATTCTGGCAGATCGGACAAACAGTTACTGATGGCGACCCGATTAAATTCCAGTATCCTGACAATGAATTCCTGGAAGAGATCCCTGAATTTAATGAGGTCACCAATGAGGTGTACCAGAAACTGGAGAGCAATGGCAAGCACCTGTTGAGAGCGATCGCTACATACCTTGAACTGCCGGTGGATTATTTTGATGAACATGTACATAACGGAAATTCTATATTAAGGGGCATACATTATTTCCCTATTGAAGATCCGGATGCCCTTCCTGATGATGCTGTACGTGCAGGAGCACATGAGGATATTAACCTGATCACGCTGCTGATCGGCGCCAGTGCCGACGGACTGGAGGTGCTGACCAGGAATGATGAGTGGCTGCCTATCAAAGCGCACCATTCTGATATTGTAGTGAATGTAGGCGACATGCTGCAGCGTTTAACCAACAATAAGCTGCGTTCTACTACGCACAGGGTGGTTAATCCGCCAAGGGAACTGATGAAGACCTCACGTTTCTCTGTGCCTTTCTTTCTGCACCCGCGTTCTGATATGGACCTGACCAGCCTTGACTCCTGTATTGACGAAGAACACCCGAAACTGTACAGCGATATGACTGCCGGGGAGTATCTTGATGAAAGATTAAGGGAAATTGGATTGAAAAAATAGGCCTGCCTGCTTTCCGGGGGCCGCATTTGCATCGCCGTAAAATACCTTTAAAAGCAAAAATCCGCCAGTATCAAATGATGCTGAGCGGATTTTCTGTTTATTTACCTGAGCCTTCTATCGGGATCGAACCAATGACCTACTGATTACAAGTCAGTTGCTCTACCAGCTGAGCTAAGAAGGCTTTAAAACCGGTTAATTCCTTAACCGGCTGCAATGATAAAAGAATTGATCCTGAATACAAAATGTTTTTTAATATTCCTGGCCGCTGCAGTGATATCCCCCTGTGGGAGAGCTACAAAAATTACAAGCCTTTGTCGATCGCGCTGTTGATCACCTCCTGTATGCGGGAGCGGATACCCATCTTTACCAGCTTGTCTGTTACGCCCGGATTAACGCGGTTAGACAAAAACACATAGACCAATCCCCTTGAAGGGTCTACCCAAACGGCTGTGCCGGTATAACCGGTATGTCCAAAAGTTTGAGGTGAAGCGGTTGCAGATGGATATTTCTTTGCCAGATCAGGGTCCCAGCGGTCGAAACCCAATCCTCTTCTGCTCACATTGGACTGTTTGGAGGTGAAGGTGGTCACTGTTTCGGGTTTAAAATACTGCTGCCCGCCATAAGTACCTTTGTTCAGCAACATCTGATACATGATGGCCATGTCATTAGAGCTGGCAAACAGACCGGCATGTCCTGAAACTCCGCCGGCGAGTGCCGCACCCTGGTCATGCACATATCCTACCAGCAGGGTTTTCCTGAAATACGTGTCCTGTTCTGTTGGGATAATCTGGTCGCGGCTAAACCTGTTCCTTGGTAAAAACCCGGCAGTCTGCATTCCCAGTGGGTCGTAAAAGTTTTCCTGCGTATATTCATTGAGCTTTTCGCCGCTCACATGTTCTACAATTTCACGCATCACATACATGCTGATATCGCTGTAAACATACTGGCCGCGGGTGCGGATAGGTGCATTCAGCATTCGCGGCCACATGACATCCCTGAAATAATCTTTTCTGATAAAATATCCGTCGGCCACCTTTGTAGGGTATGCTGCAGATGAATCTGAGCTGTGATCGGTAGGTTTTACGCTGTCATGAAAAGGGATGTAAGGGATAAAACCTGCCTGGTGCAGCATCACCTCCCGTACCGGGATATTGTTCATTGCCGTAGTTCTGGCCAGGGCGATATAAGCACCGATGTTGGTGTCCAGTTTAAGTTTGTTCTCTTCTACCAGGCGCATCACCATTGGGGTAGTGGCCGTAATCTTGGTTACCGAAGCCAGATCAAATATATCCGTAATCTTATCCGCCGGGCCGCCATAGGTATGGCTGCCATAGGCTTTGTTAAAAATCACTTTACCGTCTTTGGCTACCAGTACCACCATTCCCGGCGCTGCATGGGCATTGATGGCTTCTGCAGTAATGTTATCGATCTCGCGGAGGTTGTCCGAATTTACACCTGCATCTTCGGGCAGGGTATATTTCAAGCGGGTGGCTAAAGTGCTGAACCCGGAACCTATGGTATATTTTCCTGAAACGGCAGTAGTGAGCTTATTGCCGGCAGCTATTCCACCGAAAATGACCTGCGGAATCAGTGCCGCTGCTTCGGGGCTGTATTGCTGCGACCATACCAGTGGAGCATTAATGGCATCAAAAGCTGCCAGTGATTTTTGTTCGCCATACAGGGCGATCACTACCTGTTTGTTTTTGGAAAGGGAATTGATGAAATTGATGTACTTCGCATTTGTGGCCTCCTGGCCGGCAATAGAAATGATTACCGTATTAAACAATTTCAGGTCATCTTCCAGTTTATACAGGTCTGCCGAAGGCTCATAACCTGCCGAACTGAAGGAGGTGATTTTGCTGTATTTATTGAGCAGGCTGTCTGATATGGCCTGAAAGCCGAAATCCAGGCTTACCGAGGCAATGGTTTTCTCATTGAGCCCGGTAAAAGGAACCAGTGCCGACTGGTTATTTAGCAGTACGGTGCGCTGAATAATGGTGGTATTGAGCTTTAACAGATCTTCATTTTTCTGGTGTTCCTGGGCGCAGGCGCCGAGGCTGAAAATGGCAGTGAGGCAAATGATGAAGCTTTGCACAAGGTTGTTTTTTAACATAAAATAGGTTAGATCATTCAAAACGTTAAAGATATAAAAAGCTTATGCCGCCTTCGTCACGAAATGGTATTTATAATCAAAAGATTTATGTATAAGGCTTATTTTCGTTAAATTAGCAACCTTTACGAAGGAGATAAATGTCAGATATAATACAACTTTTACCCGAGAATGTTGCCAATCAAATAGCTGCCGGAGAGGTAGTTCAGCGGCCGGCATCGGCAGTAAAAGAGTTAATGGAGAATGCGATAGATGCGGGGGCAAATAAGATCCAGCTGATCCTGAAAGATGCGGGAAAGGCATTGATCCAGGTAATAGATAACGGATGTGGAATGAGCGTAACCGATGCACGCATGTGTTTTGAGCGCCATGCTACTTCGAAGGTGCGCAAAGCAGAAGATCTGTTTGCCATCCGTACGATGGGTTTCCGTGGTGAGGCTATGGCTTCTATTGCGGCAATTGCACAGGTTGAAATGAAAACGCGCAGGCATGAAGATGAACTGGGAACTTTGATTGAGATTGAAGGTGCTACGGTAACCAGACAGGAGCCTGTGGCTACGCCTGAAGGCACGAGTATCTGTATCAAAAACCTGTTTTTTAACACTCCTGCACGACGTAATTTCCTGAAGAGCAATCCGGCAGAAATGCGCCATGTAATTGATGAGTTTCAGCGGGTATCGCTGGCTAATCCGGCTATTGCCTTTAGCCTGCACCATGATGGGCTGGAGATTTTCAGGTTGCCTTCGTCGGCATTAAAACAGCGTATCATCCATTTATTTGGCAATAATTATAACGAGCGCCTGATCCCTGTAGAGGAAGAAACGACGATCATTAACCTGAAAGGGTTTATCGGCAAGCCCCAGTTTGCCAAAAAGACGCGGGGGGAGCAGTTCTTTTTTGTAAATAACCGCTTTATCAAAGATGCTTATCTGAACCATGCGGTGAATAAAGCTTATGACGAGCTGCTTGGTGAGGATAACTTTCCTTTGTACGTGCTTTTTATCGATATCGATCCGGCAAAGATTGATGTGAACGTACATCCTACAAAAACGGAAATCAAATACCTGGATGAAAAGTCTATCTATGCGATTATCCACTCTGCGGTAAAACGGTCGCTGGGAAGGTTCAACATCAGCCCGACGATTGATTTTGACCAGGAGACGGCTTTCAGCGGCATGATCAGTCCTAAGTCGCTGGACGAGATTGTACCGCCGAGCATCAGTTTCAACCCCGATTTTAATCCTTTTAGTGAGGAGAAAGCACCGGAGCGCTCTGAGCGTGGCTTTACGGCTTACCGCTCTAACGAGAACAGGGAACAAAGTACCAAAAACTGGGGATCACTGTACGAGATTGCCAACCACCAGCCGGTAGAACAGGTGGCCATGGAATTGCCGGGCAACGGGCCTGATGATAAATACGCACCGGTACAGAAACAATTGATGCAGCTGCATAATAAATATATCATTTCGCAGATTAAATCTGGCCTGATGTTAATTGACCAGCAGGCGGCACACGAAAGGATCCTGTATGAGCGTTTTAGTCTGCATTTGGAGGATAGGAAGGGCGCGTCGCAGCAAAGCCTTTTTCCGCAGACCGTAACGCTGAGCCCTAATGATTATGAGCTGGCAAAAAGCTTGCTGGAGGATATCAAGAGCCTGGGATTTGAAGTAAGGGAGTTTGGTAAGCATACGCTGGTCATTGAAGGTATCCCTGTAGACCTGGGCAGTAACCAGATCAACGAAACACAGCTTTTTGAACACCTGATCGAAGGGTTTAAAAATTCGCAGCAGGAGCTGAAGCTGGATAAAAGGGATGCACTGGCCAGAAGTATGGCCAGGAACAGTTCCATCAAGAGCGGTGTGGTACTGGGGCAGGAAGAAATGAATATGCTGATTGAACAGTTGTTTGCCTGTAAGGCACCAAACTTTAGCATCAGCGGTAAACCGGTGATCCAAACCATGTCACTGACAGAACTGGACAAAAAATTTGATAAATAAAGAAAATGAATAATATCCACATACCTCCTGTTGTTAAAAACCTGCTCATTATCAATGTGCTGTTCTTTGCGGCAAAATATGTTTTTGAATCGAAGGGAATAGAGCTGGGTTTTTATCTGGGGGCTTTTTACTTTGATTCTCCGCTTTTTAAAATCTGGCAGCCGATTACCTATATGTTTATGCATGGCGGTTTCACGCATATCTTATTTAATATGTTTGCGCTTTATACCTTTGGCTCCGTGCTTGAAGCGCACTGGGGGGCAAAACGTTTTATTAATTTTTACCTGATCACCGGTCTTGGCGCACTGGCGCTGCAATGGGGCGTACAGGCATTTGAGGTTTACCAGATCACGGGATCTGCGATCAACCCGGATGCGGTGACGATAGATCTGTACAAAGGCATGTCGTCGCTGAACCTCACAGGTATCAGCCCGGAACAGGGGCAGACGCTGCTGGGGATTTATTCGGGGCCTATGATTGGTGCCTCGGGTGCGATATTCGGCCTGCTGGTTGCTTTTGGTATGCTTTACCCTAACGCGGAACTGTATATCATGTTTATCCCGGTACCGGTAAAAGCCAAGTACATCATTCCGGTGTATATCTTAATTGAGTTGAGTTTGGGCGTGGCCAGTGTTGCGGGCGACTCGGTAGCGCATTATGCGCATCTCGGAGGGGCGCTGCTGGGCTTCATTTTAGTGAAAATTTGGAAGGACAAAAATACATTTTACGACTATTATGACTAAGAATAATCTTTTAGCAGATCTTAAATACAAAGTCTTCCGCTCCGGGAACCCTGTGTTTTTTTATATCGGGATCAATACCATTGTTTTTGTAGCCGTAGCACTTTTTGGGGTCACGTATTTTCTGGCAGGGAATACGAACATCCGTTTCCTTGACTATGCAAAGGAGTATTTTGCCTTTCCGGCGGCATTGCCAAAACTGCCTTTCCGTTTTTATACGGTGCTGACGTACCAGTTCCTGCACGAAGATATCTTCCATATCCTGTTTAACATGTTATGGCTGTTCTGGATGGGGAACATCTTCATTGATTTTTTAAAACCCCGGCAGTTCCACTTTGTATACCTTACCGGGGGTATCATGGGTGCCTTGTTCTTTGCACTTGCATTTAACACCTTTCCGCCCTTTGTGCCAATGGCATTTGCTGCAACGGTTATCGGCTCTTCTGCCTCGGTGATGGCTATAGCGGTAGCGGTAACTACACTGCTGCCTGATTACACCATCAGCCTGATGTTTATCGGCACGGTAAAACTGAGGTATGTTGTACTGGTATACCTCCTGATTGATCTGATCGGAATAGGTTATGCCAATCCCGGCGGAAGTTTTGCGCATCTGGGTGGTGCATTTATGGGCTTTATCTATATTAAAATGCTGCAAAGCGGGCACGACTGGAGTGCTGTTTTTAAGGCAAAGCCAAAGTTAAAGGTGGTTAAAAATCCGGCAGCAAAAGCCGGGGCGAAAAATAACAGCGCCAAGGTAAACGAGAAAGAAATTGATATGATCCTGGATAAGATTTCCAAGTCGGGCTATGATAAGCTGAGTAAAGAAGAGAAGGAAACCCTTTTTAAGGCGAGCAAAAATTAATGAAGAAACGCAGAATCACATTTTTCACTAAGATATACCTGCTCCTGGGAATTGTACTGGCCTTTGCGCTGGTACTTGGCATGATTGCGGGTAAATTTGATCCGCGTGAACATGCTTTGATTGCATTTTTTGGGTTGGCCTATCCTTTTTTGCTGCTGCTGAATGGGCTGATGGTGATCTTCTGGCTGATGCGCCGCAGGATTATTTTTGCGCTGATCACCGTCGCGGTGATTGCTTCGGGCTGGCATGCGCTGATTGCTACCGTAGGTTTTATCGGTGAAGCCGGCAAAGGCCCAAAAACCAGTCCTGATCTGGTACGGATGATGACGTACAATGTGCATAGCTTTAAACCCTATGGCGAAGACAACAATGAGTCGGTAAAGCAGCAGATGCTGGCCGTGGTAAAAAATGAAGACCCGGATATTATCTGTTTCCAGGAATATTACTCGCGCCGGAAAGGCCCTTTTGATATTACAGACAGCCTTAAACATATGTTAAAGACCCCCAACTATTATTTTATTCCTACTTCAGAGAATAACTATGAAGCGATGGGGCTGGCTATTTTTTCGAGATATCCGATTGTAGACCAGGGTACAATCTCTTTCAGTACCAACCACGGGGGCAATGCGAGCATCTTTGTGGATATTATGGTGAAGGGCAGAAAGGTTAGGGTTTATAATGTCCACCTGCAGTCGATATCATTTGATAAACAGGATTATGACTACCTGGACCAGGTAAAAAAGGATATGGAGGCAAAGCTTACACCTGCAAAACGTATTCTTAGGATGCTCAAAGCCGCTTTTGCAAAGCGCAGTGCTCAGGTTGACATTATGAAAGCGCATATGAAAACCTGCAAAACGCCGTTTTTGATTGCCGGCGATTTTAATGATACTCCCGCTTCGTACGCCGTGACGCAGCTGACCAAATCATTGAATAATTCTTTTGTTGAAGAGGGCACAGGGCTTGGCCGTACATATAATGGGAAATTTCCTAATTTCCAGATCGATTATATCTCTGCTACCAAACCCATAAAGATTGTAAACCACAGGATTATCCAGGCCCGGTTATCAGACCATTTCCCGGTAAGAAGTGACATTAGGATCAATTAATATATTGGTAAATCTTTACCTTTGCCAGTCGGGATCTGAGGATTGTCCCGCGAAAATTGTAACGTTGCCGGATATACCCGGGCGAAACGACATATAAATTACGAAATAATATAAATACCGATGGAAAACGGCTTACAGCTATACAATACCCTTACCCGCAAAAAAGAAAACTTTGAGCCCCTGCATGGCGACCATGTGGGAATGTATGTTTGCGGGCCTACTGTTTACAGTGATGTGCATTTGGGTAACTGCCGTACTTTCATCTCTTTTGACCTGATCTTCAGATATCTGAAATATTTAGGTTATAAGGTACGTTATGTGCGCAATATTACAGATGCAGGTCATCTTGAGGGCGACCGTGACGAGGGTGATGATAAGTTTGCAAAACGCGCAAAACTGGAGCAGCTGGAGCCAATGGAAATTGTTCAGAAGTATACGCTTGGTTTCCACGATGTACTGCGGATGTTCAATACCCTGCCGCCAAGTATAGAGCCAACCGCTACGGGCCATATCATTGAGCAAATTGAAATGATTACCGATATCATCAAAAATGGCTATGCCTATGAGGTTAACGGGACGGTATATTTTGATGTGGAGAAATATAACAAGACTTATAATTATACGGTACTGACCAACCGTAACCTGGATGATATGATGGCGAACACGAGGGAGCTTACCGGTCAGGACGAGAAACGCGGGAGGCTGGATTTTGCGCTGTGGATCAAAGCCAAGCCGGAAACGCTGATGCGCTGGCCTTCGCCCTGGGGAGTGGGTTTCCCGGGCTGGCATATTGAATGCTCTGCCATGAGTGCCAAATATCTGGGTGCAGAATTTGATATCCACGGGGGCGGAATGGACCTTGCGGCAACGCACCATACCAACGAAATAGCACAGTCTGAGGCTTGTTACCATAAACACCCTGCCAAGTACTGGATGCATACCAATATGCTTACGGTAAATGGATCAAGGATGTCTAAGACTGCGGGTAATGGCTTTATGCCTTTACAGTTGTTCAGCGGCGAGCATCCTTTGCTTAAAAAAGGATACAGCCCGATGACGGTTAAGTTTTTCATGCTGCAGGCACATTACCGCAGTACGCTGGATTTCTCCAATGATGCACTGGATGCTTCTGAAAAAGGGTTCAGGCGCCTGATGAATTCGCTGAGCTTACTGGATAAACTGACGCCAACTTCAGATGTAAGTGAGTTTAACATTGCAGTGATCAGAGACAACTGTATCAAAGCCATGAATGACGACTTTAACAGTCCGGTAGTGATTGCAGAGTTGTTTGAAGCCGCAAGAATTATCAATACGGTTTATGACGGTAAAGGCAAAATATCAGAGCGGGAACTGGATAACTTAAAGCACCTGATGCAGGAGTTTGTATATGATATCTTTGGCCTGAAGGACGAAGATTCTTCCAATACCGAACTGAACGATGTGCTGAACATGGTGATCGATATCCGCAAAAGCGCGAAAGAGAATAAGGACTATGCTACCTCTGATAAGATCCGCATCGGGCTTCAGGATATTGGTATCCAGTTAAAAGACAGCAAGGAAGGCACTACCTGGAATAAAATATAATTTAATATTACCTATCTAAAATGATCAATAAAATAATCTGCACCCTGTTGGCTGCAACAATCACGCTTGGGGCATATGCACAGCGTACTGACGGTACTACCAAATCGTTATTAAAAGCAGAACAGGAATTTGCCGAAGCAGTGGCAAAAAATGGTGAAAGATCTGCCTTTAACTCTTTTAGTGCCAATAATGCATTGGTGTTCAGGCCAAATCCGGTAAATGCAAAAACTTATTTTGCAAACGAGCCGGGCACTAAGGATTTAAGCTGGACTCCTGACTACGCAAGGGTATCGCGCAGTGGCGACTGGGGCGTAACCAGCGGGGCATATGTGGTTGAGGGTGCTTCTAAAGCTTACGGAGAATATTTGTCTGTATGGAAAGCAATCAATGGAAAATGGGAGCTGGTTATTGATATCGGTGCTTCCCATAACAAACCGCTGCATCCGGTTGTGAACAGTTTTGTAGAAGCTAAGGATTATTTTAAACCTCAGTTTCTGGGGCCTAAACAAATCGCTGCAGGTAAGGAGATTATCCTGACCACAGAAAAAACGCTGAGCGCAATGATTAAATCTCATGGCATCGGTGCATTTGGCGGCTTTTTGAATCCGGATTCGAGGGTGATTTTCCCGGGATATGAACCGATCATCGGTAAAGACAAAATCGTAGCATTTTATAACAGCGTGATGGAAAGGGTAACCTATAAAACTACGGATGCTGATAAGGCAACAGGCGGGGATTTGGCTTATACCTATGGCGTGGCTACGGTAGATTACAGGACTGATCTGAAAGAGACTTTCAATTATGTGTTTATCTATGAGCGCCAGCCCGACCGTAACTGGAATCTGATTGAGCAGATTTATACACCTACGGCGAAATAACACTGACATGTTCTCCGCTGAAAACGACCAGGTTGTTCAGGGCCTCCCGGGATGGGCAGCCTTGTAGCAGCCTGGTTTTTTTTCAAGATAAAGATGTGGGATGGTACTTCTATAATTAACCTATTTGAATGATGATGAGAACAAAGATATTACTCGTGCTGGCTATTGCCTTTACCTTTCAGCGTGTGAATGCACAGACCTTCGACAAGCAGGGGAACAGGGGAGCCCGCGGCTTAATGCCGGAGAATACAATTGCGGGAATGCTGAGGGCTCTTGACCTTGGTGTAACTACTTTGGGAATGAACGTGGTGATCTCTAAAGACAATCAGGTGGTGCTGTCGCATGAGCCTTATTTCAATAACGAAATCAGTTTAACTCCTGCAGGGAAAGCGATAGCACTGAAAGATGAACGGAGCTATAATATGTATCATATGGACTATGCAGAAATCAGGAAGTTTGATGTAGGCAGCAAACTGCATACACGCTTCCCGGGACAGCAAAAGTTTAAAGCCTATAAGCCCTTGCTTTCTGACGTGATTGATTCTGTTGAAGCCTATGTAAAGCTGCATAAACTGCCTAAGCCAAATTATGGGATTGAGATCAAAACTGTACGTAAGGGCGATTTGGAATTTCATCCGGAACCGGCAGAATTTTCACAGCTGGTGATGGATGTGGTGAATGCGAAGAAGATCAGTAAGCGCACGATCATCCAGGCCTTTGATATCAGGAGCCTTCAATATGTGCATGAAAAATATCCCAAAATTAGGACTGCGCTGATGATTGATGAAAAGGAGGATTTTGAGAACAATATCAAAGACCTTGGATTTAGCCCTACGGTTTACAGCCCATATTCAGTGCTGGTGGGCAAAGGACTTGTAGACCGCTGCCACGCTGCGGGGATCAGGATCATCCCCTGGACGGTAAACAGCCCAAAGGAGATGCAGTACATGGTGGGCTTGGGCGTGGACGGTATCATTACAGATTATCCCAATCTCTTTTCGCGGGTTGATCTTCCTGTGAAGAAGTAAATTACGGACGCTTACAGCGTAAACTTATTATGCGTTAGTTTAAAGCCAAGGCTTTCGTAAACTTTGATGTTCTCTGCTCTTTTTTTGTTTGAGGTCACTTCAATGCTTTTTACGTTCTGGCTTTGCGCAGAATTTATCACATAATTCATCAGGAGCCTGCCCACTCCTTTGCCTCTGGATTTTTTGCTGGTATAAAACTCCTGTATTTCGGCAACCAGTCCGTTATGATGTAAAAGTTTGTGCGTATGCAGGCTTATAAATCCAATTCCTTCTGTTTCATCTTCTGCAAGAACATACAGCCAGTTTGGATTGTGGAGATTTTCTTCGAAAATTTGCTGAAACTGTTTGTAATCAAGCACTTCATCTTCGAGTTCACAGATGAACCTGTAGATTGCGGGTAAGTCGGACATGTTTGCTTTTCTAACTTTTATATTGTTTTCTATCATCCTGCTGTTTTTTTCTTCTGATTTAACGCGCTTACTGCGGTTAAGTTATAAATATGCTAAAAGTATGCTATAAAAGCGTGACAAATGTCAACGTGAGATTGTACGATATGACTTCGTTTGTGCTGCACGTTTGTAGCCACTTTTGTTTAGGCACTGGGTTAGTCAGCGGCACAGTCTTAAACTCATATTTTAAAGAAGATGAAAACTCAAAACAGTCAGCCAGATGTTATTTACTATCAGGATGCCAGCAGCCTGGCACAAATGATCCGTAAACGCGAAATTTCTCCGGTAGAAGTAGTACAGGCACACCTTGATCGTATAACAGCCCTTAACCCGGAAATCAACGCTATCGTTACTGTAGCGGGGAATGCACTTGAAGCTGCCCGTGCTGCTGAGGCGGCAGTACTTAGAGGCGATGAGCTGGGGCCTTTTCACGGGGTGCCCTTTACTGTAAAAGATTCTATTGACACTGCCAATATTTTAACTCAGCGCGGCTCTCCGATCTTCAGGGGGCGTAATCCTGAAGATGATGCCACCAGTGTAGCGCGTATGAAACAGGCCGGTGGTATTTTGTTAGCTAAAACTAATCTTCCTGAATTTTCCTACTGGATTGAGAGCGACAATTTACTCAGCGGCAGGTCTAACAATCCCTGGGACCTTAGCCGTACCCCTGGCGGATCGAGCGGTGGTGAATCCGCTGCCATTGCTGCGGGCATGTCGCCAATAGGATTGGGTACAGACCTTGCCATATCCGTGCGCGGGCCGGCCGCTCAAACAGGTATTGTTTCCCTTAAGGCTACACATGGGCGGGTACCAATGACAGGTGTATGGCCGAGGGTACCACGACGTTTCTGGCATGTAGGGCCAATGGCGCGCAGCATCCGTGATCTTTCACTTGCCTTCTCCGTACTTGCAGGCCCTGATGGCCTTGATGGATATGCTTACAGTACCGCACAATTTGATGCGGGAACAGGCAGCGCTCCCAATCGTCAGCTGAGAATTGGCTGGCTGGTAGAACCGGGTTTCGGACCTGTTGATCCTGAGGTGGCCGCTACAGTTGTTGCTGCTGCCGAAGCACTAAAAAGTATGGGTCTTGTTGTAGAGCCGGTACGCATTCCGGCACTGGAGCGTGACTTTGCCCTGGACGTATTTAACAGGCTGCATGTGATGGAAATGAAAGAGGCTTTCAAAGAAGCTACTGCCGGCCGGAGTGAACACGAGATTTACAGGATGGCAAAAACGATGCTTTCGCTGCCGGATACCTCTATGGCAGACTTTATTGATGCTGAGCAGGGAGCAGAGCGGCTGCGTGATGGCTTTGCCGCATATTTCCAGAAATATGATGTACTGCTAACTCCGGTATTGCCTGTTCCCGCACATAAACATGGTGTGGAGGAGTTCATTATTAATGGGCAGAAAGTGGATGCTACTTATTTGCAGGGGGCAACTGTGCCATTAAATGTTACTGGTTTGCCGGGGATTTCTATGCGGTTTGGCACCAGTACTGAGGGCTTGCCGATCAGCGTGCAGGTGGTGGGCAGCTGGCTGGCAGAGTCTACTATTTTACATGTAGCGTCGCTACTGGAAAGTGTAAGCGAAGTACGCGGTCTTCATCCCAATATATAATCACATTTATTACTAGCAATTCCTGATGATGAATTAACCCCGGGATCCTCCATATTTACTACCTTTGCGTAGCATGTTTGAAGTATTCGAAAAATATTTACGTGAGTGGGTTGATATTTCTGATCAGGAATTGCAGGTGATGAAGACGGCGGGCAGGGAAAAAACATTACGGAAATGGCAGTCGATCCTCCATGATGGCGAAGTGTTAAAGTTTAATTGTTTTATCACCAGCGGTGTTTTCAGGCTTTACCGGTTTGATCAGGGCGGAACCGATCATACCGTTAGATTTGCGATTAAGAACTGGTGGATTACTGATCAGGAAAGTTATAATCTTGGCAAGCCCTCAGCGTACAATATCGAAGCACTCGCGGCAAGCACTGTTCTCATTTGGACGAAAGAAAGCTGGGAAGAATTAATGGCTGGAATTCCGGCATTAAGGTTATTCAATGAAAAACTGCTGGCCAGGGCCTATGAAGCAAGTCAGCGGCGCATTTTTTCTTTAATCAGCAGCTCTGCAGAAGAAAAATATATTGAATTTCAAAAAACATATCCCGAAGTATTTGATCAGGTGCCGCTGCATATGGTAGCTTCTTATTTAGGGATATCAAGGGAAACTTTGAGCCGGATCAGGAAAGAATATACAAAACCTAATTTACCTCCGGTGAAATAAAGTCCCTGCTAACGTTAGGCTCTGCCATTCTTACCAAGGGTACCCCGCTAAGTTTATTCATCAGATTTGGGATGCTTCTTCGAAAGTAAGCCGGCTAAGAGGCAAACCTGGGAGCCTGTTATACCAGCTTTGGAGTCAAAATAAGGACCATTTGCATCATCAGTTATAGCTTGCCCTGAATTCCAGGGGAGAAAGGTTTGTTTTTGATTTGAATAATTTACTGAAGGACTGCGGATGCTCAAATCCCAGTTGAAAGGCAATCTCGCCTACGGTGAGGTTGCTTATCGTTAACACTTCCTTGGCTTTTTTTTCGATCAGTCTGATGTGAATATGCTGTTGCGTATTGTGCCCGGTCAGCGATCGCAGCATATCGCCTAAGTATTTTGGGGATATGTTTAACTGGTCAGAAAGGAACTGCACTGTTGGCAAACCGTTCATCAATGCCGTTTTGTCGTTAAAATAATTGTCCAGTATGGTGTCCAGTTTCTCCAGCAGGGCGTTATTCAATGGCTTGCGGGTGATAAACTGCCGCTTGTAGTAGCGCTGACTATAATTGAGCAGCAATTCAATCTGTGAGATCAGTACATCCTGGGTAATATCGTCTATAGAGGTTTGCAGTTCTTCATCAATATTTTTGCCGATGGTGCTGATGATTTTATTTTCTTTACCCGCCAAATGCAGGGATTCATTTACCGAATAAGAGAAAAATGCATACCGTTTGATTTTGGTATCCAATGCGTAATTCCGTAAGAAGTCCGGATGGATCAGCAGGGTAAAACCTAAACTTGATTCGGCCGATTCAATAGCCAGCAAGGGTTGGCCGGGTGAAGTAAAAAACATACCTCCCTCTGCAAAGTCGTAGGTGGTTTGTCCGTATCTCATCCTGCAGCCCGCTGATTCATTGTAGGTAATGTTGTAAAAGTCCATCACAAAGGGATGCGCCAGCATCTGAGGCGTTATTTGTGTTTTACTGTAGTCCAGCATGCTGATCAGGGGATGGAGAGGCTGGGGCAATGCAAAAATGCGGTGCATTTCTGATATAGAATGAAAGACGCGTATTTTATTCGGCTGTTCCATATTCAATTCCTTGCGGGTTAATGCAGGTAAATATCGCGAACAATATCTACCTGCAATGTAATTTTTATCAATCCGTTACAATGAAAGCATTTGCACCAGTCCTGCTCTGAAAGCTTCATCGCCTCCGGCAAGACGCTGTGCATACAAGGCCTTTGCATCTTCTCCGCATACGTATCTCAGTTGATTTGTTCCGTCAGTTGCGGCACCATACACCACCTCTGCGATATGTTCCGGTTTTGAGAAATTTTCATTTGGTGCAATGGCGGTCATAAATTTGCCCATCAATGATGCGTAAGCGGGATGTTGTGCAATTACCATACGTTCTCCGCCGCTGGTAGCAACCAAGCCGGGTTCAATCGTTTTAATGCCAATGCCAACTTCACGCAGTTCAAACGAAAGGCTTTCACTCCAGCCTTCCAGTGCCCATTTGCTGGCATCATACATTGAACTTACAGGAAATCCCATCAGGCCTGCAGAAGAACCTGTGGTGATGAAAAGTCCTGAACCTTTTTCCCTGAAGTAGGGAATGAAGGCCTGGGTAACGCGAACCACGCCAAAGAAGTTGGTTTCCATCAGATCAACAATTTGTTCATCCGTAGTGCTTTCCAGTATTCCCAGCAAGGCGTATCCTGCATTATTAAATACAACATCTATATCGCCCAGTGCCAGGGCTTTTTCTGCTGTTTCTTTGATCTGTGCCGGGTTAGTTACATCTAAGGGAAGTAAAGTCACATTGCTTAGCAGATTGAGTTCTTTTTCGTTTTCAGGTGTACGCATAGTTGCGATCACGTTCCAGCCTTTTTCTGAGAAGAATTTTGCTGTTGCCTTGCCTATGCCTGCCGATGCTCCGGTAATAAATATTGTCTTTGCCATTTGTTAGTTTTATGTTCAAACAAATGTCAGTTCTTCGCGCAGATTGGTTGTAGTGAAACCGGAGTATGTTGTAGCCAAAATGATAAGGCGACTGAAAATGAAAAAAAACTATTTTGATATTAAAAGCGCTGTGATTTTTTTGATGTCCCCACTGGTAACTCCAACTTTGGCCAATTCATTAAAATCTTCCAGAAACTCATCTTTAAAGGTAAAATCCGGGCCTTCAAAAGGCTGGTCTTTAAATTTGATGTAGAGCGCCCGGGCCTGGCGGTAATGGCCCTTTAATAGAAGCAGAAGGGGCAAATTGGCGAGAGGATATTTGTACTGAGGATCATATTTCAGGCTTTGGTCAAGGTAATGTTCAACGCCATTAAGCTGATTGCTGACGATGCTGTACCAGGCCAGGCTATTGTAATGATGGGACATCTGCAGTTTGACCAGACTGTCTGGCGCGACTTTATAATATGCAGAATCCAGGGCAACAAGATTGTAGTAATGGGCGCGTTTCTCTACGTTTGACTCCAGTAATGAAATTTTAAATTTTGAGAAATACCTCTGGTATTCTTTGAGTTTTTCGGAATTTCCGGATTTTGATATTTCACGAACCAGAGAATCAGCTCTCAGCTGATCTTTTTCCTGCAGGTAAAACTGGTAAAACGTGGATATATCCCGGGGGCTGTTTCCTTTGATCAGAGCAGCGATGTGGTGCTTTTTTGCGTTGAATTGGTCTTTCAGGGTGTCTGTTTCAAATTTACCGGCTGTATCAAATTTTATAGTTGCATGTGCACCGGATTTCGGAGTACTGAGAATTAGTATCACAAATAGTAGTAACAATCTGATTTTCATAATGCAATTAACTAATTAATTCATGCTTACGATAGCATTGATTCAAAACGCATAGATCTTCGGATTTCTACAGCAAATTCTTAATGATTTTCTCTATGGAAAGCCCTTCAGCTTCTGCGCGGTAATTCCTAACGATCCTGTGACGTAGGATCGCTTCCGCTACTGCCTGCACGTCCTCAATATCCGGTGAATACTTTCCTGATATCGCCGCATGGCATTTAGCTCCAAGGATCAGGAACTGAGAAGCCCTTGGGCCTGCACCCCAATTTACGTACTGATTGATTTCTGCTGTTGCCAGCGGACTTCCCGGACGGGTTTTACCAGTAAGCTTCACCGCGTATTCCAAAACATTATCCGTTACAGGAATCGTCCTGATCAGTTGCTGAAAGTACTGGATCTGCTCGGCATTGATAAGTTTGCGCAAGCTGACAGTATCGCCGCCGGTAGAATTCCTGACAATGGTCATTTCATCGGCAAAACTGGGATAAGTGAGCTGGATATTGAACATAAAGCGGTCTAGCTGTGCTTCGGGAAGAGGGTAGGTGCCTTCCTGTTCAATAGGGTTTTGGGTGGCTAATACAAAGAATGGTTTTGGAAGGATATGTTTAAATCCTGCAGCAGTAACTGCCTTTTCCTGCATGGCTTCGAGCAAAGCGGCCTGCGTTTTCGGCGGAGTCCTGTTGATCTCGTCTGCCAGTACGATATTAGAAAAGACAGGGCCTTTAATAAATTTAAAGTTCCTGTCTTCTCCTAAGATCTCTGCGCCGATAATATCACCGGGCATGAGGTCTGGTGTAAACTGTATGCGGTTAAAATTAAGGTCCAGCACATCTGCAACGGTTTGTACCAGGAGCGTTTTCGCTAATCCCGGAACGCCCACCAGTAAACAGTGGCCATTGCTGAAGATGGAGATGAGCACAGCTTTCACTGCTTCATCCTGACCGATAACGACTTTACTGATCTCATTTTTTATATCAACATAAGATTGGTGCAGGGCATCAACTGCCGCGATGTCGTTATGGTATGCTGTCATCTATTTTGTTTCTGTGGTAGTTTCAGGCTTGGTCCAGATTTTTAGTTCACTGCAATCCTGGTAATCGCTATCGATCCTAATGTAAGTGTTCTTTCTTCTTTTTTCAAACCATTCGCTCATTACGCGGTCACTTTTTTGTTGCTGTGCTTTGTCTTTGAACTTGGCATAATCCTGGTCCAGGTTTCCTTTGTGGGCCGGAACGCTCGCTTTGAGGAATACGATCTTAAAGCCTTCTTTTCCGTCCTGTCCTGTAAAAGGTACCGGTTTAGAGATCTCGCCAACTTTCATGGTATCAATCACCTGATAGATCTTAGGGTCTAACTTATCTGCAGGGATAAAAGTTGTTCTTGCAGTGACGTTATCCGAGAACAGGATCATACCGCCGTTATACTTGGATTCTTTATCGGCAGAATACAATGAAGCAGCAGTAGAGAAACTCAGTTTTTTACCCAGGATGTTAGTGTAAATACTATCTGCATGCAGTTTTGCACGATCTAAACTTTGCGGCGTACTTTGCGGGCGTACCAGGATATGGCGTGCATGCACCTGCTCACCTCTTCTCTCCACAACCTGCAGGATGTGAAAACCGAAGTCGGTTTCGAATACAGGTGAAAGTTCACCCGGTTTAAGTTTAAATGCCCAGGCAGTAAATTCTTTAGCCATCTGGGTACGGTCAAAGAAACCCAGGTCGCCACCTTCTGCGGCAGATCCCGGATCTTCAGAATATGTTTTTGCGAGGAAACCAAAGTCTTCACCGCTTTTTACACGGAGCCTGATGGCATCCAGTTTATCCATGTACCTTTGTTTTTCAACTTTAGTGAGTTCCGGGTTAAGTGTGATTTCTCCTACTTCATATTCTGCAGGGATGTCCGGTAAACTGTCTTTTTTATAAGACTCGAAATATTTTTTTACTTCTGATGGCGTAACGCTCACTTTTTCGGTGATCGTACCCTGCATCTTGTTGGCCTGAAGCTGGTCTTTTACATCCGGTCTCAGCTCATCCTTATACTGCAATACAGATTTGTTAAGGAATTCTTCCAGTTTGTCCTGTCCGCCGGCACGCTGGATCTGGTAACGCATCCTTCTGTCCAGCTCATCATCTACCTGTTTATCATCTACCATCACAGAGTCGATGTCGGCCTGTTGTTTCAGCAGGTGCTGTACAAGCATTTGCTGCATGATGTAACACTTTACTTTCTCATCTACAGGATTACCAGAGTTCAGGTACATCACGTATTGCTGATTGAGTTCAGATAATAAGATCACGTCACTTCCAAGTACCGCTATTACCTTATCTACGCTTTTGGTCTGAGCCTGTACATTCATTATAAACAAGAAGAGCAACCCGCTTGCCATCAATAAAACTTTCTTCATTATACTTTCTTCAATTATTTATTTGCAAATTTACTATTATTCAACCATTTGTAAAGCGTATCATTTCGCCAGCCTGTTCAGCAGGTTCTGATCCATGGTTATTTTATATTTGTTCCTGAGCGATGTCACCCAGTCGCACTCAATTTTCTTCTGATAATCTGCCGCTACTTCAGTTTGTACCTCGTCATATGGTTTCGATAAATACTGTTGCCTGTGGGCATTATAATATTCATGAACGGCATCTTCATCCTCGCCAACCCTGTCCCAAATTTTTACCTGTGAAATATTGAACAGCAGCAGGGCTTCCTTATACTCATTGATCACCAGCGAGTAATCTGCTTTTTGCGCTTCGGGCGGCATAGACGACAGCAGGGCGGATTCATAGTTTTTTGTATCCGAGAGATAAGTGCTGTCCTGGTCCATTCCGGCGGCGCGTGCATCCTCAACCTTAAGTTTAAAATCAATATAGATATTCAAAAATGAGATCAGCTCTGTGAGCGTAGGCTTGGTAGTGCCGGGACGGTGTTTTTTATAAACCCAGACGAATTCTTTCTGACTGATGGGATTGCTGTTTACAACAGCAACACTTTGTGCAACAGTACTGAAATAGAAAAAACAGAGAATAATAATACAGCAGGTTTTTCTCACAAAAGATGTACTAGGGTATTTTTAAGGTATAAAAGTAATAAATAAAGGCGCTATAATAGGATATTTAACTAATTTTAACACAAAAAATATTCGCAAATAATGCATCATTCATGGCTGAACAATTAACTACAAGCGCTGAAGCTCTCCGTTTATTTTTTACCGATGATATTTATCTGGTTAAAAGTGACAGCATTGCTGATGTAGATTTACCGGCAGTTTCTGCAGCTGCAGTTGCGCCGGTGCCCAGGGAAAGCGAACAGGCCAGCGCTTCAGTGCCTGCACAGGCTTCTGCACCTGCTCCGGAAACAGTATTCAAATATCTTGGGAAAAACCAGAAGAATGTGCTCATCCTGGTGCATGACAGCGAAAATGAAGTAAGCTCTGAGAGCGGAAGAGCGTTGCTCAGGAATCTTGTAAAAGCGATGCAGCTGACTGCAAATGACTTTGCATTATTAAATTACTTCAATTATACCCACGTAAAATTTGAAGAACTGAGTAAATTTTTTAACAGCACACTTGTACTTGGATTTGGCGTTAGCCCGGTACAGCTTGGACTTACCGACCAGCCACAGCATACAATTGGTACGCATGGGACAATAAAGCTTGTATTTACCGGCAGGCTTGATGAACTGGCTGATGATCAGGATGGAAAGAAAAAATTATGGAGCAGCCTTAAAAAATTTACATTTTAGATGAGACAATTAGTATTTGCCACCAATAACCAGAATAAAACCAAAGAGGTAAGAAACCTGCTTGCGGGACAGTATGAAGTGCTCAACCTGGCTGATATCGGCTGCACGACAGATATTCCTGAAACTGCAGACACTTTTGCAGGTAATGCAGAGCTGAAGAGCAGCTTTGTTGCCGAAAATTTTAAGCTGGACTGTTTTGCCGATGACAGCGGACTGGAAGTGGAGGCCTTGAATAATGAACCGGGGATATATTCTGCGCGTTATGCCGGAGAAAGGGGCGACGAGGCAAATCTGAGATTAGTGCTGCAAAAGATGGAAGGTGCAGAAAACAGGAAAGCGCGGTTCAGAACAGTAGTTTCCCTGATCCAGGGTGCTGAAAGATTCCTTTTTGAAGGAACCATTGAAGGGACGATACGTGAAACACCAACCGGTGGTAATGGATTTGGATATGATCCTATTTTCCAGCCGGATGGTTTTGATGTTACTTTTGCAGAGATGGATATGGCTACGAAGAACCAGATCAGTCACAGGGCCATCGCCATGCGCAAACTTATTGCTTTTTTAAAGGAACAGGCAGTTTAGACAGCGAGTCGGCCTTTTTGATTAATCCCGGCAAGGCCTTTTTTGTGGTATCGATCAGTTTAGCCGGTATTGAATCCTTCAGTTTTAATGAATCTGCAGCTTTTCCAAGTTGTTTGATCGTTCCGATCTGCTTACTGATGGCCGAAGGGCTGATTGCTGAAGGATTGCTGCCCAGCTGCTTCATTGCTTCTTTGGCCGCAAGCTTTTTAAGGTCGCCGATTTTGGAATTGCCCGATGCTTCTTTGAGCAGGCCTTTGGCCTGGGCTACGCCCTTTGCCGGCGCTTTTACAACCACTGGCTTTTTCGGTTTGGCGACAATCCTTGGATTGGTCACGTCTCTTTTTGAACGCGGCCGCAGCTCGGGTTTCCATATAAACCCTGTAAGGATTACATCCTGTTTAAGATCAACTACGGGAGTGGTGGCGCCCTCTACATTTTTGATCGGTACCACATCACCAATCTCACTGTTCCTGAAAACGATCTTGATCCTGCTGCTGACGGTCTGGTTCATTTTTTCATACTTCTTTCCGTCATCTGTTTTTGTGAAATAAACACTTTCTGCATTTCCATCCACATACATGCTGCTCAGTTTACCGTCCTTGAAAAATCCGGTGATCATTTTACCTTTGATCTGATTGAACTTTGTGGTATCGATAGGGTCTACGTTTACCGCAAAAGCGCTTTGGATCACCTGCACAGAGTTGATTTTCTTGTTTCTCAGCTGCAGATAAATGGTGTCACCTGTTTGTTGTGAACCCTGCGACCAGATAATAGGGTTCCTGTACCAGCGCAGGGTAGAATCTGCACTTGTATAAAAAAGTGAATCGGCCTTGGCCTGCATATTGGACTTAAAAACATTTACATGCCGGTAAGCCTTGATGATCCGGGTACGTACGGTATCCAGCGGATTAAGTGGCAGACTGTCTTTTACAACAGGAGTTTTTACTCCCAGCTGCAGCTTAGCTGTTGGCTTGGTTTCAGCTCTTTTCATACCCGGAGGTAATTTGAGACTATCCGCTTTAAGAGAATCTTTTTTTAGCCCGGATACTTTTAGTGCTGAGGAATCCTTTTTGCTCAGCGGCGCCCTGACCTTTGAAGCAGAATCAGTATTTTTGATCAGCGCATTACCTGCCTTGGCCAGCGAATCTGCTTTCCTGGGCGGCGCTTTAATTTTGGCCAGACTGTCCGTCTTTAAACTATCTTTTGCAACATCGGGCGGTTTAATACCTGCCGGCGGTTTTTTCTTGTCATCTGGCTTTTGTTCGCCCGGTTTTTGTCCCCCTGGCTTATTGCCTGCGGGGGCTGGAGCCCCAGTTTTTTTTGTCGGAGCAGCCGATTTTTTGGTAACGCCATTCATCTTGCTTTCCCGGTCTTCCTCCCCCAGTTCATTGTCTTTTTTGATCGCAGGTCCCTTAATCAGCTTTAACGACTTTTGCAGCACCATCTGTGTTTCGAGCGTATCGGCACCAAGCCACAAACTGTCAGGCTGTTTTACTTCCTTCTGTTTTGCATTCTTTACCATTACAGAATCGTTTGTTCCCATTCCTGCATACGCATTTTTGGTAACAACCGTCCGCTGGTCGGCCTTGTAATAATACCCAAGCTGGCCCCGCATCAGCATTTTATCCACTGTATCCCTGAAGGTGATATTTCTAACCGCCCTGCCATAGCCCGCCAAACCATCATAATACAAACTGTCTCCCTTCATCGATCTGCTGCCGGAAGTATAAAGGTTGTTTTTTCCGAAATAGGCATACCTTGTTTTTGTGTTATACGCACCATTTTCTGTATACAGGTTACCGCCATCCTTTTCTTTGATATTTGTAGGGCCATAAAAATAGGCCCAGTTGCTAAAGGTATTGTAGCGCAGGGTATCCGATTTTATGGTACTCTGTTCGGTAACTACCAGTACATTATAGCGGAAATAGGCATCTCTGGTGTTTGCAAAGTAAAAGCCGTTTTTACTGGTGATGGTAGCATCTTTGTTCACAATCTTGCCGCCATCTACATAGGTACCTACTTTGGGCACCATGCTGTAATCAAGGACATTGGTTGTTAATACAGAGCTTTTATCCACAAGCCGTACGTTACTGGTTAAATGCGCAAGTTTTGCATTTCCGTCGTAGGTAAGGAAATCAGAATAGATATTAATCGTATCAGCCTGGTTGATATGTACATTATTGTACGCTTCGAAGTAATTTTTTGCAGTGTAAAAGACGGCACTGTCGCAGGTAAGGATTGCATTATCCTGTTTAAATACGGGTTTCCGCAGATAGGTGATGTCTGTTTTGGTAATGATCCTGCTTCTCTCTGAGCTTTGCAGGATGATCTTGGTTTTCTGCTGGGCAGGAAGGCACAGGGGGAGTAAAAAAAACAGGAAGAATCCTGCAAGTATTTTCCCTGATGTGGCAGATAGTAAATTCATGAAAGCGCCATGAATGTTAAAGGCGTGGTTTTTTTGCACTTTACAAAGTTAGTTTTTTGATCAGCAATATTCATATAGTTAATTATTGTTTTTTCGGTAGCTTTGAAGATGTTACCCCTGCAAAACTTTACCGGATACATCCATCAAAATGCACTGTTTAGCCCCGGTGATCAGATCCTGCTTGCCGTAAGCGGCGGAAAAGATTCTGTTCTGATGGCCCATTTCTTTAAGCAGGCAGGATTAAATTTTGGGATTGCACACTGTAATTTTGGATTGAGAAGCGGCGAGTCGCAAAGGGATGAGCATTTTGTCCGCAGGCTTGCTGCTGTTATGGATGTTCCTATATATGTAACGCATTTTGAAACCAAAGCTTATGCTGCCGGACATAAGATATCTACGCAGATGGCGGCCAGGGATTTGCGCTATCAGTGGTTTGAAGAACTGAGAATAACGCATCAGTACGACTGTATTGCCCTGGCACATCATCAGGACGATGCTATTGAGACGGTGTTGCTGAACCTTGTGCGTGGTACAGGCATCGCCGGTTTACATGGTATTCTTCCAAAACGGGATCATCTGATCAGGCCATTGCTTTTTCTTTCCCGCAAGGATATTGATGAACTGATCCGCGCAGCTTCTATTGATTACGTTGAGGACAGTTCTAACCTGAGCGCCGATTATGCCAGAAATAAGCTGAGGCTGGAGGTAATTCCAAGGCTTAAGGAAATCAATCCCAGCCTGGAGGAGACCTTTGCACATAATATTGAGCGCTTTGCGGATACCGAACTGGTATTGCAGCAACGTATTGCAGCGCTGCAGGACGATATTTGTGAACGGAGGGCGGACGGGATTTACCTGTCGATAGAAAAGATCAGTACGCTGCATCCAAAGCGGCTGCTGATGTATGAGCTCTTAAAGCCTTATGGTTTTTCTGAACCTGTGTCTGAAGAACTGCTGGACTCTCTTGCTAAACAAAGCGGTACTTCGTTTTACAGCGCTTCGCACCGCCTTACGATAAACAGGCAGGAGCTGATCATCACCAGGATTAATGAAGAACATGACCGGCAAATGATTCAGCGCGCAGACCGCACTGCTGAGTTTGGGCAACGGAGGATCGAAATCAGGTATACTGAACAGGCTGGCTTTGAGAATAATATCAATAAGGCTTTTGTAGACCTTGACAAACTGATTTTTCCGCTGGTGCTGAGAACCTGGCAGGAGGGCGACCGGTTTATGCCGCTGGGAATGAAGAATTATAAAAAGATGAGCGACTTTTTTATCGATAAGAAAGTGCCGCTGCCCGAAAAGGAGCATATTCCTATTCTGGTAAACGGCAATGGCGAGATCGTATGGGTAGCCGGTTTAAGGCAGGACAACAGATATAAAGTGACGTCAACCACAAAAAAAGTCGCTATATTCGAACAGAAATTTATTTAAATGAGCAATAAGTACGCTTTTCTTGAAAAACAATACATAGGCAGGGATTATATCCGGATCTGTATCCGTTTATTAATGGCCGCTTTCTGTTTTGGTGCCTATGTATATGAAAGGGACCGTGATAATACTCAGGACCTTTTCCTTGTGGTGGGGTTCGGGATCATTGGTATCTCTATCATTCTTTTATTTATGATCCAGTATAAGATCATTATTCATAACAAGAGCATCATTATTGACGGATTGTGGACGGCAAAGAAGGTTAAGATTGATCTGAACAGCATTGTAAGCGTAAGAAAGGATACCTACAGCAGTTACCTATTTAATAATCCTGTGTATAACCTGCACCGTAAGGGCAGTATCAGGTTCTATTCTTCGGGCAAGGATGCGATTGTATTAACCGACAGGGATGGGCTAATGTATTATATTGGTACACAACGTCCTAATGAGATGCTGCTGGTGATACAGGCTGAAATGGGACGATAATTTTGTTACGAACGAAATAATTGCATTTGTTTAACATAAAGCTCATGTTTAGTACTGTAATTTGCAACCGCAAAACAAAATAGATTATGACTGCCTTATACAGGTACCATAACCATAAATAAATTTCTCTGATGAAAATAGGTATTGTTTGTTACCCCACATTTGGCGGTAGCGGTGTTGTTGCTACAGAATTAGGGAAGGCACTGGCCGATGAAGGGCATCAGGTACATTTTATCACCTACAGCCAGCCAGCCAGGCTAGACTTTTTCTCTGCAAACCTTTATTACCACGAAGTCTCTGTAAGAGATTATCCCCTGTTTGACTATGCTCCTTATGAATCTGCCCTGGCCAGCAAACTGGTTGATGTGGTAAGATTTGAAAAGCTTGATATCCTGCATGTCCATTATGCCATTCCACATGCTTCGGCTGCTTTTATGGCAAAACAGATCCTGGAGACCTATGGTATCTATATCCCTTTTGTGACTACGCTGCATGGTACTGATATTACCCTTGTTGGGAAAGATCCAACATATAAGCCTGTGGTTACCTTCTCGATCAATAAATCTGACGGGGTGACTACTGTATCGGCAGACCTGAAAGAGGACACCAAGAAACACTTTGATATTACCAATGAGATTGAGGTAATTCCTAATTTTATTGATTTTACAAGGTTTAGCCTGAAGGCAAAAGACCATTTTAAAAAGGCGATTGCCCCGAATAATGAGCGGATATTAATCCATACGTCTAACTTCCGTAAGGTAAAGAGAACGGCTGATGTGATCAAAATGTTTAAACTGATCCACGACCAGATCCCGTCCAGGTTACTGATGGTAGGAGATGGGCCAGACCGGGCAAATAACGAGCAGTTATGCCGTGACCTGGGTATTGGTGATCAGGTGCGCTTTTTAGGTAAACAGGATGCGATTGAAGAGATCCTTTCTGTTTCGGACCTGTTCCTGATGCCTTCTGAGACGGAAAGTTTTGGATTGGCCGCACTGGAGGCTATGGCCTGCAAGGTGCCAATTATTACTTCTAACGCTGGTGGTTTGCCTGAACTGAATGTAGATGGATTCTGCGGGTATATGAGCAATGTAGGTGATGTGGAAGATATGGCGGCGAAAGCTATCTCTATCCTGAAGGACGATGAGGTGCTTAATCGTTTTAAAGAAAACGCATTTACGAGGGCGCAGGATTTTGATCTGAAGAAGATACTGCCTTATTATATTGAGATGTACAATAAAATTATTGCGAAGAACCCGGCACATGTAATGGCGCCGCAGATAGATATGTAAGATCTTTTTTAACAGTAAAGCCCTTATCTCGATATTGCCGGCAGGCATCGAAATAAGGGCTTTATTGTTGAAGGACTATGTGTCTATTTCTTTGGAACAAATACGAAACAAACGGGAGCACCGATTTCAATCTTCTTACCCGTATTGCTGAGTTCGCCTGTCAGCTTGTTGCGCTTAAAGATCACGATGTTATTGGTTTTCTGATGACCTACAAGTAACCAGTTTCCGCTGGGATCAATTGTAAATGCACGGGGGCCATCGCCACCAGTGCTTACCTGTCCTTTTCTGTTTAACTTTCCATCCTTGCCTATCGCAAAAGTAGTGATCGTATTTGCAGTACCGCGGTTGGCGGTGTACAGAAATTTTCCGTCTGCAGAAAGCTGGATGTCTGAACCACCGTTCTCGCCTTTAAAATCACTGGCAACCATATTGGTTTCCTGGATTTTTTTTAGCGTACCATCGTGATAACTAAAAGCAGTAACATCGCCATGCATCTCCTGGATCAGATAAGCATATTTGCCATCCTTAGCAAAGATGATATGTCGCGGGCCGCTGCCTGGTTTTACACTGATGCTGTCTTTCAGCGTAAGCACGTTTTCTGCAGCGTCTTTGTCGTAAGCATAAATCGTTACTTTATCTTCTCCAAGGTCGTTGCAAACTACATATTTATGATCTGGTGTAAAACGCACCATGTGAACATGGGCGCTTTCCTGGCGTGCTTTGTCTATACCCGACCCCGTATGCTGTATCAGCTGTTTGAGCGGTGTTAAGGCCCCGCTTTGATCTCTTCCATATACAGAGATGCTGCCACCACTGTAATTTGCCGTAATAACATGCTGATCGTCGGCAATCAGGTAGCAGGGATCGGCACCATCAACCTTTTGTTTATTCAGAAAACCTAATTTACCTGCAGCCTCGTCATAACTAAAAGCACTCACCGTGCTTTTATCGGCATCTTCATTTACGGCATAAATAAACTTTTTATCTGCCGTGAGGGCCAGGAAACTTGGGTTAATGACATTCTTCTCTACACTCAGCTGTTTAAGCTCAGCAGTAGCAGTATTGAAGTCATAAACATAAATCCCTTCGCTCTTACCGGGTGCCGTATAGGTTCCGATGACGAGATTATAGTTTGCTTTTTGTGCGTTTGCAGTAAAGGAACTAATGACCACAGCTAACAGATAAAATAATTTCTTCATTGAATTGTGTTTATTGGATCAGATGTTTGATCTGGATCAGCTCATGCTCCTCTAAATAACGCCATCTTCCGCGGGGAAGATCTTTCTTGGTCAGGTTGCCATAAACTACACGGTCCAGTTTCACTACTTCGTAACCCAGGTGTTCAAATATTCTCCGTACGATCCTGTTTTTTCCGCTGTGGATCTGGATGCCTACTTCGCGTTTAGAACCGCCTGCAACATATGATACTGAATCAGGCTTGATGATACCATCTTCGAGTTCAAGTCCGAACTGGATCTTGTTCAGGTCGCCCTGGCTTAAGCTTTTGCTCAGCTCAACATGGTAGATCTTAGTGATGCCGTTTTTTGGGTGCGACAGTTTATCTGCCAGGTCGCCGTCGTTGGTCATCAATAATAAACCTGTAGTGTTACGGTCTAAACGGCCAACAGGATAAATACGTTCCCTGCTTGCTTTTTCTACCAGCGACATTACTGTACGGCGTTCCTGAGGATCATCCGTTGTAGTGATATAGTCTTTAGGTTTGTTCAGCAATACGTAGATTCTTTTTTCGCGTTTCAGCAGTTCGCCATTGTAGCGTACTTCGTCTTTTGCCGGGTCTACCTTGTGGCCCAGCTCAGAAACAGGAATACCATTTACCGAAACTACACCTGCGGCGATCAGTTCATCGGCCTTGCGGCGTGAACAGATACCAGAATTGGCGATGTAGCGGTTTAAACGGATCTTTCCATCATCAACGCTGTTGCTTTCTTTTCTGCTGCGCATCACCGGCGCTGCTGCCGGACGGTCTTTAGAAAATGGTTTTCCGCCTGATAACAGGGGGCCGCCTTCTTCTCTTTTCCTGAATGGCCTGCTGTCTGTACTTCTTGAAGTGCTGGATTTTTTATCGAATGTTCTGAATGGTCTTTCGCCATCAGTACTGAAATTGTCTTTCTTTACATAACTGCGGCTTTCATTTCTTGGGATTTCTTTAGAACTGCCTTCTTTGAATGCGCGGGGTTTGAATGTTGAAGGTCCGCCGGAACTTCTCGGGCTTTTTGGTCTGAAGCTGCCTTCACCATCTTTGCCTTCTCTTGGTTTGTAACTGCTTCTTTCGCCGTCACGTGCTGGCCTGCCTTTAAAATCTTTGGCATCGCCATCGCGTCCTGGTCTCGGTCTGAAGCTACCGCTGTCTCCTTCTCTAGATTTAAAGCTGCTTCTTTCACCATCTCTTGGTGGCCTGCTGTTAAAATCTTTGTTATCTCCGTCTCTTCCTGCGCCCGGTCTGAAACTACCACTGTTGCCTTCTCTTGATTTAAAACTGCTTCTTTCACCATCTCTTGGTGGTCTGCTTTTGAAATCATCACCATCTTTAGCAGCTCTTGGTCTGTAATTGTCCTTGCCTGCTCCAGATTTACTCTTATCGTTCCCGTCTTTTCCCTCAAACTTGCTTTTGCCTTTGTAAGAACTATCTGTTCCACTCTGGCTTCTACCTGTTGTGCTTCGGTTTCCCGGTTTGGACTTGTCATCCCGACTGTTCCTGTTGTTATTTTTTATCATGATACGCTGTTAACCACATACTTAATGCGGGGTGCAAATTTAATAAAAATAGCGGAAACCACCTCCTATATTTTCCATCCAATTGTTAAATTTAAAATCGTGCCCTACAGGCATTTAAACCGGCCTTTTGACCCTAAATTATGTAATGTCTTGATAATTAGCTTTATATATCGTATGTTTGCAGGCGTTTTATAATTGTTAACCAAAAAAAGGAGGAAAATGATAAAGAAACACATAATAACATGTTCAGTAATTTTAGGGTTACTGGTTATGGCAAAAGTGTTTGCTTACTACATGCCCCAAGCAGCAAAAAGTCAAAAAAAAGAAGTCAATACCACTGTTAAAAACACACTAATACCCACAATACCTACAATAAAAAAAAAGCCGGCAACTCTGATGGCTCAGTTAAATTTCGCAGAAGAGTCCCTGCCTCTCGGAGACAGGAAAGTAGAGCGGAAAATGAAGAAAGTTCTCGCTGCACATAATTATAGCAGTCTTCAAACCAATCGTTTACATCATTTAGCAGCAGAATGGTTCCCGATTATCGAACCGATCCTGGCAGCTTATGGTATTCCGGACGATTTTAAATATGTTCCCCTGGTTGAATCGGGTATTCAGGGAGGAATGTCACCAAAAGGAGCGAACGGGTTCTGGCAGTTCATGCCTGGCACTGCCAGAAGTTACGGACTGAAAGTAAATTCGAAAGTTGATGAACGCAAAAATCTGCGTAAATCTACCATTGCCGCCTGCAAATACATCAAAGAACTTTACGGGATCTTCGATAGCTGGACTTTAGTGGCTGCAGCCTACAACGTAGGTGATAACCACATGAAAAAACAGATCAACAGGCAAAGTCAGGATAACTATTTCAAAATGAAGCTTAACCGTGAAACAGGCGGCTATGTGTATAAACTCATTTCAATGAAACAGATCCTGAAAGATCCTTCGCGGTATGGTTACCATGCACCTAAGCGTGTACTGGCAATGAATACCGGCAGGGAATAATAATATTGACATGCAATTGGGGAAGCCGGCAATGATGCCGGCTTTTTGCATTTAGGCCCATTTCGTTCCTGAACATGCAGCACTGCCTGCGTTTTGATGCCTTATTGTCAAAACCCTCTAAACCCTTTTTTGATGATAAAATTTTTAGCATTTTTGTGGCTGCAAATTTGCTGTCTTAATTTCAAAGATTTCAATAGCGTTTATAAATATATATGAGCAAAAATACCATCGACCTGGGCGAGCAAAAAGATGTTGAAGTATATGGTGCCAGGGTCCACAATCTTAAAAATATAGATATTTCCTTTCCGCGCAACCAACTGGTGGTAATCACTGGATTGAGCGGAAGCGGCAAGTCGTCACTGGCTTTTGATACCATATACGCCGAAGGGCAGCGCCGGTATATGGAAACGTTCAGTGCCTATTCACGTCAGTTTATGGGCGGTATGGAAAGGCCTGACGTAGATAAGGTATCCGGCCTCAGCCCGGTAATTGCAATTGAACAAAAAACCACCAGCAAAAATCCAAGGTCTACTGTAGGAACAATCACAGAAATCTATGATTTTATGCGTTTGCTCTATGCCCGTACAGCAGATGCTTTCTCTTACAATACAGGAGAAAAGATGGAACGCATGAGCGAAGACCAGATCCTGAACACGATCTATAACAAATATGACGGACTGGCAGTAAATATTCTTGCACCTGTGGTAAAAGGACGTAAAGGACATTACCGCGAGTTATTTGAACAGATTCGCAAACAGGGCTATGTTAAAGTTCGTATTGATGGCGAAATCCAGGATATGACTGCAAAGATGCAGGTAGACAGGTACAAGATCCATGACATCGAAATTGTGGTCGACCGCCTGCTGATAGACCGGAAAGACCACAAGCGCCTGGTTGATTCTGTACAAACGGCTATGCGTTTGGGAAAGGGAATCATTAAGATCAGCGATAAGGAAAATAACGTGTCTCACTTTAGCCGCTTTCTGATGTGCCCAACTACGGGCATCTCTTATGATGAGCCGCAGCCAAACAGCTTTTCTTTCAACTCACCTTATGGTGCGTGTGAACGCTGCGACGGACTGGGCTATATCTTTGTGGTAGACAGGGAGTCGGTTATGCCAAACCCGAAACTGAGCATTATCAACGGCGGACTTGCGCCGCTTGGTGAATACCGGGATATCTGGTTGTTCCAGGTGATCAAGGCACTGGCAAAAAAATATAATTTCTCACTCTCTACACCAATTGAAAAGTTAACTGAAGAAAATATTAATATGATCCTGAACGGTACTCCGGAGCTGCTTTCTGTAGCTGTGGAATACAATAAATGGAACGTACAGAACTACCAGATTTCTTTTGATGGTATTATTAAACTGCTCGAAGAACAGAATGAGAAGAAAGGCGAAGGGGCGGTTGACGATATGGAAACCTTCCGCAAGCTCAAAACCTGTCCGGTTTGTGAAGGGGCGCGACTGAAAAAGGAAAGCCTGCACTTTAAGATAGACGGCAAGAATATCTTTGAACTGGCAGAAATGGATATCAACAGTATCAAAACCTGGTTTGTTGATGTAGAGGACCGTTTAACTGAACGTCAGAATACAATCGCCAAAGAGATCCTGAAAGAGATCCGCATCCGTTTGGGATTCCTGTCTGATGTAGGATTGAATTATCTGTCGCTTGACCGCACTGCAAGGACACTTTCCGGCGGAGAAGCACAGCGTATACGTTTGGCAACACAGATCGGCTCGCAGCTGATGAATGTGATGTATATCCTTGATGAGCCCAGTATCGGGCTGCACCAGAGAGATAATGAAAGACTGATCGGTGCCTTAAAGAACCTGCGCGACCTGGGCAATACCGTTCTGGTGGTAGAGCATGATAAGGATATGATCCTGGAGGCCGACTGGGTGATTGACGTAGGGCCTGCTGCTGGTTTACACGGCGGACAGATTGTAGCGCAGGGAACTCCTGCACAGATCCTGAAATCAAAAACATTAACCGCGGCCTATCTGAACGGAGAAAAGGAAATTGTAGTTCCAAAGAAAAGAAGAAAAGGTAACGGACATAAATTACAGATACTTAAAGCCAGCGGGCACAACCTGAAAAATGTTTCGGTTGACTTTCCGCTCGGTAAGTTTATTGCTGTAACGGGGGTTTCGGGCAGTGGTAAATCCAGCCTGATTACAGAAACTTTGTACCCGATCTTAAACCACCACTTTTTCAGGGCAAAAAAACATCCCCTTCCATACGAGAAGATCAACGGGCTGAAGGAAATTGATAAGGTAATTGAAATTGACCAGGCACCGATAGGAAGGACGCCACGGTCAAACCCATCTACCTATACCGGGGTTTTCTCTGATATCAGGAATTTATATGTACAGCTTCCCGAAGCAAAAATCAGGGGCTACAAACCTGGCCGTTTCTCGTTTAACGTGAAAGGCGGCAGGTGTGAAACCTGTCAGGGTGCCGGGATGAAGGTAATTGAAATGAACTTTCTTCCGGATGTGCATGTGCCCTGTGAAGAATGTGGCGGCAGAAGGTATAACCGCGAAACACTTGAAGTCCGCTACCGCGGAAAATCAATCAGCGATGTGCTGGACATGAGTATCGAAGATGCCTGTACTTTTTTTGAAAATATGCCTGTAATTTACAGGAAGATAAAAACGCTGAAAGATGTAGGACTGGGATATATCACTCTTGGACAATCCTCTACTACCTTGTCTGGCGGCGAAGCTCAAAGGGTTAAACTAGCTACGGAACTCTCTAAAAAAGATACCGGCAGAACATTTTATATCCTGGACGAACCTACTACGGGACTACATTTTGAAGATATCAATGTTTTGCTGGGCGTACTCAATGAACTGGTTGATAAAGGGAATACTGTACTTGTAATTGAACATAATCTTGATGTAGTGAAGGTGGCCGACTGGGTAATTGACCTGGGTGAAGAGGGTGGCGCCGGCGGCGGAAGGATTATTTTTGAAGGTACGCCTGAAGGCCTTACGCAGAATCCGATTAGCCTGACAGGGAAATTTCTTAAGAAAGAAATGAATATGTAGTCTTGACATTTACATTGCCGGGATGGGCATGATTTCTGTGTGCATGTCATAGCGGCATAACCGTTAGAAATTATTTATCTATGAAGAACTTGTTAACCTCCGAACAGATGCGTGCTGCAGACGCATTTACGATCAAAAACAAGGAAATAACCTCTATTGACCTAATGGAATCTGCCTCAATGGCATTTGTAAAGGCGTTTGCAGAAGAAGTGCCGGATCATGAAACATCAATTGCTGTATTATGTGGCAAAGGCAACAATGGGGGTGACGGACTTGCGGTTGCAAGATTACTGAAGGATAAAGGCTACACCAATGTATTTGTGTACCTGATTGCTTTTTCCAGTAAGGTGACTGAGGATTATACGGCTAATCTGAAACGCCTGGAAGATTTATGGTTTCCGCTTGTGACCGTAAGCAAAGCTGAAGACCTGCCCGAGCTGAAGGAAGAGCTGATCATAGACGCTGTTTTGGGATCGGGCCTGAATACTGAGCTGGACGGAGAATATAAACTCCTGGCACAGCGGGTGAATGCACTGAACCGTCGGGTCATCGCCATCGATGTGCCTACAGGTTTCCCTGCGGAGGGAGAATTGAGAAAAGACAGTGTATACCTGAAGGCTGATCTTGTGATCTGTTTTGAGCGCCCTAAAATTAACTTTTTCTTTCCTGAGTCTGCACAGGCCATGAAACACTTCAGGGTAGTTTCCATTGGCCTTGACGAAGATTTTATACAAAAAACCAGCTCATCCTATCAGCTTGCAGAAGCCTTGGATATCAGAGGGCTCGTGAAGCCGAGAGAATCCTTTACACATAAGGGAACATATGGCCACGCGCTGATTATTGCCGGTCAGCAAAAGACCATGGGAGCGGCCCTGTTAGCAGCCCGGGCATGTTTACATGCTGGTGCCGGCCTAACTACGGTATCAGTTCCTGAGAGTGGCTTAACTGCAATCAATACCGCTCTGCCAGAAGTAATGTACCTGGACAGGGCCGATTTACAACCGGATACGCTTGAAAAATTCAAAGCCATAGCTATTGGCCCTGGCCTGGGAACGGGAAAGGAGACCGCTGATATTCTGAAAACGATATTTCAGCTGAAAGTTCCGCTTGTGATTGATGCCGATGCCCTTAATGTTCTGGGGAATAGCCCTGACCTGCTGGAACAATTGCCCTCAGGCTCGCTGTTAACCCCGCACATGAAAGAATTTGACCATTTGTTTGGTGCTCATCAATCCTGGTGGGACAGACTGGAAACTGCCAGAAAGAAGGCCCGGGAATTACAATCTGTCATCATACTAAAAAACCAGTATACTTTTATTATTGATCAGACCGGGGATGTAACGATTAACCCAACAGGCAATCCGGGTATGGCGCAGGGCGGAATGGGCGATGTGCTTACAGGATTATGTGCCTCGTTCAGGGCCCAGGGATATAGTGCTAAAGAAGCTGCGGTGATTGCCTGTTACCTGCACGGAAAGGCAGGCGATGAGCTGGCAGAAACAGAAATTAGTGTTGCAGCGTCTGAGCTTGCAGGCAAGGTATCGGGAACGCTAAAAGGATTAATTAAATAGACACGGCACCAACCACAACCATTTTTTCCATAGTAGGGGTTACGCTTCCACCACGCTTTTCAAGCGTAACGGCAAAAGCCTGTGCGTTCCCTACTTCTTTCATCGGAAGAAGTAATTTCTTAGGTTGTGTCTGCGCATCAAATACACCAAGATCAACTGGTTTTCCATTTACCATCGCCCATAACTGGTACTGGTGGGTATTGTCATTTTCCGGCAGCGCCATTTTGGTATTGTCTACCATTACATGCTGGCCTTTTTTATGCCAGTAGACCATCATGGTGGCTTGCGGCGAAATCTTGGTTCCGGCAAGCTTTACTGAAGACCAGGTAGGATCAGCAGCAATAGCAGCTATTTCCTGCAGATCTTTGTTCTCGTCTTTGATATAACTTACAGTTGCGGCAAATTTTTCCCTGTCTGTACTGAGCGAAGCGATCTGCTGATTTGCAAGGTTAAGCTTGTCATGTGCCGAATATAAGGCTACGCTGCTAACAACAAGCAAAGCAACACAGGCAACAAGCGCAAATTTTAATGTTTTGATAGTTGAGGCAGATCGATCATCATATAAAGGCACTATTTTGCCTGTATTTTCAGCTGCTGCCGGCGCTGATGGCTGAGTAGTCTCAGGTGCCGCAATTCTTTCAAATATTTCTTTTTCTAAACCGAGGGTAGGTTGTATGGCATGGCTTACAGCATATTCTTCCATGGCAATCTCGATGGCGTTGATTTCTGCTTTGATGTCAGGAACCCTCAGTGCCATAGCTTCAACCTCATGTTGTTCCTGAGCGTTTAACTGCCCCAGAACATAAAGTTCAAGTATGCCTGTTTCGATGTATGCCTTTGATTCTTCCACTTAATTAAAATGCTTTCTTAATTCCATAATAGCCATCCTGATCCTGGTTTTCACCGTACCCAATGGTAAATTCAGTTCCTCTGCGGCCTCAACGTGCGTATACCCTTTAAAATATACCATGTTTAATACATCATTGAATTCTGGTTTAAGTGCAGTAACCATATCTCTTAAACCAAGTGTATCAGCATTGAAAGTGATCTTTTTTTGCGAGTCAATGAAATCTACGTTATTTTCTATGTCTTGGTTTTTATGAGAATTTCTGAAGTCTTTTGAACGGAGTTTATCGATAGCGATATTGCGCGCAACATTGATCATCCAGGTAAATAACCGCCCTTTGCTGCTGTCATAACTGTCAGCAGAGTTCCATATTTTAATGAAGGTTTCCTGTAAAAGATCCTCGGCGATCTCTGATTGTTGTACAATCCTAAGGATTACGCCTAACAGGGCACCTGAATACATGTCGTATAGTGCCTGTATTGCAATAGTCTCATGACCTCTGAGTGCACGCACCAGGTCATCTTCTGTGAGGGATATTTTTTTAGTCGCTGCCAATGTTGCTAATATACAGAAAGTCTAACAAGTTCAAACATATTTTGTTTGAAGCCAAAGCCCTTTTAAAAATCAAAAAGATGTTTCTCAGCATGATATGACGACCTCACTAACGGACCGCTTTCCACATATCTTAACCCCTTTGCCAGGCCAATTTCCTTATACTTGGCAAACTGGTCAGGATGGATCCAGTCCAGCACAGGGTGGTGGTTACGTGTAGGCTGTAAGTACTGTCCTAAAGTAAGGATATGTACGCCATTTGCTACCAGGTCGTCCATAGCTTCAAATACATCATCTTCAGTTTCTCCGAGGCCAAGCATGATACCTGTCTTGGTTCTCAGTCCAAAGTCGGAAATTCTTTTCAAACATTCAAGACTTCTGTCATATTTTGCCTGTACACGCACCTGTTTGGTTAACCTGCGTACGGTCTCAATATTATGTGACATCACTTCAGGACGTTCTTCGAGCACACGGTAGAGGTTATCCCATACTCCCCTGAAATCAGGGATCAGGGTTTCCAGCGTAGTTTCAGGGCTTTCGCGCCTGATGGCCTGTAAAGTTTCTGCCCAGATAATGGAACCGCCATCTTTAAGGTCGTCACGGTCTACCGATGTGATTACGCAGTGTTTTACCTGCATCAGTTTTACTGAATTCGCTACGCGGTTTGGCTCATCAAGATCTACTGCTTTTGGCCTGCCTGTTGCTACTGCGCAAAATGAACAGGAGCGGGTACAGATATTGCCCAGGATCATGAAGGTTGCTGTGCCTGCGCCCCAGCATTCGCCCATGTTAGGGCAATTGCCGCTTTCACAAATTGTATGTAATTTATGTGTGTCTACAAGGCTGCGCACCTGCGCATATTCTTTACCTACCGGAAGCTTAACCCTAAGCCAATCTGGTTTACGTTGTACTGTGTTTGCTGGAACAACCGGAAGTGCGATCATGCAACAAAGTTAAGCAATAGGTTTGAAATCTTATAAAGTTGAAATGTCATTTAATTATTGATCACCTCTGCAATCTCATCGGCCGAGATGTCACTGTGCGAGGCATCAAGTACGCAATTGCCATCCTTGATCAGAAGGATCTGAGGTGATTCATGGTGTACCTGAAATGTTTCTGCAATTTGTGCAGAAATTGCCCTGTGGCTGATCAGGTCAAGAAAATACAGAGTTGTATCATCAGGAATAACTTCCCAGTCCAGCTCGAAACGTTTTTTTACCATCATGCTCACCGAACAGCGGGTACTGTGCTTAAAGATTAAACTAAATCCCGTTGTTGCTTTGATATCGCTGATCTGGTTCAGATCAGTAATGTTTTTCCACTCCATCTTGTCTTTGATAATTGTACGCGCTATTTTCTGCGGCTGCCTTTTGGATACGAAGAGTATGCAGGGCAGATGCGTGATCCGCAGGACTCTAAAACTGTTATTGCAAAAAATACGCCAAGCAATACGATCGCTACTTTTTTCATAAGTATATATTATTATTCAGTGACATGAAGCTATCTTATATTACGACGTTTTCACTCTACCGGATTAAATTTTCAGTTAAAGATCACAAATTGTATTGCTTTTTGAGAGCGAAATATCAATGTTGCCTACTTATAATGTTTTTTTCTTTTGCTAAGCTACGTTATTTAGGAAAAAAAACAAACCTGATATTAGATAGTTGCCAGTAAATGAGCCATTTTTATCGCAGTTATGGCTGCTTCATCACCTTTGTTACCATGTTTGCCGCCCGACCTGTCCAGTGCCTGCTGTAAATCGTTGGTGGTGAGTACTCCGAATATAACCGGTTTACTGTATTTAATCCCAACCTGTGTTACACCGTTAGCAACGGCATCACAGATAAAATCAAAGTGTTTGGTATCCCCCTGGATCACACAGCCTAAACAAATCACGGCATCAAGCTCGGGATGTTTGTTAAGGAGGATCTCGGCAGCGCCGGTTAATTCAAAACTTCCCGGAACGGGTACAGACAGAATGTTTTCTTCTTTAACACCATGTTTAAGCAGGGTATCAAACGCTCCTTTGTATAAACTCCCGGTAACATCGGCATTCCATTCCGCAACAGCGATAGCTATTTTATAAGCGCCGCCATCCGGAACTGTTGTATGTGAAAAATCAGATAGGTTCTTTAAATTTGTTGCCATACTGCAAATGTAAGTATTAGACACAAAAAAAGGCCTGCATAAAATGCAGGCCTTTGTCAAAATATTTTATTTTACTTACCCTGTGCTGCAGTGACGCGGGCAATGTATTCATCGATCATCGTAGCTTCCTGGCTTGCAGGGAATTCTGATTTGATTTTTGTATAAGCTTTTTCAGCATTTTCATAATCTTTTTGCGTTTCATAAACCAGGCCCAGTTTTTTAAGGAACATAGGAGATGTAAATTTATTGCTCGATTTATCAGCAGCTTTTTTATAGTAGGTAATCGCCTGGCTGTAATCTTTCAGCTCGCTGTATGCATCGCCCAGCATACCCAATGCCAGAGGATCTGCCACAGGACTGCCTGTTTCTGCATATTTGCCCAAAACATCTGCCGCTTTTTTGTACTCCCCTTTACGTAAATAAATTCCGCCAAGATAAAGGTTGGCTAAGTTTGCAGATTTTGTATTGTTATATTCGTCAGCAATTTTTTCAAATCCAGGGTATCCGGAATCTCCGTTGATGGCTTTGTTAGCCAGTGAGTCTACACCAACATACTGTTCTGCCTTGTACATTTTTGCAGTCGCTTCTTCAGCCCTGCCTTTTAAATAGACATTCTGATACCAAAAGTATATGATCACCAATAAGACTACCGCACCGGCAATGAATAAAAGGCTTTTAGAGTTTTCTTCTAAAAATGAACCTTTTCTAACATTATGATTTACTTCTTTTTCTGTTGTGGACATTTTATTTAAAAAAATTAAGGACTGCAAAAATACATTTTTAGGTCAAAGTATCAACCTCTTTTTTTAGTATTTACAGAAATTTTTAACAGAGCACCGGCTTTAGAACATCCTGAATGTGATAGGGATAGCTTCGCGGCGGAAACAAATATCCACATCACGTTATTTTAACAAAGCTAAACGGTAACTTTGAAGCTCATACATATGTGGTTAAAAAATATTACTCTGCTCAATTTTAAGAACTATTCTGATGCTGATTTACGGTTTTCAAAGACTGTGAATGCATTTGTGGGTAATAATGGTGCAGGCAAAACCAATCTGCTGGATGCCATCCACTACCTGTGCCTATGCAAAAGCTATTTTAATCCTATTGACAGCCAGCAGATCAAAACATCAGAAGACCTTTTTTTAATCCAGGGGGATTTTGACCGGCAGGAAAAAAATGAGAAGATCACCTGTGGGGTAAAGAAAAATCAGAAAAAGCAGTTTAAGCGTAATAAAAAGGAATATGATAAGCTTGCGAGTCATATCGGCCTTTTTCCTCTGGTGATGATTTCTCCCTATGATGTGACGATCATTATGGACGGCAGCGAAGAACGTCGCCGGTTTATGGACAATGTGATCTCACAGACCGACGCTCAGTACCTTGACGAGCTGATTATTTACAACAGGCACCTTTTGAACAGAAACGCATTGTTGAAACAGATTGCGCTTACAAGACGTTATGATCCGGCATTACTGGAGATATTTGATGAGCAGCTGGTGAGCTCTGGCCAGAAGATTTTTGAGAAGAGAAAACAGTTTATGCTTGATTATATCCTGTTATTCAATAAATATTATCAGTATCTTACTACAGATGCAGAGCAGGTTAGCCTGGTTTATCAATCGCAATTAAATGATACTCCATTTGATACCTTGCTGCAGCAATCGGTAGAGAAAGACAAGGTGCTCGAAAGAACGACCACGGGTATACATAAAGACGACCTTATTTTCAGCATCGCCGATATGCCGCTGAAAAAATTCGGGTCACAGGGCCAGCAGAAATCCTTTCTGATTGCGCTGAAACTGGCGCAGTATGCTTATGTGGAAAAATACAAGGGCTTTAAGCCGCTGCTGCTGCTGGACGATATCTTTGATAAACTGGACGACCACCGGATGCATAAGCTGATGGAGATGGTATCGCATCACGATTTTGGCCAGATCTTTATCACAGATACCGGGAAAGAAAGAGTTTCAAATATTTTTAATCAGATCAAAGTTCCTGTAACTTTGTTTGAGGTTGTAAACGGATCTATATACCATGCGTAAACCCAATGACATGACCCTGAAGGACGCCATCACCAAGATGTTGTCTGTCTACAGGTTAAGAGGAAAGTTTGATGAAACAGGGGTAGTGGCCATGTGGCCCGAGATTATGGGCACTGCTATAGGGAACAGGACTACCCAGATTTATATTGCGCACAAAAAGCTTTTTGTACGTATCGAATCTTCAGTCATTAAAAATGAACTGCTGATGGTAAGAACCGGCATCATCCAGAAACTGAATGAACGTGCCGGTTCTGAGGTCATTAATGAGATTATATTTTTGTAGTACTAGCTTCTACCGCCGCCAAAAATTTTGCTGATTACCCAGATGATCAGGGCAAGCACTACCACTACTACAATTATACCAGACCATACGCCTGCTTTAAAAATACCTTCTATAGCTGAACAGCTTGATAGCGTTGTAACCAATAAAGCAACGAGTGCGAGGGGGAAATATTTCTTAATGTTCATGATAGTTTGATTTAATTTATGGGGTTACAACAAACTATTTCTGGAATGGTTTGGGACAAACGTTACTTACCATTCACTTTAAGCAGTTCAATCTCGAAAATCAGGGTGCTGTAGGGTGGGATATCCTGGCCTGCACCGCGTTCGCCATAAGCTAAATTGTAAGGGATAAAAAATTTGTATTTAGCGCCTTTTGACATTAACTGCATGCCTTCTGTCCATCCTGGTATTACCCTGTCTAATGTTAAGGTAATCGGCTCTCCGCGGTCATATGAGCTGTCAAACTGCTTTCCGTTCAGCAATGTACCTTTATAATGTACCAGTACAGAATCTGTTTCCTTTGGTTTGATGCCATCCCCTGCTGTGAGCACCAGGTACTGCAGCCCGCTTGCTGTGGTTTGTACGCCAGGGGTCTTTTTGTTGTTCTCCAGGAATTTTTTTCCTACTGTAATGTTGGAAGAGAATTTGGCCTGGCTCACCGTTTTAAATGTATTGCCGATCGCTTTTTGGGCTGATTCCTGGCTGAGCAGGGTTTTCTCGCCGGCAAATTCGGCTTTGAGGCCTTTCATCAGCAGCTCGTAGTTCAGTGATTTTAATCCGCCGCTTTTAAGGCTGGCTGCCATTGACATTCCAAAGGCATAACTTGCAGAGTCAAGTGTGCTCGCAAACTTTACCGGTGCCACCGCAGTTATTGTGGTTTTCTTTACTACCGTCTTCTTTGTTTGTGCATCCACCGCCATCGCGCAGCAAGGGATCAACAGCGTAATCAATAATTTCTTCATGAATGTAATTTGGTTGGTATAGGTTTATAAAAGAATAAGCACCTTTTTAGGGGTGCTTATATATCTTATCTTTAAATCATCAGCAGGAACTAGAAACGTTCAGCAGCAGTAAAGAAGAAATCTCCTTCGATTGCAGCATTTTCATCTGAATCAGATCCGTGAACAGCATTGGCTTCAATAGACTGTGCATATTTTTTACGGATAGTGCCATCTTCTGCCTGTGCAGGGTTGGTAGCACCGATCAGTTTCCTGAAATCTTCAATTGCATTGTCTTTTTCAAGAATTGCAGCTACGATTGGTCCTGAAGACATAAAAGTAACTAAATCGCCATAGAAAGGACGGTCTTTATGCACTTCATAAAATTTACCGGCAGTTTCTTCTGTTAGTTTTGTGTATTTTAAAGCAATGATTTTGAAACCTGCAGCAGTAATGTCATTGATAATTGCACCGATATGTCCGTTTGCTACTGCATCCGGCTTAATCATTGTAAATGTTCTGTTTGTACTCATCTTAGTTTTATTTGTTCTGCAAAACTACATTTTCTGCTGTTAATATTAAACATCAAATATAAAGGAATCATTTAATCATTAAATTCTTAGCTTTGCAGCGAATATGCTATCCCTTTCTGAACTTAAATCATTGCTGGCAACGCCGCAGAAAATTGTAATTACAACGCATCACAAACCTGATGGGGATGCGATGGGCTCATCTTTGGGCCTGTATGCTTACCTGATCCAGGGCGGGCACCACGTAAAAGTGATTACCCCTACAGACTATCCCTATTTTTTGCACTGGCTCCCAAATAATTCAGATGTAATTATATATACCGAAGAGAAGGAGAAATCTGAACAGCATGTTGCCGAGGCGGCAATTGTTTTTTGTCTGGATTTTAATACGCTGACCAGGATCAATGAACTGGGAGAAGTGATCCGCAGTTCTGCTGCATACAAAGTGATGATCGACCATCATCTGGAGCCTGAGGATTTTGATGATTACAGGCACTGGAGTATCAATGCCTGCGCTGCTGCGCAACTGGTATATGATTTTATCGTTAACGTTCTGGAAGACGGTGTGATGATGAACAAAGACATCGCTACCTGTCTGTATACTGGTATTATGACCGATTCGGGCTCTTTCAGATTTGCTTCTGCAACTTCAGAAGTATACCGTATCGGGGCAGACCTGATTGACGCGGGTGCCGAACACTGGAGAATTCATCAGCTGGTATACGATAATGCCACGGAGAACCGTTTACGTTTCCTGGGGAACTGCCTGACCAATAAACTGGAAATTATCAGGGAGCTGAATACTGCAATTATATCCGTGACTGCGGAGGAATTAAAACGCTTTGAAATTGTAACTGGTGATACTGAGGGTATTGTAAATTATGCCCTGTCTATCAACGGAATTAAACTGGCAGCCTTTATTATTGAAAGAACTGATAAAGTTAAATTATCTTTGCGCTCCACCGGAGATTTCCCGGCAAATGAAATCTGCAAGAAATATTTCAATGGTGGGGGCCACAGAAATGCTGCAGGAGGTTATTCGGATAAAAATCTGGAAGATACCATCAGTTATTTTAAGTCTATATTGCCAGAATATAAAACGCAACTATTACAATAAAATATACAACCAAACAATGAAACCTGCAAGGCATTAGCCCCAGTAAGCTTCATTACAAATGAAAAACAATCAAATAAGACAATGAAACCTGCAAGGCAATAGCCGCGCAAGCTTCATTACAAATGAAAAAACAATTAAATCAAACAATGAAACCTGCAAGGCACTAGCCGAAGCAAGCTTCATTACAAATGAAAAAGCAATCAACAAAAAAATGAAACCTGCAAGGCAATAGCCGCGCAAGGTTCATTACAAATGAAAAAACAATTAAATCAAACAATGAAACCTGCAAGGCACTAGCCGAAGCAAGCTTCATTACAATGAAAAAGCAATCAACAAAAAAATGAAACCTGCAAGGCAATAGCCGCGCAAGCTTCATTACAAATGAAAAAACAATTAAATCAAACAATGAAACCTGCAAGGCACTAGCCGAAGCAAGCTTCATTACAAATGAAAAAGCAATCAACAAAAAAATGAAAAAAACATTAGTAATTCTTTTTGCAGCTACACTTGGTTTAGCAGCTTGTAACAACTTCAAAAAAGGTCCGGGTGGTTTAATGTACCAGATTCACAAAACTGAAGGAAAAGATAAGATCGTTGAAGGTGATATTATCAAGATCAATGCAATTCAAAAAACTGAAAAAGATTCAGTAACGAGCAGTACTTATGATATCCAGCAGCCAGCTGTATTCCCTGTATCTAAGAAACAATGGGCAGGAGATATCTCTGATGCCCTGATGTTATTGGCTGAAGGTGATAGTGCTACTTTCAAAATTGACCTGGATTCAATGGCTAAATATTCTAACCAGCCAAAACCAGCTACTCAAAAAGATAAATACATGATTTTTACCGTGAAAATCGAAAAAGTAATGCACAAAGCTGCAGGCGAAGCTGATTCAACTTTCCAGAAAAAAGCTACTGAATTCTTCCAGGCTGATTTCAAAGCTACTGTTGCAAAACATAAAGCTGCTGAAGCAGGAAAAATCAAAAACTTTATTGAAGACAAAAAACTGAAAGTGCAAACTACAGCTTCTGGCTTGCAATATGTGATTGACGCTCCGGGTGATGCGCAGAGAGCAACTCCTACGGATACTTTAATGGTAAACTACACTGGTAAATTACTGACTAAAAAGTCTGACGGTAAAGAAAATATTTTCGATACAAGCGTTGAGAAAGTTGCAAAAGAAAACGGTAAATTCACACCAATGGCTCAGTATGGCCCACGTCCTTTTACTTTAGGAAGAGCTATCCCGGGATTTGACGAAGGTCTTAAACTGATTGGTAAAGGTGGAAAAATCACTTTGATCATTCCTTCCGCACTTGGATACGGTGAAGGTGGTATGCCACAAGGTGGTATCACTCCTTTCTCTCCATTATGTTTTGAAGTAGAAATTACTGACATTAAAAAAGCAACAGGTGCACCAGTAGCGGCAGCTCCAACGATGTCTGCTCCTGCAACAAGATAGTCCTTACTAAACATATTCATGAAACCCTGTCCGGACCCGGACAGGGTTTTTTTATTAACTTTGTTTTATGCTTTTAACAGATACCCACACGCATTTGTACTACGAAACGGATGAAGAAAAACAGGCAGCGCTCTTTCAGCGTTGTTTTGATCACCAGATCAACCGTTTGTTCCTGCCTAACGTTGATATTTCTTCTATCGCCAAAATAGACGATGTAGTAAAAAAATATCCGGATAACTGTTTCCGTATGCTGGGCCTGCATCCCTGTGATGTAAAGGAAGGTTATGAAACTGTACTGGAAGAGATCTACGATAGTATTGAAGGAAGAAAAATCTATGCCATAGGAGAAATCGGCATTGATCTTTACTGGGATAAAACTACACTGGATATCCAGCAGCAAGCATTCAGGGAGCAGATCAGATGGGCAAAAGAAAAACAGCTCCCGATTGTGATCCACTGCCGTGAAGCTTTTGATGAAGTTTTTGAGGTGCTGGAGAGTGAAAAAGGAGAAGACCTGCGGGGCATTATGCACTGCTTTACCGGTAACATTGAACAGGCCGAGAGAACGATCGCACTGGGCTTTTATCTGGGTATCGGCGGGGTGGTTACTTACAAAAAAGCCGGTTTAGATGCCGTACTGATGAATGTGCCGCTTGAACATATTGTGCTGGAAACAGATTCTCCCTACCTTGCACCGGTACCTTACAGGGGCAAGCCCAATGAAAGCAGCTATCTCATCCATATTGCACAGCGAGTGGCTGATATCTATAATATTTCTATAGAAGAAGTGGCAGAGGTGACGACGGCCAGTTCCATCAAAATATTTAACGTCTGATCTCAATGACTAAAATCCTTATTATCTATACAGGGGGTACCATTGGTATGGTAAATGATCCGCTGAATGGTTCGCTGATTCCGTTCGACTTTAAACAGATCCAGCAGAATGTGCCCGAACTGGCGCGCCTCAATTATCAGCTCGACGTGCAGTCTTTTGATCCGATACTGGATTCATCCAACATGGATCCTGTAATCTGGGCAGAACTGGCGGCTATTATCGAGCGTACTTACCATGATTATGACGGCTTTGTGGTGCTCCACGGCTCGGATACGATGGCTTATACGGCCTCGGCCCTGAGTTTTATGCTAAAAAACCTGAGCAAACCCGTAGTATTGACGGGCTCACAATTGCCGATTGGCGAGATCAGGACGGATGCCAAGGAAAACCTGATCACGGCGCTTGAAATCGTAGCCACCAAAAACAAAGGGCTGGCGATGGTGCCCGAGGTGTGCATCTATTTTGATTACCAGCTCTTCAGGGGCAACCGTGCCATCAAGTACAACTCAGAAAAATTTGAAGCTTTCCAGTCGCCCAACTATCATATCCTGGCAGAAGCAGGCGTAAACCTGTCCTTCTATTCCAATTATATTACTCCACAGCCGCAGGAAGAACTTCGGGTGCAGTCAAATTTCAATGCCAATATCGGTGTGCTGAAAATGTATCCGGGAATCACCGTACAGGCAGTGCAGGCCATCACCCGTTCGTCCCTTGATGCCATTGTTCTTGAGACCTTCGGTTCCGGAAATACCACTACCGCTCAGTGGTTTATTGACAGTCTGCAGGAAGCCCTTGATCAGGGCAAACTGATTGTTGATATCTCACAATGTCAGGGAGGCTCGGTAGAGCTGGGTAAATATGAGACCAGTAAAAAATTACAGCAGATGGGGATTATCAGCGGGTTCGACATGACCTTCGAGGCCACAGTAACCAAACTGATGTATTTAATGGGCCAGGATCTTACACAGAGCCAGATTGCCTTTCTGATGGAACAATCGCTGCGCGGTGAGTTAACCGCATAAAGTAAAACTTGTGTAAGAAGGAAATTTTAGAAGATCAATCAAAGGATATTAAACTTATTTTTGAATATCATGAAGATAGAGCAAATATATACGGGTTGCCTGGCCGAAGCGGCTTATTACATAGAAAGTAACGGTGAGGCTGCTATCATAGATCCGCTGCGTGAAGTTCAGCCCTATTTAAAAAAGGCAGAACAGGCAGGTGCGGTAATCAAATATATTTTTGAGACGCATTTTCATGCCGATTTCGTTTCCGGCCACGTAGATCTTGCCCGTCATTCAGGCGCAAAGATTATCTACGGGCCAACGGCGGTCACCAACTTTGATTCACATATCGCTGCAGACGCTGAGGTCTTTCAGCTGGGTGAAGTCAGCATTAAGGTATTACATACGCCTGGGCATACGCCGGAATCTACAACTTATCTGCTGAGCGATAAGGAGGGCAGGCCCTACTGTATCTTTACCGGCGATACCCTGTTTATTGGTGATGTAGGCAGGCCAGACCTGGTACAGAAAGGAACGCAGACGATGGAGGAGATGGCAGGTGTGCTGTACGACTCGCTCCATACTAAAATCCTTACTTTACCAGACGATATTCTGGTTTATCCCGCTCATGGGGCAGGCTCGTCATGCGGTAAGAATATGAGCAAGGAAACCTTCGATACGCTGGGCAACCAGAAAGAGGTCAATTATGCTTTAAAGGCAGCCAGCAGGGAAGATTTCATCGCGGAGGTAACAGAAGGTATATTGCCGCCGCCCCAATATTTTGCAAAGAATGCAGCCATGAACAAGTTTGGATATGCCAGCTTTGCGGATGTACAGAAAAAAGGGATGGTTCCTTTTTCGCCGGAGGATTTCGAAGTTACCGCAAACCATACAGGTGCCTTGCTGCTGGATACCAGAGACCCGCAGCAATTTGCCGCAGGATTTATTCCCCGTTCTATTAACATTGGTCTCGGCGGCCAGTTTGCACCCTGGGTTGGTGCCCTTATTACCGATCTGAAACAACCGCTGCTGCTGATTGTAGAAGAAGGCAAAGCCGAAGAGGCGATCACACGTTTGGCAAGGGTAGGTTATGATTATACCATAGGTTACCTTGAAGGTGGTATTACAGCCTGGAAGGAAGCCGGCAAGGAACTGGATACAATTGCTTCAGTATCCGTTAAAGATTTTGAAACAGCGCTCAGTGCGCATCCGGACCTGTCCGTAATGGACGTGCGCAAACCTGGTGAGTACGAAACCGGTCATCTGGAGACTGCAGCCAGCCGCCCGCTGGATTATATCAACGACTGGACGAATGAGATTAACCCATCAGGCAGCTATTACCTGCATTGTGCAGGAGGTTACAGGTCTATGATCGCAGCCTCCATTCTCAAAGCCAGGGGCGTAGAAAATGTAATTGATATTGCCGGTGGCTATGCTGCTATAAAAGCGACAGATCTGAAAAGAACAGATGCTATAGCCTCAACACAAGATATAAGGAGCTGATTTACCCTATGGAAGAATATGATGTATTGATTGTAGGGGCAGGCCCGATAGGACTGGCCTGTGGCATAGAGGCGGTAAAAGCCGGCCTGAGTTACGTGATCGTAGATAAAGGGGCGCTTGTAAACAGTTTATATAACTATCCGGTGTTTATGACTTTCTTTTCCACTTCACAGAAACTGGAAATAGGAGGCGTACCTTTTGTAAGCATCAACCCCAAGCCAAACCGCAATGAAGCGGTAGAATATTATCGCCGGGTGGCAGAAAAGTTTGACCTTAACCTGCATCTTTTTGAGGAGGTAAAAACGGTTGAAAAAACAGCATCTGACGATTTCGAAGTGCTTACTTCAAAACGCAGCTATAAAGTGAAAAAGGTAGTGATCTCTACAGGCTTCTATGATGTGCCCGTGCTGATGCACATTCCGGGCGAGGAGCTGCCCAAAGTTGCCCATTATTATAAAGACCCACATTTGTATGCTTTTCAGAATGTGGTAGTGGTTGGCGCAAATAACTCTGCCATTGATGCCGCGCTGGAAACTTACCGTAAGGGAGCAAAGGTAACGCTGGTGATCCGCGGTACGGAACTTGGCCCTCATCTGAAATACTGGGTACGCCCTGATATTGAGAACAGGATTAAGGAAGGTTCCATCACGGCCTTGTTTGGTTCTGAACTGACAGGCATTGAAGAACATACGGTTACCGTAAAAACCCCTGACGGGGACCTTAGGCTGGAGAACGACTTTGTGATTGCAATGACCGGGTATAAACCGAATTTTGAGATGCTGCAAAAGTTGGGGGTAGCATCTGCTGAGGTTTCCAATCTTCCTTTTTATAATCCTGAAACTATGGAAACCAACCAGCCCGGACTGTACCTGGCCGGTGTAGTATGTGGCGGGATGGATACCCACAAATGGTTTATCGAGAATTCAAGGGTGCATGCAGAACAGATATTTGAACATATCAGCTCCAAAAAATAACATCATTTTTAAATAAAGCATTCGTTTAGCTGAATTTAATTAAGTTTGCACAAATTTTAAACCTGAATGCCAGGAATAGATCAGATTAAGAAACCCATAGCCGCAGATATAGCAGTCTTTGAAGAAAAGTTCAAAGCCTCGATGCATAGTGATGCGCCCTTATTGGACCGTATCACTCACTACATTGTAAAAAGAAAAGGCAAACAGATCAGACCGATGTTTGTTTTTTTTGCCGCCAAGCTTTGCGGAGGTATTATCGAATCTACACACCGTGGCGCCGCTCTGGTAGAATTGCTGCATACCGCTACGCTGGTACACGACGACGTGGTTGACAATGCTTATGAGCGCAGGGGTTTCTTCTCCATTAATGCCCTCTGGAAGAATAAAATTGCCGTACTGGTGGGCGATTACCTGCTGGCCAAAGGTTTGCTGCTCTCAGTAAACAACAATGAGTTCCGTTTGCTGCAGATCGTTTCTGAAGCAGTGAAACAAATGAGCGAGGGCGAATTGCTGCAGATCGAAAAGGTAAGGAGAATGGACATTGGCGAAGAGCTGTACTTCGATGTGATTCGCCAGAAAACAGCCTCCCTGATTGCATCGTGCTGCGCCTGTGGTGCGGCATCGGCAGGTGCCGATGAAGAAACGATCGAAAAAATGCGCTTGTTCGGTGAAAAGGTAGGCATAGCCTTCCAGATTAAGGACGATACTTTTGATTTTGGTACAGATGACGTGGGTAAACCGCTTGGAATAGATATCAAGGAGAAAAAAGTAACACTCCCGTTAATCTATGCGCTGAACCGTACCAGCAAAACAGAAAAGAAAAGGATCATCAACCTGGTGAAAAACCACAATGATGAACCCGCCAAAATACAGCAGATCATCGATTTTGTAAATGAGAATGAGGGTGTGCATTACGCTGAACAGAAAATGGCGCAGTATCAGCAGGAGGCATTTGATATCTTATATACTTTCGAAGAAAGTGATGCAAGGACCGGACTTGAACAGCTGGTGCGTTATACAACTGAACGCAAGAAGTAACCTTTTTGTTCCTCTTGGTTTTTTATCGTAAATTAATTTCGCTGGCTTTGTTATTAAGCTTAATTTCAGCAAAAATTAATATTCATGAAGCTTTCACTCTCCCTCCTGATTACGGGGCTGGCTTTCTCGGCCTATGCCCAGGATAACCTTTCTGCAGATTTCCAAAAGATCAATGCTGAAGTACAGTCGCACTCCGCTGCCTATGGCAACCTGAAATCAGCAACAGAAACTATCGGACACCGTTTAACAGGATCTTCCAATGGAACTAAAGCAGAAGAATATGCATATAAGTTACTCAAATCCTATGGCTATGAAGTGCGCTACCAGCCTTTTCAGGTAGAAAGCTGGAGCAGGCTGACCAATGAAACCAAAATAGGGGACGCGCCCTCAGCCCTGAGCACCCTGAAATCTGTCACCCTTGCCCATTCTCCGGTTAAGGCTTCGGTTACCGGCGCAATTGCAGATATGGGGAATGGCCTCGAAGAAGATTACCAGAAAGATAAAGACAAAGTGAAAGGTAAGATCGCGCTGATTTACCTGAGCGTGCTGCCCGGATCTCCGGCGGGGACACCCACATTGCACAGGTCTGAAAAAACAGCGATTGCTACAAAGTACGGAGCAATAGGTGTAATCATCATCAATGGTGTAAAAGGCGGAGTGTTGCTTACAGGAACTGCTTCTGTAACAGGTAAGCTGATTCCTGTACCTGCGGTATGCATCGGCCTTGAAGATGGAATGCAGCTGCGTGAACAACTTAAATTGAAGCCGCAGTACGCCAGCCTGAACATGACCAATTTCTCCGGCATGATCAAAGCCAGGAATGTGGTGGCCACACTCAAAGGCAGCAGCCTGCCCAAAGAAAAGATTGTAGTTGGCGGTCACCTGGACAGCTGGGACCTGGCCACCGGAGCTATAGATAATGGTATCGGCTCTTTTGCCGTTATAGATATGGCCAGGACATTTAAAGTTCTTAATTTAAAACCTAAGCGTACGATAGAATTTGTGATGTTTATGGGCGAAGAGCAGGGCTTGCTTGGTTCCAGGGCATACATTAAAGACGCAGAGGAAAAACATGAGCTCGGCCAGTTGAAATTTATGCTCAATTATGATATGACCAATGATCCGAAAGGATTTGCAACAAGTCGCGAAGAAATGAAAACGCTGTTTACGGATTGGGGCAGCCAGATTACAAAGATAGATACAGGTTTTAAAAATGTGTTCCGTGCCGGTGCAGGACTGCACAGCGATCATCAGCCCTTTATGCTGGAGGGAATCCCTACAGGAGGTGGCGCAGGGGGCGAGCTGCCAAATCACTCGGGACAGTTTTACCATTCTGATGGCGACTCGTTTGGCCTGGTGGATGAGCAGCAACTCAAAAACACAGTGCGCTACAGTGCCATGCTGATCGACGGCCTTGCAAATACGCCCGTAATTCCTGTAGAAAGACAAACGGAAGATAAACTCAAAGCTTTCCTGATTGCCAATAAACTCGAACTGCCGTTAAGGATAGCGGGAGAATGGCGCTGGAAAGATTAATCATATATTTGCTGAGATGCGTAATATCAATATAAAGGAACTGGCAAAAGTGCTCAACTTATCTACCTCGACCGTGTCACGGGCGTTCAGGGATAATAGTGACATCAGCAAGGAAACCAAGGACAAAATACTGGCAGCAGCAAAAGAACACAACTATCAGCCAAATCATTACGCCAGCAACCTGCGCGAACAGCGCAGCAAGACCATTGCCGTCATCGTTCCCGAACTGGGAAATAACTTTTTTTCACAGGCCATTCATGGTATAGAACGAATTGCCAGGGGCAAGGGTTATCATATCCTCATCTATGCGACAGATGATGATTACGAAAAGGAGGTTTCTTTTATCAGGCATTTACACAACGGGCGCGCCGATGGGATCATTATGTCGGTATCAGGCGAAGCCAATGACCATACCTACCTGAATGAACTGAGCCAGCAGCGCCTGCCGCTGGTATTTTTCGACCGGGTTTATGAAGATATCATTACCCCGCGGGTAATCACAAATGATTATGACAGCAGTTTTTCTGCTACCCGTCACCTGATTAAACAGGGTTGTAAACGCATTGCCTATCTGGTGATCAACAAAAACCTGTCTATTGGAAAAACCAGGATGCAGGGCTACCTTGATGCACTGGAGAAATACGGGATCCCGTTTGATGACAATTTGATTGTTGACTGTACGAACAGCTATAAGCGGAATAATGTGATCCTGAAAGATATGTTTACCAGGCTTAAACCTGACGGCGTATTTACTTCCGTAGAGCGTTTGGCATTTGCTACGTATTATGCCTGCTATGATATGAATATCTCCATACCGCAGGAAGTTAAAGTGGTGGGCTTTTCCAGCCTGCAGATTGCTCCCCTGCTTAACCCTTCGCTCACAACAGTAACACAACCGTCTACACAAATCGGTATAGAGGCTGCATCTCTTTTATTCAAAATGCTGGAGTCGCCGGAACTGGTAAACAGCAGCGAAACTGTTGTGCTGGATTCCAAACTGATCAAGCGAAACTCCACCGCGAAACTCTAAAATAATTTCATTTGTCCTGCTGCTTTTTACAGCAGAATTTGCAGCAGTTTTGAGGCTGCTTTTCCGGGCTGTTTTTGTGAAAAAAAACTGTGGACTGAAGCAAAATACGCAGAATCCAAGGTTTTAAATCTGACTTATATAATCAGATAGTCAGTAATACCGGGAACGTTCCCGGTATCGTTCCCGTAAAATAGCCCAAAATTCACTTAGTGTATAAAAAACACTTTAAATTGTCTTAAAAAAGTCATATGTATTTGTAATACAATTTGTTATGTCGTACTTTTTTAGAATTGTGTAAAAAGTTGTGAAGAATTTGTTGACTGAAAATCTCTTTTTAAGAGTATAAAATACTGCGTTAAATATTATTTTGATATAAAATTTGGAAATATTGATGCCGGATGTAAATTTACACAGAGCGTTATGCACGTTCAGATAACACCCAAATATATAACCCAAAAAGAGCAATAAATATGAAAGTATTTTACGTGATGAGGCGAGTTTTGCTGCTGGTTTTAACCTTCGCAGCACTTGCCGTACAGGCACAAACCGGTACCATAACTGGTAAAGTAGTTGACGAAACAGGACTGGGGCTTCCCGGTGTTTCGGTACAGGTAAAAGGTCAGACAAAAGTTTCAAGCACAGACGCGAGAGGTAATTACCGGCTGACTGGTGTGGCCAGTGGTTCTGTTACTTTAACAGCAACTTATATTGGCTACCGGTCCATTGATATGGATGTAACGGTACAGGCAAATACGGTTGCCAACTTTTCCCTCAAACCTGATGCACAAAATCTAAATGAAGTGGTAGTAATCGGTTACGGTACTGCACAAAAGAAGGATCTGACAGGATCAATTACTACAGTAGGTGCAAAAGAATTCCAGCAGGGTAATATCACCTCGCCGGAGCAGCTGATCTCCGGTAAAGTTGCCGGTGTATCTATCACTTCAAACGGTGGTGCACCTGGTTCAGGAAGTACAATCCGTGTAAGGGGAGGGGCTTCACTGAATGCCAGTAATGATCCGCTGATCGTTGTTGATGGGGTGCCTTTCAGCAGTAACCTGTTACCAGGGGCAACTAGTAGTAACGTGATCGCCGGTGTAGGTAACCCGCTGAGCCTGATCAACCCAAACGATATTGAGACCTTTACGATCCTGAAAGATGCAAATGCGACAGCCATTTATGGTTCAAGAGCTTCTAACGGGGTAATCCTGATCACCACCAAAAAAGGCAGATCGGGTGCACCTGTGATCAACTTCAGTAGTGTAAATTCCTACTTAACAGTTGCCAAAAAAGTAGATGTATTATCTGCGGACCAGATTCGTACCTACGTAAACGCCAATGGTACTGCTGATCAGAAAGCTTTGCTGGGAACGGCAAATACCGACTGGCAGGATGTCATCTATAAAAATGTATTCAGTACAGACAACAACCTGAGCATTGCCGGAACATTTAAAAAAGTTCCTTACCGTTTCTCTGGTGGCTACCTGGATCAGAAAGGTTCACTGCTTACGGATAACCTGACGCGTGCTTCTGCTGCACTGACATTAAACCCAACTTTCTTTGATAACCACCTGAAAGTAGACCTGAACTTAAAAGGAACCCTGAGCGAATCCCGCTTTGCCAACCAGGATGCGGTGAAGGCTGCCATTCAGTTTGACCCTACCCAGCCTGTTTATGCGAATAATCCGTATGGCAATTACTTTGAATGGGTAGGTTCTACAGGACAGTTAAATCCGAATGCACCAAGGAACCCTCTCGGACTGATTGAAGAGAAAACTGACCTTGGTAAAGCCGACAGAAGCTTTGGTAACTTAAGACTGGATTACTCTTTCCATTTTCTGCCGGAATTACATTTGAATGCCAATGGAGGTTATGATGTGTCTAAAGGATATGGAACAACCAACATCCCTGCTTATGCAGCGCAGAGTTTTGCTACCAATGGTTCAGCAACACAATATAACTCTGTAAGACATAATAAATTGGCAGAGGTCTATTTCAATTATGCAAAGGACCTGAAAGGGATCAACAGTAACATCAACGCTACGGCCGGATATGGTTACTATGATAACGCCACTACTACCTACAATTTCAACAGCTACAATGCAATAGGCGGATTATTAAGCACTCCGGTATTTCCTTTTGATGTACAGAGAAACAGGTTGCTCTCTTATTATGGACGTGTGGTATACACACTGGCCGATAAATATATCCTTTCTGGTACAATGCGTGCTGATGGATCTTCCAAGTTCAGTGAAGACCAGAGATGGGGCTATTTCCCGTCGGCAGGTTTTACCTGGAAAGCCATCAATGAAGATTTCCTGAAAGAAAGCAAAGTGTTTTCTGATCTGAAACTGCGTTTAAGTTATGGTATTACCGGTCAGCAGGATGGTATTGCCAACCTGAGCTACCTGCCAAACTATTACAACAGTGTAAATGAGCAGCAGTACTATATCGGTGGTCAGTACTACCACTTCTATACCCCGCTTGCATACGATGCAAACCTGAAATGGGAAACCTCTACCACCTATAATGCAGGTATCGATTACGGTTTGTTCAAAGGACGCGTTTTTGGTAGTGTAGATGTGTACTACAAAAAAACCAAAGACCTGCTGAGCACTGTACCTATCCCGGTAGGAACCAACTTCAGCAACTTATTGCTGACAAATGTTGGTAACATGGAAAACAAAGGTATCGAAGCCAGCATCAATGTGGCTATTGTAAAAAGCGATGACATCAACTGGGACATGGGCTTCAACGTTACCTACAACAAAAACAAAGTAACCAATCTGTCTTTAAATCCGGATCCTAATTATAAAATCGGTGCGGGCGACATTACCGGCGCAACCGGTACTACACTGAAATGGAATGCTGCAGGTTACAATCCTGGTGCCTTCCTGGTATACAAACAGGTTTATAATGCACAGGGCGCGCCTATCGAAGGTGTCTACCAGGATCTGAACAATGATGGCGTGGTGAACGACCAGGACAGGTACTTCTACAAATCTCCGCAGGCCAAAGTGATCCTGGGTTTCACTACTTCGTTCAACTACAAGAAATGGACACTGAGCACCGTACTTCGCGGAAACCTGGGCAACTATATGTATGACAACGTTTCTTCTAACCTGGGTGTAAGCAGAAATGTGCTGAGCCCAAGCGGACTGATCAACAATGCAGGCAGCAATTTACTGGAGACTAATTTTACAGCCAACCAGTTCCTGAGCGATTACTATGTCCGCAATGCTTCATTCCTGAAAATGGATAACGCAGGCCTGGCCTATAACTTCGGAAGGATCTCTCCAAACAGAAGCACTACACTGCGCTTCACTGCAAATGTTCAGAACGTATTTGTAATCTCTGACTACAAAGGTATTGATCCTGAAAATAGTACAGGAATTGATTATAACCTGTACCCGAGACCAAGAACATATAGTCTGGGTGTCAATGTTGGTTTTTAATAAATAATAGATAAGAAGATGAAACTATATAAAATATTTACGGCTGCAGCCATTTTAATGGCTACCCTCTCGTCTTGTAAAAAAGACCTGAACTTAACGCCTACAAATGACCTTACTTCTGATGTGGTTTACGCTACACCAGCGGGATATAAACAAGTACTGGCAAAAGTGTATGCAAGTTTTGCAACTACCAGTGGCTCCGGATCCGGCAACAGCGACCTGGGCGGTATCGATGCAGGTACGTCCGACTTTATCCGTCTGTACTGGAATGCACAGGAACTGACTTCTGACGAAGGTTTGTGCGTATGGAACGATGCGGGAGTGTACGACCTGAATTACATGACCTTCAGTGCGGATAACATCATCCTGCGCGGATTATATACCAGAAGCCTGTACCAAATCACGGTAGCAAACGAATTCCTTCGCGAGAGTACAGATGAGAAACTGGCTTCCCGTAATATCACGGGAGCTGATGCAACCAATATCGCTGGCTACAGGGCAGAAGCCAGATTCCTGCGCGCTTACCAGTACTGGGTGCTGATGGACCTTTTTGGCAATCCGCCAATTCTTACCGAAGAAAATACCATCGGTATCGTTTCACCAAAACAGATCAAACGTGCCGACCTTTTCAAATATGTAGAATCGGAACTGCTGGCAGTTGAACCTTTGCTGATGACAACACCTGAATACGGTCGCGCTTCCAAAGGTGCTGCAGATATGTTATTGTCACGTTTGTACCTTAATGCTGCAGTATATACCGGAACAGCGAAATATACTGAAGCAATTACTTATGCCAGTAAAGTCATCGCAGGAAACTACAGACTGCAACCGGCCTACAAAAACCTGTTCCTCTCTGATAACGATCAGAACAACCTGGAAACAATCCTGGCAATCAATTACGATGGAAACTTTACGCAAAACTATGGGGGTACAACTTTCATCATCAATGCATCGATCAATGGTGATATGAACCCTGCCTCTTTCGGTGTGCCGAATGGGGGATGGGGCGGTATCCATGCCAGCTCAACATTGCCGGCATTATTTGGTAATGCCTCGGCCACAGATCAGCGCTACCTGTTTTTTGGTACCAAAGCTGCCAATGATGATATCGGGGTGTTTACTGACGGCCTGCGGGTAACGAAATTTAAGAACATTAACCAGGCAGGTGTTCCAGCTACTTCCAACAACGGTACATTCTCCTCGGTTGATTTTCCATTGTTCCGTTTGCCAGAAGCTTACCTTAATTATGCAGAAGCTGTGCTGCGTGGTGGTACAGGTGGTACAACCGCTACTGCGCTGACTTATGTAAACCTTTTACGCAGCCGTGCCTACGGGAATGATTCAGGAAACGTATCCTCACTCACACTGGACAATATATTAACAGAAAGAGCAAAAGAGTTTTACTGGGAAGGTTACAGACGTACCGACCTTGTACGCTACGGTAGATTTACAGACGGTTCATACGTATGGCCATGGAAAGGTGGTGTAAGAGCCGGACGTGCAGTTGATGCAACACGTAATATCTTTCCTTTGCCTACAGCTGATGTAATTGCAAATACGAACTTAACACAAAATCCAGGCTATTAATAGAATAGAGATTAACCATTGAGGATAAATGTATCAGCACAAAAAGCTATAGTATTTAACCCTCAATGGCTATATCTGACAGATGTAATCATAAAAATATGAAATCATTATTTACAAAATTTATGGCCTTTAGTATGTTTATACTATTGTTCATGTCCTGCAAAAAAGACGAAACTAAAGTGGTTGCCGGAAATGGCACCGCAGCGGCTGTAACCTCTTCTGCGCTGACAACACAGGTATTAAAAGAAGAAAATGCCGCAGTTAACTTCGGCGTTTTCAACTGGACTGCATCAACCTTTGGGTTTGAAGGCAGTGTGGTATCTTACACTGTCCAGGTAGATATCTCGGGAAATAACTTTAAAGCGCCCAAGGAAATATCAGCCGGATCATTGCTTACAAAAACCATTACCGTTGCAGATATCAACAGCATTACCAATCAGCTGAAGCTGACAAATGGTGTAGCCGGAAAAATCGATCTGAGGGTCAAAGCGACCATCAGTGATAAACATCCTGCCGCCTATTCAAACACGCTGACTTTTACCGTAACTCCTTACCAGATCATCATTGATTATCCCTCGCTTTATGTGCCAGGTGCATATCAGGGATGGGCGCCAGCCACAGCATCAAAAATATCATCTGTAGAGGATAACAAAATGTATGAAGGATATATTTATTTCCCGGACCCAGTGAATGAGTTCAAAATCACTTCTGCGCCTAATTGGGACAATATCATTTACGGAACTTCTGCTGCGGGCAAGATTGTAGCAGGCGCAGGCGATAACCTGAAGATCAATGGAGCGGGATATTACCAGCTTAAAGCAAACACTACTGCACTGACGTACTCTGCAGTAAAAACTACATGGGCGGTGATGGGCTCGGGAACAGGAAATGTTGAAGCACCAATGACCTATGACAACACTACCAAAGTATGGACAGTAACCAAAGCGCTGTCTGCCGGAACAATCAAGTTCAGGGCTAACGGAACGGACGACATCAACTTTGGAAGCAACGCTACTGCAGACGGTACGCTGGTAGCAGGCGGCACGGCTATCCCTGTAACAGCAGGCACTTACAAGATTACATTTAACGTGAGTATCCCTGGAAACTACGTTTATTCGATACTATTACAATAAAAACACACCACCGGTGCCCTGATTACGGTCGGGGCATTTTTTTTATTCTCCAATTTATCTTTCCGTTCAGTTTTAGAAAACAAGCAAAAAAATGAAGAAGTTATGCGTTATTTTCCTGGTGCTGCTATCCGCAAATACCTGGGCACAGTCTAAACTGGATCATGTGGATCCCCTGTTCTGGTTTACAGGAATGAAAAATCCTAAACTGCAGCTGCTGGTGCATGGTAAAAATATCAAAGGCTATACAGCAAAGCTGGATTATCCCGGTGTGAAACTGGTAGAAGTACACCAGGTTGAAAACCCTAACTATCTCTTCATCGACCTGGAGATATCCGCCGCTGCGAAAGCAGGCAAATTCCCGATCTCCTTTATGGAAAACGGCAAAAAGAAATTCGATTACAGCTATGAGCTGAAAAACAGAGATGCCTCTCCATCCCGCATCCAGGGCGTAACCAATAAAGACCTGATCTATCTGCTGATGCCAGACCGCTTTGCAAACGGCGATCCATCTAACGATAAAGTGAAAGGACTGGCAGAACAAACGCTCAACCGCGACTCGATGTATTACCGCCATGGCGGAGATATACAGGGTGTGATGAACCACCTGGATTATTTCAAAGACCTGGGCGTAACTACGCTGTGGATGACACCGGAGGTAGAAAATGATATGCCAAAGGCTTCTTATCACGGCTATGCTGTAACGGATCATTATCAGATTGATCCGCGTTACGGAACCAATGCCTTATTTAAAGCTTACGTAGAAAAAGCACACGCAAATGGCTTAAAAATCATCAAAGATATCGTGCATAACCACATCGGCACAGGTCACTGGATCTTTAAAGACCTGCCAATGAAAGACTGGGTGAACCAATGGCCGGTATACACACAAAGCAGCTATCGCGATGAGCCTGTAATGGACCCTCATGCTGCGGAAGGCGACAGGAAGAAAATGCTGGACGGCTGGTTTGTACCTACCATGCCAGACCTGAATGAAAGAAACCCCTATGTGCAGAATTACCTGACACAAAACCATATCTGGTGGATCGAATATGCCGGTATCGACGGACTGAGACTGGATACTTATCCTTACAATGAACCGGCTTATATGGCCGACTGGGCTACAAAGCTGAAAGCTGAGTTTCCACATCTGTCTATCTTTGGCGAAACACTGGTAAACTCTGTAGCCTCACAGGCTTATTTTACACAGGGTAATACCGTAAGCAGGGGACTTGATACACAGCTTCCAGGCGTGACAGACAACATGCTCAAAAATACGTTTTATGAAGCACTGAATGGTAAATCCGGCTGGACAGACGGTATTTTCAGGTTGTATACTGTTCTATCTCAGGATTTCCTTTACCAGGATGCCAACCGCAACGCGATCTTTTTGGATAACCATGATATGAGCCGTTTTTACTCCCTGATCAAAGAGGATATCAATAAATACAAATCGGGTATAGCCTTACTGCTGACGATGCGCGGTGTACCGCAGCTGTATTACGGTACAGAGATTTTAATGAAAAACTTTTCTGATCCTGACGGATTGGTAAGGTCTGATTTCCCCGGCGGATGGGCAGGAGATAAAATGAGTAAATTTACTGCCGCAGGCCGTACCCCACAGGAAAATGAAGCCTTCAATTATGTAAGCAAACTGGCGCATTTCCGCCAGCAAAGCCCTGCCCTGCAGTCCGGCAAACTGATCCAGTATGTACCGGAAGACGGTATATATGTGTATTTCAGAACAACGGATGCAGGAACTAAAAGCGTAATGGTAATTTTGAACGCAGAGGATAAAGCAAAAACGCTGAAAACTGCCAGGTTTGCTGGTCAAATGAAAAATACAACCTCACTGAGCAATGTGATCAGCGGAGAGAAACTGAAAACAAATACAGAGATTGCTGTGCCGGCACAAACAACGCTGGTACTGGAACTGAACTAAAAATATAGATACTGATGGAAGATACGACGATAGCATGCATTTTTGACCTGGATGGGGTATTGGTAGATACAGCTGTGTATCACTACCAGGCCTGGAAAAAACTGGCCAATTCCCTGGGTTTTGACTTTAGCCATGAGCAAAATGAACAGCTCAAAGGGGTAAACCGTATGCGCTCCCTGGACAAAATATTAGACTGGGGCGGTGTACAAAAAAACAATGAAGAGAAAGAAGAACTCGCCACATTAAAAAATACATGGTATGTGGATATGATCAGTAAGATGTCTGCTGCTGAAGTACTGCCGGGCTCACTGGAATTGCTGCAGGCTTTACACGCAAAGGGAATTAAGATTGCCCTGGGCTCTGCAAGCAAAAACTCCGGGCTGATCCTTGAACGCACAAATCTTACGCATTTTTTTGATGCGATCGTGGATGGTAATGCGGTAACTACCTCAAAACCTGATCCTGAAGTATTTGTAAAAGGTGCAGAGCTTTTAAAAGCAGCTGCAGAAAATTGCATCGTTTTTGAAGATGCCTCTGCAGGTGTAGAAGCTGCTATTGCGGCAAAAATGACTGTGGTTGGCGTAGGCGAGGAAAAGAACCTGCCGGGCGCAGATATATGGGTAAAAGATTTGTCGGCCGTATCTGTACAGCAGCTGATTGATCTGGTAGTGCAAAAGAATAAAAACTAATTGCTGATGAAGAATTACATACAAGCAGAAGAGTGGAATATTATAGAGGAAGGTTTTGATCCTCATCTAAATAAAATATCAGAAAGCCTGTTTAGCCTGGGCAACGGGCGCATGGGACAGCGCGCAAACTTTGAAGAAAGTTATTCTGGCGATACCCTGCAGGGAAATTATGTTGCAGGTGTTTACTATCCTGATAAAACCAGGGTAGGCTGGTGGAAAAACGGCTATCCCGAGTACTTTGCGAAAGTGCTTAACGCAGCAAACTGGATGGGCCTTGGCATTCGCCTTGATGGCGAAGAGCTGGACCTGAACTTGTGCAAGGTGACAGGTTTTAAGCGTATCCTGAATATGAAAGAAGGTTACCTGGAACGTAGTTTTAATGCAGAACTGGCATCAGGCAAACAGATCAGTGTAACTGCTAAAAGATTTTTCAGCATTGCGAATGATGAGATTGCAGCGCTGCACTACCAGCTTACTGCACTTAACTTCTCCGGGAAACTAGAACTTACATCTTTCATTGACGGGGATGTGAAAAACCAGGACTCCAACTATGACGAAAAATTCTGGGATGAAGTTGGCAGGACGCAGAATGACAGCGGCTCGTACCTGACTATGCGTACGAAAAAAACTGATTTTGATGTAGTTACCGGAGTTAAAACTTTGGTTTTTACCAAAGCGGGCCAGTCGCAGCTTAGTGCAGACACTGCTGTAAAGGATAAATATCTGGCCGAGCTGACAGCTGTTGACTTAACTGCCGGCGAAGCTGTTGATATCTATAAGATAGCCACTAACCTTTCTTCACAGAACTATGATTCTGCGGAATTAACAACCAGCGCAACCGCTGTGCTGGAGGCTGCTGTACTAAAAGGTTTTACAGCATTGCTTGAAGAACAGGCTGCTGCATGGGCTACCAAATGGGAGGAAGGTGATATTATCATTGAAGGTGATGTGGCTGCACAGCAGGCCATACGCTTTAATATCTTCCAGCTAAACCAGACTTATACAGGTAAGGATGCCCGTTTAAATATTGGCCCCAAAGGATTTACCGGCGAAAAGTACGGGGGTTCTACGTATTGGGATACGGAAGCTTATTGTATTCCTTTTTATCTGTCTACAGCCCCGCAGGAAGTTTCAAAGAACCTGCTTGTCTACAGATATAAACACCTGGAAAAAGCCATTGAGAATGCGCAGAAACTGGGATTTGATAAAGGTGCGGCATTGTACCCTATGGTAACTATGAACGGCGAAGAGTGCCACAATGAATGGGAGATCACATTTGAGGAGATCCACCGTAACGGGGCAATTGCTTTTGCGATTTTTAATTATATCCGGTACACGGGAGACCAGAGCTACCTTAAAGAATACGGACTGGAAGTACTCATCGGCATTGCCAGGTTCTGGAAACAAAGGGTAAACTGGAGCGAAGCCAGACAGCAGTATGTCATGCTCGGCGTAACCGGGCCAAATGAATATGAGAACAACGTAAACAATAACTGGTATACCAGCACACTCGCAGCATGGTGTTTAAAATATGCGGTAGAAGCAACGGAGATTGTGAAAGCAGAAGATCCTGCAAGATACCAGGAGATCGCGGGGAAAGTAAACTTAGAGGAAGCACAGGAGTTTGCCGACTGGAAAGCGGTATCTGAAAATATCTATCTTCCGTATGATGAGGAAAAGGGAATTTTTCTGCAGCAGGACGGTTTCCTGGATAAGGAACAAACACTGGTAAGCGAGCTGCCTGCATCACAGCGCCCGATCAATCAGAAATGGAGCTGGGACAGGATACTGCGTTCGTGCTTTATCAAACAGGCAGATGTTTTACAGGGCATGTATTTCTTTGAAGACGACTATGACATGGAGTCGCTGCGCAGGAATTTTGATTTCTATGAATCCCGCACGGTACACGAAAGCTCTTTATCACCCTGTGTGCACAGTATTCTGGCAGCAAAGCTGAACGATGGTGAAAAAGCGTATGAGTTTTACCTGCGTACCTCACGTTTAGACCTGGATGATTATAACAATGATACTGAAGACGGGCTGCACATCACTTCCATGGCGGGTACATGGATGAGTATTGTTGAAGGATTTGCAGGAATGCGCGTGCGCAATAACCAGCTTTCATTCAGCCCTTTTCTGCCGGAGCAGTGGAATTCGTTCTCTTTTAACATCGGTTTCCGCGGTGTACAACTCAAAATAAAAGTGACGCGCGATGACATTACTATCGTGAATCCTGCGAAAACAATGATGGACATTAATATCTTTAACCAATTGCACAGTGTGCCGGCAGGTGAAACGGTAATTGCCTGGAAAGGGATGGCCGTATGAAGGTCCCTTGCCGCACAGCTGTCTTAATTATAGTACTGGTTACAGGAATTATGGATGCAGGTATGGCACAGGAAAAGAATAATAAACTAATGATCTACCAGCTTCTGCCAAGGTTATTTGGCAATAAGCAATAAAATAATGTTCCTTACGGAACAATTGAACAGAACGGCAGCGGTAAGTTTGAGGATATCAGCGACCGTGCGCTGGAGGGCATTAAGGAACTGGGAACTACGCATGTGTGGTTTACCGGGGTAATCTCGCACGGAACCCTGACAGACTATAGTGACGCCGGGCTTCCGGCAAATAATGCCAATGTGGTTAAAGGCAGGGCCGGATCGCCCTACGCAGTAAGGGATTATTATGATATAGACCCGGACCTGGCTACCGATGTAAAAAACAGGATGGCAGAATTTGAGGCGCTGATCAAAAGGACGCATGCAAAAGGCCTTAAGGTGATTATCGACTTTGTGCCTAACCATGTGGCCCGTGAATATCAATCGCGCATGAAGCCTGCCGGTGTTAAAGACTTTGGCGAAGGCGATGATGTGCATCTGGCCTTTAGCGCCGGGAATGATTATTACTATGTTCCCGGAAAGGATTTTGTTGTCCCGGGACCAAGATCAGGCCACCAAACACCATTGATCGCTTTGCAGCAACATCACTATGTTGAATCACCGGCAAAGGCCACAGGGAATAATGTTTTTTCGGAACACCCTTCTGTGGACGACTGGTATGAAACCGTGAAGCTGAATTATGGTATAGATTATCTCGATCAGGAGAAAGAACATTTTGATCCTATACCGGGAGTATGGACAAAAATGCGTGATATCTTATCCTTCTGGACGCGAAAAGGTGTGGATGGTTTCCGCTGTGATATGGCAGAAATGGTTCCCTTAGCCTTCTGGGGCTGGGTGATCCCGGAAGTAAAAAAAATCAATCCTGAGCTGGTCTTTATCGGCGAGGCCTATGATCCCTCAAAATACAACTCCTTTCTTACTGCAGGCAAGTTTGATTACCTGTATGACAAGGTAGGTTTATATGACGGGCTCAAAAGACTGATCAGGAGCGAAGACAATGCCGACGTCAATGATATCCGCCGCGTTTGGCAGCATGAAAGTGCGGGCTTTGGCGATCATATGCTGCGTTTCCTGGAAAACCATGATGAAGAGCGTATTGCCTCCGGCGGTTTTGCCGGAAGGGCAGAACTGGCATTGCCTGCGATGGTAGTTTCGGCAACTTTATCCGGCGGACCGGTAATGACCTATTCTGGTCAGGAAGTGGGCGAGCCTGCACGCGGAGCTGAAGGATTTGGCGGCGAGGACAACCGTACGTCGATCTTTGACTACTGGGGCGTCCCGGAACATCAGAAATGGATGAACAGGGGGGCCTTTGATGGTGCCGGCCTTGGTACGGAACAAAAAGCGCTGCGGGATTACTACGTAAAACTTTTACGGCTGGCAGGTTCTTCAGAAGCTGTTGCCAAAGGCAAGCTGTGGGAGATCCCGGTTGCCGGAAATATGAATAAGAGAATGTATGGCTATATACGCTATACAGCTAACCAGCGCTTGCTGATCCTGGTCAATTTTGACCGCCATTACAGAATGGAATGCCAGCTGCATGTTCCTGCTGATGTTTTGCAGGGCAAGCCGGTACATGCGGTTCATGATGAGCTGTCGGATTTAAAAATAAACGATATTCAAGATAATACCATACCTGTATGGGTATTGCCAATGACTGCACAGATCTTAGTTTTCTAAGTGCTGGTGCCTAAAACCAATAAAACCTGATATGCAAGAAAATAAAGTGATTGCCGCCAAACCAAAATTATCCAGCCTGCAGATCTTTAACATGAGTGCCGGATTTTTTGGTATACAGTTTGGTTTTGCCCTGCAAAATGGCAATGCTTCGAGGATCCTGCAAACCTTTGGTGCCGATGTGGAACATCTTTCCCTGTTCTGGCTGGCAGCACCGCTGACGGGAATGATTGTACAGCCAATCATCGGCTATTACAGTGACCGTACCTGGAACCGCTTTGGCAGAAGGCGCCCCTATTTTCTTGTGGGGGCAATCCTGACAGCAATTGCGCTGATCCTGATGCCCAATGCCGGTGCAATGGCCAGTTTTCTTCCCCCGATTATTATTGGTGCAGGGATGCTGATGATCATGGATGCTTCGATCAACGTAGCGATGGAACCCTTCAGGGCACTGGTGGGGGACAAACTGCCGGAAGAGCAAAGGAGCTTTGGGTTCTCTATGCAGACTTTCCTGATTGGTGCAGGTGCAATCTCGGGATCATGGCTGCCATACATCTTTTCTGAGTACCTTGGTGCTTCCAAAGTAGCGGCAGCAGGGCAGGTGCCTCATAATGTAATTTACTCTTTTTATGCCGGTGCGGCAATTTTACTGCTTACGATTTTGTGGACAGTATTGAATACCAAAGAATATCCGCCGGAAGAAATGGCCTTATACCATGCCGCGGAGCCGGAAACTGAAGAACAAAAGGGCGTGCTTTCCATCCTTACGGATTTCTCCAATATGCCTTTAACCATGAAGCAGCTGGGACTGGTACAGTTTTTCTCCTGGTTTGCCCTGTTCTCGATGTGGGTGTTTACTACGCCTGCCATTGCACAGCATATTTATAAAGTGCTTCCGGGAGATACTTCTTCTGTGAAATTTGCGGATGCAGGTAACTGGGTGGCATTTTTGTTTGGTATCTATAATGGGGTTTCGGCACTGTATGCACTGATCCTGCCAGCTATAGCCAGGGCAACGAGCAAGAAGATTGCACATGCTTTTTCGCTGATCGCAGGGGGAGCGGGGCTGTTATCTATTTACTTTATCTCTAATCCTGACCATCTGATTTTTTCGATGATTGGTATTGGCCTGGCCTGGGGCAGTATCCTCTCTATGCCTTATGCGATCTTATCCGGAGCTATTCCTGCCCGCAAAATGGGTGTGTATATGGGGATTTTTAACTTCTTTATCACAATGCCGCAGATCGTAAATGGTTTGTTCGGCGGGCTGATCGTGAAGGAATTTTATCATGGCGAGGCGATCTATGCGATTGTCCTGGCCGGAATATTCATGATCCTGGGCGCTGTATCTGTTCTTTACATACAAAACGGACAGGACAAATAAAATAACCAAATTAGACGAATTTGTGATTTTTTACCTATTTTTACCGCCCACTTATGGAACAGATAAAAACGTCATTTGATTTTGAAAAACCTATTGCTGAACTGATGCAGCAAATTGAAAAGGTTAAACAGGTTGCTGATAAAACAAAAGTAGATATGTCTGCTACACTAATAGAGCTGGAGGATAAATTATCCAAAACTCAGAACGCATTATACACCAATCTGACCGGCTGGCAGGAAGTTCAGTTGTCGCGCCACCCTGAGCGGCCGCAAACACTGGATTATATCAGCATGATCTGTGATGATTTTATTGAACTGCACGGCGACCGTACCGTAGGAGATGATAAAGCTATCATTGGTGGCTTTGCTACCATCGGCGGCCAGTCTGTAATGATCATCGGCCATCAGAAAGGTAAAAATACAAAGGAACGCCAGTATCGCAATTTTGGAATGGCTAATCCCGAAGGTTACCGTAAGGCGCTGCGCCTGATGCGCCTGGCTGAAAAGTTCAATAAGCCGGTCATCTCTTTTATTGATACCATGGGTGCTTACCCGGGTATTGAAGCAGAAGAACGCGGACAGGGCGAAGCTATCGCGAGAAACCTGCTGGAAATGTCGGTCTTAAAGGTGCCTATCGTTTGTTTCATCGTAGGTGAAGGTGCATCTGGTGGTGCATTGGGTATCGGTATCGGTGATAAGGTATATATGCTTGAGCATACCTGGTATTCAGTGATCTCACCTGAGTCCTGCTCGTCTATCCTTTGGCGCAGCTGGGATTACAAGGAGAGAGCAGCAGAGTGCTTAAAGCTGACTTCAACTGATATGTACAAAAATCAGCTGATTGACGGTATCATCAAAGAACCACTTGGAGGTGCACATCAGAATCCTGCTGCAATGGGCGAAACCTTAAAAGCGCAGATCCTGCAGGATCTGAAGGAGCTTGGTAAAGAGAAAACAGATAAAATGATTGCTACACGGATTGAGAAATTCTGCTCAATGGGTGTGGTGAATGAATAAAAGTGATGTTGATTTCAATGCTGCCTGCTGCTGAAACGCAGCAGAAGGCATTGAAATCAGCATCACTTTTATTCTGGAAGGGGTGATCCGGGGGATATTCTAAACTGGGAGTATATAGCAGGATGCTTTATTAATGCACATCGCATACTGAAACAACACCCTTTACTAAATCAACATTCCCTACTCAAGCAACATAAGGCATAAAAAAACGGCCTGCAAATCAAATTGCAGGCCGCTTTTTTATGCCCTATGTTTTCTCCAGCCTACTGTTGTGGCTGCTGAGAGAAGTATGGTGAGAACCGGGCTTCCAGACCCTGGAATTGTTGCGATAGCTGCTGTGCCAGTTTGGTTTGTTTCTGCTCGGTGGCAGTTTTTACCATCTGGTTCAGGAACTGCAGTCCGAGCTGTACGTTCTGTCCGCCGATAAACCTGTTCCTGCTTTGGGATACATCTGCCAGGTACGTCAGCTCTTTCTGGATGTACTCAGCTGATTTTGACATCAGGCTGTTTGCACGCTGGGTATCTCCCAGGGTATACAGGTTTTCTGCAAGGAAGTATGTGCCCATCATGGAGCGCATTCCATAGAATTTATCAGGCATCACCTCAAAATAGCGGGTAACTACCTTTTTGGCATCAGCGATTTTTCCTTCTTTAATCAGTCCGCTGATGGTTGTATTGAATACATTGTTGAAGATCGAGATATCATCTGAAGACTGAGGGTCAAGATATTTTGACTCCTTTACATTTCCCCATTTGAATTTGTTGTACATATTGCGGTACAGGATATCTGTATTTACCAGCTCATTTCTTCCGGCTGCAGTATCGATTTTAAGGGGCAGCAGGCGCATGGCCAGTCCTTCTGTATAAAGATAGTTGTCCAAACCGTTGAATTGATCTGAAGGTACTGTACTTGCAAAATAAATAGGTCTCTTCCAGTTGTTGTTGGCCAGGATGTCCAGCATCGCCAGGGTACCTTTGGTTACGTAGTTCTTGTTGAAGGTCCACTGCATAACCGGAGTGATCTTTGCAGAATCTGCCGCAGTTACTGTTCCTGTCTTTACCACGTCCAGCGGATTGATGGTCATCTTAAAGTTCTTGGTAGGAATAAAGTTTTCCTTGGTGCCATTTTGCAACGGGATTTTGTCGGCATCATCATCAGAAAGCAGCACATCAAGGATGTTTTTCAGCTCTACAGCACCGGCAATTTTATAATCCTGGTAATACATCACATCCCTTACGCCCTGTACATACTGCGAAGGTTTCATGCTGATCGGAAGCGGTTCGGATTCATTCTGCTTGCGCTTCATACCATCAATGTACCAGTCGGTGTCAAATAAGCTCAGGTTAACCAGACGTACGTCAGGTCTTACGTTTTCCACTTCCTGGATGTACCAAAGGGGATAGGTATCATTGTCACCATAAGTAAAGAGGATCGCATTTGGAGCACATGACTCCAGGTAATCCACAGCAATATCGTGCGCTACCAGTTTAGAAGAACGGTCGTGGTCATCCCAGCCCTGTGCGCCCATAATTACCGGAGCGCCCAGTAAACAGATTACTGTGGCCGCAACCGCAGCATTCTGGCCGGTGATCTTTTTGAATACCCAGTCTTTTATCGCAAAAACACCAAAGCCGATCCATATCGCAAAGGCATAGAACGAACCTGCATAGGCATAATCCCTCTCCCTTGGTTCAAGCGGTTTCTGGTTCAGGTAAAGCACAATGGCCAAACCTGTAAAGAAGAACAGCAAACCAACGATTCCGGCATCTTTCTGGTTGCGTTTAAAGTGCCATATTGCGCCAAGTAACCCAATGATCAAAGGAAGAAAGAAGAAGCGGTTATATGCGCTGCTTTCAACGATAGATGGAGGAAGGTGCGACTGGTCGCCCAGCATCATGGCATCGATCGGCTTTACACCGCTCAGGAACTGGCCCTGGTATATACCTGCGCCCTGATCATCATTCTGGCGGCCAACAAAATTCCACATGAAGTAACGCATGTACATATTGCCGATCTGGTACTTGAACAGGTAATTGATATTGTCGAACAAGCCCGGGAAATGACTGTCGTCAAAGCCCATCAGGGTTTTGTACTCTTCTACGTGCCTTGGCTCATCACTGTACATCCTTGGGAAAGGTGTAGTCCTGTCATATTCGTAATCGGTTTTTTTACCGGCAACTTCATATTTGGTATCACCTTTTCTGTAGATGTTTTTTCCTTCCGTAAGGCTTACTTTTTCAGAGTTGTAATTCGGGCCAAATAACAATGGCCTGTCTCCGTATTGTTCCCTGTTCAGGTAACTGAGGAATGAGAAAGCATTGTCAGGATTACTGTTGTTCAGGTTTGGATTGGCTTTAGCCCTGATGATGATCATGGCGAAAGAACAATAGCCGAAAACGATCAGCACCGTAGACAGCAGTGCCAGGTTTAAAATCTTTTTCTGCGTTTTGATTGAATAACGGATACCCCAGGTAAAACCGGCAATCAGCAGGATGGCGAAAAACACCACTCCTGTTCCAAAGCCCATTCCTAAAGTGTTCACAAAGAACAAATCGAAATATGCACCAAAGGATACTACATACTGGATAATACCATACTGCACAAAGGCAAGGATCAGGATACCTACGGCAAAGGTTTTGAAGATGCCTACGTTTGTAGGGTTTTTTTCTTTTTTGAAATAGTATACAAAAGCAATTGCCGGAATTGTCAGTAAGTTCAGTAAGTGGATACCGATGGATAATCCCATGATATAGGCAATAAACAACAGCCACCTGTCGGCACGCGGCTCATCGGCATGTGATTCCCATTTCAATATGCCCCAGAATACAATAGCGGTAAACAGGGAAGAAAGGGCATACACCTCAGACTCTACTGCAGAGAACCAGAAACTGTCAGAGTAGGTGTAGGCCAGTGCGCCGACTACACCTGCGCCCATGATCGTGATCGTGTCGCCCATCGTTAAATCTTCATTGCGTTTTGGGATCATCTTCTTGGCGAGTGCCGTGATGGTCCAGAACAGGAATAATATTGTGGCCGCACTTGCCAGGGCAGAGCCCACATTCATGAAGTAGGCAATCTTATGTATATCACCAAAGGCGAAAATCGAGAAAAAGCGTTGTATCATTAAGAACAAAGGAGCACCAGGCTGGTGCACTACCTGCATTTTAAAGGCAGAGGCTATAAACTCGCCGCAATCCCAGAAACTAACTGAGGGCTCTAAAGTGAGTATATAGGTAAAGCTGGCAATGATGAAACACAGCCATCCCGTAATGTTATTAATTTTTGAGTAGTTCATTTGAATTTGTTGTCTAATTTTTTGCTATAAAAATGCAGCCGAAAATAATCATTAAGATTGACATAAATACACACATTATTTTAGTTTAACAAAAAATAACGCGTTAGATAGCCTTGAAAGGCGTTTTTACAATTATTTTCAATTTTTTTGCATGAGGATTTGCAAATATGAAAAATCTGCGTAGATTTGCATTCCATTTCAAAGCAACCCTTTGTTGATTTGTTGGAAGATTGCCCGATAGTATAAAGGTAGTACAACGGTTTTTGGTACCGTTTGTCTAGGTTCGAATCCTGGTCGGGCAACTAAACATATTCGGATTGTGAGGTAAAATACGCAATCCGATTTTTTTTAACCCAGCATTGATACCCGTCTAATCATGCCACTGCAATTTAATCCCGTTAAACTTTTTGCCGGAACCGGTACAAAAGCATTAGCCCTCAAGATCGCCGAAAGCTACGGCAGGCCTCTTGGTAGTGTTTCTATAAACAGGTTTAGTGATGGTGAATTTCAGCCGGCCTATGATGAATCTGTAAGAGGATGTGACGTTTTCCTCATTCAGTCTACTTACCAGCCTTCAGACAATCTGATGGAATTGCTCCTGATGATTGATGCCGCAAAAAGAGCTTCAGCCCATTATATTACTGCTATTGTTCCTTATTACGGTTTGGCGAGACAAGACAGGAAAGACAGGCCCCGCCAGGCGATTGGTGCAAAACTGGTAGCCAACCTGCTTAAATCTGCCGGTATCCACCGCATTATGACGATGGACCTGCATGCAGCCCAGATACAGGGATTTTTTGATATCCCGGTAGACCACCTTGATGGCTCAATCATTTTTGTTCCGTATATCAAGAGCCTGAAGCTGGAAAACCTGACCATTGCATCTCCGGATATGGGCGGTTCATACAGGGCACGTACTTTTGCAAAGTTCTTTAATGCAGAGGTGGTGATCTGTGATAAACGCCGTAAACGTGCCAATGAGATCGAATCAATGTCGATCATTGGTGATGTTACAGGAATGGACATTGTGCTGATCGATGATATCTGCGATACTGCAGGTACTTTGGCTAAAGCAGCAGCACTGATCATGGAAAAGGGAGCAAAGAGTGTGAGAGCGGTTTGTACGCACCCTGTATTATCAGGTAAAGCGTATGAAACGGTTGAAAATTCTGTGCTGACGGAACTGATCGTAACCGATTCAATTCCATTGAAACAGGAAAGTTCAAAAATCAGGGTACTCAGTACTGCCGAACTGTTTGCAAAGGCGATTGCCAATGTAAATGAGCACGGATCAATTAGTGACCTGTTTAAAATAGATTAATAACAATAAATAAATAAAATGAAGCCGCCATGCGCATGCAGCTTGAAAAAAGCAAATTAAACATGGCAGATTCATCATAATTAAAACAAATAGAAAAATGAAAACAATCGCAATTAGCGGTTCTCCAAGAGAGAACGTAGGGAAACGCGATGCTAAAGAGCTTCGCTATGAAGGTAAAGTTCCTGCAGTATTGTATGGTGGTAAAGAACAAGCACATTTTGCTGTAGTAATTACTGATTTAAAGGATGCTATTTACACTCCTGAAGCCAACTTTTTAGAAATTGATATCAATGGTACAAAAACCAAAGCAATCATAAAAGAGTTACAATTTCACCCATTAACTGACGTGTTGATGCACGTAGATTTTCTTCAGTTGTTTGACGACAAAGAAATCGTTATGGAGATCCCTATTAAATTAGCTGGTACTTCTCCAGGTGTTAAAATGGGTGGTAAACTGGTTCAGAAATTACGTAAACTGCGTGTAAAATCTTTCCCGAAAGATATGCCGCAGGTAGTTGAAGTGAGCATTTCTAAACTTGAAGTAGGTAACCTGTTCCGCGTACGTGACCTTGCAAAAGGTGACTACACTGTAACTAACACTCCTGAAGATACAATCGTTTCTGTAGGAATGTCAAGAGCATTGAAACAAGCTGAACAACAAGCTGGTAAAAAATAAGCTGACCCCTGTCAGTAAATTAAGAGCGGCACTGAATTCAGTGCCGCTTTTTTTATGTCAAACTATTATCTTTGGGGATGAAATATATAATCGTTGGTCTGGGAAATATCGGGCCTGAATATGCCAATACAAGACATAATATAGGTTTCAATATCGCCGATGAACTGGTAAAACAATTGGATGGTTCATACGCTAACCTTCGGCTGGCGTATTACTCAGAAGTTTCTTTTAAAGGCAGAAAGCTGCATGTGATTAAACCCACCACGTTTATGAACCTAAGCGGCAAGGCGGTGAACTACTGGATGCATGACCTGAATATCCCGCTGGAGAACGTGCTCGTGATTGTAGATGATCTTGCACTTCCGCTGGGCAAGCTGAGGCTGAAGCTGCAGGGGAGCAGCGCCGGGCATAACGGACTGAAAAGCATTGAGGCCATCTGTGGTGGCCAGGCTTATCCGCGCCTGCGCTTTGGCATCAGCGATAATTTTGCAAAAGGCCGCCAGGCCGATTATGTACTAGGGCCTTTTGATAAAGACGAACAGCCGGAACTTCCTGCCCTTATTGACAGGAGCGTGGAACTGATCAAAAGCTTTGTGACCGTTGGGCCGGCACAAACGATGACGGCCTTCAATAAATAAACGTTACTTCTTTTCTGTATAATGAACGATTTTCTGGTGTAATATGGCCAGTTCAAATGGCTTGCTCAGGACATCATCAGCACCTGCATCGATAGCGGCTTTTTTATCATTCTCCATTACGGCCGCAGAGAAAGTAATCACAGGAATATCTTTTTTGCCTTCAACATATCCTTCCCTGATTAGTTTGGTTGCTTCCAGCCCGTTCATTACAGGCATAAAGGTATCCATCAGGATCAGGTCATAATCATTCTCCGCCAGTTTATCCAGGGCCTCTTTACCATTTTCTACCACATCAGCGATGATATTCCAGCCCTTCAGAACTTTCACAATTAAAAACTTATTGATAGGATTGTCTTCGGCTACGAGAATCCTGACGTTGTCAAAGGCAGAAAGTTTTTCAGGTGCCCTGCGCACATTTTCCGGCTGGGTTTCCAGTACTTCATACCAGTTGATAAAGGAGAAGGTACTGCCCTTATTTTCTTCGCTGGTTACGGTAAGCTCGCCGCCTTTTAGCTGTGCCAGGTTTCTTACGATGGACAAGCCCAAGCCGGTACCACCAAAGTTGAGGGTAGTATTGTCGTCTGCCTGTTCAAAGGTTTCAAATATTTTATCAATTTTATTCGCGGGGATACCAATTCCTGTGTCTTTCACCGAGAATTTCAATCTTACATTATTTCCTTTTCTGTCGGCAATCTCTACCTTTAAGGTTACGCTGCCAGAGTTCGTAAATTTAATGGCATTCCCGATCAGGTTCATCAGGATCTGGTTCATGCGCAGCGAGTCTGCCAGGATATTCCTGGGCAGGTCGTCGTCAAAAAGCGTAATCAGCTCCAGGTTCTTTTCCTTTGCCCTGATACGGAGCAGGTTCACTACCGCATGACAGATCATTACGACGTCTGTAGATGCCCTGTTGATCTTGAACTTTCCTGCCTCGATTTTGGACAGGTCCAGGATGTCATTGATCACGCCGAGCAGTGAATTGGAGGAGATCTCCAGCAGTTCAATCATTTCCCGCTGTTCTGCGTCCAGTTCTGTCTTTTCAAGGAAGTTGGTGATACCGATAATCCCGTTGATCGGGGTACGGATCTCGTGGCTCATATTGGCCAGAAAGTTCTCCTTGATTTTTTTGCCTTGTTCTGCAAGATCTTTAGCCTTGATCAGTTCTTTCTGATAAGACTCCAGTTCTTTGTTCTTTTTTACAATATCCCGCTGTGTACGCACAAACTGGATAAAGGAATCTACCTTCGCAGAAGTAACATAAGGGTTGAGTGGTTTATAGAGATAATCGACTGCCCCGGTATTCAGGCCTTTTACGGCATATTTTGCATCCGTAGAAATGGCGGTCACAAAGATCACCAGGATATCTTTTGTCCTTGGATTGCTTTTTAAGATTTCAACCAGCTCAAAACCGTCCATTTCCGGCATCTGGACATCAACGAGCGCAATAGCAATGTCCATTTCCCATGCCATCCGTAAAGCCTCATTGGGTAATGTAGTGGAGATTAGGTTTACGTCATCTCTTTCCAGTAAAGCCTCCAGGGCGATAATATTTTCCGGTCTGTCATCTACAATAAGGATATTAATCTTTTCCATAGTTCCTGTGTGGCTTCCAAGTCAGGGAAGGTTAAGCTATTTTTTGGTATATATTATTTTTTTGATCGATAATCTTGAAGCGGCCGATCTCGGCACTTCTGAGCGTTTCTTTAGAACCCAGGCAAAGGAACCCGAAATTGGCCAGGCTATGATAAAACAGGTCGATGACCCTCTCCTGCAGGGCAGTATTAAAGTAAATCAGCACGTTGCGGCAGGAAATCAGCTGGAACTCGTTGAAAACGCCGTCTGAAGCCAGATTGTGTGCAGAAAACAGAACGTTCTTTTTCAGGGAATGATTCATTGTTGCGGCTTCGTATCGTGCCGTATAATAATCAGACAAGGTATGCAGTGCCCCTGTTTTCTGGTAGTTTTCGGAATATTGTTTCATCTTCTGCAAATCGTAAATCCCATTTTTGGCGAATTCCAAAACATCTGCATTGATGTCTGTACCATAAAAAAAACTCCTGTCATATAATTTCTGCTCCGCAAATAAAATGGCGAAAGAGTACAGTTCCTCGCCTGTAGAGCATCCTGCATTCCAGACCTTTATCCGTTGATAAGACTGGAGATAGGGGATCACATTTGTCGCTAAAGACTTGTAAAAAAGAGGATCTCTGAACATCTCGGTCACATTTACTGTCACCTCAATCAGAAAAGATTCAAAGTAATCCAGGTCGTTTGTCAGCAATGTACGTAAATCGAAAAGACTTAGTTTTTGCAATTGCATAATCCTCGTCACTCTTCTTTTGAGCGAAGCAGCAGAATAATCACCGAAATCGAATCCATGGATGTTCCTGATGAATACTGTTAAATCTTTCAGTTGATCAAAACTGATCAGTTCCTGCGTATTATGATCGGGTATCTTTGTCATATCAGCTCAGCCACACCCTTAACATAGACAGTAGCTGGTCAATATCCACCGGTTTGGCGATATAGTCATTCGCCCCTGCCTCAATACATTTCTCACGGTCGTTTTTCATTGCTTTTGCTGTTAAAGCGATGATTGGTAATTTATTATATTTCTTTATCCCGCGGATACGTGTCATGGCCTCATAACCGTCCATTTCGGGCATCATGATATCCATCAACACCAGGTCGATCTCATTTTCTTCTTCCAGTTTCTCCAGGGCCTGCCTGCCGTTATTGGCAATCACAATTTTGATGTCGTAAACCTGCAGGGCACTGGAGAGGGCAAAGATATTCCGCATGTCATCATCCGTGATCAGGATAGTTTTATCTTTCAATGCTTTTTCAATCGTGGATACGGTTTTGGATTTTGGATTTCCACCTGCAGCAGGCCTGGATTCTCCCTGTTTATTGAGCTTATTCATAAACAGGCTTACTTCATCGATCAGCCTGTCGTTCGACTTATTCGATTTCAGCACCATGGCTTCTGAGTACTTCATGATATGGGCAATCTTATCCTGGTCGAGCTCCATTGCCGTATTGATGATGACCGGGACGTGTGCGAATTTTTCCTGGGTCTTGATTTTATCCAGCAGGTCAAATCCGGAAATATCCGGCAGGTTCAAATCGAGGATAATGCAGTCAAATGCACGCTCAGCCAATATATCCAGTGCATCCTGGCCCGTAAATGCCTGAGCTACTTCGATGCCCTTTCCTGCAAGCTGCTCTTTCACCACCAGGCTCTGCAGTTCATGATCCTCAATCACCAGAACGGTCTTAAAATCGTAGGCAATATTGCCCCGGTTGATCACAGCAAAGGCATTGTCCAGTTCATCCTTTTCAATTGGTTTTTTCAGGAAGCCGATTGCACCTTCTCTCAGTGCGCGCTCTCCCTTTACTTCGCCGGCCGACATCATATGTACCGGTATATGTTTTGTTAATGCGTTTGATTTAAGCCGCTTCAAAATACCCCATCCATCCATCACTGGCAGCATAATGTCCAGAATAATTGCATCAGGAAGTTCATCAATCGCCATTTGTAATCCGGTATCACCGCTATGGGCAAGAATCGGGTCAAACCCTTTTTCCTTCGCGTAGTCTTTGAGCACATCAGCAAATACAAGATCGTCTTCCACGATCAGCAATGTCTGTTTGCGGTTTTTATTCACCGGTACCAGCACAGGCTCAGGTATCAGTGGTTTTACCACCGGTCCGGGATGTAAATTTGCTTCCTGTTCTTCGTTTAAATTGCCCTGCGCATGTGATACTGGAAGATAAAGTGTAAAACAGCTGCCTTGTTCCGGCTCGCTTTCTACCTGGATCTCTCCGCCAAGTATATTGGCAAGTTCTTTACTGATGGATAATCCAAGGCCTGTTCCGCCGTATTTTCTGCTTGTCGTTCCGTCAGCCTGTTTAAAAGCCTCAAATATGAGTTTCTGCTTGTCTTCAGGTATCCCTATTCCTGAGTCGCGTACGCTAAATGACAGGATTTGCTGTGTGCTAGTCTTTAACTGTTCAGAATAATAGGAAATGTCTTCTGCAGCAGTGCTGATTTTCAGTGTAATCTCTCCCTGTTCAGGGGTAAACTTAAAAGCATTTGACAAGAGGTTTTTTACAATCTGTTCTACCTTTGAGAGGTCGGTGGTCATTCTTTCTGCCACACCATCATCCAGCAGGCTTTTAAAAGTGATCTTCTTACTTTTAGCAACTTCTGTAAACAACGATTCCATATTCTGCCGGATCTCCTGTGGCCTTATCAACTCAATGTCCAGCTCCACTTTTCCTGATTCTATTTTCGACAGATCCAGGATATCATTGATCAGCGTGAGCAGGTCATTACCGGCATTGTGTATCACCCCGGCATATTTCAGTTGTTCTTCGTTCAGGTTCTCAGGTCTGTTTTCCTTTAAGATCCTTGCCAGGATCAGGATACTGTTGAGCGGAGTGCGCAGCTCATGGCTCATATTGGCCAGAAACTCCGATTTATATTTGCTGGATACTTCCAGTTCTGCGGCTTTGAGGCTCATGGCCTCACGCGCTTCATTTACCAGGGCATTGCGTTCTTCAAGCTGACTGGCTTTTTCCTCCAGTTCGGCATTGGTCTCGCGCAGTTCCTCCTGCTGTACCCGCAGTTCTTCTTCTGATGCCTGCAGTTCTTCAGATTTATGGAGCAGTTCTTCGTTGGTGGTGCGCAGTTCTTCCTGCTGGCTTTCCAGTTCTTCTGCCTGCTGCTGTGTTTGCAGGAACAGGTCGCGCAGTTTTTCCCTTGCCTGTGTACGGTTGATGGCAACGCCGATATTTGTTGTAATTCTTTCAAAGAAATTCACCTGCAGCGGGGTAGGCGCTACACTGAGTGCCATTTCTATTACTGCGATCATCTCATCTTCAAACTGAACAGGCATAACGATAAGTGATTGGGGTGTTGTACTGCCAAGGCCCGAGGTTACTTTGATATAGTCTTTTGGCAGGTCGTGCATCTGTCTGATCCGTTTTTCAACTGCTACCTGTCCTACAATTCCTTCACCCAGCGCAATTTCCGTATTGACACCTTTTTTAATTTCAAAAGCATAGGTCCCGGTAAGCTCCAGCTTTTCTGTTTTAGGATTAAACAGGTACATAGCGCCCACAGGTGCTTTCACATAGTTACACATATCGGTAATGACATGTGTACATAGTTGATCCAGTTCCTGTTCGCCACGGAGTGATTCGTTCACCACTGAAGCGCCAGACAGCATCCAGTTTTTCTGTTCGTTTTCAAAGGAAACTTTTGCCAGTTCCTCGTTGTTTTCACGAATTTTTATTTCTGTGAGCTTTTGTTCATTGAAAGTACGCTTGATAAAACTAGATAGATAAAGCACAAGGCCCAGGATGATCACAGAACTCAGTAAGACGACGATCGTGGACCGCTCTCCGCTGGCAACTCTTTTTGCTTTCCTGATCGTCAAAAGTTTCGTCTCTGCCTGGATCACCTCGTTGTTGATCTTGAGCATCTGGTCTTTATACAGTTTGCCTTTATCGGTCAGCACTTTTTGTATAGCGCCTTCTCGTCCGAGGGAAGCATTAGCCCTGAGGATCTCCTGCATATCCCGGAGTTTCTGACCTGAATAAATTTCCAGGGAGTCCAGTCGCGCCTGCTGCTCCACATTATCCACAGTTAGGTGCTGTAATTCTTTCACGAGCGGGAAAATTTTATTTGCATTCTCGTTGTAGGGATTGAGGTACTGGGTACGCTGTGTTAAAATAAAACCCCTTAAGCCTGTTTCGGCATTCAGTATCCTCACTTCCAGATTCTGGGCGTGGTCAATCACATCATAAGTGTGGCTTTCCCAGGACGAGTCATCGTTCATCGATTTGATGCTGATGTAGGAAGTGATTGCAGAAATGAGAACAAATAGAAGTGATAGCGTAAAGCCGAATACCACCTGTTGTCTAAACGTGAATTTGAACATATAATAGGTTAAAATTGCCTGGTAAAAAAAACCATTCGTGTTCTAAGATGATTAAAACATGTGACAATAATACTGATAAAAAGTTCTCCTACACATATCAGTGGGTAATTTTTCAAATTCGATGTGTCTTTTGCGTCTGATTCTATTCAGGAAGCCTTAAATTTTTTTCCCTGAATAAAGCATCGATATTAAAATTCCTGTAAACATTGTGCATAGGTAGAGCCTACGGGAATAATCTTGTCCCCGATCCGGATCTGGTTTTTGTCGAACCGGGTAACGGCGTTTTTCGCCACGATAAATGCGCGGTGTGTCCTCACAAACCTCCGGACAGGAAGTAAAAGCTGCATATCGCCGATCGGCATCCGGGTGCTCAGCGAGGAATTGTTGTTCAGATGAATGAGTGTGTAATTTCCGGCTGCTTCGATATACAGGATATGATCTACGATAACCTTCACCTGTTCATAACCGTCCTTAATAAAAAAGTGTTCTGGAGCTGAGACAATTCCGCCCGACTTTTTTCGGAGACTGTATAGTTCTTCCGCCTTATTGCAGGCCTTCAGAAATCTTGACAGGGAGAAAGGTTTCAGCAGATAGTCGAGCGCATTCAGTTCGAAACCTTTTACAGCATGCTCTGCATAGGCCGTAGTAAAAATCACCAGTGGGGGATTGCTCAGGCTGCCGAGGAAATCAATTCCGCTGATGTCAGGCATCTTGATATCAAGAAATATGAGGTCTACCTGATGCTGCTGCAGATGGGCTATCGCTTCAAAGGCATTGGTGAAAACCGCCTCCAGTGTGATAAAGGGGACTTTGGAGGCATGGGATTTTACAATATCCAGGGCAATGGGTTCATCATCTATAGCGATAGCAATCATTTTTTAAGCTAAATTCAGCGTTAAATGTACGAAAAACTCTTTTGCACTTTCCCTGATGATCAATTCATGTTTTTTAGGATATAAAAGCTCCAGCCGCTGTTTCACATTTGGCAGTCCGATGCCGCTCTGCAGTTTCTCGGGATCACCATCGGCTTTGAGATGAATACTGTTGTTGACATCAAAGTACAGGGTGTGGCCTTTGGTCTGGAGCGTAACTTTGATATGTGAGGGCGACTGCAGGCTGATGCCGTGTTTGAAAGCGTTTTCCACAAACGGAATCAGCAGCATAGGTGCAATCTGGAGGGATGAAAAGTCTTCCTCAATCTCCGTACTGATGATGATATCTACAGAGAGGGATGTTCTCAGTTTTTGCAGGGCAATATAGTTATTCAGGTAGTCAATATCCCTGCTGAGGGATATTTTATCCTGCATGTTCTCCTGCAACATAAACCGCATCATATCCCCCAGTTTCTGGATACCCTCGCCGGTGCGCTCAGCATTTTCCTGCAGCGCTGTACCGTATAGGGTATTCAGGGCATTAAACAGGAAATGTGGGTTGATCTGGGATTTAAGGAAGCCCAATGAGGCATCAGACTTGCCCAGTTCTTTTTTGAGGGTGAAGATCTCCTGTTCGGTTGCATTTCTGTTCCTGTAAATATACCAGGCCAGGGGAGCGCTGATGGCCAGTTGCGCCGGGATATGGAAAAGGTTAATGATGATAAACAATTCACCTCTGCTGCCAATCAGCGCACCAACCAAGCCCACAGGAATGCCAGTTAGGAATGCAATGATGGTGATCTTTCCGTAAAAAGTGCGGGAGGGGTTAACCACTGAACTGACAGTTGGAATAATATAGTATATAGAATAGATTGTCGTGAATATCCCGGCGATCACCACCATTGTCCAGCAGATGATCACATCAAAACCGACCCCCGCGGCCAGCCAGAGCAATACTCCTACAAACCAGAAGGCCATTCCAAAGACAATCTCCAGTTTCATCCGGTGCTGTGTGCTGTCTTCCTTATTATCGGTGAAATAGATCAGCAGTTTTTTTAGCGCAACATAGATACAGATCAGCAGTACCAGCCAGGCGGAGTAGGTAAAGCCTTTAAAAAAGATCTGGGTATAGGCATCATCAATATCAGGATACTGAGATAAGAGATAAGTCTGAGTATAGGTTCGTGTAATACTGATCACGAGACCGGAGATCAGATAGGTTGCTAATAATATTGCGGTATTGAAACCGATGTCTACTTTTCTGTATAGCGGCGGCAGGCAGCAGAAATTGAGCATCAGGAAACTAAAATAGAGGATAGAGTAGCGGAAAAGTTCCGGAAGGAAGTAATTTGACAGATAGCTATATTCTATGTAAGCATCCTTAAATTCTTTGGGTACCTCGGTATATGCACTGGAGCCATTGGAAATGAGCATCAGCACGGCGCAGCCATAGATAAAACTTGCTGCCCAGAATTCTATTTTGTTTAAATCTTTTATGTTCATCGGTACAATACTACGCTGGATTTTGATTCATTCTGATAAAATGTGATGAATGGCTAAAAAAATGTGACGAATAAGGAAATATACCTAGCTTTAGGCCTTTATTCTAATATATGACAGTTTACGGAATACCCAATTGTAATACGGTAAAAAAGGCAAGAACATGGCTGAGTGACCATGGTTTTGAATATGAGTTCCATGATTTTAAAAAGCAGGGTATCACAGCAGAAAAACTGCAGGAGTGGTGTGCGGCTTTTGGCTGGGAGAAGGTGCTGAATAAAAAGGGCACCACCTGGAAAAAGCTGTCAGAAGCACAGCAAAACAGTGTAAAGGATGAAGCCTCAGCTATTGCAGTGCTGCTTGAAAACAACAGTGCTATTAAGCGCCCGGTAGTTGAACGTGACGGGAAAGCGGTCCTGATTAGCTTTGATGAAATACAATACAGCGATTTGTTGAAATAAAGAAACTATTACCTGTTAATATTTGTTAAAATAGAACACAGACTAAGAAACTGAATTATATTTGGATGCTGCATGTTCATGCAGCGTTCATTACCTGAAAAAGAGAATATACTAAAATGGAGATGCTTAAGAGGTTATTTATCGTAATGCTGCTTACGATACCACTATACACGATTGCCCAGACCGGGATCAGCGGTGGGGTTTTTGACTATGAAAACAAAAGTTTCCCTTTGCAAAAGGTAACAGTAAGAAACCTGAACAACCAGAAGGTTGTGTTAACCGGTGCTGCCGGACAGTTCACCATCACGGCAAACAAGGGCGACCTGCTGGAGTTTTCGTTGCCGGGTTATCATACCGATACGCTTTACCTGACCAATATGCAGGCAAAAACGATCTATTTGCCATCACAGTCTACCAACCTGAAACAGGTGGATGTAAAAGGGGCCAGGTTGTCTAACGACCTGCAGCTGAAAGATCCGAATGCACCCGGTTTTAGCCGTGTGTCTGGTATTGCGCCAACAAAAAACATTCAGCGTGCCGGTGGCGTGGGACTGGCTTTTGGTTCAGGAAAGGACAAGCGTGAGCGTGCAAAAGTAAAACGCCTGGAGGAAGCCTCTTTTTATGAGACAGAAATCAACCAGTATTTTAATGAGGAACATGTGAGCGGACTGATCAAGCTGCAGGGGCAGGAACTAAAAGATTTTATCAATTTATACAGGCCTTCTGTTGCCCGGGTAAAAAGTGAGCGTCCTTTTAACTATGATTTCTATATTGCACAGGCTTATCAAACCTGGTTGAAATTACCACCCGAAGGCAGAAAATTATCTCCGGTACCTACCGGAAAGAATTAGTATGGCCGGAGAAAAGCCCCGGCAATACGAACTGGCGTTCCGGAACACATCACCCGACATTATTCAAATAATTATTAAGCAGGCAGACAATAATTGTTTGGATCTTCAAAGCTCCATCTAAACTAAAAACAAAACATAATCAGATGAACCCTAAATTAATGAATAACCTCTTTATTCAGAGAGCACTCCTTTTGGCAGTGTTTTTTGCATTTGGTATCAGCGCCCGCGCACAGCAGGCCCCGGCGGCAACTGCCGGAAATTACGATCCTCATGCGGCTTTCAGTCCGCTGTTTTACACTCAAAATGGCAATGAATTCCGTTCCGCCAGCGGATATCCCGGATCTAAATACTGGCAGAACCGTGCCGATTACACGATCGCAGCCAACCTGGATGACCAGACCAATACCGTTAGCGGTACAGTAACTATTACTTATAAGAACAACAGCCCTGACCAGTTGCCTTACATCTGGCTGCAGCTGGACCAGAATCTTTTTGATAAGAATTCAAGAGGTAATTCCCTGATCAAACTGGGAAGCCGTTATGGCGCCCGCGGAGAAAAAGTAAATGGCGGTTATAAAATCAGCGGCCTTACGGTTTCTAAAAAAGCCGTTCCGGTTAAATTTACTTCGATCACAGAAGATACCCGTATGCAGATCCGTTTAGATCAGCCTCTGGGTGCTTCAGGTGATGTGATTACGATTAAAATGGACTTCTCTTTTGTGATCCCGATCAATGGATCAGACCGTATGGGGCATTTGACAACAAAAAATGGCGAGATCTATACGATTGCACAATGGTTCCCGAGGTTATGTGTATATGATGATGTGCTGGGCTGGAATACCCTTCCTTACTGGGGTGCTGCTGAGTTCTACTGTGAATATGGCGACGTTAACTACAGTGTGACTACCCCTGCAAACCACATCCTGATGGGATCCGGAGAATTATTAAACCCGCAGGAGGTATTTACTGCCGAGCAGCTGAAACGCTGGAACGCAGCAAAGCTGAGCGACAAAACGGTTAGCATCCGCTCTGCGGAAGAAGTGCTTGATCCTAAATCGCGCCCGGCAAAAGATAAGCTTACCTGGAAATTCAGGATGAGCAACACCAGGGATATCGCCTGGTCTTCTTCCAAAGCGTTTGTGCTGGATGCCGCAAGGATTAACCTGCCAAGCGGCAAGAAATCTCTGGCCGTATCTGCGCAGCCGGTAGAAAGTAATGATGCCGACAGCTACGGCAGGGGAGTAGAATATGTAAAGGGCGCTATTGAGCATTATTCAGGTAAATGGTTTGAATACCCTTATCCTATGGCTGTAAACATCGCTGCCAATATCAGCGGTATGGAATATCCGGGAATTGTTTTCTGCGGATGGAAAGCTAAAAAAGGACAGGCTTGGGGCGTAATTGACCATGAGTTTGGACACAGCTGGTTCCCGATGATTGTGGGCAGCAACGAGCGCAAGTATGGCTGGATGGATGAAGGATTTAATACTTTTATCAATGGCCTGTCTTCTGCAGCATTTAACAATGGCGAATACAAGGACGGTGCTGACGACCTGCATAAGGCTGCCAAGTATATGGCGCAGCCAGACAGGGAATATATCATGCTTACTCCTGATGCTATGGTTGAGAAAAACATTGGTGTAAACCTGTATAGTAAACCGGCCTGGGGTTTAAATATCCTGCGTAATTATGTACTGGGCACAGACCGCTTTGACTACGCCTTTAAGAATTATATCAAGCAGTGGTCGTTTAAACATCCTACGCCATTTGATTTCTTCCGCTCTATGGAAAACGGTGGCGGTGAAGACCTTGCCTGGTTCTGGAGAGGCTGGTTTATGGAAAACTGGAAAACTGATCAGGCTGTTACTTCTGTAACCGCGTCGAAAAAAGACGGAAAAACGGAGGGATACGATATCGTGATCACTAATCTGGAGAAAATGCCGATGCCGGTAATCCTGCAGGTGAAAACTGAAAGCGGTAAAACCGATATCGTCAAAATACCGGTAGACGTTTGGATGAGAAACAAAAGCTGGACAGTGAACTATGCTACTACTGAAGAAGTGGTGTCTGTGGTATTAGACCCGGAGCATGTACTTCCTGATTCAGATGAGAGCAATAATACCTGGAAGAAATAAATCCAGGATTAAGGCTTTGAGTGATATTAAGAGAAATTCCGGCTTACTGGAATTTCTCTTTTAGTTTCTGCATATCCAGAACAGGCGCGGGCTCATCCAGTCTGATCAGCCATCCTTTCTGTTTCAGCAATACGATTTCTACTTTAGCTACAGAAAGGTCTTTACCTTTAATGTTTTCACTGTATACCAGCGGAGCCGGCGGTTCAACGTTTGCAGCAGTAGAAAACAATACTTCGATGTTAAACTTTGGCCACAACTGAATATCGCCCATGTTGGCAGAATAAATCTTTTTGGTAGTGTTTGCCGGAATCAGTGCAGCAAACTCACCTTTGTAGGTTCCTCCCTTTTCAGTGGTCATGCTGGCCAGCAGCTGGAACGATGTTTCGTTGATCAGGTGAAAATGGGCTACCACAGCGCTGTGCTGATCAGCTACCAGGCCTAAGTAAACGCCTTCTTTTTTAAATTCTGCTACCGGAGCGGCAACTGCCTGTCTGTTGCTCACTACTGTATTGTCGTCCGGAATATCCCCGTGTACCAGTGTTACCTTTGAAGCAAGCACAGGGATCTCAAAATCATTGGCATCAGTAACACCTATAGTGTCTTTATCAATGATACGGGTAATTGTACCTTCTATATTTTCGTCTACAAAACGAACAAAATCACCTAAATTCAAGTTCATAACTATATGTTTTAGCAGAGTATATTTTCTGTGTAATACAAACCTAGTGAATAATCGATAGATATCAGGGGCATATTCGTGCTTTGTTCGTATACTGGTCGTACCAGTACCGTTATTTCAACGTTTCCGATCCGTATCAGTTCCGTACCATGTATACCCCATGGATACTGCAACCATACTGCAACAATACCGCAACTATACCCCCTGAGTATAGTTGCGGTATTGTTGCAGTAATGAAGGGGTATAGATGGTACGGAACTAAAACGGAACGAAAACGGCCGGAGACCGTAGCGTTCCAAACCAGTGTACGAACAGCGTATAAACAAAGACACAATAAATCTCCTGTTCTTCTTATCTTTGCGGCAGCAAAAACACTATGACAGAAGAAAAGCAAGCCAACAACCCCTTACATGGCAAAACCCTGGAGTTTATTCTGAAACAACTGGTTTGGCATTATGGCTGGCCTGAACTGGGCAAACTGATCAGGATTGCCTGTTTCAATAATGATCCCAGTTTAAAGTCGAGCCTTACCTTTTTAAGGAAAACAGACTGGGCCAGGAAAAAGGTAGAGAAGCTTTATTTGAATACTTTTCATTAAATCTCTGTTAACCACTTGATTTATAAAATGTATTGTCTTACCTTTGCAGTCCCTTATTGAGGGGTAAAGTTTTAAATAACAACAATAAAAACAAATAGCAATGCCAACCATTCAACAATTAGTTAGAAAAGGTAGAGTAGCACTGGAGTTCAAGAGTAAGTCTCCGGCGTTGGACAGTTGTCCACAGCGAAGAGGTGTATGTACACGTGTATATACCACTACCCCTAAAAAACCAAACTCAGCAATGCGTAAAGTAGCGCGTGTACGTTTGACCAATGGAAAAGAAGTTAACGCTTATATTCCTGGAGAAGGTCACAACTTACAGGAGCACTCTATCGTATTGATCCGTGGTGGTCGTGTTAAAGATTTACCAGGAGTACGTTATCACATCATCCGTGGAGCTTTAGATACTTCAGGTGTTGCTGGTCGTAACCAACGTCGTTCAAAATATGGTACTAAACGTCCAAAACCAGGTCAGGTAGCTGCCGCACCAACAAAAGGTAAAAAGAAATAATTAGGAGGAACAGAAAATGAGAAAGTCAAAACCAAAAAAGAGAATTATCCTTCCTGATCCGAAATTTAACGATGTTCAGGTGACGAGGTTTGTAAACAATATGATGTACGATGGAAAAAAATCCATTGCTTACTCTATTTTTTATGATGCAGTAGAATTAGCTGAGAAAAAAGCTGGTGAGAACGGTTTAGAAGTATGGAAACGTGCTTTAACAAATGTAATGCCTGCAGTGGAGGTTAAATCACGCCGTGTTGGTGGTGCTAACTTCCAGGTTCCTACAGAAGTTCGTCCGGACCGTAAGATTGCTTTAGGCATGAAATGGTTAATTTCATTTGCACGCAGACGTGGTGAAAAAACCATGAAAGAAAAATTGGCAGGAGAAATCGTTTCAGCTGCTAAAGGTGAAGGTGCTGCTGTTAAAAAGAAAGAAGATACGCACAAAATGGCTGAAGCCAACAAAGCGTTCTCACATTTCCGTTTTTAATTATTGAAATCATAAGATGTCAAGAGACTTAAGATATACAAGAAACATCGGTATTGCTGCGCACATTGATGCTGGTAAGACTACTACAACAGAGCGTATCCTTTATTATGCTGGTGTAAGTCACAAAATCGGAGAAGTGCACGAAGGTGCAGCTACGATGGACTGGATGGCACAGGAGCAGGAACGTGGTATTACCATTACTTCTGCTGCTACAACAGTAGGCTGGAAATACAGAGGACAAGATTACCATATTAACATCATTGATACACCGGGTCACGTGGATTTTACCGTAGAGGTAAACCGTTCACTGCGTGTACTTGATGGTTTGGTGTTCTTATTTTCTGCAGTTGATGGTGTTGAGCCTCAGTCAGAAACTAACTGGCGTCTGGCTAACAACTATAACGTTGCCCGTATCGGCTTCGTAAATAAAATGGACCGTTCTGGTGCAGATTTCTTAAAAGTTGTTGGACAGGTTAAAAGCATGTTAGGCAGTAACGCTGTTCCATTGCAGTTACCAATCGGTGCTGAAGATAACTTTACTGGTGTTGTTGATTTAATTAACAACCGTGGTATCGTTTGGAATGAGCATGATAAAGGTATGACCTTTACTGAAGTGCCAATTCCTGACGATATGATCGATGAGGTTGCTGAGTGGAGAGAGAAATTACTGGAATCTGTTGCTGATTATGATGAGTCTTTGATGGAGAAATTCTTTGAAGATCCAAACTCAATCACTGAGCGTGAAATTCTTGATGCATTGCGTAAAGCAGTATTGGACGCTACAATCGTACCAATGGTTTGTGGTTCATCTTTCAAAAACAAAGGTGTACAGACCATGCTTGACTATGTGATGGAATTATTGCCTTCACCAATGGACTCAGAAGGTATCGTAGGTACCAACCCTGATACAGGCGAAGAAGTATTGCGTAAACCAAGTGAAAAAGAGCCTTTTGCAGCTTTAGCATTTAAAATTGCAACGGATCCTTTCGTAGGCCGTCTTTGCTTTATCCGTGTTTACTCGGGTAACTTAGAAGCAGGTTCATACATTTACAATGCACGTTCTGAAAACAAAGAGCGTATCTCCCGTATCTTCCAGATGCATGCTAACAAGCAAAACCCTATTCCAAATGTTGGAGCTGGTGATATTGCTGCGGTAGTAGGTTTCAAGGATATCAAAACAGGTGATACACTTTGCGAAGAGAAAAACCCGATTGTTCTGGAGTCAATGAACTTCCCTGAGCCGGTTATTGGTTTAGCTATTGAGCCTAAAACTCAGGCTGATATCGATAAGTTAGGTATGGGATTATCTAAACTTGCTGAAGAAGATCCTACATTCAGGGTTCAAACTGACGAGGAAACTGGTCAGACTGTAATCTCTGGTATGGGTGAGCTTCACCTGGATATCCTGATCGACCGTTTAAAACGTGAGTTTAAAGTTGAAGTAAATCAGGGTGCTCCGCAGGTAGCTTATAAAGAAGCAATCAACGGAACAGTACAACACCGTGAGACTTATAAAAAACAATCAGGTGGTCGTGGTAAATTTGCAGACATCCAGGTTGTGATTTCTCCAATTGATGCTGACTGGGAAAAAGGTGGTTTACAGTTTGTAAACGAAATCACAGGTGGATCTATTCCACGTGAGTTTATCCCTTCAGTTGAAAAAGGATTCGCAGCATCTATGTCTAACGGCGTATTAGCTGGTTACCCGCTTCCTGACATGAAAGTTCGCTTAATTGATGGTTCATTCCACGCAGTCGATTCAGATGCTTTGTCATTCGAATTAGCAGCTAAAATGGCTTACCGTGAAGCGTTGCCTAAATGTAACCCGGTATTGATGGAGCCAATCATGAAAATCGAAATCCTTACTCCTGAAGAAAACATGGGTGATGTAATCGGTGACATGAACCGTCGTCGTGGTCAGCTTTTAGGAATGGATACACGTAACGGATCACAAGTGATCAAAGCTACTGTGCCTCTTTCTGAAATGTTTGGTTATGTTACGCAACTGCGTACGATCACTTCAGGCCGTGCGACTTCTACAATGGAATTTGATCACTATGATCCGGCTCCAAGAAACGTACAGGATGAAGTTATTGCCAAATCAAAAGGCAGAATCAAATCTATCGACTAGTAGTATAAAATTAAACCGGCCGCCTGTTATTAATAGCTCTAACAGGCAGCCTTAACACAAATATCATGAGCCAAAGAATCAGAATTAAGTTAAAATCTTACGATTACAACTTGGTAGATAAATCTGCTGAGAAAATCGTTAAGACTGTTAAACCTACAGGTGCAGTGGTTAGCGGACCAATTCCGTTGCCAACAGAAAAGAAAATCTTCACAGTTTTGCGTTCACCACACGTGAACAAAAAAGCACGTGAGCAATTTCAATTATGTGCTTACAAACGTTTGTTAGATATTTATAGCTCTAACTCTAAAACTGTTGATGCGCTGATGAAACTTGAATTACCTAGCGGTGTTGAAGTAGAAATCAAAGTATAATTAGTTTTTTACGTTAAACAGAAAAGGCCTCCGGATTTCCGGAGGCCTTTTCTGTTTAACTATGATATTGTATTAGATACCCTTATTCTTGTATTCTTCGAGTTTGTTCCGCTCATCCTGCAGTTCCCTGGCCAGTTTCTTTTCTTTCTCGTTAGACTTGGTCTTGTAAGTTTGGTATTCTTTTGAAATCTCTTCATAAAGTTCAGACCTGTATCTGGCCTCATGTATGTTTTTTGCAGATCTGCTGATGACGAATATCAGGCCCAGCGCCAGTACAGTGATGATTGACCAGACAATAGTGTTATAAGTTGATTTGCTGAATGATATGCCTAAAAAGGTGATGTCGTCTGATTTTGAGTTAGATGACTCCAGGGCGTCTTCTTTAGCTTTGATCTGGCCATTCAGTGTGTCAATAGTTTTAGCCTGGGCATTTATCTTACTCTGGGCCGTTCTGCTGCCTGCACGCTCTTTTCTGATCGAATCGGCGACACTATTATAAAAAGCGGTAAGCCGGCCCGGAACAATCAGTTTTGCGCCGTAATAGCTCTTTGAGCGGTAAAGGAGAGACTGGTACTGGCCTTTCAGGCTGTTGTCAATGATCTGGACTTTAGGTGTGCCAACCGCTGTTGCTGCTGTGTCTGGCACTGCAACTTGTCCGGCAACCGCGAAGCTGATCATCAGGAAGCTGAGAAGAGATAAGATAAGTTTGTTCATAAATGATTGTTTGTACGAATTTAGCAATGATATTTTAAATATACTACACTAAGTTCAGTCCGCACATCATCATGTAGTTTCCTCCTGATTACCAGTCGTGCAAAAAAAAATAGATCGCTTTGATTCACAAGCATGTACGTTAAAACTGGCTTTAACTGCATTTTCTGCAAATTGTTAAAAAATAATAGCATTTATTTGAAAAAATAATACGCTAACTATTTGAAAATTAAGATTTCTTTCCTATTTTTGCCCTCCCTTAACGGGAAAGTGTATCCACCTTGAACGAAGCCCTACTGCTACGATGGGTGTTAAATTAAAAAAAGAAAATGTCAGGTATTATTGGAAAAAAAGTAGGAATGACCAGCATTTTCGACGCCGATGGAAAAAACATTCCATGTACGGTGATCGAAGCTGGGCCTTGTGTAGTTACACAGGTTAAGACCGAAGAGAAAGACGGTTACGTTTCAGTACAGTTAGGCTTCGATGAAGCTAAAGCGAAGAACACAACCCAGCCTCTTAAAGGCCACTTTGCGAAAGCAAACACAACTCCAAAACGTAAATTGGTAGAATTTGAGCCGTTTGAAGAATCACTTAGTTTAGGTGATACTGTAACGGTAAACATTTTTGCTGAAGGCGATTTTATTGATGTTGTAGGTACTTCAAAAGGTAAAGGTTTCCAGGGTGTTGTGAAACGCCACGGATTTGGTGGTGTTGGTGGTCAAACTCACGGACAGCATAACAGAATGCGTGCTCCGGGTTCATTGGGTGCTGCTTCGTATCCTGCACGTGTATTCAAAGGAATGCGTATGGCAGGAAGAATGGGTGGAGACAGAGTAAAGATTCAGAACTTACAGGTTTTGAAAGTTTATGCTGATCAAAATCTTGTTGTAGTTAGTGGTTCCATTCCAGGAGCTAAAGGTTCTTACGTAATCTTAGACAAGTAAGCAGATGGAAGTTAATGTAGTAAACATTTCAGGAAAAGAGACAGGTGCCAAGGTGCAACTTCCTGAGTCGGTATTTGGTGTAACACCTAGCGATCACGCAATTTATTTAGATGTTAAACAGTATTTGGCTAACCAACGTCAGGGTACTCACAAATCTAAGCAACGTAACGAAATCGCGGGTTCAACACGTAAGTTGTACAAACAAAAAGGAACTGGTGGTGCCCGTGCGGGTAGTATCAAATCTCCATTGTTTAATGGTGGTGGTCGTGTATTCGGTCCTCAACCACGTGATTACAGTTTCAAACTGAATAAAAAATTAAAATCACTGGCACGTAAATCTGCGTTGTCATACAAAGCTCAGGACAACAATATCCTTGTTTTGGAAGATTTTACTTTTGACACGGTTAAAACTAAAAATTACTTGAACCTTGTTAACGCTTTAAGCTTAACTGGTCAAAAAACTTTGTTGGTTTTACCTGTTCAAGATAACAATATCTATTTATCAAGCAGAAACATTCAGAAAGTGAAAGTGATTACCGCTGATCAGTTGAATACATATGATGTATTAAACTGTGGTAAACTTTTGTTGACTGCAAATACTGTTAAAACAATTGAGGAGGCATTTGCCAAGTAATATGGAATTTTTAAAGAAACCAATACTAACAGAAAAAGCTTCTGCTCTTACAGAGAAGTCCAGCCGCTTCACTTTTAAAGTAGAGCACAAAGCAAACAAGCTGCAGATTAAACAAGCTATCGAAAAAATGTATGGTGTTAATGTTCTTGCGATCAACACAATGGTTGTGAACGGAAAATTAAAATCAAGAAATACAAAAGGTGGTTTGGTAACGGGACGTAGCCCGAAATATAAAAAGGCGATTGTAACCCTGGCAGCAGGCGAAACAATTGATTATTACGCGAATATTTAATAAGAATTGAATTATTTATAACTATGGGCTTAAGAAAATTTAAACCAGTCACTCCGGGAACCCGCTTTAGAGTTGGGGCTGATTTCTCGGAGATTACAGCAACCAAGCCCGAAAAATCATTGGTTGTTTCTTCTAAGAAATCCGGTGGACGTAACAATACAGGAAAAATGACTATGCGCTACATGGGTGGTGGTCACAAGAAATCTTACCGTTTGATTGATTTCAAACGTGATAAGTTTGATATTCCTGCAACAGTAGCTACTGTTGAATACGATCCAAACCGTACAGCACGCATCGCATTATTACATTATGCAGATGGTGAGAAGCGTTATATCATTGCACCGGAAGGATTGCAAGTAGGGCAAAAAGTAGTATCGGGAGATACAGCAACTCCAGAAGTTGGAAATACTTTAAAATTAGCTAACATTCCGTTAGGTTCAATTGTACACAACATTGAAATTCAACCAGGACGTGGAGCACAACTGGCACGTAGTGCAGGTGCTTATGCTCAATTAGCAGCACGTGATGGTAAATATGCAACTGTGAAAATGCCTTCAGGTGAGGTTAGATCAATTTTAACTACCTGTTTAGCAACAATAGGAGCAGTTTCCAATTCGGATCACGCAAATGAAGTATTAGGTAAAGCAGGTCGTAAACGTTGGTTAGGACGTCGTCCTAGAACCCGTCCGGTAGCGATGAACCCAGTCGATCACCCAATGGGTGGTGGTGAGGGTCGCTCATCAGGAGGTCAGCCACGCTCAAGGAATGGTTTATATTCTAAAGGCTTTAAGACCCGTTCGCTTAAAAAATACTCAAATCGTTTCATCATAGAGAAAAGGAAGAAATAATGGCACGTTCGATTAAAAAAGGACCTTACATCGACCATAACGTAGAGAAGAAAGTAGTCTCTATGAATGAATCAGGCAAAAAGTCTGTCATTAAAACTTGGTCTCGCAGATCAATGATTTCACCAGATTTCGTGAATCATACATTTGCAGTTCATAACGGTAACAAATTTATACCGGTATACGTAACAGAAAACATGGTTGGTCACAAGCTGGGAGAGTTTGCTCCAACCAGAACATTTAGGGGTCACTCTGAAAAGAAAAAATAATTAAGAGATGGAAGCAGTAGCGAAATTAAACAATTGTCCAACCTCACCACGTAAGATGCGTTTGGTTGTAGATCTTATCAGAGGTGAGCGTGTTGAGAAAGCATTACATATTTTAAAATTCACCAATAAAGATGCGGCAATCAGAGTTGAGAAACTTTTGTTGTCAGCCATCAAAAACTGGGAAACTAAAAATGAAGGTTCTCGCCCTGAAGAAAACCAGTTATACGTGAAAACTATAATGGTTGGTGGCGGCCGTCAGTTGAAAAGACTGAGACCAGCACCTCAAGGCCGTGGATACAGAATACGTAAACGTAGTAACCACGTAACTTTGGTAGTAGATAGTAAAAACGTTGAAACTCAAACTAATTAGTAGAAATGGGACAAAAAGCAAATCCAATAGGAGCAAGGTTGGGAATCATCAGAGGTTGGGATTCTAACTGGTTCGGTGGCAACAACTATGCTGACAAATTAGTTGAGGACGAAAAAATAAGAAAATACCTTTCTGTGCGTATCGCAAAAGGAGGAGTAGCTAAAGTAGTTATCGAGCGTACGTTAAAACGTATCACTGTAACTATCCACACTGCCCGTCCGGGAATCGTTATCGGAAAAGCAGGAGCTGAGGTTGACAAGATCAAAGAAGAATTGAAACAACTTACAAAAAAGGAGATTCAAATCAACATTTTTGAGATCAAACGTCCTGAGCTTGATGCACAACTGGTAGCAGAAGGTGTAGCAAAACAATTAGAGGCAAGGATCTCTTTCCGTAGAGCCATGAAGTCGACAATCGCATCAACAATGCGTATGGGAGCTGAAGGTATCAAGATAATGACTTCAGGTCGTTTAGGCGGAGCAGAGATGGCTCGTAACGAGCAGTATAAAGAAGGAAGAATTCCTTTGCATACTTTCCGTGCTGATATTGACTATGCATTAGCTGAGGCATTGACTACTTACGGTAAGATCGGTGTTAAAGTATGGATCTGTAAAGGTGAGGTTTACGGTAAACGTGATCTTTCTCCAAACATTGGTGCAACAAGCAATGCTCCTGGTAAAGGTGGCAGACCTGAAGGTAACTTTGGTGCAGGTGGCGGCAGAGACAGAGACAACCGTGGCGGTGGCGACAGAAGAAACGACAATAAAGGCGGTGCCGGTCGTGGCGGAAGAGGTCCAGGTCAGGGTGGTCCGGGTCAGGGCGGTCCAGGTAGAGATAACAGAGGCGGAAATCCTGCAAACAGAGGTCCTCGTAAATAATTAGTCAACAGATCGTTTAACGATAATATTAAAATAAGATGTTACAGCCAAAAAGAACGAAGTTCAGAAAGATGCAAAAGGGCAGAATGAAAGGTTTAGCAACACGTGGTGCTGAACTGTCATTCGGGTCTTTCGGGATTAAATCTTTAGAGGCGACATGGATTACCAGTCGTCAGATAGAGGCAGCCCGTATTGCGGTAACTCGTTTCATGAAACGTGAAGGCCAGGTGTGGATTAGAATATTCCCGGACAAACCGGTAACTAAGAAACCAGCCGAAGTACGTATGGGTAAAGGTAAAGGTGCTCCTGAATACTGGGTTGCAGTTGTAAGACCGGGACGTATCATTTTTGAAGCTGAAGGCGTATCTTTAGAAATCGCTAAAGAAGCAATGCGTTTAGCAGCTCAGAAATTACCTATCCAAACAAAATTTGTAGTACGTAGAGATTACGTAGAGGCATAAAGAAGTTTTGGGGTCAATGTTGTAAGTAACTTGTTATTATAACCGCTAGACCCAGAACATAAAAATTAATAAAATGAAGAACTCAGAAATCACAGGGCTTTCACAAGAAGAACTAGTAGTCAGGATTGCAGAAGAAAAAGAAAACTTGGTTAAGTTGAAATTTGCGCATACAATATCGGCTATAGAGAATCCTACCCGTATCACTAAGGTAAGAAAAGACATCGCCCGATTAAATACTGAAATGACAAAGCGTAAAGCGGCGTCAGCTAGTGAAACTAAATAACTTTAGAGTCGAAATGGAAAGACAATTAAGAAAAACAAGAACCGGGTTGGTGGTAAGCAATAAAATGGATAAATCTGTTGTTGTTGCTGTAGAGCGTAAAGTGAAACACCCGATCTATGGTAAGTTTGTTAAGAAAACTACCAAATTTATGGCTCATGACGAGAAAAACGATTGCGGTATTGGTGATACAGTACTGATCATGGAGACTCGTCCGCTGAGTAAGAACAAGAACTGGAGATTAGTGGAAATTTTAGAGAGGGCTAAATAACATGGTACAACAGGAATCAAGACTAAACGTAGCCGACAATAGCGGCGCAAAACAGGTACTCGTAATTCGTGTACTTGGTGGAACCGGAAAACGGTACGCGTCAATTGGTGACAAAATCGTTGTTACCGTTAAAAGCGCACTTCCTTCAGGAAACATTAAAAAAGGAACAGTTTCGAAAGCAGTTGTGGTAAGGACAAAGAAAGAGATCAGACGTAAAGATGGTTCTTACATTCGTTTCGACGATAACGCAGCAGTATTATTGAATGCACAAGATGAGCCGCGTGGTACACGTATTTTTGGCCCGGTAGCGAGAGAACTGCGTGAAAAACAATTCATGAAAATTGTATCATTAGCACCGGAGGTATTATAATATGAAAAATAAAGTAACTGTTCAACCAAAGATAAAAATCCGTAAAGGAGATTTAGTAAAGGTTATCGCTGGTGATTCAAAAGGCCAGGAAGGTAAAGTACTTTCAGTATTGATTACTAAAAGTAGAATTCTGGTAGAAGGTGTGAACCTTGTATCTAAACATACAAAACCAAATGCTGCTACTCCAAACGGTGGTATCATTAAAAAAGAGGCTGCTCTTCATATTTCTAACGTTGCGTTAATTGATCCAAAAACTGGAAAAACTACGCGTGTTGGCAGAAAGCTTAATGCTGATGGGAAATTAGTTAGGGTATCTAAAAAATCAGGAGAGGAGATCAAATAATGACTTACATACCAAGATTAAAGACTAAATACAAAGAGGAAGTTGTTCCTGCCCTGAAAAGCAAGTTCAATTACAAAAGCGTAATGCAGGTTCCTAAATTAGAGAAAATTGCAATCAACCAGGGTGTTGGACGTTTCTCTGTAACTGACAAAAAGATCATGGACAGCTCTATTTTAGAGATGAGCACGATTTCTGGTCAGCAGGCAGTAGGTGCAAAATCTAAAAAAGATATCTCAAACTTCAAATTACGTAAAGGTATGCCGGTAGGTGTACGTGTAACTTTACGCGATAACAACATGTTTGAGTTTTTAGATCGTTTAATTTCCGTAGCTTTGCCGCGTATCCGTGACTTCAAAGGTATTAACGATAAAGGATTTGATGGAAAAGGTAACTACACATTGGGTATTACTGAGCAAATCATCTTCCCTGAGATCAACATTGATAAAATCTCTAAGATTTTAGGAATGGATATTACCTTTGTAACTTCTGCTACAACTGATGTTGAGGCATTGGAATTGTTAAAACAATTCGGGTTACCATTTAAAAATCAAACACCTAATACAGAGCAATAATGGCAAAAGAAGGAGTAAAAGCTCGCGAAGTTAAGCGCCAGAAATTGGTTGCTAAATATGCAGACAAACGTGCAGAACTTAAAGCTGCAGGTGATTTCGAAGGACTGGACAAGTTACCAAAAAACTCGTCACCGGTGCGTTTACACAACCGTTGTAAATTAACTGGCCGTCCACGCGGTTACATGCGTACTTTTGGTATCTCAAGGGTTACATTCCGTGAGATGGCTTTAGCAGGAAAAATTCCTGGAGTTACCAAAGCAAGCTGGTAAGAAAAATCGTTTTACGTTAGTTGCTGCGCCGGAGAGGCGCATGCTGCTAACGTTATACGTTTAACAAGAAAATTAACCGATGGAAGGTCGCTCCGAATGGTTCGGAAAGGAAACCACTATCACAAATCAATAAAAATGAATACAGATCCAATAGCAGATTATCTTACAAGAGTAAGAAATGCCATCAAGGCAAATCACAGAATTGTAGAAATTCCTGCATCAAATCTTAAAAAGGAAATTACTAAAGTACTTTTTGACAAAGGTTACATTGCCAACTACAAGTTTGAGGAAAACACAGTACAGGGAACGATTAAAATCGCTTTAAAGTACAACCCTATAACTAAGATCCCTGCGATCCGCACATTGGCGCGTATCAGCAAACCAGGTTTAAGGCAGTATGCAGGCGTTGATAATATGCCAAGAGTATTGAACGGTTTAGGTATTGCTATCTTGTCTACTTCAAAAGGAGTAATGACTGATAAAGAAGCAGCCAGACTAAACATTGGTGGCGAAGTTTTGTGTCACGTTTATTAATTAAAGGAGGATAACAAAATGTCAAGAATAGGAAAAGCCCCAATTAGTATCCCTGCAGGTGTAACCATTACAGTAGATGAAGCAAATCTAGTTACTGTAAAAGGTCCTAAAGGTCAATTGCAACAAGCAGTAGATTCAGAAATCACTGTTAGTCAGGAAGACGGTATCTTAAACGTACAACGTCCTACTGAACAAAAAAGACACAAAGCATTGCACGGTTTATACCGTTCATTGATTAACAATATGGTTATTGGTGTTACAGAAGGTTACAAAATTCAACAGGAGTTGGTTGGTGTGGGTTACCGCGCAACAAACACAGGAAATACCCTGGATCTTGTTTTAGGATATTCCCACCATTATGTATTCCAGTTGCCAGTAGAGATTACAGTAACTACTCTTTCAGAGAAAGGTCAGACTCCTAAAATCATTTTAGAGAGTATCGACAAACAACTGATCGGTCAGGTTGCAGCGAAAATCCGCTCGTTACGTGCACCGGAACCATACAAAGGTAAAGGTATCAAGTTTGTAGGAGAAGTGTTAAGAAGAAAAGCAGGTAAATCAGCTTCTAAAAAATAATCATCATGGCAGGGAAAAAATTATCTCGTAGAGATCGTATAAAAAAAGGAATCAGAAAAAGATTGACCGGTTCTGAAAGCCGTCCACGTTTATCAGTTTATAGAAGCAATAAAGGAATTTATGCGCAGATCATTAACGACGTAACTGGAAGCACATTGGTATCAGCGTCATCATTATCAAAAGATTTTTCTGGTAATGGCAATAAATCAGAGCAATCTGTAGCTGTAGGTAAATTAGTAGCTGAAAAAGCAATCGCAGCTGGCATTAAAGAAGTTGTTTTCGATAGAAATGGCTATTTGTACCACGGACGCGTAAAGTCGTTGGCAGAAGGTGCCCGCGAAGCTGGTTTAGTATTTTAATCTGAAAATAGGAGAAGAATGTCAACTATCAATATAAAAAGAGTTAAGACTAGCGAGGTCGAATTAAAAGACCGTTTAGTTAGTATACAACGTGTTGCTAAAGTGACCAAAGGTGGTCGTACTTTCAGCTTCTCAGCTATCGTAGTTGTTGGAGATGAAAACGGAATCGTGGGTTACGGATTAGGTAAAGCGAAAGAGGTTACTGAAGCAATTGCAAAAGGTATCGATGACGCTAAAAAGAACCTTGTAAAGGTTCCTTTGTTAAACGGTACTGTTCCTCACGAACAAATCGGTAAATTCTCAGGTGGTTTTGTATTGATCAAACCAGCTGCAGTAGGTACCGGAGTTATCGCTGGTGGTGCAATGCGCGCTGTATTAGAGAGTGCTGGTGTACACAACGTATTAGCAAAATCAAAAGGTTCATCAAATCCTCACAACGTGGTAAAGGCAACTGTTGATGCTTTAACAAAAATGCGTGATGCTTATACAGTAGCACAACAACGTGGTGTTGATTTAAACAAAGTTTTTAACGGATAAGAACATGGCTAAGATCAGAATAACCCAGGTAAAAAGTATCATTGACAGAAGCGAACGTCAGAAAAGAACAATGCAGGCATTAGGTTTAAAAAAAATGAACCAGTCTGTAGAAGTTGAGGCTAACGCTGCTATCATTGGCATGGTAAGAAAAGTGAATCACTTAGTTGCCATCGAAAGTATATAATTCGCAGAGGTTGTAAGTGTAATATATTATATTACATTTGCAACCTTTGTATATGTTTAACCGTTGTCCCTGATTAGTGAAAGCGAAGGGCAGCACAATAAGTTTCAAAAATGAACTTAAGTAATTTAAAACCTGCATCAGGTTCTACTAAAAACAGTAAAAGAATTGGTCGTGGTACTGGTTCTGGTCGTGGTGGTACTTCCACCCGTGGTCATAAAGGTGCCGGATCACGTTCTGGTCACAAAACCAAAATTGGTTTTGAAGGTGGTCAGATGCCATTGCAACGCCGTGTACCTAAGGTAGGTTTCAAACCAATTAACCGTGTTGAATATGTAGGTGTAAACTTAGATGTTTTACAAGGATTAGCTGAGAAATTCAGCTTGACTTCAATTGATTTTGCTACATTGCAGGAGCACGGTTTAGCACACAAAAACGACCTGGTTAAAATCCTTGGACGTGGTGAAGTTAAATCTAAAGTTGAAGTTAAAGCTCATGCTTTCTCTGCAACTGCACAAAAAGCAATTGAAGCTGCTGGAGGCTCAATCGAAAAATTGTAATTAATGAAGAAGCTGTTTACTACTTTAAGTAATATTTGGAAAATTCAGGAATTAAGAGAGCGTATCGTATTTACGCTCGTAATTCTTTTGGTCTATAGGTTCGTTTCTCACGTTGTTTTACCAGGCGTTGATGCAACAGCCCTAGGCGATAATCAGAAATCTGGAATCTTAGGTCTGCTGGATATGTTTGCCGGGGGATCATTTTCCCGTGTATCGATCCTTGCACTGGGGGTTATGCCATATATTTCTGCATCAATTGTAGTTCAGTTATTAGGTATCGCTGTACCTTCCTTCCAGAAAATGCAGAAAGAAGGAGAGAGCGGCAGGAATAAACTCAATCAGATCACAAGATACCTTACGGTAGTAATTACAGCTGTTCAGGCTGTAGGTTATGTGAAAACACAGGTTCCTAAGGAAGCTATTCTGATTGATCCTACTTTATTCTTCGTTCTTTCAACATTCGTTTTGTCGGCAGGTACATTATTTGTAATGTGGCTGGGTGAGAAAATTACCGATAAAGGTATTGGAAATGGTGTGTCACTGATCATTATGGTTGGTATCATCGCACGTCTTCCGATGGCGCTTTATCAGGAGATCACTTCAAGGGTTATCGTAGACGGGGGCTTGATTGCACTTGTGCTGGAGATCGTTGCTTTGTTCGCCGTGGTAATGTTTACGATCCTGATCGTTCAGGGTGTCCGCAAGGTCCCTGTACAATATGCGAAACGTATCGTTGGTAACAGACAGTTTGGTGGGGTGAGACAATACATTCCATTAAAAGTGAATGCTGCTGGTGTAATGCCTATCATCTTTGCCCAGGCACTGATGTTCATTCCAACAACGCTTACACAGTTCTTCCCTACCTTACAAAATACATGGTTAATCCAGTTCAGTGATCCAACATCACTGGCTTACAGTTTAACCTTTGCATTTTTAATCATTGCATTTACATTCTTCTATACTGCGATTACGGTTAATCCCGTACAGATGTCTGATGATATGAAGAAAAATGGTGGTTTCATTCCCGGTCTTAAGCCTGGTCTGGATACCTCATCTTTTATTGACGATGTAATTTCTAAGATCACCTTTCCAGGTTCTGTATTCTTAGCGATCATTGCCATCCTTCCGTCACTGGCCGTTAAATTCGGTATTAAATCAGAGTTTGCCCATTTTTATGGAGGTACATCCCTGCTGATTCTGGTAGGTGTTGTATTGGATACTTTACAACAGGTTGAAAGTTATCTGTTAATGCGTCATTATGACGGGTTAATGAAAACCGGAAGAGTTACAGGTCGTACTGGTGTTCCCGCTGCAAATGCAAGCGGCAGCAGTGCGGTAATTTAATATGAATGTCTAAGATCTATTATAAGTCTCCGGAGGAGGTTGAGCTCATTAGAATTAGTTCCATGCTGGTATCTGAAACACTTGCAGAAGTGGCGAAGATCATTGGCCCCGGAGTTACCACGATGCAGCTGAACAAACTTGCGGAGACTTACATAAAAGATCACGGAGCGATACCGGCATTTCTAAACTACAATGGTTTTCCTTATTCACTTTGTATATCGCCCAATGAGCAGGTTGTTCATGGCTTTCCTGGTGAGTATGTGATACAGGAAGGAGATCTGATCTCTGTAGATTGTGGTGTGATCAAAAACAATTTCTTTGGTGATTCGGCGTATACGTTCTCTATCGGAGAAATCAGCCCTGACCGCCAGAAATTGGTAGATGTTACCCAGGAGTGTCTGAAGCGCGCTATTGATAAAGCTGTAGTTGGTTCACGTCTCGGTGATGTGGGTTATGCAGTGCAGTCTCTGGCAGAGCAGAATGGTTTCGGTGTGGTGAGAGAGCTTGTTGGTCATGGTGTGGGCGTACAGCTCCACGAGAAGCCAGAGGTTCCAAACTACGGTAGACGGGGTACAGGTATGAAGTTAGAGGAGGGTATGGTAATAGCCATAGAGCCAATGATTAATGCCGGTACAGCTAATATAGAGTTTTGGTCTGATGGCTGGACAGTAACAAGCAGGGACAGTCGGCCTTCGGCACATTTTGAACACACTGTTGCAATAAAAAAGGGCAAGGCAGATGTTTTATCGACCTTTTCTCTGATTGAAGAAGTTTTAAAAGAAAAAAGGTAAATAATTAAATATTTTTCTTAAATTTGCAACCCTGTTTAATAGCAGCTAATTAAGTAAAAATCAAGATTATATGGCTAAACAAGCCTCGATTGAACAAGACGGTGTAATAAGAGAAGCATTATCCAATGCCATGTTCAGAGTTGAACTGGAGAACGGACATGAAATTATCGCTCATATCTCAGGTAAAATGAGGATGCATTACATTAAGATATTACCTGGGGACAAAGTTAAATTAGAGATGTCGCCTTACGATTTATCAAAGGGCAGGATTACTTATAGATATAAATAAAATGAAAGTTAGGTCATCAATTAAAAAACGCAGTGCTGATTGCAAGATTATTCGTCGTAAGGGCAAACTTTACGTAATTAACAAGAAAAATCCGAAGTTCAAGCAGCGTCAGGGATAATAAATTATTGAAGTATGATTAGATTGAATGTACAGGTTACCTCAATCTGTCGTCAAATAATCAACATTTAGTACAAATATGGCAAGGATATCAGGTATTGATTTACCAAGAAACAAAAGAGGCGAAATCGGACTAACCTACATCTTCGGAGTAGGCAGATCAACTGCTCAGCGTATATTAACTGAGGCAGGTATCGATTTTAGCAAAAAAGTACAGGATTGGTCTGATGATGAGTTATCAGCTATTCGTACCATCATTAACGACGGCGTTAAAGTAGAAGGTGCTTTACGTTCTGAGGTTCAGTTAAACATCAAACGTTTAATGGATATCGGTTGTTACCGTGGATTACGTCACAGAAAAGGTTTACCAGTTCGTGGACAACGTACTAAGAACAATTCTCGTACACGTAAAGGCAAGAGAAAAACAGTTGCTAACAAGAAAAAAGCTACTAAATAAAATTAGTAACGAATAATAATTATGGCTAAGAGTAAAAAAGTAACCAAAAAGCGTATTGTTGTTATTGAACCGGTTGGTCAGGCACATATCAATGCGACTTTTAATAATATCATTGTTACCTTAACAAACAACAATGGTCAAACTATTTCATGGTCTTCAGCAGGTAAAATGGGATTTAAGGGTTCTAAAAAGAACACTCCATATGCTGCAGGTCAGGCTGCAAGTGATTGTGGTAAAGTAGCATTTGACTTAGGTCTGCGTAAAGTAGAAGTTTTTGTTAAAGGTCCTGGATCAGGTCGTGAGTCTGCTATCAGAACATTACAGATCTCAGGAATCGAAGTTACTTCGATCAAAGATATTACGCCGCTTCCGCACAACGGATGTCGTCCTCCTAAGAAGAGAAGAGTTTAATTTATTAATTTTTAAAGCTAAGAGTCTGCAGCTTCAGGTTGCATGATACTTTAAAACAAAAAGCAATGGCAAGATATACAGGACCAAAGTCCAAAATCGCGCGTAAGTTCAGAGAGCCAATTTTCGGCCCTGATAAAGTACTAGACAGAAAAAATTATCCCCCAGGACAGCACGGTGCGTCTAAAAGAAGAGGTAAACAATCTGAGTATTCAGTACAGTTAATGGAAAAACAAAAAGTGAAATACACTTATGGTGTATTAGAGCGCCAGTTCCGTAACTTGTTTACAAAAGCGTCTTCCCGTCAGGGTATTACAGGTGATAACTTATTACAGTTATTAGAAGCCCGTTTAGATAACACAGTTTATAGATTAGGTATTGCGACTACACGTTCAGCTGCACGCCAGTTAGTTAGCCATAAACACGTAACAGTGAACGGTGAAGTAGTAAACATTCCTTCTTACCAATTAAAAGCAGGAGATGTTGTTGCAGTACGTGAGAAATCTAAAACTTTAGAGAGCATCACAAATTCAGTAGCAGGCAGGGTAATCAACAAATTCAACTGGTTAGACTGGAACGCATCTGAACTGACAGGAAAGTTTTTAGCTTATCCTAATCGTGACGAGATTCCGGAAAACATCAAAGAAAACTTGATTATCGAGCTTTACTCGAAGTAATAATATATTTAATTAGCTGCCTTTGCGGGCAGCTAAATTTTTTGCGTTACAAAATATTAATAACGATCTAAAAACATTATAAATGGCAATTTTAGCATTTCAGAAACCCGATAAGGTCATCATGCAGAAATCAACTGATTTCGATGGTATATTTGAATTTCGTCCCTTAGAACCCGGTTTCGGTGTAACAATTGGTAATGCCTTAAGAAGAATTCTTCTTTCTTCCCTGGAAGGTTATGCCATTACAAGTATTCGTTTTTCTGGTGTATCACATGAGTTTTCTACAATGAAAGGTGTTGTAGAAGATTTGACTGAAATTATCCTGAACCTGAAACAAGTTCGTTTCAAAAAAGCTGGTGATTCAGGTGAATCTGAAAAAGTTTTTATTGTGGTTAATGGCCAGGATCAATTTCTTGCAGGTGACATAACAAAATTCTCTAATAATTTCGAAGTCCTTAATCCTGACTTCGTGATCTGTAACATGGAGAAATCAGTGACTTTGGAGGTAGAATTAACTATCAACAAAGGACGTGGTTATGTTCCGGCTGAAGAAAATAAAATCAATGATGCTGTTGTTGGTGTAATTGCTATCGATTCGATCTTTACCCCAATGAAAAATGTAAAATACACGATTGAAAACTATCGTGTTGAACAAAAAACAGATTATGAAAAATTAATTTTGGAAATCGCTACAGATGGTTCAATCCATCCTGAAGAAGCTTTGAAAGAAGCGGCCAAAATTTTGATTCAACATTTCATGTTATTCTCTGACGAGAACCTGGTTCTTGAATCTCAGGCTAAAGAAGAAACCAAAGAAGTTGATGAGGAAATCCTGCATATGCGCAAGATCCTTAAAACTGAACTGGTTGACCTTGATCTTTCAGTACGTGCATTAAACTGCTTAAAAGCAGCTGATATCCGCACATTGGCTGATCTTGTTTCTTATGATGTAGCTGATATGTTAAAATTCAGAAACTTCGGTAAAAAATCACTTACTGAAATCCAGGAACTTGTAAAATCTAAACAATTGTCTTTCGGCATGAACTTAGGTAAATACAAACTGGAAGAAGAGTAAGCCTAACAAATAACAAATTGTTAATAGTGCATAATTCCCTCTTTAATTCAGAAGAGACGGTATGCACTCAATAAAATAAAAATGAGACACGGTAAAAAAAACAACCACTTAGGCAGAACTGACTCCCATCGTAAAGCGATGTTGGCTAACATGGCCTCATCACTGATCAAACACAAAAGGATCTCTACTACATTAGCTAAAGCAAAATCTTTACGTATGTATGTTGAGCCCCTGATCACTAAATCTAAATTAGATACTACACATTCACGTCGTATCGTATTTAGTTACTTACAGGATAAAGATTCAGTTACTGAATTGTTCCGTGACGTAGCTGCTAAAGTAGCTAACCGTCCGGGTGGTTATACCAGGATTATCAAATTAAACAACCGTTTAGGTGATAACGCTGAGATGGCATTAATTGAACTGGTTGATTACAACGAAGTTTATGGTGTAGATACTGAAGCTGCTGAGAAGAAAACTACCCGTCGTGGCAGAACTAAAGCTAAGAAATCTGACGCACCTGCAGCGAAGGCTGAAACTGCTGCTGAGGAAGCACCAGTTGCTGAAGAAGCTCCTGCTGCAGAAGAGGCAACTCCTGAAGCACCAGCTGCTGAAGAAGCAAAAGAAGATAAAGGAGAATAATTTTAAATTCTCTAACATAAAGATGCCTTTCTGTAATACGGAAAGGCATTTTTTTATGCATTAATTGTTAAGCTTAATTTGGAGATAATGGCAGATCCGGAAAAATTAGAAAGGTTTAAGGTACTGGTTAGCGATAGTGTTGCCGATGGCAGCTTTGTTAAATTAACGCTTGGGAATTACCAGGGGACTGAGGCAGGGCTAAAGAATATATATGTTCGTAAGGTGCTGATCAAGAGGGAAGGCCGGCTGGCTTTTACCTACAGGTACCAGACAAAAGATATCGTAAAGAATTATGTGTATGAGGAAGGTCTCCGTTTGCTGTCTTCTTACCTGGAGTCGGGCTTCCTCAACTGTACCTGTTTTACGGTTGCAAATGATATCGTATTGCTGAACCGTCCGCTGAAGGGTTACTCCCTGAATCTGAATAAGCCAAGTATGGCAACGCCGCTGCCGCTGAGCCATGATAAAGAAAAAGCAAGGCTGATTGCTGCTGTTGAAAAGCCTTACCTGACGGCGCTGCGTATTACCGATAAAGACGGTGTGGTTTTCAAAAATGCACAGGACAAGTATAAACAGATTAATCAGTATGTGGCCTTACTTGATCCGCTGATCAGGGAGCTTCCTGAAGCACAGATCAGGAAGGTTGCTGATATGGGCTCGGGAAAGGGATACCTTACTTTTGCGCTATATGATTATCTGGTGAATGTGCTGAAACGGGAGGCAACTGTTACCGGCGTAGAATACCGCCAGGACCTGGTAGATCTCTGTAACAGGATAGCCGTCGATTCTGGCTTTGGCGGACTGAGTTTTGTACAGGGAACTATAGAAGATTATCCTGCTGAGGGAACAGACCTGCTGATCGCGCTGCATGCCTGTGATACGGCTACTGATGATGCCATTGCAAAAGGTATCAATGCGGGTGCTGAACTAATTGTGGTTGCCCCCTGCTGCCACAAACAGATCCGCAGGGAGATAGAAAAGGGCAAGGCTGACAACGCGCTTGATTTCATCACCAGATACGGCATCTTTCTGGAACGTCAGGCGGTTATGGTGACGGATGGTATCCGTGCAATGATCCTTGAATATTTTGGTTATAAAACAAAAGTTTTTGAATTTATCTCTGAGGCCAACACCCCGAAGAACGTGCTGATTGTAGGATCCAAATTGAGGGGAGCCGGAGCAAAACAGTCTGCTATAACAGACAAAATAAAAAAAACCAAAGATTACTTTGGCATTGGTTATCACCACCTTGAAAAGCTGCTGGGTCTTTAACAGGTTTGTTGACAAAGCGTAAGTGTAATTCTGACAACCTGTCAGAATTGTAAATCGTTTTTATTACATTTTAACATAATTTTTAAAATACCCGCCTGTTTACCTGCCAAATGCCAATTGGCACATTGCTTGTTAAACAGAATTAGAAAAATAGAATTCATCACATAAACAAGATAAATAGCATGTCAAAAATTATTGGTATAGACTTAGGAACAACAAACTCTTGCGTAGCCGTAATGGAAGGTAACGAACCTGTAGTTATAGCCAACAGTGAGGGTAAACGTACAACGCCATCCATTGTTGCATTTGCAGAAAATGGTGAGCGTAAAGTAGGTGATTCTGCAAAACGCCAGGCAATCACTAACCCAACAAAAACAATTTATTCAATTAAGCGCTTTATGGGCAGCAGCTTTGCTGAGGTTTCTAAAGAAGCTGGCCGTGTTCCTTATAACGTAGTTAAAGGAGATAACAACACGCCAAGAGTTGAAATCGATGACCGTAAATACACTCCACAGGAAATTTCTGCAATGATCTTGCAAAAAATGAAAAAAACTGCGGAAGACTTTTTAGGTCATGAGGTTACTGAAGCAGTTATTACTGTTCCTGCATACTTCAACGATGCTCAGCGTCAGGCGACCAAAGAAGCTGGTGAAATCGCTGGTTTAACCGTTAAACGTATTATCAACGAGCCTACTGCAGCTGCATTAGCTTACGGCCTTGATAAAGCACATAAAGACATGAAAATTGTTGTGTTTGACTGCGGTGGTGGTACACATGATGTTTCTGTACTTGAATTAGGTGATGGCGTATTTGAAGTGAAATCTACTGACGGTGATACTCACTTAGGTGGTGACGACTTTGACCACATCATTATTGACTGGTTGGCAGAAGAATTCAAAAACGAAAATGGTATGGACCTTGCACAGGACCCAATGGCATTGCAACGTTTGAAAGAAGCTGCTGAGAAAGCTAAAATTGAATTATCAAGCACAACTTCAACTGAAGTTAACTTACCATATATTACTGCTGATGCGAGCGGCCCTAAACACTTGGTTAGAACTTTAAGCCGTGCTAAATTTGAGCAACTGGCTGCTGATTTGATCAAACGTACAATTGAGCCTTGTAAATCTGCATTGAAAAATGCTGGTTTAAAAACATCTGATATTGATGAGATCATCTTAGTTGGTGGTTCTACACGTATCCCTGCGATCCAGGATGCTGTTAAAGCATTCTTTGGTAAAGAACCTTCTAAAGGTGTAAATCCTGATGAGGTAGTAGCTATTGGTGCTGCAATCCAGGGTGGTGTATTAACTGGTGAGGTTAAAGACGTATTGTTATTAGATGTTACTCCTCTTTCATTAGGTATTGAGACTATGGGTGGTGTAATGACTAAATTAATCGAATCTAACACAACTATTCCATCTAAAAAAGCTGAGACTTTCTCTACAGCTGCTGATAACCAGCCTTCAGTAGAGATCCACATTTTACAGGGAGAGCGTCCAATGGCTGCTCAGAACCGTACAATTGGCCGTTTCATCCTGGATGGTATTCCACCGGCGCCACGTGGTGTTCCACAGGTAGAGGTTGCATTTGATATTGATGCAAACGGTATCCTGCATGTAAGTGCTAAAGATAAAGCTACTGGTAAAGAGCAAAAAATTCGTATTGAGGCTTCATCTGGCTTAACTGATGAAGAAATCAAAAGAATGAAAGAAGAAGCTGAAGCTAACGCTGATGCAGATAAAATTGCTAAAGAAGAAGCTGATAAAATCAACAGTGCTGATGCATTGATCTTCTCTACTGAGAAACAATTGAAAGAGTTTGGTGAGAAGATCTCTGCTGATAAAAAAGCACCGATTGAAGCAGGACTTGCAAAATTACAGGCTGCTCATGCAGCAAGAAACTTTGCTGATATTGATGCTGCTCAGGAAGAGCTTCAGGCTGCATGGAATGCTGCATCTGAAGAAATGTACAAAGCAGGTCAGGACGGTGCTCCTGAGGGAGCTGCAGGTCAGCCAGCTGGCGAATCTGCTCCACAAGGTGGCGATAACGTTACTGATGTAGATTTTGAAGAAGTAAAGGACGAAACTAAATAAGTTTCTTTTAAACTTTATACTGAAAAAGGGGCCTGCTTAGCATGCCCCTTTTTCATTTAGGGGAATAATAATTTGCCATGCAAACTATTATTCCCCTTTTTTATGATTCATCTGAAACGTCATATCATATGGTAGAACTATCTGTTCCGGACCCACTTGAATTTAGTGCTGACGCAGTGACTCGCTGATAACTATTTACAACTATAAAATTAAAGTGCATGCATCATGTGAGTATCAAATAAAGATATTTTTCAGTTATGCATATCGTAATTATTAAATTCAGGACAGTTCAGGATAGTGTAAATAGTATTTCTATTATCTATACTGTTATCTGATTTAGATAAATTACATCTTATAATACCTTTATATATTCTGATTATGATAATCATATTTTATTGCCCTTAGATTGTCTGAAATATGTCATAAAATAAATATTGGACACATGATTATTAAAGTGATGTCTAATTAATATTAAATTGGGATCAACTATTAATTATTCCTAAACCAATTTTATGAAAAAACTTTTACAGAGTTTGTTCGTAATGCTGCTATGTGCGAATTTTGCATTGGCACAAGATCGAACAATTACAGGTACGGTGCTGTCAGGAGATGATAATCTACCTATCCCAGGCACAACAGTTCGCTTAAAGGGAACAAAAATTGCCACCACAACAGATGCAAGCGGTAAGTATTCGATCAGAGTTTCTGCAGATGTAAAAGATCTTGAGTTCTCTTCGCTGGGCTATGTGTCACAAACTTTACAGGTTGGAAGGTTGCGCGTGATTAATGTTACGTTGAAAGCAGATGCAGAAACGTTAAGTGATGTCGTGGTAGTAGGTTATGGTACACAGAAACGTGGAGAAACCACAGGAAGTACCGCTTCAGTAAATGGCGCAGCTATTGCTGATAAACCCATTCAGAGTTTAGAGTCAGGTTTGGCGGGACGTGCATCAGGTGTACAGGTATCCACTGCAACCGGATTATTAAACAGCCCGCCAGTTTTCAGGATTCGCGGAACGAATTCTATCTCCTTAAGTTCACAGCCTTTGTTTGTGATCGACGGAATTGTGGCAGTTACGGGTGACCAGGGTTTGACTGCATCTGCAGCTAACCCATTATCAAGTATCAATCCGAATGACATTGAAAGCATAGACATTGCCAAAGATGCCGCTTCTACAGCAATTTATGGAAGCCGTGCTTCAAATGGTGTGGTTTTCGTAACTACTAAGAGAGGGAAAACTGGTATTCCTAAGGTAAGCTATAACACCTGGCTAGGCTGGTCGGAAGCCTACCGTTTACCCGAATTGCTGGATGCCTTTGAGTACACAGCTTATAAGAATGAAGCCATCGCAAACGCTGAGTCAATTCGTCCCGGGAGTATGAATGTCACTGCAAATGGCGTTACACAAACACAGAAGTTTGTCCTCACCAACGGACCAGACGGGCAGCCGATCAATACCAACTGGTATGATTATGCTTACCGTACCGGCTTTTCTCAAAACCATAATGTGAATGTTTCCGGAGGTACAGAAAATACGAAGTATTATATGGGAGCTGGCTATTCCAATCAGAAAGGTGTATATCAGAAAAATGATTTTAAAAGGATGAATGCTTTATTCAACATCGATAGTAAAATCAACAGGTTTATTACTATAGGTGGAAAACTATCTTATTCGAATGAAAAGAATTTAGCTGCAATTTCTTCAGGATCATTGAATGGTGAAGCCTACGGGACTTCTGGTATTGCCAGAACGGCATTGGTAAATTCACCAAACGTTTCTCCTTACAATAATGATGGCAGTTATAACCTCGGGGCTACCTTTGTAGGGCCAATGAATAATATCGTAACCGGTAATCAGGTTGGGTTTTACAACTTTGTACAGGTGCTTTCCCAAAACAGGGAAAACAATGAAATTGACCACCTCCAATCAAATGCTTATTTACAGGTTACTCCGCTGAAATGGCTGAACCTGAAATCAATTTATGGAATTGACTATATCAACAGTGATAACGATGAGTTTTATAATCCTACACATGGTCCGGGACAAGGTGTATTAGGTGAAGCGATTGCCGCTTTCAGAAAAAGAAAAAGCTGGACCTGGACAAATACGGCCGATGCAAAGTATGCTTTTGATGAGAATAACTTTAGCTTATTGCTGGGACAGGAACAGCAGAGAATTACTGTAACCGGTTATGGTATCGATCGCCAGGGCTTAACCGATCCGGCCTATGATGTTGTACAGGCAGGTTTCACCCTAAACAATGCGACAGGCAATATTTACGGAGAAAATTACCTCTTATCTTATTTTAGCCGTTTAAATTATAATTATGCTGGTAAATATTTCCTGAGCGGTAATGTCAGACAGGATGAATACTCTGCGCTGGGTAAGAAAAAAGGAACATTCTGGGGTGCATCTGCAGGATGGGAAATCACGAAAGAGGATTTCTGGAATAATGCGGGACTGAATACTGTTTTCAGCAACTTTAAGTTAAAAGGCAGTTATGGAAAAGTAGGTAACATCTCCGGAATTGCGGATTATGCTACTTTCTCAACTTTTAACTCTGCTTTATACGGGGGTGTATCCTCCTCTTTGTTTAATGCTTCCGGTAACAAAAACCTCACTTGGGAAACCAGCAAGAAAACAGACCTGGGCTTAAGTTTTGGCGTGTTGAAGAACAGATTAAATTTTGACATTGACTACTATAAAAATAATATTGATGGTCTGATCCTGAATGTTCCACAGGCACCCTCAACAGGTGTGCCCTCAACTGTGGCTACAAACGTTGGTAAAATGTATAACAAAGGGGTAGAATTCTCCATAGATGCCACTCCTGTTCAGTCGGGACAGTTTACCTGGACAAGTAATTTTAATATTGCCTATAATAAAAACGAGGTGACTGCGCTGGCTGATGGATTAACCGAGATCATTACAGCGACAGGAACAACCACGACTGGAGAAAATGTAAACAGGACCGCACCTGGCTATTCCGTGGGTTACCTGTACGTGGTAAGAACAGCGGGTGTTGATCCGGCAACAGGAAGAAGAATATTTTTAAATGGAGCTGGAAGAGCTGTAACGTATCAGCACATTGTGGCAACGGGACAATCCAACTGGACTTATCTCGATAATGGTGCGACCGCTCCTGCAATTACGCAGAGTGCAGATGCTAAAATGTACAAAAATACAACTCCGAAATTCTATGGTGGATTTGATAATACTTTCCGGTACAAAGGATTTGATCTGAATGTTATGTTAACCTATCAGTTGGGTTTCTATGTATCCTATGGCACAAACGCCGGTTTACATGACCAGCGTTACTGGAATAATGCTGTCGACGTTTTAAAGCGCTGGCAACAGCCAGGTGATGTTACCGATTTCCCAAGGGCTATTTATACGGATAACGTTTCTTATGGTAATACTATTCCATTGGATATCAACGTTTTAAAAGGCGACTTTCTCAAATTAAGGAATGTAGGTTTGGGTTATACAATCCCTCAGTCTGTGCTTGGCAAGGTGAATATCAGTAACCTGAGAATATATGCTGCGGCACAAAACCTGGCCATGATTACCAAATATCCGGGCCCTGACCCGGAGGTATCTTCTAATGGCACAAGTTCTTCAGGTCAGGGCTCAGACAGGAATACTGGCCCGAATGCAAGAACATATACCGTAGGTATTAGTGTAGGATTTTAAGATGAACAGAAAAACAGAAATCATGAATAAAAGAAATATATATATCACTGCTTTATGTGTTGCGCTTACATTTTCAAGTTCGTGCAAACGGGAATATCTCGATCCCGCACTAAAAACTTCAGTCGCTGAAGAAAATGCATTCGACACGCCTTTCCGGATTGAAAGTCAGGCTAATTCCCTGTATGCATCATTAAAAAACGGTTCATTTTATGGTGGCCGTTATGTGGTCTATGGAAGTATCCGGGGAGAGGATTTTATCAATGAAACAGGAAATCTCGTTACTGCTTCTGATGTATGGAGCATGAACCTGGCCAATAGTTCCACTGCTGTAAAAGGCTTATGGCTACAGGGCTATCTGACAATTAACAGGTGTAATGTTTTTTTAGACGGAATGGCTGCTAAAGGGATTAGTATAGTTGGGGATGTTGCAGGGCAGAAGTATATTGCAGAGGCACGACTGATCAGGGCTTTGTCTTATTACAGCCTTCTCCAGTTATATGCACGTCCCTATGCTGATGGAAACGGAAGCAAGCCAGGCTTGCCACTCAGGCTGACAGGTATTACAGGCCCTGGATCTTCAGACCTGCCAAGAAGTACCGTTGACCAGGTTTACACACAAATCCTGGCAGATTTGAATTTCGCTGAAACCAATCTTCCGGCGACAAATGGTACTGCCATATTAAATACAACAAGGGCACATAAAAATACCGCCATTGCCCTGAAAACAAGGGTGTATCTAAGTATGGGGAAATATGCTGAGGTGATTACAGAGGCAAACAAAATAGTTCCCGCAGTTGCACCATTCAAAGCAAGTGCCAACGTTGCTAATGATCTTGTAGCAGATATTGCATCCGTGTTCAAAACTCCATACACAACTGCTGAATCTGTTTTTTCTTTACCGATGACCTCCTCTGCAAGTCCGCTGGATTATCCGGGAACACAAAATTCTCTGGCTACTTATTTCTATTTTACGGGCAGTGTTCCTGGTACTACAGAATTTTCGCTCAACCCAACAGGGATTATTGCCAATCCGGGCTGGACTGCTACCGACAAGAGAAGAGCATTGATCTTTACGTCGGCTGCAAAAAAACAGTTCGTGGCCAAGTTCACAACGGCAAGTCCTTATACAGACTATGTGCCGGTCATCAGATGGGCTGAAGTATTACTGAATCTTGCTGAAGCACGTGTCCGCAGCACCAATACAATTGATCCACAGGCTTTATTGTTAATCAATGCAGTACGTCAGCGTTCTGATGCAGCAACAGTTATTGCACCCGCCAGTGTAGCTGCGTTCACGGATGCTTTACTGACAGAGAGAAGAATAGAATTCCTGGGTGAAGGTTTACGTGGTCCGGATCTGACCCGTTTATTGCTAACCATACCAGCCAAAGGATCTGCTCCGCAAAAAGCACCGACAGAAACAGGTTATATCTGGCCGATCTCCTCAGATGAACTGTCTTTGAATAAACTGATGACGGATAATTAAGGTTCAGGCATCTGAATGCCTGAACAGAGTGTTGTTTACAAACAAAAACGGCCGTATCACATGTGATACAGCCGTTTTTGTTTGTAATCGTTTGCTAAATACAATCGTATCCGATCGTAATTATTTTTATCTCCGGGAGATTACCATCCCGGATTCTGTGTAAGCTTTTTATTGTTATTGATTTCTCTGCTTGGGATTGCAAACAATAAATACTTATCAGTTAGCACTGGTCCTGTAGGAAAGGCATGTCCTGTGAAATTATCAAACTGTCCGCTGACAGGGTTGTACACTTTTCTGGTACGCACCATGTCAAACCATACTTTATTCTCATAAGCCAGTTCATGATATTTTTCTCTCCAGATGGCTTCGCGGAAAGTGCCCTGTGCCAAACCGCTAAGGTTAGGCAATTGCGCCCGGGTCCTGATCAGGTTGACTGCATTGTAAGCAGCCTGTGTAGGTCCGCCCAGTTCATTTGAAGCTTCAGCGTAGATCAGCAGTACTTCGGGATAACGGATAAACGTCCAGTTCAGATCACTCTGGGCAGTAGAAGCTGCTTCGGTATCAAAGAACTTGAAGATATACTGACTGCCGAAACTAACGGTTTGTCCGGTAAGCACACTCACATAACTTGAAAAGTAGAACTGCTGCTCCTTGGCGCGAAGATCGCCCGCTTCATAAGAATTATAGAACTCAGGAGCTGGAGTTACTGCACCTACTTCATCAGAAAATTTAGTGATCTTTCTTGATCTTGGCAGAAAGGCCTGGTCTACACCGCTGGTGTTGATCCCTACCTGGTACTGATTTTGAAAGATAAATTCTCCCAGGTTTTTGTTTGCCTTGTTACGCAGGTCTGCATAAGTGGTGAACAGGCGGTATGCACCTGAAGTGATCACCTCATTGGCTTTATCGGCAGCTTTCTGATAGTTCTCCGTTTTCTGCAGGGGATAACCTGCCATGGTAAGGTAAACACTGGCCAGAAGTGATTTTACAGCACCGATGTTTAATTTCCCGCTTACATCAGCAGTAGGTAAGCCTGACGCTTCGGCCGTTGTGAGGTCGCTCACAATGGCATCATAAACACTTGCCTGTGGTGCTCTTTCGGGATACAATTCAGGAGAACTTGCGTTAACTGATTTCAACAGCAGCGGTACATCCCCGTATATCCTTACCAGGTGGAAATAATAGAAAGCCCTGAAAAATGCAGCTTCCCCGAGCATTCTTTTTTTAAGCGTGGCATCCATATTAATTGCAGGGATACGCTCGATGGCCAGGTTGGCATTGGCTATTGCATTGTAAGAATTTGCCCACCATACGTAAAAGTAGTTGTTATCTGCATTGGCAGATAACGTGCGCAGCGTATTGTTATACTGGCTTTGTCCTACTTCGGTATTGGCAAGTCCTGTTGGGAATTCCAGCATCATATACGGGCTTTCGCCATAGGTGCCTGTGCCGTCGGTAATTGTGCGGAGGCTGGCATACAGGTTGTTGATGGCGGCCTGTGCCTGGTCTGAGGTCTGGAAGTAATTTTCCTGTGTATAATTGGAACGGTTATCCTCATCGAGGTATTTTTTACATCCCGTAAATGTTCCTGTAAGAACCAGGAGGATGAATAGGAATGGTATAGAATGTTTAGATGTATTTGTCATGTCTGTAAGATTTTAAGGAATAAATTATAAGGTTACATTAACGCCTAATAAAAACACCCTTGGTTTTGGATAATCGAAAAAGGTAATACCCTGTGAAAAGTTGTTCGCATAAGTTGTTACCTCAGGATCATAGCCGGTGTATTTGGTGATCAGAAAGAAATTCTGCACGGAAGCGTATAACCTCAGGTTATTTACCTTTAGTTTTTTGGTCACTGCATTAGAGAAATTGTATCCCAGTAATAAGTTTCTTCCACGGATGTAGGAACCGTCTTCAACCATGTGGCTGTCTACGGTAGTTGTATATCCCGCTAATGACGGCCTGTTCTCAGCAATCATTGTGTTTTGGTTTTCAGGTGTCCAGCCGTTTAGTACGGTGGCGTAACTGTTGGCCTGTCCTGTACGGTCTTCACCGGAGTGGCGCGACAGGTTCAGTACGTCATTGCCATAGGCATATTGAATGTCGACTGTAAGATCAAGGTTCTTATACTTAAATGTATTGGAGAAGGTGCCATAACCTGTTGGCGTTCCCTTGCCCAGCACTACGCGGTCGGCATCGTTGATTTGTCCGTCACCATTCACATCCTTGTGTTTGATATCACCTGGTTTGGCATTGAAGGTTGCTGCCTGTGCGGCTTCTGCAGTGCCCCATGTACCTTCACGGATCAGCCCGTAGAAAGATCCTACCGGCTCGCCAACACGGATGATATTGGTATTCGAGAGGAAGTATGGGTCTGGGAAGATATCATCGTTGGCATCACCCAGTGCCAGTACATTGCTTTTGTTGATCGCAATATTGAAGGTTGTGCTCCAGTTAAAATCGCGGGTTTTAATATTGGCGGAAGTGATAGAGAACTCAATTCCTTTGTTTGATAAACTACCTATGTTTTTATAGATGCTGGTATATCCGCTTGACGTAGGTACAGGCGCATTCAGCAGCATGTTTGTTGTTTTCTTATAATAGACATCACTCTCGATAGAGATGCGGTTCTGGAACAGTCCCAGTTCAAATCCAAGGTCAAACTGACCTGTTTTTTCCCATTTAAGGTCTGGGTTGGCCAGGCTGTTGATGCCTACACCGGAAGCCCGTGTTCCGCCAAAGATAGCGGTACTGTTTTTAAGGCTGGAAAGCGAGCGGTATTGCCCGATTTCTGAGTTACCCGTTAAGCCGTAACTGGTACGTAATTTCAGGTTGGAGATCACCCTGCTGTCTTTCAGGAAATCCTCTTCTGATACACGCCATGCAAAAGCACCTGAAGGGAAATTACCATATTTGAAACCACTTCCAAATCGTGATGATCCATCATAACGATCGGTTACAGTAAACATATATCTGTCTTTGATTGTATAGTTTACACGGCCGAAATATGAGTTAAAAGTATATTTTTCGTAGCCTGATGACGGGGCCAGCGGTACGGCTCCAACGCCAAGATTGTTGTACTGGTAAAAATCGTCAGTAAAGCCCTGCGCACCGGATTTATTGGTATTCCGGTCACTGTGCTGCCAGCTGATACCTACTACCGCGTCCAGGCGATGGTTGTCATTGATCTTTTTGTTGTAGGTGAAATAGTTTTCCGACTGCCAGTAATTGGTACGTGTATCGGTGATATCTGCTTCACCCTGTACATCTGCCGTTTGTTGTCTGAGGAACCTTCCTGAATAAAAATTCTCGGTCTGATCCACTACGTTGATACCGAGTGTACTTTTAAACTGCAGATCTTTCAGTAGTTTGATATCGGCGTAAACGTTACCGATTGTGCTCTGGGTTTTGTAAACGTCCTGACGGTTAAGTTCAAGATTAACCGGGTTTTCTCCGCCTTCCATATCAGGGTACGCCGCATTGGTACCAAAACTGCCATCGGGATATCTTAATGGCACAATAGGCAGGGTTTCTACGAGCATCCTGGTTACATTGAGTCCGCCCTGTCCGTTGTCTACACGGTTTTCTTCAACATTGTTGAAGGTGAGTGATCCACCAACTTTCATCCATGGTTTTATCTGGCTGTCGAACACAAAGCGGCCGGAGTATCTTTTGAGGTAGGACTGTCTTAATATACCTTCTTCGTTGGCGTAGTTCATAAAAACGCCATAGGTGGTTTCCGTATTTCCTCCGGTAAATGATAAGTTCTGGTTCTGACTAAAGGCGTGTTGTGTAGCTTCTTTCTGCCAGTCGGTATCATAGATCGGTTTCCCGTTGGCATCATATAAACCTGGCAGGTTTTTCCTGGTAACTGCGGGATCTTTATATTTTCCGCTGGCGAACCCTACAGGATCGTACTTTGCAGCATTGCGGTATGAAGCATCCTCTACGGCATCAAACTCCGCAGAGTTCAGTACATCGAGTTTACGGGCCATTGTACTGATGCTGACATAGCTGTTGTAATTGATCTGTCCGCCAGACTGTCCGCGTTTGGTAGTGATCAGGATTACCCCATTGGCACCACGCGCACCATAGATGGCCGTTGCAGAAGCATCTTTCAGTACGTTCATGGATTCGATATCATTCGGGTTCAGGTAACTGATCGGACTCACATCGGTAACCCCGTTACTTAAGACCACCCCATCCACAACATATAAAGGATTGTTACTGGAATTAATGGAGTTGGCACCACGGATCACAATATTGGTATTTCCGCCTGGCCTGCCCGAGTTTGTGGAAACATTCACACCAGACACCTTACCAGACAGCTGCTGCTCTACGTTGGTAGCGGGGCGCTGTGCGAGGGCTTCGGCTTTTACAGCTACTACCGATCCGGTCAGATCTGATTTGCGCGTAGAGCCATAACCTACAACAACAACCGAGCTGAGCGTTTTGGATTCTGATTTTAAACCAATGGTCAGTGTACTTTTACCTGCCAGGGGAACTTCCTGTGGGGTAAAACCGATACTGCTGAACACCAGTGTAATGTTCAGGTCTGGCACAGCCAGCGCAAATTTACCTGAGCCGTCTGTAGTTGTTCCGCCCTGGGCATTTTTGATCTTGATGCTTACGCCCGGCAGAGGTTTTCCTTCCTCATCATTTACCTGTCCTTTTACCTGCTGCTGCTGAACAGCTTTCAGCGGTTTTGCCTCATCTTTTCTAATCACTATCGTATTATTGAAGATTTTGTAGGAAAGAGGCTGGTTTTTGAAACACTGATCCAGGGCTTGTTCTACTGTTCCGTCATTGATATCGACTGAAACACTGCCGATTTTTGCGATATCCAGTTTATCATAAAGCAGGTGATAGCTGGTTTGCTTTTCGATCAGCCTGAATATAGTTTCGACCGATGTATTTTTCTCGTGTAGCGTCATCTGCTGCAGGCGGGACTTGGCCTGCACCTGCATGAGCACGGTAGCTATCAATAGGAGATTCAGGCCTGCGACTCTCCGTATTTTTGAGCCTCTGAAGCATTTCATCTGAATGCTGTGGTAGCGATCATTCATAATTAATAATTTAAGTAAATGGTTTTAGTGATTTATATTGGTAGTTATTAGTCGTTTTTAATGTTTGTTTATGGCTGTACTAAAATCTGCTTGTCCCGGACGCTGAACTTTACTCCGGTGTAACTGAGCATCGCAAGAATTTCATTGATCGGCTCCTGCCGGGAAATGGTTCCTGTGAATTGCCGGAGCGGGAGCGGTTTTTTGGTAATGACGATATCAGCATCATACCAGCGTGAGATTTGATGCATCACTTCTTCAATGGTGGCGTTATTGAACTGAAATAATCCCTTCTTCCAGGCGATACTTTGCTGTACATCGGCCTCCATGACCCTGGTGCTGCCCTGAGTGCTGATTGCTTCGAAACCCGGTAACAGAGATGTGGTCTTTCCGCCGGAGGATATATCTACCCTTCCTTGCAGCAGGGAGGTTTTTACCAGGGTTTCGTCACTGTATGCTTTGATATTGAAATGTGTGCCCAGTACCCTGACCTCCTGGCCGGAAGTATGTACAATAAATGGCGCGGCGGGATTTTTGTGCACTTCGAAATAGGCTTCGCCCTTCAGTTCTACCCTGCGTTCATTACCGGTAAACTGTGCGGGATATTTGAGTACAGAGGCTGCATTCAGCCAAACTTTTGTACCATCGGCTAATACCAGCTGGTACTGGCCGCCACGCGGGGTGCTGATCATATTCATTTCCACAGGAACAATGGCTGACTTGCCTTCAGCAGTAGTGTGTGGTTGATAGACGAGTATTCCATCTCCGCTTTTGGTTACCTGCGCACCGGATTGTGTGGTCAGGATGCCTTTTTTTGCATCGGTTAATATAATTCTGGACCCGTTGGCCAATGTAAGCAGCGCTTTATTGCCGCCAGGTTGAATTTGTGCCGGGGCAGGCTTTATTTTTGTCTGTTTAACCAGGCTGACTGATTTGGGCAGCGGATTACTTACCCATACTGCTGTAGAGCCAAGAATTATGACTGCGGCGGCTTTAAGCCAGATATGGTTATTGTTTTTTTTTAAGGGGACATCAGGATTTCGGCTTTGCCGGAGTTTCTCCCAGATACGGTGATATACTTGGGCCTGGCTGCCGTCACCCTCATCCCACTGACCGTCTGATAACTTCAGTTCATCGGTATAGGATTTCAAAAGGTCTCTTTCAGCCTCAGAACATAATCCTGACAGGCATTTTTCGTAAAGATCGAGAAATTCTTCCCTGGTTATCATGAAGGTTTATATTATGGTTATATAACTTAAGTGTAAATCGTGGCGCCGCACACACATACATTATGAAAATATTTTATTTTCTTCAGCATGCTTAAAATGAGCATAGTACCGTTAATTAGGGTATATGAGTTTCCTTAGAGATAAAATTCTGCATGGCCATGAAACTATTGGTGATTTTAAACGTTTATAAGGATACTATTAACCAAATATGTTTCAAACTCAGATCAGTGATGTGCAGTTATGGGCCTCTATCCGTCAGGATGATGAATCAGCCTTTAACGAGCTTTTTAAGAGATATTGGATACGATTATATAAAACGGCCTATCAATATCTTAAGGACAAGGAGAGCAGTGAAGAAGTTGTGCATGATGTGTTCCTGAATATCTGGGACAGGCGCAGTGAACTTGAAATCCTTACTTTTTCAAGTTATATGCTTACTGCCATCCGTTACCAGATTTATAACAGGATGCGCGCCGCAAAATCACCGTTAATCTATGGTGATGAAAGTATAGAAATTCAGAACGTTTCAGATTACAATACCGGTGAAAATAAGATAGAAGAGCAGGAGCTGCGCAGGGAGGTTTATAATTATCTGCAGAGCTTACCAAAAAGATGTCAGGAAATATTTTGCATGAGCAGAATTGAACAGCTGACCAATCAGGAGATTGCAGGTAGGCTGGGAATTTCGAAAAGAACAGTAGAGAATCAGATTACTGTTGCGCTTAAACATTTGAGAGGTTGCTTAAAGCATTTAGCTTCGATAGCAATCCTGTTTTTTTAAAAGCTGAACATTCTGACTGTTTCCAAATCTGAAGACAATCAGAATGTTCAGGCGGTGATTATTAGATTTAACTCCAGAGATTTGCCGGATAAATACCTTCTGTGATCAGTTCATCTATACTGGCCTGTACTACCGGTTTGTCTTCTTTATAGGTTACCCCAAACCATTTACTGTCGGTAGGCACTACTTTGAAATCCGCTTTTTCTGAGTTTAGCAGCGTTTCTACAATAATTGGGATAAAGAATTCTGATTTAGGGTCATCCTGATGTGACAAGGCGAATTCTTTAAAAAGTTCTTCGGCCAGTTTAAATACTTCGGGTGTAAAGCCCCAGAAGTTCATAGAAACCCGTGTGTCTAAAGCTAAAGGATATTGTTTGCCTTCTTCTTCGTATACCACCGCTTCGCCGTCGCGCAGCACTTTTGTTCTTTCAATGATTTCTTCAAGGTAACCATCATGGCTCACTTTGCAGACCCCGCGGGATACCGAGCCGAAATCTGACAGCGTTTTGGCGATCTCATATCCGATCATGGAGTAGTTACTGCCGGTAACTTCTTCTGTAAGGAAGTTTACCATTTTCTCAAAAGAATCCAGTCCGTAAAAATCATCTGCATTGATTACACAAAAAGGTTCTTTAATGGCATGTCTTGCTGCGAGGATCGCATGTCCTGTTCCCCATGGCTTTGCCCTTTCTATCTCTATACTGATACCGTATTGTTTGAGATCAAAATTCTGGAACACATAATCTGTCTCAATTTTGCCCTTTAATTTGGGTTCAAAAATAGCTTTGAAGTTATCTACGAACTCCTCCTTAATAATAAAGACTACTTTTCCGAAGCCAGCTTTGATGGCATCATAAATGGAATAGTCAATTATCGTTTCCTGGTTAGGTCCGAAGCCATCTATTTGTTTCATACTGCCATAGCGACTTGCCATACCAGCTGCGAGAATTAATAAAGTAGGTTTCATTTTTTATTTGGTTAATCTAAGGCTGTGCCGTGTTAATAAAAACAACATAAAAAAGCGTGCCTGAAATGACAAGCACGCTTTTTTCTTCTGCGAAGATAAGATGTTATTTGTTGTATTTAAAATCGTGGTCTTTTTTTATGTTCAGCAATGAGTGGTAAATCAGGCTGATTACATTGTCTACATCCTCCTTGTGAATCATTTCTACCGTAGTATGCATATAGCGCAGGGGCAGGGAGATCAGTGCGGATGGTACACCGCCATTAGAATACGCGAAAGCATCGGTATCCGTTCCGGTAGACCGCGATGAAGCCTGGCGCTGGAAAGGGATGTTGTTTTTCTGTGCAGTTTCGATCAGCAGTTTATTCAGGTTGGTTTGTACAGCAGGTGCATAAGACACTACAGGGCCGCGGCCGCATGCCAGATCTCCCTGGGTAATCTTGTTGATCATCGGGGTAGAAGTGTCGTGTGTAACGTCTGTAATAATTGCCACATCAGGTTTAATCCTGTGGGCGATCATTTCTGCACCTCTTAAACCAATTTCTTCCTGTACCGAGTTTACGATGTACAATCCAAATGGTAATTTTTGCTTGTTTTCTTTTAATAAACGTGCAACTTCGGCAATCATGAAGCCTCCGGCACGGTTATCCAGTGCGCGGCCAACATAATAGCGGTCGTTTAAAACCATAAATTCATCTTCATAGGTAATTACGCAACCTACGTGTACGCCCAGTGCTTCTACTTCGTCTTTGCTCGTACAGCCGCAATCCAGGAAGATGTTCTTTAATGCAGGTGCCTCTTCTTTCTCTCCGGCACCGCGGGTGTGGATAGCCGGCCATCCGAAAACAGCTTTTACCAATCCATTATCGGTATGGATGTTTACTCTTTTGGAAGGTGCGATCTGGTGATCTGAACCGCCGTTACGGATCACATAGATCAAACCATCGCTGGTGATATAGTTAACAAACCAGGAGATCTCATCGGCATGCGCCTCTATCACTACTTTGTATTCTGCTTTGGGATTGATAACGCCAACTGCAGTTCCGTAGTTGTCGATAAAGCTTTCATCGATATATGGTTTCAGGTAATCCAGCCAAAGTTTCTGGCCCGGGTATTCAAATCCTGTTGGGGAAGGGTTATTGATATATTCTTCAAAAAATTGCAGTGATTCTTTATTTACGACAGATACGTGTTTCTGCTGATCGTCTTTCTTTTTAGCCATCTTTATATATTTATGATAAACAAATATATAAAGATGACACCAAGCATCACAACATGTTTGCTTTATTTACAATGGAATGTTCCCGTGTTTTTTCCTCGGGTTATTCAGTACCTTATTCTCAAGCATCTTAAACGCTTTGATCAGTTTGGTGCGTGTTGCAGCGGGCTCAATGACCTCATCTACAAATCCACGTTCTGCTGCCCGGTACGGATTGGCGAAAATGCCGGCATACATTTGTTCTTTTTCAAGCAGTTTTTGTTCCGGGTCTGCAGCAGAGCTGATCTCCCTTTTGAAGATGATCTCTGCGGCACCCTTGGCACCCATCACTGCGATTTCTGCGCTTGGCCAGGCATAATTCATATCTGCACCAATATGTTTGGAGTTCATCACATCATAAGCGCCGCCATAAGCTTTCCTGATGATCACGGTAATTCTGGGAACAGTGGCTTCGCTAAAGGCATACAATAGTTTTGCGCCATTGGTGATGATGGCATTCCATTCCTGGTCTGTTCCGGGCAGGAAACCGGGAACATCTTCGAGCACCAGCAGGGGGATGTTAAAACAATCACAGAACCTCACAAAGCGGGCAGCTTTAACGGAAGCATTGTTATCCAGCACACCGGCAAGATAAGCCGGCTGGTTGGCCACAATACCAATGCTGCGCCCGGCGAGGCGCGCAAAGCCCACAACAATGTTCTCTGCAAAATCTTTGTGTACTTCAAGGAAGCTGTCCTCATCTGTCAATTGTTCGATAATGCTTCTCACATCATAGGGCTGGTTGGCGTTTTCGGGGATCACCTGATTGAGCGCGGGCCTGCTTTCATTCTGATTTACATCGTAAGGAAGCGGTGCAGGCCTGTCTTCACAGTTTTGCGGCATATAGCTCAATAACCTTTTCAGGTGGTTGATCGCCTCCAGTTCATTTGCACAGGCAAAATGTGTGACGCCTGATTTTGTGGCATGTGTAAACGCCCCGCCAAGTTCTTCGGAGGTTACTTCTTCGTGGGTGACGGTTTTAACTACGCTGGGGCCGGTGACGAACATATAGGAAGTATGCTCTACCATCAGGATAAAATCAGTAATTGCCGGAGAGTAAACTGCACCACCTGCACAGGGGCCCATGATGGCAGAGAGCTGCGGGATCACCCCGGAGGCCTGAACGTTTCTGTAAAAGATATCTGCATAACCGCCTAAGGAGACTACCCCTTCCTGGATCCGTGCACCGCCGCTATCGTTTAACCCGATCAGCGGAGCGCCGTTCTGCAGGGCAAGCTCCATAATTTTACAGATCTTTTCTGCGTGGGTCTCAGAAAGCGAGCCGCCAAAAACTGTAAAATCCTGCGAAAAGACATAGGTTAAACGTCCATTGATATTTCCGTAGCCTGTTACTACACCATCACCGGGATATTTTTCCGTTTCCATACCAAAATCGGTACTTCTATGTGTTACAAACATGCCTATTTCTTCGAAGGAGCCTTCGTCCAGCAGAAAATGTATTCTTTCACGGGCGGTTAATTTGCCTTTCTGGTGCTGGCTTTCTATTCTTTTTGCACCGCCGCCCATTTGGGCTTCCTTTATTTTGTCCTGTAAAAATGTGATTTTATTATCCATGGGAATAATTTGTATAAATGTATTAATTACCAGCGATATTGTAAACGCAATGTAAATACATCATCCCTGATATCATTCCTGTAATTATCCAGTTGTGCCGGCGCATTGATTACCCGTTCGTTATATGCTGTAAGTTTCACCCGGGGATTAACCAGATATGTTAAACCATATCCCAGCGTGCTGAATTTGATATCGCCGGCACTGGTATTGGCAGCTACACCGATCTGACTTTCTTTCACCTTATTATTGGGGTCATACACATCATATCCTACCAGTGCATTGAATTTGGTCTTTGCAACCTGCTGTGTAAACAGCAGGTAATAGCCGGTAAAATTCCGCAGATACAGGTCTGTGGCCGGCTGAGTAGTAAAACTCTGGCTGGCAACCGGGCCGGTAATGGAGGGAGAGGCGGCCACGCCAGGCTGGGTGCCCGATACAAACTCTGCCTTTAAGGTAGTGGCTCCCCAATGCCTGCTGTTGTATTGTATCTGTATGTTACCGCCAAAATAATTTCTTTTCAGATTAGCCCCAGCATTGAGCGGACTGGTGTTTTTGATAAAGCCGCTGCCATCTGATGTGTAAAAGCTTTCGGTATCATTGCGCACCGATCCTTTATAAAATGATGCGCCAAAGCCAAGCTGTAATTTGCGGTTAGCCAGGCTGTCAAATTTAAAAGTAAGGCTGCCGATGATGTCTTTTTTTGAATCATAGTCCCTTGCATACAATCCACTTCCATTCACAACGGCAAGGTCTGCCGTCAGGAACTTCAGCGGCTGATAGCTTAGCATTGCGCCAATATCGCGCTCCCGGGGCATAATGGTTTGAAACACCCTTGCGCGTTCAGGAAAATCCCGGTAACCTGAGGAGTAAACAATGGAATAACCAAATGGCCGGTTAAAAAGTCCTGCAGTTAACCGGAGTTCGTTATGGTCTGGTTGCTGCAGCTGGATAAAGGCATCCATCAGGTTGATGCCATTTTGGGTAGCGTCGATCTGGAATACGATGCTGGAATATTTATCAACCCGGTCTATCTTTAACCTCCCCCTGCGGATGATAAATCTGTTGTCAGAATTTTCGGCGAAATCACCGCCTGAAAAAGAGGAGATACCGGAAGATTGCGCCTGCTGAAACTGGGTCTGCAGGTAACCGGTTATTTTAATATCATGCGGATCATATGATGAGGGAGCATTGTTACTTTGACTAAAAGAAATTGCCGGAATGAATAAGATAAGGAGAAAGTACGCTTTTTTCATTGCTTTGTTTAGATTGCGAAAATACGTTTAATGTCAATTTAATGTTACGTAATTGTGAAGTATTGTTTTTCTTAGGGTGATATTTAAGTCAGAAAAGACATGTTTGTAATTTTTTTTAATAATTTTTCACAATTAAAGAATTATTGATGCTACATTTGAATTATCAATAGCCGAAAGCCATAAAAATGCAGTTGTATAAGTATCGTCTGAGCATCTTCATCTTTTTTATAAGCATTTTCGCGCTGAAAATGCTGGTCTCTGCTTTGCCTGTTGATATGAACACTGATAAATACAGCGTAAAATCTGCAGTATTGGATCTGGAGCAGGAGGATAGTCAGGAAGGAGAGTCAAAAGATCTCCTGAAGTATACCGACTATAAATGCGGTGATTTTTACCACAGCTACATCTACACTCCACTGTTACAGCAACCCCGTATCAAAAACTGCTTTATCGACCATTCCAAACGTTACGTTGATCCTTACCACCCCTCTGTTCCCACTCCGCCGCCCAATACTCCTGCCATGCAGGCAAGCCTGAGCTGATCCCCGGGGATTGAAGTATATTATTGGTTTTAGAGTAATTCATCATGTTATGGAGAATGGAAACTCAGTCTTTTATAGATTGGATATCAGAAAGTATATCCTGAAAAAGAATTTGAAACGCGACTTGCCTTCAAGTTTAGTTGTGTTTTTTGTTGCACTCCCTCTGTGCCTTGGCATTGCCCTGGCCTCGGGCGCGCCGCTTTTTGCCGGGGTGCTTACCGGCGTTATCGGTGGGATTGTAGTGGCAACAGTAAGTGGTTCCCAGCTTAGCGTAAGTGGTCCGGCTGCGGGTTTAACTGTGATTGTGCTGGGAGCCATCACGCACCTTGGCCGTTACCCTGTATTTTTGCTGGCCGTAGTACTGGCCGGCGGGATCCAGATTATTTTGGGAATGATCAAAGCGGGAACTATCGGCAATTACTTTCCATCAAGCGTAATTGACGGCATGCTGGCTGCGATCGGATTAATATTGATCCTGAAGCAGCTTCCGCACGCATTAGGGATAGATCTGGATTTCCTTGATGAAAGCGTATTCAGAAACGATCATGAGGGAGCCTATGCTGCAATTGGCAATGCGCTTATGCAGTTTAATCCCGCTGCCCTGATTATCACTGCGCTCTCGATCGCTACGCTGATCTATGGCACAAAGGACAGAATTCCAAAAGGAATACCTGCGCCGCTGATCGTAGTGGTAATGGGAGTGGCCCTCGGCCTGGCATTTAACCAGACGGCGTATGCACTGCGGCCGGAGCAGATGGTAAAGATCCCTGTTGTGCAGGGCTGGGAAGGGTTTAAAGCGCTGTTCGTTCATCCGGATTTCAGTGCCATCGGCAGCCGGGAAGTCTGGACTGTTGCGCTAACCATTGCTATTGTGGCGAGTCTGGAGACGCTGCTGAGCCTGGAAGCTATTGATAAAATTGACCCAATAAAAAGAGTTTCGCCTACCAACAGGGAACTGGTGGCACAGGGCATGGGCAATATTTGCAGCGGAATGCTCGGCGGCTTACCGCTCACTTCCGTAATCGTACGCAGTTCTGCAAACGTGAATTCCGGAGCAAGAACAAAGATGTCGGCCATTTTACACGGATGCTGGTTGCTGCTGGCGCTGCTCGCTATCCCGGGGCTCATCAATATGATTCCCCTGGCCTGCCTTGCCTCTATACTGCTGGTTACGGGCTACAAGCTGACGAGGATAAGTTTATTTAAGGAGATGTATGCCAGGGGCTGGGACCAGTTTGTTCCGTTTGTCGTTACCCTTATTGCCATATTGCTGACCGACCTTTTAAAAGGCGTAGCAGTAGGTATGGTTTTATCCATCTTTTATTTATTGAGGATAAACATGCGTAATCCATTCTTCTACAGGATACAGGAGGAAGGAGATCAAAAGAACCTGAGGCTGAAACTGGCAGAGGAAGTTTCATTTCTCAATAAGGCTGCGATACAGGTGGTGCTCAATCATATTCCTAAAGAAACCAATGTAATTATTGATGGCAATAACTCCAGGTATATCGATCCGGACGTGCTTGAGACGATCTTTAATTTCCAGCATCACGCCTACACCAAAGGCATTGTGGTTACACTGGAAAATATCAGGAAACACTATAGTGTGCCGAAGCTGACAGATCAAATTATTCAGGATATCAATAGAAAATAAATTCTATTTCAATGAAAAAGGACGCCCTTTTGGAGCGTCCTTTTATCAGATATGTTATCCTAAAAACGGGTAACGGTAATCTTTTGGCGGGTCAAATGATTCTTTGATCGTGCGCGGGGATACCCAGCGCATCAGATTGATCATTGAGCCTGCTTTATCATTTGTACCAGAACCGCGGGCACCGCCAAAAGGCTGCTGACCAACAACGGCACCTGTACATTTATCATTGATATAGAAGTTTCCTGCCGCATTGCGCAGGGCGATGGTAGCCTGTTCTATCGCATACCTGTCCTGTGCAATTACGGCACCGGTTAAGGCATAAACAGAAGTGGTATCAATTACTTCCAGGATCTGTTCGAAATCATTGTCGTCATAAACAAATACTGTTAAGACCGGGCCGAACAGCTCCTCACACATCGTGGTATACTTTGCATCCTGTACTACCAGCACCGTAGGTTCTATAAACCAGCCTTTGGATTTATCATAGTTTCCGCCGGCGATGATCTCTACACCTTCATCGGCTTTTGCCTGATCAATATATTTTGATAATTTATCAAAAGAACGCTCATCAATTACGGCATTGATAAAATTACCAAAGTCTTCTGTTCCGCCCATCTTAAAGGTTGCCAGGTCACGCAGCATCAGTTTTTTGATTTCCGGCCAGAGGCTTTTGGCAATGTATACCCTTGATGCAGCAGAGCATTTCTGGCCCTGGTATTCAAATGCACCGCGAATAATCGCTGTGCTTGATACTTCTGCATCTGCCGAGCCATGGATCAGGATAAAATCCTTACCGCCGGTTTCGCCAACAATACGCGGATAGGTTTTGTACTTATGGATATTGGTACCGATTGTCTTCCAGATGTTCTGGAATACGGCAGTAGAACCTGTAAAATGTATGCCGGCGAAATCAGGGCTGTTGAAGATTACTTCTCCAGCCTCGGGCCCGTCTGCATAGATCAGGTTGATTACCCCCTGAGGTAATCCGGCTTCTATGAAGATCTCCATCAGCAGATTAGCTGCATAGATTTGCGTATCCGCAGGTTTCCATACCACAACATTTCCCATCAGGGCTGCTGAAGTCGGCAGGTTTGCCGCAATGGCAGTAAAATTAAATGGTGTCAGGGCAAATACAAATCCTTCAAGCGGGCGTTGTTCAACTCTGTTCCATACACCTTTTGGTGAAACAGGGGGCTGCTGCTGATAGATCTGAGCCATATAGTCTACGTTGAAACGTAAAAAATCTGCCAGTTCACAAATGGCATCAATTTCCGACTGATAGGCATTTTTTGATTGTCCAAGCATCGTTGCTGCATTCAGCTTGTAACGGTATGGTCCGGAGATCAGATCTGCAATCTTGAGGAAGATTGAAGCGCGCTGTTCCCAGGCCAGGTTTTCCCATTGTGCTTTTGCTGCAAGTGCGGCATCAATTGCCTGCTGTACGTGTGTTTTGTTACCTATACTGTAATGTGCTAGAATATGCTGGTGATCGTGCGGTGGGGTAACTTTTCCTTTTGTATCCGTATGAACTGGCTTTCCTCCGATGTACATCGGGATATCACCTTGTTTTGAACGCGCTTCAGCTAAGGCCGCTGCAAGCAATTCACGTTCTTTACTGCCGGGAGCATAACCAAAGATTGGTTCGTTCACCGGTATTGGTACATTAAAAAATCCTTTGAGCATGGTATAAAATTATATTTTTTTGCAAAGATAGTTTTTCAGAAGAATAAAATTGTTTTTTACCAGTCATGAAGCTTGCCTGGGTAATATCTGCTTATTAATGGCTAATTTAAGCATGGTAGCCCTGTCACCTTAAAATAATTCCTATTTTTGAGGCTAAAGCATGATAAAATATCTCCGGTTACTTCTTTTGCCTTTTTCACTGGTATACGGTATAGTGGTTATACTGAGGAACATGCTCTATGACAAAGGTGTTTTACCATCCAGACGGTTTGAAATACCTGTTATCTGCGTAGGCAATCTTGTGGTTGGGGGCTCGGGGAAAAGCCCTGTTACCGAATACCTGGTAGATCTGCTGGCGGGGTATAGGATAGCCATCCTTAGCCGGGGATATGGCCGTGAAACAAAAGGGTTTTTATATGCGGATGGAACTGCTACTGCCAGGTCAATAGGGGATGAGCCACTGCAGTTTTATCATAAATTTCCCGGGATTACGGTGGCAGTTTGCGAAGACCGTGTTTACGGCATTGAGCAGCTGAAGGATAAACATGACCTGATTATCCTGGACGACGCTTTTCAGCACCGGCGCGTAACACCGGGGTTCAGTATCCTGCTGTTTGAATATCAAAAACTACTGGAGCCGCAGTTTATTCTGCCTGCTGGCAATATGAGAGAGCCCTTTTGGGGATACCGGCGGGCAAACCTGCTGCTGGTAACCAAGGCTCCCCTCGTTTTGAGTGAAGAGCAAAAAGCTGAATGTGCGCGCAGGTTTGATCCTTCAGCAGATCTTTTCTTTTCTGCGATAAAATATGCTGAGCTTAACGGACTGTACACTCAGGAAAAATGTAGCCTGGAATCCCTGAGGGATAAGACTGTTTTTTTACTGACGGGGATTGCCAATCCTGCGCCCCTGCTCCGGGAATTAAAAAGCTATACCCCGCATATTGATCATCATGATTATCCTGACCATCATTCCTTTAGCAGGCAAAATCTAAGCAGGCTGGCTGATGCTTTTTCACAGCATCCTGCAAAAGAAAAGATCATTCTCACAACAGAAAAGGATGCCCAACGTTTATTTGATGTTACATTCAAAGAATTACTGTTAAATTTGCCCGTATTTTACTTGCCTATCAAAGTAAATATTGATGAAGATCGTACTCAGGCTTTTAATCAAAAGATATTAAAATATGTTTCAGATACTGCGCGAAACCGTTGATTATATAAAGAAAAGGAGCAATGATTTCCAGCCGGAAATTGGCATCGTACTTGGAACGGGATTGGGTGGCCTGGTAAATGAAATTGAGCTGGAGTTTAGCCTGATGTATTCCAATATCCCTAATTTTCCAATTTCAACGCTTGAGTTTCATTCCGGAAAGCTGATCTTTGGAAAGCTGAAAGGTAAAAGGGTGGTAGCCATGCAGGGCAGGCTGCATTATTATGAAGGTTATTCCCTGCAGCAAATCACATTTCCCATCCGGGTAATGAAGGCATTGGGTATACAGTACCTGTTTGTGTCTAACGCGGCAGGCTCTTTGAACTCAGACTTTAAAAAAGGAGACCTGATGGTGATCAATGACCACATTAACCTCCAGCCTGAAAGCCCGCTGCGGGGTATCAACGATCCTGATCTGGGCCCAAGGTTTCCTGATATGAGCGAGCCTTATCATAAAGAACTGATCGGTAAAGCCCTTGCCATTGCTGCGGAAGAAGGTATCCGCTGTCACCAGGGAGTGTATGTTGCTGTTACCGGCCCTAACCTGGAAACTAAAGCAGAGTATAAATATTTACGCATCATTGGCGGCGATGCCGTAGGCACGAGCACAGTGCCGGAAGTGATCGTTGCCAGGCATATGGGAATTCCGGTTTTTGCGATTTCGGTATTAACTGATGAGGGATTCCCGGAAGTGTTGTCGCCCGTAAGTTTGGAAGAAATACTGGCAACAGCCAGAATTGCTGAACCAAAAATGACAAAAATTTTAAGCCAGTTAATTGCTCAACTATAATGTATAAAACAATTGTTTTATTTTTCTTCGTCTGCTTCATATTCGGAGTACAGCACGTTATTGCTCAGGACCTGAAGACCACAGTGAATGAAAATAAGGAATTGGACTCTTTGAGGAATAAACTGGAGAACGGTAAGGACTCTGTGGTGTTCACCTCCAGGTTTGTCCGCTATACCACCCTTAAATTAACCAAAGACAGTATCCAGACTTTACCGCTTGACACCAGTTTGCGGGGTTTCCAGAATTTTAGCCCTATTGTACAGCCCAGAAGACCAACTATCAACACAGGAAACATTGGCCTGGCGGCACAGGCTTTGTTTTATGAACCCTCTAAAAGAATCGGCTTTGACCCGGGATTCCATTCGCTGGACTGGTATGCCAAAGGCCATGATGACATTGTCTATTACCAGGCCCGTACCCCATTTACCAACCTGTATTACGCCGGGCAGTACAGCGGAGATGTTGAACAGATTTTCCACGTCCTCCACTCACAGAATATTAAAAAGAACTGGAATGTTGGTGCCAGTTACAACAGGATCGGTGCAAACGGTGCCTATACACGCCAGCGTGGTGATGTACTTAACGGTACCCTTTTTAACTGGTATACCTCGCCCAGCAAACGATATACGTTATTTGCCAATGCCATATGGAACACCATGAAAGCTTATGAAAACGGATCAATCACCAATGACACCATTTTTAATGGCAGTGCCTCTATAGACAGGGCTGCACAGGGGATCAGATTAAGTGCTGCCAGGCAGATCTACAGGAAAAACACCTTCCTGATTAAACAATCTTATTTTGTAGGCCGCATAGACACGCTTGATCAGGAGATTACAAAAAAAGTCCTGCCAACGAATAAGGTAACCTACAGCCTGAGGTATGATAAGGATTCCTATGCTTTTCAGAAAACGGCAGCGGACGACCATACGGTACTGCCCGCGGGCGAGAACGATCTGGTATTTACCAATGACAGTACCTCGGTGCAGCATATACAAAATGAATTTGTTTATAGTTTCTTCCTCCGGGGGAAGTCGGCATCACTGATCAAGAATGAGCTGAAGATCGATGCCGGTATCCGGCACGATTATTATAATTACGCCCAGGTGGTGGGGCGTTCTGATAAAACCAATTTTTATGAGCACACCAAGGCTTTTCAGAATGTTACGCTGCTGGGATCTGCGGGATACAGGTTTAGCGATCGTGTAGATTTAAACTTTGATGTCCAGCAGCTGTTTCAGGGCGAGCAGGCAGGAGATTTTCTTTATGAAGCAAAAAGTAATGTCCTGGTGAGCAAAAATGTAGGGCGCATAGCACTGGGTGCCTACATTCAGAATCAGTCCCCTGCAGAGATATATGATAGTTATTATGGCAACCACTATCACTGGACAAACAGCTTTGACCGTACAAAAACGGTAAACTTCTCTTTTAAATATATCAATGATAAGCTGAGACTGGATGCCGGGGCAGAGTATACCCGCATTACCGGATACCTGTACTTTAAACAGGTTAATCCTGATGTTGATTCTACCTCAATCACGCCAATGCAGGAGAATGGTTCAATCAATCTGCTGAAAGTTACGATAGGTAAGAAACTAACCTACGGTAAGTTCAATCTGGATAGTTATATCGTTTATCAGAAGACCAGTAACCAGTCTGTTATGCCTACACCTGAGTTTTATACTTTTAATAGCTTCTATGTAGACCAAACCATATTTAAAGTACTGAAAACGAATATCGGGGTGGATGTGCGCTACAATACCAAATATGCGAACTACGCATATAATCCGGCGGTAAGCCAGTTTTATATTGGCAGGGAAGTAAAATTCCAGACCGTGCCGGTAGTAGATTTCTGGATCAGGGCCAGCTTAAGAAAAGCAAATATCTTTTTAAAGTATGAATATGCCAACCAGGGGCTGGGATCACAGGGATATTATACCGTATACAAATACCCTATGCCAGACAAAATATTTAAGATTGGGGTGAACTGGAATTTCTACGATTAGGTTTTTTGCGGCTTTTTCTTTGCTGCGGGAAACAGGACATTGTTTAAGATGAGGCGGTATCCGGCAGAATTAGGATGCAGGTTCAGGTCTGTAGGCGGATCTCCAACGGCATGCTGATAATCTTCAGGATCGTGGCCCCCGTAAAATGTGAACTGTCCCTTGCCAATCTCGCCATGCAGATAGCGAACTTCCAGGGCTCCCTTGTTTTCGCCGAGCACAGTGATGCTGGGTTTTAGCAGGCGTTTCCTGAAAGCAGTTGTCTGGCCCATAAAACCTTTGATCACGCGCGTATGGTTTTGAGTGAGCATGGTAGGCACAAGGTCAGACTTGGCAGAGAATTCAAAAAGCGTAAAGTAATCATTTTGCTGTGTCAGGATTCTGGTTTGAGTAACGTCGATATCAGAGAATTCATAACTGCCCGGGTTCTGGTCCAGCCTGAAATCCTTGAAGGCAAAAGTTTTGTCGAAATTTAACTTCGACTGTGCATTGGGGTCCTCTGCGTCTCCGTCGTACATGTTTGCACAGATATCTACGCCCTCGGCACTTAAGGCAATATCAAAGCTGTCAGTGGCAGAGCACATGGCAAACAGAAAGCCACCGCCAACACAAAACTCCTTCATTCTTTTTGCTACGGCGAGCTTCATCTCCGAAACTTTGGCAAATCCGTTTCTTTTTGCAGTTGCTTCCTGTGCCCTTACATCATCCCTGTACCAGGAGGCATTTCTAAAGTTGCTCCAGAAGCGCCCATACTGACCGGTAAAGTCTTCATGATGCAGGTGGAGCCAGTCGTAACCGCTCAGTTTATCTTTTAAAACCTCATCGTCATAAACGATATCATAAGGGATTTCTGCATACGTGAGCACCATGGTGACCGCATCGTCCCAGGGCAGTTTGCTTTTTGGAGAGTATACGGCAATCTTCGGGGCCTTCTCCAGTTTTACGATTTCCATATTTACCTCGGGATCGCTGATCTCATTGAGGATGGCTGTAACCTTTCCGTCGGCCAGAACGGTGTATGACACGCCGCGGGCTTTGCACTCATCCTCAACCGCCTTGTTATAGCTGATCAGGAAACTGCCGCCCCTGTAGTTGAGCAGCCAGCTGACCTCCGCATTTTGTTTGATGCTCCAGTAGGCGATGCCATAGGCTTTAAGATGGTTTTTTTGATCTTCATCCATGTTGATCAGGATGGAAGAGGCTTTTACTGCCAGGGTAAATACTAACAATATGAGGATAAGGAAGCTTCTTTTCATTTATTTTTCAAATGACAATGGGTAAGGCAGGAAATGACAATAGGCATTCAATTACGAATTTAGTTCATCTAGTCGTTACAATTTACTAAATTTGTCAGTTAGAAAAAAAAGAACATGAGTAAAGCAATAATAAAAACTGAAAAAGGCGACATGACTGTCGAGTTTTATGACAATGATGCACCTAATACTGTTGCAAATTTTAAAAAATTAGCTGGTGAAGGATTCTATGATGGCATCTCTTTTCACCGTGTGATCCCGAATTTCATGATCCAGGGCGGATGTCCAAATTCTAAGGATCCTGCTAAAGCACATTTGGCAGGTACAGGTGGCCCGGGTTACAAAATTGATTGCGAGCTGTCTGGCGAGAACCAGTACCATGACCGTGGTGTATTATCTATGGCTCACGCTGGCAGAAACACCGGGGGATCACAATTCTTTATTTGCCACAGCAGGGCGAACACTGCACATTTGGATAGAAATCACACTGTCTTCGGTAAAGTGGTTGAAAATGTTGACATTGTTGATGATATCAAACAAGGCGACAGAATTTTAAGTATTGAAGTGTTAGCAGATTAATTATATGAATTTAAGAGGAATTGTAGCCGTATCCGGCAGACCAGGTTTATTTAAGCTTGTAGGACAAAATAAGGCAGGTTATGTACTGGAGAGCTTAGATGCTCAGAAAGTTAAAATCGTAACCAGTATTTCTAACACCAAGCTGGCTTCTCTGGAAGATATTACCATTTATGGTGAGGATGAAGACCTGAAACTTGTAGATGTTTTAGCAAATCTTGCTGCTGTTAAAGGTGACGTTCCTGATGCTAAGGCTGATCCCGCTGTATTGAAAAAATTATTCCTTGAGGTTGCCCCTTCACATGATCAGGAAAAAGTTTATGCTTCAGATATGAAGAAAATCGTTACCTGGTTCCATTTGTTAAAGGAGCTTCCTTTGTTTACTGAAGAAACCCCGGGAGCAGAAGTTGCTGCCGATGGTGCCAAAGTAGAGGAAAAAGCAGAAAAGAAAGTAAAGGCTACGCCTAAACCTTCTAATGCCAAAGCACCGAGCAAAACTGCTCAGCCAGCTAAAAAGGCAAGTATGACAAGTAAAAAAGGCGTATAGCCCGTAATTTGCTGAGAAAGCCGGATGATGATTCATCCGGCTTTTTTGTGCGCGGTGGTTCTACATATAAAACCAGATGAGTAAAAATGCGACGATGGAAATAATAATGGCTATGGTAAAGCTCCACTTTTCCCCTGGCCGTTTACTCCTGAATTTATAAGCCCGTTTTTTTAAACCTGGTGTTTCCATATTTGTTCCTTTCTGATCATATGATGCATAAAATAAAATATTCCATAATCATGGAATATTACTGATGGTGGTATGGCTCGCCTTTTAAGATACTAAAGGCACGGTAAAGCTGCTCCACAAAAAACAACCTGACCATCTGGTGCGAAAAGGTCATGTCTGATAAAGATATGCTTCCGTTTGCTCTCTTATAAACGCTTTCATCAAAGCCGTACGGCCCGCCAATCACAAACGTCAGTTGCTGAACACTTCCGATCATCTGTTTGTTTAGATAGTCAGAAAATTGAACTGAAGTATATTTCTTTCCTTTTTCGTCCATTAAGATCACCATATCCAGATTGCTGATCTGCTTTAAAATCAGTTCTGCTTCTTTGGATTTCTGCTGCGCTTCTGTCAGGTTCTTAGTGTTTTTCACATCAGGGATCACCAGCAGGTTAAAACCAATATAGTGTTTGAGCCTGCCGAGATACTTCTCAATGCCTTCTATCAGGTATTTATCTTCAGTCTTCCCGACTACAAGTAAGGTAATTTTCATTGGTTATTAATTTTCGATAGTTCCTCTTTCCACTTTGTGCCCTGTTTTCCCCGCGGTAGTTTCATTTGTATATATTTGCTTATAGCTCCGGTAGCATTGCAGGGAAATACCTGCAACAAAATTTTTATGAGAACATTTTCAAAGATATGGTAAAATCGAAAGATAGTATTTTAAAGGACTATCAAAATAACGTAGAAATTCAAACTTCGGCCGTTGCCGCTCTAAAGAAAACGCTTAACAATATATCTTATGCCCGTTTGGGTATGTTCCTGGCAGAAATCCTTCTCGTGATCATTGTAATCAATTTTGGCTATCACTGGCTTGTTGGTGTATTGGCGGTATTTCCGCTGGTTGGGTTTCTGGCCCTGTTAAAACGGCAGGAGAAAGTGCAGGATGAATTGAACTACACTGAAAAATTGCTTTTTGTTTTTCAGAACGAAGTGGATTTGATCACTACCGGAAAACAGAAGTATGAAAATGGCAGTGCCTTCGCAAACGAATCTCATCCTTATGGCTCAGACCTGGATATTTATGGCCCCGGGTCACTGTATTCGGTGGTTAACCGCTCCAATACCATCGAGGGTATGCAGATGCTGGCTGCCAGTCTTGGTGGGCCGGTACACACAGGCAACATGCTGCGGCGCCAGGAAGCTATAGCGGAACTCAAAGAAAGTATCATGAAGACCTTCCATTTCAGGGCAGGCCTGCAAAACCACAAACCTCATCAGCTGGAGGTAATAAAAAATAGAATGAGCCAGGATATGGCTGAGGACGTAAAATTTACGCAAAGCGCTGCGCTCCGGACTTATACTGCGGCGGTACCTTTTATTTCTGTTGCTTTTTTAGCTGCCGGATCAGTTTTTGGTGGTGTAGCATGGTCTTTCATCAGCGTTTATCTCTTGTTCAACTGGTGCCTTACAGCATATTATGGGAAAAAACTGGCAGTGCTGAGCGGAGCGTTCAGCGGGGGCTCCACCCTGCTCAGTGCAATATCCGGCACGGTGAAATGGACAGAAGAAGTGCAGTGGAAAAGTAGTTATATCCAGCAATTTTTTGCCGGTGATGCCCATACGCTGCAACTGAGCAAACAAATCAAAGCACTCTCCGGCATTGTCAATGCTTCTGATGCCGGCAGCAGCATGATCCTTGGCCCTGTGCTCAATGGTTTGCTGTTATGGAACCTGAGGCAGTCTATCGCAATGGCAAAGTGGTACGCGCAATGCGGTAACAGGATGATTGCTGCCCTCCATACGATCAGCCTGCTGGAAGAACTGATTTCTTTTGCTACACTTGCACATAATGAACCAGGCTGGCAGAACCCGGTTTTTTCAGATACTTTTCATTTTGAAGCCATCGCCCTGGGCCACCCGCTGATCAGGGAACATAAGAGGGTTGTAAATAGTTACCAGTTTGACGGGCTGCCCACAACAGATATTGTTACCGGTTCCAATATGGCGGGCAAGAGTACTTTTCTGCGTACGGTGGGGATCAATATGGTACTTGCATTTGCAGGAGCTCCCGTATGTGCCGCCTCAATGAAGACCTCTGTTTTTGACATCCTCACCTATATGCGTATCAAAGACTCGCTGAACGACCAGACTTCTACCTTTAAGGCAGAGCTGAACAGGCTAAAGATGATCCTTGAAGGGGCAAAGGTGCTGCAGCATCCGCTGGTACTGATTGACGAGATGCTGCGGGGAACAAACAGCAAAGACAAATATCTGGGATCAAAAGTTTTCATACAGCAGATGATGACAGGCAAAACACCCACACTGTTTGCCACACATGACCTTCAGCTGTCGGAAATGATTGACAGTTATCCCGGGCAGCTGAGAAATTACCATTTTGATATACAGCTGGCAGAGGGCGAGATGAATTTTGATTATCAGCTTAAATATGGTGCCTGCAAAACATTTAATGCAGCTTTGTTATTAAAGGAAATAGGATTGAGTTTTAATCCCGAAGAATTGATTTAAGTTATCCCTCATCGTTAACAGGGAGTTAACACTAAATCCTCATATTGGCATCTACATCATGAACATATGATCAAAGCATCGGATTTCGGTAATGATTTTTCCTGGGGAGTAGCCACGGCTGCCGCACAGATAGAAGGAGCCTCAGATATGTATGGCAAGGGGCCGTCCATATGGGATACTTTTTCCAAACGTTCAGGAAAGATCAAAAAGGGGCATCACCTGGCAATGGCCTGCGACTTCTACCACCGCTATAACGAAGATATTGCACTGGTAAAGCTACTGGGATTCTCAGTATTCAGATTTTCGATCTCCTGGCCCCGTATTTTGCCGGATGGAGATGGGCTTGTGAACGAAGAGGGTATCAGGTTTTATCACAATGTGATTGATGAATGCCTTGAGCAGGGGCTTGTCCCCTACATCACGCTGTACCACTGGGACCTTCCCGAGGCTTTGGAACAGGAGGGGGGCTGGACGGCATTTGGGATCAATACAGCTTTTAATGCTTTTGTGCTGCTGTGTGCCAAAACCTATGGAGATAAAGTGAAAAACTGGATGGTGCTCAATGAGCCATTTGGTTTTACTTCGCTTGGATATATGCTGGGCGTGCATGCGCCTGGTAAAACAGGGCTCACCAATTTCTTCTCGGCTGTGCACCATACCGCTATTGCGCAGGCAGACGGGGGAAGAATTTTAAGGGCAGAAGTTCCTGCTGCGAATATCGGTACTACCTATTCCTGCGCGGAGATTGTTCCGTATACGCAGAGCGACAGTGACATCCTGGCTGCTTCGCGGGTAGATTGCCTGATGAACAGGTTATTTGTGGAACCCGCCCTTGGAATGGGCTATCCCGGTGAAGACTGGGAGGTGATGGAAAAATTTGCCATTTCACATTCTACCTGGCGGCACACGGAACGCTTAACTTTTGATTTCGATTTTATAGGCATACAGAACTACTTTCCGCTGACCATTAAATACAATGCTTTTATCCCTACGCTGCAGGCCTGGGAAGTGAAAGCCAAAAGCAGAAAGAAACCCTATACGGCAATGGGCTGGGAGGTTAATGCCGACAGCTTCTATAATATCATTAAACAGTTTGCCTCCTATCCTAAAATCAGGAGCCTGATGATCACAGAGGGAGGGGCTGCCTACCATGATAAATTCATTGACGGAAAAGTTGATGATACAGAACGTATCGAATATTTTGAACTTTATCTGGCCGCATTGCTGAGAGCTAAACAGGACGGTATGAATATTACCGGATATATGGCATGGACACTGATGGACAACTTTGAATGGGCCGAAGGGTATAATGCCAGATTCGGACTGGTATACAATGATTTCAAAACCCAGAAACGGACAATTAAATCATCAGGCTACTGGTGGCAGGAGTTCTTAAAAAAACAGGCATAAAAAAAGCTCCCGCATGATACGGGAGCTTTTGTATATAGATCAGGCAGCAATTATGCTACTACTTGTCTGCGGATAATGTTTAATGCACCGCCGGCTTTGAACCATTCGATTTGCTGTGCATTATAACTGTGGTTAACCGGGAATTCTTCTTTAGAACCATCAGTATGGTTTAACACAAGTGTTAAAGGTACGTTAGGAGTGAAAGTAGTTAAACCTACGATATCGATCGCATCGTCTTCACGGATTTTCTCATAGTCCTCTTTATTTGCGAATGTTAATCCAAGCATACCTTGTTTTTTAAGGTTGGTTTCGTGGATACGTGCAAATGATTTTACCAATACGGCACGAACACCCAGGTGACGCGGCTCCATTGCAGCATGCTCGCGTGATGAACCTTCACCATAGTTTTCGTCGCCGACAACTATAGTTCCGATACCAGCAGCTTTATATGCGCGCTGAGTAGCAGGAACTGGTCCGTATTCTTCAGTCAGCAGGTTTTTTACATCATCAGTTTTGTCATTAAAGAAGTTGACGGCACCGATCAGCATGTTGTTGGAGATATTGTCAAGGTGGCCACGGAATTTTAACCATGGGCCAGCCATAGAAATATGGTCAGTAGTACATTTTCCTTTAGCTTTGATCAGCAATCTCAATCCTTTAAGATCTGTGCCTTCCCAAGGGGTAAAAGGATCAAGCAACTGCAGCCTGCTCGACGTTGGAGATACTAAAACCTGTACACCGCTTCCGTCAGCAGCCGGTTGCTGATAACCATCGTCATCCACATCAAAACCGCGTGTTGGCAGTTCATCACCCGTAGGTTCGTCAAGCATTACCTGCTCGCCGTTTGCATTGGTTAAGGTATCTGTTAATGGATTAAAGCTCAGATCACCTGCAATAGCCAAAGCAGTTACCAGTTCTGGTGAACCAACAAAAGCAAAGGTGTTAGGGTTACCATCGGCACGCTTGGCAAAGTTACGGTTGAAAGAGTGAACGATTGTGTTTTTCTCCTGTTTTTCCGCACCAACCCTGTCCCACATTCCAATACACGGTCCGCATGCGTTGGTAAACACTTTTGCACCAATCTGGTTGAATACATCTAAGAATCCGTCACGGGCAATCGTAAAACGCACGCGTTCAGATCCCGGATTGATGCAGTATTCTGCTTTAGCTGTCAGCCCTTTTGAAGCAACTTGTTTTGCAACACTTACTGCTCTTGAAATATCTTCGTAAGAAGAGTTTGTACAAGAACCGATCAGTCCTACATCAATTTTCATTGGCCATCCGTTTGCTGCTGCCACTTCTTTCATTTTAGAAATTGGTGTGGCCAGATCCGGAGTAAAAGGACCATTCAGGTAAGGCTCAAGAGTTGACAGGTCAATTTCGATTAACTGGTCGAAGAATTTATCAGGCTCAGCATATACCTCAGCATCGCCAGTAAGGTGTTCTTTTACTGCGTTGGCAGCATCAGCTACATCAGCTCTGTCTGTTGCACGAAGGTAACGTTCCATGCTCTCGTCATATCCGAAAGTAGAAGTTGTTGCACCAATTTCGGCACCCATATTACAAATGGTTCCTTTACCGGTACAGCTCATGCTTGTAGCGCCTTCGCCAAAATATTCAACAATAGCACCGGTACCACCTTTTACAGTAAGGATACCTGCTACTTTTAAGATCACATCTTTGGGAGAAGCCCAGCCGTTTAATTTTCCGGTGAGTTTTACTCCGATTAATTTAGGGAATTTAAGCTCCCATGGTAATCCTGCCATTACATCGCAGGCATCAGCACCACCAACACCAATTGCAACCATTCCCAATCCGCCTGCATTTACAGTGTGTGAATCGGTACCGATCATCATTCCGCCAGGGAATGCATAGTTTTCCAGAACTACCTGGTGGATAATACCAGCTCCGGGTTTCCAGAAACCAATACCATATTTGTTGGATACCGAAGCAAGGAAATCAAATACTTCTTTACTCTCTGTATTTGCTGCCGGTAAATCTATTTCTGCACCAAATTTTGCAGTGATCAGGTGATCACAATGTACTGTTGAAGGTACGGCAACTTTAGGCCTTCCAGCCTGCATGAACTGCAACAAAGCCATCTGGGCTGTTGCATCCTGCATTGCTACACGGTCAGGAGCAAAATCTACATAGTCCGTTCCCCTTACATAAGAGGTGTTCGTGTTTTCGTCCCAAAGGTGGGTATATAAGATTTTTTCTGAGAGTGTTAAAGGTCTGCCTACTAGTTTACGTGCCGCCTCAACGCGGGGGCCAAAGTTTGCATACACCTTTTTGATCATTTCAATATCAAAAGCCATTGATAATATGTGTTAAAAGGTAATATATTAGATTAAATTTCTAGCGAATTTACAAAAAAAAACAGGCTAAGGGCATCATATTGATATCATTATATTATTTATATATGTTCTAAATAAAAGCCTTCTGGCGGGGCTTGTGCCCCTGATCTTAAATTGCTGTCCGTTACTGAACGGATTCGTTCATAAACGGACACTGCCTTGTTTTAGGGGGCTTTTAAAGTGTTGCAGGACAGCGTTATTGACGGTTTATGATTTCTGGCCTGAACTTCGTGTCAGCTGCCGAAAATTATAGCGTATGAAACTGATAACCCTGTTTGGTAAAGAAACTGAGCGCAGCGGGCAGGGCAAACCGAAGCCGGTCAAATGCTTTGAGGCTGTCATGAAATACAATGATAGAACCGTTGCCTGTATGGCGGACAACATTCTCATAACATTTCTCCGGAGAAAGATTAAGGTCAAAATCTCCGCTTAAAACATCCCACATGATGATCCTAAGGTCGGGATTTATCGTTTTAAGATAGGAGATCTGAGATTTTTTGATCCTTCCGTAAGGGGGTCTGAAGAGGTTGGATCGGGTGAGCTGCTGGCATTGCTGAAAATTGCTGATGTAAAGGTCGTCTGCTGTTTTCCAGCCTTTTAAATGGTTAAAAGTATGGTTTCCGATGGCGTGCCCATCGTTTTTGACCCGTTCAAATATTTCCGGATGTTTAGAGATATTATCTCCGATGCAAAAGAAAGTTGCCTTGCAATTGAAACTTTTTAAAGTATTTAAAACAAAGTCTGTAACAACCGGTATGGGTCCATCGTCAAAGGTTAAATAAATGACTTTTTCGTTGCGGCTTTTGTTCCAGACTAATGATGGGTAATACCATTTTAATAAAAGAGGAGATTTAACCAGGTACATCACCAAATGTAATAAAAATCGGTGCTTGTACTGGGAAAATTACAAAATGAAATGAGTTGTTTATCTTAATATTGTGAAATTAGAATTATGAAAATGTTTACTAACAATAGTCTGTTGTCAAAATATACATTCGCAGCCGCCATTGGGTTCCTGAGTCTGGGGTTCTCAGTGTCCGCGCAGGCACAAGAAACATTAACTATACAGCAGGCCATTGAAAGAATGCTGCAAAATAACCTGAATATCAAAAGGGCGGTGCTCAGTGTGTCTTCTGCAGCGGTAGACCTGCAGCAATCCAAAGCAGCGCTTTATCCCAGTTTAAATGCAAGCGCTGATAACAGCCTCAGTTTTGGACGTGGTTTGAACAGTACAACATTTCAGGTGGTAAATCAGAAGTTTTACCAGGGAAGCGGTACCTTAAGCACCTCTGTGGATGTATTCGGTGGCCTTTCGAAGATTAACCAGATCAGACAGAACAAGATCCTGCTGGACGCCGGTAACAGTAACCTTGATAAAGTGAAGAATGATCTGATCCTGCAGGTGGTAACGTCTTATTTTCAGGTGGTTTTTAATGTGGAGCTTTTAAAAGCTTCCAAGGAGCAGCTATTGGTTGCACAGCAAACTGAAGAAAGAGAAGAAGCACTGATGGATGCCGGTAATAAAACAGTGGCAGATGTATCTCAGGCAAAGGCCCAGGCGGCTACTGCAGAGCTGAATGTAACCAATGCGCAGAATCAGCTTACCATTTCTTATTTGACCTTGTCCCAGCTGATGGAAATGCGGACAGATACCAATGAGTATAATGTTGTGGCCCCAACCGTTCAGGATATTGCAATGGCACAAAAGGTATTTAACGTAAATGACGTTTTCAATTCGGCAATGAGCGTTTTCCCTGATGTAAAACTGGCTGGTTTAAATAGACAGGCAGCAGAGAAAGGTATCGCTGTAGCCAGGGGCGCGCTTACCCCAAAAATTTCATTTGGTGCCAACCTGGGTTCTTCGTATTCCTACCTGCTTGCTGCTGAAAGCCAGAACCAGCATTTCTTTGACCAGGTGAGTTCAAGATTTAACCAGGGGATAGGCCTTAATCTGCAGATCCCTATATTCAATGGTCTTCAGGCCCGTTCAAATGTAAAAAGGGCAAAGATCAATTATGAAGATTATAAGCTGCAGGAAAATCTGACTAAAAACAATCTGTACAAAGTGATTGCACAGGCAATTGCCGATCTTAGGGCCGCAGACAGCCGTTATAGCTCTACCTTAAATACATTTAATGCCCAGAAGGACGCTTTCAATGTAATAGAGCAGCGCTACAATGTGGGGCTGGTAAATTCACTCGACTACAATACTTCAAGGACCAACAGAAATAAAGCAGAGACCGATTTTATACAGGCTAAATACGATCTGTTGTTCAGATCCAAGGTGATAGACTATTACTTAGGCCGGCAGATTAATTTTTAAAAATAAAAACCCAGACAAATAAATAAATTACAATGAACCCGCCTTTTTCAAATTAATTATTAAGCTCTCAGAGCAATAATTAATTTGAAAAACCAAGGCTCCATCAAACAACTAAAAACAAAATAAAATCAGATGAAATTAAAACACATACTCATCACTGTAGGCGTACTCATCGCTCTGCTGGTTGTAGCAAAGCTGACGGGCTTGATTGGCGGTGAAAAGATGGAGAAGGTTACCGTAGAGAAAGCAGCAAGCCGGAGAATTATAGAAACCGTTACTGCCAGCGGAAAAGTACAGCCCGAAACGGAAGTTAAACTGAGTTCCGAAGTTTCCGGAGAAGTGGTAGAGTTGCTGGTGAAGGAAGGTGATATTGTGAAGAAGGGACAGCTCCTGTTTAAAGTAAGGCCAGACGTGCTGCGCTCGGGTTTTGACAGGGCCAGTGCATCGTACAGTTCGCAGAAGGCAAGTGTGGCTTCGGCTGCGCAGGTACTGGAGCAGTCTAAGGCCAGTTTCGCCAACGAACAGGGTATATATAAACGTAACGTTGAGCTTTTCAAAAAGAAAGTAATCTCTGTTGCTGAATTTGATGCGGCAAAAGCAGCCTTTGTTACGGCAACAACTAATCTTGAAGGTGCCAAGCAGTCACTGATCGCTGCGAAATTTAATCTTGAAACATCAGGTGCCAATGTTCAGGAAGCAAGTGCGAATCTAGCCAAAGCAACGATCTTTGCGCCTGTTGACGGGGTGATTTCCAAGCTTTCGGTAGAATTGGGAGACAGGATTCTGGGTACTGCCCAGTTTGCAGGTACAGAAATCATGAGGATTTCAAACTTAACATCTATGGAAGTGAACGTGGATGTAAATGAGAATGATATCAACCGTGTAAATGTAGGCGACAGTGCTGTGATTGAAGTAGATGCTTTTGAAGATAAAAAGTTTAAGGGTGTAGTGACAGAGATCGCAAGTTCATCGAAAGATGTAGGCACCGCTGCCGCAACTGCAAGCACTGATCAGGTGACCAACTTTGTGGTTAAAGTACGTATCGCTGCGGACTCATACTCCGGGGTAAAAGGAGGAGCAAAAGATCTTCCTTCGCCATTCAGGCCAGGTCTTTCTGCAACGGTGGATATAGAAAGTTCTTCAGTAACCAGTTTGTCGGTTCCTATACAGTCTGTTTTTACCAAAGGAGGCAAAGATGAAGGCGATGCCAAGAACCCTGATGCAAATGCCGATAAGCAAAAAACAAAGCTGAATGATAAAACGATTAAACAGTATGTTTATACTTACGCTGAAGGCAAGGTAAAACAGGTAGAAGTGGTTACCGGAATTCAGAACGACCAGTATATCCAGATCAAAAAAGGATTGAAAGCCGGCACAGAAGTAATAAGCGGACCATATTCTGCCATTCAGAACAAACTGAAGGATGGTATGAAGGTAGAGAAAACCACTAAGGATAAGCTCTTTGCTGATCCTGGCAAAAAGTAAACTAACGCCTTATCAATAAAATAAGTAATTTGTCCCGGTTTAAACATTAAGCCGGGATTTTTTATTTATACAGAATGATACCAAAAGTCGCAATGATTGGTGGCGGTAGCTGGGCAACGGCCGTCATAAAGATGCTCTCTGACAATCTTACTGAAAAGGAAATTTACTGGTGGCTACGCGATGCCGAGTCCATTGCTTACCTGCAGAAATATAAGCATAACCCTAAATATCTGAGCGCAGTAGAACTCAATATCCCTGCAAGCCATATCTCAGGAGATATCGCTGAGGTTATAGGTTCTGCCGATTATATTATCCTGAACGTGCCTGCTGCATTTTTAAAAGAAACACTGAAAGATGTAAGTCCTGAGTTGTTGCGTGGCAAAAAGATCGTTTCTGCAATTAAAGGGGTTGTGCCAGACGAAAACCAGATTATCGGTGAATTTATGAACGAGCATTTCGGTGTTCCGCTGGACGATATACTGGTCATCAGTGGCCCCTGTCATGCAGAGGAAGTGGCACTGGAGAAATTATCCTATCTGACCATTGCTTCCATCAACATCGCATCGGCAGGGGATTTTTCAAAACTCCTAAATACAAGATACCTGAAAACCGTCATTTCGGATGATATTTTTGGTACAGAATATGGTGCCGTTTTAAAGAACATCTATGCTGTGGCCAGCGGTATCTGCCATGGACTAGGCTATGGTGATAATTTCCAGGCCGTACTGATCTCTAACGCAGTGCGTGAAATGGAGAGGTTTGTAGACGCCGTCCATCCTATTTCAAGGGACATCAAGGAGTCTGCCTATCTGGGTGATTTACTTGTTACTGCGTACTCCCAGTTTAGCAGGAACAGAACTTTCGGCAATATGGTGGGCAAAGGTTATACTGTTAAATCTGCGCAGCTGGAAATGAACATGGTGGCTGAAGGGTATTATGCTGCCCGGTGTATGCATATCGTAAACAACAAATACAAGGTAGAAATGCCAATTTGCCTCGCGGTATACCACATTCTTTACGAAGGTCATGCCCCGGCTACTGAGATGCAGGAACTCACTGAGCAGTTAAATTAAAACAATCCATATGTCGCGCTGTTGTATAGTTAAAATCTATAACGATGAACAAGAAATTTTTATCGGGTTTACTAACCCTTGCAATTGCCGGTACCATTTCCTTATCTGCTCAAGCACAGGAAAAAAAGAAAACTGTTGGTCAGACGATCGATAAAACTGCAACCAGTGTTGGACATAAAACGGCAGAAGTTGCTGTAAAAGGAACTTCAAAAGTAGGCGACAAAACATATAAAGGTAAAATGGCGCCAGATGGAACTGATGTATATATTGATGGTAAAAACCGTAAATATTATGTCAACAAAAAAGGCGGAAAAGTATATCTGAAAGCTTCTCAGATTATGGATAAGCCAGTAAAATAATTAAGGTTTTAACTATTACCTATTATTACCTGATCCGGATCATTTGATTCGGATTTTTTTTGCCCTTTCATTTCTAAAAAATTTTTAATGCCATTGAAATCAGGTATTTTTAAACACCTAAACAATCCTGATGATGACCAGAACTATTTTATTAACCTCGTTTGCAATCAGCCTCTGTGTTGAACTGTTTTCCTTCAATTGGGCTGCCGCACAGGAAATTCAGAAGTATAAACACGCAGCAGTAGTATGTGCGCATCCCGAAGCCGCCAGGGTAGGTGTGGCTATTATCAAAGATGGAGGAAATGCTGTAGACGCGGCTATTGCAGTACAGTTTGCACTGGCCGTAGTATATCCCAATGCCGGGAATATTGGCGGCGGAGGATTTATGATGTACAGAAGCAAAACCGGGGAGTCGGATGCGCTCGACTACCGTGAAACAGCTCCCGGAAAAGCTTCCCGTGATATGTACCTGGATGCAAAAGGGAATCCTGTCATTGATAAGAGTTTACTTGGTGCACTGGCCTCTGGCGTACCGGGATCTGTTGACGGAATGGTGAAGGCACATAATAAGTATGGTAAATTAAAATGGAAGAAAGATATCCAGCCCGCTATCGATCTCGCCGAAAAAGGTTTTGCTGTAACTGCACAGCAGGCTGCTGAACTCAACAGGCATAAAGCAGATTTTTTGAAATATAACAGTAAACCTGTTGCCTTCGTAAAAGAGGCCGTGTGGAAAGAGGGGGATCTGTTAAAGCAGCCACAGCTGGCAGCCACCTTAAAACTGATCAGGGATAAAGGCCGTGCAGGATTCTATGAAGGACCTGTAGCAGCTGCAATTGTTGCTGCTATGGCACATACGCAGGGTATTATCTCTGAGCAGGATCTGAAGGAATATAAATCTGTATGGAGAAAGCCGGTCTCCGGCAGTTATCAGAATTATACCGTCATCTCTATGCCTCCGCCGTCAAGCGGTGGTATTGCCTTGTTAACGATGCTGAAGCAGGTTGGCAATTATCCTTTATCGCGCTGGGGCTTTCAGCAGGATTCTACTGTACAGCTAATGGTTGAGGTGGAGCGCCGGGCATATGCAGACAGGGCCAGCTATCTGGGTGATCCTGATTTCTTTAAAGTACCGCAAACAGCACTGCTGGATACAAACTATATCCAGTCCAGGATCAAAGGGCTGAGTTTTGAAAAGGCCACGCTAAGTACTGATGTTAAACCGGGTGTATTGCCGGGATATGAAAGTGAGCAGACCACACATTATTCCATTGTTGATGCGGAAGGCAATGCAGTATCCGCAACGACTACGCTGAATGGTTCTTACGGTTCACTGGTTGTGGTAGATGGTGCCGGATTTATCCTCAACAATGAGATGGATGATTTTTCTGTAAAACCGGGATCTCCGAATATGTACGGGCTGATTGGCGGAGAGGCCAATTCTATCTACGCGGGCAAGCGGATGCTGAGCTCCATGACACCGACAATCATTGAAAAAGATGGGAAATTACTGATGGTTGTGGGCACTCCGGGCGGATCTACGATTATCACTTCTGTATTTCAAACCGTATTGAATGTACTGGCTTTTGGACAGGGCATGCAGGCTGCGGTTGCAGCGCCAAGGTTTCACCATCAGTGGCTGCCTGATGATGTCACGGTAGAAAAGGGTGCAATAGCACCAGCTGCGAGAGCACACCTTCAGGTAAAAGGATATACGTTTAAAGAGCGTGGTTCTATAGGCAGGGTTGATGCCATCCTGGTAAGGCCGGACGGTGAACTGGAGACAGGTGCTGATCCCAGGGGGAATGATACAGCCTCCGGTTTCTGATCACAGATGGTGGTGCAGGGTTGCAGCCTACCATCGCTGAGGGCAGAAAAGAAATCATATAGATATATTTAACGCTGTAAACAGAAATGGCCCGGACGATTGTCCGGGCCATTTCTGTTTATGATTGAGGAGTATTAAGATCTGCGTCTTCTGTCTCCGCTTCCGCTGCTTTCGCGTCTTCCGCTTCCACCGGCGTTTCCGCCTTCACGTGGTTTACCAGAGAAATCCCTGAATCCGCCACCAGCACTTGCGCCTTCACGTCTGCCACCGCCGCCAGAACTTCTTCTGTCGCCGCCGCCATAGCTCTTACGCTCGCCGCCACCGTAACTTTTACGTTCACCACCACCACTGTATGGTCTTCTTTCGCCGCCTCTGCTGCCGCCACCTTCTGGGGCATCACCAGATTTTTCGATTCTTACACCACGGTTGTTAAACTGGATATCGTTAAAGTTGGCAAACAAAGTATCAACACTTGCATTTTCAACTTCAAAGAATGAATAAACACCTTTAAGGTCGATTTTACCAATGTTTTTACCGCTGATCTTACCGTTGTTACATACAAAAGATAACAAGTCGCCTCTTGTAAATTCATCTACCGAACCTAAGTTGATAAATAAACGGGTGTAATCACTGTTTCTTGCGCCTCTTGCACCACGTTCTCCACGCTCGCCACGTTCATCCAATGCTGCTGCATTTAAGTCAGGCGCATTTTTGTAGTATTCTAAAAAGCGGTTAAACTCTAAAGATGCGAAACGTTTGATCACGTCCTCTTTGCTCAGTTCAGCAAATTCGTCCATGATCCTTGGAATGTACTGGTCAATCTGGCTTTCGTTTACTTCAACATTGTGAACTTTGTGAACCAAAGAGAACAATTGTTTTTCGCAAACATCAAACCCTGTTGGCAATTCTGCCTTAGTGAATGATTTACCGATGATTCTTTCAATCTGACGGATTTTGCCCAATTCTTTAGAATTGATGATACAGATAGAGATACCAGTTTTACCGGCTCTTCCTGTACGTCCGCTACGGTGCGTATAACTTTCAATTTCGTCAGGCAGTGAATAGTTCACAACGTGAGTTACGTTGTTTACGTCAATACCACGTGCAGCAACATCCGTTGCAATCAGCAATTGCATGTTACGGTCACGGAAACGCTGCATTACTTTATCACGTTGTTGTTGTGACAAATCACCGTGCAAAGCATCAGCATTGTAACCATCCTTGATTAAGTTTTCGGCAACATCCTGTGTATCCAGTTTGGTTTTACAGAACACTACTGCGAAAATTTCAGGGTTGAAATCCACAATACGTTTTAAGGCAGCATATTTATCTCTTGCACGTACTACATAGTACTCATGCTCGATATTTACGTTACCAGTGTTTTTGGTACCCATGGTCAACTCAGTAGGGTTGTCCATGTAGTTCTTAGCTATACGTCTCACTTCAGGAGGCATAGTTGCAGAGAATAACCATGTTTTTTTGTCGTCAGGAGTAGTAGATAAGATATCGTTGATATCGTCCTGGAAGCCCATGTTCAACATTTCGTCAGCTTCGTCAAGAACTACATATTTCACACTGCTGAAATCTATAGCCTTACGGCCGATAATGTCTAACATACGACCCGGTGTTGCAACAACAACTTGTACACCGTTTCTGATCTCACGCAATTGCTGCATAATGTTTGCGCCACCGTAAACGGCAACCACACTAGCACCAGGCGTGTTTTTTGAGTAATTTTTGATGTCGCTGGCAATTTGCAAGCAAAGCTCTCTTGTAGGGCATAAAATCAACGCCTGAGGCTTTTTAGAACTGAAGTCGATCAGTTCGATTAGCGGCAAACCAAATGCTGCTGTTTTTCCTGTTCCTGTTTGGGCCAAACCAACAAAGTCATTATTGCCCTCTAACAGCACAGGAATAGCTTGCTCCTGAATAGGTGTTGGATTTTCGAAACCTAAATCCTTTACGGCATTAACAACGTCATCACTTATCCCCAATAATTTAAATGGGTTTATCATTATAACTTTATTTATTAAGCCGCGAAGGTACGCTTATTTTTTGGTATTTGTTTGGTACATAACGAAATAATAATTAAATAGCCATTATCTCAGTCTGTCGGCCGACCGGATCAGCTGTTCGTCTTTGCGGATCCCTCTGAAAGCCAGTGCACAAAAAATGACAGACAGAAAGGGCAGGTAGGCGCCCAGATTGAAAACCGCACCAACAATTCCGCCGGGGATGTTGAGCGCATAATAAACGATGGCTGCAATCACCAGGATGATCACAAAGATGGCCAGGAGTACAATACGCTTCTGTAAGGCCCTGTTGTTAAATAAGAAGATAGCCGCCAGGCAGATCATGCCTGCAAGTATTGTACCGCCAAAAAGGGCAGAATAGGATACGGTTTTTTGAGTGATGTTATTTGCAGTGCTATAAATTCCGCCAACCTGCAGCCAGTTCAGCCCTGTGCTGGTGGGCACGGTAACTACCGGTAAAATAAGCAACAGGAACAGTGTCAGAGCAGCCAGAAAAAGCCATACAGATTGTACTCTTTGTATCATATCAATTTAATAATTTCAACAAATATATTAAAACACAACTAAACGCCTGTCTTGTTGAGGGGAAAAAAGTATTTTTGCAGTCAATTGAATACGCAACGCTTTTTTATAGAATTATCTTACGATGGCACAGCTTATCATGGCTGGCAGACACAGCCCAATTCGGTAACTGTGCAGCAGGAACTGGACAAAGCACTGTCTGTTTTTTTCAGGCAGCCGGTGGCAAGCCTGGGCTGCGGGAGAACGGATGCCGGTGTACATGCCAGTAAGTTCTTTGCGCACGCAGACTTGAAAGATGTTACTGAAACCGCGGCTGCAAATGCACTTGGCAGTATCAACGCTTTATTGCCTTATGCCATTGCAGTCAAAAGGATTTTTGCTGTGGAAGCTGAGGCCCATGCCCGTTTTGATGCAACGGCAAGATCCTACGAATATCATTTTCATTTTTGTAAAGATCCATTTAAGCTGAACCGCTCCTGGCTATATAAAGCGCCACTGGATGTTGCGGCAATGAATGCGGCAGCGGCCAGCCTGCTTAACTTTACAGATTTTACCAGCTTTAGCAAAACGAATACAGATACCGCCACAAACAACTGTAAAATTACTGAAGCCTGGTTCCGTGAAACGGATGAGGGGCTGATCTTCAGGATTTCTGCCGACCGCTTTTTAAGGAACATGGTACGTGCCATTGTAGGTACGCTGGTGCAGGTAGGGCGGAAAGAAATTGGTTTGGGTGATTTTACTTCAATCGTAGAAAGTAAAAACCGGAGCAGGGCGGGGCAGTCGGTACCGGCCTGCGGACTTTATCTTGTGAACATCATTTATCCTTTTGTAAATTAATTATGTCCAAAATTACCGGTGATGCTTTAAATGTAGGCCTGTTGAAAAGAGTTTTTCAATATGTAAAGCCTTACCGTACAATATTTATCTGGTCGGTCATTCTCACGATACTGCTTGCGGTTGTGGCGCCCGTAAGGCCATTCCTGATCAAATACACGCTGGATCATTATATCCTTCAGGGCCAGTATCAGGGATTGCTGATGATGACTGTGGTCATGCTGCTGTTGCTGGTGCTGCAAAGTGCAATCCAGTACAGTCATACGCTGCTTACCAATATCCTGGGGCAATCTGCTATTCGCGATCTAAGGATCAATGTATTTAATCACATCACTACGCTCCGTTTAAAATTCTTTGATAAAACCCCGATCGGGCAGCTGATCACACGTACTGTGTCTGATCTTGAAACGATATCCGATATCTTTTCTGAAGGGCTGATTGTTATTATAGGTGATATTTTGCAGGTAATTGCCATCATCTGTGTAATGTTTTATGCCGACTGGGGCTTGACCCTGATGGTATTGCTGCCCATGCCACTGCTGATTATTGCGACCTCAATCTTTCAGCGTTCTATCAAGTCGGCCTTCCAGGAGATCCGTACAGAGGTTTCCAATTTAAATACCTACCTGCAGGAACATATTACCGGCATCTCCATTATCCAGTATTTTGCCAGGGAAGATCAGGAGTACCGTAAATTTAAAAAGATCAATCAGCGCTACCGCGATGCCAATATCCGTTCTAACTGGTACTATTCTATTTTCTTTCCGGTTGTAGAAATTATATCGGCGATGTGCCTTGGCCTGCTCGTGTGGTACGGTGCTAAAAGCATCCTGTCCAAGCCGCTGGATGTAACTCCCGGCACTATTGCAGAATTTATCCTGTATATCGGTATGCTGTTTAAGCCAATCAGGGAGCTGGCGGACAAATTCAATACCCTGCAGATGGGTATGGTAGGCGCAGAGCGTGTTTTTAAGGTACTTGATACAGATGAAAAAACAGTAAATAATGGTACACACGCACCGGCGATGATGGAAGGAGATATTTCCTTTGATCATGTCTGGTTTGCCTATAGTGATGAGAACTATGTGCTGAAAGACCTCAGTTTTAAAGTTAAAGCAGGGCAGACAGTAGCCATGGTAGGTGCTACCGGTGCTGGAAAATCTTCTACCATCAATATCCTGAACCGTTTTTACGAGATCCAGAAAGGCGACATCAAGGTGGATGGGATTAATATCCATGATTATGAACTAGGCTATCTGAGGAGCCGCATCGCCACGGTGCTGCAGGATGTATTTCTGTTTTCTGATACAATCTTTAACAATATCACCCTGAACAATCCCCATATTACCATGAATGAAGTGGTAGACGCAGCGATAAAAGTTGGGGCACATGATTTTATTGAAAGGCTTCCGGGCGGATATCAGTACAATGTGATGGAGCGGGGCGCAACGCTTTCTGCGGGACAGGCACAGCTGATCTCATTTATCAGGGCACTGGTATACAATCCCTCTATCCTGGTACTTGATGAGGCTACCTCATCGGTAGATACAGAAACTGAGATGCTCATCCAGACCGCAATAGACAAGCTGATGAAGGGGCGTACTTCCATTGTGATTGCCCACCGGTTATCCACCATTCAAAAAGCAGATCAGATCATTGTACTGGATAAAGGAGAGATCATGGAAATGGGCAACCATCAGGAATTGCTGAGGTTAGATGGTTATTATAAACGTCTTTACGATCTGCAGTTCCATTCTGAGGGCATCGCTAAGTAGCATTTCTGTTTCTTTTCATTAATGTTTGAATTGCATTTGGCATTCCATGCAATAATCTTAGATTTGCATAAAAAATTATAGATACATGAGTGTTTTAGTAAATAAAGATTCGAAAGTAATTGTACAAGGTTTTACCGGAAATGAAGGTACTTACCATGCTTCACAAATGATAGAATACGGAACTGACGTAGTTGGCGGGGTAACACCTGGTAAAGGCGGACAAACTCATTTAGACAAACCGGTTTTTAATACGGTTAAAGATGCGGTTGATCAGGCTGGTGCCAATGTATCTATCATCTTTGTTCCGCCTGCATTTGCTGCAGATGCTATTATGGAAGCTGCTGAAGCTGGAATTAAAGTTATTGTATGTATTACTGAAGGTATCCCTACAAAGGATATGATTCAGGTTAAAGAATATATTGCCGGAAGGGATTGCCGTTTAATCGGTCCTAACTGTCCTGGTGTAATTACTGCGGATGAAGCTAAAATCGGTATCATGCCAGGTTTCATCTTCAAAAAAGGTACCGTTGGTGTAGTTTCTAAATCAGGTACGCTTACTTACGAAGCTGTTGACCAGGTAGTAAAAGCAGGTTTAGGTATCACTACTGCAATCGGTATCGGTGGAGACCCGATTATCGGAACAACAACTAAAGAAGCTGTTGAGCTGTTGATGAACGATCCTGAAACTGAAGGTATCATCATGATCGGTGAGATCGGTGGTGGTATGGAAGCTGAAGCTGCACTCTGGATCAAAGAAAATGGTACAAAACCAGTAGTTGGTTTTATCGCCGGACAAACAGCTCCTGCGGGCCGCAGAATGGGCCATGCTGGTGCAATCGTTGGTGGTGCCGATGATACTGCTGCTGCAAAAATGAAGATTATGGCTGAATGTGGTATTATCGTAGTGGAAAGCCCTGCTGAAATTGGCCAGGCAATGGCAGACGCACTAAAGAAATAATCCTTTTGATAAATAATATTGAATGAGGCTTGCCATGTTGGTTAAGCCTCATTTTTTTTATATCAACATATTGTCAATTTGCGCTGCGCCAACACTAAAAACCACCGGTTGTTGTTAATCGTATATAGGGCTTAACACACAAAAATATGATGAACAAATTAATTTTAATCATGGGTTTCGTCATGATCACCGGCTTAACTGCCTGTGCCCAGAAACAGGAAAAAGAAAATACAACTAAAACTACCAGCAAGATGGGATGGAATAAATTAACAAAAGAGGAAGAAGATGTAATCGTGCGCAAGGGAACAGAGTATCCGGGTACAGGAACATTGCTGAATAATAAAGCAAAAGGCACCTACACCTGCAAACGCTGTAATGCGCCGCTTTATCGCTCGGAGTCTAAATTTGAATCGGAATGCGGATGGCCAAGCTTTGATGATGAGATCAAGGGAGCTGTGATCAGGATCCCTGATGCAGACGGTTCGCGGACTGAAATTGTATGTGCAAATTGTAAGGCGCATCTCGGACATGTATTCCTTGGAGAAGGCTTTACTGCTAAAAACACACGTAACTGCGTAAACTCAATTTCAATGAATTTTGTTCCCGATAAATAGGGCCTGATGTTCCTTAATGCGCATAAATGCCCGATGATCAGTTCATTGGGCATTTTTTGTTTTGAAACTTGGGTGTTTTTTATATACCTTTGGCAGGTCACCAACAAAATTAAATATGAACCCGACTTGATTAAAATAATTATTTTAATCATCAAAGGCTCCATCTTTCAATTAAAAATCAATAGATGAATAAGATGAAATACTGTTTGCTTTTATTGAGTATGTTCGTGTTTCTGCAGGTCAGCGCACAGTCAGATGCTACCGGTACAGAATCCGGAACCGGTATTGTAACACGGATAAAAACAGGACTTGCAACCTATTATCATAGAAAATTTGAAGGCCGCAGAACTACCAGCGGTGTAAAGTACCGGGGCAGGAAATTCACCTGCGCGCATATGAGTCTTCCCCTGGGTACCATCGTTACCGTAACGAACCTTTCCAATGGAAAATCTGTAGATGTGGAGGTAAATGACAGGGGCCCGCACAGTAAACGCTATATTATTGATGTTTCTGAAAGTGCTGCCAAAGAACTTGGTTTCTTTAATAAAGGGCAGTCCCAGGTGAGCATCAGCTACGGTAACCCAACTTAAAATCAATCCGTACATCAATACAATCAGTCAGGTGAGGCATTATGCTGCGCTGCGCCTCCTTGCTGAAATCTTGATCTTTTCGCTTATAAAGTCAGGTTTGTAAATGTTATTAACATTTATCTGCTGCTCGCACGTGACAGCCGTAAATCATTAACAACTTTCTAAAGTAATTTATCGGTAATATTTTCCCCTCTGTGTGGATAATTACGCCCACTTGTTAACAACTATTGCTAACGATTAAAAGCTTCAAAGTTTATATTTGTTATTATAAGAATCCTGTTAAACTCATCAAAATATTGTTGGCTAAGGATTTAATATTTAATTAGTTAAGGTTAGATAATAAATCTGTTTTATTTTAAACTTTTGATTTGCGCAAGAAAAGCCGATGAAGAGGGTTTAACAGGAAGTTCGACGCAATTGATTATACATCATTTAAAATATACCATGGAAGAAGAAGTATTACTGAAAGAGAACAAAGATCGCTTTGTCCTGCTGCCAATCAAATATCCGGCAATCTGGGAAATGTATAAAAAGAGTGAAGCTAGTTTTTGGACAGCGGAAGAGATTGACCTCTCTGACGATCAGAAGCACTGGGATAACCTGAATGATGGTGAGCGTCATTTCATCTCTCATATCCTCGCCTTTTTCTCTGCCAGTGATGGTATCGTCAACGAGAACCTTGCGGTTAATTTCATGAGCGAAGTTCAGTTGCCTGAAGCACGCTGTTTTTATGGCTTCCAGATCATGATGGAAAATATCCATTCTGAAACCTACGCCTTACTGATTGATACCTATATTAAGGATGAAGCAGAGAAGGACAGGTTGTTTCATGCCATCGAAACCGTACCATGCGTAAAGAGAAAAGCAGAATGGGCACTAAGGTGGATTGATAACGGCAACTTTGCTGAACGGCTGGTAGCTTTTGCTGCGGTTGAAGGTATTTTCTTTAGCGGAAGCTTTTGCTCTATCTTCTGGTTGAAGAAACGCGGACTGATGCCCGGACTGACTTTCAGCAATGAACTGATCTCGAGGGATGAAGGTATGCACTGTGAATTTGCGTGTCTGCTTTACAAGATGCTGAACACCAGGCTTTCTCAGGAAGCGGTACATGGCATTATCAAAGACGCAGTGGAAATAGAGAAAGAATTTGTCACTGACGCATTGCCGGTTGCCCTGATTGGAATGAATGCGAAGTTAATGTCTCAGTATATTGAGTTTGTGGCCGACAGATGGTCTGCAGAACTGGGATATGATAAAATATATAATGCCACTAACCCTTTTGATTTCATGGAAATGATTTCTCTGCAGGGCAAAACCAACTTCTTTGAAAAACGTGTTGGTGATTACCAGAAAAGTGGAGTACTTACCTCGTCTGAAGACAAAGCTTCGGCTTTCTCTCTGGATGATGATTTTTGATATTTACAGCTGCCCTTGCCGGTAAGTATTGAACCAATAAAATAATATTAATTTATTGCCGATGTTGGGCGTTGCCTTGAACAACACTGAATAAGCAATACAAAACCCTGAAAAAATATGTTTGTAGAAAAAAGAGATGGTCGCAAAGAAGCGGTGCGGTTTGACAAAATCACAGCCCGCATCGAGAAATTATGTTATGGCTTCAATGCTGAACTGGTTGATCCTATTGATGTAGCCAAGAAGGTAATTGAAGGTTTATATGATGGCGTTACCACGTCAGAATTAGACAACCTTGCTGCTGAAACTGCCGCCTCTTTAACTACCAAGCATCCTGATTACGCCTTACTGGCGTCAAGGATCGCTGTATCCAACCTGCATAAAAACACGACGAAGTCGTTTTCTAAAACGATGGAAATGTTATACCGTTATGTAGATCCTAAAACTGACAAGTCAGCTTCACTGATTGCCGATGATGTTTGGGCAGTGATCGAGGCCAATGCCGATATCCTGGACAGTACAATTATCTACGACAGGGATTTTGGATTTGATTATTTTGGCTTTAAAACGCTTGAAAAATCTTACCTGCTGAAAATCAACGGAATTATCGTTGAGCGTCCGCAGCATTTATACATGCGTGTAGCCGTTGGAATCCATAAAGGTGATATCGACAGCGTTATTGCAAGTTACAACCTGATGAGCGAGCGCTGGTTTACACATGGAACGCCTACACTGTTCAATGCAGGAACACCTAAACCTCAGATGTCGTCGTGCTTTTTGCTGACGATGCAGGATGACAGTATCGAAGGTATTTATGACACCCTTAAACAAACTGCCAAGATTTCACAGAGTGCCGGCGGTATAGGTTTGAGCATCCACAATGTAAGAGCTACCGGAGCCTATATCAGCGGAACTAACGGTACAAGTAACGGTATCGTGCCGATGTTGAAGGTATTTAATGATACTGCCCGTTACGTAGACCAGGGTGGAGGCAAGCGTAAAGGTGCTTTCGCCATCTACCTGGAACCATGGCATGCAGATGTATTCTCATTCCTTGACCTGCGTAAAAACCATGGTAAAGAAGAAATGCGTGCCCGCGATCTGTTCTATGCACTGTGGATCTGCGATTTGTTTATGCAGCGCGTAGAGGACAATGGCGAATGGAGCCTGTTCAGCCCGGATGAAGCACCGGGACTGGCTGATTGCTGGGGCAAGGAATTTGAGGCTTTATATGAGCGCTACGAGAAAGAAGGACGTGCCCGCAAAACCATCAAAGCACAGGAATTATGGTTCGCAATTCTTGATTCACAGATCGAAACAGGAACGCCATATTTATTATACAAAGATGCCGCAAACGGCAAATCAAATCAGCAGAATTTAGGAACCATCAAAAGTTCTAATTTGTGTACCGAGATCATGGAGTACAGCTCTAAAGATGAGGTAGCTGTGTGTAACCTGGCTTCACTGGCCCTGCCAAGATTTGTAATCAACGGAGAATTTGATCACCAGAAATTATATGATGTAACTTACCAGGCTACATTGAACCTGAATAAGGTAATCGATTATAACTATTATCCGATCGAGGAAGCGAGATATTCCAACATGCGCCACAGACCTGTTGGCCTGGGTGTGCAGGGACTTGCCGATGCCTTCATCCTGATGCGCCTGCCTTTTGAAAGTGAAGGTGCAAAAGAACTGAACAAGGAAATCTTTGAAACGATCTATTTTGCAGCAATGACTGCTTCGCATGATCTTGCATTAAAAGATGGTGCATACGAAACATTCAAAGGTTCCCCGCTGTCGGAGGGTAAATTCCAGTTTGACCTCTGGAATGTAAAACCTGCCAGCAACCGCTGGAACTGGGAAGACCTGCGTGCCAAAGTGGTGAAAGACGGTGTACGTAACTCGCTGCTCGTTGCTCCGATGCCTACCGCATCAACTTCACAGATCCTTGGCAACAACGAATGTTTTGAGCCTTATACTTCAAATATTTATACCAGAAGGGTATTGAGCGGTGAGTTTGTGGTAGTAAATAAACACTTGCTGAAAGATCTTGTTTCTCTTGGCCTGTGGACACCTGCAATGAAAGACAGGATCATCCTGGCTAACGGATCAGTTCAGGATATCGCTGAGATCCCTGATTACATCAAGGAATTATACAAAACAGTTTGGGAAATTAAAATGCGCAGCATTATTGATATGGCGGCCGACCGTGGCGCGTATATCTGCCAGTCGCAGTCACTGAACCTGTTTATCAATGCACCGAATACTTCCAAACTGACTTCAATGCACTTCTACGCATGGAAAAAAGGTTTGAAAACGGGTATGTATTACCTGCGCACCCAGGCAGCTTCTCAGGCAGTTAAATTTACTGTAGAGAACCAGGCTGGCAAAGCAATGGAGCCTGTAATCCCTGAAATTATCGAGCAGGTGGTTGAAGAGATCACTGATGGCCCGGTTTGTTCTATGGAAGAAGGCTGTATCAGCTGCTCAGGATAATCTAAATCTCATAAAATTGAACGCATAAAGTACGGTAATTGATTTTACCGTACTTTTGTGTTTTAATCCTGTCCCTCAATGACCAAGCACGAAATCATACCATGCGAACGCTGCGGTTCGGCAATAGAGTGTAAGGCCAATTCTTATACCAAGTGCCAGTGCAGTGTAGTGCATCTCGATCTCAACGAGGTGCAGTATATCAGTGAACATTATGACAGCTGCCTGTGTGCCAAATGCCTGTTTGAACTGCAGCAGGAATACAAAGACAGCCTGATCATAGAGATGCCGCCTAAGGCTTCATAATCAGACAAACTATATCTGATCATATCAGTTTCGATATTTTCTTTAACTTTGCACCACAAAATTTCATAGAATGGCTAAAGTACAAGTTGGATTGGTGCAGATGAGCTGTACCAGTAACAAACAAGAAAATTTAGATAAGGCAATTGTAAAGATCCGCGAGGTAGCAGCACAGGGTGCCCAGGTGGTGTGCCTGCAGGAACTTTTTACATCACTTTATTTCTGCGATGTTGAAGATTACGAAAATTTTAAACTTGCGGAGACTATTCCCGGCCCTTCAACAGATGCATTATCTGCTGTTGCTGCCGAACTGAATGTGGTGATCGTTGCTTCACTTTTTGAGAAAAGAGCTGAGGGCCTTTACCATAATACTACCGCTGTTCTGGATGCTGACGGTACCTATTTAGGTAAGTACCGCAAAATGCACATCCCTGATGATCCCGGTTTTTACGAGAAGTTCTATTTTACTCCCGGCGATCTGGGCTACAAAGTCTTTAAAACCAAATACGCAAAAATCGGTGTGCTGATCTGCTGGGATCAGTGGTATCCTGAAGCTGCCCGTTTAACGGCGCTGATGGGTGCTGATTTCCTGGTTTACCCTACCGCAATCGGATGGGCAACTACACAGGATGAAGCCACAAATACCGAACAATATAATGCATGGCAGACCATGCAGCGTTCACACGCTATTGCCAACGGCGTTCCCGTGGTAAGCATTAACCGTGTAGGCGAAGAAGCAGGTGTTGCTTTCTGGGGCGGATCATTTGTATCCAACCCTTTCGGATCGCTTTTATATCTGGCTTCACACGATAAAGAAGAACTAAAAGTTGTAGAACTTGACCTTACCCTGTCCAACAGCTACAGGACACACTGGCCCTTCCTGCGTGACAGAAGAATTGACAGCTATTCGCAAATTACTAAAAGATATATTGATGACGAGTCTATTTGATCACTCGCCAAGGAGAGCCGGTTACCGCTTTCCGGCAGAATGGGAAGAACATGAAGCAACCTGGCTGACATGGCCGCACAAAGAGGCTTCGTGGCCCGGCAAGCTGGATACGATCTATGCACCTTACTGCGAATTTATTAAGGTTGTAGCCACAGGTGAAAAGGTACGGATCAATGTAAATGACGAAGCAACAAAAGCTTTTGCCATTTCAAAATTAGAGGAAGCCGGGGCGGACCTGAGCCAGATTGAGTTTTACTTTAACCCCAGCAATGATGCATGGTGCCGTGATCATGGGCCTGCATTTCTGATTAACCCCGGTTCAGATCAGAAAAAGGTGGTGGTAGACTGGGATTATAATGCCTGGGGCAATAAATATCCTCCCTATGAACTGGATGATGTGATCCCTACCAGAATTGGCGATCATTTTAACCTGCCGGTATTTAACCCCGGTATCGTGATGGAAGGCGGATCTGTGGAATTTAATGGTGCTGGCACCATTCTAACGTCGCGCGCCTGTTTATTAAATGAAAACAGGAACCCGCATCTCAGCCAGGAGCAGATAGAAGAATACCTGAAAGAGTGCTACGGTGCCCTGCAGGTGCTGTGGGTTGGCGATGGCATTGTTGGTGATGATACTGACGGACATATTGATGATATCACCCGTTTTGTAAACCCCAATACTGTACTGACAGTGATTGAATCCAATCCTCTGGATGAGAATTATATCCTGCTCAAAGAAAATCTTGAAGAGCTGAAGGCAATGCGCCTGATTAACGGCATGCCGCTGAATATCGTTCAGCTGCCGATGCCCTCACCGGTGATCCATGAAGATACAAGATTGCCTGCTTCATATGCGAACTTTTATATCGCGAATGCAGCAGTCATCGTACCTACCTTCAGGGATGTAAATGATGAGATTGCACTGGAGATCATCCGTGGTGTTTTCCCTGACAGGAAAGTGGTAGGTATAGATTCTACAGACATTATCTGGGGACTGGGCAGTTTCCATTGCCTGAGCCAGCAGGAACCTGCAGTATAAATAAAGATTTAAAAAAGCTGTTGAAGGGCATATGGCCTTGAAACAGCATACCAAACCATTAACAACCAATACATAACCAGATGAAATTATTAGAAGGAAAAACGGCATTAATAACTGGTGCCTCAAAAGGCATAGGACGCAAAATTGCTGAGAAGTTTGCTGAGCAGGGCGCGAATGTTGCTTTTACTTACCTGTCTTCTGTAGAAAAAGGAGAAGCCCTTGAACATGAATTGCAGGCTTTTGGAACAAAGGTTAAAGGCTACCGTTCTGATGCTTCTAAATTTGACGAAGCAGAAAAACTGATCAGTGACATCGTTGCGGAATTTGGTACACTGGATATCGTAGTAAACAACGCAGGTATCACCAAAGACGGTTTGCTGATGCGCATGAGCGAGGAAAACTGGGATGATGTAATCAATGTAAACCTGAAGTCGGTATTTAACGTAACCAAAGCGGCATCAAAGATCATGATGAAAGCCCGTAAAGGATCCATCATTAACATGAGCTCTGTGGTAGGTGTTCAGGGAAATGCAGGACAGGCAAATTATGCAGCTTCCAAAGCAGGTATTATCGGCTTCTCCAAATCAGTAGCCAAAGAACTGGGATCAAGAAATATCCGCACCAATGTTGTTGCTCCGGGATTTATCCGTACAGAAATGACCGATGTGCTTGATCCTAAAGTGGTAAAAGGCTGGGAAGAAGGTATCCCGCTGAAAAGAGCTGGAGAGCCGGAAGATGTAGCTAACGTTTGCGTATTTCTGGCATCAGACATGAGCGCATATGTTACCGGACAGGTATTGTCGGTTTGCGGCGGCATATTATAGCCAGCTGTAAAGCACGAGATACAGGCGTCAGGGATTTTCCCTGACGCTTTTTTTTTGCATCTTTACTTCCGGGCAATGGACAATTCATTTACTTTTTATTCATTTATAGCTGTTCTCTGCTGTTTACTGGCGGGAGGGTTTTTTGCGTGGCTGCTGTATGGCCGGTCTTCTGCCATGGCACAATCGCTGCGCGTAACACTGGCCATATTCAGGGCAGTTACCGTGTCTCTCATTTTATGGCTTTTATGTGCCCCGTTAATCAGGCAAATCAGTTATACGCTGGAAAAACCCATAATTGTGATTGCACAGGACAATTCACAATCGATTGCCGCATTTAGTTCTCCGGGCCTGGATACGCTGCAATACAGGAAGGCTGTAGAGGAGCTCAGGGATCAGCTTTCTCAGCAATATGAGGTAAGGGCCTATAGTTTCAGTGATCATGTCGCCAAAGGCCTTTATTTTGGCTATACCGGAAGATTAACCAATGCCGCGTTGTTGGTTAGCCAGCTGAAGGATGAGCTCATGAACAGAAATGTAGGCGCTGTTATACTTGCTTCTGACGGGATATTCAACAGGGGAGGTAATCCTGCGGAGGATATTGCAGAACTAAAGGCCCCGGTTTATACCATTGCCCTGGGCGATACTACGGCACAGAAGGATGTGCTGATCGCCAATATTAACAGTAACGACCTGGTTTACCTGGACAATGATTTCAGGATTGAAGTGCAGGCTGAAGCCTGGCAGTGTGCCGGTGCCGAAACGAGGCTGACGGTTACTGAAAATGGAACGAAACTGCATGAGGAAGTGCTGAAGCTGAATTCCGGTCAGTTTTTAAAGACGATACCCATAACCTTAAAAGCAAGCAGCCTTGGTACACACCGGTATACCGTAAGCCTGGCATCCGTTAAGGGCGAAATCTCCCTGAAAAACAATGTTCAGCGTGTGATTGTAGAAGTAATTGACGACCGACAGAAAGTGCTGATCGCTGCGGCAGGACCTCATCCCGATCTTGCAGCGCTGAAGGAAGCAATTGCCCTTAACAAACACTATGATGTATCTTTGCAGACTGGGGAGCAGCTCGCGCATACCGATCCGGCAACTTTTGGACTAATTGTTCTGTACCAGTTACCCAGCCTTTCCTACGATGCCCGTGGTTTTTTGGAAAAAGTCCGGGCTCTCAAAGTCCCTTTATGGTATATTGTGGGTGCACAAAGCAACCTCAGCCAGTTTAGCCAGTCGCAGGCCGGTGTAAGCATCGCTGCGGGCAGCAGGGCCTTGTTATATGCCTACAGCGATATCAATACTGCCAATTCTGTTTTTGATCTGGATGCAGCATCCAGGAAAGTCATTGAAAATTTTGATCCCCTGCAGGTAAGTTCAGGCGAGCTGAAAACCTTTGGTGATTTCCAGGCAGTTATCAATCAGCGCAGGGGCAAGATCAGTACAGGTTTGCCGCAGTTGTTTTTTATGAATGTGAACGGCCGGAAAACAGGTTACCTGATCGGGGAAGGATTATGGAAGTGGAAATTCTCAGAAGCGAAGGACAATCAGCTGGTACCGGTATTTTCATCGCTGATGGGCAAAATTGTACAGTACCTCTCTGTCCGCGATGATAAAAGGAAGTTCGTAGTACATGCCGCTAAACAGACCTTTGATGAAAATGAACATGTCCTGATCAACGCCAGTCTTTACAATGATAGCTATGTTCCTGTAAACTCTGCTGATGTGACCATTCAGCTCAGGAATGATGCGGGAAAAACCTATAACTTCAGCTTCTCCAAATTTGAATCGGCCTATCAGCTGGATGCAGGCATACTACCGCCGGGCAATTACAGTTATGTAGCAGGCACCGCACTGGGAACGCAGAAATATACAGCCAAAGGTTCTTTTTACATCAACGCCCTGATTGCAGAATTTCAGCAGACTGTGGCAAATCATCAGCTGCTCTACCAGCTTTCAAATCAGACAAATGGGAAACTGTACCTTCCTCAGCAGATACCGGCACTGCAAAAAGATCTGATGAGCAGTAAAGAGATGAAAACCCTGAGCTACGAAGACCGAAGGTATGAGGAGCTGATTAACTTTAAATCGCTGCTGGTACTGATCCTGTTACTGCTCAGCACGGAGTGGTTTTTAAGAAAGAGAAACGGAGCGATTTAACCTTCAACTGGTTCCTGTTATTGAAGCATGAAATGCTTAGTCTTTGGGCGCTTCCTTAATGATGATGAAGACATCTTCATTGTCCTTTTTCATAAAGTATTTCTCCCTGGCAAATTTCTCGGCAGTATTCAGATTGGTATTGAGTTCGTTGAGGTCTTTTTTTACCTGGGCAGTTTCCTTTTCATAGAAGTCTTTTTCTTCCTGTAGTTTGTGTACTTCCGCACGGTATTCATATTGAGAGAGCATGTCATTTTTATCGAAGAATAACATCCATACCACGAAGGCTGCGGCCGACAGAAAGTATTTGTTCCTAAAGATATCCAGCAATCTGTTCATAAGACAAATGTATATAAAAAAAAACATCCGAAGTTTAAAACTCCGGATGTTTTTAAAATGCTCATATTCATCCAATTGATCTATTGTTTTTCAATTGTTAGATGGGGCCTTGGATGATTAAATTCATCATCTCGGGTTCAAATGTTAACAAACGCTTGTCAACACATAAGGATACCTTATTATTTGATGAATTTGAAGTCTTTACCAATGAAACGCGCTGCAGAACCTAATTCTTCTTCAATACGTAACAACTGGTTGTATTTTGCGATCCTGTCTGAACGTGAAGCAGAACCAGTTTTAATCTGGCCACAGTTTAACGCTACAGCTAAATCAGCAATTGTAGTGTCTTCTGTTTCGCCTGAACGGTGACTCATTACTGAAGTATAACCATTGTTTTGTGCAAGAGATACTGCATTGATGGTTTCAGTTAATGAACCGATCTGGTTTACTTTAACCAGGATAGAGTTTGCGATGCTTTTATCAATACCTTGTTGTAAACGTTTTACGTTAGTTACGAATAAATCGTCACCTACTAACTGTACTTTGTTGCCGATAGCTAAAGTTAAAGCTTCCCATGCAGCCCAGTCATCCTCATCCAAACCATCTTCGATAGAAACGATAGGATATTTGTTAGCCCAGTCAACCCAGTATTTAACCATCTCGTCAGAAGTTAATTTCTCACCTGATGATTTATGGAAGTTGTAAGTTTTGGTTTTTGAATCGTACATTTCAGATGCAGCAGCATCCATAGCGATCCAGATATCTTTACCAGGAGTAAATCCGGCAGTTTCGATGGCAGTTAATACTGTTTCGATTGCCTCAACGTTTGAACCGATGTTCGGTGCAAAACCACCTTCATCACCAACGTTTGTAGAATATCCTTTTTTCTTTAATACGTCTTTCAGGTGGTGAAATACCTGAGTACCCATTTGCAATGCTTCAGAGAAGCTGCTGGCACCCAATGGCATGATCATGAACTCCTGGAAGTCGATTTTGTTGTCCGCGTGAGCACCACCATTCAGGATGTTCATCATTGGAACAGGTAAAGTGTTTGCATTTACGCCGCCGATGTAACGGTATAATGGTTGTCTGCTTTCTGCAGCAGCTGCTTTAGCAACCGCCAAAGAAACGCCCAGGATTGCGTTAGCACCTAAATTACCTTTGTTTTCTGATCCGTCAAGGTCGATCATGGCTTTGTCAATCAGATTTTGCTCAAAAACATCAATACCCTGAAGTTCTTTAGCAATTTTCTTGTTTACATTTTCAACAGCCTTTAAAACACCTTTGCCCATGTAGACTTTTTTATCCCCATCCCTTAATTCAACAGCTTCGTGTTTACCAGTACTTGCACCTGAAGGTACAGCCGCACGGCCCATCTGACCATTTTCAGTGATTACTTCTACTTCAACAGTAGGGTTACCTCGTGAATCGAGGATTTGCCTTGCATGAACATCAATAATTAAACTCATTTTATTTGTTTTAAGTGTTATATATCCTTAGTGTAAATATTACAATTACCCAGTTGATAATCAAAGTTAAAATAAAATTTAAACTATAGGGACGGATTGCCCTATAAAAATTATTCCCACTTGAATACCTTGACTGCCAGGGCATAAATTGCGATGCCCCAGATCAGCATAATTAAAATCTGTAATTTCACATCCCATAGCCCTGCGCCCTCAAAAGCCACCTGTCGCATCGCATCGTTTAAATAGGTAAGCGGTAAAGCGCGGCTGATCGGCTGCAGCCAAACGGGGAAATGATCTATAGAAAAAAACGTGCCCGACAATAAAAACTGGGGCAGTGTAATGATATTTGCAATCGGCGGAATGGTACTTTCGCTTTTAGCGATGCCTGATACCACAAAGCCAAAGCCCATAAAAACGATGAGCCCGATAATTGACAATACCAGCATATTCAGTACAGTGACTATGCCGTGTATCAGCGTAAAGTGAAAAAAGAAGTGGCCTATCATAATGATAAATACCGCTCCGAGCAGCGCAAAGCCAATTCTTGCCAGGCCTTCGCCTAAGATGATACTCGCCCTTTTAACCGGTGTTGCAAAGAAACGTTTGATCACCAGCGTTTGCCTTAAACTGAAAAAGACAAAGGCGGTTCCAAAAACGCCGGTACTCAGCAGGGAAAAGCCCAGCTGGCCGGGTAGGATGAAATCTATCGTTCTGTAAGTCCTGCCATGAACAGTACTTTCCCTGATCTCTGCCACAGATGGTTTTAAATCTCTGGTATTCAGCATGAACATCAGGTTGTTCAATACAGATTTCAGGATGTTGCCTTTATCCATTGAGGCCGAGGTATATTGCACATTGGCCAGGTAGGCGGGCTGTGGTACCGTGTTTTTACGAACGTCGATTACTCCTGCAATGTTTCCTTTTTCCAGCTGCTGCGCAATCTCTGTTTTAGATTTATTCTTCACCAGGTTGATGACAGCGGTTTCTTCCAGTGCTTTGATCACGGGGTTCTGCAGATCAGACCCGGGAGCGATGGCCAGATCTACCTTAATTCCCCCGCCGCCCAAAAATCCGAAAACCAGGATAAATATCAGTGGGAAGGCTAAAGTGAAAACTACTGCCGAAGGGCTGCGCATGATAGAGCGGAAACTTGCTTTGGCAAGCGCAAGGGTAGCCTTTGTATGGTTATACGGTTTATTCATCTTTGATATCATTTAGCCTTCGCGCCATTCTTTGCCGGTCAGGTTGATGAATACATCCTCCAGATTAGCTTTTTTTACTTCTTTTGTGCGTTCAAATCCTCTGCTCAGTAACTGATCAATAAGGTTATCCGGCGTATCCAGTGCGATGATCTCTCCGCGCTCTACAAAAGCAACCCGGTCGCACAGCTGTTCGGCCTCATCCATATAGTGAGTAGTGATCACTACCGTGGTGCCATTTTTTCTGATCTCTGTGATCAGGTCCCACAAGTTCCTCCTGGCCTGAGGGTCAAGTCCGGTGGTGGGCTCATCTAAAAATATGATCTTTGGAGAGTTAAGCAGGGTGGTAGCGATAGAAAATCTTTGTTTCTGACCGCCCGAAAGTGCTTTGTATTTTGCTTTGGCCTTGTCCTGCAGGTTTACCTTTTCGAGCATTTCCATCGGTTTGATATTTACCCCGTATAAACCGGCAAATAGTTCCATCAGCTCTACCAGGTTCAGGTTAGGATAATAACCTGCGGCCTGTAATTGTACACCGATAATACGTTTAATTTCATTGGCATCATGATCTACCGAAAAGCCATCAACAATGATTTCGCCGGATGTTTTCTCCCTGAGGGTCTCGATAATTTCAAGGGTTGTGGTTTTTCCGGCACCATTAGGGCCGAGCAGTCCGAAAATTTCATTTTCATAGACGTCAAAGCTCAACCCCTTCACCGCAGTGAAGTCAGCATAATTTTTTACCAGATTACGGACACTGATAATGGCGTTGTTTCTATCCATAGGATAAATGTAAGTATGTTTCATGCAAAAAGGATTGATATTGCACAATCCTTTTCAAATATGGTGGTCAGATGATGGTTAAACGCGGTTGAAAATGCTTACCAGGTTTTTTCGCTTGTGATCATATTTACAAAATCATCAAACAGGTAACGTGAATCATGTGGGCCAGGAGAAGATTCAGGGTGGTACTGTACCGAGAATGCTTTCTTACCTTTTACACGGATACCTTCGATCGACTGATCATTAAGGTTGATATGCGTAATTTCTACTTTATCAGAGTTTCTTACTTCGTCAGGGATCACACCAAAACCGTGGTTCTGAGAAGTTACTTCACAGTGATTTTTGATGATGTTTTTTACCGGGTGGTTTAATCCCCTGTGCCCGTTGAACATTTTCATAGTGCCGATTCCATTGGCCTGAGCCAGTAACTGGTGACCCAAACAAATACCGAAAAGCGGCTTGTCTGCTTCAAGGATTTCTTTTACCATCTCAATTGCATATGGCATGGCAGCAGGATCGCCGGGGCCATTGGAAATGAAATATGCATCTGCACCCCATTTGTCCATTTCTTCAAATGAAGTCCTGGCCGGGAAAACCTGGATGTATAAGTCCCTTTCATCAAAATTACGCAGGGTATTTTTCTTGATCCCGAAATCTACCGCTGCAACTTTATAGGTTGCATCAGGAGAACCGTAAAAATAAGGTTCTTTGGTAGAAACCTGCGAAGACAGCTCAAGGCCGTCCATTGAAGGCACACTTGCCAGCTTGGCTTTCAGTTCATCAATGTCAGTGATCTCTGAAGAGATGATGGCATTCATGGCGCCCTGGTCCCTGATTTTTCTTACCAGTGAACGCGTGTCAATATCTGATATACCAACGATGTTCTCATTCTGGAAGTAATCCTGTATAGATTCACTGGCTTCCTTGCGGCTATAGCCGATGTTGTAATTCTTACATACCAGACCTGCGATTTTAATCGAATCAGATTCGATTTCTTCTTTATGAATTCCGTAATTACCGATATGGGCATTGGTGGTGACCATGATCTGACCAAAATAAGAAGGATCAGTGAAAATTTCCTGATACCCTGTCATTCCGGTATTGAAACAAATCTCTCCTGTTGTTGTACCAATTTTTCCGGCAGCTTTACCGTGGTAAACGGTACCGTCAGCCAATAACAAGATCGCAGGTAACTTGGTGTAGTTAGTCATCGTAATTAAAATGAGAAAATAATTTGAAAAAAGGGGTTAATGAACCGGTAATTAGCAGATTGATACCGCTGTAAGAGCTGAAAAATGTGATGTTGAATACTCCGTTCATTTCGGGATACAAAGATACGTTTTTACGCAGTTAAATCAAGATTTTTTTTGAAAGGATTAAAATGTTACGCAACGCTGAGGATATAATAAACGTGAAGACACGGGTTTCTCAAATGAATACCCTAATTTTGTCCGCTTAAAGCATAAATTTATGTCTGTAAATAAAGAAGTAAAACGTATCACGACCCACATTCTGCAGGAAATGAAGCATCGTGGCGAAAAAATATCGATGTTAACGGCTTATGATTATTCCATGGCTACAGTTCTTGATGATGCGGGCCTGGATGTTTTATTGGTAGGTGATTCAGCCTCTAATGTAATGGCTGGCCACGAAACTACATTGCCTATTACCCTGGATCAGATGATCTATCATGCACAGGGCGTAGTAAGGGGCGCTACCCGCGCATTTGTGGTAGTTGATCTTCCGTTTGGATCATATCAGGGCAATTCTAAAGAAGCGCTGAGTTCTGCGATCAGGATCATGAAAGAATCGGGGGCCCATGGTGTAAAGCTGGAAGGTGGTACCGAGATCGTAGATTCTATCGAACGTATTATCACTGCAGGTATCCCGGTAATGGGCCATCTGGGCTTAACACCACAGTCTATCTATAAATTCGGTACCTATACCGTGCGCGCCAAGGATGAGGCAGAAGCAGAAAAGCTGAAAGTTGACGCAAAAGCGTTACAGGATGCAGGTTGCTTTGCGGTCGTTCTTGAAAAGATCCCTGCAGCACTGGCAAAAGAAGTAGCAGAAAGCCTTCATATCCCTGTGATTGGTATAGGTGCCGGACAGTATTGCGACGGACAGGTGCTGGTAGTAAATGATATGATCGGTTTAACCAAGGGCTTTAAGCCCCGTTTTCTTCGTCAGTATCTTAACTTATACGAAGAGATCCTGGGCGCTGCAAAATCTTACATCAGGGATGTGAAAGCAAACGATTTTCCAAATGAAAAGGAGCAATACTAAATGCCGGTAACAGATAAAGATATACTCTTTGAGGATAATCACCTGATCGCGATCAGTAAGCGTGCAGGGGATATCGTACAGGTAGACGAAACCAAAGACGAACCTCTGGACGAGATGGTGAAAAAGTACATTGCTGCAAAATATAATAAGCCCGGGGGTGCGTTCCTGGGGGTGGTACATCGTTTAGACCGTCCCGTAAGTGGTGTTATTCTTTTTGCAAAGACCAGCAAAGCGCTGGAGCGCATGAATGCTGTTTTCAAAAACCGGGAGGTAAAGAAAACCTATTGGGCAATCGTGCGCAATAAACCTGCAGTCCCTTCGGGCACGCTGGTACACTGGCTGGTGAAGAATCCTAAAACAAATGTGGTTACGCCGCATCTGAAAGAAGTGGAAGGGAGCCAGCGCGCAGAGCTGAGTTACAGGCTGCTGGGCGAGCTTGGCGGTTATTACCTGATCGAGGTTGATCCTCTGACGGGACGATCGCACCAGATCAGGGTGCAGCTGTCTACGCTGGGCTGCCCTATCGTGGGCGATAACAAGTACGGCTACCCAAGGGGCAGCCGTAAAGGTAGTATCTGTTTGCATGCACGCAGGCTGCAATTTTTGCATCCGGTAAAAAAGGAACCTGTAAATATATTTGCCAAACTGCCAGTAGATGGCTTTTGGGAGCGTTTCGAAGGATTTTAATACTTCGGAACGCCTATTTACATTCAACAGCGGTAAGGCCTATTGCACTTACAAATTTCAGTTCATGAACCTTTGTGAACACCATTTTACCATTTTCTTCCCGGGTATCGCCATAGCCTTCCAGTAGCTGGTCGCCTTTCTTTAAAAAAGCCACCTGCCGTACAGAAGTTACTCCTTCGCCTTTGGCCGTATAATCTGCGATGATGGTATCTCCTTTGATTATTCCATTGATCTGTCCTGAGTTTTTATCTTTTTCAAACAGATTGTTGCTGAATTCCCCGGCAATGTTATTTCCTGCGATCGTGTAAGAAAGCGTAACTGTATCCCTGTTTTTAATATATGCGTAACATGCTTTGGATTGCGCGGCTACGGTATCCGGCGACTTTGCAAGGCTGTCAATTTTCTCCTCGGGAGTTTTGCTCTGGCAGGCAGCCATGAAGACCGCAATCATACCAATTGATAAAATTGATTTGTTCATATGTATGGTTTCTATGTGTTAGAATACATCTTTTTTCAGCAATACCCTTGCCAAAGCAGGTGTTCTACCAGACAAAAGTCCCTACAGCCCCTCCAGCCAGCGATGCCGTAACGATTTTACCTTTGCTCAGGATATTAAATACCTGCTCACCAGGGTTTCCGTTTGCCACGATCAGTACTGTTTTACCTTCAGGTGTCTTAAAAGCTACATTTTGCAGCTCTCCGCTGATATTTGATGCAATCCTTACCGAACCCGGGCTCACAAATTTCGAGGCATGGCCGATGATATAATATGCTACGTTTCTTTTTACCGCATTGCTCACTGTAATGGCACCTAAGCAGGTTACACAGCCGCCAACAGTGTGCGGGCCATAAGAAGGATCGGCAGCAAGGTTCCATTCCAAAACATTGCGGCTCCAGTTGCGGGTAGCGCCAATGATCAGCGTAGATACATGCCATTTCAGATCCTCATCAAACTTACCGGGACCACCCACCCACTGCTCGGTAAAGTACAGGTTCTTATCAGGATGCGCATCATGGACAGTGCTTAAAGCCGAAATCTTGCCTGCATATAAGTGAAATGCAGAACCATCTACGTAAGGTTTGGCTTCAGCATCATTTAGGATCGTAACCGGATAATCCGGCCTGTCGGCATTATGGTCGTACAAAATGATCTTGGTTTTGATACCTGATGATTTAAACAAAGGCCCCAGTGCAGTTTTGATAAATACCGCCTGATCTTTTGCCTCCATGTACATGCTTGGCACATTACCTGGATGTAAGGGCTCATTCTGAATCGTGACCGCATCGATTGTAATGCCCTGGGCTTTCATCGCCTCAATATATTTTACAAAGTATTTTGCGTACGACTGGTAATACTCCGGCTTAAGGCTGCCGCCTTTAAAGCTGTTGTTGGTTTTCATCCAGATAGGGGCCGACCATGGGGAACCCAGGATTTTGATCTTAGGCTGGATAGCCACGATCTTTTTCAGCACAGGTATCAGTGCGCCCATATCCTTGCTGATGGAGAACTTTGTTTGTTCAGCATCCGTTTGCCCGGCAGGAAGATCATTATAGGTAAAGGTATCCGCACTCATATCTGATGCACCGATACTTACCCTGATATAACTTACCCCGATACCATCTTTTTTATTAGAAAATAAATTCTGTAAAAGCGAATCCTGTGCTGCGGCATTCATTCCGTTGATCAGTCCGGCGCTTCCGCCTGTAAGGGTATATCCAAAACCATCGATACTCTGGAATTTCTGCGACTCATCCACCGTAATGGTAGGGTTGCTGTTTTTCAGTTCTCCGAAATTCAAGACTGTATTTTGTTTTTCCAGCAGGGCAGAGCGGTCGCCTTTAGTCAGCCAGAAGGCAACATCACTGGCAGCATTGCTGTTTTGTTGGTTGTCTGCGGTATATTTCTTTGCTGAACAGGCCGCTAACGTGATTGCAACTGCACAAATTATATATTTCTTCATCTATTTTATCGTTAAGTCGCCCCCTTGTCATTTGGGCTTCATTTCAAATCAAGCCTATGCTCAGCGCTCCTGTAAATCCATTGAAAATACCAAAGGCTGAATGAACAGCCTTTGGTAGATATTATATTTATTTATTAATGTTGGGATTTCTGTCTACCTCTGCCTGTGGAACAGGAAAGTATAATTTTGCAGCCGTCACATTGTAATTCAGTGTATTCCCGCTGCCATCTTTTTGTGCGTTCATCACGGTGATTGCCCTGTTGGTTCTCAGCAGGTCAAACCATCTGTGGCCTTCAAAGGCCAGCTCCAGACGTCTTTCTTTTTCAATCGCCAGGCGCATGGCAGCCTGATCAGCTGCAGGCGTTCCTGCAAGGTTTACCCTTTTCCTGATCTGGTCCACAAGAACTTTGGCCTGCGACCATCCGCTTGCACTGATTTCATTCAGGGCCTCTGCTTTTAATAACAGGATGTCTGCCAGACGCAGCGTATAGATATTGCTTTTTGTATCCGCACGGTATTTGTTTACAAAGGGATATTTTGTTTTTGGCCAGTAATTATCAGACCATCCGTCACTGCTTACATCTTTAAACAAGATGCTGGCATTTTTACGGATCAGGTCGCCTTCCGCATCATATGCCGCAGAAAGATCATTGGTTGGCGTATCAAACCTTTTCCATCCCGTTCCTGTAATGATACCTGGCATCCAGTTACTATGCTGACTTCCGTCAAACTGCATTTCCCAGATAGACTCAGAGTTGTTTTCATTGGCCTCATCAAACAAGCCGCTGAAGCTGTTGAATAAAGAATATCCGTTTGCAATGGTGGCATCGCAATAGGTGTTCACCTTTGCCCAGTCGGGCGTAGCTTTGGATGCGTATACTTTTGCAAGCAATGCATTGGCTGCTCCCCTGGTAAAGATACCTTTGTTGGCCGCTGTAGTCTGCGCGTTTGTCGCTGCGTATTCCAGATCTGAGATGATTTGTGCATATACTGCGTCCACAGTAGCTTTAGAAGGCTGTGTTTCTGCGATGGAAGCCGGTGTTTTCAGGATCAGCGGAACCGGGCCGAACAATCTTACCAGGTTAAAATAAGAATAGGCGCGCAGGCCTCGCGCTTCTGCGAGGATCTGGTTTCTTCTGCCGCCGGCATCCAGTGCTGCATCGTTGATGTTCGGGACGTTTTCCAGCACTTCATTGGCATTTTTGATATCGCCGTAGAGGGCCGACCAGTCTCTCGATACGTTACCGTTGGTCGCATTTGGGGTAAAGAGGTCAATCTGGATGTTAGCCTGGTTATCACCACCTGCATAACAGTTGTCAGACGTTACATCACCATTTACCTGGTAATCCCAGATGTTATAGTCGTTGTATCTTCCATCGTAAGCACCCTGGATCAATTTTTCGGCCGCTGCCGCATTGGTGAATGCCTGATCTGCGGTAACCTGGTTGATCGGGTTTTTATCCAGGAAATCTTTTTTGCAGCCAGATTGAACTGAAAGGACAAATGCCCCGGCTGCGATCAGTGAATATATTTTTGAGTTCATTTTTCTAAAAATTAAAAGCCAACATTTACACCAAATATGAAAGTTCTGGATTGAGGGTAAGTACCATAGTCTACACCCATATCAGGCGTGTTTGACGTATAGCGGCTTACTTCAGGATCTAATCCGCTGTATTTGGTAAAAGTAAGCAGGTTATAACTTGAGGCAAAGATCATCAGCTTATCCATTTTCCAGTTGCCAAGGGTGGTTTTACCAAAGTTGTAGGAAAGGGTAGCTGTTTTCAGTCTCAGGTAAGAAGCGTTCTCTACAAACCTGCTTGAGGTTAAGGAATTCTCAGATGAGGCTACCAGTGCTTTTGGAATATCCGTGATCTGTCCCGGTGTAGTCCAACGGTTCAGTACAGCTGTAGATTGATTTTTTGAATCATACATTCCCTCAAGATCAAGTCTCGAAGCATTAAACATCTGGCTTCCCTGTACGCCCTGGAAGAACAGCGATAATCCAAAGTTGCCGTAAGTCAGGTTATTGTTTACACCATAGGTATATTTAGGTTGTGCATTGCCGATAAAGGTACGGTCGGCCGGATCTGCAGAACCAGTAATGCCGTTACCATTTGTATCCTGGTACATTGCTGCTCCTGTCTGAGCGTTTACACCTGTATATACATATCCGTAGAAACTGCCCAGCGGGCGTCCCGGTACAACTTTCACTGCTGCATCACGCTCATAAAGGGAAGCGTAATCCAGTGAGCTGGTTGCAGAACCCAAACTGGTTACTTTATTTTTGTTGAATGAGATATTCAGATCGGTGCTCCAGGTAAATTTCTCTTTCTGGAAATTTTTGGTGGACAGGCTAAATTCTAAGCCCTTGTTTTCCATTGAACCTACATTCAGTGCCTGTGTGCCTAGACCCGTTGATGGCGGCAGCTGTACATTGATCAGCAGATCATTGGTTTTTTTCAAATACGCATCAGCAGTGAACGTGACGCGGCTGTCGAACATTGTTAAGTCCAGACCAATATTGGTTTGCGTAGTTTTCTCCCATGACAGCTCGCTGTTTGCCGGCTGCGATAAGTTGTAAGAGTTCTGTGCCGTGATCTGGTAAAGTTTCAGGTAAGCGTAATCGCCGATGCCCTCGTCATTACCCACCTGGCCCCAGCTACCGCGAAGTTTCAAATCGTTGATCGTTTTGCTGTCTTTCAGGAAGTTTTCTCCTGAGATTCTCCATCCTGCGGATACCGAAGGGAAGTAGCCAAAGCGGTGTCCCGGAGCAAAACGGGATGATCCGTCAGCCCTGAAGTTGGAGCTGAAGAGGTATTTGCTGTCGTAAGCATAAGTAATCCTGCCTAAGTAAGATTGTTTAGCCCATTGTGCATCTGTATTTACGTTTACTGCCAGAGTAGGTGCAATAGCTGCTCCTGTTGTGGCATCAATGAAGCGTGATTCAGAATATGGTTTTAGCGAATAGTTGGATTCCTGAATGGTGTAACCGGCAATTGCACCGAAAACATTCTTACCAATCGTTTTATTGTAACTCAGGATATTTTCATTGAGCCATACATTGTCTTTGGTTTTGCTGTTATTGTAAATACCTCTTTCAGTACGTCCGTAAACAGTTTTGTAAGGATCAAGGAAGTAATTGTAGTATTCCTTCCTTCCGTTTGTACTGATACTTGATTTGAAGGACAGGTCTTTTGTGATTTTTATCTCACCTGCAAAGGCACCGATAAACCTGAAAGATCTTGTTCTGTTGTTTGAGCCAAAGGCATTTCCAATTGGTGAGTCGTAGCCTGCCGGAACCGCGGTGAAGTTACCGTTTGGATCATATATGGTTAGAGTAGGGGGAGTGGTAAGCGCGCCTAAGATAACGCCGCCTTTTGTAGAGCCTGCGTTATCAGGTACGTCTACTGAATTGTTAGAGGTTAGTGATGCTGTTGCTGTGAGTTTAAGCCAGCTGGTAATGCTTTGTGAACCGTTAAAGTTCATGCTGATCCTGTCCAGTTTTGCAGGCGCCACAACACCTTTGTCCTGCTGGTAGCCAGAAGAGAAGTAGTACTGGCCGCCTTTAGTACCGCCAGACAGGGAAACCTGGTAGTTATTCTGGGTACCTGTGCCAAAAGTTTCCTTTTGCCAGTCGGTATTCTGTGTTCCGCCGAAAGTGGTGTAACCCAATTCTCTCTGCAGTGCAATATACTGGTCGCTGTTGAGCACATCCTGTTTTTTCCAGAAGTTGGAAAATCCGGTGAAAGCATTGAAACCCACCTTCAGTTTTCCGGCTGTACCTTTTTTAGTGGTGATGAGCACCACACCATTGGCACCGCTAGAACCATAGATTGCAGCTGCGGATGCATCCTTAAGGATTGTCATCGATTCAATGTCGTTCGGGTTGATGAAACTTGCATCTCTTGAGGTAACACCGTCAATTACATACAGCGGACTGTTTGAACCGGTGATCGAAGTGTTACCGCGAATGCTGATGGATATTCCGGCTCCCGGTTTCCCTGATTGTGAGCTTACCTGTACACCTGCAGCTTTACCCTGTATGGCTTGCAGTGGATTGGTGATCGGCTGGTTCTGGATGTCTTTTGAAGATACCGATACTACCGCCGTGGTGAGGTCTTTCTTTACCTGGGTACCATAACCCACTACCACCACCTCGTTGAGCTGCTGGTTATCATCCGTTAGTTTGGTACTTAGCGTTGTTCTGTTGTTTACCGGCTCTTCGATACTTTTATAACCTATAAAAGAAAAGACCAGGGTCGCATCTTTTGGCGCAGACAGGAGATAACTTCCGTTGTTGCCGGTAACTACTCCCTGGGTAGAACCTTTAACCGTTACCGATACGCCCGGTAATGGCAAGCCCTGCTGATCTTTGACTTCACCTTTTATGGTGATGTTCTGTGCCATGGCAACAGAGATCCCGCATAAAAGGCAAATGATAAAAAGAGTAACTTTTTGTTTCATGATTTTGCTTGTGTTTAATTTTTATTTGGTGGTTAAAGTTAAGGCCAATTTAAGGTTATATGCAAGGAAAATCACAAAAATATTTTACATAAGTAACTGATATATAGTATGTTGAAGGTTTTTTAATACGTTATACTACCATAACTTCCGGAATAGCTTTAGTGCTGTAAATCAAGGTGTAACATCGTGCTACGAGGGGAGTATCCCGGCATAACTGATACGGTATGATACCTTGAGTATTTTAATGCATTTTATTGTGTAAGGGGGGTAAAACAGGCATTGAATTGCCATATTGAAGGGAGGGGAGAGTAAAAAAAAGGGGACTGAACTTCCGGAAAAACTCAGCGGCCTGTTCTTTTTACTCCAGAACGAGCTTGCTCCAACCATTTTTATTGGTTTTTTTGAGGATAGTCTTTCGCTCCTCCATGAGCAATTTGATCTTTGAACCGTAGGTCCAGCAGGTGCTCTGACGAATATTGAGGATTTCTGCGAGCTTATGGGATGAGATTTTTCCTTTGGTAGAGTAAATCAGGAAGATCATATAGAACGCTTTGTTGATAGGAATACGGGTATTATGAAATACAGTATACGTAGTTACTGATTCTTCATAGCCGCATTTGCTGCAGCGTCTGCTGTAGGGTATATGACCGTTATAATAATGGGTGTTTTTGCATTTTCGGCAGTGATATCCATCCTTCCATTTCAGGTCTGACAGGAACAGGTTGCAGCTGTCCTTGTCGGGATAGATTTTACTAAATTCCTCAAAGTCCACATCGGCAGACATCACCCTGTCGCGCGTAACCTTTTCCACGTTTACCTGCAACTCCTGGTTGTCCTGTTCCAGCAGCACATTCATCCTGGAGATCTCTTCTGCCTGTTGTTTCAGCAGGTCGTTTGCTTCCTGCAGTTCAGCATTTTTTGCTTCAATGATCAGCGACTTATGAAATACCTCTTTGGTGCGTTCTTCTACTTTTACTTCAAGCTGCAGGTTCAGCGTATCTTTCAGCTTCACATTCTCAGCCATCTGGCGGATCATCTGCCGTTGTACCTTGTCTTTTTTATGTTTCAGGATTCTCACTTTATCGCCAATGGCGAAGGAGAGAAATACCATTTCCAGCACAAAACAAATGCTTAGGCTGTAATAGCTGGCCACGCCAAAGTTGAGCCATGTGAGCCCTAACATGATCAGCAGCTTTAGAGTAAAACCGGCAAAGAGGAAGCTGTATCCCAGCACGAAAAAACGTGCAGGCTTGTAACCTTTCTTATAGATATATATACCGGTATAAAAAGCGACTGCCAGGGGGATAAACTCAACAAATTTATAGGTAAGCAGCGCGCGGTCAATCAGCAGTCCATACAAAAACAGAAGCGTCCTGATACCAATGATGTACAGGATCAGTTGGTTTAAACGGGGAGCTTTCGATTTGACAAATAATAGTTCGCGTGTAAATAACAGTGCAAAAACACTCGTTGCGTACAGCGCAAAGGCATATGCGATCTGGTTCCAGTGCGTGGCAGAAGACCAGAGGTACTGATAAGCAATACCGTCGGTGCTCATCTCAAAGAACCCCACACTTAAATTATAGAGCACGTAGTACAGGTACTGCCGCTGACGCATGGCAATAAACATGATCAGGTTATAAAAACTGAAGACCAGGATCATTCCATAGAAAATCCCAAAGTAGAAGTACTCATCGAGCGCATAGGAGATAAACCAGTCTACAGTTCTCAATACAATAATCACATCTGCAATCTGGGATGATTTAAATTTGAAATAGTAGGCCTGTGTTTCATTATTGTCATTGCGGATATACAACTCAAAATTCTTGTGGTGCAGTTCCCTGTGTTCAAAATCAAAGGTATCTCCAAACTCTTTCACCTGATAACTGCCGTCCCTGCGGGGCAGGTATGCTGTAACATGATCAATCGTCTGGTCAAAAAATTCAAGAAGAAACCTTTTATCTGCCAGGCTATTGTGCCTGATCCTGATTTTGAACCAGTAAGTCGATTTTAAATCTTTTGTCTGGGGAGTACTGCTCAGGTTTGTCTGGAAGTGTTTTTGGAATCCAGTGCTGCTGATTTCTTTAAAGCTGAGGCTGTTTTTTGGATCCTTTAACCACTCAATTTCACCAAAATTGAACATATGCTGCTCAACGCTGTCGTTTACAGCTACCACCTTTTGCGCCCTGGCCGTTGCAGCGATAAATATGCCTAAAGTTACTGCCAGTACAAGGGATAAAAAAGGATTGTTGAATCGATTAAACATAAAGATAAAGAAACCCGGATCTGATTAGCATACAAAGATAGGATTCCCTTTTGTATTCCGTTATTACCATGTTCTATATGCTGCCACCTTATTGCATAAGTGCAGATATGATCTATATTTGCAGGCAGATAACCCAATAATTTAGCCCGCATTGAACACTTATGGTTGTAGATACAGTACTTTGGGATCCCAGTGATTCTCTTATTGATTTAGGTTTTTTTGCACTTAGATATTACTCGATGTTTTTCCTGCTGGCTTTTGTTGCCAGTTATATTGTAGTTAAAAAACAATTTGTAAAATATGGGATCGATGTAGCACTGATGGATTCTTTAACCGTATATGTGGTGCTGGGCACGCTGATTGGTGCACGGCTGGGACATTGCCTTTTTTACGATTTTCGCTATTATTCGCAGCACCCGCTTGAAATTATCCTGCCATTTACCTTCACGCCCGAGTTTAAGATCACCGGTTTTCAGGGGCTTGCCAGTCACGGTGGCGGTATAGGGATTATGGTAAGCTTAGTACTGTTTTGCCGTAAGTTTAAGCTGAAACTGTGGTTTATGCTTGATCAGATTGCATTGGTAGTTCCACTGGCGGGGGCTTTCATCCGTCTGGGAAATCTGATGAACTCAGAGATCATCGGTAAACCTACGGATGTAAGCTGGGCTTTTGTGTTCCTGAAGATTGATGATATCCCCCGTCATCCCGCACAGCTGTATGAATCGATTGCCTATTTTCTCATCTTTGGGTTGGTTTATCTGCAGGTAAGCAGATATCCGAAAGCTTCCGGCTTTTATTTTGGCATGGTGATTTTCCTGATTTTTTGTTTCAGGATAGGTGTTGAATTTATTAAGGAAGACCAGAGCGCTTTTGAAGCCGGTCTCCTGTTAAATATGGGACAGATTTTAAGTATTCCTTTTATTCTTACAGGTCTGGTGATTATGTACCTGAAGAGAGGGGCGCCGGAAGAAACTGAACTGAAAATTGCTAGGCAATAGCTGCCTGCTCCAGTTTTACTTTTGCACTGAATCTCCAGGATAACAATATACAAAGTAAAAATCCTACAAAGGCCAGTAAAGCGCCCACATACTCCGGAGAAGTATAACCAAAACCTGCGGCGATAGGTAAGCCCCCAAGGAAAGCGCCTAAAGCATTTCCCATATTGGCACTGGCCTGCATAGCCGATGAAGCCAGCATCTCAGCTCCTTTTGCGGCGCCGATCATCAGCATCTGCATTGGTGCAATTACTGCGAACGCTAATCCGCCGGTGATGAACGTAAGAATGAGCGCTACTACTTTAAACTGGCTGAGCAAGGCCACCAGTATCAACACTACAATCATAGCAAGCAACAGGTAAAGCGTAGTTTTCAGCGGTGAAAATCTATCCGCTAAACGGCCTCCAACAAAGTTTCCTACAGCCATACCCAAACCGGCTACGATCATAATCGGCGTGATCATATTACTGTCGAAATGGGCAACATCTGTCATGAGCGGCGCTATATAGCTGATCCATGCGAACAGGCCACCTGTCCCTATCGCGGAAATACCGATAATGATCCACAGCTCTATCTTTTTAAAAACTTTTAAACTATCCGAAAATTTGGCGTCAGACTGCGACGGGAGCATCGGCAGCCAGCGCTTAATGCTTGCTGCTGTGATCAGTGCCATTGCCGAAATCAGGAAAAAGGAAATTCTCCAGCTGAAGTTATGACCAATAAATGTACCCAGGGGTACGCCGAGAATATTGGCTACGGTTAATCCGGCGAACATCACAGAGACGGACTTGGCCTCACTGCCCGGATCGGCCAGCTTGGCTGCAACTACGGCGCCAATCCCAAAAAATGCACCATGGGGCAGGCCAACCAGAAAACGGGCAACCAGCAGCAGGCCGTAGGTAGGGGCGATACTGAATAAAATATTTCCGCAGGCTACTGTGATCATCAAACCGATGAGAACTCTTTTAGGTGGATATTTGCCCAATACGCCCACCATTACAGGGGCGCCGACAATCACTCCCAAAGCATAGATAGCAATCAGGTTTCCTGCAGCAGGTATACTGATCGCCAAAGATTTAGCTACATCAGGCAAAACGCCCATCATCATAAATTCTGTCATTCCAAGGGTGATACCACCCAGACAAAGTGTAATCAGACTTGTTTTTGTATTTGAGAGGAGTTTGAGTAGCTTCATACTATGCGCAATTTTTTTGCAAAAGTATGAATTATATATTATTGAAAACGTTTTAGCTATTTATATGATACGGGAATGAAATTTCAGCCAGGTCTTCCAGCAGGAGCTCGCGGTCTTCCAGTGCCGGTATAAGTGCCAGTATCATTTCATCAGTAAGCGGCTCCTGATCAAAGATTGCGGTGACTACCTCAGCCGGAATACCTTCTTCTTTGTAGTTGCCTTTAAAATAATCTGTAGCCCATTTGTGGTAGGTTGTGGGCTTTCCGTCCAGAGGGCTCAGCAGTTCTTCAGAATGATCATCGCTCGCCACCGGTATTCCTGTTGCCCAGTCAAGCCCTTCAGTTTTCCAGACACAGAAAGTTGTTCCGGCAGAATTTACAGGCTCGCCAAACATAAACTCATGGAAAACCTGCGGCAGCCCCTGCGTAAGCAGGGTTTTATCGCCCTGCTCTGCTTCGGCAAAGAAACCATTGATCACCGTGCCTTCATTTTTGAAGAGGACCAGGAGCTGGTCGCCTTCCCCGTTCCGCATTTCAAAAAACTGTTCATCCTCGCTCCAGTCACTGTTATAGGAATGGTATCGGTACACCCATTCCTGACAGAGGATCGCGTCAAGTACTGCCATTGCCTTACAGGCTTCCTGCAGCTTTTTGCTGTCTGGCAACAACCGGAGGTCTTTTGTTGAGATCATTTATTGTTTTAATCTTATTTTATCAAATGAGGGCTTAACCGTTGATCACCTTTTTGCCTTCTACAGAAATATCAGATCCTTCTGCCAGCATCACAGATACCGGTTCCTGCTGGTTCAGAAAATCAAATGTATCACCATAGACCAAACCAAAATCTACATCAATATTAAAATCCTTCACCTTATATTGTGCCCATTTTGGATGCCTTACCTCATACTCATTTGTTTTTGAATCGCTGTACCGCGCATATCCCCAGTAATGTTCAGTTATAAACTCAGCTTCACTGCCGGACGGGATTTCTGATAAACCTTTATTTGCCCTGAGCCGGAACGACTGCCACTGGTTCTTACAGCGCCAGCGGTATTCCACTGCCCTGTCATCCTCAGACTCCGACCAGCTGTGCGTCATGGGCATCGTTTCATAATTCTCATTATAAATCGTATTCGCTACTACAGAAAGTGCAAACTTTGGAACAATCTCTTTGATAAAGACTACTCCGCGTTTCCAGTTTTCGCCATCTTTATACTTCACATAAAAGCGGAGGTTCACCTCTTCAAAATTGGCGTGGAAGGGGATGCTAAATCCCAATAGTTTAACATTTTTGAAGAGAAAACCAATCAAACTTACATAACAGGTGCCCTCCCATAGATCCAGTTCCGTTCCGGCTGGCAGGTATGGGGTTAAGAGACTTTTGTCAATGGCATAATTAGCGATGGCTAATTTTCTCCATTCTGCGGTTAGAAAACTCATTTTGACAGGTGTATAAAATAATTGACAGGGCAAAATACTAAAATTTATTCCTATCGCCGATTACCTTCAGCACTAATTCGTTCTCAGTGACAAAGCAGTATCCATAGTTGTAGCAGCAGTTGTACACTTCTCCTGCCTGTCCGGACAACTGGTGCGTGAAAAAATTGAAGTCGAAGCCCGCAACGATCAGCATTTGCTGCGTGAGTTTGGTAACTCCTTTTTCTTCCAGTTTCTGCAGGATTGCCGCGTTTTTTTTCAGGATGCTGTTGATCTCTTTGAGCGCAGTATTTTTGTTTTTGTTCAGTTCATTATTGTAGTGCCCCCTGCAATAATCGTCGCAGAATTTTTTATCCAGGCGTCCTGATAATTTTTTGCCGCAGTCCAGACAGTTCCCCATGGTTATTTACTTAGTTCCTGATAAAATTAATTCTAAGTTATTTAATTGTCTAATTAAAATTGTTTTATCCGTTTTTAATCGTTTAATACACGATTAGTATCCTCATCGCTTTTCATATTTGGCGTTAGGATTTCTATATCTAAAATTGAACTATTATGGAGAGAGTAAAAAACAGCGTAAGGTTAACAGGTTATGCGGGTGCAGATCCCGTAATCGTACATTTTGCCAGTGAGAAAAAGCTGGCCAGACTAAGTTTGGGTGTTCATGAGTTTTACAAAAACAGCCTGGGCGAGGCTGTAGACCAGACGCAATGGTTTCAGCTGATTTTCTGGAACCAGAAGGTAGAGCTGGTAGAAGGTGTAGTGAAGAAAGGATCGGCTTTACGGGTGGAAGGTAAGCTGAGCGTGCAGTCCTTTACAGATAAAAACGGTGAACAGCGTTACCTGACGGAAATTGTAGTGAATGAACTGGAGATGGTGGACAAGTACCAGCTTTGAAGTTTAAACCGGAAATCTAAAAGAATTCCGGTTTAAATCAGGTTGTGCTCTTGCATCCGGAACGGATCTGTCAAATGGTTAAAAGTGTGCGGCCAGGCCCCCGTAGAAGTTTCTTGAGGCAGCTGCATTATAATACCTTGCCCCTGCGGCATTCAGGTCGTTGCCCAAACTGTATTTTTGATCCAGGATGTTGTCTGCACCGCCGTATATTTCAAAGTTCGTTTTTCCAATTTTAATATCCTTCCAGCCTATTTTTGCCTGAACAAGATGATACTTGGCGGCATATACCGTATTGGCATCAGTGAGCGGAAGCTTAGCCGTATAATTGTGCTGCATAAATACATAGAGTCCTTTTGGCAGCAATATCTGTACGCCTGTTACCACTACGCTGCGCGGAACACCTGTGAGGTCCTTGTCAGAAAGGTTGGTCGTACCATTAAAATAGTCGTCAAACTTGAAATGGCTCAGGGTATAGGCATTGCTGAGCAGCAGACCCCTGATAAATTTGGTGCTGTTCTGCGCAATGATCCATGCAGACAGGGATGTTTCGATCCCCAGTTGTTTTGTGCCGCCTGCGTTGATAAAATATTCAGTACCGTTTTCATTCAATCTGCGCACAATCGCATTGTTGAGATGATAATAAAATCCGGTTAAATCAATAGAGATCCGGTTCTGAGCCAGCTGATACCGCAGGCCGGTTTCATAATTCCATCCTTTTTCTGGTTGCAAATCTGTGTTGATTACATTATCCGATGACCGGATCTCTGCCAATGTGGGCGGGGAGTAACCTTTGCTTACTGATGCCCTGGCCGAGAAGTCGGGGGTAAACAGGTAGGAGAGTGCTGCCCTCGGCATAAACTGCAGATCAAAGCTTTTCTTTTGCTCTGCCACAACTACGGGATAACTGCTTTTGTAATGATATCCATATAGGTTTCCGCTGGCCGACAGTTCCAGCAGCAGTTTCCTGGAGATATCGATATTCAGGTTGGCAAAACCAAAATTGGCTCCCGCTCTTAATTTGTCAAAAGCCTGCGGATTGGCAGGTGTGCCCAGATTGTTGTCGTAGTTCTTGTCATCGGTAGATGTTGATGAACTTTCCAGACCAAGATTAAATTTCCAGTTTACCTGATCGGTATTTTTTTCATATTCTACATAAGTACGCACACCAATGGTAGATTCCTTGCGGAATTCATAGTTGGTGATAAAGGGGCTTTCGAAATCTGTATGTGTAGCAAATACCGAGATCACGTGTTTAAAGGCCGGGCTGATCTGCCAGTTATTGGTTACTCCGCCAAACACAGTTTTAGTGTATATAGAAGAATGCTGCTCTACAGCGCCTTTGATTGCTCCGGCTGCGGGTCTGGCGGCTTTTGGATTGGCGGCAAACTGTGCAGCATTTAAACCGCCCGGCAATTCATAAAACAAATCGGAATAAAACGCCAGCGCCTGCAGGCTTGCATTTTTGGCATATTCCCATTTCTGGTTTACCTGTATATACTTACGCTCCATGGCGCTGTTGTAGCGGTAGCCATCACTTCGCTGGTATGACTGTACAATACTGAGCTGATATTTTTTCCACTGCTTTGCCAGCGCAATATTTTCACGGAAAAGACCAAAAGAACCTCCTGAAAGATTCAGGTCTATCCTGGTACTGTCTGTACCCGCCACCTGCGGATGAATTAAAACTACTCCGCCAGAGTTTGCCCCATAGATGCTGCTCTGCGGACCCTTCAGCACATCAATACTTCCTGCGGCAGCGATATCAATTGCATTTAAATAAGTGTTCCCCCCAGCGTCCGTTAAAGGAAAATCATCAAAATAAATTTTGACGTTCCTGATACCGAAAGGTGAACGCAACAGGCTTCCTCTGAGGGACAGTCGGTAACTGCCCGGTGAGCGTTCTTCCATGCGTACCCCGGGAATAGTGTTCATCGCAGGAACAAGAGAGCCCGGTGACTGCAGGGTGATGTTGTTCAAACTGATGCTGCCCACAGCCCCGGTTGATCTGATCAGCGGTTGCGACGAAAAGTAGGGGCGTATGATTACTTCATTTAATTTTTTTGTGGTATCCTGCTTAACCTGGCTAAAACCAGAAATTGAAGCAACTGCAAGAATGAGTGTTACGATTTTTCTCATCGTGGCAATAGGTTTGGAACGGCAATCATAAAAAAGTACGTTTTCATCAAATATATCTAGTTTGTGTAAAAGTAGGCAAAAAAAAGCCGCTTCATACCAGGTATGAAACGGCTTTTCCGGTTATTTAAAGCTTTTAGCTAATCAGGGTATTAACCTAATTTCGACTGTAAGTTTTCGTCAATTGCAGCTAAGAATTCTTCAGTATATAAGTAGTGCGTACCATGCTCTACTTTATTTCCATGGATACAAACAGCTAAATCTTTAGTCATTTTTCCGCTTTCTACAGTTTCGATACAAACCTGCTCTAATGCGTGACAGAAATCGATCAGCTCCTGGTTACCATCTAATACACCACGGAATTCCAATCCTCTTGTCCATGCAAAGATAGACGCGATCGGGTTAGTTGAAGTTGGTTTTCCAGCCTGGTGATCACGGTAGTGACGGGTAACTGTACCATGCGCAGCTTCAGCTTCCATAGTTTTTCCATCTGGTGTAACCAGTACAGAAGTCATCAGTCCCAATGAACCAAATCCTTGAGCAACAGTATCTGACTGTACATCACCATCATAGTTTTTACAAGCCCAAACAAAGTTACCGTTCCATTTCAATGCAGAAGCAACCATGTCATCGATTAAACGGTGCTCATAAGTGATGCCTGCTTCTTTGAATTTCGCTACGAAATCATTTTCATAGATTTCCTGGAAGATATCTTTGAAACGGCCATCGTATTTTTTAAGGATAGTGTTTTTTGTAGATAAGTATAAAGGCCATTTTTTGATCAGCGCCTGGTTAAAACAAGCATGAGCAAAACCACGGATACTTTCGTCAGTATTGTACATTGCCAAAGCAACGCCATCACTCTGGAAGTTATATACATCGAATGATTGTACATCACTTCCGTCTTCAGGAGTGAATGAAATCGTTAGTTTACCTTTTCCTTTAGTTACGAAATCAGTTGCACGGTACTGATCGCCAAAAGCGTGACGGCCGATACAGATCGGAGCAGTCCAGTTTGGTACCAAACGCGGTACATTGCTCATTACAATTGGTTCACGGAAAACAGTTCCATCCAGGATATTACGGATAGTACCGTTTGGTGATTTCCACATTTGTTTAAGACCGAATTCTTTAACACGCTCCTCATCAGGAGTAATTGTTGCGCATTTAATACCCACACCATATTTTTTAATGGCTTCAGCTGAATCGATCGTTACCTGGTCATTGGTTTCATCACGGTATTCTACCCCAAGATCATAATATTTAATATCAAGATCAAGATAAGGCAGGATCAATTTATCCTTAATGAATTTCCAAATGATGCGGGTCATCTCATCACCGTCTAATTCTACAACGGGCTGGGCTACTTTAATTTTTTGTATAGACATATTGTGGTTTCAATTTTTACTTATGAAAGAAACAAAGATATAAATTTTGAGATTATAGCCTCATCGCGGCGTAAATTACAAAAACAAATAAAGATAACGTAACGTTATATTGACATAAAACGAAGCATATGAGTACGAATGAAAATAATAACGGGGAAAATTTGAAAGCAGGAGATAAACTTCACAGTTCTGACCTTGGAGAAACTAAAGATTTTAACGACTTATCTTACAATAAAGAAAAAGGAAGTTATGAACTGGATGTAAAAGGCAAGGATAAAGATTATGATCACCCGCTGCCTTATGAAACGACTGCAGCAAACGGTGGTGATGATAACTCTGATTATGATGAGGCCAATCCGTATATAGGCGACGAATATGCCAATAAAGAAGAACAGCAGGAATCAGATCTGGATGATCTGGGAATGCATATCGATGACGGAGAAATTGTAGAGTTGGATGCTGAGGATGAATTTTTAGCAAGAACGCCGGAAGACGACCGTACCGATCTGGATGAAGAAGGTTATCCGGTTAATGATGATCCTAAAGCTGTTTAGGAATATTTTTAAGGTAACAGATCCAGGTTGAAGCGCTTGCGCAGATCTTCGAGTTTAGGATTTTTTTCTACGAGATAGTGGTAACGTTCAATACTGGTGTATAACCTGTTTTCGATCTTGTTCTCTACTTTCTTAGTTACAATCCCTACGTCAAAGTTCTTCAGCCTGGTTCTCAGGAAATTCAGGAAATCCACCAGTTCATTTTGAAGTATGCTTTCCTGTGCCAGATTGGTAATGAGCACCGTGATCTGTGTAGGTGTTGTCAGTACCGGCTCATTGGTAGTAAGGATAGTATAAAAGTTGATTTTATTTTCTTCTTTTACCTTCTTTATATACTCTTCCCACAAGACCATCAGTTCCTCAAACGTGAATGGCTCTTTGTCTTCCCCAAATACATATTTTGGCTCATCACTCTCTATCTCACCTTCGGCGTTAGTAGCAGACGTAAGAGAAGGAATCATTGTTCCGGCAGCGGGACTTCCCGAAATATTGGGCTTCAGCGCGATTTTATGAATAGAATTTAAATTCGGCATTGCCGGAATACGAACTGCATCAGGATTTTGCGCCTGCGTAGCAATAGGGATGGTTTTAGGCAGCTCTGTAAGTGGTGGGGCAGCAGGCACCGATGGTGTTTCCAGCGGCTTTGCATATCCAGCAGAGGGCGGCGGAAGTTCATCCGGCCTTTCAGGAATTGCGGGAGCTTCAGCAATTAGATTAGTTTTTTTTTTAATCTGATCTGAGTCAGTTGCCGGTGTTGAAGCGGTGTGAGGCAGTTGTGCCAGTTGCAGCACTGATGGGATATGGCACATCTTAATCAGCGATAGCTCCACCTGCAGCCGCTGGTTTTTACTGTTCTTATAAGTAAGGTCACACTGATTAGCCAGGTTTAAGGCAGTCAGAATGAAAGACACTTGTGTCTGCTGACTTTGGCTCAGGTATTTTTGCTTGATATTCTCGCTTACTTCCAACAGTTTAACAGTTTGGGGATCCTTTGCCACGAGCAGGTTACGCAGGTGACTTGCCAGTCCGTTAATAAAATTGTTTCCGTCGAAGCCGTTGTTCAGAATTTCATCAAACAGTACGAGCGCCTGACTCACATCAGCACCTGTAAGGTATTGTGTTAACCTGAAATAATAATCGTAATCAAGAATGTTGAGGTTATCGATTACTGATTTGTAGGTCAGGTTTTTATTGGTATAACTTACGATCTGGTCAAACATCGAAAGCGCATCACGCAGCCCGCCATCTGCCTTTTGGGCAATAATATGCAGACCATCAGCCTCTACACTTATATTTTCACGAATAGCGATCTTATTGAGCAGGCCAGAGATATCGTCTACCTGGATCCTGTTGAAATCGAAAATCTGGCAACGTGAAAGTATAGTTGGCAGAATTTTGTGTTTTTCTGTTGTAGCGAGGATAAAAATCGCGTATGATGGCGGTTCTTCCAGTGTTTTCAGAAAAGCATTGAAAGCATTTGCCGAGAGCATGTGCACCTCATCGATAATATAAATCTTATACTTTCCTGCCTGTGGCGGGATACGTACCTGCTCGATCAGGCTACGGATATCGTCTACGGAGTTATTTGAGGCGGCATCCAGCTCATGAAAATTGAATGAATGTCCTGTTTGAAATGAAACACAGGATTCGCAGATCCCGCAAGCTTCGGTTTCAGCAGTCAGATTGGTGCAATTAATTGTTTTGGCAAGGATCCTTGCGCAGGTAGTTTTACCTACACCCCTTGGTCCGCAAAAAAGAAAGGCCTGTGCAAGCTGGTTATTTTTGATTGCGTTTTTTAGTGTCCCCGTAATATGGTGTTGCCCCACAACGGTTTCAAACGTTGCCGGACGGTATTTACGGGCGGAGACAATAAAATTTTCCATTTCAATGCGAAATTATAAATTTTTTGCGGAGCAAAACGGATATGTGGGAAAATAAAATCAGTGATTCACATCGTAACAAATCTAATCAGCGGCGGAATAATTGAATGTTGACTGAAATTAATTTTAGTTTTGTGGACAACTATATTAATCATCTCAATGAAACGCTTTCTTTTTTATTTATTATCGGCTCTTCCTTTTATTTCTGCTGCACAGTCTAATTTCCACAAGGGATATGTGGTAACCAATAACAATGACACACTTAAAGGTTATGTTAATTACAGGGAACGGTCGGTAAGTCCTTCATCTGTTCAGTTTAAATCCAGGCCGGATTCTAAAGCGGAAACCTTTACGCTTAAACAAAGTTCTGCCTATACGGTGGACGGACTTGAGAAATTCCGCCGTTTTACGGTAGACATCAGTATGAGCAGTGGAACGATTACCAATCTGTCTATCGGGGCAGATTCCAGCTCCACAAGGGATACCGTATTTCTGAACGTGATTCAGGAAGGTGATAATGTAACCTTATATTTGTACAAGGACAAGGTTAAAAACAGGTTCTATATCTCGGATAAGGATATGGCTGTACCCTTGGAACTTGTTTATGAACGTTTTCTCGATCCGGAGGAGCCCACCAGAATAGTTACTGTAGGGAAATATAAGGGGCAGCTCATGGATTTAATCATTAAGTATAAAGCAGGTACGATTGCCGACAGTGAAAAAATCAGGCGCGTTAAATATGATGAGGCGGACTTGACAAAGATCGTGGCGCTAATCAATAAAAAGGAGGTGATTCAATCAACTTACTCCAGGACAAGGTTTTTCGCAGGAACAGGACTCAGTATTTCTAAGACAGCGTACAGGGGAGAAAACGACCTGGCCAATGCTGGGGCAGAAAATAAATCTTCAGTTTCGCCAATACTGACAGCCGGGGTTGATCTGTTTGCAAATCCTGCTATTGGAAAATTAATCTACAGAGTGGAACTGTCACTGGTACAAAGTAAGAACGATATATCTACTACAACCAGTACACAGGCACAGGCAATTTTAACGCATACTTTTGACCAGTACACTGCCATGATCGTTCCTCAATTGATTTATAACGTATACAATACTAATCCACTGAAAATTTTCCTGGGAGCAGGCTTTGCGATGAACATCTCAAAGTACAGCAATAACAGGTCCAGCCGATACAATTCCTTCCGTAACGAAACCACCGTGACGGAAAAACAAATTGCCCTGGAAGCTTTTAACACGGCGTTTCCGCTAAGGGTTGGTGCAGTATTCAATAAAAGGATAGAATTTTCTGCCATCTATACGCCTGTTACATCAATTACAAATTATAACTTATTCAATATTGGCGTTCAGAGATATACGGTGGGGCTCAATTACCTTTTTGGTAAATAATAGATTTTTGTTTCCAGTTTAGATTAGGTAGCTTGTATTTACAAATTCCATTAAAATGAAATCTAAATCTATTATGCATTGCCTGCTCATTCTTGCAGCAGTTTTGATGAGCAACACCATTTACGCCCAGAAATACAGGATCCTTGTGTTTTCAAAAACCGCGGGTTTCCACCATGAGTCTATAACTGTAGGAGTACCTGCAATACAGAAGCTGGGTATAGAAAATAAGTTTGGTGTAGATACAACTACAGATTCCACCCAGTTCACACCCCTTAATTTGAAGAAATACGCTGCAATAGTTTTTCTCAATACCACCGGTAATGTACTGGGTGAAGAAGAACAAAAAGCTTTTGAACAATATATCAAAGGCGGAGGCGGATACGTAGGCGTGCATTCTGCAACCGATACAGAGTATGACTGGGCCTGGTACGGCAAACTGGCAGGAGCATATTTTCTAAAACATCCTGCACAGCAAATGGCCGACCTTCATGTGATCAACCGTAAAAGCATTGCAACAAAGCACCTGCCGGCAACCTGGTCAAGAAAAGATGAATGGTATAACTTTAAGGAGATCAGCCCTGATCTTAAAGTGCTGATCGAACTGGATGAAAGTACCTATACCGGTGGTACGAACGGGGCACATCACCCTATGGCCTGGTACCATAACTATGATGGGGGAAGGGCTTTTTATACAGGTTTAGGGCATGTAGACGCTTCTTACACGGATCCTTTGTTCCTTAAACACCTGCTCGGCGGTATACAATATGCTATGGGTCAAAAGCGTATGGAATAAAAAGCTGAGTAATTTTTAAACTGAACCGTTTGATTTATAGAAATTTATTCCTAAGTTTGCATCCCCGTAGTCATACGGGAATTAACATAAAATAATCATAACAATGAATCAGTACGAAACTGTTATCGTTCTAACCCCGTTGTTGTCAGAAGAAGTTGCGAAAGAAGCATTAGCGAAATTCAGCAAGATCATCACTGACAGCGGAGCCGAAATTGTTCAAGAGGACAATTGGGGTTTGAGAAAATTAGCGTATCCGATTGAAAAAAAAGCAAGCGGATTTTTCCACCTTACAGAGTACAAATCTTCAGGTGAATTAATTAACAAATTGGAATTAGAACTAAAACGCGATGAGCGTGTTCTACGTTTCCTTACCATTAGATTAGACCGTCACGCGGTTGCGTATAATGAGAAGAAACGCAGTGGTGCTTTTAACAAAAAACCTAAGAAAGAGGAGGCTGCAGCATAATGGCTAAGGATCAAATACAATATGTTACCGCTCCAAAAGTGGACGATAACAGAAAAAAATATTGCCGTTTCAAAAAGAACGGTATTAAATATATTGATTACAAAGACGCAAACTTTTTGTTAAAATTCATCAATGACCAGGGTAAAATTTTACCACGCCGTTTAACCGGTACTTCATTGAAATTTCAACGTAAAGTGGCTCAGGCGGTAAAACGCTCTCGCCATATTGGTTTGTTACCTTTCGTTGCTGACCAATTAAAATAGGATCTGAGACATGGAAATTATATTAAAACAGGACATCAAATCTCTTGGAGAGAAAGATGATATTGTGAACGTAAAGCCAGGTTACGGTCGTAACTACTTAATCCCACAAGGATTTGGTGCTTTAGCTACTCCTTCTGCTAAAAAAGTATTAGCAGAGAACTTAAAGCAAGCAGCGTTTAAACAAGATAAAATTAAGAAAGATGCTGAAGGTATCGCAGCCCGTTTAACTGATGTTAAACTGAGCATTGGTGCTAAAGCTGGTGAAACTGGTAAAATCTTTGGTGCAGTAAACACTATTATGATTGCTGATGCATTAAAACAACAAGGTTTTGATGTTGACCGTCGCCGTATCACTTTCGAAACTGAACCTAAATTTGTTGGTGAATATGTAGCCAACTTAAACTTACACAAAGAAGTGAAAGTTAAAGTTCCTTTCGAAGTTGTAGCTGAGTAATCTCATCTTAAACGATATAAAAAAAGCGTTCCTTTAAGGGACGCTTTTTTTATGCTTAAGTTTTTACAGGGAAGATTATACTCTTCTTCTTTTCGACCTGTTTTCATCAATGATCTTTCTGATCTCTTTGATGTCGCTCTTGGAGAAACCATGAACTTCTACTTTGGTACCAGTAGTGAACAGGCGCAGTGTCGCAAAGCCGATCATTGGAGAATCTACTTCAATAGAAGTAATATCTTCGTAATTCAGGTATTTGGAATCACCACTGAACAGCCCCGGGACCTTAATCTCGATACTGTTTTCTTCTAAATGGATTTCTGCCGGGAAAACCATGTTTCCTTCTGAGAGTCTTGATGCTGTAAACTTCATTTTTCTGATCTGATATAACCTGAAACAAATCTAGTTATTACGCAGATTGTTTTTGCTGTTCTATTGCATTTAATAATTTCTCATAGGGAGCATTGAATTTTTCAATTCCCTCATCCTCCAACTGCTGGGTCAACTGATCCAGGTCGATCTCTGCATGGCGCAGCTGCGCAAGAACGGATGACGCTCCTTCAAGATCTATTTCCAGCCTGCTTTCAGGATCTCCATGGTCGCGGTAAGCCTCTAATGTTTCCATAGGGATCGTATCAACGGTATCAGGGCCAATCAGTGCTTCTACATATTTAGTGTCTTTAAAAGCCGGGTTTTTACTGCTGGTACTTGCCCAGAGCAATCGTTGCGGCCTGGCACCTTTAGCGCCCAGTTTTTCCCATCTTTCCCCGGTGAACAGCTCTTTGTATATTTCATATGCTTTTTTAGCCGAAGCAATAGCAACTTCGCCTTTTAGCTCACCAAGGTGTTTTTCGTCCAGTATCGGATCAATCAGTACGTCGATACGGCTCAGGAAGAAACTCGCCACAGATGAAATTTCATTGATGCTTTGTCCTTTCTCCACACGTTCTTCCAGTCCTTCGATGTAAGCTTCGGCTACTTTTCTGTAGCGTTCGAGGCCAAACAACAGGGTTACGTTGATGTTTAATCCTTCGGATATTGTCTTTTTTATTGCTGCAAGTCCCGGCTGGGTGCCCGGAATCTTGATCATGACATTTTTACGGTCTACCTCTTTCCATAGCTGTAGTGCCTGTTTAATCGTGCCTTCGGTATCAAGCGCCAGCAATGGTGAAACTTCAAGGCTTACATATCCATCCGCTCCTTTTACTTCTTCATTGTATACGGGCAGTAAAATATCTGCTGCCTGTTGGATATCCTTTACGGCAAGACGGTAAAAAATATCGTCATTGCTCAGGTTTTCTTTTGATAGCTCAGCGATGTCTGCATCATAATCAGAGCTGCTGCTGATTGCTTTTTCGAAAATGGCAGGATTAGAGGTAAGACCTCTCACGCCATCCTCGTCTATTAGTTGTTTCAGTTTGCCGGATTTGATGATATCACGATCAATAAAGTCGAGCCAGATACTCTGACCAAAATCGTGTATTTTCTTTACTTTATTCGTTTCCATATGAACTCATTTTTATTTGTAACACACGGCCGGCCCGAATGTTTATATTGCTTTAAATATATGCACTGGCATGACAAATGTCCGCTTTTTATTACCTTTGGCCGATGGCAAAAAAGCGTACCGCTAAAAGTAAAACAGGCAAGTTCAATCTGCAGAAACCAAAGTTAATGATAGGAAAAGTACTGCTGTACTTTATCCTGGTGAGCGTCCTCTGGGTGGTAGCCTACAGGTTTGTCAATCCACCCTTTACTTTGTTAATGGTCATTAAGAATATTGAACGTAAATCGGATGGTAAATCCTTTAAAACGGACAAGCAATGGGTGGACCTTAAAGAAATGTCTGATAATATGAAACGGGCAGCTATTGCCGGAGAGGATCAGAAATTTGTACATCACCTGGGTTTTGATATGGCGGGTATCAGAGCTGCCTACAGTGCCAATCAGGCAGATTCAACTAAGATGAAGGGAGGAAGTACAATTTCGCAGCAGACAGCGAAGAATGTTTTTCTGTGGCCCGGCAGATCATGGATCCGCAAAGGGTTTGAGGCCTATTTTACGATCCTGATAGAGATCTTCTGGAGCAAGCAGCGTATTCTTGAAGTATACCTTAACGTGATAGAGATGGGCGATGGGATCTATGGTGCTGAAGCAGCGGCCCAAAACTATTACGGCGTGTCCTGCAGAGACCTTAAGCGTTCACAGGCCGCAATGATCGCCGCCTGTTTCCCTAACCCGATCCGATGGACACCAGCGCATCCAACCAGGTTTATCAGGCGCAGGCATTACCTGATTATGCGGAGTATCCGCAGAATGGGGCCGCTTAAGTTTTAGCCCGCTCAACAGGATGACTATAGCAAATCGGCAAAAACCTTATTATGCCAGCTTTCTCTAAATGGAACTTCCCATTTAGTCTCGAAATCTGCGAGGTTTTGAACCATATTGTTGAAAACTATTGTTTCCGGAGTTACCTTTTTAATGGTGATCAAAGTCTCAAAATCTTCTTTATTTACTACTACAACTTTCTGCCCAACTTTGTAAGCCATATTGAAACGGTTAAACAGGTCGATACCATATTCCTGTTCAAAACCTTTAACGATCCTGACAGAAGCATCAATAGAACAGCCTGTGGCACCTGCAGTAGCCTCATCAACAATAAAGACGATGAAATAATTATACAGGATTTCTGCTTTTGCCTGTAACTGATGGCCATGAGCTTTCCATTGCGAAGTGAAATCATTCAGCTGCTGGCGAATGGCCGTCATCTCGGTTTCGGTGAACTCACGGTCACCCTGATAGATCCATACTTTAGATTGTGGAGAAAAACTCATACTACAAATTTAACATTTTATTTAATTTCATATCCTGAAATACCCTGCCTGATGAAAAAGTTTACATTCTCCTTGAAAATATGCGCAGCCCTGGTGCTGTACTTTGTTTTTCTTTCTTTTTCAACCTCCGGACCTGCCGAAGAAGAAGCTGGCTATATGCAGCAGAAATTAACTGAGCATTATAACGCCGAATCCGGCCCAAAGAATATAAAGAAATATGAACTGCATATCACTGATAAAGGATTTTGCCGGTATAAGCGGTTTTTCAGCAATGGCAAGGTTGAATATTTTTCCTGCAACCTGATGAAGTTCAAAGAGCTGGATTATCTGGGCAACACACATTCCGGTACTTTGTTTTTAAGAACCAAAGGGGACGATGTAATCGTGCAGACCTATAACGACAGCAGGGGAGGAGATATCGACAGCATGTCTACCTTCATTGCGATACCGCTTAAAAACCTTGAAGCTGAAGACTTGATTGACCTGTCTGATAAGTTCCGGCAGATGAGCCTGAAGCTGCACCAATAGTAAATACAGGCGTTTCCATATGCCGGGTAGCCACTACGATCATGGTGCCGTTTGCATGCTGGTTAAAGAGGTGTTCCACCAGTTCGGGATCGTTGTTATCTTTTGACAGATGTGCAAGCAGTAAATGTGTGAGTCTGGAAGGACGGAAATTAGTAAACAACTGCAGTGCCTGAGTATTGCTCAGGTGTCCCTGTCCGCCGCTGATCCGTCTTTTCAGGTAATAAGGATATTTGCCGTTCTGTAAAAGTTCTTCGTCGTAATTGGCTTCCAGGAAGGCGGCATCACATTGCTGGAAATGCAGGCTCAGCTGATCACAAACTACACCAAGATCAGTAAAAACACCAACTTTGATATCACCGCATGAAACCATAAAACTGTGTGGTTCTGCCGCATCGTGCACTTTTGGGAAACACGCCACTTTCAACGAGCCGATCTGAACGGTTTCATGACTTGAAAAGTGACGTACAAGCTCATCCGGCAGATTAAGCCGGCAACTATTTAAAGTGCCGGGCGTAATGTAAACCGGAATGCCAAATTTTTTGGACAGTACTGTTAATCCACGGATATGATCACCATGTTCATGGGAGATAAAAATGGCTTTTACCTTTTTCATTGACAAGCCCAGGCGGAGCATTCTTTTTTCGGTTTCCTTGCATGAAATGCCTGCATCTACCATGATGGCTTCTTTCGAATTTCCAACATAGTAGCAGTTACCGTTACTGCCTGAATTTAAAGAAGTAATATATAAAGGGTTACAATCCATTCGCTCTTGCTGTGATTTCTGCAATATCTAAAACCTGTACGCTGTCATTCTTATCTTTCATCTTCACGCCGTCACTAAGCATGGTCATGCAGAAGGGGCAGCCTGCTGCAATGATATTAGGATTTGTCTCCAGGGCCTCTTCAATTCTTTCAATGTTAATGTCCTTAAAGCCTTTTTCAGGTTCTTTAAACATCTGTGCTCCGCCGGCACCACAGCAAAGGCCGTTAGACTTGCAGCGTTTCATTTCTACAAGTTGTGCATCAAGTACTTCCAAAGCAGCTCTGGGGGCTTCATAAATACCATTACCGCGACCTAAATAGCAAGGGTCATGGTAAGTGATCTTTTTGCCTTTGAAGCTTTCTCCGCCTTCGGCTTTGAGCTTACCTTCATTGATCAGGTCCTGGATCAGCTGAGTGTGGTGGATCACTTCATAGGTGCCGCCCAATCCAGGGTATTCGTTTTTTATCGTGTTAAAGCAATGCGGGCATCCGGTTACGATTTTTTTGATGTTGTAAGCATTGAGCACCTCAATATTGGTCATGGCCTGCATCTGGAACAGAAATTCATTTCCGGCACGTTTTGCAGGATCGCCGGTGCAGCTTTCCTCGGTACCCAGCACTGCATATTTAATTCCTACATGATGCAGGATTTTGCAGATATCGCGCGTTGTTTTTTGTGCACGTTCGTCATAACTACCGGCACAGCCTACCCAGAACAGGATCTCGGGCTCTTCGCCCCTGGCAAGCATTTCTGCCATGGTAGGCACTTCTATATTTAGTTTCTCGCTCATTATGCAGCTCTTAATTAGTTTTCTTTGGCCCAGTTTAACCTGTCAGCCGGAGAGTACTTCCATGGTGCACCATTATTCTCAATATTGCCCAGCATGGTGCTGATGCTTGACGGCGCCTGAGATTCTTCCATTACCGCGTAGCGTCTCAGGTCAGTAATGATGGCCAGCGGATCAATATTGATCGGGCAGGCTTCTACACAGGCATTACAGCTTGTACAAGCCCATAATTCTTCCCGTGTGATATAATCATCAATCAGGGACTTTCCATCTTCAAAAGCAGCGGCTCCCTTATCCAGGGCTTTGCCTACTTCTTCCATCCGGTCACGCGTATCCATCATGATCTTACGCGGTGACAGCAGTTTTCCTGTAATGTTTGCCGGGCATACCGAAGTACAGCGTCCGCACTCGGTACAAGTATAGGCATTCATCAGGTTTACCCATGTCAGGTCATTTACATCTTTTGCGCCAAAACGTCCCGGATCGCCCTCGGGTGGTGTGAATGAAGGATCAAGCATCGCTTTTACTTCATTGGTCACGCTTTGCATGTTGGTAAATTCGCCTTTGGGCTCCAGGTTGGAAAAATAAGTATTCGGAAAGGCGAACAGGATATGGAAATGTTTGGAGTAGGGCAGATAGTTGAGGAAGGCCAGAATTCCGATGATGTGGAACCACCAGCATCCTCTTTCAATTGTGATCAGGCTTGCCTCATTTGCTGGCAGGATGTTTTGCAGCAGATGGCTTACCGGGAATGATCCTGCGCTGATGTAATGGTGCGACCCTAAAGCCTGCAGCCTTGCATCTGCAGCATTCATCAGCAGAAAAGCCGTCATCAGCAGAATTTCTGTGAACAGAATATAGTTTGCATCAGATTTTGGCCATCCTGTAAGCTCGCGGGCCATGAATCTTTTTAATTTTAAAATATTTCTTCTGATCAGGAATATTACGCAGGATACCCATACGCCGAGTGCGAGCAATTCAAATCCTCCGATGAGAAAATTATAGACACTCCCAAGTCCGCCAAAGATGCGGTGTGTCCCAAATATGCCATCGATCATGATCTCAAGCACTTCAATATTGATGATCACAAAGCCCACATAGACCACAAAATGCAGTGCTGCGGGGATGGGGCGGACTACCATTTTCGTTTGCCCGAAAGCAACTTTCATCATGGTTATCAGTCTTTTGCCCGGCTGATCAGAACGGTTCGCAGACCGACCGAGCTTAATATTGCGGATCACTTTTTTCACGTTAAAAGTGAAAAATGCGATTGCCGCTATAGTGAGGGCTATAAATAGAATTTGTGAAATCATTATCTGGATATCTTTTACAGTCACGCTAAGTTAAAATAAATAGCAGAAAGAAATTACTATGCTTGCATAATTGTTGGAAATTTAGAGCAGTTTTAAATAAATAAACAGCCTTTTTAAAAATATTTTAAAAAAAGTTTTGGAATACAAAAAAAGAAACTACATTTGCACTCCCAACCGAGGGGAACATGATCGAAATCATGTTAAATAAAAGATGGTGCGGTAGCTCAGTCGGTAGAGCAAAGGATTGAAAATCCTTGTGTCGCCGGTTCGATCCCGGCCCACACCACTTCTGCAGAAAGCTTCAGAGAAATCTGGAGCTTTTTTGTTTTTAAGGCCCTGACCTGCATCCAGATCAGGGCCTTTAGTTCCATTACCTTTTCTAAGCTACTTTTTAAATTGCTTGTTTATTTTATCGCGGATTTCCTGAACGTCAGCAGTGATCGCAGATTTTACTGCAGGCGCCACTGATTTTTCGGTCATAGCTTCAATGGCTATCGAACCGGCTTCGTTTAAAACGATCAGTTCGAATATCAGATCATCACCAAAGTTCATATTGAACCTCATCTTCTGAACGTCCTTTTCAATAAATTTCAGAAATTCGTAACTGTCGCTTAGGGCGTAAAACTGATCTCTTATTGCATGAAATATCAGTTCTGCCTCTATGCTTAAACCATTGATGATGATATTGGTTCCCAACAGAGCAGCCTTCAGAGCTGCGTTATCTTTTGCTCCCTCATAAATTTTGTACACTTTCTCCAGCAATTCTTCGCTGTAAAGAACTTCCTTTTCGTCCCTTATCAGAAGTGCTGCAGTATTGCCATTGCTTTCCAAGCGTTGTTTAATCACTATTGATGCATTGCCATCAATGATAGCTGCTTCATCAGGTGCTATCTGTTTAACTTTGGAGCCAATGATAGACTTCTGCAGTACGTCTACAATATACTCCAGTACTGCGTATTGTTTAATTTCAGACATTATATTATAATTTTCGTAAAGATACGGGTTCAATATATAGTGACAAATGATTAATGAGATCTATCTCCATACTTCTTAAATAAATTTCAATTGTGTATATTCACAATGCAATAAGGTTTGCATCCTGCGCCAATTGAAATCTGATTTTCGTCTAACCAAAATAGAGAAATTTATTCTGTAACCCTTTTATTATAAGCATGAAACAAAAATTACTATACACACTCCTGCTGGCGGCGGGCACGATCAGTGGCGCATTTGCACAAAATGGATCTGATGCACAAATGCTTGCCCGTATTCGCGAAGAAGGCATGTCGCACTCCAAAGTTATGCAAACCGCTTTCAATCTTACCGATGTATCCGGGCCAAGGCTTGCCAACTCGCCCGGTTTAAAACGCGCGCAGGACTGGGCGGTAAATGCCTTAAAAACCTGGGGCATTGTGAATACCAAACGTGAACCCTGGGGCAAGTTTGGAAAAGGCTGGGAAGTGCAAAAATACTACGCTGCTATTACCGCACCATATTATCATGCAGTTATCGCTATACCAAAAGCCTGGACACCCGGTACCAGCGGCCCGATAAGTGCTGATGTAGTTGTGATTAAAGCAGATTCTGTAGTTGATCTCGCCAGGTACAAAGGCAAATTAAAAGGTAAAATCGTAATGTTGGATACCAAGCCTTTGGAAGAAAGATCATTTAAAGCCGATGCTTCACGCTATACTGATGCCGAGCTGACGGAATTGGCAGCCGCTGCTCCTTCGGCTGGTGGCAGACCAAGAACCGCAGGCAACTTATTAAGCTTTCGTACGGCCTTAAATAAATTTTATACGGAGGAGGGAGTAGGTTTGGTATTGAGCCAAAGCCGCGGCACAGATGGTACCGTATTTACCAGTGGCGGTACGGCATACGCTGATACAGCCAAAACCCCGGCCCCCGAGTTGGAAACCAGCAGTGAAGATTTTCAGCGGATCTTACGTCTTGTTAACGCCGGCGTGCCCGTAAAGATGGAAGCTGACGTAAAAACACAGTTTTTTTCTAACGATCTGCAGGGTTATAATGTGGTTGGAGAACTGGAAGGTTCTGACAGGAAAAATGAGCTGGTGATCATTGGCGGTCACCTTGACTCATGGCATGCAGCTACAGGTGCTACAGACAATGCAGCAGGCAGCGCGGTAATGCTGGAGGCCATGCGGATTTTAAAACGTGTGGGCTTTAAGCCCAGGCGTACCATAAGGGTAGTTTTGTGGAGTTCTGAAGAGCAGGGCCTGCATGGTTCAAGGAATTATGTTTTGAACCACTTCGGTGATCCTAAAACAATGGTACTCAAGCCTGAACAGGCTAAAGTTTCTGCCTACTATAATTTAGATAATGGCGCAGGTAAAATACGCGGAATATATACACAGGGCAATGATGCTATTGGCCCGATATTTAAATCATGGCTGGAGCCTTTTAAGGATCTTGGCGCCGCAACCGTTACGGTAAGGAATACTGGTGGTACAGATCATCTGGCCTTTGATGCAATTGGGATCCCCGGCTTCCAGTTTATCCAGGACGGGCTTGATTATGGCAGCCGTACCCATCATAGTAACCAGGATACCTATGATCGTTTAAATGAAGATGATCTTAAGCAGGCAGCCACTGTGGTTGCTGCCTTTGTTTATTATACTTCACAACGTGACGAAATGATGCCACGAAAAGAATTGCCTAAACCTGCAGCTGTAAAAAATTAAAATAATAGTCTCCTGAAACTCATGTTTTATCATTATGGGACACTCAATTCGAAGCATTACTCTGCAAAATTATTATTTTTGTAAAAAATAATAAACATGGACGTATATAAATCTGATGAGGAAGTTGCGATTCAGCGTGAAAGCTGCCTTCTCGTTAGTGCTACGATTACCGAAGTAGCAAAGATAATGAAGCCTGGTATTACCACGCTTTCACTGGATGAAATGGCAGAAACTTTTATCAGGGATAACGGTGCTACCCCTTCATGCAAAGGATACCATGGTTATCCGTACTCATTGTGTATCTCTGTTAATGAACAGGTGGTTCACGGATTTCCGGGTAAATACATATTAAAAGAAGGTGATGTTGTTTCAATTGATACTGTTGTTTATAAAAATGGCTTTCATGGGGATCATGCCTACACCTTTATAATAGGAGAAACAACTAAAGAAGTTCTGGATCTCGTAAGGATCACCAAAGAATCTCTCTACGTAGGCATTAAACAAGCTGTTACGGGCAACCGTACCGGTGATATCGGACAGGCTATCGAAACTTATACCAATGGGAATCATGGCTATGGAGTAATCCGCGATTTTGTAGGACATGGTGTAGGCCGTGAAATGCATGAAGACCCGCAGATACCAAACTATGGTAAGCAGGGCAAAGGAAAAAAACTGATTGAAAATATGGTGCTGGCTATTGAGCCTATGATTACCATGGGGACCAACAGAATCTATATGCTTGATGACGGATGGACAGTAGTGTCTGCAGATAAATCAACTGCAGTTCATTTTGAACACAATGTGTGTGTTAAAAAAGGAGCGCCCGTCATTCTTTCTGACTTCTCCATCATTGAAGCGGCTGAAAAAGCAAACACTAACCTAAACAGCAGTTATTACTAAAAGACAATAAAAGAAAACTGAATCAGCCAGCTGCATACCATTTGGGTTGCAGCGCTGATTCAGCTCTTATGTGTGGTTAATATATATATAAAGATATCTTCTTTAGTGCTCCTTTAAAGGCTTTTTCCTTGGTGCAGCCGGTAATATGTTAGGAGTAGCGATGGCATTCAGGTTATAAACGATATTACCGTTTCTTATGGTCATCTCTGTCTCCAGTCTGTTCTTGCCTTTGATCTGGCCATCCCTTGCATAAAATCCGAAATTACCTTCACGCAGATTAAATATTGCAATATCGGCGCCTGATCCTACTGAAAGGCTGCCCAGTTCTTCGTGTTTGATTTCTTTTGCAGGATTCCATGTGCTTGCAGCAATCACATCTTTGAAAGGCATACCGATCGCCATAAAAAGCGACATGATATTTGGCATGCTCTTCATTGGGCCGTTCATGCTTCCAGTATGCAGGTCGGTACTGATTGAATTAGGGTAGAAGCCACTTTTTATTGCAGGCGTTCCCTGTGAGAAAAGAAAACTTGCGCCGCCAAAACCAACGTCAAAAATAATTCCTCGTTCACGTGCCTTGAGTACGAAAGGTTTTACTTTATTGGTTTTGATATCAACGATTTGCTCTCTTCCATTCATTTTATCAATACCTACACCATCATCTCCGCCAAAACAGTGGGTATAAATATCACCAGGACGCAGTTTTACACTAAATAAAGAATCCAGCGGCAGGTAAGGGTCGGCACCGCCGAAATCAATCATCACCGGGATGTTTGCCAGTTTTCCGGCTTCAACGGCCCGTTCTGTTGGTTCCCATCTGTGGCCATTGAAATGGGCAAGCTTTATACCTGTAATATTCTCCGGATACTTCCTGGCCATTTCGGCAGTTTTTTCCGCGTTCATTTCATCAATGTTGTTCTCAAAACGACCACCGGCCATACCTTCGCCAACGATATTCAGCTCTGCGAATACCCTGGTCTGTGATCTGTCTATCGTCTGCTTTTTGAATGTCTCAAATGTTTTCCATCCGGATGAACCTGCATCCACAACAGTGGTTACCCCTGCAGGAAATGTAAATCCGTCTGCTGGTAGGGCAAGAGGGCCGTTTCTATAAGTACCTTCAAGGTCTGTGCCCCAGAAAAAGTGTACGTGAATATCAATTAAGCCGGGAGTTACGTACAAACCTTTTGCGTTTACTACCTGGCGGCCTTGTTTGGCATCAATGTTTTTAGATACCAGTACAATTTTGCCCTCATTGACGGCAACATCCATCAATTCATCAATTTTATTTTTTGGGTCAATTACATGACCGCCCTTGATCACAAGACTATAAGTATAGCTGGTTTGTGCCTGGGCAGTACTGGCAAATAACAATGCCAGGGATAGGAATAAGAGTGGGATCTTATGCATAATGTGAGTATTAGGTTTTATAATAGGTATGAAACTAGGAGAAAATATCCAGTTGCACGCATTTATAACAGGAATGATATTAAAGTTTTAATCCGAAAACGTAGACTTCTTAAACCGGTACTCTAAATAGGTGTGTTATTATTATGTGTTTTGTAATATCAGGGCTATTAATATTCAATAATTATGACATTCATTTTTTTTGAATAATAAATTATTGAGTTAATAATAAAACAGGAAGATAATTGGGTATTTTGTGGGTATGAATAATAAATAATTGATTTTTAATATTTATTATTGAAAAAAAGTAATACTTTTATAATATTGGATTGCTTACCCTGAGTAAAACAGCTGATTTTTAGGGTCGGGGTTGAAAATCACAGCTTAGTGTTTAATTTACACTTTGTGTTTTGGAGGATAAAACCTGATTAAATGAAAATTCCTGGAAATTATTGCGCTGGGGGTGTATAAAATGAGCGTATTGTCAGATTTCAACTGAAAAATCTGATAATTAAATGAAAAGCTGCTGTGAAGCGGATAAAAAAATGAAGATTAGCAGGATTTCTGTCCCAAATATACCAGAAATCCAAAGCTTGAATTATCAACTACAACTAAATATAAGAATATGAAAATCAACAGTACCTAAACTTTCGCCCGATCGGAGCATAACATGTGATCTACCCAAGTGAGCATTTATATTTCCGGTTACTAAATTCAAAACTTTATTAAACCACTCACCAAAAATCCGAAGTATGAAAAATTCTTTACATGAAAAATGTAATTATGCCTGCTTGCCCCTACACGAGGGTTTCACTCAAAAGAAGAATAAAACGAATGTTTCTTCATTAAGAGTAATGAAACTTACCGGTATGATGGTTATGGCGGCCGTGCTGCAGGTAGCTGCTGCACCCTCTACCAATCTTTCTTTTGCTAAAGCGAATAAACCGTTTTATAATAATGAAAGTACAATCTCAAATCACCTTTTTGTTCCGCCAATAGTAATTACTGGTAAGGTAACTGATGCAACACGTACAGCTCTTCCTGGTGTGAGTGTAAAGCTTAAGGGCACTAATGTAGGAACAACTACAGATGCAAATGGTAACTTCTCCATCAATGCACCTGATGTTTCTACCCTGGTTTTTTCCTCAATAGGATTTGCAACACAAGAGGTAGATGTAAACAGAAGAACATCTATTAACGTAACAATGGCAGAAGACTCAAAAGGTTTGAGCGAAGTAGTTGTTACTGCCTTTGGTGTGAAGAGGGCAAGAAGAGGCCTGGTTTACTCCAGCTCTGAAGTTGCCGGATCATCATTAACAGAAGCACGTGAAAATAATGTTGCAAGTTCATTAACTGGTAAAATTGCCGGTGTTGACGCGAGTCAGATTGCTTCTGGTCCGGGTGGGTCAAGCCGCGTGGTGATCAGGGGTGCCGGTGCGATCAATCCAAATGCAAACAATCAGCCTTTATATGTTGTAAACGGATTGCCGATCAACTCTGGTAACAGCGGTGCAGGTACAAACACTACTGGTCTGAACGTTGACCGTGGCGATGGTATCTCCTCTATCAACCCAGACGATATCGAAACTATCACCGTACTCAAAAGTGGTGCAGCTGCGGCCCTTTATGGTAGTCAGGCAGCAAATGGTGTAATTTTGATCACTACAAAATCAGGTAAAGCACAACAAGGTGTCGGAATTGAATACAGCTCTAACGTAGTATTTGGTTCTCCTTCGGCTTACCCTAATTTTCAGACAGAATATGGTTCGGGAACAGACGGTGTAAAACCGCTTACCCAGGCCGACGCCTTAAGTACAGGACGTTTGTCTTTCGGTGCTAAAGTAGATGGAACAAACGTAGTACAGTTTGATGGCGTATCACGTCCTTATTCTGCAGTCGGTGTTAAAAATAACATCAACAATTTCTACAATGTAAGCCGCGACTGGACAAATACTATTGCCTTCTCTGGTGGTAGCGAAGCGCTAAATTTCAGGTTATCGTTATCAGATCTGAAATCAAACGCACAAACTCCAAACTCAACTTACGACAGAAAGACTGTGAACTTGAGCACAAGGGCTAATATGGGTAAAAACAACCTGATTAACCTGGAATCTACCATTCAGTACAATCTCGAAGACGCTAAAAACAGACCGGGTGTTGGTTATGCCGAGCGTAACTCAAGCTGGGGAACTTATCTGGCTGGTAGTACTGTTGATGTTAGAAACTTTGCAGGTGCAAACGGTACTGGTACTGATGCCAATGGAAATGAGATTCAATGGAATCCGGTTCCTGCAGCTTCTAACCCTTACTTTGTAGCATACAGCACTGGTAACAGTGACAAAACACAGCGTTTAATCGCCAATGGTAGTGTTCGTATCAATTTATTGGAAAACTTATTTATTAAAGGTACTGTAGCAAGAGACTTTGCTTACACAGACCTGATGGATTATGTTCCAATCGGTACAGCATACACTCCACAAGGTTACCTGAACACAGGTCAGCGCCAGAATGACCGTACCAACTTTAATGCAATGATGAATTACAATACCACATTCCTCAAAGACTTTAAAGTAAATGCAATGGTAGGTGCTAACCGTGAGCGTCTTTCAGACCTTAATACCAACCTGAATGGTGTAAACTTCCTGGTTCCTAACTTTATCCACATTACCAATATCGCTACGCTTAATCCGAGTACAGATCTTGCTCCTTACAGAAACAGAGGTACATCTGGTACCAACTCTTTATTCGGATCAACGGATTTCGATTGGAAAGGTAAAATTTATCTGTCCTTAACAGGAAGGGAAGATAGTTTCTCTACCTTAAGCCGCGACAATAGCTCTATCTTCTACTATTCTGCGGGTGCGAGTGCAATTCTGTCAGACATGGTTAAATTACCTGAAGCAATCAGCTTCTTAAAACTTCGCGCTTCATACGCTAAAGTGGGTAGTAATACAGTAGCTCCCGGACAAATCAACAGGATTTACAGCTTCACTACATCTTTCGCAGGTGTACCGGTACAAAATAATACCAATACCCTGATCGATGCAAATATCAAACCTCTGAGTATCTATACGTCTGAGGGTGGTTTCGAAATTCGTTTCCTTAAAAACCGCTTGAGCTTCGACGCGACTTACTACAACCGTGTTACTAAAGATGATCAGCTGGCACCAACAATTTCACCAACTACAGGTTTCCTTGCAGGATTCACCAACGTAGGTAAAGTAACCAATAAAGGTATCGAGTTAATGTTGAGCGGTACTGTTGTTCAGGCTAAAGATTTCAGCTGGAATATCAGTCTGCCTTTCGCATATAACCAAAGTAAAATCGTAGAACTTGCTCCGGGTTTAACAACTATCGAAGTAGGAACAGGTATCTCCAGCCAGGTTAGGGTAATCAACGCTGTAGGCCTTCCATATGGTACTGTCCGCGGATGGGGATTATTGAAAGATGCCAACGGTAACCAGGTTTATAACAGTGCAAACGGTTATGAAGTTCGCGTAGAAAAAGATCTTGGAGTTGCAAATCCACCATGGACAATGGGTCTTGGTAACGATTTCAAATACAAAAGATTCTCGCTGAACGTATTGTTCGATGCTAAGTTTGGAGCTGTTGCCTATAACAACATGTGGCTTTATGCTTCGAGGTTTGGATTAACCAAAGCAACATTACCAGGCAGGGATGGATTAACAGTTACTGGTGTTGACCAGACAGGTAAGCCATTCACAAAAACTTTTGCTAAGGCCGATGTAGATGGTTATTACAACAATTTAGGTAACACGATCTCTGAGATCTCTACTTTCAGTACTGACTTCGTAAAACTGCGTCAGATCATCTTAAACTACTCTATTCCTAACCTTAAACTAAAGAAAATAGGAATCCAGTCTGCATCAATTGGTATTGTAGGACGTAACCTTGCCATTCTTTACAGGGATAAGAAAACGAAAGAAGCAGGACTTGATCCTGAGATGCAGCAGTCTGTTGGTAATGCCACAGGTACTGCAGGTGCTGGTGAGCCTAGAACACGTACTATTGGTTTAAATCTGAACGTGAAGTTCTAACTATTATATAAATAGCATATGAAAACGAAATTATTAAAAAGCATTTGTGTTTTAGCTGCCGCGGTAATCGTATTGATGCCCTCTTGCAGCAAAGACAAACTGGCCGATTTAAATAAACCGCAGAATGCGGTAGGCTTTATAGTTCCTGAAAATATTTTTACAAACGTAATATTAAATATGCCAAGAAGCAGTTACTCTGTAATGGCAAGCGGTATGCAGTATTACTCTACTTATAAAGAGGTTCCTGCTGTCGGCGATAAATATTACAGCTTTAATGGTGCTACAGTAGATTTTGGTGGTGCAACTACAGGTTTTTACACCAACAACCTAAACCGTCTGTATGTACTGGATCAGGCACTGGCTGCTACCGATGTAAACAAAAAATCGATCGTACGTATCATCAGGGCTTATACTTTTCATCAGCTGACTGATATCGCAGGCGATGTTCCTTACTTCGACGCAATGAAAGGCGAGTCAGGCTTATTAATGCCAGCGTATGATACTCAACAAGCGATTTATCTGGACATGCTGAAAGAATTGAAGGAATCTGCTGAGGCACTAAACCCGGCCAACCCTACTTTTACCACAGGTGATCTATTTTACAAAGGCGATGTAACAAAATGGAAAAAATTTGCTTACACGCTGATGCTGAGACTGGCTATGCGCTTATCTGAAGTTAGTCCTGCTGTGGCACAAACCTGGGTTCAGACTGCTGTTACAGGTGGTGTAATGACTTCTGATGCAGATATCGCGAAGATCTCATATGCAAATACTACAGGTAACGTAAATACAAAAACTCAGGGTCTTCAGAATGGCGATTACGTGAGCCCGGGTGGTGATAACGTAGAGGGCGGTAAATTTGCTGCTACCTTTATAGATAGATTAAAATCGACCAATGATCCGCGTTTAGCTGTTGTATCTGTAGTATGGCAGCCTTCAGGTTCATCATATGTAGCAAACAACACACCTTCAGTTCAAAGAGGTATGGTTAGCGGAAGCTTAAATACCAGACCTGCAGACTTTGATACTTATTCAGAACCTTCTCAGCTCGTATTGAACCTTGCCGCTCCACTGATTATCATGGGCCCTGCTGAAGCTAATCTCTTGTTAGCAGAAGCCGCAGTAAGAGGATGGTATACAGGTGCTACTGCTGCAGCTGCATACAATGCTGGTGTAACTTCAGGAATGACGCAATGGGCTTTATGGCCAACAGTGGGCATCAGCTCCGGAACTATTACCAGCGCTCAGATTTCTGCTTACCTTTTAGCTAACCCGTACGTTGCAACCGCCTCTACAGAAGCGCAGATTGAGCAGATCAATACACAAAAATGGCTGTCTATGTATGGCGATGATTATGAAGTATATGCCAACTGGAGACGTACCGGATATCCAAGACTGAAAAAAGTAAACTATCCTGGTAACGTAACCGGTGGTTTCATGTTCAGACGCTTCGCGATTCCAAATTCAGAAAAACTGGTAAATTCTGCAAATTACCTGGCTGCATTGAGCAGACAAGGATTCACTGAGGATTTCAATGATAACTTACTCACCAAAGTATGGTGGGACAAAAAGGCCGGCTTACCTTTTAACTTTAACTAATTCATAGTTATGAATGGGGACAGGGAGCAATTTCTGTCCCCATTTGTTTTTTATCAAATTTTAAATCTCAACATATGAAACGCAGAGATCTTATTAAATACCTTTCCGTTGCCCCGGTTGTAGGGGCTGTTGGTGCAGGCATTCCTTTTCTGTCAGCAAATGCGGCTGTAACTACCGCTGCTAAGCGCGATCTGATTAAGGAATTAGGATTACGTACATTTATTAATGCTGCCGGTACTTATACTACACATACAGCATCGCTGATGCACCCGGATGTACTGGAAGCAATCAACAGTTCTTCCACACATTTTATGATGATCAATGATATCCAGGATAAAGTGGGCGAGAAAATTGCTGCCATCTGTAAAGCAGAAGCGGCAATGGTGACCTCCGGTTGCTGGTCGGCCCTCGTGCTGGGTACGGCAGGTATCCTGACAGGCACAGACCTGAAAAAGATCGCACAGTTGCCAAACCTGGATGGCTTTGAGAAAACAGAAATGATTGTTCAGAAAGCACATAACGTAGCCTATGTACACGCTCCTACCAATACCGGGATTAAAGTAGTTGAAGTAGAAACTGCCGAAGACCTTGAAAAAGCGATCAGCAGCAAAACAGCAATGATGTGGTTCCTTAACCTGGCCACCAATGATGGTAAAATCAAACATGCAGAGTGGCTGGCTATCGCCAAAAAACATCAGATCCCAACCATGGTTGATATTGCGGCAGACATTCCGCCTGTTGAAAATCTCTGGAAGTTTAATGAAATGGGCTTCGACCTCGTATGTGTATCCGGAGGTAAAGCGATCCGCGGCCCGCAAAGTGCAGGTATTCTGATGGGAAAAGCAGACCTGATCAAGGCTGCACGTTTAAACGCTCCCCCAAATGGTAACAATATTGGCCGCGGTATGAAAGTGAACAAGGAAGAAGTACTGGGAATGTATGCAGCACTGGACCATTATGTGAAACTTGATCACGCCAGAGAGTGGAAAGACTGGGAAAGCCGTGTTGCAGTGATCGAGACAGCCGTGAAGAATGTTGCCGGAGTAACTACTACAGTTACGGTTCCGCCTATTGCCAACCATAACCCTCTGTTAAATATCGCATGGGATACGGCCAAAATAAAGATGAGCAGTGACGATCTTCAGTTAGCATTGCGCAATGGCAATCCTTCCATAGAGATTATGAAGTTTACACCAAACAGTATCAATATTACGGTATTTATGCTTCAGCCCGGTGAAGATAAAATTGTTGCAAAACGCGTTCAGGAGGAACTGAGCAGAGTTAGTTAGACTAATCCATTATAGCAAAAAGAGATGTACAGATATCTGTACATCTCTTTTTGCTTACCGCTAATCCAGCAATCCTTTTTCCCAGTGCCCCAGTTCAAAAAGTGCTTCAATTTCTACAGGAATATTATCTGGCAGAGAGCCGAAACCTACAGCGCTTCTAACACCAATACCATTCTTCGTGCCCCATACTTTCGCAAAAAGCTCACTGCATCCATTGATAATATATGGATGTTTTTCAAACTCTGGTGTACAGTTGACCATGCCCAGTACTTTGATCACGCGCTTTACTTTGTCAAGGCTCCCCAAATGGGTTTTGATCGTAGACAGAATTGTAAGACCCACCTGCTGGGCCGCAAGTTTGCCCTGCTCCATATCAATATCCTTACCAATACGCCCCTTCATTAATTGCTTATCATTTTTTACCGGACCATGGCCGGAGATATATAAATATTTACCGTCAATCAGATAGGGAGTATAAACGCCAATGGGCGTTGGGGCAGGGGGAAGGGTTAAACCAGTTTTTGCAAAATTTTCTTCAGGAGTTGAATTTTCCATTGATCGGGGATTAAGTGTTTTGATTTAAAAATACTAAGTTTTTAGATAAATACAGCTAATCCTGGCTATAAAAGCTTTGGTTTTTTTCCTGATTTTCTGTACTATCACGTATAGAAAAAACGTTGTAGCACTGAATATGCAAAAGATAATATCAAAGCTGAAAGCTGATCGGTTCCTCTGCATTTCCCTCCTGTTACTTTTTCCATTTTTTAAATTATCTGGTCAGATCATTTTACATCATCAGGCGGGTCTGATTAAGCCAAAAGCTTTTTTTATTGCCGGGATTAATGATGAAAGAGCAGACAAAAGTAGGTTAGGGCAATTGCTTGTCAGGGATTTGGAGGGCAGGGCTATGCTCAGGACAACAGATCTTGAGGGTGGTGCCGCTGCTGCGATCGGCGAGTTCATCCGGCATAGCCTGCCGCAGGACCACTCCTTAAAACCGGTTGTGATCGGCATCAAAGAACTGTGCGTACAGGAAAGCCAGCAAACAGGAGGGAACGTGAAGGGAATGATTAAAATAAGGTTATCATTTGGCCTTCAAAAAGATTATGGAACAGAACATCTGGTGGACTACCAGGGCGGACTACAATATACACGCTCTGGTGCGGGTACCGCTGCCATAGAAGAATATCTCCGTGGCATTTTAAAAGGCAGCTTTGACTATCTGGATAAATGGATGAAAGATAATTCCGCAGTAAACCGCAAGCTTGCAGAGACTGTAAAAATCAGTTTTAGGGATTATATGGAAAATCCGGAAGGTGATACCATTTACTATTCTTTCATGAGGCCTTTAAAATGGTCTGATTTTCAGTCGCGTTCACAGCCATCGGGAATTTTTGAAGCACAGGTGATACCTGGTATCGGGTATACACAGCAGGCGCAAGTAGATAAAGGGACGATTGAGGTAGAAATTGTGATGAAAACCTTTTTGCCAAAAAGTGCCTGCAGGGCAAATTATTCCGGAAGGGACGAATATACACTGAACCATGAACAGCGGCATTTTGACATTGCAAAAATCATAGCTGAACAGTTTAAGGATAAAATTAAATCCCGGCAATTAACGCCGGATAACTTTGAGGCCATTATCAACATGCAATATCTGGATTCTTACCGCGACATGGATGCGATGCAAAAAGCGTATGATACTGAAACACGGCATGGGACTGACCGTGCTGCGCAGTCAGCATGGAACAGCAAAATAGACAAGTTTTTATCTGCAATGTAAGTTGCCAGTGCATCTGATACTGGTCACTGATAAGCCTTTTAATATTTAAATATTGATGTTCTCCAGGTATTTATAACCGTTGCCCGTATTCAGCAGGAGCACCCGCTCTCCAGGAGCAATCCAGTTATGATCTTTCAGTGTTTTAAAGGCCTGCCACAGGGCCGCGCCTTCGGGGGCAATCAGCATGCCCTCTTTCCTGGCAATCTCCTTTAAGGCCGTCTCCATGTCCTGATCAGTAATACTTAGTGCTGTACCTGCACTTTCCCTCAATACCTTTAGGATCAGCTTGTCCGCATAAGGTTTTGGTACCCTCAAACCATTAGCGATGGTAAAGCCATGGTCCACAAACTGTGAGCTAAGCTCATGCTGGTGAAAGGCCTGTGTAATGCCATCACAGCTGGCCGACTGAACGGCAACCATCCTCGGCCGCCTGCTGCCTATCCAGCCCATTTTTTCCATTTCATCAAATGCTTTCCAGATGCCAATCAGCCCGGTGCCCCCGCCTGTAGGGTATAAAATCACATCTGGAATATTCCAGTTAAACTGTTCGGCAATCTCATATCCCATTGTCTTTTTGCCCTCCAGGCGATAGGGCTCCTTAAGGGTAGAAACCTGGAACCATCCGTTTTCAATTGCGTCCCTTTCTGCCAGCTTACCGCAGTCAGCTATGTTTCCATCAACCTCTATCAGGTTTGCACCATATAAACGGCATTCATCTTTAAAAACCTTTGGTGTGAGCCGGGGCATATATACATAAGCATTTAAGCTGCCCTGTGCACAATAGGCTGCAAGTGCCCCTCCGGCATTGCCTGCAGTTGGGGTTACGATATCGGTAATGCCCAGCTCTTTAGCTTTGGAAACAGCTGAGCTGATTCCCCGCGCTTTAAAAGAACCTGTAGGATTACCCGATTCGTCTTTCCAGAAAACCTGATTGTCATTATCCTTGTACCTAAGGTTCCTGAGTGGAAGTAAAGGGGTAAAGCCTTCGCCCAGGGTAACGATGTTTTCCGGGTTGTTAACCGGTAGAAATTCGTGATAACGCCACATGCTTGCGGGCCTCCCGGAAAATAGCTTGTCGGGGTCAACAGCCAGTGGCAGTTCATAACTTGCGAAAAGCGAGGATTTACAGGTTTCGTTCAGACATACGGTTTGTACAAGGGCAGACGAATATCTGGTGCCGCAGGCCGGGCAGTGCAGATCTTCGATCAGGGATAGTTTCATGGATTCACAGCGTTTATTCCTGTAAAAGTATCAGCTATTTCAATAACCTAGTTATACATTTTGCTGATATGCCATAACCAGATTATCAAATCTTAAACCAGCAGGGCTTCCCCGGTTATCTTAAAAAAAAGTATTTTTATAGATCAATTAAATCATTGTTTGTGCTATCACTCAGTCATGTTGTATTCCTCGAAGTTGCTGCCAACCTTAGTTTCTCCAAGGCAGCCAAAGTATTGTATATCAGTCAGCCCGCCATCAGCCGGCATATCCATCTGCTCGAAGACCAGTACAATTGTGCCCTGTTTGAACGCAAGGGCAACAGTATACAGCTGACAGTCATTGGCGAAACGGTTTACAAATATGTGCAGGAAGCACGGGCTATACAGCGAAAAATCGAATTTGAAGTGAGCACGCTCATTGAAGAAGCTGATGCTGCCGGCAGTTTAAAGATCGGGGCCAGCACCACGGTATCACTCTATATTATCCCCGGTATCCTCTCAGCGTTTCACAAAACGCTGCCCAAAATCAATATGCAGGTGGTAAACCGCAATACAGAAAATATTATCACCGCCCTTCACAACAAACAGATTGATGTAGGTATAGTAGAGGTAGAAAATAAAATCAACCTCGTCAATTATGATTACTTCACATCAGACCAGGTCATTGCAGTCTGTGCGGCAAAGAGCCCTTTGGCGCAGGCGGGCAAGCTGCCCCTTGACGAACTGTTAAAAACCAGCGTAGCATTGCGCGAAGTGGGTTCGGGTACCCTCTCCGCGCTAAGCCGCGAGTTAAAAAAACATGATATTTCTATCTCGGACCTGCAGGCTAAAGTGCGGCTCGGCGGGACAGAAGCCCTGAAGAACTTTATCCTGGCCGATCTGAGCCTTGGGTTCCTGCCTCAGAAAGCAGTAACCAAAGAATTGCTTAGCGGGGATCTTGTAGAAATACACATCGAAGGCCTGGAGATCAGCCGCGATTTCTTCTTTCTAACCAGGCACGGCGAGAACTTTGACCTGATCAAAAAGTTCATCCGCTTCTCTCAGCAGGTCATTCATCCCGCACAGTAGCCGCTGCACTAATTCCCGTTGATCAGCACCGGCGAACCTTTCCCCATGATGATGATCTTCGTATTCGGTGATAACGCGATATCTTTCTGCGCCTTGATCGTTTCATACTGCAGTTGCTTATCACTCAGCCCGGTCGACAATATCTTCTGATAATCTGCGATACCCTGGGCTTCCACACGTTTCCGCTCTGCTTCCTGTTTCTCCTTCTGCAGTACAAAAATCATTTTCTGTGCTTCCTGCTCTGCATTTATTTTAGACTCTATGGTTTTCTTTACAGACTCCGGCAGGGTGATATTCCGCACCAGCAGTTGCTCCAGGATCAGGCCTCTTTTTGCAAAACTCTGGTTGATCGTGTTAAAGATCTTGTTCTGGAACTCCTCGCGTTTGGTAGAATACAGGGCAACGGCTTCATATGATACCGCATTATCGCGTATAGCTGTCCTGGCCACGGGACGCACAATTTTATCCAGATAATCTGCACCAATCTGCCGCAGGATCTGAGGTGCCCGTGATGGGCTTACCTTAAACAAAACTGACAGGTCGATCGTAACTTCCAGTCCGTCTGCGGATAATACCCGAATGGCGTCATCTCCGGCTTTTGATCCTTCGTCATGCACAGCAGACATTGTGTAGTTCTGGGTTTTGGCATCAAATGAGGTAATGTCTATCAGTGGGTTTACAATATGAAGGCCGCTGTACAATACATCGTCCTCTACCTTTCCGAAAAGCGTTTTTACGCCTACCTCACCGGTTTCGATTTTTTTGAACATAGAAACGAAAGCGCCTATAGCGATCAATATAACACCCGCTACGCGAATAAGGGTAGCAAAACGTGCAGATTGATTGTCTTGTTTTGACAAAATAAAGCCGGCTGATAAGACTATTATGCCGAGTACAATTAAAAACATGATATGTTAAAATTTAGATGTGAAATGATTTATTTTTCCTGAAAATGTTGGCTCAAAGGGAATGCCGGGAAGCGTGCCATCCCAGTGATGTGGTTTTACATTGTTTAAAGGCAATATCTGAGCTAATTTCCTCCCTGAGTGCAGGGCTTACCACGCCAAATTGGAAGGGTATATTTCCATTTTGATAGGGTCTGCCTATCTCAGCTACAGGGTTTAATTCCTACCTTGTATAATCAAATCTCATCAACATGACTTTTTCAAAAATTTCCTTTGGCATTCTTGTACTGCTGCTCCTGCAATTCAGCCCTGCAGGGGCTCAGCAGAATTATAATATCGTATTTATCGGCAACAGCATCACGCACGGTTCCGGACTGCCGGATCCGGATACCCAGGCGCCGCCGGTTATTGCTGCGCAAAAACTCAGGGAATACAAACAGATTGGTACTGTACAATTCAGTAATGTGGGCAAAAGCGGCTCTACAACATTAGACTGGCTGCCGGAAAATAACAAGCTTTTCTTAACCGCTGAAAAGGCCGCAGGCTTGTATGTAAATGATGAAGCTGCAACATTGCTTTTCTCTATAGTTTTGGGTACAAATGACAGCGCCATCAAAGGGCCGCACGGTGCGCCTGTTTCCCCGGAGGATTATCATGGAAATTTAATGAAGATCGCAAATAGATTGTTAGAGGAATATCCAAAATGTAAGATCATCTTTCAATATCCCACCTGGTATAGTGAAAATACTTACAATACTTCCAAATATTTAAAAGAAGGACTTGAAAGATTGCAGTCCTACTTCCCGGAAATTGATGCAGTCGTAAAAAGTTATGAAATTTCACACCCCCACACAGTTTTTTCTGGTAATAAAAAGGTTTTTGCCTTTTTCAAAAAGCATCCGGCCTTATTCCAGAATGAAAAAGGACAGCAGGGGATCTTTAATCTTCATCCCAATCCGGAAGGTGCTGCTGTACTTGGTACTTTTTGGGCAAAAGCGATCTCTAAGGCCATGGATTCTGCAAAATAATTGGTATCATTAAAAAAAATTAATAACCTGCAAAGCTGATCTACTCACCAGAACCGCGCAGACAAACCCAAAAACAAAATGAAAATAGTTTACATTACATTAGCCTTGTGCTTCTTTTACAACTTCTCGTTCTCCCAAAACGATGTTGTAAATGACGACGAGGGAAGCAGTTACAATCTGAACAAACCCGAACGTGAAGAATGGCTTCGCAATACAGGTGCCGGCCTGTTTATTCACTTTAATGTGGATGCACAACTGGGGGTAGTGATCAGTCACTCGCTCGTTGGTGCTTCAAACGATTACGTTGACCGTTATTTCAATGATTTGCCTAAAACCTTTAACCCCTCTAAATTCAATCCCAAAGAAATTGCCGAGCTGGCAAAAATGGCAGGGATGAAATACATCTGTTTCACCACAAAGCACCATGCCGGCTTTTGTTTCTGGGATACGAAAACTACTGATTTCAACATTACCAAAACACCTTATAAAAAGGATATGCTGAAAGAGTTTGTAGATGCTACACGGGAAGCAGGACTGGATGTAGGTTTCTATTTCTCTCCTGAAGATTTTAACTTTCTCCGCAGCCACAACATCCCGATCAGCAGAACGAATGTGAAAATGGATGCGAAAACTACAAAGGAATATAACGATTATAACCGCAAGCAGTGCGAAGAACTGATGACCAACTATGGCAAGATCGACGTGTTCTTTATTGACGGCGAGCCTAAAGAAGTCGTAAAGGAAACCTGCTGGAGAATACAGCCAAACCTGCTGATCACCCGTGGTGCAATCAAAACTCCTGAACAGGCACTGCCGGGTGCTAAAATTACCCAGCCCTGGTTATCTCCGATCACAATGGGCACTGCATGGCAGTACCAGCCTACCAATGACAGGTATAAAACCGGTACACAGCTGATCAATTTGCTGATCGAGGCAAGGGCTAAAGGTGGCTCTCTTCTGCTTAATGTTGGCCCCAAACCAAATGGCGAAATGGCCATCCAGCAGGAAGACCGCCTCCGTGAAATGGCACTGTGGAATTTTATCAACCACGAGAGTATGGACAGCGTCCGCAGCTGGGTGGTTGCCAAAGAAGATGATATCTGGTTTACCAAAAAAGGAAAAAATACCGTTTATGCTTTTGTAACAGATGTGGCCGACTGGAAAGAGGGCGCCCGCAAGAACTTCCTGCTGCGTTCTGTAAAAAGTACGGCAAATACAAAAATTAGCGTACTGGGACAAAACAGTCAGATCATAGAATATAAGGCCAACCTGGATGTGAGCTGCAAGTACACGCAAACCGCCGATGGTTTGGAAGTATCTGTTGTGAAAGCACAAAGGATTTATGATGATCACCGCTGGCCAAATCCTGTAGTGATTAAACTGGAAAATATAGAACCGGTTTTTGCAGAAGCTGTATTCGTGAAAACGATGGGCTCAACGGTCAATGCTACCGGCGCTGTGCTGAAAGGACAGGTGGTAGATTACAAACCCTCACTGTCAAAAAGGGCAAGGTTCTATTACCGTCCGTATGCAGGTCAGGTAGAAACATTATACGCATCACCATGGGAAAAAACCGTTTGGGTAAATATCAATGCCGACGGAACATTCTCTGTACCTTTCAAAGGCAAGAAAGGATCACGTGTTGAATATAAAGCTGTTGCAGAACAACAGAAAGTAGCTGTTGAAGGCGAAACAAGCGTTGTAAGCCTGTAATCATACAAGCAGGCTTGTTCATTCAGAAGAAGCCTGCTCTTCACATTTAAAGAAATTACAGATGACACTTATCCTCGTTCTGTTGTGCATCCTGCTGCTGATCATCATGGTATCAGTACTGCGGATCAATGCTTTTCTGGCTTTCCTCGCCGTTTCTATACTTGCCGGGATTGTACTGGGCATCCCTTTAACAAAAATCGCGGGTTCGGTAGAAAAGGGTATAGGCGATGTGCTGGGTTCCCTGGCAATCATCATCACAATCGGCGCCATGCTGGGCAAGCTGGTTGCCGAAAGCGGGGCTGCCCAGAAAATTGCCTCGGTCATCATGAACATCTGTGGTGAAAAATATATCCAGTGGGGGGTGGTCGCTACAGGTTTCCTGATCGGCATACCGCTGTTTTATGGAATCGGTTTTGTATTGATGATCCCGCTGATCTTTTCCGTAGTATATAAATATAAGCTGCCACCGCTCTATATCGGATTGCCAATGCTGGCCGCTTTGTCGGTAACACATGGTTTTCTGCCGCCGCATCCCTCACCTTCTGCACTGGTCATCCAGTTCAATGCAAATATGGGCTTAACCCTGATGTACGGACTGCTGATTGCTGTTCCGGCTATTGTAATCGGCGGACCTCTTTTTTCGAGAACGCTGAAAAATATACCCTCAACTCCACTGCAGTCTTTCATACCTGTGGAGTTGCCTGAAGATGAATTGCCCGGTACTTTCAACAGCTTTTTTACGGCATTGCTGCCGGTACTGCTGCTGATCCTGGCAACGGTGTTTTCATTTTATGCCGCCAGTTACCCGCAGCTGAAAGATGTGGTTGCACTGGCCGGTCATGCCGATGTGGTTATGATTATTTCTCTTTTTACAGCCACCCTTACGCTTGGTATTTTCCAGGGAAAGAAGATCTCCCGCATCATGAATATCTATGCAGAATCAATTAAGGATGTTGCCCTGATCCTGCTGATCATCGGCGGCTCGGGCGCGCTCAAACAGGTGCTGGTAGATAGTGGTGTGAGTGGGCAGATCGCAGAATTACTTAAGAATCTGCACATGCAGCCGCTGTTCCTGGGCTGGCTGATCACTGCGGTGATCAGGTTTGCGGTAGGCTCTGCTACAGTAGCCGGGCTAACCACTGCCGGAATTATACTGCCTTTAATGATCGCTACTCACACCAATCCCAACCTGATGGTGCTGGCTGTAGGTGCCGGGAGTTTAATGTTCTCTCACGTCAACGATGCAGGCTTCTGGATGTTTAAGGAATATTTTACCCTTACGCTTAAAGATACTTTTAAGTCATGGGCACTCATGGAATCAATCGTTGGTATCATTGGCCTGATTGGTGTACTTTTATTAAACCAAATCGTTTAAAAATATATTAAATCATATCACAAAAAAATACAATATGGAAACTTATAATGCAGATGAGCAATTTGAAAAATTAGGATTAAGCCTTCCGCCGGCACCTTCACCGCTGGGAGTTTATAAGCCTTATCTGGTTGACGGAAAATACCTTTACCTTTCAGGACATGGCCCTGTGCAGGATGATAAAAGCCTGGTCATTGGCCGTATCGGAACGGATATGGACAAAGAAGCAGGTAAACTGGCCGCAAGACAGGTGGGCTTAACCATGTTGTCTACAATCAAAACAAACTTTGGAACATTAAACCGTATCAAAAGGGTGATTAAGGTTTTGGGTATGGTAAACTGCTCGCCGGATTTTGAAAAACATCCTTTTATCATTAACGGATGCAGTGAGCTTTTTGCCGAAATCTGGGGCGAAGAGAATGGAATAGGTACCCGCAGTGCGGTAGGTTTCGGATCATTGCCGGATAATATTCCTGTGGAGATCGAAGCGCTGTTCGAACTCAACGACAATGACTAGCCCCGGCAAGGACAACTGGTATCTGATTAATAATGCTGATCAGCTGGATTCGCCTGCACTGGTATTTTATCCCGAAAGGATTGCCGAAAATATTGTAAGGCTTAAAAACAGCATTAATGATATCAGCAGATTAAGGCCGCATGTAAAGACGCATAAGAACGCTGAGATCACGCGTATGATGATCGAAGCCGGGATCAGCAAGTTCAAGTGTGCTACGATTGCGGAGGCAGAAATGCTGGGGATGTGTAAAGCTCCTGATGTTCTGCTGGCGTATCAACCGGTAGGACCTAAGATCAGCCGTTTTATCGGTCTGATCAAAAGCTATCCTGATACACATTTCTCCTGTTTGTGCGATAATGCTGTATCATTAGAGGCAATTGCTGCGGCTGCGGTTACAGCCGGGCTGCAGCTGGATCTTTTCCTGGACCTGAATGTGGGAATGAACCGCACTGGTATCGTCCCGGATGATCAGGCCGTATTGTTGTATCAGCAGATTGATGCGGAGCCGGGCGTATATGCACGTGGTTTACATGCCTATGATGGCCATATCCATGATGATTCACTGGAGCTTAGAAAAGAAAAATGGCAGGAGGCCCTTAATGGGATCCTTTACGTGAACCAGGAGATCATTGCCGCCGGTTTAGCAAAACCGGTAATTGTTGCAGGAGGTACGCCCACGTATCCCCTATATGCGTCCTTTGATGATGTAGAATGCAGCCCGGGAACTTTTATCCTTTGGGACAAGGGTTATCAGGATGCTTTTGAAGAACAGGAATACCTTACTGCAGCACTGGTGGTGACCAGGGTAATTTCGCTTAACGGCCCTGCTTCACTGACGGTAGATTTGGGGCATAAGTCGGTCGCTGCAGAAAATGAACTGCAGCGGAGGGTTTATTTTTTAAATGCCCCGAAGGCAAAAATGATCGGACAGAGCGAAGAACATCTGGTACTGGATGCCGGTGCAGGACATGGCTTTCAGATCGGCGATGTTTTATACGGACTGCCCATACATATCTGTCCTACAGTTGCACTTTACGGAACGGCGGCACTGGTATCAAACCATCAGGTTAAGGGAGAATGGAAGATCATTTCCCGCGACAGAAAAATTAACATTTAGAAAAAGAACATGTTTACAATAGATGCACACCTCGATTTAAGTATGAACGCGCTGGAATGGAACCGCGACCTGCGGCTGCCGGTTTCTGCCATCAATCAAAGAGAGACAGGATTAACTGATAAACCAGACAGGGCGAAAGCCGTAGTGTCATTGCCTGAGCTGCGTAAAGGACAGGTAGGACTGGTGGTGGCCACTCAGATTGCAAGGTATGTAGCACCGGGCAATAACTTGCCGGGATGGCATTCACCAGAGCAGGCATGGGCACAAACCCAGGGACAGGTGGCCTGGTACAAAGCCATGGAAGAAGCAGGCGAGATGGTACAGATCCATGATCTGGAAAGCCTGAACAGCCACATCCTTTTATGGGAAAGCCATATACCTGATGAAGTAAAGCCGGTAGGGTATATCCTGAGCCTTGAAGGCGCAGATTCAATAGTTACAGTGGAACATCTGGAACGGGCCCATGCCTACGGACTGCGTGCAGTGGGGCCGGCACATTACGGCCCGGGACGTTATGCCCAGGGAACAGACGCCACCGGCTTAATGGGACCAAAAGGCCACGCCCTGCTCAAAGAGATGGAGCGTTTGAATATCATTCTGGATGCTACTCACTTATGTGATGACAGTTTCTGGGAGGCGCTTGATCATTTTAACGGGCATATCTGGGCTTCGCACAACAACTGCAGGGCATTAGTAAACCACAACCGTCAGTACAGTGATGCGCAGATTAAGGAACTTGTAAACAGGGGCGCTGTGATAGGCCTTGCACTGGATGCCTGGATGATGGTGCCAAACTGGGTCCGCGGAACCTCTACGCCCCGGGGAATGCACTGTAATCTTGAAGTAATGGTTGACCATCTTGACCACATTTGCCAGATCGCCGGAAATACGCTGCATATTGGCGTAGGCTCAGACCTTGATGGTGCTTTCGGAAAGGAGCAATGCCCGTATGATATCGAAACTATTGCCGACCTGCAAAAGATCCCTGCGCTTTTAGAAAAACGCGGATATCAGAAACAGGATATACAAAATATGATGCATGGCAACTGGATGAGGTTTCTCAGGAATGCCTGGGGCGGTTAGTGAGCTAACCACCCCGCTCCGGCATTATACCCTGATGTAGATTTTACGTTTGTCCAGTACATACCCTACCAGCCAGCATACGAGCATAAAACTAAGTGCAAACAGCAGAGAGCCTACCGGCCCGGGAGCAATCACCTGGTAAAAATTGTCATTGATCCATTTATGGAAATGCACCCGGAAAATCAGATCGATAATCTCCAGCAACATGCCCGCAACGATATAAATGAACAGTGGATTTTTTCCGAATACTACGAAAAACCCTGTCCACCTGATATATTGTTTTACTTCAATGAGGTACAGCAGCGCAGCAATGATCAGCATGTCAATTCCGCAGGTGATCAGCACAAACGAGCTGCTCCAGATCTTCTTGTTGATGGGGAATACCAGGTCCCATGCCAGAGAGATCAATATGAGGAGTCCGCCGGTAAGCATCAGCTTAGCAATGCTCTCATATCCTTTGCCCTTTTCCTGGATGAACCTGCCGGCAAAATAGCCGGTAATCACATTCACGATAGAAGGAATAGTACTTAAAATTCCTTCAGGATCAAATGGAATACCTTCGCCATGGTAGAGATGCGAATCCCCGAGCATGTACCTGTCCAGCAGGGTGCCTGCATTTCCGGTAATCGTAAGTTCTGCTCCCGGCACACCAAAGACCAGCAGGATGACCCAGTATCCCAGCAGGAAAATTATGCTGGTCCAGATTACCGTTTTTGAAGACAGGTAGTGTACCATTAATGAAGCAATCCCAAAACAAAGCGCTATTCTTTGCAGCACACCAAAAATACGGGTGTGCGAAACCGGTGCAGCAACGATGTGGCCCTGGGCATCAAACCTGAAGAAAGGGAACCAGTACATCAGGTAACCGATGATAAAAATCAGGAAAGTACGTTTGAATATTTTTAGTAAGACATGTGAATTTTCCATTTCATTAAGTTTCTTCATAGAGAAGCTCATTGCATTGCCAACAGCAAACAGAAAAGAGGGAAAAACGAGATCTGTTGGCGTAAATCCGTGCCAGGGTGCATGTTCCAGCATGTCAAATGGTATTGCTCCGCTTCCGGGCGTATTTACAATAATCATAAAGCAGAGCGCCATGCCGCGGAATACGTCCAGAGACAGGAAGCGTTCGGTTATTGGTTTCATCTTGGTGAGTTTAGGTCTTTTGTAGCCCAAAATAAAAAAGAAAGCTGATATTAATTGTCAATTCCTGAATAAAGATGGCTTTTAATTCCTTTACGTATGGATACCACTGCAGGGAGACATTCGGGCTCATTTAGATTTAATTTATTTGATGATAACGAAAATTTAGCTTAATCGGTGATAAAATTATTCGATTATATTACATGAGATAAAAATATTAACTATATTTTTGGAGTGTTATACAAAAGGATTATTTTTCGCATTGTTTGATATTTACAGGCAAATGAACACTAAAGGACAAATTAGACTTAACTACCCTGAAGAATTTAGGATTGCCTGTAAGATTAACAATCTGAGGCATGATGAGTTAATTCAATACTTTATTGATCATGTTTCATTTTATGCTTTTATAGGGGGCAATATGGAACCGCCATTCCTCTGGGCTACTGCTGTAAGTATAGAATGTAAGGCGGTTTTAAATCAGCCTGTTGAAACCATTACTGATGCCCGGATCCAGGAGATCTCTCTCAGGTATATCAAACAACTGACTTCACTACATCTGGAAACAGATTTTTCCCGGGACAAAGAAACGCGCACAAGTGTTTCATTAATGAAAGAATGGTCGCAGGAAATGCTTCCCCTTACCGATTATAAAATGGACCTTTACACTGAGGACAACCATTTATTTAACTTAAGCTTTGATTTCAATTTGGTCTGCAGATTGAACGGAATCGATGCCGAACGGCTGTTGCAATATTTTATGGACAGTATTTCCTTAGCCAGGGAAAGAGCTGTCAACGTAATTGAAGAAATCAGGATCACTCCGGGAGTTGCGGTCCTGCTTATTCTGGTAGGAGACCATGAGGAAGTAAAAAACAGGGTTCTTCCGCAACAGGAAATCTACAAAAAGTTTGGTCTTCAGTTACTTAAACTAGATAAAAAACAGAAGATGGAATCTAATCTTGAAAACAGGATGATGGCTTACAGTGCTTTTTACAGGGAATGGTATAATGCACTTAATCAAAATATAAATTAACCGTTTCATTCCATTGTTAGATTGTGATGCTATAAGTAATTAAACTAACACTATGGACGCTAAAGGACAATTCGGACTTTCGTATACAGAAGATTTTAACGTAGCATGTGCCATCAGCTATCTGAAACAGGAAGATGTACTGCGGTATTTCATCAACAGAGTTTCCTTTTATGCTTTCAACGGCGGGGAAATGGAAGCTGTGGCCCTTTCGTCAACACATATTATTTTAGACTGCAGAGAATTTGCGCAGGCTGGTGTAACACCGGTTAGTGACAGGAAGGTGCGGCTGATTTCTATTAAATACATCAGTTTGCTGAGTGATCTTGCCGCAAATACCCATCTTTCTACGGTAGATAAGATGAAGGAAAGTTTTTATATCATGCAGGAATGGGAGACAGAAATGATGCCTCTTGTAGACTTCCCTAAAACATTTTATCTGGATGAGGATCAGTTTCTGGTGCTGACATTCGATTTTAACCTGGTGTGCAGGATGAATGGCTTAAATCCCCAGCAGGTACTGCAATATTTTATTGACCGGATATCCCTGGCCAGGGAGAGGGCTTTGAAAATTATCGGCTTTGCACACAGCGATGCCTGCATGTCGCTTTTTGGAATGATGAAATTAAGCCGTTCAATGAAGCAGTATAAGTTACCTGTACAACTGGAAATACAGCAATGGTATCATGAGAAGCTGCTGATACTGGACGGAAAATTAAAGAATGAACCGGATCTGGATAAGAGGACGACAGGCTATCAGGCTTTTTATGCAGAATGGTACCATACGTTACAGCGGAATCTGAATTAATTGCCTCAGTTATTTATCTTCCTCCTTTTTCTTATTCACCAGCGCCACCGGGGGAAGAAAATCTTTTGGAGACAATCCAAAGTGATCAGCAAAAACATTTATATGTTTCAGATTATACTTTGCAGGATTGCTCAGGTTCTCTACGTTGCCTATAAATGACGCTTTAACACCAATTATATAGGCAATATCTTCCTGCCGCAATTTCTTATCAGCTCTTAATTTTCTGACAAAATCTATCACGTGCTGCTCAATAAGATCTAGTTTTACCTTTCCTTCCATTGTGGGAACTAAGTAATTTATATTCCTGATTATAATTTACAGTCATAGATGTAAATAAGTTTTTTGCCTGGTTTTTAGTTAACTTATTAAAAAATGACAATAAAGATATTATAGACAGGAGTCGAGTTTAAACATATAATTTACCGAAAATCAGTAAATGATAGTATAACTTATTTTATTGAAGTAATTATGGAGATTTTTTGTTTAATCTTTTCTTCAAAAAGATAAATTTAGCAAAAAATATTGGAATAGATCCTTAAAATATGGATTAATATCCTCATTTATCAATAGTTAACTATCTGATTATCCGCAACCGGCTCGCCTTTCTAAATACGATTTATAATGATTGTCATTAAGTATATTTGTACCTGATTATTATATATTCATTACTATGAACAGAGCAAGATTGGGTTTGCCGGTGCTGAAAAATCTGGATTGCCTGCTCATCTCCATGATTGGTATGGCAATAATCCTCCTGTATACCAGGCATGGAGGCATTGGTATATCGCCTGATTCCATTGCCTACCTTAGCGTGGCAAGAAATGTGATTGCCCACGGAGCCGCCGTTGATTATATGCTCAGGCCACTGGTAGATTTTCCTGTATGCTATCCCTTTTTTCTTTCTGTAGCAGGAATGATCAGCCGGGCAGATCCTTTGGTAGCAGCTCCCTGGATCAATGGCCTGCTGATGGCCTGTATCATTTTCATGATGGGATACCTGATTGACTCCTTTTCGGAAGCAACGAGACTGTACAGATGTATTGTATTGCTCTGTATTGCCCTCAGTCCTTCTTTGCTGGAAGTATATTCTATGCTCTGGTCAGAAACAGTATTCATCCTACTGAACATCTTATTTATCGCTGCTTTTTACCATTATCTGCAAAAGCGTACGATATCTTCCCTGCTGATCTGCGGGCTGCTGGCCTCCGTTGCCTGTATTACCCGCTATGCCGGCGTGACACTGATAGGGACAGGATTAATGTTGCTGGTATTCGACAATTCGCTGGAATGGCAGAGAAAGCTGAAACATTGTTTCTTTTTTGGGTTTTCTGCCGTGTCCCTGTTGGTAGTTAACCTTTTACGAAATGCCTCGATTACAGGTTCCCTGACAGGCCCAAGGGTGCGCGGGATTCTGAGTCTTGGAGATAACATCATCTATACTGGAAGGGTGATTTGTGACTGGCTGCCTGTTCCCGGCCGGCAGCCGCAGCTGGTTTCCGGCATAATGATATTTATCTTTTTACTGATCTGTATCCTTTTCCTGCTGCGCAATAGGTTTGGTAAAGCGCAAGTAAGCTCAGAAAATTGTTTTGCAGCTTTATTTATTGTTTATACAGTATTTATTATCGGCATTTCTACGGTTTCACACTTTGAACAGCTCAATAACAGATTATTGTCGCCCTTATATATCCCGATGCTTGTCAGCCTTACCTCATGGCTGCCCGGATCGCTCAGGAAATTGCGGCCTGTGTACTTTAAACCAGCTGCGGGAATGTTACTGTTACTGGCGTTCTTTTTTTTACGGTATCAATGCCAGCAGGTGGCCAGGATGTATAATGATGTTAAAGATTCAGGAATACCGGGCTATACGGAGGACTCCTGGAAAGCTTCTGAAACTGCGCGGTTTTTGCGCGTACACAGGAACTATTTTAGTGCAGATTATGATATTTATTCCAATGCACATGAGGCGGCATATTTTAACGGGGGCATAAGGGCAGAGTCATTGCCGCACAGAAGAGATCAGAACGATATCCGGGATTTTTTTAGTGAGGATGGTTTCTACCTGATCTGGTTTGATAACTTTTCGGACAACGAACTGGTCAAATTTAAAACAATCCGGCAAAATGCCATTGTAGAAAAAAAATATGATTTCAAGGATGGAGATATCTTTTTTATCAGGCCCCGCCATTCTTCAGCACTGCGGCAGTAACCATCAGCTGGCCGATGTGGCGCATGGTATGTTCGGCGCCATGTACAAGCAGGCCTACTACTGTTGACGGAAGCCCTGCGCGCCCGATACCACGATAATCTGTCAGTATGGCCGGATCGGTTTCCTTAATTTGTTTCAGCGCAAGATCTACCTGCCGGCCGAAACGCTCCACCAGTTCTTGCGTTGTATATCCGTGTGCTGCATCTTTGCCCTCTTCCTCCAGTTGAGCAAACTGAAAGGGGCTCAGTCCTTCGCCCCTGGCATAAGTAAATACCCTGTCGAGCACCCCGCTCAGATGCTGTAAATGAAAGCCCGGCGAGGCCATTCCAGCTACACGCTGCCAAAGCAGGGCTGATGGAAATTCATCCATATATTCATTTACTTCTTCGCGTGCCTGCAACAGGGCATGTGCTACAGATTGTAACAGGGGCATAATATCAGGCAGCGGGCCTCTTTGCCATACTTCTTTTTTCTGTGCCATATGTTAATTTTTTTTGGATATCTTAATCTTTAGCGTGAAAACAAATCCTGCACCTGGGCTCATAGCTCTCTTTCTCGCCGAGCAGGATTTTCGCCTCACTGGCTACCCTGCGGAAAGAGTACATTGCAGGATTGCCGCATCGTACACAAACTGCATTCACCTTTGTAACCAATTCTGCAATAGCCATCAGCGCGGGAACAGGGCCAAAAGGTTTACCTGCAAAGTCCATATCCAGTCCTGCCACAATCACCCGCAGGCCTTTGTTGGCAAGTATATTGCAAACTTCAGGCAAGCCGTCATCAAAAAATTGCGCTTCATCAATACCTACAACCTGTGTATCTGCCCTCAGCAGCAGGATCTCGGCAGAGTGGTCAACAGGTGTAGCAGCGATACTATTATAGTTGTGCGATACAACAGCGGTTTCGTCATACCTGATATCAGTGGTAGGTTTAAAAATCTCAACCTTGAGTTTAGCAATCTCTGCACGCTTTAATCTCCTGATCAGTTCTTCGGTTTTGCCGGAGAACATGGAGCCGCAGATGACCTCAATGCTGCCGCCAAACTCTCCTTTGCTATAATTTTGTTCGCTAAATAACATGCTTTTTGCTGAGGGTATCTAAACCTGCGAATATCGCGATTCCGGCTTAATATTTAAGGTTTTTATTCGGCCTAAATTTATAGTACTTTTGAGTGTATTTATCAACATAAAACACCAATTTTCGCGTTATACCACTATGATGAACCAGGAGGACATATTTAAAAAAATAGGACAGATACTCAATGAGTTGAATGAGCAGTATCAATACTTAGCTCAAAATCCTGAAGAGCTGAATGAATTGGAGCTCGAACTCTTTTTGGCAAACTCCAGTTTTTTAACTGATCATGTCCAGATCGTTAGAAAGCTAAATAGCAAATCCATTCAGAAAGCGCTCCCAGAACACGCACTCCCTGAGCATGAGATGATTGAGCAGCAGCCGGTTATCCCGGTTAAAATTGTGGATGAACACAACAGCAGTGCAAATCTTGCAGAAACTCATTCTTTGATACATGGGATTGAAGAAGATATATTTAAAATTGATAAAGAACCCTCCACCTTTGAATTTATCCTGAATGACAAACCTTCAAGTGACAAGTTCGAGTTTGAGGAGAAATCCATAGATGAGATTTTTGACCGGCCGCTGAGTAAAGAAGAAGCGCAGATTATAGCGCAAAAACAGAAACTGAGAGAACTGGACAGCCTGGAAAGCGAACTGCCGGAAGAAGATGAGATCGGGCCTGAGCCCTTTCTGGTATCTGAGCCATTAGAAGCAGAAGAAGAGTCTGATGTGACTGGCCCTGATGAAGATGAATTTGTTGAGAATGAGCCTGCTGAGGCTGAAGATATAGCTGCAGAAAATGCCGAAGAAGATATTGTGGGAGAAACCAATTTTGAACAGCATATCATTGAAGAAGATATAAAAGAGGAAAATGCTGAGCCGTTTAAAGAACCGGAACTGGTAGAAACACCAGACGTTTCAAAGCAGGAGCCGAATGAAGGAACTGAACCAGTAGCAGAAACTAAACCCTATACAGAACCTATACAACAAAGTGAATTGTTCAGTCCTGTAAGCAAGGTTGAAGAAACGCCTGTGTCAGATGTACCTGATGAACAACCTAAAGCCAAGCCTACGCTGAATGACATCCTTTCTGGCAATAACGCTGCAAAAAACTTTAATACCGGTGCGGGCAGAATACCGGTTACTGACCTGAAACAGGCGATCAGTTTAAATGATAAGATGAGGTATATCAAAGATCTCTTTAACGGTTACAACCTCGCTTATGCTGAGGCAATCGATCTGCTCAACAAGATGCCCGATTTTAAAACGGCTGATGCCTTTCTGCAAAATAACTATGCTGTAAAAAACAACTGGGCCTCCAGACAAGATACCGCAGATCAGTTTTATGAATTACTGAATCAACGGTTTCCGGCTAAATAAAGCCCATTCTGTTTGAATCGAGTTTGAGGAAAATAAACAGCAGCACGGTAAAGCTCCATAATGAGGATCCGCCATAACTGATAAAGGGGAGCGGAATTCCGATCACGGGAATAATGCCGATGGTCATTCCTATATTGATAAATACGTGGAAAAAGATGATGCTGGCCACGCAATACCCGTATACCCTGGAGAATGTTGAACGTTGCCTTTCGGCGAGATTGATTACCCTCAGCAGCAGGAAAATATATAGGCCGATAACTACACTGCAACCCACAAAGCCCCATTCCTCACCAATGGTAGAGAAGATAAAGTCCGTACTTTGTTCGGGTACATAACCATATTTTGTTTGTGTACCTTCCAAAAAGCCCCTGCCGGTGATCTGCCCTGAGCCAATTGCAATTTTGGACTGTATGACATTATATCCGGCGCCCTTGGGATCTGTTTTTAATCCCAGCATAATCTCTATACGTGTCCGCTGATGCGGTTCAAGAACTTTTTCGTAAGCCAGTTTCACAAAAAACAGGTAAGCAACTGCAACAATGGTTGCGATGATCATGGAAAACATCATCTTCTGTTTTCGTTTGTTCTGCCAGGCAAAAAATACGCCCACCAGCACAATGATCGGAATGAGGATTGAAATCGGAACAAGAAAATCGGCAATAAACAATACGATCATTCCCAGGAAAATCAGCAGGAAATATCCTGACAGCCCTTCTCTGTACAGCGGAAACATAAAGGCCAGGAATACAAGTGCCGAACCTGTATCGGGCTGAAGCATAATGAGCAGTAATGGAAAACAGATGATCAGTCCGGCAAAGAAAATAGATTTAATATCCCTGAACTTGGGATTAAAATTCCCTACATAACGCGCTACTAGCAGGGCCGTCCCAAATTTAGCGAGCTCTGAAGGCTGGAGCCTGAAGCTTCCCAAAGGGATCCAAGCCTGGTTTCCTGCTACTTTTCGTCCAACAACAAGCACAGCCATCAGCAGCAGCATAGTTATCCCGTACACGATGGGGGAGAACACACTAAAGAATTTTGCATCCAGCAGTAAAATGGAAAAGCCAAGCACCAGTGCGGTCAAAATAAAGATCAGCTGCTTGCCGTAGTTACTGCCAAAATTAAACAGCGTGGAAGTATCGGGGTTGTAGATTGAAGCATAAATATTTACAAAACCAATGGTACATAGGGCCACATAGATTAAAATGGTAATCCAGTCTACATTAAAGAAGAAACGGCCGCCCTGTTGTGTACTCATCTCGTAATTTGTAATTTTTTGTTTTCTGTGGTCTTTTTAACTGGTATTTCAGGCTTCGCCGGTGTTGCTCCTGGCCGGGGCACTATAGGTAAATTTTTTGTGTCAGCGGCTCCTGGTGTTGACGGTGTTCCGGATGCGGCTGTTCCCGGCGCCGCAGTTTTACCGGTAGTATCTTTTAATAAAAACGGAATTTTTGGTTTAGGTACTTCGGGAAGTACCACCTGGTTTTTCATCCATTCTGCACGATCCACCCGGTTGCCCGAAAGCTTGCCTTTCAAATAGGTTTCTGTGATATAACTGGCAATTGGGGCCGCATACGCACTACCATAGCCGGCATTTTCAACAATCACTGCTATGGCTATTTTCGGATTGTCACGGGGGGCAAAACCAATAAAAACAGAGTGGTTTTTTCCATGCGGGTTCTGAACGGTACCCGTTTTTCCGCACATAATGATATCGGGCAGGGCCGAATCCCTTGCTGTACCATAAGGTGCATTTACCGCATCCTGCATGCCATCAATCACAGGTTCAAAATGGGCCACATCAATATCCACCGAATTTCTAACCAGGTATTCTTTTTTTACTTCCTTTTTTTCGCCGATGGCTTTGATCAGGTGAGGCTTGATGTAGTATCCCCTGTTGGCAATTACGGCCATAATATTTGCCATTTGGAGCGGGGTTGCACTCATCTCGCCCTGACCGATAGCCAGCGAGATGGTAGTAGTGTAGCCCCAGTATTTGCCAAATCTTTTTGTATATTCTTCTGAAGTGAAAAGTCTTCCAGGACGTTCAAAAGGCATGTCCAGATCAAGTTTGGAACCAATGCCAAATTTTCTCACCTTGGCCTGCCAGTCGTCATATGCCGCAATCTTGCTCTTGTACTTGCTTTGCGTCATCAGCTTCTGGTAAACATAGCAGGCATAGGTATTGCAGGACCGTGCGAGCCCTCGTCTCAGGGAAATGTTGCCGTCTACGTGTTCGCATCTCACCAGGTGATTTCCCGCCCAGTAACCGCCGGGGCAGTTAAATGTGGTATTGGGATCAATTACCCCTTCCTGTAGTGCAATCAGGTCGTCAAGTGGTTTAAATGATGAACCCGGTGAATAATATCCGGATAATGGCCTTACCGTAAAAGGACGGTTAGGGGAACCGAAAATCTCCATATAATTATTCCCCTGCTGCCTTCCAACCATGAGGTTAGGATCATATGTAGGGCTGCTCACAAATGCCAGTACTTCGCCCGTGCTGGGCTCGATAGCAACAATGCTCCCAACCTTATTGTGCAGCAGCTGTTCGCCCAGTTTCTGCAGCCTGATATCCAGTGAAGAAACCAATGTTTCGCCGGAAGTGGCCAATGTATCAAACTTACCATTAAGGTAACTTCCCTGCGGCACATTCCGGGCATTATATATCGTGTTTTCTACACCCCGTTCTCCCTGCAGCACATCATTATACTGACGTTCTACACCCGCTTTACCAATATAATCGCCAGGGCGGAAATATCCGTTACTTTTTTCAATGTCTTTCTCAGAAACTTCTTTTACATAACCAAAGAACTGGCCTGCTACACTATCAGGGTAATGCCTTACGGTACGGTTTTGTGTTTCAAATCCCACAAAACGGGAGAGCCTTTCCTGCAAAGCGGCATAAGTTTGTACGGAAAGTTGTTTTTCAAAAACAGAGCGCTGGTATCTCGACTGGTTTCTGGCTTTGTTAAAGCGCTTATGAAAACCTTTCATGTCGATGCCGATGATTTTGCAGAGTGCTGCGGTATCAAAAGGCTTCACCAGGTTGGGCGTTACCATCAGGTCGTACACAGGTTCGTTCTGTACCAGTACCTTATTATTCCTGTCGAGGATAATACCACGTGCCGGAAAAGTGTATTTCTTGCGCAGGACATTGCTGTTTGCAGAAAGAAAATAGCGGTCGCTGGCTACCTGTATATAAAATAACTGCCCTAAAAGAATCAGCGCAACTACGATAAACAAGCCTTGTATGATGTATTTTCTATTGAAAAGATTATCCATTTATCGCATTTTTCTATTGTAGAAGATAAATTCTATCAATATAACAGTGAATAAAGTAAAGATACCGCTAAACAGGCATCTTAACAAAGTATACGAGAGTTCTGTTAATTTAAAAGCTTCTAATAGGAAAAGCACCAGATGGTGCGAGAATGTACATAGCAGTGCATACAGGGAGAACCACTTAAAGCCCATGTTGCCCAGAGAAGGCTCCGGTTCATCAAAGTTATCGCGGCTGACTGTAACAGAGATAAACAAGATCCTTACAAACGCCAGTGTTACGCAGGCGGCAGTGTGTACGCCAAGTGTGTCGTAAAAAGCGTCAAGCGTTAATCCTGTGCCAAAAGCTATCAGGTACAGCAACAGGTTTGGGGTTCCAAACGGAAGCAGCAGTAAAAAGAGGATATAGGTAAAGGGAGTAGCCAGGTCATAAAAACTCAGGTTCCTGAGCAACAGGACCTGTATGGAAAGAAGGATAAACCACCTTATGATATTGATTACTATAATTCTACTGTTCATTCGGCAATTTTAATTCTAAAGCTTTCTGTTCCTGCGCCAATTTATCCTTAATTACATACACATACTGTAAAGTACTAAAATCGTTAAAAAGCCTGATCTCGATGGTAAGGAAGTTATCACCGGTAGATATCCCCTTATTACTGATCAGTCCAACGGGAATACCGGGAGGGAATGAACCAAATCCGGAGGTAATCACGGTATCCCTCAATTTCACCTGGATATGATTGGCCACGTCTTTGATAAAAGCTTTCCGTACATCTGAATTGCGGTCGCCCCACACCAGTGAACCAATTGCGTTTGTAGACTTTAGGCTTACACTGATCTTGGCGTCTTTATTCAATAGGGATTCTATCGTAGCCAGGTGATCTGAAACATCCCGGATGATACCCACCACTCCTTTTCCCGCGGATATGACGGGCATGCCGCTTTCAATCCCGTCCAGTGTGCCTTTGTTAATTGTGATGATATTGTTCCGTAATGTGACAGAGTTTTTAATTACCCTGGCGGCAAGATAGGTATACTGCACATGGTTCACCGTATCCTTCACTACAACATTTTTAGCGCTGTCAATACCTTTAAGTGCTAAGAGTTCAGTGTTCAGCTTTGCGTTTTCGAAAGCAAGGCTGTCGTTCACCTCTCCCAGGTTCATGTACCGTTTGAAAACGTTTAACCTGATATACGCCTGACCGACAATTTGATTGGTAGAATTTAAAGTGACGCTCCGCTGATAGGCATTGTTCTTTACAGTGAGCACAACACCAATGGTGAAAAAAATGACGAACAGAAAAAATGCGTTGTATCTGTTTATGAAAATCCAAAGGTTACGCATAGTTCATCATTCTGTATAGGAATATCACCATCAATCATAAATATTTTAAAGCTAAAGATAAAAATACAAAGCTTTTATTAAAATACTTTTATGAAAAATGTGAGTGCAGCTTTCAGACCGCACCCACATTATTATTTTTTTGTTCTGTTGTTTAAGCCTATTGCATCAAAAACTTGTAGCTTCCAATGTTCTTGAGGGCGATACCAGTACCGCGAACAACAGCACGTAGCGGATCTTCGGCCACATGCACAGGAAGTTTTGTTTTTGCAGCCACACGTTTATCCAGCCCGCGCAGCAATGCGCCACCTCCGGTAAGATAGATACCTGTCTGGTAAATATCAGCAGAAAGTTCTGGTGGGGTAATCTCCAAAGCTTTCAGGATTGCTTCCTCAATTTTGGAGATCGATTTATCTAAACAGTGTGCAATTTCAGTATATGAAACCGTGATTTGTTTTGGTACGCCAGTCATGAGGTCTCTTCCCTGTACAGCAAAATCTGCCGGCGGATCTGACAATTCAGGAAGGGCGGCGCCCACTTCAATCTTGATTTTTTCTGCAGTACGGTCGCCAATCATGATGTTATGCTGACGGCGGATATAATTTACAATATCTGAATCAAAGTTATCTCCGGCAACACGGATAGACTGATCGCATACAATACCAGAAAGCGCAATTACAGCGATTTCAGTTGTTCCGCCGCCGATATCGATAATCATGTTACCCATAGGTTCTTCCACATCGATACCGATACCTACTGCCGCAGCCATAGGTTCGTGGATCAGGTAAACCTCTTTGGCGCCGGCAATTTCTGCCGAATCCCTTACTGCACGTTTTTCAACCTCAGTTATACCTGAAGGAATACAGATAACCATTCTCAGGGAAGGGAACATCCATCCTTTTCCGCCGTTGAGCATGCGTATCATACCTTTAATCATCGCTTCAGCAGCATTAAAATCTGCAATAACACCGTCTTTAAGAGGTCTTACCGTACGGATATTATCGTGCGTTTTACCCTCCATTTGCATAGCCTGACGGCCTATTGCTATAATTTTATTTGTTTGTCTGTCAAAAGCAACGATTGAAGGTTCATCAACAACCACTTTATCATTATGTATAATCAGGGTGTTGGCGGTGCCTAAATCTATGGCAACCTCTTGTGTGAACCAGTTAAATAAACCCATTTATAGGTGATAAGTTATGTTATAAAAATTCTATATACTATTAGAATGTAAAACTACATCTTTTTATTGTATTCCGCTTTAAAAAATTAGTGCTTAAAATGTCTGATTCCAGTGGTCACCATAGCGATGTTTTTTTCGTTTGCCATGTCGATAGAATCAGTGTCTTTTATTGACCCTCCAGGTTGAAGAACCGCTGTTACACCAGCTTCAGCAGCGATTTCCACACAGTCAGGGAAAGGGAAGAAAGCGTCTGATGCCATTACTGAACCTACCAGGTCAAAATTAAAAGCAGCAGCTTTCACAATTGCCTGTTTCAATGCGTCAACTCTCGACGTCTGTCCGACACCGCTTGCCAGCAGGGTATTATCTTTCACAAATACGATAGTATTTGATTTTGTATGCTTAACGATTTTATTTGCAAAGAACAGGTCATTTAACTCATCCGCTGTAGGGGTTTTCTCCGTAACAGCAGTCATTTGATCCGGGCCTTCGATGATCAGGTCTTTATCCTGCTCAATCACACCGTTCAATAATGTCTTGAATTGTTTCTTGCTCAGCTCAACATCATTGCGCTGAAGGATCACTCTGTTTTTCTTTGCCTTGAACAGCTCAACCGCTTCCGGCTGATAAGAAGGTGCAATCAGGACTTCGAAAAATAATTTGTTGATTTCTGTAGCTGTTGCCAGGTCAATCTCGCGGTTAGCGATCAGTACACCGCCAAAGGCAGAAACCGGGTCGCATGCCAGTGCATCGTCCCATGCCTGAGCGATGGTAGCTCTTGAAGCCACGCCGCATGCGTTGGTATGTTTCAGGATCGCGAAGGTAGGCTCCTGGAATTCATCAATAAGGCTTACTGCTGCATCTACGTCTACCAGGTTATTATAAGAAAGCTCTTTCCCGTTCAGCTTGGTGAACATCTCATCAAGGTTACCGTAGAATACGCCCTGCTGATGCGGGTTTTCGCCATAACGCAATGTTTTAGCGGTGTTCAGGCTCTGTTTAAATACAGTAAGCGGCTCTTCAGTGTTAAAATAGTTGAAGATCGCAGTATCGTAATGTGAAGACGTATGGAATGCTTTTTTTGCGTAGGCCTTACGCTGGGCAATAGTAGTTTCTCCGTTCTGGTCTTCCAGCTGCTGCTGCAGGGTAGAGTAGTCATCTTTTGATGCCAGGATCACTACATCATTAAAGTTTTTGGCTGCTGCCCTGATCAGGGAGATACCGCCGATATCAATTTTTTCAATGATTTCCTCTTCAGTGCCACCGGCTTTCAGTGTTTCTTCAAAAGGATAAAGATCAACGATCACGAGGTCAATCTCAGGAATTTCATATTCTGCAATCTGAGCTTTGTCTTCATTCAGGTTCCTGCGGTTTAAGATACCACCGAAAACTTTCGGATGCAAAGTTTTAACCCTGCCGCCTAAAATCGAAGGATAACCAGTAAGGTCTTCAACAGCTGTAACAGGCAAATTCAAATCTTTAATGAACTGTTCTGTACCGCCTGTAGAGAACAATTGAACACCCTGCTGCGAAAGCAGGCGTACAAGTGGCTCCAGACCGTCTTTGTAATATACTGAGATTAAAGCGTTTTTGATCTTTATTTGTTGACTCATTGGGTGTAATTTTTGAGCCGCAAAATTATAAATTTTAAGCGATAAAATTCAGTAATCGATCTATAAAAAATCTTATTTCTGTATCTTTTTCAGGATAGTTTCCACAACACGCGGATAGTGCTGGTGTTCAAGTTGTTGCCCTTTAAACTTTATCATTTCCAGATTATCGCCTTTATCTATCCGGTATTTTGCCTGGTGTATAATCTGGCCTTCATCGTATTTTTCATCTACATAATGAATCGTGATGCCGCCTTCTGTTTCTCCTGCTGCAAGTACGGCTTTATGCACATAGTCGCCATACATTCCCTTGCCGCCAAACTTTGGCAGGAGGGCAGGATGGATGTTGATGATGCGTCCGGGATATTCTGCGATCAGGTTTTTAGGGATCAGCCACAGGAAGCCTGCAAGTACGATCAGGTCGATGTCAAGGTTCTTAAGCAGCTCTACAATCTGATCACTTTCATAAAACTCTTTTCTGTCGAAGATATGTGAGGGTATCTCAAAGTTGTCTGCACGCTGTAGTACATATGCTTCCGGGTTATTGGTCAATACGAGAGCAATTTCTACTTCCGGACTGTGTTTAAACAGTTCCATGATTTTCTGGGCATTGGAACCCGAACCTGAGGCAAATATGGCGATACGCTTTTTCATGTGGTGTCTGTGTTTTCAATTGCATTCAAGCTGGCTTGGCCGGGTATGATGAATGATGCTGTCAAAAATAGCATTTTAGGCATTTAATGAAAGGTTTAAATGATAATATGTCTTATTGATTATGTAATGGTAAGTATTAACATCTATTTGGATTTATGTGAATACATCTTAAAAGAGACCTGAATAAGCAGTAAACGTGTACTATTTTCGGTTTTGCAAGGTCCTTGGTAGCGGATTGCTAGGCCTACTGGAGCATGTAAAGGCCTATAAGACCCCTACCAACCCCCTATCAACCACCTGGCAAAAACCTGTTCTACCTGCCTTTAATCTTTGTCTTGGCTTGTTTCTGACACAGCCAGACACAAGCCGCTTACATCATGAATACCATACTAATCTAAACTGGTGTAAATCAATAATTAAGAATATTTAAATTATTTGTGATATCGTTTTGCATTTTAAAAACATAAGTTCTATATTTGCAGTCCGAAAAAAAGAGAATGATAAGGTAAAAGGAGATTCGGAAAATCACCAAAACCTTAAATTATATAAAATATTATTATACTAAAAAATGGCAAATCATAAATCATCTTTAAAAAGAATAAGAGCAAACGCTACTAAACGTTTACGTAACAGGTACCAAGCAAAAACAACGCGTACTTTTATTAAAAGATTACGTGCTTCTGTAGATAAAACATCAGGTCAGGAGTTATTGCCTAAAGTAATTTCTATGCTGGACCGTTTAGCTAAGAAAAACGTTATTCACAAAAACAAAGCTGCCAACAATAAATCAAAGTTGACTAAATTTGTTAACAACCTAAAATAGTAGTAAGTTTACAATACTGAGAACGGGATAGCCAATGGCTTATCCCGTTTTTTTGTTTATGGTAAAACTTAAACAAAAACGTAGAATCACAGGTTTTGCGGTAGATGACCAGCCCAGGGAAAAACTGATCCGGGAAGGTCGCAGGTCGCTCTCTGATGCTGAACTCATCGCAATACTCATAGGCTCCGGCACCGCCGGCGTCTCTGTTGTTAAACTAAGCCAAAGCATTCTTGGTCAATATGACCATAGTTTATCTGAACTGGGCAGGGCATCACTGGATGAACTCAAAAACTTTCACGGTATTGGAGATGCAAAAGCGGTGACCATTATAGCGGCTCTTGAAATCGGCCGCAGGCGAAAAGAAGAGCCCGATCAAAAGAAACCAGTGATCACCTGCGCCAGGGATGCATTTGAAATGATGCATCCTGCACTGGCAGATCTCAATCACGAAGAGTTCTGGATCATGATGCTCAATTCTGCAAATGGAGTAATCGGCAAGGCAATGATCAGTAAGGGCGGTCGTGCCGGAACTATTGCCGATCCTAAAATCATCTTCAAGACAGCTCTGGAACGAAATGCAGCCTATCTTATACTTTTTCATAACCACCCATCGGGTAACCTGAAGGCCAGCGATGAAGATATCAGGATTACCAAAAAATTAGTTGAAGCGGGCAAGACCATGGATCTGTTTGTACTTGATCATCTGATTGTAGCGGGCGGCTCTTATCTTAGTTTAGCAGATGAGGGAATGATCTGAGCGTAAATATGTGTCGATTATAGGTGAATTCATATTGCGCAAGGCATTATTTTATATCTTTGCGTTTTAGATCGAGATTAGAACATGAAGATATCATATAACTGGCTTAAACAATTCATACAAACAGACCTTTTACCACAGGAACTTTCACTGATACTGACCAATATTGGTCTTGAAGTTGAGAGCCTCGAAAAAGTACAGCCTATTGTGGGCGGTCTCGAAGGATTGGTAATTGGCCATGTGCTTACCTGTGTGCAGCATCCCAATGCTGACAGGTTAAGGGTGACTACGGTAAATGTTGGTACTGCAGAGCCGATCCAGGTGGTTTGTGGAGCGCCCAATGTTGCAGAGGGGCAGAAAGTAGTGGTTGCTACCGTGGGTACAACCGTATATCCTAATGAAGGGGAGCCTTTTCAGATCAATAAATCCAAAATCAGGGGCGAAGTTTCTGAGGGGATGATCTGTGCGGAAGATGAAATTGGTTTAGGCGGTTCTCATGCGGGGATCATGGTGCTTGATGCAGATGCTGTACCTGGTACGCCTGCCAAAGAATACTTCAAAATGGAAGATGATTATCTTTTTGAGATCGGCTTAACCCCTAACAGGGCTGATGCAGCGTCGCATCTTGGTGTGGCAAGGGATCTCGCGGCTTATCTCAGGATTGAGCTGACGATGCCTGATATTTCATCTTTCAAAGTACATGATGAAAGTTTAACCGTTGCGGTGGATGTTCAGGATACTGATGCATGCCCGCGTTACAGCAGTGTTTCTATCAGCGGAGTGACTGTTAAAACATCGCCTGATTGGTTGCAGGATAAATTAAAGGTGATTGGCATCCGCCCGATCAATAACATCGTGGATATTACTAATTATGTGCTGCACGACCTTGGTCAGCCATTGCATGCTTTTGATGCTGATGAGATTGCCGGTAAGCAGATCATTGTAAAGAAAGTTGCAGACCAGACGGAGTTTGTCACGCTTGACGGTACAACGCGTAAATTATCGGCCGACGATTTGATGATCTGTGATGCAGAGAAACCGGTTACTATTGCCGGTGTTTATGGTGGTAAAAATTCAGGAGTAACTGAAAAAACTACAAATATATTTTTAGAAAGCGCCTATTTCAATGCAGTCTCGGTACGTAAAACCGCAAAGCGCCTGACCTTAAAAACGGATGCATCTTTCCGTTATGAGAGAGGAACAGATCCTGAGATGACGGTGACTGCATTAAAACGTGCTGCCCTGCTGATCCAGGAGCTTGCAGGCGGCGAGGTTACTTCTGCCGTTGGCGATATCTATCCTCAGCCGGTTGCGCCTTTTGATGTAGAGGTGAGTTATGCAAATATTACCGGGCTCATTGGTGCAGCTATTCCTGATCAGGAAATTAAAGATATCATTACATCTTTAGGAATAACTGTTGCCGCCGAAACGCAGGACGGGTTGTCACTAAAAGTTCCAAGTTTTAAAGTTGATGTTACCCGCGAGTGCGATATCACGGAAGAGGTATTGCGTATTTACGGATACAATAATATTGAAATCCCAACTAAAGTGAATGCGTCCTTGTCATTTACTACGAAACCTGATAAGGAACAAACACAGCATGTAATTGCTGATATGCTGACAGCGAATGGGTATTTAGAGATCATGTGCAACTCACTGACTAAAGAGGCCTATTCTAAAAAACCTGAAGAAGCTGTTAAGCTATTGAATGCCTTAAGTATAGATTTGAACGTGATGCGCCAGAGCCTGCTGATGCCTGCAATGGAAAGCGTTGCTTACAATCAGAACAGGAAAAATACTGACGTTAAATTTTACGAGTTTGGTAAAACATACCACCTGATCAATGAAAAGTATGTTGAGCGGCCAAGGCTGCTGATCCTGCTTTCCGGTGCTATTGCGTCTGAATCATGGAGCCAGAAACAAAGTCCGGTAACATTCTATCAGATCAAGGCTGCCGTTGATGCTGTATTGGGCCGACTGGCAATTACGAATTACCAGACAGAAGAACTGAGCGACGAAAATTTTGCCTACGGACTTAAATATTTCAGAGGTCCGCAGCCTATAGTAAGTTTTGGTGCGGCAACTGCGGCAGACAGGAAACTGGCCGATGTGGATAAGGATGTTTTCTATGCGGATTTCGACTGGGCACTGATCCTGGATATCGTGAGAAAAAATAAGGTGATCAACAAAGAAATCTCTAAATATCCTGCGGTAAGGCGCGACCTTTCCATGCTGGTAGATACGGATGTAACTTTCGATGCGTTGAAATCCATTGCCTACAAAACGGAGAAAAAATTATTAAAAGATGTGCAGGTGTTTGATGTGTACGTAGGGGATAAGCTGCCCGAAAATAAAAAGTCGTACGCTTTGAATTTTACACTTCAGGACGATCAGCAAACCTTGACCGATAAGCAAATTGATGCCGTTATGCAAAAGATTATAGCTAACTTAGCGCAAACAGCGAAAGCAGAGATCAGAAAGTAATTTTATTTGTTACTTTTAGAAAAATTATACAGATTCAATCAATTTTATTAAGATGTCTTCGGTTGCGGAACAATTAAATTCAGTATTACATAAAACGGCCCGGTTAATTGAGCTGTGTAATGCTTTACAGGAAGAAAACGAATTGTTAAAGCAGGAAAATGCATCAGTGAAACTGGCTCTAAATGCTTCAAAAGCAAAGAATTCTGATCTTGATGAGAAGATGAGGGTGCTTAAACTGGCTAAGAGTATTGAAGGGACAAGCGAGAAGACACTTGATATAAAGCAAAAAATTAACGATTTTGTGCGTGAAATCGATAAATGTGTAGTGTTACTGAAAAAATAAGGAATACACCGATTTTGAAACAAAGCTAAGAAATGGGAGAAATCTCGATTAAAATAACTATTTCTGACCGTATCTACCCCTTAAAGGTGAATATGGAAGAGGAAGAAATTGTAAGGCGGGCAGCCAAAATTATCAATGAACGTATAAAGGACTATCAGGAAAATTATGCAGTCAGAGATAAACAGGATTTGCTATCTATGGCAGTGTTGCATTATGCGACCGCCGTATTAAGGGTAGAAAATAAAGTGCAGGACCAGGATACTGCAGTAGCTGAAAAAGTTGAGGAATTAGACAGTTTACTGAACGACTTCTTTACTAAATAGGCCCATTCTGTTGTTTCAATAGCGTAGGAATTTAACCGTTGTTAAGTTTTTAGTTTCATTGTTTAGGTGATTCTTGAATACATGTATTATATTGTGGCTTTTTATGCTGCGATTTGAATTTTACAAGTATTCAGAGCAATATGCAGGAACTAAAATTTTAACAGCGGTTTTTTTGTTGTTGAACAAATGATACTAAATGATGCAGCTTGCATGAGCATCTTAATTGATACTATGCTCATTCGGGTTTTTTATATATATAAATTAAAATGGAAATAATAGCAATAATTGGATATGTCTTAACCAGCTTAGTCGTTGGTATATTGGTAGGCAGATATCTGTTGCGCAACCTGCTCAAACAGCAGGAGATCGCAGCACAGAGTAAGGTGAAGAAAATATTAAAAGAAGCAGAGAGCCATGCTGAGATCTTAAAAAAAGACAGGTTATTAGAAGCTAAAGAAAAGTTCCTTCAGTTGAAAACTGAACATGAGCAGGAAGTAAATGCTAAAAATAATCAGGTAAATCAGCGTGAGAATGCAATTAAGCAAAAAGAGCAGTCGGTAAACCAGCGTCTGGAGAACATGAACCGTAAGGAACAGGAACTGGATAACCACAAGAAAAATCTGGAGAAACAGACTGATATCGCTGTCAAAAAACAGGAAGAAGTGGAAGTGCTGAAAAACCAGCATGTGAAACAACTGGAAACTATTGCAGGATTAAGTGCTGAGGAAGCAAAAAATCAACTGGTAGAAAACATGAAACAGGAAGCAAGGACACAGGCAATGATCCAGGTGAAGGATATTGTTGATGAGGCCAGGCTTACTGCTACCAAAGAAGCAAAAAAGGTTGTTATTCAAACCATACAGCGTACAGCTGTAGAGGCAGCAATAGAAAATACGGTTTCAATCTTTCATATCGAAAGTGATGAGATCAAAGGCCGCGTAATTGGTCGCGAGGGTAGGAATATCCGTGCACTGGAAGCAGCAACCGGAATTGAGATTATCGTAGATGATACGCCTGAGGCCATAATACTTTCGGGTTTTGACCCGGTAAGAAGGGAGATCGCACGTTTAGCACTGCACCGTCTGGTTACTGACGGACGTATTCACCCTGCACGTATCGAAGAAGTTGTTGCCAAAACAAAGAAACAGATTGAGGATGAGATCGTAGAAATCGGTGAACGTACTGTGATCGACCTTGGTATCCACGGACTGCACCCTGAATTGATCAGGATGGTTGGACGTATGCGTTACCGTTCTTCATACGGACAAAACTTACTGCATCACTCACGTGAGGTAGCTAATTTCTGTGCAACGATGGCAGCCGAGCTTGGCCTGAATGCTAAAATGGCTAAACGTGCCGGATTACTGCATGATATAGGTAAAGTGCCTGATGACAACCCTGAATTGCCACACGCAATTTTAGGTATGCAGCTGGCAGAAAAATATAAAGAGCACCCTGAGATCTGTAATGCGATCGGTGCCCACCATGATGAAATCGAAATGACCTCGATGATCTCTCCTATCATCCAGGCTTGTGATGCGATCTCTGGTGCACGTCCGGGAGCAAGACGCGAGGTGGTAGAAAGTTATATCAAACGATTGAAGGAACTGGAAGAACTGGCACTTTCTTATCCTGGGGTAGAAAAAACATTTGCCATACAGGCAGGTAGAGAGTTAAGGGTTGTGGTAGAAAGTGAAAGGGTAACCGATCAGCAGGCAGAACTGCTTGCGGCGGATATCTCTAACCGTATCCAGACAGAAATGACTTATCCCGGCCAGATTAAAGTTACTGTGATCAGGGAAACCAGATCTGTAGCTTTCGCTAAATAGGGTAAACTAATTTTATTGACAAAGCGGCCGGGTAACCTGCCGCTTTTTTTTGTGCTTAATTTTTAATACGAACTATCTTACCGGTATTTATCTTTTTTGATGAATGTATGCCTTTGATAGTTATTTTTGCACGATGAAGAAGGAACGTAAAATTGTGACAAAGGTACCCCAGAGAGAAATTGATATTCTTTTTGCTGAATACGCAGCAACAAAACAGCATCCTTCAAATCGTCTGATCCACTGGGTATGTCTTCCGCTGATGATTTTCAGTATCCTTGGCCTGGCCTGGTCAATTCCTTTCCCTCATCTTGGTTTTTTAGGCAGATACAATGGTTTTTTAAACTGGGCTTCTTTTTTAATTGCTTTTTCTGGCTACTACTATTACAGGCTTTCTCCCGTATTGTCTTACATGATGCTGCTGCTGGTTTTTGCTTTGTCACTGGTGGTGGTGCAGTTTGAGAAGTGGGCATTGGCTGGTGGGCCTGCACTTTGGCTTGTGTGTGTGGTTGTGCTCCTGATTGCTGTTGCAGGGCTGTTTATCGGTCAAAAGATTGAAGGAAAAAGAACAGCATTTTTGAACAGTGTTAAATTCGTGTTAATTGGGCCGATTTGGCTACTGGAAATTTTTTCCATTAAAATTGGATTAAAACGGCATTAAAACGAGTTTAAACGCGGATTAAAATGAAATTAAAGCGGAATTAAAATCGGATTAAAATGTAACCTCACTCTAACTTATACTTAACACTGTGGTAATAGATTTGCCTGAACAATAATCGAAGGCAATTGAAACTACAACTACAACTTAAAGAAGCTATAATCACGCTACTGTTGCTCGTATTCATGAGCGCAGCCAGTTTTGCACAAAGTACAGGAAAGATTTCCGGTACTATCAGTGATAAAAAATCAGGAGAGACACTTATAGGGGTTACTGTTAAGCTAAAAGGTTCTACCAAGGGCATGGCCACAGATGTTGACGGTAAATATTCAATTACAGGTTTAGCCAACGGAAAATATACTGTGGTTTACCAGTATATTGGTTATATAGGAAAAGAGATCAGTGAAGTAGAGGTTAATGCCGGCAAAAACACTATCCTGAATGTAATCCTCGAAGAGTCTAATTCCCAGAACCTGAACGAGGTGGTAATCAAAGGTTCCTTTAAAAAAGAAACCATCAATGCCTTATATGCACAGCAGAAAAACAACGCTGCAATTTCTGATGGTATCTCTTCAGAACTGATCAAACGTTCACCAGATAAAAACACTTCAGACGTATTGAAGAGGGTGAGCGGAACAACTATCCAGGACAACAAATTTGTGGTTATACGTGGATTGAGCGACAGGTACAACGCTGCAATGCTTGATGGATCTACTTTGCCAAGCACTGAGCCAAACAGAAAAGCTTTCTCATTTGATATCGTTCCTTCTAATCTTGTAGATAACCTGATCATCAGCAAAACCGCTACCCCGGATCTACCTGGTGATTTTGCAGGTGGTGCAATTCAGATTACCACTAAGGATATACCAGAGCAAAACTTTATTTCATTTGGAGTAGGTGCAGGTTATAATACGGCATCAACCTTTAAAGACTTTAAAAGTGGCACAAGAAATATTACTGATTACCTTGGTTTTGATAACGGAGATAAAAAACTGGGTTCTAATTTCCCGAGTACCAACAGGATCAATAACGGATTAACTGCTGCACAAAATGTCTCGGCTTTAAAAGCCTTACCACGAAGCTGGAGAGTTGATAACTTTACAGCATTACCTACGCAGAATTACCAGTTCACTATCGGAAGAGTGAAAGACCTGAAGAATAACAGGAAATTTGGTGCATTGGTGTCATTGACTTATCGTAATGCACAAACTATCAACAATGATGTAAAACGTCAGTATTATGATTTTGATTATAATGATGATGTTTATAAATTCTCTACCAACATTGGAGCATTGGCAAACTTTGCTTATACCTTTGGAAAGAACAAAATCACGTTCAAAAATATTTACAACAGGATTTATGAAGATCAGTTCCTGTACAGAACAGGTTTAAACCGTGCGATCAGCAGTGATATTCAGTTCTATGCATTTGACCTGATGCAAAAGTCATTATTAAAATCTACAGTTGAAGGTGACCACCAGTTGGGCGAGCGTAATGCAAAATTAAACTGGTCGCTAAGTTTCAGTAATGTATTAAATGATCAGCCGGATCAGAAAAAACTGAACTATGCCAGGTTGACATCTGCTGACCCAAGTACGCCGTTCTCTGCTAATATCACCACATTGGGAAGAGAAAACGCCAGACTATTCTCAAGGATGAATGAAAACTCTTATACGGGTGCTGTGAATTATTCATTGCCATTAACCATGTTCAATTCAAAGGCAACGTTTAAAACAGGTTTAAGTGCATTATATCGTGACCGTACATTTGATGTACGTTTTCTTGGTGCCACTGTTAATTCATCAGATATCAGTGAGCAAATCAGACAATTGCCAATTGATAAGCTTTATTCAACCAGTTTGATTAACGGCGGGAATTTCAGGATCGCTGAACTTTATAACAGACTGGACCAATATGTTGCTAACTCATTAACCAATGCAGGATATGCGATGTTGGATAACAAACTTGGTGAAAAAGCAAGGTTAGTTTGGGGAGTACGTGTTGAGCAGTTCAATGTAAAACTTACACCGGAAGATGCTGCAGCTGAAAAAGTAAAACAGAACTATGCCGACGTTTTACCTTCAGCGAACTTTACCTATAACCTTACAGACAAAATTAATTTAAGGGCCTCTTATTACCGTACAATTGCACGTCCTGAGTTCAGGGAGTTATCTGTGTCTACCTATTATGATTATGAGACCTTATCAAATTTACAAGGTAACCCTAATTTAAAACGTTCAAATATTGATAACGCGGATGTCCGTTTTGAATTATATCCGCAGGCTGGGCAGATTATCTCGGTATCTGGATTCTATAAAAAGTTCAAAAACGCAATCGAGACTTTCAATAACGATGCAACTTCTACGAGAACTGTTACTTACTTCAACTCAGATAAAGCAACTGTATACGGTGCTGAATTTGAAATCCGCAAGAGCCTTGAATTTATCAAAGAAAATGATTTACTGAAAAATACCACCGCTTATGCCAACGTATCTGTTATCAAATCTAAAGTTACGAATGATGCGAATACAGGTTTGAATAATGTTGAAGGTACACGTGTAATGGTTGGGCAGGCTCCATATGTCATCAACGCAGGTCTACTGCACAGTTTCTTGGATAACAAATTCACATTCAATGCACTGTATAATAAGGTAGGACGCAGGTTAGCCGTTGCCGCAGGATCGCTCTACCCCTCAATCTGGGAAGCTCCAAGAGATGTGATTGATTTACAGTTGGGAATGAAATTGCTGAAAAATAAAGGCGAGCTGAAATTTAACGCAGGAGATATTCTAAACCAGAAAGCTACTTTTTATTATGATATGAATACCAATAAAAAATACGATGGTGCTCCTGACGACTACACAGTAAGCAGCTTCAAAGCCGGAAGTAATTTCTCAGTGGCATTCTCTTATACTTTTTAATAAACCAAATTTTAAATAACTATTACACTAATAAAAAACGAAAAAATGAAAAAACAATTATTAGCAACTGCCTTGAGTCTACTTGTGTTTTTCGCAAGTTGTTCGAAAAGTGATAACGGGGATGACGACGGTGAGATTGTTAACCCTGTAACTGGTGTCGTGGAAGTAACCGGCGATATTACTACTGCTACCAACTGGACTGCAGACAAAATTTACCTGTTAAAAGGAAATGTGTTCGTAACTAACAATGTTACCCTGACTATTGCTCCGGGAACAATCATTAAAGGTGACAGGGGTACTAAAGGTACTTTGATCATCACAAGAGGTGCTAAAATCAATGCAACCGGTACCGCTGAGAAACCAATTGTGTTTACATCAAATATCGTTGCCGGCGGACGTGCTCCTGGTGACTGGGGTGGTTTGATCCTTTTAGGTAAAGGTATAAACAACCTTGGTACTTCAGTAGCTATTGAAGGTATCTCTGACGCAACTGATAAAGCTAAGCATGGTGGTACTGATAACGCTGATAATTCAGGTGTTTTAAAGTATGTACGTGTTGAATATGCTGGTGTGGCTTTAGGCCCAGATAATGAAATCAACGGTGTAACCTTTGGTAGTGTTGGTTCTGGTACTACTGTTGAATATGTAGAAGTATTCCGTTCAGGTGATGATGCTTTCGAATGGTTTGGTGGTGCAGTAAATGCAAAACACTTACTTGCTGTTTCTACATGGGATGATGACTTTGATACTGATAACGGTTTCTCTGGTAAAATCCAGTTTGGTATTGCTCAGCGTTTAGCTGGTGTTGCTGACGTTTCCGGTTCAAATGGTTTTGAATCAGACAACATCTCTACCGGTGTTGCAACAGCCCCACTTACTTCAGCTGTATTCTCTAACATGACTATCTTAGGTCCGGTAGCTCCACTACCTACACCTGTTCCTACTGTTAACGCAAGTTATCAGCATGCTGCGCAGATCCGTCGTAATTCACAGATCAGCATTGCTAACTCTGTTATTGCAGGTTATACTGAAGGTGTTTTCTATGATGATGCATTGCCAGCTAGTGGTGCGAATTCTTCAAGTTATTTGGTGAGCGGTGCTTCCTTATTCCTAAATAACCTTGTTGCAGGATCTAATGGGAAAAGTAATCAAATCAAAGCTTCTAATGCTACTGCCTTAGCTGCGATTACTCCAATCTTGACTTCAGCTGCCTCAGCTAATGTATTTACTCCTGACCTTTACGCTATCGGTATCTATACTGATCCATTGAAATATTCTGCAGATCAGGTTGCTGCTGCAAGAGTTGGTGTACCTAATTTCACTTTGATCACAGGTTCTCCTGCTGCTACTGGTGCGTCGTTTACAAATGCAAAATTAGCAGATGCTTTCTTTGAGAAAGTTGCTTACAAAGGTGCATTCGGTACTACTGACTGGACTGCTGGTTGGGCTAGTTACGATCCGCAAACTTTACCTTACACTACTCCAGGTGCTGTAACAAAATAATTAACGATCCAATCGTTGAATTGATAACTTATAAATGCCCTGCAGAATCCTGCAGGGCATTTTGTATTTAAACGTGCAATATTTCAGCCAATGATGTAATGTTAATATTTTTAGCTGTAGCGTATAACTGTCTCATGTCGTTTTAGTTATGAAACCAAATGGTAGCCTCATGATCAAACAAACAACTTTATTACTCTGCTTACTGCTCCTAACCCTTGTTAACTTTTCGTGTTCAAAAAAACGCGGACTTGAACCGGCTATCGTGATTGATGAGAAGAATCTCACTGCATGTCCGGCAGGAGCCAACTGCCAGTATCTTTTTACTGAACATGCAGACATTAATCCCGGCCCGGGAACTTTTGTGACGGGAAACTACAGGATTTTCTGGAGCAGTGCGCTCAATCAAGGCGTAAGTTATACAATGTACATCAAAGCGCCAATGATGGGTACTTCCTTCAATCTTAAACGTGCTGATATTATTAATGGGAAGATTGAGGTTAGCCGTTCCTGTCCAGCGTGCTTATTTGCTGCATCCAAACTGGTGGATGGGTACGTGAAAGGGATTAACTTGTTACCCGGCAAACCAGCTGATCAGACAAAATGGATTCTGGAAGCCCAGATTATTTCTGAATCAGTTTATGGATCTCCGGCGGTCAGAGATACCGTCTTCTTGAAGCAATATTTCTACCCCAATTTTGTTTACAACTAAGACTAATTTGTTCATTTTGGTGACTCTTAACATAAAATTAATATTGCGGAAACATTATTTTAAGTCTCTTATAATTGAATGTTAACACATCTGTTTCAAACAAACATTGTTTAGCCGGCTGTAAAGTCTATTTTTAATCTCTTTTTAATCCCATTTTAATTTAATATTAATTCGGTAGCGTATTAATGTGAACTTAATATTAAGGTTATGTTGCAACTCTAATTTTACAAAAAAAATAATTAGAGGCAACTCATGAAACGAATTCTATCCAACTTCTATTGCGTTATCCTAACAGCTCTCTTGTTTGTAGGGCTAGGTGCAAACGCGCAGGTAACAACTTCCAGCGTTAGCGGAAAAGTAAAAGATGCAAAAGGAATGACTGTTCCCGGAGCAAGCGTACTGGTGGTACATTTACCAACCGGTACTAAATATGGTGCGGTAACCGGAACTGATGGTTACTTCCGTTTAAATAACTTAAATCCTGGTGGCCCTTACAGAATAACGGTTACTTATATCGGTTACAATAAGCAGGAAAAAGAGGTGGGCAACCTTGGTTTGGGTGTCGATCAGCGTGTAGATTTTACGCTCCTGGATGAAGGCCAGCAATTAACCGAAGTTACTGTAAAAGGTAAAAGAGGCGCATTGAAAACTGGTGCAGGTACACAAATCGGCGAAGAGCAGATTAAAAATATGCCTTCTACCAGCCGTAGTTTAACTGATATTACCCGCGTGACTCCACAGGTAAGTAAAGACAACTCATTTATGGGTACCAACTTTAGATACAATAACGTAACTATTGATGGTGCGATTAACAATGATGCTATTGGTTTCAGTCCTTCGTTAGGGGGACAGAGCGGAAGCTCTGGTATGCCGGGCAGCAGCACAAGAACTAACCCTGTTTCTATTGATGCGATCCAGGATGTACAGGTATTGCTTGCACCTTATGATGTGAAGATCGGTAACTTTACCGGTGGTAGCGTTAACGCGGTAACACGCTCAGGTACAAATGAGGTAACAGGATCAGTTTATGGTTTTGGACGTAACGCTTCATTAATAGGAAGAAACAAAACTGGTGATAACTCAAAAGAACCGTCAGATTTCCATGAGTATCAAACTGGTTTCCGTGTAGGGTTACCGTTGATTAAGAACAAACTATTCTTCTTTACCAATGAAGAAATCACACGCCGTCAGGATCCTGTGATCTTAGGTGCAGGTTCTTCTGATAATAAAGTAATTACTGAAGCCCAGGCGCAAGCAATTACACAATTGATGGAAAGCAAATACGGTATTAATCCGGGAACTTATGGCAATTACAATATTTATTCAAACTCAAATAAGTTCTTCAACCGTTTAGATTGGAATATCAACGATAAAAACCAGTTAACGATCCGTAACAACACTATTACTTCTGACGCGACCAACTTGGAGCGAGACCAGGCCAATTTTAGGTTCGCGGGTATTGATTACAAACAAACAAATAACCAAAACTCTACAGTTGCTGAACTAAAGAGCAGACTTTCAAATAACCTGTCAAACAGTTTGGTGGTAGGTTACTCCAGTATTCACGATTACAGAACGCCAACTTCAAACCCTGCATTACCTCAGATTGAGATTACAGGTGCTGCTGGTGGAACAATCTTTCTGGGTACTGACCGGGAAGCGAGTATCTTTAACATGAAACAAAAAACAACTGAATTTACGGATAATCTTACCTGGACTAAGGGAAGACATACGTTTACTTTTGGTACACACAATGAGTTATATAATATCACTTATGGTTTCGTGAACAGCTGGAATGGACGTGTTGCTTACAGCAGTGTAGATGCTTTCCTGGCCGGAAATCCTAACCGTGTTAGAACTAACTATAACTATACTGATAACAGCAGGGATTATATTTTGAATAACCCACCTGCAGAGTTCAAAGTAAATGTGTATAGTGTGTACGGTGAGGATCAGTTCCAAATGACCGACCGCTTTAAGCTGACTTACGGTCTGAGATTTGATATGGCTGATATGCCTAACAAGCAACCGCTAAGTGTAAAAACTACAGATGCACCTGTGGATCCAAATTATGGTACCACTTATACTTATACACTTCCAAAGAATATCAAAAATGACTTCTTCGGTCAGGTACAGATTTCGCCACGCGTAGGTTTTAACTTTGACGTTTTAGGAGATCAAAGCCTGATTATGCGTGGAGGTAGTGGATTATTTACAGGTAGGGTTCCTTTTGCATGGTTAGGTTATGCTTACTATAATAATGGGGTAACTTATGGCGCATATGACAACAGGTCAAGTTCAAAACCTTTTGTTGCAGGATCTGATCCGATTGCTGATGCTTTAACAGGTAAAGGTGAAGCGGGTTTTGTAACTAAACAAGGGGTAAATGTAAATAATTCAGCAGGTGCTACCCAGGTAGATTTAATCGATAACAATTTTAAGATGCCTAAAACCTGGAGAAGCAGCTTGGCATTCGATTATAAAACTGACAACCAGTGGAGATTTACGATTGAAGGTATTTATACAAAGGTTATTCATGACCTGATGTTCCAGCAGATCAACATTAAAGATAACCCAACTTATCTGATATATGATACTCAGCACCAGCAACCAATTTATACTTCTGGTGATGCTGGAAAAACGAGTCTCCTTTATACAAATGCTTACCTGCTTTCTAATACAAGTAAAGGTTACCGTTACAGCTTGACCGGTCAGGTGGGAAAATCTATCCCTGGTGGATTTGATATCATGGCGGCGTATACTTATGGAAGATCTAAAGATGTAACTAATGGTATTCGTAACTCCATGGAATCTAACTGGCAATTAAATCAATCATTGAGCCCTAACAATCCGGGATTAGCGAATTCCAACTTTGATATCCGCAATCGTATTGTTTCAACGATGAACTACAAACATAGCTGGGATCAGGCAGGTAAATACGTGGCTAATTTCTCGCTGTACTTCAGCGCACAATCTGGAACTCCATATTCTTACGGTTTCGTAAACTCTACAATTAATAATACAGGACAAACTGTAAGTTTGGTTTACATTCCACAGGTTGGAGAAACAGCTAAATTCTTTGCTGCCAATGCAACCGGTGCTGCGCAAGCTGCCGCTTTTGATGCTTTCATCGATGGTGATAAATACCTTAAAACAAGGAGAGGGGATTTCACAGAACGTAACGCCGCACGTACACCTTGGAATTATCAAGCCGACTTCCGTTTCTCGCAGGATTTCAGAATTGTAACCAACGGTACACATAAACATACATTGTCGTTTACTTATGACATTGTAAACCTTACTAACTTGCTAAACAAGAAGTGGGGTGTGCAGTATTTCTCTCCAAACACTTTCAACTCGATGGCTAGTGTGGGGTTGTCTACCACTACTGGTGGTGCTGGATCCGCAACTGCTTATCCAACGTATACCTTCAGTCAGGCTAATACAAGTAAATACTCTAAAGATTTCTTTGCATCAAGATATCAGATGCAGTTTGGTCTGAGATACAGCTTTTAATAAACCTTAATATTATTTGCAAAAAGCCCGTACTTTATAAAAGGTGCGGGCTTTTATGATTTATGAGATGCTAGACATAAGTGATGTAATTGCAAATCCCGTAATGTTATATATTCTTAGATTACCTTCCATTTTATTATAATATTAAGGGATTTAACATAAAATAATCAGTAGAATTTTACACCCTCCGGCCCTACGGATGGGAAGCGAAATCAGCTACCATGAACTTAAGAATTTTTGCTGATTGCAGACTAAATAGTTGTAGCGCTATTGTCTGTCGTAAATATTTGGTGTTTTAAATAAACGATTTAGTTTTATAACCCATTCTTAATTTTCACTTAACATACCCACCTTACATTTGCGATGTAAATATTTGGTTAGTATTTATAAAGTTTAGGTTTAGTTGATAAACAAAAGCCAGGATGGATGTCCTGGCTTTTTGCATTTATGAGATTTACTGCTAGAAATTCTTACCGATCTTCTCCAGAATTTCCGGCGGAATATTCTGTGTATCTACAAGTAAAAATCCATCCAGGCAGTCTGAAAATTTAGGGTCCGTGTTAAAGCATATGATCTTTGCATTCAGATTCATGTATTGTCTTAACAATACCGGGATCTTGATATGTGAATTTTCAATATCAGAAATCAGTCCGTCGAGGTCTTTTAAAGATTCGCTGCTTTCAATCAGCAGGTCTTTGTCAATCGCAGAAAGATCTGCCTTGAATTTGTTCCTTGGTTTTACATACTGGCCCAGCTCATAATCAAAATGGTTCTTGGTGATAAAATCCACGATCAGTGATTTGGAGAACTTGGAGAAGTTATTACTGATACTTACAGGTCCGAACATATAACGGTATTGCGGATTATCGAGGAGGTACTTTAAGATACCTTTCCATAAAAGGAATAATGGTAAAGCTTTCTGCTGATATTCCTTACGGATCCATGAGCGTCCCAGCTCGATACCCTGGTTCAGTATCGGGTAGAACGCTTCTTTGATCTTGAATAGCTCTGAAAGATAAAAACCGCGTTTGCCCATCATATGGAGGATCTCATCTCCTTTACCGATACGGTAGGCGCCAACGATATTCTGCAGTTCCTTATCCCATATAAATAGATGGTGATAATAGATATCGTAGTTGTCCAGATCGATCTTTTTATTGGTGCCCTCGCCAACCTCCCTGAATGTAATTTCCCTTAATCTTCCAATTTCCTTGAGTACAGTGGGGATATTTGCTGTTGGAGTGATATAGACTTCGTACTGTTTTTCCGTCCATACGCGGTAAGCTTCCAGCTGACCAATTTCTTCAGCGATACTTTCCCTCGGTGTCTCTTCGATGATCGGTTCAGGCTTTTTCTTAATCTTAAAAAGGTTGATCGGGTTGAACAGTTTCTTTTCTTCCTCGATACTGGTACCTAAAGCATAAGTCCTTGCACGCAGGAAATCAAGTAATTTGTTGGTATTGTTACGGTAAGAGATATCTTCGATATTGATTGGCTTTCCGATTCTTACCTTTATTTTTAAGCCCTGCTTGTTTAGAAACTCTGAAGGCAGTTTTGCCGTACGGAGGGTAGGGTGGATAAAACTCAGGATATTAAATAATACCCCGTTGTTGCCATGAAAATAAATCGGTACCACAGGCACCTTTGCCCGCGCAATTAGCTTGCCTACTACAGGATGCCATAACCTATCGGTTATTTCTTGTTTGTCCAGGCTAAAGGTAGAAACCTCTCCAGCTGGAAAAATGCCAATTGGTGTACCTGACTTTAAAAGATCAAATGTAGCCTTTAACCCGCTGATGCTGGAGGTATGCTGTACATTCTCAAAGGGGTTAACAGCTACAAAAAACTCGTTCAGGTTAGGAATCTTCTGCAAAATGAAATTCACCATCACCTTGGCTTCGGGCCTTACCGTACATAAAAGCTTAACCAGGGCCAGACCTTCTACACCACCATATGGGTGGTTTGCGATTGCAATGAAACCACCCGTTTTTGGGATGTTCCTTAAATCATCTTCATCAAAATCAATAGAGACCCCAATCGTTTCCAGTATTTTATCTACAAACTCCAGCCCGTTAAAGTGCTGATTTTGTGAGAAAACTTTATTGATATCATTTAACTTCATTACCTCCATCAGCAGAGCCGCTAATCCCGGAACACCCAGTTTGTCGATTTTTGTGGCTTTTGCAAACTCTTTGGTTGTTATGATCTTCATATATGAATTTAAAGGAGATTTAGTTCGACCTCAAAAATAAGATTTATATTTCTAAATAACGGCAGTACATTGTTGGGCGATGAGAAAATGGCTTAATATATACTTCGATTTTTCGAAAAGGGAATATAATGGCTTGCTGGTGCTGATTTTTATACTGACCGCGCTTACCCTTATACCATCTTTTTTTGAATTCCTTCTGCCAGAGAACGATGATTTGATGCCTGATAGTATTGCAATCAGAAAACTGGAACTCGTGGAGATGGAACGTCACAGGCATGAATACAGGAAAAGCGCTGCAAAAGTGTCCCGCCTGTTCAGGTTTGATCCCAATCATACCAGCGCTTCCGACTGGCAGTTGCTTGGTTTATCGCCCAAACAGGCGGCAGTGATCATACGGTATACAGAAAAGGGCGGGCGTTTCCGTAAGAAGGAAGATTTGAAAAGGATGTTTGTGGTGCGTGCCGACTTATACGAGCGGTGGTTGCCTTATATGACTATCCGCCCTGAGGATACGGTTGCATTTGTAAAACACCAGGTTCATCAGTTTGCTGAACGCGCGGCCGTGCTTGTGTCCTTGAATAGCGCAGATACGATCCAGCTTGATGCTGTTAAAGGAATCGGCCCCGCCTTTGCAAGAAGGATCGTTAAATACAGGGAGGCAATAGGAGGCTTTTATAAAAAAGAACAGCTAAAGGAAGTTTACGGAATGGACAGTCTCCGATACAATGAAATAAAGGACCAGATTATCCTGGACAAAGCCCAGGTCAGGACCATCTTTATCAATAAGGTTGAGTTTGATGATTTGAAGCATCATCCTTATTTAAGATATAAACAGATCAATGCCATCATACAATATAGGAAACAACACGGAAATTATAGTAATATTGCGGAGTTGAAAAAGATAGCTATACTGCCTTCGGAAACGGTTGATAAGTTAGCCCCCTATATTTCATTTGATCATGATTGAAACAAAAATAAAACAGATTGTGCGCGATGTAAACGATTTTCCAAAACCGGGAATCGTGTTTAAAGATATTACACCAATATTGAAGGATGCAGTTTTATGTAATGCCATCGTTGCTGCGCTGGCAGATCAGCTCTCAGAAATTAAGGTGGATGTGGTTGCAGGAATTGAAAGTCGCGGCTTCTTATTTGGTTTGTCGCTGGCCAACTATCTGGGGGTGCCTTTTGTGCCGATGCGCAAGGCTGGTAAACTTCCCTATAAAACGGTACAGCATTCGTACGATCTTGAATACGGAAGTGCAACGCTTGAAATTCATGAGGATGCCTTTCTCCCTGGTCAGAATGTGCTGATCCATGATGATCTGCTGGCCACTGGTGGAACTGTTATTGCGGCTTCCCGGCTGATCGAAAAACTCGGTGCAGTAGTTGCAGGTTACTCGTTTATCATCGCACTTGATTTTTTGAACGGACGGGACAGACTGTTGGAGTTTTCTCCCAATAATTATGCGCTTGCGTCTTATTAAGATTTTGAGACAAAATACCCTGAACTATTTTATTTCTGATTTATGCCATTCTCTTCATTTGTACAGGGTAATTGAACTAAATACCATTTCGTTCTTCCTGTAGGCAAATATTCAATTGTTGTTGCTGCACCTATATACGTTATCATTGCATCAACAAAATAACAATGCAGGACACACTCGCTCAAAATACCGGTTACGACTTTAACGTTTCGGAGAATCAACAGATGATCCGCCAGATGGTGAAAGACTTTGCTGAGAAAAACATTCGTCCGCATGTGATGGAATGGGATGAAATACAGCATTTCCCTGTAGAAGTATTTAAAGAGCTGGGCAAGCTAGGGCTGATGGGCGTACTCGTTCCGGAAGTTTATGGTGGTTCTGGATTTGGTTATCAGGAATATGTGGATGTGATCGTTGAGATCTCTAAGGTTTGCGGATCGATCGGCTTATCTCTTGCTGCGCATAATTCTTTGTGTACCGGGCATATTATGACCTTTGGTACGGAAGAACAAAAACACAGATGGTTGTCAAAACTTTCAACAGCAGAGTGGATCGGTGCATGGGGCTTAACTGAAGCCAATACAGGTTCAGATGCCCTGAGAATGATGACCACAGCTACGCTGGAAGGCGACCACTATGTAATCAATGGTTCTAAAAACTGGATCACTCATGGTAAATCCGGCGATGTTGCCGTAGTCATGGTGCGGACAGGCGAAAAGGGGGATTCCAAAGGGATCTCTGCTATCGTGGTAGAACGCGGTACTCCAGGTTTTTCTGCCGGTAAGAAAGAGAACAAAATGGGGATGCGCGCATCCGAAACTACAGAAATGATATTTGATAACTGCCGGGTTCCGGTAGCCAATTTACTGGGCAATGAAGGCGAAGGCTTTAAACAGGCTATGAAAGTGCTTGATGGCGGAAGAATTTCTATCGCAGCACTGTCACTGGGTATTGCCAAAGGAGCATACGAGGCTGCGTTGGATTATGCACAGGAACGTCACCAGTTTGGACAACCAATCTCAAATTTCCAGGCCATCAGCTTTAAGCTGGCGGATATGGCTACAGAGATTGAGGCCGCAGAGCTGCTGATCAGACAGGCAGCAGATATGAAGAACCGCGGTGTAAAAATGACAAAGGAATCCGCTATGGCTAAATACTTTGCTTCTGAAGTATCTGTAAGGACTGCCACAGAAGCGGTGCAGATCTTTGGCGGCTATGGATATACCAAAGATTTCCCGGTAGAGAAGTTTTACCGCGACAGTAAGTTGTGTACGATAGGCGAGGGGACATCCGAAATACAAAAAATCGTAATTGCAAGAGAAATACTGAACGGGTAATACTGTTCAGCTGATCACCGAATATTCTAACCAAATATAATTAAACAATCCGGTGCGCTGAAAAGGTGTACCGGATTTTTCATTTGTATAATAAGTTCCGATGCAGTGCCTGCGACTTTTTGAATCTTTCGGGGCGGACCGTTCAATTTTCTCTCTTAATACATTGATATTTTGGAGGTTTTTAAAATTAAATGCTGATAATCCATATTAATGTATTACCTTTGCAGTCCTAAAAACAACGAGAGGAGGTATTTTAACGTTATGATCATCATTAATATTAAAGACGGCGAATCACTAGATAAAGCCTTAAAACGTTTCAAGAAGAAATTTGAGAAAACTGGTGTGTTGAGAGAACTACGTAGCCGTCAGGCATACGAGAAAAAATCTGTTGCTCGTCGTACATTGGTTAAACACGCGATTTATAAAGAAAATATGCACCTGGAAGGAAAAATTTAATCTTACCAGATATTTTTATATAAAATATATTAAGCGCCGAAGGATATTTCCTCCGGCGCTTTTTTTTTATATACATATTGTGTACATTGACCCTACAGGATACAAATTTTTGATGCATGTCAGTCGAATCCTTTTTAACATATATCCAGCACGAGAAGCGTTATTCTCCACATACCGTACTTGCCTACAGAACGGATCTTGTGCATTTTACAGACTATATCCTGGATACTTATGAACTTGCGCCCGAAGAGGCCAGGCATGTGCACATACGGGATTACATTGTCCGCCTGATGGATGAGCAGATCGGCGCAAATTCCATCGGCAGAAAACTGTCCAGCCTCCGCAGCTTTTATAAATTCCTGCACCGCCGTAAAATCATTACCGGAAGTCCGATGGCGATGATCAAAGCGCCGAAGGTGCCTGTCCGTTTGCCGGTATTTGTGGATGACGAGAAACTGGATTATCTGCTGGATTCGGGCGAGTTCTTTGATGATACCTTTCCCTCTATTCGCGATAAGCTGGTGATCGAGGTGCTTTTTGGAACAGGGATGCGGCTTGCCGAACTTTTGGGGCTGAAAGTGACTGATATTGATTTTTATGAAGAAACGATCAGGGTTTTGGGAAAAAGGAAAAAAGAAAGAATTATTCCGGTGACCAAACAGCTTGTGGTTCAGTTAAAAACGTATATTGAGCTTAAATCATTGCAGAATTTTAATAACAAAAGTGAAGACTTGTTCGTTACTAATAAAGGAACGGCAGTTTACCCGCTCTTTATCTACAAGATTGTAAACAGTTATTTGACGTATATTTCCACACAGGACAAGAAAAGCCCTCATGTATTGCGGCATTCTTATGCCACAAGCCTGCTGAACAGGGGAGCGGATCTGAACGCGATTAAGGAATTACTTGGCCATGCCAGTCTGGCGGCTACACAGGTGTACACACACAATTCTATTGAAAGATTAAAAACAATATATAAACAAGCCCATCCAAAGGCATAAAAAAGGAGGAAAACATGAAAATTACAGTTCAATCAATCCATTTCAATGCAGACCACAAATTGTTGGATTTCATTCAGAAGAAAGTTGACAAACTGGAGCAGTTCCACGACCAGATTATCAGTGGAGAAGTCTATTTGAAACTAGAGAATGTAGAAGATGAGGCTAATAAGATAAGTGAGATAAAACTGAGTGTTCCGGGAGGGGTATTGTTTGCAAAGGAACAATGCAAGAGCTTTGAGGAGGCTACGGATTTATCAATTGAATCGCTAAAAAAACAAATCACCAAACATAAAGATAAAACAAGAGCAAAACTTTCAGAGCATAAAGCGCTGCTGAATGCGAATGAAGTGACTGATTATTAGGAAACTATTTTCAGAACTTTTGAAGGAAAAACCAGCAGTACCAAAACTGCTGGTTTTTTTTTGAAAATAGTTTTGCAAGTAACAATTATTCTTGTAGATTTGCATTCCAATTCGGAACAGGGGTTAACCCTTAAAGAGCTGGTTTGTTCTGTGAATGTTTAGTAAAAAATAATAAAAGCCTCCTTAGCTCAGCTGGTAGAGCAACTGACTTGTAATCAGTAGGTCATTGGTTCGATCCCGATAGGAGGCTCTTTTAAACCTGCATTGTAAGATGAGACGGTTTAGGAGAATGGGGGGATACCAGAGTGGCCAAATGGGACAGACTGTAACTCTGTTGTCGCAAGACTTCGAAGGTTCGAATCCTTCTCCCCCCACATTATAAAAGCGAAAGTAGCTCAGTTGGTAGAGCGATAGCCTTCCAAGCTATAGGTCGCGAGTTCGAACCTCGTCTTTCGCTCTTCGTTCAAAGGGCAGTCGGCAGGATGGTCACAGTGTAAATGCCAGACCGGTATTGAGATTGTGAAGAGAATAAAAAAGCCGACGTAGCTCAGCGGTAGAGCACTTCCTTGGTAAGGAAGAGGTCATGGGTTCAAGTCCCATCGTTGGCTCAGGAATAAAACATAAACGAGGCTTTGTTAACTCTGTTAGTATGGACAGAATCAACAAGGTTTTTTGTATTGAAATTGTATTATAACAATAATTAAAAATAAAAGTTAACCTACTAATAAGTATAAAAACATGGCAAAAGAAAAGTTTGACCGCAGCAAGCCGCACTTAAACATCGGCACTATCGGTCACGTTGACCACGGTAAAACAACCTTAACAGCAGCTATCACTAAAGTGTTATCTGATGCTGGTTTATCTGAGGCGCGTTCATTTGATTCAATTGACTCTGCACCAGAGGAAAAAGAAAGAGGTATCACGATTAACACTGCACACGTTGAGTATTCAACAGCTAACCGTCACTATGCACACGTTGACTGTCCAGGTCACGCGGATTACGTGAAAAACATGGTTACTGGAGCTGCACAAATGGATGGAGCAATTATCGTTGTAGCTGCTACAGACGGTCCTATGCCACAAACTCGCGAGCACATTCTATTGGCTCGTCAGGTAGGTGTTCCTTCATTGGTAGTTTTCATGAACAAAGTGGATATGGTTGACGATCCTGAATTACTTGAATTAGTAGAGATGGAAGTTCGTGAATTGTTATCTTTCTATGATTTCCCTGGTGATGACATCCCTGTTATTCAAGGTTCTGCCTTAGGTGGTTTGAACGGTGATGAGAAATGGGTTGGAAAAATCATGGAATTAATGGATGCTGTAGATAGCTACATTCCAATTCCTCCACGTTTGACTGAGCTTCCATTCCTGATGCCTGTTGAGGACGTATTCTCGATCACTGGTCGTGGTACTGTTGCAACTGGTCGTATCGAGCGTGGTGTAATCAACTCTGGAGATCCTGTTGAGATCCTGGGTATGGGTGCTGAAAATCTTAAATCAACTGTAACAGGTGTTGAGATGTTCCGTAAGATCCTTGATTATGGTGAAGCTGGTGATAACGTAGGTTTATTGTTACGTGGTATTGAGAAAACTGATATCCGTCGTGGTATGGTTATCTGTAAACCAGGTTCTGTAACTCCTCACACTGATTTCAAAGCTGAGATCTATGTATTATCAAAAGCAGAAGGTGGACGTCACACTCCATTCTTTAACAAATACCGTCCGCAATTCTATTTCCGTACCACAGACGTAACAGGAGAAATCACGTTACAAGAAGGAACTGAAATGGTTATGCCAGGTGATAACGTTACAATCAATGTTAAATTGATCAACGCAATCGCAATGGAAAAAGGTCTTCGTTTCGCTATCCGTGAGGGTGGTAGAACAGTAGGAGCTGGTCAGGTAACTGAAATTGTAAAATAATTTTAAACCCTCCGGGGATTAAAATTTATAATAAAACAAAGTACCCGGGATAACGCCTGGGTACTTTGTTCTAAAAAATGTTTGTATTAACCTCCGGGTTGATCATATACACGGGAATAGTTCAACGGTAGAATAGAGGTCTCCAAAACCTTTGATCAGGGTTCGAATCCTTGTTCCCGTGCAAAAACTTAAATATGGCTAGCATAGTTCAATTTATTAAAGAATCGTATGAGGAGATGACCCAAAAGGTTACCTGGCCTACATGGGGAGAGCTGCAAAGCTCTGCGGTGCTGGTGCTGGTAGCTTCTTTGATTATTGCAGTTGTTATCTTTGCAATGGATAAAGGGTCTACATTTGTTTTGGATACTTTTTATAAATCACTCAATTAATATTGCTAAATGAACGATCAGCTAAAATGGTATGTAGTTAGGGCGGTAAGCGGAAAAGAGAAGAAGGTAAAACAGTATATCGATTCTGAAATAAGTCGTTTAGGTTTCTCCCATCTCGTTCCTCAGGTATTGATTCCAATGGAAAAATACTACCAGATGAAAGAGGGAAAAAAGATTGCAAAAGAGCGCAACTTTTACCCTGGATACGTTTTGATTGAAGCTACGTTAGATGGTGAGCTGGAACACATTATAAAAAATGTAAACAGTGTAATCGGTTTCTTAGGTGATAAAGGCGGCAATCCGGTTCCAATGCGCCAGGCAGAGGTTAACCGTATCCTTGGTAAGGTAGATGAAATGAGCCAGCAGGGTGAAACCATGAATGTGGCTTATTATGTTGGAGAGAACGTTAAAGTAATGGACGGTCCTTTCAACGGATTTACCGGGGTGATTGAAGAAGTGAACGAAGAGAAAAAGAAATTGAAAGTTATGGTGAAGATCTTTGGACGTAAAACTCCGCTGGAACTGAACTATATGCAGGTAGAAAAAGAATAGAATACTATTATAAAGACCTTAAATGTTACATGCTTCCAACATTTTAACATTGAGTATTACAATTAACAAAACAGAAAATGGCAAAAGAAGTCAGTGCGCTTGTTAAATTACAAATCAAGGGTGGAGCTGCAAATCCATCACCACCGGTAGGACCTGCGTTAGGTGCTAAAGGGGTGAACATTATGGAGTTTTGCAAGCAGTTCAACGCTCGTACCCAAGATAAGCCTGGTAAAGTATTACCCGTTGTAATTACTGTTTATGCTGACAAGTCTTTCGAATTTATCATCAAAACCCCTCCGGTTGCTATCCAGTTAAAGGATGCTACCAAATTAGCGAGTGGTTCTGCTGAGCCCAACCGTAAGAAAGTTGGTTCGGTGACTTGGGATCAGGTTAAGTCAATTGCTGAAGATAAAATGACTGATTTAAATGCTTTCACTATCGAATCGGCAATGAGTATGGTTGCCGGTACAGCACGCAGTATGGGAATCACCGTTAGCGGCGATGCACCCTGGACAAATTAATTAACAATAAACAGTTTACAACAGTGGCTAAATTAACAAAAAATCAAAAAAAGGCACATGCTAAACTAGAAATCGGTAAAACGTATTCTTTACAGGATGCGGCTGCTTTGGTAAAAGAAATCACAACTACCAAATTTGATGCTTCGGTTGATATCGACATCTCATTAGGCGTTGATCCGCGTAAAGCGAATCAAATGGTTCGTGGTATCGCTACTTTACCACACGGTACAGGTAAAACTGTACGTGTATTGGTTCTCTGTAATCCTGACAAGGAAGAAGAAGCTAAAGCGGCAGGTGCAGATTTCGTAGGTTTAGACGAATATGTAGCCAAGATTGAAGGTGGATGGACTGATGTTGACATTATTATCACTACTCCTGCTTGTATGGCAAAAGTAGGTAAACTGGGCCGCGTTTTAGGTCCACGTAACCTGATGCCAAACCCTAAATCAGGAACTGTTACCAACGATGTTGGAAAAGCAGTTACTGACGTAAAAGGCGGTAAGATTGATTTTAAAGTTGACAAAAGTGGTATCATTCATGCTTCAGTAGGAAAAGTATCATTCCCAGCGGAAAAAATATATGAAAATGCATTAGAAGTACTTCAGGTAATTTCTAAGCTGAAACCATCTGCTGCAAAAGGAACTTATTTTAAAAGCATTCACGTGTCTTCTACAATGAGCCCTGGAATTGCAATCGAAACTAAATCAGTAGCGGGTATCTAATTATGAACAGAGAAGAAAAAAACGAAGTAGTTTCGGCTCTTCAAGAGAAGATGCAGGAATTTGGTAATTTTTATATTGCCGACACATCAAGCTTATCTGTTGAGAAAGTTAACAACATCCGTCGCAAATGTTTCGAAAGCGGTATTGAAATGCAGGTTGCTAAAAATACTTTGATCAGAAAAGCGATCGAAGGATTGGAAGGCGATAACTCAGATATTTTCGCAGCTTTAAAAGGCCAGTCAGCGATCTTATTCTCAAGAACAGGTAACGGTCCAGCTAAGCTGATCAAAGCCCTGAGAAAAGGCGGAGCTGATAAGCCAGTATTAAAAGCAGCATTTATTGACACAGCGATCTTTGTTGGAGATAATCATTTAGATGCATTAGTAAGCCTTAAATCAAGAGAAGAGCTTATTGGAGACATCATTGGCTTGTTACAATCACCAGCTAAAAATGTTATTTCTGCCCTTAAATCAAGTGGTGGTAAAATCGCAGGAATTGTTAAAACTCTTCAGGAAAGAGAAGGTTAAGGAACACCTTATAAGTTCTATAATAATAAATTCATTTACGTAAAATATTTAAAACTCTATAATCATGGCAGATTTAAAAGCGTTTGCTGAGCAATTGGTAAACTTAACAGTTAAAGAAGTTAACGAATTAGCTCAAATCCTTAAAGACGAGTATGGTATCGAACCAGCTGCTGCTGCAGTTGCTGTTGCAGGTCCTGCTGGTGATGCTGCTCCGGTAGCTGAAGAAAAATCTACTTTCGATGTAATCCTGAAAGAAGCTGGTGGTTCTAAACTGGCAGTTGTTAAGTTGGTAAAAGACTTAACTGGATTAGGTTTGAAAGAAGCTAAAGACTTAGTTGATGGTGCACCAAAAGAAGTTAAAACTGGTGTTTCTAAAGACGAAGCTAACGCTTTGAAAACTCAATTAGAAGAAGCTGGAGCAGTAGTTGAGATTAAGTAATCACTTAATTTTAATATAACTTCAAACATAGACTCCGACTGTCCAGTCGGAGTCTATACCTGTTTATATACATTTCATCTAAGTTTGGTTGGTGGGATGTACACGGCAAACCAAACAAATAGTTTATTCTTAAACTAAATTTAACTTTAGTACCTTGGCAAATAAAGTCGACCAAAGAGTAAATTTTGCACGTAGTAAGCACATCATAGATTACCCAGATTTTCTTGATGTACAGTTGCAATCATTCAGAGAATTTTTCCAGATAGAAACTACATCAGACAACCGTCACACTGAAGGCTTGTTTAAAGTATTTGCTGAAAACTTTCCAATCACAGACTCCCGGAACATTTTCGTTCTGGAATTCCTTGATTATTTTATTGACCCGCCGCGTTATGATATACCTGAGTGTATCGACCGTGGGTTAACTTATAGTGTTCCCTTAAAGGCAAAGTTGAAATTGTCTTGTAATGATGCGGAACACGAAGATTTTGAAACTATTATTCAGGATGTATATCTGGGAACTATCCCATATATGACTCCAAAAGGTACTTTCGTGATCAATGGCGCGGAGCGTGTAATTGTTTCTCAGTTACACAGGTCACCAGGTGTGTTCTTTGGCCAGAGCCGTCACACCAATGGTACCAAGCTTTACTCGGCCCGTGTTATTCCTTTCAAAGGATCATGGATAGAGTTTGCTACTGACGTGAACAACGTCATGTATGCATACATTGACCGTAAGAAAAAGTTCCCGGTTACCACACTGTTGCGTGCGATCGGTTACGATTCTGATAAGGACATTCTTGAGCTGTTCGACCTTGCTGATGAAGTAAAGGTGAGCAAATCAGGTTTGAAGAAATACATCGGACGTAAACTTGCCGCAAGAGTTTTAAGAAAATGGGTTGAAGATTTTGTAGATGAGGATACCGGTGAGGTAGTATCTATTGATCGTAACGAAGTGATCTTGGACAGGGATACTGTTTTAGAAGATGAGCACATTGATATGATCATTGATGCTGGTGTAAAAACGATTATCTTATCTAAAGATGATGGTGCAAGCCAGGCTGATTATACAATTATATATAATACATTACAGAAGGATACTTCGAACTCTGAAAAAGAGGCTGTTGAAAACATCTATCGTGCACTGCGTAACGCAGAACCGCCTGATGAGGAAACTGCAAGAGGTATCATCGAGCGTTTGTTCTTCTCGGATAAACGTTATGACCTTGGAGACGTAGGACGTTACAGGATCAACCGCAAGTTGAAAATGGATACGCCTGATCACGTTAAAGTATTAACAAAAGCGGATATTATTGCAATTGTTAAGTACCTGATTAAACTGATCAACTCCAAAGAAGAAGTGGATGATATCGACCACTTGTCAAACCGTCGTGTACGTACAGTAGGTGAGCAGTTATATGCTCAGTTTGGTGTAGGTCTGGCGCGTATGGCACGTACAATCCGTGAGCGGATGAACATCCGTGACAATGAGGTTTTCACCCCAACTGATTTGATTAATGCCCGTACTTTATCGTCGGTTATTAACTCATTCTTTGGTACCAACCAGTTGTCGCAGTTCATGGACCAGACAAATCCTTTGGCAGAGATTACGCACAAGCGTCGTTTGTCAGCCTTAGGCCCAGGTGGTCTGTCACGTGAGAGAGCAGGTTTTGAGGTGCGTGACGTTCACTATACCCACTACGGCAGGTTGTGTACGATTGAAACACCAGAGGGACCAAACATTGGTTTGATTTCATCTCTTTGTGTGCATGCAAAGATCAATACATTAGGATTCATTGAAACACCTTACAAAAAAGTTAAGGACGGTATCGTTTCTGTTGATGAAGATGTAATTTATCTTTCTGCTGAAGACGAAGACGGAAAAACAATTGCACAGGCAAATGCTGAGTATGATGATAAAGGTAACTTCACTACGGCGCGTGTAAAAGCACGTTACGAGGGTGACTTCCCGATTATTGAGCCTGAGAAATTAGACTTGATGGACGTGGCGCCAAATCAGATTACTTCAATTGCTGCTTCACTGATTCCGTTCCTTGAGCATGATGATGCGAACAGGGCCCTGATGGGTTCCAACATGCAACGTCAGGCCGTACCATTGTTACGTCCTGAAGCGCCGATTGTTGGTACTGGTCTTGAAGGCCGTGTAGCACGCGACTCGAGAACGCTGATCAACGCTGAAGGCGATGGTGTTGTTGAATATGTAGATGCTAACGAAATCACCATTAAATATGTAAGAAACGATGCAGATCGTTTAGTTTCATTTGAAGGTGACAGCAAAACTTATAAATTAATCAAATTCAAGAAAACCAACCAGAACACTTGTATCAACCTGAAACCAATCGTTAAGAAAGGACAGAAAGTTGTTAAAGGACAAGTATTATGTGAAGGTTATGCAACTGAAAATGGTGAGCTGGCATTAGGCCGTAACTTAAAAGTAGCGTTCATGCCTTGGCAGGGATATAACTTTGAGGATGCGATCGTAATCAGCGAGCGTATTGTTCGTGAAGATATCTTTACTTCACTGCATATTGAAGAGTTTGAACTTGAAGTGCGTGATACGAAACGCGGGGAAGAGGAATTAACACCGGATATCCCTAACGTTTCTGAAGAAGCAACAAAAGATTTAGATGAAAATGGTATCATCCGTATCGGTGCTGAAGTTAAAGAAGGCGACATCCTGATCGGTAAGATTACTCCTAAAGGTGAGTCAGATCCTTCACCGGAAGAGAAACTATTACGTGCGATCTTTGGAGATAAAGCAGGCGATGTGAAAGATGCATCACTGAAAACACCTCCTTCGATCAAAGGTGTGGTAATTGATACCAAATTGTTCTCAAGAGCTAAGAAAACTACCAAAGCTGAAGAAAAAGCAGCGATAGAGAAGTTAGACAAGAGATATAACCTGGCTACAACAAATCTTAAAAATGAACTGGTAGATAAATTATTCCAGATCGTTAACGGAAAAACATCGCAGGGTGTTTACAACGTTTACAAAGAATTGCTGTTTGCTAAAGGTGCTAAGTTTACACAGAAAAGTTTATCTGATCTGGAATTTGCACACATCAACCCATACAAATGGACTACTGATGATGACAAAAATGATCAGATCAAATTATTGATCCATAACTATGGTATCCGTGTAAACGAAGAACTGGGTGCTTATAAACGCGATAAATTTGCGATTAGTGTAGGTGATGAGTTGCCTTCAGGAATTGTGCAGATGGCAAAAGTTTATGTAGCCAAAAAACGTAAGCTGAAAGTAGGGGATAAAATGGCAGGACGTCACGGTAATAAGGGTATTGTAGCCCGTATCGTTCGTGATGAAGATATGCCGTTCCTTGATGACGGAACTCCTGTTGATATCGTGTTGAACCCACTGGGTGTACCTTCACGTATGAACCTTGGACAGATCTATGAAACTGTATTGGCATGGGCCGGTAAAGAACTGGGTGTGAAATTTGCAACCCCGATCTTTGATGGTGCTAAACATGACGAAGTAGAAGAATGGATCGCTAAAGCTGGTGTTCCGGCTTCAGGAAGAACCTATTTACATAATGGTTTAACGGGTGAGAGATTTGACCAGCCAACAACAGTAGGTATTATCTACATGCTGAAATTAGGCCACATGGTTGATGATAAAATGCACGCCCGTTCAATCGGACCATACTCATTGATTACACAACAGCCATTGGGTGGTAAAGCCCAGTTTGGTGGTCAGCGTTTTGGTGAGATGGAGGTTTGGGCATTAGAGGCATTTGGTGCCGCTAATATCCTTCAGGAGATCCTGACTGTGAAGTCGGATGATGTGATCGGAAGGGCCAAAACTTATGAAGCGATTGTAAAAGGCGAGAACCTGCCGACTCCAGGTGTACCGGAATCATTCAATGTACTGGTACATGAGCTGCGCGGATTAGGTTTAGATATTACGTTAGACTAATGTTGAATTTTTTAATGCTGGAACGGGTTCATCCCGTTCCGGTTTTTTAAATTTTCAAATTCAAACAACAGAGCTATGTCTTACAAAAAGGATAATAAATTAAAAAGCAATTTCACCTCGATTACCATTAGTTTGGCATCGCCGGAGGCTATTTTAGAGCGCTCTAGTGGTGAGGTGTTAAAACCTGAGACGATCAATTACCGTACCTACAAACCAGAACGTGATGGTTTGTTCTGCGAGAGAATTTTTGGTCCGGTTAAAGATTACGAATGCCACTGTGGCAAATACAAACGTATCCGTTATAAAGGTATTGTTTGTGATCGTTGTGGTGTTGAGGTAACGGAGAAAAAAGTACGCAGAGAGCGTATGGGACACATTAATCTTGTTGTTCCTGTGGCGCACATCTGGTATTTCCGTTCACTGCCAAATAAAATCGGTTATTTATTAGGCCTTCCTACAAAAAGACTTGATTTGATCATTTACTACGAGCGTTATGTAGTTATTCAATCAGGTTTAATGGAAGAACAGGGTATCCAGTACATGGATTTCCTTACTGAAGAAGAATACCTTGATATTTTAGATAAATTACCAAAAGAAAACCAGTACCTGGATGATAAAGATCCTAATAAATTCATCGCCAAAATGGGTGCTGAAGCATTAGAGGATTTACTGAAACGTATTGACTTAGATACTTTATCTTACAACTTACGTCACCAGGCTGCAAACGAGACTTCACAACAACGTAAAAACGAAGCGTTAAAACGTTTACAGGTTGTTGAAGCTTTCCGTGGTGCAAGAACACGCATTGAGAACAATCCTGAATGGATGATTATCAAAATTGTTCCTGTTATTCCACCGGAATTGCGTCCGCTTGTACCTCTTGAAGGTGGCCGTTTTGCTACTTCAGATTTAAATGACCTGTACCGTCGTGTGATTATCCGTAACAACCGTTTAAAACGTTTGATCGAGATCAAAGCACCGGAAGTAATTTTACGTAACGAAAAGCGTATGCTGCAGGAAGCTGTGGATTCGTTATTTGATAACTCACGTAAAGTAAATGCAGTAAAAACTGAAGGTAACCGTGCATTGAAATCTCTTTCAGATATCCTGAAAGGTAAACAAGGTCGTTTCCGTCAGAATCTATTGGGTAAACGTGTGGATTATTCGGCACGTTCGGTAATTGTTGTAGGTCCAAACCTTAAATTACATGAGTGCGGTTTACCAAAAGATATGGCAGCAGAGCTGTTCAAACCGTTTATCATTCGCAAGATGATTGAACGCGGTATCGTTAAAACGGTAAAATCTGCAAAGAAAATTGTAGACAGGAAGGACCCTTTAGTGTGGGATATCCTGGAGAACGTTTTAAAAGGACACCCTGTATTACTGAATCGTGCGCCTACGCTGCACAGATTGGGTATCCAGTCCTTCCAGCCTAAATTGGTTGAAGGAAAAGCAATCCAGTTACACCCATTGGTGTGTACTGCATTCAACGCGGATTTTGACGGTGACCAGATGGCTGTGCATTTACCTTTGGGTCATGCTGCTATTTTGGAAGCCCAGGTACTGATGCTTGCTGCACACAACATTCTGAACCCTGCGAACGGTACGCCAATTACGGTACCATCTCAGGATATGGTTTTGGGTCTTTATTATATTACTAAAGGCCGTAAAACTGACGAAGGACGTGTAGTTAAAGGACAAGGTTCTTCATTCTATTCTCCTGAAGAAGTAATCATTGCTTACAACGAGAAAAGAATCGATCTTCACGCGTTTATCAAGGTTAAGGTAAATGTGAAAGATGCTGATGGAGTGATCACCAATAAATTAACTGAAACTACTGTTGGACGTGTACTGTTTAACCAAATGGTACCGGAAGAAGTAGGATATATCAATGAATTGCTGACCAAGAAATCCCTTAGGGATATCATTGGTGATGTAGTGAAGGTTACCGGTATGGCACGTGCATCCAGATTCCTGGATGATATTAAAGAGCTTGGTTTCCTGATGGCATTCAGAGGTGGATTATCGTTTAACCTGCAGGATGTAAACATCCCTGTTGAGAAACATGCTTTATTGGAGCAGGCTTCGGCAGAGGTTGATGAGGTAAGGAATAACTATAACATGGGATTCATTACCAATAACGAGCGTTACAATCAGATCATCGATATCTGGACCCGTATCAATAACCGTTTAACATCATTCGTGATGACGCAGTTATCGAGCGATAACCAGGGCTTTAACTCAGTTTACATGATGCTTGACTCCGGAGCACGTGGATCTAAAGAGCAGATTCGTCAGCTTTGCGGAATGCGTGGTCTGATGGCAAAACCTCAGAAATCTGGTTCAGGTGGTGAAATTATTGAAAACCCGATCCTTTCAAACTTTAAAGAAGGACTGTCAGTATTAGAGTACTTTATCTCTACTCACGGTGCGCGTAAAGGTTTGGCGGATACGGCGTTAAAAACTGCGGATGCGGGTTACCTGACACGTCGTTTACATGATGTTGCCCAGGATATGATCGTTAACTCTGCAGATTGCGGTACTTTGAGAGGTATGTATACTACTGCCCTGAAAGATAACGAAGATATCGTTGAGCCATTGTATGACAGAATCTTAGGTCGTATTTCGCTGCATGACGTATTTAACCCGCTGAATGGTGAATTATTGGTTTCTGCTGGTCAGGATATCGACGAGGATATTGCGAGAGCAATTGACGAATCACCGGTTGAAGGTGTTGAGATCCGTTCTGTACTGACTTGCGAAAATAAGAGAGGTGTTTGTGCATTGTGTTACGGACGTAACCTTGCCACTGGTAAACGTGTTCAGAAAGGTGAAGCTGTCGGCGTAATTGCTGCACAGTCAATCGGTGAGCCGGGTACACAGTTAACACTGCGTACATTCCACGTGGGTGGTACCGCATCAAACATTGCTGCTGAATCTCAGATCAATGCGAAGTTTGATGGTATCATCGAATTTGAGAATGTTCGTACTGTAGCAAATGATACAGGTGAAGAAGGTGTGAAACAAATTGTACTGGGACGTTCCGGCGAGTTCAAAATCGTTGAAGAAGGTACCGGCAAAGTGATCATGACCAACAATATCCCTTATGGTTCATTCCTTTACGTTGAAGAAGGAGCCAAAATTTCTAAAGGCGATAAGATCTGTTCATGGGATCCGTACAATGCGGTAATTATCTCAGAGTTTGCCGGTAAAATTGAGTTTGATGCCATTATCGAAGGTGTTACCTTCCGTGAAGAGTCAGATGAGCAAACCGGTCACCGTGAGAAAGTAATTATTGATACACGTGATAAAACTAAAAACCCTTCTGTTAGGGTTGTAGATAAAAAAGGCGAACTGATCAGACAGTACAACATCCCGGTTGGAGCTCACGTTTCAATTGATGATGGAGAAGCTGTTAAAACTGGTCAGATCCTTGTTAAGATTCCACGTGCAACAGGTAAAACAAGAGATATTACGGGTGGTTTACCACGTGTAACTGAATTGTTCGAAGCACGTAACCCATCTAACCCGGCTGTAGTAACCGAGATTGATGGTGTGGTAACCTTAGGTGGTGTGAAACGTGGTAACCGTGAGATGACTATCGAATCGAAAGATGGCGAAGTTAAAAAATATCTGGTTCCATTGTCTAAACACATCCTTGTACAGGATAACGACTTTGTAAAAGCTGGTATGCCATTATCAGACGGATCAATTTCTCCTGCGGATATCTTAGCGATCAAAGGACCTGCCGCTGTTCAGGAATACCTGGTAAATGGTATACAAGAGGTTTACCGTTTACAGGGTGTGAAGATCAATGATAAACACTTTGAAGTAATCGTTCACCAGATGATGCAGAAAGTCCACATTGAAGATCCGGGAGATACAACGTTCTTGGAGAATAACTCTGTTGACCGTTGGGATTTCATGATCGAAAATGATGAGATCTATGACAAAAAAGTGGTAATCGATGCTGGTGATTCAAATACTGTTAAACCAGGTCAGATTCTTTCTCTGCGTAAATTAAGAGATGAAAATTCTCAGTTAAAACGTAAAGATCTGAAACAGATCGAAGTTCGTGATGCAAGATCGGCAACTGCCAGTTCTGTATTACAGGGTATCACCCGTGCTTCATTAGGTACGAAATCATTCATCTCTGCAGCTTCCTTCCAGGAAACTACAAAAGTATTGAACGAAGCTGCGATTGCAGGTAAACGTGACAATATGCTTGGGTTGAAAGAGAACGTAATTGTAGGTCACTTAATTCCTTCGGGAACTGGTGTTCGTGGTTACGAACGTATCATTGTTGGTTCACAGGAAGAATATGACAAACTGTTAGCTTCTAAACAAGAAGAAGAAGTAGACGCATAGTCTTTCAGATAAATACTAAAATCCTCCCTGATGATTCAGGGGGGATTTTTTTTTGCTCAATTTTATCGTCTATTATCATAACTTATTCGCCAGAAGGATCGGCGGCCACATTAAGCATGGATTCTGATTGTGTGCTGCAAATTATTTTTTGGTTTAGCTAACAGCTTAAGCATTTAAAGAAGTAGTTTTGCTATATGGAGAATCAAAACAACGATAATCAGATTAACATCGAGCTTTCTGAAGAAGTGGCAGAGGGTATATTTTCAAACCTGGCAATCATCACACATTCGAATACAGAATTTGTAGTTGATTTCATCAGGGTGATGCCGGGCTTGCCGAAAGCAAAAGTAAAATCAAGAATTATTCTTACGCCTGAACACGCCAAAAGATTAATGCTGGCCATGCAGGACAACATAGAGAAGTTTGAGGCGCTTAACGGCAGGATAAAAACACAGGAAGAGACTACCGGGTTTCCGATGAATTTAGGAGGCCCTACGGCGCTGGCTTAGACAGTTATTTGCCCAAAATCTGATCAACATACCTGATCACTGCAGTCGCCGGGGATTGTGGTTCAAACCACTGTATATCTTTGTCACGTCTGAACCAGGTGAGCTGACGTTTCGCAAAACGACGGGTATTTTGTTTGATCTTATCTACTGCTGCTTCGTACGTGAGCGTCCCGTCCAGATAATCAAACAGTTCCGCGTAGCCTACCGTTTTCAGGGCGTTGTAGTCCCTGTACTGCGTTACGCCTTTAACTTCATCCAATAAACCTTCAGCGAGCATCAGATCAACCCTGTGGTTGATTCTTTGATAAAGCAGATCGCGGTCCAGGTTCAGTCCGATTTTAATGATATTGAAGGGCCTTTCTTTTTTGCTGTTGGTGAGAAAGGCAGAAACCTTCTTTCCGGTAGACAGAAAAAATTCCAGTCCGCGGATCATGCGTTGCGGATTAAACTGGTCTACCTTTGCATAGTACTCAGGATCTGCCGCTGCCAGCCTCTCTTTGATCGGTTCCAGCCCTTCTATCCGGAACAGGGCGTTCAGTTCTTCCCTGATCTGCATATCGGTATCAGGCAGTTCATCCAGCCCTTTTGTTACTGCATCCAGGTAAAGCCCGGAGCCGCCCACCATAATCGCTGTATTGTTTTTAGCAAAAATCCCTGCAAGCACTTCCAGCGCCTGCTTTTCAAAATCTCCGGTGCTGAAAAACGTGGTAATGGAATGGGAATCAATAAAATAGTGTTTTGCTGCAGCCAGTTCTTCAGGACTTGGTTTGGCTGTTCCGATAGAGATCTCACGGAAGAACTGCCTTGAATCAGCAGAGATGATCTCTGTAGAAAGGTGCCGGGCCAACTCAATAGCTAAAGCAGTTTTACCTATTGCTGTTGGGCCAGCGATTACAATTAATGTTTTATTTTTGCCATTGTCTGGCATTAGTAGTCTTCCTTGCTGTCAAATTCTTCGTCACCGAAATCATCGCCTTCAGCAAAATCGTCATTGTCTTCATCCTCTTCTTCGTCTGCATCATCGCTTTTTTCTGAGGTAGTAATACCCCTGCCGTCCATAGCTTCTATCTCTTCAGAATCTTCCGGAACAAAATCCATTTCATTGAGGAAATCAAAATCACTGGATGCAGGAGTTGCTGCCGTAGCTGCGATTGCTGCTGCTGCGCCGTTGGTAGAGTCAAATATTTTTGGGGCTTCACCAATACTTTTGAAAAGTACCGGGTATTCTATATTTGGATCAGTAGTCAGAATAATTTTGATCAGCTCCACATGAAAATCGAAAGGGCGGTCAAAATTATAGATGTAATAGAACTTTTGGTGCGGGTCTTCGATAAATTTGCTCAATTTTGCATTTTCCATCAGGGCAACACCACGATCAATCTTTCTTTGGTTTGGAAGATAAGCAATCTCATCGCCTTTGATCCAGTGATCAGAACTTACATAAAAAGAAGAAGACTTCTCCGCACTGTACCCTGTAGAACGATGTACGGCCTTATGCAAATCTTCAAAGGTTTGGGTTGATTTGATGTCGATCTCACGAACTACCTCATCGAAGTCTTCAAAACTAATTCTAAATCTATAAACTGCCATTTGAGCTTTATTTCTATTTATAAAATTATAAAATATTTTTATTATTTGGGTTGCTCCGTTACCGGTACCAATCCAAATTCTTTTCCCTTAATGAGCATAAATGCTAACGCTTCATCGTAAGAGTTTGTTATCTCGCCTTCGAGAATTGCTTCGCGAATGGCATTTTTGATCAGGCCAACTTCCTTTCCGGCTGCAAGTCCGAAAACTTCCATTATATCCGTTCCGGTAACAGGGGGCTGCCAGTTTCTTATTTTGTCCCGTTCTTCAACATCCTTAAGCTTTTGTTTTACCAGCTCAAAGTTATTGCGGTATTTCTTAACCTTATACTCGTTTTTGGTGGTTACATCAGCGTTGCAGAGCAGCATCAGGCTTTCAATGTCTTCTCCCGCATCAAACAGTAAACGCCTTACCGCAGAATCGGTAACTACTTCCTGTGCCAGCACAATCGGCCGCAGGTGCAGCTGTACCAGCTTCTGTACAAACTTCATTTTCTCATTCAGCGGAAGTTTAAGCTGTGTAAAGATCTGCGGCACCATTCTGGCGCCCTTATCCTCGTGACCATGGAAAGTCCAGCCATGGCCTTCTTCAAAGCGTTTGGTAGCAGGCTTGGCTATATCGTGCAGGATTGCTGCCCAACGCAGCCAGAGATCGTCTGTGACTTCACAAATATTGTCCAGTACCTGCAGGGTATGATAGAAATTATCTTTGTGCCCTTTGCCATTGATCACTTCTACACCATACAGGCCGGCCATTTGCGGAAAGATCAAATGCAGTAGACCGGTATCAAAAAGATATTTAAAGCCGATAGAAGGTACCGGTGACAATATGATCTTATTCAGTTCATCAGTAATACGTTCTTTGGAAAGGATGCTTACCCTGTCTTTTTGTTTTTTTATGGCCTCCAGTGCCTGTTCATCAATACTAAAATTAAGCTGGGCAGCAAAGCGGATGGCACGCATCATACGCAGGGGATCATCAGAAAAAGTAATTTCCGGATCAAGCGGCGTACGTATTAATTTCTCTTCAATATCTTTTACGCCATTGAAGGGGTCTACCAGCTGGCCGAAGTTTTCTTTATTCAAAGAAATAGCCAGGGCATTAATGGTAAAATCGCGTCTGAGCTGATCGTCTTCGATGGTGCCGTTTTCTACGATAGGTTTGCGGGAGTCTGCCCTGTAAGATTCTTTACGGGCACCCACAAACTCCAGTTCGAGGTCGCGGTACTTCAGCATTGCAGTACCAAAATTCTTGAAAACCGCAACTTTGCTCTTCAATGCTGCACCGGCGCGTTCTGCGAAATCAATACCGTTGCCCAAAACCACGATATCTATATCCTTGGACGGCCTGTTGAGGAATATATCCCGGACATAACCGCCGATGACATAGGCTTCGATATTACTCTCTGCGGCAATGTCGGCGAGTACCTTAAAAACAGGATGTCCTAGATTTTTTTTCAAAATGAATTATTCGTTATGGATAAAGCTATCCAGGCTTGTACTGGTTTATTGAGGTTGCAAAAGTACTAAAACTTACTTTCTAATAAAGGAAAATTGCCCCGATGGACTTAATTTCATTATTGTTGAAGATTTCTTGTTATTCCTCAGCTCCTGTTCCCAGTCTACAATATAATCAACTGAGTCTTTAATTTTTGGGTCTATCTCATCAAAAAGCTGCGGTGTAGGCTGTCCGGAGATATTTGCTGAAGTGGATGTGATGGGTTTGCGGAAGCGCTGCAGCAGCTGCTGTACAAACTCATGTTTGATGATCCTGATCCCGATGCTGCCATCAGCACTGATGACATTTGGTGCTACATTTTTTGCGCCAGAGAAAATGATGGTAAGCGGATGCTCTGCATATTCAATCAGGTCATATGCCACTTCAGGTACGTCATTTACATAACTCTGCAGTTTTGAATCATTGTCCAGCAGGATGATAAAGCTCTTGTCAGATGAGCGCCCTTTGATCTGATTGATCTTTTCCACAGCTTCGGCATTGGTGGCATCGCAGCCTAATCCCCATACGGTATCTGTTGGATAAAGAATTACACCACCATTTTTAAGTACGGCCAATGCTTTTTCAATTTCTGTTTTTAGCATGCCGTAAATTTATTAAATAATCTTTGTTATTTAAATTTTACGAGCTCTTCGTAACAATTCATCAGCTGACGGGCGAGGGGCTGTGTATCAAAATTCCGGGCATATAGTAAACCTTTTTCTTTCATCTCTGCCGCGAGTGCGGGATTTGAGACAACATCGTTGATGGCTTTTGCAAGCGCTCCTGCATCTGATGGGTTGATATACAGGCTGTCAGGGCCTCCGGCTTCTTCAAGGCAGGAGCCTGTGGCCGCAATAACGGGGATTCCACCATATAAGGCTTCGATGATCGGAATACCGAATCCTTCATAGAAGGAAGGATAAACGAATACCGTGGCCAGCTGATAGATAGCAGGAAGGTCTGAAAAAGGAATGTCTTTCAGGAAGATCACTCTTTCTGTAAGGTTCAGCCGGTCGGTTTCTGCCACAACCTGTTTTGCATAATCCTGTTTTTTTCCAACAACCACCAGCTTGTACTCCTGAGGTACATTTGCCAGTGCCTGTACAATGAGCAGCAGGTTTTTTCTTGGTTCAATTGTGCCTACGTTCAGAATATATTTTTCCGGTAACTGGTACTTCTGACGGATCTTCTCTTTGAATGGGGCCGGTAAAAGCTCCTTAAAAGAATCGTCGCAGGTCTGGTAAATTACTTCAATTTTTGCGGGATCGGTTTGATAGAGTTCAATGATATCCTTTTTTGTCTGCTCACTGATCGCAATAATCCTGTCGGCAAATTTACAGGCGTATTTGCTTTTGAAGTTATATATCGTACGGTCGATGTACTTATAGTTTTCTGGAAGACGCAGGAAAATAAGGTCGTGTATGGTTACCACTATTTTGGGCTTTCCAGTGTGCATCCCAAAAGGGATCTCATTGCTGAGGCCGTGGTAGATGTCGATATGGTCTTCCAGCAGCTGTTTTCTTACGCCAACACTTCTCCACCAGAATCCTGGTTGTTTGCCGGTTGGTAATTTGAGATGGATGTTGTCCTTTTCAAGGAAGAAGCTGATTTGTTTAGCGCTCTTTACTTTTGGGGAATAAACATAATAATGGTTTTGATGGAAAAATTCTGACAGCTGTAAGATCAGCGATCTGCTGTAGTTGCCTAATCCTGTCAGGTTATTTGCTGCCCTTTTTCCATCAAAACCAATATTCATTAAACAGCGACGTTATTTTCTCTTAATGCATCATTAAGTGAGGTTTTCTTATCTGTAGATTCTTTACGCTGCCCGATGATCAGTGCACATGGAACCTGGTATTCTCCCGCAGGGAATTTTTTAGTATAGCTGCCCGGGATCACTACTGATCTTGCAGGAACGATGCTCTTGTATTCTACCGGTGAACTTCCTGTTACATCAATGATCTTTGTAGAGGCGGTTAATACCACATTGGCACCCAGTACAGCTTCGCGTTCTACACGCACCCCTTCAACAACGATCGCTCTTGAACCCAGGAAACAATTGTCTTCAATGATCACCGGTGCAGCCTGGATGGGTTCAAGGACACCACCGATACCCACACCACCGCTCAGGTGAACATGTTTTCCGATCTGTGCACATGATCCTACCGTTGCCCAGGTATCTACCATTGTACCTTCGTCTACATAAGCACCAATATTTACATAAGAAGGCATCATGATCACTCCCTTGGCTAAATATGCACCATAACGGGCACTTGCACCGGGAACAACACGTACACCAAGCTCTTTGTAATTGGTTTTTAATTTCATTTTATCATGAAACATGAAAGGACCGTTAGTGATTTCTTTCATTTCTCTGATTGGAAAATAGAGGATAACAGCTTTTTTGATCCATTCGTTTATTCCCCAGGAATTCAGAATAGGCTCAGCAACACGAATTTCTCCTTTATCCAACTGCATTACTACAGATTCGATAGCCTCACAATATTCAGCATACTCCAATAAGGATCTGTCTTCCCAGACAGCCTCTATTAACTTTTTCAGTTCTTTGTTCATTGTAATTCTAATTTTTGCACAAAATAAATCAATTTTATCTATTGACCGATCTTTTACTTACGTATTTTTGATTTTTTATGGCAGAGCAGGAAAAATTACGGATAGATAAATACTTGTGGGCAATCAGATTGTTCAAAACAAGAACTTTAGCAACAGAAGCCTGTAAGGCTGGTCGGGTGAAGATGAACGGCCAGAATATCAAAGCTTCTGTAGTGGTAAAACCGGGAGATGTATACCAGGTTTCAAAGGGCATAGAAAAGAAAGTAATTGAAGTTGTAGAACTGCTCTATACCAGGGTAGAGTCTAAAATTGCAGTGACCAAATACAGGGATATTACTCCTGTTGAAGAAACGCATGCGTATAAATCGATGTTTCATGCGCCGGTACTGACCAGGGATAGAGGAGCGGGGAGGCCTACCAAGCGCGACCGCAGGGAGATTGACGACCTGACGGATAATCTTTTTGACGAGGAAAAAAAAGAAACGGATCAGTAATGGATCTTTCTTCCTGAATCTTCCCAGAGTTTAAATGCCTCTTGTGCTTCGTCGCGCAGCAGCTCAGTTACCTTCACTTTACGCGCATGCACAGGCTTCTCCAATTCTTCATAGATGAACTGATCATCGAAGCCGATCTCAGCGGCATCTGATTTGGTATTGCCCTGGTATATGATATCTATTCTGGCCCAGTAGATTGCACTGAGGCACATCGGGCAGGGTTCACAGCTGGTATAGATCACGCATCCTTTAAGATCATAAGTTTTTAGCTTTTTGCAGGCCAGCCTGATCGCAGATACTTCTGCATGTGCCGTAGGATCATTGGTAGTGGTTACCCTGTTCCCGCTTTTGGCCACCATTTTGCCGTCCTTTACGATCACTGCCCCAAAAGGCCCGCCAAGGTTTTCCGATACATTTTTTTCGGCAAGCGCAATGGCGATGCGCATAAACTTCTCATGTTCCTGCTCTTTATTCATTCCTGTGTTTTAAAATACAGCACAAAAAAAATGCCCCGTAATACGGGGCATCCTCAATAATTTTTAAATATTATTTTTTATCTGCTTTATAGCCTTCGTTGAGGCCAACAATTACTTCGCTGGTTACATCCAGTGAAGCATCCGCAAATAAGATAGCACTGTTACCTTTCTGGTAAGTAAGCACCATTTTATAACCTTTGTCTTTTGCGTAGATCTTCAGGTAATCGGCAATCTTATTGTATAATTTCTCCTGCTCGGTTGCCTGCTCATTTTGCAAAGCTGCACCTGCATTTTGCTGATAAGCCTGTAATTCCTGTTGTTTACGTGCAAGCCTTTGCTCTGTAGTTGCTCTCTGGTCTGCAGGCAAAGTGTTTTGTGTTTGCTGATATTGTGCTACTTCGCGCTGAAAAGCCTGTTGTTTGGATGCAAGATCAGTTTGTGCTGCTTTAGATTTCTCATCCAGTTTCACTTTCAGGTCTTTGAAGTATTCGTATTTAGTGAGTAAAGAATCAGAGTTGACATAAACAATTGGCTCGCCGCTTTTTACTGCAGGAGAATCTGTTTTAGCAGCAGTAGTTGTTGCTTTTTCGTCTTTATTCTGGCATGAAGCCATTACGGAAACTAATGCTACCGCCGTAGCCAGTGTGCTTAGTTTGAAGGATGTTCTGTTCATCTATGATTTTTTTTGTGTTTTTGCCTGTTTTATAAATCAGACAACCGTTGTCTGCCTATCCCAATGCAGGGATAAATTTTAGCAAATATAAAATTTCAAAATTAGTATCCTAAATAAGTCGTTTTTTTTGAGCTGATATTGTGTGGATTCATGTAATTAGTTATCCACAATTTGCCGTTAATTGCCCACAAATGGTTATTTTTGAATCTTATTTTTTATTAACATATATGAGCGAAGAAAAAGATCCAAAGTCAAATTATTCGGCAGATAATATACAGGTATTAGAAGGTTTAGAAGCGGTGCGCAAGCGCCCTTCAATGTATATAGGAGATACTGGTGTTAAAGGATTGCACCATTTGGTTTATGAAGTAGTAGATAACTCTATCGATGAGGCTTTGGCCGGACACGCAGATACAATTACTGTAAATATTCTTAAAGACAATTCTATACGGGTAGAAGATAATGGCCGCGGTATTCCAACGGGCATTATGCAGAAAGAACAGAAATCTGCCCTGGAGATCGTAATGACGGTTTTACACGCAGGTGGTAAATTTGATAAAGATACCTACAAGGTGTCGGGCGGTTTGCACGGTGTTGGGGTAAGTTGCGTGAACGCACTTTCTACGCACCTGAAAGCAGAAGTTCACCGTGAAGGCAAGATCTGGGAGCAGGAATACGAAATGGGTAAACCTCAGTACGACGTAAAAGTTGTTGGGGAAACAGAAAAAAGAGGTACGGTGATTACATTTACACCAGACCCTACGATCTTTACCCAAACTACGGAGTACCGTTATGATACTTTAGCTTCACGTTTAAGAGAGTTGTCTTTCTTAAATAAAGGCATCAGCTTAACGCTGACCGATGAGCGCGAAGTTGGTGAAGACGGAAAGTTCCTGTCTGAGCTTTTCCTTTCTGAAGGCGGATTAAAAGAATTTGTCCAGTTCCTGGACGGAGGCCGTCCTTCGCTGATTGCTGAGCCGATCTATGTAGAAGGAATAAAAAATGGTATTCCTGTAGAGCTTGCGCTGCAGTATAATGACAGTTATGCTGAAAACGTGCACTCTTATGTCAATAATATCAATACGCATGAAGGCGGTACACACATTGCCGGTTTCAGAAGAGGTTTAACCCGTACGTTGAAAGCATATGCTGATAAGTCTGGTTTACTTAAAAATGTGAAGTTTGAGATTACCGGTGACGATTTCCGTGAAGGCCTGACAGCTGTTATTTCTGTGAAAGTACAGGAACCACAGTTTGAAGGACAAACGAAAACCAAACTGGGTAACTCTGAGGTGATGGGCGCCGTGGATATTGCGGTTGGTGAAGCATTGGGTATCTATCTGGAAGAATATCCGAGAGAAGCCAAAATGATCGTCAACAAGGTAATCCTTGCGGCTACAGCACGTGCGGCTGCACGTAAAGCCCGTGAGATGGTTCAGCGTAAAAGTGTAATGGGCGGCTCTGGTTTACCGGGCAAGCTGGCCGATTGCTCTGACAGTGATCCGGAAAAATGTGAGTTGTACCTGGTGGAGGGAGATTCCGCAGGTGGAACTGCCAAACAGGGACGTGACCGTAATTTCCAGGCTATTCTTCCGCTGAAAGGTAAAATCCTGAATGTAGAGAAAGCGATGGAGCATAAGATCTACGAAAACGACGAGATCAAGAACATGTTTACCGCGCTTGGTGTAAGTATCGGTACTCCTGAAGATGACAAAGCTTTAAATATTACCAAACTTCGTTACCACAAGATTGTGATCATGACGGATGCGGATATTGACGGATCGCACATTACCACGCTGATCCTTACGTTCTTCTTCAGGTACATGAAGGCACTGATCGAAGCGGGTTACGTTTATATTGCAGCACCTCCCTTATATCTCGTTAAAAAAGGTAAAGAGCAGGAATATTGCTGGAACGATCAGCAGCGCGATGTAGCGGTACAAAGGTTGAAAGGCCAGGGCAGGGAAGAAAGCGTACATATCCAGCGTTATAAAGGTTTGGGTGAGATGAACGCCGAGCAGCTTTGGGATACTACATTAAATCCGGCTAACCGTACTTTAATGCAGGCTACAATTGAAAATGCAGCTGAGTGTGACCATACCTTCTCCATGTTAATGGGTGATGAAGTAGCTCCAAGGAGAGAATTCATCGAAAGAAATGCGAAATACGCGAAGATCGACGCATAGTCAGATCCTATCAGATATCAAAAAACGGGCATCCGAAAGGCTGCCCGTTTTTTTGTGAAACATACTTTGGTTTCAGTTGCTCATCAATTTACTGGTTAAATCAATGATGGTGGTATTTGGTGTGTGTTAATTACAGGATAAAATAAGTTTTGGAGGTATGAACAGGTTCCATAGCCGAGCTGTCTGCCGTGAATTTTGAATCATTCAGCATCTGGCAAAGATCACGCTCTATCGTCCGCGAAATCGTGGTTGTAGGCGTATCTGTAGGTTTATTCTCAAATGGGTCCTGCAGGTGTATGGCCATCTTTTCGATCAGCAGGAACGAAGCTGCCACAGCAATCACTACCGGAACCATAAAATATCCAAAGGTTTCTATCAGTCCGAAGGGCAGCATCAGGATGAAGAGATTGATCGTCATATTAATATACCGGCTGTAAGTAACAGGGAAAACTGTGTTTTTGATACGTTCTGATCCACCCATCCTGTCGCAAAGGTTGGACAGGGTAGTATCTATCTGCACCTGCTGGAACTGATTGATCCATCCTTCTTTTACTGCAGTTCTCAGATCTCTTGCATGCAGTTCGAGGATAGACATGGGCACATTCTTGTATTTGCTGATAAACTCAAGTTCATCCTCTTTCATCAGGCGTTCCAGTCCCTGCAGGGGGCTCGTATTGCGTAAGCCCTGGCTTAATGCATAACACCATGCAATCTGTCTTTTGATGAAGCGCTCTTTAAACAACTGGATCTCTGCGGAATAATATGGATCGTCAATAAAATAAAGTACCTGTCTCGCCAGCGATCTTGAATCGTTAACAATTGCTCCCCATAAGATTCTGGCTTCCCACCAGCGGTCGTAGGCCTGATTGGAGCGGAAGGCAAGCAAGAGGGAGATCACGGATCCTAACAGTGCCGGTACTGCGATTGGAATTGACAAGCCTGTAAAGTGATAAATCTCATACAGTACAACGATACTGACAGCATAAATTGCTACCAGGATAATTTCTTTTGTTATTTTCCCGAAAATATAGCTGAGCGGAACGTTTTTCTTTAATAGCATAACATATAATATTAGGGATCCATTTGTAAAATCCAATATATGTGCTTTACATTAGAGAGTTCTAAGAGCGAGATTAGAACCAGATTAGAAAATTAAGGTTTAAGGTCTTGCAAAATTAATTTAGCAATCATAAAGTGTTTCACGGAAGGTCGTACTGTAGCGACTTCAGTCATTAACATCCCGGCATAAATCGTACTCGATTTGCCACTCAGCAATCTAAACGATCGCGCAGTTCAGCAATGCGAAGCCAGATCAAATTAAGCAGATAAAGATTTCCTGTACCTATACTGGCCTGGAAAGCGGCAGCAGTATGCTGATTTCTGTGCCTGACTCCTGTGCAGTCTGAATAGCGATGGTTCCTTTGTGCAATCGGATAATATTGAGGGAAAGCGGAAGTCCTACGCCATAACCTTTATAACTGCTGGTATTTGAGGCCCGGAAAAAAGGTTCAAATACATGGTCCAGTTCTTCTTCAGGAATTCCTATGCCCTGATCTTTCACCGAGATGACGATATTGGCTTCGGTGACCGACAATGCCAGTTTAACGATCCTGTTATCAGAATATTTGCAGGCATTGTTCACAATGTTGGTAACTGCCAGTTTGAGGAGGTTAAGGTTTCCGTTAAGGTTGATACTTTCGGGGTTTTCGGGCAGGTGAGAGAAGTCGATCTGGATCTGGTTGTCGGGATTAACCAGGTCTATGGCATTTTTTACATCCCAGATCAGTTCATCAAGCCGGATATCTTCCCAACGTTGTTTTTGTCCGTCAAAACCTGATTGCGCCAGGCTAAGTAAACTGCTGAGAATATTCTCCAGCCTTTCGGCTTCATTTTGTATGGTAATGAGCGACTTCTGCAGTTCAACCTCCGCTGCTGAAACTTTAGATACGGCGAGTTCGGCTTCTGCGCTGATGATCGTTAGCGGCGTTCTCAACTCATGGGAGGCATTGCTGATAAAATTATTTTGTGTTTCAAAGGCAGTTTCGAGCCGGTCGAGCATGTCATTAAAAGTCTGCGAGATCTCTGCAATCTCATCTTTGCCTTTCAGGGGATCAAGGCGCTGATTTAAGTTCTCTGCACTGATCCCCTTTGCCTTTTTAATTAAGGCCCTTACCGGTTTGAAGGTGTATTCATAGAATTTTCTGCCTACTAGATATGAAAGGGCTACCGACAGGAAAAAGCCTGCGATCAATATATTTTGCAGTGCCTGCAATTCCCTGTACCCATAGGGGTCACGGGCAGAGATAATTACGATATAACCACCAGCGCCTTTTTTAAAATACCTGCCGGCATAAAATATATTCATATTTCTGTGCCTTGCCATACGGCCCATATCTATATCCTCATAAAAGCTGGAAGGGAGGTCTTCCTTTTTTGCAAGACTGGATTTACTGTTTTCATCGGCCCTGATCAGGTGTTCCTGTTCTGTGGGGAGAAATTCCAGATATTTGTGGCGTGTTTCTTTGAGCGCTTTGCCCTCGGCTCCCGCATAAAGTTTAATCCTGGCGGTTACATTTACCCGGGTCTCCAGCCGCTTATAAAAATCTTCAAAAGCAAATTCATTGGCAAAATACCAGACAAAACCACTTAACAGGGAGATAATGATCGCTGATAAAATGGCAAAAAGTAAAGTAATGCGGGTATTTAGCGTCATTAATTTATGATTTTTCCTTAAGCATATATCCCAGTCCAACCACTGTATGGATCAGATTGGTATCAAAGCCTTTGTCTATTTTCTTTCTCAGGTAATTTACATAAACATCAACAACGTTTGTTCCCATATTAAAATCAATATCCCAGACGTTTTCAAGGATATCTACCCTGGACAAAGTCCTGTTTTTGTTTCTGGCGAGAAACTGCAGCAAGCGGTATTCGGTTGCGGTAAGTGTAATTTCCTGTGCTCCCCGCGTTACTGCTTTAGCAGAGAGGTTTATTTCCAGGTTTCCAATTGTAATTACCTCTTCTGCCTGCTGAATGCCCGCATACCGCCTTAAGAGGGTGCGTATCCTGGCATTGAGTTCGGCAATTTTAAAAGGTTTTACAATGTAGTCGTCTGCCCCGTTATCCAGGCCATTTACAATATTCTCGGTACTGCCGAGTGCAGTAAGCATGATTACGGGGATCTGCGGGTGATTTTTTTTGATTTGTTTGCAGAGATCGAGCCCATTGATTCCCGGGAGCATGATGTCCAGTATGATCAGGGAAAAGGTGTGCGCAGCGATCATTTCCAGTGCAACAAAGCCGTCCGGGGCTACACTGAGTTCAAATTCTTCATGGGTCAATCCTCTTTTTAAAACAGATACAACATTGGGCTCATCTTCGACCAGGAGAATCTTCATAAATTTAATAGTATATACTGCCCTGAAGGCTATCGTTTTTTTTGGGAGAAGTAAATCTTCAGTTTTTTATAATTGATTTTTGCGTGATAGCTGTAGAAGATATCACTTCCAATAATTGCGATCACGCGGGGGTGTCCGAGCAATGCGTAGGCCTCGTTTACGGTTTCGAGGTCAAGGGCTACTGCGGGATAGTTTTTGATCGTTAATTTTCCCATTTTTAGTTTAGGGATAACAGTTTGGATAGTTGCAGAGGTGGTAAACAGCGTAGTCGCATTTGAATCCGCTGCAGTAGTAATTTCTGTACTGTTTGCTTCAATAAAAGTTTTGTCGAAGACAGATCTTGAAGCCCCCGTATCAATTACTGCGAAGTGTTTACTGCCAAAAACAGCAATTTCCACCAAAAGGTGGAAACCGTCGTCATTCAGGTTGATCAGGGTAAGCGGAACGGCAATTGTGCGCATTAAATCAGGTTCATTTCTTTAAGTACAGTATTCATACTTCTAACGGCATCCGCACTTTTGTTAAAAGTAGCCTGCTCATCATCGGTCAAATTATAGTCGATCACTTTTTCCCAGCCTGTCCGGCCAACGATAACGGGTACGCCCAGGCAAATATCGTTTTGATGATATTCGCCCTCCAGCGAGACACTGCAGGTAAATAGTTTTTTTTCATCTCGTACGATGCTTTCTACCAGTGCACATACTGCTGCACCGGGAGCATACCAGGCCGATGTTCCCAGCAAACCGGTTAAAGTGGCACCGCCAATCATGGTATCTGCAGCAACCTTGGCCAGTATCTCCTCTGCAAGAAGGTCTGTTACGTTTAAGCTCTGATAGGTAGCGTAACGGGTTAATGGAATCATTGTAGTATCGCCATGCCCGCCAATTACAAAGCCCTGGAGGTCATTTGCATTACAATTCATGGCAACGCTGAGGTAATATTTAAACCTTGCGCTGTCCAGTGTTCCGCCCATTCCAATGATCCTGTTTTTGGGCAGCCCCAGTGTTTTCAGCGACAGGTATGTCATGGTATCCATAGGGTTGCTCACAATGATCAGTATCGCATCAGGAGAGAACTTCAGGATGTTTTCAGCTACGCCCTTTACAATTCCGGCATTGATGCCGATGAGTTCTTCGCGGGTCATCCCAGGCTTGCGGGGAAGGCCGGAGGTGATTACCGCCACCGCAGAACCTGCAGTTTTGCTGTAATCGTTGGTTACCCCTTTGATTTTGGTATTAAAGCCGAGCAGCGCGGAGGTCTGCATCATATCAATGGCCTTGCCTTCTGCAAATCCTTCTTTGATATCCAGCAAAACCAGCTCTTCAGCCAATTCTTTTCTGGCAATATTATCCGCGCAGGTAGCACCTACTGCCCCAGCGCCTACAACTGTTATCTTCATACCTATTTGTTTAATAACAGGCCAGCCTGTTCGATGATTTTATCACAAAATCAGGACATGATCTCCTGCACCAAGTTATGAAATTTAAGACAGCTTTAAAAAAATGCTTTTTAAAACTTTATCTTCTATTGCGGGTTTTATGAGAAAGAATTTACATTTGCTTAACGCCAATTCAATAAGAACACAGCAATAATGGATAATACACCTGTAGAAAAAGTTGATATAATGTCCTATGCAGGGAAATGGTACTCACTATATTCCATACCAACTTTTATGGATAAAAAATGGCGTGAAACTACCGAGACATATGTGATTCATCCTGATGGTTATTATGCCGTGTTCAGCACCTACAAACTGGCAGGAGAAGATGAACCAAAATACATCAGGTCTAAACTTTATGTGGTGAGGGGCAGCAATAATGCCGAATTGAAAGCGCAGTTTGTATGGCCCGTAAAGGTTGATTACTGGATTATTGAACTTGCCGAAGATTATTCTTACGTAGTTGTAGGGCACCCGAAACATAAATTTCTTTTTATCATGGCCCGCAAGCCTGAATTGCCTGCAGACTTGCTGCAGGAGATCATTGAAAGATGCCATGCCAAAGGTTATGATACCGGCAAACTTGCGTCACAGGGGCATCGTCCAATGATTCAGAAGGGACATGCTCATACTTAGGGCCTTGTCTTAAATTTGAGTTTCTGCCTGATTTCAACATTGTCATTTTAAAATTTCTTCTACCAAAGGCATTCAAAAAAGCGTAATTTTACAGATCAGATTGTTTGGGCACCGGGATTCTAAGGCCTAAGCAATGGCGATTCTAATTACCTTTCTATGTATTTAATTTTTGATACCGAAACCACAGGTTTACCTGCCAATTATAATGCACCGGTCAGTGATACGAACAATTGGCCGCGGTGTATCCAGATTGCCTGGCAGCTGCATGATGAAATGGGTAACCTGGTAGAGCATCAGGATTATCTGGTTAAGCCCGATGGTTTCAACATCCCTTATGATGCAGAAAGGATACACGGTATTTCTACTGAGCTGGCCATGGAGCAGGGGATTGAGCTGGCCGAAGTATTAGAGAAATTTAATATTGCCCTTTCCAGATCCAAATTTGTTGTAGGGCAGAATATTGGCTTTGATGTCAATATCATGGGCTCGGAATTCTACAGGATGGGAGTAGACAGCCCAATGGCACAGATGCCGGTACTGGATACCTGTACCGAGGTAACGGCCGACTTGCTAAAGATTCCGGGAGGACGTGGCGGCAGGTTTAAACTGCCTACGCTGACCGAACTGCACAGTTACCTGTTTGGTGTGCCATTTGCTGAAGCACACAACGCAACAGCCGATGTTGAAGCTACAACAAGGTGTTTCCTGCAGCTGGTAAAAATGGAGGTTTTCAGCCCCCAGCAGCTGCAGCAGGACCAGGATTACTTCCGTGAATTCAAAACCCATAATCCTGCCGTTATACAAGGTGCAGGACTAAAGCATTTTAACCTTAAGGCTGCTTCTGACGAGATCAGAAAGAGACAGGAAAAAGCAGAGGGGTCCGGTATCTCCAGACAGGAACTTAAAGATAACAAAGAAGAACTTAAACAGGCCACATTTGTGCACCTGCATAACCATACACAGTTTTCTGTACTACAGTCTACTATTAATATTCCGGGACTGATTGCAGCGGCAGCGGCTGATAAAATGCCTGCTGTAGCGATGACAGACCATGCCAATATGATGGGCGCCTTTCACTTTGTAAACCAGGTGCTGAACCATAACAAAGGTGTAGAGGCCCGGAACAAAGCGGCTGAAGAACAGGGAGAGGTGGCACCAGAAAAGATACTCACGCCGATTGTTGGCTGCGAATTCTTTGTATGTGATAATCATCTTGACAAATCAAGAAAAGATAACGGCTACCAGATTGTGCTGCTGGCCAAAAACAAAAGAGGCTATCATCATCTTGCCAAGATGTCTTCAATTGCCTATACCAAAGGATTTTATTATGTTCCCAGGATAGACAGGGCTGTAATTGAGCAGTACAAAGAGGATATCATTGTACTTTCAGGTAATCTGTACGGAGAAATCTCCAGCAAGCTGCTGAATATGGGCGAAAATCAGGCTGAAGAAGCACTGCTCTGGTGGAAAGCGCAGTTTGCCGACGATTTCTATATGGAGATCATGCGGCATAATCAGGACGACGAGAATGTGGTGAACAAAACGCTAGTTGCCCTGGCCAGGAAACACGAGGTTAAACTCGTGGCAACCAATAACACGTATTATATCAACAAAAAGGACGCAAACGCACATGATATTTTATTGTGTGTAAAGGATGCAGAAAAACAGGCCACCCCGATCGGAAGGGGAAGGGGATACCGTTACGGCTTGCCCAACCAGGAATACTATTTCAAATCCGGTGAGGAGATGAAAGCGCTGTTTGCCGATCTTCCGGAGGCCATATTAAATATCCAGGAAGTAGTAGATAAAATCGAAATCTATAAACTGGCGCGGGAAGTGCTGCTGCCCAAATTTGATATTCCTGCAGAATTTCTGGTGACAGAGGATGAGGAAGACGGCGGCAAAAGAGGGGAAAATAAATTTTTACGCCATCTTACCTATGTAGGTGCGAAAAAAAGATACGGGGAAATTACCCCTGAAATAGAGGAACGCCTGGACTTTGAACTGCAGACGATCGAGAAAACCGGATATCCGGGATACTTTTTGATCGTACAGGATTTTATCAGGGAAGCCAGGAACCTTGATGTTTCTGTAGGGCCGGGACGTGGTTCTGCGGCGGGCTCTGTAGTTGCGTACTGCCTGTGGATTACCAATATCGACCCGATAAAGTACGACCTTCTGTTTGAGCGTTTCCTCAATCCTGACCGTGTCTCCATGCCTGATATCGATATCGACTTTGATGATGAGGGCCGGGGCCGCGTAATGAACTATGTAATTACCAAATACGGTGCAAACCAGGTAGCGCAGATCATTACCTACGGTACCATGGCCGCCAAGTCTTCAGTTAAAGATACGGCCAGGGTGCTTGACCTGCCGCTTTTTGAGGCTGACAAAATTGCAAAGCTGATCCCTAACCTCAAGCTGGCGAAGATCTTTAACCTGGATGAAAAAGCGCTGAAAGGGGTGCTGCGTGCCGATGAGTATGAGAAGGTGGTGGAATTAAAGGACATTGCCGAATCCAAGACACTGAGTGCAGAAACTATTCAGCAGGCAAGAATCCTTGAGGGCTCTCTGCGTAATACCGGAATTCACGCCTGTGGTGTAATCATCACGCCAGACGACATCACCAATTATGTGCCAGTGGCGATGGCCAAGGATTCGGATCTGTATGTGACCCAGTTCGATAACTCTGTAGTAGAGAGCGCTGGTTTGCTTAAGATGGACTTCCTTGGGCTGAAAACGCTTACCCTGATCAAGGATACGGTTAAACTGGTGAGAATGCGGACAGGGATCCAGCTGGATCCGGATGAATTTCCTATCGACGATGTAAAAACCTATGAACTTTTCCAGCGGGGCGAAACGATAGGGATCTTCCAGTACGAGAGTACCGGGATGCAGAAATATATGAAGGAGTTAAAACCAACGGTTTTCGGAGACCTGATCGCGATGAACGCACTGTACCGACCTGGCCCGCTGGAATACATCCCAAGTTTTGTGCGCCGGAAAAATGGAGAAGAAGAGATTAAATATGATTTGGATGCCTGCGAAGAGTATCTGAAAGAAACATACGGAATTACAGTTTACCAGGAGCAGGTGATGCTGCTGTCTCAGAAGCTTGCCGGATTTACAAAAGGTGAGGCCGATGTACTGAGAAAGGCGATGGGTAAAAAGCAGAAAGATGTACTGGATAAGATGAAACCTAAGTTTGTAGCCCAAGCTGCAGAAAAGGGGCATTTGCCGGCTACGCTGGAAAAGATCTGGAAAGACTGGGAAGCCTTCGCATCCTATGCGTTTAATAAATCACACTCTACCTGTTATGCCTGGATTGCCTACCAGACCGCTTATTTAAAGGCACATTATCCTGCAGAATATATGGCTGCGGTTTTGACCAATAATATGAGCGATATCAAACAGGTGGCTTTCTTTATGGAAGAGTGTAAACAGATGGGCGTTCAGGTACTTGGCCCGGATGTTAACGAGTCTATTCTTAAGTTCTCCGTAAATGTAAACGGGGAAGTCCGCTTTGGCCTGTCAGGGATAAAGGGAGTAGGGGAGAAAGCGGTAGAGAGTATCATTGAAGAAAGGACCAAAGCAGGGAAATATGTGAGTGTGTACGACTTTGCCAAGCGCTCCAACACCAGGACGGTAAACAAGAAAGCATATGAAAGCTTTGTTTATAGTGGTGCTTTTGATAGTTTTGGCTACCACCGTGCGCAGTATTTCTTTGTACCGATCAATGATAAAATGAATGGTATCGAGAAGCTGATCAAATTCTCCAATGATTTCCAGAATAGTGAATCTACCTCTCAATCGTCGTTATTTGGTGGTACGGTGGCTGATATGATCAATGAGCCTACCCTGCCTGTGGCTAATGAATGGAGCCTCATCGACCGGTTAAAGTATGAGAAAGATGCGATAGGGATCTTCCTGAGCGGTCACCCGCTGGATAATTATAAGCTGGAACTGAAAGAATTCTGCCAGCACTCTGTACGGCACCTGTCGCTCGTAAATAAAATCAGGATGGGCGATACCAATGAAGAAGTGCTGGCGGAGTTTGCCTCTTTGAAAAACAGGGAACTGGTGGTTGGCGGCCTGGTGGTGGTTTCTGCGCAAAGGATGACCAAAACAGGGAAGCCTTTTGGTACCATTGTTTTTGAGGATTACAATGACAGCTGTGAACTGGCCTTATTCGGAGACGATTTTGTGAAGTTTAAGCAGTTTATGACTGATGGATATTTCCTGCGGATCCGCGGACAGGTAGGAGAACGTTTCCGTAAGGAGGGCGACTGGGAGTTTAAGATTACAGCGATTGAGCTGCTATCTGAACTGCGGGATAAATTTGCGAAGTGTATTACCATTCAAATTCCCATACAGCGTATAAACGACGAGATTATTGCCCAGATCTATTCCATTATTGAGGACAATCAGGCAAATACCGAGCAGCAGAATTGTAAATTAAACTTTACCGTTTATGATCATGAGAAAAATATTTCATTGGAACTTCCTTCTAAATCGCTGAAAATCAATCCGAATAATGAATTTCTTGAAAGCCTGACGGAATTACATGTTGTAAATTATAAGTTGAATTAGTGTCATTTTGGCATTATATACGTGGTGGCACTCTAATTGATGATATCTTTGCGTAAATAAATTATAACAAAATTATGGCTTTAGAAATCACAGATGCCAACTTCGAGGAAGTTGTGTTGAAATCAGATAAACCCGTTTTAGTAGACTTTTGGGCAGAATGGTGTGGTCCATGTCGCATGGTAGGTCCAGTAGTAGATGAAATTTCAAAAGAATACGAAGGAAAAGCAATAGTAGGAAAAGTAAATGTGGATAATAACCCACAGATCTCTACTCAGTTTGGTATTCGTAATATTCCAGCTTTATTATTCTTTAAAAACGGTGAGGTTGTAGACAAACAAGTTGGTGCTGTTCCTAAATCAATTTTAGCAGGAAAATTAGATAAGCAATTATAATCAAACACAATATAACGAGCGGAAGGGCCGGTTCATCAGAACTGGCCTTTTTTATGTCTATTCTGATGATTCTTCCTGATCAGCGAAGGGTACAATTTTAGCAAGGAGACGGTCGCTCCGGAAACAAAAAATCCCCAGCAGCAATAATACCGCAATCTGTATATCGGTTACTTCCGCCTGTTGATGAAGGGCACTGTTAAAGATCCCCATCTTTGCGAGGACTGATATTCCAAAAGCAATGCTAAATAACCATTTGAAATTTGTGGTACTGCGGTAAAATCTGGTGATGGACTGTGGTGATAAGGAAAAGACTTTGAGCGTATTTAATCCAAGGATGATAAACAAGACACACAACAGCAGATATTTGAGCAGCCCGATCATAGGTACAGGCTTTAATCCAAGTATCCCTTTTAGCAAATATCCTGAAGAGATCAGTGCGGTTACAAACAATATGAAATAAATGATCGCAATACCCCTGATGAGGATGCGGTATGCTGGTGAAATTGAAGTCATTCCTTTAGGCTTATAGGACAAGTTATATTTCTTTTGTTAAATTTACAATATGGAGCCTTTTGAAACCCCGCCGGGGCAGCAGTTGAACAGTAACCTGGATTTATTGGCCAGGTCTGTGGTAGAAGGCTTTATCACTGGTTTGCACAAAAGCCCTTTTCACGGATTCTCGGTGGAATTTGCTGAACACCGTGCTTATAACAGTGGTGATAATGTAAGGAATATCGACTGGAAGCTATTTGGCAGAACCGAAAAGTTGTATACCAAGCGATACGAGGAGGAGACCAACCTGCGTTGCCAGTTTGTGATTGACACCTCATCATCTATGTTTTTTCCGCAGGGGGAATATAATAAGCTTACCTTTTCTGTGCAGTCGGCCGCGGCCCTGATTTACCTGCTCAAAAAACAACGGGACGCATTCGGGCTGAGTTTGTTTACGGACGAATTATGGTTGAATACACCTGCCAGGTCAACTACTACCCATCAGCAGTACGTGTTTGCACAGCTGGAGCAGGTGCTGGCAAAACCACATCTTAATGTGGGCACCAACCTTGAGCGGTCTTTACATCAGGTGGCTGAGTCTATCCACAAGCGCTCTATGGTTATCATCTTTAGTGACCTGCTTGCTTCTTACAATGATGACAAACAACAATCCGCGCTTTTTGCAGGTCTGCAGCATCTGAAGTTCAATAAGCACGAAGTCATCATCTTCAGTATCAGTGACCGCAGCAGGGAAATAAATTTTGATTTTGAAAACCGCCCGTACCAGTTTATTGATATGGAGACAGGCGAAGAGCTCAAAGCCAGTTCTGCTGCCGTAAAAGAAACTTATCTGCATGCTTATCAGGCTTACCGGCAAGGGATTGCGGTGACCTGCGCGCAATATAAGATAGACTTGATTGAAGCAGACATCAGCGAAGGCTTTTCAGGAATCCTGTCGGCTTACCTGATCAAGAGAAAAAAGATGAATTAGTTGTTCTTTTTTCCGTCCCTGTACCTGCTCAGCAACTCTCTTTTGAATGTTTCCTGTGCCCTGTAGTACTTGCCAATCGTTTTTATAGGAAGGCTGCTTTTGAGCTTGCCGTAGTATTTACGTTCAATGTTCAGGTCTTTTTGTTTAAAGTCAAGTTCATTGGTGATCAGGCTTTGTACCTGTGTATCTGAAAGGTCTTCTATCTCAGTGATTTTTCTGAAACTGATCATCCTCTCGCGGCGTTCCTGGCGCAATGCCAATTGTTCGGCCTGCCAGGCGGTATAAATTGGCCAGAAGATCTTGGACTCTTCGGGGCTGAGCTCCAGTTTTTCCTGTAAATACGTTCTTTTGTATGCATCTATTTCATTGCGTCTTCCGTTATCCCTTTGTGCGGAAACGAGAAAGGGAAGAAGTAATAAAATTGTGGCAGCAAGTATATTCTTCATGATTTTTTGTTTAGAATTCTGATGACAGATCTGTTTGAGAATAATTGTTTAATATATAAGTCTCCAGTTCTGCATTAGTCGCGGTATTTTTTGGTGCATCTGCTACATTACCTTCAACATGGTCAATGATGTCCTGTTCGTCTATGTCGTATAGCATTTGCTCATTTGCAATTTCTGCGGCTGTAGCAGCTTCAGGTTTGTAGGTCTGCTTGTTTAAATAAAATCCAAAGGCAGCAACCAGCACAAAGCAGGCAGCAGAAGCGTATTTCAGCAGGCCTGAATGCCATAAGCGTACAATTTTAGATTGCTTCAGCACAGGTGCAGCTACTTCAACAGTCTGCGCAAGAATTTTTGACTGCAGCTTTTGAAAATACTGATCAGGGGTACTAAAACCCTCTGATGATGGCAAACGTTTCAAAGTTTCTTCGGTATCGGATTCTTCGCTGGTTTGGGCCAGGATACGATCTTTTAAAGAACTGAAATAATGATCGGGAACGGTATATCCGGGGGCAGGAATAACCTGCTTCAGTTCATTCGTATAAACAGTACCGGTTATTGCCTCTGGCAGTGTATCAAAATAATGTTCCGGAACAATAAATGGATTCTTTACAGGCAGACTGGCCAGATACGGGGCCTCTGCTTTCCATTCGTTGTTTTCTAAATCAGTTTTCATCTTTTTGTAGTTTTTCGTCTCCGTCATCGCAGTCCCGCTGAACCCGGTTTAGCCTATCAGGGCCCGGGATTATTTTGTATCCTATATGGATAGAAAAAACGGCAAAAGGTTTAAAGACTAATTTCATCATTTAGCATAAAAACTTCAATTTTTTTAACGGCGATATGAAAAGATGCTTTAAGTGCACCTACGGAGGTTCCGAGTATTGCGGAGATCTCATCATATTTCAGATCGTCGTAATATTTCATATTGAAGATCAGCCGCTGTTTCTCCGGTAGGGTAAGCAATGCCTGCTGCAGCTTCATCTGGATTTTATCTCCGTTAAAATAAGAAGAGGCGACCAGGCTTTCTGATAATTCTTCAGATACCTCATCCAGAGGGGTCTGGTTGCGCTGTTTCTTTTTATTCAGAAAAGTGATGCTTTCGTTTGTAGCGATGCGATAGATCCAGGTATATAACTTAGAGTCGTTACGGAATTTCGCCAGACTTTTCCACACTTTAATAAAAACCTCCTGAACAAGGTCGTCCGCATCATCATGATCGATTACTAACCTGCGGACATGCCAGTAGATCTTTTCCTGATATTTGGATATAAGCAGGTTAAAGGCTTCATTACGTGTGTTCTCCTGAGAGAATTTTTCTAATATTTCGTCGTCTTCAACCTGCTTCATCAATTATTTCTTTCTTTTTATTACTTTTTGAACTGCTTCTACAATGTTGATTGTATCCAGTCCGTATTTAGTCATCAGCTGGTCTGGTGTTCCGCTTTCACCGAAACTGTCGTTCACTGCCACAAATTCCTGGGGTGAAGGAAGTTCTGTAGAAAGTAAACGCGCAACGCTTTCACCCAATCCACCAAATTTATTGTGTTCTTCACAGGTCACCACGCAACCAGTTTTTTGAACTGATTTTAAGATCGCCTCTTCATCTAACGGTTTAATTGTGTGAATGTTTATAATTTCTGCATCAATACCCAGTTCAGCAAGTTGTTCTCCAGCTTCAATAGCTTTCCAAACCATATGTCCGGTAGCAATGATGGTCACATCCGTACCTTCATTTACCATCCATGCTTTTCCAATTTCAAATACCTGGTCAGGATCTGTAAATACAGGAATAGACGGTCTTCCGAAACGCAGGTAAACAGGTCCTTCGTATTCAGCAATAGCCATTGTAGCGGCTTTAGTCTGGTTGTAATCGCAAGGGTTGATCACTACCATGCCCGGAAGCATTTTCATCAAACCAATATCTTCAAGGATCTGGTGGGTAGCACCATCTTCACCCAAAGTTAAACCTGCATGTGAAGCACAGATTTTTACATTTTTATACGAATAGGCTACAGATTGTCTGATCTGGTCATAAACCCTACCTGTAGAAAAGTTTGCAAATGTACCAGTGAAAGGAATTTTTCCTCCGATAGTCATACCTGCGGCAATACCAATCATGTTGGCTTCTGCGATACCAATCTGGAAAAATCTTTCAGGGAAATCTTTTTCAAAGGCATCCATTTTCAAAGAGCCTTTTAAGTCAGCAGTAAGCGCAACGATATCAGGATTTAGTTTAGCTGCCTCATGCAGGCCTACACCAAAACCAGAGCGTGTATCTTTCTTTTCTGTATATGTATATTTTTTCATTGCTTGTTCTCTATAATTGTGAATGGTCATGAAGCAATATGCTTCAATCGTAAAGTCCTGTTAACAGGAGCTATTAATAATCCCCTAAAGTTTCCTTGTTCTGGTTTAATGCCGATGCCAGCTGCTCATCATTAGGCGCTGTACCGTGCCATTTGTGCGAGCCCACCATATAATCCACACCATAACCCATCTGAGTACTCATGAGGTTAAGAATTGGCCTCCCTTTACCTGTTAGCGATTTTGCATATTCAAGAGATTTTACGATCTCTTCCATGTTGTTACCGCTTGAAGTAATTACATGCCAGCCGAAAGCTGTAAACTTCGCTTCAAGACTTTCCAGAGACAATACTTTTTCCGTAGGGCCGTCAATCTGCTGACCGTTATAATCAATGGTAGAAATCAGGTTGTCTACTTTATTGTGAGGCGCAAACATAATCGCTTCCCAGTTCTGGCCTTCCTGTAACTCTCCGTCACCATGTAAACTGAATACCAGTGAATGGTCTTTATTTAGTTTTTTTGTTAATGCAGCACCAATGGCAACAGACATTCCCTGTCCCAAAGATCCGGAGGCAATCCTGATACCCGGTAAACCTTCATGCGTTGTAGGGTGTCCCTGAACGCGTGAGTTTAGTTTTCTGAAGGTCGCAAGTTCACTCACTTCAAAATAACCTGATCTTGCCAGTACGCTGTAAAATACAGGGGAAATATGACCATTGGAAAGGAAGAACAAATCTTCTCCCACACCATCCATTTTAAATTCCGGAGAGTGGTTCATGGTTTCAAAATAAAGGGCAGTTAAGAATTCGGCACAACCCAATGATCCGCCGGGGTGTCCTGACTGACAGCCATGTACCATTCTAACAATATCTCTTCGTACCTGAGAAACAATGTCCTCTAATTCATTGATTGTATGTTTCATTTAATTTGGATTGTAGTAAAAGTAATGATGGCAAATATAGTTTATTCTGCCATTTCTCGTTAAAAATCGGGCCTTTAAAGGCCTTTTATTAAATAATTAGGCTGTCATTTTTCTAAAAGTTCCAAAACCTGCGCCGTTGAGTTCTTGGTATCTACTTTTTTGATGATATGACTGATGGTGCCCTCTTCATTGATCAGGAAAGTAGTACGGTTGGTGCCCATATATTTTTTTCCGTACATATTTTTCTCTCCCCATACACCATATGCTGTTACGATCGACTGATCGGTATCTGCCAGCAGGGTAAAAGGAAGACTATGTTTGGTAGCGAACTTCTGGTGTGATTTCTCGTCATCAACACTTACACCAAGCACCACAATACCTTTGGATTTTAGTCCGGCGTAGTTGTCCCTGAAATCACAGGCTTCGGCCGTGCAGCCCGGAGTATCATCTTTAGGATAAAAATACAAGACCACTTTCTGGCCTTTAAACTGACTGAGGGTAATGGTATTACCTTCCTGATCCGTCCCTTTAAATTCAGGGGCTTGCTGACCTTCTTTTAATTCGCTCATATCTTTATTTATAAAAATTAATTGAATACGTTTTAATATTGCCCTTCATGTCTTCTGCTTCAAGCCTCAGCTGGTGTTTCCCCGGTCCGGTATGGTTATCAAATGAATGCCACAGAGTAGCTGTTTTTGTATCAAATTCCATCAGCACCCAGTTGCCGTCAATATAGCCGTTAAAACTTTTGATGCCAGAAAGGTTATCACGGATTTTAAACAGCATTTTTGGGATGCCCGACATATTCCTGCCCTCCAGTATGTTTACGGGAACGATGGTGGGCGCAACGGTATCTACCGCAATATAGTAGCTGCCAAAGTTTCTCGCTGTAGCTTTTACATATCCATTGTCGAAAACACCTCCCTGAGAGGAGCCTCCGGTACTCACAATTACGGCCTTGTCTTTCAGGTTCCCCAGGCTGGCATCTGCTTTAATCCAGAGTTCGAACCCTACATGCAGGGGAGTAAGGTTATTATGGATCTGGTGAATTTCTGAATAAGCGCCTCTCACTGGCCTTGGCTTGACCTTATATATCAGGTTAAGATTGTTGTACAGCGTTCCTTTTGGCATTACTACTTTAACGCTCTCCGTAGAGAATTCGTTCTCTTTGTTGTAGAAAAAAGGAATTCCGTCCGGTTCATCGGGAGTGCTGATCGTTTTGCCATCAGATTTTACTGTAAAATTCAGGACGCTTTTGTTGCCTTTGGAATCTGTAACGATGTATTTCATTTCATGCAGTTCCTGATCAGTTAAGTCTATTCTGCCATTGTTAACCAGATTATAATAGATCTTCATTGGGTTACCGGGATCAACAAAGCTCTTCTGAATGCTCCGGCGGCTGGTCATGAATGCGGGGTAGTCTATATGTGAATTGATCCCCTTGCTGTTTTCAAATGCAAAACGTTCAAGGGCGGAGGTAAATACTGTTTTTCCATCCAGGAGCAATTCAATGGAATATACACCATTAAGGCCGGAATTGCCGTTGTGCCGGTCGGTTGTAGTAATGCCGAAGCCAACTTCGCCGCTTACGATAATTGTGTTCGCAGCCAGGCGATATTTGCCTGCACCACCTGTAACCTGGAAATTCTGTTTTGGGGTATATTCATTAAAAGTCTTTTTATTGAGCTTATACAGATATACTGAATAAATAACCGGCGGAATATCGTCAGGTATCTGAATACCAAACAGCTGTGGGTTAATGGTGTTTTCTGTTTTAGAGTCCCTGATCTCAAAGTGAAGATGGGGGCCACCTGAACTGCCTCTGTTGCCCGACCAGGCGATCACATCTCCTTTGTGTACAGGGAACTGATCTGCCGGCGGATACTCATCCATTTCAAAGGTCTTTTTCTGATAGGATATAGATTTCACAGCATCGGCAATCTTAGGCGAGAAGCGTGACAGGTGACCATAAACGGAAGTATATCCATTGGTGTGAGTGAGATATAATGCCTGTCCGAAGCCGCTGTTCTGCACCCTGATCCGTGATACATAGCCGTCGGCTATGGCATAAACAGGATATCCTTCGCGCTGGTTGGTACGGAAGTCGATACCCGAGTGAAAATGATTTCCCCTCAGTTCGCCGAACGACCCTGCCAGTGCAGGAGGTACAATGTCCAGCGGAGGACGGAAGTCTACCAGGGGATAGGTGTTACTGCTAAAGATTTGCTGTGCTTCTGCACACAGGGTAAATGCGCTGAAAAGGAAGAGGAAGAAACTTGATTTGATCATCAACTTATTTTATATCGAAATTCAGAAATTGCTCTTCGCCAATCCAGGCTTCCAGCTTATCGCCCTGATGGACCTGTCCCACTCCTTCAGGTGTTCCCGTAAAAATCAGGTCTCCTTTTTTGAGGGTGATGTATTGTGAAACGAAAGAGATAATCTTTTCAAAGGAGAAGAGTATATTCCTGGTATTTCCGTTCTGGCGCGTTTCTCCGTTGATCTTTAACTCAAACTGCAAATCGTTCAGATCTGCTATTTTGTTTTTTGGTATAAAATGGCTGATGGCAGCAGAATTATCAAATGATTTTGCCAGTTCCCATGGAAGCCCTTTTTCTTTATGGATGTTCTGTATATCACGCGCAGTAAAGTCAATCCCCAGTCCTACCTCATCAAAATAATTGGAAGCGAATTTCTCGGCAATGTGTTTTCCCTCCTTGCAGACCTTAAGGACTACTTCGAGTTCATAATGGATATCAGAAGAGAAATCAGGGAGATAAAAGGGTTTGTTATCTTTCAGTACTGCAGTATCTGGTTTTAGAAATATGACAGGGCTTGAAGGCAATGGGTTGTTTAGTTCTTTGGCGTGTGCAGCGTAGTTACGGCCTATGGCAATTACTTTCATATCGGGTGGTGATAGTTTTAAATTGGCTCATGCAGACAGCATGATGCGTAAAAGTAACTTTATATCCACTAAAAAGGAAAGGAATAAGGGAAAATTATAAAACGGAAATACGTTTTACGATGGTTTCAGAACCGGCAACAAAACGCAGAAAGTAAATTCCGCTGTTCAGCCTGTTTGGAATGGTAAAGGTTTTGGTTTGCTCACCGGCAGACAAACGTTCGTTTGAAAGCGTTACAACTTCATTTCCCAGAAGGTCCATTATCTTTATTGAAATATTGGATTCGCGTTCGAGGCGAAGAATGAAATTGATCTGATCATCAACCGGGTTAGGATAGACCCTCAATACAGACAGGATTTTATCCGCTTTGCCTCCGCCGGGTTTATTGTGTGACAGCAGGCTGTTATAAGATGCGATTTGGGAACCAGGGGTGTAGTTTGGTTTGTACGAAGGAACATCGCCCTTAATCTGAGGGGTCTTAATGATTCTTTTGTACTTGGATGTTGCGGCAATACTATCAGAACGCTGGGCAAAAACAGGGACACTGCATAATACACTGATGCATATGATGCAAATTAAGTGAATGAGTGAGATCGTTTTTGTTTTTGTATTCATGTATCTTCAGCAAAAGTAGAAATAATTCCACAGAAAAATTAAAGATTTTGTAGGTAAGACAATATTTAACACAATTTAACAGTTGCTGCTGTTAAATAATGCGGTGATTGCATTTAATTCAACGTTAATCATCTTAATTATCATTTTTAATTAACATTACATAAAGTTTTAATTAACATACTTAAAGTGTCTGAAACAAAAAAATTAAACAAACTTTCAGCATCAGGACTGCTGATCAGTTTGGGAATCGTTTATGGCGATATTGGTACATCACCCTTGTATACTTTAAGGGCTATCTTTAATACGGTAAGTGATGGCGGACAGCAGATTACGCCGATGACGGTGCTGGGTGCGCTATCCTGCATCATATGGACACTGACTTTACAAACAACCATCAAATATGTAGTAATTACGCTTCGTGCCGACAATAATGGTGAAGGCGGAATTTTTTCTCTTTTTTCACTGGTACGCCGAAAGGCTAAATGGCTGGTGATCCCTGCGGTCCTTGGTGGATGTGCATTACTTGCAGATGGGATCATAACGCCAAGTATTACCGTTACAACTGCTATTGAGGGGCTGCAGGTAAAGTTCCCGTATCTGCATGTGGTCCCGATCGTACTGGTTATTATCACCCTTCTGTTTATCATACAGCAATTCGGTACCAGCCTGGTAGGTAAGTTATTTGGTCCGATTATGTTTCTCTGGTTTGCTACCCTGGGCATTTTGGGACTGATGTATGTGGTGCAGGACCTCAGTATCCTTAAAGCGTTAAATCCATATTATGCAGTGCACCTGCTTACTACCAACCCCATGGCGCTGGTGATTTTGGGCGGCGTGTTTCTGTGTACCACAGGAGCTGAGGCCTTATATTCTGATCTTGGCCACTGCGGAAGAAATAACATCAGAGTGAGCTGGATATTCGTTAAGGCTACCCTGATCGTGAATTACCTGGGACAGGGCGTATGGCTGTTACAGCATCCGCATTATGACAATAATTTAAACCCTTTCTATCAGATTGTGCCGCCGCCTTATCTTTTGTCTATGGTAGCGCTCGCAACGGTTGCTGCGGTTATTGCCAGTCAGGCGATGATTACGGGCTCTTTTACGTTAATATCTGAAGCAGTAAGGCTTAATTTATGGCCCAAAGTGAGGATTAATTACCCCAGCAATGAAAAAGGACAAATCTATGTCCCTTCTATCAACTGGCTGCTCTGCGCAGGCTGTCTTGCTATCGTACTGGTATTTAAAAAATCCATCTTTATGGAGGGGGCTTATGGACTGGCGATCAACATGACTTTCCTTGCAACAACTATTCTCGTTGCCGTATTTATGCGGATGAAGAAAGTACCGCTCTATGCTGTCGTAATTTTTGTAGGGGTATATGGTTCACTGGAACTGGCTTTTCTGGCCGGTAACATGACTAAGTTCTTGCATGGGGGCTTTGTAACGCTGCTGATCGGGGCCGCTTTATTTACCGTAATGTGGGGCTGGTTTGTAGCCCGGAGGATCAAAAACAGGTTTGTAAAGTTTGTGGATATCGGAGATTATTTTGAGATCATCAGCGAGCTGAGCGAAGATAGTACTGTTCCCAAATATTCATCGCAGCTGGTATACCTCACCAGTGCGAATTTCAAAAACGAAGTAGAATCAAAGATTATGTATTCCATCTTGCAGAAGGAGCCCAAACGGGCCGATGTATACTGGCTGGTGCATGTTGATGTAGTAGATGAACCGTTTACCCAGGACTACACCGTAGATTTCCTGATACCGGGGAAGCTGATCCGGATTGATTTTAAACTGGGATTCAGGGTAGAGCAGCGTGTAAACCTGTTGTACCGAAAAGTGATTGAAGAGCTGGTGAAAAATGGTGAAGTAGATATTACAAGTCAGTACCCTTCTCTGAAAAAACATAAAATCGCCGGGGATTTCAGGTTTATCTTACTGGAAAAACACTTGTCAAAGTTTTCAAAACTGAGTTTCTATGAACGCACGATCATGGGTTGGTATATCATCCTGAAGAAACTGAGCATGTCTGAAGAGCGGAGTTTTGGACTCGATTCCAGTTATGTGGAGATTGAGAAGGTACCGCTGAATTTTGTTTCTACAGATGATATTGACCTGAACCGATTGAAGGTTTAATTTCGTTTTCCCTTCCTGAAACAATTGCATAGTCTGCATCATAATATATGTAATCATTTGCTTCTCTGAATGTGACGGATTATCTACGGTTTTTTGCCATAGATAATCTTATTTCAAAAAAACAGGTATGCTATATGATGGCTGCATTAATTTGCTGCGCAAAAGAACGCAAGGCCGTCATATAGCATACCTGTTTTTTTGAATGAGTTACTATTTGGGGATGTGAAAGGGATCGTCTGAGGGGCCATCATGCGACAGAACATCTCTGAAAAAAGCATTGTACTGTATGAAGGCCTGAGCGTTCTTTTGCGCAGCAAATTAATGCAGCCGGAATACAGTACAATGCTTTTTTAGCGCAGCTGGGAGACACTCAATTTGCATGTACACGGGATATTAATGCAGCCGGAATACAGTACAATGCTTTTTCAGCGCAGCTGGGAGACACTCAATTTGCATGTACACGGGATATTAATGCATCCGGAATACAATACAATGCTTTTTCAGCGCAGCTGGGAGACACTCAATTTGCATGTACACGGGATATTAATGCAGCCGGAATACAGTACAATGCTTTTTCAGCGCAGTTGGGAGACACTCAATTTGCATGTAAACAGGATATTAATGCCGCCGGAATACAATACAATGCTTTTAGCGATCCATTAGCTATACCTGATTATCCGTATTCAACTTACTATGTTTAAACCCATACAGGAAGTAAACCACTAAGCCAATTACCAGCCAGATACCAAATCCTATCCAGTTGGATATACCCAGTTCGCACATCATGTACAGGCAGCAGAGCAGGCCGAGCACCGGGATGAGCGAGAGATTTTTGGTGATACAGTAGTAAGTTACAACCACACAGATTACAAAGAAAATCCACATCGGGATCTTATGCTTGAAAAGGCTCCAGCCACTTTCAAACTTCTTATCCGTGCTTACATTGCTTTTCTCCACAAAGCTCTGATACTGCGTTTCGGTAAGTCCGTTGAGGTACGCTTCGGTATCGATGTTTTTTTCGATGATGGCAGAAGGTGTTTGTTCCAGTTTAATCTGACGCTGAACAGCAGAAAGTTCTGTACCGTTCAGGGAAGTGATAAAGCTGATCGGATCATTTACCTTCGCTTTATTGCTAAGAAAAGCAGTAGTTTCAGCTTTGAAGAAAATGAATGAAGCAGCAATGGAACCGGCAAATACAACAGGAATGATATACTTTGAATTGGCATAGGGAATCCTGAATTTACCGCGCTGGATATTGGGTTTGTTTTGCAGCACCAATACTCCTGCACACACTAGCACAAAGGCGAATAATGTTCCGATAGAGCACAGGTCCGTAACAATTGTGAGGTTCATGAACAGCGATGGAACGGCTACTACAAAACCTACTACGATCGTGGCAAAGGAAGGCGTTTTATAAACCGGGTGAATCTTTGAGAATCTCTTTGGCAACAGGCCGTCGCGGCTCATGCTCATCCAGATCCTGGGCTGGCCCATTTGAAAAACCAGCAGTACACTGGCCATGGCGAAGACAGCACTTACGGCAATGATGCCGCTCATCAGTTTCAGATTGATATGGTCAAATACAAAGGCTAAGGGATCGCCGACAGCGAGGTTATCATATTTAACAATACCTGTAAGTACCAAAGCGATTGCCACGTAGAGGACAGTACAAATGATGATGGCCCACATCATACCCCTGGGTAAATCTTTTTGTGGGTTTTTACATTCCTCTGCCGTGGTAGAGATGGCATCAAAACCAATATAAGCGAAGAATACAGCTGACACCCCTTTAAGTACTCCAGATACACCGTTTGGTGCAAAAGGGTTCCAGTTGGCGGTATCCACATAGAAAACACCTACAGATAATACCAGCAGGATTACTGCCAGTTTAACCACCACCATGGCATTACTTGCATTTTTGGATTCTTTCATCCCACGGTAAACCAGCCAGGTAATCAGGATGATGATACCCAATGCAGGGAGGTCGGCCACTACGTGGAAGTTTCCTATCTGTGGTGCAGTGATCCAGGCATTGTTGGTGATCCTGACAGATTCATCCAGGTTGGCATAGCTTTTTCCGGCATTCAGCAAAGCCTGCGCATGCTGATGGCCATTGTAGGCCGTAAGATAATCCATCGTCATCCAGTCGGGCAGGTGAATACCATTGATCCCCAATGCCGGTATATGGATGGAGGAGAGGAGGCCCGTAAAATAGTCAGACCAGGAGATGGCCACGGTAATATTGCCAATGGCATATTCCATGATGAGCGACCAGCCGATGATCCAGGCAACAAGTTCGCCGAAGGCTACATAAGAATAGGTATAGGCACTTCCTGACACAGGAACCATCGATGCAAATTCTGCATAGGCAAAGGCAGCGAAACTGCAGGCAATAGCCGTAAAAATAAACAGGAAGATTACTGCCGGGCCACCATCGGCACTTGCTTTTCCAATAGTGCTGAAAATTCCGGCGCCAATGATAGCAGCAATTCCAAATGCGGTAAGGTCTTTTACGCCAAGCGTTTTATTCAGGGACGCATGGTCGCCATAGCCTTTTTCTGCATCTTCTAATATCTTGGTGATCGACTTTTTCCTGAAAAGATTTTCAAACATTTGGGTGAAAGCGTTTTTAGTTTTTGCTCAAATTATAAATAAAAATATAAATTATGGCAAACTAGCCTAATTTATCGAGTTCATTCTTAACGAAGGATGCCAGTTCCCTGATATAGCTGCTGCTGAAATCAAATTTAATACCCGCAGTTTCATAGATCTCGTTCATCGGTTTGGTATACCCAAGGGCCAGCGCATCAAGATACTGCTGTATCGCCTTTTCAGGATTTTCCTTGTAATTTTTCCAGATCGCTATCGCACCCAGTTGTGCTATACCATATTCAATATAATAAAATGGCAGTTCAAATACATGCAGTTGTTTCTGCCATAGGTTGCCAAATTCGTGATCAAGACCTTCCCAGTTTGCAAATCCGGCACCAAAGGTGCTATATATCTGCTTAAAAGCCTCTTCACGGTCGGCCGCATTGTGTGAAGGGTTGGTATAGATCCAGTGCTGGAACTGATCGATAACCGCTACCCATGGCAGGGTTTTCAACACATCAATCAGCTGTTCCCTTTTCGCTCTTAAGAGGTCATCTTCATTGTCAAAATAGATGTCCCACTGATCCATGGAGATCAATTCCATACTCATGGATGCCAGTTCGGCAACTTCAGAAGGGCAGTGTTTAAAGTCGTTCAGTTCAAGGTCTGCAGTAAGGAAAGTGTGTACCGCATGCCCGCCCTCATGTACCATTGTTGTAAGGTCTCTCATCGATCCCGCAGAGTTCATAAAGATAAAAGGGGCGCCGGTTTCTGCCAGCGGGTAATTATATCCTCCGGGAGCTTTTCCTTTTCTGCTTTCTACATCAAACAGGTTGTTTGCTTTCATAATTGAAAGCATCTGTCCCAGCTTGGGGTCAATAGCCGTAAAAGCGGCAATACTTTTATCGATCAGTTCTTCACCGCTGCCGAAAGGTTTCAGTGCAGGTTTACCGGTAACGTCAACATCAGTGTCCCATGGTTTCAGGATCTCAAGTCCCAATGCTTCTGCCCTTTTCTCTGCCTGTTCTTTGAGAATCGGTACGATCTCGTTTTCGATAGCCTCGTGGAAATCGTAACAGTCTTTCACGCTGTAGTCAAATCTGCCCCTGGCCTGAAAGCTGTAATCCCTGAAATTTTCGAAGCCCGCATTGAGGGCAACCTGATGCCTCATTGCTACCAGTTCATCAAAGATGATATTCAAATCGTCTTTATCTACCAGGCGGCGCTGCTGGATCAGTTCCCAGGCGTTTTGTCTGACAGCACGGCTCACATCCTTGATAAAATTCGCGGCCTGTACCAGTGTATATTCCTGATCATTGATTGTCACTGTCATCGCGCCGCTTGCAGCCTGATATTTTTGTGCCGTGATCTGGATCTTTGTGAAAAGTTCCACATTCTCGTCCCTGTAAATCTCAAGCGCTTTCCTGATGCCCCTGATGTATACGAAGTATTTGTCGTGATCAAGTTCATCAATAAAAGGGCATTCCACCAGTTTGATATTCAACAGGTTTCCAATAGGGGAGATCTTTGGTTCAATCTCTGTAGCAAAGTACTGAAAGCTGGCTACCAGTTCTTCGTTTGCCGTATCACAGGTCATTTTGATATATCTCCAGGCAAAATCTTCTTCAAGCGCAGCTTCGAGTTCACTTTTATCTTTCAGCCAGTGCTCCAGTTCAGTTACACTGCTGATGGTTCTGTTGAGAAGTTCATCAAGAACCGGAGAAATCGTGTCCCATTTAATTTCGAGGTCCTGAGGGATATATGTGCGCGTTTTTTTTGGAATAGTCAGATCAATCATTGTTTTAGAAATTTAAAAAGGTTCTTAAAAAAGCATCTAGCAGGAAACATCCGGCAAATATTACCGAAGCCAGTCCGTTGGTAGTCATAAATGCTTTATTTACTTTACTGATGTCATTTGGTTTTACCAGCAGGTGCTGATAGATGAGCATCGAACAGAAAAAGGCCACACCTATATAATATGCCCAGCTGAAAGGCGTAAACAGGATGGGCAGGATCACACATACTGCTGAAAAGACGTGTAATGCTTCGGACAAGCGCAGTGAATTCTTTCTGCCCAGGGCTGAAGGAATGGAGTGCAGCTTTTCACCTTTATCAAACTCCTCGTCCTGCAGGGCATAAATGATATCAAATCCGCTTACCCAGAACAGTACTGCAAACGAATACAATACCGGCACGATATTAAACTGTCCGGTTACTGCAATGTAAGCGCCTATTGGGGCAAGCGATAAGCCAAGTCCAAGTACCATATGGCACAAGGCTGTAAATCTTTTGGTATAACTGTAGAACAGCACTACAAAGAGCGCAACCGGTGAAAGGTAAAGGCATAAATTATTGATAAACGCAGTGGTGCCGATAAACAGCAAACAGTTTACAATCACAAAAATTAGTGCCTCGTTTGCTGATATCCTGCCCGAGGGAATGTCGCGCATGCTTGTCCTGGGGTTTTTGGCGTCGATGTCCCTGTCCAGATACCTGTTAAAAGCCATTGCAGAATTTCTTGCAAACACCATGCACAACAACACCAGTACAAGGGTTAGCCATTGAAATGGATGATCGGTAGTGGTGATGCCCAGGAAAAAACCGATCATGGCAAAAGGTAATGCAAAAACGGAATGTGCAAAGAGCACAAGCGAAAAATACTTCTTCATCTTTATGCGTATTATATATCTTCTCTTGGTGTAAGGATGGGCATGGCAAAATCGAGATTGGTCTGTTCAATAAAATTCAGGATCTCGTCCCTGCCCTGTATTTTTTCTGCCGAAGTAGCAAAAACGGGAGGGATCTCTTCAAACCATCCCGACAGTTCTTTTTTAAAGAGCGCAATGTTCTGGCTGGTTTTGGCAGAAGACTGCTTATCGGCCTTGGTAAACGCCAGGACGAATGGGATCTGAATCTCTCCCATCCAGCAGCAAAACTCGATGTCAATTTTTTGCGGCGGGAGCCTGCTGTCTATCAAAACGAATACACATTGTAAACTTTCTCTCTTGATGATGTAGTTACGGATGAATTTCTCCCAGTTTTCGCGGCTGTTTTTGGATACTTTTGCATAACCATAACCGGGCAAATCTACAATATACCACTTTTCGTTGACCAAAAAGTGGTTGATTAACTGAGTTTTTCCGGGCTTTTGAGACGTTTTTGCCAGTCCGTGCTGGTTCACCAGCATATTGATCAAAGAGGATTTTCCTACGTTTGAACGCCCAATAAAGGCATATTCAGGCATATTTGCTACCGGCAGGGCCGATATCTTAGTGTTACTACAAATAAATGTTGCTGATTTTATAATCATTTGACAAAGGTAGAAAATTAGTTTTCAACAATACTTATCTTTGCCGCTTACCATGAACGAAAAAATAACACCATACCAATCTGCTGCTGTAACCAAGAAAGAACAGGTAGCTACAATGTTCAATAACATTTCCGGCACCTACGATTTCCTGAACCATTTTTTATCGGCAGGCATAGATATTTTATGGCGCAAGAAAGCAATCCGTGAGCTATCTGCCTTAAAGCCGCGGATTATGCTTGATGTTGCAACAGGGACAGGTGATTTTGCCTTTGAGGCGATCAAAATACTGGCCCCAGAAAAAATCATTGGCGTTGATATTTCCGTAGGTATGTTAGATGTGGCACGCAGGAAAATTGCAGAACGAAAGCTGCAACATGTATTTACCGTGCAAACGGGAGATTCTGAAGGGCTGCACTTTGATGACAATCACTTTGATGCCATAACTGTTGCCTTTGGCGTACGGAATTATGAAAACCTTGAAAAAGGTCTCTCAGATATGTTAAGGGTATTAAAGCCCGGTGGTAAGATCGTGATACTGGAATTTTCAAAGCCTACGGCCTTTCCAATAAAACAATCGTATAACTTTTATTTTAAACATCTGCTGCCGGTATTTGGGAAGTTGTTTTCCAAAGATGCCAGAGCATATACATATTTAAATGAATCAGTGATCGCTTTCCCTGATGGAAAGTCGTTCACACAACTGATGGACAAGGTGGGATATCAAAGTACAAAACACCGCCCGCTTACCTTTGGCATCAGTGCAATTTATACCGGGATTAAAGCATAGGCTGGATGAATATAAAATTACCACTGCTGGTTATTCTTCTCTTTACATTTGCCGGTGCCAGTGCACAGAACTGGGGCGGCGGTGTGGATGATGAACCTATCCACTTTGGTTTTACTTTTCAATATACCAATTCCAATTATATCGTTCAGAAAAAGGCCAACTGGCGGGAACGCTTCAGGGACCCCGATACCAAACTGCCGATTACCGATTCCTTATCAGCCGTATACGGCAAATCTTCGCCCGGCTTCGGGATTGGCTTTGTAGTAAATGGCCGGATCAGCAATCACCTTGATGTGCGGATGACGCCCACACTGGTTTTTAGTGACAGGCTGATGGAATATGAATATACACAGCCTACAACAGTAAACATGCCTTTCAGCAGTGTAGAACAAAAAGTGTCTGCCACCATGGTGGAGTTTCCGCTGGGTATCAAGATCAAGTCAGACCGCCGGAATAACTTTAGGGCTTATATGCTGTACGGCGCAAAATATTCGATGGACATCGCCTCTAAAAAAAAGACGGACGATTCAGGGCAGGACTTCCTGTACAAGCTGCTGAAAAATAAAAAAAGCTATCTCTCTTATGAAGCGGCATTTGGAATGGACCTCTATTTTGAATACTTCAAGATGTCTCCCGAAATCAAACTGTCATATTCTGTAAACAATATCCTGAATAATGACCAGCCAAACCCCTATAATATGCCAATCGACAGATTAAGGTTGCGTCATGTGACATTCAGTTTATTTTTCGAATAAGCATCAAGCCTAAAAAATCATAGCTTTGCCCCACAAGCAATGAAACCTTCATGAACCAGCCCCTCAGTTAACGAAGGGGTAAGGTACCATTGAGTTTCATTACCTGAAAAAGACATAGACATACTCAAATGAAAACAGCACTCATCACAGGAGCAACTTCAGGTATTGGCGAAGCCTGCGCACATTTATTTGCACAGCAGGGTTACAGAATGATACTTGTAGCCAGAAAACAGGATAAACTGGAGAAAATCGCTAAACATTTTACAGATAAGTACGCAGTAGAGATTAAAACGCTTATTGCAGACGTTAGAGATAAAGCTGCTGTGGCAGATGTGCTCAACGCACTGGAGGAAGACTGGAAACAGGTGGATGTCCTGATCAACAATGCCGGCCTGAGCTTAGGACTTGATCCGATAGATCAGGGCGATGTGAATGATTGGGATACAATGATCGATACAAATGTTAAGGGATTGCTATATGTAACCAAGATTGTTTCCAACTGGATGATCGCTCAGCAAAAGGGGCATATCATTAATATCGGCTCAACTGCAGGTAAAGAGGTTTATCCGGGCGGTAATGTATATTGTGCAACCAAGCACGCTGTGGATGCACTGAATAAAGGAATGCGGATAGACCTGCTGCCGCATGGCATCAAAGTTACCGCAGTTAATCCGGGGATGGTAGAAACGGAGTTTTCGAAAACCCGTTTTAAGGGCGACGATACCCGCGCAGATAAAGTGTATGAAGGACTGGAACCTTTGATTGCGCAGGATATTGCCGAGGCGATCTGGTTTGCAGTAAGCCGTCCTGCACATGTAAATATAAATGATATGATCATTACGCCAACTGCCCAGGCTAATTCATACGTCGTAAACAGAAAACAGTAAAATTAAAATATATGGTATCAACAATTATAGATCAGGAGATCAAAAAAGCAATGCTGGCTAAAGACCAGGCAAAGCTGAGGGGCTTACGCGCCATCAAGGCAGCGTTATTACTGGCAAGAACAGAAAAAGGATCTGCAGAAGAGATTAATGAAGAAGCTGAACTGAAAATCCTGCAAAGATTAGTAAAACAAAGAAAAGAGTCTGCTGATATATACAAACAGCAGGGCAGGGAAGACCTTTCGGTGATTGAAGAAGAGGAGATTGAAGTGATCAGCCAGTTTATGCCGCAACAGCTGAGCAGGGAAGAGGTTGAAGTGCTGATAGCCAGCCTGATTAGGGATTCTGGCGCGAGTTCAGTGAAAGATATGGGCAAAGTAATGGGGCTGGCAAACAAAGAACTTGCCGGAAAAGCAGATGGTAAACTCATTGCAGAAATCTTAAAAAGTCAATTGGCATAAATTGTGTTAATCATTTGTCATTAAAACAATTTTTATAAAATTAACCGTTAATATTGCTTTAAATTGTTTTTGCCTGTTAACTTAGTAGCATTACATTTTGAGATTAACGGTGAACCATAAACTCCAAATTGCAATCAAACAAAAAAAAATTATAAACGCATGAAATACGAGGTAATAGAAGAGGATGGGTTTAATTTTATAGAAGCCGGCGAAGGCGAACCCCTGGTATTACTTCATGGTTTAATGGGTGAACTCAGTAACTGGGAGCCTGCAATTGACTATTTTAAGGACAGGTACCATGTTCTGGTGCCTATACTTCCGATTTATGAATTGCCGCTGCTCACACTCGGGGTGAAAAGCTTATCCAAGTATGTTCATAAGTTTATAAAGTTTAAAAAGCTTGGACAGGTAGTACTGGTAGGAAATTCACTGGGCGGACATGTAGGCTTAGTGGTAACAGCGGCGCATCAGGAAATTGTAAAAGCACTGGTACTCACAGGCAGTTCTGGTTTATACGAAAATGCCTTTGGCGGTTCCTTCCCAAGAAGAGAAAGCTATGATTATATCCGTGAAAAAGTAGAGTTCACTTTTTATGACCCTGCAATTGCGACAAAAGAACTGGTTGACGAAGTTTACAAATCGGTGAATGAACGTTCGAGAGTTATTCGTATTTTAGCATTAGCGAAGTCTGCCATCCGTCATAATATGGCGAAGGAACTTTCGAAAATTACTATCCCGGTTTCACTGATCTGGGGCAAACAGGATAAAGTTACTCCGCCTGATGTAGCTGAAGAATTTCATCAGCTGTTGCCCAACTCTGAACTGAACTGGGTTGACAAATGCGGCCATGCCCCTATGATGGAGCAGCCCGAAGTATTTAACGAGTACCTGAATACATTTTTAAATAGAATTTTATTGAAATAAACAATGTTTGCATCTGAACTCATATCCAACACCATCCCTCCCTTGCGGACGTCTGACACAGTTCAGGTGGCATTGGACAGGCTGTCTGAGTTCAAGTTGTATCATTTGCCTATTGTAAATGAAAGCCAGTTCCTGGGCATTGTTGCCGAAGAAGAATTACTGGAAGTCCGCCATCCTGAAGAGGCGCTCGGGGGACTTTCATTAACTATTCTCAATCCTTTCGTTTATCAGGATGCACATGTTTATGATGTGATCAGGGTATTTCACCAGCTCCAGCTTTCTATCGTGCCCGTGCTGGATTACAGTAAAAACTATCTGGGAATTATCTCTATACACAACCTGATCGATTATACTTCTGAGATTTATGCAGTAAAGGAACCGGGAGGAATTATCGTTCTTGAAATCAATAACAGGAATAATTCCTTATCCCATATGGCTCAGATCGTTGAAGGGGATAATGCACAGATACTGTCTTCTTATGTACAGTCTTTTCAGGACTCTACCCGTATGGAGGTCACTCTCAAGATCAATAAGACTGAACTTTCAGGTATCATTTCATCCTTTGAACGTTATAATTATCAGGTGAAGGCAGTTTTCAACAGCACTATTACCGATAATGGCACCGAAGACCGGTACAATTCGCTGATGAATTATTTAAATGTATAATCTCCTTTTTGCTACCTTAGCGTCGTCATAACAAAAACAATAAACGCTAATGAAGATTGCAATATACGGCAGAGAGTTTAATAATAGCGTTTTACCTTTTGTGCAGGATGTTTTTGATGCCCTGAAGGAATACGAAATCGAAACTATCGTACATAAAGATTACCACGAGTTTATTGAAGATAAAGTAAAGCTGCCGGCAGGCCTGGCTACTTTCTGTGATCACCCTGAATTATGTAATAATGCTGATGTACTGATCAGTTTGGGCGGGGATGGCACCTTGCTGGATACCCTGGCGTTGGTGCGCGATTCGGGCATACCTGTTATTGGGATCAACTTCGGCCGCCTGGGTTTTCTGGCCAGTATCAATAAAAATGAGATTAGAAATGCCATACAGGCCCTGGTGAACCATGAATATTCCCTTGATAAACGGACGCTGCTGAACCTCGAATCCAAACATCACTTGTTTGGTGACGAAAACTTTGCACTGAATGATATCACGATCCACAGACGCGACAATACAGCTATGATGATCATTCATGCCTACATGAATGATGAATTTATTAACTCTTACTGGGCCGACGGGCTGATTATTGCCACACCAACGGGGTCAACAGCATACTCACTGAGCTGCGGGGGACCCATTATCTTTCCCAGCGCACAAAATTTTGTTATTACGCCTATTGCGCCGCATAACTTAAATGTGAGACCGGTAATTATTCCGGACGATGTATCCCTGCGCTTTGAAGTTGAAGCGAGAAGTACCAAATTCCTTGTGTCATGTGATTCCAGAACTGCTACAGTAGACAGGTCTGTAAAAATAACGATCAATAAAGCGGCTTTTCATGTTAACCTGATCAGGCTGAACAATGAGAGCTACCTGACTACGCTCAGGAACAAGTTACTTTGGGGAATAGACACGCGCAATTATTAAAATGAAGTTTAAAAGCATCCTGGTTTCTGTTATGCTGTTATGCCTGTTTTCTACGGCTGCTTTGGCGCAGGTAATGGAAGTTGGAGTAAATGCAGGTGCTTCGGGGTATATGGGAGATCTTAACCCAAAAGATCCTTTTGACTTTAGCGGGGCGGCATTCGGGGCATTTGTTAAAGGAAACCTTGACCCTTACTGGGCAATAGGTATACATTACAACCATGGTAAGATCAAAGACAATGATGCTACCTCCTCCAATCCTGATTTCAGGAGCAGGAACCTCAATTTTAGTACCCCACTGAATGAGCTGAGCCTGCAGGTAGACTTTAATTTTTTCGATTATTTTGCCGGAGGGGGAACCAAACGTTTCAGCCCTTTTATCTTTGCCGGTATAGGCGGTGTGCTCTTTAATCCCAGGGCTACCTACCAGGGGCAGGAGTATGAGCTAAAATATTACAAAACCGAAGGGAAAGACTATAGGAATTATGCGCTCAGCATCCCTTACGGTGCGGGTGTAAAATACCGGATCTCTGACCACTGGGCATTGTTATCGCAGATAGGCTACCGAACGGTACATACAGATTATCTGGATGATGTAGGGGACAAGTATCCACTGGTTAGTGCATATGGCAGGATTGATGCAGAGCATCCTCTTTATATTAATCTTTCCAATCCCTCACAGTTACCTCATAACTGGAATCCCGGCGGACAGCGGGGCGATTACAGAAAGAACGATACGTACTTTTTTTTACACATCGGGATTTCTTATACCTTCACCTCGGATAAGTGTTTTACTTTTTAAATTTACCGCTAAAGTTTATGGTAGAAATAAACAAAATAACTTATAACTTTGACCCTTCTTTTAGGAGTGGTGTAACAAACTCTTCTGATTGTTAGACATTTTAGCCATATTTGCACAAATAATGGGATTTAAAGAACAAATAGATATTAGCCGCTTACCGGAACACATCGCAATCATTATGGATGGGAATGGAAGATGGGCTAAAAATCAGGGAAAATTCAGGTCATTCGGACATGAAAGCGGGGTTGTATCGTTAAAAGATGTGGTAGAAGGCTGTACTGATGTTGGCGTGAAATATCTAACGGTATATGCTTTCTCTACGGAAAACTGGAACCGCCCCATTGAAGAGGTCAATTTATTGATGGAGCTCCTGATCTCTACAATCAATGCAGAAATTGTTACCCTGAATAAAAATAATGTAAGGCTGAATGCCATAGGTGACATTGCTTCTTTACCGCAGAAATGTATTGACGATCTGAAGAACGCAATGGACGAGACGGCAAAAAATACCAGTTGTACACTGACACTTGCCCTGAGTTACAGCTCAAAATGGGAGATTGTGCAGGCCGCAAAAAAACTTGCCGCGCAGGTTAAGGAGGGAAAAATGGAGATTGATGATATTAATGAATCATCATTTTCTTCTCAGTTAACCACGCACAGTATGCCAGATCCTGAACTGCTGATCCGTACCGGCGGTGAACATAGAATCAGTAATTATCTTTTGTGGCAGATAGCCTATGGTGAACTTTATTTCACGGAAACCATGTGGCCCGACTTCATGAAGGAAGACCTTTTTGAAGCTATTGTAGACTATCAAAAGCGCGAACGTCGCTTCGGTAAAATTAGTGAACAGTTGAACTAATTTTACTTTTAACACTTTTTAACATGTGTTTAAATTAACTTAGCAACGTTTTTTAGATTGTAAATGAAAAGAATATACCAACTTATATTATTGTTGTTGATCGGGTTACCGACAATGGCCCAGATCAACCGTCCCAAGTCTAATCCAGTCACGCCAAGCTTAAAAGTAAGCGGTACAGATTTAGATTATTTTCAACCTAAAGAATACATTATAGGAGGAACAACTTTGAGTGGCGCAAAGTTCATTGATAAAGAAGTTATTATTACACTTTCCAAATTAATTAAAGGGGAAAGGATTTTACTTCCCGGTGAAGCTACCTCTGCCGCTATTAAAACGTTATGGGCGCAGGGTTTGTTTGATGATGTTGAATTAAATATTGCCAAACTTGACCAGGATACGGTTTACTTTGATATCAAGGTTGTTGAGCGTCCGCGTTTGAGTTCATTTGAACTGAACGGGCTGAGCAAATCACAGAAAACAGACATCACCGAAAAGCTGAATTCGAAATCGGGCAAGACGATTATCAATGAAAATACGTACAACAGCACTACCACAATCATCAATAAATATCTTGCTGAAAAGGGCTATTTCTTTACTAAAGTAGAGTACAAAACCAAGCCTGATCCAAACATGGAAAATGGAGTGGTACTGCAGGTATTTGTAGATAAAGGCCGTAAAGTGAAGGTGCATGAGATCGATTTTACGGGAAATGTAAACTTCAAAGCTGCGCAGTTGCGTAAGTTTATGAAGAAGACCAAGAAAATGGCTTTTTACAAAGTCTTTGGTCCTGGTAAATTCAGTAAAGAAAAATACGGGGAAGATAAAGAGAAGCTGGTAGCAAAAATGCAGGAAAAGGGTTACCGTGATGCAACGATCATCAAGGATACCACTTACAGGTACAATGAAAAATCGGTGGGCATTAAGATTGATCTGTATGAAGGACCAAAATATTATGTTGGAAATATTACCTGGTCTGGAAACGCGAAATATGCTACCAAGGACCTTACAAAGGTACTTGGATTAGAAAAAGGCGATATTTTCAGTGAGGAGAAACTGAATGTGAAACTGCATGGCAACGGTGCCGAAAGTGATGATGTGTCAAGCATTTACCTGAACGATGGTTACCTGACATTTAATGTGGAGCCGGTTCAGACAAAAATTTATAATGATACTGTAGACCTGGAAATCAGGATCTATGAGGGACCTCAGTATACAAACAACAGGATCACGGTTAAAGGTAATACGATTACGAATGACAGGGTTGTCCTGCGTGCGGTTCGTACCAGGCCGGGTGATAAATTCTCTAAAGACCTGTTGGTACGTACGGTAAGGGATATCGGTCAGCTTGGGAACTTTGATGAATCCAAAACTGTTCCTACGCCTAAACCAAATCCTTCTGACGGTACGGTTGATATTGAGTATGCAGTTGAAGAGAAACCTTCAGATCAGGTAGAGCTGTCAGGTGGTTTTGGTGGTGGCCGTGTAATCGGAACGATCGGGCTTACCTTTAACAACTTCTCACTGAGAAACCTGTTTAACCCAAAAGCGTACAAACCATTGCCCAAAGGTGACGGTCAGAAACTGAGTCTTCGCGGACAGACCAACGGTAGTTACTACCAGTCGTACAGCTTCTCATTCTCTGAGCCATGGCTTGGAGGTAAGAAACCAGTGAGTTTTGGTTTAAGTGCTTTCACCTCATTACAGTCGTACGTGGCTACTTCTACAACGGCAGCACAAAGAATCCGTTTGAACGGTGTGACGGTGAGTTTGGGACGCGTACTGAAATGGCCTGATAACTATTTCCAGTTGACACACTCAATCAATGCACAACAGTATATTCTGAATAACTATCCCGGATATTTGTTTTCTACGGGTACATCTTATAACTTTAACTTAACGCAGGAGCTGAGCAGGGATTCAAGAAACTCACCAATCTTCCCAACGGAAGGTTCTTATTTCAAGTTCACTATACAGGCAACTCCACCTTATTCGTTATTGAATAATACTAACTATGCCACGGCTTCTGATAAGCAGAAATACAGGTTTACAGAATACCACAAATGGAAATTTGAGGGACAATGGTTCCAGAGGCTGGCAGGTAAGTTTGTTGTGAAAGCACAGGCACAGTTCGGTTTCCTTGGTTCATACAACTCGGCCGTAGGTCAGTCTGCATTTGAAAGGTTTAAACTGGGTGGTGACGGTATGCAGGGATTTGACTTCCTTCAGGGATCAGAGCTGATCACGATGCGTGGTTATGCCAACAACGTAGTGATCCCGGCTACAGCAACCACATATAATGCTGCATATACTGCTTATAACTCTGGTAGCCCGATCTACAGTAAATATGTAATGGAGATCAGATATCCGGTAATTGCGAGCCAGCAGGCTACAGCTTATCTGATTGGTTTTGCTGAGGGCGGTAATACCTGGAACAAGTTCTCAGATTACAATCCTTTTAACATTAGAAGGTCGGCAGGTATTGGAGCAAGGATATTTTTACCGATATTTGGAATGCTGGGAATTGATTACGGACACGCATTTGATGCCATTCCAAGTTCGGCTGGTGTAATTACAGAAGGCGGAAAGCAATCCTTTACGTTTAGTATCGCTCAGCAATTGGGTGGATTTAATTAATTCATTACCTTTAAAAACAAAATACACACAGATGAAGAAGGTTATTTTAATTGGTTTTTTAATGTTCGCAACGTTCGGTGCCTTTGCACAGAAGTTCGCTTATGTAGATACAGAATATATTCTTAAAAATTTACCTGAGTACAAATCTTCGCAGAACCAGCTGAATGTGTTGTCGCAACAGTTCCAGAAAGAGTCTGATGCCAACTTTGCTGCAATCGATAAGATGTACAAAGCCTACCAGGCAGACCAGGTATTGCTTACTGATGATATGCGCAAGCGCAGAGAGAACGATATCATCGAAAAAGAAAAGGATGCAAAAGAATACCAGCGCCAGAAATTTGGTCCTGAGGGAGAGCTTTTCCAAACGCGTACCAAGTTGCTTAAGCCTATCCAGGACAAAGTAACTGCAGTAATCGCAGATCTGGCAAAAACTAAGTTCCTGGACTTTATCTTTGATAAAAGCAGTGAATCTACAATGATGATTTATTCAAGCAGCAACTATGACCTGAGTAATGACGTGATCATCAGATTAGGATATAAACCAAGCACATCAGTAAAATAGACACACCTAAATAAATATTAAAACACAATTAGAACAATAGAAATGAGAAAGTTAATTAACGTATTTTTTGTGGCAGCTGGCTTAGTGTTTACTGCTAATGTTGCAAGCGCTCAGCAAAAAATTGCACACATTGATTCTGAAGCGATTTTCGCAGCAATGCCGGAAGCCAAAACAGCATCTACTACATTAGAAGCACTGCAAAAACAAAAACAAACTGAGATTGAAAAAATGCAAACTGAGTACCAGACCAAGTATGAAGCTGCAGTTGCATTAAACAAAACGCTTAGCGAAGCTAATAAAGAAACTGTAGGAAAAGAACTGCAGACTAAAGGTGCTGAACTGGATGATATGAAAAAACGTATCACTGAGTCTACACAAAAAGCACAACAGGATATTGCTACTAAACAAGGTGAGTTACTGGCTCCTTTAAATACTAAATTTATCAATGCGGTAAAAGCAGTAGCAAGAGAAAAAGGCTTTGCTTATATCTTTGATATCTCTGCTCAGCAAGGTGCAAACAACCTGCTTGCATGGGAAGGTGGTGACGATGTTACTGCTGCGGTAAAAACTAAATTGGGTATTTCAGGAACAACAGCTGCAGCTGCTGCACCTAAAAAATAGTCCTAAAAATATATTAAATTGCGGAATCGGGTATAACCCTGGTTCCGCTTTTTTTTTGCTATGAACGATACGAAATCTATAGGTATTTTTGATTCAGGATATGGTGGCCTTACGGTCTTTAAATCCATTGCCGACAAGCTGCCGGAGTATAACTATATTTATATGGGCGACAATGCCCGCTCGCCCTATGGAGATCATTCTTATGAAACTGTTTATCAGTACACGCTGGAATGCGTAGAGTGGCTGTTTGCACAAGGATGTCCGCTGGTGATCCTTGCCTGCAATACCGCATCTGCCAAAGCACTGCGTACCATACAACAGCGTGTGCTTCCGGTAAAGTATCCAAACCACCGGGTACTTGGGGTAATCAGGCCTACAGCTGAGGTTATAGGCGGATACACTGAAACCAATACGATAGGTGTGATGGGAACCCGTGGTACCGTAAATTCTGAATCCTATCCGATTGAGATCAGTCATTTTTTTCCAGAACTGAATGTGGTTCAGCAAAGCTGCCCGCTATGGGTTCCTCTGATTGAGAACAATGAACATATTAATCCCGGTGCTGATTATTTTGTTCAGAAATATGTTGATGAACTGCTGGCAAAATCACCGGCAATTGATACCATCCTGCTTGCCTGTACCCATTATCCGCTGCTCATCCCAAAGTTAAGGGCAATGCTGCCGGAAGGGTTTAAACTGGTGGCCCAGGGCGATATCGTTGCACACAGTTTAGCCGACTACCTGCAACGTCATCCCGAACTGGAAATACAGCTGGGCAGAGCGCGCAGCAAGAAATTTTATACCTCGGGAGATGAAAAGGTTTTTGATCAGAATGCCTCGATTTTTTTTGATGAGAATATCGTTTCTTCGCGGGTCCGCTGGTGATCGTTCCGCCATTTCGTAGTTATAACGTCAAATTATTTTCTGCACTTTTAGCTAAACCGTTTTAAATTGCTTTTATGCTATAATTAAAGCGGTTTTTAATCCAAAGTCAACTGTAAGAAAGATTGTATTTCTTTCTAGGTTCATACTATTATTAACTCTAAATTTGCGGCTCAAACCACAAACAATGAGTGACTCGATAAAACACGAATGCGGAATTGCTTTTATCCGTCTTTTAAAACCGCTCTCATTCTACCAGAAAAAATACGGTACTGCCCTTTATGGCCTGAATAAGCTGTATCTTTTGATGGAGAAACAACACAACAGGGGGCAGGACGGAGCAGGAATTGCAACAATCAAATTAGATGTAAAACCAGGACACCGTTACATTAGCCGCTACAGGTCGATGGCGCAAAATGCCGTTGCAGATATTTTTGGTTATGTACACAGCAAATTTGTAGACATCCAGAATGAAACTCCTGAACTCATGCAGGACGCGGAATGGCTCAAACAAAATGTAAGTTTTATCGGGGAAGTATTAATGGGCCACCTGCGTTACGGTACCCATGGACAAAACTCAATTGAAAACTGCCATCCTTTTCTTCGTCAGAATAACTGGATGACGCGTAATCTTGTTGTAGCAGGTAACTTTAACATGACCAATGTTGATGAACTGCTGGAACAACTGTATGAATTAGGACAGCATCCCAAAGAGCAGGCTGATACAGTTACAGTTTTAGAGAAAATCGGTCACTTCCTTGATGATGAAAATCAGGATCTTTTTGATAGTTACAAAAAGGAAGGACTTTCAAATGTGGAAATCACACACAAGATATCAGACAACCTGAACATTGCAAATATACTCCGCCGCTCTGCCAAAACCTGGGATGGTGGTTATGCCATGTGCGGAATTGTTGGGAACGGAGATGCTTTCTTTATGCGTGATCCTTCGGGAATCCGCCCTGCGTATTATTACCAAGATGATGAGATCGTGGTAGGTGCTTCTGAGCGCCCTGCGATTCAAACTGCATTTAATATTCCTTTTGGTGAAGTAAAAGAAGTGCTTCCCGGCCATGCCTTGATTGTTAAAAAGGATGGTACAGTAAGTATGGAACAGTTCAGAGAGCCTCTGGAGAAAAGATCGTGTTCATTTGAACGTATTTATTTCTCCCGCGGAAGCGATGCTGAAATTTATACAGAAAGAAAAAAGCTTGGTAAATTACTGATCGATCAGATCCTGACCGCAGTAAAATCTGACCTGAAACATACGGTTTTCTCTTTTATACCCAATACGGCTGAAATCTCTTTCTATGGTTTGGTAGATGGCTTACATGAGCACATCAGAAAGATCCAGAAAGATACGCTGATTGAACGTAAGGAAAATCTTAGTGGAGAAGAAATGGAGGAGTTGCTTTCAATGGCGCCAAGAGTAGAAAAGCTGGCTATCAAAGATGTTAAACTGCGTACTTTTATCACTGCCGATGCAGACCGGAAGGAAATGGTTGCCCATGTTTATGATACTACGTACGGCGTGATCAAAAACGATGTGGATACACTTGTTGCAGTGGATGACTCTATTGTAAGGGGAACAACACTGAGACAGAGTATCATCAAGATCATCGACAGGCTGCACCCTAAAAAAATCATTATCGTATCTTCTGCCCCGCAAATACGCTATCCTGACTGTTACGGTATTGACATGTCTAAAATGGGCCAGTTTGTAGCTTTTGAAGCAGCGATCCAGTTGCTGAAAGAACGCGGAATGGCGCATATCATAGACGAGGTGTACGAGAAGTGTAAAGCATCATTGCTTTTGCCTAAAGATCAGATCGTTAATCACGTTAAAGAGATATACAGGCCGTTTAAACAGGAAGAGATCTCGGCACAAATTGCAAAGATCATTACTCCGGCGGAAACGGTTGCAGATGTAGAGGTGATCTATCAGACTTTGGATAACCTGCATGTTGCAATCCCTAACCATAAAGGCGACTGGTATTTCTCTGGTAATTATCCAACTCCGGGAGGTAACAAGGTAGTGAACAAAGCCTTTGTAAACTGGAAAGAAGGAAGCAACCAGAGGGCTTACTAAAGAAAATCAAGCCGGGTTTATCCTGGCTTTATCTAAAAAGGTGCTGTGATTTCACAGCACCTTTTTTATTTACTTGTAATATTTGGTGACTACTTCAAAAAATATGCGCAGGGCAAAGATGATAATCACCGCTCCGGCAACCCGGTTCAGCACCTTGATGTTTTTCTCTTTAATTTTATACCGCAGCTTGGCGGCGTAATAGGTCTTTAATGAATCTACAAACAGCTGCGTGGCCATAGCTACTACAAAGAACACTACTTTCTCTGCCATGGCGTAGTGCAGCTGTGCAGAAACAAAGCCGCCCACACCAACCCAAAACATCAGCGTAGTAGGAGACAGCAGGCACATCAAAAAGCCCTTGAGGATATAACCGCTCCGATTAACTTTCAGTATTTCCGAGATCTCATAGTTTATCTTTACTTTGCTGATCAGGTAATATAAACCCACTCCCAAAAGGAAAAGACCACCAACAATACCAACATACTTGTTATATGCCGGATTATAATTCACGAACTGAGAGCTAAAGATCGTAAAAGTAATAAATATGATGTCACTCAGTATCACTCCTATTGCCAAAGAAAAGCCGGCTTTAAAACCCTTTTCTATACTGGTCTTGATCATGGAAAAGAAAACAGGTCCTGTTAAAAACGAAAACAAAATACCCGCACCAATCCCCTGTAATATTGCTTCAATCATTCAACTCACATATATTTGGTGCTAATATCCGATTTAAATGTATAAGTAGCCCCATTTTTTTTGTCTCATTTATTGTGTACAGTATACGCTTTAACAAACAGTTTATTTTATTTATGTTTATAAACTCAAACTTTGCACCAACAATTTTATATGGATAATCAGACACAAAAAAACTATGGGACAGCGTTGTACACCATCATCACCGTCTTCTTTTTCTGGGGTTTTGTGGCAGCGTCGAACGGTATCTTTATACCCTTCTGCAAGTCGCATTTCAGCCTCACACAATTTGAATCGCAGCTCATTGACTTTACCTTTTACGGTGGTTATTTCATCGGTTCGCTCATCCTTTACTTTGCTTCGCAGGCCAGTAAAGTTGATATCCTCAATAAAATCGGGTACAAGAACGGGATTATTGCCGGACTTGCAATTTCATCATGTGGTGCATTATTGATGGTGCCGGCCGTACATTCCGGATCATTTATGTTTATTCTGGTTGCCTTTTTCGTGATAGCGATTGGTTTCTCGCTGCAGCAGACCGCTGCACAGCCTTTTGTGGTGGCGCTTGGCGCGCCGGAAAGCGGTACGCACCGGTTAAACCTGGCGGGCGGGGTTAATAACTTTGGCGCCCTTATGGGGCCGGTAATTGTAAGTATTGTACTTTTTGGTTCGGCCAGTGATGCCGTGGCCAAAGTAGTAGATATCTCATCTATCACCACATTATACTATGCACTTGCAGGATTGTTCCTTCTGGTTGCAGGCTTTTATGCCATCAGTGACCTGCCAAAGGTAACCAGTGATGAACAGCTGGAAGCCAGTCCCAAATCAAACGGGCCGCTGGTAGTGATCATTCTGGGTTTCCTGATGGTATTGGCAGCCCAGCCTTTATCACGCCTTACCGGCGTTGCGGAAGCCAACTTTGTCTATTCATCGCTGGTGATCATTATCGGTTCATTACTTTTTGTTTATCTCAAAAAGAAGGAGAATGGAAACCAGTGGGGAGCGATGCAATATCCGCAGCTTATTCTGGGGATGATTGCCCTTTTTACCTATGTAGGAGTAGAGGTAACCATCCAGAGTAACTTAGGGGCGCTGCTCAACCTGAAAGAATTTGGTGGTTTTCATGAATCTGATATCAAACCTTATATCGCTTTATACTGGGGAAGTATGATGGTAGGGCGCTGGACGGGTGCCGTTAGTGCTTTCAGCCTGGGCAAAACTGCTAAAACTATACTAACAGTAGTTGTTCCGTTTGTAGCCTTTGGTGTTATCCTGCTGGTTAACCACTTTACAGGTACTGATGTAAGCAATCTGTATGTATATGGGATTTGCGTAACGATACTGGTTATCGGATTTTTTATCGGTCAGGAAAAGCCGGCTAAAACAATGGCCATTTTTTCTACACTTGGTGTGATCGCAATGATCGTAGGTTTACTGAATACGGGTGAAGTGGCTACCCTTGCTTTTATCAGCGGTGGATTATGCTGTTCAATCATGTGGCCGTCTATCTTTGCTTTGTCTATCACAGGCCTTGGAAAATACACCAGTCAGGGATCTTCATTCCTGATCATGATGATCCTGGGAGGTGCCATCCTGCCGCCGGTTCAGGGCAAGCTGGCCGATACTCAGGGTATCCACCACTCTTATATCATCCCTGCCATTGGATTTGCATACCTGATCTTCTTTGCCTGGAAAGTGAGCGCTGTATTAAAGAAACAGGGCATTAATGTAGAAAGTATTGCAGCAGAGGGAGGTCACTAAATTGGTAAAAGTTAAACCCGGATTTGACGATATTTATATGAACCTGGCCGTAGATCTTGCTGCCAGGTCTCATTGTGTAAGGGCGCAGGTAGGGGCGGTGCTCACCAAGGATACCCGCATTATTTCTATCGGGTATAATGGCCCGCCTGCAGGAACACATAATTGTGATGAAGAATGGCCGGATACCGGTTGTGCAAGAGATTCTAAAGGGAGTTGCTCCCTGGCGCTGCATGCAGAAGAAAACGCAATTTTGTATGCGGCCCGCAAGGGGTCGAGGCTCGAAGGCGGAACATTATACACTACGCTCTCGCCCTGCATCGCCTGTGCCAGGCTGATCCTGTCTTCAGGCATCAAAGTGGTGTTTTATAAAGACTCTTATGCGGAGTACAAAGGCCTGCCGAGCGATGAAGGTGTAGATTTCCTAAAAAGATTCGGTGTTGAGGTGAATAAATACTAACTTTGGCCATGCTAGAAAAAATCATAATTATAGATTATGGCTCTCAATTTACGCAGTTGATAGCCCGCAGGGTCCGTGAGTTAAATGTTTATTGTGAAATACACCCCTTTAATAATATTCCGGAAATTACAGCAGATGTTAAAGGTGTAATTTTTTCTGGTAGTCCTTATTCTGTTCTTCAGGAAGATGCTCCTCAGATAGACTTAGCCCGTTTTCATCAGAAACAACCTGTATTAGCCGTATGTTATGGCGCACAGTATCTGGCACAGCACTCAGGCGGCCGCGTTCAGGCATCTTCAACACGTGAATATGGAAGAGCAAATCTTAATTACATTCAGGCAGACAATAAATTACTAAAAAATATAAATATCGGTTCTCAGGTTTGGATGTCACACGGTGATACCATCAAAGAAATTCCTGAAGAATTTGAAGTGATTGCCAGTACAGACAGTGTAAGGGTTGCAGCTTTCCATGTGAAAGACACTGATACCTATGCCATCCAGTTCCATCCCGAGGTTACACATAGCATTGACGGAAAACAACTTCTGGAGAACTTCCTGGCAGACATCTGCGGATGCAGCCAGAACTGGACAGCCGATGCATTTGTGGAGACTACCATCGCAGAACTGAAAGAGAAACTGGGTAATGACAAAGTAGTACTTGGCCTTTCTGGCGGTGTGGATTCAAGTGTGGCCGCAATTCTGCTGCATAAAGCGATAGGTGCAAACCTGCACTGTATCTTTGTTGATAACGGCTTACTGCGCAAAGATGAGTACGAGGCTGTGCTGGAACAATACAAACACCTTGGGCTAAACATCAAAGGTGTGGATGCCAAAGACCGTTTCTTAAGTCAGCTGGCAGGAGTTAAAGATCCTGAACTGAAACGCAAGGCAATCGGACGTGTATTCATTGAAGTATTTGATGATGCCGCCCATGAAGTACAGGATGTGAAATGGCTTGCACAGGGCACGATCTATCCTGACGTGATAGAATCCATTTCTGTTAAAGGCCCTTCGGCAACGATCAAATCACACCATAACGTAGGCGGTTTGCCCGACTTTATGAAGCTGAAGGTAGTGGAGCCGCTGAATACTTTGTTTAAGGATGAAGTACGAAGAGTAGGAAAGTCACTGGGTCTGGAAGACTTTATCCTTGGCCGTCATCCTTTCCCGGGTCCGGGATTGGCGATACGTATTCTGGGAGATGTTACAGCAGAGAAAGTAGCTATCCTTCAGGATGCTGACAAAATATACATAGATAACCTTAAAGAAGCAGGGTTATACGATCAGGTTTGGCAGGCAGGAGCAATATTCCTACCGGTTCAGTCGGTCGGCGTAATGGGAGATGAACGTACCTATGAGAACGTCATCTGCCTTCGTGCAGTGGAATCTGTTGATGGTATGACTGCCGATTGGTGTCATTTGCCATACCCGGTGCTTGCGAAAATTTCTAATGAAATCATCAATAAAGTAAAAGGTATTAACAGAGTTGTATATGACATTAGTTCAAAACCACCAGCAACAATTGAGTGGGAATAAATTTTGGTGTATAATCTTTATGAGTTGTTTCCTTCTGGCCTGTTCGCCAAAGGTAACAACTCATAAAACACCACAGAAAGAGGCGGCAGAAAAGCCGGCAGCAGTAGTCAAAACTGATAAAAAGTTTACTGAGGCCAGGATCGCTCTGCTCATTCCCTTTAACCTGAATACTGCCACTATCCAATCGGGCAGCAAGGCCGATATGGAAAAATCCGTGATGGCTATTGATTTTTATCAGGGATTTAAAATGGGTATAGATTCTGCCGCAGCGGGCGGTTTAAACTTTCGCCTCAGCGTTTTGGATACGCGGGATAATAATGAGCAGATTCTTTCGCTGATTAAATCAGGACAGCTTTCCGGGTCCGACCTCATTGTGGGGCCTGTATTTCCTGAGGGCATCAAACAGATTACAAATTATTCGGTGGCCAATGCGATTCCTGTAGTCTCCCCGCTTGCAGCAACGCATCCCGACGAGTTTCTTAATCCCAACCTTATTTCTGTAGTCAATAATATCGACCTGCATGCAGAGAAAATGTGCGGCTTTATTACTAAATCCTTTGATCCGGCAAAAACAATCGTAGCGCTGATCAGCACCCGCAAATCTGCTGATGAATCACTGGCGATTCCTGTTCGCGCCTATTTCAAGAAGGATAAGGGAAGCAGGTTTACCTTTCAGGAATATAGTTCTGTATACGCGATGGAAACAGCAAAGGTGCCGGGCAAACGTTATGTAGTCCTGGTTTCTTCATCAGACAGGCAGTTTGTGGTTGCCACAATAGACAAGCTCGCGAAAATGAAGACCGCTGGCATGCAGATTGATCTTTTTGGTCATCCGAACTGGTTGAAACAAAATTACAATACTGATAAACTTCAGCAGCTAGGTACAAAGATCACTACCTCTTACTGGGTAGATTACAAAAGTGCTGCTGTAAACAGCTTTGTGAAAAAATTCCGTAAGCTCAACAGCTTTGAACCGGGAGAGTATGCCTTTAAAGGATTTGATACCGGATACTATGTTGGTAAACTGATGGTCAGCTATGGCGCAAACTACCTCAGTTATCTCACCGCCTTTAAATACAAAGGATTGCAGAACTCTTATCTTTTTAAGAGGGATGAACAATTAGGGTACATCAATACCAGCCTGTTTTTGCTGGAGTACAAAAACTTTGCGCTAAACCCCGTAGAATGAAATTAGAATATCAGGTTCGCGCCTTTGAACAGGCTTTTGAGCAATACGATGGGGTGCTTCCCCTGCACAGGTTTTTATTTACCTATTTTAAGCAGCACAAACAGATGGGTTCTTCAGACAGGCGCTGGACTACCCGATATCTGTACAGCTATTTCAGGCTGGGGAAGGCGCTCAAAAAAGAAGAATCTTTATTGAGACTGGCGGTTGCCGATTTTCTGTGTAATCAAACGGAGAGTATGGTCATCAGCCATTACCTGCCGCAATTGAGCGATCAGCTGCTGTTACCTGTGCAGGCCAAGATCGCATTGGTAAAAGATGCTTACCCCGACTTTAACCTTGAAGACGTTTTTCCTTTTACGGCAGCACTTTCTGAAGGAATTGTTAAAGGTGATTTTCTGCAGTCTTTCTTTATCCAGCCTGATCTGTTCCTGAGGGTAAAAGAAGATCAGCAGCAATCTTTTCTGGATTTACTGGCAAAGGAAGAAGTTGAGGTAAAAGTGATCAGCAATAAAACACTGGCGCTGCCCAATGGCTCTAAACTGGAAAAACTGCTGCCGGATAACAAGTATTATCAGGTGCAGGACCTGTCTTCGCAAAGGACAGGGGAATACTTCCTTCCAAAACCTTACGAGTACTGGTGGGACTGCTGCGCTGCATCAGGAGGGAAGTCTCTGCTGCTGCACGATATTGAGCCAAAGGTACAGCTGCTGGTAAGTGACGTAAGGGAAAACAGCCTGCATAACCTTGATGAGCGCTTTCAGGCTGCCGGCATCAGAAAATATCAGAAAAAAGTGCTGGACCTGCTGCAGAACAATGAACAGGACCTTCATGATTATGCTTTTGACGGGATCATCCTTGATGCTCCCTGCTCGGGATCAGGAACATGGGGGCGCACGCCCGAAATGCTCTATCATTTTGAGGAACATAAAATTGACTTCTTCTCCGGCCTGCAAAAGAATATCGGAACACGCGTGGTGAAATATCTTAAACCCGGAAAGGCGCTGATTTATATTACCTGTTCAGTGTTTAAGAAAGAAAATGAAGAGGTAATTGAACACCTGCTGGCCACACAGGCACTAAAGCTTGAAAGTATGCAGAGCATCAGGGGTTACAATGATAAGGCAGATACGATGTTTATTGCCAGGCTGATTAAGGAATAATTTACAATCCGGTATTGTTCCTGAATAGTTTAATCGCTATAGCAAGCAGGATCACGCCGAAAGCTTTTCTTAAAACATTTAGTCCTGATTTACCGAAGAGTTTTTCCAGGCGCTCCGTGTTTTTTAACACGATGTATACGAATATCATATTCATCACGATCCCTACCAGGATGTTTTGGGTGGCATATTCTGTTTTTAGTGAAAGCAGGGTAGTCATCGTACCTGCACCTGCAATCAGCGGGAAAGCAAGCGGAACAATAGAAACTGTTTCCGGCGCTTCTTCATTGAAAATCGTTAAGCCCAGTACCATCTCCATTGCAATACAAAAGATCACCAGGGAACCTGCAATGGCAAACGACTCTACGTCAAGTCCGATCACCTTTAGTAAGGTTTCTCCGGCGAAGAGAAAGGTGATCATCAGTATTGTAGCTACCAGCGTTGCCTTCTCGGATTCAATATGGCCTGCCTTTCTGCGCAGCTGGATCACTACCGGAATGGCTCCTAAAATATCAATGATTGCAAAAAGCACCATTGAGGTGGATAAGATTTGGCTGAAATTGAATTCCATGAGCGTTGGTTTTAATGTAAATGTATAAGGAATTAACTAAAAAAGCCACTCAACGAGTGGCCTTTTTTTTATTGCAGAAGATAATCAGTTGGCTGGATTAGTTTCCCTGATACTCTTTTCTGATTTTACTGTTTTTCTTACTGTATGCGTAATAGATAATGATACCCAATGCCATCCAGACCGCTAAACGTCCCCAGCTCGCAAGAGGTAAGGAAGCCATCATCATTACACAAACAAGAATTCCTAAAATTGGTACTACAGGTACCCATGGTGTGCGGAAAGGCCTGTCCAGCTGAGGATCTGTTTTTCTGAGGATCAATACGCCGATACAAACCAGTGAGAACGCAAATAATGTACCGATACTCACCATATGTCCCAGGTCTGAAACCGGTACAAATCCGGCGAAGATACTTACGAAAACCATAAACATTAAATTGGTTTTGTAAGGAGTCTGGTTTTTAGGGTGAAGGTCTGAGAAAATTTTAGGCAACAATCCGTCTTTACTCATGCTGTAAAACACACGGCTCTGGCCAAGCAGCATCACCAGTATTACTGATGTGTAACCTGCAAGAATGGCAACGATCAGGAACTTATTTAAGAAGGTATATCCTGTTTGTGCAAATGCCGTAGCAACAGGTTTGGCATCACCGGCAAATTTGGTGTAGTTTTCTAAACCTGTCATTACATAAGAGAACAGCACATATAATAAAGTACATACTACAAGTGAACCAATGATTCCGATAGGCATTCCTTTTTGTGGGTTTTTAGCTTCCTGCGCTGCAGTACTTACGGCATCAAAACCAATGAAAGCGAAAAATACAACTGCGGCACCACGAAGGATACCACTGATACCAAAATGACCGAAATCATCGCTGGCAAAGAACTCAAAGAAACCTTTGGTACCTGATTTTACAGCCTCTTCACCTAAGTTTACAGGAATGAAAGGATGATGATTTGCAGGGTTGATAAATGCCCATCCCAATGCGATAAATACAAGTACAACGGCAACTTTAACAATTACAAGTACGTTATTTACTGCTGAAGATTCTCCGGTACCTTTCATCAATAAAAGGGACAGTAAACAAACAATGACTATTGCAGGTAAATTGATGATACCACCTGCATTGACCATCTGGCCTGCAACATCTATCTTGTCCCATGGGCCATGCAAAAGCGTGGTAGGGAAATGTACACCAAATCCTTCAATGAATTGCGAAAAGTATTGTGACCAGCTGGCTGCAACAGTTGCTGCACCCAAAGCATATTCCAAAACTAAATCCCATCCAATGATCCAGGCCATGAACTCGCCCATGGTGGCATAAGAATACGTATAAGCACTACCTGCTACAGGAATCATAGAGGCAAATTCCGCGTAACAAAGTCCGGCAAAACCACAACCCACCGCTGCGACAATAAATGAGAGAATTACGGCAGGACCAGCGTTATCTGCTGCTGCTATGCCTGTAAGGGAGAATAATCCAGCACCGATAATAGCACCAACGCCCAGGGCAACTAAATTGAAACTGGATAAGGAACGGACCAGCGTGCCCTCACCACTCTCATTCGCCTCAGCCAGTAATTGTGGAATAGATTTTTTAAAAAGCATAAGTTAGTTTAAAGTGTTAAGTTTTTTTATTTGTGATATAATTGAATTCAATTCCAAACCTAATTAAAAAAAAATTAAAAATAAAAGGGATTTTCTTTGGAAATCCCTTTTATTCAGAACAATGATAAGCATTTATTGGTTATTTACCAGAGTGTCACTGGTATTTTTAACAGTGTCTAACAGTATTTTACCATTTGCACCGGCAGACTTAATGATTTTTATCTCTTTTTTAATTTCCGTTGTCAAATTATTGCTAATTCCAACAGCAATGTGGGGTGCAATGACTAGTGAAACGATAGACATTAGCTTTATCAGTATATTCATTGATGGTCCGGAGGTATCTTTAAAGGGGTCACCTACGGTATCACCAGTAACCGAAGCCTTGTGCGGATCTGAACCTTTATATTCCATTACTCCATTAATGAGTACTCCTTTTTCAAAGGATTTCTTGGCATTGTCCCAGGCACCGCCGGCGTTAGACTGAAATATGCCCATCAGCACACCGGAAACTGTTACGCCTGCCAGTAAGCCTCCCAGTACTTCTGCACCAAAGGTAAAGCCTACAATCAGTGGAACGGTCAGCGCAATAGCCCCCGGAAGCATCATCTCCCGGATGGAGGCCTCCGTGGATATGGCTACGCATTTCTCGTATTCAGGTTTTGCCTTGTATTCCATGATGCCCGGAATTTCTTTAAACTGACGCCTTACTTCCTGTACCATGGCCATGGCAGCGCGGCCAACAGCGGAGATACACAGGGAAGAAAAGATGAAGGGGATCATACCGCCCACAAATAGGCCGGCAAGCACATTAGCCTTATAAATGTCTATGGAAGTAATACCAGAGATGCCTGCAAAAGCCGCGAACAGCGCCAGTGAGGTGAGTGCGGCTGATGCAATTGCAAAGCCTTTACCTGTAGCAGCAGTGGTATTGCCTACGGCATCGAGTATGTCTGTACGCTCTCTTACTTCTTTTGGCAACCCGCTCATTTCGGCAATACCGCCGGCATTATCTGCAATAGGGCCAAAAGCATCAATCGCCAGCTGCATCGCTGTTGTGGCCATCATTCCTGCCGCGGCAATAGCCACACCATAGAAACCTGCAAAATAATACGAACCATAAATTCCTGCTGCCAGCACAAGAATAGGAAGAACCGTAGATTCCATCCCCACAGATAATCCACCGATAATATTGGTGGCATGCCCGGTTGAAGATTGACGAATGATAGATTGTACCGGGCGGTTGCCCATTGCGGTATAATATTCTGTAATGAGGCTCATCAGTGTGCCAACGGCCAGCCCTACCAGGATAGAGTGGTAAACAGACATGGCGTTAAACTGAAAGCCCCTGATAGACATTGCCGGTGGCAAGAGCCATTTCACCGCAAAATAGGATGCAATGGCCGTCAGCAAAATAGAGAGCCAGTTGCCAAGGTTGAGGGCACGCTGCACACTGTCAGTATCTTTACCGATCTTCACAAACAGGGAGGCGATAATCGAAAAGATTAATCCCAGTCCGGCAATGAGCATTGGCAGCAGCACAGGGGCCATGCCTCCAAACTGGTCGGCCGAAACGATCTCCTGCCCCAATACCATCGTTGCAAGAATAGTGGCCACGTATGACCCAAATAAATCCGCACCCATCCCCGCCACGTCACCTACATTATCGCCTACGTTATCAGCAATTGTGGCGGGATTCCTTACGTCGTCTTCAGGAATGCCTGCTTCAACTTTACCCACCAGATCTGCCCCTACATCCGCGGCCTTGGTATAGATACCTCCGCCAACACGCGCAAACAGGGCAATGCTCTCAGCGCCCAGTGAAAAACCCGCCAGTACTTCAATCGTTTTTTTTAACTCTGCGGAAGATGCTGCTGTTCCGGGATGAACGAAAGTATGGTAGAGGACAATAAAGAGTCCGCCCAGTCCAAGGATGGCCAGTCCGGCAACGCCGAAGCCCATTACCGTGCCTCCCCTGAAAGAAACCTTAAGCGCCCGGGCCAGGCTTGTTCTGGCGGCCTGTGTCGTTCGTACGTTGGCTTTGGTTGCGATTCGCATACCTATATATCCTGCGAAAGCAGAAAAGACGGCGCCGATTAAAAAGGCAATGGCGATCACCGGACTGGAATGGATGGGGGCGGCAGCGCTTCCCTGCAGGGTTCCGGACCAGGCAAGTAATATACCGGCGATAATCACGAAATAACTCAATACTTTCCACTCTGCTTTGAGAAAGGCCATGGCACCATCGGCGATGTAGCCTGCCAGCTCAGACATGTTTTTGTCGCCCGCGTCCTGTCTCGTTACCCAGGCGCTCTGGAAGATCATCACCAGAATTCCGATACCCCCAAATATGGGGATAATGTTAATTAAGTTTTGCTGTAAAAAATTCATATGTTGTTTATATTTGGTTGCACAGAACAGGCATACGGATGCCTTTATACAAAATAAGGAGAATTCTGTGATTCTCAAAATTAATCATAGTTATATCGGATCACCAGATTTGGGTATAAATGAATAATTGCGAAATGTTTATGGTTTGTTATCTTAGCGTTTAAAAAACAGAGATTAATTAATTCATTAAAATAAAATGACTGTATGAACAACGAAAATCAGGATGCGTCCTTCAAAAGAGAACTTGGACTTTTAGACGGGACAATGCTTGTTGTCGGGTCAATGATTGGCTCTGGAATATTTATTGTCAGCGCTGATATCACCCGTCACGTAGGATCTGCCGGATGGCTTATTCTGATCTGGGTATTATCTGGTCTGATCACCATGATTGCTGCGGTAAGCTATGGTGAGCTGAGTGCCATGTTCCCAAATGCAGGCGGACAATATGTTTATCTGAAAGAAGCATACAATAAGCTGATTGCATTTTTGTACGGATGGAGTTTTTTCGCAGTCATACAAACCGGTACCATTGCTGCTGTTGGGGTGGGTTTTTCTAAATTTGCAGCTTACCTCTATGAGCCATTGAGTGACAGTAATATCTTATATACCCTTGGTTCTTTTAAACTGAATGCTGCCCAGCTGGTATCTATTGTAACTATTATACTTTTAACTTATATCAACGGCCGCGGCGTAAAGGAAGGAAAGATCCTGCAGACCACGATGACGATCATCAAGATCCTTTCATTAGCCGGACTAATCATTGGTGGTTTTATGTTTGGCGCAAAAGCGGATATCTGGAATGCCAACTGGTCAGACGCCTGGAGTACCCGCGCTTTTGATACCGGAACTGCCTCATGGGTTTCGATTGGCGGCGGGGCCTTGCTGGCCGGAATTGCTGCTTCAATGGTGGGCGGACTGTTCTCCAGTGATGCCTGGGTAGGTGTTACCTTTATTGCCGGGGAGATTAAGGATCCAAAACGCAATGTAGGCCTTAGTTTGTTCTTCGGAACGCTGATCGTTACCGTGATCTATATTCTGGCTAACCTGATGTATATTTCGGTAATGCCATTAAATGATATCGCCTTTGCCAAATCTGACAGGGTTGCTGTTGCTGCCGCCCAGCATACTTTTGGTAATACAGGTACGCTGGTGATGGCTGTGATTATCATGATCAGTACTTTTGCCTGTAATAACGGGCTGATTATGGCTGGTGCAAGGGTTTATTATACCATGGCAAAGGACGGTCTGTTTATTAAGAAAGCCGCAATCCTGAATAAAGCCGGAGTACCGGGCTGGGCATTATGGATCCAGTGTATATGGACATCACTGTTATGCCTTACCGGTAAGTATGGCGACCTGCTTGATTTTGTGATGATCATTGTGATCATATTTTATATCCTCACCATCTACGGCATCTTTATCCTGCGCCGGAAACAGCCCGATGCTGAGCGTCCTTATAAAGCCTTTGGCTATCCTGTTTTACCTTTCGTTTATATTATCCTTGCAGGAGCACTATGCGTAGGTTTGCTGATCACCAGGTTTAGTACCTGTGGATGGGGCGTGCTGATTATGCTGCTAGGTATACCTATATATTATTTGTCTAAGCCCGCAGAAGAAAGTATAAATTAAAAGGTGTATTTTTGCGGAAAATAAAAGCAATTGGGAACTCCACTAGATTCAGGCATAAAAGGATATAATAATTATGGTACTCACCTTAAATCGAAGTACAAAGGGCAGAGAGTATTCAAAGTAATTGTTGACGGCGGGTTTACCTGCCCGAACCGCGATGGGAGCAAGGGCTATGGAGGCTGTACCTATTGTAACGTTGATTCATTTACGCCGGAGCTTTCAAGAAAACTCCCTACGATCCGCGAACAGCTGGAGCAGGGGATGGAGCGCGGTAAAGGATTCTATAAGGCCGATAAATTCATTGTGTATTTTCAGCCAAACACCAATACCTATGCTCCGGTACATTACCTGAAAATGATGTATGATGAGGCATTGTCTATCAATACGGAAGATGTGGTTGGTTTTTCTGTGGGTACCAGGCCGGATTGCATTGATGCGGAAAAAGTAGCACTGCTTGAAAGTTACGCCGATCGTTTTGATGTGGATCTGGAAATGGGAATGGAATCTATCTATGACGAAACCCTGGAGCAGATCAACAGGGGCTGCAGCCATGCAGAATTTGTAGCTGCAGTAGAGTTACTTGAAAATACAAAACTTGATCTGTGCGTGCATACGATTTTTGGTTTCCCCTGGGAAACCGAAGATATGATGCTGGGATATATCCATGAGATCAACAGATTTCCGCAGATCAAATTCGTGAAATTTCACCATTTGCATATTGTAGAGGGATCTATCATGGGCGTGAAATATAAAAAGGAACCATTTAAATTGTTCAGCCTTGAAGAATATACTGATCTGCTGTGCAAACTGATCCCTTTGCTTAGGCCAGATATCGTTATCCAGCGTTTGTTTGGTATATCAGACTGGGACCTGCTGATCGCACCTAACTGGGGGCTGAACAAATCTTCTATCCAAACTTATATTGACAGGGAAATTGAAAAAAGAGGTGTTGTGCAGGGCTCTGCCTATGTTCCGGTATTGGTATAATCTCCAAACAGGTCGATCACCTTTTGTTTTCTGAAATTAAATATCTGCTGCAATTTTGCTGCAACAAATATGCTGTTGGCTATATTTCCGAACACACCCATCGGTAACCCATAAGTGAGGATATCATTCATTTCAACCCCTCCGGGGATCTCCTTAAAATGGTGCTGGTGATGCCAGAATTTGTAAGGGCCAAACCGCTGTTCGTCAATAAAATACTGATGTTCTTCTACCTGGGTAATCTCTGTCATCCAGTTTAACTTAATACCCGCCACAGGCGATACTTTATAAGTAATGATCATACCCGGATACATCTTTTGATCTGGCTGCAACCTGGAGGTTACCGTAAAAGCCATCTCCTCAGGGGTAATTTTTGCCAGGTTCATAGGAGAAGAAAAGAAATCCCATGCCTGGGCAAGGCTGATAGGAAGACGCTGGGTAAAGTTAAGATGGTAGGCTTTCATGTGCGAAGAGTATGCGTTGAGCAGATATGAAACGTGTTTTTTCGGGATTTTGTTTGCCGGACAATTCATTTAGAGCATAAGGTTGTTGATGCTGGCTGACTTTCAGATTAAATAATTCTGGAAAGATGTTTCGGCAGAAGATAACATTTGATCTTTTTTAACGTTCTCTGAATGTTCTGATTCGGGAGAAAAATTCAATTTCTATGTTAATTCCATGTTAATATTGGATAATTTCTCAAAATATTGGCATTTTAGCTCTTTAGAATTTCATTATTACATTTTTGTTGGGTTATTTTTTAATATTATTCAATATTACGCAGGATTTACCGAGTAAATTTTGAATAAATGGAGTTTATAATTATCTTTATGGAATTTAAATCCAATTTAATACTGTTGACTATCAAATTATCTATAAATCTATAAAATCAAATTTTCATGAACAAAATTCAGTTTAAGCAGATTGTGCCATTCGTAATTTTTGCGATTGTAGCGATTGCGGCCTTATTTGTACCTCTGCACCCTAATTTTGACGAGGGTAAGTATAATGCAGCCGATGTGGGATGGATCATGGTGGCAACTGCTTTGGTATTTTTAATGACACCAGGGTTGGCTTTCTTCTATGGTGGTATGGTTCACAGAAAGAATGTTCTTTCAACCATGATTAAAAGTATTGTATCAGCAGGAGTGATCAGTGTCCTTTGGGTAACTGTAGGCTTTAGTCTTGCCTTTGGTGATACTATTCACGGATTAATCGGAAATCCCGGTACCTATTTGTTCTTCGACGGTGTAAATTCAGGTCATGCCTGGAGCCTTGCGCCAACGATTCCATTAACCTTATTTGCGCTGTTCCAGCTGATGTTTGCGATCATCACACCAGGACTGGTAGTAGGTGCTGTGGCTGAACGTATTCGTTTTACGTCGTACATTGCTTTTATCGTTTTGTTTGCCCTGTTTGTATATTCGCCGCTGGCACACTGGACCTGGCACCCTGATGGTATCCTGTTTAAAATGGGCGTGCTGGACTTTGCCGGTGGTACTGTAGTACATATTTCTGCCGGTATGGCGGCCCTTGCCGGTGCAATTGTACTTAAAAGAAGGAAAGTTCATATGGAGCATCAGGAAATACCTCCTTCAAATATTCCATATGTACTAATCGGAACCGGATTATTATGGTTTGGATGGTTTGGCTTTAATGCAGGTTCTGCACTGGGATCCACCAGTCTGGCTGTATCTGCTTTTGCAACTACCAACATTGCTGCCGGTGCTGCCGGTCTTTCATGGATGTTCTTTGATGTGCTGAGAGGCAGAAAACCTTCAGTACTTGGCTTCTGTATTGGTGCTGTTGTAGGTTTGGTGGCGATTACCCCGGGAGCAGGTTTTGTTGCAATTCCGCACAGTATCTTCATCGGTGCACTTGCCGCTATTATTTCAAACCTTGCTGTTTCATGGAAACAAAAAACTACACTGGATGATACACTGGATGTATTTCCATGTCATGGTGTGGGTGGTATCGCAGGAATGTTGCTTACGGGTGTTTTTGCAACAAAAACGGTTAACCCTGCAGGTGTGGACGGATGGTTTTACGGTAATCCTGAATTTTTTTTCACACAGCTGAAAGGTGTACTGATTGTTGGAATCTTCAGCTTTGTGGTTTCATTCCTGATCTTTAAGATCATCAATATCTTTCAGCCAATCCGCGTATCTTCTGAAGAAGAAGAAGAAGGACTGGATGTTAGTCAGCATAACGAGAAATACTCTCAGGGTACGCTGATCGTAATGTCAACAGGCGTTGAGGTAGAGCACCAGGGATAATCAATTCTAAATATATTCAGAAAGGTATGCGATCATTTCGCATACCTTTTTTTATTGCCTTTAGTGCACCATTTTATCAGCACAGGTGCTGCTCGCAAAAGCTTCCGGTTTTGCTTTAAAAATAAAGCCCATGCTCAGGATGTAACCCATGGCCTCGTTCAGTGCTTTGTTTGATTTAAACATCGGATTCGTATTGATATCAGCATGCACTTCGAGGTCTACATCATACAGGTCCAGCAAATCACAAACAGCATACGCTGTTTCGATTGATTTTTGTACTTCGATCAGCATTCTTTCCTTGATCGTCATTTTCTGCTGGCTCTTTTCCTGGTGGATGAACATAAATCCTCCGTGCTGTTCCCTCAGCAAAACAATTACGGTAGCGAAATCTGTGAAGGGGCCCTTCACCTGTGAATCCGTACCAATGCAAACTTTGAGGTGATAGCCATTTGCGGTTTCCCTGATAATAGCTTTTTCTACTTCTTCTAAAATTGGTGTGTGGATCACTTCACCATTAAATTTCTTCCAGGTCATACGTTATTGGTGTTAGGTAACAACCCGTATACAGGTTTTCTAAAAATAACTTGATTATGTTAAATATACATTAAATTCCTGTGGTTTATTTGCTAACAATCAGTGCCTTATCAACAATTGTGACATTTGGATAAATGTCTTTTAAATCTCCTTTCCGCCGGTAAAACCGAGAAAAATCAAACAATCGGTTCCCTGATCAGTTTTATAAGTTGTAATATGGTAAACAAAACAATAATAGTTTCAAACCGCTTACCCGTCAAAATAGTAGAAAGCAATGGCGAATATCTTCTTAGTCCCAGTGAAGGCGGACTGGCAACAGGCTTAGGTTCTGTATATAAAAAAGGAGATAATATCTGGATTGGCTGGCCAGGAATAGATGTCCCGGAAGAAAGGCAGCAGGAAGTAACCGATAAACTCGCAGAACTCAATCTGATCCCTGTATTTTTAACCCCTGATGAAATCAACCTCTATTATGAAGGTTTCTCCAACGAGGTTTTATGGCCTGTGTTTCACTACATGGTCACGTATGCAAATTATGAACAAACTTATTGGGATTTTTATCAGACTGTTAACCAGAAATTTAAAGATACGGTAAACGTACATTTGAATGAAGGTGATACCGTATGGGTTCATGATTACCAGCTATTGTTGTTGCCGGGCCTGATCCGCGAAGTACAGTCTCATGTTACCATCGGCTTCTTTCAGCACATACCTTTTCCTTCCTATGAAATTTTTCGTCTGATCCCCTGGAGAGACGAACTGGTTGAAGGGATGTTTGGGGCTGACCTGCTCGGGTTCCATACATTTGATGATGTAAGGCACTTTCTGAGTGCAGCTTCACGTTTAACAAGCGCGAAGATCTCAGATAACGTAGTTACCTTTAAAGAACGGCAGATCGTTGTAGAATCTTTCCCTATGGGAATCGACGAATTGAAATTTCGCAGCCTGGTAACCGAACCTGCCGTTGTGGAGCAGATTGCCTCCCTCAAAGAGACCATGCAGGAGCGTAAAATTGTGCTCACGATCGACAGGCTGGATTATAGTAAGGGTATCCTTCAACGATTGCAGGCTTATGAGTTACTGTTACAGATGCACCCGGAATATATCGATCACCTCTCTCTCTATATGATCGTTGTTCCATCGAGGGATACCGTTCCGCAATACAAAGAGCTGCGTGACCAGATCGATCAGCTTGTAGGCAATATCAATGCGACATACAGAACCCTTAATTGGCTTCCCGTGCACTATTTTTACCGGTCTTTCCCGATAGAATTCCTGTCGGCCCTTTATGCCACGGCAGATATCTGCCTCGTTACGCCCATGCGTGATGGAATGAACCTCGTCAGCAAAGAATATGTAGCCAGCAGAACAGATAACACTGGTGTGCTGATCTTAAGTGAGATGGCTGGCGCTTCGAAGGAGCTGAATGATGCCCTCATTGTTAATCCCAACAATATAGGGGAGGTGATGAGAACAATTGTACAGGCCTTTAATATGTCTCCCGAAGAACAGGCAGCACGTATGTCTGTAATGAGAGGCATCGTTAAGAAATTTGATATACACCTTTGGGTAAAAAACTTTATGGATAAGCTGGAAGAAGTGAAACAGCTGCAGGAGTCGTTACTGACAAAATTTGCAGTGAGAGTGGTAAGAGAACAAATGGCAAAGGATTATGTGGCGGCAGCTGAAAGGTATATCTTTCTTGATTATGACGGAACCCTCGTTGGATTTAACGGAGATCTTGAAAAAACAGCCCCTGATGCAGAATTGTATCAGATACTGGAAACCCTGGTTGCTGATCCCGCAAACCGCGTGATCATTATCAGTGGAAGAAGAAACCAAACCCTTGAACAATGGTTTGGGCATATGAAACTGGATCTGATCGCTGAACATGGTGCATGGCAGAAACGTGACCAGGGCGAATGGAAATCCCTGCCGCTGTTAACAGACCAATGGAAACAGGATGTAAAGACCGTGCTGGATACGTATACAGACAGAACGCCGGGATCATTTATTGAAGATAAAAGTTATTCCCTGGTTTGGCATTACCGCAAAGTTGAAGAAGGCCTTGGTGAGCTGCGGGCAAATGAGATCATCAATCACCTGAAAGTAACCGTTGCCGACAAAGGCCTGCAGATGATGCCGGGCAACAAGGTAATTGAGTTTAAAAATATTGAAGTCAACAAAGGTAAGGCCGCATTAAACTGGCTTTATGGAAATAATCCTGATTTCATTATTGCCTTTGGCGATGATCATACCGATGAAGACATCTTTAAGGCTTTACCGCCAACGGCATATACCATAAAAGTAGGAAGCAACATTTCTGCAGCCAGAAATTATCTGCGCAACTTTATGGAAGTGAGAGAATTGCTTAAAATACTATCTGCAAGCAATGCACAACTGAAATAAAGATAGCAGCTATTGCGGCTATCTTTATTTGAAATATTTATATGCAGGTCCGTTCTCCTAAAGGAAAACGGGCCTGTCTAATTTAATGGCAATTCTGTGCGCGGCATTCATCAGCCCCACATGACTGTAGGCCTGCGGGAAATTCCCCCACTGACTGCCATCTTTTTCATCTATATCCTCCGCAAAGAGGTCCAGGTGGTTACCATAGCTGATCAGTGAATCAAAAGCTTTAACAGCATCATCTATACGGCCTACTATAGCCAGTGCTTCTACGTACCAGAAGGCGCAGATCAGGAAAGTTGTTTTTGGTTTTCCGAAATCGTCTGTATGGCGGTATCTGTAGAAAAGCCCGTTTTCCGCTTTCAGTTCTCCTTCCAGCGCAATCAGATGGTCCTTGGCACGCTGAGATTCAGGATCCAGGTAATTCATCAGGATCAGCTGCAGGGTGCTGGCATCAAGGTGATCGCTGCCTATCGCATGGTTGTATACTTTCCTCTCCGGATCATAACAGGCCTCGATATGTGCGGCAGCGCGGTCGATCAGCTGGGTTGCACGGTCCTGAAATTCCAGGTTTCCGATTCTTTTAGCCATCTTCAGTGCCGCATTTGCACCGGCCCACTGGAAAAGGTTGGTATAGCAGTGCATATTGGCAAGATTGCGGAATTCCCATATTCCGGCATCTTTTTCATCAATCGTACTTTCTATTTTACTAAGCAGGTAATCAAGCCAAATGGTAGAATCTTTGCGTTCACTATAGATAAACCGGTTATCGGAGTATAGAGGCAGCATAGAAATCAGCACCTGCCCGTAGATATCGTTTTGGATATGCTCAAAGGCCTGGTTTCCTATTCTAACCGGTTGGTTACCCTGATACCCTTTCAGATTGGTGAGGACGCGTTCAGTGAGCACCCTTTCACCTGCAATGCCAAAAAGAGGCTGGTACCGTTTGTCATCACGGAAAGAAATATCAGTAATGTAATTGAAATACTTTTCCATTTCCTCGAAGTGGCCGATATGGTTGAGGGCCGTAATCACATAATAGGTATCCCTCATCCAGCAGTACCGGTAATCCCAGTTACGGGTACTTCCCGGAGATTCTGGTAAGCTGGTTGTGCTGGCAGCAATAATTGCCCCTGTATCTTCATACTGGTGGATCTTTAATACCAGTGCCGAACGGATAACGAGCGATTGCTGGAATCCGGCTATGGTTGAATGTTTTATCCAGGTTCTCCAATATTTTTTGGTTTCGAGCAGGAATCGCTCTGCTGTACTTTCGATGGGTGCCTCCAGATTGTACCCGTAAGTAAGTATCAGGTATTTGGTGTCGTTAAGGGCAAAATACTTCTCATCTTCAATATAAGACAAAGAGATATTTGTGCTCAGCTGCATATGGTGTTCGCTGCCGGTAAAGAGGAGATGGTTGCTCCCGCGCGATCCTTCCTGAAAACCTTCGCCATAATCAAACGTAGGCCTGCAGCTTACTTTAATCCTGGGATTGCCTTCAAGCGGTTCAATCTTGCGGATAAACATCAAGGGTTTATAGTAACGTTCGTACTGAAAAAAGCGTGGTGCAAAATCTGTGATCTTGTACCGTCCTTCCCCGTTGGAAATTTCAGTACACAGGATGTTGGTATTTTCAAGGTAGTACTGGTCTGAGGTGTATTCCCCTTCGGGGCGAATTGAATATTCTCCACCTTTCTCCTGGTCGAGCAGTCCGCCGAAAACAAATGAGCTGTCAAATCTCGGCCAGCATAACCAATCTACATTTGTGTTTTTATTAATATGTGCAAGAAACGCACAGTTTCCGATGATACCGGTCTGGTAGGTATGTCTGTCCATTATCTGTTTTTTAATACATGTTAGCACAATTATTATACGATTATTGTGCCTGTTAATGATTGAAGAGCTAAAATGAATATCTTGCAATCGCCATGCCGCAATAGACTGATTAAAGCACTTCTCCAGGCAGGGAGATGCGGACCAAACAAAAAAAGCGCTTTGCTGTTGCTATCTGTGATTACTATTGACGGTCTTCAGAATTATTTTTATATTTAGATAACCGGCAAGGTACTCTTAAACCTATATTAGGCGTTAACTATTTAATCAACAGAATACTCATTTAATCCTGGACAAGATGAATACAGAGCTGATCAACGAATTCTATTTACTTCAACAAAGCAGGTCTAATGCCAAATATCTGGAAATTCTGGATGATAAAATCTGTGCCCCTCTACAGAAGGCAAATAGCAAAGTAACATCCTGGATGTACAAAAGAGGTACCATGCTGATGAAGCTCGAAAAAAAGGCGCAAATGCGAATGGGTAAACTCAGAAAGAAACTGCTCAGCTACTAGGCGCTTGCTTTTGCGGCCATTCTTACGTTAATTCCCGTATCTTTGCTACATGATGGTAGAAAAGGTACTGGGCAATTTAAAAATCACTACTTTAAATGATATGCAGCAGGCAGCGATTGCGGCTGCAAATAAAGGGAAAGATGTTGTTTTGCTGGCCCCCACAGGTTCCGGTAAAACGATAGGGTTTTTACTGCCTGTTTTAAAAAATCTGAGTGCTGATGTAAAAGGGGTTCAGGCATTGGTGCTGGTACCTTCCAGAGAGCTGGCCCTGCAGATAGAGCAGGTGTTCAAACAAATGGGAACAGGTTTTAAAGTAAACTGCTGTTATGGCGGGCACCCTGTGAAAATTGAGCGGAACAACTTTGAACAGCCTGCTGCGGTACTGATTGGTACACCGGGCAGGATAGCCTATCATCTGAGAAAGGAAAACTTTGATGAATCAAGCATCACAACGCTGGTGCTGGATGAATTTGATAAAGCGCTGGAGTTCGGTTTCCAGGAAGATATGGCCTATATTATTGGCAATCTGCGTTCGCTCAAACAGCGGATGCTTACCTCTGCTACTGCAATGGAGGAGATCCCGGATTTTACCGGATTGAAGCAGCCGGTTGAGGTTAACTTTCTGAAAGACCTGAAAGTTGCACCAGATCTTAAACTAAAGAAGATCATCACCACTGCCGAAGATAAACTGGATACCTTATTTGATCTGATCTGTAAGATCGGCGCACAAACCTCCCTGATTTTTTGTAACCACAGGGAAACGGTAGACCGCATCAGCGACCTGCTGATTGATAAAGATCTTGCCCATGATATTTTTCACGGGGGGATGGAGCAGGATGAAAGAGAACGTGCCCTGCTGAAATTCAGAAACGGCAGTATCAAAATCCTGATCACTACCGACCTGGCGGCACGCGGACTGGATATACCTGAAGTAGGAAACATTATTCATTACCAGCTTCCCTATACCGAAGATGCCTTTTTACATAGAAACGGCCGTACAGCACGCATGAATGCGAAAGGGACGGCTTTCCTGATCATGACCGAAGAAGAGAAGTATCCTTTTCTTAAAGGCGACATTGAAATAGAAAAACTGAAAGGCAATTATGAACTGCCTAAGGACAGCCAGTGGCAAACGCTTTATATTGCCGCAGGTAAAAAGGATAAGGTAAATAAGATAGATATTGTTGGCCTGCTGCTAAAAAAGGGCGGACTGCAGAAGGAGGATGTAGGGCTGATAGAAGTAAAGGACCAGAGTTCGTATGTGGCCGTTAAAAGGAACATGGTGAATAAGATATTGGCTGCCCTGCGGGATGAGAAAATAAAAAACAAAAAAGTGAAGATAGAAGTAGCAATGTAACTATGAGCAATAACGATATTTTTAAAAAACTTCGCGTAGCGCTGGAACTGACTAATGAGGATATTATCAGGATTCTTGAACTGGTAAATTTTAAAATTACTAAAAGCGAACTGGGGTCTTTTTTCAGGAGTGATGACCATCCAAATTTTAAACCTTGCGGCGATCAGATCCTCAGAAATTTCTTAAATGGATTGGTCATCTATAAAAGGGGACCAAGGCCGGAGAAAACTGCCACACCAAACGCTGATTAAACTGCCATATTTCTAAAAATTAATCGAATATTTAAGAATATTCGGTTAATTTGATAGATCAAACCGTTATACTTGTGAACGGAGGATTGAATAGCATCTCTTTTTAAAGGGAATATTTTCCTAACACCGGGAATAATAGTATTGCATGGCAAATGGTTGATTTTTTAAGATTTCATGGAAATTTGGCTCATTTAAAATGCATCATTTTATTTAATGCCCTGTGTCTCTTATGTACGCTTGCTGCCGATGGTCAGGTACAACGCAGGGTAAGCGGCACAGTGATCGATTCCCTCAGAGATGCCGTTCCGGGTGCTGATGTTTTTATGATTGCCGATAAAGACACGCTCAATACAGTTACAGACAATCGTGGCAGATTTGCCTTTGGAGGCATACAGGCTGAAAACATCTCTCTGCTGATCATGAGGGTAGGCTACAAACCCTATAACATGAGTTATGTTTATCAGGAAGACCAACTGAACCTCATCCTATATCCCATCACGCTTCATCTTGAGTCTAACCTTCTTGATGAGGTGATTATCAAGGGGCGCGATAAGCCGATTAAAATAAAAAGAGATACGATAGAATACAATGCCTCATTTTACCAGATATCTGAAAATGACAGGGTGGAAGACCTGCTGCGGCAATTGCCCGGGGTAGAGGTAGATGCAAATGGTAACGCCTTTACCATGGGAAAACCACTGGTAAAGCTGCGCGTAAACGGGGAGGATTTTTTCACCAACAATGTAAAAGACTTTATCAGGCAGCTGCCGGCAAATATCATCGACAAACTACAGATCATCAATGATTATGGTGATGAGGCTAATTTTACCGGCATGAAGACGGGCGATTCACAGAAGATGCTGAACCTGGTGACCAAAGCCGGGCAGAACAATGGTACTTTTGGCAATGCTTCTGCAAGCGGGGGAACCGATGATCGGTATGGCCTGCAGGCAAATGGCAATTTATGGCAGGGAAGTAAGCAGATCGGGATCAGCAGCAATTCCAGTAATACCAGCAATGATGCCGGTATCAATACGAACGCTGGCGCGGGGCTCAATTACAGGGATAAATTATCCAATGGGATAACAGCCAGTGCTGTGTATAACTATGCTTATATAAAGAACCTGTCCAATCAGCTCAATTCGATTGAGACCGTTACTCCGGGCGGATCGATCAGAAACAATTCCATATCCAAGAGCAGGTCTACCGATAATAACAATACCATCAACTTCAATATCCAGTCGGTAGCCGAGAAAAGCTATTTCCAGGCTTCGCTTGGCGGATCAATGGTAAAAAGGAACAGGAGTTCAGAGACTGATTCCAAACAAACGGGACTGATCAGGCAGGATTTAGTGAACAATACGCTTTCCAATATGGAAACGCCCAATCTGAATGGGAATTTTGTGTGGGCAAGAAGTATGGAAAAGCCAGGCAGGAGCATGTCTGGGGGTGTGACCCTCAGCACCGGTATCAACCAGATAGAGGAGGAGCTTGGCAACAAGATCTTTTATTACAACCGGAATAACAATACTCCGCTGAAAGATTCTGTGGTCAACCGGCTGGTAGAAACCGAAAACAGGTCGAACAGCCTCACTGCAGATTTCAGGTACAGCGAGCCCCTTCGGGCCAGTGCAGATTCTGCGGTAAAAAAGAATATCGATTTCGCCTATTTCTTTTCTTTCAATAAAAACCGCAACAGTTTATATACACGGGTGAATAATAGTACCGGCAGCAATAGTGTGGTAGATTCATTAAGTTCTTTGTATTCCTCATCCTTTTTGCTTCACCGCTTTGCCGTAAGCTACAGGTACCAGTCTAAAAACCTTAACTATAATCTCGGGGTTACCGCCCAGCCCAGTCAGCTGACAGGAGAATACAAAGGAAATGAAACAAAGATCAATCACGTTGAGCTTAACCTTTCGCCAATTATCAACCTCAGCTATGCTGTTTCCGACTGGGATAACTTTGCTTTTGTATATAGTGGTACCAGTGCTGCTCCTGATTTTTATCAGCTGCAGCCGGTGCCAAATATCACTAACCTGCAAAATGTAATTATCGGTAATCCTAACCTCAAATCCAGCTTTACACATGCCGGGACACTCAGTTTTCAGCACACCGCGGAAAACACCGGTGCTACCTTGCTACTGGGCCTGAATGGTTCGTTGGTGCAGGATCAGGTGGCGAGTAATGTAGTGCTGGTAAAAGACACGCTGAACAGCCTGAAGCAGGAAACACATTTCGAAAATGCCAACGGCGCCTATCAGTTTGGCAGTATGTATTCCTATTCGGTGCCCTTCGCCAAAAATAAGTTCAATGCAGAACTGAGAGGAACATGGGACTATATTAATATGGTGTCTTTTGCGAACGATTTTCTGAATACCAACAGAAATATCAATTTCTCGCAAACCTTAAAACTCAGAATGAACCAGCGACGGGTTACGCTGGCGGGTTCTGCGATGTACAATTACAGCAGCAACCGCTATTCAATTGCCCAGTTCAGGTTAAGAAATGTGGAAACCTGGCAATTTAATGTAAATGAGCGTACCAATGTTGGCAAGAGCTGGGTGCTGATCGCGGATGTGTTAAAAAGGATTAATTCAGGTTACGATCTGAGCGTTGCAAACCCTCTTCTGATTAACTTTAGCGTGGAGAAAACATTGCTGAAAAACAGACAGGCTACAGTAATGCTGCAGGCTTACGATCTATTGAACCAGGGCAATAACCTGGTAAGGAGTATTTCTGATAATTCGATCACGGATAGCCAGTATAATCAGATTACCAGGTATTTTCTGCTGACCTTTACTTATCGCCTGCAAAAATTCGGAGATAAATAAAAAGGGTATAACATCTTTGTGAATGTTATACCCCTTATGATCATCGCTGTTTATACCAGCTTTTTATAACGTATGCGGTGAGGTGTTACATCACCAAGACGTTTTTTGCGGTTCTCCTCATAGTCGCTGTAATTACCTTCAAAAAAGTATACCTGGGAATTTCCCTCAAAGGCAAGGATGTGTGTACAGATCCTGTCAAGGAACCACCTGTCGTGACTGATCACAACAGCACAGCCACCAAAGTTTTCCAGCGCTTCTTCTAAAGCACGCAGGGTATTTACGTCAATATCATTCGTAGGCTCATCGAGCAACAGTACATTTGCACCTTTTTTCAGTGTAATGGCAAGGTGCACACGGTTGCGTTCTCCACCAGACAGAATGTTAACTTTTTTCTGCTGGTCGCCGCCGTTGAAGTTGAACTTTGAAACATAGGCCCGTCCGCTAACTGCTTTGTTGCCCAGTTGTATGTTGTCAAGCCCATCGGTAATATTCTCATAGACTGTTTTATCTCCCTGAAGGTCGTTGTGCATCTGATCCACGTAACCCAGTGCTACGGTTTCACCTACCCTGAATGTTCCTTCATCTGGTGTTTCCTGCTCTGTGATCAAACGGAAAAGCGTGGTCTTTCCGGCCCCATTGGGGCCAATAATCCCGACAATTCCTGCCGGTGGTAAAGAGAAACTGAGGTTTTCGAACAGGATCTTGTCGCCATACGATTTGGTCACGTTGTTGGCCTCGATCACTACATTTCCCAATCTAGGTCCTGCAGGAATGAAAAGCTCCAGTTTGTCTTCTCTTTCCTTTGAATCCTCAGAGGCCAGTTTATCATAGTTTGAAAGCCTTGCCTTGGATTTTGCATGTCTTGCTTTAGGTGCCATACGTACCCATTCCAGTTCACGTTCCAGTGTTTTCTGGCGTTTGCTTTCTGTTTTCTCTTCCTGTGCCAGGCGCTTTGCCTTCTGGTCTAACCATGAAGAATAATTTCCTTTCCATGGAATACCCTCGCCGCGGTCGAGCTCAAGGATCCATCCTGCTACGTTATCAAGGAAATACCTGTCGTGGGTAACCGCAATAACAGTTCCTTTATATTCTTTCAGGAATTGTTCCAGCCAGTCGATGCTCTCCGCATCAAGGTGATTGGTTGGCTCATCGAGCAGCAATACATCTGGTTCCTGTAGCAACAGGCGGCACATTGCCACGCGGCGGCGCTCGCCTCCTGACAGTACTCCAATTTTTGTATCAGGATCTGGGCAGCGCAAAGCATCCATTGCACGTTCCAGTTTGGTATCCAGTTCCCAGGCATTTGTGGCGTCAATTTTATCCTGCAGTTCTCCCTGTTTTGCCATCAGTTTATCCATGGCATCAGCATCTTCATAAACTTCGGGCAATCCAAACTGCTCGTTGATGGCTTCGTATTCTTTCAGGATAGCAGTAATTTCTGCTACACCTTCTTCTACTACCTCACGTACAGTTTTGTTTTCGTCCAGCTCAGGTTCCTGCGCAAGGTAACCTACAGTATATCCTGGTGAAAATACCACCTCGCCCTGAAACGCTTTGTCTATGCCTGCAATGATTTTTAAAACGGATGACTTTCCCGATCCGTTTAAACCGATCACACCGATCTTGGCACCATAAAAGAAGGATAGGTATATGTTTTTTAGTACTTGTTTCTGAGGGGGGTAAATCTTATTTACCCCCGCCATTGAGAAGATTATCTTTTCGTCTGACATTTTTCGTTGTTATATTTTAAGCTCCTGGCCTTTGTAATCTCTGTATATCGAAGGCCATCTGGCCCTCTGCTACCTGCAAATATAAGCAAGGGAACACAGGAACGAAATTATCAGCCTTATAATATGTGATTAACGCCGCCCGCGCCTCAGCTGTTCCTGAACATATAGCAGATATCCTGCAGGTAAACCTGACATTTTAGTACCTGATTTAAGTTGCAACTTACAAAATGACAGGTCGTTCGAATGTAAAGATTCATTACATTACTCGGACAAATCTCCCAAAACCTGTGGTTGTTTTCGGTTCAATGATTATTTAAACTACCTTAGGGGTAGTTTTTATTTTATTCCGGTTAACAAAATATTATTGCTATTCGTGTCAAAAGTTAGTAAGTTTAGTGAAATAACGTCAGGATCTAAATCTTTCTTCCTCTATATGGCGTAATTGTTGATAAAATAAATCAGATTGGTGACGCTTTTTATAACATATTTTATAGTTTAGGGCGTTCCTGTTTTTAGAAAAGGTATATATGGAAGCTAAATTTTCACCACAAGTAAAAGACGTGATTTCGTTTAGCAGGGAAGAAGCCCTGAGATTAGGTCACGATTATATAGGCGCTGAACATCTTTTGTTGGGCCTCATTCGCGAAGGCGATGGAATGGCCATCAAAATATTGAAGTCGCTGGGTGTAGATACATCTAAATTACGCCGCTCAATTGAAGAGGCCGTTAGGGGTACATCCAGTGTGACGGTTAACCTGGGAAATATCCCATTGACCAAACAGGCCGAAAAAGTTTTAAAGATCACGTATCTTGAAGCTAAAATTTTTAAAAGCGATCTGATCGGAACGGAGCATCTGCTGCTTTCTATCCTTCGCGATGACGATAATATTGCTTCCCAGATCCTGCTGCAGTACAGCATTAACTATGAGATTTTCAAACAGGAAGTTGAAGTCAATAAAAATGGCTTCAGGGATGAAACTCAGGGCAGTGCTTCAACCGGCGGAGATGATGATTACCGTGAGGAAGAAAGTTTCTCCAGCCCTAAAAAGGTATCTGACATTAAATCCAAAACCCCGGTGCTGGATAATTTTGGAAGAGACTTAACCAAGGCTGCAGAAGAAGGAAGACTTGATCCTATCGTAGGACGTGAAAAGGAAATAGAACGTGTTTCACAGATCCTGTCACGCCGTAAGAAAAATAACCCGATCCTGATCGGTGAGCCGGGTGTAGGTAAATCTGCAATTGCAGAAGGGCTTGCATTGCGTATTGTTCAGCGTAAGGTATCAAGGGTACTGTTCAACAAACGCGTAGTTACTTTAGATCTTGCTTCATTGGTTGCAGGTACTAAATACCGCGGGCAGTTTGAAGAACGTATGAAAGCAGTAATGAACGAACTGGAGAAATCCACGGATGTAATCCTGTTCATTGATGAGATACATACTATCGTTGGTGCCGGCGGAGCTTCTGGCTCACTGGATGCTTCGAATATGTTTAAACCTGCCCTTGCAAGGGGAGAGATACAATGTATCGGTGCAACAACTTTAGATGAATATCGTCAGTACATTGAAAAAGATGGTGCTTTAGACCGTCGTTTTCAGAAAGTGATGATCGAACCTGCTTCTCCTGATGAAACGATTGAGATCCTTAACCGTATCAAAGAGAAATATGAAGAACATCATGGTGTAACGTATACCAACGAAGCGATTAACGCATGCGTTTCGCTGACTTCGAGATATATTACAGACAGGTTCCTTCCTGATAAGGCCATTGATGCTTTGGATGAAGCAGGATCAAGGGTACACTTAACCAATATCCATGTTCCTGAGAACATCATTGATATCGAGACTAAAATCGAGAATATCAAAGTTGAGAAAAACAAAGTAGTAAAAAGCCAGAAATACGAGGAAGCTGCCAAGTTAAGAGATACTGAGAAAAATCTGCTCGAAGAACTCGACCGTGCTAAATCTGCATGGGAAGCGGAAACTAAAACAAAACGTTATACTGTTACAGAGGATAATGTTGCTGAGGTAGTTTCTATGATGACTGGTATTCCTTTACAGCGTGTTGGCCAGACTGACAGTGTGAAATTGCTGAACATGCAGGATACTGTTGCAGCAAAAATCATTGGACAGGATGATGCCATCAAGAAACTGACAAGGGCTATTCAGCGTACAAGAGCGGGATTGAAAGATCCTAAAAAACCTATCGGTTCATTTATTTTCTTAGGCCCAACGGGTGTAGGTAAAACTGAGCTGGCTAAGGAGCTTGCAAGATTTATGTTTGATAGTGATGATTCGCTGATCCAGATTGACATGAGTGAGTACATGGAGAAATTTGCTGTTTCACGTTTAGTGGGAGCGCCTCCGGGATACGTAGGATACGAAGAAGGTGGTCAGCTGACAGAAAAAGTTCGTCGTAAACCATATGCCGTGATCCTGCTGGATGAGATTGAAAAAGCTCACCCTGATGTATTTAATATCTTATTGCAGGTATTGGACGAAGGTCAGCTGACTGACAGTTTAGGCCGTAAGGTAGACTTCAGGAATACGATTATCATCATGACTTCAAACATTGGTGCACGTCAGCTGAAAGATTTTGGACAGGGAGTAGGTTTCTCTACTACTGCTAAAACAAACCAGGTAGATTCACACTCAAGAGGAGTAATTGAAAATGCACTGAAACGTGCTTTCGCTCCGGAGTTCCTGAATCGCGTGGATGATGTGATCGTATTTAATACGCTTGGGAAAGAAGAGATCTTTAAAATCATTGATATCGAATTGAAGTCATTGTTTGGCCGTGTACACAGCCTGGGCTACGAGATCAAATTGACTGATGTGGCTAAAGACTTTATTGCCGAGAAAGGTTTTGACAGTAACTTTGGTGCCCGTCCGTTAAAACGTGCGATCCAGAAATATCTGGAAGATCCAATTGCTGAGGAAATCCTTAAAGGAGAGATCAATGATGGCGACATCCTTGAAATCGACTACAATAAAGAAACTGATCTGATTGTAGTAGAGAACAAGAGTCCCGGTAAAAAGAAAAAAGAAGTATAAGATTTAATTCTTTAGGATTTAAGGCTGTCTGGTTTCAGGCAGCCTTTTTTTGTCAATAGTAGAATCTGTTTCCTTTCTTAAAGGAACATCCTCGTTTGTTGCGTTGGCACAGAGAAGATACCGGAATCGAGCGTAACTTTTACTGTATTGAGATTATTCAACCTGCAATGCAGCTTAAATGTATCACGGATCATCTGTGCAATATTTCCATCCCCCCGCATGCGATCTCCAAAGCGGCTGTCATTCACATTGCCTCCGTGACAGGATTGTATCATATGCCAGACCTTGTCAAATCTGTCAGGGAAATTCTGCCGAAGCCAGTCCTCAAAAATTCCTCCTATAGCTCCGTTTAAACGTACCACAGTATATCCTGCGCCAATAGCGCCACAGGAAGCAATAGTCCTTAATACAGTGGGAATTTCATGATCATTTAAACCGGGAACAATAGGAGCTACCATTACACCGGTAGGTATACCAGCAGCGCTAAGTTCCTCCACAACTTTTAACCTCTGCTTTGCGGTGGTAGTTCTTGGTTCCATGACCAGCCTTAGTTTTTCATCCAGGCTGTTGATCGAAACATATACCATGCACAAATTGAGCTTGGCCATCTCCTGCAGGATATCCTTGTCGCGCAGGATCAGTGAATTTTTTGTGATCATGCCAATAGGCTGTTTGTATGCCAATGCTATTTCCAGCAGCTGTCGGGTAAGCTTATATTCCCGCTCTGCAGGCTGATAACAATCTGTATTGCCCGAAAGAGAGATCGTTTCGGCATTCCAGCCTTTGCGTTCCAGGAATTTTTTAAACAGTTCTGGCGCATCTTTTTTTACGATGATCTTGCGTTCAAAATCCAGTCCTGCGCTGAAACCCCAATACTCATGAGCATTCCTTGCATAACAATATGTACAGCCATGTTCACATCCCTGGTAGGGGTTCAGAGAATAAGCCATTCCCACATCAGGGCTGTCTACCTTATTTACTATAGATTTGGATGTTCCAATAATAAATGTTGTTCTTTGATTTTCAACTTCCCAGTCGTCAATACCTTCTGCATGTTCCTGAACATACGAATTCGCTGCAAAACGATTGTGCGGATTAAATTGGGCACCTCTGCCTTTCAGGTAATTTCCGGAATTTTTATCATCTAACATCATTAGTTAAAATTACTAATAATATTAGTATTATGCAAGGTGTATTTTAATTTATTCGAGGCGACTACCTTTTATTAACAGGCACATAATCCATCGGCACCATATCTCCGATTTTCTCATAAGCCCAGAAGCCTTCATACAGCAGCGATTTGGCATCGTGCATTCCTCCGTTGGCATAAAAGCTGACAGGCCCCTTGAGCATTTGTACAACTGAGATCTCATAGTTGGGGACTGTTAAGGGTCTCATGATATAATGGCCTGTATTGGAATAACCGATGCTTTCCTCTTCTTTGGTATACATGACATACAGCTCATCTTTATAATTGATGGTCTTCATATTCGGATACATTTGCTTTACCAGGGTATCTGTTGCCACGCCAGACATATCGAGGCTGGTATATTCTTTAGGCAGGTTTTCCAGCTGCTGTAGAATGGTTAGTGAATCTGTAATGATAGAGCCCGGGATAATTAAGCTTTTCCTTTTCCTCATCAGCCTCGCCCTGGTAGCAGCAATATAACCATCGGTCGGCCTGTTTGGATTCGGCACCTTGATGCGCTTGTAAATGATGAAGCCTTCTTCCTCCACTTTATTTCTGTAGAGCGACTGGAAGAAGTGCTGCGGCGAACCTGCATAGGCAATCTCCCGGTTTTTGAGCCATGTTCTTCTTTTGCTGCCCGAACCTTTCAGGTCTTCAAACACCGGCAGGCCTGAGAAATAAACAATTCTTGAATTGAAATTATACTCGAACAGATTGAGCATATATTTAAGGCGGTAGCCCAGTGCTTTATTTTCAACTACCAGGAACTCATTACTGGTTACACTCAGAATTTTATTGTCGCCATCATATTTAATATATAAAACCTGCGGATTGAGAATCTTGCATTTAGCAGAGTTTGGTGTGCGCCCGATAAAGAATTCTTTAAATAACTGAAGGTTCTTTTCACGGTTTGGATCGGCGGTAATTACCACTTCGCGAAGCTGAACTGTGTTTTCCTGCAAAACGATGGTAATATTGACCGACTGGTCTGAGATGACTACACTTTTGCTGTAGGGCAGATAACCCATCATCTGTACGACTACTTCGTACGAGCCCGGCTTTAGCTTCGCCAGGTTAAATTGCCCATCGTTATTGCTTACTGTAGCTGTTGTATATCCGCTCAGATAAATCCCCGCTCCGGGAAGGGTTTCTCCTTTTTTATCCTGTACTACTCCGGTAATGGAATACAGCTTTTGTGCCTGCAAGTTCACACAAAATATCAGTAATAATACTGTCCCCAGGAGATATTTAATCATGGGACTAATTTAACTTATCTCCCAGTTATTTCGCAATAAAAAAAAGCCTCAGAGAGGCTTGAAATGTGTTAAAATAAGTTAAATACCGGATGTCAGTTGCTGTGCCGGGCTAATTTTTAAAGCTTAGCAGGTCTTCGGCATTTTTCAACGCAGATTCACCGGGGTTTTTACCACTGAGCATCTCTGCAATTGCAGACACGCGTTCAGCGCTGCTCAGCCTGCGGATGCCCGTGGTAGTTCTATCTCCATCCTCTTTTTTATAAACGAAGTAATGTGCTTCTCCTTTGGCGGCAATCTGAGGCAGGTGGGTAATACAGATGACCTGCATATTCTGTTCCAGCTCTCCAATTACATCGCCCACGCGAAGCGCAGTTTCCCCGGATATACCTGTATCAATTTCATCAAAGATCAGTGTAGGCAGTGAGGTGTGTTTAGAGATGATTGATTTAATCGCCAGCATCAGCCGTGAAAGCTCACCACCCGAAGCAACTTTTCCTACCGGTGCGGGAGCCTGTCCTGCATTTGCAGAAAACAACAGCGAGATCATATCTTTTCCATCTTTGTTGAGATTTTCTACCACCGTTTGCTCAATCTTTATTTTGGCATTCGGCATGCCTACCTGTACCAAGATCTCTCCAACTTGTTTTTGTGCAACACCTATCGCTTTGCTGCGGTTTTTTGTCAGCGTGTCTGCTATTTTTTCAAGATCAATCTTCAGGGTGTTGATTTCCCTGATCAGGCGTTCTATTTCTTCGTCACTGTTCAGCAATGTATTCAGGTTGTCTGAAAGCTCTGTTTGTATCGCCAGCAGTTCTTCGATACTGTTTACGCGGTGTTTTTGCTGAAGGGTATAAACCGTATCCAGTCTGGCATTGATCTCTTCAATACGCGCCGGGTTAAAAACAATATTTTCCTCAAATGTGGATGTTTCTTCGGCAATATCCCTGATCTCAATCAGTGCAGAGCGGAGCCTTTCATTTAATGCTGCATAAACAGGGTTAAACTTTTCGATCCCCTGAATCTGATTAATTACTTCTTTCAGTATAGGGATAACCGCAGTTTCTTCTCCATCAAGCAGAGTATAGCCGTTTACCAATCCTCTCTTTATACTTTCCGCATGGTTGAGTGCTTCCAGTTCCATTTCCAGTGCGGCCTGTTCATCAGCATTCAGGTTTGCATTTTCCAGTTCATTGAAAAGGAACTGCTCATAATCCTGTTTGCTGCGGGCTTCGTCGGCCGAAGTCTGCAGATTAATCAGGTGCTGTAAATGTTTTTTATAGGTTTTAAATTTCTGCCTGTAATCGGTTAGCAGGGGCAGGTGGTCAGACAAAGTATCAACTACCGATAACTGGAAACCGGGATCATTTACCTCGGAGGTGGCATGCTGTGAATGAATATCGATCAGTTTTTCCCCTATCAGTTTCATTACGGCAAGTGTAACCGGGGTATCATTGATAAAAGCCCTGGATTTGCCATCAATAGAGATCTCCCTTCTCAAAATACTTTCCTGATGGAAATCGAGGTCAAGCTCTTCGAAATATCCCTGTAATGATGTACCGGCAAGTTTAAACTGCCCTTCGATTACGCACTTCTTATCCTGGTTAAAAAAGTATTTGGTTTCTGCACGCTGGCCGAGAATCAGGGAAAGTGCGCCTAACATAATAGACTTACCTGCACCTGTTTCACCAGTGATGATATTCAGGCCCTTATCGAGTTCCAGATCAACACTATCGATCAATGCATAATTACGTATAGAAAGTTTCTGTAGCATATTCTTTGCTAAATTATGAAAACTTAGTCAATGGATGTTTATGTTTTTGTAAACAAAAATAGCCTTGTATAGATTTACTATACAAGGCTATTCCTGCTAAGTTGACAAGTAGGTGAGTATTAATTCTCCTCTTTTTTATTTTTCTTGTTTACCAGCTCTTCTACATCCTTATCAAATTTCTTTTTCAGTTCCAGATATTCAGGAGTTTGTTTTACTTTTTGAGTATCCTCGTTTTCAATAATGATCCTCATTGGCTGCTGGCGGGTGACGGTAATTGATTGCAGATTCTTTTTAAACTCCGGATCATTGATCATCTTTTGGGCATCCAGTGCTGCCATTTTCGCCTGGATTTGTACCTTTCTGATCAATTCCCTTTGCTCAGGTGAATTGGCTTTAGCTTCCGCTTGCTTAGCTAACTTTTCCCATTTGGCCCTTTCTTTAGGGTTGTCGTATTTCGCTTTCATTTCAGCGGCAATCTTTGCCCATTTGGCCTTTTGCTCAGGAGAGTTGAATTTGCGTTGCAGTTCAATGCCTTTTTTCTCTAATTCTGCCTGCATTTTTTTTACATCTTCGGGATTCTGGCCATTGAAGTGGGCCATAGTCATGTCCTTTACATCATAAGAGAAATTTACGATCATGTTTGACAGGTCTGCCAGAGGGGCAATGGTGATATCCGTATCAGGTGAGGCCGGTGCTACCGGTTCCTGAGGAGCGATGACAATTTTTATTGATGCTTTTGGTGCTGCAGGTATCTTTCCGGTGGGTGCAGGCGGTGCTGGCGGGGCCGGGATATAAACGGAGTCTGTATTTACAATCTTAAACGCTTTTTTCGACTTTTTCTTTGTCGTGTCCTGCAAACAGATTTCTGAAGATGCCAGTATCATATTTTTTGTTTTTGATACTGTTTTCATTGTTTTTTCTTTCTCCGCAGGATTAATCCAGGCCAGCGAGATAATGGTTGCCAGTGTGAGGCTAACAGCAAATAGTTTTTGCTTAGAGTTAGCATATGTAGTTTTCATATCAGTTATTCTTTTAATGCGTTGGTATAAATGTTGATTTGTCCCCGTGGCGGCCAGGGCCAGTGCCGGGCTGCTTTTGTCGGTGATCAGCTCCAGTGTCAGCAGGGCATGGGCATAGGTGAGCGGCGTATGGGTAACTTTTACGACAAGATCATCACAGGCATGTTCCCGTTCTATATTGATGAACCTGCCTGCCAGCCATACAAATGGGTTGAAAAACAGAAGGGTATCGATCATCGTTCTGATCAGGTTAAAGAAGTAGTCATTTCTTCTGATGTGCGATAGTTCATGGATAAGAATGGTTTCTACCTGTTTGAGGTCCATCTGTGCCGCAAGTGCGATAGGGAACAGGATAACAGGTTTAAAAAAGCCAATTACCAGTGGCACACTTACATGATCAGACAGGTGGAAGTCAATATGCTTTTTAATATTGAGTTCTTTTTTCAGGTTTTCAAAAAGTGAATTCCAGGTTGCCGGAATCATGGAATGGGCGGCTTTTTTCAATGCCTGTACTTTACGGTAACCCTGCACTACCAGCAGTGACTGTATGGCGAGGCCGAGACTGTAAAACAACACAAGATATGGGAATACCATCTCTACGTACTTCGCAAGATTGGTTGGCATGGCTGCAGGAAGCACGATCGCATTTGCAGCAAAATTTTGCGGAACATGCTGCGATGGCCATTGGAAGGCCAGTGTGAAAGTAAACACAAAGGATGCGAACATCAGACATATGGAACCGTATGCCAGCGCATACTTTTGCCTGGCATTGAGACCAAATACTTTCATCTGGAAGGGAGCGAGCACTGCGTAAATCAGGGCACTTTGCCATAGCGAATGCAGGATGCTCCATCCTGTAGCCTGTACGAGATTGTGTAATAAAGTTTCCATTTTAATTTTGATCTAGTTGGTCTAAATATTTCTTTATTGCTTCTATTTCGTCTTTACTGGATTTGTGATTCCCCAGTGCCTGCATTACCATTCTGGCCGCAGATCCGTTAAATGCGTTGTCAATTAACCTTGATACCAGGTGCTGTTGTGTTTTCTGCTGACTGGCCAATGCGCTGTAGATATGTGTCTTTGAACTTGTATCTCTTTCTACAAGTCCCTTTTCGTGCATGATCTGCATCAGTTTAAGCGTAGTGGTGTAACCGGCTTCTTTATTCCTGGTCAGGATTTCATGTACGTCCCTAACCGTGCAGTTCCCTTTCTCCCATAAGATCTGGAGTATTTCCAGTTCGCTTTCCGTTGGTTTTGCTGTAAGTTCTGTAGACATAATCTTTATACGAATTGTTTCGTATTCAAATGTACGAAGTTATTCGTATAAACAAAATTATTTTTAAATTAATTATAATAATACTGAAACAGAGCAGAATACCAATATTCCGAAGGTATTTGATGTATAGAAATCGCATTGTGTCATATGGAGATGAGAAAAACCTGAATACGGAAAGTTACAAAGAAGCTGATTAGTTTTTTTTCAGGGCGTCGTACTTGCTCAGGTTTGCAGGGTCGATATCATTCAGGAGGTTGTACCCCTCGATTTTATCCTGCGATGTGCCCATGGAAAGGATATTGACAATCTCTTCTGCCTTGGTGGCAAAGTAGACATTTGGAAAGATGGAGCCCAGTTTCTGTTTATCCATCAGTTTTAATTCGGGCAAATAACCCAGCATTAGTTTAGTAGCTTTTGCAGGGTCAGCCTGCAAGCGATCAAGCGTATTCAGATGATAATTATAAATAAATACCCGGAGTTCCTGGAAGCTTTTATTGAGCAGATTCTCATTTAGCCAGTAGCGGTTACGCAAGCCATCGTATGCTTTCCAGCCCGAATTGCCGGAAACCTGTGCAATATTGAGGATAGTTTGTGCTTTGAGGTAGTAAGGCGTTCCGCCCAGTTTACTGAAACTGTCTTTATCCAGGCCGATGATCGTATATGCGTAATAAGATAACAGCGAGCTGAGATTGCTGAGGTAATTCTGGTCAGAGAAATCAAGGGGCTGACCTTCGTTGTAGTTGAAATCGAAATCCTTGTCGCTCAGGTTAAGCAGGGTAGTATTGTATGAAGTGCCGTAAACTGGTCTGCTGGTTTGTATCTGCGCCTCAGCTTTGTAGGCCGAGCTTCCGTCCCAGGCCGTAATTGTGATTACGAAATTGCATTCTATCCTTTCCTGAGGCTGGTACCTTTGATTAGACCACTTATTGTTATTCAGGTAATTTCGGATGGTAGACTGGATGAGGTCAACATTGGCTTTGTTGATATTGGAAACTTTAGGCGCGATTACCTGGACCCTCGCATTTAATTCCTGTGCATAACCGCTGATCACGAACAACAGGAACAGATGAATTAAAGTTAGGGTCTTTTTCATGCCTTATAGAGCTTTAATATTGCCGAGCAGATATCTTTTGCTACCTCAGCCTTAGATTTCAGCTCGTAGGTCATTTTTTCTTCTGCACGATTAAAGGTAGTAATTTTGTTTGTATCTTTTTTAAAGCCGGCACCTTCATCCTGGAGAGAATTGAGAATGATCAGGTCAAGATTCTTTTTCCTCAGCTTATAAAGTGCATTTTCTTCTTCATTGTTTGTTTCCAGGGCAAAGCCTACGAGAATCTGTTCCGGTGTTTTCAGCTGGCCCAGCGTAAAGAGGATGTCTGTTGTTTTTTTGAGCGTAATGTTAAACTCATCATCCTTCTTTTTGATCTTTTGGGAAGAGACATGGGCAGGAGTATAGTCGGCCACCGCGGCGCTCATGATAATGATATTGCTTTGGGCAAAGTTATTTGTACAGGCGCTAAGCATTTCTGCTGCGGTCATTACGTCAATTCTATTTATAGGATGGACACTTTTCTCAGCCGTAGGGCCACTGATTAAAGTAACCTCTGCTCCGAGTTTTGCCATTTCATCAGCTATGGTAAAGCCCATTTTTCCAGACGAGTGGTTTCCAATAAAGCGGACAGGATCAATAGGCTCATAGGTAGGCCCTGCGGTTACCATCACTTTTTGTCCTGCAAGGGGAAGGCTTTTTGTTATAGTTGCGATCAGATATGCCATGATCCCTTCTGGTTCTGCCATTCTACCTTCGCCATGCAGGCCGCTAGCCAGTTCGCCACTATTTGGCGACACCATTACATTACCAAATTCCTGAAGCTTGCGGATATTGGCCTTTGTACTATCATGTTTCCACATGTCGAGATCCATCGCCGGGGCATAGAATACAGGGCATTTTGCACTGAGGTAAACGGCACTAAGGAGGTTATCGCAAAGCCCGTTAGCCATCTTGCCAATTGTATTGGCACTGGCAGGCGCTATGATCATATAATCTGCCCATAAGCCTAATTCTACATGATTGCTCCATACTCCGGTTTCTTCTTCGAAGTATTTGGTATAAACAGGATTTTTGGAAAGGGTAGCAAGGGTGAGCGGGGTAATGAAATTTGCCGCATCTGCAGTAAGGATTACCTTGACGTTTGCGCCGGCCTTAATCAGGAGCCTGACTAAGACAGCAGATTTATATGCTGCGATGCTGCCGCAAACGCCAAGGATAATGTTTTTATTTTTTAGCATGGTCTATTAATGCAAATGATGATGCAAATTAACGGATATGCTGGTATTATTGAGGATCTTTTGCCGGATTTCTGTGATAAACTTTGTCGTTCAGGAACTCATCAATAGCTATCAGGGAAGGTTTAGGCATGCGCTCATAGTGCTTGCTGATTTCGATTTGCTCTCTGTTTTCAAAAATCTCCTCCAGATTGTCATTAGAAGAAGCGAACTCAGCTAATTTGCCATGAAGTTCTTCTTTCATGTTGTTAGAAATCTGATTAGCCCTTTTAGAAATAATCACTAAAGACTCATAGATGTTTTCTGTCTTTTGATCTAAATCATTTACATTTCTTGTTACCGTAGTATTTGGTATTGCGGGTTTATTCGTATTCATTATTGTTTGGGGGTTATTTTAATCTTCTTGGTGTTGACAGTACTATCTGTTTTTGCTTCTTCTGCCAGTAAAGCTTTATATTTTGCCTCTTGATTCGCTGCAAGCGTCATCATTTGTTTGGCGTTTACTATACCTTGTTCGCTATTGCTTTTCAGTGTTTTTGCTTCTGCAAGATACTTACTTTCAGGATGTTTTTCAATAAATTCGTTTGCGTAGCCAATTGCTTCGGTAAATCTGTCTTCCTGACGGAATGGGAAACTATTTTTCGCAAAATCATATTGGGATCTAACGATCAGCAAGTCCATTTCTTCAATGAATTTAATGTCCGGGAAGTCGATTTCTGCGTTTTTCAATGAAATCACTGAAGATTTATAGTTTGCAATATCATAACCACCAAGATCATAGTACAATCTTGAGTTGGTGTATGCTTTCAGCTCCAGTTTTGCACGAAGGTCTGTGATGTACTGACTGGCCTGCGCAACACGTTCGCTTTTAGGGTATAAGTTGATAAACAACTGTAATGCGTCAATAGCTTTATAAGTGTTTTCCTGATCCAGTGTGTATTCCGGAGAGTCCAGATAGTAGCAGTAAGCGCCCATATAGCGGCATTCTTCGGCATTCTTACTGGTTGGGTAAGTATCCGCAAAGTATTTGAACTGATATCTTGCAGTAGTGTAATCCTTTAAACGGAATAAAGTGTAAGCGTAATAGTAATTCAAATCTTCGGCCTCGGTTCTACCCCTGTATTTCTGGGAAAGATCTTCGAATAAGATCAAAGCTTTAGAATAATCCTTTTTATTATACAGTTTAATGGCTTCCTGGTATTTTTTAGCCACGTCATTGCTCAGCCTGATTTTCTCGAAACGGCTTTTGCAACCTGCAATAGTCAAGGCAATTACTGTAAAACTTAATATAAAAACGTGTTTAATTTTAAACATTCTGCAAAGATAAGTTAATAATACGATAACGTCAATTAAAAATAATTGTCCGCTAAGCTAGATAAAGGCTTTATAACAGTCAAGCAGTTAACATAATTTAACAAATAGCGGAATGGGGCTGTCAAATGCCGGCGTGTTTACTCTTAGTCCTTATATATATACCTTCATCGCTCTTTGTTCGGAGTTTGCTTTGGACAACTGCACCACAACTGCACTACAACAGCACCCGCACAGCACGCTGACCCTGGTTTTGGTGCTCTGCTGGTACAGTTGGAGTACTTCCGGAGTGGTCCTGGGCAAAACAAAGTCCGAACAAAAGCAAACGAAGCTCCGGATAAGAAATATTTCTGTCTGAAAATTAGGGTGTTATCACAAGCATACAAATGAATTGCCGATAATGTTTGGCTGTAGCGATATTTTTCCTACTTTTGCATCCCGCTTCGGAGGAAGGGAAACAGTGAGAAGGATAAAGAAGTTAGTTTTTTGAAAGGCGTGTAAAGAAGGAATCAGTCGGGTTTCTGAATCATTTGAAAGGCTTCGGCCTTGAAGAGGATGATTATTCAAAAGGTTTAAAGCCTTGAAAAATAAAAAATAAAAAGCTTGACAAATTAAAAAAGATTTCTACCTTTGCAGTCCCAACAAAAAAGGGAA
>NZ_FXTN01000004.1 GCF_900182595.1 Pedobacter westerhofensis | reverse complement strand
ACGACTTAAAGCCTTCGGCGACTTCTTCCTAGGTGGAGGCTGACCGCCTCCACCTAGGAAGAAGTGGTGTTGACACAGTTCGCTTTACACTCCCGCCTGGGGATTACTTATCTTTTGCTTTTATAGATGAATTACTTGGAAACTACTATTGGGATATTGTCATTACTCCTGTACTTTTTCATAGGGTTCTTTGGAATAGTTTTTTACTGATTTTTATGGTTTTTATTTAATTTTTGTGCTTCTTCCAAAAGGAAATTGGCATAACCCTTTGGTTTTAGCTTGTCACTTTTTAAGTAAACTGGAACCTTATAATTATGGCCTGTCCTGCCAGTTAGTGCAAACATTTTACGGTCTATTTCCACAAGATAGTTGATTCCACCTACAAAGTAAACCTTGACTTTTTTTACCTTAAAAGGCCAGCTGGGATAATTTTCTTCGACTAAGGAGTTTGACTTGGAGGTCAATTTGACTGCAAGGAACCTCGCAGACCGACTGTCTAATGGCTGATAGGTCTCGCTGATAGATACTTTTTTCTCGGCATATTCCATTTTCCCAAGGTTCTCATCTTTTAAAAGCAGGTATCCTGCAAAATCAGAATAAAATGTCTTGCCCATTTCACCAAGACCGTGCGTAAAAAATCTTGCAATTTCTGCAGCCCCCTTTTCTATACAGCCGATAGCTTTTGTAATGGCCAGCTCATCTTCCTCAAGGTACGTTCGCTGTTCAGATTCGTTATAGAAGCTGTCCAGAAAATCCTCAAATTTTTCAAATGGATTGACGCCCTGATGATCTGCCTTAACAACGGTATCAACATAATAATACCTTCCGTATTTCGCAAACTCGGTAATAATCGATATAAATTCCCTGAACTGCTTATCTGATTCTAAAAACAACAGTCCTTCAACAACCATCTGGTTCTGCTGCATACTTTCCTGCTTATTGGAATATTTCACAAGGGCCTCTAGTAATTCTTCAATGGCATGTCCGTTTCCGAAAGATGAAAAATAGTTTTTCTTTCCCTCTGTTTCTGGAAATGTCCCATTCCAATGTTTATGCCTCAATAGTAACAATATTTTAAGGATACGCTCAAATCCGGATGCTAACAATTGAAGTGTAATATGACGATTGTAGTTTATATTTTTTTCCTTTTTTAGGATTAGCAGGCCAGATTTGATATAGTGGAACGAGGCATCAATTTCTATCCTTACCGCATTTTCTTTGGTATACTCTTCTTGTTCTATCATCCTGTCTTTACAATTTAGATCTGGTGTTTTACCTTACTTCTTGCCTCCAAATCAATCTAAAGTTAGTGTTTTTTGGATTTGGCTGAGCTCTGCATTCATCCCTATTTTTGTTAGAATGTTTTTTAAAGCGATCGATAAACTGAATTAAAAAGCAAGGGTGCTGAAGTGCGAAATTCAACATACTTAATTTTGCTAAAGGAAGATCTAAAAGCGAATAGCCAGTAATTACCAGCTCTGTAAATTGAGGTCGTCTATTTCCTTAAAGTGCTTGTCCTTGGTGTGTAACTTTAGGTCAAATTGCTTTGATACTGCAGCTATCCACATGTCATTCTCCGGTATTGGCTTACCTTTTTGCAACAAGGCAGTTTTGATTAAGGCATAGTGATTTGCTGTTTCATCATCAGCAATAAGTACATTACACCTCTCTAGAAAAGAGTTGATCTGTTTAATGTGCTTTTTTGGGTTAGCTGATCTGTAAGCACCCAGATATAATTCTCCTAATACAGCAAAAGGAATGTTTATTTCCTCCTCTAAGGTTTCAAGAAACGCTGTAATTGTAGAATTGCCTTTAAATAACTCAATAACGATATTGGTATCTAATAGATTACTTCCAGTCATCTGGGTGGATTGTTTCACAAGATTGTGCAATTATGCGTTCCATTTCTTCCGCCTCGTCCTTAGACCAGATTCCAGAAAAATCTTTTAAGCTTGGTGTTTTCTTAACTGTTTTACTGTTGGTACTCTTTAATAGTTTCTCCAAAGCAGATAAAGTAGCTTCACTCTTTACTTTGAGCATTTCTTCTATCAAATGTAGTTTACGTGTTTCTAAGTGCATGGATATGATATTGAGTGTTAACACAAAAATAAAGAATTATTTCTACAATAACCATACCCTCGATTAGTGGAATTCGGTACCCTCTTTTTTTAAGCTTGAAGATGTCATACAATTAAGAAAACCAATAGTTGTTAATGACCAAAATAAGTCTGGGCCTCTTACAGACCCAGACTTGTTTTTAAGAGTTATAAATAAATGGAGCTTTATTAATGTAGGTATCGTCAGTAAGTTGTTTAACCAGGAACCAGGCAATGTTGTCTGCATATATTTTATTCCCTAAACAATCATTTAGATTTATGTCCACATTGCCATCACCATTATTAAAATAAATAAAAGGTACTCTAACTAAAGTCCACTTAATATCACTTTTAACCAAAAGTTTATACGCTTTTTGTCTGTCCTCCTGAATTAGAGGAAAGTTTGTCTTCATCCAATTAGTTGCAATGACTGTTTCAGGTCCTTTATTATCGAATGGGGTGTCAATATTAATACCTGCAACCAAAATATACCGCTCTATACCAAATTGCAGCATAGCATCTAAGACATTCCTAGTTGCTTGTTCAGCAATTAACTGTTCGCCTTTACGTTGGCCAATAGTACTAATCACAGCATCACAACCATGGATTAGACTCCTTATAATACTGCCTTCTATAGCATCACCTTGAATTATTTGAATTAAAGAGCTTTTTATTTCGAACTTTTCCGGATCTCGGAGAAGAATTTTTACAAAATATCCTTTGTCGATTAATTTGGTAATGAGGTATTTCCCAGTCCTGCCGCCACCGCCCAATACTGCGATCTTTCTATTCTGATTCATTGTTTTTTTTGTAAAATTTGTCAATATTTATTTAAAGACCTGAAAAAGTTATCTCAGGCCGGTTACTTAATCGATATTCGATCAAGTAATAAGGTCATATTTTACAAAACAATTCTAATGAGTCAAACATATCTAAAATTATGTGTTCTCACAAAAACAAAATGAAAAGATCGGATAAGAGCTAATTATAATGAAAGCATTCGGAACCAGTGTTTATAATCGATTATCATTTTTTTACTATTGTACATTTATTAGTAAGACTATTTACCTATTTCAATTTTTTTGTTAAATACATAACAGCTGATTTTAGCACTAGGTTCGAATCCCAGCGGGATCACGAAATGCCTCAATGCAAATTGAGGCATTTTGCATTGAAAGATATTTGGTCGAATAAATTTGGTTCAATCTGATAATGATCGATTATTAATCATATCGTCTTTTTGATTAACTCTTCTATTTCTTAGATTTATTTACGATTCTTCAAAAAGTATTCCACTAACTTTCATGTTGTGTTTCTTCCGACCAAATTGTTACTTATTTTCTCTCAAATAACAGACCTTATTTTTTTTAAATTTACGATTGAACTTTCGTCTCTAATTATTAATTTGCTGCCGATCGTCCCCTTGACAAAACTGTTAAAGTAAAATATGATGATGCCACAAAAAATCATTTTGTTTATCAGCTTTATCCTGGTATTCCGTTCCCAGGAGGTATTTTGCCAGGACTTTAAAAATCAGGAGATCAAATTTCTGGTTGATAGCACAATCACAATCATGAGAAAAAACTCAGTTAATTCAAATAAAGTTGATTGGACACTACTCAGGAAAAATGTGATGTTAAAAGCGGCCAATCTGTCAAGTCCATATCAACTTGGCGATGTAATACGGTATTTATTCAGGTCGCTTGATGATTTTCATGGCGCCTTTTTTTATCGCGACAGTGTTTTCAAGTATAATAGAAAAGAATCGCCAATTTCAGATAGTATTAAAAATGAATGGAATAAAAGATCTGGTATTAAAACTGGAATATTAAAAGATAATATTGGCTATTTGAGAATTCCTTCAATGCCGGGTGGATCCAAAAGTACTTTTGATTCGCTTGCGCAAAACCTTAATGATAGTCTTTGTTCCTTGTTAACACAACATATTAAAGGCATTATTGTCGATCTTCGGATTAATGGCGGTGGGGCAATGTACCCAATGATATTGGGCCTGGAACAACTACTGCAGCGCGAAGCTGTGGGCTCATTTCTCATGAAGACTGAATCTAAATGGTTTCTAAAGGATCACAACTTTTACATCGATACAACAAAGTTGGCAAGCATCGCTCCTAAATGTTGGACCGCTACAGCAAGATTGCCAATGGTGATGTTGACCAGCCCTGCAACCGGTAGTTCAGGAGAATTTCTGATCATTGCATTTAAAGGCAGACCGAACACAATTATCATAGGGAACTCTACTGCAGGGTATGTAACGGCGAACCAGGGTTTTAAAATAAATGACGAAGCGTTCCTGAATTTGTCCGTTGGATATGGAAAAGACAGAAATGGAAAGACCTATTTCAAAGCCATTCGCCCCGACATTTCGATTTCCAGTCCGGATAAATTCAATGATCTGGAGAACGACAGGAAAATTTTGGCTGCGGCCAAATGGTTAACTAAATAAAGCAAGAAACCTGTACTTGTCACTGTTGTTAAGCGGTTTACGTTGCTGGAATAAGACGCTTATTTATATATCGTAAAAGCCCTTTGTTTACCAAATTCAGCCACTGGATCCTTTGGATTGGATATATCCCATTTTAACTTACCATTAAGCCAGACTTTGGTAACGATACTGGAGGCTGAATTTGGTTTTGATATCTGACAGGTCAGCGTATCAACAATATCACTACCAATCCTCACAATAGTTTTGGCTGTATTTTTCCCTCCTTCTAACTCGTGGTTCACGAATACATAAATTACGTTTGTTCCCAGGGAGTCTACCGGCCTGACATCAAATCCACCTGAATAAGTCAAATTACCCTGGGAAAAAAGCACCTCCTTACCCCCTGTTATATTATAAATTTTGACGTCGCTTTCTTTATAGACCGGGGATCTGGAATCGAAGAGATTGCCTGCCTTGTTTATATAATGCAGGCCTACACCAACATCTATTAATACCCCTCCATCGATTCTTTCTTTGCTGCAGGCGAGTAACGATAAGCCAAGAAATAATAAGAGCAATTTTTTCATAGTTTAAGTTTTATCTTAGTGTACGCATATTACCATCACTGAAAGCATGAGTTTGGTTTCAAGCTATTACGTTAAGGTAATGATATTTATTTATTTTTTTATGCAGATCACACATAATACCGAGAAAAAGTTAATTATTTACTGTTATTAAATTATAGTAGTGTAACAATATAAACAAACACCTAAATACTATCTGCTTATTCGAAAAGGTTGCAGGTTTGAATCAGACAAGATGTTCTTTATCAGTCGAAAAGTTTCGGTTGATCAGGTCTGAAACAATATGGCGGTCCATTTCAAAACTTAATGAAATGATGTAAGATTTATTTTCCCATCTCAGACAACTTCTAGTGAAGAATGTCCAAAGTTCTTAGAAGTCACATCAAAATTGAATTTTATCCAAAGAAGATCTAACCATTTAGATGATACACAAGATTTTATTGTTCATTGTGGCCTAATCTTTTCTCCTTAAATTAGATGAAATTAGCTGCAACATTATGAAAGACCATATTTGCATATTGGAATTCCCATCTAACCTTGGCTTAAAAGAACCTTTTGCAGGACACGAACCTGGTGTAAAGAAATTACCGGATTTTTTGAGAACGCATCATTTTCATTCATCATTAAAAGCAAGCAGCGTGATTAAGCTTGCTCCGCCAGGCTATAGTATGGATCTTGATGAAATTTCCGGCGTAAGAAATGCAGGCGAAATCATTAAATATGCAAAAGAACAGTCTGTAATATTACAAAAGGTGCTTTCGGAGAACAAGTTCCCGATGATCATAGGCGGTGATTGCAGCATTTTAATAGGCAATTCATTAGCATTAAAAGAGATGGGAGAATTTGCGTTATTTTTTCTGGATGGGCATACAGATTTTATGTGGCCTTCGTTATCGCAAACCGGTGGTGCTTCAGGAATGGATTTAGCAATTGTAACTGGCTATGGGCATGATAAACTCACAAATATAAATGGACAAAAGCCCTATTTTGAGGAACAGAATGTTTGGTGTGTTGGAAACAGGGACTATGAGGAATGGTATGTTAAAGCGATAGAGGATTCAGATATAAATTATACCGATCTTAAGCTGCTGAGAAAAATCGGAATTGAACAAACCATCTCTGATTTTCTGCAAATGATTAAGGACAGGAACTTAAAAGGCTTTTGGATCCATATTGACGTTGATGTTTTAAATGATCAGATCATGCCCGCAGTCGATAGCCGCCAACCAAATGGCCTGGAATATCACCAGTTTAATAAAATACTGAATTTACTGTTATCAGATCATCATGCCAGAGGTTTGGAAATTACAATATTAGATCCCGAACTGGATCCTACTGGAATATACACGAAAAATTTTGTAGCTAATTTTTGCTCCACAGTTAATTCAACCCCAATCAGCAATATTGGAATATAATCATAATTCCCTTACAACAGCAGAACGGTGTTCAAGCTTTGACTGCAAAGATGTGTGATCAGTCAGATGACCTTAATTATTCACATAATTCCTGACCCTGCTGGACACCACTTTCCCCGTTACTCCGCTAATCACGATATCTTCAATTTTATCCGGTGCCTTTAACCAGCTCACCTGCCAAACCGGCGTTTGATTTGCCTCAGCAGCGCGCTTGATTGAGGTAAGAAATCCGGGGTTTTGCGCTACAGGCCCTTTTTTTAGTGGTATATGTTGTTGCCCCAATAACTGAACAAGCTGTTCGAAACTGAATTTGAAGGGCGTATCGTAATCAATGGACGAAGCTAACTTCCCATCCGGGTTAAAGCTATACCAGGTTCCCTTTTTAAAAGTGCCATAAAACACATTGAACTCCAGTCCTTTTGTTTTGATATTTCCACTCTGATCATAAATCTTTACCAGGTTAAAATAGGCATCTTTGATCCTCTGCTCTAATCTGTAATCTCCATAGTTGTCACCAGAGAACCGGATGATATCTCCATTATCTGCCTGGAACTGATAATCGTACACCTCTATTTCTACCGTCTTGCGGTCTGGTAAGATCTTCATTCCCTGGCTTTTAGTGGCTTTAGCCTTCAGTCCGGTCAAATCAAGTTTTTCAAAATCAGCTGAAACGGTTGGGAGCTGCATATTTTTAGAATTTATGTTATTGTTTATCTGATGTTTTTGACCACTGCAAAATGAAGTAGTCCCGATTAAAAAGGTAGCAATTAGCAGAATATTGAATCGGAAGGGCCCTTTGTTTTTTTTCATGACAGTTGATGATATGCAATGTGGTTACTCATTTTCTGCCGCGGCATGTGCTACTTTCCACTGCCAGTGCCATAAATTAGTTCGTTGTATGTTCGCCTGATGACTGTAATCCATTACGTTATCTGTTTTTTTGATCTCAAAAGTAAATTTCGCCTGTGGTGCAGCCTCTGCATTTACAAAAGTATGTGGCAGGTCGAGAGAATGTAAAAATTCGTGTGCCGCAGTTTCGTCATTTTTTGTAGGGAACAGCACTACATTATTGCCTGATGAATACCCGTTCAGTCCCTGCACTATATTGGAAGTATCCACAAAGCCTCCTCCGTCATTAAGATAAAACGCTTTGAAATAACCGTTATATTTTGCGGGCAGTAACCCGCTCAGAAAAACTTCCATTGCCTGAAAGGAAGCTGGTTTGTGTGAATTTCTTGTGACCGGAGATGTGGAATAATCATCAGAATAATAGGCACCTATTTGTCCTCCCTTCACGTATTTGGCCGCAAAATCAGGAAGTGCACTTACATCCAGCATATCTGTGGCCACTTCTGGATTAACCAGCGCCTGGTTCATGAATTTTCTGAAAAGTGCCTCCTGACCACCAGTGGAACTGTAAGCATTAGATATGCTTGTTTTTACCGCTACCAGTACAATTTTTTTCTTTTTTCTCTGAGAATTCGCCCACACATTTATTCTGCCGGCAATGGCAGTAGTTTTTTTTCCGTCAGCTGCCGTTTTGATACTCCGTATAGTGATTAACTGATCAGCTGCAAATTCTTTTTTACACTCGATGGTTACGGCATCATTCAATCTTTTGATTCCTTTCCCCTTTACATTTACCTGTTTCGGTGTGATCACGAAATTAGGATTATCATCAAACTCCAAAGAATCTGCATCCTCTTCAATATCAACAATCAAACTTAAAACTGCTTTTGTATTGGAATAGGTAGTTGCCTTTGCAGGAGTACCAACGGTTGCAGGAAATAAGCTCAGCCAGGGGACAAAATACTCTTCCTTCACCGGGTTGTTACTGGCGTCCCTGATCTCAGCACCAGAACTGTTTTTCTTGTTTCTCCAGGGAATGGTATGTTTGCTATATTCTGCTTTCAATGAAAGAAAGGGACCAGCATTCAGTACATCTTTTCCATCATTCAGGCTAAAGTCCGGTCCGGCAGAGTTGATATCCCGGTAAATATTTGCAGGCGTATGTGGTGCTTTGCTATAATACTTACCGATGATTGTTTCATATTTTACATCACCCGCCACTGCAGGGCTAATATCTGCACGCCTTAACCAATCGAAGCCGTATCCCTCGCCTTTCCAGCCAGCTTTTGGCCTGAAATGTACGATGATCTTTGCATCGATCTGCTTCGAAGGTATGATTGGCTCACCAAAAACGATTCCGTCTGTTGAGTGTTCAACAACCTTTTTTCCTGCATTTGAAGTTATAGTCTCAGCAAAAACGGTGTATTCATTTTTTGCAGTCTCTTTTAAAACACCGTTTGAAATTTTTATAATATTTCCTGTACTCATACTTGAGAGCGGTTAATGTCAGAAATTGATTCTGTTTAAAAACTTATTTTATATTCTGGCTTGCTATTGTTTAGCAATAATTAAGCCACTAAAAATGAAACATTCCGATTAATACTAAAAGAAAATTGGATTATAAAGTAAAAATCTGGTGACCTGTAGGATAACTTAACCTTAACCTCATTACTTTATGCCCTGGAAATAGCGGAGAAATAATAATCCCCGAAAATCCGGAAAAATCATACTATTAAAACATACAGTCCCAATAAATGAACACAATTAAAAACTTATTCAGGATCCTTTTTATCGGGGTTCTGCTAATCACCCTCGCTCCTGCTACCTATGCCCAAACCTTTAATGTAGCTACTTATAACCTGAGAAATGATAATAATAAAGAAGATGCGCTTCGCGGCGATGGATGGAAAGAAAGGCTGCCGGTGATCGCAGGTTTGATCAGGTTCCACGGCTTTGATGTTTTTGGTACACAGGAGGGGCTTTACCATCAGTTGGAAGACCTCAAGGGCCTGCTTCCAGATTATACGTACTCAGGAATAGGCAGGGACGATGGTAAAAAAGAAGGTGAATTTTCTGCGATCTTTTATAGTAAAGAAAAGTTTAAACTCCTGGAGTCCGGAGACTTCTGGCTTTCTCAGGATACAGAAAAACCAAACAAAGGCTGGGATGCTGTCTTGCCAAGGATATGCAGCTGGGTGAAACTTCAGATTAAAGAAAACGGAAAAACCTTCTATTTTTTCAATGTACATTTTGACCACGTTGGTGTAACGGCAAGAAAAGAGAGCGCTAAGCTGATACTTCAGAAAGTAAAAGACATGGCAAAAGACCATACCTCGATTCTAACAGGCGACTTTAATGTAGACCAAAACAATGAAAGTTACCTGGTGATCAATAACTCCAACATCCTTAAAGACAGCTATGACCTGGCGAAGTTTAAATATGTGACCAATGGTACTTTCAACAACTTCAACCCGAATACAAAAACCGATAACCGTATAGACCATATATTTTTGACTAAAGATTTCTCCGTTCAAAAGTATGGCGTGCTCACTGATACCTACAGATCTCCGCTAAAAGATCCCGAAGAAGCTTACCATTCTGGAAACTTTCCAAAAGAGGTGGCTTTGAAAAATTTCAGGGCACGCACACCTTCAGATCATTTTCCTGTAATGGCTGTAGTGAAATTATAGCATAGGAATCAGTTTAAACTCTGATCATCCTTTGCAAGACAGAAAACGATGATCAGAGTAAATTAAAATCCACTGTCGTCCAGTGCAAAAGTATTTTTACGCTGCTTCCACTTTCCTTTGGTAAAATCAGGGAATTTTTGCGGCATATTGCCCTCTGCTATTGATTTCTCAGATAATGGGGTAATCACGCTCATTGTTAAAGAATCATAAATGTCGATCGGTGTTTGCCTGCGCTGCTTTACGGCCTCTACAAAAGCATTAAAAACGAACCAGTCCATGCCGCCATGGCCGGCGCCGTCTGCCTGGTGCTGATATTTCTTCCATAAGGGATGATCATACTTTTCTGTCCATACCTTTGCGCTGTCCCAGTGATCGTAGGATTTTGATTTCCCTTCGATATAGATGGAGTCTGCCACATCCATCCACAGTCCTGCTGTTCCCTGTACCCTGAACCCCAGGGAATATGGCCTGGGCAAATGTGTGTCATGAGTTAAAGTCACCGTTTCGCCGTTTGCGCAATTCAGCATGGTGGTTACAATATCTCCGTTTTTAAACTTGATGGAGGCATTTTTATTACCGGGCGACACCTGCTCAATATAACGGTTGAGCCCGGGGGATTTTGAAGCAAAAGAGACCAGGTTGGTAAATTGATTTCCCCTGTTGATATCTGCATAATTCATGATCGGGCCGATACCATGAGTAGGGTAAATATCTCCGTTGCGCTCTGCATTCCATTTGGTACGCCATTGTGCTTCACCAACGGTGCCCGGGCCAAATTCAGCACCTTTGCCGTCAAAATGTTTACCGTCATTGAATAGTACGCCCCTGAGGTCATGCTGATAACCACCTTCCAGATGGACAAGCTCTCCAAAAAGCTGGTTCCTAACCATGTTTAATACCGCAAGCACATCCCTTCTGTAACACACATTTTCCAGCGTCATATAAGGTACTTTCGTTTCTTCATACACCTTTAAAATTTCCCAGTGATCGTCTAATGTAATTCCGGCGATCACCTCGCAGCCAACATATTTGCCTGCACGCATCGCATCGATGGCCTGTTCTTTATGGAATTCCCATGGCGTGGCGATAATCACAGCGTCTATATCCTTTCTTTCCAGCAGTTTTTTGTAGGCCTCAACCCCTCCTGTATATTCAGTGGGGAGCTTCTTTCCTGCTTTCACAAACTGTGCACGGCAATATTGCAATGAGCTCTCCTGCGTATCACAAATGGCCACAATGGAAACATCATTGCGAAGCAGCCCCTCAGCGATGTGGCTGCGCCCGCGCAATCCTACACCGATATAACCAAGCCTGATCTGATCGGCACTCTTCGCAAATAAAGATGCTGACGGTAAAATAGTTAAACCAGCCAGGCCAACGGCTGTATTCCTAACAAACTCTCTGCGGTGCATAGTATATGTATTTAGTTGATAAGTTTAAATTTTAAAAAAGATCTTTTTCCTGTACAGCCAGTAGCAAAGCCACCACTCTGCAAACCAGACCGCAAGCGAAGAACACAAAGCCATCGGATGCTCAGGGAACCCAAAAATGAGCTGAAGCATTTTTCCTGTGAAAATAGCTACCGCTCCATTGAGCCACTGCATACCCACTGTTTCAAAAAAAATATAGATAAATATCGCATTCATACCCATTACAGAAAATACCCAGGCATATTTTATGTTTTTTTTCAGGTCTGCGATCCAGTATACTGCGGCCATGATAATTAATACCCAGCCGCCGGAGGCAAACACAAAACTACTGGTACTGATTCTTTTGATAATTGGAGTAATGCCGCTGATATCCAATCCAAAACCAATCAATAATAACAAAAAACCTGTTAACAGCAGCAGCTTTACTTTAGAGTACTGGGATTGGTTTGAAACCAGGAGCCTGCCGCTAAGGCTTCCCCAGATGGTATGTGCTGCAGTTGGTATTAAATTAATTGCTACCCAGCCGTCAGGATTGATCTTTCCCATCAGGACAGTATCCATATAAGCACCAAAATTATGATGCTCCACAAAGGACTGGTCAAAGCCCGGAATTTTGATATACCGGTACATTAACTCAGCCCCGATCAACAACACAACAGAGAACAACACCTGAAAAGTGATAGACTTATTGATTAACAGATAGGTGATGATGGTAGTAAATGCAAGCTGGGTGAGCACATTCCATAGCTCCCAAACCGGTTTACCGGCATATATGCAATGTAATCCCAGTCCAAACAATAGTAATTTAAAACTGCGGATAAGGATATGCCTGAGATTGGCAGTCAAGGTAATGCCCTGTACCAGCTTTCGGCTATAAGAAATATACAAAGCGGCACCAGCCATAAACATAAATGCAGGCTGAACAAGGTCCCAAAAACGCAGGCCATGCCAGGGATGATGAAAGAACTGCGCGATCATCAGCATCGCAGGCCCCGGGAGGCCAAGATTGTTCAGGGCCGTAAATACAAGACAGCTCTCTGCACATAGGAACAACATAATCATTCCCCTCATCACATCCAGTGAAATGACGCGCTCCTGAACAACCATATGGTCTGTATATTTCATGCCTGCAGATGTTTTTTAATAAGCTGATTCATCTGCCCCGATGTCTACGCGGCCATTTCTCACTCTTGCCTCCTTATCAATGTCAAGCTCTCCGGGTTGTGCTGTAAAGGATGGTAATCCTGCATTGATACACGAAGAAGCACTGGTCAGATGAAGGTTTGGCACCGGCAAAGCCGCAGAAATAAAGGACGGTACGCTGTAAGTTGAATTGGCATCTAAACCAGTTCCGGCCTTATAAGCTGCAAAAGAACCATACGTGTTGCCATTTATTCCGCCCCAGTCAAAAGTTATCGTCGCTGCAGTGCCCGAAGCCGAATAATAATTATTATAATCAAAACTCAGGTTGGTGGCAGAATAACCGAGAGAGGCCACCACTACAATATTGCTTGCCGACTGGATAATGTTGTTCACAACAGAGAGCTGATCTACATTCTGCAGGTGTATTTCCCCTCCCCATCCGGTTTTAGAGAAGTTTTTGAACAGTGAATTATTTATAATTTTTGAATTGACCACTTTGCTGCCGGCTGCATTTGATCCCATGATAATCCCTGCCTCCACATTATTATAGATAAAATTGCTCCTGATATTTATCCCCTCAGCTGTATTATTACTGTTCTCACAACCCGCACTGATACCGGTTGAGTTTTCATAGGAGGTATTGCCTTCGACATTTACCCATTTTCCGCCATCCACGTAAATTCCGGCAGAAACAGCTATGGGCGAAACGCAGCGGTATACCGTGTTATACTTTACATTGCCATTACGCGCAAAATTTACAGATGGTGTAGGGTTAGCCCATGAATAGTGGCCTGAAATGTCAATACCAATATTCCGGATATCATGAACGATATTACCTTCGATCAGGAAATTTTCTACATTACCGGTTAGGGTCATCCCCTCACTAAAGCCCGTATTGCAACTATAGACTTCATTATAGCCGATATAAATATTGGAATATGAAGCCCCGAAAGATCCTACCACTACCATTGGATTGGCATTGTCTGTACTTGACGGCTGTGCACTGGCATTATCTGTCCATCCGATATTGTAAATTTTACAGTTGGTAAATTGTACATCTGTACCCGCACCCACCATGTAAATGCCTTTGGCATCCTTCCTGATGTTATTGGCAATATTGATATGGTTGATCCTGATATGGCTTCTGCTAGCGATACCAATCATTTCATTCTGGGCAGAATTAGTGGCATCAACGCCATCCAATGTTACCGTTTCACCATTGTAATTGGTCAGCGTAAGTGGTTCTGCAGCAGAAGCCCCGGAATGCGGCCAGTAGAGCCTTTCCTTATACGTTCCTCCCGCTACGTAGATGGTTGTACCCGCACTGTCTGCGGTTTTCCATAACGCGGCCTGAATGGTTTTGAGCGCGGTAGCTGCCGATGTGCCATCGTTGCTGTCACTTCCTGAGGTTCCGTTGACGTAATAACTGTTCAATGCCAGTACTGATGACATCGCAGTTGTTTTTGATTTTTCTTCAGAAAGACTTTTGATGTCGTTTTGTTTAGCGCAGGAGTTCAGAATGAACACCACGACCACTGCTAAGAAGATTTTTTTCATAGTAATTTAAAATAGGTTTGAATTTGCTTAATTGCCTGAGATCGTGTCTTTATGATGATAAAAATTATTTATATGGACAGTCCTTATTCACTCATATCAAAAAAGAAACTGGAAGTCCCCTCATCGGGTGCATTGCCTAAGGTGGCCGACCAGTCATTCTTAATCGCCTGTAAGGCGATGCGAAGACCAGAGCCCGTTAAGCCCTTAAGCTTGCCGCGGGCGAAACGGACTTCAAACCTGACTACTCCCCCTTCTTCTTTTACAGTACCCAGGTTGTAAGCCTCTGTTATTGATTGCGGAGTGAATGCCGAAAAATCATTTTGATTGGTGCTGTTGTAGTAAAAGATGCCCAGGTCCTGGCTCAGCACCGGGCCTTCCAGCAGGATATCATAACCACCACCGATAAAAGTACCCGTTAAAAGCCCTGTCGCCGGATTGTTATCTGAATCCAGATAAATATCAAAAATAACAGCATCCGACCTTTTCCCGGTCATCTCTCCGTACAGGTAGATGTAATTACCATCATAATCCAGTTTTACATTGTTAAAGACACCTTTTTTTGGCCCCAAAGGAATAACATCTTTGGTCACACCTGCCCAGTCATCAAGAGATTGGTCATCTATTTTTACCGGTGATAATTTACTGATCCGTAATACGGCAGATGCTTCGGTTTTCTTTCCGTCCACCACAGCGATCAGGGTGGGTACATATTTGCCTTTGCCCGGGTAGGTATGCGTTGGGCTGGCATCCGTTGAAGTTTGGCCATCGCCAAAATCCCATTGGTAATTGGTTACTCCTGCGGTTTTTACCGTAAAAGTTGCAGTTGCGCCGTTAACAGTGATATCATATAATAAATCGGTCTTTATATCGCTCCTGTCTTTTTTACAGGAGATAAAACCCAGGCCAGCCAATATGACTGCTGACAGGCTCAAATAAGCTTTAAAATTTTTCATATCTGTTTATATATCAGGATGTGATCATTAATTATGGGTTTTGTGTCGCCAGTGGGTTACTTAAAACCTCATCAACCGGGAGGTAATAGATGATCCTGGGACTTGTATAGGGTACAGTCAGGTTAGGATAACCCGCAGGAGTTTTGGACAGATCTACATCTGTCTCTTTCAAACTCGTAAGATGATATCCCCAGTAAGCCTTGTTCAAAGTCTGCTTATTGCGGAACACATCATATGTCCGGTGCCCTTCAAATGCCATTTCTATACGCTTTTCCGCTAACACAATATCCAGAATCTGATTACCCGGAGGTAAAGACTGATTGTAAAGAGATCCTTCCAAACCGCGGTTTTTGCGGATCATGTCCACATCATCCAGCGCGCTGGCAGTGGCGCCCATTTTAGCATTCGCCTCGGCACGGATCAGATATAGTTCAGCTATCCTGAACATTATGGGCGAGCTTAAATTAGGGAGCCCGCCCTGAAAGGAGAACTTGCTGATATAATATACTTCAATCCCATTTTTCTTCTGCACAGCGCCGCTGCCATCTTTCAGCGGTACAATATATGACCAGCGGACATCCTCCGGATGTGCAGACATGGCGCTGCGCAATGATGATGAGGCATATTCTTCGCCCCAGCCGGAGTTGCCGTCTGAATAAATCATAGAAGCGATAGAACCAAATTTACCGTAATCATCCAGGGCCGTAAATGCAATACAGAAGATCGTTTCGCTGCTGGTTGCTGCATTGGCAAAAAGCGCCGGATAGGTTGTTTTGGTTGCCAGGCTGAATTTGCCAGAACTGATCACCCTCGTAGCATATTCTATTGCCTTTGCATTATCTTCTTTATAGAGGTTCAGCCGCGCCAGTAAAGACCATGCTGCTACCTGGGACGCGTATTGGACACCTCGCGGCCGGGTCATCAAACCGGCTCCTTTTTCGGCATCAGCAATAACGGAATCATACACTTCTTTAACGGTAGACCTGGCTTTTTTTGCAGGATCGCTAAGGCTGGTACGCAGGATAATCCCGGGCGAATTCGCGTCAAGGCTATAAGGTTTGGCAAACAAACGCACTAAATTGAAATGACAGAAAGCACGCAAAAAATAACATTCTCCGAGTAACTGGTTCGTAACAGGATCTGTTTTGCCCGATTTGTCTACAGCATCGATAACGGTATTTACGCCATTGATGATCTTATAGGAAATGTACCAGTAGTAACGGGTATTGCTTTGTGAGGGCGAGTGGTCAAGGCTAAAACTGTAATATAGCGGATCGGTGGTCACCTGACCGCAAACGATATCATCGCTTGCAAAATCAGAGAGCTGATAGAACTGCCTCAGATACATATTGTTCTGATCCGTAATCCCGTTAAAAGTGACATGGTCTTTAAACAAGGAATAGGCCCCGTTCAAAGCGTTGGTCAGTCCATCTGTTGTGGTCACCAGGTTATTGGTGCTGATGGCGTCACTTGGGCTAACGTCCAGCTTTTTGCAACTGCTGAATGTGATGAAAAACAAGAGAACGAATGTGGATACAATATTCTTCATTTCCTTAAAAATTAAAGTTGAGAGTGAACAGGTACTGCCGGTTGTTGGGATATTTAAAATCAGATACTCCAGGGGTTGAATACGTGCCCGGTAAAACTGAAGTCGTAGTTGTGCCCGGTGTAATTGTAGTTTGAGGGTCCTGGCCCAGAAACTTTGTAAACGTGGCCACATTATCGGCCGTTAGCCCCACAGTTACAGTTCTCATGTCAATCGCCTTTGCCCATTGTTGCGGCAGTGTGTAAGAAAAAGCAATGTTCCTGATGGTGAAATAACCACCGTCTTTTAAGTAACGGGTTGAAGTTTCTGTAGAGTTGGCCGAGTTCTGCGGGCTTGGCTCCGTCGCCTGTGTATCTCCCGGCCCGCTCCAGATATTTGAATCATCAGGCAATCTGATCTGGTTATAATAAGGTTCATGGCCATCATTCATCATAAACCTGAGGTTATTGCTGAATACTTTGTTGCCATAGCTAAAGTAAGTACTGATCCTTAAATTGAAGTTTTTATACCTGAAGTTGTTGTTAAACCCACCCTGGTATTTTGGCAATGCAGAACCAACTTCCTGATTGGTAGCCTGCGCATAGTCTGAAGTTCTTACGCTGCCTGTTGCCTTGCCCTGTGCATCGTAGGTGATTTTTTCCCAGACAGGCGCGCCGGTCTGCGCATCCACGCCCAACCATTTTGGCATGTAAAATTCGAAAAGATTGCCACCGTTGCGGTAGATCTGTGAAATGCTCCAGGGGCCGGTTTTGATAATATCCGAGGGGAAACCCGAAAGTTTGTTGTTATTAAAATTGATGGTAAAATCAGTGCTCCATTCAAAATTCCGGGAGGTGATATTACTGGAGCCAATGCCCAGCTCAATACCTTTATTTGTTACTGTGCCGGCATTCTCCCATTTGGTTTCGAAACCCACGGAAAGTGGCTGCGATACCTGCAGCAATAAGTTTTTGGTTTCATTACGGTACACATCAAGGGTTATATTTAACCTTTTGAATAAACTGATATCTAACCCTGCATCCAGCTGGTGCTTACTTTCCCAGCTGAGATCGGGATTGCCCAATTGAAAGGGTATCGCGCCTACCAGTGAATTGTACTGCGAAGTGAGCGAGAAAAGCCCAAGGTAACGGGATGCACCAATATCCTGGGTACCGGTAATCCCATAGCTGGCTCTTAGTTTCAGGTTACTGATCACAGGATGATCAGCCAGAAAATCCTCGTTGCTGGCAGACCATGCTGCCGACACCGATGGGAATCCACCGTACTGCCTGCTCGCGGCGAAGTTAGAAGAACCATCATACCTGAAAGAACCAGACAGGAAGTACTTATTTTTATAATTATAATTCACCTGTGATAAAAGCGACTGTAAGATATATTTGCTGTTTGCGCCAGAGATTGCCTGGTTATTGGACACTACATTCGGAACACTCAGGCCCTCAGGCAAACCCTTGCCAGAGCCGCCGGAGTATTCATTTCTGCTGCTTTCAAATGCTCCCCCTGCAAAACCGCTGATACTATGGTCGCCCGATTTAAAGTTAAATTTAAACAGCTGATTGCTGATCACACCATAGTTCAGTATGCTCAGCTCATCCAGGTAACCCGTAGCGTGATAGGCACCCGCAGCAAGCGGCGATACATAATTACTGCTTTTATCATACGACGCAGAGACCCTGTTTGTACTGGCAAATGTGAGCCAGTCAGCAATCCGGTAGTTAACGCCCAGGTCATAATTTACATTAAATCCCTTATAAACATGATTTGAGTTTTGTACGGTGTTGATCGGGTTGATTTTATCCCTGGACCACCATTTGAAAGTAGAGTTGCCGTCTACATACACCGGATTGCCGCTGGCATCATAAGGATTGTCCCAGGGCATGTTCAGGAATGAATAATACATATCCATATAATCATAGCTTTTGCCCTGCGAAGCGCTGAGATTAATATTGTTGGTTACATCAAGATTTTTTGAAAAGTGATAAGTTGAGTTTCCGCGCAGGTTAACACGCTCAAAATTGGTCTGGATGAAAGTTCCTTTCTCCTTATAGTATGACGCCCCTACATAGTAATCATTCTTCTCTGTTTTGCCCGTGGCTGACAGGTAGAAGTTGTATACAGGGGCGGCTTTGAAAGATTCTTTTGACCAGTCGTAATCCTGGTTGCGCAGTGACAGCGGACGCTCGGCATAGAACTTCAGCAGGTTGATCTTGTAAGAGTTATCCGTAGCCCCCACAATATAGTCGCGGTAGAACTCTTTCTGATAATCGTAGAGTTCATTGCTGTTCATCAGGTTCATCTTACCAAAATCCGCAGTTCTGAGCCCTGTAGATACTTTAGCTTCAAACCGTGTTTCGTTTTGTTTTGCCCTTTTTGTAGTAACGATGATTACCCCTGCGTTTGCCTGTGAACCGTACAAAGCAGTAGCTCCTGCGTCTTTCAGAATAATTACGCTTTCCACGTCGTTGGGGTCATAATTACCGCCGATGATCCCGTCTACCACAAAGAGTGGGCTCTGGTTGGCATTAACGGATGAAACGCCCCGCAGCCTGATTTCGGCAGCAGCACCCGGTGCTCCGGAGCTGTTTACAACCTGTAAACCGGCCACCTTGCCCTGCAGCATGGTGCCGATATTATTACTGGTTACATCCTTCAGCTTTTCCGAAGATACGACAGCTACTGAGCTCGTCAGCTCGCTTTGTTTCCGTGAATCATAACCAACAACCACTACATCATTTAGCTGGCCAATGTCTTCTGCAAGTACAATATTCAAATTTAGCTGTCCCCTAACCGGCACTTCCTTTCGTACATATCCGATAAAAGAAACAACAAGTATGGCCTGCTCATCTACATTTTTAAGCGAAAAACTGCCATTTTCATCTGTGCTGACAGCCTTCCCTGTCCCCTTTACATTTACCGAAGCCCCCGGCAAAGGTTTGCCCAAATGGTCTGTAATCTTTCCCTGGATATCAATATCTTTAAGACCGGTACGTACCCGGGTTTGCGGAGGGTGCTTTTCGATGATAAGAATATTTTTCTCCTCGATTTCGTAAACAAGCGGCAGGTTTTTCAGCAGCGTTTCCATTACGCTCTTTAATTCTGCATTTCTAAAATCAGCATTTATTTTCAGGCGCCCGTCCAGCGCATTGTTGGAGTACAATACTTTAAACCCGGTTTGTTTTTTGATCTCCTGAAAGACCTGTTTCAGCGTGGTTTCTGATTTGACATAGGTGAGCCGCTGTGCAAAACCGGAGGCGCTGACCTGCAGCAGCCCCGCGGTCATGATGAGCATGAAGAAATAAAGAGCAGTTAATTTCATATTTAGATGCGTTTGGTTAGTCTACAATAATTTTGCTGCCGGCAACAGTGAAGCGGAGTTTACTGGTTTTCTCCAGCATTTTCAGGATGCTTCCAATCTTATCAGATTTGGATACCGATCCCGTAAACGTATTCTGCCTGGATTGCGGGTTGCGATATTCTACCTCTATATTATACCATCTGGCAACTTTTCTCATTATACCTGGCAACGGTTCATTGTCAAAGATGAACTCCCCGTTTTTCCAGTCTACCACGTCATTTACCTCAACTGTTTTTACCTGTAATGCAGCAGCAGTTAAAACCGATTGCTGGCCCGGTTTAAGAACCATACTTTTAAGCTGTCCTGAAAGCGGGAGAACCTCCACTGCTCCTTCCAGCAGGGTAGTTTTGACGGCCTCCTCATCTTGGTAACTGTTGATGTTGAAATGCGTGCCCAGTACCCTGATCACCTGCCCTCCGCTTTTCACCTGAAAGGGATGATCTTTGTCTTTTGCCACCTCAAAATATGCTTCTCCGTTCAGCTCAACTGTTCTTTCCCGCTGTGCCGCAAAAGAAACCGGGTAACTGAGCCTGGAATCGGTATTGAGCCACACCCTGGAGCCATCAGGCAGGCTGATCTGGTACTGCCCTCCCTTTGGGGTTTCGATCGTATTATGAGCTGATGCGGCGGTAGCAGATTTTTGCGGCAGTGCAGTGTATACTAATTTTCCATCGGCCGCTTTGGTAATCTGTACACCTGACTGACTGGCGAGGGTACCATTCACTGCATCTGTAAGGGTTATCTTCTTACCGTTTGCCAAAGTCAGATAAGCTTTATTGCCCCCGGGAACTATATCGTTTTTGGCTACGGCCTCAGCAGTTGTTTTTTTCCATATATTTTCCCTTGTATAAAACCATCCCGCAGCTGCCATTAGCAGCACCATTGCTGCAGCTGCTATTTGCGGCCAGCGAATACTTCTTCTGAGCTTCGGTTTTGCCGAAATTTCCTCAAAAATTTCTTCGTAACGTGCCACTTCTACATATGCATCATCAAATGGGTCTTCCGGCCAATATGCGTTCCAGAAGTCATGTAAAACGTCTTCTGTTTTCGGATCTGCGAGCATCAGCCTGAAGTCTTCCTGTTCTGCGGCAGTTGCTGTCTGATTACGGCAGCGGAGGTATAAATAGATAATCTTGTTCCGGTCCATCTTTAGGGCGTATATTTCTGGCAGGACTTTAAAAACTAAAGCCCTTTAAATGAAGACACGCGAAAAAAAAGAAAGGGGATATAGAAAATTAAAATAGTTTAAAAATAATCAGCAGCACTACGATATCGGTGTGCTTACGTACATAACTTCTCAGGTTCCGTAGCGCATGTTTCATATAGGTTTGCACAGTATGAGGCGACAAATTTAGTTTTTTAGCCGCTTCCTCATATTTCAGGCCTTCGATATGACAGAGTTCATAAACAAGTTTCTGATGCAGGGGCAACAGGGCTATTCCCTTCTGCAAAACTTTACGGGTATCTCTCAACAGGATCTGTTCTTCGGTTTCATTATGTGCCTCCAGCCAGTTTTTGCTTCTTTCATTTCCGGCTTTCAGCTCCAGCTTTAAGCGGCGGAGTACATTAAACGACTTGTTTTTGCTGATGGTCTTCAGATAAGGTTCCAGATGAACAACGCTGTTGAGCTCTTCGCCCATCTGCCATAACGTTAGCATCGTTTCCTGCATCACTTCGTTCGCGTGCACATTGGAATTTAGAATGCGGAGGGCAAACAAATACACTTTTTTTGCAAAGCGGTCGTAGATGATTTTAAATGCCTCATGATCTCCTTTGGCAATTCTGGAAATCAGGATCTTTTCATCCGGCCATATTTTATACACATACATCAATACTACTGTTCTGGATTTGGTTAAGTATAAGTTTAAGATTGCGGCTATGGAGCGTCTTAAGTTTAAATATAACTAAATTCCAGATCAATAATAATTATTTATTGCGATTGACATGCAGAAGGACGAAATTCCTTTTCAAACAATTAATTATAACCGCTGTTCTGACCAAATTCGGCACCATTGCTTAGCGCATTCAGTTCCACCTGTGGTACCGGGCGCAAACGATGAAAAGGTTGTACATCCACAATATCAGGATTGTCAAGTTTAATGCGGTTAACAAACTGCTCTCCGGTGAAGACGCGCTTTAAATCGTACCAGCGCAAATGCTCGCCGCAAAGCTCGCGGGCACGCTCATCGAGAATAAAATTGATCCCCCCTGCCTGCACTTCCGACGCGGTGGTTTGCATGGCGGCAGTCTGGTCAACGGGTGTTTTGATCGCCGCACGGGTACGCAACACATTCAGCTGTGTGGCCGCGGCAGCATAATTCCCCAGCTGAAATTCGGCTTCGGCCGATATCAGGTACATTTCTGCCAGCCGGATCACCATGATATCGGCAAAGCCCGGTTGTCCGTCTACAGCAGTGCGGCTGGCATCCAGGAATTTCCTGAGCGGAACAAAATCGGTTAACGATTTAATCGTGCCATTCGTATTGTAGAGATCATTGATATCATAAAGTACCCATGGCCTGCTGGCTTTATCGGGCACTACCTGTTTGGTTATTTCCATCGCCCTGCTGGTACCGGGCGTTAAAGCTGTACCGACAACAGAAGCTGCTTTTCCATACGTTGCCGCAGTACTGGCAGTCCATGTAAACGAAGTATTCGCCGTCCAGGTTTCCTGAAAACATGCTGCGTAGCGCCCATCTGCCTGTTCGTTAAATAAGTTGAGCAGATAACGTGTAGGCTGCAGGCGTTTCTGTCCGTCAAAACCATAGGCCAGGCTTCTGACCAGGCCCGGCCTGCCACTGTAAGTGGTAAGGTACCAGGCATGCAGGCGGTTTCCGTTCACATCATAATCCAGCTGTGTATTTGTAGAATTGCTGATGATATACAGCGCTTCTTTATTGTTCCTGTTATTGGCAGGGTTCCATAAGTCGGCCGCCGACGCCCACAGGTCAGTGCCCAGCTCGCCCTTGCGCGCGATCACATCATTGGCCGTAGTACGCGCCAGTGTAAGGTAATCTGTGCGGTCCTGACCGGTTCCATAATAAGCTCTTGACAGATAGGCCCGGGCTAACATGCCCAGGGCTGATTTCTTTGATGCCCTGCTGTATTCTGCGCCCCAGAAAGTTGCATTTGGCAGGTTGTCTGCAGCATATTTGAGATCAGCAATAATCAGATCATAAACTGCGCTTACGGAACTGCGCGTTGCGGTTAATTCAACCGACTGTGTTTCCGAGGTGCGCAGGTTTACGCCGCCAAACTGCTCCACAATATGCCAGTAATAAAACGCACGTAAAAAGCGCAGTTCAGCTAACCTCCGGCTTTTTTCTGCCAGATCTGTAAAACCGGCACCATCGATCCGGTTGATCCCCGCATTGCATTGGTTAATTGCGCGATAAAATAAACGCCATATCGTACCTGCAGAACTTGGCGACGCAGGTGTTAAGCCAATATATTTAGTAACCTGGTTGGCAAAACTGATCTTATTGGCAGTAAACCAAAGATCCGTTCCCCCTTCCGACACCAATGTCCCGTCCTCTTTACCGTAATAGGCCCGCTGCTCCTGATAAGCCCCGTTTACTGCGGTAATAAAACCTGCGGGCGTTGTCCATGTCGCATCGGAGGTGGCTCCTCCCGGATTATATTCGTTCAGGTTTTTGTTGCATGACAGCATAGTGAATGCAATCAAACCGAGGCTGGCAAGTTGATATATGTTATATTTCATATGCGTTCATATTTAAAAGTCAAGGTTCACACCAAAAACAAGCTGACGGCTAAGCGGCGACGATTCGGCACCGCCCCGCTCAGGATCATAATCCTTTAACAATGGGTCTTTAGACCAGGTAAACAAATTGGAGGCGGTAGCATAAAATCTTAACGTGCTGATCTTTAATTTGTCAGTCATGCTCCTAGGTAAAGTATATCCCAATGATACATTCTTGAGCTTCAGGAAAGAACCGTCAATATAGAGCAGTGAAGTATATGTATTGGGATACAGGTCGCCCAGCGTGCCACGGCCGGGACGTGGAAAATCATTAGATGGATTGTTGACAGTCCAGTAGTCAAAATTAGCAGGGCCGTTGGCACCGCCCGATGGATTGTAGCGGCCAATGAACTCCCCTTTTACTGTTTGACCGTAACGCGCCATCAAAAAAATGTTAAGGTCAAACCCCTTATAAATAAACGTATTTTGTAATCCTCCATACCATTTGGGTTGCTGATGGCCAACCACCACACGGTCGTTGTTAATGTCTATCTTTCCATCTCCGTTCACATCTTCTACCTTGATATCACCAGGTTTAAATGCGACACCATTTAGCGTGGTCGTAATCGGCATATCCGATTGCTGCCAGATGCCGGTCTTTTTATACACATAATATGACTGCACCTGCGATCCTATCAGCAAGGAGTTTTCTTCGGTATTGATCAGGTTGCGGCCATCCACAAGCCCGGTGATCTTTTCACTGTTTGCAGAAAAGGTAGCCATAGTACTCCATTTGAAGTTTTTGGTCTGGATATTTACCGTGGACAGCGTAGTGTTGATACCCCTGTTCTGTGTGGATGCTATGTTTTGATACACTGTAGTCTGACCCGATGATTGCGGCAAACTGCGGGGGTACAGGAGATCTGATGTTTTTGTCAGGTACCAGTCGATCGCCCAGGTGATCCTGTTTTTAAAGGCAGTAACATCGGTACCAATATCCAGTGTGCGCGACTTTTCCCAGCCCAGATCCGGCGAAACAATATTTCCGTTAAAGGTATACGCAGGTGCGGGAATTTCACCGAATCCAATATTGGTGGGATTTAACAGACTTTGTGTATCGTATGGCTTGATCGTTGAATTGCCGCTAACCCCATAGCTCGCCCTCAGCTTCAGATTGTCGATCTGCTTCAGGTCTTTAAAGAAAGATTCGCGGCTGATGACCCATCCCGCGGATATTGAGGGAAATGAGTCCCATTTATGTCCCGCTGCCAGTCTTGATGCCCCATCCCAGCGTATCGTTCCCTGCAACAGATATTTGCCATCAAAACTATAGTTAAAACGCCCTGCATAAGCCAGCAGATCGTAACGCGTAAAACCTGACGAGGTGGTGCGGCTGGTGGATTCGGTACTGGCCAGGTTATAGAACAGCTGTGACGAAAGCACCTGCTTTATCCCTGCAGCATACGCTTCCTCAGCTTCGCTGTGGATATAGCTTGATATTGCCGTAACTGTAAAACTGTGTTTCTGTATCTCTTTGTTATAGGTAAGGATGTTGTCCCAGTTGTAATAACGTGAAGTAGAGTTGGTAATGGAGGCTGCAGAATACCGCACATTATTCTGAGCGAGAGAAAAAGGGTCATTGAACTGCCCGCGGCGGCTGTTGCCCAGCACAGTGCCCAGATTACTGCGGAAGGTAATTCCTTTTATTGGTGACAGTTCTGCGTAGCCGGTGGCATTGATTTCATTGCCTGTAGTTTCATCTACTGCAGCGCCCGGCCGCTGATCAGTAATCGGACTGATGGTGCTGGTATTACCGGCAATAGGCAAAGTGTTGATGGAACCATCCGGGTTAAATGGCGTGCCCAACGGAATTGCCGTTAAAGCAGTTGACATCGGATCGCGTCGGGCATTGGTTTTATTAAAGGCCAGCTGCCCCGTGATACCTGTTTTAAACCACTTGTTCAGCTGATGATCGATATTGTAACGAAAGTTATAGCGTTTATAATCATTGTTGATCAGCTGGCTCTCTTCCCGGAAATAGCCTACCGAGAAAAAAGCTTTGGTGCTTTCGTTGCCACCGCGTACGCTAACCGTATGGCTTTGCTGCTGGCCATTTTGTGTAGCCAGGTCCAGCCAGTTCACAAACTGCCCGGCCTGCACTGCCGCAAGCTCTCCGGCATTGGGAAAAACCACATTATCTGCAGGGATCAGGCCAGTTGCTGCATCGCGGTAAGACTCACGGCGAAGCGTAAGATAATCATCTCCCAAGCGGGGCTGCGGAAATTTTGTGAAGCCATTGATACCATAGTAAGCGTTGTAAGATATTTTGGCCTTCCCGGATATTCCTTTTTTCGTAGTGACGATAATTACACCATTTGCGCCCTGCGAACCATAGATCGCCGTAGAAGCCGCATCCTGCAGCACTTCAATACTTTCAATATCATTAGGGTTGATATTGTTAATGCTGCCTCCGTTCTGCACACCGTCTATAACCAGCAGCGGAGCATTGGGGTTAATACCACCTGCCGTGTTTAAGGCATTCGGAATCGACCGCGTACCGCGTATCTGGATGTTTACACCCGCACCTGCATTGCCGGAACTGCGTGTAATATCAACACCCGGTGCGCGGCCTTGTATAGCCTCAAGGGCATTATGCGTGGGAGCTTTCACGATGTCCGAAGCCTTTACCGTGGCTACAGATCCGGTCAGGTCCCTGCGTTTAATTGTACCATAGCCTACAACAACTACATCGTCCAGAGAATTCAGCTGCACAGCAAGTTTGATGGTTACATTCTGATCTGCCGCTGTAAATGTTACGGTCTGATCTGAGTATCCAATATATTTAACCACAAGCGTGGCTTTTTGCCCCTCTGGTATATTCAGGCTGAATTTTCCATTAACATCCGTCAACTGGCGGACGGCAGTACCCTGCAGGCTGATCGTTGCTCCGATCAGCGGATCACTATTGCTTGAATCCAATACCTTGCCTGTTAAAATACGGGATTGTGCTTGTGCCAGGACTATTGAAAAGATAAAAAGAATTAGAAAATAGAATTTTTTCATACCAGGCGAATCATGTTTAAAAAATTCAGGATTTAGGGGGGACTTATACATATTTGGTTAATACACAAAATTACCTGCATAAGCATTTGCCTATTCTGATATATTTTCTAATAATTATGATATTTTATCATCATCGTTAACAATTTGCCGCTGTTTTCTCTCCTGATGCACATATTCGAGCGGCGAGATGCCAAATTGCCTGATAAAGCTTTTACCAAAATGCGTATGGGAACCAAACCCTGTCATTGCCGCAATCTGCTGGATGGTATAGACACCCTCGCTCAGCAGCTGCGCGGCCATCTTGAGACGGTTGATCCTGATCAGTTCAAGCGGCGACAAGTCAGAGATCATTTTGATCTTACGGTAAAATGTAGGCCGGCTCATGTTCATCAGGTCTGCGAGCTGGTCTACACTCAGTTTGTCGTTGATATGCTTATTGATAAAATCAGAAACCTTTTCCAAAAATGCTTCATCAGCCTTATTGTAGGCCATACTCTTCATATGCACCAATGGTGAATGGGCGAAAAAATTCCTGATCTTATCACGGCCTGCCAGCAGATTAGTAATCTGTTTGAGCAGATGCGCCGGTGAAAATGGTTTTTCCATATAAGCGTCTGCGCCCATTTCCAGGCCTTCTATCCTGGATTGCAGGGAATTGCTGGCCGTGAGCAAAATAATAGGGATATGTGTATATTCAAGATTGTCCTTGATGGTCTTGCAGAGCTGAAAGCCGTCCATCACCGGCATAGCGATGTCGCTCACCACAAGGTGAACACTGCTCTTGTTCAGGATATGTAATGCTTCCTGGCCGTTTGCAGCTTCGAGGACTACAAAATCCGGTCTCAGCTGTTCACTGATAAATTTCCGGATTTCTGCATGATCTTCCACCAAAAGAATTACCGGTAAATCGCGGTCTGCAGAAGTCACTGGCTCTGCTGCAATTAAAGCCTCTTCGGGGGGCCTGTGGATCGTAAATTCTCTTTCGTGATGCAGCGGCAGGCTAAGTGTAAACACATTCCAGCCTCCTTCCTGGTTAGATATGGTTAATGTGCCTTCATGCAGTTCGGCCAGGGAACGTGCAAGCGGCAACCCAATGCCGGTGCCCCTTTCATCTTTCGCTTCCCTCATCCTGAAAAAGGGCTCAAAGATCTTTTGATGAAGTGCGGCGGGAATAGCCATTCCATCACTTTTTACCTGTATAGTGAAGGACTCTGCATTTCCATCAAGGTTTAACAGTAATGTCTGACCGGCATACTTTAATCCATTGTCTATCAGATTGCTTAAGATCTTGTTTAATCCTTCCACATCGGCATAGGCCTGCAAGGGGAATTCCGGCAGATTTATACTAAACCTTAATCCTCTGGCAAGCGCTGCGGCATGGTATCTTTCATAATTATCTTTTAACAGCTCGCTGATATTTACATCTACAAAATTGAGGCTGAAACCTTTCACTTCTGCTTTGCGGAAATCGAGAAGCTGATCTGTCAATGCAATCAGCCGCTCGGTATTCTTCTTCATGGTTATCAAATGCGTGTCAATTCCCCCCTGCTGGTCAGATTTCCTGATCACTTCGTCCAGCGGGCCGCTGATCAGCGTTAAGGGAGTCCTGATTTCATGGGTTACATTGGTAAAAAACTCAATTTTGGCCTGGTACAGTTCCTTTTCTTTTTGTGCCTCCCAGCGCTCTGCCCTTCGTGTATTTTTCTGCTCTGTCCAGCGGTGATACCCCCGGATAAAATAGAAATTCCCGATGACAAAAATGACCAGGTAGAACGCGTATGCCAGATTCGTTTTCCAGAATGGCGGCCTGATGATAATCCTGATACTGGTTTCGTTATTGTCCCACTGGCCGCTGTTGTTTGCCGCCCCAACCCTGAATATGTAGGTTCCCGGCTGCAGGTTGGTGAAATAAACCTTTCTGTTTTTCTTTAGAAAAGTCCAGTGCCTGTCAAGCCCCTCCATCCTGTACCTGTATTCTGTCATTTGTGGTGCGGTGTAGCCAAGGGCAGCAAAATCGATACTAAAGGTAGACTGGTCATGAGCAATTGTAAGTTCCCTGGTATAATTCACAGATTGTTTTAAAGGAGATCCTTTCTGGCCGATACCAGGCTCCTCATTATTGATCTGGAATCCCGTAATGTATACCGGCGGAACAAAACTGTTCTGCATAAACGATTCAGGCCTGAAACTGATCATTCCCTGTACACTGCCAAAATACATCCATCCCTTTTTATCCCTGAATGCAGACTTGTAATTGAACTGATTATTTAATATGCCGTTCGATTTGGTATAGGTCCTGATCGTATTTTTTACAGCATCATAGCATACCAGCCCCCGCGAGGTACTGATCCACAATTTGTGCTGCCCATCTTCCAGCATGCTATAGAAAACACTGCTTGGGAAACCTTGCTTAATGGTATAACGCACAAAATTCTGCTCTCCTGCAACAAACCGGCAAAGCCCGTTTTCAGTAGCCACCCATATATTATTCCTGCTATCCTGGTAAACTGCATTGATATCATTGCTGATCAGGCTGTTTTTATCATGTTCATCATTCTTAAAGCCGCCGGAAACTTTGGTAACAGGGTTATAAAAATATAAGCCGTCGCGCAGTGTGCCCGCCCATACCGTGCCGCTCTTGTCTTCAAACAGTGCAGAATAATGATAGTTTCCGGGCACTTCATTGAGCAGGGTAAAATCATCGCTGCCCGGGTTATACCTGTACAGCCCCACCGCAGAGCCAACCAGGATATCACCCGAGCGTGTTTTGAGCAGGCTTTCAATAAAATTGCTTTTTAACTGATTCGGGGCGCTCCCTGCACAATACCTCCTGATTACCTTATGCGTGTTGATATCAAATACATCCAGCCCCTGTTCAAAAGTGCCTACCCAGAGCTCATTGCCCAGGGCCAGCAGGCCGTGAATGTTGGTGTGGGCAATACTTGCCCTGCTCCCGTTTGGTTTAAAGTGCTCAAATTTTCCCGTTGCGGGGCTGAAAAGGTTAAGCCCTCCGTCTTCGGTCCCGATCCACAGGTTACCATTTTTATCTTCACAGATTTCACGTACCGCGTAGCCGCTTAAGCTACCTTCAATTCCCTGCGGAAAAAACTTGTTAAACGTTGTCAGCTGCTTCGGATAGTAATTTACTCCGCCAAAATAAGTACCCGCCCATATGCCCCCTTCATTGTCCCTCGTTAATGTATATACAGAATTATCGGATAGTGAATAGGGATCATTGATCTGATTACGCAGATTGGTTGTCTTTCCCGTTTTAATATCATAGATAAAAACACCGGATTCTGTTCCGATCCAGTACTCATTATCATCCTTTTTCACAAAGTCGCGCGCGTAAATGCCCGTATGATCTGCGTTTCTTGTCAGGATATCCTTATACTTCAATGTGCTGGTATCAAATGCTTTCAGGCCCTGATTGGAAGTGCCGATCAGGATAATACCTTGTCCCATATCATAAATCTTTTCGATCCAGGATGAGATAGCCGGCTCAGAATGATCAAAAACGTTATAGCTTTCAAACCTACGGCTCCCCGGTACGAGCCTTTGAATATACCCGTCAATGGTTGACACCCAAACTTCTCCTTTTGAACTCAATACAAGAGAAGTTGACTGATTGTGTTCACGCTGATCATAAACGATTGGCTTATTGCCCGAGCTGTCGCACCTGAACAAGGTAGTGCCCGCAACATACCAGATATTACCTGCCGGGTCTACTTTCAGGTCCCTGATTTCTTTATTGTTTGTATAGGGAATCAGTGTAAAAGTTTCAACGAGCGGATTATAGCGATAAATGCCTCTGCGTGTGCCGATCCATAGGTTTTGCCTGCTGTCTTCAAATAAACAATGTATAAAATTATTGCCTATGCTTCCCGGCTGGTCTGGATCATTCCTGAAGATTTTAAAAGTGCTGCCATCAAATCTGTTTAGCCCATCTTTTGTACCGAACCACAAAAAACCTTTTTTATCCTGCAGACTGGAAATGACAGAATTGTAGGACAATCCGTTTTCTACTTCATAATGCCTGAAGTGGTAAGACTGTCCCATGCTAAAGAGAGACATGCCCACCAGAATACAGAACAGCAGTACTAGCTTTTTCAAATGGCTTATATATTGGTGATATAAAATTAAAAGAAATAGTTCATGAAAAGAATGTGAAGCCCTTTTTTGAACTAAAAATAGAGAAAATGAGACGATCAGACCAAAAATTGATCTGATAGATCAAATCATTATTCATTATTTAGACGACCAATTGTAGCGTAAATCTGCTATTGGACTAACCAAATATTAAATTCTAATAAGTATGAAAAGAAAATTACTTTGGAGCCGGAGTATGAAACCCTGTTTGATCATTCTGGCGCTTCTGTTTTCACTCAGCGCAAAACTCAGCGCACAAACGAGAGTTTCGGGAACGATAACAGACAATACAGGCACACTTGCCGGTGTAGGTGTTCAGGTAAAGGGCACAAAAATTTCTGCAGTAACCGGGTCTGACGGTACGTTCAGTATCAGCGTGGCTAATCCCGCCAGCGATATCCTGGTGTTTACTTACATCGGCTATGCAGCACAGGAAATACCGGTTAACGGTAAATCACTGATCAATGTCAACTTAAAAAGCCAGTCGGCCGACCTCAGCGAGGTTGTAGTTGTTGGCTATGGTACGCAGCGCAAAAGCGATCTTACCGGTGCCGTCTCTGTAGTAAAGGTTGCCGATGTGAAGAAAAGACAAGCCACTACTGTTGCAGAATCTTTACAGGGACTGGCTACAGGGATTAAGGTAAGAGGCGGCGGACAGCCAGGATCTGAAGCACAGATACAGATCCGCGGGCTAAAAAATCTCTCGGGCACCAATCCCCTCTACGTAATCGATGGTTTGATCACTACGGCCAACCGCGATTTTAATCCTGCAGACATTGAAAGCATCCAGATCCTGAAAGACGCCTCGGCAGCTGCTATTTATGGTTCCAGGGCCGCAAATGGAGTGATTATTATTACTACTAAGAAAGGTTCGGCCGGACCAATGCAGGTTTCTTTCTCCGCAAAAACTACGGTACAAACTATGCCGAGGTATGATCTTGCAGAAACTGATGAATTTGCCAGGATCAATTATATGGCCTATGATAATGCAAATGTGCCCAGGCAAAAACTAAACCTCAGCAATAATACGAACTGGCAGGATGTAGCTTACCAGACAGGTCTTGTGCAGGACTATAACATGGATTTTTCGGGCGGCAGCAAAGACGGGACTTACTTTGTATCTGCCGGATATTTTAAAAACAAAGGCGCAGTGATCAGTACCGGCTTTGACAGGTACAATTTCAGGGTAAACACCAAAAGTACCAAAGGAATCTTTACCGTTGGCGAAAACCTGGCGGTCAGCAATGCTAAAACTGATGAGATCTCCGGCAACCCGGTGCTTGACGTGGTAAGGCTGCTGCCTACTATTCCCGTGTACGACGCTGCCAATCCCGGCGGTTTTGGTTATGGGAATGAAAATTCTGCACGTACGTTCGGGACCAATCCACTGGCCATTGCTTCAGTTGAAGACCGTACCAATGAAAACCTGAGGATCAGGGGTAATTTATACTCGGAGCTTCAGCTGCTGAAATCCTTAAAGTACCGTGTGAGTTTTGGGTACGAAACCAGCAGGGACCATTATACTTATCTGAGAAAAGAAGGGTCATGGACGCTGAACCAGGCTTATGACCCCGCAATCCTCAACGAATTCAGAGGTGAGTCCAGCACGATCCTGATTGAGAATACGTTGAACTTTAATGAAAAATTTGGAAAGCACAGCATCAGCGCAATTGCGGGGCAGTCGTATCAGAAAGATAAATATGCGCGGATCAGCGGCACCAAACGGAATATTCTTGCCAATCCATCCGGAGGTTACTATGATGTGCTGGACCAGGGCAATGAGCCACAGACGGCGGGATACCGCACCCAGGCCAATCTGGTGTCCTATTTCGGACGGGTGGAATACAATTATGACGACAAATATCTTGTTAACGGAGTCATCAGAACGGATGGGGTCTCGCGGTTTGGGCCCAGTTACAAGTATGGTACCTTCCCTTCTGTATCTGCTGCATGGCGGATCAGCAAGGAAGAGTTTTTCCATTCTTCATGGATCGATGATCTGAAACTGAGAGCTAATTATGGTACCCTGGGCAGCAGTAACATCGGCCCATATGATTACATCGCCATCATCAATACATTTTCTACCGTGCCTTTTGGCAGCAGTCAGGCTGTTCAGCAGGGCGCCACACAGGTTAAACTGGCAAACAGCGACTTAAAATGGGAACAGGTAACACAGCAGAATTATGGTTTTGATGCCGCCTTTCTGCAAAATAAACTGAGTATAACTGCAGAATATTTTACCTCCAAAACCAAAGACGTCCTGATCGAGTACCCGCTGCTGATTTCCACCGGCAATGATGGCGGCAATCCTTTCGTCAACGGCGCAACTTTAGGCAACCACGGCTTTGAGCTCAGCGCCAGCTATCAGAATAATACCAAAGCATTTAAGTATAATGCGGCGCTGAACTTCACTACCCTTAACAATAAAGTAATCTCACTTGGATACAACAAAAACAGAACGTTTGTAGGCAATACCGTTACGCAGGTGGGCGATCCTATTGGCATGTGGTATGTCTTGCAAACCGATGGCCTGTTCCAGAACGCAGCTGAAGTGGCAAACTATAAAAACAGCGCAGGCAAAATCATCCAGCCTGATGCAAAACCCGGTGATATACGTTTCAGCGATACCAACGGTGACGGCACGATTACCAATGCCGACAAGGTAATAGCTGGCAGCCCATGGGCAGATTATGAGATTGGCTTAAACCTTGGCGCTTCATACAAAGGCTTTTCCCTAACGATGGATTGGTTTGGCTCATTCGGTGCAAAAGTTTTTAACGGGCCGAGAAGTGTTACTGATAACTTCTCTGATAATTCCAATTACCGGGCAGGTGTACAACCCTGGACACCTGATAACCCCAATACCACTGTGCCAAGGGCATTTTATGGCAGTACTACCAACTCACGCGGTGATACAGACAGATGGCTGGAGAATGGCAGCTTTGCCAGGTTAAAATATATTGGCCTCACGTACAGCCTACCACGCCACATGCTGGATAAGATCGGCTTCAGCACTGCGCAAATTACCCTTTCCGGACAAAATTTGATTACCATTACCAAATACACGGGACTTGACCCGGAATTTAGTAACAACAGTATTTTTGAGAAGGGTTACGACTTTGGTGCCTTCCCCAATCTAAAGTCGGTCTCACTAGGTGTCCAGTTTGGGTTTTAATCACAAGAAAATGAAAAGATTAAAAGCTCAGCGCTCAGCAACAGTCATAAATAAAGATGATCAGGGCTTCCCAGCCTTTAAAAAACATATACTGATGAAAACAAAATTTTCAAAATTCCTCCTCCTGGTTATGCTCATCTTTGCAGTATCCTGCAAGAAAGATGTATTGAACCTGGATAACCCCAACACACTTACCGTGGATCAGTTCTGGAAAACAGAAAGTGATGCACAAAAGGGAGTGAATGCAATATACGCCATGTTTTATCAAACCGGCGGCTGGAACAGATGGATCTATTTCAGGCTGGACCTTACCTCGGATGAAGGCTTCAGCAACAGCCCATGGATAGAACTGGGTGACTGGACGCGTTTCCAATATGTAAACTACAATTTCTTTGAAGGCAATGTAAACAGCTATCAGAATTTCTACAAGGCAATTTTCAGGTGTAACCAGGTACTCAGCTATGTTCCCGATATTTCTTTTGCAGACCCGAAAAAGAAAGCGCAGCTTCTTGCACAGGCTAAGTTCCTGCGTGCATACTATCACTATTATGCAGCCGTCCTCTGGGAAAACTTCCCGCTTGTAACTACGCTGCAAAGCCCAACGGATGTTCCTGCAGCTTCTACCCTTGCACAGGTATGGGCACAGGTAGAAAAAGACCTGCAGGAAGCCAGTGCAGATTTGCCGGAGCAGTGGACAGGCGCCGAACTTGGCCGTGCTACCAAAGGCGCTGCCCAGGCACTGTTGGGCAAAGCATTGATGCAGCAGCGGAAATGGTCAGAAGCCAAAACAGCTTTCGACTATCTTGTTACTGGTGCCGGCAAAGGTTATTACGGACTGGTAGATTTTAAAGACAATTTCAGGGCAGAGAACGAGAACAATAAAGAGTCAGTGTTCGAAATCCAGTTTTCTGACGCCAATAAAACCGCAGAGGGCGATGGCCCGAATTCAAATATGGGCACCAACAGAGCGCAGTTTTTTGCGCCAAGGAGCATCGGCTGGTCTGACGGGCAGGCCAGGTACTGGACAGTGGGCGAATTTAAGAAAGAGAAAACACTGAGCGGTGGTGTAGATCCTCGTCTGCGTTATACCTTGTTTTACCCGGCTCTCGAAGCAGATTTTGGCGATAAGATCTACGGCCGCAGTTGGGAATGGGGTGCCGACGAAGCCTGGTTTAAAAAATATTCACGTGATTATATGCGCAACAACGAAGATTACTTTAACCAGGTTAATAATAGAGTAATCCGCTATGCAGACGTTTTGCTGATGTACGCTGAAGCACTGAATGAGCTGGGACAGACCACCGAAGCATATCAATACGTTAACTTAGTAAGGCAACGTTCCAATATGGCAACCATGCAGGTGGCATACCCGGCCATAGGCACAGATCAAACACTTTTCAGGAACAGGCTGAAAACAGAACGTATGCTGGAACTTTGCGGGGAAAGTGTGAGATGGGCCGACCTTAAACGCTGGGGCGACCTGGATACCCAGGCAGCAGTGAATGAAGTAGCCCTGCGCGACCCGGATTTCAAGAATTTTGTGGTAGGCAAGCATATCCGCCTCCCGCTGCCGCAGGTTGAAGTAGAAAACAATACAAACCTGAGACAAAATCCTAATTATTAATATGAGATGAATTTAAAACAGATACCTATGAATTTTAAACATTTTGTAAGAAAGGGAAAATACATAGTCGTGTTGCTTGCGCTGGTCCATACCGGTTGTGAGCCAAAATTAGCGATGACCAAAACCGCAGAGGCTACGGCTACGGGTGAGATCGTGTGGGATTACACAACACTAAAAAGGGTTTCTGCCAGCTCTGCTGATAATAAGTATGCAGGTTATGCCCGGATGATCCAGCGCCCTGACCAGTCTCTGCTCTGTATTTATGAATATGACGGAAATATCGTGGTTGCCCGGAGCAGCGATCTTGGTACAACCTGGTCTGCCCCGGTTACCGTCGCTACCAAGCAGAACGGTATCAATATGGCCGTCCCTGATATCCTGGAACTGCAGGACCATTCCCTACTGGCTTGTTATAACGGCAGGCCATACCAGATTGACCCCTCCCGGAAATTCAGTATCAAAACCAAAAAAAGTACGGATGGCGGATCAACCTGGAATGATGAGAAAGTACTCTACGAAGCGGGGTATCAATTTGAAAACGGATGCTGGGAACCGTCAGCCATACAGCTGCCCTCGGGCGAGATCCAGCTTTTCTTTGCCAATGAAGGTATTTACACCTCTTCTTCAGAGCAGAATATTTCTTTGCTGCGCTCTGCTGACAATGGAGAGAGCTGGACAAAAACACCGGAAATTGTAAGTTTCAGTGCCACTAAACGGGACGGGATGCCCGTACCAGTACTGCTGAAGAATGGGCAGGAGATTGCTTTTTCCATTGAAGACAACAGCTCCGGAAACTTCAAACCTGTAATCATCAGGAACACACTTCAGGAGAACTGGGCACAAACGGTGGACGCTGCCAGCAAAAACAGGACCTATGCACTGGCAGAAAAAATAGGCAATGAGATTTATGCAGGTGCTCCATTTCTGCGGCAGCTCAAAACCGGGGAGACCATCCTTTCCTATCAGGGTACCGAAGGAAGAGTAAACAACCTCGATTTTGCAGATATGAAGGTGGTGGTGGGTAGCAGCGAAGCAAAAGATTTCAGCAGCAAGTCCACTCCTTTTGTTATCCCCGGTGATAAATCCTGTCTCTGGAACAGCCTCTGTATACTCAATGATGATACGATCATCGCCATTACCAGCACCAATGCCTACTCCAATCACTCAGAGGTATGGATGGTGAAGGGTAAATACCGCGCCGGTTCGCCCAGACAGGCGCAGTCGATCTATCAGGCAGACCCTACGATTTTTTTCGATAAAGGAACTTACTATCTGTACGGGACCAGCAGTGACAACGGTTTCCTGGTGTATGCCTCCAAAGATCTGAAGTCCTGGACAGGCCCCGCGGGCAGCAAAAATGGTTATGCCTTGTCAAAGGGCGACGCTTTCGGTACCAAAGGATTCTGGGCGCCTCAGGTTTACAGCCATAACAACAAATATTATATGGCCTACACAGCCGACGAGCAGATCGCTATTGCGCAGAGCGACAGTCCATTGGGCCCCTTTACCCAGGCCGTAAAGAAAAACATTTCCGGAACGGGCAAACAAATAGACCCCTTTGTTTTTTTTGATACTGACGGCAAACCTTTTCTGTACCACGTGAAACTGCAGGAGGGCAACAGGATTTTTGTTTCCGAAATGAAGACGGACCTTACTGATATCATTCCCGGTACTGCCCGCGAATGTATCTCCGGTACCGCTCCATGGGAAAATACTGCACAGAACAACTGGCCGGTTACAGAAGGGCCAACAGTAGTAAAGGAGGGAAAATATTACTTTATGATATACTCGGCAAATGATTTCAGAAGCAGCGATTATGCTGTAGGTTATGCTACATCCAAATCCCCGGAGGGACCATGGACAAAATATGAGGGAAACCCCATCATCAGCAAAAAGACTGTGAAACATAATGGTACAGGGCATGGCGACCTGTTCAAAGATGCTTCCGGAAAGTACCACTATGTGATGCACACCCATTTCTCGGATACTCAGGTGTCACCGCGAAAAACAGGCCTGATCAATATGGAATTTACGGGCAATGGCGACAGCCCATCATTATTAACCGCAGACAGTTCCAGCTTCAGTTTGCTGTCTGCACCTATATATTAACAAAAAAAACGAAAAACATGACGATGAGAAACTTAAAAATCTGCTTCATACTGGTAGCTGTAACCCTCAGCAGCCAGTTGTACGCACAGGTAAAAAAAGCGAAAACCAGACCGGTATGGACGGTACAGCAGGCAAAAGACTGGCAGTCAAAATGGGGCTGGCTGCGGGGCAGCAATTTTATTCCGAGCACGGCGATTAACCAGCTGGAGATGTGGCAAAAAGACACCTTTGATCCCAGTACGATAGACAGGGAACTGGGATTTGCACAAGGGATCGGACTCAATTCTATGCGTGTGTTTCTTCACCATGCTGCCTGGATGCAGGACAAACAGGGTTTCAAAGACCGGGTATCGACATACCTCGCTATTGCCGGCAAACACCATATTTCTACAGTATTTGTGTTGTTTGATGATTGCTGGAATGCAACTTATCAAATAGGAAAACAGCCCGAGCCTAAACCCGGTATCCATAATTCTGGCTGGGTACGTGATCCCGGAGACCTTTACTATACAGAACCAAAATTGGTTGATACGCTTGAAGCCTACGTAAAGGATGTGCTTACTTCATTTAAAAATGATCAGCGTATTGCGCTTTGGGACCTGTACAATGAACCCGGTAATTCAAAAAATGGAAATAAAAGTATGCCCCTCTTAAAGAAGGTATTTGAATGGGGAAGAGCCGTTAACCCTTCACAACCACTCTCAGCCGGCGTTTGGGATTTCAAACTGAAGGAACTGACGGATTACCAGATTAAAAATTCTGATGTCATCACTTACCACAATTATGGCGATGTAAAAACCCATCAGGAAGCAATCGATACCCTGAGAAGCGTATCGCAGCGCCCGCTGGTATGCACAGAGTACATGGCCAGGTCGAGAAACAGTCTGTTCAGTACGATCATGCCTTTACTAAAGAAGGAAAATATCGCTGCCTATAACTGGGGACTGGTAGCGGGAAAAACGAATACAAAATATGCCTGGGACCTTCCGGTACCTGACGGCACTGAGCCGGCACTTTGGTTCCACGAGATCTTCCGCCAGGATGGTATGCCGTATAAAAAAGAAGAAACAGACGTGATCAAAAGCTTAACAGGTATTACACAATAATGGTAACTTGCGCCTTTATATAAAACTATACTATGCCTTTCAGTTCCCTTGGTTTATCCCCTGCCTTGTTAATGGCTTTGGAATCTCAAAAGTTTACAGTACCAACACCCATACAGGAAGCTGCGGTTCCGGTTATTCTCCGGAAGAAAGATGTTCTGGGAATCGCAAAAACAGGATCAGGAAAAACTGCTGGTTATGTGCTGCCCCTGCTGATGAACCTGCAGGAGACGGCCGGCCTGAATAACCGTAATGCCAATGTACTGGTGCTGGTTCCCACAAGGGAACTGGCAGAACAGGTGAAAGATGTTTTTAAAGTATTCAGCAAGGCCCTACCCCAGCCGGTTAAAACCCTCGCAGTATATGGCGGAGTGTCAATCAATCCACAGATGATGGCCTTACAGGGAGTTAATGTACTGGTAGCCACCCCCGGAAGATTACTGGAACTGGTAGATTCAAATTCAGTTCATCTCTCTGCCATTGAAACACTGGTGCTGGATGAAGCTGATAAACTGTTAAACCTGGGGTTCAAGGAAGAACTGAACAAAATTCTGGCGCTTTTGCCTGAAAAGCGCCAGAATATATTATTCTCTGCAACACTGAGCAAAGATCTTGATCAAATACAACAGCTGATGCTGCATGAACCTGTGGTGATCGAGATCGCGGAGGAAGAAGCCTCCCTTGACCTGATCAATCAGGTTGCTTATATCGTGTCCGCAGAAAAGAAAGGCCCTTTTTTACGGTACCTTATTCATCATCATGAAATGAAACAGGTACTGGTATTCGCCTCATCGGTACAGCAGGTAGATGCAATCGTAAACAAGCTCAATAAAAACAATATTCAGGCAAAGGCTATCCACAGTAAAAAAAGCCAGGGCGCAAGAACCGATGCCATCACCCATTTTAAATCCGGCAAATTGAAGGTACTGGTAGCAACAGACCTGATGGCCAGAGGGATCGACATTGCTTTTCTGCCTTTTGTAATTAACTACGAACTGCCGCGGTCACCTAAAGATTATGTTCACCGTATCGGAAGAACTGGCCGCGCAGCAGCTGAAGGCACAGCGATTTCGCTGGTAAGTCAGGATGAGCTGCATCACTTTGAAGTGATACAAAAGAAGATGCAAAAACAGGTTAACCTGATCGATAGCGCAGGTATTAAGATATAAAAAAAGCGCCTGCCGGTATATTACTGGTGTGACCCCAAAAGTTTTTGTCCAACTTTTGGGGTTCACTTCATACCAGCAGGCGCTTTATCATTTTATACGAAAAACTCATTTCCAGCCTCCGCCAAGTTGTTTATATACATTCACTACGGCGTTGAGCTGTGCTTTTTTGGTTTCTACGAGTTCCAGCTTGGTTTCCAGAGCATCGCGCTGTGTCATCAGCACTTCAAAGTAATCTGCCCTTGCAGATTTAAACAGGTCGTTCGACACTGAAATCGAGGTATTCAAAGCATCTACCTGCTGCGACTTCAGGTCGTAGCTTTTCTCCAGGTTACTGATTTTCGACAGCTGGCTGCTCACTTCCATGTAAGCGCTGAGCACAATACGCTGGTAGTTAAACATCGACTGCAGCTGCCTTGCGTTGGCATTTGCAAATTCCGCCTTAATCGCATTACGGTTTACCAATGGTCCCGCTAAATCACCTGCCAGTGAATATAGCAGGGACTTTGGCAACTTAAATAAATAAGACGGTTTAAAGGCCTCCAGCCCTATAGCAGCGGATATATCAAGCGATGGATAAAATTCTGCACGTGCAACTTTCACATCGAGCTTCGCAGCAGCCAGTTCCAGCTCCGCCTGTTTAATATCAGGGCGGTTGGCCAGTAATTGCGAAGGAATACCTGAATTAACAGACATCGGCACAAGGCTTAAGAAATCGCCCTTTTCTCTCTTAATTTCCTGGGGATATCGTCCCAGCAAAAGGTTAAGGTTGTTTTCTTCTTCTTTGATTTGCTGCAGGATATCAAATTCCTTGCTTTGTGAAGACAGCACTTCTGCCCTGAACTTCTGCACGGCAAGTTCTGTTGCCCGCATCGCCTGTTTCTGAACTTTGACAATTTCAAGCGCATTCTTTTGCAGTTTGATATTCTGCTGGAGAATATCCATCTGGGTATCGAGCGACTGCAATTCATAGTACGAATTGGCAACTTCAGCGATGAGGTTGCTGAGCACAAAATTCTTGCCCTCGATGGTTGATAAGTACCTGCTGATGGCTGCTTTTTTTGAATTCCGCAGTTTCTTCCAGATATCAATCTCCCAGTTGGCAGTTGCTGCCAGGGTGAAATTGGCAAGCGGATTGGGCACTTCTCTGCCGGGTGTAATATCAGTTGAGGCATCGCCCGCACCCTGACTGGTATATTCTCCTACTTTTTCAAGCTCGGCGCCCGCCCTTAAACCAACCGTAGGCAGCAACGCAGCCTTACGCATGCGCACATCGTTCTTTGCGATTTCGATATCCTGTAAAGTCACCATCAGTTCCTGGTTGTTCTTCAGTGCGGTGTCAATAAGGTCTACCAGGTATTTATCTTTAAAAAAGCTGTTCCAAGGAACAGTGGATATATTTGTTGTATCGTGGCCATCCCCAAAAGATTCGGGAACAGGTTTGTTTGCCGCCGGCGCTGCGGCTTCGGGCACTTTGCATCCCGCTGCAGCAAGGCAGATGCCCAGTGCTATAGTATATTGGTTGAGCTTAAGTTTATACATTGTGATCAATTTCTTCTGTTAACGGATTCTCATCTTCATGTTTAGCCATGCGGTTTTTCTCAGCGATTTTGCCGAATATATAGTACAATCCAGGGATCACCAGTACCCCGCAGAGTGTTCCTAAAAGCATACCCCCGGCAGCGGCAGAACCAATGGTCCTGTTACCAATCTTACCCGGGCCAGAGGCAAATACCAGTGGGATCAATCCTGCGATAAACGCAAAGGAAGTCATCAGGATAGGACGGAACCTCACGGCTGCACCTTCCATCGCAGCTTCCATTACTGTAGCACCCTGTGCATGTTTCTGCACCGCAAACTCAACGATCAGTACGGCATTTTTACCCAGCAAACCGATGAGCATCACCAGTGCTACCTGTGCATAAATGTTATTTTCAAGTCCGCAGATCTCCAGCAACATAAATGCGCCGAAAATACCACATGGCAATGAAAGCAGCACTGCAAAGGGCAGGATAAAACTTTCATACTGTGCCGCAAGTACCAGGTATACGAAGCCCAGACAGATCATGAAGATATAAAGTGCTTCATTTCCGCGTCCCACCTCATCCTTTGAAATACCTGCCCAGTCGATACCGAAGCCCCTTGGCAAGGTTTTTTCTGCAACTTCCTGGATGGCCTTGATGGCTGCACCGCTACTGTATCCCGGCGCTGATGCACCGCTGATCTCAGAAGCGTTGTACATATTGTGACGGGTAATTTCAGACAGTCCGTACACCTTCTCCATCCTCATGAAGGCAGAGAAAGGCACCATCTCGTCGCGGTCATTCTTCACATATAGCTTAAGGATATCCTCAGGCAGCGCGCGGTACTCCGGCGAAGCCTGTACCATTACTTTGTACTGGTGGTCAAACTTGATAAAGTTAGTCTCATAATTACTACCTACCAGTGTAGACAACGTGTTCATCGCATTCTCAATGGTCACCCCTTTTTGTTTGGCAATGTCATTGTCTACCTTTAGCAGGTACTGCGGGAAACTGGCACTGTAGAACGTAAACACCGAAGCCAGTTCCGGACGTTTACCCAGTTCCCTTACAAAGTCTTTACTTACAGTTTCCATCTTGTGGAAATCACCCGAGCCTGCCTTGTCCAGCAAACGAAGTTCAAAACCGCCGGCAGCTCCATATCCCGGCACCGCTGGTGGCTGGAAGAATTCGATGGTAGCACCATTGATCGCTTCTGTCTTCTCTTCAAGTTCAGTGATAATTTCCTGTACAGAATGTGTACGGTCTTCCCAGCTTTTCAGGTTGATCAGACAAGTTCCGGAGTTTGATCCTGTACCTTCTGTCAAAATCTCATATCCGGCCAATGCAGATACGGATTGTACACCGTCGATTTTCTCGGCAATCTTCTGTATTTTCTCGGCAACCTGATTTGTTCTTTCCAGAGATGATCCCGGAGGCGTCTGGATAATCGCATAAAACATCCCCTGGTCTTCATTCGGGATAAACCCTGACGGAAGACTGTTGTTCAGGAAGAAGATACCCACGCAAAACGCAATCAGTACGCCAAATGTCAGCATCCTGCGGTTTACGATCAGGCCAAGCACTTTCTGGTACCTGCCGGTCAGTTTGTTGAACCCGTTATTGAAACCATCCAGGAACTTATCCAGTCCATGTTTCTTTTTAGGTTTACCGTGGTTGTTCTTCAGCAGCATCGCGCAAAGCGCAGGTGTAAGCGTTAAGGCCACAACCCCCGACAGGATAATCGCTGTTGCCATGGTAATAGAGAACTGCCGGTAGAATATACCAACGGGGCCCGACATAAAGGCTACCGGAACAAATACCGCTGCCATCAGGAAGGTAATGGCGATGATGGCACCACCAATTTCATGCATGGCTTCCTGTGTTGCTTTCAGCGGCGAAAGATGTTTCTCTTCCATTTTGGCATGGACGGCCTCGATCACCACAATTGCATCATCTACCACGACCCCAATGGCCAGTACGAGTGCAAACAGGGTGATCAGGTTGAGCGTAATCCCAAAGAACTGCATGAAAACAAAGGTTCCGATCAGTGATACCGGTACTGCAATGGCCGGGATCAGCGTAGAACGCCAGTCGCCCAAAAACAGGAACACCACCAAACCTACCAGGATAAATGCTTCTACCAGCGTATGGATTACCTTTTCAATGGAAGCATCCAGGAATTTTGATACGTCATAACTGATCTCATAGTCCAGTCCCTGCGGGAAAGAGCTTTTCTTGATCTCTTCCATCTTGGCCTTAATGTCTTTAATTACCTGGCTTGCATTGCTTCCGTATGATTGTTTGATCGTAATCGCTGCTGAAGGGTGTCCGTTCAGGTTAGAATAGATATCATACATCGCACTGCCAAACTCTATTGAGGCCACATCTTTCAGGCGCAGGATTTCACCGTCCTTGGTAGATCTTAAAATGATATTTGCGTATTGTTCCTTGGTGGTATATCTTCCTCCGTATTTTAATACATATTCAAAAGATTGAGACCTTTTGCCCGAACTCTCCCCGGTTTTACCTGGCGAGGCTTCCAGACTCTGCTGGTTTAATGCTTCAAGCACTTCATCGGCAGAGATTTTATAGGCCAGCATGCGGTCTGGTTTGAGCCAGATCCTCATGGCGTATTCACGTGTACCTAAAATGTCGGCGACACCTACCCCGTCAACCCTTCTCAATTCAGACAGGATATTGATATCCGCGAAATTGTAAAGGAACTTCTGGTCGGTCTTCGGGTCTTTACTAAACAAGTTGATGTACATTAACATGTTTGATTCCTCACGGGTAATCTTCACACCTTCACGCACTACCAGTGGCGGGAGTTTGTTTACTACCGAAGCCACACGGTTCTGTATGTTTACTGATGCCTGGTTGGGATCGGTACCTAGGTTAAAGATCACCTGAATGGTGGCCTCACCGTCGTTACCTGCATCCGATGCCATGTATTTCATTCCCGGGACACCATTGATTGCCCTTTCCAGGGGAATGATAACCGATTTGATCATAAGCTCGCCGTTGGCACCGGGATATTCTGCTGTGATATTCACCTTCGGCGGCGATATGGAGGGAAACTGTGTGACCGGTAAGCCCTTCATAGCTAAAAACCCCAAAAATACGATGATCAGGGAGATCACTATAGAGAGTACAGGCCTCTGTATAAATTTACTAAACATTGATTGCTGTTTTAATGATTAAACCAAATGGATTTGTGTAGCGCTTTCAGCTTTGCTGAACCTATTCGGCTTTTAATCTCAATGAAGAGATCCATTCCTTAGGTGCTGTGTATTCGAACTTGATTTTATCACCATCCCTTACTTTCTGAACGCCTTCCAGCAGGATTTTGTCACTATCGTCAAGGCCGCTGCTCACCACATACAGATCCGGCATTTCACCGGTGATCGTGATATTTTTGGAGTGTACTGTTCCGCGGGCATCTACCACAAATACATAGATCTTATCCTGGATCTCGTATGTTGCTTTCTGTGGGATCACCATTGCCTGGTGCAGGGGAACAAGCATTTGTACTTCACCTGTTTCACCATTTTTCAGCAGCTTGTCAGGATTTGGGAACTTGGCCCTGAAAGCGATATTACCGGTTTCATTGTTAAATTCACTTTCGATCACCTCCACATTTCCCTTGTATGGAAGTGGCTGGTTATTGGCCAGGAGCAGGCTTACTTTATTGTCAGCACGTCCTTTTATATTGGTCTGATATTCCAGGTATTCCGGTTCCGAGACATTGAAATAAGCAAACATCTGGGTATTGTCGGAAAGGTTGGTCATCAGTTCACCTTCATCTATTAAACTTCCTAGTTTTAAAGGAATACGGTCGATTGTCCCGTCAAAGGGAGCCCTGATCTCGGTAAATGACAGGTGCAGTTTTGCCAGCGAAACTTCGGCTTTTGCCTGTTCCAGTTTGGCCTGGGCTACTGACTGCTCATTTTTGGAAACTATATTTTTATCGGCAAGTGTTTTGGCATTTTGCAGTTCTATCTCTGCAGATTTGTACTCGGCCTGCGCTTTAAGTAATTCTGCCTCATAAACTTTGGGCATAATCCTGAACAAAAGCTGACCTGATTTAACCGACTGTCCTTCATCAACATAAATGTTCTGAAGGAAGCCTTTCTCCTGAGACCTGATCTCAATGTTCCGTACAGATTTAATCTGCGAAACATATTGTTTTGTAAACGAGGTATCAATCCTGATCGCACTGGTTACAGTAAACTTATTCTCTTCTTTTTTTTCTTCTTTTTTAGATGTACAGCTTGCAAGGCATAACAGGGCGATTAAGCCTTTAGACACAATTAGTCTCTTCATAGTATAAAAATGGTATTTAAGCGTTTTGAGTGCAGGAACCTACAGATTCCTTTGGACGTAAAAATTGATCAGTACACGGATGGGCTGATTGATCCCAACCGAAAGTACTGGCAGATTTTCTCTCAGATTCTTAATACCCTTTGGGTAATATAAAGAGGTGATGTATCGCCGCAGATTTGCGGGATGATTTTAAAGCGGTTAGTGTAATAATTAGAAACGATGAGCTCAGCTGATGTCAGGTACAGCCAGTCGGGCAGGCAGTATTTTACGGGAACAAACTGATTTGTTCCGGCATCATCGGCATCATGATCACCAAGATATTCTTCCTCAACATCAATATCTGCATCCTCAAAAAAGGTATTGTTCTGATCGTTGTTTGATAGTTTAGTATGAGGTTTTTTCGCTAAATCACGCGGAGAAGAATGCTGGCGCAGAGAATGATGCGTATTCGCATACAGGGTTTGCCCTCCGCAAAGCAGAAGGAGACCCAGGTATATGTAAAATACAAATCCTCTCATTTGGCGCTAAAGTAATCAAAGTAATTATAGATTGATGTACTCATTTGAAAATATTACCAGCCTATGCCGTAATCTTCCCCGTGATTGCTGGATCCGCCCCATAAGCTATTGTGCTTCCAGTCGAAAAATATCGCATTGATCGGGCCGCTGGTACGTTCGCTGTAGCTTAGGATATAGCCCAGCTTCTTCAGCTCTGCACGTGTAGCCTCAGGGGTATTGCTGTTGAGCAGTAGCTGTCCGGGCTTTGGCTCACGGTCTGAAGTCTTGCTGCCTCCCAGTGATAGCCATAACTGGTTTGTATTGATATTTGCTGCTTCAGAAGCCTGCTGTACGTTCATCCCAAATTCAGAAACATTTAAAAAGAACTGCAGCAGGTTCTGGTCCTGGGTATCTCCGCCCTGTACCGCTGATGATAAATAAGGTTTACCATCTTTTAATGCCAGTGCCGGCGACAAGGTTACCCTTGGCCTCTTGCCCGGCGCAACTACATTGAAGGGATTGATTGCCGAATCCAGCACGAAGCTCTGCATCCGCTGGCTCATGCCTATCCCAGTGTTCCCGGCTATACAGGCTGGCAGCCAGCCACCGCTTGGCGTAATGGATACTACCCATCCCTCTTTATCTGCGGCCTCAACGGAAGTAGTACCGCGCCATAACCTGTCCTGGTAATCCGCCTTGGGCGTATTGTTCGTCATGTCGTGTTTGGGTGCAAAGTTGCGTTTGCTGGTGTCCATTTCAAAACCGCGGCTTTTGAGCAGATTGATATATGGGTTTGTTTTTCCTTCAAAGGGATATGGATTACCGGGCCCGATGTTTGGATCGTTTTTATCATATCTGATCAGCTGGGCACGCTCTTTGGCGTAGCCCTTGCTCAGCAATCCCATCATTGGTTCCATCGGTTTCTGATAGGGATCACCGTAGTAAAAATCACGGTCGGCAAAAGCCAGGTTCATTGCCTGGTACAGCGTATGGATATATTTAGTGCTGTTGTAGCCCATGCTCTTCAGGTCAAAGTTCTCCAGGATGTTCAGCGCCTGCAGCATCACCGGTCCCTGCGTCCACTGCTGCATTTTGTAAACGTCTATTCCCTTATAGTTTATCATCAATGGTTTTTCTTCCAAAGGTTTCCAGCTGGCCAGGTCCTGCATCGTGATCAGTCCCCCCTGTTCTCTCGCGCCGCGTACAAACTCCTCCGCGATATCTCCCTTGTAAAACCTGTCATAGGCAGCCATCAAAGCCTGTTTGCGGTTTTTACCCTTTTTTAACGCATCCTTTTCTGCTGCTACCAGTTTTGTCAAAGTAGTCAGCAGGTCTTTTTGTACAAAAATCTCCCCCGCTTCCGGAGCTTCTCTTTTTTCTCCCGCATGCGGAAAGAATACTTTTGAACTATAAGGCCATTGTTTGATCAGAGCTTTACCGCGCTCCATGGCATTGGCTGCCTGTGCCTCAATCGGATAACCTGCTGCCAGTTCCATTGCCGGTGCCAGTACCTGTTCAAGGCTTAAAGTGCCATAGTTGGAAAGGATATAGATCAATCCGCCCACCGTGCCCGGTGTAGTTGCTGCAAGCGGCCCATATTCCGGCGGAAAGTTATATCCTTTGCTTTTGAAAAAATCTGCAGTAGCACCCGTTGGGGCAACTCCCATTGCATTGATCGCAATAACCTGTTTGGTTTTTGGATTATAGATCAGTAATTGTGTTTCTCCTCCCCAGCTCAGTGTATCCCACATGGTGCATGTGGCCGCAAGCATGGCACAGGCGGCATCAACTGCATTCCCGCCTTTTTGAAAGGTGATGGCCCCTGCTGTAGCGGCTAATGGTTTGCCCGTGATGGCCATCCAGTTACGTCCGTGCAGTACTGGTTTCTGGGTTTGCTGTGCCGATGCAGAAAGCACCATTGCAGATATAATGAGAGTGGTTAAAAGTCGGTTCATATGAGCTGTAAGAGCCTAAAAATAATGAAAATTAGATGAACAGAAAAGAATAATTTCCGGGGACAGCTGTCACATTGTAGATACTATGGTGGTTTAAATCACTATATTCGCGGAATTGTTTATAAAAAGAATTTTTAAGAAAATATATGATACTGGAACAACAACTGCAGCAAAGAAGCCAGGGCGAATGTGAAATATGTAAATCGGCGGAGCCACTGGAATTGTATGCAGTACCGCCCCAGTCTGCACAAAGCCTGGATAACTCTATCCTGATTTGTACAACCTGCCTTTCGCAGATCGAGAAACGCGATGAGATGGACAAGAATCACTGGCGCTGTTTAACGGCAAGCATGTGGAGCGAGGTCCCGGCAGTTCAGGTTGTTTCTTACCGGATGCTGAAGCGTCTGAGCGCTGAAGGCTGGGCGGCCGATAATCTGGATACGATGTACCTGGATGAAGAAACACTTGCCTGGGCCAAAGCAGTTAATGATGATGAAGCGGACGAAGTGGTTGAAATCCATAAAGATGCGCTTGGCAGCCCCCTGCTGGCTGGTGATGCTGTAGTATTGACAAAAACCCTTGACGTAAAGGGCTCAAGCCTCAATGCCAAACTGGGTACGGTAGTAAAGAACATCCGTCTGGTAGAGGACAATACTGATCAGATCGAAGGCAGAATTGAAGGTCAGGTCATTGTGATCTTAACTAAATATGTGAGGAAGCAGAACTAAGCTGTAGTTTTTATGATTAAAGCTTCCGCTGTTTCATTTTCTCGAGCGCTGTAGTGTAGGTTTCGATTTGTTTCTGTGAATAATCAGGAAGAGGTTTTGAAGGCTTGAAGTTAGATTTGGCCATCATTTCGGCCCTGATCTTCGCAGCCTGCTTTTCCACATCGATCGCATTCTGCTGCATAGCAGTTGCCTCCCCGTATTTTTTCTGCAGGTAATAGAGATGGGCAAGCGTATCATAAAAGGCAGAGTTGTCAGGGAAAAGTTCAATAGCGCGCCATACCCATATCACGGCCTGCGACAGATAGCTGGCATTGGTGGTACGCATGGTATAAAAGGCCCATGCTCCATTATTCAGATTCATTGCATACTCCATTGCCTTTCTGCCGGAACTCACCAGTGGCGTGGTGGTACCGCTTTCCAGCATCACCACCCGGGTAATTGATTTGGTTACGATCCGGGCAGAGTCGGCCCTGATCGCTTTAGCGCTCATCGAGGGCATGGAAGAAAGGTCTGGCACCGGATCTTTCACCGTGGCGCCAAATTTGGCTGAATCAGTTATTACTGTGGTCTTCCTCGTCGTTGTGTGCTGCCCTGTTGGCGGAAAACCATTGGTTTGCGGTACGTGGATCGAGTCACGCTGTGCAAGATAATACTGCTGATAATAGGAAGAAGCATTCCGCAGATACTTAGTTGTGTCTTTAACTGCGTAGTAGTATTCCATCAGCCTTGACATGTTTGCAGCATAGCTCTTCTGCCAGTCGTTATTCCAGGTAGACTGTGTAAAGGATGCAGTCTGCATAGCCAGCGCCTCGTTTTTTGTCTTCTTTGCCGCCGCCATCGAGGCATTGATAATTTTGTTGTTCATTTTTACCCGTTCAGGATATGGCAGCGTTTTATACAGGCTATCAGTAAGCTTTAGGTTGATCCTGGTGATTTTATAAGCCGTACTGGAAAGCACCGGCCCCAGTTTCATGATAAAAACGATCGTCTGATAGTTATCGGCAGCACTAACGGGCAAGAGCCTTGCATAAGCATCGAGGACATCCTGGTTCACCGGAAGATCAAGCTCATCATATTTCAGAAGGTATCTTTGCATAAACTCAGTGTTCCTGTTGCCTTTTTGATATTCCTGGGTATACTTTGTTAAGGTTTTCGTCTTTGAGAGTTGAAGCGCCCTGTCAATGTCTTTCATGTACCGGTCTTTTCTGCTGTCGTAGCCTGTGGTCTTCAGGATCAGGCCCCCCTCACTGTCGAGAAACAAATGGCCGGGTAAAGTAGTAACATTATATTTCTGTGAAATGCTGTCTGCCCCATTTGATGGTACAGCAGTCCTGTTGAGACAGATAAAGGCAGACTGGTAGCGTTTCAGCAGTTCATCATCCAAAGGGACGGGATAATACGCATTACTGCCCTGGTTTACCTCTACCAGTACGTATATTAATTTATGCAGTTTTTTTGCTTCCGCTTTCGCGTCTTCAAAGGTTCCGGAAAAATAAGGCATTTTCTGAGCATTCAGCATGGTAGCGGACACCAGCAATACTGACAAAATGAAGAGGCGTTTCAAAATGTTCATGATTAAGAGATTATAGTCCGAATATACATTCAAATTATCACTAAGACAATTAATTTCTGCTGAAATTAAAAAGTATCAGGAGTGGTGTGCAAACAGATATATGGAAAACTATACAAAATCCGATCAGGGCCTGCGATTAGCGGCCAGACAACCCAGAGGAGTGTTAATTTTTGAGATGCCTGGGGCATGCGATTAATGCACAACCTTATATCCCGGATCTTCCATAATATTTACTTCGATCACAGATTCTGCATTCTTCAGCAAGATCCTGCAATCTTCGCTGAGATGGCGTAAACGCAGCATTTTTCCAGCCTGATGATAGCGTTCCGTCAGCTTGTTCAATGCCTCTATGGCCGACATATCCGCTACCCTGCTGTCCTTAAAGTCGATCACAACCTGTTCCGGGTCATTCGTCACATCAAATTTTTCCGTAAACGCAGTCACAGAGCCAAAAAACAGCGGACCGTAGATTTCATAATATTTCACTCCCTCGGCATCAATATAATTTCTGGCGCGGATGCGTTTAGCGCTTTCCCAGGCAAATACCAGTGCAGATATTATTACGCCAATTAAAACCGCCAGTGCAAGGTTATGCAGCCATACAGTAATCACTGCTACAGCAATACCTACAAATATATCTTGCCGGGGCATCTTATTGATGATCCTGAAACTCGCCCATTCAAAAGTACCGATGGCCACCATGATCATTACTCCCGTTAAGGCTGCCATGGGCACACGTTCAATGATGGGCGCCCCGAAAAGAATGATGACCAGAATTGTCAGCGAAGCGATGATACCGGATAGTCTTGCCCTTGCGCCTGCATTAAGGTTAACAAATGTTTGGGCAATCATGGGGCATCCTCCCATTCCGGTAAAAAAGCCATTCAGGATATTTGCTGTGCCCTGAGCAATACATTCCCGGTTGCTATCGCCCCGCGTTGCCGTGATTTCATCCACCAGGTTCAGTGTCAGCAATCCTTCGGTAAGACCAACGCCCGCCATAATCAGCGCATATGGAAAGATAGTCTGCAAAGTAGCCAGATTTAAAGGGATCTGTGGAATATGAAAAGGCGGGAACCCACCACTTACAGAAGCAATATCTCTTACGGTTTTCGTGTCAATATGAAAACCCAGTACGATGAGGAAAACCACGATAATTGCTATCAGCGACGGAGGGACAGCTTTTGTAAAACGCGGCAGCAGTAAGACGATGGCTATCGTTAGCGCTACCAGTCCGGCCATTACATATAAAGCATTCCCGGACAGCCAGATCAGCTGTCCGTTCACTACTGTTTTAAATTGTTCAAGCTGTGCCATAAAGATAATTACAGCCAGTCCGTTAACAAAGCCATACATTACAGGTTGTGGCACCAGCCGGATAAATTTGCCGAGTTTAAACAAACCGATGGTGATCTGGATCAGTCCCCCGAGTGCTACCGCTGCAAAAACATATTCGATGCCCTGCGACTTCATCAGCGCGATCAGCACCACCACAACCGCTCCCGCACCGCCGGAGATCAGCCCGGGCCTGCCCCCAAAAACTGAAGTCACCAGACCCATGATAAAAGCAGCATATAACCCTACCAATGGTGGAAATCCGGCCAGGATTGCAAAGGAAAGTGATTCAGGCATCATCGTCATTGCTACGGTGAGGCCGGCAAGGATTTCAGTTTTGTAATTTATTTTACGGGAAAAGTCAAACAGGGAGTAGGAACTGGGCATGTGCAAACTTACAAATTTCTGCGCATCACCTTCCTTCCTGCCTGCAGAATATAATTTGATCATATTTATTGATAGAATAACATAATATTGTGTATTAATGGCGCGAGATTTGTTTATCCACAATATATGATTAAACACACGCTCTTTTTCATCCTGCTACTTACCACTATCGGGGCGAATGCTCAAAATGCAAACAATGCCATATCTACCAATAATGTTGTAGGTGATACCGCTGTAAAAAAAGATCTGATCGATATTGCTAAAACGTTATTTAATATCAAAAGCAGGCCCAGGACAAAACCTGGAGAGAAAAAAGTGTTCTTTTCATTGTTACCCATCGGAGGTAACGTACCCGGGGGCGGCCGTGCGCTGATCACTTCCACCAGTGCAGGATTCTATCTTGGCGACAGAAAAACTACTTATATATCCAATGTTACATTTACCCCATACTGGAACCTGAAAAGCCGTTTTGGATTGCCGCTCAGGTCTAATCTTTGGCTTAACGGCAGCGACTGGGTAATCCAGGGCGATACACGGTTCCTGTTTTATCCGCAATCTACCTGGGGTATTGGCAGCGGAAAAGAGGAAAACAGCATGCTGGTGAACTATAAGTATATCCGCTTTTATCAGAGTGCACTCAGACGTATTAAACCATATCTTTATGCAGGATTAGGTTATAACCTTGATTATTTTATCAATGTAAGAACCGATGCTCCGGGACTTGCAGCCTTTAGCGGTTATAAAACTGGTACCGGCGACGGTGAAAACTCATTCTCATCAGGTATCTCAGCAAATCTGATCTACGATACGAGAAATAACGCTATCAATCCATTACCGGGATCTTATCTGAATGTAAGTATCAGAAATAATCCCAGCTTCCTGGGCAGCAAAACCAGCTGGCAATCAGTCTATGTAGATGCCAGGAAATATATCTCGCTCAACACAAAACCTCACCAGCAGAACACACTTGCTTTCTGGACCTACTTATGGACCGGACTGAATAATGATATTCCCTACCTGAACCTTCCAAGTATCGGATGGGACCCCAATAACAAATCCGGCCGCGGTATAGACCAGAACCGCTACAGAGGTAAAGGCTTGGTTTATCTGGAAGCTGAATACCGCAGGGATATTACCGATGACGGGCTGTTTGGTTTTGTCGTATTTGCCAATGCCACATCAGTTACAGAACAGGATAACAAATTCAAAAGGCTGCATCCGGCAATCGGAACAGGTCTTCGTGTAAAGTTCAACAAAGCTTCCAATACCAACATTGGTGTTGATTATGGTGTAAGTAAGGGTTATAAAGGATTTACCATTAATCTTGGCGAGGCTTTTTAGCCTTAGCGCTTATGGTGCTTTGTTCGCCATCACCATCACAGTATAACTATGCTCACCTACTATGGTCTGAAAAATAAAATCAGGCGAAACATAGTAGGTGCTTATTTTTTTATCCTCGATGTTCTGCTCCTCTTTCTTCTCTGTTCCGGCTGCTACGATCTCCTTTAGCAGTACATTGAAATGTGTGATTCCGGGTGCCTGATAATAAAGCTGATTGATTACCCCATGATCAGCCTGAATCCTGAACCATGCCATAGCTTTGGCTTTCTCAGCCTTATGCTTGCCAAATGACCAGGTTTGATACATCTGCAGCGCTTTTTCACCCGATAGCTCAGGATGCAATGCCCATCCGGCTTTTTTCAGGCTGTCGGTCACCTTCAGCGCAGGCCGTGCAATAAATGATTTCAGTTGATTCAGTTCCAGATTCTGTGCCCGGGTATGGAAAGCCCAAAGGCAACAAAGAAAGGCAAGGGCATATTTCATGGCTGTAAAGGTATAAAATGTACAACGCAGATCCACCGGCAAATTGTATATTTGGGGCATGGCTGATTTAAAAACAGAATTTACTGTAGCATTTGAAGGTGAAATTATCCCCGTGATTGTTACTGAAGTTGAACAAGAAGATGATTCGGTATTTTACGCTGAGATCCCCGGACATGAGCGCTTCGAGATCTTTTTATCGGAAGAAGATATGTGGGTCACAAACGATGAAGTCTCCGTAGATGAGGATCTTATTTTTCTGATCGGTGATACATTTGAAAGTCTGCAGCCCTAAACTGCAGACCACCCGCCCTTTCAGATTTATTCTGTTTTATCCTTATCTTTTTTCCTCACCAGTTTGAACTTGATCTTGCCGTCTTCTCCGTCAAGCGCCTGGATATGCACCACAATCCCCTTCATCCTTCTTTCCCTGATTTCCTTTTTATCGGTAATATCTTCATCCTTTTTTGGATTTCGCAGCGGCACATCCAGTAAGATATTGGTACCTGCGCCCATTGAATATACACCTTCGATGTCCATATTGAGGACACTGGAATTGATTTTCATCGGGTTGATTGTTACCTTCTCTCCCCTGATATCAAATTTTCCGTTCAGGTTATTGATCACAATATTATTCAGGTCACGGAAAGGAAAGGCAAACTTGCCTACACTCTGTAATTCCTTATAGTCTACAAGCGCGCCATTTTTCAGGTCGAAGATCACAGTACCGTTCATCGAACCCGGAATCACCTTTCCTTCCGCAGTGATGTTCCCGGATACATTTGTACGGGTAAAGAAGTTGCCTCTCAGGTTTTTATAGGTGGGCGACTTCAGCCCGAAGTTATCAAATGAATAAAAGAAGTCGCGGATGCTCACATTAGAGACCACGGTATTTACCGCAAAGCGGTTTAACTTACCAATCTGCGTTACACTTCCATTAAGCTTAACCGTCCCGCCGGCGTGTTTCAGGCTTGCATCATTCAGAAAAAGGCCTGCATCCGAAAGCAAAAAGGTAGCCGTAGCACCTGTACCGAGGAACTTGTTGTAGTGCACACGATCCACTTTCAGGCTGATCGCCGCTTTTCCCTTTTCCAGCATCTGGTTCAGCTGACTGGCGGAGACATTGCTTTTACCTTTGGACTTAGCCACTACACGTCCTTTTCTGGAACTCAGGAAACCCAGGAACTCACCAAGGTAGATATCCGGGCTGCGCATGTTCCAGTTGAACATAATCTTTTCAGGTGCATTGTAATACAGGTTCAGGAAATTTTTGATACTTCCATCCATAAACACGATACTTCTGCCGCTCTGTAACCGGATATCCTTAATCATGAGATCTTCTTTCTGGAAATCCAGCGTAATGGACGTATTCTTAAAATTTACGTTCCTGGGTACATAGCTTACATCGGCATTCTTAACGCTCACCACTCCCCTGAGCACCGGTTTATTCAGTTTGTAATTCACCAGATCTGCCGAATAATGCAGTTTCAGATCTGCTGTTCCTTTGGTAAATTTCAGCATATCGTCCCCAACAACATTGTTCAGTTTTGATACGTCAAATTTAGACCTGAATGTTCCGGTAGCTACCGGTTTTTCAAAATTATGCAGAAAAGCCGTGTCTATCGTAAATGGTATATCAGCATATGTTCCTGAAAACCGGTAAAGCTTCACAGCAGAATTGGCATCGCTGAAGCCCTTGCCGTTGATAAAATTATTGGTGTAAACACCAGAGAAATTAACGTGATCAATCACCGCACCAGGACTGGTCAGCTTATTGGCTTTCACCGAAGCATTCACCAGGATCGATGGGTCACCGCCCCCTCCCATATCACCGTCGATGATACATTTTACGGCAATCGGATTGTCAAGATTAAACATATTGAGGCGCGAAGCGATATTTGGTGCCAGCAAAGCTGAAGCGCTCTTCCAAAGAATACTGCGCGCTTCTACGGCAATGGTAAATGCTGTGGGCTCTTTTGCGATATTGAATTTTGCCCCGATGATAAAAGGATCATCACCTATATTTAAAATATTTGGTTTCACCTCGATTATTCCCAGGTCGTTATCATATGAAATGTCCATCCTGCCCTGCAATACTTTATCCTTGACAAAACTTCCCCTTTTGGTATTAAAAGCCAGGCTGCGCACAAGCGTTTTGAGGTTCACATCTGCCTTCCAGCCTGATGAGGGGTAATCCACCTTACCACTAAAGTCCTGAACGGCAAACAGAAACAGCTTGTTCCCTTTCCTGTTGTCCAGGATAAAGCGCACATTATTGAGGTCGAACCTCCTGATTTCTGCCGGAGAAGCACTTTCTTCTTTAGATTCTGGTGTAGCGGATGTTTTTTTCTTAAATACGGAGGTATTGCTATACCCTGTACTGTCTGTGTATAAATACGCTTCGGCATCGTTAATTGATATCCTTCTGATCTCAATCGTGCCCCTGAGCAGCGCCATTGCGTTGACAGAGATATCAAAATCTTTTGCAGTCAGCAAAGAATGATGATGTATCTTCCATAAACTATCCCTGATCTCCACGTTTTTGAGCGATACAGATACACCCGGAAATCCTTTCAAAAATGTAGGTTCCATAGCGCCCACGGTAACACTCCCATTGATGTTCCTGTTCAGTTCCTTATTAATGGAAACCAGCAGCTCCTTTTTATTGAGGTTTACATATATCGCCAGTCCGATAAAAACGATAACAATGAGAATAATCAGGGCAGCAAAGACTTGGATAGAGCGTTTTAACCAGAGAGGCATAGCGTGGTGTTTAATATCATAAACATTTAAATACGCCATTTGTTTAAGGCTAGATTTGTTGATAGAAATTGATTATTTTAGTACTATAAATTCACACACATATGAATACACTAAATTTTTCACCAAAAAGAACCCTAACGTTTCTTCTTGCACTCAGTTGCATCCCGCTGGTTTGTTTAGTATCTGCTGCTCCTGCGCAGGCCCAGTCAAAAAAGGAAGTCACGAGGATTGCCTTTAAAAAGGATAAGTTCAACCGCATATTCCTCCCGGCGAAGGTAGATAAGGATACCATCGCACTGCTGTTCGCCACCTATTCAAAAACTTTACGCTTAACACCTTACTTTTACGAAACCAGGCAATTATGGCCCAGCTTTGAGCGACTGGTATCAACTGATAAATATGGTGGCCCGCACAGTAAATCCCTTTACTACCTGCCAAGGATTGAGATCGGCCCCCTGAAATTCCGCAACGAAGAAACTGTCATCAACCAAGCCTTTCCTGATTCCATTGCCACAGGTTCTACCGGAACCCTGATGGTTTACCAGTACAACTGGAAAATCAACAATGACAGAAACGAGATGCTGGTTTCCAAAACACCATTCAGTGCGGATCAGGCATATACAACCATCAGCTATAAGAATAATACCTTTCCAACTGCCGTAGTGAACATCAGCAAGGTAAATTCTGAATTTATCCTCGATCTTGGATCAGGCGCAGGATTTCTTCTGAGCAGCAGCACTGCGATCGGACAGGCCGTTATTGAGGATTATCATTTACGCCCCGCCAGGACCGTCACCTCCAATATCCATTCCGATAAACTGGTAGATACGATCTATGAAGCGGTAATCCCGAGCATGACCTTCAATGGAATTACGCTGAAGAACCAGAAAATAGTCATTAGTTCTGCTGCACCGCATAACATCATCGGTACTGGTTTCCTGGGCAATTACAACGTGATCCTGAATAACTCAAAAAAGAGAAAGATCCAAAGCTCCATGATCCTTGAAAAAAGATTAGTGAATTAGGGTAGCATACCTGCGCTATGTATTTCAGTTGCGATACGTATTTCAATTGCGCTATGTATTTCAATTGCGGTATGTATTTCCGTCATTCAGGGTGCAATTACCATGAGAAAAACTTTATCCCTGTAATAAAAAAGAGGGTTATATTTCGATGCCTTCTGCTGCTGCGCTTCAGCAGCAGAAGGCATCGAAATATAACCCTCTTTTTTTACCCTATGATCACGTCAAATTAAAATAAAAACTTGTTAGACAAGAAATTACTCGTCTTATCTTCCAGAATTGCATCAAGCAATTCCTTGTTTGTTTTATTCAGCTTCGTTGCCACCAATGAACGGATAGAAAACGATCTGATCGCATCCACGACAGAAAGGGTGCCTTCAGCGGAATCTTTCCTTCCCGTAAATGGAAAAACATCAGGGCCGCGCTGGCACTGGCAGTTGATATTCACCCTGCTCACCAGATTAACCAGCGGATCAATCAGTTCCGCAAGCTCATCGTCGTCATTACTAAATACACTCACCTGCTGACCATGTGTAGAATCAATCAGGTACTGAATCGTTTCTTCCAGATCATCAAATGCTGCTACCGGAATCACAGGCCCAAACTGTTCCTCTTCCCATAACTTCATGCCCTTGTTCACCGGATAAACAATCGCCGGGTAAACAAACGATTCATTGGTCAGCCCACCATTTTCATTCACTACATGTGCACCCAGAGCAATTGCATCCTCAATACATTCCTTCAGGTAAGCAGGTTTATGCGGCTCAGGCAGTGGTGTTAATGCTACTCCTTCCTCCCAGGGCATACCGTACTTCAACTTAGCTACCGCTGCAGCAAATAGTTCCAGGAATTCATCCACCCTGCTCCGGTGAACAAAAACTATTTTCAATGCAGTGCAGCGTTGTCCGTTAAATGACAGCGAGCCAAGTAATGTTTCCTGTACAGCCAGGCTCAGATCTGCATGCGCGGTAATGATCGCTGCATTCTTTGCATCCAGCCCGAGTACAGCGCGCAGTCGGTTCACCTTTGGATGCAGTTTTTTCAGCTCATCCGCTACTTTACTGGAACCAATCAGCGTAAGCACGTTGATCTTGCCTGATTTCATTAAACCGGGAATAATCTTATTTCCACGGCCATATATCGTATTGACTACCCCTTTTGGGAAACACGTGCTGAAAGCTTCCAGCAGTGGGTAGTGCAATAAAGTTCCATGTTTAGGCGGTTTAAACAACAGCGTGTTCCCCATAATCAGTGCCGGGATCAGCGTTGTAAAAGTTTCGTTCAGCGGATAATTGAAAGGGCCCATACACAGCACCACTCCCAGCGGAGAGCGCCTGATCTGTGCAACGATCCCCTGTTCAATACTAAACTGGGCAGAACGCCTGTCCAGATCCTTCAGCGCATCAATGGTTGCGTAGATGTATTCTACTGTGCGGTCAAATTCCTTTACAGAATCTGCGTGCGATTTGCCGATCTCCCACATCAGCAGTTTTACCACTTCATCTTTTTTGGTGATCATCTTCTCGGTAAACAGTGCTACACAATCTATCCGGTCAGACACACTCATCGTAGGCCACTCGCCACGTCCATTGTCATAGGCTGCAACGGCAGCATCAAGGGCTTCAAAGCTTTCCTTCTCCGTACATAACGGATAAGTACCAATCACCTTGCGTTTCAGTCCTTCAGCAGTTTGGATACAGACAGGTGAAAGTACAGTATGTACCTCACCATTCCATGGAAGCATTTCACCATTGCTTAAATATTCACGCTGGTTTACTTCTTCCAATAATCTGTGCTGCTCAGGAATTTGTTTCTCTTCAACAAAAATTGAGGATAAATCTATTACAGACATAAGAAAACTGAATTAAATTAACAATTCATGAAGATAATAATTTCACAATAGGTTTTACTGTAATTATAAGACTTATTATTATATTAATAAATTAGAAACACACCAGCTTACAGATCAGTAATCGGGCGGTACTTTGGAACCAGCATTTTCATCACTACCCAGGCGATCAGATAAGCAACAGCGCAGATGGCAAACATAATGGTATAGCCCGTCTGCGTGTGTCCCAGAGCTTTATAATAATCAAAGAGTGCTCCCCCGAGTTTGGAAATCGTTACTCCGCCGATGCCGCCTGCCATACCGCCAATACCGATTACAGTACCGATTGTCTTTTTAGGGAACATATCAGAAACTGTGGTAAAGATGTTGGCCGACCAGGCCTGGTGCGCAGAGGCACCGATACCGATTAAAAGCACAGGGATCCAGAACGTAATATGTCCAAGGGGTTGTGCAAGTAATACGAGCAGCGGGAACAGTGCAATGATAAACATCGCTTTCATCCTGGCATCATATGGTGCAAGGCCTTTTTTCATGTAGTATACAGGAAACCATCCACCGCCAACACTACCAATCATCGTCATACTGTAAAGAATAGTCAGGGGCAGCATAATTGCAGTACCTTCCATCGCATATTGCACCTTCAGGTAAGAAGGAAGCCAAAAGAGAAAGAACCACCATACACCATCGGTCATGAATTTACCAAACACAAAAGCCCAGGTTTGTTTGTAACCCAGCAGTTTAATCCATGAAACCTTTTCCGTATCCTCAATCTCTACAATGCCGTCATGGTGAAGGCGGTCGCTATTGATATAGTCCAGTTCAGATTGTGTAATATTCTTTTGGTTTTCAGGCTTATCATAGAAAAAGAACCAGAAGCCCAGCCAGATCAGGCCAACCGCACCCACGATGATGAAAGCGCTTTCCCAACCCCATTTTGCTGCAATCCAGGGCACAGTTAATGGTGCCAGTACAGCACCGATATTAGCCCCCGAGTTAAAGATACCCGTAGCAAAAGAGCGTTCCTTTTTTGGAAAATACTCGGCAGTAGCTTTGATTGCTGCCGGAAAATTCCCTGATTCACCTATACCCAACACCGCTCGCGCGACACTGAAACCCAGCACAGAAACAGGAATCATTCCCAGTCCTGCCCAGCTTAACATAGACGATAAGCCCTGCCCGATCGGAATGGCCAGCGCATGCATTACTGCGCCTACCGACCAAACAACAAGCGAAATTGCGTAACCCCATTTGGTACCCAGTTTATCTACAACCCTGCCCGCGAAAAGCATAGAAATCGCATACACAAACTGAAAGACTGAGGTAATATTCGCGTAATCGCTGTTCGTCCAGTTAAATTCTTTCTCCAGCATCGGGTGCAGGAGACTCAATACTTGTCGGTCTAAGTAGTTGACAGTAGTGGCAAAAAACAATAACGCACAGATCGTCCAGCGGTAATTGCTCATTTTAGCTTCTTTCATTGTCTATATTTGGTTTGAGTTCGGTTAAGGTTAGAAGGCTGAGTAAATTTAACTCAGCCGGGTTTCACTAATAATTTTGAACGTTTTTTCTGTCAATGTATACAGGGTATCGTAATCTTTCTCCGTTAATATCTCTTTGCTGATCAGTTTGCTTCCCATTCCTACGCCACAAACGCCCGATTTAAACCAGGCACTGATATTGGCAGCTTCGATTTCTACTCCGCCGGTTGGAATAAATAACTGGCCGGGGAACAGATCTTTGATGGAGGACATAAATGCCGGTCCGAGCAGGTTAGCAGGAAACAATTTAATCAGGCCTGCGCCGTTTTGCGAAGCCAGGTTAATTTCTGTTGGAGAGAAACAGCCCGGGATCCAGAGCAATCCGGCATCGTGTACCAATTTTCCAATCTCCAGGTCTACCACAGGGCAAACGATAAAGTGTGCACCTGCTGCGATAAAATCTGCGGCCTGTTTGGTGTTTTTGATCGTTCCGATCCCTACATGTAGGTCCGGCATCTCAGTTTTTGCGGCTTCAACCAGGATCTTAAAATTTTCCAGGGCAGCCGGCCCCCTGTTGGTATATTCTATCACACGTACACCGGCACGGTATATCGTGCGCACAATTTCCAGGCTTACCTCTGCATCTTCATAGTAGAACAATGGCAAAAGCGCCTGTTCTGTAATCACTTTTAACGTCTCTTCCTTAGTTTTCATATTGTTGAACTACTACCTGTATATCTTCTATCTTAGTTGTATTAAAATCGCTCTCTGTGAACAGCTTGGCAAATGCCGCTGCCGTTGCAAAATCCACAATCTCCTGCGGCTCCTGTTCCTTGTAAAAACCGTAGATCAGGCCCGCCATAAAGCAGTCACCGCTGCCTACTTTTCCCGCGATTTGCTCAGCCACATATTCAGTGGAGATAAAAAGCTCGTCCTGTGTGTACAGAGTTGTATAATATTGAATGCCCGTGCCATGATCAAAGCGAAATGTATTGGCTACATGCTTACATTTTGGAAATTGTTCCATAATGGCTTTTGAGCTGATTTGCGATTGCTGCAGGTATGCACTTTTATCATGTTCTTCTACCAAAGTTTCAGAAACAGGAATGCCCAGCATTTTTTCTGCTGCCCATACATTGCCCATCACCAGGTCGCAATATTCAACCAGCGAAGGCAGGACCTCCACAGGCTCTTTTCCATATTTCCAGAGCTTGGCCCGGTAATTCAGGTCGATTGAAATCCTGATCCCTTTTTCCGAAGCTGCTTTCAGCGCTTCCTCACAAACATCGGCTACCGACTGGTTAATGGCCGGGCAGATGGCACTGAAATGAAACCAGCTTACGCCCTCAAAAACCTTGTCCCAATCGATCGTATTTACCTCAAGCTCCGAAAACGAAGAATACTTGCGGTCATAAATTACTCCTGCATTCTTCAGGTCTTTTCCCTTATCCAGGAAATACAGACCGATACGCTCACCGGAGTACTGGATTGCACTGGTATCGATATTCAGTTCGTCCAGGTAACCTACCAGCTGCCTGGCAATAAAATTGTCGGGTATGGCCGACATATACGCCGAAGGGATTTCCCACAATGCCAGTGCCGCGGCTACATTTGCCTCAGCGCCACCTACATAAACAGGGAAACTATTTTCCTCCAGCCAGCTCCCTGCCGAATCAGGACAAATCCTTAACAGCAGTTCGCCGAAACTTAAAACTTTACTCATCATTAGAAATTGAAATAGGATTTAGCGTTGTTATAACATATGTCCTGTACAATTTTACCTACCCAGGCTATGTCGTTGGGAAGTTCACCATTTTCAATATCTTCTCCTAATAAATTGCACAATATTCTTCTAAAATATTCGTGTCTTGGAAAAGACAGGAAGCTTCTTGAATCTGTCAGCATCCCTACAAAGCGGCTCAGCAGGCCCATATTTGACAGCGCATTGATCTGTTTGATCATTCCTTCTTTCTGATCCAGGAACCACCATGCCGAGCCGTACTGGATTTTACCAGCGATCGTGCCGTCGTTAAAATTCCCGATCATCGTTGCAATCAGTTCGTTATCTGCCGGGTTAAGATTGTATATAATGGTCTTTGCCAGCTGGTTGCCTGTATCCAGCCTGTTCATGAACTTTGATAATGCAGCACCCTGTGAAAAATCACCGATGGAATCCAAACCGGTATCAGGCCCAAGGTTTTTAAGCATTCTTGTATTATTATCCCTCAGTGCACCAATATGGTATTGCTGTACCCAGTTTTTTTCATGGTCCCACACCGCAAACGCATGTAGCATGGCCGATTTAAACTGCAGGATCTCCGTTTTCGTGAGTGTATCGCCGGCACCGATTTTTAAATAGATCGCCTCTACTTCATCTTCGGTATAATTTTCGGCGTATAGCTGCTCCAAACCATGATCAGAAAGTACACAGCCGTTGGCTGCAAAATAATCATGCCTTCCTTTCAGCGCCGCAAGGTATTCTCTGTAAGTTTTGATTTCAGAACCATGTATTTTTTCGAGCTTTGCGATATAGGCATTCAGTGCAATCAGGTCATCCGCATTCATGGCCTTGTCTGGCCTGAAAGCCGGCAGGATCTTTACCTCAAAACCTTCGGCTTTCAGTTTCTTGTGATGTGCCAGATCATCGCATGGATCATCTGTTGTAGCCACTGTCAGCACGTTCATCTTTTTCAGCAGGTTCTTTACTGAATATTCCGGTGTCTGCAATTTGGCTGTACACTCATCATATATTTTCTTTGCGGTGGCTGGCGACAGGATATCATAGATATCAAAATATCTTTGCAGCTCAAGGTGCGTCCAGTGATATAAGGGGTTCCTGAGTGTGTAAGGAACGGTTTCTGCCCACTTCTCAAACTTCTCCCAATCACTTTTGTTTCCGGTGATATAGTCTTCGGAAACCCCATTGGCACGCATTGCCCGCCATTTGTAGTGATCACCATAGAGCCAAACCTGGGTCAGGTTTTCAAAATTCCTGTCCTCAGCAATCTGGTCCGGCGGAAGATGGCAGTGATAATCAATGATGGGCATATCTTTTGCAAACTGGTGATATAAATCCTGGGCAGTTTGGCTGTTTAAAAGGAAGTTTTCGTCTAAAAATTGTTTCATCTGAATAGTTTATCGTTTTCATCTGTCAGATGGGGCCTTCGATAATTAAATAATTATTGCCTTGTGGGCTTTAATACTTATTTTGATCATGTCGGGTTCATCTCAGTAGTATATTGTTTTCATCTGTCAGATGGAGCCTTCGATTATCAAAATAATTATTGCCTTGTGGGCTTTAATAATTATTTTGATAATGTCGGGTTCATCTAAGAAAAATTTAAAGTGAGATGCCGCGTTTCCAGGGAATAAAATCATCCTGGATGTGGCGTACAGCGCTCACCGTAGTATTTCCGCTGGCAACATCAATTACATAATTCAGTATCCTGGCACCGGCTTCTTCGATAGTTTCTTCGCCAGCGATGATCGAGCCAGTGTCCAGATCTATAATATCATTCATTTTATTGTAAAGCACTGTATTGGTAGATATTTTCACTACCGGAGCAATTGGGTTACCCGTAGGAGTTCCGAGTCCTGTAGTAAAAAGCACAATGTTTGCACCCGATCCTACTTCGGCTGTAGTGGATTCCACATCATTGCCCGGCGTACACAGCAGGTTCAATCCCGGTTTAGTTACCTTTTCCGGATAATCCAGCACATTGACCACGGGCGAAGTACCTCCTTTTTTTGCAGCACCGGCAGATTTGATCGCATCGGTGATCAGTCCGTCTTTAATATTCCCCGGAGAAGGGTTCATATCAAATCCTGACCCTGCTTCAGTGGCGCGGTCGCTGTATGTTTTGATCAGTTCAGCAAATCGTGCCGCATCAGCGGGATCCACACAGCGGTCGATAATATTCTGTTCAACCCCGCATAATTCCGGAAACTCCGCCAGGATCACTGATCCGCCAAGCGCGACCAGCAGGTCTGAGGTATATCCTATCGCCGGATTGGCGGAAAGACCAGAAAAACCATCCGATCCGCCACATTCCAAACCGATGCAAAGCTTGCTTAAGGGTGCAGGCTGGCGGACGTTGACATTGGCCTGGATCAGGCCGGCAAAAGTTTGTTTGATCGCATCCGAGAGCAAATCGGCTTCAGTGCCGGTTTTTTGCTGATCAAGAATATATAAGGGTTTATCAAAATCAGGGCTTCTCTTCGCAATCTCCTCCATCAGGATGCTGACCTGTGCATTCTGGCATCCTAAGCTCAGTACAGTAGCACCAGCTACATTCGGATGCGTAATGTATCCTGCCAGCAGACCGCATAAAGTCTGCGAATCCTGGCGTATACCGCCACATCCACCATTGTGCGTCAGGAATTTGATACCGTCCACATTGGGGAACATCCTGTTTTTGGGTTCTGCTTTTTCGGTATAGCTGGTCTGGGCATTCAGGATTTCCTCAACGCTTGCACCTTTTTCATACAGCGCCATCAGTTCCTTGGCCTGAGCCTGGTAATTTTCATTACGGCCATAGCCCAGGTTATTCAGCAAGGCCTCCTGGATCACATCCAGGTTTCTGTTTTCGCAGAAAACCATCGGGATTACCAGCCAGTGGTTTGCGGTACCCACCTGCCCGTCGGTACGGTGAAAGCCATTAAAAGTTTTATCTTTCCAGGCAGATACATCTGGCACATGCCATTCCATATGGTGTTCACCTGTATGGAAGCCCGTAGCAGCGTGTTTCAGATTGGCGGTAGTGAGCACTGCTCCTTTTGGTACCGGCAGCTTGGCCTTCCCTACCAGGACACCGTACATGATTACCTGATCGTCCGTTCTCAGGTCTTCTGTAACGAACTTATGTTTTGCCTTTACATTATCTTTTAAGATATAGACCTGATCGCCGTAAAGAATTGCTTCGCCTTCGGCCAGGTCTACAAAGGCCACCAGAACATTATCTTTCGGATGTACCTTTAATATTTTCTTTTCCATGTGATGCGCTGTTAAACCGCCTTCAGTTTCAGGTTTAAATCCTCCAAAGCGGCGGTAATTCCTTTTTCAAGGATTGTGTCGTAATCATTTTCTACCACTTCGATAAAACCAGGGACCTCATTCAGGTCTGTGCCCCAGAATTCAGTATCATTTAATACCTCTTCCACATAGTCCGCTTCATTTACTTCAGTAGTTTTCTGATAGAAGTATGCTGCACTGTCATCGTTGATTACATATTCAATTCCATTGAACGAACCATAGTACTTTCCGCCTTCAAGTGTGGAAGTACGCATGAAATGTAAAAATGCAGCAAAACCGAACGTGATAAAAGGAGGAATCGTATTGAACAGCGTATGGTAATTAAACAATACCGGCAATACGCGGATCTTCAGTTTCATTGCATACTGCATCGTAATGCTCAGCCACAAATGTTTGATGTGCGGATTTGCAAAGCGGTCGATCACCGTACCTGAAAACACCAGCGCTTCATCAAGCGATACCTGATAAGGGATAGCCGGGGCAATCTCCTTGCGCATCACCTGCTCCACAAAATTGAGCACATTACTGTTATCCATGCCGTTCTTAACTGTGTCGATACCCGACAGACAGGCAATTCCTGAAGTAAGCGTATGCGTACCATTGAGCAGGCGGACCTTCAGTTCGCGGTAGATCTCAATATCCGGTTTTACAATCAGACCTTTGTCTGCTGCCATAAAACTCAGTGTTTCAGCAACCTTATCGTTTCCTTCCACTGCCCAGAGGCGGTAAGGTTCTGCCAGGATCAGCAACTGATCTTCATATCCCAGTTCTGTTTGCAATTCCGTCAGCTTAGCGGCATCGGGTTTCCCCGGAACGATCCGGTCTACGAGTGAATTGCAAAATATGTTATTAGCCTTGGACCAGCTCACAAATTCATCTTCCAGTTTATTATAGGCAGCCAGTTCATAAACAATGGCTTCCAGTTTCTTTCCGTTTTCAGGGATCAGTTCTGTTGCAGTGATCACCAGTCCGGCATCTGCGCTATCACCGAGTGCCTTATATCTTTCGTACAGGGCAGACAGTAATTTACCAGGGAAAGAAGCGGGCGGATTCCCCGTAACCGCTTCATTCAGCAGTTGAATACCCACTTCCGTTGTATTGGAAACCACGATTTTTAACTCAGGATTCCTGGCTACCTCCAGGATAGCCTCCCAGTCCTGCTCTGCCGAGATCACTCTGGAAATCGCTGAAGAAACAATATTTTCTTCAACATTTTTACCGTCTTCGATACCTCGGATGCCGATGGTGTACAGGCTGTCCTGGTTATCGAAATCAGCAGTATCACCGTTGCCGGTTGATTTTACGATCACAATACGGCCGTTGAATATGCCCTGCCTGTTCGCTTTGTCTACAAAATAATCAGGAAGTCCGCGGAGTAAAACACCCGTTCCAAACTGCAGTATTTTCTCGGGAAGGCTGAAGATGGCTTCAGCGGGAACAATCACCTTTGCGGTATCTATATTTTTTAAAGTTTCTTTTGTTAGTATCATTGTAACAGGTCGGATATTTGCTTCACAACAATTCTAACGATTATATAGAAATAATGGCTTCTTAAGTACAGCATTTATCTACGCAATCGTTATCGTAACTATGAAAATACACATTTGCTATTTTTTGTTAACTACAGGTAGCTGATCGGCGATCCAGTTGCTGAGGTCGCCCGCCGCGGAAAAGTTTTCATACTGGGCAGGTATTTTCCTGCCATCGGTATACTCATTGTACAGCCATGGATCTCCGATTGCATAGACAGTCCCTTTACCAAGATGGGCAACGGCCATCACCGCGTTCCCTTCTTTATCCTGTAAAGCAGATTTTGCCGGGGCTTTTAAGGCCAGCGTACTGTATTCTTTTACATAGATCTGTTTGGTATGTTTAAATATAGCATTGGAAGCAGGAATCATGATACTGCCCATTTCAAATTTGTTGCCGGTTACCCGGTTTTTGCTGTCCTTATTAAAAGATATCCCAAATTTTGAAGTCAGCTCATTCAAATGATCAAGCTCAACATTTCCGGTATCATTGGCCATAATCACGAGCACTCCGCCGGCTTTTACCCAGTTGGTAATCGCGGTGATATGTGCAGCTCCGATATAGTTAGGCTTAGGATTTTCCTTTACAATATCCGGGTCTGCAATAATATATACTGCAGCATTTTTCAGGTTCGCGGCGGTAGGTGCTGTCCTTAAACTGGTTAGTTTAAAACCTTTTTGCTGGAATACTTCGCCCCATAATGAATATCCACCATTGCTCATTTCCTCCCATTTATAATGCCACTGGATGTCATGGCCACTCTGGTCTTTCTTTACTTCACTGTTAAAAAAATAATCCAGCATTACCGTTTTGCCCATACCTTTTTTGGGTATGGCGGCAAGATCCATTTCGTTTGCTGCCAGCAGGAATGCGCCTACACCCTTACCGTCATTCGTAATTACTTTCTCGCGCATATAGTATTCAAAAGAACCATCACGGTATGGCGTGCCGCCCAAACCGGAAACGCTTACCGTTCCCTTCAGATTGATCTTTCCGGCACTACGCTGTTCTACAAATTCCTTTTGAATACCTGCGTAGCCTTTTTTTGCCACAGCGGTATATGCAGCAGGAAGGTAACCCTTTCTCACTCCTTTTTGCAGGGCATAAACAAACATTGCCGAGGCAGAAGATTCCAGGTAATTTCCTTTTCGCTCAGGCAGGTTTAGTATATCATACCATACTCCGGTTTTAGGGTCCTGATAATCTTCGGCAGCTTTCGCTACCCGCGATAAAATCGCCAGCAGTTCTTTCCTTTTGGGATGCGATGCAGGGAAGTTATCCAAAACATCGACCAGCGCCATAGCATACCATCCCATAGCCCTTCCCCAGAAATGCGGGGAAGTACCGGTTTTTGGATCTGCCCACTTCTGCTCTTTGGATTCGTCCCATCCATGGTACATTAAACCCGTTTTTGCATCTCTGGAGTGATTTTCCATGTAGATAAACTGGTTGGCAATATCATCAAAGGCCTTCTCATCCTGTATCAGTGCCGCATATTCTGCATAAAAAGGCTCGCCCATATATAAACCATCCAGCCACATCTGGTTAGGATAGATTTTCTTATGCCAGAAACCGCCTTCTTTTGTGCGGGGCTGTGTCTGCAGCTGCTGCCATAGCAGTGTTGCCGCCTTAAAATATTTCTGCTGTCCTGTTACCTTATACAGCGTAAGCAGGGAGCGCCCGTTTTTAATGTTGTCGATATTTTGTGATTCCGCAGTGTACGATCTGATATTGCCATCGGCAGTAACAAAATAATTCATCTGTGTTTGCATGTACCTGAAGTAATCAGCATTTCCAGTCCGTCGCCAGATCGCATCAATACCTTCGAGGATCACCCCCTGATCATAAGACCATTTTACCGGGTTCCCGCTAACTGACAACGAATCCTTCCAGATATCCATTGCCGTAGATGCCATCTGTTCTGATAATGGTTGCATCTGGGCCTGAGCAACGCCCATTGTGCCCGCAAAGGTTGTCATCAGACAAGCTGCTGTAATGTTAAATGATAAGTTCATCTGCTATATTTGTTTTTTCATTATCGGATGAAGCCTTTCATGATCGCAAGCCAGACAAGAGGATGTTGCTACTGGTTTCAATTATGAAAGAATCATCTGACAGGTTTAGGTCTTCAATCTTATTATTTTTTATCAGAACTGAGTATCACTTTCACATTATTCTGCTGCACGTTCTTCGCTTCCTGGATCTCTATACCTGATTTCGCTTGTATCGTCATGTTATCCAAATAAATATCACTGATATTCAGTTCCGGCAGTCCCCTGATAAATATGGCTTTACCTGCTCCGTCACAGACCACATTGCTGATATGAAAATCCCTGAATATAGGAGTTTCTTCTGTAACAGGATATTTAACCACCCTCGGCGCATCTCTTTTTTCACCTTTCAGTGCAATAGGATCCACTGCTGCATAGTACATATCAAACAGGATAGCTTCTCCTACAATATCCTTCATCACGATATCCTTTGCGTAGATCGCCTCTACCACACCACCGCGCCCGCGTGTAGTCTTAAAGCGGAGACCGATATCTGTTCCTATAAACGAACAATCGTAAATAAATATATTATTTGCCCCGCCAGACATTTCACTGCCGATCACCACACCGCCATGGGCATGGTAAACCGTACTGTTGCGGATAATCACATTTTTCGTCGGAAGCCCGCGTTTTCGCCCCTCGGCATCACGACCGGATTTGATGCAGATCCCATCATCGCCCACATCAAAGGTACTTCCTTCTACCAGGACGTTTTTGCATGATTCGATATCTATTCCATCGCCATTGGCGGCATACCAGGGATTTTTTGCATATACATTTCTCACAATCAGGTCTTCGCAAATCAGTGGATGAAGGTTCCATGCAGGTGAGTTCTGGAACGTTACTCCTTCCAGTAAAACGCGTTTACAGCTGTTCAGCACCACCAGGTTTGGTCTTAAAAAGTCCTTCACCGAAGCATAAAATTCGGGAGTTTTCTCAGGAGCAATCGCACCGGCATTTTTCAACAGCGAGCCTTTTGCGGATTGTTCCGAAGGGTACCACATTTTCTTTTCTGCAATGACTGTCCCTCCCGATGCTACCAGTTTATTCCACTGGCTTTCTGTCAACTTATCTTTTTTCACCATTCTCCAGGCATCTCCGTTTCCGTCGATGATGCCAAAGCCGGTAATGGCGATATTTTCGGCATGGTCAGCCGAAACAGGCGATTGGTTTCTCATCTGAGGAATCCCTTCCCAGTCGCCCTTTACCAGTTGATACTGGGAAAAGTCTTTCGTAAACTGCAGGATCGCATTTTTCTGCAAATGCAGGTTCACATTGCTCAGCAATACCACAGGCCCTGTTAACCAGAGCCCGGCAGGAATTACAACTACCCCGCCCCCTTTTTTATTACAGGCAGCGATGGCATCATTGATACTTTTGGTATTCAGCGTAACCCCGTCATTTATGGCACCAAAGGAGGTGATTCGTATCGTATCTTTTTTGAATTTGGTTTCTTTGACTTCCGGAAGGTGGTCAAAAGAAAAAGGTTTCACTTGTGCAATGGCCTGCGAAGCAGACACCAGTATCAGCGCGGAAAACAGGCTTTGGCGGAAAAAGTTCAATTTGTTCATATTTGATGGTTAAATATAAGAATGAGGGGACAAAATCTGCCCCCTCATGCGTAGCATTATTGATACCCTGGGTTTTGCTTAAACTCGTCTTTATTGGTGACGGCATCTACCTGCGCCCTCGGAATTGGCCTCACCAGATTAAAATCCTGTATCGCTGTGGCATTTGGATTATACAATTTGATACGGTCGATCAGTTTACCTGACCTTTTCAGGTCGAACCATCGGATCTGTTCCCCGGCAAATTCACGTGCCCGTTCATCCAGGATGAAATCGAGCGTTACCTGATCGGCCGTCACCTGCATGCTGGCAACCCTGCCGGCTTTCGCTGCGCGGGTCCTGATCACATTCAGGTAAGTTGCGGCAGCAGTTTTGTTACCGAGATTAGTCTCTGCCTCGGCGGCAATCAGATACATTTCTGCAAAACGGATCACAAAAACATCCCTTGCACTTTGTGCTTCATTGATGCTTGTTCTGGTAGGATCATCAAACTTGCTCAGTGTCACATAGTGTAGCTGGTCTTTTACTGAGCCGTTTGCATTATATACTGCATTGCGGTCATAAACTTTATAGAGTTTACCTGCTGCAGAAACTACCGCTTTACTGGCCAGAATTGCGGTATCGCCCAGTTTCATTCCGGCAGGACGTATGGTGCTATTGGCTAGCCATACTGTTTTGAACGATCCCTCATACCTTGAGTCGTCAGCACTGTACAGATCCAGCAAAAAGCGTGTAGGCATATACCTGTCGAAGGGTCTGCCATTCAGGATATCCCTGATCATAGCCGGCTGATCGTCATATTTCATTGCGAACAACAGGTGCCCGTTGTTACTGCCACGGCTATGTCCCAGCGGGTTTAAGATATCGTCTTTCAGATCATTCTGGATCAGATTGGTGGAATAATTTACGGCATAAATCACTTCCTTATTTTTAAGGTTTGCCATTTTCCACAAGTCTGAATACGCAGGAAGCAGCGTAAAGCCATACCCCCCGTTGATGACTGCCAAGGCCATGTCCCTGGCCTCTGCATTTTTCTTCTGTGTGAGGTACATCCTGGCCAGGAAAGCCTGTGCAGCTGGTTTGGTTACCCTTCCGTAATCTGCGGTAGTGGCCGGCAGATTGGCTACTGCAAACAACAAATCGTCAATGATCTGTTTGTTAAAAGTCTCTACCGGGGTTTTATTGGCCGTTGTGATTACCCCCTGTGTTTCCTGCAGCGTAAAGTGCACGCCGCCCCAGGATTCTACAATGTGCCAGAAGTAAAATGCCCTCAGAAACCGCAATTCGGCTTCCCTTACAGGCCGCACTGCCGCGGACAATCCAGCCCCGTCAATCTTATTAACGCCTGCATTGCAAAGGTTCACTGCTGCGTAAAGTGCCTGCCATTCGGTAGTGACTGAGGCATTGGTTCCCTGCAGGTTGATGTAATTGGTAAGGTCTGTGGTGACGTCCCCTGCACCACTGGCCCAGATATCGGTGCCCATCTCAGACATGCTGTATCCTTCCTCCTTGCCATACCACCAGCGCTGGTAAGAATACGCGGCATTCACCAGTGCTTCGAAACCTGCTGGTGTGGTATACACACTTTCTGCAGTGATTCCCGAAGGATTTTTCTCTACCAGATCTTTCTTACAGGATACCAAGGTGGTCATCCCTGCAACAATGATCATTGCTTTAAATATATATTGTCTCATGATCGTTCAATTAAAAATTTGCATTTAGTCCGAAAGTATACAGCTTGGTCATTGGCCCGTTTTCAGAACCACCCCTTTCAGGATCATATTCTTTTAGTAAATCGGATTTGGTATAAGTGAAGGGGTTTCTTGCCGTTGCATAAATGCGGATACTTTTTACAAAGGTCTTTTCAAGTATCGCCTTTGGTACTTTGTATCCCAGCGTAATATTCCGGAGCCTCACAAAAGATCCGTCCACATATCCCAATGAACTGGAATAAAGCATAGACGCAAGGGATAAGTTTTTATTGGGACGGGGATAATCATTGCTCGGGTTTTCCGGGGTCCAGTAATTGATAATCGCAGAGCTGTTCTCTATCCCCTGTGGATTATATCTTCTCAGGAAGTCAGCATAAATTGTTTGACCCATTCTTGCAAACAGATAAATGTTCAGATCCCAATTCTTATACGTAAATGTATTTTCAAATCCGCCCGTCCATTTTGGCCTGTTTGTGCCAATAATCGTACGGTCATTGGTGGCATCGATCTTACCGTCATTGTTCAGGTCTTTTACATGGATGTCTCCGGGTTTTTGTCCATACTTTGCCGCTTCTGCCGTTTCTGAAGTCTGCCAGATCCCTACTTTCTGATAATCGTAGTACGACTGTATTGGCGAACCAACGAACCATGAATTGGCCACATCAGACAATGCTCCGCCGGCAAGTTCAACAATCTTTTCCCTGTTACGGGTAAAGCTGATATTCGTGTTCCACTGGAAATCCCTGCCATCGATATTCTTTGATGAAATGAGAACTTCAATCCCCTTGTTCCGTGTTTTGGCGATATTCTGGATGACCGAAGTTACCCCGTCTGAAGGCGGAAGACTACGTTTAAGCAACAGATCGTATGTTCTTGAATCATAATAATCTATGGCAGCAGTAATTCGGTTTTTAAAGAATCCTGCTTCAATGCCGACGTCATTGGTCTTGGTTTTTTCCCATGTCAGGTCTACATTACCTACAGAGGGTGAATACGTATAGGCAGGAGCCGAATTGTCATCATATGCAAAGGCGATCCTGGTGAGGCTGCTTTGGGTAGAATATGGATCGATATTATCACTGCCTGCAATACCATAACTGTATTTCAGTTTCAGGTCGCTCACTACTTTACTGTCTTTCAAAAAATCTTCATCGCTGATCCTCCAGGCTACAGCTGCCGAAGGGAAAAAAGCCCATTTGTTACCTTCCGCAAGTTTAGATGAGCCATCAGTACGTCCTGTGGCGGTCAGCAGGTATTTACCTTTATAGGCATAGTTTAATCTTCCTGCAAAAGAGATCAGGTTATTCATGGAGTAAGCTGTGGTAACTGCCTGGTTCTGGGTATTGCCAAGGCCATAAAACAGTTGTGATTTCAGCAGCTGGTTCTCACCGGAAGCCGCAATGTTATCAGAACGGTTGTACAGTAAACTGTTAATTCCTGTAAGGGTAAAGGAATGGTCTTTAATCTCTTTGTTGTAAGTAATATAGTTTTCAATGTCAATCAGATGACTGTTAGAAGCGCTGTACGTAGCTTTAGGCACGGAACCGTTCCTGTCAATCGAGTACCTGTCCGCATAGGAACCTCCCCGGTTAGTATTTAAATTCACCCCCAGATTTGATCTTGCCACAAGCCCCTTAAAAGGTTTCAGCTCCATATAAGCAGAAATGAGCGTCCGGTTAATTACAGACTGGTTTGAATATACATCAGGCTGTTCATCGGCAAGTGGACTTACGAATGTTCCCTGCAACGGATAAACAATAAAGTTACCCTGGGCATCAAACAGTGTTCCCAGCGGACTAACCTTGTTCCCCTGATTAAGCGGGTCCCGGCGATTATCGATCTCATAATGCGTAAACTGGCCCTGCATCCCGGTAGTAAAGATTTTGCCAATAGACTGATCGAGGTTCAGGCGCGCAGTATAGCGTTTGGACTGGTCGAGCTTTACAATACCTTTTTCATCCAGGTAATCCAGTGAAAAGTAGGCCTTGGTAGTTTCTGTGCCCGCACGTACACCCAGCTGATAATCCTGCTGATGGCCATCATGCAGCAACAGGTCCTGATAATTGAGAAAATCCCTGTTTTGTACGGCCGCATATTCGGCAGAGTTAAAGATTGCGGCATCATCTGCGGGGCTCGCCCAGTTTCCTGTTGTACGGTAAGCTTCACGGCGCAGTTGTACATACTGGTCACCATTCATCACTGAAGGATACCTTGCCACTTTTGAGATTCCGTAATAAGAATTAAATGTAACATCCGCCTTGCCGGCTACTCCTTTTTTGGTGGTGATCAAAATTACCCCATTCGCACCGCGTGATCCGTAAATTGCCGTTGACGAAGCATCCTTAAGGACTTCCATTGAGGCGATATCATTAGAACTGATATCCTGTAAACTTGAGTATTGTACGCCATCCACGATAATCAGCGGACCGTTCCCGGCAGAAATAGAACGCGTTCCGCGGATGTTGATCGTGACTCCCGATGATGCGGCACCCGTGTTCCGCGTTACATCCACTCCGGGTACTTTGCCTTGGATCGACTCCAGAGGATTTGCGGAAGGCACTTTGGCAATGTCTTCGCCTTTTACCGACACCACAGAACCTGTGAGGTCCCTTTTCTTGACGGTTCCGTAACCGATTACCACAACTTCACTGAGGGCCGTCTCATTTGAAGTTAATTCAACATTCAGCGTAGTCTGGTTACCCACAGGAACTTCAAGAGGCTGATAGCCCACATAATTCACTACAAGTACCACCGCATTATTGCCCGCTGGAATACTTAAACTGAAATTTCCTCTGGAATCTGTACTGGTTCCCTGCGTACTCCCCTTGATCTTGACGCTTACGCCGATCAGCGTTTCCCGGTTCTTCCCATCGGCCACGCGGCCGGAAATGGTGCGGTTTTGGGCTGTTGCCATACTGCTGACGAGCAGGCATAATGCAGCCATTAATAGATAAAATTTGTTCATACGTACTTGGTTAGAGTTCTTGCAAATCAGGACTGCCTCCTTGTTTCCTGAGAAACAAAGAATTTGTCAGAATCTGTATAAAGCAAGTCTACAAAGTTTTAAAGTTTAATCACTTTAAATCGGGGGAAATAAATGTGCAAACGTTCCCGGCAACGCTTGCGTAACCGGTTTATCTGCCTGATTGGTCAGATCATCAGTGTTAATACCAGACCTTTCTGGGTTGGTACCCGACCGATGATCCTGAAGCAGACTACATTAATCCCCCTAAGGGTTAAGTTGTCATTACGATTACTGTTGCAGAGGTTCCACCCTGAACCAGTCTATATCAGCGAAACCACTGTCATTGATCTGCGTGGAGCGGGTGGCAAAAAGCCCCATTTTCGCACCGATCCACAAACCCGCTTCGGCCTGAAAGGGCGCCCCTGCATCAGTATATAACTTTCCATCGAGGCTGTAGCTAAACTGGCAAATTGCGCCCTTTGTAATTTTTACCCTAAAGTAAACTTCCTTCTGCTTTAAACCAAGCAGTTCCTTTTCAGTTTCTACTTTGCCCTTAATTGCATTTTTGCAAAACATATGGATGAGTGAAAGCCCCTTATTACTACTTTTGAAAGCAATAGCGGCATAACTCTGCCCCATGATAATTAATCCCGCCCGTTCATTTTCGAGTTTTGGATTGGGACTGAATTTGATCTTAGTAGTTGCCATAAACTCATCGGCAGGAGTTTTTTGCAGTAGTATATTGGGCACATCCCAGTAATTCCGGGCCGAATCCGGGATCTTCATCGTGTATAATCTCAGAGTACCCGCCGCGCTGTTCATGAACGACCAGGTGCCTTCCGGATTGGCCTGCCACTGCCACTGGCGCCCCAGATTTATGGTATTAAACTCATCGCTTTCTGCCGGTGTAGCGATTGGATATACTTTACCAACATTAGGTTTCCGATAAACTGCTACCGGTTCTCCGGTACCATCGCCATCTGCATCAGTACCGATAACAGGCCAGTCGTTTACCCATTTCATTGGCTGCAGGTGAACTACCCTTCCATAGGCATATTTATCCTGGAAATGCAGGAACCAGTCTTCTCCCGTTTTGGTATCTACCCAAGCGCCCTGGTGCGGGCCATTTGTCGCTGTATTACCCTGATGCATTACTATTTTACGCTGATAAGGGCCATAGATGGTTTTTGATCTCAGAACGATCTGCCATCCCGTTGCTACGCCACCCGCAGGGGCAAACAAATAATAGTATCCGTTCCGTTTATAAAATTTTGGCCCCTCAAGCGTTGGATCTGTTTCATGCCCATCATATACGATTACCCCCTGATCCAATACCTGATTACCAGCTTTATTTAATTCCTTGATGGTGATGATACTTTTTATGCCTGCCCTGCTACCCGCAAAAGCGTGTGCCAGATATACCCTGCCGTCGGTATCCCAAAGCGGACAGGGATCAATCAGTCCTTTTCCCGGACAAACCAGCAGTGGTTTTGACCATATTCCCGCCGGATCGGTGGCTTTAATAAGGTAGATACCATAGTCGGGATCAGGATAGTAAATGTAATATTCGCCATTATGGTAGCGGAAAGCAGGTGCCCATACCCCATTTCCATGTTGTGTGAGCGCAAAATGGTCAAAGGGAGGCTGCCTTGTTAAGGCATGCGAGATGATGGTCCAGTTCACCAGATCATTAGAATGCAGGACCGGCAATCCCGGAACACCATCGAAACTGGAGGAGATCATGTAGTAGTCATCGCCAACGCGGATCGCATCAGGATCGGAATAGTCGGCATTGATTACAGGGTTCCTGTATTTCCCGTTGCCCAGGTCAGATACCCATACTTTAGAAACCGGGTGGTATTGTGCGTTCTCCTGAGCCAGTGTATGGCCGGCAAGGAGGCCAAGGAAAGATATGATGACGATACATCTGCTACACAGGCTTCCGGTGCGTTTCATACAGTAATTTGGTTTGAGCATGTTTTTCGCAATTCTAGCTAGTTTTTCGGGAGAAAGAATTCAGTTGCCTTTATTAATTTACGCAAACGTTGCCGAAAACCGCTGATGTTTCACCAAAATTCAAATTATTTCATTAAACTTGTAGAGTCCAACCGGTCCATCCGGTCAAAAATCTACCCAGTTAACCAAATGTTTGAGAGCTCTACCATTAAAGATATTGCCCGGGCGCTGAACCTTTCCACCTCTACGGTTTCCAGGGCTTTACGCGACAGTTACGAGATCAGCGCAGGAACCAAGAAACTGGTGATGGATTATGCCCAGCAGGTAAATTACCGCCCCAATCCCAATGCCCTGAGCCTTAAAGAACGGCGGAGCAAGTCTATAGGTATCGTTGTAAGCGAAGTTGCCAATCATTACTTTTCACAGGCCATAAATGGCATAGAATCCATTGCGAACAGTCGTGGTTACACGGTCATCATCACCCAGACACACGAATCTTTTGAAAGGGAAAAAACTAACGTACAGCATCTGGCATCAAGGTCTGTAGACGGGCTACTGATTTCGCTTTCTGCCGAGACCAGTGATGTGAGCCATTTGGAGCAGCTGCACCAGCGGGGCCTGCCGATTGTGTTTTTTGACCGTGTGCCAGAACGCATTGATACCTTTAAAATAATAGCTGACAATGCGAAAGGTGCTTATGAGGCCACCAGCCATTTGATCCGTTCCGGACACCTTAAGATTGCACACATTTCCAGCTCAGCACATTTATCAATCAGCATTGAGCGGCTCACTGGATATACAGATGCTTTACATGAGAATGGATTATCAATTCATCCTGAATATATTAAGAATTGCCCTCATGGTGGCATGATCCAGGATGAAGTAGAAACTGCGGTGAAAGAACTGCTGAGCCTGAAGAATAGGCCCGATGCTATATTTGTAGCCGGCGACCGACTGACAATGGGCTGCATGCATGTACTGAAGAAGCTCAATATGCTCAACCCAACAAAGATCGCCATAGCTGGATTTAGCAATTCTGACGTGCTTGATCTGTTTAATCCGCCGATCACCTCAGTATTTCAGCCTGCTTTTGACATGGGCCAGCTGGCTACAGAGAAATTACTGGAGCTTATAGAAGCTAAGTTTCCTGTTACTGAATTTGAAAGAAATATCCTGCAGACCCGGTTGTTTATCAGGTAGTTTTCTACTTCACTAAAATCGGGCTGGTGTAAGCTTTCGCTTCTTTTGACAAATACCTTTTAAAGCGTCCTTCCGAAGCAAAATTAGCATCAGAACGTTCCCAGCAGGAATAAAAACGAAAAGTTACGCCTGGTTTTGAAATGGGCATTTTTAGCTGCACCGTGTACGTATTTAACACGTCACTTCCTGCATCTGGTGTTTGTCCAAAAGCGACCAGATCGGCCCTGTTCAGCATCACTGCCATGCCCAGGTTATCTTTGTTTTCGCTCTGCCGGTCAAATGTATAGAGCAATGCCGGATTGTGCAGGGTATCCTGAACAGCCTTTTTGCTTTTCAGGTTTACAATGCCCGTAACCAGTTTGGCGCCTGCAGGTGCATTCTTCATGGACACCTTGCTCTCATAAAAGTACTGCCCTCCCCAGATGCTGATCTGCTCGGTGAGGCTTGTGAGCCTACCATTTCCCAGTACATTCCATGCAGGGTATTGCATCTGAAAAACAGCACGTACAGGGCCGTCTGAAATCTTTTTATAAATGATCCTGCCCATATTTATGCCCCCCAGCCTCACCAGGGTATCACTTTTACCTTTTACGGGAACACTAAGTGCAAGCGAACCAGCGCCCAGGGATTTACCTACCGCCAGGATATCCATTCCCCATGGTGCCAGGTCGTGATAAATCACATTCGGATCTACCCCTACCACATCCATCATCATTGCCGGGGTAGTCTTGCCCCAGATATCCTTGGTATTGCGGACATCCATATAGATCCTGAAACCTACCTTATCATTTTCCCATGCCGGACCTTCGGTCAGAAAAGGCGGAAGCTTCACCTTCGTAAAGTCGGTATTAGGCTGCCCTGCAGGAACACTGTCAAGGCGTAAATCCCTGCCAAAATCATCGCCCCGCTTGCGCCGGTGGCGTACATGGGCTAAGGGGCCTCCTGAAACCACCACTTCTCCGGTGAGTACCAGCTTCAGCTTTACTGTTTCTCTGGATTTAAAATCACAAAGGAAAACAGCCTTCTCCCATTTGCCGTCTCCGTTGAGGTCGTCAAACTGCACAGCCGGACGGTCTTTGAGACCCACAACCTCCAGAGGGACTGTTTCAGACAGCCTGCCCAGTTTTTTTTCAAGGAAAGCCCTGTCCAGTTCAATCAGTTCATTTTTACGCTCCATGGGAAGCATATTTCTCAGTTGTATCGCCACCTGCTGTGCATATCCGTTTACGCTCCCGCATCCGATGAACAGCAGGAATAGTACTTTTTTCATATCTTTATTGATTTAACGGCCCATCCATCCGCCATCTACGGTGAGCAGTGTGCCATGAACATAGTCAGAGGCTTTTGAGCTGAGAAAAACGATCGGTCCCTTAAAATCTTCGGCCTCTCCCCACCTGCCCGCAGGGATACGTTCCAGTATTGAACGGCTCCTATTCTCATCCGCCCTCAGTGCGGTAGTGTTATCGGTTGAAACATATCCCGGAACGATTGCATTCACGTTGATCCCTTTGGAGGCCCACTCATTGGCAAAAGCTTTGGTTAGTGATGCGATGGCACCTTTACTGGCCGCGTAGCCCGGAACATTGATGCCACCCTGAAAAGAGAGCAGCGAAGCCGTAAAAATAATCTTTCCGCTTCCTGCCGCAATCATTCCTTTACCGATTTCCCTGGTGAGGATAAACTGTGCACTCTGATTAACGGCAATCACCTCGTCCCAGAACTCATCGGAGTGCTCTGCCGCAGGCATCCTGAGGATTGTACCAGCATTATTCACCAGGATATCGATCACCGCGTGTGCAGCTTTAACTTTTTCTATAAAGACATAAAGTGCTTCCCTGTTACCAAAGTCGCACTGATAAGCTGTGAACTTTCTGCCAAGCGCCGTAACTTCTGATTCTACGTCACTGTTGGCGAGTTCAAGATTAACAGAAACGCCGATAATATCTGCTCCCGCCTCGGCAAGGGCTATAGCCATTGCCTTGCCCATTCCTCTTTTGCATCCGGTAACCAATGCTGTTTTTCCCTTTAAATCAAATGTATTTAATACTGACATAGTTTGTTTTTGATAGCGATAACTAAATTATTTTAAGTCGTTAATTGCGCAGTGATCCATATCTCCATAGTCGAGGTTCTCTCCCGCCATTCCCCAGATAAAGGTATAATTGCTGGTTCCTGCTCCTGAGTGTATCGACCAGTTTGGTGAAATCACAGCTTCTTCGTTTTGCATCCAGATATGCCTGCTTTCCTGTGGTTGTCCCATAAAATGACATACACTTTGTTTTTCAGGCACTTCAAAATAAAAGTAAGCTTCCATCCTTCTGTCGTGGGTATGCGCAGGCATGGTATTCCATATGCTGCCTGTTTTCAGTTCCGTCATTCCCATTTGCAGCTGACAGGTTTCGATCACACTGTTCACGATCAGTTTATTGATGATACGGTGATTGGCAGTTTCCAGAGATCCGAGTTCCACAATATCGGCCTCTGCCTTAGTAACTTTCTTTGTAGGGAATTTATGGTGTGCCGGTGCAGAATTGATGTACAGCTTTGCAGGTTTTGCGGAATCGGCCGACTCAAACTGAACGTCTGCCGTTTCTTTTCCAATATAGAGTGCCTCTTTGTAAGCCAGTGCATATTCAATGCCATCAGCGGTAATAATTGCATCGCCACCTACATTGATGATCCCCAGCTCCCTGCGGTGCAGGAAATAAGGTGCTTTCAGGTCATCCGGATTTGGAAGGCTGAGCTTGCCATGTACAGGCATTGCACCACCAACAATATAACGGTCGAAATGTGATAAGGTGAGATTCACTTTCCCTGCTTCAAAGATGGAGCTGATCAGGAAATTACTGCGCAGTGCAGTGGTATCCATAGCCTTTGCTTCCACAGGACTTACTGCATAACGGCTTTCAAAACGATTTTCCATAATAATTTTTGTATTTTGCTATTTTAATTTGATAGGATTAATTATTGGTTTAAGGATTGATGTTGATTCCCTTTCTACAAGTTTAACAGGAGTAACCACGGCAGGAATATATTCATCAGTTTGTATTGTATCCATCATTTCAAGCAGTGTTTCTACCAGTTTACTGCCAAATAAAGAAGGAAACTGATCGATGGTAGTAATCGAGGGACTGATAACTGCCGTTACCGGATCATTGGAATACCCTACGATGCGCAGGTCTTCCGGTATCCTGATACCGTTTTCCTTTGCATACTGTACTACGGTAACTGCATTTCTGTCGCTGGTTACAAAAAGCCCGTCGGGCTTGTTTTTGGCCGCAAACATCTTTTTCAGAGCTGCAATTGTTTGTTCAGTGCTCAGCTCCTGATGATAAAACAGTGTTTTACGTACCGGAAGATTAAAATACTGCAAGCTGCCCATAAAGCCTGCGGCCCGCGCTTCATATATATTTGAAGTCATGGGCCCGTTGATCATGCCAATATTCCTGCAGCCAGCTTCGGCAAGATGTTGCCCTGCAATAAAACCGCCCTGGAAATCATCGCCTTTGATTACTCTTGCCTTATAGTTTCCGGGCGGAACACGGTCATAAAATAGGATTGGAACCTGATGATCCGCAAAGATGTCGAAATGACTGAAATCTATTGTTTGCAGTGTGCAGGATACGATCATTGCATCTACACGCGAAGAGAAAAAAGTTTCTGAAAGTTCCTTTTCCATCGCAGGATCATCATTTGATTGCCCGATTAGCAGGTTATATCCCTGTGCATGCAACAGGTTTTGAACAACAGTAACCACCTCTGCGTGGAAAAACATAGAGATTTTCGGAAGGATCAAACCAATGGTGTTGGTCTTGCTGTTCCTGAGACCGGCAGCCATCGTGTTTTTCCTGTATCCAAGCTTCAGGGCCATCTCCATCACCCTCTGCTTCGTTTCTTTCTTAACGTATGAGGTATTGTTCAGCGCTCTTGAAACTGTGGCGGGCGATAATTTGAGCGCGGCTGCCAAATCAAGAATTGTATGATGCTGTTGATTTTCCTTCATATGTTGATCAATAACGAACTCAACGAATTTATGAAAACGTTTTCATAAATCCATAATCAATGGCAGCAGAGTAGTTGTTTAACCTTCTTTTCAGTAGATTTGTATCATCAGCACTGCTGAAAGAGGCATTTGAGCCGTTAGCAGCACCTTAAAAAAGGTGATAATCATTTTAATAAATCAAACAATATGAATGTAGCATTAGTCGGAGCTTCCGGATTTGTAGGCGCAGCAATTTTAAGCGAAGCATTAAACAGAGACCACAAGGTAACAGCGATCGTTAGAAATCCTGAAAATATAACTTTAGAACATGAAAATCTCAGCATCATTAAGGCCGACGCTTTAGATACTGATCAGATTAAAGCTGCCTTTGCGGGAACTGATGCGGTCATCAGCGCATACAATGCCGGCTGGAGCAATCCTGATATCTATGAGGAATTTCTGAAAGGCTCCCGGTCGATCGAGGCTGCAGTTAAAGCCACAGGTATCAAAAGGTATATTGTAATCGGTGGCGCGGGAGCCTTGGAAATAGCACCCGGCATCCAGGCTGTGGATACACCGGAATTCCCGGCGGCAATTTATCCCGGTGCTTCTGCGGCCAGAGATTATCTTAATATCCTTAAAAAGAATACAGACTTAGACTGGACATTTTTTAGCCCAGCCTTTGAAATGCACCAGGGAACATCGGGCACACGGACAGGAAATTACCGTCTGGGAACAACTCAGCCTGTGTTCAATGACGACAGCAGGTCCATTTTATCAGTAGAAGATCTTGCAGTAGTCATCATTGATGAACTTGAAACACCTAAACATATCAGACAGCAGTTTACTGCGGCATATTAGCATAGTTTTACACAAAAAAGAGAGAATAACGTGATGTTGTTCTCTCTTTTTTGTGTAAAACTAAACTTATTAATCTACAATAGTGATCCCAAGACTATCCAGGAATGAAATCGCAGCGGGCAATTGAAAAATAGCCCCTCTGATTTTATTCCCGGCCGGATCAATCTGGTAATTTTGTGCAGCAGTGAAATTTGCCAGCCTCAGATCAGTATCTGAGAAAGTTGAGCCCATGAAATCGGTTCCGCTCAAATCCGCACTGCTCATATTACAACCCGTAAAATCCACTTCACGGGCAACACAGTTCAGCAGTTTTATTTTCTTTAGGTTTTTACCAAAGAAACTCGAATAGCTGATAATAGAACCTCTGGCCTGCAGTGAAAATGGATTTTGTGTATCGTACCACAAAATCCCAATGGCCTTACAGTTAATCAGGATGCAATCACTGATATAAGTTTCCTTTAGTTTGATCAGTGAAAGATCCGTTTCTTCAAAAGTGCATTTATTGAAAGTGCAGTCGTCAAACAGACAGCCTTTTATCGTTGATTTATAAAAAACGCAGTTGTCAAAATACCTGCCCACGAGATGTTTATCCTCGTAGTTGATGTTTTCAAAACGTTTATTGTAATGTGCTATTGGCTCCTCTGCTGTACTCAAAATGTATATCTGCCTTAAATTAAACCCCTATCAGGCCGTAAATCTAATACATTTTAAAATGCAGGGAAACATAATAGCCAATTAAATTGTCCCTCAGGGAAAGCAGCATCTTCAACATTTTTTGTTCTCCTTTCTACTTATACCTGATTTACATCTGCACTAAAGAACAGTTGATTTGCAACATCAATTTCTTCATTTGTAATGGTATGCTGTTTCACCGGATAAACCACTACATGCATCTTTCCGTTCATTTTTTCCATGATTGCAGCACTCTCTTTCACCCTTTTCAGCGGCACATGTGCATCGGGATCACCGGTAGTGATCAGTATTGTTGTCTGCTCAAAGTTGCCCCTGTAATTCTCCATAGCAATCTCTTCTCCTATTAATCCGCCTGTAAAGGCGATCACCCCGCCATACTTCATCGCATTTCGGGTCACATATTCCAGCGTGAGACAGGCTCCCTGTGAAAAGCCCAGGAAATAAATCTGCTCAGCAGGAATTCCCGCTTTAATGATATCCTGCACCAGTTCATTGATAATTTCCAATGCTGAATCAAGCGCCGGCTGATTTTCTTCAACCGGAGCAATGAAGCTTGTAGGGTACCAGCTGTGACGACTCGCCTGCGGGGCGAACACCGCCATATCCCTGGTATCAAGATAACTGCTTAAAGGGACCATACTTTCGGCCGAAGCCCCCCTGCCGTGAATCATGATCAGGGCACTTTTGGCATTTTCCACAGGCAGGCCTGCGGTAACTATATTTTTTGAATGTTGATACATGTTAAATTAAATTTGGTAAGATGCTTTCTATTTCTGATCTCTGGCTTTCATATTGTGAAGGCAGTTTAAGATTTGTGCCCAGCTCATTTAGTGGCTCATCAACGGTGAATCCGGGGTTATCAGTCGCCATTTCAAATAATACACCACCCGGTTCGCGGAAGTACAGGGAATAAAAATAGTTACGGTCAATTTTCTCAGTGATATTTAATCCCATTGCTACTACTTTATCCCTAAAATACATCAGCGTCTTTTCGTCTTTCACACGGAAAGCAACGTGGTGTACCGAGCCTCCTGCTACATGCCCGGCAGTTTCTCCCGGTGCCTCCACAAGATCTACAATCGCTGCCTGTTCAACAGCATCCGTAATAAAGCGGTAGCGGTTCACATTCTGTTCCATCAGTTTATATCCAAAGATGGAGGTGAGCACTTCGGCAGTTTTATCCATTTTATTGGTTGTAATTGTCACCTGATGAAAGCCTAGTATTGCGTTTTCCGCACCGATCTCAGGAGTTAAAAATGATGTTCTGGTATCTTTGTTTTTCGCTACTGTGAGTTCAAATTTAAGCCCGTCAGGATCAAGCAGGGTAAGATATTTTTCGCCGAATTTTTCTGACGCTTTATTATAGGTTACGTTATTTTTTTCAAGACGTTCCTGCCAGAATCCCAGGCTTCCTTCCGGTACACTGTACCCGATTTCTGTCACCTGTCTTGTACCCCTTCTGCCGGCACCGATATTGCCCCATGGAAAGAATGTCAGTATCGTTCCGGGCGAGCCTGCTTCATCGCCATAATATAAATGATAGGTTTGGGGATCATCAAAATTGACGGTTTTTTTGATCAAACGCAGTCCCAGAATCCTGGTGTAAAAATCGTAGTTAACTTTCGCATTGCCTGCAATGGCAGTGATGTGGTGCAGACCTAAAATTGTGTTTTCCATAATGATCTTTCTGTTTATGTTAAGCTGGAGTTGCTTTTTCCTTATTGTTGAAACAAATTTAGCCCTTCCCTTTTTTAAAAATCTTACCATATCGTAAGAAATTGCTTTATCAGGATGCTTGAGAAATTGAGAATATCAGCACAGATGATCGAGGGAGGCAAGGCAGAAGCTGATGACTATATTACAATCATAAACAGATGACATTAAGCAGAATAGACAACTGGCATTTTTTTAACCGTACAAGCCTTAAATAATATATTTAATTTGATTTGCATTTGAATATATGTTTTCTATCTTTGCAGCCCCGCAAGGGAGAACGGACCGGTAGTTCAGCTGGTTAGAATGCCGCCCTGTCACGGCGGAGGTCGCGGGTTCGAGTCCCGTCCGGTCCGCAAAAGAGCCTTAACTTGAAAAAGTTGAGGCTCTTCTGTTTTCCGATCTTTCTAAATATTGAGCAAGCGAGCAAGATGGCTCTCTACAATTATAGTAGCTTCTGTTTCTCACCTATATCCTCGTTAAAATATCGGCTCTTAATGCAGGCTATATGATGATATCCCTCTAAAATTCAGGGTCAAAATTGAAGTATATCGGGTTTGACAAAGCAACCATGTTCCCTGTGATAGCTGCCGAGCGAGGTACCTGCGGATAATTGGTAGGAGGTCCTTCAACAGTCAGACGGTAATACATACGCTCAATTAACTTTGGCGTATCAATAAACTCGATCACAGGCTTGCTCCCAGACATTTTAAAGCTGCCAAAATTACGGCCGTCTTTAATCACATTCACAGTATAGGTACTATCTGTTTTTATATTCCCTTTCAGCTCGACCCGGAATTTGATGGGTTTTCCGGTGGATTTCGCGTTATCACCCATCATCATATCCATTTTACCGTCTTCGTTGAGATCAGCGAAGAACTCAACACGTGGGGCAAAAGGATTTGCACTTACAGAAACGCGACCGTTCAGCAGAGCGTCAACCACTCCCTGCGATGTACGTTTAGCGGCAAATACCCAGGTTGTTGGGGTGCCAATATAGTTAAGTTCACTCGGCGAGTGTGTATCACTCCCTCCGCGGCCTGTTACCCTGCGTCCCGAGGCCAGCATATCTTCCCATATCAGGATAGAGTTAGCGTTTTTGGTCCACAAAGCTGAATTCCAGACTTCCATTGCGTCAACCAAGTCATAAGAAAATCCGAAGTGATCTTTAGGGCCAGCCGGATGATTAGCTGATACATGAATTCCCAGTTCTTTTTTTACCGCAATGATATTGGCATCCCGCTGATCACGAACATCATAAAATTTTTGGTGATCATATGGCTTCGCGGAAAAGGTATTGCCATGGCCACGGGTGGTGGTCCACTCCGCTCCGTATAATAATAATACTGAATCCGATTTGAAATCCGGATCAGCCCAGGTGTGATGTTCAACATCTCCTCACACGTGATTATCGTGATCTGTAATTCCTATGAAACCAAAATCAACTGATTTCGCAAAAGCAATTATAGTTTTGACCGGATGCCGTTCAGGGCCAGGATTGACGCCATCAGTGCTATGACTTGAATGTACATGCAGGTCACCCTTCAGCCAGACGCCGTCTGTAAGACTGGCTATCGGTGGTAGTTTACCAAGCTCTTTAGCGGTCCATGGGTTGACATGTTTAGTTTGCTGGGCCTGCGTAGAATGAATGGCACACATGGTGGCAAGCATAGTGAAAGCCACGCGGATCAGTCTGTTGGTTTTATTTGTATGGAATATATCTTTGATCATAAATGCCGAATAAGTAAGTAACAATCATCCCGACCGCATTCTGCGGTATAGGCAATCTCATATACTATTAATGCATAAAAGTTAGTCCATAATTGAATGGAGCTTGCCAGACAGGGTAATTATTCCGGCAAAATTGAACAATCAGATGTGCATTTATGGTTCAATTATTATTATGAATTTGTTAACCTGTGCAGTTTGTTACAAACACTCAGGATTGCTTTCGCATACTCTGTTTGACTTTTTCCCTGTGCTGTTCCCCCCAGGCGCTAAGTTCCCCAATCAGACTTTTTAATGTACGGCTGTAATCGGTCGCTTCATAAATAATACTAACCGGAGTAGTCGGATACACACATCGTTTAACAAAATCATTGAGCTCCAAATCCTTCAGTTCTTTAGCTAACACTTTCGGGGATATCCCCTTAAGTTCATGCTGAATCTCATTAAACCGCTTTGATGACTGCACAAGAGACAGAATTAAAGCGATCTTCCATTTCCCATTTAAAACTGATAGTGCATCAAGGACATTCCTCAGTGAGCCCGTACATTCATCCTTGTCTGGAAGTGCCTCATTTATAATCATCTTCATCCTCCAAAGGTAATCACTTACCTCCAGGTAACCGCTTTCCTTTAGGTAAGTACTAACTTTTCATCACCAGGTAACCATACTTTTGCTTCAGATCACAAACTCATAATAATTTTTTTCATGAAACGCATCCTTCACATAATCTCCAGCATCCAGGGCAAAGAATCATACAGTATCAAACTGGGTCAGGCCATCATCAGAAAAATTCAGGAAAAATACCCTGAGAACACTCTTGAAGAGCTGAATCTGGTCGAGATCGAAATTCCTCACCTCAATCCTACCGTACTACGCACATTTTTTATTCCAGCCGATCAACTGACTCCCGAAGAAAAGGAATCTATAAGCTTTTCTGACGAAGTGGTCAATCAGTTGTTATCAGCTGACATTATCGTCATTGGAGCTCCATTGTATAACTTCACCATCCATACAGCTTTGAAAGCCTGGATTGATTATATCACCAGGGCTGGAATAACCTTTGGCTATGGTGAAAATGGTCCTGTGGGAAAGGTAACCGGTAAAAAAGTATATGTAGCCATGTCTTCCGGAGGTATTTATTCTGAAGGACCGGGTCAGGTAAATGACTTTGTTGCGCCATATCTGAAGGCTTTCCTGGGCTTCCTGGGGATGACAGGCCAAACGGTGTTCCGTGCCGAAGGCCTAAAGGTTCCCGGTATCAAGGATCATGCTATGGACAAAGCAATTGCAAGCATAGTAATTGATTAAACAACGCGGAATAGCTCATTACATATTGCAGCGGGATAGAACTATCTTTATTTTGTAGCAAAAATAAAGAGTCCTGCAAATCATCAGATTTGAAGTGCCCCCAACAAAGTAGAATCTTATTGGGGGCATTTTCATGGAAAGAAAAACAAAGTTCAGTTCAGGCTTCTGTGTTCGCCTGGTATCACGCAGTACAGTACAAGTACCGATATTCACGTTTATATTAACTTAAGTGAAAAAAAGGCTCTCAATTACCGCCTAGGTTTGTATCAAATAATTTTATTTGATATGAAATCTCAATTCTATAAAAACACACGGGTGCCATTGCTTTACTCACTGATTTTTTTTGCAGTTTGCCTTCTTACAATCACAGGATGCAGTAAAGACGAGCAAGATCACGCACCAGCTCCCAAAACCTTTGTACTTGTACATGGCGCTTTTCAGGCTCCTTACGCCTGGCAGTTTGTAAAAACAAAACTGGAAGCTGCCGGACAAAAAGTAGTAATCATTGAGCTGCCGGGCCACGGTCAGGACCAGACTCCCCCTTCATCGATTACTATCAAAACATATCGCGATAAAGTTGTTTCAGCGATCACGGCAATCAGTGGGCCTGTGGTGCTGGTAGGCCACAGTTTGGGAGGCGCCATTATCACTGCAGTAGCCGATACGATTCCAGGCCATATAGAGAAACTGGTTTACCTTGCTGGCTTTGTTCCGGCAAATAACCAATCCATCTTTGACCTCACTGCTATGGATCCAAATTCACAGTTCGGCCCGGCTTTGATTATATCCGCTGATGGCAGTACAGCAAGTATCCCCAATGATAAAATCATGCAGGTTTTCGCCCAGGATGGTACTGAGGCAGTTAAACAACTACTCATCGCAAACAACCGCCCGGAGCCTATTGCCGCCCAGGCAGACAAGATTTTCTTAAAAAACCCATCTTTTGCTTCAGTACCAAAATATTACATCTATACCAATCAGGACCATGCCATCACCATAGACCTGCAAAGAAAAATGGTGAGTGCTGCCGGCATTAAAAACGTGTTTGCTATAGACTCTGGTCATTGTCCAATGCTTACCAAACCAGATCAGGTAACAGATTTCCTTTTACAAATTATAAAATAACCTGATGAAAAATCCAATTCTGTTATTCATACTGATGCTTTCACTTGGCTTCTCAGCCCTCAGGGCCAATTTTATCAGAAAAACACCTCCCGAAGTCATAAACAAACCTGTGGGGCCTGTTGAAACAGCAACTTTCGCAACCGGCTGCTTCTGGTGCGGTGAAGCAAAATTTTCGCAGCTAAAAGGCGTCATAAAGGTAACTGCGGGATATACCGGCGGCCATGTTGCGCATCCGGGCTATGAAGAAGTTTGCACTGGGACAACCGGGCACGCCGAAGCATTTAACGTGGTTTTCGACAGCTCGGTGATCAGTTACGACGAACTGCTGCAGGCTTTTTTCCTGTCTCACGACCCAACACAACTAAACAGGCAGGGCAACGACGTTGGCACCCAGTACCGTTCAGCCATTTTTTATCATAATGAAGAGCAGCACAAAAAGGCACAATACTATATCAGTCAGCTAACCGGAAAGAAAATCTATCCCAGGCCTATTGTAACCGAAGTAACTGCATTCAGGGTTTTTTATGATGCTGAAAAAATGCATCAGGACTATTATAAAAACAATCCTGAGCAAGGGTACTGCCGTTATGTGATCCAGCCTCAACTTGAAGAATTCAAACGCATTTTTAAAAACAAACTTAAACAATGAAAAAAATCCTGATTTACTGCAGCCTGCTGATGCTGATCTGCCTGAGCAGCTATGCCCAAAATGAAAAAACCGCCCTTGGCCATGAGCACAATCCCTGGTATTCCAATACAGACATTACAAAGCTGAACGTAAGCAATGCAGAATGGAAAAAAGTACTTTCTTCAGATCTGTACGCTGTTGCACGCGAAAATAACACGGAGCGGCCTTTCACCGGGAAATACTGGAATAGTAAAACTAGGGGAACCTACTACTGCGCCGTTTGCGGCAACCTCCTGTTCAGGTCGGATGCAAAGTTTGCCAGCAGCTGTGGCTGGCCAAGCTTTTTCGAGCCAAAACGACCTGCGGCTGTTCGCTATCAAACTGATAATTCTGCAGGGATGGAGCGGACCGAAGTGTTATGTGGCCGCTGTGATTCCCACCTCGGCCACGTTTTTGATGACGGCCCTGCTCCAACATACCAACGTTTTTGCATGAACTCTGTATCACTTGATTTTGAACCAGATAAAAAGAAATAACCAGTACAATTTTCCCACTTCAAAATACAACATGAAAATCAATATTCTAATTGTCGGTATGCTTCTTTTCAGTATCGGTACATATGCGCAAAACATGTTCAGCATGTCCAGCATTCATCCTGCAGATACGCTTAAGAAGGAGTCGCGCGAGCAGGCGATCCGATTTAATACACTCCGCCGGGCTTCGGTTACGGCCGACATATTCGGATCAGGACACTTTGATTCAAAACTAAACGATGAAGATCTGAACAGTGGCAAGAGCCGTAATTCAAGGATCAGTTCCTTCTTCTCTATTCCGATCAGCAGCTGGGATGGAAATGTTATCGGCGCAACCATCTACCACAATGAACAGTTCTTTGATGTACGCGAAGTCGACAATAAATTAGCTGGACCCCTGGTAAATACTGGCAGCACCTCTAAAAGCACCCTCGGCCTGGCTCTGAATTATTCAAGAACTGATGAACTTTTTCATACCCCGGTAATCTACTCCGCGGTATTTACCGGAATATCTGACAACCTAAAGTCAGTGAGACGATTCAATTTTAATGGCAGCATTGTCTTTCCTGTCAGGAAAACACCAGATGTATATTTTGCTGTTGGGGCGCTTGTACAGATCGATCCCTCTGCTCCTACGCCGGTACTCCCTACAATCAACTATTACCGGAAATTAAACAGTAACGGGCTGGACCTGATAGTTGATCTGCCGCAAAGCGCAACGCTGAAGCAATCCTTGTCACGCAAAGCCTGGGTTTACCTGGGATCAAATGCCAATACCTATGCTTCATTTTATAAATCCGGCGCCCCTGCGCTGCCCCATGAATACAGCTACAACACAATCGAAATTAAAAGCGGGCCAGGTTTTGAATATCTGCTCGGCAAATACATTTTACTGGGAATCAGCGGTGGTGTGAATAGCACTGTCTCAGCCAGAACAATTGCTAAAGACAGCAATTATGACGATGCTTTCATCAAAACGAAAGGTAAATCCACTACCTACGGCGAATTTAGAATTTCGCTGTTGCCGTTTTGAGGAGCTGATTGAAGTATGATGATTGGCCAGGGACTTTACTGTTCCTGGCCTTTTTTATTGATGATCAGTCCTGAACCAGGCGCTCCAGTTCTTCACGGTTGTCCTCGCCCCACTGGGCAGCAACTGCAATTGCCGGTATGATTGTTTTGCCCAGCGGAGTTAATTCATACTCTACTTTGAGTGGAAGCTCATCATAAATGACTTTCGAAATGATGCCGTGATCGGTTAACTGCCTGAGCTGTGCATCCAGTACTCTACGTGTCGCCTGCGGGATTTTTCGTTCCAACTCTCCAGGCCGCTTAATGCCTGAATATATACACCAGATCAGGTTGATCTTCCATTTTCCATTAATTACGGTCATGAATAAGTGTAACCCACAATCCACTGATACCGGAATCTTCTTTTTGTACATCACAATTCTGTTTGATCCTCAAATATAGGTCATATGAAAATACTATCTGGTATAGATAAATTTAGCTGTACTTGACCAGGAGGGCGGATTATTCCAATTTTACATCCTTAAATCAAAGACAATGAAAAATAAACTATTTGGACAAAATACGGGCCTGTATGCAAGCGAAATGATACTAGGCGCAGCGATGTTAGGCACACGGAACGGTTATGGGGCAAGCGCAAAAGAAGCAGAACTCATATTAAAAGCTTATGCCGATGAAGGAGGAAACTTTATTGATACCTCGGATCGGTACCAGCTCGGTGAATCTGAAGAGTTGGTAGGAAAATTCATTGATCATCAGCGCAGCAATTTTATCATTTGTACCAAATATACCCAAAGCAATCAGGCTGAACCCGCAATCACAAACCGTGGCAATCACCGCAAAGCGATGAGACAGGCGGTTGAATCCAGCTTAAAACGACTTAAAACGGATTACATTGATATTTACATGCCCCATTTCGATGACGGCATCACCCCTGTTGATGAAATTATAAGAGGACTTGAAGATTTGGTAACAGCAGGTAAAGTACTGTATACAGGCCTCACTAACTTTCCTGCCTGGAAGGCTGCAGCCATAGGCTCTCAAACACGATTGACGGCCCTGGAGATTGAATACAACTTATTACAGCGCACAGCCGAAAGGGAACTTATTCCTATGGCTGCACAATTTGGTTTGGGCACAATGATGTATTCTCCCCTTGCAGGTGGCTTGCTGACGGGAAAATACCGACAGGGCGAAGCCGGCCGCATCAACCGTTCATCTGATTCGGATTATCAGGAAAATGACCTGACAAAGAAAACAATTGATCAGTTGATCCTGATTGGTTCGGAACTTCATGCCAGTCCCGGGCAGATAGCAATGGCCTGGGTCATGACCAAAAACACTTTTCCTATCATTGGAGCGCGTACAGTTGCCCATATCCATGATGCTTTGCAGGCAGCATCCCTTCAATTGAGACCGGAACATATCTCTCAGCTTGATCAGCTCAGTGCCGTTTCTCTCGGGTACCCGCATGATTTACTCGCCACCGTACAACGTTCATCTTAAAATGAACGTTGCAGTAAAATCAATAAAAAACATTTGAAAAATGACTCTACGTTTATATATTTGCATTTAATCAATCTAAATAAAGAAGAGAAGCCCATCACTAAATGGTTTCTGAATCGCAATTTGTTTTGATTGATAACGGCTCATTATAATCCATTTTCATGTACACAACAATTGTTTTACTGGTATTTATTGCCTTTCTGTTCTTATACAATTTATCAAAAAAGAACGATTGGTCTGATAAACCTGTGTGGGCAAGCTATTTTGAAAAAAAGCGGGTCCTGTCAACTGTGCTCAGCGCGATACTTACGCTGGCCGCATTCATTTTGCTGGTATTGGACAATGGTATGGTCTCAGGGACTTTCAGCTTTATGATTATCCTGATGGCAATGGGATGCCTGATTGTTTTATTATTTCCGTTTCGCTATGTGTCTGTAAAGCAAATGGCCGCGTTATTCCTGCTTTTCATTGTTTTTGAACAGTTGATTTTCTAAATATGCCAGCTAATAAAAAATACCTTACAAAATCCCCTTTTCAAAAATTCCTCAAAATAACCGCCGGTTTTCTGGGCGGCTACTGTGTGATGATCTCCTTTCATTATTTACTTGGATATATTTTTGAACCAAAAAATGTAATTATCACAGCAGCCTTTACGGGCTACACGCTGTGGGCCATCTTAATGCTCCTGGCCTTTCTGTCAAAAAGCGCATGGAAAATCTGGCTATACTATATTTTACTAACAGCCCTTTTCTCCATCCCCTTCCTTTTAAAACTGTAACCGAAACATGAAAAACAGAAATTATAATATATATTTTAATACGCATACCATCAGTGGTATTATCATATCAGCCATATTATTTGTTATCTTTTTCGCAGGTTCATATACTTTGTTCAAAGATGAAATCTCTGCCTGGCAGAGCAATACATCGTTCAATGCCCATGAAAATAAAAAGCTGGATTACAATAAATTACTGGACTCCCTGGATCAGAAGTACAAACTAAAAGGCAGGGACATATCTTTTTATCTGCAGAAAAACACCTTCGATACCTATGTTGAGGTTACAGCTACAAAAGACAGTACGCTTGCACCAAAAAAGAAGCCTGGTCACGAAAAAAAAGGCCGTAAAAGGGGAAGGCGCGACGATGGCGACGGAGCATACTTTAAATACAATTTTTATAAGGGAGAAAGTAAAACGTACGATCAAACTTATGACCTCGGAGAATTTCTCTACCGTCTCCATTTCCTTGCCCAGTTAAATCAGGTGCCCATCAGGATTGGTACACCATTCGGATACCTGGTTGCAGGCCTGGTCTCCTTCTTTTTTCTGTTTGCACTGATCACAGGCCTGCTCCTGCACTGGGATAAAATTGTGTCCAACTTCTTTGTCTTCAGGCCCTGGTCTAAAGTGAAAACAGTCTGGACAGATGCCCATACTGCTTTAGGAATGATTGGTTTCCCCTTCCAGCTGGTTTATGCAATCACAGGAGTAGTGCTGATCGTAAACGCAATTCTTTTAATGCCTTTTACATTTATGTTTTATCAGGGCAAGGCAGACAAGATGTACAGTGACCTGGAATATGCTGATGCAAGGGTTTATACCTATACCTACCAGGCCTTGCCGGTGAAAACTGATGTACAATCTTATGTTGACCGTACTCAAAAAACCTGGGAAGATTCTGATATCATCCGTGTGCTGATCAAAAATTACGGCGATGCCTCTATGGCCATTATGATTGAAGGAACCGCTAATCCTCAGCGCAGTTTCTCAGGAACAGGAAAGGTAATTTACGACATTAAAAGTAATAAGGTGTTTTATCACAGATCTCCGCTTGGAGAAAGCAGCTACATCGCTAAGGTTAAAAGCCTGATCTATCACTTGCATTTTGGAGATTACAGCGGTTATGCGCTCAGGATCATTTATTTCATTCTGGGAATGATGGGATGTGTGGTTATTATTTCCGGAATAATGATCTGGCTGGTTGCGCGTGATAAAAAGAATGTTCCTGAGCGTAAACGGAAGTTCAACCTTTGGCTGGCCAATATTTTTCTTGCCATCTGCTTGTCTATGTTCCCTGTTACCGCTATAACTTTTATCGCAGTCAAGGTGAGCCCTGCTGTTGATATGACGTTTATTTACAGGGTTTACTTCTATAGCTGGCTCCTGCTGTCTGCTTATTATATCATCCGTAAAAACTTAAACCGCACAAACCGCGAAACACTGTTGTTAGGCAGTGTATTCAGCCTGCTGATACCTGTTGCTAATGGCGTATGCACTGGCAACTGGATATGGAAAACCTATTCTACCGGGGCTACCGATATTTTGTTTATTGATCTGTTCAGTTTGGCAATTGCAATCGTTGGATTGATCAGCTTTTACAAAATCAGGCAGAAACAAAAATTGCAGCCAGAAATATAAAAAAAAACAAATTTAATACGGGATTGCGCTTTTTTTCTATATTTGCAGCCCCGCAAGGGAGAACGGACCGGTAGTTCAGCTGGTTAGAATGCCGCCCTGTCACGGCGGAGGTCGCGGGTTCGAGTCCCGTCCGGTCCGCATAAGAAGTAGTAAAACATTCAAAAAGCCTTTAATCTGATGATTAAGGGCTTTTTTGATTGATTGACTTCGCGAAATAAACAATATTTCCAGTACAAATAGTGAGTAATTCATGAGTCAATGAATCAAAACACCTGACTCACTGAAAACCTCATATATAATTGACTATCAGCATATTAAAAAATTGAACATCTTGATTACTCGTATCTGCAATGCTAATTTACATTCATTTAATTACTGTTTTTTAACGTTAATGTAGAGCTCGCTTCGTAAGGCGGAGCTTCGGTATTGTTTAACTCTAATCTTAAGAAAACGAAAAACACATTTAGTCTGCTCTTCTATTTGAAGAAGCCAAAAAATTATGTTTCCGGCGAAATGCCAATTTAGATGCATATTACCGTAGATGGAGTACCTAAAGAGCTGTCAACGGGCAAACTATGTGATCCAGCACATTGGAATACTAAAACTTGCCGACTGGACGGCAACAGCGTACCCATAGAAAGCGTTTCCAAAATGCTTGGTCATACAAATATTAAGACCACTCAACATTACGCGAAAATACTTGATAGTAAGGTAGGCGCTGATATGGCAATGTTGAAAAATAAATTAACACTCATAGGATAAATTGAAATAAGTTAGAACCAATTTACCCAAATGTATTGGGTTTAGCATCAACATTATGGAAGAACATAACAATAATGCACTTATACCAGATGAGATTGTCATGAACAAGATATTTCAAATCCGTGGACGAAAAGTAATGCTTGACTTTGATCTTGCTATTTTATATGAAGTCGAAACACGCGCATTAAAGCAGTCGGTGAGAAGGAATATATTGCGGTTTCCGGAAGATTTCATGTTTCAATTAACTAAAAAAGAGTGGCATGAGGTTATCACAATTTGTGATAACCTGCCTAGAAACGCTAAATTCGGCTCTTCTACTCCATTTGCATTTACAGAACAGGGCGTAGCTATGTTGTCAAGTATTTTAAATAGTGACAGAGCAATATCAGTAAATATTCAAATTATCAGGATCTTCACAAAGATGCGGCTCTTACTCACGGATATTACTGAAGTTAAACTTGAAATTGAGAAAATAAAGGGGAAGCTAGATAATCAAGATAAAAATATGGAAATTGTCTTTAAGTATTTAGATGAACTCCTGGAAAAACAAGATAAGCCCAAACGTCCTAGAGTTAGAATTGGATTTAAGCCTGATAATCTATAACGTCGATGTCACTTTGGATTTTTTGTCGTTAGCGGTTGATCGGCGAAAAATCTTTGATTGGGCATTCCAGAATCATGGCGAATTTAAATGATTCAAATTGTATTTGTCTGGGGTTTTATTGCTTTCTACATTCCCCACAAACTTTGCATTAAGCCTCGTAGATAAACCTTCCCCCAAGGTTCATAACTTGTGGTTTTAGGTTATGTACTTATGTTCTGCGCATGCGACTAAAACACTCTAATCAACTAATTTTTCATTGGTAAGTTGCGAACCGATCTCCATCAATTTCCCCTTTAGATTCGCTAGACAGGTTAAATCGTACATAAAATCCGTCGACAGAAGCAAGTGGGGCCACCCATAGCTGAAATGGATCAAATGGAATTCTTGGGTAGAGTATAAAATTTAGCATAATTTTAGAAAACCTGAACAGAAAGAATTTATTCCCTTCCCCAAATAACTTCACTATTTTTAACACTTCAAACAGAGGCAATAAAATTATACGATTTAGAGCCCTGAGAGCTCTACTGATTAACTTTAATTCAAGGTAATTGTTGTATATTTGCATCTATAAGTTCAGTATTATGGCCACCAATAAAAAACATCGGCTCATATTTGAGTTATCCAAATCGGAGCGTGAATCACGTCTGAAGAGTGCATTAAATGAGGTAATTCAATTGACCGTCGATATGCAGAAACCTATTGTATATAGAAACAACCTTTGTATCCAGCCTAACTTCTTTATGCACCAGTATCCCAATGGAAAGAAATTCCTTATTTCACAGAACCAGGAAAATTCCAAGGAGAGTGTACTGAGAGAGCTAGTCTGATCCTATGAATAACTTGAGGCTTTTTATTATTGCAGGACCAAATGGATCTGGCAAAAGTCTTTTCTCTAGCAAACTTACGGAATCTGATTATACTGTTTTTGACGGGGACAAACACCTTACTGAGTTTACTAAGAAATATCCAGAAATTGGTAGTGATGTGTTGTTAAATGCAGTGGACGAACAAGTGTTTAAAGTGGAAAAATGAAAAGCCATCAGTGAGCAGAAAAGCTATGTATTTGAGACAAACTTCAGCTCCTCGAATCCAATGGAAACTGCAAATGAGTTTCGTCATGCAGGATATGAAATACATCTTATTTTTATAGGACTGAATTCAATTGAGGAATCGATCCAGCGTGTTGAGCACAGAGTGAGACCTTTCCTCAGGAACTTTTATTTCACATTGCTACTTCAGGTTATCACATACTGTAATGACCTCGCTGAATACACAGCCAGCAATTGTTTACCTTTCTTCCACCTAAGAACCATTACAGGAAGTTAAACAACTTATAGAAAATTTTTTCAGTGCGGTAGGTCACCTCGGCAGTGCCGGTCTGGTTAAAATAAATCAGTTTCCCTGCACTCAGGTACCGGATATCTTTATTTTCCAGCAAAATAAAAAACGGATAGTTGCCTTTCTGATCTGGAATACGTGAGATAAAAGAAACGCTGCCGAAGAGATCAATGACTTTTCCGAATTGGGAGATGCTAAGTTGGACTTTATTGCCTGGATTCAATTTTGAAAGTTCAAATGCATTGACCGAAGCAGCGGCGTACAAATCTCTATTGTCCTTGATTTGCGGTACAATATAAAACAAGGTGTCATTTTTTTTTACATACGTTTTACCCCTCAAATTATACTCTGCAGGCATGAATAAGCCGGAATGTGGAGCCTTTAAGTCTATGTATTCCTTATTTGATACGTCATATATTGTAAATAAAAACTGGTTGGCTTTAATTGCTTTGTTCTTATAGAATGGGTGTTCGCCAACAAACCCGTCTACAGGACTCAGTACAGGCAAAATTTGCTGGGTAGTTCTAAACTTAACCTTACAGGTAATGCTTTCCTTGTAAGGGATTACAAAAGACAGGAATAAAAGTAAACAAACGGAGGTAATAGTCACTGCTACTCCCCAGCGATACACCCAGCCCGGTGGCCGGCTGAGGATCATATTTGTTTTATCATCTATGAGTTTGATCTTATCCTCCATCTCAATTAATTTCCAAGTTCCAATTGGTTTTTTATCAGCGTGAAATAAGCACCCGATTTATCAATGAGCTCGCGGTGCGAACCAGATTCAACAACACTTCCATTTTCAAGCACATAAATTTTATCAGCATTGATAACTGTACTTAGCCGGTGTGCTACCACTACTACTGTTCTTCCTTTGAAAAAATCATCCAGATTTCTGATGATCACTTTTTCATTATTCGCGTCCAGGGCATTTGTAGCTTCATCAAAAAATATATAATCCGGATTTTTATATACGGCCCGGGCAATGAGCAGACGCTGGCGCTGGCCCTGACTTATCCCTATTCCCTCCGGACCAATTTTAGTATTAAAACCCAGTGGAAGTGAATCAATGAACTCCCGTATATTGGCAATCTTCGCTGCCTCAAACAACTGTCGATGATCTATGTTCTCTACTCCTAAAGCGATATTTCTGGCGATCGTATCAGAAAAAACAAAGCCATCCTGTAGTACAGAACCACATTTCTCCCGCCAAATCTGCTCATTAACAGATTTAAGGTTAATATCGCCCACTACGATTTGTCCCTCTGTGGGTTCATAGAATTTCATGAGCAGCTTTAACAAAGTCGTTTTGCCGCTGCCGCTCAGTCCCACAATGGCTGTCGTTTTTCCTTCAGGAATATGCAGGTCTACGTCTTTTAATACTTTTGAATAGTGCGTTCCGGCATAGGTAAAACTAACTTTTATTAACTGCAGGGATCCCGAAGACAAGGGACGCAGCAGATGGTCTGTCAAACTACTGCTGTCTGACTGCGGTTGTTGCATCTCTCCTATTCTGTCCAGACTAATTTTGGCTTCCTGGTAGGATTGAATAAAGTCTATCGCGGAGCTCAGTGGAGAGTTAAGTTCTCCCACGATAAACTGGATCGCGATGAGCTGGCCCAAAGACATGTCGCCCGCAATTACAGCTTTTGTGGCAATTAGCGTGATAATGATATTTTTAATGCTGTTGATAAATTTTGCACCCAGTCGCTGGTATTGTTCAAGTGAAAGATAGCGTAGGTTAATATCAAACAATCTGGCTTGTATTTCCTGCCATTCCCATCTTTTCTGCCGCTCTGAGTTGTGCAGTTTAATGTCCTGCATCCCGTTTATAATTTCAATCTGCTTGGATTGGTTCTTCGACAGCTCAATAAACTTCTGGAAGTCAACTATCCTCCTTTTACGATGAAACAATAAGACCCATCCAATATACCCTGAAGTCCCAATCATAAAGCAAACAAAAACGCTTGTATTATAGAAGGCAAGTACAGTCACGAAGGCAGCGAACAACAGCACCTGGAAGATCAGGCCCAGAGTTTTGGACGTCAGGAACTTCTCTATTCTTTTATGGTCATCTATCCGCTGCAGCAGGTCTCCGGAAAGTTTTGTGTCAAAATATTTGATGGGCATAGCCATAATCTTGGATAAAAACTCAGAGACCATTGTCACATTGATCCTTGAACCAACATACATCAGCAGCCAGTTTTGAATAAATTCTATTACCAATTGTCCCGTATAAATAGCAATTTGTCCAAAAACCAGCAGGTATATAAAATTGATATCTTTTTCATTTATCCCGGAATCAATAATACCCTGGGTAAGAAAAGGAAGGATCAGCGTAAATAAGGTGCTGAAGAATAGCCCGAAGGCTATTTGGATGATCACTTTTTTATGGCTGAACAAATGTTCGAAAAGATATTTTAGCCCCTCTGTTTTATTGGCCTGCGGGATATTTGAATCTTCCAGATTGATGGTCTTGAATGCGGGCAGCATTTCCAGAGCGATGACGATCCCGATTTTCTCATTATCTTCTACATCACTGATCCAGTTTTTCAGAAAGGCAGCAACAGTAACTTTCTGCCTTGAAGAACCCGGATCTGAGAGATAAACATATTTTGATGTGATTTTGTAAACCACAAGAAAATGGTTTTGCTGCCAGTGCACAATACAGGGAAGTTGCACACGCGATGCAAAATCTGCAAAGCTGATCTTTACTGGTGTTGAGTTGAAGCCCAGTTTTTCTGCGGCACGGCAGATGCCCAATACAGACACACCTTCCCGGCCAACATTACTTAAACTACGCAACAGATTTAGGGAATATTCTCTGCCATAAAATTTGGAAATGATTTGCAGGCAGCCGGGCCCGCAGTCAATGGAATCAAATTGTGAATAGTGAGGAAAATTTCTCATTCCATAAAATCAGATGATAACTGAAGCTAATCAGTAATATAAAGTGCCCGTTTATTATATAACAACGCCAGAAAATACAATCCCGCCTGCGGTGGCCATACCTCATTCAACTCCTTCAGCAAAGATCCTGAAGCAAAGATTTCGTTGGTATTTAACCTGTTCATAATATCTTCCAGCAGCGGATGATATTTGATTGTGATTTTTGCTCCTCTTGCATAGATGGTGATATCTTCTGCGGTACTTCTCCTGTAATAAAGCTGGTAAGGATTGGGAACTTGCACACGCACACCGTCCATCATGCTGAAATTTGTATCGACTTTAAAATCCGCTGAAATCTGCTCAACAGTAACCGGAATGGAAGTCCAGCCGCAATTGCTGAACAGCGCCATCTTAAAATCGGTGAAAACTTCCCGCAGCAGTTCCTTGAATGGTAAATCAGCAATCGTCGAATGGTTTTTAAATATCTCTTCTACAGGAGAATAATCAATATCAGCAATCCCCCGCTGCAGATTAGTGATTTCCAGCAGGTTTTCATCAGTCAGTTCCACAGTAACAGACTTCAGCAGTCTTTCGGCAAGGGCATAGTTACTGTGGTTATCAAACCATACCGTAAGCCCTACAGACAAATCGTCTGTCTGTCCGATGTGATATTGGTCCCAGGGCATAAAAAACAGGTCATCCTGCTCAAAATGATAAGCGTTGGCTAAGGGGAGCAATTCTGAAAGGACTTTGTTTTTTCCATCCACAGATTCAAAGAGTCCGGCTTCCCAGGTGTACATGGTTTTATCTCCGGGCCCCAGATGAAAATGTATCACATTGGCACCAAAATGATCCTGATGAAGACCTAATGGTGTAAAGCCATAGTTCCCGATAAATACCGTAGTATGCATACCATTGGAAGGAACACCAAGATGTTCCAGGAGGGGATGGAGCAGGACGGAAAGGCGGTCTGCCATCGACATACTGAACTTTTCGCTGTAATTAAGGATAATGCCAAACTTTTGATCCTGAAAAACATCCTCAATCCATGCCGATCCATCACTGTCTACGGCAGGTATGTGCGGATATACCTTCTCAATCAGGTAATCCTTGTTGACAATTTCGCCGTTAACATATACGCGAAAACCATATGCATTTGTTTTATTCAGGCAAATGTGACGTACCACATCAAAAATCCATTTTTTGAAGTTAACTCTGTCCTCCTGTTCCAATACATTTGTTTGTACTCCCGGTATTGAAAATTTATCAGTCTGATGAAGAATACTTTCCCATCCTGTACGATTCAATGGAAACTTTTCTGTGGTATTGGCAATTGTTAATCCTGCATTTGACATATTCCAGTATTTTATTGTTCATTAATAAACTATTGCTCTGTTCAGGAATAAGAGGTTAAGTATATAAAGTCCGGCTTGCTCAGGCCATTCTTTATTTAATTCCTTAAGCAGTTCTTCTGTCTGATAACTTCCACCCTCATTTAGCTTTTGTATAATAGCGACAAGCTCAGGATGATATTTAATTTCAATTTTTGTTCCCCTTGCATAAATTCTCAGCTGACCACTCTCCAGGATTTTATAGGTTATCTTATAGGATTCAGGAGCGTGGATAATTTTATCTTTCAAATGAAGAAATGTAGATTCATTGAGTTTAAGGCCTTTTAAAGCAAGTTCATCTTCAACAGAAATAGGCCTTGATTTCCAGCCCTGGTTGCTGTACAACGAGAGGATGTACGATTCAAAAACCTCTCTGGTGAGATCTTTAAGACTTGTTTTCAATCTCACATCGTCCATTTCCAGGGCAGAGAGTATCTGTTCAAAACCTTCCTCCGCATCGGGAGCCTTGTAAGGCCCAACAATATTGGATTTGTCATTCGTGTCATCTTTTTTAAGGTACTGATATTTAAACGATTTGATCAGATTCTCAAAGAGCCTGTTCAGTGGCATATTGTTGTACCAGACGCTCAGCCCTACTGAAAAATCTTCTGTATTGCCAATGTGGAACTTGTTCCATGGCATAAAATACACATCCCCGGTTCTTAGCTGGAAGGCTTTCGCAAAAGGCAAAAGAGGTGCAATGTTTTTATTATTTGATACATCACCCGCGATTTCTTTGTAGGCTTCCATTTCCCAGTTGTACATCGTTTTTTCGCCAGGCCCAAGATGTAGGTGCATCACATTTTCTCCGGGATGATCCGTATGTATGCCCAGGGGAGTAAACCCATAATTGCCCACAAAGACAGTGATATTGATGCCTTTGAGGGGCAGCCCGGCCTCTTCCAGTAGCGGATTCAGGTACACTGCAATCTTCTCTGCCATTTCGTTTGAAAACTTCTCCCCCGAATTAATGATCAGCCCGAATTTCTCATCCGCAAACGTACGAGATGCCCATTCTGCCAGGCTTTCAGTAGTCAATGGCGGGTAATTAAATAAATTGTCAACCATATATTTCCTCGACTGCGATTTCCCGTTCAGGTACAGTCTAAAGTCATAGGATGTATTCTGCCTTATAAAGATCTCCCTCAACATCGATCCTGTCATGTCGTTAAAACTGGCCACAGTTTCTTCATCCATAACATCCGGAATAAGAATGGAATCCTTAAAAAAATCGGACGCGTCTAAAAAGTTTGTCCACCATTCTTTAGTCCATGCAGTTTGAGCAGTGTCGCTCGTAGTAATGTTGTTTGTTAGTTCCATTTGCCCGGTATTAAATTCAACTTGAACGAACAAGCCAGATGATATTCACATCTGGCTTGCTTCTCAAAAAGACTACCTCTTAGGTTTCTTTTACGTGTTCTTTCACAGTTTCTTTCTCCACAGCTTCAGCTGTACCTCCTAAAAGTTTTTCCTGCTCCAGAGGAGAAATAACTTTTGCATCCAAAAACTCTTTTGGATCAAATTGGTTTTCTTTGGAATTTTCCATAACAAATAAATTAAGTTTATTTTAGATTGTAACTGAATATACTATGAACAAAATTAAACTGCGCCTCAATCTGGTGAAAGTGGATTTTATCCATGTGAACTGAAGCTATTTACAGGTTTACGTTTGGTTCAATCAATAAATTAATTTTACTTATATTTGGTAAGCCGTTTTAGTTACTATATTACCGTTATTAACCTGTTATCTTATCCACAGTATTAATTTTAATATTCGATTTGAAAAGCGCAGCCACTAAATCCGATACGATCACCTGGGATGCTTTTAGGAAGGGTGACCGCATCGCTTTCGAAAGTATTGTGAGATCATATTCAAAGCTTCTCTTCAATTATGGTACAAGATTCAGCAGCAACAGAGAACTCATTAAGGAATGCATTCAGGATCTGTTTGTATCCCTTTGGGAAAGAAGAACACATTTAAGCAGTACAGATCATACTAAAAATTACTTGTTTAAATCATTCAGGATTAATCTATTCAAACTATTAAACGCTGATCATCAATTCGTATCCGTGAATGATCTTCCCCTCTTTGAAATCACTTTCAACAAAGAAGCCCAAATGATCACTGAAGAATATCAGCTTGATATCAAAAAAAAGCTGGAAAGTTCATTTAAAAAATTATCAGTAAAACAATACGAGATTATCTACCTGCGGTATTACGAAGGCCTCTCCTTCGAAGAGATTTCCGATATTATGGATATTACAAAAAAAGGAACTTATAAATTATTGGGGAGGGCTATTGCCGTCATGCGAAGAAATCTTACGCTGAAAGACTTTAGATTTATATACCTGTACTATTGTTAATTTATACATATGATAATCGGGGTCTTATGTATAAGATAAATTAAATTTCATCTTCATGGGGTAAAAATCGGATAGAACTGCTAATCAATAAAAATGCAGTGCTATGATCAAGCCTAATCCAGACTTACCTCATTACAAACCCGAAGATTTTATAACTGATCTTTCTTTCATCACCTGGGTATTGTTACCCAATCCAGAGCTCTCGGCCTATTGGGAACAGGTTCGTCTCAGCCATCCTGAACAGATACAGAATATGGAAATTGCGGCCAAAGTCGTATCCGGCATTACCTTGGAACAGAGAATCTTTGATCAGCAGGATGAGGACCAGCTTTGGAGCCGCATAAATGCAGCAATAACAAAACACAAAAAGGTGCATGTCATTAAATTGCGGACAATTGTCAGTGCCGCTGCAGCGGTTATTCTGGTTGGATCATTATTCTTTTTTTACCGCTTAAAAAGCACGGTAGAGTTTCGTACAGCCTTCGGAGAAAAAAAGACGATCATGCTTCCTGACCATTCACAGGTAGAGCTCAATGCCAACAGTACCCTGCACTACCTGAAAAATTGGAGCAGCAGCGAAAAGAGGGAAGTATGGATAACCGGAGAAGCACTGTTTGTTGTAAAACATCTGCATCAGTCTGGCGCTGTGCTGCCAGCAGATCATTTTGTGGTGCATGCCGGCCAACTGGCCATCGAAGTCCTTGGAACTACGTTTAACGTGAACCACAGACGTGGACTGGTGAATGTTGCACTGATCAGGGGTAAGGTAAGCCTCGGGCTTAAAGCAAAAAAGGCTGTGCTGATGAAAGCTGGTGAAGTATTTGAATATCTCTCCCACCAGGACACCATCATAAAAAAGAAGACAATAGCTGTAAAGAAGATTGCCTGGAGAAACAACCGTCTGGAATTTAACCAGACTTCTGTGAGCGAGGTATTTACACAGCTTGAAGATATGTATGGGTATAAGGTGATAGTTCAGAATCAGGAAATCCTGAGTAAGAAGCTTACCGGGACTTTTGTCACCAGCAGTGAAGCCGGATTATTAAAGGGGCTTTCTCTTGCATTGAATATCACATTTTCCAAAAATTCTGCCAAACAGTTAATTGTAAAATAAGCGGATCTGCACCTGTATGAAATACATCACATTTTTTATAACAATGATCTGTTCTATCTATTTTTCTGAAGGGTCCTATGCTTCACAGATTTCTGTTAACGAACATCCTGTAAAAGAAGTGATCGACCGACTGGCACATCAATACCATATCAATTTCATGTATCAGGATGGACTGCTTACCGGCAAAACTACCAGCTATGTGGTACCCCAGTCAACGGATCAGAAAATAGAAAAAGTACTCGCAGATTTCTTTAAAGACTCAGACCTCTCTTTCTACCATGTAGAAAACAGTAATTATGTCATCTATCCCAGAGTAAAAAAAACGGGCATATTCTCCACTTCAAAGATTGCTGCCACTACAGATAGTATTGCTACGGGCACAGTAACAGGTTATATTTACGACCAGAGGCAACAACCCCTGTCATACAGCTCCGTTCAGCTACTGAAAACGCAGGATACTTCAGTAGTGAAAAATACGCTGTGCGACAGCACCGGAAAATACACATTTAAAAACATTGCCCTGGGAAATTACAGGTTAAAGGTTTCGCAAATGGGATATCAAACAACCTCGAGCACTAATTTCAGCTTAACTTCAGCAGGTATCCATTTGCCTCCCCTGCAGCTTGCGCCCTCCAGCAAACAACTGAATGAGGTTCGGGTGGTTGCAAAGAAGCAATTTATAGAGCGCCAGATAGACCGCACAATTATGAACGTCGAAAACAGCATCCTGGCAAGCAGCGGCTCGGTCAACGAACTACTGGAGATTGCTCCCGGCGTTTCCATTGACAATGGCCAGATCAGCATGAAAGGAAAACAGGGCGTCATAGTGATGATCGATGATAAAAGGGTTAAATTATCGGCAGCCGAAATCAGCTCCCTTTTGCAAAGTATGCCAGCAAATTCAATCGATAAAATCGAGCTGATCAGCAATCCTTCTTCTAAGTATGATGCGGAAGGCAAAGGAGGAATTATCAATATTAAAACTAAAAAGGGAACAAATCCGGGATTTAACGGGACGGTTACCAGCGGATTTATTATTGGGACCCGACCGCGGTTCAGCGAAAGTGCTACGCTGAATTACAAAGCAGGTAAACTCAACATGTTCAGTAACTACAGTTTTCAGCATAGTCTGCAGAAATCAGAATACCTGAGTGATAAAAGGATAACCGCGCCAGAATTACTTAAATATAACCAAAATCAAATCTCACATAACAGATCGGTTTCCAATAACGCGCGACTGGGGGCCGACTATACGCTGAATGATTTTAATACAATAGGGATACTAGGCACCTTAAATGATAATACCAGTCGTTCGGATTTCAAAGAGAATACAGTCTTCAGGGATTTTAACAGCGGTGTCCCCGACTCCAGTTTATCGTCCCTGAACAATGGAAAAGGTTCGTATCATACATATGGGCTAAATCTCAGTGTGAAGCACCTCTTCGGTCCTGATGATCATCTGATCTTATTCAACGCTGATTATACTGCCTATCGGTCTTCCGATCCAAATACGTATATTAATAGTTATTTTAACAAACAGGGACTGTCTGACCGGCCGCAGGAAAAGGTTTTAAACTCTGCGGATATTGACATCAGGGTCTACACGGCAAAAGTCGATTATACTTATCCGCTTTCAAAAAACGCAAAGTTCGAGGCCGGGGCTAAAACAGCATATACACATTCCAATAGCAGCATCCTGTTCCAGAATGAAGTTATTCCGGGATATGCTGTAAGCGATCCGGGCCGGACAAATACTTTTGATTATAAAGAATATATCAATGCAGCATACCTTAACTACATCACAAAATTTGCTGAGCATACGAGCTTCCAGGTTGGTGTCAGAGCAGAGCAAACTGATTATCAGGGGACTTCTATAACCACCGGGGAAAGGTTCAACAGAAGCTATATCCAGTTTTTCCCAAGCCTGTTTCTGTTAAGGGATATAGGAAAAGACCAGATCAGTTTTTCCTACAGCCGCAGGATCGGAAGGCCCGGATACGAAGACTTAAATCCCTTCATAGACTATTCCTCTCCCTACTTTTATACTCAGGGCAATCCCCTGCTCCAGCCGGAAACCACCCAATCTGTCGAATTCAGCTACCTTTTTGAAAAAGACCTGACGCTGGGCCTATCCTATAGTAAAACTAAGAACTACTTTAACTACTTCACTTCACTGGCCGACAGCAGCGGAGCAACCAGGCAGACTATAGATAATTTTAAAAATTATTATACCATTGACTTATCAATCAGTTACAATAAGGAAATTTCATCATGGTGGAATATGACCGCCAATAGTGATCTGTTTTACGAGCAATACAAAACACCTATACTTGACACCTATGTCAATCTGAAACAAGCCGCCTGCAGCCTCAATCTCCTCAATTCCCTTGAGGTAAATCCCCGGTTGTCTTTCGAAGTACTGGGCTTGCTCAAATCCAGACGCGTTGTGCTCACGCGACGGATAGACCCGAGATACAGGGTTGATGCAGGTTTCAAATACACGATATTAAAAAATAAGGCTTCCCTGAAAATGGGTATCACTGATATTTTTTACAGCTATATCACAAAAGGGGTAAATGAAACCGGAAACTTATACAGTACTTTTTATAATAAAAATGAAAACCGACGGTTCAACCTGAGCTTAAATTACAAATTTGGCAGCAAGTCTACGGCACCGAAAAAAGACCTGAGCAACCAGTCTGAATTGGACAGGTTAAAATAATTATTGGAGGGAATATGAAGATAACATGTTTTATTATTGATGAAGATCTCAAATCAATTGATACCCTGAAAAAACATATTCATGATATCGTCTTTCTTGAACTGGTTGGTTTTCAAACCAAAGCTGAAGAAGGTATCGCGCAGGTGAAAATGATAATGCCTGATTTCGTTTTCCTGGGCATTGATGTGCCAGCCTTTGAAGGAGTGGATTTTCCCGGTCTGATTGCCCACATTACCAAAATTGTTTATATCAGTATGTTTACAGAATACGCTTTTGAAGCCTTTAAGCATAATGCAGTCGATTATTTGCTAAAACCTGTTTCAAAGCTGAAATTTATGCAGTGCATTGCCAAAATCATCTATGCTTTGCCTCAACCTTCAGCAGTACCGCAAAAACTTCAGTCTACAAATGCTTCGTACATTTATCTCAAGGAGCTTGCCACTAGCCGTCTGTTTAAAATAGAGCTTGATGATATATTTTATATAGAATCCAATAACAATAATGTAACCTTCAATTTAGACAGGGAAGCTCACGTTGTTCAGGTGCCCCTTAAAAAAATCATTTCCCAATTACCCCCGGATCTCTTTCTTAGGATACATAAATCTTTTATCGTTAATCATACAAAGATCATCCATATTGACGGAAACATGGTTGTGCTTAAAAATAAAACCGTGCTCCTACTGGGTTCAACATACAAAGAATCGTTTTATGATCACATCAAAACTAACATTGTGAAAACAGGCAGGGATAAGCAATTTTGAGGCTCTTTTTTATTTTTAAGGGTGTTTATTATCAACTTTAAAGGCAATTTTGTTAACGTCAGGACGGATGTTTTCAAAATGTTACAGCAATTATTTCTTGGAATAGAAGTCATTTTTTCATTTTTAATCCTAAATTCGAAAAATAAGCACCCAAATATATACTCTTAATAACCCAGAATTAAGGATGAACGATTTTCAGATTAAAAAGTCAAATGTAGAATACGATGCAATTATTGTAGGTTCAGGTGCAGGAGGCGGTATGGCTGCCTATGTGCTTGCTCATGCCGGACAAAAAGTACTGATGCTCGAAGCAGGTGCATATTTTGACCCAAGAACAGACGCCCAGCAGCTCAAATGGCCCTGGGAATCACCCAGGCGCGGAGCCAGCACTACCCGTCCCTTCGGCGATTTCGATGCCGCATACGGTGGTTGGGAACTTGAAGGTGAACCTTACACACAAAAAAACAACTCAGAATTTGCATGGTTCCGTTCCAGGATGCTGGGCGGAAGAACAAATCACTGGGGAAGAATCTCATTGAGAATGGGCCCCGAAGATTTCCAGCCTAAGGACGGACTAACCGATAGCTGGCCTATTGTTTACGATGAGCTAAAACCTTTTTATGACAAGGTAGACCGGTTAATTGGTGTTTACGGAACTGCCGAAGGAATAGAAAGTGAACCTGATGGCATCTTCCTCGCACCTCCAAAACCAAGGCTGCACGAACTGTTTATTAAGAAGGGCGCTACGAAATCCGGAGTGAAAGTTATACCGGGAAGAGGGTCTGTCCTCACCGAAGCTTTACCGGGAAATAATAAACGTGGTTCCTGCTTTTTCTGCGGGCAATGCGGAAGATCATGTAAAGTCTACGCCGATTTTTCATCATCCTCATGCCTGGTTATCCCGGCAGTAGAAACCGGAAACCTGACGGTGATCACCAACGCCATGGTCAGAGAAGTTCTGACAGATAAAAGCGGCCTTGCTACAGGAGTATCCTATGTGAATACCAAAGATCTACAGGAATATGAAGTTAAAGGTAAAATTGTAATTCTGGGCGCCAGTGCCGGAGAATCTGCAAGACTGCTGCTCAACTCAAAATCTGCAGCTCACCCTGACGGAATAGCCAACAGCAGCGGCATCGTAGGAAAATACCTGCATGACTCTACAGGAGCGAGCCTCAGCGGCTTTTTGCCACAGCTGATGGACCGTAAACGCTACAACGAAGATGGTGTAGGCAGTGTACATATTTATTCGCCCTGGTGGCTGGACAATAAAAAGCTGGACTTCCCAAGGGGATACCATATAGAATATGGCGGTGGTATGCACATGCCGGGATATGGCATTGGCTCTAATATCCAGAAGGTCAATGGCCTCGTGCCCGGCAAGGATGGAAAGATGAAAGAAGCCGGAGGGTATGGAGCTTCGTTGAAAGATGATTACCGCAGGTTTTTTGGCACAAACGTAGGGATGGCCGGCCGCGGTACAGCTATCGCAAGAGAAAGCAATTACTGTGAGATAGACCCTAAAGTGGTAGACAAATACGGTATCCCTGTCCTCCGGTTCAATTATAAATGGGCACCGGACGAGGTTAAACAGGCAAAACATATGCAGGAAACTTTTAAAGAGATCATGCATAATATGGGCGCCATCATTACCTCAGACCTGCCGGGCGCAGATACCAATTACGGACTGGAAGCACCGGGAAAAATCATTCATGAAACCGGTACAGTAAGGATGGGCAATGATCCGAAGAAATCTGCGCTGAACAAATGGTGCCAGGCACATGATTGCCAGAATTTATTTGTGGTTGATGCCGGGCCTTTCGTACAGCAGGGCGATAAAAACGCAACCTGGACTATTCTTGCATTGTCGATGCGTACCGCAGAGTATATTCTGGCGCAGAAGAAAAAGGTAAACCTGAGCTAATCAATATCGTATCGTTTAATCTGCTTAATTATCTATCATAAGATGAACAGAAGAGAATCATTAAGGGCCTTAGGCCTCACTGCCGTAAGTACGGGATTATTACTCGAGGCCTGTAAACCGGGAAAAGAAGTAAAAGAAGAAATAGTTACAAAAGAAGCTGCCGCCCAGCCGGGAAGGCAGGACTTTGAAATAGCAAGGGACCAGGCGCTGAAAGAAGCAAAGTTCTTCAATGAACATGAAATGGCTACTATCGCAATTCTAGCAGATATCATCATACCCAAAGATGGCAGGTCGGGCAGTGCAACAGATGCAAAAGTGCCGGATTTTATTGAATTTATTGTGAAGGACATGCCACAGCACCAGACGCCAATGCGCGGAGGACTAAAATGGCTGGACATCCAGAGCAACAACAGGTTTCAAAAGCCATTCAGCGGAGGTTCATCCGCCCAGCAGCTGAGCCTGATCGATGAGATCGCCTATCCTCAAAAAGCGAAACCAAATATGATGCAGGGAGTTGCCTTTTTTAACCTCATGCGGGATCTTACGGCCTCAGGATTTTTCACCAGCGAAATCGGGGTCAAAGATATCGGCTACGCAGGTAACCAGCCAAACAAATGGGAAGGCGTACCGGCTGATGTGTTAAAACAGTACGGAATGGAGTCTGAAAAGATATAAACCAATGCGCCTGTTACTTTGGTAACGGGCGCATTTAAAGCTTGAAAGTTACATTTAACTTCACTCTTGCCTCGGGCACATGCTTCACCGGGAAATTGACCGAGTTTGCAATAAAACAGAGCTGATTGGCCCTGGCATGATATGCGTTGGCTTTTTCAATCATAGAAGCATCGGCAACAGTAACCACAGGATTAAGCGTAACCTCAAGAAAACGGCCGGAACCGTCCGGCGTAGTTTCCATCAAACCTGTAGCATTATCCAGGTAATCTACCACCACTACCCCGCCTACGGCACATACATGTAAGTAGGATAACATATGGCAGGCGCTCAGCGACGATATCAGCATGTCTTCAGGATTGTGCTTGCTTTGATCTCCCCTGAAATAAGGATCAGAGGAACCTTCCAATACTGGTTTACCATCGATGTGAACAGTGTAAATCCTTGCATATGATTTATAGTTAAGCGTTCCTTCGCCAAGGTTCCCATTCCACCTTAATGATAATTGATAATGATGTTGCTTCTTCATAATATCTTTAACGACTGTCTGCCGGTTGTGTTATGATTCCGGCGCAAATCGAAAGTAAATTTATAAACTTCAATCAATTATCAAAAGATTGCCTGAACGCTGAAGGAGACATTTTTGTTTTTTGCTTAAACAACTTATTAAATGATTGCGGATGTTCAAAGCCTAAATCATATGCGATCTCTGCAATGGTGCGGTTGCTGACTGCCAAAATATCTTTCGCCTTTTCTATGATCTGATGATGGATATGCTGTTGTGCGCTTTGTCCCGTAAGGGATTTAAGCATATCCGTTAAATACCTCGGAGAAACCTGCAGGTGGTCTGCCACATCCTGAACAGAGGGCAGTCCGCCGATCACTGGATTTTGCGCGCCGAGGCGCCCGCCCAGATATAGGTTCATCTGATCAATCAGACTGTTGTAAATCACTTTCCTGGTGATAAACTGTCTGTTATAATAACGGTTACTGTACGTGAGCAGCAGCTCGATCTGTGCAACAAGCACATCCTGGCTAAAGTGGTCAATATCATGCTGAAGTTCTGTTTCGATAGCTTCAAACAGCCTGCTGATCACCTTTTTCTCTTTGTCAGAAAGAAATAGCGCCTCTGAAACAGCATAAGCAAAAAATCCATACTGATGGATATGCTCAGCCAGCGGATGGCCCCTGATCAGGTCAGGATGAAAATACAGCGCATACCCCTGATAACTCTCAGTTTCGCCAGACATGGTCACGACCTGATTTGGGGAGAGAAATGCAAGTCCACCCTCCTCAAAATCATAATACCCCTGTCCGTATTTTACACGTCCGTTAAAATCAGTTTTAAAAGATATTTTATAAAAATTCAGTGCAAATTTATTGCCGGCATCAGTCAGCATCAGCTTCACCTGGTCATAGTTCACCAGCGCTACCTGCGGATGCAGTGGCTTTGGCAGTCCTGTCCTTCGTAACAGTTCTGAAATACTGTTGATGGTGTAAATCTGAGGAATAGACATTTTATAAGTGTATAAAAATATTTATAAATACAATATCAGTAAATCCCGGGCAATTTAGAAATTAATCCTGCGCCGCAGGGCGAACAACAATATCACCGACCTCTACATCGGAGGGCTGGCCAATAGCAAAAACTACAGCGCTGGCAATCGCATCCGCAGAAATGGCCACTGCCGAAACATGTTCCTGCATTGCAGACCTCATCGCCGGGTCTGTAATTCCCTCGGTCAGTTCTGTCCGGATCATTCCGGGAGAGATGCCGGTTATGCGGTATGCACCTTTAGACTCCTGGCGGAAGGCTTCACTGATTGTTCTCACTGCATTTTTTGTACCTGCGTAAACGCCCTGCAAAGGCACAATCTTAATACCCGAAGTTGAGATAATATTGATTACCTGACCATATCCCTGTTTCTTAAATTCCGGTACGACGGCGGCGATCCCATACAAAACACCCTTCAGATTGATATCTATCATTTCTTCCCATGCTTCGATATCCAGTTCATCAATTCGGGATAAACGGGCAATCCCGGCATTATTAATGATCACATCCACCCTACCATACTGTTCAACAGCCAGTTTTACCAGATTGCTAAGGTCTTCACGGCGTTTTACATCTGTTACGGCAAATACAGCTTCTCCGCCATCTTTTACAATGCCCGCGGCAATACTTTCCAGACGCTCAGGTCGGCGTGCGCCCAATACTACTTTTGCGCCCAGCCCGGCCAGCATTCGCGCAGCAGCCTCGCCTATTCCGCTGCTAGCACCTGTAATCACTACGATTTTTCCTTTGATTTCCATGTCTTTGATTAATTTATCTGCCAAAATTCGGGAATGCTGCTGGTAAGGATGTAGCCAAAACCGTATATGTATTCGCCAGATTCCCAAACACGATGCGATAGGAGGTTTTTTATAGATAAACCACCTCTTATATGATAAAAAAGTTATTTTTGGTTTTTAAATCAATCCAGTAAATCCAAAACCATGAGTAATTCTATCAATCTTTCTGAAGAAGAGACCGTAAACCACAATGTATATTTTTCGGGCAAAGTTCAAAGCCTGGCACTGGAAACAGAAAAAGGAAGCGCCACAGTGGGCGTGATGAAAAAAGGCAACTATACTTTTTCTACATCCTCACCAGAGAAAATGATTATCATTTCAGGTATTCTGGGCGTAAAACTCGAAGGAAACAGTTATGTAAAATACAAGGCACAGGAAGAATTTGATGTTCCTTCAGGCGTATCCTTTGATGTTACCTGTGATGACGATGTGGCTTATCTTTGTTATTATGGATAAGATCAGCTATTCCGCTGCTCTCATATAGCAATCAATGCCGCTGCTTCCATTAATGATTTTTCATTATATTTGATTTTTGCAAACCTCATGTATATGGAAACTATATCGGTAGAAGAATTTTATCAGTCTATATCCACCCTGATACCTGCAGGGCTTTCTAAAGAAATTGGTCATTTCAACATCTTCAGAACTGAAGATCTGGTGAGCAAAGAAACCGATAAGAAGCCTGTTATGCCCTACAACCGCAGAGCATATTACAAAATAGGCCTCATTCACGGGAAGAATATAGCAGAGTACGCTGATAAAGTAATTGACATTGAGAAAAATGCTTTGATTTTTGCCACACCAAAGATTCCGTATAACTGGCTGCCACAGGATACAGACCAGCACGGCAGCTTTTGTATCTTCACAGACGAGTTTCTGATCAAGAATAAGAGTGGCGTAGTTCTCGAAGACCTGCCCATTTTTCAGCCGGGCGGTGTTCCAATATTCGAGCTTACAGATGAAGAATGCCTGGAACTGACTGCGATCTTCAATAAAATCCATAAGGAAATATCATCCGACTACGCTTATAAATATGACCTGATCAGAAACTATGTGCTTGAACTGATCCACTACGGGCAGAAATTGCAGCCGGCATCTTCATTGTATCCAACACATAACGCTTCGGCAAGGGTATCTTCTCTCTTTATTGAACTGCTGGAAAGACAGTTTCCAATTGAATCACAACATCAGAAACTGGCGCTGCGTACTGCCAAGGATTATGCCGACCGGCTTTCTGTACATGTAAATCACCTGAATAAGGTTTTAAAAGAAAATACAGGCAAAACCACTACAGAGATCATCAGCTCCAGGATTACACAGGAAGCAAAAATCCTGTTGAAACAGACCGACTGGAACATATCCGAAATTGCCTATTCCCTCGGTTTTGAACAGCTGGCGCATTTTTCAAACTTCTTTAGAAAACAAACCTCCATCGCTCCCAATCTATTCAGGGCCTAAGATTGATTTATGTAAGCTTCTGATTGAATTGTGCAAACACCGTTGTCCGATATCATCTTACTTTTACCGTCGAATTAAAACTTATTACGATGGAACTTAAAAGTAAAATTGCACTGGTTACCGGCGGTAGCCGCGGATTAGGTAAAAACATGGTACAAAGCCTTGCAAAGAAAGGTTTTGATGTGATCTTCACTTATCACACGAAAAAAGATGAGGCCCAGGCAGTGATAGCTGATATTGAACAACTGGGACAAAAGGGCGCAGCCCTGCAGCTTGATACTGCAGATATCAAAAGCTTTGATCAGTTTCTCATTCAGGTTCAGGAAGTATTAAAAGATAAATTTGATACTGATCATTTTGATTTTTTAATCAATAACGCAGGGATCGCTGTATATGCCCCCTTTACTGATACTACTGAAGAGCAGTTTGATACTTTACTGAATATCCACTATAAAGGAGTTTATTTCCTGTCGCAAAAATCACTTGCCCTGATGAACGACGGAGGCGGTATTGTCAATATTTCTACCGGCCTGGCCAGATTCAGTACCCCGGGCTATTCACTCTATGCAAGTATGAAAGGCGCGATTGAAACCTTAACCAAATACATGGCCCAGGAATTAGGTAAACGCGGGATCAATGTGAACATTGTTGCCCCCGGAGCCATAGAAACCGATTTTGGCGGCGGTATGGTCAGAGATAATCCGGAACTCAACAAGCATATCGCAAGTATCACGGCTCTTGGCCGCGTAGGAAGGCCTGACGATATCGGCAGTGTTGTTGCTTTCTTGTGCACCGAAGATGCCAAATGGATCAATGCACAGCGCATCGAAGTTTCCGGCGGCCAAAACCTTTAAGCAAATAACATCTCAAAATCCGGTTTCTGAAAAGATCATAAGATGCCCGCCATCATACGCTGATTGATTACTGTAACCACTGTTCCCAAACAAAAACGCATCACATTCGGATCAAACTCGGATCAAAGACGGATCAAACTCGGATCAAAGAGAAATATTATCCCTGTATGATCTGTTTTTGATCCATATTTATTTTCAAATTAATTTGTATTTGTTTAAAACAGTTAGTAAATTGGTTTTCAAATAATTGAATATATCATGGGAAAACTAATCAATGGAATTAACGGCCCTATCAAAGGAAAGGTAGGCCCTACACATGGATCTTCTCGTAATGGCAATCCGTATATAAAGGGGCCGCATAAAAAAAGAACAACGAAGATCTCAAAAAAAGAAAAAGGCAATCGTACCAGATTTAACACCGCGCAATTCTGGCTAAAACCACTTCTCGATTTTGTGCGTGAAGGATTCAAAGGTTTCACCTACAAGCCTGCTTCGCAAGGCCATGCTGCTGCGAAATCCTACCTTCTGACTCATGCCGTTGAAGGTGATGCACCTGAGTTCACAGTCAATCCTGCCCTGGCCAAAGTGAGCTACGGCAGTCTGCCTCTGCCAGAAAACATGAAGGTAGAAAAGTATGCTGAACAGGAGATCAAATTCAGCTGGGATAAAGATTGGTCGGATGCGCTCGCAAAAGGTGCACATTATGCAGACCAGGCAATGCTGCTTGCTTATGATATTGAGCACAAAAAGGCTTTCATGTCTATTTTTGGAGAGTTCAGAAAAAGTGGCGAACAGATTCTGCGGGTAAGCTACTACAAAAAAAGTAAGATATACACCAATGGTGGCACATTTCATTGTTACCTGGCGTTTGTTGCAGCAGACCGCAGCAGGCAGTCGGACAGTGAGTACCTTGGTACAATCACTTTTAGCTAAACCAAAAAAAATATATAATGCATAATTTTCCTATGTATGTAGGAAAATTATACATTTGTATCATGAGTACAGCAAACGGTATGTTAAAAGGAAGCCTGCAAACGATCATTCTTAAATTACTGCAGGAAAATGAAAAAATGTATGGCTACGAGATCACACAAAAAGTAAAGGAAATCACCAACGGTGAGATCCTCCTTACTGAAGGATCGATGTACCCTTCCCTGCATAAAATGGAAGCCGAAGGAATGCTGAGCACCAGCACCGAAATGGTAGACAACCGCGTCCGCAAGTATTATGCCCTCACCAAAGAAGGCAGGGTTGCCGTACAAACCAAACTTGAAGAAGCCAGAAGTTTTATTGGCAATCTTGAATTACTGCTCAGCCTTAAATCAAAATTATCATGAAACTTACCGCACAGCAGCAGCTCGACGTTCGCCGTCATCTCCTGGAGGTAACGGTTAGCAAGGATTCATTTGATGAGTTATACGATCATATCCTTACTGCATTGGAACATCAGCCCACAACATTCAATATGAAGCGGGTACAGGAGTTTATCCATACTGAATTTGCAGAGATGATCAGTACTCCGGCAGAAAAACAACGTTATCAGCGTATCAATACCTGTATGGGATTTGCACTTTTTGCGATCGCCCTGCTCACGTACTGGCTCACAATGGAACCCACAGTAAGTTTCTGGGACTGCGGAGAATTTATTGCAACTTCCTCCAAACTGCAGGTTGGCCATCAGCCCGGGGCTCCCCTGTTTCTAATGATCGGAAAAATGTTCAGCCTGCTGGCTATGGGAAATACGGCGAAGATTGCATATTGGATCAACTTCAGCGCAGTGCTTGCCAGCGCAGCCACGATTATGTTTTTATTCTGGACCATCACGGCCATTGCTGCCAAAGTATACAGGAATGAAAAACCCGGCTCAAAAACATTCGGTATTATGGCCGCGGGTGCAATAGGTGCCCTGGCCTATACATTTTCTGATACATTCTGGTTCTCTGCAGTAGAATCAGAAGTATATGCGCTCTCCTCTTTATTTACCGCCATCACATTTTGGGCAATCCTGAAATGGGAAAGCGAAAACAACGACCGCTGGCTTGTGCTGATCGCTTTTGTCGTGGGCCTGTCTACCGGGGTTCATTTATTGAGCTTGCTTGCCATTCCCGCAGTAACGCTTGTCTGGTATTTCAAGAAGGCTTTAAGACCAACAGTACCAGGCACATTAAAAGCGCTGGTAGCTGGCTGCTTCATCGTGGGACTGGTCCAGTTTGTGATCATCCAGTATTTTGTGCTTTTTGCTGCCGAAGCTGACTTATTCTTTGTAAATACGCTGGGATTTTCATTTGGCTCAGGAGCAATTTTCTTTCTTCTGATATTTGCTGCAGCTACCTTATGGGCCATCCGGTATTCCATTCAAAAGAAAAAGTACAACCTCAACCTTGGACTCCTGTGTTTAGTAGTTCTGCTGTTTGGCTTTAGCTCTTATTTCATGATCCTGATCCGTGCCGACGCAAAGCCAAATATCAATTTAAGTAATCCTGATAACCCATTTTCATTGTACAGCTACCTTGGCAGGATCAATTATGGTTCTACGCCTTTACTATACGGGAATACATTTGATGCAAAAACCGTAGACCAGAAGGAAACAGGCTACACCTATCGAAAAGGAAATTCCAAATATGAAATTTCCGGTTCCACTTATAAAACTACGTATGATAAAAATATGTTCTTCCCCAGAACGTATAGCCAGAAGGATAACCATCCCGCATTTTATCGTCAGTGGCTGAATATGTCCGAAGGAGAAACCCCCTCATTTGTGCAAAACCTGAGGTTCTTTACTTCCTGGCAGCTTGGCTTTATGTATTGGCGCTACTTTCTATGGAACTTTGCCGGTCGTCAGAATGATTTTGAAGGCCAGGGCGGTATAGAAAACGGAAACTGGATCACAGGAATAAAATCACTTGACGCAGTAAGGTTGGGAAGCCAGGCCGGCCTGCCGCAAAGCGTAACTGCGAATGAAGGCCACAATGTGTATTACGGTCTGCCGCTGATCCTGGGTATCGCAGGTCTGGTTTGGCTATACCGCAGGAACAGACGTGACGCGCTGGTACTGCTGACACTATTCTTTTTTACCGGAATTGCTATTATTCTCTACCTGAACCAGGATCCGCTGCAGGTGCGGGAGCGGGATTATGCTTATATCGGTTCGTTTTATGCCTTCTCTATATTTATAGGCTTTGGAATGCTTGCAGTAGGGGAACTGCTGAGCAGGTTTGCCCAGCCGAAATTTAGCCTTTCGGTTGCCGCACTGCTTTGCATCACTGTACCGGTACTCATGGGAACTCAGAACTGGGACGATCACAACAGATCGAATAAAACCACTGCGCGCGACTGGGCAAGAAATTACCTGAACTCCTGTGCCCCAAACGCCATCCTGTTTACCAATGCTGATAATGATACCTACCCCCTCTGGTACGCGCAGGAAGTGGAAGGAATCAGAACTGATGTGAGGGTGCTGTGCGTACAGTTCCTGCCGGATGCAGGATATATCAACCAGATGAAAAGACAGCAGAACGCCTCTGCTCCTCTCCCTGTTTCTATGACCGAAAACCAGTATGCAGAGGGCACCAGAGATTATCTGCCTTATGTAGATTATGGGTTGACGGACAGCGTAGAGCTGAAGGACCTCTTTGCGGTAATGACATCAGACAATAAAGCAGACCAGGTACAGATGAGCAGTGGCGCGTACATGAATTTCCTGCCTTCCAAAAAGCTTAAACTTACCGTTGACACCGATCAGCTGGTGAAAACCCATACCATCAAAAATAATGAGCGGTCCAGAGTGGCAAAAAGTATGGAATGGGTATTCAATAAACCCTATGCCAGTAAAGGTGACCTTGCCATCTTCGATATCCTGGTACACAACAACTGGAAACGGCCAATATATTTCGCGACCTCTGTTTCTGACGATACTTATATCGGGTTGGATAAATACCTGCACCTTGAAGGTTATGCCTATCGCCTGCTGCCATTTCAGTCACAACAGGGTGATGAGCGCGATAAATCTGAGCGTAGCCATACTGATGAGATGTTCGATCATGTTGCCAACAAAATGGATTTCACCGCATATAAAAAATCGAAATACCTGGATCCACAGACGAGAGAGTTTATGAAAGGAACCTGGACTATGAATAACACCCTGACTACCAACCTGATTATGGAAGGTAAAACCATGCAGGCAGAACTGATCCTCCAGAAAAGCCTGAAGCAGATACCACTGAGAAATTACAGTATGAGAGATACCCTTAACCGGGTCAGCACCATTCAGAACATGTATGCGCTGCGCCATGTGACAGAAGCCAATATCCTCACAAAGGAAACCACGGATTTTCTTTCTCAGGAGTTCAGTTATATCGAGAGTCTGGACCCCACGTATCAGCAGGCGCACCTCCAAAATATCCGCATAGGTTTATATGTGCTTGAAAACCTGGACAAAATAACTGCTGGGTATGGTCAAAAAGAGTTAAACCAACTCATAAAGGGCAAAGTTAAAAGACTGGCTGAGCAGTTTGGAATTGGAGCCTGATAAAAGTACGGATGTAAATAAACAGACGCAGCAGGAATGCTGGTATTACATGATGTTTCCAAATTTTACGAAATTCAGATTCAACCTGATATTTGGAGGGTTCACCTGTTTATTCGCCTGATTGAACAAAATCAGCTTTGATGGCGGATATAATAAGCGTTCCTTTAAGTAAAATTTTAGGATATGAGTTTAGAAGCAAAACACCGGATAAGAAGAATCATCATCCCCGGGGTCCTGGTAATTCTAGGAGGATTGATACTGATACAGTTTATTAACAGGCCGGTATTTGCAAATCCACCGGTCACCGGAGATTTCCAGGCGCCGCAGGATGTAAAGGCAATTCTGAAAAGAGCTTGTTACGACTGCCATTCCAATGAAACGAATGTACGGTGGTATGATAGGATTGCCCCTGCAAACTGGAAAGTAGCGGAGGATATAAAGAAGGGACGCGAAGGATTAAACTTCTCCAGCTGGTCTGCACTGGCCAAACCAGATCAGGCAGCCAAATTATGGGAAGCCGTAAACCAGATCCAGGCAGCTGCGATGCCCATTAAATCATACCAGATCGTACATCCCGGAACAAAGGTTTCAGCTTCAGATCTCCTGGTACTGAAAAATTACCTTACAGAGATGCTGAACAACAAACCTTCAGATACCAGTAAGACCAATGCACTGGATAAACAGTATGGTAAATGGGTTGAAGGAGCCGCAAATGCACCAAAAATCAATCTTCCGGTAGCACTCAATGGTATTGAATTTATACCCGACTATAAAAACTGGCAGGTAGTTACCACATCAGACCGCTTTGATAACAACACCATGCGGGTGATTTTTGGAAATGATATTGCCATCAAAGCGATCAGGGAGAATCACATCAACCCCTGGCCAAACGGAACCATTTTTGCAAAAGTAGCATGGGATAAGCTCAGCGATAAGGATGGCAACGTAAAAACAGGCGCTTTTAAACAGGTGGAGTATATGATCAAAGATGATCAAAAATATGGTTCTACTGCAGGATGGGGATTTGCAAGGTTTAAGACACCAAAAATGCTTCCTTACGGAAAAACCAAACTGTTTGCTACAGAATGTGTGAACTGCCACCGCCCGATGAGCAAAAATGATTTTGTATTTACTCTGCCCGTTAAAAACTAAAACAATGAAAGCAATATATATCGTATTCCCGGCGCTGATCCTGCTATCGGCAGCATGCAGTACACAACCCAATGGTTCTCAGCTAATCAATAAAGACGCTTCGCTGCCCTCATCTTTCAATTTCAGTAAAATGGGATTAAAAGTGATCAGCACAGCAATCAACAAAAAAAACGCCACAATGTGCACATTGTATGGTAACGAACTTGCCCTAAAAACTGCCATAGCGGGTAATGCGCCACAGCCTGGCGAAGTTCTGGCCATGATCACCTGGAAACAGAAAGAAGATGAACACTGGTTTGGCGCAAAGATCCCCGGCGAGCTCCTGTCATTGGAAATAATTAAAACAACCGGCGGTCAATTTGAAAACATAAAAGCAAACTACCAGCGATATGAAGGTAAATTACTTACCTTGAGCAATGATACTACAGGAAATGAAAAAAGCATGCGTTATATCTTTGCACAGCAACCCTCAGTAATGCCATGATCATTAGGCCCGGTACTTATACGAGGCCCGGAAGCGTTTTCAGCGTTTCGCCCCTGGTCATCTGGCTCAGCTCGCTGTTCATTGGTGTACTGGCATCGATACCAAAGATCCTTCAGCTGCATATTACGCTTACAGAGCTGATGGTAGATGCCTCCATTGCTTTTACCTATTCTTTGCTGATCTGGTATGCCAACCTTTTTAGTTTACCTAAATTTTCAAATAAAGCGGTGGACGGCAGTTTCTTTAATATCAGGCTGATATGCAGTGTGGTGTTTGGAATTTTCCTGATGATTGTACTGGTCATCGCGCACCAGTTACTGTTCCCGGCATATAATTTCAAGTCTATGCTGATGATGTACCAGTTCAGGGGAATCCTGATTAACCTCACCACCTATATGTTTCTTCACCTGCTGTACCAGAGCCACCGGACGCAGCTCATGGCGATAGAACTGGAAAGGACCCGATCCGACAATTTGGGTGCCCAGTTTGAACTGCTTAAGCAGCAGGTTAATCCCCATTTTCTGTTCAACAGCCTGAGCACACTCAAATCAATGATCGAGCTGGGAGATCCCCAGTCCGCCAATTTCATAAATAAACTGTCTGATTTCTACCGCTCCACGCTGGAAAACAGAAAATCAGACCTGATCACTTTAAGCGAAGAACTCGGTATCCTGCAGGCATATTTTTTCCTGCTGAAAGCCAGATTTGAAGAAGGTATAAGTTTAGATATACGTATTCATCCATCTTTATATCAAAGCCTTATACCACCATTCACACTTCAGCTTCTGGTGGAAAACTGTGTGAAGCACAATGTAGTCAGCCTGGTAAAACCATTGCACATCATGCTGTACACTACAACAGAAAATCTGGTCATCGAGAATCCGCTCAACCTCCGGAAAAATCCTGAAAGTTCTACCCAGCTGGGTTTGGAGAATATTAACCAGCGGTATCTGCACCTGCTGAACCAGAAGATCATCATCGATAACAATAACGTACTTTTTACAGTTAAACTCCCGCTGATCCATGAATATCCTGATCATTGAAGATGAAATAAAAACGGCCAGAGCTTTAGCCAGGACCATTACATTAGTAAAACCGGGCGCTAAGATTGTGGGTTCAATACAGAGTGTGGAGAGCGCGGTACAGTACCTCAGTGAAAATCCCGCACCCGATCTGATCTTTATGGATGTTCAGCTTGCAGACGGATTATGTTTTGATATCTTCAGACGTGTAAAAGTGGTTTCCCCGGTCATATTCTGTACAGCTTATAATGACTACGCAATAGAAGCTTTCAAATCCAACGGGATAGACTATATTCTAAAGCCGATATCAGCCGAAACCATTGGCCCCGCTTTTGAAAAGGTTGAAAGTATCAGAAATTTCTTTCAGACACACAAAGAAGAAAGCCAGCAGCTCGAATTGCTGATGAACAGGATTGGGGAAAATGATGGTAAAAAAAGCTTCCTGGTATTTAAACATAACAAATATGTGATCGTCCCCACAGAAAGCATCGCCTACTTCTACATCAAAAATGAAATACCCACGATCGTAAACTTTCATCAGGAAGAGTTTGGCATCTCCTCCCCGCTGGATGAAGTGCATCAGCTCTTGTCGACCAAACAGTTCTTCAGGTTAAACCGGCAGTACCTCATCAGCTTTAAATCTGTACTTGAGGTAGAGCATTATTTCGCCAGGAAGCTTTTTGTGAAGCTGTTAATTCCTACAGCAGAGAAACTATTGGTTGCAAAAGATAAAGTAACTGCGTTTTTAAGCTGGCTGGAAGATCGGTAAAGACATGTTTCCCATCAGGACCACTTAACTGTGCTGGCCTATATATTCCATTAACTGTGGCCTGTAATTATCAGTGAAAGGAATATCTGCATCAGGCAGGTACAAGCGGTTTCTTTTAATGGAGATAATCTTATCAAGCGCTACGATATACGAACGGTGGACGCGTAAAAATGATGTGGCAGGAAGCTTGGCCTCCATATAATGCAGCGTAAGCCTCGGTATAATCGGCCTCTCGGTATTCAATTGAAATATCTTGATATAATCCTTTAAACCTTCGATATGGGTGATATGGTCCATATTAATTCTCACCAGCGAATAGTCGGAGTTTACGAATAAGGTATTAGGCTCAGCAGGCAAGGCAGGGGCCTGCTTATTTTTCAACATGTACAGTTCCATAGCTTTATTGGCAGCTTTTAAAAAGCGATCGAACGCAACTGGTTTCACTACGTAATCCAGCACGTTCAGATTGAAGCCTTCCAGGGCATAATTTTCATAGGCCGTAATCATGATCACCATCGGGGAATTGATCAGCCCTGCTCCCAGCCATTGAATTCCGGATAAGCCGGGCATCTGGATATCCAGGAAAACCAGGTCAATCTGTTCTGTGGCCATTACCTTCATGGCCTCATCTGTATTTTTACAACTGGCTACCAGGTCAAGGAAGGGAATTAAACGAATGTTATCCTCTATCAGTTCTCTCGCAAAACGCTCATCATCAACTATCAGGCAACGGATCATCTCAATTCAATTATTAGGTCGGCAATAAAAATATTATCATTCACCATCGTTTCTAAGGTGTATTTGTCTTTGTATAAGAGTTCCAGCCTGCGGCTTACATTTTTTAATCCAATGCCGGAGCTGGCGTCCTTACTGTCGCTCACAGGGGCAATTTCGTTTTCAACTGTAAAATGCAGCTGTGAAAGCGCCTGGTCTATCCCCAGACGGATCAGCAGTCTTGCATCGTTCCCGGTTCCCAGCCCATGTTTAAAAGCATTTTCTACAAATGGGATCAGCAGCATGGGCTCAATTTCAAAGCCCTCAGTATCCTGAGAGATCTCCATGATCAGATTCAGGTCATCACCAAAGCGGAGCGACTGCAATTCAATATAGTTTTTGAGATACTCTACCTCTTTGCCCAGCGGAATTCTGTTGTAATTACTTTCATGCAGCACATAACGCATTAACGTAGAGAGCTGGATCAGGGAAGGCTCCATTAAGTCGGATTTCTTTCTGGCCATGGCTACCAGTGTATTGAGCACATTAAACATAAAATGCGGACTGATCTGCGAACGCAGAAAATCGAGCTCTGTTTTTAAGGTTTCTGTTTCCTGCTCCTTTCGTTTTTTCTCTTCGATATTCTGATCGGTCATCAGCCTGTAGCTAAAGCTGATCCCAATGATAAAAAGATACATCGGAAAGGGAAATATCCCCCTGGGTGGGCCCATTGGCCGCGGAAACCGCTCCCGGTCGCCCTTATGGAATTCATTCCTTCCACGTTCCCTGAAAAACGAAGGATCCTCATCCCTGTGCAGAGAATCGTCATGTCCCATCCCCGAATGAGACCAGTATGGACCGCTCTCTTTTTCAGGAAAAGTACGGTGATGACGTCCCGGAAAACCTGAAAATTCATTAAAGGGCAACCAGGTTTTCTCTACATAAAAAGACACATAAACAATCATCCCTACGGATACAACCACGCTTAAAATATAGGCCGGCCAGCCCTTTCTCCTGAAAACTTTGGGATAAAGATAGTACGCATTGAAATAGAACAGGATAATCAACATGCTGTTGTTGAAGATTATCCTGTACTTTACCTCACTAAAATATGAAGGATGATAGGGCCCTGATAAAAAGGGAAAGATCAGCAGCATCCAGAACAATACATGAATTGCATAAATGACGTACTTGTTGGAAATCAGCCTGGATAAACGCTTCATGATCTTTCTAAAATTACTCTTCCGCTTTCACCAGCAACTTTTTTGAGAGGGTATCGGATTGCATGCCCGTAAAAATACCCAATCCATTCGTAACATTTGTTGGTGCATTTGTTAAATTTTGTGAAGATGTGCTGTTGTTGTTCAGCATATCCAGATATTCCTGGTTTACACGTGTTACGATTACCTTGTAGTTTCCATAATATTTAAAAGAACGGGCAGTCAGTTCAAATTCTGCTGCTTTAACCGCATTCACTTCCACACTGCTCACCGTATCACTGTTAAACCGACTGGAAATTAAAGACTTGAAAGTTTCCAGGTACCTGAACACTACAATATGGTTATATGAGTTTGGATTATTCCAGCGGATATACACGGGTACAAATGCAGTTTCTGTAGAACCGAAAGTCATCTTTGGAATGATCACAGTATCGGCAGAGGTTACAATGCCCGAAGGTTTATCGGGTATCACTGTGCTGGCCGTTACAGGCAGGTTATTATAAGTAAAAGACAGCTTATAGGTTGAGCCGGATTTGATAAAAGTTAGGTCGTTCAAAATATAGTGGCCCGCTTTATCTTCGGTCAGCGTTTTTGTAATGCTGCCGTCAGAGATGCTCAGCGTTAATCCGGTGACAGCCACGCCATAGGCATTGGTATCTACCAGGGCTTTTTGCAATGATACTTTTACTTCAACAATTTTGTTGGGCATCAGGTATCCCTCTACCACCGGCAATGCACTGTAGTCTGCTGTGGAACTGTCTTTTTTACATGCGGCTGCAAGAAACAGCAGTAGTACTATACTGCTGAATATGATCTTTCTATAGTTTGTTACCATTTTAAGCTTAACGTTAAGTTAGGTGTGAACCCCAGATAATTTACATCAGTAGAAATCACCTGATTTCCCTGTATAGAATACTCCCTGTACCAGGTGTTGGACCTGTTATAGATGTTGAAGAAAGAGAAGCCAATGCTGCCCACTTTCTTAGTGCTGGTCCTGATCAGATCATACGTAATGGCGGCATCAAGGCGGTGATATGCTTTGAAGCGCTCGGTATTTTTACCGCTGACCACAAAATAGGTTTCGGCTCCCGACCCTGCCCTGTTGATGGTATAACTGCCAACAGGTGCCGTGTACGGACGCCCGCTTGCATAGATCCAGGTAGCGGAGAATGTCCATCTGCCCTCCTGATAAAGGTTGATCGATTTAAACTCATTGCGCACGTCCTGTGCTGCAGGGAAATAATCCGTACCGTATACGTCAAATTTATTGAACGCACTGGCCAGGGTATAGCCTATCCAGCCGGTATACTGCCCAACTTTTTTCTGTACCAGGAATTCAATTCCCTTTGCATACCCTTTTCCATTATAAAAGTTCTGCTCCAGGGTGATGGTAGAATTCGGATTGAACATTCCGCCAGTTCCCGTTTGCCGAAGGGAATATTCTGTCAGGTCGCTCAGCCTTTTGTAATACCCTTCAATGCTGAATAAAAATTTGTTGGTTTCGTAGCTGGCACCAAGGATGTAATGGATGGCACTGCCCACAGGAATACTGCTCCCATTTGCCAGTACCCAGAAGTCTTTACTGCCTGAAAGGATGTCTTCACGTACTACCCTGTTGGTAAACTGGTAAAAACGTCCGGTAGCAGCTTTCAGCATCAGCTTGTCGTTGATGGCGTAACTGGCAGAGAAACGCGGCTCTATATAATTCTTGTTCGTTAAGTCGTAATGGGTATACCGAAGGCCCGGAGTCAACCTGAGCGCGCCAAAGTTCTGCTCCAGTTCTGCGTACCCACCAAGGGTAAGCGCCTGATTGTTCTGGTCAATCAGTTTTGTCGTATCGTTCTGCGTATAATCATATTTTACATCCTGCCTGGAAGCAAAACCGCCGAACAGAATTTTGCCCGTATTGCTGATGTTTAACTCCCAGTCAGACTTTGCACTGAGGTCTTTCAGGTTATTGTTCTCCGCAGAACCACTGTTGGTATCAACTACTGTTCCTGTAGAATCTGTGATTGAACTGGCCATGCCCCTGTTGCGGTGGCTGAAGAAATTGGAATAACTCACAAGGGTGTTAGCGTACAATTTGTCTGTCCATCTCCTGGACCACTTGGCACTGGAGCCTACGTTACCGTAAGTGGTAAGATCTGTGATGCTGGAGCTGTTAACAGAACTTGAAAGCACACTCGGGATACCCAGGTCGTGGCTGTTATCCAGTTTATCCTTACCGCTGTAGAAACTGAGGGAAAAAATGTTTTTATCATCCGGTGTATACGTGTATTTTCCATTCAGGTCATAAAACCATGAAGATACCTGTGTCTGGAAGTTAGCCATTCCGCCGCGGCCACCCGGGCCACCAAATCCGCCGCCACCGGTGGTTGCAGTAGTGGTATTGGTAAGCTTGTTAAAAATTTTATTGTAGAGCGGGCCCTGGTACGATCTCCTTAAACTGAACAAGAGGGATGATTTATCGTTTAATGGCGTTTCTCCGTAGATGTTAACACTCAGCAAACTGAGGTCTACCCCAAAACCTGCGGTTTTCTTATTCCCGTCTTTACCTGTAATATCGGTCACACTGGAAAGCCTGCCACCAAACTTAGCGGAGAAGCCGCCTTTATACATCTGCACATCCTTGACCGCGTTTACGTTAAATGCACTGTAAAATCCATACAAGTGGTCTACCTGATAAACGGTAAAACCATCGAATAGCACCAGGTTCTGATCCGGCGTACCTCCCCTTACATAGGCTCCTGATGAGGATTCGTTACTTCCGCTGATCCCTGGCATCAGCTGAAATGCCCTGAGGATATCCCTTTCGCCAATGTTTGGCAGCACAGCCAGCTTTGCCGGTGTAAGCTGTACCACGCTCACCCTGCGCGTATCGGTATTCATCACCGCTTCTCCCTTCTCCCCGTTGATCACTACCTCAGTAAGTGCATTGTCGGCAGGCAGCATGGAGATCACCAGCTTCTGTGATGCTCTTTCGGGCGTAAGCCTTTCGGCTGATGTCTGGTACCCCGCATAGCTGACGACCAGGACAGATGTGTCGGCAGGGACATTCGTCAGGTTAAAGTATCCGTCGGTATTGGTTACGGCTGTAATGTTTGTCCCTCTGATCTTGATCGAAGCTGCGGGCAGCGATTCGCCGGTAGCGTTATCTGTCACCCTTCCGGCCAGCGCAAAGTTCGTACGCACTGGCCTCGCAGCAGCGGCCGTAGTGATGACCTCCTCTGTAAAGGCCTGGTTAACCTTAGCTTCTACCGTGGGTTTCATGGCCCCTGGCGGAAGCCGCCTCAGCCGGGTAATGTCTTCAGGTTTTTCCAGGATAAAATACGTACCATCCGGCTGTTTGGCATAGTAGATATCATTGGCACGGCAGATACCTCTGATGATGTCTTTCACTTTATCATGGAAATAGTGATCGCTTACCCCATATTTGTGCATCTGTGCACGATCAAATATAAACCTGATCTTATAGGTGGCAGCGAATTCATCCAGAACTTCATCCAGCGGCGCTGTGATAAATTTGTTGACCGTTGCGGTATCGTTCTGGAAGTTCGGCCCGTTTTGGGCCCTGGCCTGCTGTATGGAAAACAGGCCACAAAACAATAAAAATAGTAAAATAGTCTTCATATAGGGTTTAATATTTCTCTAAATTCAAGAAATATATGCCCTGGTAATTGTTACGAAATGTTAAATGAGGCAGAAAGCACAAAAAGCGCGATGACTCAAAGCATCAGCGCGATGACTGAAAGCGAGGACAGGATGAAATAAGGCCTTATCATTAAGCTGATCCCCAATTACGACAAAACTTTTGGGGTTCAGCTTAATGATAAAGCCTTATCTGTTTACTTCTTTATGGTTTTAAGCATCTCCTGCACAGCAGCGGCCAGCTGCTGGTCGTTACCAGACAGGATCTGGTTGTAATCGTTCAGGATCATGATATCTGGTTCCAGCTGGTGGTTTTCCGTGGCATGGGTTTCTCCGGCGCCATAGGTTCCGATCATCGGGATCCCAAAAACGATCCGGCTGTTGATCTGTGCTTCCCACCATACAGCCGTGCCAGTTCCGGCTACAGGTGTGCCAATCAGTTTTCCAATTCCCAGTTCTTTATACGCATAAGGGAACATGAAAGCGTCGGAATAGTTGCTTTCGCTCATCAGTACACAGCTGGGCTTGTACCATTTGTTCAGCGGTTCGCCGCCTTCGGTAATATGTCCCTGCGGGCGCAGTGTAAAATAAAGCTTGCCGCTCAGAAAGGTTACCAGGTCGTCATGCAGCCATCCGCCGCCATTAAAGCGTGAATCTACAATCAAGGCTTCCTTCCGGCTGTTTTTGCCCAACACCTTATCAAAGGTAACGCGGAAGCTGGGATCATCCATGCTGCGCACATGTACATAGCCTACTTTGCCGCCAGAGAGACTATCGGTAAGATGCTCCATCAGTTTCACCCATTTGTTGTACAGCAGCACGCTGGTTTCGGTTCTCGGTTTGATCGGTTTGACCGTTTCCTCATAAGTGCTTCCGCCTTTGAGTTCATGAAATGAAATCCGCGTAAACTGCCCGGCTTTGTGGTTCAGCAGTTTCGACCAGTCGGAGGCGGCAGTAATCGCTTCCCCGTTGATCTTGTCGATTACCATACCGGCTTTCATTTTTGTGCCCGCAATATCAAAAGGCCCACCAGGGATCACGCCCTTTACAGGCAGTCCGTCGCCGGTTCCCGAAAGATCGTAGGTTAGCCCCAGTGCGGCAGTTTCATCGCCGTTAGGAAAGGAAGGACTGTAACGTCCGCCGGTGTGTGAGGCATTTAATTCTCCCAGGAATTCGCTCAGCAGTACCTGAAAGTCATAATCGTTGTTGATATAAGGCAGGAACTTCTTATAGTTGGTATGGTAATAATCCCAGTCTACACCCTGGAGTTTAGGATCAAAGAATTTCTTCTTCACCTGTTTCCAGGTATGGTCAAGAATATATTCACGTTCTGCCGAGGCATTCAGTTCCATTTCAGAATTGATCTTCACTGGGGTAACTTTGCCATCGTCTACCCCTACCTTCATGATATTGCCATTGGCGATCACAAAGAGTGATTTTCCATCCTTGCTCAGCTCAATGCCGCCACCCGGTGCATCCAGCTTGGCCAGCACTTTGCTTTCATTGGTACGTGTGATCGTTACCCAGAGGTCGTACCCCTTGTCATACTTCGCAAAGAAATACAGCTTTTCACCATCTTTTGAAAGCTTGGCCCCATTGATCGCCGTAGATGCCAGTGTGAGGCGTTTTGTGCGGTTATCCAGGTTGCTGAGGTACAGGTTTACCGGTGCGGCAGGAGTTTTTGCAGGCTCTTTCTTTTTCAGGTCTTTCGCAGGTTCTTTTTTACCGGCAGTATCTTTTTTCTCAGATTCTGTGCGCAGGTCAAAATCTTCCTTGCTCAGCTGGAACCTGTCCCATGCTTTCTGGTCAAAGAACATCGCATAGATGTCCGACTGGCTGCCGCGGCTCAGGTTTTTCATTCCGTCTTTATCCGTTAACCAGTACATCATCTTTCCGTCCATTCCCCATTGCGGCATCTCATCACTGAAACCAGATTCCGTGAGGTTGATGCGCTTGCCAGAACCGTCATCTTTAATCAATACCACTTCGTTCTGGAACCACCCTCCGCCCTCGGTGGATTGCGCGAGCAGGTATTTGCTGTCGGGCGACCAGGTGAAATACTGATCTCCGTCCGCATAGGAGTAATTCACGCCTTCGGGCAGTAATGTCCGGCTTGTTTTCCCGGCAATATCATACGAGCGCAGAATATTTCTTTCTTCAAGGAAAGCGATCTTTTTCCCGTCAGGTGAATAAACACCCTGAAATTCGTCTTTCGCAGTGGCGATAATGCTTTGCGTATTCAGTACCGTAGCGGCATAAAAATAAGGTTCGTTCCGGTTGGCAATCGTCACTTCATCAATATCCCATGAACCTGCATGTTCCGCAGAATACAATAGCTTGCGGCCATCTGGACTAAAGTCTACCATCCGTTCCTGATAAGGAGTATTGGTAATCCTTTTTGTGGTAGCACCATCAACAGAAGTCACAAAAATATCTCCGCGGTATACAAAAGCAACCTGTTTGCCATCGCTGGAAACCGCCATTTCAGCAGCCTCTCCTCTTACCGGAACAGTCATGATCTGGTCGCCCGAGAAGTCGGCATTCAGGTTGATGCCCAGCTTTTGCGGCTGTTGCCCTTCTGTGAAAGTATACAGATCACCATTATAAGTAAATACAAAGTTGCCTCCCGCCGAGCGCGAAAGATTACGTACAGGATTTTTTTCAAAGTTCGTCAGCTGCGTAACTGCAGCAGTACTGCCTAAAGATGATTTGTAAAGATTTTGGTTTCCATTTTTTTCACTCAGGTAATAAAAAGTATCCCCGCTGCCCCAAACCGGTTCACGGTCTTCGCCATTAAATGCAGATACTTTGGTATAGGTGTTGTTTTTGATATTGTACGTCCAGATATCCCTGGTTACGGCCGAGGTATGGTGTTTTCTCCAGGCATCTTCATAGCCCTTTCTGTCCTGAAAAATCAGCTGGTCGCCCTTTTCATTGTAATGCACATATTCCATCCCTGCACTGTTCAGCATCCGGCTGTTGCCTCCCTTAGCGGGCACTTCATAGAGCTTGGTAAATATCGCATCCGAGGGAAAACGCGCCGATGAATAGAGATCATGACGGTCTGTACCAAAGATAACCTTAGCATCATCCACAGAAAAATCATAAGGGATATCACGACTGGAATTATAAGTTAGCCGGCTGGCCTCGCCCCCTGAAGCATTCATCAGGTAAACATCAAAATTGCCATAGCGGTCTGAGGCAAAAGCTATCTTTTTACTGTCGTGGCTCCAGATGGGATATCCGCTATAGGAATTGGCTATGGTAAGCGGTACGGCATCGCCACCGCTGTAGGGAACTTTAAAAAGATTGCCCTTATATTCAAAGGCGATCCATTTTCCGTCCGGAGAAACAGCAGGCTGCTGCATCCATACCGGCTGGCTTTGCGCCTGGCTTTTCAAGCCGGCAAATGCCAGTAATGAGAATAAGAGAAGCGTTTTCTTCATGTGATCAAAGAGTTTAGGTAAATCTTAGTTTTAAAAATCAAAGCTATCATAATAAAATTTCAGCGCTCTGATGTTACATCATTTTTACATTGTAAGGTAAGAATTGAAAGCCCGGGAATCAATGCTCAAAGCATACAATCTTCTTGCAGCTGTAATAAAAATCTGTTATATCCGGGTAATAATCAGCACCTTTGACTCATTGTGAATCACTGAGATATTATTTTATTTAGCGCGGCAAATATTTATTTTAGCTTATTATTGCGGAAAATGGAAAAAGACGAGAAGATCATTGAGATGAGCAGCCGGATGTGGGAAAAAGCCTTGCCCCATATTTCTGTAGACAGTGTTGTATTTGGTTTTCACGAGAACCAGTTAAAGGTGCTTTTGGTAAGAATGGCAAAAGGTCAGAAATGGCTGTTGCCCGGCGGATACGTTTTTAAAGATGAAAATGTTGAGGATGCAGCACAGCGGGTACTCAGAGAGCGTACCGGTGCAGAAAGGATCTATTTACAGGAATTTGGCATTTTCGGAAACGTCAACCGTTCAGAAGATTTTTTCAGGAATTACGATGATAACCTTTGGCACAAGCAACGTTTTATTTCCATCGGTTTTTATGCACTTGTAGATTATACACAAGTAAACCTGGAAATTGACCATTACAGTGACACCTGCGAATGGAAATCAATAGATCACATGCCGGCTCTCGCGATGGACCACCAGACGATTTACGATAATGCGCTGACTGTTTTAAGGCAGCAGCTGAGTTATAAACCCATTGGTATGAACCTGCTTCCTGAGCGCTTTACCATCTCGGAATTACAGCGTTTATACGAAACCATCCTGGGAAGAAAGCTGAACAGGGGTAATTTTTACCGCCGGATCATGCGTTTCGATGTGCTGATTAAACATGAAGACCAGCGTAAAGGCGGGGCGCATAAATCACCCAACCTTTACAGCTTTGATCCTGTTAAATATCATGCATCCCTGCAGGGGATAGACTGGTAGCCGGATTATTTCCAGCCACCGCCCAATGCACGGTAGAGATTTACCACAGCCTGCAGCTTCTGCTGCTGATCACTTACAGCACTTAACTGCGCTGCAAGAAGGCTCTGCTCTGAAGTCAGTACGTCAGTATAGTTTGTGGCCGAACTGAAACGCAGCAATTCCTGCGTATAATCCACAGCTTTGATCAGGGCGGCAATCTGTTTTGCCCTGGAAGCCTGTTTCGCTACGGCCGACTGGTAATCAAACAGAGAGTTAGATACTTCCTGCCCTGCTACCAGTAAGGTCTGCTGATAAGTGTTCATCGCCTGTATCTGTTGTGATTGTGCAGTAGTTAATCTCGCTTTATTGACACCCTGATTAAAGATAGGCTGAGTTAAGCCCCCTACCAGTGAATAAAAGATCGACTGATCGAAGAAATTCTTTAGCTGCAGCGTAGACAATCCGCCATTTGCCGTTAAGGTCAAACTTGGATAGAAATACGTCCTGGCCAGGTTTGTATTTTCAAATGAATTTCTGAAGGCGAATTCTGCCTGCTCAACGTCGGGGCGGTTATGCAGCAGTTGAGATGGCAGTCCAACGGACAGGTTTACAGGTACAACCTGTGAGTCAAGCGTATTTCTGTCTATAGGGCCGGGTGCCTGCGCCAGTAGAATGCTCAGCGCATTTTCAGTTTCCCTGATGCTCTGTTTCAGATCAGGTATGGTCACTTCTGCTGCATAGAGGTTAGCTTCACTTTGCACAACAGCTGCGCCTGTAACCACTGCCCCCTCTTTTAACTCCTTTATCGTTTCTACACTGCTGCGCCTGTTCTTCAGGGTCTCTTCGGTAATCGTGAGCTGTTTATCCAGCGAAATTAGTGTAAAGTAATTATTTGAAATATCAGCGATCAGTTGTGTCTGCACAGCTTTTCTTGCCGCATCCGTGCCAAGGTAACTGGCAAGGGCAGCTCTCTTGCTGCTGCTCAGTTTTCCCCAGATATCCGCTTCCCATGAAGTACTTAGGTACAAACGGTAGGTGTTGGTAAGCGTATTGATATTGATTCCGGCCGGAAAGTTTAATGCCGCCAATGAGGATTTTGTCCTCGTATAATCTGCATTCGCGCTTAAAGTCGGCAAATACGCCAGTTTGCTTTGCTTCAATGTCGCTTGTGCCTGCGCAATATTCTGGATTGCATTTTTAAGGTCTACATTCTGGTCGAGCCCCTTCTGGATTAGTGCTTTCAGCTTTTCATCCGCAAAAAGACTTTGCCATGGCATATCAGCCAGCGTCACAGAATCTGCAGCAACCTGGTCGCGGTACAATCCATCAGTTTTTACCTCCGGGCTTTTGTAGGTTTTGGTCACCGAGCAGGCACTAAAAAGTGACGCTGCTACGAGTAATCCTAAAACCTGTTTGTTATATTTATGAGTCATTTGATTTCGTTCTTAATGATAAACTATGCTTTAGGCGGTTCGATCAGCAGGTGCTCTTCAGCGCCATCGATTCTTTTCTGTTCAGGATTAGCTGCTGCTGTTTCTTCCTCTTCGTCATCATCATCATAGCCGTTCTTAGCCGGGCCACTGATTTTTTCCTGTAAAGACTGGAAGATGATAAACAATACCGGGATCGCAAACACCCCGATGATTGTTCCGATGAGCATACCTCCTACGGCACCGGTACCGATAGACTTGTTACCTACTGCACCCGCTCCGCTGGAGAACATCAGGGGCACAAGCCCAAAGATGAATGCAAAGGATGTCATCAGGATCGGCCTTAAACGCGCCACAGCACCTTCAATTGCAGATTCCACGATTGGCATCCCGTTCCTTCTTCTTTCCAGCGCAAACTCTACAATCAGGATCCCGTTTTTGGCAAGCAAACCGATAAGCATGATCAGCGAGATCTGCAGATAGATATTACTGTTCAGTTTAAAGATGATCGAGAACAGGTATGCCCCTGCAAGTCCGAATGGAATCGCCAGCAGTACTGCAAATGGAAGAATATAACTTTCATATTGTGCACTCAGCAAGAAGTACACGAAAACCAGGCAGAGGATAAAGATAAATACTGTTTCACTGCCTGATGCCAGCTCCTCCCTGGTCAGGCCCGAGAATTCGTATCCATAACCTGCAGGCAGTGAAGTAGCCACTTCCTGGATAGCTTTAATAGCATCACCGGAACTGAAGCCTACGTTAGGTGCACCCGTGATCGCAATTGAGCTGAAGAGGTTAAACCTGGAAATAGATTCCGGGCCGAATACCCTGCGCATTTTAATGAACTCCGTTATTGGTGCCATCGCCCCTGCGGTATTGCGGACAAATATCTTGCTCAGCCCTTCAGGGTTCATCCTGTATTCTTCAGAAGCCTGCACCATCACGCGGTACTGCTTGCCAAACTGGTTGTAGTTTGAAGCATATAAACCTCCGTAATAACCCTGCATGGTCTGAAGGATCATGTTCACCGTTACTCCCGCTTCTTTGGCTTTCTCCAGGTCTACGTCCATCATGTATTGAGGGAAGTTGGGATTGAAAGAAGTTTGTGCATACTGGATCTCTTTTCTTTGGGCCAGTTTAGCCAGGAACTCATTATTCACTTTAAAGAAGTCGGCCGTGCTGTGCGCAGTTTTATCCTGCAGCTGGAACTCAAAACCACCACTCTGGCCAAAACCCTGGATGGTTGGCGGCGATATAAAGAAGATACTTGCACCGCGTATGCTGCCTGTCTTTTTGAACAGGTCGCCCACCACATCATCTACCGTTCTTTTCCGCTGGTCCCACGTTTTGAGACGCACAATTACCATACTATAGGCACTACCCGCACCAGCCACAAAGTTCTGCCCAACGATACGTAAGGTATTGCTTACTTCAGGAATCGTATGCGCAATGCTGTCCACCTGTTTCGATAACTCCGTTGTACGTTCCATCGAAGAAGATGGCGGCAAACTGATATTGGCAAAAATTGTTCCCTGATCTTCTGAGGGCACAAAGGCAGAAGGCGTGGTTTTCATCATATAGAATAAACCTGCTCCGGCTATCGCCACTGCACCCAGCACGATCCATTTTTTAACAGAAAGGAACTGTACCGAGCGTTTGTATTTATTGGTGATATTGTCAAAAGCAACATTAAATGCCGTATAAAAACGCTGTATAAAGCTTTGATGTTTATGGTCATCAGCATGCGGTTTTAACAGCAATGCACACAGTGCCGGACTTAAGGTCAATGCGTTTACGGCTGATAGGATAATTGCCACTGCCAGTGTTACACCAAACTGCTTATAGAAAACCCCGGTAGATCCGGTGATAAAAGTTACCGGGATAAATACCGCGGCCATCACCAGCGTAATGGAAATAATCGCACCGGAAATTTCGTTCATGGCATCGATGGTAGCTTTCTTCGCTGATTTATAACCATGATCCAGTTTCGCATGGACGGCCTCAACTACCACAATCGCATCATCCACTACAATACCGATAGCCAGTACAAGCGCAAACAGCGTCAGCAGGTTGATCGTAAAACCAAACAGGTTCAGGAAAAAGAAGGTACCCACAATTGCCACCGGAACCGCAATAGCCGGAACTAAAGTAGACCTGAAGTCCTGCAGGAAGATAAATACCACGATAAACACGAGGATAAATGCTTCGATCAGCGTATGGATTACTTTTTCAATTGAGGCATCCAGGTTTTCATTCACATCTACCAGGTAGGTGTATTTAATCCCTTTGGGGAAAGTTTTTGAAGCTTCTTCAATAATCTTTTTGGAATTATTGATCACGTCCCTTGCGTTGGAGCCCGGGGTCTGGCTGATCGCCATACCTACCGATTCCTGCCCGTTCATATTGATCGTCGAGGAGTACGTTAATGCGCCCAGTTCTACCCTGGCTACATCTTTCAGGCGTAACACCTGTCCCTGGCCTACGGATTTGATAATCATATTTTCAAACTCGGCGGGCTGCACCAAACGGCCTTTGTATTTAATTACATACTGAAAAGACTGGTTACTGTTTTCACCGAACTTACCCGGAGCCGCCTCGATGTTCTGTTCTGCGAGTACAGCAGAGATATCGCTTGGGATCAGGCTGTACTGCTGCATGATATCCGGTTTTAGCCAGATACGCATCGAATAATCCTTTGATCCGAAAACGGTTGCATCTCCTACGCCGGTTACCCTTTGGATGGCAGGTACAAGGTTGATCTTGGCATAATTCTGCAAAAAGGTCTGGTCATAAGTTTTATCCTCACTATATAATGAGAAGATCAGCAGGTTACTGCTCTGGCTTTTGGTAACCGTTACCCCTGCCTGTGTTACTTCAGAGGGCAGCAAACTGGTTGCCCTTGACACCCTGTTTTGTACGTTTACCGCGGCAAGATCCGGGTCTGTACCCACTTTAAAGAAGATCTTGATGCTTGCTGCACCGTCATTCGTTGCGGTGGAGGTCATGTAGGTCATGTTCTCCACCCCATTGATCTGCTCTTCAAGTGGGATAATAATACTTTTTAAAACCACATCGGCATTTGCCCCTGTATAGGAAGCGGCAACGTTTACCGTGGGAGGTGCAATATCGGGGTACTGCGCAATTGGCAGCGAGATGAGCCCGAGGACACCCAGAATAACGATGATCACTGAGATCACCGTGGAGAGAACTGGTCTCTGTATGAATATTTTAAACATCTGCTCTTATTTTAAGTCTGCATAAATAGCATCCGGCTGCTGTACGTTTGCCTTGATCTGGGTGCCATCTTTTAAAGTAGATACACCTTCCAGTGCAACCTGGTCGCCCGCTTTTAGTCCGCTTTCCACGATATAGTAGTTACCAGGAGTATTCTCCATGACGGTGATAGATACGGTTTTAGTTTTGCCTTCTTTATCCACTACTACTGCAAAACGCTTATCCTGCAGTTCAAAAGTAGCACTCTGAGGGATCAGCAATGCATCTTTTACTGCATTTGGAAGCCTTACAGTGGTACTGCTACCACTTCTGATCACACCCTGAGGGTTTGAAAAACGTGCGCGGATGTTGGCAGAACCTGTAGCGGTATTGATCAGGCCGTTTACAGTTTCTATACGTCCCTGTTCCTTATACAGTGATCCGTCGGCCAGCAGCAGTGATACCTTTGGCAGTTTTGCAATTTTCTGCGAAAAGGATGTTCCTGTGCTGTCTTTTGTAAATTCAAGGAGCAGCTTTTCATTCAGCGCGAAATAAGCATATACATTGCCAATGCTTGATACGGTTGTCAGCGGATCTGTAGTACTGGAGTTTACCAGGCTTCCCAGGCGGAAAGGGATCGAACCTACAACTCCGTTTACCGGACTGGTCACTGTGGTGTAACTTAAGTTCGTTTGTGCATTCACCAGGGCTGCCCTGGCTTGTGCAAGGCTCGCCAATGCAGAGTCGTAACTATACTGGGCAGATTCAAGCTCATATTTACTTACGATCTCTTTCTGTACCAGTGGCGTAACTTTTACTACCGCCAGTTTTGCTGTACTTACCTGTGCCTGTGCAGTTTTAATTCCTGCCTGTGCTGTACGTACGGCCTGTTCATATTGCGGGTCATTGATTTTAAAGAGCGGCTGGCCTTTTTTCACTACGGCACCTTCATCCACATATATTTTTTCAATGTAACCTTCAATCCTGGGCCTGATCTCAATGTTCTCCTGACCCTGTATGCTTGCAGGAAAGTCTGTATTGAGGGTTGCTGATCTGGGCTGAAGGGTAACCACTTTGTATTCCTGCACCTGTGGGGCGGCAGCTGCCTTAGCTGCATCTTCTTTATTGCTTCCTCCGCATGAGGCGAGGGTGATTCCTGCCAGGAACAGCAGTCCTGTTTTTATGTTCGTCTTCATATGTGTGTTTTCTACTTCTGGGCTTGTATAAGGGTAATTATATCATTTAAATTGTTAGTTTATAAGGGAATACGATCGCAAACTATCTTCGGATCATATCATGTTATCTGTAAAGCATGTCAAAAATGATTTGCCTGCGCTGTTTCATCATTTTTGGAAATTCTGTATCACTGATTTTTAAAAACGTTTTATTCAGAGATTCTGCAAGTACCGGATAGGCCATGAGCGAAAACAGGCTCATCATAAATTGCCGCGGATCGTTGGTGGTGGTGATGTTCCCCGCCAGGATCTCTGTTTTAATCTCTGCCAGGAAGGGCTTCACATGTGTATCATGTATCAGGTCTATTTCCTGCTTATCGTGCCTCTTGTTCTCGGTGATCACAAAGAGCTCACGATAAGGAAAGGCCATTGTTTCATCCATAAACACATCAATCATCTTTTTCAGTTTGTCTTTAAAGCTGAGTTTGGCGGCCAGTGTTTTGTCAAGGGTCTGGTGAAGCTCGTCTTTGGCCTCTTTCACTACCTGTTCAAAAAGAATATCTCTTGAACGGAAATAATAATGGACCAGGGTACGGTTCACCCCTGCCGCGTCAGCAATATCCTGTGTGGTAGCATGGAACTTTCCTTCGCGGAAAAAGATCCGCTTGGCGGTATCCTTGATTAACTGTTCTGTTCCGGTATCTCTTACTGCCATTGTTTATTATTGTTTGATATTAGTATTTAACATAATTGTTAAACAAACATATTGATATATCCCAGCACATTGATCATAACTGTGCCACTTTCCCTTTTTTGCCTGATGGTAATACAACTGTTACACCAAAAGAACCAAATATTTACTGCAGCCAAAGTCATATTAGACGAGGATATAGAATCTACCGACGAATCCTGTTTTTTACAGGGCGGTTATCATTATGGGCCTGATGTTCTGCGGAAGCAGACCGGATCTTGTTATATTTAGATAAAAATTGAGCTTATGAAAAATGAAGAATTCAGCTACTTCCTTGCCCGTCTGCCTATAGGCCTGAGTTTTTTTGGACATGGTTTAGCGCGCTTGCCCAAGCTGGAAGCGTTTAGTCAGTGGATGGCAAATCTGTTCAGCAGGACATTTTTACCTGAACCGCTCGTGCAGGCATTTGGCTATGTACTGCCTGTACTGGAGCTGATTGTCGGCATTTTAATTTTGATTGGCCTGTTTACGAGGTCCGGGATCCTGCTTGGGCTGATCCTGATACTGATGCTTATTTTTGGCTCTTCCCTGATAGAATCCTGGGAGAATGTGTTTATACAGGTAGTGTACGGGGCATATCTGGTGGTATTATACAGGTATCTCATTTACAATCGTGCATCCTTTGATTATGCGCTGAGATTATAATGACAAGCACAGATTATTCTGTGCTTGTCATATTACCGGCCTCAAGCGGCCCCAGGCAGATTGATTGCCGGGAATTTAATCTTTGATCAGCAGGGGTAGCACAAGCTTATTCCAGATCGCGTAGCCCGAGGCATTCATGTGCAGCATATCCTGTTTGAACAGGCCCGGCTGCATCTCTCCATTTTTATCGAGCATAGGATGGTAAACATCCACAAAAGTGATCTGTTGCTGTCCTTTTATATAGGCACTGATCAAACGGTTGGCCTCAATCGCCTTTGCCTGGTATTGTTTTCTTGAAGGACTTCCTTTGATAGATATATATACTATAGGAGTATTGGGAAGTTCCGCCCTGATATCCCCGTATAGTTTTTTAAAGTCGTTAAAAACTGTTGTAGCATCGGGTGCTTTAAGCAGATCGTTTTCTCCAACATAGATCACCAGTTGTTTGGGATGGTATGGAAATACGAGATCTTTGAGGTAAAGGTCTGCATCCGTGGTTACGGCACCTCCTATCGCACGGTTAAGCACGGTATAATTCTTAAAGGTCTTTGTAAAATCAACCCAAAGGCGAATTGAAGAACTGCCGATAAACAAAATAGGGTTTGCCGGCGGCGCATAGATTTTGTCGTATGCTTTGATTGCATTTACATCGTCCCAAAAGGGCGGTTTCTCCTGGGCTGAAGCGTTCATTGCTGTCGCAGAAACCAGTACTAATCCTAGCAGGATAGTTTTGAGTATGCTTTTTGGCTTGTTCATAGGTATAAATTTTTAAAAGGTAGCAATATTATTTTTAACACATCATTATTTTGTCATTTTAGGATGCCGGATTGGCTAATCCTTCATGATATCTTACATTTGACCAAAATGCGTATTTAGTCAGCATAAAACAAAAACAATTTTCGTGTTTTGTCGCTTTCTTAATATAGAATAAATATAATGATGATTTAAATTATATTTGGCGCATCAATCACAACGAATGGATCCTAACACAGACAATCCCAATATACAGCCCACAAAATATGTCTTATCCAAGAAACTGGACAGTTTGTTTTTAGAGGTTTACGAGATTTATAAATTTATACTACGGTTTTTCAAGGAGGTGTTCATGCCTCCTTACGAATTTAAAGAGATCATTCACCAGTGTTATGAGGTAGGTTACAAGTCACTGCCGCTGATTTCCCTTACGGGCTTTATTACCGGAGTGGTATTTACGGACCAGTCAAGGCCATCTCTGGCCAACTTTGGTGCCACCTCCTGGATTCCCTCACTGATTTCTATCGCTATAGTCCGCGCACTTGCGCCTTTGGTAACTGCATTGATTGCCGCAGGAAAAGTAGGTTCCAATATGGGTGCGGAGCTGGGATCAATGAAAGTAACCGAGCAGATCGATGCGATGGAAGTATCGGCCACGAACCCCTTTAAATATCTGGTCGTAACCAGGATACTGGCCACTACTTTCATGATACCCTTGCTGGTGATGTATACTGCCTTTGTAGCCCTGATGGGAGGATTTCTAAGTGTGCACAGTCATGAACAGACCAGTTTTGCCATGTTTTTCTCGCAGGTGTTTGAATCACTCAGTTTCCTGGATCTCTTTAGTACCTCGTTTAAATCAACAGTTTTTGGTTTTACCATTGGTTTGGTAGGATGTTACTGTGGTTACAATTCCAGTAAAGGAACTGAAGGTGTAGGTAAAGCAGCCAACTCTGCCGTGGTAGCCGCCATGTTCCTGATTTTTGTGGAGGAAATTGTTATTGTAGCAATAGTAAATGCGTTCCGTTAAGCGATCATGATAAAAGAACAGAAAGCAATAGACAAAAATAACCCTGTGATTTCTATCAGGGGATTACAAAAAGCATTCGGCGACCTGCATATCCTGCGGGGTGTTGACCTTGATGTATATAAAGGCGAGAACCTTGTGGTACTTGGCCGTTCCGGAACAGGTAAGTCAGTACTGATCAAAATCATTTCCGGCCTGCTCCTTCCCGATCAGGGCATGGTGAAGGTTCTTGGTGAAGAAGTGGCAAATTTGCCAACCAGAGAGCTGATGGCCCTGAGACTTAAAGTGGGCTTTTCTTTTCAGAACAGCGCCTTATATGATAGTATGACTGTACGCCAGAACCTGGAGTTCCCACTGGTACGCAATTCGCGGAACCTGTCACGAAGCCAGATCAATGATGAGGTAGAAAGTGTACTGGATGCGGTTGGCTTGCTGCAGACCATCGAGCAGATGCCTTCTGAACTATCAGGCGGGCAGCGCAAGCGGATTGGTATTGCCAGGACGTTAATTTTGAGGCCGGAGATCATGTTATATGATGAGCCGACAGCCGGACTTGACCCTATTACATGTATAGAAATCAATAACCTGATCAACGAAGTTCAGGAGAAATATAAAACCACGGCGATCATCATTACACATGATTTAACCTGCGCCAAGGAAACTGGCGACAGAATTGCTATGCTACTGGATGGGCAGTTTGCTATTCAGGGTACCTTTGAGGAGGTCTTTGCGAGTGAGGATTCCCGTGTTCAATCTTTTTACAATTATAATTTTACAGCATAAATGAGCGCTTCAGAAAACAAAAGATCAATTATTGTCGGAATTTTCATCGTAGTTGGTGTCATTATTTTTATCGCAGGTGTACTTACCCTGGGTGGTAAACAAAAACGTTTTGTCAGCAGCATTACCTTAAAAGCGATCTTTAACAATGTAAACGGTATCACTGCAGGTAACAATGTTTTCTTCAACGGTGTTAAAGTGGGAACGGTAAGCAAAGTTGAATTTTATGGCAATGCACAGGTTGAGGTTACATTGCATATCGAGAAGTCTTCACAGCAGTATATCCACAAAAATGCGATGGCAAAACTGGGTTCAGAAGGTTTCATCGGTAATAAAATGGTGGAGATTGTGGGCGGGACTGCGCAGACGCCTGTGGTTGAAGATGGCGACAGACTGGATATTGCGGCAGCACTTGCTCCCGACGATATTATGAAGACTTTGCAGGACAATAACAAGAACATACTGGCGATCACCACTGACTTTAAGGTAGTAAGTGCTGAAATGGTAAAAGGAAAAGGTGCACTGGGCGCATTGCTTACCGACTCTGTAATGGCCGACCGCCTGCGCCAGATGACAGTAAACCTTGAAAATGCATCTGCTACTACCGCAAGAGTAACATCTGCGATCTCACAATATACTTCCAAGCTGAACAATAAAGGTACGCTGGCTACAGAGCTCTTAACCGACACAGTGGTGTTCAGTAACCTGAAATCAGCTGTAAAAAGCCTGCAGGCTACTGCTACTTCGGCATCTGAAATGACTGGAAACCTGAATGCAACAAGTAGGAAACTGAATTCTGATAAAAATGCGGTGGGTGTTTTGCTAAATGATGATTCAACAGGAACGCGATTGAAACATACTGTATCTAACCTGGAATCCAGCACTAAGAAACTGGATGAAAATATGGAAGCGCTGCAGCATAATTTTCTGCTGCGAGGTTTCTTCAGGAAGAAAGAAAAAGCAGCAGCTAAGGAAAAAGAGAAAGCACAGGAGCAGCAAGCGCAGCCTTAATAACTATTTATTTCCGATGCCAGATGAACTGGCTTCGCAAAAAAAAGACCATTGATATCAATGGTCTTTTTTTTTAAGGATTATGTTAGATTCTTCCATCCAGCAGGTTCTGAACTATGCCTGGCGAGATTTTAACTTTGTAATCACTGTGAGGGTTCACTATGAATTTCTCGCCCTGGGCTACACTGAAAAGATCTGCACCGCTCATCTTTAGAAATTCTACGTCATCTTTTACAACTCCATGGTCAAAGATGCGGTCTATGGTGGTAAACAGCGGGATTGTCCCGTCAGCCAGCGCATATAGCTCCACGCTCGTTCCTACCTCCAGGTACTGATAACCATCAGAGACATTCACATTTATAGAAATTACTATGATTTCGTCTGTAAGCACGCGCTTATAAAATGCAGGTTTGTATACAGGCTCTTTTACAGCTATTTCCAAAAGCTCGTCAAGGTTTAGCTCATCAGTATTGACCATCAGCTGATCAGTATTGGTGTCCCCTGCTTCGTTTTCTTTTTTTGCCTTAAAAATATCAAATAGTCCCATACTGTGTATCTTTCTTTAAATTAGTTTAAGAATGTATATCTATTTATAACAATGATATTCAATTTTTAGTTTCAAAAACCATACATAACCTAATTGATACACTTAAAATTTGGCAGGCTACAGCTTTGGTATTGTGAAATCAGTATTATTATTTTGTAAAGCTTTTATCCTGAAGCTCATGCCAGGGTTGAGGGAAGCCCCGAAATTTCAGACACAAAAAAACCGCTCAATATAATTGAGCGGTTCTGAAGAATAATAGCTGGATTATCCTTCGCTATCGTATTTAATGTCGTTAACATGTTTGTCAATTTCCCATCTTCCTGTACCGGCTTCACCGATCACGTCGAACAATTCGAGCGCACGTCTTGCTTTGTACTCTTCTTCACGTTGTTCTTTAAAGAACCAGTTTAAGAACTCGATAGTTACGTAATCCTGCTCTTTGTAGCAGTTTGCCGCAATGTTTTTCAGTGATTGCGTAACGCTGATTTCTGCATCCAAAGCCTCTTCGAAAACCTCTCTGAAAGAGTTGAATTCAGTTTGTATATTTGTTACTTCCGGAGAGATAGCAGAACCGCCCATATCCAAAACATATTTGAATATTTTAAGCTGATGTTGTCTTTCTTCTTCGGATTGTTTGAAAAAGTATTCAGATGAATAATCAAAACCGTTACTATCACACCATGATGCCATTGCAAGATATGCTGATGCAGATTGGGCTTCTTTTTTGATTTGCTGATTTAACAATGCTTCTACCTCAGTTGATAGCAGGCACTGTACGCGTGTGATGTCTTTCATATATTTGTAATTATGTTCTTGTCGATTTGACTGATGCAAAAATAGTGCATAAAATCAACTTTGCAGCATTACAGTGAAATATGGAAAGATTCTAAGTCTAAAGAAGGTCAGATACTTAAGCGGTAAACCCTGTCATGAATGATGCGGTTTAACTCCAGCATGACAAATGTTCCTTCAAGCAATTTTTTGAAATCAATAATTTCCAGCAGGGTTAACACGTAGCAGTGATCACAGGCACAGATAAATACGATCTCCAGATCAGGCGTCAGTTCAGAATTCAGCAGCAGTGCTTCGATATCTATCGCGTAAATCGCCTTTCTGAGCTTCATGATGCTCCTGTAATCAAAACGGGCAAGCTTGCCTACAAAATCAATATACCAGCAATTTTCTTTGTCAGACTGAAATACAGAACCATTAACAGTTCTAAATACTTCTACGAATTCTACAAGAGGCTCAGCGGTAATGACGTTTTGCATTTAATGAATTGATTATATTGCAAATATTCACATTATTAAGACTCGATACAAATAAAATCGAAGATAAATTAGAATTATTTTAATTATGTCTGTTTAAGTGGTCGCAAATGTCCATTTTCCGGGATTGGGCAAAAGAATTATTCCAGTTCTGCTTTGGCATCAGTGCTTAGTGCTTCGCTTTTCCAGGCACACATATCCTTTTGTACCAGGTTAATCTTTTCAGCAGCATCTTCAAAAGCGCGTTTGCCCAGGAACAGGTAAAGTGGCGGCTGGCTCTTTGCAGCAATACTGATCATCAGTGCAGCGGCTTTCTTAGGATCAACCTGCTGCTTAATAGCGGCACCATCGGGATATAACTCCTGTTTATGCTCTACCTGGGTCTGAGCATTGAGCATATGGCCTGAAGATGGTTTGCTTTCTGTAACAGCATTCAGATTGCCCGTGTGGAACTGGCCAGGCAGCACGACAGTGACACCGATATTAAATGGCCTGGCTTCTGCGGCGAGCGACTCAGAAAGTCCTGCTACGGCGAACCTTGCTGCACAGTAAATGCTGAAACCCGGATACGTCCCGTTAAATTCTCCTGACGAGGAAACATTGAAGAAATGTCCTGACAAGTTTTTCCTGAGATTAGGCATGGCGTTTCTGATCACGTTCATCATTCCGAAAACGTTGATCTCAAAAGTGGCCCTCGCCTCTTTATCGCTCATCTGACCTGAGTCTTCTGAGATTGGACTGTCTGTATTATTTACTACCACATCGATCTTACCAAACCTGGTAGCCGTAGCTTTTAAAGATGTGCTTACACTGTCTTCATTGGAAAGGTTAACTTCAAGCGGCAAAAAATTAGGGTACCAGTGGCCTACCGCAGCTTCAAGATCTTCGGCATTCCTGCCAGTTGCAGCAACCTTATACCCAGCTGCAAGTAGCTGTTTTACTAAATCTAATCCAAGTCCCTCTGTGGCACCTGTAACATACCATACTTGCGATTTTGTTTCCATGATTGTTATTTTGATAACAAAATTAATGGTTCAGCAGGCTCAAAAATTGCAACAATCAATCACATCATTGCTAAATTCAAACATTTCTGAACGAACCCGGGGTATAAGCGGTTTGTTTTTTGAAAAAGTTATTGAAGTGTGCCGCCTCTTCAAAGCCCAGGCAGTATCCTATTTCAGAAACATTCCAGTCGGTATGGCGCAGCAGAGATTTTGCTTCGGCCAGCAGTCGCTGAGTAATGATATCTGTTGTGGTCTTTCCTGTGGTCTCTTTGACCGACCTGTTGAGGTGGTTTACATGTACCGCAAGTTTTTCTGCAAAGTCTTTCGCCGAGCGCATCGAGAAGCGTTGTGAAGGAGTCTCTATCGGGAACTGACGCTCCAGTAATTCTGTAAAGACAGAAGTAATCCTTGACTTGGCATCAGGATGCTGGTACAGCGTTTCTGAAGGCTGCGACTTCAGTGCATAATGCGTGAGCTCTGTGACGTAATTACGGAGCAGATCATACTTGAAAACATAGTCTGATTCAATTTCATCCAGCATTTTCGTGAAAATAGAAGATACCACTTCATCCTGTTTCTCATCCAGGAAATATGCCGGCTTGCCACCGTTGCTGAACATCGGAAGATCGGTCAGGCTTCCGCGTATTTTTTCTATAAAAAAGGATTCTGTAAAGATGCAGAAGAACCCGGTGTTGTTTTCTGAAAGTGATTGTACGGTATAAGGAACGTTGGGATTAAAAAAGATCAGCGTGGTGCCTTCGATGGAAATACTTTTGTCTGCATAGTGGTACAAGTATTTGCCACGCACCAGGCTTACTTTATAAAAATCCCTTCTGCTGTATGAAACGGGTTTCGCATTTGGCCCCATGCAGTCTTCAAGGCGGAACACATTAAAGTGCCCCACCCCATGCTGTATATTGGGCGTAGCGGTGTTAAATTTGCTCTGATAAAAGTTCTCTAACGTTTGCGTCTTTTCCATAGGGATGAATTTAATAAAATTTGCTGACACAAATTTACTTTGGATAGTTTTATGACAGTTGCGTTAATCAAACCATTAATTGCGAAATTCAAACATATTACAGGAGCAATTCGTTTTTTAGCGGTTACAGGGCAGTTTGAGGGGCTGGGTAATGATGTGGATATTACAATTTTCACACCTGGAACTTCGCATTAAGAGCGTTGAGCGCATCTAAAAACAGGTTCAGGAAAAAAAATCAGTTTCATAATGAGGCATTTAAAAGATAGTTCAGGGCTACTGTTTGGCGAATTGGAGTTTAATTGTACTTTTGTCGCGGAGAGTTGGCAGAGTGGTCGATTGCGGCAGTCTTGAAAACTGTTGACTTGTCAAAGGGTCCGCGGGTTCGAATCCCCCACTCTCCGCCAAACAAAAATGCTACCCAATAGGGTGGCATTTTTTGTTATACAGCAAGTTCTGCGCGGTAGCGCAAGGCTTGGTGGATGACAAAAAAGGACAGGAGCGCAGCGACAGCATTTTGTTTGAAACCTCCCCCTAACAGGGATCAGCGAGAGTAGCGAGCTAGTCCCCCACTCTCCGCAGATAGCAATATCAAAATGTTTAAATAGCCTGTTAATGTTCAATTAACGGACTTTTTTGTTTTTAAGTGTGTTCACATATTTCATATAAAACCATATCTCCAGTGAGTAATCCAGTGAGTAGGTCTAAAAAATGAGCGAACTCACTGGAACGATGTAACAAATTATGTATCAACCAGTTTGTAATTTGAACATCTTGTGCAAGCCTGACGGTTAAGTTAAATTTGTATTACTTAAATCAGTCGTTATGGACAGCAATTTAAAAACCCTATTTTATTTAAAAAAGCCAAAGAACTACAAGCCGGCGAAATGCCCGTTTGCAATCCTGTTTTAATTTTCCGTATACCCACAAAAACCGGATTATCTTCCAGTAATTTTATGTCTGTGTTCCGTTCCCCAATCAGCAAGCACCTGGATAATCGGCTCCATAGTATAGCCATATTCCGTTAACTCATAGGTCACCGTAATGGGCTTTGTAGCATTTACCGTTCTGGTGATTAACCCGTTAATTTCCAGCTCCTGCAGATCCTTGGAAAGCATTTTGGAGCCAAGGCCGTCAATCTGCCTTTGTAAATCAGTGAAATTTTTCTTACCGTAAAGCAGCACGCTGATCACTTTGATCTTCCATTTACCGCTGATTAAATCAAGCGCGTCTTGTATCGCAAAGAGGATTTTTGAACAATCCTTTTCTATGTCATTGAGTAATCTTGTCTGTTCCATTTTCGCAATCATTAAGGGAACCCACTATACTAAGGGAAACCCATATCCAATGTAAAGTTAAGTAATTATACCTTTGAACCAACAAATTATTATATAAATCATGACTACTACATTAATTCATAGAAGAACTGCATTGGCTATTATACTCACAGTACAATTGATGTTGGCGATGGATTTTCTGATCGTCATAGTATCCTTAAAGAATATTCAGACTGATCTGCGTTTTACCACAACGAATTTATCATGGATCCCAAATGCCTTTGCATTAGCATTTGGAGGTTTGCTACTGTTAGGTGGACGATTAGGTGATATTATGGGACAGGTCAAGGCATTTCAGGTAGGCCTCGCTATATTTGTCCTCGCCTCGCTCAGCGGAGGAATCGCGCAATCTCCTTCCACCCTGATCATTGCCCGGATTTTCCAGGGTATTGGGTCTGCGCTGGCTGCTCCAAGTGTGCTGGCTTTGATCACCATTCTGGCCAGAAATGAAGACGAAAAAAACCGTGGCTTATCCCTTTTTGTAGCGGTATCCTCTATTGGTGCGTCATTAGGCCTTATTATAGGTGGGGCATTAACCGCTTTTATTTCATGGCGGTGGTCATTGCTCATTAATGTTCCGGTTGGCGCTATAGCTTTTGCAGCAATAGCATTTCTTGTACCAGAAACTGCGAAGGTCAATGGAAAAATAGATCTGCTGGGCGCATTGACAGCAACGGCGGGCTCTTCGGCACTGGTATTCGGTTTTATAAGTGGAGGAGAATATGGATGGTTATCATTAATCACAGCAGGCAGTTTTATCAGCGCTGCATTTTTGTTCATCCTATTTATCAGGATAGAATCGAAAGTTACCGCGCCCCTGTTGAAACTAAATATTCTTGCCCCAACAACGAGACGTGGTGGTCTGTTTGTCATGGCAGTCATTTGCGGAATGCACTTTGCAACTTTATTTCTCATTCTTCAGTATTTCCAGGAAGTACTGGGATACAACCCATTACTGGCTGGTGTTGCTTACCTTCCATTAACAACCATTGTATTTATACTATCCAATTTTGTGCCCCGTCTTCTTTCCATTTTCGGAAGTCGCACCTTACTCGTTACCGGAAGCCTTTTAGTAGCAGCCAGTCTGCTTGGTTTTTCAGAATTGAGCAGTACAAGCAATTACTCAATAGGTGTTCTTGTGCCTTTGGTGCTGCATAGTATAGGTATTGCTTTGGTATTTTCACCCGGCAGTATTGTAATCCTCGAAGGTATTAAAGATGAAGACGCCGGTATAGCCTCAGGAGTTTTACAAATCAGTCAGCAAATTGGTGGTGCCATAGGCATTGCTGCAGTATTATCCGTATACTCAGCCAATGTTAAACCCCACGATTTTTCTTCAGGCCTCAGCACAGCATTTTTAACCGCTGCGGGTATTGCTTTAATCGCTGCCCTGATTGCAACTTTTACCATCCCAAAAAAACAAGTTACACTGCATTATACATCACAAAAATTATAAAAAACAAAGACAATGAACAAATTTGAAAACAAAATAGCTGTCGTTACCGGCGGAAACAGTGGCATGGGCTATGGCACGGCCAAAGTTCTTAAAGAATTAGGCGCTACAGTTATTATCACCGGAAGAAGAAAGGATGCGATAGATCTGGCCGCACAAAAACTTGGAGTTACCGCTATTTTATCAGATCAGGCAAAACTTGAAGATATTGACAGCTTAGTAAGCGAAGTGAGTGATAAGTTTGGCAAGGTTGATATCCTGTACATCAACGCCGGAGTATCAGGTACATCCACCATCGAAAAGGAAACACCAGTTAACTTTGATAAGATCAACAATATCAATTATAGGGGCGTATTTTTTACGCTGAGCAAGTTCATCCCTTATCTTAATGACGGAGCATCTGTTGTTGTGCTTTCTTCTGTACTTGCTACCACGGTCGCTTCTACCCTCAGCGTTTACAGCGCAAGCAAGGCCGCAGTAAATTCCATAGTAAAAACAGCAGCGCTGGAACTGGCAGCAAGAAAGATCAGAGTGAATTCCATCAGTCCGGGTGCCATTGACACTGAGCTATTCAGTAAAATGGGAATGGATACTGACAGCCTGAAAGGCATGAACGACTACCTGATCAGCTTAACGCCGATTGGCCGGATTGGTAAACCGGAAGAGATTGGTCAGCTTGTAGCCTTCCTTTCGAGTGACGAAGCTTCATTTATCACCGGAGCCGACCACATCATTGACGGAGGATCATCAATCCTTTAATCAATTCTTTTTACACCAGAAACAAGAATGGTTTTGTCAGCTGAATTGCCGGCAAAACCATTTTGTTTTATTGTGAATGTTAAGCGGATACACTTCTAGCATATCCGTAAAGCGAGCTTAAAAATCAGTTATGTTCACATCGTGTAGTGAAGTCAGCAATTCCGCACCATATGCAGAAGCGGGCGACTGAAATCCTATTTTAAACGAACCATTCAATGCATGATTTACCACCTCAACTGCTGATGTAACAGTTGGCATATAACCATCCTGTGTATCCGCCATTGAACGCACTACTGTTCCGTCATCTCCGGTAACTTCGACTAGAATTTTACTGCGCTGTGTGCCAGATCCTGCTACCGGATGACCTTCTTTGAATGGTTCAGTACCCGCTTCAGCCGGAGCCGCCATTGCAAAATATTCCTCGATATCAGGAATACCTGTTGATTTATAACTGATAACTACCGCACCCAAAGGCATCAGAGAAAAATCTTCCGGGCCGTCACCCAGATCAAAAGCAGCAGAAGGTGCTTCCGTTAGTTTTCTTAACTCGCCGTTTTTCCTCACCAAAAATCCCGCGTTGATGATATTGCCACTGCTGGCTACAGAACCGGGCGTAAACCCTCCTGAATATTTGAACGCTGCACGCAGTGCAACAGGATTTTTTACGCGTTTCGCAGTGTGTACAATTAAAGGGTCATATGTAGCGAATAATCCGGCTCCTGACAACAGCATGATACCGGCGGCTTTGGCTGCAGCATCTTTGCTTTCGGCAAGACGGTAAATGTCTACTTCTGCAGTAATATCAAAGTAGTGTACCTTGGATTTGATGGCAGCTTCCATCGCCTGCTCTGCTGTTTCGCTAAAAGGTCCTGCTATATTTAGCAATGCAGTTTTACCTTCCAGGGATGCTTTCCATCCTTCAATGTCACCAACATGAAATACATGGTAAGGAACGTTGAGTTCAGCAGCCAATACAGCTAACTTATCTTCGCTTCTGCCGGCGATTTCGAAGTCTATGCCTCTGCGTGCTGCTTCATGGACGATTAGTGTACCAGTGTATCCGGTTGCTCCGTAGATCAACAATTTCCCCTGTGGGATAGTTTGTAAGTTTTTCATGTTATTCAGTTTTATTCTGTAGTATGCGTTTCAGATTTATAGCAACAAAAAGCAGGTTTATTATTTAATGCCTCTGTTACTACTCGTATATCTTTAGCAAACGTATGCTAATTTTAAAACAAACATTTCAGATTAATGTCATTAAAACGCGAAGTTCAACTGCAGTCAGGCCAATCTACTGAGAAATTTGTGTGATGAGATATTTTGCCATCTTTTTGATCCTGACAGGATCGTGATGGATAATGTAGGATTCATGCCAGCCTGTAAAAGCAGACAGGATGAAACTGGTCAGAGTTTCAGCGTCTGTATCGCTGGTGATTTCTTTGAGTTCAATTGCCTGCTGAATCAACTTCAGTAGAAACCCATGCGTAAAATCGCTATCCTGCTTGAGCAGCACTTTGATATCCGGATCTGTTGACGCCAGTTCGAAAGTTGTCTTTATGGCCAGACAGTGGTTATCGCTATAAAGAATTGTATTCACACAATCATTGATTAAACCAATAACTGCTTTTATCGGTGACTTGATTTTAGAGGAATGTGCCAGAGTTTCCTCCATCCGGGTGTGTACATAGTTGGTGATACACTTGATAAATAACTGATGCTTATCTCCTATGGTATTGTATAAACTACTGGCGTTTATCTGCATCGCGTCTGTCAGATCACGCATGGAAGCACCGCCGTACCCTTTTCTCCAGAAAACCTCCATGGCTTTTTGAATAGCCCTATCTTCATCAAATTCCACATTTCGTGCCATAATATCCGCAAAGGTAGTATAAATCTGAAATGTATGTTTTAGATTAATGTCATATTTCGATTGAAAAGTTAGCCAGCCAGCCATAAGCCAGTATACAAATTCTTTGAAGAAATATTTTATAAAATTGTCATATTAAAAAGCTGTTCATATTTAGACAATGGAGCTGGTTTTGTTGGGTAAGGGCTTTTTATACTCTCTCTGCTGGGTCAAAGCATCAAGACCTAAAGACTATTTATTTATTATCATTATAAATAACAAAGATATTGTTCTACATTCGCATAAATTTAAATTATGATGAAAAATCTACAACTCTCGCTATTTATTTTGCTGGTTTTTTCCCTGGTTAGTCTTACTACCGTTGCACAAAGTGTCAAAGTACAGGGTATAGTAAAAGATGAAAATGGGTTTCTGCCTTTTGCAACCATCAAGATCGGTAGAACGTCAAATAATGCAGACGCAAAAGGTCTGTATGGAATATATCTCTCTGCCGGTGTTCCTGTCACATTAAAAATCTCCTCTGCAGGTTATCAGACATTATTGGTCAATCTTCCGGCCATACAACGTGATACCACAATCAACTGGAAGTTGGAGAAGATTCAAAATGACCTGGATGAAGTTGTAGTTTCTGCAACCCGAAGGCCAGAGCAACTTCGTAATATTACTTCATCTGTAACAGTAATTTCCAGGAAAAAACTGGAAAATGAAATCGCTATCAATCCGGATTTAACAGCGATCCTCGCAAATCAGGTTCCAGGAATCGCACCTTCAGCACAGTCTGGCAGCAATGTTGGTCAGAATTTGCGCGGTAGACCCATGCTGGTCATGATTGACGGTGTTAGTCAGTCCTCCCCTCTCAGAAATGCAGAAGTTGATCTCAGATCTATTGATCCCTCCGTCTTACAGCAGGTCGAGGTGGTAAAAGGTGCAACTGCTATTTATGGTAACGGGGCTGCCGGAGGCTTGGTCAACTATATTACATTGGTGCCAGATACAGCCCAGAAATTTGCGGGTAAAACTGATATCTCCTATAATGGATCGCTGGTGAAGCTTAAAAACTCCGCTGGAGGCAGAATCAGCCAGATGTTCTATGGAAAAACTAACAAGTTCGACTACGTTCTAAGTGGTGTGGCAGAGCAAACAGGCGAGTATAGAGACGCAAAAGGTGATATTGTAGGCCCTAACTATAGCCTTGGGGAAACAGATAGCTATAACGCATTTGCCAAGATAGGTTATCAGCCTACTAAAAATCAACGTCTTCAGCTGGTTTACAACTTTTACAGTAGTTTACAACACAGTAACTACACACTGATTAATGGAAATTTGGCCACAGGCCAAAAGGCAACAGGAAAGTTAGGAGCTCCTGCGGGAATACCAACCGGCAATCAGTACAACCATAATCTACATTTTTCGTACAAACTTGACAGTCTGTTTTTAAAAACTTCCCTTACAGCTGACGCATATTACGAAAACAGGGAAGACGTTTTTTACGTCTCTGCTGGTCGATTTGACGGCGGCGACGGACAGTCACTTGCGCACAATGATAAGAAAGGCGCAAGGATATTTTTACAAACACCAATTATTGACCATTTACCTGTAACAGCAAACCTTGCCTATGGATTAGATTTTCTCCGGGATAAAACCTCACAACCATTGGTCGACGGCCGTGTGTGGGTGCCTACTATGGATATGACCAATCTGGCGCCATTTGTACAGGCCGATGTAAATCTTTTCAGGAACCTGATATTTAAAACAGGATTCAGGTACGAGCATGTGAACATTGATGTTGATGATTACCAGACTCTCCGGATTACCGGTGCAAACGGGGCGACAGTAACACCCTCAATCAATGTTACGGGCGGCGCATTAAAATACAATACGGCCTTATTTAATGCTGGTTTCAAATACAATAAACTACCATTGTTCAGTCCATTCGTCAGTTATTCCCAGGGTTTCTCTGTAATGGATATTGGTCTTGCATTGCGCGACGCGAGAGCCAGCAGCATCGACAAAATAAATACTGATGCTGTTAGGGTAAACAACTATGAATTAGGTTTTGAAAGCAGTTTCAAAGGATTAAAACTTACGGCATCAGCTTATCGCAGCACATCTAAATTAGGCATAGAGGTTGTATACGATCCGGCAACAACGCTGTATAATACCAACCGGAGCCCGGAAAATATCTACGGTTATGAACTGGCGGCAAATTTTATCATTACACCCTCTCTGAATATTTCAGGAAGCTACAGTTATACCGAAGGCAAACGAGATGTGAATGGAAATGGAAAGTATAACGATCCTGAAGACCTGTACTTAAACGGAAGGCGCATCTCTGCACCAAAAATTACGGGTAGTATAAATTATCTTCCGCTGAGGGTACTTGATCTGACACTTAATTACACTGGGATTATGAAACGTGACCGGTTTGAGAAAAATGCAACCAGCGGAATCTATAATGGAAATGAAGGTGTAGTTGAGCCTTACAACCTGTTTAGTTTTGCAGCTGGATTCAGGGTTAACAAAAATACACGTTTAAGTCTGGGTATTGACAATCTATTCAATGAGGATTATTTTCCTGCCCGCGCCCAGTGGTTTATGCAGCCAGGCTTTTACTCAAAAGGAAGAGGCAGAGCTGTTAACCTTGGCCTTTCTGTCAGATATTAACTACTGTCATTACTCTAACATTGCAGTTTTTAATAAGATACTTATCTCGCAGAACCATACAAGTGTGGCTCTTTCCAGGCTTCAGAAAGCAATAAAAGAGCAATCTCCTTCAGAAGCTGACATGTATTAGGTATAGGAATCTTTGGGCGTTATCTATACTGCACGTAAACAATATGGGAAGGCTGAAGAATATTACCTCAAAAGAGCCAGCTATAAACCGCCTATGAATTTTATTTTAAGCGCATGATACCTGAATTCATCTTATGATCTGGATGTTTATGCTGCTTAATATATTTTTTCAGGATGTTTATCGCAAAGAACAGGTAGTTATACAAAACAAATTGTCAGCTTCAATAGCCTACCTTGCTATACATATGATTAACGAAACGTTAAGATTGCTAAGTGAAAGTTCAAGGCATCTGCATTTTCTCATTGATGTTAGGAATGGCCGCATCATCTACTCAAATCAGGCCTTTATCAACCAGTTTAACGATATCACGGATCCGGCGGTGTTGCTGCCTTTGATAGAACATGAGGATCTGGAATATGTAATGGAGAAATACCTTGCATGTAAATCAGGTGAAAAAATTGAAGATTTCGAATCCCGTGTGCATATTGACGGAAAACGACACGTTTACAAAATAGCTGCTGCATTAATGGTTACCTCCTCCGGCCAGCGTATTGTTGGTTGTGATGCAGAAGATATCACAGACATGAAGGACTATATCAATGTCCTGAATGAGCACAATAAGAAAAAGAACTCCATTTTGAATATTATCTCCCATGACCTGATGGGGCCGATTGGGATCATACAATCGCTTTCCAGTTTGATGAGTGACCCTGAAAAAATAACCGACGAGCACCGGCTGCATCAATACACCGATCTGATCAACAGGACAAGTAAAAAATGTATCAACCTGATCAGGAACTTTATCAACCAGGAATTTCTCGAGAGCTTTGGTGTAAATCTGGTAAAAAAAAGGATCGAACTTGTTGGCAAGATGCAAATCCTCATACAGGGATACATCAATAATGAGGTAGAAATGAAAAAACGCTTTACCCTGCTGAGCAATATGGAAAAAGTTTACATCGAAATTGATGAAGACAAATTTTTCCAGATCATGAACAACCTCATTTCCAATTCGCTGAAATTTACAAATGACGGTGGAACAATAGCGGTAAACATCACTGATCAGGATACTTCTGTACTGATTACTGTGGCTGACGACGGTGTTGGTATTCCTGAAAAATATCACAAACAATTGTTTGAGAAATTTAATCCGGCACGGCGCAGCGGGCTCAAAGGTGAAGAGTCCATCGGACTGGGGATGTCTATCATCAAAACCATTGTGGAGTGGCATAACGGAAAAATATGGTTCGAAAGCCAGGTAAATGTTGGTACCACTTTTTACATCGAGATCCCTAAGTAATTTATATCATTATCATTAAATTTTATACGAAACTGAATGTAATCCTGTGAGTTTAGGCAGCATACATCACCTAAAAAACAGATGATAATCATCATTCAAAAGATTTACAATTCAACGCAAGGGTTTCTAACCCCATCCTATTTTCGCAAACATTTTGCTGGAGCAATTTGGCGGAGCGAACGGCGAGCTGGCCGCAGCCCTGCAATATTTTACACCGGCATTTGGTGCCAAACAACCGCATTCTGATAAGTATGATATGCTGATGGATATCCATGGTGTGCATCAAATATCCATTCAAATGGTGATTTTACAGAAGATTAACAAGCAACCTTGCTTCTGAGTCACGCACTAAGAAGCCCCTTGATACCGAAGAAAAAGTATACGAAAACTAAACCAGGTATGAACTTCGCATGGAGACAACCCGAGTACAAACATCATCCAACATATTTACAAATCCTCTATTCATCTTGCGGGAACAGGCATTTGGCTAATCATACTGATACTAAAGATTAAGATTATATTTCTATATTGTAAAAGAGTATTTAACACCTGCGATAAAATAGAAAAACAGGCACAAGAATAAACAAATAAAATTTAAATTTTTCAAGCCAAAAAAAAGACTTCCAAAGTCATACCAGAAAACCCGGGGAAAAAATAACATATGGAATCACCAGCACAGGACACAATAGAAATTGAAAAACAGTCGTACAAGAGTATCATCCTGATTGCAGCTATCCTTATCATGACTGCTCTTTACATGACTTGCACTTATAATAGTGAAGATGAAGGAATCATGCTCTGCACGCTGGTCTGCCCAATCTTTAGTATACTGGCAGGTATGTATACCTTCACCTACAAAGGCAAGGCATATGCTGCAAGCCGTATAATTTTCTATATTTCCTTAGCACTCAGCCTGTGCAGCATTTTTGTCTTGTGCTTTTTTATTGAACTTGCAAACACAAACTGGCACTAGCATGTATCAACTAAATTCCATCAATAAGATTTATGCGGCGATACTGATGCTCCTGATCCTGGCCACGTCAGTAAAGATCTGGAAATATAAAACCTGGAAAAGGTATTATTACACCGCTTCATTTTCTTCGCCAGCCAGCTATCCCGTACATGTACACAACGGCCAGCTTATTTTAGAAGACGGCGAAATAGCATACGTAGGTTACAATACTGTAAATGACGGCAATAACTTCGGCTGGGGCTACGGGGATTCTAACGACCCTACCAGAAAAGAACGCCTGCCTGTAAAACTGGTGGTTCAGTATGCTTCATTCCGCGATCAATCTTTCTATTCAGATACAATACCTCTTCCTGTAGATGCGATTAAAAAGGCGTTCAGCACCGTAAATGCAAAGGGCATCAGCACTGATTTGTACCAGAAACCTTCGGTGAACCGACTGGATTTTGTGATTGGAATTGCGAATAAAGGCAACATCATTGTCTGGTTGCGCGGGGAGAATTTCGAAGAAACCTTGTTGAAACATAAAATAGCGCCTCATGAACCAAGTGGCGACGAAACATATGATGAAACCAGGTTAACAAAATCGCAGTATTTAAAAACGGTATTTTGGATCGATAGCGCAAAACTTGAGACCTTTAAAGCGGGGCTTGATAAAGATGCCAGTTATATTGATACGCCTTCCCAATTTAAGATACGGTTAAAGCAATAGCAGTGAACCTGCTTAATCCATCATTCTAAAAAGAAAGCACAATCTTACCAAATAAAGGTCTTTCTCTTTTTCTCTGTTCAATCCTTTCATGGGCGTTTTTGACTTCTTCAATCGGATATACACTATCTATAACAGGTTTTATATCTCCATTTTCTATCAATCTGGTAATATGATGCAACTCATCCCTGCTTTGCCGCGTAAAAACAAAATGGTACGTAGCATTCTTTTCCCAGGCATGGATAAGGTTTTGAGGCTGGGCAATATCAACCAGTGATACAACTCTACCATAGTCAGCCAGCGCAAGCGGACTGTCCGACAGCATACTGCCCCCAACGGTATCAATAATTACATCTGCCCCTTTTCCATTCGTATAAGACTTGATCTCTTCAATATAGTCCTCATGATGATGATCTATTACCACATCAGCGCCAAGTTTCCGAAGATCCTCATGCAAAGCACTCTGCCCTGTTGTAAAAACAACAGCCCCCATAGACTTCGCGACCTGTATTGCGAATGTTCCCACGCCGCCGGCACCTCCGGGGATCAGTATCGTTTCCCCTTTTTTGAGGCTGGCCCTTACCGCGAGCATTTCCCATACAGTTCCGCCAACAAGAGGTACAGCAGCAGCTTCCTCATATGAAAGATTATCCGGCATTCTGGATAGCGAAGATTCTTCCGTAAGATGATATTCGGCATAGCTGCCACTTCCGCCAAATCGCGGGGAGTAATAGACCTTATCACCAATCCGCCAGTTTTTTACAGCCTCACCTACGGCCACAATGTCCCCTGCAATATCGTGGCCCGTTATAATTGGTAATCCAAACAGAGAAGCATAATCTCCACGCCTTACCTGATAATCGAGCGGATTTATCGATGTAGCCCTCACCTTCACGAGCACTTGCGAAGGATCTGTTATGGTGGGGGTCGGTAACTCACTTATATCGAGGACTTCCGGCCCCCCATAATTTTTGATTACAACTGCTTTCATATTAGCTTGCTAAATATTGACAGTGCAAATGTCACGAAGCTAACAGATTGTAAAGAAGATATTTGTCGAAAAATAAAATAGACATTTGTCTATAAAACATCCGGTCGCCTTATTGTAGTTCTTTTCCTCCCGTATCTGCCAGCCGGAATGAAATACGGTCTCCTTTAGGATATACCCGGTATAAACCTCCGCCTCTGCTTTCTTCCAGGCGTCCCTGCAGCGGGCTGATCTTGTAAGAATGGCCATGAAACTCATAGACTGCACTATTACCTGTAAGTTTCTGAAACGCAGTTTTGCCTTTATCGGCGACGTAGAGCTCCAAAAACCAGTCGGGAGCAGGTTTTCCTTTTGCTGTAATGGTAAAGGCATTCTCGCTCATTTCAAATTCAAATGAACCCTTTGCCAGCGGCCATGCGGCACGGGCGGTAGTCTCGTTAACATTTGTAAATACCGGATCGCCCCCCTGTACAGGCACACTGCTGCCGCCCTCATTCGCCATTAAGCGGAAACCTTCGGGATGCCCCGCTTTGCCCCATTGAAACCCATCTACTACCGGCAGGGTATAAAAGAAACTCTGGTTGGTGGTAGTCGCCTCTTTAAGGTATTTATCAGGGATCTGTTCATTAAACAAATGGATATCGGTAATGCGTAGCATACCTTTTTCCCAAAGCAGGTTGATACGGTAAAAGCGGCTGTTGTACCACATGGTTTTCTGATCACTATTGCCAAGGTCTTTGCTTACAGTAAATGTAGTTGCCGGAGTAACTTTATATTGCTTACTGAACCATGCTCCAGACTGCTCCATTGTCTCCACGCGCACCTTCCCTTCCTTCTTCAAATTAGCGATAATCGGCATTTGCCATTCCAGGCCTTTCTTCATCGCATCCCAGGTGAAGGAATTTTCCTGGCCCGCCTGTGTATAGTTAAATCCCAGTGCGGGATCGTTGGCAAAAGTTTTGAAAAACCAATTGATCCACTGCTCATTTCCGCCGGCATAAGGATATACCGGTTCTAACGTAGTCACCGTGCTCCCGTCAGCATACTGACGGATCGGATCGCTGCCCAGCATCCGGAAAACCGGAACCGGAATTTGCTGGTCCTGCTGCTGTGCAGGCATGTAGGCATTTATTTTACTCGGATAGTAAGCCTGGTTCCAATACCCGCCCCAAAGGGTAAATCCGTCTGTTCCTACCTGATCTTTGCAATTTGCCGAAGCAACGATCTTATACTTGTTGTACATATAATTGAGGGAATGTGCATCAATAACCCAGGCGGCAATAGATTTGGGATAATAGCCAAATACGGCTTTGAAATCAGCAAAATAAACATCGATGATTTTCTCACGTTCTGCGGGCGTATAGCCTACAGAAAATCCGACATCCGAATGCCAGTCCCAGGCATACTTGCCGCGCCATTTGATGCCCGCTTTTTCAATCAGCGGCTGTGGCAATTCCCACCAGCCACCTATTTCAAATTCATTGCCGGGCAGTGCCTTTAGCAGTTCCTGGTAACGTTTGTCAATCAGTGCATCATATTGCAGCAGGAATGTTCCGCCCAGGTGATATTGCTTCATCAGCTCAATCTGCTTTACGACGGTCTGGTACAGCACATCCTTTGTGACAGCAGCGTCACGCGGCTCAATGTCCCTGATAAAATTAACAATATTGATGATTTTTGGCTCCTTACCTTTGCTGACAGTTTGCTGCTGGGCATTGGCTACAGAAAATAGAAACTGGGACAGGATCACCAGAAGTATAAAATGTCTTTTCATTTTTTCGTAATATTCATATTAAATCCCGACTGGATCACAGCCTCATTCACTTCTTTAACCCGTTTATTGTCCATTTTTTCCACTTTACGGTCGTAGGTAAGCACACCGTTTACCTCATGTTCCACATCGGTAGTCTGCGTGTAAATGGCAACACTGAGCCCTTTGTACTTCATCAGCTGTTCAACCCGCTCCATCAGGAAAACATATCTGTCGCTGAGCGCGGAACGAGTAGGCTCGTATGCATAAGCATTATTTTCTACCGGCCACATATGATTGCGGACAAAAAGGCCCACACCGCCAAACTCGCCCAATGAAGCCGCCCGTTTCTCATCGGGCACCGATGCACCGTAAGGGCCTACGTAAATATGCGTGTCTACGTAGTCCCCGTTCCCGGGATCTCCATAAGCTTTCTGATAGCCAGGATTGTTATTAAAACCAGAGTTGCCGTTTACCAGTCGAGATGGATCGTACTGCTTCAGCCAGGCAGTAATGTTCTTCACATCAAAGGCGCCCCAGTTTTCATTGAAGGGCACCCAGGTAATGATGGAAGGTGAATTATAGTGGTCGTCAATAATTGCTTTCAGCTCCTTGCGGAACACACGGCGGGTAGCAGTAGTATCTTCGTTCTGATACCATATCGCTGGCATATCCTGCCAAACCAGTAAGCCCAGCTTGTCTGCCCAATAATAAAACCGCTGAGGCTCGGTCTTCATATGTTTTCTGATCAGATTGAAACCCGCGTTTTTGGTATATTCGATATCAGATTTTAAGGCCTCTTCTGTGGGTGCGGTCAGTATCCCGTCCGGCCAGTAACCCTGGTCGAGCAGTCCCAGCTGCATGATAAATTTCCCATTGATAAGGGGCCGCATCACGCCATTCAGTTTGGCCAGCTTGATATCCCGCATACCAAAATAGCTTAGCACTTCATCCGCAACACTGCCATTGCTGTTTTGCAGCGTAATCTTGAGATCATATAAAAATGGATGATCCGGCGACCAGAGTTCTGGGTTTTCAATTGGCAGATAGAAATAAGTGCCAGCAGCAGATTTTGTTTGCGCGATTTCCTTTCTGCCGGCCAGCGCAAAAGCGGTCACATTGCCCCCACCGATAGTATTTACCAGCACCTTCAGGCGCTTGCCATCCACATCGGGCAGCAGCTTAATATTTCTGATGTGCACAGCTGATACCGGCTCCAGCCATACAGTTTGCCAGATGCCGGAACTAAAGGTATAATCGCCACGCGGGCCATTTTTCCCCGAAGGGGCCCTGCCATCGTTAGGATCGTATGCAGCCACTACAATCGTATTCTGGCCTTTAACCAAATAAGGTTTAATATTAAAACTGAATGCATCATAAGCACCGGAATGACTGCCTACTTTTTTGCCGTTTACAAAAACTGTTGCGTCGTGGTCTACACCGTCAAAGTTCAGCAGCACGTCCTTGCCCTTCCAGGAAGCCGGAACTTCAAATGTACGGCGGTACCACAAATTGATCTCCTGTTTTTTCTGCACCCCTGAAAGATAGGATTCCGGGCAATAAGGCACTAAAATCTTTTGACTGAGGCCGTCAAATGATGCTTCGGCCTGCGGGTTCAGGGCATTAGGAGCAGACTTGCCCCCTTTATAATCCCATTTACCGTTTAGACAAAGCCATTCGGTACGCTGCAGTTGCGGACGGGGATATTCATTCAGCGGCACTTCTTTGTTTTTAGCCTGTTCAGTCCATGTTGTAGGAAGCAGTGCCTCCTGAGCGAAGACCTGAAAATGGCACGAAAGCAGGCACAAAGCAGCGGTACAGGATATTTTATTGATAAAGATGGACATAGTTAAAATATTGGTTTTAAAGTATATTAGCTTAGGAGGTTTTAAGTTCAGGACAGTACCTGTAGATCAGCTCCTGCTCATCGGCAGTGAGATCTATCAGCCGCAACGGCTTGTCTTCCGGGCGCAAGCCCTTCTGGTTAATGCGGTTGATCAGGCTCCAGTCCTTCACCGGTTTATCCGGGCGGGAGCCCCCCGGTTCTTTCGCCGGAAGATCGTACCGCGTAAAATCGATAACCATTTCCGGTGTGTGGTGATGCCAGTCGCGCAGCAGCGCCAGCCTGAATCCTTTATTCATAAACCAGCGGATTTCCAGGTTATTGTACGAATCGCCAAGTCCGCAGCCACGTTCAACAAACTTATAACTGTATTCATCGTTGGATTTATAGTGGCTGCGCCAGATTTCACCAAACTCTCCAAAACTTACAAACTGCGCATCAGGCCAGCGTTTCAGCGTATCAGTTACCCATAATTTCATCGCACTGCAAATGAAATCCATTCCAAACTCATATACCATCTGTGCTTCCCAGATATTTGGCACCCAGCCAAAACCATTTAGCTCTACGCCCTTGTCAAAATGAATGGACTGTGTGTGCATCACTTCCCTGTGGCCCAGTTCAAGTCCCCATCCTTTATAGGTTTCGATCGGGCCAACACCACGGCGGCTGTTGTACCCTGTGATTTCGTGGCCCGTCTGGCCGCTTTGCCTGGCACAGATGAAGTCCATAGACCAGCCATCAAGGTTTACACAATCGATCAGATCTTTTTTATGCTGTCCCGGCTTGCAGAAATGCTTTGTGGAGGGATAATAAGGATAGGAAGGAGATCCGTCTGCTCCCCCTCCGTCAATATTGTGCTGGCTCCAGATCACGGCCTGCGCTACGTGTATATTTTCTTTCTGAGCCAGATATTGCAATGACTCTGCCGGCAGGAAACCGCCGATGACGGACTTTGGTTTATAGCCTTTGCCCACAAACCCGCTGATGATCCTTAGTGCCTCAGACAGCTCTTTATTGATCCGCGCCGGCGGCAGGTACATGGCCGGAAAGTAACCGGGAAATACCGTCACTTCGTCGCCATACTCAGCCTGGCACCAGGCAGCGTACTCCCGGATCTGCACATAATTGGTACGGCGGTCTTCCAGTGCATTGAGTGTAAAGCCCCAGGTAAGCCTGCCTTTCGGATTATTGGCCCCAAAAGCATTCCTAAGGTTTTTAACCCCTTCAAGCGTATGCCATTTTTCTTCATCGCGCGGATGCAGTTTCACATCACGCGAAACCTCCCAGGGGGTAGTCCTGATCATAATGCAAAGCGTGATATACCGCCCCCCCATCAGTTGTGCCGGTTCCAGCATACTGATGGGCATTCCTTTCAGCAGCTGTGCGCCTGCCAGCAATCCTGCACCTGTTAAACATGTACTCTTTACGAATGATCGTCTGTCCATTATGTACTAAACGTTATTTGTCTAAAGACTTTGTGTATTTTTATTAACTAATATATGAATTATCAGCCCGGGTTTTGTTTAAGTTTATCCGGGTTCAGCGGGCAGACAATACAGTATCTATAAGATCAGCTGGCATTAGGAACAGTAATTCTTTTTCATTAATCAGCCGATGGGTTGTCATCAGAAATTATTTGGTTGATACTAAAGTAGAAATAATTACTGAGCCCGCAGGGATATGTAAAAATAAATATTCAGGATATGGCTAAATCAAAAGCTGATATGGATAAATCCCTCCCAGCACAGCAGCCCATATTTGTATCAACTAAAACATACAATTATGCGCGTATTTATCACAGGAGCCACAGGCTTCATCGGCACTGCCATAGTGCAGGAATTATTAGCTGCCGGCCATCAGGTATTGGGACTGGCACGGTCGGAGGCATCAGCCCAAAAACTGCTCGCCGCAGGTGCAGATGTACATCTGGGCAACCTTGAAGACCTGGAAAGCCTGCGGACAGGAGCTGCACAAGCTGACGGTGTAATCCATGCCGGCTTTATACACGATTTCAGCCGCTTTGCCGAAGTATGCGAAATAGACAGAATTGCTATTGAAACCATTGGTGAGGTGCTTGAAGGTTCAGGCCGCCCTTTCATTGTAACTTCCGGTACAGCACTGGTTAGCCCGGGAACGCTGGCCACTGAAGATATTATCCCAGTGTTTAATCCTGCCTGGCCGCGTGCCTCGGAGCAGGCAGCAGATGCTGTAGCTGACAAGGGTGTTCGTGCAGCAGTAGTACGTTTATCACCATCGGTACATGGCGACGAGGACAGGCACGGATTTATCCCCATCATGGTTAATATTGCAAAGGAAAAAGGCGTCTCTGCATATATTGGCGACGGACATAACCGTTGGAACGCTGTGCACAGACTGGACGCCGCCCGTGTATTTCGCTTGGCTTTGGAGAATGCATCAGCAAAAGCACGTTACCATGCTAACTCCGAAGAAGCCATTACAGTTCAGTCTATTGCAGAAAATATTGGTAAACAACTGAATCTTCCGGTAAGATCAATTGCGCCGGAATCCGCAGCTGAACACTTTGGCTGGTTCGCGCAGATGGCCGCACTGGACTGCCCCTCATCAAGCACATGGACGCAGGAAGATCTGAAATGGCAGCCTACCCATTCATCATTGATTGCTGATATTGAAAACGGCGTTTATACCCAATAAGGATGAAGATTATTTTAACAGGTTCCCTTGGGAACATCAGCAAACCGCTGACAGAAATTTTAGTGGCTCAGGGCCATGATGTCACCCTGATCAGCAGCGATCCTAAAAAACAAAGTGCCATAGCGGCATTGGGTGCAACACCGGCCATTGGCTCAATCAAAGACCTGCAGTTTTTAAAAATAACCTTCAAGGATGCAGATGCTGTGTACACGATGATCCCGCTCAGCTTTACCGAACCCGATATCGGAGAATATCTGCATCAGGTAGCCAGGAATTACGCCGAGGCACTAAAGGAGGCCGGTACCAAACGTATAGTGCTCCTCAGTGGCTGGTCGGCTGATCTGGTGAAAGCCGAGAATCTGGAATACCTCTTCGATGGATTGGAGGCATCAGTTACCATCCTGCGGCCCGCGGCCTTTTACACCAACTTCTACCAGTCTATGGATCTGATCAAAGGCAAAGGCCTGATTGGTAAATTCCTGACGCTTCGTTATTCCGGCCTTTGGGCATTGCTGACAGGTAAGACCGGCCTGCTGATGGGAAATTATGGCGGTGATGACCGGATCGTTTTCGTGTCGCCAAAGGATATCGCGGATGCTGCAGCTGAAGAATTGACGCTGATGCCCATGGGGAACACTGTACGCTACGTTGGCAGTGAAGAAATGACCTGCAACGAAGCTGCCCGGATCATCGGTGCGTCGATCGGTAAACCCTGGCTAAAATGGGTATTGTTATCCGACAAGGAGATGCTCCGCGGACTGAAGATGGCCAAATTGCCTGAAAAACTCGCAGAGAGCCTGGTAGAAATGCAGGCAGCCATGCACAGCGGCAAAGCGCTGGAAAATTTTAAGCGCAGCAATCCCAAAATGGGAAAGGTCAAACTTGCCGACTTTGCCAGGGAATTTGCCAGTGTCTACAAACAAAAATAAATAAGTACATTTAATTCATATGAGCAGCACCCCACTTTTCCACTTTCATACCATTACCGAATATCACCGTGCCGCAGGCCTGCCCAAACCAGTGCACCCGCTGATCAGCCTGGTACACATGGATGACCTGAGCAGGCCACTGGCCGATAGCTCGTTCAGTGTGGTTTACGATTTTTATTCGATCTCGATGAAAAGAGCCAGGAGCATCAAATTCAAATATGGCCAGCAGTCTCATGATTTTGATGAGGGCGTGTTGTTCTTTATGTCGCCCGGACAGGTATTCAGCGCTGAGTTTGAAAAGGGCAGTATCACCCACCGGCCGGAAGGCTGGATGATACTGGTCCACCCGGACTTTTTGTGGAGCACCACGCTGGCCAAAACCATTAAACAGTACGAATTTTTCAGCTACTCTGTTTATGAAGCACTCTATTTGTCGGATAAGGAAGAAACCATGCTGACCACTATTGTGCAGAACATTGAGCTGGAATACCATGCGAATATAGACCGCTATAGCGGCAGCGTGATCATTGCACAGCTGGAACTTTTGCTAACCTATTCAGAGCGCTTTTATCAGCGTCAGTTTATCACCCGCAGGAAATCGAACCACGAGATCCTGATCAAACTGGAAGATCTGCTTTCAGGCTATTTTGAAGCAGGCCTCCTTGCACAGAAAGGACTGCCCAGCGTTACGTACATTGCTGAAAATTTAAATATTTCGCCCGGATATCTGAGCAGCATGCTCAAATCGCTGACGGGGCAGAATACCCAGCAGCACCTGCACAATAAGCTCATCGACCTGGCCAAGGAAAAACTTTCGACAACTAATCTTTCAGTAAGCGAGATCGCTTACCAATTGGGCTTTGAACACCTGCAATCTTTCAGTAAACTGTTTAAGACAAAAACCAGTCTTTCACCACTGGAATTTCGACATTCATTTAATTAAAATCCGGCGGCAAATTGTTCAGCAGTGATCAGTGCGGTATTTTGGGCAGAATTTTTTGGATCACTACCTGCTGCATCAGCAGGGGCTCCGTGACGGGATCAGGTGCCCGGATTTCTCAAACCAGAACAGCTCCTTTTTTGGGACGATCAGTTTTTTATAATAGGCCTCAGAAATGGCATAGTTGGTCTGATGATCATTCCTCCCCACAAAAAAATACACCGGGCAGTTGATCTTGGGCACAGAGGCCGGGAAATCACCTGTGCTTGTCGTAATCAATTTTGCCGTAATCACCGTTATAAAAATCCTTATAGGCATTTGCGATCTCCAGTTTGGAATTCATCACAAGGGGGCCTTCAGCTACAATAGGCTCATTATAGGTCTCTCCCCCAAACAATAAAATATCACATGCCTCATGATGGTTTTCATTTCTCAATTCAATCGTCCCCTCCTGCCGGTCAAATTCAATAAAGTCGCCATCATTAAATTTCTCATCATTCAGAAAGGCCGGCAGTTCTGGCAGATAGGCCGCAACTTCTAATTTACCAGCAAAACTGATAGTAAAACTGGCATCAGGCTCCAGATGGATATGGTACAGGAACTGCTCTGAATAGTTGGGGATCGCAGCGCTTAGTTCTTCGAAAGATCCAACGATCACTTTGATCCAGCCTTTTCCTTCCGGCAATGATTTTACAGGCACTTCATTGCCTTCAATGGCCATATATGCCGGCTTTTCGCTTTTGATATTTGCAGGCAGATTGATCCAGAACTGAAAGGCATGGGTAAGTTTAGAGTCAGTACTGGAATCATAGTTCAGCGTTTCATCATGAATGATCCCGTTCCCGGCATTCATCCACTGCACTCCGCCGGAATGTACCATCGCATAATTTCCTGCACTGTCAAAGTGCTCGTCTTCACCATTGAGTATATAGGTTAATGTAGCAATGCCGCGGTGCGGATGTGCGCCCGTCCCTTCTTTATTCACCTTTGTCTGGATTTTTGGTACGATATGGTCCAAAAAGACGAACGGGCCTACCGCATCCGCGTACCTGTTCGCCAATATCCTGTAAATGGCAAGGTCCCCAATATCTGCCCTTTGTCCCTGCGTTGAAAAACTGCTTTTCTTTTTCATTGTAATTTCGAGTTGATGATGTGATTGTGTGGCATAAAGCCAATAGCAAAGTTCCGTCAAGACCTGGAAACAGGAAGATGATCTATGTCGAAAAAAAAGATAGATATATGACTACATTTTTTTTCGACATAAATCATCTCTCTTATCCTGCCAGGTTGCTGAACTTTGCATCAAAGCTTGAAATAAATTATCATCACTATATTTTGAATAGGAAACTGATGGAAACGATAAAATATCCGGCCGGGGAAATAACAATTCTCTGGCAACCGGAAATATGTATACATGCAGGAATATGTGTAAGCACACTGCCGAAAGTTTATGATCCAAAGGCGAGGCCATGGATCAGGACAGAAAACGCAACCACGCAGGAACTGATTGGTCAGGTTGCCAAATGCCCTTCGGGCGCTTTAAGCATTGTTAAGAATGAAGAAAATAAGGAGGTAATCAAATAATGGAAAGTACAAAAGTAGTCTTTCTGGGCCATTCCACTGGTGAGGTTCAGCTGTTTACGGATGATGTGAAAGTGGGCAAGATGAACATTGCTCTTACAAAGGGAAGGCTTACTGTCTTTCATACCGAAGTTTCTCCCGAATATGAAGGCCGGGGGTTTGCGAAATTGCTGCTTAACCAGCTGGTAAGTTATGCAAAAGAAAATGATCTGCGGATCATTCCTCTTTGTGCTTATGTCAATACGCAGTTCAGACGTTATCCTGCAGAATATGATGACGTCTGGTTAAAAGACTGGCATCAATGAAATTCATATCAGAGCGCCTGATCAAAGGAACACTCAGAAGGTATATTGATAATTCTCTTTTCGGGCTGTTTTGTAAAAGTTTCAGGCTATTGGCCTTGTGCATTATTATAGAGATTTGAATAAACATTTTCATTCAAATATATTATGATCAAGCTAGCTATTTTACTAACACGCCGGAAAGGCATGAGCCATCAGGAATTTTTAGATTACCGCCGGGATATACATGCTCCGCTCCTGCTCTCGATTCCCGAAACCAAACAGTTTGTCAGAAAGTTTATAGTTTCTGTCCCAGTTCCGGCAGCAGGTTACCCCAACCCAGCCTATGATGCCATGATTGAGGCATGGTTCGACAGTCTTGAGGATCTTAATTCATTCTTTCTGTCCGATAATTTTCTCAATAAAGTGGATCCTGACCACGATAACTTTCTCGATATCCCCGCAGCACTGAGGCTGGTTACAGAAGAAACAGTTGTTATATAAAAATATGGAACCTCGCTGTGGGCCAAAAAATATACCCGTTCAGCCGATATACTTTTTTTATTACCTTAGTTCTTCATGTTGAAGCAGTCCTGCCTATGAAAAGCTATATCCGAATCAGAAAAGGCTCCAACCTGATTGAGGACCTGTCCACTGAGTTCTACAATGTAAGTACCTCAGATGCAGTTAACCTGCCCTCATCCTTAGGCTCCGGAAAGATTAGGGGATTGTATTTTCCGTCGGATTTGTCATTATACCTGGGCAAATACCATTTGATAGTTCCCTGGCAACAGGAAACTATCAATGAAAAGGACAGCACAACTTTCTGCATTTCTGCAAGCATCATGTCAAATGAAATCAGCATCAAAAAAGATGGTGAATGGCTAAAAACAAATTACAATGGCCCCAATAGCGTTTTATTTTATTCATATGGCTCATCTGTTGAAGTAGCTTATCCTCAAAACGAGCCTTTAAAAACCATTACAATAACTTTTACAAGCGCAACTGTCAGCGCCATTATGGATCAGCCTGATGTATTAAATGGACTCGATCCCATCTCACCCTTCCTGTATTTGGATGAAGCAGTTCCTGAAGCAGAAACCCTTATCCGTAAACTGGCATGTATTGGCGGCGAGAGCGAGCCCTCGAAATTCGAAATCTATCTCGCTGTGCTTAATCTGCTCAGGCTAACACTGTACCGCAGCTTTGTGATCAAAGAACGCTACAATTCATCCGGCCTCTTAAAAGAGGATGCAGAAAAGATGTTTGCTATCAGGAAGAAGTTAATGGAAAATAGTCATCAGACCATCAAGATCGCTGAGCTTGCTGCAGAAGTGGGCATGGGCCAGAGTAAAATGACCAGATTATTCAAGCAGGTATTCAACCGTACCTTGTACCAGTTTGCACAAAAGGCAAAGGTGATCAAGGCCAAAGATCTCTTGAATTCAAGAAATTACAACGTATCTCAAGCAGGATATATGGTCGGCTACACCAATATGACCCATTTTGCAAAAGCATTTAAAAAGTATTACAAAGTTAACCCGGGCGATTACCTTAAGCGTGTACTGGGCGATAAAATAAGTTCATAACCCATTGCTGCTGCCAGAACAATTTATCCGGCAGGATTCACTTTCAGTTCCAGCCTGAACTGCGTACCACGGTTCACCTTGCTTTCTACCGATATACTTCCCCCAAGTGTTTCTATCTGTGTTTTCACCATAAACAGCCCCATGCCTTTACCTTCAACATGGCTGTGGAAACGTTTATACAATCCAAATATTTCGGATTTATTCTTTTCAAGATCAATGCCAATGCCGTTATCTGTAAAACTGAGGATAAATTTGTTCCCTATCCTTTCGCTTTTAATCTCAATAATCGGATTAACCATTGGCCTGCGGTATTTGATGCTATTTGAAATCAGGTTGTAAAATATACTGTGCATAAAACTTTTTGACGTCCAGAGTTCGTCCCCTGCACTAAAGTCGATGATAAACTTAACTTTCTGCTGCCTGATCAGGTTTGGCAGGTAAGTTAAAACCTCTTCCAGCAGCCGGGAAAGAACCACATTTTCTTTACTATCTATGATCTCCCGTTTAACCTGCAGAATAGCATTCAGATCTATGATCACCGTATCCAGCTTTTGTGTAGAGGCCAGTAGGTAATCAATCAGGAGGTTGCTCTCCCCTTTGAGCACCTGGTCTCTGATCAGCTCTCCGGCAAGGCCGATGATATTTGCAACCGGGGCCCTCAAATTATGTGAGATGATATATGAAAATTGTTCCAGATCGTTGTTGCGCTTCAATAAGTCTGATACCATTTTTGTGCGCTCCATCTCGCCTAATTTGCGCTCGGTAATATCTTTAAAGAAAATAGACAGTCCCTGGATTGATGGATAAACGGTCACATCAAGCCAGCAGTTAAGGTTCTCCACAAACCATTCGTAGTTTTGCACCTTGCTTTCTTTGGATGCCTTAAGCATACTGAGGTGACTGTGGGTACCTGCCGACCCGTGATAGAGGTCCCAAAAGTTCCTGCCAATCACTTCCTCTCTTTTTTTCTTAAGAATGTTCTCCGCTTCCTTGTTCCAGTAGGTGATCATCCAATGGGTATCCAGCGTAAAAAAACCGTCGCCAATACTTTCGAGGATCATATTTTTCTCCTCGGCTACTTTCAGCAGTTCCAGTTCGGCCCGTTTCCGGATGTCTATATCCTGGAAACTACCCCGTATTTTCACACATTTTCCATTGATAAAATCAGGCTCACTGATGATCCTGACCCAGCGCTCATTACCTTTGGCTGTGATGATCTGAAGTTCCAGATCAAGCGTCTTTCCGGTACTGACTACTATTTTCAACTGATCACTGATCGTGTCCCTGTTGAAACCCGCCTTGTAAAAACTGGTGGCAGATTCAACAGTAGGCAGGTAGGTGTCGCCAACCTCATGGATTTGTTTGGTGATAGCAGACCAGTAAAGCGTATTGTTCTCCAGATCTACTTCATAGCTGCCAATACGGGCAAGGCTTGTAGCCTTGTCCAGTAAAATTTCCAGGGCCTTTTTTTCCTCTTCGGCTTTGATCTTTTTGGTATTGTCCCTGTAATTGATCACCAGGGCATTCACATTTTTATCGTGCAGCAGGTTGGTGATGGTACCATCGGTGTAAATATAACCAAGATTCTTTTGACGGAACCTGAATTTATTGGTGATGGCAATACCCGGTAACTGCAGTACCTGTTCAAAAAAGAGCTTATAATCTTCCAGATCATCCGGGTGTATATAATCTAATAATTTTTTACCCACTAATTCTGTAAAATCAAACCCTGTAAGCCGCTCTACAGCAGGACTTTGATAAATGAACTCCACCTGTTCATTGATCACAATAATCGCATCGGCACTGTTCTCTATCAAAGCACGGAACAGCGTTTCGTTTTTGACCAGGTTATCCTGGATGCTTTGATGATCCTTTAACAGTTGAAATTTTTCTAAGGCATTTGCAAGCGCAGTGGGCAATCTCTCCAGCCTGTCTTTCAAAATATAGTCGTCCGCTCCCCTTTTGATTACATCCACCGCAAACTCTTCAGAAACAGTAGCAGTGATCAGGATAAACGGAATATTCAAGCCCATCGTCTTAAAGATGGATAATGCTTCATGAGAATTAAATGAAGGTAAGGAATGGTCAGAAAGGATGATATCCGGGGCAAATTCGGTTAGCGCTTTAATAAAGTTCTCCCTATTGTCTACCACCAGCCGCTCAAAGTCAAACTTGGCTTTTTTCAAAGTCCTGTTCACCAGTTCGGCATCACTAAAGAGATCTTCGAGATGCAATATCTTCAATTTCGTATTTATTCTCATGGATTAGATTTCAGGTGAATTGTTGATTGCCAACCAGTAGAATCCCAGTTCGGCAATAGTTTTGGAGAAATTCTCAAATCCAACTGGTTTCACTACGTAACTGTTTACCCCCAGCTGATGACTTTCCAGAATATCTTTCTCCTCCTTCGATGAGGTCATCATCACTACAGGAATTCGTTTGGTTCTTTCATCTTCTTTAATGATACGCAGCACCTCCAGTCCGCTTACTTTTGGCATTTTTATGTCCAGGAAGATTACTTTGGGTTTGTTTTCAATATCCCGCCCGTCAAATTCTCCCTTTCCAAAGATAAAATCAAGTGCCTGTGCACCATCTATCAAATGAATGAGGTTATTAGCAAGGTTGTGTTTTTTTAATGCCCTGATCGTAAGCATAGCATCTGATTTGTTATCTTCTACAAGTAGGATCTGGATATCCGTATGGTTAATTTCTGCTGTTTGCATCTCTAATTTTTAATTAATGTAGGTAAGGAAATATAAAAACAAGCACCCTGGTTTACCACTCCGTCTGCCCATGCAGAGCCATTGTGTTTGCTAATGATACGTTGTATGATGGCCAGGCCTACGCCGGTACCTTCAAATTCATTTGAGCTGTGGAGGCGTTGAAAAACGCCATATAATTTATCATAATACTTCATGTCGAAACCCGCTCCGTTATCTTTCACATAGTACACGCACTGTTTATCTTTTTCATAGGAACCTATTTCGATCATAGCTTTTTCTTTCTTACCGCTATATTTAAAGGCATTTGAGATCATATTGATAAAAACCTGCTTTAACATATTTTTATCTCCCGTGATATCTCCAAGAGGCTTGATCGTCACGCTCACCTGACGGTCCGGGTGTTCTTTCAGCAGTCCTGCAACAATAGATTCCACCATCTCTGTAATATTGATATTCACCATGGTGAGGTTCTGCTTCCCAAAGCGTGAAAATTCCAGAAGATTATCGATTAGCTGTCCCATTCTGCTGGAGTTGCCCACAATTTCATTGAGGATATCCAAAGCATCAGGGTCAAGTTGCTCCGCATAGTCTTCAATAAGGATCTGGGTGAAACCGTTAATTGCGCGAAGGGGTGCTCTTAAATCATGGGAAACCGAGTACGAAAATGCTTCCATCTCCCTGTTGGCGGCTTCCAGCTGAGCTGTACGCTCTATGATTTTTTGTTCTAAACCAATGTTCAACTCCGCAATTTCCAATTCCGCCTGCTTCAGATGCTCATTTGCGACAATCAGTTCAGCAGCCCTGTTTTCCTTTTCTTCATTCTGAAAGGCCAGCTGCTTATTAATAATAATGAGTTCCGCAGCCCTGTTTTCTTTTTCCTGATTTTGGAAGGCCAGTTCTTTATAGGCTTTCACCAGTTCGGCTGCCCTGCTTTCTTTTTCTGCGTTTTGAAAAATAAGTTCCTTGTTGGCTATGATCAGCTCTGCCGCCCGGTCTTCCTTCTCCTCATTCTGAAAGGCGAGCTCCCTGTTGGCAATGATCAGTTCAGCAGCCCGGTCTTCTTTTTCTTCGGCCTGAAAAGCAAGTTCTTTATTGGCAATCACCAACTCTGCCGCACGGTTGCCCTTTTCTTCATTCTGAAAGGCCAGTTCTTTGTTTGCAATTACAAGCTCTTCTGCACGTTTCTGTTTCTCTTCTTTTTGGAAATCCAGTTCTTTATTGGCAATGAGCAGTTCGGCAGCACGATTTCCTTTTTCTTTTTCCTGAAAAGCCAGTTCTTTATTTGCAATGATTAGCTCAGCAGCCCGATTTTCTTTTTCCTCATGCTGAAAAGCAAGCTCTTCGGTGGGAACACTTGACATCTCCTTCTTTTTTGGTTTATGCATCTGGATAATTTGAGAACGGTTAAAAATATTGAGGAGTCTGGCATAACCTGATATCCAGGTTAAAACCCTGCACAACAAATCATTGCTCTAATATAACATTTACCCGGTCATTTAACCTAAAGAATAATCACTATATTTCAACTATTGTATATTTACTCCGATATGGAGTATAAAAGCGAAAAACTTTATTTCTTGATTAAACTTAAATTTTCCCGGATCATCATCAAATGGCCCAGCGGTATCGCTGTAACCACACTATATTGTCATTGTAAGAGATTTTAATGTTAAAACATCGAGTCAGGCCGCAGCACTGCGATTAACATATATTTTGGATAATTTAGGTCGATATTAATCCTAATAACGGCAAATCAAGGATGCTTACTCGTATTTTAAAGCATCCACCGGACTGGCTTTCACTGCTTTGCCTGCCTGGAAGCTTACCGTCAGTACCGATAAAATTGTGGTGATCAAAGCACTGAAGACAAACGGCGCCACTGGCAGATCAATCCTGTAGACGAAAGTTTCAAGCCATTTGCTGACCAGGATGTAGGCTATTGGCCATGCGATCAGATTAGCCAAAACTACCATCACAAGAAAGGAACGGTTAATCATTTTTAGTATCTGCAGATCCGTGGCCCCAAGTATTTTACGTACCGCTATTTCCTTGATCCTGCCATTTGTTACATATTTTGCGAAAGCAAATAAGCCTGATGTAGCAATAAATATAGCAAGCAATGCGGTGGCAAAAAATACGGATTGCAGCTGTTCCTGTTTCTTAAAAAGCCTGCCATAGAGCTCATCTAAAAATTCATACCTGAAATCCTCCCCGTCTTTCGGATTAATCTCCGGCCATTTTTCTTTCAGAATAGCCAGTACAGCAGCCATTTTACTTTGCTCAATCTTCAGCAAAATCTCAATTTTAGGATTTCCGCAAGGATTACGGATCGCATAGATTGTTGGCTGAATAGCATTTTCAAATCCCTGTGACTTAAAATCCTTTACCACTCCCACTATCTTATAATCCCTGTCACAGCCACGCAGCGTTTGTCCTACCGGGTTTTTGATATTAAATCTAGCAACGGCACTTTCATTGATCACCGCAGCATTAGCGGTATCAGTTTTGAAAGCCGGGGAAAAAAGGCGTCCCTCTTTTAACTTAATATCCAGCGTTTCAAAATAATCAAAATCAACATCCACAAAGTCGATATTCGCCTGTGTACCGCGGTATGTATAGCCGTTAGATCCATTTTCGGAACCATCAGGAATACTCGTCGCCACTGTGGCAGACCTCAGTCCCGGTATTTTTAGTATCCTCTCCCTAACCGGTTGGAAGGTCTCTGGCTTTGTAAAAATGGTATTGCTCTTTATATATACCACCTGACTGGCTGTAAAACCCAGATCCTGGTTGCGCATATATTTTAACTGGCTATTGATCGTAAATAAACCAATGATAAAAATAATGGCAATGCCGAATTGAATGACAAGCAAGCTGTCCCGTAACCAGGAACTGTGCTTACTGGCAGAAAAATTACCTTTCAGCACAACCGCAGGTTTAAAACCAGATAAAACCAGCGCAGGATATATTCCTGCGATGACCGTGATCAGGCACAAGACCACCGGCAGCTGCCATACCAGTTGATTCTCAAGATCCCAGATCGTTAGTTTGATTGCAAACAGGTTGTTGAATGCCGGCAGTACCAGTTCAGCTATAATCAGCGCCAGGATTGTAGCAACAAAACATTGTACAAAAATCTCGGTAAGAAACTGGAGGGTAAGCTGAGAACGGTAAGCCCCCATCACCTTTTTGACGCCAACTTCCTTTGCACGCCTGCTTGCCTGTGCTATACTCATATTGGTGAAATTGATGCACGCAATCACCAGCATCAGGATTCCCAGTCCGGATAAAGCAATCAGTATTTTATATGGCGTATCATTGCCCGCCTTCGGTCTTAAATGCAGATGGGCCAACGGATCCAGGAAGGTTGATACCTGTTTAATCTCTTCAATTGTTTTTCTGTCAGTCTCTCCTTTTGAAAGCTCTGCCCGGTACAAGGCAGATATCTTTTGTTCCAGGTGATTGATATCAGTACCCGGCTTAACCAGAATGTAAGTACTGTAGTTGTTGTAACCGTAGTTTTCTCCCTGCCCAAGCTCATTGGCAACCGATATGGCATCAAAAGTAATATGAGAATGCCTGTCATTGATGATCGCTCCGTTTATTTTCGCTGTTATGCCAGAAGTGCTGCTGCCAGCGCCCACAATTTCAGGCTTGTTATCCCGTTTATCCGGGAATAATGTTTTCATGTCTGCCATCCCCAGATAATTGAGGCGGTCATTTGCTCCAGCCGGTTTTTCCAAACCACCAACAGGCCGCACATCAAGAATTCTTGCGGCGCTGTAATCCAGCTGTAAAAAATTCTTTGTGATGATGCTGTGTTTCCCGTTCTTCAGCACCATCTCAAAGGAGCTTTGCTTAATTATCCCGGCCAGTTCTACCTCAGGAAGATTGAGCTGAATTGCTTTTGCAAGTGGAGGCGGCGTATAAATTGTTTTAAAGTCGGGATAGATTCTCCCGACAGCATAAATATTCCTGTAGTTGGGATTACTCTGATCAAAACTGCTTTCAAAACCTACATACATGATGATCAGAATAAAAGCGGCTAATGCTATTGCCAGTCCGCCAATATTGATAGAGGTGATCCCCCTGTTTCTCCATAGATTGCGCAGTGCGATGTTCAAGTTCAGTCTAAACATATTTCAAATTTACTTACTGATTTTTTCCTGACAGACAAATTATTTGGTTTCGCGCTAAGGACGTGCCAAAGAATAGCGTAGTGAAAAGCTGCTGAAGGACAGGCAAATGGCACCGATGAATTATTGCAAATGTTCAATATCGTACAAATTCTGTACGGGACCGGACAGGGAGCGGTCATTAAGGTTTCGCAACGGTTATTGTCCAGATATTAAATTATATTATGCCCTGCAAGGCTATTCCATCAGACTTTAATATCTATCTTAAATATATAAATTAATAATAGCTAATTTTGATTCAGGCGCTTTAAATAATGAGCAATGAAACAGAAATCTATTATACTCACTGCGATCCTTATTATCGGTGCAGCTGCTGCTGCTGCACAACCAATCATTGAAACAGGTTCCGTAAAACCGATGCCCGATGTTTGGATCGACAAAGACACAGGTCATAAAATAGTTCGTTTAAGCGGAAACACAGGCAACGCTATCAAAAACTGGTATTTTCATAACAATCCTTTTTTTGGATCACCAGGCCACAGGGAGGATAAAATGGTGTTTTCCGATGTGGATATCAATCAGGTTCCTCAGGTATTCGCCATGAATTTAAAGACATTCAAATCTGTACAGCTTACTTTTGGCCCTTCTCCCAAAACGCTGGCTGCTACCAGTGCACAAAAAACGCATGAATTTATTTACCAGTCGGCCGACACTATATATGCAGGAAACCCCGATACTAAAAAGACCAGATTGCTCTATGTAGTAAAACCTGCTGAACATGTGGGGCTTACCACTGTTACCGCTGATGCCACGATGGTTGCCTCAGCAAGTTCAATGCCTGAGCAGGCAGCCATCCTAAAGCAGTATCCGGCTAAATCGGACTATTTTCAGCGGATTTATAATGCGCATCTGCTCAATACAATTACCACGCTGGACCTGAAGACAGGCATAAGCAAAAAGGTGCATCAGGAAAACAACTGGCTGGGACACGTACAGTTCTCCCCTGTCGACCCCGATATCCTCCTGTTCTGTCATGAGGGGCCATGGGAAAAAGTAGATCGTATCTGGCGTTATAATATCAAAACGGAGCAGTTGGTGCTCATGCACCAGCGTACCATGCCAAATGAGATTGCCGGGCATGAATTCTTTTCAGGGGACGGAAAAGTGATCTGGTTTGATTTGCAAAAACCAAAGGGAAAGACATTTTTCCTTTCCGGCACTGATGTGCAAAGCGGCAGGCCTGTGGCCACTTATCAGATGACTGCTGATGAATGGTCGATACATTTTGCGGTATCTCCGGACAATACTTTCTTTGCCGGTGATGGTGGGGATTCTACACAAGTGGCTAAAGCAAAAAACGGCCAGTGGATCTATCTGTTCCGTCCTGCCGGAAAACGCTTTGTATCAGAAAAACTGGTGAACATGAAAGCCCATATCTACCGGGAAAAGCCCCAAACCAAAGGCCTGGAGCCGAATGTGCATATCTCTCCCGATGGAAAATGGGTGATTTTCGGAGGTAACTTTGAAGGGACCATTCAAACCTATGCAGTGGAGATTGCCGGTCGCCCTTAACGCAACCAGCTGTTGTAGATCTCTGACTGCAGGGCATCCGGATGATCCATCCTGGTCATAATGAAACTTTTATCAGCGGTATCTATCCTTAAACCCGCATATGCCAGGTATTTTGGATAATTTACTGGGGCAACGCTTGTGGCATAGCTGAACAGTTCAGTCAGCTTCAGGCCTGCAGCCCGCTCGCATTCCTGCTGAAACTCCAGATCGGTGAATCCCCGGTTTCTCTTTTGATAGTACTCTTTATATAAAGACCTCATGACGTCGTCCAGTGAGCGGTGATTTTTTGTTTCATGACGGATCTTCAGGTCGAGCAACATCCCCAGCGCACATCCTTTATCGTAGACTGATATCGTTTTCGACTGCTCTTCGGCTGTACGCGCCTGCGGCCTGCCCCGCTGCGCCCAGATCCCACGGCTGGACTCTATCAGTGACTGGTAAAGATGACCGGGAGTATTTTCGTAATTTTTAATATGTTCCTGATAATTTGCCAGAACCCGTTCCCTGCTTAACAGGCCTGCCCTTCGCAGGATCAGGTACTCATAGTAATCGGTAAACCCTTCAGATACCCAGAGCATATTCGTGTAATTTTCTTTACTGTAATCGAAAGGCCCCAGCGCTACAGGCCTGATACGCTTTACATTATACAGGTGGAAATATTCATGTGCAAGAAAACCATACATCGACTCCCTGAATTTCGGGTCTGCCAGCAAAGTGCTGTCATTCGCCATCAGCAAAGAAGAGGAGTTCAAATGCTCAATCCCGCCAAAACCACGGATCGGCATGCCAATCCCCAGAAAGGAATAATGCGCATAAGGTACGTCGCCAATGATTTCGCTGGCGCTCACAGCAATTTTCGTGACATCCTCCATCAACTTTTTCTGATCATACTGCCCCATCTGGTAGCCTATAAATTTCAGTTTTTTACCCTTTACCGATGATTCAGGGAATTCCTGCAGCTTTCCCATCAGAAAAGGGCTGTCATAGAGCACATCAAAATTCGGGACACGATAGGTATTTGGCTGTCCCGGAAGCTCATCCAAACCAGTTGCTACTGTTTGCGGCCAGAGTTTGTACGGTATAATCTGCACCGTAAGTGGCTGCCGGATCTCCTCATCCAGGTACATCAGCAGTGCTCCAGGAACAAAATATCCATAGCCTTCAGTCAGGTTCGCATTTGCGATAAAGGGATTGACGGCTTTTACATCATAACTGAGGATAACGCCGGTACTTCCGGGCTGCACCCGCCAGCTGCTGTCGGCCGCCCTGTTCCATGGAAGTGTTTTTCCTGAGTAATCTGTCGCTTTAAAATTCGAAACCGCCTTCTCATATTCCTGTATTTCGTAAAATCCGGGTGTCCAGGCACACATGCGGAACTTGAGTTCCTTCTGAACAGCCGAAGTATATCTGACCTGAACATGAAAAAGATGGTCCGATGGATTGGGAGCGGATACAGTGAAAGATAAGCCGGGCAGAGCCTGGGCAAACAGCGAATTCACACAACTGCCAAACATCAGCACCAGACATATGATTTGATAAGTATAAGATTTTACTTTAATCATTTTTAATTGTTAAACCGCAGCCCGATGCTGCTGCTGTGATCATTTGATCCAGAAACTCATGTCTTGTTACAGCATAGCTGAAAGAAGGGAATACGTTTGTTCCCTTTGCAAGGTCTTCAGCAATTTCCTTGTAACCATAGTAAACTGCCCGCGATGGGTCAGCGCATAGTCCGGGCTCCCCTCCTTCATCTGGCAGATAGCTGGCTGGTACCACTAATGGCTGTAAGGCGTCTTTTCCAAAAGACACCTGCAGATCGAGCTTGCCAAACTGCAGATGGCCCGTTGGCGAAGTAATCACGATTTCCCCGGCGCTCCCTTTAACCGACCAGTAAAAGTTGTGGCTTTGTGATTCGCCCCCGCTGTAATGTGCAGAAAATATGATACCGTTCAGCAGCGTACCGCTTAACAGAACCTGATCATTTACCAGCAGCGGAGCTTCCCGGTTAGTTTCCCCGATCAGCACAGCATGGTTCCTTGTAGCCAGTTGAGCTGTGATTTCAGTAAACGCGCCAAGCGAAAACTCCACACCATCGATGGTCTGTGCAAATGGGATCGTCATCATATCCGCACCTGATTTGGGATCAAGCAAATAAGCGAGCGACTCTGTCGGGAGGCTCGTGCCCCAGTTATCTCCTGTTCCAATAATCGCAGATGATAACACCTTTCCGATCCTGCCTTCGGCAAGAAAATCCTTCAGGTATTTCAGTTCAGGCAGTGCATGGGCCTGCAGACCGGCGAAAGTCCTGATCCCTTTTTCAGCAGCAAGGTCTGCGAGTGCCTTTGCTTCTGCTGTACCGTTGCCCAGCGGCCATTCGCAATACACCATTTTTCCGGCCTCCAGGGCAGTCCTCACCAAATGATCATGTGCGGGAACTTTTACTGCAACAACAACAAGATCAACGGATGGATGATTTACAAGATCATACTCATTATCAAAAGCATAGGCTATTCCGAATTGCTCAGCAGTAGCTTTTGCGGATTGCATTGCAGATGTACTGACTGCTGTCAGCGTGAAATGCGCTGATAATTTTTGCAATGCGGGAATATGACCTCTGACAGCCCAGCTGCCTTTGCCTGCACCAATAATGCCTACGCCAAGTTTTTCTTTTTTCATAACAACATTCTTAAGGAATTATCTATATCTGCGGGCGCCTCGCCCAAGGCAAATACGTCATTCCATTCATCAGTTTCATGAACATATGTGAAGATTTGAAATCCGGAATTAACTCCCCAAAGTATCATTGAATTTAAGCCTGCTGAGTGACTGGGGCTTGATCCCAAGATAAGATGCAATATGATACTGTGAAATTAATTGTTCTATTCCCGGGTATGTTTTGCGCATGTCCTCCAGTCGTTCAGCAGCAGATAACTTCAAAAGCGCAATCTCTCTCTTACATTTTCTGATCAGGAAAAACTCAGCAACGTATTTGCCAAACTGTAGCCATGCGATATCATTGCTGACCAGATTGTTATAATCGTCCAGGCTGATGTAACTGAGCTGTGTTTCGGTAAGCGCCTCAATCAGATGATCACTGGGTAACTGCGTAACCATGCTGGAATAAGCACTCACCAGATAGCCGTCAAAATAAAAATCTGTGTTATGCTCTTCTCCATCACCGCGTACAAAGGAGCGCATCAGTCCCGAATGAATAAATCCGATCATGTTGCATATGCTGCCCTCTTTAACCAAAAGCTCTTTTTTTGCCAGCGTTCTGGTTTGCCTGATGCTTAAAAAGCTTTCAAAGTGCTGCTCGCTTAATCCAACATTGCGAACTATCAAATGATGAAGTGCTTCCTGATCCATGATTTGTTTTATTAATTGATATTTATTCCCTGCCCCTGATCAACAATCACACCAATCGGAATTTTATATTTTACAGTTAATCATTCCAATTCAGCGAAAAAAATGATTTAACTTAGAGACAACACTTCGTCGTCAGCGGCGAACCACATGACAGTTCTCAATTTAAAGATATATCATAAATGAAAAAATTGAATAAAGGGCAAATTTGGGATTATTTCATTCTTGTTGCCAGGTGCCTTTTAGCTGGCCTGCTCCTCAGCTATGGGTTGGCAAAAATTTCAGGGCACCAGTTTGGCGTTCCAAAAGAGGTGATGAATATGGCCCTGAAAGATATTGATCTGTTCAGAGTGTCCTGGTACTTAGCCGATCATGAGCCATTCAAATCTTTTATTGGTATTTCACAGATGCTCACCGCAATGCTCATACTGTATAACCGCACTGTAATTTTGGGAACTTTCATATCCATTCCCATCTGGTTAAATATTTTGGTTTGGGATATTACCTTTATGGGCCTGATGACACCATTCACCATATTATTGCCGTTTTACCTGCTGCTAACTGTACTGATACTATTGCACTATAAAACACAAGTAATACCAGCATTGCAATTATGTACCAGGAATACCACAATCAAATATAAATACCCGATATGGGCGTATTTAATTCTACCGGTTTTAGCTTTTTGCCTGCAGATTATTGCCGCAATACCGGGGGGCTCCATACGATGGATCGTTAAAATGCTCAATTTATAACAAAGGGGCCGCCAATCCTGGCAAGCCCCTAACCAAATAATAGAACACTAAAAGTTATCCTAAAATCTTATTGCCCGGCAGGTTCCGGCAAGGCCTTCCCTGTGCTTACCGGGATTCCAAAATCCGGTGTCCCGTCAGCTTTCCAGTGAAATTGCTGGGCCCTGGGCGACCGGAAACCACCACATCCCTGCCCCGGCTTTTCATTGGCATGGTACAGGATCCAGTCCTGTTTACCATCAGGCGATTTAAAAAACGAATTATGTCCCGGTGCATACACACTGTTTTCCGGCGATTGCTTAAAAACCGGCTGTTCAGACTTTCTCCATGACGAAGGGCTCAGCAGATCGGCATCAATCCCTGTGCTCAGCATGCCCAGTGCATAAAAATCCGTCCAGCAGCCACTGGCAGAATAGATAATGAAAATCTTGTCCTGATGTACCAGAAACTGCGGCCCTTCATTCACATCCACCTGCGGAGGATTTCCTGCACCTGTAAGTTTGCCATACTTCTCCCAGTCAAATTTTGGTGAAGATATCTTCACCCTCTTACCTGAGATCGTCCAGGGGTTCTTCATTTTTGCGATAAAAATCTCCTGCTTTCCGTTTTCGTCTCCTTCCCAGCCAGACCAGATCATATACAGCTGGTTCTTCAAATGGATTACATCCCCGTCAATCGCCCATTTGTTGCTTGCATCCTTTACCTGTCCTTTGAAAACCCAGCTGCCCTTAAAGGGATCAGCCGATGAATTTTCCAGTACATACATCCGGTGATTACTGTTATTGCCATCATCGGCAGCGAAATAGGCATACCATTTCCCCTGCAGAAACATCACTTCTGGCGCCCAGATATTTTTAGACCATGCTTTGTTTGCTTCAGGTTTCCAGATGCGCTGATGCGGCGCATCCTTCAGCTCTGCCAGGTTCCTGGTCTTCCACAGTTCTACCCCGTTGCCGGTACTATGGGTATAGTAGTAAAATCCGTCTTTATAAAAACTGTAGGGATCAGCGCCCGAAGGCAGCAAAGGGTTAGTAAACGTTTGTGCACGCAGCACAAACGTAAACAGAGAGGTTAATATAAGGATGGAAACAGTCTTTTGCATGCTGCTTATTTTGAGTTCAGTTTAGTATCCAGCAATTTCATAGCATATCCCGCAACTACACTGCGCGCCTGGAAACCAACCTGTTTACCATCAGTAGTTTCATGCCAGTCGCTCAATGGTACACGTGTAGGCGTTTCTATGGCGTACTTATAAATCGGGTCAACAAAGCGCTGAAAATCGGCCTCATTATCTGTCAGAGTAGCCGTCCACATGATCCAGTCAGATTTTGTATAGGTCTTGCGGCTGTCTAAAGGCAAACCGTAAACATTCTGTTTTTTCAGGTAAAAGTCGATCTCCTTTTTGTAAACCTCTTTCGGAAAGATGCCCAACTGAAGGACCTTATCCCAAACCAGGTTATACTTCTGGCTCCAGGTACCTTTGTTGTCAAATGTCAGCGCATAATGATCACCATCGTCGGCCATCTTCATCCATTTCTGGGCCATCTCCTGCGACATCGTCTTGTATTTCACTGCGATATCATGCTGTCCCAGTTGTTCGGCCAGCATGCCATAACTGCCCAGTGCAACAATAGCCTTTACAGATAAATTCGCGTTTCTTGCCAGGTGGCCTGCAAAGTCGTCCGTACACAGCTGGCTTGCCGGGTCAAGTCCTTCCTTGCTCAGGTACTCAGCCCAGGTAGTTAACGTTGCCCAGTGTTTCTTTGCATACTCAGCATTGCCTTCCGCTTTCGCAATCGCAGCGGTAAGGATCACCATATTGCCGGCTTCCTCTACAGGCATATCTTCGCCATAGGTTTGTCCGTTGGCCAGCGGGTAGGTACCCAGATCGTGTGCTGCAAAAGGTTTTTTCCATTTGCCACTTTCGCTGTAATAAAAAATACCGTTCATCATTCCTTTGAGCAGGTCTGGGTTATAAACCAGGAACAAAGGTGCCGAAGGATAAGTAATATCTACGGTATTGATAGAGCCGTTACTAAAGTTCTCCTTAGACAGGAACAGGATCTCCCCATCGGTAGATTTGACCAGCTTATGTGCGGCAATAGCCTGACGGTAGCTAAGGTCAGACAGTTCTGCATAATGTTCTCCACCGGCTTTAAGATTAGCCGCATGATAAGCCGCATCAAAGGCCGAGGATTTTTCAATCACTGCTGCGTATTGTTCGTCCGCAAGTTTCAATTGGTTTTCAATGGTCTGGTCGCCCTTATTGTTCCACCATGGCCTCAGGTTCTGGCCAAAGTACTGAACAGAATAGAGATCGTCATAACCAATCATCAGCTGCTTTTCTACCGCAGCGTTGCCATTAAGGCTGAAAGGCAGAACAGTGGACAGCGCAAGTTTTTTGCCGGTAGTGGCTCCTGAAGCAACTACTTTTCCGGTCACAAAACCCTGCTGGGCAGCATCACCAGCACCGATATACTGTTTGGCAGCACTCTTCTGCCCTGCAGCTACATAAACATATCCCCAGTCGATCCGCAAATCATCACCTGTTTTCTTCAGCATCGGCTGTGCCGTAGTACCCGCTTTTAAGATAGAGAGGCCATTGCTTTGGTAGGCTTTGGCAGTTACTTCTTGCGTAGCGGTATTTACTGCAAGGTCTGTTGAAGCGCCAAAGTAAACTTCGGCATTATGCTTTTTACCATCCTTCGCTTTCAGTTTAAAGCTTACGTACGACACCGGGCGTGAAAGCAAATCAAGATCGCTCATCAGCAGTGGCGAAGTAAAGTCTACATCGAGATTAACATTGCCGCAGTCAAAACTGTAGCTTGTCTGCGTAGCACTCACTTTTACATCGGTCTGTTTGGCGCTGGCGATATTTTGCATCGCCACAACAGGCTTCACATAAACCAGGCCTGCATCAAGCCACTGCCCGCCGGTATTGTTCTTCACATGGATAGCCAGGATGTTCTGGCCCTTCTGCAGGATTTTACTATCTACCGGAACATTGATAAACTTGCCGTTGAAACACTGGCAGCTGTAGATATTCTTTCCGTTCAGGTACACCTCTACATCATCATCATGCATGATCTTCAGCTTCAGGTTGTTAAAATCTGTCTGCGCCAGGTTAAAAGTACGGCGTACCCAGAGGTCTTTGCTTTTCCACTGCGTGGTAGCCTGTCCGTCGCCAAAAGGCGCAGTCCCTGTCTTCCATGCTGCATCAGCGAAAGTACTTTTTTCCCAGCCTGCGGCCGGAGCAGATTCGCTGTATTTTACCGTGTACGCTTTTTCATCAGATGCAGGCAGTACCGTGATCAGGCTTTCTTCCTGATCGCCCAGAAAGCGGTAAACTTTGCCGTCAACTTTAAGCAGGCCAGACAAGGACTGGCTGGTGCCCGTCCAGTGTTTGGTGGCCGAGCCGTTGAGCTTGTCGCTAAATGACCATACGCTAAAATAGGGATCATGTGTAATCAATGGATAAGCAGGTGCTTTACGCTCCTGGGCTGTGACGTTAAGTAAAAGAGCAGCCAGGCTAAAAGATAGGAATCCTCGTTTCATATAAAAAATTTAAGATTAATTCGTTTGTAGTTTCTGCAGGGGCGAAAAGATCATATCCTCTACGCCTGCGATCTTTATGCCGATGCGAACAAAGACATAGTTCTGGGCTGGCACGATTGCAGGAGCTGTTGCCGTAAGGCTGATCGCTGCAGGGTTTGTGATCGCGGTGCCCGCAATTTCTGCACTTGCAATATTATCGGCACTGGACACAAACTGTGTTTTGTTGATATACAGGTTGATCCGCTCTATCGTTTTGGCGTTGCTGCCGGTAATAATCTGATCGGCACGGAAATTGGCAAGCACTGTTTTTCCGGTTACGGTATAGGTTGCGGCCCTGATCATAAAATAAGGTGTAGCCTGCAAATCCAGTGTCTGGTTGCCGCTTACAGTTACTGCAAGCGTGTCCCTTACGCCTGCAGTGGTTTCACGCCACTGGAAGGGGCCCTGACTGGCGGGGATGATCATTTTATAATTGCCGTCAAAAAGTAAAGTAGAGTATGTACCATCCTGGGCAAAGGAAGCGGCAATGGCCCCTACCTTGCCAAACCCGGGCTGGTAAAGCTCCAGCGGTACCTGGTTGTATTCAAGGCCGATCTCCTCGCCGTTATACATGATCCGCCCTTTGAGCGTTGAGGAAGGTGCGTCGTAATTGTCTTTTTTGCATGACGAAGCTCCAAGAACAAACGACAGCAATATGATATAGTGAAATCTGAATTTCATGGTCATTATTGGTTAGGTTGTTTAACAATTTTTGGATTGGCAGACAGGATTTCGTTGGTGATCAGTGAATAGTAATTACCAAACTGGAACCTGCTGGCCCCTGTGACTGCAGAAGGCAGCACTTCCTTATAGATCCATTTTCCATTGTTAGGGCTTCCCGGGCTATAATATTTATATGGCCACAGCGCATAAGGCTGGGTGTTTCTTTTGGTCGCAGAACCGATGTTGCTGACCAGATCGTTTACCGTCATCGAACCGCCGTCCCATACGCGGTGCGCCAGTCGCCATCTCTTCATGTCAAACAATGTATGGCCTTCAAATACCAGCTCTACCCTTCTTTCATGAACAATCCTGTCAAATGTAACCCCGGTAAGCGGTGTGGTCAAACCTGCACGTGCACGCACCTGGTTGATGTATCCGTCAGCAGTGCTGATCCTGCCCAGTTCAAAAGCAGCTTCCGCAGCGTTCAGCAGTACTTCTGCATAGCGGTAGCGGATAAAGGCCACATCACTCTGGCGGCCGCGCCGACCAGAACCGATCTGCGGATCAAGGTACTTGCGGACGTAAAAGCCGCTCTGCGTCCTGAACTCCTGTCCATTGATCGGGCCATCCTTGCCTACTACCTGGATATTTACACTGGTACCCGGCAAAGCTTTCAGGTGGCCTGCATCATCACTGGTAAAGATACTGCCGTCTGCCAGCTGGTAACCTGCCCAGATATCTACGTTTTTACCTTTGAAAGTTGCGTTTGGCAGCAGTACTGTGCCTGCCAAACGTGCATCCCTGCCGGCAAAAGCATCCAGCTGATTGGTATAGTAAACCGGGTTTCCGCTGCCATCTTTGGTGGCGATTGGAGCATATGTGTTATCGAGTTTCTCAAATGCTTCCACCAGGTTGAGCGAAGGATTTAAACGTCCCGCATCCAGTCCTTCATCAGAGATCGAGAACGGCTGGTTGTTTGTTGTAAAACCATGTACCTTGCCGCTGTTCACTTTAAAATCTTCAATCCAGATAGACTCCTGGTTTACGCTGCTTTTGTCAAGAAATATCGCAGCAAAGTTGTCAGACAGATCAGGCAACACCTTGTACAGCTGGTAACCACCTGCACCGCCATTGATAATTTCTTCTGCAGCAGCAAGAGATTTTGTATAATAGCCTGCGGCCAGTGATGCAGGAATACCTACTTCATTTCCCGGTGTGGCAACCTGGGGCGTACCTGCACCATATTTGGCGATAGAGCCTGCGTACAGCGCTGCACGTGATTCCATGGCCAGTGCTGCTGCCTTTGTGGCGCGCGATTTCTGGCTCACATCCGATGGCAGTTTGCTTTTGATCGCTTCTGCTTCGCTGATCACAAAGTCATAAATTTCTGATTCTTTGGAACGCGCAACCTGCAGGTTGGTCACTACCCCGCTGTAATCATATGTAAGCGGTTCAGTGATCAGTGGAACGCCGCCCATTCTTTTCACCATTTCGAAATAGTAATTGGCGCGCAGAAAACGTGCTTCGGCAATAAATCTGGTTTTATCCGCTTCAAGCAGTTTTGTAGCTGCATTGGCGCGTTGTATAAATAGGTTAAGGTCACGAATATAACCATAGTTCCACATCCCCCATTCCATAAAATCCCAGCTGCTGCGCTGAACCAGGAAAGAACTGCCGTTCTCTGAAGGGAAAGCCTCGCTGAAATCAGCAAAGGTGCGCCAGCCCGGCTGATCACCAATAACATAAGGTCTCTCCTCCGGCTGTCCATCCAGACTGGAGAAATCGCGCTGACGGTTGTATAAATCGCCCAGCACAGAAAGTACCAGTGCAGGGTCAGAAAAAGCTGTTTCTTCAGGAATCACCTGTTTGGGTGGAACATCTAAAAAATCGCTGTCTTTCTTGCAGGAACCTGTGATGAGCAGGAGCGCAACTAATGAAAGTATATATATCTTATTCATCTGATTAAATTAAAAGGTTAGGTTGAGACCAAAATTCACGATTTTACTCTGCGGGAACTGCAGGCCGTTATCATCACTGATCTCAGGATCGAGGTTATACTGCTTCATGTTATCAATGGAGAACAGGTTATATGCATTGGCATATACTCTTAATTTCCGCACTTTAACTTTCGCCAGCACTGATGCCGGCAGTGAATAACCAAATTCTATCGTCCTGGCACGCAGGTATTTTACATTGTGGAGCCAGAAAGAAGAGTTGCCCTGTCCATTCAGTGAGTAATCACTGTGCCCGGTACCTACGTTAAACCTGTTGGCAGGATATTTTCCCGGGATCCAGGCGCTGTTGATGTCCAGCGGATCGGCACGGTGCCATCTGTCCAGAAAGATCTCATTGAGGTTTCCCCCGTTTTGAAAGGCCCACCTTCCCTCGTAGTTTTGTGAGTAGGTATAACCTGCTCCACCGGAGAAGTCGGCATGAAAGTCAAATGCCTTATAACTCAATCCGATATTCAGTCCGTAGTTGATGTTAGGCTGTGTACCCAATCCGAAACCAAGAGGCCGCTCATCATACTGGTCGATCTTACCGTCGCCGTTCTGATCTTTATACATCAGGTCACCCGGAATCAGGGAGCGGTTCCCCTTTCCATCGTTATTTACAGTGTAATTATTGATCTGCTCCTGAGAATTGAACTGCCCGATCACCTCGTATCCCCAATCGATGTGCGAATACCTGTTTTCAAGGGAATTCCTGTACTGATCCCATGAGTTAAAAAATAAGGGGTTATAAGAATTAAGGTTCTTCTGACGGGTATAGGAGATATTTCCTCCCACATTAAACCCTACCTGTCCAACCTTACCGGCATAGTTCAGGGCGATCTCCTGGCCATACTGGGCATCAGAGTTCACATTTTCCTGCGGCAGCGTATAACCAATTTCCGTAGGTACTACGATATCGGTCCTGATACCCAGCAGGCCTGTGCGTTTACGGTAGAAGTAATCTGCGCTACCTGACAGCTTGCCGCTAAATAGACTAAAGTCGGCACCAACATCGGTAGTCTTACTCTTCAGCCATGAGATCCTGTTGATTGGAATCCCCTTGTCACGCGATACGATCACCGCATTTCCGTCCAGGATTGCTGTTCCCTGATTGTAATTGTATCCTGGCAGATAAGCATATGGAGCTACGATAGCCTGAGTAGCATCATTGGGATTCCTGTCATCTCCCAGAACTCCGTACGAAGCCCTAAATTTCAGGTCGGTCAGGATCTTGCTATCTCCCAGCAGGTTTTTCATCCATTTTTCTTCAGTGATGCGCCATCCTGCGGATACACTGGGGAAATAGCCCACCCGGTGTGCCGGATCAAACAAATAGGAAGCATCCCTTCTGGCAGATAGCTCCAGGTAATACCTGCTGTCATAATTGTAATTTACCCTGCCGATATAACCGATACGGCGCTCGGTATCATCTGTATCATTATAGGTATCCAGTGTAGGGAAATAGATTAAAGGCAGGTTGTTGGAAATCGGCGATCCGTGTACATAGTTACGCTGATGGATCAGTTCCAGCCGCTCCGCTACGAGGGTAGCGGTCAGATTATGTTTGCCAAAGGTATTGTTGTAGTTCAACTGTGCCTGCTGCGTAGTGCTAAACTCCTTACGCTGCTCGCGCTCACGGTATGGGTTATTACTTCCGCCCGTAATATCGTAAGTATCCGTGGCAGGGCGATAAGTGTAGGTATTATAGGTATACTCATTGTTATTGAGCACATAATCAGCATAATAATAGGAATATACAGCACGGGCGGTTAGTCCTTTCACGCCGGGAATCTGGTATTCTGCATTAAAGTTTGCCTGTATTACACGCCAGTCGCTGCGGTACACACCGGAAAGCCTCTTGTTGAGGAAGGCATAGTTAGACTCACTATGTCCAATATCATTCAGGTACAGAGGATTATCATTTGCATAAGGCCTTTCCAGCGGCGTATTGCGTAAAACGGAATAACGGGCCAGGAAATAATCATCCCCCCCCGGAACACCCGGGTTTTCACGGCTTTCGATACGGCCGTTAATGTTCAGTCCTACCTTTAAACCATTTGCGACCTGGGCGGTAATGTTCGACTGAATATTGCTGCGCTTAAATTCATATTCTTTGCCCAGAACAGAGTTCTGATACAGATTAGTGGCTGAAACGTAATAAGTCATCTTATCACTCCCCCCGGTAAAATTCACATTGATGTTGTTCTGTGGCGCGTTGTTATTGGACTTCAGCACATAATCACGCCAGTCGAAACTCTGGTAGCCGCGTTCTGTACCGGCCCGGTATTTTTCAAGCTCGGCGGCCGTAATGCTGGTAGATCCGTTTCCATTGATTTCTGCATCGGCTTTATACAGCATATAATCATACGAGTTGTTCAGCACTTTTGGAAAACGTGTCCAGTTCTGGTAACCCAGATACGCATCCACATTGATGATGCTCTCACCTTTGTTGCCTTTTTTGGTAGTTACCACAACAACCCCATTGGCAGCGCGGACACCATAGATCGCAGCCGAAGCATCCTTTAGCACACTGATGCTTTCAATATCATTCGGCGAAAGGTTATTGAACTGGCCTACATCCTGCTGGATGCCGTCGATCACGTACAGCGGGCTGCCCATGTTACGGATCTGGATATTGGCACTGGCGCCGGGACGGCCATCAGCCATCCTGAAGGTTACGCCGGGGATTTTTCCCGCGAGTGCGGTGCTTACGGTAGAACCACCATGTACGCGGTCGATGTCCTTGCTCGTTACCGAAGCAATAGAGCCTGTGATGGATTCTCTTTTCTGCGAACCATAGCCTGTAACAACTACTTCCTGCAGGTTTTCGTTACCTTCTCTCAGCTGTACGGAAATACTGCTGCGCCCGTTTAAGGCTACATCCTGACTGATAAATCCGACATAGACGAACTGAAGGATAACATTTTTTGCAGGTACATTGAGAACAAACTTTCCATTAGCATCAGTAGTGGCGCCAATGGCGGTGTTTTTTACTTTTACACTAACACCAATCAGTGTGACACCTTTTTCATCAGATACTGTTCCGGTGATGGTATTTTTCTCCTGGGCGTAGCCAGTGCAGGCAATAAGGAGAAGGAAAACACAGGAGATAAAGACTTTCAGCGAATGCTGGTTTAAGCCAATACCCCTGGTGCGGGCGGGTAAACTTCTTTTCATGTGATTATATTTGGATTGGTCAAATATGACTGATTTTGACTTTCGTCATGTTTACATATCGTATCATTCTTTCTTCAAATTGTCTCTATTTAAGAGAATATTGTATATTTGGTTAAACGATTCTAACCAAATTGAAGAACCTCATCATCGTGCTTTTCCTGTTAACGGTAAAATTTACCTTTGCACAACCCTACTATTTTAAACACTATCAGGTGGAAAATGGGTTGTCGCACAATACTGTATATGGCAGTATACAGGACAGCAGGGGCTTTATGTGGTTTGGTACCAAGGATGGATTAAACCGCTTTGATGGTTATTCCTTTAAGTCGTACCGCCATGATCCTGCCAACCCAAGGAGCATCGGCAGCGACATTATCCATAAATTATACAACGACCAGCATCAGGTGCTGTGGATAGGAACAAGTACAGGCCTGTACCGTTACGAACCTATACACGAAGAATTTTTGCTGCTGCCCCAAACTGCTGCCATGGGCATTGACGACTTCTGCAGCGACAGGCAGGGCAATATCTGGATTATTTCAAATTTTGTCCTGTACCGGCTTGACCATAATGCTAAAAGCTTTTATTCATTTGAAAACAAGGTAAACTTCAGCACCAAGAGCATTACAATGTTCAGGGACGGCAGCATATGGCTGAGCACGCTGGAAGGTACCATAGAAAAATATAACCCAGGGACTGCTGCATTTGAATCACACCTCATTATCCCCCCAAACAAAAGCAACGATACCCGCTGTGTTGCCAAAATCGCCGAAACAGCAGACGGACAGCTGATCATCGGCACGACGAACGACGGGATCAAACTGTATGATCTGAAAACCAAAGCGCTGCGCAGCCTGGCGCGGCTAAATAAGGATAAAACCCCGATCTTCGTGCGGGATATTGAAAGCGCCGCCAACGGGGAATACTGGATCGGTACAGAATCCGGTATATATGTTTACAACAGCCTGAGTGACAGGATTACGCACCTACAGAAGCAGGGCAGCAATACCTACTCCCTGTCTGACAACGCGATCTACACCATCTGCCGCGACCGCGAAGGCGGGATGTGGGCCGGAACTTTTTTTGGCGGCATCAACTATTACTCCAGCCAGTACGCAATCTTCAACAAGTACCTCCCGCAAAAAGAAAGCAATTCGATCAGCGGCAGCGATGTACGGGAGATCTGTAAGGACGGCAATGGCGACATCTGGATCGGTACAGAAGATGCAGGGCTGAACAAACTGGATGTCAAAACGGGTTTTTTCAGCAGCTTTAAACCCGACGGGACCAGCAAAAGCATCGCGTATTCCAATATCCACGGTTTGCTGGTAGACGGTAGCAGGCTCTGGATTGCCACCTTTGAGCATGGCCTGGACATCATGGATATCAGCAGCGGAAAGGTAATCAGGCATTATACCGGCGGCAAAGGCAACAACCTGCGTTCCAACTTTATCATTTCTTTCTGCAAGACCCGGGAGGGGCAGATTATAGTGGCCACGGTAAGAGGAATATATGTATATAACCGGGAAAAAGACAATTTTGACCCGATCCCGGGATTGCCCTTTGTGTTTTATAATACAGTGATGGAGGACAGCGAGGGGCGGATCTGGGCAGGGACAGTCAACGAAGGGGTTTATTCTTTTCGCCTGCAGCAACGCGGCCTCAGGAACTACCGCAGCAGGGAAGGCAAAACCCGCAATTCCAGCCACAATTCTATCAACGGGATTTTTGAGGACAGTCGTAAAAACATGTGGTTTACCACTGATGGCGGCGGTTTATGCAAATACGACAGGCAGCTCCGCATCTTTAAACATTATACCAGCCGCAACGGCTTCCCCAGCAATATTCTTTTTAAGATCGAAGAAGATGACGACCACAAACTGTGGATCAGCAGCAGCAGGGGCCTGATCCGCTTTGACCCGCTTAAGGAAACACTGAAGATCTACTCCCGCTCCAACGGACTGCTTACCGACCAGTTTAACTACCACTCTTCTTTTAAAGATACCGACGGCAGAATGTACTTTGGCAGTGTCAGGGGCCTGATCAGTTTTCAGCCCCGGCAGCTGTATGCCGCAGCTTATGCAGCCCCGGTATACATGACCGCCTTTCAGATCGACAATAACCAGCATCAGCAGAAAGAAAACCTGTCGCTGCTCGCGCGCTCTACCCTCTTTACTGATACGATCCTGCTGAACAGCAGCCAGTCGTCCTTTAGTATCGACTTTGCCGCGATCAGCTTTTTCTCACCAGATATGACGGAGTACGCCTACAAAATGAAAGGCCTGTACAAAGACTGGGAATATCTGAAGACCAACAGAAAGGTCTATTTTACCAAGCTGGCCGCGGGCGATTATACCTTTGAGGCCCGGGCACTGATCAACGGCAGTGACGACTGGAGCAAAAAGAACGTTAAAATACTCATCAGGGTGTTGCCGCCCCTCTGGAAAAGCCCCCTGGCCTATGCGCTGTACGCCATCCTGCTGGTAGCACTCGCCTATTATCTTTTAGTGCGCTATCATCAGCAGATCGAAAAGAAAAACCTCCGGAGGATGGAGATCTTTGAAAATGAAAAGGAGAAAGAGATTTACCACGCAAAAATTGAGTTTTTTACCAATGTGGCCCATGAGATCCGCACCCCGCTCACGCTGATCAAGGGGCCGATGGAGAAACTGGTGAAACAGGCGGTGCAGATCCCTGAGATTAAAAAAAACCTGAAGATCATGGAGCGCAGCACCGAGCGCCTGTTTACGCTCACCAACCAGCTGCTGGATTTCAGAAAGACCGAAACATCCGGCTTTTCGCTGAGTTTTGTGCGCGCCGATATCGCAGAGATGCTGGCAGATATTGTACTGGATTTCCAGGAAAGTGCCGACCGCAGGAACATCGGTATCAGTTTGTCTGTGCCCGCCCTGCCCTGTTACGCGTATATTGATATGGAAGCCTTCCACAAGATCATCAGCAACCTGGTAGACAATGGCTTAAAATATGGCCGCAAAATGCTGAAGATCAGTTTATCTGTCGCCGAGGGCGATGAAATGTTCCGCATCCGCGTGAGCAGTGACGGGAAGCATATCCCGGCAGAACTGGCAGATAAAATATTTGAGCCCTTTTACAGAATGAAAGAAACGGATATGAAACCGGGCACAGGTATCGGCCTGTCGATCTCCAGATCGCTGGCAGAACTGCACAATGGCTATCTGCGGCTTGAAAATACCGCTGCCGAAGCAAACATATTTACTGTGGCACTTCCCGTGCATCAGCTGGTAGAATTTAACCTCAATGGAAAATGGAAAAAAATGTAGTCCTTGAAATGGAAGAAACACACCCTGCAGCGATCAGGAATGTGGTGCTGCTGGTAGACGACAGTGAGGAAATCCTGGATTTTATTGCAGACGATCTCGCTGACAAATATACGGTACTGACGGCCAGAAATGGCCATGAGGCACTGGACCTGCTGCAGCAGCATATCGTGCAGCTGGTAGTAAGCGACGTAATGATGCCCGGAATGGATGGATTTGAATTATGTGAACTGATCAAATCCGGAATTGAGTTCAGCCACATCCCGGTGGTACTGCTCACCGCAAAGGATACCCTGCAGTCCAAGATCAAAGGCCTGGAACTGGGCGCCGATGCGTATGTGGAGAAGCCTTTCTCCCCAGAATTCCTGCAGGTGCAGATTGCCTCACTGATCAAAAACCGCAATAAGATCAAAGCATACTTTGCAAGCTCCCCGCTGATCCATATCAAAAGCATCGCGTATTCAAAGGCAGACGAGCTGTTCCTGGGCAAACTGCAGGATACCATACACCGGCACCTCGAAGATCCCGACCTGGATGTAGATACGCTGGCCGCACAGCTCAACATGAGCAGGCCTACCCTGTACCGCAAGATCAGGTCGGTTTCTGATATGAGCCCCAATGAACTGATCAACCTGGCACGCCTGAAACGCGGTGCGGAACTGCTCAGTGAGGGTACACTCAAAATCTATGAGATTGCAGAACTGGTAGGTTACCGCTCACACACCAACTTCGGGCGTAATTTTACCAAACAGTTTGGAATGTCGCCCACAGATTATGTGAAACGCCCTAAATAACAGCTACATTTCCACAGGTAACTCTGCTCAGCTCTTCAATCGAGTCTGTCAAGGCTGTCTGCTGCCACCTTCAAATGTTTGAATTTTGCAATCAATTGTTTGAAATCTATTATTTGATTGTTCAGACAAGAGCTTACCTTTATCTCAACTTAACTATATTTATAATGATAGAGACAAAAGGATATGCGGCACAAAGCCCAACGGAAGATTTAGCACCATGGTCTTTCGAGCGTCGCGAAGTAGGTCCACACGACGTACAATTTGACATTTTATTCTGTGGTGTTTGCCATTCAGATCTGCACCAGATCAAAAACGACTGGTTTCCGGGTATTTTCCCAATGGTACCAGGCCACGAAATTGTTGGCCGCGTAGTTAAAGTAGGTGACCATGTGAAAAACTTTAAAGTTGGTGATCTTGCCGGTACAGGCTGTATGGTAGATTCCTGCCAGGAGTGTGTGAACTGTAAAAAAGATCTTGAACAATACTGCCTTGAAGGCAATACCGGAACCTACAATGCATTGGAACGCGATGGAAAAACTCCTACATACGGCGGTTATTCAAATACCATCGTAGTAAGAGAAGAATTCGTTTTACACATTTCAGAAAAGTTGAACCTGGCTGCTGTAGCACCCCTGTTGTGTGCAGGTATCACAACCTATTCACCTTTGAGACACTGGAAAGTTGGTAAAGGACATAAACTTGCTGTATTGGGATTGGGCGGATTAGGCCACATGGCAGTGAAATTTGGCGTTGCCTTTGGCGCTGAAGTTACTGTGCTGAGCACTTCTCCGAAAAAAGAAGAAGATGCAAAAAAACTGGGTGCACATCATTTTGTAGTTACTTCTGATGAAGCGCAGATCAAAGCTGCGATGGGCACATTTGATTTTATCCTGGACACTGTTTCAGCTGAGCACGACTTTAACATGTACCTCTCATTACTGGCTACCGATGGTACCATGATCTGTGTGGGTGTTCCGCCTAAACCGGCAGAAGTAGCTGCTTTCAGCCTGCTTGCAGGAAGAAAAAGCCTTACAGGTTCAGGTATCGGAGGCATTGCCGAAACTCAGGAAATGCTTGATTTCTGTGCAGAGCACAATATTGTTTCGGATATTGAAATGATTGACATCAAGGATATCTCCAATGCGTACGACCGTATGCAAAAAGGTGATGTGCGTTACAGATTCGTAATTGATATCGCAACATTATAATTTGATAGTGATCATTTAATGCGTTCAGAAACTCCGGGCAGGAATGTCCGGAGTTTCTAAAACTATTTGAGGCTGCCCGCGTTAAGCAGCCATGGGAATCACAATATCTGTTCTAACAATAGTTAAAGGCCGCAGGGAAGCATTGCTCAATATGATCCGTGGATTAGCAATGAATGCTGATACCGATATGGAACTCATTGTGGTGCATATGAACGAAGAAGACTACCCACTGCCCCCGGTAAGCTTTTCCCTCAGCTCCTTTTGCCTTCTTTCTGAAGAGGCCCTCCCCCTTGCTAAAGCCCGCAACTTTGCCATGTCAAAAGCCAGCGCAGAACACTGTATCTTCCTTGATGTGGATTGTATCCCTGAAGAAAATTTTATCAGTGCATATCGTAAAGCATTTGCACAGCGTGACGTTTTATGGTCTGGCAGCGTACGTTACCTGAACACTAATCTTTTACCCGATCTGCATACCGGTGCGCTGCAAATTCTAAGCAAAGCTGACCCGATCAGGGGCGGATTAACAAGCATGCCATATGAACTGTTCTGGTCGCTCAACTTTGGCTGCAGCAAATCAGTTTTTGGCAAAATCGGTGGGTTCGACGAGGAATATACGGGCTACGGTGCTGAGGACACAGATTTCGCATTTATGGCGCGGGCAAATCATGTACAACTGGAAATGCTGGAGGCCACAGCCTATCATCAGCCCCATGCAAGCTATAATCCGCCGCTCAACCATCTGGAAGACATCATCAGCAATGCCAGGGTGTTTCACCGGAAATGGCATCAGTGGCCTATGGAAGGATGGTTAACCCAGTTCCGGGACATGGGATATATCTCCTGGGATCATGATCATATCAACATATTAAATTATCCTGAACAGGCTGTTATTGAAACTTACCGTAAATAAAGATCTTCTGCCGTTATTCTCAGCTTTTCGGCAATGTTTAGCAGCGCTTCCGGGTTGATTACGTTTGTCCAGTCGGGTGTTAATTGCCCCACATCGTCCAGTAATGCAGGCCAGTCCTCCGCATACAAATCACTGGCTTTAACCAGCACAGCTTTGCCATTCTGCGCCAGCAGGGCAGCTTTCTGCTCCTGTTCTTCAAAAGGCCTTTCTTCAGGTATGCAAATAAAGCGCTTATTGAGATCTGCCATTTCCATGACTGTATTGTGGCCTGCATTCCCAATCACGATCTCACACATGAGCAGTAAATCCAGCGGATCATGCTGATGGCCATGCCATATGATATTGTCCGGTGCTTTTGCATCTTCCGGCGCCAGCTGGCCAATCACATGGAAAACATAGCCAGGGCATTGATTTGCCAGGAAGATGATAAATTCAGGATCAACAGAGGTGCCTCCCTTACCTGTAAGTATGGCTAGATGCCCCGGACTTTCATGGATATTAGTAGAAAGATTTAGATTGCTGTACCGCGAAAAACCGCCGCTGTAAAAAGTCTTTGCAGCAAACTCTTCTGCAATTCCGCCCGATGCCATCACCGGAGAAAATGGTGCAATCAGCAGCTGGGCACTCTGGTAGGCATTGCGATGTGGCTCGTCATTCCTCCTGCCATGCTGCAGCATCACAACCGTAGGAATTCCGCACAAACGCGCCAGCAGTGTGACCTCGACAGATACATCGACTACCAGTATCATCGGGTACTTCTCCCTGAATACTCCTGTCAGGATATCCGCCCTGCGGCGTATCCCCTCCAGCCCCAGCGGTGCATAATGCAAAAAGTTCAGCTCTGCAGGCGGCAGCTCAGGCTCATCATCCAGAGGAACATCCATAGGCAGGTGGATACATTCTATATGACTGCTGATCAGGTCAGCATAGGGTTTCAGATTGCTTCCCAGAAAACAAACCGGAAAATCTTTGATGGCAGCGGCAATGCTGATTGCCCTGGTGATATGCCCGGCACCATGATGATGGATATAAAAACAGATTGCCGGATAACTGGTTGTAGTAAAGCCCATGTATTGTGACAACTGCAAGCGGGGGCCTATTGTTTCGGCAGCCTGAAAATACATGAAACATTGAAGCCTCCTGTATGTTGTCAAACAAAATGAGCAAAATGACACTCTTCAAAAATCCTCCGGTTAAAGCACTCAAAGCCACAATCATTGTACCTGTAAAGGACGAAGCGCTAAATCTCACAGGGATGCTTGATGCCCTGCGGCTTCAGGTCGATCCTTTTGGGAATGCCATACCACATTCGCTTTATGAAGTGTTGCTGCTGGCCAACAACTGCACAGATCAATCCTTTGCCCTTGCAGCGGAATACCAGAAAAAATACCCTCTTTTTCATTTGCACACTGCAGAAATTACGCTTGAAAAGCATGAAGCACATATCGGTACAGTGAGAAGATTATTAATGGACGAAGCCTACCAGCGTTTTGAGGTCCTGAACAATCCTGATGGAATTATCATCTCTACTGATGGCGATTCGCGGGTAGACAGCTGCTGGCTGCATTATATTTTCGCCGAATTTGACAGTGGCTGCGATGTGGTGGGCGGCAGGATCATCTCTGAATACAGTGACAGCCCCTCCCGGAAATTCCATCTCAAAGATGTGGGCTACCGTTACCTGGTGAGCCATCTTGAATCATACCTCGACCCTTGTTCATTTGACCCCTGGCCACGTCACTTCCAGTGTTTTGGCCCCAGTACTGCTGTAAAATGCAGTATTTATGATAAGGCGGGGCGCCTGCCTGTACTGCCTTTTCTCGAAGATGAAAACTTTCGTAAAGCACTGCTCAGGATCGATGCGCGCATCAGGCGTTCGCCAAATGTAAAAGTATATACCTCCAGCCGCGAAAGCGGAAAGGTAGACTTTGGTTTTTCTATCCAGCTGAACGAATGGACAAAAATGAACCTGGAAGGTAAAAAGATGCTGGTAGAGCCCCTTGGATCACTGATCGTTAAATTCAACGCAAAGAAAGCGCTGAGGGAACTCTTTACGGACTACAGGCTGGGCAAAACATTGAACCGCAGCAGGCTGAAAATTCTTGCAAATTCTCTCTTTGTTGAAGCCGACTGGCTCAGACTCAGGATTACCGAGGCCAGGTATTTTGGTGCGCTGTGGGAAGAGACGGAAATGCACCTTACCTTACAGAAATGGGAAGAAAGACATCCTGTGGTACATATAGATACTGCTATAGGGCACCTCAGGGATATGTTAAATACAAAGCAATTTGCATAATTAGATGATGACAGATTATTCAACCTTATATCAGCAACTGGACCAGCTGGCGGTACGCACTGAAGCATCCGGCGGAATGCCTGCAGAAGAGATCCGCCTGTTAAAGCAAAGCGGGCTGCTCAGCATTGTCCTGCCCGGTAATGAACTTGATTTTAATGACGACCATATGCCTGAACTGCTTTCCCTGCTCAAAGATGTTGGCAGAAGCAACGGTGCTGTAGGAAGAATTTATGAAGGGCATATCAATACCCTGTTTCTGATCCATTTATATGCCACTGATCAGCAGCGCGACTGGTGGTACAATCAGTCAGGGCAGCATCAGAAACTTTTTGGCGTCTGGAACACAGACGGTGCTACCGGTATCAGTTTTGCTGTGGATCATAGCACCGTCAGTATCAATGGCAGCAAAGGATTTTGTTCCGGCAGCAGCCTGGTAGATTATGCGCTGATCGGCGGAAAAACTGATCAGCCCCTTGCGGCTTCAGACTGGCAAATGGTGGTGGTGCCGATGGACCAGGTAGAAGAATACAGGATCGACCGCAATTCATGGAAGCCCATGGGGATGAAAGCATCGGTAAGCCACACCATCGATTTCTCCGGAATAATCTTAGATGGAGATGCAGTACTGGGCGCGCCGGGAGATTATCTCCGTGCTCCCTTTTTCCTCAGCGGGGCCATTCGTTTTGCAGCCGTACAGCTGGGCATGGCAGAGGCAGTCTACAATAAAACCATGTCCTTTCTCCGCTCACTCAACCGGCTCGACGATCCTTTTCAAAAGATGCGCATCGGAAAAATGGCCATGGCTATTCATACCGGGCAACTCTGGATCCAAAACGCAGGGCATGAATTTGACCGCCTCAAAGGCATGGATGAGCAGCACGAACGCCTGATCGCTTATGCGCACCTGAGCAGGCTGACCGTTGAAAGTACATGCCTGGAAGTGCTGGAACTTTCTGCCAGGTGTGTTGGCGCCAAAGGATTAATGGCACCGGGAGATCTGGAGCGCTGGCACCGCGACCTCAGTTATTATCTGCGCCAGCCCGCACCAGACGCTACACTACAGAATGCTGCAGGATATCTCATCCGCACTGAAGATGGAATGGAGAACTGCCTGATGCAGCAGGAAGAAACGATCAGTAACAAGATATATTCATGAAGATAGGGATCATTGCACATCTTAAACATCCAATAAAAAGCCCCTTCCGCGGCGGACTCGAAGCGTTTACATATGATATCTGCAAACGCTTGTCGGCGCGCGGCCATGAGGTGATTTTATTCGCTTCTTCCAAATCAGATCCCTCGCTTAACGTTTATCCGATACTGGATGACAGCAGCTATGACGACCAGACGGGTTTCAGGGAGAAGAAACCCAATCTTTCCTCAGAGTATATGGCTGAACATCACGCGTACATGAACCTGATGCAGCATATTGACAGCATGGAACTGGATGTCATATTCAACAATTGCCTGCACTATGTGCCTGTCACCATGGCCGGGATGCTCAAAACACCGATGCTTACCGTGCTCCATACGCCTCCGTTTTTTGAATTGAAAAACGCCATACAGCTGGAAAGCAAACAGGCAAATATGCCCATTACTTATGTTACGGTTTCAGACCGCAATGCAGAAAACTGGCAGCCCTATACGAACACCAGCTGCATGGTCATAGAAAATGGTATCGACCTCAACAGCTGGGATTTCTATCCCCGGCCCTCGGGAAACTACGCCATGTGGTTTGGCCGCATCCATCCTGATAAGGGAACGCATCTGGCTATTCAGGCAGCAAGACTGGCGGGCATCCCTCTAATGATTGCGGGTATGATTGCAGACGAGCGTTATTTCAAAACCCAGGTTGAGCCATTGCTGAACGATGATATCACTTATGTGGGAAGAAAAACCCATAAAGAATTAAATGCTTTGACGGGCAATGCCCTGCTAAGCCTGATCACTCCAGCCTGGGAAGAACCATTCGGGCTGGTAGTAGCAGAATCTCTGGCCTGCGGTACTCCTGTAGCAGGCTTTGCCATTGGCGCTCTGCCCCGCCTGATCATTCCCGAAACCGGTGCACTGGCCAGTCCGGGAGATATCGACGGACTGGCAGCAGCGATTGCGTCGGCGGTGGTAAAAGACCGCAGCCACTGCAGAAAACACGCGGAATCGCATTTTGACGTAGAACGAATGGTAAGCCGTTATGAGGAGCAGCTGGAAGAGCTGGTTATGGTTTCTGCATCACATCAATCCGGTAATTGTCTTTGATATCCTGATAGGTATTGATGTACGAGGGATCACCGGTAAAATTCCTGCTGATCTCATCTCCGTTAAACGCACAGCCTTCAATCTGTGGCCTCCAGTTTACCAGGCACAGCGTGCCGCCGGGGTTCAGCGAGTCGAAGATCAGCTCTTTGGTCAGTTCAAGGTCTTCCCTGCTCAGGTAATAGGCCACTTCACTGAGCATGATCAGGTCGTATTTTCCCTCAGGATATTCACGCGGGATCGTAAATACTCCAAACTGGATTCCATTCCGCGCTTTAAGACGCTCCCTGGCAATCTGAATGGGTTTTTCACTGATGTCCACGCCCAGCAGAAATGAACAGCTGGGCGCCAGCATCTCTGTAAGCACCCCGATTGAGCAGCCGATCTCCAGCGCATTTGCAAAGTGCCTGCCGCCGAGGGCAGTTAGCGTATGCTGATACTTGTCCTGCTCATAGGCACTGCCGGCGAAGTTCCAGGGATCGTTTGAATTTTCATACATGGCATCAAAATATGCCCGGTCTATATTTTCTTTTTCCATCATGATTTAACCTGTTTTATATAATACTCTTTGTCGCCATAAAAGTTTTGCAGCACTTCATTCACCAGTATAAATCCATCGGGATCATCAAATACATCAGGGATCAGCTGTGATTTATGCTGCGAAATAGCCGTTCTCTTTTTCCCTAGCTGATTGCCCATCGGCAGATATTGTATGCCTCCGGGAATATTGCTGATCGGCTCTACATCCCCTTCCTTGCCGAGGGTATATAACCAGATCAGGTACTGCCAGATTTCTGCCCCGGGATAGTGTTCCAGCGCCGCAATGGTAATCTGCCAGCTGGCACGGTGATCTCTGTGCGGATCAAACTCATAGGGCACCAGCACCAGTTCGGGATTTATTCCATCAATAATGCCGATCATCTGGGCCACAAATCCCGGGAAGCCCGTTTCACCGCGTGCGGGAAGGGCGCTGTCTTTTCCTCTGAAAAAAGTGATATTCTTTTCCTCCACGCCCAGGATGCGGAGGGCACTGATGGCTTCCTGCTCGCGCATTTTGCAGCGCGCAGCCGTACTGGTATTGCGCGAATGGGGATGCGACATGCTGCCGTCTGTGGTAAAGATCACATGCACGGCGATTTGCAGGTCACAGAGGCGGGCGATCAGTCCGCCGCAGCCCAGCGACTCATCATCCGGATGCGGAGCGATCACCAGACAGCTTGTTGTACGCTGAAATACCGTCGTATCTATTTCTGTAGAAACCTTTAAAAGACTTTGGAGTTTGCTGTTCATCAATATCTAATTACCTAGCCTGAACACTGGAAAGCTGAAAATGTTCCCGAAATCAGCAAAGTTATTCTTTCCTTATATGGCTATAGAAGTAATATAACTTAGATAAAGTCATTTTACGGGGCTTTCCAGATTACAGGCAGGCTATTATTATTGATAGTTGATTCAGCCAGGCCGCTGCAACAGATATTTTCAGCGATTAATGATCATTCGTTTTTAAAGTATTGCAGAATATTTTATAAATTGCGCCATACAAAATGGGTGTATAACCCTGCGTGCGAAATTATTAATCATATAAAACAATGAAAAGATATACTTTAATTCTGTCGATGATCCTGGGCACAGTTTTCTTTGCTTCTGCACAGCAAAAAACACCAACCCTTACAGAGTTAACAAACAAGAACATGGAAGCCATGGATAAAAAAGTAAAGATGAACCCTACACAGCGGAATATTATCTATAACTATACCATGGACATGTACAGGGAACAGCTTGCGCTAACCAAGAAGCAGCAGACCGGTGCCTTTGGTGATGATGATATCGCAAAGTTTTACAGGATGCAGAATGAGACCACAAAAAATATCAGAAATATCTTAAAAGGTGATCAGCAAACTGATTACGACAACTTTCTTGAAGAACAGCTGAGAGGCGGAGCCAAGAAAAAGAAGAAAAAACATAAAGACGAGGAAGAAGAAGTAGTTACAGGCATTTCGGGTTTGAAGCTGCCGCCAACTGCAACCCCGCCAGATACCAAACTCTAGTATTGAAGCAAAAACAAGAAAGCAAATGGAACAACACCATTTGCTTTCTTGTTTTTAGATGCTTTTTATTTTGCTGCCCCGGGAGGCATATAGGCATGCACATTGTTGTGCACAGGCTTTGTAGATTTGAGATAGGCAAAAATTGCCTTCAGGTCGGCCTCATCAATATGCGTATAGTTCTGCCACGGCATCGGAGGCATGATCATCCGCTCTTCATTGATCCCCATAAATTTACCGTGCGAAAACGCATTTTTAAACTGTACCAGGGACCAGTTTCCGATTCCTGTGCCATCAGAGGTTAAATTTGATGCAAATGAAGTGCCCCAGGGGCCGGTAAAGGCCGTTCCTGTAGGATCAAACACACCAGAGCCTGGTTCAAGATGCTTCAGATCAGGTACCTTAAAAGATACATTTGAGGGATATCCCGACAGGATGCGTTCTGCATCAAGCGCTGGCCCGTGGGCACCCGGCACTCTTGGTGAATGACAGTCGTTACATCCCATAATTGTAACCAGATATCCCCCCCTTTTTGCAGAAGTGTCCCTTGCTGCCAGCTGATCCTCTGCGCCCGGCTTTCCCTTTCCGCCAGTCCCGCAGGAGGACAATGAATAAATAACAATAGCAATAACTGCTGTAATAATTAGTGTTCTGTTTTTCATAAATTAAATTCAGGGCCTAACCCGGTTTAGCAATAAATTAAAATGTGGTGATATTATTTATGCTGCAAAGTAAACGAAGGTGATTTTATGATAACATCCCCAATAACAATGAAAGAACTGCCCGGATTTGGTTAGCACCAGTCATTTTGATCAGCCCCCAATAAAGGGGATGTGAATCATCCTTTTCGGGTATTTCACAAAAGCGCCGGTTGTCCTTTTTTTGTAACCGTATATGGAAGCAAAGAATAACAAGAGGACAATCTGGGCCTGGTCAATGTTCGACTGGGCAAATCAATCCTATAATATGGTCATCACTACTACCATATTTCCGGCATATTATGTCGCCATAACGGCGAATAAGCAAAACGGAGATATGGTTACATTCTTTGGCAGACAGTATGTAAATACGGTTTTGGCAAATTACATCCTCGGCCTGTCCTACCTGATTATCGTGGTGAGCCTGCCGATATTAACTTCAATTGCAGATTACCGCGGCAACAAAAAGATCTATATGCAGCTTTTTACCTGGCTCGGCAGCCTCTCCTGCGCAGGGCTCTTCTTTTTTACGATGGACACTTTTGAGTTCAGTATGATCTGTTACGGCCTTGCCTCTATCGGGTATTGCGGTGGATTTGTATTCTATAACTCTTACCTCCCGCAGATCGCAACGCTTGACCAGCAGGATGCAGTAAGCGCCAAAGGTTTTATCTATGGCTTTGCAGGATGTATCACGGTACAGATCATCTGTTTCATATTTGTATTGTCGCCCGCTACCTTTGGCATCACAGACGAAGCCTTACCTGCACGGCTCTCATTTTTGATTGTCGCCATCTGGTGGATCGGCTTTGCGCTGATCCCATTTTATATCCTGCCAAAAGGCGCACCAAATCCTGGTTCACACAATTACAATGTACTTACCGGCGGTTTTAAAGAGCTCGCCAAAGTTTGGGGAAAGGTAAAGGGAATGCCGCTGCTCAAACGTTTTCTGCCGGCGTTTTTCTTTTACTCTGTAGGTGTGCAAACCGTAATGCTGGTAGCTGCCGGATTTGGGGCAAAGGAATTGCTGCTGCCCGAAGAAAATCTGATCAGCATTATCCTTGTGATCCAGTTTGTAGCCATTCTGGGCGCATGGTTAACCGCAAGATTCTCAGAAAAATATGGCAATGTTAAAGTGCTGATCGGCATTGTTGCTTTCTGGACAATGATATGCGGCTTTTTTTACTTCATCACCAATGCCTACCAGTTTTATGCGGCAGCGGTAGTTGTTGGCATCGTGATGGGCGGTGTACAGACACTTTCACGTTCAACCTTCTCCAAGTATATCCCGCAGAATATTCCGGATACGGCCTCCTACTTCAGCTTTTATGATGTAACAGAAAAACTGGCTATCGTGGTGGGCTTGTTTACTTTTGGGTTTGTGGAGTCTGTAACCCATGAAATGAGGGATGCCGCGATGGTGCTGGATGCTTTCCTGGCCATCGGACTGGTCATATTGATATCGTTATTTGTTGCTGAAGACCGGCTGAAGTCAATCAAAGAGCTTCGGTCTGATCTGGCAACTATAAAAATATAGGTTAATCTACCTGTCGTTTGATTTTATTGTCTTTGAAACTTTAACGTTCCTGAGCAACCGGATGGCGGCTCAGGAACATCAAACGTAAAATCAGGCTTATTTCGCTTTTTCAGTTGGGATAAACTCCTTCATCACTGCGTCACGGATCAGTGCCGGCGGCAGCAAACCCTGTGAAAGAATAAAGTCATGGAAGCGCAATGCGTTAAATTTGGCACCCAAAGCTGCCTCCGTATCCTTCCTCAGCGCAATCATTTTTGTAAAGCCATAAAAATAGCTGTTTGCCTGGCCCGGCATTTTTAGCGAATAACGCTCTACCTCCTGCTGTGCAAAGGCTTTCGACTGCACCACATCCTTCATTAGTATATCCAGCGCCTGCTGCTGTGTCACCTTTCCGGCCTGTATCTCAGGATCAAGGAACGCGCGGGCAGCCCTCAACAGGCGGTAATCAAGGGAAACCAGCTGGCCTTCAAGGGGCATAAAGGGCCTGGTAATATATTCTGCATACAATCCCCAGCCTTCTGCATTTGTAGAGTTAAAAGCATACAGGGAACGCGCCTGTGATACGCCTTCCTCCACCATTTTATCAAACTGAAGTTCATGCCCCGGCCTGGCCTCATGCGCAATAATCGTCCAGGATGCTGCATCGAAGGTAAAGTCGTCATACTTGCTGGTCTCTTTTTCTCCCGGTGCCGCAGGCATATTTAAGGGCAGTACAAATACCCCGCGCTGACCGGTATTGTTTAAGAATGGTGGCGGGACCATATGGGGTGCCGGACTTCTGGAGGTCTCTGCCGCTGTGGCCAGACGGATAATCGCCGGTCTGCCCGGCAGGGTCACCAGCTGCTCTTTCCTGATAATCCCCTCAATATCTTTGAGGTGCCTTTCGTACAAAGGAATAATAGAGTCTCCGTGAACCTGTTCTTTCTTCAGTTCCGCAATCACCGCACGGTAATCCGCAGAAGGCAAATGCCGCTGCCCGGCGATCTTTTCTGCGATGGGCTGCATTTCATTCTGGATACTGGTAAAGGCGGCATGTGCCATAACGGCCAGGTCGGCCGGCGGGATATCCACACCATAATCTTCCAGTGCAAGCGCATACTCTTCAGGCGGGAGGCGGAAATCCTTCCGTGCTTTGCTGAGCACGTTCTGGCGCAGCCAGCTGTCGTAAGCTGCTGTCTGTGCTTTTAATTTCTGGTAGGGTTCCTCCCATCCGCTCAGTTTATATTTTTTGCAAAGTTCTGCAATTCCGTTCACGATGCTTTCATTCCTTGACAGCTCTACTTCCATTTGCTGCGCTGAGGGATAGATCATGTCTTTTCCGGCGATCTGCTGTTCAGTACGCTCACGAAGGATGGTGCAAAAGGGACGGTAACCTTTCTCCATGCCCGCATACTTCCTCATCCGTACTACAGCAGCGCTGCGCCGCGCATCAGCGGTTTGTGCATCCAGCAGGATTTCCAGTCCCCCATAAATCCCGGAAGCGGCATTGAGAAAAGGAACCTGACGTTTCCTTTGAAAATCCTGCTGCCGGAAGCCCAGTTTAAGATGGCTGATCAGGATGTTAAGATCCTGTGCAACAGCCATATCTTTTTCCGTACTTAAACTGGCAATATATCGGTTCAGCAGCTGCTCTTCATCTTTTCGCTGCGCCATTTCATTTTCCAGTGTAGGAACGCTGATTTGCGTATCATATGCTGCGAGCCCCTGTGAAGAACCATACTCCGGGGAATATTTTTTATCCAGCTCAATCAATAAGGCCGTATAGCGGTTTGATTTTACTATCCAGGATTTGGCTGAAGTGTCAGTTTTGGTTTGCAGCCTGGCGCCCAGGGGAGATATGCCCAGCACCAAAACTGCCCAGGCACCCGCAATGACGGGGATCTGTTTCATCATTCTCATATTTAGTTTTTTCTATTAAGGATACAATATAAACAAAGATTATATATTCTGTGAACCAAATCAGCTTTGATGATCATTTTGGCGCTTTAATTTTTAAATTGTTAATAAAGAAAATTTTAACAGCATGTATTTCTCCCTGATGAAATATCAATCGGGTTATTTTTTACGTTACAGATAATAAATTACAATCTTAGCAGTACCATGAAAATTAAACTCATCCTGTTTTGCTCGGTGATCAGCCTCAACCTGATGGCCCAGCAGAATTTTAAAACGAAATCATCAGTAACCCATCATCCGAAATCAAAGCCATCAATGACAGATCAGCAGGCGAATCCCTTGAACCACAACAATATTTTATATCAATACGGCATTGCAGACAGCTTTGTGGGCGGATTATTTGAAGCTACCTTACCGCTCTCCGAATTAAAAAAACACGGGGATTTTGGAATTGGTGCCCCCGGATTACTGGACGGGGAACTGATCGTTTACAATGGGCGCGCCTATCAGACACAGGCAACGGGAAAAACCAGCCTGGTGCCTGATTCCTTTAAAACGGCCCTGGCTTTTGTAACTTTCTTTAAAGCAGATACTACCTTTCATATCCATGCTGCTGAAAATCAAAAAGAAGCTCTGGCGCAGCTGGAGCAATATGTTAACCAAAAAAACGCGGCCTATGCAGTTAAAATATCGGGAAACTTCAAATACCTGAAAACACGCGCTTTTCCTCCCTACACCCAAAAGCCCTATCCTCCGCTGGCCACCCTGCTGGACAGGCAGAAATTCTTTGATATCAGAAATACTGCCGGTGTGATCGTAGGTTACAAATTACCGCCCTATCTGAACGGGCTCAGTGTAGAAGGTTATCACTTCCATTTCTTGTCAGACAGCAAAGATCAGGGCGGCCATGTGCTTGATTTTGCAGGGACAGATCTGACCGTAGAGATTGCAAGGATCAAAAACTTTAGCCTCGAGATTCCGCAGGATGAAGAATTTATGAAATACAACTTTAAATCAACTGTTCATGGCGACCTTGAACAAGTAGAAAAGGGACATTAGGCAGTTATTCTTTGCAAAAAGTATTAAAGGTTGAAAATAAATTAGGTTGCAACGCAATATTGTTACTTCGTATACTGGAATTAGTTTATCAATCTCCTAAATTTGGAGGATTAACTAAACCATACGGATGAAACCTATTATTACCTGCGTAATAATGGTATTGTTTGCAGGCAGCACCTTCGCCCAGGGCAGCACAGCAAGTACCTACGCAAAAGACAACTACACAAAAAAGGATGTTTACATCACCATGAGGGATGGCAAAAAGCTTTTTACCTCTATTTACAGCCCCAGGGATGCTTCGGCAAAAAAGAAGTACCCTGTGATCATGCAGCGTACCTGTTACAGCATCGCGCCCTATGGCGAAGATAAAATTCCTGCACGACTGGGCCCTTCAGACATCATGATGAAAGAAGGTTATATCGTAGTTTACCAGGATGTGCGCGGCCGCTATAAAAGTGAAGGCACATGGACGAACATGACTCCGGTAATCGACAATAAAAAGAGCAAAAATGATGTTGATGAAGGTTCTGATACTTATGACACGATCGACTGGCTCGTAAAAAATGTAAGCGGCAACAATGGCCGCGTTGGGCAGTGGGGCATCTCCTATCCCGGTTTCTATACCGCTGCAGGAATCCTGTCTAACCACCCTGCATTGAAAGCTTCATCTCCGCAGGCGCCGATATCAGATTTCTTTTTTGACGATTTCCACCATAACGGCTCCTTCCTTGAAAGCTATATCTTCACCTTCCCGGTATTTGGTGTACAAAAAACAGATACCACGAGCAAAGCCTGGTACAATGGCCAGTCTATCAAAAAAACATCTGCCGACGGCTACCAGTTTTTACTGGACGTAGGGCCGCTGAAGAATTTCGATCAGTGGTACAAAGACAACTTCTACTGGCAGGAAACGATGAACCATCCTAACTACGATGAGTTCTGGCAAAAACGTGCCTTGCCCAAACATTATGGAAAAGTAAAACCTGCGGTGATGCTGGTAGGCGGATGGTATGATGCAGAAGACCTTACCGGCCCCCTCGCCATTCACAGGGCGATCAAAAAATCTGACCCGGCTGCGTACAATACCATCGTGATGGGACCTTTCGGCCACGGCCGCTGGTCGCGCGAAACTGGCCATACGCTGCATTCAAATGTATATTTTGGCGACAGCATTGCTACCTTTTACCAGAAGAACATCGAGGCTAAGTTTTTCGACCACTTCCTGAAAGGCAATGGCGACAAAAACTCCGGCCTTCCCAATGCCTATATGTATGATACCGGAAATAAGAACTGGAAAACATTTGATCAGTGGCCGGCAGCCAATGCCAGTCACCAAAAGCTGTTTCTTGGAAAAGACGGAAAGATCAGCTTCAGCCAGCCGGCAGCTACAGGATCGGTATCCTTTATCAGCGACCCGATGAAACCTGTCCCTTATACGGAAGACAATACCACGACCGAAGGATTTACGCCGCATAACTATATGAGCGAAGACCAGCGTTTTGCCGGCCGCAGACCGGATGTACTGGTATACCAAACGGATGTGCTTACTGAAGATATGACCCTGGGAGGCGAAATCATGTCGCACCTTAAAGTTGCAACTACCGGTACTGATGCAGACTGGATTGTTAAACTGATCGATGTGTATCCCGGCGATGAGCCCAACCACCCGTATCTGCCTAACAAAAATATACTGATGGCCGGTTATGAGCAGATGGTACGTTCTGAAGTGATGCCGGGCAGGTTCCGCAACAGCTTTGAGAAACCCGAAGCCTTTGTGGCCAATCAAAAGACTGATGTCAACTTTCAGCTGCAGGATGTGCTGCATACCTTTAAAAAAGGCCACCGCATCATGATCCAGGTGCAGAGTACGGCATTCCCCCTGTTTGCGCGCAACCCGCAAAAATTTGTAGCCAACCCATATAAAGCTGATCAGAGCGATTATATCACAGCTACGCATACTGTCTTTAACGACAGCTATCTGGACGTTGAAGTATTAAAATAGCAGATCATACTATCGTGGCAATTCGGCGTTAAATAGATAAATTGCACAACCATGAAGAAAACTATCCTATTTTATCAAAAGTTATTGATCATCATGCTGGTGGGCCTTTCCACCAGCATTGCTGCACAACAAAAAATACGTGTTGTAGTTGCGGGTTTAAACCATGATCATATCCATAATATCCTGCATGAGTTTAAGGAAGGCAAGGTTATGATTGTCGGAATTGTAGAACCCAGCCGGGCATTGCAACTAAAATTCAGCAAACAATATCAGCTGCCGGACTCCTTGTTTTACACCGATCTGAAAGCACTGCTGATCGCTAAAAAACCTGATGCTGTACTCGGATATAATGCCGTTGCAGATCACCTGTCGATCGTGCAGGTATGTGCTCCGCTTGGTGTGCCTGTAATGGTCGAGAAACCGCTGGCGGCTACACTGCAGCAGGCAAAACAGATAGAAGCACTGTCGCTAAAATATAACGTAAAAGTGTTAACCAACTATGAAACCACCTGGTACGCTTCTTATCGTGATATTTATGACAGCATGAACAGCAAAAGCATGGGAAAGATCAAAAAGATGGTAGTCCATGATGGCCATCAGGGGCCAAAAGAAATCAACTGCAGCCCTGAGTTTCTGAGCTGGCTGACGGATCCGGTTAAAAACGGAGCAGGTGCGATGAATGATTTTGGGTGTTATGGGGCCGATCTGATGACCTGGCTGATGAATGGCAGCAGGCCGCTTGCCGTTACCGCTATTGCACGTCATTACAAACCTGAGGTTTATCCCAAGGTTGAAGACGATGCGACAATCATCCTGGAATATCCCGGTGCTACCGGCCTGATCGAAGCCTCATGGAACTGGCCTTTCTCAATTAAAGACATGGAAGTATTTGGTGAAACCGGATATGTTCATGCGCTGGATAACCGCAATATCACGACAAGAATGCGCGAAAATATCGTTAGTACAAAAAAAGCGGCACCTCTGGCAGCGAACATCAGCAACCCTATGCTGTACCTTGCCGCAGTACTCAAAAATGATTTGCCCGCTACGGACGACCTCTCTTCTTTAAAATATAATATGATCGTAATGGAAATCCTTGATGCCGCAAAGCGCTCTGCTGCAAGCGGCAAAAGGATCGTCCTTTAATTCGACTATATCATCTTAAATCATAAAGGCTGCCTCGTAAGGCAGCCTTTATGATTTAAGATGATATCTGATTTTGATTTAACGATGATATCTGAGTTGATCATCATGTCTGATTGAATGATGTGCTCTGATCAAATGATGATATAAGCTACAGTGATATAGGATTGCAATTTGAGATACCTTATTGCTGTATCATCGCTTCGGGGCTGATTTGCCACTGGTTATTAAAGAACCCGGCCATTTCGACGCCTTTGGTTCCTTCTGTCAACATGCTGAGCCTGTAAACAAAAATATCAGGGAAGCCGCTTCCGCCAGCCAGATACTGGTTTGCAAAAGCTGTATTCAATCCCTTCATTCCCGTACCTGCAATCACAGACACGGAGTTATGAATGGTTCCTTTGATCGGCCATACAAAGTTGACGGCAAGATCATCGCCGGTCCAGCTTTTCTTTCCTGCTTTGATACCGTTGCGGTCTGCTGATACAGGACAATCGCTCAAAAGGGTTTTCCAGGCACTGTTGGTGACCGAGTTGCCATAAAGCACTACATTTCGACCTTTGAAGTTCTTCGCCTGATATGCCTTATCGGCAATCATATCTACAGCGCCGTTCCCCCTGTAATACCAGGTTTCAGCATCATAACGTGCCTTGTTGAGGCTCCATTCATTTTCTGCCGTATTGCCCGATGTGCCGTATACGAATACCATCTGCTGGTTAAATCCCTCTTTAAATGTGCCGTTCCGCAAAGGGTTCTTATCATGTGCGGCAGGCATGCTGCCCAGCCTCCAGGATTTATTTTGGCTGCGCAGGTATATGCTGTCTGACGCAGTTTTTGTAGTATAAACCACCGTTGAGTTATCAATACTCATCCTGAGCGTAACACCTGCTGCGAATTCTTTCAGGTTTAATTTAAGCAGGCTGATATTTTCGGTTGTGCCATTTATGCTGAGTTCTTTTTTGTTCCTGCTGAGCAGAATATGGCTATACTGCAGCGGCTGTTCCTGCTGCACAATTGAGGCCCAGTGATATTTCGCAGATACACCTGGATTTGCCGTGGTAAAATCAATGATGTTTACACTGCTGTCGGCCGCAAGCTGATGCCATTTGAAGAAATCGTAGATAGGTTTCCAGTCGACGCTCTGGTCACCAAACCAATGTTCCCCTCCCGGGTATTCATAGTAACTAAAATCCGTATGGAAATCTGCCAGTATCTTTTTCATCTGTCTGGCATAGTTCACTGAAACCACTTTATCAGAGTCGCCATGCAAAACGTACACACCGAGTGATTTGTAATTTTTTGCCAGTTTAATCACATCACTTTGGTTGCTGGCCCTGATCAGCATGTTCTCCATTGCTGTGCTGCCAGATTCAGGGATCAGCCCATCAGCGGATCCGTATCCTTTCAACGTGGGATAACCGGAACATGGCGCTATTGAGGCCCATTTATCCGGGTAGGTTGCCCCTAAAAACCAGGTACCGTGTCCACCCATGGAATGTCCGGTCAGATAAATATGCTGCAGATCGGGTTTAAACAATGCTGTGGCTTGCCCAAGTACTTCAAGCGCATCGTGTCGGCCCCAGTCTTCCCAGTTGAATCCCCGTGGCCGGCGGTTCGTGGGCGTAACCACTGTTCCCCAGTCTTTGGGCTTGTATGCTTTAGCCTGTCCGATAGCTTCTACTCCTGCCCCGTGAACAGAGAAAAACAATGCGTCGCCCGGCTTGGTAAGACCTGATTTTGGTGTGACAGCATAATACTGGAGACTTCCGTCGATTTTGCTGATAAAGGTATTTTTATAGGATGATGCGGGTGCAACAGCTTCTATAATTACCGAAGCGGTGTCTGTTTGTTTACCTGCCTGCAACAAGGCCAGATCAAGCTTGTAATTGCTGTTCGCAGACATGGCGGAACCGTCAAACTTAAAATAAACCTTTCTCGTGGTCATCGGAAGTACATCAGGAATAGCTGTAGAAAGCATGTTCGAGGCCGATTTACTTTGTATAGATAGATTTTTCAATACCACATTGCTGGTGTTGATCACTACCACAGCACCCAGCAGGCTGCTGTTATTTTTTCCGGTAACGACATTGGGCAATGTAGCATCTTCTGTATTAAGGAAGACGGGCTTTGCAGGAAATGACAACGTTGCAGTAATGCTCTGGCCCCTCACATAAAATTCATTTAAACCCTTTTTAAGTTTTACCGGGATATACAGCCAGTTCAGGGCATAGGGATCACCAGTATGTAAAACACCGTTCACATACAGGGCGCTGTTACCTTGAATGTTGAGCACTGCAGACTGGTCCTTGCCCGAAGTATAGGTGAGATAGACATATGCATTTGGGCTGGTCCTGCTGCCTAAACGTTTCCTGGCATCTGCTGTAACAACCTTCCACTGCCGCGGCTGACCTTTTTCATCTTTCGCAAATTCGACGCCCTCTGCAGGCGTCTTCAGTTGCCCGTTGTACATTAGCCAGGCCAGCTGGTCGGTATAAATCGCTTCGCGGCCGTAATGATAAGCATTGCTGACGATCAGGCCTTTCTCAAATTGATAGGATTCCTGTGCAAAGGTGTTTTTTGATAGCGATAGGATGCAAAATGATATCAACAGCAACAGCTTTGATATGGGATAACGGGAAAATAAGGACATTATTCAGATTTTTTTGTAAGTTTTAGCATTTAAATCATCCGAAGATAAATTTTAGACAGCACATATTATTCATTTAACAAGTAATAAACATGTGATCCGGCAATATTCATTTAATATCAGATGAATTTGAAAAAGAATATTATAAAACTATCTTAGTACAAAGAAATCTATCATGAATTCGACAATAAGGGCCATTATTACAGGCACAACAGGTATGGTTGGGGAAGGTGTGCTGCACGAATGTCTGCAGGATCCTCAGGTGGAAGCGGTGACGATCATCAACAGGAAAGCTTCTGGCATCAGTCATCCGAAATTGACAGAAATAATACAGCCCGACTTCTATAACCTTGATGCGATAGCGCATCAGCTTCGAGGTTTCAATGCTTGTTTCTTTTGCCTGGGAATAAGCTCTGTTGGGGTAAGTAAAGCAGATTTTTACAAAACCACCTATACTTTAACACTGCAGGTTGCCGGAACGCTGAGCAGGCTCAATCCGGACATGACCTTTTGTTATGTATCAGGTGCCGGCACAGACAGTTCCGAACAGGGCAGCAGTAACTGGGCAAACGTTAAAGGCAAAACAGAAAACGACCTGATGAAGCTCCCTTTTAAACAAGTGTATGCCTTCAGGCCTGGTTTCATCAAACCTACTCCCGGGCTTTCCAAAACACATGGTTTCTACAAGTACATTTCCTGGTTATTTCCGCTGGGCAGGGCTATTTACCCTGCAGGTTTTGTAACCATGCAGGAACTGGGCCGCGCGATGATAGATGTAGTAGGTCTGGGCGATGCAAAAAGAGTAATTGAAGGAAAAGAGATTATTGCGCTCAGTAAACTGTAGCAGAGATTATTTTTGAAGTACTTTCATGCAACTAAGCATCATTTCATCTGTCTTATTCAAAAAGATCTACGATGAAAAGAATTTTCCCCTTCCTGATGCTGTTGTTCATTACTTCTGCCCTGCATGCGGGAGATCCCCAATCCCGCAAGATCGATTCTTTGATGCAGGTGTCGATGCAGCGCGGTGTTTTTAATGGCAATATACTTGTAGCGAGGCACGGGAAAATCATTTATCAGGCTTCCCTCGGTTTTGCCGACGGCTCAAGGACTAAAAAATTAAATCCTGATTTGTCATTCGATATCGGATCAATCTGTAAGGAATTTAATGGCACCGGCATCATGATCCTCAAAGAACGCGGACTGCTCAGTCTGGACGATCCCATTTCAAAGTTCTTTCCGGCTCTGCCTGCCTGGGCGGCAAAGGTGAAGGTCAGGCATCTTTTAAATTATACCAGCGGCATTCCCCTGTTTAGCCCGACAGCCGCGGACAGTGATCAGGAGATGCTGAAAAACCTGATGGAATTAAAAGAACTGAGCTTCGAATCCGGAACTGCCTATATCTATAACCATTACAACGTTTACCTGCAAATGCGGATGATAGAAAAGATCAGCGGCCAGAGCTATGCCGACTTTGTCACAAAAAATATCCTGATACCCTGTAAAATGTCGCACTCTAAACTAAATTATCCCACCAATGGCCCGGGCATGGCCATCGCATTTAACAATGATTTTCAGACTACACGTTATGCCCAGGAGATGACGGGGTGGCTTCGGCTGCCTGTTCGGGACCTTTATCAATACATCACAAAACTGGAGAGTTACAGCCTGATCAGTAAGGAATCTTTCAGAGAACTGGCAGAAAACTTTCCCGGCGGAGAAAGCAGCCTGGGCTCCACCGGCTTTGAGAACGGCGAGCTGACCTGGCACCAGCACCAGGGCTCAAACAGCAATTACGAAGCACTGGTGTACAGCGACCTGAAGTCAGGAGTACGCATCGTAATGATGACCAACAACCAGAACTTTAAAGTTCATGCCCTGAAGTCAGCCATCCTGTCGATCTTAAAGGATGAACCTTTTACCATTCCAAAGCGATCAGTATACCTCGATATCCGGGATAAAATACTGGCCGATCATGAAAAGGGCCTGCAATTCTTCAGCGCCCTCAAAGCGGACCATCAGGACCAGTATGATTTCTCTTTCGAAACAGGCGACCTGATCAGTACAGGAAAATATCTGCAGCGGCGCAATAAGCTGGAAGAAGCAATTAGCCTGTTCCATCTGGCCATATTGCCGGAAGCAAAACCTGCTGATCTGTCTTATGGCTATGAGCTGATCGGCGAATCTTATTTAAAATTGGACAAAAAGCAGGAGGCAGCCATTTACTTTAAAAAAGCGATTGCCACTGATCCTGGCAATAAAAATGCTGCAGGATTATTAAACACGCTGAGCGGCGCCCGGTAAGGAGAACACTACCAGGCGGTGCCCATTTCCAGACCTGCCAGATACCCAAATACATCATGCAGCCATTAGCCCGCGAGCCTTCCCTTCAGGATTTCATAAAACCGCTTATTATTGGAGATCATCAGCGTATAATCGATAATCAGATAGATGATATGATCCAGACCGTAAGTTACCCTTAGTGGTTTCCAGAACATTCCAACGTTTTTGACCGAGGCAGCAGAAAACACCTCGTCAAAATCCAGGCTGATCTGCGTAATATCGGCAAGCAGGATAATCATCTGCTCATCACCTTCGAGGTGAATAGCCGTATTGGTCAGGTAGATTCTCCCCTCATGTTGCGATAAGGGCGGAGTAAGCGAAAAATGCCTGCCAACATACTTCTCCGTCAGATCCATAGCCAGTATCTCAGTATCCATGGCCCAGTAAACGGTACCTTCGTAAATTAAATTTTCCATATCAAAGCCCGTACATTTAAATTAATATCTATATCGTCGTTACCTACCAATACAAACTCTTTATCAATCAACAAACACAGCCCTTACTCAAGGCAGCTCTATAACCAACATTGGATCGATATGTTCAAAATGAATTATGTTTTTTTTCACACAATTTCAAAAGTGGTTATGCAGTAAAAGCCATGCTTCTTTGGGGAACCGGAAGCGGATGCACATGGCCATTCCAGTTATTTATGAATCAGATTGTTACAATAAATATGCTGTCCAGAAAGGATTATCCGTCAATATTAAGTAGATTTATTAACTGGATTTACCACTCGGGCAAGCGATATCATCTTAAGATTGCCTCAGGATTCAATCAAGCCAAAAGCCAGGACAGCATCTTAAAAATGAAACAAATGAAAAAAAATCTGATTGTAGTGATCACTATATTTTGCAGTGCCATTTCCCTTTCTGCGACAGCACAGGCAGGCAGCAGCATACGTATTAAAACTGGAAATGGTATCCTTGAAGGCACAACTGAAGCGTCCGGCATCAGCGTGTTCAGGGGAGTGCCCTTTGCACAGCCTCCGCTGGGCGATTTACGCTGGAAAGAACCTCAGCCTGTCCGGAACTGGCAGGGCGTCCGCAAAGCAGACCGCTTTGGTAACAAAGGGATGCAGAAGCCTGTATTCGGGGACATGGGATTCAGGGCTGACAGCACCAGCGAGGACTGCCTGTACCTTAATGTATGGATGCCTGCCAGGGCATCAAAGGAGAAACTTCCTGTACTGGTGTACTTTTATGGGGGCGGACTTATTGCAGGTGACGGCTCAGAACCGCGCTACGATGGCGAAAGCATGGCTAAAAAAGGAATCGTTACCCTAACGGTTAATTATCGCCTTGGTATCTTTGGTTTTTTCTCCCATCCCGAACTAACGAAGGAGTCGGCTCACCATTCTTCCGGAAACTACGGCTATATGGATCAGACTGCGGCACTGAAATGGGTTCAGCAGAATATCAGCGCCTTTGGCGGGGATCCCAACAGGGTTACCATTGCCGGAGAGTCGGCAGGATCAATCTCCGTTTTTGCACAGATGGCCTCTCCCCTGGCCAAAGGCCTGTTTGCCGGCGCCATTGGCGAAAGCGGAGCAGCTATCTACCCTACACTCGCACCTGTCACACTCGCCGAAGGAGAAAGCAAAGGTATAGCCTTTGGCGCAAAAATCGGTGCAGCCTCACTGGCCGAACTACGTAAGATACCTGCCACGCAGCTGATCGACATCGCATACAAAAATAATATGGGTGGCGCCACTACCACCGTGGACGGATATTTCTTTCCTCAACTTCCTGTAAAAACATTCGCTGAGGGCAAACAGGCAAAGGTGCCCATTCTCGTAGGATGGAACTCTGCGGAGGTTTCTTATCAGTCCATCTTAAAAACCGCGGCGCCAACTCCCGACAACTATAAAAAAGCCATTGGGGAACTTTACAAAGAAAAAAGTGAGGAAGTACTCCAGCTTTATCCAGGCACCACTGATGAACAGGTTGTGGAGTCCGCAACCGCCCTCTCAAGTGACAGATTCATCGTTTACAGCACCTGGAAATGGGCCGATCTGCACAGTCATACCGGCCAAAAAGCGGTTTACCGTTACCTCTTCTCCAAATCCAAACCACCTATGAACGAGAGCATGAAAGGCGCTGTCCCGGGACTGGCCGGAGGTTTTACCAAGGGAAAAGAAGATCCCGATGCTAAAAAACCAATTGTTCCTACCGGCGCCCCACACGCCTTTGAAATCGAATACGCCATGGGCAACCTCCGGTACAACAAGGTATACGCATTTACCGCCGATGACCAGAAGGTCTCTGACACCATGCTGGGCTACTTTTCCAACTTCGTTAAAACGGGCAACCCCAACGGCTCAGGCCTACCTGAGTGGCCGGAAATCAAAGCCAATAACCAGGTCAATTACATCAATCTGGATGTGAATACCAAAGCTGAAACAGAAAAGCACCGTGCGCGCTACCTCTTCCTGGATAAGGAATACGGTAAATAGCTACTGAATTGCCTTACGTGTACATAAATGGAGTAATTGGACATAAACAATGGATTGAACATAGATGGGGATTGAAGAAGAATAAGGAATCGGAAATGAACTGCTGATTGATCATGAACAGGAAATTGGATACACAAGGAATTGGACAGCAACTGGGGGATTGGATTTGAACTAGGGATCGGACATGAATAAGGAATTGACATGACCAAGAGATTGGACATAATTAAGTGCTTGGACTTGAACTAGGGATTGATCAAGAATAAGGAATTGACATGCGCAAGGGATTGGACTTGAACTAGAGATTGAGCATGAATATGGATTGATCAAGAATAAGGAATTGACATGCGCAAAGGAATGGACTTGAACTAGAGATTGAACATGAATATGGATTGATCAAGAATAAGGAATTGACATGCGCAAGGGATTGGATTTGAACTAGGGGATTAGACATGAAAAAGGGACTGAGCATGAAAAAAGGATTGAGCATGAAATAGGTAACAGATATCACAAGCCATCATGCTACAGGATACCCTGAAAAAAAATGGGATTGAAATATCATCGCCTTCTGCTGCGTTTCAGCAGCAGGCAGCGACGATATTTTAATCCCATTTTTTCGCGAAGCCAGATCATCTCCAACCCCAGCAACAACTAATATCTAAAAATTGATCTTGTCATGCTTGCCCGCATCCGGCTGGTCTCCCGTCACGATCGCTTTCAGCAAACTAAATGCAAGCACGATCTTCGATGAAGTACCATCCCAGTATTCCGCAGTTTCCGGAGTAACCTTTACCAGAATAAGCCTCGGGTCCTGAACACCGTCAGGGAACCAGGCTTTTACCGGTGCCGAAAAGTAAGCTTCTTTTCTCACCTGGTCATCCACAAGTTCAGCCTTGCCGTTTACAGTTATGTAAGTATTATCGGCAGGGCTGCTGTATCCAAGCGTCACCTGGTTTTCTTTGGAAATCTCTTTGGATTTCAGCGAATACTCATTGGTAAAGAACCAGATACTCCCATCTTCTTCAACTTTCGCTGTAGCCATTGGGCGGCTTGAAAATTCGTCTTTTGCGCTAATCGTTGTAAACAGGCATATCCTTACTTCTTCAACTTTGCTCTTTAATATTTCTATGTTCTTCTCGTTTTTCATAATGGATGTTTTTCTAAACAACATCTGCCGGGAACATTTGTTTGGAGCACCTATAAGTTGATGTAAGCAATAATCTTGCTTAAGTATTCGTCATCCGTTGTATCAAAATGAGCAAGATCTGCACTGTCAGCATCCAGCACCCCTACTACTTCACCGTCTTTAAACAGCGGCAGTACGATCTCTGATCTCGACGCAGAGCTGCAGGCAATGTGCCCGGGAAATTCCTCCACATCATCTACAATAAAAGTTTTTGCCTCCAGCCAGGCCGCGCCGCAAACACCTTTGCCTTTCCTGATCCTGGTGCAGGCTACAGGCCCCTGAAAAGGCCCCAACACCAGCTCATCCTGCTTTACCAGATAAAAGCCAATCCAGAGCCAACCAAACTGCTCCTTGAGCGCGGCAGCTATATTTGCCAGGTTTGCGGTCAGGTCTTCCTCGCCGCTGATCAGCGCTTCAATTTGCGGCAGCAGCGACTGATACTGCTGTTCCTTGCTTTCACTTTTGATAATTACTAAATCTTCGGCCATGGGTAGGGATATGAGTAGAATTCTGTAAATAAAATTAAATGTTAAAATTAAGGAATTGACGGAACATCGGTGTAAACCATGCGTAATATTGTTAAATTTGGCCATTTATCACCCTTAAAATAATTGATGCCCAATGAGAGTAATCGCAGAACTGCCGCACCCCGAATGTAAGATCACCCTGTTTAATATGAATCAGAAATACATCGTTAAATTTGAACAGGGCACACTGGAACAAAGCTATAAATTATCAGAGCTCGACCTTACCGGCGGCGGGGCAAATGAGATATTCGCCATGCTTGATGAAGCATTTATTGCAACTGTGGTAGAAAGATTTAAAGGAATGCGAACAGATTTTTCAGCAGCATATGAAAGGCAACAGTAATAATTGATGTAGTGTATGTAACACATTGTTGGACAGTGCACAATGCTAAATATCAATATTTAATTCTGTAATTTCCGGTTAAGAATCCTAATTTAAAAGGCGCAAGACTAACTTAAAGTTTACACCAGAAAGTTTGAACTAATGATTTACAGGTAATTATAAATGTTCGCCACATTAAATTCGGAGGCTGAAAAGGCCAAATATAATTCTGTTTGCTTGTAAATTAAGTCATTCGACGTGAAATGAAGTCTTGCTAATCTAACCAAATTAATCGTTTAAATCATCAGAGCGTACCCAATTTTAAACATTAACATTAACCTGTTGTTGTAACGTTACACCACAACCCTATCCATGAAAATTCACTCCCGTTTCATATGCACTACCCTGCTACTTCTATCATTTTCAAAACCATCCAATGCACAGGATCTTCCGCCCCGCAGTGACAAATTCTATTCGATGAGCGGCTTTGGATTTTCATTTCCGATAGGCGGAAGCAGTGATTTTATGAGGCCAAAATTTTCTACCACCATCGGTGCCAATATCGGGCTTGGACAGGGAAATGGTCATGGCGGAGTTTTCCTCTATCCCAAATTCAGCCTCCATGTTTTCGGATACGACAATGCACAGACCGATCAGGAATTTAACTATCAGCTGGAAAAAGGAAGGTCTACCACCTACCTGTTAACGGTGGGTGTTGGCTATAGAAAAATCATCCATAATGTGGCCTTCTACGGATTTGTAAACGGTGGCGGCGGATTTATACTCACACCACGGCTTGCGGTAAACCAAGCCACTAATATTGCGGTTTTAAACAACAAGACCAATCACATGGGAATCATCGAGCCCGGTGCCGGCATAGAATACAATATCGGCGGTGCCAATCTGTTCATGGAAACCAGTTATATGCATGGCCTTGGGGATGTTGGCGGCAGGCCTTTCAATGCCATTCCGCTCACTATCGGGATCAAGCCCAACCTGAGCAGACTGTTCAACAAAAAGAAATCTTAGGCCTTTTCCGCCAGTTCAGCTTCTACGGCTGGGGACGACTCAATCCTGAACTTAGGCAAATTGAACCGGAGCACAACGCAATCATCTTCCTTGCTCACTTTGAGGATACCTTTATTTTTAGCTACAAAGTCGCGGCACAAATGCAGGCCAAGGCCTACTCCCCGTTCATTGGACGTTCCGTAGGAAGGTTCGCTGTGCTCCTTCCGGATAAACTGATCGATATTGAGCTGATCGGTTACAGGATTGCATACATCAATAAAAACATGGTTCTGGCTGCCCCAGATCCTGATCCGGATATAATATCCCAGCGGCGTAAACTTGATCGCATTGTCCAGCAGGTTCCGGATCACCAGGTTGATCTGGTTCAGATCGGCAAAGACATCGGCATCATCATCAACCGCAATCTCCATTCTGATGTTCTTTTTACTGATCAGCGGTTGGTAAACCAGCATCAGGTCTTCTACCATCACACGCACGTTAAAGCGCGAAGGCGCAGTAGTAATGCCTTTCATCTGGCTTTGAGCCCAGTACAGCAGGTTATTTAGTGTATTATGGATATTGTCAACGTTTTTCCTGCTGTCATTGAGCAGCATCTTCACATCGTCGAAAGTGAGCAGGTCCATATCATTTAATGAAAACAGACTGATCAGGCTATTGAAAGGGCTCCTCAGGTCGTGGGCAATGATAGAAAATATCCTGGTTTTGTCGGCATTAGCTGCTTCCAGTGACTGCACCATTTTTTTAAGTGCCCGCGTGCGCGAATCCACGATTTTTTCAAGCCGCTCATTCTGGCTGCCAATCAGGTACAGGTTTTCTTCCTGCACTTTTAACTTGGCGGCATGCTCCTGCAGCCTTGCCCGTTTCATCTCCTTTAGCCTGTCGCCCAGCGCAAGGGAAAGCAACAACAGCTCGAAGATAAAGCCCAGCGGCACAAAATGAAGGAAATTCTCATTATATGGCAGGATGCCTGCCAGGCAGAACACCAGTGCGGTAGTACTGATACATACAAAAGACCAGGAGATCACAAAGTATAAAGCAAGCTTATACCCTTTGATATACGCCGCCAAACCAAGCCCCCATAAGGTAATGATCGTTAATGGCGATAAGGCCTGCGAAATATTGGAACCGGCGCTCTTATAGCCCAGGGCCGAAATTACGATCAGCACCATCCAGGCCGCGGTGAGCGCATAAATGATCTTCAGCGACCATGGCAGGGTGACCCTTAAGTTTAGAAACCGGTAAGAAAAGGCTATTCCTGCGATAGAGCCCAGGCCCAGGAACAGATGAGGGTGCGTATTCAGCAGGTAACGGAATTCCCCGCCCAGCAGATAGGCATAGCCGAGGAAGTAAAATATCATGTAAATGAACAGCGCCAAAATCCGGATACTGTAAAACAGGTAAGTAAGATCTTTGGATTTAAAGTACACTGAAACGTTGAACAGGAAGAGCGCCATCAGGATCCCGATGGTAATTGCCTCAAACCTGTCTACCTTATTGATGCCCGCAATCAATTGTTCAGACAGGGCAATCTTGATCGGCAGCAGCAGTATATTTTCACTTTTAACGCGCAGGTAAACAGTCTCTATTCCACCCGGATAAGCGCTTTCAGGTAAAGTAAAGATATACTTGTTACCGGTGACGACGTCAGGGTTCAGCGGGGCAATGCTGCCTGTATGTTCCCTGCGGAATTTACCGGGAGCGCTTTCAGCGTAATAATCGATAACCTCAATATTTGCAAGATCAACCACAAGATAAGCGTCATCCTGTGTAGTATTGACATAAGAGATCTTCACCCAGTAGGCAGCATTGGAATTGCCAAAATTAAGGACTTCCGCAGCGGACTGGATGAACCGGCCATCCTGATCTGCCCGGATTACCTGCGCCAGGCTCAGGCCGGACTTTGCGTCTTTCAGGTACGTAACAGATTTGCCGAGGCTCTGATAAGGCAACTTCTTTCCAATCACGATCACTTCGCCATTGGAGGCAAAACAGATCAGGACAAGAAGAAAAGTGAGTACAGAGCGCATTAAATTATGTGTATAAACAAATGTAACGAATTACACGAATAATGTTCCGGGTATTTTGGCCCTTATTTCTAAGGCGTTGCGCTAAAAAAGAAGCCCGCCTGATTTGTATCGGGCGGGCTTCTGTCAGCATTTTATCTGATCATTAGAATACAGGTTCTGCATCCATTTCAAAATCCTCATCACGGAGATAAATCACCTCCATGCTTTTTTCGTAGTTGGTAGATTTCTTGGAGAAGAAATCATGCTGGGTAGTTTCACCATTTAAACCATTTAATACGATAGAGTTAATTGCTTTCACCTCAAATATCTCTTCAAAGCCAAGGTTCATCATCGCCTTGTTTGCATTGTAACGGATGTACTCCTTCACGTCGGCAGTAAGCCCAACTTCTGTATATAACTCATCGGTATATTTCAATTCATTTTCGTACAGCTCCGTCAGCAGCTCTACCAGTTCGGCTTTGCTCTTCTCAGGGTCAGGCAGTTTTTTGTAAACATCCTGCGCCAGCAGTCCTACGAACACACCGTGGATAGATTCATCAGCAACGATCTTTTTAATGATATCGGCACTGGCTACCATCTGTCCCTGTCCTGATAACCAGAGCGGCATAAAGAACCCGCTGTAGAACAGGAAAGTTTCCAGCAGTACTGAAGCTGCCAGTCCCATAAACAGGGTCTCGTTGCTCACCTGATCGGCATCCAGCTTTCTGTAATATTTATCAATCGTAGCCGCCTTAAACTGCAGCAGTTTATTGCTTTCTACCCATTCAAAAAGCTCATTGATCTCTGCTGTAGTCGCTACCGTAGTAAAAATCGTGGAGTACGACTTGGCATGGATGGCTTCCATCATACACATGAAAGACAATACCGCTTTATTCTGCAGCCCGTCAATATGGTCAAGCAGTTTGGGCATACCCGTATGGCTTTGCAGGGTATCCAGCAGCGTTAGCCCGCCCAGCGCCCTTTTATAAGCTTCCTGGATCTCAGGTGCCAGCGTTTTCCAGATGTCAATATCTTTGGAAGGGATATATTCTGTATCTACCCAAAACTGGCGAAGGTTCTGCTCCCAGAACATGCCTGCATAATCGTTTTCGGGTGTATTCCAGTTTACAGCTTTATAATTGCTCATTTTGTTTTTCTTAGATTATAGGTTTACACTGAACAGGACACACATTCGTCAATACCGGCTTTCCTGGTACGGGTATAATACAGGGATTTCAATCCCATTTTATGCGCATAAATATAATATTTTGCAATATCACGCGTGGTATCCTTCGTATTGGTGTGCAGGATTGTAGAAATTCCCTGGTCTACATGTTTCTGGATCACCGAGATCAGTCTCAGTACATTCTTCTGGTCCATATCATAGGCAGATTTATAGAAGAAGTAATTGTCATTGTCCAGGTATGGCATCGGATAGTATGTAGTACTGTCGCCATATTCCCTTACCTCAATTACATCCACCACTGGCATTACCGATGCAGTAGCGTTCATGATATAGGATGTAGACTGGTTAGGCGCAATAGCGAGCCTGTAGGCATGGAATATACCATGTTCCTTCACATCAGCCATCAGCTGTGCCCAGTCGGCCGCTGTAGGGATCTCCACGCCTTCAAACAGGGCAGCGATTTTATCATTCACAGGAACGATATCTTTGGCGATATACTGCGCAAAGTAATTTCCGTTGGCATACTCCGATGATTCAAAACCTACAAAGGTTTCTTTTCTTTCCCGGGCAATCTCCATAGAGCTTTGCAGTGAGTAAAAGTTGACCATCATAAAGAACACATTACAGAAATCAAGCGCCTCTTTGCTTTCGTACATGATAAAATTCTTGGCCAGAAACCCGTGCAGGTTCATGGCGCCAAGCCCTACGCTGTGCAGCTCCTTGTTTGCTTTCTGTACCGATGGCACCATTGCAATATTGGTGATATCAGAAACGATCGTCAGGGAGCGCATCGCTGTTTTCACCGCTTCCTTGATCCTCTTGTTGTCCATTACCGTAGCAATGTTCAGGGAGCCCAGGTTGCAGGAAATCCCGTAACGGATTTTATCTTCAGTACCGTAAATCTCAATATCAGATACATCTGAGATCTGCATGATCTCGGTGCAGAGATTGGAGAACTTTACGTTGCCTATATCTTTTAGAGCATGGCCCCTGTTGGCATTCCCTTTAAAGAACAGGTACGGGTAACCGCTTTCTTTTTGTGTCTGCGCGATCTTCACCATCAGGTGACGTGCATTTACTTTTTTCTTTTTTACGGCAGGATTGGTCACGAGCTCTTCGTACATCTCGTCCATATCCATTTCATCAAGATATTTGCCGTATTGTTTTAATACCGTGTGCGGATGGAAAAGGTAGCAGGCTTCGTCCTTTTCGGCCAGTTCCATAAACTTATCAGGAACTACCACACCGATAGACAGTGATTTGATCCTTACTTTCTCATCAACATTGATCTTTTTACAGTCGAGGAACTCCTCGATATCCGTATGGAATACATTCAGGTACACCGCTCCTGCTCCCGGACGTTGCCCCAGCTGGTTGGCATAAGAGAAAGTATCTTCCAGGATCTTCATGATCGGAAGCACCCCGCCAGCGCGGCCTTCCACATCTTTGATGGATTCGCCCCTGGCGCGGATTTTCGACAGGTTGAAGGAAACACCTCCGCCGATTGACGACAGTTTCATTGCCGAATCAATCGCGTATCCGATACCGTTCAGGTTATCACCGATTTCATCCAGGAAACAGGAAACAAGTTCACCCGAACGTTTTTTACCTGAGTTTAAAAAGGTAGGTGTTGCAGGCTGGTATTCCTGGTTGATCAGCATTTCTGCATATTCCAGTGCCTGTTTCACATCGCCCCTGGCCAGGAACAGCGAAACCGCAACTACGCGGTCTTCATAGCGTTCCAGGAATTTCTCGCCGCTATCGTCCCTGAGCGCATAGCTCTGGAAGAATTTGAATGCGCTCATGAAAGACTGAAACCTGAATTTCTTGGCATAAACCATATCATACACTTCCTGCATCTGCTCAAAAGTGTACCACTGGTAAAAGTCAATATAATATTCCTGTTCAATCAGGTAGTCGATTTTTTCTTTCAGGGTGTAAAAGAAAACCGTGTTTTTGTTGACATAGTCAAGAAAATAGGAACGCACGGCTTCCTTATCTTTGTGAAGGCTGAATTCGTCGTCGTTTTTTACCATGATCTCGTTGTTCAGCAAGATCCATTTTTTAGTTACCATATCTATTAGCCCTCTATATTGTCTATAAATTTTTGAATGTCTGCCATCGTGCCCGAAAGCTCAAACTGCATCAGCACCGGCAGGTGAAACTGTGCTGAGATCTTTGTTGCTGCCATCCCGTAGTTCGGGCCCCAGTTTTTGTTACCACTGGCCGTTACCGATTTGATCATGCTGCTGTTCTGTTCCAGAAAATGCAGCGTGGAAAGTGGTACTTCTCCAAAGCCAGTGGTATAGGTAATCAGGTGCCCGGCATGCTCTGGCTTAAATGTGCCCCCGATCTTCTGTATCCTCCAGTCGCGGTGGAGTTTAAGCCGGTTTACAAAGCGTTCCACATTTCCCGTTTTACTGTCGTAATAAATCCAGGTCATCAGCTGCAGGTCATTGAATCCCTAACTTGCCAGCAGGGCAGATAATTCTTCGGGTTTAAAACCAATTACGCGTTGCAGTTCCTGCTCCTGCTCCATCAGGATGACAGTTGGAACAGAACGCACCCTGAACTGCATGGCCAGTTCCGGCTGGTTAAACGGATTGATTGTTTCATATACCACACCTTTTCTGTCCAGGTATTCTGAAACCATATTGCATGGATTGCAATCGTCTTTTTCGAATTTGATGATTCTTTTTGTGCTCATTTGCGAAGGTTCTTTTTTAATTCAATCAGCCCTCATGCCGACCTATTTTAGCGGAGATCAAAAATGCAAATTCTGCCGTGGAATGATTCTAAATGTTATCAACACCAGTGGAAAATACGCTGCCAATTATGACGGATTCTTTACCCCTAGGGGCTAAAAAATAGTTATACTTATGTACAACCGATTCGCAACAGACTCGAAAAAAGAGTATTGTCTAAAAAAAACATGAGCTGAAAAGATCTGCTAAAGGTGTTGGTAACTCGTTTTAGCTACCAGCAAATAGATTGAAAAAGGGTATAAAAAAGGGAGGGTAATCCTGGAGGAAAATGCAGTGTAAAATTACGGTAAAAAGCTTCGCAAAATTGTGTATAAATTCCAAACTGAACGATCACCTGATCAGCACCAGGGCAAATAAAAAAGGCCTTTGCAGGCCTGTTATATCATTTCGCTTAGTTAATCGTTATTGTTCTTACCTGTCCGTTGGCGCCCGTTCGGTTTCCGCGGAACTGTTTTCTCCGTGCTTCCATTTTAGCGCGGTATTGTGCCTGAGTGAGGGGGATCACTTTTTTCGGCAGGCTCACGTCTTTTTCGCTTACTTTACGGAACTCGATGCTTTTAGCATAGACATGCGTGCCCTTTCCTTCGATCGCCAGTACAGCACCTTCAGTCCATAATCCTGGATTCGGTGAAAAATCAAAACCCAGATCATTGGTATACCAAACGCTTGTTTCGTCAGTAATCACCTTCTCCTCTTCCATGATCTTGCGTTTAATGGTAGTCTTTACCGTCACTTTATGACATGGAAAACCGAGGATATTCTTTGTGTCGTCACTTTTGATGAACTCCACAACGGGCGCAGCCTGCTGCATGCCAAATCCCTGCTGGGAGAGGTCGCCCAGTTTATCTTCCATCACAAAAGTGGAATCGTTTAGATCGAAAACCTCTGACAGTTTATGCTCAGCAAATTGATAATAGTAATCTTTATTGGTACCTCCAAAGCCGCCGAAACGAAAGCCTCCGCCCTGTCCGCCGCTGTTATTGCTGTCTTCCGTTTCCTCTACCGGCATGTAGCTGGCATTGGTTAAGTTAAACAGCAGTTCGTAGTTGGAGACCGAGCTTTTCGGCATTCTTGCCAAAGCCTGTTCGCTTAGTTTGATCCCATTGGCAGCAGCCATGGCCGCCGGGTCAAAAGTGCTTTCAAATTGAATGGCACCAGATTTTTTTGGTTGTGCTTTAAGCTGGGCAGAAAGGCCCAGCACACAGATTGAGGCGATAAGAAATCGGTTCATTGTATATCAGTTAAACATGCAAAATTAATTCAAAGCAACCACAGCAAGATGTTAAAAAAGGTTAAATAAATATTAATATTCAGTGCTTTCCAGCCATCCGTTAGCCAGTACATCTGCCAGGTGCATCGTCTTTAAAGATAGGTTATTCTGGTCGATATACCCCTGCAGGTGCATCAGGCAGGACAAATCTGTTGAAATGATATAATCTGCATCCTGGTCCAGCGCATGGTTTACCTTCTGCTCTGCCATGGCCGATGAAATCGCATCAAACTTCACTGCAAAGGTACCGCCAAAACCGCAGCACATATCGGTGTCCTTCATTTCCAGCATTTCCAGTCCGTGGACCTTGTCCAGCAGCTGTCTCGGTTCTTCCTTGATCTTGCATTCACGGAGGCCACTGCAGGAGTCGTGATATACCGCTTTACCTTCCAGCTCGGCACCAAAATAATCCTTCTTCAGTACATTGATCAGGAAATCCGACAGTTCAAAGATATTGCCCTGCAGGGTCCTGCATTTATTGTGGACGTTTGAATTGGTAAATAAATCGTTAAAGCCATTTTTCACCATGCCTACACAAGAGGCAGAAGGAGCAACGATATAATTGCTGCCGGAGAAATCGTTCAGAAATTTAGTACCCGTTTCCTTTGCCTGTTCCCAGTACCCGGCATTATAGGCCGGCTGCCCGCAGCAGGTCTGGCCCGGGTTATAATCTACCTCACATCCTGCTTTCTCCAGCAGTTTGATGGTGCTGAATGCTGTCTCAGGATATAACTGATCAACAAAACAAGGGATAAATAATTCTACTTTCATCAATTGGTCTAATTTTATTTGTCCGACGATTCAACGAATTGAATAAATCCTGTCAGGATCATCGATAATGGTTAAAAGTACTCGTTTTATACGGCAAATGTCTGATTCTCAGTCTTTGGTTCCACTTTGCGCAGCAGCAGCAAAAATACCAGGCCAATCACAAAAAACGCTGCGAGCGCAATCAGTGAATTCTGCATACTGCCTGTAAATTCTTCAATATAGCCAAAACTAAACATTCCGATCACCAGGGCAACCTTTTCAGTTACATCGTAAAAACTAAAAAAAGAGGTATGGTCAGGGCTTTCCTGTGGCAAAAACTTGGAGTATGTGGAACGGGAGAGCGACTGTATCCCTCCCATAATCAGTCCTACCGTGGCCGCAAGATAATAAAACTGCATTTCAGTAGTTACAAAGTAAGCGCCCGCACAGCAGCCGATCCAGATGATCACCACCCCGATCAGCACCTTTACATTGCCAAAATACCTGCGGGAGAGAAATGACATCAGCATTGCCCCGGGGATGGCCACAATCTGCAGCAGCAGGATCGTCGCGATCAGCTTTGAGGTGGGCAGGTGCAATTGTTTTTCACCAAAGATCGTTGCCACCAGCATGACCGTCTGCACGCCCATGGAGTAGAAGAAGAAAGCCGTAAGGAACCTTTTCAGGTAGGGCATATGTTTCAGCTGCGCCCAAACCTTGCGCAGTTCCTTAAAGCCGCCGGTGAGCCAGCTGGCCCTGGCCTTCTGCAGATCCGCTGTCCCGGCAGGCAGCTTCCTGAAGGGTATCTGGGCAAACAAGGCCCACCAGATCCCCACCATCAGAAATGACAGTCGTGAGGCCTGTCCTTCGCCCGACAAGCCAAAGGTGGATGGAAAAAATACAAATACAAAACAGATCAGCTGCAGGATGATACTGCCCACATAACCATAGGCATAACCTTTGGCGCTTACACTGTCCTGCATATCTGGCGTAGCTATTTCAGGCAGGTAGGCATTGTAAAAAACCAGGCTGCCCCAGAAACCGATAGCGGCCAGTACAAACAGTACAATACTTAGCTGCAGGTTCTCGATTTCAAAAAAGTAGAGGCCGCAGCAGGCCAGCGAACCGATATAGGTAAAGATCTGCATGAACAGTTTTTTGTTCCCCCTTGAATCTGCGATCGAAGACAGGATGGGCGATAACAGCGCAATTACCAGAAAAGCAAAGGCAAGGGCATAATTATACAGGGCAGAGTTCACAAACTTCTTGCCCATAAAGGTCACATAATCAATCGTATTGTTATCCTTATCTGAAGTGATGATGGTATAGTAGGCAGGAAATATAGTTGAGGTAATTACCAGGTTATAAGCCGAGTTTGCCCAGTCGAAAAATGCCCATGAACGAATTACTTTTTTATCATTTTTTGGTTCCATGTAAGCAGCGGAATTGCAGTATTAATTTACTTTTTCAAGTTTATAAGTACCTGTTTTCTTCTCGTCCAGTTTCTTCGGGCTGCCTTTATAACTGATATCGGCAGAACCTGTGCTGTTGATCTTCAGTTCGTTCAGTACATTGATCTTTAATTTGGCAACTCCCTCTACGTTCAGGTCGGAAATACCTGTTACAAAATCAAAGGCAGTCATCTGAATGGCTCCCTTGCTTTTCAGTTCATGCGCACCGGCCTGCCCCAGCAGGACAATATTGGCTGCCCCGTCAGTATTGGTAACCAGCTTTCCGGCATTCATCTGCAGCATCAGCATGGTAGCGCCTGATAAATTCATTTCCAGGTCGTTTACATTGATCAGTGAAGACGTGTAGATATGTGCGGCACCCTCTGCTTTCAGTTTTTTCAGGTCGCCGATCCCCGCACTTACAATAATTGAGTCCTTACCACAATACTGTTTTGCATCCAGCTTTACCTGCAGTTCATGTCCGCTGACTTCAACCTTAACCATATCGATTACCGCAGAGTCTGACTGCACATTTACTTTATAACTGCTGTCCTGGCGCATCACAAGCCTGATCGGCCCCTTCACGGAAATTTCATCAAAGGGTTTAAGCGTAAGGTCCCGGGTAGAAAGAATGCCCAGGTCTTCAACACATTTGGATTTACATGCTGTAAAAAGCACAGGCAGGACGAGCAGGCAGAGTAATTGTTTTTTCATCATATATAATTGAACATACAATCAAAGATAATAGTTTTTGCCATCAGTTTTAATTTTACCTGCATCAAGCAGCTCGCGTATCCGGCCAAGCTTCTCCTGGTCGGAGCCCGTTTTCAGTTCCTGCACCAGCTCATCAAGGCTGCGCAGCCCTGCCTGCAGCAGCGTAGCGATTTCAAAATCAACCTTGTCCGTCAGTTCTGCCAGCTCCTCTTCCTTCCTTTCAGCCAAACAAACATCACATTCCCCACATTTATCTGCGTTGGGCTCATCAAAATAGGCCAGCAGCTGTATACTGCGGCAAATCTGCGTACTGCCATAGGCCAGCACGGCACTGATCTGCTCTGCCTGCACCTTACGGCGCAGTTCTATATATTTCACATCCGTATCCAGGTGCAGGAGATCTACCCTTGCCAGGATATACTGCAGTTGGGGCTGGTCGCTTTGCGGCAGGTAAGACAGCAGTCCCTGCTCCTGCAGGTTAGTGATCTGCCTCACCACATCGTTATAAGAAATGCCCAGCCGTTTGGCAATATCGCTTTCCGTGACCGGCGCATAGTGGTCAAACATACCCCCGTACAGGCGCAACATCGTTTTGATCAGCGGGTCATAGCCTGAATTCTCGATCTGAAAGCGGTACACATCTTCATTTCCGGCAGTAAACATAACCCTGGAGGGCAGGAAGATATTTTCTGACAGCGTAAGGTATCCGTCGTGCTCCAGGAACTTGAGCGCGCCGATGGTCTTGATCACGCCCAGCTTAAACCTTTTACAGAAATCCGCGAGGTCGAAACTAAAGCTTACCCCCGCACCGGCGCCATAGGCCAGCTGAAAGTACGAGCCCAGATAATGATAAGTTTTGCGGATTTCTTCCACGCTTGGGAAACTATCGGTATACTTTGCTTTGAGCGCCGCCTGGTCAGACTTGTTGGCCAGCAGTACCGCATAGGAACGCCTGCCGTCCCTGCCTGCACGCCCCGCCTCCTGGTAATAGGCTTCGAGGCTTTCCGGCAGGTCCAGGTGTACCACAAAACGTACATCGGGTTTGTCGATCCCCATTCCAAAAGCATTGGTGGCCACCATCACACGGATCTTGTTCTGCTTCCATTCTGATTGCTTGCGCGAGCGTTCATCCTTTTCCAGCCCCGCGTGGTAAAAGTCGGCGGCAATATTGTTCCGCTGTAAAAACAGCGCTACTTCAGAGGTTTCGCGCCGGTTGCGGACATACACCAGTCCGCTGCCCTTTACATTGGTTGCGATCCCGATCAGTTTTTTATACTTATCCTCCAGGTCGAACACCACATAGCTTAAATTTTTACGTGCAAAACTCTGGACAAATATCTTAGGATTTTTCAGTTCGAGTTTATCCTGGATGTCCTGCCTTACGAAAGCCGTAGCTGTGGCCGTGAGTGCTATAAACGGAACATCCGGATGGATTTCCCGGAGTGAGCTGATCTGCAGATAAGGCGGACGAAAATCATATCCCCACTGGGAGATACAATGCGCTTCATCAATGGCAATCAGATTTACATTCATATAAGAAATACGCGTCCTCACCAGGTCGCTCAGTAACCGCTCCGGTGAGAGGTACAGGAACTTGATGGGCCCGTAAATGCAGTTGTCCAGCAGGATATCGATCTCGCGCTTGCCCATTCCTGCATAAATCGCGACAGCATTGATCCCTTTCGCTTTCAGGTTCTCCACCTGGTCTTTCATCAGCGCGATCAGCGGCGACACTACGATACAGATCCCTTCCATCGCCATTGCAGGCACCTGGAAACAGAGGGATTTCCCTCCGCCGGTGGGCAGCAGCGCCAGCGTGTCCTCCCCTTTCATTACAGCAGAGATGATCTCTTCCTGTAAGGGCCTGAAGGAGCTGAAGCCCCAGTAATGCTTTAAGATCTCTGTTTCCGTCATCATCTTTTATATCCCCTGTGCAATGACAAAACCACAGGCCCAGGCCCACTGGAAGTTGTAGCCGCCCAGCCAGCCTGTCACATCTACACATTCCCCGCCAAAGTATATGCCGGGCAGCTTTTTTGATTCCAGGGTTTTAGAAGACAGCTCTGCGGTGTCTATTCCGCCCCGCATCACCTCGGCCTTGTCGTAGCCCTTATCGCCTGCCGGTTTTACCTTAAACAAATGTATCGTAGAATGGATTGTTTCCATTTCAGATTTTGTCAGCGAGGCCACGGTTTTGCCCAGGGGCAGGAATTTGCCCAGTGCATCGGTAAACTTCTTTGCAAAATACCTGTTCAGCAAGGTAGAGAGCAGGGTTTTACCGTTATATGTTCTTTCTTCTTCAATCAGATCTGCAATCTCTTCATGCGGCAGCAGGTTGATATTGATGCTTTCGCCGGCACGCCAGTACGAGGAGATCTGCAGTACCGCCGGGCCGCTGAGGCCCCAGTGCGTAAAAAGTATATTCTCTTCAAAGGAGATCCGCTCATTGCTGATCTCCACAAACACGGAATTGCCTGAGAGCTGCGCATACCAGTCCTCATCCTTCCCGGTGATCGTAAGCGGCACCAGTGCCGGTGCAGTTTCTACGATATTCAGCCCCTGCTTCCGCGCAAAACGCAGTGCGAAGTCGGTTGCCCCCATCTTTGGAATGGGCAGCCCGCCAGTGGCGATCACAATCTTTGGTGCTGTTAACCGATACTCTTTTCCGTTCCGCTGATACAACACAGTATACTGATCTTCACCTCTGATCACATCAGTAACATCCGCATCACAGCGGATCTCCTGTCCAAAGTCGTCACACAGCCCTGTAAACATGTCTACAATCGCTTTTGCGTTCTGCTCTTCGGGGAACAGCTGTCCCAGTGTTTTTTCTTTTCCGCGGATACCATAGGTTTCAAAAAAACTAACAGTATCTGCTACCGTCCACTGCGTAAAGGCAGATTTGGTAAAATGTTTATTTCCCGAAATGAACTGTTCATCACTGGCAAACAGATTGGTGTAATTACATCTTCCCCCTCCTGATATTAATATTTTGGCACCTGCTTTACTCCCTTTTTCGAGGATAACTACCTTCTTTCCAAGGTATCCGGCCTGCACCGCACACATTAATCCACAGGCCCCGGCACCAATTATTATAGCATCTGCATCCATCAAATCCGTTTATATTGTTATTTTTGTGCAAAATAAGCATAACTTTTTCATATCGATATGGCAAAACAAATAAGTGATTCTAAATTGGGGATTTTAGGCGGGGGACAATTAGGCAGAATGTTAATTCAGGAAACCATTAATTACAACCTGACTACGCTGGTTCTGGATCCTGATAGCGACGCTCCCTGTAAACACATCGCCAATTACTTTGAATGCGGTTCTATTACCGACTACGATACGGTTTATAAGTTCGGCAAGAAAGCTGATGTGATCACGATTGAAATCGAAAAAGTAAATATTGAAGCACTGGAGCAGCTCGAAAAAGAGGGCAAACTGGTATTCCCGCAATCCCGCGTGATCAGGCTGATCCAGGATAAAGGCGTACAAAAACAGTTCTTCAAAGAAAACGATATTCCTACGGCCCCTTTCCAGCTGGCCAATACCAAGGAAGATATGCTGCATTCCCATATCCCTTTCCCTTATATGCTAAAACAGCGCAGGGACGGTTATGACGGCAAAGGCGTGATGCGGATTAATTCTGCCGCCGATCTGGATGATGCTTTTGAAAGCCACTGCCTGATCGAGGAGATCGTAGATTTTGAAAAAGAGATTGCCGTGATCGTTTCAAGGAACTCTAACGGGGACGTAAAAACCTTTCCGATGGTAGAGATGGAGTTCAATGCCGAAGCTAATCTTGTAGAATTCCTGATCTCGCCATCTACCTATCCTGATCATATCCAGGAGCGGGCAGAAACTATTGCCAAAAATATTGCCGGTGCCTTAAATGTAACCGGGCTGCTGGCCGTAGAGATGTTTATCACCCGTGATGGTGACATCCTGGTGAACGAGCTGGCACCAAGGCCGCACAACAGTGGTCACCAGACCATCGAGGGCAATTATGTATCACAGTTTGGGCAGCACCTGCGTTCTATCTTTAACTTGCCATTGGGCGATACCCGTTCGATCAGCAATGCCGTGATGATCAATCTGCTTGGCGAGAAAGGCCATGAAGGTGTGGCTACCTATCAGGGGATGGAAAAAATCCTGGGCCTTGATGGTGTATATGTACACTTGTACGGTAAGAAATATACCAAGCCTTTCAGGAAGATGGGCCATGTAACGATCGTAGACCAAAACCGCGAGGCCGCGATCGAAAAAGCAAACTATATCAAAGAAACACTAAAAGTAATATCTTAATGAGCGTTAAAGTAGGAATAATTATGGGCAGCAAGTCTGATTTACATATCATGAACGATGCTGCTGATATTTTAAAGGGATTTGGAGTAGAATTTGAAATGACGGTTGTCTCTGCGCACCGTACGCCCGAAAGGATGTTTACTTACGCCAAAGAAGCTGCTGGCAGGGGTTTAAAAGTGATCATTGCCGGTGCTGGTGGTGCAGCGCATTTACCGGGCATGGTCGCCTCAATTACGGTACTGCCGGTGATTGGTGTTCCTGTAAAATCTTCCAACTCTATTGACGGATGGGATTCTATACTGTCTATCCTGCAAATGCCCAATGGCATTCCTGTAGCTACGGTAGCGTTAAATGCGGCAAAAAATGCCGGATTGCTCGCTGTGCAGATCCTTTCTACTTCTGATGAAGGCCTTGCTGTTAAGATGCAGGAGTATAAAGATGATTTGAGAAAAGCGGTTGAAGCATCGGCGGAGACGATGTAGATTTTCTCGGGTTCTGAGATCATCTGGCTGCGCTGAAAAAATGGTACCCTGTATCGGTGCTGCATTATTTTGCTACGCAAAAAAACGCTAGGCATCGATACAGGGTATCATTTTTTTGACGAGTATCGAATGCGTGGTGCTTTAACCCACCGGCTTACTAAACTGTCTTAACTGGTTATCTAATCCATTACCAGCGCTACTCCTATTTTTTGCACTTCATTAACTGATTATCTAATTCATTAACAGCACATTTTCAGTATTCATTAAAAGCACAATTTCAGTATTCATTAACCGTACATTTTCAGTATATTGAGGGATTTACATTGCTGGTCTATCAGAATTGTAACACTGCCGGAAAATTCTCCATTTTCCATTTTCCTTTTTCCAAAGTGACAAATACTTACCAACTTCCCATTGAACGCCTTCAATTGTTTTAACCACATATGTACCTTCCTCGGTAACCATGTTGCTGTTTCCCCAAACAGCCAATGTAGTTAAAACCAGATCCAGGCCATTTTGATCAATCTTTTGATTATAAAATTGTTTAATGCTTTCCCTGCCCTCAACGGCAGGGGAATTTGGTGGCATATGTTTCGCATCTACAGTGTAAATTTTCGCTGCAGATTCCGTGTCAGCATTGTGAAGACTTTCAGAAAATTGTCTGTTCAGCGACACAATTTCGTTTTTGGCCAGCTCAGCGTCAGATGGATGGGTGACTTTCCCCGTTATTCCCGGACGGTTTTTGGCCGTAAAACCAAATACGACACATCCAAATAATAATGCAATTAGTGGTAGAGTAGTTCTTTTCATTTTTCCGGATCAAATTCAAATGAATATATGTTTGAGATCCGATAAAAATAGCGTTCATAACTACCTTAGCCTATACCCTAAACTGGTGAAGTTATATTGTAAAAAGCATAACTCACTAATAATATGAAATATACAGGAAGTCCTGCCCTATCAGAGCGCTGCCTGCAACACAAATGGATTTTAATTCAGATTGGGATTTTGCGGAAAATTACTGATGTGTGCATACTTAGGGCCTAGATGGATAATCACGTCTTTCCACAATTGCTCTTCATCAGCAGAAAACACCATATCCGGATCGTACTGGTCTGATACGATCCAGGTATTTGCTTTGATCTCGCCCTGCAGCTGCTGCTCGCCCCAGCCGGAATAACCCACAAAGAATTTCACTTCTTCCTGTGTCACCTCGCCCTGCCCCATCAGCGCTTTCAGCGTTTCAAAGTTGCCTCCCCAGTATACGCCTTTGGCAATTTCTTCGCCATCGGTAATCCTGTCCGGACAGCGGTGGATAAAGTGGATCGTATCGGTAGCTACCGGCCCTCCGTAAAAAACAGGGAAATTTGGTGCACCGATATCGGCGATCAGGTCATCAACCATCAGCAGGCTGGGATGGTTCACCACAAATCCAAGTGTCCCTGTATCACTGTGTTCGGTCAGTAAAACCACAGACCGCGCAAAATTGGGATCATTCAGAAAAGGTTCAGAAATAAGCAGTTTCCCTGCTGAAGGTGCCAGTTGACTTATCATTCCGAAAATTACTGATAATTTTAAAAAAACTAAAACCTATTTTTGTGGAATGGAGCTTACTAAAGAAAGTATTCAAAATTTGAGACAAGATTACCGTTCTGCAACGCTTGCAGAGGCGGATGTTGACAAAAACCCGGTTGTGCAATTTGGCAAATGGTTTAAAGAGGCGCTGGACGCACAGCTGTACGAGCCCAATGTGATGACACTGGCTACGGCCGACCGCTCCGGCAAGCCCACGGCACGGATTCTACTGCTCAAGGGCTTTACTGACGAAGGCTTTGTTTTTTACACCAACTATGCGAGTAAAAAAGGGCAGCAGCTGGATGAAAACCCGCAGGCCGCAATGGTATTTTTCTGGGCAGAACTGGAACGCCAGGTGCGCATTGAGGGAACAATTTCCAAAGTAACTGAAGAAGAGTCTACGGCCTATTTTCATTCACGCCCCGCAGGCAGCCAGATCGGCGCCATGGCATCCCCGCAAAGTTCGGTGATCCCTGACCGTGAAATCCTGGAAGAGCGTGTACAGGAACTGACGGTAGCCTATGCAGAAAAAGAAATACCCCGCCCCGAGCACTGGGGAGGTTATATCCTGGCGCCCTCTCATATTGAGTTCTGGCAGGGACGCCCGAGCAGGCTGCACGACAGGATTACGTATACAAACGAAAATGGCGTATGGACAATTAACAGGCTTGCACCATAAGACCAAACCAAATATAAAATGAACAAAATAGCAGTCATCGGATCCGGAACGATGGGAAATGGCATTGCCCATACCTTCGCCCAATTTGGCTACGAGGTAAACCTGATAGATGTTTGTCAGGAAGCGTTGAACAAAGGATTAAATACGATAGGCAAAAACATTGACCGTCAGGTAGCCAAAGGCACGCTGACCGAAGAAGAAAAAACTGCTGCCCTGCGCAGGATCACTACCTTCACGGATCTGAAAACAGGTGTTGCCGAAGCAGACCTCACGGTTGAAGCGGCTACCGAAAACCTGGAGCTTAAACTAAAGATCTTCAGGGAACTGGATGCTTATGCAAAGGCCGGTTCGGTACTTGCCAGCAATACGTCATCGATATCGATTACCCAAATTGCTGCCGTAACCAGCAGGGGCAGCAACGTGATCGGCATGCATTTTATGAACCCCGTGCCGGTAATGAAATTGGTAGAGGTGATCCGCGGTTATGCTACGTCGGATGAAACTACAGCACTGGTGATGGAGCTTTCGCGCAAGCTTGGGAAAGCCCCGGTTGAAGTGAACGACTATCCCGGCTTTGTGGCCAACCGCATCCTGATGCCCATGATCAACGAGGCCATCTTCAGCTTATATGAAGGTGTTGCCGGTGTGGAAGAAATCGATACCGTCATGAAACTAGGCATGGCGCATCCGATGGGCCCACTGCAGCTGGCTGATTTTATCGGCCTTGATGTTTGCCTGGCGATCTTAAATGTCTTATACAAAGGCTTTGGCAATCCCAAATATGCCCCCTGCCCTTTGCTGGTAAATATGGTAATGGCTGGTAAAAATGGCGTAAAATCGGGCGAAGGCTTTTACGATTATGCCAGGGGAACCAAAGAAGCACAGCCGGCAGCAAAGTTTTTATCTTAACTTTACAACATGAACGAAAACCTTGATCCTTCTTCAGAAAGCTTAAGCCCCGGTGAAAGGGATATAGAGAAAGTGTTGCGGCCGCAGGCATTTGAGGATTTTACCGGTCAGGAAAAGATCATGGAAAACCTGAAGATCTTCGTTAAGGCCGCAAAACTGCGTGGCGAGCCTTTAGACCATGTGCTGCTTCACGGCCCTCCGGGACTGGGCAAAACTACCCTCTCCTATATTGTGGCCAATGAAATGGGCGTGGGGATCAAAGTCACCTCCGGCCCTGTGCTTGACAAACCGGGCGACCTGGCCGGGCTGCTCACCAACCTTGAAACCGGAGATATCCTTTTTATTGATGAAATCCACCGTTTAAGTCCCCTGGTTGAAGAATACCTGTATTCTGCCATGGAGGATTTTAAAATAGATATTATGCTGGAGAGCGGGCCCAATGCCCGTTCCGTGCAGATCACATTAAATCCTTTTACGCTGGTTGGGGCTACTACCCGCTCCGGCCTGCTTACCGCACCATTGCGTGCAAGGTTCGGGATCAACTCGCGCCTGGCCTACTACGATGCCAAGCTGCTCACCACCATCGTGCTGCGCTCTTCACAGATCCTGAAAACACTGATCACCGAAGAAGGCGCCTATGAGATTGCCCGCAGAAGCCGCGGCACACCCCGTATTGCCAATGCACTGCTGAGGCGTACCCGCGATTTTGCACAGATCAAGGGCAATGGTACCATTGATACGGCCATTGCCAAATATGCGCTAACCGCCCTGAACGTGGATGAACACGGACTGGACGAGATGGATAACAAGATCCTGCTCACGATCATAGACAAGTTCAAAGGCGGGCCGGTTGGCTTAAAGACCATCGCTACCGCCGTTGGCGAGGACGAAGGAACGATTGAGGAAGTATATGAACCTTTCCTGATCCAGGAAGGCTATATGATGCGGACATCCAGAGGCCGGGAGGTAACTGAAGCCGCCTATAAACATTTAGGCCGGTCTTTTGCAGCACAATCGGGACGCTTGTTTTAAAGCATAACACATTTCCTATAAAAAACACGATACATGAATATTGAAACACGAAAACTCACCCTTGAGGATTACAACGATCTGAAAGAGTCGATGGAACAGGCTTACGATACGCTGGGCGGACAGATCTGGAGCAGGCAAACAATCGCTAAGCTGCTGAAACTTTTCCCCGAAGGTCAGTTATGTATTGCTGTAGATGATAAAGTAGTGGCCTGTTCTCTGGCCATTATTGTTGATTATGATGAGTATGGAGATAAACATACTTATGAAATGATTACCGGAAAATATACATTTTCGACGCACGATCCCAATGGTGATACCTTATATGGTATCGAAATCTTTGTTTCCCCTGAATACCGCGGGCTCCGTCTGGGGCGCAGGTTATATGAGGCCAGAAAAGAACTTTGTGAAAGCCTTAACCTGAAAAGTATCATTGCAGGCGGCCGCATACCGGGATACCACTCTCATGCAGATACTTTAAGCCCAAGACAATATATCGATAAGGTAAAAGCGAAAGAGCTGTATGACCCAACCCTCACGTTCCAGATTTCCAACGATTTCCACGTCCGTAAGGTCTTAAAAAATTACCTGCCCGGGGATCATGAGTCAAAGGAATTTGCTACGCTGATCGAGTGGAACAACATTTACTACCAGGGTATTGATGCTTCGGCACGCTCCGCAAAAACCATTCGTTTAGGCCTGGTACAATGGCAAATGCGTTTGTTCCCTGATATGGCGGCGTTTTATGAGCAGGTAGAATTCTTTGTGGATGCGGTAAGCGGTTACAAATCAGATTTCCTGATGTTCCCCGAGCTTTTCAATACGCCTCTGCTGCAGCCCTACAATCACCTGCCGGAAATGGAAGCCATGCGCAAGCTGGCAGAACTGACCGCAGAAATTGTAGAGAAGATTCAGGAATACGCGGTGTCTTACAATGTAAATATCATATCGGGCAGTATGCCGATACTGGAAAACAATAAGCTGTACAATGCTACCTATCTCTGCCACAGGAGCGGAAAAACCGAAGAATACCGCAAGATCCACATCACGCCTAACGAGCAGAAATACTATGGTATGGTGGGCGGAGATAAGCTGCAGGTATTTGATACCGACTGCGGAAAGATCGGCATCCTGATTTGCTATGATGTAGAATTCCCTGAACTGAGCAGGATCTATGCCGATCAGGGAATGCAGATCCTCTTTGTACCTTTCTTAACGGATACACAAAACGGATATACGCGTGTACGCAGATGTGCTCAGGCACGTGCGATTGAGAATGAATGTTATGTAGCCATTGCGGGTTGCGTAGGTAACCTGCCGAAAGTGAACAACATGGATATCCAGTTCGCACAGTCGGCCGTTTTCACTCCATCAGACTTTGCCTTTCCTACCAATGCGGTAAAGGCTGAAACTACGCCAAATACAGAAATGATGCTGGTGGTTGATGTAGACCTTCACCTGCTGGATGAACTGCACCATTTTGGTACGGTTAAGATCCTGAAAGACCGCCGTAAAGATCTATATGAAGTAAAACTGCTGAAATAATATCAGGCTGATATAAAATAAATAGGGCCGGCTACATCATCTGTAGCCGGCCCTATTTGTTGATCGCCCTGTGGTTAACTGGTATGCGGGCGGTCTTTAAAAAATATCCAGTATAAAACAGCAAGGATAATGATCAGGATGGGGATGATCCATTTCATGGTGGGCCCTGCACCTTTATCATTTTCTTCATTCACAGCCTGAGGCGACGGACCGGGATCCTGCTCATGCTTTGCATAATCATGTTCAACCGGTTTTGCGTTCCCATCAGGGTTTTCCGAGTATTTGGGATCTGTATTTTCCATAAATTTAGATTGTGGTTACATTCAGATAACAAAACTATACGTAAAAGGTTTTCATACCTTTGCAGCTGAGATGTACAACAATGCCGCGAAATATAGTAAGCTGATCAAAGACGAAGCCCTGCGCTTAGGCTTTATGCAATGCGGTATTGCCAAAGCGGGATTTCTTGAAGAAGAGGCGCCAAGGCTTGAAAACTGGCTGAAGAACCAGCACCACGGGCAAATGGCATACATGGAGAACCACTTTGACAAGCGGCTGGACCCACGCCTGTTGGTAGAGGATGCCAAATCTGTGATCTCGCTCACGCTCAATTATTTCCCGGTTGAACAGCAGAGCGACCCCAATGCGCCAAAGATCTCCAAATATGCCTACGGTGCTGATTACCATACGGTAATTAAAGACAAAATGTTCCAGTTGCTGAATTTTATCAATGAGCAGATCGGTGCGGTTAGCGGAAGGGCCTTTGTGGATTCTGCGCCGGTGCTTGACCGTGCCTGGGCTAAACGTGCAGGGATTGGCTGGGTAGGAAAAAACAGCAATATCATCAGCAAAAAAAGTGGTTCCTTTTTCTTTCTTGCAGAGCTGATTGTTGATCTCGACCTTGAATATGATGCGCCTTTTGCCACTGACCACTGCGGCACCTGCACCAAATGTATTGATGCCTGCCCTACGGATGCGATCCTCTCTCCTTTTGTGATTGATGCAAATAAGTGTATATCCTATCTTACCATTGAGCTGAGGGAGGAGATTCCTGCCACATTTGGCAACCAAATGGAGAACTGGATGTTTGGCTGCGATATCTGCCAGGATGTTTGTCCCTGGAACAGGTTTTCTGCTCCGCATACGGAGCCTGCGTTTGAGCCCAATGCGCAGTTGCTGCAAATGAAGCGCGAGGACTGGCTGGATATCACCGAGGATGTATTCAAACAGATCTTTAAGCATTCTGCGGTCAAGCGTACCAAGTTTAAAGGCTTAACGCGTAATATTGATTTTATTAAACAGTTGCCTGCTGCAGAGGGCAAATGCTGATCATCCTCATGGCATACAATGAATTACCAACCTGATGCCTTATTAGTATATACATTACATATGCAGATAGATACCAGGTGTACACTAGTTGTATACTGGTTTGTATTGGAATAAGGTTGCAAACGCGTTCGCTTGGCGTTGAACGCGGGTTGCTTCGTCTTTTACCCAAACCAACCCCTGCCCAACATCAAAGCAATGCCTCTTCAACACCTTATCAACACAAAGCAGTACACGACCAGTGCATGATTTGTCCTATACTGATATTAGTGTACAGTAAAAAAGTAAATTACTGATTTGTCTTATACTGAGATTACTTGACAAATTAGGAATAGTAATTATTGGGTTTTATTAGTTGAACTGTTTTTACTTGACATTTGTTTTTGGTTCGCCTGAAATCACTTGACCTGAGAGATTATAGGCCTGAAAATGCTTGACCTGATTTTCTTTTGCTGCGGCGTGGGTGTATTGTGATACAGGTGTATAGAATATTCTTAATATTAATCTCTAATTTATATCATTAGGTAATTCTTTAGAGGAATCTCAATCAACAATCCCTTCCCTCACATAATACCTCTTCCTGAACCAGAACGCCACATTCACCAGTGCAATCAATGCCGGAACTTCAACCAATGGCCCAATCACACCTGCAAAAGCCTCTCCGGAATTGATACCAAAAACACCAATTGCAACCGCAATTGCCAGTTCAAAGTTATTTCCGGTAGCAGTAAAAGCAATCGCAGCGCTTCTGGAATAATCCGCTCCAAAGTATTTGCCAGCGAAAAAGCTGATCACAAACATAATCGAAAAATAGATCAGCAGCGGCAGGGCAATCCGCAGCACGTCCATTGGGATCTTTACAATCAGGTTCCCCTTCAGGCTAAACATAATCACGATTGTAAACAGCAGTGCGATCAGTGTAACTGGAGAAATGACGGGAACAAACTCTTCCTGGAACCAGTCTACGCCCTTTAGCCTGATCAGCGCATACCTGCTGATGATCCCCAGGACAAACGGAATACCAAGATAGACTCCCACACTTTTAGCAATTTCCACCATAGTAATATTAACCTGAAGGCTTTTTAATCCAAAAAACGGTGGCAGCACAGTAATAAAGAGATAAGCAAACACACTGTAAAGCAGCACCTGAAATATACTGTTCAGCGCAATCAGCCCCGCTGCATATTCCCGGTTGCCCTCTGCAAGTTCATTCCAGACCACCACCATGGCAATACAGCGGGCAAGCCCGATCAGGATCAGGCCAACCATATAGTCCGGATAATCCCGCAGAAATGTGATCGCCAGAAAAAACATCAGCAGCGGACCGATCACCCAGTTGAGGATCAGCGACACAGACAATACTTTCGTGTCCTTAAACACCTCTCCCATCTTTTCATATCTTACTTTCGCCAGTGGCGGGTACATCATCAGGATGAGGCCAATGGCCAGAGGGATATTTGTAGTGCCGCTGGAAAAGGAATTGATAACCTGAGAAGATGAGGGCACAAAATACCCCAGCGCTATACCTGCGGCCATCGCAGTAAAAATCCATAAGGTAAGAAAGCGATCCAGAAAGCCCAGCTTTCTTCGCTCTGCGGCCGGATAACAATGATCATTACCCATTAATTACTGAGATGGCGGATCACAAAATCTGCTGAATAAGCTTTGATCAGCTCGCGCACCCGTCTGAATTCATTCATGATTTCCTCCGCTGTTCCTGTTGCTTTTGCAGGATCGGGAAAGTTATAGTGATAACGTTTTATGTTGCCGGGAAAGACAGGGCATGCCTCACTGGCATTGTCGCACACCGTGATCACCGCATCAAAATCAATTCCTGAATATTCATCCACATGATTGGAGGTATGGTTTGAGATATCGATATGATCTTCGGCCATGACCTGAACAGCTTTTGGGTTTACACCATGTGTTTCTATCCCTGCGCTATATATTTCGGCAGCATTGCCTGCAAAGCTTTTTAAATAACCTTCGGCCAGCTGGCTCCTGCAGCTGTTGCCGGTACAGAGTACCAATACTTTTTTCATTTATAACTTAATCTTGTCCCCTTATTTTACTTCTTCTTTCCATCAATACAGTATTGCGCCAGATCCCATCCATTTTGCCGATCTTTTCGCGATAGCCAACTTTGCGGAACCCGCATTTTTCATGCAGGCCGATGCTTGCGGTATTTTCCGGGAAAATGCCGGACTGTAAGGTCCAGATATTATTCAACTCACTTTCGGTGATTACTCTTTGCATTAAAGCTACTCCAACACCCCGGGCCCTGAAATCCTGATGGACATAAACACTGACCTCCGCCACGCCGGCATATACGCACCTTGACGATACCGCTGACAGCGCTACCCAGCCCGCAACGGACTGATCTATAAGTGCAACGTACCTTACTTTCGGGAGGTGAGAGTGATCCCATTCTTCCCATTCTGATGCTGTTGTCTGAAAAGTTGCCTGTTTTGTGGCTATCCCCTGCAGATAGATTGCCCTGACATCTTCCCAATGATTTTGAGCTAATTCTACGATTTCCATAATTCAGTTAGCAGCAGCCGGAACCGGGCTCACAGGTTTGCCCCGCTCCTGCCAGGTTGATCATTTGTAACTTGGGTTTATTGGTATCTCCGCAAGTCTGTCCCCGTCCGGTGGCTTTGCACTGCGTATAATCAGGAACCAGGTTGACAATCAGGTTACCATCACTGATGATAAATTCTCCCGGATACATTTGCCTGGTGTCAAACTGTGAATTGCCAAATTCAATCTTCACGATGCCAATCGGGTTTAGTGGCAGCGACTGCTCCACGAGGCGTACGATAGACAAAGCCTTGCTCACCGGCATTGCCCTTTCGGTATCGCGCTGTTCAGGTTCCCAGAGCTGCACGATTACTTCTGTCCAGGTATTCATGATTCCTCCGCAGTCTACAGAAACGATCGGGGCCTGCTTGATTTCAGTGATATGATACGATGCATCAACCCATTGATCCTGCGCATACTGGAATTGTAGGGTTAAGTCCGGATATTGTTCTAATGTAGCTTTAAACGTTTGCCAGTTGGTTCGTTCGGTTAGTAACATAATATTGCAATTTTACGATTGATATAGTTAAAAAAAGGTTAACAGCACTTAGTTTCGCCTTTGTAAGCACCGAGGAAAGCGCCAAGCTGATTTTCCAGCAGTTTCCAGGTTACGGGGTTGATACAATAACAAATACTTACCCCCTCGATTGTTCCCTGTATGATCCCTGCAGTCTTCAGTTCTTTCAAATGCTGAGAGATAGTGGCCTGTGCCAGTCCAAGTTCCTCTACCAGGTCACCGCAAATACAGGTATTGGAGATCAGTATCCTCTGCAGGATCGCAATACGCGCCGGGTGGGCCATCGCTTTTAGCAAGGTAGCCAGCTGGTTCTGTTCGTCGTTAAATATCTCAGTTTTTGTAAGTCCCATATATTGTATTGCAATATTACGATTAATAGCTCAATATGCAAATTATCCTTCGCTTTTATCAAAGCATAAAATTACTAGCTTTACATCATGGCGCACATCCCGGTACATATTTTACAGGACAGAACACCAGATGGGTTACAGATCCGCTATATGGATCAAAAGCACATGGACAAAGAGGCAGACACGATGGGCTTACACCGTGACGACCACTATATTTTCTTTTTGCTCGAAGGCGGTACAGCATCACTGATGATTGATTTCAATGAGGTGAGCATGACCGGAAGTGTAATTTACTATATCCTTCCCGGTCAGGTGCATTACCGGATCCGGCCGGAAGCTGCTTCAGGCTGGTTCATCGCCATTGATACCGCGCTGGTTTCGCAGGAGTGCAGAAAAATCTTTGAAAGCCAGCTGATACTGCAGCAGCCCTATGCACTGAACACGGTGGAACAGGAACAATGCAGTTCATTATTAAGGCTGCTCACTGAAAAATATAATGCTGAGGACAACAATCCCTTTTATATGACCATCGTGCAGGCTTTGCTGCAGTCCTTTTTAGCAATTGCAGCGGGGTATTACAGCCAGTCGGTAGGCTTAAACCTAAAAGCTTCACGGCCGGCGCAGATTACCGGGCAGTTTAAGCAATTGCTCAACAGTGAACTGGGAAAAAACAAAAGCCCGGCAGCATACGCATCCATGTTAAACATTACGGAGTCCTATCTCAGCGAAGCGCTTAAAAAACAAACAGGCTTTACCGCAAGTTACTGGATACAGCAGGAAGTGATCATGGAAGCCAAACGCCTTTTGTATTACAGCCAGCTGAGTGTGAAAGAGATTGCCCATACCTTAGGCTATACAGATCACTCCTATTTCTCGCGGTTCTTTCGCAAAGCGACTGGAACGCCCGCAATTGCCTTCAGGCAGAAATACCGTAAATAGTCCTATCATTACATAGATTTCCCTCTTTCAGAGACCATGAAAACGCATTTCCTTTGTATGAGCAAAATCATACAACATGGAAATATCTATTTTACAACAAATAAAAAACAAAGCGGGAAAATTAATCGAAAGCCAGTTACTGAAAAACGCTGAGGTGCTCGATGTGCGTACATGGGAATCATCAGGCCTGGTAGAACTTGAGCTGCACCTGCCAAATGTGAATATGCGCGACTGGAACCAGGTGCCCTACATCAAACTGAGGGTTGATGATTTCAGTTTCAGGGATTATACCCCCTTTGGATGGGACGCAGAAACAAATACCTGCTCGGTACTGATTGATGCCGATCATCAGGGCCCCGGGAGCCGCTGGGCAAAATCCCTGCAGAAAGGTGATACTGTTTTTTACCTTGCGACGGACAGCACACGCCAGTCGCCCCACCCTACCGATTGTGTAGTTGGCCTGGGCGATGCCAGCAGCATCGGCCACCTGCTGGCGCTGCAGCAGTTAACCGTACCTGTGAGCCGTTTTGACAGTGCCCTGGTCATTGATAATCCATTGACAGGTCAGCTGTTATGTGAAAACTATTCGCCGGCACTAAATACTGTGCCCAGCCTGGAGGAACTGTCTGTATGGCTGATCAATCAGGGTTACAGCACGGCCCATACATGGTTTTACCTGATTGGCAATCAACAGCTGGTGATCAGCCTGCGCAGGATCTTAAAGGGTATGGGGCACAGCAATATCCGCGTAAAAGGTTTTTGGTCTTAAAGAGGGCTGGAGAAATTGGTTGGCCGACTGCGGAAATCACCATATTTGGGCAGACATCCGTTCCTCGATTCAGGTTAGATTTATAAAAAATATGTTTAACATGACAACTGATGATTTAAGCGTTTTAGATAATCCATTATGGCATTCCCTTACCACCATCCACAAGCAGTACTGTACCGGTGAAGGAAAGATAAGAGTGGTGTTGCCCGAAATATTCCCCTACTTTGCGATCGAAAACCCGGCGGCAGAAGACCAGCTGGGCCGGATCATCCCCTGGCTTAAAGCCGGCGACCATCTTTCTCTGCTCGGCGCGATTCCGGCCCGCATTCCCGAGGCGTTAAAACTTGACTACAAGTATGAGATCTTTCAAATGATTGCCGACAGGAATGAATTATTGCCCGAAAGCCTGGACGCTGCGATTGAACGCATAGAAGATAGCGACGAAGTACTGGCGATAAAAACTGATGTTGATCCTCATTATTATCAGCCTGACACCTTCAAACTGGGCCGTTTTTTTGGCATCAGGGATCACAACAAATTGGTTGCTGTAGCCGGAGAACGGATAAAATTACCTGGTTTTACAGAAATTAGTTCTGTCTGTACCTATCCTGAATACCGGGGAAGGGGTTATGCAACACAGTTGATCACGCATTTACACAATCTGAACCTGAAGGAAGGATATATCCCATTTCTACATCTGACCAAAGACAATCCCTCCATCAGACTTTACGAAAAACTGGGTTTCAGGATGAGAAGCAGTCCCTCGATCTGCAGCTTTAGCCTGGAGGCAACCTAATTTGATCAGCAGGCGTTTATTTTTTAAAACAATGCGGTCGTTGATGAGTTAGAGTTATAATTAACCCTACATACTTTGCAAACAATTGACATCAACAACCTGACTGAGGTTTTTAAAACCTGCCTGAGCGAACAGCTGGCAGCAGAGAAGAAATACATCAAAGCATTGGAGAAGCTTCCCAAAGTGCTGCTGACAGACGAGCTGAAAAGCGCGATATCGCCGCAGGCTACTGATATTGAAAGCCATATTTCAAGATTATCACGCGCACTGGAGGCAGTAAAGCAGAAACCGCAGGCAGCAATCTCATCCATTGATGAAGAACTGTTGAACATGCTGAAAGCGGCCACAGGGAAAGGTACCTCTCTGATGAAAGATATCCAGATGATGCAGACGTTAAAACTGATATTTACAGTAAAGGTTTCCCGATATGAGTCATTGTACCAGATGGCGGCAGCTTTGGGCCACGAAGAATATGCCCCGCTCCTGGAACAATGCAGTAAAGACAACCAAAATACTTTTGCCTATCTGAACCAGGTTGCGCAAAACGTGATTTATCCGGAGCTGCAGAAAACTGCATAAAACAACAAAGAGGCTGTATCAGCCTCTTTGTTGTTTTTACTTGCCCCCCCAAGGGATCACTTCAAATATTGAATTCTCAGAGGCTCAATATCATCAATACACTGCCTTTTTCAAGTCAACCGCTATTTCCTTTTAGCTGTAAGCTTTGTAGCCAGTTTATTCTGCTTTAATTCTTCATCACCAAGGATAATCCCCCATGATTCCAGTCCTTCTACCCTGTCGAAAATAATCTTCAGCACGGCGATCACCGGAATCGAAAGGAACATGCCCGGGATGCCCCAGATCATTTCCCCGATGATTACACCAAGCACGGTCACCAGTGCATTGATCCTTACCTTAGACCCTACTACCACAGGCAGCAGGATATTGCTGTCGATCAGGTGCGTAATGATCAGTGTGACAATCACAAGGATCACCTTGGAAATTACTGTGGCAGTGGCAAAGGTTACCAGCGCACTGATTACCAGTGCAGAGAAAATACCGATATAAGGGATAATGTTAAACAATCCTGTAATCAGGCCCAGTAGCACAGCATATTTAATACCCAATACCCAAAATGCAAGGCATACAACCAGCGATACAATTGCTGCCTCGATCAGCAAACCAATGATATATTTCCTGATCATATACTGAACACGTTCAATGATATCGTGCACAACTGCTTTATTCTCATCTAAAAACACAGAAATGAGGAACCTCATGATCAAACTGCGGTAAAGCAGGAAAAAAAATGTATAGATAAATGTAAAGACAAAAAACAGCATCAGTGACGACAATGACAACAGTGTTGCGCCCAGTACCGTAGTGCCGGAGGCCATCACCTTACTCGTAGCCGAATGTACGTAAGTAAGCTGCTTGTTTGCATTCACATGAAACGTTGCAGCAATCCAGTCCTGCAGGCTGTCCAGTGTTTTAAGTAGTTGCTGCTGAAACTGCGGCCAGTCGTTCGCCAGATCGCTCATCTGCGATCCGATCACATAGAGGATCAGACCGATCCCACCCAACAGCAATAGGATCGAGATCATCGACGCTGCACTGCGCGGAAGTTTTACTTTTCTCTCCAGGAACGTGGCCAGGGGTAACAGCAAAATAGAAAACAGGCAGGAAAAGATCAGAGGTGACAAAATCTCTTTCGCCACGATGGTGATGTACACCAGGATCACAAGGCTGATCAGTATAGATGAAAGCTTGATGTGAAAAGGTAAATTTTTTGGTAGTTTTAATTCCATGAGATCATTTTTTAGAGCGAAATAAATATGCAGAGCGGTGACTGCCGGATAAAATTAAAGCCTGCAAAATTTGCAGGCTTTAACGTTGAGTTTATTTACTGATTAATACAGTGTGAATTCTACTCTTCTGTTTTTCTGACGTCCAGCTGCTGTTTTGTTTGTAGCAATTGGTTGGTTTGGTCCGTAACCTGTAGCTTCGATACGGGATGGGTTAGCACCCTGAGAAACCAGGTAAGATTTAACCGCTTCAGCTCTGTCTTTAGACAAGCTTAAGTTTAAAGCCATAGAACCTGTGTTATCAGTGTGTCCGGCTAATTTCAGGCTAAAGTTTTTCTCAACCAATAAAGCAGCAACCCTGTTTAAAGTAGTGTATGAAGTCGCTTTGATAGTAGATTTACCTAAGTCGAACTCTAAATCTCTGATCGCTTCGCTTACAACTTTACGATCTGATTCAGTAATGATCACTTTTTCTTTGATCACTGGTTTAGGTGCTACTAAAGGACAACCTGCTCCGTCAACTACTGTATTAGCAGCTGTTCCGGCACATTTGTCGAATTTGTTTGCTACACCGTCCATATCATCATCGCCCATATCTTTTGCATATTGTTCCTGATCTCTCAGTCTGTTTTGCTCAGATGTAGATAGTGCTCTTCTTAACTCAGCACTTTCTGCTGCACTTTCCTCACGGATGGCTGCGACGGCACTGTAGTTTTGCAATTGGGAAGTTCCTCTTTTACCAAGGGCGATCTCAACACCCGCATGTGCATAAGAGAATTTATCATTTGATGCGCTGCGCACACCATCAAAGTTGTTGGTTTTCATGAAGCTCACTGTATAACCTAAATCGATGTTTACACCTTTGGATACACCCAGTTTGAAACCTGCTCCAACTGGTACAAACCAGTTTTCGTTATAACCTGTGCTTGCGCCTGCTGGTGTGTTCTGTACATTCGCGCTTGACGACATGTAACCCGCACCTGCAGTAACATAAGGAGATAAGAAATTACGTTTTTGGTTTAAGCTCAGGTTAGCGATGGTAAAGTTTGCACTCACTGCTGCTGACCAGTCGATTTTAGTTTCGAAGCTGCTGTTGTCCTGTGCTGCTGTAGGCGAAGGCAAATCGTTAGATCTGAAACCTTTTACTTTACCAGCAAGAAAGTCTGCCTGGATACCAAATCCCGGAAGGATTTGTTTCTTGATATAACCTCCGTAACCCCAGCTTTCCTGCGGTGTGCGGAAATCACCGTTAGAACTTCCGTTGAACGGAGTATAGTGTGTTAACATTCCACCGTTAAGGCCGATAGACCAGGTGCGGAAATCTTTTTTGTCGAAACGTTTTGTCGTGTCAGAATTCATGTCCTGAGCAAACAGGGAAGTTGATAATCCTACTAAGGACAGGATCAGTGCTGATTTTGTAATTTTGGAAACCATTATTTCTATTTATAAAAGTAGATTGATACTTCCACCTTAGAAATAATTCAGCCACACAACTCAGGCGTTTAAAATAAAGGGAATAACAGGCCTGATTGTATGTTTAGACGTCGTTAATGCTTGCTGGCCTGCCTCAAATGCCCTTGCTTAAAGTGTATGGTATTTTATACACTTTAACCAGTATTAGCCTGAAACAGGCAGGCTAAACGAGAACACTGAACCTTTGCCCAGTTCACTGTTTACCCAGATTTTCCCATCATGTCTTGCGATAATCTCACTGCAGAGATAAAGGCCGATCCCAAAACCATTGATGGTTTCTGTGTCAGCAGACTCAACACGGTAAAAGCGGCTGAACAATTTACTGCGGTCGGCCTCGCCAACCCCTATTCCCTGATCTTTGATATTGACCTGAAAGGTTTGTCCCATACTGACACAAGCCACCTCTATCGTACTGGCAGGAGCAGAATATTTGACGGCGTTGCTGATCAGATTGGTGATCACCTGACCAATCTTGTCGCGATCGGCACTGATAAAACAACTTTTAACAGGTGCAAAGATGATATTGTGGCTGGCGATGGTGGCCGTACTTTCTTCTTCTGCCTCGGCAATGAGTCCGGCCATATCAAACCGCTGCTTATCAATATGGATTTTTCCTGTCTCCAGTCTTTTCATATTGAGAAAACCATTGATCATCGTTCCCATCTTTTTTGTCTGGCGGTTTGCTTTGTCAAGCAGTGAAACCGCGTAGGCATCCTCATTTCTCCTGGCCTTTACAGACAGCATCTGGATATAGCCGTTCATTGAGGTCAGCGGTGTTTTCAGCTCATGGCTAACCATGCTGATAAAGTCGTTTTTGCGCTGGTCGTCTTCTTTCTGTTCGGTGATATCCATTACCGTCCCAGAAAAATATGATTTCCTGCCATTTTCGGCAGCATTCAGTTTACCTGTTGCCCGTACCCAACGTAATTTCTGGTTTCTTGGACTTACAATGGGATATTCAAGATCATATGAACTGCCCGACTGAATGGCAAGTTCTACAGCACCGGCTACTTTTTCCCTGTAGTCTTCCCTGATCTGTATGATGGCCGCATCGTATAGCATTTCTTCATCTGCCTCATAGCCAAAAAATTCCTTGAGGCGGTCTGAGGGAACAAATTCTCTTGTTTCTGCGTCAATATACCATAAACCTAGCTGAGCCTGTTCGATAGCAATTTCTTTCACCTCCTCACTTTCACGCAGCTTGATATAGGCAGACAACAGGTCTTCCTGGATCTGCTGAAGTTCAATATTAGTTGTAGTGAGCTCTTCGTTAGAAGCAAGCGCCTCCTCATAAGCCAGCTCAATCTTCACATTGAGCTCTTCGATCACCTTGTGATTTTTTTCCTGCTCAATCAGGTACAGCTGCTGTTTTTCTGTTTCTTTAATGGAAGACAGCCGCAGTTCGATCTCATCCATGATGATCTTTGCAAGGCTCTGTAAAATCTCTCTGTCTGAATCACTGAATGTCCGTGGGGTTTTATCGATGATGCAGAGGGTGCCAATCAGAAATCCGTCATGCGTAGTCAAAGGGGCACCGGCATAACATTTAAGGCCAAAATCTCCTGCAACATTGGGGTTTGTGAGCAAACATGGTTCATCGGCGGCATTTTCAAATACAGTCACCTCCGGCTGCATTACAGCCAGGGAGCAGAGGCTCACACCTCGTGAAGTTGTCCTGGCCCTGCCCATACCGATATTGGCTTTGAAATAAACCTGTTCAGCATCTACAAGGGATACCAGGGAAATCGGCACCTTAAAGATCTGGGTAGCAAGCCTGGCCACATTGTCAAAAGAATTTTCGGGTGGAGTGTCTAAAATCTGGTATCGTTTTAGCGCTTCAATCCGCTGGGAGTCGTTTTCGGGAATGATATTCATTCCGAACGTATTTTCCATGTATTAGCTAGTTGTTATTGGTGTAACACCATTAACACATTTTCGTATAGTATGTTATCGGAGAATGACACATATTGTAGCGCTCAGGGTTTTAGCAGGCTACTAAAACCTGAACGAAGTACCGATAAAGTAATTTTTCTCTGCATCAGACTGCAGGCCGTAATTTAACCCGGCATCAAGCTTAAAGTTTTTTGATACCTCTACCTGTGCAGATGCATTGAGGAAGTTAGACCAGTGGTGCTTTTTAAAGTCGTACCGGTAATAAGTTTCAGCTATACCTTCAAGGTTTTTAACGATATCATGACTGATGGTGAGCGACTGGAGCAGTTCTGTGTGCATGGCACTCTCTTCAGCATCTTCCAGCCTATCGGCTTCTACCTGGCTTCCCAGGTTCCACTCACCCGACAACCTGAACAGCATCGGGACAATAATGCCGCCTTCGTACTTACTGTCATCAGTATATCTTGCTGTAGGGAACTTGATATAGGGCAAAACCGCCAGGGCAAAATTTCCGCCGTCATTTCCGAGGATATTCTGTTTGATACGGATATTGACATCCCCGATACCATGTCCACGGCTTACCTCCCCTGTTTGCAGGTCGGTTTCCTTTTCCGTTACATAGGTTTGGAAACCAAACTGTATGGATGTATTCTTTGCGAGGCCAATTTTGAGGTTGCCCTGATTGAATAACATCGTGTTCTGCTTACTGAGCTCTCCTTTTTCTGTTTCCAGCCGGAATAAATCTGCTTCATACTGTATATGCCCGGCATCAATGGTAAATGGAGATTCCGTCACATCGGGGCGGTCGGTTTCCATCTCCCTCATTTGAGTTTTCGGTACAGGGTTAAAGAGGCTGTAGGGTTTGATGGCCTGCGTTTGTGCGCTGAGCATAGCGGGAATACCGAAGAGCCCTGAGGCCATCAGCAGACCATAGAATGTGATTTTCATAGATGGAGATCGGGAGTCAGTTGCAGGATACTCTTGATGATGGTTGATGAAGCAGCTTCGCAGAAGTCGAGACCGGAGTAGTCGGGATTAAAGCCCCCGATATATGGCACCGCCATCATATAAATCCGCTCGTTTAAAGCATTGTATTCATCCATGGCCTGAAAATTATCATTGATGGTAATCCCCGGAACTTTCAGGTAGTAATTGCCGCTGGTATCCTGTGCTACGTGCTCATTGCCATTTTCCATTGCGGCCCTGCCCGCTGAGGGATCTTTGAACAGCAAACGCGCCGGGCTTACTGTTTTGCCAGAGCGCAGGCCTTCGTAGGGCAATTCCTGGAATGACATATGCGGCTGGCCTACACAATCGACAAAAGTCTGGTAGGGAACAGCATGTGGCACTCCTTCTTCATCAGTATAATGGTACACGATCCCGCCGCTGCCCGGGATCTCAATATGGCTGTCGTCACCAACCGACACCAGGTCCAGCACCCCCGCATCGTGCAGTGCCAGCAGTTCTTCAACGGAACTTTGTGGTACAAATGCGATGACGATAGAGATCAGCGGCATCAGCACCTTCTGCAGGCGCTGCATATCTTCGGCCGAAAAATATTTGGCGGGATAGTTCATGGCAAAGCTGAGCACAGCCAGCATTTCTTTCCAGTAAACAGACTCTTTTCTTTTGATTGATTTTGCTGCTTCTGTATATTCTGCTTTAAATAACTGAAATGGTGCAAGGCGTTCGCGCAGTTCCATCATTAAGGCTACGAAAGCTTCGATGTCCATCGCCGCTATCTGCGCATAAAACTCGGGTTGCCGGTCTTTAAGCAGGTCCTTAAAGTTCTTCTCAAAGACATAATCCAGCGAAAGGAAGCCACCGTTTGCCGCCCTGTTGCTGTTCACTTCTTCTTTGCTCAGTACAGCTTCTTTCTGCAGGTGAGAGTCTTCCAGGTGAAACCTGATCGCCGGCAGCATGCCGTTGCGGGAATGCATCATGATGCTGAATCCTGCACTATCCTCTGCGGGATGATAGCTCAGCGTACCGTCCTCCCCTTTGATAAATGTTCCGTTGTGCCTGGCCAGTGTTCTGATCGCATCGATAGCGGTTAATGATGATCCTTTCACCGCCACTGCATGGTTTACTTTGAAAGCCAGCTTGGCCGGAGGATAGGGAGAATCAAAATATCCGGGCACTGTTCCTTCATGTTTAAGGGGCCAGTTATGGCCGGTGCAGATAATCACATGGTCATATTCAAAATGCTCCTGTCCCCGTATCTCCACCACTACGGTTTCGCGTTGCGGATGATCAGTAATGTCTGTCACCTCGCTGTTAAAGTAAATGTTTGTGGCAAGCCCTGCGCCTGCTGCTTTTTGTTTGAGCAGGCTGAACTGTGCGGACAGGTACTGGCCGAACAGCAATCTTGGAAGGACTTTATAATCGTTAAAATGATCTGCATCGATATGGAAATGACGCAGGGTCTCCGGGGCTACCGTCCGGATCCATTCGGCAATAGGCGTAACCAGTTCCGGGATCTCATTGCCCGAAACATTGGTGATGTGCTCATCATTGGCACCATCGGCGCTGTATGGCATTCCTGCCCCAAGGCTTTTTTTTCTTTCAAAAATATCTATCGTGATATCTGTCCTGTTCGCATCAACGAATCTCTTGTACATGAATAACCCGCTTGGACCACCTCCAAGAATAGCAATGCGTTTTTTATCTTTCAATTGATGTAGTTTATAAGTAGCGTGTGTTTGGATTTTAGAAATTAACAAAGAATGCCGGGTTTAGTTTTAACAGTTCTCAGCTCATTCATACGGTGATACCCCAGGCTCCGGAAAGCTACAGTTTATCAAGTTTAAAATAACCCAGGTGTACCTTATCCTCAGCAGGATAATCATCGGTACCATGAGTCTCCGCCGGACTGATGATAATCTGGTAGCGTTCCTTCTGTGAGGCGCTTAATATTTCTTCAATTTTATAAATATCATCAACATCAATCCCATATTTCTCATCGATGTGCGAATTGGCACCTTTGATGGTGTTCTTTTTGAAAAACACGGTTTTCTTGGCGTGTTGGGTAGCCAGTGCACGGTCGTCCTGCACCGTTAAAACAATATAGTGCTGCTCTTCGAGCTTGTTTTCCTGGTAACCGCCCAGGTTGATAAAGAACAGGCTTTTTTGGTCACTATCCTGGACATTATCTTTTAATACTGCCCTGATCCGGTATCCTTCAACATGGTTTACTTCCCTCCAGCCATCCAGATGGATACTGTTGCCGGCTTCGGGCCAGAATGCCCTGATCTCAGGAACCAGTTCCTTTAAGGAGCGCGCTACACCAAAAAAATAATCGTGTTGTTCAACATTGCGCTGAGGGGCTTTGGAACCCAGTAACAGCATATAAAGTTTGAGATCAGCCAGTGGCTCAGCAGAGATGTCCATGTAATATAAATTGTTGTAATCGATGTATTCTTAAAGGGAAACAACCAGCATCATGCATCATTTGTTTGCCAATTGACGGGCTGATTTCATTAATTAGCAGTATATTTAACTTACATACACATGAATGAGGCCAAATATTTATTTTATGAAAGTTTCCAGAAATGACCCCTTCGATTTAAATCTTTCCGTCAGGGGCCTGGGTGTGAGCATCACTTATATGCATTCGGATCTGTATGAATACATGTACTACCTGACTTTTAAAAGAAGTATGAAATCACACAGCAGGGAATTCAGGAACCCCTGGGAACAATCTATTGACCATCTGGATTTTTTTGGGCAGACTGACGATCCCTTTGTGCAGAACATGTACAGTGCTACAGGAAAACTGATTGAAGCAAAGTACGAACTGTGTATCAGGTGGGGAATTGATGAAGAAGAAGATCTGATCAATGAGGATATTCTTGTGCAGTCGCAACGGTACCAACCCTATCTGCTGATGTTTAAGCGCTCTAAAAGTTATAAGAAGCTCCTGGCATATTATGAGCGCGCCTTAACCGACTTTATCAGCTGCCTGTATCTCTACGCCTGTGCTTACACCGCGCAGAGCTTTAAAATCCCTCAGGTGCTTAAAAAGCAGTTTGATCTTCCTGAACCGGAACAGCTCAGGCTGCTGAACCAGGATGACAATACCGTGGCCCTGCTGAAGGACCTGATCAGTGGGCTTAATCAGGACCTTGCAGCGCTGAAGATCCTGATGGATAAAAAATATAAAAGGCGAGCCACCGGGGACTAAGAGTGTATAACTAAATGAGGTAAACAGTGCCTCCATTATTGCATTGATCATACCTGTATTCCACAAAGTGGTAGAAAAGTCCTGAACATTTTTGTGAGACATCTTGTTCTTTCTTGGATAATCTGAATCAACTGTATTCCTATGTGCTTAAAAATAATGGTCATTGAAGACGACGCTGAAATATTATATATCGTTTATGTACTCTTAACTGAGGAAGGCCATAAAGTAATACATTCATCAGATCTGGAGATCATTAAAGAGGTAAACACGATCCAGCCCGATGTGATACTTATGGATGAACTGCTGGGAAATGAAAAAGGCAGCGAGGCCTGTAAGGCCCTGAAAGCCGATACAGCTACATCACATATTCCGGTGGTAATGATGTCTGCACTTCTTGGGATTGAAAAAATGGCCGCAGAGGCTGGTGCAGATGGTTTTCTCAGGAAACCTTTTCACCGGGAGGAGCTCAGTGCAACGGTTAGGCACTGGCAAAACAAATCTTAAAAATCCTGCAAAATATTTTTTTTTGCTTGTTCAATTGTAGAAATTATGTACTTATTATTGATCAATGTTCATATTTTTGTGCTTTGTTCATTCAATTAGTTACATTAGTTTCCTCTATGGTCTTAAATAAAGAAAAAATAAAACTTAATAAGGTATTATCCTCATTAACAGATGTTAACTCGTTTAACGAACCGAACCTGCTCATCGTTAATGAAGGATTTATTGAATATGCAAAGATCATCAGGGTACTGTTCAAAATCAGCCCCAATGTGTTTGCCAACCTGTACAACTATGACCTCGCCGAAATCAGGGGACACAAAAGGCTGCTGAAAGAAGATTTTGCTGATGAAGCGCAGCAGGCGCAGTTTAGTTTATACCGCGATTCGCTGGTTCATGCAACTGAAAGCGCGATTGAATACATTACCGATTACGTCTTACTGTAATTACCATTTTTTCTATTTCAGATGCGAAGTATTTTGCAGCTTCAGCATATCCAATTCCATTTACACGATCTTACTGCCAGTCCGATAAATAATACTTTTTAAAAACAATTAATTTATTTAATTAAAGATTTAAGATATATTTGTAATTTATTTTCCTTTAGATTATATTTGGGTTTTTTATTTTAATTGTGTAAATTAGTGTTATGGGGCATGAAAGAGTGTACCAACTGTCAATAGAAATTGACAAACTTACAAATAGTATTGTAAACCGGCTTTCCGGGGAAAGTTTTCAAACAACAGTTTCTACTGTGGCAGTCAATGAATTAAATACCGTCAACAGAAAAAATCAATGGAAGTTTAACTGGAAAAAGGAATTACTTTCCGCACGCAGGATGGTTTACAAACTGTGTATTGCTGGTCAAAAGGAAATACAGGGTTTGGTGAGCGCAACAGATTTTGATGATCATGTTTATTTGAACCTGGTTGAAAGTTCGCCCATAAATTATGGGGCAAACAAACTTTATGAAGGAGTAGCAGGTAATTTAATTGCATTTTGCTGTAAATTATCTTTTGATAATGGTAATGATGGTATTATCGGATTTAAGGCAAAAAGTAATTTGGTACAGCATTATGTTTCTAAGTTGGGCGCAACGCATATTGGCGCACAAAACATGATCATTTACCCTGAAAAGGCATTATATTTGATCAATAGATATTTTAAGCAACTATAAGACAATGGGATATATAAAAGAGCCAAAAAACATTGATTTTATTATACAGCCGTCTGTACAAAATCAGGAAGACAAAAGAGCGTTTTCCGAAGCAATAGCAAAATACAAAAAGACCGGTGAGCTCTCAGAAGTACCAAAGGGCAAAAATCCTGCAGCCACACATGGTACCTACCGTGATATAGTAGCCAAAATCAGGAATAAAAAGGAATAGCCAATAAATCAGCGCCGCTCAGCAATGTCTTTCGAAGAATGACATTCCGCACTACTGCGTCAGATAAACTATTGCCCTGATGCGCGTATCTAAATCAATCGTAGCCCGCTCCATCATGAGCAATTCCTCTTTGGTAGCACAGTAATCGCTGTGTTTGAAGATCTCCATAAAACCTAGAATAGAAGCTACAGGTTTTCTGAGTTCGTGCGACTGGATATGGGCAATCTGCATCAGCCGGTCGTTTTTATCAGACATTTCCTTTTCGTGGATCTTCTTTTCGGTGACGTCAGTGGCATTAAAGGATATCCCAATGATTTCACCTTCCACATTATATCCCGGCTCCAAAGAAACTGACCACCAGATCAGCTTTCCGCTGTACTCTACCTCCCGCTCATAGTACACCGGATCGCCCGCCATCGCCTGCTGATATTTTTCAAAAAAGTCTTCCAGCCGCTCATCACTGAGGATCTGCGGAATGGTAAGGCCCGCATAAATTTCTACTTTCTGGCTTTTTGCAAAATAGTCTGAGGCATTCTTATTGAATGCAATAATCTCCATTTCTTTGCCGATCAGCAGATGACATGTCCCTGCCCTTTCAAAAAAGGATTGCAGTTTCATCTCAGAATCTTTGGCTTTGATAAACTGGTTCCGTACAATGCCCAGGCTAAACTCCATTTCCATGATCTCCACGATCCGTTTTGCCAGTACGCTGAGCAGATGTTTTTGCGGCTCATTCAGCTGTTTGCCGATCTGCCCCATTATACTTATGCTCCCGACAGCATACCCATCATGTGTGATCAGGCTGCAGCCAGCATAAAACCTGATTTTAGGTTCTTCAACCACTAATTTTGTATGTGAAAACCGGGGATCTGACAGTGCATCGGGTACAATCATCAGCTTTTCTTCGTCCAGCAGATACTGGGAAAAAGTATCCTCCCTCAGCAGCTCCTGAAGTTCTATACCTTTTCTGAATTTAATGTATTCGGTCTGCTCGTCGAGCAGGGTAATCATTGCGACCGGAGTGTCGCATAAGGCAGCGGCGAGTTCTACCATTTCCTGCAGTTCTGCTTGTCTGTTGATATCGAGCTTTAAAAAACGGTTAACAGCTTGTAAACGCCTGGGATCGTTATAGGGCATAAGAGGTTAATTTCTATCCTAATATACCTTTTCCTCAGTCTTGTGCTCACAACTTTGGGGATAATTTTTCACAACTCTGAGGAGAGCATCAATCAACCTCAACAGTATTGCTCATATGATACTGGTTATCATATACTTTATCACCAAATTCCTTTACGAACTCTTTATAATCTGCCTTTACCTCTGCCGCATAGTTCAGCGCATAATCGAGCACGGGCTGGCGCCATGCGCCAACCCGCGACGCAAATTCTTTAAGCTCATCAGTAATTGCAGAACCGTTCATTCCTCCGCTGCGCAGCTGTGCGGATGACGTGAGGACTGCCATATCATCAACCACCTGGTAGATATCACGGTAACGGTCCTTGATCATCTTAAACTCAAGCGTATCCTTTACCGGCTGCAGCTCCTGGATCACATAATCTTCCCCTCTGAACTCTGTTGTGCTAAGCAGCGAAGGATAAACATTCTGCATACGCTTCTGCACCGCGATAATTCTTTCTGCCTGGTTTGGCCAGTTGGGTTGCCCCGCTTTTAAATAGGGTTCCAATGAAGAAGGAAATGATTGTTTCATATCAACGATCAGGTATTTCTCTTTGACATTGGTGCTTTTCAGCAAGATCAGATATCTTTTTACCCCTATACTTCCGGTACCGGCAAGACGGAAAACCGCATCTTTCACTTTGTAATTGTAGGGCCCGTCGTTACTCTTTCTGATCCACTGGGTGATATGTTCTTCAAGTTGTGATTTGAGCGCCTTTTTCAGCTTAAAATGGCGCTCGTGTTTTAAAGACAGGACAACCTTGCTCCCCTTGTTCTCCGTACGTTTCTCAAGAACTTCCCTGTAGGTGCTTTTCTCCGCCTTTTTCAGAAATTCATTCAGGATCCCTTTAGAGGTACGCGGGTCGATGCTCACGGCCTTGCCGGTAAGCAAGGTGGCAGCATACGTATTTACAAAAAGCGACGCAATACTCTGGGCCTGGCCCTGGTCGATATCAAGCGCATCAAATGCGATAAAAATACTGGTAACGAGCCTGATCACTTCCCATATCGCAGGAGCCAGCACTGCTTCGTCAAAATCATTCAGATCAAAATAAACAAGCTTGTTGTTGCCTTTGTAACTACCGAAATTTTCCAGATGGAGGTCGCCGCAGATCCAGGTCAGGGGCGACCGGGGGAAGCCTTTCACACCGGAAAGGCGCTGATAAAATAAATGACAGGTACCCCTGAAAAAACGAAAGGCATTCTCTGTCATTGCTTCATACTTGAGCTTGGCCATTTCTGGCAGGCGGTTTCTGTTGAAAGCTTTTAACTCATCGGAAAGTGCGGACATAATTATAATTTGGAGCCATAACCCACGGCCTCCCCGATTTGTTTAGGAAATTTTAAGACTATGACCGCCGGTTGAATTTTGCCAGGTCTGCAATACTGATCTTTGGCTTAATGACGATCCTGTGCAGCTTTACGTTCATCACATCGTGGCTGTGTGTAATCGCTGAATTGGCAATCAGCTTAATATGGTCAAGGTCTGCCTGGCTGAGCGTTCTGGGCAATTCCCATTTTAAGATTTCTTCCGCAAATTTTAAGACTTCTTTCTGATTGCTGTTATAAAATTCCATAGTCACCCGGCAGCTGCTGAAGCAGGCATTATAAAGATAGAATATAAATAACTAAAACGTATTAAGATGTTTAAACATTGACAGAGTAAGTTAAGCAGTTAACAGGAATGTTACCAGTTGCTTACTGCACATAACTGGAGATGTACTCCATCGTTCTCTCAATAGCTTCTACTACAGAATCGCGGTAAACCGCAAAATTTACCTGCCTTGCTTTCGCAGTATAGCTTTCTTTAATAAACTTTTTGTTTTCCTTGATCTCACGCAGATCGTAATTGTACAGGTTGCCAAATATGTTGGGTTGTTTGGTATATAAGGTTTTGATGATTGCCGCATATTCGCGATAGCCTTCATTTACTATTTCCAGGTTTAAGTCGTCGATGTTTTTTACACTGGCAACAGACACCAATAGTTTTTCAAGTTTCACCTTTTCTTTACCAATACTCATAAACATATGTAGTTGAGCAATAATATACGGGAAACGTGGCCAACCGGATTTGCAATTGCCCGGTCTCGATTTTTCAGCTAAACCGTAAAAGCAGCACTAAAGGTTGTTTTCCTTTTTAAAAAAGTCGTTTTTAGGCCACAACATTGAAAGAGCGCCACTTTTAGTTGTTTTTATGAATTGAATATGTTTAAATTGCGTTGATATAATTTCAGAAGGAATATAAATGTCAGATTTTACTGAAGCCAAGTTACAGGCAGAAATTGAAGTCTTCAGCCGCATACCAGCTGTAGATAGTATCCTCGAGGTGATATGCAGGATCACGGGCTTGGGCTTTGCTGCCGTGGCGCGTGTGACCGAAGACAGATGGGTGGCCTGTGCGGTCAAAGATCATATCAATTTTGGATTGGTACCAGGAGGCGAGCTTGATATCAAGACCACGATCTGCCGCGAAATTGAAAAGAATAAAGAATGTGTGGTGATTGACCACGTAGCCACTGACGAGCAGTATGCCAACCATCATACTCCCCTGATCTATGGTTTTCAAAGCTATATTTCAACTCCGATTATCCTGAGCGGTAACCGCTTCTTTGGTACGCTCTGTGCGATTGATCCCAATCCTGCAACTTTAAACACTCCTGAGACCGTAGGAATGTTTAAACTGTTTGCTGATCTGATCGCCTTTCACCTCAATGCAGTTGAACAGATAGAACTTTCTGCAATCAACCTGCAGGAAGAGCAAAAGACTTCTGAACTGCGCGACCAGTTTATTGCGATACTTGGGCACGACCTCAGGAACCCAGTTGGCGCCATCAGGAACAGCGCACAGTTATTGCTGAGGATGCCGCTTGATGACCGTGCTTTGCGCCTTGCCAATATCATTCAGGACAGTTCTTTCCGGATCACCGGCCTGATTGAGAATGTACTGGATTTTGCAAGGGGGCGCCTCGGCGAAGGAATTACTTTAGACCTGAGCGACAATGCGCCCCTTGAATCAGCACTGTTGCAGGTGGTGACAGAATTGAAAGCCATCTGGCCGGGCCGCAGCATCGACATCCAGTTTAAACTGAGGCAACCTGTAAAATGTGATGCCGTGCGTATTGCACAGCTGTTTTCAAATATCCTGGGCAATGCACTGACCTATGGACGTGCAGATGAGCCTGTCCGCGTGATCGTCAGCAGTCAGGACGGAATACTGGAACTGTCGGTAGCCAACTGCGGGGAGAAAATCCCGGATGCAAAAATTGCCCGCCTTTTCCAGCCCTTTTCACGCGGCTCAGAAGAGAACAGCAAAGACGGACTGGGCCTCGGACTTTATATTGCCTCTGAGATTGCCCGTGCCCACCACGGGACACTGGGCGTTGTATCTTCTGAAGAGGAAACCTGCTTTACCTTAACTATTGATATGCAGGTGCTATAAGCAGCAGGTTATTTTACTAACGCTGCTGCCTTGTTCAGCTCAGCTGATAAGTTGAGAATGGATTCCGTAAGGACCACAAGCTGCTGCTTTACTTCTTCAGCCTGGTATTGCTCCAGCCCTTCCCGTATTCCCGGAAGCGTTTTCACGCCATAACCGGTATAAAATCCCGGCGCATAGATCGTATGTTTATACCAGGGGCGTTTTGGCAAGCCCGCTGTGCTGAGCAATTGTTTTTCTGCCTGGTACAACAGTACATTCAATTTTTCGGGCTGCCTGATATTTTCAAGTCCTGCCACGATAGCCTGGTTAAGTTTCGCAGCAGATGATTTAAGGGTATCCGATGCGGTTTTCAATCCCGCATAATCTATTACCGGCAGCTCTGTTTTAGGCTTGGGCTCTTTCAGGTTTTCCTGTGGATCAGCCGCAAGTTTATATAATCCGGCGTTCAGCAATTGATTGTTGGCTTTTGCATTGGCCCTGAGCTGTGTATCGAGATCAGTAACCTCTGTCAGGTATTTCGCGATCTTGGCCTGCAGGTTTTCGAAATTAAAAGGAAGCACATCGGCATTTGCCAGTCGCAGCACTGCCCTTCCGGCAGTTTGGGAAAGTGCCAGGCCGTAATTAAAACCGGGATCCTTGAACTTAATATAGTTATCATAGGAGTCGAAGTTCGTATGGTACTCCCCTCCTTCGTCCTCGCCACCGAAACCGAGGTTAAGCGAGGGGATCCCCAGGTGCTGCAGGAAAGCTGAATAGTCTGAGCCCGTGCCCAGCGCAGAAATGTCCAGCACTTTCTTGCCCATAGCAGTTTGTTTTGCCTTGGCAGAAGTGGCAGCAACAGCCTCAGCGGCGATCTTACGGTCAAAGATGCTCACGTTGGCCTGCGGGTCATTTACCGCATGTGCCACCTCCGAAATCATATTCTCAAGCGCATGCGATCCCCCGGCTTCGAGAAAGCCGCGGCCATTGCCATCAGAGTTGATATAGGCCACTGCCTTTTGGTTTAGTTCTGCTGCATGGTCTTCTGCCCATTCCGTTGATCCGAGCAGGGATGGCTCTTCACCGTCCCAGGCCGCATATACCAGCGTTCTTTGAGGGCGGATCCCTTTTTTTGCCAGCAGGCCGATGGATTTTGCTTCCTCCAGCAGTGCTGCCAGTCCGCTTATCGGGTCGGCCGCCCCATTTACCCAGGCATCATGATGGTTTCCGCGAAGGATCCATTCATTTGGATATTTGGAACCTTTCATCCTGGCGATCACATTATAGGCAGGCACAATATCCCAGTTAAAAGCCAGATTGAGCCTTACTGTGGCTGCCCCGTCGCCCACATGATAGGTAACAGGGAGTCCCCCGCTCCACTCTGCCGGTGCCACTGGGCCTTTCAGCGCTGCCAGAAGCGGTTGTGCGTCATGGTAACTGATGGGCTGTACAGGGATCTTCAGAATCGTCTGTGCTTCTTCTTTTGTTAACCTTTTGGCTCCTTTTGTGGCCCCGGCGCCCGGGGTTAACGGATCGCCCGGATAGATCACCATATCCATTACAGAGCCACGCTGTACCGCATATTCTGGTTTAAAGGCACCTGCCGGATAGGTATCTCCTTTTACAAAGCCATCGTCTTTAGGATCTGAATAAATGAGGCAGCCAATCGCGCCGTGCTCATAGGCAATTTTAGGCTTTACCCCTCTCCAGGAATGCCCGTATTTGGCAATTACAATTTTCCCTTTTACATCTATGCCCAAACGTTCCAGCTTTTCGTAATCCTCGGGAAGCCCGTAATTCACAAAAATCAGCCCTGCTGTGACATTTCCGTCAGCACCCCAGGCATTATATGGTGGCAGCTGCCCTTTTTGCGACGTAGCCGGATCAGCCGCGATCTGCTGTTCTTCAAGCACTGCTGTATAGGTTACGGGGCTCAGCAGGTTGAGCGACCGTGTTTTGGGTGTGGGGAACAGCACGTAGTAGGTTTCTATTTTTGCATCCCAACCATAGCTCTTAAACTGATTGAGGATCAGCCCGGCTACCACTTTGCCCCTTGGCGAGCCCAGATGGTGCGGAGCGGAAGAGAGTTCTTTGATCAGTTCACCGATATGCTCTTTGCTGAGGCCGGCATCAAATTCTTTTTCGAGTGCATATTGCGCAGTTTGATGCTGCGCTTTAAATCCTGTGAGCTGGCCGGTTTGTGCCATCAGGGGGATCCATAGTAAATTGAGGGAACTAATCAGGGCGAGTCGTTTCATTCTTTAATGTTTTTCTACGCCCAAGTTATAATTTTTCCGGAAAAAGGACGCCAAAAAGTCTATAATAATGGTAGGACAATAAAACTTCTGAATTAAATGGTCGAATTGTAAAGTTAATTTTGAAACTAAAACACTTTAGCTTAACCATTAAACTCAATAGTCTTATATATGAAGAAAAAAAATGATTAAAAAATTAGAATTCGCAAATAATTGTTAATAAATTGGATTATTTTCTTCAAAATTAGGATGGAACAAGCGGATAATTTATATCTTAACAAACGTATCATAGCCGTTGGTTGTACTGCCAATGCTTCTAAATGAGACATATACAATGGAAAACAACCTGGCACCAACTAATCTTTCCCCTGACGACAAACGCCGGGTTGAAGCACTCAAACGTTATCAGATTCTTGGAACCCCTCCCGAGCAAACATTTGATAATATTGCCAGGTTAGCCACCCAAATATTTGATCTCCCTGTTTCCCTGATTTCATTTATCGATACCGAAAACGTATTCCTGAAATCAAATGTGGGTGTGGAAGAGATCCGCAACAGCCCGCGAAGCAACAGTATCTGCACAATGGCGCTAGGGACTGATGAAGTAATGGTTGTTGAAGACATTCCTAATCTGAGCCGTCATTTGATGACAGATCCGCTGCTGGTAGCCGAGATGGGTTTTAAATTTCATGCAGGTGCCCCGCTGATTACCCATGATGGTTTTACCATCGGTACCATCTGCGTGATTGGCCGGGAAACAAGAACCTTTTCGGAAAAAGAGACGACGATGCTGAAAGGGCTCGCCAGAATCGTAATGGACGAGATTGAGTTGCGCCTGCGCGGTATATTCGACGCAGAAAAACGCGTGATGGATGCCGCCCGGCTGGCACAGCTGAACTTTAATAATCAGTCGCTGATTGCAAAAGCACCAATGGCTATTGGCGTGCTCAACGGCAGGTCCCTGGTCATCGAACTCGCCAATCCTATTATCCTGGAAGTCTGGGGCAAAACAGATGAGGTGATTGGCAAAACGCTGAAAGAAGCTTTGCCTGAAATAGAAGGACAGGGATTTTTGCAAATACTTGATAACGTATTTACATCGGGTATTCCCTACTACGGCAAGGAAATATGTGTTTTTCTGATGCGCAACGGTGTGATGGAAGATGTTTATTTTAACTTTGTGTACCAACCGTTACAAGATGGTGACGGCAATACAACAAGCATCATGATTGTTGCCAATGAGATTACTGAAGAAATGCATGCACGCAAAGCATTGCAGAACAGCGAAAAACAGCTGGAGAACATGGTGATGAATTCAGCTTCAGGAATGGCAATCTTCTCAGGAAAAGAGCTTATTGTAGAAGCTGCCAATCAGCAAATGTTTGACATCTGGTGCAAAACCGGAGAACAGATACTGGGAAGGTCGCTTTTCGATATTTTTCCGGATTCTGTAAATCCTGCATCAACGAGCAGCCTTACGCTCGTGTTGGAAACGCGGGAAACCGCCAACTTTCCTGAAGCAGAGGTAACTCTCCAGACCACAGAGGGCCCTAAAGATCTGATCCTGAATATTAGTTATGTCCCGGTATTTGATGACGACGGTGAAGTTCATCAGATTATTGCATCAGTAAGCGACATCACCAACATCGTAAATGCGAGGAGATTACTAGAGCGTATGGAATCAGACACACAGACAAACAACGAACTGCTGACCAAAAGTATACAGGAGCTGACCAGTGCGAACAAGGATATGCGCATTACGCATGAAGATCTTGTTGCAACGCAGAATTTGCTCAGAGACATGCTGAGCAAGGTGCCCGAAAATCAAACGGGTCTTTATCACTCGCTGCAAAAAATTGAAGAAAGTATACAGAAAGCAGAAGATGTTTTGCATAGCTATGTTGATACTTCAACGGTGGGTATCTGGCACGTCGATGTAAACACCCTCAACTGTGTTGCATCACCAGGCCTCAATAAGCTATACGGTTTTCCTACTGATCATCAGTTTGACTGGCAGGAGGCGATAGCACTAATTTCAGATCCATATGGCGACAAAATTATGCAGGCCATACGCAATTCAATTGACAAGAACGAACCATTCAGCCTCGACTTCCCACTGAATGCAACTGAGGATCATCAGCAGCGATGGCTGAGAGCTTTCGGAAAACTGGATTATGTTGATGGCAAGGCTACTCAGCTCTCCGGGGTAACGATTGAAATCCCAAATCCCGGACAAAATAATTGAAACAGCAGGCATTTATAAGTGTACCATACTGATTTACAGAATGAACGAAATGATCGTCAAAGATATAAACCTTTTTGCCTAGATTTCCCGTATGTCTTAATTAGACACATGCACACAGATGGAATCAGCAAGACGGATGAAAGATAAAGCAACTTCAACAGATAACCACACAGAAAACAACCCGAAACCTGCCAATGATCAACAGCGTGTAGCAGCACTGAAACGTTATCATATCATCGGCAGCGCTCCCGAAAAGTCTTTTGATAATATCGCTAATCTTGCTGCCAATTTTTTTAATCTTCCTGTTGCGCTGATCAACTTTGTCGATACTGAAGAGGTATTTGTGAAAACTTCAATGGACATCAAGGGCGCAAATGTTGCAACTCCCAGAAGCTCCAGTTTATGTTCACTGGCCATGCTCAGCAATGAGGTTACTGTTTTTGAAACATTGCCAATCGCCGACCCCTGTTTACTCAGCAATTCTATACTGGCAGCAGAAATAGGATTTAAATTTTATGCAGGCGCCCCACTCATCACCTATGATGGCTTTAGCATCGGTACCATTTGTGTAATGGGCTATGAAAAAAGGAATTTCTCCGAAAAAGAGAAACAAATGCTCGCAAACATGGCAAAAATTGTGATGGATCAGATAGAAATGCGTTTACACAGTCTGTTTGAATTTGAACAGGGACTGATTGAAACCGCAGACCAGATCCAGAAAAACAGGAGTCACCAGAGCATCATCTCAGCTGCGCCGATTGCCATTGGCCTGTTCACAGGAAAAGAGATGACGATAGAGATCGCAAATATCAAAATTCTGGAACTCTGGGGCAAAACTGAAGAAGTAATCGGCAAGACACTCAAAGAGGCACTCCCTGAAATACAGGGCCAGGGCTTTCTGGAGATCCTTGATCAGGTTTATCGCTCCGGCAATCCTTTCTTTGGCAATGAGCAGTATGTGATGTTAGAAAGACATAACCGTTTTGAAGAGGTTTGTTTCAATTTTGTTTATCAGCCCGTTAAAAATGGCGGGGGCCAAACTTCCAGTATTATGGTAATCGCAACAGAGGTCACAGAACATGTAAATACAAAAAAGCGGCTCCAGTTCATATCAATGGCTAACGTAGAAATGCTGGCTGCGCATTTAGATATTGCTCAGCATCACCAAAATTTAAAGGACACACTACATCAACTGCCGCAAAATAATCCGGAAGTGTATAGTACCATAACAGAGATTGGTAACAATCTCAAAAAAGTGGAAGAAGCACTGCGCCTGATTACGGAAACAGCTAAAACGTAAATATCAGATCCTCGGTCAAAAATATTACTTTTTATAAAAAATTGTAATATTTTTATAGTACCAAATACAAGCCATGAATAGATACAGAGTAGTTGTGAAGCCTGTATACAGAAAGAAATTTACAGGGATAATGTGTTTTCTGGCAGATCCGGCATACACAGACGAGGATATTGCATCAGGCCTCAACAGGACAAAGGCATTGTGCTGGGTAGCCTATAAAGAAGATATAGAAAAGTTACTGGGCCAGTATCAGAATATCAATGCGATTGTTGCCGCCCAGCTGCTGAAATGGAAGCTGGAATCGCAGCTCCTGCTGGATGAGCTCAGTGAAGTGGCCCCTCCGGAGCAACTAAACCTGATTGTAAACACCATGGAAAACTTTATCAAGAACACTATCACTAATTTATACGATTAAAAACCGCCCCGGCGATACTGCATTTCTCCGTTGAAATGCAATAAGGCCAGGGCAGTTCCTGTATTTTAGTGTGTCTCCGGCTTTTCCTCATCCGGGGTTACCGCCGGCGGGATCAGCTCATAAACGATCGGCGTTACAATCCTGGACAGTAAAGTAGAGCTGATCAGCCCGCCAATCAGTACGATGGCCAGCGGTGAGATCAGCGGGTTCGTAGAAACCGCAATCGGGATCAATCCGCCGATGGCTGTCAGGGAAGTGAGCACGATCGGTAAAAACCTGACTTCTCCGGCTTCACGTATCGCATCATGCAGGCTCATTCCTTTTTTCCGCAGCTGATTGGTAAAATCGACCAGCAAAATCGTATTCTTCACTTCTATTCCTGCCAGTGCAATCAGGCCCACCACAGCGATAAAGGACAGCGAATTTCCTGTGACCCAAAGTGCCACCGCAGCACCTACAATCCCCAGCGGGATCACAGACAGAATGATGAGCATACTTTTAAAGGTTTTAAACAGCAGTACCAGTACGGCAACAAACATAAATACCGTCACCAGGATAATGCTCATGAAGCCTCCGAATGAATTGTTCTGCGATTCAAGCTCTCCGCCCATCTCATAGCTGTATCCGGGAGGCAGTTTCATTTTGTCCATTTTATTGATCACATCCTGTATGACACGGCTGGCCAGATAGCCCTTCTGCAGGTTTGCCTGTACCGAGACCACCCTCTTCTTCTCCTGGTGGTTGATGATTGCCGGTGAAGATTCCAGCTGCAGCCCCGCCACCTGGTTTAAGGGCAAAGCATTGCCCTGAACATTGTTCACATACAGGTTGCGGAAAGCGTCAAGACTGGGCCTGCCCTCTTTCATCCGGGTAAGCAGTACAGTGTAGCCATATTTATTGTCATTGTTGTAGTAAGTGCCCATATTGAGGCCGGTTACCGCCAGCCTGGCTATCTGATCGATATTAACCGACGATACGCCCAGCTGCTGCGCCTTCTCTTTATTTACCGCAATACGGATATCGCTTTTCAGCAGGCTCACCGGATTATTGATGTACATGGTTCCGGGGGTCTGGTGCAGCATCTGTTCTACCCTCATTGATAAGGCGCGCAGCGTATCCAGGTTATCCCCAAAAACGCGCACTTCCACCGGGGCAATTACCGGCGGGCCCTGTTCAAAGTTTTTCACTTCTACCTTAGCGCCGGGGTAATGTGCCCAGCGCTGCTGCAGCTGCTGGATCAGCGCCAGTTTTTCATCGGGACTGGTTTCTTCGTCCAGCTGAACAAACAGCTGTGCGAAATCACTGCGGTTGTTTTCGGGGATCACATTGTAGTAGATCCGCGGGTTTCCCCTGCCGATATTGGACGCATAATATTTGATCAGCGGCTCTCTTTTCAGCTGTTTTTCTATTGCCCTTGCCACAGTGTCTGTGTAAGGGATGTTAGACTGGCTTGGCGTGGTGATATTGATCAGGAACTGTGGTTTCTCCGAAGCCGGGAACAAACTGAAACCGATTACGCCGAACAGGTAGATCGAGGCAGAAAAAAGCACTACGGCCACTCCGATCGTGAGGAAAGGTTTGTCCAGCGCCTTGTCCAGCAAACGTGCGTAACTGCCGTGGATCAGTTTTTTTAGTCCGCGCATCAGGAAATTCCCTTCGGGGTTTCCGGTATGGTTTTTCAGCAGGCGGCTGGATAAAAAGGGGATGATCGTTAAAGAAACAAACATCGAAGCCAGTACACAGAAGATCACGGCCAGTGGCAGGCACCTGATAAAATCTCCGGAACCTTCAGGCAAAAACACGAGCGGCATAAATGCAATGATCAGTACCACGGTACAGCCCACTACGGCCATACCGATCTGCCCTGTGGCTTTGAGCGTGGCTTCCAGGCGGCTGTGCCCTTCCAGCATCCAGCGCTCGATATTCTCCACCACCACAATGCTGTCATCTACCAGCAGCCCCAGTGCAACCACCAAACCTACAATACTGAGCTGGTTGAGGTTAAAGCCAAACAGCTGCAGCAGTACAATACCTATGGCCAGTGACAGCGGGATGGAAATCATCACGATCACCGCGGGGCGGAAACCCAGGGGCAGCAGCGTGATGGCTACCAGCAGGATCGCAATGATAAAATCATGTCCCAGGCCTGTCAGCCGCCTGTTTACATTGTTTGCCTGGTCAAAATTCTGCACCAGGTCTATATTCGCCGGCAGCTGCTTTTTGAAGTTGGCCAGCGTGGCGACGTAGGCCAGCTGCGTTTTACTGATGTTTTCTTTTTCCTTTTGGGCAGCTACGACAAAAACGCAGCGGTGGCCGTTGAGGCGGGCAATATGCTGTTCTTCACCATATCCGTAATAGACGCGGGCGATGTTTTTCAACAGGATATTCTTTCCGCCTGCAGAGTATACAATCGTATTATTTACGGCATCAAGTGTTCTGTAATCGTTGGATTTGATATTGAAAGTTTGCTTTCCGGCATCAATGCTTCCTCCCGGGATACTGGCCATTTCGCTGTGCAGGCTGTTGACGATAGCGCTTACCGGCAGGTGCATCTGCGCCATTTTCTCCAGGTCGAGCTCAACCCTGACCTGCTGGCCCGGCAAACCAAAGATCTGCACCTGTTTGAGCGAAGGCACCTTTTCCAGGTCGTCCTGCAGCCGCTCGGCATAGTATTGCAGCTTGCTCCGGGCAGCGTTCTCAGATACCAGCGCTACCTGCAGCACATTCACATCAGAGGGCTGCTGTTTCTGGATTTCGATACTGGCAATATCGGCAGGAAGTTCCGGCCGTTTGCTGTTGACCTCGCGGACGATCTCCTGGTATTTGGAATCGATGTTACTGCTGTACACATATTCTACACGGATCACGGCCACGCCATTGGAAATACTGGTACGTACCTTTTTGATATCGTCCAGCCCCGAAATCGTTTTTTCAAGGGGCGTAACTACGCGGTCTTCAATGTCCCTCGGACTGGTACCTGGGTAAATAATGATTACTGAAAAGAATGGGGCGTGCATTTCCGGGTCTTCGGACCGCGGCATATTCAGCATCGTGGTAATGCCCAGCACGATGATCATGATAAAGATCACCAGGGTGAACTGGCCGTTTTTTACGGCGTAATCTGAGATCTTCATTGCGCAGCAGTTTTAGTTGATTGAACGGAGATAGGGCTTTTGTCGGTCAGGTATGCAGAACCCGAAATAATCAGCGCGCCGGCATTTTCCAGACCATGGGTAACGGTGACGGTGTTTTTTTCGATGCCACCGATGGTTACCTTCAGTTTCCTGGCCGTTTTACGGTCGCTGGTTACAAACACATAACCGCTGTTGCCGTCGCCATCAAGCAGTGCTTCATAAGGGATCTGCCAGCTGCCGGTGCCCGTAGTAACTTTGGAGGGCTCGATAACGGCTTTTCCGAACATGCCTGCGGCAATTGCCTCAGGCTTTTTGCCGCTGAAGCTGATATCTGCAGAAAATGTTCCGGTAGCGGCATCCACACCTTCGGACTTCCGGGTTACGCGGCCCTCAAAGGTTTGTCCCGGTAAGGACGAAGTCTGGATTTTTGCGCGGTCGCCGAGCCGCAGTCCTGCCCATTCGTAATCGCTGACGCCTACCCTGAGCATCCATTTGCCAGATTCTGCGCCATTGGTCTGGAGGATCGCTGTGCCGGCGGTAACCTGCTGGCCGGTGTTCGCAAGTTTCTTTAGAATAAAGCCGTCTTTGGGGGCGTGGATCTCTGAGTACTGGCGGTTAAAGCTGGCCATGTTCAGCTGCTGCTGGCTCTGCTGCAGCATCGTTTTGCTGTTCTGCAGCTGTTCCAGTGTGGCCACACTGTCTTTGTAGAGATTTTGCGTGCGCTGGTAATCACGCTGTGCTTTCTCTACCGTCAGTTTGGCCTGCTGCAGCTGTGCATTGATATCCGTAGGGTTTAATGTGGCGAGCAGCTGGCCCCTTTTTACACGGTCGCCCTCCTTTACGCTGAGGCTGCTGATGATGCCGCCTGTTTTAAAGGAGAGCATCACTTCATCATCCGTGGTAAACTGCCCGGAGACGGACATTGGTGCCTGGCTGTTCTGCTGCTGCAGGGGCATGATCTGAACCGGAATGGTGTCTGAGGCTGTGCTTACAGGCTGAACGGGACTGCTGCAGGAATACATCAAAGGTAAGCTGAGCAGTAGAATGAGGTATCGAAGTGGTTTCATTACTTGTTGTATAGAGTAAAATGATGGAGATTTCATGTTAGTTGGTGTTATTTACAGGATAAGTGGCCTGTCCGCGTTCCATTTCGGCCAGCGTGATTTGCAGGTTGGCCTGGGCATCTGCCAGCTGGAGCCGCGCAGAGGTAAGCTGATCTTCGGCATCAATGAGCTCGAGGTATAATAACTGCCCTGCGCGGTAGGCCTTGAGCTGGTCGTTATAGTATTTGAGGGCAAAGCTGAGCTGTGAGGCAGCACTTTTATAGGCTGCTCTGGCCGACTGGTAATTGTTGTACGACTGGTCGAGTTCCAGCAGCAGGGATTGCTGCGTCTGGTCCAGCTGCGCAGTAGCGGCGTTGAAGCTGGCGCGCGACTGCTGTGCACGGTATTTGCGCTGGCCCCCTGTAAACACATCCCACTGCAGGTTTACGCCCCAGAGATAGTAGCGTGTTTTACTGTTCACATTAAAATCATAGCCCTGCGAGCCGAGATCGATAAAGGTGTTCAGCTTTGGGATAATGCCCGATTTTTGCATTTTCTCGTTCAGGGTATATACCTGCCTGAGGGTTTCGAGTTGCCTGAGCTCTTCCCTTCCCTGCACTCCTGTCGTGGTATCAGGACTGATCATCACCACATCGCGGGCAATGCTTTCCGTGGAAACAGAATCCGTCAGGGGGCGGTTGAGCAGAAAGTTAAAGTACGAACGTGCATTCAGTGAATTGCGCTGCGCCTGGATCAGGGCCGCATTGGTTTTCTGCTGCTCTGTCTGTGAGCGCAGCAGGGCTGTACCATTGCGCACGCCATTGCGCAGCATGCTTTCGTTTTCACGGATATTTTCTTTGATCAGCAGCAGCGCACTGTTGTAAACTGCTATTCCCTGCAGGGCCTGGTAATACCTGTAATAGGCTGTTTTGATATCTTTTACCAGGGCGCGCTTGTACACGTTAACGGCGGCCTGCTGACTGGTGATGAGCTGCTGTTTGATCAGTTTGTTGTACCTGATCTCTGCGTTGATCAGCGGCAGTGAAGTACGTACCTTGGCATCATAGAAATTGTCTGGGTTGAGCAGAAAGGATTCATTCTGCAAAGTCGGGTACTTGGCACCTGTAAGCTGGTTAAGCGCAGAATAAACCGGGTTGAGGAGGTCGCCCAGCGGAACATCGATTGTTCTTCCGCCGGAAGATTTGGTATAGCTGCCCAGCACGCTCACCGTGGGCAGGTACATGGCCTGCGCTTCTTTCAGGGCAGCCAAAGACCTGTCCAGATCAAACTGCTGCTGCTTTAAGCCTTGGTTGTTGGCAAAGGCTACAGCGATATAACTATCCAGCTGTCCGGGGCCCGACTGGGCTACCGCAACGGGAAGGGCGATGCAGGTGATGCCGAGCAGTAAGAGCGAAGTCTTAATAAATGACGTATACATAATAAACAGTGTTTAGTGTTAGAGCAAAAAAATTTTGCCCGCTATGGATTAATTTGAATATGATTTATTTTATTTTCTGGTCTTCTAAGCATCATCATATATGTCTGAACGTTTAATTATATTTACACCCTGTATATTGACTAAACACTGTTCATTAATATTACAAAAAAAAACTATTTTATCAATAGTTTTACATAAGATTCAATAGCGTCATTTAAAACTTTGGGCATATCTTTCTCTTCTACCATCATCTTTAAGCGGCAGCGCAGGTTCAGAGAAACCAGGCCATGGGCTACCGACCAGGTTTGCAATGCGCATAGGTTTAGGTCGGTCACCTTCAGCAGGTCTTTTTCGATGCATTCCTGCAGGCAGTCCAGCAGATAAAAATAAGAGTCGCCCCCATTGTCCTTATGAAGTTCCTCATCAACGTTTGTGGGCGCGCGGATGATAAACATGAGGTCGTACAGTTCAGGGTTGGCAAGCCCGAATGCAACGTAGGTTTTTCCAATCTGCATCAGCCTTTTTACAGGGTCTTTATGTTTAGCTTTGGCCTTAAACTCTTCCAGCAGTTTGCCATATGCGTCGCGCTGTACCTCATACAGCAATTCATCCTTGTCTTTGTAATAAAGGTAAATTGTGCCCGGGCTGTATTCGATCGCATCTGCGATATTGCGTATAGAGGTCTTCGCATATCCGTCTTCGAGGAACATCTTCATGGCAGCAGACCTGATCAGTTGCTTCTTGTCAATTTTTTCCCGTTCTTTTCTTTCAGATATTCCCATTATTATCGGTGCAGTTGTACGTATTACAAATATATACACTGCAAACATAATGAATGGTGTTCAGTAAATGACATTTTATCTTCGATATTGCACAACCCTGACGAATAAAAAAAAAGAACCCGCTGATTGTCCTCAAAATGTTCTGAATTTTCAGGGGCAGGCAGCAGGCTCTTTTTCAGCTTAAGTGGTGATGATTAGTCAATCGTTTCCGAAACAGATCCGCAGGTTAACATTTGTTTACCGTAGTAAGGGTTTTTGATTTCCTTTGCGGCAGATAACCAGTAGGTTTTTTTCATCGGACAGTAATCATAATAAATAGGCTGTGCAGACAGCTTAACGGCTTTGGCAAGCTTGAAGAAATTGAGGGAGAAACTGGCAAAATGTTCACGCTGATGGGCAATATCCTTACTTTCGGAGATATGGCGGGCATCGTAGCCCAGCTTATCCTGGTACGTTTTAAATGCTGTGGCTTCTGCTCCTGAGAAAGTTTTTGCGTCTGCTGAAGAAATTTCTTTGAGGAACTCCCCTGCTTTACCGGCAGCGCCTGGCGCATCAGAATTGACGAGGGCATTTTTGATATCATAGTAGGATGCCAGCAATGCCTGTTTCTGGTTGTCCTGCGCAAAACCTGATACTGTGCCTACCGATACGATCAGGGCAACAGCTAATATTATCGTTTTTATCATATGCTTTTATTTTTAATGATAAACAAAAATAACAATTCAGCTGCTCCGGCGATTATATAATTCTGAGCTCTTTTTATATAATTCCAGTCTGTCGCTTCAGAGTATGTTCATGCGCACATTCAGAATCTTTTTATAGGTATCGCTCACAGGAAGGAACCTGCTGCCAATCTGAAGGCTGCCGCCCTGGAAGGTATCAATCTTATTGAGCGCAACAATATAGGAGCGGTGGATCCTCAGAAAGCTGCAGGAAGGCAGTCGCTCTTCCACAGTTTTAAGTTTGGTGTGGATGGCGTACAGTTTCTCCTGCGTATGCAATTTCACATAATCGCCCATGGCCTCTGCAAAAAGAATGTCATCCAGCTTTAAACGCCTTATTACATTTGTGTCCCTGATAAAAATATGGTTTTCAGTGCCGCGCATGGTTTCCTGATTGCGGCTTTCGCTTATTTCCTGTGCAATGATGAGGGCATTCATATCTTTCCTGATTTTCATGCAAAAAGACAAGTTTTATGCCAATGGTTTTAAATACTGTATATCAACACATTATATACATGACACAGGGTTTACATTTACGATATTTCGCTATTAAACGATGATACGGCGTTATTTCGTGATCATAGCTGCTTAAATTAATTACAGATAATCATTCTGGCCCTGCAACCATTTTAAGTTTTTAATCGTCATCTTTATTACCAGACAAATTTATCTTTATCACATGATCAAAATTCAACCAGGTATGAAAATCACGCTGTGCATGACTTTATTTTTTTTATTCAGCGGAGCTTTGCTGAAAGCTCAGGATAAAACCAAAGTGATTGGCAACAAGCCACGCCATGGTTCGTCAAACAGTACTCACGCTGTAATTAAAGGCAATCAGCTGGGCATTAAAATGAAAGCGGGCAATAAACCTGTGGAACTGCTGAAGCTGGACTTTGGCGTAGAAAACTCAGCCGCTGAAGATCTTAAGTTTAAGGTGAATGTGTACGAGTTTAACGGAATACTTTCTGGCGAAAACTTTGTTAAACAGGATATTACGGGCAGTATCCCCAAAGGCAAGACCCGCGTAAATGTAGATCTTGAAAAATATCACATCCAGGTGAAGAAAGATCTGCTGGTAAGCATTGAGTGGACAGAAACCGTTAAAGATGCCAGTGCCCGGTTTGCGATCGGGGTCTTGAATGGCGGATCTTATGAGTTTGCAGATGGAAAATGGAAGAAAATACCGCTGTTTGGCCTCGACTTTAACATGGTGGTAAAAAAGTTAAAATAATAAACTGAACATTTTAGCTCCTGTCGTGTTATGTTTTAAAACCACAAAAAGATATTATCATGGGATTATTAAAAACAGCAATACTTGGTGCCGCAGTTTACGGTGTAATTAAGTATGTAACCAAAAAAGATGTGAACGGAAGATCTATAGTTGATGATCTGAAAGAAAATGCGCCTAAATGGGCTGAAGATGCCAAACGCATTAAAGATGATTTCATCGCCGAAAGAAAAATTTACGATGAGCCTACCTACTAGACAGGCCGCTGAAGATGTCTGATCTGTATGGTGCTTTTTTAGCCATACAGATCAGACATTTTTGATTAACCAAAAATTGTTTTAGACTTCGTGATCGTCTTCTCCAGGTCAATCCCTTTTCCAAGAACACCTTTAAACAGGTCCCCTTCTGCCCTTACACGCTCTACAGCATTAAATATTGTAAAATCGCTCATCTTTAACCCGGGCTTTACCTCATCCCAGTGCAGCGGCATTGAAACCGTTGCGCCAGGTTTTGGCCGTAGGGAATAAGGGCCCGCAATCGTGGCCCCCGGCCGGTTTTGCAGGAAGTCCAGGTACATCTTTCCATGCCGGTCTGCAATTGTTCTTTCCAGTGTGGTAAAATCAGGCAGCTGTTCATGCACCAGGTTTACAATCAGCCTGGCAAACAACTGCGACTGCTCATAGCTGTACTTAGCCCCCATTGGGATATAGATATGGATCCCGGTTGATCCCGAGGTTTTACAGCAGCAGGGCACATCCAGCGCGTCGAGTACTTTTTTCACTTCCAGCGCTGCCTGAATCACCTGATCAAAGGTATTTTTGTCGGGATCAAGATCAATCACGCAGTAATCAGGATTGTCTTCGGATTGTACGCGGCTAAACCAGGGGTTCATCTCGATACAGCCCAGTGAAGCCATCCAGAGCAGGCTGGCCTCGTCAGTCCCTACCAGATATTCTTTATGTTCGCCTTCACCATTGGTATATGGAAAAGTTTTTACCCAGTCGGGTGCTTTGCCTTTGACGTCTTTCTGGTAAAAGCTTGGGCCGTTTATGCCATTGGGAAAACGGTTGAGCGACATCGGGCGGTCTTTGATATAAGGGATCATGTATTCCGCGATCTGGTAATAGTAATTGAACAGATCGCGTTTGGAGACCTTGTCTTCCGGCCAGTAAATTTTGCTGAGGTGAGTAAACTTGAGCTCATGCCCTTTCAGCTTTCTGACCTGGGTTTCGTCTTTGGGGTTCAGCAATGTTCTTTTGCCTTTATCTTTTGCAGGTTTAACCATATCATTAGGATGATTATCGTTTTTCACAGTATCCTGAAGCCCGGCCTCTACCTCTGCGATTACTTCCACCGTTGGGGCTGCTGTTTCGCGGACAACCTCTTTGGCGCTCTTATCGATCCGCATGCCCTGGAACGAGGGATGGCGAAACACACCGTCAGTGGTGATTTCGGCGTAAGCCACCTCGCAGACCAGCCTGGGCTTAAGCCATGTTGCCTTTGCCTTTGGCGGGTTAGGACGGAAGCGGGATGGTTTGTTAATATCAGGCAGCGAATCAAAAGGGCTTTTATCGGTGATCAATGGCTTAAATTGGGCAATCATCTCTCTTTGCACCTGATCTGAAAAGCCTGTTCCTACTTTGCCAACATATTGCAGTGCCCCATCTTCATACACGCCCAGCAGGAGTGAGCTGAACTGTTTGGAAGTATCCTGGTTTTTCGTGAAGCCGGCGATGACCACCTCCTGCCGTTTATGCACTTTCACTTTGAGCCATTCTTTGGAGCGGTAATCAGAAAGGTACAGACTGTCAGACTTTTTGGCAATGATGCCCTCCAGTCCCATTTTTTGGGCGGCAGCAAAGAAACCTGTCCCGCTTGCCTTAAATATCTTGCTCAGCCTGATCCTGTCGTCATCTACAGGCAGTATATCCTGCAGGATGGCCTGTCGCTGATACAGTGGCAGCTCCATCAGGCTTTTGCCGTCATACCAGAGGAGGTCGAATACATAATATACCAGATCTCCGTCCGCCTCGCTGCGCCAGTTTTGTAAGCTTCCAAAGTTGGAGACACCCTTATCATTGAGCACCAGGATTTCCCCGTCCAGCACCGCATTGATCTTCCATTTTTTCAGGAGGTCATAGATCGGGTAAAATTTCTCATTGAAGCTTTTGTTGTTGCGTGACAGCAGTTCCACGTCTCCCTTGTTCACAAAGCCCAGCGCGCGGTAACCGTCCCACTTTACTTCATACGTCCAGCCGGGATCATCAAAAGGCTCGCTCACGAGTGTTGCCAGCATCGGCTTCATGCCTGTTGGTATACTGGATTTTTTTATTTTTTTAAGTACAGCAGCAGAATCGACTGGTTCCGAAGGATCCGGCTCTGCGTCGTCCTGTTTATTATCTTTGGAAGATTTGCTTTTTTTTGCTTTTCCCTTTACGGCGGTTTTCGCTTTACCTTCTGCAGCGGTTTTTGCGCTTTCTTCTGCAGCGGTTTTTGTGTTTCCTTCTGCAGCAGTTTTTTTGCTTCCTTCTGCAGCAGTTTTTGTGCTTCCCTTTCCCGCAGGCTTACTTTTGATATGCTGCTTATGCCCATCTTTCCAGACCGCATCGCTGGTTTGTTCTACAGCTTCTATCGTCTTCCCTGATAAGACAGATTCATCCTTTTTGGTAATATCCTTAGCAGAAGCAAAATCATCATTGTGCTTGATCAGCAGCCATGCATTGTCGCCCATGCCATGGGTTTTTACCAGTGCAAACTCACCTTCAAGCTTGTGGCCATGTAGTTTGATCTTTACTGAGCCGGATTCCAGCTGTTTGAGCAAATGCTTTTCCTGAGCCTTTTTTCCCTTGATCTCTTCAATGGGCTCATAGGTACCTTCATCCCAGACGATCACTGTTCCTCCGCCATACTCGCCTTTGGGAATGGTGCCTTCAAAGTTGCGGTAATCAAAGGGATGGTCTTCAACCATCATTGCCAGGCGTTTCGTCTTTGGATCTGTAGAAGGGCCTTTGGGCACAGCCCAGCTTTTGAGCACTCCATCCATTTCCAGTCTGAAATCATAGTGCAGCCGCGAAGCATCGTGCTTTTGGATCACAAACAACAACTTGTTTTTGTCCTTGCTTTTTCCGGCCTTAGGTTCTGCAGTTTTCGTGAAATCGCGCTTGGCAACATATTTTGATAAGCTCATAAGGAATGATTTTCCTATAAAAGCGCAAAAAGGGCTAAAAAGTTTTATGAAATTATCCGGCAGTTCGCGGGAAAAACAATCCCCTTAACGCGGGCAAAAACAGATACGTTTGCTCAGGTGCGGGCTACACTCTTTCATCAAGCAGCATCGGATCTTTCAGCGCCTCATTGATGGTATCCAGCAGGTTTTGTTCGGAAAATGGTTTCAGGATCACGCCGTTCATTCCTGCGCTGATATAATGATCACGGTCTTCTTTCAGTGCATTTGCGGTCAGCGCCAGTATGGGTATATACGATTTGCCGATATCCTGGTATTTCCTGATCATCCCTGCAAGTTCTACCCCGCCCAGCTCAGGCATTTCAATATCAGTGAGCACCAGGTCATAGTAATGCGCTTCAAAGAGTTCAAAGGCCTGTACACCATCTTCGGCAACATCAAAAGTAATATTCCATTTTTTGAGAATGGTGGTGAGCAGCAGTACATTCAGCTTGTTGTCTTCGGCCACGAGGATATGTTTACCGCTAAGCGTATCAGGAGCAACAAGGTCGCCTGCTGGTTTCTTTTTCCTGCAGGCAATCATCTCTGCCCTTTCCATAGGGAGGTGGAAAGTAAAAACCGAACCTTTGCCCGGCTCGCTGCTGACGCTGATAGAGCCTCCCTGCAGTTCTACAATTTTTTTGGATATGGCCAGTCCGAGGCCGGTACCTTTCTGGGAAGCCTTTTGCTGTGCAGAAACAATCTGTGCAAACTCTCCAAAGATCAGCGGTATATTCTCTTTGCTGATCCCCAGCCCACTGTCCTGTACCGCTACGTGCAGGATCCTGAGTTCTTTTTCCCCTTCAGTAATGGAGGCCCTGAGCACAACTTTCCCTTCTGTAGTAAATTTAATGGCGTTGCTCATCAGGTTGATCACCACCTGCTTTAACCTGAAGGCATCCCCTTTCAGACAAATATCCTCATCCAGGTTCAGTTCCTTTTCCATCCGGATGCCCTTGTGCTCGGCCTGCAGGCGCAAACTGTTGAACACTTCCTCCAGCGAATCGTGGGGAACAAAAGGCGCATTATCAAAGCTCATCTTGCCGGTCTCGAATTTGGAGAAATCGAGGATTTCGTTCACTACGTCAAGCAGCAGCCGCGATGAACTGCTGATCGCCTCCAGCTGCTCCTTCTGTGTTTCATCCAGCCGGCTCTGGCTCAGCTGTTCAGAAAAGCCAATCACGGAGTTGAGGGGCGTACGGATCTCGTGGCTCATGCTGGCCAGGAAAGCACTTTTGGAAAGGGCATACTGCTCGGCATCTAAACTATAGCTGATGATTTCCTCCTCGTTCCTGAAGATCTTCCAGATATTATATAAAATGACGATCACCATTGTGATCAGAAAGATAAAAATCAAACCAGAAAGGCTTTTGAATTTGAAGACCACATCCTGCAGGCTGTCATTCAGTTCGGCTTTGCCACTGGCAATGTAATGCTGCTCTGCGGATTTGTATTCCTTGAGACTTGCAATGATCTGCGCAATCAGGTTGGTATTAATTTTAAGGATTTCCTGCTCTGAGTCGCGCAGACGATGGTTTGTCTGGTAAATCTCCTGGAAACGTTTGCGCGATACCAGGGCTTCCTTTGGAATAATTGTCCGGCTCTCTACCCTTGTGGCGATTCGTTTTTCTATTACCGTTGGTGCTTTCTGCAGTTCCTGCTGATGCTGCATCAGCTCGTCAGATTTTCTGGCAGAGAAAGCATCGAATACCCGTCCGAAGAACCTTTTTTTACGAAGCGGCTTGACCTGCGGTTTAATGGTATCAATTTTAACTTCACTGATGTATTTACGTACTACCGGAACCTTCACCGGTGTGGCGGCTGCCTGTTCGATAATTGTGCTGATCTTGCCGGTCGAATTCAGCAGACTGTCAGACATCAGTTTAAGTTTTGTATAACTCTCGGTTTTGACGGTCTTTTCATTGATCAGATGCTGAAAACCACGTTTGGAAGATGCAGGCTGATTCTTGAGGTTTAACTGGCCGATCATCTTGTTTACAAAATTGATATCAGCAGAAAACTGGTTAAAATATTTGGTATCCGAGGTGAGGCCGTAAAGCCTGCTGTTGTTATCGGCGCTGTAGAGGCTGATCAGGCAGTTGTCGATCATTGCGGCGCTTTCACGGGCCAGGATCATCTGGTGTACATTATAACGTACGCTTTCTGCCCTACGGTAATAGAGATAGAGGTAAAAAGCACTGATAAACAAAACTACTATTAAACAAACTATGATCGCATATCGCAGTATCGGGATCTTTCTAACCTTTGAAATCATAAGAGCAGCGAGGTTTTAATAAAAAAGTGTAAGCAGACGAGATTTCTAATTGTGTGTTTTACCATCAAATAATTACAAGGAAAATGCCAACACAAAAAGCCTGCTCTCTTTTACATCTTTTTAACCCACAGATATGACAGGTTTAGTTCTGAAAGAAGCCAGATATGTTCCGGAAAGATATAGATAATGTGCTTAGAACTTACTGAATGCTAGCGTTAAAAGACCGGCAATCTGGAAATATTGTTTATATATAATCGATAACAACGAATATTCTTGATTTGTTTGCTTTTTCTAAAACAAGAGTGATCCAAAAAGCAGAATCCTTCAGCTGAACCAGAGCCTCGCTCCTGTCCTGCCCATCAGATCCCTGCAATTGATATTCCATAGCCGTATCTACTAGGATTTAACAATTTTTTCCGCCACAGAATCTTTTCTCTGTTTCTTCCAAAAAGGGCGCTTCTTCTGCTCTTCATAGGAAACCTCGTCGCCCAGTAGTTTGCCCCATGGTTTAAGGTCGTCGATCCTGTCAAAAATGATTTTGATAATTGCGATAAAGGGAATAGAAAGGAACATCCCCGATACGCCCCAGAGCGCACCGCCCAGCAGCACGATCAGGATGGAGACCAGTGCATTGATCTTAACTTTGGAAGAGACGATATTGGGCACAAGGAAATTATTGTCGATAAACTGGATGACGGCGTAAGCACCGATGATGAGCAGCTGAGTGGTGTAGCCATCTTTGGTGACGGTAGCCATCAGCACCGGCAGCAGAATGGCGATAATTCCGCCGATGTAGGGGATCATGTTTAAGATGGCGCCGATTACGCCAAACAGGATACCATATTTCACGCCCAGGAGCAGCAGTGCAGCAGAGTTCATTACGGCCACAATCCCCGCTTCAATCAGGAGCCCTACCATATAACTCTGGATGGCAAGCTTGGTTTCGCTAAGCACATCGGCCACTTTTTCCGAATTCTCCTCTGCAAATACTTCGTACAGAAACTGCAGCACCTTGGTTTTGTACCAGAGGATCAGAAATACGTATACCGGGATCAGAAAAACCACGCCCATGATGCCCAGGGCTGTGCCGAGGGTATGCCCTACCATTGCCTTGCTGCTGCTTACCGCTTCATTGATCAGCTGTACCTGTTTCTGGATGCTCACCCCAAAATCAGTTTCCAGCCAGTGCTGTAACATCAGCAGCAGCTGGTTGAATTTTTTTGTGAGCATGGGCAGGCTTTCGCCAAACTGGGCGATCTGGGTAGACAGAAAATAAATGACGCCCAGAATGAGCACCAGTGCAATGAACATGGCCAGTACAATGGCAGCGATCTTTGGCAGTTTCCTTTTCTGAAACCTGTTTACCAGCGGATTAAGCAGGATCGCTATGATCAGTGCAAAAGCCATCGGGGTAAGGATATCCCTGAGGTTGCTCAGGGTATAGGTTAAGAGGATCAGGCCAAACAGCACGACTGTGCTTTTGATGTAAAAAGGATATTCTTTAGCGGCCATATGTTTTTAGATTGTGGTGAATAACAAGATCAGTTACAATTTGTTTCAGCCCGGTGTCAGGCTTTGCCGCTTTTGAATCCCGGCTTGGTGAAAACAAAGGCAAACAATGCCCTGGCACTCCATCTGCGGCCGCTTCTTTTGAACTGCAGCAGCTTTACATAACGTGCTTTGGCGTAGATGCGTGCCCAGGCGATGAAGCCCAAAAACAAGAGCCCTGCAATAGCTTCCATGTATACATGAAAAAAGATGCCCGAGCAAAGGATCAGCAGGTAAAAGAGCAGCCAGTCTATTGCCGGAAGCGCCTTAAAGCCCAGAACGGTGGTGTGCTCATCCAGCCAGAGGGAATACTTTCTAAAAACATTGAAATGATAGAACCGGTTATAGATAAGCAGCGTGAGAAAGGTAAGTGTCATGATCAGCCATCCCGTACTGATCATATTTTCCTTTTGCTGCAGCGACAAAAAGATATCAAACAGGATCATGGTGCGGGGCTTGTCACCAAACGTGGTATGCTGCAAATCGGCCTCATAATCACCTATCATAATAAACTTCTTCTGCTGCAGCTGGGAAAGCAGCTCGCTATTTTTTGCCCCTGCCCCATTGAGCACTGACTGGATAGGTATCACCTGGTCTTCATAAACTGCCTTTGGAATTCCGCGTCCCAGTTCTTCATTGATCAGGATCGTATTGAAAAACCAGTCGTCGCCCAGTTTAAGGGCATCGCCCAGACAGGCAGCGTGGATATTGTTGAGCCTTTCGTACATCAGTACCGGAATCGTTTTTACACAGTGGTCATCTGTAAAATGAAACTTGAACATCGAATTGGAAAAGATCATGAAAGGCGTATGCAAGGGCTTAAAACCTGTTGTTCCGCTTGTGCCGGCACGCAGCACATTCGGGGTAATTTCCCCAAACCAGTCTGTTTTTACAGTAGAAAGCAAATTGGGGAGGCCAGCCATCGATGTCTGCAGCTGCCAGTCCTTGCTGGCCGTGACATCAAAGTAGAGGTCGCACACAATGATCTGTTCCGGATTTTTATGCTGATGGAGCAGCCGGAACAGCGTATCCAGCTTTTCACGGTCGGCCATCACATGTGTGCCCAGCTGATCTGTCACAATCGCACTGCTGCGCGATACGTCAATAAACATCACATCCTTCATCCCGTAAGGCTGTTCATCCTGCCTGTTAAAAAAGTCGGTTACTTTTACGGTTGCCTTTGTCAGCGTCTCTTCCATGATAAAATTCAGGGGGAGATTAGACCAGCAGTACATCGCTGCAAGCAGCAGCAGGGCAACAGAAAGGGAATTTAATAATTCCTCGAAAAACTTTAAGTGCTTATAAACAAAAGATAGTAGAGGGCGCAATGAACTGGACGGTTAGGTTATTTACAGGGTCTAAAATAGCCATGAATTGTATATATTCCTAGTAATTAGAAAATTACTTTTGACAAAAACCCGGGACATTCAGATAATACCATTTCTGATTGCAAAACTGACCAGTGCCGTGGCGTTTGGTTTATGGCTCTTTTCCTGCATGCTCCGCCGGTGGTTGATCACTGTGTGCTCACTGATATTGAGTTTACCGGCAATCATTTTGCTGCTTAGCCCCTCTGCCATCCAGAGCAGCACTTCCCTTTCGCGCCTGGAAAACATTTTGCAATCCTGTTCCAGTAGTCCAGATGCGTCAGGCCCTGTTCCAGACAGAGTTTTGTGAACTACCAGCCGAAGATGATCACGGTAATAAATCTCCAGCATTTGATGGATACCATTTTTCATAAAGTCTTCTGATTCGAGATAACTTAACCAGTTGACCACGTTGATTGAGAGCGTTTTATACCTGATTTTCAGTTATTTATAAATAAATATAACGAAATTACCGAACATAAAAATGACAAGAAGTAACTATTGCATCTGTACATTTTTCAGCTAATGGCGACCAAGCCGCCCGCCTGTTTATATAATTTCCTTTCTGATTGCGAAACTTACCAGGGCAATTGCATTGGGCATATTGCTTTTATCCTGCATGCTGCGCCGGTGATTGTTTACAGTATGCTCACTGATGTGCAGTTTGCCGGCGATCATCTTGCTGCTCAAACCATCGGCCATCCATAGTAAGATCTCTTTCTCGCGCCTGGAGAACAGTTTATCTTCTTCGTTGAGATAATAAACGGCCCTGTCGATCAGCCTTTGTTCCAGCATCCCGTTTACGCAGATGCGGTCTACCGTCTGTACAATCCTGCTGCCTATGCGGTGATCGTTCAGGGGAGTAAGCATGCCCATGCTGAGGATGGGGTTGCCCATTGCGTCGGGCAGGAAACAGTTGCGCTGCAGGAAGTTTTCATACCGGCCGCTCCTGGTTTGCAGGCACAGGTTATAGGTAAAAAGGTAGCGGGAATATTCGCTAAGGGGTATGCCCTGCAGGATGCGGAGCCTTTCAGGGAAGATCTCCTGGTCAAACAGCTTGAAGTGATCGGCGTGATAAATATCCAGCATGTGGCTGATGCCGCCTTTGAGAAAAGCGCCCGACTGGTATCCGGCAAAATTATCCGACATCCTGATATATTCGCTCCTTCTGTAATCCAGCAGGTAAACGAAGGGCCTGCAGTATTTGAAAAACGAATTAGCGAGCCGGTTAGCCCTGAAGAAGTCGTTAAAACCGGCAAGCTGCAGCGGTTCTTCCTGGCCCGGGTTATCCTTTATTTTATCCAGATAATGAAGCCATGTTATTTTTCGTTTTGAGAGCGATTTCAGCATGATTATCAGTGCTTTATTATTCTATATGTATGATAATAACTGAGATATAAAATGACAAAAAACTACTATATATTATTCCGAATTTCCTATTTATTTTTAATAAAACGGGAATAAAAAATAAAATCATTTGCTGTTTCCTTTTAGCATACAGGCACGACTAATATTATATGTACAATCACTCTTTCGATGTTTATCCTTTTCTGTCCCGCGATGGTTTCAGCTGTAATCTATGGCGCTTAAAATCAACCGGCCCGGTTACGCGCGGCCCTGTTCTGCTGGTACATGGCGCCGGTGTCAGGAGCAATATCTTTAACCCGCCAAACCGCAGGAATTTTCTAAATGCACTGGCCGAAGCGGGTTATGATGTATGGCTCGAAAACTGGCGGGGAAGCATGGAATGCAAACCGAACAACTGGGACCTTGATCAGGTAGCGCTGAACGACCATCCCGCAGCCGTGGAGGAGGTATGCCGGCTTACCGGTGCAGAAAGCATTAAGGCCGTTGTCCATTGTCAGGGATCTACCAGTTTTATGATCTCTGCAGTGAAAGGCCTGGTGCCAAGGGTAAAGACCATTGTATCCAATGCGGTATCCTTACATCCCGTAGTTTCCGGTTTCTCTTCCTTTAAGCTCGACCTGATCCTGCCCCTTGCCGCAAGGCTGAGCACGCACCTTAACCCCCAATGGGGCGACCGTGCACCGGATTTTAAAGCAAAACTCTTTAGCAGGATGGTGAAAATGACCCACTGGGAGAAAGATACCGATGTAGGCAAATTTGTGAGCTTCACCTATGGCAGCGGTTTTCCGGCATTATGGGAGCTGGACAACCTCAGCGATGAAACCAAAAACTGGATCAGGGGCGAGTTTGGTTTTGTGCCTTTCAGCTTTTTTGATCATATCAAAAAATGTATCAGCAGCGGTGCACTGGTATCTGCCGATGGAAGAGAAAACTACACGGCTGGCCTCCCGAAAACCGACGCCAGGATTGCATTTTTTGCAGGGCGCCTTAACAAATGTTTCAAAGCCGAAAGCCAGGAAAGGTCGTGGAGGTATTTTAACAGGCTTAAGCCGGGCTATCACCAGCTGCATCTGTATCCGGATTACAGCCACCTTGATATCTTTTTCGGTAAAAATGCCTGTGAGGATATCTTCCCTGCGATGATTCATGAACTTAACCACTAACACCATGTCTGTACCCAAAAGAATCAAAAGATATACCGGCCAGTATGCCAATGTAGATGGCATTCCATTCAAACTTCCTGTAGCGGCAGAGCATTCGCCGGCGCTGATGGCAGGATTTTTTTGCGACTATGAAAAGGCGCGCGCACTGATGCCCGGCAGCGAACTTCATCCGATGAAGTACATCAACGGAAAAGCCATTTTTATGGTTACGGTGATTGACTACCGCCAAACTACCATCGGCAAATACATAGAGTACAGTTTAGCTATCGCCTGCACGAGGGGACGAAAACCGGCCCCGCCACTGCTGCCCGCGCTGTTTATGAAAAGCTTTCGCACCGGACAGTTCATACTGGACCTGCCGGTAAGCTCCGAGATTTCTGTTAAAGGCGGCAAAGGGATCTGGGGCATGCCCAAGCACAAAGCGAGCCTGGATTTTATCATTGGCGGGCAGACGGTGTCTTCACAATACGAAAAAGACGGGCAATTTGCGTTCCGGATCGAAATTGAGAGACCCCGCAGCAGCAATTTCCCGCTGAGAGCGGGCGTAGTGAACTACAGTCATTTCAGGAATATGCTGATGGCTTCTTATGTATACTTTGATAGTAAAGCCGGGATCAGGCTCGGGAAAAGAGCCAAAGGGAACTTATATATCGGTGATCATCCGCGGACGAAACACTTAAAAGAACTTGAGATTGAGGGCAAGCCCTTTTTCACGCTCTTTATGCCGGAGATCCATGGGATTCTCGACGATCATTTTGAATCCTGGTTTGTTACTTACCCCGGGCCTCCGGGAGGCCCGGGCCCTGAGGGTTTAGAGAGTGTGTTTAACCTCGGCCTCAACGAAGACTGGCTGCCTGCCCCCTCCGTTACGGATTATCAAAAATATAAGATCTGAGGCCCTAACCAAATTCAATCCAATAATTATGAAAACCCTTTTCAGCCTCAACAAAGCGCTTCTGTTTGCCTGTGTCTCGATGTATTTTGGCACAGGCTGGTCGCTGGTGCTATTTTCCTTTCCGGTTGCAGGGCAACTGAATCCTGATACGTACTATATGCAGTTTGTGCCGCAGGTTAAAGCTGCCACTCATTTTTTTACTTACATGACTGCGGTGATGATGGCCTGCTGCCTGTTATTTATCGCAGAGCAATGGAAAACGGCCGCAAAATGGTATCCCATTATTGTTCTGGCAGGAGTTATCGCTGCCACTGCGCTCACCATGATCTATATCTTTCCATATAACGAAAAGATGGCCAGCGGCATTACTGATGCCACAGAACTCCATCATGTACTGCAGGGATGGATGCGCTTAAACATCATCAGGGTAAGCACCTGGACACTGCAGTGGCTTACGATGATCATTTACTATTCTCAAAACAAATTCAATTTCTCATGAAGAAATATATCAGCTTTGCCACCTTAATCATTTCCGTTTCCACGATCATTTCAGGCTTACTGCAAATCGTAGCGCCGGGATTTGTGCTCCGCTTTATCGGAGCGCAGGTCAGTTTGCCGCTGGCACATCTTTTTGCCACCTTAGGGCTCTTTATGGCCATCTTTGGGGGGATGATGATCCATGCACTGTACAGTTCAGCGGGTAATCAGGCGGCCATTTTATGGTCGTCCTTCCAGAAGTTCGGCGCCTGCCTGGCTGTGGTGGCAGGTATCCTTCACGGTGTATTTTCTATTGTTGCGGGAACTGTTGCGGCTTTCGATTTACTGTCCGGCATCCTGTTTATTTACTACTATAACCTCAGAAAAAGATCATGAAGTTCCTGGGCAATTTCTTTTTCTATACCTATGTGGGGCTGGTGGTTGTTGCCGGGGCCTGGGGAGCGTTTGGCAATGCCAATCTGGATTTCCGAATGCTGTTTAGGCTTGATGCCGACATGCTGGGTGACTACAGCAGGATCAATCTGCTGAGCCAGTACCGTTTTCTGCGTGCCATTGAACTGGGTTTCGGCATCTTCTCAATCGTCTTTAAAAAAGATATCTTCAGCGATCCGCGTTTCAACAGGCTATTCCTGTTCATCATGGGCGCAGGTGTAGCCAGCCGTATGGTCTCCGTATGGGCGGAAGGCAATCCCTCCCCGCTCATGTGGTTTTTTATGATCTATGAGTTTGCCGGACTGCTGCTGATCAGCCTGTATACCAAAATCAATATATATGACCGCCGGCAATACATCTCTTAGGCGATCGCTCGTGCTTGCCGGCGGGGGCATGCGCCTTGCCTATCATGCAGGGGTGCTGATTGCACTCGAAGAAGCAGGGATCAGCTACAAACATGCAGACGGCACCTCAGGGGGAATTTTTGGTGTTGCGATGCTGGCCAGCGGTTTGAGCCCTGCAGAAATTGCCGGCCGCTGGAGAAAGTTAAAGCTCAGTGATTTTGCTGCTGCCCTGCCATTTGTGAAATACCTGCGGCCCCGGTCTCTCCCTGCGCTGGCCAGTGCCCGCGGTATCAGGGACAAGGTTTTCCCGGCACTGGGTATCGACATCACAAAAATCAATGCCAATATCGATTTAGAGGCTACATTTAACCTCTGCAACTTCTCGCGCAAAACGCTGGAGGCAATAGGACACCAGGAAGTGACCGCAGATCATCTGGTTGCGGGGGTATCGCTTCCTGTGTTTATGCCGGCCATTCAAATTGACAGCGACTGGTACACCGATGCCGTATGGATCAGGGATGCCAATATGCTGGAAGCACTTAACCGGGGCGCAGAGGAGATCTGGCTGGTGTGGTGCATCGGCAATACGCCCGGATATGCGGATGGTGCGTTCCTGCAATATGTGCATATGATTGAAATGAGCGCCAACGGCGGATTATTTGCCGAGCTGGAGCTGATCCGCAGGCATAACGCGGAACGGCTGGCCCAAGGACTGAAACCGGTGAACATCCATATCATCAAACCGGAATTTGTGCTGCCGCTGGATCCGGATTTTTTCTTTCATAAAATTGATGCGGATACCCTGATCAATATGGGATACGCGGATACCAAAAACTACCTGGCCGCCAGAGAGGTGTTTTCATTTGAAGATATCCCCGGCAGTACCGCGATGAAAGCTGCAGGAACGTATATTCATTTCCGCCAGCAGTTTAGCGGCAGGGCAAGCATCGCTGGCCGGCATGGTGCATTAGATATTTATCTGGCATTCTACATCAGGGAATGCGAAGGCGCGGCCGCGGATCAACTGATGCTGCAACAATACTCTTCTGTTCGATTCAATCGTGACTGGCAGGTATCAGGATATGATAACAAGTTAAAGATCAGTAAGAAGGGAAAGGCTACCGGAAGCTTTAATTTCATCGTACAGGGCGTCGTTTATGTACTGTGTTACGAAAGCGAAATTCCCTGTGCAAACGATCTGCTTCTTGGCCTGGCATTTAAAACTGCATTGGTCACTGTTCGTCCCCTTTCAGATACCGTTATTGAACCGGGATTTCTGCTGTATCAGGCTGCATCAAACAGGATTAGAAATGCGTTTTATCTGCATGTGCACAGCAAAACCGGCTGGTGGAAAAAACAACAGAGCAAGTACAGACTTTTAAACGAAATCCTAAAATAAGCCTATGAAAACAGATTTTAAACCGGCAAAAATGGTGAACTGGTTTCATCCCTCAGTGCTCGCACAATCGGGCATCAAATCTGTAGTATCCAAAATGTTTGGCAACTATGCCGACAGGCGCGAAACGCAGGCTGCACTGGATGATCCCGAAGCTGAAGATGCATGGGAGAAACAGACATGCAAATACCTGGAAGAGAAAGAAATATGGGTAGACTTCATCAGTGATACCGGGGATGGTTTTAACGCTACGTATTCTGTAGCCACTATCGCTGCACAGGATGAGCTCAGCTTTATATGTAAAGGAAAAACCTATGCCCTGCCCCGTGCAAAAATCCTTGTCCTGGGTGGCGACCAGATCTATCCGACTCCTACCAGCGAACTATACCATACGAACTTCAGGATCCCTTTTGAATCGGCCCTTCCGGCCAGGGACAATGATCCCGGACACCCGGATATGTATGCCATTCCGGGCAACCACGACTGGTATGACGGGCTGGGCAATTTTATGAAAGTTTTTTGTCAGCAGCGCTGGATTGGCAACTGGAAAACTCATCAGCTGAGAAGTTACTTTGCCATTCCCCTGCCCAATAATTATTGGTTATGGGCTACCGATATCCAGCTGAATGAGGATATCGATAAGCCGCAGCAGGATTACTTCAGGAAGATTGCCAGGGACAAAATGAAACAGGATGACAAAGTGATCCTCTGCACTGCCGAACCTTCCTGGGTGTATAAAGAAATGTACCCGGCAGACAGTTCCTATGATAGGCTTCAGTTCTTTATCGATACCTACATCACAAAGGAAGGGACAATATGCCCGGACAAGAGCTTCAGGCTGGCCGCAGTGCTGACGGGCGACCTTCACCATTATACGCATTACTGCCTGCCTGAGGAGGCGACGGAAAGCACTGCCGCAGAAGGGCCCGCAAAATTCAGTTATCATTACATTGGTGCCGGAGGCGGCGGTGCATTCCTGCACCTAACGCACAACCTGCCAAAGAAGCTCAGCAAGCTCAATAACCGGCCTGTAGAAATGAAAGCTTCTTTCCCTAACGACAAACAATCGAGAGGGCTGCTGACAGGCAACTTTGCCTTTGCAAAACATAACTTCAAATTCTCTTTCCTGATCGGATGCGTTTACCTGTTGTTTTTCTGGCTGATGTGCAGCCATTTCAATACAGATCCGATGAGCCAACTGAGCCTCACAGCGTATATCAGGGGGATGGACTTTAACAGCTATTGCCTGTTTATGGGCCTCGAACTGGTAAAAAATCCTGCAGTGCTGCTGCTGTCGGTACTGATCATCTGGGGCTTCACGGTATTTGCCGATACCAAAACCGGCAGGAAATATATTTGCTGGTGGGGATTTTTACATGGCAGTCTCCAGTTCCTATCTATCTTTTTGCTGCTGTACATCTTTGTACAATTGATTCCGCCCATACCCTGCTTTGCAGGTTTCTGGTTTGACCCGGCTGTGGCAGCAGCACTTCTTTCTGGAGGCACCCTCACCGGCGGCTCGCTGATGGGCTCATACCTGCTGCTTTCAGACCTTATTTTCCGTATCCATATTGATGAATCTTCATCATCGCTGATCTGCGAGGACTACAAGAATTTTCTGCGCATGCACATCTCTGAAGATGCACTTACGATTTATCCGATCGGGATCAAAAAGGTCACGAAAAAATGGTGCATCATCTCAGATGAAAAAGATAAACAGTACAATATCACTGGAAAGCAGCCCGCATATCATCTGATTGAAGAGCCGATCGTAATTAAACTACGCTAAAAACCTAAACCTAACCAACATGAAAAGACTATCAAAACCATTCACTCAGCTGCAGCCCGAATACGATGTGATCGTGATCGGCAGTGGCTATGGCGGAAGCATTGCCGCCAGCCGCTTTGCGCGCGCCGGGCTAAAAGTTGCACTGCTGGAACGTGGCAAAGAATTCCAGCCCGGGGATTACCCGGATACCCTTGCAGAAGCAGAAAAGGAAATGCAGATCAATGCCGACCAGCATGAGGCACGGAAGAACGGGCTGTACGATTTTCATTTCAGCGAGAACATATCGGTATTTAAAGGCTGCGGACTTGGCGGCACTTCACTGGTGAACGCCAACGTATCGATCCGCCCGGAAGAGCGTGTTTTTGAAGATGCGGCCTGGCCTGCAGCGATCCGTAACAATATGCAGAGCTTAAATGAGGGCTACGACCGTGCGCGGGAAATGCTGAGGCCCTCTCCCTATCCCGAAAATCAGCATGGCTACCCGGAGCTTGCCAAAACCAAAGCCATGCGGACGGCGGCCAGTCATATGCAGCAGCCTTTCCATCTGGCGGATATCAACGTGAGCTTTGAATCCGGCATTAACCATGTTGGCGTGGAACAGCAGCAGTGCATCAACTGCGGGGACTGTGTGACGGGCTGCAACCATTCTGCAAAAAATACACTGATCATGAACTACCTGCCCGATGCGGTTAACCATAGTGCGGAGATCTTCTGCAATATCGATGTGGAGCATGTAGCAAGAATGGCGGATCACTGGGTGGTATATTACGATGTGTTCAATTCTGAGCGCGATAAATTTAAGGCACCCCTGCTGATTGTAAGGGCCGCCAATGTGGTGATTGCCGGAGGTGCACTGGGCAGCACGGAGATCCTGATGCGCTCGCGTTTGAAGGGACTGGAAGTATCCGATACGCTTGGCAACCGCTTTACCGGAAACGGGGATGTACTTGGATTTGCGTACAACTGCAACGAAAAGATCGATGGCATAGGTTTAGGTAAACTCTGCAATGAAGCACAATACCAGCCGATTGGCCCGGTTGGCCCATGTATCACAGGCATTATTGATATGCGCAATCAGCCCCGGCTGGAGGACGGAATGACTTTTGAGGAAGGCAGTATCCCCGCCCCGATGGCGGCCGTGATCAACATGAGCATGTTATCACTGGCAGGCACGGTAGGTGTAGATACCGACGGCGGTTTTTCTGACTGGCTCAGTGAATGTAAGGAAGAAGCGAGCAGCCTGATCCAGGGGCCATATTGTGGTGCCACCAATAAAATGCAGACCTTCCTGATCATGTCGCACGATGATGGCCAGGGACATCTGAGCCTGAAAAATAACCGCCTCAATATCGAATGGCCGGGCGTGGGCGAGCAGCCGATCTTCAAGACCGCCAACGATGCGATGTATCAGGCTACCACTGCGCTGGGCGGCACGAGCGTTAAAAACTTTACCTGGAACAAGATGATGCGCCATGGGCTGGTCACCGTGCATCCCCTGGGCGGCTGCTGCATGGCAGAAGATGCTGCGCAGGGCGTTACAGATCACATGGGCAATGTGTTCAAAGGAAATGCAGGCACAGAGACTCATCCGGGATTATACGTACTGGACGGCTCTATCATTCCGCGGCCGCTGGGCACTAATCCGCTGCTGACGATCTCTGCACTGGCAGAACGCGCCTGCAAGCTCATCATCGCCCGGTTGGGCAAAACAATTGCCTATGATTTCCCTGCGGTGATTTCAAAAGGTACAGAACCAGCGGTATCGGTACAGTTTACGGAGACCATGCGCGGTTTTTTCAGCAAGACTGAAAAGCGGGATTTCGCCAAGGCCTATGAGCTGGGACAGAAAGAGTGCTCGCCTTTTATGTTTACGCTGACGATCCAGTCGGAGGACATCGATACCTTTTGCAGTGATCCGGCGCACCGCGGCTATATGGCCGGAACGGTGATTGCCCCGGGATTATCTGCTCAGCCCCTTACTGTGAGCAATGGCTTGTTTAACCTTTTTGTAATTGATGAGGCGGAGCCCGACTTAAAAAAGATGAAGTACCAGATGCAGCTGAACAGCTATGACGGCAAAGCTTATTTCTTTTACGGGTACAAATCCGTGGAGAACGATGCCGGGTTTGACCTCTGGAAAGACACCACCGTATTGTACATCACCGTGTATGAGGGCAAAGATGCCAGTGGGGAGATTGCGGGACGGGGAATCCTGAAGATCATCCCTATGGATTTTGCGACGCAAATGGCTACAGTTAAGGCATTGAATGCAGCCAATACCTTTGAATCGCTTACAGCCATTAAAATCTTCAGCCAGTTTTTCGGGAGCAATGTGGTGAGCACGTATTTCAGGAAGTTTTTTTGATTACATCAGCAGCATGATCTTAACCCCTACTAATGGTGATTTTGACCGAAGTTTCTGCGGTTTACATTTGAGCAGAAACTTAGATCAATATCATGTCGGCCATACAGTCAGCAAAAGCCATTCCGGCGGAACCAAAAAAGAGAATAGATTTTATCGATATCCTGCGGGGCATGGCGGGATATATTGACCCTGTTTTTCATTGGTATGGCTGCCTGGCAATCGGGCTTTATCAATGGAAAAGCTGGTACCGGCACTACCTGATCGTCGCGATAGCAGGCATTGCACTGGGGCTGCTTATTACTTACTTTGATTTGGAACTGCAGTACAACTCCAGGTTTAACGAGATCAGTATTACCAAAGGATCTGTTGCTGAGCTTTACCAGATCAGGCCTGTGGCACAAACCATGGGTTACCTGAGCCTGCTCGTACTGGTTACTGCAGAGCCTGACCTGGGCAAAGAGGGTTCCTTTCAGGAAATAAAGGCTGAAGCAAACATCAAGATATCATGATGTCAATAATCAATTTTAGTTGTCCAGTCGGTTGCCAATGAGCACTACGCCACAGGTCTTGCCCAGACCATCTCTGAGCGGAGTATAACTATACAGGATATGGTTAATATTTTCGGTGTAGGTGAGCCCGTTGTGAAATACATGTTTAAGCGCATCTGTCCTCAGGGATTTATTATCCTGCCAGAGATCCAGCATGCTTTCATTAACGATCTCGGCTTTCAGCTCCTCTCCTTTGAACACGCACATCGGCACCGGGGCAGACATGATCAGCGAACGCAGGTTACGGTCTGATTCTTCCAGCGCATTCTTTGCCATTTCACGCTCAGAGATATCATTTGCCAGGATCAGCAGCGCATTCGGTTCTCCCTCTTCGGCATCAATGCGGGTATAACTGTAATCAACATAAATTGTTTCTGGTTTTCCATCCTTGCTGATGATCACCTTGGAGCCGGTTTCGTGATGGAACCTACCGGTTTCAAGCACTTCACGGATAATCTTCGGGTATGGCTGGCTTTCCAGTTCGGGCATCAGATCAAGCAGTTTCTGGCCGATAACGGAAGGTTCCCTGCCCCATAATTTCAGCATAGCATCATTGGCAAGGTCTACTGTCAGGCTATCCCCACACAGGATTGCAGTGGCAATAGGCGCATGTTCAAATAATTTCTGATAAGTTTCTATACGGTTCATATTTGGTGCCAGTTAGTTAGCAAAATAGACAAATATTACCTAAACTAACGTAAGGATTGCCTAATGGTTAGTTTAAACATGTAACATTTTCATGGTATAATAATAATTACTTAAAACGTTGAGGGGTATCAAAGTTCTGAATAGGCAGGGTGAACCAAAATGTACTGCCTTTTCCGGGCTCGCTCTCAACGCCAATTTCGCCATCATGTTTCCTGATGATCTCTGCACTGATATATAAACCAAGGCCCAGACCGGAATATTTTGCGCCCTCTGCCTCCACCTTGTAATAGCGGTCGAACAAATGGGGCAGTTTCTCCGGGGGAATCCCCTGGCCTTTGTCGGTTACTGAAACTTTTACAGCGTGTTCTTCCTGGTCAATGGTCACCCTTACCTCCTCTCCCGGAGCTGAATATTTTACTGCATTATTGATCAGGTTTACCATGACCTGATCAATCCGCCCGGCATCGGCATAAACTTCTAAAGTTGTATTTCCGCTGGTAATGATCTGGTGTTCTCCCGCCAGTTGTACATAACCGCAGCATTCGTCAATGATATCAGACAGTTTAAAGCGTTTCTTATTCAGCTGCAGCTGTCCCTGATTGAGTTTCCCTACATTGAGCAGATCGTCTATCAGCCGGCTTACGCGGTCGGAGCTTCTGCAGGCCTGATCTACCAGTGCCGGGATGAGCTTTTTTGCGTCTTCATTGTATTTATACTTGTTCAGCAGCTGCAGTGAAGCCCTGAGGCTGGTTACCGGTGTTTTGAGTTCATGACTGGCGATGCTGATAAAGTCGTCCTTCCTTTGTTCCGCCAGCTTGAGGTCATTGATATCCGTGCAGGTCCCAAACCAGCGCGTAATCCTGCCGTCCTTGTCCCGGTACGGAGCAGCACGGCCCAGTATCCAGATATATTCCCCGCGGAGATTTCTAAGACGATATTCCAGTTCATAAGGCTCACCTGTTTCGAGCGAACGCATCCATACTGCCCTTACCCTGTCGGCATCATCAGGATGAAAAACCCGGTACCAGTCGGCCTCCCCCTGTTCCGGGTCCAGATGTCCCGCGAAATCATGCCAGCGCCGGTTGTAATAGATAGGGATACCTTTGTCATCTGTTATCCAGACCATTTGGATAATCGATTCGGCAAGCTGCCTGAACTGCTGCTCACTTTCTGCGAGCTCCCGGGTGCGGTCGTCTATACGCTGCTCCAGCTCTGCATAAAGCGACTGCAGGTTCAGCTGTGAGTGCATCAGCTCCTCGTTCATCATTCCCAGTTCATCGTTGAGCATTGCCAGTTCTTCGTTGGCCACAGAAAGTTCTTCGTTGGAAACGGTGATTTCTTCATTTGCAGAGGTGAGTTCCTCATTGGAAGCGGAAAGTTCTTCGTTGATCACCGCCAGCTCGCGGCCCATCTGCAGTTCACGGTTAAGTCCTTCGTCCAGTGACTGTTTACTGATAATTCTTTCCGTAATATTATAGGTGGTAGTGAGCAGGCATGCCTCCTGATTACCCTTTGCAGGGATATAGACGATTTCCAGTTCCCACCAGCTGGTGATCATTTCGCCCGGGACGGCCGAAGGAATATCATAGTGAAAAGGTGGCATGTATACAGTTTCCCGATTGATCACTGCACGGGTTAGTGCGTCCGGCAATACTGTTGATCCTTCACCTACGGCCTGTTCAGGAGCGTAAATTTCCCATAACGACTTTCCCCTGATGTTTTTTCCGATGGTATGTGTAGCCAGTTCGTACGACCGGTTATAGTCCAGGATCGTAAAATCAGGTACGTCAGCTTTCAAAATAACACGGGGCACTGGGGTATCAAACAGGGCTTTGAAGAGAGTGTCGGTTAGTAAATCCATGCTTATAGGTAGATAGTAGCAGGATAAATATAGTATTTTAAGGAGTTTCACAAAGGGACATTTGTCGCATTATTCTCAATGGTTGTGTGATAGCGAAAATGATTCCCGACCGGGCATATATTTCTGCAAATACATATCTTTGTGTGGTTGTGCCGTGCTATTGAACAACCTAACTATCAGCCCTTTTATCATGCCCCATACCGCGCCGATTATTCTGTTTGTATATAACCGCCTGGACCATACCCGGAAAACTTTGGAAGCGCTTCAGGAAAACTTACTTGCTGAAGAAAGTGATCTTTACATCTACGCCGATGCCGCGAAAAATCAGGATGCTGTAGATAGCGTGAGCCGGGTGCGGTCTTACTTGCTGTCGGTTAAAGGTTTCCGTAATATTTACATCAGGTTACGCGAAACAAACCTGGGCGTAGATCAGAATGTGATTGGTGGCGTGACAGAAGTGATCAATGAAAAAGGGCGGGCGATTGTGCTCGAAGATGATCTTGTGACCTCTCCCTTCTTCCTGAAGTACATGAACGAGGCTTTGGATTTTTATGAGAATGAAGAGCAGGTAATTTCTGTTCATGGTTACCGGTATCCGGTAGAAACTGAGTTAAAAGAGGTGTTTTTTTTGAAAGGTGCGGATTGCTGGGGATGGGCAACCTGGAAACGGGGATGGGACCTGATGGAACTTGATGGCCAAAAACTGCTGGACCGGTTTGCAGATGAGGAATTGAAAGCAGAGTTCAATTTTGATCAGTCTTACCCTTATATGGCCGCTTTGGAGCAGCAGGCGGCCGGCGACAATGATCAGTGGGATATTCGCTGGTACGCTGCCGCATTCTTGGCCGGAAAACTAACGCTTTATCCGGGAAAATCCATGGTCAGGAATATCGGGCACGATGCAAGTGGTACGCATTGCGCGGAAAGCAATATATTTGATGTAGAGCTGGCACAGTCAGCAGTCAATGTGGAAACGGAATTGATACCGGACCAGGAGGCTTACCTTGCCTTTGCGGGCTTCCTCAAAAAAATCTCAGATCCTGGTCTGCAGCGAAAAAGACGGTTCCCGCTGCTTTCTAAAATGATGCGGTCGCTGCGCAGCCGCTAAAATTTGTAATAATGCTTTGATTGCTTTTGAGCATAACGTTATTACTGATATAATTGAGAAAAATTTCTTACCTTTTATCAGCTTAAAAAAGCTGACCAAATATGATCATTAAATATTTAAAGGTATGAACAGAAAAAATACAAATTGGTATTGGCTAACCTACCCCTCTGGCCAATACATGACTGCTGCAAAAAAATTGCTGACCTGCACGGCACTGGGGGCTGTAGCCCTCACGATCAGCTGTAAAAAGGATAAGAGCGCTGATCTGAATGCGAGGCCGGAAATGGCGACGGAAAAATCAAATAGCGCCGTGACGGCAGCTCCTACAGTACCTAGTAAAAGTGAAGCCCTGGTAGCGATGCAAGTTTACAATAATCACTTTTATAATCAGTATGGTACTTACGGCAGTTCTTTCAAAGCATATTATTGGAAAGATGATAACCATACCGGGCGCATGGATTTTTGGACACAGCAGGAAGCTATTGAAACGCTGATCGACGCGTACAATATCAATCCTGGCACAGATCTGAAAAACAAGATTTCTTATCTGTACAACGGGGTAAGAGACGGCTACGGTTTGCTCTGGACGGACAATATTTACAACGACGATATTGTATGGGGATCACTGATGTGCATCAGGGCTTACAAGATCACTAACGACGGCGGAATGCTGGATATGGCAAAAAACAACTTCAACATGATGTGGAACCGTGCCTGGGATACGCAATCTCTGGGGGGCGGATTATGGTGGACCACAGATAACCAGACAAAAAACACTTGTGTAAATGCGCCGGCGGTCATATGCGCCATGTTATTGTATCAGGCCACCGGCGATACATCGTATAAAACCAAGGCCAAACTGATTATGGACTGGATGGTTTTAAAACTCTATGATGCCGGTTCAGGTGAAGTAAAGGGCGCCATTAACAAAGCAGGAACCATTACTGAAGGCGCACTTTCCTATACCCAGGGATCCTTTATTGGCGCCTGTGATTTGCTGCGCGCTGATTATCCTGCTGTAAATTATCTTGCAATGGGCTTAAAGGCCATGGATTATGCACGCAGCAGTATGTGCAACACTGCTGGCGGGATACTGAAGGATGAGAATGGCATACCTGATACACAGGGAATGAAAAGCATTTTTGCCCGATGGGCCTGCCTGTTTGTAAAAAATACAGGCACATCAGGGAATTATGGTGCATGGCTGGACGCAAATGCTGCCCAGGCCTGGTCGATCCGTAACTCACAGGGACTCATGTGGAACATATGGGGAACCCGCACACCCGATGATGTACGCAATGCTTTTGAGACTACATGTGGCGTGGCGATGATGAATGGCATTCACTACTATCGCTGACAGCATCCCTCTCAACCACCAAAATCACCATGAGGCAAATTACCTCCCATGGTGATTTTACGTTTTAGTGTATTTGGACTCTACCTATAACACCTATATTAGTATTACCGCTAACCTTTTAATTTAGATCTTATGAAATATTCAGTTGACCTCAAATCCCTAATGATTGGATTTTTTACCGCCACACTACTGTTTGCTGCTTTTAGTTTTAAACAAGATAATTCTGAAAATGTCGGAAGGTATCAGACTTCTGTTGGAACAAAAGGAATAATTATGATCGACACTAAAACAGGTGATTATATCATAAATACTGAAGCGTCGGATTATAAGTCCCGTAAGGGAAATTTCACCCATACACATAACCTGGCAGAGGCACTGAAAGATAAAAATCTCTAACCGGGTAAGACCAGACCGCATTACACCATTTAGCTACAACAACGCTCCTTATGGCTAAATTTCCCTGTTCAATCTTCCAGACTTTTGTACAAACAAATCAGCAAAAGTATGAAAGTTGTATTAACAGGTTCCCTCGGGAACATAGGAAAGTCGCTTGTTAAAGAATTAGCGGGAGAAGGACATCAGGTTACAGTCATCAGCAGTAATGACGCGAGAACAGCCGCGATTGAGGAACTGGGCGGCCGGGCCGCGATTGGTAAAATGCAGGATGAAGAATTTTTAACGGAAGTATTCAGCGGTGCAGATATCGTCTATTTAATGGAAACTATGGAAGCCGTTGGAGACATGTTTGACAAATCCGTGGATTTTATAGCTGCAATCACTGAAATCGGCGGGAATTATAAAAATGCCATTCAGCGAAGCGGTGTAAAAAATGTGATCCATCTCAGCAGCATAGGTGCTCATACCAATCATGGCACAGGGATCCTGGTTTTCCACTATAATGTTGAACAGGCATTGAGAAGCCTTCCGGAAGATGTAAATATCAAATTTATCCGGCCTGTAGGCTTTTACATTAATATGCTGTCGTTTATCGGGACTATCAAATCTAAAGGTCTGATTATATCTAACTATGGTGGCGACCAAAAAGAACCCTGGGCATCACCAAAGGATATCGCAGAATCGATCCTGGCAGCGATGAGGACACCATTTGAAGGCAGGACAGTGACCTATGTTGCCAGCGATGAATTTTCGCCGAATGAAGCAGCAAAGGAATTGGGAGCGGCTATCGGCAAACCAGACCTGAAGTGGTCTGTTGTACCAGACGGGCAATTGCTTGAAACATGGCTGGGTATCGGCTTTAATTCGCAAATTGCACATGGCTTTGTGGAAATGCAGCACAGCCAGGGTACAGGCGAATTGTATGAGGATTATTACCGTAACAAGCCTGAGCTGGGCAAAGTAAAGCTCGCGGATTTTGCGAAAGACTTTGCCGCTGCCTACAAAGAAGATGAATAGCCTCTTTATTGCCGGAGCCCGCAGGGCCTTTTTGAATTGCACAGGATTAAAGTAAGTATCAGGAAGCAATTTACCCCTGCTTCCTGATAATTTTTAAACGTTATTGACGATTTCAGATGAACAATATCACGAGAATTAAGACGATCAGTGAATGGCACCGTACACGTGATCTCCCCGCACCGGAACACCCGCTGATCAGCATAGTTGATTATGCAGCTGTTCACATGCTTCCTGAATTCCGTCAGCAGAGCTGGGTTTTTGATTTTTATTTTATTTCCCTGAAAAGAAATATGGGGGGCATGATCAGATACGGGCAGCAGGAATACGATTTTGATGAAGGTGTGATGTTCTTTATTGCACCGGGACAAGTGTTCAGCATCGAAAAAGATCCGGTTGAGCCCCCTGACAGGTCGGGCTGGATCATGTTGATCCATCCCGATTTCCTATGGAATTCAGCACTGTCAAAGTCTATCAAACAGTATGATTTTTTTGATTACTCTATCAATGAAGCCCTGTTTGTATCAAACAAGGAAGAAATCATGATGCAGGGGATCCTGGCAAATATCAGAAATGAATATCACGCTAATATTGATGCGTACAGCCAGAATATCATTGTTTCACAAATAGAAACCTTACTCAGTTATTCTGATCGTTTTTACAACAGGCAGTTTATTACGCGCAAAAAAGCCAACCACAAAGTGCTGGATACCATTGAAGAATTGCTGTCTGATTATTTTAGCAGTGCCGACCTGTTCACCAAGGGCTTACCTACCGTTAACCATCTGGCGGAGCAATTGAATATTTCGCCGAAATACATGAGCAGGTTACTGAAGGTACTGACCGGGCAAACCGCACAGCAGCATATTCATGAGAAACTGCTTGACAAAGCAAAAGAAAAGCTAACTGTCTCGGACTTGTCAGTAAGTGAGATTGCGTATGACCTTGGCTTTGAGCACCCGCAGTCGTTCAGCAAACTGTTTAAGACCAAAACCGGCCTTTCTCCGCTGGAATTCAGGCAGTCGTTCAGGAAGAACTGATTTTTTGGTTCACTGCAATCATTCTTTTTCTGCATCAAATGGGTAACATCTTGTAATTATTATGCTCCATTTATAGAGTTTTGCACTTATCCAGGTGCAATAACATGTGTATTTTGCACCTAAACAAGTGCAAAAACCTGATGATTTTGCACTAAATTAGGTGCAGAATCACCTATTTGAACTACAAAATGAAAAGACGTTATTTTCTCAGCAATACCTTCAAAGGAATCGGATCTTTTATGATGCTACAAACGCCTTTGATTGCGGGCGCAGCGCAACTCCTTGACAAAAGCAAAAAAACTTACACCGTGCAGGAGGTGATGCAGGTGATATTGAAGGATATCCCCGGTGCGCCTTTTAAGCAAACGGTGGATACACTAAAAAGCGGTAGCGAAAGTAATACCGTAACGGGCATAGTAACTACAATGTTTACAACGATAAAAGTTATCGAAGAGGCGGTGAAACTGAAAGCTAATTTTATCATTGCCCATGAGCCTACATTTTATAACCATTTAGATGATGTGAATACCACCACAGCAAACATTTTGGTGAAGAAAAAACAGGCCCTGCTGTTGAAACACGGAATAACTGTATGGCGGTTTCACGATTACTGGCATGCCTGCAAACCGGATGGTATACAATACGGATTTATGAAGAAGATGGACTGGCTGCCCTATTTTAAATCCCGTGAAGAACTGGTTATACTGCCAAAAGTCACCCTGCAGCGTTTGATTGATCAACTGAAAGAGAAGCTGGGAATTGAAAAAGTACGCTTTATTGGTGATCTCTCTCAGAGTCTGACGAGGGTAGCTGTAATGCCCGGCTCCTGGGGTGGAAAAAATCAAATGCAGATCCTTGAATCCTTAAACCCAGAAGTGATGATCGTTGGTGAGTTACAGGAATGGGAAACAGCCGAATACATCAGGGATGCACATTTAACCGGATCAACCACGGCCCTCATTGTACTTGGACATGCTGTGAGCGAGGAGCCTGGTATGGAATATCTTGTAGAATGGCTTAAACCCAGGTTACCGGGACTGCCTGTTACACATATTGCATCAGGCAATCCGTTTTCCTGGGTTTAATCTATAACGGCAGAGGCTGCCGTCATTCCTTATTTTGTAGTAATGGCGATATCTCCACCATGGAGAAACAAATCATGTGAAACAAAATACCCTGTATTGATTTTGCCATTGACGCGTATGGCGGTGATTCCTCTGCCCTTTCCGGGTTTGGTAATCGTTAAGGTTTTGCCGGTACTGGTTTTCCATTTCACTTCATCAAATAGCGGAGCAGTGACCAGGTATTCAGGATCTGTGGCAGAAAAGGTATAGAGTCCGAGGGCACTCATCACATACCAGGCAGACATTTCGCCCGCATCATCCATTCCGGCAAGGGCCAGTCCCTTATCCCCTATACCATAAAGGTTGTTTAAGATATTGTCTACAATTTTTTGTGTTTTCTCTGGCTTTCCAATAAAGGTATAGGCAAATGGTGCTTCATGGTCGGGCTGGTTACCATGGCAATATTGTCCGATAAAAGTTTCTACGTTCCTGGCAATATGTTTAGGGTTCCAGGGTAGCGTAAACAACGAATCCAGTTTAGACTCAAATCCCGCCGGTCCGCCATATAATTTGATCAGTCCTTTCATGTCATGCGGTGCAAAAAATGACACCTGCCAGGCGTTCGCTTCGCGGTACATATATTCATAATAGGGTTGCTGCGGATCAAAGGGCTTGATCCAGTCTCCGTTTTCCAGCCTCCCGCGCATAAAGCGCGTACCGGGGTCAAACATATTTTTGTAATTGCCGGAGCGTGCCATCAGGATCCTGTAATTGGCCGTATCGCCCAGTTTTTTGGCCAGTTGTGCGAGTGAATAATCGTCATAAGAATATTCAAGTGTTTTGGAGACACCGGCACTGGCTTTGGTTTCTACTTCAGGATGAGCGATATCCGGATCTGAGATATATCCCTTTTTGATGTACTCCTCAAGGTGCGGACGTGCTCCCGGAGAGACATTGGCATTTCTCAGCAGAATGGCGTACGTACCTTTGATATCAAAATCGTTAATCCCGCGGAGGTAAGCACCGGCGATAGATGAGGCCCCATGGTCGCCATGGAAAAAGGTAGGGATAAAACCAGTTTTGTCGCCCACGTCTTTCATCGATTTGATCACATCAAGTGCAACTTTGGGAGAGATCAATCCTAAAAGGACATCTTTATTACGGTAAGTATCCCAGAGCGAGGGCTCTGTATAATAATTGAAATCAGCCGACTTTGCGGGTTTCATCCTGATATCGGTGTATTCGCCATTTACATCACTGCGCAATGCGGGCCAAAGCAAAGAGCGGTATAGGCAGGAATACAAAAGCTCTTTTTGCTTAGGCGTGCCGCCTTTCAGCTGAATTTTTGAAAGCACCTGCTCCCAGGTTTGGGTAGCTTCATTATGGATCTGCTCAAAGGATTTAGTTCCAATCTCCTTTTCAAGGTTTTCTTTCGCATTTTGAGCACTGACAAAGGAAATCCCTATTTTCACTTCTACCGGGCCCTTTGTTCCGTCTGCCAGTTTGATCCTTGCATAACCTCCGGCTTTGCCCTCATCGGTTTTCTCAAGGCTTTTGATTTCCGTATTCAGCAGCGCATAAAAATAGATGTGCTCACCGGTTTTCTGGCTTCCCTGTAATTCGTTTTTTCCCGACTGGCTGATTTCCCATTCAGCAATCCTGTTGTTGGCACGGCCAAGGTCAAATATAATCTGTCTGCCTGAAGGACTGGCAAATTCATAGCGGTGGAATCCGCAGCGGAGCGTTGAAGTGAGGCTCACCTTCACTTTGTAGTTGTCCAGGTAAACCTGGTAAAAGCCGGGCGAAGACTGTTCCCTGGCATGAGAAAATTTAGAACCAAAATCCCTGGGATTGCGGCCCTGGCCTTCAATGCTATTATTTGATGCGGCTATGGCGGCTTTGGCTTCGCTGATCCCTGCTTCCGAAACGGGCATCAGGGGGATATTGCAGAGGTTCCAGTGCCCCTTATTGGTATGCGTAAAACCATAGATGATATCATCTTCATACTCATATCCTGCACCTGAACCATATTCCGTCATGGGGCTGAGCTGTACCATCGCATTGGGCATTGAGCTTCCGGGAAAGGTGAGGCCTGCCCAGGAACGCCAGTCTTTGGGCAGTTCATAACCCAGTATTTTTGGATCGGTCAGTGGGTAGCTGCCGATCAGGGTATTGACGTACTTTCCATAGCTGCCAGCTTGCTGTGCACGCAGGGAAATCACGGTACTAAAGGTGAATGTAATAAGAAGTAAGGAACTTTTAAGTATACTTTTCATGAATCAGTGCTTATATGTGGTCTGGTAAATATAGCACATATAACCATTGACTACAAATTTTTACCACTGGTATAAATTGCAGCGATCCGGGCGAAATTTAAAGGAACAAACGCAGCAATTGTGCCCACTCTTCGTCCGGGGAAATTTCCGGCCTTTTTTGCTGTGCCCTCTTGTACCAATAGTCTGCATTCCAGATATCGCCTTCCTTGCGGTGCAGGTAGGCATGGATATGTGCAGATGCGAGGTCATTCAAATGATCAACCTGATGATGTGCCTGCTGCCAGTCCCCTTTTTTGTCATACCATAATGCTTTTAAATGCACAGACAGATCATCATCTGGCCTGTCATTTCTCAAAGATGCTGTAAACTCCTCTAAACTTTTCATGTCACTCTAAGATAAGCTATAAAAGTGTTTTAAGGAAATGTTCCTGGTCAGTAACCAGGAACATTCGTAATCAAATTGCTGCAGCGTTTGGCGATTACAGCCCGGGATTTACCAGAAAGTGAATCGATGGAAACAGGTTTGTCCTGCGGGCGGGATTGTTTTTGATTGATTTCCCCCAGGAGGCTCCATTTGCGGGTCATTTGTGTAGGCTCTGAAGCCTTTACATCATACCGGGTAAAATCAATTACTTTTGCAGGCGTATTTTTCTGCCAGTCTCTGAGCAGAGCCAGCCTGAAATCTTTGTTCATGTACCAGCTGATCTCATTGTTCGCATCCGAGCCTCCTATGCCCGAACCACGTTCTACAAAGCGATAATTGAAGCTGTTGCTTTTGTATTGTGCGCGCCAGATGAGTCCAAACTCGCCCTGGTTGATCATCTTCACCTCCGGCCAGCGCTCCCTGATGGCAAGGAGCCAGTTTTTTAATAAAGAGGGATCATAAGGCAGTGAAAGTTCCCAGCAGTTGGTGACCCAGCCAAATCCGTTGAGTTCAAAACCTTTATCATAATGAATAGCTGTGCTATGCATCATTTCCCGGAGGCCTTTTTCATTGCCATACCTGCCTAAGGTCTCTATTGGCCCAACACCCATACGGCTGTTAAATCCGCCGGCAAAGCCCTGTCTCCTGGCAGCAAGGAAATCTACTGTCCAGCCATCCAGGTTTACACAGTCGATAAAGTCACTTTTGTTTTGCGCAGGTTTACAGAAATGTTCTTTTGAGGGATAAAAGGGATATACCACCGCCCCGTCGCCGTCCTGATTATCGATACTGAACTGGCTCCAGATATTGCCCTGGCAAACATGTATATCCTCTTTTTCGGCGAGGTATTGCTGGTTTTTGGCCGACATAAATCCCGCAACAATGCTCTGCGGCCGGTACCCTTTGCCTACAATTTTGGTGATCAGCTGCAATGCATCATGGAGATCTTTATTGACCTGTTCCGTGGTATTGTAGGCATTGGCGAAGTAGGCGCCCGGAATAAAAGTAATCTCATCGCCATACTGATAATGGTAGCCAACAATAAGTTTCCTGATCTCTCTGTATGCTGCGCTTGTATCGTTCAATGCCAGCCAGCTAAACGACCAGGTCATTTTACCGCCGGGAAAACCTTCCGCTACAGCATTTCTGAAGGCAATAACCCTTGCGGGCGTATGCAGTGCGCGCTCGTCTTCACCAACATTACGCGCTCTGGAGACTTCGATCTGGTTAACGCGGATGACGGTATTGAAGGTAAGGAAACGGTTGCCCATTAAAGTGAGCGCTTTACTGGTTGTGTTAGGCTGTGCCTGCAGGCTCAGTGTGAACAGAGACATGCTGGTAATAAGTGACAGGCAAGGGAATAAAAGTCTTAATTTCATCGCATCAATAGGATAAGTATCTTAATATATGTTTTTTAATACCGGGCCGGCCAGGGCCGACCCGGCAGATAGCCTTACCAGCCCGGGTTTTGTTCAAGCGTATGCCCACTAGCCTGGTAGAAAGCAACTTCTTTAGTTGGTAAAGGTTGAAGGTAATCTTTCGCCGGATCAAACTTTCTGCTTCTCTCTGCAATCAGGAAACCGTTTGCATCCACCTTTCCGGCATAGCTCGGATCATTGTAAGGCGCCCTTGTAGCCCAGCTCGTTCCGCTGATCTTAATACCTTTTACATCCTGCGGTAATTCCGTTTCGGCGGTTTTCCATCTCCGGATATCATCATAACGGAAACCTTCCAGGGTAAGTTCCACTGTACGTTCGCGCCTGATCTCAGTGCGCATGTCCAGATTATTTGCGCCCACGAAACCATTGGTAATATGAGGCATGGCCACCCTGTCACGCAGTTTGTTGACCGATATATTCAGGTCGTTATCGGAGATTGACCCGTTCTTTTCAAATATAGCCTCAGCGTAGATCAGCAGCACTTCTGCATAGCGAATCAGGTGCCTGTCATAATCAAAGAGGCTGTTATCGCCTTCGCGTCCCGAATTGTTGGCCACCGGGTCTTCCGACATATATTTGTACAGGATATAGCCTGTATTAAAGTTACGCTGAGGTGCATCAGGCCAGTTAGCCACTTTGCTGACCGGGAAAAAGACCCTGTTCGTTAATGTTCCGGGGATGATCATGGTCTGCGTCATTCGCGGATCGCGGTCCTGGAATTCGGAGGTAAAGGTTGCATAACCCTGAAAAACGCTGCCCGGGGAGCTGATCGGCAAGCCGTTTTTATCGAGATACATATCTACCATTTTACGGGTGGGGTTATAGCCATCCTGATCATACATATACGGAGCATCATGCCCTAAGATATTCCTGGCGTATCTTCTGTCGAGTATTGATTCTTTGGAATCATCCCCTGCCTCAAGGAATAAGTAGCGATAGCTTTGCGCTCCGCTGCCCGTATACAGACTGTAAGTGCCGCTGTTGATTATCGCCAGTGATGCAGTAACAGCAGCATCAAGATATTTCGCGGCATCAGCCCCGCTTCTTGATTTTTGCCAGGTACCTTCAAACAGTGCCACCCGTGCTGCCAGCGCAAGCGCGGCGCCCCGGGTGATCCTGCCTATATCAGGCGATGACAGGTCGGCTTGCACAGGCAGGTCATTCTTGGCTTCATCAAGATCTTTCAATATCAGATCAGCCGTTTGGGTGCGGGTCGACCTTGCTGCAAACAGGTCCGGATCATCACTGCTGAGCACCCTGGTAATCAGCGGCACCCCGCCGTAGATGCGCAATAATTTCCAGTAATACCAGGCCCTGAAGAATTTTGCTTCCGCCACATACTTTTTAATATCAGCATCAGTCATTCCGGCACCTTTTTCTAAAATATTATTGGCCGACCGGATATTGCTATAACTGGATGTCCAGGTAGACGAAGTCTCAGAAGGCTGCAGGTTGCCATTGCTCACAGGGTCCGGGGTATTGAATGCAATGTCGGATTCTGTATCCTCTTCGCCAAACCGGTCCAGTCCGCTGTACAGATTATTGGCGGCAAGTTTAAAATCTGCACCGGTTTTCCAGAATGTTGCGTCTGTGATGGTGTCCTTTGATACCAGGTTCAGGTCCTTTTTACATCCTGTCCAAACCATCGCCGACAGGCATATCAGGGCAAGGGCGGCTGGTTTTAATATATTTCTGTGTGAATATTTTCTTTTCATGATTAAGGTCATTAAAATTTAACACTGAGGCCCATCGAATAAACTTTGTTGAAAGGATAGGTCCCTTCGTTGCGGTAACCGTCTTCGGGATCAAAGTTTCCGCCCAGTGTTCCTTTGGATATGGTAAACAGGTCCTGTCCGCTCAAATAGATGCGGGCAGATTTCATCCTGATCGCCCTGGCGACTGCATCGGGTAAATTGTATCCGAGGGTGATGACCTTGAATCTTAAATAAGCTACGCTTTGAATGGTTTTGGTAGAAGAACGGTAATCATAACTGGAAACATCATCATACCCTAAATTCCCCGGGAGGTACCGCGGGAACTCAGCATCCGGGCGGTCCGGGCTGTATGTCTTGCCGGAAAAATAAGCCAGCGAGGGCCAGTAGAAAGTATTTGGTGTCCTGATGTTTCCTTCATAGATCACGTCCCTTTTGCCTACCCCCTGCAAGAAAACCTGCAGGTCAAATTGCTTATAGCCCATGGTAATATTTGACGAAAAGGTGTAGCGCGGATTAACGTTGCCCAGGTAAACCATATCCCCGGCAAGCCCTTTGGATTTATCTCCAAAGGCAGTTAACTTACCATCCCCATCAACATCCTTATACATGACATCCCCGATTGAAATTCGCGCAGGAACACCCTGTAACTGTTTATAGGCATTGAGCTGGTCCTGGGTTTTGATGATACCATCATATACATATCCAAAATAAGAGTAGATCGCATACCCCTGGCGGTATTGATTTAAACCCTCCTGATAGTTGTCCGTGTTCTTCAACTCCACCAGTTTATTTCTGCTGTCGCTTACCTGCAGGGAAACGCTGTACCTGAAATTATTGATCTGGTCTTTCCAGATCATGGAAGTTTCAAAGCCTTTTGTAACCAGCTTGCCCTGGTTGGTGGATGGTGGGGTTGCACCGAAAGTTGCGGGAACGGCCACGTTGACCAGCATGTCGTTATTGATCTTATTGTAGTAATCGAATGAAAAACTGAGCCTTGACCGCAGTATGGCGAGGTCTATACCAATATTTTTGTTGATGATCGTTTCCCAGGTGCGGTCTGCGGAGGCAGGATTGGCATTTACACCGGTAAGCCCGGCATTTGGAGAACCAATTGGGTAAACGACAATATTTCCATTGCCGTCCTTTACCTGATTGATCAGGGGAATATAGTCATAGAGGCCCAGTGCACCTATTTCCTGGTTACCCATTCTGCCATAAGATACCCTGAGCTTAACCAGGTCAAAGATCTTCATTGATTTGATGAAACTTTCTTCGGATAAATTGTAGGCCAGCGCCGCCGATGGAAATACTGCGCTCCAGCGTTTTTCAGGTGCGAACTTGGAGCTGCCGTCTGCACGTGCGGTAAGGTCTACGATCAGCTTGTTCTGAAAGGAATAACTGAAGCGTCCAAAGTATGATCCCAGTGCCTGATCATTCAAATTGCCTGTAAAATCTGCGTATTCTACCTTGGTGCGGTCGGCCAGGTTCAGGGTAAACAATTCATTATTCGGGAAATTATACCCTGTTGTGCTTTGGAATTCGTAATTGGTTTGTTCCAGTGAAGCGCCTCCTGTGAAGTTGATATGGTGTTTTGCTCCAAACTGTTTATTGTAGTCCAGATAAATCTGGTAAAGCTTGTTGAGCGTTTTGCCGTTATCGTATATAGCTGAGTTAGGCGTATTTCTGATGTCCTGTACGCCGCCGGCATAGTTATACCGGGTTAAGGTAGGATGAATTTCTTTATCATTATTATAGTCTATTCTAACAGCAGCCTGCCCTGTCAGTTTAAGTCCGGGAATAACCGTATAGTCGACCTTGAAATTGGTACCGAAACGGGAGAAATTACTGTTTCTTGAGCCTCCCTCCTCTAAGTACTGTGCAGGATTTTCATATCCCTGATAGCCATAAAATTGTCCCAGAGGATTATATACTGGCTGATATGGAAATTGCCTGGTTACATTTGTTAAGGCACTGCCCAGCAATGTAGGCGTCACTGTGGCCGTGTTATCAAAGTTTGTGCGCGTTTCAATCGCGAGCTTACTGCTCAGTCGAAAATCATAGTTGAGGCGCAGGTTATATCCATCAGACTTGTTCTCGCCAAATTTTAAAATGCCATTATCCCTCTTGTACCCTACTGATACCAGGTAATTGTTGGTCTCAGTACCACCGGAAATAGCAACATTATGGATCTGCTGCGAGGAGCTTTTGTAGATTGCCTTATTCCAGTCGGTATAACCATAAAATCCAGGGTAATTGGTGACACCATAGTTCCATCCCTGGCCCAGGTCGGGCGCAGCATTCGCCCTGATTTTCTCAAACACTTCCGGCGCGAAACCAGGAAGTCCTACATTCCTTAATCCTTCGTCGGCAAATTCCGCATACTGCAGGGTGTTCATGATCTTCCTCAGGTAGGTTGGTGTTTTGATGCCGACATTGCTGGTATAGGTAACTTCCGGCGGGCCTTTTTTGCCGCGTTTTGTGGTCACGATGATGACCCCATCCCCTGCTCTCGCTCCATATATGGCCGCCGCTGCATCTTTCAGTACCGTTACTTCTGCAATATCATTGGTATTAATGGTGTTGATATTGCCGGGAACGCCGTCAATCAGTATCAGTGGAGAATTACCATTGATGGATGAATTGCCACGGACCTTGAGGTCGAAGTTGCCCCCTCCGGGTTGTCCGCTCGCTTTGGTGATCGTTAAGCCCGGTATGGTTCCCTGCAGGGCGTCGAAACTATTCGTAACAGGCCTGTTCTCAAAGACTTCGGCCTTAACCGTAGAAATTGCCCCGGTGATTGCACCTTTTGCTCTCGTACCGTAACCTACCACCACTACTTCGTCCAGCTTCGTATCCGTCTTCAGCAGTTTCACCTCAATGCTGGTCTGGCTGCCCGCTGTTACTTTCTGGGGCTCGTATCCGATATATGAAAATACCAGTACAGATGCTGGTCCGGGTATATTAATCGTGAACGATCCCTGTGCATCTGTAAAAGTGCCGATGCCAGTACCTTCAACATTAACGGTGACACCTTTTAAACCCTCGCCTGTGGCGGAATCTTTGACAGATCCGCTGACCTTTTGGACGCGGGTGTCCCTGGGAAGGCCTCTCAGTGGTTTCCGTTCGGCTTTTTCAAGGATTAGAATCGTCTTGTTTCTGATGATGTAATCAAAAGGCTGCCCGCTAAAGCAAAGTTCAAGTACTTTTGTCAAATCCATATTCCTGGCCTCCACCGTAATCGGCCTGGATTCTTTAAGTGTGCTGTTGTTGTAGAGAAAGTCGAAATCTGTTTGCTTTCTGATTTGTGCAATTACATCAGTTACAGTCGCCTTGTCAGCGATAACCGTGATTTTTTGGGCATAGGTTTTTGCCTCTAGCTGCAAAATGGCAATAAGCAATAACAAAAAGGTTAGTTTCATTTTGAGGAAAAAATTGGAATATACACAGGAGTCCCTCCTGAAAAGTAATTCAGTAATTTTTTTATACATTTGGTTGTTAGGTTTAATGAAAATCTATTGGTTAGCTTTAATTATTTACCTGACGTACAGCATACGCTGTGGAACCATGGGCGCTCCAACGCCTGTGGTTTTTTACCGGTAAGTTTGTGGGGTAAGTCTAATTCCTGCCCATAGTGCCTCCTCTTTTTAGGTTAATTTATATTTGGTTGATAGCTTCAGTTGTTGAAGGATTAATCCCTTACAATTACTTTCCTGGCTTCCATTTTAAAATGGATTTTGCCGACCTGCTCCAGGTTATGCAGGATCTCCGACAGGTTTGAGGCCCTCGAAAAGGTACCGCCGAACTTGTCTTCCCTGTTCAGGTTATCGTATACCACATCCACGTCATACCAGCGGCTCATGATCTTCATCACACTTTTTATACTTTGGTTATCAAAAATGAAATAGCCGTTTTTCCAGGAAATAAAGTCCTCGGCGTTGACAGCCTTGATACTGATTTGAGGCTGATCCTTAAATACTTTAGCCTGCTGTCCCGGTTTTAATACCTCAGATTTTCCTGAGCTGAGGTTTTTGATCTGCACACTGCCTGCAAGCAGGGTTGTGCTGATTCCCGCATCATCGTCATACGCTTTGACATTGAAATGAGTGCCCAGTACCCTGATCTCCTGATTGTTTGTTTGTACAATAAATGGTTTCGATTTTTCGTGTGCTACTTCAAAATAGGCCTCTCCGGTTACAGCGACTTTCCTTTCTGCACCGCTAAATGCCACGGGATAGGTAATCGATGATGCAGCATTCAGCCATACCTTTGTGCCATCAGCTAGCGTAAGATTATACTGGCCTCCCCTGGGCGTGCTCATGGTGTTATAAATATCATCTTGCGTACGTCCAGCGCCATTTTGATGGTCGTACACCACCTCACCATCTGCTGTTTTCACAATGTTAACCGCCCCCTGTACCGCCAGCTGGCCATTTCGTGCATTTGTCAGCAGGATGCGTTTGCCACCGGCAAGGCTGAGCACGGCTTTATTGCCCCCGGGTGTGAAATCGATTTTTGCAGGCGCGTTTATTTTTGCCTGATCTGCTTTTTGCGGAATACTGGTCCTGCTGAAATAATATGTAAGCAGGGAGAAGAACAGGAATAAGGATATTGCTGCCGTCAGGCGCGGCCAAAGTTGCCTTCTGATCACTGGCTTTTTAACCTGCTGTATAGATTGCCATACTTCAAGTTTGGACGCTTCAATTTCCTCATGACTCAAAGGCCTGGCTTCGGGATGCCAGCCCGCATACCAGTTTTCCAGCAAGGCCATTTCTTCCTCACTGATTGTACCCTCCTTATTTTTTTGAAGAAGCTCCTGAAGTTTTGTATGATGCATAGCCTGGTATATGTCTTATAATAATATAGACAGGAGGCTCAGGCTCATGGGGGTAAAAAAAATGTTATTTCTGAAAAATATTATTTGTAGAAAATAATAAACAGATAGAAAAGAATGCCCAGTCTGGCCTTCAAAATTTTCAATGCATTCTTTACATGGCTCCTGACAGTCTGCTCGCTCAGGTTTAACTGAGCGCCGATATCTTTGTAACTCAGGTTAGCTTTCCTGCTCATCATAAATACCTCGCGCATTTTTGGCGGCAGTAAAGCGACTTCACGTTCAATAATGGCAGCCAGCTGCCTTTCGCGGAGGCGATGATCTGTTAAAGATTCTACAGAGCTGTCTAATGGCGGCAGTGTGGAAAGGTATTTTTCCTGCACCTGCTTATGGGCGATGACGTTAAGAACGCGGTTACGCACCCAGGTATAAAGGTAATTTGAAAAATTAGTTTTAGGTTCAAGAACCCGGCGCGTAGACCAGAGATAGGTGAACAGCTCCTGTATCAGGTCTTTAGCTTCATCCTGGTCATGCAGCCTGTGATAGGCATGCAGATAAAGGACACCAAAATAACGCTCATAAATTTCTGCGAATGCAGATTCATTGTCTGATTTTACTAAATCCAACAATTCCAGATCACTCAGACAATTATAAGCAGTCATTATTCATTTATTAGTTGTCAGGCAATATGAAATAAATTATTTGGCAACCAAAGCTAATGATTATTCTACATTGCTGATAACCTTGATGAAATTAATGTAAAGAATAAATGACAGCCTGCATAAATGATATAAGGACCAGATGACTGGCGGATGAACTGTATGCCTGTGCATTCAGTTCATCCGCTGAGATCTGAGAGCGGAATCAATGGGATCCTGAATTCAGGCTTTGTTCTCCGTTACCTGGCGTATTACACGCAGCCAGTTTAAGCCAAGGATCTTTTTGATCCGTGTATCACTATAGCCGAGCTTTTGCATCGCTATTGTAATTTGGGGGTAATCACTGATGTCTTTCATTTCATGTGGCAGTTCAGGTCCACCATCCAGATCGGCACCCAATGCAATGTGATCCTCGCCTACCAGTTTCACCCCATAGTCGATCACTTTAGCCAGCTGATCAATGTGCATCCAGTATTCATCGGGTATAGTCCCCCTGAAATTCAGCGGCACTTCAGTCGCCAGCTGTTTGTCGACCTCTTCTATCGTCTGTGTATTCGGTTTTGGCACTAAAGAAGCCGGCTTTGTACCTTTTGGCACAGTAACCTTCGGAGCCGGCGAGGGATTTTGCCAGGCATAGTATTTCGGATTATTGAACAGGCTTCCGAACTGAATCCCAATCACACCACCTTTTGCAGCAATCGCTTTTGCGGCTTCGTCGCTGATACAACGGGGGTGATTTACGATATTGAAAAAACCTCCGTGGCTGTAGATCACAGGATCTTTACTTGCTTCAGTGGCTTGCAGGATCGCATCATTGGAGGCATGCGCAACATTGATCACCATGCCGAGCGTGTTCATTTCGGAGATAATCTGTTTGCCGAGATCATTGATCCCGCCCCAGTAACTGATATCATTACAAGCATCTATGAACGCGTTCGTTGTATTGTGGGCAGTCAGCTGCATACACCTCAATCCCAGTTGATGCATTGCACGGAGCAGATTAAGATCACCATCAAGGTCAAATCCGCCTTCCAGATCAAGGAAAGCGGCAATTTTGCCTTTTTTGTTGATGCGGACGATGTCTGTGGCCGTAAGTGCCAGCTCAATCACGGCATTGTTTTTTTTGATCTGGTCCAGGGCAAGATTGATCACCCTGAATGTATTTTTGGTCTCGAACCTTCCGGGATAGTACACGTCGGGCGTATAAACCGAAAAGAACATGGCATCCATACCGCCTTCTTTGGCGCGCGGGAGATCAACGCTCCCATCCGTATAACGCTGCCCGATATCCGTTTTCATCAGCAATTCGCGGGTCATCACATGGATATGTCCGTCCATCACAAATGAATTTCGGTGTATTGCCGGCATCGGTTTATCTTCAGCAAAAGGGAAACTATATCTGGCAAGAGGGGCGGCGGAAAGGGTTTGTACAGGGAACAATTTTCCTGCTATAGGCAATATGGTTAGGCTCTTAATTAGGTCTCTGCGGTTCATTATATTATTTGGTTCATTAATTGATCAGTTCAGTTGAAGTGTGGGCTAGGTATCGAAGCCCCTTATATACGGTGTGTTTGGCGGGCGCTGCCCTTTGCTGAATTGTGCTCCTCGCGTTGGGCGGTAGCTAATGTTCATAAAAGGTGTTTTGATGCGGCGCCCCACAGGAGAATACTTGCCATTCTCCCAGTTCGACTCCATATTGTAAGATACAATTCCTGTCGACAACAATAACCGCTCTGCGTTAAACGGTTCCTTTTTGGTTACCATCATTTCGGTAATCCAGTGCGGTTGGGCATTAGAGGCATGATATTGCGCAAAAGGGCCGGGCCAGCCAAGAATGGAGACCAGCGCAGGTTGATCCTGCTTTTCGATTTCGGCCGCGTAAGTCCAGGCTGCACTCTTAGCCGAGATTACTGCTGCCACCGTTCCATCATTATACTCGATGATACAGACGTTTGGACGTTCCATCTCCTGAAAGTGGCCTGGCGTAAACTCAAATTTCTTCCTGACAGATTCAAGCAGTTTGGCGGCCCATGCGGTACGTTCCACCCAGGCCCAGGTTTCCGGCCCGCGGATACACTGCACTGATTTTACACCCGTTTCCCCTCCTTTGCGGCGTTCCACAAAAGCCTGGAGCAGGTCTACACAATGGAAAAGTGCGCCTTCATCGGCAGTATCTCCTACCAGGATTGAAGCCCTGATTGGGGTATCGTTAGCGAGTTCTATTTCTGGCGTGCGGTAAAATACGGGTATGGACGAACCACCGGTTAAGGGAAAATTGAGCTCCCGTGATTTATCGAACATCCATTTGGCTTCGTCCCAGTTGTAAGAAAGGTGTTTATCGTTAAAGATGGGCACCGAACGTTTGCTTTGCTCGAACACCCGGATTACCTGCTGGTAAATCCACCAGCGCGGCAACATCCACTGTCCTTTGAGATTGGTAGGATATTCTCCGTGTTCGGCAACGATGACAACGCCATCCACGGCGAGTTCTTTGCCACCAAGGGTGACAGCTTCGCCTACGGTTTTGAAGATTGGAATATTTTTGGTTTTAGCTACTTTCTGCCCCAGTCCGCTTTCAGGAAGCTGATGGATGTAAATAGCGACAACCTCTACCCGCGAGGGGGTATGTGCTCCCTCCCACCAGTAACCGTCCAGCAGTTTGGTAATGATCCAGTCGGCATGCGACCTCGGAGCACCCCAGTAGCTGACAAGGCATGCGATGCGGGGACGTACTGCTGCAGTTTGTGCAAAGGTTTTTGACCCAAGACCGGTTAAGAGCGTAAGACCGGCGACGCCTGTCAGTCCAAGCATGTCGCGCCTGCTGATGACTGGGTTTGATTGTATGATCTGATCGGCTGAAACAGGATCTGCAGCCCTGCTTTTAAGTTTGGTTGGTTGTTTAGGCATTATATTTAGGCTTGATTGAGCATGATGAAATACTTGCTTGTATATTCACAGGAATATCCCTGGCAATACGAAATTAACTACCTTAAGTCTGATTACTGGCTAACCGCTGCTTCCATTTTTCTGTCAGATATTTCCTCAGCGGGATATCATAAAGCACCATTACCAGATATGATGCGCCAAGCAGCAGCAGCACACCGGATATAATGATCAGGGTTAAATGATCCGCATCCGGCTTGTAATTGGTCAGATAATTACCGAACATCCATAATGCAGCATAATGCGTCATGTAAAGCGGGTAAGAGATCTTTCCTGAAAATACGCAAATGTTTTTTAGTCCGGGCGACAGTGCAGCCCCGGCGCCTAAAGCAATCAGTAAGGGAAAATAAAGCAGTACAATGATAGGTTCTGCGAACCAGTTCCATTTTGGGGAGGCTGGCATGATAAAGGCAAGGAGCAGCAATATGGCCAGACCGATAAAACCCAGCTTGTTTTTGATGATCCAGTTGGAACGGTAAATCAGCAGTCCTGCTAAAAAGGAATAGGATATCCTGGCGCAGCCGTCCCAGAACGTTGGCCCGCTCCAGCCGCCCAGCAAATTGCCGGAGCGATAGCTGACACAGCATATCGCAACTGCAGAAAGAATGGTTAACAGCAGCACGAAAGCTTTGCTAATGCGGTAAAGCACAAATCCGTAGACAATATTGGCCATATATTCCCAAAATAACGACCAGGCCGGTGCATTAAAGCTGAACAGGTTAAAACCCCTGTCGGCTATCACAGGTAAGGGAATCATCAGTATGGAACAGAAAAATGTCAGAATGATTTTTCCGGTGCTGTACATTTCCGGATGACCGCCAAAGGGATCGAACAAGAATGCCAGCAGGCCCAGGACAGATCCTGCTACAACCAGTGGGTGCAGCCTGATCATTCTTGATATGAAAAACTTAGCTCTGCCCATTTTGGCGATGCGGTCATCGTAGGCATAACCGATCACAAATCCGGAAAGGCAGAAAAAGAAATCGACCGCCAAAAAACCGTGGCCGATAAAGTTCTGACTGGAATCAGTATATACCCACTCCATAAAATGGAAGGTGACCACCGCCAGAGCGGCAAACCCTCTCAGTCCGTCGAGAATTTCATAATGCTGTTTTGTTTGGAGAAGCGTACCCGCGGTTTTGTTTGTATCCATTATATGTTATATCCCTGTCAGATGATTTGAATGTATGAAAGCTCCGGAATCGAGGCTCTGCAAGCTATTTAAAATATTGATTCAATCAAAATTGATTTATGAGCAGCAAAACACCGCAACTTTCATCTGCACATTGTACCGCTGCGTCGACACAAGCCTGCCGTCTGTCGATAACGCCCCCCAGGCAGGCAACAATCAGGGCTCATTCGTGTTCTAACTTCAAATCATAAACGAACATGAAAAATAATACTATCAAAACGTTCTGCCTGCTGTTAGTCACGGCTGTAATGTTATCAGGCTGTGCAGAAATGCGCCATCACAGGGGAAATGGGGGGCACAATGAGGGAAAAGGACAACAGGAAAGAGGCCGGCACAATTAATCTTCTGCAAGCATTGCAGCTGAATACATCAACATTTAAGTACACACTTATATCAATTCTATGAAACACATAAAAATTCTGGTATTCATTTTACTGACTACCTTTGCCTTTCAGGCAGCCGACGCGCAACCACATCATCGTAAGAAACACCGTAAAAAAAGACACCATGTAGTGGTTAATCACCGTCCGCATAGATAAGCTAAAGAAGGGCTGGCAGAATTTGCCGGCCTTTTTTCTATCCGGGCCTGAATCTCTCAAAAATAATATTGTCGCAATGCGGTTTAATCCTGTTCAGCTCCGCCTGGTCTGCAACCGTCCAGCCCAGCACAATCATTCCATTCTTTTTCCTTCTTCTTTCGATATGGCGTTTAGGGAGCGCCTTTGCATCATAGGCCAGAAAATGTGGCTTACTAATAAAATTAAGCTTGAGGTTGCACAGCAGGTATTTCAAAAGCCAGTGCATTTTTTCTGAGCGGAAGTCTGAGGCAAGCTGGCCACGCGTCACCATCGGGCCTTTCCGGGCAAACCATCCGAGCACAAAGGGATCAAACGACTGTACAGCCATCTCTCCTTTATAACCCAGCAGCGTATTCAAAATCACCATATTGGCATTTTTAATCCAGGGCTGCCGTTTAATTTCGATCAGCAGGGGCACCCTGCCCCTCACGAGTCTAAGTACATCTTTTAGCAAAGGTATCCGCTCGCCCGTCCTCAGCAACTGATAACGCGCCAGATTTTCTTTGGTTAAAGATTCTACACGTTTGTCAACACCGCACATTCTTCTCAATGTTGGATCATGAAAAACAACTACCTCATGGCTCAGGGTTACATATACGTCCAGCTCAATCGCGTAATTGTGTTCAATTGCCTTTTCGAATGCAGTCATGGAATTTTCCGGTATGGCATTTTCCTCGTCATACAGACCGCGGTGTGCGATGGGCATACTGGTAAGCCAGGACATTAGCTGATGGTTCATTTGATGGTTATTTATTTGCAATTTCCGCAGGCTTTCATTGAAAGCTGGTAACGTTTAGTGTTATTCTGCCATTCCTTATCATTGACGAGTACCTGCAAAAGGTCGTTCTTTTTGACATTGAGCAAGCGGAGTTCTGAAGCGTACCGATATTCAGACCAGTGCGTATCCTGATGTTTAATACGGTAAAGTAAAGCAGCATGCCGGTATTGCCCAAACCCGTCCAGATTGTAAGCGCTGTCGATAGGCATTCCCATAAACCCACAGGTAGTTCCCTGCGGACAAGCGTAACCAACAAAGGTTCCTACAACAATATATCCGCTGGCAGAGACATTCATTTTCCCGTTTGCCAGGAACCTGTAAGTGCTGTCGTTTACTTTTTTACTTTCTGGAATATCAGTCCTGATATCATAATCCCCTTTCCAGTATGTTTGCCCGATGTAGCGCTGGTAAAATGGAAGTGCAATGAACACTACACAGGCAGCAAGTATCAGTGTATATAAAAGGAAGTCTGTTGCGTTGACCTTTTTCAGCCGGATGCGGGGGTTATTCTCCAGCGGATAACGCATGTAATAACCGGCCAGTGTAGTATGATAAAACTTCATCTGGAAACCCGTAGATATAATCAGGCCCATATCCTGCTGTTTCTGTACCCATGGTGTATAATCCAGTGGTGCAATGCCCCGTAAATAAAGATTGATCCGCAGGATACGATGGTTGATCACTTCCATCCCGCCAAACCATAAAAACGCCAGTACTGATGCACCCAGAGATATTTTGAGGCAGAAAAACCAGTTGCCCATACCAATCCTGAGCATAATGATATAATAAAGGGCCGCAACGAGCACACCTACCTTGCCGCCGTGGACCAGTGCATGACGGCGGGACTCTTTGATACCGTAATTTAGTTTTTGTTTCTTGCCGATATTTGTCTGCACCTGATCATTGTACCGGCCCGCCAGCAGGACAATCAGGATCGAGGCCACGAAAAAGGTAACAAGGAAGGCATAGATGAAAATGGCGGCATCGAGATGAGCTGCTGAGATTGAGGCTCCCCGAAAATTGTGCAGTTCCTTTTGCAGGTATGGCACAAGCCACTTCCTGATGAATACTGTCTGCTCATATTTATTACGCACGTAAACACCCATCGTACCTACAATAATGCCGCTCGTGAAACCCCAGGACAAGCCATATTTTACGGCATGGGGCCAGTCGAAATGAAAAAGCTCTACCGGCAGGATATATTGTTTCCTGATCTTTTCCATAATCACACGGTAACTGAAAATAGTGCTGAGGGTGATGCCCAGCAATACCCCCGGCCAGCATTCAGTAGCAGAAAAGTACGGGGTAGCCATTTCCTCGGGGGCCCTGCGCAGGGCCAGGCCCTGGTAGCCTCCGCAGACAATAATCAGCACAGCGATCATTCCTATCGAAAACAGGAAGTTGGTAAGCCATACCGGAATCCCCTCCGGTGCCTTTATCCTGTTGTAAAGACCGGCCAATACTGAAATTGCTGTACCGCCGATGATACTTCCGGACAATAGGGCAAAGGGTGTTGAGATGATACAGGACAGGGCACTGCCGATAATCACCGAGGCGACCACCCTTGTGGTTAAATAATAAAGTTTCTGAAGGCCCTTATGCTCTACCACCGCACCCTCTTTTATCGTGGAAATCCATGAGGGCTGGATCGACTCAATATAGAACGACCGGTATCCCATGATCCTGGCCAGCCATACGGTGATCGTCCTGATCCCCAGGATGTCGCTGTCTCTCCATAGTTTATTTTTAACGATAAAATCTTCATAGTTTGCCCAGAGGATATCCATTGTTTCCTCTACATTGCCGATTGCGAGCCTCCGCTTTTCTTCCTCAGTTAAGTTGGTGTATACACCGATGAACAGATTGAGGAATATTGGCCGCGACATATGCCGCTGCAGCCTGGGTTTGTTGGTGATGAATTCAATCATCTCTGCCTTTACAGCATCAGTCCGGTTGAAGAGTGACCGGATTGTGTCCTTAACGAATTCAAAGCTGAGTGGTTTAAGGAAGTATTCTGCGGGATAATATTGAAGTTCCAGTTGATTAGCCTCAGTAAGCCGTTTGAAAACTTCTTTCCGGCAGCTGACATGCACACCGGTAATTTTTGATAACCTGATCATCTCCTGGACACAGGCATACCGGTATTCTTCTTCGACTTCGTCTAAACCATCAAAAAAATAAACGACCTGCTTACCGACAATTAATGCCGTAATTTCGCTCAGGCTCAAGTCTTTATTTGCAATGGAAGCAGACTTACTGATATAATCTTCAATCCAGTGCTGATCAAGGTTCCGGTCTAATGATTTTAGCTCAATGTATAGCGGAACCTTTTGGTCCCGCAGCAGTTCCCGGTTGGTTTCGCCAGGCTTGAGCTGTTCACAAAGGAAGTGGACGCGTTTGATGAGTTCGAAGGTTTTTCCACTGCCTGATGCGCCTGTGATAAACAGAAACTGGTCCTGCAGATGTTCCTTCCATTCTTTTGACTGGTTCCCCGGAATGCTTCCCCCATTGAATTCTTCTTTTACACCAAAATCGAAACTGAATATCTCAGGACTGTTAATGAGATCTGTGCGGTTACTGATCTGTTCTGCCGTATAGGCTAATAATCTGCTTTTTAACTTAACGAAAGCATCAGCCCCGCTTACACTTTCCTCTCTTTCCGGGCCAAGAAGTATGTTGAAGAATACATATTTACGCAGCTGATAGTTTAGTTTATGCACGAATGCCGACCTGGGAAAGATAAACACGATGATCCCGTACGCACTGCCGGCAACAGCGATCGCATTACAGCAAAATTTTAGCAGTCCATCGTTCACAAAGGCATTGACCATCACTACGAGGATTGCCCCTGCAGCCACTAATAAACGCAGAAGATGAGTTTTTTTATTCATTGGATGACCTGATTAAAATCGCGGAATAAATGTATAATCTAACAGTATATGTTAAAAATATCCGGTAAAAGTTTCCAGCCGGTGAATTAAATATCCTGTAACAACTACCTTAATTCTCCAGTTGTAACCGCGGGACAAGCCTGTTCCTGCAGGATTTATTTTTCATTGATCGTATCGTATGAAGCGCAGATGCGTTATATATTGTAATTAGCTTAATTTATACTCTTCTATACATCTATGAAAAATCTGAAATTTATCAGGCACAGCAGCATTGCTTTCACGGCTGCTTTTGCATTAAGTGCCTCCTTAAGTCTTTCAACGCATGCGCAGGTAGCAAAGCCATCGGCAACAACCAGCGCTCAACCGGCAAAGCCGGCTGCACCTGCTGCAGTACAACAAACGAAACCTGCGGCAAAGCCCGCCCCTGTTGTAGCTGCGCAGCCAGCCAAAGTGGTTAAAAATATCGTCCTCGTACATGGTGCATTTGTAGACGGGTCGGGCTGGAAACCCGTTTATGATATCCTGTATAAAAAAGGATATCATGTGACTGTTACCCAGCAACCCTTAAATTCTTTTGAAAATGATGTTGCAGCAGTTAAGCGCGTGCTCGACCTGCAGGACGGCCCATGCATCCTTGTTGGCCACAGTTACGGTGGTGCAGTTATCACTGTAGCGGGAAACGACCCTCACGTGGCAGGACTGGTATATATCGCAGCGCACGCACCTGATAAAGGAGAAACTGAAGCCGGAAACGGTAAACTTTATCCTTCGGCCTACAAATCTTTGCAAAAAGGTGCCGACGGTTTTGATTACATCAAGCCTGAAATGTTTTATGCCGATTTCGCCGCCGACCTGCCAAAGTACCGGGCTACATTTATGGCAGATGCGCAAATGCCTACTGCCGATGTGGTTTTCCGTGCGGTGATACAAACACCTGCCTGGAGAAGCAGGCCAAGCTGGTATATGGTAGCTCAGTCTGACCGCATCATCAATCCCGACCTGGAACGCTTTTATGCAAAAAGGGCAACAAGCAAGACTGTAGAAATTGCAGGTGCAAGCCATGCCGTATTTGAGTCGCATCCGGTAGAGGTGGCCAATCTGATTATCGACGCCGCCACGCATATTAAATAGTCATATCACGCTCATCGCAAGAGCCTGGTTCTGAAATGCCCCTCCCGGGAGACATTTCAGGACCAGGCTTTTTTTTTGCCAGTCCCGCGGGCTCTACCTTCTCTAACAATAGCTATTTCTCGCTATTTCCGCTTGCTTAATGAATACCTAGATTTACCCCCGTTATCCAGCCGCTACCGCACATTCATATTTAGAAAACACTTTGTCCTAAAAGGCAAAAAGGAATCAGGCTGACCTGATTATCTGCAGGATCCAGGCTGATCTGATCCGGAAAATTCATTGGAAACTTATTAATTAACGCTCAAATATGCAAATTACAACTTCGGCCGACAACGGCTACCTTCGGGTTTACCTCTATGACAGTGATGGTGTAAAACTGCTGTCCTTTGCTGACAATGACACTGCAAATGTAGTGCTGCAGCCCAACACAACTTACCAGCTGGAATACCATTACTGGTCATCAAATCCAGCCAGGTACACAATTAAGGCTAATCCCCCATTCATTGAGTACACTGAAGGAATCACGTTTGATTTAGCTGCAGCAGCGGAATCGGAAAACATCATTAATGTAACTACACCGCTTTATTTATAAATATGAAAAAACAGCTACTCGCAATTGTATTAACAACAGCTTCATTCAGCGGATTTTCACAGGAAAGGTCCGCAGCAGAAAAGGAAATGCTTGAAAAAAGAGAATCGCAGGTAAAAGCCGCCAACTTTACACCTAACGGTAACGGTGCTTTCTCGAACGTAATTTCTAATCTCTCTCTTTCATCTGAGCTGGAGAAGGGCGTAAAAGGAAATGCGGAACTAAAGGCAGGCGGCAAATCCTGGAACGGGGGTTTATCACTGGAGCAGAATATAGGTAAAACTGCAACAAAAGCTACCATTTTTGATTTCAGGAAAGGACTAACACCGGGTACCACGATTGCGCTGAATATCCAGTATATGAACTGGAACCCGGAATATACCGCCGCTGAGCGCAGGGCTTTCAACGATGTTAAAGCCGAATTCAGAAGAAACAACCCAGCGGTGAGCGATCTCACTGCCGACAGAAACTACATGATGGAAAACGGAACGGAAAAACAAAAGCTGATCCTGAAAAAGATCAGCAACAGAAACCCGGTCTTCTACAATCTCAGTGTAGCCTTTAACAAAGCCAAATTCTCTTATGCAACAGATTCAGTGAGCCTCAAAAAGAAGGAAGAAACGCATTTCACACCAAATGTTGGATTTACCGTAGGTTTCCCGTTTTCTGTTAAGAATTACCTTGCCTTTTCATATCACTTCTCCAAAACCTATGAGAGCGCGGATGAAATGGAGTTTAGCAGGAAATTTGGTACCACCAATAATACATTTAGCCAAACCCTTTCATTCGGAAGCCCGGAATATTCCAGGGACCATAAAGTTACTGCGGAATATCGTCAGAGCTTTAATAACAAGGGCGATACTGAGCCTATTCTGGCCATAGCCCCTGCTGTGACCTACGGAATTGAAAGTGAGAAAGTAGCCTTTACACTTCCCTTGTATTTTATAAAAGGAAAGACAAAAGGGCTTCAGGGCGGTGTTAACTTCGGTTATCTCACTAGTGTAAAAAACAAGTGGACAAGTTTCCAGGAAGGTTTTGGCGCACAGTTTATCATCAGTGCTCCCTTCGAAATGTTCAAACAATTTAGTTCAAAAAAATAAATAGCAGGTATAACAGAGGAAATAACAGCTCTTAATTTAATCAAAGATGAAACTACCAATTATCAACTCCAAAGCCGGAACTGTCTTTGCTACAGTGATTCTGATTATTATTCTCGGTGCAGGATATTTCCTCTGGTATATACCTGTTAATCAAAATGAAATAGAGCTCAAAAGATACAGGAGCCTTCAGAATATGGCTGCCAATGTAGATGAGAAGATCAGCAACTCGCTGGACCTGCTCAATACATTGATGGACAGCTTTAAACAGCCAAAAACAAGTGATCGCTACCAGCTGGTGGCCGAATATTTAAAAAACGTCAGGAACGCAAATTTCAGACTGGATACCGGAACTTACTCAGCGCCTCCGGTGCTTCCGGCAGATAAACTGAAAGTACCACCTGTAATTAAAACCACGGACACCACAATTACAGTAAATGGCGATGTTTTCTCCATCCGCCTGCGCCGCGATAAAACAATTATCGAGATGACCTACACGCTGAAACGGTTTATCGCAGGGCTGTTTCCGGAAAACTCTTTTGATAATTACATTATCTTTAAGGATACCACAGTGATCTATCAAACATTTCAGAGCGGGATTACGCGTATGGTTGTAGACTCCTTAAAAAATGACAAAAGCGCATTCGATAAAAATCCGGTAAGGAATGTTTCCCTGAGCGGCACAGCCTATAAGTTATTCTCACAGCAGCTCAGCACCAAAACGCAGGGCAAGCTGACGATTGCAGGTCTGGTATCAAAATCCCGGTATAATACGGAAAGAAATAACCTGCCCAATGAGATCGTAATCCTGCTGTCAGTAATTGTCCTGGCATCTATTATTGCCCTGCCCTGGATCAAGGTCTACCAGATGGGCTCGCAGGACAGGATGACGGCATCTGATGGCATCTTCTCGCTGGCAGTGCCCATGCTGCTGATGTCTGTGCTATTTTTTGTTTTCCTCTGCTATAGCATGCCCGTACGGACAGGACCAGAAGCATTTAAAACATCCGCCAAAAATACTGCCGCCAGGTTGGCGACCGCATTCTCCAATGAAATTGGCGACAGATACCGGACATTACTTGCCGCCGACAACATCATCAGCGCACCAACAACCAGTACAAAATCCAATGTCAACGCAAGAGCAAACAGTCTGGATACAGGAATGAGCAGCGGCTTCGACGCTAAGGTGATACAGGGACTTATGCGTTTTAGAAAAGACACGAGCATCAACCAGGTCAATCAGATGAACAGTGCGGGCAAAGAAACCGGAAACTGGTCGCCAAAGGCTAGGTTTAACGCGCCGACGGGCAATTACTCAAACAGAGGTTATTTTAAGTCGCTCTATGCTGCCGGTCCCCCGCTGTACCTATCAACCCATATGGGAAAGGTATTTGCGCTGGAACCGGTGGTTTCCAGGATTACAGGCGATTTTACCACTGTGATGTCTGTACGATCGAAGCAGAACAAGTTAACGACCTTATCTTTTAATATGCAATCGCTGCGCAATGTGATATTGACACCCGGGTTTATATTCTGCATGATTGATCAGGAAGGCAAGGTACTCTATCACAGCAACAAGGCAAAGCAACTCAACGAGAATTTATTCGAAGAATTTTCCGCCCACAGCGTGTTGGCTGCAGCCGTTCAGCATTTAACGGATACAGTTTTTAACACCCGTTATGAGGGCAGGCAATATAAAGTTTATGCTGAACCGGTGGCAGGGCTGCCTTTTACCCTGCTGGTGATGGAGGACAGTTCATTCATCAGTTTCAGGCAGGTGAACAATTTTACGTTTACCTTTTCGATGCTGTTTGCTTATTTCATCATACTCGGTTTAGACCTGCTGATCCTTTTTGCAGTGGCAGTGCGCCCTGCGTTTTATACCAAACATTACTTTGATGTTTCCTGGATGGGCCCCAATGCATTGTTCCGTGGGGAGTACAACCTGTCAACGCTGGCAAACATTGTGATCATCATCGTTTTACTGGGCTTTTGGTTTACGGCTGTTTCTTTCCTGGAGTTTGTATTTATATTCCTCGCAGCAGCAAAAATTTCTTATTTCTTTCAGAATTACCTCTACCTGTCCAGACATAAGGAAGGAGACCGGCAGAAGATCAAACTTAAAAAGCGGACAGCATGGACAATGGGCGGATTGCTGGTACTCATGAATTCCATTGCATTGTACTACGTTCCGTTTCAGTTCCTGCTGCTTTTTGAAGCCCTGGTGACTGCGGCGCTTTTTGGCCTCTGCTACCTGGCTGCCTTGCCGGGTTTTAGAGAACGTATAGACCGGATGGCTGGAAATGACCTGAGCATCAGTTTTTCGCTGATGTCTTTCTCAAGGCTGATCATTACCAGCGGACTGCCTGTAGCGCTGTTTTTTATCACGATCTATAATTACAATTTAAGACTGGTGTCCCGTTACCGTCATATCGAGTTTACCAATGCAGTACTGGACAAACCGCAAAGCGACAGGATTGTAAAGCCTAATGTATACCGCGACGGTATCTGGATTTACATGGATACTGTTCAGAAGGATCAAATCGAATGTGCAAAGCAGAACAAAGCTGATGAGGCTGCAAATTTCATGTTCCGTTTGCTGACAGTAAACAATGAGAGGCTGGTTCCCGGTATTGACGGTGTGGCAATGGCGCCCTGTGATGCCAACTGGCGGTTTAGCGGGTTGTTTGAGAAGGGCAATGACAAGAGCGAATATGCACTGGCAGAAAACAAACATTTTGTACTGAAATCATCACCATTGGGCTACGAACTTCCGCTGCAGGAAAAGGAGCGCGACCTGTTCAGGGACATATTTTTATGGCTCGGATTTTTTGCCGTGCTTGCTGCTTTCTTTTACACTTTTAAACAGGTGATCAAACGGCTGTTTAGCCTTAACCTCCCATCCAATGCCGGCTGGCCAATCATAGACAGGATATTACTGGAAGACAATGACCTGAACAAGCTGGTGTTTTTAATTGGTGTCCCGGGATCGGGCAAGATGGAACATGTGATCAGCCTTGTGCAAAGCGGCGTAATTACCGGAAAGGACGGCACTCCACTGCGCTATAAGTCGCCGAATCCGGCAAACGATAACTGCTTTGTGGCCGATATGTTCCTGATACCAAATGATACGGGCGCCACAGCGGCAGGCACGCCAGCAAATTCGGTAACAGACTGGAACACCATGCGCACGCAGGCACTTTCCGGACAGCATAAGCTAGTGATCGTGAATCAGTTTGAATATGATATCAAAAACCCCGAGTCTAACCGTGCAAAGCTGGGCTTACTGGAAGACATCCTGCAAAAGAATAACTGCAAGGTGATGATCATCTCTACCGTGCACCCGGTTAATTTCCTGGATTCCGTAAATCATCAGATCACAGGCAAGTCCTCACCGGAACATGACCTGGAACGCTGGCATGTGCTGCTGGGGCATTTCAGACTGGTGATCCAAAAACTGGAAACGCAAAACATGGGCCTGAAACCGAGGTTTAACAGTTCCAAATTAACTGGAAACTGGCGCAATACGCTCAAATACGAAACACAGCGCGGCCATATGCTTTCTAAAATGTCTGCGCCAATACATAAAGCAGGCAAACTGTTAAATGCCGGGGGAATGAACAGTGAATCGATTACCATGAAACTTGGTGTAACCTCTCACTATTTCTATATGTATATCTGGCAGTCGCTCACCAAGGAGGAAAAATTTATCCTCTATGATCTGGCCGAAGACGGACTGGTTAACCCATTTGATGAATACAACCTGATCCTGCTGATCAGTAAAGGATTGGTGATCAGGGAAGATGATGGTATCATCAGGCTGTTTAACCATGGGTTCCGTGATTTTATACTGACTGCAATTGGCAAATCTGAAGCGGACAGTATCCAGCGGCAAATAGAGGATAACGGAAACTGGCGGAAATTGAAAATCCCACTGACGCTGTTGATCACGGCGGTGCTGGCCTTTCTGTTTACCTCTCAGAAGGAGACCTACAGTGACCTGTTCAAGTATGTTACGGCGGCTGTTGCGGCTGCCCCCCTGCTGGTACAGGTTTTTAATATATTTAAATCTGATCCTGCACAGGCTAACAAGGCTGCTTAGCTGCGCTGAATGTTCAGGGATCTGCAGATAAAAAAAACAGCTGAGGGTATACAGGCATGATTCATGTGTAAAAGTATCTATGGATACTTTTACTACCATTGCCATACTTTTTACGATCAGTTCATTCATCGCCTATATCAACCACCGGTATGTTAAGCTTCCCGGAACAATAGGTATCATGGTGATTGCCATTGTGCTCTCCATCCTGATCTTAGTTTCCGGAAAGATCTTTCCTGAGGCATACAATTTTTTTAAGGAACTGACTGCAAGCGTAGATTTTACAAGGACACTCCTCGATGTGATGCTGGCCTTCCTGCTTTTTACCAGTGCCCTGCATTTTGATTTTGAAAAGCTGAAAGCCCAAAAGCTGCCGGTTTTGGTGCTGAGTACCGTCGGGGTAATCGGCTCTACCACCATCTTTGGTTTTCTGTTTTTCTGGACGCTGCCCCTTTTTGGAATTGATGTGCCGCTGTTATACTGTTTACTTTTTGGTGCGCTGATCTCTCCTACTGATCCTGTAGCCGTGCTTTCCGTGCTTAAAAAATCAAGGATACCCGCCTCTCTGGAAACCATTATCGGCGGAGAATCCCTGTTCAATGACGGGGTTGGAATCCTCCTTTTCGTTACGCTGCGTGAACTTACTGACAGTACAACTGCCGCCTTCACCTGGTCAAGCACGCTCATCCTTTTTGTACAGGAAGTTTTTGGGGGCGTATTGCTCGGTATTGGTTCTGCGGTGATTTGTATCTACCTGATCAAGAAGATCACCGAACTGCAGACCGTGCTGATGATCACGATCTCGATGGTCATGGGGATATCGGTACTGGGCGGTATACTGCATGTATCGATCCCGCTGGCCGCTGTGGCAGCAGGATTAATGCTGAGTAATGTGAAGCTGGGCATGACAGCAGATGAAAGATCTTTAAAAGATATCCTGGATAAAATCTGGGGATTGATTGACGACCTGCTCAACACCATTCTTTTTGTGATGATCGGTTTACAGGTAGCAACCATACATTTTTACAGCGCGTATTGGGTAATCAGCCTGCTGGCTATTGTCTTTGTGCTGATAGCGAGATCAATCAGTATCACCGCTCCTGCCATGGTGCTGTCGCGAAGCCTCGGACTGCCCTATAAACGTATCGCCATTGTCATCTGGGCAGGTTTACGGGGAGGTATATCAGTAGCGCTGGCGCTCTCCCTGCCCTTTTCAGAATTTAAGCCCATGATCGTATCGGTTAGTTATATTATTGTGGTTTTTTCTATTATTGTACAGGGATTAACGCTGAACAAGGTTGTGGATAAACTGGTGGACTAGCGGTATTTTTCAAGCCCGGCAAAAAGTCCTGAAATGTACAAGTATTGGTTTTTAACGGACAATCTTAAGGAAATGCGGCGGCATAACTTAGGAGTCTAAATTAAAAACTATGGAAAAGACAATTTTAATTACCGGTGCTTCTGCCGGAATTGGTAAGACCACAGCCAAAAAATTTGCTGCCGAAGGATGGAATGTGATCGCAACCATGCGTTCTCCTGATAAGGAACAGGAACTTACAAAACTAAACAATGTTTTCGTTACGAAAATTGATGTGGAGGATAACGACAGCATTAAATCAGCTATCGATGCGGGTATAGAAAAATTCGGGAAGATTGATGTTGTGGTTAACAACGCCGGCATACTGGTATTGGGAGCATTTGAACTGGCGACCAGCGATCAGGTAAAAACTCAGTTCGGGGTAAATCTATTTGGGGTGATGAATACGGTAAAAACAATCATCCCCCACTTCAGAGCGAACGGATCTGGTACGATTATCAATGTTTCCTCACAGGGAGGACGGATCACCTTTCCGGGAATGTGTTTGTATCATGCCAGCAAATTTGCAGTGGAGGGCTTTACAGAGGGGATTTCTTATGAATTGCTCCCGCTGAACATCAGGGTAAAAATTGTAGAGCCCGGGTCAACGGCGACCAACAACACAGGGTCATACCTTCAGGCCAAAGACGATCAGATCAAAGTTTATGAGGATGTAACTAAAGAAGGAATGGACAACTGGTATAAATATGAGACCCCTGCTCCGCCGGAAGATGTGGCCGCATTAATTTACGCCGCAGCCACAGACAACTCAGATCGTCTCCGTTATCACATTGGCGAGGATACTGAACTGTATTTCAGCACCAGGCAGAAGGCCGATCAGGAATATGTCGACTTTATGCGGAACCGGTTTATTCCTGAAACTTTAGCAGTAAAAATATGAAACTGAAGGACAAAGTCGCCGTGATCACCGGTGGTAACAGCGGTATCGGTTTTGGCGTTGCTGAAGCCTTCAAAAATGAAGGTGCGATTGGTGCGATCGTAGGCAGGACCCAGGAAACGCTGGACAAATCAATACAACAACTTGGAGACAGTTTTATTGCTATCAATGCCGATGTGACCAAATCGGAGGATCTGGACAACGTATTCAAACAAACAGCTGACAGGTTTGGCAGCATTGATATTCTGGTGGTAAATGCCGGGGGGCCTCCGGACAGTGCAAAACAACAGACAGTGGTAGACACATCGGAAGATGTTTTTGATAAGTTCATCGCCCTGAACCAGAAAGCCGTTTATTTTACCGTTCAGAAAGCTGTTCCTTATATGAACGAAGGTAGCTCGATCATACTGATGTCCTCATTTGGCGGGCGCTATGCTTTTGAGGGAATGTGCGTGTACAGTGGATGTAAAGCTGCGATCAGATCTTATGCGCGCGGGTTTTCTCAGGATTTATTATCCAGGAAAATCAGGGTGAATGCAATTTTGCCCGGTACCATAGATACGCCGATCTTTGGGAAGGCCTTACAGGCAGACCAGGTTGAGGAATATAAAAAACAAACGGTTCAGACTATCCCTGTTGGGAGGATCGGACTGCCGGCTGACATCGGTCCCGCGGCTGTATTTCTGGCTTCAGACGAATCATCCTTTGTTGTTGGTACAGAGATATTGATAGATGGAGGTGTGTTAAATCTGAGCCCGCAAAAATAATTGGGGGTGATAAGATGCCCGCCCTGGTGCTGGGCATCTTATTTATTTTATGTTGCGGAACTGCATCCTGTAATGCGAAGGTCTCAGGTTAGTCTGCCTTTTAAAGAAATGGTTAAAATGTGAGGGATCTTCAAAACCGAGACTGTAGCAAATTTCGGCAATGTTCCAGTCTGAGTGCTTAAGCAGCTTAATCGCCTCCCGAATAATGCGTTCATTAATGTGCTCTGTGGTTGTAATCCCTGTTGCAGTCCTTAGAGCCCGGTTCAGATAATTCACATGGATCCCCAGTTTCTCAGCATAGTCGCCTGCACTGCGCAGGTTCAGGGGCCGGTCGGGAGATTCAATCGGGAACTGACGGTCAAGTAATTCATTAAACACATTGGTAATCCTGGTTTTGGCATCAATATTTTTATACAGGTTTTCTGTAGGCTGCATTTTCAAGGCAAAATGTAAAAGCTCCAGAATGTAACTCCTGATCAGGTCATGTTTAAATTCGTAATCAGAGTTCATCTCATCCGTCATTTTGTCCAGCATTTTTTCTACGAAGGATGCGCCCGGTTCATCGAGCTGGTATATGGGTATCGTCTTACTGGCAAAAATGGGAAGGTCACGAATGTTCCCTTTGTAAAACTCATTAAAGTAGGCCTCACGGAAAATGAAATATGCCCCCTTGTTATCAACTTGCATGGCATCTGCTGTATATGGGATTTCCGGACTGAAAAAAGCCAAAAGAGTGCCCTTTATTTCCAGGCTTTTATCACCATAATGAAGAAGATAATGTCCTGTCAGAAAAGTAACTTTATAGTAATCCCTTCTGCGATATGGGATAACATCTCCTTCCAGACATTTTTTGTAGTTTAAAACATTGAAGTTCATTTCCTCCTCGCCGGGAGTTTGATGATAGTTGTTTTTATAAAACGCCTCTATCGTTTCTTTTTTATACATAATTTCGCCGTTTAGTGTATGAAGGATCAGGCCAAATATTAGGTTACGTTAACATTTGGGCTACAGTATTTGTTCTGAAAAAGGAATATTTCCGCAATCCGGGAGCAGATGCAGTCCGGAGGAATCAAACTACGTATTTTTTATTAATGACAGCATTCTGTCCGAATATCACTACTTTTCTATAATTTGAAAAGTTTCGATCGGGCCTGTCGTAAATACCAAGGCTTGTTTTACATAGCCATTGGCTGCCGCTACTTCTCCATGATCTTCGAACTGCTCCTGCGACATCCATATCTCGAGAATATAGGACCGCAAAGGGTTGTTGACTTCGGTATAAATCTTATAACTGATGCATCCCGGTTCTGAAGGCGTGTTTTTCCTGAGCTTTGAGAATATCAGTTCCAATCCCCTGGAAGCATTTTCATCATTGGTCTGAAAGATCGTTAAATAGGTAACCATAACATTATTATTTGATTGAGCATATTGATATTTTGGAAATGCCAAGCATTTGAGTCCAAAATTAACATACTACCCCTTCAGGGAATTGTTTACAGGAAACCAATAATTGTATAATTCGAACATGTTGAGCAAAGCGGCTACTTCTTACGCTGCAAACTCTCTGTTTTCTTGATGATATCACGAATCACATTGTCGAGCTCTGTAGCCGACTGCAAAAGATACCGCAGCGATTCCTCAGAAGATCCATGATCTATGATGCCGGAGGAAAGCAGGTTTGTTAAGCCCATTACACGTGCTAGGGGTGCCCGTACGCCATGCGACTGCAGCCAGGAGATCTCTTTCAAACGGTCATTTTGCTCCTGGATTTCTCTTGTGATTTTAGTCCTTTCGGTAATGTCCTGAATTGAACCAATCATCCTTATCGGTTCACCGGCCTTATTATAAGTGGTAAACATCCTGTCTAAAACGTTTTTATAATGACCGTCACTGCAGCGGAAACGGTATTCTATCTCAAGCCGCGACCGCTTGTGTTTGATCGTAGACTGGAATTGTTCCATCACATACTTTACATCGTCTTTGTGAATACGCTCCAGCCACCAGGCATCGTCAGTTTCACTTACCTTATATCCAAAGATGCCGCGCAGCCCCTTGTTCCAGATCAGTTTATCATCCTTCATGTCCCAGTCCCACACAGCGTCACTTGTTGCTTTTGAAACCACATTAAAACGTTCAATACTTTCCTGTACCCTGAGATCATTTTTGATACGCTCCGTAACATCCCTGGAGTTGGCAATGATTCCCGAAACGCTGGGCTCATCAATCATATTGGTCATCACAGTTTCGATCCAGCGGTATTCACCATTGTTTACCTCAAAACGGAAGGGCGGCAACTGGATACGTTTATGGTTGGTCAGTAAACTGATATGTTCTGCCACCATTTCCTTATCGTCCTCATGGATAAAGTCGAAAGCATTCTTTCCAATATAAAAATCAGAATCCACACCAATAATGGCTTTAGAATTAGGGTTAACGTAGTGATATACACCTTCAACGCTGATGATGGCAATCAGGTCTGAGCCTTCCTGGGCCAGTGCCTTATAGCGCTGCTCGCTCCTTTCGATGGTCTTGCGTGCATTTATTTTTTCTGTAAGGTTCACCACAACCACGAGCCTGGCATTCTTTCCGCCATAGCGTACTGAGTTGCCTTGTACGTTCACATACATCATTTCGCCATTCTTTTTCATATGGCGCACCGTACTATTGCCCAGCTTGCCTTTGACTACGCGGGTATTGATGATCTCAGTCAATAAACCTCTGTCTTCCTCGGGCCTGATGTCCATAAGGCTGAGCTTGAGGAACTCTTCCCTGCTATATCCGTATTCTTCAACTGCTGCCTCATTCGCATCCAGGAACAGCAATGTATCAAGGTCATACAGAAACTGTGGCAGCGGGCTTAAATTAAAAAGGTCTTCATATCTTTCCTTTTCCTGTTCAAGTACAGATTTCAGCAAAGGATATTCCATTGCATGAAGTTCCGTAGAACGCAGAATTTCCGGAGCAGCTTTTATACCCTCTGCTCCTGGCCTTTCCTTGCAGGTAAAATCCGGTTCTGCGCCTGCCGGAAGTTCTTTTTTGGTTTCACGGAGATGCAGCACAATCAGCCGGACGTTCCTGTCGCTGCCCAGCACCGGGTAAATATCGCAATGGAGAAAATCAACCGGCTGGCCTGCAGCTGATCCGCTGAACAGTTCACAGCCGAAGATGGTGAGGCTTTCAGGCATCGTGCTGAACAATACCTGCTCTAATGCCTTCATCATCGCATATTTGTTTTGAAAGGCAGAGTAATCAAGAGGCTTAAAGATATCGGCCATGGATTTTCCTTCAAACTCTTCAGCCGCATCAGCCGCAAGCTGTAAAAATGAGTTGTTGACAGAAATAATGGTAAACTGGTTACCTTTGGGATCTATGATGAAACTTGGAACAGGTGAAAATTGCAGAACAGCTTTTAGGCTCTCGGTTTCACTCAGTTCTTTTTCGGTTTTTGTGTTATTGTTTACATCTAATGCCATGCGCTGCTTCGAAACATTTGATTATCTGGCAACCAACTGTTCCAGGGTATTTTTTAGTAAATAATAGTTTTCACAGGCAGAGCCAAAAGCTCTTTCCCTCTATCAATAATACGTAATTTAATACCATCATGGGTTTTTGAAACTGAAATATTATTTGGTTTATTTAGGAGAGTTGGGTTTAGCCTTTTCTGCCCCCGGGCCGGGCCTTTTCACATATCTGTAAAGGTGATATGACATCTTCATTATCTGCATAACGGTCAAGAGTATTATATTAGCCATTTCAACACACCAAAAATGATAAGAACTAAGATTACAACACTCCTGGCAGCAGTAACGCTGATCGGCACGGTTAACGCCGGCGGCGTTTACGCACAGGCACCACAAAAAACTGTGCCACTAACCCAATATGTTAACCCCTTTATCGGTTCGGTAGGTCACGGACACGTATTTGTAGGCGCTAACGTGCCTACGGGCGCAGTACAGTTAGGTCCTTCGCAGATCATGCAGGACTGGGATGAATTTAACGGATGGGACTGGTGCAGCGGATATAACTATATCAGCAAGGAGATCCTTGGCTTTAGCCATACCCACCTGAGCGGCACCGGTATAGGTGATTTAAATGATGTCCTGGTTGTTCCCGCCAATGGCGAAGTACAGCTAACACCCGCTAAATTTAACAATATGGAGAGCGGCTACGGATCGTTCTTTTCTAAAGACAGCGAAGTAGCCAAACCTGGCTATTACAGCGCTTATCTGGACAAGTATAAGGTAAAAGCAGAACTGACTGCAACAACAAGAGTAGGCTTTCATCATTACCACTATGATAAAACCGATAACGCACACTTACTGGTAGACCTGGATTTTACGATGTTATGGGACAAAACAGTTTCGTCTTCCCTTACACAGGTAAACGACAGTACTTTTGTAGGCTACCGTTATTCTACAGGATGGTCTAAAGACCAGCGCGTATTTTTCGCCTTGGTACTGTCTGTACCGGTAACCAAAGTACAGTTATACAATGGCCTTGACCCTGTAACAGGAAAAGTGGTTACTGGTGTAGGAACCAAAGCCGCATTGTTCTTTGATGCTGTAAAAAATCCTGACATTAAGGTTAAGGTAGGCATCTCTCCTGTGAGTACAGACAATGCACTTGCAAACATTAAGGCAGAGGCTCCAAACTGGAACTTTGAGGCAGTAAAAGAAGCCGCTGACCTTTCATGGAACAAGGCGCTGAATAAAATTGTGTTTGAGGCAGATCAGTCAACCAAAACGGTTTTCTATACTGCATTGTATCATACTTACTTTGCTCCAAGTACCTTTAACGACCATAATGGAGATTACAGGGGCACGGATAAAAAAGTTTATACCAATCAGAAATTTACAAACTATACTACTTTCTCGCTCTGGGACACCTACAGGGCATTAAATCCGCTGATGACGATCATTGAACCTGCAAAGGTGAAAGATATGGTGCATAGCCTCCTGGCGATTTATGAGCAGCAGGGCAAACTGCCGCTATGGCCTTTACAGGGAAGTGAAACTTTCTGTATGGTGGGCTATCCGGCAATACCGGTGATCACGGACGCTTATATGAAAGGCCTGCTTTATCCTGCTGATGTGGAACTGGCTTACAAAGCCATCAGAACTACCGCAATGATGCCGGAAATGGGAATTGAATATGTAAAGAAACCGGGCTATATCCCATCAGACAGTATGAAAGAATCTGTAGCCTGGGCAATGGAATATGCGATTGCCGACTGGGGGATTTCTAAAATGGCCGAAAAATTAGGCAGGAAGGACGATGCTGCTTACTTTGGTAAAAGAGCTAAGCTTTACGAACAATATTATAATGCTGATGAAGGACATTTTGTAGGGAAACTTGCCAATGGCAAATGGAACCTGCCCTTTGATCCTATCGATGCAAAACCCGGTAAAAGTGATTATACTGAAGGCAATGGCTGGCAGTACACCTGGCTGGTACCGCAGGACCCGTACGGACTGATTAAGCTTAATGGCGGTGAAAAAGCATTTGTTGCTAAGCTTGACCATTTCTTCACGATGTCATCAAAGATGAAAAATGCGCCGAACGATGTAACAGGACTGATCGGCCAGTATGCACATGGCAATGAGCCGAGCCATCATGTTGCCTATCTGTACAATTTCGCAGGCGAGCCCTGGAGGACAGCAGAGGTAGTTCGCGATGTGATGAACAAGTTTTATACCACTGAGAAAGACGGGATCTGTGGTAACGAAGACGCCGGACAAATGAGTGCATGGTACGTTTTATCCTCAATGGGCTTCTACTCTATGAACCCGATGAGCGGCATTTACATCGTAGGCTCCCCTGTTATGAACAAGGCAACAATTAGCCTGGGCAGTAAGAAATTTGTAATTACTGCAGAAAACCAGGGCAGGAAAAATATTTATATCCAAAGTATTACAATGAACGGTAAGCCTTACACGAAATCATTTATCAAACACAGTGATTTGATAAAAGGCGGTACAATGAACTTTGTAATGGGAAATAAACCTTCCAAGACTTTTGGTGTAAATGCCTCAGACAGGCCTTTGTAAAAAATAATTCAGGTTTACACAATATTTAAGAAGTTATTACGCTTTAGTATATGAGAGCGTTAATTTAGATTAAGCGGAAATGGTCATCGTATCATTTCCGCTTTTTTTTTAGCTTAGATCTGATAGGCAGAAAATGTTTAAACGATCTGTGCAAAAATTATTATTTTACACATTATTTAAATTAACATGAACAAATTACTTTTCATTACCACCGCTATTGCCCTTATTACGTGTAAAACTCTACAAGCTCAGGAAGTTGTATCCGTAGCAAAATTTGACAGAGTGATCGTAAGCCCACATGTGCAGGTAACCTTTACGCAGGGCGACAAAGAAGCCGTAACCATTGAAAACCTGACCGTGGGCAGGGAAAAGGTTAACATCGAATCCAATGGTCAGACCTTGCGTGTTTACCTTGAGGGAGCCAAGGAAGTGACAAAAAATGAAAAAGTAAATGAGGATGAGCAAAAGCGAAAAGAACCCCTGTACAAGGGCACGGTTTTAACAGTAGCCATCTCCTACAAAACGCTGCATGACCTGTCCGTTCGGGGTGAAGAAACCATACACCTGAAAAGCAAAATTGAACAGGAAAACTTTAACCTGGTAATGTATGGAGAGGCACAGGTCGATATCGATGAAGTACAACTGAAAACGATGCATACCACAAGCTATGGCGAAAGCTCATTAATGCTGAAATCAGGAAGCATTGCCGAACAAAGATTTACGTCTTACGGTGAAAGCAAGATCGATGCACTTGCCATAAAAAACAGTACGAGTACGGCTACATTGTATGGTGAAGCTGAATTGCGCCTGAATGTTTCAGACCAAATCAAGGTGACTTCCTTTGGTGAGGCCAAAATTGGTTATAAGGGAAGCCCGGCAATCAAAAGAGGATTGAACATTGGTAAAGTGCAGATCTATAAAATAGACTAACGGAAAAATTGTTCAATTTCACCGATAGTTTTTAGCCATCCAGCGAATACTTGATACCAAAGAAAAAATATTCCCCTATTATGTCAGCTCATCATCATATAGTTGTGCAAAACAAAGTATGAGCTACGAAAATTACAGGATAATTTGGGTTTGATATCAAACCAGTTAAATTTGTATAGCCAGATATAGCCGTATGAACTACAACAATTAAGGAGGATAAATTATGGGTGTTGTTCGTATTGCGCTGATTAAAGGTAAGCTTACAGATTATATCATGTCGGTATCTGACGCGGTCCAGGATGCAGGAATGAATTCTTTGCCAAATGATGAAGACAGCATGTTCCAGATGATCAAACAGCTTGAACCTGATGAATTGATCTTCTCTAAAAATTATGAGGCCCCAAACGCTCCGGATGGCTTTATGTTACTCAACATACTGGCCCCGGAACAAACAGCGGCAGTAAAACAGGCCTTTTTTGGAAGGATTATGTTTTTGCTCAATGAAAATATCCAGGTAAGGCCGGAGACATTTTTGCTGATCTACAGTGTGGAAGAGCACCGCATGGGCTTTTTTGAAGGACTTGCCCCAGACTTTTGGATGAGCAAGAACTGATCGGGCTGAATAAGAATAATTATCAATAACGCGCTCAGCGGCCCTATGCAAAACTAATGGATTGCTCGATTGTTCAATCTAAAAATCGATTAGTTATGGATACAGAAGATAATAACACTAATGACCGTCTGGAGGAACTTGACGGCAGTGATTTCGAAATTTCAGACCACCAGCCTGACATTACGGGCTGGGAAATATATGATTCGCTGGGTGATTATATCGGGGATGTGGAAGACCTCATCTTTGATGTAGAAGCCCTTAAGGTAAGATATATTATTACAAAACTGGAAGGTTACGAACTGGACGAGGAAAAGCGGGTACTGATCCCGATCGGGCTGGTGACACTAAAGGAGGATAAAGACGAAGTATTATTGACCGAAGCTATATCCTCAAAATTAAGCTTCCTGCCGGAATACGATGGTGAACAAATTACTGCAAGGGATGAACTCCAAATCAGGGATGTGCTGACCGGCACAGCTGAACATGTTGTTGAAGTAATGAATTATAAGCACAATGCCGATGATGATTTTTACAACCATACACACTTTGATGATGCAGGATACAATAGAAACCCTCCAGGCAAAGACGGCCTTGAAAAAGGAGAGATAATGTAAGCCAATAAATTTTTATTAAAGCCGGGCAGCACCTCATGTTGTCCGGCTTTTTGTTTAAATGGATTTAGTAGCAGATATCAGAATCCGGAGCGTTAACGTAAAGATAATGAAGTAATAACAGTGATAGCTGAGACAAAATTTATCACTATGTTTGGCTGTTTTTTACACTGATTATTATTTGTATATTTATTAGACAATATTTATTTACGCTTACAAACGTATTCTAAATGACCACTCCAATACCAGACTTCAACATCATCGAGGGACTAAAAAACGGGGGTCCGCAGCGCCCTGCCTTTGAAAGAACACTTTATCAGACTTTTTTTTATTTTATTAAACAGGGTGTTTTCAAGTATGGAATTGATGAAGAATATGCCGCCAGCTGTTACTCAGATACGATTATCAGTGTAATCCATAATATCGTTGAAGGTAAGTTTGAAGGCCGCTCGGCACTAAAATCATATTGTTACCAAATATTTTCCAATAAATGTGTTGACCATCTGAGAAAAGAAACGACTAATAAGCGACAGGTTTATCAGACAACATCAATTGACAGTTTGGTTTTTGAACTACCAGACGGGGCAAGAAATGTGGTTCAGCAGATCATTGCGAAAGAACAATGGGCCGGCATCACCCAGAAACTACAGGAACTGGGAGATAAATGCAGGGAGATACTGCTGTATTTTGAAGATGGTTACAGTGATAAGGACATCGCCGGATTTATGCTGTACAACTCGGCAGATGTAGTAAAAACCAGCCGCCTGCGCTGCCTGGAGAAACTGAGAAAAATGATGAACATAAAACAATCCCTGTGATGAACAACCCGGAAATAATAGAGGCATATTTTAAAGGTAATTTGCAGGACCACGAGAAAAAGGAATTTGAAGACAGGTGCCTCGCAGATACGGAATTTGCAGCGGAGGTTGCTGCTTATGTGGCTTTGAGAGATGGCATCAGGCAATCGTTAAATGACCGGAAGAAAGCAGAATTTGCAGAATTACATGCAGAGTTATCCGTCATGCCGGAACCGGCAGCGAAAGCAAAGGTTAAGCAAAGCCCCGGCAAACTGGCATTTTACCTGGCGGCGGCCTGTATCATCGTTGTGCTGGGCTACACCTTGTGGTTCCGCCCTGCCCCTTCGCAGCGGCTGTCTGGTGACTACATTCAGTCCAGTTTCAGCACGCTGGGCCAGACCATGGGCGCTGCTGATTCTACCAGCCAGATACAGCAGGGAATTGCGGCATACAATGCGAAAGATTATGTCAGGGCCGAGCAAATATTTAGCAAACTGGCCAGAAATCCAGTTCCGCAACCGGAGGTGATCAAAAATCTGGGCATCACTTTCCTGGCTACCGGCAAATACGATCAGGCAGTAGTTGCATTTCATGCGCTTGCCGGTTTTAAGCTATACTCCAACCCGGGCTTATTTTATCAGGCGATTGCGCTGATGAAAAGAAATAAAGCTGATGATTTGGCTGAAGCAAAGAAAATATTAAATGAAGTAGTGCAAAAAGATTTGGAGGGCAGCAATGAAGCTAAAATATGGTTAAAGAAATTATAAAATCTCTCTCATGGACAACAATCAAAAGGAACCTCTCAGGGGAACAGCTGCCTGGATCAGAAAACCAAATCCCAGGATAGAAAAATTATTAAGCCGGTCATACCGGAAAGATCAGCTAATCATCTTTTTCAAAAATGACCCGACAGAAAAGGATATCCGTGCTATTAAAGATTCTTTTCAGAAAAAAGGTATCAAAACGGATGCGATCAGCATCAAAACCTGCGGAAACTGCAAAATACCGGTACAATTATGGTCTGCCAAAGGCATCCATACCGTGGTGAATACCGATACAGTACATGGTGGTTCCGGCCCTCAGACTACGCAGACCGTGGGAGAATCTTATTCGCTGAATTACTATAACTATGTGCCCTCTGGCAGAGAAACGAGGTTTGACAGGCCCGCCTTCACACCCGGCAAAACAGATCAAAAGAAGGACCAGATTGTTGTTGCGGTGCTCGATACCGGCATAGATACACGCCTGGTAAACCCTGAGTATATCTGGAGAGAGAAAGCTGCAAAATTTGCATCAGAATGTTACAGGGATGTACAGTCCGGATGGAATTTTGTTGCTGACAATGGTAATTTTGAGGATGATCATCCCAACAGGCACGGCAGTCTGGTGAGCCAGTATATCATCAATGAATTTAAACATTCTGCCAGCAATTCAGTAAAGATCATGCCGCTAAAAACCCATGATAAAGAGGGCATCAGTGATCTTTTCAGCGTTATCTGCGGTATCCACTTCGCGATGGCAAAGGGGGCACAGATTATCAATGCCAGCTGGGGGTTTTATTATTACTATGAAATCCCGGTGCCCTATCTGAAGGAGCTCATTACCGTGGAACTAAAGAAAAAAGGAATACTTTTTATTACCGCTGCAGGAAACAAGACGGATGCAGATGACGATCTTGCGCGACAAATATTCCTGGCAGAACAGGGCATTAACCTCAGCGATGATCAGCTGCGAAACCTGGAGATCCATACTTTTTATCCTGCCCGCCTGAGCAACGCTGCAAACAGTGTAATTGCAGTAACTACCACCGACGGAAAAACGGTAAGCCCAACACAAAATTATTCTGAACAGTTTGTAGACCTTGGCGTAGAGACAGATCGTAGCAGGGACGGCAGTATGAAGTTTACGGTGCCTTTTGACAGCAATACCGGCACAACGGACGAGATCAGCGGATCTTCATTTGCCACTGCCATTGCCAGCGGGATTATTGGTGCCAATTGCAGTAAAGCCCTGTATGCGCCCAATATTAAAAAATCAGATTTCCTGTCTGCACTGGCGCTGCTGCCAGACAGTGGCGGAGCGGGTCCATTACTGCTCAACCAGCCTGCACTTGGCAGGAAATATATCATCGCCGGAGCCTGTGTAAAAAAACAATAGCCAGCCCTACATGCTAAACCTTTGTGCCCGTATCGCTGTACTTTTATCGGCAATGTCTGCCCTGACAATGCCGCTGAAAGCACAGTGCATCACGGATACGGAAATCATTGCCAGGGTTGCTGCGATTAACAGCAATACGACAGACAGTTACGCAAAAAAAATCAGACAACTGAAGGAGCTACAGGCAGCATTCTTAAAGTGCCACCCTACAAAAAACAATGCCTATGCACAGATCCTGCACCGGATCGGCGATCAGTACAGCAAGGCAGATGATGTGGAACGGGCTATATTTTATACCAGGGAGGCTGTGCAGGTAAATCAGGGAAATGGCCCGGGCCTGCAAAAGTCGTTTCTGACACACAGTTATTTTAACCTCGGCGTGTTTTATAAGCGCCTGCAACTGCCTGCTGAATCACACCGTTATTTCGGTCTGTGTATCCGAAGCGGCATTCCATTTCCGGAGAAACACTTTATCGTTTTTATGGCTTATGCACAGGATGCATTTGAATATTTCCAGACAGGCGACTATCAAAAAAGCACGGAGGTTGCAGCTGAGGGGCTGCTACTGGCAGAGAGGGACCAGAATGAATTGGCAGCGGCCCCGCTCCTGGCCCAGAAAGCGCAATCAGAAGCTGAGCTTGATAACTTTGAGGAGGCAGAGGCCGATGTCCAGAGGGCGATATTCTTGCTTGAAAAAGCAGGAACAAATGCAGACCAGCTGGCAACAAGCTATTCAATTTATGCGAATTTACTGTATGAAAAGAAAAGGGTAACAGAGTCATTAAGCTATTATCATAAAGCCTTTGAGCTGAACAAAGCTACCGGACTGTTGCAACAATGCTCCAGGGACCTGCTGGATATAGGCAGTGTATACCTGAATGGATTAAATCAGGGCAACAAAGCTTTGTGCTATTATAATGAAGGGATCAAGCTGGCCCTGATAACCGGCGAGCCATACCAGCTGGCCGGCCTTTACATGAACAGCGGTGTAGTGTACTGGAAAAATAAAGACTTCAGGAATGCGCTGAAATATTATCAAAAGGCCTTAAACGTACTGCCCCTCAATTTTACGGACACCGCCATTAAAAGCAACCTCAGTGTAGATATGCTGAAACTTGTTGCCAATGACTATGTGGTTTATAATATTCTCGCCAATAAAGGATCTGCATTACTGGCACTCTATCACAGCAAAAAGGACAGAATGCTGCTGCAGCTGGCGTTAAACACCTATGAGATCGCAGATAAGTCTGTGGATATCATGCGCTGGAAGCAGTCCGGCGAGCAGTCCAGGCTATATTGGCGCCAGAAAACAAAACAATTGTACGGCGAAGCCATTGAGGTTTGTTATCAGCTTGGAAATACCGAAAAAGCCTATTACTTTTTTGAGAAAAGCCGTGCTGTACTACTGGGTGATCAGCTGAATGCAATTATAGCCTCCCATCATATTTCGGGCAGGGACCAAATGGCTGAAAAACAGCTGCGCACCAGGACAGTTGCACTGAGCCAGAAACTGCTGTCTTTAGCCAAAACAGATAAAAACTATAATGTCTTCAACAGGCAATGGCACGATGCACAAAGCAGATGGGAAGATTTTATCAAAAGCCTGGAAAGCAAATATCCGGTATATTATCAGTACAAATATGATAACAGTGTTTATTCTTATACCAAGGCAATCCGAAAGTTATCAGCGGATAAGCAGTCTTTGATCGAATACTTCAACGGGGGATCAGCAGTTTACATCCTGTCCCTTTCAGCTGACAGGCAAGAGCTTGCAAAACTAAAGGACACTGCCTACCGGGCAAACGCGAGGGAAATGCTGGCACTGTGTTCAGACAAATCTTTGCTCAATCAGAACTACGATCGTTACTGCAAGGCAGCCAATCTGCTTTATCAACAGCTATTCAAGCCTCTCAGGATTGCCGGGGAACGTGTAATCGTATCACCGGATGATCTTTTTATACCTTTTGAAGCACTGATTTCGAATAGCCGCAGACAAACCAGTTTCCTTGCAAAGCAGTATACTTTTAGTTATGTGCATTCCATGAATGTTCTGATGAAGAACCTGAGCAGCGAAGCAGGTAAACACACATTTTTTGGGATCGCTCCGGAGCGGTACAACAATAATCCTGCACTTTCGCCATTGCCGGGCTCAGCTGAGTCACTGCAAAAAATTGCGGCCGGATTTACCTCTTCGTCATTGCTGACCGGCAGCGGCGCCACCAGGGGCCAGTTTCTCAGCAATGCCGCACATTACAATATTGTGCAGATCTATGCACATGCCGATGCCGGCCTTACGAAAAAAGAGCCCGTATTATATCTGGCCGATTCAGCAGTCTATTTGTCGGACATTCAGAAAATAACCTTTTCGAACACAGATCTGGCGGTATTATCAGCCTGTAATACCGGTGTAGGGCACCATGCCGAAGGCGAAGGTATTTTTAGCCTGGCAAGGGCCTTTACAGTTGGAGGTGTCCCCGCTACGGTCACCAACCTCTGGCAGGTAGATCATCAGATCACCTACCAGATTACGGAGATGTTCTATGCCTATCTGCAGGCGGGCTTGCCCAAGGATGTTGCGCTCAACCGCGCCAAACTTGATCTGATGGCACAGGGAGACCATATCTATGACCTTCCTTACTTTTGGGCAGCAACGGTGGTTATAGGCAATACCGATGGCATTGACCGCCAGTCTGCAGGTAGTTTGCCCATGGCAGCACTGATTGCCGCGATCCTGCTCTTCTCTGCCCTTTACTTCTTCTTCAGGAGCAGCCCCTTCTTCAACAGAAAAAAATAATTTACATGTTTTGTTTCCCTGCCGGTAAGTGTTGCGACTAATGAAGTAAGTCTAGACAATTACCAAATATTAATCAATTTAAAAATTAAGAACATGAAAAAATTATTTATTCCTCTTTGCGCCGGCGCATTACTGATGCTGGGCTCTTCACGTTTAATGGCACAGGAAACAGCCAAAGCACTGATTATCAACACCAGCTCGTCATCCGAAGTAAACAAGATCCTGGCTTCCCTGAAAGATGCCGATCCTTCCACTTACCGCTTAACAGTGAGCACCACCAACCGCGGTAAAGCCAGCAGCACGGTATATGGTACTGCCCCTCTTTCTGCAATTGGCAAAGTAAATGGCAGTACAGGAAAAATCGGCGGCGGATACGCGGCTTCCGATGTGATTGTAGCGGTTAAAGTAATCACCAACGGAAAGGATTTTCAGAGAGATATCATTTCTAAGCTCAACAAAAACCTGAGCACGCAAACAGTTAAAACAGTAAGTACCAGCGCGCTGAGAGGCGGCAATATGAGATAAAGATCTTACAGGGGGCGGGCATTGCTCTGCTCCCTGTATTTCTTTGTTGTAATGTCTATTAGAGCTGATTTCAATTTTAAGATCATAAGATGAAAAAGTTATTGACCCTGATTTGCGCCGGTTCTGTCATGATGTTTGTCATTACCAATCTGATCACAAAAGATTATGCCAGGGCTTATATTATTCATACCAGTTCGGCAGCAGAAGTACAAAAAATACTGGCACGATTAAAGAACACCGACCCCTCCTCTTATCGTTTAACGGTCTGGTCGTCATCCGGCACAAAAACCATTACTACTGTTTACGGTACCGCCCCCATTTGCGGAATAGAAAAGTTGGAGGGCAGAGGTATCAGAGATCACAAAGATTATGCAGCATCCGGCATATTGGTAATGCAGCCCGGCTCCCGCAAACAAAGCGCTGAACTGAGAAAGGAAATCATTTCTGTGCTCGACAAAGGCCTTACAGCCCAATCTTTCAGAAGGGTAAAGCTCAGCAATCTCAATTCGCTGGCTTCCAATTATTAAAGCTGCACCATCAGCATTAAAACTGCCAGCCAAAGCTAACCGGATGGCAATTACAATCCACAAAAGGTATTCTCATGAAAAATTTAATTTTCAAGGGCTTTCTGATTGCCCACCTTTGCACCGTTCTTTTGGGATCGGGCTTAATTAAAATTACGAACAAGAGTTTTGAAGCCGCTTTATGCCGATATACACTCTGGACCGGAGGAGGATTCGGTTATTCCTTTTTTTCGCCGAATGTTGGCAATCAGACAGTCATTAAAACGTACACACTCACAGCGCGTCAGCAATTGAAGATCGATGCATTTGGCACCGGCAGGAATATGTTCGACAGCCGCTTTTCATCTGCTATCCATACTTTCAGGAACCAGAAAGCATACGAACTGATGTCGCGCGTGGTCGTCTCCTATATATCTACAAAATATCCGCACCAAGGCCCGGTGTTTATTTCTGTAGGAGAATATAAACCTGAAAGCATGGAACAATACCGTGCGGGCACAAAATCCGGAAAGTTCTATGAAGTATACAATGGCACATACACTTATAACTAAAATATACACTGATCATTAAAGTTATGAAAATGTTTAAACTGAAAGAAGGTTATCAGCTCGCTGTTCTGAGGATAGGTGTAGCCATAGCGATCCTCACTAAAGTATTTGTTGAATTCAGTGAGCTCGACCTGATGTACAGCAGGAACGGGATTGTGCAGGACGTACTTTCCAGGCCACTGGAAGTATCCTATGTTTTGTCGCTGCACGGACTGAGCGATTTCCTGCATATTCAGGATCAGCACGTGTTTTTAAACAGCATATACATTGTTCTTGCTGTTGCCGCCCTGCTGCTGCTGGTTGGTTTTCAAACAAAACTGAATGTCTTTATCTGCCTGCTGACACATATTATGGTATTTAACAGTTATAATTTAATCGCTTTTGGCTTTGACGGCTTCTTGTTTTCCCTGCTGTTTTACTGTCTGATTTTCCCCACACATAAAGTATACACGATCGATCAGCTGATGGACAAGAAGCACAGACCACTCGATGCGGCTCAGCTGAGCCTCTTCCTCGGGGTGGTTCAGGTTCACCTTTGCATTGTTTATTTTACTGCAGGATATTCAAAACTGGGCGGACAGGAATGGATGAACGGAACAGCAATCTGGAAAGCTATCAATCAGCCGCAGTTTTATACTGCCTTTACACCTTTGATCAAATCGCTTGCCTGTTATCCTGTTATATCATACGCGCTAACATGGGGCACACTGTTGGCAGAGACCGCATTTCCGTTTCTGATCTGGATAAAATGGGCTAAGGTACGCGCTGTTATATTAATCAGTATTGTGATGATGCACATCTTTATAGCTGTGGTAATGGGCCTGCAACTGTTCGCCTGGATTATGATCGTATTTGACCTCAGTGCCTTTGCCGGTATTTTATTTAAGGCCGAAACAGTTAAAAAAGTAAAACCTGAGCAGGATCCGGATCCATTATCATATCAGCTGATTAATACTCCAGCAATCAGGCAAAGCGTGTGATCCTGATCACATGAAAATTGTGATTTGCCTCCTGTGGGAAGTCTTTGTTTTACCGGAGCTTTGTGATTATATTTCTTACAAACATTAAACAGGAAAACATGGAAGCTCAGACAACTGATAATTTAAAAGGCACTAAAATACTCTTTGTGGTAACCTCTCATGACCAGGTAGGTGATACCGGTAAAAAAACAGGGCTATGGGTAGAAGAATTTGCTGCTCCATATTACCATCTGCTGGATCAGGGCGTTGACATCACGATAGCTTCTCCAAAGGGCGGAAGCACTCCGATAGATCCGAAAAGTGAAGAACCGGAAAGCAGTACAGCGGATACAAAACGTTATTACGCGGACCAGGCTACACAGGATAAACTAAATTCTACATTATTGCTTAGTGAGGTATCAGAGAAAGATTTTGATGCCGTTTATTATCCCGGCGGTCACGGTCCGCTTTGGGACCTTGCAGAAGATCCTCAGTCGGCAAGACTGATAGAGTCCTTTTATCAAAATAATAAGCCGGTATCTTTTGTTTGCCACGCGCCTGCAGCATTGAAACATGTGAAAAGTCACGACGGACAGCCGCTTGTAAAAGGTAAAAATGTAACCGGCTTTACCAACAGCGAAGAAGATGGTGTAGGTTTAACCGCCATTGTGCCTTTCCTGGTAGAGGACATGCTAAAAGAAAATGGCGGAAATTATCAGAAAGCCGGCGACTGGCAGCCCTTTGCAATTACTGACGGCTTACTGATCACCGGTCAGAATCCGTCATCGTCTGTAGTTGTTGCTGATCATTTAATGGCTTTACTGGCCAAATAATATAATTTACCAGACAGCTGAGCTGTCTGGTAAATTTATCAAACATTGTTATTTTCCGTATACAAAGGTAATGCTATCCTTTACAACCAGCCCGCTCATATTCTGACTGTTATAAAGAATAGTATACTTCGCCGGTTTAGTAATGGCATAACCTTTTAACAGATCAACATCTGCAGAAAGACTGTCTTTAGGGTTTAGTTTTTGATAACTACTAGCCGGTGGCGGCATGATGCGCTTGGCCATGGCACCTTTGTAATTTACTTCTTCACCGTTTTCATCCCTAATGTCTAAATATTTGCTGATCAAAGGTTCAAAGGGAGTATGCCATTTACAGAATTGCTGAACACTGTCTGCTGTATTATAAACTGTAAACTTAAGCTGAACAGGCTCTCCGCTTTTGATGGTATCTTTAATTGTCATTTTCGCAAATAAGGGCCTTGCTTCAGTCTGCTGACTGACAGGAGCAGTGCTTGCTGAGTCAGTTTTGGCGTTCTGATCATCTGCATTACGTGTAGCAGGGCTACAGGCAGCAAGTGCAATTATAGCGGCAGGTAATATAAATTTCAAGTTTTTCATGTTACAAAAGTATTCTTTTTTAACATCAGTATCATTAGATGAAACGTTTTTTCACAAAGTCCTTAAGCACATCATTTGATGCCGGAATTATTTAACTACTGAGTTTAAGCGGCTCAGTGTTTCTCTTGATACACCAAGATAAGCCGCTATATATTGTTTAGGAACCTTCTGAAATAAACTGGGGTATTGCACAAGCAACTGCTCATAACGTTCTTTTGGCGTGCTGTTTAATAAGCTAAGTATCCGCTGCTGAAGTGCCACATAGCCTGAATTGAGCTTTTTCCGGGTAAAGTGCTCAAATTTGTGCATCTCGGTACATAGTTTCTCCCTGTTTTCGAGGGTCAGGCAGAGCACCTCTGTATCTTCGATACAGTCCACATACAGCGTGGCCGGAATTTGTTTAAAGTAAGCCTGGTAATCCCCTATCCACCAATCCTGCATCCCGAACTGCAAAATATGCATTTTAGTGTCATGATCCAGGGTATACGCTTTCACGCAGCCATTCAGTACAAAATACTCATATTTCACCGGTTCATCCTGCTGGATCAGGAACTGATGTTTCCTGAATTTTTTCTTTACAAAATGACTGAGAATATATTCGAATTCGTCATCCGTCAACTTTGAAATCTCTTCTATATGTTGTCTGAATTCTGTAAATATTGTCTCCATATGCAAATATAATTATTACAGGTTATTTATGCGCGTGCCGGCACAACATATGTGCATTTATTGAGTTGTGTGTATATGGTATAACCATACAATTGGCTGAAATATTAATTCAGCCAGTAATAATTTAATATTTAACTCAAAACCTAAGAGAACATGAAGAAATTTATCAATGCATATTTTATCGCAGCTGCGTTATTATTATCCGCAACTGCCGTTAATGCTCAACAAAAAATTGGTCACCTTAATTCGCAGTCGGTTTTTACCAGCATGCCCGAGGCTAAAACAATCTCCACTACTCTGGAGAGCCTGCAGAAAACAAAACAGGCCGAGATAGAAAAACTACAGAGCGCTTATACATTAAAGTACAATGCAGCAGTAGCAAAAAATAAAACCCTTAATGAGGCCAATAAAGAAACAGTTGGCAAAGAGCTGCAGGCCATGGGCGTAGAGCTGGACGGACTTAAGAAAGGTATAGATCAGGCTACTGAAAATGCGCAGCAGGTGATGGCAGCCAAACAAGGTGAACTGATGACTCCCCTGCAGACAAAATTTATTACTGCGGTAAAAGCAGTAGCCAAAGAAAAGGGTATCGCTTATGTGTTTGATGATAATGCACAACAGTCGGCAAACAATTTGCTGGCTTATGACGACGGTATAGATTTAACTGCTGCCGTTAAAGCCAAGCTGGGCATTCCGGCAGGAGCAGCAGCTGTGCCGGTGAAAAAGTCTTAATCTATAGTCCTGCCGCAAATTCTGAATTTGCGGCAGGACTATTTAAAGCTTATTTTATTTGAAATTTACAGGAACAGCAAGGTTTTCCCAAAGCAAAGAAAAACCGCTTTCTGCGATTACATAACTCAGCTGCTCATTAAATGAAGAAGACTTTACCGGATGCACTGTAACAGTGAGTACATGTTTAGTCTCATCATCCGTAGTCTCTCCCGTGCGCTTAATGCCCCACTGACCAGTCTGAGAGTTAAAAATGATTTTCCAGGATTTTTCACCAGGCACGGCGTACAGACTATATTTTCCTGCCGGAAGGCTAAGCCCCTGGATTTTTAATGGTTTGTCTGTTTCAAAAGTAGTAGCTTCGTTAGCCCCTGCTCTCCAGGTTTTGTCATAAGGCACCAGTTCTCCCCAGATTTTTCTTCCTTTAACAGCCGGACTACTGTAGTTGATGGTCACTGCTGCCCCATTAATCGTTCCTTTGGCCACCTTTGCGGGACTTGCGCGCTCCGGTTTTTTATCCTGTGCAAAAATGGTATGTGCAGCAAGGATCATTAGAAAGGCCAGCATGGATGCTCTTTTTAAATTGTTCATATTCATAAGGTTCTGTTTGTTTTGTAATTGAATTTACAAAAAAAATCAGATTATTACTTCTTTTTATATGAACTCCCTAATCAATTCTTCTGCCATTGCAACAACTCCAATAGTTGCAGGTGCTTCTATTTTCCGCAGCGTTTGTCCACCGCTGATATAAGGTATGTCGAGGTCGATCACATACCTCAGGGCCTCATCAGGTACGTAATCCACCAATCCGGCAGCAGGATAAACTGCCAGTTTAGTACCAATGACTGCAAAAATATCTGCCTCGGCACAAATTTCAGCTGCAATCTGCAGGTTGGGCACCTGCTCTCCAAACCAAACCACGTGGGGCCGCAGCTGTAATCCGTATTCACATCGTTCTCCCTCTTTAATTTCCCAGCCCTCAATCGGATAGGTGACAGCCGCATCAAAATCTGATTGTGAACGTGTGATGATACCGTGCAGGTGCAACACGTTGGATGAACCCGCCCTTTCGTGCAGATCGTCTATATTTTGGGTGATAATCCGGACATCAAAATTTTTTTCTAAAGCAGCAAGGGCCAGATGCGCAGCGTTTGGCCTTGCTTCAAGCACGCCTTTACGGCGTTCGTTATAAAATTTCTGTACCAGCCCGGGATTTCTCCGCCAGGCTTCGGGCGTAGCTACATCTTCGATGTTGTAGCCCTCCCAGAGGCCTCCTTTATCCCTGAAGGTCTGTAATCCACTTTCGGCACTGATGCCTGCACCTGTTAACACGACTAACTTTTTCATTGTATATCATAGATTTTTTGGAAATTTAAGCCAATAACCCTTATATCTGGTTAAAATCTTACAATATTTGAAAAAATCAGCTTTACTGGCTATTGCAGCTGTATGGTTTCGGCAATCAGGTCATTGATGTAACTTACACACAACGAATTGGAATCGTAACTGTTTAGCTCGGCAGCGGATTAAAATGGCCATCAGCAGGCACTGTGGCAAATAAAATCTTTTTTCCTTTTAATTGCGATTCCATAACTATCAATTTTATTGTCGGGACAAAATTTCAAAGATAACCTGAACTGTTATATCCCCTAATGCGTGGCTTTCCTGTACCCATATTTAAGGATGAGGTATAAGCGCCGGGCGGCCAGATGAAACATCCCTTATAATTGCATGTGTCTTTTGGCCAAATCAGAATATTTTCCAGTTAATTTTACACAGAAATATGTATTTAGTATACATTTGACCATTGCCAATAAAAAAAATGTTCCGATATTTATCAACTGATCAGGTTATCTGTTAATTTCAGATCATAAATAAATGTTTTACACATATTGATTCAGAATTATTGCGGTCCAAAGCAGGAATCAGCAGAAAAAGCTAGCGATAATCTGAAAAGAATATACAATAATTGATAAAACGAAGAATTTTTCTGAACAATTATTTACAAATATGAAGAAGTACAAACATTATAATATCCACAGTATTGGGGATATCAATTTACTGTTTGAATTCACAAATTTGTGCACAACATATCATTACGAAACGAAGACAATTATATAGAATACACCAATGGCAAAACTAGAGTACATCTGGCTTGATGGTTATAAACCAACACAAAGCCTTCGCAGTAAGACAAAAATAGAAAAGGATTTTAGCGGGAAATTAGAAGACGTAGCAAACTGGAGCTTTGACGGTTCGTCTACAGAGCAGGCACCGGGCGGTTCATCGGACTGTGTTTTAAAACCCGTTTATATCGTAAGAGACCCGCAAAGAAAAGACGCATATCTGGTTATGTGCGAAGTACTGGATTCAACAGGTACGCCTCATGAATCTAACGGACGTGCACATATTGAAGATGACGACAATGATTTCTGGTTTGGATTTGAGCAGGAATACTTTTTATGGGACCCCAATACAGACAAACCACTAGGTTTCCCTGCAGCAGGATATCCTGCACCACAAGGCCCTTATTACTGTTCTGTAGGTGCAAAAAATGCATTTGGAAGAGAGATAGTTGAAGAGCATTTAGATGCTTGCTTAGATGCAGGATTAAACGTTGAAGGTATCAATGCTGAAGTTGCAGCAGGCCAGTGGGAATTTCAGATTTTCGCAAAAGGGGCAAAAGAAGCCGGAGATCAGATCTGGCTGGCACGTTATTTACTGGAGAGAATTGGTGAAAAATACAATGTTTCCATTAACTGGCATTGCAAACCTCTAGGTACTTTAGACTGGAACGGTTCAGGTATGCATGCAAACTTCTCCAACACTTTATTACGTACAGCTGGCAGCAAAGAAGTATACGATACGATTTGCGAAGCCTTCCGTCCGGTTGTTAAAGAGCACATTGAAGTGTACGGTGCCGATAACGACCAGCGCTTAACAGGTAAACATGAGACTGCTTCTATTTATGATTTCAGTTTTGGCGTATCAGACCGTGGTGCTTCTATCCGTATCCCATTGGCAACAGTTGAAAAAGGATGGAATGGTTACCTGGAAGACCGTCGCCCAAATTCTGCTGCCGATCCATACAAAGTAGCAGCACGTATCATAAAAACAGTGAAGTCTGTTGAAGTTTTAAGCTATAGCTAATTTTAGCTACCATTGCTTGTACAGTGTAGCTAAATCCTTTTAATTGATTTAGTAAGCAATGTATGATCGCTTATAAAGCAAAAAATCCCCTGGCAGATATACCAGGGGATTTCTTGCTTTATCAATATATCTAAGCAAATCTTTTGGATACGGTGTCCCAGTTTACCACATTCCACCAGGCGGCGATATAGTCGTTTCGTTTATTCTGGTATTTGAGGTAATAAGCATGTTCCCAAACGTCTAATCCCAGTAAAGGTGTACCCTTCACTGTGGCGGTATCCATCAGCGGATTATCCTGGTTGGGCGTTGAAGTAATTTTGAGCGTTCCTTTATCGTTGATCAGCCATGCCCAGCCCGAACCAAACTGTGCAAGAGCAGCCTTGGAGAAAAGATCTTTAAACTGCTCAACCGAGCCAAACGATTTGTCAATTGCAGCTTTCAGCTTTGCCGACGGAGCAGAGGCTGGTACAGCCTGCATAGAATCCCAGAAGAAATTGTGGTTCCACACTCCGCCCCCGTTATTCTTAGCTTTGGCAGACAACTTAGAGGCCTGTCCAAAAAAATCAGTTGCACTTTTAAAGCTAAGGTTTTCTGCTTTGAGTGCCTCGTTAACATTTTTTACATAAGTAGCATGATGTTTGGTATAATGGATTTCCATTGTCATTGTATCTATATATGGCATCAGTGCGCCATAGGCGTAAGGTAATGCTACCTGTGAAAAAACATAAGCAGCCGCTGCTTCCTTCTCTGCGGTAGCTGTCTGCACTGAATCAGATTCAAATGCCAGTGAGCTTAAAGGAGAAATTGCCGGAATAGCAGCAAGCAATAGCGAACTTTTGATAAAATTTCTGCGGTTATGATTTTCCATAATATGAATTGTTGAAGAGATAGTTATACATCTATAAATAGTAATTGAAGTGAAATTGTTTGCAATGATTTTATGACATAGCGCTGGACACATGTAACTTGCCAGCCTGAAGGCAGGGACATCCCGAAGATGGCATCACTGTTAATTAATTGTTATAAGGATGTCCTTTTCTGCCGCTACAATAGCAGCGATCTCGTCAGGCGAAAGCGGCTGACTATAAACCTTTACCTGGTCGACATACCCATGAAACACTCTTTCTGAAGGAAATTCTTCATTTCTGCCGATCTGCCATTTGCTATCTACCGACATGTTCACACTGCCCTCAACCCTTGCGGTGCCGCAGAGCTTGCCATCAATATACAGCCAGAGCATGTCGCCCCTGCATACTCCTGCCAGGTGATGCCATTGCTGTTTCCAGTTGGCCGGAAGATCAACAGTAATATCCCCACGGCCCCAGCCCCCGGCAAAAAAGGTAAGTGTTTGATCATTGCTGGTCTGTAAAACATGATGATCTCCTTTGCTGAACATATCGGTCAGTCCTTTTTTGTTACCGTTTTCAGGATACACCCAACACATCATCGTCAGGCTTTCAGCCATATGGTCAAGACTTACGGCATTAGGTACCTCCACAAACCTGTTTTCATCAAGCAGAACAGGTTTTCCAACAACGTTAGCTGCGCCGAATTTCTCATTAATTACAGCGTTATTTCCAAAGCCAGAATGATCTGACAGCATATTACTTCCATGAGTAAGCAGCGAAAGGTCGAGCAGCAAGGATGAAAGATGATCATTGTATATTTTAAAAACTGCAGACAGACCGCCGGCCTCTACCTGATTGCCCAGCGATAAGACTTTCATTCCGGGCAAACGATTTTGCCCCTTCATCGTAAAGGAATGTACCGTTTGTATTTTCTGACCGGGCTCAAGTGTAATCGTATCTGTAAAAACAACCTGATCACCTACTCTGACGGGGATGTACAATTTCTGTCTTCTGCCTGTGATATTTTGTGCTGCATAACTGATGTATTGCGATGAGTCCTGATGCACAACAGGGTTGTAGTTTAACTCAGACAGCAGGTATGGAACATTCACCGGCTTTGATGACTCCACAACGGAAATACTCCGGCCAGGTTCAGAGGATGGCGTTGCAGCTTCCTCAGCCGGCAGTAATGTTTTGTCATCAGCATCGGTACTGAGGCTAATCGTTACCTTGCCCAAACTGTACAACCTGCAGCTTACAGAATCTCTCACCGTTGTCCCGGGTGGAACAAGCACGTATTTAAACAAGATTGGCCTGCCATTTACCTTCACTACCACTTTTTCGGTACCAAGGCTGCCCTTGTTCTGCAGACTGAAGTGAATCCGGAACAGTTCATGAGGCGCTACTACAGTTTTGCTGATCTCATATTGAAGAAGACGAATATCCGCACTGGTTTTTGTCTCTGACAATGCCAGGGGGTCGCGGTCCTTTGGCCAGCGTTGATCAGGAGAATTGCTCATCACAAATTCCATTGTTCCCCCCTGCATGATCTGCCCGTGGTTAAGAACGAGCTGTTCATAAGGCTGATGGTTTACCTTTAGGGATTGCACGTATTTGTTTAGGTTTGACTGGCCTTTGGCTTCTATTGTAAATGTCTTTTGATTGGCCAGATGCAGCTTTACAGTTTGAAATAAGGGAGCACCGATAGCATATAGCGGCCGGCCGGGACTGACCGGGAATATCCCCATCGCATTGAACAGGTAGGCACTGGACATCGAGCCCAGGTCGTCATTACCGGGCAAGCCACCGGGAGCAGCCTTAAACCTTTCCAGCAAAATATTCCGGACCCACTTTTGTGTGAGGGACGGGTACCCGGGCGTATTAAAAAGATAAGGAACATGGAGCACCGTTTCGTTGTCATAAAGGATCACATCATTGCGCATTGCCGAGTCCAGCCGGGCAGCAAATGCTGCATTCCCACCCATCAGATTTACCAGGTCTTTTCCGTTGTGGGGCACAAACCATGAGTACACCCATTTGTTACCTTCCTTGTAACCAGTCATTCCAGGCTCCAACCTAAAGTGATTATCCTTACGCGGAAGCATGAATAAACTTTGGGGATGAAAAAGGTTTCTGTAATTCAGGCCACGCTGCTGCTCCAGTTTGTAAAGCTGATCATCGTTCATCACCTGTTTTGCATATTCGCCCAGCGCCCAGTCATTATACGCATATTCTACTGTGCGCGTTACCGATTCAGCATTGGAAGAAGGGACATATCCCAGCTGATGATAAATTTCCATATCATTCTGTACGAAAGGAGCTTCTACAAGGTTCTTTTTCATGGCTGTATAGGCCAGATTGATATCAAACCCATTGATCCCTTTCAAATAAGCATCCACAATGACAGGCACTGCGTGGTTGCCCGTCATTGACTCTGTGGGCAGATGGCCCGTCTGCCGGTAAACATCCAGCATCGAAAGTATAGCATCCTTTTGTTTGCCCGGGTACAACAGGCTTAATAAGGGGTGCAGGGAGCGAAAAGTATCCCATGGCGAAAAACCTCCGTATTCATTATTCCCCCCTGTCTTATAGATTTTGCCATCTGCTCCCCTGTACCGGCCGTCACTATCAGAAATTACCCAGGGAATCAGTAAGGAATGATAAAGAGCAGTATAAAAAACTATTTTGTTCTGCTGCCCTCCGCCGCTGACATCAACTGTTGACAGTTGTTTTTCCCAGTCGCGGGCAGTCCGCTCCCTGAGCTGATCAAAACCGGCTGCTCCAATCTCTGTATCGATATTCTTTTGTGCAGCAGCATAGTCAACGGTAGAAGTGCTTAACTTCAGGGTAATCACTGCGGTTTTAGCCTTTGCATCCCGCAAGGGTTTAAAACTGAGCAGATAACCACCTTTCACCTGTTTTTTGTCCAGCAGGTCTTCACTAAAATTTATTACCGTGTTTGCCAGCGTACCATGTAAGGTTCTTTTGCCGGTAAAACTGATTTCGCCTGCATCACCCACAAATAACTGCGGAGTAACCCTGGCAGGAAATGCAAAGCGGAACATTCCTGTTCTCATTGAAGCACTTGCTTCTGCAACAGTGTGATCATCTGTAAAAACAACTTTATAATACCCCGGTTGCGCCTGCTCATCCTGGTGGCGGAACTCCCTGCGGGTTATACCTGTGTCAAATTGCTGCCCCTTACTTACCGGCATGATAAATACGTGACCTGATGAGCCTTCGGGGAAGCCACTGTAATGTTTGATACAACTAAAAAAGTAAATCTGCTGGTCTGTATAGTCATAACCTTTAGCTCCTGTAATACGTGTTTCCGGACTGAGCTGTATGGATCCTGATGGTGCAACGGCACCAGGATAAGTTCCGCCACTCCCTCCCCAGCGGGTAAGCACCGCACTCTTTGTAGTGCCGATAAATGGATCTACATATCGCGTATGGCTTTCAGCGTTTACAGTAGGCTTGTTTTGTGCAAAGGCAGAACATCTGGCACTGACAGCAACGCCCAGGCATAAAGCAAAAGATAAGATGGCCCTTTTGGATATCCGTTTAAAACAGTTCATCAGATGATAAAATAGGAGGTGTATCAGATTTTTATGTAGATATTTTTCTTATCCAGGATATATCCTGCCAGCCAGCACAGCAGCATATAACAAACCGCAAAAACGAGTGTACCGAACGCTCCCGGAAATACCTGCTGAAAAAACACATCATTGATCCAGTTGTAAAAGCTGAGTCCGGGCTTTACCCGGATCAGCTGAATGCAAACCAGCAGGAGTTCCGACAAAAGGTAAATCGCCAGGGAATTTCTGCCAAATACCAAAAAGAAATCTGTACTCCATTTGATCTTTTTCAATTCAAGTACGTACACCAGTATGCCCAGGATTACCAGATCGAGGCCGATGGTGAGCAGCACAAAAGGGCTGGTCCATAGTTTCTTGGCTATCGGAAAAAACTGCCCCCAAAACAATGCAATAAAAATTAATATAGCACCATAAATCAGCAGCATAGCTATAGATTCGTAATTTCTTCCTTTACGCTGGATGTAGGCACCAGCCAGGTATCCGCCGATCACATTGACGATGCCGGTCAGCGTACTGAGCAGTCCTTCAGGATCAAATGCAACTGGTCCGCCGTGGTCATGATACAGGTGTGCGTTCCCCAGAATTAAAATATCAAGGCGTGTACCTGCATTGCCCAGCATGGTATACTCTTGCCCGCTGATTCCAAACAGCAGCAGAAACGTCCAGTATCCCAGCAGCAGGATCACAGCAATCAGAACTGTGACTTTTTTAGAGCAGTAATGGACAATCAGTCCCCCAAAGAAATAGCACAGGGCTATTCTTTGCAATACACCCATGATCCGTGTATTTGCCAGGGGATTAAAAACCCATGTCTCCCCCTGCCTGTGCATAAAGGGAAACCAGTACATCAGATAACCCAGCAGGAAAATGATCAGTGTCCTTTTAAATATCTTGCCCAGAAAGGTAGCATCGCTCTCAAATTTCTTCTTGGAAAAACTCAGCGCGTTGCCCACAGCAAACAGGAAAGATGGGAAAACCAGATCCGTGGGCGTAAAACCAAACCATGCGGCGTGATCCAGCGGAGCCCATTGTACGGCTCCCGAACCAGGGGAATTTACGATAATCATAAAACAGATCGTCATTCCCCTGAAGATATCAAGTGTAATAAACCGGTCGTTGGATAATGCCATATTAATGATGATTATATTGTTATAATTTAATTGCAGAGGGTTATTTTAATATCTTTTGGCTAATCAAATGATAAACTTTACGTCCTGCCGCATGTTCTGCGGTAATAGTTAGGGCAGAAGGCTGTTTGCCCTCCTCTTCATAGACCAGCAATTCATTATCACCTGTTTTTAACCAGGGCTCGGGAATATACATTCCTATTTCTCCATTCAGTTCGGGATAGCGACCGATGTGATGGCCGTTTACCCAAACCGAACCATGTCCCATTCCGGTCGTATTGACCCGCCAGATCAAGTGCGTATCCTTCTGCGCGGGTAGTGTAAATGAGGAACGGTAATATTGCGGGCCTGCCGCAGTATCAGCAGGATTGATTTTCAATGCTGACCATAAGGCATTGCCGGTATTGTTGCTGTTATATTCCTCATCCGGGCCGCCCCGCATTTTCCAACCAGTAATCACCCTGGCGTCCCCTATGGTATTGATTTTTACCGCCTGATCTATCCCGCCTTCCTTATCATGGTTTTCCACAAAAACCGTCAATACCATCGGCTTGCTGAGTATATCTTTGTTGCAAATTGTAAATTCAAAAGGAATATTCCATCCTACACGGTGGATCATTTCTTTGCCGTTGATAAAAACAGTGGCATTTTCATCCACACTTTTAAATGATAAAGTCATCCGGTTTAGCCCCTGCTGAGCAGGAATTACGGTAGCAAACCAGCCAAAACCCTCTTTGAGATCAAAGGCATCCGCACCGATTTTATATTTCTTCCATTGCAATGTATCCAGTGCCGGCACAACAGATTTGACTGCATGTATATTCGGGGCTTTCATAAAATACCAGTTTTGCAGTGTCTGATAAAAAGGCCCGCCTTTTCTCAGCAGCACTTTTCCATCCAGCCCTTTTTTATCGATATTATCAATCGGCCCAAGATAGGCAGCCATTTTATCACGGCCGTTATGCGCGGTAAATATGGCCATATTGTGCTCACCCTGATCAAGATGTAAAGAGACTTCACCGGTTTTGATCATCCATCTGGCAGATGGTTTCCCATCAATAAATATCGTTCCCCTGTCGCCACCCTCTGCCTGCATCGAATACTTTCCGGATTCAGGCACAGAAAATCTGGTACGGTACCAGGCATCTGCAGTAATATCCTGATCAGCACCCATCTGCAGGGGATTCTCAGAACTAAGCCATCTGCTGTCATCGTATTCAGGATCAGCGCTTAATGCTGCGCTTTTACACATCCAGGCGGAAAGGTATGCTGCCATCACTGGCTTTCCTCTTGCTGCATGTTCTATTACCGTTGCGGGCTGCTTATGATCGCTAAACAGAGGAAGAGAAGTTTTTTCGAGGTAAATCCGGGAGTTATGATGTGTTTGCAACAGGGCGCCAGTTTTGTGCAAAGTTGCGGATGACAAAGGTGATTCTGCGGTGACCACCATCCTCCCTTTCTTCACCTCCGCATCGCTTACGTAGTGCAGGCCGGTGATGATGCCTTGCACATTTTCTATAAACCAGGCCTGATCCGTTCCGGCCCTGTTCATTACCAATATCCTGATCCTTTCCCCGCCTGCCTTAAATACGTATTCCTGAGGCTGCTCGGCCGCTCTGGCAATTGTAGTAAACGACAGCCTGTTACCCGATACTTTAAAAGGATTTTTAAGCGCTGATGTCTTACTTAAATTGGGTGAAACAGCACTAAACTTATCTTTTAACAAAAACTGCATAAAGACTTCCTCTCCGGCTTCAGCCTGCAGCACAATTGTAGTGGTATGATTTTGTTTCTGCAGGCCGTAAACTCTGCTAAGCGCCCAATCAATTGTAACTGACGAGTTTAATCTGAAGTTATGTACAATAGGATAAATTTCGCCTGCTGCCAGATGTATTTTCATCCCGTCGTGCTGAGCAGCGATGCTGACTATGTGAGCGGCGGGTTGATGTCCCGGGTTATCCAGGAAGATCAGGTCTCCTGCGGCACTCGTTCTGGAAACCACCCTTACCGCCGTATCGTTAGTTTTCTTTATCAGGTACTGATATTTTTGCGTGGCATCAGTACTGTTTTCAAGTATTCCCTGAAAACTGCGTGCAAAATAAGCAGCGCGCTTAAAGGTATAATAAATTGGCCGCAGGTCTCCTGCCTGCCCTACCGCGGCACCGTAGTCATAAGATGCTGCATCTTCGTCATTGTTGGTATAACCGAAATTTGAGCCTCCATAAGCCATATAAATGTTATATCCGTTTCCGCCATTGGCGATAATTTTCCAGGTAGAGCGGCCATATTTTGCCGCATCACCATTTTTTGCACCATATTGCGTGTACCACATGCTCCAGTATTCCGTAGAGAACCATGGATTATGCCGCGCAGCATCATCCAGTTTACCATTGCCCGCAGGGTCTGTAGAATGATGCAGCCCACTGAAAAAGTAAGGGACTTCCATTCCCATATGTAGGGCTTTATCCTGCAAATGCCTGAAATACTGATCGGGCACAATTGTGCCCCAACCTTTAGGGTGTTCATTCTCCAGCTGGATCAGCACCACTGCTCCGCCCTTGTTGATCTGATGCTTAAAAACAACCGGCAGCAGCCGGTCAAAAAACCTGTCTACATATTTTTCAAATACCGCATTGGGTTCCCTTACACGCAAGCCTGGTTTAAACCGCAGCCAGACAGGATACCCTCCCTGGTCCCACTCCGCGCAATAATAAGGGCCAACCCTTACGATCGCATACATTTCCATTTTCTTAACCAGTGCTAAAAAACCATCCAGGTCCTGATCTCCGCTGAAATCAAATTTACCTTCCAGAGGCTCATGAAAATTCCAGATGGTATAGATTTCAACACAATTGAAACCGCCTCTTTTTAACCGCAAAAGCCTGTCGGCCCATAGTTGATGCGGCACACGGGCATATTCAATGCCCGCCGAAACCAGAAAGGTACGCTTTGCGTTGATCAGGAAACCTTTACTGTCAAAATCACTGAATGGTTTTGCAGCAGGCTTTGCAGGGAACATGTGATCGTTGATCACTGCAGGGTCATCCGTTAAGGCCTGACTATAACCTGCAGCAGATTTCATCAGCAGCAGCAGAACATAAGCTGCCTTTTGCCAGGACCGTGACATCGATTGCCTACCGCGCATAAGCATCCCTGATGGTCTGGTTATATTTTTTATACAACATTGCAGCCGTCTCGTATGCATTTCCTTTAGGCTGAGCAGGGTATACATTGTTGTGCAGGTTTACCCATTTCCATTCCCAGTTTTTCACCGCAGCATCAAAAGCTTTGAGATCAGGAGCTGTCCCTGCTTTCAGCGACTTGTCCAGCATTGTAAAAAACAGCTGCCATCTCGGTTTGTAATAACCTTTGATCAGGCCTGCCCACTGGCGGTTAGAATACTCGCGCAGCCCGCTTTCCTTGTCGCCCCATAAGGTCACCAGGTCCCGTGCATTAAATTCGTACAGGTTCTTTTCTTTTTCTGTGATTCCGTTGGCGCGGGCTTCAGCAATCCATTTGCCCAGCAGGAAATCCTTCCGCGTGTTTAGCAGCAGGTCCATATCATCCATCAGCGCCAGAAACTCAGCACTTGATTTCCGATACCCGGCTTCATCTTTATCTTTAAAAGCCTTCGCCATTTTCTGCTGCAGCGGACTTGCATAATTTGCCAGCACCTGACGGCTTATGTCAACCAGATCATACTCAAAACCATCACTGGATTTTATTTCCTGCCCGGCTTCAATAAATAAACCCCATGCTTTAACCAGTTTCAACTGATCGTATTCAACTTTGGTTAGTACCCGATCTATTTTTTTCTCAAAAGTAGGCCTGGCAACAATGATCGATTCATTGCCTCCCTCGGTAAGCCCTCCGCTGTATACTGTATTCAATAAAATATTCCAGGCTTCGTCCATCTGCGGGGTCACCTTTCCATAGCGTCGTTTGGCATATCCTTTTACCCATATATCGGCATCAGTAGGTGTATCTTTCCAGACATTCTCCAGCATCAGTTCAAACAGCGCGGGGTTTTGTTCAATCCCCTCAGGAGCTAGTCCGATCCCAACCATTTGCTGAGATTCAGGATCGTGCAGCGCAATTGCAGGGTCTGCAGCCACATGCCGCATGCGGCCGAACATACTGATGTTGCCGCCAAAATTCTGCAGCATATTCCAGATCCAGCGCTTGCCATAATAGGCATCCGTACGGTTCCATACAGGATGTGCGTCACTGTACAGATCAAGGATGATCATCTGGTCGTTCGGAATCGCATTGAGCAGCGCTTTGATCTGCTGAGGCTGCCAGAATTTATTATTGTAATGGAACATCCATCCCTGCATTACCCAAACAGCCTTTGGGTCTGCCGCTGTCATTGACCGGAATACCTTTTTGCTCATATCACTGAGATAGGTAGAATCATTTGTAGGCGGAATATTTTCATTAAAAGTATCTGATGAATACAGGTGGTCTGTACCAAATTCTTTTGTTTGCAGGTCGATATATTTCTTACCGATTTCCTCAAACAGCGTATCTTCAGGATCCAGGATAAAAACATCAGGAAAACCAGCATCCCAGTTGGTACGTTTCACTTTTGCAGAGGGGTATTTATCTTTAAATGACGGAGGTACGTGTCCGGTAAAAGCAGAAAGCACAGGTTTCATCCCGAAAGACCTTTCCCTGGCCAGGATTTTCTTTTGGAGTTTCTTGTGCGAATCCATCCAGTGCTGTGGCAGCGGGCCTCCCCAGGCATCAATATTGCCCATCCATAACCAGGAGAAATATGCCGGGCCACTAAAAAACCCTTCCAGTTCTTTATCTGAGAAGCCCATACCGCGGTACACATCGCGCCAGATGGCTTCTTCTCCGGTAATTGCCAGGGGCATGTTGATTCCGTTCATCGCCATCCAGTCGATTTCCTTCTGCCAGCGCTCCCAGTCCCACCAGGCCATACTATAATTAAAAGTGCAATAGTTCAGGTAATAACGGTAATTATAGGGTGTATTCTTATGCACCTTTCCGGTTATTACGGGCAGAACCTTTGGAACATTCAGGTTCGTACCATTCCAGGTGATATCACAGAAACAATAGTTCTTCAGATAATAGTTCAGTGCAGAGGCAATGGATAATCCATTGTTCCCTCTTAATATAATTTTATCGCCCTTAGATTCGATCTCAAAAACATCTTTACCATTTTCCTGCGGGATTTCCTCTACCAGGAAATCATTCTTCCTGTCTGGCAGTATCCTTGCAATAAAAGCGGCGGATTCTGTTTGGTTAATTTGTGCAATCGCTGCTGAACCAGCGAAAGTAAAAGCCAGCAGCATTAAAATCAGGTATTTCCTCATATCTATCATTTATATCTTTTTATTCATCGGCTCCTGCCAGTAAATCAGAAGCTTCATCTATTAAAAAATTCTGTCTCCCGCGGCAAACGTCACCGGAGACAGAATTATCATTTAATAATTTGGATTTTGTTTCAGTACACCGGCACTCTTATCGATTTCCACTTGCGGAATCGGATAATAATAATGTTTAGGGCGCACAAAAGTAACGGTCTTGCCCTGATCAACCGGTGCTTTGGATATCGCCAAATTATAGATAGCAGCGATATTTACAATATTCACTTTGTCCCAGCGCATCAGGTCCTGATGTCTTTCTCCTTCGCCTGCAAGTTCTACACGGCGTTCATGGATCAGCTGCGTCATTCCGGCGCCTGATACCGGCGGCAATGTGGCCGAAGCACGGCGCCTAACCTGGTTGATCAGTGCATCGCCTGCTCCGGCACCCTGTGTGCGGATTTTCGCTTCTGCAACCAGAAGGTAAATATCTGCAGAGCGCATCAGCGGAACTGCATAGTTATGATCAGGCCCGCTGCCTTCAGTAGAACCAAAAGGATAAAATACCGCATACTTGCGGAAGGCAAATCCTGTAGAAGAAAGATCAGATGTGAAAGTATCAATATTGGCATCATCACCGATATCGATCTGGTCGCCAACACTTAATAAGGTGGCGGCTTTACGCGGATCATTTGCTTCGAACTCGTTTGCAAGGCCTTGTAAAGGCTGACTAAAGCCATAACCTCCCCATGCACGCGGGATATAATAAATGGTATAATCGTTTGTTACCACATTTTGTAATCCCTGTACAGACATCAGTATCTCTGTGCTGTTTACATTTGCACGGCTAAAATTCTCCTGGTATGTTGCTGCCAGAGCATAATTGCTGTTGGCGATTAATTTTTCACCGGTAGTGATCGCCTCCGGCAGTTTTTCCCAGTACATGTAGAGTTTAGTGAGCAAGCCAAGCGCTGTTCCTTTGCTTACCCTTCCGCGGTCAGCAGGGCCGTAATTCTCAGGCAGGTTGTCAATCGCTTTCAGCAGGTCAGACTCAATCTGTTTGCGCACCTGCTCTGTGGTAGATTTGGCCACGTTGAAGTTCAGCTTTGCATAATCATCATCCGTAATAATCGGCACATCGCCATAAATCAGCATCAGGCGCCAGTATCCAAAAGCCCTGAAAAAGTAAGCCTCCCCCATGCTGCGTGCTTTTACCGCAGCGCTCATTGTTGCGATCTTTGGAATACTCAGGAGCACATTTGTGGAACGGTTCACCGTTTCATATTTATACTTCCAGCTGTAGTTTACCTGTGCATTGGAAGCATCGTAAGTCAGATTTTCGATCGCCTCATCCTCAGAGTGGTCGCCCGAGCGCCAGTAATCATCAGAAGCCACATCAAACGTTGTTTCTGCATGAGAGATATAATCTTCCTGTTCCAGCAAATTGTAGATTCCGGAGACGCCGTTGACCACATCAGTTTCTGTTTTAAAGTAATTGTCGGTGTTATATACCCCTTTCTGATCAAGCTCCAGGTCTTTCTTACAAGATGCAGTGCCAATCATCACCAGCATTAATGTATATATAGTTATTTTCGATTTCATAGGATTATAATTTAACTGTTAAACCAAATGTAAATGAACGAACAGCAGGATATTGAGCTACATCCACACCTCTTTGCACGTTGCCATCTGTATACCCAAGCTCAGGCGTGTATCCCGAGTAATTGGTAATCATGAACACATTCTGGCCACTTACATAAAACCTGAGGCTGCTCAGTGTAGTTTTCTTTGCAAGGGTTGACGGTATCGTGTATCCGATGGTCAGGTTTTTCAGGCTAAAATAATTGCCGCTTTCTATGAACAGGTCTGAAGTACGGTAGTTATCATTTGCACGGTCGAGCGTCATCCTTGGTATCGTATTGCTCGTTCCCGGGCCAGTCCACCTGTTGATGGTCTCGGCATATAAATTAAATGAATAGGTTGGGTCAATCCCCTGCATCCTGTCGGCATTGTAGAGGCTTAAACCAAAAGAGCCTGTAAAGTTAGCAGAGAAGTCGAAGTTCTTGTAAGCCAGCGTAGTCTGGAAACCGACCGTTGCTTTGGGATTTGGATTACCAAGATATGTCCTGTCTTTGCCATCTATCAGGCCATCGCCGTTGACATCCACAAAGCGTACATCACCCGGTTTGATAGCCGATTTCCTGCTGTCATTTGATAAAGCCGGATCCGCATCGATCTCTGCCTGCGTCTGATATAGCCCGGCAGTTTTCCATCCGTAGAACGAAGCAATGGACTGTCCTTCATATGTACGTGAAATTTCCTGGCTTGAGCGTCCGTAAACCGTAGAGCCGATAAAAGCATCCGGGCCATAAAGTTTAGTCACTTTGTTTTTAACAAAAGATGCGTTTGCACCAAAAGAGTACTTCAGCTCGTTGCCGCCGGCATAATTTACCTCAACCTCCAGTCCGTGGTTGTTCATATTAGCAATGTTGCGGTCAGGCGGCGTCAATAGACCTGCGGTTCCCACCTGAACAGCGGGAATAAGCATATCATTTGTATTTTTATCAAAATACGTCAGTGTTGTATTCAGTTTATTTTTCAAAAATCCTGCTTCCAAACTTACGTTAGTCATGGCTGCCCGTTCCCAGGTAATATCCGGATTGGCGGTTTTTGTAATTGCAGCACCATTTGCGCCTGCCCCACCAAAGGTATAACCATTTGTACCGTAACCATTACCCACAACCACAGTACTGATATACTGGAAAGGAGTTACATTCTGGTTTCCCAGTTCTCCCCATCCGCCGGTCAGCTTTAAATTGCTGATCCAGTCGATATCTTTCATGAATTTCTCATTTGAGATCCTCCATCCTACGGAGAACGCCGGGAAGTAGCCCCATTGGTTTCCGGGAGCAAAGCGTGAGGAACCGTCAGCCCTGAATGTCAGCGTTGCCAGGAACCTTCCGTCGTAATCGTAGAAAGCCCTGCCAAAAACAGACTGCAGGCCAGTTGGATCATCAGCGGTTCCTGCGGCAGTCAGCAAGGTATTTCCCTGGCTTAATACCCGCTGTGCGGTGGTAGAGTTATCATAGCCTACCCTGGCAGCAGAAAAATTACTGCCTCTGAAACTTTGCGAGGAGTAACCGCCGGTAAAGGTAATGTGGCTCTTTTTAATGGTTTTATCATAGGTAAGGAACAAATCCAGCAGGTTAGAATATGTTTCGGTTTCCGACTGTGTTAAGGTAGAATTGGTAGTTTGCCTGGCCTGGTTCACATCCAGGATATTAAACTGGTAGCCACGGCCAATGGTACCGTCAAAACCATAATTGGCGCGGAATTTCAGATCTTTGTAAATGGGTATCTCAGCAAATACATTGGCTATAGCCCTGTATTTTCTGCTATAGGCATCATTCTGCTGCACCGTTGCATACGGGCTGTTGATATCTCCAAGCTGATTTGCATAAGCCTTGGATGTACCGAAAGTACCATCCTCATTTACAGTTGGGATAGCAGGATTAAAACGCAGTGCCGAGAACAGTAATCCGGTTTGAGAGCTTAAGTTATCAAATGAATTGCTTTCACCGTAAGTCAGCTGTAAGTTCTGCCCCACTTTAATCCAGGGCTTAAGCTTGTGCTCAGAATTGATCCTTGTGCTGAAACGCTTAAAGTATGCTTTATCAATAATTCCTTTTTCATCATAATATGACGACGAGAAGTAATAAGTTGAAGCCTCATTTCCACCCTGGATACTGATATCAGCATTGTTTACTTTTCCTGTTCCCAGGATAGCTTTCTGCCAGTCGGTCCTTTGTGTAGAATAATATGGATCATTCCAGGGTGCTTCAATTGCCACGTTATCATTTGTATATCTTTCTCTTTTCAGGGTATACAGATCAGGAGCGGTAAGCAGGTCGATATATTTCGTTGAATTGGAAATACCTGTGTAGGCATTGATCGTTGTGGTCAGTTTCTGACTGTATGATCCCCGTTTTGTAGTCACCAACACTACCCCGTTAGCAGCTCTGGTACCGTAGATCGCACTTGATGAGGCATCCTTTAAGATCTCTACCGACGCAATATCATTGGGATTGACATCACTTAAGGCGTCGGGATTGCTTGAGGGCACCCCATCGATCACCACCAGCGGATTGGCATCATTGATTGTTCCCGTACCACGGATCCTGATGCTTGATGCAGCACCCGGCGAGCCATCATTACGAACGATATTTACACCACTGGCACGGCCATCCAGCGCCTGCGTTACAGAGCTTACGGGTAAGTTTTGGATATCACTGCCTTTTACACTGGCGATGGAACCTGTTACATCAATCTTTTTGGTTGTTCCGTAACCCACTACCACTACCTCATTCAGATTTGCATTGGTTTCTGCCATTGTAACAGTAATCGTGCTCCTTCCGCCAATCTGTACAATTTGCTTTTCATATCCGATGTAGCTAATTTCCAGTATGCCGTTTTCCGGTGCCCTGATAGAGAATTCGCCATTGGCGTTGGTAGTGGCACCAACATTTGAGCCCTGCAGTTTCACACTTACCCCTATCAGGGTAACACCGTTTTTATCCAGCACTTTACCTTTTACCGTCTGCTGTGCATTCATGTTATCAGTATCATAAAATACCACAACATGGTCCTCAGCTATTTTGTACGGCAGCCTGTTTACGATAATTGCAGCAAGGATTTCGTCTACGCTGGCGTCTTTTACCTGTAAATTTACCTTACCCAGTTTTTTGATACTGGCATAATTGTAAAAAAACCGGTAGTCACTTTCTTTTTGGATCCTGGTCAGGATGCTGCTTACCTCAGCTTGTTTCAGATCGATCGAAAACTTTTGCTGAGCATTCACATGTGCAGAAACCTGCATGCAGGTGACCATAACGAGTAAAAATGCTACTTTCATTAGCAGAATAAATTTGAAGGCGGGATTTGCATAGCGCATAGCAATACCCTTTGTAATTTCTTTCATGAGATTAAAATTGTTTCACAAATTGAGGAAGCCGGCAAGAGCTGTTATCATTTGATGATGAGTTGATAGCTCCTGCAGGTTTCCTTACCTTTGCTGAGAAAATTAAGGAATGGAGTAAGCCCTTTATCATACTTACTCCTGTGAATTAGCCCGGATTTTTGAGGGGAAGAGTTGCAGCTCTTCCCTTGTTTAGGGTTTTTCAGGAATCTGATAAGTAGAGTTTTTCCATGGTTTTGTTTTGTGGTTAATTGGTGATTTGTCTGATGATAATTGTGGTCCTATATCGTATCCGGTTTGTGGCCGGTAGTTATTGATGTGAAATGTGTATTGTTCTTCCTTCTGTTTTAAATTTAAATGGTGTGGTCAGTTTTATAATTCCCAGTGCATTTTCCAGTGATTCTTTTTCCAGTACACCGCTGATTTGCTCAGTTTTAAGTACCTGATCATCAAAAATTATTTGCACATTATATTTTCTTTCCATCTGTTTTGCCACGCCCTCAAAATTTTCGTTGATAAACACCATTCTGTTGCTCAGCCAGGCTGTTTCTTTAATATCTTCAGGTTTAATATTCGGCAGCTTTTTCAACTGATATTCTGTCCTTGCTTCTTTATCATTTACGATATTATCATTATCAGGAGAGTCATTCATTACAACCAGTTTTTCATTTGGCAGCAGAATGATACTTTTCTCCGGCCTGTCTTTCAGCTCTACCTGTACTTTGCCCCTTAAAAGGGTAGTTTCGGTGTTCTTATCATCGGCATATGCCTTCACGTTGAACACTGTACCTAAAACTTTCACGGTAAGATGATCCGTAACCACTAAGAATGGCCGCTTACGATTTTTTGTTACCTCAAAAAAACCTTCACCCTGTAAAGTAACTTCTCTCTTGTTTGCAGCGAATGACTGCGGATAAGTAATTGTACTCCCAGAGTTTAACCTAAGCCTGGTTCCATCGGGCAGGATTAACTCCCTTGTTTTACCAAAGGGAACATATATGGTGTTCATTACAGTGTAATCAGGCCGTCTAGGGGAAATATTGGCATAGAAATAAAATCCTGTAAGACACACAATCAACACTGCCGCCGCGGCAGCCCACAGTTGATACCCTCCGTATATATTTCTTTTATCTGTTTTAATTGTTGTCCCTGCTGTTATTTTGTCCGCTAACGGTATACCTTCTGTTGCATCAATAGCTGCTTCATCAGCCTCAGCTTCTCCGATTTTATCCCAAAGGTTTGAAAATCCTGCATTTAAATCTCTCTCCCGAAGCAGTGCGGCAGTATGTTTAGTTTCCACTTTTAACGCATTTGCAACGGTCTGCATCTTTCTGTATTCAGGATACTGCTCCAAAAACAATTCAAGTTCCTTTAATTCATCTTCTGTTGCAGATTTCCCGATACTTTTAGCCATAAGCTCAATAAATCTGGATTTTCCCATAATAATCTATGCTATTCTGTTACAAAGACACGCGAGCTACGTGATATTCCTAAGAGGATTTAAAATAAATCTGAAATTATTTGTGAATCAACGCAGAATCCAGTTTTTTCAAGGCAATAGCAAGCTGCGCAAAAACTGTTTTTGGAGATAATCCCAATATTGCAGCTACTTCGTTACAGGAGAGATCATCCTCTTTGACCATTTTAAAGATCAGCTTACACCTGTCTGGCAACAGGTTCACCGCTTTTAACACATGATCAGACAGTTCCTTGCTGATCAGCAGCTGAGAAGGATCTACGGATAGATGGAAATAATACGCATCAACCACCTTTTGTTCGTTACTCCTTTTAGCAGAAACACTTCTTAAATGATTGAGACAGGAATTTTTGATGGAGGTGTAGAGATACAGCTGGCCATTTCTGATACTGCCGAGATCCTTGCGGCCAAGCCATAACCTGATCAGGATGTCGTTTACAATCTCTTCTGCCGCCTCTGCGTCATCCAGAAAGGAATGAGCAAACTGGCAAAGCTTAGCGATATAGCCCCGATACAATTCATTAAAGGCAGATTCGTCTTCATCGATATGAATACGCCTGACAAGGTCTTGTATGCTCAAATCCTTCGATTATTAAATTCCCGATCAATAATATTAAAAATTAATCGGTTTTTTTCCGCAAAAAAAAGTTTTCCACCACTAACGGAATAATAAAATATTTTTTTTATACTTGTTTTATGGGCGACACTAATTCAATCTTATATCAGTTAGGTTATCAGTTGGGACACATGGTTATTTACCTGTTACCTACCATTATTACGATTTCACTGATCGCTGTGTTGTTGCGAAGTTTTAACCGCAAATAATCCATCCCCATTTCAGGAGTCCTTCTTCATCCCCACGTTTAACTACTTTTTAGCAGTAAAAGAATTGATGGTATCGGTTTTCCATCTGAGATATCCGAGCTGATCACAATGTTTGGCTACTTCAGTTTCTGTACCCTGCGGCACATCATTTACAATCCTCCACCGTACATTATATTTGCTGTTGTAGCTGATGTAGATCACTACGTCACCATACAAGGGCTCCATCGTTTCCAGGGATCTCAGTTCTACCGTCTGGAGTTCTTTTGCTAAACGCTCCAGCCTCTTTTTCATCACTGTGGCAAGTGATGCTCCAGGATTGCCTGCGGGATCTATAATAGGGACTACGGTTACTTTCATATCAATGGGCAAATTCTCTCAGGATATTATCGAATATCACAAAGCAATAATACTATAAATATTAGTAATACGAAAACTTTATACTATTTTATTTGACATCGAAATGTAAAAGCTGAGTCTTGAAACGGAATGCAGATCAGGTGCCAGTCATCAACCTGGCAGGGATTTTACTGCCCGCGATCTGCTTTCTTAACCTGCTCAGCGACTCTGGCGTAATCCCCAGATAAGATGCAATCATGTACTGCGGTATGCGCGTGGACAATCCGGGGTACTCCTCCATAAAAGTATGGTATTTTTCTTCTGCCGAATAACTGAGCACCACATTAACCCTGTCTTCAATACTGCTCATACATATCCTGAGATCAGCATTCATCAATGCCTGAAATCCGGTTACCTCCCTGCAGATTCTATCAAAATCATCATTATAGAATAATACGAGAGTTGTATCTTCCAGCGCTTCAGTAGTAAATACGGCTGGCTTCCCAGAAATTATACTGCTGATATCACCTGTCCATGACTTATCAATTGTGAATTTTGTGGTATGTTCATGACCGCTTGTGTCTAATCTGTAAGTCCTCAAACATCCAGTGCACACAAATGCGCCAAAACGCCAGACACTTCCCTGTTTCAGGAGATATTCCTTTTTGTGCAAGGTCTTCTCCATCGCAAGCGACTCGATTTTCATCCAGTCATCTTCGCTGACAATAAGTTTACTATTGATATATTCCTTAAAGATTTCAAACATACTAAGCCGATTGTAATTGTAAATATATCAATCAGATTGCGCTGATGAATAATGTAAGTGTCAAGTTTGCGTGCTTAAAAACATTTATTTTTAACAGAAGATGGTATAGATTTCCGCAAAAACTATATTTAAATATAAGCAAACTGTCTTTGTGGAAAAATCCAGATGATAATGAAACCGGCGACAATAAATCAAAACCTATAAAATTCTTAAATTGAAGGATACGATTTTTACCTATGGAATCTGATTCTAACCAAATTGAACATCTAAAATATGAATTGAAACTGAACGATAGCCAGTGGATAGACCTGCTGCCGTTGGTCAAAACTTTACATCTCCAAAAAAATTCTCTTCTCAGTGGAACTTCCGGAGATCTTTTTTTTGTTAGCTCAGGATTTCTGGTCGAAAACCAGGATTTTGGTACCGGAGAATTGACGATGGTCAGGTTCTTTCAACCTGCTGAAATGTTTGTTTATCCGGATAAGGTTAGAGATAGTCAGTTGTGCTCAACCGAACAAACTGTACTGGTGAGAATAGACCTTGGCAGGCAACACCAATTGCAATTCATTCCAGAGCATCTTTATGAATTATTGGAGCAGAGAAAACAAGCAGCAGCAGAACAATATCATAAACGACAGGAATTTCTTTCAGGCCGCAAATATCTTCGTTATCAAAAGTTTATGATAGCCTTTCCCGGTGTTGCCTCGCATCTCTCCAACCGTCAGCTTGCAGGGTATCTTGACGTGAACGTTACGTATTTAAGTACGACAAAAAATTCAGGACGAAATATAAAGCATTGATAATAGGTCGGTTTTAAGCACGCTTAAAGAGTCTCTCTTATCAGTCTGAATGTGGATTTTGCTAAAGGACAAAACAGATAAGCAAATGCTGAACTGATGTAAGCACAGTAAACTCTTTGGAATTCCAAACATAAATCTTTGGAATTCCGAAGGTTAGCGGAATGCCCTTTCACTAAATTTACTATACACCTCAGGGAGTGAAATACCAACTCTAAAGCAGGCAGTTATTAATTACATAGAACAATTAAAATGAAATTTAAAGGTTATGAAAACAAAATATTGGATAACCGAGCTTATTATATTTTTGCTAGCAGGGCTGTTCTTCTACACAGCATCAGACAAACTGTTGGATTATGATCAATTTGTATGGCAGATTAACAATCAGCCATTTGATAACAGCCTCACTCCCATACTGGCCCCTGCTCTGCCTGCGGTTGAACTGCTATTAACAATTCTGCTGCTTTGGCGCAGAACCAGCCTGATTGGACTATTTGGCGCAGGTGTTCTAATGAGCATTTTCACAATCTACATCGCGTTGGTAAACTTGAGTTTTTACGATCGCGTACCCTGTTCATGCGCTACTGCTTTTGAACATCTCAGCTGGCCACAGCATTTGATGATTAACACCAGCTTTCTGGTACTGGCTGTAATTGGATTCAACCTACTACGACAGCAAAAACATTAAAGATACCTTCTGTGGGAAGGACAGGTTATGCCCAAATCCTGAATAAAATGCGGGCTCAAATTTAATAATTTTATTATGCAAACTATTAAAGCAAACCTCTTACAAAGAGTCCGTGTGATTACGATCGCACTGGTAACAATTATAGGTTTAGGCACAATTGCCATGAAACCTGCAGCAGCACCTTTTGACCATGAATATGGAGTTGCAGAAACAGCTAGCGGAACTGAATGGATCATTCAGGCTGATGTCACAGATCCTACATCAGAGTACGATTGCAGGGCCAGTACTAAAGCTTGTACAGTTGGCTCCACTTCAACTTTAAATCCCGGTGATGTAATACCTATAAATGAATCACAAATTTTAGGAATCGGGATATTTATAATGCCGTAATCTCCATTTCTTGTACTAAATTTTAGCACCAGCAGACCATTAGTCTACTGGTGCTAAAATTTACTTTGCAGCCCCAAGCTCTTTTTCGATAGTTCTACCTAATCCATCTTCCTTTCTTAAAATCGCGGAACTTACGCAGGCAATTTTCCCTCTTTTCGAAATTACTATAGGCCTTGGATACTCCATTACATTGTACGCTTTAATGATCTTATGATTATAACCTTCACCATTTGTGTACAAATTAATAACTTTTGCAGATGTATGCTTTCCATTCTTTAAACTTTGCATCCAGATATCTTTGCTATCTGGTGAAATTGTAATGAAAACTACATTGGAATTATTGGCATAGCGCTCTTCAATTTTTGAAAGTACGTGCTGATAGTAAAGTTTACAGGCACCACAACCTGTATACCAGAAATCTATAAACACAACCCTTCCTTTAAAATCACTTAATGAAACCATTTTCCCGCTGCTATCAGCCAAGGTAAAATTTTGGGCTTCACTGCCAACTCTGTTATTATTAAAAGCCTTTATCCTGGCAAAGATCTGCGGATCTTTTACAAACCTGATTGAGTCATTAAAACAGTCTTCAAAATCATCACCCAAGAGGTGCCAGTTTTCCAGAAAGAACCGTAGAAAAAGCTGCTCACGAAGTGAACACTGGTCAACTTTTTTAATATGCTCAAACATCGCTTTATAATTTACTGAGCCAAAATCCATTACCGATTCCGTGCGGTAACATGCCAATAAAAACTTAGGATATTCCTTGGAATTAGCCAATACACTTTCCGGGACGTTTTTTGTAAAATCAAAGGCAGATCGCGTCTTAAACGATTTTACTGCATTGTTGATACCAGCAGTATCCTTTTTGGACCTTAAATTATTTATTGTTAACTCTAAATTTGTAAATATTCTTTGTCCAAGAATTCCCAGAACATCTGCATGAAGCAAATTGTAAGAATACACAGACAGCTCAGGCTTAAATTGCTCAATTACCCTGTATGAGTGGTTCGCTTGCAACAGGTCGGCATCTTTTATACCTGACTCCTTGCCACTCATAAAAAATTGCGTACCTGACGCTTCGTTTTTACTAGCGGACGACAACATCTCGGCCCTGCAACGGTATTTTGCGGAACCTGGACCTGAGAACTCAGCATCAAAGTTATCCCATAATTTTGTTGGTTTAACAACCATGTGTATTTGATCTCCTGGTTCAAAATGGTAAGCATCTATTGCTGCCAGCGCATTTCTTTGGTCGGTAAGTAAAACAGAAAAATACAGCGGTTTATTTTGTTTCTCTAAATCAAAAATGTAGATATTTCCTTGTACAGATGTTGGCTGAATTTTCTTTTGTCCAACCATGGCAGCATCGTATTCATATACTCCCTCCTCAAATATAACAATGTAAGGAACCCGCTTTATCAACGGATCAATTTCAATTTTAAAAGATACATTATTATTAGTGTACGCAGCTGAATCAGCAATTGCGCAGATACCCAGCAAAATCATAATTGTTAAAGTCATTGTTTTCATATTCTTCATTTTCTGTTATCTCATATTTTGTGTTATACCATTCAGTCTGATTTCATTATCCGGAATGGGAAGTACATAGCGGGGATCATTCGGTGGGATTTGATAAACAATACCTTGTATTGTACGGCTAAGCGTTTTTGCAAAACGTGGATCCTGATTTAACCTTCTGAGGTCAGACCAGCGCAGATTTCTGAAAAGGCATTCTTTCCTTCTTTCTGTCAAAATAAGGGTAAGTACATCAGGCACTTTTGCAATAGTAAAAGGTAAATATGTTCCAGCTTTCCATCGCTTGGTAAGTACGGTATTCAATGTTGTCAAGGCATTTTCATCACGACCTAAACGTGATTCGCATTCTGCTTTAATCAAATAGACTTCATCAGTACTCAATCCATTAAATGCTGTAGCCGTAGCGCTATAAAAACCTTTAAAAACGACAGATTTTGCAAGTGGATCTTCTGTAAAAAATAAATTTTTCCTCAAATCACCAGTGCTGTACGATTGATAAAAAGCGTATTCTACCTGCCAGTATCTGTCACCATAGTTTAATTGAATACCATTGTAAATTATTTCATCTATCAAAGGACTGAACGGGGCATTACTATTAGGATTTAAGGAATTATAATCAACCAAAATCCCATACTGTTGAAGGCACTGTTCTGCACACTCCAATGCTTTTTCATAATTTTGTCTGATCAGATAAACTCTGGCCATCAGCGCATAAACAGCAGCCTTAGAAGGCCTGTTTCGATTTGTCCTCAACATATTGGGAGATAGGAGTGGTAGCGCGTGGTCGAGGTCTGTAAGGATCTGCCCGAAAGTTTCTGCGACTGTTGCACGACCTGTTTTTTCTTCAAGATTAGTATTTAACCTCAGGGGTATTCCTAAATCTCTAGCTGCCGAGGCCGGCCGGTAAGGCTGACCAAATAGTTCCTGCAAATCATAAAACGAGTTTGCGCGACAGAAGAGTGCCCAGCCCTTCAAGATATCTATCTCGGCTGATGAATGAGAATTCCTCAGTTGTTCTACGCCCTCCAGTACTGTATTTGCATAGTAAATCTTCTTATATGGATTATTCCATGTCAAAGAAGCTACTCCCTCATTTAAATCTTTGCTCCAGTGATACGCATCTCTTACATAATTTTCCTGCGTTTCCCATAATGCATCAGGAAGATAAAGATCATCTGATCCAAATTCGCCCAGCGCTGGTGAATTAATGAACATCATCTCATTCTCCAGCAGCGCCTGGTAATCCGCCACACTATTCGGCACTGTTAAACTCTTGTCCGGCACCGCCTCCAGGTATTTACCGCAGCCTGTTATAAAAAACAGTACAAATACAAACAGGATCAGCAGATATTCAGACAGTAATAAATTTTTCATTGATCATTATTTAAGGTTTACAAATCGATTTTAATCCCCAAAGCGGTACTTATCGGTAACGGATAACTGGCCGCATCCGGATCAAGCCCCTTATGGTTAGCCCGCCAGATTACTCCCAGGTTGCTCAAATTCCCATACAGCTGGATATTCCTGACAGGCAAGACAGGCATTTGCTTTTTTGACAAGCTGTAAGAAAGCTGTACATCCTGCAGGCGCACATGATCGCCCTTTTCTATCAGTGCTGCAGACTGCAGGTAAAAGTTGTCCCTGCTGGCATTTGCCGGATACACCATGGAGGGCACATAGGTTTTTAGTTCATCCCCCGGCTTCTGCCATCTCTGCGCAAAATCAATGTGGCCAGTTCCTGATGTTCCGCTGTATAAACTGCTGTAGCTGACAGATTCCCTTCTGAATTTATATCCAAGCTTATAGATCAGATTGACAGAAAGAGCAAAGCCTTTGTAAGCGAAACTGTTCAGTAAACTTCCAAATACGGGCGGTGATGCAGGGCCTTTATATTCCAGATCGCTGATATTGGTTCCTGCAACCATCTTCGCATAATCTTTACTCACAAGCCCGTTCAGATATCCCTGCGGATCTCCGGTTTGCCCATCCAGTCCCGCCCATTTATAGGCATAGATCCCGCTCATGTCCCTTCCCACCTTCGGCACACTGCCAGAGATATAATCTGCGTTGCCTACAGGCATCACCTTATAATCTGTGATCCAGCTTTTGGTATATGAGAAAAGCCCCATCACGTTCCAGCCGAAAGTACCATTCAGCACCAGTGCCTGTAAGGTCAGATCAAACCCTTTGCCTTTCATCGACGCCGTATTTCCCCTGAAACTTGCATATCCGCTTGTCGGCGCCAGCAGCGCATCGCCGATCAGGTCATTTCCATTCTTACGGTAGTACTCAATGCTTCCTGATACACGGTTATTTTTAAAGCCAAAATCTGCTGCCAGGTTCATCTGTCCTATCCGTTCCCAGGTAAGATCAGGGTTTGGCGGATTGAGTACTGAAGAATAAAGAGCACCATACCGGTTCGTACTGGTTAGCCGTGTGGTTAGATAGGCAGTAATGCTTTTATCAATATTCCCATTATATCCATAGGTAGCCCTCAGTTTTAACAGCGGTAGCAGAGACGAATGGTAAAAAGCTTCTTTACTGATCGCCCATCCTGAACCTACAGACCATAACGGTGCCCATTTCTGGTTTGTCTTTACACCAAAAAGATTGGAACCATCACTTCGGGCAGAGGCCGACAGCGTGTACCGGTTCAGAAAAGTGTAGGCACCATTTCCAAAAAACGAGATCGTTCGGTTTGTTAAACTGCCTCTGCCTAATCCCGAAGGAATTACTGCTGAAGATCCGGTGATATAATTTGGATAAGAATTATAAAAATCTACCGGCAGGCTCGTCTCACGCAGCGTATCATAACCATAAAGATTATACCTGTTTGAAGCCGTATTCAACTCCCCCACTTCCGCTCCTGCCAGCACATTCAGCTGATGCCTTTCATGCCAGTTGCGGTCAAAGTTGAGCTGTCCGCGTAAGTTCTGGCTTTGATAATTCCCGTTGGTCATATTTAGTATATCCCCCAAAGGAACAGGCCTGGTCAGTGTACCTGTGGCCGCATTGATCTGGATATAGGAATTAATCAGGTTTCTGGTGTAATATGTCTGCTGGCTGTAACGGTTCCTCGTCTCTGTGTCTCCCTTACCGTAACGATATTTCAGGTCAGTATTCAGGCCAGGGATAATCCTGTACTTTATCCCTATTGAAACCTGATAGTCCACCAGATTCACAGAATTATCGGCATACTCCAGTTCATCCAGGGGTTTATAACTCCAGTTGAGCAAGTTTGGATTAGCCTTCGTGCCCGGGAAGCCCGATCGGTATTTAGCGATCGGCAGTGCATTTCCATTTACATCGGCTAGTACGGCATAGGGATAGATTGCGCCATTACCAAAAGCGGGACTCACCGCATTATTCAGCGTAGTGCTTTTTGCAAAGACGATCCCTGTATTGATTTCCAGCTTATGGTTGATCAGGCTGTAAGTGTTATTTGCATTCAGCGATATCCTGTCGTACGAATTACCAATTGCCTGTCCCAGGTTTTTGTTGTACCCGCCCGACACATAAACTTGCTGCTGGGCGCTCCCCCCTTTAATCGATAAAGAATATTGCTGACTGACGCTCTCGCGGTAGAAGTACTTGAGCAAATCATTCCGAACATCATGTTTGGCAAGCGCTGCAAGCTGTTCTTCAGTTTGAGCCTGATTGAGCGTGCCTGCTTTTGCTTTGACCAGCACTTCAACCGCGGGCGTTAATGCCGTCAACCCATCGGCGATTGCACTGTTGTATTTCCCCTTGTCGAACAGGAATTTCTCTGCACTGATAAAATCCGCTGAAGAGATTTTGCGCTCATAAAATAAATCCGGCTTCTGGCCGATATTTACGTTACTGTTGAATGAAAGTTGCATGGGCTGATTGTACCGGCCACGTTTGGTGCTGATCACGATAACGCCATTGCCGGCACGTGTGCCCCAGATGGAGGCCGCAGCAGCATCTTTCAGGATAGTAACGTTCTCCACATCGTTGGGATTAATGTTGTTCAGATCTCCTTCATAGGGAAAATTATCCAGTATCACCAGCGGCTGGCTGTTTGCCCATATCGTACTTTTGCCCCTGATGGCTATCCCAAGAGTATTGGTAGCAGTAGCATTGCCGAACAGTAAGCCAGATGATACACCTTTCAATCGGCTGATCACATCAGCAGACACACTTCTGTTAAATAAGGCACTGTCTATGATGCTGAATGAGCCTGTGGCGCGTTCTTTTGGCAGGGTTTGGAAACCTGTAGATACCGTTACTTCATTGAGCATATCCGTGTTGGGCTGCAGAGATATTTTAAAAGGCCCGCGATTAGTGATACCAAAAGCTATTTGTGTTTTATTGAAACCTACATAGCTGATCAATAAATTACCCTGATGTACAGCACTGGTGATACTAAAAGCGCCGTTTTCGTCGGTCAGGACAGCAAGGGGGCTATTGGCTGTTTTTACGGTCGCGCCTTTTAATGGCTGCCCGTCAGCACCCGAGTATACCGTACCCCAGATATGCAATCCGGATTGGGCAAATGCCTGACGGTCCGCACAGCAATTTAACATGAGAATGACCAGGGTAATCAGCCCCATGTGAGTTCGAAAATTTGGACATAACAATCCCATTAAGCTATTTTCCGCTTTCATTTTTTTGTTTAGTAAGAATTATTTTTAAATGTTACGAAGCTATCATGAGGACTATTAAGTATTTTGAGACCGTTTACTCATGATGGTTTTAAGTTTAGTTTTACCAGGAAGCAGAATTCTGCGCTATGAAATAATCATTATAAAAGCAAAGCGGCCGCCATTACCATAACCAACCTAAACACGGCCGCTTTACTGATACTCAATCAGGGGGTTTGGGAATTTTACTCAATGAATGTGATTGTTGATTTTTCATTTTCGTAGGGTTTATGATTTGGTTTACCAGAAGATTTTGGGCAAAGGATATATCACACGATTCTGCTGCTTAGTTCGTTATTTGTTGATAATATCTAAAGATGATGCGCAACTCCTTAGCCTGGAGGCCCAGTTGTGAATGACGTTATATGAGCTTGGTTAGGATTCATACTACTCTGATTTTAAAAGAGGATTTTGAATCTGAGGAGAGTACAAATAGCGACGAACTCATCCTGTACGCTAGGAAGCCTGTAGGAGGGCTATAGTGCATACAAGAGAGCCCATCGCTATCCGCGAAGATAGTGAATGGGCATCAACTCTTGCATCTTGCACTAAAGAAAGTTCCTACATTTTCCTAGCAAGATTCAAAATCCAGATGCCTGAATAATTATCTAAATAATTTTAATTTTTCTTTTTCAATAAAAACCATGTTTTATCTCAACAGCTAATGTCGTATTAATAATTGAATAAAACAAATTAAATACATATGAATCGATAGACATGTTCAATTCATTTCTTAGAACATGGCTAAAGTGATAGAAATTTCCCCTGTGGAGCAACATATTATTGATCAGGTCAGACAAATCAGAGAGGCTCTCAATATGACTGCAGAAGCCCTGTCTAAATTGGTAAGTCCCTCAGGAAGTGGTGGTCTTATTGGAAACATAGAGAGCTCTGCAAGGCCCGAGACTTATACAGATCATAACTTAAACATTATTGCAAAAATTTTCACCAGACGTGCCAATGAGCTAAATGTTGACCATAAAAAAGATTACACGGTGCATGACTTTTACCCCCGGGCAGCCTTGGATGATACCCCTGTAAATAAAAGATATTTGAAACCGGATCGCCCGGCCGGTCCTACAAAATCATTGTACAGGCTCACTAATGAAACAAACTTCTTCGATCAGTTAAGAACCCTTAAAGAGATTACAACCAGACTTAATGAAGAACAGAATGAAGAGAGAAAAACGTCCAACTATACATCTGCCATCAATCTTCTCAGAAAAAATAATATACTAGAACGCATTTACTTAAAGGAAGGAACTGTAGCCTACCGGAAAGCTAAAAAAGATTAACTTTGTAATCATCAACAATCATTTGTTTTTAGTTTTTTTTTCGTCATGGAAGATAAGGAACGTTACTATCCAGTTTCATCAATCGATCTTGATAAAGTTTACAAGGTTAGAAATAAACGCCTGTCGCTAGGCTACAGTGCCCGTGAATTGTCATTTCTGTTAGGATACCGGGCGCATTACGTACGTGATGTTGAAGATCCCACACAGACGCTCCGATATTCAGTTAAGGATACTAATTACTTACTGTTGATTTTCAAATGCGATTTACGGGAAATTATGGAGGCTAAAATTCCCGAGGATTATTATTTCATCAGCGTAAAAAAATTAAAAGACGCAGCAGGAATCACCAGTTATCTGATCAATAAGCAAACATCAGGAATAAAACATGTGACCTATCAAAATTTCAGTGATGAAGTTGAGAAAATATCAAAGTCTAAAATTGACAGCGAAATTTACAGATACGTTGAATCATTGTTTGAAAACGGATATTTTGATACCCCAAGAACAGGACTTGAAGTCTTTAGTAGTTGTGAGACTGTAATTGTGGGTAAATTATTGCCTCATTTAGTTATAAACGCTATTGGGAGGTTTACCGGAAAAAGGAAATCGCCCCGACTTATTACTTCCCGGAATAAATCCGGGCGGACAGTGTATTTGAGGGATGCAATATGATTTACAAGTAAATTTCATTTTAACTTGACGCCAAACTTTTTAAACAACCATTTAACATAGCAAAATCTTGAACAAAATGCCAAGAACTTGCTATTCCACCTCCCACCTTCATGATTTAATTTAATGTTTCCTTAAACATAATTATCATGAACATCAAAAATCACTGGCTGGTAAAAGATAATGCTGAAGAAAAAATTGAAACCCTAAAATCAGGAAATGCCCGCGACCCGATAGATCCTGATTATCTGGTGATCCATTATACCGCCACCGCAGATGCGCAATCAGCTATTAACTGGTTTATGGATACCAAAAACAATCCAGATAGGATCGCGGCTCACCTTGTTGTAGATTACGATGGAACGGTTACACAATTAATTCCATTCAACCTGCGGGCTAACCATGCCGGCACGAGTACCTGGGATGGTGTAGAAAGCTTAAATTACCATAGCATCGGAATAGAAATCGTAAACAGGGGCTTCACAGACCATGCTATTGACAACGGAAACAGCAAGACCACCAGAACCACCCATAAACACAAATTCTGGAATAACATTCAAAACTGGTATGTCTATCCTGAAGCACAGCTACAAGCTTTATACAAAGTAGCTAAAGCGATTTTTGAAACCTATCAACTGATCGCAGCCCTGGGCCATGATGATGTGTCCCCTGCCCGCAAGCTGGACCCGGGACCAGCCTTTCCCTGGAACCAGTTTAAACAGAACGTTTTTGGGACAGCCAACAACATCGGAAAGATCTTTACAGTAAACACCGATGGCACAAATCTCAGAGCCGCGTCCTCTACAAATGCTGCATCAATTAAAAAACTGCCAGCCGGATACGAAGTTGGGTTGATTGAAACAAATGGAGAATGGAGCAAAATTTATCTTGTCAATTCTAAGCCAGAAGTGCTCATTACGCAGAATGGAAAAATGAGAAGTGTAAAAACAATTGGCTGGATATTCAGTAAACTGTTAACCCTGAAGACGGGGCAAACACTCCTCCCCTGATATCCCTATTCGCTTTCTGCGATTTCACTCTTTCGGTTTTCTATAAAATCGCCAAGTTCTTCCTTGAAATCCACAAGGGCCTCATGGTCTGTATGCCATTTCCCTTTCTCCTTTTTGATCACTCCAACTTCGAAGCCATCCCAATGTATCAGATAATGATTAGTTAATTGTGCAATCGGAGATATCTCAATCTGGCGATATCTCCCCTGGATTTCTCCGGAAAAATTATACTTTTTCATAATATACTTGGTTATATTATGTTAAAACAAAGGTGTTTACCTTTTTGATTTATATTTTGACTTTTACTTAAAACTTTGAGGAGTAGGACGTGTATTATGAACACTTCCTTTGCTTCGTCTGGCTATCCAGATGCTGGATCGTGCTGGTGAGGATTACCTTGATATCCTTTGCAGATACCTCTCCAGCTGATTTAAACTCAAAACTGAAATTATACTCTTCCACATTATTCCTGATCAGCCATTTTTTCAATGAGGGCTGTATATGATCCAGAAGTGCATTCACATAACTGCGATAATTGCAGAACACAAACTTCAGCATATAGTCTTCATGCAAAAGCTTGAGGTCAAAATGAACCCTGCCCTCAAAATAATAGACAAAGCAAGATTGCTGTGGAATATGTTTGATTAACCTACTGCTATGTACCCACTCATTTAGAATGGACACCAGACTTTTTTGCTGATCTTCTGTTAAATCCATAAATCAAATTTATGCTAATATTTTTAGTAAACGAAATAATGTTGAAAACTATTACTTGTGTTTTTACAGGAAACAGACCGATCATAACTCAGCAAACTTTTTATACAAAATCTGGTTATAAACACTTATTACTGACAATTTCTATGGCGGCAGAACACAACCTTGAAAGATTCATCATTGCGCAGGAGCACGATTATGAAAACGCACTGGCAGAAATCAAAAATGGCAAAAAACGCAGTCACTGGATGTGGTATATATTTCCTCAGATTTCCGGTCTGGGAATCACCGGTACATCCAGGTTCTACGGCATTAAAAATCTGGATGAAGCACAGCGCTATGCTGATCACCCCCTGTTAGGAAACAGGCTGATTGAGATTAGCAAAGAATTACTAAAACTCAAAGAAGAGGATCCGCTCAAAATTCTGGGAAGTCCTGATCATCTGAAATTAAATTCCTCAATGACACTCTTTTCGCAGGTCAAAAATGCAGATCCCATATTCCGGCAGGTTCTTGAAAAGTTTTTCAATGGAACAGAAGATATAAAAACGCTACAAATCATCAAAAAACTTACCTAGCGTAACATCAAAACTGACAGGAACTATTCAGAAAGCTCAATCCAAACCGGAGCATGATCACTGGTCTTTTCCCAGCCACGAACATTGTGGTCTACCCCGGCGGCAAGCAAACGGCCATCCAGTTTCGGGCTCAGCAAAAAATGATCTATTCGCAAGCCCGCATTACGTGCATAAGCATTGCGGAAATAATCAAAGAAAGTATAAATTACCTCACCGGGATGTGTTTTACGGAGTGCATCTGTCCAGCCCTGATCAGTAAGCTGATGAAATGCTGCGCGCACTTCAGGACGGAACAATGCATCATCTACCCATCGCTCAGGTTTATACGCATCAAGTTCGGTTGGCATTACATTATAATCGCCCGTCAGAACTACCGGCAAGTCCTGCGTAAGCAAGGTAGCAGCGTGTGCAGTAAGCCGTTCAAACCAGCGCAGCTTATATTCCAGTTTAGGTCCTGGTGCGGGATTACCATTTGGCAGGTACAAACACCCAACCACAATGCCATCAACGAGGGCTTCAATGTACCTGCTATGCAAATCTTCGTCGTCTCCGGGCAATCCGCGGCGGCGTTCTTTGATATCTCCGCTGCGCGATAAGATGGCAACCCCGTTCCAGCTCTTCTGGCCATGCCAGATCGCATGGTATCCTGCGTCCAGTATTGCCTGTTCAGGGAACTTTTCCTCAGGTGCTTTCAGCTCCTGCAAACAAACGATATCGGGTGTTGTCTCTTCCAGCCAGCGGAGCAATACAGGCAACCGACCGTTTACACCATTTACATTGTAGGTTGCTATCTTCATTATTCGATCCGTATAAAAATCAAGCCACATTTATATAATGGCATAAACACCCTCAAACATACCAGATATAAAGTTAATACTCACGCAAATGCGTTTCTCCGCAATCATAAACAAGGGTTAATTCCTGGCAATCAGGTAATTTACTTTAAGGCCATCTTCTATCTTTGTATGGTGTTTCGTCTGGATGGACATGCATGTGTGTTTTTAAAAATTCACGAGTGTTTTTTCACTAGATAAAAGAGGGCAGTCGGGAGATTACCCTCTTTTACATTACAAACCTATGTATTCGTACTTTTCGCTTCTTAGTACCGAACGAAAACCAGACAAGGGATTTCCCTGGCCTGAATAGGGTAAGAAGGAAATACGTTGATGTACCAACCCTGAACTAAATCCTCTTACTTAGTAACAGAAACACACGTGCTTATGCCTGATCCTCTGCACTCAATTCATTTCCCTCTTCATCAATTCTCATGTGTTCATCACCGGTATTATGGTCGGTTTCTGCCAGGCAGTCTTCAGACAGGTCTTTGTTATCAGGATTGATCTGATCAGGATCATCAGTCAGCGTACGGTAATCCGTAGGATGTGATCTGGAGCCAGGGTTAGTACCGTCGATATCCAAACCTAAACTTCCACTGTCATTTGTCAGGCGCCTTTTAAGTTCTTCTCCGGTAAATCCCTTTCCCGGAGCGGCCTGGCCGGTACCAGAGGGCTGATCAATATGGTGAGAGCTATTTTCGCCGGATGTATTCATATCTTCCATTCTTTTTGTAATTTAATAACTATTAAAAAAATGCCGCTTACTTCTTTTTTGCAGCAGCTTTTTTTGGCACACAGTTCGGTACTTTTTTTCCCGACTTGGTTTTCATCCCTACCTGCTCATAGTTTTTCCAGCAGGGATCTTTATCATCTTTTTTATCTGCCATTTTGAATTAGATTTGAGGTTCTGTAGGCACCTGACGTGATTTTGGCCCTTTTTCCCTGATCGTAGTTTTTGTAAGGTCCACTGCCTCTTCGGGATTACCTGTCAGCTGGTCGGCCTTCAGCTTGGTTTGCTCGCGCAGATCTTCTACCAAATGATCCTTCACTTCTGCAGTACGTTCAGTTAGAGATGCGCCAACAATTCCTTTTATCGCGCCGGCAACATTCCTTCTTGTTTCTTTACCACTTTTTGGTGCAAACAAGGCACTGATAGCAGCACCAACAGCTATCCCGGTTAAAAGGGCAATGCTGGTCATCATTGAATTTGTCTTTCTGAGTTTCATAATGTATAGTTTTAATAGATAGATGCAGGTTTAAGAGAATTAACACTTTCAGTCATAAAGGGTTTCATTTTTATTTATTTATCATAAACAATTATTTGTATTTTCGTTTATGCTAAAATATTTTACCTTATCCTCTTTGTTGAAATTAGTGTTAAGCCTTTTTCTGTTAGCGCCACTCTGCTCACAGGGGCAGGCAACATCTTCAGAAAACATCACACCTCTCGCCCGGCTGCAGCAGGAATTCGTAGATCTGCGGTTCGGCATGTTCATCCATTACAATATTCCTACCTATATGGACCAGGACTGGGCAGATCCGGAAGCCTCCCCGTCCATCTTCAATCCTAAAAAACTGGATTGTGAACAATGGGCCAAAGCCGCAAAATCCGCTAACATGACCTATGGCTGCCTCACCACCAAACACCACAGTGGCTTTGCGATCTGGGATACAAAAACCACAGACTACAATGTGATGAACAGCCCCTTAAAAAGAGACGTGGTAAAAGAATATGCAAATGCCTTCAGGAAAAACGGGCTGAAGGTGATGCTGTATTATTCCATTCTGGATACACATCACAAGCTGAGGCCTAACCACATTACTCCTGAACATATCAAAATGATAAAGGCGCAGATAACTGAATTACTAAGTAATTACGGGAAGATTGATGCACTGATCATTGACGGATGGGACGCTCCCTGGTCAAGGATATCCTACGATGATGTCCCTTTTGAGGAGATCTACACACTGATCAAATCGATACAGCCAAACTGTTTGGTGATGGACCTCAATGCAGCCAAATATCCAGCGGAGGCTTTGTATTACACAGATATCAAATCATACGAACAGGGTGCCGGTCAGCATATTTCAAAAGACACCAATCAATTGCCTGCGCTTTCCTGCCTGCCGCTTCAAAAGAGCTGGTTCTGGAAAACCTCATTTCCTCAAACACCAGTGAAAGATGCGCTGACGATGGTAAATGAAAACATTATCCCCTTTAACAACGCATATTGCAATTTCATCCTGAATGTTGCGCCTAACCGCGATGGACTGATTGATGAAAACGCCATTGCAGCTTTAAAACAGATTGGTAAAGCCTGGAAAAATACCGGCCCAACCCAGGCTTTGCCAATTGGAACTGCCCCTATCATTTCACCTAACCTTGCAAAATTTCAACCTGCAAACAGCAGCTGGAGCGATGATATGAATATTATGGATTTCGCAAATGATGATAATTTTAATACCACCTGGCAAAGCAATGCTACCGTTAAAAATCCCTGGTTGGAAATCGGACTGAAAGCAGAAAAGGCTTTCAACATGATCGTTATAGCGGACAAGAAAAATGTGACTATCAAAAAATATCAATTGCAGTACCGGCTGCACGGAGTGTGGACCACACTTTTTTCAGGTGAAAATAACAGCAGAATCAAGATACACAGATTCCCAAGGGTATATGCCGATGCAGTGAGGATACAACTTGAAGATACCGGAACAACTGCAGAAATAGCGGAGTTTGTGGTGTTTAATGAGAGAACAATTTAGTCTGCAATAAAAAAGGGGTTGATCCCTGTACAATGCCCCCAAAAAGTTAGACACATTTTGGGGGCATTTTTATTGCAAAATACCAGACCTGAGTCTCAGTAAATGATACCTATTGTTTGTTTAACGATGAAACGATTTTAAAGTGTGACTTGAGCATTGGCAAATTAGCTTTGGCATATGCTTTTACCTCGGGATCTTTAGACCTTTCTCCATCTTCATACAATGCGATGGCCTGTTCATAATCCCTTGTCATGATTTGAATATAAACAGTTTCAAGTTCCTCTCCCGTGACTGTTGTCAGCTGCTTAACTTTTTCATCCCTGTTTTTATTTGTCGCAGCAGAATCCAGCGTGATGTTTTTAGCTGCAGCCAGTGCTTTCAAACCAGCATCTGCCTTTACCTGGTTTTCTACTACCAGAGAAGCAAAAGTTTTAACGTATGTGTTTTTTGCATTCTGCAAAGCGATTTTACTTGATTCAACTTCGGTATAACTGGAAAGATAGGCCTCATTAATAAACTGCGCGACTTTGTTTTTTGCTGCGTCCACTTTGTTCGATAAAGAATCTGCAGAACCTGCCGAATTCATTGTTGCGTTTCCGGGAATTGGTTCCTGACGAATTGCAGGACTGGGCACTCCTTCTCCGTTTCTGCCCGCTGAGATGTTGGACGCACTGCCGTAACCTGGCGTTGCTCCTGTAGAGCCAGTGGCAGAACGTGTTGCCGTGCAGGATTGCAGGGTATAACCTGCTGTAATCATTACAGCACAAATAATTAATTTTTTCATAGGTATATTAATCGTGGTCATTATTCTAAGGTGATTTTATTGGTTACAGGGTTGTTACCTAAACAATTATCTATGTAAACACCAAGCTCATCAATCATTTGCTCAGCATTGGCCACATCAGTGCCACCCGACTGATACCAGCCAAGATCGCCCCTCCTGAGTTCCATTTTTAAGTTCATCGTACCAACCGTATTGTCGAAAAAGAATGTTTCACGGTCAGTTGTAGTGATTGGCCCGCGGGCTATTTGACCATCAGGCAATGTGGCCTGGGCTTCTGTGATGTAAGTTGATTCCATACCTGTTTAACAAGCCGTACGATTTAATGTTTGTACGAATTGATAACCTGCCATTGCAAAAAGGTCAGTTTGTTAAGGGAATGGCATGTGAAAATCCCGTAACCAGCGAAAAATCAATATTATGCGTAAAATGAGCCAGGTAATCTGCTGCACCGGCAGTCATAAAATCGAGTTCAAGCAGTTCTGTACGCGTAAATTTAACGGAAAGGATCACGCGTTTTTCATTAGCTTCAGCTTTAGCCGGCACATAGGAATAGATGTTTACAAATACTGTTTTCACCGGCAGCAAAGCAAATATTTCCCTCCCTGTCCTCAAAGCGCAGGCACTTACATGATGATGGCAGATCTCGTTGAATTTAAATTCAGGCATTTTAGTTTTTAACAGCTTGCCCGATGCCGTCTGGCTAACCAAATAATCAGGAATAATCTGCTCCGGACACAGATGCAGGTGAACAATCATAGTATCATTAAGGGATTCAAAATGTAGCTTTGCCCCCAGCTGTATGAGCGGATATAAGGGATTAAAAAACTCAATTGCCTGCTGAAACGCGACCGGGTCTCCCTCCCTGATGCCCTTGCCGATGAGCTGGCCTTTAACCCAGTCCTGATGCTCATTCCTGAATTCCCTGAGTGCAGCATTATAAATCAGGTCATCGTAACGCCTGGCCTGCTCTGCGTTCTTTATTAAATCCTTCTTTTTCTTTTTACTTTGACCCAGCATTTTATCAAGCACCGTAGGTTCGTAGGCCTCATGTTCTTTTTCCGCAATATCCTGGTTTAATGATAGCCTTACCGGCAATTTAGGTTCAGCTTGTTCTGTAAACTGCTCCCAGTCTACTGCTGCACTGCTTTCTCTGTGGATATACAACAGGGAATCTATATAGCTGTTATAATTAATCAGGACGTTTGTATCACCCTTTTTTAATTGCTTTTTTAAGATCTCCGGAAAAGCAGGACCTTCTTTTAAATGCTGATGTTTTTCCCGCTCCGGTTTTTTATAAGACGCAAATGCAGCACTCATCATATGATTTACTTCTTCCATTTTTTAAATTGTTTGGATAATAAAGAAATTAATAACTGGCAAAAATCTAAATTTCACAATCTGTAAAACATCATATAATCGGTAAAGCTGAGCAGCTTGTTGAAAGGGAATCCTGGTCATTTTAGTAAAAGGTTTTATCAAAAAATATGTAATCATATTATCGGTGATCACACAATCCGGTTCACAATATCAAAACAAATTGTTGTTTTGACAAATTCAGCATCTGTCAGCAAATCAGTATATTTTCAGAATTAAACAATATATTTCAATATAAATATATTTTAAAGAATTCTAAAGAAAATGTGATTAAATAATTACTATTTAACTATAATAGCCCCCGCCGGCGCCGGCGAAAGGCATCCGGATTGACTGTGGTGAACAGCAATTTTACCGTGGTCAACATTCGTATTACAGAGGTGAACCCTACAGGATAGTGATTAGCTCTTAGGGGAGTGGAGAAATAGAAATATTTTTTTTTGCACATGGGTTAACTATTGTCTGGAGTACATAACTTTGGAGAGTCACTGAGAGGTTTGTGATTGTAACAATTACTGATCAATCCCTGATTTCCGCAATAACGATTTCTATTTCACGTTGCGGTTAGAGATCTATTGAACAACATTACTTTGTTTTAAATGAATAATCAATACCAGCAATTCAGCGATAGAGAGTTACTCGAAATCCTCTCTCTGTCTCCTGCTGCCACAGCGATATACACTACAGAACAGCTCATTATACAAATGGCTAATGATACCATGCTCAACTTTTGGGGAAGAAACAGGGATATTATCGGGATGCCGCTGAAAGAAGCTGTGCCGGAATTAGCAAACCAGTCATTTATTCCCCTGCTTAAAGAGGTTTGGAATACCGGCATCACGTATACCGCCACAGATATGCCTGCAGAACTGGTCTCTGAAGGATCAATGAAAACATTTTACTATGATTTTGCTTACCGTGCTTTAAAACGGGAAGACGGAACTGTATATGCCATCCTGCATACAGCAGACGACGTCACCGACAGGAATCTTCACCAACAGGCGATAGTACATACCACCGCATTGACCGGGGCCCTTGAAAATGAACAGGCACTTAATGAAGAACTGACGGCTGCCAATGAAGAGTTAAATGCAACCAATGAAGAAATGTTAAGCATGCAGCAAAACCTGCTGGAGCTGAACAATGACCTGGAGCAAAGAGTGGCAGACAGGGTTAAAGATCTTGCTGAAAGCAAAAAACTGCTGGACGAAATCCTGCACCAGCTGCCTGCACCCGTTGCGGTACTGAGCGGGCCCAACCAGGTCATTGAACTCACCAATGCTTCCATACTTTCTTTCTGGAATAAGGACCGCGATGAGGTGATCGGGCGCCCCATGCTGGAAGTTTTTCCCGAATTGTCACTGCAGCCCTTTCCCTCGCAGTGGAAAGAGGTACTGGAAACAGGAAAACCGATAGCAAACCGCGAAAAACCCGTTGTGTTTAACAAGGAGCAGGGACCAAGGCAATATTATGTGGATTATTATTATCAGCCGCTTAAAAATTATGTAGGCAAAAGAACCTCGATCATGGCTACCGTTATTGATGTAACTGATAAAGTAGAATCGCGGCAGCAGCTGGAAGATAACCAAAGAATGCTGCTGGATATGAATGATGAACTTTCTACAATGAATGAGGAAATGGCAGCAACTAATGAAGAGCTGATTACCATTAACGAAGAGCTTGCAGAAACAAGGGAAGACTTACTCAGCACAGTTGAAAAGGTAGAAAAAAGCGAAGCCCGGTTTCGCTTTCTGGTACAACAGGCGCCGGTGGCGGTCTGTATCCTGAACGGCCCCGGTCTGATCATCGAATCTGTGAACGACATGATGCTCAGCATTCTTGGCAATCCCGCAGATATCGTTGGTAAAAGGTATGAAGAAGTAATCCCCTATCCAGAGGCAGAATATTACCTGAAACTGCTTAAAGAAGTAATGCTGACGGGCAAACCACATTCTGGCAATGAGGCCCAGGGCATTATCGAAACCGAAGGCGAAAGCCATACAGCCTATTTTAATTATATATTCCAGCCCATCCATAACGAAAAGGGAGAAACAAATACCATCATGATTGTCGCCGCAGACGTAACAGAACAAAAAGAAGATGAGCTGCGCAAAAATGATTTTATCGGTATGGTAAGCCACGAACTAAAAACACCGCTGACATCACTCAACGGGTATACACAGATCCTGCAGCAAAAGGCAGTGAAAACGGGCGACCGCTTCACCATCAGCGCGCTCGACAAAGTAAGTGCCCAGATCAAAAAGATGACTTCACTGATCAATGGTTTCTTAAACATATCCCGGCTGGAATCTGGCAAGATTCACCTGCAGAAAGAGCATTTCTACATGGATGAGCTGATTACAGAGCTCGTTGAAGAATCCCGTCTCACCTCTGCAACGCATGAGATTTCTATTCCGGTTTCGGAGCATATTATGGTGTATGCAGACCGTGATAAGATAGGTTCTGTGATCTCTAACCTGCTCAGCAATGCCGTCAAGTATTCGCCCATGGCAAAAGATATTGAAATTTACTCTGAACTAAAAAATGACCAGGTACATTTCAGGATAATAGACCAGGGCATGGGAATAAAGGCACAGGACCTGGAAAAGTTGTTTGACCGGTTTTACCGCGTCGAGGGCAGCCAAAATCAGCACATTTCAGGCTTTGGCATAGGGCTTTACCTGAGCGCAGAGATCATGGAACGCCACGAGGGCAGTATATCCGCCACCAGTGTAATAGGGAAAGGCTCTACTTTCTATTTCAGCCTGCCCCTGCTAAAGGAACAAAATTAGTCTATATTACAGTTCTATACATATTTCTACAACGCAAATTCGTCATCATTGATTAATTTATTAATTTTATAAATACATCATCGGGGTTTAGGTTTTATTATCTAAACATACTATATAAAATGATGTCATTTTTAATAACCAAATATACAATCATGACAACAATCGGGGACAGAATCAAAAAGACTCGTCTGCAAAAAGCATGGAAAGCACAGGACGTAGCAAAAGCTCTGGGTATTACAGTTACCTCTTATCTCAATATCGAAGCAGATATTACGGATGTCAATATCTCTAAACTTTATGAAATCGCCGGTATTTTTGAGGTAGATGTAAGCATCTTTGTTCACGTCGGCAGCCTGGAAAATAAGGATCATAATATGACAGAGATCAATGATTTAAAGTTAAGGATAGACCAGTATGACCGGGAGATCACAAGGCTCCAGCAGAAGGTTATCAGTTTTTATGAGCAGTCAGAATTCCTGAGGGACATACATTAAAAAAAGAAAACAACAAATAGGAATAATACCTATAAACCAGTATCTTAGGATGATGAAACCTGAAGGCTTAGATTGTATTTTATCCATCACACCTATAGATGGTAAACCATGCATTTCTGAGCTACCTGTTTTGCATCCGGGGCATGACTATATCATCTCTATCGGGGGAATTTAATCCTGAGCCAAAAAAAACAAATCACAAACCTCCCGGGTATTCTACATCAAACTGCTACATTTTGGCTAAATACACATTATGATGAAAAATATAACTCTTGCGCAGCCATGCAACCTCAACCACCGGCATTCAATTCAGTGCATTATCCCGCCATATATGAGGCTGCAACTCATTTCGGATAACGAAATTAAAAGAAAACAATTAAAACTGCATTTGGGAGACCTGAGCCTCGACGAGGAAATCAGGGGCCGCAGACAGGCATACAGTAAGCTCAACCCTACTGAAAAGAGCTTGCTTGCCGCGCATCAGTTTGAGGCAGGAGGCATCAGCAAATCCGTTTTAAAGAGCCTTAATGCAGAGCCCGAAGTGATCCCCCAGCCCTCAAGACTGGTCTATTATGCTGAAAACAGCCAAACCCTGCCCGGCAAGCTGATCAGGAAAGAAGGCAGTACTGCCAGTAAAGATGCTGATGCAAATAACGTATATGATTCTGCCGGAGCCACATGGGACTTTTATTATTCCATATTCGGCAGGAATTCAATTGATAACAAGGGAATGAAGATGATCCAAACCGTCCATTATCTGAAGGATTACGACAATGCTTTCTGGGACGGCAAACAGATGATCTATGGCGATGGCGACGGAAAGATATTTGCCTCTTTTACTACTGATATCGATGTAACAGGCCATGAATTGACACATGGTGTGGTACAATACGAATGTAATCTTGAATATAAAGATCAGAGTGGCGCTTTAAATGAGTCGCTGGCTGATATATTCGGCATACTCATCAAACAAAAAGCATTAAATCAGGATGTAAACACTTCAAACTGGCTGATTGGCGAAAACATTCTGATAGGAAATGAATATGCGATAAGATCTTTAAAAGCACCGGGCAGCGCATATGTTAACCATCCCGACCTGGGTACAGACCCGCAGCCGGATCATATGAGCGGATACAAGTATGACCCCGATGACAATGGCGGCGTACACCTCAATTCAGGCATACCAAGCCATGCATTTTATCTCGCCTCGTCAGACATTGGCGGTTATGCCTGGGAAAAGGTGGGCCGGGTTTGGTACAAAGCCATGTGCAACCGCGACCTGGTTCCTACCAATGCTTCTTTTGCAGATTTTAAACAGGCTACTATTACAGAATCAGGCAATCTTTTTGGAGCGGCAGATCAGGTAACAACAGCGATCACCAATGCCTGGAATAATGTGGGTGTTTAATTAGCTTTAGGAAAATGAAACTTAAACTGATTCAATCAGGGGGATTTGCAGGACGATCGAAATCTGCGGAAGAAGAGCTGTCCTCTTATCCAAAGCAGGTGCAGGAATACCTGGACGGGCAAATTGCGGCATTTCAGTCGAAGGCCGCACTGGCCCCGCAATCCGCTGATCCGGATTCATTTCGATACTTTATTGAGTATAAAGGTTCACGTATTCCCTGTGATGATCAAATCGGCCAGCTACCAGAATTAGCCGAAATTATTATACAGTTGAAAGCAAAGCTGCATTATTAGATTTCCCTTGTATCTAAATTGTCTCATAATACTACTGTTGTAAAATCAAAAATAACCTTACATTAGATCATACCGAATTTTGTAATGGAAAGACGTTTAGTCATCAAGCAAGTACTTATTATGGCGGGTGGATTGGCACTGCTGCCCTCCTGCCTGCGGGAGCAGGGGAAATCAACCATCCTGCTGAAAAACATGGACATTAGCCTGGACCAGGAAAACCTGATGGCAGATATTGCTGAAACAATAATCCCCCGCACAAATACTCCCGGTGCAAAACAACTGAAACTCCATCTTTTTGCGCTCAAAATGGTCGACGATTGCTATGAAAAGGCAGATCAGGAATTATTTGTGAAAGGCCTGACGGCATTTCAGGACCAGGCTCAGGACCTGTTCAGCAAGTCGTTTGGAAAACTGTCCCTGCATCAGCGCGAAAGTATGCTGGCAAAGCTCGAAAACAGTACGTCGCCGGAGCAGTCCGGCTTTTATAAAATCATGAAAGAAAAAACCATAGACGGGTTCCTAAATTCCAAATATGTGATGACAAATCTTATCATCTATGAATTGGTACCAGGCCGCTATAATGGCTATTTCCCTGTTAAAACAGCTTAATTAAAATCAGAATGTCGAATTTAAACATAGATGCCGCCAAAGCAAACACCTTTGACGTAATTGTAATAGGCTCCGGGATCAGCGGAGGATGGGCAGCTAAAGAATTTACAGAAAAAGGCTTCAAAACCCTAGTCTTGGAACGTGGCAGGGATGTGCAGCATATCAAAGACTACCCTACCACCAATAAATTTCCCTATGAATTTGAGCACCTCGGAGAACCTGCACTGGCCATAAAAAAAGAAAATCCGATTGTGAGCAGGTGTTATGCCTTTAAGGAAGATGCCATGCACTTTATGGTGAAAGACAAGGAGCACCCTTATATTCAGGAAAAGCCTTTTGATTGGATAAGAGGTTACCAGGTTGGCGGAAAATCACTACTCTGGGCGCGGCAGACACAGCGCTGGAGCGATTTCGACTTTGAGGGCCCGGCACGCGATGATTTTGCGGTAGACTGGCCTATCCGGTATAAGGATATTGCCCCCTGGTACAGTTACGTAGAAAAATTTGCAGGTATTGCAGGCCACAGGGACGGACTGGCAGAACTGCCTGACGGAGAATTCCTGCCCGGCTTTCCTTTGAATGCCGCAGAAGATTATTTTAAAGGAGTGATCAAAAACAAATACCCGGCGCGGCATGTGATCAGTGCCCGTTGTGCACACCTGTCCAAGCCCAACCAGATCCATCTGGACCAGGGCCGGGCAAAATGCCAGAACAGGATCCTCTGCCAGAGAGGTTGTCCCTTTGGCGGATACTTTAGCAGCAATGCATCTACCCTCCCTTGGGCAGCAAAAACGGGTAACCTTACGTTGCGGCCATTTTCAGTGGTAGAATCGGTGATTTACGACGATGCAAAAGGTAAAGTTACCGGGGTCAGGGTGGCAGACACGAACACCAAAGAAGTTACCGAGTACTATGCCAGGATCGTATTCATTAATGCCGGGGCCCTGAACACCAATTTAATCCTGCTCAATTCCAAATCCAAAAGATTTCCTCGGGGCCTGGGCAATGACAGCGGGGTACTTGGCAAGTATGTGGCCTTTCATAACTACAGCGCCAGGATCAATGCAGAATATGACGGATTGAAGCAGTATGCTACCGATGGCAGAAATCCCGCCGGAGGCGGATATATACCCAGGTTCAGAAATCTCCTTAAACAGGAAATGAACTTTAAAAGAGGTTATGCGGCAGGTATTTATGGCAGCAGATACATGGAAAGAGACAGGTCTGGCATCGGGGGCTCACTCAAAGACAACCTGTTACATGGCAAACTAAGTCCATGGATTATTGGTTCGCACATGATGGGAGAAACCATTCCCAAAGAAAGCAATTTTGTGAGTTTAAGTGTCAGCGAAAAAGATGCCTGGGGCGTTCCCCTGCTCAATATCTCTGTAGCATACGATGAAAATGATGCACTGATGAAAGCGGACTACATCGGGCAGATGACTGAAATGTTTACAGAAGCAGGCTTCAAAAATATTACACCAAATGTTTCCAGCCAGTCGCCCGGACTGGACATACACGAAATGGGCGGCGCAAGAATGGGCCGTGATCCAAAAACATCGGTGCTGAACGAATGGAACCAACTGCATACCTGTCCTAATGTTTTTGTTACGGACGGCGCCTGCATGACCTCAACATCAACTCAAAACCCATCACTTACTTATATGGCCTTCACGGCAAGATCCGTTGATTATGCAGTTAAAGCAATGAACCGCGGGGAAATATAAGCCGGTTATTTCTCATGAACCAAGCGCAGCTGCGATGTAAGCCGCTGCGCACTATTGATCGCGGCTTCCACTGTTCCGGGATCCGGACCTGAATAAATGGCTTCGCCGGCAAAATAAAGGGTGTCCTGTAATGGTGTAGTTAAAACTTTAAGGGCATCGTGGCTTTGCGGCGTTGCATAACTATAAGCGCCACGTACAGTGTTCTGTTTCGACCAGTTGAAGATCTTTGAACTGTTCAGGTTTTTCCGGATCAACATCAGATCAAGGTTGAATATTGCTGACAGGGATTTCAGGGCTTTCTCTACCAGTTCCTCATCGCTTAACGCAGTGAGTGCCAGCGCCCGCTCTCCCCCGGCCCAGCCGGTAAGAACGGCAGCAGTATTTCCCGGTTGCGGCCACCAGGTAGGAACTTCCTCGTCGCTAAGAAAAAAACTAACGCCATCCTTCCAGAGCTGCTGATCAAATGACAAAAGGATTTTAACCACATTGCCAAAGCCAATTTTTGTTGCCGCCTCATGGTAACGCGCTATAGGTGGATTAAATTTGATATCGCCATTTTGCAACACCCCGGCTGACACGGTGAGAATGCACTTTTCTGCGCGGTACCTCATTTCCCCCTGCCCCAGCACCTCAACAAATCCGGCGCCCCAGCCCACACCGGTAACAAAAGCATTTTTAATCAACTCACAACCCCGTTTTTCACAGTCAGCCACAAGGAAATCGATCAGCTGGCCATATCCGCCTGCAACCACCCTGTCTTCATTATGCTGGCTCCACTCTGCATATAATGATTTGACACTGACCTTGCCGGCATCAGCAAGATCAAACCCAGCTGCATAACTGATCGCACGCTGCTGCAGACTATTATATTTTTCGTTACCAAAGTGCTTGTTCAGAAATTCCAGTAATGTGGTATCCTGTTCAAGCACGGACATTTGTGTCAGTAATTCTTCCCACTGTTTATCGCTTTCCTCTTCCCTGCCTTCTGCGGTATTCCCGGGATTGCCGGCATCATCCTGTGTCCGGTCATCTGTCTGGCAAAGTTCCCCTTCCACGCTGACTATACCAATTCCCGCTTCCTTAAGCAGTTTAAGGGTAGATTCGGCTTTGCCATGAAGAAATTCGGCACCTGCTTCGATAGGACCAGGAAAGCCGTGTTCATTGATAGTGTGGATACGGCCGCCGAAACGGTTCATCGCTTCAAGCACAATCACCTGGTATACGCCGGACAATTCCCGGGCAGCAATCAATCCTGCGATCCCCCCACCAATAATGATCATTGTATCCCTTTTACGATTCGCTAAACCTTGCTGTCCTGACATATGCTGTGAATTCCAGATAAATTGCTTCCTGAACTAATTAAATTTCAGGAAACTGAACATCCGGAATGTCAGAATTGTTCTTGCAGAAGACCACAATTACATACAAATGCGCACAATTAACTGTATACTGTATCTATCTTGCTGTACAACAGCTGCAGAATATTGCCCGCCATTTCATCGCCAAATGTTTGTTCAACAAACAAAAGATCGAGGTATATCTCGTTGATTAAATTTTCCTTTTCTTCCTTTACATCCGCCCTGCCATCCCAGATCCAGGTCAGGTTCAGCATTGCATTGTTCAGGGTGTTTAACTGGATTGAGTTCGCTTCATCCAAAATATCAATGGTGATCGCATGCGGAGTTTCGCATAATTTGAGAGTAAAATGTGACATGTCGTTTATTATATCATTACGTCGTTGTCTGATAGTACAAAAACTATCTCCCGGCTGAAATCTATAAGTATTTCGTGACTGATACCTGTATACTGCTATACAAAGATTACGAAATAATACGACAAAAGATCAGATTACTCAAAGTATATGATCAGGACAGGGCAACCACATGACCCCGGCGCCCCCGCTTATTGAAGTTTTTTGATTTTAATGCTTCTGAAATTTACTTTATTGCCATGGTCCTGTATCAGAATATGACCCTGTTTCGCTTCACCAAAGTCCTTCCAGTCCTTATATTTACTAACCGCTACCAACTCGCGGAAAGCCGGCGATGCGCGCTGATAGCTCAGTACCTTTACACCATTGAGGTAATGCTCAACTCTATTATCAGGGTAAACCACCACACGTCCTGTATTCCACTGTCCGATCGGGCGCACAAAACGTTTGGGTTTATCAGCCCGGATCAGATCGTACAAAGATGCCAGTGTCCGGTTTCCGTCACGTCCAAGCTTTGCATCCGGATGCAGTTCATCATCCAGCACCTGGTATTCCAGTCCTATGGCCGATCCGGCAGTTTGTTCTTTCAGCGTGACAAAATATTTCACCCCGCTGTTCGCCCCGGGTGTAAGCTGGAATTCAAAGGACAGATCAAATGCAGAAAACTGCTCTGTGCTCACAATATCACCGCCATTGGTAGATTCTTTGCCTTCAGCAGGCAATACACTCAATACCCCATTCGCAATAGCCCAGCCATGGGAAGGAAAAGTACTTTTATTTGCAGCTACCCATCCGGCGCTGCTTTTACCGTCAAACAGCAATTTCCAACCCTCTTTTTTCTCATAACTGCTCAGCGTATTGGGCTGGTAATTCACTACGTATAATCCCGAAGGAAAGGGCGTTGGTTTGATACCAGTGGTCTGTATGCGGATATTTTTAAAATAAACCTTTTTACCTGCTTCAGATGCTTCTGTAATTCCATGCACCTGCAAAGCGATAAAACCACTCTGATCCAGGGTATCAATCACATCAGCCGCCGGAACGCCATTAATCCAGGTTTTCATTTCGTTCCCGAGGCATTCTATCTTTAAGTGATTATAACTATTCGCTTTATAGGCATTGCCTGCCGCAGGGTTCAGCGTGAGCGGATACAGCCATTCGCGGCGTGCTTCATCATAGATCCCGCCACTCCATTTCCTGTCTGTGGGATCAACTTCTGCCTGCTTTCCATATACTTTTCCTTTTCCATTGTTGCCTGCGGGATCTACATGGCTCCTTATCTGCACACCGGAATTTCCTTTAGGGCTTTCCAGCATCACATCCACTTCAAGAACAAAATCCCGGTATTCTTTCTCCGTAGCCAAAAAGGAATTACCCGTGCCCTCTACAGTGGTACCAACGATTACACCATCTTTTACTTCATAGGTAGCGCTGCCGGCAGTTTTCTTCCAGCCTTTTAATGTTTTACCATCAAATAAATTAACAGTTTCAGGAGTTTGAGCGCGAAGGACAGGTGGTAAAGTAAGTAGGAGTGCAAATGCTGTTATCGCCAGTTTTAAAGAATTCCCGTTGGTCATAAAAATTTTTGATTAAAGGATATATTTGGTATATTCTACAATGTATAAAATTTATTGACCTCAAACAAGAGGTTTCAGGAATGTTGCAAAATCGTATGGGATCGCAAGCAGGGAAAAATATCTGCAAACATGATTTAAAAGGCTTCGCCTAAGCTGAAGATCACCCTGCTGTAGCCTTTGCTTACGCCATAATCAATACCAATATTTGTATTGGATCCTTTATTGAATTTCACCCTTAAACCTGTACCAGCTGCAGGATGCCAGGATGTGAAGAAGGAACCAGAGCCACTGACCGTATTCGTATTGGCGAAAACTACAAAGCCCAGCAATCCGTTTTCAGTGATGTCCCTCCTGTATTCTGTTTCAAAATAGAACAGGGATTTTCCGCGGTAGCGATTTTGATCGATACCTCTTCCGGAACGGTTATAGGGGTCCCAGCCAACACTTGGCAAATCCAGATAGGGTGTTTTATTGCTCAGAGAGCTCCAGAAATACGACCAGAAAGCCAGCTGGTTCTGCTGATTGGGCTTTGCGGGATTCATGGAAAAATATTTTCTTACATCCAGAAAAACAGACGACCAGGTGTTATCGCTGCCAAGAAAGCCGGGGTTCTCGCGAAATTCAAGGTTGGCATAAGCACCGGGAAGCGGGTTGATGGAGTTATTTCTGGTATCGTACAACAGGTTCAGGCTGATACCAGAGGATACTGAATTGCCGCTTACGCCGTAATTATATTTTGTAAACTCCTGCAGGGTCGTTTCCTGGCTATCGCTCCCGATACTTGAACGGTAATCCAGGTGATAACCAATACCAGCAAAAAGATAAGGTTTGATGCGCTTAAGCGCTTTTTGATAAAAGCGGATATAATTATAGTTCACCAGTATGTTGTCGTCATTGTTACGGTTGCTTCCCAGTCCCCAGGTGTATTGTGGATAACGGAGAAAACGTATATCTCCCTGTATTACCCAGGTGTTATCAGGAAGCCAGATGCTCGACCGCAAAGGCAGTCCGAAACGGCTTTTAAAGTTCCAGTAAGGTGCAAATGTAGCACTGGAGATATTTGTGGTCCGGCGGTCGCCCAGGTACATTGCTGCTGTGGTACTCGTTACCAAAGCATTCCCGCTTCCTCCCGGAGCTGATCCGCCAACCGGCAGCACAGAAAAATATACTCTTTTACCCTTTTCAGTCCTGATTTTTTTTGGGTTTACATGAAAGAGGCCTTTATAAATATCTATCAGATCTGTTTGTCTGGTGGTGTCCTTTACGACATTATTCTGGGGCATCATTGTTGGCGTGTTCTGTGCCGATAAGAAAAATGGAAACAAACACAAAAGGATAAATAGATACTTTGTCATATATATAAGTTTAGAGCGTCTTTCTTTGTTCATAAAGAGAATACTTACACCTAAACGTTATATGGATTATAAAGTTTGCGGGAAAAGCACTTTTTACCAGCTAAAGCTAAAAAAAGATAAGCTGGTGACTATCGTATCAATTATTCCCGGTTCTTCTTCGCTGCCGCTGCTGCAGGTTTTAATTCCGTAGAATGCAAAAGTTTGATCTTCCATTGCCGCTTCTCCCTGATCAGCAGCGCACTCTCCAGCCATTTCATGATAATCTGCCGTCCCTTATAGGTCAGATCAGCAGTGTTATAATAGGATACCCAGGCCAGGTTTCCGCTTTGTTCGGTATTGATAAAATCAAGCCGGTTAATCCTGGTAATTCCCATGCCCTTGTATTTGCTGACAGAATTTACCAGCGAATCCAGGTTCCAGACCTTACCATTCTCAAGCAAAGAAAATCCCGGGGCTGCCTCTGCAGCAACGGCCTTCTCAGCGCCAGCGGCCATAGCATCAAAAAACCTGAGCACCGGTGCCTGTATTTCCTGCTGTGCGGCTGCATTTTGTGCGCGGGCATGCTGGCCGGCAGCAAATAAGAGTAATACAAAAAGAAATCTTCTCATCAACTGATGCTTTAAATGAATCCAAAATCAAGTACCTGCTGTGCGGGCAAATGCAATATACAAAAAACATCATGCCATCTAACTGAAAACCAAACCAATTAATGTTACGCTTGTTATCAATTTACCGGACAGAATAATTACAGGAGAAATTAATTTGGCCTAAAAAAATTAGACAATGAAAACATTTTCAGTAAAATTCAAAGCGGGCAGCCTGGATCTTGACGCCATTGTAACAGCCTCCGGGCATCTTCAAAGATTTAAAGTTGAAATGATTACCGGTGAACCCGACCCGATCATATTGAAACGCTCGGCACAAGGTACCTGGACGGTGGAAAATCAGGGGCAGCGTATGCTTTCTGAAAAACAGTTCACAGAACTGGAGCAGGCCATAGATGAACACCTGACCAGTCTGCACGGCGCAGGAAAGATCCTGCTGTTATCAGACTTTTCTGATGCAGCTTTCAATGCAGCAAAATATGCGGCAGGATTGACCCATCAGCTGCAAAGTGCTGCGCTGGTCATCTACCATTCCTACGATGCTCTCCCTGTGGTGACCGGTACCCTGGCGCCAGTCTCCCCGGAAATCGTTCATTCTGAAAAAGAAAGCCGTGATAAGATAGCAGCATTAAAAGAAGAACTGCAAGCCCTGGTTTACGAAAATACGGAGATAGTAATCCTGTCTGACGGAAGAGCGCTGGTGCCCGCCGTAAATATGATTACAGAACAACAGCATATCGGCCTGATTGTCATGGGAATGGCAGGAAAAAGCGCTATAGAAAAAGTTCTGGCAGGCAGCAATACCATTGCTGTTGCCAAAGAAACACACACCTCACTTTTGGTGGTCCCCCATCAGGCCACATACAAAAAAATCCAGAATGTGGTTTTTGCATGCGATCTCAAAAATGTGACAAAGACCATTCCTGTATATCCTATCAATACGCTGATCAAAAAATTAAAGGCCAGGCTTTCAATTTTATACGTCAATAAGGTTGAAGTGCCGCCCAATGCCCGTGCTAAAGATGAACTGAAAGAACTGCATCAGATCTGGAATGAAAAGGACGTTAAATATTATTACACCGATCATGAAAATGTAGAAGAAGGAATCCTTGATTTTGCCGACGAGAACGAAATGGACCTGCTGATTACTATCCCTAAAGAATATGGCTTTTTTGAACGTATATTTCACCGCAGCCTTACCAGGAACCTGGCCTACCGCACGCATAAGCCTCTGCTGGTTTTCAAGGAAGATACTTAAAGAGAGCGCATATGCCTGACAGGATTACTTGAAAATGGCCGTTGACAGCATTTTGCTGAGAAACTCCGGGGACACCCCAATGTACGATGCAATTTGCTTCAGCGGAAGATCACGAATCAGGGAAGGGTATAGCTTACAAAACTTCACGTAACGTTCTGAAGGGCTCAAACTCACGTTATCAATCTGCCTGTGCTGAAAAGTAGCCATACCGTTCATCGTCAGTATCCTGCCGAAACGTTCAAACTTTGGTACCTCCAGATAGATCGTATCGAAATCAGACTTCAAAAGATAAATGATCTCACTGTCTTCTATAGCATCAATGTTCAAGCGCGAAGGCTCCTGCGTAATAAAGCTCAGCATGTCAATAATCCACCATCCCGGAGGCGCAAACTGAAGGATATGTTCAAATCCGTTGTTATCCAGCGCATAACTTCTCAGGCAGCCGCCGGTTACAAAAATCACCTTCTGATTCACATCACCAGCCTCCAGCAATACTTCTTTTGCCTTCACTTTTTTAGACATCAGCAGAGGGATCAGGTATTCTTCCTCTTCCTTATCAAGTTTAATATATCTGGCAATATTTCGAAGTAAGAGGCCGTGATCCATCTTGAACTAATTTAATATAAATATAAAAGTATAATTACAAGTATAATTAAAATAATCCATGATAACGATTATCAAGGGAATTAAATACCCAACATGGGTGTTAAAATACCCGGTAACCAAATAGAAACAAGATTTTTACAATAAAAAATCCATGTACAAAAACCAAGCCTGTAAATATGTGCTTTTAGTAGAAACCTCTGGCCCCAAAATGGTTTTAAGCTTCGAAAAGACATTTAAAACCCACAAAATACTATTGTTATTTTCCTTAATAATTTATAAATTGCTGATGCATAATTATTTAATTATACATATAGATTGATATTTTTTAATAATGAATAAAAAAGCCGGCACTTCATTAAAGAATATTAAACCGGCCCTCCCGGATCTCCACCACTCACACAATGACCTCTTTGCTTCCAAACTAAAATTAAAACTCAAACGGCATTACACTAAAATCGCCGACACCCACACCATCGTATTTATCACAGGAGCATTTGTGAGTCATAACAGCTGGAATGAATGGATCGCATATTTCAAAAGCAAAGGTTATACTACCTTAGCGCCTGCATGGCCGTTTAAGGATGAACCTGCCGAAGTGCTTAGAAAAAGGCATCAGCAGGACTCTGAACTTGCAGGGCTTACTTTGTCAGGATTGATCGAGCACTATGGCGCAATCATCAAAGCCTTACCGGAAAAACCAATACTGATCGGCCATTCACTCGGAGGACTGATCACCCAGATTATGGTAAACCGTGATCTTGTTGCCGCAGGCATTGCTATACATTCCGTTCCGCCCCTCGGCGTTTTCCCTTACCAGCCCTCATCCCTAAAAGCCGCCTGGAAATCACTGGGCTTATTCAGCTCCCTCAACAAAACCTATTTAATGTCGTTTAAAGACTGGCAGTACGCTTTCGTCAACGGGATGGCCCGGGATGAACAGGAAAGCACCTACGAGAAGAATACTATTCCAGAATCCAAAAAAGTGGCAAGGGGAATTTTGTCGGGCGCAGCAAGGATAGATTTTGAAAAGATGCACGTGCCCCTGCTGCTTACAGCAGGGGATAATGATCATATCACTCCGGCAAACCTTAATCTTCGCAATTACAAAAGATACAAGCGAAATGGCTCCGTAGTAGATTACAAGAAGTTTCCCGGCAGGAACCACTTTGTTTTAGGCTTGCCAAGCTGGAAAGAAGATGCTGATTTCATACTGAAATGGATCAGCAGCCTCCGCTGATTTACTATTGATATCAAATGATATTATCTCGTTTCAAACTGCCAGGTTCCCCAAAGTCCCGGACTAAGCTCTGCTTCTGAGGGCACATCAGAAATGATGGACGTCGCTTTATTGTTCCAGTACACCCGTGAGATGGTCCTGCTGCCATCCCCACGGATGATACCGATATCTCCCCTGATCAAAGTGCCGGGAACAGGCATCATATTCAGTGTGCTCAGCGGTAATGCAAGCTCAAAAGCTCCGTCTTTGCCGGCAGCAAACTCCAGCTGATCAGACACATCATCTACCCGGTCGAACGTAACCGTACGCCAGGGCGAAGAAAAGGGCACCTTGTCTGCTCCCTTTACGCCTGCAACTACAGCACGATACAGTAGCGCATGAGCCTTGCCCCTGCTCAGCGTTACCAGTAAACGCAAATCCCCGGCTACAGGTGCTGTCCGTTTCTGATCTGCTCCGGAGGCCGAAGTACCGATCATCAGGTCCAACGCCCCTCCTGTTTTAAAAGGAGCCAGCGGCATTTCAAATGAGTTCCTCAGCAAGGCAGCATCACCGGTACGCCAGGCCGCGTACAGTTTACCGTTTGACACAGCAATCGCAGCACTTACATGATAAGGTTTTGCGTTCGAATTGAAGTTTGCTTTCACTCCTCTTTTATCAATTTCTGCCCAGTCGGTGTTTTTCCAGTCTTCCAGGTTGCCATCTACTGCTATCGGCGTGTTTGAGACTGCAACTTTAAGTACCGGCCTGATCATACTTTTCTGACGGGCCATTTCTGCCCTGCCCTGGAAAGCAGCGCTTTTCTTCAGGTCATCTGTAGTGACGACAATACTTACCGGGGGCAGCCTGCGCAGGGTTTGCAGTCCCTCTACACTAACGATACTGCTTCCTGCCCCGTCAACAAGATAAACCTCCCCTGCAGCCGTAACAGTCATGCCCGGCCAGAAATTCTCCTCGCCCAGGGTAAGTCCTTTTAAACTCATGCCCCTCTGCGCTACAGGCATATCCCAGCGCCTGCCTGTACGCATGGGTTCAAATAAAGTGGTGACAAATAAACCATCTGCAGTGAAAATATAGATCATTCCGTGATTGCTGTTGAGCGCCCATAGCGCCCCCTCAACACCCTTAATGTGCAAAAGCCCGCCCAGTAATCTCGTTGGGGCAATCAATTCACCGGTAAATAGCGGCAGTGGAGCTTCATGACCGGCATGCAGCCCCGGCCATAAATTCGGATAACTCCATACAGGCTTCCCATTTTTGGCACCACTCAGCGAATACCTTTCAAAAGGCAAAATTCCCTGCGTTACCACAGTCCAGCCCCCGCCTGCGGCCAGCACCTGGTCGCCACCCGAAGATCCGGGAGGCTGCACGCCTTCTGCCAGCACCTTTCCCTGAGTAATGCTGTAAACCGGGACACCAGCTGCAGTAAAACTAACCGGCGAAAACTGTACTGCTGCTCCTTTAAGCCGGGTGATACAAAAGGAAAGATCATCCATCACAGTAACGCCGCTGGCTGCGCCTTTCTGAAAACTAAGTTCTTCCGGCTGTACCGCTGCATCTTCATTGAGATCGTTCCATATAAAAAATGCCTGTGAGTTCTGCCCTTTTGAATTCAGGTCTACCCCCGTAGGCCAGGAAGGAATAAACCTTGATTCTTTCAACAGGCCCCAGCTTTCAGCGCTCCCCATCGCTGCTGCAGGCTGTAATTTTCCATTCCGTTCTACAAATAGAAAGGCGGTGGCGGGCGCGCCCGTTGGATTGGAATTATAACAGTTCGTAAAATATCTTTTTCCTTTATAATATATCGCTGTTTCAGGGGCCGCTATACGGGCAGGGAGGCTCATTTTGCCAGGAGTTTTCCTGTACAAGATGCTGTGCAACTCAGATTTACCACTTTTCCAGTCGATCTTAAACTCCATCGAACCCAGGTCCTGCTCCGCGTAGTAAAACCTGGTTTTATCCTGCGGGTCTATCGTTCCCCCTCCGCCATATTTTGCAGGCCCGTAAAAAGCACGTATAAATTTACCGTCCAGCGTCCATACGCTCACGCGCTTGGGCAGGTAATCATTTTCAGTTACCCACAGCTGGCTGCGCGAATCGATTGCCATCCCTGCAGGATTATTCATATGTAAAGGATCATACATTCCGGCTGCGGGAGCACCTGGCTTACCAATTGCATAGAGAAATTTTCCCTCAGCAGTAAATACTTTTACCTGGTGACTTGTGCCTCCGTTGCTGATATATAATCTTCCTGCTGCATCCTGTGTAATACCTACCGGTGCCTCAAGCTGCGAAGAGATCAGGACAGATGCCGGCTCCGGATGAGCAGGATCAGCGGCCCGCTCATAACGCAGTAATTTATTCCCCGACAGTAACAAAAGGCTTCCCTTTTTATCGAACAACGCCGCATGCGGGTTTTCTACTATCAGCGTACCCAATGCTTTACCGTTTTTGAGGTCTGTAAATACCAGCTGGTTCTTTTTGGTCAGGCTTACCACACCTATACCGTTATAAACCGCAAAACCCCCGATTTCAGACATAATCGCGCCCGCTTCATGAATAAGCGGGCCGGTTGGGTACAAAAAAACAGGCTTATCGGCATTTTTTGGCAAGGCACTGATGCGGACAGTTCCCTGGCCGGAATTGCCGGATGTTTCCCATACCGAGGCCACATACACAGAAATACCCGGCAGGGCAACCTTGCCCCCATCCCTGGCCATATAGGGCGCGGCCGTCCATACTCCGCCTACCCAGGTCTTGCCGCCCATTTTCTTGCCGTCAAGATCCACCCAGATCAGACCATCAGGTCCCTCGGTAATATAAGCGCCCAGAAAAACTGCCGGCTGTTTGCCTGGCGATAATTCTGCCGGCACAAAAGCCGCCGCCTGGGGCGGTGTATGATTTGCAAGCCAGGCACCCGTATGGTCTTTAGTATCCCATGGCGGATTTCCGTTTGCATACACAGAAAGTTGATAAGCTGTTTTAACTTGCTGGTGCAGCAGCCCGCGGACAGTGTATTTACCCGGAGCTACCAGTGCCGGAGGAACTGCATAAACACCGTGATGTGCCGCATCCAGGTCACGGCCAAGATCGTTAAGCCCATCCCACCATACGGTATTATTGCCCCCTTTAAAAAATGTGTCCGAAACTAAGTTCCTCACACGCTGCCCATTCCCGTCCTCAATTACAAGTGTTACATATCCCGCCTCTTTTAAATTAAAATTCACTGCTATAGGAGGCCTGGCGCTTTGCGCCTGCAGGCCAAATGCGGCAGCAGACAGTATACAGCTCAGAAATGCTTTCAATCTTGTCATCTTGATATAACTTAAACGGGATCAATGTATTAACAGTAAAACGGACAAATAAGTATCGTAATAGCCCAAATAATTATTTTTTTTTGATTATATTCCCAACAACAATGGTTAACATAAACAATGAATTTTTACATTATCCGGCTGCACCGGTAGCATTAAAGATGGCAGTCTCCGTAGGCATAGGCATGCTGGTGGGCATGGAACGCAAATGGTCTCATAAAGAAGCCGGAATCCGTACATTCTCTATCGTTGCCTTACTGGGAATGCTTTCGTCCCTTATCGGGCAGGATTTTGTAATCACTTCAATGATCGGCGTGTTTATTCTTGTGATAGCACTTAATACGCGCAGCCTGATGGCTGATGAATCTTTGGAAATCACTACCTCTGCAGCATTGATTGTGAATTACCTCCTGGGCGTACTGGTAGGACTGGGCCATATTTTCACCCCCGTAGCAGGATCTATCGTGATGACTATGCTGCTGGCCTGGAAAACAGAACTGAACCGTTTTGCCGGGGGGCTGCTGCCTTCAGAGATCCGGAGCGCCATCCTGCTCGGACTGATCGGCTTCGTGATCTACCCCATTCTTCCGAATGTATATATCGATCCCTGGTCGCTTTTTAACCCCAGTGATGCCTGGGTGAGTATCATTGCCATTGCAGGTATAGGCTTTGTAAACTATGTATTTCTGCGTATTTTCAGCACCAGCGGACTTTATCTCGGAGCGATATTCGGGGGACTGGTAAACAGCAGTGCCACGGTGGCCGAAATGAGTACACGCGTACAGGCTACAGGGCTCACTTCTAAAATGACAACGCTCTGTTTGCTCACAACCATATCCATGTTTGCAAGGAACCTGCTTATCGCTACACTTTTTGTCCCTTTATCGATCACGGCAACACTGATGCCACTGCTGGCGATGTCTCTTGTGGCCGCGCTGTTTATCCTGCGTGACAAAGTATTGCAAAGCAAGATCTCGGTGCCCTCTGCGCCGCTGGAGCTGGACTCTCCGATTTCATTAAAAAAAGTGCTCTGGTTTGGTGTGCTTTTCATCCTGATACAGGTAAGCGGTACTATTCTTACCAAATTCTTTGGCAGCAGCGGTATTCTTGCTACAGGAATTATCGGGGGACTGGTAAGCAGTGCCAGTACCACGGCCGCGGCAGCCACAATGGCCATGCACGGCAAGATCAGCGCATCATTAGCCGGCAGCGTAGCAATTATCTCTTCACTGGCAAGTGCTGTAGTAAGCCTGCCGATCGTCTGGAAAACAATTAAAGATAAAGCCGTACTCAAAAAACTCACCATAGAACTCCTGCTCGTAGTTACCGTGGGGATTGCCGTAGTGGTGCTAGACAGGGTGTTCCTGATCTCAGAAATGCTGCTAAAAAGATAATCAGGACTTTTTAAAATCTTTGATGTCGATAATCCTGTTGTCGTCTTTATTTTTTTTCAGGAAGGATATTCCCCTGCTGTCTGTCTGCCAGCTGAAATTATTCTGCACCCAGGGGAATACCTGTGCCGCAGCTTTGGGCATCCCGGCAGGCAGGGGCTGTGTATAAACCTCCCCCGTAGGATAATTCACCTGGTAAAGGGATGAAGAAAGCAGAAATACGAGCGTCTTCTTATCAGTTGAATTTATAAAGTACAGGCCCTGTATCCTTTCATCTGGATTTTGTCTTTTGATCGCATATACTTTTGCATCAACCGTGGTGATAAAGAAATCATTGTTGATCAGGTATCCGGAACGGCCAACCCTGCTGAGCCCCCTGGTAAAGCGCTGATCGTCCCCGCCACTAGAGGGGCGATAAATACTGACTACCTCCAGCTTGCCATCTTTCACAGAAATCAAATAAAAAGGAGCCGTTAAACCTGAATGATCAGCTATCTGCACCAGCAATGATGTTTTCTGCGTATTCAGAAATTCGGCCAGTGCAAAATGGTCAGCCACGGCATCTTTATCCTGCGGATCAAGCTGGATACGCACGGTGGTATCCCTAAACTTTACGCCAAATCTATCGTGTTCGCCCCCCTGAGCTTTGCCTTCCTGCTCAGCATACTTATAAATGGTAAGTGGCTGTTCAGTTCCTTTTTGAAACTGGTTAAAATTTTCTTTTTCCGTTAAGCTTCTGGGAGAATATATTTTCCCCTGTTCTTTCTGTGTACAGCTATATAAAGCGACAGCAAATAAAAGCGTCAATAAACGTAATTTCATAGTCGTGTAGGATATGGTTTAAAACTAAGAAATTAATCAGGAGCATAAAATACTTTTTCCCAATCATTACAGTATCCTAACATACGCTATCACTTATAACTGTAATTAAATAACTATCACAAAATAAATTATAAAACGTTTATTAAAAAGTAGATATTTATGATAATCTATACTATCATCTGATAATAGCAACAATTCATTATCAGTAAATCTGGGCAGAGCCTGCTTCCTACGTAGAACAGCCGCCTGGCTGTAACATTAGAAGAGGAGATTTTAAGGTGAAAGCAAAAATACTTATTGTAGAAGACCAGTTCAATGAGGCTGATCAGTTGAGGACAATTCTAAAGCAGTCGGGTTATACCTTGTGCCCCATCGCAGGCACAGGTTCAGGGGCCCTGGAGATTATCGCGGATGAACAGCCCGACCTCGTATTGCTGGATATTCAACTGAAAGGCAGGTTAGATGCAATAGACCTGGCCATGATATTGAACGACAGGAATATCGCTTTTGTGTTCCTGTCTGATCATTCTGATAAACAAATCCTGAATGCCGCCAAATCCACCAGGCCCTATGGCTTCCTCGTAAAACCCTTCCGCGAAAAAGATGTAATGGTAATGCTGGATGTTGCCTGGTACCTGCACCTGCAGAAACAGGAGTCTGATTATATGAAGATCGTACAGTCAAGATCCCCGGCTATACTAACGGGACAGGAGTTTAAAGGCATTGTGGGAAACAGCAAACCTATCCGCAACTTACTGGAAAACGTAAAGATCATTGCACCCTCAGATACCTCCGCCCTTATTTTGGGCGAAACCGGTACAGGAAAAGAGCTGGTTGCACAGTGTATCCACCAGATGTCTCCCCGTAAAACTAAGCCCCTTATCGTGGTTAACTGCGCTGCACTGCCGGCAAGCCTCATCGAATCAGAACTGTTTGGACATGAAAAAGGCGCATTTACAGGCGCTACAGAAAAAAGAACAGGAAAGTTTGAACAGGCAGACCAGGGTACGATCTTTCTCGATGAAGTGGGCGAGCTCCCGCCAGACCTCCAGCAAAAGTTTCTGAGGGTGCTGCAGGAAAAGGAGATAGAGCCTATCGGCGGCAGAAAGAAAAAAATAGACGTCCGCATTATCGCGGCCACCAACCGCAATCTCGAAGAAGAAATCGCGTCCGGCAGATTCAGGATGGACCTTTATTACAGGCTCAACGTGTTCCCCGTTACACTCCCGCCATTACGTGAGCGAAAAGAAGATATCCCCCTGCTCGCCAACCATTTTGTACAGGTTTATGCAAATAAGGAGGGCAAGGTAATTAGAGGGCTGACAGACCGGGTGATACAGGACATGATGAATTACCACTGGCCCGGAAATGTCAGGGAGCTGGAAAACCTGATGGCAAGAAGCGTATTGCTGGCCCGCGGAACGCAGATCAGCTCCCTGTATTTATCTGCATCTACACAAAAAACACCCGTTCTTCAGGATAACGGAAATATGAAGACCATCACGGAAAATGAACGTGACCATATTTTGGCGGTGCTGGAGCGCTGTGACTGGAAAATATACGGACAGGGCGGTGCGGCAGAAATACTGGAGATCAACTCTTCCACCCTCAGCTCCAGGATGAAGAAGCTGGGTATTGAAAGAAAATCAATCCTGCAGCGGGACAGGCACAGCAGCTGAAACAGGGCAGAGTTCCCCTGCTGCATTACATTCTCCCGGCTTCTTCATCAAGAGAATTGTTCTGGTGTTTGTTCTTCCTGGAGAAAATCTCTTTCCCAAACCGGTACGTAAACGCAAAACCGAATCGCTGGGTATCGGAACTGCTGGTCTGTGCATAATCAGCATCCTGCAAGCCGATGGAATGGTTATGGTATACCCAGGTGTGAAAAATATCATCAGCCCCAAACCTCAGGCTACCCTGTCCTTTCAGGATTTTCTTTTGAACACCTGTATTCAGGCGGTACATCCCCCCGGTAAACGTTTGCCCGTTAAGGTCCCTGCTTGCATAATAACCGCCTAGTTCGGCGCTCCAACCGGCCCCAAACTTAAACTGGTTTAAAACATTGATCCTCGCTACATAGGTTGCAGGATCAAACAAAACGCCATTGGACTCTCCATGAAGCCCCATTCTCGAAAGCAGTACATCCGTATTCAGTGCCCAGAATTTTGCGGGCGACAAAGACAGCCCGGTATTGAGCAGCAGCATATATCCGGTACCAATGTTTTCCGGGCGTGTGATGAAAACGTCATTCTGCACCCTGGTAGTCACAAAGATCAGGTTGCTAAAGCGGTTGTAACTTAAAGCCATACGTAACAGCTGTTTATGCTGAAATTTAATCTCATACCTGTTCTGGTACTGGGGATTAAGCATTGCATTCCCCGTGCCGTAGGAGTACTGGTCCCGCTGGATCAGAAACTCATTCAGCAGCTGGTAGTTTGGCCTGCTGATCCTTCTGGTGATCCCCAGGCTGAAGGAATTATTGCCCAGTGTATCGAGCTTGTAATTAAAGAAAACCGCCGGGAAAAACTTTGTATAGTTCTTATCAAAGCTGCTGCCTGCAACCACATCATTACCCATCTGCTCGCCTTTGGCACTGGTATTTTCTACCCGCAGGCCCAGCTGAACACCCCAGTACTTCCAGCTCTTTTGGGTGTTAAGATAGACAGCGTTGATATTCTCCCGGTATTTGAAATGATTGGATTGCCCGTTATCAATCAGCTGCTCATCATTGATCACATTGTAATAATCAGATACATTATTGTTGTTTACCCAGCTGGATTTAAAGCCGGCCTCAACTTTAGCTTTGCCCTGAATCGGATGTACATAATCAGCCTTTGCCGTGTAGATGTTTGAACCGGATGGCAAATGATAAAAAAACTGCCTTGCGCCGCTCTGCACACCATCCGGCCGATAAGTAAAATTTTGAAGGGATTGGTTGTTGTCCCCTTCATAATTCAGATAATTTATATCGGCCGACAACTCCCTGCCTTTTTTATCAAACTTATGTACCATACTCATGCCCGTACTCAAATTTGTTTTATCGTAGCTGCTCCGGTTATCGCCCCTGCCAGAACTATCCAAAACATCAGCGCTGTGGTTTCCGCTGCGATAATCCAGATTTTCATGTCTGCGCGTATGGTTTATGTTGAGCTGAACGCTGTAGGTAGTGCTGGCACTGGCAGTATAGTCTGCCCCAAAGCTGGTGTTCAGGCCATTGCTCCTGCTGCGCTGACTGTTCAGCAGGGATATTGATGAAACAGGGTTACTGTTGCCCGGAGAAAAAAACAGGCGGTCATACTCATCATCCGTGTATCCTTTATCATAGGTATATCCGGCATTTGCAAACACATTGATCTTTTTATAATTATAGTTAAGGTTGAGGCTGTTATTGCTTCTCAGGTATTTCCCTTGCGTAAAGCCCGTAGAAGCACTTCCGCTGAAGCCGCCTGCGCGGTTTTTCTTTAAGCGGATGTTGATGATCGCATTGCCCGCTGCATCATAGCGTGCAGAAGGGTTATCAATTAATTCGATCTGATCCAGCAGAGATCCCGGAATAGATTTCAGATAAGAAGCCAGGTCCGGTGCCGACATGTATTTGGACCGCCCGTCAATCAGTACCAGTACCCCGCCCCTGCCGTTTAAGCCGATTTCGCCATTGGCGCCTACCGTTACCCCGGGAGTTTTTTCGAGCACCTCCAGCGTGTTACTGCCCGCACTGCTGATCATTGCTTCCACGTTCACCACCGTTTTGTCCATTTCCATCTGTATCAGTGGCTTTTTCCCCGCAATCACTACTTCGGCGAGGTTGTTCTTCCGGTCGGGCACAAGAACAAACGCCGGCAGCACAGTTGCGGCCGTTTTGCCATCCAGCAGCACCGGGGCCTGATAGGGCTGATGGCCAAGGGCAGAAATGGCAAGTATATAATCCCCCTTGGCGATTCCGCTGAAAATAAACCTGCCGCTGCCGTCAGTGGTTGCAGTGCTTACAAGGGATAAATCTTTCGCGGCCAGCAGCCGTACATTTGCATCCGCCACCGGATCATTGCCCCTGGTTTTAATGACGGACGAAATGCTGTGCTGGCCAACCTGGGCGACAGCTTTGACAGAAAGGAACAGGACGAAGCAGAACATCAATAATCTTTTCATTTTTTTTAGATTGCTGGTAAATGATGATACAAATATTGATGATCAGCAATAGCCCGGGGAAAAAATATGTCGTAACTTGGCTAACAGAGGACAGACTGCCATTTGATGGTGATCAAAAGCATGGAAACCCTTAAATATGGTTCTGTCACTGATTTTGGACTGTTCGTCAATAACATAGATTAATTTCAACAAAGCCTGCCCAGATTTGTACCGGTAATTCAATTAACCGTAACAGCAAATACAATGACCAACAAAACAAAATACCCACTGGGTTTCTTCGGAAACAACCTGTATCTCTTCCTGGCATTCCTGGTATCGATCCCCGTATATCTGACAATCCATTCCTATGTAGAGTCGATCGGGGTGCAGGAAGACGAATCAGTATCCTTTGCCTCTACCGTATGTTTTATGATGGGCGTTTTTGCAGGAAGATACGTCTCACAGTTCTGGTCGGCAGGCCTGCGGTCGCTCCCCAAAATAGAGGTTACCGCACTGGCCACGATCATCGTGCTCTGCGTTGCCTGGCTGTTCTTTCATGCCGACTTCCCCCTGCAGGGCCGCACAGGCATCAACCTGATGCTATTCTGGATCCCCTTCGCGGTTGTAAGCATTCTCACCGGAATCCTGATCAAGGTTATTCATGCGGTAACAGAAAACCAGCTCCGGGAAGCACAGACTATCGCCACGCACAGCAAAAGCGAGCTGCACCTGCTGCAGTCTCAGCTCAGCCCGCACTTCCTCTTCAACACCCTCAACAATATGTACGGGATTTCAATCACTGATCACCAGAAAATCCCGGACCTGCTGTTAAAATTGTCGGAGTTATTGCGATATTCGGTATATGATGCTACAGAAACATATGTGCCCCTCAGGGATGAGCTCAGCTACATCCATAATTACATTGAATTTGAAAAGATCCGCATTGGCGAAAGGCTGGTGCTCAGTACCGATATAGAAGACATCACGGATGCCCGTATCAGGATTGCCCCGATGCTGCTGATTGTTTTTATCGAAAATGCCTTTAAACATTCCAAAAACACCACCGACGAGCATATCTATATTGACATTAAGCTGCGTACCTGGGGAAATTCAATCCTTTTCTCGGTAAAAAACAGCTATGGGAAAGAGGAACAGGAAAAAACACAATTTAACAGGAACAGTGGTTTAGGGTTAAATAACGTAAACAAGCGCCTGCAGTTACTGTACCCTGGGGCCCACCTGATCAATATACAAACGGAAACCCTGCAGTATGAGGTAGAACTGCAGCTAAAAACAAAATAAATGGATAAATACAGTTGCCTGATCGTTGATGATGAACCCATTGCCCGGGACATTATCCAAACCTATTGCGGCCACCTGGAGCAATTGCAGGTAGCAGCATCATGTGGAAATGCACTTGAGGCCAAACAGGTGTTGCAGCAGCAGAAAATAGACATTCTTTTTCTGGATATCAATATGCCCGTCATGGATGGGATCTCCTTTGTAAAAACGCTGAAAAACCCTCCGCAGGTTATCTTTACCACTGCCTATAAGGAACATGCCCATCATGCGTTTGATCTGGCAGCCTGCGATTATTTACTGAAACCTTTCTCGTTCGACAGGTTTATTATTGCGGTAGACAAAGCCATAGAAAAGATCAGCCCGCTGCCGGAAAAAACTGCAGCTAATCCTGACCGGATCACTGAAGATTTTGTTTTCATCAGAACTGAAGGCAAAATTTTTAAAATTAAATATGCGGATCTGCTATATGCCGAAGCCCAGGGCAATTACACGAAAATCATTACAGGCAGCCAAACCTTATCGCCCAAAATGCCATTTACCGCTTTTGAGGAAATGCTGCCAAAAAATATGTTCCTAAGGGCACACCGTTCTTTCATCATTAACAAATCCCGAATCAGCCATATCGAAGGAAACCGCGTGTTTATCAACGGCACAGAAATCCCAATTGGCAGCAATTACAGGGATAGCCTGATGACTGATCTGGGTTTCAGTAAGTAACAGTATACCTCAACTTTTCTTATTCCCCCGTTTTTGGGGATAGCTATTGAATAAAAATCAGCCGACTTTGTATCATTGATATATCTTATTGAGATGATGACAAACAGTAAATTAGAATCAAAAAAAATTTTATTTGCAACTTACTCTTCTGAAGGACACATAAACCCGCTTACCGGACTTGCCAAATATTTACAGGAACAGGGTTGTGACGTAAGGTTTTATTTATCTGATCATTTCGATGCCAGAATGAAGAGCTTAGGTATTGATTACTATCCGATCAGCAAATCCAATGATACTAACAGTGAGACTGTAAGAAAGCAGTATCCCGAATTAGCTACAGTGAACGATCCGGTTGAAAAACATAAGATATATCAAAAAATATTGGTAAAAACAGCCAAAGATTCATTTGATGATATACAAGATATCTATCGGTCATTCCCTTTCGACCTGGTGATCACCACCTGTGCTTATCTTTCCATTCCCCTGATCAGATATAAGTTTCAAGTACCAGTGGTGTCTGTAGGCGTGATCCCTCTCGCAGAAGACGAAGGAGGAACCGCTAAAACATCTCAGACAGATACCGGCAACCCTATCAACTTTAAAGATGGCAGTAACCCTTATGCTGAATTACTTACAGCGCAGGGGGTTCCCTTTAAAAAAGCTGAAATCGTGAACATTTTATCCTTTCTGACCCGGCAGGCAAATCTATACCTGCAAATCGGAAGCCCTAAATTTGAATACCAGCATGATCATCTTGGACATAATATCCGGTATGTCGGGGCACTCCCACCTTATGTAAAAGCCGTTACTGAAAGGAAATGGTATGACCAACGGCTGAACGAGTATGACAGGATCGTCTTCGTCACCCAGGGCACTGTAGAATCTGATACTGCAAAATTAATCGAGCCTACCCTGCAGGCTTTCATCAACACAGATACCCTGGTAATCGCAACAACGGGAGGTAAAGGTACTGCACAGCTCAAAGAAAAATATGCTGCAAACAATCTGATTATAGAAGATTACATCCCATATGCTGATGTAATGCCTTATGCCAGTGCCTATATTACCAACGGCGGTTACGGCGGCACGATACTGAGTATTCAGAACAGGCTGCCATTAGTTGCTGCAGGCGTACACGAAGGGAAAAACGAGGTCTGTGCAAGAATTGGTTATTTTAAAATAGGAATCGATTTGAAAACCGAGAAGCCGGGCGCAAAAGCTATTTATGACGCAGTTCAGGAGATTCTTCAAAATAGGATCTACAAGAACAACATTGTGAATTTAGCCGAAGATCTGAAAAGCTATGATTCACTCGCACTGAGCCTGAAATACATCAGAGAATTACTGGATCAGGAAGACTGATCAAATTGAATATGAAAAGCTGATCAGATCTCTTTCAGATCAGCGGCTTTCATCCATCCCTCACTGCCATTGGCCAGCCTTACCCGCAGCCATTGTTGCTTGTCTTCAAGAACAGTAACCTTTACCCCTTCGTGTATCAGCAACAGGTCACGCGCTGTTTCTGCAGGTGCGCTCTTCACATATACGGGACTATTGAATACAATCGCATGTTTCTGGTCAAAATAGCTGATCTGCTGGCTGAGCATAAAAATGGCACAAAAACCCAGCGCAAAGAAAGTTACCGCAATAAAAAATGAAGGCTTCTTAATGGTTATGCGATGAGCAAAAAAGTAAACTATCAGAAAAGCAGAGGCTGCCAGCAACAGGACTACACCGCATACAGCAAAAACATTGGCTGAAAAGCTAAGATACACAGATGTCCACCATCTGCTCAGGAAAAACTCAGGGAGCTCCTCTATTTTATCACGGGTTTTGGAATTGGCCAGCCTGATATTCGCATTGATATCTTCATCATTGGGCGAAAGCCGGTGCGCCCTTTCATAATACAGCAATGCGGAGGGAAGATCACCCAGTTTATAATTGGCATTGCCCATATTGAAATATACTGCCGCAGAATGTTCTCCAGCTGCAATAATCTTTTGATAACTGTTCAGCGCCTGCTGGTACTGTGCTTTTGCATATAAGGCATTGGCCCGTGTAAACAGATCCTCTGACTGCTCATTAGCTGACGAGCACAGGGGCAGTAAAATCACTGTCCATAAACACAAAACCGGTATGATATTTTTAAATCTCATCTTCAATACGGTTAATAATTGTTTTGGCTTTCTCCAGTACCTCCTGCTCAGACATCGAGGTTACCGGGGAATAACGCGCCATCTCGCAGATATCCAGTGTTTCCAGCAGCTGAGCGACCAGATTCTGATCAATCATTCTGTTGTTTAAAGCGGAGGATATCGTTTCCCTGTTCAGGTCGGCCATAGATATATTCAGCTTGTCGCTCAGATATCCATATAAGCCCTTAAATATCGCCTCGTAAAATTCATTACGGTTGCCCAGCAGTTTTTCTGCAATTGCCAGATGCCGCGCTGCAACTTTTCCGGCCTTACGGCTTTTCACCTTTACTACATCACTGTTGTTTCTGCGCTCCCGGTTTCTATAGATAAAGGCGGCAACACAGGCCAGGGGTCCCGCAGCAAGCAGCAGGAAATACCAGGGAGAGCTATAAAAACCTTCCCCTTTGCGGCTCAGTCCGGGCTCTCCGGTTTTGATATACCTGATGTCTTTATCCAGCACTTTTACATCTTCCTTATTGACGGCAGAAAATGCAGTGACATTACTTTCGGCAGTGCCCCTGTTCACTTTGATACTGAATGTTTTGCCCGGCAGTACCACATATCTGCCTGTTGAGGGATTGAAATACGAAAACTTTAAAGGATCTATTTTAAAATCTCCCTGGTGCCGGGGAATAACAAGAAAAGTATATAACCTGCTGCCAGAAACGCCCTTTGTACTTTCTGTAACCGTATCCGTGATTTTTGGATCGTACTTTTCAAAATCGGGCGGAAAGTTCACATTCAGGTCCTTCAGCAGTTTGATATTGCCAGAGCCAGAAACCTTAACCTTGTAGGTAAGCGATTCGTTGGCTTTCAGCTCGGTTTTATCCACATCAGTGCTCATAATGAAATTACCTACAGCGCCGGTAAAGCCTGCCGGCTTACCATTTTCCGGCAGTGGTTTTACATGGATCACCAGCGGCGGGCTTTTCACAGCATACTTCACATCCTTATAAGAGCCAAAAAACTGGTCCATAATATCCCTGGCAGGTGCAGTTACCCGGGCAATAAAAGTCATTTCAAATGGGTCGATCGTGATATTTCCCGAATGTTCTGCGAACAAAATGCTTTGCCTTACATCGGCAACATTATACTTCTGTCCCTTATAGGTTTCCACACGCCACTGCGCCTGCTGCTGATTGTCTTTTACTTCCTGGCTCCAAAACCCCGTCAGATCAGGTAGTTTATCAAGCCTGCTGTCCACAATCCCCACCCTGGTATATAGCCTGTAAGTGAGGACGATTTGCTGGCCCTGATATACAGTGGTTTGATCGGCAACAGCGCGGATAAAAAGCGATTTGGAAAGATCCGCAGGAGCTTCTTCAGCAATGCTGTTATCCGGCGCATTCTGTGCCTGATTATTTTGCTGCACCGGCTGCCCTTTTACCACCGTCATGCGGATAGGACTGGTCTGCAGGCGGCGGCCGTTGACCACCATACTTGCCGTACCAATCGTTATTGTACCCTCCTTCACAGCAGCAAGGATATAGCTGTAAGCATTGCTCACTGTAGTATTCCCGTTGATGGAAGTAATACTGTTGGATACATTGGGGCCTGAAAGTACCTGGAATCCATTAAAGTCTGGCGGCGTGAAACGGTCTCCATTGCCATTTACAGAAAACGTTACTTCAAACTGCTCTCCTGTACCTACCTGTGTTGAACTCACGGATGCTGTAAACCGCGCGTCCTGCGCAAACAAAAAGTTTGTGCAAAGGAGCAGCAGCAGTGTGATATAATATCGGGTCTTCATTCTTTTATACATTACAGCGGTTACCAGTCTTTAGCGACGCGTACTTTTTCCCCTTTAAACTTCTTGTTCTTCAGTTTATCCTGGGTCTGCTTCTCATTATTGTTCATCGCATCCAGCATTCGCTGTGCATCTTCTTTTGATAACTGTCCCGGCTGTGGTTTAGGTTCCTGGCCCTGATCCTTTTTGCCAGGGTCTTTATTGTCCTTGGGCTGGTCCTTTTTATCCTTGTCTTTATCCTTGTCTTTATCCTTATTCTCTTTGTTGTCCTTATTGTCTTTGTTATCCTTATTGTCTTTGTTGTCTTTGTTTTTCTGATCTTTATTGTCCTTCTTATCTTTATTCTGTTGCTTTTTCAACATCTCCTGTGCGTAAGCAAGATTGTAGCGCGTTTCTTCATCCTTCGGATTATTCAGCAAAGCCTTTTTATAGGCCGCAATTCCTTCTTCCAGCTTTTTGTCATTCAGATATGAATTGCCAAGATTATGATAAGCCTGCGCTTTTACTGCTTTGCTTTGATTTGCACCTTCAGCAATCTGTGTAAACTGCCCGCGTGCATCTGCAAATTTCTTTTGTTTATACAGGGCATCACCCAGGTTAAAATTACCTTCCAGTGGCTGGCCTTTCTGAGGCTCCTGATTTTTCTGCGCCACCGATTTGCGGTAATTAGCTTCGGCCTCGGCATAGTTCTGCTGTTTATACAGATCATTACCTTTTTTAATATAACGCTTCCCCTGCTGAGCAAAAAGCAACGGCCCCTGTAATAAAAATAATAATATGATCACTAAATACTTCATGTTCCTTTTTAACGTAATAATGTGTTTTTCAAAGTATTCATCCTCGTTTAAAGACTATCTGCTTTTACCCGTATTGATCCTGTTCTGCGTGGGCCCTGTCCCTGCCGCCGGTGTAGGTGATTTTACTTCAAATAACCTCACGTTGCTTAACCTCAAACTTTTACGGTTAGAGATAAAGAACTCCACGATCAGCAAAAGAAATGCAAGGCCGAGAAAGAACTGAAAGCGGTCTTCATAATCTTTATAGTTCCTGGAATCTACCGTTTTACGCTGCACCCTGGCAATCTGGTCCATCACAATGCCCATTCCGCTGTTTGCATTCGTAGCCCTTACGTATGCTCCTTTTCCGGCAATGGCAACTTCTTTGCCCATCTCTTCATTCAGCTTGCTTACCACCGGTTTTCCAAGGCTATCTGTGTGGAAGCCTGTTTCTTTACCATTTTCATAAACAGGTACCGGTGCACCTTCCAGCGAACCGATACCGATCACATTGATCATCACGTCCTTATCCGCAGCACTTTTTGCAGCGGCCACAGCATCATCTTCGTGGTTTTCACCATCTGTGATTACGATCATCGCTTTACCGGTACCATTCTTGAAATCAAAAGAACGCATGCCCAGATCGATTGCGGCACCTATTGCTGTACCCTGCGTGGGCACCATATCGGTAGTGATGGTGTTCAAAAATAATTTTGCGGCGGAATAGTCGGTAGTAACAGGCAGCTGAACATAGGCTTCGCCCGCAAAAACGATGATACCGATACGGTCGTTGTGCAAATTATCGATCAGTTGTGCGATAGACCGCTTTGCATTTTCGAGCCTGCTTGGTGCAATGTCCTTCGCCAGCATGCTGTTAGAAACATCCAGCAAAATCATCAGGTCTGCGCTTTTTTGTTTTACTTCTTCCAGTTTGGAGCCCATCCGCGGATCTGCAATGCCTACTACCAGCATGGCATAAGCAACAGCAAACAGGATAAACTTGATCCATGGCCTGGAGAAAGATACCTCAGGGATAATCAAATCCACCACTTTCCTGTCGCCCAACCGCGCTACAGCCTTCTTCTTCCAGCTGCTTACCGCGTAAAACAGTGCCGCCAGTAAGGGGACAGCTGCCAGTCCCCACAAAAATTCTATATGTGCAAAACGTAGCATCTTGTTATGTTAAAGCCCCTTTGAGCAAAGTATTTTTAAGTATAAACTCGATTAATAATAACCACAGAGCAATGATCGCAAAGGGCAGAAAGCTTTCTGTTTTTTCGTGGTACTGCGTGACGTCTATCTTAGCTTTTTCCAGCTGGTCGATCTGCTCATAAATGCTCTTCAGCTTTTCATTGTCTGTTGCCCTGAAATATTTTCCTCCGGTAACCCGGGCAATCTTCGTCAGTGTCCCTTCATCCACGTCGACCGGCATATTCTGGTACCGCACGCCCATTGAGGTTTGCACCGGGTAAGGAGCATAGCCCCTTGTACCGATTCCCACGGTATACACCCGCACATTAAACTGTTTGGCAATCTCTGCGGCGGTTACGGGCGGAATAGAACCTGCATTATTGGAACCATCTGTCAGCAGGATCACCACCTTGCTTTTGGCTTCACTGTCCTTTAACCGGTTTACGGCCGTTGCCAGTCCCATGCCGATTGCAGTACCATCATCCACCATACCATTTTTGATGGCGCCAAACAAGTTAACCAGCACATCATGATCAATCGTCAGCGGGCATTGCGTAAAGGCTTCGCCGCTAAAGATCACCAGCCCGATCCGGTCATCAGGACGGTCTTTGATAAAATCAATTGCGATATTTTTTCCGGCTTCCAGCCTGTTGGGCTTAAAATCCTCGGCCAGCATACTGCCTGAAATATCAGAAGCGATCACAATATCAATACCCTGGGTAGTAGAATTCTGCCAGCTCAATGCCGATTGCGGTCGCGCCAATGCAATAATCAGCGCCAGCAAGGCCAGGGACCTCAGGATAATCCCCAGGTGCCGGAGGCGTGGGACAATACTTTTCACCGGCAGGGCAAAACCTTTTACAGCAGATACGCTCAGGCTTCCCTGTAATTTCTGTTCCCGCCAGATGTACCAGGCCACCGTTGCCGGAATCAGCAGCAGCAGCCAGAAAAATCCCGGGTTTGCAAATTCTATCTCACTAAACACCTATACCTCCGGTTTTATGTTCTCCTGGTTGATTTGACTGATCATTACCAGGTTGATCTGTCACTTTACGGCTTAAATACTGTTCATTCAGCGGAACGCCCGGGGCTTCTGTCACCATTTTTCTTGTACTGGATACAAACAATACGGCATCCTCAATACTGCGTTCATTCTCTATTGCAACTGGTTTTTCCTTTGCAAATTTCACGAGATCGGCCAAAGTTAAAAGCTGCTGAAGCATGCTCCTGTTTTCAGTGGTGATATCAGCATGCCTTAAACCGGCAAGAATTTCATCAGTTGTTTTTTCCAGCGCTTTAATCGCATATCGTTTTTCAAGATATTCACGCATCACATCACTCAGCTCGCTGTAATATTCTTTTACACGTTCCTGCTGCCAGAGTTTTTTATCTTTCAGCGCTGTAAGCTGATTCAGCGCTATCGTATGTGGCGGCAAAACAGGTACGATCAGCTCCCTCAGAGGCTGAGTTTTTTTTTGTCTGATCCAATAATATATACCTGCTGCAATCAGCACTACAGCCAGCAAAGGGAACAGTACCAGTTGCCAGTTGTCCCTCATCCAGTCGCCAAAAGTATAAGACACTGCCAGCGGTTGCTTAATATCGAAAATACTTTTAGTAGTATCTACCTTTACAGATTGTACTACCAGGTTCAGCGCGCTGCTTTTCAGCGAACCTGTTTTCCCGCGGAATTCAAATGCAGGAATAGTGTATGTACCGGCATCGAAACCTGTGATGATGAAGCTTTTAGTTACCGTAATCTTTTCGGGATCATTCTGGTCGCGAATGGTATCCTGCTTACCGCTGCTGATCACCTGCAGCTTTCCTCCGCTCAGCGTATCCGCAAGAGCCGGAAAAACAAACTGGTCCTTTGCCAGCTGGTAAACCGTCAGATGCAGTTTGGTCTGATCCCCTATGCGGATCGCAGACTGGTCAAGCTTTGAGATCGCCTGCGCTAGCGCTCCTGTGGTAAAACAGGACAGGCAGAGCAGTAAACCCAGGATATAATGAATAAAAGGCTTGGTCATATCGTTTGTTAACGTTTGCGTTCCCGCTTTTTAAATAATGTTCTTAATGGCGTAATATAAGATTCATGTGTGCCAATTGACGTAAAGTCTACTCCCGATTTACTAAAAACATCCTTTAAGCCTGCATTTCTTTTCAGTGCCTCTGCTTTAAAGGCGATCCTCACGGCTCTATCGCCTGTATTGATCCAGGAGATCAAACCGGATTCCTCATCTTTTACCGGGATCAGTCCAAGGTCAGGGAACTCCTCCTCGGTTTTATCGTATAAGCGCAGAGCGATGACATCGTGTTTTTTATTGGCCAGTTTAAGCTGCTGTTCAAAGCTGGGGCTCATAAAATCCGACAGGATAAATGCTGTACACTTTTTTTTGATCGCACTGGTAAAATATCGCAATGCCTCGGCTACATCAGTTCCTTTGCTTTGCGGCTTAAAATCGATCAGCTCCCTGATGATCATGAGGATATGGCTTCGGCCCTTTTTAGGTGGTATAAACTTTTCGACACGGTCACTAAAGAAGATTACTCCCACCTTATCATTGTTCTGTATCGCCGAAAAAGCAAGTACCGCACATAGCTCCGTTGCAAGGTCCTGTTTCTGCTGGTTCTGTGTACCAAAGTTTTCAGAAGCACTCACATCCATCAGCAACATCACTGTAAGCTCCCTTTCCTCGTCAAAAACCTTCACATAAGGATGATTAAAACGCGCCGTCACATTCCAGTCGATCGTTCTGATTTCGTCCCCTGCCTGGTACTCACGCACTTCATTGAAGGCCATACCTCTTCCCTTAAAGGCAGAATGGTACTCGCCCGAAAACAGGTGGTTGCTCAGTCCGCGGGTTTTAATCTCAATCTTCCGTACTTTCTTCAGCAGCTCTTTGGTGTCTCTTGCCATAATCCAGAGGTGATTCCAGGTTAATTTAAAATGATAATACTGAATAATTCAGCCCCAACGCTTTAAGGTACTTCTACAGCGTTTAATATCCCTGTAATGATATCTTCAGTGGTCATATTTTCTGCTTCAGCCTCATAAGTTAAGCCTATACGGTGCCTGAGGACATCATGACAAATTGCTCTTACATCTTCAGGGATCACATATCCCCTCCTTTTGATAAAAGCGTAAGCCTTTGATGCCAGTGCCAGGTTGATACTTGCTCTTGGCGAAGCCCCAAAACTGATCAGGTTTTTATAATTATCCAGTTTATACTGATCCGGGAAGCGCGTGGCAAACACAATATCAATTATATACTGTTCAATCTTTTCATCCATATACACTTCTTTCACTACTTTACGAGCCCGGATGATATCATCAGGATGTACTATAGCGTTAGGCTTTAACATTCCGCCAGGGGCAATATTTGCTCTTACAATTCTTTTTTCATCTTCCTTAGTAGGATAGCCGATCACCACTTTAAGCATAAAGCGGTCAACCTGAGCTTCCGGCAGCGGGTAAGTTCCCTCCTGTTCGATCGGGTTCTGGGTAGCCAGTACCAGGAAGGGCGTTGGCAGAGGAAAGGTCTGGTCACCAATCGTTACCTGTCTTTCCTGCATGGCTTCAAGCAGCGCGCTCTGCACCTTTGCCGGCGCACGGTTGATCTCATCAGCAAGGATAAAATTTGAAAATACAGGTCCCTGTCTCACCACAAATTCTTCTTTTTTCTGATTGTAGATCATCGTACCGATCAAATCCGCCGGTAAAAGATCGGGAGTGAACTGAATACGGCTGAAATCAGCTTGTATCGCTTTGGCCAGCGTATTGATCGCCAGGGTTTTCGCCAAACCCGGAACACCTTCCAGCAAAATATGTCCATCAGCAAGTAAACCAATCAGGAGGCGTTCTACCATATATTTCTGACCAACGATCACCTTATCCATCTCCATTTTCAGAAGGTCAACAAAGGCACTTTCACGCTGAATCATTTCATTGATAGCCCTGATATCTGTCGAATACGATGAATTAGCAGATATAGCATCCGATGACTGATGCTCCGTATTACTCTTTAATTCTTCCATTAATCCTTTAATTTTTTAGATAGGCAAACTTAATCAGTATATCCATTTTTCACCAAAAAAATATCAGATATAAATGTTAAAAAGTGTTAAAATTTGTCTCATTCAGCCCTTCTCATTGTCACTTTCGCACCGCAAAAAGCAATATTCAGCGCGATATATTTATCATACCTTAAAAAATCTTGTATGAGTTCGACAAACAAAACCACTAAAATCATTTATTGGGTAAGCACGGGTATCCTGGCTGCTTTCACTTTACCCGGCATTTTTTTCATGAACAGCAAAGAGGCACTGGATGGAACTGCACATCTCGGACTTCCTTTATGGTTTCACTATGAAGTAAGTGTCGGCAAGTTTATCGGCGCAGTAATACTGATCCTTCCCTTGTTTCCAAAAAGGATTAAAGAATGGGCTTATGTTGCTTTTGGTATTGATTTTCTCTCCGCAGTGATCGCTCACCTTGCTGTCGACGGGATGGCGTCCATGTGGTATTTTCCACTGGTATTTTTTGTCATTCTGCTCATATCCTATGTGACGTATCATCAACTGCAGGAGGCAAAACTCTGATCGTATGACGGGCAGTCCGGTCAGCAAAGCGAAGTCTCAAATATGTTACAATAAAAGAAGGCTGATCATATTATATTTATCATTAGAACTTTAACCAAATATCAGATCACCGCAATCTTTTTGCGAACCAATTTACCTGTATGACAGAACCTACTCCCCAAATTGTGGCCGTTGTAAACGAGACCGCCAATCCAGCACCATTAGGACTTTGTGCTTTCGGAATGACTACAGTGCTGCTGAACATTCATAATGCCGGTTTTTTTGAAATGAACTCGATGATCCTGGCCATGGGCATTTTTTACGGCGGACTGGCCCAGGTGATCGCCGGAATTATCGAAGCAAAGAAGAACAATACTTTCGGCCTTACTGCTTTTACCTCTTACGGTTTCTTCTGGCTTTCGCTGGTTGGACTGATCGTAATGCCGAAACTGGGCTGGGCAGCCCCAACAACTGCCGGAGCGATGGCTGCATATCTAAGCATCTGGGGTGTTTTCACATTCCTGCTGTTCTTCGGTACACTCAGGTTAAACCGCGCACTTCAATTTGTGTTCGGCTCTCTCACCATCCTGTTCTTCTTATTGGTTGCAGGTAAAGTAACAGGTAATCCTGCAATTGACCATCTGGCCGGATACGAAGGAATTATCTGCGGCGCCTCAGCAATTTACACTGGCATCGCTAATGTGCTGAATGAGGTCTACGGCCGCGTAGTGCTGCCGATAGGGCCGGTAAAATCTACTGTAGGATAAAAACAATGACACATTTGGTATGATGACGCCAGATCAGTTGAAACCTAAAAATATTGATGAATACATAGCTGCTTTCCCGAAGGAAACTCAGGTACTGCTGAGCAGCCTGAGAAAGACCATTGGGGAAGCAGCTCCTGAAGCTGAAGAAGCCATCAGTTACCTGATGCCTACCTATAAACTGAAGGGAAACCTCGTCCATTTTGCAGGTTATCAGCATCACATCGGCTTTTACCCCGGATCAGGTATGACAGATCATTTCAAAGAAGAACTGTCCGGGTACAAAACGGGCAAAGGCTCTGTGCAATTCCCTATCGGTATGCCCATGCCATTAGACCTTGTTAAGGAAATTGTCAGGTTCAGGGTGAAGGAAAATCTGGCAAAAGCCAAAAAGAAATAATTATTTAATGTCCCACCATTTGAGCGGAAACTCCAGCTTATCAACCGAACCAACGATCAGGTCTGGTTTAAATGCATATTTCCCCAGACGTTCCTTACTGGCAATCCCTGAAAGCACCAGAATGGTTTTGTAACCCATTTGAACACCACCCTGGATATCGGTCTCCATCGTGTCGCCGATTACGGTTGTACCTGCTGTTTCCAGTCCTAAAAACTTCCGTGCAGAACGCATCATAACAGGGCTGGGCTTTCCGATTACAAATGCTTTCACCCCACTCGCCTCTTCGATCATCGCCGTGGTTGCGGCAATACCCAGATTGTTCCATCCCGGTTTCTTTGGAGAGGGGTCCCTGTTGGTGGTGATAAATTTTGCACCCGCCAGAATCATGTCCACAGCACGCTGCACCATTTCCAGCGTGAAGTTCCTGCCTTCGCCCAAGACAACAAACTCCGGATCAGTATCTACGAGCGTGATTCCATTCTCATGCAGGCTGGTAAGTAAGCCTCCTTCACCCAGTACATAAGCTGTTCCGCTATGCCCCTGGTCGCCCAGAAATTTACCTGTGGCCATTGCGCTGGTGTACACATGTTCTTTGGTAACCTCGATACCTAGCCGTTTCAGCTTTCTGGTCACTTCCAGGCTGGTACGCTGGCTGTTATTTGTCATGAAAGCGAAAGGGATATCTTCTTTAATTAACTTTGCTATAAAAGTATCAGCACCCTGGATCAGTGTCTCGCCATTGTAAATGACACCATCCATATCTATCAATAGTCCTTGTTGCATAATTCGTTGTTATAATTAAAGGGAGCGTTACATTTGACTGATGCACGAATATAATCGTTGTGTACTCCTTTTCATAAAGAAAGGACATTAATTTTATCTTCTGTCCAGTCTAACTGAGGCTTGAATTCTTCTTGTCTTCCTGGCTCTTGCTTCGCTCTGTGCAGGCAGTCGGGAAGATCTTCTCTACAGACGGCCTGAATTATGTGGCAGTAGTCACATAGAGTTATCACTTAATTTGCTTATTTTGACAAAAATAATCTGTAAACAACGATATTTATAGTTTATTACAAGGAGTGAAGCAATGATGATGAAAAATACAAATCTATTCCTTTCGGTCATGATCGTTTTTTTTATGATTACTGCCTGCAGTACCAACCCGAAACCTGCAGTCGACGCCAGTTCACTATCGGCTGACAGCCTGCCTGCGCAACAGCCAGACTCCAATATATCAGATCCGGCAGATACCGCCACCACAAAGGTCTCTACTTTTGCAATAAAGGCTTCAGCCAGGAATTTAATGAACATGGTCTTAGGACAGCTTGCACAGGAAAATGCGCAAAATGAGAGAGTTAAAAAGTTTGGTGTCCTCCTGATTAAAGAACACACAAAATCAGGAAAGAAATTGATGGACATTACTGCAGACAAACATATTATGGTCCCAGCTGAAATACCCGCCCGGATGCAGTTGCGCATAAACGAGCTCAGCAAATTGAAAGGTGCTGAATTTGACAGGCGATATATGATCATTGCGGCAGACAATCAGCAAAAAGACATCAACCTCTTTGAAAAGGCAGCAAAAGATTTGAAAGACAGCGCTTTTAATGCTTTTATCGTCAAAACGCTTCCTGCATTAAAAATGCAGCTTGATTCTGCAAAATCCATCAAAAACGAATTATAATATTACACAGAAATATCAGTGATGCAAAAATGACCCTGGTACGATTCAGTGAATTTATCGAATTCAAAACATTTTAAGCGACTTACACATTATAGGATAAAGATGGTGATGATCCTCTCCTCTGCTATAAACCAATTACCATGAAAAACCCAATGAGCTTTGTCCTGCCTGCAATAATAGGTATTGCTGCACAGGCCTGTTCACTTCCGAAATATGATGCCGGAAGCTATGTTCCAGCATCCAACACCTCAGGTGTATCCACCTCATCTACAGACCCTGTAAACTCGCGTCCTACAGACGGCACCACATTTACCGGTGCTACCCCAACAGGTGCCAACAGCGGAACTACCCCCTTCTCAGCTGGCCCGCCATCTATGGGTACAGCAAATTCTACATCAAGCGGTATATCCGGCGAGGATCTGGAAGCAGATGAGAGGAACAGGGAAAATACAAATTTCATCACTCAGGCCTCAGTCAGGCTCTTGTCTGTCATTGAACTGAGCGACCTGGCGACTAATAGTGCACAGAACGGGGCTGTAAAAAATCTGGCCTCCACAGTAGTCAGGGACTATGGAAAGGCGAATGATGAACTGAAAGATCTGGCAGTAGCTAAAGGCATTTCGCTACCGCAAAGCAATACTCCAGGCCTCAAAACATTATCTGCCTTGCCCGCAAATGATTTCGATCAGGCTTATTTAAAGATGATCGCACTGGAGCAGCAGAAAGCGCTGGCTCTTTTTAAACAGGCTTCTCAGTATACAGACCCCTCACTGAAAGCGTATGTGGGCAAATATGCACCGGCTTTGAGAAATCAGGAAAAACAGGCGGTCACTTTAGGCAGGAAGCTGAAGTAAAAGCGTATGAGTTGAGTAAATAATTCAGGATCATTTATTAATTTGCAGTATAACTATAAAACGATTTTCTCCCCAATCCCTTTTGTAATGAAGAATTGTCTTGTGCTGCTATTATTCCTGATGTCCTCATTTTGTTGCCTGGCACATGTTCATACTTCAGCACTAACCGACTTACATAGTCACAGTTTCCCTTCAAGTGATTCGCTGTTGCTTCACAACAAGACTATCTGTGTAGATCCTGGTCACGGAGGAACTGCAGCAACCGATCACTATCGCCAGGGCATCAACGGTGAGAGGGAAGAATGGATCAACCTGCGTGTAGCCTTGCTGCTGAAAAAAAAACTGGAAGCCAGAGGCGCCAAAGTAATCCTTACGCGTGATACCGATATTCTTGTGAAACTGGAAGAGCGTGCTGCAATTGCAGTTCAGCAGAAAGCCGATCTCCTGATTTCTATTCATCACAACGCAACGGCTGACACTGCTGTCAATTTCCCTATCATATATTTTCACGGCGCTGTTTCAGAGAACCTCGCGGGAGTTGCATTTGGAGAAGCCCTTGGCCTGGCTTTCGAGAAATATTTCTACCGCAGGCCAATCCCCAGGAGCCTGCTTTCAGACTATGTGATTTTTCCTTCAAAGGGATCATCTGTATTGCGTAACAGCTACGGCATTCCCGGTGTCCTTGCAGAAGCTTCATTCTTTACTAATCCGGGCGAAGAACAACGGTTGAAACAAGCTGCTTACAACGAGGCGGAAGCACAGGCATACCTGATGGGCATACAATCGTACTTTTTGCAAAAGCAAACAGAGGTCAGGCCTGAGAACATCTCTCTAAAGATCCCCCCTTTCCCTGTACTGGAGGAAGCCCAGCGAACAAACAGCATCGCACGGAACTGGCTGTCCGATTATAACGAAGGAAAAAAGCTGAGTTTGAAAAATGATACCCTTTCACTCAGATCTGCTTTTGAATTGTTCAAACGCTCAGCTACTTCATTTCCTGATTCTTATGTGTCAGCATACTGCCATGAGCAGATGGCGATACTGCTCAGAAAAATGAAAAAGTCGGATGCAGCAGCGACAGAAGAAAGGCGCACAGCGGAATTCTTTGTACCTGCAACCCCTAAATACAATACAAAATAATTTTGCAAGCTCCTGTTACTGTATCTTGTCAATCACTTCATTAATCTCATTTGGTGATAATTTAAAGCCAAAAGCTTATATTGTACTTGTCAGGTAAGCTCCCCGCTGCATCCTGCAATACCTGATCAGTACTCTCCCTGATTTGTTAAGCATGAACATTATAAGGCGTATCTGAGAACGGGATCTCAATGAACCAAGAATTAAGGCTAAACCAGATTCTTCCAGGGGGTTGCCAGGGGGTTGGTAGGGCTCTCGCAGGGTATCGTTAGGGTTAAAACACCTAACAAGCCGCTATCATCTACCTATCAGTCAGTTAGACGATACGAGTTTAACTTTTGTCAAAGTTTTATTTAAATTTGTTTCTCACAAAATCCTTTATTATCTTAGGTCTATCTTTTCATTAACCAAATATAAATCATGGCTAGATTAATACCTGGTGCTTTAGGCACCGTCATAGGCCGCGTAGGAAATATGGTTTTCTACGAACTGAACGGACAAATTATAGGTCGGAGAATTGGGGTGGTCGATAAATTTTCAGATGCTCAACTGGGCAATCAGATGGAATTTGGATTGGCGACCCTCCTGCTCAATCCCGTACAGAAGTTTATCCGGGCGGGATTCAGGACTACACCTAAAAAAGCGGGACATACATTTCATTCGGTAGCTTTTTCTCTCAATAAGAAAAATGCAATGTCGGGAAAATATCCGGATATCGCAATCGACTTTTCGCGGGTAGTCTTTTCAATGGGCAGTTTACCTCTTCCCGTCAGCGCAGAGGTGAAACTTGCTGATAACCGGCTGCAGTTTAGCTGGGATCCGAACCTTGAAAACGAAGAGAATGATCCTTCGGATCAGGTGATGCTGGTAGCATATTTCCCCACGACCTTCCAGGCACTTACCGTACAAAACGGATCACCGAGAACCGCAGCCAAACACGATATTCTTTTACCCTCCTTTAAAAAAAAGATGGTGATTGAAACATATATGGCCTTCATTTCCGAAGACCGCGAACGTGTATCATCAAGTATTTACCTGGGCCAGATCATCTGGGATAAACAATAAGTTATGGCTATTTTTAGAAAAACGGATCCCTTGTTCGGAGATGTAAAAGGTGTGATCGGCCCGGTAGTTGTAACAGAAACGCGCGGTGTAAACGTTCTTAAACTCAGGCCTGCAATCGATAGAAAAGCGCGCAGAAGAAAAAACAAGGGCAAGACTAAACCAGCTCAAAACCTTAAAATGGGTTTGATTTCAAGCTTTATAGCAGCGATTAAAGAATACACTGAAATCGGCTTTGGCAAAAATAGAAATGGCAAGGCAGAGTTTCCCCTGGCAGTGCAATATAATCTTGCACATGCTGTTGCTGGTTTGCACCCGAATTTTTCGATCAACTACCCTGAGGTTGTCATCAGCCAGGGCAACCGGGAAATGGCCTGGTCAAGTGCCATTACCTATGATGACAGTAAGTTCATCACCGTCAGCTGGGAAATACCAGATACTGCAAACATCAGAGAAATCGGAAATGATCTGGCTTACATACTGCTGTACGACGAGACCATACAAAAAACGCTCTATAGCGGCGAAAAAGTACCAAGGTCAGCTTTGTCTCTACGCACAGAGATTTACGATCGAAATTTTGGAAGTATTATCCACGCATACCTGTTTTTTGTCTCAGCCGATCAAAAAAGCAGGTCCAGGAGTGATTATGTTGGCTCGATAGTCATTCCCTTTCCAGATATCAACAAATAAGTTTACAAACAGAACTCAATCCATATCACCATGACATTACGCTTGTTAATAGTGCTGATCCCCTTATTTTTCATCATTTCCTGTACCAATGATCCTGGCAAAGAGCTAAAGTCTGACAGTACTGTTCAGCGCATTGACCTGAAAGGCACCTGGAAATTGATCTCCGGCACAAAACTGTCAAAAGGGCTTACCACACATACCGACTACACCAAGAACCAGCAGATGATCAAAATCATCAATGATACTCATTTCGCATTTCTGAAACACAACCTCCAGCCCGATGCAGAAGGAAAAAATAACTTCGACGCCGGAGGCGGAAAGTACGAATTAAAAGGAGATCAGTATACGGAACATCTGGAATACTACAATGACAGGAACTGGGAAGGCAAATCGTTCACATTTAAAGTGTACATCAAAAAAGATACCCTGGTACAGACAGGTATCGAGAAAATTGAAAGTGAAGGCATAGAGCAAACAATCACCGAAAAGTATTTGAGAACCGATCATTAAGATCTGATATACGTGTTAATTTTGCAGTGATAGGAGATTACAATCTGCCCTTTCTCCATTTTAGCAGCAAATACCACCATAAATTTTTAAGATAGATACCCTGATTCGATCTACGCTACTGAACAAAAAACCCTGCACGTTGTTATCTTCAAATAACAGTTAAAATAAATTCAATGAATCAATTCAGAATCGAAGTAGCAACAGATGGCCAGGCACATAATTTTAATATCCGCCCGCTGGAAAACAACAAGTATGATATTTATACAGACGAGGATAAAATAGGTTCAATTGAACTTGATGAAGATAACCATGAGCATTGCCTGGTATCTGACTGCGAGCTGGATTTGCCGCTGATCAATGCGATCAGGGAAGGCATACAGGCCTATCAGAAATCACATTAATTTATTCTGCAGGACAGCCTATCCGGCTATCCTGTCTACCCTCCTGCCGGCACTTTCGAAGTTTAATCGGCCCTCAGTGCATCAACAGGATTTGCCCGGGCTACTTTGAAACTTTGTATACTGACCGTCAGCAGCGCAATGAGCAACGATACTGATCCTGCGATAAGAAAAGGCCATACTGCAAGTTCAACTTTATAATCGTACTTTCGAAGCCAGTTGATCGCCAGCAGATAGGCAACAGGGTATGCAATGATGTTGGAGAGAATAACCAGTTTTATAAAGTCCCTGTTCAACAGCAGAAGAATACTTCGCAGGTCAGCACCCAGCACCTTTCTGATACTGATTTCCTTCCGGCGCTGCTCTGCCATATACAAGGCAAGTCCAAGTAATCCGAGACAGGAGATCAGGATTGCGAAAGCCCCAAATAAGTTGGACAATACGCCAAGTATCCTTTCGGTTTTAAGTTTACCTTCCATTCCAGCTGATATAAAAGCAATATTTACAGGATAGGCAGGATTGATTCGGGCGGCAATGTCCTGTATGGATTTGACCGAGGTACCAAGAGATTGTACGGGATTGAGCCTCAACAATATTTTGTGACTTTCCGCAATCTCATAGTGGAAGATTGTAGGCTGGGGTTTACTGGTAACGGTCATATTCTGATAATCCTGAATCACTCCTACAATTCTAATGTCTGAATTTCCCCATCTGATCTTTTGTCCGACAGGATTTTTCAATCCCTTTAACTTCAAAGCAGCCTCATTCAGCAGGATATCCGTGCCGGGATCCTCAGGATAAACTGGACTGAGATCTTTTCCCATGAGCATCTTTGCACCGACAGTTTTTGCGAAGTCATAACCAATGCTTCTGTAGTTTATGGAATAGACGTCCTTGATATTCTTTCCAGGCCAGGACAGGTCGCCTGTAATATTTCCACCGCCCGAGGTAAAATCATAGGAATATTCCGTAGCGGATACAATTGCTCCGGATTTAAATAATTCGGATTTCAACAGGGATAATTTACCCGGCTGAAGAAAGTTCCCCTCACGTTCGATCTGCACCAGATTATTCTGATCAAAACCCAGCGGTTTATTCCTGACAAACTGAATCTGGGAGTAGATCACAATCGCACAGATGATCATGCATATGGATAGGCTAAACTGGAATACAACCAGAATTTTGCGGACAGGCAATGAAGATCTTCCTATGCCGGTAAAGCCCTTCAAGACTTTCACCGGAGCAAAAGAGGACAGGTAAAACGCTGGATAGCTGCCTGCGAGGATGCCGGTAAACAGTACCAGACCCAACAGTGTAGCCCAGAATGGATATGACTGATAGCCAATCCGGATAGAGATATCGAGTAAGTTGTTAAAATATGGCAGAGCCAGTTCCAGCAAAGCAAAAGCGATTACCATTGCAAGGAAGGATAGTAAAAGTGATTCAATAAAAAACTGTCCCATTAGACTTTTACGGTCAGAACCCAGGGCCTTACGAACCCCAACTTCTTTGGCCCTTTTTTCTGACTGGGCCGTCGACAGGTTCATGTAGTTGATACTGGCGATCAGCAATACACAAAAAGCAAGGAAGACGAACAGCCTTACGGTATCAATGTTACCTCCGGCCGACTTGCCATTTTCAAAATGATCGTACAGGTGCAGGTCTGACATTGGAAACAGGAAAGCCTCCAGTATCGTTTGGGGATCCACTTTGCGGATCAGCTTCCTCATAGCCGCATCCGCATCCTGAAAGGATGTACCTGGTTTCAGTTTGAGAACAGTTCCGCAATTAATGGCACCCCAGCCGCTGTTTTTGATACCCGGGTTTTGCCGCTCCAGAAATGCCCAGCTTTGCAGCACATCAAACTGTATACTTTGATTTTTCGGCAGATCTTCGATCACCGCTGTGACCTTTAGCAGATCCCGGTTGTCCCATTTGATGGTTTGGCCTAATGGATTTTGACCGCCAAATAATTTACTGGCCGTACTCCGGGTAATCACCGCAGCATTTGGGGTACTCAAGGCAGTATTCGGATCACCCTGCAGAAAGTGATAATCCAGGATTTTTAGGAAAGAAGGATCAGCATTCAGTGCTTCCAGTTTAAATTTATTTTCAGCCCTGCTAAAAAGCATCTGACGTCCGTCACCCTGAAAACGCGCCGCAGCAGCAACTCCCGGAATGCTCTGCAATGCTGTTCCGGCAAGCAGGACAGGTACAGATTCGGTGGTAACAATTCCATCGTTCAACTTCAGGTTCACCTCCGCCAGATAGATATCTTCTACATCCTTAAACTGTTGATCGTAGCCCAGTTCATAATTCACATATAAGAGCAGCATCAGGCAACAGGAAAGCCCGATGGCAAGGCCACCAATATTGATCAGTGAAAACCCGGGTTTCTTCAGGATGTTCCTTAAGGCGATTTTAAAGTTGAGGTACAGCATAATGATATATTTGCTTCTGCGGGACGAAGAGCGTGCCAGTATAAAATACGTACCCAAAATACTATTTATCAGCGACTTAAATAGCCGTACTATAGCAGAATGTTCGTTAATGAACAGCGCCTGTGCAATAACGTACAGGTCTGGACAAGCTGAAAGCTATAGCTCTTGCGCCCTGTGCCAGTCCCACACCACTAAGTTCCAGTTCTCGATTCCGTCATAGTATGTACCGATGATCTCGAAACCCATACGCTGATGGGCTTTGAGCGAAGTCAGGTTCCTGACGGAGATTTCTGTAACACACAACTGGTAATTGCCGGGCACGCTATCCCTCGTTTGCTGGTAAAGCCTGCTGATCAGCCCCTGTCCCCGGAATTCTTTGTCAACACAAACCTGCCCTCCTATCACGAACTGATAATCCATTAATGGCTTACCATTGTATTTCCATTTTTCAAACTCTTCAAACATTGGGATCAGGCTTGGCAGTTCGTTCTTCATGTCACTTGTCATCGCAAGATTATAGCCCACTACCCGGTCTCCGCTGAGCGCGATGACCTGCGGAACTACGGCAGCCATTTTTTTCAGCAGTGCCTGGGTGTGACTGGCAAATACAAAACCGTTGTCCTGCTGCTGCCCGGCAGGAACCGAGCTGTAATGATTTTGTTGTTGTAAGCTAAGTATCTGATCAAAATGCGAGTCTGTGCTGGCATTGCTAAAAACTAGGGGTACCTTATCCTGATTCATTTCCATAAAGATTATACTGCCGGACATGCCCTGTGATGCTGAATTAATCACGCTATTGTGCAGGTTAAATTCCGGCAAGGCAAGTTAATGGTTTTAGCTTAAAACAATAAGGGCTCTTTCAGGGTTTTATCAGTTAAAATTGAACCTCAACAAAAGATTCCCGATTTGAAAGCTAAACATCTATTTTACCAAGGCCAATACCGCGAGGCAGAACTGAGCAGGAAATCCATATATAAGTTAGTACTACTGATGCTGATGATCAGCTTTAGCAGCTATACTTTCGGCCAGACACTGCCAGTTGATTCCATAAAAGCTGATTCGTTAGACAAAGTTGCAAAGAAAACTCAAATAGAAACGGACAGTATCAATAAACAATATGATATTTCTGATTTTATCCGGAAAATTGCCCATCCGAAAAGCAAGCCCAAAACCGGTAAGAAATCCGGTATTACTGTGATCCCCAATATTGCCTACAACCCGAGTATCGGTGCACAGATCGGAATCAAGGCCGTTGCAGGCAGAAAACTGGGCAGCGATCCCAATACACTGATGTCGGTAGCCTCAACATCTGCTTCCATCACCACAAAAGGCATTTTATATTTCTACATCAACCATAATGTATATACTCCCGGGAATAAATGGAACTTTCAGGGAAGCCTGGTGGCGGCAAAAACTGTGACGCCAGACTTTGGTTTAGGAATCGGTGAAGGTTCAGATGCCAGTGAAGCCGACCATGTGCTGAGCAATCCCGAGCGCAAGGGCTATGTTTATCACGCCCAGTACTACAGTTTCAGGGAAAAAGTATATAAACAGATTGATGAGCACCTGTTTGTGGGGGGAGGTGTATCATTTGATGTAAGGAGAAAAATTGAAGACAAGGTTTCTACAACTGATCTTACCCCTTACAATATTTATAATGACCGGTACGGCTTCGACCCGGATCATTATATGTCAAACGGACTGCTTTTTAACGTCCAGTACACCACACGCGACAACCAAAACCGCGCATATAAAGGCCTTTATGCCGATGTAGGCTTCAGGGGCAACCAGACCTGGATGGGCAGTACAAAAAATGCACTTCAATTTACATCTGATTTCAGAAAATACTGGAGTCTGTCCAGCAGCAATCCGGAGCATGTAATCGCTTTCTGGAACTGGGGCTCATACCTCATCAGCGGTGCAGTCCCCTATCTTGAACTGCCTGGAAGTGGTAAAGATCCAGGATTCAGAAGTGGACGCGGATATACTGTGGGTTACTTTAAAGGTACCAAGTATTCCTATTCTGAACTGGAATACCGCTTTCCGATTACCAAAAACAAGTTCCTGAGCGGGGTTACCTTCTTTAACATGCAAACCGCCAACGATAACCTGGGCACAAACCTTTTTGAAAAATGGCAGCCGGGCGGTGGTGGTGGTTTACGCGTATTGTTTAATAAAGCTACACGTACCAATCTGTGTTTGGATTATGCATTTGGAAATTACGGCAACAAAGGATTTTTCCTTGGCTTAAACGAAGCATTTTAAAAAAATGCAGCGTCTCTGTTGCTGATTTGATTTTTATTCAGCCCAAAGAACTGTATATTTCTGGCTTTTTAGAAGAAAACAACACATCAGCAGCATTTATGAGCGATTACAAATTGGAAGCGGCCGTAGCGGCAATGAAATATATCAAGACAGGACAAACCGTTGGTGTGGGTGCCGGAAGCACTATAGCAAACCTCATCAACCTGATTGCAGCAGAACCTGCACTGGCCTCTACACTCACGCTGGTTTCCTCATCTTTTACAACGGCAAAGCTGATCCTGGAAAAGGGCCTGAGACTTCAGTCGGCAAATACAATTAAAGAACTGGACCTTTATTTTGATGGTTGTGATCAGTTTGATGAGGAATTGAATGCTTTAAAAAGCGGTGGAGGAATTCATACGACTGAAAAGATTCTTGCAGCTATGGCCCATGAATTTATCCTCATCGGCGATGCAGGAAAGTTTTCAGCCCAACTGGACGTCACTTATCCATTGGTAATAGAAGTACTTCCCAATGCTTTGCCCTTTGTGATGAAGCACCTGAACATTAATTTCCCTGATGCCAGCTTAAACCTGCGCATGAGCAGCCAGAAAGACGGGGCATTAATTTCTGACCATGGCAACTATCTCGTTGACATTCATTTCGCTGCGCTTCTGCCCCTTGAGGAACTCAACACAAAGATTGCACTGATCCCGGGAGTTGTGGCGCATTCACTGTTTTACCGCATGGCCGCAATGGCTATCATCGCGGGACAGGACGGGGTAAAAATACTGACACCACAGCGTTAAGCGCTAATGCTTTTCAGGCAGGGCAAAAGCGACATAGGCGTCCCCCGATTTGCCCCCAGATTTAGCTCCGCCGCAGGCAATCACGATGTATTGCCTGCCATGTAGTTCATAAATCGCCGGAGTAGACATCGCAGCTGCCGAAAGCTGGTATTTCCATAAGGTTTTACCAGTCATCTTATCAATGGCCCTGAAATATCCATCGGCCGAGGCCCCGATAAACAACAGCCCACCAGCGGTAACCACAGGCGCACCGAAATTCTCCCGTCCTGTGGCAGGGATTCCTTTTTTCTTCAGCTCCTCAAATTCGCCGAACGGCACTTGCCATACATATTTGCCTGTATTGAGGTCTATAGCACTGATCGTTCCCCAGGGCGGGCTGATCGCAGGATAGCCCTCTTTTGTTAAAAATTTATTATATCCGGTGAAGGTAAAGGATGGCTTTGATGATTTCGTGGTACTTGCAATTGGCGGTCCTTTATAGGGCTTAAGCTGTTCGGCTTTCAGCTCCAGAACCATTGCGGCCAGCGCATGTTTTTCATCCCTGGACAAGTGATTAAACCCGGGCATCATCCTTCTTCCGGTTGACAACAGCTCGGTAAACTGGGTCGGGCTGTATTTGCTGCCGACACCAACCAGCGAGGGATAATCTCCGCCCCCCAGACGCTCCGGTCCGTGGCAACCCATGCAATTCTTACTATAAAGCAGTGCGGCAGCCTGATGATTGGTCATCTCTTTCTGGTCTGAAGCGGTATCCTTGACCATATTCAGCACCCAGGCCATTTCATTGGCATTGATATACAGGATATTTGTTTCAGGGTCTACGGCCGGGCCTCCCCAGTTTGCCCCTCCGTCATATCCTGGCAAAATGATCGTTCCTTTTTCGGTTGGCGGTGTGTATATACCTTCTGAGCGGTAAGTATGGAACCTCCGTTTAATATCCTGATACGAAGAATCACTGCCCAGCCGATTGAGATCTTTTTCTGTCATGATCGTTCTGACAAAGGGCTTTGGCCATACAGGAAACGGTTGCGTAGGGCTCAGCTGCTCCCCTGCTACGGCACCATTGGTGGGCACCTTGCGTTCGACAATAGGGAAAAGCGGTTTGCCGGTGTTGCGTTCAAACACAAAGATTAAACCTGTTTTTGTGGTCTGTACCACAGCATTGACGTTTTTGCCCTCACGCGGAAGAGTAACCAGTACCGGCGGACTGGAAATATCCATGTCCCACACGTCGTGATGTATCGCCTGGAAATGCCATTTCAGTTTCCCTGTTTCAGCATCGATTGCCACCACAGAATTTCCGTACAGGCCTTTGCCTGCGCGGTCGCCCCCATAAAAATCATTTGTAGGACTCCCTACTCCGGCAAAGAGAAGTCCGGTTTTACTGTCGAGACTAAAACCCGACCAGGCATTGGTAGAGCCCATGCGCTGATAAGCAGTTGGATCATTCCAGCTTTCGAATCCTGGTTCTCCCGGATAGGGAACAGTATGAAAGATCCACTTCTGTACACCCGTTTTAACATCGAAAGCCCTGATATGCCCGGGCGTAGTCTCGCTCACCGCTCCGCTGGTGATCAATAAGTCCTTATAAATGAGCACAGGTGATGTGGGAGAAATTGACATGTCTTTTTCATCCCTTCCAAGCCCTTTCCGGAGATCAATGCCGCCATCTTTGCCAAATGTAGTGATCAGCTTTCCTGTTTCGGCATTTACCTCAAAAACGATGGGACCTACGGTGTAAATAATCCGCTCGTCATTACCTTCAGTCCAGTAAGATACTCCCCGGTTCATGTTAACGCTGTTCCTGTGCCAGGTTTTGTTGTTCAGCGAATCTGCAGGGTCAAAATGCCATTTTTCCTTCCCGGTGGCTGCATCTACAGCAAAAAGTTTCATCCGCGGAGATACGCCGTACAGGGTCTGGCCAATTACGATCGGGTTGCATTCCATGATGCCATAGCGGGAAGTATCGCTGTTTTCAGCATGATAGACCCAGGCTACCCTTAGTTGCCTTACATTGGAGGTATCGATCTGCTTCAGCGAAGAATACTTCATATTCTCAGTGCTGCCGCCGTAAATCTTCCAGCCCTGGTTTTGATTTCCGAAGAGATACACTGCAAACACTAAGATCACCGCCACCGCAGCCAGAATAAATCCGATTTTTGTTTTTGTAATTACCATCATTGAATAAACGTTATCCCGGCCCCGCTATTTCCTGCCTGTCTGCAATATCATAAATTTTACCTGCACAGAAAATAAAAATCCTGATATTGAGCTCCCCTGACCTTGTGAATCATCACAGGCTCCGTCTGAAAAAAAATAAGTTTAGCGATGAAAAGAAGAGATGTAATCAAAAGCCTGGCCATCCTGCCAGTGTCTGCTGCCATTCCCCAGTCAGTAAATGCGGCGATGTCCCCTCCTGTGCCAAAAAGAAAAAGTGTATATGAGGCTATTGGTGTTAAGCCCCTGATCAATGCACGGGGTACCGTAACTGTGATCGGTGCCAGCAAGGTATTGCCCGAAGTAAGAACAGCGATGGATGCAGCAATTGATGAATTTGTACAAATTGACGAACTGATGGACGGTGTGGGCAAAAGACTCGGAGAGCTGATGGGCACGGAGTCCGGCTGCGTAACCGCTGGCGCATCTGCTGCAATCACAGCGGCCACTGCAGGTTGTGTAACGGGCGGAGATCCGGATAAGATCTGGATGATCCCAAATCTCAAAGGCATGAAAGATGAAGTGGTGATCACCTCCTATTCCCGTTCTGCATATGATGCCGGATGCAAAGCTGTTGGGGTAAGAATGATTCAGGTATCTGACATCAACGAGCTGCAGGCTGCACTGGGGCCAAGAACGGCGATGGTTTACCTGCTTTCAGGAGCAGAATCCGAGGATGGCCCTTTATCTCTGAGGGCAATCGCATCGCTTACTAAACCGCTGGGTATCCCGATTCTCGTGGATGCTGCCGCCGAAGGCCCGGAAAACCCAAACCCGCATATTGTACAGGGCGCTGATCTGGTGGCCTATAGTGGAGGCAAATACTTGCGTGGGCCACAGTGTGCCGGACTGCTCATTGGCCGGCATGACCTGATTATGGCAGCAAGAATGAACACCGGACCGCACCATGGCTTTGGGCGTGGTTTTAAGGTAGGCCGCGAAGAAGTAATCGGTATGCTGACAGCAGCCGAGATGTGGTTCAAGCGTGACCATGCCAGTGAAAAGAAACTCTGGAATACCCGACTGGAGCGCATGGCCCGGCATCTTCAAACTATACCAGGCCTGAACATCCTGATCAAACAGCCTCAGGGCCGGTCAAACCCAAGTCCGGATATGATTGTATCTTGGGATCCGGCAAGGATATCTTATAGCGGGCAGGAAGTAGAGGACCTGCTCTGGAACGGTACTCCACGCATAGCAGTGGGTGCTGCAGGAAGTTACTTTCAGCCCAATCAGAAAAACAGCATACTCGTAAACTCCTCACAGCTGAGCGATGGAGAAGCAAACATAGTTGCTGCCTATATTGCCGCAATACTGTCAAAACCTGTTGGCACAGCAAAAGAAAATGCGCCGGCATCCGCCGATCTGAGCGGACAATGGGATGTGGAAACAAAGTTTTATGCCAGTACGGTATACCAGACTTTTATGTTTGAGCAATCCGGCAATACGCTACAAGGAACATACACCGGCAGCCTCGGACCCCGGGACCTGACAGGTTCGTTAAGCGGAGGAGAAATCATCATACGCAGTACGATTGGTCTTGATGGTGCGCGTGTGCATTCCTTCTTTACAGGAAAGATCAGCGGCGATACGATGGAAGGCGAACTGAGCGTTGGTGAATACGGCAAAGCAACCTGGAAAGCAAAACGGCATATATTTAAGATGAAATAGTTTTTTGATCAAAGTATTTTAACAGGAAAAAATGTTTAACTTAGTGTTAGTAATACACACATGCGCAGATATTTTAAAAAAGGGCAAACAATACCCTGCAATCCATGTTAAACGTATTTAAACTCATTTTTCATGAACATCATTCCTAACGAAAAGAAACTTACTTCATCTATTATTTTCATCAACCTGGCCTCCTTATTTACAGACTATTGCAAAGAGAACTGTGATCAGAATGTATTGTACTATAAGCGTGAAAACGATGTGATCACCATCAGTATGGATGCCGAAGCTATCATGGATATTGTGGTAACAGACAGTGATGTGCGGATTAACCAGCTCGCTGCTCATGAAGACCTGTACCAGTCGAGCCGGAAATTCATTCATAACCTCGTTAACTAATTTCTGCTCATACAGGCTCATTTAGCCTGACCCTGTTCCCGATTATCATTCAATTGAAATAAAAGGCAACAAAGTAAAAATTAAAACAGTTTAAATTTTAACTTTGTTGCCTGATCATTCAACATGGAACAAGGTGAATCTTTAATCGAGCATGGCCCTCGTCTGGCCATCATTACCATTACTGCAGTTTTCTGCGCATTGCTTGAAATCATTGATACCACGATTGTCAACGTGGCCTTGAATAATATGCGCGGCAGTTTAGGGGCAACCCTGAACGAAATCAGCTGGGTCATTACAGCCTACTCCCTGGCCAATGTCATCGTAATTCCTTTAACAAGCTGGCTGTCCCAGCAATTTGGCCGGCGGAATTACTTTGCCGCTTCCATCGTCATCTTTACTGTTTGTTCTTTTCTTTGCGGAAACGCAACGTCAATCACCGAGCTGATCATTTTCAGGTTTCTGCAGGGTATGGGCGGCGGTGCATTGCTCGTCACCTCACAAACCATCATTACAGAAAGCTGGCCACCCGAAAAAAGGGCAATGGCGCAGGCCATCTATGTACTTGGAATTATTGTTGGCCCCACGCTTGGCCCCCCGCTTGGTGGCTATATCGTCGATAATTATTCCTGGCCCTTTATATTTTACATTAATATTCCAGTAGGCATACTTGCTGCAATTTTAACTATACAGTTTGTGCGCAGCCCAAAATATGGCACAAAACGTTCTGCGAGTGAGGTCGACTGGCTTGGCATTATTCTGCTTACTGTGGGAATTTCGTCCCTGCAGTACGTTTTGGAAAAAGGCCAGGAAGACGACTGGTTTAACAGCAAGCTGATCATTACACTATGTGTAACCGCAGTTTTAGGTTTATACCTGTTCGTCTGGCGTCAGCTGGAAGCTAAATATCCTGTAGTAAACCTGAGAGTGCTTAAAAACGGGAACCTGCGGATGGGCGTCATGCTCTCCTTTGTGATGGGCTTTGGTACATTTGGCTCTACCTTTGTGATCCCGCAGTTCACGCAGTCTATCCTGGGCTGGAGTGCGCAGCAGGCTGGTATGCTTCAGCTCCCCAGCACCTTGTTTGTTGCGGTAATGATGCCGGTGGTAGCGATCCTGATCCAGAGGGGCGTGCAGCAAAAATATCTGATTGCCGCAGGGATGTTTATCTTTTATATCTTCTGTATGCTTTGTTACAAGATCATTGTTCCGGATACGAGTTCTGACGACTTCTTCTGGCCGCTGATGGTACGCGGATTAGGCCTTGGCCTGCTTTCAGTACCTGTGAGCACCATGTCCCTGTCGACACTGAAGGGACAGGAAATCGGACAGGGTGCTGCATTTACGAGTATGATGCGGCAGCTGGGCGGTTCTTTCGGTGTAGCGCTAATCTCTACGATGCTCACCCGGGAAACGAGTATCCACAGGACTTCTCTGGTGAGCCACATGAATGTGAATGATATGAATGTGCAGGACCGCGTGTCGCAGCTTGCTTCAGGAATGCAGCACCGGGGCTTTGACTTCAGCACTGCCAGAAATATGGCTTACGGGATGCTGGACGGTATTGTTACCAAACAGGCTACCCTGCTTTCCTATATGGATATCTTCATGTTCGTTGGCATTGTGTTTATCATCTTTGTCCCGCTGGTGATGTTTTTTGTAAAAAAATCGAATGCCAAGGTAAACCTGGCCGATGCGGCACATTAGATCTGCTCAAATAAATGACTACTTTTGTATGATGGATACCAAGGAAAAGGCGGAACTGGTTGCAGAATTTTGCCAGTTGATACTGGAACTCAGATACAGGCTGCGCAAGATGTTTCAGGTGAAACTGAAAGAGGCTGATATTGATATCAGTTTCGAGGTGCTGGAGATTATGAAGCTGCTGTTAAAGCGAGACGGGATGATACAACAGGAACTTGCTGATGTGCTCTTTAAGGATAAGTCCAATATGACCTATCTGATCGACAATATGGTGAAGGCCGGATGGGTGACCAGGAAAGAAGATGAGTCGAACCGACGGATCAAGCTGATATTCTTGACTGAGCAATCCCGCGAACTTAACCACCGCCTCGCCCCGCTTGCACAGGACTGTTTTCTGACACTGGCAAAAGATGTGCGCGAAAATCAGGTTAAGTCGGGCATTGAAATACTCAGCAGGATGAACAGTTCCCTGTTGGAAGTCATTGTTTAACAAGGAACCTCATCAGATCAGGGAAAAAATATTTCTGATGATTTCAGCACCATACTTACTGGAGATGTTCAGGATGAAATCCGGGAAATCAATAACAGAATGCTCGTTGGATTCATCTGAAATAATCCGGCTGACAACAAAAGGAATTCCATATTCATAACAAGCCTGGGCTACCGCAGCGCCCTCCATTTCTACACACAGCACTTCAGGCAGAGCCCCAAGCAACGCATCTTTATCATGCTGCTCAGAAAAGAACTTGTCGCCGCTCGCAATCGCTCCTTTGAATATCGCTGGGCTCCTCAGCGAAAAGCGGCTGATATGCTGCTGATCAATAATGTGATCAATCCCGCTATCTTTTAACAGCTCAGCAGCCTTATCTGCCAGTGCCACATGTTGTGCATCGCTTTCAAACCAGGTGACACCCAGCAGTGGGATTTCATGCCTGGGCATCAGTGGCCTTGCGTCCATATCATGCTGGATCAGCTTGTCGCCTATCACAATATCACCTATTTTCAGTTCCGGATGTATAGCTCCCGCCACTCCGATAAAGATCAGATCTGTTATTTTAAATTCGATGATGAGGCTCGACACCGTGATTGCAGCCGCTACCTTGCCCCAGCGTGAAAAAACAACAACTGCCTTGATGCCATTGATTGTGCCGGTATAATAAGACCTCATCCCATGCGCAACTTCCTTCACATTTTCCATGAGTTGAAGGATGCCATTGATTTCTTCGTGCATGGCCCCCATGATTCCAATCACTCTGTTATTCATCTTTAATTTCGCTATTCATTACGATTTTGTTCTTCTGCCACTGTCAGTAAGCGCAGACCCAATGTGATCGCAAGATAAGATGTTATTTGAACGGAACGCATCCCCAAAATCTTGATCTCAATAAAACATTGGTCAGCCGCCATTAAAACCTGGATCCATTTTTACTCAGGATGTCTTCATACTGCTCGGCATGCCTGTCAAACTGGACATGTACATAAGTGCACATCGGAACCACTTTTAAATCATGTGCGCGTACATAGCTTGTCATGGCTTCGAGCAGCTGCGCTGCATAGCCCTTGCCTTCCTGCTCAGGATCAACTTCTGTATGAAAGACAGTCATGTCCCCATCCCTGATCTCTACGATCATTTCGCCTATTTTTTTTCCTTCAAGGTAGAGGTTAAACGCTGAGGGTTCATTTTCCGGAGATTCAAATTTAATTTCTGTCATGATAGTAAGGGCTAAATGTAATAAGTAACGAATATAAGCGATATTGGTTTGATAAACATTACAAGTATCTTCGCAAATATTATCTTTGACGCCTACACCCATCAGAATAAATATGCTTAAAACAGAACAGCAGATCAAAGCACCATTAAAAAAAGTTTTAGGCGTAGTATTTGGGATATCCATCGTAGTAGGCAGCACCATTGGAGCCGGTATTTTTCGTGTTCCTGCAAGCATTGCAGCCTTATTGCCAGACAAACTGCTGATTCTTGCCTGCTGGCTGGTCACAGGTTTATATATTTTACTTTGTGCAAGCTCCTATGCAGAACTAACTACCATGCTGCCAAAAGCAGGTGGTTCTTTTAACTATGTAAAAAGAGCCTTTGGTAATTATGTAGGTTTTGCTGCGGGCTGGTTCGACTTTATACTCAACGTGGGTGCACCAGCATTTTTCTGCATTGTTCTGGGTGAATACACCATATTGCTTTTCCCGCAGTTTGCCGGGTTCAGCAAGCAGGTCGGGATTGGTTACCTGACAGTATTTACCCTGCTGAACCTGCCGGGGATAAAAATGAGCAGTGCCACCCAAAAAATCACAAGTATATTAAAGGTGCTGCTATTGCTGGCCCTGGTAGCCGGATGTTTTCTGGCAAAACCGCAGCAGCATGTGGCCACTTTAATACCAGCTGCCACCGTGTTCAACGGAACGCTGGTCATCGCATTCTTCAAGGCTATGCAACTGATCCTAAGCACCTACGATGGCTGGATGGCGGTTTCATTCTTTGCAGAGGAAGACGAAAATCCGGGTAAAAACATACCACGGTCTTACTTCATTGGTGCGGCAACAGTTATTGCACTTTATCTGCTGATCAACGGTGCAATCATGTATGTGCTGCCCCTTGATGATATAGCGCATTCGCCGCTGGCCGCTTCAGCAGCTGCTGCCGTAGCCTTTGGCAGCTGGAGTTCTTTCGTGATTGAAGTTATTGCGGTATTTGTGGTGATCAGCATCCTCAATGCCTATATGCTGATTCCCTCGCGTATACTTCTGGGCTTAAGCCGGGAAGGTTATTTTATTCCCGAGGCCGCGCGTCTAAACAAAGGAGGAACACCCTATATTGCGCTCCTGATCTGTTATGTGATCACTATCATATTTATTACCTATAACACTTTTGAACAGGTTTTCGCACTGGCTGCGGTGATGCTGACCGTTGTTACCTCCTGTTCCTTTGCATCCCTGCTGATGCTGCGCAAAAAAGAGCCTGATCTGCCCCGCCCCTACAAAGTCTGGGGCTATCCATACATGACGATTCTCGCACTGACCGTAACCCTGGTGCTATTTGTTGGATTTGCCATCAGTGATACCAGGAGCTTCCTCATCGTTGCGGCGCTGTTTCTTCTATCTTACCCGTTCTACCGGCTGTTAAACAGCAAAAAACAGCACGCAGAATAGTGTCTCCATTTGGGGCTTTTATAGCGAATGAACTCTTTAAAACTTAAATCGCTCTTTGCTGTTGCTTTCAGATCAGATACGAACAAGATTTAAGATAGTTTATGGCGAGGAAGGCAACAGACAGCAAAAATGGATTCAGTGGCTACGTTCAGGTAAAAGGAGCGAGAGAAAATAACCTCAAAAATGTTGACCTTCAGATTCCACGCGATGCACTGGTGGTATTCACTGGTGTATCAGGCTCAGGAAAATCATCCCTGGCCTTTGGAACGCTGTATGCAGAAGCGCAGCGGCGTTACCTGGAATCAGTTTCCCCATATGCCCGCCGTTTGTTTAACCAGATGTCGGTACCCGAAGTAGACGAGATTGAGGGCCTGCCGCCAGCTATTGCCCTGCAGCAGCAGCGCGGTGCCTCAAGTACCAGATCATCGGTAGGCAGTGTGACCACCTTATCTAACCTGCTCAGGATGTTGTACTCCAGGGCCGGAGATTATCCCCAGGGACAGGACATCCTGTATGCAGAATCTTTCTCAGCAAACACACCCGAAGGCGCCTGCCCTGAATGCCATGGGCTGGGCCGTGTTTATGAAGTCACCGAGAAATCGATGGTTCCTGATGATTCCCTTACGATCCGGGAACGGGCGGTTGCGGCATGGCCTACAGCCTGGCAGGGCCAGAATCTGAGGGACATCCTGATTACCATGGGCTATAACGTGGATGTCCCCTGGAAGAATATTCCAAAAAAGGAACGCGACTGGATTTTATTTACAGAAGAACAGCCTGTGGTACCTGTGTACCCGCGTTTTACAGTTGAACAGGTACAAAAAGCAATCAAAAATAAAATGCAGCCGGATTATATGGGCACATTTACCGGCGCAAGAAAATATGTGATGCAAACTTTTGCGAACAGCCAGAGCCAGCTGATGAAAAAACGGGTCAGCCAGTATATGCTCAGCAGCGAATGCCCGGTCTGTCATGGTAAACGGCTGAGAAAAGAATCGTTGTCCATAAGGTTTAACCAAATGGACATCACAGAATTGTCGAGACTACCATTGAGCGGCCTGCATGATATTTTCAGCTCATATGCAAAAGGGAACAAGAAACTACACAAAAACACTGCCGGCGGACATCCCGAAAAGGTGATTGTAGCCAGGCGCATCGCCGAGGATATGGCCTCCAGGCTGGAAGTTATGCTTGATCTCGGCCTTGGTTACCTTAGCCTGGAGCGGAGCACACCTACCCTTTCGCCCGGGGAATTACAGCGGTTGAGGCTGGCTACGCAGATCCGCTCCAACCTGTTTGGCGTGGTTTACGTGCTTGATGAGCCTTCGGCAGGCTTACATCCCGCGGACACGCAGGCATTGCTGAGGGCGCTTGACAAGCTGAAAGCTTCGGGTAATTCTATCTTTGTGGTAGAACACGAGATTGATGTGATCCGTCATGCCGACTGGATCGTAGATGTTGGTCCAGGTGCCGGGGTTCATGGGGGACAGATTTTATACAGCGGCGTTCCGGAGGGATTGCAGCATGTCGCTGATTCAAAAACCAAGGATTATATCTACAGCATCAACCACCATACTGAAGCTGTACCAAGGACGCCGGCAGGCTGGCTGAAACTGGAAAACTTATCAAAGAATAATTTAAATGGCCTGGATATCAATTTCCCGCTGGGCGTATTTACCAGCGTAACCGGTATCTCTGGCTCAGGAAAAAGCACGCTGGTCAGCCAGATACTGGTAGAACTGATCAGCCAGCATCTGGGTCAGAAATTTGCAGTCAGGGAAGATCAGGATGCTGATGGACTGGATGTAACAATACTGGATCTGGAAAAAGACAGTACAAAAACTGTCTCAGGCGCAATTACATCAGGTGCAGAAGGTATTAAAAGGCTGGTCCAGGTAGACCAGAAGCCCATTGGCCGTACTCCAAGATCAAATCTTGCTACCTATACAGGGCTTTTCGATCCCATACGCAAATTGTTTGCGGCTACGCCGGATGCGCGGAAGAAAAAGTTCGACGCCGGCCGGTTTTCATTTAACGTGGCCAAGGGCCGCTGCCCGCATTGCCAGGGCGAAGGATTTGTGATGGTAGAGTTATTATTCCTCCCCAGTGTATATACCCCCTGTCCCACTTGTATGGGCACACGCTACAATGCCAAAACCCTGGAGGTAACTTATCAGGATAAAAATATAGCGGAGGTGCTCGATATGACAGTTGATGCCGCCTGGGAATTCTTTAAAGCGGATCCGGCTATCCACCGGGGTCTTGACATAGTTCGTCAGGTAGGTTTAGGCTATCTCAAACTCGGACAGCCGGCAACAGAACTCTCAGGAGGCGAGGCCCAGCGGATTAAACTGGCGACAGAGCTGCAGCGCAGCCAGCATGGGAGCACCCTGTATATCCTCGATGAGCCCACTACCGGTCTGCACCCTGCGGATGTTGAAAAACTGATGGCGCAACTTGACCGTCTTGTAGAACAAGGAAATACGATTATCGTGGTCGAGCACGATATGCATGTAATTTCAAAAAGTGACTGGATTATAGAGATTGGCCCCGAAGCAGGCGAAAAAGGAGGAAAAGTAGTTACAGCAGGTATTCCTGCCGATTTTGCAAAAGCGAAAAACAGCCATACTGCGCCTTACCTATCGAAATATTTGGAAAAATAAGGCAGGGCTGAAACTGTAAAGATCGATCATATTTGTACCCTGTTGAGTCATCATATATTTTGACTATTTTTTTATCATTTATACCATTTTGATTTATCATTATTATAATAAAATGATAACACCGCCTCCGCATCTGCGGTCATCCGATAATTAATTGTCACAATACAATATAAACTTTTGCATATATGGTTCGTTTTGATTAACTTAATGTTACAAAAACCAACCAAATGAGAACCATAACGCCAGAAAACAATGGAACGGGAAAACCTCCGGGAATGACCGTTCCGGTTACATACAAACTCAAGAAATCACCCTTTGTAAGCTTATTGGATAACGGCTTCAGTATGGGCTATGTCAATATTGATCTGGCAGCAGACCAGGATGCCGACCCAAACAGTTTCTCAACAAAGCCCGGAAAATCTTACTCCTGCCTGCTGCAAGACCAGGGCCTGCAGGTTACGCTGTATGCTGAAGGGAAGGCAGGAGATTTCTGGACGCTGGAGCTGGAAATTGACGGAAAAGCTGCTCCTCTAAACCCTATCAGGGTGGAAACTGATGCTCAGGGCCATTTGGATTTTAACCAGTTGATCAGAGCGCTATGAAAACACTTTTTCTTACCCTGCTTACTGTACTGACAATGCATTACATCACGAAGGCACAGCTGGTGGCCGAAGATGCCAGCGGAGAATCGTCGATCCTGCTGAATGCATCCAGTATATCTTTCAATCTTTCAGAAGCGGCCCTTTCTGCAAACTGGAACAACTTCAGAAAACTGGCGGTAGAAAAGCCACATCAAATGCTCTGGGGAATCGCTGCCCGCGGCAGCAACAGTGAAGGCCTGTCTGAACTGTTTAATGGCGGACAGTTTACCCCTCAGTCAAGGATCGGTGCTTTTATCGCGCTGCGCAGAAACTACCAGAACTCAACCTTCGAACTGTTAAAACGGATACGTGATATCCAGGCATCAGAAGATTTTCCTAATGAAGCGGCGATCAATACAGTAAGACAGTTGAATGATCAGATCAAAAGCATGCGGTCACAGCAGCCTTCAAAGGCCCTTACCAGTTATATCAGTGCAGGATTGAACACGGATAATTTCAGGCGATATACTGAGGAGAACAGCGGTTCCCTGGGTGGCAGGTTCAGTAAGGTGAGTTTCAGGGGGGCATTTGTATCTGCCGGGCTGAATTATGAATATGGCCGAAGGTGGACATTTGGTTTATCCGCAGGTTATGAACGCTATAATAACCTGGATTCGCTGAGCGCCAGAGATTATAAACTCAGCAATACCACAGTTATTGGAAACTCACAGCTGTCTACCGAAACCACTTACCATGCTTATGCTGGTGAATACATTGCCTACAACAGAATTAATTTTAAGACCGATGCGCTTTATTTTGCAAAAGTAAGCGATGACTATCGTCTGGTATGGAATACCCTTTTTACAAGAGTATACCTTCCGCTCAGTGAAAACAGGATTAATCGCTTAGTACAGGCAGGCACAGCGGTTAATTTTTATAAGAGCGAAGGAAAATTTGCAGGCGGGCTGTATGCGCAGTCGGATGACCTGTTTAACAACCTGCACAGTTCTGATCGCTTTCATGAAAGAATATCTTTTGGTTTCGTAGCAAAATATGCTTTCAGCAGCATTATGAGCAGGGATTTCCCGAAATAAAAGAACATTATAAAATTAAACCCGATTACCGGCAAATGACAGCGAAAACATTTTAGGCGCATTTCTCAAATCTTAGCATCATGAACAAGCAACGTAAGTTCCCTGAAAATTACATCCTGCTACCTGTATCAAAAACCCGTGTAAACCCACAAGACACCCCTAAAGTAGCAAAATTTTTCACCCAGCTTCAGTCGTCCTCTGAAGCCCCTACAGCGCTCAGCCTTAACGTAAGGAAAAGACCAGCACAGCCCAGCGATGAAATCACCGTAACCGTGCTGGATTCCATTGATACTGAAGGAGCTAAACTCATCAGCATCAGCAACGAAGAGCTTGCCAGCTTCAGGTTTTCCTATCCCGGCATACGGATCATCCCTGAAAAATTCTATAACCCGGCTATCGCTTCGCGTGAGATCATCAAAATCCACCTGACAGAGCCGCAGGCGCTCAGCACAGTTACACTCAGGATCCTTGATCAGCAGCAGCAGGGAATTCCGGATGTGACCGCAGTGTTTTTTAGTGATTATTCTGCAAGCAGGGGCGCATCCGGCGTAACTGATGCAAGTGGTACGGTGGTCCTTAAACTGAGCAGCAATGTAGCCGAGCGGATATATCTTTACCCGGGACATAGTTATTGGGGACAATTTAAAACGGATGTAGCGCTCAGCAGCGAGATGAGTTTTACCCTTGAGCCCATTGCAGCCGGCTATCAGGATGCCCTGAGATTTTTTTACCAGACATCAGCCTGGCAGCCACTGCCCCGCAAGATCAAAATAGGGATAATAGATACCGGTATCGGGCCGCATAAAGACCTCAGCGTCCTGGGCGGAAAAAACCTGGTGAGAGGTGAAAATGAAAACGACTATACTGATGATGAGGGGCATGGAACCCATGTTGCCGGGATCATTGCAGCCGCGGGGGAACTAAAAGGCGTAGCCGAAGGTGCCGATATCATGAGTTACCGGGTTTTTGCAAAAGGACAGGGTGCCTCCAATTTCGATATTATCAAAGCTATTGATCAGGCGATTAAAGATAACTGCGATCTAATCAATATGAGTTTGGGAGAAGCACAGGATGACGAAGCGATCAGTAGCTATATCAAAGAAGCGTACAATGCCGGCATCCTTTGTTTTGCCGCCAGCGGTAATGATAACAGGGGGCCTGTGAGTTTTCCGGCAGCCTACAGCCTCGCACTTGCCGTATCTGCTATGGGCAGAAAGGGGACTTTTCCTGAAAACAGCGTACAAGCGGGTTCTGTTCAGGAACCCTATGGTACAGACCCGGCCAATTTTATTGCGGATTTTTCTAACCAGGGAATAGAAACAGACCTCACGGCCCCGGGTGTCGGGATTATCTCTACTTACCCTGGTGACCACTACGCTGTAATGGACGGAACAAGTATGTCCTGCCCTGCCGCAACAGGCATGGCCGCAAGGATACTTTCTGGAAGTGAAGAAATACTCAATTTACCCAGAAATCAGATCCGGGCGGATGAGATGGTTAAATATCTTGCGATTTATACAAAACTTTTAGGATTTGGTGCTAACTTTGAAGGAAAGGGAATGTTATACACCAATGACGAACTTCATTCTGAAACATAAGGAAAGTACTGAGCCAGACATCAAAAAAATGACTGCCGTGTTAGATGCGCATGGGGTAAGGGTGCTGGATGGCAGTCTCTTACCGCGAACCGCTTTATTGGAGCTGGATGAATCTTCCCTTGCAGGCGTCCGGACAGACCTGGGTACAGAATGGACTATCTATCCGGAGAAGAGTTACAGTGTTCCGGGAACCCAAAAGAAAATAAAAAAATAAAGGTTTTAAGCCATGGGAACTGCCCGCATCACAATAACGTGGCGGGCAGGTTCCCGGGCATCTTCAACGAGATATCGATAATTGCGTATGCTTTAGTTTCTTACGGTTGGATACTTAATACCCAGCTGCTCAAGGTATGTATTGTACTTTGCAGGATTGTAATAGTATTTCTTCATCGCAGGCCTGAACTCTTCCATGATCTTCCTGTTCAGCTCAATGGCAGGTTTATCAGTTTTGGAAACAAGGGGGATGTATTTTGTTTCTTTTGTCTGCACATCTGTAAAGTAGGTTTTGGCATTCTTCAGCAATTCCGGATTGGTAAAAAGTTCAAGCAATGTCATCGCCTCAGCTTTTGCACCTGCGGTTACGCCCTTATGCGCAATCGGCGTGGCCATCGAGATGGCATTTGCCCAGTTGTGCCCTGGCAGTCCGGGAATATTTGAGGGATACCGCAGTACAATTGTAGGTACCGTCCATGAGATATCAGCGATATCGTCAGAACCTCCGCCGCCTGAGGAGAGAGAGGCAGAAGGTTTTGCCAGAACACTTAAAGTAGTTGGCAGCCCTTCTTCGGGCGACTTCAGTTCTTTTTGAATACCGTGGGCCAGTGCCTGATCTTCGGCCGACCAGCCGGGCAGTCCCACAGACTTGATATTCTGGTAGATGGCTTCGGCCATAGGCTGGTTAAAATGGCCTGGCCAGGCACTGCCCAGTACTGTATAAGTCATTTTGGTATCCGTCATTTTAGCAGCTGCTTCGGCAATTTTAATCCCGTCCTTATACATCTGCATGATCTTTGGATATGACCTTTCACGGAAATAATACCAGACAGAAGATTTTGAAGGCACCACATTCGGCTGATCTCCCCCATCGGTGATCACATAATGTGAACGCTGTGTAGTTTCCATATGCTCACGGTGATAGTTCCAGCCCAGATCCATCAGTTCTACCGCATCCAGGGCACTCTTACCCTTCCAGGGCGCGCCTGCAGAATGTGCTGATTCTCCCTCAAAGTCAAATCTCACCGAGATCATTCCGTTACCGCCACTGTCACCATAACTCGTTGCAAGGTTATTTGCCACGTGGGTAAAAATACAGGCATCAACATCTTTGAAATAACCGTCACGAACGTAGTAAGCTTTTGTGCCCAGCTGTTCTTCGGCAACACCGGGCCAGAGCATTATCGTTCCGGGAATCTTTTCTCTTTCCATGATTTTTTTCAGGGCAAGAACTGCCGTGATGTTTAAAGGCTCTCCACTGTTATGGCCTTCGCCGTGTCCGGGAGCACCGGCGATAATCGGGTCATGATAGCCAACTCCCGGTTTCTGGGATGCTTTGGGTATACAGTCAATATCGCTGCCAATGGCGATAAGAGGTTTTCCCGAACCCCATTTTGCTGTCCAGGCGGTAGGAATACCTGCGATGCCCTGCTCTATGGTAAAGCCATTTTTCTTTAAAATATCAGTCAGGTATTTTGAGGTTTCAAACTCCTGGAAGCCCAGTTCGCCAAAACTAAAAACCATATCCACCATCACCTGGGTGTTTTTCTGCTGTTTATCAATTTCTTTGCCCAGCTCGGTTTTTAGCGCCTCCAGTTTTGCCGGTGCAAGCTGTGCATTTGCGGTCAGCGGGTTCATCGCACAAAAAGCAGCGACTGCCATTGTACTGCAGGAAATCAATGCTTGTTTTAAATAAGATCTTTCTTTCGTTTCCATTTTATATGGGTGTAGGATAATATCAGTAAGGATGATTATTTAGTACCGTCTGTACGTACCGTTGGATATTTGATTCCCAGTTGTTCGAGATATGAATCGTATTTCTTAGGATTGTAATACATTTTCTGCATCTCCGGACGGAATTCGGCCATGATCTTTTTATTGAGTCCGATCGCCGGTTTATCAGTTTTTGAGATCATCGGTGTGTATTTGATATCCTTGGTTTGCACGTCATTGAAATACGTCCATGCTTCCTTGATAATCTCCGGTTTTACCAGCATATCAAGCACTGTCAAGGCTTCTGCTTTCGCGCCTGCAGTTGCTCCCTTGTGGGCGATCGGTGTAGCCATCGTAATGCCACTTGCCCAGTCGTGCCCTTTCAGGCCAGACACATTGGAGGGGTAACCCAATACGATTGTAGGCACATTCCAGGAGATATCGCCGATATCATCAGAGCCTCCGCCGTTCCATGCGGCACCGGGAACCGGCCTGCGCAATGTATCTACTTTGGTAGGCAGTCCCTTCACCATTTCCGGTGCATTGGGGTTCAGCTCTTTTTGTGTAGCTAAAGCCAGTTGTTTATCTGCTTCCGACCAAGCGGGTAAGCCTACCTGTTTGATATTGCTATACATCGCTTCGGCTATCGATTTATTCATATAACCCGGCCAGGCACTACCCAGTACTTCGTAGGTCATTTTGGTATCGGTCATCGAAGCCGCAGCTTCTGCCATCTTGATCCCATCCTTGTACATCTGCATCACTTTTGGGTAATCCTGTTCGCGGAAGTAGTACCATACAGAAGCTTTTGAAGGTACAACATTGGGCTGGTCTCCCCCATCGGTGATCACATAGTGTGAACGCTGGCTTGGCAGCATATGTTCACGGTGCAGGTTCCAGGCAGCATCCATCAGCTCAACGGCATCCAGGGCACTCCGGCCTTTCCAGGGTGCGCCGGCAGAATGGGCAGCCTCTCCTTCAAAATTAAATTTTACGGAGATCATTCCACTGGTACCAATAGGGCCATAACCAGTGCTCAGGTTGTTACCTACGTGCGTGAAGATACAGGCATCAACATCTTTGAAATAGCCATCTCTGACGTAATATGCCTTGGTAGCCAGTTGCTCTTCGGCAACGCCCGGCCATAAGACCAGTGTTCCCTGGATCTTTTCCTTTTCCATGATCTTCTTTAATGCCAGCATCGCAGTGATGTTTAGCGGCATACCAGAGTTATGGCCTTCGCCATGCCCGGGGGCACCGTCAATCAGCGGGTCATGATAGGCCACACCCGGTTTCTGGGAAGCTTTTGGAATACAATCAATGTCGCTGCCAATGGCGATTACCGGTTTTCCCGAGCCCCATTTGGCCATCCAGGCCGTAGGGATACCAGAGATACCATGTTCTACGGCAAATCCATTTTTTTGTAAGATATCAGTAAGGTATTTTGAGGTTTCAAATTCCTGAAAGCCCAGTTCGCCAAAGCTATACACCATATCTACCATGACCTGGGTCTGCTTCTGCTGCTTGTCTATTTCTTTCATCAGCTCTGTTTTCAGAGCTTCAACTTTAGCTGCATCCATTGTCTGGGCAGCTGCCTCTCCGGGAGCTAATAGCCCAAATCCTAAAACACAGGATGCGCCAAAACAAAGTACCTTCTTAAACGAGGATTGTATTTTTCTGTTCATATGTATCATTTTAGCGGTAATAAAACCTGCAGCATACTGCCTTGAAAAGCATTATGCCACAGGTCTCCTTTATAAAAGCATCTTATAGATTATCGAAGGTGGCACTGAAGCCAGAATTGTTGACCTCTCCGCCATGGAGGAAATCCATACCAGGCATTCCGATTGGCGCTCCCGGCGGCATATCAGTTGACGCAGGCGGCTGGAATTTGTTGGGATCGGATTTAAATGCTTCGAACTGCGACAAAGCAAAAAGAATATTGGCTTTTTGTTTTGCAGGTGCTGCGGACAATTTAGAACTGAGCATTTGTTTGAGGTTTTCGATTTCATACAGTGCCTGCCCCCGCACCACTTCTGAAGTACGGCTGTTTGCGGCCAGCATCAGCAGGTATTTAACGACCTGATTGTTGACTACTGTCTGCAGCTCGCCTTTATAACCATCCGCTACCGGTGCATTCCAGGTTTGATCGATCAGTTTATCAGCGATATCAATAAAGCCCGGATATTTGCTGTCCCTGGCATTGTACTCAATCAGGCGGCTTGCCCTTTCGTCATCCAGCATATAGGCCATAGTTGTACTGGCAGCAGATTCTGCCGCCGCAATCGGGTCGAACGTTGGCCCTGTATACCTATTAAATGTTTCTACACCGGCAGGATATCCTGAGGGACGAGGCGGGATCATTTTGATCAGTTTTTCCGGCAATGCCAGAGCTTCGGGCGTCACCGTGCTCATGAGCGATTCAAATGCGCGCCATTGCTCCTTAGGCTCTACCATACGTGTGATCACCTGTCCGTCGTTTTTGATTGCATGCGTAAAATACAGTCCGCCAATTGATTTCGCTACCGCTTCGATCTGGTAACGGTGCAGCAGATATGCAGGAACCAGTACTTCTTCAATGGTAGCCATCGGTTCGCCATCGATAATTGATTTCTCAGAGAAATTATCCAGTACCTTACGGCGTACGGTCATGATGTTGGTCATCTGATCGATCGGATCGGCACCATCATCCCACTGGTGGGAAGTAGGGTGTGCATTTCCACCGATATCAGGGATAAAGATAAATCCCTGGTCGAGCGTTTCGTGCATGATCTTTTCCAGGGCAGCATTTTCATCTGTTCCCTTTTTAAATTCTGTATAGCCCCACATTACGGCCCGCTTATCCCAGCTGCCAATACCTTTCGCATAGGCATCAGAAAGATCTACGGTACCATCTTTCTTTAGTGAGAACTTTGGATAGGGATAATCCATTACCGACGCGCGGTCTTTAGGGCTTGCTGCAAAATTGTGGTTGAAGCCTAAAGTATGGCCAATTTCGTGTGCAGAAAGCTGCCTGATCCTGGAGAGCGCAATCTCCTGCATCTCTTTGGGAACAGGTTTTCCCGCGGAATAGGGCTGCAGCAGTCCTTCTGCCATCAGGTAATCCTGACGGTGGCGGTCTGAGCCCAGGGTAACTACTCCCTTGATGATCTCGCCTGTCCTTGGGTCAAGGAAAGAAGCACCCGAAGAAAATGCACGAGCCGGATTGCCCGAGCGGTTAATCCAGTTGACCATATTGTAACGGATGTCCATTGGGTCTGCCCCCGCCGGAAGTTCCATGATCTGGAAGGCATTTTTGAAGCCTGCGGCTTCAAAGGCCTGGTTCCACCAGGCACCCCCTTCGATCAGTGCTTTCTTGATCAGCTCCGGAGCACCGCGGTCTACATAATAAACAATCGGTTTAACCGCTTCGCTCATGGCGGCATTCGGATCTTTTTTCTGCAAACGGTGACGGCGGATAAATCTTTTCATGATCGGCTCTGTCATCGGTGCAGAAAAGTCCATATAGGCAAACTGGCCAAATGCAGAACGTGCGTCAAACTTGCGCGGCGCATAGTTACTGTCAGGCAGCTCAATGAACGACTGGTGCATATTGATCGTGATGGCTGTCGGGTCTGGTGCGATGTCATTGCCGCGTTCATATCCGCCTGAGTTTGGATTTCCGCCGGTAAACGTGAGCATCGATTCAAATTCAGAGTTTTTAGGAAAGTTTTTTGTGTTTTCCATATACACTACGGAACGTGTTTCATCCAGTCTGTAGCTCGCGCCCGCTCCTGCGGCGGATGGCCGAACCGTTACCGGGCCGCTTACCCTTGATACGCCAAGCCTCGAGGTGATGCCCTGGCTGTCGCGGATGATAAAAGGTGTCATATCGATCAGGTACTTGCCTCCGCCGGCGGATACCGGAACAAATGCAAAGATGACCGACTTGGCGAAGTTGTTCTCTACCGCTTTGATCTCATCTGCATTGGTAGTGATGGCACGGTAGTTATATACCGGCTCTACCAGCATGATTTTTGGGCCTGATTTTACAAACTTGGCAATGGCGGAAGAGGCCTGGCCCCTTTCGGGGCCGCCGTTTCCTACGCCATTGGAGAGCGATCTGAAGTACAGGAACTCTTTATCCAGTTTATCTACCTCCAGATAGATCTTACCGCTTTTTTCATCATAATAAAAATCAAAGTAGCCCTCAAACTTTTTCAGGTTCTGCATGGAGGGCGCCTGAGGTTTTGCATCGGCCTGTTTACCTGCGCCCATACCTGCGGGAGCCTGAGTCTGTGCATAGCTCATCTTGCCTGCTGCAATTAAGCCTAATGCGATGGTACAATATAATTTCATCAGTAATTGGTTTTTAACTATAAAGCTTTGTTTGAAGAAATTTCTGCGTTTGGTATCGGGAAAATATATTCTGTCTGGCTTGGTGTAACCGAAGGCGAGGTACCTTTTGCGGGTATCGTCAGCAGGTTTCTCAGCAGATCATTGGAACGCAAACCTTCACCCAGAAACTCTATTCTTCTTTCTACAAGAATTGTATTGACCAGAGCCGTCTGCGTTGCAGTCGCTGCTGCCGGGAAGGTATAGCTGGCGTCAGAACGTTTGCGGACAGCGGTCAGTAATTCGGTTCCTTTTGCCAGGTTGCCCGTTTTCGCCGCAGCTTCTGCGTAGTTCAGGAGTACTTCAGAATATCTAAGGATAGGAATATAATCCAGGAACAGTGAATTCTGGTATTTGGTAAGAAATGCTCCATTTGTATTTGTTTTTACCAGTGTTTTTCTGGCATCAGTTGCCGGCCATGTAGCATTGCCATAAATCCCTGCCGGGTTTAAACTGTATTCCTGGTTGGTATTGTAGTTGTACCCCAGTGAATTCTGGCCCGATACAAAATCAAGGGCGGCCATTGGCAGCGAGAAGATCGACTCGTTGGATACATAATTCGCAGAAAAAATTGTTAGGATACTCGGCTGCATGGTATTGGCCACGCCTGTAGCAGCTACGTATGGCGCGGATGCAGGTACGATTTTTTGTGCTTCCGTGATTACGTTTGCGTTCATTCCCATGGTTAAATAAACCCGGGTTTTTAAGGCAATAGCCGTATTCCGGTGCGCTCTGGTGGTATTCAGTGCAGCGGTTGTGTAAGTTAAGGGCAGTCCGACCTCAGCATCGTTCAGGTCCTGCAGGATCTGCGTATATACCTGGGCAACAGTGCTTCGTGCGAGATCATTGTCTGTGGTAGACATCTGTCCTTTCAGACGCAGCGGAATACCGGGCGATGCACCTGCATCTTTCACATAAGGCTGCCCATATAAAGTGATCAGCGAGTAATAAGCAAGGGCCCTGACAAATTTTGCTTCGGCAACATATTGCACGGAAGTAGCCGCAGGTACCACGGTTGTATTTACCGCCAGTCCGTCAATCACAAGATTTGCTGAGTTGATCGCAGCATAGCCGGCGCTCCATGAAGAAAGTGCATCGGCAGAACCAGAGTTGATGGTATGGTTCCAGGCATCGTATCCTGTAAAGATATTCTGCAGACGGTTGAGGAATTCCTCGCCCCTGATATCGTTGAGCATCAGGTTACGCCCGCCAAGGAAATCGCCGCTTTTTAGTGCCTTGTACATTCCGTTTACCTGGGCCAGCACCCTTGTAGGCGTAGAGAATACCAGGTCTGCCGAAACCGATGTTTCGGGGATAGGATTTAATAATTCCGACTCCTTGCAGGCTGGAAGAACCGTACCGAGGCCAACTGTAAGACAGCTGAGTTTAAATATGTATGATTTGAAGTTGATCTTGTTCATGGCTTGTATATTTTAATATTAGACTAGAAACCTATGTTCATACCGAAAGTAAATGTCCTGCCCTGTGGTACAGAGTTCTTATCCACGCCCGGGGTAGTATTTGTGTTTCCGTTAACAGAGATATCGGGATCCTGACCTGAGTATTTGGTGATCAGGAAAGCATTGAATACCTGTGTATAGATTCTGAGTGAAGAAATACCTGATTTACCAAATATGGCAGGGTTAAACCTGTATCCGAACGAGGCAGTCTGCAAACGGATAAAATCAGCTTTCTCTACGTTGGCAGAGATCGGGAATGATGAACCGTTTGACAGCAAATCTCCCAGCACAACCCTTGGAATATCAGTTACCTGTCCGGGGGTAGTCCAGCGTGTTAACACTTCTGTGCTGTTGTTCCAGAAACGCTGATCGCGCCATGTTGCTTTTGTACCGTTCTGAATGTAATTACCACCAGAATAGGTAAAGTTTACGCCCAGGTCAAAACTTTTGTATTTGAATGTGTTGTTGAAACCACCATAGAATGTAGGCAATGCATTTCCAAGGATCTTGTAATCCTTAACGCTGATGGCCGGGGCGGCAGTACCATCAAGATATGTCCAGCGGCTTCCTCCTGTAGGGATCGACTGGCTGTACTGCACCTGCTGTCCTGCGGCATTGATAAAGATCCTTTGTCCGTTGGCAGGATTAACGCCATTGGTAACCGCTCCATATAAACTACCTACAGAGTAACCTACGCGTGTGATGTTGGTGGTTTCCGAAGAGGTAGCCGTTGCGCCTACGATTTCAGCACCGGTACCGAACAGGTCGGTAACCATGTTTTTGTTATGTGTATAGTTAAAGTTTGTATTCCAGGAGAAGTTTCCTTTCTGATAAACCAGTGCGGTAATACCAAACTCTAAACCACGGTTATACATTGCACCTACGTTCTGAAGGATTGCATTTCCGGGAATACCTTTTGAGGGCGACTGAGGTACGTTGAGGATCAGTCCGTCCACGTTGTTATTGTAATAGGTAACATCGATCGTTACACGGTCTTTGAAGAAACCGATGTCTGCACCAACGTTGGTCTGTTTGCTCGTTTCCCATCCCAGATCTGGGTTACCACCCTGATTAAAGGCAAAGGTTGGTACTGTTCCGTATAAACTTGAAGTATATAATGACAGGGAACCATAGTTATTGGCTAAGTTTCCGTTACCTACCCTGCCCCAGCTGGCACGCAGTTTTACGCTGTTCATGATTTCGGCCAAATGAGAATTCTTGTAGAAATCCTCGCCAGACAAGGCCCAGCCACCTGATACCCCGCCAAAGTTACCGTATTTCTTGCCCGTGCCCAGTGCTGAGTTACCGTCACGGCGATAGTTGATGGTAGCGAAGTATTTCTTGTCAAAATCATAACTTACCCTTCCAAAGATCGAGGCGAAGGCTTTCTCACTGCGGGAATTGTTGGTTGTTCCGGGCACGATGTTCTGGTAAGAACCTTCAAAGGTATCGTAAAATGAATCAGACAATCCTGTACGCTGCGCGCCCCACATCGTGTTTCTGAATTTCTGAACGTCATAACCTGCCAATAAACTGAAGTTATTTTTGTCGCCCATTTTAGCGGCATAATTGAGGGTATGTGTAAGGTTCCAGTTATCGATCAGTACACTGTTATTGGTTGCCTGGCCGCCATTGGCAAAACCCGGTCCGTGGATAGCGCTCTCAAACGATTTATTCTCGATCCTCAGGCGGTCTACACCATAACTTAACCTGTAAGTCAGCCCTTTTGCAAGGTTCACGTCTACAGCAAAGTTGCCGATGATCCTGTCATTTTCTGAAGTATAAGTATTGTAGGCAAGCAGTGCGGCAGGATTGTAGAAGTTACTGGATACCGTATTGGCGCCCATGCCCAGTGTATTGGTAGTGCTGAGGTTATAACTGCCATCTGCGTTCATCACCGGAACGTTAGGTGCCGACAGTGTGGCCAGTCGACCAATTGCCGTTAAACCAAAGGCGTTACCTTCAAGTGATCCTGTTTGCGGCGAAGCGTTTAAACTGTTGTTGTAGTTGATGTTGGCCGTCAGTTTGATAAAGCTGGTGAGCTTATGGTCAATATTAAAACGAGCAGATTTACGTGTAAACTCATTGGTTTTAATAATACCCTCCTGTTTACTGTAATTGGTAGAGAAATAGTATTTTGTTGTTTCTGAACCGCCAGAAACATTCAGACTGTGATTTTGTGAAACACCGGTCTGATAAACTTCGTCAAACCATTTGGTGTCTACCATCGAGCCATCTGCATTATAGGATGGGAAGAATGACGCAGATGGAACCGCAGCATTGTTTTGATTGTTGGACAGGATCTTGGAATTGAGCGTAGCTTCATTCTTGATCATCATAAACTGTTCTGCGTTGAGCAGTTCAGGTAAACGCACCGCATTGGTAATACCAGTCCAGCCTTCGTAATTCACTTTAGGCTTTCCGCTTTTACCGGATTTAGTGGTAATCAGGATTACTCCTGCAGCGGCCCTTGACCCGTAGATCGCGGTAGAGGCTGCATCTTTTAATACGTTAACCGATTCGATGTCGGCAGGGTTGATATCCCCCAGCGGGTTATTTGCTACCTGCGCATTTCCGGAGCTGTTGCCGGTATTGATTGGAATACCATCTACCACAATTAAGGGATATGAACTCAGGGAGATCGAGTTGATACCGCGTATCCTGATTACAGGGGCGTTATTTAGTACACCATTTGGCTGTCCTATACTTACCCCAGTTGCTTTACCTGCAAGTCCCTGGTCAAAACTTTGGACCGGCAGGTCTTTAAGGCTTTCGCCGGAAACTTTTGATGCCGAACCTGTAAATTCTGCTTTGGTTTGTGTACCATAACCCACCACTACAACATCATTTAACGTTTTAGCATCAGGCTGCAGGCTGATCTTTAAAGAGGTTTTATTACCAACAGGAACTTCCTTTGACGTGTAGCCTATATAGCCAAAGACAAGGGTGGCCTGATCATTTGGCACGGTGATTGTAAACTTACCATTGCTGTCTGTAACCGTGGCTGAGCTGCTGCCCTTTACTTTTACAGATACACCCGGAAGTGTTTCACCGTTTTCGTCTGTTACTACTCCTGAAATCCGTATTGCCGCCTTTAAACTGAAGGTTTTCAGCGCTGATTTTTTGGAAGAAGAATTTCTGGTGGCTCCCTCATTTGCAGAGGCATTAGTAACTAATAAACAAACGGTTAGAGATGTTAACGTACCAACTTTTGAGCACCTCAACGCATAATTTTTCACTCTATTATAAAGTAGAGATTTTTTCATAATTTTGTCGCTTAAGTGTTTAGTAATTTTTGTGTAATGCTACCATTCAGGTTCCGACGCCCGGTAGTTTACAACATTCGATGCTTTACATTTTAATCACCTTCCGGTCTGGATTTATCCGGACTGGAAGTAATTTTCATTCTCTTTCAGGGCATTTCTTCATTTTGGTTTTTGGTTTAGGTTGTTAAGGTTTGTTTTGACAGGTGTTGTCTGATATTCTGGTTATTGTGTTTTAGTACTGAATTCTTCCTTTAAATACATATACGTTAATGAAACGGGGGGATGATAAAACGTATAATTTGTTAAAAGCTTCTTTTTCAAGCATTAAATATTTAGATCTAAAAAAATACCGGTTCTGCTGCCTTAAACGCATCTTTTACAGCATACATTGCTAATGACAGATATTCTTTTACAGTATGTCTGGAGATATTCAGCTGCCGGGCCGCTTCTTCGTAGCTCTTGCCTTCGAGTTTACATAATGTAAATACTTTTTGTTTTTGAGGCGACAGTTCACGGATTGCTGAATGCAGAATCTGGTAATGTTCATCAAGTGAATCATCCTTATCATCATAGTTGGCATGGTACAGGGAGATGACTTTATCCTGGGCAGCGGAATGGCGGATTTTCTTTTTCACATGATTAACGGACTTGTTAAAGCTAATGACAAAGAGCCATCCGCTTACGGACTGTTCCTGACTGATATTTTGACGGCTCTCCCACAATGTAGCAAAGACGTCCTGCAAAATGTCCTGCGATTCTTCCTTATTTTTCACAAACTTATACACATTCATATAAATAAGCTGATGATATTTCCAGTAAAGGCTATCAAATCCTTCATTGAGCCCATCATGTAACAGAGAAACCAGTGCCTTATCGTCAACTTTCGCCATAACTTGTAAAAAACAATATCTATCCTGAACAATAATCCGAAATCAACAGCCGTTTATAGAATTATTGCTGTCAAAACCTAAATATATTGAATTTTTAATTATTTTTTGAATGTTATATTACATTTTGAACAATAATTATCAATTTATATTAAGAATAATTGATAATTAACCATAATTATTGTCTGATTCATTATAAATACTACAATTATACCGCAATAAACGGTGCATTATCTATGATATATAAAATAAATAAGAGCATTTATTGAAATATTTAAACAAATAGCACCAGTTTACCTAAAACATCTTATTCATTAGCTTGAAACATAAAAATTACATGAATATCTGATACTGTGTCATTACCCCCAATACCTTCGGACATTTTTCCATGCCATACGGGATTAATATTTCAAAACTTCAACAGATTGTTATTGTTAATACACGGAATACAAGAAGATGAAGACAACAATATCAGATAAAGGGGGTAGATTAATTCTACATATATTTTACCTCCTGGCTATAGCAGCGATACTTTTCTCCTGCAAATCAGGACAGGTTAATCTCTTTAAACCTGCTTCCCCACATGAACAGTACCAGCGTAAGCTTGTCACAGCAGGGCTCGACAAGACCAGTATGGGTTCTGCCTGGATTGTGTCCTCATTATCCGTGCTGCAGAAAGCCTTAACCATCACTATACCTTACCGGGAAAGTGGTTATTTCCCGGCAGACGCCGTATCTGCCGCCGCATACCGGTTCAGTGTGGCGCGCGGACAAAAAATCAGTATTGAGCTTTCCAAAAAACCGCTCGACCAGTTTATGATCTATACAGATGTATGGGAGCAGCCTGAAAACGGACAAGTGAAGCTGCTTGCATCAGGAGACACAATCAGCAGTACCCTGGTATTTGAAGCCAGAACGAGCGGCACAATTCTGATCCGGCTGCAGCCGGAGCTGCTGAGGGGCGGGCAGTATACGTTGGATATTACAGCAGGTCCCTCTTTGGGATTTCCGGTAAAATCTTCTAACAGCAGCCACATACAGAGTATTTTCGGCGACGGAAGGGATAAAAATTCCAGAAAGCATGAGGGAATAGATATCTTCGCTACCTTTCGCACACCCGCAATAGCTGCCGCAGCAGGCACAATTATCAGAGTGAATGAAAATAACCTTGGAGGAAAAGTGGTATGGCTGCGCCCTAAGGATAAAGATTACACCTTATATTATGCGCATCTGGATCAGCAGATTGCCACGGAAGGGCAATCTGTTGCCGAAGGGGATAAAATTGGCCTTATTGGCAACACCGGCAATGCCAGAACAACATTGCCACATCTCCATTTTGGGGTTTACACTTCTGATGGGGCAATAGATCCCATGGCCTTTGTGAACACTGCGGTTAAACCCGCTGTCAAAATCAGCGCTTCAGTCAACAACCTGAATGCGACTATGCGTACCACAGGAAAGGCTGGAATATTTAACTCCACAGTAAGCGGGTCGCGCAGCATGTTAACTTTAAAACCCGGGACTGTGATGACGGTCACTGCCGCTAATGCCGGCTGGTACAGGGTAAAATTGCCTGACGGTGAGCCCGGATTTATTCAAAGTAAGGAACTTTCGGGAATTGCGAAGCCTCTAAAAAGGATAAAAATAGGACCGGCACAGCAGGAATTGCTGGACCGTCCGGATAGTTTGTTATCCTGCCGTAAGCTTGCGCTTAAAGAAGGCAGCACTGTTGAAGTGCTCGGCAATTACGGGAATTATCAGTTGGTCAAAAATGAAAGCGATGCAACAGGATGGATCAGGCAGTAAACTGCCAGGTTAGCATCTCTGTTATGCCATGTTAGTATCATTTCTGGATTAAAACGCGGCGCAGCCCCTACAACCCCTGGGAATTGTTTTACTTTTGCAGCGAACAATTCGGCATGGAGCAGACAATACCTCTTCCTTTCTCCCTCAATAAAATCAAGGATTTAGCTTTAACTGCTGCAGTTCCAGCTGTAACTGGAGGTTTCGATATACGATTTGAAAACACGATCCATACTTATCACGTTCCGGTAAAGAGCGGCGAGTACGAGCTGGTGTTGTGCCTGCGTGGCAGCTATAAAAAAACAATCGGCCCTTTCGTGTTTGATGTGTACCCCCACTCTATCCATCTGATATCACCTGCCTATATCCATTCCAGCGCAGAGGCATCTGAGGACCTGTTAATTTACAGGCTGGTATTTCGCAAGGAATTCCTGACCAATGATTTTTTTAAGGAAAATACGGTTGACAACCTGCTGGAACTCAATCCCGACTATCCGCCGATCTATGGTATTACAGAGCAGCACTTTATTGCTATCCGGGCATTATATGAGAGGATCAGGCATGAGAGCCAGGTTGAGAACGCTTTTCAGCAATCCATGATCCGGCTGATGGTGATGGAGCTGCTGTATGAAATGAACCGTGCATGTGAAAAATGCCTGATGAATTCGACACGACACCTCAGCAGGCAATATCAGCTGGTCAACCAGTTTAAAAAACTCGTACAGGAAAAATTCTTAACCCTGAAAACGGTGCAGGAGTATGCCAGCCTGATGTTCGTTTCTGCGAAACATCTGACCGAAATCGTTAAAAATGAAACCGGGCAAAATGCCCTGCAGATTATTCATAATAGGATCTTTCTTGAAGCGCAGTATCTTTTATCTTCATCTTCATTGAGCGTGAAGGAAATTGCCGATCAGCTTAAGTTTGATAACAGCTCTCACTTTAGCCGCTTCTTTAAAAAATCTGCCGGCCTCAATCCCTCGCAATTCAAAAACGGCTTGTAGTTAAGCCCTTCAGATTAGCCTAATTGATCTTATTGACTAATGGTGTAACAGACAGCTTTGCGCTCGTACCTCTGGCCAGACAGGGACAGTCATCAACAATAATGAAGCAATATTGAAACAGCTTCATCCCACTCTGACATTCTTATGATGCAACAATCATAAAACCGGAAAAATTGGTCTTTCTAACCGATTTATTGGTATTGATATGCTTTCACCTCCCGCATACCTTTGACTTGTCAGTTCAAAACATTTAAGAAGATGAGGTCAGAAAATTTACAAAACATTAAAGGAAAATTATTACCGGTCTATTTCGGAATATTCAGGATAATCAATATCATTTACAGATAAACTTCAGTAATACTCAATATATAATCACACCATGAATGCTGCATAAGTCAGGCTGAAGAAAAGACACCGGCTCCTGCAGCTTCAAAAGAAAACAAACAATAAATTAATCATGAAAAATTCAATTAAACGCAGTGTATTAGCTCTTTCATTTTTAGCATTTTTCGCCATCAGTGCAAACGCACAGGAATCAGAACCAAAAACAGTAACATACGGATCAGGTATCCGGTTAAGTGTGGGCGCAGACGCAGGATTGCCGGTTGGCAATTTCTCCAATGCCTACAAATGGAGTATTGGCGGATCTGTGCAGGCAGATTTTCCAATCATACAGGATCAGTTTTACTACACCGTTAATGCGGGCTTTAACAATGTATTTGCAGACAACAGTAATACAGGGCCAGACCTGCAGTTGATCCCGGTAAAGGCAGGTTTGAAATACTTCCCTGTGAAAAACTTTTATGTACAGGGTGAAGCCGGTGCTACCTTTGTGACCAACAAATCTGATGCAGGATTCAGCAAATCCACTACATTTGCCTATGCTCCGCAGATCGGTTATTTATTTAATGTTGGCAACAGGAACAGCCTGGATGTAGGTTTCAAATATGAAAACACCAGTAAATTTTATGACGGCGGCAGCAGCAACGGATTGCTGGGATTGAGGGTAGCGTACTCCTTCGGACTATAAGTGTTAGCATACTGGCCGTATAGTGCCTGTGTGGGGACCGTATACGGGTCGTATACTGTTCGTGTACTGGTTTGTATTGGAACGGGGTTAGAACCGGGTTAGATCTTCTGTCAGGCGTTCGAACCCGGTTCCAGCCCCGTTCTGATGGGGATTCAGGGTCGTTTTAATACAAAGCAGTATACGACCAGTGGACGAACACTACCTATACAGAACAAGTACACATGTACAGCAATAGCAGGAATTTGCGCGAATTCCTGCTATTGCTGTACATGTGTACTTGTCAGTTTTTATGATGCGTTTCAGCATATGATATCCTCCGGGACAGATCCTGATGTTTATGCGACAATGGTAAACTCCGTTTCCCCCGTTTCTCCCTCCCCTATGTTAAACTGAAAACCATGCTTCACCAGCACATCTTTAATCAGCGTTAAACCTATTCCCTGCCCGTCTGCCTTAGTACTAAAAAATGGCGTAAATAAGCGCGCCGCAATCTCCGGATTGATCCCAATGCCATTATCACTAACCACAATCTTATGTGGCGAAATGCGTGTAATAAAAGTGACCTTTCCGCCCTGAACACAGGTTATTGCTTCGATTGAATTCTTTACGATATTGATCAGCACCTGCTCCATTAATAGCTGATCAGCAAAAATATGTAAGGGACCATCATACAGATCATAACCAAACTCAATTCCTTTTTGACTGGCAGTTTCAGCGAACAAGGCAGCGATACTGAGCATGAGGTTGTGAACATCTATCATTGCTTTATTCGGCTCCGGCAAACGCACTACATCCGCCAGGTTGCGCATAAATTTATTCAGATTATTGTTACGGTCCATCGCTACCGACAGCGCCGGACCAAGATTCCCTGGTAAAGCATCTTCCGCATAAACGGAATTTGCAGACTGCAGGATGGAATGTGCAGACTGCAGGATGGAATTCACCGGTCCGATTGTGTTGTTCACTTCGTGGGCCATCATTCTGATTGCCTTTCCGTAAGCCGTTTTTTCCGCTTCCAGCAGTTCTGCGGTTAGCTCCTGCACCAGGACAAAATGTCTGGGAAAGCCGAGATCAATAAATTCTGAGACCTGGATCTTGTAAGTTTTTGAGCCATGGAGCGTAGCCGTATCCCGGCGTTCTTTGAGCATGGTGTGCACTTCGTTAAAAAGTGGATGATCAATATCCCATAATAGCCAGCCTTCCGGACTGATCGTGCGGAGCATTGCTTTGGCTGAGGGATTTACCTGCTGGATGCGCTTGTCATGATCCAGGATGATTATGCCTACCGGGGAATTTAAAATGAGTTTCTCCAGAAAAAAATGTTGCTGCTGCTGTTTGGTGCGCTCTTTCCGCAATGCCTCTATCATTTGATTGTAGACCAAGATAAGCTGGTCCATCTCCAGCATACCAGTTTCTACCAGCTTCACCGTAAAATCCATGTCGCTAATGGCTTTTGCCCCTTGCACAAGCATCCTGAGCGGCCTGATCATCTGGTTGAACAGTTGCCAGGAGATGAGTACCGAACCAAAAATAACCAGTTCTGCCAGCAAAAACCAGATCTTATTTTCGCGGAAAATAAAATAGCTCATCACCAGCGCAGCGAGATGGATTGTAACTACAAAAAGCAGGTATTTAGTCTGAAGTTTCATCGTAGGGAATTTGGTATTTGTCGAGCCTCCGGTACAGGGCACTCCGGGTTAATCCTAAAGCTACAGCTGCTTTGCTGATCCTGTTATGGTGAAACTGCAGTGCCCTCCTGATCATCAGGATCTCGGTTTCTTCCAGCGTAAGTGTTCCAACCTCAGGCAACTGGGTGTCTGTTTGCCTGGAGACTGAAGCTTCGAGCTGGGAATTGAAATCCTGTACGCCAAGCTGCTGATTTTTGCTAACAAGAACGGTTCTTTCTACAATGTTTTTGAGCTGCCTGATATTTCCGGGGAGCGGAAGCTGCTGCAGCCATTTCATCGCCTCCTGGCTGACACTAAGCAAAGGGCGGTTATAGAGCGCTTTTAAATTGCCCGTCATAAAGTTGACAAGCAGGGGTATATCTCCTTTTCGGTCGCGCAGGGGCGGCAGTTTCAAAGTGATCAGGTTGATGCGGTACAGCAGATCTTCCCTGAAAGTACCTTTGGCCACCATATCTGCAAGATTTTTATTGGTAGCACAGATCACCCTGATATCTGCCGTTTTGCTGCGGCTGCTGCCGAGCACCTCAAATGTCCTGTCCTGCAGCACCCGCAGCAACTTTACCTGGCTGCCCGCATCGAGGTCGCCAATCTCGTCCAGAAATATCGTGCCTTTGCTGGCCAGTTCAAAGCGCCCCATGCGGTCAGTCCGGGCATCCGTAAAGGCACCCCTGACATGGCCAAACATCTCGCTCTCAAATAAGGAGGCAGAGATACCGCCAAGGTTTACCTTTACAAAGGGGCGGTTCCGGCGCAGGCTGTTGTGGTGGATGGCCTCTGCGATCAGCTCCTTGCCTGTACCGCTTTCACCAGTGATCAGCACCGGGGCATCAGTTTCTGCTACCCTCCCGGCAATCTCCAGCAGTTCCAGCATCTGCTTGTCCTCAGCAATGATGGACCTGAAATCATATAGTTTATCCAATTGTTTTCTGCTGGGCTGAGCGACTTTTGGCTGCTGCAAACCGAGGAGGGTTTTAACTGATTGTAAAAAATGTGTATTGTCCCAGGGTTTATTGATAAAGTCGCTCGCACCGAGTTTCATCCCCTCTACCGCCAGCTCAATGGTTGCCCATCCTGTAATCAGGATCACTGGCAGTGCAGGATCTTTTTTCCTGATCTGCGTTAACAGCTGCATCCCCTCTCTGCCGCTGGTTTCCAGGGAGAAGTTCAGGTCGAGGATCACCAGTGAGATCTTTCCCCCTGCAAGGGACACCATTGCCTCAGCAGAACTGCCTACAGCGGTTGACGCATAATTCTTTTGCCCGAGCAACAGCAGCAGGGAAGCACGTACGGCTAAATCGTCATCAATAATCAGGATCATCTATTTAAGTCTTTGCTATAAAAATATCGTTAATCTTCATGTAATGCAACTGCCGGATGAATTGCTGCTGCCTGTTTTCCGGGATATAGCGCACAAACGATCACCAGCAGGTAAATAAAAAGAACAGAAAGCAACAGCGCGATCATATAAACTCCCGCCGGAAGATCATAAACATGCAGCAAAGGAAACTGTACCGCGAAAAAAGACCCGATGATCAGCGAAAATGTAGCCAGCACCAGGGCCTCGCCGAGCAACTGACCGGATACACCAGCCGCGGTGGCGCCAAGTGCCCTTCTCAGACCGATTTCAGACCTGCGTTTGCTGATATTATACCAGAGCACACCGAACAGGCCCAGGGCTACATTGAAGATCAGGAAGCCTGAAATGATCAGCAGAATGACCATAGGCACTATAATTTCCTTGTTTTTCTTTGTCCGCATTTCGGAGAGATGGGCCACCTGAAGATTATGGGCCCTGGTGGTACCGGCAATTAAACGGTACATCTGATCTTCAAACCGTGCATCAGCATTTGCCGAAACTTTGATCAGCATCGTATTGATGCCCCTGATGGAACTGGTGTCAATTAATGTGTAAATACCGGGAGAGGTTGTTTTAAAGTCGCTCTTGTCTTTGAGGTTGTCGGCCACACCGATTACCCGCAGCGTTTGATGTTCCATTTTTACCAGCTTTCCAACAGCATTTGCAGAACCGGTTAGTGCCATGGCAGCAGCTGCATTTAAAACTACAGGTAGATAAACCGGGTTCCTGTCCGTCTCGTTAAACCACCTACCCGACTGCATTTTCATCTGCAGCACTTTTGCAAAATCTTTATCCACCCGGTACATATCGCTTTGTATGTTTACATGACCGTATTCTACGCCTGATCCCATCATGCTGCTGGAAAAAGGAACATTATTTGAGCTCAAACTTACATCCCTGACTTTCGGCATGCCTTTCAGTGCATTTTTGAGGTTCGCAAAAACCAGCATTACAGAGTCTTTATTTTCACCCTGTACAGGGCTCCCCAAATCTGCCATCCAGACATCATCGTATTTAAAACCCGCCGGCTCTCTGTAATTCAGGTAATTATAGGTGATGGAGCTGAAGACAGCAAATATCACCAGGAAGGAGATCAGGATTTCGGAAATCAGCAGGAAGTTTTCCTTTTTTTTGTTCCAGATTAATTTAAACAGGTGCTTGATCATAAACTCTTTATTTAATTATTGGCCTTCAGTGCTGTAACCACATTAATTTTAGACATCCGCCATGCGGGATAAACCCCGGATAACAAGCCAAAAACAAGACAGGCAAGCAAACTATAAAATAATACAACGGGATTGATTTTCAGTTCCATGTTTGGGGAAAGATCACTGGCATTGAGCACATGTAGCACAACAAGGGAGAATATCAGCCCGAGTAAACCACCAAAGAGCGTGAGAATCAGGTTTTCTACAATGAACTGATAGGTAAGCGTTCTGGCCGAGGCTCCAAAGGCTTTTCTTACACCGATTTCGGAGGATCTTTCCATGATCCGGCTGAGATTAATATTGACCAGGTTGATGGTAGGGAGCAGCATAAAAAGCAGCAGGAAACTACCAAAAATCAGGAAGGCCTTCCCTGTGGATTTGTCTTTGCCCTGACCCAGCAAGCCCCGCGTAAGCACCTCCAGATATTCATCGGGATAACAATAAATCAGGTCATAACTTTCATCAGACCGGGGCAGTTTGCTGATCATCCCGGCAAATTCCTTTTTCAACGCCGGCAGGTCGCGGCTGGAACTGACCTGAATGGTTGCACAGAACCTTCCCTGCAGTGATTGATCCTTTAGGTTATCCTGCACAAGGGTATAAGGCAAATAAAGATCGGCATAGCAGAAGTTATTCAGAAAAGGTACCGGTTTTACCACCCCCACTACCCTGTATTGTGTATTGTTGGCTTCAATGTACTTTCCCAGGGCCTGCGCTTCCTCACCAAAATATTTAGCCCTCGTAGCGGCAGAAATGACCACCACCTTGTCACGGTTCTCCAGTTGCCCGCCGGTAAAAGGCTTACCCTCAAGAAACTGAAACTGGTAAACATCCCAGAAAACCTGATTGGTATATTTAAGCTCTACCACGATCTTCCTGTTGTCCTTATAACCGTTGCTCATCTCCCCGTTGGTATACACGGCAATCTTTGAAGGTGTTTTGAGCGCAGCAACATAGTGGTCAAAAAAATAGAAACTCAGCGGGCTCATCGACATCCCGTTTTTTTTAGAGGCTTCCAGCCTGATGCGGTTTACAAACAGCTCGCGGTCTCTGTTGGGGTCCGGATAAGAGGGACTAAACAGGTGATCGACGAAAGCTGTAAGCACAATGAGGATCGTGAGCGTAAAACTGATGCCGAAGAGGCTGATGAAAGTAAAGAACTTTCGCCTCTTTAATACAGCAATGGCAATTTTAAAGTAATTCTTAAGCATATCTGCAGGATTTTATTGTACTTGTGAACCATCAAATAAACGGACCAGCCGGTGGGTACGCTCCGCCATGTTCGCATCATGGGTAACCATCACGATCGTAGTGCCATCAGTTTTATTGAGATCCAGCAGAATGTTCATGATTTCATCGCCCATGGCACTGTCAAGGTTCCCGGTAGGCTCATCCGCGAGGATGATCTGCGGGCGCCCCACAATGGCCCTGGCGATCGCCACACGCTGCCGCTGGCCTCCGGATAACTGGGTAGGGAAATGTTTGATACGGTTGCCCAGCCCTACTTTTACCAGGGCCTCGGTGGCTAATTCCCGGCGTTCTTTAGCAGTCGACTTTCTATAGAGTAGCGGAAGCTCTACATTATCCAGTACCTGTAAATCATTGATCAGGTGGTAGCTCTGAAAAATGAAACCGATCCTACTGTTTCGGAACCGGGCCATTTTAGTATCTGCCATGTTCTGCGTAACCTGCTGATCGATCAGTATATCCCCTTTGGAGGGGACGTCCAGCAAGCCCATCAGATTTAGCAGGGTGCTTTTACCGCAGCCGGAAGGGCCCATGATCGACAGGAATTCACCTTTCTGCACATGAAGGCTGATATTATTCAGTGCCTGTGTTTCTATGGTATCTGTACGATAAACTTTTTCAATGTTGTTCAATTGTATCATAGTTTAGGTTTTACATTTTATTATAAATGATTTTCTGATCAGTTTCAAAGTCGTACAGTGACAGGTACCTCAGTTCATAGTAGGCTCCCCAGAAGTCACGCAGGGAATTGATATGGTCACGTTTGGCCTGGTCATTTTCCTGGAAAGCAATGCTCAGGTCAGTGATGCTCAAATTACCTAAAACATAGCGTTCTTTGGCGATCTGGTATTTTTCTGCGGCAATCTGTTCTGCCTTTGCAGTCAGCAGCAGCTGTCCCTTCATCATGTCGAGCAAATTTACTTCTGTAATGATCTTCTGGATAAAATTTTGTTTATCCTGTTCTACCGAATACTGGGTAAACTGCTGGTTGGCCATTGCAGTTTTCCTCCTGGCCTTTTGCCTTCCCCAGTCGAGGATCGGGATGGCAAGTGTAAGCTCCAGGACTTGCTGGTCTTTGGGCGACTGGTATACCTGCCCTAACCGCGTTCCGCTTTTAGAGAAGCCCAGCCTGGAATTCAGGCTGGCATTCAATCCGTTATCACCTTTGGCTTTGGCAACATCGCGTTTTGCTTCTTCCAGCCTCCGTCCAAAAGCAATAGCATCAGAGCGGTTTTGAAAGGCTTCTGCCAGGGCTTTTTCTGTTTCTATTTTCATCCCGATTGTGGCCTGCGGCATCAGCAGCCGGATCTGATCACTGCTTTGCAAACCTGTATAAGCTTTGAGGTTATAGGTAGCCAGTTCCATATCGCGGTGGGCAACGCCTGCTGCTTTCTGCACTTTAAGTTCCTCCAGCTGCAGTTGCAGGATCTCATTTTTTGTGACTTTGCCCATCCCGAACTTCAGGTTGGCGATCTTCATGATGCTTTGCGTATTCTTTAGATTGGTGGCGGCAATCTGCAGATCTACCTGCGCGAGCAGCAGGTCAAAAAAATATCCGCTGGCAGCCATTGCAATTTCTTCCATCGACTCGATATAGGCCTGCTGGCTTTCGTTATACTTCAGCGGTTCAATCCTGCGGTCCCATTTGAGTGCATTAAACTGAAAAAGCGGCTGAATGTAGCCAAGGCCGTAAGGGGCACCATTGTATATGGTGACATTCCGGTCAAAGTCGTCAAACCGCTGCAGGGAAGTAGAACCTGAAATGGTACCTCCGGTTTGAAAAATCTGCTGGCTAAAGGCAAGCTCCAGTGAAGAATTATTGTTATGAACCGGCTGAAAGTCTATGGTTCCGTTGGGCTGCAGCACCTGTATAAAAGACTTGGTGTACCCAGGCAGCGTTCCGGTTAGTGATAGCTGAGGCTGGTAATTTGACTTGTATGTCATGTATTCCCAGTAATGCGTTTCCCTCAGGGTGGAAGCCTGCCTGGAGGCAATAGATTTATCTTTGGCCATTGCTACCACCTGCCTTAAACTTAAACTGAGCGTATCCTGTGCCTGCAGCGCAAAGCGGTTAAACATTAGCGCTGGGAAAATAAGGTATATAAGCATACTGATTTTCATATCGCTCAGGGTTGAATATGAATGTTACGCGTATTCCTATACTCGCTCATATCGGATGTGATCACAGTATCTCCGGCTTTTACCTGATCTTTAAGCTCCACAAAATCAAAATTGCTCAGACCGGTTTTCACCAGCCTTCTTTCGGCAATACCATCCTTCAGCACAAAGATGTACTCGCTCTCTAAGCCTTTAAACGTCTGGCCATTGCTGATGCGGAGCACATTACTGCGCTTGGCTGTAATCAGGAAAACGTCTGTTTTTAAATTCGGGCGGAATAACTTGCTGTTCTTCTGATCCGGAAGGATATCAAATGAAACCGTTCCGTTTTGTATAGCAGGATATATATTGGTCACTTTGCCCCTTACCTGCATTTCATTGATCCTGATAATGGCGGTCATCCCGTTTTTGAGCTGATCAATAAAATTGTCGGCAATCGTGCCTTTAACCTTAAAGCTGGAGAGATCGGCAATGCGGGCAATCACTTCTCCCGGCTGGATCGTAGCGCCGATATTTTTGTTTACCCAGGTGACCACACCACTTCTGCCCGCCTGGATATCTGCCTGACGGAGCTTGCGCGACAATTCATTGAGCTCGCTTTGCTGGATGCTGGCCGCCAGCTCTACTTCTCTGATCTGCAGGCGCATGGTTTGCTGCTTACTCAAAATCTCATTCTCCAGCTGTTTTTTTTCAAGCTGGGCAACTTTCAGGTCAAGCTCTGCCTGTTCGATATCTTCACGTGTACCGCCACCGGCACTATGCAGTCTTTTTGCATTCTCTACAGCGGCCTTCAGGCTGTTGATACGCAACTGCTTGATGTCGTTATTGGATTTGATATCGTAAAAACTTTTGTCAAGTTCCAGGCGCATCTTCCTGATGTCGTTCTGTTTGGAGTCGAGCTGGAATTTTAGCTTTTGATACTCAGTAGCCGCCGCCGATTTATCCAGCGTAAGGATAGACTGCCCTGCTTTAATGGTTTTGCCTGCGTCCATGACTACCTTTTGGATAGAAGCCGCAATAGGGCTGCTGATGACCTCCTCAAATTCAGGAACTACTTCGCCGGAGGCATTGATTGTATTTTCGATATCACCTCTCTGCACAAGGGCTGTGGTGATCTCCGAGCGCTTTAGCGTGGCACTGAACAGCTTCCGCAAAACCAGGGCTGTTGCGGCCAGCAACACGAGCCCTGCAAGAATATATGCCAGTACTTTCTTCTTCCTGGCACTTAGAACCTGCTGCTCAATGTTTGTATCCATAATTAGTTTTTAGCATCTCACATTCCAAAGGATGTGCCACATGTAAAAAACTAACTATCAGATGTTTATAAAATTCACCTGCAGCAGTTACGTCCGATACCGGACAAGCTGTTGCAGAATAGGACAGCTGGAGGGCATGCCTGGGTACCGGTGTTGAAGCAGGGGCTATACTATACCCTGTTTGATTGCTTTTGCAACGGCTTCTGTGAGCGAGGCAACATGGAGTTTCTCATAGATCTTTTTAATGTGGCTGCGTACTGTCTCGTAGCTGATAAAGAGTTCTGCGGCAACCATTTTATAGCTCAAACCATTTACAATACAAAGCAATACTTCCTTTTCTCTCGGGGTAAGCTTGTATTCATTCACCGATGTTTTATTGATCCTTTCAGGAATCTGCAGTTTGTTGATCACTTTACGCGCGATACTCGGGCTCATAGGAGAGCCGCCAAAATGCAGTTCTTTAATAGCATCAATCAACTTATTTTTAAGGTCGTCTTTTAACACATAGCCCGATGCTCCCGCGCATATGGCATCAAAAACCCTGTCATCATCTTCAAAAACGGTTTGCATCAGGATCTGAATGGTTGGCAGCTCCTGTTTCAGGATCTGTACAGCTTCAATGCCACTCATACCAGGCATTTGAATATCCATCAGCACAATATCAGGTTCACACTTCAGACAGTCGTTCACACAGTTGAGCACATTGCCAAAAGAGCCAACTACTTCCATATCCGGATTGGTACTGATCAGTAAAGTTATACTTTGTCTTATATTTTTATTATCGTCAAAAATTGCTATACGTAAACTCATGTCATTTAATATTAAGTGGATGGATCAAGTTATCAGGGGATTTTATAACGCACTTCGATCAGGGTCCCCATCCCATTTTTCGTGCTGAATATCTTTAGTTGTGCTGCGATTTCATTTGCACGCATTTTCATGTTCCTCAAACCATTGCCTGAAAGCGAGGTTTCGTCATTTTCACTGCGTTCACTCTGGTCAAATCCGGTTCCGTCATCATAAATACTTAAGATCAGGTTCCCGTCTTTGAGATATAATTTCACTGCAATCGCTTTGCAGCCGGAATATTTGAGCGAGTTATTGATTGCTTCTTTAAAGATGAGATAGATATTCTTTCTCACATTCATCTCCAGTTTCAGGAAAGGCACTTTAGGGTCGCAGTGCAGATCAAAGGTAATATCTTTTGCTTTGCAAACAGGTCTTGCATAGGAATCCATCCTGCTGTAGATACTGCTCATATGGTCATTTTTGGGATTGATTGCCCAAACGATATCCCCCATTTCGCTGATCATCTCACTAGCAGTCTCACCGATAGTATCCAGTACTTTATTCAATTGATAACTGTTTTGCTGCTGCTGGTAGATTTTAGCAACCTGGCTATATACAGAAATACTGCTGAGTGTAGAGCCAATGTTATCGTGAAGATCTACTGCGATACGGTTTCTTACTTCCTGCCTGTTCAGTATTTCTGTGATCCTGTACCGGTACAGGATGATCGCCAGGCCAATGACAGAAAGGGCCACCAAGGTATAAAACCACGATGATGCCCAGAACGGCGCAGGAATAGTGATCCTGATAGAAGTCACATTATTTCCAAAGTCGCCCTGCCAGTTGCCGGCTTTCACTTTAAAAATATAGTCGCCAGCCGGAAGATTTGCATACACCGCATAATTCCGTTTACCAGATTTGATCCATTTTTTATCCATTCCTTCCAGCATGTAGGCATACTGGATATTATCCCCGTTGTATTCGGGCGCTGAGAATTCTACGGAGAAATACTTCTGATCGTACTGCAGTTCTATCTCCTTACCTGACAGCAATTCATTATATGAAGTATCAAAGATTTTAAAATCTGTGAAATAGACATTCGGTGAGTGATTGATTGGCCCAATACTGGAGGGGTTAAACACCACGTAATAATTTGTACCGCCAATGTACAGCTGACCATCAGCATCCTTGTAAATATAACCGCTCAGGCCACTGTCACGCTGCGGCCCCGGGGGTTCATAACAACTATATTCGGATTTAAAGGGATCGTATTTATGCATGTGCCCGTTGCAAACCATCCATATGTTACCGTCGCGGTCTGTCTGTATTCCTTCAGACAAATTACTCGATTCGCTGATATGAACAACCCGGTGGGTTAAAGAATTGTAGTATTTTAATCCTCCGCCATAGGTGCTTACCCAGAGGTTGTCTTTGGTACCTTCCTGTACATCGAAGACATCATCCTCATTAAGAGAAAGTGCGGTATCCCTGTTTTCGCGCTGGTACCTGATTTTACCGGATGAGTTCGGGTCCCAGTCGCCCAGGCCGTATTTAGCCGTAGCTACCCAGATGTTCCCACCATTGCCCTTATACAGTTTACGGACAAGATTATCTTTCAGATTGAACTTTTTGATGATCTTTTTCACCGGGTCCAGCTTTGAAACCCAGCGTTTGTCAACAAAATCATAATAGGTGATATACAGCCCGTATGGTGAAACGAGCAGCACAGGGTGCGAACCGATGGTATCTCTTACGATGGAAACGATTCTGGAATCTGTGATCCGGCTCATCAAGGGATCCTGTTCTGTGTTGGGCAAGAGGGACAATCGATTTTTTGCCCTGTCATAGATAAAGAGGGAATAGTCTGTTCCGAGATAAAATGTGCCATCGTTATCATAAAAAAACTTTGTCACTGCCAGTGTTGTACCCTTGTAGCTCAGCTTCCTGTGTTCAAACTTACCGCTGCGAAGATCCCTGATAAACAAGCCGTCACTGGTACCGATCCATAACTTATCTGCCGTATCGCGATAAAAATCATACACGACCTCATCACTCTTCTGCTCCGGCAGGTAAACTTTATTAAAGGGCTGGAAAAGGGGATTAAACTCACTGATTCCGTTGTTGGTGGCTACCCATACAATGCCTGAACCATCAACACAGATATAGTTGACCTGGTTATTCGTCAGAGATCCCTCTTTCAGGGGATCATACCGGTAACTGGAAAATGTTTTTGTTCTTTTATCATACACCTCCAAACCGGAATCATTAGAACAGCCCATCCAGATGTGGTCATCGTTATCCATTGCAAATGCCGTGATTTCCGTTCCGGGAAGGCGTTTTTGTACGATCGATGCATACTGGCCAAAAAAGTTCTCCTGCGGGGCAACTTCAAAGCTGAGCGTCAGGGTATTGATTTTCAGCAATCCGCCACCAACCTTGGCTACCACCAGTATACCATTCCTGTTCAGGTGCATAGCTGATATTCCCCGGGTGCCAACGGCAATCGGTGTCTCAAAGCGCTCTGTCTTTTTGTTAAAACGCACAATATAACTGCGGCCGGTAGCCAGCCAGAGATGGCCTCTTCCATCATCCTGAATATTCAGGATCCTGTTTTCCGGCACACTGTACTTATTCCGTTCATCATGCCTGAACTGTTTAAACTGGCTGGCCGCCGGCTGTCTGTAGTCATAACGGCTGATCCCGCCTTCGGCAGTGGAAATCCATAGAAATTGATTTTCATCCTCTGTGATACAGGTAATGATATTTCCGGATAGTGAAGATTTGTTTGATACATCGTTACTGTACTTTGTGAAGTATTTACCGTCATATCTATTCAGGCCATCTTCAGTACCAAACCACATAAAGCCACGGCTGTCCTGGAAGATGACATTCACCTTATGGTGAGATAATCCATTATCAGTATTGATAGAATTAAAATAACGGGCCGCCTGTTGCGCAACACTATTAAATGAGCAGAGAAATAGCAAAGAAAATACAAGAAGTATGCGATGCACTTTAAATTTACCCAAGTAATTCATCACCGCAAATTTCCACATATTAATCGGGTATTCCATCCAGGAATATTAATTGAAAGTAAAATTCGCAAACTTGTATGAGTATGTAAGTGGATCTTTTCCTGCATTCTATTACAATCGACTTACGTCCCCTCATTTTAACGCGTGGTTGTTCTCCAGCAGCAGAATTGTAGCGCTATGATTTCCCTTGTAGGCATCCTGAAGAGGTGTATTGCCCCATCTGTCACGAGGATTGAGATCAACACCCTTATCTATCAGGTAGGCAATGACATGATCATGCCCTTCTGATGCGGCAAGATGCAGAGCAGTCCTTCCGTCATAGTCGGCCATATTGATATTTATTCCCCGGGCATATAAATGCTGCACTTCTAAAAGATTTCCTTCTGATGCAGCCCAGCAAAGGCTCATTGCATCATCAATTCTGGACTCATTTCTCTTTAAACGCGGATCTTTCTTGTCGGGATTGTTAAGGTTCAGACTGTCGTAACTATGGAAGTTATAACGTTTCACCAGTTCCTTCGAAAACTCAATACCTTTTACAGAATTGCCGGATTTATCCAGCTTTGGCGACCAGATTGCGATTCCCATCAGGTTGGGAATTACCAGCATTAACCCTCCTGCCACGCCACTTTTTGCAGGCAGTCCGATGGTAAAGGCAAACTCACCGGAAAAATCATACATACCACATGAATTCATCAGTGAAAGACAATTTTTGACAGTATTATTTTCCATTGCGCGTTCATTTGTAAGCGGACAGATTCCTGAGTTGGCCAGCGTTGCAGCAGCTACTGCCATGGCATTGGTATCTGTCTGAATAGAGCAGCACTGGAAATAAAATTCCAGTGTGTTCAGCAAATTGGTATGCTCCGGAAAAGCTCCCTTTTCTTTCATATAATAGCCCAGGGCAAAATTCCGGTCGGCCGTCTCTTTCTCTGACAGGTAAACTGAATTATTAAAGCCCATCGCATTTTGATGCCCGGTAATTTTGTTCCAGAAATTAAGTACATATTCGAAACGGTCTGCCATTTCGAGTTCAGGCCTGATCAGGGAACAGGTCATGATAGCGCCTGCATTGATCATTGGGTTATGAGGCAAATTATTTTCATTGAGCACCAGCCCGTTAAACCCTATTCCGCTGGGTTCGCGCCCAACATGCTGATGAACAACATCTTCACCGTGCTCTTCAAGCACCATGCAATAATTGACAGGCTTGCAAATAGACTGGATACAGAAATCCTCAGTGCTATCGCCGATAGAAAACTGCTGCCCGCTGACGGTACATATAGAAATTGCGTACTTCTCGGGATCTACCCTGCCCAGTTGTGGGATATAAGTAGCTACATTGCCGCCCTTATTTTTATTTGTCAATTCATAAATCGACATAATTTCTTTGCAGAAGCTGTTGAAGTCGGGAATGATCAGGTTTCCCTGAATGGCATCCTTGATCACACCGCCAAGACTGCGTTTGAGAATTTCTTTGAAAGTATCATAATCCAGTACCTGCGATGCGATACTGAGATCAGACAAGTCTAATTTTAACCTCGGGTCATTTTCCATGATCCCAACTGCATGCAGCGCAGAAAAGAGGTCAGAAAAATATATACTGGCGTCCTTGCTCTTTCTCAGACATTCAAAGAGATGCTTGTATTCAGCTTCCATCATACCGTTGAAGTCTGTTCTGTCGGTACCATTTAACTTGATTTTCTCCTGTTGTTTTGCTGTAGTTGCCATACCACAAAGTTCTGTATAAAGGCACCGGCATCACATCTCCAAAAACGGGGGTTCTTTATCCCCAATAATGGGGATGGCCGGTGCAGATTAAAAACGCCTGAACAGCAAATGGCTCCCTGTGGGGGAGCCATAAAACTGAACTAAAACTTACTAAATTTAATGAACCGATAAAGACATTCACTTTCGGACAGTATTGGCTTTCAAGCGCCTTTGCTCCCTTCCAGTGTTTATCATTAATGAGCTATACAAATATGGAAAGATCATGAGAGATCACATATCCCCAAAAGCGATCAATCTTATCCCCACTTTTGGGGAAGCGGGCAGGATGGCTTAACAGAAAAGAGAATCATATATCCCGATCAAATGGCGGGCACACCAGCAGCCTGCTGATCGCGGGAAATTTCATCCGGGATGAAATGACACCCGCTGCGTATCAGAAGAATTTACATTTGGCAGATGACTTTACGTAAGGATGTAAATATGGATTGTGATGAAGTAAAATCCTGCCTGTGCCCGGGTCACCCTCCCCTGCGAACAAAACTTAAAAAACTATTTTAGAAATGCTGCTAATCTTTTGTAAATTTGAATAAACACACGAATAACGAATGCCAAAACGTATTAACAAAAACCTTTCTTCAAGGATTATTTTCGCCTGCCTGTTAGTTCTGAGCTCCGCTTATACTTACGGGCAATCAGTCCCGGTGCAATTGCTGCCGTCAGGCCCCAGAACGATGACCATTGTGGTAGATGCAGGACATGGTGGCAAAGACGGTTCTACCAGGGGAGAATTTTCAAGAGAAAAAGATGTAGCGCTCCAGGTAGCACTCCTTTTAGGACAAACTATTGAAAAACAAATTCCAAACAGCAAGGTGATCTATACCCGTACAGAGGATGTATTTATTCCCTTATACGAGCGTATTGATATCGCGAACAGGGCTCATGCAGACCTCTTTATATCCATCCACTGTAACTCTATGCCATCAAATATGAGGGGCAGAACAAACGTTACCGGAGTAGAGACCCTGGTATCGGGTTCTGGAAGGGTTGGTGAACAGGAGGCCGCACTAAGGGAGAATGCATCCATCCTGTTGGAGAAAGATTATAAAGACAATTATGAGGGCTTTAATCCCAATGACCCGGAAAGTTATATTATTCTTTCCCTGATGAAAAATGCCTATCGCCGTCAAAGCATTAAACTTGCAGGGCTTATCCAGCAACAGTATATTAAGGTTGGCCGTGTAGACCGCGGAGTAAAGGAACAGAGCCTTGCAGTGCTGGCAAAAGCCGGTATGCCTGCTGTGCTGACAGAAATTGGTTTTATCAGTAATCCGGGAGAAGAAGAATACATTAACTCGCAAAGTGGCCGCGAAGAGATCGTCCAGAATATTACCACCGCCATTACAGAATATCATAAACTGTTAGGTATGAACTAATAAAAAAGGCCAGATAAACTGGCCTTCATTATTAACTGTTATTACCTATTATTACCTTTGACATCCATCCTCAGGTAAACTCTTGATTCTGCTCCATGCAGATTACATCTTCTAAATATGGGTTGCTTAACCGATTTTTTCAGGGCTCAGAAATGATCAAAATCTACTAAAAAGCTGCTTTAGGCTAAATCGTTTTAAGACTTCACAATATTCCACAAAAAAAGAAATCAATGCAACATTTTTGGCAATTACCATCTTGTAAAATGTAACTTTTATAATATGATTAATATTTAAAGGTAAAAATTATATTTAATATAAATAAAAGAGATTATCGCCGCGTATAATTACCATATTTCCAATCGTTTTAGACGTTCAAACATAGTTACAGGGCCAAATCCGTCTTTTCATTATGAAAAATAGGTATAAAAATAGATAATCAATGAAATTTTGATAAAAATAATTATTCAGGAAGCTCTGATATACTAAACCGAGGGCACGGTAAAATAAAAGGTTGTCCCTAATCCAAATTCACTCTCCGCCCAAATCCTTCCGCCGCTTAGCTCAACAAACTCCTTGCAGAGTATCAGTCCGAGGCCGGTTCCTTTTTCTTCGCCGGTGCCGCGTGTGGAAATGTTGCTATCGATTTTAAGCAACTGACTGAGGGTCTGCTGATCGATACCAACCCCAGCATCGGCAACGGAGAACAGTATATGATTTTGCTGATCCTCTGCTTTCAGCCATATTGTGCTATTGGCATAACTAAATTTGATAGCATTTGCGATTAGGTTTCTCAATACTGTGTCGATCATTTGTTTGTCGGCAAAGATCCTGCCGGTACAGATGCTATCAATTTGAATAGTAATCCCTTTTGCCAATGCCAGAGATGCGGCCTGTGCCTGGTTTTCGCTCAGGAGCCTTTCAATCTCTACTACCCTGGGATCAGGTACCAGGGCACCGGTCTGGACCCGCGACCAGTTTAAAAGATTTTCAAGCAGTGCAAATGCCTGTTTGGAAGAATCGTTCATCCTGATGGCCAGGCTCTCAATCTTTTCAGTACTGAGTTTGTTGACGTTCTTGTAGATCAGTTCGCTGAAAGCGATCAGGGAAGTAAAAGGATTTTTGAGGTCGTGCGCAATGATAGAAAAGAACTTGTCTTTCGTGGCATTCAGGTCCTGCAGCCTCCTTTCATTCAGCTTCAATTCAGTAATATCATAGCAAATCACAAGAAAAGTGCCGCCATTGCTATCTGATCCATATTCAGGGATGGCCTGCATAGAAAAAGAATATTCCTGGTTGACATTGAGCAGATCGAACTTTACCTCCTGAATTGCTTTGGCTTTCTCCGCCCTGATCAGGATCTGGCTGAGCTGGTTTTCGAAATGGGAAGGAAATCCGAACTCAGCAACGTTTTTTCCTGTATAAAACTGATGACGGTTAGGCAGAAACTTTTCAATTGCTGTATTGGCATAAAGACATACAAAATTCTGGTCGAACCTGAAGATGAGCTCGGGCAGGTTTTCGGCCAGGGTCCGGTATTTCTCTTCATTGTCCTTCAGGTTCTTGAAAATTAATCCTGTAGGTGTAGTAAATCCCTTTTCTACGTTAGCTTTATAAATCAGAAAAAAGGAAATGAGTTTGGCATAATGTCCCAGCTGATTGGTAAAGCTGTAATTTGAAATATACAGTGTGAAACAAAATTCACTGAGTACGGCGAAGAGAATGGAAAGGCATAACAGATTAAATATTGGCCTGTCGAAAAGCTTTCTGGAACGGTAGAGCATGATGCCGGCAAAACAAAGCATTAATATGATAACATATTCGGCATAAATCTTAAAGGGGGTTTGTCCGATCTGATCAGTGTAACATACCGGAAAAATATTCCAGTTAAGGATAGAGAGTATGATGAGCACGGTAATTACAGAATAACAAAGGATGATAAAATCCCCGTTCAGCATCTTTTTCATCCGGAGAAACAGAAAGCCAATAAGGAGCGTGAGTGCTTCCAAAGCTCTGGTAGCCACCCAAAACTGGTTGGCGTAATAGGCCGTTCCGGGAAAGATTTGCATTCCTTTGAATGTTATTGTGTGCATCAGATCAAGGGCACCAATAAAAATATAAGCGATGCCCACAAAATAGAGGTAATTGTTATCGAGCATCTTACGTGAATTCCAGGTAATAATGAACACAGCGAAAGCCACTACAATGGCAATAAGTTCAACGATGGTATGAAACAGCAGGTAGTTCTGTTTTACGCTCACCTCAAAGATGATCACCAGCATCAATACCGTAAAAGTGTTTCTATAGTTCGACCTGATAAAGGCGGCGAGGTCTGGTTTCAAATTAATATGATGGATTAAATATTTTACTCTAAGATAATGATAATCATGATCACAAAGCTAACAATGATGTTACCTTAAAAGAGGTTAATCAGCCAGTCGCCCAGTTTTACCAGCAGAAATATAAGTATAATCAGCAGAATAATCAAAATTGCAACCGCCAGAACTATTGTGTTTTTACCACTGCCGTTATGCCTGCCTTCTATATAATGTTCTTTCATCAGCCTGAGGTTGCGGCTGTTGGCTTTGAAAAAGAAATCGAAGACCTGTCCGATAAAAGGAATACCACCGATAACGGCATCCAGGAATATATTGATGCTCATCAGCACCACCAGTTTATTACTGGCGCCTTTCCTTGCCATCGCCAGTAAAAGCCCCGCTGAGATCAGAAACCCTGTCATATCACCTACAACCGGAAAGAGGTTCATCAGCGGATCCAGACCAAACCGAAAATTAGTTCCAGGCAAGCGAAACTGTTCGTCAAGCAGGTAAACCAATCGTTTAACGATGTTCATTCCTGGTTTTTCAGCTGTATCGGGGAAATTAGGTTGATGAGGCATTTCAAGATAACGGCATCCGCATGAAATTGTTTGCCGCAAAGCTTTATTCGGGGAACAGGATCTTTATCAGCGCGCAGGATCTCAGGATGAGATCGTACAATACCCGGAAAACCTGGTATATAAAAACGATGGTTTGGTTGATTATTTTTACAGGAAAGAAAAACCAATATAAATCAACAGATGCAGCAACTGAACCGGATCAAAGAAGGAGAACTATGATGAAGAACCGCACTAAATATCGCGTTGTGATTTTCCTGCTGCTGCTCTGTCCGTACTTCAGCTTTGCAGCAGAGATCTGGGTTTCCCCGCAAGGCAATAACAGCAACCCCGGTACAAAAGAAAAGCCTCTGGCAGATCTTTCCTTTGCGCTCAGGAAAGCCCGGGAACTGCGAAGACTGGCCGATCCTTCCATTGCAGATGGTATAACCATCCTCGTGAGAGGGGGGAAATATGAACTTCAGGAAGCTGTTGTGCTGCGGCCGGAGGATTCAGGCACCGCTGAGAGCCCTATCACGATCATGGCTGCAACAGGCGAAAAACCTGTGATCAGCGGCGGAAGAAGCCTTGGCGGATGGAAAATCTGCGATGCAGATATTCCGGGTTTACCGTCAGCAGCAAAAGGAAAGGTTTGGGCGGCAGACGCGCTTTTTGACGGAGATGAGCTCGTTGATTTCAGACAGTTATATGTAAATAATATCAAAGCGCTACGCTCAAGGGATACCGGCCCGGATATGATGAACAGGATACTTTCCTGGAACCATAAAGATGAAACCTGCTGGATCCCGAAACCTGCTGCCGACCTCAGTAAAGTACAGGGAATGGAAATGCTGATCCACCAATGGTGGGCTATCGCTGTGCTGAGGATCAAATCAGCAGAAGTTAGGGGCGACAGCGCCCGGTTGTCTTTTTATCAGCCCGAAAGCCGTATACAGTCTGAACATCCCTGGCCGGCTCCATGGATCTCCGCACAAAGCGGCAATTCAGCGTTTTTCCTCAGCAATGCAGTACAGTTTCTGGATACGCCCGGTGAGTGGTACCTGGATAAAAAAAACCGGAAAGTTTATTACTGGCCAAAGAAAAACGAGGATTTGAAAACCGCTGAAGTGACGGTACCAGTGCTGGAAACCCTGCTGCAGATGAAAGGTACGGCCGATCGCCCGGTAGCTTATGTAACATTCAAAGGCATTTCATTTGAACACAGCAGCTGGCTCCGCCCTTCACATGAAGGACATGTGCCCCATCAGTCCGGAATGTATATGATTGATGCGTACAAGCTTACTGTTCCGGGTACTGCCGACAAGAAAACACTGGAAAATCAGGCCTGGGTGGGAAGGCCTCCTGCCGCCGCAGAGGTAGCTTTTGCAGACCATACCAGTTTTGAAGACTGCCGCTTTGAACACCTCGGCTCTACCGGGCTCGATTATCAGAGGGGAACGCATTACAGCAGCATCAGGGGAAATTTATTTAAGGATATCTGCGGCACGGGCCTCCAGACGGGTGTATTTTCTGATGAGGCACAGGAGGTACATATCCCCTGGCAACCACGGGACGAGAGAGAGATTTGCAGCAATGACCTGATCAGCAATAACCTGATTACTGATGTTGCCAATGAGGACTGGGGGGCAACAGGGATCAGTGCCGGATATGTAAGGGGAATCATGATTGAACACAACGATCTCAGCGAACTGCCCTATACGGGGATTTCTGTGGGGTGGGGATGGACAAAGACGGTCAATGTGATGAAAGATAACCAGATCAGGGGAAACAAGATACAGCGTTATGGCAAACATATGTATGATGTATCCGCAATCTATACTTTATCTGCCCAGCCCAATTCACTGATCAGCGGTAACTATGCCGACAGTATTTATAAAGCCCCTTACCCCCACGACCCCAATCACTGGTTCTATTTGTATACCGACGAAGGTTCTTCTTTTATTACTGTTAAAAATAACTGGACACCCAGTGATAAGTTCCTTCAGAATGCCAACGGCCCAGGCAATATCTGGGAAAATAACGGCCCCTGGGTAGCTGACAGTATCAAAAGGCTGGCGGGATTACAGAAGCCTTATCACTACCTGATCAAAGAAAGGGTACCGCCCGCCCCTAACTGGCAGATCAACCACTCTGAGAAGGTTAAGGTTTTGGAGATTACCGGCAGGTCCGGAAAGGAACATGATCAGAAACTGCTGAGCACGTTATGCAAAAAATATGGCCTCCCTGCCGGCAGCGTATACCAATGGAAAAACCATACTCTGCTTTATGGCGCTGTGGAAAATCCGCTGCTCCTGCGCGATGATCTGCAGCACCTATTTAAAAAAGACAGCATCAGGATCTACAACGCTCCTTTTTACGAATTTAAACGCGCTAAACATTGCCCGGCAGGCGTTACTGCAGCTGAGTGGGACAATGTGATCCTTAGCGCCGCACTGGTTAAGGACTCCCTGCTGCAGAAGGAATACCTCAGCTATCATCAAAACCAGTTCAAAGACTGGCCTGAAGTATCGCAGGGATTCTGCAATGCAGATTTTCAGGAGCTGCAGGTTTTCAAAAACGGCGATCAGCTGATCCTGGTGATCAGCATACCCAAAGGCAAAAGCTTAGCAGAGCTGAACCCCAGGACCTCCGCAAACAACCCAAGGGTTGATGAATGGAATACCTTGATGAAGAAATATCAGGAAGGCCTTACAGGCACTGCTCCCGGGGAAGTATGGGTTTCATTTAAACAGATCAATCAATAGGTATCTTATATATCATATATGCTAAACTTAGGAATATTAGGATTAGGAGAAGGCCGCAGCACAATTTCTGCGGCGCTCGCGAGCGAAAAAATTACGCTGAAGATTATTTGTGATGCAAACGAAGAGCTATGCAGGCAAAGGGCCAAAGAATTTGGTTTTTATAATTTCACTACCAACTACCAGCGTTTGCTGGATGATCCGGAAATTGAAGTCATCGCTATTTATACTCCCGATCATTTGCATGCAGAACATGTGAAACAGGCACTCATACATGGAAAGCATGTGGTATGTACCAAACCCTTTATTGACGACCTTTCTGTTGCCAATGAGCTGATCCGGCTTAGCGAACAATCCGGTAAAAAAGTATTTGTAGGCCAGAGTTCGCGTTTCTTTGAGCCTGTTAAAAGACAGCGCAGGGATTTTGAGGCCGGGCTGATCGGTGAGCTGATCACGATAGAGGGACATTACCATGCGGACCACCGGTGGTTCCTCGAGAAAGGATGGTCACTGAAGCAATCGTTCAAATGGTTATATGGCGGATTGAGCCACCCTACCGACTTTATCCGCTGGTATTTACCTGAAATTGAAGAAGTAATGGGCTATGGAATGCTGAGTGCAAACGGCGCCGCCGCCGGTCTGAAAAACCAGGACACGATGCATTTTATTTTCAAGGCAAAGGACGGCAGGATTGCAAGGGTGAGCGGTGCTTATACCGGTCCCGTACAACCCAACCTACGGGACAGCGAGATGAGCTGCATTTTGAGGGGCACTGAGGGCTGCAGCCAGGCAGACTATATGGACCTTCGCTATGCGGTGACCACCAACACCGGCGAGGAGCAGCTCATCACCTGGGAACACAAGCTCAAACACTACTTCCGCTTTGAAGGCAAAAGCCATCACGCCGGCGAATACCAGAATTACCTGGAATACTTTGCACAATGCCTGGATGAAGGTACCACGGCCTATCCCGATCTGAAAGAGGGCATTGGTACCATTGCTTTACTACAGGCGATGGACCGTTCTCTGGCTACAGGCTTACCGGTAAAAATCGATGCCATACTGGAAGAATATGGGATTTCGAAAGAGAGTATCAGCCTTCAACCGATGGCAAATGGGTAATATCACAGCACGTTTAACCGCACTGGATTACGTTATTGTTGCCGTGTACCTGGTGATCCTGATGGTGATCGGGTACAGGGCCAGCTTTAAAGATAAAAAAAAGGCAGGCGGAAATCTGTTCCTGGCCAATCAGTCGCTTGGCTGGCAAAGCATAGGTTTCAATATGTGGGGAACAAATGTTGGCCCCTCCATGCTCCTTGCTTTTGCCAGCATTGGCTACACCACAGGCATTGTGGCGGTAAATTTTGACTGGTACGCTTTCCTGTTCCTGTTTCTGCTGGCAATTGTATTTGCACCGAAATACCTTGCCGCAAAGGTGAGTACAATGCCTGAGTTTATGGGCAAGCGTTACGGAGATTCTACACAGAACATCCTTGCCTGGTACGCACTGATTAAAATCCTCATTTCCTGGCTGTCGCTCGGACTTTTTGCCGGCGGCTTTCTGGTAAGGCAGATCCTGGGAATACCTATGTGGCAGTCGGTCACTGTGCTTGTTGCTTTTGCAGGCCTGTTCACTTTTGCAGGCGGACTAAAGGCGATTGCTAAAGTGAACGTTTTTCAGATGCTCCTGCTGATCGGTGTTTCACTAACGCTCACCATACTTGGTTTATACAAAGCTGGCGGGATACAATCCCTGTATCATCAAACGCCCTCCCATTTCTGGAACCTGATCCAGCCGGCGACCGACCCTAAATATCCCTGGTATGCCATTCTGCTGGGATATCCGGTAGCTGCTGTAGCCTTTTTCTGTACTGATCAGTCGATGGTACAGTCCGTGCTTGGGGCAAAAACCCTTGAACAGGGCCAGCTGGGCGTGAACTTTATTGCCTGGTTAAAGATCCTGTCCCTGCCCCTTTTTATTCTGACAGGGATTTTGTGCTCTGTGCTGTTTCCCGGCCTTAAAGATCCCAACGAAGCCTATATGACAATGGTAACCCATCTGTTCCCTCCGGGAATGAACGGACTGGTCATCGTAGTGCTGATCGCCGTGCTGGTAGGCACCATCGGCTCATCACTCAATTCTCTCAGTACAGTTTTTACGATGGATGTTTATGTGAAGAAGATCAATCCCGGCGCCAGCAACAGCGACATTGTAAGGGTTGGGAGGCTCTCAGTTGTTGCCGGATGTATACTGGCGGTAGTTGTTGTGCTGGCGATCGACCATATCAAGGGCTTGAACTTATTTGACATCTTTCAGTCGGTACTTGGTTTTATAGCACCTCCCTTATCAGTGGTTTTCCTGCTCACTGTTTTCTGGAAGCGCACAAGCCGCAAGGCCGTAAACTTTACACTCTCTGCGGGCTCGGCACTAAGCCTGGCAACCGGCATTACCTATCTGTGGATCCTTCCACCAGACCAGTACTCTTTCTGGCCGCATTACCTGATGCTTTCCTTTCTGATTTTTTCGGGATTGCTGCTGATCGCTGTAGTGATATCCTTAGCTGACAGACAACCTCATGTTTACCAGTCAGACGGTCTGGCAACTATTGAAAATCCATCCTGGAGGGTGTGGACAGCATGGATTGTGCTGGCGCTGGTGATGGCAGGTTTATATATTTTTTTTAACGGGCATTAATACTGAGCTTATGACTATAAAATACAGACATCTTTTTTTTCTGAGCATGATCTTTATATTCCTGGGCACGGGAAGCGCATTTGCACAGAAGGCAACATGGATCTGGTATCCCGGAGATTTTGAAATCTGGCTGGGAAACAAAATGCAGAACCGCAGAACGGAAAGGGGTTCCTTTCTTCCTCCCTTCTGGAAACTGGACAATCACTATGTGCTGATCGATTTTCACAAAGATTTTGATCTTGCTGAGCCGGAGAGGGCAGAATTGTTTGTGGAGGGACAGTATAATGTGAAAATTGATGGCAAATCTGTGTTCGGTTACCCGGGAAAGATCAGTATCCCAGCTGGAAAACACAGGGTTAGCCTGAAAGTTTTCTGCCAGAATAGTGTTCCCGCAATTTTTGTAAAGGGCAGAAAAGTGAATTCTGACAGTTCCTGGCTGGTTACTTATGAAGATAAGGAATGGATAGATCAGTCGGGCAAAGCCTCAGACCAGTCGGGCACAAACTGGCTCCACGCTGCTGCATGGGATTTTGAAGACCCTGCTTCTCCCCCATCTGCATTTAAGTTATCGCTGAAGCCTCAGTCGCCTGTAAAAACAGAGCGCAGCGGACGTTCCATACTGGCAGACTTTGGAAAAGAAACTTTCGGCTTTGTAAAGCTGCATGGTTTGAAAGGAAAGGGGATCCTGGGGATCTATTACGGAGAATCCAGGGAGGAAGCACTTGATACTGCGCAATGTGAAACCCTGGATAAGCTTTGGTTAAAGCCTGATAAAAAAGCAGATACACTCAGTGCCTTGACCAGGGCATTCAGGTTTGTAAACATTCAAATTGAACCCGGTATGAGCATAGACTCTGTCTCGATGCTGTATGAATATCTGCCTGTTGCAGATAAAGGTGGTTTCCGCTGTTCGGATGAGGAAATTAACAGGATATACGATGTTTCAAAATACACCTTCCATCTGAATACACGTGAGTTTTTTATTGACGGAATAAAGCGCGACCGCTGGATCTGGTCGGGCGATGCTTATCAAAGTTACCTGATGAATTACTACCTGCTTTTTGATTCGCCTTCTGTCACACGTACATTACTGGCACTGAGAGGTAAAGACCCTGTCACCAGCCATATCAATACCATTATGGATTACACCTTCTACTGGTTCATGGGCATACACGATTATTACGAATATACAGGCGATAAAACTTTTATCAGACAGTTTTACCCAAGGATGAAAAGCCTGATGGATTACTGTTTATCCAGAAGAAACCAGGACGGCATGATGGAAGGGATGGCGGGCGACTGGGTGTTTATCGACTGGGCAGAGGGACTAAGCAAAAAGGGCGAGCTGAGTTTTGAACAGCTGCTGCTGGCACGCAGTCTGGAAACTATGGCCACAAGTGCTGCAATAGCACAGGAGCCGGGAGATGAAGCAAAGTATGCAGCACTTGCCGCAGAGTTAAAGAAAAAGATCTTTGATCAATATTGGAATAAAGATAAACAAGCCCTTGTACATAGCTTTGTAAACGGACAGCAAACTGCAAACGTAACGCGTTATGCCAATATGTTCGGTATCTTCTTTAATTATTTTAACGAGGCACAAAAGCAGGGCGTAAAGAAAAATGTGCTGATGAATGATCAGGTGCAGAAGATCACCACACCATATATGCGCTTTTATGAGCTGGAAGCGCTGTGCGCCCTCGGAGAGCAGCAGTATGTGCTCAAAGAGATGAAAGATTATTGGGGCGGAATGCTCAAACTTGGCGCTACTTCTTTCTGGGAAGAATTTGATCCCGGCAAAAAAGGAACTGAACATCTGGCAATGTATGGACGGCCTTATGGAAAAAGCCTTTGCCATGCCTGGGGAGCCAGCCCGATCTACCTGCTGGGCAAATATTTCCTGGGGATTAAACCCTTGTCTCCCGGTTATCAGACCTATCTGGCAGAGCCTGTACTTGGTGGCTTAAAATGGATCGAGGGAACAGTACCTACACCGAAGGGTTTGGTAAAATTGTACTGCAGTACTACCGCGATCAGGATCAGTGCCACAGAAGGCACGGGCACTTTACGCATAAAAAGCAAAACAAAACCTGTTTGTAATGGAGCATTGATTAAAATGGCCACACAAGGAGTGTATGATATTGAAATACTTAAAGAAAAAGAATATGATATTAAATATAATTCAGTTTTATAATCTCTTATCCGAAAAAAGTTTAGCTATTTTAATAGTATTTATTTTCTTTAGGATCTACTCCTACCAGAACAAGGTTATATCAGATGGGCTTGGCAAAAGTATGGCAGCAAATCATGATCAACTTTGATTTGTCTGGATCTAAAGATGGAATTGACACCCATTTAAGTCAAATGTAAATTACGATGCGTTTTTGATAAATAAAAATTAATTAATTAAATTTAATTGTAAAACTCAAGAAAGGAGACAGTATGTTAGTTAAAGATAAAAATACACCAGGCAAAAAAACTTTGGCAGGCCAACTGTTAATCCAGACATGAAAGATCGGGGAAATGATCCTTTCGTTTTGAAAAAATTGCATGAAGCGATTAAATTCATTGAGAGTTGGATTTAAGGGAATACCAGAACTGGAAAATAAAGAAATAAAGCTGATCCGCTACATGGGGCTATGATTTCTGCGCATACATCTAAATCAGACAATCTTTGCTTTTTTCAAAAATCTTTCCTAGCTTCATTTAAACTAAATATGTTGCTATGAGAAAGATAATCATGATGATGCTATTGGCTGTGATGGCCTTTACAACCACAGCCACTTTTGCGCAGACAAAAAAGGACGGCACAAAAGACATGCGCTACAAAGCCAACAAAACCGTCACTAAAACGGTTACTAAAAAAGATGGCACTCCGGATTTACGCTACAAGGATAACAAAACAGTAACTAAATCAAGTACAAAAAAAACAGAAGCCAGGAAAACAGTGAAACCTTAATCCTGAAAAGATAACGCTTTCGAAGCTGGTAAAAATGCCCTGGTGATCCAGGGCATTTTTGGATTACAATCAAAAAATTCAGTAACAAATCTACTGGAATTCTAATTCTCTAATAAATAGCAAAATATCTGAGTCGCCCGTGACAACATTTGGCAAACTATTTACGTTATTTGGACTAATATGAACACAATAAAATATCTGGGCACAATCCTGCTCTTTTCTATACTCACGTTTACTGCCTCAGCACAGGATGCTGTAGTAATTTCTGATGGCAATTTTATCAGGGGAACCATACAGGGGACAGATTTTGTCACGGTAGGCATTAAGAAAGATGACGGAGAGGTTCAGCAATTTTATGCCAAGGATATACAGGAATTCATGTGGAATGGCGAAACGTTTGTGACCAGGCCCTTCATCAGTCATAAAAAAACAGAATATCGCTTTTTTAAGCTGGTAGAAACAGGTGCTGTTAATCTCTATTCAATGGGCGGAAGCACCGGAGTGGAGAAGAAAAAGAGACGCATGCGTTTTATTCCTTCTATCGGACTGGGCATTGGTACCGGGGGATTTGGTGGATTTGGATTCGGCGGTGGCGTAAGTATTGCCGGTGGAGGCAACCGTGACGACGACGAGCAAAGAGCACCCCGTCGTCAGGGACTATTGTATATAGAAAAACCGGGCACAGGTGATATGCTGGAAATCACACCGGAAGAAGGCAATCCTGATGCTAATTACCGATATATAAAAAATGCTTTACTCGAAAAGTTTTCAGACGATCAGGATCTTACGGCCAGGGTAAAAGGCATGAACACCTTTGATGTCAAATCTATCCAGTCGCTTGTTAAAGCATATAATTCTGTTCACCAGACTGCAAATAACAACTAAGGAAAGTTGCTCTGAGCAGAATTCTGCAGCTCATACATTTCCTGCATCACTTCCTTTAAACTGGTATACAGCTTTTTGTAAATCGTAAAATACTTCCGGTATGCAAGGTGATATACCTTGTTGGGTTCCACAACGGTACTTTCATTCTGCACTGGAGAAGGAAACACCGCAGAGCGCCCTGTTGCTTTTACAGCAAGGTAAGCTGCTCCCACAGCAGAAGCATCTTCAGTTGTTGCCAGCACCAGCCTTTTTCCTGTAATATCGGCCATGATCTGCAGCCAGGCAGGCGATGAGACAAAGCCACCGCTGACATTCAGCTGTGAGATATGCTGCCCTGATTCTTCGAGTGACTGCAACACATCATTTAATGCAAAACATATCCCTTCTATCACGGCCCTGGTAAAATGCTGAGGCTGATGTGTGAGGCGCATTCCAAAGAAGTTGCCACAGCTTTTGGAATCCCAGATGGGTGCCCTCTCGCCCTGCAGATAGGGAAGAAAGATCAGTCCTTCAGCTCCGGGCTGTACCTCTTCCATCCGCGCGAGCGCCACCGTATAATCATCAGGGCTGAGCTGTTCTTTTTGAAACAGATTCTTTAAATGCCATTTCAGTGCTACCCCGCCATTATTCACAGGGCCGCCATTAATAAATATCTCTTCATCCAAACGGTAACTGAAAGTCATCGCTCTTGTATTGAATATGGCCTGGTGATTTGCCATGCGCAGAGCTCCGCTGGTCCCGATCGTTAGTGCTGCAATCCCGGGCGCAACTGCCCCTGTGCCCAGATTTGCCAGGCATCCATCACTGGCTCCTATCACAAAAGGTGTTCCAGGTTGCAGGAATGCCAAACATGCCGAGGCATCAGGCTCTGTCCTCAGATAAGTAGTAGGGACAAGGACTGAAAGCTGTGCCACACTGATTCCTGCAGCAGCCAGCGCCCTTTCACTCCACACCAGTTTCTCCACATCCATCAATCCGCTGCATGAAGCAATAGAATGGTCAACTTCAAAGGTTTGAAATAAGCGGAACCAGATATATTCTTTTATAGAAATGAACTTATATACCGTACTGAAAAACTCCGGCTGGTTTTCCCTGATCCAAATGATCTTGGTTAAGGGCGACATGGAATGTACAGGTGTACCTGTTTCCCTGTAAAGCTCCATTCCAAGCGGAGAAGCGAGCAGCTGTTCTGCTACAGCGGTGCTCCTGCTGTCAGCCCAGGTCATCATTGGGGCGAGTGCATTGCATTGTGTATCAACCGCAATCAGGCTGTGCATGGCCGTGCTCAGGCCAACTGCCAGGGGAGGATGTCCCAGTTTGAGCACCAGTTCTTCTATGCTCTGCTGAAAAGCATGCCAGATCAGTTCAGGGTCCTGTTCACTGTACTGTGGCTTTGCTGTAACTGTGGGATAAAAATACTGGCTGCTGTCAAATGCGATATGATCCATACCTACTGCAACGGCCTTAGTACTTCCAGTGCCTATATCTATACCCAGAATATATTCCATTATACAAACTCCTCTACATAGTCCAAATCCTTATGGAATGTTTCTTTCATTTTGCTCAGCGCCAGGAAGGCAATGCCAAAACTGATTACAGCAACAGTAATACCGGATGATATAATTGAACCATGGTAAAGTACCCGGAATTCCTGGAAAAGGAAAGACAAGGGAACAATGGCACCGCGTACAAAGTTAGGAACAGTGGTAGTTACAGTTGCCCTGATATTGGTGCCAAACTGTTCGGCCGCAATCGTCATAAAGATAACCCAGTAACCAGTTGCCAGGCCAATTGCGCCACAAAGCCAGTAAAAATGATTCAAAGTAAGGTTATGCAGTGTAAGGTATGCGATGATCCCGATTACAGATAATGATAAGAAGATATAGACCACCTGTATCCTGCTTTTCAGGTACTGGCTGAGCAGCCCGCTTAAAATATCCCCAACCACAATCCCGCCGTAACACCAGGCGATGGAAGCCCCGGCATTTACGTCGCCCTGAACACCAAGCACCTTTCCAAATTCGGGCGATAAAGTAATAAAAATCCCCACCACCATCCAGAATGGCAATCCAATGAGGATACAGCGCATATATTTCACAAATTGTTCCTTACTACCAAACAGGGCCAGAAAATTTCCGCGGTTGCTGGCATCTTTGGTCTGGCTGAACATGCCTGATTCTGCAACCCCGATCCTCAGCAGCAATAATACCAGTCCGAGTCCGCCGCCCACAAAAAAGGAGGTACGCCATTCAAAAAGATTGGCCACAAAATATGCTGCCAGGGCCCCGCTCACCCCTACCGCAGCTACGGTAGTGGTTGCATATCCGCGTTTCTCCTTAGGCATTAACTCTGCTACCAGCGTAATTCCGGCACCCAGTTCTCCTGCCAGGCCTAAGCCGGCGATAAACCTGCATACCCCATAGGCGGTTATAGAATGTACCAGTCCATTTGCAAAGTTTGCCGCTGAATAAATAAATATGGAACCAAAGAGAACAGAAAGACGGCCTTTTTTATCCCCAAGTGTACCCCAGAAGATACCACCCACCAACAGCCCTATCATTTGAATATTAAGGAGCGAAATTCCCGTATCGGTAAGTGCTGTACCACTGAGGCCCAATGATTTCAAGCTGGGCACACGGACGATACTGAAAAGAAGTAAATCATAAATATCTACAAAGTAGCCTAATGAAGCCACCAGGATTGCTGCGCCCAGCGCTGTCTTGGAATATTTTGTTGGTTGCATTGAATAGTTTGGTAAACAATTTAAAAATTATAGAATAAACGTCTAATGTAATAAAATGATATATGATCAATTAACTCTTTTTAACACTTTTTAAAGAAAACTTAAAATACATTTGTTTATCCATTCATCAAATCAAATAAAGCAGGAATATATAGCACGAGATCTACTAGAATAAATACAAGAAGCTATGAATTCCTGCGACAATTTAATTTGGGAACATCAGCAGCATTGTCAGATCTCACTGGTGCTTGCTGCTGAAGAACTGTTTAATTCTTTAGACGAACGGCTGGCGCCAAAGGTATTTCTGATCGGTGCGAGCCTAAAGCCCCATATGAACCGACCTTTTGTTGGCCTGGAATGTCCAGAGGGGGATTATGTGAGCAAAGATTTTCGTACGCTGAAAGCCCTGTGCATCCATCACAGCCTCAAAATGAACCAGCAGGAATGCCATGATGAAGATCACTACCAGCGTCTTTTAAACGCAGCCTATACAGCAGAAATCCAGCGCATCCTGCGTGCACATATCAATGGAAGCAACAATGAAAACTTTGTCTCCGCCCCGGTTTATATTGATGGCTACCTGGTGTATGTAGTTGCAGAACTCAACAAAAAAATATTAAACACATATTATTACCTGAGCAAAGACAGTTCCTTTTCAGGGTAGAAGATCAGCCGCTCGTTTATAGAGAGCGTTATCAAAGTGTACCTTGATGCCAGTGCCAATGCACTTAAAGCAAAATCGCCCTCGGATTTTAATGTACTGGCAAAAACGCGCGACGAGCTGGTGAGCAAAGCCGGCCATGATTTTATGACAACGGTATCCATGGCTGGTCAGCATCCCAACAGTTTACACGTTTTATATGATGCCTGTAATACCATTTCGTCGCTCAAATATGAAGGAGCCGAAGGTTTTGGTAAAATGGTCATCGCGCCAAAAAGCCATCCCAATGTTAAAATGACCATGGAGCTTGAAAAGCCGATACATATCAAAGACTTCAGGAAAGTGAGGAAATTCCTGGAACTGGCAGACCATAAACAGCTGATTCTATCCGATTCTGTGCTGATCTACGGACTCTGCCAGCTGAAAGGCAAATACAATTACCATGAGGAATCACTTTTCATCGTCAACTTTACCAAGCATTTTCACTGGGAGGTGACACATCATGAGCACGTGATGGTATCGGTAGCATTCAGAATGCCAGACCTTTATAATGAAAAGCTCAACAGGGAAAAATTCTTTTCCAGCCTCAGGCGGCTTTTTAGCGGAATAGATAAAATCAGGCTAAATACACTATGGGATATCACGATGGAAGCAACCAAGCAAAAGCATGGTACCATACTCGCGATCTCTTCAAAAGCAGATGAAGAAGCAGTAAGGCTCAGCAGCCAGTGTTTCAAGATCAGGCCAATCCGCATCAACAAAGATATTATCCATCAGATTACTTCTATTGATGGCGCTGTACTGATTGATACCGACTGTACCTGCCATGCGATAGGTGTAATTCTTGATGGTATTGCTACCTCGAACGGCGACTCATCGAGGGGCGCAAGATATAATTCAGCGGTACGCTACTATGAATACATGGAGCATAAAGCACAGACAGTACTGGTGGTCATTTCTGAAGATGGCATCATTGATCTGATCCCCAACCTTAAACCCCAGGTAAAACATTCTGCGATCAACAGGCATATCAATGAACTGGCAAAACTGAGTGAAACCGACAAATTTTTGCGGAAAAGCTTTAACAGGCTGATGGTCTTTTTCCAGGAAAATGATTTCTATCTCTCACAGAAAGAATGTACAATGGTCAATAAGCTGCGCAGGATAATTGAGTTAAAGCATAAGAACAGCAATGACGGTATCAGAATGATCTGGGACAACCTGTTACCCAATAAGGAGATGAACGAAGCTTACTATCTGAAAGAATAAGTTATAAATTGCCTGCAAATTGTTATTTTGCCGCGATTAACACGCTCGTATGCAAAACAAATTTATCCTATCAGCAGCAATGTCAATTCTTTCATTAGGTGCATTTGCACAACGTCCCTTAACCGTTCAGGAAGATTCGGTCTATATCCGTGAACACTACCAGAAGCTGGAAAAACAGATTCCCATGCGTGACGGTACAAAGTTGTACACGGTGATCTACAGCCCAAAAGACCATACAAAAAAATATCCTGTGATGTTTAACCGGACGCCCTACGGCGCCGGCCCTTACGGAGAAAACGAATACAAACTGAGCCTTGGTCCTTCGATGCTTTTCGCGAAAGAAGGATACATTTTTGTTTACCAGGATGTGCGCGGAAAATTCCTTTCTGAAGGAGACTTTGTGGCCGTGAGACCATACATCCCGGTAAAAAAGAAAAAAACAGATATCGATGAAAGTTCTGACGCCTATGATACCATAGACTGGCTGATCAAAAACCTGCCTGATAACAACGGAAAGGTAGGCACCTGGGGCATTTCAGCTCCCGGGTTTTATACCACAATGACTGCAATTGATGCACACCCTGCATTGAAGGCGGCGTCACCACAGGCCCCGGTGACGGACTGGTTTATGGGAGATGACCGCCACCACAACGGTGCTTTCTTCCTGATGGGCACTTTTGCATTTTTATCTTCTTACGGTGCGCCGAGACCGCAGCCTACCCCGGACAGAGCACCGGCATTTGCGGCCTATGGTACACCAGACGCTTATAATTTCTATCTGAATCTTGGGCCTTTGAAAAATGTAAACGAGAAATACTTCAAAAGTAAAAACAAAATCTGGAATCAGATGATGGAAAACGAAACGTACAGCGACTTCTGGACTTCGCGAAACGTTGCGCAGCATTTAAAAAATATAAAACCAGCAGTGATGACTGTAGGCGGGTGGTTTGACCAGGAAGATCTGTATGGCCCTTTAAAGACATATGCGGGTGTAGAAAAAAACAAACCTAAGCAGGCAAACTACCTGGTAATGGGCCCATGGATCCATGGCGGCTGGACCAGAGGAAACAATAATGCCCTGGGCAATATCCGTTTCCACTCGGATACCGGGCCGTTTTATCGTGAACAGATAGAGCTCGCATTTTTTAACCATTACCTGAAGGGGATGCAGGGGCCTGATCTGGCAAAGGCCAATGTATTTGAAACCGGATCCAACGAATGGAAGAAATACAGTGCATGGCCGCCGGCAGAAGCGCAGGAGAAAAATTTGTATTTTCATGCCGATGGTACGCTGTCATTTGACGCACCCGGGACTACTGGCGATGAATTTGAAGAATATATCAGCGACCCCGGTAAACCTGTTCCATACACCAGTGAAATCAGGATCGACCGCGGAAGCGACTTCATGTACGAAGACCAGCGTTTTGCTGCATCCCGTCCGGATGTATTGGTTTATCAAACGCCTGTGCTGGAAAGTGACGTAGTGATCTCAGGAAACCTGATTGCAGATCTTTTTGTATCCACTACAGGTACAGATGCGGATTTTGTGGTAAAGCTTATCGATGTTTATCCCGGAGATGCCCCAAATGACAGTCCCCTTCCGGGCACAAAAATGGGCGGATTCCAGATGCTGGTGCGTGGTGAAGTGATGCGTTCAAAGTTCAGGAAAAGTTTTGCCATACCGGAGCCAATGGTTCCCGGAGAGGTGACTGAAGTAAAATTTGATATGCAGGATGCCGCACACTGTTTTAAGAAAGGACACCGGATGATGGTGCAGGTGCAAAGCTCCTGGTTTCCGCTGGTAGACCGTAATCCGCAAAAATTTGTGAATATATATAAAGCTGAAGCTTCTGATTTCCAGAAGGCTACCCACAGGGTTTATTCAACGGTAACGCAGGCCTCACATATTAAAGTACGCGTATTAAAGGCTGATTAAAAAACCTCGACCTCCCATACCCTTTTCCAGTGTTCACCGGGCGATAAAGAAATAATTCCTTCTTTATCGCTCAGTTGCTGATTATGGGCAACACCATCGGCTATGCCGCACCAGGGTTCGAGGCAGATAAAATCGGCATCCCTGGCAGCCCAGATCCCAAAAAAAGGAAAATCGTTAAAACGGAAATGCAGACCGTACTCATTTATCGTATTCCTGAGCGTAATCATACGGCTCTCCATTTTTTTAAAGACAAGCGCGTCGTCGTAAAATAAAGAATGTTTGAGGAACATTTTTCCCTTATCTAAATGCAGGGAATCGGTTTGATCACTGATCAGGTTATTATCTATCTTATGATAGATGAGCGACTCATCTATGGCAAACTCAAGGTAACAATCTTCATAGGTTACCTCATCTGTAATTGGCGCTGCAAATGCAGGGTGGCCGCCAACAGAAAATAAAAGGTGTTGATCAGCAGGATTATGGACCTCATAGGTGCAGGATACAGAAAAACCAGAAATGGTATAACGCAGTCCCAGGACAAACTCAAAAGGATAAACTGCCAGGGTATCCGGCGTAGCGGACAAGGTAAATAAAACTTCGGTATCACTGATCTGTTCAAAAACAAAGTCGTGATCACGCGCAAAGCCATGACGCGGAAGATGATATTCTTTGCCTTCCACATAATAAGTTTCATCCTTAAGCGCGCCAATAACAGGAAAAAGGACTGGACTAAATTTTCCCCAGTATGCAGGATCGCCTTTCCAGAGATAATCCAGCCCGGTAGCTTTCGCCGTAATACTTCTCAGTTCGGCGCCTTTTTCAGCAAAAGTTACCCTGATATTTTCATTTTCAAGTGAGATCATAAGCTAAATTTAGCAAATAAATACTAAGCCACTTTATCAGCAAGCAATCTGTCTATCCTTTTTACTACGTAATCAAGATCAAAAGGCTTACTGATGTAATCATCAGCAAATGCAGTGATACTCTTTTCTTTACTTCCAGGATTTGCAGACATAACGATTACAGGAATATGTTTGGTAAACATGTCTGTTTTCAGATCTTCACAGATCTCAATACCGTTTCCGTCAGGAAGCATTACGTCGATAATGAATAAATCCGGTAAGGCATCGTTCAGTTTACTCTTCAGTTCTGTGAAAGTAGAAGAAAGCTGTAATTCATACCCTTCATCCTTTAATAAGAACTCAATGATGTATCTGATATCCTGATCGTCTTCAAGAACATGTATTCTTTTCTTCATAATTACTGTTTGAATATTAAAATTTCAGACTATTACTCAAACATTGTTCCGAATTTTAAAAGTATGGGACATTTTACCCTTATATATGTCACATATATTGCTAACTGTCTTTTCTTAAGACTTCTAAGGGCGAACGGCGAAGCACATTTATACTGCTTAACATTCCTGTAAACACTACAATAAGCGTTACTGAACAAAATAAGATCAGTACCGGTACTACAGGAAGCTGAAAATCGGAACCGAAACTGTAGACTGCAAGTGCCCAGCTGCCGGCAATGGCGATAATCATCCCTGCAGCAGCAGAAAACAGCCCGAGAAAAAAATATTCAATGGCAGTAATGGAAAGAATCTGACGTCCCTTAGCTCCTATGGTCCGCAGCAAAACGATCTCGCGCAGACGCTGGTTTTTGCTGCTGCGCACTGCAGAAATCAGGACGATCCAGCCGGTTATCATGCTGAATGAAGCCATAAAACGAATGACAAAACTGATCTTGCCAAGCAATTCATCCAGTACCTGCATGATCAGCCCCAGGTCGATCACCGAAACGTTAGGGAAATTTCGGACTACCTGTGATTGAAAATCGGCCGAAACCTTGTTATCCGGCACTCGGGTCATGATCACATGGAACTGCGGGGCTTCTTCAAGTACCCCCCTCGGAAATACGATCCTGAAGTTGGTCTGCATTTTTACCCAGTCGATTTTCCTCAGACTGCCCACTACCGTGGGAATCATCATTCCCTGTACGTTAAACTGTATTTTATCCCCTACCTTAACATTGATGCGATCAGCATATCGTTCATCCAGCGATACATAAATAATATCTGAGGGAGACCTGAGCCTGCCTGTCCATTTGCCGCTGGTTATTGTTTCGGCACTGGTTAATTTATCCTGATAAGTAGCGCGCAGCTCACTTTTAAAGGCCCTGGATGAAGACTCCCGCCGTTCATTTTCCTCTCCTTTTGGTTTAGCCTTCAGGCTATCGGTTTTTGCCAGTTCTGCCGCATTTTTCCCATTAATTTCTTCCAGCCGCATGGTGATCACCGGAACCTGAGTCATCAGTGGCAAATGGTATTGTCTGGTAAGGGCCGCCACAGCTTCATTCTGGCTGCTTTGAATATCAAACAGCGCCATGTTGGGCTGTGTTTTTTCAGTGGAGAGCGTCACTTTACTGATCAGTATCCCCTGCACAAAATAGAGTGTTGCGATCAATGCGGTAGAAAGACCGATGGAAACGATGAGCATTAACGTTTGATTATTTGGCCTGTACAGGTTGGAAAAACCCTGGCGCCAGGCATAACTCAAACCTGCCGGCAATGTTTTGCGTACCAATCCCAGCAGCAGCAGGGAAAGTCCGTAGAATATTGCAATAGCGGCGACAATACTTAAACTAAAAATGAGTGCCTGTGTCCAGCTATTCATTTGCAAGTAGCTAAAACCCGTAACAAATAATAGGATAAGCAGGTAAACCAACCATTTCAGCGGTTCTTTTTTTGCCTGTTCAGGCTCAAAAGATAACCTGATCGCATTCAGCGGAGACACCTTCCTTACAGAAAGCAGGGAGGGCAAAGCAAAGAGCACTGAAATGATGACACCGGTAAGTATTCCCTGGAAGATCGCCAGCCAGGATACCTGCATATTAAATTCTACCGGAAGAAAGTCTTTGAGGACAAGTGGCAGTAAGAATTGTATACCTGTGCCAAGCGCTGCACCGGCAACAGCTCCGGCCAATCCGATAAAACTAATCTGGATCAGGAAGATAAAAAATGCTTCCCAGGCCTTTACGCCCAGGCAGCGCAAGGTGGAGATGGCCGCTATCTTTTCATTTACATATACATGGATGGCACTGCCCACGCCTATACATCCGAGCAGTAATGCTACAAAACCTGCAAGTGCCAGAAACCGGCTGAGATCCTGGAAGGAACGGCCGGTATCGCGTTTTTTAGATTCTACCGTCTCCTGGTCCAAACCTTCCCTATCCAGTGTGGGCCTAAGTTTTTTAAGCAAAGGGGCGATCTTTTCAGGCTGGTTGAACTGGTAAAAATAAGAATAATGGATGCGGCTGCCAAAGGCAACAAGTCCGGTTTCAGACAGGTAACGCAGTGGAATATATACAATTGGTGATATAGTTGCAGAAAAACCTGTTTGTCCGGGCGCGTTATCAAGATATCCTGCAATGGCAAAACTGATCTTGCCTACCCGGATAGAGTCGCCCGGTTTGGCTTTAAACTGGAGCATCACAGTTCTGTCTACCAGTGCATTCCTGCCATTTTTGATGGCTTTAGATGCACTGACGGGAGTAGTTTCAATTTCGCCATAGAACGGATAATTACCTTCCAGCGCCTTAATCTGTACCAGTCTGCTGCCTTCATTTTTTACAAAGTACAGCATTGAGGCAAAATCCAGTTGTCTGGCGCGCTGATCGCCCAAAGTATCAAGCATCGCCATCACAGGCTTGCTGATGGCCTTGCGGCTGTCAATTGTCAGATCTGCCCCGGTCAGTGATTTCGCCTGGTTATTGATATCCCGCTGAAGATTGTCTCTGAAGGAATAAACGGCCACGAGGGCGGCAATGCCGAGGATAATAGAGGAGGTAAAAAGGAATAATCTCGACCGGTTCTTACGGCTGTCGCGCCATGCCATTTTAAAAAGCCAGGACAGAGGCGCGGATCTTTGAAAAGATGGGCTCAGCTGCCCTGGGTTATTTTGCTCAGACATACATTTTCTGCTCATCTCCAACAATCAGCCCACTTTTCAAACGGATAATCCGGTCTGCACGGCTGGCCAGGTCCATATCGTGGGTAACGATGATCAGGGTCGTTCCAGCCTCTTTGTTCAGATCAAACAACAGCTTAATTACTTTTTCGCTCGTTTCACCGTCAAGGTTACCGGTAGGTTCATCGGCAAACAGAATAGCAGGTGTATTTGAAAATGCCCTGGCCAGCGATATCCTTTGCTGTTCCCCACCTGAAAGCTGCACAGGATAATGATCTGCCCGGGCAGACAAGCCCACTTTATCAAGCAGTTCCAAAGCTCTGGGACGAATATTTTTCTCTCCCCTCAGCTCCAGCGGAACCATGATATTTTCTAAAGCCGTGAGTGTAGGCAGTAACTGGAAGTTCTGAAAAATAAAGCCCACATACCTGTTCCTTACTTCTGCACGCTGATCCTCTGTAAGCTGATCAAGAAGAACATTGTTGAGTTCCACCGAGCCGGCACTGGCGTGGTCCAGGCCAGCGCAGAGACCAAGCAATGTAGTTTTTCCGCTCCCTGAAGGGCCTGTTATCGCTACGGTTGATCCCTTCCTGATAGAGAAGCTGATTTTGTCCAGTATGGTAAGTGATGTATCAGCACTTTGATAATATTTGCTGACTTCTTTGATATTTAAAATGTTTTCCAAGATAAGGCGTGTTATACAGATGTCTGACGTGAAAAATGGGCATTTATTACGTTAAATATAATGCTAAAAGCCTTTAATTGTTTGAATGAAGTATTGAAGTGACGTTATTATTATAATAACCGGAAGTATTTATTGTTAAAGCATCTGAGTTCTCAAATACTGAAACCATATGACAACTCTGCTGTTAATAATAACCAACATAATAGTATTTTTACGAGATGAGATCATTTAAATTCAGTTCCTTTCAATATATCATTTTTACGCTCCTCATTGCTGCGTTATCCGGCTGCAGTGGTAACAACAAGTCTGGCAATGACGATAAAGCTGCTGATACGCCTGCTGTTGCAGCAGCAAAAGCTGTAAAAGCCGGCAACATTAAAAACATCCTGTTTTTTGGCACAAGCTTAACGGCAGGACTTGGAGTAGATCCCGATGAGGCCTTTCCGGCCCTGATACAGCATAAAGCAGATTCCCTGAAATTGCCTTATAAGATCATCAATGCAGGATTGAGCGGTGAAACCTCTGCTGATGGCAAAAGCCGCATCGACTGGCTGCTGCGCCAGCCTGTAGCTATTTTTGTTTTGGAGCTGGGTGCAAATGATGGGCTGCGGGGCATCCCGGTGCAGGAAACAGCAGTTAATTTACAGGCGATCATCGACAAAGTAAAAAAGAAGTATCCGGATGCAAAGCTTGTCCTGGCCGGTATGCAGATGCCACCGAGCATGGGAGAAAAGTACACTGTCCCGTTCAGGGAATTGTTTCCTGCCCTTGCAAAGAAGAACAAGATGGCCTTTATACCATTTTTACTCAAAGGTGTGGGCGGCATGCCAAAACTGATCCAGGAAGATGGCCTGCACCCTACTGCCAAGGGACATCAGATTCTGGCGCAAAATGTTTGGGAGGTGCTGCAACCCCTCCTATAACCCTGGGTACGGAATATATTGCTGCCATTTCCAGGGCGTATACCGATCTGCGATTGTTAGTTCCAGCAATTTTTTAAAGATACTTTCGCCGTTATCACTATTTGTCATGATGAGCACCGCAGTTTTCCTTTCAGGGAACAGGATCATATAATGCTGAAAACCATCACCATGGCCTTCTTTAAATGCAGCCCAGCCGTATGGAGATTTCAGCAGGCCAAATCCGAGTCCATAGCTCAGCTGGATGTTATCATATGCGTCAGTATCCCTTAAAGACAGGGGGCCCATCTGTACCACAGAGTGAAGCCTGAGCTGCGGTGTAAACATTTGATCTGTTGTTTTTTTACTGATGATCTTATTTTGCATTACCCCTTCCACAAAAAGCGAGAGGTCGTCCAGAGTAGTTTCCATTGTACTTGGGGAACGGGCTTCATTGTCTTTATCTTTTTCATACAGCTCTTCTTTCGTATTATGCCCCCAGGCATAGTCATTTTCATACGCAGGAAGGAAAGTATAAGCGGTAGATTTCATACCCAAGGGACCAAAAACAATCTCATCTGCCAGCTGTTCGAGAGATTTTCCAAGCATTTTTTCAAGCACCACCTGCAGGTATACCATTCCTTCGCCGGAATAGCTGTATCTCTTGCCGGGCACATGGACCACTCTTAACTTTTGATCCGGCAGGTCCCAGCGCCAGTTGGGAAAGCCCGAAGTATGATCAAGGCACATCCTGGCAGTGATTTTCTTGTACAGGGTATCATTTTTCAGGCTTGTATAATCGTCATGCCATCTTTTAAGATGCAGGTAATCATAGATGGGATTGGGCAAATACTCCTGTAAAGGTTTATCCAGATCAAGTTTCCCCTGTTCAACAAGTTTCATGACCATAAGGGCAAAAACAGACTTGCTCAGGGAAGCACCATAGATATTGGTACTGGACTTTAGGGGCCTTTTTGTACGCATATTACTGTAACCAAAAGTTTTTTTGTAGACCTGCTGGTTCTGATTAAAGATAGCTACGGCCATCCCCGGTACCTTTGCGATTCGCATTAATTCGGGAATGTCGTGATCAAGGGCATCTGGGCTGATCTTGCTGCAATCAATCCTGATGATATTGCGCTGGGCAAACACAGGAGAATATATATTGAAAATTAATACTGCAATGATGGCGAAGCCAGATATCCCTTTCATATTATCTGTTTTAATTAATTGAAGTTAAGACTCTTATAATGGAAGTTCGTTACAGAGAATGTTAATTAATGTTAATACAACACTACCCGGGATTCATCCGATGAAGAAATAATAATTCAGCATACTATTTTATTCCTGTAACGAGCTTTCGACGATATAACGAAATTTGAAATTATTGCTACCTTTAATATTTTAGCATCTACATCCCGCCCAATTAAAGAAAATTAAAATGATCAAATTCATCTTCCCTGTCCTGTTTGTAATTTGTTTCAGCAGCTTTGGACAGCAGCGGCTTTTTACAGATAAGGCTGTTGCAGACCTGGCAGGATATTACAACGGCGGACATTATACTGCGATTTATAATCAGTTCGCTCCTCAGTCCAGAAAACTTCTGACAGAAGAGAATGTCGTTCATTTTTACAAAGTCAATCTGCAGCAACCCCTGGGGGTAATCACCTCCTGGAAATATCTGGATGAAGTGAAGACCAATGCTACTTATATGATCAATTTTGAACGTGGCAGGCTCATGCTTAAAATTGCCGTATCAAAAGATCAGGAGATTACGTACAGTGAATGGATTCCTACAAAGCAGATTAAAGAAATAGAGCATCCAAAAAATACGACTTTAATAAAAACCAATAACCCGAGGCAGAGCAAACTTGATTTATATGTAGATACACTGGCGCTCGATTTTCTGAAAGATCCTAATAACAGCGGTTTGAGCATTGGAATAGTTGACGGCAATACTACAGCTACGTATTATTACGGTGAGACCAAAAAAGAAACAAATAATTTGCCCAACGAAAAGTCTTTGTACGAAATAGGCTCAATCAGCAAAACTTTTACGGCCGTGCTGCTTGCACATGCGATCAATGAAAAGAAGATTGCCCTTACAGATGATATAAGGAAATATCTGCCCGGAGCGTATCCAAATCTTTTGTTAAACGGCGAAGCCATCAGGATTGTAAATCTGGCAAACCATACTTCCGGACTTCCGCGGCTTCCCCTGGATTTCAATACCAGTACTGGCTACAACCCTGAAAACCCCTATTTACATTATTCCAAAGAAATGATTTACCAATATCTGAAAAGCTACAAACCAGATAGCCTTGCAGGCATCAGGTCAGGATATTCCAACCTGGGCTTTGCTGTATTGGGCGCTATCCTTGAAAATGTGTACCAGCAGCCGCTGCAAACGCTGCTTAAAAAGGTGGTGACAGAGCCCTTAAAATTAGTTAGTACGTATTATGATGTTCCCGGAGCTGATCAACCGCTGATGACCACAGGATATTCTGAAGAAACAGGGAAAGCAGTATCTAACTGGCAACTGGGAGCTTTCAATGCTGCAGGGGGCTTGAAATCAAATATGCAGGATATGCTGATCTATTTAAAAGCTAATATCAATGATGTTAATCCGGATATTGTTTTGAGCCATAAAGAGACAGACCGACAGGCAGAAGGAAGTATAGGACTGGCCTGGACGATTGATCCCTTCAAGGGTAACGTGAAAGTTTGGCACAATGGGGCTACAGGAGGTTTCTGGAGCTGGTGCGGATATGTAAAGAACAAAAAGACCGGCATAGTGGTATTAAGCAACTCGAGCGCTGATGTCGATGACATAGCGCTCGGATTACTTTCTTTCTCGTTGCAGCATCCTGTATTTACAGGAACAAAATAGGATGTTTTATTTAGCCAGCAGTCCCTCAAAGGTTACAGCGGCATAAACCAGTGCACCAATTGTTGGTCCGCCGGCATACTGTATAAATGGTTTGTTAAAAATATTGGTTCCACCAATTTTGACCGTTGCGTTAGAAGCGGGCATGCGGTAAGAAACCTGTGCATCAAATGTATTGATGGCATTTACCTTTCCGGTCACGAGCGGGCTTTCCCATAAAAATGAGTTCTGCCACTTATACACCACGCTGAAACCAAGGTTTTTTAGCACCTCCCTGTTTCCGAAGGTCAGGTTTGTTGCAAAATCAGGTGTATTGAAACCCGTTACAAAAATATCATCGGCTTTACTCGCCTTGATCTTATTATAACTTACATTTCCGGCAACGGTATACTTTTGATAAAAGTTATAGGTTACACCAAGTGCAGAACCATAGTTGGTATACTTATTTTTTGCATTGGTATACACACGGTACCGATCCTGTCCTGCATCCCTGTTGGCATCCAGCATGTTAAGCACAGCGGCATCAGAGCCGACTGTAGCACCTTTGGGAACATCTACCTGCACCTGGCCTAAAAATCCGGTGTAAGTGTTTGTATAGGCATCAACATCAATTGAAAGTGTGTTTTCCAACAGCACGCTTTTATAACCTACTTCAAAAGAGTTGATCTTCTCCGGAGTAGCTTTAGGCAGGTCTGCTTTTACCAGCAGGTTACGGTTTGCGAGCGCGGCTGTATTTCTGTCTGCACCAGCAGCTACGGCGGCATTTACTGCCGAGTTAAAGATTACGCCCGATGCACGGGTATAACTGTTATCAAGATAACCCAGCCCATCATTAATGAAGGAAAGGCTGCCCACTCTTTTCACACGGCCATTATTTACATAAGACAGGGCTTCAAACAGTCCCGGGAAGCGGTATCCCTGCTGATAGGTTACCCTGAAGTTATTATGCGTATCAGGAGAAAACACTGCAGCCAGCCTTGGCGTAAGTTTTGGATCAAAATATGGATTATAATCCAGGCGCGATGAAGCAAACAATTTCAGTTTCTCATCAAAGAAGGTTTTGGTAATCTGAGCGAAACCTCCGAATTTTTTATAATAGATATTCTTGCCGTAGGTTCCGTCCGGTAATTCCTTGTTACGGTCGGCAATAGGACGGCTAAAATCTACAAAACTGTTTCCATCAGGGATGATCTGGTAGATCCTTGTATCTGCCCCAACCAGTAAGTCTACAAATTTAACCGCTTTGGATAAGTCCCACTGACCTTCAAAATTGTAAGTCCTGCTTTTTTGTACCAGGGCTGCACCACCAGTTACCGGTGCATCAGGAATGGTGGAAGATTTGATATCCCAGTTATTGATACCTGTGATCGTATTCTTCAGTGTTTCAAAAGCCTGCGTTCCCGGTTCTACCCTGCCGGCATCGGCTTGCTGCCTTGCATATGCAGTTGCAGCCGCAAGATTGGCGCTTGTTAATGATCCTCCATTGGCCGAGGCATATGTTGTAAGCGCCGTTTTATACTTTGCGCCCCATACCGTTCCACTGCCACCACTTGCCAGATCAAGGTTATCTGCCAGAGGTTTAACATTGTAAGAATCGCCGGAGTTTTCAAGTGATACATTTCCGCGGATCAGGAAGTTACTTCCTTTGAGTTCTATTTTATGGTTTTGTATCACTACATTATCAAGCTGGATTTTATTTCCGCGTTGAAATACGCCATCCATCTTTCCTACTCTGTAGGTATAAGACAATTCGGCAAACTTCCCGATGCGGTAATTTAAACCTACATCAAACTTCAGGTTATCTACGTTCGGCTTAACGAGGTCTTTTTCCCAATAACCTGTTCTGGCTACATTGAGGGTTTGATTGGTTTTGCCGTCGATATTTAATCCCGAAACAGAAACGGTATTGCTACCGGCAAGAACATCATCACCATATTTATTCCATCCATCGAATGCTACATTATTTGCTCCGTTGAGGGATGGAAACGAAGGGTTTGCGGTTTTCAGATTATTGGGGTTCTGATCCGTTCTTGTGTCAGAAAGCCAGTCGGTTCCCTTCAGGTAACTCAAATTCACTTTAAATGCAAACCTGTCGTTGAAGGCTTTGGCATAACGGATTGCAGTTTCTGTCAGGTTGCTGGCATCGCGGCCCGTGCCGCCAAGGTGATTTAAGCCTCCTTTTTGATAGAAACTTAGTCCCTGATATAAGAACGGGCTTTTGGTGATCAGGTTGGACATACCATTGATGGCATTCATTCCATAAAGTGCCGATGCTGCTCCGGGAGTGATCTCTACACTGGCTATATCCAGTTCAGTTGGGCCGATCGCGTTTCCCAGAGGGACGCCGAGGGTTGCCGCCTGCATATCTATTCCGTCTACCAGCTGTACAAAGCGGTAATTACTTGGAATATTAAAACCTCTTGTGTTCGGAATTTTAAAGGTAAGACTGGCGGTAGTCATCTGTACCCCTTTTACATTTTCCAGTGCATCATAAAAGCTAGGCGCCGGAGATTCGCGCAAGGCACGGATATCGAGTTTCTCTATCGCCACAGGGGATTTAAGGATGCTCTCGGGCACGCGTGATGCTGTAATTACAACCTCATTACCGATGATCGTTGAGGTAACCAGCTCGATGTTTAATTGTGACCCTGTTTCTTTCACATCAAATTCCTGCGTTTTAAATCCTATACTGGTAAACACCAGTTTAAACGGAAATTTAAGTTTGGAACGCAGTTTAAATTTCCCCGCCTGATCGGTAGTGGTTCCGGCAATCGTACCCTTAATGGTTACGCTCACCCCTGCAAGTGGTATTTTAGATTCCTGGTCATTCACGATGCCGCTCACCTCAATCAATTGATTTTCCTGGGCATGCAATGGCTTGAATTGCAGTATGAGCATAAAAATAATTAACGCAGCGATGCGTGTTGGGTAGAGTGATTTCATAGATTAATTATGGGGTGGAAATTGTATGATTAAATTTATAGCTTTCAGATATTTGTAATACAGCAACAGCTTGAATCAGCACATCCTGTGAGCTGATGAGAGAAAGAAGCTAAACGTGTGGAGAGCGCGCTGTACATAATATCTATCGATTTAATAGACAAAAATATATTAACTTAACCGAATAACAAAATTTATTTGAGAATTGTGCCTTATGGAACTAAAAATAGCCTCATCACGGATCTGGTTATAAAACTGTGGAGCAGGTATGTTTTTAAGTACACATACGATCAGACAAATGAGTGTTGCCCAACTATTTTAGAATACCCGCGGACAGATAGATGCCTGAGGTGCTTTTCCAAAGGCTAGACCTATGGTTATTTCATGTGAACCGCTTTGGTACCCGCTTAATTTTGATGTGGCGAAATCATAGGAATAACCTATTCTGAAACGTTCATTCACATAAAACTGGGCAATACCTATTATTGCAGCCTGACTGCTTACATCAGTATTCTGGTATTCTTTCTTAAACACTTTGAGACTGGTGCGGTATCCTGCTCCCAGCCATAGCCTGTCGCTGAAAATGCCCATCACGTTAAAGTCGGCATTGGTGGGGCCTTTAAAATCCTCTCTGATCATCATGCTTGGCCTGATCCTCAGATCGGGCGAAACATTGACAAGGGAACCGGCCACGAAGTAAAGGTGCCGCGTACGAACAATGTTATCATCCAGCGTTGTGCTTCTTCTGTAATCATCTGCGGATTTTGTGTTTGACAGCAGGTCTAATGCCGACAGTCCGACATACCAGTACGGAGTGGTATAAAAAATTCCCGCTCTGAAATCCGGCGTGAGGTTGCTTGCGCTGCCCAGTGGAACAGCCTGATCTCCTCCGTCTACAGTTGTTAATGCATTGCCATTTAAGCTGTACTGAGCTACCCCTACCCCCAGTCCAAAGCTTAACCGCCTGGTATCGGCAGCATCAAGCTGTAAACGGAAAGCATAATTTGCAGTTGCAGAAGTTGAGGATTGCGCGCCCAGTTTATCAGCAGTGATCTGAAAACCTACACCATGTTTGGTTGTTTGCGGATCCAGGATTCCATCAATAGAAACCTGGGCAGTTTGGGGAGCACCGGATATGCCTACCCACTGATTGCGCAGGGCAGACTGTACAAACCATTCTTCTTTATATCCCGCATATGCGGGATTGACGCTGAGCGTATTAAATATATACTGAGAAAACTGAATATTTTGCTGCGCATTGCTCCTCACGGTACATAAACCGGTTAAGCTAATCAACAACAATATTCTGATATAACATTTCATTCTGTTTTCTTTTTCTTTTATCCGCACTTATCTTTTCAGTAATATCCAGCCTTTTCTGGTCACTTCGTTTGCGCCTTTTTTAAGCACTACTATGTAATAATAGGTTGCTTCGCTTAAGCCCGAACCATCCCATTCATCGAGGTAGTTCATGTTACGGTACACTTCATTGCCCCAGCGGTTAAAGATCAGCAGGTTGATACTATCAAAGCTTTCTCTTCCGATGATCTTGAAAGTATCATTTTTACCGTCACCATTTGGAGTGAAGGTATTTGGAATAAAGAGGTCGATCGGTGTAACCGTAATATTTACAAGCGCCACATTACTCACTTTCCCTTTAAGGTCGTTAATGGTATACCTGAAATCGTCAGGGCCCGAATAACCTCTGTTCGGTGTATAAACAATCGTGCCATCAGTTTTCACCTGCACTTGTCCGTTGGTTGGGAACCTGGTAATAACGATACTTCCCTTATCCAAACCGTTGAATGATGGCAGGTCGTTATCTGCCAGATTAACCGTCACAGGCTGATTAATTTTAGTCTCAGCATTATCATTTAATGCCTGCGGTGCATCTTCAATGATATGCAGTGTAGGGTCATCGTTGTTTGACTGCGTTCCCGAAACATCTCTCACAGGGCTGCCCGAAGGACTGGTTGCAGTTACTGTTGCAGTATTCAGAACCTGGCCGTCTCTTTTTTCGGCATCGGTAATTGTGTACACTGCAGTGGTGATTACTGATGCACCGGCTTCAAGTACGGTTGGGTTTACAGTGATGGCTCCCCTGATTTTTGTATCTACCAGGTTCAGGTTGCTCAACCTGACTTTACCTGTATTGGTGATTCTGAATGTGTAGGTTATGGTAGAAAAATCGCTGCTCAACACTCCTGTTTTAACTAAAGCAATTTCACCTGTAGTAACAATGTTTACGGTAGCACTGGCTGATAATACATCCGGTCGCTCTGCTGTGCTCACTGTTGCTGTATTAATGATTTTTCCTGTTCCTGCATTAGGCTTTCCAAAGTTATCAATATCCGACTGGGTTACGCGATATATTCCTGTATATATCCAGGACTCGTTTGCTTCCAGGATTCCATTTCCATTATCACCTGATACAGGTGCTGCCAGGATACCACCGAGGAAAGGATCTGTAACTTTTACTCTGGTCTGGTTTGCCGTTGCTGTGTTTTTAACAGTGATGGTATATTTTATCGGATCTCCTGCCTGCGTAACTACACTCACATCAGCTGTTTTAGTAATCGATATTCCACTGCACACCGGTACATTTACTTTAACGGTAAATGGTGCGCCCGGGCATGTTCCGAGCGTAGACGTTGGAGTAACAGTGTAAGTTACCTGCTGCACCACGTTGCTCAGATTGTAAAGTGTTGCAGTAATCCTTGCTCCTGATCCATTGCTAAGGCCAATGACGTTACTGTTTGTTAATGCAGTCCAGCTGAAGTTTGAAGGAACTGCATTTCCGCCTTTTGCAGTATTGTTTACATTGTCCTGCAGGTTGTAGCTAATTGCTGTGTTTCCACAGCTTAGGCTGGTAATTTCATCGTTAAAACCAACAGGTTTTGGGTTAACAGTGATTCTGCCTGTTGATTGTACGGTTGTACAATTGCCTGCGGCAGTTACCGTATAATTAAACGTTCCTGTTAATGAAGGTGACCCGTTAATTGTGAAAACTCCGTTCAGATAAGTACCTGTTACGCCTGCAGGTAATCCTATTGCGGTTACGCTGGTTGAGTTTGTGGTTTGGTATGTGATGTCCCTGACAGCGTTGTTGATACAAACAGTTTGAGTTGTTGTTGCAGCAGCTGATGTGAGTTGGATGGTGGTGTTTGGATTGACTATGATTGTTGCAATCCCTCCCTGAGGATTACTGCATGCAGTATGACTGGCATCATTTACACTAAGTAATGTATATGCATAGATACCTGCTACAGAATTTGTCCTGCTTACTGTAGCTACTCCAACTCCATTGGAAATTATAGTCTGTACATCACCCGCACCGACTTTATAGCTGAAGGTATACGGCGCTGTTCCATTAGCACCCCGGAAAGTGATAATTGAGCTTGCTGTGCTTACACAAACTTCTGTATTACCACTGATAGTGGCGGTTGGCAAAGGATTAACTTTTACGGTAGCTGTACCTGTCTGAGCATTGCCGCATGCGGTGAGGGTCGCGTCGCTTACGCTGATGAGTGTATACACATAAGTGCCAGCTGTTGAGTTCAGTTGATTGATGGTAGCCACTCCACTTGCATCAGATGATATCGTTTGTGCCACACCGTTATTTAGTTTGTAAGTAAAGATGTATGGAGCAGTTCCGCTATTACCATGGAAAGTAATTGGGGAATTTGCACTGCTGGCACAAACCTCTATATTACCTGTGATTATTGCAGTTGGTAATGGGTTAACTTTAACTGTTGCTGAGCCGCTTTGTGGATTGCTGCAGGCAGTAAGGCTTGCATCACTTACACTGATTAGTGTATATACATAGTTTCCGGCAATTGCATTGGATTGGGTAATCGTTGCCGTTCCACTTACATTTGACTGTATCGTTTGCGCTGAACCATTGTTCAGTTTATAAGTAAAAATGTATGGAGCAGTTCCATTAGCAGCCCGGAAGGTAACTGTAGAGTTCGTACTGCTGGCGCATATCTCTGTAGTACCACTGATCGTAGCGGTAGGAAGTGGGTTAACTTTTACCGTTGCAGACCCTGTTTGTGGATTGCTGCAAGCGGTGTTGCTAGCGTCACTTACGCTGAGCAGCGTATATACATAACTTCCTGCTGTGGCATTTGATTGGCTAACAGTGGCCAGTCCTGCCCCGTTTGAAACAACGGTCAAGGTTGCAGCGGTTCCGATTTTATAACTGAATGTGTAAGGAGCTGTGCCGCCATTGCCCTGGAAAGTAATCGTTGAGTTGGCACTGCTGGCACATACTTCTGTAGTACCATTGATCGTAGCGGTAGGCAATGGATTTACTTTTACAGTTGCCGTTCCAGTCTGCGCATTGCTACATGCGGTGTTGCTAGCATCTGAAACACTCAATAAAGTATAAGCATAACTTCCTGCTGTGGCATTTGATTGACTAACAGTGGCTAGTCCTGCCCCGTTTGAAACAACGGTCAAGGCTGCACCAGTTCCAATTTTATAACCAAACGTATAAGGGGCTATGCCGCCATTGCCCTGGAAAGTAATCGTTGAGTTGGCGCTGCTGGCACATACTTCTGTAGTACCATTGATCGTAGCGGTAGGCAGTGGATTTACTTTTACCGTTGCAGACCCTGTTTGTGCATTGCTGCAAGCGGTGTTGCTAGCGTCTGCAACACTCAATAAAGTATAAACATAACTTCCTGCTGTGGCATTTGATTGGCTAACGGTGGCCAGTCCTGCCCCGTTTGAAACAACGGTCAAGGCTGCACCAGTTCCAATCTGATAACTGAACGTATAAGGGGCTGTGCCGCCATTACCCTGAAAAGTAATCGTTGAGTTGGCACTGCCGGCGCATACTTCTGTTGTACCATTAATCGTAGCCGTTGGCAGTGGATTTACTTTTACCGTTGCCGTTCCGGTCTGTGCATTGCTGCATGCGGTGTTGCTAGCATCTGAAACACTCAATAAAGTATAAATATAACTTCCTGCTGTAGCATTTGATTGGCTAACAGTAGCCAGTCCTGCCCCGTTTGAAACAAAGGTCAAGGCTGCACCAGTTCCAATTTTATAACTAAATGTGTAAGGAGCTATGCCGCCATTGCCCTGGAAAGTAATCGTTGAATTGGCACTACTGGCACATACTTCTGTAGTACCATTAATCGTAGCCGTTGGCAATGGGTTAACTTTTACCGTTGCCGATCCTGTTTGTGCATTGCTGCAAGCTGTATTGCTAGCGTCACTTACGCTGAGCAGCGTGTATACATAATTTCCAGCTGTAGCATTTGATTGGCTAACAGTAGCCAGTCCTGCCCCATTTGAAACAACAGTTAAAGTTGCACCAGTTCCAATTTTATAACTAAATGTGTAAGGAGCTGTGCCGCCATTGCCCTGGAAAGTAATCATTGAGTT
>NZ_FXTN01000003.1 GCF_900182595.1 Pedobacter westerhofensis | reverse complement strand
AGTCGAGTAATACTAATCATCCGAAGCTTTCAAAAAGCAGAATACTGTTGTTTGTTCTTCCTTACTAACTTCTTTCAATAATATGTCATTGTTTACAGTGATGAGGATCCAAAGGGTGTTTTAAACCCTGAAGGTGATCAAAGCTTAAACATTTATAACATATCAAAAATATAATCAGTCAACTGATCAGCAGCATGAGCCAAAGGCAAAAGCCGAAGCACATACGAAGCATGAAACAAGCAGTTGATTCGATACAGACATTTAGGTGCCTATATCGGTGGTGTCCACCTCTTCCCATTCCGAACAGAGAAGTTAAGCCCACCAGAGCCGATGGTACTGCGGTAACACGTGGGAGAGTAGGTCGGTGCCAAATCTTAAAGAAAGCCTTTCAGGAAACTGAGAGGCTTTTCTGGTATATTAGTATGCTAATTCAGATAGATCAACTTTATCTGGTTTTTAACCCGCTATTCTTCTTTATATTGGATTCCATGTATTCACCAGTGATACGTACTGAGCTGTCATTACTCTCTGCAAGGTGCTTAATGATTCTTTCCTGCTCTAAAGTTGTTTTATTCTGGCTTAACTTCTGACTGGCCTGCAGGTCAGTTACTGTCATAGTAAAAGGTACTATACCATTTAACATCTTGTCCTTAAAACTATCAGATAATGAATCCCACTGCATCTTATAATCCGCTTCATATGCGAGGATCATATCTTCAAGCGCATGTAGGATCTGTGAACGTTCATGCAGTACAGTACACTTCCCATAAGCATGCACCGCATAGTAATTCCAGGTAGGAACGCTTTCAATCTTATCATAAAGCTTTGGTGAAATATATGCATGTGGTTCACTGAAAATAACGAGCACACTTTGTTCTTCGATGTTTTTCCATTGCAGATTTGCTTTGGCAAAATGGCCGGTTAAGATAATGTCATCATGATCGTATTTGACGGTAAGGGGGAGATGTGTAGCCTGGGGTACATTATCAATAGCGGAAATTAAAGTTGCAAAACTAAATCGTTTCATAAATGATACAATTTCTGTTCTGTCAGATATTTGGTTTGCTTTAGGGATATACATAATTGGAACTTAAATCATCTGAACCTTCAAATTTAACCTAATTCAATCTGTCTTCTGATGCTTTCTTCAAGAGAGATCAAAGTCTCTGTTCTTTGTATACCCGCTACGGCCTGGATCTCTTCATTCAATACATGTCTCAAATGATTCGTATCCCTGCAGATAATCTTGGCAAACATACTGTAAGCTCCGGTAGTGTAATGAAGCTCCACAACCTCTTTAATATTGCTTAATTGCGCAACAGCATCCTTATATTGAATTCCTTTTTCAAGGTAAATTCCTAAAAAGGCACAAATATCATATCCCGCTTTTTGCGGATCGATGATAAGATGTGAACCTTTGATAATCCCCATTTCCTGCAGTTTCTTCATCCTGACGTGTATTGTACCACCTGAAACGATCAAATCTTTTGCGATTTCCGTATAAGGTTTCGTAGCATCCTGCATTAATTGCTTTAAAATATCAATATCGAGGTTATCAATTTCTAAATTTTGGCTTTCTTTTTTCAGCATGATTTCAATTAATTCTAATGATGCTCTAATATAATTACAATAGTCATAATAATAAAATTATATCATTAATATATTTGTAATGTATGGTAAGTCTTGTTACATTTGTATCAAGCAATTAAGAAAAACGGATTCTTTTTTACAATTGTTTACACTCTGTAGGGTGGCGAAACTGGCAGACGCACCTCCTTGTCTCGGTGGTGGAGAAAATGGGAAACCTGAAAAGGCTAACCACTCCTTGAAGGTTCGACTCCTTCTCCTACAGCTAAAGAATAGACGTTCTTTATTTAATGTTGGGTGGTGAAATTGGCAGACACACCTTCTTGTCTCGGTGGTGGGGATCATGGGATAAACACAGTTTATGGGTTGACCACAAATTAATTTTTTGAACTGAGGCTAACTTCCCCTTGAAGGTTCGACTCCTTCCCCAACAGCCAGTTTTTTTATTTAATAAGTTAGTTAATTAGGCAACCTGGAGGCGGGTTGCCTTTTTTATTGTTTAAGAAAAAACGGATTAGTTTGCAGCCTTCAATCCATATTTTTCACTGAACTTTTTATCCAGCTGTTTATGCAGGTTGTCCAGGTTGATATCCCTGCCCTGGATAAATGCTTTCTCTACATGATTTGTTCTCATATCGAGCGCATCGCCTGCTGAGATAAATAGTGTGGCATCTTTTCCCGTTTCCAGGCTACCTGTTGTTTTGTCAATACCCAAAATCTTTGCGGTATTCAGCGTAATTGCAGATAATGCTTTTTCTTTATCGAGTCCCCAGGCTACAGCAGTTCCGGCCATAAAAGGCAGGTTTCTTTGCTGCCAGTATCCTTCAATACTAATAGCAACGTTGATCCCTGCATTCGCAAGTACAGCGGCGTTTTTGTAAGGCATATTCACGTCGTCATCCGTAGAGTTTGGAAGCGCATGTGGTTGCTTCACAATAACTGAAATGCCATTTTCTTTCAGGAAGTCGGTAATCAGATAAGCTTCGTCTCCTCCAACGATCACCGGTTTGATATTAAACTTCTTTGCAAAATTGACCGATGCCACAATATCCTTTTGTGAATCTGCCGTAATAAACAATTGCTGTTTGCCATCAAACAGATGTTTCATTGCAGCAAAACGTGTATTGGTTACAGTAGGTTTGCCGATTGCGGCGTAACCTTTTGCTTCTGAAAAAAACTGTTCCAGTTCATTTATTGCATTTTGTCTGCGTTCGGCTATCACCTCGGGAGTTAACAATTGCCTGCGGCCCCCGAATTCTCCCCTTGACTGTGGAATAGCCGGCCAGGTCATATGCATGGCATCGTCAGTTTTGACAACAGCATCTTCCCAGTTCCAGGCGTCTAGCTGTACTACCGAAGAGCTGCCGGAGATTGTTCCACCTTCAGGGGTGATCTCTGCCATCAGGATGCCATTGCTCCTTAACGTTGCAGGAACTTTTGAATCTGTGTTGTAAGCTACCAGTGAACGGATATGCGGATTGAAATTCCCGATCTCGGCAAAATCCAGCGTGGCTTTTACTGAGGAAAACTCTGCAAGGCCGAGGTTGGTAATTGGTGCAATCAAACCAGGATAAACATGTTTGCCGTCTGCTTTGATCACTTCTATATCCTGTGGCGCCTGACCATTTGCAGTAACTGAAAGAATCTTGCCTCCACTAAAAACAATAGTTCCATTGGAGATAACCGTGCCGTTGCCCACATGGATAGTGGCACCGGTAATGGCAATTGTTTTTGTTTGTTTTGCTGCCGGGACGATATTGGCCTGTGCAAAACAGCCGATGGTGCCTGCTGTGCTCAACAACAGGGTAAATAAATACTTATTCATGTGTTTTTACTCCTTCCAGTTCATTTAATGCTGCAGAATAATCTTCCAATGATTCGCAGTTGTATATACGCGGTGTGTCTGCTGATGGGCGTTGTGTTTTCGCGCCTTTGCTTTTACTTTCAACCATCTTTTGTATGATCCGGGCTTTCTCAGACTGCTGCTGTGCACGGATTTGTGCATCTTTCTCCATATCCCAGTAAGGTATTCCGTCTACAAAGGTCTTTTCGGCCCTTGCATAGATCGATAAAGGATTGTCTGACCAGATCACCACATCGGCATCTTTGCCAGCTTTGATGCTTCCTACACGCTGATCGATATGCAGCATCTTTGCGGGGTTCAGCGTTACGAACTTTAAAGCTTCCTCTTCCGGCACATTACCATATAAAACTGATTTGCCTGCTTCCTGGTTCAGGTGGCGCGCCATTTCTGCATCATCAGAATTAAAGGCCGTGGTAATACCCACATTATGCATGATTTTTCCATTGTAAGGTATAGCCTCGGCAACCTCCATTTTGTAAGCCCACCAGTCGGAGAATGTAGAACCTGCAATGCCGTGTGACTTCATTTTATCTGCCACTTTATAACCTTCCAGGATGTGCGTAAAAGTATTGATTTTAAAACCTATGCTGTCTGCAGCGTGTATCAGCATGTTAATTTCTGACTGCACATAAGAGTGGCAGGTGATGAAACGCTTGTTGTCCAGTATTTCTACAATGGCATCCAGTTCCAGATCTCTGCGGACCGTATTTCCTTTGGCGGTTAAACCGGCCTTATATTCTTTTGCACGTGTAAATTCATCGATATAGGTTTGCTCAACGCCCATCCGTGTTACGGGGAAGCGCAGACCGGAACCGAAGTTACTTTGCTTTACGTTTTCGCCCAGCGCAAATTTGATAAAGCCATCATTGCCGCCGAACTTTAATTCTTCAGGTGTTTTTCCCCAGCGCAGTTTGATCAGCTGCGACTGGCCGCCGATCGGGTTTGCAGAGCCATGCAGCAGGTGAGAGGTAGTTACACCGCCCGCCAGTTGCCTGTAGATATTCACATCTTCAGAATTGACCACATCCGCAACGCGTACTTCGGCAGATGAAGACTGTGCGCCTTCATTTACGCCACCGGTAATGGCGATATGCGAGTGCTCATCGATAATCCCCGCAGTGATATGTTTGCCCGTGGCATCAATTACTTTTGCGCTGCCGGCAGAAAGGCCTTTTCCAACAGCTTTGATCTTTCCGTTTTCGAGCAGTACATCTGCATTAAGCAGCACGCCTTCTTTTTCGTTGGTCCATACCGTAGCATTTTTCAGCAGTACAGTTTCCTGCTTAGGGCTATTTTCAGTACCAAAGGCAACAAAAGGATAGATGAGCTTGCCGGCAGTAATAACAGCCCTGGGCTTCTCTTTTTTTGGTGGTTCTGTATTTGCTGAGATAAACTGTGCAGACCATTTTCCGGCAGTTCCGGAAGCCAGGACAGATTCGCCGCGTAACATCACAGGATTTGCCGAAGTAAGGTAGCCGCTGAGCCTCACCTCACCTGATGGTGTTTTTTTGAGGTTAAAACTGATTCCTACCCAGTCGCCATTACGGGTGATACTGGCTGTTATTTTTGTAGTATCTGCTCCCGGGCGCTGAACAAAAGCACTCGTTCCGTTAATTTTCAGGTTTAACGAGCCGAGGCTGTCTACAGTCAGATTGTAAATACCGGTTAGGTCGTTCACATTCATTTTGCTGACCACAAAACGTTTGCCCTGCACCCAGTTTTCAAAGATTACGTTGCTGCTTTTAAACAGATTATCGGAGGTAATCAGGAAGTTGGCTAGTTTACCTTTTTCCAGTGTGCCTGCCTGATCAGAGATCCCGATCATCGCTGCCGGAACTTCCGTTAATGATAGTAATGCCTGTTTCTCGGTAAGTCCGTTATCAATAGCCGTGCGGATGTTGGCCCAGAAGTCCTTCATGCTCTCCAGGCCGTAGGCCGTGAGGGAAAACCTGATACCTGCTTTCTCTAATGCTGCAGGGTTCGCCGGGGCCATTTCCCAGCCTTTCATCTGTGCCAGAGTAATATTTCTTGCTTCGGCAGGATCTTCGGCATCATATGCTTTCACAAAATTTACCGGGATAATCAGGCTGGCGCCAGTGGCTTTTACAGCGTCGATCCGCTGGTACTCATCACCTGTTGATTTGATAATGTATTGTTTGCCGAACTCTTTGGCGATCTTATCTGCGCGGAGTACGTTCTGCCAGCCATCAGCTTCGAAGATCTGGGGCAGGGCCTGCTGCCTGTTAAATTCCTGCAGCGAAATATTATATTCTTCTTTTTGCCTGCCATACCATTGCGCATCATAATAGGTTTGCCGTATCAATGCGATAGAGCCCATTAATGATGTCGGATAATCGTTCTGCGAACTTCCTTTGTTAAAAGAGTAGTTGGCCGCTGTCTGGTCTTTGAGGAAGATCTTGTTTTCCCTTTCATCACTGAGGCTCACTGCAGCAGAGGTACCTCGTGCAATGCCGTCGTGGTTCAGGGTGTTTACGCTTCCAAATCCTGCTTTGCGCAGCTCATCTGCTTTTTTGGTATCAATGGTAAACATTGTACGGGCCTCTGTTTCGGGACGGATGGCCTCGTTCCAGTTATAGGACCCTTTTTTTGTAGAGATAAATATGGATTGTCTGCCGCCGAAACCGCCTCCTGCTGTTCGGGCAGGTTCAGGAATACCATAGGTAGTAAAGGGGTCAATCAAAGAAGGGTAAATAAATTTGCCTTTGAGGTCGATCACCACATATCCGGCCGGAACAGTGGTTCCTGAGCCTACTGACTGGATGGTTTGACCTTTCACCAGCAATGTGCCATTGCTGATTGTTTGGTTAGCATTCACTACAATTGTAGCATTGGTAAAGGCAAACAGTCCCGGCCGGGTATCATATGACCCGTTGACAGGATAAGTTTGCTGACCAAATAAAACTGTAGCTGAAAAAACTAACGCGAGCGTAAGTAGCTGTTTCATCATGAATTGTAAATAGTGAGTTAATGATTTAAATTTAGAAAAAATAATGAGTCGTACGATTATCTATCAATCTTATTACCTGATTTTATAAAAGGCCTATTTAGAGGCAGTCTTTATAATGATTATAAATTTCACAAAGTATATATGGCCTGATATAACAGCAAGGATTTTGTTATTTTTGAAGAAAAAACTACTATGGGTATTTATGAAATCTTGAAGAGTGCACACTCCGGATGGCGTTATCTGGTAATCATTTTATTACTGGTGGCATTTATCAATGCGTTAATGGGATATCTGGGCAGAAAACCCTATACAGAAGGTAACCGCAAATTAAATGTGTTTACATTAATCAGTGCGCACATTCAACTCGTTTTGGGATTGCTGCTATACTTTATGCGCGACTGGTATAAAGGGGATATGTCTGTTGCGGTACAGCGTTACTGGAAAATGGAACACATCGCCATGATGCTGGTTGCTATTATCCTCATCACGGTAGGAAATGCAAAATCCAAAAGAATGGACAGTGCCTTAATGAAGCACCGTAAAATATTTGTGTATTTTGGTCTGGGACTTTTACTGATCACGGGAGCCATTTTCGGGATGATCCATGCCGACCCTACGCGCCACTTGTTCGCGATGTAAATAAATTGATGATTTAATTTTGGTTTATTAGATTTATTTCTATTTTTGCTACACATGATTTACAATATACATACCTGGCAATGGCGCGGTTATTCTGAAAAGAGTATCGTCGTAGCCCTGTGTACCTTATAGTTTATCAACCTAAACCAAACCACACATACTAACCCGACGTACCACGTCGGGTTTTTTTCGTTTTACAGCATATGGAAAGAGTTAAGATTACCACTATTTTTAAGAAGAGACTTGCAGATACCATTACTCCGGTAAGTATTTATCTACGTTTAAGAGACGTTTTTCCGAATACGCTTTTGTTGGAAAGCTCGGATTACCATAGCCGTGAAAACTCGGTGAGCTATGTTTGTGCAGATCCTGTAGCCGGGATTACGCTGCAGGGCGGTAAATTATCCACCTACTTTCCGGGCGGTGAAAAAGAGGTAAAGGAAAACTTTGTCCTCACTGAGGAAATTGATGCTTTTAAAGCGATGTTTGATATTGAGCCTGTTGAAGAAAAGCGCTATCTGTCTACAGGTTTGTTTGGTTATTTTACCTGGAATACGGTACAGCATTTTGAAGACATAACCCTGCAGGCCAAAGCGCGGAAAAATGAAGAAATCCCTCTGATGCAATACCATGTTTACCGTTATATTATAGCGGTAGATCACTTTAAAAATGAAGTAACCCTATTCAGGAACAACTTCAACGGCGAGGAGAACGGCGGACTGGAGAAGATTGAATACCTGATACAGAACAAGAACTTTCCAGAGTACAGTTTTAATACCGTGGGTGAAGAAGCCTCCAATATGACCAATGAAGGTTTTATGGAGATTGTGGAGAAAATGAAAAAGCATATCCTTCGCGGGGATGTTTTCCAGATTGTTCCTTCACGTGCTTTTAGCCAGGGTTTCCAGGGCGACGAATTTAATGTTTACCGCTGTTTGCGATCCATCAATCCATCGCCTTATCTGTTTTATTTCGACTACGGAAGTTTTAAGCTTTTTGGTTCTTCGCCCGAGGCGCAGATCACGATTAAAAACGGGGTGGCCAATATCTTCCCTATTGCGGGAACATTTAAACGTACCGGTAATGACGAAGAAGATGCTGAGATCGCAAAGAAACTGGAGCAGGACCCAAAGGAGAGCGCAGAGCACGTGATGCTGGTAGATCTGGCACGGAACGACCTGAGCAGGCACTGTACTAACGTGGAGGTAAAATCGTTTAAAGAAGTACAATATTATTCACATCTGATCCACCTCGTATCCAAGGTGAGCGGCAAACTGCAAAAGGGCATTTCTGCATTTAAGATTGTTGCAGATACTTATCCTGCAGGTACTTTGAGCGGGGCCCCAAAATATAAGGCCATGCAGCTCATTGATGAATATGAGGGTTTGGGCAGGAATTTTTATGCCGGGGCAATTGGATATATGGGATTTGGCGACGAGTTTAACCATGCGATTATGATCAGGACTTTCATGAGTAAAAATAATCAGCTTCATTACCGTGCCGGTGCAGGAATTGTGGCCGACTCCATTGCGATCAATGAACTGAACGAAGTAAATAATAAGATTGCTGCCCTGCGCAAAGCGGTGGAGATGGCTAAAGAAATTAATGTGATTTAAGATCAGAAAAGATGAATAAAAAAATATTGGTTATTGACAACTATGATTCATTTACGTACAACCTGGTCCATCTGATCAACGAGCTTGGCGGAGAGGTAGAAGTGTGGAGGAATGATAAGTTCGCGATTGAAGATGTGGAGCAGTTTGATAAGATTTTATTATCGCCAGGACCAGGCGTGCCTGAGGAAGCCGGTTTATTGCTGGAGGTAATACGTACATATGCGGCGAGCAAGAGCATCCTGGGTATTTGTCTGGGTCAGCAGGCTATTGCCGAAGCCTTTGGCGGTTCGTTGTTAAACCTGGGCCGCCCGATGCACGGAATAGCGACTCCGGTGGATGTGGTAGATGCAGAAGAAATTCTGTTTAAAGATTGTCCTGCTACTATCAATGTAGGACGTTATCACTCATGGGTGGTGAATCAGGACGACCTGCCTTCCTGCCTGCAGATCACGGCCACGGATGCCAGCACAGAGATCATGGCACTGAAACATAAAACTTTTGACGTGCGCGGCGTACAGTTCCATCCGGAGAGTGTGCTTACTGAACACGGAAAACAAATGATGAAAAACTGGTTGGAGAGTTAAACCCCTTATGGATTAAAAATGAATATTTTAGATAAAATCGTACTGCGGAAAACGGAAGAGGTGGAGCAGGCAAAAAAACTGGTCTCTATCAAAGAACTGGAAAGCGGGGCATATTTTAACAGAACACCGTATTCGCTTAAAGAATTTATGCTGGCAAAAGACCGTAATGGTATCATTGCAGAGTTTAAACGCCGTTCTCCATCCAAAGGAGTGATCAATGACCACTCCAGCGTGGTAGAAGTAACCAATGGATATGCAGCAGCGGGTGCCTCGGCAATTTCTGTACTGACGGATATCGATTTTTTTGGAGGCCATCCCAACGATTTGCTTGAAGCACGTGCAGCCAATACGGTTCCACTGTTGCGGAAAGATTTTATGATCGATGAATACCAGATTGTAGAAGCAAAAGGCCTGGGTGCTGACATTATTTTACTGATTGCTGCCATCCTGACACCTGCCCAGATCGATACCTTTGCGAAGCTTGCAAAAAGTTTGGATTTAAATGTATTGCTCGAAGTGCATAACCTTGAAGAACTGCAGCGCAGTATCAATCCTAATGTAGATGCGATAGGGGTGAATAACCGTAACCTGGGAGACTTTACCGTGAACATTCAGACCTCATTTGACCTTGTAAAGGAAATTCCGGCAGAATTCTTAAAAGTTTCGGAAAGTGCGATCAGTGATCCCAAAATTATTAACGAATTGAAAAATGCGGGATTTAATGGCTTTCTGATTGGAGAGAACTTTATGAAGACATCTGATCCTGGTGCTGCAATGCGCACTTTTGCCGGGGAGATGATCTCGGTATAACTTTTGTATCTTTGTATTTTACATGGGAAAAGAGAAAACTTATGATACCGCGGTTAAACAGGAACGTGCTGTTCTTGTTGGCGTGGTAAGACCGGGCGAAAAACCGGAAGAAACAAAAGAATATTTGGATGAGCTGGCCTTTCTTGTAGATACGGCCGGCGGTGTGGTGGAAAATACTTTTACACAAAAGATGCAGAAGCCGGATCGTGGCACTTTTGTAGGTACCGGAAAACTCGAAGAAATAAAAGCTTACGTTAAATCTGAAGAGATAGACATGGTTGTGTTTGACGATGAATTATCGCCTTCACAACTGCGGAATATAGAACGTGAACTGGAAGTGAAGATCCTGGACAGGAGCAACCTAATCCTGGATATTTTTGCCGGAAGGGCGCAGACTGCACAGGCCAAAACGCAGGTAGAACTGGCGCAACTACAATACCTATTGCCAAGGCTTACCCGCTTGTGGACTCACTTAGAGCGCCAGAAGGGTGGTATTGGTATGCGCGGTCCGGGTGAAACCCAGATTGAGAGCGACAGGAGGATGATCCTTGAGAAAATCTCCCTGCTCAAAGGACGCCTGAAACTGATCGACAAGCAGAACGAAACGCAGCGCAAAAACCGCGCAGCATTAATCAGGGTAGCCCTTGTAGGCTATACCAACGTGGGTAAGTCTACGATAATGAACATGATCTCCAAATCAGAAGTGTTTGCCGAGAACAAATTGTTTGCTACACTGGATACTACAGTTAGAAAAGTAGTGATTGAAAACCTGCCTTTTTTATTGTCTGATACCGTTGGATTTATCCGCAAGCTGCCTCACCATCTGGTAGAATGCTTTAAATCTACCCTGGATGAAGTTAGGGAAGCCGATATCCTGATCCACGTGGTAGATGTATCTCATGCAAGCTTTGAGGACCAGATCAACGTAGTAAATGAAACGCTGAAGGATCTGGGCGCCAGGGACAAGGACACCATCGTTGTTTTCAATAAGATTGATGCTTATGTGAGCCCGGAAGCCGATGAGTTCAATGAAGAGGAAGAAAAGGCTCCTTTTACGCTTGAAGAATTCAAAAAAAGCTGGATGGCGCAACATAATACGCCTTCATTGTTTATTTCGGCATTGCATAAGGAGAACCTGGAAGAATTTAAGCAGCTTTTATATGATAAGATCGTCGCTTTACACGTAGAGCGCTATCCTTATGACAAATTATTATACTAATACTAACATCAAAAATCATGGAAAGTAAACGTCAACAGAAATTTGCTGGTGTACTGCAAGAGGAATTAGCGACAATATTTCAGAGAGAAGGAGCAGAGTACCTACCCAATACACTGGTTACAATTACAAAAGTTCGTGTGTCTCCGGATTTGGCTGTAGCAAAAGTATATCTAAGCTTTTTAAGTACAAATAATACAGGTTTGTCCATTGCTACCGTAAACTCTCACGCGAGTGAGATCAGGTATAAACTGGGTACGCGCATCCGCCACCAGGCGAGAGTAGTGCCAACCCTCACTTTTTTCCTGGATGATACCAATACATATGTAGAACATATGGATAAAATCTTTGATAAGATTTCCAGAGAACGTAAAGAACACGGGGAAGAAGAAACTGAAGATTAAATAATCTGGTGCCATGGAAGATTTAAAGGCATGGTTACTGAATAATGCAGAAAAGATCAGCAGTGTGGTAGATTTTAACCCCGCTGCTGATCGTCTTTATCCTTTTGATTTTACTGTACAGAATCATGAACTTACCGATGATATCCTTGGAGATACGGCTGTTTTCTCTGCATGGGCATCAAACAAACTTGAAGTTTCCGGAAGCCGTTACGGCATTGGCGGATATAATGAGCACAGAACAATCTATACCCGCAGTGCACATTTCGATACTGAGGAAGAACCCCGCAGGTTACATCTTGGGGTAGACATCTGGGGAGAGGCCGGAACTCCTGTGTATAATTTTTATGATGGTGTAATACATAGCTTCAGGAATAATGATCAGTTTGGAGATTATGGCGCAACAATTATCATGAAATACGATCTGGGAGGAGAAGTACTGCATGTACTGTATGGCCACCTCAGCCTGGCCTCAATAAAGGGGCTGCAGGAAGGGGAATTTATAGCCGGCGGGGCGCAAATTGCTGCTTTAGGCAATCAACAGGAGAACGGGCAATGGCCACCGCATCTTCATATGCAGCTTATATATGATATGGAGGGCAAAAGAGGAGATTATCCCGGTGTCTGTCAGTTGTCTAAAAGCGCTGCTTATCTGGAAAACTGTCCCGATCCGGGGCTGATTCTGCGGTATACCTTTGGGGCTGCCTGAAAATTTAGTAAATTAGCATATGAACAAGATCCTGATTATACTTCTTCTTTTCTTTGGCTTCGGTCTAAAGGCGCAGCCTGTATTAAAGGGAGGTCTGGCAGCTTTTATCAACGAAAATATTATTTATCCAGCATACTCGTACCAGAACTGTGTGCAGGGAACGATCCGTATCAGCTTTAAGCTCAACAGGCTTGGTGAAGTATATTCATCCAACGTAAGTAGCGGGCCGGGTATAGATCTGGACCAGGAAGCACTGAGGCTGATCAGGATGAGCAGCGGGCATTGGAAGGTTCCGGCCGATTACGATACCACCTATGTTCTGGTGGCGCCTGTTGATTTCAGGCTCTCCAGCGAGGATTGTAACAGGGCAACGCAGCAGGATATGAATAAGGCCATTGCGGTTTATAAAGCCAATCAGGGGCTTACGGATGCGATCACCAACTTTTACCGCAACAAAGCGCAGGGTAAATACAATGAGTCGGAAGAGCAGAAGGTCACTGCGCTCAAAGCCGAACTTGGATATGACGATGATTATCTGAATAAGAAGATTGAGGAGGGTAAGAAAAAACTGAAGCAGAAAGACCGGCAGGGAGCCTGTGAAGATTTTCTTTTTGTAAAGTATATGGGATCTTCTCTGGCGGATGAGCTGTTAGCTAAATACTGCAGGTAAAGACTACAACTGAAATTCAGGATTTACAATCACGGATATAGCCGCTGGCAATATTTCTGCGTGAACCTCGCCAACTTTCCCCATATATTCTCCGTCCACCTGAAAATGCACTTTATGCCGGGTTTTAATCTTTAACTTTTTGGTGTGAAAAAGCTCAATTTTTTCCGGGTTAAATGGAAGGTTGGTAAAGCGGATCTTCAGTATTTCGGAGAATGAATATTTTTTTACGAGTATCACCTCAAAGACATCGTCATCCAGTTTGCCCTCCGGGTTGATCTTTACGCCGGTGCCATACATTGTTGCATTGGCAATCACAACCATAGCGGCTTCTGAGGAGAAAGTTTCTTCACCCATGCTGATCTCTACATCCATTTTATGATGGTTCCATAACGCTTTCCAGGTAGCCTTTGCGTAGCCCAGCATCCCCCTCTGTGCGAGGTCGTCAAACTTTTTAACGATATATGCGTTAAAGCCGATATCTGAAAGGTGGATACAAAGCTCGCCGTTTACAGACACCGCATGGATCTCTTTCGGTTCGCCGGATACAGTAAGTTCAAGTGCTGCCTGTATATCTGCGGGGATCCCCAGTTCTTTAGCCATGCCGTTTGCAGAACCTGCGGGTATGATTCCGATAGGTGTTTTTGTGCTTTTTAAACATTCGGCAACCAGCTTCAGCGTTCCGTCTCCGCCAACGGCAACCACACGGTCGGCCTTTGATTTGCTGATCGCATCTTTGATCTGATCCAGGTTACAGTCTTTCTGTAATTCATAGATCTCTGCCTTGTTGATGCCATTGCTGAAGAAATCAGTAATCACTGATTTGAAATCAGTGTCGTCACTTCCGGATCCCGGATTAACGATAAAGAGTAATTTTATTCCTTTTTCTTCAACTGACATTACTATTGTTTAAGAACCAAACAACTTCTTCAATGCTCTGTTTGAATTATAATGAATAATAATTCTTTCAGCATCAAACTCTATCATGGCTATGGCCACACCCACAATCTGGTGGTATACGGCCATGCCTTTAAATTCAGGGCAGAGAGCACGCAGAATTATAGCGATAACCTTTTTACCAATATCAGGTATCTTTTCAGGCTGTTCCTTTTAAAGCCCTATCCCTGGGCACAGGTGCAACTGACATTTAAAGACCAGGTGATCCGGCAAAATACCGAATACGACGGCTTCTTTAAGTTTGAGTGGGAGGCAGCCGAAAATATCAGTGCCGGCTGGCACGAGGTAAAGGCAGAGCTGCTTGATAAACAGGGACAGGTGCTTGCGGTAACCACAGGTGACGTATATGTGCCGCATATCACGCAGTATGCGTTTATCTCGGATATTGATGATACGGTCATGATTTCCCACTCTGCCACGATAGGCCGTAGATTAAGAGAGCTGTTCATCAAAAACCCGCATACCAGGAAAACCTTTACGGATGTAGCCCGGCATTACGAGCTGCTGGCTTTGTCGCATACCGATGCAGCACATCCCAATCCTTTCTTTTATGTATCCAGTAGTGAGTGGAACCTTTATGATTATCTGGTAGAAACTTTTAGCTTTAATAAGCTTCCGGAGGGTGTATTCCTGCTCAATCAGATCAAACGCTGGAAGAACCTGATCAAAACAGGCAAGACAGGCCACGAGGGAAAACTGATCAGGGTAATGCGCATTCTGGATGTATTTCCCAATCAGAAGTTTGTGTTTTTTGGAGACAATTCGCAGCAGGACCCGGATATCTATTCTTCAATTGCGGTAAAATATCCGAAGAACATTGAGGCGATCTACATCCGCAATATCAGGCCGGAAAAGGCGGCACACACCCTGGAAGTACTCGCAAAGGCAGCCGAATATCAAATCCATACCTGTATGTTCTCAGACAGCCAGGAGGCAATTGACCACTCCGTTAAAATTGGACTGATTAGTATTTAAATAAAATCCAGCGTGTTAAAGCGCTTATTGAGCACTTGCCCATTGTTCACATCCAGCCATTTCTCCAGTATAGTGCCATAAACCTCACGAAAATCTATCTGGTATTTCAGGTCGCCGTTGTCCAGGTTTGCCAGATTGGGTGCTGGATTGTAAATACCCTGTTTCTTCAATTTGCCACCAAACAGAAACATATTATTTGCAGTACCGTGGTCTGTTCCATTACTGGCATTCTGTGCCACGCGCCGGCCAAATTCCGAGAAGGTGATTACAAGGGTTTCATTCAGTTTATTATTCTGCTGCAGGTCTTTGATAAAGGCATTGATCCCTTCGGCACATTGCTGGAGGAGCCTTCCCTGCTGGTTATTTTGGTTCACATGTGTATCAAAGCCACTCAGCGACACATAGTACACCCTGGTTTTAAGGCCGGAGCAGATAAATTTAGATACTGTTTTCAGCTGATTGGAAAATGCTGTGGAGGGGTAAGTATAATTGGGCTGATATATCTTTGAAGTGTTTTGGATATAATTTGCCGATGAGGACGTTTCTATCATGGTTTTGTAGAGATAACCCAGGTTGTCTTCATTCAGATGTTCCTTATCGCCATTGATCATCTCCCTGAAAAAGGGTTCATTGGTATTCCTGAACAGGGCTGCCGGATCTTTCAGTGCGATTCCCTTCTTGCTGCTGCCCTTCATGGCCAGGGAAAGACTGTCGTCCACTTCAATTGCAGTGTAAGGAGAGTTGCAGGTAGCACAGTTAGAATCGAGATACCTGCCTATCCATCCTGTGGAAAGATATTGATTGGAGTCACTGGCTGTCTGCCAGATATCCATAGAACGGAAGTGCGAGCGGTCTGGGTTGGGATAGCCCACATCATTGATGACCGACATCCATCCCTGATCATACAATTCCCTCAGGCAGTTGAGATTAGGGTTGAGGCCCTGCATATCGTTCAGTTGTATCACATCCTGCGGTTTGATCGCAATATTCTTCCTCATCTGGTAGTAAATATCATTTCCGTAAGGAACTACGGTATTGAGTCCGTCGTTACCACCGGACAGCTGTATCACCACCAGGTTTTTATGCAGGCTCAGTTCATCCAGTGCCAGTGCTTCAAAAGGCTTCATGAACGCGGGGACAAATAATGTACCCGCTGCTGCAAAGGCAGCATTTTTTAAAAAATCTCTTCTTTTCATCTTGCAGATTACATTAGCACAATTGGTACTCAGGCATACTGGTTACCGCAATGGCTGTATTTTTTAAATTTACATTGGCACTTACCAGGTCGCTGATCTTTTGCCCAACGGCGGGCTGTAAAAGAAAAGCAGCCAGTTCTGCCTGCTTCATGTCTTTTGGCAGGTCGGCCAGGAACTTCTCCCAGTTGGCTTTTGCATTCACATAAGATTTTACCGGTTTTGGTTTAGCCCGTCTGTTGAGCGCAATTACGGCTTCGTCCTCAGGATCTGCCTTGCCATTAAAGTCCAGAACCCCGTCATTTAATACCAGTGAAGGGATTTTCATCCGGAGCATCAGCGAAGAACTGTCAATCCAGTTTTTTCCTCCGGCCCAGCCGGCCACATTTGGCGGATTAAACAGGTATTGGCCTAAACTGGTTTGCAGCTGGATAAGCACCTGGGGTTTGTTATAGGTAACATAGAATTCCCTGCTCAGGTTAACTAAAAACTCTACCGGCGATTTGATCTTATTGCCGGTATTTTCCTTGGCATAAAACCAGTCGGCAGTAAATAATTTCTTCATTACAGCTGCAATATCATACTGCTGTGCGTAAAAATAACCGGCCAGTTCTTTCACATGGCTCTCGTTAGGTGTATCATTTACAAAGAAAACGTAAAGTTTACGGCAGATAAAGGTGGCAGTTTCTGGTTTCGCCAGGATGAGGTCTATAATGGCTTCGCCGTCATACAGCCCTGTCTGGCCGAAAAATGTTTTTTGCTTTTCATCATGAACGCGCGGGTTAAATTCAAATTCGCCGGTCTTATTGTATGTCCATCCGGTAAAAGCACGTGCAGCTTCTTTAATATCCATTTCCGTATAATTGCCGCGGCCAAGTGTAAAAAGCTCCATCAGCTCCCTGGAGAAGTTTTCATTGGGCTTACCTTTTCGGTTTTGCTGATTATTCAGATAGTCCAGCATTGCGGGGGACTTGGAAACCTCTATCAATAGGGTTTTAAAGTTTCCGAGGGCATTGTTTCTCTGAATATTATTGAGCTGCTGGGCATAAAAGGGCTGGTTGGCGCGGCAGGCAAAGTGGCCATGCCAAAAGAGCGTCATCTTCTCCAGCAGGGAATTTGGTGTGGCCATCATCTGCTGCAGCCAGCTGATATTAAGGTCGCGGCTCTTTTCGTTACGTGCCTTTGTGATGTCTTCGCGCTGTTGTTTTTCTTCGGGTGTCTGTTCTTTTTTTGCGCCGAGCGTAGCAAGCAGGCTTTGCTGGGCAAGAAACTCGTCCTGGCTGAGGACCTGGAGATTTGCTGCAGGTTCTTTGTTATTAAATAGTGCATCAACCACCTTGCTGCGCTTTTTCCGGCTCAGCTGATGCAGGTCTGGGTAGGAAATTCCGAAACCTGCTCTGTTATAAAGATGCTTTATGTGGAGAAAATTCTCGTTCCTGTCCATAATAATTGTCTTTTACACTGCTACTATGACTGTTGTTATCAGTATAAGTTTAAATCCTTTACTTTTGTTTATGATATTTAGGCTGACAGAAGAATTGATTTTTCCTGATCCCTCTCTGGCAGAGCCTGACGGGCTGCTGGCAATTGGTGGCGACCTGAGCGGTGAAAGGTTAGTTCTGGCCTATCAGAATGGGATATTTCCCTGGTTCAGTGAAGGTGATCCGATCTGCTGGTATGCACCTCATGAACGCTGCGTGATCTTTCCTGAAAAAGTTAAAGTGAGCAAAAGCATGCGCAAGGTTCTCGCAGACGGTATATTTACTGTAACCATGGATCAGGCTTTTGAAGAGGTGATAGTCAATTGTGCGCAATCGCCAAGGAAGGGGCAGGATGGTACATGGATTACTACAGAGATGCAGGATGCCTATATCATGCTTCATCAAAACGGATGGGCACACAGCGTGGAAGTATGGCACGAAGGAAGGCTTGCGGGAGGATTATATGGCCTGGAGATTAATGGTGTGTTCTGCGGCGAAAGTATGTTCAGTTCGATGAGCAATGCTTCAAAAACAGCACTGATCTGGCTTTGCCGAAACCCTGCGTACAGACTGATCGACTGCCAGCTGCCCAATGATCACCTGCTGAGCCTGGGCGCAGAGATGATCCAGCAGGAACAGTATCTGTCAATTTTGGAAGATTAATTGAGGATCTCTCTGATGTCTTCCTTGCTCAGCGATTTAAAGAAACTTTCTTCGGTGGTAATCAGTGAACTTGCCAGGCGTTTCTTGCGGTTCTGCAGGGCAAGGATTTTCTCTTCAACAGTGTCTTTGGCGATAAATTTATAAATAAAGACCTTCTTTTCCTGTCCGATGCGATGTGACCTGTCTATTGCCTGTTGTTCTACTGCGGGGTTCCACCATGGATCCAGGATAAACACATAATCAGCCTGTGTAAGGTTTAAGCCCACGCCGCCGGCCTTAATAGAGATCAGAAAAACCTTCAGCTCTTTATTCTCCTGGAACTCAGCCACTATTTCGCCCCGGTTTTTGGTTGCACCGTCTAAATAGGCAAAAGGAATTTCTTCAGTTTCGAGATGCTGCCTGAAAATCTGCAGGTGTTTTACGAACTGTGAAAATATCAGCACTTTGTGGCCTCCTTTCAGCACGTTATCGAGCGTATGGATCACATTTTCAAACTTGCCGGAATCAGAAGTATACTTTTCGTCGATCATCCTTGGATGGTTTGCGAGCTGACGCAGAGCGGTGAGGCCCTGCAGCAACTGCACCTGTTTTTTTGCATAGGTGCCATCATCCATACTACTCAGCAGGTCGTTGCGGTAAGCCGACTTTGTTTTTTCGTAATAAAGGGCCTGGTCTTCACTCATATCGCAGTAGAAGATCTGCTCCGTTTTTGCCGGCAGTTCCTCTGCTACCTGTTCTTTTGTACGCCTCAGCACAAAAGGCTTGATGATTGCCTGTAGTTTTTTTGCCTTATCCTCATCTTTCCTTTTTTCAATTGCCTGCACATACTCTTCATTGAAAAAAGCCTGTGTACCCAGCAGCCCCGGGTTAAGAAAGGTCAGCTGTGTCCACAGGTCGCCCACAGAATTTTCTACAGGAGTACCGCTGAGCACCAGTTTATGCCTTGATTTAAGCAACCTGACAGCCTTGAACGATTTGGACGAGGGGTTTTTAATGTTCTGGCTTTCATCAAGGATGATATAGTTGAAATAGAAATCCTGAATTTCGTTTACATCAACCCGGGTAATCCCGTAGGTAGTGATGACAATATCATATTTGATAAAATGGCTTACATCTTTATTTCGGTTACTGCCCGTGTGCGCCAGGATCTTCAGTCTCGGTGTAAACTTCTTTGCTTCATTCAGCCAATTATAGATCAGGGAGGTAGGCATCACGATCAGCGACGTGCTGTGCGTATTGTTTGCTTCATCCTCTTCCTTTAGCTTTTGCAGCATGGCGAGGGTCTGTATGGTTTTACCCAATCCCATATCGTCCGCCAGGCAACCTCCAAAGTTATACTCACGTAAAAAGCTAAACCAGTTATATCCTGCTTTTTGGTAACTGCGAAGCTCTCCTTTAAAATTTACCGGCATCTGGGTATCGGTAATGTTTTCAAAGTCATTCAGCTTTTGCAGTTTACGCTGGAGGGTAATATTGGCGATGCCATCGCCTGCCAGGTCATTGATGAGGCCTATATGGTGTTTTTTCAGTTTCAGGCTCTTGCCGCCGTCTGAAAGACTGAACAGGCTGCCATATTGCGAAAACCATTTTTCAGGAATGATCGCTATCGTGCCGTCAGGAAGTGTAAACTCTCTCTTTTTATGGAGAATGTGTTGTTTCAGCGAGATAAAAGGCACGGGATGGATCCCGAAATAGACAATTGCATTGATGTCAAACCAATCGTTATCTTCTTTGATCTCAAAATCGATCTTGCTGGATGCAAAAAGGAATTTTTTATTGCTGGTGGATTGTTCAATGGTATATCCCTTTTCCTTGAGCTGGTCGATATGTTCGTTAACCCAGTTGAGGAGCCCATAGGATTGGTCTTCTCCTTCAATGACTGTATTCAGTTCAAGATTATAAAAAAGCGGGCTTACTTTTTTTAAGCCCATTTTAATCAGTTCATTGTATTTCATTTTCTCCCATGCAGTATCTCTTTTGATCCGGGTGAAAACATAGTTGTTATCCTGTTTATCTACATGTACCGTTACTTTTTTCTCATTGCCCACGGCAAAAGCATGGTCGCCATAGCAAAAGCAGAGCTGGATCTGTGAGATGCCTCCTTCTACGTAGATTACTTTGATCATTGCTGATGGATCGTGCTTCTCGGTTTTGATCTCAAAGCCTTCGGCATACACATGGTATTTCTCTATCAGCGGGGCAACAAATTTTTCGAAATACGTTTCTTCTTTGGCCGTAGGAATGGATATATAGCGTTTATTTAAAAAGGGCACCAGTTTTTTACCTTCGATATCCTGTTCAAAAAAGTAAAGCACATCGTTCAGCAGCATCCATGAAGGCTGGTTGCTGACAATTTGCGCGTCCTTAAACATAAATTCAATACGCAGGCCCTGATATTTGATGGTAGGGAAGTAGCGGGTTTCTTCTTCACTTCTTCTGAAATGAAAAAGGATAGTTGCCGGTTCTGATGCAAGCTCAATCTTACGCTCTGCGGGCCAGCCGTCCTTGTCCATCAGGTACAGATCGTCCTTATCTTTGAGGATCTCCAGTACTTCGGCCAGTTTCTTTTCAATCCTGGGGCGTACCGACTCATAAAAGCCGTCGTCATAAAACTTACTGAAAAACTCAAAGGGCCTGATGGCTTTTTTATGAAATTTCTTGATTACATGGTCCTGCTCGGTTTCATCCAGGATTTTAATCACTCTGAGGTCTGATTCTGAGAGATGTTTGGTGAATTCCTTTGCTGTATGGCTGAACAGCCGCTGATAGGTCAGGGAAAAATCGCCCTGGGGATTGAGTTGAACGATATGTGGTTCAATCAAATAACCCAGATATTCATGCTTGCACAATGAATAAACGATTTTGCAGGGTTTTGAGCTATCTACGCGTAACATGAGCTGATTAATTAAAAAAGAGAGGAGTTAAATCTTATTAAATCTCTAAACATACGTCAAATTTGAATTGCTGTCAACAAGATTGGAAATTAAACATGATTTTCTGTAAGGGGTTGGTCGAAATTGAAAGGGAGTTCGTCGGATAATTCAGGCTTGTGGTATAATATCCCTGATTCTGTGCAACGTTCCATAGGAGTTTGCGTCTTAATTGTAAACTATTTAAAAACAACGGTTTATAATCAACCCTAAAAACTTAAAAATATGAAAACGTTAAAAACATTACTCGCCTCAGCATTCACTGCAATCGTTTTATCTGCAACAGTACTCGCCTCCACTGCTGCAGCACGAGGTACTACGATTGACATCAGGTCTGCTAATCCGGACATCAAAAAAGTTGTGGTTAAGGGTAACCTCAGGGTATTTGTAGTTCAGAGCAACTCGGAATGGATTTCTATGGACGAAGAAGATCGTGATCAGGTATCTATCAAACAAGTAGGAAACACGCTGACAGTTGGTACAGAGTTGAAAAGGCCTGTTTCGATCACGGTATACGTGAAAGATATCTACCGTATTGATGCTTCTGATCAGGCTTGCGTAAAAACTATCGGAAAGTTTAATGTAAAATATCTTCAGGTAATGCTGAGTGACAACGCCACCGCCCGCATTAAAGCCAGTACACATAGCATCTATACTGTAGTGCATGATCAGGCAGACCTGGAGCTATTGGGCACAACTGAAAAACATATCATCAGAACTCATGGCACTGCAACTATGAACACAGAAAGACTGGCTGCTTTGGTTACCAGCCATGAGCCAGCTGATACTGAAACTGCCATGATTAAAGATGCGACTGGTAAAAGACAGGGAAGTAACTCTGCGCTTAAATAAGTACGTCTATCAATGATAAGTTGCAAGAAAAAAGCGTCCTGTTTATATAGCAGGACGCTTTTTTTTACAGGTCAAATTTGATCCCCTGTGCCAAAGGCAGCGTATCTGCATAATTGATCGTATTTGTCTGTCTGCGCATATAGCCCTTCCAGGCATCAGAACCACTTTCTCGGCCGCCGCCGGTTTCCTTTTCCCCGCCGAAAGCACCGCCGATCTCTGCCCCGGATGTACCGATGTTTACATTGGCAATGCCGCAGTCTGATCCTGCTGCAGACAGAAACAGTTCTGCCTCTCTCAGGTTGAGCGTCATGATCGCTGAAGAAAGCCCCTGGGGGACGTCATTCTGCAGCGCAATAGCCTCTTCCAGTGTTTTATATTTAATAAGGTACAGAATAGGTGCAAAGGTTTCTTCCTGTACAATCTGAAAATGGTTCTCTACTTCAGCAATGCAGGGCTTCACATAACATCCCGAGGTGTAAGCATCTCCTGTAAGGACACCGCCCTCCACCACATAGCGTGCCCCCTGGGCTTTTCCCTTCTCAATAGCTTTAGTGTACATTTCCACGGCATGCTGATCGATCAGCGGGCCAACATGGTTGTTCTGATCAAGAGGGTCACCAATCCTCAGCTGACCGTAGGCTTTCACCAGTTTATTTTTAAAATCTTCATAGATATCCTCATGGATGATCAGCCGGCGCGTTGAGGTGCAGCGCTGCCCGGCAGTACCTACGGCTCCAAACACAGCGCCGATGATGGACATATCCAGATCGGCATCCTTTGAGACAATGATGGCATTATTGCCGCCAAGCTCCAGGATGCTCTTTCCAAATCTGGAAGCCACAGCTGCAGAAACAATCCTGCCTACACGGGTAGAGCCTGTAAACGAAACCAGCGGAATACGCTTGTCGTTGTTGATCATATTACCGATCAGTTCCTCGCTGATCAGCAGAGAGCTGATCCCTTCTGGCATCTCATTTTTTTTGAGCACGGCAGCCAGGATTTGCTGGCAGGCTATAGCGCACAATGCGGTTTTGGAAGAGGGCTTCCACACACATACATTGCCGCAGACGAGTGCCAGCGCGGCATTCCAGCTCCACACCGCTACGGGAAAGTTAAATGCCGAAATAATCCCTACGATGCCCAGTGGGTGCCATTGTTCATACATACGGTGATGCGGCCGTTCAGAATGCATCGTTAAACCATAAAGCTGGCGTGAAAGGCCCACTGCAAAGTCGCAGATGTCTATCATTTCCTGTACTTCGCCGAAACCTTCCTGCAGGCTTTTTCCCATCTCATAAGATACCAGTGTTCCGAGATCCTGTTTATGATCGCGCAGGGCATCGCCCAGCTGCCGTACAATGTCGCCCCGCTTTGGAGCAGGTATGCCGCGCCAGAAAGCGAAGGCCGTTTGGCCCCGGGCAATTACAGTCTCATAATCTTCATGGCCTGCCAGCTGTACAGCTGCAATCTTCCTGCCATCAGCCGGAGAATAGCTGTCCAGCGTTCCTGAACTGCCCTTGGCGCCCCAGGTACTGCCTGTGCTGTATGCCGGATTGATATCGGCAATGCCCAGATTTTTTAAAACAGATTGGATATCAGTTTGCATTTTTGATGGAGATTGGTTTATACAAATCAACAAAAAAAATCGGGAAAGGATGAAAACCTGCCTGTTCATTTCCTGACCTGAATTTTACCGTTATTACAATAAAGTTGCGTTTCTTTGTATAAATTCTGGAAACGATCCCAACAGCAATAAAAAGATGCTGACACTGCTTACCATTCAATCGTAGTTAAAATTAATATTATCAGCTGATTAGAGTCCAATATGTTTGGATGTTGATAATTATTTCGGTCAGATGCTACACAATACTGTAAACTTATACTGTATTTTAGAAAAAGGGAGATGTTCTTTAATTATTAAATACAATGGAAGAGGAATTTTACTTTGATTTTAGTGATGATGCACAGCGTTCTGTAGAACGCTACGAAGAGATGTTAAGGAATCAGGATCAGTATTTCTTTGATGCCCAGGCTTTCGAAAACATTATCGACTATTATATAGAAAAGAGCGACCCCGTAAAGGCACTTCAGGTGATAGAATACGCACTGAACCAGCACCCGTATGCTGCAGTCTTTCTGATAAAACAGGCGCAATTATATTTTATAACCGATCAGACTGACCGGGCATTTTTCTCCCTTCAGAAGGCAGAGCTGCTGGAGGCATCTGAAGCAGAGATCTATGTGCTCCGCGGAAATATTTATAACAGTTTAGAGCGTTATTCAGAAGCACTGGATAATTTCCAGATTGCACTTACTTTTGCGGAAACAACAGACGAGATCCTGCTGCAGATTGCTTATGTATATCAGAATATGCTTGATTATGAAAGCGCTATCAAGTACATCAAGCAAAGCCTGGAGCAAAATATGGAGAATAAAGACGGGCTGTATGAACTGGCCTTTTGTTATGATATCCTGGATAAACAGGAAGAAAGCATCCAGTTTTACCAGGAATATATCGACAATGACCCGTATTCATATGCCGCCTGGTATAACCTTGCCAATTCATATCATAAGCTGGACCTGTTTGAGAAAGCGATCGATGCCTATGATTATGCAATCCTGATCAAAGACAACTTTGCATCGGCCTATTATAACAAAGGAAATGCACTGGTACAGCTTGACCGTTATGCTGAAGCCATTGAGGTGTACAAGCAAACCTGGGAATATGAGCAGCCTAATGCCGATACCTACTGTGCCATTGGCGAATGTTATGAGAAGCTGGAACGTATGGACGAAGCACGTGCCTATTACAAGAAATCTGTAAAGATGGACGGTAAGCTTGCCGATGCCTGGTTTGGGATCGGCGTAACACTGAACTTTGAGGAGCGTTATTTTGAATCCCTTCATTTTTATAAAAAGGCAATAGAGCTGGATGATGAAAATCCTGACTTCTGGTTTGCCATGGCTGATGCGTATTATAAACTGGGACAGATTGAACAATCTGTTGAAGCCTACTACAAGGTACTGGAATATAACCCGCTCGATATCGAAGCATGGCTTGATTTTTCTACCGTATTGTACGAACAGGGCAGATTGCTGGAGGCTTCGGAAACGATTGCCGACGGAATAAAAAATAATCCTGACGCTGCCGAACTGTATTACCGCATGGTGGCTTACCTCTTTGCGCTGGGCCAGAACAATGAAGCCATTGTTTACCTTGAAACTGCATTGGTAACTGATCCGGATAAGCACTATATCCTGTTTGAATACCTGCCCCAGTTACAGGATAACAGAGCGATTGTAGAAGTAATCAACAAATATATCAAATAAGGTTATACCAATAACAGGTCATTTTGATCCGTAAAAAGCCTGTTAAAATCATTCAGACTGTTCATTAGTGTTACCATAAAAAGGTGACTAAAATCAAAAATATTCTAATGAACAGTCTTGATTTTTTTTATCACCTTTGCACCAGATATGAATTACCCATTAAATAATATTCCGGAACGTCCGGTTAAACCACGCCAGAGCGGCATTACCATGGTAATGGACAAAGGCCTTAGTTTAAGACAGACAGAAGACTTTATAGATGTTGCAGGCATACATTCAGACATTGTTAAATTAGGTTGGGCTACATCCTTTGTAACACCAAAACTAAAGGAGAAACTTGATATCTACCGTAGTGCCGGTATTCCTACCTACTTTGGAGGAACGCTCTTTGAAGCTTTTATCATCCGTAACCAGTTTGAAGATTACATCCGCGTACTGGAGCAGTACGGAATGGAGTATGCTGAAGTATCAGATGGTTCTATCGAGATTGAACACGATCTTAAATGTGAATATATCAGTAAGCTGTCTAAATATGTAACCGTTATCTCTGAAGTTGGTTCCAAAGACGCAACTAAAATATTTGCGCCTTATAAATGGATCAAACTGATGAATGCAGAGATTGAAGCGGGTGCATGGAAGGTGATTGCTGAAGCCAGGGAAGGTGGAAATGTAGGTATTTACAGGGGCTCAGGCGAGGTGCGTGAGGGACTGGTAGATGAGATCCTTACACAAATCCCGCAGGAAACCATTATCTGGGAAGCTCCACAGAAAGAGCAGCAGGTATGGTTTATCAAACTGATTGGCAGCAATGTGAATTTAGGTAATATCGCACCTGCAGAAGTAATCCCGCTGGAGACCATCCGTTTGGGTCTCAGAGGCGATACTTTCGATTACTTTCTTAATTCAGGCAAGTAAAAAATTACCTCTGATGAAGACATTTGGACTCATAGGCTTTCCGCTCGGACATTCTTTTTCGAAGAAATTCTTTTCGGAGAAATTTGAGCTGGAAGGTATCCGGGATTGCCGCTATGAGCTGTTCCCTATGGAGAACATTGATTCTATCCGTCACTTACTTGCCGGGGAAGAGACCTTAAGAGGCTTGAATGTTACGATCCCTCATAAAGTTAATGTACTGCCCTTTCTGAATGAGCTGGATGATGCGGCAAAAACGATTGGTGCCGTAAACTGCATCTCTGTGGAGAAAAAGAACGGTAAAACATGGCTGAAGGGTTATAATACCGACGCTTTTGGTTTTGCAGAATCTCTTAAGCCTTTTTTAAAGGAAAACCATACCAAAGCCCTAGTTCTGGGTGATGGCGGTGCTGCAAAGGCGGTAAAATACGTGCTGGACCAGCTGAATATCTCTTATCTTTCTGTGGTGCGGACGCCCGTAGCCGGTGCGGTTTTATATGACCAGATCAGTGAGGAACTCATGTCTTCGCACCAGCTGATTATCAATACAACTCCTCTGGGGACCTTCCCGAATGTGGAGACGGCCCCTGCAATACCCTATGAATTCATTACAGATCAGCATCTTGCCTACGATCTGGTATATAACCCGGAAGAAACCGAGTTTATGCGCCGGGCAAAAGTCCGGGGTGCTGCGGTTAAGAATGGTTTGGAAATGCTGCAGCTGCAGGCTTTGCGTGCATGGTCTATCTGGAATGCTTAAGATGAACCCATGAAGAGAAACCTTTTACTGTGCGGTCTGTTCGTGTTCATCTGTTTTGCCTCCGCCTGCAACAATGAAAGTTATGTACCTAAGCCCAGAGGTTATTTCAATATCAAATTTCCCAGAAAGGAGTACCTGAACTATAACGAAGGTTGTCCCTTTTCTTTCGAATATCCCCGGTATGCAACAATGGAAGCCGATAAAGAGCGCGGTGCAGGAAACTGCTGGAACAACCTCAGTTTTCCGCAGTTCAACGCCCGTCTGCATCTTACATATTATGATATTTCATCAGCCAAAGAATATTATGGGCTGGTGGAAGATGCCAGGACGCTTGCTTTTAAACATACGGTAAAAGCCAATGCAATTGATCAGAAACTGATCAATTTCCCAGAGCGTAAGGTTTATGGCATTTATTATGCTATAGAAGGGAATACTGCATCCTCAGTACAGTTTTTTTTAACTGACAGTGCCAAACATTATTTCAGGGGAGCCTTATATTTTAATGAGCGCCCGCAATATGATTCTATTGCTCCTGTGGTGAGTTTTATAAAAAAGGATATTGAGCGAATGATCGATACCTTTGAGTGGAAAAAATAAATACCAATCCGATGATTACTATTCAGCAGTTTACCTTTAACCCTTACGGGGAAAATACTTATGTTTTATATGACGAAACAGGAGAATGTGTAATCATTGATCCGGGCATGTTTAATGGCAATGAACAAAATGTTTTTGTCAAATGGATGAAAGAAAGCGGATTAAAGCCGGTATTGCTCCTCAATACACATTGTCACATTGACCACGTGCTGGGCAATAAATTTGTATTTGATAACTGGGGCTTAAAACCAAGGTTCCATCGTGGTGAATTACCTGTATTGCATGCGGTTGCTGGTTACGCCCCTCAGATGGGAATTCAGTATGAACTTTCTCCCGAGCCCGAAGTATTTTTGGAAGGGACAGGAAAGGTGATTTTTGGGAACAGTGAACTGGAACTGATCTTTGCTCCGGGACATTCGCCGGCACATCTGTGTTTTTATGCAAGGGAAGACAGCTTCCTGATCGGAGGCGATGTGTTATTTTATAATAGTATAGGCCGTACGGATTTGCCGGGCGGTAACCACAAACAGTTGCTTGCCAGTATCAGGGAGAAACTTTTTGTTTTGCCAGACAACACAGCGGTTTATCCGGGCCATGGTGGTATCACCAATATTGGGTATGAGAAGGAAAACAATCCTTTTTTAAGATAAGTACCTGTATATTTGAATAAACAGAACCACATTTGAACACAGCCCTATATATTGCCCGCAGGTATCTTTTTGCAAAAAAGTCCACCAATGCCATAAACATCATTTCTACAATTTCTGTATTGGGGGTTTTTGTGGGAAGTGCAGCGCTGATCATCATCCTCTCGGTTTTCAACGGCTTTGAAGAAGTGGTGCTCAAGATGTTCAATACGATTACACCGCAGTTGGTGATTGCGCCGGCAAAAGGCAAGACCTTTGACCCAAATACGGCCTATTTTAAGCGGCTTAGCGCCAATAAATCAATATATTCCTATACTCAGGTGCTTTCAGAAAATGCGCTGCTCAGGTACCATGACAAGCAGTCAGTTGGACTTGTAAAGGGGGTAAGTACCTCTTATTTAAAAAACAAAAGCCTGGATAGTATTACCATCCAGGGCAAGTTTGTGATCCAGAACAGCGGCGGGCCCAATGCCGTGATCGGTTCTGCGATACAGAATTATCTGATGGTCAATACCAATGATCCATTTACCCAGCTGCAGGTATTTTCTCCAAGAAAGGGTATCAAAACAAGTTCGGTGAATCCTGCGGATGATTTTGTAGATCTTTACATTCCGGTATCCGGCATTTTTGAGGTGCAGCAGGACTTTGATAATATTGCGATCGTGCCGCTGAGCTTTGCACGCCGGTTGTTGCAGGAAGAGAATAAGATATCGTCCATCGAGATCAACCTGCAAAAGGGAATTGATGCAGATGACTTTAAAGACGTGATACAAGAGCAGCTTGGACCCGGGTTTATTGTTAAAGACCGGATCGAGCAGAATAAGGCATTGTATAATATTTTGGGTACAGAGAAATGGGCTGTTTACATCATCTTAACCTTCATCCTCATTATTGCCATATTTAACATTATCGGTTCGCTTACCATGCTGGTGATCGACAAACTAAAGGATATTGCCATTCTGAGCAGCCTTGGTGCTGGTAAAAACCTGATCAAAAAGATATTTCTTTTTGAAGGAATGATGATCACAATGGCGGGTTGTATCTTTGGCCTCCTTGTTGGCTTTGGCTTTTGTTTGATGCAGCAGAAATTTGGCTGGATTAAGATGTCGCAGGAAAATCTTCTGATCAGTAATGCCTACCCAATTGGCCTTAAATGGAAAGATTTTCTATTAGTCTTTGTTACGGTGAGCATTTTCTCTTTTATGGCATCAGCTTTGTCATCTAATTTGAGCGTTAAAAACATCAATAATTTAAATCAAGATCTTTAACATGAATTCCTTTAAACATACAGCATTATTATTATCTGCGATGTCTGTTTTTTTTGCTGCCTGTAACAGGCCGTCGTCACATGAGCAAAAAGACACTACCAGGATAATAAAGGGATTGTATAGCTACGGGCCTGAAATACATTCCTTTACAGACTGTGAAGAAGGAAGGGAATTTTGGGTGGCAGACAGCGCTAAAACACTGGAACTTGCATACAGTAAATTTAATTTTGAGAAGCCTTATGAACCTGTCTACATTGAGGCAGAGTGTCATATCATCAAGTCTGACAGCCTTATGGTGTCAGCAGATTTTGATTCTACCCTGGTAGTCACCAAATTAATCAGGATTACCAAAGAAATCCCGGACGGCCCCTGTAACCAGTAGGGTTATTTTGTAACGTAAAGATCTTTGGTGATGGCAGGAATAATTGCTTTTTCCTCTGCCATTTTAAACATGGTATCTATCGCATTTCTGCCTTCGGTACCCAGATCTGCAGAATATTGGTTCACATACAGTTCAATATGCTTGTACATCACAGCTTCGTCCATTTCCTGGGCATGGCTGGAAATAAATTCAATGCCGGATTTTGGATTTGCAAAAGCAAACTCTACCGACTTGCGTATCAGCCTGTTCACTTTCAGCTGAACCTCTTCATCAAGCTTTCTGTTGATCACAATGCCGCCTAAAGGAATGGCACAGCCGGTCAGTTCTTCCCAGTAACTGCCCAGGTCTACTACCTTATGAAGTCCCTTATCCATATAGGTAAAGCGGTTTTCATGGATAATCAAGCCCAGATCGATCTCGTCGTTCAGCAGCGCATTTTCAATATCTGAGAAAACCATGACCTGTTTATTGCGTAAATTGGGAAAAGCGATACCCAGCAGAAAATTCGCGGTGGTCAGCTGTCCCGGAATACCTACCCGCAGTGCAGAATTTTCTGCTTTTAACTCTTCGCTGCTGATCAGTTCTTCATTTTTGCAGATCAGCAGGGGCCCGACGCCAAATCCCAGTGCGCTGCCCGCATCCAGCAAGGCATATTGATCTGCCAGGTGTGCGAAAGCATGAAAACTCAGTTTTGTGATATCCAGCTCAGACCTCACAGCCTTTTGATTTAATGTTTCTACATCATCAAAGGATACTTCAAACTCCAGTCCTTCAGTATCAATTTTATGGTGGATCAATGCATCAAATATAAAGGTATCGTTAGGGCAGGGGGAAAATCCGAGTGAAAGTTTCATGCGGTAAATGTAAGGAGTTAGCAAAGCCGATCGGTTAACCGTTTGTCAAAAATTCGATTGCCCACTCATTTAGGTTTTTTATGGCCAGGCCAATTTTCCAGGATTCGCGATTTCTTTCTTCTACATAGTTAGAGATGCTGCGGACCTGCAGGCAGGGGATGCCCATTTGTTCACAGCTGTATAATACTGCTGCGCCTTCCATACTTTCGGTAGCCGGCTGAAGGCGTTTTTCCGTGGCTTTAATGCTGGTTTTATTGCCGCTTACTTTGTTCACAGTGATGCCTTTTACTTTGGGCAAAGCAGTAACCAGCGTTGTGCTGAGCGTGTTTGCTGCGATATACCTGCTTTGTCCAAATCCAAGCGTATCAATCGTTAGAAATTCGTCTTTATCTTCGGCGCCCAGTTCTGCAAAGATATCCTCTGTAATATTCAGCAGGCTGCCTAAGGGATATTTCCATTCATAACAGCCGGCTATCCCCAGGTTAAGCACCAGGCTGTAGGCGGCAGATAAATGTTTTCCCAGTGCAAAAGCCGTAGCGGTCATTCCTACGCCGGTGATCAGCAGGTCAAACTGTTTTGTTTCGGCAAAATCTCCTTCAGGCAAAGTAAAATGGTTGCACAGGCCGGATACCTCGGCCCTTGTTGCCGCTACAATCAATATCTTCATTTAACGAAGTTACAAGAATTTTCATCTGGTTAAAGCTAATTGCTGCTAAGCATTTAGCTGGCCACAGTCGTGCGGAATTTTGATGACCTGGATATGGTGTAATGATGACCTAACCAAAACCCGATAAAACTTTCTACTTTGAGCTTTCTGCGTATATTTGCAGTCAATTACAATAGCAATGATTTATATAACCCGCAAGGAATCTTTTAATGCTGCGCATAAACTGGCCAGGCCCGACTGGTCTGAAGATCATAATCTGGAGGTTTACGGCAAATGTGCCAACCCTAACTGGCATGGTCACAACTATCAGCTTTTTGTTACGGTTAAGGGTGAAATCAACCCCGAGACGGGTTTTCTGGTAGACCTGAAATGGCTGAAAATGATTATCAATGAGCATATCATTGATAAGCTTGACCATAGAAATCTCAATCTGGATGTGGATTTTATGAAAGACAAACTGGCATCTACAGAAAATCTGGCTATTGCCATCTGGGAGCAATTGTTACCACATATCACTGCTGGCGGGGCGCAACTGCACAGCATCAAAATTTACGAGACCGAAAATAATTTTGTTGAATACTTCGGTTAATAAACAAATCAATGGAAAATCATATACAAGATCCTTTTGATGAGGATAACGATGGTTATATCAAAGTAGACCGTTACAATGCTTCAAAGATCACATCTATTGCAAATCATTATACAGAGATCCTGAGTACAATCGGAGAGGATCCATCACGTGAAGGTTTACTGAAAACCCCGGAGCGTGTAGCAAAATCACTGCAGTATCTGACCCACGGTTACGATCTGGACCCGGCAGAGATCTTACGGTCTGCTATGTTTAAAGAAGATTACAGCCAGATGGTTGTAGTAAAGGATATAGAAGTTTATTCCATGTGCGAGCACCACATGCTTCCTTTTTTTGGGAAAGCACATATCGCATACATTCCCAATGGCCATATTGTAGGCTTAAGCAAGATCCCGCGTGTAGTGGATGCCTTTGCGAGGCGGCTGCAGGTACAGGAGCGCTTAACCAATGAGATCAGGGACTGTATCCAGGAAACTTTAAATCCTGCAGGTGTTGCCGTGGTGATCGAATGCCAGCATTTGTGCATGGCCATGAGAGGTATACAGAAACAAAATTCTGTGACTACTACTTCTGCATTCACCGGTGGATTTGCGAGTGATAAAACCCGGGCAGAGTTTTTGAGGTTGATTACCGCAAAGCTACACTAGATACTTTTTTATACAATTACCGGTTCTTCAGGAACTTTTATAACAATAGATCAATACAAATGAAGGCATATTTATTTCCCGGACAGGGAGCACAATTTTCGGGCATGGGCAAGGAACTTTACGAAAGTGAAGCAGCCAAAGCATTATTTGAGAAAGCTAATGATATCATCGGCTTCCGTATCAGTGATATCATGTTCTCCGGTACTGAAGAAGAGCTGAAACAAACAAAAGTTACCCAGCCCGCGATTTTCCTTCATTCGGTCATCCTCGCCAAATCCCTGGGCGATGATTTTAAACCTGATATGGTTGCAGGACATTCTCTGGGTGAGTTTTCTGCCCTCGTTGCTGCTTCGGCGATCTCATTTGAAGACGGCCTGAAACTGGTAATTGCAAGGGCAAATGCGATGCAGAAAGCCTGTGAGCTGCAGCCATCAACAATGGCGGCTATCCTTGGGCTGGCAGATGATGTAGTAGAAAAGATCTGTGAAGAAATAGATGAAGTTGTGGTTGCGGCAAATTATAACTGCCCGGGACAGCTGGTCATTTCCGGAAGTATCGAAGGGATTGATATTGCCTGTGCAAAGCTGACTGAGGCGGGTGCAAAAAGAGCGTTGAAATTAAATGTTGGCGGTGCTTTCCACTCACCTTTGATGGAGCCTGCCAGAATTGAACTAAAGGAAGCGATTGAAAATACGACAATCCTGCCTCCTGTATGTCCAATTTATCAGAATGTAGATCCTATGCCGCAAACGGATCCTGAAAAGATTAAATTTAACCTGATCACACAGCTGACTGGTGCAGTACGCTGGACACAAACTGTAGAGCGGATGCTGGCCGATGGCGCAGATGAATTTATTGAAGTTGGGCCCGGCAATGTACTTCAGGGCCTGGTCAAAAAAGTAAACAGGGCTGTACAAACCAGTTCGGCAGCAATACCGGTCTAATTTGAATTTTTATTAATTATATCCGGTGTGAATATTGGGGCTAAAATTAGATTTCTATTATTGATCCTGGGGGTATGCTGTATTGTGACGGCATTATCTTTAAAGCATTCAATAACCAAAAAAGACCTATTGCAACACGAAGCAGAGACTCTTCAGGAGAATCTCGCTTCAAATGAACGGATAGTATACAGTTATCTTGCAGACGCACAAAAGGTGGAACGTACAAAACAGTTTCACCTCAATGAAGTGTATGCCTTAAACTTTATCAATAACTACAGAACCAAGGGAATCAACATACTGACTTACGAAAATTCGGTATTGAAATTCTGGAGTTCCTATAAAGCCATACCATCTGATCCTTCCAAGATAAAGGAAGGATCTTCTTTTATCCAGTTTCCCAACGGATGGTACGAAGTAATTAAAAAAACGCAGGGGAATTATACCATCATCGTGCTGCTTGATGTAAAAAATCAGTTCAGTATTCAGAACAGGTATCTCCGGAATGGGATTGTAAAAGGGATGTCTTCTACAAATTCACTGGTCCTGGCCTCTTTTATGGATGAGGAGGTCTTTGGGATTACCAACCTAGACGGGAAACTACTCTTCGAGGTTAAACTTAATCCTGCCTATACACAGGGCATCTATGCGACAATACAAATCTGGCTTTGGGTAATTGGACTGTTTTGCTTTGCATTATTCACCAATTCATTCTGTGCCTGGCTGGTTAAAAAAGGGCACCTGGGCAAGGCCACATTATTGCTAATCCTGTTTTTCCTGGTCAACAGGATCACGGACCTTGAATACGGATGGTTTAATCACCAGTTTAACCTCGAAATTTTCAGCCCCACCATTTATGCGCAAAGTTTCTTCCTTCCTTCTGTGGGAGACTTCCTGCTCAATGTATTGGCTTTAACATGGGTAGTATTATTTATTTATACTTACAGGGACAAGTATAAATTTCCTTCATGGCTTTCGGCCAGCAGACCGGCCGGCCTTGCATTCCATGCGATTGCCATCCTGCTCTTTTCAGGAATCGCATTCCTGATCAACACTGTTTTTTTCGGGCTGATCTATAACTCCAAAATCAACTTCGATATTACCAATATCATTAATCTGGGCTGGATGAGCTGGGTTTGCATCATTATACTCTGCCTGGTCTGGTTTAATGTGTATCTGATCGCCAGCATTACCATTGAACTTACCAAACAGCTGAAAGTAACACATAAGGAGCGGCTGGTACTGTTCCTGTCGATGTTCGGGCTGTATTTCATCTATATGATGTGTACCGCTTTTACTGCATTCTTTATTGCCTATGCGCTGTTTCTTTTTATCATTTCGTATAATATCTATATCCAGCGTAACCGTTTCTCTATTGGGGTTTTTGCATCCATTTTCTTTTGCCTGGCCTTTATCTCGTCGATCAAATATCTGAAATTCAATGATATCAAAGAGCGTAGCAACAGGTATGTCATTGCCCAGAAACTGCAGTCTTCTGATGATCCTAAAGTGATCAACTCTATTGAAAGTTTAGGCAACGGTATCTCCAACGACCTGTTTATTGCAGATTACTTTAAGAGCCCGAAATCCAACAGGCACCTGGCTTTACAAAATTATATTACCAAAACCTTTTTAGACGGCTACCTCTCGCCCTTTGAGCATAATTTTTATGAGTTTAATGCCAAAGATTCTGTCAGGACGCAGGGGAGCGACAACTCGCTTGAGCATTACCAGAACCTGGTACGTTCAGGATCAGTAAAAATCTCCGGTTTTTTCTACCGCCTCAATGATACTTTCGGATACCAGAATTATTTTGGTATCGTACCGATATTTGACGACAGCCATATTCTGGGCACACTGGTGGTGGAGCTGAAATCACAGCAGTACAATTACAGCAGCCAGTTTCCGGAGATACTGATTGATGGGAAACTGAAAAATGAAGACGACTACAGTAACTATTCATTTGCGTTTTATAACAATAATAAGCTGATTAAACAGTCGGGCAAGTACACGTACAAGCTGGCCAATACAGAGTTTAAAGGTAAGTTTGGCGAACCCGTTTTTGTGAACGAGCCAAGAGCAGGCTACAGTCATCTGATCTACACGGCAAGCAATTCAAAAATCATTGTGATCAGTAAAGAGAAAGTGACCTACATTGTGCGGCTCGCTGCACTATCTTTCTTTTTTCTGGTTTTTATCATCTTTTCTGCCGCCCTGTATGTGATGATCTGGCTGTTGAAGAATATCGATCAGAGCTGGGGGGGCTGGTTCAATATCAACAGATCTCTGATGATCAATGCCAACAAAATTCTTTACAAAACAAGGATACAGCTGTCTATCGTACTGTCGGTTGTTGCCACCTTACTGATCGTGGGCTGGTCTACCTTTTTTTATATCAGGGACGAATACAGAAAGCAGCAGGATGATTTCATCAGGGAAAAGATCAGGAAAGTACAGCTGTCTTATGAAAAGCAAATTTTTGCGACAGGGATCCCTAAAAATACAGACCAGGCAATCATGAACTTTAACCAGTTTGCAGATATTAATTCTGCCTATCTGAACCTGTTCGACGTAAACGGGAATCTGTTGTTTACCTCGCTGCCCAAGATGTACGACTATGGTATCGTTGGCACAAAGATGGGCGCCAGGGCGATGATTTACCTGAAGCTGCTGCAGCGGTCAGAATATACCAACCCAACAGAGTCTATCGGTGAATTTGTTTACTCTGCGGCCTATGCACCGATCCGGAATGCGCAGAATCAGACGGTAGCCTACATCGGGCTGCCTTATTACGGGAACGAGGCAGACTATCAGGCTAAGATTGGCCTGTTTATCAATACCCTGATCAATATCTATGCGCTGGTGTTTGTGGCGATTGGCGTGCTGGCCGTATTTTTGGCCAACCAGATCACCAGTCCGCTGACCTTCATTCAGGAGAGCATCAGAAAGACCAAGCTGGGGCAAAAGAATCAGCCTATTTTATGGTCAAGACATGATGAGATCGGCTCTTTGATCAAAGAATATAATAAGATGATCTCTGCCCTTGAGGACAGTGCGGTTAAGCTGGCAAAGTCTGAACGTGAGAGTGCCTGGCGGGAAATGGCAAAACAGGTGGCGCATGAGATTAAAAACCCCCTCACACCCCTTAAACTGGGTGTACAGCTCCTGGAAAAATCATGGAAAGAGAAAGACCCTAACTTTGAACTCAAGTTTGAGCGGTTCTATAAGTCTTTTGTAGAGCAGATCGACAGTCTGGCAACAATTGCGTCAGAATTCTCAAATTTTGCTAAAATGCCTGATACCAAGCTGGAGCAGCTGCTCCTGGTACCTATTATTGAACAGAGCAGGAATGTTTTTGTCAATTCTTCAGGTGCAGAAATTTATATCTCTAACCTCACAAACAAGGAGATGCTGATACTGGGCGATAAAGACCAGTTGCTGCGGTCATTTAACAATTTGCTGAAGAATGCGATTGAAGCCACCTCGGGCAAAGAAAAATGCCTGGTATATGTGAAGATCACGAACGATTCTGATTATGTATTTGTGGAGGTTGAAGACAATGGTAAAGGCATTGACCTTGATCTGCAGGAGAAGATCTTTGTTCCTAATTTTACCACTAAATCTTCCGGTACGGGGCTTGGGCTGGCCTTTGTAAAACAAGCTGTTGAGAATGCCGGAGGATCGATCAATTTCACATCCTCCGCTGATACGGGAACAGTATTTTACCTAAGTTTCCCTTTAGCTTAAACCTTATTTTAAATCCAGTGAGGCTTTGCCCATAGTGAAACCGTTTGCATACAGGATCACTGAATAAGTACCCTTGATAAAAGGTTTGGGGTTTACCCATTCCAGGGTGTACTGGGTATCATCATTATTATATGAAATGCTGATCATATCACTGTACTGCATTTCCTGGCCATCTGCTTCAAACATATTGGTTTCATTTGCGATCAGATTGCCCGCAGGATCAAAAATACGGATGTAAATCTTATGGTAATCTTTCTCCGCCAGCTGATTGGGAATGATATTAAAATAAGTGGTCAGTTTTTTTGCAGCAGAAGCTTTTGATACCTCAACGTTTTTACCGCTGTTTTTTACCTTATAGGCTAGAATGCGGACATTAAATGCCTTTAAAGCAGCGCTGCTCTTCACTTTAGCGGCCAGCTCTGTGTTTTTCTTTTCGAGGTCGATCGCTTTTGCCTTTACAGAGTTTACCGAGGTGGCAAGACTATCCCTTTCGGATTTAAGATAGGTGTTCTCTTTCTCCAGATGTCCTATATCTTCTTTATAATCTGTTAAGAATGCTTTGAGCTTTTTCAGTTCATCCTGTGCTGCCGCCAGCTCTGCCTCCGTCACATCTCCTTTTTGGAGTGCTTTTTTCAGCTCTGCAATTTTTGTTCTGGCCTGCTGCTGCTCATTCTGCAATTTTTCTGTGAGCGCAACATTCATCAGGTTTACTTTGTCAAATTCTACTTCGATCTTTTCTACTTCCAGTTTTAATCTGTCCTTTTCGGTATTGGTAGTTACAAATCGTTCTTTTTCGTGCTTGTCCCTGAAGAAAAGAAAGGCATTGGTCCCCAGCAGTGCCAGGATAACGACGATTAGAAAGTAAATTTTATTGCGGTCTCCTTTGTTAACAGGATCTTTTTGGTCTGACATTTGAATCAAAAAATTGAGGTCTCTATGCTTTGTTTATTTGCGCTTACCTATGTATTAAAGAGAACGAACATAGGATAAATTATATAAATCGCGGTAAAAAATGTAAAAATTGTATAAGACCTTTAAAAAAAAATCGTTTACTTGCTGAGGTTGAGAACTACTGTTCACCAGTTATTCCCCACATTGAGTTAAACTGTACACTACCAAAAACAAGTATAATGCTGAAAAAGATTGTTTTTACAATTTTCACAACTTTTATTGCCCCTTACGCCTTATTTGCACAGATACCAACAAAAATTGCTCCAAAAAGGGAGTTTAGAGGCGTATGGGTGGCTACTGTAGAGAACATTGACTGGCCCTCAAGAGCCGGTTTAAGTATAGATCAGCAAAAGCAGGAACTGATAGGCTTGCTGGAGCAGCATAAGAGAAACGGGATGAACGCGATCATCCTGCAGGTAAGGCCGGCAGCAGATGCCTTTTACCGGAAATCGCGCGAACCCTGGAGCCAGTGGCTGATGGGAAAGCAGGGACTTGCACCGGCTGCAGGATATGACCCGCTGGAATTTGCGATCAAAGAAGCACATTCACGCGGGATGGAACTGCATGCCTGGTTTAACCCATACCGTGCATCTATGTCGGCAAACTCCTATGCCAGCGATGACCACATGACCCGTAAGCGGCCGGATCTTTTCTTTACCTATGGCGGAAAGAAGCAGTTTGATCCCGGACTGCCCGAAGTAAGGGAATATATCGTTCAGGTGATCCTGGATGTGGTAAAGGGATATGATGTAGACGGAATTCATTTTGATGATTATTTTTATCCTTACCCGATTGAAGGGCAACGCATCAATGACAGCGTCACCTTCAGTAAATACTCAAACGGATTTACGGATATCAAAGACTGGAGGAGGAACAATGTAGATCTGCTGATCAAACAGCTGGACGATAGTATCCACCATTACAAAAACTATGTTAAGTTTGGTATCAGCCCTTTTGGGATCTGGAAAAACAGCAATGAAGATACACTGGGCTCTGCAACACATGGGCTTTCCAATTACCATGAACTCTATGCAGATTCGAGAAAGTGGATTAAAGAAGGCTGGGTAGATTATATCAATCCGCAGATCTATTTCAGTTTTACACGAAGAGCTGCGCCCTTTGCTACCCTGGTAGACTGGTGGAGCAACAATACTTACGGAAGACATCTCTACATCGGTCAGGCGGCCTACCTGGTAAACCAGCGAATGGAAGCTGCATGGAGAAAGCCGGAGGAGATCCCTAACCAGATCAGGTACATCCGTGCCAATAACCGTGTACAGGGGAGTATATTTTTCAGCTCAAAATCCTTTTCAAATGTAGCGAGAGGGGCGGCAGATTCCCTGAGAAACGATTTGTATAAATACCCTGCGCTTCCACCGCAGATGCCATGGCTGGACGAAGTAGTGCCAAATTCACCACAAACGTTCACCGCAGATGCTACGGCCACTGGTGTGCAGCTGAAATGGGCTGCGCCACTAAAGGCCAGTGATGGCGAAACGGCTTCCGGATATGTCATCTATCGCTTTAGTGAAGGTGAAAAGATTGGTATCCTTGATCCAAGGAATATCATCAGGATAAGTTTTGAGGATTTCACTTTCTTTATGGATACAAACGTAGAAAAAGGGAAGAGGTACAATTACCTGGTAACCGCGCTTGACAGGTTAAAGAACGAAAGCGACCCGAGCGGGCCGGTAGGAGTAGAAGCAAAATAAACAAAAGAGGCCAGAAATTTTCTGGCCTCTTTTGTTTATTTCTGCGGCATCAATACCAGCCGGATATAATTGTTCTCATTCAGGTACTGCTGTGCAGTGGCCTTTGAAGATTCAACAGTAACTGCATCAACCCGCTGGTTATTGCCCAGTACAAGGTTCAGCTCATCACCATATTTAAGCCTGTTAGACAGGTATCCCAGCCAGTAGCCGTTGTTACGAAGGTTCAGTTCCATCTGGCGGTGCTCTTCAGATTTGAACTTGGAAATGTCATCTGGCGTAGCACCATTGGATTTGATATGCTGCACCTCTTCCATTGCCGCTGCGATCAGCTTTTCTACATTCGCGGTAGCGCAGCTGAATGAAATGGTAAAATAGTAGTGGGCGGTAGGGAATTTGGCTACGCTAAGGCCAACCTGAGGACTGTAAACACCGCTTTCCTTCTCGCGCAGCCGCTCCAGGATCTTGTTTTCCAAAGCACTCTTTACTGCTTCCAGCTGTGTATTGTTTTCTGCCGTGAAATTATAATCACCGTGGATATAGAGCTGTACACTGGCTTTATCTTCCAGTCCTTTATAAACGGTTTTGCTCACAATGCCCTTGGGTGGATTGGAGCCGATATCCACAAAATTCTGTTTTTTGCCCAGCGTTGGCAGGCTGGCAATATAGGTTTCTACAAGCGGTTTTAGTGTTGCCAGGTCAAAGTTGCCTACGAACACAAATGTTTGTTCTCCCAGATCGGCAAAACGGTCTTTGTAAAAGGCAAGGGCTTTGTCCAGTGAAACTTTATCAAGATCAGCCATCGTATTGGGCATGTCTCTTTTGTTGTAGGAAGAAAGCACAGCCTGTACCGTATCGGCAAAAACACTCGAAGGGTTGGCATTTTTATTTTCCAGGGTCACCCTGTAATCACTCATGTTCTTATTGTAGATCTCGGTATCTTTTCTCGGTTGTGTTGCATAGGCGTATACCATTTTAAACGCCGTTTCTACATCCTTTGGAGAAGAACTGCCGGAAAATCCCTGGTATAGCTCATCAATGTAGGATGCTGCCCTGCCTGTATTTCCTGCGAGTAATTTGTTGAGTTGGGAGGGATTAAAGTCTCCTACACCACTTTCCTGGATGATACCGGAGAAGTCGGCCGACTGGTAGTCATTTGGATCCGCCACAGAAGTCCCGCCTTTGCCAAAAGAACTGAAAACGATCTGGTCATTTTTGAAATCCGTGGGTTTTAGGAGTACCTTAATGCCATTGCTCAATGTCCACTCTGTGACACCAATATCTTCGTATTTCTTTTCTGCGGTCACTTTGCCGGCAGCCGGAACCTTAGCCAGCAGCGGTTTATTCACCGCGTTGTCTACATAAGGGGTTATGTTTTTGCCTGCGTTATTAAAGGCAGCAAGCAGGGCGGCAGCCGCTGGAAGATTTGCTTTATCCTTTTCAGGAGCCTGTACAATCAGGATCTGGTTGTTTGGTGTGATCAGCGTTTTCGCCAGGGCGTTTACCTGGGCAAGCGTGATTACGGATAAGTTTTTCTTTGTTTCAGCATAGCTGAAGTCAATAGAGCCCATGGGAGAGCCGGTAAGGAAATTGCTCAGGTACTGCTGCACAAATGCAGAAGAAGCAGTTTTATCTTTTTCCTTTAGTTTTTTCTCATTTCCTGCTTCGATGTTCCTTTTTACTACGTCCAGTTCGGATTGTACAAAGCCAAATTTAGCTACCCTTTCCGTTTCGGCCACTGCGGCTGTAATAGCGCTTTCCAGATCTTTGCCTGATTTGGCAGCAACTACGGTTTGAAAGGCATTCACACCGGCGATCATGCCCCCCTGGTACGGTCCGTAAGAACTTTGTGCAAACAAGAAAGGTGCATTTCCTTTTTGCAGGATCTCCTGGAAACGGGCGGCAATCATGGTATTGATCATGCTGTACATCAGGCTCTTTTGCAGGTCGGCCGTAGTTTTTGCAACCGTGGCAGGATGCTTGTACATGGCAAAGGCAATATTATACTGCTGTTCCGGATCAGTGATGATCTTTACCAGCGGCTCTTTATTGTCCGGCAGGGTGTATTTGATCCTTTCCTTTTCTTTCAGGGGATTTTTAAGGTCAGAGAAATTCTCAATGATCAGTTTTTCAACTTCGGCCACATCAAAGTCGCCCACTGCAATTACCGCCTGCAGGTCTGGCCTGTACCAGTCAGCATAAAAATTTCTGATCTTATCATGCGTAAAAGTTTTGAGTAAGTCTATTTTACCGATAGGGATACGGTTTGCATATCTTGAATCCTTCAGCAATACCGGAAGCAGCAGCTTGCTCATTCGTTCCTGTGCATTTTTGCCGCGCTGGCGATCCTCTTCAATGATTACACCACGTTCCCTGTCTATCTCTTCGCCATCCATCGTGATGCGTCCGGCCCAGTTGGACAGGATCTTGAATCCCGTTTTAAAGACCTCAATGCTGTCTGTTGGAATTGGCAACTGGTATACGGTCTGGTCAAAAGCGGTATAAGCATTCAGATCTGCGCCAAAACGCACGCCTGCTTTCTGCAGATAATTGATAATGTCATTCTTTGGGAAATCCCTGGTACCGTTAAAGGCCATGTGTTCTGTAAAATGTGCCAGTCCCTGCTGGTCATCATTTTCCATCAGCGAACCTATCCGGTTGGCCAGATACAGTTCTGCCCTTTTTTTAGGCTCTGTATTTTTTCTGATATAGTAGGTAAGGCCATTCGGCAGCTTGCCGATTTTAACATTAGGATCAACAGGAATAGGTTTTCCTGCCGTTACCGGGGCCGGCTGTTTAGGTTGAACAGCCTTTTTCTGCGCTGATACCGACGTGCTGATTGCAATGCAAGCAGCCATTCCAAGTAAGGCAAAAGTGGTTTTTTTAATCATGAGTCAGTTTATATAATATGTTTGTTGCGTTAATTCAGATAATTGTGCTGGTTGGTTGCCGGTAAATATAAGAAGTACGATCGATCTGCTGTTTTTTTTATATTTTTGTACTAAAGAATTTATATATGGCAAGTTTTACATTCACTCCTGAAACGGCACAAAGAGTTAAAATCAAAGTTTTGAGAAAATACAGAGAGTTAGCTAAAGAGAATTTATCATTTGCTCCCGGTAATGAAGATCAATTGGTAGATCAATTGACTCAGTTGCTGAAAAGGGACGTCAGATATGTAGAGTTCACGATCAATAAAGCACTGGCCGATCCGGACGGTAACAGGTTGTAACCTTTATCGGAACGCCTCTCATCTAATAAGGCCTGATGGGCATTTGGCTCAAAAGGATGCAGGTTCATCTTTTTTAACAAATTGCATGCTCATGAAGAAAAATAAGTTTGCATTGCTGATTGCAACTGTTGCAGTTACTACCCTCACCTGGTCTTTTAAAGAAGACCTTTTCCTGGTTTCCAAGAATCTTGATATTTTCGCTTCGCTGTACAAAGAGATCAGTATCAACTATGTAGAAGAAACTGATCCCACAGACCTGATGAAAAACGGCATAGACGCTATGCTGGATACCCTTGATCCCTATACGGTATATGTGCCCGAATCTGAGGTGGAAGATTTTAAGCTGAAGTATGTGAGCACACAGTTTGGCGGCATAGGCGTAAGCACCGTTTTTATTGAAGGAAAGTTATTTATAAATGAAGTGACTGAAGGTTACCCTGCCTTTAAACAGGGAATGGTGGCGGGTGATCAGATCATGAAGATCAACGGAACGGAAGTAAAGGGAAAAGACCGTATGCAGGTAAGCCAGCTGCTGCGCGGTCCGCGCGGCTCTGCACTTGACCTCCTCCTGCTCAGGGAGGGCTCACTGGTCCATAAAGAATTAATCCGTGATGAAATCCGGCAGCCTAACGTGATCTACTCCGGGATGGTAGGCGATGTCGCGTATATCAGGCTCGATAAATTTCTTGAAAATTCTGCCCAGGAAGTACAGAACGCAGCGGTAGAACTAAATAAGCAACATCCGCGGGGCATGGTACTTGATCTGCGGTACAACGGCGGTGGTATCTTACAGGAAGCTGTAAAAATCGTAAACCTGTTTGTGAATAAAGACATGGTGATTGTTACCCAGAAAGGGCGCAACCCGGAAAAAACTATAAACTACAGAACCACTGCAATGCCTTTGCTGCCAGATCTTCCGCTTACTGTGCTCATTAATGGCTCTTCGGCTTCAGCCTCAGAAATTGTTGCCGGGGCACTTCAGGACCTGGACAGGGCAGTAATCGTTGGGCAACGCAGCTATGGCAAAGGGCTGGTTCAGCAAACTTTTAACCTGCCTTATAACAGCCTCGTAAAAATTACGGTTGCCAAATACTTTACCCCTTCCGGAAGGTGTATTCAGGCGATCGACTACTCACACAAGACCGCGGTAGGGAAAAACGGAAAAATAGCGGATTCACTCATTGCAAAATTTAATACAAGGACAGGCAGGAGCGTATATGATGGTAATGGCGTTTATCCTGATGTAGTGGTTGGAACCAATAAGCTAAGCCCGGTAACGATCTCACTGATCAGTAAAAGCATGTTCTTTGACTATGCCAATTCCTATAAGAAAAACCATCCTTCAATTGCTCCGGCAGAGAATTTTAAATTAAGCGACGAAGATTATGCGGCTTTTACCAACTCACTGGATGGGAAAGATTATGCCTATGTATCCAATACAGAGAAGTTGCTTGCTGATTTAAAAACAGAAGCAGAAAAGGAACAAAAGCTGGCAGAAGTTAAAGCTGATCTCGAAGACCTGAAGGCAAAGATGCTGATCGCGAAGAAAACAGATCTGATGACCCATAAGCCGGAAATCAAAAGAATTCTTGAAAGCCAGATTGTAAGCAGGTATTATTTTGAGAAAGGTAGAATAGTGCAAGCATTCCAGTATGACAAGGAGTTGGAGACAGCTAAATCAGTGCTGGCCAGTTCCACTAAAATGCTTGCAATATTGAAAGGTGAAGGCGCTTACAGAACTATCGGTGACCCTGCAAAAACTATTGCGGCCACTGATAATAATTAAGTACCGTGTAATTTAACAACCAGCCCATCCATATCATGACTCAGCTGCAGCTGGCATGCCAGTCTGGAGTTGGGCAACAGATCAGGAAGGGTATCCAGCATCGCATATTCGTCGTCTGTCATTTCCTTTAACTTGTCTTCGCCTTCTAAAACATCCACGCAGCAGGTGGCACAAAGAGCCATTCCACCACAGGTAGCCAGAATATCATATTCACAGGCTTTCAGGTATTCCATCAGGCTAAGCCCCATATCCACGGGTGCTTCAAGCGCTGTTAAAGTGCCATCCGGATTTTGGACGTGTACGGTAATATTATTTTCTTCCATTCTTAAAATTCTGCTACTCCATTTACAGTTGTATATTTCATGGTGTATTTAACACCTGGGTTCATATACTGGTAAGCACTATGGCTCATCAATGCTGCCTCATGGAATCCACAAAGGATTAGTTTTAATTTATTTGTATAAGTATTGATATCGCCAATGGCATAAATGCCCGGGATATTGGTAGAGTAGTCGTCTGTATTTACTTCAATCGCACTTTTATTGATGTTCAGGTTCCATGCTTCAATAGGGCCTAATTTAGGGCTCAATCCAAAAAGAGGGATCAGGTGGTCTGCTTCTACATTGGTAACTTCCAGTGTTTTGTTATGGGTGATCTCTACGTTCTCCAGTTTTCCTTCTCCTGAAACAGATTTAAGGTTGCTGTTTAAGATCAGGTTGATCTTACCGCTTTCTGCAAGCTCCATTACCTTGTTTACTGAGTCTGGTGCACCACGGAAGCTTTCGCTGCGGTGAACAAGTGTTAGCTCATCAACTACGTCGGCAAGGAAAATTGTCCAGTCAAGGGCCGAATCACCACCACCAGCAATTACCATTTTCTGTCCCCTGTACTTTTCAGGGTCAAGGATCATATAATTGACACCGCGGCCGTTTTCAAACTGCTCTAATCCTTCAACCGCTGGTTTACGTGGCTCAAAACAACCCAGTCCGCCTGCAATCACAACCACTTTGGATTCAATAACAGTACCCATATTGGTAGTCAGTACAAAATCGGCCTCGCCGCGTTTCTCCAGGCTTTCAATACGTTCTCCCAGCGTAAAACCAGGGTGAAAAGGTTTAGCTTGTTCAAGCAGGTTATCTACCAGCTCCTGCGCAAGAACGCTCGGATAACCAGGGATATCATAGATAGGTTTTTTAGGATATATCTCAGACAGCTGACCGCCGATCTGTGGCAAATAGTCAATCAAATGACAACGCATTTTCAATAAACCTGCTTCAAAAATAGCAAACAACCCTACGGGTCCGGCGCCTATAACGGCTATATCTGTAGAAATCATGTATTTAAATTTGACGCGAATTTACAAAAATAGTTTGTAATGGTTCTGAATTGTACACAAATGGTTCAAATTTTAGTTAATTCTGACAAAGTTGACCAACGTTATAGTCTTTATTGCCCTTTTTGATGGGCTCAGGCATAAATTTATTTTAGGGTATGATTGCTAAAATGGTTCACTATCTTTGAACTACTGATGACAAAGAACATATATTTTGCTTCTGATTTTCATTTGGGATCTCCAAATCATGAACAGAGCCGTATCCGTGAAGACCGTATTGTACGGTGGCTGAATTTCATAGAACCTACCTGTTCTGAGTTATTTCTGATGGGCGATATTTTCGATTTCTGGTTTGAATACAAGACAGTAATCCCTAAGGGATATATCCGCCTGCAGGGCAAACTGGCAGCCATGTCTGATGCCGGCATTAAGCTTTATTTTTTTAAGGGCAACCACGATATGTGGGTAGAGGACTACTTTACCATAGAAATGGGGATGCAGATTGTGAGTGATGAACTGGTGATCCACAGGGGCGGTAAAAGTTTTTACCTGCACCATGGCGACGGACTGGGGCCGGGCGACCGTAACTACAGGATGCTGAGAAAGATCTTCAGGAACCCGTTGTGCCAGTGGTTATTTTCATTATTGCCGCCCAGGATCGGATTGGGTATAGCAACCGGCTGGTCTATTAAAAGCAGAAATGTAAATATTGTTCATGATGAACCTTTTCTTGGAGAGAAAGAAGAGTGGCTGGCAGTGCATTCAAAGGAAGTGCTGGCAAAACAGCATTATGATTACTTTATATACGGGCACCGTCACCTGCCGATGATCATTGACCTGGGGGACAACAGTACATATTATAATACCGGGGATTGGTTTAACTATAATTCTTATGTAGTTTTTGACGGGGAAGAGTTGAGCTTGAAGTACTTTGAAAAGAGCGGCGCTTAGGCTATCCTGAAAAACAGTATATAATTCTAAGAAAAAGCTTATTTTTGTAATCGATTATGTTAGAAAAATTAGAAGCAATAAAGATCCGCTGGGAAGATGTTGAAGAACAGTTGAGTAATCCTGACACCATGCAGGATATGAAACGGTTTGCCCAGTTGAATAAAGAATATAAGGACCTCACCAAGATTGTAGATGAGTATAAAATCTATAAAAACGTGATGAGCAATATCGACGCCAATAAGGAAATCCTGTCTACTGAGAAAGACGCCGAAATGCGGGAAATGGCCAAGGATGAACTGGACGGGCTGTTAAAACAACAGGAAGAGATTGAAGAGCGGGTACGCCTGATGCTGATCCCTGTTGATCCTGAAGATGCCAAAAATGCAGTGTTTGAGATTCGTGGCGGTACAGGCGGTGATGAAGCTGCTTTGTTTGCCGGTGATTTATACAGGATGTACAGCCGTTTCTTTGAGCAAAAGCGATGGAAAGTTGAAGTGGTGGATGTAACCGAAGGCACGGCCGGCGGATACAAAGAGGTGATCATGAAGGTTTCTGGCGAAGATGTTTACGGACAGCTTAAGTATGAATCTGGTGTACACCGCGTACAGCGCGTTCCTGATACAGAAACTCAGGGCAGGGTACATACTTCTGCAGCTTCTGTTGCCGTGTTGCCTGAGGCCGAGGAAATCGATTTTTACCTGAACCCGGCAGATATTGACCTGCAAACTTCCCGTTCGGGTGGTGCTGGTGGTCAGAACGTAAATAAGGTGGAAACTAAAGTGCAGCTTACGCACAGGCCTTCGGGACTGGTGGTGGTTTGTCAGCAGGAACGTTCTCAGCTGGGTAACCGCGAGATTGCAATGGAGATGCTGCGAAGTAAACTGTATGATATCGAGGTGCAGAAGAAAAATGGCGACATTGCTGCAAGACGTAAAACTATGGTTTCTACAGGAGACCGTTCTGCCAAGATCAGAACATACAATTATCCGCAGGGAAGGGTAACGGATCACCGTATCGGATTAACCCTTTATAACCTTAACGGAGTAATGGATGGAGGTGTTCAGGAGCTTATTGATGCGCTGCAGTTCGCTGAAAATGCAGAAAAAATGAAAGAGGGCTCTGTAGCTTAATGAGTTAGATTTTATTTCAAAAATAGTTGAAATATTAATTTTGTAATGCCATTATAGTTCCTATATTTGCATTCCCGAAAGGGAGAACGGACCGGTAGTTCAGCTGGTTAGAATGCCGCCCTGTCACGGCGGAGGTCGCGGGTTCGAGTCCCGTCCGGTCCGCAAGATAAGTAGTAAAACATTCAAAAAGCCTTTAATCGTATGATTAGAGGCTTTTTTGATTTAGTGGATTCCCGAAATATTCAATATTTCTACTACTTATAGTGAGTAATTCATGAGTCAATTAATTAAAAAGCCGGACTCACTGAAAAGCCTATATCGAATTGATTGTCAGCTAGTTCAAAATTTGAACATCTTGACCACTCGTATCTGCAACGCTAATTTTGTTTAACTCTAATCTTAAGAAGATGAAAAACACTTTTAGTCTGCTCTTCTATTTGAAGAAGCCAAAAAATTATGTTTCCGGCGAAATGCCAATTTACATGCGTATTACCGTAGATGGAGTACCCAAAGAACTTTCCACCGGGAAAATAGGTGATCCAAAGGACTGGAATACTAAAACCTGTCGTTTGGATAGTAGAAAAGAACATGCTAGAACAATCAACCGCTATTTGAAAACAGTTGAGGATAAGATTGATCAGGCACATATTGATCTAATCAAAGCAGATCAGGAAATTACAACCGAATCCCTTAAAAACAAATATCTAGGCATTGAAGAAGACCGGCACAATCTGGTCGCGGTTTTTCAAGACCACAACGATAAGATTAAAGCTCTTATAGGTAATGGATTTGAAAAGGGTACGCTGACTAAATATAACAGTACATTGAAGCATACAAAATCCTTCATACTCGAAAAGTACAAGGCTAATGATATAGCAGTAGACAAGGTAGATAGCTTCTTTATCTCAGAGTTCGAATTCTACCTGAGAAGCAGATGTAAATGCGCAAATAATTCGGCGGTGAAACATATCAAGAATTTTGGAAAGATCATACGCATCTGCCTGGCTAATCGCTGGATGAAGCACGATCCATTCCTAAACCATAAGAATAAGATTGATAAGGTTGTTCGGGTAATCCTAACCCCCACCGAATTGGAGGACATCAATAATAAAGAATTTGTGATAGAGCGTTTAAGAATTGTCCGGGACATCTTTATTTTCTGCTGTTATACAGGATTAAGCTTTATAGATGTTCAGGAATTGACCAAATCCGAGATCAGGAAAGGAATAGACGGTGCATCGTGGATAATGAAGAAGAGGCACAAAACTTCCGTTCCTTGTCATATTCCGCTGTTGCCTGTTGCCGAAGATATTATCAATCGCTATGTGGATCATCCCTTTTGTGAAAATACTGAAAGGGTTTTGCCAGTGAGCAGCAATCAGAAGATGAATGCCTATCTGAAAGAGATTGCAGACCTTTGTGGTATCACTAAACATTTAACCTTTCATATAGCAAGGCACACATTTGCCACAACAGTGACGCTAGGCAATGGTATCCCTATTGAGAGTGTGAGCAAGATGCTTGGACATACCGATATTAGGACAACGCAGTTTTACGCTAAAATCATGGATACCAAGGTTGGTGCAGATATGGCAGGATTGAAACGAAAATTTGTAGTAGCGTAATTTTATCAGCAACACAATATAAATCGTTATTCAGCGTCTTTATTCTGAGAGCGTTAATTTAGATGAGCGGAATGGTCAAATGAGATCATTCCGCTTTTTTATTATTCATACTGCGACGCGAGAGCCTTCGGTTACTTCAGCTCCAGTGAAGGCCATTGGCCTTCACTGGAGCTGAAGTAATATTGACAGCAGCGAGGGAAGTAGCAAAGGAAGCGGTTAAGGCAAAGAAAAAAGCCAAAAGGCTAAAGAAAGTTTCAGGCAAATTATAAATCGTTAAATATTTCTGGTCAATATTAGGAGTTTAACGGCTTATGTGGTTTATCACGTGAGCCGTTAAACTTTTCATATTTACATTGAATATTGATATTAACAGCTTCAACATTAAGTATCAGAGATGTTACATGAAGATTTTCCATATCCTAATATGGAAGAATGGAATTATTATCGCCGATTTTCAAAGTCTTAGTTCAAAAAAAATAACAATTAAACATTTTAGCTAAATTCTTGAAGCACAACGTGTGGCATTATTTTAGATATGTGTGTTTACAGTATAAATGACAATAAAGATAAAATGAATTTTTAAAGTAATTGATTTTATGTTTACATCTTCTCTTTATCCGAGATGTCTTATCTTTAACTAACCATTTATAAATAAAAATAATTGTTATGAAGGCCTCCGTTATGGAGGCCCTGATTGACTCATCATTAAAGAGGATACCAATCTTATTTATTTACCATCTCGAATTTTCCAATTAAGTCCAAAACGTTTGTGAGTTCCGCTTCTGGAATATCAAATTCTGTAATTTCAAATGAATGTTCGTACTTTCCCACATCGAAGGGAACATTTGAGAATCTGCCTTTCGGAGTTGCATTACATATAGCCCTCGCTTTATACAGATACATATTATCCTTCCGCTGTTCTTTTAGGTTGAAAGATACCTCCAGTGGCTGCTTTCTAAAATAAAAGTAAAGAGAGTCTGGCTCCTGTATCTCCCGTCTTTTGTAAATATATTTTTCAACCATTAACCCGTTGATCTCGTCCCTGTCGATATTTACCGAATCTTTTCCTTTACTTCTTAATTTGTAAAAAAAAGCTGGGGCACCTAACGTGGATTGAACGATTGAGTCTACATTAGCTTTTACGGGTTTACCAGTACTAATTGCCAATGAATCGAAGGCAAGTCCAAATTTATCACCTCTTATGGATATGTAGTAGACATAACTTGAATCAATGGTCAATCTACCATCCAATACTTTACCAGTGGTTTGATCCATTGTGGTTTTAGAAGTGAAATTGCTTAACCTTGTCTTTGCAACTAAAAAATCTTTTGAATAAAAAATATCAAGAGATTGGCTCATCGGGATAACCTTGCCATTTTGAACCATCTGGAAAGCCCCACTGAAATGTATGGCTTTAAATTTTGAATCTACTTTGGCAGAAATAATCCCCGATAAAGTTGCTATTACAGCAATGTAAGATAATATCGTACCTCTTTTAAAAGCGATTTTCATATGTTTTGTTATACGTAAAAATTATGTTGGGCGTACCCATCTATGGTTCCATCGGCAAACTTAAGGTTCCACTCAAATGGAAAACCCCCGCAATAGAATACTGACCGTACTCTAAAGTTTAACGTTATGGTTGCTACATTGGATGTAACTGACGTAGCTGGTGCAATGGTGTCAACCCATTGCAGGGTAAATCCCGTTGATATACCAGCCAGTGTTACACTCTGATGTGAAAGTCCGGTAAATTCCCATGATCCACCTATTAGTTGTTGGGTGGCTATCTCCCGGCTTTCAAATCTATAGATATTAGCTACCTGTTTAAACGGTACCCAAGTATAGGTAATTGTCCTATGGGTAGCGTCAATATTATTTGTAGTTTCTGATATAAAATCACTAGCTTCTGTTACACCGCCAGCCATCCAGTCGCCATAGCCTCCGCATCCTCCACCTGCACCACCACTGCCGGGATCTCCACCGGGAAAAGGATCATTACCTGGAAAAGTTGGCCCGCCACCGCCGCCGCCACCTTCCCAGGGCGGGGTAGAAATATTTCCGAACAATATAATCGGTCCTCTCGCCCGGCCTTCAGCTTTGTTCGCCAAGCTTTCTCTCTGCTTTAACATTGTTGCTTCCATTTTCTTACAGACTTATTTATGCCTCAATTTTTGGCTTCAGCACTTCCATTTCCTGTTTTCCTCAAGTCAGGAACTTCAATGATCAGATGCAACTTTTGCAGTAAATCATCGAAATAAAATTAGGGCAAAATAACGTGCGGATCAAAGCCAGATGTAACATAAAGCAAGCCTGTAATTTAAGAACAAGTTAGAATAGAAACATGAAAATTACAAACGAAAAACAAACTAAGTTACTGTTAATTAACTAAATAGATTTAGTTAATAGGTCAAGAGGAAGATATTTGAAATACCCGGTTTTTTTGTTAAAAAGCAGCCTGTGCAACGCACCGTTCTAAAACACGGTTTATAAAGGGTTAGCTGAGATCGGAAAGCGGAATGTAAATCTTTACATCTAATATCAGGTTGAAGGGAAATTGTTTCTTTTGCCCCTGTTGAATCCCTCATGTTGTAGGTATTTTAGTATGATAGAGATTAAACATGGGCAACAAAACTCCCCAAGAGGAAGATATTTTAGAAATTGAAACCTCAGTATTCCAAAGGATAAAATCCAGATCCAATTATTGGCCGTTTGAATTGAATGCAGAGCCGTGGCTGATTTCAGATTTGTCAGGCAATTATGGAGCGCTTTTTATCAGAGCAATGCTTTATTATTTACAGGTTGATGAACATCATGTTCTGAAATGGAGGCTTGAAAATAAATATAAGCAGTATGAAGTATTTGAATATTATAATCCGGGTTCCTGCCCGCGGTCCATTAGCTTATGCTCCTTATTAACCTCTGCCGGAGGAGTTCAAAAAGTTAAAGACCTTTTCAATGAAGGATATTTTCTAAAATCCACGTTGGGCGATGCTTCCTATTCAACACATTCATGGGACAAAAGTTGGCAGTTAGAACAAATAATACAACAAACAGATATTTGTGAAGGAAGGTATGAGAGGTTTATGTTACAAAAAAAACTTCAAATACAATCGGAGTTTAGGATACACACCTTTTGCAAGGATATTATACCATCTTTAACCTCTCTTATACAGGGAAATAAACAATACCGGGACGGTGGGGAAGAATTTCTCAATAACATTCTTCCTAATCTTCCTGATGCAATTCTGGAAGGAACCATGATTGGATGGGATGTCGCGTTAACTCATGATAGTCAATTTCATATCATAGAAGCAAATTTTACCGGTTTCCATCCTAAGTACAGAAAAGGGTTCCAGACCTCCGGGTTTTTTGACAACCACAGGTATGGTCCAATTATTTGTGCCTGGGTAAATACATTTTTTCGAAAAAATTATGGCGTGTATGCGGATTCAGTGGGGCAGGATTTATTTGCTCGGTACCCATTCTACAGAGCGTTCATTTATTATTTCTCCATTTTTAAGGATCATCACATAGACCTTGTAAGAAAAAACAAAAAATCTTATCCTCTAAACCTCATAATTTACCTTGGGGAAGATAATAACACCCCGATGGTACGTTTGATTGAACACTTTGTACTGGTTGATTTTGCAGATAAATATTTTGTCATTGTTCAGGATAAATATATTAACAAGGTCTATAGCCTGTTTAATGGAAATGACCGCCTTGTCCTCTGGGCTGAAAGCTGGCTGTTTACCAAGGAGCAATATGAAGCAATCAATCAAATGGGCTATCTGAGAAAAAAAAGTATATGCTGCTATCATGCAGCCAGGCGTAATAAATCCTGTACAATTTTGTAACATTTAAAATCAGAAATCATGGGTGAGTTAATGAACTACAGTTATTACAATGTAATACTGTGGAAAAAAAAAGCTCCATAAGGCGCTATCCGAAACATATCGCATATATTGAAGCCCAGGGCGACGACCAGGACTATCTGATGTTCCTGAAATTTGAAAATCATTATGCTATACCAGATATTGACAGTTTAATTGCTGGCGCTGAACTACTTCTGAATGCCAGAAAGAAAACGTTGGTTATTCTCACTTCCAGGAAAGCCGCACCTCCATACACCGCGAGCGAGGACGAATTTGTATACTCATTTTGCTGTCAATTGAAGGATTACAAAACGCTTAGCAAAACCATCAATAAAACTGAAATTCTATCAACTGATCTACTTTTCGAGCTTTTAGATCAAATTGCTGAAAGTCATTCGGCATTTAAGCAAATCTTGGTAGGGCAAATCCCGTTTGATCTCGGTTTGCCTTCGGAAATGAATCAATGTGATGTCATTGTTCCCCATCGCGGAGATAATAAATATTTAAGAACAGCACTTAAATTTTTAAATCGAATAGATTTCACCTCAATATACGTAGGGATAGACCAGACTATAACCAAGGATATGAATGAGCTGATAAGCCGTTATAATGATGTTGATTTCTATAATTTTAGCCCAACGCCGGTAGGTCCGTATGTGATAAGAAATTGGTTAATTGATCAGGGCAATAATCCTTTGATATTCTTCCAGGATTCTGACGACATACCATGTGGAGACAGATTTTCTACGCTTTCTGCCTTTATGCACCTTAATAACTGCCAGATGTGCGGCTCACATGAATTAAGAATGGACTACTTCAAAAGGAAATTACAGGCAGTTCGCTTCCCCGAGGATGTCAAGGCCGCTTTATCTGGAGCCCCGTATTTTCCTTTACTGCATCCAACTGCCTGCATTACCAGAAAAGCATTCTACGATTGCGGAAAGCTATCTGAAGAGAGAATTTTCGGGAATGATACAAAATTTCTGCTGTATAGTTATTTTGTGTTATCCTCGATCCGCAATGTTCCTGAGTTTCTCTATATCAGAAAGGCACTTCCGGGATCTCTTACGACCTCCCCTGAAATAATGCTGGGTTCTGCTATCAGAAGAAATCTTAATTATCAATGGAATTGTGACTTTCAGGATATTAAAGATGGTTTATTAAAAAGGGAAGATTCAAATCTACCTCCTGTTCTTTCAGTTATTCCCATTGAAAAATGGAAATGTGATATTAACTGAAATACATAGAAGCGACTTTACTAATAAGCTGGAGATAAAAGTAATTAAACGAAATCTCCTGCTATTTTTTAATGCTCCGGGTTATGATCACTGCACATCGCTCCCCTAAATACTAAAATAGCCTACAACGATGGATTGCAGGCCATAGGAACTTTATTTTTGCATATAGGTTTTACTAGTCTATTCGAACTGCTATTTGGATAAACCATTATTCCTGAGATGGTATAGGTGTAGCAGGGGTTGCATTTTCTAGCCGGCTATTTCAACTAAGAATTGGTTACAATCCATCCACCGACCCAAACAATAATAATTTTTATTCGACTGATGCTATTTAAGAATCGTGTTTAAATTACGAAGGTTCTAAACGTAAATTTAAAGTGGAAAAGCTGTAGGCATAATTTCCCCCGCTCATTTGCGGCCTGCAAAACCGAAGGAGTTTTGCTTTAGCATTTACCGAAAGGGACATTACGGAATATGGCCGGCATCCTGTCACTCTTGCCTGCAACATTGTACGACCAACATGGTTATTCTTTTTTTGTTCCTCTAAGGACAGAATCTAAACTTGCCTTCATTTGAGCAACGTTTTTATTGCCATTGGCTTCAAAATAGGAATTATTTGTACGAATATTATTTTGTAACTCATCATAGTAGTGTGCGTTTAACCCCCTAGCAAGGCACTCTTCTTTACTAAACTTTAATACTTCTTTATTGTCCTCTACAACTACGCCATTGAGAAGCACATCATTAATAGCATTAATGAGTTTTTTCTGTTCAGTTGTTCTTAAACTGTCAGGAACAGCACCCAAGTGTTTGTACTTATGACCTTTAATATCAAGATAAGCAGTATCCTTTTCCCTTGTGTTATAGTTCATGTATGTTATCCCACCAGAAGTAATTTTTTTGCCTCTACGTTCACAAGAGCACAACCCTATTATGATTAAAAAGTACAATAAAAATATTTTCATGGCTGTTTTATATTGTTAAAATTATATTCTTCATGTTGATTATTCTATCATATATAATGTATAATGAACCATGTTCTTATCCTAACATGAGTGTGATAATGTGAAACTGTGTTTACTATCAATTAGAGGGCGATTTAATTAAAAAAAGGGTCTACAATTATTTGATTTTCAACGAAAAATTAGTATATTAGTATCATAGCAATGCAGCTATATTGTACTATGATTTTAGTGAGTAATTCATGAGTCACTAACCGAAAAAGCTTAGAAAAACGTCATTTAAAGGCCGTTAACCTACTTTCATAAAGACCCGTCCGGTCCGCTAAAAGCTCTTCAGATTTCTGAGGAGCTTTTTTGTTTTCCGGTTTTTGCTCTATCCATACAAATTACTGCTTCAATACGGACGATGCCGATGCAGGTAAATACCCAAGTTCCACCAGCTGTCTGTGTTCTGTGATTACTTTAGTATTGCCTTTGTCCAATAAAATCACGTTGGTTGCGATATCAAGCACATGCTCATAACTATGATCAGTAATAATAATTCCTTTACTGACGGAATGTTTCTGAATGAGTTTTTTCAAAATCTCAATATGCAGCGGAGAGATCCCATTGAAAGGCTCATCAAAGAGCAGATACTCCGCATCGGAATAAAGCATCATCATCACTTCTACAATTCTTTTTTCGCCGCCAGACAACTGATTGATTTTACTTTTTAAAAATGGCTTAATCAGATCCTCTGCCAGCAGCAGGGAAAGCGCGGCACTGCTGCAAAAGCATGAAATAATCGTTTTTATTTGGATATGATCGGGCAGGAAATTATCCTGCGGGAGATAATGGATCAGTTTTCTGCTTTCGAATAAAGAATTGAGCTTTCGGGCATTTACCGCCACATATTTATGATCGGCAGCCAATGAACCGAAAATTATTTTTAACAGGGTAGACTTTCCGGATCCGTTTCTGCCAAGGAGGCCAATGATTTGTCCTGGCTGACATGAAATAAATACATCGCTGAGAATTTGTCTGGCATTAATTTCTTTCCTGATGCTGTCGGCATGCAATCCGCTCATATGAGTGCAATCGAAATACCTGATACGGCGCTGATACTAATTGTAGTTATCCATAATATCAGTTTGCTCAGGCCCAGGTTATAATAAAAAAAGTATTCGCCGGGCTTTCTGATTTCATAGGTGAGATACTGCATAACAGGGAGCAGAATCATAAATGAAATGCCGGCGCCTGTAAAGAAATCGACATATTTTTGAAACATTAAAGACAGCATCACCGAGAATACCACCGAGGGAAGGATGATTTTTTGATAAAAGAAACATAATCCCGTCAACATGTGCATTTTTATAAATCCTTCGTTATGGCTACAATATATGTAATTAAACCTAGGCTCTGGTAATATCCCCAGTATCGGGTATAGAGAAATCCCTGATAATACTATAAAATTGCAGCCGCATTGATTAGTATTAAACAATTTCATCTATAATTGCAGCAATATGATGAAGAGCAGGCTAATCTTTGTGACCAGCTTATATATTTAAACTCATAAAACGATAATAATGAAAAAAGTAATCCTTATTACAGGTGCATCATCCGGTTTTGGCCTGGCGTCTGCGAATGCACTGCAGGCTGATGGTCATATCGTTTATGGCGCTAGTCGCAGTATTAAAGAATTAAAAAACATCTCTTTTATTCCCTTAGAGATGGATGTTACTGACGACGCCTCGGTAAATTCGGGAGTTGAACAGATTATAAAGGAGCAGGGAAAAATAGATGTATTGATTAACAATGCGGGTATTGTAACTGCAGGGCCTGCATACAGCACACCAGTAGAATTTGCTAAAAAACAATTTGAGGTTAATTTCTTTGGGGTGGTTCGCTTAAGCACAGCTGTTTTGCCCGGGATGATTGAGCAGAAAAAAGGGCTGGTGATCAACATGAGTTCGATGGCAGGTTTATTTGGCCTTGCTTATCAGAGTAAATATGTAGCGGCAAAGTTTGCACTGGAAGGCTATTCGCAATCTCTGCGTATGGAATTACAAAACACCGGTGTTGATGTTGTAGTAGTGAACCCGGGCGATTTTAAAACAGCCAATACCAGCACACGTGACAAGATGAAGTTTCCATTCAAACATCCAAAGCTGGAGGCTGAATATGCAGCGGCGATAGACGTTCAGGAAGAAAATGAAATTAATGGCGGTGATCCCGCTGTTGTAGGAAAACTGATTGCTAAAATTGTTTCCAGCTCTAAACCTGCACACCGTTATCTGGCAGGTGATTTTGGTCAGACCAGACTGCCTTTAATCGTCAAAGCATTGTTGCCAAGTACCATGTTCTCTAAAATGATCAACGGTTATTACAACATCAAGTAATTGTCTTTCCTGATACAGGGATGAATCAGTTGGTATGAATACAAAAAACCCAGATGGAATCAGTCCACCTGGGTTTTTTTTAAATCTTCTTCTGTCCTGTTATTTAAAAAGTTCCTGCAGATCTCTGTCTGCTGTCGGGATTTTCTTTAAAAAGTCATCAAAACCCGTATTTTCCTGTGAACTGTACATACCATACGCATCCATTATATAACCAATTTGTCCGTCTTTATCTTCAAGAAGATAAAGCACAGAATTGTCCGCAGGATCAGAGTCACCTTCAAAGCGGTAAGTTTTTATGATAGTAAGATCTTCAGGATTATAAATTTTATTGAGACCGGTACCTTGCATTTTACCATGGTCGGTCATCTTTATTTCGTTGTCTAAACCTTTTTGTCTCAGTTTTTCCAAAATCTGGCTAAGTGTGGTCATTTCTACTGGCTGTTCCATAATAAAGATTGTTTTCTCTATAACAATGCCCGTAGTAAATGGTTTCGTTTTTTTATTCAGGTAAATTATATTTCCTGATCAGACCCAATAAAACACCATTTGTCCATCCGAAGCCATCCTGTGAAGTGTATTCTCCACCCCCTGCGGTTAAGTGGATATCTACTACATTATATTTTTCCATCAGTTTTCCGGTACTGCGGTAAACCCTTGTATTCAGGTCTACCCAGCGGATCGCAATGTTCTTCGCCAGGTCGCTGTAGCCGTAGTTTTCAAGACCGGTAACAGAGATCCATTGCAAAGGTGCCCAGCCGTTGGGAGCATCCCACTGCTGGTGTGTATTGTGCAGTGTAGTGCTGAGTCCGCCGGCTCTCAGGAATTTCTGTTCAAGTGTAACCTTTGACAGTTGTGCCTGTTTTTGATCTGCGATGTTAAAAAACAGAGGGAACATCCCTGCCAGACTGAGTACGGCCGACTTTTGTTTCGTTTTATAATTGTAATCCGTATACCATTGATCCCTGGCCGACCAGAAATATTTTTGTATACTTTGCTTTCTCTTTTGGGCCAGGTTGCGGTACAGCTTTTCTTTTGCTGTATTGTGTTTTGCTGCATAACTTTTCTGAAGGGTGCTTTCCAGATGATACAAAAGACAATTGAGGTCTACCGGTATAATTTGGGTGGTTTGAATGGTTTTTAACTGTGTTCCGTCTGAAAACCACCGACTACTAAAATCCCATCCACTTTCTGCTGCTGAACGGATATCACGGTATAACCCGGGGTTCTGGTTCCCGGCTTCTCCGGCACTCAATACGTCTTCCTTGTAAGATTCCTGCCGGGGAATATTCAGCTGATCATAATAGCGGTTCAGCAGGCTTCCATCCGGCATCGTCATTACATGTTTTGTTGCAGCAGATTTGTCCATCCAGTAGGCATATTCTTTTTCCAGATAGGGCAGGTAGGTAATATAAACCTCTTTGTTTTTGATTTGAGCAAGCAGATCTATCATGAGTGCAAAAAAGGGCGGCTGAGACCTGCTCAGGTAATAATTTCTATTTCCATTAGGAATATGACCGTATTGCCTGATCAGTGCAGCAAAGTTCCTGATCATGTTTTCTATCACTTCATCTTTACCGGATGCCTTCAGTCCAAGCATAGTAAAATAACTGTCCCAATAATAGATTTCTCTGAAACGGCCTCCTGGCACGATATAGGGGTAGGGCAGGTTAAGCAGGCTGCTATTGGCAACTTTGCCTGAAGGTACGCGTTCCAACCCTGTCCATAAATCATTGATATGCTGTACAACGGATTGGTTTGTAGTAACTGCTACGGTCGTGTTGGTATCTGGAAATACGAAATTGTTTGCAACAAAATCTTTTAGACTGAATCCTTTACTTTTCCTGAGCCTGATATAATCCTGCAGGATTAATTTTGGGCTTCTTTTTGGCTCGCAGTCAACAAATGTCTTTCCGTCTTTCAATACATTTTGCATCTGGACATCAACAAAGAGCTGTCCATAAATCTGGTCCGGGGTTTTTGCCTGCTGGGCATAGAGGCTTCCGGACTGAAGGGCTATAAAAAATATCAGTATAATTTTGCGCATCGTTTTTTAGTCTATTCTTAATACTACGTAAATAATATCGTTATAAAAAATTGAGACCGCAAACAAAAAGGCTGTATTCGTTCAAAACGATACAGCCTTATAAAAGGTGATTTTTATATCACCTGTTTAAATAGTTTATAGAGAAAATGCCGCTTTAACAGCATCTACATGGTCTAATTTTTCCCAGGTAAACAATTCAACTTCAACAGAAGACTCTTCGCCGTTAGAAGCTTTGAATACTTTCGTCACCACCTCGTTTTTCTTACCGAAGTGACCATAAGCAGCAGTCTCAGAATAGATCGGGTTACGCAGTTTTAATCTGGTTTCGATACCATAAGGAGTCATGTCGAAGATTTTTTCCACTTCTTTGGCGATAGCGCCGTCAGTTAGTGTTTTGCCTTCAGCATCCTTAACTTTCGCAGTTCCGTAAGTATTTACGTAAATACCCATTGGCTGTGCAACACCGATTGCGTAAGAAACCTGTACCAGAACTTCGTCGGCAACACCACCTGCAACTAAGTTTTTAGCGATGTGTCTTGTTGCATAAGCTGCAGAACGGTCAACTTTAGATGGGTCTTTTCCTGAGAACGCACCACCACCGTGGGCACCTTTACCACCGTAGGTATCAACAATGATCTTTCTGCCTGTCAGGCCAGTATCTCCATGCGGGCCGCCAATCACAAACTTACCCGTTGGGTTGATATGATATTTGATATCCTTGTTAAACAAGTGTGCAAACTGCGGATATTGGCTTGAAACACGTGGAATAAGGATGTTAATAATATCGTCTTTGATTTTTTTAAGCATAGTCTGCTCTTCATCAAAATCATCATGCTGTGTAGAAACAACAATCGAATCAATCCTTACCGGCTCATTGTTGTCATTATATTCCAACGTTACCTGAGACTTGGCATCAGGGCGTAAATATTTAATTTCGCTGTCTTCACGGCGGATAGCAGCCAGTTCGATCAGGATCTTATGTGCAAGGTCGAGCGCTAAAGGCATGAAATTGTCAGTTTCGATTGTTGCATATCCGAACATCATACCCTGGTCGCCTGCGCCCTGAGTAGTTTTGTCAGCTTTGTCAACACCCTGATTAATGTCAGGCGACTGCTCATGGATAGCAGATAATACGCTGCATGAATTGCTGTCGAACATGTATTCGCCTTTGGTATAACCAATTTTGCTGATTACTTCCCTGGCAATTTTTTGAACGTCAAGATAGGCTTTCGATTTAACCTCTCCCGCCAGGAAAACCTGTCCGGTTGTTACTAATGTTTCACATGCAACTTTGGATTCGGGGTCAAACGCTAAGAAATTATCAATTAGTGCATCTGAAATTTGATCTGCTACTTTATCCGGATGACCTTCAGAGACAGATTCTGATGTAAATAAATACGACATTTTAAATAATTAATTTTATAATCAACAATTATATAAAATGGATAATGACCCTGCAAAAACAGGCAGTAAAAGGAAGTGTATGAATGGTTAGCACTTTTTTTTACGTGGTTGCAATCCCGTTATGTATACATAACATCGCAAATCAGTCCACCTTAGGATTGCAAAATTACTATATATATTCAAATTAGTCAAAAAATATCAATTATTTTGTACTCGAATTTAATTCATACCCCTTTGGCAAAGTCAAACATTCTATTTATTATCAATCCTATATCTGGTGGCAAGGACAAATTAAAGATACCAGCGATCATTGATGCAAACCTGGACCGCTCCAAATTTAATCCGAATTATAGCTTTACAGAATATGTGGGACATGCGGCCGAAATTGCGGAGGAAGCAGCCAACAAGAATTTTGACATTATTGTAGCGGTAGGCGGTGATGGTACGATCAATGAGATTGCAACAAAAGTAATGCAGCAGCAAAAGATTCTTGGGATCATTCCTTTTGGTTCGGGAAATGGACTGGCAAGATTTCTGAAGATCCCGATGAATACCGCAAAATCGATTCAGGTGATCAATGGCCTGAATGTAGTAAAGATAGATACCGGAACCTTTAATGATAAGTTTTTCTTTAATATGGCAGGAATGGGATTTGATGCGCACATCAGCTCTGTGTTTGTAGGCAATAAAAAGAGAGGTCTTTCAGGCTATATTAAACTTGGGCTCAAAGAAATGATTAATTACAAACCTGAAAAATATCATTTGCTGATAGACGGTGAAGGATATACGCGGACTGCGTTTGTAGTGAGTGTTGCCAACTCATCACAGTATGGGAACAACGCACATGTTTCGCCCCAGGCATCAGTAACAGATGGCTTGCTCGACGTTTGTATCATCAAATCATTTCCGCTATACAAGATTCCTTTGCTGGCGTATCATATGTTGAATGCGAGCACAGACCAGTCTGATATGGTTGAGATTATCAGGGGGAAGGATATACAGATTACCCGGGCAGAGGATGCGGCCATACATATTGACGGAGAACCCTTTTTTATGGGAAGGGACATTGCCGTGTCTATCTCGCCCTTATCACTCAATGTTATTATACCGGCAGACAACGCTGCCATCAGCTAAACGAATATGAGCAACCCAAAGAAAAAATTACTCAGCGACCTTGGCGGAATCATGTATTCTACCGATCCTTCATTTAATTATGAGCAGGAGCAGGAACCTGCTGAAGAAGCTGTGGCAAACAACCAGCAGGACCTCAGGGTGACCCTCGACCGTAAGAACAGGGGCGGAAAGGCTGTTACACTCATCACCGGATACCGCGGAACGGAAGCGGCGCTGGAGACCCTGGCTAAAATGCTGAAAACAAAGTGTGGGGTAGGAGGGGGCGCCAAGGATGGAGAGATCATCATTCAGGGAGATTTTAGAGATAAAGTAATGTTGATTTTGCAAAAAGAAGGATTTAAAGTAAAAAAATCAGGCGGCTAAAATTAGTATTAAGTTATTGATATATAGTGTATTATTTGATAGTGTAAATGCTACAATATTAAAAATTTTCATTTAAAATGATAATTTTTCAATAAATATCTGCTTAGCTTTGTCATACCAAATATTCTTGTTATGAACAAAGTTTTAATGCCCGGGCCAGACCTTTCATGGTTAAATCTGGGTAATGATCACGCGTTGTATCAGCTCAGCGTGCCTCAGCTGATAGAGGAGGCTGTGAGGAACGGCGAGGGTACGCTCACTTCTACAGGGGCTTTAGCCGTAGATACAGGTAAATTTACAGGACGTTCTCCTAAAGACAGGTTTATTGTTCTTGACGATATTACCCGTGATGCAGTGTGGTGGGGAGAGATCAACATCCGCTTTAGCCCTGCAGATTTCGATAGATTGCTGCAAAAAGTATGTGCGCACCTCAATCAAAACAAATTTTATGTAAGGGATGCCTATGCCTGTGCGGATAAGCAATATCAGACAGGGATCAGGGTAATCACTGAAACTGCATACCAAAATCTTTTTGCCTGCAATTTATTCCTGAGGCCTGAAAAGGCAGATGCACTTCAGCATCCGGAATGGACGATCATTGCCGCACCGGATTTCTTTGCTGATCCCGGCATCGATGGTACCCAGCAGGCTAATTTTTCTATTTTAAATTTTTCAAGAAAGATAATCCTGATCGGGGGCACAGGATATACCGGTGAAATTAAAAAAGGAATTTTCTCTGTCCTGAACTTTATCCTGCCGGAACAGCACCATACTTTGTCTATGCACTGCTCGGCCAATGTAGGGGCAAAAGGCGATACTGCAATCTTCTTTGGCCTTTCCGGTACAGGTAAAACTACATTATCTGCAGATCCGGAGAGGAACCTGATCGGAGATGATGAACATGGCTGGGGAGACCAGAGTGTTTTTAATTTTGAGGGCGGCTGTTATGCCAAGTGTGTTGATCTGACGCCCGAAAAAGAACCTGAGATCTATGCAGCAGTAAAATATGGGGCATTGCTGGAGAATATTAATTATTTTCCGCATACCAGGGAGGTAGATTATTCAAATATTGAAAAAACTGAAAATACAAGGGTAGCTTATCCCATACATTATATAAATAATGCCGCCGTACCGTCTATCGCAGCCGTTCCGAAGAATATTTTCTTTCTTACTGCAGATGCTTTTGGGGTGTTGCCGCCGCTTTCCAGATTAACCCGGGGACAGGCTATGTTTCACTTTATCTCAGGTTATACAGCCAAGGTTGCAGGTACTGAGGCAGGCGTAACTGAACCGCAGGTAACTTTTTCAGCTTGTTTCGGAAAAGCCTTCCTGCCGCTGCACCCGGCAAAATATGCTGCGCTGCTGGGCGAAAAGATGGATAAGCACCAGGTCAATGTCTGGCTGGTAAACACCGGCTGGAGCGGCGGGGCTTACGGAGAAGGACAACGGATGAAATTAAGTTATACCCGGGCACTGATCACTGCAGTGCTGGGCGGAAAATTAGCCGGTGCGAAATTTACTGAACATCCGGTTTTCGGATTGCTGATGCCCGAAGCCTGTCCCGGTGTTCCTTCAGAAATCCTAAATCCAAGAAATACCTGGGCGGATAAAAATAAATATGATCTTAAAACAAATGAACTGGCCAAAGCGTTTATTGAAAATTTTGGGCAGTTTGGGGAGTTGGTCACTGGGGAAATATGGGAATCAATCCCAAAAGTTGTGGAAAACACGTTTTAAATCAATTTTTTTAGGGAAAAATTTGCATTTCAATTTTTTTTTAGTTTTCATTGTGAAAGATTGTCTCCCAAACGAGGCAATCTTTTTTAATATACACTACTGCAAAGAGAATTTGGTTACGAATAATCTATTTTAGCTGATAACGATAATTTAATTTGGAATTTAAATCAAAGTTATAAATTTGTTTATTGCAACATTTGATTCTATTTGTCGTTGTGTGTATTACGGAATAATAATCTACATTTAAAAAATCTTTAAAAAACAAGTACTAAAAACTCAAAAACTAAAAAAAAATGGCAAACGCACCAAAACCAACAACAGTTAAACAAGAAGGCTCATCATCAGCTTCAAATCTATTCGCTACATTAACCATTCCTATTTGTATTATTATCGGAATCCTCCTTTATAAATTTGTTCTGGGAGATGCAAACAACTTCATCGATAACAACGTTGAAAATCTTCCAAAAACGGGTAACTATGCTGGTATGGCTTACAAAGGTGGAGTGATCGTTCCAATCTTAATGGGTATGCTTTTGATGGTAATCGTTTTCTCAGTAGAACGTTTTATCGTAATCGGAAAAGCAACAGGTACATCAGGTTTGGATGCTTTTGTTAAAAAAGTACAAGCTCTTTTAAATTCAAATAATATCGAAGCTGCAATCGCAGAATGTGATAAACAAAAAGGTTCAGTAGCTAACGTAATCAAATCTGGTCTGAAAAAATACCGTGAGATGGAAGTTGAAGCTAACATGGATACTGATCAGAAATGTCTTGCTATCCAGAAAGATATCGAAGAAGCTACTACTTTGGAAATGCCAATGTTAGAGCAAAACTTAACTGTAATCGCAACATTGGTATCAGTAGGTACTTTGATGGGATTATTAGGAACAGTAACAGGTATGATCAAGGCCTTCGGTGGTTTAGGTGCAGCTGGTTCACCAGATTCAGCAGCGTTGGCAACAGGTATCTCTGAAGCACTTATCAATACTGCAACAGGTATCGGTACTTCAACTACAGCGATTATCATGTACAACATCCTGACTTCTAAAATTGATAAATTAACTTATGCAATTGATGAAGCTGGTTTTAGCATCATCCAAACTTATGCTTCTACGCATAAATAGAAAATAATGTTATTTTTTTTTACCGGCTTTATGGAAAACCGGAAGAATTAACATCATTATATAAAACATAAGTAATTTTAAAATTATGGCAAGAGCAAAAGTTGCAAGAAAAAGTACCTCGATCGATATGACCGCCATGTGCGACGTGTCTTTCCTGTTGCTTACTTACTTCATTTTATCAGCAACTGCAAAACAACCGGATCCCTTGGATGTTAAAGTACCATCCTCGACATATAAGCTCAAAGTTCCTGAGAAGGATATCGCTATATTAACGATAGGAAGCGGCAAAGTGTTTTTTGAAACTGCTGGTCCTGATATCAGAGCTGCGACTCTTGATAAAATGGGAGAGCAGTACAAGATCAGTTTTACGCCAGAGGAGCGAAAACGCTTTAGCGTGGTAGCATCTTTTGGTGTGCCTATCCAGAACCTTAAAAAGTTCATCGCGATGGATGCTGGTGAAAGAAAAAAATCTGGTATTGAAAGTGGTATTCCTGCAGATTCGTTAAACAATCAGCTGGCTGACTGGATCCTGAATACACGTAAATCCGTTGCTGAGCTGCACTCTGAATCTATGCGTGTCAGTATCAAAGGTGACGCTGCTGAAGATTATCCGGCAGTTAAGAAGATCGTTGACATTCTTCAGAAACAAAAAATTAATAAATTTAGTTTAATCACTACTGCTGAAGGCGGTAAATAACTAATACTAACATGGCAGAATTAGATACCTCCAGCGGGGGTGGCAAAAAAGGAGGAGGCAAGGTCAGGAGTAAGAAAGCATCTACGAAAGTAGATTTAACCGCGATGGTTGATTTAGCCTTCTTATTGATTACCTTCTTCATGTTGACCACCACGCTGAGTAAACCACAGGCGATGGATATCGCTAAGCCGGATAAGGACGATAAGAACGAAACAAAATTAGAACTAAGGGCGTCTCAGACAATGACGATTTTATTAGGTAAAAATAATAAAGTTGCATGGTACATGGGCGAAGCTGGTAAAACAGCCCCGGAAATTCAGAGTTTCAGTCAGATCAGACAGACTATCCTGGACAACAAGAAAAAAGTAAAAGAAAGTACTGGTAAGGATATCGTAATGGTAATCAAACCTACTTCTGGTGCTAATTATAAGAACTTTGTTGACATCATGGATGAATTGTTAATCACAGGCATTAAAACTGCCCCGGCGATTGATGATGAGAATATCCTTGATAATGAGAAAGCTTTCATGAAACAACAAGGTATTTTATAATACAATTATTAACAATTTAAATAACAAGCAATGTTCGGTTCTAAAATAGATTTATTTGACAAAGAATGGCTTGATGTTGTATTTGCTAAAAAGAACAAATCATACGGAGCTTATGAGCTGCGTAAGGATAATGGTGCAAATACAACCAAGGCGTTATTTTTGGCATCGGCAGTCTTCATATTTCTTTTCTTTTTACCTAAGATCGTTGATTTGATCAAAGGTCAGATGCCGGAAGAAGAGATCGTGAAACAAACTGAAGTTGTCATGGCTCCACCTCCACCAGTGGACCCTAAAACACCACCACCGCCACCAGTTGAGCCACCGCCACCAAAGACGGATCAGATCAAATTCCCTCCTCCGATTGTAAAACCGGATGATCAGGTAAGAGATGAAGATCCTCCACAGGTTGAGCAGTTAAAGGCAGCTGACCCGGGACAAAAAACTATCGAAGGTGATCCAGGTGCGGACATCGTTGTAGTTGGTCCGGTAGGTGAAGGCCCTAAACAGGCTGCAGTGGTGGAAGATACTAAAGTATATGACTTCGTGAGTATTGAAACTCAGCCAGGTTTCCCTGGAGGTATGGATAAGTTTTACGCTTACTTAGGTAAAGCGATCAGATATCCTCCTATGGCTCAGGAAAACAATATCCAGGGTAAAGTATTCTGTTCTTTCGTAGTAGAGAAAGACGGTCGCTTAACTGACATCAAAGTAGAACGTAAATTAGGCGGTGGTACTGATGAAGAAGCCGTAAGGGTATTAAAGGCAAGTCCGAAATGGACTCCTGGTATCCAGAATGGTAAGCCGGTAAGGGTTAAGTATAACATCCCTATCAGCTTTACATTATCTAACTAACATTACAATGTTAAACTTCAATACATTTAAACAGAAATCGCCTCAACAGCGATTTCTGTTCATTTTAGGCCTTGTCATGTTTGCCATGTATCTGGCGCTCGGAGTATATCTGATCTTTTGGAAAGACATCCCTTTTGACATTAAGCCAACCTACAGGATAATGTTTGGCGGCCTGCTTATCGTTTATGCGGGAATAAGATTTTACCGTTTAATCAATCAAAAAGACAATTAAATGAACAAGTTATTCTTTCTGCTTCCGGTAATTTTGTTTGCAGCATGCAAGCCGAAGACTGCAAAAGAACCTGTTGAAGAAACCCGTACATCCGGCACGCTCAAAATGATTGTGGATGAGAGCTTCTCATCGGTGCTTGCAGATCAGATACAGGTATTCAGGGTTGATTATCCTGATACTAAATTCGATCTGGTCCAGGGCAGTGAAAATAAGATCCTGCCGGCATTTCTAAAGGACAGTGTACGTGCGGCAGTGCTTTCACGTGTGCTAACTCCCGACGAAGAGAAAGCTTTTGCCAGACGTGATGTCCGCATTTCTACTTCCAGGTTTGCCATTGACGGCATAGCCCTGATTACCGGCAACGATAATCCTGATTCTACGATCACGGCTGATGAAGTGATCGCGTTGATGAAAGGCAGTAATCCGGGGGGAATTAACCTTGTCTTTGATAATGCAAATTCCAGTACACTTCGTTATTTCAAAGAACTTGCACAGATAAAAGAGCTTCCAAAATCGGGCATTTATACTTTAAGCAGTAACAATGACGTTATAAAATACGTTGCAGAGCACAAAAACTATATTGGAATAGTGGGAGTGAACTGGCTGCTCAACGGGCAGAAAGACAGCTTCGATTTTACAACGCAGGTTAAAATACTGGCTGTTAAGAATGTTAAAGGTAAAAAGGGAGATGATGGCTTTTACAAGCCTGCCCAAAAAAATCTGATTGACGGAGTATATCCTTTCTTAAGAAATGTTTACATCATTAAGGCAGAGGTAAAAAACGATTTAGGCACGGGTTTTGCCAATTGGTTGGTAGGCCAGCGCGGCCAGCTGATCGTCCTTAAGTCGGGACTTGGCCCAAATTCAATGAACTCGAGGGACATTAATATAAAGAGTGAAAATTAAATATTATATTGAGCCCGGATTGACGTGTTGATAATTTGATAATGCGGTTCTTTCAGCATACAATCAACCTATAAAGCCTGCATAGTTTAGTTCTAGCTTTATCGGTATGATCTGTTCCTGACAGGTGCTTTAACTTCAAATTCAGCAAGACATCAATTGAAACATACTAATAGTATTAAAGACCAATAACTGGAATAAACACTGAAAACAAACAACGAACAGATGAAAATGACAAAGAAAGCAATAACCTTAAGTTTAGGTTTAGTAGTGATGGGTTCTGCCTCTTTTGCTCAAAATTTAAATGACGCAAAGAAAGCGATTGATGCAGAGCAGTATGCGAAAGCTACATCAATGCTTAAATCACTGGTAAGTTCACAAGCCGGTAAAGGAGAGAATTATTTTAGTTTAGGAGATGTTTATCTTCGCAATGATTATGTTGATTCTGCTAAAGCAGTGTTTAATAAAGGAATCGCTGCTGATCCAAAATATGCATTAAATTATGTTGGTTTAGGTAAAGCTGAACTTGCTTCCAATAACCCAACTGGTGCAAAGGCAGATTTTGATAAAGCAATTGCTGCTGCTTCGAAAAAGGATTACCTTCCATATATGTACATAGGTAAAGCTTATGTTGAGCAGGATAAACCTGACTTTGCTGCTGCTCTTCCTATGCTGCAAAAAGCTGATGAGTTAGATGCAGCCGATAAAGACCCCGAAACATTTGTTGCTTTGGGCGATTTCTATGCTGCTCAGAAAAAGAACTCTGAAGCCTTGAGCAATTACCTGCGTGCGTTGAACATGAACGAAGCTCAGGTAAGACCAAAGGTTCAGATTGGTAGAATGTACAAAGAATCAAGGGCGTTTCCTGAATCTGAAACTCAATTGAAAGAAGTAATCACTGCAGATCCTAATTATGGTCCTGCTTACCGTGAGATCGCTGAGCTTTACATGCAGTGGGCTAACTTTGAACCAGCAAACTTTGCTGCGAAATCAACTGAAGCTATCACCAACTACAAAAAATATTTAGACCTGACTGATAAATCTTTTGATGCAAGATTACGTTATGCACAGTTCCTGTACTATGCTAAAGATTTCAAAGCTTTAGAAACAGAAACAGCAGATTTAGCTAAATTGTATCCTAACAACCAAAAAGCTTTAGTAATTCAGCGTTTACAGGCTTATTCAGCTGCTGAAAACAAAAACCCTGAAAGTTTAAAACTGTTAACAGATTTCTTTGCTAAAAACTCTGATACTACACGCTTAATCGCTGCCGATTACCTTTATTTAGGTAAAGCTCAGTTATTGGCTAATCAGGATAGTTTAGCTTTGATCAGCATCACTAAAGCTGTAGCTAAAGATTCAACTAACGTTGAAGCCCTTGAAGATGTAGGTAAAGCATTATATGGTAACAAAAAGTACGCTCAGGCTGCTGATGTTTATAAAAATGCTATCAAGTTAAATCCAAATGGTAAAGGTTCACTAACCAACTATTACTATTTAGGTTCTGCTAACTACTACAGATATGCTATCGCTGATCAGGCAAAACAAAATCCAGACAAAAAAATCTTAGTTGAAGCAGATTCAGCATTGGCCTTCATCAACAGAACTGCTCCGGATTTTACTTTAGCTTATATCACCAGAGGTCGTGTAGCACGTTATATGGATGATCAGACGAATCCTAAAGGATTAGTTATTCCGTTCTATCAGCAGTATATAGACCTGGTTACAGTTAAAAAACCAGAACTGGCAACTCAGCCGGCTGAGAAACGTAATATCCTTGAAGCTTATGCTAACCTTGGATATGCGTATATGAACACAGACAAAACTAAAGCTGCTGACATGTTCAACAAAGCTTTAGCTATTGACCCTTCATATACTAACGCTTCAAATGGCTTAAAGGCATTGACTGCGCCAGCTCCAAAAGCGGCAGCAAAGGCAGCGCCTAAAAAGAAATAAAGAGTATTAATCATACAAAATTGAAAAGGCAGGGTTGATATCCTGCCTTTTTCTGTTACTTTTGTATTCAAATTCAAATTATATGGAAACCCAAAGTCTCCCTTCAGATTTTCTCCCGATTATTTTCCAGGTTATTGTAGCCCTAGGATTTGTTGTAGTTACTTTGTTTGCTACTCACTTTTTAGGCCCTGCACGTAAAACCAAAGATAAGTTGGGCACGTTTGAAGCCGGGATAAAAGTGGTAGGAAATGCGCGCCAGCCCTTTTCCATTAAATATTTCCTGGTTGCTATCCTGTTCGTCCTGTTTGATGTGGAGGTTATTTTCATGTATCCCTGGGCTGTAAACTTCAGGGATCTGGGATGGTCTGGCCTGATTGAGATGTTTATTTTCATGGCAACGCTCTTATTAGGCTTTATTTATATCCTCAAAAAGAAAGCACTCGATTGGAACTAAACTATTTAGATCGTTTCTAAATCTGGTTGCGTTCATATCTTTTGCTCCTAAATATTGTAGATTTGTGGTTCATTCTGTATTGGAATGAGCCTTTTTTGTTTTATGATATGAGTGACATCAATATAGTAGACGCGCCTCCGGGCATTGAAGGATCTGGGTTTTTCGCCACATCTTTAGACAAGGTTGTAGGCCTTGCCCGTTCCCATTCATTATGGCCCCTACCATTTGCTACATCCTGCTGCGGAATTGAATTTATGGCTACCATGGGTTCACATTACGACCTTGGCCGTTTTGGATCAGAGCGTTTAAGCTTTTCTCCACGCCAGGCAGACTTGTTAATGGTAATGGGCACTATCGCTAAGAAAATGAGCCCTGTATTAAAACAAGTCTATCTTCAGATGGCAGAACCCCGCTGGGTAATGGCTGTTGGTGCCTGTGCATCAAGCGGAGGTATTTTTGATACCTATTCTGTTTTGCAGGGGATTGATGAGATTATTCCGGTAGACGTTTACGTTCCTGGCTGCCCTCCGCGTCCTGAGGCCATCTTAGATGGTTTTGGTAAGATACAGGAGCTGGTAAGGAATGAGTCTGGCAGAAGAAGGCATTCTGATCAATACAAACAAATGTTGGCTTCATACGGAATAGACTAATGGCTGCAATGACCAACGAAGATCTGATCAAATTACTGGGCGATAAATTCGGTAACAAAATAAGCGGCGTGAACGAGCCTTATGGCTTGCTTACCATTGAGACAACCAAAGATGTGATTATCGGCGTACTTGGTTATTTAAAGGAAAGTGCCGGTACAGGATTTAATTACCTGACAGACATTACCGCTGTTCATTACCCTGAAAGAAATCATATTGCTGTGGTATATCACCTGCACAACATGGTGGATAAGATCAGGATCAGGGTAAAGGTTTTTATTCATGAACATACTCCAACAATCCCTACTGCTACTGTTCTCTGGAATGGTGCCAACTGGATGGAAAGAGAAACATATGACTTCTTCGGAGTAAAATTTGAAGGTCACCCGGATCTGAGAAGAATATTAAATATGGATGAACTTGATGTACATCCCATGCTGAAGCAATATCCTTTGGAAGATCCAAACAGAGTTGATAAAAAAGACGAATACTTTGGTAGATAAGAACATGAATCACAATCAACCAGTATATACAGACAACGATCCCCAGAGTGAACTGGTAACCCTAAACTTAGGCCCAACTCACCCGGCTACCCATGGTGTTTTTCAAAATGTACTTCAGTTAGACGGAGAGCGCATTGTAAGCGGAGTATCTACAATCGGGTATATCCACCGCGCTTTTGAGAAAATCGCAGAACACAGGCCATTTTACCAGATCACCCCGCTGACAGACAGGTTAAACTACTGTTCATCGCCGATCAATAACATGGGCTGGCACATGACGGTAGAAAAACTGTTAAATATAAAAATGCCTAAACGTGTTGATTATCTCAGGATCATCATCATGGAACTGGCGCGTATCTCAGATCACATTATCTGTAATACGATCATCGCACAGGATACCGGTGCAACAACTACCTTCCTTTATCTTTTCCAGTTCAGGGAACATATCTATGAGATCTATGAAGAAGTATGTGGTGCACGTTTAACTACTAACATTGGCCGTATCGGTGGATTTGAAAGAGATTTCAATGATATCGCATTTGCTAAAATCAATAAGTTCCTGAAAGAATTTCCTGTCGCGCTCAGGGAATTTGAAAGCCTGCTTAACCGTAACCGTATTTTCATCGACCGTACTGCAGGTGTTGCCTGCGTTACGCCGGAAGATGCATTAAGCTATAGCTGGAGCGGGCCATTATTGCGTGCTACAGGCGTTGATTATGATGTTCGTGTAAATGAGCCTTACTGTTCCTATGAAGACTTCGATTTTGAAGTTCCTGTAGGTACCAGCGGTGATATTTACGACCGTTATCTGGTGCGTAATGAAGAAATGTGGCAGAGCGTAAGCCTGATTGAACAGGCAATGGAGAAACTGAAACATGAACCTGCCGGAGTTTTCCATGCTGATGTTCCTGATTTTTATCTTCCTGCCAAAGAAGAAGTATATAACAATATGGAAGCACTGATCTACCATTTCAAAATTGTAATGGGAGAGATTGATGCACCAAAAGCTGAGGTATATCATGCTGTTGAAGGCGGAAACGGTGAACTTGGATTTTATCTGATCAATGATGGCGGAAGAACACCTTACCGTTTGCATTTCAGAAGGCCTAGTTTTATCAATTACTCAATGTATGCAAAAATGAGTGAGGGAATGCTGTTATCTGATGCCATTATCAACATGAGTAGTATGAATATTATTGCCGGAGAATTAGATGCTTAAAGTAGAAGAACAACAACCTGTAGAGTTTTCGCCAGCTTTGATCACAAAGTTTGATGAGATCTCGAGTAGATATCCTGAAGGCAAACAGAAGTCGGCCTTATTGCCTATGCTACATGAAGTACAGGCAGAACTGGGCTGGTTAAGTGCCGCTGCCATGGATAAAGTAGCAGATTACCTTAAAATAGAGCCGATCGAGGTGTATGAAGTTGCGTCGTTTTATAGCATGTACTTCCTTAAGCCTCAGGGTAAATATACACTTGAGGTGTGCCGTACCGGACCCTGCTGCCTGGTTGGCGCAGAAAAGGTGATGGACCATATTGAGCAGACACTGGGCGTAAAAGAAGGCGAAGTTACTGCAGATGGCTTGTTCAGCTGGAGAGGGGTAGAATGTCTTGCAGCCTGTGGTTTTGGCCCGGTATTGCAGATTGGCCCTGAATACACATTTTATGAAAACCTTGACGAGCAAAAGGTTGATACATTGATAGCAGAATTACGCAAAAAATAATGGCACGTAAACTCTTATTAGAACATATAAACGTACCAGGCATCAATACTCTTGATGTTTACCGCCAGAAAGGCGGCTATCGTGCTGTAGAAAAGGCTTTAAAAACTTTAACTCCTGATGAAGTGGTTGAAGAGGTTAAAAAGTCTGGCTTACGCGGCCGCGGTGGGGCAGGATTTCCTACGGGAATGAAATGGAGCTTCCTGGCAAAACCTGAGGGTGTTGCACGCTACCTGGTATGCAATGCAGATGAGTCTGAGCCGGGCACCTTTAAAGACCGTTACCTGATGACATATATTCCTCATGCTTTAATTGAAGGAATGATTGTGGCAAGTTACGCCCTGGGTGCTAAAACGTCTTATATCTATGTACGCGGAGAAATGATGCCGCAGATCAGGATCCTCGAAAGAGCGATCGCTGAGGCAAAAGCCGCAGGTTTCCTGGGTAAAAATATTCTGGGCACTGGTTACGACCTGGAGTTATACGTTCAGCCGGGTGGCGGGGCTTATATCTGTGGTGAAGAAACTGCGCTTTTAGAGTCGCTCGAAGGAAAAAGAGGCAATCCAAGGATCAAACCTCCTTTTCCTGCTATTGCGGGATTATATGGCTGTCCAACGGTAGTAAACAATGTTGAATCTATTGCGGCCGTTGTGCCTATTATCAACGACGGTGGCGATGAATATACAAAAATCGGTATCGGGCGCAGTACAGGTACCAAGCTGATCTCAGCTTCGGGGAACCTGGTTAAGCCGGGAGTATACGAAATTGAACTGGGACTGCCTGTAGAAGAGTTTATCTACTCTGATGAATACTGTGGCGGGATTGCCAATGGCAAAAGATTAAAGGCTACTGTAGCTGGAGGATCTTCTGTACCGGTATTGCCTGCTAACCTGACGCTGAAACTGGCAAACGGTGAGCCAAGGCTGATGAGTTACGAATCACTTTCTGAAGGCGGATTTGCTACCGGGACCATGATGGGTTCAGGCGGTTTTATTGCTTTTGACGAAGACCAGTGTATCGTAAGGAATACCTGGAACTTCTCCCGTTTTTACCATCATGAAAGTTGCGGACAATGTTCGCCATGCCGTGAAGGAACCGGATGGATGGAGAAAGTATTGCACAGAATTGAACACGGTCACGGAAAAATGAGCGATATCGACCTGCTGGTTGATGTTTCCAGAAAGATCGAAGGAAATACCATTTGTCCTTTAGGAGATGCTGCTGCATGGCCTGTTGCCAGTGCAATCAGACATTTCAGGGACGAATTTGAATGGCATGTAAGAGAGCCCCTGAAAAGTCAGGAGACCAATTACGGTATCGCTAAATATGCGGAGCCGATTGCCAAAGCAGAAGTGACTACAGATAACTAACGAGAATATCTTTAACAATGAGTGAAAAAGTTAAGGTAACCATAGACGGGATAACTGTTGAAGTTGAACCCGGAACAACGATCCTGAATGCTGCAAGGCAGATTGGGGGGGATATTGTGCCTCCTGCAATGTGCTACTATTCTAAACTGGAAGGCAGTGGCGGGAAATGCCGTACCTGTATTGTAAAGGTTAGCAAGGGTTCTGAAAAAGACCCCAGACCGATGCCTAAGCTGGTAGCGTCATGCCGTACCACGGTAATGGACGGAATGGAAGTGCAGAACATTACTTCTCCTGAAGTGATGGAAGCGCGTGCAGGGGTTGTAGAGATCCTGCTGATCAACCATCCGCTGGACTGCCCGGTATGTGACCAGGCAGGTGAGTGCGACTTACAAAACCTGGGCTATGAGCATGGATTACAGAAAACAAGATATGAATTTGAGCGCCGTACTTTCGAAAGAATAGATATCGGTGATAAAATCCAGCTGCACATGAACCGCTGTATTTTATGCTACCGTTGTGTGTTTACAGCTGATCAGATTACCAATAAACGTGTTCACGGTATCCTCAACAGGGGAGACCATTCTGAGATTTCTACCTATATCCAGACAGCAGTTGACAATGATTTCTCCGGAAATGTAATTGATGTTTGTCCGGTAGGTGCATTAACCGACAAAACTTTCAGGTTCAAAAACAGGGTTTGGTTTACCAAGCCTGTGGATGCACACAGAGATTGCCCTACCTGCAGCGGTAAAGTTACGCTCTGGTATAAAGGCGCTGATGTTTTAAGGGTTACAGCACGCAAGGATATTTACGGAGAGGTAGAAGAGTTTATCTGTAATACCTGCCGTTTCGAGAAAAAGAAAACTGACGACTGGGTACTTGAACACCCTACACATATCAGCGATGCTTCTGTGATTTCTTCAAATCACTACGAAACCATGATACCATTGCCTGTTATTCAGGAAAACCTGCGTTTACAGGAAGCTAACAAAGTTGAATTGGAAAAAACCGCTAAATTCTAATGGATATCACATTTGTAATAGAAAAATTTATACTTGTAGCTATCATTTTTGGTATAAGTTTAGTGATCGCGATGTACTCTACATATGCGGAAAGAAAAGTTGCTGCATTTTTACAGGACCGGCTTGGACCAGACCGTGCAGGCCCGGCAGGAATGTTCCAGCCACTGGCGGACGGACTGAAAATGTTCATGAAAGAAGAGATTATCCCTACACATGCCAATAAATGGCTGTTCATGGTGGGTCCCGGACTAGCCATGTTAACCGCTTGTATCGGTACTGCCGTTATCCCATGGGGAAGCGCTATCACTTTAGGCAGCAAGGTGATCCCGCTGCAGGTTACAGATATTAACGTCGGCGTATTATACATCTTTGGCGTAGTATCCTTAAGTGTTTACGGCGTAATGATCGGAGGCTGGGCTTCCAACAATAAATATTCCCTGTTAAGTGCTATCCGCGCTGCTTCGCAGAACATCAGTTATGAGGTAGCAATGGGACTGGCAATCATTGCCTTGTTACTGGTAACAAATACGCTTAGCCTTAAAGAAATTGTAGAGCAGCAGCATGGCTGGCGCTGGAATGTGCTGTATCAGCCGCTGGGCTTTATCCTGTTCATCGTTTGTGCTTTTGCAGAAACCAATCGTGCACCATTCGATTTACCGGAATGTGAAACCGAGCTGATCGGTGGTTACCACACAGAATATTCATCGATGAAATTAGGTTTTTACCTTTTTGCAGAATATATCAACATATTTGTGTCTTCGGCAGTAATGTCTACTTTATACTTCGGTGGATATAACTACCCGGGTATGGACTGGGTTGCATCTGTAGCTGGCCCGGTACTGGCGCCGCTGATCGGAACTGCCGTGCTGTTTATTAAAATCTTTGCCTTCATCTTTTTCTTTATGTGGGTAAGGTGGACGATCCCGCGTTTCCGCTATGATCAGCTGATGCACCTGGGATGGAAAGTGCTGATGCCACTGGCAATAGCAAACGTAATCATCACGGGTATCGTGATTGCAATAGTCGAAAAGTTTTAACTATCCGCACTGCGGAATATAAAAGGAGGTTTAATGGAACCATTAACCAATAAAAAGAAAGTATTAATACAGAAGCCACTGACTTTTGCTGAAAGGATCTATCTGCCGGCATTGACAAAAGGCTTATCTATTACCATCAGTCACTTCTTCAAAAAGGAAGCTACCATCCGGTATCCGGAGGTTCAGCGCGAGATGTCTATCAACTGGAGAGGAATGCATTCTCTGAAAAGGGATGAAGACGGAAAAGAACGATGCACAGCATGCGGGCTTTGTGCTTTATCATGCCCGGCAGAGGCTATCACTATGATTGCTGCTGAGCGTAAACCCGAAGAGAAAGATCTGTACAGGGAAGAGAAATATGCATCCGTATATGAGATCAACATGCTTCGCTGCATTTTCTGCGGATTGTGCGAAGAAGCCTGCCCTAAAGAAGCAATCTATCTGGATGGCCCTATTGTACCGTCGGATTACCTGCGCAAAGATTTTATCTATGGTAAAGATAAACTGGTAGAACAGCCTTTAGTAAAGAAATAACAGCAACTGAGGCGGTATGCCTCATATATCAATTTTATACATTTGCCGCTTTCGGCCCTAAAACAAAAATAATAAATGGGTACATCAGTATTCTATCTGGTCGCTTTCTTAAGTATCTTCTTTTCACTGATGGTGATCTTCGCGAAGAACCCTGTGCACAGCGTACTTTATCTGATCGTAACTTTTTTTACGTTCACCGTCCATTACATCCTGCTCAATGCGCAATTTCTGGCTGTGGTAAACTTCATCGTTTATATGGGTGCAATCATGGTATTGTTCCTGTTTGTGCTGATGCTCCTCAACCTCAATAAGGATAATGAGCCGCTAAAATCAGGTTTGGTTAAAGTGGTAGGAATCGTAGCAGGCTGCTGCCTGGTGGTTACGCTGATCGGGTCACTAAAAGCTACAGCAGCATCTGATCCGCTGGTACTGCAGAATGTAAATCTGGGATTGGTTAAAAACCTGGGTAAAGAATTGTTTGGCCCTTTTATGCTGCCTTTTGAATTGTCTTCAATTCTTTTGCTGACAGCAATGGTAGGTGCCGTATTGTTAACTAAAAAAGAAAAAGTATAGTGGGAAACATTACTCAGGATTTACAGGGCGTACCGCTTAACCATTACATCTGGTTAAGTGCCATTATTTTTACCATTGGCGTTATAGGCGTGCTTACCCGCAGAAATGCTATCGTGATCTTTATGTCGGTAGAGTTGATGCTCAATGCGGTCAACTTGTTACTTACCGCTTTTTCGGTACACAGCAATGATCCTTCAGGACAGGTATTCGTATTCTTCATCATGGCGCTTGCCGCGGCAGAAGTTGCAGTAGGGCTGAGTATTATTGTGATGGTGTACAGAAATACACAGTCTACAGATATTAATGTATTGAATCGCCTTAAGTGGTAATTATTAAGAATAAATTATAAAATGATAAATTTAGTTTGGCTGGTTCCGTTAATTCCTTTGTTGGGCTTTGTGATCAACGGTCTGGGAAGAAATACATTTTCTAAAAATCTGATTGGTTTTATTGGAAGTGGCGTTATACTCATCTCCTTTGTTATAAGTATCGGTATCTTTTTAGCGTTGGGCAGTGATGCGGTAAAGTCGCATGAGATATTCCTGTTTGACTGGATCAGTGCCGGTTCGTTGAAGATCCCGCTTTCTTTCCTGGTTGATCCACTGAGCGCAATCATGCTGCTGATCATTACAGGCATCGGCTTCCTCATCCATATTTATTCTATCGGGTACATGCATGACGACGAGGGTTTCGGCAAATTTTTCAGTTACCTGAACCTCTTTATCTTCTTTATGCTGCTGCTGGTTCTTGGATCTAACTATATCGTGATGTTCATTGGATGGGAGGGCGTAGGGTTATGTTCTTACCTGCTCATTGGCTTCTGGTTTACCAATTCAAGTTATGCCGCCGCCGCCAAAAAAGCATTTGTAATGAACCGTATCGGGGACTTAGGTTTCCTGATCGCCGTATTCCTTATTTTTACCACTTTCGGCAGTGTAGAGTTTGCAAAGGTATTTCCACTGGCAGGCAACATGCTTCCGGGAAATTCAACGGTTGCACTGATCACTTTATTGCTATTTGTTGGTGCCTGTGGTAAATCTGCACAAATTCCTTTGTTCACGTGGTTGCCTGATGCAATGGCCGGGCCTACGCCTGTCTCTGCACTGATCCATGCTGCTACGATGGTAACGGCAGGTATCTATATGATTGCACGTTCAAATGTGCTATTTGACCTTGCACCAGTTGTACAGCATGTCATAGCGATTATTGGTTTGGCCACCGCAGTACTAGGCGCGGTGATCGCAATGACACAAACAGATATTAAAAAAGTACTGGCTTACTCAACTGTTTCACAGCTTGGATATATGTTCCTTGGCTTAGGAGTAGGAGCATACAATGGTTCTTTCTTCCATGTGATTACCCATGCGTTCTTCAAAGCTTTATTATTCCTGTGCGCAGGATCTGTAATCCATGCAATGCACCACGAACAAGATATGAGACATATGGGCGGGCTGCGCAAAAAACTGCCTGTTACCTTTATTACCATGCTGATCGGTACGATCGCAATTTCAGGATTGCCTCCTTTCTCAGGTTTCTTCTCCAAAGATGAAATCCTGGCGCATGTATATGAGCATAACAAAGTAATGTGGGCTATCGCTGTATTTACCGCATTCCTTACAGCTTTCTATATGTTCAGAATGATCTTCCTTACTTTCTTTGGTTCTTACAGGGGCACACATCATGCAGAAGAGAAAATCCATGAATCTCCGTCAAGCATGACTTTCCCGCTGATCGTTCTGGCTGTTCTGTCTGCAGTAGGCGGAATCATAGGAATACCTGAAGCGCTGGGCGGCCATCACTGGTTATCAGGCTGGCTGTCGCCTGTCATCCCTCATCATGCAGGAGCAGAAGATTTCGCTACAGAATACATGCTGATGGCTGTATCTGTGATCGGTGTCATCATCGCTATCATTATTGCTTACTTCAAATATGTGAAACAAAACCACGTTCCTGTTGCAGATGAAAGTAAACGTTCAGTGCTGGCAGAAGTGTCCTATCATAAATTTTATATCGATGAGATCTATGACATTGTGATCAGAAGACCTCTGGATGCGATATCCGGTGTTTTCTACAGGGTGTTCGACAAGAAAATCGTAGACGGCATTGTGAACGGACTGGGATGGAGCACCTCTGAAGCAAGTAAAGGCGTAAGGCTGCTGCAATCCGGTAATGTTGGTTTCTATATTTTTATGATGGTGGCTGGAATCATCTCATTGTTATTGTATACTTATTTATCTCTATAAAGGATCGTCCAAGAAAACATAATGGAACAAGTTTTACTACTTCTTATATTTTTACCATTAGTTGCTGCGCTGATTACAGCATTTACCGGCAATGCCGCTAAACATGTGGCCATGGTCTTTGCTTTAGCCTCACTGGCCATTACGGCAGCTATTGCCTGTCAGTTTACACCAGATGCAAGTAAGCAGTTTGTGGTCAATCTTCCCTGGATACAGAGCCTCGGGATAAACTTTCATGCAGGTATTGATGGGATCAGCTTAATCACAGTGTTGTTAACAAACGTATTGGTCCCGATCATTATACTGGCAAGCTATCAGAGTGATTACAAAAAACCAGCATCATTTTTTGCGCTGATCTTATTTATGCAGGCAGGCCTGCTGGTGGTGTTTACCGCAATGGATGCGTTTCTGTTTTATATTGGATGGGAAGCAGCATTGATCCCGATATACTTTATCTGCGCCATCTGGGGCGGAAAAGACAGAGTAAGGGTAAACATGAAATTCTTTGTGTACACGATCGGTGGATCCCTTTTTATGTTGCTGGGAATTATTTACCTGTACCTGCAGAATCCTGCGCACAACTTTGACATACAGGCATTTTATCAGCTGAGTCTGGATCCTGCACAGCAGGGCTGGATATTCTGGTCGTTCTTTATCGCCTTTGCGATCAAAATGCCGGTTTTCCCTTTTCATACCTGGCAGCCCGATACCTATACAGAAGCTCCTGCGGGAGGTACCATGCTCTTGTCTGGTATTATGCTTAAAATGGGTATTTATGGAGTAATCAGATGGTTATTGCCAATCGTTCCCGCCGGTGTTCAGGACTGGGGCACTACAGCAATTGTGCTGTCTGTCATCGGGATTGTTTACGCTTCATTAATTGCCTTTACTCAAAAAAATGCCAAGAGGCTGGTTGCCTATTCATCTATTGCACACGTTGGATTAATTTCTGCGGGCATATTCGCACTGAATACTCAGGGAATGCAGGGCGCAATGATCCAGATGCTCAGCCATGGTATCAATGTGGTAGGTTTATTCTTTGTACTTGATATTATCTCATCAAGGCTAAAGACCAATACGATCAGTGAACTCGGCGGTATCGCTAAAGTAGCACCTAAACTTGCCATTGCATTTTTAATCATTGTACTTGGTACAGTGGCATTGCCAGGAACAAATGGCTTTATCGGGGAGTTCCTGTTGCTGATGGGTGTTTATCAATTCAATATCTGGGCAGTTGTTTTTGCCGGACTCACGATCATTTTCGGCGCAGTGTACATGCTAAGAATGTATCAGCATGTGATGCTGGGCAAAACCAATGAGCTTACCATTGGATTTGAAGACATCAGGGGAACTGAAACTTTGGTTTTAGTGATCATTTGTGCGCTCATCATTGTGCTTGGAGTTTATCCAAAACCAATTCTGCATTTATCAGAGGCTTCGGTACAACAATTATTAGAACAGGTAAATCAAAAATTAACATCGGTAAAATAAGGAAATGAATATCATTATAACAATTGTTGTTACAGCTCTGGCGGTGCTTTATGCGGGTTTGTTTAAAGCTACCAAAGCTTTGCTGCCGCTTACTTTAGTGGGACTGCTTGTTGCGCTTGGCTTCTGTGTTACTGCATGGGATACCAACACCATTTATTATGGAATGATGCAGATGAATAATTTTGCCATCGCCTTTTCATCGCTGCTGATCTTAGGTACCGCATTTATTTTTCTGCTTACAGAAAACTACTTTGCCAAAGACAGTGAAAATGTAGCTGAATACTATACACTGATCTTATTTGCACTCTCTGGTGGAGTGATGATGGTTTCCTATACCAATTTGTCGATGCTGTTTATAGGCCTGGAAATCATGTCTGTTTCTTCATACATCCTTGCCGGTATCCGTAAAAATAATTTTGCCTCCAATGAGGCCTCACTGAAATATTTTCTGATGGGTGCTTTCTCTACCGGCTTTCTGTTATTTGGTATTACTTTAATTTATGGCGCAACAGGTTCTTTCAGCCTGGGCGCAATCAACTCATACCTTGTGGGCAACTACAAGATGGTATCTCCTTTATTCTATCCCGGGGTAATCCTGATGATGATTGGTATGTGTTTTAAAGTGGGTGCGGCACCATTTCATTTCTGGACTCCGGACGTGTATGAAGGCTCGCCTTCACTTATAACCACGTTCATGTCTACCGTAGTGAAAACCGCTGCCTTTGCTGCCTTCATACGTATTTTTGCAGGAACATTTGCTCCGCTGCATGATTTCTGGATGCCGCCGCTGATGGTAATCGTATGCTTAACACTGTTCATTGGTAACGTGACAGCATTGTTCCAGAAGAACTTCAAAAGAATGCTTGCCTATTCAAGTATCTCACACGTGGGTTACCTGTTATTCTCCCTCATTACGCTTACCTCAACATCAAATAACAATGTGCTCCTTTATACTGCTGCCTATACGTTTGCCAGTATTACTGCCTTTGCCGTTTTGATCCTGGTTAAACAAAAAACCGGTGGTGATGATTTTGAGAGTTTCAACGGCTTGGGCAAACGGAATCCGCTGGCTGCCCTGGCACTTACAGTGGCTATGTTATCCCTGGCGGGTATCCCGCTTACGGGTGGTTTCATGGGAAAATACCTGATGTTCCTCAATGTAATGAACCAGTACCAGATCTATCTGGTGGCATTTGCGATTTTAAATGCTCTTGTTGGCTTCTATTACTATTTGAGAGTAGTGGTGGCCATGTACTTTAAAGAAGGCGCCGACGTACTGCTGGAAACTCCTGTTCAATACAAGGTTGTTCTTATTTTATCTGTTATTATCACTGTGATCCTGGGAGTTTATCCTTCAGTAATTTTAAATTTGATTTAAGCATTCCCAGTAAAATTATTTGTAGTTTTACGAATACTTGAACTATGCACGATTTCTGGACTTCCTTACATCAGTATATTGATCCTGAAAAATTACTCAAAGAAGGTGGTTTTTACGTGGTGTTGTTCGTTATTTTTGCCGAGACAGGATTATTCTTTGGCTTCTTTCTGCCTGGTGATTACCTGTTGTTCCTGGCTGGAATGTTTGTCGCTACCGGAAAACTTGATGTCAACATTTATCTGCTGATCCTGGGATTAATTGTATCTGCAGTCTGCGGCAACTTTACGGGTTATTGGTTTGGCAAAAAAACAGGTCCCGTTTTATATCATAGAAAAGATACTTTTTTTTTTAAAAAGCGCTATCTTAAAGCCGCAGAAGTATACTATAACAAACAAGGTGCATTTGCCCTGATCATGGGCAGGTTTGTACCGATCGTCAGGACCTTTGCCCCAATCTTTGCAGGTGTGGTAAAACTGGATTTCAAAAAGTTTGCATTATATAATATCTGCGGTGCATTTTTATGGATAACATCTTTAACTTTGCTGGGTTATTTTCTTGGCAAGAAATTTGAAAAGGAAATTAATGACTACCTCCTGTATATTATAATAGGTTTTATCACGATCACTTCTCTACCTCTGGCAATTGCCTTTTTTAGAAAAAGGGCGGAACAAAATACAAACGAAGATATTTCTAACACTGAATAATAAATGAATATAGACTTAAATCACCCCTGGCATAATGTTTCTCCAGGTGCTAATTTACCGGAATCGGTAAACGCTATTATCGAAATCCCTAAAGGATCAAAAGCAAAGTACGAAATTGACAAAGACTCTAACCTGATTAAGTTAGACCGTGTTCTTTTCTCTTCTGTAATGTACCCGGCCAACTATGGTTTCATTCCGCAAACGTATTGCGATGACAATGATCCCCTGGATATCCTTGTCCTGTGCTCTGTTGACGTTTATCCCCTTACCCTGCTCGAAGCAAAGGTGATTGGTGTAATGCATATGGTAGACAACGGCGAGCAGGATGATAAAATCATTGCTGTGGCTAAAAATGACATGTCAGTAAACTATATCAATGATATCGCTGAACTGCCTCCTCACCAGATGAAAGAGATCGTAAGGTTCTTCCAGGACTACAAAGCTTTAGAGATGAAAAACGTAACTATCGAAAAACTGATGGGCGTTACTTATGCTTATAAAGTAATTCAGGAAAGTATCGAACTTTATAACAGTACATTTAGAAACAACTCTTAATGGGCTTTCAGATATTCTTAACCTTTTTCTTAGTCGTCTTAAACGGCTTTTTCGTTGCAGCTGAGTTTGCAATCGTTAAAGTCAGAGCGTCGCAAATAGAAATTAAAGCTAAATCTGGTAATAGAGTAGCTAATATTGCTAAATATATTACACAACATCTTGATGGTTACCTGGCTGCAACGCAGCTGGGTATTACATTAGCATCACTGGGACTAGGCTGGGTTGGAGAATCAGTAATGGAGCATCTGTTACGTAATCTGCTAACTTCATTTACCCAGGACCCGGCATTCATCGAATCCTTCTCCAAAACAGCATCACCGATTATTGCATTTAGTTTTATTACGATTATGCACATCGTTTTCGGAGAACTGGCACCAAAATCAATCGCTATACAGCGCCCTGTGGCCACCACGTTATTTATATCACTGCCCTTACAGATCTTTTATATTGTATTCAGGCCATTTATCTGGCTGCTGAACAGCCTTGCCAATATTATACTTAAGATATTTGGGATTTCCACAGCAGGCGGGCACGATTCTGTACACAGTACCGAAGAACTGTATTACCTGCTTGATCAGGGAAAAGAAAGCGGTGCTCTGGATACAAATGAGCATGAGCTGATCCGCAACGTGTTCGACTTTAATGAACGTGTTGTAAAGAATATTATGGTTCCCCGTACCAAGATCTCGGGTATTGAGCTGGCAACACCAAAAGAAGAAGTAATTCAGCTGATCATTGCTGAAGGATATTCCAGGATGCCGGTTTATGATGATATTATTGATAAGATCATCGGTATCATTCACGCCAAGGATGTTTTGCCCCTGCTGGCGGTAAACAAGGACTGGTCGCTGAAAGATATCATCAGAAAGCCTTATTTCGTTCCGGAAACGAAAAAGATCAATGATCTGTTAAGTGAACTTCAGCAGAAAAGAATCCAGATTGCTATCGTGATCGATGAATTTGGAGGTACCGCCGGAATGGTGACCCTGGAGGATATCGTTGAAGAGATCGTTGGAGAGATCCAGGATGAATATGATGAGGAAAAACCTACCGTTGAAAAAATATCCGATACTGAGTTTGTGATCAATGCCTATGCAACGGTATATGATGTGAATGAACATCTGCCGCATGACCTGCCGGAAGACCTGGATTTTGATACAGTAGGTGGTCTGGTTTCCCATGCCTTTGGCAAGATCCCCGATGTGGGCGACAGCGAAGAGTGTTATGGATACCTGTTTACCATCCTGAAGAAAACGGAGCAGAACATAGAAACCATTAAGCTGGAACTGGTGATCCAGAAAGATGATATGGTAGACAACCACTAATTCTCGGTCATGCACGTTTTTTATACACCTGATATTACCTCGTCTGATTATATCCTCAATGAAGAGGAGAGCAGGCATTGTATGAAGGTTTTGCGCCTCGTTACAGGCGATGTGGTACATCTGATTGATGGCCGCGGCGGTTTGTACGAGGCAGAAATCACCGGTGAATCAAAGCGGAATGTTTCGCTGCATGTACTTAAAACTACCAGCGAATACCAGAAAAGAAATCATAACCTTCACATTGCCGTGGCGCCCACCAAAAATATAGACCGTCTGGAATGGTTTTTGGAAAAGGCCACGGAGATAGGTATAGACCAGATCACGCCAGTGATCTGTGAGCGCTCCGAACGTAAAATCGTAAAAGAGGACAGGCTCAATAAAGTAATAACTTCTGCGGTAAAACAATCCTTACAGGCTTACCATCCTATGTTAAATGAGGCCCTGTCCCTGAAAGAACTGATCAGCCATCATAGCGCAGATCACAGGATGATTGCACACTGTGTTGAAGGGGAGCCCCGCAAGTACATTAGTGAGATTGCTCCGTCAGGCAGCAGCTACCTGATTCTGATTGGCCCCGAGGGCGACTTCACACCAAATGAAATCCAGCTGGCTTTGCAAAATGACTTTAAACCATTAACTTTAGGTAATACACGTCTCAGAACAGAAACTGCTGCACTGGCAGCTTGTTTTGAAGTGAATTACTTAAACCGATGAACATTAAGCACCTGATCTTATCCTTTTTACTGATTGTGCTGTGCTGCAGCTATCGTGTACCCACTTATCAGCTGGCCAGGCTAAAGTATAATGGTGGGGGCGACTGGTACGGGGACCGCACTGCCCTGATCAACCTGATTGCTTTCTGTAATCAGAACCTGCATACTAACTTTGCCGATGAAGAAGCTATTGCCGATGTTGGCAGCCCAGAAATCTTTAATTATCCCATGATCTATATGACAGGGCACGGTAATGTTACTTTCAGCGAACATGAAGCCAAAAACCTGAGAAAATACCTGACTGGCGGGGGATTTCTTCATATCGATGATAACTACGGACTGGATAAGTTTATCCGCGTGCAGATGAAAAAAGTATTTCCCGAGCTGTCATTCGCAGAATTGCCCGCCAGTCACCCCATATTCAATCAGAAGTTTAAATTTCCGGGCGGGCTGCCCAAGGTACATGAGCACAATGGAAAACCTGCACAGGGGTTTGCTTTGATGTGGCAGGGCAGGATGGTCTGTTTTTATTCTTATGAGAGCGATCTGGGCAACGGATGGGAGGATGCCGGAACATATCCCGGTGATTCCCAGGAAAAGCGCTTACAGGCGCTTAAAATGGGTGCAAACCTGGTTCAGTATGTATTAACCCAATAAGGCATGTATAAAGTAAAAGTAAATGAAAAATATGATTTTGAACTGCTGGAAGAAAACGGCGCTTTTAAGCTGGCCGGTCAGGATCTTCAGCTGGACAGGCATGAACCGGGAGCAGGACATGTGCATATAATTTACAACCATAAATCCTACCGTGCAGAAGTTGTTTCGCAGGATCAGGACAACAAAACAGCAGTTGTTAAAGTCAACGGCACCTTATACAATGTAGCTGCTGAAGACCAGTATGACGGATTGCTCAAAGCGATGGGCCTTACCGGTGCAGCCGGTAAAATGGCACTGGAACTCAAAGCCCCGATGCCGGGATTGGTACTTAGCCTGAATGTAACAGAAGGGCAGGAAATTAAAAAAGGCGATAGCCTGCTGGTACTGGAGGCCATGAAGATGGAAAACATGCTGAAAGCTGCCAGCGACGGAACTGTAAAAAAGATATTTGTTGCCAAAGGCGATAAGGTAGAAAAAAACCAGGTGCTGATAGAATTTTCAGCGTAATCACTATTGAAAACAAAAAAGGGGCAGTGTATTGATGATATCGAGCCTCTGAGAATTGAATATTTGACAGTGCTCCCTTAGGGGTGTACAAGTAAAAATAGCAAAAAAGGGGCTGATTTTGATCAGCCCCTTTTGTATGATGGAGATATTATTATCTCTTTTTCGCGTTGAATGGTTTTTGCTGTTTAGGCTTAAACTGTGGTTTGCCATTAGGATTGATCTCTGACGCACCTAACATGGTCATTGCACACCTGAAACCGATATCTGCTGTAGATTCATCCTGTTGAAGGAATCTTCTGGTAGCAGGGTTTAACCAGAGCGCCTGGTCATCCCATGAGCCGCCTTTGTACACTCTTGCTTTATTGTTTACCAGTGTGATCTCGCCATAAAGTTTATTCTCTTCATCGCGGTAGCCTCGCTGGTCGGCATTATAGGTAGTTGTATTTGCCGCTGCTGTTTGTGCCTGAACACCACCTGCTGCAACTGCCGCCTGTTTCTCGGCCCAGGTTTGTTTTCTGCCTGAAATAGCCGGGGTCATGATCGGCCTGTTGTATTTATCTTTTTCAAGTTTTCCTGTAACCTGATCAGCAATCTTTTTATCCTGGAAGTTATTACCACGGTAAGGGTTTAATGCTTCTGCATCATTAAATGTATTGGAGCGGTAAACGTCCGATACCCATTCGTTCACATTACCTGCCATATTGTACAATCCAAAGTCGTTCGGAACATAGGCTCTTACGGGTACGGTAATACTTCCCTTATCATTCAGTCCGCCACCAACGCCCATGTAATCACCTTTAGTCCTCTTAAAGTTGGCAAGGATCAGTCCGCGGGTTTTAGTTTTTGCAGAGGCTATGCCCAGGCCGTCCCATGGATAAATCTTGTTATTGTTGATGTTTTCGTATTCTGTATTTCCGATCAGTCCCAATGCAGCGTATTCCCACTCAGCTTCTGTCGGTAAACGGTATGGCTGTTTTAAAATACCATCTTCCAGTCTTACGTTTCTTGTAGCTCCGCCTTTAACCGGTTTGCCATTGCCTGCAGCAATCGTTCCCTGCGGGCTCAGATCTTTCATCGCCCTTTTACCTTTATCGTCATACTGGCCGTTTTGGTAAAGGTCAGTAGTAAATGGTCCTGTGGGACGGGCAGCCGTAGTAGCAGCATTGGTTTTCTTCCCATTCTGCGCACCATACATATCTTTATAGCTGGACATATAACCCTGTTCACGTAATAGTGACTCATTCACGATATCCGTTCTCCATGAGCAGTAACGCTGTGCCTGTTCCCATGATACCCCAACCACAGGATAATCCTGGTAAGCAGGATGTCTCAGGTAGTTATCTACGTAAGGCTCATTATAAGACAGTGGCCTGCGCCAAACCAGCGTATCAGGAAGCTCATTGTAATAATATTCATAATTGGTAGGGTCAGTTCTTCTGATCCAGTTCAGGTATTCCAGCCAGTTGGTGTTGGATACTTCAGTCTCATCCATATAAAAAGACGACACTGTGGTTTCTCTTTTGTGATTGTAATCTTTCAGTTCCTGACCGGGAATGCCGATGGCACTTCCGCTCATTACAAACACACCACCTTCAATTTCAACCAGGCCGGGGCCAGGGCCGCGCCTGAATTTGGTATTTACCTGAAACCCTCCGTTCTCTGCTCTGTTATAGGCTAATCCGGTCTTTTCTGAGGTCGCATTTTTGTTGGACTTGCAGGAAATTAATGAAGAAGCAGACAGTAAAAACGCAAATGAATATAAGTATATTTTTTCCATAAGATCATGTTGGGTAATTATGAGGATAAATTTACACAAAAAAAATCCAATGCACCAAAACAATTGAACAATAAGATGTTAAAACAGCTTAAAATCAATACATTGGCGTATTTTTGAACTGCGATTTTTTGATTGATATGATTAAATTGCTTATTTAATTATATTTGAAGAATATTACGACTCTGAAATTGTGCTCCTTACCGTGCTTCAAGAGATGATCAATTAATAAAGGACAATGAATCTTAAGCGCTTTTTACAGTTTCTTTCTTTGTGTCTTCTTTTCTTGACAGAAAGCAGTGTTGCAGTTTATGCACAAGCGCTTTCCGAAGCCCAAACCAACGGCAGCAGGTTTAACAGTATCCGTACAGCAGTTCCATTTTTACTGATTACTCCGGACGCAAGGATTGGGGGAATGGGCGAGGCCGGTGTTGCAGTGGCGCCTGATGCAAATGCTCTGAGCATTAACCCTTCCAAAATTGCTTTTCTTGAACAGCAGTCGGGTTTCTCCCTCTCTTACAGTCCATGGTTAAAGAATATCGCCTCAGATATCAATCTTGGTTATCTCAGCGGTTTTTACAAAATTGATGCAAACAGCACCATTGGAAGTTCCCTGCGTTATTTCTCACTGGGCAAGATCCAGTTGACTGATGTGAATCAGCAGGATCTTGGTACTTTCAGCCCCAGTGAACTGGCGGTAGATCTTACTTACGCCCGCCGCTTCGGCGATTCTTTCTCTCTGGGTACTGCCCTCAGGTATATTCATTCCAATATTGCCACCAACCAGTTTTCAGTGGGGCAGCAGAACAGGGCAGGGCAGTCGCTCGCTGTAGATGTTTCTGCGTATTTTAAAAAGCAAACTTACTGGCTTGGTCATGATGCGATACTTTCTGCGGGTATGAACATCTCCAACATCGGAACAAAAATGAGTTATTCTGACGCGGGCGAAGAATACTTTTTGCCCACCAACTTAAAAATAGGCGGGGCGGGAACATTCATTCTTGATGACGAGAATGAAATCACAGTGGCCTTAGACTTCAATAAACTGCTTGTCCCAACCCAGCCAATCTACAATACAGACGGAACTATACAATCAGGCAAAGACCCCAACCGTTCAGTTCCGTCGGGTATTTTCGGCTCCTTCACAGATGCACCGGGTGGCGCATCAGAAGAACTAAAGGAGATCAATATCGCATCCGGACTGGAATACTGGTACAATAAGAAATTTGCCCTCAGGGCGGGATATTTTTATGAAAACCCTAAAAAGGGCGACAGGAGATATTTTACAATGGGCACAGGTGTAAAATATGAGGCCATGGAGCTCAACTTTTCTTACCTGCTGGCTAATTCTCAAAACAGCCCGCTGGCAAATACACTTAGGTTTTCCCTGATATTTAATATCGGAAGTGCCAGCAATTAATAAGAACTAACCCGGCTAAAATTAACAGCAGCAGTTAACAATAATGACCCCCTGCCAAGCAGCAGCAGTAAATAATTTAAAAGGATTAAGATGAAGATAAAAGTAGGATTTGGATTTGATGTACATCAGTTAAAAGATCAGCACCCCTTTGTAATGGGCGGGGTAACTCTTGATCATCACAAAGGCGCATTTGGACATTCTGATGCCGATGTGCTGCTACATGCCATTTGCGATGCCCTGTTAGGTGCAGCAAACCTGAGGGATATTGGCTTTCATTTCAAAAACACCGATCCCCGCTGGAAGGGAATCAGCAGTGTCATTCTTTTGCAGGAAACAGTGAAATTACTGACTGAAAAAGGATGGACAATAGGCAATATAGATGCTATGCTGTGTCTGGAGGCCCCAAAAATCAATCCCCATATTCCACAGATGCAGGAAAATATCTCTAGGGCCATTAACCTCCCTGTTGAAGATATTTCCATTAAAGCTACTACCAATGAGATGATGGGCTTTATTGGCAGGGAGGAAGGTGTTGTGGCTTATGCCGTATGCCTCATTCAAAAATTGTAAAACAATTGGAGTATCAGCGGGTTTTTAAATGAAACCACTGTTTATGAAACATCTAACGAAATACTTTTTTATAGCGATTCTTGGCGTGTGTTCTTTTTCTGCCTGTACCATGGGCGATAAGGGAAGTGAAAAAAAGCCAGATTCAGTAACGATTGATACAAACATTAAAAGTCAGTCTGCCACTCCTCCAAAGCAGTCGGACACCACGCTGATTGACAGTTTGCAAACCGATACTACAGGGAAAAAGAAATAAAAAAAGGGCTTAAGCCCTTTTTTTATTTCTTAAAGTTGTCAAAACCATGATGCAGTAACGACCGCGCTGGATTGTGTCTGGCCGACGCAACCTCCGGTTTTGCATCGTAGCCGGGCAAAAGGAAAGGCTTATTATTTAATTGGTCTGACTATGCTTGTTTTACGAATTGCAGTTCGCCTAAAATCCTCACCTCTTCACTTACTACAACACCACCGGTTTCCAAAGCTGCGTTCCAGGTTAAACCAAAATCAGTTCTGTTGAATTTTCCGCTGATGCTGAATCCTGCTTTGTTCTGTCCGTAAAGATCAGTTACTGTACCACCAAATTCAACGTCAAGGGTAACAGGTTTAGTTACATCTTTGATAGTTAAATCTCCGGTAAGTTTATAATCTCCGCCAGCTTTGCTGAAAGATGTAGAACTGAAGGTAATCGAAGGGAATTCATCTGCATTAAAGAAATCGCCGCTTTTTAAGTGACCGTCTCTGTCGCCGTTTCCTGTATCTACAGAATCAACACCAGCTTTAAAACTTACTGTAGCACCATCAAAATCCTCAGACTCTGTGATCAGTTCTGCAGAAAAGTCATTGAAGCTACCGGTAACAGTAGTGATCATTAGGTGTTTAACTTTGAACTGAAGTTCGCTGTGCATTGGGTCTAAAGCCCATTTAGTAGTTGCCATAATATTATGTTTAAGATTGGTTATTTGTTATACCCAAAATTAGGACTAATAAATTATGCACACGTTGATGTATGATAAGAAATATTTAAGCTTTGAAGTGTTTGTGTGCAAGGTCTTTACGTACACGGCTCAGCGATTCGGGAGTGATGCCCAGATAAGAGGCGATCATCCATTGCGGCACCCTCAGGGTAAGGTTGGGATACAACTTTATAAAGTCAAGGTAACGCTCTTCTGCAGTAGCGCTCAGGAGCATATTAATCCTTTTTTGCATAAAGCGGATGGAATTGTTTAGCATGGTATTGTTCAGGTCATGCATGCAGGGCACATGAACTGCAGAATCATTAAAATAATTTCTGGGTAAAAGTAAGGCTGTTGTAGGTTCTATCGCATCAATGTAGAAATCTGATGGCTCATCAAAGAACCCGTTCCTTTCAGACAGCCACCAGCGTTCAGGCGCAAACTGTATGACATTCGTTTTCGCTTTGCTGTCCACAGAATAACAGCGCAGCAGGCCTTCCGATACAAAAAATGTCTTCGTACTGGTCTCTCCGGGAGAAAGGATGATTTTGTTTTTTTCGAAGGTTTTAACTTTGATCTCGCTGGAAATTAAGTCGAACTGCTCATCAGTTATGGTTATACGTTGGCGCAGATAATCTTTGAACTGATCAAGCATGTTGTTTTTAAAGCTATTTATTCTTGACCTCGATCTTGGAGAGGTCCACACCACATTTGCCGCATCCTGAAGCACAGCCTCCGCTTTTTGGAGACACAGAACGGTAAATGATGCGCCCAATATAGAAAAGGGCAGCCAAAAATAAAAGTCCAACTAAAATAATTTGCACGTCCATTACACAAAAATAACTAATTAGCCTTTGCAGCAAGTCTGTAAATTGTAAATTATTGTACCTGGCAAGTCCTCAGCCCAGACTATACTATTCGGTGGTATCGCCCTCGCTAAGCTTCTGGATCTCATCTGATTCATGGACAAATATCCCCTTTTTATCTTCCAGGGAGAGCCTGATCATGGTTTTTGCAATGTCTTCAACCCTAATGCTCCTGTATTTTTTTAATCCACCGATCAGAACAGGGTTGATTACATTCATGATGATATTCATACTGCTTTCCATAAAGCGCTTGTCTTTCCTTGGTGCATCCAGTAACGAGGGGCGATAAATATGGATATCATCAAAGGGAACCTGCTGCAGGTCGTTTTCTACTTCGCCTTTTGTTCTCGTATAAAACATCTTTGAATTTTTATCTGCACCTATAGAAGAGATCAGGTGAAAGCCTTTGCTGCCATTTCTGCTGGTAATCCGCGCAATATCCAGTGGATACTGGTAGTCGATCTTTTTATACTGGCGCTGATCGGGGGTCTTGCTTTTTGTTGTCCCCAGGCAGCAAAAAACTACATCTGCGTTGAGCTGTGCCGCATAATCGCTGATCCGGTCGTAATCTACCACAAGCTGTTGCAGCTTGGGATGCTGTATGCGCAATTCACTTCTTACCAGGATCAGCACATGAGCATAATTTTTATTCCCCAGTAAGTGGAAGAGTAAACTATTCCCGATTGCTCCGCTTGCGCCAGCTACAATTGCTTTCTTTTCCATCTTTTTATCACTAAACAAATTCGCAGCAAAAGAGTTGTTCAATTATTTTAATTATGACATTGTCCTATCAGATAGGATGATATATCAAAAATTTACGTTATCTTTGCGCCAAAATTAGGCGCATTTTATGCAAAAAATAAGAAATATAGCTATCATAGCACACGTTGACCACGGTAAAACTACATTGGTTGATAAGATTTTACACACTTGTTCAATTTTTCGTGATAACGAACAAACAGGTGACTTGATACTTGATAATAACGACCTGGAGAGAGAACGTGGTATCACGATCGTTTCTAAAAACGTTTCTGTAATGTATAAAGACACTAAGATCAACATTATTGATACACCTGGTCACGCCGACTTTGGCGGTGAGGTAGAACGTGTACTGAAAATGGCTGATGGTGTGTTGTTATTATGTGATGCGTTTGAAGGTGCGATGCCCCAAACCCGTTTCGTAACTCAAAAAGCCCTGGCTTTAGGTCTTAAACCTATTGTTGTTGTAAACAAGGTAGATAAAGAAAACTGTCGCCCTGAAGAAGTTTATGAGCAAATCTTTGAATTGTTCTTTAACCTTGAGGCTACAGAAGACCAGTTGGACTTCCCGGTAATCTACGGTTCATCAAAACAAGGATGGATGAGTACTGACTGGACTAAACCAACTACTGATATCTTCCCTTTGCTTGATGCTGTTGTAGCAAACATCCCACCTCCGCCAATGCTGGAAGGTACTTTGCAGATGCAGATCACCTCACTGGATTATTCATCTTTTGTAGGCCGTATTGCGGTTGGACGTGTTCACCGTGGATCGATCAAAGAAAACCAGCCTGTAACGTTGATCAAACGTGATGGTAAAATGGTTAAATCAAGAGTAAAAGAACTATATACATTTGAAGGTCTTGGAAAGATCCGTACTACTGAAGTAAAATCAGGTGATATCTGCGCTGTTGTAGGTATCGATGGTTTTGATATCGGTGATACGATCTCTGACTTTGATGCACCGGAACAACTTCCTGTAATCAAAATCGATGAGCCTACAATGAACATGCTGTTCACTATTAACAACTCTCCTTTCTTTGGTAAAGAAGGTAAATTTGTTACTTCTCAGCGTATTAAAGAACGTTTATACAAAGAGATGGAGAAAAATCTTGCCCTTAAAGTGGTTGAGACAGAATCTCCTGATGCGTATCTGGTATACGGAAGGGGTATTCTCCATTTATCAGTACTGATTGAGACCATGCGTCGCGAAGGATACGAAATCCAGGTTGGACAGCCACAGGTTATTATCAAAGAAATTGATGGTAAAAAATGTGAGCCGGTTGAGACCCTGATCGTAGATGTTCCTGGTGAAGTTGCCGGTAAGGTAATTGAATTGGTTACACAACGTAAAGGTGAACTTCTGATCATGGAACCAAAAGGCGATCTTCAGCATTTAGAGTTTGAAATCCCTGCACGTGGTATCATCGGATTAAGAAACAACGTATTGACAGCAACAGGTGGTGAAGCAATTATGGCTCACCGTTTCAAAGCTTACGAGCCCTGGAAAGGTACAATTCCTGGAAGGTTAAACGGTGTTCTTGTATCAATGGAAAAAGGTAGTACTACTGCTTATTCAATTGACAAATTACAGGATCGCGGTCGTTTCTTTGTTGATCCGGGTGTAGATGTTTACGAAGGTCAGATTATGGGTGAGCACATCCGTGACAATGACCTGGTAGTAAATATTGTTAAAGGAAAAGCCTTGACTAACATGCGTGCTTCAGGTACAGATGATAGTAACCGTATTGCTCCTGCAATTAAATTCTCATTAGAAGAAGCAATGGAGTATATCCAGGCTGACGAGTATATTGAAATTACTCCGTTAAGCATGCGTTTACGTAAAATCTTCTTAACAGAAAATGAGCGTAAGATCAAAGGAAAACAATTCCAATAGGACTTCCATATCATTAAAAAACGCCTGTAAGCTCTTGCTTGCAGGCGTTTTTTTGTTTAATGGTATTCTGAACGATACCGGTGCTTATGCGTGCTGTCCGTCGTGCACACCTTCTGCAAATTCTTCAACGATCTTGTCGTTAAATGCAGGAAGGTCTTTAGGGCTGCGGCTGGTTACCAAACCCTGGTCAGTCACTACCTCGGAATCTTCCCAGTTTGCGCCGGCATTTTCAAGATCTATCTTAATCGTTTTGGTAGAGGTGAGGTTACGTCCTTCCACCACTCCGGCAGAAATCAATACCTGCGGACCGTGGCATATGGCTGCGACCGGTTTACCGGCTTCAAAAAAGGCCCTTACAAACTGGAGGGCATCCTCATTTTTTCTTAATGAATCAGGATTTAGTACACCGCCCGGAATGAGCAGGCCCTGATAGTCGTCGGCATTTGCCTCTGTTACTATTTTGTCTACATCAACTTCTACAGTCCATTCACGGTCATGTTTCATTCCCTGGATCTTGCCCGGCTCCAATGAGATAATATGTACAGTGGCACCTTCTTCTTTTAATCTTTGGACAGGGCTTGTTAACTCTGATTCTTCAAATCCGTTTGCTGATAAAACAGCTATGTTACGATTACTTAATGTTCCCATAATACTATTTATTAAAGTGTATAACTACTACAAATCACAAAAAGTATTGTTTCTTCTAATTGTAAACTGATATTGAAATGGCACAAACCGTAAGCGGTTTAGTCGTTTGTGCGGTGGTGTTTAAAGTAAAACCGTGCAAGGTTAACCGCAATTGAAAAGTGATTGATCAGGTTTGGGAGCAAACCATAATATTTAGTAAAAATGTGGAAGCGTTCTTTCAGGCTTTCCATATGTTTCTGCTTGGAAATGCCGCCCACCAGATATTTTGCTACATAAGTATGCGTATTAACAATACTCGATGCTTTTTTTGCCACTTTAATAATCCAGTCTATATCTGCACTGTATTTGTACTGCAGGTCATACGGAGAGGCCAGGTCGCGTTTGATATAGATGGCCTGATGGCTGATGCTCATGCCATATTTAAAGCTTTTCCAGTCAAATGTTTGTGGTGCCTCGTGCCTGCGCTGGCCCAGACTATGCCAGTCTTCATCATACATTTCCGTTTCGCCGTAATAGATATCCGCGCCGGGAGCGGAGGCAAATACTTCCCGTACAGTATCGGTACTGTAAATCTCATCCCCTGAGTTCATGAACAGGAGATAGTCGCCTGTGGCCAGGGACAGCCCTTTGTTCATCGCATCATAGATACCCTTGTCTTTTTCAGAAATAAACTGCGCCAGCCGGTCTTTGTACCGGTAAATAATATCTTTTGTGCCGTCGGTAGATGCACCGTCGATCAGGATATATTCAATATTGGGATAGCTCTGGTTCAGTACGGAAAGCATCGTACGTTCGATATCCTTTACATTGTTATAAACGATCGTGATAATACTAAGCTTTGGCTGCATGGTTCAATTTATTTAACGGGGGTGTAAGTTAATGAGCGACTGGTACAGCACCATGTGCTTTTCAGCGATCACCTCTTCAGAAAAGTTCTTGAGAATGGTCAGTCGTGCCTGTTTCTGGATCTCTGCGGCACTTTCTTCGTGATACAGCCATTCCATACCGGTGGCCAGGTCTTCAGCGGATTCATAATCCGCCAGATAGCCATTTACCAGATGTTCTACCATATCAGGAATGCCACCTGTTTTAAAGGCCACTACAGGCGTAGCACAAGCCAGGCTTTCCATTACCGTGTTCGGTAGGTTATCTTCCAGTGAAGGGGTTATAAATGCGTCAGATGCCGAGTAACACTTGGCCAGATGAATATCATTGCTGATGGTTCCTAAAAACGTCGTTTTAAAAGGGAATTCCGGCATCTCGGCGTTTTCCTTATTACCAAAGATCAGCAATTCAATATTTTCTTTGTCGATCCCGGGTCTGCCCGCCAGGTCATTCAGCGCATCGATCAGATAGGAAGTGCCTTTATGTTTGTCATTTTTGGAGGGCATAAAACCGCTCATCAGCACAAATTTTTCAGGCGCAATCTTCAGGAGCTTTTTGGCCTCAGCCTTAACATACGGTTTAAAAACCGCAGTCTCGATCGTGTTTGGAATCACCGCAACATCCCTGGCACCCATCAAACTGCTGAATTTGATAGAATTGGCCATCCATTTACTGGGCGCAACGATATGAAAACCGAGGTTCTGGTAACCTTTCCGCTTTCTCAGCCAGTTCTGATGCGAAATGTCATTCCTGCCACTGATCTTTAAAAGGGGGCAGAACCCGCATTGGTTATGAAAGTTTTCGCAGGAATAGCGCACATGGCAGCCGCCCGTAAAAGCATTGCTGTCATGAAAGGTCCACACAATCGGCTTATCCAGCTCTTCCAGTGCGGCAAGGTCTTTAGGACGCAGAAAACCATGATTGATCCAGTGCAGATGGATCAGATCAGCCTCTTTTAATGCAGGGTGCTTTGCGATAGAGCGGCCAAACCATTGTATGGAAAAAGGGGTCTTGAGCGCCTTCACCAGTCCTTTAGACATATACCGCTCAGAAAGTATATTAAATACAGCCCTGGCTTTCTGAAAGGGGCTTTTACTAAAGGCCACAGCCTTTGCACTTTCCTTAAACTGATAGTATACCATTACACTGGAGTCGGCACCGCTCGCATTGAGGGCATCACTTAACCGCAGGCATGCCCTTCCGGCGCCACCGTTTCCTTCGTATGTATTTAAATGTATTACTTTCAATGTGTCAAAATTACATATTATTGTGATCGTTTATGTATTTTCGCCCCGGCAAAATTTTATCTTTTCTCAGCCCTTCAACAGCGTTTAATAAAATAATTATGAGCAACCTTTTAACGGACAGACAATTTTGGGTGGATTACTGGGAAAGCAAAACAGGACTGTCTGTCAATATTCCGGCAGATTACCTGTTTCATAAAGAGCTTGCTTCGATTATCAAAACGCAAAATGTAAAAACAGCGATAGAGCTCGGGGGCTTTCCGGGATATTACGCCGTTTTTCTAAAAAAATACTTTAAGCTTGACGTGACACTGCTGGATTACTTTGTCCACCAGCCCGTAACCAATGCCTTATTAAAAGCCAATAACCTGACGGAAAATGATATCCATATCATAGAAACGGATTTGTTTAACCACAATGAGCAGCAGCAGTATGATCTTGTGCTGTCATGCGGTTTAATTGAGCATTTTAATGATACAAAAGATATTATTCAGCGCCATATCCACTTCCTTAAACCCGGTGGAACGCTATTGATCACCCTTCCAAACTTTAAAGCGCTGAACGGATGGTTCCAGAAATCATTTGATAAAGACAACTACGATAAGCATAATATCAGTTGTATGGACCCTCAGCTGCTGGCGGGCATTTGCGCAGAAGCAGGATTAGAAGTGGTACAGGCAAAATATTTCGGCCATTTCAGCCTATGGCTGGAGAATGAAAAGCAAAAGCCGGCAGGCGTACGGATACTTAAAAAGTCCCTGTGGCTGGCAGGTAAAGTTTTTACCAAAGTATTCCCGTTCAACTCCAGACAGCTATCTCCCTATATCATCCTCGAAGCGCGGAAACTGTATAGATAAAGCTTATAGCTATTGTGGCAGAATGCTGGAGATTGCCGGCAATAAAGCAACCCGGTCCTGTTAACCCAATCTCTGAACGATATAACGCTTTAAGCGCTGCCATAAGCTGCCTTTCCGCGTGCTTAAAAAAGCTTTGACCGACTGGTAAGCAGCGGCATTTTCCTTAATCTCTTCAGGGAAGACCGTGATGGGCTTTGGATGAATGATCACGTTATAAATATCGTTGATACCTGAATGTACTCCAGTGCCATCATGACCAATATTATTGACCAGCGAATGTGCAGGGTTCAGCGTAAGCCCGTTCTTTAGAAAGATGGAGGCATACCAGCGGATAGCCCATGAGTTGTTTTTCCCGTTTTTAAAATCCAGCATCTGCTTCCAGAAGTTCATGGTATGGTCAATCGAAAAAGCACTTCTTTTTTTTGCATCAAACTGGCCCATCAGTGTATCTATATTGGGCTCAAAATGTTGCCATGCTCTGTCCCAGGTAGCCCAGCCCCAGCTGGTGGCAGCCCGGTAAAAAAAAGATTCCGGCAGCGTATTTTCTTTCAGGTGGTACATGTATGCACCAATGTGCATTACCCGCTCTTCGTTGCGGTAACGGTTCAAAGCATCATTAAAATAATTCAGGGTATATGGTGAGGTGATCAGGTCGTCCTCAAATACAATCACCTGTTTATAGTCCTTCACCAGCCTGCTTACCCCGGCAATCACAGAATCTGCCAGGCCCATATTTTTTTTCCTTTCGATGATCTCAACCGATTTAAAGCCTTCAACCGTTTTTAAAAGGTCCCTCACCATCGTTACCTTATCTACATCATCGTCGGTTTTAGGGCCGTCAGAAAAAATGAACAGGCGGCTCTCTGCAGCAAGTTCATTCTGTTTCAGGAATTTTAGCGTGCGCTCAGTATGCTGAGGCCTGTTGTACACAAATAAGGCAATGGGAGCAAAGCTTTGCATGTATTTAAAATATTTGCAGGGTTTGGTTAGATTTCTGAGTAAGAACGGTATAAGCGTTGGCAAATTGTTCTTCTTTCTTCCTGCCCATCAGATTTCCGATTAATTTTTTAATCCGGTATTCCATTTCAATCTTCAGGATCACAGAAAAAGATTTGGGCGTTTTTTTATTGACAAACTCATTGAACTTTGTTGTCGCCGGAGGGGTCATTGATACCCTGCCAGAAATCACCTGTAATCCTTCGCTCTGCAACAGAAAACGCAGAGAAGTTGGTGTATACATATTGATATGGCCATAGTCGAGAAAGTGCTTCATCCTTTTGTCTACCCCAAAACGGTAATCCAGGGGCACTTCTATCACAATATTTTTGGCGATACGTTTCAGCTCCCTGATCAGTATCCGCTCATGTTCCACATGCTCCAGTACATGCGCCAAAATCACAAGGTCAAAACTGTCATCTCCATAGGGGATTTCATATCCGTCAAAGCTCTTTACCTCCACCAGCCTGCTCAGCTTGCGCTCCCTGATCCTTTCAACGCCGGTATCTGCAATTTCCAGTGCATAAAGTTCCTTTCCAAAGTCCCAGTCGTTTAAAAAATGCAGGATACTGCCGTCGCCGGCACCCACTTCAAGAACTTTCAGCGGCTGGATACCTTTGCACACCTCCACAATGTTCGCTGCCTTGGCCTTTGCGCCAAGCATCCGCCATTCCGAGTCGTCTTTGGTATAAAAATCGTTATATGCTGATTTTACGTCGTCACTTAACATCAGGATTTGTTTTTATATATGTAAACAGTTATCTGCTTTATAAAATACGGAGGTAGCCTTCAGGTAAAATAAACCTGGCGATATACCAGAGAATGAGAGCTCTTTAAATCCTGCATCAAGCAAAAAGGTTCGCGCTTTATCATATTCCGGGCGTTCAGAATCATCAAGGACAATCACTCCGGCGGGCGTTAAGGCAGCGGCACTGCTGATGCAGCAATTCACACGGTCGCGTCCGTCCACAATGATCATATCAAACTTTTCGCCAAGCGTTGCTGCTTTCTTGGAATATTCTCCGCCTGTTTCCAGTTTGCTAAAGATCATTTCTGCATTCTGCGCCTTGGTCTTCACAATCTTGTTGTACCAGGCTTCATCATGTTCTACCGACACTACTCTTCTGACCAGCTTAGCATAGAAAAGCGTAGAGCTGCCGGAGCCATATTCAAAAATACTGAGATCCTTGCTGAGACGGGGTTTTACAAAATCAATAAAAGAATATGTTACCCAGGGTAAGGGTTCTCCGTGCTGGTCCATGGCCTGCTGATTGTCGAATGAGGTAAACCATCCAATATTTGCTAAATAGCCTTTATGGCCGTAAGATAACAGTGCCTTTAATCTGTCCGGCTTTTTTAATAATGTTGCGAATGCTTTGAGTTTATTCAACGTTTAAATATTTTTTGAAATGCAGTAAACAAAAATAATGATTTTAACATCATCACGCCCTGCTTCCGGGTTTTAGGGATAAATAAAAGGTAAAAGGTACTGATAAAACAAGCGATAAGTGTAGCTACAGAAGCACCGATGCCCCCGTATTTAGGAATAAGCCATAAATTGAGCAGAACATTTGCCACTGCGCCAAATGCCGTGCGCTGAAAAGAAATCATCGTGTAGCCCTCTGCCAGGAGGTATTGCGAGCTGGCGCTGCCAAGAAAAACAAAGATGCCCGACCAGATATGGATAGATAACATTTGTCCGGCGCCCGCGTAGGCATCCTTATAAATCAAATGAATGATATCTGTGCCAAGGAAACTGATCAGTACCGCTACCGGCAGGCTGATAAATACCAGCAGGTCGTACAGGTTTTTTAATCGTTTGGTATAGCGCTCCAGGTCAGTTTTCCGCGCATGTATGATGGCGGGGAATACAGAGGTCACAATGGCTACCGGGATAAAATACCATGCTTCGCTGATATTGGCAGCCACGCTGTAAATACCCACTTCGGCACTGCCTACATCCTTCAGCATCACCTGGTCAATTTTCATATAGATAGATACCATCACGGCAGAGAGGATCAGGGGAAAGGATTGTTTCAGCAGCGTGGTGGCCCTGGACCGGCTAAAAGTCCATGTTAACAGGCTAAACCCGCGTTTATGGTACATATATATCAAGCCGGCAGCCAGGCATAAGCTGTCAAAGCTCAGTGCGGTAGCAAACCAGATCACCGGCAGATGAAACCATACCAGCAGGACCTTTACAATTACAGAAATCATCACACAAACATTCTGCACCTTCACCACATATTTTGAGGCTACCTGCGACTGAAAATAGGAATCAATGACATTGAATGATTTAAAAAAGTATGCCAGGGAGAGGATCACAATTACCCAGGTAAGGGATTCTCCCGGATGGTCTGCATAGTGGTGAAAGAGCAGGTATACGCCCAGGGTAACCGGAATAAGCAGTAAGCTGACAATGAGGCGCAGCAGCAGCGCTGTACCTAAAATCTCGTCTTTTTTTGCAGGTTCATTGATGATTTCACGGATGATAAAACTATCCAGGCCCAATGCGGCGACAGCTGCCATAATCATTGTAAAGGCCGTAGCAAAACTTAAATCGCCAAAAGACGAAGCGCCAAGATATCCTGCGATGATAAATCCGATCACCATACTCAGGATCTTGCCAAGCATCAGCCAGCCTGTATTTTTAACATACTTCTGGAATGCTTCCTCATCAAAACCTTTTAAACCGGGTAATTTCATTGCCGCAAAGATGTGAAATTAAAAGCGATTAGAAGTGCAGCATTAATTCCTCCAGATGGAGGATCTGCCATTCCACATCTGCCGGTTTAACCTTGTTCAGCGGATTAAAGAAAATGGCCTTCATCCCAAAATTCTGTGCACCGCGGATATCGGCTTCGATACTGTCACCAATCATAATGCTTTCCTCTTTTCGGGCACCGGCTTTTTGCAGGGCATACTCAAAAATAGCTTTGTCTGGTTTATTCACGCCTGCATCCTCAGAAATGATCACCTGATCAAAATAGGGGTTTAAATTACAGCGGTCCATTTTAATCAGCGTAGTTTCCTTAAATCCGTTGGAGATGATATGCAGGGTGTATTTCTGCTGCAGGTAGGCCAGCACCTTTTCAGAGCCTTCAAATAAATTGGTTTTCTTTGGGCTGTACTGCACATAATCTTCTTCAAACTGATGCGGTACCAGTTCAGGTGCCACGCCCAGCTCAATAAAGGTCTTTCGGAACCTTTCGGCCCTCAGGGTATCCTTTGTGATCTTTCCCATATGGTAATCCGCCCAGAGCAGCTGATTGTTCTCTGTGTACCGTTCAATAAAAGAAGCGCAGGAACTGAGGCCGATGGCGTCCAGCTGATAATGGTGATACAACTCTGTTAAGGTTTCCTCTGCATTCCTGTCAAAATCCCAGATGGTATGGTCAAGGTCAAAAAATATATGTTTAATCATTTCTGTACTCATGCTTTATAATTTGGTGCCATAGGCAAGATCACCTGCGTCGCCCAATCCAGGCACAATGTACGATTTGCTGGTCATCTCTTCATCTATTGCTCCCAGCCATAGTTTTGCTGCGGGCAGATTGGCACGTACATGTTTTACCCCTTCCACGCTGGCAATTGCGGCAACAATATGCAGTTCTTTGATTTTATACTGTGCAATCAGTTCTTTGCAGCAGAGCACCATGCTTAGTCCTGTAGCCAGCATTGGATCGGCAATGATCACCACCTTATCAGTCAGGTCAGGGGCAGAAATATAATCTACCTGTATCTCCAGTGGCCCGTTGATGTGCATTTTCCGGTAAGCGGTAATAAATGCGGCCTCCGCCCGGTCAAAGATATTGAGCAGCCCCTGCTGCATCGGCAGTCCTGCGCGCATAATCGTGGCAAGCACAGGTTGTTTTTCCAGCTGTACTGTATTGGCTGTGCCCAGGGGCGTTTGCGTTTCCACAGGCACATAGGTCAGTGTTTTGCTGATTTCCCAGGCAAAGAATTCGCCCAGTCTTTCCAGGTTCCGGCGAAATCGCATCGCATCCAGCTGGATATTTTCATCGCGCAGTTCTGCAATGAAGATGTTGGCTGCAGAGTTGGTCTTACTTAAGTCGAATATCATGGCGTTCGGATAAAAAGTTAGCTAATAATTCCAGGTACAGTCTTCTTCCCACTTTACCTTTCCCAAATTCGGGTAAAGTTTCTTTGTGCCAGAGCAGGTAAAAATGCCCGTTCAGCAATTTTACATTTTCAATCAGCCTGCCCCATTTGGCAAGCACATCCTCAATATTAAACGTTCTGTTCAGCTTCAATATTTCATCGTTCACCGCTACGGGATGGATCAGCAGGTGGGTGGTTTTCTCCAGCTGCAGGTCGTACCAGAAGAATGGGGTACAAGTGCCCGCCCTGAAGCCGATGGTATGTGCATATCCCATACGGTAATCTTTGGTAATCCCGCTTTTGATCAGATGGAGATAGCTGTTTGGAAAAGACAGCTGCCTGCCGCATACCATATCCAGTTCCTGTACGGGTTTGTGAAAGTACACCGGATTTAGATCATATTTTTCATGCTGCTCCTTTAAAAACAACTGCAGGCCTCCGGGTTTTAAACCTGCCACTGCCGCTGCGGGTTTCATAAAAGGAAGTTTTCTAAATAGCTTTATCGCTTTGTGCAATGGGCTTAACCTTGCTTTTGGATACAGACAGATCAGCGGGGTAAACGTATATTCTTTCTTACCAAAGTGTAATTTCGGGTAGCTTTTGAGCAGCATATTCTTCAGCATCAGCGCCCAGCCGTCTACCACCGGAAATTCCAGTAACTTTAACTTGCTCTGCAAACTGGCTTCTGCGGGATAATGGCCTTCGTGATCCGCAGTAAAGGGCAGATATTCCTCATAGCGGCTTACAAAATAAAAGGCCGCTGCAAAAACATCAAAGGGCAGGCTGCTGTTGTCTACTGCAAAGGGCACAATAGTATCACCAAAAGTAGTAGTCTTTATTGTAGGCTGCAGGATGGTATGTGATAACAGGAATGCTGATTGTCTGAAAAACGGCTCATCACCTACGGGCTGGTCGCCATAAGTGATTTTTGGCAGTTCAGAAACTTTAAATTCTGAAACATTGGAGCTGAAAGCAACCTGTGTTTGGAGGACATCATTAAAAATAAAGTTAAAAATGTACTTTATCCTTGGCGTAAGTAGTGGGACATATACAAGTAGCTTCATGAACATTAAATTTAGGATATAATCACGACATATCAATACGCCATAATTCTTATCTTTGAATATCTATGAAATTTCAACTCGTTTCAGACTATAAACCTACAGGTGATCAGCCCAATGCCATTGAGCAGCTGGTTACCGGCGTAAACAATGATGAGCATTATCAGACACTGCTGGGTGTAACAGGTTCCGGAAAAACATTTACCGTAGCCAACGTGATCCAGCAGACCCAAAAGCCTACACTGATATTAAGCCATAACAAAACGCTTGCGGCACAGCTGTATGGAGAATTCAAGCAGTTCTTTCCTGAAAATCAGGTGAATTACTTTGTCTCTTACTATGATTATTATCAGCCTGAGGCCTATATGCCCAGCAGCAACACCTATATAGAAAAAGACCTGAGCATTAATGAAGAGATCGAAAAGCTGCGGTTAAGAACAACCTCGGCCCTGATGTCGGGCAGGAGGGATGTGATCGTCGTATCTTCCATCTCCTGTATTTATGGTATGGGTAATCCCGAAGATTTCTCGCGTTCTGTATTCCGCTTTGCGGTAGGCACGCGCGTTTCGAGAAATACATTTTTACATAGCCTGGTAGAGATCTTATATGCCAGGACCATTACCGACTTTAAACGCGGGACTTTCCGGGTAAAGGGCGATACGGTAGATATTTTTCCGGCCTATCTGGATAATGCTTACCGCGTATCTTTCTTTGGTGATGATATAGAAGAACTCAGCGTGATTGATCCTGTGACGGGAAAAACCCTGGAAAAACTTGAAGATATGGCCGTTTATCCGGCAAATTTATTTGTTACCCCCAAAGACAGGTTCCAGTCCTCCATCTGGGGCATCCAGGAAGAACTGGAAGTGCGCAAGAACCAGCTGATCGGCGACCGCCAGCTGCTGGAAGCCAAGCGACTGGAAGAAAGGGTAAACTTTGATATAGAAATGATGAAAGAACTGGGCTACTGCTCAGGGATTGAGAATTATTCGAGATTTTTTGACGGGCGCACGCCCGGTATGCGTCCCTTCTGCCTGCTGGATTATTTTCCTGATGATTACCTGATGGTGATCGATGAGAGCCATGTTACAGTTCCCCAGATCAGGGCGATGTACGGCGGTGACAGGTCCAGGAAGATGTCTCTCGTAGAATATGGCTTCCGCCTGCCATCGGCACTGGACAACAGGCCCCTCAACTTCGAGGAGTTTGAACGCCTGGCCCCGCAAACGATTTATGTGAGCGCAACCCCGGCCGACTATGAACTGCAGAAATCCGACGGGGTATATGTAGAGCAGGTAATCCGTCCTACGGGACTGCTGGATCCGGTAATCGAAGTAAGGCCGGCCATCAACCAGGTGGATGACCTGCTGGATGAAATCGATAAAACGATCAAGATGGGCGATCGTGTGCTGGTGACCACGCTGACCAAAAGGATGGCCGAGGAACTCACCAAGTATATGGACAGGCTGAACATTAAATGCCGCTATATCCATTCCGAAGTGAAAACACTGGAACGCGTAGAGATCCTGCGGGGACTGCGTTTGGGTGAATTTGACGTACTCATCGGGATCAACCTGCTGAGGGAAGGCCTGGATTTACCGGAAGTTTCCTTTGTGGCCATTCTGGATGCTGATAAAGAGGGTTTCCTGAGGTCTGAACGTTCCCTGATCCAGACAATAGGAAGGGCTGCGCGTAACGACCGCGGAAGGGTTATCCTGTATGCAGATAAAATAACCGATTCTATGGCCATCACCATGGAAGAAACCAACCGCAGGCGGGAAAGACAGATTGCCTACAATACAGAACACGGTATTATACCAAAAACCGTGGGCAAAAGCAGGGAGGCCATTCTGGAACAAACATCGGTGCTCGACTTCTCTGCCAATGCCGAGCGTAAAGCTGCCTATGTAGAAATTGATCAGGTGAGTATCGCCGCTGATCCGATTGTACAGTATATGACCAAGCCCGAGATGCAGAAGTCTATTGATAAAACACGTAAGGATATGGCTAAGGCCGCCAAAGATATGGACTTCCTGATGGCGGCAAGGCTCAGGGACGAGATGTTTGCCATGGAAAAAGTATTTGAAGAAAGGTTTGGCAAAGCCAGTTTAAAAAAAGTATAAGGTTAAATGGACGGAAAAAACAGATCGGATATCTATCCGGGACTAGAGGTAGATATCATTTTAAAAAAAGATCAGCGCAGCGGGAAGCTCACACGAGGGATCGTGGCAAATTTGCTCACATCATCACCTTATCATTCAAGGGGAATCAAGGTGAGGCTCGAAGACGGACAGGTTGGCAGGGTAGCAGAAATCGTTGAAGAAGATTTTTAATCGTACTTTAAATTGTAATTATTGTGCAAGAAACAGCGTGTATTTGTAATATTGCGCGCTGAAAACTGTCTATATTTGTAAATCAACTGAATTATATCATGGGTCTTATAAAATTTCTTTTCATCACTATAATGATACTCTGGGTTATCCGGTTGCTCTTACGCCTTGTTTTTCCAATGGTACTTAAAAGTGTTTTTGGCAAGATGCAGGAGCAGCAGGCCGCGCAGAATAATCCGAACAGCTCTACAAAGCCTGAAGGATCTATATCAATCGATTATGTACCGCCACAGCAAAAACAGGGAAACGCCGATAAACTTGGTGATTTCGTAGAATATGAAGAGGTGAAATAAAAATTTCCCTTATTCATTGTTATTTTCCTTCCTAATCTGTATCTATTTTATATTTTTGGGGTTAGTTTAAATATAAGCAAACCTTAATGAATAATTGGTTAAAAAGGAATGGCATACATCTGGCCATCAGTGCGTTTTTTGTAATTATATGTTTTGTCTATTTTAGTCCTGTCCTGCAGGGTAAAGTACCTCAGCAAGGCGATGTTTTGCAGGCTAAGGCCATGCAGAAAGAAATCATGGATTACAAAGCCAAAGATGGCAAAGGCCCTCTGTGGACAAATCAAATGTTTGGCGGAATGCCCGCCTATCAGATCTGGGTACAGTACCCGCTTAATTTAACTACTTACGGCATCTCCCTGATCAAGGATACTTTCCCTGATCCTGTAGGAACTGTTCTCTTATATCTTCTGGGTTCATACCTGCTGTTTTGTGTGCTCAGGATCAACCCCTGGCTGGCCGCTGCAGGAGCTATTGCATTCTCTTTTACTTCGTATAACTTTATTATCATCGCCGCAGGCCATAGCAATAAGGCCCTGGCAATAGGATTTTTTGCCCCGATACTGGCCGGTATCATCCTCACCCTCCGCGGACGGTACCTGATGGGTGCCAGTTTAACGGCGCTATTTCTGGCTTTAGACATCAGGGCTAACCATATCCAGATGACTTATTACCTGCTGCTTGCACTGATTATCTATATCGGTATCGAAATTTATGCTGCGGTAAAGGAAAAAAGGACCCAGCAACTGGGCAAAGCAATGGGCTATCTGGGTATCGCTGTTTTGGTATCTGTCATGATCAATGCCGGAAGCTTGTGGACTACCTATGAATACGGAAAAGAAACCATACGCGGTAAATCCAACCTGAAAACAGACGCTGCTGAACCGGATAACGGCCTTCCAAAAGACTATGCCTACCAGTGGAGCCAGGGCGTAAGTGAATCGCTTACTTTCCTGATCCCTAACTTATACGGTGGCGGAAATGAGCGCCTTGATGCCAGTTCAAATGTTGCAAAAGCAATCCAGACTGTAGGCGCAACGCCAGAGCAGGCTGCAGACTTTGCACAGCGTTTACCTGTTTACTGGGGTGACAAACCATTTACCGCAGGGCCATATTACTTTGGTGCTATCATCTGCTTCCTGTTTGTGTTCGGCTTGTTCATTGTGCGCGACAGGATGAAATGGTGGATTTTATCAGCTACAATACTGCTGATGCTCTTGTCTTTTGGCAAGAACTTCCCGCTCATCTCAGACTTTTTCTTCGACTATGTACCACTGTATAACAAGTTCAGGGCAGTAGAATCTATACTGGCTGTAGTGGGCCTGCTATTCCCTATCCTTGCCCTGCTGGCAATCAAAGAAGCGCAGGAAGGAAAATATGATCAGAAATTCCTGGTTAAAAAGCTGACCTGGTCGGCCGGTATTACGGGAGGCTTCGCCTTGCTCGTTGCCATCATGCCTACTTTATTCTTCAGTTTCCGCACTTCAGATCATGAGCAGTTTGTAGAACAACTGATGCGTGCGCTGAACAACGACAGAAATATCGCTACAACTATTGCTAACGCACTAATCCAGGACAGGGTATCCCTGGCAAGGGCCGATGCGATACGTACGGTAATTTTTGTGGCAATCGGTTTCGGACTGATCTGGGCACTGATCACCAAAAAGATGAAAGCCGATGTGGTTTTTGGAATACTGGCGATCGTCATCCTGTTCGATATGTGGCAGGTTGACCGCCGTTACCTTAACAACCAGAATTTTGTACCGAAGAATACTTTAACCAATCATTACCAGCCAAGAGATGTAGATACCTTCATCATGGCCGATAAAGACCCTGATTTCAGGGTTTTTGATACATCAATTCCTACATTCACCAGCGCCGATGCCTCTTACTTCCACAAGACTGTGGGCGGAGCACATTCAGCCAGGTTAAAACGCATCCAGGAACTGATCGATCACCAGTTCACCAAAAGCGTAAACCAGGATGTGCTGGATATGCTGAACACTAAATATATCATCACGCAGGACCAGCAGACAGGTGCCTACAAAATGCAGCGGAACGAAACTGCAGCGGGCAATGCCTGGATTGTAGACAAAGTTCAGTTTGTGCAGAACTCTGATGAAGAAATGAAAGCGATCAGCAGCTTTGACCCAAAAAAGGAAGCCATTGTAGATATCAAATACAAAAGTGCAATGGATACCACCCGTGCCGGACTGGGCGGGCCAACGTCATTTATCAAGCTTGACAGCTACGGACCTGATCACATGATCTATTCTTACAGCGCACCAAGGGATGTCATCGCTGTATTCTCAGAAATCTATTATGATAAAGGCTGGAAAATGCTGATTGATGGCAAAGAAAAGCCATATTTCAGGGCTGATTATGTACTCCGTGCTGCACAGCTGGAGTCTGGTAACCACAAACTGGAATTTGTTTTCCATCCAACATCATATTACACCGGTGAAAAGATCTCTCTTGCAGGATCAATCCTGCTCGTACTGGGCCTGGGATTTGCATTTTATTCAGAAAATAAAAAAGGTAAAAGAACCGTATAACCATTACTCTGATATTTTCAAAAGCTGCTGCATTCTCCTGCAGCAGCTTTTTTTTGCATTGCTGTCTCCTGTAGTAGCGTCAACAGCAGACTATAGGAGATCGGTCTCAGCTAGCTTTCAGCTACACTTGAACTAGCCATCACCTATTCATGTCCTACCCTGAGGGTACCTGAGCAATAGCTGAGATCCTGCTGAATCCTTTCTTATCTTTTACTAATACAATTACGCTTCCGTGTGTAGGGTGTCTGTGATGTTGGGCACTCATTTCAGGAGTGATCTAACCTGAACATAATATTGTGTTAATGCCTTGTTAACCTGCATATTGCATATTTGTATAATAAACTGGAATGATATGCAGGAAATAGCTCTTACAGTCTGTGTGGTTGCCCTGGTGATATTCTTTTTCAGTCCCTGGGAATTGAGAATTGATGAAGATGACGTATAAAAACAAATGAAGATGGATAAAAGAGAAGTAGATATCGCTGTTATTTCTGACGTTCATTTGGGTACATATGGCTGTCATGCAAAAGAACTGCTCAAGTATTTAAAGAGCATCAAACCAAAGATGTTAATCCTCAACGGGGATATTATCGACATCTGGCAATTCAGCAAACGATACTGGCCTGAAACCCATATGAAGGTAGTAAGGAAACTGATGAAATTCGTAGCAGAGGGCGTACCTGTTTATTATCTGACAGGTAACCACGACGAGCTGCTGCGGAAATTCGCAGATATGCACATGGGAGGATTTCACCTCCAGAATAAACTGGTCCTGGAACTGGATGGTAAAAAAGCATGGTTTTTCCATGGCGATATATTTGATGTGACCATGCAGCATTCCAAATGGCTGGCCAAACTGGGTGCTGTGGGATATGATTCCCTGATCCTGATCAACAGTGTGGTCAACTGGGGCCTAACCCTGGTAGGACAGGATAAAATGAGTTTCTCCAAAAAGATTAAAGCCCAGTTTAAAGATGCTGTGAAGTTCATCAACGGTTTTGAACAGACCGCTGCAGAACTGGCCGCAAAAAACGGATACGGCTATGTAGTATGCGGGCACATCCATCAGCCCGAAAAACGGATCATCAGCACTGAAGATGGATCCGTAATCTACCTGAACAGTGGCGACTGGGTAGAAAATCTCACAGCGCTGGAATACGCGAATAAAGAATGGACGATCTTTAAATATGAGAACAAAGATTTCCAGACAGATGAAGTAGAAGAAGGAGCACTTTCTGACAGTGAGGATTTACACAGTAAGCTGGATATCAATGCCTTGCTCCAAAAGATAAAATTAGAAATTGTCTAGCGGATAAAATTTACAGATATTCGGGGAGGATGAAGATACTTTATGCCATACAAGGCACGGGAAACGGTCATATCAGTCGTGCGCGGGAGATTGTACCTTTGTTGCAGCAGCACGGTGATGTTGATCTTCTGATCAGTGGCACACAGGCTGATGTAAAGTTAAGCCAGGATATCAGGTTCCAGCTGCACGGATTCAGTTTTATCTTCGGCAGGAAGGGCGGGGTAAACCACTACGGTACCTGGAAGTCCATGAACCTTCCGCGGTTTGTCAGTGATATGCGCAAGCTGCCACTGAAAGATTATAACCTGATATTAAACGATTTTGAGCCGGTAACCGCCTGGGCATGTAAATCACGCGGAATAGAAAGCGTAGCCCTGAGTCACCAGGCGTCATTTCTGTCGCCCAAAGTGCCAAAACCACAGAGCATAAACTGGGCACAGCTGGTCATGAAGTATTATGCTCCTTCCACACATCATGTCGGCTTTCATTTTAAAGCATACGACGATTTTATCCATACACCGGTCATCCGTTCAGAAATCCGCAACCTTATCACCAGCAACCTTGGTCATTATACAGTCTATCTGCCGGCTATAGATGATCAGATACTCCTTCCTATCCTCAAACAGATACCGCAGGTAGAGTGGCAGGTGTTCTCCAAACATACCAAAGGCAGTTTCACAGACGGCAACGTGAGTGTGTGCCCGGTAAATAACGAACAGTTTAATGCCAGTATGGCCAGTTGTACCGGCCTGCTCACCGGAGGTGGATTTGAAGGCCCTTCAGAAGCACTCTTCCTTGGCAAGAAACTTCTGGTGGTACCTATGAAATTCCAGTACGAACAGCAGTGCAATGCCTTTGCGCTGCAGGAGATGGGGCTTCCGGTCATCTGGGGGAGCAATAAAAACTGGGTCCATACGATAAAAAAATGGGTGTCTGATCCCCAGGAGCACCAGTTTAGTTTTCCAGATGAGACCGCCATAGTGATTGACAAAGTTGTAAAGGAGTTTGCCAGATAAATTTCTTTACTTTGCCCTTAACTAAAAGGCATGATCAATCAATTTAAAACGCTTAACCCTGTTAACCTGCTGCTGCTTTTTGCATATACCTTTTTTATGCGGATCGCCATCCTCTCCAATCCTCCGGAAAGGTTAAATTTTGAGTTTTTAGAGCCTTACACCAAATTGCTGATCCAGATCCCCATCGGGAATGGTTTTTCCACCATGTCCAATATTCTGTTTGCCGGCATACTGATCTATGTGCAGGCGCTAATTTTTAACAGGATCGTTAACAATCATGCACTGCTGGCCAAGCCCAGTTTCCTCCCGGCACTGCTCTTTATCACAACAGCAAGTTTATTTGAGCCTTTTCTTGTGCTTAGCCCTACACTGATCTGTAATTTTCTGCTGATCCTGATCATGGATAAATTGCTGAAAATAGGAAAAGCCCCAAATGCGATCATGATCATGTTTGATGTAGGTATGTTCATTGCCTTGGGTACACTGATCTATTTCCCTTTTGTAATGATGTTGCTGCTCATCTGGCTGAGCCTGCTTTTGTACAGGTCATTTAACTGGCGTGAATGGGTCTCGGGCCTGGTTGGCTTCCTGAGTATTATCTTTTTCCTGGCCATTTTTTATTACTGGAATGATAACCTGGGGATGTTTTATAAAATCTGGCTGCCGCTTAAGAATAAATTCCCCTCAGTTTTCAAAATACAGTACAATGATTACCTCGTACTTGTTCCGGTAGCCGTGATGATGGTGCTGGCCATGATCCAGCTGCGTGAAAATTTCTTCAGAAGTTTTATCAGTACCAGAAAAGCATTTCAGATGTTATTTTTTATGTTTCTGATCGCGATTGTGAGTTTTTATACCAAACCCACTTTTAAATTATATCATTTTTTACTGTGTGTTCCACCAGGGGCTGTATTGCTGGCGTATTATTTTTCAAACGCCACAAAACGTTGGTTTTACGAAAGTTTATTCCTTATTCTGGTAGTTGCTATACAGTTCTTTTTATTTGTTTAACTTTTTTTAACAGTTTGAAGCCTTGAAACTTGGTAAAGATTAATAGCTTTGTACCATGAAGTTTGGAGTTGTTATCCCGGGATTGGTAAATGCATAACCTGGTCATAGATATCGGCAATACAAACAGCAAAATTGCTGTTTTTGATGATAAAGTGCTGGTATTTTTCCAAAGTGCTGATCATATTGATCAACACAGCCTCTCAGAATTAATTGATAAATACAAAATTGTGAGCTCTACTGTTTCCAGTGTGAAAGAGGATGTCACAGCTATTGTCGATGTTTTGAAGAGCGGGACCAACTATATTCCATTTTCTACCCAGATGAATACCGGGGTAAAGAATTATTATCAGACACGTGAAACACTGGGGCAGGACAGGTGGGCAAAAGTAATAGCCGTGCATCATGCCTGGCCTCAGCAGAACTGTCTGATCATAGATGCAGGAACCTGTATCACCTATGATCTGTTGAATGAGGAGAGTGCCTATTTTGGCGGAAGCATCAGTTTGGGTATCAAAATGAGGTTCGAAGCTTTGCACCATTACACTGGTAAACTGCCGCTGGTAAAATGGGACAAAGAAGTACAGCAGATCCCTGAAGGAACAGATACGCAGACAGCGATCATAAATGGTGTTTTACAGGGACTGATCAACGAGGTTGAAGGGTTTATTTCCCTCCAGAATATAAAAAATACAGACCTGAAGGTAGTAATAACGGGGGGCGACGCGACATTCTTGCTGGAACAATTAAAAAACAGCATCTTTGCGCCTCAAATTATACACGATCCCTATTTGGTATTAAAAGGATTAAACGAAGTCATTGCATTTGAATATGTACAAAAAGATTAATTATATAACTGCAGTTTTAGTTCTGCTCGCCAGCATTTCTGTTAACGCACAAGTTACTACACAGTCACCTTACTCGAGGTACGGGATCGGAAACCTCAGAGGGAGCCTGCTTCCCCAGCTCAGGGCAATGGGAGGTATTTCTACTGCAGTAAACAAACCAACAGGATACAGCGTGATCAATATGCAGAACCCTGCATCTTATGCCGGCATTACACTGACTACGATCGATGTAGGTATGTCTGCCGGGTTTACTACGCTGACCAAAGATGATGCAAAGGATAAGAGTTTCAATGCAACACTGAGCCATCTGGCACTCGCTTTCCCGATTACCACACATTCTGCATTAAGTTTTGGGATTCTGCCCTATTCAGAACTCGGTTATAACTTTGCCCAGAAATCAACTATCAGTGGTTCTGCGACAAATGGTGCAACGCAAAACGTAACCAGTCTGTATACCGGTGAGGGCGGACTTACAAAAGCTTATATGGGTTATGGATACCGGATCGGAGATAATTTCAGGATCGGTGCCAATGTAGAGTACCTGTTCGGAAACCTGATCGAAAATAAAGATCTGCAGTTTACTGACAATGCAGAACTGGATGCAGGCGCTACGTCTACCAGCTACGGTACACGTTTACAAAATAAAAACAGTGTAGCGGGGGTGGCTTTTTCATATGGCGCACAATATGATATCCACATCAATTCAAAAATGCTCGTAACGCTTGGTTATTCAGGATCTTCGGCATCTACAGTAAATTCTACCAGGACCTTCCTGGCAACAAAATATGCGTACGACGGTACTGAAGATGGTGGCGTAACGATTGAAACTATTGATTCAACCGGAACAGGTAAATCAAACCTGAAACTTCCGCTGGTACATAACTTCGGTATTGTGCTTCAGAAATACAACAGGTGGATGGTTGGTGCGGATGTAAGAATGGGCAAATGGTCTAACCTTACCATCAACGGTGTAAACCAGGGCTTGCAGAACAGCAGGGGAGCTTCTATCGGTGGTCAGATCACTCCTGATATTACCTCGATCAACAGTTACTGGAGCAAAGTGGATTACCGTTTGGGTTTCAGCTATGATAAAACCTATATCAAACTAACTGATAACGACGTTAAACAGGTGGCACTGACATTTGGTGTCGGACTTCCTCTGGCCAACTCAAGAAACGCATTCTACAAACTGAACTTCACTACAGAAATTGGCCGCAGGGGCACAATGGTGACCAACGATCTGCGTGAGAATTATGTAAACCTTCATTTGGGCTTCACCATCAACGACAAATGGTTTACAAGATTTAAGTTCGACTAATGAACAATGCAGGCATATTTTCACGGATTGCTGTACTATGCCTGATCCCGCTGTTTTTATATTCGTGTAATGATGACGATTTAAAAACAGCGGCAGAAATATCTTCCAAAAAGCTTGTGCTCAGCAAAGACAGGTCGCTCAAAGTAGAAATCGTGTTCAGCGATTCTGCTGTGGTAAAAGCAAAAGGTTATGCGCCTGTACTCGATCAGGTGAACCCTACCTCGGGCAGCAAATACCAGGAAATGCCCAAAGGAGTAAAAATCACGTTTTTTGATCCTCTCCAAACGGTAACCGGCACAATCGTATCCGATTATGCACTCAGAAAAGAAACAGAACAAATCACAATCTTTAAGAGAAATGTAGTGGTAGTGAGGAACGACCTTACGTTCAATACCGAAGAACTGACCTGGGACCAGAAGAAAAAAATGTTCTTTTCTCCGCGCGGTATCGTCACCAGGCCTGATGGCACAGTGCTCAATGCAATAAACTTCAGCGCACCGGAAGATTTCAGTTCTGTAGATTTTGAACAGGGTTCAGGAGAGACCTATGTAAAAGGCGATTTGGCCCCGTAATCCGGAGAATTCTGGCCTCTTATTCCCTTAATTTTTAAATACTTATTCAAAACAATATAATTGTTTTCTTTTTTTGGCAAAAGTTGTATCTTGCGCCCTCTTAAAAAAAATATAAATAATAGATATTATGGGTTTAATGACATTTTTGCGGAATCGCGCAGGCTTTATCCTGGTAGGCGCCATCGGTTTTGCAATTGTTGCATTTTTAGTTGGTGATGCAATTAACGTAGGTAAGCCTTTCTGGGCGGCATCACAAAAAGTTGTCGGAACCGTAGATGGTGAGGAAATCAACATCGATGAGTTCGGTACTAAAGTGGATCAGAATCTGCAGCAGTTTAAACAGCAGTATGGCGGCAGTGCCAATCCTCAAATGACGGCTATGGCTGTTGATAATGCATGGAACGGTGAATTGGCCTCTATCTTATTGTCTAAAGAATACAAACGCCTGGGACTTGATGTTTCGGGTGATGAATTATTTGACCTGATGCAGGGCAAAAAACCAAGTCCGCTGATCGTTCAGTATTTTGGTAACCCTCAAACCGGCGAGGTTAACCGCGCTGCGGTAATCCAGTCATTAAAACAACAGGGCAGCAACCCTCAGCTGAAACAACAGTGGGACCTCCTGCAGATCGAAATCGAAAAACAAGCTTTACAGCAGAAATATGCTAACCTGATCAAAAATTCTGTTTACGTAACTTCCCTGGAAGCTAACGACGAATACCAGAACAGGAATAAACTGGCAAACTTTAGCTATGTAAGCCTGGATTACGCAAGTATTCCTGATGCTACTGTTAAACCGTCGGAATCTGATTATTCAGATTATTATAACGATAACAAAAAGAAATTTGAGAACCCTGCAGAAACACGTTCATTTGAATATGTTTCATTCAGCGTAAATCCAACGAAAGCAGATTCAGCTGCAATCAAAGTACAGGTAGATAAACTGGCCGCAGACTTCAGAGCGTCAAAAAGCGACTCACTGTTTTCAGCCATCAACTCTGATGTTAAAATCCCTTATGCGTATATTACTAAAGGTAAACTGGATCCTAAAATTGATTCCGCCGTGTTCGCACTGCCTGCAGGTAGTTTCTTCGGACCGGTATTCTCTGGTAACTCGTATAAACTGGTAAAAGTAATTGATACACGCATGTCTCCCGACTCGGTTAAAGCAAGCCATATTTTATTGGATGCTACCAAAATGGGCGGTGTGGATAAAGCTGAGAAATTTGCCGACTCCTTAAAAACCCTGGTTCAGAATGGCGGAAGCTTCTCTGCCCTGGCTAAAATGTACAGCGTTGACGGATCTAAAGATAAAGGCGGCGAACTCGGTACTTTCGCAAGGGGACAGATGGTTCCTGAATTTGAAAATGCTGCTTTCAATGGCCAGACCGGCGATCTTAAAGTAGTACGTTCACAGTTCGGTGTTCACCTGATCAAAATCGAAAACCAGATCGGTTCTTCTAAAGTGGCTAAACTGGCTTACATAGAGAAAAACCTTGCGCCAAGCAGCAAGACCAAAGATCAGGCTTACAAAAAAGCATCTGCTTTCCTGAATTCTGTAAAAGGCGACGATTTCGCTGCAGAAGCTAAAAAAGCAGGATATACAGTATCAGTGGCAGACAGGATCTCTGGCAGCCAGGGTTATGCCCCAGGCCTGGATAATCCGCGTCAGCTGATCCGTGATGCTTTCGGCGCAGAAAAAGGTGATGTGCTGACAGAAGTTTACCAGATGGATAACGCTTTTGTAATCGCACACCTGACAGACATTAAACCTAAAGGTATCCTTCCGCTGGAGGCAGTGAAGAAAGATATTGAACCAATGGTGATCAATGCTGTTAAAGCAAAAATGCTGACTGAGAAATTGAAAAATGCTGCTCAGGGCGCATCAAGCCTTGCACAGGTAGCTCAGAAAATGGGTAAAACTGTAATGCCGGTTCAGAATATTGTTTTTGCAAACCCAATCGTTCCGGGTGCTGCACAGGAAAACAAACTGATCGGCAGTGTATTCGGATCACCGGTAGGCAAACTGTCTAAACCAGTTGATGGCGAACGCGCAGTGTACTTGTTTACCGTAAACGGATTCACTAACCCGGCTCCGATTGGCAATACTTACAAACAAAAAGAAACGATGCTGCAGGGAATTGCCCAAAGATCATTAGGGGCAGCTTTCCAGGCATTACAGGATAAAAGTGATATAAAAGACAATAGAGTGAAATTCTATTAACCTTTATTACGTAATTTTGAAACCGGAAGTAGTGTTACTTCCGGTTTTTTTATTTTACAGCCATGGATATTCAGGAAAATATAGTGAATAAGGTTGCTTCCAGTGGTTTAATCACCTTAAACCTGGAAGATTATTATGATCAGGGCGAACGGGTGGTGTACGATCTGAAAGAAAATTTGTTCCAGGGATTGATCCTCAGGGAAAAGGATTTCAGGGAGTTTATTAAATTGCACGACTGGACTGCCTATACCGGTAAGAACGTTGCCATTATCTGCAGTGCAGATGCAATTGTACCTACCTGGGCTTATATGCTGCTGGCAAACAAAATGAAGCCTTATGCCAATGAAGTGGTTTTCGGCGGACAGGAAGTTTTGGAAGCTGTTTTATTTACAAAGGCACTCGCTAAAATTGATATTTCAGAATATAAAGATGAACGTGTCGTAATCAAAGGCTGTGCGGATATTGAGGTGCCGGTATCGGCCTATGTAGAGATCACAGCGCTGTTAACGCCTGTAGCTAAAAGTATTATGTATGGCGAGCCGTGTTCAACTGTTCCGATCTATAAACGAAAGGATTAGTTTCTGGATTGCTTTTTGTGTTTAAACAGGGTATGAGAAAAATATTTTTGCTGACTATCTTTTTGATTACCCTCATTGATGCCAAATCGCAGGAGTTGCCTTTAAAAAAGGAGCCGGTTTTTCAGGAGGGAGAAATACTCCAGTATAAGCTGAGATACGGAATCATTACAGCAGCAGAAGGCATTATCAAAGTGCTCAAATCGGATCTCAAATTTGATAACAAACCAACTTACCGGCTGGTTGTGGATGCAAAAACAGCAGGTACATTTGATATATTTTATAAGGTACGTGACCACTATGACTCTTATATCGACAAGGATAAACTGACACCTTATTTTTATCAGGAAGACATTAAAGAATCAAGTTATAAAAGAGAAGATAAAGCCAGGTTTTACCAGGACACAAAAAAAGTAGTGTCCAACAAGGGTACATTTACAACGCCTACAGATCAGACATTTGACCTCGTATCTGCCTATTATTTTGCACGGAGCCTGGATATTTCAAAACTTAAAATAGGAGAACAGTTTAAACTGAACTACTTTTTGGGCAAGGAGATCCATCAGCTGCAAATCAAGTATGTAGGCAAAGAGGTGATTAAAAGTAAACTAGGAAATATACGCTGTTTAAAGTTCAGCCCGTCAATAGAGCCAGGCAGGATCTTTAGAAAAGACAGCAACTTATACCTCTGGATTACAGATGACGGCAACAGGGTGCCTGTAAAGGCCCAGGTTGAAATTATTATTGGTTCCGTTACCATGGAAATTAAATCTGCCACCGGATTAAAATACGCGTTGGCAAAAGAAGAAAAATAATGATAGAAGTACAGAACACACTGATACACGAAGATGTCATCACTGAAAGCTTTGTCTGCAATCTAAACAAATGCAAGGGTATTTGTTGTGTGGAGGGCGATTCCGGTGCGCCATTGGATGTGGCCGAGACGGCAATTCTAGCAGAGATTTATCCTAAGATCAAACATATGCTTGCCCCTAAAGGCATTGCTGCCATTGAACAGTACGGTACTTCGGTAGTTGATGCTGATGGCGACCTCACTACTCCCTGCGTGGATGGCAATAAAGAGTGCGCCTATGTTACTTTTGAAAATGGAATCACCAAATGTGCGATTGAAAAAGCACATGAGCAGGGTATTGTAGACTGGCAAAAACCTATTTCATGCCATTTATACCCTATCAGGATCACACAATATCCTGAATTTGATGTGCTCAACTACGACCGCTGGCATATCTGTTCAGACGCCTGTACCTTTGGCAGGGAGCTCAAAGTACCCGTATATACCTTCCTAAAAGGACCATTGATCAGAAAATATGGCGAAGAATGGTACAGGGAATTAGAAAATAGTGTATCTTCAAATCTATAATTATAAAACGAGTATTTTGAAAGGAATAATTTTAGCAGGAGGAAGCGGTACGAGGCTGCATCCTTTAACTCTGGTCATGAGCAAGCAAATGATGCCTGTGTATGATAAACCGATGATCTATTATCCGCTGTCAACATTGATGCTGGCTGGAATTAAAGAAATACTCATCATCTCCACCCCACATGATCTTCCTAATTTCCAGAAACTTTTAGGCGATGGAAGCAGTCTTGGCTGTAAATTTTCTTATGCTGTTCAGCATGAACCGAATGGTCTTGCCCAGGCTTTTGTGATTGGGGCCGACTTTATCGGTACAGATAAAGTGGCTTTGGTGCTTGGAGACAATATCTTCTATGGTGACGGAATGGCAAAGCTTTTACAGGCCAGTTCCGATCCTGATGGTGGTGTAGTGTTTGCTTACCGTGTTTCAGATCCTGAACGTTATGGTGTAGTAGAATTTGATGCCGATAACAAAGCGGTATCCATCGAAGAAAAACCTGAGTCGCCAAAATCTGACTATGCTGTTCCCGGGCTTTATTTCTATGACAACAGCGTAGTAGAGATCGCTAAAAATATTAAACCTTCGCCACGCGGAGAATACGAAATTACCGATGTAAACAAAGCTTACCTTGAGCAGGGAAACCTGAAAGTTGGCGTACTGAGCCGTGGTACTGCATGGCTGGATACAGGAACCTTTGCTTCACTGATGCAGGCCGGACAGTTTGTTCAGGTCATTGAAGAGCGTCAGGGCCTTAAAATAGGCTGTATTGAAGAGGTTGCCTACAGGATGGGCTTCATCGATAAGGAGCAGCTGCGTAAAGTAGCCACGCCACTTGTAAAAAGCGGTTATGGTGCCTACCTGTTAAAATTGATCAAATAATAATCTAAACACAATATAGTTAAACCACGCATATGAATTTTAAATCGCCCAGACTGCCTTATATAGGGGTCGATATTGGAGGTTCGCATATCACTGCAGCGCACATTGATGCCGCTGATTTTAAGATTGTAAAAGATTCTCTGGTTAGAGAACGTGTAGCCTCCATGGAAGGCGCTGATGTAATTATCAAAGCATGGGTTGATGCCCTTACTCCGCTGATCGTTAGTGCGGGAGATGAGCAAATACATATCGGCATTGCTATGCCTGGTCCTTTTGATTACGAGAAAGGTATTTCCCTGATGAAGGGAACCAAAAAATATGACTCATTATATGAGATGAATGTGCTGGAGATCTTGTCTCAAAAATTAGGTATCCCTCAGAGCAATATTCTTTTTAGAAACGATGCTGAATCGTTTTTGCACGGTGAATTAGCCTCTGGCGCAGTCGCTGGCGAGAAGCGTGCCGTAGGCATTACGCTCGGTACAGGCCTGGGTTCTGCAAGTAACTGCCAGGGCAGTACTATTGATTCAGACCGTGCTTTTATTCCCTTCAAAGACAGCATTGCAGAAGAGTATATTTCTACCAGATGGTTCTCTAACCGTTACAAAGAACTGACAGGAAATGATATCAAGGATGTGATCGCAATGCTTGCTACAGATAATAAAGCAATCATAGACCAGATCTTCGAAGAATTTGGTGAAAACCTTGCGCTGTTTTTAAATGATTTTATCGATCAGGAACAGCCAACAGTTGTAGTGATCGGTGGTAATATCGCAAAAACATGGGATCATTTTATTCCCGTTGTTTTAAAGTACCTTAAGAATAAGGAAGTAGTGCTTAAACAAAGCACAATGTGGGAAGATGCAGCACTTGTGGGCGCAGCATACAGCTGGTTCCAGTCGTAATATACCCTCAAATATTAAAAGCCCTGGTACGCTTCTGCATAAGTATAATACTTAGGCAGAAACATACCAGGGCTTTTTGATTAAATCGCCTTCGTAGCTGTGCTCAGCCATTCCTGCTCCTCTGCGTTCAGCGAAGGACTCAATATCTCCAGTACCGAAGCATTATAGGCATTCAGCCAGTCGATCTGTGACTGCTCCAGCAAATCTTTAATTACGATGCTGGTGCTGATCGGTGCAATTGTCAGTGTTTCGAAGGCGTACCAGTCATTAAACTCATTTGCTTCGAGTTTGATGGTGGTCACCAGGTTTTCAATGCGTATCCCATGTCTTCCGGGGCGGTATACGCCCGGCTCCACAGAAGTGATCATTCCCGGTTCAATGGGTACGGGGTTGTTCGTTGGGTTAAAAACCTGCGGCCCTTCATGTACATTCAGGAAATAACCTACGCCATGTCCCGTTCCATGGCCATAATTGATTGCATGGTCCCACTGAGGTTTTCTCGTGATCGCATCTATCTGGTAACCACAGGTACCTTTCGGGAATTTTACCTTACATCCTTCAATCATACCCTTAAGTACCAAAGTATAATCCGTTCTTTCCTGTTCTGTCGTCAGGCCCATTGGGATTGTCCGGGTAATATCAGTTGTTCCGTAAAAGTACTGCCCGCCTGAGTCTACCAGGAAGAGGCTTTCGGGCAAAATCTCAGCATCGCTCTCTGCAGATGGCGCATAGTGCGGTAATGCCCCGTGTGCTCTGTAAGCGCTGATGGTATTAAAGCTATCGCCGATAAACCCTTCCTGCTCCGCCCTGTAACTGCGCAGCTGTGCAGCAGCAGAAAGCTCTGTGATTTTTATTTTCCCGATGTGCTCTTCCAGCCATTTCAGAAAGCGGGTAATTGCAACACCGTCTTTTCGCATAGCCTCGCGGGTATTGCTCAGCTCCACTTCATTTTTAACAGCTTTCAGGCTGGTGGAAGGATTGGTTTCCTTAACGATATGTACAGAAGGAGGGATCAGTTTAGCGTAGGCGTAACAGTTGCGCTTAGGGTCAATAAAAATGGAACTTTGCTCAGGGATCAGCTTCAGTGCCATTTCAATTTCCTCATAAGGCAGTACCTCTGCGCCACTTTTCAGCAGAAGTACTTTTTCTTCTTCACTGAGTTTTTCAGGATGAATAAATAATTTGGCATGATCATGATTGATCAGTGCAAAGCCCAGCACTACCGGATTAAAACTCACGTCTTTTCCTCTGATATTAAATAACCAGGCGATGTCATCCAGTGAAGACACCAAATGATAATCTGCCTGATGCCTGCTCAGTTCTTCACGTACTGCTGCCAGTTTACTGCTCACAGACTGGCCGGCCGCCTCTTCACTGATCAGAAATGCGCTGTCTGCCGGCAAGTCCGGACGGTTCTCCCAGATTGGTCCCAGGTAATCTCTGTGCTGCAGGCTGATTCCCTTCGCCGAGAACTGCTGCGTCAGCAAGTCACCGAGTAAAACGGATAATAATTTCTCATCTGTTCCCACAACGGCACCTTTGGCCAATCTGCTGTTCAGCCATTGTATATATTCCGGGGCATGCTGTACTTTCTGTTTGACCAGCTCAAAACCACTGTCATGCAACTGCTCTGCCGCCTGTTCAAAGTATCTGAAGTCGGTCCACAGTCCGGCAAAGTCATGCGTAATCACTAATGTTCCTGCAGAGCCGCTAAAGCCGGATGCAAAAGGTATACATTGGTAATGCTTAGGCAGGTACTCGCTGATATGCGGATCTGCTGAAGGAATAATGTAGGCTTCTACATTATCGGCCTTCATCTGTGCACGTATTTGGCTTAGTTTTTCCTTGTATGTCATATATGCAAATGTTAAATATTGAATAATGCGGAACAAATCTAAGGATTTTATTTACACCGCTTCTACAATGAGCACTGCGGAGGGGGCAGGATTGCAGTTCCCATCAGATCATCAACCACGTTGTATGATGAATCCCCGGATGGATGCGACAGGTTTGAAACACCCGGAAATCACAGTGCATGTGGAAGAGGCCCTGAGATCCAAATTGCTGCAGGCAGATTCACAAGAATAATACAATTTATTTCGTAAAGTTTATCCGATCTGCTATATTACAGCTATTATCTAATATACCATTGCTGATCCTGAGCGTTGTTTGCCCTGCTCAGGAAAAGCAAGGGTTTCAAATTGAATCAATTTAAAGGATTTGTCGGCTAAAAACACTCGGGAATTGTATTTATCATAAAAAATCGACACATATCTACCGTTTTTTAGAGATAATTGGGGTTATGAATTTTGAATATTGAAAAAACTGTTAAATATTCCGGACATATGTAATATTATGGTAATAAATCCATAATTTTAACACAAGGCTTTAACTAAAAACTCTCAACTATTAAAAATCAACCTGAATATAACGAATCCGGTGTGCTTTCGTCTTTAAGTAGAGGAGATATGGCAGCTTTTGAACAGATATATCAGTTATATTGGTCTGATCTTTATAATTATGCCTACAATATCATCCGGAATAAGATTGTTTGTGAGGAAATTATCCAGGAAACCTTTTTTTCATTGTGGAGCAAACGTGAGCAGATACAGATCACCCAATCCCTGAAGGCTTATCTATTTACAGCTGTTAAATTCCAAACCATTAATTATATACGTTCAGAAAAGGTAAAGAGAGATTACGCTTCCAGTTACGCCTCTTTTACAAAAACTGCTTTTGATAACTCAAATGAAGAAAACATTCAGTTATCAGATCTGAAAGGAATGATTGAGAATGAAGTTGCTAAACTCCCGGAAAAATGCCAGCAAATCTTTAGATTGAGCAGGAATGAGCATCAGTCGATCAAAAATATCGCAGATCTAATGAATATATCGCATAAAACAGTAGAAAATCAGCTCACAAAAGCTTTACGCCAGTTAAGATCGTCGCTTGGGCAATTCTTTTCGCTGTCCATTCTGATTTTGGCTGTTTGCTAAATCTATTTACCTCTTATAAATGAGGGATTTGCTGAAAATTGTAATTTTTTTTTAAATGATTCTTCACCGGGGATAGGTGTATTGTTCTTCTGAACTGACTTACATACAGAAGCCTAAAAAAAGCTGGATGCAGAATAAAGATTTTGATGCCTTAATTGAAAAATATCTTAATGATGAACTAAGCATTGATGAGAAAAGCAATGTGGAGTCCTGGATCCGTCACATTACCGATCATTCTGCTGCTGAGCAGCTTAGCGCGCAGGAACAGACAGAGCGCGGAGAACGCATTTTTAAGGCTTTAGGTAAACGTATAGGCACACCGGGGGAAGCAATTGTGCGGCCATTGCACCCAAAAAGAAAAATAGTATTCCAAAGACCGGGGCTGCTTGCAAAAATAGCTGCCTCACTGTTAATATGCTGCTCTTTGATTTTTTGTTTTCGTACCCGCCTTTTCGAAGCGCTGAATATCCATCAGTACGCTTCGGTAAGTAATTCGGGCAGCGATATCACCAAGACGATTTTATCAGACGGCAGTATCGTATGGTTGAAGGGCGACAGTGAGCTTACCTATCCTTTAAAGTTTAAAGGCAATTTGCGGAACGTAAACCTGGAAGGCGAAGCGCTCTTTGAAATCGCAAAAGATCCGGCACATCCCTTTGAAATTCATTGTGCAGGATTAAAGACCCGGGTCCTGGGAACCAGTTTTAATATTAAACATACCAGTCACAAAATAGAAGTAAACGTTTTAACGGGCCGTGTTTTTTTAAGTTCGGCAAAGTCGGCACCACTCATTTTACATCCCTACCAGAAGGCGGTATATCTGGAGCAGAAAAAAATAATTGTAAAACAGGCAGAGCCCGTGATTGAGGTAGCCTCATTAACCAGGGGTACAGAATATATGATGCAGTTTAATGATGCCCGCGTATCAGATGTATTGCACAGGATAGAAAACAAATTTGAAGTACAGATTACTTTAACTGATAAAAGGATCATTAATAACCGTGTGACTGCTGATTTTACTGATCAGTCTTTGTTAAATACCATCAGCATGATGAGCGATGTATTTAATCTGGACTTCAGGATAGACGGGCAATCGGTCACACTTGAAGATAAATCCTGAGATTAATCAAAAGAACATCAAACAAAACAAGTCCAAAATCAACCAAACCGACACACCAACCAAAAAACTAACCTAAGAAGCCTATGACAAGATAGAAACTCTACTTAACAGATGGCAGAGGTGTTGAAGCCACCTCTGCCACAGAATTCCCCCTCAATTTTTATCAAGAATCACCCTATCATATGATACGGGTAAGGGACTTTTTTGTCTCATTCAATCAGGAAATTAACAAAAAATCAAACAAATGTATGCAAAAATGTAAGGAAACCAGAAAGGTTCTTTTTATTCAGCTCATGCGGATCTCGGTTTTACAGATCATTTCGCTATTTATGCTCTCAGGTGTATTATTCGCTAATCCTGGTTCCTCAGAGAGCATTTTGAATAAACGGCTTTCAATCAGCTTAAAAAATGTTTCGCTGGAAACAGCACTAAATAATATTCAGACCAGGGCTGCCGTAAAATTCGTTTACAGCTCTACAGTTATCCCCTTAAACAGTAAAGTAAGTGTAACTGCCAGTCAGGAAAAGCTAAGTGATATCCTTACCGATATCCTGTCAGACCTTGGTGTAAACTACACTGTCAATGCCAGTCAGTATATCGTGCTCAAAAGGAATGAGCTTGCAATGACCGACAGCTTAATGATCAATGCCCTTCTGGCCAACCAGCAGCATACCGTTAGTGGTAAAGTTATCGGGAAAGCCGATCAAAAACCCTTTCCCGGCGTTAGTGTCGTGGTTAAAGGAACAAAAACAGGTACTGTTACCAGTGCTGACGGATCTTTTAAAATCAGTGTCCCTAATAGTGAAAGCATCCTGGTTTTTACTTATATCAGTTTTCAAACGCAGGAAGTTGCTGTAGGCACCAGCAGAACCATCAATGTGGAACTCGCCGAAAGTGCCAATGCCCTTACAGAGGTTGTAGTTACAGCTGCGGGTATCAAGCGTGAAAAAACTACACTTGGATATTCTGTAAGTACAATCAGTTCAGATAAGCTGGCTCAGAAATCAGAACCTGATCCCCTGCGTGCACTTACAGGCAAGGTGGCCGGTGTGAGCATCGGTTCATCAGGCGGTGTTGCCGGTGGTGCAACAAATATCAATATCCGCGGTAGTTCTTCACTGAATGGTAACAACCAGCCGCTGTTTGTTGTGGATGGTGTACCGTTTGATAACTCCAGCTTCGGAAACGTGGGCGGACAGAGCAGCGGTGGTTCAAGTGTAACCAACCGTGCGTTCGACCTTGATCCCAATAACATCCAGAGCATGACGGTACTGAAAGGTGCAGCTGCAGCGGCCTTATACGGTTCAAGAGCAGCCAATGGTGCGGTGATCATCACCACAAAAGCTGGTAAGAAAATGAGCAGAAAAGGAACTGAGATCGCTTACAATACTTCCTATTCGGTAGAAAACGTATCGGGTCTTCCGGAATATCAGACCAAATACGGACAAGGTACCAACAACGATTACCGCCAGGGTGTTTATGGTTCATGGGGACAGCCTTTTCCGGGTGTACAAAGTATCATTCCTACAAGAGCCACCATTCCTGCACAGTTAACCAGGTCTTTTTCTTCGGCAGTTTTTCCTCAGCTGTATCAGGCTGATGGTGTAACGCCAATCCAGATCCCTTACAGATCTTACGCAGAAGAAAATGCAAAGAATTTCTTCCAGACGGGCAGTGTTTATGAAAATGCACTTTCCATTTCTTCGGGCAGTGAAAAAGGAAATCTGAATGCAGGTTTTTCAAGGACCAATAATACAGGTGTTGTTCCAAACAACTCCATCAACCGTACTTCCTTTAACATCAGCGGAAACATGAAGCTTGACAACAAGTTCTATGTGAGCGGTTCCATGAATTACGTAACTACAAGACAAAAAACTCCACCTATCGGCGGTGCTACAGGTTCAATCATGTCGGCCCTGATGTATACGCCTACCAGTTTCGACTTAACAGGAAACCCTTACGAGAATCCTGTTGACGGCAGTAACGTTTACGATTATACCGGACTGGATAACCCGTACTGGTCTACCGTCCATAGTGTTTCTACCAGCAGTGTAGACAGGTATTATGGTAATATGGTGCTTGGATTTGATCCCCTGCCATGGTTAAACATCCAGAATACTGCCGGTTTCAACGCCTACACAGACAGAAGGTTAAACGTTCGCGGTAAAGGATCATCGTCGTACTCAAATGGAAGTATCGCTACAGATGATATCTACCGTCAGGAACTGGATAATACATTCCTGGTTACCGCTACTAAAAAATTAACCAGCGACCTCTCTCTACGATGGATTTTGGGAAATAACGTCAATCAGCGTTTAACCGACCGTAAAGCATTTTATGGTGACGGAATTATTGTAGCCGATCTGAACACGATCACAAATACAAGTTCTGTTACGCCTATACAGTTAACAAACAACAGAAATTTATTGAAACAACGTTACTATGCATTTTTTACGGATATCACCTTCGACTATAAAGACTATGCGTCATTAAACTTAGTCGGGCGTAATGATATCTCTTCTACACTTCCTGCTAATAACAGAAGTTATTTCTACGGTGGTGCAAACGGTTCATTTATCTTCACCAAAGCATTAAAGATGGATGACAGCTTCCTGAGCTTTGGTAAAGTAAGGGGTGGTTACACCCGCGTAGGTAACGAGTCTACAGCTTACCAGACCGCGGAATTTTATCTGGTGAATTCACCGCTCGGAGCTACCACAGGTGTAGGTTCTATCGGATCACCATTTACCAATTCAAACGGTACCTACAACTCATCCACCCTGGCTAACCTCTTAACAAATGCCAATCTTAAGCCAGAGTTTATCACAGAGCTTGAGGTAGGTACAGAACTGCAGTTCTTCAAAAACCGTATCGGACTTGACTTCACGTACTACAACAAGAAAAGTACTTCTCAGATCTTTGAGGTTACCGCAGCCCCTTCTTCGGGATTCACTACCCAGATCCTCAACCTTGGTGAGGCTACCAACAAAGGGGTAGAGATTGCCCTTAACCTGGCACCTTTCCGTAACCCCAATGGCTTTAGCTGGGATATCTCAACAGTATTTACCCGCAACAGGAACGTGATCAACGATCTTGGAGGCTATCAGCAGTTTGTTTTTGGTGGTGCCAATGGTACAAGCAGTGTGCACATGGTGGGCTCGCCTTACGGTCTGATCTACGGAACGGCCTATGCACGTGATGCTGCCGGCGAGATCCTGATCGATCCAAACACAGGTAAACCACTGGTATCAGGCTCACTGAAAGCCATCGGTAACCCTAACCCTGATTATATCCTGGGTATCACCAACAGCTTTACGTACAAAGCATTCTCTTTATCTGTATTGTTCGACCTGAAAAAAGGCGGCGATATGTATTCCAACACTGTCGGACAAATGCTGTCACGCGGCGTAACCAGGGATACAGAAAACAGGGAGGGAGTTTTGGTGTCTCCGGGCGTACTGGGTAACCCGGCAACGCTTCAGCCTTTACTGGATGCAAACGGAAAAACCATCCCCAACAATGTGGGTATGTCATATGAGGATTTGTTCTTCAACAATGGTATCGGCCCCGGCGGTGTGGATGAAGGGTCAATTTTTGATGCAACAGTATTCCGTCTGCGCGAAGTATCCCTTGCCTTCCAGTTCCCTAAAAGCATGCTGAAAGGAACACCTTTCGGATCAGGAATGATCTCCGTAACCGGCCGTAACCTATGGTACTACGCACCAAATTTTCCTAAATACACAAATTTTGACCCTGAAGTAAGTTCATTAGGTGTAGGTAACTCACAAGGGTACGACAACCTTTCTGTGCCAACAACTAAAAGATTTGGCGTTAACCTCAGGTTCACCTTTTAATGAATTGAAATTAAAGTATTTAAATCAGGTAGACATATGAACCCAACTTGATTAAAATAATAATTAAGACCAAGGGCAATAATTATTTTAATCATCAAAGGCTCCATCTAACGATTGAAAACAATTAAAACAGAGATGAAATGAGAAATAAAAAATACATGTTCCTGTTAGCCGGTGTATTGCTGACAGGTAGTGCCTGCAAGAAGTTTGTAGACATCAACCAGGACCCGAATAATCCCACCACAGCACAATTAACGCTGTTATTGCCTTCTACAGAAATATCCATGGCAGGAAATATGTACCAGCTCAACAGTGGTACATCCACCATCATGCAGCAAACGATGTGGTCAACCACCATCAGCCGTTACCAGCAGCAGGGTACAGATTATGCCAACTCCTGGGATGGCTTTTACAGTCAGACACTCAACGACCTGGAGTCGGTGATTACCAGCGGAACGGCTTCACAGCAGTGGGGTTATGTGGCTATCGCCAAGTTCGAAAAAGCTTACCTGTACAGTCTGATGGTAGATATGTGGGGAGATATTCCATACTCACAGGCAGAGAGCGGAGCCACAACTACCAGCCCGCCGCTTGAAAAAGGAGCTGAGATCTATGAGAAGCTTTTGCTGATGATCGACGACGGGATTGCAGATGCAGGAAAGATCACTACAACCACGCTTGTTCCTTCTACCTCAGACGTTTTTTACGCAGGTACAAAAGCCTCATGGTTAGCGATGGCAAACTCATTAAAGCTTAAAATGTACAACCAGATCCGTTTGGTAGATCCTGCAAGATCGGCCACGGCCATCAAAACACTGATCGCCGGACCGCTGATCAGCGCCAATGCAACAGACTTTACCTTTAAATTTGGTTCAGGACAAAACCCAAACAACCGTCATCCATGGCACAGAGTTGAATATCAGTCATCCAAAACCTTTTACCAGAACCAGTTCTTCATGGACCTCCTGTTTAACAACGATGATCCGCGCCTGAGAGATTTTATTTACAGGCAAACGGCTACTGCTGGTCTGAACAACTCTACCAACAGCAATGGTTACTACGGCCGTAACCCGGGCGATGGTACTGCTGCGCCGGCAGATTTGGCGCGCAGGGCTGATTTCGGTGTTTACCCTGCAGGCGGTCTGTATGATAATGCTCCGATCAACAACCTGACAGGTGCAAACTTATACCTTACTAATACTGGTGCAACGGCTACCCCAAAAACAATAGCGGTAACAGACGGTACAGGTGCCGGGATAATTCCTTTGATTACCAATGCAATGGTGAAATTTATCAGGGCCGAGGCTGCTTTAACCCTGGCAACAGGTGATGATGCAAGGGCAAACTTTAGTGATGGCGTTACTGCCAACCTGAACAGTGTGAGCACATTCGCGGTAGCGAATAACGGTGTGGCCATACCAGCTGCAAGTATTACCGGTACCGTAGCAAAGCTTTTAGCACAGTACGATGCAGCAACAGCTGCCGGCAAGCTCAACCTGGTGATGACACAGAAGTATATTGCCACCTATGGTAATGGTATGGAAACATATAACGATTACAGAAGGACAGGCTTACCGGTCCTGCGTGATCTTTTATCACCACTGAGCACATTTCCTTTGCGCCTTTATTATTCTCAGACAGAACTTTCTGCCAATACCTCCTTCGGTGCCAATGCAAGTGCAATCCAGGTGGCGCAGCAGATCACACCTGTTTTTTGGGATAAATAAAATTGATGGATAAAATTTGTCAGGATCAACTAATCAAAACTATTACCAAATAAAAGAATATATGAAAAACTTTATACTGTCCATATCATGCATCTGTTTGCTGGGATTAGGTGCATGTAAAAAGACCCATTACGAATGGGAGAATTACACCTACACGGCTGTTCCTACGGTAAAAATTGATACTGCGATGTCAGCATTGCCTACCCGGCAAAATGCCAAGGTTTCCTTTTTCAACCTGAAGGATGCAAACCTCGCGAACGAGCGGATGTCGTTTACCCTCAACTGGGAAGGCTCGGGCTACGCCAGCGTAACATCAATAGAGGTGTACAGGAGTTTCAATAAAGCAGAGGCCAGTGTGCCGGCTTACCCTATTGTGATTTCATCACCGGGCAACCAGTATCCAAACATCGCACAGTTTCCTATTCCGGGAAACATTACAACCACGGATGTGCTGTACGAAACGGTGACTACATTCCCTAAAACCTATACTTTCACCGCAGCACAGCTCGCTGCATTGAACAATATCAGTTTAACCTCTGTTGCCGTAAATGATTACTTCCTGTTCAAGTTTGTGGTGAACCTGTCAGACGGCCGCCGTATTGCAGCCTGGTTTGCCAATCTTGCCGATGAATCACGCGGAGAACCTGGCGATACACGTACAGGGGTGCGTTTTAAGAGCCAATAGTCATTTCTTTAAATACCGGATAACCGATCGGCCTGATCGGTTATCCTTTTTGATTTAACTTCAGGTATCATCTTTTGGGCTCAGCTGAAGATTCAGTAAAGCCACAGGTTTTATCCTTACTACAGAAATTAATATGGTCATAAATAAAAAAAATGCTGCAAAGGCACTGTTCGCCTTGCTGCTGGGATGTACAGCTACCGTAAATGCACAGGACAGCGAACAATCCGCATCCGTTCCAATCGACAAAAAATATACTGCAGAAATCAAAAAAATCGCTGCGGCACCGCTTGTAAAAAAGGCAATGCAGCAGATTGTTGATCTTGAAAAAGAAACAATGAGCAACCACGTGCTGCTCACCGAAATCCCTTCACCTCCATACAAGGAAGCAAAAAGGGCAGCGAAATTTGCAGAAATGATCAAAGCTGCGGGTATTGATTCCGTTTGGACAGATACCGCCGGCAATGTGCTGGCTTTCCGTAAAGGCCGTACCGGCAAAAAACGCGTCATACTCGAAGCGCATATGGATACGGTTTTTCCCGAAGGTACAGATGTAACGGTAAAGTACAGGGGAGATACCCTATGTGCCCCGGGAGTGGGAGATGATACCAGGTCACTATCGGTATTGCTCACCATTGTGAAAGTGATGAAACAAACCAACATCCAGACAGATGCTGATGTGATCTTTGTAGGTGCTACCGGCGAAGAAGGACAAGGCGATCTGAGAGGAGTTAAAAACCTTTTCAGTCCTGCGGGGCCGGGAAAAATTGATTCTTTTATTGCCATTGACGGCTCCGGAACGGAAGGCATCGTGCACCGTGCACTGGGCTCACACCGTTACCGCGTAACCTTTAAAGGACCGGGAGGGCATTCTTCAGGTGCTTTTGGAATCGGCAATCCGCACAATGCACTTGGCCGCGCCATGCACTACTGGGACGAATCCGGTAATGCCTATGCAGCAACACCTGGTACAAGGGTAACATTTAGTGTAGGAGTAATCGGAGGTGGGACTTCGGTTAACTCCATTCCCTTTGCTTCCTGGATGGAAGTGGATATGCGCTCAGAAAACCCTGAACGCCTCAATGCCATGGACGCCCTCTTAAAGGCGGCCATCAGCAAAGCCCTGGCAGAAGAAAATGCCATGAAAAAAATGGGCAAAGACCTTACCGTGGATATCAAACTTATCGGCGACCGCCCTGCGGGGAACAACCCTGCAACAATTCCGTTAGTTCAGCGCATGATGGCCTCAATCTCTTATCTTGGTGGAACACCAAAACTGGGCGTAGGATCTACAGATTCCAACATCCCCTTTGCAAAAGGCGTACCCGCAATGACAATTGGCCAGGGCGGAAAAGCAGGCAATGCACATTCACTCAATGAGTGGTTTTTAAATGATAAAGGATATATCGGAATTCAACAGTCACTATTGGTTCTGCTCTCTGAAGCAGGATTAGCCGCAAAATAAACAGGATGAACAAATCAACCCTACCCGCGCTATTTTCACTGATTATGATGGGTTCCGCCCTTTCTGCCGCTGCGCAGGAAGAAAAGCCCAAAACAGCCCCTATAGCGGCACAATATACTGCTGATATTGCCGAAATCACCAGCAAAGCTGTCGTGAAAAAGGCCCTGCAAACGATCATCGACCTAGAAAAGGAAACGATGCGCAATCATGTTACCCTTACCGAAATCCCGGCGCCGCCCTATAAGGAAACCGCCAGGGGGATCAAATTTGCAGAAATGCTCAAAGCCGCCGGTGTGGATTCGATCTGGACAGACACTGCCGGCAATGTTATCGGTCTTCGTAAAGGAAAAACAGGTAAAAAGAAAGTAGTGCTTGAAGGTCATCTGGATACCGTATTTCCCGATGGCACCGATACCAGGGTTACCTTTAAAGGAGATACCTTATACGCTCCGGGCGTAAGCGATGATACCCGCGGGCTTGCGGCACTGCTTACCGTAGTAAAAGCGATGAAACAAACCGGTATTCAAACCGATGCAGACGTACTATTTATCGGAACTACAGGAGAAGAAGGACAGGGAGACCTCAGAGGCGTAAGAAACCTGTTCAGTGCTTCGGGGCCGGGCAAGATTGATTCCTATATCGCTTTTGACGGCACCGGATATGGTCATACTACTCACAGGGGCCTGGGCTCGCACCGTTACAGGGTAACTTTCAGGGGGCCGGGAGGCCACTCTTCAGGGGCATTTGGTATCGGCAACCCGCACAATGCCCTTGGCCGGGCCATGCAGTACTGGGATGAGTCGGGCAATACATTTGCTGCCACAGCAGGTATTCGCGTAACCTTCAGCGTAGGCGTAATCGGCGGCGGTACTTCGGTAAATTCTATTCCTTTCGAATCCTGGATGGAAGTAGATATGCGCTCAGAAAACCCCGGACGCTTAAACGCGATGGACACCCTGCTGCGAAAAGCAGTTCAAAAAGCCCTGGCAGAAGAAAATGCAATAAAAAAATCCGGTAAAGACCTTAGGGTAGAGATCAGGCCGATTGGCGACCGACCTGCAGGTGGCAGCGATCCCAAGCAGCCGCTGGTGCAGCATGCCATGGCCGCCATGAAATACCTGGGCGCAAGCCCAACGCTGGGCGTCGGCTCGGCAAACTCCAATATTCCTATCTCGCTCGGTGTACCGGGGATCACGATAGGCTCAGGAGGAGAATCCGGCAACTACCACGCATTAAACGAATGGTTTCTGAATGATAAAACTGGTTATCTTGGTATCCAGCAGTCGCTGCTGGTCGTATTGTCAGAAGCCGGTGTAGTCAATAAATAAAAACATAAAAATGGAGAATATGTACAACAAATTTAGCAAAATGTTTACCCTGGCTTTGCTGTGTACAGCAGGCTTAGCCAGCGCGCAATCCATTCCTTCGCCAAAGGAATACTTTGGTTTTAATATCGGGGATGATTACAAGCTTACTACCTACACCCAGGCGGAAGCGTATTACAAAAAACTGGCGGCGTCACCGCGTACCAAACTGGTGGATATCGGTATGACCGAAGAAGGCCGCCACCAGTGGATGCTGATCGTTTCCTCGCCGGAGAATATCAAAAAGCTGGCAGAATATAAGGACATCTCCCGCAAGCTTGCCCATGCAGAAAACCTTACGCCCGCAGAAGCGAAAAAGCTTGCTGCCAAAGGCAAGGCTATCGTTTGGATTGACGGAGGTTTGCATGCTACAGAAACTGTAGGAGCACATCAGCTGATCGAGACGATGTACCAGCTGGTTACACGTACCGATGAAGAAACGATGACCATCCTCAACAATGACATTATCCTTTTGGCACAGGCCAATCCTGATGGTCAGGAATTGGTAAGTACCTGGTATATGCGCAATGCAGATACCTTAAAACGCAAACTGGATATTCCGCGTGTTTATGAAAAATATGTAGGCCACGATAACAACCGTGATTTTTACATGATGAATATGAAGGAAAGCCAGAACATCAGCAACCAGCTGTTTGTAGAATGGATCCCGCAGATCATGTACAATCACCATCAGCGTGGGCCTGAAGGTTCTGTGCTTGCAGGACCTCCGTACCGTGACCCTTTCAATTATGTTTTCGATCCGCTGATCGTGACCAGCATTGATGGTGTAGGTGCAGCAATGAACAACCGTTTAAATACTGAAAACAAACCCGGATATACACAGCGTAACGGCTCCCAGTTCTCTACCTGGTGGAACGGTGGCTTGCGTACCACGCCATATTTCCACAATATGGTAGGCTTGCTCACAGAAATCATCGGCGGACCAACACCAGAAGATATCGCCCTGGTGCCAGACCGTCTGATCCCGAACGGCGCTACACCTAACCCCGTAGTACCACAAAAATGGCATTTCCGCCAGTCGATCGATTATTCTGTATCCCTGAACTATGGTGTGCTGGACTATGCTTCGCGTAACCGCAGCAACTTATTGTACAACATTTACCAGATGGGGCAGAACTCCATCGCCCGTGGCCACGAAGATCACTGGACGTTCTATCCCAAATATGTGCAGGCCATCAAAGACGCTTACAACAAGGATAAAAAAGATACCGGTGCAGAAAAAAGCGAAGGCGAATTTTCTTTTGGCAGCGAAAGCGGTATCCCCGCAAAATATTTTGATGCTGTTATGAAAAACCCAGAGCTGCGTGATGCAAGAGCCTATATCATTCCTGCAAACCAGTCTGATTTCCCTACCGCGGTAAGATTTATCAACTCACTGATCCGTTCGGGTATCAAAGTGGAAAGAGCTACCGGAACCTTTACCTCAGAGGGTAAAACATATCCCGGAGGATCATATGTTGTATCTACTGCCCAGGCTTTCCGCCCGCACGTAATCGATATGTTTGAGCCACAGGACCACCCGAATGACTTTGCATACGAAGGCGGGCCTCCGATCAAACCGTATGACGCTGCCGGATGGACACTGGCTTTCCAGATGGGCGTAAAGTTTGACAGGGCCATGAGCGAAGTTACAGGTGATTTCAAAACAGTTCCATACGGAGAGATCCAGCTGGCACCAAAACTAAGCATTGCCACTGCAAAAACAGGCTATACGATCAGTCCTAAACAGAACAATGCTTTCATCGCAGTGAACGATCTGCTCAAAGGCGGGGCAGAAGTTTATCGCCCAACTACAGGTTCAACAGGCGAGTTTTATGTTCCTGCATCGGCAGCGGCAAAAACAATCCTTGCAAAATCTGCTGCTGAATACGGAGTGATGGTCAGCACTGCCGCTTCAAAACCATCCGGTTTGGCTAAAATCACACCTTCACGTATTGCGATCGTAAATACCTACGGTGGTTCAATTCCTGCAGGATGGGTACGCTGGCTGATGGAGCAATACCATTATGGTTATACCGTGATCTACCCGAATGAAGTAGATGCGGGCGACCTGAACAAAAAATATGATGCCATTATCCTCGTTACAGGTATCGTGCCTGCCAATGATAAACCATCGCCGTTCAGCCGTTACTTTGATAAAATGCCAAAGGCTGATGAAGTACCGGACGAAAACAAATCCTGGATCGGTAAGATCTCCATTGCGAAATCAGTGCCGATGTTCAAGAAATTCCTTGAAGCGGGCGGTAATATCGTAACCATCGGTACCAGTACCAACCTGGCCTATCACCTGGGCCTGCCGGTTAAAAACCAACTGGTAGAACCTGGAAAAGACGGCAAGGATAAACCACTTCCGGGTACCAAATACTATATTCCGGGAAGTTTGTTAACTGTAAGCCTGGATACCAAACAACCATCCAACTGGGGTATGGCAGAGCAGAACGATGTACTTTTTGACAGAAGCCCGGTTTTCAAACTGGAGGCAGGCGCCGAAGCTAAAGGCATCAAACCACTGGCATGGTTCCCAACGGCTACACCGCTGCATAGCGGATGGGCATGGGGACAGGCCTACCTGAAAGATGGTGTGGCTGCATTCGAAGCACCGGTAGGAAAGGGTAAACTGTATGCGTTCGGACCGGAAATCACCTTCCGCGGCCAGTCGCACTCTACCTTCAAAATGCTGTTCAACGAACTGTACGGCCAGAAGAAATAATATCATTAACAGCGTTGTCTGTATCCTGCTGCAATCGCCGCGGGAATACAGACAGCGCTTTTATGCTAAAACTCAATCCATGATCAAAAAAATTACTTTACTGACGATGGCTGTTGGCCTCTCCTATGGAGTGATGGCACAGAATGCGGATAAAAAGAAAATCCTCAGTTCCCTGACGGCCAGGACTGATGAGTATACCAAAGTTGCCAAAGACATCTGGGACTTCGAAGAAGTGGGCTATCAGGAAGTGAAAAGTTCGGCCCTGCTGGAAAGCGAACTGGAGAAATCAGGCTTTACGATCACCAGAGGCGTGGCGGATATCCCTACGGCTTTTGTAGCTACCTATGGTTCAGGCAAACCTGTCATCGCTATTCTGGCAGAATATGATGCCCTTCCGGGAATATCGCAAACCGGTAATCCTGTACAGGAGTCCAACGGCGGTAAGGCAGGCCATGGCTGCGGCCACAACCTGTTCGGCACAGCCTCAACTGCTGCTGCGATTGCGGTGAGCGAATGGCTGAAAAGCTCGGGCAAACCCGGAACCATCAAATTAATGGGCTGTCCTGCAGAAGAAGGCGGATCAGGAAAAGTATATATGGTGCGTGCGGGCCTCTTCAGCGATGTGGATGCCACCCTGCACTGGCATCCCGGTAATGTAAATTCTGCCGGAACATTCAATACACTGGCCAATATCAGCGGAAAATTCAGGTTCAAAGGGATCTCTTCGCATGCTTCCGGAGCACCTGAAAAAGGCCGTTCTGCACTCGATGCCGTAGAGGCGATGGACAACATGGTCAATATGATGAGAGAGCATATCCCCTCTGATACCCGCGTGCACTATGTCATTACCCATGGTGGCGAAGCACCAAACGTAGTTCCTGCCTTTGCAGAAGTCTATTATTATGTGCGCAACCAGGACAAACAGGTAGTGAAGGATGTTTGGGCACGCGTAGTCAAAGCTGCCGAAGGTGCCGCGATGGGCACCGGTACCAAAATGGAAGTGGAAATCACCGGCGGAGTATATAACATGCTGCCAAACCTGGCCATGGCCAAAGTGATGGATGCCAACCTGCGGATTGTAGGCGGTTTTACCTATACCCCCGAAGAGAAAGCCTGGGCAGAAAAAATCCAAACCAGCTTTGTAGATCCAAAACACCCTGATTTGGCCTCTACAGCAAAAATACAGGCATTTGAGAAAGAAGATGTACACGGTTCGTCAGACGTGAGCGATGTCAGCTGGACTGTTCCTACAACCGGATTGTCTACCGCTACCTTCGTTCCCGGGTCTGCAGGCCACAGCTGGCAGAATGTTGCCGCGGCAGGGACAAGCATCGGCGCAAAAGGCATGATGATCGCTGCAAAAACCCTCGCCCTTTCGGCCTATGATCTGTTCAATACACCGGCAGTGCTCAAAACCGCTGAAAAAGAATTTGCAGAAAGAAGAGGCACAGATTTCAAATACGAAGCCATGCTGGGCGACAGAAAGCCACCGCTGGATTACAGGAAATAATTAAACACAATTCAATGAAAAACATTACGCTACTCAGCCTGGCATTGGGAATATCTGTCAGTGCATTTGCACAGAATGCCGATAAAAAGAAACTGATCTCCGCGCTCGACGCCAAAGCTCCGGTATACAATAAAATCTCCAAGGATATCTGGGGCTGGGCAGAGATGGGTTATCAGGAGGAAAAGAGCTCAGCCCTGCTGGAAACTCAGCTGGAACAGGCAGGGTTTAAGCTGGAAAAAGGCGTCGCCGAAATTCCTACAGCCTTTGTGGCTACCTATGGCTCCGGAAAACCTGTGATCGCCATCCTGGCAGAATATGATGCCTTACCGGGGATCTCGCAGACAGAAAATCCCTTTCAGGAATCTGCCGGCGGCAAAGCAGGCCACGGCTGCGGGCACAACCTTTTTGGAACAGCATCAGTAGCTGCGGCCATAGCCGTAAAAGACTGGATGGCGCAAAGCGGAACCAAAGGCACACTGAAACTGATGGGCTGCCCGGCAGAAGAAGGCGGCTCAGGCAAAGTATACCTCGTCCGTGCCGGATTGTTCAACGATGTAGATGCTACATTGCACTGGCATCCGGGCAATTCCAACTCGGCAAGTATCTCTCCCTGGTTAGCCAACAAAAGCGCCAAATTCAGGTTTAAGGGAATTTCGGCCCATGCTGCGGCAGCGCCGGAAAAAGGCCGTTCGGCACTCGACGCCGTAGAGGCGATGGACAATATGGTGAACATGATGCGCGAGCATATCCCTTCAGATACACGTGTGCACTATGTGATCACCCGCGGCGGCGAAGCACCAAATGTGGTCCCTGCTTTCGCAGAAGTATATTATTATGTAAGAAATCCGGATATGCAGGTGGTGAAAGATGTTTGGGCGCGACTGGTAAAAGCTGCTGAAGGCGCAGCCCTGGGTACCGGCACAACCATGAGTTACGAAGTGATCGGCGGAACATACAACATGCTGGCCAATGTGCCTTTGTCTACAGTGATGGATAAAAACCTGCGCATCGTAGGCGGATTTACCTATACCACAGAAGAAAAAGCCTTTGCAGAAAAAATACAGTCTACCCTTCAGGGCAGCAAACAGCCGTCACTGGCCAGCACCGCAGTGGTAGAACCATTCACTGTAGAACTGAAGAACTCCGCAGGCGGCGCTTCCTCTGATGTGGGCGATGTCAGCTGGGCAACCCCAACTGCCGGTTTGTCTACCGCTACCTTTATTCCCGGCTCATCCGGCCACAGCTGGCAGAACGTTGCCGCAGCGGGCAATACTATCGGCCAGAAGGGGATGATGATCGCTGCGAAAACCATTGCGCTTTCTGCATATGACCTGTTCAAAACTCCAGAGGTACTCAAGGCAGCCACCAAAGAGTTTAACGAACGCAAGGGTCCCGACTATAAATATGAGGCATTGCTGGGCGACAGAAAACCTGCCCTGGATTACAGAAAGTAACGATAAGAACCTAAAACCAACGTAAATATGAAAGCATTTTTAAACATCAGGTTTTCCTGGATGCTCAGCGCAGTACTGCTCGTAACAGCATCTCAGGGAAATGCACAGACCGCTCCCAAAAAGCCTCTGGTGGTAAAAACCGCAGACGGCTATAAGCAGGCGAAATATCCCGGACAAAGCGTTCCCTCTCCAAAAGAGCATTTCGGTTTCAATATCGGCGACGATTATAAACTGGCCAATTACACCCAAACGGTTGCGTATTACAACAAACTGGCGGCTTCCCCAAGAACAAAGCTGGTAGATATCGGGCTTACCGAAGAAGGGCGCCATGAATATATGATGGTTGTTTCTTCACCTGAGAATATCAAAAACCTGGCAATGTACAAAGACATCGCCCAGAAACTTGCGCGCGCTGAAGGCTTAACCAACCAGCAGGCACTCACACTTGCAGCCAGGGGAAAAGCCGTGGTATGGATTGACGGCGGCCTGCATGCTACAGAAGTGGTGGGCGCAGCACAGCTGATCGAAACCATGTACCAGCTGATCAGTCGCAAGGACCCGGAAAATATGCGTATCCTCGATAACGTCATCGTGCTCTTCACCCATGCCAATCCTGACGGGATGGAACTCGTTTCCAACTGGTATATGAAAGATGCCGATCCCCTGAAAAGGAATACTGAAATCCCTACGCTTTACGAAAAATATATTGGTCACGATAACAACCGTGATTATTACATGATGAACACAAAGGAAGCCACCAACATGAGCAGGCAGCTCTTCCTGGAGTGGTTCCCTCAGATCATGTATAACCACCACCAGAGAGGCCCTGAAGGATCTGTGCTGGCAGGGCCGCCTTACCGCGATCCCTTCAATTACGTGTTTGATCCCCTGATGATCACCGGGATCGATGCCCTGGGCGCAGCCATGTACAGCCGCCTCAACGTAGAAAACAAACCAGGTTATACCCGTTTAACAGGTTCAAGTTTCTCTACCTGGTACAACGGGGGACTGCGTACCACTACACAGTTCCACAACATGATCGGTTTGCTTACCGAGATCATCGGTAACCCTACACCCGAGAAAATCCCGGTAGTGCCGGCGCGGCTGGTGCCAAACGGCGCAACGCCAAACCCTGTTTTACCACAGGATGTATGGCATTTCCGCCAGTCGATCGACTACTCGGTATCTTTAAACTATTCTGTATTTGATTATGCGGCACGTCAGCGTGACGAAGTGCTGTACAACATCTACAAAATGGGTAAAAACTCTATTGACAGAGGAAGCAAAGACAACTGGACGCTGTCGCCGAAACGCACCGATGCCATTACACAAGCCTACAGGAACGATCAGAAAAGCAGCAGTGATAATGCTGGTTCAGCAGGTGATCCGATGGGATGGATGACCCGCGGTTCAGATATCCCTATGAAATATTACGATGCAGTACTTAAAAATCCCGCAAACCGTGATGCAAGGGGATATATCATCTCTGCGGATCAGCCCGATTTCCCTACTGCCATCAAGTTCCTGAACGCCCTGATCAAATCAGGGATCAGCGTACAGAAAGCCACATCCGGTTTCAGCGTAGAAGGCATTAACTATCCTGCCGGTTCATACATTGTAAAAACCGACCAGGCTTTCCGTCCGCATGTCCTGGATATGTTTGAGCCACAGGATCACCCTAATGATTTCCTTTACCCGGGTGGCCCTCCAATCAGGCCTTATGACGCTGCGGGATGGACATTAGCTTTCCAGATGGGCGTTAAATTTGACCGCGTACTCAATAACTTTGGCGGCCCTTTCGTGAAGATCCCTTACGGGCAGATCCAGGTGCCACCTAAAGCAGTGGTCCCTGCTGCAGCAAAAGGTTACCTGCTCAGTTCACAGGTAAACAATTCATTCAGCGTGGCCAATGATCTGCTGAAAGCAGGCGTAGAAGTTTACCGTGTACCCAAGGGTGCTGGTGGTCTTGCAGAAACAGGAACCTTCTATATTCCTGCAGGAGCGATGGCAAAATCAGTACTGGATAAAGCAGATGCAGGTTTGGGCGTAAAGGTGATGGCAACAGATGAGATGCCTGCCGATGCCAAAAAAATCACCTCGCTTCGTATTGGCCTCTGGGACCAGTATGGTGGTTCTATCCCTTCGGGCTGGCTGCGCTGGCTGATGGAGCAAAATCATTTTGACTACAGCATTGTCTATCCGCAGGATATCGATGCCGGAAACCTGGACAGCAAATATGATGTCATCGTATTTGTGACCCGTGCAATCCCTCCGGTTGGCGGCGAACCAAGGTCGAACAGTATGTTCTATGACAGGATGCCAAAAGCCGAAGATACCCCTTCAGCATTTCAGAAGATGCTGGGCAAGATCACCCCGGAGAAATCGATACCGCAGTTAAGATCTTTCCTTGAAGCCGGCGGCTCTATCGTAACGATAGGCAGCAGTGCTAACCTGGCGTACCATCTGGGGCTGCCGGTACACAATGCCCTGGTGGATAAAGACAGCAATAAACCATTGCCTGGTACCAAATATTACATTCCCGGAAGTATCCTGCAGGCCAGTGTAGACCCAACGGTTGCTGCTGCCTGGGGCATGCCTGCTGATGTGGATGTTAATTTTGATAACAGCCCGGTGTTTAAACTGGACGATGATGCAGCGAAGAAAGGCGTACAGCCGATCCTCTGGTTTGCTACAGACAAGCCTTTGCGCAGCGGATGGGCCTGGGGGCAGTCGTACCTGAAAGATGGTGTGGCAGGTTTTGCAGCTCAGGTTGGCAAAGGTAAACTCTATACTTTTGGTCCGGATATTACCTTCAGGGGACAGTCGCACGGTACTTTCAAGTTATTGTTCAACCAGTTCTACGGATTTACAGGCAAATAAATAGGCTTCTGGAAATCATTGATAAAGCGGTTCTGGTCTGACGATCAGGACCGCTCTATTTTTTTACTCCAAATCGAAAAATGATACCAACGGGATGTCCTTTTCTGGTGTAAACCCCGGTGAGTCTGTCAGCGCTTTAACCCTGTCTGCAAATTTAAAAGCCGGGGGGCTTACCTTTATTCCCGAAATCCGGGTGGATAATGGTTCCTCTGCCCAGTTTATTAAAAATAATCTCGACCCCACAAAGACCGCATCCCAGTTCTCATTGGCTGCAGTTTATGCTTTTTAGTATCCTGATCATCCTGCAGGATATACACTGCAGGATGGCAATTATTCATCCGGTTCCCTGCCCGGAAATAATTTCCAGTTCAGTCCTTCCACCATTCATATCTCCTAAAAACCCCGTTTACACCTTTTTTAAAGCAATAAAAACAAAAACTGCCAGTTATAGATGTTTTAATTTACCTTTGGGCCAAGGAGAAGAATATGGGATTGAAGATGCGTATTACGTATAAAGACACTGACTATGTGTATGAGATTATCAATGGTGCGGAGATTAATAAAGACACTGCCGAATTAAAAATAGTCTTAAATGGTTCATCTATTACATTATCAAAAGATACCAGTAAGATATGGGTGCAACAGGATGGCGACATCACCATTGAACCGGATTTTGCCCAGGCCTTAGGCAGGTCGGTATCCTTACGGTACAGGATGTAATTACTGTTGCCCTGAAATTGAATATATGCAGGGTAGCTCTATTTATAATCCCTTTAAATTACCGCTGGGCGGATTTTAGGAAAAACATTTAAAAATACTGTCTGTTGCAGTTTTATCTAACCATAACTCAACAGCAGGGTCTATTCATGGTCATTCATGATCCTGTATAGGGCCGGACAGTATAAAATGTTTTTACTATGAAAAACTCAGTACAGAATCTACAGCTGCCGGAATCCATTCCGGTTAGTCTCAACGTGAACGGGCAGCAGCATAACCTTTCGCTTCAACCCTGGGTAAGCCTTCTGGATACCCTTCGTGAACATCTTCATTTAACAGGAACCAAAAAGGGATGCGATCATGGCCAGTGCGGTGCATGTACGGTCCTGGTGGATGGCAAAAGGATCAATTCCTGCCTCACGATGGCCGTAATGAAAGAAGGTTCCGAAATCGTTACCATAGAAGGCATCGCCCATGGCGATACACTTCATCCCCTGCAGCAGGCTTTTATAGAACACGATGCTTTTCAGTGCGGCTACTGTACACCGGGGCAGATCTGTTCGGCTATTGGCCTGATGAATGAAGGTAAAGCAAATACTTTAGATGATGTAAAAGAACTGATGAGCGGCAATATCTGTCGCTGCGGTGCATACACGCATATTAACGAAGCAATCATGCAGGTAAAGGAGCAGGAAGCAGAAGCGGCGATCCTGCTGAAGAACACTGAAGCGTCCGGCCTTCATGAAGTGTCAGAGCGTGATGAAACATCCGTACCCGGAGCACCAGCCCGCGAGGCTGAGCTTGTCACTGAAGCAGAAGGAGGAGCATCTCATGAATAGTTTTTCCTACATCCGCGCTGCAGATCCTGCAGAAGCTGTAAGCCAGCTGGCACAGCAATCCAATGGCAAATTTGTGGCAGGGGGAACCAACCTGTTCGACCTCATGAAGGAGAATATCGAACAGCCTCCCTATGTCATTGATATCAACCGGCTCGACCTCGCCAGAATAGAACCTCTCCCGCAAGGGGGACTGCGACTGGGTGCACTGGTCACCAATGCAGATACCGCATGGAATGAACTTGTAGAGCAAAACTACCCGCTCTTATCAAAAGCGATTCTTGCAGGTGCTTCGCCACAACTGAGGAACATGGCCACTAACGGAGGTAATCCCCTGCAACGTACCCGCTGTTATTATTTTTACGATCACGCTACACCCTGCAACAAAAGAGAGCCAGGCACAGGTTGTTCGGCTTTAAATGGTTTTAACCGTATCCATGCGATACTGGGCACAAGCGAACACTGTATCGCCACCCACCCTTCAGACATGTGTGTGGCGCTGAGGGCACTTGGAGCCAGGGTAAATATCAAAGGCGTCAACGGAGAGCGGACAATTGATTTTGCCGATCTGCACCGTTTACCCGGAGATGCTCCTCATCTGGACAATAACCTGGAACATGGCGACCTGATCACTTCAATAGATCTGCCGGAAAAACAATTTAAGACTAACGTGGCCTACCTGAAACTGCGCGACAGGCAGTCTTATGCTTTTGCATTGGTTTCAGTGGCAGTTGCACTGGAAATGAACGGAGATCAAATCCTGGAAGCACGTGTAGCCCTTGGTGGAGTGGCGCATAAACCATGGCGCGATGAGGCAGCGGAAGAACAATTAAAAGGACAGCCGGCTACGGCTGATCACTTCAAGGCTTTTGCCGATACGGTATTGTCAGGTGCCATAGGTTACGGTCACAATACCTTTAAAATTGAACTGGCAAAACGTGCAATTGTCAGAGCCCTGACCACCGCAGCAGCTCAAAGTGTTGAAGAGCCTTCCAGTCAACCTCTTGTTTAAACCTAACCTACAGAAATGATGAATACCAAATATACAGGTCAGTCGGCCAGCCGCGTCGATGGTCCGCTGAAAGTTACCGGCAAAGCAAAATACGCGGCAGAATTCGCAGCCGATGGCCTGCTGTATGGCTATGTGCTCAACAGCAATATCGCCAGCGGGGAAATCCTCAGTATAGATACTACTGCCGCCATGGGCATCAAAGGTGTGATCTCCGTATTTACCCATGAGAATGTTGAAGACCTGACCTGGTTCAATATCAAATACAAGGATATGGATTCTACGGCAGGCACACCATTCAGGCCGCTGGGGAGCAACAAGATCCTGTTCAGCATGCAGCCCATCGGGCTCGTTGTAGCAGAGAGCTTTGAAATTGCACGTCTTGCCGCTTCGCTCATCGAAATCAGCTACAAAGAATACCCGCATGTCACCAATCTGCAGGGAGAGCTGGACCATTCAAAGGAAGCGCCAATGGGCAAGATCGGATATGTGCAGCCTAAAAGCCGCGGCAACGCTGAAAAAGCATACCGCAAAGCGGAATATAAAATACAGGGCGAGTATGTACATGCCGCTGAGCATCACAATCCACTGGAAATGCTGGCCACTACGGCAATCTGGGAAGAAGAAGGGAAGATTACCCTCTATGATAAAACACAAGGCGTAAGCAACGTACAAATGTATATCAGCAATGTATTTGGGTTAAAAATGGAGAATGTACGCGTGGTATCCCCATTTGTCGGTGGTGCTTTCGGCATCGGGCTGCGCCCCAAGTACAATGTTTTCCTGGCTACCCTGGCCTCCCTGGAGCTGAGAAGAAATATCAGGCTGGTACTTACCCGTCAGCAGATGTTCTCTTTCGGCCACCGTCCCGGAAGTGTACAGCGCATCGCCATGAGCGCTGATCTGAACGGAAAACTGACCTCCATCCAGCATGCGGCATTTGGCGAGACCTCTACCTACGAAGATTATACAGAGATCGTCGCCAACTGGTCGGGCACCATGTACAACTGCGAAAATGTCAAACTGAAATATGAACTTGTCAAGCTAAACGTAGCCACGCCTACAGATATGCGTGCTCCGGGAGCGGTAACCAGTGCCCATGCCTTTGAAAGCGCGATTGATGAAATGGCTTATGCCATAAAAATGGATCCTCTGGAATTCAGGCGCATCAACTATGCCGAGGAAGACCAGGTAGAGAAAAAACCATATTCCAGTAAAGAGCTCAGGGCCTGTTACGATCAGGGCGCAGCGAAATTCGGTTGGGAAAACCGTCCGCTGGAACCCCAGTCCATGCGCGAGGGAAATCAGCTGGTAGGCTGGGGAATGGCAAATGGTGCATGGGATGCCCTGATGATGCCGGCCAAGGCACAGGCAATCCTGAGTGCCGACGGCAAGTTGATCTTAAGCAGTGGCACCTCAGATATCGGAACAGGAACCTATACGATCATGACGCAGATTGGCGCGGAGACCCTCGGACTGGGGCTCGATGATGTGACCTTCCAGCTGGGGGATACGCACATGCCAATGGCACCCCTCGAAGGAGGTTCATGGACAGCAGCTTCTGTAGGTTCTGCCGTTAAGGCGGTGTGTGAAGAAGTAAAGACCAAACTCTTTGAAATGGCCAGTAAACTCAAGGATACTCCTTTTAAAAGGGCAAAAATCAAGGATTTTGCTGTCGATCATGGTCACATATCCCTGTTAAGCAACCCTTCAGCGCGACTTTCTATTGTTGATGTGATGCGGTTATCAGGTGTAAACAGCATTTTGGAAACCGCCATGTCCGGACCTGATCCAAAAGCAAAGAAGACCCACTCTTTCAACTCCCATGCTGCTGTGTTTGCCGAGGTGAAGGTAGATGCAGATCTTGGTACGGTGGTTGTCACCCGTGTAGTATGTGCGGTTGCGGCAGGAAAAATCCTAAATCCTAAAACCGCCGGAAGCCAGATCCTGGGCTCCGTAGTTTGGGGGATCAGTAAGGCCCTGGAAGAAGAAAGTGTGCTTGATAACGAATTCGGGCGCTTTATGAACCATAGCCTGGCAGAATATCATGTTGCCGTAAATAAAGATATCAACGAAATTGATGTTATCTTTGTAGAGGAGCATGACGATCTGGTCAACCCGCTCGGGATTAAAGGAGTAGGGGAAATCGGAATTGTTGCTGTTGCCCCGGCAATTGCAAATGCAGTATTCCATGCCACCGGTGTAAGGGTGCGCAACCTGCCGATCACCATGGATAAAGTCCTGCAAATTGCAGAAGAAGATAAAAACCAGGAGGAAGTACCCTTATTGAAATAGTATACATCATGAAAGAAATACTGGATATCATAGCAGCCTATACCATCGCATCAAATGAAGGCAAAAGAATGGCACTGGCTACCGTAGTACACGTAGAAGGTTCATCTTACCGCCGTCCGGGAGCCCGGATGCTGGTTACCGATGATGGAATGCTGACCGGGGCCATCAGCGGCGGCTGTCTCGAAGGAGATGCCCTGCGCAAGGCGCTGCTGGCTATCAATCAGCAGCAGAACAAGCTGGTTACCTATGATACTTCGGATGAGGATGATGCCAAATTTGGTGTACAGCTGGGATGCAATGGCATCGTTCATATCCTTTTTGAACCGATAGACCCTTCCCTTGATGTACATCCGCTGCACCTGTTGCAGGAACTTTCTGCAAAACGCCAGGAAGGCGTATTGGTCACCCTCTTTTCTTTGTCACACCCCCAGCTTGCGGTTCCCGGAACCTGTTTGCTGGTGCTGCCGGATACTGCGGTTTCTGAACAGCTGTATAAGGAACAGTACGGTGCAGGTCTGCTGGAGGATGCAAATCATGCCCTGCTGACCAGAAAATCCTTTATCGGGGAATATCTTTTCGGAGAGCATCTCCTCACTGCTTTTGTAGAGTTCTTAAGGCCTCCCGTTGCCCTGGTTATTGCCGGGGCCGGCAATGACGCATTTCCGCTGGCCGCGATTGCAGGTATACTGGGATGGCAGACCACCATCATCGACGGGCGCGCCACACATGCCAACCGACAGCGTTTTCCGAAGGCAGACAAGGTGATCGTGGCGAAGCCGGATCAGGTACTGTCGCAGGTAGAAGTGGACGACCAGACGGTCTTTGTGCTGATGACACATAATTACAATTATGATCTCGCGCTGCTGAAGAATCTGCTGGAGCAGGAAAAGGCGGTTTATATCGGGAGCCTGGGACCAAAAAAGAAATTAGACCGTATGATTGGCGAGATGGAAGACGAAGGCATTAAAATCAAAGCTTCACAGCTGCAGCGGATTTTCGGCCCTGTGGGACTTGATCTCGGAGCTGAGACCGCTGAAGAGATTGCCTTGTCTGTTGCCTCGGAGATCAAAAAGGTACTGAGTGAAGCATCGGGTCTTTCACTACGGGATAAACGTGAACCTATTCACCAGCATCAGTCCGACAAAAATAGTGTAGACCTATGAGCCGTATAAATCAATTCGGGATCATTATTCTTGCTGCGGGTTCTTCCTCGCGGCTGGGAGAACCAAAGCAGCTTTTGTCATACCAGCATAAAAGTTTACTGCAGCATACCATTGATGCGGCCAAAGATACCCGGGATGGAATAGTTGTTGTTATCTTAGGGGGAAACCATGAGGCTGTTGCCAAAGAAGTTGAAGGACCCGGCCTGATTTATAACGCCGACTGGGAAGAGGGTATGAGTTCCTCCATCAGGACCGGCTTATCAGCATTGCTCGAAAAGTATACAGCACCTGAACCAAATGACCCTGCTGATATTGAAGGTACAGAACTGCAGGCAGGCTTGCAAAGCGATGAAACAACAACATCAGAAGCGCAAACTGATCTTGATGGTGTGATCATCACTGTTTGTGACCAGCCGTTTTTGACTACAGCGGTGCTTGAAGCTTTACTGGACGAAGCAAAACTATCCGGTAAAAGCATTGTTGCCAGCGCATATAATGGAACACTGGGCACACCGGTATACTTTGGCAGGCAGCATTTCGATGATCTGCTGGCGCTGAAAGGACAGGAAGGAGCAAAGATGCTGCTGAAGAAGTATGAAGCTCAGGTGGCTTCAGTCCCTTTTGAAAAAGGGGAAATTGATATTGATACATTTGAGGATTACCAGAAGCTGATTTCATCATAGATCAGGTCGTTTATTAAAACACCGACAGATTAATCGCTTAAGACCTCTCAACAAATATAAAATGATAAAAGACTCTTATAACCGTATACATAATTACCTGCGTATCTCGCTTACAGATAACTGTAACCTGCGCTGTTTTTACTGTATGCCTGAAGAAGAGTATGAATTTACGCAGGCCTCCAAACTGATGCAGGCCGCAGAGATTGAAACACTGGCCAGGCTCTTTGTAGAACAGGGCGTAAATAAGATCAGGCTTACCGGTGGAGAGCCATTGGTACGCAAGGATGCCGCACAAATCATTTCAGCGCTGGGTAAATTATCGATTGATCTTTCACTCACGACCAATGGGGCGCGGGTGCATGATTTCATTGATGTATTTCTCGAAGCCAATATCAGATCAATTAACATCAGCCTGGATACGCTTCAGGCAGATAAGTTCCAGATCATTACCAGAAGAAATATCTTTCAGCAGGTAAAGGATAATATCGACCTGCTGCTGAAAAACAACATCCGGGTAAAGATCAATGTCGTGGTGATGAAAGGCCTCAACGATATGGAAATTACAGACTTTATTGCCTGGACAAAACACCAGCCGATAGAAATCCGCTTCATTGAATTTATGCCTTTTGCCGGTAACCGCTGGACCAGCAATCAAGTGGTGTCTCTGGAAGATATCCTGAGCGCGGTTTCAAGCCGGTACCCATACATATCCCTTCCCGGCGGGCCCAATGACACTGCAAAACATTACCAGGTAGAAGGGCATGCCGGCACATTCGCGGTCATCAGCACCATGAGCGCTCCCTTTTGCTCTACCTGCAACAGAATGCGTTTAACTGCCGATGGCAAACTGAAAAACTGTCTTTTTTCCGAAGCAGAAACTGATCTGCTGGGGCCAATGCGAATGGGGCAGGACGTGCTGCCTCTGATCCACGAATGTATTGGCAGTAAGGCTAAAGCGCTGGGCGGACAGTTCTCGGGCTTATTTGAAAATATTGAAGCCAGCACGATCCATAACAGGAGCATGATTACAATCGGAGGATAGTTCGGGCAATCAAGCCAACAAAAGATATTTGATTTCTGTTAACAAAAACGGTTCCTTTTCTGTTCCTATAAGGAAACACATCTGGCAAAAAACGTAATTCCTCATCATCAATTCTATCGCTATGATCTCCGTACAAGAAGCCAAATCACTTATACTGGAACAAATTGTTCCAATGCCCCTGCACCCGATGCCTTTAGCCATGGCTGCGGGAGCTACGCTGGGAGCAGACGTATACGCAAAAATAGATATTCCTGCTTTTGAGCAGTCCTCCATGGATGGCTATGCTATCCGTTTTGACGAACGCCTGCTGCCCTTAAATATAGGCGGCGAAATGCAGGCAGGTGCAGACCAGCAGATTACGCTGCTGCCAGAGCACGCTGCCCGGATTTTTACCGGAGCGCCCCTGCCGCACGGTGCCGATACGGTAGTGATGCAGGAAAAAGTGGAAGTCAGCAATGGCGTCCTTCATATTCTCGATGATCAGCTGTCGCCTGGCCTCAATGTGCGCCCTAAAGGCGCAGAAGCCGCGGCCGGTGCGCTGGCCATGCAAAAAGGCTGCAAGCTCAGCCCTGCCGCAATTGGCTTTCTTGCCGGGATCGGCCTCACCGAGGTTGAAATTTGCCTTACGCCTTCCGTTGCAATTATCGTAACCGGGAAGGAATTGCAGCGGCCAGGTGAAGAACTTGCTTTCGGGCAGGTTTATGAGTCCAATTCTTACTCACTTACTGCCGCGCTTGAACTTGCACAGGTAACCAAAATCAATTTTTACAGTGCTGATGATGAGCTGGATGAACTGACTGCCGTGCTCAAAGAGGCGCTGGCCCTGAACGATGTGGTGCTGCTCACCGGCGGGGTAAGCGTGGGCGATTATGATTTTGTGCTGCGCGCTGCCGAAGCTTCGGGCGTACAGCAGATTTTTCATAAGGTGAAACAGAAACCCGGCAAACCCCTGTACTTTGGTAAAACAGATAAGCATATTGTATTTGGCCTGCCCGGTAATCCTTCATCGGTACTCAGCTGTTTCTACCAGTATGTGCTGCCTGCGCTCGAAAAAATGATGGGTTACAAGAGCAATATCCCGGAAAAAGGACAGCCCTCGGGCAGCCTGAAAACGCAGGAGGCAGTATTGACGCATGAGTGTACCAAGGGCGCCGGGCTTACACATTTTCTGAAAGCACATTTTAATGACGGAAATGTTACTCCCCTGAGCGCTCAGGAATCCTTTAGAATGAGTTCATTTGCACAGGCAAACGCAATGATAGAATTACCTGAAGAGGAAACTGTCTTTGCTGCCGGAACGAAGGTGAAGGTTTATATTTTTCCAGAATAAGATATTCAATGAACATCAAGATTTTATTATTCGGCCGGTTAACAGAACTGCTTGGTCAGAATGTCCTTCATCTGGAGGATATGGCCGATACAGATTCGCTTAGCCGGTTCCTGTCCGTTCAGTATCCCGGACTGGCGCAGATCAACTATCAGATCGCGGTAAACCAGGAGATCATTCATGGCAACAGGCTTTTAACAGATGGTATGACCGTGGCTTTGATGCCGCCGTTTTCAGGAGGTTAAAATGGAAATTAAAGGTAAAGCGCGTTATGCGCGTCAGATGATATTAAAGGGCTTCGGCCCTGCCGGTCAGCAAAAGCTTTTCCAGGCAAAAGTACTGGTTATCGGTGCCGGCGGATTGGGCTGTCCCATCCTGCAGTATCTTGCTGCGGCGGGAGTAGGCACACTGGGGATTGTAGACGATGATACCGTGGAGCTCAGCAACCTGCACCGGCAGATTTTATACAGCGTAGCCGATGTGGGACGCTTAAAGGCTGACTGTGCGGCCGAGAAGCTCAGTTTATACAACCCTGATATCCAGATTATATCCTATCCGCTGCAGCTGAGCAATCAGAATGCCGCGCTGATCATGAGCAAATTTGATATTGTGATTGATGGCTCTGATAACTTCCCTACACGGTACATGGTGAACGATGCCTGTGCCTTGTTAAACCTGCCACTGGTGTATGGCGCACTGTCTGAGTCTGAAGGGCAGGTGGCGGTATTCAATGTCAGTGATGCTGCCGGAAGGAAAGTGAACTACCGGGATATCTTTCCCAATCCACCACAGCCCGGAGAAGTGCTCAACTGTGCCGAAGCAGGTGTACTGGGCGTATTGCCCGGAATTATCGGCACCATGCAGGCCAGTGAAGCCATCAAACTGATCTCTGGAGTAGGAGAGCCCCTGATCAATCAGATGCTCATCTATAATCTGTACACCAATCATACGTATAAAATCAACCTTACTTCCGCAGACACAGCGGAAAGCATATTACCGCCCGATCTGGATGCCTTTCTGGAAACCGACTACAACTGGTTCTGCGGGATCAGGGACAATGCCTCTGAAATCCAGGAACTCAGTGCAGGCGAATTCAGGGAACTGATGCTCGATGAAGAATATGAGATCATCGATGTGCGCGAGCTCGCCGAGCTTCCCCTTGCACCTTTTGATCATATCCGCGTACCTTTATCAGAAATCAGGAAGAAGGTGCCTGCACTGGAGAAAGAAAAGATCATCCTCTTTTGCCATTCCGGCGTGAGGAGCGTGATTGCCGGCGGATTATTACAGGAAGTATATCCTGAAAAAGAGTTTTTCAGCCTGAAAGGCGGTATCTTACGTTTAAACTAATGTGGCGCTCAGAAATAACAGCCTGGCGATCAGAAAATAATCTGGAAATGAGAGAAAAAAAATTAAGAAATATATTTGTTAACGGGGCCATTCCGGCCGATACCATTGCCGAAAGCATCCGGAAGCACCATACCAAAACAGATATCGGTGCGCACAGTATATTTTTAGGGCAGGTGCGGGCAGACGAGATCGGCGACCAGCAGGTAGCAGGTATCAATTATACGGCCTACGAAGACCTCGCACTGGAAAAGATGTATGAGATCAGGGAAGCGATTTTTGCAAAATACCCCCTCACTTGTATGCACATTCACCACAGTCTCGGCATGATCGCTGCGGGAGAAATCTGCCTCTTTGTATTTACCTCCTCAAAACACCGCAAAGCGGCCATGGAAGCCTGTGATGAGCTTGTAGAACGCATCAAGGCAGAACTGCCGATCTGGGGCCAGGAAATATTAACTGACGACTCTCACCAATGGAAAGAAAATAAATAATGGTTGATATTACCCACAAATCCAATACCCTCAGAAAGGCCGTTGCCATTGCAACAGTAAAAGTTTCCGGTCAGCATACCATCGATGCCATCGTACAAAAGAAAGTGCCAAAAGGCGATGTGTTTGAGTTTTCGAGGGTTGCCGGACTTTTCGCGGTAAAAAAAACCAGTGATGTTATTCCCGACTGCCATCCGCTGCCAATAGAATATACTGCCATCAGCCATGAAATCGAGGGACTGAACATTGTGATCCGTGTAGAAGTGCACACCGTTTACAAAACCGGGGTAGAGGTAGAAGCCATGCACGGTGCCTCAGTTACTGCGCTCACCCTGTACGATATGCTCAAACCTATCGATAAAGGCATTGAAATCTTTAACATCCGCCTCGATCACAAATCAGGTGGTAAAAGCCAGTACAAACTTCCCGAGGGAAGCAGCCTCAAGTGTGCTGTTGTCGTTTGTTCTGACAGCATTGCCAGGGGCGAAAAGCAGGACGGCTCAGGAAAAGCGATCATCAGCAAACTGGAGCAGTTTAAACTGGAGACCAATCATTACGATATCATACCAGACGATTTTGCCCAGATCCAGAAAAAAGCAATGGAATTGGCAGAGCAGGAGTATGACCTCCTGATCTTCACTGGCGGAACAGGACTATCCCCGAGAGATGTTACCCCGGATGCAATCGCGCCATTGCTGGACAAAGAAATTCCCGGCATTATGGAAAACGCAAGGAAGTACGGACAGGACAGGATGCCCTATGCGATGCTTTCAAGAGGCGTAGCAGGATTTATTGGCGGGACGCTGGTTATTACCCTTCCGGGATCAGTAAAAGGCGTAGAGGAAAGCATTGATGCTTTATTTCCAGCCGTATTGCATGTGTTCAAAGTGCAGGACGGCACAAGACACAATTGATTTTACAGACATTCTTGTTTAAAGAAATAATATTGTTATATTTGTTCTATTAAGAAACTATTTAAGTTTTGAGGCACTGTTTCAACATTTATAGACATGATCATCGTGATGCTTGTGCATCGGCATAACGACAGCGGCAAACCTAATACGAGCTTCTAAAACTTGAATCTAATTCTAAAATTATGAAACAGGTAAAAACAGAAATGTCGGAATGGTTCCTTACTCACGATCCATTCCAAAATACACCTTCAGACAATCCGGAAGATGCAGAGACCGAAAGGATGAATGTACTTTCTCTGACGTACCGATATGGTATTGAGGTCTTCGATGACAAGGATATTTTTGAGCGGTGGTTACGAAATCCGAACCGTGCATTGGGTGGAAAGGTTCCACTCTGTCTTCTTGATACGATGGCCGGAATAAAAGAGGTAGTAACGATAATAGGGCGTCTTGATCACGGGATATATTCTTAGAGCCAAATTTATGATTAAGCTTTAACGGCCCGGCTCATGGAAAGACCGGACCGTAACTATTAGAAATGAGAATCTTTATTCACAAGTATTACTGATCTTCTGCGAAGTAGTGTGTCGTAACGAAATGAATATTACTCGTATCTCAGCGCTTCAATAGGATCAAGCCCCGAAGCCTTAAGAGCGGGATAATACCCAAAAAAGATTCCTGTAACCGCACAAACCAGGAACGAAATCACAATCGAAGATTCAGAAATTACTGTAGGCCAGTTCAGCATCGCAGGGATGATAATCGCTGCGGAAATCCCCAGCACTACCCCGATCACACCACCAGTCACACTGATCATTACCGCTTCAATCAAAAACTGAAGCAGGATATCAATTCCGCGGGCACCGATGGACATCCTTAAACCAATCTCGCGCGTTCTTTCTGTTACGGAAACATACATGATGTTCATAATCCCGATCCCGCCAATCACCAGCGAGATACTCGCTACTGCAGTCAGCAGCGCTGTCATCATACTGCTCGTAGAGTTCAGCATCGTCATCAGCTCTGCCTGTGTCCTGATCTGAAAGTCGTTTTCCTGGCCTTCCCTTATTTTATGCGTTGCTTTTAAAGCAACTGTAGCTTCATCCACTGCCGCGTCAGAGTCATCCTCCTTTGTAGCTGAGGCATAGATCTGGCTAAAGTAGATCGATGACAATACCCTTTTCTGAATGGTAGTGTATGGGGCAATGATAATGTCATCCTGGTCCTGTCCAAAATTGCTGGTTCCTTTCGGGGTAAGCACCCCGATTACCTGCAGGGGGATCTTGCCAAAACGGATCACCTTGCCCAGTGGGTTCTCCCCTCCGGGGAAAAGATTGTCTACAACTGTTTTGCCCAGCAGGCAAACCTTTGCCGACGATTTCACATCCTGATCAGAGAAGACAATCCCGTCCTTTACAGACAGCTTACGGATCTCCAGGTATTCCGGGCTCACGCCCTGTATCGTTGTCGGCCAGTTGGCTCCGGCATTAATCGATTGTCCCGAAGATGATGCCAGCGGAGAGATCATGGCGATATGCGGTGCATTCTTTTTCAGTGCTTCCACATCTTTGATCGTCAGTGTTTTAAAACTGCTCCCCATAATCCTGGCGCCGCCCGGCTCATTACTCTGTGGCATGATCGTAATCATATTCGAGCCCATGCTCGATAAAGAGTTGTTGATACTCTGCTTGGAGCCTTCCCCGATAGACATCATCGTGATCACCGAAGCCACCCCGATAATGATGCCCAGCATTGTCAGCAATGCCCGGAGCTTGTTCCGCTGCAGCGCTTTAATAGCCAGAAGTATAAGATTGATAATCTTCATAATATGTTTCTTTTAATAATCGTCTGATTCCGGCAGCGAGGCCAGTGCCTCTTTTGCGGAGCGGCGGTTCACGTTTTCTGTATCCTTCTGCACCTTGCCATCCCTCAGCATCACCGTCCGCGTGCTAAATCCCGCGATATCCGGCTCATGCGTCACAAAGACAATCGTTTTGCCATTCGCATTCAGGTCCTGCATCAGTGCCATAATCTCATAAGAGGTACGCGTATCCAGGTTTCCTGTGGCCTCATCCGCCAGGATCATCACCGGTTCGTTCACCAGCGCCCTGGCGATCGCAACACGCTGTTGCTGACCGCCGGACAACTGATTTGGTGTGTGGTCAAATCTTCCATCCAATTTGACCGCCTGTAATGCTGCAATAGCCCTTTCCCTGCGTTCCTGCGAACTGATCAGGGGATTATATAATAACGGCAGTTCTACATTTTCCAGTGCCGTTGTTCGCGGCAGCAGGTTATAGGCCTGGAAAACAAAACCAATCTTTGTATTTCTCAGCTTCGCCAGTTCATCCTTGGACAGTTCCTTTACATTCACATTGTCCAGCATATAAGTGCCTTCAGTAGGTTTGTCCAGACAACCCAGCATATTCAGCAGCGTAGTCTTGCCCGAGCCGCTGCTGCCCATGATCGTCACAAACTCTCCGGCGTTCACATCAAAAGAAACACCTTTCAGCGCGCGCACCGTTTCTGTGCCCATGATAAACTCACGTTTAACGTCTTTTATTTCAAGGATCTTGCTGCTCATCGTCTGTTTCCTCCTGGTCTCTTCGGCATGAAAGGGCTTGATGCTGCTCCGGCCGGCGCCCCTTTGGCTGCCTGCTCTGAACCTGATGCAATCACATCACCTGAAGTCAATCCTTCCAGTACCTGAACATGTGTATTGTCGTTCAGGCCGGTTTTAATCTGTTTCTGTACCAGTTTTTTCCCTTGTACCAGCCATACATAACTCGGCTCGTTCTTCACCACCTCTGTTTTCTCACCGCTGGCAGCAGTCACCGTTTTTTTCTGTTCAGATCCCGATCTGGCACCTGTTTTCATGCCCGACTTTTTCTCACGCAGACCTTTGATCGGTACAATCTCATAATCTTTGCCCAGGGTAGAATCCGGGCGGAACTTCAATGCCTTTGCAGAAATCAGCAATGCATCCTTAATCTCTTTGGTATAGATGATAATACTGGCCGTCATTCCCGGCTTTAGTTTCTTGTCGTCATTCGGTGCATCAATGATCGTCGTATAGGTCACCACATTCGATGAAATTGCAGGTTGTAAACGTATTTCCTTTACCGTACCATTAAAAGTATCATCGATAAAGGCGTCTACCGTAAATGTTGCACGCTGATCTTTAACCACATTACCTATATCTGCCTCGTCAACTTTGGCTTCCACCTGCATTTTGGTAATATCTTTTGCGATGGTAAAAAGCGTAGGCGTACTAAAACTCGCCGCTACGGTCTGGCCAATACTTACGCTTCTGCCCAGTACCACGCCATCAATAGGCGAATAGATCTTGGTGAAGGAAAGGTTTCTTTCTGCCGAGCGTAACTGCGCTTTAGCATTATTTACCGTTGCTCTGGCAACCTGGTCGGTATTTTTCGCCAGGTCGTATTCTGCTTTACTGATTGCGTCAGTTTTGTATAGCAGTGCCTGACGTTTAAAATTGGCTTCCTGATAAATCTGATTGCTCTGTGCCTGCGCAAGACTGGCCTTCGCCTGGTCTACCGTTGCCTGCAGCAGGATCGGGTCAAGTTCAGCCAGCAGCTGTCCTTTCTTTACAGTCGAGTTAAAATCTGCATACATGGCAGATAAAGTTCCCGAAACCTGGGTACCTACCGTTACTGTATCCACCGGCTGGATCGTACCTGTTGCCGTTACGCTGGTAGAAATTGCACCAGTTTCTGGTTTTTCCGTTGTAAGCACCGCAGGCTGTTCTTTATTCCGCATGAAGAAATACCATATCAGGCCAAGAACGACCACGATAGCAACAATAATCAAGATAATTTTTTTAGGCTTCATGTTTTATAATTTAATGGGTACTCCAAGGTAAAATTCATATATTCTTACTGACAGGGCAGCATTGTATTTTGCCTGTATAAAGCTTTGCTGGGCCTGCACATACAGGTTTCTTTGCTGATAGAAATCGTAGATGTTCGCTGTTCCGATCCTGAGTTCTTCGTTCGAGATCCTGTACAGCTCCTTGTTATAGGCAAGGTTCTCCGTTGCCGATACATACTGCGTTTTTGCATTCTGTACCGTGATAAAGGCCTGCTCTGTGGTCAGCGATAAGGTCGTTTTTGCGTTCTCCAGCGTATTGCGGCTCTGGTCTATCGCGATCCGGGCTTTTGCTACATTCGTCTTATTGATCCTCTTCGTGAAAATCGGAACAGACAGCGTCAGTCCGGCCTGCTGATAAAAGTTATTATCAAACTGCCTGAAGGTATTATAGGTAGGATCGTTTGCAAAACTGGTTCCTATACCTGCGCCCAATGACAGGGTAGGCAGGTAGCCCGATTTCGCTTTCGTCAGGTTTAGGTCAGCAATACGCACTGATAGTTCGGCACCTTTAATCTCAGGGCGGTTTTCCAGCGCATATTTCTGTACGGTCGGCAGGTCCGGCACCGCCGCATCAGAGATCACCGTATCCGGTTTTACCACGTCAAATTCAGGCGTCTGGCCCAGTTGTAGCAATTGTTTCAGCGTGATCTTGTCCTGGCGCTCAGCATTTTCTGCGGCAGTCAGGTTATAACGGTCGGTAGCCAGCTGCGCTTCAAACTGGATCACCACCTTTTTCGCTACCGTACCGGCATCAAAGCGGCGCTTTGCCTGTGCCAGCTGGGCGATAGAAGTTTTCACCAGGTCCTGGTTATAGATGATACTTTCTTTATCCACCAGGATGTTCAGATAGGCCTGTGTGATCTGTAAGGTGATATCGTTCTCGCTCACCAGTACATTGAAGTTGGCGGACTGTACCGAAAGGTCTTTCTGCCTGATATCCGTTTTCAGGTATCCGCCCTGGTAGAGCGTCCAGGCAGAACTTACACCGTAGGATCCCGAAGAGTTAATGGCTGTTGTGGTACCATTGGTGTTCCGGTTGTAATGGTTGTAAGATAAAGAGCCTGATCCGTAAAGGTCCGGCAGCAGGGCTGCTTTTGCCAGCAGCTTATCCTGTTCGGCAGATTTGGTGTCCAGTCGCAGGTTCTTCAGCGTAATGTTATTGCTCTTTGCATACTCCAGGCAGGTCGCCAGATCCCATACCGGCGGCAGGGATTTTGCCAAGCTATCCTGACTAAACCCCTGTACAGAGGAAAAGCCCAGAAAGATCAGGAGCAAACTTTTGATGGTTAGTTTTAACATATATAGTGTATAAAAATTCTTGGGTCTTTCTCAAAAAATTCTTCGGTACTTTTCAAAAAATCATTGATTAATATCCAAATCAACAGTTCTTTACGGAATTTAAAAACCACAATAGACCGGCCCCGCAAATACGCCGACCGGAGCCTGATAGCAGCCGACGTAAACATTTGGACATTTCTGAGAAGGTTGATTACCTTGCACGCAGTTATCATGCCTAAATTGGAAAACATGAATCCGGTAAAAAACAGAGCCTACATCACTATACTCCTGCACCTGCTGGTTTGGATGCTTTTTGCATTTATCCTGCTCTTTTACCAGCCGCTGAGCTGGAATGTACAGCTGCCTTACCAGTTCTGGTTTAAGCAGAGCGGGGTGCTCATCATGCTGGTTACAGTATTCTATGTGAACAGCAATATACTGGTTCCGCAGCTGCTGATGAAAAACAATAACCTCGGCTTTATACTGGTGATCCTGGCGATCATTATTGCGGTGGGGCCGCTGGTGAATATGCTGGACGACTCGCTGCACCTTCCTGAGCTGATGGACAAGGCCTTTAGTGCTTCCGGTGTGCTCAGGCCTTTCAGAAAGAAAGACCGGCTGGATATTTTCCAAATCATGATGACCCTGATGATCGTAGGTATCAGCACCAGTGTTACCCTGATCCAGAAATGGCAGGCAGACAAACAGCAGCGCGAGGCCCTGGAAAAAGAAAGGATCGGCTCAGAGCTGTCTTTTTTAAAGGCACAGATCAACCCCCATTTTTTCTTTAATACCCTCAACAACATTTATGCACTAACACATGTAGATGTAGAGAATTCCAGAAGGGCATTGCATAAACTGTCCAGAATGATGCGCTATCTGCTTTATGATACGCAGGCAGGGATTACCCCGCTGAGCAAGGAAGTATCCTTTATTGTAGACTACCTGGAACTGATGAAACTCCGCCTCAACGATACCACCAAAGTTTCGTTCGAGGGGCCACTCGTTAGCCAGGATATCAATATTGCTCCCATGCTTTTCCTGCCCTATATAGAAAATGCCTTTAAACATGGCGTAAGTGCCGTGGAACCTTCTGTCATCCGCATAGAACTGAGCCTGGAAGACAAGGTGCTCGAACTGAAGGTGATCAATACCATCTTCAATGAAAATGCCGAGATTGTAGATAGTTACGGCGGAATTGGCCTTACCAACACTAAAAGACGCCTGGATTTGTTATATCCCGGCAAACATACTTTCTCGGCCATGAAGGTTGAGGAGCGTAACGAATTTGTTGTTCATTTAACCCTGGTAATCGATGATCCTGAATTGTATAGCCGTTGATGATGAGCCCCTGGCGCTCGGCCTGCTGTGCAGCTTTATAGAAAGTACCCCCTTCCTTCATCTTGCAGGGAGTTTTTCCAGTGGCGTAAAAGCGCTTGAAATGATCCATGATCAACAGATCGATCTGATTTTCCTGGATATCCAGATGCCTGATCTTACAGGCTTGCAGCTGGCCAGGATCCTCGACCGCCAGCCGGGGAGTGCCGGGCCGAGGGTGATCTTTACCACAGCATTCAATAACTTTGCCCTCGAAGGGTACAAGGTGGATGCGCTGGATTACCTGCTCAAGCCATTCAACTATGAAGAATTCCTCACCGCAGCCAATAAGGCGATGGCCTATGCCGAGTTATTGAAGCCAGCGCCGGTACAGCCCGCAGCTTCGCAGCCTGCAGAGGAGGATGAGTATATCTTTTTAAAAGTAGAATATCAGCTGGTACGTATATCCACGCGCGATATCTTATATATTGAAGGACTAAAGGACTATGCAAAGGTCTACCTTGAAAGCACGCCCAAGCCAATCCTATCCCTGATCACCCTTAAGGCACTGGAGCAAAAGTTATCTCCAAAATCCTTTATGCGCGTCCACCGCTCGTACATTGTTTCCCTCGATAAAGTTAACTCCGTAACTAAAAACAGCCTCAACATTGGTGATCTGGCAATTACGGTAGGAGAACAGTACAAAGAACCTTTCAACACCTACCTGAGTAAATGGATGTAGTTGTTAACATTTTTAATCACAATGTTGGTAATCTTAAATAAGTTATTAACACTGTTTTTGGTAAAACGCTGTTTATGATTTGTTTGTGGTGTGGACAACGATGTGTATAAGAGAAGTAGTGTGGAAAAACTTTGCCGGGAAATCAGGCAATGCTTCGTAAACCGTATCGTTTACGAGCTAAAGGAAAAAAGTCATACAGGTATATTTGGTTAGAATATGGGAGTGTTTTTGTAACACAAAACAAATCTATAAGTTATATTAATTGCCTGTATGTAAAATGTTAAATTTTGTTAAAAATAATTATAACTGATTGATATTTAGTGTTATAATTTTATATTTCAGAGGTCAAAAGGGCTTAAATAACCTGTTTTGACCTATATTTTTGGATCGCCTTGAAAAATATTTATTAGTGTTAAAGTTACACTATGATAAAATAGTATTAGTAGCGTAATCTGGCTGATTACGCACCCGGTTCATTAGCCAAGCTAAATGTTATAAGCGTTGAAATAACGCTTAATATCAGACCCAGATAAAATCGTATTGAAATTGCTTAAACAGTGTTACTGAGAATATTTTAGATTTTTTGCGGATTTTGGCCTTGTTTTTAGGGCTATAAACCGAGCCAAATGTTTATTTTAATCCGCATAACTTTATCAAATGTTTAAACCATTTAAATTACTCTCTTTTATTGCCCTGCTGTCCTTTTGTTCCTGCTCATCAGTATATGTGCCTAATGTTCCGAACACGCCGATGTTAAGTTCTCAGGGAGAATTAAGTGGAGGTGCTCATATCTCACTCAGGGGAAATGCAAATTTCAACGGTGCTTACGCAGTTTCCAATCATATCGGGGTACTGCTGGGAGGGGAATATATGAACAGTGAGCGCAGGCGTAAAGACTTTAACACCAAAATGGTTGAAATAGGCGGGGGCTACTTCACTACTTTCGGCCCTGATCAAAACAGGATCCTTGAAATATATGCCGGAGTAGGGACCGGGAAGACCGACCGCAGTTTCAGGAATTACGATTCCGGGGAGCTGATCAGTTCAGAAGTGCAGGTGACAGATTTCAGTAAAACCTTTGTGCAGGTAAACTACAGCTCTAAGAAAAATAAGAACTTTCACCTTTTCGGGAACAACTATCCTTTAAATTATGGTACTGCACTGCGTGTCAGCCACCTCAGCATGGATAACTTTTTCATCAACGGAGTGGTTACGCCAAAAGAAGATAATATCTATCTGGAACCCATCTTTTTTACACGGATGCGACTAAGCGACGCCGTACAGCTTCAATATACCACCAGCAGTAATATCGGGTTAAAAAACCGGAAATACATGACTGCCGGAAATTCGATCTTTAGTGTAGGTGCGGTAATCAACGTTGGTGGGCTGAAGAAGAAGAAATAAAGCTAAAGTTTAAAAATTACAAGACAGCCGGGAAATAAGGTCCCCGGCTGTTTTAGACTACCAGGGACTAATCCCAGTTTCCGGCGAATTATCGTCGCTAAAAAATGTACCTGTGGGGCCATCCGCTCCTAACACCGCAGCCTTTACCACTCTTGCAGCGGCATCCGGTACAGTGCCCGGGCCACTATGGTGATTAAAATCTGTAGCGGTATAACCCGGGTCAACAACGTTTACCTTAAAGGCTGTCTCCTTTAAATCATGGGCCAGTGCCAGGGTATAAGCGTTTAGTGATGCCTTGGAAGGAAAATAACTGGCAACCTTTACGTTGTAATACTTCCATGAAGGATCAGCATGCAATGCAATTGAACCCAGTCCCGAAGTTACGTTTACAATTCTTGGTTCAGGTGCATCCATCATCAAACCGATGAAAGCCTGTGTTACCTGTATTACCGCAAAAAAGTTAGTTTCAAATACAGCCCTGAAAACGCTCATCTCTGTTTCCAGCGCATTTTGCATCGTACCACTTACGCCTGCATTGTTAATCAGCACATCAAGTACCTTGGTTTTCTGTCCCAGTACGGTACGTGCCGACTTTACCGATTCGGCATCCGTTACGTCGATGACTATTGGTTCTACATTGGTCAGGCCTTCGGCATTCAGCTGGCGAACTGCTTCCTCACCCTTTTGCATGTCCCGGCAGCCCAGGTACACATAATATCCTTGTTGTAATAATTGTCTGGCTGTTTCAAAGCCTATACTTTTGTTTGCTCCTGTGATCAGTACTGTTTTCATATTCTTATTGTCTTTGTTTACAGTACAAATCTATGGCAGGACCCCTTATCAGGTGTAACACATACAACGGTGTTAATGGTACATTTCGCGGATTTGGTTGCGATACCCGGCGGGAGTTGCGCCAGTTTCCCTTTTAAAGAAGCGGTTAAAGTAGGAGGCATCGGAAAAACCAAGGTCCCAGGCAATTTCCTTCAGCGGATTGTTCGTATGAAAAAGCAGGCGGCGGGCTTCCATCACCAGGCGGTCGTGAATATGTTTGATTGCCGGTCGGCCACTTTGGTTCTTCACCACCTCGCTCAAATGCCCGGGAGAGATGTTCAATAATGAAGCATAATCGCCTACCTCGTGCAGTTCCTGAAAGCTCTCATCAATTTTTGCCTGGAATTTTCTCAGCAAAAGCTGGTCAACTGAAGGGGCATTGTCGTTATACTGTTCCGTATACAAACGGCTCAGGTAAGTCAGCAGGAGCGAAACATAGGCCGCCAGCATGCGTTGCCGCCATTCACTGGGCTGCTGGTTTTCCATTTTAATCTTGTTCATCAGATCTTCCACAAACGTGATGTCCGGGGCATTCAGGATCAGTTCATGGCTGTTGTATGGGTTCTGGATCAGCGGCAGTTTGCTGAGTGATACGTTTTCCTGCAGTGACAGGAATTCGGGGGTAAAAGCGAAGGCGGTGCTATAGATCAGATCCGCTTCTTCTTTAACAATGATGCGCCCGGGGTTATAAAAGTATACGGTATTGTCTTTTAATTCATAGGGCTTCATGTCCAGCCACTGTCGCATCCCACCTTTTTTCAGGAACACAAAAAGGTAATGGTCTTTGCGATGTGGAACCAGGAGACCTGCATGTTCGGGCAAAACGCCTTCAAAATTGTAAACCCTGAAATTTTTGTTGCCAGTGATCTCATCCGGTCCCAAAGAATAAACCGGTAGCTGTGCATGGGTGCTTACTGCTTGCATAATTTAAAGATAGAGAAATTTTTGTAGTCCCGGATAGCTATCCCGGCAGTTACGATTAGATAAACACGCTTGTACCGCAGAAATTCTCGCGAAATTCCTTTGGCGTGCAGAACTTCTTCTTTTTAAAGATCCTGTTAAAGTTGGAGATATTGTTAAACCCGCAGTTGACCGAGATATCCGCTATCGGCATATTCGTTTCGATCAACATTCTCGTGGCGTGTGCCAGCCTGATTTCGTTGAGTGTGTCTACAAAGGTATTGCCTGTTCTTTTACTGATAAAGCGGCTGAATGATACATCCGTCATGCTGATCAGCTGCGCCAGTTCCTTTAGCGTGATCTGTTTCTGATAGTTGGCATTCATGTATTCAAAGGCCTTATCGATCCGGCGGCTGTTGGGGTTTAAGATCTGGTTATTGTCAAGAGCAACCCTAGAGAGCGTCCTGGCATTTTCGGCAATTGACAACTCATGAAGGATATTTATCAGTTCCATCACAGCAGTAAAACCTTTCAGGTCGTTCAGTGCCATTAATTGCGCAGAAAGCGCAACAGCAGTATCCTCAGAAAACAGAATGCCCCTTGCTGAGCGTTCCAGCATTTCCCTGAGCAGGATCATCTGGTTTTTTTTGAGAAAGCGGTCTTCAAAAAGGTTTTTATGCCATTGAATAGTGACCTCCGTAACTGAGTCACTTTTACAGTGGTATGTTTGCCAGCCATGCGACAGATTGGGGCCCACTAAAACCAGCTCGATATCTGAGATTTCTTCCTCATGATCACCGACAATTCGCTTTGCGCCAGCCCCGTTGATAATTAAATTCAGCTCAAACTCTTCATGAAAATGGACAGGAAAATCGAAACTTTTCTTTTCCCTGGAGAAGATGCTAAAACAGTCCTTATGGGTCAGTGGGGTGATTTCTTTGATGATATTATTCATACCTGGCTATGGCTCAAATCTGCTTAAAAAGATGCTGCGCTGCAAGTTAAGGAAAAACAGAGATACATTTTTTTAAAACAAAGCTCAATCTTTTTAGCTTTTAAGGATGAATTATTGTTTAAGTATTTACTAAAAACCCACAACAATGACTGTGATGCAGCCGGAAATTGACAAGTTAAAAGAAGAATTTAACAACATAACAAACAGCTCAGCTGAAGAAAAACCACTAGATTTTTATGCCTACCTACATCTGAGGGAAGTCAACAGGATTGAGAAACTGATGTCTTACATGGAACTCAGCAATAACATCTCACACAAGCCAACCTGGGCAGAGATGAAAAATTACCTCGACGATGAAAGCGAGGTTGATGCACATGATAGCCGTTTGGCCTAATTTGTGTACGTACACCAATACATTATTTAAGGAAAAATCATGCGGACCTTTGAAATTACCATTCAGGGCAAAACTTATCATATCACTGAGCTGAATAAAAAATCGGGTCTGTATGAGGTTTGCTGTGATGGTATTTTTCACACCATTGGCAGGAGCTGCAAAACAAATGATTGGTTGTATATCAGGAAATCTGCCTTTTCAACGTTTTTACCTTTAAAGGAGCTTACTCCCTGTCTTGATCTACTGATCAACAATACAGATTTCGAGAAACTTATTGCATAATTAAATGTGTTTAAAACAGGATATCCTGTTTTAAACACATTAATAATTTATAATCGCCTTGCTGATTTTATCAGCAGTGTATGAATTGAGCAGTTTTTCATCGCTGATATCGGTCAGGTACATCCATTTTGAGGTATCATTCACCAGGAGGTGCCCTATGTTCACACTTTCATAGGCAACTTTAAAAATTCCCTCTCCTTTACTTTCAACGTGGAATGGGATCAGCCATCCGTTGAGGTTTACCTGAATATCGAATTTTCCTATCATATACTGTACAGTTCAAAAGTCCGGCCAGTATAGTTCTGATAGTGTATCATTTATGAAGGAATCGTAATATTAAAAGTTGTACCATGGCCCACTGCACTCTGAATCGTGATGTCGCCGCCCATTTCGACTACCTGTTTCTTCACCAGGTAAAGGCCAACGCCATGACTGTCCTCGCTGGTATGGAAGGTTTTAAAAAGCCCGAATATATCTCTACCGTACTTGTCCATGTCGATACCCTGCCCGTTATCCTTAACAATGATCCTGAGCATGCCTTCCTCCCTGTAGGTTTTCAGGGTGATACAGTTTTGTCTGTCATGGTCCCGGTATTTGATCGCATTGCTGATCAGGTTCTGCAGGATGCTCTGCATATATATTTTAACAAACAGTACTTCGTCAGACTGCCCGAAGTCGGCTTCAATCATTGTCCCGGATCTTTCGATCTCCATCTTATAGTTCGCTTTCACTTCGGCAAGGAGCTGAGAAAGGCTAACCTGCTCTTTCAGCAACATGCCCCCCTGATTGTGACGGAGCAGGATAATCAAATCATCCAGCCTGTGGAATAAGCCTGCAGAAGAATTCTTCAGCATCTTAAAAGCTGCATTATTTTCTTTAGAATAATCTTCATCCTCGAGGATGTTTATCAATGAAATGATGTTCGTCAGCGGCCCGCGGAGGTCATGCGAAATGATATGTGTAAAATGTTCCAGTTCGGTATTTCTGGAAGAGAATTGTGTATTCAGATTTTTGAGTTCCTGCTGCTGGCGGATCAGCTTAAGGTTCTGTAATTCCATCTCTTCAAATAAACGTGCATTACGGCGGTCGCGTTTCCGGATTTTAAATCGCATGACCAGTACAGCTGTAATCACCAGTATGCTAAACAGGACAACACTGATTTCTCTTTTTACCAATGTCGCAGAAATATTCTGTTGGTCGGCATCATTGGCTTTTCTAAAACTTTTGAGCAGGCGATCGCATAAAAGCCTGATCTTGTGCATTTCATGTTCGCCGAGATCAGAGTTTACCACGTCCAGCATGCGCTCTTCCCTGTGCTGTTCCCTCAGACGGATAGTGTTTCTGAGCTCCTCGAGTTTGATGGCCAGGGTATGGTTCAGACTGTCCATGACCCGGATATCTTGCTGGCCAAAATGTGTCTTTATCAATGCAGTAAGCGTTTGCTGCAGCTTTGGGAGGGTTTTTACTGATCCGTTGTACGGTGCCAGGTAAACTTTTCTGCCAGTGACCATATAGCCACGCTGGCCCAGTTCGGCATCTTTGATGGTAGACAGAATTGCCCGGGTATATGAAGAGGCTTGCTCTTCCAGTCTGATGCTTTTGATACTTTTATTGTTCTCCTTCATCAGGAGAAAAAAATAAGTGATATTGATAAGGGTAGCGCTAAAGACCAGGAGTATCAGCAACTGGATTTTTCTGTTACTACGGATTCTTTGGAGGGGGCTGAGCATTGATGCTCATTTGGCAACAATGCTGCCAAGTTATTTGCCCGAGCGGTGCAGCACAACTGCTTCCAGCTTTTCCTTCAGCAGTAGGGGAGAGAAAGGTTTTAGCAGGTAGTCGTCCAGGTATGTAAAGTTGAATGATTCCTGTATGTCTACATCGCTGGAAGCCGTCAGCGCAATGATCTTGATCTTAGAAATATTTGGGTCAGGCAATTCCCTGATATGCCTTGATGCCTCAAAACCATCCATTACAGGCATGTGAATATCCATGAGCACAACGTCAAATGCTCCTGTTTTTACCATATCCAGCGCTTCCTGCCCATTTTTGGACAGCGAATAAGTACAGTCCCACTGATCCAGAATCTTCTTCAGCAGCATAATATTGATGATATTATCTTCAGCTATTAATATGTTAAGGTTGCGAATCTCCCGCAAATGTGTAGGAGCAGGTGCTTTTTCTTCGGCTATTTCTGGTTTGGCGATATCATACCTCAGTTCAAAAGAGAATACCGAGCCAATATTTTCCTCACTTACCAGTTTAAGTTCACTTTCGTGTAAATTGATCAGCCTTTTTACAATTGCCAGTCCCAGTCCTGTACCTCCATAGCGTTTCGTAATATTGTTATTGGCCTGCAGAAAAGGTTCAAAAATAATCTCCTGTTTGTTGGCAGGAATTCCGATCCCGGAATCCTTAACCGAAAATAGCAGTGTAATCTGTTTGCCCAGCTGCACAACAGTGTTTACGCTGATTTCTACCCTGCCACCGGTATCGGTAAATTTAACAGCATTGGAGACCAAGTTATTTAAAATCTGTGTGAGCCTTGTCTGATCGCCGTTGATATAAACTTGTCTGCCTCCAAAATCCATTATCAGCCGCAGGTCAAGGCCTTTCTGTTCTGCTTTCGATTTAAATGACGAATGTATATTCTGCAGCAGCGTACTCAGATTAAAGTCGGCCTTATTCAGGACTACTTTATCTTCGTTCATCTTGCTGAAATCGAGGGTATCATTAATTAATGCAAGCAGATTTTCGGCTGAGAAGCGCAGGATCGCCAGGTTTTCTTCCTGGTCTTTGCGTGGATTTTCTATACTGAGCACGTTGATCATTCCTATCACAGCATGTAATGGCGTGCGTAATTCGTGAGACATTGAGGAAAGAAAATCAGATCGCAGCCTTGTTGCCTCCTGTGCTTCTTTAAGTGCCAGCTGTAATTGTGCGTTCAGTTCCCTTTCTTTATGATGGCTTTGGTAAAACGATTTAAAAAATTCATAATGCATCATAATCAATATGCCAAAATTGACAGCGAATGCTAACAGAAAAGACATGTTATGAATTTGCATCGGGGTAATGCTCACCCTTCCGTTTTGCATTCGTGTAATTATCATGTGGAGTACAATTGGTACTACGTTAGAAAGCGAATAGAGTATCCCCCAGTTCTTACCAAGGATATAAAAGCTTGCAGAAATGATAATAAGAGATATCTGAAGCGTAACCAGATTAATTCCCGTAGAATAAAGTATCAGGTTAGACCATATCAGCATACACAGAGACAGCAGGAATATATGGCCAGATAACTGCCACTTTCCCTTTCCAAGTAACAGATGAAATGCAAAGGCCATGGTCAGCGCCAATATTGTCAGCCTGATAATAGTAATGACATTGGGCTTTATTAATGAACTTAACAAAATGACCACCGTCAGCGTAGTCAATAATATTAACCCTAGGGTCAATATTTTGATTCTGGACTGCATTAATGGTATCTCAGTTTCATTTATCAGAGATGCGTATTTAACCTTATACCTATTAATAATATTCATGAGCGTGATGTGTGGCTCAATATTACAAAAATATTCATCGATACTTGACACCTGTTAACTGATTTTATTAAAGTTCATTCTGTCAGGTGATGCATCTGCCTTAGCATTGATTGCAACACACATCGCTTCACCTCTAAATTTAGAATTTCCGATGGTTCAATTGTGATGCAGCGGCTCTGAGTGTCCAGACAGCTTTTTTATAACCCATAAAAAAATTAATAATTAATTTGTTGTATTCTTCTATGCTGAATGTCTCGGATGTTTTACAACGTAGAAATTGATATTATCCGTCGTAACAACAAATAATTATCGGCATAAAAATAACAACTGATGAGAATGTGTTTGTATCATTTTGATATAGAAAAAATGTCATTTTACAAAACTAAAACCATTTATTAGTGTTTAAATCAACTAAATTAGAATTTTTTAAATAATTTCGATTGTTGATAGTCCTGTTTCTTTGCAGTTTACGTATAATCTGACCGATGAAAATCCTATATTTGAACAGCCCAAATACGAATTAAGGTTGTAATGAACAAGAGACCGAAAATACTGTACCTTCAGCACCATGTGCGGGACACAGGACCATTGTTGGAAATATTAGAAGAGTTAGCTCCAACATATCAGTATTTAGCTGTACAGACCCTGGAAGAGTATGTAAGTCTTTTACAAGATTTCAGACCGGATATTATCCTAGCTGATGAAGATTTAGATGTTGTTCCGCCAAGAGAGGCACTAGGTATTTTACAGGCACAGGAAGCAGATGTTCCATTTATTGTCATTTGTTCTGTTGCCAGGGAAGACGAAGCATTGGAGCTCCTGAAGGCGGGAGCTGTGGACTACGTATTAAAAGAAAAACCACAACGTTTATTCTACGTTTTATATAATCAGGCGATCAGGCTGCGTGCTATTTCTAATATGGAACAGGCTGTCAGGGAAAAGGAGCGTCTGTATAAACGCAATCTTGCTGATACGACCGCACTTAAAATCAGCGAAAAACAGATTCTTAAATCAAAAGCTAACCTGCGTGCCCTCTTTGACCATACAGATACAGCATATATTTTAGTAAATGATACTTTAAAAGTGGTGTCCTACAATATTCCTGCACAAAAGCTACGTGATAAGTTTGGTTACAGCGAACTATCTATTGGTGGTGATATACTGGATTATTTTCCTGCGGGCAGGAAGTCTGAGATTACAAATATTATACAGCGCGTGCTGAACGGGGAGAACGTCTCTTACCATACTACTTTTGCTGATGCTGAAGGCGAAGACTTCTGGTATAGTATCAAGTGGATCACCGTTGCAAATGATGAAGATCAGAATTGGGGTCTGATTTTATCGATCAGGGATATTACGACATCCAAGACTACCGCTATGGCGCTTGCCCAGACCAATGCAGAGCTGAGCAAAAGAAATAAAAGCCTGGAACAGTTTACTTATATTGTTTCTCATAACCTGCTTGCCCCGGTAGCCAATATCATGGGCATCACGGAGCTGCTTGCAGATCCGTCCGAGAACCAGCATGACGAACTGGTCAATGGATTACGGACATCGATCAAAACAATGGATACGATTCTGAAAGATCTGAGCCAGACCCTGCAGGTAAAGGACCAGGTGAACAAGAAAAAAGAAGAAGTTTTCTTCCGTCAGCTGGTAGAAGAGATAACATTCAGTATCAACAATCTGATGATCGCCGAAGAAGTAACCATTCATTGTGATTTCGAAGCGCTGCAGTCATTTTATACGGTAAGGGGATACTTGTATAGTGTTTTCTATAATATCACTTTAAATAGCATCAAATACCGCCGTCCGGAAGCTGCTCCGGAAATTATTATCAAAAGTGCAATCGTTAAAGATCAGCTGTTGCTGACCTTTGAAGATAACGGAAAAGGAATTGATATGCAAAAGAACGGCGCACATCTGTTTTCGCTGTACAAGCGCTTTGATACCACCACTGATGGTAAAGGTATGGGGATGTTCATGGTGAAAACCCAGATCGAAGAACTTGGCGGCAATATCTATGTGGAGAGCCAGGTAGGGTCGGGGACTAAGATCATGATCAGTTTGCCGGTAGTAAAAAAGGATTAGGTTTATTTGTTGATATACAATTGCAGATATTCCTTTGCTAGGACGGAATCGTTGTATTCAGCTTTTATTTTAGCAGGAGCCAGTACATTTATTTTTTGCAATTTGCTTTTCTCCGCATAAAGGGTATTCAGTTGTTGCGTGATATTATCCACATTCAGGTCTGTTATCCATCCCATGTCACGATCCAGAACATATTTATACAGACCAACCTTGTCACTTAATAACACTGGAGTGCCTACTGATAATGCTTCAATCACTACAACAGCAAAGTTTTCATTATGAGAAGTTAAAGCGAATAAATCCAGTTGAGATAGGTATTCGAATTTTTCTTCCCCGTTTTTCCAGCCTACCCATTCCAGTTTTTGATCATTCCCGCATTCCACTGCAAGTTGTTTAAGACTGTTCACGTAATTTTCCTCGCCTTCACCAGCGATTTGTAAATGGTATTCAAAATTAACTTTACTTAAAGCTTTGATCAGCAGGTCTAATCCCTTTTTGGGATCGATGCGGGAAATAAAGCCTATGGTGAATATTTTATTGTTGGGCCTCGGATAAGTGTTTTCTGAGAGCATCACCAAATTCGGAATCACATGGCCGCGCCAGTGAGGATTGATCTTGATTGATTCTTCCCATTCAGTTTCTGCTGTTACATGAAGAATTGAATGTTCAAGTAAGCCTTTTCCTATCACGTTATGGAGTAATTTCTTCGGGCCAGCGTTATTGGTTTCCATTATATATGTACTCAACATTCCGTGCGGAGAAAAAACAGGCTTTACGCCCCGTAGTTTACAGATATAGGATGCGCCAATCACCAGCAGATTCCACCAGGAGTGAATATGCACCACGTCAAATTCCTTCACGGTTGAATAAAGATGTTTCCATAGTGCTGTAGAAACATGAGTATGATCATGTGTTATTCTTTTGAAATAAGTAACCTTAACGCCATCAACATCTGTTTCTTTTCCTGGAATTACATCAAGTTCCGTCTTGCCATTGGCGGTAGTAGTGTAAACTGACACGTCATGACCTTCGAGTATTAACTGTTCAGCCAATCTGGTAACAACTACAATGGTACCGCCATAGATGTAGGCCGGCTTGTAGGAGGGCACGATAAAAAGAATTTTCATGAAAGGAGTGTAATTTATATGTTACTAAGATACTTTATAAAAACAGCCTTTTTTATAGCCAAAAGCGCTATTTTACTCGGTTAAGCTATATTAGAAGATTTTTAACAATGTGTAGATTGATAGTTGTATCTGTGTATTTGTTAATGGAAAAATGGGGGTCTAATTTCGATTTTATTCGTTCGATTATAACGCAACTTTCGTTTGATGAATTATTTATATAAACTGAACAAGCTGATGCCGAAAAAAATGCTGATTACTTGGTGATTTACCATTTGTTAGTGGTCAAGAAGGAGTTAGCCGTGGTTAACGTAAATTTTTTTTTAGAACAGCATCTTTTATTTTGAAAGAGATGCAAAAATATATCTGAACCCTATTCATTTATTTGAAGCAAAATATAAAAACAATATGATTATATATTTAAATTAAAGTATTGTTTGTGAGTTTTCTTTGGTTTAATAATTTAACTTGAAGTGGTTTTAGTGCACTGTAAGATCGGCGGTTTTCGATAGGTGAAACAATTTGAATCCCAACCAGCTATATTCCAATTTGCTCATTATTTACAGAAGGTTCGATATTCCTCACATAAAACATAATCCATAAGAAGGAAAAGTAAACGGGAGCTGGTTTAATTATTTCATGCTCAAATCTGATCTGACCTATGCAGACATTTAATCTTCATTCCACAATATGAACTCAGGATCCTTAAACTATCTAATTTGGTTCAGGTATTTTTGAACCCCTAGCTAACCGTTGGTGAATATCACAAGGTCTTCCCCGCACTCATTTGCCCCCCTATTGAGTTAAATTTCACTACGATAACTGCTTGGGGAAATAGTGATTGGGAAGGTTTTGTATTAAGGTCTTATATCTGATGCAGATATATAGCTGAGCTTCCGAAAGAACCGGCATCCAGAGATCCGAAACCAGAAATTGGGATGTTATGAGCTTTCTTTGAAAGTGTTAAACTAATATCTAAAATAAAGATGTATCTTTCTACGAATGAATTGAACGTTACTAGCACGCCACCATAGTTGAATAAATCAATCAAATATATCAACTCAGTTTCTCATGCATTGTGGATGCAGTACCTATCCTATGTGACTCGCCGATTAATACAGAATGAGTCTTCCCGGATTAGAGATTTGTCATACTGGCAAGATGAATTGTTCATTAAAACTACAGCTATTACAATACCAGCCAGTCTGATGGTAATGATCCCAAGCATCATTATCTTTTGGGGGGAAGGATCGCGCTGGATTCCTGGCGTAGATATCTTTGCATTCTCATCTGTTTCGATATTTATACTTTGTACAAAATATCCTATCAAGATAAAGATGAGTTTTGCAGTGTTCGTTTTAACCTTATTAGCAGTTTTCCTTATTGCTTCTTTGGGATCGTTCGGTGTAGGCAGTATCTATCTTTTAGCAATCAGTGTAATAATCTCATTGCTCTTTTCCGATAAGATTGCTTATTGCAGTATTGGTGTAAATGCATTGATTTTCGCAGTTTTCTCTTTACTGATCAACGAAAAAGTTGTGCGATGGACAATTGTAAATAATTATAAGATAGACGTCTGGCTGATCTATTCCCTTAATTTTTTATTTCTTAATTTCATGATCGTTGTAGAGATACGCCATCTGTTGGTTGGGCTTCAATCCACCATGGAGCAGGAGAATAAATTGCTCAAGATCCTGCAGACAGAGGTGGCTGATAAAACTATCAGAAATAAACAATTAGCAGAATCAGAAGGGCATTACAAAAGTTTATTTTTCAATAATCCATCACCCATGTGGATATTTGACCCTGCTACCTTCTATTTTTTACAAGTAAATGAAGCCGCAATGGTAAAATACGGATTTTCTTCAGAAGAATTTCTGGAAATGACCATTCAACAAATCCGGGTAGATCCAGTAGATCTTATAGTTGATCGCTTAAACAATGCGGTAGCCAATGAGTCGATCTTTAGTAATGTAGCTCTTCATCGAAAAAAAAACGGCAAGCAATTTTATGCAAAAATCAGATGTAGTACAATCCCTTTCCATGGGCATCAGGCATTATTGGTGATTGCTCAGGACATTACTACTCAGATATCTCATAATAAAGCTATAGAAGAGCAGAATTTAAAGTTAAAAAAGATCGCGTATTTTCAGTCGCATATGGTTAGGGCCCCTCTGGCCAGGATTAAAGGATTATGGTCGTTATGGGAACTTGAAGAAAGACCAGAATCTGACTCACAATTATTTGAATTCATGAAGATGTCAATTGAAGAGCTAGATACTGTCATTCGAGGCATTATTAAAGATAGTGAAGTGGTTTCATCAGTCAAACCTAGAAATACGAGAGGGAAAGAAGGAAATGATTAACAATGCCTTATCCCCTCCCTGAAACAAATGGAGACTCTATTCGGTTTCCATTTAAGCAATTACTAATTATTGTTTGCTTTTAACAATCTTTACCAGTGGACGCGCAATAACATTTTCAAAAATCTAATCTCCAATTATACTGATTTCGCCTTCATTAGTTGAAGATTCCCTATTAGCGAAAATGAGATGTATTTTTAATTGATTGCGGCCAATCGAATCTATGACACCATAGACGCGTCTATTTGGGTGCAGATATGATGTGTGTAAAGTAAATTAGTAACTTGCCGGATATCTATATGTGATTTATATCATTTTCTAGCTAGTTCGATCGCTTGATATTTAACAAAAAATCACTACCATGAGAAAAAATAACTTACTGTTAAATACCATTGTGATCATTATTGCGACAGTTTCCTGCCAGAATCAAAACAGAAATAACCGGGACCAGGCGGCAACCAGCGTTACCGATACTACCACTGACACTACCAAAAGAGCCCAGATATACACCTCGGACGTAGACCTGCAAGGAAATGAAAAACTATTCATACTTGAGGCCATCAATGGTGCATTGTTTGACATTGAAACAGCTGCAATTGTGGAACGAGAAACTAAGGATCCTCTGGTAAAGTCTTTTGCAAAAAAGATGTTCACAGCCAGCACGAAAGCAAACAATGATCTGGCATCAATTGCAAAAGGAAAAGGCATCAATCCACCAACAGTACAATCTGAAGAAAACCGCACACAACTGCTGGTTTTGAAAACAGTATCCGGGAAACTATTAGACAAAACCTATATCAAACTTGTCAGTACATCACTGGCCCACTACGATATGTTGTTCGGCAAAGCAGTTACCTTCAAGAACAAGGATATCAAAACATTTGCGATCAATGCCCTTTCAGAGATACAGCAACGACACAAAGAGGCAACAGCTATCGCTAAAAAGCTAAATGTTAGCAATCAAAACAATGGCAATGATCTTCTATAGATAAAAAGCGCCAAATTTTCAAAATGTTTTTCTTAACACTATGACTACTATTAGATAAATTTTATCCAGGTAGAGTAGCAGGTGGATCGGTAATTACAAAAGCTATAATTATGGTTTGCCTTCACTATATAATATTAGAAAGAATTTAGTGCGGGGACAAATATGTTCCATGTATTGGCTTTGCTCTATAATCTGTAAATCAGCATTTGTGAAACCAGCAATTGATAATAGTCAAGGTTACTGCATTGCAAATATCATTTGCAAATCCATTTTGCATACCTAACTTTATTCTAGTTATATAATACATAAAAAAATATGAAGTCTATGTCACAACTTTTAGAAGATAGTTTACTACTGATCTGGAACAACCGAAATTCAGTCGAAAGATTGGAACTCATGGAAAAAATTTATTCTGGCGATATCGTTTTTTTTGAGAATGATTATAGTGAGCCGTTTAAAGGCTTCACTGCTATAAATGACTTGATTGATAAACTTCAGCTCAGCTGGCCTGAAAGTTTTAAATTCACTACAACTGATTTTGAAATAAATCATAATATTCAATATGTAAGTTGGGTATTGGGTCCAGATGCTCAACAACCTGTAGCAGCTGGTAAAGATATAGCGATAATTGAAAATGGAAAAATAGTTTCCCTATATCTATTTTTGGATAAGGATTAACTATTTCCTGACGTCATTTTTTTAAGTATGATGCCTAACATTGGACTAAATCCGTGATTAAACGTAAATCAAACAGGAAATGGTTTAATTAATGCACATTTGAGGCCTGGGAAAACCAAAATTAAGATTTGCAATCTTTCCATTTGGTTTCATTTTTTTGTTTTATTACTATATAAAATGGTAAATTAAACTTTTAATGGTTAAACAAATGGAGAACCTACCTCTACCAGAAAACGAGAGTGACCGCCTAAAGGCTTTAAAAAGCTATGAAATATTGAACTCTCTGTCTGAGCAGGATTATGATAGAATAACTGCTCTGGCTGCAATCATTTGCGATATGCCCATCTCATTGATCACATTGGTGGATCAGGAAAGGCAATGGTTTAAATCTAAAGTTGGTCTGAATATTGATCATACGCCAAGGGAAATTGCATTTTGTCAGTACACAATCATGGATGATGGATTGTTTGAAGTCTGTGATGCTGATATTGACGAACGTTTTAAGGAGAATCCTCTGGTAGCAGAAGAACCGCATCTGAAGTTTTATGCGGGATATCCGCTGATTGATCCCGCAGGGTATAAGCTGGGTACATTGTGCGTGATAGACAGGAAGCCTAACCGGCTTAACGACCGGCAAAAACAGGCTTTACATCTTTTAAGTATAGAGGTGATGCAATTGATCACCGATAGGAGGCTTAAAGAAGAGCTGAGAAATTTCGAAAAGTTATTTCTGTTATCCAATGATCTCATATGTATATCAGGTACAGATGGCTTTTTTAGAAAGGTAAACCCTTCTTTTGAAAAGTTGCTTGGCTGGTCTGAAGCAGAGATATTGGGAAAAACGATTTTTGATCTTGTACATCCCATGGACCAGCTGACTACCGCTATGGAGATGGAAAAGTTGAAACAGGGCGAATCCATCATCAATTTTGAACACCGCCTTCAAACTGCATCTGGAACATATAAAATATTTCAGTGGGTCGTTAGCCCCGAGCTCCATACTGATAATTTGTTTGCTGTTGGAAGAGATATCACACTGATCAAAGAAAACGAAGAAAAACTGGCTGAAAAAGAAGCAGATCTCCGCGCTGTCATCGAAAATTCACAGGGCTTTATCGCTACGCACGATCTCGGGGGAAATTTCACTTCCGTCAATGAGGCAGGAGCAGGAATACTGGGTTATCGTGTGGAAGAAATTACAAAAATGAGTCTTTTTGATGTAATACCTGAAGAACGGCACCCTTATCTGACAGCTTATCTAAAAGAAATTCAACAATCCGGCAGAGGGGAAGGGCAAATGCAGGTAATCCATAAGGATGGCTCCTTAAAAACACTGATGTTCAATAATGTCCTGGAATCAAGAAATGGAAAGGCCCCATACGTGATAGGCAATGCCCTGGATATTACAGAAAATAAGAAAATGGAATATCGCGTTTCTCAGTTAAAAGAAATGCTTGAGCAGACTAACAGGGTTGCCCGGGTTGGAGGATGGCAACTTGACCTCTCAAATGAAGAAGTGTACTGGACTACGGTAACCCGGGAAATCCATGAACTCCCCGAAGATATTGAACCTAGCCTGCAAACAGGACTTAGCTTTTATAAAAAGGGTTCGGGGCGCGAGGAGATCCAGGCTGCGGTTGATCTGGCAATTTCTAAGGGGCAGGCTTGGGACATAGAACTACAGATCATTACTTACACCGGTTCGGAGGTATGGGTAAAATCAATCGGAAATCCTGTTTTTGAAAACGGAACTTGTATAAGGATATATGGTTCTCTACAGGATATAGACACGAGAAAGAGAATAGAACTGGAAGCAGAACGATCCAGGACTATCCTGGCCTCCTTTGTAACCTACACTCCTGCAGCAGTTGCCATGCTGGATAAACATATGGATTATATCGCTGTAAGTAACCGATGGCTGGAAGATTATGGCCTCAAAGGCCAAAATATAGTTGGAAGAAGTTATTATGATTTTTTTCCATTTATAACTGAACAGGGAAGGCAGCGCCATCAGCGGATACTTAATGGTGCGGTAGAGCGGAAAGAAGAAGATATTTATGTGGGCAGCGACGGTAAAGATAATCAGTTTATTACTTGGGAAATGCGGCCATGGTCAATAGCGGATGGCACTATAGGTGGTATGATGATCTTTACACAGAACATTACAGCTGCCGTTCAGCAAAGAAATGAGTTAGACCAGGCAAAAGTGGCCGCTGAACAGGCTAGTATTGCTAAGTCGGACTTCTTATCCAATATGAGTCATGAGATCCGTACGCCATTAAATGGAGTAATCGGATTTACTGATCTGGTACTCAAAACAGAGCTCAGTGATACCCAGCTACAATATCTTTCGATTGTGAACCAATCTGCTAACGCTCTGTTAGGGATTATCAACGATATACTGGATTTCTCAAAGATAGAGGCTGGAAAACTGGAGCTGGATATCGAAGAATGCGATATTTATGAGATCAGTGGTCAGGCTACAGATATAATTACCTATCAGGTCCAAAAGAAAGGGCTTGAGATGTTACTGAATCTTTCTGCAGACTTGCCCCGCTTTATCTGGACAGATTCACTACGGCTAAAACAAATCCTGGTAAACTTGCTTGGCAATGCCGCAAAGTTCACCGACCAGGGCGAAATTGAACTTAAGATTCAGGTTGTTCAGCATCATCAGGAGCAATCGCTGTTACGTTTTAGTGTAAGAGACACCGGCATTGGTATCAAAGCCGATAAAATAGATAAGATCTTTGAAGCATTTGCCCAGGAGGATGGCTCTACTACTAAGAAATATGGTGGTACAGGACTAGGGTTAGCCATCACAAATAAGCTGTTAGGCCTCATGAGCAGTAAACTTGAACTTCACACCACCCTGGGTGAAGGAAGCGAATTCTTTTTTGAGGTGTGGCTGCGTTGCGCCCAAGGAGACGCTAAAGAATGGGAAAATATCAGTTGGATCAGTAAGGCACTGATTGTGGACGATAATACCAATAACCGGATCATCCTTGAAGAAATGCTTCTCCTTAAGGGGATCAAAAGCATCCAGGCTAAAAATGGATTTGAGGCCCTTCAAATTTTAGCCGCCGGAGAAAAATTTGACGTTATTTTAATGGATTACCATATGCCATACCTCGATGGTCTGGACACCATCCGGCAGATCAGAGAAAGTTTTAACGATACCGCCATTTTGCAGCCTATAGTCCTGCTGTTCAGTTCGTCAGATGATGAAAAGATAATACGTGCCTGTGATGAACTGCAGGTCAGCTCAAGATTAGTAAAACCTGTGAAAATGACAGAATTATACGGAATGCTGTCTCACCTTTTATTAAAAGACAAATCAGGTTCATCAAATGTGAAGGCTATTTCTGTAGAAATTACAGCTGCACCATTACGGATCTTGGTAGCAGACGACAACCCTGTTAATATGCTTCTGGCTAAAACAATTATCAGCAGGGCGGCCGTTAATGCAGAAGTGATTGAAGCCCGAAATGGTATAGAAGCAGTGGAACATTTTAAAAAGACATCACCTGATCTGATCCTGATGGATGTACAAATGCCGGATATGAACGGGTACGAGGCCACTTTGGCCATCCGGAAACTGGAAGACAATAAACACCGGGTACCTATCATCGCATTAACTGCAGGTAATGTAAAGGATGAGCGCGAAAGATGTGTGAGCGCAGGAATGGATGATTTTGTTGTTAAACCTGTAATTGAGGACACGGTTATCCAAATTCTCAAAAAATGGTTGCACATCCAGGAGCCTGCAGAGATTTATTCCAGTTATGTTGCTACTGAAGATCTGCAGCATTTTGATCCTGCTATTTTGCGGACACATATCGGCGACAATAGTTTAATCCTTGCTGAGATTTTAGCGCTGACAAAAGTTCAGTTAAAACAATCCTTATCGGTACTTCAACTAGCTATCGATCAGGAGAGAAGACAGCAAATTTCGGCAGAAGGCCATAAAATGTATGGCACAGCTGTTTCTGCTGGCCTCCCTAAACTGGCGAAACTTGCCCGTGAAATAGAGCTGATCGGGGATCAGCCTCTTTCTGCTGCGAAAGGTATGTTCAAAGCCGTAAGTGATGAAATAGAGGTTTGTACTGAACTCATGTGATCCTGCTAAACATAAAATAAGCAACAGTACTCATTGGAGTATAAACTTATCAATATTTGTTAAGTGGGGGCAATTGCCCAACTCTTGATATATACTGTCAATGCATTCATCTTTTTCGCTAACATATCAAATATGAAAAGATATAATACAGAACGGCTGGCTGATGTGGACCGCTTTTTAAAATTAGATATCAGTAAAGACAAGGAATTACAGGAGATTGTGGAACTTGCAGCGGAGATTTGCGGATCGCCGATTGCGATGATTACCCTGATGGACGGAGAGACGCAGTTTGTAAAATTTCGAACCGGCGCTGACATTGATCAGGTAGATTATACCAACACATTTTGTCAGTTTACACTAAAAAGCGACGATTTGTTGATCGTACCAGACGCCACAAAAGATAAAAGGTTCGCAGATAATGTTTTTGTACAGGGCAGCCCACATCTCAGATTTTACGCGGGGATGCCATTAACTACTGAAAAGGGAAACGCAGTAGGTACGTTGTGCGTTTTTGATACTCAGATCAGGGACTTACCGGAATTGGAGAAGGAAATGCTGAGAAGCCTTGCCCAGCAGGTGACCCGGCTTCTTGAATTCGATATTACCCATCAGATTCTGAAAGAGCAGTATGAACAGTCGCTTTCATCTTCCAATACTTTGCTCGCTTACTTCCAAAGTTCAAGTTCCTGCCATTTACTGATGGATGAAAACATGCGTGTGGTTGCATTTAATCAAAGTATCTCAGATCTGATTTTTAAAAATCGCCAGGCTTATTTAAAGGTGGGATCAGACGTGAAACCATATGTTCATCCAGAATTTTTGGATGAGTTTGTAGCTTACTTTAACAGGGCGCTCAGTGGCGAAAATATTAGCGTAGAAAGGCATTTGGAATATTTTAAAGGTAAAATATGCTGGTATGTAAATTTTGAATGTGCGTTTGACAGCAGAGGGCAAAGAATTGGTGTTTCCTTAAATGCAACAGACATTACAGCAAGTGTTAACAATCAGGAGCGTTTAAAAGCCCAGCTTCAGGCAATAGAGCGTATCAATGATCTGCAGGTTAATGAATTGATTAGACCTATCGAAAGGATCAATATAAATATTAAAAAACTAAATTTAATACCCGAACTGGCAGCGACGGAAGAATTTTTGGTACTCTATGCCTCATTGCAAGAGCTTTTGGAAAAACAGCAGTTGATTGCATCTGGCGCGGATCAGGTCAAATAAAGGGATACAGATTATTTTGTAAAAAAATTAATAATGATATATGCCTCTCAGTGAATTAGAACGGTTAAAAGCCGTAAATAAATTTCTTAAAATAGACTTTAGCCTGAATAAAGAACTTCAGGAAATTGTCAGTACTGCAGCCAAAATTTGCGGATGCCCAACTGCTTTGATCAGCCTGATTGGTGAGCAGACCCAATACATTAGGGTTAAACAAGCCTTTAATTTTACACAGACCGCCAGAAAGGACGCTTTCTGCAATTACACAATCGAGGAAGATAAATATTTTGTTGTTGAGGATGCCACCAAAGATGAGCGTTTCAGTAACAATCCATTAGTAACCGGTGACACCCGTATCAGGTTTTATGCAGGCATCCCTCTAACTACACATGATGGTTATAAGCTGGGCAGTCTTTGCGTGATTGATGAGTCCCCAAAAACTATCTCAGAGATCAAACTTAAAATGCTAACAATGCTGGCCAGGCATGCTATTGCCCTATTTGAGTTTGAATCAGGATTAGCGATACTCAAATCACAATATCTGGAGGCAAAACTGACTGAAATTAAGCTGCTTTCTTTTTTTGAAAGTTCAACTTCAGAACATATTATGATCGATAAAGATTATAATATCTTAGCATTTAATAGAAGGCTCAGAGATTTTGTACAGCAGGAATATCATATTACTATAGAGAAAGGAATGAAGGTTACTGATTTTGTTAGAGAAAGCTACATGCCCGATTTTATTGAGAACTGCGGCAAGGCATTATCAGGGGAACGGGTAAGGCATGAGCGCCTGATTAAATTTGGAAAAATTTCGCATTGGTGTGATATTACCTACGATCCTACCAGAAATACTAATGGAGATATTATTGGTATATCCTACAATTCGACCAATATAACAGAGCGTATCAATGAACAGCAAAATATGATAGCTCATCAAAATTTGCTTGCAAAAACCGCCTTTTTACAGTCACATGAGCTGAGAAAGCCTGTCGCCAATATTAAAGGCATTTTACTGTTATTGCGTATGGGAAATTATTTTATAACCTATCCTGAATTTCAGGAAATCCAGGATGATGTGGACGAGCTGGATGAAAAAATAAAAACAATTATAGGTTTCACGGGCGTCTGATTAAGAAATCATGATGCAAGTCGTAAATTTTAAATTCAATTCTTTATCACAGGAGTGGGGGGTAAACTGAGGGAAAACTGCGTGTTGCCTTTTGTACTTTGCAGCGAGATATTGCCACCAGATGCAGATACAAAATCTTTGATCATGCGTAGGCCTAAACCAGTACCTTTTTCGCCCGAGGTGCCAAATGTGGTTTCCAGCGTTCCTGATTGGAATTGCGCCTGCCTTTCGGGAGAGATACCAATACCATGGTCGGTAACAGTCAGCAGTATGCTATCTTTTTTGCGCTCCGCAGTCACCTCAATTGCACTTCCTGCATAAGAAAATTTTATAGCATTTGATAATAAATTGCGAATGATAAAATCAAACTGGTCCTTGTCTGCATATATTTCCATATCAATTGGAACGCTGATATTGATTTTCAGTTGCTTTATTGTATACTGGCCTTCCAGCAAGGCCAAATTAAATTTGATGCTTTCCAAAAGAACAAACTTAAGCGGCACTGTACGAATCTCGTCCAGCTGAGACCGCGACCAGATTAGCAGGGAATCCAAAGTTTCATTCAAAGTGTTGCTCTGATTCTTCAACATTTTAAAAAATCCGGGGAATTCTTCATCTGAAATGGCTCCGGTTTCTAGCAGCTCGTAGGCCAGTTTTAAGCTTCCTGCCGGCCCCCTGAGATCATGACTAATGATAGAAAAGAGTTTGTTGCGCACATCTACTGCCAGGGTCAGTTCCCTGTTCAGCTTTTTTGTGCGTCTGAAAAATAATGCCAGAGCAAGTGCAATGCCCAATAGAATTGCAGCAACCAAAATATAAAAGACTCTCTCGCGCAATGCATCTTTTTTCATTGCGAGGTGCTGCAGATTTTTGTTTCTGCGTTCGTCCAGCAAGGAATCCGTCAGCAAGTTATGAGCCTCCAGTGCAAAAAGCGCTGCCGTATAATTATGATGTTGCTTATGGATCTCTGCTATAGAACGGTAAATGTCGGATTGCAATTGGTAGTGATGTATAGTTTTGGCGATACGAAGTGCACTATCCAAATAACTGAGACTGACATCAATATCCTGCCTGGGCAAAATTTTTGCCATTTTAAGCAGCACTTGCGCTTGATGCTGAGGTAGTTTATGATTTTGGGCATGTTGCAATGCGCGTTTATAATATTGGATAGCCAGTTCAGTATGTCCGCGTGTGTAGTGCATCTTTGCCGAATCTGAAAGGTGCTCTACAACCTTCAGCGCAGGATCGGAACTACCGCTTAATGGCACGTGCTTACAGCTAAGAATGCCGCAAGCAATAAATAGTACTATTGGGGACAATTTGATTAATAGAGGATTCATATATAGCCTGTTAGTCTGACGGATACTTGTCAATAATACTAAATAATTATCCCATTTTTTTAGAAAGAGGAGGAAAGTGTAAAATACAAAGTCATCCAGGGAAATTAAAGTCTTGTAGTTTAAAAAATAAGTAAATGAAGTTAGGCATAAATTCAGAATCAGCGTATCATTTTGAAATGGTATATGAAATGAAAAATATTAATGATACCAAGAGATTAAGCATCTTTGAAGATTTATATTTAATCCATACTAGCCGTTGTTTAAGTCATAGTTTTTTGACGATGCGCAGAAGTACGTGATTTATATTTATATTAACAGACAATAAATTTAGCATGATAAAAAAAATACTGATTCTTCCTTTGATACTATTATCTATGACGGTTTTTTCCCAGCAAAATGGTGATGCCAAATATAGTTTTGGCGTCCGGGGATACAATTATCTTGAGCTACCAGAATTGCTTAACCAGACGAAGGACCATCGTTTTATCAGCTCCAATTTTAGTAGTTACATCGTGAAATTTAATGACAATCTCTTCAGTTATCGGTTAAGTGGCAGCTATCTGCACAAATCAGATCAATTTTCCAATAATTGCGAAAATTGTCAATTTGCTGCGGGCAAAGTGAAAGATTATTCGTTTAAGGCTGGTTTTGAAAAGAATTTTACCTACGGACCAGTTCAACCGTACCTGGGTTTTGATCTGGGATACCGTTCAAATGAATTTAATGGCAACCTTACAGATACCAATCCTGTCAATTTTAATATAAGTACAAGAAAAAGAGGCTTTACTATCTCCCCACTAGTGGGGATAAAGCAAAATCCAATCAAAGATATTTCTATATTTGCAGAGAGCAATGTAGAATTCTTTTACGCCTGGGGCAAAACCCAGAGTGATCCGGAGGTATATACGCAAAATAGATTTCAAAAAGGTGAATTACTTCTTAATCCTGTTTCAGTAGGCATACAATTTCATCTGGGTCATAAAAATTAATGAAACCTCCATTAGCTTATAATTCGTGATCAATAACAATTAACTTATTTACTCTTAATTACCGATAAAACAATATTTAACTAATGAAAAACAATGTAATTGTTATAGGTGGTTCAGGACAATTAGGACAATGTCTAAAAGAGGTTGTTTTTCTAGAAGAGCTGACGCTCAACTTTGTCTTTCTTTCCAGAACAGAGCTGGATTGCATAAATGAAGAACAAACGACCTCCATTTTCGAAGAGTATCAGCCCGTATATTGTATCAACTGCGCAGCTTATACAGCAGTTGACCAGGCGGAAGAAGATCAGCATAATGCCTTTCAGGTAAATCACAATGCTGTAAAGCAGCTGGCAATAAACTGCCTGAAATACAATACTACGCTGATACACATCTCAACAGATTTCGTATTTGACGGCAGTTCGAGCACACCTTTAACGGAAGATTTGGATACCAACCCTGTAAATATTTATGGTTTGTCCAAACTCAAAGGTGAACAGGAAATCCAGTCGTTACTAACTCAATACTACATTATTCGTACGAGCTGGCTATATTCAGAAAGGGCTAATAATTTTGTGAAAACGATGTTGAAACTTTCGCAAACCAGATCTGAATTAAATGTGATTTACGATCAGGTGGGTACACCCACCTATGCGATGGATCTTGCAAAGGTTATAATAAATATAACTCAAAATGATCCCGGGGCTTTTGGTCTATACCATTATAGTAATGAAGGGGTCGCTTCCTGGTATGACTTTGCAAAAGCAGTATTTGAATTATCAGGTATTGAGATCAAAGTTTTGCCAGTAGCTTCTGCGGCGTTTGTTACCAAAGCAAAAAGACCTCATTATTCTGTTTTAGATAAGACAAAGATAAAATTAGCCTTAGGTGTCGAAATTCCTTACTGGAGAGAAAGCCTAAATATTTGTATCAAAAATTTATAATATATTATGAAAGGAATAATTCTGGCGGGGGGCAGTGGAACCCGATTGCATCCATTAACCTTGGTGATGAGCAAGCAAATGATGCCGGTATATGATAAGCCGATGATTTACTATCCATTATCAATACTGATGCTTGCAGGAATCAGGGAAATTTTGATTATCTCTACACCACATGATTTGCCTAATTTTGAAAAATTGTTAGGAGATGGCAGTAAGATTGGTTGTAAATTTTCTTATGCCGTTCAGGAGAAACCTAATGGGTTAGCCCAGGCGTTCGTGATTGGTGCAGATTTCATCGGACAAGATAAGGTTGCTCTGGTTTTAGGAGATAATATTTTCTATGGTGATGGAATGTCTAAATTATTACAGGAAAATACGGAAACAACTGGTGGTGTTGTATTTGCTTATCAGGTTTCTGATCCCGAACGTTATGGCGTAGTAGAATTTGATGTGGATAATAATGCTGTCTCTATTGAAGAGAAACCAGAACAACCTAAATCGAATTACGCGGTTCCAGGCCTTTACTTTTATGACAACAGCGTTGTAGAAATCGCTAAAAATATCGAGCCTTCTCCGAGGGGAGAATATGAAATCACAGATGTCAATAAAGTTTACCTCGAACAAGGCAATTTGAAAGTTGCGGTGTTAAACAGGGGAACCGCCTGGCTGGATACCGGCACATTCGTTTCTTTGATGCAGGCCGGACAATTTGTTCAGGTGATTGAAGAACGCCAGGGCCTTAAAATAGGATGTATTGAAGAAGTCGCGTATAGAATGGGATTTATTGATAAAGCACAATTGACTGCGATTGCTACCCCGCTGGTAAAAAGTGGTTATGGTACCTATTTGCTAAAGATTGTTAAATAAAATCTTCAGTTAAATATTCTTATATTAGCCAAAAAAATTACGTAAGAATGAAAGTGGCCTTGATTACAGGTGTTACGGGACAAGATGGGGCATACCTGGCAGAATTTCTTTTAAAAAAAGGGTATTTTGTTCATGGGCTGAAACGGAGATCTTCTCAGTTCAATACTGACCGTATTGACCACCTATATCAGGACCAGCATGAAAACAATCTAAATTTCAAATTACATTTTGGGGATCTCACTGATTCTACCAATTTAATCAGGATCATTCAGGAGACTCAGCCTGATGAGATCTATAACCTGGCAGCCATGAGCCATGTTCATGTTAGTTTTGAGATGCCTGAGTACACAGCTAATGCAGATGGTATTGGTACATTAAGGTTACTAGAGGCTGTCCGCATCCTGGGATTAGAGAAAAAAACGCGCATCTATCAGGCTTCAACTTCAGAACTATACGGACTCGTACAGGCAGTTCCGCAAAGTGAGACCACACCTTTTTATCCCAGATCACCTTATGCTGTAGCAAAAATATATGGTTACTGGATCACGGTCAATTACAGGGAGGCCTATAATATGTTTGCCTGTAACGGAATTCTGTTCAACCATGAGAGTCCGCTCCGGGGAGAAACCTTTGTTACCCGTAAGATCACCAGGGCTGCCTGCAAAATCGCCCTTGGTTTGCAGAAATGTCTTTATCTCGGCAACCTTTCGGCCCAGCGCGACTGGGGGCATGCCAAAGATTACATTGAAGCCATGTGGCTGATCCTGCAACAGGAAAAAGCTGAAGACTTTGTCATCGCCACTGGTATCACCACAACGGTTCGCGATTTTGTAAAGATGAGTTTTGCAGAACTAGGGATTGAGGTGGAATTTAGCGGTAAGGATCAAAATGAAAAAGGCGTGATTATTGATATAGATTACGATCTGGCACATAGCCTTGGTTTAAACACAGATCACTTACATTTTGGTTCCACTGTAGTACGGGTCGATGCCAAATATTTCAGGCCAACGGAAGTTGACCTGCTGCTGGGAGATCCTGCCAAATCAAAAAACCAATTGGGCTGGGAACCTAAATTTGACCTGCCCTTATTGGTGAAAGATATGATCCAGTCAGACCTTATATTGATGAAGAAAGATGAATACCTGAAAGAGAAAGGATTCAAAACATTAAATTATTTTGAATAAGCGCTCCGCCGTTTAATCACATTGTACTATTTGAGATACCATTTTAGGTATCTCTTTTTGCCTTTAAGAACTATTATTAAATATGATATTTAAAAATCTACTCACTGTATTTGCCCTTTTTTCTTTTTTATGCTTCGCCCAGACCAGGGCCATTGCGCAAACTACAGACTATAGTAATGTAAAGGCTGATGACCTTACAGATGCCCAAATCAAAACCTTGATACAGCGTGCAGATGCGTTGGGTTATACGGATGACCAGCTGATACAAATGGCCCAGGCTCAGGGAATGAAGGCCTCTGAGATTGAAAAGCTGCGTACCAGGGTAGAAGCAATCAGAAGTCAAAGTTCTACCTCATCAGGTGTAACCGGGGGCAAGGCCGTAACTACACAGAATGGACGAACTTATTCTGGCGATTCTTTAAAGAACAGCGCTTCCACCAGTAAGGCTGCAGTGGCTTCACCTGTGCAGAATGCGGCTACTACCATCAATTCAAAGATCTTTGGAGCGGAGTTATTTGCAAACGGAGATTTAAAGTTTGAGCCTAACATGCGTATGGCAACTCCGAGGGGATATATTATCGGGCCTGATGATGAGGTGCTGATAGACTTAACTGGAAATAATGAAGCTAATTATCGTCTTAAGGTTAGTCCCGACGGAAATATCAGCGTTCAATATGCAGGATTAATTGCCGTAGGCGGTCTGTCAATTGAGCAGGCAACCTCAAAAATCCGCACTGTCCTTTCCAAAACATATCCTGCGCTCAGAACAGGGGGCAGCCAGGTAGCTGTTAATCTTGGCAATATCCGAAGTATCAAGGTTACCATCGTAGGCAATGTTGTGAAGCCGGGGTCTTACACAATGGCCTCTCTGGCCACAGCCTTTAACGCATTGTATGCCTGCGGTGGGCCGAGTGAAAATGGATCGTTTCGTAACATCCAGATCATCAGAAATAATAAAGTTGTTTCAACTATAGACGTCTACGACTTTCTTTTGAAAGGTGTACAATCCAAAAACATTCGCTTACAGGATCAGGACGTTATTAATGTTCCGGTGTATCAAACAAGGGTAGAAATGACTGGTGAGGTTAAAAGACCCAAGATATTTGAAGTGCTGAATACAGAATCTCTCGAGGACGTGATTTATTTTGCCGGTGGGTTCTCTAACGAGGCCTATACAGCCAGGATCAAAGTACTTCAAAAAACGAATAGAGAACGCAAGATCAGCGATATCAGTGCTGATAATTTTAAAACTTATTCCCCGCTGAACGGAGATACCTACGTCGTGGAGAAAATTCTTGAACGCTTTGCTAACAGGGTTGAGATCTCTGGTGCTGTATTTAGGCCAGGTCAGTATGAATTGGAAAAAGGGCTTACCTTAAAAGGACTGATCAGCAAAGCTGATGGATTAAAAGAGGATGCCTTCCTAAACAGGGGATATATCTCTCGTTTAAATGCAGATAACACACAGTCCCTGCTTTCTTTTGATGTACAGAAAGTCATTTCGGGCACGGAAACGGATATTCCACTATTGCGGGAAGATAAAGTTACCATCTCATCCATATTTGATCTGAGGGATGAATATAAAGTAACTATTCAAGGTGCAGTAAGGGCACCCGGTACCTTTGAATTTGCAGAAAATATGAATCTTGAGTCCTTAATTCAGCAAGCAGGTGGTTTCAAAGAAGGCGCCACGCCGGAGAGGATAGAGATTTCAAGAAGAGTAAAAAATAGCGACGTTATGTCACTTTCTGCAGTAACAGCAGAAGTGTTCACCGTCAATGTAGACCCTAAGCTTCAATTGCTGGGTGAGCCCTTTATCCTGCAGCCTTACGATATTGTGTCTGTAAGAAACTCCGAAGGATTTCAGACACAAAAACAGGTGCGCATTGAAGGAGAGGTTCAGCATCCGGGTATTTATACCTTATCACGCAAAGATGAGCGTATTTCCGATGTCATGAAAAGAGTAGGTGGTTTAACCCCCTCGGCCTATGCTGATGGCGCGTCGCTGAAGCGCCCGGGCCAGAATTACTTATCAGAGGCAGACCGCGAAGACAGAAGCAAGGATGATAAAGTTAATTTAAGAAACCTTAACCGCCTAAAGGAACAGGGCGCAAAAGACACTACAAGTATTGATAAAGAAATTGATGTCCTAAGCAGTGACCTTGTAGGTATCAACCTGAAAAAAGCGCTGGAACAACCCATGAGCAGAAATGACCTGATTCTTGAGGATGGCGATGTCATCCGCGTACCCAGACAACTGCAGACGGTGAAGGTTATTGGTGAAGTACTTAAACCCAACAGTATGATATTTGTTCCCGGTAGAACCCTCAAATATTATATCAGTGGTTCAGGAGGATTTAGCTATAACGCCTACAAAAAAGCAACCTATGTAGTGTATCCTAACGGATCTGTAGCTGCAAACAGGAAATTTTTATTCTTTAACAATTTTCCAAAGGTAACTCCAGGCTCCGAGATATTTGTACCTAAGCGCGCAGAAAGAGAAAAATTGAGCTTAGGTTCATTGGTAGGCTTATCTACAGCACTGGCATCTATAGCAGCTATTATTGTTACTTTACTGAAAAATTAACCTATGAGTACCGAAAACCCTGAAAAGCTAAACGAGGTATCATTTAAAGATCTGATAATCAGTTTAAGGGACCTGATCCGTTACCTCCGTACAAAGTGGGTAGTCATACTGATTTATCTTCTTGCCGGTGGGGTACTTGGACTGATTTATTCCATACGGAGCAAACCCAGTTATCTGGCTAATTGCACCTTTGTGCTGGAAGAAGAATCTGGTGGCGGTGGCGGCGGTTTGGCATCGCTCTCCGGTTTGGCCAGCATTGTGGGGCTGGATATTGGCGGCGGCGGTGGCGGCGTATTTCAGGGAGATAATCTGCTGGAGCTATATAAATCCAGAATGATGATCACCAAAACCCTGTTGAGCAGTTATCTTATTGACGGGAAAAATCAATTGCTTGTAGACCGTTATGTTCGGTATAATCGTTTCCGTGAAAACCAATGGTCAGATGACCCTAAGTTAAAAAACGTCGATTTTATTGCCGGCAAAAATGGTGGCTTCAGCCGTATCCAGGATAGCCTGCTCACTGAATTTACAAAAGACATCAATAAGAGAAACCTTGTAGTCATTAAACCAGATAAGAAGCTGAATATTATTAAAGTACAGCTCACGGCACCTGATGAACAGTTTGCCAAAGGGTTTAATGACAAGATTGTTAAAAATGTAAGTGATTTTTATGTGCAGACAAAAACAAAGAAATCAACTTACAACCTGGGCATTATTCAGCACCAGACAGATTCTGTAAGACGTATGCTTAATGGTGCAATTTCAGGAGTGGCTGCAGCTACTGATGTGAACCCGAATATCAATCCGTCGCGCCTGGTATTGAAAGTCCCGTCCCAGCGCAGACAGGTAGACGTACAGGCGAATACCGCTATACTGACTGAACTGGTCAAAAACCTTGAGTTAAGCAAAGTCTCCCTGCGAAAAGAAACCCCGTTAATACAGATAATAGACGAACCTGTTTACCCATTGCCCGTAAAAAAGAATGGTAAAGTTTTTTCATTTATTCTGGGTGCTATTCTTGCCGGCTTGCTTGGTGTTATTGTCCTTACTACAAAGAGGGCACTAAAATCGGTATTAGCTTAATATGTCACTGCTAAAGAAGAATATCTTTTTTAATACTTTACTGTCATTATCACAGATACTTTTTCCATTGATTACCTTTCCGTATGCTTCAAGGGTATTGGGCCCTCAGGCAATCGGTGCGGTAAGCTTTGCAGATAATTTCACGATTTACTTCCTGATATTTTCTGCACTTGGTATTCCAATGTATGGTATCAGGGAAATTGCCAAAGTTAAAGATGATCCAAAGAGATTGGGTACTGTCTTTTCAGAGTTACTGATCATTCATTTGTGTACGTCGTTAATAGCGGTTTTCATTCTATTTTGTATCAGTTATTTCAATGAACGCCTTCGCTTAAATTTTGGTCTTTACCAGATCGGAATGGCGATTGTACTGGGTTCTGTATTTATGGCCGAATGGTTTTTCCAGGGTATAGAAAAGTTCCAGTTTATTGCTGTCAGAAGTGTCTGCATCAGACTATTTACTATTCTGCTGCTTTTCCTGTTTGTTCATTCTGTTAAGGACCGTGACATCTACTATGGATTAAATCTGGTTAGTGTAGTCATTGGTGCTGCAATAAACATGTATGCGATCTTTAGAATGGTTAAAATATCCTGGAAAGGAACTGTATTTAAAAGGCATTTCAGGCCCCTTCTGATCATTTTCTCCAACAGTATCATCACTAGCGTATACCTCGTTTTTGATACCATCATCCTCGGATTTTTAACCGATGACCTCCATGTTGGCTATTACTCTGCTGCGATGAGGCTCAGCAAAATTTCCATGGCAGTAATTGGCGTGCTGGGCGCGGTGTTATTGCCCAGGCTTACCCTGGCCTTTCAGCAGGAAGACCTTACCAATGCCAGGATGCTCATCAGCAAATCTTTAAGTTTTGTGATTTTCCTAAGTATCCCTATCGCACTGGGAACCCTGTGCCTGTCAAAAGAGATCATATATCTATTTGCCGGTAATAAGTATGCAAATTCGGTATACTCATTAGATATCCTTTGTTTTATTGTTATTGTGATTGGCCTGGCACAGGTCTTCAGTAACCAAATCCTGCTGCCTCTGCACAAAGAGAAAAATATTCTATACGCTTCGCTGTTTGGAATGGTAGTCAGCCTGGGGCTAAACTTTCTTCTTATTCCTGTATTTAAACATGTTGGCGCCGCAATCAGTTCTTTCAGCACAGAATTTGTAGTCACTATTGTATTGTTTATTTATGCACAAAAGGCGATGAAGTTTGATTTTCCTTTTAAGCCGTTTTTTCAAAGTTTATTTACGGCTCTTTTTTTCTTTGTTTTCAGATACGTATGTTATCAGTTTACAGATAATATTTTGATTGTGGTCCTGGGTACAATTATTTCATCGGGGCTTTTTTATGCGCTCATGCAGTTATTTGTTTGGAAAAATAAAAATGTACTTGAAACCCTTGCGGGTATTTCATCACTTCGGTTCTTACATAAATATACGGGAAATGGTTAACACAAAGAAAGCCTGTATTGCTATCCCTGTTTATCAGGAAAAGATTTCTGCCTATGAGCAGATTTCCATGGATCAGTGTTTTCGCATCCTGGGCAACTATGATATTTATTTCGTTATACCCGCAAAGCTTGAAGTTTTCATTCAGTCAAACCCATATTATGTATCCGGACAAGCATCGTATAAAGTCTTTTCCGACAACTTCTTTACAGATGTACCTGCATACAACAGGCTGTTGAAATTTCCTAAGTTTTATAAAGGATTTGATGCCTACGAATTTCTTTTGCTTTATCAGCTGGACGCTTTTGTCTTTAAAGACGAGCTGCTGGCCTGGTGTGAGCGGCATTATGACAATATCGGCGCCCCGCTGTTCCAGGATTATTATGATGCATTGAGTACGAGCCCTATCGTTGGGCAGGGCAACGGAGGTTTCTGTCTGCGGAATATCAAGGCCTGTTATCAGGCTGTAACTACCCTTAGAAAGCTCAAGTTCAAAAAGGAATATACTGACAGTAACAGGTCTTTATTCAGAAACCTGTACCGTTATATTAAGCATCAGATAGTCTTTATTTATTCTTTATATCCTTTTCAACCGCTCATCAATGAGGACAGGTTCTGGGCGGAAGAAATTCCGGCTGTTTTCCCCGGATTTAAAGTTCCTGATCCGAAGATATCTGCAGGCTTTAGCTTTGAAGTTAATCCCGAAATATTGTTTGAGACGAACAATAAAATACTGCCATTTGGCTGCCATGCATGGTGGCGATACAATCTGGAGTTCTGGAAACCATTCATTCAATCCTATGGCTATGAGATCTGAGAACAGTAAACCACGGCTAAAACTTCTAAAGTCGGCAGATCAGGATTTTTTTCTCGACTGTATCGACGAGTTTTATGCTACAATTGCCAAGGACACCCGGTACGAGGTTATACAGGAAGTAAGCTCGTCAGGGAGACTAAAGCCCTGGATCCTGCGAAAGTTGCAGGATTTCAAATTGCTGTACAAGCTAGATATACGTTTGGGTGATCATGGTGCAATAAATTTTGCTTCAATGATCAGCGGCGATTTTAGGATTATTGTTCCGGCAGCTTTTTTCTCGCGCAGGAATTATATTTATATGTATGATGTCTGGCCGCGTTTTCATCGCTGGATCTTTCCCCTGCTGGATGTTTTCAATATTACCTATGTCTTTTTTTCCTCAAAACAGGTTTTCGAAGATTACCAGCGGAAATATCCTCAAAGCAGATGTAAAGCCATGTGGCTTCCGGAGGCGTTAGATAGCAATGAATATACCTTTCTGCCACCAGCAGAGCGCAGTATTGATGTGCTGGAGTTTGGGAGAATTTATGATGATTATCATCACCGCATCGTAAACGAACTGAGCCTGCATAAAAAAAATCACTTATACAGATCGGCAGGAATGCCTGTCTTATTTGAAGGGAAAGCTGCATTTACAGAAGCGCTTTCCAAAAGCAGGGTTGTGATCTGTACACCCTCAAATATTACCCATCCGGAACGCGCTGAATATATTTCTACGATGACTTTGCGATATTTGCAGGCAATGGCTTCAAAATGCTTAATTATAGGAGTGCTGCCTTCTGATATGGAAGAGGCGTTTGGATACAATCCTATTGTAGAAATTGACATGCCGAACGCAGGGGCACAAATCATCCATGTGCTCGATAACTTTGATACTTATCAGTCCCTGATTGAAAAGAATTATGCAGAAGTTAAAGCCAGGCATCAGTGGCAGAACCGATGGGAAATAATAGAAAGTAAAATAGAGGAGAAGATATGAGTAGACCTCTGATATCTGTAATCATCCCTACGTACAATTACGCGCATCTTTTGATCGAGACCTTGCAAAGCGTAGTTCAGCAAACCTACGCAAATTGGGAATGTCTGATCATAGATGATGGATCTGCTGATGAAACACCGGTTGTGGTGCGTGGCTTCATTCAACAATACAGTGATTTTAATTTTCGGTACTTCCGATTGGAAAATGGGGGTACATCCAAAGCAAAAAATGCAGGAATTTCCTATAGCAATGGAGAGTTCATCCAGTTTCTGGATGCTGATGACCTTTTGTCGCCGCATAAGTTAGAAATTCAGGTTAATCTGCTCGAAAACACGAAGTATGCCCTGGTTTTCTCTAAGTCCAGATTTTTTGGCATTTTTGGCGACAAGCGCCTGATCATGGACAAATATCCAAAAGGCTACCTCGCAACCCGTAGTTTACAGGATGATGCTCTTTACGAAAAGCTGACCAGAAATAATATCGTTACCATCAGTGCTCCACTGGTTAGAGCCAGTTTGGTGAGAGCAGCTGGTGGATTTGACGCTACCTTATTGAACAATGAAGACTGGTTATTCTGGTACAGGATCGCAGTGCTGCAACCTCATTTCTGTTTTGATCAGGATTTTCGCTCATATGTTGATATACGCATACATAACAGGAGCGCCATGAACCAGCATATGCATATGTTCCTGGGAGAGGTAAAAGTTAGGGAAGAGATTAACATCTTGATCAGTCAGCAATCTGAGCTGCCAGCAAAGGAACAACTGCTAAAGCTCAATCAAGACCTGCTGGCCCTTCACCGTCTGCGCTCGCTAAAAATAAGTGAAGGGCTCTCTTATATTATCAGTAAATTTATAGCCCATCCCATTGCCAACTTTTCGCTCCTCAGGCAAGCATGCTTCAAACTGATGGCCAGGTTTTATAAAACAATAGTAAAAAATGAGCACTAAAAATATTGTATTAATTAGCCTCGTTAGTTTATTTATTATTGCTGATATCCTTCTATTCAGCCGGTATGCTGCATGGGACAGTACAGTTGCTGAGCTGCTTCCGTTTCTTGGCTTTGCGTTAGCTGCAGAGACTGTTATTGTTTATGCTGTTTATACTTACGGGCAACTGATCAATCCATTTACTATCTATGCAGTATTTATTTATACGGCCGGATTTTCGTTCATACGGCTTTCCAATAAGCAACAGGCATATGACTGGCCGTTTATTCTGATCTTAATACTTAGCGTACTATTTTTTATTGCGGGAGGGCTGGTCGCTTCCAGAACATTCAAATTCAGCTTCCGCAACATATTTCCTCCACTTAATGCCAGGCTTAGTTTTACCTTCCTGCTCCTCGTGCTATTCATCGGGATGGGCGTGTTTGTTATGGAAATCAGCCAGCTGGGCTATTTGCCTGTGCTTAAGCTGGGCAACGCTGCGGTTTATAACGACCTGAATGAAAACGAGGTGACACCGCTACATAATTTTATTGTCCTCAATTCGGTGCTGCCTGCCATGTTTTATATCAATTACAAAAAGGGAAATATCTCCTTTTTGGTATTTCTGATGGTAGCAGCGGTGAGTGGCTTCATTATTCTTAATTTTTTTAGCAGGCAGATCATTATCCTGTTCTTTTTTTCTATGTTGATAGCCGTAAACTATTACCGCAAAATTCCTGTAGGAAAGCTTGTGCTCATCAGTTCAGCTATTGTGGTGATTTTTATTCTGCTGGGCCAATTGCGAAATTCGTCTGATGAGGATGACAAATCCACTTCGATTAACGACTTTCTTCGGGAATACAATGGTATTTCCAGGCCTACAAACATTCTTGAAACCTATTTATCCCTCTATGGTGGCGTAAATTTTAGTACAGGACAGAAAATCACTTCACAAGCTGTAGATGATGGCTATCATGGGTATGGCGCGTATATGATGCGGCCACTGATTACTGTATTACCAGTTAATAAAAATGCAATTTATCCATTAACATACAGCTCTTATACACAATTAGGAACCTATGTCACTGATCCCTTTTTGGATTTCAGATGGGCTGGTGTCATACTGTTAAACTTCCTGTACGGTTATCTGTCCATGAACTCCTTTAAAAACTATCTGGCTAAAAAAAGCGAGTATTATATTGTGGAATGGTCATTATTTATCTTTTGTATCTTTATGTGCTCGTTTACGAGCTTTTTTCATATGTTTTTTATTGTTTTCTTTTTTATTGTCAATAGAATAGCCATCAAATAATATGCAGTTGGAAACGGAAGTGATGATTTTGATGGCTACTTACAACGGCGAAGCTTACCTCGCTTTACAACTGGATAGTATTATTGCCCAGAATTATCAAAACTGGAAACTGGTGATCAGGGATGATGGATCTACAGATGGAACCCCTCACATCATTGATGCATACGCAAAGAATGATGCAAGAATAAGCAGGATCACTTCCGGGAATATCCATGGGTCAGCAATCAGTAACTTTTCCCAACTGGTAAGCTGGGCCTCGGCGCATCCTGCAGATTATTATATGTTTTCTGATCAGGATGATATCTGGAAGGCCGATAAAATTGCAGTTTCTCTCCATGAAATCCAGGCACAGGAAAAGATATATGGAAAATTGATCCCTCAGTTATGTTATTCCAACTTTCAGTTTATCGATTGGCAGGGACATCCCCTTCCTCAAAAACTGTACTTGCCTCCACAGCTACAGCTAGGAGTTTTATTGAATGAGAACCATGCCTGGGGTTGCACCATGATCATTAATGCTGCTGCATTGCAAGTGGTTGATCCCATCCCTTTAAGCGCGGTTAATCACGACTACTGGATTGCTCTGGTTGTTGCAGCACTTGGGAGAACCAAGAAGATCAATCATGATTTAATCTTATACCGCCAACATACTCAAAATGTAAGTGGAAGTGTAAATAACATGACGTTTGCAAGCCGTTTCAAGCGGTATGTAAGCAATCGTTCAGCTATGCTTGGTGCTCTTGTGGCAAATCTAACTACCATCAAATTATTTTATTCCCGTTATCAAAAGCAATTAAATGCCAGGGATAGCACCATGATAGCATCCTTTATCAAGGCCTATGAATCAGGTTATGTGCAACTCGTGCTGACATTGTTTAAATACCGGATTTTTAAACTAGGCATTGGTAAAAACGCAGTGTATCTGTATACTCTTTTTTTGCTGCAAAATAAAGTGATTTCACAAATTAAACAGAACAGCCAACATGAGAGTACACTATGACAATATTGTGTTTAGCCTTCAGAAAGCCGGTGGTATTTCTACGTATTGGTCTGAGCTGATCACAAGGTTGCTGAGAGATGAAATTGATGTATCCTTTGATGAATTCAATCATCAAAATATTGTCCGCAGTAGTTTTACGATTAAAGCTGACGATATTACTTTCAGCAATAACAGGACTCTTCTTTTTGAGCGGTTTAAAGCAATGCCCCTAAAAAACCAGAATGTCCCCTTTGTGTTTCACTCAAGCTATCATCGTATCACAAATAACCCGAATGCATCACAAGTGACTACCGTGCATGATTTTGTACATGAAAAGTTTTACAAAGGAATTCGCAGGGGCCTGCACCTCATGCAGAAAAAAAAAGTACTGAAAGCTGCCGATTATGTGATTACTGTTTCAGAGAATACGAAAAAAGATCTTCTTCAATTTCACCCTTCTATCCCTGAAGATCGGATCAAAGTAATCTATAATGGAGTTTCTACAGATTTTTATCCACTTACGGAGCAGGACAAGCAATATCTTCCCGAAACAGGCAGCAGGCCTTACCTGCTGTATATTGGATCAAGAGAGCATTATAAGAATTTTGAATTCACTATACGGCTGCTGAGGGAATGCCCTGATTTTGATCTTTATATTGTAGGAAGCCCTTTATTAAAAAAGGAAATCAATCAACTCGTTCAAAATATACAAGGTCGCTGGAAACACTTCAACCATATCACTAACTTTCGTTTAAACCAGCTTTATAATATGGCCTTCGCCCTAATATATCCATCCAATTATGAAGGCTTTGGTATTCCCCTGCTCGAGGCCATGAAAGCCGGCACACCATTTCTTGCATTGCGCAATTCATCTATTCCTGAAGTTGCCGGAGACGCTGGAGTGTTGGTTGAGGCTGCAGAAGTTGGCCTTTTTAAAGATGCCTTGAACTATATCAGTGATAACTCTGCAACGTTAAAAGAAAAAGGCTTCGCACAGGCAGATAAATTCTCCTGGGAGAATTGTTATCAGCAAACCTTATCCGTCTATAAAGAGTTGTCATTGTAATGAAATTATCAATTATCACTGTCGTTTTTAATAACGAGCGGACCATCCTGGATGCCATCAACTCTGTTTCCAAACAATCTTATGGAGATATAGAATATATCATCATCGATGGTAAATCTACAGACAGGACAATATCAATTATCAATAGTTGTAGCGATCGGGTGTTTAAAATCGTTTCAGAATTGGATGACGGAATATATGATGCCATGAACAAAGGAATTGCACTCGCGACAGGTGATGTAATAGGGATTCTCAATTCAGATGATGTTTATGCTGATGACCGGATACTGGATAAAGTGATGCAGGTATTTGCACATCATGATGATGCAGATATCGTTTATGGCGATCTGGTTTATGTCCGTGAGGACAATCTTGACGAAGTGGCCAGAACATGGCATTCCCAGCCTTATTATGACCATTATTTTGAAGATGGACATGTCCCCCCTCATCCGTCGCTATTTCTAAGGCGTTCAGTGTATGCAACAGCCGGTATGTTTAACCTTTCCTTTAGGCTGGCTGCAGACTACGAGTTTATGCTCAGGATTTTTAAAAAATTTGATTTTAAAAGTATATATATGCCAGGTGTCTTAGTGAAGATGCGCTTGGGGGGCGCAACTAACAAAAACTGGAAGAATATCATTAAGGGGAACATAGAAATACTGAAAGCATGGAAAGTGAATGAACTGAAAGCTCCTTCATCATTGATGCTTTCCAGGATGATTAAAAAGCTGGCACAATTTAAAAAATGAAGATTATATTAACAGGAGCTTCTGGTTTTCTTGGCTCGCATATCGCCCGTTATTTCAAAGAAGAAGCCGTCGTAAAGCTTGGAAGAACAAAAGGTGATATCCTCGCCTGTTTAGATCAGGATGTTCCTGAGTTACCTGTGGCTGATATTGTGATACATGCTGCGGGAAAAGCACATATGGTTCCCCGTACGATTGATGAAGAACGGGATTTTTATGCTATTAATGTGCAGGGCACACAAAATCTTTTGACCGCACTGTCAAACAATATACAACTACCGTATGCATTTGTTTTTATCAGTACAATTGCTGTTTATGGGCAGGATACAGGAAAACTGATCAGTGAGGAACATCCTCTGGAAGCGACAGACCCTTATGGCAAAAGCAAAATCGCTGCCGAAAAAGTTGTTCAGGAATGGTGCAACACCAATGATGTTCGATGCGTAATTTTGAGACTGCCATTAATAGCCGGATCCAATCCACCCGGAAATCTGAATGCAATGATCAAAGGTATTAAGCGAGGGTACTATCTGAATATGGCAGGAGGAAAGGCCAGGAAAAGTATGGTTTTAGCTTCATCCGTTCCAGAAGCTATTCTGCCGGCAATACAGGCTGGAGGAATATACAATCTGACCGATGGCGATCATCCTTCATTTGAAGAGTTATCAGCGTTGATTGCCCGGCAATTGGGCAAATCTAAACCGATGAGCCTTTCCGGTCCGATTGCTAATTTAATTGCAATATTTGGTGACATGATTGGAAAAAGATCACCTTTTAACAGGAAAAATTATAAAAAGATGATTAATGATCTTACTTTTGACGATTCCAAAGCGAGAGTCAAATTTGGCTGGAATCCAGATAAAGTTACTGAGCATTTTAAAATTTAGCAATCACCGATGACCATTTCACTAATCCTTATTATGATTACTGTTTTCATTGTGATTGAGTTGTTGTATTTTAAATTGGCAACCTACTATAATATTATCGATCAACCCAATATCCGTAGTTCTCATACCGATGTGACCATTAGAGGAGGAGGCATCATCTTTCCTTTAGCTCTCCTGGCATATTTCATATACTTTGGAACCACATCTATTTATTTTCTATGTGGACTTTTCCTAATTAGTATCGTCAGTTTTGCGGATGATATTAAACCAGTCAATAACAAATTGCGCCTGATCATCCATTTGATTTCCGTTGGTCTGCTGTTTTATGAACTCCATCTTTTTAGTCTACCCTGGTATATGATGCTTTTTGCTTTTTTCTTTGCAATCGGCACTATAAATGCGGTTAACTTCATGGATGGAATTAATGGCATCACAGGGGGGTATAGTTTAATAACTTTGATTACCTTGTGGTTTATTAATACTTATATGGTATTATTTACCGATCCAAATCTTATCCTGATCACGCTGCTTTCCGTTGCGGTATTCACTGTGTTCAATTTTAGAAAAAAGGCCCTATGCTTTGCTGGTGATATAGGCAGCGTAAGCATTGGTTTTATACTGGTGTATTTTATTCTTGCCCTGATTTTAAAGACTCAAAATCTTAACTATATCTTACTGTTGCTGGCTTATGGACTAGATGTAGTAACAACAGTTATTTTTAGATTCATCAGAAAAGAGAATGTCCTCGAAGCTCACCGTACTCATTTTTACCAATACCTGTCTAATAACCGTGGTATCACTCAATTAAGGGTTTCTTTGATTTATATATTACTCCAGTTCGTTGTGAATTTGGTGCTGATATTCAGTAGGATAGAATCTGTAGGGCTAATGATAACCATAATGACAGTGTCGGGCATAGTTTTTGTTAAATTACGATTTGAGTTTGAGGGAACTAAAAGGTTATTAGGGTAGTCTTAATATTTATGATTAAATCTTTACATTTTGTTTGCTAAAATAAATATAGTTCCTAGATGGATAATCTTTCTGCTTGATTTGGCTATATGCATAATAGCCTTAAGTGTAGGTTATTTGATAAAATATAACTTCGAACTCGATGCCATCGACAATAATGAGTACCTCACAAATATTGTAATCACTACTGTGATTAACACCATTGTCTTCCTGTATGTAAAATCATTTTCCGGTATTTTACGTTATACCAGTGCGCAGGATATCTTCAGGATATTGTTTGCCATTACGATCAGCAGTGGCAGTACCCTTATCATTAATGCTTTGACTCTGGTGTTTACTGGCCGGTACCTGGTTTCTCCAACTGTGATTATTTTGAGCGGTCTCGTTAGCTTCCTGTTATTAATCACCTATCGTGTTTTAGTTAAATATTTCTTTTTATATATCAAAAATCTGAATCTCGATAAGATGAGGGTGATTATTTATGGTGCAGGAGAAGCAGGCGTTGCAACTAAGCGTACATTTGACCACGATCCAAGGGTTAATAAAAATATAGTCGCCTTTGTTGATGATGACGAACGTAAAGTGGGGAAAACCATTGATGGTGTAAAGATTCTGGATGCAAAAACGTTAGAAGATATCATTGCTTCAAATGGCGTTGACGAAATCATATTTGCTTCATATACTATTCCAATTGAAAGAAAAAATCAAATAGTAGATGCATGCCTTGAACAGGATGTACTTGTGCTGAATATTCCGCCTGTTGACGTGTGGATGGGGGGCAAGTTACAATCCACTCAGATACAAAACATTAATATAGAGGATTTGCTCAATCGTAAATCTATACAGATTGATGTTGAAGGTATTCAGGAACAACTAAATCAACAACGGATCCTGATCACCGGTGCTGCAGGATCTATAGGTAGTGAAATAGTCAGACAGCTTTTAAAGTTTGAAACCAGCCTCATTATTTTGAACGACCAGTCTGAAACAGCTTTACACGACCTGTATCTCGAGCTGGGTGATGATCACCAGGTTAAAAATTTCCATGCTTTTATCGGTGATGTAAGAGATAAACAAAGAATGGAACATCTGTTTGCAACTTACAAACCTCATTATGTTTACCATGCGGCTGCTTACAAACATGTACCTTTGATGGAGGACAATCCCTCTGAAGCTATCAAAGTAAATGTTCTTGGTACCAAGATCATTGCTGATCTTTCTGTCAAATACGGCGTTCGCAAGTTTGTAATGATTTCCACGGACAAGGCAGTGAATCCAACAAATGTAATGGGGGCTTCCAAACGCGTAGCCGAAATTTATGTGCAGTCTCTGAACAAAACCCTTCACTCTGATAACTTTATATTCAGTAATGGATTGAGTTTTATCAATGAACTGAATGTTAAACCTATCACTAAATTTATTACTACGCGCTTTGGCAACGTCCTTGGCTCAAACGGCTCCGTAATACCACGCTTTAAACAGCAGATCGAAAAGGGTGGTCCTATTACTGTTACCCATCCTGAAATCACCCGCTTTTTTATGACCATACCAGAAGCATGCCGACTAGTATTAGAGGCTGGCTGGATGGGCCGAGGAGGCGAGATCTTCATTTTTGATATGGGTAAATCAGTTAAAATCGTAGAACTCGCCAAAAAGATGATCAGGCTGGCAGGGCTTGAGCCTAATCACGATATCAAAATTCAATATACCGGTCTAAGGCCAGGCGAAAAATTGTTTGAGGAACTGCTGAACGATAATGAAAATACCATGCCTACGCATCATGAGAAGATCATGATCGGAAAGGTAAGGGAATACAAATTTAATGAAGTTGTTGACCAGATCTATGATCTGATTGAGTCAGCAAAAGCTAACAATGACAGACAGGTTGTAATTAAAATGAAGGAATTAGTACAAGAATATAAGAGTAAAAACTCTATTTTTGAGGAGCTAGATCGTTTGAATGAATCTGTTTAAATGATATTTCAATTATATGAGAAATTTTTTACTTCCTTTTATCTTTGTGTTATTTTGCTTTTCGGCAACTGCACAGGAGCAAACTCCTAACCAAAATCTTCCTTACTCTTATCAGTTTTATCAAAAATTCAATAAATCAGTCTACGATGTGAATTCAAAATTCCATAGTTCTATAAAAGGATATTATTCAGATGATACCACGCTTGTTGGAAGATATCAGGAGTTAATGAATGAAGGAGTGGATTCCGTGAATCATAGAACATGGTTGAGAAGAAAATTCACACAGGAGCATCTTCTGCAATGGAAAGACGATGATTACAACGTATATGCAGATTTTCTCCCTGATCTTACTATTGGCAAAGATTTTAAGGATAACAGGAATACCTGGTTAAACACCAGAGGATTTCAGTTTGGTGGAAACGTTGGGAAAAAGTTTTCATTCTATACCAGTGCCTATGAAAACCAGGCTCAGTTCTCTAATTATTACACCAATTTCATTGAAAAAAACGAGGTTGTACCTGGACAAGCCGGCGGTGAAAAACTTGACCGTAAAACAAAGGACTATACTTATGCTACGGCCTTAATTTCATATACGGCCAATAAGCATCTAAATCTGGCTTTAGGTTATGACAAGAATTTTATTGGTGATGGTTACAGATCTATTTTATTGAGTGATAATGCAGCCCCATATTCCTTCCTGAGATTGCGTGCCACACTAGGTAGCGTAACCTACCAAACTATCTTTGCCTATATGCTTGATCCTGGAGCAGAACCATTAACTGACGACAGAAGACTGGGTTCAAGAGGTAAGTGGAATGCGATCCATTATGTTGATTGGAACGTAAACAAAAGGTTGTCTATTGGTTTTTTCCAGGCTGTTACCTGGGCTGATTCCGAGCCGGAAGGTAAAAGAGGATTTGATTTTAGCTACGCTCAACCTTTCGCTTTTATTCGTTCTATTGAAGAAAACAATGCCCTTTCGCCTGACAAAATTCGTCTCGGATTCAACTTCAAATACGAGCTTTTTGATAAAACGACTTTGTACAGTCAATTTATGTTTGATGAATTCACCCTTAAGGAGATATTTGCGGGAAATGGTTATTGGGCTAACAAATGGGCTTTACAGTTAGGTGCCAGAGGTTCTGACTTATTTAAAGTAAATAAATTGAATTACCTGGTAGAGTTTAATACTGCGAGGCCATACACCTATTCTCATTTTGAACGTTTATCCAATTATGCTGCGATGAATCAGGCACTTGCTGATCCATTTGGGGCTAATTTCCGGGAATTTATAGGGCAGTTGAACTATAGTTACAAGAGATTTGACTTTAGCGGTGAGCTGCTATACGCACGTTATGGACTAGATCCTGACGGGTTAAATTATGGTGGCGATATCTTTAAAACTTATGATACTAGGGTCTCTGAATATGGAAACTCTATTGGTCAGGGGATAGGGACTAATTTGTATTATGCAGAAGCGAAAGTAGCATACGTATTAAATCCAAAATATAACTTGAGAATAGAACTGGGAGGAATTTACAGGAAAGAACATAATGCAGTTTCACAAACTAATACTGGTCTCTTTACGATCGGTCTGCGCAGTACGTTCAGAAGCCTTTATACCGATTTTTAAATCATAAATTATACTACATGAGAATAAGGTCTTTACTTATAATACTATTTTTAGCGTCCCTTAGATCGGTCGTTATTGCGCAAACTATACCTGTTGGTTTACTTGACAACGTGGAAGATGCTTATAGGAGGCAGCAACTCTTGGGAAAGGATACGTCTAAAAGCTCTTACATGATCAGGCCTATTTTTACATCGCCTGATAAAAATTTCGATCTGAATCACGATGGAAATTTCCATGTAAATGATTTCATGAAGCTTATTTATTCAGATCCTGGAACTAAATTAAAAGTTTATGTCCTGCCCGTAGTATGGCAAAATCAGGAAAATACGCATCATCCATATGGAATAAATGATGGATCTATGGTACAAGCCCGCGGTTATGAAACTCAGATTTCCGCGGGGTTGATGGCACAACTTGGTCCCTTAACAATTCAATTAAGGCCTGAATACGTTTTCGCAGAGAATAAAACTTTTCAAAAACTAAGTGATGCGCCCAACGGTGTATATTGGAATACGCCAATTGCAAGGACTTACAATAGTATCGATCTACCTGATCGTTTTGGGGATGGTACTTACAGTAAAGTATCGTGGGGACAAAGTAGTATAAGGTTAACTCAAGGGCCGGTCTCGTTGGGATTGTCTAATGAAAATTTATGGTGGGGACCAGGTGTGAGGAGTTCCTTATTAATGAGTAATAACGCCTCGGGGTTTAAACACCTTACATTAAATACGGTTAGACCTATTGGTACATATATTGGATCCTTTGAAGCGCAAATAGTTTCGGGCCGTCTTGATCAATCAGGTGTTCCTTCTCCCACTGGGCCGGAATTTGTCAGCAGACCTAAGGACTGGCGATATTTTAATGGTTTAGTTGTTACCTATCAACCAAAATGGATTCCAAATTTCTTTCTTGGGTTGGACCGGACATTCACAGTCAATAAACGAGACATGGGTTCTAGTTTCGGAGATTATTTCCCGATCTTCAAAGCTCCTGAAAAATCTTCCTATAATTTGGCTGATGGAACTAATGCTGAGGATGCTGCTGCCCGAGATCAATACATTGCATTCTTCACGAGATATGTTTTGCCGGAAAGTAAGGCAGAGATTTATTTTGAATTTGGACGCAATGACCATTCTTATGACTCAAGAGATGGTTTAGTCGAACCTGAACATAGTCGTGCTTACATTGTTGGATTTAGAAAGCTAGTTCCATTGAGAAGGTCAGACGAATATATTCAATTAGGTGTAGAGTTTACGCAGTTACAGCGATCAACTACTGCTACTACCAGAGCCTCTCCGCCATGGTATGAACATTCTCAGGTGTCTGACGGTTATACAAATTATGGTCAAGTTTTAGGTGCCGGTATTGGCCCTGGAAGTAACTTGCAATCACTTGATGTGAATTGGGTAAAAGGATTGAAAAAGATTGGGCTAACCTTTGAAAGGTTAGTAAATAACAATGATCTTTTTTACGATTTCGCATATGCGTCTGCAGATAAGAATCAATATATAAACAGGCATTGGGTAGATCTATCTGTCGCTGGAAATTTTGCATGGACATATAAAAAATTTGTCTTGAATTCTCAATTAGTGTACATAAGATCATTGAATTATCAGTATCAATGGCAGTCAGGTGTGAGCTATTGGGATTGGAATAAACAAGATGTAAATAACGTTCACATTAAAGTGGGAATTCTTTATAGATTATAATGAGGATGTGGTCATATGTTTAGTTTTTTTAAAAAGCGTAATTTAGTTACGGATATTAATTGGTTGGGCCCAGATATACATTCACATATTTTGCCAGGCATTGATGATGGGTCAAAGAATGTGGAACAGTCATTGACATATGTGCGAAGTTTACATGATCTGGGCTTTCAGAAAATGTTTTTTACTCCACATATATTTGGGGAATTATATCCAAATACTAAAGAAAGTATACTGAATTCTTTGAAGCTATTAACAGATGCGCTTGACTCCTCAAATATTAACCTTATTGGTGGGGCGGCGGCGGAGCATATGGTCGACTATAGTTTTAATATCGGGGATGAATTGTTGTGTTTACCTGATAAGCACATTTTAATCGAGATGTCTTACTTATCCGAAACTCCAAACATTGAACAGGTGATCTTTGATTTACAGGTGAAAGGATACAAGGTAATCCTTGCGCATCCAGAGAGGTATAATTTTTATCATGGCAATATTACTCGATACCATAGGTTGAGAGAAATGGGCTGTTATTTCCAGCTAAACCTGTTATCTATAACTGGATATTATGGAAAAGGAGTGAAACAAGCTACTGAATATTTATTAAGCAAAGAACTTTATGACTTAGCAGGAACCGATTTGCACCATGATAAGCATTTAAGCTTGCTTGACAGGGTTATAAAAAGTGGGGAATTACACAAATTAATTGGGTATTATCAATTCAAAAATATGGAACTTTTTGGATGAAAGAAATGACCCTCATGAAAATTTTTACATTAAAATCACTAAGTTTGCAACCTTGTTTATAAATCCTAATCGGGATTTAAACCAGTCATTAACTATGAATACATTGAACAGATCCATTATTTTGTCTAAAATTACGGTTATTTTCTTAGTAATTTTACTAGCAACCTCATGTGTAAGTAGTAAGAAAATAGCATATTTTCAAGATATACAGAGTGTTGATCAAGCTAAATTAGAAAATGCTGCCGCATTTACAGAGCCTACAATACAAGCGGACGATATACTAAGTATAAATGTATTTACATTAAATCCGCAGAGTGGAGCAATAATAAATCAGGCTTCTTCTTCACCATTGTTAGGAGGTAGTGCAAACACGGCCGTTGCTGCACAGCAAATTACCGGTTTTTTGGTTGATAAAAATGGTGATATTGAATTAGCGCTCGTTGGGAAAATCAAAGTCGCGGGTCTAACTACATATCAAGCCCGTGAATTAGTTCGCGAAAAAGTAGGAGCAATTTACAAGGATCCAAGTGTTCAATTGAGGTTTGCAAATTTTAAGGTTAGTGTACTGGGAGAGGTAAATTCACCTTCAGCCTACACTTTACCTAACGAAAAAGTAACAATACTAGATGCACTGAGTCTTGCAGGTGATTTGACGATTTTCGGAAAACGTGAAAATGTTTTGATTGTAAGAGATAACAATGGAAAGAAAGAATTTGCAAGACTGAATTTAAACTCGTCAGATATTTTTAACAGTCCATTTTATTATTTGAAACAGAATGATGTAGTCTACGTAGAACCAAACAAGAAGAAGGTATCTGCCACTAATTCAGCACAACTGCAAACAATTAGTGTGATTGCATCTGTTCTTTCGGTGCTTGTCGTGGCTATAACTCAGTTAAAGTAATAATTTAATAAATGAACAACCCTGTGGAAAATAAAATGCAGCAGCATACAGAAGAAGATAGTATCGATTTAAAACTAGTATTTAGTAAACTATCGGACAAATGGATGTGGTTCGTATCAAGTGTTTTTGCCTGTTTACTAATCGCTTTCTTATATACATGCTACGTTCCTCCAACATATCAAATTACTGCCAAGCTTCTTGTAAATGATGATGACAAAGGAGGTGGTTTAGGGAAGCAAGCTGGATCATTAATGGATTTAGGCGGAATTCTTGGATCTAAAAGTTCGGTTGATAATGAAGCCGAAATCCTACAAACAAGATTTTTAATGGAGCAAGTGGTTCGTCAACTTCAATTAAATATTGTTTATCAGTATAAGAATGGTTTTACTACAAGGGAGCTTTATAATGCACCTTTCAAATTATTAATTGTTCAGGGGGTTGATACTATCTCCAAAACACAGTTAAATATTGAGCCACTAACTAACGGTAAATTAAGAGTAATAAGCAAAGACTTTGAACGTGATGTAAAGTGGAACGAAACCTTCAGGATTGAGGAAGTAGGAACTGTAAAACTAATTCAGGAAACGGGTGTGCAAGTACCAAAGGTGAATTATGTAATTAAGATAAATTCTATTGATGAGCGTGTTGGAATGTTAATGTCACAATTACTTGTTGGTGTTACAAATAAACAAGGCACAATTATAGATCTGGGGTTATCCTATGCATTACCTAAAAAAGGGGAGGACATCTTGAATGCATTGATTAATAACTACGTTCAAACAAACTTAGGAGATAAAAATTCTATAGCAGACAGCACGTACAAGTTTATACGTGAACGTATAAATATTATTGCGTCGGAACTAGGAGATGTTGAAAATGAGGTTGAAACATTTAAACAAAATAATAAACTTGCTGATATGAGCGAACAAAGTAAATTACTTGTGCAAAATACAGGTGAATTTACTACTGAATTAGCAAAAGCTGAGACACAAGTTTCAATTCTAAATGATTTAGAGAGTTATCTTAAAGATCAGAATAAAAATAAAAGGGTATTTCCAACATCTTTATTGCCATCAGATCTGGTTTTCTCTGGTATGATGGAACAATACAATTCTTTACTACTTGAGCGTGATAAACAGCTACTGAGTGTTACAGAAGAAAGTCCTTTTATTCACAATATCGACAATCAAATTTCAGGATTAAGAAAAGGAATACTCGCAAACATACAAAGCACTAAAAATACATTTGTGCTGACTAGGAATAAACTACGTACTCAACTTAGTACTGTCGAAACTCAAATTGGAGGTGTTCCGCAGGTTGAAAAAAATTATTTGAAACTGGCAAGAAATCAAAAGATAAAGCAAGAACTCTATATATTTCTGATGCAGAAAGCTGAAGAGACTGCGATTTCAAAAACAGCGAATTTATCAATAGCAAAAGTTATTGATCCCCCTAAATCACAATTTCTTCCCATAAGTCCTAAAAAAAATGTAATCCTATTAGCGGGCTTCGTTATTGGTCTTATCTTTCCAATACTGTTGATTTTTGGGCTAGAACTTTATAATACGACGATATCAACTAAAGATGACATAAGTAAACACACTCAGGTTCCAGTTGTCGGTGAAATAAGTCACAATTTAAGTATGGATAGTATGGTAGTTGCTAATCAGGGAAGATCTGCCATATCAGAACAATTTAGGGCTCTTCGGACTAACTTGTCCTTTTATTTAAAAGATCATGACCAGAAGGTTATTTTGCTAACATCGAGCATGTCGGGTGAAGGTAAATCCTTTACAGCTGTAAATCTTGGAAACATACTCGCCCTGACGGATAAAAAGGTTGTGCTTTTAGAATTTGACCTACGAAAGCCGGGGCTCTCATCTAAGTTAAAGATTAACAATTCCCTTGGTTTTAGTAATTACACTATAAATGAAAGCTTAAAGATTACAGATATTCTGAGGCCTCTTGATATTAATAAGAACATGTCTATTATTTCATCCGGCCCCTTGCCTCCGAATCCGGCTGAGACTTTAATGAGCAGTCGTACACAAACCTTAATTGAAGAACTTAAGAAACAATTTGATTATATTATTATTGACGCTCCACCGATTGGAATTATAACTGATGCGCAGCTTTTATCTCAATATGCTGATGTTACACTGTATTTAGTTAGGCAAAAGGTTACCAGAAAGGATCAGTTAGCAATAGTGGAAGATCTTTATAGGAATGGCAAAATGACTAATTTGGGTATTGTTGTAAATGATATTGTAAGTAAATATTACGGATATGGCTATGGATACGGTACGTATGGTGAAGAGCAAACACAAAGTAAGATCCAGAAATTCTTCAAAAGATCGAACAGCTAACGCTTGGTATTAACGCAATGAATTATACGCTTAAAGTTGCTGAATGCAGACTTGAAACGGAAGACACCGTTACGATTTGTTTTAAACAGCCTGGATTAAAGAAAATTAAATATCTCTCTGGCCAATATTTAACTTTAATTTTTAGGATTAATGGACGACGCTATATAAGACCATATTCGTTTTCTTCATGTCCTGAAGTTGATAATTATCTAGAAATCACTGTAAAGAGGGTTCCGAGAGGTATTGTTTCGAACCACATTTTAGATACAATTAAGCCGGGAGATAGCATTGAGGTAATGTCCCCCATGGGCGACTTTATATTTAAGGACAAAAATGAGTACAGGTCTGTTTTCTTTTGGGGTGTAGGAAGTGGTATTACTCCGCTTATATCCATTGCAAAACATATATTACACACTAAGTCACAAGTTAAAGTCTATCTGATTTATGGTAATAGAAGTAAGGAAACAACAATATTCTATAATTTAATTGAGGATTTAAAGGTAAAATATCCAGACACTTTCTTTGCTAAACAATTTCACACTAATTTGGTTGTAAAACCAAACAATCCCTGGCTAGTAGAAGGACGAATCAACCAGAAGAATGCCAAAGAATTGCTCGAGGATATTGGAGATTTAAATAGATCTATACATTATATTTGTGGGCCTGCTGGTTTAAAAGAGTCTGTCAAAAGCGCTTTACAACTTTTGGAGGTCAAAGATGAGGACATTTTTTCTGAAGATTTTGAGATTGTTCGAGATCCTAATGATTTCGCAGAAATTGGAACTCAAATGATTGGCTTACGATTTAAACAAAAAGAATATTCTCTTGAAGTTATCAAAGGAAAAAGTATATTAGAAGCCGCTTTAGATGCGGAAATTGAGTTGCCATATTCGTGTCAGACTGGAAATTGTAGTACATGTAAAGGAAGATTGATTGCTGGAGAAATTAAAATGATAGGCTTGAATAAGGTAAGAACTGACCTAGCAGCAGATGAATATTTGTTGTGTTGTTCACATCCATTGACAGGTAATGTAGATATAGAAATATAAGAGAAAAATTATGAAAGTAGTATTGCTTGCTGGTGGATTAGGTACCCGGTTGTCCGAAGAAACAGTTTTAAAGCCGAAACCTATGGTCGAGATTGGAGGGATGCCAATACTTTGGCATATAATGAAGATTTATTCCTCTCATGGTTTTAATGATTTTGTAGTATGCCTGGGGTACAAAGGATATATAGTTAAGGAGTATTTTGCAAATTACTTTCTACATAAATCGGATGTAACTATAGATATGTCTAACAATTCTATTGAGGTACATGACTCTCAAGCTGAACCTTGGAAGATTACTTTAGTAGATACTGGTAACGAATCAATGACGGGAGGCAGAATAAAACGTATTCAACCTCATGTTGGAAACGAACCATTCATGCTTACATATGGGGATGGCGTAAGCGATGTAAACATAGGAGACCTTGTTAAATTTCACAAAGCTCATGGTAAACATTGTACTGTAACCTCTGTTCAGCCATCTGGCAGATTCGGAGCACTCAATTTAACTGCCGATCATACGGTACAATCATTCTTGGAAAAACCAAAAGGAGATGGTGCCTGGATTAATGGTGGATTTTTTGTATGCCAACCTGAGGTATTCAACTATATTGATGGAGATTCGACCATATTTGAAAAGGAACCAATGGAAACGATCGCCGCAGATGGTCAAATGAAAGCTTTCAATCACTCTGGCTTTTGGAAACCGATGGATACCCTCAGAGATAAACATGAATTGGAGGAAGATTGGGCTAATAATAAAGCAAAATGGAAATCTTGGTAATATGAGCTTCAATAATATTTATTACGGAAAGAAAGTTCTTGTAACTGGTCATACGGGTTTCAAAGGCTCATGGCTTGCTATTTGGCTTAGAGAACTTGGTGCAGAAGTGTATGGTTATGCTTTAGAGCCATCTGGTGATATGGACAACTTTGTGACCTGTGATTTACCCAATAAAATGAATCATTTTATTGGAGATGTGCGTGACGGGAAAGCTTTAAAAAAATATTTTCAAGATGTTCAGCCTGACTTCGCATTTCATCTTGCTGCACAACCTCTAGTGCTGCTGTCTTATCAAGATCCGGCCAGTACCTTTGAGACCAATATGATGGGGGTTGTTAACTTTTTTGATGCCGTTAGATGTACCCCCTCGGTTAAAGCTGCAGTTAATGTTACAACTGATAAATGTTACGATAATAAAGAATGGGTTTGGGGATACAGAGAGAATGATCCAATGGGTGGTAAGGATCCGTATAGTGCTTCTAAAGGATGTTCTGAGCTTATCACTAGTTCTTACCTCGAATCATTTTTTAAAGTGGATGGAACATGTAATGTTGCATCAGGCAGAGCTGGGAATGTTATTGGAGGAGGTGATTGGGCGCTTGATCGGATTATACCTGATTATTTTCGCGCAGTACAACAAGGCATTAAGCTTGAAGTTAGAAATCCCTATGCAACCAGGCCTTGGCAACATGTCCTAGAGCCGTTAAGCGGATATTTAAACTTAGCATCCGAATTATATATAAATGGTAAATCGTTTAGTGGAGGTTGGAATTTTGGACCAGAGGATACTTCTAATTATTCAGTGAAGAACTTAATTGACAAAATGCTCACCATAGATAGTAAAGGAGGATATATAATTCCTCAGAATGTAGTTAAGCTACATGAAGCTATTTTATTGAAATTAGACATATCCAAAGCAGTTAATTATCTAAAATGGAAACCAGTTCTAGACTTTGACCAAACTGTTGAATATACATTGAATGGTTATTTAGCTGATATGGATGAAAGTGTCGATGTTTATACTAGTCGGGTTGAACAAATATTAGATTATACAGCCAAAGGCATTAAAAAAGGTATAGTTTGGGCCTTGTAACTAAAATATTATTAACTGGCGGGACCGGGTATCTTGGTAAAAGATTGCTTTATAGACTTTTGTCAGAAGGCTATGATGTCTTTATAACTGTTAGGAACAAACATAAAGTTTTTTTAGATAATGGATTTTCCGAAAAGGTAAAATATGTTGATGTTGATGATGGCGCTCTCGAGGAGTTCTTTAAAAATGAGATGCCTGATTTAATAATTCATACAGCTGCCTCATATGGAAGAAATGGCGAAAGTTTGGCGGAAGTCGTAGAAGCCAACCTGTCATTTCCAGTAAAGATTCTTAATTTAGCTGTTACTTACGGGACCAAATGTTTTGTCAATACAGACACGTCGCTTCCGAGGGAACTCAATGCCTACTCTAGGGCGAAAAAACAATTTATGGAATGGTTAGAAATCTGTTCCAATAAAATAGATGTAATTAACTTACAATTGGAATACTTTTATGGCCCAAATGATAGTTCAACAAAATTCATTACATATGTTTTACATGAATTACAGTTGGGTAAAGGGTTCATTGATTTTACCGATGCAACCCCCTTTAGGGACTTTATTTATATAGATGATGTAATCAGTGCATATCTGGTTATCCTTAATAATGTACAATTATTTAAGGGCCTTAACACCATACCTGTAGGTTCGGGTAGTGCTCTGATGCTTAAAGATCTAATAATACAGATGAGATCAATCACATCGATGGACAACGTTCTGTTACATTTTGGGAAGTTACCTATGCGTGAGAATGAAATAATGTATTCTTGTGCGGATATAACCATACTAAAACAGTTGGGCTGGAAGCCTTTATATACCTTTGAACAAGGTATAATGCAAACTATTAACATTGAAAAAACTTCTTATGATACAAATTAACGATAAAGAATTAGCGCTAAAAACGTTCAAAAAATCTATACCAGGGGTGGATTATATTCCGGTGACTGGGAAGATTATTGAAGAGGATGATCTACTTTTATGTATGGAGTCTGTAGCCGATGGCTGGCTAACCGCCGGCAGATTTGCCAATGAATTCGAATCAGAGTTTGCAAAATACTTTGGAGCTCAAAAATGTTTATTGGTTAACTCAGGCTCATCAGCAAACTTGGTTGCGTTTTATGCTTTAACTTCACCTAAATTAGGCGAGAGGGCCATTAAACCGGGTGATGAGGTAATAACTGTGGCGGCTGGTTTCCCAACTACAGTTAACCCGATTGTACAATTTGGTGCAATTCCTGTCTTTATTGATGTTGATATTGCAACGCATAACGTTAAAGCGGAGATGATCGAAGCGGCAGTATCGCCAAAAACTAAAGCCATAATGATTGCGCATTCATTAGGCAACCCATTCGACTTGGATGAAGTGATGCGTGTTGCAAAAAAATACAACCTTTGGGTTGTCGAAGATGATTGCGATTCACTAGGAGCAACATATAAGGGGAAAAAGACTGGTACTTTCGGAGATATATCCACATTTTCATTTTATCCTGCGCATCATATTACTATGGGAGAAGGTGGCGCGGTCATTGTGAATAATCCAGAGTTGTCTAAAGTAGCGGAAAGTTTTAGAGATTGGGGTAGAGACTGTTATTGCGAACCTGGTAGAGATAATACCTGCGGATGTCGCTTCGGTCAGCAATTAGGTTCTCTGCCATATGGATATGATCATAAATATACCTATTCGCATATTGGGTTTAATTTGAAGGTTACTGATATGCAGGCTGCACTTGGTGTATCCCAATTAAGAAAGATTGACAGGTTTGTACAGCAACGTCGAGAAAATTATGCTGCACTGTACTCCCGTATGAAAGAGTTCGAAGAAATTTTCATACTACCTGAACCAACTAAAGATTCAGATCCATCATGGTTTGGGTTTTTAATGACACTTAGGGAAGGAGATTCGAATGATAGGCATATGTTGGTACAGCATTTAGAGGAGAATAAAATTGGTACACGTTTGTTATTTGCTGGAAACTTATTAAGACAGCCTGCTTATACCAATGTAGAACACCGCGTGGTTGGCGACCTAACTAACACCGATATAATTATGAATCAATCGTTTTGGCTTGGGGTTTGGCCAGGCCTTGATGAAAGCCATTACGATTATATAGCAGATGTAATAAGAAAATATATAAACGGTTAATAATGATTTTAATATTAGGAGCGGGGCTGGCGGGTATAAGCTGTTCATATCATTTGGGACATGAATGTTTAGTGGTTGAGAAAAATGGTTATCCTGGTGGACATATCTATTCACATCATATAAATGGCTTTACATGGGATGAAGGACCTCATGTTTCTTTTACCAAACATCAGTATGTTAAAGACTTATTTGAAGAGGCTGTAGGTGGTGATTTTCTAGAATATCCGGTTTATCCAACAAACTACTATAAAGGTAGTTGGGTTCCGCATCCTGCACAGTCAAATCTCCATGCTGTTCCTGAACCAGTCAGATCAAAGTGCTTATCTGACTTTTTAGAAAGCAGGACAGAAGTTGAAAATATTAACCCTTCTAACTATTATGAGTGGCTACAAGCGGCATTTGGGAACGAATTTTCCAATGAATTTGTCACAGCCTATACTGAGAAATACTGGACAGTCCATCCCCGACATTTGACGACAGATTGGGTTGGAGGACGTGTTTTTTTCCCAGATATCGAAACTGTAAAAAAGGGATTTGAAGGTCCCCTTGATCAATCAACACACTATATAACTTCAGTACGTTATCCGAACAAAGGTGGTTATTTTAGTTACACTGATAAAATGGTTAAGGGAATGAATGTAGAATATGACAAATGTGTTCAACGCATAGATTTAAATGAAAAAGTAGTGTATTTTGAAGATGGTTCGATGCAACAATACACAAAATTGATTAATACATTACCATTACCTGAATTTATTAAATTCATTGATGCTGGTGAGAGTATTAAGGGTGCCGCCGAGAATCTTTCTTGCTCTGAATTATTACTTTTGAACTTTGTTGTGGGGCATCCTGCAACAAATTCAGCACATTGGTTGTATGTGTATGATCTTGATAAATATTCTACAAGAATCAACTTCACAGAGTTATTATCTCCAAATAATGGAGTAGCGGGAAAATGTGGGATTCAAGTAGAGGTCTATTTTTCCAAATACAAGAAACAGGAGCAATCTCTAGCAGAAATTACACAGAAAGTTACTGAAGAACTTATTGAGATGGGCCTGATTAGGTCAGAACAATATATTGAGGAAACTCATACCAACTTTATTAAGTATGCTAATGTAATATTTGATCACAAAAGGGAGGAATCACTCAACAAAATCCTAAGTTATCTATCATCTTTCGGACTTTTAAGGGAAAAGGATGATTTAGAACCGATGACGGATTGGAATACAAAATTGGAAATTTCTCCCGTTGAAAATTTAGGAGATCTAGTGTTGGCGGGAAGATTTGGGCAGTGGAAATACTATTGGACAGATGATTGTATATTGAGGGGGAAATATATTAAAGAATCTATTAAGGATGAGCATTAATATCAATAAGAACGATATTCTTTGGAGTTATATTGCACAGTTTTTGAATTATGGTTCTGGTCTTTTCCTTTTACCATTTATCCTTAAGTTATTCACCACACAGGAAATTGGTTTATGGTACTTGTTTCTAAATATGAGTGCCTTGGCGTTTATAATGGATTTTGGTTTTTTACCAAATATTACTAGAACAGTTTCATATATATATAGTGGGGCACAGTCCTTATCAAAGGAAGGTATTCCTGAGAAACAATCTACCTCTGGGATAAATTACACTCTCCTGAAGTCCGTAATTGGTGTGGTAAGAAATATTTATGGAATCATTACCATAATTCTATTGGTGACAATTTTTATAGGTGGATCATTTTACTTGAAAAGTATAATTCACTCAGATACTCGTCTCTGGATTTCATTCTACATATTTGCACTATCTATATGTTTGAATTTTTTCTATTCTTATTATGATGCATTGTTGCTTGGTAGAGGCCTTATAAAGGCTGCAAATCAAGCAATATCTATTGCAAAGCTTGTTTATTTGCTAGCCGCAGTTTTGGGGATCTTATTTCATTGTGGTTTACTTAGTATTTCTATTGCTAGCCTCATTAGCACACTATTAAACAGAATCTTATATTACAACAGGTTTTACGATCGAAATACAAAAGCATTTTTGGCTAATAAAGCTATGGAAGATCAAAAGCAGATATTCTCTCAGATCTGGCATAACGCAAAAAAACTTGGGTTAGTTTCTCTTGGTTCTTTTTTAATCTTCCAAGTAAACCTTTTGATTGCAGGTAGATACTTTACTATAGCAGAAGTTGCTTCGCTTGGTCTAAGTATGCAGCTATTTAGTACCTTATGTAACTTTTCTAGATTATATTTCACTACATTGATACCTAAATTCAATAGCCTACGGGTCCATGATAATATTGAAGAACTAAAACGTGAATTTATCAAATCGATGAAGATAGGTTGGGTTGGTTATCTTAGTGGAACGGTGATTATTTGCCTAGCTGGTAATTCTCTGTTAGAGATTTTTCATAGCAAAACCAATTTACCTGATTCTCGAGTATTGGTGCTCTTCGCTATAGTATATCTTCTAGAGATTACTCACGGAAATTGTGCAACTTTTCTTACCACGAAGAATACAGTCCCATTCGTTAATGCTGCTTTGTGGACCGGTTTTTTTGTAATTTTATTTAATTTTATCCTGATATTAGGCTTCAATTTAAGAATTGAATGTTTTGCTATATCTATTATTTTGGTACAATTATCTTATAATGTTTGGAAATGGCCATATGAAGTAATCAAGGATTTAAATATTAAATTTATAGACTTTTATGGAAAACTTTTCTAATATTATAACTATCTCTATTCCTGTATACGAGAGATACGATTTTTTTGAAGAAGCTGTTGCAAGCGCAGTCAATCAGACTGTGAAATGCAAAATAGTAATTGTTGATAATTGCTCGACACACAACAAATTCAAGGAGCACATTGATAGTTTGAATAATCCGGATATCGAATTTTACCGAAACGAATCAAATCTTGGTATGATTGGAAATTGGAATAAATGTATTGATCATGCCGAAACAGAGTGGGTAACTATTCTTCATGATGACGATGCATTATATCCTAACTTTGTAGAATGCTTTGAAATGGTTCGGAAGGTGTACCCTGATTCCAGCTGCATTTCTTCTGGATATGTGCGAGGTTACAAATCGGATAGGAAGCTAAGTACTCCTTTGGATATTACATCATTGAAAGTAAGATTGTTTGAAACTCAGGAATTTAATTACAATATTTTATCGCTGTTTCCTGGTATAGCTATTAATGTTAAGCTGTATAACTTCAGGTTTGATCAATCTGAATTTCCTGTATCTGATTTTGATCTGTGGGTAAGATTGTCGAAAGCTGGGGATATTATCAAATTCGACTTGGTTCAGGCATATTATAGATTAGATAAATCACAAAGCACTTCAAAGATCATTGAGAGTATAATAAAAGGGGCATATTCCTACAGGAAAAGAAAAATAATTCCGAAGAACTATCTTGATAAAATTTTCTTTCTTGCCACTACATCAATGAGTGCTCTTTCGAGTAAGAAACTGTATAATACCAAGATTGACCTATACAACTTTGTTGAAAAGGAAGACAAGGCTTTGATAAAGCTCTTCGAGACAACATTCTTCTTATACCTAGCATATGTGCTAAAATATTCAATCTACAGATTTGGTTTGTTCTTTAAATTCAAAAGGATTCTGAAAACAAAATAGTATAAAGGTCACTTTGAGAGCCGTTACGTTGATACTATTAACAATATCAGATGCATAATACTTTTTTGTGGAAAATAGAATGGCATCAGTACCTTATTGATTAAGATATGAAAAAAATTATTCCTATAATCGTCATTATTGCATTTTTTTGTAGCTGTACGAATTTTATTCCTGTCTCAGCGATAGCATCTCCTTTAGGATTATTGTTATTTCCATTAAGTTTTCAGGACAAAAGAAACAATCCGAAATTTATCTACATTTTTTATTTGTTTTTATTTGTATCGTTTCTCTCAGTTTGTCTTTATGATTCAGGAGCATTATTGAGTTATGACTTCTACCGATATGACGGAAATGTATTTATTTCTTACGCTCCACTTTTACTAATTCCACTCGTTTCTGCTAGATTAGACGTAAAGAAGCTCTTAATCAAGTTCATTTATTTTGAGACGGCTCTCAATCTTATTGTTTTTATTGGAACCATAGTTATTAATAATTTTCAGTTAAATGCAGAGCTATCATTTGGGAGTCTATTTATTGCACGAAATGCTGCTGGAGGATTCCTCAGTTTCTGCGTCACATGTACTTTTCTTGTGTTTTGGAATAATAAAAATTGGAAAAATTTCATATTTCTTGGGTTGAATATAATATTCCTATTTGCGACATATTCCAGGGGATCGATGCTTGGCTTAGGGTTTTGTATAACTCTCTATTTATTTTTCGAAAAAAATATGGGAAAGCTGGGAATGATTGCAATCGCGATTGTATTAGTATTTGAGGTGTTCCTAGTTATGCAAACATTCGATTTTTATAAAAGGGCTTCTTCACAGATACATGGATATGATTACGTTACTGAATCTTTTGGTGATCAAGATACTAAGGGCGCAAATATCAGTATTCGTCTCCTATATAATTGGCCTTCGGGAATAGATGAATTCATTCATTCTCCAATTTTTGGAGCAGGTTTCGGTTCGCTGAACGATCGACCATACATCTTTAATGACAAAATTGCCATTGTCAATCCAAATCTGCAGCGGGTAAAATCATATAACGATGCGCATGCACATAATACTTATTTCCATATTGGAGGTGAGCAAGGGATATTAGGTCTTGTAATATTTTTGTTGTTTTTGATATCTCTTTATCTACATTTTAATAAACATGCCACTCCCCCTAATAATTTTCCTTTAGTACGAAATGTTATTTTGTTATACATATTGAATATAGCTTTCATGAGCCTAACAGAGCACCGACTTACCTCACCCTCAAATGTTTTGCCATTGACTTTACTAATTGTACTGTTCTTTTCTGAGCAAAATCATATACGCCGCAACGATAACAGTTCCTTCGAACTACCTAAAGTAGATCCTTTCTCACAGGCACTTTAATACCTAATTGGTCATCAAGAGATAATTGCCTCCTATGCTTTTGATGCCTTTAATTAAAATATATTGTATTATCTTACGCTTTTAAGGGGGATTGAATTTCTCAGCTGGAGCAATTAGACGAAAGATACTTGAGTATAATTTATATATTTTAGTATTATTTGACAATATTTGTGGAACTAAACCTAGACTAAACTTGAATGGACATAGAACTAAATAAGTATACGAGTACTTACGACCAATCAACATTTTCGAATGCGACCAACGCCATGCTGGAATGTGGCGAACAAATTTTTAACCAAAAAGTTATTAATTCACGCTTTATATAAATTCGAAAGCCACACTTCATATTGGAATCTATGATCTATATTAATGGTCGATTTTTGACCCAAAAACTTACGGGAGTACAAAGGTTTGCCTTCGAGATGGTCAAAGGATTATTAGATATTTACAAGGGGGAAATTAAGATTTTAATTCCTCCCAGGGATATTGATAGTTCTTATGATGTCGCTGATTGGCCTATTAAGGTTATAGGCAAATTGACAAATACATTGTGGGAACAGATTGATTTGCCCCTCTTTTTAATCAAAAATAATAAACCTTTATTGATTAGTCTTGTTAATACTGCACCGTGCTTTTATAAAAGGCAAATAGTTAGCATTCTGGACATGACCACATTTGTAAATCCAGCCTGGTTTAGTTTCAAATTTGCTCATTATTATAAATTAGTTGTACCACTGATTGCGAAAAATTCACTGAAGATTATAACGATCAGTGAACATTCAAAATCAGATATTATCAAATTTATCAACATACCATCTGAAAAAGTAGAGGTTCTTCATTGTGCGGTATCTGATAAATTTATAAACAAACCAAATATGGAAATTGCTCAAAAAGATTTTTTTAACAAAAAGGGCTTAACTGTTGGGCAGTACATTCTTGGTGTTTCTTCCTTGGATCCCAGAAAAAACTTTCAAAGCTTAATTGAGGCATTTCTGACTATTAACACTAGACTTCCATTAGTAATAGTTGGATCTAAGGGCAAAGCTTTTGCGGATAATAATCTGAAGTCTTTAATCTCTGATCACGATAACATAGTTTTTACAGGCTATGTGGAAGACTCTGAACTTATACAATTATATCAATCAGCTACATGTTTTGTTTATCCTTCGTTGTATGAAGGTTTTGGTATGCCACCTCTCGAGGCAATGGCGTGCGGTTGCCCAACCATTGTTTCAAATACTTCAAGTTTGCCTGAAGTCTGTGGAGATGCTAGTCTTTATGTCAATCCCACTGATATTAAGGGAATAAAGGAAACTATCGAATTAGCGATATCAGATGATCCTCTAAGGAAATCGTTAACTGAAAAAGGGGATAGAAGGTATAAAAAATTCTCCTGGGAAAGTTCGTGTTATAAGTTAAATGACATTATTATTCAAAATTTAATATGAAAACTGCTATTATATCAGGTATTACAGGACAGGATGGTGCCTATCTGGCGCAGTTACTGGGCCAACAAAATTATAGGATTATAGGCCTTACACGCAGTAGTCATAGTCTAACCAAGAAAAACTTTGTATATCTTGAAATAACTTCTGAAATTATAATTGAGGAATGTGATCTTCTTGATTTTTCAAGTATTATAAAGGTTTTATTAAAATATAAGCCTGATGAATTTTATAACTTGGCTGCTCAAAGTTCTGTAGGCATTTCATTTGAGCAGCCTATCGGTACCCTCAATTATAATACTCAGTCTGTGTTAAACATTCTGGAGAGTGTGCGGTTATTACAATTAGACACTAAAATTTATCAGGCCTCAAGTAGTGAGATGTATGGCATGGTTGGACAACTCCCTGTTAGTGAAAGTACGCCCCTACATCCCTTAAGTCCATATGCCATCTCAAAAGCTTCAAGTTACTGGATAGGGATTAATTATAGAGAATCTTATAAAGTGTTTTTTGTCAATGGTGTTCTATTTAACCATGAATCGTACTTGAGAAGTCCAAACTTCTTCGTCAAAAAAGTGATAAGGACCTCTCTTGAGATAAAGAAAGGTTTGCAAAAAGAATTAAAAGTTGGAAATATTGACGTTAAACGAGACTTTGGCTACGCTCCAGATTATGTAAGGGCGATGTGGTTATCCCTGCAACAAGATAAAGCTGACGATTATTTGATATGTTCAGGTACATCCTTGTATTTAAGAGATATTATAAATTACACATTTGACTATCTAAGTATCTCGTCTGATAAATTAGTAGAAGATCCCGCCTTATTTAGACCTACAGAAATAGAAGATATGTTTGGTGATAATACCAAGGCGAAGGAAAAGCTGGGGTGGGACTACAATAAATCATTTTTTGATGTTTTAGATATATTGATTGAAGAAGAAGATAAAAACTATAAATAATGAAAGTAGCAATTGTACATGATGAACTAATGCGTAGAGGTGGTGCTGAGCAGGTTGTTTTGACGATGCTAAAGGCATATCCTGACGCTGATATCTATACTTTAGCCTACAATCCTGAAGGTACGTATCCTGAATATAAGCAGCATAAGGAAAAAATCCATACATCTTCCATGCAAATTTTATCGAAGACTGTTAAGTGGATGCAACGACTTTACTTTCCGTCTGCAATATGGGCAATGAAATCTCTCGATGTTCAGGGATATGATGTTGTGATTGTTTCAAATACCCATAGCGCTAAATATGTAAATATTGATAAAAACTCACTAATTTTCATTTATACCTATACTCCATTTCGGCTAGCATGGAATCCGACTTCCTACTCTCAATATAATAACTCAAAAGGTGCATTTAGATGGGTCTTTAATCGAGTCATCTCTTATCTTAGAAAAGTAGACAAAGAAGCTGCACAAAAGGGAAATTACTTTTTAGGTATGACTGAAGAAACTGTTCAAAGAATAAAAGATGCATATAGTATCAAAGACGTTAAGATCATACCTCCTGATGTAAAGTGTAGGAACTTTCATGTTTCAACAAAGCCTAAAGATTATTTTTTATTAGTGTCAAGGCTTGAATATTATAAAAAAGCTGATTTGGCTATTGAAGTGTTTAATAAGTTGGGTTTAAAACTTATTGTAGTAGGTAATGGATCGAAAGCTAAAGAGCTTAAAGCATTAGCCAAAGATAACATTGAATTCAAAAGTGGTCTTTCCAGTGATGAACTATCAGATCTTTATGCAAACTGTAAAGCTTTAATATTTCCGCAGTATGAAGACTATGGAATAACGCCTCTTGAAGCAAACGCATCTGGACGACCTGTAATTGCATTTGGTGTGGGAGGAGTTTTAGAAACAATGATTCCTTATACAACAATTTCCATAAAATCTACTGCTATATTTTTCCACGAACAGACTGTCGAAAGTTTAAGCGAAGCAGTCCTGCAATTTGAATTACTTGACTTTGACCCCAACTTTATTCGAAAACATGCTGAAAAATTCGACGAAGGAATTTTTGTTAAGAGACTTAGAGAATTTGTCAATGAGAAATACTCAAAAATGAAAAAAGGAAAAAGTGTAACTATAAAATTGAATCTAGACGAAGGTTATAAGTTAGAAAAACCTGCTGCAAATCACCGCTAGCGAATAAGTCTTGTATTAGTGAAGCCTTTAGTCCTGGACCCAATTCAAAGATTAATATTTTAATTATCTAGCTGTTTATAGTATGCAACAAGGGTCATATATTATTCTTTAACATTATCTAATGCAAACCAGATATTTGTACCTTTTACGGTATTCTCTTCCAGTCATAGATCTTTTTATGCTGAATTCGGTTTATATATTAGCATGTTATATCACCTGTAGTGCCGAAAACTCAATGTATGGAGAGCTGCAATCTCACTACTTAGTCGTATGTAATCTACTGTGGCTTATCAACTCTTTTATCTTTGGATTATACTCAGAATATGGAGCCAAAAGACTAGAACGAATTTATAGAGCTACATGGAAAATCGCCGTTACGCATCTATTCTTTTTTACTTTCTATTTATTCTTTTCTAAATACAACGAAATCTCACGGTTCTTTCTCTTGATGTTTTATGGTCTATTATTCATCGCTTGCATCCTTAATAGGTTTCTCGGAACGGTTTTTCAATATGTTTTGGTTAAAAGGTTTAAGATTACTAAATGCGTTGCGATAATTGGGAACAATTATACTGCAGCTCGTTTAAAACAATATTTGAAATCACATAGTAATATATCATTTTATGGATTTATTGGGCCACATGACGACATGATTTCGAATGCTGAGGGGATGTTAACCAGAGAGACTATTGATCAAATTTCCAAAGCTGTGGAGGCTGGAGTTAAAGACCTATATGTTTGTATTCCTCCTGAACGGATTTCAGACGTCAAAGCACTGAAATATGAAACTGATAAGCGACTAATTAGACTGAAATTTATACCAGATATGGGCGGAGCATTAGCCGCGCCTTACATTATGAGTTATCTAGGAGGTGAGTTTCCTGTTATAACATTCAGAAATGAGCCATTGGAACATATGTCTAACAGGTTTAAGAAAAGAGCGTTTGACATTCTTTTTAGTGCATTAGTAATTATTTTCGTATTGTCTTGGCTATATCCAATAATAGCAATTATTATTAAGTTAGAAAGTAGAGGCCCTGTATTATTTAAACAATTGCGAAGTGGTCGTAATGATGAGCCGTTCTGGTGTTATAAATTTAGAAGCATGGGTGTTAATCAATACAGTGATGAAAAGCAGGCTTCAAAAAATGATGTTCGTATCACTCGTTCGGGTAGGTTTTTGCGTAAATCAAGTCTTGACGAATTGCCTCAGTTCATCAATGTTATACAAGGACGTATGAGTGTAGTTGGGCCGCGTCCGCATATGCTCAAGCACACGCAGGAATACCGAGCCCTTATTGATAAGTTTATGGTAAGACACTTTTCGAAACCTGGCATTACCGGGTGGGCTCAAGTAAATGGATTTAGAGGTGAAACTAAAGAAACTAACGCGATGGAACAAAGAGTTGAGCATGATATCCACTACGTAGAGAATTGGTCTCTAATGTGGGACATTAAAATAATATTCCTTACCATCATAAACGTCATACGTGGTGAGGATAATGCATTCTAAGTTAGCTCCTAAATATTAGAGAACTGTCTGTGACGCTGATCATGGGCATGATTCTTCAAATACACCTTTTTTCCGCAGGCATTGCATTGATATCTTTTTACATCCATCCAAATAAAGAGCTTTCTAACTATAAAGGCTCTTTTTACTCTAGTATCCAATTTGCCTTGATGGCAGTGTGGACAATCCGGATAACTAGGGATGATATTTACCCAATCTTCAGTGTTATTACTTTGTACCATAAATTTGAATTTTAGAAATTAATAATTAGTTTTTTATATTAGAACTTATAACTAAGTGTTAAAATCCACCTTATTTAAGTATCTGATTAGTAAGAGGTTAAGGGATCGTTAGCTCTAAATCTATTAAAAAAAAAGTGCCTTTCAAAATTTCGAGCGATAATATATATTTATGACAACCTCCCAAGTATTGTATGACGGAGTTCCCAAAAAGCTACTGCCGAAAAGCAAAATGAGCAGAATCGGCGGCATGATCTACAAGTTTTTTGCAAAATTATCGAAAAAAGATCTACAGATACCTGATGACTTCGGTCTTACGCATCTGGATGGATATTCTGGACGATGTTGACCCCACTATAATGTGCAGAAATAAAGAACTGATTTAGGCTTGCAATTTTGTAAACCCTGTCATTCCGGCGCATACTGACCCCCCATATTTTAAAGGCGCTTGTCGTACCGGAGCATGTTGACCCCTGTAATTTGAATGGGAAGCTTGTTATTCCGGAGCATACTGACCCCCTTGAATGACTGATTTTAGTTTATTTAGGTGAATATTCTTTCACTTAATTCGAGTGCTGATGGCTGGAAAAGCAAAAGCAATGAGTCAGATCAAACAGTTATTACGCCTGCACAGGCAGGGAGATTCCATTAAAAGTATCGCGCGTACTTTAGGTATCAGCAAGAACACCGTAAAGTCCTATTTAATAAAATTAGCCACTGGCAAGCTACCCGTAGCAGAACTATTGGCTCTTGAAGATCCAGTATTGGAAGGTAAATTCCATGCGGGTAACCCTGCTGCTTATAAAGATCCCAGGTTTGAACATTTGAGCGACAATCTGGAAAGCTACAGGAAGCAACTTGGCCAAGTGGGTGTAACCCGGAAGCTGCTCTGGGAGGAATATATTATTGATTACCAGCAAGGCTACAGTTACTCGCAGTTCTGTTATCATCTGCACCAGCAACTGTTGGCGCGTCGGCCGGGAATGAAACTGGAACACATGGCAGCAGACAAGCTATTCGTAGACTTTGCAGGAAAACCTCTTCATTATATTGACCATGTAACTGGCGAGTTAATTGCCTGTCAGGTATTCGTGGCCTGTCTGCCTTTTTCTGATTACAGCTTTGCGATCGCAGTTCCCAGTCAACGAATTGCTGACTTCTTATATGCCTTAGAATGCTGTTTGCAGCATATTGGTGGAACACCTAAGGTGTTGGTACCGGACAACCTGAAATCAGCTATCATGAGAGCAGATCGCTATGAACCCGATGTGAACCGCTCATTGGAAGACTTTGCCAATCACTATAACATTACGGTAATTCCGGCAAGGCCACGCAAGCCAAGAGATAAGGCACTGGTTGAGAACCAGGTCAAACTGATCTACAACAGAGTTTATGCACGGCTACGCAACAGACAGTTCTTTTCTTTGGATGCACTCAACAAAGCTATCAAGGGGAAAATAAAAACACATAACCAAACCAGAATGCAGCAAAAACCTTGGTGCAGGGAAGAGCGTTTTCTTGCTGCTGAGAAACATTTGCTTGGCCCATTGCCCGAAACAACTTTTGAAGTAAAGTATTACTGTGAACCCAAAGTTGCCAACAATAATCACATCTATATTGGCAGGGATAAGCATTATTACAGCGTACCTTTTAATCCATGTAGGAAGTCGTGTAAAGGTCATTTACACCCGCTCTATGGTTTATATCTATGCCCGGGGCAAACAGGCTGCAGTTCACATCAGAAGTTACCAGGTTGCCGGATATACCACGGTAAAAGAACACTTAAATTCCCACCACCGTCATTATCTGGATAGAAGTCCTACTTATTATATCGAAAAAGCAAAAGAGAAATCCCCTGAATTACATTTGCTGGTACAGCTGCTGTTTGAGCAGCCCAGACACCCTGAACAATTGTACAGAACCTGCGACGGTTTGCTGCGCCTACAGAAAAAGGCACCTGCTGCCTCCTTCGCTAAAGCATGTGAACTGGCCATCGAGTACCGAAACTTCTCTTATCGTTTTGTAGGGCGCATCTTGCAAAATAACATGGAAGACCACCAGGACCTTCCTGCAAAGGAACAATTCTTACCCGTACATGGAAACATCCGTGGCAAAGAATATTATACAAACCACTATCCAATTCTAAAAATGAACATCGAAACACAACTCAAACAATTGCGCCTACACGGCATGGGCCGTAGCTGGCAGGCATTAATGGAGACAAGAAAACATCATGAGCTCTCTTTCACTGAAGGCATGGAAATGCTGCTGCAGGCCGAAGAAGATGACCGGAGTGACAAACGCTTCGAGCGGTTACAGAGAGGTGCACACTTCCGCTATCAGGCTTCCATTGAGGAACTCCAATTGGAAACATCCAGGGGACTGGATAAGTCTCTGGTAGCAAATCTGGCTACAGGAGATTATATTGCTAAAGGAGAAGCTGTACTGGTATGTGGTTCCACTGGGACCGGGAAATCATTTCTGGCTTCAGCTTTAGGTCACCACGCTTGTTCACAGGGATATAAAGTTGTTTATTACAACCTGCATAAGCTGCTGCTAAAAACTAAAATGAGCAGGATTGACGGTACGATCTATAAGTTTTTTGAGAAGCTTTCCCGAACGGATCTGCTGATACTTGATGACTTCGGGCTAACGCATTTGGAACAGCAACAGCGTATGGACTTCATGGAGATCATTGAAGACCGCCATGCTAGCAAGACAACTATTATTGCAAGTCAACTGCCTGTGGCAAGTTGGTATGACGTAATTGGTGAAAATACTATCGCCGATGCATTGCTCGACCGTATGGTACATACATCCTACAGAATTGAACTAAAAGGTGAAAGTCTAAGAAAAAAGAAGTAAAATTGTCAGGTCATCAAAATCGATGAACTAAAATCCCACTGGGGGGTCAGTATCCAGAACGGGGGTCAGTATCGCCAGAATATCCATCTGGACCAGCAACAGCGGACTTTATGGAAAGATAAAATGCCTATACTGCTATAATTGGGGAAGCGACGATCGCAGACGCTAGCTTGACCGCATGGTGCACATCCTACAGAATTGAACTGAAAAGGTAAAAGTTTAAGAATAATGAGTAAAATTGTCTGACTAAAGCTTCGTTAAGCCAAAACCCATTAGGGGCTCAATAGATCCGTTACCGAGGTTAAAATCTTTATATATACATTGAGCAAAATTCCATGCAATTATTTGGCTTAATTTAGAATATATTTTCATATATTGATTAGGCAATTACATTCCCAAATGTGTATGTTATTCCCCGTTTGACTTACCTGATTAGAGCTTTATGACCTCGTTATTTCGGCTTCTAATAATTTCATATAGTTGAATCATTTTCTTTTGCTGTTCATTGTACTTTGAAGTAAGCTCATCAAGCTGTTTTTTAATATCTGGATACTGGTCTTTTTTGTTATCTTTTTCACCAATCATCAGTAAGTTAATCAATGAGATTTTGTATATTTCAGCAATTTGTGCCACTTTAGCAAAACTTATATCTGTCAAATCATTCTCAATTTTAGAATAAGCAGGCACGGAAATACCTAAGTGGTCTGCTATTATTTTCTGACTTAGACAGTGTGTTAGTCTCAATGCCTTTAATTTTTGTCCTATCATTTGATTAATTTGGTTTTAGGATTGTTAATTTAGAAATAAAAGTATATTTCGGGAAATCTTTTTTACAGTAGTTATTACAAAAGAACTGCCAATTGAAAACGGAGCCTGTGATGCTAAATAAAAAAACATTTAAAATTTGAAAATGACAAGAAATGTTATAATATTGCGTTATACAGAATACTAGTGTAAAATTTACACTAACAATCTTTACTTTAATTATTAAGTTTAGTTAACGATTTGTTTTTATAACCTATATTAGTAATCTCTACATTTACTTAATGGAATTAATAAACCAAAAGATGCAGGATATTTCCGCTAAAGACACGTACGTTCTAATCATGGCTGGAGGAGTTGGAAGCCGTTTCTGGCCGAAGAGCCGCAATTCCTTTCCTAAACAATTCATAGATATTTTGGGGATAGGAAAGTCCCTTCTTCAATTAACCTATGATAGGTTTTTGAATGTTTGTCCGAAAGAGAATATTTTTGTTCTTTCTAACGAACAGTATGCAGCTCTTGTTGCTAAACAATTAGATCAACTGCCTTTAGAAAATATCATTTCGGAACCAAGCCGTAATAATACTGCTCCATGTATCGCTTATGCTTCATTCAAAATAAAGGGCTTAAACCCTCATGCAAATATCATTGTAGCTCCGTCAGATCATCTTATTCTCGATGAGAAGGTTTTTCTAGAGAAGGTGGTGCACGCAGTTAGCTTCGCCAGTACTGAGAATGCACTCGTTACTTTAGGCATCACCCCTACGAGGCCTGATACGGGATATGGATATATTAACTATAGCGAATACGAAAAGGATGGAGTACACCAAGTTCTGAAGTTTCTTGAAAAACCTGACCTTGAGAGAGCAAAGGGTTTTGTGGCAAGTGGTGATTACCTTTGGAATGCTGGAATTTTTATTTGGAATGTTGAGTCAATATTAGATGCATTAGCTAACTACTCACCCCAGATTTTCAGTCTTTTTGAGAAAGGGACATCTTTTTATAATACGATAGACGAAAGATCGTTTATTGTGGAAAATTATCCCTTATCTGATAATATTTCTATTGATTATGCGATAATGGAAAAGGCAAAAAATGTATTTACCATTCCAGGCGACTTTGGTTGGTCTGATTTGGGAACATGGGCGTCTCTATATGAGGTAGTAGAAAAGGATGAGTATAATAATGTTTTCGCTGGGCAGGCAATTGATTTATCAGAAACTACTAACTGTATGATACATATTCCTAATAATAAGGTTGCTGTAATTAAAGGATTAGATAACTTTATTGTTGTGGATGATGGCAAGGTTCTTCTTATCTATCCCAAGGCCAATGAACAAGAAATCAAAGAAGTTTCAAAATCAATCGTCGCTAAATGCGGAGATGAGTTTGCATAATTATACCTTTACAAAAAACTAACATTTAATTATCTACACATAAAAAATTTATTACATGAAAGTCGCCCTTATAACAGGTGTTACAGGTCAGGATGGTGCTTATTTAGCAGAATTCTTGTTGAAAAAAGGTTATTTTGTTCACGGTCTTAAGAGAAGATCTTCGATGTTCAATACTGATCGTATAGATCACCTTTATCAAGATCAACACGAAAACGGAGTTAATTTCAAACTTCATTTTGGGGATTTAACAGATTCTACAAATCTAATTCGAATCATCCAAGAAATACAGCCGGATGAAATCTATAACTTGGCGGCAATGAGTCACGTTAAAGTTAGTTTTGATACTCCTGAATATACCGCAAATGCAGACGGTATTGGTACGCTAAGATTACTTGAGGCGATCCGAATATTGGGTCTACAAGAAAAAACGCGTATCTATCAGGCTTCAACTTCTGAATTATATGGATTAGTCCAGGCAGTTCCACAGAGTGAAACTACACCCTTCTATCCACGTTCTCCATATGCTGTTGCTAAGATATATGGATATTGGATTACAGTTAACTATAGAGAAGCTTACAACATGTTCGCATGTAACGGTATATTGTTTAACCACGAAAGCCCATTAAGAGGTGAGACATTTGTTACACGTAAAATTACCAGAGCTGCCGCTAAAATTTCATTAGGTCTACAAAAATGCTTATACCTGGGTAACTTATCAGCACAAAGAGATTGGGGACATGCGAAGGATTATATTGAGGCGATGTGGTTGATCCTTCAACAAGATAAAGCTGAGGATTATGTTATTGCTACAGGTGTGACAACCACGGTAAGAGATTTCGTTAAAATGAGCTTTGCTGAACTTGGTATAACTGTAGAGTTCAATGGTGAAGGCGCTGAAGAACATGGCGTAATTTCTCACGTTGATGAAGATTTAGCTTCTAGTTTAGGTCTAAACGTCGCTTCGTTAGTTATCGGTAACGAGGTGGTTAGAGTTGATCCTGCATATTTCCGCCCTACGGAAGTTGATTTATTGTTAGGTGATCCTACTAAATCTAAAACTCAATTGGGTTGGGAACCAAAATACGATCTTCCACTTTTGGTTAAAGACATGATCCAATCTGATTTACAATTAATGAAAAAAGACGAATATTTAAGACTTGGCGGTTTCAAGACTTTAAATAATTTCGAATAAATTTTTAATCAACTGATTATTTGAGAAAGCCGCTGTCGTAATAGCAATAGAACGATAGCGGCTTTGATTTTTGAGATTAATCATAACAGGCACTACCTATGGCCCATTTTTAGATTTTGGTTCGTCTGCTGTACATGTTTTTCCGGCACCGATTTAGATTTTTCTTTCAAATGGCTTGATAGCTCAATAACTTGAACGTCGAACCACACAAGCAACCACGTTTTACGCTGGCAGGGCTTTAAAACTTTTTTGAGAGGGCATCTCTTAGGATCTTATTATTAAGAGCCAGCTCAGCGTACATATGCTTGAGCCTATGGTTCTCCTCTTCCAATTCCTTTAACCGGTATTCTTAAAAAGTGCTTGGTGAAAATACCTGGGAACTCTAATTTTCCTTTTTACGCTTTACTGATTCAATCTTAACCACTTCAGTTAATTTTTTCTTAGATGTCGTTCCATCCTTTTTCTTACTGTAAGTTATTTTCAGTGTTAAAGTGATTAGGTCATTATCGGGAATGATCTGGAAGTAGTTCTGCAATACTATTTCCTTTAAAAACTTTGGCAAGGAGCTGCAAATGGCGAATGTTGTACTTATCAGGGGCTGTTAAAAGCTCAACTTTTCCCACAAATTCTGATGATAATTTCATTTTATGACTTAATCTGGATATTCTGGACGATACTGACCCCACTAAGATGTGCATGTAAAATGAATTGACTTGTTCTTACAGATTTGTGAACCCTGTCATTCCGGCGCATATTGACCCCCTTATTTTCAAGGCACTGGTCGTACCGGAGCATGTTGACCCCTCTAATTTGAGCGGAAAGCTTGTTATTCCGGAGTATACTGCCCCCCTTGATTGACTGATTTTAGTTTATTTAGGTGAATATTCTTTCACTTAATTCGAGTGCTGATGGCTGGAAAAGCAAAAGCAATGAGTCAGATCAAACAATTATTACGCCTGCACAGGCAGGGAGATTCCATTAAAAGTATTGCTCGTACTTTAGGTATTAGCAAGAATACCGTAAAGTCCTATTTAATAAAGTTAGCCACTGGAAAGCTACCCGTAGCAGAACTATTGGCGCTTGAAGATCCAGTATTAGAAAGTAAATTCCATGCTGGCAACCCTGTTTATAAAGATCCAAGGTTTGAACATTTGAGCGATAATCCGGAAAGCTACAGGAAGCAATTGGGATTGGTAGGTGTGACCAGAAAACTGCTCTGGGAGGAATATATCATCGATTATCATCAGGGCTACAGTTATTCCCAGTTCTCTTTTCATCTGCACCAGCAATTGTTGGCGCGCCGACCAGGAATGAAACTGGAACACCTTGCAGCCAATAAGTTGTTTGTAGAATTGCAGGAAAGCCTCTTCATTATATCGACCCTATAACCGGCGAGCTGATTGCCTGTCAGGTATTTGTGGCCTGCCTTCCTTTTTCTAATTATAGCTTTGCAATCGCTGTTCCCAGTCAGCGGATAGCTGATTTTCTGTACGCTTTAGAATGCTGCCTGCAGCATATTGGCGGAACACCTCAGATATTGGTGCCGGACAATCTGAAATCAGCTATCATCAGAGCAGATCGTTATGAACCCGATGTGAACCGCTCGCTGGAGGACTTTGCCAATCACTATAACATTACGGTAATTCCGACAAGACCACGAAAACCAAGAGATAAGGCATTGGTGGAGAATCAGGTCAAACTGATCTACAACAGAGTCTATGCGCGACTACGAAACAGACAGTTCTTTTCTCTGGATGCACTCAACGAGGCCATTAAGTTAAAAATAAAGACACACAACCAAACAAGAATGCAGCAAAAGCCGTGGTGCAGGGAAGAGCGGTTTCTTGCAGCTGAGAAACATCTGCTTGGCCCTTTGCCAGCAACGACTTTTGAAGTAAAGTATTACTGTGAACCCAAAGTTGCTAACAATAATCACATCTATATCGGCAGGGATAAGCATTACTACAGCCTACCTTTTATCCATGTAGGAAGTCGTGTAAAGGTCATTTACACCCGCTCTATGGTTTATATCTATGCCCGGGGCAAACAGGCTGCAGTTCATATCAGAAGTTACCAGGTTGCCGGATATACCACGGTAAAAGAACACTCAAATTCCCACCACCGGCATTATATGGATAGAAGCCCTTCTTATTATATAGAAAAAGCAAAAGAGAAATCTCCTGAATTACACCTGTTGGTACAGCTCCTGTTTGAGCAGCCAAGACATCCTGAACAATTGTACAGAACCTGCGACGGTTTACAGCGCCTATAAAAAAAGGCACCTGCTGCTGCCATCGCTAAAGCATGTGAACTGGCCATAGAATACCGAAACTTCTCTTATCGTTTTGTAGGGCGCATCCTGCAAAATAACATGGAAGACCACCAGGACCTTCCTGCAAAGGAACAATCCTTACCCATACAAGGAAACATCCGTGGCAAAGAATACTATACACAAACCACTATCCAATTCTAAAAATGAACATCGAAACACAACTTAAACAATTGCGCCTGCACGGCATGGGCCGTAGCTGGCAGGCATTAATGGAGACTAGAAAACACCATGAACTTCCTTCACTGAAGGCATGGAAATGCTGCTGCAGGCCGAAGAAGATGACCGGAGTGACAAACGCTTCGAGCGGTTACAGAGAGGTGCACACTTCCGCTATCAGGCTTCCATTGAGGAACTCCAATTGGAAACATCCAGGGGACTGGATAAGTCTCTGGTAGCAAATCTGGCTACAGGAGATTATATTGCTAAAGGAGAAGCAGTACTCGTTTGCGGTTCTACTGGTACTGGTAAATCATTTCTGGCTTCCGCTTTAGGTCACCATGCTTGTTTCCTGGGATATAAAGTTGTCTATTACAACCTGCAAAAGCTGCTGCTAAAAACTAAAATGAGCAGGATTGACGGTACGATCTACAAATTTTTCGAGAAGCTTTCCCGAACGGATCTGCTGATACTTGATGGCTTTGGGTTAACGCATTTGGAACAACAGCAGCGTATGGACTTTATGGAGATCATTGAAGACCGCCATGCTAGCAAGACAACTATTATTGCCAGTCAACTGCCAGTAGCAAGTTGGTATGACGTAATTGGTGAAAATACTATCGCCGATGCATTGCTCGACCGTATGGTACATACATCCTACAGAATTGAACTAAAAGGTGAAAGTCTAAGAAAAAAGAAGTAAAATTGTCAGGTCATCAAAATCGATGAACTAAAATCCCGCTGGGGGGTCAGTATCCAGAACGGGGGTCAATATCGCCAGAATATCCATTAATCAAACTAGAGATTGATTATGCTTATCACGCACCCTTTATATGTTCGATCAGTTTATAATCAAGCTCAGAAATAGTGATTTTAATGACCTCTTCCACTGTGAAATTAGAAAAAATCCAATAAATCTTTTGGTTTCAAACCCAAACCTTTCGCTAATGCAACAATTGTTGTTAACGCAAGGTCAACTTGCCCTTTCGATATTCGTTGCACATTACTGTATTCTAGTTCAGATCTTGTTGCAAATTTCCTTAAAGATGCACTTGCACCATCTTGTTCCCCATATTCTTTCAATAATTTGAGAAGATGCTCACCAAATTTCCGCTTAATTTCCTCCTTCGAATCCATGGGAGGGAATTTCCGGCTTAATCAGAAATAAATTGACGTATGATCATACATCATATTGTATTTTTTATTACATTTTTTGTAATTAATTAAAGTCAAACTAAATTATATTAATATAAAGCATACGCTATTTTAAAGAAGTCTCGCTTAAAAACCGCCAGTTAGACCGCGAGAGACAAGTGATAATGCCCATTCCTAAGGTATATTTGTATCTTCGTGATACCTTATATCTAAGGTTGGGCTTCACTTAAGTCTTTTGTGGTCAACTTTGACTCTGTAAAGAGGATAAGTGGTTCCTGGCGGTACCATAAGCAAAAGCTGTGAAGCCCAACCTTATTTTATAGGGTAACTCAGCTTACGAGACTCGTTTTCAAATTCTAACCAAATAGAAATGAGTACTACAAAACCAAATCGACCCAAAAAAGTTTCTTCAAAACGAGATCGGCTTTCCCAACCAAAGCCATCTAAATACACCTACGCGGATCTTTCAAATTTCCACCGGACAGTCATTGCTATACTGAATAGTAAGAAGCGGCATACCCTTGATCAATCCGATTACATAACGGTAATGCAGTATATCTGCATCGTTACCAATCTGTTGGACTTAACGCCGATTCAAAATCTTGCAATCACAAAAAATCTGCAAGATGGAATTGCTTCCTCCGTTCCATACCCCTTACCAAAGATCAAGGGGATAGGAGTGATAAGCCGCTCTAAAAAGTGCCTGCGTGAACTGATCAACTGGATGAAAGAAGTTGTAAATATTGAAGATCTCAGTCTTGAGAAACTGCTTGATGAGTATTATACCAAATTTCCGTACGCGCTGAGGCCCACTGTTATTCCAAAAGCTGATCCGATCAAATCAAATCCCCCCACAAATAAAAACAAGAGTTCTGGTAAATCTTAATCAATACCCTTATGCAATCAACAAATATCCATTCACAAGCACGCATCATCAAACCTCCTGATTGATGCGTTAGCGCAGCGGCCGGTTTTTTAGGTTGGTTATTGTTCATACCGGCTGCTTCGTTTATTCTTTGGATCAGCTCATCTATAGCTGATACTTACAGATTATTAACTATTTACAAATCTACCAGACGATGAATAACCTCGCCATGGCCACGCTTTGCTTAATTTTTTATAAAATGAAAACTACTAAAGTATTAACTGTCTACCAATTAGAAACCCTCTACCGCATCCTGTTGCAACGAATTGCCAAAGGCTACACTGCCGCGCAGCTCGCTTTTTTAATCGGTGCCGCCCCTCAGTATGTTGAAGAAGTAGAATCCTTTCAGCGTCCTTTTTATACAGGTGATGACCTTGAAAGGATTGCCCTGGCACTTGAAGAGGAACATCTGCAAAACCTGTATCCTTCAGTAACTGATAATGACGAGGTGCTGATCTCGGTTCAAAAACAGAAATATAAGAACAGGTGGGTGTACACCTATTGCAGTGTAGATGAACAGAATGAGGAAGAAGTCCTTTTCATGGTAAGGGAAGATGTAGATCCGGTACTGGATGATTTTCCGGAGGGTGATGATATCTTTGCCATTGTAGAAGATACGATCGATGTGCTTATGCGTTCAGGATACTTTTATGAAGCAAAACTGCCGATGGAAATTTTCCAGTCTGTCAATAAGCTGCTACCCACTTACATCAGTCCTTTTTATATCCAGATGGCAATGACTGGTTTCTGTGAAGAGCAGGATGTTCAGGGCCCGCTCCGGTTGGTGGGCAATGAGAAATCTGCTTACAGGTACGAAGAATGCTAATAAGCTATTGCCTGCAGCAGCTATCTGCAGGCCTTTAATTTCTAACCATTTATAAATCTTATTAACGATGAATCGTCTCAAAACAATGGGCATTGTAACCCCTTATGCCGCAAGAATAGCCATTATTTTTAAAATTGTCACACTCTTAACCTGTGGTTCTGCCCCTCATGCACATGCATCAGCCTATAAACATCCGGCAGCATTGATCAGGAACATAGATGTTCATGGAAGGGTAGTGGATGATGCAGGCAAGGGGATAGAAGGTGCAGTAGTAAAAATTAAGGATGCCAGAAGGTCAGTGCTGTCTGATCATCAGGGATATTTTATACTCAATGGTGTTGATGATCATGCAATACTGATCATCACCCATCTGGGCTTTCAACCGCTGGAGATTAGTGTAAAACCAAATCTCGGCCAAATCAGGATGACCGAGTTCAACGGTCAGCTGAATGAAGTGGGCATCGTGAGCACGGGTTATCAGAACATCCCAAAGGAACGCGCTACAGGAAGTTTTGTGCTGATAGACAGCAGCCTGTTCAACCGGAAGGTAAGTACCAATATCCTTGATCGCCTGGATGGGGTTACCAGCGGGCTGATCTTTAACCGCAACAAGACTGGCAATACCCCTGATATCAGTGTACGGGGCCGCAGTACCATCGCCTCTGATGCCAGTCCGCTGATCATCCTGGATAACTTTCCCTATGATGGGGACATCTCCAATATCAATCCGCAGGATGTAAAATCGATTACGGTGCTGAAGGATGCTGCGGCATCGTCCATCTGGGGTTCCCGGGCAGGGAATGGCGTGATTGTGATCAGCACCTATAAAGGTCAGTTCAATCAAAAGCCAACGGTATCGCTCAGCTCCAATGTCACCTTTGGCGGCCGTCCGGATCTGTACTACAAGCCTCAGCTCAGCAACGAGGCGTTTATCGGAATAGAGCAGTTCCTGTTTGACAAAGGTGCTTATAACAACGTGATCAATAACGGTTACGGCAGCCTCTCACCAGCGGTAGAGATTATGCTGCTGTCCCGGAGGGGAGCAATCTCTGCGCAGCGTAAATCAGCCATGCTGGATTCTATTGCCGGACATGATAACAGAACTGATCTGGAGAAGTACTACTACCGGCCCAGCATCAACCAGCAGTACCAGTTCAGCATCAACGGCGGAGGGATCAATAACAAGTACTTTGTTTCTATGGGCTATGATCAGAACAAAGCGAATACCGTAATTAATAGCAATGACCAGATGACTTTGAATGCCAGCAATACCTTGTCCTTACTGAACAGCCACCTGGAATTATCCACAGGGATTATGTTTACCACCGGCAAAACAAGCGTGGATGGATCAACTTATAACCCACAGTTTCCATACGAGAACCTGGCTGATCAGAACGGCAATGCCCTGGCCATTACCAGGGTGCTGCGGCTGCCCTATGTGGATACGGTAGGGAAGGGCAGGCTGCTGGACTGGCATTACAAACCTCTGGATGAAATCCGCAATCCGGCCACTATACAGCAGTCGCGCGTAACGGATTACAGGGTTTCCATCGGCCTAGCCTATAAAATTCTGGAAGGTTTAAAGCTGTCTGGTAGTTACACTTATGATAAGGGTGTTAACGATCAGGTAAGGAGGAATACGATCCAATCTTTTTACACGCGTGATATGATCAATACCTATGCACAGATCAATCAGGCAACCGGTATGGTAACTTATCCCGTTCCGGTAGGAGATATCGCGGATAACGCCTCAAATACGTATTACTCTCACTATGCGAGGGCGCAGTTAAGTTATGAAAAACTCATTCCCGGCAAACATGCGATCAATGCAATAGGAGGTGCTGAAATCAAGGATTTCCACAGTGAGTTTAGCTCGGTCACTTTATACGGTTTTGATGAGGCAACGCTTACCAACAAGAACAACATGATCAACCCGACTGCGCTGTATCCGGCAATCTATGGTTTTAACTCCTCGCGGATTCCTTTGAACGTGATCAACTCCAGTGCTACAGACAGATACAGGTCTTATTTTTTCAACGGATCGTATACGTACAATAACAGGTATGTGCTGTCTGCCAGTGCAAGAAAGGATGAGTCTAACCTGTTTGGGGTAAAGACCAACCAGAAGGGCGTGCCATTGTGGTCTGCCGGACTGGCCTGGAACCTGAGCAATGAGAGCTTTCACCAGTCTGCCGCACTGCCGTACCTGAAACTGCGGGCAACCTATGGTTACAGCGGGAACGTGAATAAAACGGTATCTGCATATTTAACCGCACAGGCTACCGGACAAAGCAACCTCTGGAACATCCCTTACGTAACGATCACCAATCCGCCAAATCCTTCGTTAAGGTGGGAGCAGGTGCGGAATGTAAACTTTGGTATGGATTTCCAAACCAAAAGCAATGTGCTGTCCGGAAGTGTAGAGTACTGGATCAAAAGTGGCTTTGACCTGATTGGTGCTTCGCCCATAGCACAGCAGACCGGGGTGTCTACTTTTACCGGTAATACTGCCAGTATCAAAGGGCAGGGGATTGATGTTTCTCTCATTTCCAATAACCTGAGGCTGCGGGATCTGGCCTGGTCTACAGCTTTCCATTTTAATTACAATACGGACAGGATTACGGATTACAGGGTAAAGGCTGTGAACAATGCAAGTATAGTCAGCGGCAACTATCTGCAGCCCCTGGTAGGATATTCGTATTATTCCGTCTTTTCCTACAAATGGATGGGGCTGGATAACCAGGGCAACCCTCAGGGTATCCTGAATGGGGCAACAAGTAAGGATTATAGCGCTATCCTTAATTCTACCAATGCCGCTGAGCTGGTGTATAGCGGAACCCTCACACCAAAGTATTATGGCAACATGATGAATAACCTTTCGTGGAAAGCTTTTGAGCTGTCTGTCAATGTGGTTTATAAGTTTGGTTATGTGTACAGGAGGCCGTCTCTAAGCAATGTTAATCTGTATACCACCACACTCAACAGCAGTCAGCGGTACCAGCAGTATGACTATGATATCAGGTGGCAGAATCCGGGTGATGAGCTGAGGACTGATGTACCTGCTTTGGTTTATCCTGTCAATGGTTCCAGGGACGGACTATATGCTAACTCTTCAGTACTGATTGAGAAGGGAGATCACATCAGGCTACAGGACATCCGCCTGAACTACACCTTGTCTTCAAAGAAGGTAAACGGTTTGCCCTTTCAGAATTTCTCTATTTACGGATACGCATCCAATCTGAGGATCATCTGGAAAGCCTCAAAGTACAGGATAGATCCGGATAATGTGCAGGGCATTCCGCTTCCAAAGTTGTTTGCTGCGGGCATCAAAGCAACATTTTAAATTTAAATCAAATGGTCATGAATGATAAACACATCTATATAACGCTAATGCTTTTGCTTCTTGCTGTGTGCAGCTGCAAAAAGGACTTTCTGGAGGCCAAGCCAAGCTCTGGTATCCTTACACCCAATACACTCAGTGAACTGGAGGGCTTGCTGGAAAACACAGATGTAATGAACAAGTGTACACCAGCCCTTTCTCAAATGGCATCGGATGATTACATCTTTACCAATTACGAGAATTGGAGTGCTGCCAATACAGCTACCGAAAGGAATTCATACATCTGGGCAAAGGATATCCACGGGGGCGCAAATGTTGTGAGCGACTGGGCATCGGGGTATAAGGGAATCTTCTACTGTAACAATGTGCTGGAGATCCTGCCACGAATTGCTATCACACCTTCAAATACGCTGCAGTACAATACTATTAAAGGCTGGGCGCTTTTCATGCGCGCTTACGTGCTGTATGATCTGGTGAGGAACTTTTGTCCGGCTTATGATGCAGGAACTGCTTCTTCTGATATGGGTGTGCCTGTTCCGCTTGAAGCACGGGTGGATAAAATCGTGATGAGATCTTCTGTAAAAGATACATATGGACAGATCCTGAATGATCTGATGCTATCTTCACGTTTCCTGGATACACGGACGCCTGTTAATAACAACCGCCCTTGCAGGGCCGCGGCATGGGCCCTGTTTTCGAGGATATACCTGAGTATGCGCGAATACGGCAAAGCGGAATTGTATGCAGACAGTACATTAGCGCTGAACAGTAAGTTGATTGATTATAATACCGTCAGCAAGACTGCTACAAGTCCCTTTTCTATCAACAATGAGGAGACGATTTTTTCAACCGGAGCTATATTTCAGGATTATGTCATTACCATTCCATCCAGTGGTAATACTGCGGTAACAGTAAACCCGGAACTGATCAGCCTCTATGACCAGAACGATCTGAGGATAACAGCATTCTTCAGGCTCAATGCCGCAACGGGTAACCTCTATGTAAGAAGGGGATACTTTTTTCAGTCTACTCCCTTTACCGGTTTGGCCACTGATGAAATGTACCTGATCAAAGCAGAATGCTTAGCGAGGCGCAACAATGCAGAGGAGGCGCTCAGCTGGCTGAATGCGCTACTGAAAAATAGATTTGCTCCTGAGAATTTCAAACCGGTTGCGGGCGTTGCGCAGGACGCTTTACTGCAAAGGATCCTGACGGAGCGGAGGAAGGAGCTGGTATGGCGGACGCTACGCTGGACCGACCTGAAGAGGTTAAACAAGGAAGGTGCAAATATTACGCTGAAGCGCGTGATGAACGGGGCTACCTATACTCTGCCGCCCAATGATCCCCGCTATGTTTTTCCTATCCCTGACGATGAGGTTGCGCTGAGCGGCATCCAGCAAAATATAAGGTAAAGTTTATTCATTAAAAAACTATCACGATGACTTATAAAATGTTAACCTTTTTTCTCCTGATTTTCGCTTTTTCCAATAGTGCATACGCTGAAGGAGATGCATACCTCACTGTCCATGTAACCAATAGGGAAATGGCGAAGAAACCGCTTTTGCTCTTCACTGTACAGGATCATATCGATTTTAAGATAGGTGCAGTGGAGCAGCGGGCTAGTGCAGATGTAAATGGCGACTTTAAGTTTCATATTTTAGGAATCAGCAAATACCGGACGCTGATCATGGAAGTGGGAGAGTATCTTTTTTTATCAAATTATATAGAAGAAGGTGATGATATTCACATTGTATTTTCTGGTGACGGCTCATCCTTTCCCAAACCAGATGAGTTTATATTCTCAGGACAGGGTTCCGGCAAATTGATTGCCAGGACAAAAATCATGGCTGGAGAGGTGCGTACCTATAGAAACATTTCTGCACATCGAAAATACGACAAACTGATACTTGATTCTTTGGTTTCGGCAGCAAATACAGCCTGGCAGGCAGATCTGGAGTTATTGAAGCCTTTTAAAAAAGAAATCAGCGCATTGATGTACCAGCAATTGCAGGCGGATATTTACGCCCGGGCAGCGGCCTTTTCACTGGGTTATATTAGTGGCCAGAGAAAGCAGTATACAACCGCCGAGAATTTGGATTACCTGTACGCCAAACTTGATCAGGGTAAACCAAAGATCTTAGCAGCGGTACAATCACAATCAGCAGAGTATATGAGTTATTTGCTTTTCAGGGCACTGGAGATGGTAGCCCTGAAAAATGTAAGTAAACAAGATAGGCCATTGGCCATCTGTAAGGAGTTAATCTTGCAAAACAAGGGCCTGGTGCTGGAAAAAACGCTGATGCGTTATTTGTGCAGGTATCCTACAGTAACTAACAGCCGTAACCCGGAAGAGGTTTATTCCCTGGCGCTGGAATATATCCGTTCACCCGCAAACCGAAAATATCTGATTGCGCTTTCTGAAAGCAGAAAGGCAGGAGCCATGGCTTACAATTTTAGTTTGCCTGATACAAGCGGCCATATCTTTCGGTTAAGCGATTTTAAAAATAAAGTTGTGGTGATCGACTGCTGGTTTACGGGCTGCTCCAGCTGCTCCGGAATGGCCAAACGGGTTGAAAAGGAAGTTTTGCCATCTTTTATTCACAACCCGGACGTGGTGTTCGTCAGTGTATGTGCAGATAAAGACAGGTCTATGTGGTTAAAGAGCGTGAAAGGAGGCTTCTACACCAATCCGGGCAGCATCAATCTTTTTACCGAAGGTATGGGGACAAGTCATCCGTTTTTGAAGAAATACAATTTGCAGGGCTTTCCAAGGTTTATCCTGGTTGGAAGGGATGGGCGAATGTTCGCGTCAGAAATGCCGCGCGGGATGAAGGATATGATCGAAATGATAAGCCAGGCGCTTAATGTTAACGACTAAGTTAGCCCCCCTTACTCTTAAAGTAAGGGGGGCTAAATACTGAAGAGTTTCGGCTAATATCTAATTTTGCTGTTCCGGCTCTTCAATCCAGATTCTATGTAAGTCATTTGTTGGTTGTAGACCAAACTCCTGAAGTTCTGATTCTGAATAGGGGCCGGTTGATGGGATAGAATTTTGGGCGGGCACTGTATACTTACACCTCGATGGGGTTTCGGTTATACAATTGCCCTGATCAGCTGTCATCGTTGAAACATAGGTATAACTGTTTGTTGCTTTTTGTACAAAGTAACCCCGGTGCAAGCGTTTTACCGTTCATTGCTGTAGTGTGCGACTCTACATTTGTTAACGCACTGCCTCCCAGTGCCGTTCCGGCAATCAGAAAACCCATTAAAACTTGGTTCATAATATTAAGATTAGATGATAAAAAAAACACGATGTTTCTTTAACCAGGTCATCGCTTTACCTGTTTTGTACGCACGATATCTTTATTAAAATTGAATGCTATAAGGGAAAGGGCCAGGAAGAATAAATTGAAAACGATATGCTGCTTCCAGGAGAGGTGAGAAATGACTCCGCCACAGTTGCAAGGCAAGTCTTTTGTGTAAATGACCATGAATAGGAGGTAGGTAGTAAAAATCAGCATAAGCAGGAATGAATAGATCAATCCGTCTCTGCGGGTGAGGGGAACAAGCAAAAGACAACTGGTGATGATCTCTGCAGTGGGAACGGAATAAGCAATAATTTTATGGAGTTCTCCAATCATGGGCAAAGTGCTCAGTACCCAATCGAAATTGTGAAACTCCCAGACTTTATTTGCTGCGGTATAAAGGAATAGCAGGATGAAAAGACATGCAATGATATCAATGATTATCTTTTTATAATGCGTTTTCATGATCTGATCAGATTAAAGTGATCTTTTTATTAATTTTGTTAGTATATGACAGCATGACTTAGGGTTGGGAACATCAGCCCCGCAGTACAAACTTGATGTAATCGGAACAATAAGGTCCCGTGAAATCAAGGTAGATATAGATGGTGCTGATTTTGTTTTCGATGATAATTATAGGTTGAGGACTGTGGATGACCTCGAAAAATTTGTGAAAGTAAACAAACATTTGCCTGATGTAGCATCAGCTAAAGAGATGAAAAAAAATGGAGCTGATTTAGGCGACTTAAATTCTGTTCTTTTACAAAAAATCGAGGAATTGACTCTATATATGATTAAACAGAATAAAAAGATTATTGATCTTGAAAAAAAGATGAAGTCTCTTGGAGTTGTGAAAAAGTGATGAATTTATTAAATTAATTCCACTTGTTAAATAATAATATGCGCCGGCTTTGAGTGTCGAAAGACAAACGACATAAGCGGGAACCAATCTCTAAAGTAATTTAATAAGCTTTGGAGATGCTTTTTTCACAAGTAAAGCAATTACAGTATATACAGTCATGAATAATAAATTTTACATTTTAATTTGCATAGTGCTCTTTCAGGTTAGCTTTGTTAAAGCACAGTGGGGGGAGCTGGATTCTAGAACGGAATATAGGAATGACGCGGGCTTATCTGGTAGTGAAGGAGCGAAATCAGGATTTTATCAGACTCTCGCTCCTGTGAATTTTCCTGCTGGTGCACAGGGATGGTGGCATTTACTCGATGTTCGACACTCCAATCTCAGCAATAATTACGCGATGCAGTTCTCAGGAAACTTTTATGACCAGATACTATATTTCCGTAAAACTAATGGGAATCCCGGTCAACAATGGTCGCAGGTTCTTACCGCAAATAGCGACGGTAAGCTCATCAACAGCAATATAAATATAACTACAGCTGCGGGGCAATCTTTTTTTACAGGCCATCAGACAGGGACTACCTACAGTTATCCCTTAGGAATATTTCATGCTGTTACCGATAATGACAACGGAACCTTAAATTTTCTTTATGATGGTATCACTGCGGGATTAACGAAGTTTTACGTTAGGGCTGATGGTGAAGGGTATTTTAGTGGGAATGTGGGAATAGGTATTGAAAACCCAAAGGAAAAATTAGCAGTAAAAGGAATTATTCATTCCCAGGAAGTGTTGGTTGATATGAAAGGTTGGTCTGATGATGTATTTCAAAAAGATTACAATCTGGTTCCTCTTGCTAATGTGAAAACTTATATCAATCAGAATCACCATTTACCGGGCGTACCGTCAGAAAAGGAAATCATAGAGAAGGGACTACAACTTGGAGAGATGAACAAGATTTTAATGAAGAAAGTTGAAGAATTGACTCTTTACCTAATAGAAAAGGATATCCAGGTTGACAAAGAAAAGCATAGGAATGATGCACAGCAGGAACAGATCGATCTATTGACCACACAGCTAACTCAATTGAAGAAATCAGGTAAGCGACTTTAAGGTTGCTACATTTTTAGTTTTCGTTGCTCCTATAAAAAAAAGATTAACGTTATAACAAATTGCCTGATGGCTCATTGCTAACATTTGGCAAAACCGGATGGATAGACCAAATTATCCAATCTCGCATAGTAGACAAAAATTGAACAATGACTGGACGTGAAATACTGCATCTTCTACAATAGATGTATCATTTGTTTCAAGTACTAATTAATTCTAGTCAAATTGTTTGTTGAATTTCATTCACTTAATTGATTAAATAAATATTAACTTTTTATTTTTTGCTCCTTATTATTCGTTATTAAATGCCAATATTGTTATTTTAGTTAAATATAATATGATGACTGATTAACGATCTCAAAAAATGAAACACTTTATCTTCCTCCTGATATCTTTTTTGACAACATCTTCGTGTTTTGCGCAATGGATACCAAATGGTGATAATGTTTACAATACAAACATCGGAAATGTAGGGATTGGTATCAGCAACCCCTCCTACAAACTATTCATAAATGGTGCTGATCACCCTTTAGGAATTATCAATTCAGCACTTAGTAATTCTAGTAATGCTGGTGAAACGTCAATATATCTGGGTGATGCCTCGTCCGGTATCAAAATGCTGCGCGCAAGCAAAAAAACCTTTAATACCCGTGCATTTGAAATATGGACTGAATATGGATTCAATAACCCGTCTATGTCTGCCGAATTCTATCATGATTATATAAATTTCAGTACGAATGATCAAAAGCGCATGATCATAAACTCACAGGGAAATGTAGGCATAGGTATAACTTCTCCTGAAACAAAGCTTGTAGTAGCCGGATCACCTGATAATAATTCTATTGATCGGACCGTCAGTATTATAAATGGTGACGGGAGTAAATCATTCGGTGGTTATATTGGTCAGCGTGTCACAAGTGCCAATGTTCGTCAGGGATTGATAGTGGCCGGAACAGGAAGCTTAACATTGAATGCGGGACTTTATAATATGGATTTCATTACTGGTGTACCAGGGGCTTCTACAGATGATAATCTTGCGATGAGAATTACCAATGATGGAAAGATAGGTATAGGTATCGCATCACCAGACGCTAAGCTGGCTGTAGCTGGAATCATTCATTCACAATCCGTAAAAGTTGATATGAATGGCTGGAGTGATTTTGTTTTTCAGCCTTCCTATCAGCTCACTCCACTTTCAAAAGTGAAGACATTTATTGATCGTTATCATCACTTGCCTGATATGCCATCAGAGAAGGACGTGATCAGCCACGGAATAGATCTTGGTGAAATAGTGAAAATACAAACCAAGAAAATAGAAGAGTTAACCTTGTACCTGATTGAGAAAGATCAAAGAGAGAAGGAGTATGAGTTGAAGTACAGAAATCAACAGCGGGATATTGATGAGTTGAGAATGCTTTTGCAGGCGGCGATTAGAAAAGGTACTGCAAAAATGCCTGTTAAGTAATGATCAGTTTATCGTACTCATAAATAGTTATAACACTAATATTTAAGCAATATCAAATAAGTGGATCAAATATTCTAGACTTAACTAGAATGCTATTAGATACTGCAATAATCCTTTATTAAAACTCTTATACTACCTAAATGAGCTAGAAAATGAACGACTAAAAAATGAAACTTAACAAGTTCAGTTATTTGCTCAAAAAGCTACAATTGATCAAATCCTTTTGAAAATTAAGACCCTGGAAAATAAATCTTAATCCTTGTTGCCGTTAGCCTATTTTCCAGAATAGTATCTAACAAATATATCCGATGAAAAAAAAATATCTGAACTACCTACTTCTTATAGCATTGGTACTACACATCAGTTTGATTGCCTCGGCTTCTAATAAGAAGTCTGAATTTAGAGGTTCTGACTATTCAACAACCATAACTTTTCCGGCTGGATTTGTTGTTGGCGACTACGTTGAATTCCTAAGGGTACAGCCCGGGGATGCTGCTGCAGGAGGTTATTATTCTGTGTCAATAGCTTATACCCGAATTAATATTGCAGCGGGTGCTACTCACATTGCCAGTATTTCACATTCTAATCCGTCTGTTTGGCGTGAAGTAGGACGGGTGAACAATAATGGGTATCTGGATCAAGGACAAAATTTTACCATAGATTGTAATACTGAATATGCAAATCCAAGATTTCGTATTCGTGCTGTCAATACATTAGGATTACAGTCAAGTCCAATTACAGTTGTAATCAACGTAACGTGTATGAATGAAAACTATGGATATACTCCAATAGAGTCAAGGGGCAATGACCTTACTGTGAAAAGTTTTCTACCGATGACAAATGAATGGGATCTTTATGTTGGTAATAATTACAATCCAGCAAGCGCTTTTATCGCCATTAAAGCGCTGACGAATGGAAATGTCGGCATTGGCACCGCCACACCTACAGAGAAGCTCTCCGTGAATGGTAACATTCGCGCAAGAGAAATAAAAGTAGAATCCCAAAACTGGCCGGACTATGTGTTTAAGCCTGGATATAAGTTGCCGCCGCTGGATGAAGTCAAGGCTTATATCATTCAAAATGAACATCTGTCAGAAATCCCGTCTGGAAAGGAGATTGGTGAAAAAGGGTTGAGCCTTGGAGCAATGAATAAATTATTGATGAAGAAAATAGAAGAATTGACACTTTATTTGATTCAGAAAGACGAACAACTCAACCAACAAGCGATCCAGCTCAATGAAGTTAATTCCAAACTTGAAATGTTGAACAGCCGTCTCACAAAAATTGAAAAAAAATGATTATTAACATAAAAGAAATATTCAAACGCTTAATAACAATAACAAAAAATATGCTCATCATATTGGTGATTTTAGTGTCGCCTGGTGTTTATGCCCAGCAAACTGGCTCTTTTAAGGTAGGGGGTGATCTTGATAAGTTTTACCCGGTTACATTTTTAGATGGTGGTTGGGATCAAAACATTGCGACCGAATTAGACCTGGGAAGGTCTGCTGTGCATTACGATAGCGATTGGAGAGGGTCAATGATAGCTAAATTTAGATTTCACTCTAACCAATGGGGGAATGGAGCAAATTTTATAGATGCTGATATATTTCAGATCTATAACAGGTTATCCGTACAAACGGTGGAATTTGTTGCAGGATATAAAGATGCAACCGGAAACAATAATGGATACGCTAATATAATCTGGCTAAGGGGAGGGGGTACAACCTATTTTTTCAAGTCAAATGTTACCACAAATCCGGTAGTGTATGATGGCATACAGAATCCACTGCCTTATCATGAAGTTGGAGGTCCGGATCAATCTTATAAAACTATCGTTGATGCTTACGTAAATTCCGGTGGTCTATCACGGCAAGGAACAGCGTATTTTTCTGGAACAGGCAAAAGTTATTTCATGGGGAATGTCGGAATTGGAACTACAAATCCTAAAGAAAAGCTGTCTGTAAATGGAAATATTAGGGCGCAGGAAATTAAAGTAGAATCGGCTAATTGGCCAGATTTTGTTTTTGAAAAAGGTTATTATTTAACTACGCTCGCGGAAACAGAAAAATATATCATGGATAATGGCCATCTCGCGGGACTTCCTAAAGCTGCAGATGTTAAGGCTAATGGGATTAATTTGGGTGAAGTGAATAAGTTGCTCCTGCAGAAGATTGAGGAGCTTACCCTACACTTAATTCAAAAAGATAAAGAAATTAAAAGATTAGAAAAGTTGAACGACCGCGTTAACGATCTCGAGTGTAAGCTTAACAAATTATCCGAGAAATAATAAGATCAGATTCGTGCTTACAGATAATAACAGAATAAATGTGATAATTGTTGATCGATGAAAAAAATATTTTTTACCTTATTATCTTTGGGAAGTGCATGTTCATTGTATGCACAAAGCAACATCTTTGAACAAGGAAGTAATGTTGGGATAGGAACAACCAATCCTTCTGGAAAATTAGAAATATTGGGGCAATCGAATGGTGATCAGCTGATTATTTCCAGGAATGTTTTGGCAGGCGCCCAGGGGCCGGGCATCACATTCAGAAACATTGTAAATAGTGGCACTCTTGAAACAATTGGCGGCTTGGAAAGTCAGTTAAGGAGTGGGAGTACCAGTGCGATTGCAGGTTCTTTAAGCCTGTTTACAATCAACAATTCGAGTAAGATTAACGCAATGTCTATTGCTTCCAATGGCAATATAGGTATAGGAACTGCGACTCCATCCAGTGTATTGGAAGTAATGAGTCAAACCAACGGTGATCAGGTTATCATTTCCAGGAATGTTTTGTCAGCAGCAGCAGGCCCCGGTATTACTTTTAAAAATCTGGTTAACAATGGTACTTTTGAAAAAATTGGAGGTATTGAAAGCCAATTGAAGAGTGGAACTGACGGTGCAATTGCTGGTGCATTAAGTTTATTCACCATGAATAATTCGATAAAGATAGATGCTGTGTCCGTAGCTTCAAATGGAGATGTTGGTATTGGAACAGCAAATACCAGAGGTTATAAACTTGCGGTGAACGGAAATATCAGATCGAAGGAGATAAAGGTTGAGATGGACAATTGGCCAGACTATGTGTTTCGACCAAACTACCAAATGAGATCACTTGCTGCTTTGAAACATTATATAGGACATCACAAACATTTACCAGACCTTCCTTCGGCTGAAGATGTGTCAAACAATGGCTTGAATATAGGCGAAATTATTAAAGCACAAACAAAAATGATCGAAGAGGTTACCTTATACCTGATTGAAAAAGACCAACAATTTGATTCTTTAAGAAAGGACAATGTGAAACAACAAAAAGAAATCAATTTATTGAAGTCTCAATTGTCAAACAAATTTTTAAAGCATTGATTTGTGATTCTTTATAATCTTACTGTATTCGCCTAATTTTTTATTAATATATTTTTAAATCAATGTTAAAATGAAATCAAATTTCTTTAAAGTACTAATTATATCTTTTCTTTTTCCAATGATCACACATGCCCGGTGGACGGGAAATGCTCCTGGCCCAATATATTACAACTCTGGGAATGTTGGCATAGGAACAGCAACGCCTGCATCAAATTTAGAAGTTCAAAACTCAAACTATGGTTGGCTAATGAATCTCAGGACTAATGCGGTAAATCCGGGAGAGATCAATGGCTTAAAGTTGTATTCTGGATATCTGGGTGATCTTAATAAGTGGGCTGGAATAAGTAGTGTTGCCGAAAATCTGCACAGTAATAGTACAGGGCTAGCCCTATATGCAAATACTACTGAAAGCATGCGGCTCGCGGCTAACGGAAATGTGGGTGTTGGTACGGCAAACCCTTTACAGAGATTTACAATATCCGCTCAAGGTGATGGTGCAAGTGTAACCCATCTTTTAAGGCTTGAACAATATAATTATGGGTCTCCTGTAAATGGGACAGGTGTTGCCATCGATATGGCTATCGGGGATAATACCAATGTTCCCAGTTTAGCAGGACAGATCCGGTTAATGAGGTCTAATTATAATAATTCAACTATGTATTTTTCCACAGCTAACAGTAACAACTTATCAGATAAGATGGTACTTGATCCTTATGGAAATTTAGGGGTTGGAACTATAACGCCTTCACAAAAACTCACTGTTTCGGCGCAAGGGAATGGCGCCAGCATCACTCCCCTTTTGAGACTCGAACAATATAATCCCGGTTCACCCTCTGCTGGCACGGGAGTTTCTATTGATATGGCAATTGGGGATAATACCAATCTGCCAGCGCTGGCAGGCCAGATTAGGTTGGTAAGATCCGATTACATTAATACCAGCATGTATTTCTCAACCGCTTTAGGAAATACAATTTCAGATAAAATGATTATTGATCCTTATGGAAATATAGGGATAGGCACTAATAATACTATGGGACACAAGCTGGCAGTAAATGGAGATATAATTGCCACGTCTGTTAATGTTAAACCATTTTCTGACTGGCCTGACTATGTGTTCAAGCCTGCATATAAATTAGCTCCCCTGTCCGACCTAAGAAAATTTATAAATGAAAATCAACATTTACCTGATATTCCCTCTGCGGGTCACGTAGCTAAAAATGGGGTTGATTTGGGTGAGATGAATACGATCTTAGTTAAGAAGGTTGAAGAGCTAACATTGTATTTGCTTGAGCAAAACGAACAGTTGCAGAACCAGCAAAAGGCAGCAGAGTCTCAAAAGAAAATCAACCAGAAGCAGCACGAACAAATTGATGAGCTTCAAGCCCAACTGATCCTGCTTGCGAAGAAGTTAAAAATAACACTTTAACTATCATTTTATGTATTAAACATTGGATATATGATTCAGAAAACCATTAGGATAGTATAAATATGAAAAAAACACTTATGATCGGCCTTATATCGCTGAGCTCGATAATCAAGGGTAATGCACAAATCTTTACTCCTGGTGGTACCATACAAGGGGCTTCAGATAATGGGAATATAGGCATCGGAACGAGTTCACCTATTGCCTCTCTTCATCTTCGTACCCCGACAGGTAATTTATTACTCGAAAATTCTGGAATTGAAGGTGCATTGATGACAATCCATTCCGGGAGATTTAACAGGCCTGCTTTAACGGCATTCAAACAGGCAGGTACAGAATATTGGAACAGCGGAATACTATATGATGAATCCGGAAACCAAAAGTACTCAATTGGGACATCTCAGGCACTCTCTTCAGCCAAATTTACTGTTCAAGCTAATGGGAATATAGGATTTGGAACAAATTCCCCGTTGGAAAGGCTGCAGATAGGAGATGCTCTTAATGTAGAAAATTTGAAAATCAGCATACCTGGCACTTATAATTTTGAACAGGTAAAACTCGGGCAATATGGAAACGGTGCTGGTGGATTAGAATTTATCAACCATGCTGGGAATACTGACTCCTATGGTGTCCGTTTGTTGTCAAACACTGACAATGGAATAAACGGCCTACAGATCCAAACTGCAAATCCTTCGGTTTCTTCTCAAAACTTAAATTACGTAACAAGAATGGTAGTAAATACCAGTGGAAATGTTGGGATAGGGACTATAACCCCAGGTTATAAATTGGATGTTATAGGATCAGTGCGTGCGAGAGAGATCAGGGTAGACATGAGTGGCGCTGATTTTGTTTTTGAAAACGACTACAAGCCTATTCCATTAAAAGATTTGGAGACATTTATCAAAGAACGGAAACATCTGCCAGACATTGATTCAGCTAAAGAGATGATGGAAAAGGGGAGTAATATCGGTGAATTGAATACGAAGCTTTTGCAAAAGATTGAGGAAATGACGCTCTATATTATTGATCAAAATAAAAAAGTGAACCTGCTCGAAGCAAAGCTCCTTCGGCTTGAAAAGTCCGTTGAGAAGCATTGAGGTGAATTTCTGCGCCAAATCTCAAATTACTAATTTTTGTGGAAACTATGGAGATCTTGGTTATTCAGTATCAAAAATCAACATCGTAAGGCTACACACTAAAATTCAAATAATTAATATTATGAATAGACTATTAACACTATTATTTCTGCTTTTGGCAGGTCCAAACTTCGCCCAACAATCGGGATCTTTCACTATAGGAGGTGATCTTGATAAGTTTTATCCGGTAAAATTCCAAGATGGGGCCTGGGATGCCAGTACGGCCACTGTTTTAGAGGTCGGTAGAGCTGCTGTGCATCTTAATTCTGACTGGAGAGGATCAATGATTGCTAAATTTACCTTTCACAATACTAGATGGGGAAACGGGGCTAAATTTATGAACGCAGATATTTATCAGATATATAATAAGTTAAATGTTCAAAATGTACTTTTCGTTGCTGGTTGGCGCGATGCTACACCAAACAACGGTACTTATGATTTAATCATATTGCTAAGAGGAGGAGGAACCACTTATTATTTCAAATCAGGTAATATAGTTAATCCTACAGTTTATGATGGAATTCAACACCCCTTACCATTACAGGAAGAAGGTTGGGAAAGCCATACTTTCAAAACTACTGTGGATAATTATGTCAATTCTGGTGGAAACTCCAATGAAGGAACTGCCTTTTTTAGAGGAACAGGTATTAATTATTTTGGAGGTTCTGTGGGTATTGGTACTTATACTCCAGATGAAGTGCTAACCGTCAATGGCAAAATTCATGCTAAGGAAGTGAGAATAGATAATATTGTACCGGCACCTGATTATGTATTTAAAAATGACTACAGATTATTATCACTTGCCGAAACAGAGAACTACATTAGAATGAACAGCCATCTTCCAGAAGTCCCATCTGCCCATGAAATGGAATTGAAAGGCGTAAATGTCAACGAAATGCAGATGTTACTGTTAAAAAAGGTGGAAGAATTGACCCTCCACCTGATTAAAAAAGATCATGAACTAAAACTTGAGAAAGACAGGAATGATAAACAGGAAATGAAAATTTCTGCACAAAATCGAAAAATCAATGCGATCATGTATAAACTCAAATCTTTATAATATTAAGTAGTGCAGTTCCATGATCTGGAAGGCTTCAAGTTTCAGCAAAGCACTGGCCTTGATTCAAAGGGCAAAGGTTGTTCCCCCGACCAGTCGTGCACTGCCACCATCAATTGACAATAACATGCTGCCGCAGGCCACGCCGCTGACTGACCGGAGGGAGACGGCGGAGCGCCGGCCGGGGTCAGCCGAGCGGTTATTTAACATAATACTATTATTATCACAGCCTTGAACATGCCCTTTTTCCTGGATCACTTGCTGTGACAATAATGTGTATTATGTTATATAGCAACGGGCCGGTTCTTCACCGGCAGCATGGGCCGCGGGGAAGGGCTAGAAAACACAGGGGGAAGCCCGCCTCGGGCTGGGCTGGGTTTTTTAAGCCTTGAGGGTTGTGCGGGGGAGATGATGATCTTAAGGGATGGAACTTCTGCAGCGCGTCTTTCAGGTCTTCCAGATCATTAGTTTTGTAGCGCTCTGTGCTGCTCACGTAACGGTGCCCGGCCATGTACTGAACGGTGCGCAAGTCTTTTTCTTTCAGCCATTCTGTAATCACACTTTGACGAACCTGTCCCATGTTTTAATATTTCTCACATCCCTTTTTTAACGTATACCCTATATGTAGTAAAGCAGCAGGCGTGTCCAGGGAGATCATTGGACGCTACGAACGTAATGAGGTTTCCCCTTCTGTGGAGGTCGCAAAAAAGATAGCTGATGCACTTCAGGTAACCCTGGATTATCTGGCTGGTGGAAGCGACAAGGCCAACTTCGACAAGCATACACTGAAGCTCATCGATGAGATCGAAGAACTCGAACCATCAGTAAAAGACAAACTTTATTTTCTGGCTAACGCAATAATTAGGAATGCCAAAACAGGTAAAGCATATTCACATTAAAGAGAAAAGCCCTAAATCAACTGATTCAGGACTTTTCTGTATAACTATTCATTTATTTCTCAATAATACCTAATGCCTTATATTGCTTTTCACTTAGATTGCCAAACACTTCTACAGAAATTTCATTTTGCCCTCGAAATTTTGATACGGCAACTAGATCCGTAACATTATCTCCCCAGAAAATTGTAGTATCACTTCTATTTGTTAATAATTTAACAGCATCATCTAGCTTATCCTTTCTTAATTTATAGGTTTGAATAAGCTCCCACTTCTTTGGGCTAAGTTGAAATTTAATAATGACTACGTCTTGTCTACAAGAAGCCAGCAAATATTTTTTGCTTGTGTATACTTCACCACTCCTATTTATTTCAATAACGATCAATGAGTCAAACTTGTACAAGTCCAATTCTTTCAAATTAGAAATATCTTGCAGAAAGATCCTTCTGTCAAATATAGAAATCTTATCCTTTGCCGCTGATTCAAAAAGCGATCTAAGCTTATTGTTTCTCCGATATTTTATATTAATGTTTGTTTGTTTTTCCCATAATGATAAAACAGATATATTAAAGTCTGTAGAACAACTTCGAATACATTCTTCAGTCCTACAGGCTGAGCTACAAACAATTATTAGAATTATTAAGCCTAAATATCTCATTATGGTACAATTACAGGTAAAGCTCTTGGTTTAGCTCCTTGTTCTTTTCTAATCGGATTATCTATACTTTTTCTCACTTTTATTTCATCACTATCCAAATAGACCCTTCTGTTACTGCGATCTGGATCTCTGACTATTGATTTCTCGTTTGTAGCCTTTCCTTCAATCCCGTCCTTTGCATGGCCAAGTTCATGACCAAGACCAACTTGAGCTGGTCTCCCAGTTGTTCCATCTGAATTTACGACACCTTTACCTGGATCGTTTGGATCAAAAGACACTACAGATCCACTTCCTCCATTCTTTTCTCCCGTTGCGGCATCAATGTCATTAAACTTTGTTGAATTACCATCAGAGTTAGTTTCATTGTTAGTATCCTTAATAACAACTGTCAGATCACTTGCGATCAAACTTGATACCAAATCAGTTCCAACTGGCTTCGCCCCTCCAGATGGAGTACCAGAAAATTCAACTTTTCCATTAGTGTTTAATGAAATTTTTTGACTTGTCAGTGATTGTAACTGATTAAAAACTTGTTGTCGATATGATTTTGTTCCAACTAATATTATATCTTCAGGAGCCATTCCATCAGGATCAATGAATCTTATTGGATTATTGAAGCCATAAGCATATGGACTGAAACGTCTACTCGTTTCTGAAAGCGGGTCTATAGTATTAAAACGCCCTATCACCGGATCATAAAACCTCGCCCCGTAGTCATATTGCCCTAACTCCTCTTGCAACTCCTTTTTATTGTACAAATATTTATTCTGTCCATTTTGAGCAACTTTCCTCAAACCAAAAGCATAATAGTCATCCTGCTGCAGCTTTTCCGATACACCTGTTACTGGATTCTTATAAAACGTAACCCTGTTATTTCCCAAATGATCCGCTAGACTATATTCATAGCTATATGTACCAGCATTATTTCGTGCCACTCCTTCTTCGGTCTGGATGAAGTCAATAGTCCCATTCGTATACTGGATACCTCCTACATAATCGGTTGCTACCGCATTACTCACTTTACGAAGTTTTGTCCCTTCAGCATCATATACATAATTTATTGCTAAACCTTGCTTTGATATTATCTGGGGTAGGTTTAGATAGTTGTAGTTCAGAGATACTCCAGTCCTGCCATCTGAAATTACGTTCCCATTAGCGTCATAAGCATAAGTACCTGTACTCAACGTTCCAGTAACCTGATATAGCTGGTTGCCATTATAGGTATAGCTTCCAATACTACCATCACGAGTTAATTCTGAAATATTACCCATTAAATCGTAGGTTAATGATTCACTCATTTTTACACCTGTGCTGCCTGCTGATGTAAGACGGTTTAAGTGATCATACTTATATGTAAAGCTATTCGGAAAACTACTACCAGTCCCCCAGTGCTGGTCGGCAATATTACCATTCCATTCTGGGACTGTTCCGTCTTCATACGTCAGGTTTTCACTGAATTCGTTACTGGATACCGATTTCAACCAACCTCTTTCATTGTAAGCATAACTAGTCGTTTGTAAGCCTGAATGAAGTTTTTTTTGCAACAACTGTCCGATCTCATTGTAAGTATTCCCACTCAGAAGAATCTCCCCCTGGCCATTAATGTTTTTATAAGTATTATATAACCTACCCTGATGATCGTATTCCATACGGGTATCAATAATTGTCACTGCTGAATTGGCATGATGGCTACGGCTACTTGACTTTAACAACCCGGCAAAATCATAGGTATTAGTCGTCTCATCATAATTGCCGGTTGCGCTAACTCCTCCCAAGTAATGCTGATGAAAATTTTTGATCAGCCTGCCTTCCCCATCATAGTAGTTCACACTTTGAAGCATCGTGGTGGTACCCAATACACGCGTTTGGCTACCTGTCAGCAGTGACTTCGTCTGATTGCTTCCACCACTGAAACCGTAATTGGAGGCGCCTGGGAAATTATAATTGTCATAATAATTGATCTTATAATTGTCACCGCCAGATTGAGGAAATGCTACAGTGGTATAACCACTGCCGCTGTTTTGTGGTGTCTCCCATAAGCTTGCGTTATTTAATAATGTCTGCAAGCTTGCTGCCGATACTGTACTCGCGTATACACCACTGATCACAACACGGCCTGTTGCATCATACTTATTAAAACTCCACTCAGGACTTGTCTTAGAACGTTGCACACCATCCTGGCTCAGGACTAACTGATCTAATTGGTTATAAACCATATAAACCCACGATTTACCTGGGATCTTCTTTTCGGTCAATCTTTGGCGACCATCATAGTGATAGCCGTAGATATACTGGTTGAAAGCGTCATCGCTTTCACTAAAACTGCTCAAACTTGCTGGGCCATTCTCATTTACGGATGGAGGAAGCACATACTGTAGATTCCCTAAGTCATTATAAATATAATAAGTACTAAGACTCTTACTCTCTGTTTCCCAAAGTCGTTTTAGCACCACATGACCTACAAAATCCTTGAACTCTTCAATACTCCCTGCTTTCTGTGTAACATCAGTATTTTCATCTCTGCTGATTGTTTTGTATAATTTTCCGGCACCAAAATATGACGTGCCAGTCGCTGTAGTTCCAGAAACATTCCATAATTTGACTTCGTTAGCTACATTGGTAACATAATCAATTTTATTGGTATGTTGATTTGTTATCTGCCAGGCCGCTCCAGGAGCACCCTGCTGTGAGATTCTATTTAGAGGTGAGTTTTCAAAAACCGTTTCACTATATGGATATGCTGTTGCTTTGACACCAACCGGTGGACTATTGTAAAAACTACCCACGTCATTGATTCCTGAAGTTCGGTAAATACCATTGTTGGCATCCTGTGGAGCATACGGTAAATATTTGAGCACTTCACGACCAAGGGCATCGTAGTTTATCGGCTGCACAAGATCTTTGAATGCTGGACTTCCCTGAACAGTTACATTCTGAATAGGCCGACCAAGTCCATCCACATATTGTATCAATTGATTAAGGTCTGATGCAGCATGCACACTTTCAATGTTGGTTGAATTTATCCCAGCTACTTTAAATATTTTGGTGCTGGTATAGTTTTGATCGGCGCTAGGCTGACTGGCGAAACTGGCAGTAGGAACTGATTCAATATAAATTCGAACATTGCTACCTGCAGGGATCGAAAAGCCAGGTAACAAACGGATACTGCCGTTAGACTTTATTTCTGTTTGATTATTATATATACTTAACTCAATATTTTCTTGGGCCTTCAAGTGAAATGTGGTAAATAATAGACCAGTAATTAGCAAGTGAAAATTATCTTTTTTCATCGGAGCGTTGTATTATGGCCTGTAGTGGTAATCAATGTTCTTAATAATATTACCATTTTGATCAAGTATGTTGATTAATCGTTGTGAGGCATCATACTGATAAAACGTAGTATTATCCTTCACATCGGTTGAACTTGTCAATCCAACACCTGGATAATACGTGTAAGTACTCATTTGCCCGTCATTAGGATAAATCTTCACATCATCAATAGCATCTCCTAAAGTTAGAGTCGTGGGACCCGTATACTCTGATTCCCCTGAAAAAACCCACTTTCCACTTTGCAGATACCAAAAACTATAAAGATATTTTTTGGCGCTATTTGGTAATGAAAAATTTAATGAATAATCTCCACTATAGTAATGACTACCAGTATGTCCGCTGCCGGCAATAGTACCGTTTCCACCTTCTTCAAAACTTAAAAATTTAAAGTCAGACGGAGCTCCATTAAAGCATTTAGCGATAGGATAATTACCATCATACCCCCAAATATAGCTTACATTTTGTTCAGAACTTCTATTCAACAAATCTTGGGAGAGGATATTTCCACTATTACTGTCGTATGTATACTGAGCTCTGTTAACATATTTTGAGTCACTAATTATCGAATCAAAAAATCCATCTGCGGTGATCGATTCCTGATTAGGTCCGGCACTCGGACTAGTCAATTCTAATTTATATTCATTTTTGGGCTTATAAACAGAATTATCGTATTCAGTAATGGTTCCTGCCGTCAATACAGAATCTGTAGCGGACTTCTTCAGCCAGCTTTGCTGCTCAATAACAGGCGATACAACATGAGCATCAAGCAATGAACCCATTACTCTCGAACTATAATTTTCTGGATATTTGTATTTAGTAAGTCTTTGATATCCGTTAGACAATTCCTCATTTCGCTGTAAAAGATTATGGGTTTTACGGATATCATTTACGAATGTATTCCTTACAATAGTAGAGTCACTGTCAGCGTATGATGTAATCGTGTTAGATGTATTGTATACCCACGCAGAAGGATATAATTGATACCATTTCCAGTTAAAATTTCTCATTCTTTCAGGTCCGGCACCACTTTGAACTATAGCCTGAATAGTTTGAATTGGTTTTAAAGCAGAAAATACCGTGTCTAATTTGAGCCCATAAGTATACTGATTTTTTAAAATGGCAGAATAACCAGAGCTGGTCTTTTTATAATCAGTCTTTTCACTCAGCCTTACATCAGTCATTAAGTAATCATATGCATTCAGATAAGATATAAACTTACTTCTACTCTTTAAAGTATCAACAGCTGAAACATCATTTTCGTCCACTTGTTTATAATACATCTCCTGGTTCAAGAGGTCAGATAATGTGGCGGAAATAGATGAACTATAAACTTGATATTCATCATTAGAAGGCAAAGTGAGTGAATAAGTTACGACCTTATAACTAGGGTTAGTGAGATAATCAACGCCCTTTACCAATACTCCCGTAGAAAAGCCTAGGTCGTCCACATAAGAGTAACTTTTTGTCAATGATGGCGATGTTTGACCAGGTGTATTGGAAAAACTAAGAATTCTTTTTATTCGTTGACCGGGACCAGCTACGCCTTCAATTGGAATATTTGTGGAATAGGAATATCCAACATACCCATTTACACTTAACTCTTTTGAGTCGCACTTCACATCAATCTGGTAGTCGCCAGCAGGAAGGTTTACAGTTTCAAGAATTCCTGAATTTTGATAGTTATAATTGATCAGAAATTTTCTCGTAACGCCGGAAGTACCATCCACAGGTGTTATTGTTACCTCAGGCTCAATATTTTTTGTTAATGCATTGGGTCCATTTGGTGCATTGGGATCGCTACTGGTTGCTTCTTTCGGATTACGCCTGTATGAGACTGTAACATCTTGCTTGTAAGCCAACTTGAACGTATTACTATATAATAGTAGAGTATTATCCGACGCGTTTGATCTAAAAAGGTCACCGGCAACGGTTGTAGCTTTTTGGACGTAATTCTTGCCTGTGAAATACATATTTGGTTCATATTCAAATCTCGTCTCACCACCTGTCGGATAAGTTACCTTTGTTAACATCCCCAACAATGACCCGCTCGGCTCTCTGTTTGCACCGCCATTAACAATTGTATTAGGTATAATAATGTTTGGACTGGTACTTCCGTTCACATAACCCCAATGATCTACTGCATCAGTTAAAACCGGAAAAGTTGCCGCATCATTGTACTCAAACGAATGTGTTTTCTTTGAGTTCTCATAATCTTCTATTACATTCAACAATTTCAACGGGGAAGCCAGCATATGCCCAGCCCCAAAATAGCCATAATTGAATTTAAATTTATTAATGGTACTTCCAAGATTATTCACGAACGACACATTGTCAATAGCATAAGCATTACCATCAATATCTGTACGAGCAACTGTTTGTGTATTAAAATTAACCGTCATCTTCGAAGTAGAAATACTACTCAGGTGTATTGCATTGATGGTGGTAGGCAATGACGAAGATTTTTGTTCCAAGACTGAATTTCCGATGGCCTTTTTCAGATAACTCTGACTTGAAGATCCATGCATAATTATGGGGTCACCACCGGCATACGAAAAACTAATAATTTCCTTTTTGTCCGGTGGCTGAATACTCGTTAAATACCAGGATGAGATATGAGTCGGAATAGAATATGATGATGTTGAACTATTTTTTGGTGTACTGGTCTCTGTAGTACTAAAAGTATAGACATTGCCTTTTTCAGTGGTTATAGTAAATGGGCCAGACGAAGTTCCCGTAATTTTCAATTTTCGGTATGGGAATTGGTAAATCTTATCCTTAAAAAACATAAAACTACCAGAATATTCACCAAAATTATATACATAAATATCTGGCTCTGTATCGTATGTACCGAAATACGTCGCACCTTCAAGGTAAACTTGGACATTCTCGAGATTAACGTTTCCTGACGCACTGTAATTGTCGATACTATGATCATAACGATATTGAGACGGCGTCAGTTCATCTACTTTATCTCTAATAATCCGCGTAATAACACCTCCAGCATTTAATGTCCATCCCAGCCCTACTGATGAAGCTTTTTCAAAAGACTTAAGACCGTTGTTGTGGTAATTTAAACTTATTGGTACCGAAATATCCTTACCCTCGGCAGTTCCAAGATTGATTGCTATATCTGGCACTCCAGTATAAAGGCTTACAGGTATCAACCCATATTTTCCTAGCGCCATTGCATCTGGGGATGGGGGGATTACCGCCGTCCCAACTTCTCTTGAAGGTATAGGTACAGTCTGTGATTGTGCACAATACGTTTCTAACAGAAACAGCGTCAGAAAGCAGTGGAGGTATAAAAGACTTTTATCAAAGCTAAAAGTCGTTGAGCAATTCATTTTCATCGGTCACTTATAATTATTAGCATTAAATACATATTGATGCTTCCAAACAGCTACTCACTATTTAACATTAGCAATAGCGGAATATACAAACCAGCGCATGAAGGAGTTAAGAGCACTAATCAACACAGTAATATTTGTTTTTAAAAATGAATATATTTATTTTTAAAAACAAGAAAATTTCTTAAATAATTTTTATAAATTGATTATTTAAAATATAAAAAACCTCAAACCACATTTAATTTCTAAAGTAACAATGTAAAAATACTTATCTATATTTTAAATTTTCCTATTGAACTTACCTAACTTGGAAATTTAGAAATAAGTTGTGTATAAAATTAATACATTAAGAATGTTCGTACTATTATTTATATTTACTGAAATTAACTTCTCTCAATAATGAAAAAAATCTATTTGCTAATTCTTTCTTCTTTAGGTTTAAGTTCCGCCTCAAATGCTCAGTGGCAAAATCAAGGTATCGATTTATTTACCTTAAATAGTGGCAGTGTTGGTATTGGTACACAAATTCCATCCAGTTATGTGCATGGAGGAAATAATAAAGTACTAGAAATATTCAACCCTAATACGGTCTTGAATAGCCAATCGCACCTCGTACTAAGTACGGGGTCTGTATTGAATGGAGGTTCGGCTGGTACATTAACATGGATTTCTAAGAATTCTCAAGCATCGAAAGCCATGGCATATATTGCTTGTTATCAGGAAGGTGATGCTACCACAAATGCTTCTGGAGGTATAGCATTTGCAACGTCAGATGGTGGTGATTTGACACATAGAATGTACATTGGCAAAAACGGGAATGTTGGAATCGGTCCCGGTACAAAAAACTTATCTGAAAGACTATCTGTAAATGGAACTATACGTGCGGTCGAAATAAAAGTTGAAAATAAAAACTGGCCTGACTATGTTTTTAAGGATGATTATGGGAGACCATCGCTTAAGGAGATTGCAGTGCAAATTAAAAATACTGGTCATTTACCTGGAATTCCTTCTGCAGAGGAAGTTAAATCAAAAGGAGTGGAGCTTGGAGACATGAATGCAAGGTTATTAAAAAAAATTGAAGAGTTAACCCTCTATTTAATTGATAAAGATAAAGAATTAGATAGTCTCAAAGAGCGTATGAATAAGATCGAAGCTAATAACAAACCTCGAATTCTCGCTCCCTAATTAGAAAATGGATTTGGTGCTGAACTTAACTATTAGCAAATCTATCTGTTCTTATGTAGTGAAGAATTGGAGTTTTTATATTCAATAATATTCCTGCGATTATCGCAAGCGTAAATTAACTCAAAAATATTTAATTATCTTCGGGGAATGTGTTAAATTAGAAGAATTAAACGTCTCCAATGAATTCAATGATTTTAAATAGAAAAGTTAAGGCTTACACACTTACAGAAATTCTTGTAGTGCTTGTTATTATCGGAATCCTTGTTCTTTTGGCCTTGCCCAATCTATTGCCTTTAATTACCAAGGCAAAGACCACTGAAGCCAAGATCCAACTGGAACACCTATCCACTTTAGAAAAAAGCTTCTTCTACGAAAAATCCAAATACAGCACTGATCTGACAGAAATTGGATTTATACAGGAAAAACTGACCACCGACGGAAAAGATGGTAAAGCAAATTATAAGATAACAATCGTTAGTGCTACCAATACTGGTTTTCTGGCTAGGGCAACGGCAGTAGCCGATTTTGATGGCGATGGCACCTTTAATGTTTGGGAAATAGATCAGGATAAGAATCTTAAAGAAGTAACCCCGGATTAATGTTATTCTTAACGCTCTTCGTTCTTCTCTGCCTGGGCTTTATCTGTTATCAGGATATGCGTTACCGTGCTGTATACTGGATCTGCTTTCCTTTGCTTGCCATATCAATGTTTATTTTGAAACTGGATAATGCCACCTGGAAGGACGCTCTGATACAAAGCTTATGGGCACTTGCTTTTTTTGGGATTCAGCTATTTGCACTTTGGGGATATCTTTCGCTGAAGCACAAACAAATTGTAAACATCACCAGAAATTACCTTGGACTGGGAGATATTCTTTTTTTATGGGCAATTGCTTTCTATTTATCTCCTGCAAATTACATCCTGTTTTATATCGCAAGCTTAATTCTGATTCTGATATACACCATCGCCCGGCGGATAGTGCAAAAGAATGCTAATCCGGAAATACCACTGGCGGGATTACAGGCATTATTGCTCAGTATGATACTCATTGTCTCAGTGATCAACCCAAATTTGCAACCTTATACTGATTCATGGATCTATGGATTTTAACCCAGCCTATTTAAATGTATTTAGCAAAGAGCAGGCCTGGCATTATCGGATCCTGCCTAAGCTCAACGATGACACAGGACTGATTCTATTGTGTGATGAATCTGAAAATATAATCAGCTTGTCTGATGAACTGGAGATTGTGCTTGGAAAACGGATCATCCTTGATCCCCAGCCAGCAGCCACGATCAGTCAGTTGCTCAACCTGCACTATCCTAAAGAAAACGGGCAGCATCAGTTTGCTAAAATGACCCTGGCTATTGAGGGCGACGGGTTCCTGAATGACCTGATCCGTGAAGCCCGGACTTTAAAAAGTAGTGATATCCATATTGAAATTTACGAAGAGCGCTGTCGTGTAAGGATTAGAATTGACGGCATGATGGTGGAGCGGTATGTACTTAAAAAAAGTGACTATCCCGCACTAATCAATAAGATCAAAATTATGGCCAATCTGGATATCGCGGAGAAACGCCTGCCCCAGGATGGAAGGATCAACTTTAAGATGAACGAGGAGCAATTTGATATTCGGGTATCCATTTTACCTACCTTGCATGGCGAAAAAGTGGTTCTGCGTTTATTAAATAACAATGCAGCGAACATCGACCTGAAACATGTTGGTTTTTCCGACTTTGATCTGGAGAACTATATGCAGGGAATTAAAAGGCCCAATGGTATCATACTTATCAGCGGGCCGACAGGTTCCGGAAAAACAACGACCTTGTACGCAACCCTTAAATACCTCAATAAAGAAACCAGGAATATACTTACCATTGAAGATCCGATAGAATACACCCTGCAGGGCATTAACCAGGTACAGCTCAAAGAAAGCATCGGACTTACATTCGCCTCTGCGCTGCGGACTTTCCTGCGGCAGGATCCTGATGTGATTATGGTGGGGGAGATCCGTGATCCTGAAACGGCCAACATGGCAATCAGGGCAGCCCTTACAGGTCACCTTGTTTTATCAACTGTGCACACCAATTCAGCCTGGGGTACAGTCTCGCGTTTAATGGATATGGGCATTCCACCATTTTTAGTTGCCAACACCCTTAATACGTCGGTAGCACAGCGGCTTCTTCGTTTACTGTGCAATAATTGTAAAGAGGAAGCGCCCTTTGATGCTTCCCTGTACCCCAAACAGTTTAAGCCTTTTGCCCCGATCAGTCGGCATTATCTGGCTAAGGGTTGTGACAAATGTTATCATACCGGATATAGTGGAAGAAAAGCAGTTTACGAAGTCATCCCTTTAGATCATGAGCTCAGCCACGAAATCAAACAGGGTAATTTATATATCAACCCGCTGCTGGCAGAACGGGGGATTAAAACATTGGGGGAAAATGCTTTCGCATTATTTGCCAATGGCCAGACAACTATCGAAGAAATTTACCCACTACTTTTTACCAATTGATGAGGAACTTATACCCGCGCTTTCAATTTCTTAATAAAATTATACTTTGTGGTATCCTTTTGATCCTTTGCCATAGCGTTATAGTTTCTGCCCAAACGCAGGAGCAAACACAAGCAGCCAACGAGAGAGTTAGGGTGGTACGCGAAAGATTAAATAACCTGTCCATTACTGTCCCGGGATTGAACCAGAAGGTGCAGATGAATGTTTCCGGGGTATCTGCGCAGGAGTTCCTTCGTGCCCTGGCCCAGGCGAATAACCTGAATATCAATATTGATCCTCAGCTCAATTTTAAGATCTTTAACAATTTCACCAACGAAACAGCGCTGAATGTGCTGGTATTTTTAACCAAAGAATACAATCTGGATATTAACCTGATCGGCTCAATCATGTCTGTTACCAAAAGCCCGGAGCCCAGACTGGTGATTCCACTGCGGGAGATTAATGCCAGATATGATCGCCCTAATAATACTTTAAGCCTGGAGCTCAATAACGATACCCTATCCCAGGTTGCGCGCAAAATCACAATGATCTCCGGTAAAAATGTAGCCGTACCCAATGCTTTGCTCAACAAAAAGGTTACTGCCTTTTTCTCAGATGCACCTTTTGAAACAGCACTTGAAAAGCTGGCATTCACTAATGATCTCAAACTGGTGAAGACCAACGATAATGTTTACGTCTTTCAGGCATTGACTGATGATGAGGAATTGTATATCAACGCAGATAAAAACACTTCTGTGAGAAGGAACCTGAGACCAGTAGGTGCACAAAGTACAGGCAATAATTTTCGCCTGCAGAGCCGCACAGTTGCTGGCAGGAAACTGCTCAGCGTTGATGCGCTCAATGTAAATATGTCTGATGTGATCAAGACAGGTGCCCAGGAAGTCAATGCAAGTTATTTTCTATATTCAGATATCAAGGGCGGCATCACGATGCGGGTAAATGATATCAGCTATGAAGATTTGCTCTCCGCAATCTTTAACGGCACGGACTATACCTACCGTCAGGAAAATGGGGTTTATTTAATTGGCGATCGTAAAACAGAAGGGCTGCGGGCCCATAAAATTATCCAGCTGCAGAACCGTTCACTGGATACGATCCAGAATATGATCCCTGCAGAATGGAAAAGAGGGGTTGAGATTAAAGAATTCAGGGAGCAGAACACCATCCTGTTATCCGGATCATCTCCCCAGATCACCGAAATTGAATCCTATATCCGCAAACTGGACAAACTGGTACCAATGGTACTGATTGAGGTGACGATGATCGATATCCGAAAAGGGAAAGCCATCAAAACAGGTATCAGCGCAGGTGTGGCCGACAGCGTGAAAACCGGAGGGACAGTCTTTCCGGGGCTGGATTATACCTTTGGTGCCAAATCTATTAACAGTTTCCTGTCCAGTTTAGGCAAGAACAATTCGATCAACCTGGGGCGGGTGACGCCTAATTTTTATGTATCGCTCAGTGCGCTTGAAACCAACAGTAATGTTGATATCAAATCCGTACCTAAACTATCCACATTAAACGGGCATAGTGCAAAGCTTAGCATTGGTAACAAAAGATATTACAGTACCAGTACCCAGAATGTAATCCCTTCGCTTACTACGCAAACGGTGGTTACGCAGCAGTTTACCCCGGTAGAGGCCAATTTGGATATCGATATCAAACCTATTGTTTCCGGAGATAACCAGGTTACGCTTACCATCAAGGTGAATATATCTGATTTTGTCGGCGATCCTCCCGCTAATCAACCCCCGCCTACTTCTACTAGTAAGTTTGAATCCATCATCCGGGCAAAAAACGAAGACATGATTGTTTTAGGAGGAATTGAACGTACTGAGAGTTCTGAAAGCGGATCTGGTGTACCTGTGCTGTCAAGAATTCCTATACTCAAGTGGCTTTTCAGCAGCAGGAGCAAAGCCACCAATAAAGTAGTAACAGTAGTATTTATCAAACCAACAATTATCTATTAATATGGAGTTTGGGTTGCACAGTGGAATCACCGCCTGCACAGGCGCCGAAGTAAACATCCTTGCTGATGGTACATTCGGTATCCGTGTAGTACAGATTTCTTTGCAAAAGAAACTTGTTCAGATTTTATCAAAAAAGGAATACACTCTTGGGATTAATCAGATCAAAACCATAGACATACATGGACCTGTTGCCATTACACTGACGGGTAAAGGTGTGCTGATTAAAAAAAGTGCTGTACTGGAAACGGTTACCGAACAGAGTTTAAGGAATTTGTTTCCCAGCTATAAACCAGAGGAATTTTATGTTCAGCATTTCCGTTCGGCAGCATATTCTTTTGTTGCCTTCGTAAGGAAAGAGATCGCTGACAGTCTGATTTCCGCTTTCAAAAAGCAAGGGGCAGAAATCCTGCTCCTGGGGCTTGGACCCTTTGTTACGGATCATATTCTGACTCAACTTAACCACTACGCCAAAAGCCTGAACTTTGATGGTCATCAACTTTCACTCGATGAAGACAAAGCTTGGATCGATTATGCCTATGAGCAGGGAGCCAGAGCGGGTTTTGACCTGAAGATTGATATTGAGCCCATTCCCGAGCAATTTGTACTTTCCTATGCTGCTGCATTTCAGTTGCTGCTGAATGACAGGTTAGAGCTGATCACAGTTGAGTCGGAGGAGTTTAAAAATGATCTGCTTGAGGCTACAGCAAAGCTGAAATTCAAACAAATTGGAACACTGGTCCTGTTTTTCTTCTTTTTGATACTGCTTTTAAATTTCTTATTATTTAGCTATTACAACGCCGCTAATCAGGAACTCGCTGGCAAGGTAGGACAGCGCTCCGACCGCTACACAGACCGGCAGAAGCTCGAAGCTGAGGTGAAAGAGAAAGAAGCCCAAGTAAAGCTGATTGGGTGGAATCGCGGGATACGTTATGCTTATTTATGCGACCAGATCGGGCAGACTGTCCCTGCTGCGGTGAGTTTAAGCGAATTGAGCATGGACAACAGTATCAGGATTAGTGGACAGTCCGCCAATGTTTATATCGTCCATGACTGGATTTACGCACTGAAAAAGGAACCATGGGTAAAAGGTGTTCAACTGGAAAAATATGCTACCGATGATCAGAAGGAAGCACAGGTATTTACGCTTAATGTAAAGTATTAAAAATGTTCAAAGGGCTGAGCTACATACAAAAGAACAAACTACTGTGGCCAGTGGCAGGGGTTGGAATCCTGTTGTGCTGGTTTTTGGCCTTTAGCAGAACTTTTGAAGCAGCAAAATTACACGGAGAGCTCATGCGGGAAACCGAAGTCACAGGTGATCTTTCCTACAATCCGGCGCATATGCAAAAGAAACTGGAGGCGCTGCGCGGTATATTAAAGTCTTACAGGGTAAGCCCCGAAAACTGGAGCAATGAACTGTGGATGAAGGCTTCGGCTATGGCTATGAAGAACCAGTCAGGTATTGATTACACGGTAAGCAAACCTTTAGCAGAAAGAGATACAACTACCCTGGGGAACACCGAAACGATCTATTGCTACGGACATTATATCCAGCTGGTGAAATTGATCGACACACTGGAGCGTAGCCCGGGAATTGGAAAGATCTCTGGTTTGCAGATCAGGTCACCGAAAGAAGATGTCCGGGGAGAACGCGCCGGAATGTGCATGTTAAAAATGGAATTTAAAGGATTAACAGACCTGTAGTGATACAGGCAAAATTGAGATAAAGATGGAAAGAGCAATACCCTTTAGGAGATTAATTATTTCACTGTTATTTGTCCTAACTGGATGCAAGGAGTTTATCGAGCCTTCTATACAGGACAGGAAAGTGAACTTGCTGGCACCTGCAGCCAATACAGAAAGTATCCAGTATGCCCAGAGCTTCTGGTGGGAGCCAGTAGAAGATGCACTGAAATACCGGTTACAGGTTGTTTCGCCGAATTTCACTAACACAGCGAGATTAATACTGGATACGCTGATTACTCCCAACAGGTTTAATTTTACGCTGGATCCGGGAAATTATGAATGGCGGGTCAGAGCTGAAAATGGGAGCAGTCAGACCGCCTATACGACATCCAATTTTATCATTTATGCCAGTTCAATCAAGGACCAGCAGGTACAGCTGCAGGTTCCTGCAAATAATTCTGTCACAGCCAGCGGCAGCCAAACTTTCAGCTGGTTAAAATTGTATGGGGCAGAGCAATATCATCTGGAAATTGACACGAATAATTTTGCGGATGAGAAAGTCCTGTTTTTTGACAAAACAACCCCTAATCTGGAATACAATGTTCCTTTAACAAGGGATAAGATCTATCAATGGCGTGTAAAGGCATTAAATGATACCGCAGAATCCAAATGGTCAGCCATTCAGAACGTTACTTTTGATAGCACACCACCTGCCCAGGTCACATTAACTACACCAGCAACCGGAGTTGCAGCTACTTCTCCCGTGACCCTCAGGTGGGATGCTGCAGCTACTGCTGCCAGATACCAGCTGGTGATTTATAAGAGCGATCAGACCACGCCATACAGTAGTATTTTTCCGGTCAGTTTGACCACAACCAGTTATACATTTACAGGTGTCCTGGGCGAAAAAGTTTACTGGCAGGTACGTGCGATAGATGCAATAGGAAATGTGGGAGCTTATAGTGAACTCAGGAATTTTACTGTTCAATAGATCATGCAGCCGGTTAAAAATAAAGGTGTAACTTATTTGTTGATCGCTGCTGTTGCGGTGGTATGGGGGATTATCATCTATCGGGTTTTGTTTACCGACCCTCCTTCCGAGCAGGATTTCGTGGCTGGGCCCACACCTGTGCACGAACCCTTTGATGAGTACATCGCTAAAGAGGATACACTCCGGCTCTCTTTGAATTACAGGGATCCTTTTTTAACTAATGCAAATGCAAATGCAGCTGCAGCTGCAGAAGCTACAGCTACAATGGCTCCTGTTCCACATGCTGCACAGCCAATGAAACCTATCGCACCACCTGTCAATTGGGGAGCCATAAAATACACAGGTTACATCACTAACCCTAAGACAAAAAAGCAGGTGTCCATTTTAACGGTTAACGGAAAAGAGCGGATGGTTGCTGAAGGAGAAAGCCTTGAAGGAGTAAAGCTGTTGAAAAACAAAAGAGATTCAGTACTGCTGAGCTGGATGGGCAAACAAAAATATATCAAACAATGAAAGAAATCTATATACGCTTTTTACAGTCTTTTTTATGCATCGTATTGCTTGGCGGAAGCGTACAGGCACAATCGTATGTAGAAAAGATGCTGAGCTATAAAGTAACTGTACATTATCCTGATCACATGGTGAATGCGCATGTGAAACCGGGCGGGGCACCGGCCCTCAAAAGCGACAGGCAATATTACTGGTTTTCGGGAAACCAGATTAACATGACCCAGGGAGGATACAGTGGCAAGCTACTCAATGGGGACTATGAAGACCTGTACAACAATAAAAATTTGAAAGCTTCTGGCGCTTTTGAACAGGGTTTAAAAACTGGTGTCTGGAAAAACTGGACAGAAGATGGTGTCCTGAAAGACCAGTTCACATTTAACGAGGGCCAGCTGGATGGAACCTATGTGAAGTATGATATTGCAGGAAAAATTAAAGAAAAGGGTATTTATCATCATGACCTCCTGGAGGGTAAACAGGAAATAGTATCTGCTGACAGTACGATCGTAGTGTATTATCATGATGGGAAGATCTACACCCCGAAAAATATTGTTCCCAAATTCTTCCGCAAGTTTTTACCAAAGAAACCGATCAGGTCAAATCAACCAAAATAAGCGATGATGTTCAGGGCGGCCACATTATATATTGTCTTAATTATCTCATTAATGATTGCCGTCATTTCTGTATCACTGTTATCTGTAGCTTTTTACTACAGGCTGGAGCATCAAAAAAAAGCGCGTGCAGACAGGTTACAAGTTAATATGGAGTCAGGAACAGAACTGCTTTTGTCTGCCAGTTACCCGCCTACAGATACTGTTATCACTAAAGATCTGTATGGAGAGCAGCAGGATAGCATTTTGCTGCAGCAAAGTCATTGGGGTATTTTTACATTAAACAGCGTACAATGCTTTGAGCAGGGCGATACCTCGAGGCGCTCTTTCCTCAGCGGCATTGCTTATGCCGATTCTTCAGCGATTTACCTTGCTGATGAAGACCGGCCCTTATCGGTAAGCGGGTACACCCAAATCACAGGGAATGGAGAACTGCCCAAATCGGGACTAAAACAATCCTATGTAGATGGCAAACCGTATGCAGGAAAGGAGCTGATCAAAGGAAAAATCCTGACCAGCACCAGGGATGTGCCTCAGCTGGATGAAAAATGGATTATTGAAATCCTGAAACAGTTTGACGTGCAGAGCGGCCAGAATTTTAATGTCAGGGATTCTGTGATGAACTCGTTCTTTCATCCTGCCATTTGCTATCGGCTTAGGCCTGCTGAGGATCAGCTTACCGGTTTAAAATTAAAAGGACGGGTGATGATTATTTCAGATACTACCCTCACTTTAGATCATGATCTGGATGTGGAAAACGTGCTGATCTATGCGAAGAGTATTATCGTGAAAGATGGTTTCAAAGGGGCATGCCAAATGTTTGCGCGTGATTCAATTGTTATCGGTAAGCACTGCGATCTGCAGTATCCTTCCTTTGCGGGGATTTTTAAAGCAGAGGACAGTAAAATACAATCTAAAGTCAGTCTTGGTGAAGACACCCGGTTTGCGGGAATTCTGCTGAGTTACGAGAAAAAGCGGAGCGACCTGCAGACCATGATATCGATTGGAAAGAACTGCCTTGTGAAAGGAGAGGTGTTTGCCACAGGCTATATTAAATTGGAAGCACCGTTGACGATAAATGGTAAGGTAACTGCTAAAAGATTTATGATGCAGCGGTCTGGTACCTTATATGAGAACTATCTGATAGATGTTATCCTGAACCGTAAGTTATTAAGTAAATATTACCTGAGTGCCCCATTATTTAAGCGCAGGAACCCCGATCATCAAATTTTAACATGGCTGAATTAAAATCTTCGGTAAAGGCTTCCACGCTGCTGGAAGTAATTGTAGCCATGGTAATTATCCTGGTCGTTTTTAGTTTGGCCATGGGTATTTACAACAATGTTCTGGGTTCAACTGGTTCTGCAAAGATGGAACAGATCAGTACTGCGATGGAAGGGGTGATCAGTAAAAGTATCAATGAACAAAACTGGGATGACGAAGAATCTGGCCAGGACAGTATTCAATACAAAAAGACAGTGACAAAGTATGAAGATTTTACAGACCTCTTACTGATTACGGTAACAGCTACGGAGCATGAACAACAGGTGGGTAAGCTCAGACGTATCATTAAAAAAACTCCCGATGAACGCTAAAAAAAAGATTCCTGCTTTTACACTCATGGAAGTAACGATAGCGATGCTGATTGCAGCGATCGCTATTGTAATTACTTATACGGCATATCACATCATTAGTGGAACTTATCATAGTTATGCGAAAAAGCAGGACCGCATAGCCGCTTTTTCCCTTGCAGACCGCCTGTTGAAAAAAGATTTTTTAAATGCAGATCAGATTATTAGAACGGCTGAAGGAATGGAATTTCAGTCGGGCAATGGACTGGTTATTTATCAGTTCAGGGATAGCCTGATGCTGAGGTCGCAGCACGCATTAAGAACAGATACATTTAAATTTCCCTTGCAGGCGCCCCGGCTGACTTTTGAGAATGCCGAAGCAGCAGAGGCAATAGATCAGCTGGAGTATCAAACCACATTAGAGGGGCAAAACATTACCCTTACTTATAAAAAAAGCTATAGTTCTCAAAGTTTATTCAAATAATTATGCCCTCAATTGATATCTCACGTTACCCTGCAAAGAAACCCTCTCCTGTTAAAAAGGAAAGTACCGGTGTGCTTGCTTTTTTAAATCAGGATATCACTTTCGGCAGTAACCAGGTGGCAGATAAGAAAAAAGAAGGCCTGTATCTTGAGTTGAGTACTTTGCTCTTATCGGGTATAGATTTACGAACGGCACTGGAGCTGATATTGGTAGACCAGGAAGATGCAAAGGATAAGGATCTCTTTGAGCAGATCAAAAAAAACATTCTCTCGGGCGCATCTTTGTCTGATGCCTTAAAAGAAGCAGGGAAGTTTAGTGACTATGAATATTTCAGTATCAAGATCGGTGAGGAAACGGGCAGGCTCGGAGAAGTTTTAACCGATCTGGCAAAGTATTATAAAAGTAAGATACAGCAGCGTAGAAAGATCATTAGCGCGGTAACTTATCCTGCGATAGTATTGTGCAGCTCTATGGGAGCAGTATTATTTATGATCAAGTTTGTAGTCCCCATGTTTGCTGACGTATTTCTTAGGTTTGGGGGTAAGCTGCCCTGGATCACAGGACAGATCATCGCTGTTTCCAGTTGGTTTGATAATTATTTTATATACCTGATGTTACTTCTGGGTAGTTTGATCCTGGTTTATTTCGTTTACCGGAAGACTTTATGGTTCAGAAAATTTTCTTCCAGCCTGATTTTACGGATACCTGTGGTAGGGGACCTGGTCAAAAAGATTTACCTGGCCAGGTTTGCCAATACGATGAGGCTTTTGGTCAGTACTGATACGCCGTTGCTCCGATCAATTGGTTTGGTTCGTCAGATGATTGATTTCTATCCTATAGAAACGTCATTGACGGAAGTAGAAATGGGTATATTAAAAGGGAAATCCCTCCATCAAAGCCTTGCAGCTTTTACATTTTATCCTCCCAAAATGATCCAGCTGATTAAAGTTGGAGAGGAGATCAACAGGATGGATCACTTCTTCGAAAAGATTGCCAGCCAGTATACCGAGGAAGTTGAATACCGGACAAATACGATCAGCAGTTTACTCGAACCGCTGATCATTATTTTCCTCGGATTGGTGGTCGGAGTGATTTTGATTGCGATGTATTTGCCCATGTTTCAGATGAGTAATAGTTTTTAAGGGTATTTGAAATTTAAGGGATAATATTCCTTGATTAAAAGAATACTTGACATATCCAAAGAATTTATTTTACTTATAATTATTATTTTTTAAATTTAGATGTTGAATATTTTGAATTAATGCTTAATCTGTTAATTTTATTGGTGTTTATTAGGGTGTAGAAATAGACTCGATATAACGTGAGATACTATGAAAAAAATCTTTTTAACTCTCTCGCTTTTCTGCTTTTCTTGGAGCTTATCTGCTCAAAATAGTTTTCCCGGAAACTTGGGTATAGGAATTAGCTCTCCACAAAATAAATTGGACGTATATAGTAACAATGAACGTGTAGCTATTCGTAACGAAACTGTGGCGTTGGTTCTGGGGCAATGGGACACATCAAATAACCGCATTGAATCAGTTGGTCGGCCACTTTTCTTAACTACGTATACCGGCTCAATAAACTTCGGTATTAATGGTGCTACTAATTTGACAATTGCCAACTCTGGCAATATTGGCATCGGTACTACAACTCCCACGGATAAGTTGGCTGTCAACGGTATGATCCATTCTCAGGCAGTAAAGGTTGATATGAATGGATGGTCTGATTATGTGCTTCATCGTGAATATCCACTTAGACCACTTTCATTGGTGAAAGCTTTCATAGACAGAAACCATCATCTGCCGGATGTACCTTCCGAAAAAGAGGTTATAGCAAATGGTTTGAACTTAGGTGAGATGAACAAGCTTCTCATGAAAAAAGTTGAAGAACTTACACTCTATTTGATTGAGAAGGATGACATTCAAAAGTCTCAGGCAGATGCAATCGCTCAGCAGGAAAATAAGTTGAAATTGATGGACAGCAGATTGAATGATCAGAAAAAACTGATTGATAAATTGATAGGGGATTTAAATACAAGAAAGACAATAGTAAAAAATAAATTTAAGTCAATATTATAACGCCTTAGGGATAGATATAACGGAAAACTAAACCAGAACATATATGAGAAAAACCCTACTTGCCCTTTTCATCATCATTTCATTTCTTGCAAAGTCGCAAACAACATTGCATGGAGATTATAAGATCATCGATATCGGTGGTAATGGCTATGGTGATTACACCCGTTCTGTGATCTTATTGCATGAGATGTATAACGGAGTTGATATTGATCGTAATTATGCAGTTGGCACAATAACAGCTATGAGAGGTTCAATGTATGCGTTGTCCAGATTTAATATTGTACAGGTCAATACCTATTCAGCCTATCGTCAGGTCGCAGGCTCTCTCGTTGCCAGTGATGACGACAGGTATCAAAATGGAGTGGTATGGAAGTTGAAAACTTGTTTGTACAACGGGAAAAAATATCTGGCAGTTGAAGTCCCATACGGAGATTCATATCATGATTGGGGGTTTAAATTCAATGGGGCAACTTCTTCTACTGCCGAAAATATGAAATGTGTTTCTTATGAAGTAGCCGGTCAGCCAGTTAATCAATCCCTTATTAGTAACATAGAGGACTTTAACCCCGGGATGATAGAAACTCATGCTGTGTCTCAACTAAATATAACTGGCAAAGTAGGAATTGGTATTCCAAATAAAAGTAGCGATATGCTTGCTGTAAATGGTGTTATTCATTCTCAGTCAGTAAGAGTTGATATGAAAGATTGGTCTGATTATGTACTTCATGATGATTATAAACCTAGACCTCTTTCTGAAGTGAAAACCTTCATAGATGGAAATCATCATCTGCCCGATGTACCTTCTGAGAAAGAAGTTGTCGAAAGTGGTCTTAACCTTGGCGAGATGAACAAGCTGTTGCTAAAGAAAGTTGAAGAGCTAACTCTATATCTTATTGAAAATGAGCAGAAAGACAATATTCAACAGGAGCAGATTAATATTCTTAAAAAGAAAGTCGAAGCATTATCAAACCCAGCGGGGACTACCAAAGGAAACGAACTATGAAAAAGTCAATACTGTTTTTAGCGATTGCCATATCGTTACGTGCCAGCTCACAGCAACTTACTTCCGCTATTAATAACGCGAATGGGGATAACTCTAATATTCTTATCGCTAATCAAAGTGCTGTCAGTGTCACAAATGATAATCGAGCAACAATTTGGCTGGATAATGATGGAAAGTTGAAATTTAGAGCTGTTACTGGCAAGGGATTTGGATTTCGCAATTATGCAAATACAGAAGACCAGGTTGTAATTGATGGAGCAGGTAATGTAGGTATAGGAACTTTAGTCCCTATCGGCAGACTTAATGTAAATGTTCCTCTAAATGGGTCAATTTCAGCAATATCAATCGGTAATGATGATCCAGGTAATCTGGCTGTGCCCGCAGGTTCCGCTTTGGGAGGCTATAACATCGACTTTAAGACCTGGAGGGACATCGTTCCCTTTCAAACCGGCGCAAGGATAAGAGCTGAACGGATTAATAACTGGATGCCCAATAATGCCCTGAAACAAGCGATGGATTTAGTTTTCTATACCTCCTCAGGGGATAGTGAATCAAGTTTACTTGAAAAGATGCGAATTAGAAGTGATGGAGCAATTTTAATCGGAACTGGAAGTCACAGTGCAAAGCTAAATGTAGATGGTATAATTCATTCCCGAGAGGTAGTGGTTGATAATAATATCTGGCCTGACTTTGTTTTTGAGGATAAATACAAAACATTGCCTTTGAGCGAGCTGGAGAGGTACCTGGCTGAAAATAGACATCTTCCCGAAATCCCATCTGCCAGAGAGGTGAAGGAAAAAGGAGTCAATCTTGGTGACATGAACAGTCTGCTGCTCCAAAAGATTGAAGAACTTACTCTCTACGTGATTGAACTTAAAAAAGAAAATGCTGCATTCAAGTCAAAAACTCTGCATCTGAGTAATAAGCAAAATATCAGAATACAAAAACTGGAGCATCAATTAGCATCAAGTCAAAGTGGTCTCAACAAGACTAGATAATACAGATGAACAAATCGTATTTTTATTTAAGCCCTTTTTTTCTTTTTTCATTCCTATTCAATAATTGCGTTTTGGCGCAATGGGTGTCCATTGGGAATAATATCCAATACTAATAATGGAAACGTTGGTATAGGCACTTCTAGTCCGGCATTGGGGAAAGTTAATATTACATGCAAGATTGTACAGCAAAATGAACAATATTAAACGATAAACTACTATGAAAAAATCTCTAATAACTATCCTGCTTATTTCAATACTTAAAACTGTTTATAGTCAAAACATTCACCTGGGTACCGAAGCATTCACTTATCAGGGACAAGCAGTAAATCATTAAGGAGTTGGTTGGTACGCAGATCCAGCCGCAGCCTCATACGGACCAATGTTATATATGTCAGCATTTGGTGGTACTAAATTCTTTACCGGTGGGCTTTTGAGAGCAACATTGGACTATAATGGAAATTTTGGAATTAATGCTGAATCTCTCTCAAAGAAATTAGATGTTGGAGGAGATGTATTACTCCGAAATTTATCTAATGCTCCTGGAGCAGGTTCAACGATATCATTCTCATCCTATGATGTGCAGCATCTTGGGCCGAAGATCTATAGTTACTTAGACTTCGCTAGTGGCTTGGCTTCTTCTTCAAGGCTAATCCTAAGCTCATATAATAATGGTTACATGAATGAAGTTACACTCGTCGGTGGACGTGTGGGTATCGGTACTCTAAATCCCAGAGAGGCATTGTCGGTAAATGGAAGTATAAGAGCTAGAGAAATCACTGTAGAGACTGATCATTGGCCGGATTATGTTTTCGATGCAGGCTATAAGATGTTGCCCTTGCCAGAACTTGAATCTTATCTTCTAACAAAAAAACATTTACCTGACATGTTCTCCGCTGAAGAAATACAAAGTAATGGCCAAAAAATTGGAGAGGTTAATGCCAAGCTTCTGAAAATTCTAGAAGAGCTAACGTTAAGGATTATTGAAAAAGATAGGCAGTTGCAACAGCAGCATCAGAGAATATTAGCCCAAGACCAACGAATGGATAAATTAGAAAGTTCTCTGAATAGACTCTTAAGATCAAAATAAAAAGATGATTGAATTATAGATCGTAACCCAGATAATTTACAGGCAAGAGTTGAATTTGCATTCCATCATCGAAATATTGGTCATGATAGAATATATTATTTTCTTGGCATGGTCGAGTTGATATTACTTGTACAAATAAAGGAAATATTATTTTTTCTTTGGTATATTTAATTATATTATATTAATTATTATATTTATGGTCAATTAATTATAACAGCAATTGTGCGCTCTCAAAATAGTTTAGTGAAAAGGATTCGTGCTTATTTTTTGGTGGTGGTTTACAAAAAAAATCATGAAGAAATTCTTATTAATTCTCTCGTCCCCCTTTTCGCTCTTGGTAGTAACGGTTTCCTTAAAATCTCCATTACTGGGTATGTATCTCCTTATGTGTATTAATCTGACGAATGCTACTAGCAAATATTCAAAGTTGGAGGTAGCAAATTGCTGTAATTATCATGAATAAATTCTATGTCCTATTTGCTGGATTCCTTCTAAAAAGCATAGTGGTAAACGCCCAATGGGGTGAGGGTGATTCAAGAACAGATACACGTAATGATGCTGGACTTCAAGGTGACGCGGGTGCAAAATCGGGATTTTTCCAGACGCAGAATCCTGTGAACTTCCCCGCAGGTGCGCAAGGGTGGTGGCATTTGCTTGACGTGCGGCATTCTAACGCGACTAATAATTTTGCCATGCAGTTTTCAGGAAGTTTCAGTGATCAGATGCTTTATTTCCGCAAAACTGGTGGTAATCCGAGTCAGGTTTGGTCTCAGGTACTAACTTCCAATAATGACGGCGTTCTAAACAATAGCAAAATTACTATCCAATCCGGCGTTGGTCAGGTGTTTTTCACTGGTAGACAGATTGGATCAACGTACGATTACCCTACAGGAATTTTTCACGCTTTAACCGATAATGCAAATGGTACCATCAATTACTATTACGATGGTTTTACAAATGGCGTCAGAAATTTTGCTGTCAGAGCAGATGGTCAGGGCTATTTTGCAGGCAATGTTGGGGTAAAAACCGCCACTCCACATGGGGATTTTGATGTGAACGGAACTCTCGTTGCAGGTGGAAATAGTGCAAATTTGGATAGTACAATTCCAGACAGAAATTTAAGTTTTCTTGAACATACTGGGCGAATGATTATTGGATGGAACAAAAGCAAAGGAGCCGGAGAAACTGACTTTGTAGGTAACCAAGGTGCAGGAAGCGTTGGAGGTTTTGCCTTTTATAATCATTCCAACACTGGGACGGAGCAGCAATTGATGTGGTTGACTGGTGATGGGAAATTGTTTGTAGGAATAAATGCGAACGGTCCCAGCCCTAATAACGGTCCGTATAAAATGGCTGTTGGTGGAGGGATTTTGGCAGAAGCTGTAACTGTCAAGCTTCAAGCAAACTGGCCAGATTATGTTTTCGAAAAAGATTACAAAACTTATTCCTTACCTGATCTTGAGAAATACATCAACACCTATCAACATCTTCCGGAGATACCTTCTGCAAAAGAGGTAAATGAAAATGGGATAAATATCGGAGACATGAATACAAAGCTGCTTCGAAAAATTGAGGAGCTCACGCTTTATCTGATCGAGAAGGATAAAATTGAAAAGCTCCACGATCGCCAAATAAGGGATCAACAATATCAAATTGATAAGCTAAATGAAAAATTAGCTGAGCTTAGCATACGTATTAATTAATTTTTAAATCCTACCGCTGCTTGTATAAGTAGTTAAAATATCTGGCAACTAACTAATTTCTGAAAAAACATGAAAATAAGTTATCTTAAATTTATTGTCGCAGTGCTAATATGCTCTTTCTCTTTGCAATCTTCCTCCCAAGAAACGCCTCCAAAGGTAATACCTCTGGCGCCAGAAGCAGCAGAATTCGCTAAATATGGCAATACGCCCGTCAGCGAATCCACTGGTGTTCCTAATATCAGTATACCTATCTATGAAATTAATACAGGTAAGATAAAAGTCCCAATTTCTTTAAGCTACCATGCCTCTGGCATACAGGTTAATCAAAAAGCAACTTTTGTGGGCTTAGGGTGGTCCCTGAATGCAGGTGGTGTGATCTCTAGAGGAGTTAGAGGTTTGCCGGATGAGGTCACAAATGGGTGGTTCAGTGGTGGTAATACTGTTGCGGCTATTGAAAATAGTCAGGATGTTAATCTATTGAGGCAGTATGCTGAAAATATTAATGATGCCAATCCAGATTTTTTCAGCTATAATATGCCAGGGTTAGCCGGCCGTTTTTTATACAGTCAGACGACATCAAAATTTCAACCAATCCCCAATGAGCCAATTGAAATTGAGCGTGTAACTGTAAATGGTGGTCAGTCTATCAACAATAGTTATCAAATCACAGGTACAGATGGTACACATTATTATTATCAGGATAAGCAAAACTATTTCAATGACGGTAATGGGCCGGCAGAAACAAATAATTATACGCAGTCCTGGTATCTGTCGAAAATTATTTCTTCTGATACAAAAGATACTGTCTACTTTAAATACATTACTGCAACCGCGCAAGGTGGTTCTTCAGAAGAATCGTCTACTAGCGAAATGCACGCATATATCACCGGCGCAGATAATAATGTTTATGAGGATCTGGGAATAAGTAGTAGTACCAGTTACTTCTTTCACGGATATATGGTTTTAAGCGAAATACTTTTTAAAAAGGGTAAAGTGACTTTCTTTTCTAATACGCCCCGCCGAGATTATTTAGGTTGTATGCTTGACAGTATTGTTGTTTTTAGTAAAGGGTTAAATAACAGTTATATCCGAACACAAAAATACCAATTGAATCATGATTATTTTACCACTGCACAACCTATTAGTGATCAATTTGATTATCGGTTGCGTTTGCAGTCGTTGAATAAGATTCCTATAAATACTGACGAACAGCCTGAGACGCATCAGTTTATATACAATGATTTACCCTTACCAAGTATTAACTCGCTTTCTGTTGATTACTGGGGCTTTTACAATGGATCTTTTTCAAACTCCTTATTACCCAATGTTAGCCCAAACGCGCCAGAACTATATTTGTTTAAGTCTAATAACCAATTAGTGGGAAGTGGAAATAGAAATGCTTCTGATGCTACTATCAGAGCAGGAATTTTACAGAAAATCATCTATCCAACTGGTGGTTCATCTGAATTTTCTTATGAGTCTAACCAATTCGTTTCCGATTCAGAGCAGATCACAAATGTAAATATCTCTAACGTTATTTTGAGAGGTATTGGGAAGCGTAAACCAACAACTGTAACAACGAATATCTCTTGGCCAACTGATGTTCTAAATAATTTGGGTTCTATGACTTTAGTGTTTTCTCCTAATAACAACATGGCCGCTCTTGACTATCCTCAGTATGCTGTGCTAAGAGATGCGACCACAGGTGTCAATTTGGGTTCATGGGAGCATGTTGGCAACAATGCTGTTGCATACACCGTAACAGGTTCATTTTCCTTTGATCCAACACATACATATCAAATCATCTTAACGGTTGATGACGATGCAACAACCAATATTAACTTTTCTTTAAGTGCTCAAAGACGAATTGTTTCAACAGTTACGAGAGCAGGAGCGGGCTTACGTATTGCGGGTATCAGAAATTTTGATCATACAGGCAATCTTTTGGGTCGGGAAGAATACCAATATCACAGTGCTGTTGTGGGTAAGAATGATGTTGCATTGGCAAACAACTATATTAAAACTACTTATAGGAGATATCGTCAGGATGTCGCTAACCCATGCTTCTTACGGCCGGAAATTTTGCAGTCAATTATTTACTATGGAACGTCGGGGTTCGGTGGACAAAATTTCGAGGGTGCAAATGTATTATATCAGGATGTTAGAAAAACAAGTTATGATACTAATGGCATTTCTAATGGACAAACTATATCTACATTTAGTGCAGCGGGGGCTTTTGTGCCAATATATAACCCAACTTTACCAGGCAATAGCGAATTTGTTGATAACAGCCTTGGAATGACAAGTATTCCTACCAGTACAGCTATTTACAGTCTTAATTCTGATGGTTCCTTTAAACCCCTAAAGAGTACGGTATTTGTATATGGAAACCCCGGTGAAAATTATCTTGAAAAAGTTCTTCAGGTTTTTCCAAAATACCGTTATATACCTGCATCACTACGATGTCAGGAGTCTTTTGACGAATTTATCAAAATAGGATACTCAATTCAGAGTGCGTCGCGTAAGCTAAGTACCATTACAGAAACCGATTATTCTAATGCTAGTTCTCCGTTAGTAAATAATGTTCGCTATGATTATGATAATACAAACCATTTACAAATAACCAGAACAACGAAAACTGGCAGTGACGGCAAGGTAAATGTGATTAATGATAAATATGCTTCTGATTTTTCGGACTCCTCCTATGGCAGCGATTTATTAAGGTCACAATCAATAAAAAATGCTGTTGTAGAACAAACTGTAACAAAGGATGGTGCCTTTGTTGGTAGATCGGCCACCAGTTATAAAAATGTTGCCGGAAGCATCGTACCGGATTATGCCATGAAGGCGCTTACTAATGGTACAATGGAAACCAGATTGAAATATAACAGGTATGATAATGATGGAAATTTGCTCGAGTGGTCAAATTTTGGTGGTGTAAATAACGAACAAAAAAGTTCATACAAATGGGGCTATAACAATCTTTATCCAGTAGCAGAATGCAAGAATGCAGGGTATGATGAGTTTTTCTACGAAGGTTTTGAACTTAGTAATCTCGCTGGCGTGACTGCTGGCGTTGCGCATACAGGAAACATGTATATCGCTGGATCATATCTTGTGAACTGGGCTGCTCCTAATACCAGAACATACGTGATCAGCTATTGGTACCGAACGGGAGGAGTGTGGAAATTTTCAAATGCCCAACCTTTTACTACTAATTCATTTCAGTTGACAGGTGGGGATGCTTATGACGATATTCAGATTCAGCCTTCAGATGCAATCATGAAAACCTTTACCCACAATCCTCTAGTTGGAATTAGCAGCGTGACAGATGAGAAGGGAAAGGCAACGTATTATGAATACGATGGGCTTCAACGATTAAAACGGATAAAAGATCAGAACGGGAACATTTTAAAAAGTAGCAATTATCATTTTAAAAACTAAGCTATCGTTATGAGATATCTATATTTAAGGCTTCTTATCATATTCGTACTATCTTCATGGGTGTTTATTTCATCCGCTCAAAATCTGGTGTTGGATACCTATAGCGGGCAATCTGAAATCAAGGCTGCAAGTAGTGTTACGCTGAAACCTGGGTTCTATGTTCCGCAGGGTAGTACTGTTCGGATTTACACGGGTGCATCTTTTCAGAATTGTGTTCCCCTGGCGAGCAATCCGAGCGCAGACAGGAATTATATCCTAACCAAAGTTTTCAAAGTCCCTGGTGTACTCACTGATGCCCAGGCTAATCAGGCAGGGCGCAGTACCTGTGAAGTCAATCAGACCATTCAATATCTGGACGGACTTGGACGTCCCTCACAAAATGTTACTATACAGGGAAGTCCTTCTTTTGGCGATTTGATCCAACCTGTTTCCTATGACCTGTTTGGCAGGGAAGATAAGAAATACCAGCCATACACCGCTCCTTCAACAGGAGGCACTTACCGTTCCGATGCCCTTCAGTCCGGTGCTGGTCTGAGCGCGTTTTATACATCTTCACAGGCTGGCATCACCCCAACTGCCTACCCCTTTAGCCAGATCGTATTTGAGGCCTCGCCTTTAAACCGTGTTGTGGAACAAGGGGCGCCCGGGCAATCCTGGCAGCCAGTTGCAGGCAGCAATACCGGGCATACCTCTAAAACAGATTATAGTACCAATACTGCTGATGATGCGGTCAAACTTTGGTTAATCAGCGGTGCCGGTGCCTCTGCAGCTAACAATTATACTGCCGGAGCTTTATATAAAACCATTACCAAAGATGAGAATTGGGTGCCTGCAGATGGTCATACCGGTACGGTTGATGAATACAAGGATTTGGAAGGACATGTGGTACTGAAAAGGGTTTGGGAGAATAACAGCAGGAGCTTATCGACTTATTATATTTATAACGACTTTGGGAACCTGAGTTATGTTCTTCCGCCGGCTGTGAATGAAAATGGCTCAAGCCTCAGCTCTTTTACTGAAAGTGATATTGTGTTTAACCAGTTTATCTATGGCTATCATTATGACGGGCGGAACCGGGTAATAGAAAAAAAGCTTCCTGGCAAAGGCTGGGAGTTTATCGTTTACAATGCGCTGGACCAGGTGGTGATGAGTCAGGATGCGAACCAGCGTTCCGCCAATCAATGGCTTTTCAGCAAATATGATGCGCTGGGCAGGGTACTGATTACCGGTATATACGGTAATGCGAGTGGGCGTGCTGCATTACAGGCGGCTTATGACAGTCATGCTGCCAACCAGGGCGCCTTGTGGGAAAGCAGGGATAATACTGGGGCACAGGGAACCGGGTATACAAATGCTGCGCTTCCCACTTCGGAGATTACAGAATATTATACCTACTCCTACTACGACGACTACGATTTTTACAACAATACCTTTGGCCAGCCCAACGGAAGCAGCCAGGTGGTCAGCAGCAGGACCAAAGGACTGCCTACAGGCAGCCGCGTGAAAGTGCTTGGGAGCCAGTCGATGCTGCTGAGCGTAAATTATTACGACCAGGAAGGCCGGATGATTACCAGCAAGAGCGAGAATCACCTGGGGGGAAGTGATCTTATCGACAATAGCTATAATTTTGCAGGAGAACTGACAGCCAGTACGCGCAATCATAGTACTTCTGCAGGGAATGGGAATGTGGTTATAGCCAATCGCTATGAATATGACCACATGGGTCGTAAGATAGCGATCATGGAAAGCATCAACAGTCAGGGAGAAGTAGTACTAAACAAAACAAATTATAACGAGATTGGGCAACCGCTTTTGAAGAGTTTGCACAGTACGGATAACGGTACAAGTTACCTGGAGAACACCAGCTATTTATATAATGAGCGGGGATGGTTGTCGAGCTCCTTAAGCGGGAATTTTAGCGTTCAGTTTAAATATGCTGATGGGACAACTCCCCAGTATAACGGTAATATTGCCAACCAGCTATGGGGACCGGGGAACCTTGGCAATATATTTACCTATGGCTATGACCGTTTGAACCGTTTAACTACAGCGGCCTCACCAAATCTTGGAGAGAATATCGCTTATGATGTAATGGGAAATATCACCAGTCTTTCCCGCGAAGGATATGGTACAAATACCTATAGTGGTTATGCAGGTAACCAGCTCACACAGATCAGTGGTTTTACCAATAGCAGTTATGCCTATGATGCAAATGGTAATCTACAAACGGATAGCCAAAAAGGGATCACGATTGGGTACAATTACCTGAACCTACCCAGTGTTATCAGCGGCAGCAAGACGATCAGCTATACGTACGATGCATCAGGAAACAAGCTGCGTAAAGCAAGCAACTTGACAGGTACAACTGATTACATCAATGGTATCCAGCACAAAGCAGATGGATCGGTTGATATTATCCTGACTGAAGAAGGATTGGCCAGGAACAATAGTGGAACCTATAGTTACGAGTACACCCTGACAGATCATTTGGGAAATAACCGGACCACATTTTACAAAAACCCGAACGGTAGTTTGGAAGTGTTGCAAAGAGATGATTACTTTGCCTTTGGATTGAGACGGGGAACACAGGCCGCTTCGAATGAAAATAAGTATCTTTACAATGGGAAGGAGTTACAAGAAGAGTTGGGCCAGTATGACTTTTCTACTCGTTTCTACGATCCAGTGATTGGAAGGTGGAATGTAATTGATCCACTGGCTGAGAAGATGACAAGGATCTCTCCTTATGCTTATGGATTCAATAATCCGATACGCTTCACTGATCCGGACGGAATGGAGCCTGAGGATTGGGTAATGGGTAGAAACAAGCTTCCCTATTGGGATGCTGCCGTTACCAGTGCAAAGGATAAAGACCTGAAAAAAGGTGATACTTATATAGGTAAAACCGGGGAATATTCTACCTCTCAAGGTTACACTGTTCAGTTAAATTCAGATCAAAGCTGGAATTATAAAATGCCTGAACTGGCAGCAAACACAGCAGGCCCTAGTCTTGCAGAATCAGTACGAGCAAATATGCCAATGCTTAATGTTGCTGAGGGAATTGCCACAGGAGTTGCCATTATTGCCTCTGGTGAAGTTGGCGGAGGTGAGGCTGCCGGGAATTTCTTACTAGGGCAAGCAGCACGGAAATCAGAATTTCTTGGTGGGCTAAGTGATTATGTTGCAAGTAAAGCTGCGTCCTTTTTTGAAGGTGCGTCTTACACACAAAAGGTTTCCCAGCAGATGGGGAAGGTAGATGATATAGTTCATGCTTTTCCTAATAGTGTAGATGGTTTTGCAGCTAAGTTTGGTCAATGGTCGACGAAAGTTGGAGGTGATGGTAATCCTTACCAATGGTTGAAAATGCAAGGTAATTATCAAGGAAAGGCAGGCGTATTTGAATACACTAAAGATGCGAATGGACTGATCAACCATAGATATTTTAATATACATTAGTATTATGAAAACTTCAATTGCCTATTTTGATCTTGTAAAAGAAAAAGGATTGCCGTTAAGTGAAATTAATCCAGGTAGCGATGAAATGGCTTTGTCAGTAAAAGATGCTCTGGAAGCATTAGAATTACTTCGTGATAGTAAGGTAGCTGTTTTAGGCGGAGATATATATACTCAAGTAGATAATCAGCTTATTTATGCTTATAAACTTTGGGGAGAAAAATATGTCTATTTGAATTGGTATTGTGATAAAGTGGGTACTGAGAATGAAGCTGAATACTTATTACGTAGTTATATTACTGCCAAAGAAAGTATAGTAAAAGCCTTTGAAATATCTAAAGAACTTGAAAAGTCTTGTTACATCGTACTTGTAATTGAAGAATAAGATATATAGACAAAGAAAGTCAGGCTCTGCTTGGCTTTCTTTGTTATTGTCCGTAAGCTTTCCTAGTACTGGCATCTCTCAAAAAGGCATCAATAACAGCCAGTAGCTGTGTTTTATCGTCTTCCTGCAACTCTTCGATCTGTTGCATCCTTTTGACGATCTTTTTGTCAAAAGAGGCATTGGTTCCCTCTCCACTCAAATAATCAAGCGTCACTTCAAAAGTGCTGGCAATCTTCTTTGCCACCTCAATGGAAGGAATTGCCTCTTCACGTTCGTACTTGCCAATCATGACCCTTGAAATACCGCTTTTAGCAGCCAGATCACTTTGTGACCATCCTTTCTGATCTCTTAAAACTGATATGATCTTACCTGTGTTCATCCCTTAAAAGACACTTTTATGTGTAAAAACTTATGTCTGAATCAAAAATAAGGTAAATAAAAGGGATAATAAAATCCAATAGTACTTGACGGATTGTAGTGTATTAGATATATTTGTATCTAATAATTACCTAAACCGCTTTCCAATGAATACTAAAAGAGATAAAAACGTAAGATCAATTACATTTTGCGGCAAATATAATGGCAGCACAAGAGTTCCTGAACTCAGGTTAACAGGCCTGTGGCTGGAAAAGTTAGGCTTTGATATTGGCAGGACAATAGAGATTACTCCAAGTAAAGGAAAGCTGGTCATTAAAGCAGGGGAAAACAAGTATGAGAATGAACCAAAATATCCGGAGATATAGCATGAAGAAGTATATCACTTAAGGCAACTCGCGAAGGCCAAAGCAAAGGCTGAGGCAAAAGTTAAATCTCAATCCTGCAGTAAGCCTTTGTAATTGCCCTGATCGATTAGCTGATGATCTGCCCCAGAACAACCTTCAGGGTTAAAAAATCCAGCCAGCCCGAAAGGGGCTTCCCCCTGTGTTTTTTAGCCCTTCCCCCTGGCCCATGCTGCCGGTGAAACCGGCCCGTTGCTATATAACATAATACGAATTATTGTCACAGCAAGTGATCCAAAAAAAGGGTTTATTCAAGGCTGTGATAATAATAGTATTATGTTAAATAGCCGCTCGGCAGCCTCGGCCGATGCTCCGCCGTCTCCTTCCAGTCGGTCAACGGCGTGGCCTGCGGCAGCATGGTATTGTTAATTGATGGTGGCAGTGCAAGACTGGTCGGGGGAACAACCTTCGCCCTTTGAATCAAGGCCAGTGCACCCGCCCAACCTCTCGTCAATGAAAAGAGGCTTATGGTGGCTGCGCATCACCACGAGCCTCTTTTCATTGACGGAGGGAGCGATGCGCACCAACCCTAACAAGCACCATCATAGGTTCAGTTAGTTCATTTGTTAAATTTTGGAGTTTATCACAAAGACGGAAACCTTCTGCGATGATCCTTTAAATACAATACGGTTGGCTAGACTTTTTTCCTACTTGCATAAAATCCCAGACACTATCTGCTCATATTCAAATTTACTCTGTAGACTTTTAAATAAATGCTTCTAAAGTATAAAATGATCGAAGTTTAGCTGACTGTAACAGTTACTCCATATCCTAACATGCTATTAATATATAAAGTGTTTCTTATTAAGACTTATTTTGATACCTAAATATGTAATCTTGAAATTTATTATAAAATACCTTAGCTAAGTAAGATTTTAATTACCTAAATTAGGAAGGTGATTGTTTAAATATGGTATCTTTTTATAGTATAACATGAATTTGGAATTATGAAAGATATCAATTGATTGCTATTGTATCTCAATTTAAGGATTAAAACAAAATGACAAGATCAGAATAGTATAGCTTTTTTACTATTAATATAATATTCTATTAATTACGCTCAATACTTACAAAAAATGTCCAGATTAAAGCTCCCCAAAATTTACAGATGTCTTTTGATATTTCCTTTTTTACTTTATGGTCTGGCCACTTTGGGCCAGACTCCTACACTCACGCCTAGTATTGATAATGTAATTCCCCCTTCACCAAACGTCAGTTCTATCAATAAATTTGGTAGTATTCCAGTAGGGCAATCTACGGGAATACCGAGTATCAGTGTACCAATATATACATGGTCGGGCCGAAATTTTGGTAAATCGATTTCAATAAGTCTAGCATATCATAATAGTGGAGTTAAGGTTGATGAAACTGCATCAAATATTGGAATGGGATGGGCTTTGAATGCTGGCGGAGTTGTTTCGCGTACGGTGAGAGGTACTTACGATGAGCTTACAACAGATGGATTTTTATATAGAACAATGCCTCCGACCAGTTATGATGGAAACACATTTGATCTACCAGTGAATGAGCGGCTGTTTAATAAGATGAATGCAGGCAAGGTCGATTCCCAATGTGACATCTTTAATTATAATTTTAATGGGCGTAGCGGAAGTTTTGTATTAGGTAGAAATGGTGATATATTATTTTTAGAACAGACCAAGCTTAAAGTTGAAAAGTTTTTTGATAACATCAATGGGAATCAAGCATTTTCAAAATTTATTATTACAGATGAGAGTGGCTATAAATATGTTTTCGAAGATTATGAGCTCTCCATTAACAATCATGGACAATTTCCCTCTTTTACGTCTGCATGGTATTTAACTCACATTTACAATCCAACACAAAATGATTCCGTAGAATTCTTGTATGAAAATACGACGTTTACTAACTATTCCGGAGCAGGGAGTACAGAAGCAATTCCTCTCAATAACGATGGGTATGGTTATCCATCTCAGCTGAATTTCGGATCATCTACGGTGCTTCATGCAAAGCGCCCCAAAAAAATCACGTTTACAGATGGCAATACGGTAGAGTTCTTCTATGATAATATTCAAAGACAGGATTTACCTGGTGATTTTTTACTAAAAAAAATTATTATTTCTAAAAGCCAGTTATCTTATGGGTTCAAGCTTGACCATGATTATTCCATTTCTGATAGGGCAACATTAGTTAGCGTTACACCTTTTGGTGGGTCTTCTGAAACAATCGATAAACCTTATCGCTTTGAATACCTGACCAGCCAAACTTTGCCTCAGAAAGGAAGTGCCCAGCAGGATCATTGGGGATATGCAAACAATAATAACGGCGGCTTGATACCACATGAATATGTGAGGGCACCTAATGGACAATATAATCCTTGGAGGGAATTTCCCGGAGGGAACAGGGATACAGATCCCTTGCGAATGCTTGCTGGATCGATGACCAAGATCACCTATCCCACAGGAGGATATACGATTTTTGAGATGCAAGCTAATACGGCGAAAGACAATTGGCTTGAACAAAATGAGTCAGTTACTACTACTTTGCCGCCATATACCGACAGGGTTATGAATGAAGGGCTTAATAGCGACTTGAGTCCTGCAGCAAGCGTTTCATTTGTTTTTGGAGGGGAGACAAATACCAAGACAACATTCGACTTTTCTGTAAATCCTCTTGGAGGGAATTGTAACTCGGGATGCGGGATTAAACTGGAGTTATACAATAGCTCAAATTCTCTGATTACTACACAACAGATAAATTTTAGTGACCCTTCGGCAGACCCATATAAGATTACAAAACATTTTGAGTTAGGTGGTTTAGTTAAAAATCAGTCATACTTTGTTAAGGTGTATACCATAAACCTAAGCGGTTATTACGATTATATGGAATTGAAATGGAGGGAGACAAACGCTGGAGGTACTTCTACTGTAGTTTTAAGTCATGTGCAGCCTTTTGTTGGCGGTTTGCGTATTAAAAAGATTGCAGATTTTTCGGAGAATCAAAGTGTCCAAACTAAGGAATACGAGTACGTCAATGAAGATGGAATAACGTCGTCCGGAGCATTAGGCTTCCGACCCCAATATACTTATCAGGTTCATTATGAGCATAAATCTGATCCCGATTTATTTGAACAACCTTCCTACTCGGGCAATTTCAATTACAATTATGCTATCCGTACGAGCAACACAGTCAATGACATTGCATATGTTAATGGCAGTCCCGTAACTTATAAAAGGATTATAGAAAAAATTACTTCAAATGGTATGAGTTTAGGTAAGACTGTGCGGTATTTTAGCAATTTTGGAGACTATCCTGTAATAGGAAACGATGTTTTTCCTGCTGTTCCTAATGACATTAAGCCCTGGGCTTTAGGATTACTGCAAAAGGAAGAAGTATACAACGTTGCAGGAGAACTGGTACAGAAAACTGAAAATACATACAATTTGTATTCCGATAATTATTCCAGTGATGCCCAAAGAGTCGAAAATTTTCGTTCTGTTAGTATTGCGCCAGTAAAATTTTTATGGGCGGGTCCAAAAGATTCTTTTCCTCATATAGTACCGGATGCAGAGCCACATTATTTTTTAAGTTCAAATTTTACTCCGGTAGCTGGAAGGTCAGAAGTTGCCCGAAAAACAGTTACAGACTATTCAGGTATTTCGGCTATAGCAAAAGTTATCAACTACTCTTATGATCCTGATGATTATTATTTGAAGGAGACCGCTACTACTAACAGTAAGGGCGACATCCGTAAATTCGTTTCCGAGTATCCTAAAGACCGGGCAGCTACCGGGCCAAATGCAACTGTATTTGCTAATATGTATGCTAAAAACATGATAAATACTGTCGTTGGTGAAAAGGAGATCTTAAATTCTAATCCATTGATGTATCAGTGGAAGGATTATGCTTCATTGACAGCAAATCTTTTTGCCCCTTCAGCTGAGTATTCTAAACACGGAAATGAGGCCGAAGAACGGCGCGTGGAATATTCCAACTATGATACCCATGGAAATCTCGTGTCCGTGAAACTGAGTAGAGGTCCATCCATGTGCTACGTGTGGGGATATGGAGGGGACTATCTAATTGCCAAAATTACCAATGCAGACTACTCTACTGTGAAGAATATACTTGGAGGTGATGCAGGAGTGGAAAGTCTGCGAAGTGACAGGGATCCAAGCGATGCTACCATTGAGGCCTTGACGAATAATTTGCGTAATGCCTTACCTGGCGCCGAAATTGAAAACTTTACATATAATACTTTGGCTGGTATTACCAGTCATGTCGATGTGAAAGGCAACCATACTTTCTATCAATATGATGAATTTGGAAGGCTTCGATATGTAAAAGATCAAAACGGTAATATTATTAAACAAGCAGTATACAACTATAATAAGTAGTTCTTTTTTGAATTGTTCGTTGTCCAGCACATCATCAGCTAGAATTGTTGCTGGTAAAGCTATTAACAGATTTTTAACTCCCTATGTAGTTGCTTTGCATAGGGGATGATTTTCGGTGAAAATGGTAAATTTTCACGCATTAACTATCTACAAAAAATTACGCTATCACTATGAGACATCTATATTTAAGGCTTCTTATCTTTTTCGTATTATTATTCTCGGTGCTTCTATCATCCGCTCAAAATCTTGTGTTGGATACCTATAGCGGGCAATCTGAAATCAAGGCTGCAAGTAGTGTTACGCTGAAACCTGGTTTCTATGTTCCGCAAGGTAGTACAGTTCGGATTTATACGGGTGCATCTTTTCAGAATTGTGTTCCCCTGGCCAGCAATCCGAGCGCAGACAGGAATTATATCCTAACCAAAGTTTTCAAAATCCCTGGTGTACTCACTGATGCCCAGGCTAACCAGGCAGGGCGCAGTACCTGTGAAGTCAATCAAACCATTCAGTATCTGGACGGTCTTGGACGTCCCTCACAAAATGTTACTGTACAGGGAAGTCCTTCTTTTGCCGATGTGATTCAACCTGTTTCCTATGACCTGTTCGGCAGGGAAGATAAAAAATACCAGCCTTATACGGCCAGTTCTACAGGCGGCAGCTACCGTTCCGACGCCCTTCAGCCCGGTACTGGTCTGAGCGCATTTTATACATCTTCACAGGCTGGCATCACCCCAACTGCCTACCCCTTTAGCCAGATCGTATTTGAGGCCTCGCCTTTAAACCGTGTTGTGGAACAAGGGGCGCCCGGGCAATCCTGGCAGCCAGTTGCAGGCAGCAATACAGGTCATACCTCTAAAATAGATTATGGTACCAATACTTCTGATGATGCGGTCAAACTTTGGTTGATCAGCGGGGCGGGCGCATCTGCGGCTAATTATTATACTGCGGGAACTTTATACAAAACAGTTAGCAAAGATGAAAACTGGGTGCCTGCGGATGGTCATGCTGGTACGGTTGATGAATTTAAGGATCTGGAAGGACGTGTGGTACTGAGAAGAGTGTGGGAGAATAACAGCAAGAGCTTATCCACTTATTATATATTTAGTGACTTTGGAAACCTGAGCTATGTGCTTTCGCCGGCTGTGAATGAAAATGGCTCAAGCGTTTCCTCTTTTACTGAAAGTGATAATGTGTTTAACCAGTTTATCTATGGCTATCATTATGACGGGCGGAACCGGGTAATGGAAAAAAAGATCCCGGGCAAAGGCTGGGAGTTTATCGTTTACAATGCGCTGGACCAGGTGGTGATGAGTCAGGATGCGAACCAGCGCTCGGCCAATCAATGGCTTTTCAGTAAATATGATGCGCTGGGCAGGGTAGTAATTACCGGTGTATACGGTAATGCGAGCGGGCGTGCTGCATTACAGACGGCTTATGACAGCCATGCTGCCAACCAGGGCGCCTTGTGGGAAAGCAGAGATAATACTGGTGCACAGGGAACCGGGTATACAAATGCTGCGCTTCCCACTTCGGAGATTTTAGAATATTATACCTACTCCTACTACGACGACTACAATTTTTACAACAATACCTTTGGCCAGCCCAATGGAAGCAGCCAGGTGGGCAGCAGCAGGACCAAAGGACTGCCTATAGGCAGCCGTGTGAAAGTGCTTGGAAGCCAAACGATGCTGCTGAGCGTAAATTATTACGACCAGGAAGGCCGGATGATTACCAGCAAAAGCGAGAATCACCTGGGAGGAAGTGATCTTATCGACAATACCTATAATTTTGCAGGAGAACTGACAGCCAGTACGCGCAATCATAGTACTTCTGCAGGGAATGGGAATGTGGTTATAGCCAATCGCTATGAATATGACCACATGGGTCGTAAGATAGCGATCATGGAAAGCATCAACAGTCAGGGAGAAGTAGTACTAAACAAAACAAATTATAACGAGATTGGGCAACCGCTTTTGAAGAGTTTGCACAGTACGGATAACGGTACAAGTTACCTGGAGAACACCAGCTATTTATATAATGAGCGGGGATGGTTATCGAGCTCCTTAAGCGGGAACTTTAGCGTTCAGTTGAAATATGCTGATGGGACAACTCCCCAGTACAACGGTAATATTGCCAACCAGCTCTGGGGACCGGGGAACCTTGGCAATACATTTACCTATGGCTATGACCGTTTGAACCGTTTAACCACAGCGGCCTCACCAAATCTGGGAGAGAGTATCGCTTATGATGTAATGGGAAATGTCACGAGTCTTTCCCGCGAAGGATATGGTACAAATACCTATAGTGGTTATGCAGGTAACCAGCTCACACAGATCAGTGGTTTTACCAATAGCAGCTATGCGTATGATGCGAATGGTAATCTGCAAACAGATAGCCAAAAAGGGATCACCATTGGGTACAACTACTTAAACTTACCTAATGCAATCAGCGGCAGCAAGACGATCAGCTATACGTACGATGCATCAGGAAACAAATTGCGTAAAGCAAGCAGCCTAACAGGCACGACTGATTACATCAATGGTATCCAGCATAAAGGGGATGGCTCAGTGGATATCATCCTGACTGAGGAGGGATTGGCCAGGAACAATAGTGGAACCTATAGTTACGAGTATACCCTAACGGATCATTTGGGAAATAACCGGACCACTTTTTACAAAAACCCGAACGGTAGTTTGGAAGTGTTGCAAAGAGATGATTACTTTGCCTTTGGATTGAGGAGAGGAACACAGGCCGCTTCGAATGAAAATAAGTACCTTTATAACAAGAAGGAGTTACAGGAAGAGTTAGGGGAGTATGATTACGGGGCAAGGTTTTATGATCCGGTAATTGGAAGGTGGAACGTAATAGACCCATTGGCAGAGCAGGATCGAAGAGCAAGTCCTTATGCGTATGGGTTTGACGATCCGATCAGGCATACAGATCCGGACGGGATGTTTGGAGAAGATTTTGATGATGCATCAGGTCCAGGAGATAGATATAGTAATGGTGATCAGAAAGGATATATCAGAAATGCAACTGGCTACCTTAAAAGAACAGAGCCGATAAAAGCATTTGTAGCTGATTTAGCACATGATATATTGGATGGATTGGGATTAAATGCTGTCGATGATAAAATTCACGATATCAGATCTGGCTCAAATACTGCTAGAGATAAAGTGGAGTTGGCCTATAAAGTTTTTGATGCTGTTCTCGCCATTTCTACTTTACCAGAAGGAGGAGAAGGGAAAGCGTCAAGTAAAACTTATCAAACATATACCAAAGAAAGTAGGGTTGGAGGAGAAACATACTCTGGAAGAACTAGCGGCACAAAGACTCCAGAAGAAAATATTGCTAATAGAGATAAAAATCATCACATGAATTCAGACTTTGGACCAGCGAAGCTGGATAAATCTTCCTCGAATCGTGATGCTATCAGAGGGAGAGAGCAACAATTAATAAAACATTATGGTGGTGCGAAATCTGAAAAGGGAACATCTGGTAATGCAATAAATGGCGTGGGACCAAATAATCCTAAGAAAGAGCATTATGAAAGTGAGGCAAATAAAGAATTTAAAAGGAACTAAATGATAAAACAGAATAGAGTTATAGGTGATTTCTTAGAAATCAAGTTACCCAATGGTAAGTTGGCATATGCGAGAGTTTTAGATAAAGCTTCTGTGGCTATTTATAATGTGATTAATAAAAAGGCTTTAGATATATCTGAAGTGATGAAGCATGATATGCTTTTTACTGTGGCAGTATATAAAGACGTTATTGTAGATGGCAGATGGAGGAAGATTGGTAATAGACCTTTGGAAGAGGGTCTCAAAAAATTGCCAATGAAATTTATTCAGGATGAACTTAGTCCGGACTTTTTTGAATTATATAACCCAAACAATGGGGATATAATCCCGGCTAAAAAGGAAGATTGTATTGGTCTAGAAAGAGCATCAGTTTGGGAAGCTGAGAACGTAGAAGAGCGAATAGTAGATCACTTTAATGGGAAATCTAATATATGGGTGGAAAAAATGAAATTAAAGTAAAATACTTAACATTTCATATATTGATAATATATCTTTAACCCAGGAAAGCATTTTGAGAATATATTTGCTTTAAAATAAGGTGTTGACCATTGCTGATTTTCTATTCCATGTAATTTCTTCAAATGCAACAACTCCTTCAAGTGAGCCGGCTGTGAATGAAATTGGCTCAAGCCTCAGCTCTTTTACTGAAAGTGATAATATGTTTAACCAGTTTATCTACCTCTATGCGTAACCGGGTAATAGAAAAAAAGACCCCGGGCAAAGGCGTTATGACTAAATTCAGTAGGCTTTTGTGGGAAAAGTGTGCGCGGTAGAATTGATCCTATAAAAATAGAAATGATATATTAATAATATATGAAAACTACGTTTAAACATCTTCGCAATCTTCTGTTACTTTTATTCCTCTTTAATTCCAGTTCTGCACAAGTGCATCTCATTGGAAATAATTTTAATTTTCCAGGCTGGCATAAGCTCGGAATCTTGACCCTACCTCAGGGAGGAGCAGACGCTGAAGTTAAAATCATTGCCGGTGGCGGTTATAATGCGATTGCAAACCAGCAGGGAGAATGCACAATACATTTTAGAACAAGCAACGGGGATTCGAATAATAATGGCTTTTACGCTTCAGGCTCATTTTATAATAGTGGAAGGACTATCATTACTGATGTAGTCAAGGTTGTTCAGATAGAACAATCAACATGGGCTTTTTATGCCAATATCCCATCATATATCGGCTATGGGTCGGTGCTTAATCTCATCACAGGTCAGGGGGCATGGACGACTGATCTTGTCCGTGAGGAGCCACCTGCAAATTCAGTATTTCTTAATCTTACCGAAGAGTTTCTCGTACGAAGTGATTCTTATTTTATCGGTAATGTTGGAATTGGAACTTACACTCCACAGGAAAGACTTTCAGTTAATGGTAACATCCGCGCTCGGGAAATCAAGGTTGAAAATTCCAATTGGCCAGACTATGTTTTCGAGGATGCATATCAAAAAAAGTCTTTACCTGAACTGAATTTGTTTATTAAGCAATATAAACATTTACCCGGAATACCAACGGCACTTGAGGTTCACAAAAATGGTATAGAAGTAGGAGATATGAATGCAAAACTTTTACGAAAAATCGAGGAGCTAACCCTTCACCTGATCGAGAAAGATCAGAATGATACGAGGCAGAATGATATAATCATCCGTCAGCAAAAGCAAATAGATGAATTAATACAAACTAATCTGTCAATTTCAGACAAGTTGACTAAGTTAGAAAATCGTATTGCACCATAATCATTTAAATCTATATCAGATGAAAAATCTAAAACCGCTTTTTCAAGTAATTTTATTCTTTTTATCAGCAACTGCATGCGCTCAAGTAACAGAGTTCAGATACAATGGGGCTGCTGACGTACTTTTTTCCTTCCCCCCAAGAGGCTCAGGAGGCAGGGCCCTGGTCCACGATGACGGAAACGTTCTAGCTCTAAACTATGGTGGAGATTTTTCTGGAGGTGTAACTATCGGCACTACCTTTTTCTTTAAGCCTGGTAAATTGGGTATAGGAACAGCCGTACCAAAAGCCTCATTAGATGTCTTTGGTACAGCTTTAACCGGTGGTGTGAGTACAGATCCAACCAGTTCCTATGGAAATCTAAATTTCCTCACAAATTCCGGAAAGCTCTTCATTGGCTGGAATAGGACTGGAGGTGGTGGTGAAACAGATTTTATATCTAATGCTCAGGGAGGCGATAAAGGAGGTTTTGCTTTTTATAATCACGACAATTCCGGAAACCAAAGGCAATTGATGAATATTTTTGCAAATGGCAACGTTGGTATCGGTACAAATATTCCTCAAGCTTCCTTGGATATTAAAGGAGCATTTTCCACTGGGGGTGTAAGTACAGATTCCACAAGTCCGTATGGGAATCTCAATTTCCTGACAAATTCCGGTAAGTTATTTATCGGGTGGAACAGAACTGCGGGCGGGGGCGAAACAGATTTCATAGCCAATGCACAAGGTGGTGACAAAGGCGGATTTGCTTTTTACAACCATGATAACAACGGAAATGAGCAGCAGCTTATGTTTTTGCAAGCCAACGGTAATCTGGGCATTGGAACTCCGAATCCGAATGGATATAAGTTAGCTGTAAATGGAAATGTCCATGCAAAGGAAGTGAATATTACCATTGACGCTGCAACCTGGCCGGATTATATTTTTGAGCCTCTGTACAAATTAATGCCTTTGTCTGAACTTGATCAGTTTATCATAAAGAATAAACACTTACCTGAGATACCGTCTTCAACTCAAATAGAGAAACAAGGTATCAACGTAGCTGATATGAATGCGAAGCTGCTTAAAAAAGTAGAAGAACTTACCCTCTATCTTATGGAACTAAAACGAGATAACGATAAATTAACTGAGCGTGTTCAATTATTAGAAAAAAGCAGAAATTAATTTTTATTTCATAGAATAAATACTTTTATCAATATTGAAAAAATGGTCGTCTTGTTATAAATTTAACTAAGAGAACTGTAAACAGCGACTTGCTAACTCCTCTTGTAATATTAAGTACGATGACTCCACTTCTTTCGGCGTTTCCCGTCCATTATTAAGTGAATGACCAATTCAGAATCTAGGACGAAATTTGGTAAATAGATTGTAGACTATTGATTGTCCTGACACTCGAAGCTGCTGCTAGTTTTTTTATCTTGTTCTCTACTGGCTCTGATATAAACTTTTTTCCAGCAGTGATTACATCTGTATCTTCGTACATTCTTCCAAAACAATACATATTTTACAATAGGGTCCCTGGGTACTCTCCTGTCAAGGTAGCCTATTTTACAAATGGGGCACCTGCTATATACTTTATCGGGATTGATCCACTTGACGTTTGAGTCGTTAATTAACATTTAAAAAAAATAAATGAAATTGAAAATCCTATTAATTGTTTCTTGGCTGTTCACTGAACCTCACGTAGATTACTGAAACTAATCGGATGAAAGGACAGGGCAGGAGGTTTGTATCCCAGCCATTCAAATGTACAACAACTTCCGAGAAAAGAGCTAAAGGTTGTGAATATCGTATTTTTTTTATGCTTCCGACTCGAATGATCTCAAAACCATTTGAAAAATCCAACAAGAAGTAATTTATTGCCTACCTAACACGAATCAAGTGTATATATAGCGATACACTTTATTAGATGCGATAAATATCAATGTTAAAATAATATGATTACTATCTTAATTTGTTATGTATCTTAGGGTATATTTTACACTATGTAATTTCTAACAGTTTGATACATAAGCAGTGAGATTTTTTTACTGTATTGTGGATGTTAATTTATTTTACTGTGTACTTTTAATTGGTATTAAAATTGATCAATATTTATTAGTCAATAATAGTTTGCTGAAAAAAATATCATTTTAAATTAAAACGTATCACAATTAACGGTTATATTAGTAGTTTATGACCAAAACGATCGAATACCACTTTATCTGTGCATTAGTACATTAAAAAAGTATCGTTTAATAAGCATGTTTGAAGAAAAACAACTGTTTTATTTAAAATATACTAGAAATAAAGCTATATTGTAACGAATTTGATATAATAACCAAGATGGTATTGCGTTTTATTTGCATAACTGCCTATAAATTGACTGGGGGAATGGATAGACTTTAATTGTTTTTGTTGTTTTTAATTTTGATGTATGCTATGTCCGATTTTTTAATGAAAAATTTTATTAATGTCCTCTAATCATTCCCAAAGCGATATTTATCGCCATGTAAACCCTTCATTTTCAAACTATGGTTCTTCTGCTTTTACATATTTAAGTCCTTTTAGAACTGTAAATTCTCCTGTATTAAAATCTAAAATTACCAATCTTTATTTATGAAGAAAATATACACGAAAAGTAACCTCATTGTGGCAATTCTGGTGCTAGGCACGTTCCTTCTCTCTTCCTGTGGAAAAACGCAGAATGTAGTTTATTTATCAAACCTGGATACTGCCGCTAAATATCAGCAAATCCCCAAGGCCGCATTTAAACAACCACTAATTCTTACTGACGATGTTCTAAGTATCACTATTCAAACTCAGGATGTAACTGATCCTTCAGCTTTTAACCAAACTTCTTCTAAATCTTCGGGCGAGGGTGGCGATTCGGAAAAAGGAGCTTCCATGAGCGGGTTTCTTGTAGATGGAGAGGGAAATGTCGAGATCCCTATTATTGGGTCAATTAAGGTCGCGGGATTAACCACAACACAGGCAAAAGAGCTCATAAAATCAAAGGCATCTAAATATTATAAAGACCCGACTGTCCAAGTGCGATTTGCAAATTACAAAATTACTGTACTTGGAGAAGTAGGAAAGCCTGCATCATATGCAGTGCCAAATGAGAAAATAACAATTTTTGATGCCATATCTCTAGCTGGTGATTTAACAATTTATGGAAAAAGGGAAAATGTAATGTTGATGAGGGACAATGGAGATAAAAAGGATATTATCCGGCTCAACCTCAATTCATCCGATGTCATTGCATCTCCTTATTACTATCTGCAACAGAATGATGTGGTTTATGTAGAGCCATCCAAAGCGAGAGTAGCTGCAAATGATGCACAGAAAGTTCAGTTGATTACTATTGCTATATCTGTAGTAACGCTGTTAGTAACCATCGTAGCAAGATTTTAAGACTTTTAACATATATCCATGATTAATCAGAATCCTGTTCAAGAAGACATCTTTGTAGAAAAAAACAAGGTGAATTTTACATTGCTTGCCACCAAACTGCTTAAGAATTGGTATTGGTTTGTTATTTCAGCAGCCATCTGTCTGGCGATCTCATATCTTTATTTGAGATATACAGTTCCAATCTATAAAACAACTGCAAAAGTGTTAATCTCCAGTGACAAAGGTCAGTCTTCTGGAGAAGACGCCATGGCAAAAGCATTGAGTTCGCAGTTTAGCACTTCCAGCAATGTTGAAGGAGAGGCCGAAATTTTCAAAACACGTCATCTGATGGAAAAGGTGGTGAGAGATTTGAAATCTTACATCACTTATTATCATAAGGGACAGATCTTGTCAGTGGACTTATATAAAGACAGTCCTGTGAAGCTAACTCTGCTGGACTCTCCAGAAAGAATTAGCCCTATTAGTTTAGAGTTAGCTTTCAGCGGCAATAAACTGAGACTATTTAACAAAACTTATGATAAGGTAGTTGATTTTTATCAACCTTTTGTTGTACCCGGTTTGGGAAGAGTACAGATTGAACGGGGGAGTGGGGAAATAGACAAAAATTCTTCATACCTGATAAGCGTATCAACGATAAAAAATACAGTTTCCGCATTAATGGGCAAATTGGAGGTATCTATTCCTATTAAGCAGGTAGATATGATTTACCTGAATTACACCAATCCTGTTGCTGCAAATTCGGAAGACATCCTTAATAGCTTAATTAAAGCTTATATCGATGGAAATCTGCTTGACAAAAATAAAATTGCAGATAGCACCATTGCTTTTATCGATAACCGATTGTTATATGTTGGCAAAGAACTTGGTAGCGTTGAAGGCAGTGTGCAGGATTTTAAGCAGAAAAACAAACTTGCTGACCTCACCGCTCAGTCGAGTCTATTGATTAGTTCAAGCGGTGAATATCTTGAACAGCAAGCAAAAGTTGAAACGCAATTGAATGTGTTGAATTCGGTTGAAAATTATTTGACTACATCCGGTTCTAATCAACGGCTGGTTCCAAGCGGTATATTATTGGATGATCCGACATTCCAGACACTGGTTGAAAGATATAATACTATTGTTTTAGAGAAAGAGAAAAGAAGCATAGGGCAGACTGAAGATAACCCCTATATGCAAAATCTGAATAATCAGATTGCTTTGGCAAAGAATGATATGTTGACTAGCCTTAAAGGAATGAGGAAATCACTGCTCATTTCTAAGGATCAAATCCAATCGCGCTCTAATCAGCTAGCTGGCCAGGTCCATAAAGTACCGGTAGTGGAAAGAGGATTTCTGGATTTATCAAGACAACAGCAGATTAAACAGGAACTGTATGTTTTCTTGCTACAAAAAAGAGAAGAAACGGCGATTTCTAAAACATCTAATATCTCAAATTGCAAAATCATTGAGCCACCAACTTCTTATGGGCCAATTAGTCCAATAAGAACAAATATCCTGGGATATGGATTTGTCTTGGGACTTTTTCTGCCTTTCGCGGTTATTTTTATAGCGGACAGGATGAATAACAAAGTAAACTCAAAAGAACAGGTCACCAACCATACGCAGGTATCAATCATTGGGGAAATTGGTAAAAGTGCAAATATACTTGAGACTATCGTTGTAGGCCAGGATTCACGCACTCCGATTTCTGAACAATTCAGGGCATTAAGGACAAATCTGACGTTTTTTCTTAAGGATAATCAGAAGACCATTCTTCTTACTTCAAGCATGTCTGGAGAAGGTAAATCGTTTGTCTCGATAAACCTGGCTACCGTCCTTGCAATTTCCGGTAAAAAAGTTGTGGTGATGGAAATGGATCTACGGAAACCAAATTTGTCTAACAAGCTGATGATGAAAAACGATTTTGGATTCACCAATTATATCGTTTCTACCGAAGTAGAACCTTCCGCTATTACCAAGCCATCAGGTACACATGAAAATCTATTCATCATCAATTCAGGTAATATTCCGCCTAACCCAACTGAAATTATATTAAATGATCGTACTGATCTGTTAATGCAGGAACTAAAGGAAAGGTTTGACTATATTATTATTGATGCGCCCCCGATAGGAATGGTTACAGATGCTCAGTTGTTAAGTAAATACGCTGACCTAACGTTATATGTCGTGCGTCAAGGTTACACTTTCAAAGATCAACTTGAAATTCCTCAGGAAATTTATATCACACAGAGAATGAAAAATATCGCCATCCTGATGAACGATGTGAAACATGAAGGCAATTATGGTTATGGATATGGTTACGGATACGGACTGGAAGTTGAGCAGAAGGGATTTTTAGCCAAATTATTTAAAAAATAGCGGATGAAAAGCTTGCTATATAAATTACATGCCAACCCTAAATATGCAAGAGCTTTTGAATGGGGCAAGCTTGTTTCTGTAACCGGGTCGGCTCAGATGCTTGTGCAGGGTATTGCTTTGATTAGCGGGATTTTTATTATACGATTGCTCCCCACAGATGAGTACGCGTTATACACACTTGCAAATACTATGCTTGGTACTATTTCTCTGCTTGCCGACGGAGGTATTAGCACAGGTACCTTAGCAACGGGTGGAAAGGTATGGCAGGATCCTGTCGCACTTGGTAAAGTGGTTGTAACAGGAATGGAAATGCGGAAAAAGTTTGCAATAGCTAGTCTTGCAATATCACTACCTATTTTGTTTTATCTTTTGATTTCACATGGTGCAACCTGGATGAGTTCTACATTAATTGCAGTGTCTTTAATTCCAGCATTCTATGCAGCCCTATCAGACAATCTACTGGAAATACCGCTGAAGCTGAATCAGGATATTACACCTCTCCAAAAGAATCAGGTGGCAGCTAATATTGCACGTATATTAATGCTGGTTGCCTCTTTATTTTTTCTTCCATTCACCTTTATAGCTATTCTCGCAAACGGGCTTCCCAGAATATGGGCTAATATAAAGCTTAGAAAAGTAGGCGAAAGGTTCGCCGATTATTCCCAGGGTTCTGATCCTGAAGTAAAGAGAGAGATTTTGAAAATGGTTAAACGTACAATGCCAAGTGCTATCTACTTTTGTGTTTCCAGTCAAATCACAATATGGTTGATTTCGATTTATGGAAATACAGCTTCTATAGCCAAAATTGGAGCGCTAGGACGGCTCGCAGTGGTACTTACTATTTTTACTACCCTATTTTCTACTTTGGTTGTTCCACGATTTGCCAGACTAAGTGATGATCCTAAAGTTCTGTTATCAAGATTTATTCAGATAGTTCTCCTGCTTTTTGGTATGAGCGCATTAATTTGTGGATTTGTTTACTTGTTTCCGAGTCAGGTACTTTATATTCTGGGTAAAAATTACGGTGATCTTCATGAAGAGATATTATTGATTACTATTTCGGGATGCATAGGAATGGTTGGGGGAATTACCTATTCACTTTCTGTTGCCCGGGGTTGGATATTGCCACCTGCAGTACATATCTCTGTGAGTATCCTTGCTCAGGCATTATTGATTTATTTTATGGATTTGTCTGATACAACTAATGTGCTGATGTTTTCGATAATCAATGTAGGTATTGGCCTGATCATGTCTTCCTTTTATTTTTTCTATCGTGTACTAAAGCATAATTCTTAATATGAAAAAACACTTTTTAGCATTACTCCGGCATAAAAGTTTAAGCCTTAGGGAATCCCTCAGAATAGTTTATTATAAGAGCCTTGGTCTAAGTGTGAATGGAAATGTCAAATTGGGCAAAATTCGCTGCAACTGGCCTAATAATGTAAAATTGGGTAACAATTGTGATATTGAAGATGGTGTTCTTTTTAAAATAACGCAGCCGTTTTCAGGACTTAACTATATACAGCTGGGCGATAATGTGTTTGTTGGTGCAGATTGCCAGTTCAACTCAAGCACCCAGATCATTGTTGGGAATGATTGTTTAATCGCCTCAAATACAACTTTTGTAGATACTGGTCATGAAAATGTTTTGGGAACGCTTATCAACAAACAGCCATGCAACTTTGAAAAAATCGTTTTGGGAGAGGATGTTTGGATTGGTACTCACTGTTCTATTTTGAAGGGTGTTACAATTGGAAATGGAAGTATAATAGGTGCTGGATCAGTAGTAAATAAATCTATTCCTGCAAATCAAATCTGGGCTGGTGTACCCGCCAGATTTATTCGAAACCGTTAAGATTAAGATATGAATTTAGTAGTTTGTACGATTTTTGAAAAGCATTACCATTATGGGCTAGCTGCGCTTGTGGATTCTCTACATAAATATGGCTTTTCAGGAGAAATTTATGCTGGTTATAGGGGCGCACTTCCCGAATGGTCGTCAGCAGCAACTGAAAATACATCTTTGGAATGGAAAGGAGCCTCAACTCTAAAAGTTACTGAAAGTATAAATGTTCATTTTCTACCCCTGCTAACGGACTTTCATCTTGCAAACTATAAGCCTGAGTTTATGCTGAAATTAATAAATGGCCTGGCAAAAAATGCTGGTGGCATTGTTTATTTTGATCCGGATATAGTAATCAAATGCCAATGGGATTTCTTTGAAACCTGGACGTCTTATGGGGTTAGCCTTGTACATGAGATCATAAGTAATGACATGCCTGCCACTCATCCGATCCGTAAGGGCTGGGAGGCGGTGATCAAAAGCAGCAACCGGGAGATAAAAAGGAATATCACATCCTATATCAACAGTGGCTTTTGCGGTGTCATTAAAGAAAATGTTGAGTTCCTGGAAACCTGGGCTGATATTATTCAGGTTGCTATCCGTGAATATGGATTTAAATCCAATGAATTTGCCCATTCTAAACGCACTGATTTATTTTTCGCAAAAGATCAGGATGCTTTTAATATTGCTGCGATGTGCAGTGAATCACCAATAAGTGAACTCGGGGCCGAAGGAATGGATTTTATTAATGGGGGCTTTACGATGTCACATGCCGTTGGTGTTGGGAAACCTTGGAGAAAGAACTTTATCACCTCCGCGCTTAAAGGAATTCCACCTAGCAGTGCCGACAAATTGTTTTGGTCCTCAGTAGACGGGCCTTTAAAACCATATTCGTCTTCGCAGATTAAAACGAAAAAAATAGCATTGGGTGTCGCAAGTTTAATAGGACGCTTCTACCGAAAGAATTAAAAGAGAATTGAACAATAAATATGGCATTAAAAGAGGTTATTTCTGAATTCAGGTTATATGTATGCAATGAATGGATCTCTAAAATTCCAAGTCATCGTTTTCGTAATTTTTATTACAGAAAGGTCATGGGATTTAATATTGGCAAAGATTGCTCAATACACATGCACTGCTCATTTGATTGCGCAAAAAACCTGATCATCGGAACAAATTCGGTGATAAATTCCAGGTGCAGGCTGGATAATAGAGGGACCATTAGCATAGGTGAAAATGTTTCTGTTTCACAGGAGGTAATAATCCTTACAGCAGACCATGATGTAGATGCTGCTGATTTTGCAGGCCGTAGTATCGGGGTAAGGATCGACGATTACGTATGGATTGGAACCAGGGCCACAATACTGGCTGGAGTGACCGTTGGCAAAGGCGCATTAATCGCTGCCGGCGCAATGGTGACAAAGGATGTTATTCCTTATACAATTGTTGCAGGTGTACCTGCAAAAGTGATCAAAATGAGGAGAGAGGACCTGACTTATGATACCAAATACAGGAGACTATTCCAGTAAAATTATAATATAAAAAATAAAGAATGGGACAAAAATTGCAACAGGCTTTTTTCCTGATCAGGTTGAAATACTTACCAAAAGTATGCTCTGCATGGAGAAAGTTCTGGTATGGTGTTCAGGGAATGAGGGTCGGCAATGGTACTGCACTACCGGCTTTGCATACCACATGGCCCCATCAGGTCATCATTGGATCAAACTGCCAGCTGGAACCAAACATCATTTATAAATATGACGGTGTATGGAGCAAAGGGCCTTCGATTCGGATTGGAGATAATGTTTTCATCGGTTCGGGTTGTGAATTTAATATCAATACAGGAATTACCATCAGTAAGGATGCGAACATTGCTTCGGGCTGTAAGTTTATTGATCATGATCATGGGATTGTGTCGGGGCTCAGAATTGGAGCCCAGCCTTCTGTGAGGGCCGCGATTACGATTGGAGAAGATGTGTGGCTTGGAGTGAATGTAGTTGTTCTGAAAGGAGTGACGATTGGTGAGGGGGCTGTAGTAGCTGCAGGTGCGGTGGTGAACAAATCGATTCCGGAAAATCAGATTTGGGGAGGAATTCCCGCAAAATTTATAAAAACAAGGACTTAATCTAAAAATACATGTTAGTATCCATATGCATTCCTACATATTCAAGATTAGATTACCTGAAAGAGGCAGTTCATTCAGTCTTTGCGCAGACTTTCAGAGATTTTGAAATATGCGTTTCTCTGGATCCTAAACCTTCGGGGCCTGATCAGGAGATTGAAAGCTGGTGCAGAAAGACCGCACAGGAAAACCTATCTTTCAGGTACCTGGTAAATGAAAAGAATGTTGGCCTGTCAGGCAATTGGAACGTCTTGGCCAATATGGCTAAAGGAGATTATGTCATTATCATTGGAGATGATGATAGTTTAGAACCGCAGTATCTGGAAAATGTAACAAAGAATATCGGACGATATCATCCTGATGTAGTATTCACCGACCAGAACTTTATTGACAGTGATGCCAAGATCCTTGATGAACTTACTGAAGAAATGAGCGCTGTTTATTTCCGTAAAGGATTGCAATCTGGTTTACTGTCTGATCCTGTTGAAACAGTGCTTAGAAATACTGTCCCGATGTCGTCCTCTATTATCAGAAGGGAGCTGATACTTAAATATCCTTATGATCCCTCATTGAATACCCCTGAATTGGAGGTGTTCTTAAAAATTGCTGCTAGCGGTGGTGTTTTTGAATACGTAGCCAGACGTGTAGCCAATTATAGGGTACACCCTGGTTCAGCAACTTCCGGGGGATTGAAGCTACATTATATGCTTAGAAATATAATTCCGGTTGAAGTTCATGAAAAATATGAAAATCTAAAATACGAATTGATTTCTTCAAAAATGATTCCCGCAGTGAATATTTGTATCAGGGAGGGGAATATCAGCCTGGGTAAAACATTGCTCGGCAGCAAATACTATCCTTCAGATAAAAATCATCTGAAGATGATTCAGAAGCTGTTGTTCTATTGTCCAACGTTCATCGCTAAAAAAATAATATGAAAATTTCCGTATCCATACCTACCTATAATCAGGGGCAGTATGTTGAGAAAGCAATTTTAAGTGTGTATAACCAGACTTTAACGCCCGATGAAATCATTGTTTCAAATGATTGCAGCACGGATAATACGATGGTAATACTTGAGCAGCTAAAATCAAAAGTTCCAGTTTTAAAGGTAATCAACCAACCTGTTAATCTGGGTATAAATAAAAATGTTGAGGCCTGTTTAAAAGCTGCATCAGGGGAGTTTATTTTGAGACTTGACTCAGATGATTTTCTGGAGCGTGACTACATAAAAATAATCCTGGCTCTACTTGAAGAATACCCGGAAGCAGGGTACGGCCATGCGAATGTGCGCGAGATTGACCAATATGATCATCAACTGAAAAACAGGATATTATTCAGGAATCTCACCTTTCAAAAAGCTGATGATGCACTGAAGGCTGCGGTAAAAGGTTACCGTGTGGCCGCTAACATTGTGATGTTTAGAAAAAAGGCACTGGAGCAGGTGAATTTTATGTTGGGAAGACCAAATTTCGGAGAGGATTTTCATTTGGCAGCACATCTGGCAGCAGAGGGCTGGGGAAATGTATTTTCATCAAAAATACTGTCCAATTATAGGGTTTGGGTGGATGCAGGGATGGTGAGGCAGAAGCGAAAAATGAGCGAACTTCAAGGGCTGACCAGTGTGTTTGAAGATGTGATTACGCCTGCCTTTGTTAGAAGGGGCTGGAGCACCAAAAGTATTGAGAAAAGCCGCGAAGATATTGCAAGTGCACAGTCTGACTGCCTCGGCTGGAGTTTGTACTCGGAAGCTGAGATTAATGAACTGGCTGGAGCAGTGCTTCAATTATCTTCATCGGCAAAGACTAAAAGATATATATGGATTAACAGGAATGGCTACGGAAAGTATCTGAAGAGTTTAAGAAGCATTAAAAATGGACTGAAGACTTTTATAAAAGATAAAGTGCTTTCCAGGAAGGTATCTTAAGAATCTGACAATAATCAAAAAGTAAAGAAGAGATAAGATTTAAACTAAAGAATACGATCAATGAAGGTAATGTTTATTTGCGGATCAATTGAACCAGGACGTGATGGTGTGGGTGACTACACCAGGCGTTTAAGTCAGGAACTGGCCCGGAATGGTATTCAGGTTGCTGTAACCGCTCTTCATGATGGACACGTAAAAGAAATTCAGGACTTTTTACAGCTTATGGATGGCACTGAAATTCCTGTTTATCGCCTGCCTTCTGTTCTTGACGAAAGCATGCGCTATAAGTTACTTGAACAACGTATTACTGAATTTAATCCTGATTGGCTAAGCCTGCAGTATGTGCCATTTTCCTTCCATCCGAAAGGTTTGGGTTTTGCCCTGGCAAAAGGGCTCAAGAAAGCCGGAGGAAGACGGAGATGGCAGATTATGGTGCATGAAATAGCTGTAGGGATGCCTATAGGGAGCTCTCTGAAGGAAATGCTATGGGGAAAAGCCCAGAAGTTTTTGTTGCAAAGTTTAATCAGAGTATTACAACCGGTTATGGTACATACGCATACCCTGGTTTATAAGAAACAATTGGAGAAATTTGGTGCTGCCGTGACCATGCTCCCGCTCTTTTCCAATATTCCAGTTGCACATCCCGAACTGATTGTTGCCAAACATAAGAATGAAGTTGTACATGACGGTTATATCGATCTTTTGGTATTCGCTACCGTGCAATTAGGCGCACCGATCAGAGAGTTTACACAAGATATAAAGCAATATGAGAAATCCACGGGATCAAAATTCAGAATGGTATTTCTCGGAAGAGGCGGCCGGGCACAGGCAGATTGGATGGAAGAATGGGAAGGGGCGGGATTAGCAGCTGTTCATTTGGGTGAACAGAATGAAGAAAAGGTGTCAGAGATATTGGCTAAGGCTACTTTTGGGATTTTTTCAACCCCAGTAGTGCTCACCGGAAAAAGTGGTGCAGTAGCTGCAATGCGGGAACATGGAATACACTTGCTGGGAGTCTCTGGTAAATGGGAAGCGAGAGGATTAAAGGTGACCGAAAATCCATTTGGGATTCTTGAATACAAACAAGGTGAGCTGGACCAGTTTTTTAAGAGTAAGAGTGATTTTTCTATTCTTCCTACTGTTCCATCCATAGCAAAGCAGTTTATGTCTGATCTTAAAATGAATTGATTCTGAAATTATGATGAAAATTGTTGTAACACACCCTACTGGAAACAGAAATTTGAGAGCTGTGATTTCTTCATTTGAAGAAGCTGGTATACTGGCTGGTTTTAATACTACGCTGGCAGTGAATCCGAATAGTTTTCTCGTAGGGATGCTGCCCGAAAAGATACGTAAGGAATTTGTAAGAAGATCTTATCCTGTTGACTTTAGTCATGTGAATACAAGGCCTTTGCTGGAGCTTTCCCGGAATATTCTTCCAAAGATAGGATTTAAAGGTGCTGCGGCACACGAAAGTGGCTTTGCAAGCGTAGATAAGGTTTATGAGGATCTAGATAAAGCTACCGCGGCCTCTTTGGGCAAGCTGGTAAAAATCCGACAGCTGACTGCAGTGTATGCCTATGAAGATGGGGCGCTGGCAACGTTCACAAAAGCAAAAAAACTTGGGCTAAAATGCATATATGATTTGCCTATCGCCTACTGGGAAACATTGAGACGACTGATGTTTGAAGAAGCGGAACGTTTACCAAACTGGGTACCTACACTGGGTGGCGGAATCCGGGATTCCCAGGCAAAGCTTGACCGCAAAACGAGAGAACTGGAAATGGCTGATGTGGTAGTGGGGCCGGGAAAGTTCGTGCTGGACTCTCTGCCAGCCTGGGCATCTGATAAAAAACTGATTATGTCTCCTTTTGGATCGCCGGTAGCGGTAGATGGCGAGGAAACTATCAATAATATAGATTATAAACGTCCGTTAAGGGTTCTCTTTGCCGGCTCACTAGGCCAGCGAAAAGGATTGGGTGACTTGTTTAAGGCGGTAAGCATGCTTGATCCCAATAAGATTGAACTGGTTGTAATGGGCTCACTATTAGCTCCGCTTGAATTTTACAAAGCGCAGCTACCCAATTTTAGTTATGAAAAAGGACGTCCCAACGCGCAAGTGTTAGAACTCATGAGAAGTTGTGATGTATTTTGTCTGCCCTCAATTGTAGAGGGTCGTGCATTGGTAATGCAGGAGGCTATGAGTCAGGGTTTACCCTTGCTGATTACACCAAATACAGGTGGCGAAGATTTGGTGATACAGGGAGAGACAGGATTTTTAGTGCCTATACGTTCACCGGAACAACTAGCAGAACATTTGAACTGGTACATAGAACACCGTGAGGAAACAAAAGAAATGGGGGCTAAAGCAAAAGCCCATGCGGCAAATTATACCTGGAAAGGGTACGGGGATACTATTGTCTCTGACTTAAAAGAATTATATGCAAAATAGGGTAATAAATATCAAAACTGCGGAGAAGGGACCGGATTACTTGCTCAAAAGAGGAGTCTGGATTTACTTTTTTCTGCTGATTTTTGAAGGTGCCCTACGTAAGTGGGTATTGCCCGGGCTTGCCACTCCCTTATTGATCATTCGTGATCCTATAGCGGTATGGCTAATATACGAGGTATGGAACAGGGGTATGCTTCCATCTTCCAATTATTTGAAGGGAATGGTGTGGGTTACAATTATAGCAGTCATTACAGCTTTGATTTTTGGACATGGGAATATCTTCGTAGCACTTTTTGGTGCCAGGATCTTTCTGATTCATTTTCCACTGATTTTTGTAATTGGCCGTATTTTTGACCGGGAAGACGTGCTGCAGATGGGACGTGTTTTGTTATGGATTACTATTCCAATGGCAATTCTCATAGCTATGCAATTCTATAGTCCCCAATCTGCCTGGGTAAACCGAGGTATTGGCGGAGATGAATCGGGAGGTGGATTTAGCGGTGCCATGGGATATTTCAGACCACCTGCAACGTTTTCATTCACTAATGGAACCTACTTGTTCTTCGGTTTTGCCGGCTGTTTCCTGTTCTATTTTTGGCTTGCAGGAAAAGAGGCAAATAAACTACTAATGTATGCATCAACAGCAGCGGTCATTGCGGCAATTCCATTGTCAATCAGCCGGAGTTTAACTTTTACATTGGGCGTTACATTGATGTTCGTTCTTTTGTCAGCCATACGAAAACCTGCAAATTTGCTGAAGATGGTATTTACCATAGTGGGATTTGTCTTCATTCTTGCAATATTATCTAACATCAGTTTTTTTCAAACGGCAACTGATGCCTTTTTTTCCAGGTTTACCTCTGCAGGAGAAACTGAGGGTGGGTTGAAAGGAACATTAGGTGACCGGTATCTTGGCGGAATGATCAATACATTACTACGGTCTGCAGAACAACCATTTTTTGGTATGGGCATAGGCATGGGAACCAATGTTGGAAGTATGCTTCTTGTAGGTAAAACGATCTTCCTGGTAGACGAGGGAGAATGGGGACGTGTAATTGGTGAGATGGGAGCTATTTTGGGTCTTGGTGTGATATACATCCGGATCGGTTTAAGCTTTAAGCTGCTTGCTAATGCATATAATAAAATGGTATCAGGAGATCTGTTGCCATGGCTGATTCTAAGTTTCGCTCTCACGGTCATACCTCAGGGACAATGGTCTCAACCTACCGCTTTAGGTTTTAGTGTGCTGAGCGGCGGCCTCCTTGTAGCTTCAATGAAGAAAAGGAAAGAAGTACCAGTTGACAAACCTTTAAAAATGAAAACGATATGAAAATAGTATTTTTTGCCCATCCACTATTTTTAGGCTCGCAAAGCATGCCAAGATTTGTGAATATGCTTGCTGAAGGCATGGAGCGTCGCGGCCATCGGGTAGAGGTCTGGAGTCCCGAAGCGCTGTTTTCAAATATTCCAGTAAAAAAGTTGAGGAAATGGTTTGGCTATATGGATCAGTATCTTGTATTTCCTCAGTCTGTAAAAAGCAAGCTTCGGAAAAAAGAAAAAGATGTACTTTATGTTGTTTCTGATCATGCGCTTGGACCATATGTGCCACTAATTGCTCATCTTCCTCATGTAATCCACTGTCATGATTTTCTCGCCCAGCGTTCGGCATTGGGGGAAATACCTGAAAATGTAACCTCAGCGAGTGGGCAAAAATATCAGGCTTATATTAGAAGGGGTTATTCCCGGGGCCGTAATTTTATCTCTGTATCTGAAAAAACTAGGACTGATCTTGCGGCCTTTCTGCCTGCCAAACCAGAGCGCTCTGAGATGGTGTATAATGGCCTAAACCCTTCTTTTAAGCCAGCTTCGGTAGAAGAATCAAGGATTATGCTTGGAAGCAAACTGAATATGGACCTGACGGAGGGTTACATTCTGCACGTAGGCGGAAACCAATGGTATAAGAATAGAGAAGGTATTGTTGGCATCTATGATAAGTGGAGGAAAACCTATGGAACTGATCTTCCGCTACTATTGGTAGGGCAACCTCCATCAGCGGCCCTCTTGCAAAAATACGAGCAATCTGCATGGAAAAACGATATACATTTTTTGTCCGCTATTGACGATCAGCTTGTAACCGTAGCTTATTCAGGAGCAACTGTTTTTCTGTTCCCTTCTATTGCAGAGGGATTTGGATGGCCGATAGCGGAAGCTATGGCTTCTGGTACCCTGGTGGTAACAACAAATGAAGCACCTATGTTGGAAGTTGCCGGTGATGCTGCATTCCTCATTGATCGACGTCCCTCAAAGGATATGCTACAGGATCAATGGACTAATGGCGCTGCCAGAATATTAAATAAAGCAATTACACTGAATGAAACTGAGCGGGCGCAAGCTGTGCAAAAAGGTCTGATTAACGTCTCAAGATTTAAATTGGAGGATGCGCTCGATAGTATTGAGCGTATCTATAAACAAGTGTTAAATAATTAAAATGAAGATACTACACATCGTACCCTCTTACAAACCAGCATATATTTATGGTGGACCAATTGAGTCCGTTTCAAAGCTATGTCAGGGCCTTGCTGCTGCAGGCCATACTGTTGTTGTATTAACTACTACCGCGAATGGTGAGCAGGAACTTTCAGTTGAACCTGGTAAAGTGATCGACGTTGATGGCGTAGATGTAATATACTTTAAAAGAATAACTAAAGATCCCACTCACATTTCTCCTGATTTATGGAAGTATTTGTGGTCGAATGTAGAATCTTATGATATCGTTAATATCCAATCCTGGTGGAGCATTCTGGTAATTGTTGCTGCTGCTATCTGTCATGTTAAAGGCGCAAAAGTGGTTATCTCGCCTAGAGGAATGCTCAGTCCGTTCATTTTTTCCTCCGGGTATAAAAAAATAAAAAAGGTAATTCACTCAAGTGTAGGTAAGTGGGCACTGTCGAAATCATGGCTCCATGCTACAGCACAGGTAGAATACAACGAGTTTGTAAGCGTGTTAGGCGAATGTAAGGGCTTTATAGCGCCCAATAGCGTAACTCTACCCGACACTTCTGTTATCAAAGCTGATAATGAAATTTTCACGCTTATATTCATGTCAAGGCTGCATCCGAAAAAGGGTATAGAAATTTTACTAAATGCAATTAGTAAATTATCTTTTCCGGTGATCTTGAAAATTGCGGGTTCAGGAGATGACGATTATGTAAAACATTTGAAAGCCATGGCCCTGAGATTAAAGGTAGATTCCAAAATTGTATGGATGAACTGGGTGGGCCGTGAAGAGAAATTTAATGTATTAATGAATGCAGATCTTTTTGTTCTCGTCTCACTGAATGAAAACTTTGCTAATGTTGTAGTAGAGGCGTTGCACATGGGAACTCCGGTGCTGATTTCTAAAGAGGTGGCGCTATCAACTTTTGTTAACGACCATCATCTGGGATGGATAACTTCACTTGATGTTGATGACGTGGTAGAGAAACTTACACTTGCCTATAAAGACCGCAAGCGAATGTCCTGGATCAGCGAAAACAGTAGAAAAATTATAGCTGAAACATTCAGCGAGAAAAAATTGATCCAGAATTATGTGGATCATTATCAGGAAATCATTGAAACTAATTAATAGCCGTAACTCTTAGATCATGGAAATACTCAATTCAAATATACTGCAAGCTTTGATCTTAACAAAGAATGAAGAACCAAATCTAAAACGGGTTCTTGATAAACTGACCTGGCTGGGAAGGGTAGTGATACTTGACAGTTTTAGTACGGATGCCACACTGGAAATTGCCGCGTCTTATCCAAATACTGTGGTGGTGCAGCGTCCTTTTGATACTCACGGAAAGCAGTGGAACTATGGTCTCTCATTGTTGAATAGTGAGTGGATTTTGAGCCTTGATGCAGATTATGTGCTGCCGGATGACTTTATAGCTGAAACAAAAAACTATGTGACCTCGGGAACTGAAACAGCTTATGAAACAAACTTTAAGTTCCTGGTTTTTGGGAAACCTTTGCTAAAAGATAATACTACACCACGGCCGGTGCTTTTTAAGAAAGCTTTATGCAACTATTTTGATGACGGACATACACAGCGTCTAAAGATTAATGGTACAACGGGAATGTATAAGGCAGTTATCCTTCACGATGACCGAAAATCTTTTAGCAGATGGTTGAGTAATCAGGATGGTTATGCAATTAAGGAAGCCAATAAACTCATCAGTAGTCCCTCGGCAGGACTACCGATGAGCTCCAAAATTAGGAAAACGAAAATCTTTGCTCCGTTCATCGTATTTTTTTATTCATTATTTGTAAAAGGGTTAATTTTTAATGGGTGGCGGGGCTGGCATTATACTTTGCAACGTACTATGGTGGAGATCATTCTGGCACTGCGCATGATTGAAGAGGAAAAATTAAAAAAAGACACAGAAGGATAGTATGACAGATTATATACAGCAATCAAAAGTGAATCTTGGCGGCTTTGATTCTTCAGTCGGCCTGGAAAGAGGTGCAGGTAAATTGAAAGAAATCTCCTGGTATTTAATTAAGGTAATTTTCTTCTTATCTGCCCTGCCGTATCCAAATGGTTTGAAATGCTTGCTATTGCGTCTGTATGGTGCAAAAGTAGGCTCTGGTGTAGTCATTAAGCCAAGAGTAAATATACATTTTCCCTGGAAACTGGATATAGGTAACGATGTATGGATTGGTGAAGAGGCATTTCTCTTGAATTTTGAGCAATTGATTGTTGGTAACAACGTATGTATTTCTCAGCGCGCTTTCTTATGTGGGGGCAATCATGACTTCAGGATTCCCGAGATGCCTTATCGTAACGGGCCGATTACCTTGATGGATGGAGCATGGATTGGTGCTTCTGTATTTATTTCGCCAGGAGTAACCGTTGGAATTGACAGTGTGGTTACAGCCGGATCGGTTGTGACAGGAAATATTGCTCCCAATGGAATTTATAAAGGTAATCCCATAGTTTATATCAAACAGAGATGGTAATGAAAAAAAGGATATTGGTTTTAGGAATCAACTGCTTGCCAGAACTAACCGGGATAGGTAAGTACACAGGGGAAATGATCTCGTGGATGGCGGAGCAAGGACATGAAGTCACGATGGTGACCGGTTTCCCCTATTATCCGAACTGGAAGGTTCAGGAGCCATATAAAGGAAACTGGTACAAAGCAGAAAATATGTTTGGCGGGAATCTAAAACTATACAGATGTCCCTTATATATCCCATCTAAACCATCCGGACTAAAAAGGCTGATCCATGAATCCATATTTTTTATTTCTGCCGGCTTTGTGGTATTTAAGATGCTTTTTAAACCAAAACAGGATTTGATTTTTGCTATTGCCCCACCATTTCATCTGGCAATTCTAGCATTGTTCTATCGCTTTTGCAGGGGAGGGCGTATTGTGTATCATGTACAGGACTTACAGATTGAAGCCGCAAAAGAATTGAAGATGCTACGCTATAAGTGGATGTTTGATATACTTTTTTCTATTGAATACTTTATACTCAGAAAAATGGATTTTATCACCACTATTTCTGAAGGGATGATGAAAAAAGTTGGTGACAAAATTCCAAAAATTATCACCTTCTTTCCTAACTGGGTCGATACAGAAACGTTTTATCCTTTACCAGAACGAAACTTGATAAAGACGAAGTGGGGATATAGTGCCAATGATTATGTAGTCCTTTACTCAGGAAGCATAGGCGAAAAACAGGGATTGGACAGTTTGATCAGGATCGCTAATCGTTTGAAGAAACGACAAAATATTAAATTTCTGATCTGTGGAACGGGCCCTTATAAAGTGGAACTGATGCGAATGGCTGAAGAAGCCGGGCTTAGGAATCTCACATTTCTTCCCTTGCAAGGATTCGACGTATTTAATGAGTTCCTAAACATGGCGGACATCCATCTTGTCTTGCAAAAAGCTAATGCTAGCGACCTTGTGATGCCGTCTAAGTTAACGACAATTTTGGCTGTTGGAGGACTTGCTATTGTGACGGCTAATCCGGGAACTACCCTACACGACGTAATAAAGGAACACGGAATGGGTGTAATTACTGAGGCTGAACAGGAAGATTTATTAGCAGACGCTATTGTTGAAATAACTGAAAATGATTACGAGCCATGCAGGATAAATGCAAGGACTTATGCACAAAAATATTTGGACAAACGTAATATACTACCGGAAATGTTAGATTATGTTTCTGATTTAAATAACCACAATTGATGGCTAAACGACATTTTATGAAGATTTTTTTAAGCGTAATCCTCCTGTTATTATTGCAGATAGGTGCAAAAGCACAGTTTTTAGATTCACTGCAAATTCAAGCCGGTACCAATGTAACTGTAGCTTCCAAATACTATTTGCCTCTTTGGCTGGTGAGCAATAGGTTTGGAGTAGTCAGTGATCAGAAATTTGATTTCTCTACACATTTTCAAGTAACAAACTCACATCGTTTAGGTGCTCCTGTAAATATTTATGATGAAAATGACAGAGGTCTTTACATCAGTTATGGGCTTGATGCGTATAATAACAAACATTTAAGTAAGACTTTCTTTAAAGAAGCTTATGCAAAAGTTAGATATAAGCATTTGACGTTCAGCGGTGGAAGGTTTAAACAGATTATTGGTGAAGTGGATCCTGATTTATCGTCCGGATCATTGGGCGTGAGTGGTAATGCACTGCCAATTACAAAATTAAATCTGTCCCTGGAATATACGGACCTTCCATTTACAAATGGATGGATCCAGTTTAAAGGACTTTTCAGCCATGGATGGATGGGTGAAGATCAGTTTATGAAACACGCTTTTTTGCATGAAAAGAATATTTACTTCAGATTAGGTAAAAAAAAGCTTAAACTTTATGGTGGCATACAGCACTACGCTGTGTGGGGTGGTTCGAGGCCTGACTTTTTAAAGACAGATCGATCAATTAAAGGTTGGTTGAATGTTGTTAGTGGTATTGAAATTAATGACGGGAGTGTACTTGATGGATCTCTTCCGAACAGGCCAGGAGACCAGAGAGGTGTAATAGAGCTGGGTGCAGAGTGGGAAAATGACGATATCAAGTTTCAATTGAATAACCAGACGCCATTTGACAGTGGGCAGGGAATCGATATCAGAAATATTGATCGCTTACTGAGTTTTAATATTACCAATAAAAAGGAAGGTGGCATCTTGAGAAAACTGACATTTGAATTTATACATACTACGCAGAGTAACGATTTTTATAATTTAAGGTATAGGGAAAGCTATTACAACAATGGTATTTACCGCACTGGTTGGGAATATAATGACATGATCGTAGGCACACCCCTTTTTACAAACAGGTGGCGTGCATCAAAATATTTCGACAGTATCAAGCCATTTGACTGGAATGCACCACAAGCAACTATAAGCGCGCTTGATAATATTATTAATAACAGGATACTTGGTGGACATGTTGGAGCTGTTCTGTCGCTGAGTGAAAGTATTATGTCAAAGACCTTGATTACTTACACTAAAAACTATGGTGATAACAGATTAGATGGAGTATTTTCCCCATTTAAAAAACACTGGTATACCATGCAGGAGATTAGTTGGCATATGCCGAATACACAATTATCATTTACTGGCACAGTTGCGTATGATTTTGGTGACCTGTCAACAAATATAGGATCAATGTTCGGCATACAATGGCAGCTCAGAAACTAACTTATGTTTAGAATTTTAGTCAATAACATAGAATAACCGGACATTGGTAAATTAATAAAGTATTCTATATGAACATTATGTTAATTTATATTACACTTGTTAGGAAAATTGTCTTTTTATTCTTTAAATGTTTCAATTTTTGTAGATTAGTAAGTATGAAATATATAATATATTATGGTTTTTGTTCACTAACCTGATATGGTATAATTCTTGTTACATGGTTCCGATTAAAGTGCTCATTTCTTAAATAATTACATGTCAATTCAAACTCGATATCTCTATTTACTCAGGTACATATTGCCTGTTACGGATATTTTAATGCTCAACATGATATACGTTCTGGCCTATTATTTTACGGGCTACATGGGTAAAGGGATAAGCGAGGAATTACAAAAACATTATCTGGTAGTTTGTAACCTGCTTTGGTTTTTGAACACCGCGGTATTCAATTTATATTCTGAATACAATGCCAGAAAGATTGAGCGTATCTACAGAGGCACGATTAAAAGCGTACTTCTCCACTTTGTGATCTTTTCACTGTATCTGTTATTTGCTAAGGACCTCGCGTTTTCAAGAAGTTTCTTAGTCACATTCTATATATTTCTATTTATCGGTTTTATGCTAAATAGATTTATCGGCACTTATATACAACATGTGCTGATCAGCAGGTTCCATTCGACAAGGAAAGTTGCAGTAATGGGGGATAATGATACAGGCTTACGTGTGGCTGCTTATCTGCAGAAACAACGGAATATTGATTTCTACGGATTTGTTGGTGACGACGCCAGTATATATGGTGACGGAGATGGCAATATCTCTGCTGAGGCATCGGCCCGTTTACAGCAAGCCGCGGTATATGGAGTTAAAGATCTTTATGTTTCAGTTGCACCATCCAGGATGCGTGAGATCGGCCCGCTGGTACTTGAAGCGGATAAACAATTGCTGCGGTTGAAGTTTATTCCGGATCTTGCGGGTGCATTGGCTGCGCCTTACAGGATCAGTTATATGGGGGGTGAGTTTCCAATTATCACCCTCAGGCATGAGCCTCTGGAAAGCATGGGCAACAGGTTTAAGAAACGTGCGTTTGATATGGCCTTTAGTGCTTTTGTAATCATATTCGTGTTGAGCTGGTTGTATCCCCTGATTGGTTTGCTTATTAAACTACAAAGCAAAGGACCTGTAATGTTTAAGCAACAGCGAAGCGGGATCAATGATGAGCCTTTCTGGTGCTATAAGTTCAGAAGTATGCGCATGAATAATGACAGCGACAAAAAACAGGCCACCAAGGGCGATGACAGGATTACGCCGATAGGCAGGATTCTGCGTAAAACCAGTCTGGATGAAATGCCGCAGTTTTTCAATGTTTTTATAGGCAATATGAGCGTAGTAGGCCCGAGGCCACATATGCTTCGTCATACTGAAGAATACAAAAAAATTATTGGCCAGTATATGGTGAGGCAGTTTGTAAAACCGGGCATCACCGGCTGGGCACAGGTAAATGGTTACCGTGGTGAAACTAAAGATGATTCTGCTATGGAAAAGAGAATTGAACATGATATCTGGTATCTGGAACACTGGAGCAGCATGTTGGATATCAAAATTATATTCCTGACCGTAATCAATGTTTTCCGCGGTGAAGAAAACGCATATTAAACCTATAACACGATTTAAATTACCTTAAACAAACCATCATCAACTAATATTCGTATTATTGGTAAGCTCTTTGTAGACCAATAAACGAAAATTTACATTAAAAAATATGTCTGAAATCAAACCTTCTTTAGTAATCCTGGCTGCTGGAATGGCTAGCCGTTATGGCGGAAATAAACAAACTGAATCATTTGGCCCTTCTGGTGAAACCATCATGGAATATTCCATCTATGATGCAATTAAAGCTGGTTTTGGTAAAGTAATTTTTATTATTCGTGAAGAATTTGCTGAATCTTTCAAATCAGTGATCGAACCAAAATTGTCTGGTAAGATTGCTACTGATTACGTTTACCAGTCTTTGGAAAGTTTTAGCGGAGGACGTGAGATCCCTGCCGGCAGAACCAAGCCTTTTGGTACCATGCACGCCCTGCTTTGCTGCAAGGACGTTTTAGATGCCCCTTTCGCTGTAATCAATGCAGATGACTTCTACGGTTTTGATGCCTTTAAACAAGCCTACGACTATTTGGTTAATGGTATTGACAAAGGAAGATATGCTTGCATCGGTTACGAACTTAAAAATACGCTGAGTGATAACGGATCAGTAACCCGCGGAGAGATCAACGTGGATGATGAAAAAAACATTGTAAGCATTACTGAGCGTAAAGAAATCTATAAAAAAGATGGAAAAGCGTTTACTCCAGACGGCGGTACTGACGTTGAACTTCCTTTGGATACAAAAGTGAGTATGAACTTCTTTTGCTTTACACCTGACTTTGTAAACTGGTCTGAAGAAGAATACTATAAATTCCGTGATGCCAACGCTACAGAACTGAAAGCTGAATTCTTAATCCCTGAAGTGGCAGACATCCTGATCAAATCTGGTGAAGGTGTTGTTAAAATGATCCCTACCGAAGCAGTTTGGTTTGGTGTAACTTTTAAAGAAGACGCGCCGGTTGTAAAAGCCCAGTTGCAAAAATTGATTGACGCAGGGACTTATCCTGAAAATCTTTGGACATAATTAATTACATTTTTTATGTATTGCTTGCTTTCCTATTAATGTAAGCAGGCGTATTTCATCATAAAGCAAGCCTGTGAAGAGGAATTTTCAAATGAAATCCACATCTGATTAATCTACATCACAGGCTTTTTTAGTCTTTTGTCGTTAATCACACATATACACGTAATTAATGAAAACCAAATTTTGACGGGTTACGTATAAGACTCAATTTTCACTAAATCTTCGCTCTCAAGTATTGCTATCGTTGCAATATCTCTTATTATCAATTTTGTCCTTATTCGTGAAATCATTAAATATGAGCCATCGCAATACAAGTTTCGTTTTTATAATAGCTTGAAGCAAAAAGGGTGGTTTGACCATAGCTTAGATGTCGAAAAATTGCAAAAAGATAGCACCGCTTACATACTTACACTAGGCCAATCTAATGCTGCAAATTCCAGCAATTCACTTGATACGGGATCTTTAAATACTTACAGCTATTACAATGGCCAGCTTTACAAAGCAGAGGACCCCTTGATTGGATGTGATGGTGTAGGTGGAAGTGTCTGGCCTATACTAGCAGATAAGATGATTGCAGGAAATAAGTATAAAAGGGTAGTGATCATTCCAATTGCCGTCGGAAGTACAACGGTAAAAAACTGGGCGGAAGGGGAATGTAATATTCTTCTCAATAATACATTGAATGATTTGCGCAAACACAAAATCGTTTTAACCCAGATTCTATGGCAGCAAGGAGAAAGTGACAACGGGACATCGAAAATTTTATATAAGCGTTATCTGAGTCAAGTTTTAAATAATATTCGTAGCTGCAGGCAAAGCGCTCCCTTCTATTGTGCTATCACATCTTACAGTAATCTTGCAGAATCCAAGCCGTTAGGAGTAGATTCAACCATCCAGGATGCACAAAGGGAATTTATCAAAGAGAATAAAAATGTTTTGGTAGGACCAAATACAGATACAATCATTGACGCTATCGACAGGCACGATTCACTTCATTTTTCTAAAGTTGGTAAGCATAAATGTGCTGATTTGTGGTATAAAGCACTATACCCTAGTTGGTCTTTATAGAAGTTTTAGAATATAAATGTCCACTCTAGAACCGAGTAACTATGTATGAGTAAACTTAGAGACGATAAAGGCGAATATGCCAGTCATGAACTCCGCAAAAAACTTAAATTCATAAATCGGTTTAAAACTCTTTTCCGTTAGTGGAAAATAATGCGCAGCCCATTCACCAGCTTGTGCAACTAATTCCCTGTCTGTAATCTCATGTGAGTACCATTTTACCGAATCCTGCTTCCTTACGGGCTGTATATGTCCGAGAAATTCGTGTTTCAGATAAACCGAAAATAAGGAATGATCCTCATAAACAGGCTCTATTTGCAATGCGCCCATATAGTGCTGGCACATTACTTCAATTTCTATCGTTTTCATGTTGGTTGGTATTATACTTGGCTACCCTAAATACGACAAATATCTGGCCATGGATCACGGCAGATGGTAACAAGGATGGATTTGGCTATTGTTTTAGCCAGAGGCCAAGAGGATCGCCGGCCACGTGTTTCAGGCGTTTGTAGGCGGGAGGAACATAATCATCGGGGCAGTGAAACGTAGCTAGCCTTGTGCCGGCTGGCTTTTCTTCAAGCAGCTCATAGAAGCGCGCTAAATACTCTTCGTAGATTTCCTTAGAAGTCTGGATCAGGTTGTCTATAGGTTTGTAATGAACGATGTTTTCACTGAAAGAATTATAAAAATAAAAATGATCGTACCGCTCCATGCTAAGCGTTGTAAAGTTTGCATGGATAAATGATACATTGCTGATATTTGTTGCATTTTGGGCAATAAGTGCCTCGTCTATCAGCGCTTTTCGCTGTTCAACTCCAGAAAAAAAATGCTGCGGAAAATAATGTGCCGCGGTGATGCAAAATTTTCCTACGCCGCTGCCAACGTCCAGGATCTGAGTACCTGAACCCGCCGTAAGGTGCTCTGCTGCTCTTCTTGCAATGTCAAGAGGTGTCCAGTGCATTGAAGAGAGTTGTTGAGTACGCAGAGAATACAGGCTGTCAAATGCGGCATCACTGGAAAATCTCTCATTTGAATTCAAAGCTGATCCCATTATCTAAAGTTGGAGTAACTTTTGCTAAATTATAAAACAAATCAATATAAACCTATGATAATGAACAAGCATGTAAAAATGGGAATTCGGGAAGTGGTAGTTGTAAATGGTGATCATTTTAACAGTTTGGTTTAATATTTATGTTTTCTCTTAAAGAATATTGGTGGAAGATCAAGAGCCTGATAGAAACGGCCGTGCTTCGAAAAGCAGATCCCTCTGAGGAGGACCATGTATTTTGGCGGAAAAAACTCTTCACCAATATGATCGGCTATGCTTTTATCGTTAGTATAATAGCATTTGTTTCATCCACTAGTTTTGGTATTTTTGCGGGCAGTGCTGTAGTCCAATGGTTTAACATCGTGTTTGGGTGTGCCCTTATATACATAATTTTCAATAAAAAAATCATGATCCAGACCAGGAAAATATTGGCGCTATTTCTACTTTACGTATTGGCGATCATTTACATCGCTGTACTGGGATCAGAAGGGCCTGGCGTCTTGTACCTGATCATCATTACGATCTTTTGTGCAATGATCTTTCCACGCCCGGTAGCCTATTACCTGGTGGGATTAAACGTGATCATTTGCGCGGCCTTTGGTGCCGTGATCTATTATAAACTTTTTGACAGCCCTCTGCTGGACAGCTATGATCTGCCATTGTGGGCCTCGTACTCCGGAAACCTGATTTTTGTAAGCCTGATTAGTGTCATGCTGGTGAGTAAGGTACTGAACGGACTGGAGCAGACCATTCAGAAAGAAGCGAAACTGGTTTTAAAGCTGGATGCCTCAGAAAAATATTACCGTACAACCTTTGAGGCCAACCCGGTACCGATGTATGTATTTGATATGGAGAATGGTCGTTTTCTCCATGTGAATGAAGCTGCGATAGCCAAATACGGATATACAAAGGACGAATTCCTGAAAATGAATATCAATGACATCCGTCCGCAAACTGAAACCAGCAAGCTGATGGACTTAAACAGTATGATCAGGAGCCGGGATTATTCTGGTGTGCTGATCCATATCAACAAGGATAATGATGCCTTCCCGGTTGAAATCGAAACAAATATCATCAGGTTTGAAGAACGTGAAGCCAGACTGGTGCTGGCTACCGATGTGTCGGAACGGATCAACTATATCAAGGAAATTGAACGACAGAATAAAGATTTGAAAGAGATTGCCTGGATACAAAGCCATATGGTAAGGGCCCCGCTGGCGAATATCATGAGCCTGACAGAATTCCTGATCAAATACCCCGGGGAGGATACACAGGAAACCCTTACCTTCCTGAAAGACTCATCACAGAAATTGAATGTCGCGATCAAAGCTATCGTAGGCCAGGCTGATGGTTCAGGTCTTACCGGCTAAAAGGTTTTGATGCCCCTTGCGGGTTTTGAATGAGCAGAAAAAAGTATATCTTGGATTTATGATAATAAGATGGTTTTCTTTTTAACAAAAGAACGAATCTTATAATTAGATTTGTAATCTCAGAACTGTACCAACCCCGCTTATGATTGAACTCCCATCACTGAATAATGAAGCCGACAGACTTGACGCGCTTTACGTGTTGGAAATTTTAGATAGCCCTCCGGAAGAAGAATTTGATAATATTGTGAAGCTCGCATCTATCATCTCTGGTGCACCGGTTGCTGCACTGACTTTTGTGGATGAGGACAGGATCTGGTACAAAGCAAAGCTGGGACTGGAATGTGATGAGACAGCAAGGAATAACGCCGCGGCAGAAAAATACCCTTTTTTAGTTGCCATCCCGGTTGTAGTGAACAAACACCTGGTGATTGGCCATCTTAGTATTGCCGGCCCTGCAGCAGCTACGCTAACGCAGGAACAGAACAAAGGACTGGCATTGCTGGCGCAGCAGGTGGTTTCGCTGCTGCAGATGCGGATGCCGGTAATCAACAACAGTATAAAAGAATTTTACGAAAGTATCCTCAATAATATACCTACTGACATCGTGGTTTTTGATGCTGATCATAAATATCTTTTTGCCAATCCGGGGGCCATCAAAAATGATGATTACCGTAAATATATCATCGGCAAAGATGATTTTGAGTACGGCGCCTATAGAAACCGCGATCCGAAAATTGCCGAAGCGCGCCGCGCACAATTCCTGGAAGTGAAAAACTCTGGAAAAGCGATTGGCTGGGAGGAAAGCCAGACTGACCCGAACGGCAATGTAATCACTTTTCTAAGGCGCATGTTCCCGATGCATGATGAGTACGGGAATTTTGTGATGGTGATCGGTTTTGGTATTGACATCAGCGAGCGGAAAGCTCTCGAAGAAAAACAGACGCTGATTATGGAGCAGCTGGCAATGCAGAATACTCAGCTGATAGATTTCTGTAATGTAGTATCGCATAATCTAAGAGGCCCCTTGATTAACATGTCCATGCTGGCAGAGTTTATCCAGGAATCAGAAGATATGGATGAGCAGAAGTTACTCGTTTCTAAACTGGAGCCCGTGATCGAAAGCCTTAAAGGTACGTTCAATGAACTGGTAGAATCTATACAGATCAGGCAGGACAGCAATGTGAAATCTGATGATCTGAATTTGGCTACCTGCCTGCAGGAAGCACTGGATGGCCTGTTTGAAGAAATAAAAAAGGCCGGGGCCAAGATCTCTGTAGATTTTGAAGATGCCCCGGCTGTGAGGTACCCCCATAAATACCTGGCCAGTATATTTTATAACCTGATTAGTAATGCCATTAAATACCAGAGCCCGGACAGGAAACTCTCACTTAGCCTGGCTTCTAAAAATAAAGAAGGCAATATCGTGCTCACTGTTAAGGATAATGGATTGGGTATAGACCTGGTGAAACATAAAGATAATATTTTTAAGATCGGAAAGGTTTTCCACCGGCATCCTGATGCGAAAGGATTAGGGCTGTTTATGACTAAAACGCAGGTTGAAGCCATGGGCGGAAGAATCTGGGTAGAAAGCCTGCCGGATGAAGGCTCAACTTTCTCAGTAGAATTTGTAAACCAAAACATAAATCGGTAATGAAAAAGGTTTACCTCATTGATGACGATGACATTTATGTATTTCTTACCAAAAAGACAATCCTGAAGGTAAGACAGGATGTAGAGGTAGAGGTTTTCTCTGATGGGCTGAAAGCGATTACCCACCTGAAAGCAGTGCAGCATCAACCGGAGCTTTTGCCGGATGTGATATTTCTTGATTTAAATATGCCGGTGATGGATGGATGGGATTTTTTAAAGGAATACCAGAAACTGGCCCCGGCTTTTGTGAAAACAAATGAATTGTACATTGTCTCGTCCTCAATTTCTCCCCATGAAATGGAACGCTCAAAAAGTATTCCTGCCGTTTCCGAATTTATCATCAAACCATTAGTCAAGGAAAAATTCCTTGAAATCCTGGGAAAACTGTAAAACTCCGTTAATTTATTTGCGATAAAAGTTTTTGTAGGAACTGCAAAATATTTAGTTTAGTTGAATGTTTCAACAGCGTTCTATCAATCTCGATATTTTAAAGAAAAGGGCATTTAATTTAAGGTGGGCAACTGTCCCGGAGGGCGTGATCCCGCTGACTGCAGCAGACCCCGATTTCCCGAGTGCACCCGAGATTGCAGAAGCTATTATCCGTTTTACAAAAGACCGCTATCTTTCATATGGCCCTCCTGAAGGAAGTTCAGACTTTAAAGAGGCGGTAGCAAGATACTTTTCTGTCAAACGTAATGTAAAGGCTATGCCTGAATTCATATTTCCGGTGGACAGTGCTGCATTTGGAATTTACCTGACCTGCAAGGCTTTTCTTGATGCAGGGGAGGAAGCCATCATTTTTGATCCCGTGGATTTTCTTTTCAGGTATTCGGTAGAAGCCGTAGGTGGCGTAGCTGTTCCTTTTGCTATCCCGGCAGGAGATGACGGAATTGAGTATGAAAAGCTAAAAGGTTTAATTAACCCTAAAACACGGATGATCTGCCTTTGTAACCCTTTAAATCCTACTGGAAAAGTGTTTACACGGGAAGAATTATTAAGGATCGGGGAAATTGCCTGCGAATACAACCTGATCATCTTGTCTGACGAGATCTGGAGCGATATTGTATATACGCCTTATCGTTATACCAGCATGGCTTCGCTCAGCGAAGAGATCGCAAAGCAAACTGTAACTGTTACAGGATATAGTAAGTCGTACGGACTGGCTGGCTTACGGATAGGAGCAGTGATGGCCGGCAACCAGGCAAGCTACGATCGTTTGTTTTTGGCTTCACTGCATGGCTCAACGATCCACGGCGCCAATGTGATTTCGCAGGTAGCCGCAACGGCTGCATTAAACGAATGTGACTACTGGCTGGATAATTTTATCGCCCATCTGCAGAAAATGCGGGATTTGTGCGACAGGGAGCTGAACCAGACCAATGGTTTCCAATGTATTCCGCCTCAGGGATGTTATGTAGCCTTTACCAACATTACCGCTACCGGAAAAAGCAGCATGGAAATTTATCAGCTGCTGATGGATCAGGCAAAAGTTGCCGTGGTTCCGGGTGCCAAACAATGGTTTGGCGAAGGTGCAGAAGGATTTATCAGAATGAGTTTCGCTACTTCAGAGCATATCCTCGGGGAGGCATTGCACAGAATAAAAAATACGGTTAATTCTTTATGAAGATAGTTATCCTTGGCGGTGGTATCGCCGGATTATGCATGGGAATTTATCTTCATCAGAATCAGATCGACTTTAGTATCAATGAAAAACAAACTTACCCGGCCGTTGGCGGACATGCCTTTCTGATGCACCACGATGGCTTTGCCGTGCTGCAGGAAATCACAGCCCACACGGACTGCGTACTTCCCGGACGGAAGATAGATACCTTTATTTGTAAAGACCCGCAGGGAATTGTAGTAACGGAACAATCACTTGACGACTGGCAATGCTTTAAACGTACTGAATTACTGGACGGCCTGATGGAGATGCTGCCTTTGGCAAACGTGCATAATGGTCGCATATTCTCTCATTTTAAATATGATGGAAATAAAATAATAGCTGCTGCATTTTTGAATGGTGAACTGGAGTATGGGGATATCTTTGTAGGGGCAGATGGTGCAAATTCTGCTGTCCGCCGTGAGATTTTTGGTGAAGTCAAATTTAAGCCCGGTAAAGTAAAGGAGCTGGTGGGCATTGTCACACATCCGGGGCTGGCGGCTGACCTTCAGGGCAAATTTACCAAATTTCAGCAAAATGATAAAGGCCTGTCTTTTGGTGTTATTCCTACCTCTGAGACAGAATTAGTGTGGTTTATGCAGTATGATCCTGCCTTGGGAGATGTTTCTGAAGTTGCGCGTGTGCGCAATTCGTCTACCTATCCTGATGCACTAAGCACGCACTGCAACACACTGCTTAAGGATTTTCCTGTCGAGGTTCAGGCACTGCTTGCTGTAAATGATTTTACCACCACGTATGTTTGGAATACACAGGATTTTGACTTGCTTCCTGACTTCCATTATCAGAATGTAGTGCTTATTGGCGATGCTGCCCATGTTGCCCTTCCTTTTACCAGTTCAGGGACCACGAATGCAGTGAAGGACGCGAAGATATTATTACAGTGTTTACAATCTTATGATAGATACCAACTTGCTTTTAGGGAATACTATTGTATCCGGGCGGAGCATGTTGAACAGCATATCAGGCTGGGCAGAGTACTCCGCGATGCTTTCCTTGATCCATTAGCCAAATTACAGGTTCCGCTGATCAGCAGAAAGGGCTGAGATCGATTTCTACTGATATTCAGTATTGCACAATACTACATATCTGCCGTTCATAGCTCTGTTCATTAAAGGATAATTATGAACAAAATGAATAATACAGCAGAATGGGTTATTCCTTAACTTTATTTTGCTCCGTCGGAATATAAGTAAGACGGGACACAAAGGAGATGACGCTATGATCAAAGTAGGAATAATTGATGGTAACCAGCAAAGCCGCAGCATGATTAGAATGATATTGAACCATCATCAACAATATAATCTAAAAATTACGCTTGAAGCAGGTTCTGTGGGTGAATGCAAAAATGTAACAGTCTCACAGGAACCTGATGTGACGATGCTGGATATTGAACACAATGGTATAGAATCAATCAGTGCGATTTATCGCAAGTTTCCCCATACCAATGTAGTAGTTTACAGCAATATTCAGGATCATAACAGTGTATTGGCTTGCGTAAAGGCGGGTGCGGTAGGTTTTATTATCAAAGAGACCTGTGTGAATGAAATTATTTCAACGATCGTAACCACATTCAAGGGGGGATCGGTATTCAGCCCTTCGATCTCCAGAAATGTGATTCAACAGGTGCAGCAGACGGTGGACTACCAGAGTAATTTGAGTGTCAGGGAGCGCCAGATTGTGGAAGGCCTAAGAAACGGGCTGAGCTATAAACTAATCGGCTATAAGTATGGAATTTCTCTGGATACTGTTAGGCAATACATTAAAAGAACCTATAAAAAATTGAATATCAATAGTAAGGGTGAGCTGCTCGCCCAGTTCAAATGATATCCTTGACAAAAAATTGATGATACTTGACTACAGTCTACTCTCGTGATATATCATTGTTGCTATTGGAGGACTATTTGTCTATGTTTTTGCTTCCAGCTAGCTGCGTTTGAAGCCCACTCACAGGTTAAGTATGATTTTACTCATGATACGCTTGAGATCAGAGGAGGAACAACTTTCGCGAATTTTTTACGGGTGAGGAATTTTTATGGGCACAAGGTGGTATTGATACAAGACACCCTGGAGAGAAAAATATTTGCCGGTTTGATTAATCTTCCAGATAGCATCATCTTGGAGCCAAAAGAGTTTAAAACTTTTCCTGTAAAATATATTGCCGACAGACGAACTATCTACAGCAACCTTCAGGAGTTCAAGGTAAAGTTGATTACAAAAAGCCCGGGTATTATTATACAATCAAACACAAGGTTCTTCACACATCTTTCAGATGCAAGTAGCCTTACTATTGGAACCGATGCCGAAGAAATTTATCTTGACCCGCTTACCAATCAGGTACAATTGGCAGTAAACGTAACTAATAATGGATTTATGCCTGTTAGTTTCCATCTTATACTGACTGGTGCGCCGGAAGGACTGGAACTAACGGGGCAGATGAATAGTTTGGTGCTGCAGCCCGGAGGTCAGCAGCTCTTCCCTTTCCTTGTGAGGAATAAAATAGGTAATAAGATCAATCCCGATTTTACAGTTACAATACAGGCTGTAGATGAAGTTGGTAACCAATTATCGCTCAAAATCATCAGGGTGATAAATGTAACAAGTGCCCGTCGGCTGGGTAACGGGCAATTTGGAGGAAATCTTCCCAATACTATCGCATTACGTTACGGTAGCTTCACCAGCAAATCCTACTTTTATCAGCTGCAGGGTTACGGTAAGATGAAGACAGGGAATGATGAATCTCTTGAATATCATTTTAATGGAGAGCAGTATTATCAGCAGGATTATAAAGGAATTAACATTTCTGATACCTATCTTGATTATCAGTCCAGGCACTGGGGATTAAAAATTGGTAATGTCTATGAAAATATTGACTTTCAAATGGGCGGCAAAGGTGTAAAAGCCAGTGGAAAATTGAGTAAGGGAGGTGTTATTTCTATTCTCGGTATTCAAAATAATTACCTTTTGTATGACCAGGCAGGCAATACGAGGCCGGGAGCGAAAATTTACGCAGTGGATTATTTAAATCAAATTGCAGGTACAGCCGGCCGGCGCTTTACAGTTTTACATAGCCAAGATTCCTATACAGGCCTGAATGCATCTCAGCTGAGCTTAAAAAATGCTTTCAAAGTGGCTGATGGGCGCTCGCTTGTCATGGAAGCAGGCATCTCTAAGGAAGATCAGGCAACAGGCGGGAAAGGTTCAAAACAGGGTTATGCAGGAGGGATTATTTATGCAGCCCTGACCGAAAATTTCCAGCTTAATGCAACACAATATTATAGCAGTGCCTTTTTTACAGGTTTGAGACGCGGACAGCTTTTATCAGACGTACGCCTTCTGCGGAAACTCGGGGCACACAATAGCTTGTCAGCACATCTGACCATACAGCTGAATGATCCTAAATATCAGAGTGACCTTGTGAATCTAAGCGATATGCTAAACCTTGGAATCAATAAAAACCAGCTCTATATTTATGATCTGGGTTACATATTCAGAACCCGGGGAATTTCTTTTGGCATTAATCCATATTATATGGAGCAGCGGCTGATAGCAGGCGGTTCTGCACAAATGGATGCTTTCCAGACAGACTGGAAAGCCCGGTCAGTTCGTTTTAGTACGCATACGGAATATAATGGAAGGATACAGAGCTTTACACTTTCAGCAGACTATGGATACACTTATCTCAATACTTCAGGCAGGCCTCGGGCTCCCTTTCATTCACTCAAAATCAATACCAGTTATACCCTGCCCATTTTAGGCTTTTCTGGTTATGTGCAACTCAATCCTTTCTATCTTTCTGATGCACTTACTTCTTTCAGCGAAAGCAATAAATATACAATCTATTCTGGTGGTCCTAACGTGCATTTTAGTGCCTTTAAAAAGAGTTTTAATATACAGGCTGGAGGAATGTATAACTATTACGGATTTGCCGGAAACAGTAACTATTCTGCCAGTGTGAATATGCGCTATATACTGACAGGTCATTGGGCATTGACGGCCGATATGCAATATGCGGTAACCAAACAAAAATTTCTGGTACCTTTCGCGACTCAGGATCTGAATATAGTGAATGCATTCAGAGACCAGCGCTATAACAGCCGCCAGATGCGCTTTGGGATAGAGAAACAGTTTGGCAAACCCCCGGGATCTTCGGCCAAGAAACTTGATCTCACGTATTATGACGATATCAATAGTAATGGAGAACGTGATGCCGGCGAACTACCGGTTGGCGGCGTATTAATAAAAATAGAAAATGGTACTGCAGTAACAAATAATAAAGGGCAGGTAAGATTTATGAATATGGAGCAGAAGGCTTATATCATTTCTATAGCGAGTACAAGAGGGTGGAGCCTTCAGCATCCTACAGAGATCTTTATGAATAAGAACAAGAAGCTTGACATTCCATTAGTCAAAGCTGAGGCACTTTATGGCTGCGTAAAGCTTGCTTCAGAAAAGTATTTAGAGGGCAAGCCCGCCTTGTCAGGCATAAAGATTACTGCGATGGATAGTAATGGGCTAATTCATGTAGCGCTAACTGATGATAAAGGCAAGTTCTGTTTTTATCTGCCAAGAAACCATTATACAATATATATAGAAACAGAGGGTCTTCCTTTCTCCATCGAAAATGGGAAAGAGGAAGTTTCATTGCAGGGCCTTCCGGTAAAGATGCTCACCTTTATTTATAAAGATCAGCGCCGGAAGGTAGAAGTAAAACATTTCTGATTAGGGAGCAGTAAAAGTAAAAGTTATAGAATTCTGGTAGATTCCTGCTCTTTTTCCCAGGAGGTTTGAGGTGAGTGATGCCGGAATTTTATACTGCAGAAATATTTTACGGTCTATCACCGGAGAGGCAGAGGCGACAATAGTTTGCGGAGTAATGCTGAGGGGAAGAGAAGACACTCCTGTCTGTCCCATTCCGCCCTCAATGGTCACTGTCCCGATTGGGATCGTGTTGCCTGAAGATAAAATAAAATCGCCACTGGCTTTTACACTCACGTTGTATGGGACTGTACTGCTAATGATAATAGGATCTGGCATGGCAACTGTAATCCCGCCCTTATAAGCGGTAATCGTATTGATATTAAAATTAATGTCATTTAACGGCACAACAAATTCGGATAGACGGGGCACCTCCACTTTTACAGCGCCTGTGATGGTACCTGAGGCTACCGGTCCAGCCGCATAAGCATTGCCCAGTTTACTGATCGTGTAGGTGATGGGCAGGGTATAGGTGCCGGCCTGGATGAAACTGTTCCTGAGACTGGCTGCACTAATAGCTAATGCAGTGGTGATACTACTGAGGTTATTCGATGTAATGTCTATACCGGCAGCAATGCTTAAAGGCTTGTCTGTAGGACTCAGCGTAACTGGAGATAGTCCCTTTCCTGAAGGTGAAGTCAGTGATGCGCTCAGTTGTTCTGAAATAACAGACGGGTCTGTGATCTTAGGTGTGGTAGTTGTAAATGAAAAATTGCTGTCGGATTTAATGCTTACTGTAGTAGGAAGCGTGGTGTAATAGTCAAAGGTATTGTTCGTGCTGATACCACCTCCTGTTCGGTAGTTGTCCAGGCCGGTAATCCTCAGTATAAGTGAAGCTGGCGCGAAAGTACTATTGATCGTTATAAATGCCGGAACAATTACATTCAGTGATATTGACGGAGGGGCAACATTTGTAAGAAATAGAGAAGTGGTATATGAACCAGCGTTCCATGCATTTTCAGCCATAACCACTTTATAATCAAGTGTTACGGGCCCAACTGCGGAAACACCACTAAAGAGTTGCTGTTCTGAAGTCTTCAGAATTTTGTATTCTGAAGTTGCAGAGAGATTGACGGTACCAACAATATTTGGCTTGATAGACAATCTGCTTAAATCAACATTGCCTGTGGAACCAATAGTTGATGCTGCAAAATTGGATCCCGCCCTAAACATAATACCCGTAGCAATTCCTACTGAGCCATAACTTACATTTGTAAAAGTCTGATCAGTGTGAGATCTAATGTTAATCTCATTAATTGTAAGATTAGCCTGCGCACTTGTCGCTGTTGCAGCACAACAGGAAATGAGTATACTAAGGACGGTATATAATCTCTTTCTCAGCAATTTTCAGGTCATATGTGGATCCGGCATCAAGCATGGCAACAGCGAGAAATTTGCCTTTTAAATTTGGGGGCAAATCTATAGTTACCCACTGTGTGGCTTCTGGAAGCATCGCTATTGTTTGCGGTTCTATCTTGATTTCTTCTCCTGTTTCTTTATTTGTTAACTCTAATCGAACAAAAGCATCTTTGTTTACAGCGCCCTTGTTATGGATCTGCAGTTCAATTCTTCTTGCCATTTTTTGTCCGTTGTTATATATTCCGCGATCCTCAAATGCGAGAATTTCCATTTCTCCTGGATTCAATCCCCTGGGAGTATAATAGATTTGTATCCCAACTTCCATCAGTACAGTAACGCCAATTGCAACCTTTTTCGCCTGTTCCCTGTTTTGCTCTTTTACTTGTGTAAAGAAGAGCATACTGTGCGTAAGTTTGTCAGCATCTGCCGGAATATGGAGAGATATAATAATTTGCTTTTTCTCTCCGGGCAGAAGTACTATATTGTTTTCTGACAAGGAAATCCATTTTGCGTTGGAGGCCGGATGGGTGTTGATTTCGGAATATACCTTGTTCCCCTTGCTGTCTCTGACCCAGTCCTGCAATCTGCTGATGAAAGATAACGTATTTGAAGAGGTATTTGAAAAAATGACAGACTGCATAATGGTTTCTCCGGGATTACCTGTAAAGAATATTCTCGAGGGAGAGATAGAAAAACCCTGCCCCTTCGATGTGGAGGCAATAGAAAGGACTAGGCTTAAAGTAAGTATAACCGTTAATAGTTTCATTAACCTACTGCTGTGTCAGTGTGTACACAACATTTGTACTATAAGTAGCGGCTTTTTTATCGAGAAGTAATAAAGCCTTTGCTGCAGGGATTTTATAGTTAATATTATAGGCTGTTCCTAAAGTTGGCTTCGCTCCAGTGACAAGTGCCTGATTGGTTTCAGAAAGTGAAGGATTATCGTAAGTGCCATTTGTAACAGGTGTGCTTGCATCTACAGAAACATTTACCGCATCCAGCGGCACCGGCAGCGCATTTGTTGCCTCTACATTAAAGGCACTTGTTGCCTTTACAAATACATTGTACGTTTTATTACTAAATACTGAGAATGCACCTGTCTTAGGCACGGTCTGATCAGCAGCATATGCTGCCTCTGAATTATAGGTAAAAGTTACATCGGGTGTACCCCCTAAAGTTATGGCCACAATATCAGTAAGAATAATCTTTAACGGGACATTCCCTGAAGTGGTGGTTGCAGGTGTTTGCGCGTTCGCCCTGATGTTAATAAGCGATAACAACATAAGAACAGCGCCACCCTGTAGTAAAGTTTTTTTCATAGCTTGTAAATTATTATATAATTCAAAAGTATGAATACCTAAATAAAAAAAACTTTTAATATTGACACATGTTGATGTTACACAACCTGCTCATTTTTAATGGTTATGGTAAAAGTTGATCCTTTATCGACTTCGCTTTCCACAGCTATTGAACCGCCTAATGAAGTGATCTGGGTTTTGGTAATAAAAAGGCCTACACCACTGCCGTTTACATGGCTGTGAAAACGCTCATTTAAACCGAATATGCGGTCTTTATGTTTTAGAAGGTCTATTCCCATTCCATTATCACTGAAAGTAAGGATGATATTATTATCCTCATCCAGTCTTGTAGCAATTTCAATCCGCAATGCACGGTTTTCTGAACAGTACTTTACAGAGTTTGACATTAGATTCATTAGTACGCTCTCCAGATAACTCTTGTTAAAAGGGATTAACTCACACTGGAAATCAGTGTGGATAAAAATACCCATTGTGTGGATCTGTTTGGTGAAAGAATTACATACTTTTTTAAATATGCGTGACACGCTGACCTTCTCAATCTTAATTGCTTTGTTCTGTTTGAGGCTGAGCATCTGGGTAAGATCGTAGATAGTTTCGTTTAACTTATCTGCTGAATCTCTAAACATGTCTACAATCTTTTTATTGTACTCATCCAGAAGATCATAGTTAAGTATATCGATTAAGCCAATCAGATTGGAGAGGGGTGCGCGGAGATTATGAGAGGTAATGTAAGCAAACTGACTGAGGTCCTGGTTCCGGGAAGTGAGATCCTCAATAAGCTGATCGCGCTCTTCTTCGGTTTTATTCCGGGCAATATATTCCCGAAAATTAGCCGCAAGTGCGCTGATATCCGAGTTCTTTATCATATTATTATTCAGTTGATTCGACATAAAGTTTATCCTTGGTAGTGATGCACTACACATTAGTCAAACACCTTGCCACATCCTGAGGTCCCCCGGATTTTAACAATCATTAATATCCCTCTCAGGAATACTGTTATTCCGGGTCGAGAATCCGGTGCGCAAGTGCCGCCTGTTCTGCAGAACCTGCTGCAATACTGAGAATATATTCATCCCTGGAGCCGTCGCCAATAAATTCTGTATCGGTATTTCCGGCAGGATCGGTGACGCTGTTCAGCGGGTTGTAAGGGGTAACTTTAAGATCTTTTTCAGAAAAACCGTTATCAATCAGCAGCACAAAAGCATTTTCTGCTTCGTTCTCTTCCTGGTAGATCCGGGTGATTACCTGGAAGGGAATATCATCCTCATAACTTCCCGGCTGCCTTCTGGCGTAAAGGTTTGATTCATTAAAATCCTTATGCCCGTAAAGTTCTGAGTTTGCTGAGATGACTGCATGGCCCCTGACGTAATCAGGCAGGACAATCAACTGTTGTGCAGTGATATTGGGCAGGATCACGTGGTCCTGCACGGCATCCAGTTCTGCCACTCCGATCGGGATCAGCACTGCTCTTTCTGCCATATTCCAGATATTACCTTTAAGGTTAAGCACCAGGTAACGAACTTTCTGTTCCCCTTCGTCAAAAAGCAGGTCGGTAACTGTGCCCAGGTCCTGACCGGCTGTATTGACTACCTTCCACTTAATGATGTCCGGCTGGCCGTCTTTAATCTCAAAATCGCTTGTGCTCAGTTCAGTCAGTTGTCTGACCTCATGCTCGTTCTCTTTGCGTTCCATAGTCATTAGTATATAATTTTATCACTTAGAAAATAGAATAATGCAAGTCCGAGTGCAGCAATTGTCAGCAGCCAGCTAAACCAGCCTTTATATTTTTTGGGTTGAACTTCTAGTTGTGCCATGATTTCTATAGTATTGATGTTCTGGTGTAACACCTGTCAGGTAATTTATGTTTGAGTATCAAGCAATTCTATTGCCTCTTTATTCCCCTGCTGTATGGCCAGGTCGAGGGCAGTGAGTCCTCTGAACTCCGTGATATCAGGATTTGCACCATAATCCAGCATCATTTTTACAAGCTCGTTTCTGCCGAACATGGTAGCAAACATCAGGGCCGTGCCGCCATTGCCATGCTGAAGGTCCAGGTCGGCACCGCTTTCTACCAGCAGTTTTGCGATCTCTGGGTAACCTTTAAAGCACACGCCCATCAGGGCGGTATTACCGCCGATATCCGCAGCATTAACATCTGCACCGGCATTGATCAGGAGTTTTGCCGCCTCAAGACGGTTATTGTAACAGGCGATGATCAGTGGGGTATATCCTTTTTCGTCATTGATATTTACGTTTACTCCATCACTGAGAATGGATTGAAGGAAGGCAATGTCGCCGGTTCTTGCGGCAGCAATAAGTGTAGGGTGATTTTCCATGAATAGTAATAGCTTGAATGAGAAAAAGCCTCCTGTATGAATTACAGGAGGCCGGATAAATAATTATGCAGGTACGTCTGGTTTTTTCTCTCTTTCCCAGAAACGGTGCTGCGCAACTGCTGAGATGAAATCAGCAGGTTTACCATTGATAACAACTCCCGGAGGGGTTGCGCCTTTGGGACCGGCAGGGACTTGCGATGCTTTGATGATCTCTTCACCTTCGCTGCTGGCAGCAATTGCTTTGCAGTGTTTGAAAGCTTCAGTTACAAAATGCAGGGCATCAGCTTCGGCAGCAATTGTTTTTACGCTGGCCGCGCCTCCCGGAATATATACGGCATCGAACAGTACCGATGCAGTGGTAAGGAAAGTAAAATCTACCTTCACCGCCGCGCCTTTGTCATCCTTGATGAATCCGCCATGGGTGGCAACGATTTTGGGTACTGCACCTTCTGCAAGCAAAGCTTTTTTGAATGCGCTGAGTTCAGCACTTTTCACTCCATCGGTAGCCAGGATAGCAATCATTCTGGTTTTGATAGAATCTTTTGGTGTATTGGCCATGCTCAGTGCAGCGGATGCTCCGAGCGCTGATTTGATGATTTTTGATTCGTATTTTGCCGGGTCTGCATCAGCAGGCACCCCGTGATTGATCGGTTGCTCCGGGGCCGGAACTTCCATTCCCAATCCATCGGCTACTTTTTTTGCAAGGCTGGCATCGATGATGCTCAGGATGCCGAGCATCCTTTTGCGGATTTCTTCACGTTCTACTTTTCCAAGCTCGAAACGCAGGGCATCAACGATATGATTTTTCTCCGGTTCCGACTGGCTGTTGAAGAACATCGTAGCCTGGCTGAAATGATCAAAGAAGCTCTCGCTGCGGTCCCTGATTTTTCTCGCATCAATTCTTTCCTGGTATGAATTAAACCCGCCTTCGGCAACAGTTGCCTGTCTCGGAGAATTACCGGAGATGCTGTTGGGCTCATAACTGGTGCGGCTGGTATTGATCGTCTGACGCATATGTCCGTCGCGCTGGTTGTTGTGGACAGGCGATACCGGTCTGTTGATCGGGATCTCGTGGAAGTTAGGTCCGCCCAAACGAAGCAGCTGTGTATCTGTATAAGAGAATAAACGTCCCTGCAGCAGCGGGTCATTGGTAAAGTCAATTCCGGGAACAACATGTCCCACGTGGAATGCTACCTGTTCTGTTTCTGCAAAGAAGTTATCAGGATTCCTGTTCAGCGTCATCTTTCCGATCCGCTGTACCGGTACCAGTTCTTCAGGGATCAGTTTGGTAGGATCGAGGATATCAAAGTCGAACTTGTGCTCATCTTCTTCAGATACGATCTGTACGCCAAATTCCCATTCAGGAAAAGCGCCGGATTCAATCGCATCCCAAAGGTCCCTTCTGTGGAAGTCGGGATCATTGCCCGAAATCTTTTTCGCTTCATCCCAGGCAACGGAGTGAACGCCCAGTAAAGGTTTCCAGTGGAATTTTACAAAGCTGGATTTTCCTTCGGCCGTAATCAGGCGGAAAGTATGGACACCAAAACCTTCCATCATACGGTAACTGCGCGGGATTCCCCTGTCCGACATCGCCCACATAATCATGTGCGCAGATTCTGGCATCAGGGAGATGAAATCCCAGAAGGTATCATGTGCTGATGCTGCCTGTGGAATTTCGTTGTGTGGTTCTGGTTTTACCGCATGGACCAGATCCGGAAATTTGATCGCATCCTGAATAAAGAATACAGGCATGTTATTTCCGACAAGATCGAAATTACCTTCCTGGGTATAGAATTTTACGGCAAAACCACGTACGTCGCGCGCCAGGTCGGTAGAGCCCCTGGAGCCCGCAACGGTGGAGAAACGTACAAATACAGGAGTTTTAACCGAAGTATCATTTAAGAAACCTGCTTTGGTAAGCTCAGGAATGGGCTTATACAGCTCGAAGACACCGTGAGCGCCGGAGCCACGTGCGTGGACGATCCTTTCGGGAATACGTTCATGGTCAAAATGTGTGATCTTCTCACGAAGGATAAAATCTTCGAGGAGGGTTGCACCCCTCTCGCCTGCTTTTAATGAATTCTGGTTATCGTTGATTTTTAAACCCTGGTTGGTAGTCAGGAATTCACCCGCGCCGTTTTCTTTGTCGGCAGCCAGTTTCTGTAATTTTTCACTTTGTTGTGCCGGAGGGCTAACCTGTGCTGGGTTGTTCGCCTCTGGTTTTGTTGTTTTTTTGTCTTTCATGGTCGTATGAGTATGCTGAATCACAACATTTAATAGCTGACAGTGTTTTGACTGTTTACACATATTTTGAGTAAATACACGATGGGGTATGTTTTTGATAAGCATTCCGCGAGGGAGTACGACTAAACTAATTGATAAATATGTTGTTGGGAGATATATCTATTAAAAATATTTACTTATGAAAAACCTTTTAAATACTTCGTCGATAGGGCTCCTTGCAGGAGCATTGATGCTGGCTTCATGCGGCAACCAGACAAAATCTACAAGCACAACGGACAGCACTTCTACAGAAACCACTACCACGGTAGAAAAGCCTGCGGGTTTAAAGCCTACTGGCCCGGCACCCGAATGGGGTCCTACGATCCATCCTGAAATGCAGGCGGTAATCGAAAAGCTGGTAAGCTATGGTGATAAACCTACAGAAAGCCTGAGTGCAGTTGATGCAAGAAAGAACCATACGCCAACTGATGCGGTGATGGACCTGATCAAAGAAAATAATATTACATTACCTGCTCCGGGTGTAGACACGGTAGGAAAAGAGATTCCTGTAGCCGGTGGAAATATTCATTTACGGATATACACACCAAAGACGGGCAAAGGTCCTTTCCCTGTAATCGTATACTACCATGGCGGCGGTTTTGTGATTGCAAATATTGATGTATACAATGCTTCGGCGCAGGGACTGGCTGAGCAGGTTGGTGCAGTAGTCGTATCTGTGGCTTACAGGCTTGCTCCTGAACATAAATTCCCTACGGCACATAATGACTCATTTGCCGCCTATGAATGGACAGTGAAAAATGCAGCATCTATCAATGGAGACCCTAAGAAGATTGCTGTAGTAGGCGAGAGCGCAGGTGGTAACCTGGCGGCCAATGTAAGTATCATGGCCAGAGATAAAAAGATCATGGTTCCATTGCATGAGGTGCTGGTGTACCCGATTGCCCAGGCAGACATGACTACTAAATCTTATACAACTTATGCTGCGGCTCATCCGCTGAATAAACCGATGATGGCCTGGTTTACTGAGAAATATGTAAACGCCATGGCTGAGGCTAAAGACCCAAGGATTTCTTTGGTAAATGCAAACTTAAAAGGATTGCCATCAACTACGATCATCACAGCAGAAATTGATCCGCTGAACAATGACGGGATGATGCTGGCTGACAAACTAAAAGCAGCAGGCGTAACGGTTGATACTAAAAACTATGACGGTGTAACCCATGAGTTTTTTGGAATGGCTGCGGTTGTTCCTGAAGCCAAAGAAGCGCAGGCATATGCCGCAGATGCACTGAAAAAAGTTTTTGGAAAATAACCAAAACATTTTTTTTTCAGCGCTGTTGTTTGAACATCTACCACATTTACCTGTGAAATACAAAGAGGCTGGATCATTTATTTGATTCAGCTTTTTTTGTTCAGGGAACCTCCTGCACAACCGCCGGATTAATAAACAGGGATGTAACTGCTGTTTAAAGGATGCTCTACCACATATCCGAATTTGATATTGAGGCCCATATAAAAGGAGGCACCAATGGTTCCTGTTGAGGAATACGATGTGGATTTTAACAGTGTTGAAGATTTAAAGAGATTATCTGTTCCCATAAAACATTCAAAATTAGGCGTTTGATATATACCCTGCGCCCCAAACAAGACAATTTTATTCATGTTATAGGCAGGTACAAAAGCCAGGGAAAACTCATTCATCTTAAATGTGTTGACCAGCACTACATCACCACCATTGTAAAAGAGGTTTTTGGAGACAATGAAACCGGGTGTATAAAGGCCGTAGGTTTTGGAAATCAGAAAATCGGCTTTGGCATTTGTAGGCGTATAAAAACTGCCCTGTACAGCCTTGTTGCTTACCAACGCCGAAACCCTGCGTGCCAGGTCATTTGCTCCGGGATTTCTGTTGAGAGTGATGACATCATTGATCACAGCAGTGCTGGAATTTTTATTCCAGCGGATAAATCCCAGGTCTTTGAGGTTTCCCATCAGGAAGATCCCGGATGCTGCATCCCTGTAGCTGCTGCCAAAACTCAGCGACAGGCCCGGATTCTTAAAGTCAGGAATGAGCATTTTTTTGTCGATATCATCTTTCTTCAGGAAGCTGCCTTTGTAAACGCCCTGCAGGGCTACTGAAGAGCTGCGGGGATTGACCGTCAGGCTGGATTCATCAACCCGGCCGCTGTTATAGGTTATTCCGCTGAGCAGGCTCAGCTTTCCGCCAAAAGCCAGTTCATCGGTTTCGTCCTGCCGATAGCTAAGGCTAAACTGATGATAGGTCTGTGCGTACCCATCGCCATTAAATAGTCCGTCCTGGGAGGTATTCAGCCGGCCAAAAGTCTTGGCTGCTATTGCAGTTTCGTTGGTATAATCAGCATCGCCATCTGCCCTGACCTGCCAGGAAAAGCCAATCTCTTTGTTGTCGCGCCAGGACAGGTAGCTCCTGAAAGTAAGCAGATAAACATTCGCATTACCGTAAAATTTATTGCGGGTATTGTTGCCGGCGGGTATCTGCTCTGTGTCAATTTCTCCTTCATTGAGCCTTGTCTTGATTGCGTAGTTGACATCACCCTTATTTCCGCCGTTGAGACCCAAGTTGGGCAAAAAGAAATTGGAGGCGAACTGCCGGGAATAGTCCAGTACAAAAGCGCGTTGTGCCGGATTTTCAAAGGCATCAAATAAGGTGTTGGTATGAAATAAACCGTATTGCTGCGCGCTGACGTTTACGGTAAATATTGTGGTAAAGCAGAATAGAACGTATGTTTTCTTCATAACTTAAATATTATCTTCAAATATCTAAATTATAGAAAACAGAGTGTAATTGTTTGCTAAATTTAATATTTATTAAATAACGTTATCCTTATATATAAATATATTAACATTAATCGTGCCGTGAATACTTACTTTTAATTATAAGTGTCTGAAGAGCAGTTGTCTATATTAAATTATCATTTGTGTTAATATTTCCGTTTGCTGGCCTCCTTTCCGGGAAATATTATAATTGATGCCGTACCAAAACTTTTGGTTGTACATTTTAAACTACACCGAAATTTTAAAGTGTGACCGGTAATTTTAGCTGTTGGGAATATATCTTGTTGATGATCAATGGCGTTGTTTTAAAACGGGCTCTGATTTTCGGGCAAAAAAATAAAGAATGTTAAAACATTTCGTGCTAAAATTGATTGATATTAGTAATGGAGAAGATTACTGTATATCCCGGCCGTCCCTATCCGTTAGGAGCTACCTGGGACAGCGAAGGTGTTAATTTTGCAATTTATGCCGACAATGCAACGGCGGTTGATCTTTGTTTTTTTAATGATGAAGATGATACCCGGGAATCCCTGAAAGTAAAGCTTACTGAACGCACCCACCATATCTGGCATGGCTACCTGCCTGGCATAGCTCCGGGACAATTATATGGTTACCGTGTACATGGTCCTTTTGATCCGGAAAACGGGCACCGCTTTAATGCGAATAAACTGCTGATCGACCCCTATGCGAAAGCAATCTCGGGCGTGATCGGCTGGAGCGATGCACTGTTTGGCTATGTGATGGGCTCCGAAATTGAAGACCTGAGTTTTTCTGAGCTGGACAGTGCGCCTTTTATTCCCAAAGCGGTGGTAATTGACCAGACCTACGACTGGAAGGGTGATGTGCCGCTTGATATTCCATACCATGAATCAATAATTTATGAAGCACATGTAAAAGGTTTTACCATGCAGCATCCGGATATCCCGGAAGAAATCAGGGGGACATATGCCGGACTGGCACATCCAATTACGCTGAACTACCTGAAGGAACTGGGCGTAACGGCGATTGAGCTGATGCCTGTCCACCAGTTTGTGAACGACAGGCACTTAGTGGAAAAAGGGCTGAGCAATTACTGGGGGTACAATACGATTGGATTTTTTGCACCTGATGTACGCTATGCGGCCAGTACGGAACGCGGCGGACAAGTGAAGGAGTTTAAGGATATGGTGAAGGCAATGCATGTTGCCGGCATAGAGGTGATCCTGGATGTGGTATATAACCATACGGCTGAAGGAAACCATATGGGACCTACGCTTTCTTTTAAAGGAATTGATAACGCTTCGTACTACAGGCTTACTGCCGACCAGCGTTATTATATGGATTATACGGGTACAGGGAACACGCTGAATGCGAACCTGCCGAATGTGCTGCGCCTGTTTATGGACAGCCTGCGCTACTGGATTACTGACATGCATGTGGATGGCTTTAGGTTTGACCTTGCACCGGCCCTGGCGCGGGAGCTGCACAGCGTAAACAAGCTGAGTGCGTTTTTTGATATTATCCACCAGGACCCGCTGATCTCGCAGGTGAAGCTGATTGCAGAACCCTGGGATATTGGTGAAGGGGGTTACCAGGTGGGGAACTTTCCGCCGGAATGGGCAGAGTGGAACGGGAAGTACCGGGATTGCATCAGGGATTACTGGAGAGGTGCGCATAGTATGCTAGGTGAATTTGCCCAGCGCTTTACGGGCAGCCCGGACCTTTATCAGGATGACCTGAGAAGTCCCACTGCGAGTGTGAACTTTATTACGGCGCATGATGGTTTTACGCTGCATGACCTGGTGACATACAATGAGAAACACAATGAAGCGAATGGCGAGGATAACCGGGATGGGGAACAGCACAATGGTTCCTATAATTACGGTGTGGAGGGCGAGACTGATAACGAAGAGATCAATCTGATCCGCTCCCGCCAGAAACGCAACCTGCTGACCACCCTGTTTCTGTCGCAGGGCGTACCGATGATGGTGGCAGGTGATGAATTTAGCCGTACCCAGCGTGGTAATAATAATGCCTATTGTCAGGATAATGAAATTTCGTGGATCGACTGGAACAATATGGACAAAGAGCTGTTCAACTTCACCCAGCAGCTGATCCACCTGCGGAAAAGGCATCCTGTATTTTGCAGGCGGCGCTGGTTCCAGGGTGTGCCGATCAAAGGGGCAGGTCTGAAAGATGTGGCCTGGTTCCTGCCGGACGGACTGGAGATGCAGGAACACAACTGGAATGAGGATTATGCAAAATCGCTGGCTATTTATTTGAACGGGGCCGATCTGCGCAGTACTGACCCAAAGGGAAACAAGATTACTGATGACAGCTTTTACCTGATGTTTAATGCGCATGATGAGCCGCTGCACTACAGTCTTCCGAATGAACGTTATGGTAAGGAATGGCTGAGGGTACTGGACACGGCAATAGAGGATATCAATGAATCACCTGTAAGGCACTTTACCAGTGATACGATCCGTGTGGAAGGAAGATCTATAGTTTTATTAAAACATGTTAGGAACAATAATGAAGATGTCCAGAGAGCTAAAAAGAAAAATAGGCGTAAACTTTAACGATGCCGGACTGGCGGAGATCAGGTTCTGGTCGCCCGAAGCTGAAACGGTGGAACTGAAAACCGAAGCTGTAACGGTGGCGCTGGAAAAGAAAGAACTCGGGTACTGGGAGCTGAGCGGAGCGGGCATTTATCCGGGAAATACGTATCAGTTTCTGATCAATGGCGAAACGCTGATTCCGGACCCGGCAAGCCTTTCGCAGCCGCAGGGTGTGCATGGCCCCTCGGAAGCAGTTGACCTTTCGGCTTTCAGCTGGACAGACCAGGACTGGAAAAACCCTGAACTGGGAGATTACATTTTTTATGAACTGCATACCGGTACATTTACACCGGAAGGAACTTTTGAAGGCATCATAGCGAAACTTGATTATCTGGTTGAACTGGGAATTACAGCCATCGAGATAATGCCTGTGGCCCAGTTTCCTGGTGGCCGCAACTGGGGCTATGATGGTGTTTTTCCTTTTGCTGTACAGAACTCCTATGGCGCTGCGGCAGGTTTGCAGCAACTGGTTGATGCCAGTCATGCCAAAGGCCTGGCGGTGGTGCTGGATGTAGTATATAACCATATGGGCCCCGAAGGTAACTACTTTGAACAGGCCGGGCCGTATTTTACAGAGAAATATCACACGCCATGGGGCAGTGCCATCAATTTTGATGATGCCTGGTCTGATGGTGTGCGCCGGTATTTTATTGAGAACGTACTGATGTGGTTCCGCGATTTCCATATTGACGGGCTGCGCCTGGACGCAGTACATGCGATCAAAGACCTGGGCGTGAAGCACCTGCTGCAGGAGATCAGCGAGGAAGTGGATCAGCTGATTGAAGCTACGCACCGCAAACACCACCTGATTGCAGAGTGCGACCTGAATGACAATAAATATATCAATTCCCCTGATCAGCATGGTTACGGAATGGATGCACAATGGATCGACGAGTTCCATCATGCACTGCGGGTGACAGCCGGTGAACCTGCTACAGGTTATTACAGTGATTTTTCGGGGATCAAGGACCTGGAGAAATCGTATCGCGATGCTTATATCTATGATGGTGTATACTCTCCGCACCGCCTGAAAACTTTTGGCGGCACAGCTGAGGGCAATGCAGGCTCGCAGTTTGTAGTCTTTTCACAAAATCATGATCAGGTGGGAAACCGCATGCTGGGCGAGCGCAGCAGCACACTGGTGAGTTATGAAATGCAGAAGCTGATGGCCGGCGCAGTGATTTGCAGCCCCTTTTTGCCAATGTTATTTATGGGCGAAGAGTGGGGAGAAACCAACCCCTTCCTGTTTTTTACGAGTCATGGCGACCCGGAGCTGATCAAAGCGGTGAGCAAAGGGCGTAAGGCGGAGTTTGCGGCTTTCCATGCCGAAGGCGAAGCGCCGGAACCGCAGTCTGAAGATACCTTTAACCAGTCAAAATTACAATGGGACCTCCTGCAGTCGGACGGACACAGCGAACTCCTGTCGTTCTACAAGACCATCATCGGCCTCCGTAAAAAATATGCACCGCTGCGGAATACCAACCGGAAACAGCTTACCGTATCGGCTGATGCCAAAACAAACTGCCTGGTGCTGCGGCGCTGGGAGGAGGAGGTGCAGGTACTATGCCTGATGAACTTCTCAAAAAATACACAGGATATCACTATCCCTGATGACAAACCCAGCTGGAAGAAGATCCTTGATTCTGCCGATCCGCAATGGAAAGGCAGGCGTGCAGCACCTTTGTCTGTGGACGCACTGCAGAAAATGGAAATACAACCACAATCTATCCTAATTTACACCAATAAATATGCTTAATCCGATTTCAACCTACCGCATACAGTTCCATAAGGACTTTACATTTAAGGATTTTGACGGGATCATTCCTTATTTAAAAGAATTGGGCATAACCACGATTTACGCGTCGCCGGTACTGGAGGCTTCGCCGGGAAGTATGCACGGATATGATACCGTGAACCCCGGTCAGATCAATCCGGAAATCGGGACGCTCGAAGAACTAAGGGCCTTGTCGGCCAGGCTGAAATCGCTGAACATGGCCTGGATCCAGGATATTGTACCCAACCACATGGCTTTCCATCCCAATAACCAATGGCTGATGGATGTGCTGGAAAAAGGAGATCAATCGGACTATGATGGTTTCTTTGATATCAACTGGTCTGGCGACAGCAAGCTGCCGCTGATGGTTCCTTTTCTGGGCAGCACGGTGGAGGAAGCCATAGCGAAGCAGGAACTGAAACTGATCCAGCGCGACAGCGGAATAAAACTGCAGTATTTTGAAACAGAGTGGCCTGTGAACGACAAGGTAAAGGATGTAAATATGCCCTTACAGGCGGCCATCGATCTGCAATATTACCGGCCTTGCTCGTACAAGGAAACAGATTATAAAATTAATTACCGCCGCTTTTTTACTGTAAACAGCCTGATCTGTTTGAATATGCAGGATGAGAAGGTTTTTACGGCCTATCATCGCCTGATCAAGACACTGCTGGAAGAAGGGGTTTTCCAGGGACTGCGGGTAGACCATATTGACGGCCTTTATGATCCCGAGACCTATTTTGCACGGCTGCGCAGGCTTGCCGGCGAAGAAACTTATATTGTAGTAGAAAAAATCCTGGAAGAAGGTGAGGAGGTGCCGGCAGACTGGCCTGTTGAAGGAACAACGGGCTACGATTTTCTGGCGCAGGTGAACAACCTGTTTACTGCAAGAAAAGCAAAAAAGAAATTCTCCAAATTTTATGAATCGATCAGCGGTGAGAACAAGGGTGTAGAAAGGCTGATCCGCCAAAAGAAAGCAGGTATCCTGGGCGACCATATGGCTGGGGAACTGGACAATCTGTACCAGCTTTTCCTGGAACTGAGACTGGCAGAGGAAACACAGTTGAACGCGCTGAAGCCGGGAGCGCTGAAAGATGCGATTGGACAGCTGCTGATCTGTTTTCCCGTTTACCGCTTTTATGGCAATCAGCTGCCGCTCGATGTAAAATACCATGGAATGATGGCTGATGTGCTGAAGGAGATTGAAGTAGTGAAATCGCTGGGCGGGGCTGTAGAAGTGCTGCGCCATGTGCTGCTGACAAAACCTTTTGAACAGGCCGATCAGGATTACAATGACAGGATAACGCTGTTTTATCTGCGCTGCATGCAGTTCAGCGGCCCGCTGATGGCAAAGGGCGTGGAAGATACTTTAATGTATACATACAACTGCTTTATCGGACATAATGAGGTTGGAGATGCACCTGCTGCTTTTGGTATCAGGAAAAAAGACTTTCATCAGCTGATGCAGAACCGTTTGCAGATGCTGCCGCATACCATGAACGGCACCTCAACGCATGATACCAAAAGGGGCGAGGATGTACGTGCGCGGTTAAATGTGCTGACAGACCAGCCCGAGCTATGGATTGCGAAAGTAAAGGAATGGAGAAAACTGAACAAAGAGATTGCAGGCGGATTAGACGCGAATGATGAATACTTTATCTATCAGACTTTAACGGGCAGTTACCCTATGCCGGGCATGGAACCGGATAATTATACGGAGCGCCTGCAGGCTTACCTGGAGAAAGCGCTGCGTGAAGGAAAGGTGAATTCTAACTGGACGGACCCGGATACAGATTATGAGGGACTGGTGAAGGAGTTTATCCTGGGCATACTGGACCAGTCGGCACCTTTCTGGAAGAGCTTTGCTGCTTTTCACCGGAAAATCGCTGATTTTGGTATCCTGAATTCGCTCTCGCAACTGGTGCTGAAGTTTACCTGCCCCGGGATGCCCGACACTTATCAGGGGACGGAGCTGTGGGACCTGAGCCTGGTAGATCCGGATAACAGAAGACCTGTGGATTATCAGCAGCGGCAGGAATGGCTGCAGGAGCTTGCTGCGGGAGGGGATTTGAAAGCGCTCTGGGAGGAACGCTATAATGGAAAGATCAAGTTGTACCTGACACATTTACTGCTGGAACAGCTAAAGCCTTTTGCAGATCTTTTATCTTCCGGTGAGTATCTGCCCCTGGAGGTAAAGGGCAGGTTTGCAAATGAAGTATTTGCCTTTGCAAGAAAAAAAGATAAGCAGTGGCTGGTGGTGGCGGTTCCGCTGCACCCGGCCCAGCGCATGAAAGAACTGGAACTGGACATGGATTGGGGAGATACCAGTATTACATTGCCGTTACGAAGTTCATTCCACTGGAAAAACCTTTCGGATGGCACTGCAGGAACCGGCCATACTGCCGAAATAGCTGTAGCTACGCTATTTGATGCTTTCCCGCTGGGGCTGCTGACGCTGGAAGAGATCGACAATCCGCGCGGAGCCGGTGTATTGTTGCATGTGACCTCACTGCCCTCGGTACATGGGATTGGCGATATAGGGCTGGAGGCCTATTTATTTATGGATTTCCTTGCACAGGCTGAGCAAAAGTACTGGCAGCTGCTGCCACTGAACCCGATAGGAGCAGATCAGGCATATTCACCTTACAGTTCTGTTTCGGCGATGGCCGGCAATGACCTGCTGATCAGTCTTGTTGGGCTTTTCAATGAATACTTTATAGACCTGCGTTTGCTGGATAAGAAGAAGTTTGAGGCCGCAGATGAGGTAGATTTTGAAAAAGCGACTGCATTTAAGAATAAGATGCTGCTGAAAGCCTATGAAGGCTGGGGCGAGATATTTGGCGGCAATGATGAGGATTTTGATAATTTTTGTGAGAAGGAAAAGGACTGGCTTGATGATTTTGCACTGTATACTGTACTGAAAGAAAATCAGGAAGGCAAGCCCTGGGTAGATTGGTACCCGGCTTACCGGGACCGTGATGCAGGGCGATTAGGCCAGTTTGCCGCAGACTATACAGATGAATTGAAATTTGTGAAATGGAAGCAGTTCAAGTTTGCTGAACAATGGGCGGATATCAGGCAATATGCAGCAGCTGCGGGTATTGAGCTGTATGGCGATCTGCCATTCTATGTGAGCCACGATTCTGCGGATGTGTGGGCGAACCAGGAATTCTTTGGCCTTGATGAGGAAGGGAAGATGATGGGGATCGCTGGTGTGCCGCCGGATTATTTTAACGACGAAGGTCAGCTCTGGGGGATGCCGGTGTATAACTGGGAGAACATGAAAGCTGACGGATACCAGTGGTGGATCCGCAGGATCCGTAAAAACATAGAGTTGTACGACCTGTTGCGCCTGGATCATTTCAGGGCTTTCGCTGACTATTGGGAAGTACCCGCCGGCGAGCGCACGGCGGTTAATGGAGTGTGGAAAACAGGGCCTGGAAGTGACTTCTTTCAGGTATTGAAGAAGGAATTTCCTGAAATGCCTTTTGTAGCGGAAGACCTGGGAGAGATTAGTCAGGGCGTATACGACCTGCGTGATGAATTCGGGCTTCCGGGAATGAAGGTGCTGCAGTTTGCTTTTGGTGAGGATATTGGTTTAACGGACCACATTCCGCATAACTTTAAATCGGACAACTTTGTAGTATATACTGGTACGCATGATAACAATACGACCAGAGGATGGTATGAGACGGACGCTGCTGAAGTTGAAAGGAAGAACCTGAATAAATATACTGGTGCGAGAGTGGGTGCAAATGACGTGCATAAGGTGCTGTCGAGACTTGCCTATGCCTCTGTGGCCAGAATAGCAGTTCTGCCTATGCAGGATATCCTTGGCCTGGACGGGAAATCGCGAATGAATATACCAGCCTCGGTAAAAGCCAACTGGAAATGGCGTTTGAAGGAACTGCCGGGGAAGGATGTAGCAAAGAAGCTGAGTTCCTGGGTGAGAATATACGGAAGGGCGTAGGTGTTTGGGATGGGAAATCTGGCTCAAAAGAAAAGATAGCCTGCAATCAAAGTTTGCAGCAATAACTCAGCTGACCAATACAATAGAGCGATGAATAATCACAAGGATCAATAAACATGGCTTAAACGTATAAGAACCAGTGACAAGAAGAAATAACCGCTTATAAGTTAAATTTTAGGGTATGAGTAACGACAACAGAAAATTTATAGTTGAAGAGCTGACCGCTCTGATTGAAAAAGGTAATGCGCATGCTTCTTTTGAAGATGCTGTAAATGGAGTCAATATGGATCTGATTGGGGTGGTCCCGGACGGCCTGCCCTATGGTGTCTGGCATATGGCAGAACACCTGAGGATCACACAATGGGATATCCTGGAGTTTTCTCTGGGACCAGATCACAAATCTCCTAAATGGCCCGACGAATACTGGCCTGAAGTTGGGCCCGAGGTAACCAGGGAACAATGGGAAGCTACTATCGCAGGGTTCAGGAAAGACCGGAAAAGTTTTCTGGATTTACTGAAAGATGAAAGCAGGGATCTGTACGAACCTTTTGAACATGGTGACGGACAAAGCTTATTCCGTGAAGCTTTGCTGCTTGCGGATCATAATTCCTATCATGTGGGGGAGATCATCGTGATCAGGCGCCTGCTTGGGGACTGGAAGTCTTCTTAAGCTTTTCCGGGTTCACATCTGCATACGTGAAAAAGAATCGTAAAAGTTAGCTCTTTTACGATTTTTTTGTTTTAATTCTTTCCTTTTTTTACAGGACGCTGCCGTATTGCAAATGCTTAATTCTTTTCCTGAGCTAAAACGTTTTATAATACTTTAGCGGCTTGCTTATTGTTATCCGCTTATTGATTTTGGTGAAAAAATAATGCTGAAATCGCTGTGAATCTGCATTCGTCTAGCTAATTAACCGGGTGTCTGAGTTAAATCGGGAGTTCTGTCTCCTTGGAATTAAGGTGTAATTCGCTAGTTTTACATTTTAAATTCAAATATAAAATGTGTGGAATAGTAGGTTATATCGGGCATAGAGAAGCCTGGCCAATCGTCCTTAAGGGCTTAAAAAGATTAGAATACCGGGGCTATGACAGTGCCGGAATTTCGCTGATCAATGATCATGGATTAAATATCTATAAGAAAGTTGGCAAAGTTCAGGAACTTGAGAATTTTAGTGCAGGCAAAAACTTGTCGGGCACCATTGGTATGGGACATACCCGCTGGGCTACGCATGGGATCCCTTCTGACAGGAACTCGCATCCGCATACTTCCAATGATGGCCGGCTAACGATCATTCATAATGGAATCATCGAAAATTATGCTGTTTTAAAGGAAGAGCTGGCTTCGAGAGGCCACGTTTTTAACAGTGATACGGATACCGAAGTCCTGATCCATCTGATCGAGGAAATCTATAAAAAAGAGAATGTTGACCTGCTGGAAGCTGTTCGTCTGGCTTTACACCAGGTAAGCGGTGCCTATGCGATTGTGGTGATGGATGAAGAGCAGCCAAATGAGCTGATTGTAGCCCGTAAGGGTAGTCCGCTGGTGATTGGTGTGGGTACCGGGGAGTACTTTATTGCATCTGATGCTACTCCGATCATCGAATATACAAAAAACGTGATCTATCTGAATGACAATGAGATTGCCCTGGTGAAACGGGACGAGCTGGTGATCAAACGCCTGGATAACGTAGTGCAAACTCCCTATATCCAGGAACTGGAGCTGAAACTGGAGATGCTGGAGAAAGGCGGATATGAGCATTTTATGCTGAAGGAGATCTTTGAACAGACACGGTCTATCCGCGACTGCCTCAGAGGGCGTATTTATGCTAATGAAGGGCGTGTACAACTGGGCGGGATCAAGGAGTACGCAGACAAGCTGAAAAATATTGACAGGATCATCATTGTGGCCTGCGGTACTTCGTGGCATGCGGGGCTCGTGGGAGAGTACTTGATCGAGGAATATGCAAGGATCCCGGTTGAAGTTGAATACGCGTCGGAATTCCGTTACAGGAACCCGATCATTACGGAAAAAGATATTGTAATAGCCATTTCTCAGTCGGGCGAAACCGCCGATACCATGGCAGCAATCCAGATGGCAAAAGAACGGGGCGCTACGATTTTTGGTGTGTGCAATGTGGTAGGGGCTTCTATCCCGCGCTTAACACATGCGGGCGTGTATACGCATGCAGGACCTGAGATCGGTGTGGCTTCAACCAAGGCTTTTACCGCGCAGGTAACGGTGCTGACGCTTATGGCATTTTACATGGCGCAGCAAAAGGGCACGCTCACCCAGGCGAAGCTGGTGGAATTGTTAACCGAACTGGATCATATTCCAGAAAAAATTGAAAAGGCGCTGGAATCAAATGCGCTGATCGAAAAGATTGCACATAAGTTTAAGGATTCACGTAACTGTTTGTTCCTGGGCAGGGGAAGTGGTTTCCCTGTAGCTTTGGAAGGGGCGTTGAAACTGAAGGAGATCTCTTATATCCATGCTGAAGGTTATCCGGCAGCAGAGATGAAGCACGGCCCTATCGCACTGATTGATGAGGAGATGCCGGTAGTGGTGATTGCCACAAAGAATTCTTCTTATGAGAAGGTGATCAGCAATATCCAGGAAGTGAAAGCAAGGAAGGGTATTGTGCTGGCGATTGTTACTGAAGGTGATACTGAGGTGCGCAGCATGGTGGATTATTGCATCGAGATCCCTGACGCAAGTGAGGCGTTCTTGCCATTGCTTGCTACGATCCCGCTGCAGTTATTAGCTTATCATATTGCGCTGCTGAGAGGTTGCAATGTGGATCAGCCGAGGAATCTGGCGAAGAGTGTTACTGTAGAATAACTGATAAGAAATAGAGGTGTAATTTTGGCGCTTTCTGGTGCGTTGCAGCAGCAGAAAGCAGCAAAACCACACCTCCATTTCTTATTGATATTGATACCACTCAATCTTTTGCTGGATTTCTGCTGGTGATCTTTCGATAGTATGTAGTTTACATTAAAGTTTTTTGATCTCTGCAATAGACAAATTTGTGGCAGCTTTAATTGTTTCTGTAGTAAAACCTTGATTTTTTAAATTACGGGCAACATTGTACACGCCCTCTTTTAAACCTTCTTTCAAACCTTGTCTCAAACCTTCTCTTCTTGCAGTTTGAAGGATAGCGTAGTGATCCCACTCAATTTTTTGCTGGATTTCTTCTGTTGATCTTTCCATAGTATGTAGTTTACACTTAAAGTTTTTTGATCTCTGCAATAGACAAATTTGTGGCAGCTTTGATTGTTTCTGTAGTAAAACCTTGATTTTTTAAATTACGGGCAACATTGTACACGCCTGCTCTCAAACCTTCTCTTTTTGCAGTTTGAAGGATAGCGTAGTGATCCCACTCAATCTTTTGCTGGATTTCTTCTGGTGATCTTTCCATAGTATGTAGTTTACACTTAAAGTTTTTTGATCTCTGCAGTAGACAAATTTGTGCCAGCTATGATTGTTTCTGTATTAAAACCTTGATTTTTTAAATTACGGGCAACATTGTACACGCCTTCTTTTAAACTTTCTCTTAATCCTTCTTTCAAACCTTCTTTCAAACCTTCTCTTTTTGCAGTTTGAAGGATAGCGTAGTGATCCCACTCAATCTTTGCTGGATTTCTTCTGGTGATCTTTCCATAGTATGTAGTTTACACTTAAAGTTTTTTGATCTCTGCAATAGACAAATTTGTGGCAGCTTTGATTGTTTCTGTAGTAAAACCTTGATTTTTTAAATTACGGCCAACATTGTACACGCCTTCTTTCAAACCTTCTTTCAAACCTTCTCTTTTTGCAGTTTGAAGGATAGCGTAATGATCCCACTCAATCTTTTGCTGGATTTCTTCTTGCGTTCTTTCCATGTCTGTTAGAATTTCTGCGGTTTTAAAAAACTCTTTAAATATCTCTTCAGTGAAGGTCTCTGGAATGTCACTGAGCTGGCTCATATGTTTTAGTGCAAAGAGCCATTTATCCAGTCCTGTTTCCAGTTCTTTTTCACTTTTAGTAAAGTTAAGTAATTCTATAAACACAAAACGAATTTTGTCGTAAAATTGTTTGCTGCTGTTGCGGTCTCGGAGAGCGATGTCGTGTAGGTACTTTTTTGAAGACTTGCCCTCCAATGTGAACTTTCCAAGGATAGCAATTACATGCACCGCTTTGTAACCATATTGCCATTTCCTGCCCTTCTCTGATTGACTGCTGATCTGACGGGCAGCATAATATACAGCACGGTCTTTAAAATAGTCCTGCTTTACCTGCTGTATTTCTATGAGGAAAACCTCACCGTCCCTGCCATGACATAAAAGATCAAATATAACTATACGTTTATTTTGTGATTCTCCCTGATTTTCAGGATTGCTGTATTTAAGGTCTGCGATCTGTTTGTCTTTTGGAAGTATTTCATTTAGAAAAGCAATCAGAAATCGTTTATTCGACTCCTGACCAAACAACTTTTTAAAACCGTGATCCAACAAGGGGTTGACATATCTTCTGACGTCGGTTAACATATGATTTAAATTACAAGGCAAATATAATTAATAAGTTGCATTATAAAATAAATATATTCTTAAAGATTAATAATTAATCTTATTTGTGAAGTCTTAATTTGGCTCGCAGGCCAGTATTTTGAAAAAGTTTACCGCAGAAAATGAAGCGAACTCACCAATCTGGGGATATAAGCTAAAAATTTGCAATGGGAAGATCTATAAATGCCTGCAACAGAGAGCGAGCATTGCCAACCTACGCAACCATCAAAACCTGAATAAAAACTTAAGAAGCAATCGTTGCAGTAGTCCTGCTGACAGCAATCTTCCTAACGGTTTCGATGATACCGTTTTTATCGTATCCGCAGATATCCCACAGTTCTGCCTGCTCGCCGTGTTCTACTACTTCGTCTGGCATGCCCAGGCGGATCACGCTGGCCTGGTAGTTATGATCTGCCATAAATTCAAGTACTGCAGAACCCATTCCGCCTTGCAGGCAGCCGTCTTCTACGGTAACAATCTTTTGATAGCGTTTGAATACATCGTGGAGCAGGGCCTCATCCAGAGGTTTTACAAAACGGATGTCGTAGTGTGCAGGATGAATGCCTTCGGCATTGAGTTCTTTACAGGCCTCGACGGCAAAGTTTCCTACATGGCCGATCGTAAGAATGGCTACGTCTTCGCCATCGCATATTTTCCGGCCTTTACCGATCACAATAGCTTTGAAAGGACGTTTCCAGTCTACCATCACACCCGATCCCCTTGGGTAACGGATAGAAAAAGGGCCGGCATCTTTGAGCTGGGCAGTGTACATCAGGTTCCTGAGTTCTTCCTCGTTCATTGGTGCGGCAACGGTCATGTTAGGGATGCAGCGCATGTAGGCAAGGTCGTACGCACCATGGTGGGTAGCACCATCGGCACCGGCAACGCCCGCACGGTCCAGACAGAATACAACGTTGAGGTTCTGGATGGCCACATCGTGGATCACCTGATCATAGGCACGCTGCATAAAGCTGGAATAGATATTGCAAAAAGGAACAAGCCCCTGTGTGGCGAGCCCGGCAGAGAACGTAACGGCATGCTGTTCTGCAATACCTACGTCGAATGCACGATCGGGCATAGCCTTCATCATGATATTCATGGAAGATCCTGAAGGCATGGCAGGGGTAATTCCTAAAATGTTTTTATTGCTTTCGGCAAGTTCTACCAGGGTATGTCCAAAAACATCCTGATATTTTGGCGGCTGCGGTTTATCCACTACAGACTTCTTGATTTCACCGGTCATTTTATCAAACAGGCCGGGCGAATGCCATTTGGTCTGGTCTTTTTCTGCCAGTGCAAAGCCTTTTCCCTTTACGGTGATGCAATGCAGCAGCTTAGGGCCGGGAATATCTTTCAGGTCTTTAAGTATCGCTGCCAGTTTTTTGACATCATGGCCATCAACAGGGCCAAAATATCTGAAATTGAGGGCTTCGAACAGATTGCTTTGTTTAAGCAGCGTTCCTTTGATACTTTTTTCAATCTTTTTAACAAAAGTATGGGCATTAGGGCCTAACTCCGAAAGCTTGATCAGTACGCTTGATATATCATCGCGGAAGCGATTGTAAGATTTAGAGATTGTAATGCTGGTGAGGTATTCTTTTAATGCGCCCACGTTGGGATCGATCGACATACAATTGTCGTTGAGGATCACCAGCAGGTTTGAGTTTTCGATTCCCGCGTGGTTAAGTCCTTCGAATGCGAGTCCTGCCGTCATGGAGCCGTCCCCGATTACAGCTACGTGCTGGCGGTCGTTTTCTCCCTTGTAATGAGAGGCTACGGCCATGCCCAGGGCTGCGGAGATGGAAGTGGAAGAGTGGCCTACACCGAAGGTGTCATATTCACTTTCGCTGATCTTGGGGAAACCACTGATACCATGAAGTACACGGTTGGTATGGAAAACGGATTTTCTGCCGGTAAGGATTTTATGTCCATAGGCCTGGTGGCCCACATCCCAAACCAGCTTATCATAAGGGGTATTGAGTACGTAATGTAAAGCAACGGTAAGTTCCACTACACCAAGGCTTGAGGCAAAGTGACCGCCATTAACGCTCACTACATCAATGATATACTGACGTAATTCCTGGCTGATCTGCTCCAGATCATCTTCTTTATACTGCTTTAAATCAGCAGGGTAATTTATGTTCGGTAGTAATGGAGTGGTAAAATTTTCCATGCAGTTATTAGTAGACAACAATATACAAAGTACGTGATTTTAGTTAATAAAACCGCGAAATATTAGTCATTACATCAATTGGCCGGAAACGTGTTTAGAGGATGACATAATTAAGCCCTTAAATTCAGCCGGAAATCATTATTTTTACAAAAATTATATTTTAATAAATGGAAAGAGATACTTTAATCTTTGATTTGATTGACAAGGAATTGGATCGTCAGGAGAATGGCCTTGAGCTGATCGCTTCAGAGAACTTCGTAAGCAGACAGGTAATGGAAGCTGCTGGCTCAGTGTTAACCAACAAATATGCAGAAGGCTTACCGGGCAAACGTTATTATGGTGGCTGCGAGGTAGTTGATGATATTGAGACGATTGCTATTGAGCGTGCGAAAAAATTATTTGGCGCTGCATGGGTAAACGTACAGCCTCACTCTGGTGCACAGGCAAATGCTGCGGTAATGCTTGGCGTGTTACAGGCTGGTGATAAGATTCTTGGATTTGATCTATCACATGGCGGTCACCTTACTCACGGTTCTCCGGTTAACTTTTCAGGAAAATTGTACCAGCCGCTTTTTTATGGTGTTGGTAAAGAAGACGGACGTATTGACTATGCAAAACTTGAAGAAGTAGCGCTGGCAGAACGTCCAAAATTAATTATCTGTGGTGCGTCTGCCTATTCAAGAGAATGGGACTATGCTTTTATCCGCAGTGTAGCTGATAAAATTGGTGCTTTGGTACTGGCTGATATCTCTCACCCTGCCGGATTTATTGCCAAAGGATTACTGGCAAACCCGCTTCCGCATTGCCATATTGTTACCACTACTACGCATAAAACACTTCGCGGCCCCCGTGGAGGAATGATCATGATGGGCAAGGATTTTGAAAATCCTTTCGGTTTGAAAACTCCTAAAGGAGAAACCCGCATGATGTCATCTGTATTGGATATGGCCGTATTCCCGGGAACTCAGGGTGGGCCATTGGAACATATCATCGCTGCAAAGGCTATCGCATTTGGTGAAGCACTGAGCGACGAGTATTTAGTATATATCAAACAGGTACAGGTAAATGCACAGGCGATGGCTAAAGCATTTGTAGCTAAGGGTTATGGGATCATTTCTGGCGGAACTGACAACCACATGATGCTGATTGACCTGAGAAATAAAAATATTACCGGAAAAGTTGCTGAAAATGCGCTTGGAAAAGCCGATATTACGGTGAATAAAAACATGGTGCCTTTTGATGATAAATCACCATTTGTGACATCTGGAATTCGTGTTGGAACTGCTGCAATTACGACCAGAGGACTGAAAGAAGAAGATATGGCACAAATCGTTGACTTAATAGACCAGGTGTTGACAAACCCTGAGGATGAAGCTCATCTGGCTGCTGTAAAGAAACAGGTAACTGCCCTGGTTGCGCGTTTCCCGTTATATAAATAAAAATTAAAGGGTTAATTAACTATGCAGGAAGATCCGGAAGTGTTGACATCAATTGAGCAGGACAGGTTAAGTGCCTTAAATGCTTATCACATCCTGGATACCCCTGCAGAACATAGTTTTGATAACCTGGTTAAACTGGTCACACAGATATTTAATATGCCCATTGCCTTTATCTCTCTTATTGATGAGAAAAGGCAATGGTTTAAATCTTCTATCGGACTGGACGATACGGAGATGCCCCGTGATGAATCATTTTGTGAGCACGCGATTGGGGGCACTGATGTGATGGAGGTATGCGATGCCTTGCAGCACAGCAGGTTTAAACACTACAAAATTGTAACGGATGCACCCTGTATCCGCTATTACGCCGGTACTCCCCTGATTGATGATGATGGCTTTGCACTGGGCACACTTTGTGTGGCCGACATCAAACCGAATGCGCTCTCTGAACACCAGAAGGATATTCTCCGGAACCTGGCCAAGGAAGTGATGGTGCACCTGACGCTGAAGAAAAAAGATCAGGAAATCGCCGCAAATGCCATTCGCGCAGCGGAGAATAAAAAACTGGAAAACGACCGCATGAAACTGTCGTTTGTAGCCAGTAAGATCAACAACGCAGTGGTGATCAATGATGCAAATAACCTGGTGACCTGGGTAAATGCGGCTTTTGAAAAAATCACCGGGTTTACGCTGGAAGATGTGAAGGGGAAACGCCTGGGAGACCTGATCATAGGCCCTAAAACAGACATGGAACTGCTTGATGAGGTAAGGCGGCTGACAAAAAAACGGCAGTCGTTTACCATAGATATGCTGGCCTACCGAAAGGACAGGCGGGAAATCTGGCTTTCTGTATATAATACCGTCGTACTTGATGAAGAGGGAAATGTAGATGCCGAAATAGAGATCATCATTGACATCACAGATAAGAAAAAGGCGGAAGAAGAACTGATGGTACTCTCACTGGTAGCGAGTAAAACCGATACGGGGGTGAGCATCCAGGATAAGGAAGGAAGAACCACCTGGGTGAATAAGTCGCTCGAAAGAATGACAGGCTACACCCTTAAAGAGTTGCGTGGCCACCAGATGGGAAATATCATGTCGCCCAATTTCCATGACCAGGAGCTGATACAAAACTCCCGTATTAAAAGTAAAAATAATCAATCCTACAGTATAGAAGTACTTGGTGAAAAGAAGGACGGTACGCCAATATGGTTTTCCATCTCCAATACCCCGATTTTAAACAGCAGGGGCATGGTTGACCGGCAGATTGACCTTATTTCTGATATCACCCAGCGCAAGCAGGTGGAGAAAGGAATGATTGAAGCCAAAGAACAGGCCCTGAAGCTTAGTCAGGCTAAAGAAATGTTCCTTTCGGTGATGAGCCATGAGATCCGCACACCTTTAAATGCCGTGATCGGCATGACGCACCTTCTGCTGGATAACGACCCGAAAATTTCACAGATTGATGACCTTAATATCCTGAAATTCTCTGGTGAAAACCTGCTCCATATTATCAATGACATCCTGGACTTTACCAAGATAGAAACGGGAAAGATGGAGCTGGAGATCTTCCCTTTCAGCCTGAAGACTTTGGCGAATGATATTATCAATTCTTTACAGGTAAATGTGAAGAAGAACAACAACCAGCTGACGCTTGTACTTGATCCTGATATACCCGCACAGGTATCCGGGGATAAGAACCGCCTGTATCAGATCCTGATGAACTTTTTAGGGAATGCCATTAAATTTACGGATAACGGACTGGTACAGCTAAGGATCAAACTGCTGGAAGAAACTGACAAGGAATCTGTGATCAGGTTTGAAGTAGAGGATAACGGAATAGGGATACCAAAGGATAAGCAGCATTACATTTTTGAAACGTTTACCCAGGCGAAGACTGATATTTCAAGAAAATATGGCGGTACAGGACTGGGGCTGGCCATTACCAAAAAACTGCTGGACATGTTCAACTCTGAGATCAGGGTAGACAGTGTTGAAGGAAAAGGCACCACCTTCTCTTTTGATCTGAAGTTTAGCACCACAAATGAAAAATCTTTAGCGGCTGTACTCGGCCCTGAAATGAGCGTTTTTATCGGTAAGAAGATTCTTGTGGTAGACGATAATGAGATCAACATCTTAATTGCAAAACGTATCCTGAGCAAATGGGGGCTGGAGATCGATGCGGCCATTAATGGTTATGAGGCAATTGACAAGATCATGGGCGTACGGTACGACCTGGTATTCATGGATATCAAAATGCCGGGCATCGATGGGTTTGAAACCACAGGTATTATCCGTGATATCAGCGACCCATACTATAAAGAAGTGCCGATCATTGCCTTAACGGCATCTACCCTTAAAAATGATCATTTTAAATTTAAGGAATGCGGTATGAATGGCCATGTACTAAAACCATTTAATCCCGAAGAGATCAAACAGCTCCTTTCTGGTTTTTTGGCGGCTGAGAGAGTAGAATACTGATACGATATGACAGGTCGGTCTGACCAGATATAACATACATCCAGAATTGAATGCAATTGTCATTAGGATATCCCGCGGGAACAGGTTAAAAGATAAAGGGCCGATTTTTCTGTGAAGAAATGACCGACCCTTTTACCATCTAAATTAACGCTCTCGAATATATAAACGGAGATATTCATAAAATGTTTTGTACTTTATTAAATTTTTAAGAAGTGTTTAAAAAGCTTGTTTTCTATTCCGCAAATGCGAGCGCTGCGATACTCAGTTTTGCTACACCTCCCTCCAGTAATACTTGTCCGCACGCCTCGAGCGTCGCCCCTGTGGTAATTACGTCATCAACCAGCAGCACATGTTTTCCCCTTAGTTCCGCAGTACCTGCCAGGCTGAAGACGGATTGCATATTCTGATACCTGTCATAGCGGTTTCTTTTGGTTTGCGTGCCGGTGGCCCGCAGCCGGTTAAGCTGTGTGCTGCCCACAGGTATATGCAATACACTGGATATGCCATCGGCAATCATCCTGCTTTGATTGTACCCGCGGCTTCTTTCCTTTTTGGGATGCAGAGGTACGGGAATAATCAGATCTGGCTTTTCTCCGGGTTGTACCGCCAGTTTTTCGCCAAGCAGCGCCCCTAATCTGAATCCAAGATCTGGCTGGGAGCGGTATTTGAGCTGGTGTACCAGGCGCTGCGCTTTGGTTCCTTTCCTGAAATACAGCATGGCCATGGCCCACTGGCATCTGATCCTGCCATAGAACAATTTAGCCACGGCATTTTCTGCATAGACATGAAAATCGGTGTAAGGTAAATCATAAAGACAGGCAGTACAAATCTGCTGCTCGCCATGATAAAGCTGCTGCCCGCAGGCGTTGCAGAGATCGGGAAATATCAGATTGAAGAAATCAATACTATATTGTTTGAGCTTGTGCATACAAGCAATATACTGCTGATCAGAAATAAATTGGTAACTGGCTTTACAGGCTTGCTGAACTTTCTTCCTTTACTGCCAGTTGTCCGCAGGCGGCATCAATATCTTTTCCGCGGCTGCGCCTGATATTGGTATTTACGCCCTGGCTTTTCAGGTAGTTTGAAAAGGCATCGATTTTATCGCCTTCGGCATTAACAAAATCTGCAAACTGGATGGGGTTATATTCAATCAGGTTCACTTTGCAGGGAACATGTTTACAGAATTTAGCCAGGTCCATCGCATCCTGGATCTCATCATTGAAACCGTTGAAAACAATATACTCGTAGGTAACAGGGTTTTTGGTTTTAGCGAAATAATATTTTAAAGCTTCGGCCAGCGCTTTTAAAGAGTTATGCTCAGTGATCGGCATGATCTCGTTCCTTTTCTTGTCATCAGCTGCATGCAGGGAGAGTGCAAGATTGAACTTGGCACCATCATCACCCAGTTTACGGATCATTTTAGCTATGCCTGCTGTAGAAACAGTAATCCTTTTGTAGGACATATTCAAGCCGTCGGGAGCAGTGATACGCTCGATCGACTTCATCACATTGGCATAATTCAACAGGGGCTCGCCCATTCCCATGTAAACGATATTGGTAAGGGGGGCATTATAGTTCTTTTTGGCCTGTTCATCTATCAGGACAACCTGGTCATAGATTTCATCTGCGTTCAGGTTACGTTTTCTGTCCATATAACCTGTAGCGCAGAACTTGCAGGTTAAACTGCAGCCTACCTGCGAACTTACGCAGGCCGTCATCCGTTCTTCCATAGGAATCAGAACACCTTCAACAATGTTGCCGTCATATAAGCGGAAACTGCTTTTGATGGTATGGTCGTTACTGTGCTGCGAATTATTTACTGATACCACATTGATGGCATAATTTTCATCCAGTTTCTTTCTGAGGTCTTTGGACAAGTTGCTCATCTCCTCAAATGTACGCGCAGATTTTTCCCATAGCCACTGGTAAACCTGTTTGGCACGGTAAGCGGGCTCATTCATTTCAGTGAAGTGTTGCTGAAGCTGGACAAGGTTCAGTGAGCGGATATCAGTTTTAGTAATTGTTGCAAGCATTTGATGCAAAGTTACCTAAAATTTGTAAGCCACCCAATATTTATAATGAGTTGACTTACAGATGGCATTGTCCTGCGATCTCCTACGGCTGCAGAAATTGCCAAAGGGCTTAATTACAGCGGTACTATCTTTTCGGGCTTTTGGTTTTACCAGCCGGAGCACCGGATTTTCCATTGGAAGGCCTTACCGGTCTTCTGCTGGGTCCGCCACTTTTATTCCAGTCGCCCGCCGCTCCTGCGGGTTTGTACGACGAAGATCCTCCTGCTTTTGATGCAGATGCTTTTGAAGGCCTTTCTGAGCCCTCGCCTTTTCCTGCCCTGCCTGATGACGCTCTTGGAGACGCGCCTGCGGCTGCCGCTCTTGGAGAAGCAGACCGTGATGGTGCCTTACCTTTTGAAGGGCCGGCAGGCCTTGCACGTGAAGCGGTTCTTTTCGGGGTTACATTAACCAGATCGTCATCATCCTTTACAGATTTTTTAACGATGCGCTTAGGTGTTTTATCTGCTGCGGAGCTGGACTTGGCTACTAAGTTATAGATATCGGTTTCTTCTTCGGGAGTAAGTTCTCTCCATTCTCCCACCGGAAGGCCTTTCAGGCTGATGTTCATGATACGGACACGCTCCAGTTTAGTTACTTCGAAACCGAAGTGCTCGCACATGCGGCGGATCTGTCTGTTGAGGCCCTGTATCAGGATGATCCTGAAAACGAAGGGACTTTCTTTGATGACTTTACATTTTTTAGTCATCACCCCAAGCACAGGTACGCCCTTAGCCATATTAGTGATAAACTGGTCTGTCAAAGGTTTATCTACCGTTACCAGATATTCTTTCTCGTGGTTATTTCCGGCGCGCAGGATTTTATTGACAAGGTCTCCATTGTTGGTCATGAAGATCAGTCCCTGCGAATCTTTATCTAATCTTCCGATAGGGAAAACGCGTTCGCTGTGGTTTACATAATCCACAATATTACTTTTCACACCGGCTTCGGTGGTACTGGTTACCCCTACAGGTTTATTAAATGCCAGCAAAATAGAATTTTCTGCCTGTTTAGGCTCAATGCTTTGTCCGTTAACCGAAACCAGGTCGCCGAAATATACCTGGTCGCCAACTTTAGCTTTCCTGCCGTTAATCAATACATTCCCCTGCTCTATATATCTGTCGGCCGCTCTTCTGGAGCACATTCCGCTTTCACTTATGTATTTATTTAATCGGGTGGTAGAATCAGACATAAACGTAATTAATTGATTTTCTTTTTACAAAGTAATCAATTTATACCCACATATGCTATCAAAATATTTAATAAGGCCTTTTTTGCGGATTGACTGATAAGTATTTGTGAACTTTTTGTAAGCTGAGTGTAATTTGCTAATTTTATAAAAAAATTACGCTCATGATACTTCCTTCTGCTCTGAATGATGTGGATAACAACCTGGTCACCTTGTTTCAGCATGGTGATAAAGAGGTTTATACCAGGTTGTATAACAAGTATGCTCCTGCTGTTTTAGGCGTATTAAGCCGGATGGTTGGGGATAAGGCTCTTGCTGAAGAGTGTACGAACGATGCGTTTTGCCTGATCTGGTCAAAGCGGAAAGACTACGATCCTGCCAAAGAGCGTTTGTTTACCTGGATGATCAAGATTGCAAAGCACTGTGCTTCCTGCCTGCCGCCGGAAAAAAGAAACCAGATGGCTGATGAAATACGCGAAGAGATAGACCTGGTTTATGCCATGGATATCAAAAGTTACCTGCAGGAGATGCAGAAAGAACAGGGTGATAATTTTGCGTCCGGTGTAGATGTAACAATCAGAGAGGCCATCCATCTAATCTATTTTGAATCGCACAGCTTTGCCGGTGCCGCAGAAAAAATAGGTATTTCAGTAGATGCGCTCAGAGAAAAAATGATTCAAACAATTAAACAAATTAAGGGTTCATTGCTGGCATGAAAAAGAATCTGCAGGAATTTATAGCATCCGGAATATTGGAACTTTATGTTCTGGGTGATACTTCCGACGAAGAAGATGCAGAAGTACTGATTATGTCCAGCAAATTTCCGGCGGAGATTGCGCATGAGATCATGGAAATTAGCATGGCCCTGGAATACTTTTCGCTTGAAAATGCTGTGGAACCAAGTGCCAGGCTGAGAGAAAATCTGTTTTCAAAGTTCTTTCACCAGGGTAACGCTGCTGACAAAAGTGCGCCCCAATCCCGGAAATACCCGAGGCCTGCATCTGAAATCCCCCGGCTGACACATTTTTCAAAAATAGAAGATTATACAGACTGGTTTGATCCTGAGGACCTGATCACCCCCGCAGACTTTAAAGGTGCGCGTATTAAATTACTTGGACAGACAGCAGAAATGACCACCATGCTGATCTGCGCAACAGCCATAGAAGGCGAAGTGCACCACGAACATTATGAGCGTTTGCTGGTGATTGAAGGCAGTTGCGATGTGATTGTTGAAAATAAGGTATTTTCTTTCCATAAGGGGGATTTTATCGATATCCCATTGCACAAATGGCATGATGTAGTGATCACTTCCGCAATGCCATGCAAAGCGATCCTGCAAAGGATACCGGTATAATTCTGCGGCGATTTTTATCAGCTTTGTTGGGAATAACCGTTATTTGTAAAATATGATTTCCTATCTTTCTGCATCATGGATCTATCCTGTCAGCTCTGTACCGCTGAAAAACGGCGTTATTGCAGTACATGACGACGGTACGGTTGAAGAAGTCCTTTCTGCAGAGCTGGCCGCTGCCAAAAACATTAAAAATATACAATACCATGAAGGTATACTGATACCCGGACTGGTGAATACCCACTGCCACCTGGAGCTTTCACATCTCAGGGGCAAAATCGCTATGCACACTGGTTTACCCGGTTTTGTGCAGCAGGTGATACAGCAGCGCGATTCCTCTGCGGAGGAGATTGAAACAGCCATGCTGCGTGCTGATGAAGATATGTTTGCCAATGGCATAGTTGCTGTGGGCGATATATCCAACCAGACGGTTTCAAAAAGCGTAAAGCTGCAAAGCAAAATCTATTACCATACTTTTGTTGAGGCCATGGGTTTTAATCCCGGCAGGGCGGGGGAGATTATTGCTGCTGCGAAACTTACGCAGGAGGCCTTTGCGCCGCTGAAAGCAACGATTGTTCCGCATGCACCCTATTCGGTCTCGGCCGAGCTTTTTAATGAAATCAATGCCGTATCCGGGATCAGCGGAGAATCGGTGTCTATCCATAACCAGGAAACAGGGGATGAGAATGCTTTTTTTGAAAGCAAGACCGGTCATTTCCTTAAACTATATGAATTCCTGGGCCTGGATATTTCTTTTTTTGAAGCACAGGGGAAATCATCACTTCAAACTTATCTTCCGCTGCTGTCCGCTGCACCCAGAACGTTGCTGGTGCACAATACCTTTACCAGCAAGGCTGACCTGGAATTTGCAGCGGCAACGCATGCGGGTTTGTACTGGTGCTTATGTCCGAATGCAAATCTTTATATTGAGAACAGGCTGCCGGATATCGCGCTGCTGAAGGATGCGGGGCTAACGCTCACGCTGGGAACAGATAGCCTGGCGAGTAATCACCAGCTGAGCATACTGGCAGAAATGTACAGCCTGCAGGAAAGGGCTGAAGTATCTTTTGATGAATTGTTGCGCTGGGCAACGATAAATGGAGCACTTTTTCTTGGAAAAGATAAGATATATGGTAGTTTTGAGAAAGGGAAGAAACCCGGTGTGAACCTGATCACAAAGACTGAAGGCCGGCGCCTGACGTCGGAAAGCCGGGTTCAGCGTTTAATTTAATATCATACCTATGTCTAACCGAATAACCGAATTGTTCAATATTCAATATCCGATCATCCAGGCTGGTATGGTCTGGTGCAGCGGCTGGAAACTGGCCTCGGCTGTGTCCTCAGCAGGTGGTTTGGGAATTATCGGTGCCGGCTCAATGTATCCCGAGGTATTGAAGGAGCATCTTCAGAAAATTAAAAAAGCTACTGATAAACCATTTGCGGTGAATGTGCCCTTATTGCATCCTGGTACTGAAAAGATCATGGATGTCATTGTGAAGGAAAACGTAAAGATTGTATTTACATCGGCAGGTAATCCGGCAATATGGACGGAATTTTTAAAAGACCTGGGGATCACTGTAGTGCATGTGGTATCCAATACCAGGTTTGCGGGGAAGGCCCAGGAATGGGGCGCAGACGCTATCGTTGCTGAAGGGTTTGAAGCCGGAGGACATAACGGTAGGGAAGAGACCACTACCATGTGCCTTGTGCCAATGGTCGTTGATCATGTGAGTATTCCGGTGATTGCAGCCGGCGGGATATCCTCAGGAAGGAGCATGCTCGCAGCGATGGCATTGGGTGCTGAGGGCGTACAGGTAGGCTCTGCATTTGCTGTGGCCGAAGAATCTTCTGCTCATCCGGCTTTCAAAGATAAAGTGATCAAGGCTGCAGAAGGGGATACCAGGCTGCGCCTGCAGAAGCTGGTCCCGGTACGGTTGCTGCGAAATACGCTGGAAGCTGCCATAGCAGCAGCAGAAGCGGAGGGGGCTGATCCATCCACATTAAAATCATTGTTAGGCCGGGGAAGAGCAAAATTAGGTATGTTTGACGGCAACATGGAAGACGGCGAACTGGAAATTGGCCAGGTTTCGGCCATGCTGAACGCTATCCGTCCTGCAAAAACGATACTTGAAGAAATATGGCAGGACTTTTTATCCGAAAAGGAGAAGTTGTGCCGGTTCAATGAAAAATAAATTATGAAGCATATTACGATTAAAATAACGGGTAAAGTACAGGGCGTAGGTTTTAGGTACACCACAAAAGTAGTGGCCGATCAAATGGGCGTGAGAGGAATGATCAGAAACGAAAAGGACGGAACTTTATATATAGAGGCTGAAGGTGATGATACACTGCTGGAAGTGTTTTTGGAATGGTGCCATGAGGGACCGGACCGCTCGCAGATAGAAAACGTGGAGGTTAGTCCCGGTGAACTGAAAAACTATCGTAATTTTGAAATTATAAAAAAATAGTACTCTTCATCATTCGTTTTAACCCGGTCCAGTGTCAGTTATCAAAAAGTTTTTAGGCCAGACGGCAGTATATGGTCTCAGTACCGTATTTTCAAGGCTGTTTAATTTTATCTTAACACCCCTATTTACGAAGGTGTACGCGACCAGTGTATATGGTATCTTCACTACCTTGTACAGTTATGCTTCACTGATCAATGCAGTACTTGCATTCGGGATGGAAAGCACCTATTTCCGCTATCTGAACAAACATGAGGATAAAAAGCAGGAAGTTTACAATAACTCATTTATCTGCATTGCCTTTATTGCGCTGCTCTTTCTGATCAGCGGCAATGTATTTGCTGACGCCATTGCGGCATGGATCAACAACGGGCAGAAAACGCAGGTTTTAGATTATCAGCAATACATCCGCTTTTTTGTATGGCTGCTGTTCCTGGATGCAATTTGTGTAATTCCCTTTGCAAAATTGAGGGCGGATGATAAGGCGTTTAAGTACAGCCTGATCAAATTCCTGAACATAGGAACTTTCGTTGGTTTTAACCTGTTTTTTATTTATGTGGTTCCGCTGATCATCAGCAATCAGGGGAGCGCTGGTGCATGGTTTGAATCATGGTACCGCCCGGGATGGGTTGGTTATGTGTTTATATCAAACCTGATTGCAAGTGCAGTGACGTTTTTACTGCTGCTGCCTGAGTTCCTTCAAATCAGGTTCCGGTTTGATAAAGAACTTTTCTATAAAATGCTTTCTTACAGCTGGCCTATTCTGGTGGCCAACCTATCCTTTATAGTGAATGAAAACCTGGATAAAATTGTGCTGAGCAGGTTGCTTCCGGATGCAATTGCGGATGTTCAGGTAGGGATCTACGGTGCAGTGTGCAAGATTGCCATATTCTTAAGTATTTTTATTACTGCATTCCGCCTGGGTGCCGAGCCTTTCTTCTTCAGTCATGCGAAACAGGCAAATGCAAGAAATACCTATGCAACTATACTGCACTATTTTGTGATTGCGCTATCGTTATTGTTTGTGGCGCTGGTTGCCAATATCGAACTGCTTAAACATTTCATTCAGAACAAAGCCTATTGGGTTGGGCTGCCGGCAGTGCCTTATCTGCTGTTTGGCTATGTCTGCCTGGGGATCTATATGAACCTTTCGATCTGGTACAGGTTGTCTGACCAGACAAAATACGGGCTGTATATTTCAATGATAGGTGCGGTGATCACGATTGTTTTCAATCTTGTTCTTATTCCAAAATACAGCTATATGGGCTCTGCATGGGTATCTATGCTGGCATACTCCGTGATGATGGTGATTTCGTATGTGCTGGGTCAAAAATATTACCCGATTCCCTATCAGCTGAACAGGATCCTGGCCTATCTGCTGATTTCTGTGGTGCTGGTGGTATTGTCATTCTGGGTGTTCCACAGAAATATCTATATCGGCAACGGATTGCTGCTGCTGTTCCTTGCAGGAATATGCTATGTGGAAAAAGATGAAGTAAAAGTGTTGCTTGCAAAAGGGAAGTAAGCCGGCAGCAGAAATTTGATTAATTGTGAAAGAAGTAACGAATGAGCAAATTGCTGGCAGAATAAATAATAAATTAATAAAACCTTATATTACAGATGAAGATTAATATTATCAACAAATCAGGACTGGCATTGCCTCAGTATGAAACTGCTCACGCAGCCGGAATGGACATGAGAGCTTTTACACCGGAAGAAATTGTAATTAAACCTTTGCAGCGTATCCTTGTCCCTACAGGATTACATATAGAATTGCCGGTTGGCTACGAAGCGCAGATCCGCCCGAGAAGTGGCTTGGCCTATAAACATGGCATCAGCATTGTGAATTCTCCGGGAACCATTGATGCAGATTACCGTGGAGAGATCAAGGTATTGCTGGTTAATCTTTCTGATACTGATTTTGTAGTGAACAATGGTGACAGGATTGCGCAGATGGTGATTGCGAAACATGAAACTATCAGTTGGGAAACTGTTGAAGAACTGAGTGATACTGCACGGGGCGAAGGCGGATACGGACATACGGGTAAATAAAATGAACCGCTGATTCTACTGATACGCAAGAAAAAAATAGATACAATATACCGGTAAATGGATTTTGAATGAACAGAATTGTTGTTTTATGCTGTGTACTTTTTACGGGAATGCATGCTGCAGGACAGCAGGCAACAATTTCTGTGCGCGACAATACCATCATCAAACAACTTTTCTTTGAAGGGCTGAAGGACAAACTGAACGAGAACTACGAAAAGAGCAACGAGAGTTTCAGCAGGGTTGCGGCCCTGGATCCGGGGAATGCCGCTGCCTGGTACGAGATTGCGCTGCTGAATTTCAGGCAGAATAAAATGCCTGAGGCCGAAGCGGCCATCAAAACGGCAGTTAAGCTGGATAGGAACAACCTCTGGTATTGGAAGCTACTGGCAGAATTGTATAAAACTACCGGCAATATGGCCCAGCTGATCCCGGCTTTTGATCAGCTGATCAGGCTTTCGCCGGAACAGAAAAGCTTTTATTTTGACAGGGCGAATGCACTGTCTATCGCCGGTAAAAAAGAGGAGGCGCTGGCCGCGTACGACCTGCTGGAAAAGAAATTTGGTACGTCGGCCTCCATTAACAGGGCAAAGCAAAGAATAGCTGCAGATCCGCTGCCAGCCGACTCTATGGCAGTGGCCACACTGTATGCAGGACAGAAAAATTTTACTGCTGCGGCACGTATCTTAAAAAATATTGCGCCGGCACATCTGGAAGATCCCCTTTATTTCGCGCTTTCGGGGGATATCCTTTACGAAAGCGGAAACCTGCCCGGGGCACTGCGAAGCTATAAAAAGGCTTTAAAGATCAGCGATCAGCTGTATGGCGTCTGGGAAAAGGTGCTGAATATCCATATCCTTCTGGGCCAATACAAACAAATGATAGAAATGGGCGAAGCTGCTTTGTCGGTTTACCCAAACCAGGCTATCTTATACTATTATATGGCTTTTGCCTTGCACCGTGAAGAGCAGAACGATGCCGCGCTGGGGCATATCAAAACGGCACTGTCACTGGATGGGGAAAATAAGGAACTGCAGGCGCTGATCTTTGCTTTAAAGGCAGAGATCCTGATCGATGAGCGCAAGCCTGATGCGGCAGATGTGGCTTTTGAAAAGGCAGTGATGCTTGATCCGCAAAATTACCTGATCATGAACAACTATGCCTACTATCTTGCCCTGCGGAACGAGAACTTAAATAAAGCGGTTGCGCTGATCGATGTTGCCGCCCGGGCGCTGCCTGATGATGCTTCGATTGCTGATACCTATGCGCTGATTTTACTAAAAGGAGGCAAGTATGCTGTAGCCAGGACCTGGATAGAAAAAGCCCTGGAAAACAAGGAAGCTGAAAATAGTGTTTACCTGGAGCATTACGGCGATATCCTTTTCCTGCTGGGTGAGCCGGACAATGCGGTGGTTCAATGGAAAAAATCCAGGGATGCAGGAAATGATTCAACGCTGTTAAAACGAAAAATTGATGAGAAGAAATACTTTAAATAGCCTGCTGGTGCTGTCGCTGCTGCTGATTGCGGCAGGATGCAAGTCTAAGAAGGCGATTGTTAAGGCGCCGCCCGCAGCAGAAACCGTAGCACCGGTGCTGAACACCAAAAAACTGGAGAACCTGAAGACCTTAAAATCTAAAGACCTGCCCTATACTACCCTTTCGCTGAAAGGAAAGGTAAACCTGGAGATTGAGGGCAAGGAGAATGGTGTATCCGTGAACATCAGGGTGAAAAAGGATGAAATGATCTGGATCAGCATGACTGCCATTGCAGGAATTGAAGTAGCCCGGGCGCTGATCACTCCGGACAGCCTGATTGTAAGAAACAACCTGCAGTCGCTGGCCATCAAAAAACCATTCAGCTATATCTATAAATTTACCAGCAAACAGGTGACCTTTAAAATGCTGCAATCGGTGCTGACAGGAAATACGATCGATGAGCTGATGACGGAGCGTTCTGTGGTAGACCTGAATGGCGGTATCTTTACACTTTCCGGAGATAAAACAGGTTTAGGTTACCGGGTACTTTTTAATACGCTGCTGAAAACTGCTGAACTGAACCTCAACGATGCCAAAGCCGGGCAGGCGCTGAAAGTAGCATATTCGGATTATCAGGATGTAACGGGGGCGCTTTTTCCGTCGGTAACCAAGATAAACTCGGTTTCGGGTACGAAAAAAACCAATATTTCATTCGATTTTAATAAGATAGAACGTAATGTTCCCCTTGATTTTCCGTTCAGTGTTCCTAAAAGGTTTGAGTTAATAAACTAAATTTTTTTATACTTTTGATGCAATGAAGCTACACAAATTACTTTTGTTTCTTTTATTTTTTGCGTTTGCATCAACTGCGGTTGCGCAAAGCAGTTCACAGCTGAAGAGAAAAAAAGAGGCTATACAACGGGAAATTGAGCTACTACAGCGAAATTTGGATAAAGCTTCCCAAAGCAAGAAGCTCACCTTAGGGGAGATCCGTGCATTGAGCGCCAAGATTAACCTGATGCAGAACAAAATTACTGTCATCAACTCGGAAATAAAAAACCTGGATAGTGAGATCCATGAAAATACGAATACCGTACATTCACTGCAAGGTCAGCTGGCACAGTTAAAAAAGGAATATGCAGGGATGATCAGGTTTGCACAGCGCAACAGGAATTCATACGATAAGATGATGTTTATCTTTGCTGCGCGTGATTTTAACCAGGCCTACAAAAGAATTAAGTACCTGCAGCAATTTGGCCAGTACCGCAAGAAACAGGCGGATTACATCCAGGGTACGGAAAAGAACCTAAACTATAAAATTGTAGTACTGGACAAAAGCCTGAAAGCGAAAAGCAATCTGCTGCGCGAACAGGAATCAGAACAGGACAAGCTGGCCAGGAACAAGAGGGAGCAAGCCTCTGTTTTAAACCAGGTGAGCAGGCAGGAAAAAGAGCTTGGGCGCGATATTGCCAAGCGTAGAAAACAACAGCAGGCGGTAGACCGTGCAATCAGGGATGCGATCAGCAGGGAAATTGCGATCGCCAGAAAGAAAGCAGAAGACGAAGCACGGGCAGCTGCGGCTAAAGCCAGAGCGGAAAATAAAGCTGCACCGGTAGAAAAAGCAAAAACCAACAGTAATTACCTGACCTCTACACCTGAGGCGGCGAAGTTATCTGCAGGATTTGAAAATAACAGAGGGCGTTTGCCATGGCCGGTAGGACAGGGTTCTATTACGGAGAACTTTGGAAGGCATACTGAAGGCGAAGCCAGTTACACCAACGACGGGGTGAATATCCTGACAGCCGACGGTGCTGCGGTAAGAGCAGTATTTGGCGGGGAAGTGCTGTTTGTAAGGATGATCCAGGGGATCTATGTAGTGGCAATCCGTCATGGTGATTACTTTACGATCTACCAGAACCTGAGGTCATCTTCTGTAGCCAAGGGCGATAAAGTAGAAACACGTCAGAACATCGGAAGCGTTGCTACGACTTCTGACGGGCCGGTATTACATTTTGAAATCATGCGGGGACAGTCTAAACTGAATCCGGAAGCATGGATCGCAAAATAAATAATTGGTTTTAAAATGATTATATTTGTAGGGATTTAATAAAAATGTTGATATGAATGCTGGAGTGATATTAGAATTTTTAAATATGGGCGGGGGAGAGATCATGCTGATCCTTGGCGTGGTGATGCTATTGTTCGGTGGCAAGAAACTGCCCGAACTGGCAAGAGGCCTTGGAAAAGGAATCAGGGATTTCAAAGATGCATCCGAGGGCGTGAAGAGAGAAATTCACCGGAATATCAATGCGATGGATATCGATGAGGACCTGAAAGCTGAAAATGACAAGTACGACTCGCAGCATACACCTACTTTAGAGGAACAAATGTACCCTACTGCCGCTGCGGCAGCACCAATCAACTTAACTAAAACGCCTGCACAGGAAGAAGTGGAAATACCGGCTTCCGAATCGCCTGCTGAAGTTGCGGCAGAAGCACCGGAGATACCCTCAGCACCGGCTGATGAACCTGTTGCGGAAAGACCGCCACTGGGCACGCCAATCGCAGCATATACTGCAACGGCAGCAGCAGAGAAAGCTGCTGCACCAGAAGTTTCCAAAATGGAAACAACAGAAACAGCTCCTGTTGAGTCACCAAAAGCATCAGCACCTGCACCGGAAACAGTTACGCCGGAAACAGCATCAACAGTTCCTTCAGAAACAGAAAAAAAATAAAATTTAATCCCAACGATCATGTTAAACACAACAATATTAGCTGCCCTGGGCACACCGGAGATCATAATTATCTTAGTAGTTGTTCTCCTGCTTTTTGGTGGTAAAAAAATTCCTGAACTAATGCGCGGCCTTGGTAAAGGCGTTAAAGAATTCAAAGACGGTAAAGACGGAGCGGATAATGATACTGTAGAATCTAACCGTACCAATACCCACAAACCGCTGTAGGTTTTAATTTGAATTCGTAACCCATTTATCATTGCCCAATAGTTTGAAGAAGTATACATCTTTATCAGAGATACAAGCACTTATTGATCAAAAAAAGCTTGTTCTACCTGATCTGCTTGACCATTATTTTACACAGATAGAAACCCATCAAAACCTCAATGCATTCAACGAGGTTTTTTTTGATTCTGCAAAAAAACAGGCGCAGGAAGTGCAGGAAAAAATCAGTAAGGGCACTGCAGGGAAACTTGCAGGTATGGTGATCGGGATTAAGGATAATATCCTGTATAAAGATCACGCTACTACTGCATCTTCAAAGATGCTGGAAGGTTTTATTTCTCCTTATTCTTCTACTGTGGCTGAGCGGCTGATTGCTGAAGATGCCATTATCATCGGCAGGTTGAACTGTGATGAATTTGCAATGGGCGGTTCCAACGAGACTTCTTATTACGGACCGGTGCGCAATGCCGCGGATACCGAAAGGGTAGCCGGTGGTTCATCTGGTGGTTCGGCTGTGGCCGTACAGGCCGATCTTTGCCTGTCTGCCCTGGGTACGGATACGGGCGGATCTGTACGACAGCCTGCTGCTTTTTGCGGCTGTTTTGGATTTAAGCCTACCTACGGACGTATTTCAAGATATGGCGTAATTGCCTATGCTTCTTCGTTTGACCAGGTGGGGACACTCACTTCTTCGGTAACGGATGCGGCACTGCTGATGGAAGTACTGGCAGGTGCCGATGCGCACGACAGTACGGTATCACGTTTGCCTGTTCCTGCTTATTCGGCCAATCTCGAAAATCAGGGAATAAAGAAAATTGCGGTATTAAAGGAAACGCTGGAGAGTGAAGCACTTGATGCTGATCTTAAATCGGCTATACTTGCAGCTATCGAGGAATTTAAGGCACAGGGGCATAGGGTTGACTATGTATCCTTTGATCTGCTGGATTACCTGGTGCCTGCTTATTACGTGCTAACAGCTGCTGAAGCTTCTTCCAACCTGTCCAGATATGATGGTGTACATTACGGATACCGTAACCTGCAGGCAGAGAATCTCAACAGTTTATATAAAAAGTCGCGGGCTGAAGGCTTCGGCGATGAAGTAAAAAGAAGGATCCTGCTGGGGACGTTTGTACTCAGCGCGGGATACTATGATGCTTATTACCAGAAGGCGCAGCGTGTGAGAAGGATGATCAGAGACAAGATCGAAGTGCTTTTTCAAAGTTATGATGTACTTCTTACCCCTGTAGCACCTACTCCTGCCTTTAAAATAGGCGAGAATATGCAAGACCCGCTGGTGATGTATATGGCCGATATTTTTACCGTACTGGCCTCGCTTACAGGTATTCCTGCGATTGCAGTTCCCCTGGGCAATAATCCGGACGGTTTACCGTTAAGCTTACAGTTAATGGCAAAACATTTTGAAGAAGATGTTTTACTTTCTTTAGCAAAGAGTTTTAGCACTACCCCTAAACGCTTATGATAAGAAATGTACTTGTAGTAATATTGTGTGTCCTGTTTGGTTTAAACGCCCCTGCACAAGAAAAAATCAATAAGCTGGATTCTATTTCCCCGATCAGCTTTCTTTCTACAACTTACACAGGCGACACAACTGCGGTACCTCTGGTTTTAGAGAACCCCCTGTTCTACAATTACAATTTTACTTATAAAAAACGCCTTGACTCTATCCAGAGAGAAATTCCGCTGACTTACAATGAGTCTGTGCAACGTTATATCGATGTATATGCCGGCAGGAAAGAGATGATGGGTAAAATGCTGGGGCTTTCAGAATATTATTTTCCAATCTTCGAAAATGCGCTCAAAGCTTTTAGTGTGCCGGCGGAGCTGAAATATCTGCCGATTATCGAATCTTCGATGAATTCACATGCGATTTCGAGGGTAGGCGCTACAGGCTTATGGCAGTTTATGTTTACCACGGCCAAAGGTTACGGGCTGAACATGGACAACTTTGTTGATGAACGTAAAGACCCTATCCAGGCCAGCTATGCCGCTGCAAGATATTTTAAGGATGCGTATGCAGAGCTGGGCGACTGGCTGCTGGCTATTGCCGCCTATAACTGTGGTACCGGTAATGTAAACCGTGCGATAGCAAAGGCACATTCCAGGGATTTCTGGGCGATCAGACCTTTCCTGCCGATGGAAACAAGAAATTACGTACCCGCATTTATCGCTGCCATCTATGTGATGAACTGCCCTGATAAACACCAGATCATGTCACAGAAATCGCTTTTTGCGATCAAAACCGATACGATACAGGTGAGCCGCTATGTATCACTGACAGAGCTTGCACAGGCTTTGGCCATGCAGGAAGAGGATCTGTGTACACTGAACCCTTCGTATAAGAAAAAAATTGTTAACGGATCACCGGAACTTCCGAAACGGATCATCATGCCCAAAGTAAGCCTGGCTAGTTTTGCCAGCATTTATGAAGTGCTGAATGACCATACGGTAGAGGTGAGTCCTCAGATTATCCAGGCATCCAATGATGACCGCAGGATCCGCACTAAACACCGTGAGGTAGCTGAAGACAGGCCAGCTGTGGTATATCACAAGGTAAGTGCCGGACAAAACCTGACCACCATTGCCGATCAGTTCGGGGTAGAAGTGCAGGACCTTAAAGTCTGGAATAAACTAAAAGGGAATAATCTTGTTCCCGGACAGAAATTAATCGTGTCCAAAAATGCCGGCGCTGTGCGGCATTCTGAAAGCCGTTCAGGAAAAAAATACATTTCGTACAGGGAAAAGTCAAATGGCCTTTCCAGGTCTTCAGGCAGGCTGTAGCCTCTTTATTCTTTTTGTTCATTTCTGAATTCCCCTTTTTTTTGCTCAAATATTGTCTCATATTCGTATGTGCATCGCATGAATTATGCTTTGCCGGAATTTGCGTAGGTAAATTTAATATACAATAAAGAATTTAATAATATTTTCCTATTAACTTTGACTCAAAAAATAGCATGATGCAATATTAAAGCCGTATAACCGAACTCTTTATTATACGCTCCATATATTAAAATTTAGGTTAACGAAAAGCTGAAAGTAATTAAGGTGTTACAATTCATTATCAATGGTAAATTCCTTTTAGTAGCTTTAGCACATTGATTTTAGCGAAAATAGAAAAATATGTATGATTATATTGATGGCAGGCTAACGTTTAAATGTCCTGCTTATGTTGTGGTTGAAGCTGGTGGTATTGGATACCATATTAATATATCATTGAACACCTATAGTGCTTTAGGTGCAGGGGAACGCTGCAAAATGTATGTTTGGCTGCATGTAAAGGAAGATGCCCATACGCTTTACGGATTTATTGACGAGGGAGAGCGCCGGCTGTTTCTTCACCTGATATCCGTTTCAGGCATCGGACCGAATACCGGCAGGATGATGCTCTCGTCGATTACCCCGGCAGAGATTCAGACGGCTATTGTCAATGCAGATCTGCCGCTGATCCAGCGGATCAAAGGTATTGGTGTGAAATCCGCACAACGATTAGTCTTAGAACTTCAGGACAAATTAAAAAAAGAAGGAACGGGATCGCTGATTGCTGCTCCTTTGAGCAATACCACGCGCGAGGAAGCCCTGTCTGCCCTGATGATGCTGGGTTTTGCGAAGCTGCCGGCAGAGAAATCGATAGACAATGCCATCAAGACCGGGGGAATGGAGCTCACAGTTGAACAGATGATAAAAATAGCGTTGAAGAATTTATAATACCTAAACAATCTATCACAGAAAAACATAACATATATTTTTGCCTTTGAGAAACACTTTTACTTTCCTCCTCTTCCTGGTTTTTTCTTTCTGCGGACTACAGGTTTTTGCGCAGGTAAGGCGTGTGGCTCCTGCTCAGGATACCACCAGGAATACTTTTGGCCTGAGAGAAAAGCAAAGACTGGGTATCAGGCAGCCATTTAATTCATTTTCACCGATGCCTGATAACATGACCAGGGAGGTAGAATATGATGCGGTAAATAAAAGATATATTATCCGGGAGAGAGTAGGCGGAAGGATCCTGGGTGCCCCCCAGTACTTAACGATAGAACAATACCAGCGCCTGGTGAACAGCGAGATCAAACGCAGTAACTGGCGTGAGATTTCCAATGCAGAGGCGGACGAGATCAGGAAGACAGGAGTGATCCCAAGCCTCACGATAGACAATAAATCTTTTGAACGTTTATTTGGCGGCAACCAGATCAATATCCAGCCGAGGGGGGAGGCAGAGCTCACCTTTTTGGGCAGGATCAACAAGAATGAAAATCCCTTGTTTAATGAAAGGCAGCGGGTGCAGAGTAATTTTGATTTTAACCAGCGTATCCAGATGGATGTGGTGGGCAATATCGGGACGAAGCTGAAGCTGAATATGAACTACAATACCGAAGCCCAGTTCGATTTTGAAAACCAGATTAAACTGGATTATACGGGCGGCGAAGATGATATCATCAAAAAGATTGAAGCGGGTAACGTAAGTATGCCGCTGAGCACTTCCCTGATTTCGGGTACGCAGGCACTGTTCGGCGTGAAAACGCAGCTCCAGTTTGGAAAGCTGAATGTAACTTCGGTTTTCTCCCAGCAAAAATCACAATCGCGCGAACTCAAAATCAGCAATGGCGCACAGCAAAACGAATTCAGGCTGAGTGCTGATACCTATGAGGCCAACAAGCACTATTTCCTGGCAAAATATTTCAGGGACAACTACAACAAAGCCCTGGCTACCCCGCCAACAGTATTATCTGGTATCAACATTACCAAAATTGAGGTCTGGATTACCAACAAAACGGGCAATACCCAGGATTCAAGGGATGTACTGGGGCTGATCGACCTTGGTGAAAACCAGCCGTACAATACCGGGCAGATCGTTGGAGGTGCAGGTTTCTCTGCATTGCCGTCGGGATTCGCACTGCAGGGCAGCCGGCAGTCGAACGACATTCTGACGAAACTGCCGGCGGGATCGCGCCTGACGAACTCCAATGACATCATCTCTTTTTTCCAGTCCAACGGAGGAACTGACAACTTTGGCAAGATGACCTATGCGCGTAAGCTGTCTGACAAGGAATATACACTGCATACGCAGCTGGGTTATATCTCACTGAACAATCCCCTGAATGCGGATGAAATCCTGGCCGTTGTTTTCAGGTACACTTTTAACGGTGTGGAATATCAGGTAGGAGAGTTTTCTACAGATGTGAGTTTTGACCAGGCTACACCAAAAGTGCTTTTTGCCAAGTTGCTGAAAAACGAAACGACAAAAACCAACCTGCCTACCTGGGACCTGATGATGAAAAACATCTACTCCATCGGAGGCTATCAGATCAGTCCGCAGAATTTCAGGCTGGACATCCTGCGCCTGGACAATGAATCGGGTATTGAAAAACCGGTCATGTCTGAGGGGATCAACACGGCGAATAAACTCTGGATTAACCTGACGGGACTGGACAGGCTGAACCAGCAGAATGAACGCAAACCAGATGGTGCGTTTGACTTTGCGGCGGAAGATAAACCTTTTGCCAGTACGGCCAGTGCCTCTACACAGACTTCGATAGGAAACCTGAATACGGCAGGGAATGTAAATTCGGGTACGACAAGCAATGGGCTTTCTTCATTTATCACCAATACCAGTACGGGTTATGTAACGATTGATCCGCTGAACGGAAGGGTGATCTTTCCTGTACTGGAACCTTTTGGTAAAGACCTGGCCTCGCAGTTTAACCCCGGAGAACAGAACCTGATTGATAAATACACATTTACGGCTTTATACGATTCTACAAAGGTGGTGGCGCAGCAGCTGTTTACGAAGCAGAACAGGTTTATTATTAAGGGTGCGTTCCAGTCTGACGTAGCCTCAGAATTCAGCCTCAACTCGATCAACGTTCCTGAAGGATCGGTAAAAGTATTTTCAGGAACGATCCCTTTACAGGAAGGCGTGGATTTTACCGTGGATTACCAGGGCGGCCGGGTAAAGATTATTAATACAGGTTTGCTTATTTCTGGTCAGCCGATCAGGATCACAACGGAAAACAGCGAGTTATTTGGCTTGCAGCAGCGGTCGCTTTTTGGAACCCGGTTTGACTACCGCGTGAGCAACAAGCTAAACCTTGGGGGTACGTATATGAACCTGTCGGAGAAACCGCTTACGCCAAAGGTGAACCTGGGCGAGGAGCCGATCAGCAACAGTATCTACGGATTTGACCTGAACTACAGTTCCAATTCAAGGTTCCTGACCAAGATGGTAGACCGTCTGCCCTTTATCTCTACCAAGGCACCTTCGAAGTTTACTTTCTCCGGAGAATATGCCAAGCTGGTTCCTGGTCACCCCGGAGCACTGAACAGTGCCGGAGATAAAGGAGGGGTGAGTTACCTGGATGATTTTGAAGCGACCCGTTCAGTGATCGACCTGAAAAGTGCAATTTCCTGGCAGCTGTCCAGCACCCCTCAGCAGTTTCCTGAAGCGCAGCTGATTGACAACCTGGCTTATGGATACAACAGGGCGAAAATGGCTTTTTACAATATTGACCCTACGTTTTATAACGGCGCAGGCACTAACCTGCCGGCCAACCTGAGGAACAACAGGACGGAGCTGTCAAATCACCTTGTGCGTGAAGTCATTGAGCAGGAGGTTTTTCCTTTCAAGGAAACGCCTGCGGGACAAACCGTATCCCTGCCTACGCTGAACGTAGCCTTTTACCCGACCAAAAGAGGACCATATAACTACGCAACCACGGGATTTACCCCTTCGGGCGATCTGCAGAACCCGCGGTCGCGCTGGGGAGGGATCTTCAGAAAGATCGAGACCAATGATTTCCAGGCCCTGAATATTGAGTATATCGAGCTCTGGGTGATGGACCCGAATATTTATAAACCAAATTCTCTGGGCGGAGACCTGTATTTTAACATCGGAAACCTTTCTGAGGATATCCTGAAGGATGGCAGGAAATCGCTTGAAAACGGTCTCCCTGCAGATGGCGACCCTGCAAAATACGATGAAACCAACTGGGGCCGTGTATCCAAACTTCAGCCGGTAGTGCAGGCATTCGACAATGACCCTGCGGCCCGCAGGGCGCAGGATGTAGGTTTGGACGGATTGTCCAGTACTGATGAAAAGGTAAAATTTGCAGCGGCGATCACACAGATCAAAACGCAGCTGAATGCGACGGCAGCTGCCGAAATTGACAATGACCCGAGTTCTGATAATTATACCTATTACCGCGGCCCTCTACTGGATCAGGCAAATACCGGAATCTTAAAGCGCTACGAAAATTACAATGGCCCCGAAGGAAACTCGAAAACTTCGCAGCAATCGCAGGAGGAACTTGGAATTGATAACTCAGCCTCTACTTCACTGCCTGATGCAGAGGATGTGAATAGGGACAACAACATGACGCAGAGCGACGAGTACTTTCAGTATAAGGTATCGATGCGCAAGGGCGACCTTGAAGTGGGCAAAAACTATGTAACGGATGCAGTGACCTCGCAGGTGAAACTGGCCAACGGCCAGACGCAGCCGGTAACCTGGTACCAGATCCGTATCCCTCTGGCCGATTATGAGCAAAAGGTAGGGAACATCCAGGACTTTAAATCCATCCGTTTCTTCAGAATGTTCCTGACAAACTTTGCTGATACTACTGTACTGAGGTTTGCCAAGATCCAGCTGGTGAGGGGCGACTGGAGAAAGTATAACGATCTGAACGAAAGTTCACAGATCATTGCCGATCCGGTACTGAATACTGTAACTCCGGATAACTCCACCGTGGAACTGACGACGGTAAACATCGAAGAAAATGGCAAGCGTGCCCCGATCCCTTACGTGATTCCTCCGGGTATTGTGCGGGAGCTGGACTATAACAATTACAGAACGGATACAAAACTCAATGAGCAGTCGCTCTCCTTTACGATCCGCAACCTGCGTGATGGTTATGGCAGGGCAACTTTTAAAACTACACTGAGCGATTTCAGGTCGTACAAGCACCTTAAAATGTTTGTCCACCTTGAAGCGCTGGGCAGTGCTGTGATCAACAGCGGAGACCTGACCGCTTTTATCAGGATTGGTGCGGATAATCAGGACAACTATTACGAATATGCTCAGCCGATGACGGTGACGGCACCGAATACCAGTAATCCTGATGCGATCTGGCCGGACGCGAATATCATCGATATTGAACTGAAACTGTTCCAGGATGCCAAGCTGGCCAGGAACAGGGCCCGGGATGTAAACGGGGCGTTGTGGGATATCAGCAAGCCCTACAGTTATGTGGTGGATGGCAACCGGACGATCACGATCAAGGGACAGCCAGACATGGGCCAGGTAAAGGTATATATGCTGGGGGTAAAAAACCCGCTGAAGAATGTGGCTGTACCCGGCAATGACGACGGACTGGAAAAAAGTGCACAGCTCTGGTTCAATGAGCTGAGGCTGACGGAATTTGATGAACGCGGCGGCTGGGCAGCAGCGGGCAGGATCAATGCACAGCTGGCTGATTTTGCTGAGGTAAATGTCTCCGCGAGTAAGACGACGATTGGTTTCGGGTCACTTGACAGCAGGGTGAGCGAGCGCAACCGGGATGACAATGTTTTCTTTGATGTGTCTTCCAATTTGCAGCTGGGCAAGTTCTTCCCGCAGAAATCCGGTTTAAAGGTGCCGATGTATGTAAGCTACTCCAACCAGGTGAGCACCCCTCAGTATGATCCCAAGATGCCGGATATCGAGCTGAAGCGATCACTGGCGACGGCCACTAAGGAGGAGAAAAAGGAAATCCTGGATTACTCACAGGATGTAACCACACGCAACAGTATTAACTTTACGAACGTACATAAGGAACGTACCGACCCCTCGAAGAAACCGCAGTTATGGGATGTGGAGAACCTGAGTGCCAGTTACTCTTTCACCAAATTCCTGCACCATGATTTTATCAACCAGAATACGGTGCAGAAAACTACGTTTGCATCGCTGGCCTATAATTATTCGGGCCAGTCAAGAAACTACAGGCCTTTTGACAAGATCATCAAAAACAATACACTGGCCCTGCTGCGGGATGTTAACTTTAGCCTGCTGCCAAGCTCCATCAACTTCAGGATTGATGTGAACCGTTTTTACTCGGAAAACAGCCTCCGGAATAATGATCCTACAAACAGTATTCCGATCAATACCACCTATAACAAGAATTTCCTGGTAACCCGGGTATATGCGATTTCATGGAACCTGACAAAGTCCATGACCATAGATTTTGATGCGACAAACTACTCGATTATTGATGAACCGGACGGAAAGATCGAAGGGCTGAAAAGGGATACTGTCTGGCAGAACCTGAAAAACCTGGGCCGTACTACGGATTACAGCCATAACCTGAATATCACTTATACGCTGCCGGTAAACAAGATCCCGGGGCTGGACTGGGTAAATGTAGCTACGCGTTACGGAACCAACTTTAACTGGCAGACTGAGCCGCTGTCTACGCTGAACGACCCGAATATCAATCTTGGAAATACTATCCAGAACTCGCGGACGATCCAGCTGAACCCTACGCTTAACTTTAACGGACTGTACAATAAATTTGGCGCACTGAAGCGGTTAAGGGATGATGCCAGCGGTGGATTTGGCGGGATCATGATGAACCTGCTGACGAGCATCAAGAACATCAATGCGGCATATACGCAAACCAAAGGGATCTTCCTGCCGGGCTACTTGCCGAAAACAAGTTATTTTGGAATTGACGACGTGACCGGGGCCCCGGGTCTGGGTTTCGTTTTTGGAAGCCAGCGCGATATCAGGCAGATGGCCATCAATAACAACTGGATCACTACCGATACGCTGCAGTCGCAATTGTATATCAATACCCTCAGGGAAGATATCAGCGTGACCAGTGTGCTGGAGCCTTTCCGTGATTTCAGGATCACGCTGACGGCCAATAAAAACCGGACGATGAACTATTCTACCAACTTCAGGTATGACAATACAAGTCAGGCTTTCCGCAATCTGAGCCCTGCTACAACCGGAGACTACAGTATCTCTTACATCACCCTGGGGACTGCATTTTCTGAGAAATCCGGCAGTACGGTATCCAAGCTCTTTAACCAGTTTATGGCTAACAGGACGATCATATCCCAGCGTTTGGGTGCAAAGAACCCAAATTCACGAGGTACAGCCGGCGGTTACTCGGATGGGTATAACCAGAACTCACAGGATGTGATCATCTCAGCGTTTATGGCTGCCTACACTGGAAAAGATGCATCCTCTGTAAGCCTGAACTCTTTCCCTAAGATACCATTGCCCAACTGGCGCATCAATTATGGCGGACTGGGCAGGATCGACTTCCTGGCAGAGACCTTTAAATCTGTCGACATCAGGCATTCCTACCGCTCTGTTTACAGTGTGAACGGGTTTAACTCTTTACAGCGGTACAGCGAGAACGATGGCTATGTGAACAGCAGGGATGACAACCAGAACTTTTTGCCTTTCTACCAGTTTCAGCAGGTGACTATTGCAGAGACCTTCTCGCCGCTGATTGGTGTGGATACCCGTTTAAAGAATAACCTGACGGCCAATTTTGAGGTGGGCAAAACCAGGCTGCTGGGGCTGAGCCTGTCTAACAGCCAGCTGGCACAGTTAACGGAAAACAACCTGGTGTTTGGTATTGGGTACAGAACAACGAAATTCAGGTTCCCGTTTGGGCTGTTCAAGGAGCTGAAGATGGATAACAATATGGACTTTAAACTGGATCTTGCCATCAGGGACAACAAAACGGTAATCTACCGTGCTGATGTGCTGGAGGCTGAAGTATCGTCTGGTGCCAAGAATATTACGTACCGGCCAACGATCGATTATATCCTGAACCAGCGCTTTAATATCAAATTGTTTTATGATGCCAACCTGACCAAGCCTTATACGTCGCAGACCTATAATACTTCATTCAGCAACTTCGGCTTTAGTTTACGTATTACACTGAATTAGCCTTGCTTAAAAGCAGATATTAATTACCTTTGGCCTATACTAACAAAACCGAACAAGAAAATGAATTTTCCATCAGAACTAAAGTACACGAAAGACCACGAATGGGTTAGAGTTGAAGGTAATGAAGCCTTTATTGGTATTACTGATTTTGCACAACGTGAACTGGGCGACATCGTTTACATTGATATCAATACAGTAGGTGATGAAATCAGCAAGGATGAAGTTTTCGGTACCGTTGAGGCCGTTAAAACTGTGTCTGACCTTTACATGCCTGTTACTGCAACAGTACTGGAAGTAAATACAGCATTGAACGACAATCCTGAACTGGTAAATTCTGATCCTTACGGAGAAGGATGGATGGTAAAAGCAGCTATATCTGACGCCTCTCAAGTGGAAGGATTGTTAACAGCAGAAGCATACCAGGCCTTAGTAGGCGCATAATATCCATGAGTAAATTTAAGACGTTATCATATCAGCGCTGGACAGTTCTCTGGATAGTGATCATATTGATTTTTTGTACTGCGAAAATGCCCGATACCCAAGGTTCGGGCTTTTTCTTTCCCGGATTTGACAAGCTGGTACACCTGGGCTTTTTCTTTGTGCTGACCATCTTACTGTTTTATGGTAAGATCAAAAGCCAGTCGAGCTACAGTTTCAGAATATTGACTATCTTTAAGATCGTAGCCATTACCTTTTTTATTGGCGGGGGGATTGAAATCCTGCAGCTTGAGCTTTTCCCTTACAGATCTGCTGAGTGGTGGGACCTGGGAGCGGATATGATGGGCGTGATGATGGGGGTTTTCAGCTATATTCTCCTGCATACCTCGAATTACAACGAGGCGAGCATGACCAGGGAAATCCGTAAAAACAATGAAGCTGCGCTTGAAAATATGGATGTTAACGGTAAAAAATAAGAAATATGAAATTAAAGTACTGTATTTTTTTTCTGGGACTGGCAATGTTGGCAAGTGGCTGCAGTATCTTTAAACCAGGCTGCCACTGTCCCCATGTGGTATCTGCTGCTCGTCCTCAGCAGCAGGTGAAAAGCTCCTGAGATATGTGTATTTAAAATGTTACCCTTTTTTTACCCCGCTGTTTCAAACTATTTTCCCCTGCCGGAGTCTGATAGGTATAGATAAATAATTATACCCCTCATTCTTGATGACAACTTCTACAAAAAATCTGCTGCTGATTTCAAAAATTCTTGTGCTCTCAGCCTTCCTTTTGATCAGCGTATCTGCATTTGCACAAACTAAAAATGGTTCTGTAACAGGAAAAGTGGTGAATGCCAAAGACCATTTGCCTGTAGATTTTGCATCTGTGGCCATCAAGAACCTTGCGGATACTACGCAAACTTCGGTGATCAATACACAAGCTGACGGTTCATTCACAATTAAAGGTCTTGCCCCGGGCAGTTACAGGCTGACTGTGGCCTATCTGGGATTAACGAATTTTAATAAACAGTTTGCCATTACTGCGGCCGCTCCGGTAGCAGCTTTGGGTGAACTGGCAATGGTAAACAGTGGGCTCGACCTGAAAACGGTGGAGATCAAGGGGGTGGTAACGCCGGTTGTGGTGAAAACCGATACCGTTGAATATGATGCGAAAGCTTTTAAAGTAAGGGAGAATGCAGTAGTAGAAGATGTACTGAAAAAACTGCCGGGTGTAGATGTGGCAAAAGATGGTTCCATCAAAGCACAGGGCGAAACGGTAACACGTGTGCGTGTGGATGGCAAGGATTTCTTTGGCAATGACCCGCTGCTGGCAACAAAAAACCTTCCGGCAGATATGATTGATAAGATCCAGGTAATTGACCTGCTTTCGGACCAGTCGCAGTTTACAGGAGTGGACGACGGCAACAGGGAGAAGATCATCAACATCACCACCAAGAAGGATATGAAAAATGGGTATTTTGGTAATTCATCAGCGGGCTACGGTACCAATTCGGGTTCGGGAACAGATCCCCGCTATGATGTGAGCATCAATGCCAACAAATTTAATAACGATCAGCAGTTTTCTGTAATAGGCCAGTTTAACAATGTCAATAAACAGAATTTTGGCAGCGGTGGCGGTGGTGGTAACCGTGGCGGTGGCGGCGGAGGTGGTGGATTTGGTTCGAGCATCAGCACAGGCGCCCCTCAGCAGGGAATTACGACCACAAATGCTTTTGGTATCAACTTCGCAGATGTGTATACCGACCAGACCAAGATTACCGGAAGTTACTTTTTTAATAAGAGTTCACTTGATTTGAACCAGAGCAGTTTCAGACAGAACCTGCTGGGGAACAGTACCACTACTTTTGATCAGGACCAGGCCAGTATCACAGATAAGACCAACCACAGGTTTAACTTTATGATCGATACCAAGATCGATTCTTCTACCACGATCCGTATCGAGCCGGCAGTAACCTACACTGAAACCGGGCTGAACCAGAGCAGTTCCTATATCAATAATTATGCAACTTCACAAACTGTGGGAACGCAGCAGCTGAATACCAAAACCACTGCCCCAACGGTAAATAACAATATCCTGCTTCGCAAGAAATTCCTGAGAAGAGGACGTACCCTGTCATTAAATGTAAGAACAACCATTAACGACAGTGACGGCAAGAATTACAATACGATCATGAACAGGACTACATCCGGTGCAGATTCGCTTACGCTTGATAATACAGATCAGCTGAACAATACAACAGCCCATTCGGTCAGCAATACATCAAGACTGGTATACACGGAACCGCTTTCTAAAACACTGAACCTGGAACTGAATTATCAGAACACGTATAATTTTGATAACAGTGAGCGCTTCACTTATAACTATAATACGATTACTTCATTATATGATATTCCGGATTTAACCTATACCAATACTTACGAGAACAAAACCCTGACCAACGCTGCCGGGGCAAGTATCAATAAAACCGCTAAGAAGTATAACTGGAATATCGGGCTGGCAGTACAGCATACCGACAGAAGAAACGAAAACCTGACTACAGGAACGATTTTTAACCAGAATTTTAACAATTTTGTTCCGAGCGGACAGCTGCGTTATAATTTCAGCAAAAGCAAAAGACTGGTGATCAGGTACCGCGGAAGCACACAACAGCCGTCCATTACGCAGATCCAGCCGATACCGGATAACTCAAACACACAGACCATTCCAATTGGTAACCCTGACCTGAAACCAGCTTTTACCAACAATGTGACTGTACTGTATAATAACTTTGATTTTGCACATTTCCGTTCGCTGTTTATTTTCGCAAATATCAGCCAGACTTTTAACGCTTTTGGAAACAATAATTCCCTGATCAATGATGCTGCAGATCCAAACTATGGCAAGATTGCTGTAGTACCGGTGAATGTGAACGGCGTATACCAGGGAACTTTGGGTTCATCTCTGGGGCTTCCGATTATTACCGAAAATAAGCTGAACCTGAACATCGACCTGAGCGGTACTTATGCAAGGGGAGTTAACTTTACCAACTCCCTTCAGAATATCACTAACGATGTATCTGTGACGAACAAATACAGACTGGTTACCTCTATGGATCAACTGGATATGACAGCAGGTATTGCGGGATCCATCAACAGGGCTACCTACTCTGCACAATCCGGTTCCAACACCACATACTATACACTGAACCCTACTGCCAATGTGAGTTATATGTTTCCGGGCGAATTCCGTGTGGCTGTAGATGCAGATTATTACCAGAACACGGGCAGGGGACAGGGATATGATACCAATTATACTATTGTAAATGGTTATGTGAGCAAGCAGTTCTTCAAGAACAGGGGAACCTTTAAGCTTTCCGTGAATGATGCACTGAACCAGAACCAGGGCGTAACCAGGACATCCAGCAACAATACCATCACCGATTTAAGATATAATGTGCTGAAAAGGTACTATATGTTCTCGTTTACGTATTCATTGAACAGAATGGGCGGCAGGAATATTGGCACCATGACTCCTGGTCAGAGAGGAGAACGCGGTGATGGCGGCGGTATGGGCGGCTTTGGCGGAGGTGGCGGCGGCAGAAGAGGGGGAATGTAATTTCAACATCATCAATCATCGGTTTAGCTGATTCATTATTTGGATTTATTATCGATAAAGGCTAAATTGCCGGCTAATTTAAGGTATGAATCTTTCACATTTGAAACCGGGGGAACGTGGCACTATTGTAGCTTTTACAGATTTGGAAATGTCTGTAAAATTAATGGAGATGGGCTGCCTGCCTGGTGAAATGGTGGAGGTTGAACGTTATGCCCCGTTAGGTGATCCTATGGCTATCCGTGTGGCGGGATATCAGCTTTGTTTACGTAAAGACGAAGCTTCAGTTATTATCATTACATAGACAAGTTGAGCCATATTCTAAAAATCGCGTTAGTCGGTAACCCTAATACAGGAAAATCGACACTGTTTAACTTACTTACGGGTATGAACCAGAAAATTGGAAATTTTCCGGGTATTACTGTAGATAAAAAAGTAGGTTACTGTAAATTAACGCCTGATCAGCAAGCTGAGATTACCGACCTGCCCGGTACGTACAGCTTATATCCCAAGAGTAAAGATGAAGCTGTGGTTTTCCAGGTACTGGCAGATAAACATAATTCAAGTCACCCGGACCTGATTGTAGTAGTTGCAGATGCGACCAATCTGCGCAGGAACCTGCTGTTATATTCTCAGGTGGCCGACCTGAACCTTCCCGTTATCCTGGCATTGAACATGACGGATATGGCTACCAAAGAAGGAATCATCATTGATGTTGACAAGCTTTCGGCTAAGCTGGGCGTGCAGGTTGTGCCTATCTCTGCAAGGAGCAACAAGGGGCTGAAGGAACTGAAACAGGCCATTGCCAATGTTACGTCAATAGCCACACAGGAAAAGGGTGCCGATATGAACGTACTGGCCGGCGCAGCGATTAAGGAGGTAAAAGCGCTGGTTGGGACAAACAATGATTACTATGCACTGCAGTTGCTGCATCAGCATGAACATATTGAATCCTTTACACCGCAGTATGAGCAGTTTGAAGCTATCGAAAGAACCCACCACTTTGAATCTTCGAAACTCCAGGCAGCAGAAACTATTGCACGTTATAAACACCTGAGCACGATCCTTTCCGGAGTGATCGAAGATACAGGAACTGCAAAGAAATTTGTGGTGAGCGACCGTATTGATGCGATCCTGACTAACCGGTTCTGGGGATTCTTCATTTTCCTTTTTATCTTATTATTTGTTTTCAACGCGATATTTTCATGGGCGGCTTATCCGATGGACCTTATTGAGGAATCCTTTGCCTGGCTGACAGCTGTTGGACATGAACATCTTCCTGCCGGGGTTTTAACCGACCTGATGCTGGATGGTGTTGTTGCCGGGCTGGGCGGAATTGTGATATTTATCCCTCAAATTGCTATTCTCTTTGCTTTTATCTCGATCCTGGAGGATACCGGTTACATGGCCAGGGTAACCTTTATGATGGACAAGATCATGCGTAAGTTTGGCCTTAGCGGGAGATCTGTGGTGCCTATGATTGGCAGTCTGGCCTGCGCCGTGCCTTCGATCATGAGCGCCAGAACAATTGAAAGCTGGAAGGACAGGATGATTACCATTATGGTTGCGCCTTTGGTGAGCTGCTCGGCAAGATTGCCGGTATATACATTGCTGATCTCACTGATTATCCCGCAGGAGAAAGTATTTGGGGTGATCAGCCTGCAGGCATTGACGCTGATGGGAATGTACCTGATCAGTATTGTAGCTGCCATGGTAGTGGCTTTTGTGATGAAGTTCATCATCAAGGCTAAAGAGAAATCATACTTTATCATGGAGCTGCCTGTGTACAGGATGCCGCGCTGGAAAAACGTGCTGTATACCATGTATGAGAAATCCAAAACTTTTGTATTTGAAGCCGGTAAAGTAATTATTGCCATATCGATTGTTTTATGGGTGCTGGCAAGCTATGGCCCTTCTGATAAATTCCAGGCAATAGAGAAAAAATATGCGCAGATCGAAAGCCGGCAGGACAGTGCCAGGGTAAGTACGCTGGAAAGAGATAAATCTGCTGAAAAGCTGGAAAATTCTTATGCGGGTATACTGGGGCATACGATTGAACCTGTAATCAGGCCCCTGGGTTTTGACTGGAAGATAGGGATTGCACTGATTACCTCTTTTGCGGCACGTGAAGCCTTTGTAGGAACAATGGCTACAATTTATAGTGTAGACGGCGGTGCGGATAATGAAGGCACGATAAGGGATAAAATGCGGGTTGCTGTAGATGCAAATACCGGGCTCCCTTTGTTTACCTTTGCTACAGGATTTTCACTAATGCTGTTTTATGCTTTTGCGATGCAGTGTATGAGTACGGTGGCCGTAGTATACCGTGAGACAAAATCATGGAAATGGCCGCTGATCCAGACGGCTTACATGACGGTAATGGCCTATGTTGCCAGTTTAATCGCCTACCAGATTTTAAAGTAAATCCTTATCTTAGGACTGTGGAAAAAGTAAATGTTTTAGCACAGTATATGCCTCCTGAAGCTGCTCCGGTAATTGCTAAATGGATTGACTACTTTCAGTGCGAATTTAAGATTTCTAAAAGCAGGGCTACCAAACTGGGGGACTATAGACACCCCTTTAAGCAACTGGGGCATAAAATATCAGTCAACAATAATCTGAATACCTATGCCTTTCTGGTGACCACGGTCCATGAGTTTGCACATTTGCTTACCTGGAACGATCACCGCAATAAGGTGAAACCACATGGGGAAGAATGGAAGGTCAACTTTAAAAGAATGATGAAGCCTTTTCTCGAAAAACAGGTTTTCCCTGCGGATCTTGAGCTGGCAATCACCAGCTATCTGAATAATCCTTCTGCCTCCAGCTGTACTGATCTTAAATTATCACGGGCGTTGAAACGCTACGATATGCTGGCAGATCATACGCGTCTGGAAGAAATCCCGCGCCATAGTGTTTTTAGCATTAAGGATGGCCGCAGATTTAAAAAGGGTGAACAATTGAGAAAGCGCTTCAGGTGCGAGTGCCTGGATAATGGCAATATCTATCTTTTTAGTCCGCTGGCAGAAGTGCTTGTACTGTCTACCGGTACATAAATCGCCTCTTTATCTTTAATTGTCCATCTTAAACTCAGTTTCTCATCTTTAAATACGGCAGGGTAGTTAAGCAGGCTGTCGATAAAAGCATCTCTGGTGTTTACGAGCAGACTGGCTTTATAGTTACTGGGCCCTTTACTCTTGAGGAAGATGTAATGTGCATCGGGATAAGTTGTAATATTATCAAACACCATTTCAAATTTGTCCGTACCAGCGATGGCATCATCCATGCTTTTGATATCGCCTGCATAATCTTCTTCAGGATATTTGTTTTCGGCAGGCTGAATCAGAAGGTAAGGAAGTTTGGATAGCGCTTCGCCGGAGCTGGCTGTACGGCTATCCATTTTGAAGGTTACATTGTTACGCAGGTAGCTGCGGATATTCTTGTAGACTTCTACACCTTCGTTCATGATCTTATCCTGTTCTTTGACCAGAATGAGGCTGTCGTTTTTAAAATAGTAACTTTTGACACTATTACTGATACTGCCGTTTGCTGTGTAGGTTTTGTATAATTTACCGTCACCATAAGTACTGTACTTTTCTGCATACACGGACAAATCGCCGGAAAGATAGATCAGGCTGAATTGTTTTTTGTAATTGCTTAATGTTCTGTCGATTGTGGCGGAGTAATTCAGGATGGATTTATCCGTCATTCCCGTAGCTCCTTCTTCTCCGGGCAGCGCAGCCTGAGGGTGGTCCGATTTAAAGTAATTACAACTGTAAAGTGTAAGCAGTAAAATTACTGAACATAAAAATCGGATCGTCTTCATAGGTTTCTGGTGAATGGTTTGATTAGCGATCAGGCTATTATCGTGCCAATGAAGACCTTAGTAAGCCAATAATTTTTGAATGGTCTGGTGGAGCCTGCTTTTGGCAAGAAACTGGTCTTCGAGTGCCTTGCTCATCGGGATGGCGGTATCCAGGCTTGCACAGCGCATCACAGGAGCGTCCAGCTGGCTAAAGCAGTTTTCTCCTATCCAGGCAGATATTTCTGCCCCAAAACCACTGCTGAGGGTATCTTCATGTAAAATAAGGATCCTTCCGTTTTTTTTGACAGCCTCTGCAACTGTGGTTTTATCCCAGGGCTGCAAACTGCAGAGATCTATCAGTGTAGCGGATAACTCGGGATGTGCGGCAAGATAGTCCAGTGCCCAGTGAACGCCCATGCCATAAGTAATGATGCTGAACTGCTCGCCCTGTTTCAATACATTGGCTTTACCGATTTCCACGGTATAATATCCGGTAGGTACCTGCCCGCTGATATTTCTGTACAGGTACTTGTGCTCAAAATATAAAACCGGATTTGGGTCTTCCAGTGCTGCAAGCATCAGTCCTTTGGCATCGAAAGGAAAAGCCGGATAAACGATTTTGAGCCCGGGAGTTTTGGTAAACCAGGCTTCGTTGCTCTGCGAATGGAAAGGTCCTGCGCCCGTTCCTGCTCCGGTGGGCATTCTGATGACCACATCGGCCTTTTCTCCCCATCGGTAATGGGTTTTTGCGAGGTTGTTTACGATCTGGTTGAAGCCGCAGGTAACGAAATCTGCAAACTGCATTTCTATCACGGCCTTATATCCATTAATAGACAGGCCAAGGCCGGCGCCTACAATGGCAGATTCACAGATCGGTGTATTCCTGACCCTTGCTTTTCCAAATTCGTCTGAAAAACCCTGTGTGATTTTAAAGGCGCCGCCATATTCGGCAATATCCTGGCCCATTAGAACAAGGTTGTCATACTTTCGCATTCCTGTTCTTAAGCCATCGCTGATGGCATCGAGGTAGCGCATCTTTGTACTTACCCTTGATGCGGTAATCACTTTCTGGTGATGTGCGGCGTACATATCTGCTACTTCTTCTTCAGCATCAGCTACCGGATCTGCATCGTTAAAGGCGATCTCTACTTCCTGATCGATTTCGGTCTTAATCCCGGCCCTGATTCTCTGAATGGATTCTGTAGTCAGTAGTTGCTCGTTGAGCAGATAATCTTCAAAGTTCTGCAGCGGATCTTTGAGCTGCCATTCTTCGAGCAGTTCTGCCGGGACATATTTTGTTCCTGAAGCTTCTTCATGTCCCCTCATTCTAAAGGTAAGACATTCTACCAGCACTGGTCTGGGGTTTGTTCTTATTGTTTGTGCGAGCCGGGAAATGGTATCCAGTACTTCGAGTACGTTGTTGCCATCGATCTGCAAGCCTTCAATACCGTATCCGATGGCCTTGTCGCTGAGCTTTTCACATTTAAACTGTTCGGCAACTGGTGTCGACAGGCCATAGCCATTATTTTCTATCAGGAAGATTACGGGTAAATTCCATACCGCAGCTATATTTATGGCTTCGTGGAAGTCGCCCTCACTGGTAGCTCCTTCTCCGGTAAAGACAAGGGTAACGTTCTCTTTTCCGGCGATCAGATCGGCCAGTGCAATTCCGTCCGCAATGGCCATTTGAGGCCCCAGATGGGAGATCATCCCAATGATCCGGTGTTCCTGCGAGCCAAAGTGGAAAGACCTGTCGCGTCCCCTGGTAAAACCCGTAGTTTTGCCCTGCCATTGCGCCATCAGCTTCCGTAGCGGGATTTTTCTGGAGGTGAATACGCCCAGGTTGCGGTGCATTGGAAGTATATATTCATCGTCTTTCATTGCCAGGGTGGCACCTACAGCAATGGCTTCCTGGCCAATTCCGGAGAACCATTTTCCGATGCGCCCCTGCCTCAGCAGAATCAGCATTTTTTCCTCGACCATCCTGGGATAGAGCAGTTCCTTATATATGGATAATAAGGCGCTATTACTTTTTTCTCTGCGGTCGAACTGCATAAAACTAGAGCTGAGTTTTATTTTTCTGCTTTTCCTGCCATTGTGCGGCAAAAGATTTGTCGGCTATCTCTGGCATGGCGCGGTACTTGCCCCACATTTTTTTGAAGAAGAATTTGAGAAAGAAATTTTTGAGTTTTCCTCCCACCATATCCATTCTTGCCCGTTTAGACATACCAGTGTTCCACACTTTCCAGCCGATATCTTCAACTTTTGTATTTTCATGCTGGGCTGCGGCATCACGCCTGTTCAGCAGGAGCATTTTATGAATATCTATTTTGACAGGGCATACTTCAGAGCATTTTCCGCAGAGACTGGAGGCATAGCTGAGGTGCTTAAATTCCTTCATTCCCTGCAGATGAGGGGTAATGATTGAACCGATTGGCCCGCTATAGGTTGTGTTATAGGTATGTCCGCCAATGTTTTTATAGACCGGGCATGCGTTTAAACATGCGCCACATCTGATGCAATAGAGACCCTGGCGCTGATCTTTCTGGGCAAGCAGGTTGGTACGTCCGTTATCCAGCAGGATCACATACATTTCTTCAGGCCCGTCGGTTTCATGCGGCTGTCTTGGCCCGCTGAGGATCGTATTGTATACTGTTAAATTCTGACCGGTTCCGTGGCTTGCCAGGAGTGGCCAGAACAGATCCAGATCTGCCATAGAGGGAATGATCTTCTCAATCCCTACAATGGCAATATGTATTTTTGGAAAGGTGGTACTGAGCCTTGCATTGCCTTCATTTTCTGTAAGGGCAATACTGCCGGTATCGGCAATCAGGAAATTGCCTCCGGTAATACCGATATCGGCTGTCAGGTATTTTTCGCGCAGCAGTTCCCTTGCTTTTTGGGTAAGCTGCTGTGGTGTATAGTCTATGGGCGTACCAAATTTCTCATGGAAAAGCTTTGCAATATCTTCCTTTGTGAGGTGCATTGCAGGGGTAACGATATGATAGGGGGCCTGTCCCAGCAGCTGTACGATAAATTCGCCCAGATCGCTTTCCAGGGAAGTAATGTTGTTCTCTTCAAGAAACTCATTCAAATGAATCTCTTCTGTGGTCATCGATTTGGATTTAATGACCGTTTTGCCACCGCTTTTATTGATGATGTTCAATATTTCGCGTTGTGCTTCTTCTGTATCATTAGCCCAGATCACTTTGCCGCCACGGCGCTGAAAGTTCGCCTCAAATTCCGGTAAGAATTTGTCCAGGTTCTCCATCACTCTCCATTTGATTGTATGCGCCTTTTTTTTTGAGTTTTCTAAATTCTCAAATTTTGTTAAGCCCCTTGCAACCGCATCATTGTATTTCCCAATATTGTGGTTGATGGTGTCACGGTGATCCAAATCAAATGCCTTCTCATCTGCCTTTACCAAAAACTCCTCAGCAATCTTTGTCATTTTCAAATATAATTAAATACGTTTACAGGTAAACAAAAAAACCTGCCGGTTGGGGCAGGTTTTTTATTGTTTTAAGTGTAATTTTTATTTTTTGGCTGTGCCATCATCATTTTTATCAACTACAGGGCGTTTTGCTCCGTTAGCAAGTTCCCATGCGGTGTAATAAACCAATTGCGCACGTTTGCTGAGCAGGTCGAAATTGATCTTGCTGACTTCATCTCCGGGCTGGTGATAGTCTTCATGGACGCCACTGAAGTAAAAGATCACAGGGATACCGTGTTTGGCAAAGTTGTAATGGTCAGAACGGTAATAAAACTGGTTTGGATCAGTACGGTTGTTGTATTTCATATCCAGGTTCATTTTGATATTGTCCTCATTCGCCTTGATGCCTGTAGCATTCAGGTCAGAGCTCAGCATATCCGAACCAATGATATAGATATATTCAGGGTTGTCTTTATGAGCTTCATCTACGCGCCCGATCATATCGATGTTCAGGTCGGTAATCGTTTTTGCCAATGGGAAGACCGGATGCTCAGAATACCATTCAGAACCCAGCAATCCTTTTTCTTCGCCAACTACCGTCATAAACAGAATACTTCTTTTGGGGCCCTTACCTGCTTTTTTTGCTTTAACAAAGGCATCGGCGATCAGCAGCACACCAGTGGTGCCTGAACCGTCGTCATCTGCACCATTGTTTACTTTATCCGTGCCGGATGTAGTCAGGCCAATATGGTCGTAATGGCCGGTAACTACCAGGATTTCATCTTTTAAAACAGGATCTGACCCTTCAAGAAAGCCCAGTACGTTTTCTGCCCTTACCTTAACTTCAGCTTTTGAGGCACTGCCTGAGACTGCAACTTTGATCAGCTGTGAAGCTGGTTTAACAGCAGAAACGATCTTTTCCTGTAAAGCCGCAACGGTGGTCCCTGCAGCTTTCAGCAGTTCATTTGCAGTTGCTGTGGTTACCCTGATGGATGCCAACGTTTTCGTGCCCTGCATTTTTGCGGTATTTTCTGCATTTTTCAGCATAGGCTGACCTGCACCGCTGTAGTTCGCTTTCATTTCTTCAGTGATCTGATCAAGACTCGGATCGATTTGTATCACTGCAAGTGCTTTGTGCGCGGCCAGATACTGGATCTTCGCCTGTTGGGCCGCCATCATCTTTCTTCTGGAAGCACGGTCTGCCGGAGCAGGGCTTCCGCCTTTGATTGTAGGGTCTCCGTTGGCAAATAACAGGACTACTTTTCCTGCTACGTCTATTCCTTCAAAATCATTATAGCCCTGCTGGTCTAATCCATAACCTGCAAAAACGATATCGCTGGTATTGAAATTAAAACCGTCCAAGGTTACTGTTGAGGAAGAAATCACAAAGTCTTTTCCGTATTGCTTAGGCTGGCCGTTGATGGAAAACTTCATCCCGCTCAGGTTATAGGTCACCATGTCTATCGGCTGAAAATAACCGCCGTTGACCGGACCTTTCAGGCCCTGGCTTTTGAAATAGTTTTTGATATAGTCGGCTGCCATCCAGGCGCCTTTTTTACCGGTTTCCCTGCCTTCATATTCATCAGAGGCCAGAACAGACAAATGTTTGTAGGCATTTTCTTTATTGATGGATACACTGAATTTTTCTGCGGTGTTTTTTTGGGCAGCACAACTGAGGCATAGCAATAAAGCTAAGCTGGTGCTTAAAAATTGTTTCTTCATTCTTAGTATTTGATAGGTTATTCGGGTAAATCAGGCATTAGGGTTAGTTCATATTAGTTTGGTGCTTTGCTTGTGCCGTAAAGCTCTCTGTTCTTTTTACGTTCAATGTAAGCTGAGATATAGATACTCAGTTCAAATAAAAGGTACAGCGGGAAAGCAACTACCGTCATCGTGATCACATCAGGCGTAGGAGTTACAATGGCGGCAATGATCAGAATAATTACAATTGCATAACGGCGGCTTGACCGCATGAATTTTGGCGTCATCACCCCAAAAATTGACAGAATGTAAATGATTACCGGCAGTTCAAAGATGATACCCGTTCCAATGGTCAGGGTAGCAATTGAAGAAAGATACGAATCAATGGTAAATGTGTTTTCGATCATCGGGCTCACTGAAAAACCTGTCAGGAAATTTACTGAAAGTGCGCAGACAATAAAATAGCCAAACAGCACGCCCAGGAAAAACAGCAGTGAGGCAAAGAAGACAAATCCACGTGCAGATTTTCTTTCCTTCTCATGCAGTGCAGGTTTGATAAACAACCACAGTTCAAATAATAGGTAGGGGATACCGAAGACAATACCGGCCATTACACATGAATTGATCTGCAGGGTAAACTGACCGGCCATTTCGGTATTGATGATCTTTCCTTTAATTTCGGTAATACAGAAGTCGGCACCCAGTGAAGGGAACCTTGCCGCCAGTTTGCACATCATTCTGTAAGTCCAGAAATCAGGGCTTTTGGGCCCCATGATAATGGTATTAAACAGAAAGTCATAGTAATAAAAAGCCAGACTTGTGAAAATTACAATCGCCAATAAAGCACGCAGCAGGTGTTTTCTCAGTACATCAATATGGTCAAAAAAGGACATTTCGGCTTCTAAACTCTTTCCTTTATTCTTAACGGCCTCTATAAGGTCCTGCGCTCTATTATCACTCATGAATTCGATTTGTAAACAAACAAAAATACCATTCTATTTAATTTAGAATGGTATTTACGTTAAATATAATAATTAGATCTTTTTATTCAGTAAAAACAAAAGTTTCCATGAATTTTGTGGTGAAGTTTCCTGCCCTGAAGTTAGGATCTTTCATCAGTTTCAAGTGGAAAGGAATTGTAGTTTTTACACCTTCGATCACAAATTCGCTTAATGCACGCTCCATGGTACTGATGGCTTCTTCGCGTGTTTGGGCAGTACAGATCAGTTTAGCGATCATTGAATCGTAGTTTGAAGGAATCTGATAGCCTGCATATACGTGCGTATCAACCCTTACACCATGACCGCCCGGAGAATGGAAGTTAGTGATCTTTCCCGGAGAAGGCCTGAAGTTGTTATATGGATCTTCTGCGTTGATCCTGCATTCGATAGCGTGCAAATTAGGGAAGTAATTCTTTCCTGAGATCGGAACGCCCGAAGCTACTTTTATTTGTTCTTTGATTAAATCGTAGTTGATGATCTCTTCTGTTACCGGGTGTTCTACCTGGATACGTGTGTTCATCTCCATGAAATAGAAATTGCGGTGTTTATCTACCAGGAATTCTATTGTTCCTGCACCTTCATAAGATACTGCTGTGGCACCTTTAATGGCTGCTTCACCCATACGGTCTCTCAGTTCCGGAGTCATGAAAGGAGATGGAGCCTCTTCAACCAGTTTCTGATGGCGGCGCTGAATAGAACAGTCGCGTTCAGATAAATGGCATGCTTTACCATACTGGTCGCCAATAATCTGGATCTCGATATGTCTTGGATCTTCAATATATTTTTCGAGATAAAGTCCGTCGTTACCAAATGCAGCACCAGACTCCTGTCTTGCGCTATCCCAGGCATTTTCAAAATCTTCATCTTTCCAAACTACACGCATTCCGCGGCCACCACCACCGGCAGTAGCTTTAAGGATTACAGGGTAACCTATTCCATTAGCCAGTACGATACCTTCTTTTACGCTTTCCAGTAATCCTTCGGATCCCGGAACAATAGGTACGCCTGCTTTTTTCATCGTTTCTTTGGCAGATGCTTTATCACCCATTGAGTTGATCTGCTCAGGGGTAGCGCCAATGAATTTGATCCCATAATCTCTGCATACTGAAGAGAATTTTGCATTCTCAGACAGGAATCCGTAACCCGGATGAATCGCATCAGCATTGGTTAATTCAGCGGCAGATATAATATTGGGGATACTGAGATAAGAATCTTTACTCGGAGGCGGCCCTATACAAACAGCTTCATCCGCGAAACGAACATGTAGACTTTCCCTATCTGCAGTAGAGTAAACAGCGACAGTTTTGATGCCCATTTCTTTACAGGTACGAATAATACGCAAAGCAATTTCGCCCCTGTTGGCAATTAATATTTTTTTAAACATATAATTGATAAGATGATAATTTGCTAAAAGCAAATATTACATAGGTTCTACTAAAAATAATGGTTGGTCGTATTCTACCGGAGAAGAGTTGTCTACCAGTACTTTAACTATTCTTCCAGAAACTTCACTTTCAATTTCGTTGAATAACTTCATGGCCTCAATGATACAGATCACCTTGCCTACAGATATTTCATCACCAACATTTGCAAATGATGGTTTATCAGGGCTTGCCGACCGGTAAAATGTTCCGATCATTGGTGATTTAACTGTGATATATTTTGAAGTATCATCTGCGGCTTCTGCTACCGGAGCTGCATTTGCTGTAACAGCAGCAGGCTGTGCAGCCGGTGCTCCTGCCAGCACCTGTGGTGCAACAGCGGGTACAGTAGTATTTATAACTGTAGGGGCCTGATTGGTTTTGATGGTGATTTTGAAGTCTTTTTGTTCAATTGCAACTTCATTGACGCCCGAACGAGAAACAAATTTAATGAGTTCCTGAATTTGTTTGATATCCATTTTTTGGTATTTTGTTGAAAAGATTCCTGTCTTATAAAGACTCTAAGTTAATATTTTATTACGTATAAATTAGTACGCCCATTTAATGTAAACAGCACCCCAGGTAAAACCGCCTCCAAAAGCAGCGAGCACAATATTGTCGCCTTTTTTGAGCTTGCTTTCCCATTCCCATAAACATAGCGGGATGGTGCCGTTAGTGGTATTTCCGTAACGTTCAATATTGATCATTACCTTTTCTGATCCCACGCCCATTCTTGCGGCGGTAGCATCGATAATTCTTTTGTTGGCCTGATGAGGCACCAGCCATGCCACATCATCAGCAGTAAGTTCATTCCTGTCCATAATTTCGGCAGCAACATCGGCCATGTTGGTTACGGCAAATTTAAATACTGTTTTGCCTTCCTGGAAAACGAAATGTTCTTTGTTATCCACGGTCTCATGTGAGGCAGGTTTGACTGAGCCTCCTGCTTTCTGGTTCAGAAACTGTCTGCCGGCACCATCTGATTTCAGGATGGCATCCATGATGCCATTGCCTTCTTCGTTTGGTTCGAGCAGTACTGCACCGCAGCCATCACCAAAGATAATGCAGGTAGTCCTGTCTGTATAGTCGATGATCGACGACATTTTATCGCCTCCAACTACAAGTACTTTTTTATGTTTTCCGGATTCGATGAACTGTGAACCGGTAGTAAGTCCGTAAATAAATCCTGAACAGGCTGCCTGAAGATCAAAGCCCCATGCGTTTTTAGCACCGATTTTGTCTCCAAGGATATTTGCTGTAGCCGGGAATGGCATATCAGGGGTTGTAGTACAAAAAATGATCAGGTCGATTTCTTCAGCGCTGATACCGCGTTTTTTGAGCAGGCCATTTACAGCATGCACGGCCATATCAGAGGTTCCAAGACCTTCACCCTTTAAGATTCTTCGCTCTTTAATACCCGTTCGGGATATGATCCATTCGTCTGTTGTATCTACAAGTGATTCTAATTCTTTGTTAGACAGTACATAATCGGGAACATAACCTTGAACCGCAGTAATAGCAGCGTGAATTTTATTCATTTTTATCTTAATTTATTTAAAAGCAGCCTGTATTTTTTCTACCAGGCCAGTAGTTATCATTTCCCTGGCCTGCAGCACCATGTTCTTCACCGCTTTGGGTGTTGAGATACCGTGGCCAATAATAACAGGTGCATTTACACCAAGTACAGGACTTCCTCCATGATTTTCATAATTGAACCTGTCGAAGAATTCATCTTTAAGGCCTTTCTGGATAGTCATCACATAAAACGATTCTGCAAGTTTAAGCATAATATTTCCAGTGAAGCCATCACAGACAATAACGTCGGCTTTTTCGTTGAACAGATCACGTCCTTCAATGTTTCCGATAAAGTTAAACTGCTTGCATTCTTTCATTAGGGGGAACGTAGCCAGGCTAAGCATATTTCCTTTTTCATCTTCTTCACCAATATTGATCAGTCCGACTTTAGGGTTGTTGATATGCATTACATTTTCGGCATATAAGCTGCCAACAATACCAAACTGCACCAAAACATCTGGTTTACAGTCTGCATTAGCGCCTACGTCGAGCATCAGGCCGGTTCCGCCGTTCAGTTTAGGAACAAGGGTACAAAGGCTTGGCCTGATAATTCCGGGTACAGTTTTTACGCTGAATACCGCGCCAACCATCATCGCTCCCGAATTACCGGCACCGATAAAGGCATCAATTTCTCCTTTTTTCAACATGGAGAAACCTACAGAAATACTGGAATTTGGTTTTTGGGTAATTGCTCTGGTAGGGTGTTCGCCCATACCAATTACTTCATCGGTATGAATGTATTCAAAGTGATCGGCATTGAAGCCTTGTTCAGCAAGTATGGGCTTAATCTGCTGAGTATCGCCAATAAGCACCAAATGCTCGTTTGGCGATAAGAGTTCATGAGCTGCTATTGCTCCCAAAACGTTAGCTTTGGGAGCATAGTCTCCGCCCATTATATCGAGACCTATTTTCATAGTAAAAAATCAGTTTGTGAGTAAAGCGTTATTGCCTTTTTTTCCAAGCGCCTAAGTTAAACTTAAACACGCTGAAAACACAAACAATTTCTCAGTAAAATTAACCTATTGAGGTATTTTCAATAACCAATTTACCGTTGTAGTATAAGTTACCGTCAACGTTGTATGCATGGTGAGGAACGTGGATTGCACCAGTAGTTTGACAAGTAGCGAAAGAAGGAGCTACCGCTTTATAGTGTGTTCTTCTTTTATCTCTTCTGCTTTTAGAGATCTTGCGTTTAGGATGTGCCATTGCTGATTTATTATTTTAAATTATTATTTTAATTTTCGTAGCGCTTCCCAGCGTGGGTCGTCACTTATTGTTTTTTCTTCTTGCTGTTGAGATGGTGAAGACAGGCTTTCCAGTCTATCGATCATCTCCTGATCGCACTTCTGGCCTTCTACGCCATTCTGCTCACAGATCTTAATATAGGGTACTGATACGGTAATCAATTCATATAGAATCTCAGATATATCAATACTGCTTTCCTTTTTGTTCAGCATGATGATCTCCAGATCATCACTCTCCAAATCATCCTCAGCAAACTTAACGATCTGCCTTTCGGAAACATCCATCGGAGAATCAAATTCCGCTAAACATTTGTCGCAATCCAGTTTTATCGTTCCGGCAATGTGAATCATCAGAATCAGCATTGTCTCCTGCTTGTCCAGCTCCACATCTACTTTAAGCTCTCCTTTTTTTACTAAAGAGTACTCAAATGCGTCAAAAAAGCTGTTATCAATCTCAAAATCAAATTGATGCTTGCCAATTTTTAAGCCTGTAAACGGGATTGAACATTGTTTTAAAGGTTTCAATTGTAACAAAATTTTAGCCCGCAAATGTATGAATTAATTTGGGATATCTAAAATGTTTTACAAATATTATTAAAGGTTAATTTGCATCATCTTTAACATCGGCTGCAGTTTCAATAATTTTACCCCCGCTTCTTAACTGATTGCTTAACAGAGATTCCTGCTCGCGCCTGTGATTTACGATATGTGTTGCGGCGAAAACTGCTTCAATAAATGAAGAAGGGTCTGCCACATTTTTCCCGGCAATATCATATCCGGTACCATGGTCTGGCGAGGTACGGACGAATTTCATTCCGGCAGTATAGTTTACACCATTTCCAAAGGCGATGGTTTTGAAAGGGACCAGTCCCTGATCGTGGTACATCGCTAAAACAGCATCAAACTGTTTGTAGCTGCCTTTGCCGAAAAATCCGTCAGCCGGATAAGGGCCAAAGCAGATCACGCCTTTGTCAAACGCTTCCTGTATGGCCGGCATGATGATATCCTGTTCCTCTGTCCCCAGTAAACCATTATCGCCCGCGTGCGGGTTAAGGCCCAGGACTGCGATTTTTGGTTTCTCAATCCAAAAGTCTTTTTTAAGGCTCTCGTTGATCATGACCAGTTTTTTGACGATCTTTTCTTTGGTGATGCTCTGTGCAACTTCAGTGATCGGGATATGCCCGGTAACTACACCAACCCGGATATCCTCACTCACCAGAAACATCAGTACGTCTGACGCGCCGCTGCGTTCCTGCAGGTATTCTGTATGTCCGGGAAAATGAAAGGTGTCTGACTGTATGTTATGTTTATTGATCGGTGCGGTAACCAAAGCATCTATATTTCCGTTAACGAGATCTTCAGTAGCTTTTTCCAGTGATAACAGTGCATATTTTCCGCCGGTAGGTGTGGATACGCCGAGTTCAATTTTCACATCTTCTTCCCAGCAGTTGATCATATTTGCTTTTTTCGGATTTGCATCCGCTGCGCTGTTGATTACGTTGAAAGTGAAATCCCCCAAACCAAGGGCTTTTCTATGATAGGATGCTACTTTGGTATGTCCATAAACGATAGGGGTACAATAATCGAGAATGCTCTGATTGGCCAGGGTTTTAAGAATAACTTCCAAACCAATGCCATTGACGTCGCCTATACTGATACCTATTTTGATTTTATTGCTCATGCTCAAATAAAAATTTAGCGCAAAATACAGAAAAATCATCAGGATATTGTTATTTCATGGGTCATATGTCCTGTTGCTTGTCCAGGATCATCCACCGCTGCTGTTAAAAGATACCTATGTCCGCATGAATTTTCTATGTGACTTTTCGGGGTAGTGCTGCGGAAGCATTGGGCTGAATTCTGCTTCAGAAGGCTTTGCAAGCCCGATTACTGCGCTGCGACTGCGCTATATATCGAAAAATAGCGCAGTCGCAGCGCATTTATATGCCTTTCATAGCGCAGCAATATGAAACTTCCCTGCTTCCTGCATACTCAGGTAAAGCTGATACGGTAATTTGTTTTCATTTGGTAAGCTTACTGCTGTTTGCGGTTATTGTTAAGCAATTAGTCGTAAAACTTTAGTTATTTTGCAGCAATGATCACGGCGGTTGCCGTTTTCAGTAGATAAGAAGGATAGCATATGAGTTTGGTAAGGGCGAAAAAACATTTAGGACAACACTTTTTGACCGACAGGAAGATTGCGGAAAAGATTGTGAACGGCCTTATTCATACCGATCAGTACCGTCAGGTGCTGGAAGTGGGCCCGGGAATGGGAATCCTGTCTGATATCCTGTTGGAAAGGGAAAACCTGGAGACTTTCATGATTGATATAGATACAGAATCTTATCATTTCCTGAATGAAAAGTATCCGCAGATGGGCAGCAGGCTGATTAACGGCGATTTCCTGAAGATGGATCTTACGGCGGTTTTCCCCGGCAAGTTTGCCATTATCGGAAACTTCCCCTATAATATATCGTCACAGATTTTATTTAAAGTACTTGAACACCGCGACAATGTCGTGGAGATGGTGGGTATGTTCCAGAAAGAAGTGGCAGAACGCTGCGCTTCGAAATCGGGAACAAAGGAGTATGGTATATTAAGTGTCCTGATCCAGGCTTATTATGATATAGAGTATTTGTTCACCGTAAAACCGGGAACTTTTAATCCGCCGCCTAAAGTAAATTCGGGCGTGATCAGGTTAAGCAGGAATAAGGTTGAAACGCTGCCATGCGATGAGAAATTATTCTGGACGGTAGTAAAAGCGGGATTTAACCAGCGCAGAAAAACACTGCGCAATGCTTTGTCCGGCGTATTGCCGAAAGCGAAAATGGACGACCATATATTTTTTGAAAAACGCGCTGAACAACTCAGTGTGCAGGATTTTATTACCCTCACGCAGCATGTAGCTGAACGCGCAAAAATAACTATAACAACAGATGAAGGGTAAAATTTTAATTGTTGACGACCTGCATCCTGCATTTAAGGAACGGGCCGAACAACTCGGGTATGAAGTTGATGACCTTCCCAAAATTACAAGAGCAGAAACACTGGCGGCAATTGCCGGATATGATGGTATTGCCGTACGCACCAAGTTCAGGATTGATAAAGAACTGATGGATGCCGCTCCGGGGCTTCAATTTGTTGCAAGGGCGGGAGCAGGACTTGATAATATAGATGAAGATTATGCCAATGAAAAAGGTATCCTGCTGATCAATGCCCCTGAAGGAAACAGGGATGCTTTAGGTGAGCATGCGGTTGCACTATTACTATCGCTGATCAATAATCTCCGCAGGGCAGATACAGAGATCAGGAACGGTACCTGGGACCGTGAGGGAAACCGTGGCTGGGAGCTGAAGGGAAAAACGGTAGGTATCATTGGCTACGGTTTTATGGGCAGCAGCTTTGCGCAGAAACTTTCGGGATTCGGTGTAAGGGTAATTGCCTATGATAAATACAAAACTGGTTTTTCTGATGCTTATGTACAGGAATGCAGTATGGAAGAGATCGTAAAACATAGTGATGTTCTGAGTTTACATATTCCATTAACCGCAGAAACCAGGCAGATGGTGGATGAGGAGTATTTGTACCATTTTAAAAAGAAGATATTTTTTATTAATACTGCGAGGGGCGAAATCGTGAACACCAAAGCGGTTCTGGGCGCATTGTCATCAGGCAGGATCATGGGCGCAGGACTTGATGTCCTGGAAGCGGAGAAATTCCCTAACCTTGCTGAACAAAGTTGGTATGAAGAGCTGAAAACTTCTGCAAAAGTAATCCTTACACCACATATCGGCGGCTGGACTTTCGATTCTTACCGAAAGATTTCTGAGGTGCTTGCTGATAAACTGGAGCGATTGTAAAAGAACCATGTCAATGAGAAATATTATGCAGAATATTTCTCATTGATGCTTTCAAGAATCGCTGGTGTCAAAGTTTCATCCGCATATAACCTGATCAACTGGCTTGTATCTGTAAATGTATCAAAGCTTAATTGCAGTGCAATTACCAATTCTTCGAAGCGGCTGTCAGCGATAGTGGTTTCGTTTATCCATGAAGAAAGGGCCGGCTGCCCATCATCAAACTCTGTCTGGATAATTCTTATCCCCCTGCTACCATCAAGTACTGAAGTAAAAATAGGATTTCCATCAAGAATTTCTTTCCCGTTTCCATATTGATTGTTGACGTATGCTGTAGCGGGCAAACCAGTCAGATCAGTGAATGTATGTTTCCAAAAATCTTTTAAATCAGAGTAGTTTTGCGGATCCTCCACAAAACTACCAATAGCTAATACTTCCATCAGATTTTTCATTTTTATTCTTTTATAAATGCTATTCCTAAATGAACCTCCAAATCCAATCTTTCGCTGAAATTTTTAGGAAAGGACTTGATGAGCGGTTTTCCCATATTTTAGATATTAACGCCTCCATTTTCCCTGGCTGCTATAATAAATCGCCTGCATCTGGCAAAGCCCTTTGATCTTATCCTGGCATCGTTAATACTTAAACGCCCATTTAAATTATTCAATAATTCCATTCCTGTGATAGCCAGCAGCGGCGATTCCTGCGCCCAGCTGTTGGAATCCTCCAGGTTTTTACCCTGTACCTGAAAACGTCCTCTATGATTCATATTCGTTTTTGTTTTAAGTAAAATTATACCGGTAAAATTAATACTTAAATATCTTAAATAAAAACAATAATTAAAAATTATGAAAATAATACATTGATTTGTGAATATAACGTATTTTCTATACGAAAAAAGCCATCTCAAAATGAATAAGATGGCTTTTTAAAAAAAAAATTGGATCCTATTTTTTCCAGTCGTTATTTGCCGGGGTAGCATCCATATAAATACCTCCGTCAATCATGATTGCAGCTACTGCTTTTTGTGCACTGAACTGGACTGACACAGCTTTCTGATTGGCTTTCCAGACTGCCGGCGTCTGATGGATCAGCTGTTTAGTTCCGTCGGTATAAGTTACCTTTACATCAAAAGGTATCGCAAAACCGCCAATGTTGTTCAGCGCAACTGAATATTCATCACCCTTAATAGATACTTTATCAATGGCAAGATCAATATAATTATTGCTAAAGAACCAGTTGTTCCAGTACCAGTTAAGGTCCTGACCGGATGCATCGTTAATCGAGTTAAAGAAATCCCATGGGATAGGGTGTTTTCCGTTCCAGCGGTCCATGTACACACGCAGGTATTTTTTGAAAGCCTCGTCACCAAACATATCTTTTAAGCCAAGGTAAGCCAGCGAGGGTTTTACATAGGCATTATTACCGGTAGCCAGTGTGGTAGGTGTTATTACCGGAAGTTCTTCCTCCGTGTTTTTGCTGGCAATCCACCTTTTTACCCTGAACTGTTTATAGTTCTCTGCAGCCTTTTCTTTTCCCAGCTGGTCACATGCGATCAGGTACTCCAGTGTAGTCGCCCAGCCTTCGTCCATATAGGCATAACGCGTTTCGTTGATCCCCATATAAAAAGGAAAATAAGTATGTGCGATCTCGTGGTTCATCACAAACTGGCTGAATTCCATATCAGGAGTGGTAGAATCATTGACCATCATCGGGTACTCCATATCAGCAAAACCCTGTACTACCGTCATTTTTGAGAAAGGATAGGGTACGCCCGGCCAGTTCAGCGAGAACCAGTTCAGTGCAAGCTTAGACCACTCCACACCATGTGTAAAATCTGTAGCCTTTGAGTCGTAAGCCGATTGTACACTTGATCTTCTTTTTGTTTTAGGATCAACGATCACGCTTCCTGCATCCCATATATAATGGTTGCTCAGCGCAAAAGTAACGTCGGTGATATGATCGGCTGTGAATTTCCAGGTATTCCAGGCATTTTGTTTGGTTACTTCGCCGTTGGCCATTTCGCTGGCGTTTGCCATAGAAATCACCTCATCACTGGTCAGCGATTTCTTTAAGCGCTGCGCAATTTTTGGCTGCAGCACTTCATCTGGATTTTTAAGGTCGCCGGTCGCCCAAACCACATAGTTTTTTGGCGCCGTTACGCTAAACTGATAGTCATTGAAATCGTTATAAAATTCTGCCCTGTCTGTATGGGGGATCATATCCCATCCATTGTAGTCATCATATACCGAGATCCTTGGAAAGGAATAGGCAACAAAATATGTTGTGCTGTCCAGTTGTCCTTCCCTGCCACTTTCCTTAGAAAGCGGGTAGCTCCAGCCGATTTTAACTCTTGCAGTTTCGCCGGGCTGGATTGCCTTTTTTAGTTTAACCAGTCCGATTGTTCCCCAGTCTTTGGCATCTATTGCGTAGGAATCAGCACCGATCACAAATGAACTGATACTGAGTCCGCTGGTAAGGAAGTCCGCGCCGGCATATCCCGAGCGGGGAGCTTCTGGTTTATGGATATTATTTACAAACCTGACAGCGATCTGGCGCAGTGTATCAGGACTGTTATTGGTATATTCTATTGTCTCTGTTCCTTTTACAAGTTTGTCAACCGGGGTTACCGTAAGGGCCATATTATATTTACCCTTATTCTGCCAGTAGCGTTTTCCGGGTTTTCCATCAGCCGAACGCGTACCTTTCTCGAAGGCAGCTTTGATATTTCTCGGCATGTACAGTTGTTGTGCCTGAGCGGTCATGGTAAATAACATACCTATGACAGCCAGTCTAAAAATTTTGGGGTGCATAAAGATTAATCAATTAGTTGCACCAAAAGTAAAGGTTTTAAGTTCTTTCTAAACAATTCAAATCAAAAGATTTGCTTTTATAAGAATTGCCTGTTATCTTCGTTTTAATTGAAGCAAGACTATGTGGGCTTAAACTGCCGATGTAGTCTTGTTTGTATTTTAAAGGAAGTTATAAATAATAAATTAAGCTATGACAGAGGTAACATACTACACTCAGGAAGGATTGGATAAGCTAAAGGAAGAAGTACATTACTTGACGACAACAGGGAGACAACTGATCTCTAAGGCTATAGCTGAAGCAAGAGATAAAGGTGATCTTTCAGAGAATGCAGAATATGATGCTGCCAAAGAAGCACAGGGGCTGCATGAGGCGAAAATATCAAAATTGAAGGCTACTTTAGCTTCGGCGAGACTGATTGATGAATCAAAACTGGACACATCAAAAGTGCTCGCGTTATCTATCGTTAAAATCAAAAACGTTAAAAACGGGGCTACCATGACCTATCAGCTGGTTGCTGAAACAGAGGCGGATATGAAAATAGGCAAAATATCTGTAAAATCACCGATTGCCCAGGGATTACTAGGTAAATCTGTTGGCGACAAGGCCGAGATTGAAGTTCCTGCGGGAAAGATAGAGTTCGAAATATTAGAAATAAGCAGATAAACAACAGGATATGGCAAGTATATTTTCAAAAATCATAGACGGGGAAATTCCCGCACATGTAGTTGCAGAAACCACAGAATTCCTGGCCTTTCTGGATATTAATCCGCTGACGATGGGCCACGTGCTGGTGATCCCGAAGAAAGAAGTTGATTATATATTTGATATGGATGACGAAAGTTATTTCGGGCTCACGCTGTTTGCCAAGATTGTATCGGCAGGAGTCAAGAAAGCATTTCCGTGTATTAAAGTTGGAATGGCTGTAATAGGCCTTGAAGTTCCTCATGCGCATATCCATCTGATTCCGCTGAATACAATGGACGACATCAATTTTAGCCGGCCAAAGTTGCATCCTACAGAGGAAGAGCTTGCAGAAGCGGCACTAAAGATCAAAGCACAGTTATAATTAACTGTGCTACTTTAATTTTTCATTATTCCTGTGCCTGTCGGCATCTCTGATACTTTTCTTTACAAGATTTTTTTCCAATGCTTCGGTCAGGTTGATTCCTGTCTGGTTGGCCAGGCAGATCAGTACGAACATTACATCTGCCATCTCATCTCCTAGGTCTACCTGCTCATCACTTTTTTTGAAAGACTGTTCGCCGTAGCGGCGTGACATGATGCGGGCTACTTCGCCTACTTCTTCCATTAAGATTGCGGTATTGGTTAACTCATTAAAATAGCGGATGCCGGTGGTGTTGATCCAGCGGTCTACCGTTTCCTGTGCTTCCTGTATCGTCATTACTATTCCTTGTTTTTTGTGTCTATGATGATGGTTACGGGGCCATCGTTGAGCAAGCTGATTTTCATATCTGCTCCAAATATCCCGGTTTGTACCGGTTTGCCAAGCAGCATATCCAGCTGACTGATCATTGCTTCGTATAATGGTATAGCCTTTTCAGGCCGCGCTGCCCTGGTAAAACCGGGCCTGTTTCCCTTTTTAGTAGCAGCGTAGAGTGTGAACTGACTGATCAGTAGGATGTTTCCGTCAATATCTGGCAGGGATTTGTTCATCAGCCCCTGTTCATCAGCAAAGATCCTGAGGTTAACGATCTTGGCTGCCAGCCATTCCAGATCTTCCTGCTCGTCGCTGTCTTCAATGCCAAGCAGTACCATCAGGCCGGCTGAGATCTGGCCTGTAATCTGGTCTTCTACTGTGCAGCTGGCCTGTGTTACTCTCTGGATGACAGCTCTCATTATGCCCTTGTTTCATTACCGTGAAAGATACTGAGGTAACTTTCATACCGGCTCAGTTCAATTTCATCATTTTCTATGGCCTTTAAAACCGCGCATCCCGGTTCGTTGATATGTCTGCAATTGTGAAATTTACAGAGGTGCATCAGGTCCCGCATTTCGCGGAAATAATGGCCCAGTTCTTCCGGTTTGATATCGTAGATTCCCAGTTCCCTGATGCCCGGCGTGTCAATCAGGTAACCGCCAAAGGGAAGGGTGTGCATTTCGGCGAAGGTAGTAGTATGCTGTCCTTTGTCGCTCGATTCAGAAATTTCTCCGGTTTTGATACTTCTGCCGGGTAAAAGCGCATTGATCAGGCTGGATTTGCCCACTCCGGAATGGCCGGAGAATAAAGTTGTCTGATCTTTCAGGAGCCCTTCTATTACAGGAACATTTGTACCTTCCAGTGCCGACACCGTATAGCAGGGATAGTTCAGCTTTTCATAGATGCTTTTGTACTCTGCCAGGACTTCGAGTCCCTCGTCACTGAACAGGTCGAGCTTGTTAAAGATCAGCGTGGCCGGGATGCGGTAGGCCTCGGCTGTAACCAGGAAACGGTCTATAAATCCCAGCGATGTACGCGGGGAAACCAGCGTCACCACCAGAAAAGCCTGATCCAGGTTGGCCGCAATAATCTGTGCCTGCTTGGACAGGTTGATAGATTTCCTGATAATATAGTTTTTGCGTTCATGAAGTTTAAAAATGACCCCATTATCTGAATTGGGTTCCATTTCAAATTCTACCTGATCGCCCACGGCAACAGGGTTAGTGGTCTGGATACCTTTGATCCTGAATTTTCCTTTAATCCTGCAGTCGTAGTCCTGGCCATCCTCGCCATGCACCTGATACCAGCTTCCTGTTGATTTTATTACTAATCCTTGCATATTTACAGGGTAAAGGTAAGGAAAAAAGTAGAGGCTGTTTTTGTGAATATGTCTTTTCAGTACCAGTGTTGCTTAAAGGATTTAGCGGCGTAACATTATTTTTTTTTGAATTCCTTGTTATTTAGAAAAATATAACTTTACTTTATGGCGCAGCAATAACTAAATAGTATTTGCTGTTAAAATATGAAATCAAATATTACAATTACATCCATTATTATTACCACCACCGGCGAGCCCGGAGGCAGGTGAGCTAATGGTATAAAGAAAACATAAATAACCATAGAAAGCGCCTTCCTCTAAACGGAAGGCGCTTTTTTTTTAAATTTAAATATGATGAATATTCTAAAATTCGGAGGTACTTCAGTAGGTTCAGCAGAGGGCATCCGTACCCTGATCAGTATACTGAAGAAGGGAGATCAGGAAGATTATCCTGTAGTTGTGCTCTCGGCGATGAGCGGCGTGACCAATCTGCTGCAGCTGATGGCGGAGAAAGCACTTTTAGCAGAGGAATATACCAGCGAACTGAAACAAATTGAGGAAAAACACTTCCAGGTAGTTCGTGAGCTTTTGCCTGCATCAGCACAAAACCCGGTGTTTACGAGGTTGAAAATATACTTTAATGAGCTGGAGGATATCCTGCAGTCGGTATATACGCTCCAGGAACTGAGCGCACAAACAAGAGATTCGATCCTGAGTTTTGGAGAGCGCTGCTCTACCTTTATGATCAGCCATATTGCTAAACAGGATTTTCCTGCGGCCCTGGCTGTTGATGGCTCTGAACTAATTAAAACAGACAATAATTACGGACAGGCAAAAGTAAATACACCATTGACAGAAATGCTGATCCAGGATTTCTACGCAGCCAACCCGGGCAAACTGTTATTTGTAACCGGCTATATCGCGAGCAACAGCGAAGGCAGGATCACTACACTTGGGCGTGGTGGCAGTGATTTTACTGCAGCAATCTGGGGCTCTGCCTTAAATGTAAAACAGATAGAGATCTGGACGGATGTAGACGGGATGCTGACTGCCGATCCAAGGATCGTTGAAAAGGCATTCTCGCTGTCTGAACTCAGCTATACAGAGGCGATGGAACTCTCCTACTTTGGTGCCAAGGTGATCTATCCGCCAACGATGATCCCTGCATTTTTAAAGAAAATCCCTATTGTGATCAAAAACACCTTCAATACAGGATTTGAAGGTACATATATCCGCCATGGGGCAGATTCTTCGGATCTGCCGATCAAAGGAATTTCATCAATTGATGAAATCAGTATCCTGAACCTTTCTGGCAGCGGAATGGTGGGAAAAGCTGGTTTTAGCGGCCGCCTGTTCTCGCTGTTGTCAAGGGAGCAGATCAATGTAGTGCTGATCACCCAGTCTTCATCGGAGCACAGCATTACCTTTGCTGTGAAGCCAGACGATGCGCTGAAAGCACTGGCGATCATCAGCAAGGAGTTTGAACTGGAACTGCATGCCAAGAAACTGGAATACCCGCAGGTAGAAAACGGATTGTCTGTACTGGCAATCGTAGGGGAGAACATGAAACATACTCCGGGTATGTCTGGCAAGTTATTTCATGCACTGGGCAGAAATGGTGTGAATGTGAGAGCAATTGCACAGGGTTCTTCAGAATATAATATTTCGGTGATCCTGTCGAAAAACGATTTGTCAAAAGCAGTAAATGCTGTACACGATGCGTTTTTTGCAGACCTGAAAAAAACACTGCATATCTTTTGCCTGGGAACAGGAAATATCGGTAAAACTTTGTTCCGCCAGCTTCTGAACCAGAGCCCCTTACTGGCTAAAAATAACGATCTGGAAGTGAAAGTAATGGGTATCAGCAACTCGCGCCAGATGAGCATGAGCAGTGCCGGATTTGATCTTTCTAACTGGGAAGAAGAGATGCTGGTAAATGCTGAGCCCGCAGACCTGAAAGAATTTGTAAAACAGATGAAGGCGATGAACCTGCCGAACTGTGTGTTTGTGGATAACACGGCCAGCCCTAATCCGGTAGATTATTACCAGGAGATCCTGGAATCCAGCATTTCGGTAGTTACCTGTAATAAAATAGGCAACTCTGGTGAGTATAGCCAGTACAGTGCATACAAAGCGGCAGCGCGTACTTACGGTGTTGATTTTCATTATGAAACCAACGTGGGGGCCGGACTGCCGATTATCCGTACGCTGAAGGACCTGATGATGAGCGGCGATAACATCGCGAGCATTGAAGCGATATTGTCTGGCACAATATCTTATATCTTCAATAATTTTAAAGATGAGGTAAAATTCCACGAGATCGTGAAATCGGCTCAGGAAATGGGATATACCGAACCTGATCCGCGTGACGATTTGAATGGAAAGGATTTTATGCGCAAGATGCTGATCCTGGCGAGAGATGCAGGATATCCCTTAGAGGAGTCTGATATACAAATAGAAAGCATGCTGCCTCCGGCCTGTATGGCGGCTGCAACCGTGGCTGATTTTTACCAGGAGCTGGAGAACAATACTGCATACTTTGAAAACCTGAAAAATACGGCCGCGGCCAATGGTAAAGTGCTGAGATATATCGGCAAGCTGGAGGCCGGCAAAGTGGCGATCACCTTGCAGATGGTAGATGATTCCCATCCTTTTTATATGTTATCCGGCAGTGATAATATTATTTCCTTTATCACGGACCGTTACAAAGACCGTCCGTTAGTAGTTAAAGGACCAGGTGCCGGTGCAGAAGTAACTGCAGCAGGTGTATTCGCAGATATAATAAATGTAGGTAAAAGATGAGATCGTCAGTAAAAGTTTTTGCGCCAGCTACAGTTGCCAACGTAGTTTGCGGGTTTGATGTGTTAGGGTTTGCGGTGAATGAGCCGGGTGATGAAGTGATCATGCGTGTAACAGATACTCCGGGCGTAGTGATCTCAAAAATCACCGGTGATGAAGGCCGCCTGCCGCTGAATCCGGCAAAAAATACAGTGAGTGCAAGTGTGCAGGATTACCTGAAGCACATTGGGCGTACGGATATGGGAATAGATATAGAACTGCATAAAAAGATGCCGATTGGCAGCGGGCTGGGCTCCAGTTCTGCAAGTACGGTAGCGGGGCTTTTTGCAATTAATACATTGTTTGATAACCAGCTTAGCGCAAAAGAACTTGTTCCCTTTGCAATGAAAGGCGAGGAGCTGGCCTGCGGATACGGGCATGCGGATAATGTGGCGCCGGCATTACTGGGAGGTTTTGTCCTGATCAGAAGCTATGAGCCATTGGATGTGATCAGCCTGCCTTTCCCTGAGGAGATGTATGCTGCGATTGTTTATCCTGAAGTAGATGTGCCTACAAAAGATGCACGGCAGATGATACGCTCCAAGGTTTTTCTGAAAGATGCAGTGAAACAATGGGGCAATGTAGCAGGTCTTGTAACAGGTCTGTTTACGAAAGATTACGATCTGATTGGCCGTAGTATGGTTGACGGACTGGTAGAGCCTACGCGTTCTATCCTGATCCCTGATTTTTACAAGATGAGAAGCATCGCTATGGAAATGGGTGCCATCAGTTTTGGAATCTCAGGTTCGGGGCCCTCTGTTTTTGCCTTAACGAAAGACGAAGCTACCGGGCACGCGATCACACAGGCATTGCAGAAACAATTGAAATCTATTCAGATCAACAGTCTGTCATTTGTATCATCGGTAAACAAAAAAGGCCCGGTTATACTGGATTAACAAATATTAAAATGAAATTATATAGTACCAACAACCACGACCTTGAAGTAGATTTTCAGTCTGCTGTTTTTAACAGTATGCCACAGGACAAAGGCTTGTATATGCCAACAGAAATTCCTGTGCTGGACGAAGAGTTTTTGAATAACCTGGATCAATATACCCTGCCGGAGATTGCTTATAAAGTAGCATCGGCATTGCTGCATGATGATATTCCTGCGGACGACCTGAAAGCACTGATCGATGATGCGATCAATTTCCCTGCTCCTGCAAAAAAACTGAACGAAGAAACCTATGTGCTGGAATTGTTTCACGGTCCATCTTTGGCTTTTAAAGATTTTGGTGCCAGGTTTATGAGCAGGGTTATGGCTTATTTTCTGAAAGACGGAGAGCAGATGCTGGATGTGCTGGTAGCTACATCAGGTGATACAGGTGGTGCGGTAGCACTGGGCTTTCTGGGCGTACCTAATACGCGTGTGACGATCTTGTACCCTAAAGGAAAAGTTAGTGAGATCCAGGAGCTGCAGCTGTGCAGCAACGGGCAAAATATCCGCGCGATAGAGATCGACGGAACGTTTGATGACTGCCAGGCGCTGGTGAAACAGGCATTTGCTGACGATGAGCTGAACGCTAAAATGAGGCTGACTTCTGCAAACTCTATCAATATATCGAGACTGATCCCTCAGACGTTTTATTATTTCAATGCGGTTGCACAACTGTACAGGGAAGATAAAAGAGAAATTGTATTTTCTGTACCGAGCGGAAACTTTGGAAACATCGCTGCAGGATTACTGGCCTGGAAAATGGGCTTACCGGTAAAACAGTTTATTGCTGCGACCAACGCCAATGATACTGTTCCGCGTTTCCTGGAAACAGGCGTGTACGAAACCCGTCCGTCTGTACAAACGTATGCCAATGCAATGGATGTGGGCGCACCAAGCAACTGGGTGAGGATCATGGAGCTGTTTAAACAGGATACGGTGAAACTGAAAGAGCTGGTAAAGAGCTACCGATATACTGATGATGATACGGTAAAGGCGATCACCGATATTTATGAGCAATTTAATTATGTGGCCTGTCCGCATACGGCAATTGCCTGGCTGGCGGTTGAGGCTTTTAAGGCTGAATACCCGTCTGCCGAAGATACTTTTGTATTTTTATCCACGGCCCATGCCTGCAAGTTCCCGGATATATTTTCTGAGGAGATGGCGGCACAGGTTAATGCGCCGGAGCAGCTGGAAGAATTGAAGAAGAAAGCAAAATCGGCTACCCATATGAATGTAGATTTCGAAGCCTTTAAAGCATTTTTATTGCAGGAGGTTTAATCGTAATTGAAGATTTTACATAGTAAGGGTAATGGCTGGGAGATTTATTCTCTCTGCTGATACCGTTTACTGAATCTTTCTAAAACGCATAATGGCGATATCCCCCATCATGAAATTGAGGGTGGTATCGCCAGTAATGGTATATTTATTTACTTTTTTCAGTGTCTCAAAAAATACGGCCTCTCCTTCACCCGGACAGGCCATTTTTGTAGTTACCAGTGGCTCATTGAAATTGATGGAAGAATCATCTGCCAGAAGCTTGCCCGAAAAAGAATTACAGCTGCTGTTTCCGCTGATCCTTTTGTCAGAAAGGTTGAAAACCATCTGCGGCTTTTGTCCCGGGTAAAGCCCGTTAAAAGCAATCCGGGGCCCCGAGATATAATTCAGTTCCCAGGTTCCTCCCAGTTTAGACAGATCAGAACTTGCCTCTACAGTGTTTTTTAGTGCATTACATGATGATAATGTAACTATAGCAAGCATGATCATTGTCGTCTTTTTCATAACGTTTCCTTTTGTAGAATCGAAATGTACAAAGAATCTGCCAAATTCATCCGGAAAAAGATAATAAGACCTGAATATTAGAAAACGGCCTTTGCGATTCTTTTGGTTGGCTCAGGATTGCTCATGGTATAAAAGTGGAGCACAGGGGCGCCAAGCTGTATCAGCTCTTTACATTGTTCGATCATCCATTCAATCCCTACTTCCTTTACATCCTTCTCATTTTTACAGGCCTGTACAGCTTCGGTAAGGTTTTCCGGAAGGTCAAGATGGAAGATCTTTGGCAGGCTGATCAGTTGTTTGGAAGAAGTAATTGGCTTAAGACCGGGAATGATGGGCACATTTATACCGTTTGCCCTGCATTGATCTACAAATTCCGAATATTTCGAATTATCGAAGAACATCTGTGTGACGATAAATTCAGCACCCATATCCACCTTTTGCTTTAAATATTTAAAGTCGGTTTTTAAGTTAGGCGCTTCAAAGTGTTTTTCAGGATATCCGGCCACGCCGATACAAAAATCGGTCTGAAAGGCGTCGTGATCTTCAAACAGGTATTTGCCTTTATTCATATTCGCTACCTGCTCCAGCAGATCAGTAGCATAGGCATGTCCGCCTGGTGTAGGTATAAATCCCGAATCCGCATGTCTTGCGTCGCCGCGTAATACCAGTACATTATCGATACCCAGAAACTGGAGGTCGATCAGTGCATTTTCAGTTTCTTCTTTGGTAAATCCTCCGCAGATCAGGTGCGGTACAGCATCTACTTTGTACCTGTTCATAATGGCAGCACAAATGGCTACCGTTCCCGGACGTTTACGGTAAGAAACTTTTTCCAGCAGGCCACTGGCATGCTGCTTATAGATATAATCTTCCCTGTGATAGGTCACATCAATAAAAGGGGGATTGAATTCCATTAAAGGATCAATGGCATCATAAATATCGGTAATGCTTTTTCCCTTAACAGGTGGCAGCAATTCAAAAGAAAAGAGGGTTTTGCCCGCGGCATTGTTAATGTGTTCGGTGATCTTCATTCTTAGGTTTAATAAGCTAAATTTGGGCTAAGCCATCTTTCTGTATCTTCAAGAGACATGTTCTTTCTGCGGGCATATTCTTCTACCTGATCTTTAGTAATCTTGCCCAGGCCGAAATATCTGGACTGAGGGTGGGCAAAATAGAATCCGCTTACAGCCGCGGTGGGATACATTGCAAAACTCTCTGTGAGGTGCAGGCCGGTTTGGTTTTCTGCATCGAGGATGTTAAACAGTGTTTCTTTTTCTGTATGGTCAGGACAAGCCGGGTATCCGGGAGCAGGACGTATACCTGCATATTCTTCCTTGATCAGTTCGTCAGCAGTAAGACGCTCATCTTTGGCGTAGCCCCAGTATTCTGTGCGCACCAGCTCATGCATTCTTTCTGCAAAGGCTTCTGCCAGGCGGTCTGCCAGGGCTTTGGCCATGATACTGTTATAATCATCGTACACGGCTTCGAACTCGGCTACCAGCTCATCACAACCAATACCGGTAGTAACGGCGAAACCACCAAAATAATCCTGTACGCCGCCATCTTTTGGCGCAACAAAATCGGACAATGCGTAGTAAGGCTGTCCTGCAACTTTTTCCGCCTGCTGGCGAAGGGTATGGATCGTTACCGGTTTGCCATCCACTTCGAGCAGGATATCATCGCCAACCGAATTTGCCGGCCAGAAACCGATTACCCCATTTGCGGAAAGCAGCTTTTCGTCTACAATCCTTTTTAGCAGTATCTGGGCATCATCAAATAATTTTTTAGCTTCATCACCGATTTTTTTATCAGCAAAAATTCTTGGGTAACTGCCGCCCATCTCCCAGGTATGGAAAAAGGGTGTCCAGTCTATATAAGGCACCAGCTCTTCCAGAGGGTAGTTGGTGAATGTTTTTGTTCCTAAAAATGCCGGCGCCGGAGCAACCTGTTCAGGGTCGATCTGGAACCTGTCGGTTCTTGCTTCTTCAATGGTCTTAAAGCGTTTGTCTGATCTTTTATTTAAATGTGCTTCTCTAGCTTTATCGTATTCCTGTCTGATGTTGCCGATATAGGCATCGCGGGTTTCCGGGTTCATCAGTGTGCTGCAGACAGACACACTTCTCGAAGCATCCAGTACATGGATTGCCGGACCGGAGTAATTTGGGGCAATCTTTACAGCTGCATGGATCCGGGAAGTTGTTGCTCCGCCGATCAGCAGGGGAATAGTAAAACCTTCGCGTTCCATTTCCTTTGCAAAATGCACCATCTCATCCAGTGAAGGGGTAATCAAACCGCTTAAACCGATAATGTCAGCATTGATCTCTTTCGCTTTTTTAATAATCTCCTGAGCGGGCACCATTACACCCATATCAACGATCTCAAAGTTATTACAGGCCAGTACCACACCTACAATGTTTTTTCCGATGTCATGCACGTCACCTTTTACCGTGGCCATTAAAACCCTTCCAGCGGAAGAGCTTTGGTCGCCATCCGGATTGTCCAGTTTTTCCTGTTCAATAAATGGAAGCAGGTAAGCCACCGCCTTCTTCATTACCCTGGCCGATTTTACCACTTGGGGAAGGAACATTTTTCCTGCACCAAAAAGATCACCTACAATGTTCATTCCGTCCATCAACGGGCCTTCGATCACATGGATCGGGCGGTCGTACTGTTGTCTGGCTTCTTCTACGTCATCATCAAGGTATTCAATGATTCCTTTAACGAGAGAGTGGGAGAGACGGGATTCTACGGATTCTTTTCTCCATTCTTCATCCTTTACCAGTTCCTTTCCTTTCGATTTTACAGTTTCGGCAAAATCTACCAGGCGTTCTGTGGCATCATCCCTGCGGTTGAGCAGTACATCTTCCACTCTTTCGAGCAGTTCAGCAGGTATGGCCTCATATACTTCGAGCATCCCTGCATTAACGATACCCATATCCAGGCCGGCTTTAATGGCATGGTAAAGGAATGCAGAGTGCATGGCCTCGCGTACAGTATTATTCCCTCTGAAAGAGAATGAAATATTGGAAACCCCACCACTTACTTTTGCATAAGGGAGGTTTTCTTTAATCCATCTAGCGGCATTGATAAAATCAACCGCATAATTGTTATGTTCTTCTAAACCCGTGGCAACTGTTAAAATGTTGGGGTCGAAAATAATATCCTCGGCAGGAAATCCGATTTCATCAACCAGTATATCATAAGAGCGCTTACAAATTTCTTTACGTCGTTCAAAGTTATCTGCCTGTCCCTGTTCATCAAAAGCCATTACAACAACAGCGGCACCAAAATTCATGATCTTGCGGGCGCTTTCGCGGAACTTATCTTCGCCTTCTTTAAGGGAAATTGAATTCACGATACCTTTTCCCTGCAAACATTTCAGTCCGTTCTCAATTACGCTCCACTTAGAAGAGTCTACCATGATCGGCAGTTTTGAGATATCCGGTTCTGAAGCAATCAGGTTAAGGAACTTTGTCATTGCGGCCTCGGAATCAAGCATCCCTTCGTCCATGTTCACATCGATCACCTGTGCACCACCTTCAACCTGCTGGCGGGCTACCGCAAGGGCAGCTTCATAATCGCCACTCAGGATCAGTTTCGAGAATTTAGGGGATCCGGTGATGTTGGTTCTTTCGCCAATGTTGACGAACATGCTTTCGGGAGTAATGGTTACGGGTTCTAAACCGCTCAGGCGCATGTATCGGGGAAGTTCGGGTATTTTTCTTGGGCTTATATTTTTTGCTTTGGCAGCGATTGCGGCAATATGATCTGGCGTAGTACCACAACAACCACCTACAATATTCACAAATCCGTGCGTAATGAAATCCTCAACAAGGACCGCAGTCTCATCCGGCATTTCATCATAAGCGCCAAATTCATTGGGCAGGCCGGCATTGGGATAGGCTGAAACATAACAGCCGGCTTTGGCTGAAAGTTCTTCTATATGGGGCCTCATATCTTTGGCGCCCAGGGCACAATTGAAACCGATGCTCAGCGGTTTTGCGTGGATAACAGAGTTTAAAAAGGCTTCTGCTGTTTGTCCGGATAGCGTTCTTCCCGAGGCATCAGTAATGGTGCCGGAGATCATGATCTCTATTTTTCTGCCAATAACCTCTTCATATTGTTTGATTGCAAATATTGCTGCTTTTGCATTCAGTGTATCGAAAATGGTTTCGATCATGAGCAGATCTGCTCCGCCATCAATCAGTCCCCTGATCTGCTGGTAATACGCGTCTGCAAGTTCATCAAATGTAAGGGCCCTGAAACCGGGGTCGTTCACATCAGGTGAAATAGAGAGCGTACGGTTAGTTGGGCCTACGGCACCGGCAACGAAACAAACGCGGCCGGGATGTGCTGCCATGAACTCGTTAATGGCTTCTTTTGCAATTTTGGCGCCTTCAAAGCTCATCTCATAATCCAGTTCTTCCATCTGGTAATCTGCCAGGGAAATGCGCTGCGTGCTGAAGGTATTGGTTTCAATAATATCAGTACCAGCTTTGAGGTATTCTGTATGTATGGCTTTGATGATATCAGGGCGGGTAATGTTGAGCAGGTCGTTATTTCCTTTAACATCACATGGGTGATTTTTAAAACGCTCTCCCCTGAAGTCTTCTTCAGTAAGGACATAGCGCTGTATCATTGTGCCCATCGCACCGTCAATAATTAAAATTCGTTTTTCGAGCTCTTCTCTTATGTTCATTATCAGGGGTAATCATTGCCATTTCTGTATGATCGCTGCTCTTTGGAAACAACTTCATTCAGGAATTAAATAAACAGGCTTAATCAGAATTCCGGCATCGGATCGAATTACTTATCTTTCAGGAGCAGGCTTAACTGCTCTAGTAGAATGTAGCACCTTGTAAGCACAGGTTGCTAAGACTTCGCAGGGTCTAATCCCTCCGTCTTTCTTTATAAGCGTGTGCAAAAATGCAACAAAGAAAAATGAATTCCAAAAAATGCGGGGCTAAACACAATAAAATTGCAATGAAAAGAAGAGGGCTGACGATAATTCGCCAGCCCTCTTCTAAATTCCATTTTTTTTTGAAATTATTTTCTTCCTCCAAATATCCTTAACAGGAACAGGAAGATATTGATAAAGTCGAGATACAAGGACAATGCGCCCATGATCGCCAATTTTTTGGAATCATCAGCGGCGATGGTGTCGCCGTTCTCTTCGATACCAGCACCAATACGTTTTAATTTTTGTACATCATATGCTGTGAGGGCAGTAAAGATCGCTACGCCAACGAAGCTCATTACGTAGTCGAAACCAGAGCTTTTCAGGAACATATTCACTACACTGGCAATCACTAAACCAATTACCCCAACCATCAGTATTGGTCCGAATTTGCTCAGGTCGGTATCAGTAGTATAGCCAAGAACAGCCATTAAACCAAAAATACCTGCTGCTGCGGCAAAACATCCGATCACAGATCCTGAAGTGTAGATTAACAGGATGAAACTTAAACTTACGCCTGTAAGCAGTGAATACAGGATAAAAGTACCTAGTAAGGCGCCGTACGAAAGTTTGCTTAGTCCGGCACTCATTAAAAGTACCAATCCTATCGGAGCAAACATAGCTACATAGCCTAAAATTGACAATTTACCAGTTTCCTGACTAAGCAGGTAACCCAGCATTTCAGGAGTATTAGCCATATATACGGCAGCAAGTGTAGAGATGCCCAGTGCGACGAACATCCATAAAAACACGCTTGCAAAGAATTTTTTTGCAACAGTCCCTGTCTGGTTCTCTACAAAAACTGATTTTTCTGACCAGTTATAATTATTGTTGTTATCCATTTTTTTAAAATTTAAATTAAATATACGGGTAATATGCTACATGCAAAATTTATGCCCCTAGTCTTTTTGTCAGAATTTCTTCAACTTTATGGAAGAACTGGAGAGGTTTGAGTGTTCTCCATGCCAAATCGTCCAGCTGCCCGCCAAAATTGATATAGTAGTCAATATTGCTGCTCCTGAATTCTTCGATCACATGCGGGTTAAAATTGATGCCAGTGATCCATCCGTCCTCTACATCCTGGAACCATTCTTCATAATAGCTGTCTTCCGAAGAATGAAAGTTAAGGATATTTTCGCCGATCAGAATAAATTTGTTGATACCTTCATCGATCATCAGCTCAAGGATTTCTCTTTTCAGCAGCATAATATCATTTGAAATGGCGTCGTTCCATTCACCAATGAACTCAATGATCGCATAGTTATGATCATAATCCACAAAGAGGACTTTGATATAGAGTGTGCTGGAGCCAAAATCGTCCCATTGCGGGTGGATCAGGTAGTTATATAATTGTTTATCGAAATAAAACTCCGAATATTCCGTGTTAAAAAATGGAGAACGGGGGTCTTCTGCGGCTATGTAATCGTCCCGCCAGCGGTAATATGGTTCTATCTCGTGCATAAGGGCTACTATTTAGTGCTGGCTTCAACTGCTTTTCTGACACTGCCATAGCGGATCAGCAGATCTTCTGCTTTCTGATAATCGATGTTCAGCTCGTCCATGACCATCTGTGTACCTCTGTCTACCAGCTTATGATTGGTTAACTGCATATCCACCATTTTATTGCCCTTCACACGTCCCAGTTTGATCATCACGGTGGTACTCAGCATATTCAAAACCAACTTTTGAGCGGTGCCCGATTTCATACGGGTAGATCCTGTTAAAAATTCTGGACCTACTACTACTTCTACAGGGAAATCACTTGCTGCGGCAATAGGCCCCCCTTCATTGCAAACAATACATCCTGTTAAAATTCCATTTTCCCGGGCTTTTAATAAGCCGCCGATGACATAGGGGGTAGTGCCTGAGGCTGCAAGGCCAATGAGGCTGTCTTTTGAATTGATATCAAATTCCTGCAGGTCAATCCAGGCCTGCAATTCATCGTCTTCGGCATTTTCCACTGCGCGTCTGATTGCTGTATCGCCGCCGGCAATAATACCCACTACCTCGTCAAAGGGAACACCAAAAGTGGGCGGGCATTCAGAGGCATCTACCACACCCAGCCGGCCACTTGTTCCTGCACCGATATAAAATAGCCTGCCACCGCTTTTCATTCTTTCAGTAACAGCTATAGAAAGCTTTTCTATTTGAGGGATAGATTTCTCTACAGCCATAGGCACAGTTTTGTCCTCATTATTGATGCCTTTAAGAATGTCAAGCACTTCCATCTGGTCTATATCGTTGTACTTTGACTCTTGTTCGGTTACACGTATCATAGTTTGTGTTGTTTTTTACGTATCTGTAAGTAGATATAATTTGTTAAAAATCGTCAATTTCTTTGGAATGGTAAAATCTGAATGATTTTTATCATCAAAGGCTCTATCGGACAAATGAGACAACATCATAAAAAAGATGAAACAATAATAAATCTGGAGTCGTTTAGATAGTTAATTGACAGTGTAATTTTATAACTTTGTACAATTGCTCATACATGAAACCTACCACCCGAAAAAATTTGCTCATTGCGCTTACCTATTCTGTTACTTTAATAGGTGGGATGTTCCTGGGCTACAAGTTTTTAAAGGACCAGGGCTTCACTTTTCAGCGTAATGTTCAGTTTGCAGACAATAATTCGGAGAAAGTTGATGAAATCATCAACCTGATCAACAGAAATTATGTAGATGAGATTGATGCTGATACACTGAGCCATCTTGAAATTGACAGCCTGCTGCACCAGCTGGACCCTCACAGTGTTTACCTTCCTCCGGTTAAGCTTACTGATCAGTCAGAAATGCTTGAAGGAAACTTTGAAGGTATCGGAATAGAATATTATATTCTGAAAGATACACTATTGGTTATCAATGTATTTAAAGACGGCCCTGCGGCTTCATCGGGTTTAAAGCTAGGGGATAAGATCATCAGGATAGACAGCATGTATGTGAGCGGCAAGCATTTGCCGAGAGCGCAAATGATGGGCAGGATTAAAGGCAGAAAAGGAACATCGGTACAACTGCTGGTGCTTCATCCCGGTGCCAGTCACCCGGTACCGATGACTGTAAAACGCGGGCGTGTGAGTGTGAGCAGCATTGATGCCGCTTATATGATCAATACCGACGCCGGGTACATCCGCATCAGTGAGTTCGGTGCAAATACGGACAAAGATTTTGTAGAGTCTGTAAAGACGCTGAAACAGGAAGGAATGAAAAAGCTGATCCTTGACCTCAGGGACAACGGCGGAGGGTACCTCACCGCAGCTACTGGCCTGGCCAACCAAATTCTTCCGGAAAACAAACTTATTGTATATACCGAAGGAAAGCACGAGCCGCGCACCGATTATATCGCTACCGGCGGAGGTGAGTTTGAGGATGGCAAACTTGCAGTGCTCATTAACGAGAATTCTGCTTCTGCCAGTGAGATCCTTGCCGGCGCGGTACAGGACCTGGACAGGGGGGTAATCATTGGACGCCGTTCTTTTGGAAAAGGCCTGGTGCAGGAACAGTTTCCTTTCGGAGATGGCTCTGCATTAAACTTAACCATTGCAAGGTATTATACGCCTTTAGGGCGCAGTATTCAGAAATCATATAAAAGAGGATATACGGCCTATCAGAATGAAATAGAAGACCGTTTCAATGATGGGGAGCTGACCGAAAAACCACTGGCATCAAGAGACAGCTTACAGAAGAACCTTGCATTCATCACCGGTTCAGGAAAGCGTGTTTTTGCCGGAGGCGGCATACAACCTGATATCTATGTGAAAATGGATACCGTGGGGATCAATAAGTTTTACAGCTTACTGATGGATAAAAAGGTAATGTTCGACTATGTGTTTGATGTACTGGCGAACCGCTATACGGCGGCCTATCTGGAGCAAAACCTGAATACCTTTACAATCAGTGATGCCGATTACCGGGATTTTGTAAAGTATGTGCAATCCAAAAACATTGTGATAGACAATAAGCAGCTGGTTGCTTCTAAACCTGTAGTTTACAATGATCTTAAAGCATTGCTTTATAAATATCATCTGGGGGATGCAGGTTATTACCGGGCGCTGAACCTGAATGACAATATGATCAAGCAGGCTCTTACGAGCCTGCAGTAATCTTATTTCTGTCTGAAGTAAATCTGGATTGGTACGCCATTGAAGTCAAAATTCTCACGCAGTTTATTCTCGATAAAGCGTTTATAGGGCTCCTTGATATACTGCGGAAGATTACAGAAGAAAGCAAACATCGGTGATGTTGCATTGATCTGGGTAACATATTTAACCTTGATATATTTCCCTTTCAATGCCGGCGGAGGATAGTTCTCAATGATTGGGAGCATCACATCGTTCAGTTTTGAAGTCGGGATTTTTTTACCTCTGTTTTTATATACTTCCAGTGCAGTTTCTACGGCTTTGAAAATACGTTGTTTGCTGATTACGGAGGTAAAAACGATCGGCACATCTGTGAATGGCTGAAGTTTCTGACGGATCTGCTCTTCAAAAGCTTTCATCGTCTTGTTATCTTTCTCTACCAGGTCCCATTTGTTAACCAGGATAACGATACCTTTTTTGTTTTTCTCTGCAAGGTGGAAAATGTTAACATCCTGCGACTCCAGGCCTTCCATTGCGTCCAGCATCAGGATCACTACGTCAGCCTCTTCAAGAGCCTTGATGGTACGCATAACCGAATAAAATTCGATGTTCTCTTTTACTTTGGTCTTTTTACGCAAACCTGCAGTATCGATAAACATGAACTCGTGGCCAAACTGATTGTAATGGATATGAATGGAATCACGTGTAGTGCCGGCAATCGGGGTAACGATATTTCTTTCCTGACCCATCAGGGCATTGATTAATGAAGACTTACCTACGTTAGGTCTTCCTACAATGGTTAGTTTTGGTAATCCGTTATCTTCGATTACAACATCTTCAAAGTGAGAGATCACTTCGTCGAGAAGGTCGCCTGTACCAGAACCTGTCATGGAAGAGATCGAATAAATCTCTCCTAATCCAAAGCCATAAAATACGGCGGCATCATTTTCCAGCGAAGTATTGTCTACTTTATTGACAACGATAAAAACCGGTTTTTTGCTTCTGCGCAAAATTTGTGCGATTTCATCATCAAGATCTGTGATTCCGGTGATTACATCCACCATAAACAGGATTACTGATGCTTCTTCGATAGCAATGACTACCTGTTCGCGGATGGCTGCTTCAAAAACATCTTCAGAATTTGCAACATATCCACCGGTATCGATCACTGTAAATTGTTTGTCAGTCCACTCCGCAACGCCATAATGACGATCACGCGTAACACCGCTGAAATCATCCACAATAGCTTTACGACTCTCAGTTAAGCGGTTAAAAAGGGTAGATTTGCCTACGTTTGGTCTTCCGACGATTGCTATAATATTAGCCATGTGTTGTGAATTGTATTAATTATTAAGGGGTTGCAAAGGTAGGTTTAATTTTCGTACCCGAAACTTTTTAAATAGTTCTTTTTACTTCTCCAGTCTGGAATCACTTTTACGAAGGTTTCCAGGAACACTTTCTGGTTCAGGAAACGTTCTACATCCTTGCGTGCTTCCGTTCCTACTTTTTTCAGCATGGAGCCCCCCTTGCCAATCAGAATGTTCTTTTGTGAATCGCGCTCTACAATGATTTCTGCACTTATCCTGGTAATTTTTTCTTCTTCCTTGAATGAAGTAATTACCACTTCGGTACTGTAAGGGATTTCTTTCTGATAGTTATTAAAGATTTTTTCCCTGATGATCTCAGAAACAAAGAAACGCTGGGTTTTATCTGTCAATTCCTCTTTATCATAATATGCCGGATGTTCAGGTAGGTTTTCAAGGACCTTTTCCAGAATGCCGTCAAGGTTGTACTTGTGCAGCGCGGAAATTGCATAAATGTGCATAGGCTTTAAGAGTTCCTGCCAGTAGGCCTGTTTCTCATCTACCTGTTCCTGGGTAGCGCCATCAATTTTATTGATGAGGACGATCATTGGGATGGTACTGTTGATGATCTTCTCCAGTACATCATTTTCATCATGCTGTTCATTTACGTCTGTAACGAACAGGATCAGGTCGGCATCGCTCAGTGCACCTTTTACAAAATTCATCATTGAATCCTGCAGGCCGTAGCGTGGTTTTATGATCCCCGGAGTGTCAGAAAAAACGATCTGGTAATTTTCTTCATTCACAATTCCCAGAATACGGTGACGTGTAGTTTGGGCCTTTGGAGTGATGATCGATAGTTTTTCCCCTACCAGGGCATTCATTAAGGTAGATTTACCAACATTTGGCTTACCTATTATGCTTACAAAACCTGCTTTATGCGACATTGAATATTTTTTAAAATAAATTTGCATTGCAAAGAAACGAAATATATCTTTGCAGACCAATTTAAAACAAAGGAAGATTGATTCTTTCACCGTTTAAGGTTGATATAAAGTGCGGGGTGGAGCAGTTGGTAGCTCGTCGGGCTCATAACCCGAAGGTCATCAGTTCGAGTCTGGTCCCCGCTACCTGGAGAAGCAGCATCTGCAAAGATGAGTCGCTTTGAAAAGGCCCGTTCGTCTACCGGTTAGGACGCCAGATTTTCATTCTGGAAATAGGGGTTCGATTCCCCTACGGGCTACACAGAAACGCTAGTTGCACGCTAGCGTTTCTTATTAAAGGCATAGTGCGGGGTGGAGCAGTTGGTAGCTCGTCGGGCTCATAACCCGAAGGTCATCAGTTCGAGTCTGGTCCCCGCTACCTGGAGAAGCGTTTAACTTGCGAAGGTTAAACGCTTTAATCTAATGGCCCGTTCGTCTAGGGGTGAGGACGCCAGATTTTCATTCTGGTAACAGGGGTTCGATTCCCCTACGGGCTACTAAAACCGAAGGGTGGAAGGCCAAAAAAATATAGTGCGGGGTGGAGCAGTTGGTAGCTCGTCGGGCTCATAACCCGAAGGTCATCAGTTCGAGTCTGGTCCCCGCTACCTGGAGAAGCAGCATTTGCAAAGATGAGTCGCTTTGAAAAGGCCCGTTCGTCTACCGGTTAGGACGCCAGATTTTCATTCTGGAAATAGGGGTTCGATTCCCCTACGGGCTACAAACCCGCTTTACATCAGTAAGGCGGGTTTTTTTATGCTTTATTTTGGCGTTCGCCTTTCTGCGAATGATGCACAATGATCCAACAGCCTGTTAATATAAAATTGTCAAAACAAGTGTAATTAAATATTATTTTAATTACACTTGTTTTATATTACGGATAATCAGCCGGGGTATAAAGCAAAAAACTCATACTACTATTATATGCGTATCAACACATCAACTCTGAAGAACTTTCAAAAAACTTTTTATGTCTGGATGCTCCTGGGAATATCCATGCAGGCCAATGCACAGGTGAACAGGGCACCCTCGTATCCTTTGATTACACATAATACTTATTTCAGCATCTGGTCATCAACAGATGATCTTTCGGCATCAACTACTAACCACTGGACCGGCGCCAGTCAGTCGCTGATTGGTATGATTAACGTTGACGGACAGGTTTATCGCTTTCTGGGCAAAGACCCGCAATATTACAAATCGATCCTGCCGGCATCTGATGAGATTTCATATGAGGTAAAGTATACTGAAACCAAGCCATCAGGTGACTGGACTGCCGTTAATTTTACTGCGTCCGACTGGAAACAGGGGAAATCTCCAGTGGGCAACAGTAAAGGCAACGATAAAACATTATGGGAAAGCAGGGATATCTGGTTGAGGCGTGAATTTGAGATCGGGGATGTGAGCAAGCTGGGTGATTTGCTGCTGAAGATTTCTCATGACGATGATGCTGAATTATACCTGAATGGCGAGCAAGTTTATGCAAAACAGGGAGTGGCTAATGATATTTATGTTAAACTGCAAAATAAAGGCCTGCTGAAGCAGGGGCATAATGTGTTCTCCATGCATGTTGTGAATACCGGCGGCGGTGCCCGTGCTGACATAGGTATATCAGAAAAGGAACAGGATGTTGAGCACCAAAACATTAAGACGGCAAAACAGCAGAGTGTAACGGTTACGCCAACACAGACACGCTATAGTTTTAAATGCGGTGATGTGGACCTAAAGCTAACTTTCACATCGCCTTTGCTTTTAAATGATTTGGAACTGCTTTCAAGACCGGTTTCATATATCACTTATGCCGCCAGGAGCAATGATAAAAAGACGCATGAGGTTAAGGTTTTCTTTGGGGCTTCCAGCGATCTGGCGGTAAATAAACCTGCTCAGCCGGTTAAGGCGCAAATGTATGCAGTGGGTTCATTAAACGTTTTGAAGGTTGGTACTACAGAACAGCCTGTTTTGCAGAAGAACGGAGATGATGTGCGTATCGACTGGGGCTATCTGCATGTGGCTGTTCCTGCCGGATATCATGCCAGACAATATGTTTCGGGCCAGGTGCAGGCGATTGGTTCGTTTACCGGCGGTCCTGCCACTCCTTCGGTGCTGAAAGGCACAAGACTGAGCCTGAACACGGTGATTCCTTTTGGAAAGGTTGGAGCCGCTGAAGTCACAAAATTCATGGAAATCGGATATGAGAACATCTATGCGGTACAATATTTTAAAACCAATTTAAGGCCATGGTGGAACAATTCTGGTAAAAACAATTTTGGTTCGCTGCTGGCAAAAGCTGCGGTTGAATATCGCCAGGTGATGGGCAAGTGTTCTGCGTTTGATGCAAAAATGTACAGGGATGCACTGGCATCCGGCGGAAAGGAATACGCTGCACTTTGTGCGCTTACCTATCGCCAGGGTATTGCCGCTCATGAACTGGTGAAAAGCCCGCAGGGCGAAATCCTGTGGCTATCGAAGGAAAACTTTAGCGGTGGATTTATCAATACGGTAGATGTTACTTACCCTTCTGCTCCTTTATATCTGCTTTACAACTATCGTCTGCTGGAAGGAATGCTCAACGGCATCTTTTACTTTACTGAAAGCGGGATTTTTAAACAGAAATATGCTGCACATGACTTGGGTACTTATCCGCTTGCCAATGGCCAGACTTACGGAGAGGGGATGCCGGTAGAAGAATCGGGTAATATGATTATCCTCACCGCCGCTATTGCCAAAGTTGAGGGAAATGCAAATTATGCCAGGAAACACTGGAAAACACTTAGCCAGTGGGTGAACTATTTAACAGATGAAGGATTTGATCCGGCCAATCAGTTGTGTACAGATGATTTTGCCGGCCATTTGGCCCGCAATGCCAACTTATCTATGAAGGCCATTGTTGGAATAGCCTGTTATGCAAGCCTGGCACAGCAGCTTGGGGATATGAAGACCGCAGATAAGTATAATGCCATTGCACATACCATGGTAAAAAAATGGATGGACCTTGCTGATGATGGCGACCATTATACGCTGACCTTTGAAAATAAGGGCAGCTGGAGCCAAAAATATAATCTGGTATGGGATAAGGTACTTCATTTAGAGCTGTTCCCTAAATCGGTTTACGAAAAGGAAATCAATTATTATCTTACCAGACAAAACGAATATGGATTGCCCCTGGACAGCCGTAAAACGTATACTAAGTCTGACTGGATATTGTGGACTGCCGGATTAACCGATGATCCGGAAAAGTTCAGAAAACTGATCGCTCCAGTTTATCGCTATTCACAGGAAACGCCAACCCGTGTTCCTTTGAGCGACTGGCATGAAACTACCAATGGAAAACAAGTTGGGTTCCAGGCCAGAAGTGTTGTAGGCGGGTATTTTATGAAAATGTTAAAAGACAGTTTATCCGGGCCGAAATAATAGGGTGACCCAAGTATATAGCCTATAGCTATTCTGTTCTTTAGAAAAATCAAAACCGCAGGTTTAATGCTTCGTAGATATTTGTCAGTTTGAAAAATCAATAAATCTATCCTGCTATCAAACTTTTGTGCGCTTTTCTTTTAGTGATCTCATCCTTTCTACCGGTAGATAAAAATCTGCCGGTAACTAAAGTAGACCTTGAAAAATATGCGGGTACCTTGTACTCTTTACATTCTATACCCAGTTTATCTGGCCTGTTAAGGTTGATTATTGGGTGATTGAACCTGCATCTGATTATTCTTATGTAGTGGTTGGCCATCCTGAGCATAAATTTTTGTTTATCATGAGCAGGACCCGGAAAATACCAAAAAAAACTTATGATGACATTGTAGAGCGGTGCAGGGCAAAAGGTTATGAAGTGATGAAGCTCAGTTCACAGTTCAATGGAGAATAGCATTTTTTTTGTAAAATATTTTTGTAAATTCTAAATAAAATTGTCCCCTGAGGGAATGGTAAATTTGTACAATGCGCGCTTCTTTCGATGAGCGATGAAGATCTCTTTTTTCTTTCTGTTTTGTGGGTTAAAATGATTAACTGATAAATATTTTACCACTTATGGCTATGGACGCTCATCAGATTTGTTTCTTGAAAATCTATACGATATTGCTTATTAGGTTGATTTAAGAAATAAATGATCTTCGTCACTCTATGTATTTTATCTGTGGACAATATTGTATCTCTTAATTTAAAATTATAATATTTGGAAAATATTATAATAATATGGCTAAGATATGCGTCTACATTGGCCTTCTTTTGATTTCAAGTCAACTCCAGGCTCAGCAGTTCGGGCTGTTCAACACGAACACATTATTTGATGCTTTTGAAAACCCTGCACAAAGGGCATTTACATCGGACGATTCCAGGCAGTATGCCTCTAATTTCTTGTTTCCCACAGGCGGTTTTAATACCAGCAACAGAGGGGATGCCAGTTATACCTTACAGCGGAAACTCAATGACGGGTTTATTGACACAAAGAATATCCCTGTTGGTATGAACAACCGCAATAAATTGTATGGTGGTTCCAATGTTTACCTGCTGACTTTCCGGATGAGCCCTTTTTATCAGAATAATAAAGAACTGGGATTTTCCTGGCAAATAAGGTCTGATGCATATGCCAATTATACCAATGAAACTCTGGTTGCGCTGAGGAACTACGGCAGGTTCAGTACTTCAAAGGATGATCTTTTCAATGGTGATGGATATGGCCAGTCGTACCATCAGTTTAGCGCAAATTACCGTGTGGATTATGGCGATGGCATAGCTGTTGGACTGAAAGTGGGGGTGCTCAGCGGGATTACGTACAACAATGCGGATGTTACACAGTCGGGTTTAACCGTGTCACCGGATCATTTATCAGTAAGGCTAACCGGTAAATATAAAGCGAGCTTTCTTCTTACTGAAGAGCTGGACCGGAATACGCTGTTGCCAGATTTTAAAAACCCCGGTTTATCAGTTAGCCTGGGGACTACCTACAGATCTGCCTCTGATGTCTTTATCATGGCCAATCTTAAAGATCTGGGCTTTATCCGATGGAACAAAAATTCAAGCTCTGTGGTGTTGAATAATGACCTGATCGTTTTAAATGCAGGGACTGCGGCCAATTCAAAAGAGCTGCAGCGCAAAGTTGTAGACCTGCTTAAGCTCAAAAATCAGCGCGGGGCTTTTTATACGGCAACGAATGCAAAAGTTGATTTCCTGATTTCAAAAACGTATAATTTTTACACTCCCGATCTCATTATTTCCAAGAACCTGTTCTATAATGGTGCAGATGTGGTCCTAGTAAATAATTTTAAGGTAGAGGAGTTTACCATCAGTGTAACCCCCGCTTTTAACATGAACCAGTTCCTTTTATTTGGTGTACAGGGTTTGTACCAGACTGCAAATTTTGAACTGTTTGCCGGTACTGACAACCTGTTGAAGTCTGCCGTTATTTTTAATGATGCTTCCTATTCGCCAAAAGGCGTAATTGGCGCTTCGCTTTATTTGGGAGTAGGTATCAAATTTGGTCATAATGCAGAACGCCGGTAATCTTTGTTACAGCTCAACGTAAATACGGCTCTGTGGTTAAATGATAAAAATTCTTGATACTTTTGACAGAGCGTAATCTCAATTGTACTTAGGTTTTAACATTTAAATAAGCAATGGGCGAAATTAAACGGCAGCGGGTTACAAGAGCGGATGGAAAGGCCATTAACCTGGTTCAGAGAAGAGGACACTTATCTTATTGCTATAACGCCTGCTGCTGCGGAAGAACGGACAGGGGCTTTAGTGCAGTGCCCGTAGATTTGTACAAAAGTGAATGGCTGCGCCGTAAATTGCGCAATGTGGTACACATGACCAAAGGCGGCTGTTTGGGGCCGTGTACACTTGCAAATGTGGTTACCCTACTCTTTGACGGCCACTCAATATGGTTCCATTCGGTGAACAGCGACTGGCAGGTAACAGCGATATTTGACTACATAGAAAGTATGGTGGAAGCTGATGGTTATCTGGTACCGCCGTCAGAACTTAGTGAAAATGTTTTTCAGTTTTATACCTGGAAAGGTGCTGAGGTTCCCTCTATCTCCGGTCCCGCAGACCAGGCAAAGGAAGGGATTGTATTTCTGTCTCATGCAGATACAGACCTGCTTAGCCTGCAGCGTTCCCTGCAGTTTCTTCCCGAAGATTTCCCGCAGACGCTGGGGATCAACCTGCTGGCGGTGAAGAGCGAAGCCCATATGGCACAGCTGCTGGACAGGGAAATTGCAGCTGCAAAAATCATTATCCTCAGAATACTTGGACGCCCGAGCAGCATTCCCGGCTTTAGTGAACTGGTCAGCCGGGTGAAAAAACAAGGGCAGCACCTGATCCTTGTAAGCGGTACCAGTGATTTTAACCCTGAATATGCTGCAGTATCTACTGTGCCGCCAGATGTATTACAGGAGACACTGAACTATCTTGACGCGGGAGGGCAGGTGAATATGCTTTCCTTGCTGCAATTCCTTTCTGACCGTCTGTTAATGACCGGATTTGGCTTTGATGCGCCTGTTATATTGCCACAGCATGGGATTTATCATCCTGATCTGCCTGAGGATGCAAGCTTTGAAGACTGGCAGCAGCGCAGCAATGCGGCCTGGGCAACAGTGGGGCTTACATTTTACCGCGCGCATTACATGAGCGGAAATACTTCTTTTATTGATGCCATGATCAGGTCACTGGAGGACAGAAGTCTCAACGTGCTACCGGTTTATACGGCATCATTAAAGGCCCTGGATAAAGAAACAGGATGGCCTGCTGCTTTTCAGTTTTTCAGCATCCAAAATAAAGTGATTATTGATGTCCTGATCAATACGGTTTCTTTTGCCATGCAGGATGGAAACGCGGTAATACAGGGCGAAAACATATTGAGTAAACTGGATGTCCCGATTTTGCAGGCGATTACCAGTGGTATGGGCCGCGGTTCCTGGGACGCATCCAGCAGGGGACTCAATCCCCTGGATACAGCAATGAATGTGGCTATTCCTGAATTTGACGGCAGGATCATTACAGTGCCGGTTTCATTTAAAGAGAAGGGAAAAGATGCCAATGGATATGAACCTGTTGATGACAGGATAGACCGGGTGACGGGTCTGGCCGTACGTTTTGCCCGCTTGAAACATCTGCCTAACCGGGCAAAAAAGGTGGCTTTTGTATTTACCAATTCAAGTACCAAGGCCTCACAGATCGGCAATGCCGTAGGGCTTGATGCACCTGAATCTTTGATAATGATGTTAAAAGCGATGCAGGCAGAAGGTTATCTGATCGATGGTCTTCCTGGTTCCGGAACTGAGCTGATACACGATCTGGTTAACAGGTGTTCTTATGATGAAACTTATCTTACGCCGCAGCAGTTGGAAAATGCGGTTGGTCAGGTGTCGTTTGCCCAATATGCAGCTTGGTTTAGTGAATTACCTTCAGCATTGCAGCAAAAAATAGAAAAACAATGGGGGCCAGCTCCCGGAAAATCATATATACACGGTGATCATATTGCCTTTGCCGGCCTTGAGTTTGGCAATGCTATGGTTGCCCTCCAGCCTCCGCGCGGTTATGGGATGGATCCCGATGCGATCTATCATCAGCCCGACCTGGCGCCCACGCATCACTACCATGCCTTTTACAAATGGCTGCGGAATGACTGGGGCGCTGATGCGATTGTCCATGTGGGCAAGCATGGTACGCTGGAGTGGCTGCCAGGGAAAAGTATTGGCCTCTCGGAGAACTGTTTTCCGGATGCTTTCCTGGCAGACCTGCCGCTTTTTTATCCTTTTATCATCAATGACCCCGGTGAGGGCTCACAGGCTAAACGGCGTGCACATGCCATTGTGGTTGATCACCTTACGCCGGCCATGACATCGGCCGACAGCTATGGCGAACTGGCCATGCTTACCCAGCTGGTAGATGAATACTATCAGGTGGAAACACTGGACCCCTCAAAGCTCCCCTTATTGCAGCACCAGATCTGGAACCTGATCAAACAGACAAATCTGGATAAGGATTTAGCCGTTATGCTGCAGCGCGACCATGGTGACCACAAACATGAATGGGATGATGAGATGACCCCTGAGGGTATTCCTGTCAGCATCACCGAAATGGACGGTAAGGATATTGCGCATTTAATAGAGGATATCGACGGATATTTGTGTGAGCTGGGCGCGGCCCAGATACGCAACGGGCTCCATACGCTTGGTCAGGCCCCGTCCGGAACGGCGTTAACCGATATGCTGGCTTCGCTTACGCGGCTTTCAAATATTGGTGTTCCCGGGCTGCCTCCTGAGATTGCTGCCCTGTTTGGCTTTGATCTCAATGACCTGCTGGACAGGAAGGGGCAGCGATTGCTTAGCGTGCCCGAAAACTTTGTGCTGCTGGCCGGACGACCGGTGGTAACTGCTGCGGATGCGCTGGAAGTTATTGAAGAATTGGGCAAGCACCTGCTGCAGCTATTGTATAAATATCACTTCAACGGTGATGCTGTGCTGAAGGTTTTTCAGGAAACCTTTGGTAAAACAACGGAAGAATGTACTGGCATACTGAATGTGCTGACCTATGTCTGTGCGCATTTAATGCCTGATCTGTCGCAAACTTACGACGAGATCAGCAATCTGCTGCATGGCTTGTCTGGTGGGTACATCCCGGCAGGACCAAGTGGTGCACCTACACGGGGTATGGCACATATTTTACCCACAGGGCGCAATTTTTATAGTGTAGATCCGCGTGCACTGCCATCGCAGGCAGCCTGGCAGGTAGGGCAGCAGCTGGCAAATGAGGTACTGGAACGTCACTTAAAAGAAAAAGGGTTTTATCCCGAAAGTGTTGCGATCAGTATCTGGGGTACCAGTGCAATGCGCACGCAGGGCGATGATGTGGCAGAAATTTTAGCTTTAATGGGCGTAAAACCCATATGGCAGCCTGAAAGCAGGAGGGTAGTTGGATTGGAACTGATCCCGGCGGAAGAACTTAAACGTCCGCGGATTGATGTAACCACGCGTATCAGCGGTTTCTTCAGGGATGCCTTTCCTCACCTGGTTGACCTGATTGATGATGCCGTACAGATGGTGATCGCTGCAGAAGCGGAGCCTGAAGAAAGTAATTTTGTACGAAAACACTATATAAAAGATCTGGCAGCGCTTGAGGCAGAGGATCTCTCCCTGGAACAGGCAGAAGAAAAAGCTGCCTACCGGATCTTTGGTTCGCCTCCGGGCAGCTACGGCGCAGGGATCCTGGAACTGGTACAGGAACGGAACTGGCACTCTGATGCTGATTTCGCTGCCACCTACATCAACTGGGGCGGGTATGCCTATGGCAAAAACGTAAATGGTGTTGATGCCAGAGAAGAATTTAAAAAGAGACTGGCAACTGTAGAAGTTGCCCTGCATAACCAGGATAACAGGGAACATGATATTTTTGACAGTGATGATTACCTGCAGTTCCATGGGGGGATGATCGCTTCGATCCGGAGCCTCACCGGCAAGCAGCCCAAAAGTTATTTTGGGGATACGCAGAATCCGGACAGGGCCACGGTAAGGGACCTGAAAGAAGAGGTATTGCGTGTTTTCCGCTCAAGGGTAGTCAATCCCAAATGGCTGGAAAGTATTCAAAAACATGGATACAAGGGTGGTCTGGAGTTGACAACAACTGTGGATTACATATTTGGGTACGATGCAACTGCTCAGGTGGTGGACGACTGGATGTACCAGCAGCTGGCTGAAACCTATGCCCTGGATAAGGGAATACAGGAGTTTTTTGCTAAAAATAATCCCTGGGCTTTACATTCGATTACTGAAAGATTGCTGGAAGCCGTGCAGCGCGGGATGTGGGAGGCTCCGGCGGAAACACTTGAAGCGCTAAAGGAGCTATACCTGCAGAGCGAAACATTATTGGAAGAACGAAACGAGATTTAAGATATGATTTATCCATTTACAGCGATTGTAGGGCAGGAAAAACTTAAAAAAGCATTGCTGTTATGCGCAATTAACCCGAGGATTGGCGGTCTGCTGATACAGGGGGATAAGGGCACGGCAAAGAGTACTGCTGCCCGTGCCCTTGCAGAGGTAGTACCTAAGATTACAAAAACAGAAAACTGCCGTTTCAATTGTGCTGCGGAGTACCCGCTGGATATCTGTGAAGTTTGCCGCCAGGCAGAAAGGACCTTACATCAGGTACAGGTTCCGTTTATCAATTTACCAATTGGTGCCACGGAAGAAAGGGTGATTGGCAGTCTGGACCTGGAAGGCATCCTGGCAGAGAAGAAAAAGAAGTTTCAGCCAGGCCTGCTGGCAGCAGTTCATCAGGGAATCCTTTATATTGATGAGGTGAATTTACTGCCGGACCATCTGGTGGATGTATTGCTGGATGTTGCCGCGATGGGCGAAAACATTATCGAGAGGGAAGGCCTTTCACTGAGCCACCCTTCGCGTTTTACATTAATTGGGACGATGAACCCTGAAGAAGGACAGTTGCGCCCGCAGTTTCTGGACAGGTTTGGCCTGATGGTAATGGTTGAGGCACCCACTGATGTACAGGAGCGGACTGAGGTAGTCCGTCGCAGGATTGCTTATGAAAATGATGCAGTATCTTTTGCAGAACAATGGGAGCTGAGCCAGGATGCTTTACTGCACAGGCTTCTGCAGGCAAAACAATTGCTTCCCGCAGTGCATCTCCAGGATGAACTCCTGACGCTGATCAGTGAATACACTACTGAGCTGGGCGTGAAAAGCCTCCGGGCGGATATTGTGATGTACAAAACTGCCATTACCCTGGCTGCACTGGATCAGCGGACTGAAGTTACTGCCGAAGATGTGAAGGAAGCTGCGGAACTGGCTTTGGCACATCGCAGCAGGAAAAGCCATACACAGCCGGCACCATCCCCGCAGAAGCAGTCGCGTAACGACCAGCCAAACCCGGATAATGCCGACCAGCAGCAACCGGCCAATGAAAGCTCAGCAGAAAAACAAAATAGCCAGCAATTGCAGGCAAATGGCAGGGACGGCGAAGAGAGTGGAAAGCCAAAGGATGATGAACAAGTCTTTGGCGCCGGTACGCCGATTATTCTGCCTCCTGTACCGGGACTGAACGACAGGTCTGAACTACCAGGTAAACGCAGTGTGGCGCCCGATACAAAAAGAGGCGCTTATATCCGTGCAATTCCTGTTCAAAACGGATCAGAAGTTGCAATCGACGCAACGGTAATCCATGCCTTACACCGAAATCCTGCTGATCTGGATATTACCATGACCGATTTTCAGCAGAAGCAGCGCAAGGGCAAAATGAGTAACCTGATCCTTTTTGTAGTAGATGCTTCGGGATCAATGGCGGCGGGCAAAAGAATGGAAGCTGTAAAGGGAACAGTGCTGAATCTGCTGAGGGATGCTTACCAGAAGAGAGATACTGTTGGGGTGATCGCTTTTCGTGGTATAGCAGCAGAAGTATTGCTTCATCCAACCCAAAGTATCGCGCTTGCAGAAGAGGCAATGAAAAGCCTCCCTACCGGCGGCCGTACACCATTGCCCCATGCCCTGGAAATGGCAATGAACCTGTTGGATCAGTTCAGTAAGTCTTATCATCCTATCCTGATCATCCTCACAGACGGGAAGGCAAATGTAGCCCTGGAGGCCGAAGGAGATCCATGGAGTCAAAGTATTGAAGTGGCTGCCCGGCTAAGGAATGCCAATATTCAGTCGCTGATCTTAAATACAGAATCAAATTTTTTTAACCTCCATAAGGCCGAAGAACTGGCGCAGGCTATGGGTGCACAATATGTATCACTCAATGAGATCTCGCATGAAAGCCTTACACCGGTGGTAAACCAGTTGCTGTAACACAGGCTTGTCCTGTTAGAAAATATCGTATGTTAGAAGACCTGTTAAAATTAAGACGTGATACCCGGCATTTTACAAATGAGCCTGTGCCTGACAGTGTTTTGCAGAAAGCGCTCATGGCCGGTCATATGGCTCCTTCAGTGGGCTTAACTGATGCTACACGGTACTACATCATCCGGTCTGGCGAGGTCAAACTGGCCGTAAAACATCTTTTTGATAACTACAGTCGCAAGGCTGAACAGCTGATCGAAACAGATGATCAGAAATCTGCCTATCGGGCCCTGAAACTTGAAGGTATTACCGATGCGCCGATAGGCTTGGTGGTTTGTTATGACCGCTCTGTATTAAATGAATTTACCATCGGCACTATTGCCACTAACGATACGATCAGGTCAAGCGCGGTCTGCGCAATACAAAATATCTGGCTTTCTTTAACAGAACAAGGCTATTCCATGGGCTGGGTCTCCATCTTAAATTATCATCAGTTTAAGAAGATCCTGAACTTACCTGATGAGATTGAGCCGTTGGGTTATTTCTGTGTGGGCAAACCTGCAACAGATTATGAAAAGCAGCCGATGTTGCAGCAGCTGGGCTGGAAAAATAAATCTGAACTGCCCGCAGTGGCTGAAATCGATTCATTATCCGGCGCTGCATCTGTTGAAAGCAGCACTATTGTGCCAGCGGATCATCAAAACGTATCGGCGCAACTGAGCGCCGCTATTGATGGCAAAACAAAGCCGCTGGGATCATTGGGCATGCTTGAAGACCTTGCTTTGCAAATCGGTACTGTCCTTGGAACTTTGAGTCCGCAGATTACCGATCCCCAGCTCGTTGTTTTTGCCGCTGACCATGGGATTGCCCATCATGGTGTAAGTGCCTATCCGCAGGAAGTGACACGGCAGATGGTGAACAACTTTCTGGATGGCGGAGCGGCAATCAATGTTTTTTGCCGTCAGCATCAGATCGCTCTAAAGGTGGTAGATGCCGGTGTGAATTATGATTTTGCTCCAAATGCAGACCTGATTGTTCATAAGATAGCTAAGGGTACACAGTCGTTTTTATATGCTGCGGCAATGTCTGCCGCTGAACTGGAACTTTGTTTACAAAAGGGGGCAGAGGTGGTTGCAGAGGTTCAGAAAGGAGGGAGCAATACGATTGGGTTTGGAGAAATGGGGATTGGCAATACTTCCAGTGCTTCTGTGCTGATGCACTTACTGTGCGGGCTTCCTCTGCAGGATTGTGTAGGGAAAGGTACCGGTGTGAACGCGGCACAATTGCAGAAAAAACAGGAAATCTTACAACTGGCTATCAGCCGTTACCAGGGCAGCCATGAAGTTAAACACCTGATGGCACATTTTGGTGGGTTTGAGATGATGCAGATTGCCGGCGCTATGCTTGAAGCTAAAAAGAGGAATCTGCTGATCCTTGTTGATGGATTTATTTGCACCGTTGCTTACCTCTGTGCTTTTAAGCTGGACCCTGAATTGCAAAGGAACGCTATTTTTTGTCATCAGAGCGACGAACAGGGGCACCGGCTGTTACTTGAACAGCTCAATGCCAAAGCATTATTGAAACTGGATTTGCGCCTGGGTGAAGGAACCGGTTGTGCTTTAGCCTTTCCATTGCTGAAAAGTGCGGTAGATTTTCTGAATGATATGGCCAGTTTTGAAAGTGCCGAGGTGAGCACCGGAGCAGTTTAAACTGACAGGCTAGCCAAACAGAAGTTTTTCTATAGCTGCTGCCCGGTTTCCAAAATAAAAATGGAGATAACTGGCAAGGACCTGATCCGTTTTAAACACGGGGGTCTGCAGGGCTTCGTCTCTCGCATTCCAGACCTGAATGTCTTGCTCCTGCGGAGGTATTTCGGTAAAATGGGAATAGTGAAATTCATGTCCGCGGAGCTCTGTCCCGCCGATAAGCATCCGCTTGTAACCCAGCGATAGTTTTTTCTGCTGCATGCTTGTGGATACATCTAAAATTCCGGTCATTGGAAATTGCCTTCCCTCTTCATCAGCAATATATTGGCCCAGGTACATCATGCCGCCACATTCTGCGAGAAACTTTCCGCCATGCTCATAATAACTGACCAGCTGCTGCTTCAGCGCGGTATTTGCTGACAGGGTGCCAAGATGCAATTCGGGATAACCACCCGGAAGATAAATGAGGTCTGCTGCGGGGAGTACCGTGTCTTTTAAGGGACTGAAGTAGCTTACCTGCCCTAAGCCGGCTAATATGCGGATGTTTTCGGCATAGAGGAAGTTAAAGGCCTCATCCCGTGCAATCAGAATTTTTCTCTGGCCTTTAGCGATCAGCGGAAGGGGGAAACTGGAAGGAAAAAACGGGGCGGCAGTAATGCGCATCAGTTCGTCCAGATCGATATGTTTCTGGATGTGTTCGGCCGCCTGTTCAATAATAACTTCATGATCGATTTCTGAGCCTGTTTTTAAACCCAGATGTCTGGAAGGAATCTGCATCCCCTCATTTTTGGGCAAAAATCCAAGGGCTCTTATCCCTACGTCTTCTGCTGCGGCTTTAAGCAGCTGGTAGTGCGACTCGCGTTCCACAAAATTAAAGATCACACCTGCGATATGTATATCCTTTCGCAGGAGCTTAAATCCCAGCAGGAGTGCAGCCACAGAATAGGCCATTGCTTTGGCATTAACGATGAGCACAACAGGAATGTTCAGGAAGCCCGCAAGATCGGCACTGCTGCCTTCCATCTTCACTGAACCGTCAAAAAGCCCCATTACACCTTCTGTAATCAGTACATCGGCATCATTTCCATAAGCATTATAAACGCTGCTGATATGTGCATCGTCCATCATAAAACGATCCAGGTTAATCCCTGTTTTTCCCGAAGCTATGGTATGAAGTTTTGGATCCAGGTAATCCGGCCCGCATTTAAAAGACTGTATGGCCAATCTGCGGTTGTGTAATGCCCGGATGATGCCCAGTGTAACGGTGGTTTTACCGGCACCGCTGTGCGGAGCTGCAATTAAGAACTGAGGTTTCATTTGCCTGCAGGAAGAGCCCCCGCCAGTTTAAGGAAATGATCTAAAAATACATCCATACGGTGTGCATATTTCTCATCGTTGATTTTCCCTTCCTTAAATAAATTCTGTACTTCCGGAGTAATCAGGTATTCAGGAGAAAGTAAGCCATTCACTTTGATCACGTAATGCTGCAGGTTTTTGACAGCGTTGATGCCGCCTAAAACGCCATTGGATACAGCTACAATTCCGAATACCTTGTGTACATAGGGCTTGTAAAAGTAGTCCATCGCGTTTTTTAATGCACCGGGATAACTGCCGTTATGTTCGGGCGAAACAATAATAAAAGCATCCGTCTGATCAAGATTTGCTTTTACCGTCTTTAATGAGTCGCCGGGATTGGGATGTTCTTCAAAGGTATAATCCAGCAGCGGGAAAGCAGCTGTTTTAATATCCCAAAGCCAGTTGGACAAGCCCAGTTTGCTCAACCGCTCCTGTACTTCAAGTGCTACCTGGTGCGATTGTCTTTCAGGTCTTGCACTTCCGGAAATGATAGCTATATTCATATCAGCCAAATATAACGGGATCTGGCTAAGGAATGAAATAATTCATTAAACAGCAAGTTTCGGGTAGGTACCCATATTTTTCCGCTGTATTTTTGCTGCTGAAACAATGATGATATGAAAACTCAGGAAGAAACAAATTTCGGGCGCATTGCCACAGCAATTCATTATATCAATACGAATTTCAGAACGCAGCCAGGACTGGATGAGATCGCGGAACAGGTAAATATGAGCCCTTTTCACTTTCAGCGGCTGTTTACAGAATGGGCAGGCGTAAGCCCTAAGAAATTTCTGCAGTACCTTACGCTTGCCTATGCAAAAAGAATGCTGAAAGATAGCCAGGCTACGCTGTTTGAGACTGCTTTCGAAAGCGGTCTTTCCGGAACAGGAAGGTTGCATGACCTTTTTGTCAACATCGAAGGAATGACTCCCGGCGAATATAAAAACGGAGGAGAACAGCTGCGCATTAATTATAGTTTTGCTGATACCGTTTTCGGGATAACTTTAGTGGCCTCAACTATTAAGGGTGTATGTTATATCGCTTTCACTGATGATCCGGAGGCAGAACTTACCTTACTAAAAGCAAGATTTCCAAATGCACAGTACCTGCAGCAGACAGATGTATTTCAGCAGGATGTGCTGCATATTTTTACACAAAACTGGTCGCAGCCCAATCGGGTTAAGCTGCATTTGAAAGGAACGGATTTTCAGTTAAAAGTATGGGAAACGCTGCTGAAGATTCCTGTGGGCAGGCTCAGCACCTACGGCTCGATAGCCAAATCCATTGGCCTGCCTTCGGCATCCAGAGCCGTTGGAACGGCTGTAGGAGCAAACCCGGTCGCTTTTCTTATCCCTTGCCACCGGGTGATCCAGTCAACCGGTGTATTTGGCCAGTACCGCTGGGGCAGTATCCGCAAACAGGCGATGATAGGCTGGGAAGCAGCGCAGGCAGAGAACAATTTCATATTACCCAATACTCAGCTACAGGATGGACTTATTTAATACCACGGAAGCCACTAATCTATTGCCATATGATGGCGAGAGTTATTACTACGGACATATATTGTCAGCTGCCGAAGCGCAGTATTACCTGGAAAAACTGCTCGATAACATTGCCTGGAAGAATGACGAGGCCGTGATCTTTGGCAAGCATATCATTACCAAAAGGAAAGCGGCCTGGTATGGTGACACTGCTTTTTCCTATACGTATTCCAATATTACCAAACAGGCACTGGAATGGACACCTGAACTGCTGGCCCTTAAAAAACTGACAGAAAAGATCACGGGCACAAAATTCAATTCCTGTCTGCTCAACCTGTATCATGATGGCAATGAAGGGATGGCCTGGCACAGTGATGATGAAAAATCGCTGGGAAAAAACACCAGTATTGCCTCACTGAGTTTTGGTGCTGAGCGAAAGTTTGCCTTTAGACACAGGGAAACCAAACACACCCTTTCGCTGATCCTGGAAAGTGGGAGTTTGCTGGTCATGAAAGGCGCCACGCAGAGCAACTGGCTGCATCAGCTGCCAAAAACCACCAAAGTTACCCGGCCCAGGATTAACCTGACCTTCAGGACAATGATTTAAGCCACACAAAATTGCTCTGATCATTGTTATCTTTACAGTTCATACCCGATACTGCAGATGATAGATGTTTCCGAAAAGAGTTTTTTAGGTGCGGCCAAAGGCAAGATTATCACAGGTTTTGTACTCGCTTTCTTTGCCCTTTTTCTGGCCTGGGCAGTAAGTAAGATCGCATTCAATGAAATGCTGGATACAGTGGATACGATTTCTACGCCTAATGCGAAATTACGTTTGGTAAACCAGGTTTCAAGAAAAGTGGCGAGCCTGGACCAGCAGCAAAGAACCACTGCTTTTAACTCTCCGGGGAAGTACAGCGGCTTTTTAAAGGATTCAAGGCAGCTCAGGATATTGCTCGATTCACTTGGTGGCATGTACCTGAACGACCCGGTGCAGCTGAACAGGATCAAGTCCATTGAAAAACTATTGGTTGCCAGGGACAAGCAGTTTGTAAACTACCTGAAAGTCCGCGAAGGACTGGTCAACAATAAGTCTTTTACAGATGAAGTGCAAAAGCTGAATGAAATGGTAAACAGGCCGCCCCAGCAGCAGGACAGTACAATTGTTACAACCGAGAAAAAAACGTCTACCGTTACCATACTCCCAGTTGATGAATCCAAACGCAAGGGTTTTCTCAGCAGGATTTTCAGTAAAAAGAACGATTCCCCGGAGCAAAACAAATCCTATCAGGTTACTAATGAAGAGAAGATCAAAAGAGATACCATTGCCTTATCAGGCGAAACAATCATTGCGAAGGGGCTTGAAAAATCGCTCCGCAGCATTGCCAGCGAACAACGGTTACGGAGCGCCAGGTTCCTGGACAGGGAAGCTGTACTTGCCAATGCTAATAATGCACTGACAAGGCAAATGCTTGATATCCTGAGAAAAGTAGAAAGTGAAGTGGTGGCCCAGATCGAACAAAATGGTATCCAGGCCAAAGCCGTGGTCAACACTGGTATTACCCGGATCAGTTGGATCATGATTGGCTTTTTCCTGCTCACGATTATCCTGTTATACCTGATTCTGACGGATATTACCAGGAGCAATCTATACAGAAAGGAACTTGAAGCTGCACGTGATGAAGCAGAATATCATGGCATGGCAAAACAAAGGTTCCTGTCCAATATGAGCCATGAAATCAGGACCCCGCTGCAGTCGATCATCGGTTACGCGGAGATCATCAGGAACCAGGAGCACCCCCAGCACAAAGATATTGAAGCCATCTTTCATTCTTCTGAACACCTGCTTCAGATTGTAAATGAAATACTGGACTACAACCGTATTATTTCAGGAAAATTCACTTTTCAGCGAAAACCTTTTAATATCAAAGATTTGCTGGAAGAAGTAGTTTCGGTAATGAAACCGCAGGCAGAACAAAAACAGCTGAGTATGCGTACCGCTATTGAGCTGCATGGCATAGAATTTATCGAAGGTGATGCTTTCCGGTTAAAACAGATCCTGTATAACCTGCTCAGCAATGCGGTAAAATTTACCCAGAAAGGCGAGGTTGTTTTAACTGTTTATTACAAGCGCCAGCTTGGCAATCTGCATTTTACATTCATGGTGAAAGATACCGGAATAGGGTTTACCGAAGAAGAGAGCCACAGGATCTTCAATGAATTTGAACAGATTGACTCCGCCGACAAAGAGGTGATCAATAAGGCGGGGGCAGGTTTGGGACTAACCATCATTAAATCACTTGTTGAAAATCAGGACGGCCGGATCTATGTAAAAAGCAAGGCAGGAGCGGGCAGCACATTTACTGTTTATCTTACATTTAAGGTAGCCGATGCCCTGCAGGTAGAGAAGGTACTTCCGGTACCGGCAAAAAAATTGAGCACTACGGATAAAGTATGGGTGGTAGACGATGATCAGCTGATCCTCGATCTTTGCGAGATTATCTTTAGCAAGAAACAAATTCCTCATCTCTGTTTTAATTCGCCGGCAGCGGTACTGGCTGCAGAATGGGACCCCTCAGTAAAATACATGCTGATGGATATGCGGATGCCCGAAATCTCGGGCACAGAGCTGTGCCATTTGATGAGGGAGAGAATACCAGCAGATATGAAGATTTATGCGATGACGGCGCAGGTGTTGCCTGAAGAACTGGAAGCTGTGCTTGGACAGGGATTTGATGGCCTGATCATGAAGCCTTTCAGGGAAAATGATCTTCTTGCTGTTTTCAGTATAGATGACATCGCAGCGGGAGAACTGGATACGCCTGTGGAAAAACCTGTTGACCCGGGTATTGAACTAGACACTTCGATAGTGGAAGAACTGGATACGCCTGTGGAAAAACCTCTTGACCCGGGTATTGAGCTGGATACTTCGATAGTGGAAAAAATGACCTTTGGTGATGAGGAGCTCCTGTTGAATATACTGAACCGGTTTAAGGAAGATTGTGAGCATGATGCGGAGGAACTGGAGCAGGGCATCCTGCTGAATGATCTCCCAATGGCAAGACTGATTGTTCACCGCATTGCAGGCAGAACAGCACAGATGGGCTCAGCCAAATTAGCCGCGGAATTCAGGCTGATGGAAATTGAACTTGCCGCATCAGAAGTAATTACAGACAGCCATCGTGAAAAACTAAAAAGCTGCATCAGCAGACTTGGCCAGCTCATGCAGCTGGTTAATCTGAAAATCGGATGAAAATAGAAATTGATTTTATTCGATTTCGTAGCGTTCCATTTTCGAATACAATGTTTTTCTGTCAATATTCAGCAATTTAGCTGCCTTGGATTTATTATATTTTACTTTGATCAGGGTTTCTATGATCAGTGTTTTCTCATTGCTTTCATTGATCGCTTTCAGATCTGATCCGGTTGGTTTCGGTGCCTGTTTAATGGCAAGGATCATTTCATCGGGAAGGGATTCTAAACCAGCCGTATCTGCAGGAGTTAACAATACCATCCTTTTGATCACATTTTTCAGTTCGCGCAGGTTACCTGGCCAATCGTAATTTAGAAGCAGGTCTTTTACCGGCGCAGAAAGATGCTGAACATTCCTGTCCAGTTCTTCATTCGAAAGCCTGATAAAATGATCAATAAAAAGTTCCAGGTCCTTACCACGGTCGCGCAGTGCCGGAAGCAGGATTTTGAATTCGTTTAACCGGTGATAAAGATCTTCGCGGAATTCTCCGTTTTGAATGCTGTTCAGCAGGTCGTCATTTGTGGCTGTGATGATACGGACATTCACAGCAATTTTCTTTGTGCTGCCTACAGGCTGGATTACCCGTTCCTGCAAGGCTCTCAATAACTTTACCTGCACCTCGTAGCTCAGGTTACCTACCTCATCCAGGAATAACGTGCCCCCCTCGGCGGCTTCAAACTGTCCTTTTTTGTCGTTTACGGCACCTGTAAATGCTCCCTTTACGTGTCCAAAAAGTTCACTTGCGGCCAGGTCCCGTGACAGTGCGCCGCAATCGATTGCCACAAAAGGCTTTGCGCTGCGTTTGCTCTGGGCATGAAGGGTACGGGCGGCATATTCCTTGCCGGTCCCACTTTCACCCTGGATAATAACGGACATATCTGTAGGGGCTACAAGATCTATATGTGCATATAACTTATCTGCCGTTGTACTTTTACCTTTAATAAAGTCGGCATGCTCAACAGTAGCTTTTTTTCCGCTCTCCGTTTTTTTCTCCAGTGCGCCTCCGATGATCATTAACAATTCATCCGGATTAACGGGTTTGGTGATATAATCAATTGCGCCAAGCTGAATTGATTTAACGGCAGTACGCACATCATTGAAACTGGTCATGATAACCACGGGATAATTGAATCCTTTTTCCCTTATATGTGACAGGACTTCCAGGCCGGTACCATCGGGCAGCCGGTAGTCTACCAGTAAGAGATCAAAGGTGTCCTGTGCTAATATTTTAAAAGAATTTTTGACGTCATGAACGATAAATGGCTGATGGCCATGCTTTTTAAGAAAGCCCTCTAACAGCTGTGAGAAAGTTAGATCATCTTCAATAATAAGTATTTTCGCCATAGGTATCTGCTTTGATATAATGGCAAAAATACGAAAGCCGGAGGATTTCCGGCTTTAATATCGTCATATTTTGTGTTTAGTTGTATTTATTGGATGATGGCACCCTCTTTACTTAACTGTAAATAGGCAATGTCGTTTCCTTTTTTAACATCTACCTGGTAAAAGGTAGACTGGTCCGCTTTGGTGATCAGGAATGCAGTTGTTGGCGTCCATTCTTTATAGGCATTGGCCTTCAAAGTGGTTTTTACTGCCTCAGGCAATTCTTCCAGTTTAACAGGAACTTTATTCGCAGTACTATCTGATGCCAGGCTGATCGTTAAGGGTGTTCTGATTTCATTTGCTTTAACTGTTGATACGCCTGCGAATGCTACTATAGCGGCTGATAAAATGAAATTTTTCATGTTGTGCTGTATTTTTTAATAATTATTGTTTCAATTCCATTTGAATAGGATTGAAAACAATGCCACTGTTTGATTTTTTTTTTACTGGTCTTTAAATCAATGATTTGTACTTTATATGGCTGGTTCAATATGTCCAGTTTCTCCACAATATGCCCCGGGCAGTAGCAATCTGTCAGAAACAAAATGAACGAGCAAGCGTTATATAGCTATCTATTCATATACAAACGAAACTATGACTTATAAAGAACTCCTGTATGACCTGGCAGACAGGACTGCAGAAACTTACAGCTCTTATTTAGAATCCAAAGTGTCTTCGCTGGTTGACCCTCAGGGTTTGCCTGAAAGAACGGAACAGCACAGGGCTGAATATGAAAGGCTTGAAAAAAAGCTGATCGCTTTACTGGCAACCGTTAAAAATGAAGATTCTGCGGATGCTGAAGCTCCCGATGATTTCTATGAAGATTTCATCAAAGAATAATTTTACAGATCAGGTTAAGGTATACTATTCCGGGGATTAAATTCAGTTTCATCTCCGGAAGTATTGATAAGTAAATCATTAGCATTTATCATTACCTAAATCTTTTCTTAGCTTTGCATCCAATATGTTGTCTAAGAAAACAAAATATGCCATTAAAGCACTGGTGGCTTTAGGCAAAAACGTAGAAAACCCTCCAATGCAGATCGTAAGGTTGGCAGAACAGGAGATGATACCCAGGAAATTTCTGGAACAGATATTATTAGACCTCCGCAACGCCGGCTATCTGTATAGCAAAAAAGGCGCTGGCGGGGGGTATAGCCTCAACAAAAATGCTGCTGATATCTATCTGGCGGATATTTTACGGATCACCGATGGCCCGATCGCTATGGTTCCATGTGCAAGTTTAAAATTCTACCGCAAATGCGATGAATGCCACGACGAGAAAACCTGCGGAATAAGAAAAACATTTATTGACGTAAGAGACGCTACCTTACAGGTGCTTTCCAGGACATCCGTGGCCGACGTAATTGCACGCGAAAATACAGACGACCTGCTGGTATAATAACTACTCTTTCATAACCGGATAAATTTATTTTAAAATAAAGACTACTTATTCAATAGACTTTGTATATTTGTATTGCTAACACACATACGAACCCTTAAAATTTCGGTTATGATTTTAAACAAAACAAAAAGCAGCGTCCAGGAACCACGTATTACATTGGTTGGAGCTGGTCCCGGAGATCCTGATTTAATTAGTCTTAAAGGAGTAAAGGCACTAAACACAGCCGATGTGGTATTGTATGATGCTTTGGTAAACGGTGCTTTATTAAACCACGCACCTGAACATGCGATCAGGATTTTTGTTGGCCGTTCAGACGATGAGTCTTTCTCACAGGACGCTGTTAATAAATTAATGATTGATTACGCGTTAAATTATGGGCATGTAGTCCGCTTAAAAAGCGGCGATCCTTTTGTTTTTGCGCGAGGATTTGAAGAAGTTGACTTTGCAGAGTCCTATAGCATACAAACTGAAATTATACCTGGTATTTCCAGTGCAACCGGGGTACCTGGCCTTCATAAAATACCAATGATCTATGGAGATCTGAGCGAAAGCTTCTGGGTGCTTTCTGGCACAAATGCTAAAGGAGAGATCTCTCCAGATCTTAAAGGGGCGGCGAAATCCAATGCAACAATTGTTGTTCTGATGGGAATAGAAAGGATCAGAGAAATTGCAGCAATCTTTATAGCAGAAGGAAAAGACAGGCTTCCTGTTGCAGTGATTGAGAATGGGTCCAGTAAAAACGAGAATATCATTGTAGGCGTAGTGGATACGATTGCAGAACTGATTGAGGATCATAAAATTTCATCTCCGGCACTGCTGGTACTTGGTGATGTGGTTTCGCTTCATCCTTCTTTTGCCAGGATCAGAGATTTTTATGCTGTTCTTTCTGAAGAATATTAAAAACATTACATCATAAACTTATCAAAAAAGCCGGGTAAATACCTGGCTTTTTTACTTTACAATTAGGCCCAAACTATTATCTTTGGTGTATTACGTCGCCCCTGGTACCTTTATATGTCCTTTTTTCGTGCGTTTTCCCTTTGTTTTTTTCTGACATACAGTTCTCAGCTCCTTTACGGCTTCCAGCAACCCGGGAATTCAACCTTACCCGGAAAAGATATTCAGGCATATGAAAAACTGATCATCCATTACAGGTATGACCAGCCTGATTCAGCCTTGTATTTTGTCCGCCTCGGGATGAAGCTTGCCAAACAGACAAATGATGAAGAAGGTACAGCAAAAATGCTGAACCAGATGGGGATGATAGATGATAACTCCGGAAATGCAGAATCTTCGAGACAACATTACCTGGAGGCACTTGAAATCTACAAAAGGCTCCACAACCACAAGGGAATAATTAAAGAGAACATACGCCTTGGGGTAGTAGAAAATAGGAAAGGAAATTCAACGGGTGCCCTGACGTATTTTTTGCAGGCCTTAAAGATCAGTGAAAAGAACAATGATAAAAACGGCGTCATGGAGTCTTATATCACACTGGGAGAAGTGTATGCCAACAGGCATAACTATCAGCGTGCAATCTCCTACTACCAGAAAGCAGAGGCTATAGGAATACAACTTCCATTTTCGAGCTTAAAGTTAAACGCTTACCTCAATTTTGGCGCTGCCTACAGGGAAACAGGTGATCTGTCCAAAGCCATCTTTTATTTTGAAAAGGGCATTTCGCAAAGTGATTATCCCGAGATGATGGGTTTGAACATTTCCCTCACCAACGGACTTGCACAGGTATATGCGAAATCTGGTGCCACGGCAAAGGCAATTGAGCTTCAGAAAGGAGCGCTGCAAAAGTCGAGAAACATTAAGAATAGTATCCGGGAGTTTCAAAGCCTGATGGCTCTTGCAGAAAGTTATGGGGCAGCTGATCCTAAATTGTCATTGAGTTACCAGCAGCAGGCACTGGCCCTTGCGCAAAAAAAACTGGCCAATAAACAGGTCCTTGAAGCTTTGGCGCATATTGCGGTACTACATGAGAAAACCGGTAATTATAAAGCAGCTTATGAGGCGAGATCAAAACAGTACCGTATTGCCGACAGCTCTTACTTTAAGGACATCTCTGTAAAAATATCCAATCTGCAGGCGCAATACGAACTCAGCAAATCGGAGGCTAAAGTTCAGCAACTGAAATTTCTAAACAATGAACAACTGCTGGAAAAGAGAATATTAACATGGATTATCTTTGGCAGTATAACGCTGTTGCTGATCCTTGGGGCATACTTCTTTAAGATCAGAAACCTAAATCGTTTAATGAACAAGGCTAATGCAGACCTTGTTCAGTCAAACACGGTTAAAGACAAGCTTTTCTCTATTCTGGGGCATGACCTCAGGGGGCCGCTGACTTCGATTCTTAACCTTTTAGGACTTGTAAATAAGGGCTGGCTTACTGAAGAAGAAAAAACGGCTATGCTCGCCAAACTGGAATTACAATGCAACGCCTCATTGGAGACGCTTAACTTGCTGTTACGCTGGGGACAAATGCAGTTGAAAGGGATTATGATCAATCGGGCCCGGGTGAGCCCCGCCAAGAAGATCAATAGAAACCTGTTACTTTTGAAGGAAGCCGCAGCATTAAAATCAATCTCTATTGACCAGAATGTGGAGCCGGATCTTTGGGTTTTTTGTGATGCCGATCATTTGGATTTCATAGTCCGTAATCTTTTGTCAAATGCCATAAAGTTCACTCCTGAAGGAGGGAAAATCTGTGTCTCAGTAAAGGAGTATGAGGATAGCCAGGTGATTGTGGAGGTAAAGGATACCGGCGTGGGTATAGAGCTTTCGCGGTTAGAATCTATATTTAGTGTGAACAACGTGAGCACTACAGGCACGAATAATGAAAAAGGTACAAGCCTGGGACTGGTTATATGCAGGGAATTTGTGACAGCCAATGAAGGCAGGATCTGGGCGGAGAGCAAAGCAGGGGAGGGTTCATCTTTCTTTTTCGTCCTAAAAGCGAAATAGTTAATGAAAACAACTAATTTTAAAAATTAACGTTTAAAAACTAATTTACTAAATATTATATGAATAAACTGACAAATAAAATCGTGTTGAAGAGCGCCTTAAGTATCATCTTCATTGCAGGATTTGGTTTCCAATCATTTGCACAGAAAAAAAACTGGCAAAACCTGGATCTGAAAAAGGACAGTGTTTTTGGAATAGATACTGAAAAAGCATACGCCGAATTATTAAAGGGCAAGAAATCTAGTACCGTTGTAGTGGGCGTGCTGGACGGTGGCGTAGATATCAATCATGAAGATCTTAAACGTATCATTTGGGTAAACAAGAAAGAGAAAGCGGGCAATGGTAAGGATGATGACAAAAACGGATACATAGATGATGTTAACGGATGGAACTTTTTAGGTTCGTCCAAGGGTTCAGTAAACCAGGAAACACTGGAGCTTACACGCATCCTGCGTAGGGATAAGGCTAAATTTGAAAATGTGACTGCTGCGACGGTAACACCAGCAGACTCTGCTGCATTTAATCAATACCTGAAAGCAAAAATTGATTATGAGAAACAAACTGATGAGGCAAAAAATGCTGTGGCAAACATTGGCGGACTAAAAAAAGTCCTCGATGCCATGGTGAAAAAAATGGGCAAGGAAAAGCCAGAGCGTGCCGATTTTCAGAACTTCAAGCCAGAAACTGCTATGGAAGACCGCCTGAAAGGAATTATGGTTTCCCAGTTGCAGAACAGCACTTTTGAGGCTTTTTACAATTCACAGATCGTTAAAGGCCTGGAGCATTATCAGGATCAGCTGGACTATAACCTGAACCTTGATTTTGATCCGAGACCTGAACTGGTTGGTGATAACTATGCTGACAGTAAACAAACAAATTATGGAAGCAACGACGTTAAAGGACCAGATGCCAGTCACGGTACTCACGTTGCCGGGATTATTGGTGCCGACCGTACCAATACGATAGGTATACAGGGTGTGGCCGACAATGTGCTGATCATGGGTGTGCGTGCTGTGCCTAATGGTGACGAGCGGGATAAAGATGTGGCCAACACGATACGTTATGCTGTGGCAAACGGTGCTAAAGTGGTCAATATGAGCTTTGGCAAAGCTTATTCCTGGGATAAAAAGACAGTGGATGAAGCTGTGAAGTATGCGGTATCTAAGGATGTGCTGCTGGTACAGGCTGCCGGTAATGATAACAAAAACCTGGATGTAGAAAAAAGCTTCCCCAGCCGTGTTTACGAAGATGGCAGTATTGCTTCTTCCTATATTGTAGTAGGCGCTTCGGGCCCTGCAGATGATAAAACGCTGAAAGCGGATTTTTCCAATTATGGTAAAACCACTGTAGATGTATTTGCTCCCGGTGTGCAGATTTACTCGACAGTGCCCGACAATAAATATGAAGCATATAATGGTACAAGTATGGCTTCACCTGTTGTAGCAGGACTGGCCGCACTGATCAGATCTTACTATCCCAAATTATCTGCCGTGCAGGTAAAAGAAATCATTCTGAAGTCGGTTGTAAAAGTAAATCACAATGTAGATATCGAAGGGGAGGAAGGAACAGCACCACAGTCTGTGCCATTTGCTGATCTTTGTATTACCGGCGGTATTGTCAATGCTTACGAAGCCTTAAAATTAGCAGCTACCTACAAGTAGCGGAAATAATTGATCCCCCGCGCATGACGATGAGAATGATCAACCATCATGCTACGGGATATTTCTAAAAAAAAGAAAAAGGTGATTCCAATGCTTCCTGCCGCTCAGGTGCGCAAGAGGGCTTGGAATCACCTTCGTCTTAAAACAACTGTCTTGAGACCTGTTGGTCATCAAGCAGGCAAAGCTTCTCATACTTGTATTCATTTACCAGATCATAATTTTCAAGATCCGTATAGATCGATATCAGCAGGTTGAACATAAACATTGCATTCAGGACTACTTCATTTCTTTTGAACAGCAATAAACAGTCCTTGGCATAATCAATTGCAAGCGAATACTCCTTTCTGTAATATGCCTGTTCTGCCTGGAACATGGTCAAAAGCGATTCCTGATATTTTGTTAAATACGAATGGGTCTTGCCCGATAAATGTACCATGATATTCTCTATTTGGTCTGTTTTCCTTCCAGGATATAATTTGGCACCATAAATTCCGTATAAACTCAGGATATAGAGATCAAAACTGCTTTTCCTCTTAATTTCTTTGGGATGCAAGCTTACGATATTCTCAATAATATGCCGTGCAGACTGGGCGTCTCCAAGAAAGATGTTAACAAGTAACATCAATACATAAGTTACTCCCTCACGGGTCTCCATCTGCTGATTTTCTTTTATCAGAAAGGGGTTATTTCCTTTTTTAAACTCATCAATTTGCGCAAGAAGATCCTGATGTATGAGTGGCTCACCGTTCAGCTTAGCCAGGATGATCTCCAGAATATCTGCGGGATTTATCATCCATTTACTGCTGTCCAGTGGTGCCAGCTTTTTGATGATGTCCCTCATCCCTTCTTTGTCCAGCCTGATAATTTCCATCACTCCCAAAATTGAATAATACATCAGCAAATGCTCATCGTTTCGTGCAATTTCTACCAGTGCAACAATAGCTTCGGGATAGCAGGAGTCGATAAAATCAAGGTTAATCAGTTTAGAAATGATAATGTCATGGAATTTGTCCTCTTCCAGGATTCCAAGGATCTCATTGTTGTATTTAGACCTGTATTTGATTTCTTCAGCAATGAACAGAATGATATAATTGGTCTCATAGCTGTTCAGGTTTAATTTGAATAATGATTTAAGTGAACGGAAATTACCTGTTTTAATTAAAAAACGTGTTGCCCACTGCAGGAGCTGGAACCTCACCTGGTTGTAATCATACTCCTCGTTGATATAATTGAAGAATTCTTTATTGATCTGCAGGTGGAATTTCTCCAGGATCTCTACGAACAGGAAATATTCGAACATGTGGGGATGCAAAAATCGCACATATTCTTTGGGATGAGCATCTTCAGATCTTTTTTCCTCCATCAGTATCCCATCAGCAAGCAATTCCATATAGGCGTTTCTGAATGCGGAAAGCTCTGCGATAAGGGAGTCCTTCTCAACGGAGTTGGAGGTCTTGCCGTAACCGGTAAGCTGGATGATTTTTTTAAGAAAAAGGATCTTTTCAGTGTAATAGTTTGAACGGTAGATCTTTTCCTGGATAAACCGGGAGACCAGTTCATAGAAGGTGATATTGGTATAGTAGTTGAAATCCGGATCTTCTTCCTTCAGCTGATAATATAGCTGGATGTGAAAAGGGAATTTCAACTGTGCCTTTAATCTGGGGTTGATTTCTTTTTTATCGAGATAATTGATCTTTGAAATAATAATCTCTACCTCTTTTTCCGATAAAGGCGGTACATTGGAAAGTTCATGTAGGTTAAAATAGTTCCCGGGGAACCATTTGGCTTTCAGGAATGAAGAATGCCGCATACGGTCGTAAAACCTGGTCCATGTGGTGGACCGCATGGACATTACCAGTTTAATATTCCTGCAGTCTTCCAGTGAACAGATCAGGTTAATGATGCTGTCATATAAGATAGTTTTGTCTTCTTTCTTCATCATCAATTCTGAAAAGCCGTCGATAACAAGAAAAAATTTACCATCGTTTCTTGCCTGTATATGATTAATATATTGCAGTACATTTTCATCTGTCTCTATTTGCATCTGTAATTTTAGCTTTTCCTCGATGTGCAGGTGCATAGTGTCCTTCTTAAAAAAGGTGCTGGCCTGTATAAACAACACGGATGAATTTTTGTAAGATGCATTGGGCTTGTAAAATAGGTTTTCGATCAGGTGACTGAGCAATATTGTTTTCCCGTAACCCGGTTGTGAAACAAAGGAAGTAAAGATGAAATCGCCATTAAAAAACTCAACAAAGTCATGTTCAGCAAATTTTCTGCTAATGGTCAAATCGTAAGGAATACCAGAGCGGTTCCTTATTGTCTTTAGCGTAAAAATTGTAATTACATCTGCTTTTTTCTTGATAACGTCCCATTCGGCAGGAAAACTGATACTTGTTATATTAGTCTTATTGTGGTTGGCACTAACATTTTCAACATACTCAGCTAATGTAGTTAGCGTAAAAGTAGAAAATTTATGTTTTACTGTCGCAAATCCAAACAGTCTTTTGATTGTAGTTTCACTAACATTTTTATTCAGGCGCTTACTGATCTCAATTGAAATAATCTTACAATCTGCTGGCGTAATAAAACGAATACCAAGTTTTGAGAGGATCTTACCCTTGAGTTCATCCAGCCGATTATTATATTCCATAGTACTTTTATATTCAGGATATTTTTATAAATAGCTAATTCCAACAGTAATAATATACAATATAACACATATACGTCATAAATGAACAGAATGGTTTGAAATAAAACCTTGATCAAATGTAAGTTTTAAGCGACAAAGGGGGTTGTAGCTAGACTAAATCCTTATAGCTGGCATTTTCTATATAAGAAATTCAAAATGAACAGAATGAACACATTCAGTGAATGAACAGTCCTGACACAATGAATAATTTGAACGGGTAAAGAGAAGGTTGTGATACTTAAAATTGCATTAAGTATTAAAGTTAACCTCTAAAATTTCCTGGAATGAAATTTACTTCTACTCTTAAAATTACGAAAAACTTTTTCTTTTTGATTTTGAACCTAATAGTACTAACGCTATCTAGTTCAAATTCTTATGCCCAGACTAAAAATTATGCAGAAGTAACTCCTTCAATTGGGACCGTTGCCTATTATTTAGTGTTGGGTACTCCAACTACGGGTTCTTCGTCAAATGCCGGGTCCATAACCAGTCCCGGGAATGCAGCTTCTGGGGCTTCCACTACTCCAGCCACGCTGAACGCAAATTATGCAAATGTGCTGGGACTGACTGCTGGAGAGGGAGAAGCTTACATTCAGCTAAAATATGGAGCTGCGGTGGCCGCCGGTAAAACAACCTATATACCTTTTGACACACCAACAATAACTGGGGTGAACCTGGACTTGCTTAACCTGGTGGGAGATCTCACCGGGCTTTTTAGCAAAAATCTGGTCAGGGTGGATGCCTACAGTGATGCAACCTCTGCAAGTGACGGGACTAAGATTGCCGATGCAAGCGTAACCAATACTATTGTAAGAGATGCTGCAGGCAGAAACTATTTTGCCGTGACTTCTTCCACTGCATACAATTCCGTACGGGTAAGATTACGTTATACCAGTAATTTACTCGGACTGTCACTGGGATCAAGCATACATTTAAATGTATATACTGCTTTTAACCATGCGGCAGACAATTGTGGAAGTCCTCTTTATACTAATCTGGGCGAAGCTACAGGGCTTAACGTATCTCTTACTACTGCGTTAGCGAATCCGGAACGCGCGATTGACGGTAATGCAACTACCTTTTCACAATTACAGGCAGGTTTAGTTGGCCTCGGCTCGGCTGTTTCACAAACTGTTTATCTGAACGGACTGTCAGGAACCGGAGATGTTGCCAAGGTAATGCTTTCACAACCGGGAACTGTTTTAAGCGTTAACTTATTAGGAACAATTACCCTGCAGGCATTTAATGGAAATACTGCCGTGGGAGGCGTTCAGTCGGCCAGCAATCTGCTCAACCTGCAGCTGCTTACCGGAACCGGCAACGATAACATATTCCCGGTATATTTTACGCCCGGGGCACCATTTGACAGGATAAAGATTACGGTTAATAATACGCTGGCTGTGGGGGGGAACATTCTTTCCGGAGGCCTCAAAATCCACGAAGTACAGCGCACAGTTACCAAGCCAGTATTTGCCGGAACCACCGGAAGTGGTACTCTTTCCATCTGCGGGGGCAGCACGCTCAGCCTCAGCGGCCAGAACCTAAATCCTGCCTATACCTACAACTTTTATAAAAAAGCAAATAACGTAACTACACAGGTTGCTGCTGCGAATGCCGGTACTTATACAGAAACAGGACTTGCAGCAGGAACGTATACCTATTATATATCTGCACAGAAATCGGGTTGTACCGGAGAGTCTGACAGGGACAGCTTAATTGTTACTGTAAAACCAACTTTGCTATTCCCAACTGCAGCTTTAACAAATGCTTCGGTGGGCAGGGCATATTCCAAACAGGTAACTGCTGCAACAGGCGGAACACCGGGATATACTTACGGACTTGCCGCAGGCAGTACTTTGCCTGCAGGATTGACTATTTCTCCTGCCGGTCTGATCACGGGTACACCAACAGTTGCCGGTTCAGTAACTTTCATCCTGATGGTTACCGACAGTTTTGGCTGTAACACTGTCAGCAGTTTTACCCTTAACGTAACTCCGGCGCTCGTTTTACCACCAGCTACCTTACCAACTGGAACGGTGGGAACGGCTTATACTCCAACTTTGCTTCCGGCTCCATCAGGCGGTACCACACCTTATATATATACAGCAGCAAATATGCCTCCCGGATTAGCGATCAATCCCACTACAGGGGAGATCACTGGTACACCAACACTTTCAGGAACATTTACTTTCCCTGTAACGCTAACTGACGCTGATGGCAACGCTGTAAGCACCAATTTTACGATCCTCGTGAGAGATCCGCTGGCGCTTGCACCGGCAACTTTATCAGATGGTACTGCAGGCAAAGTTTATCCCACACAGATTATTCCTTCAGCAACCGGAGGAAGCGGTGTATATACTTATTCTGCTACAAATGTACCAGCAGGTCTTTCCTTTAACCCTGCGACCAGGGAAATCACAGGCAGCCCAACTCAAACCGGGACATTTACTTTTCCGGTAACCGTAACTGACAACGAAGGACGTACAGCTACTGCTAATTATACGATTACTGTTAAGGATCCTTTGGTACTGGCTACGATTGCGCTGCCAAACGGAACGGTAGGTGTAAATTATCCTGCACAAACTATTCCTGCGGCAAGCGGTGGAACAGGGCCATATACTTATGTAGCAGCCAATGTGCCTCCGGGTCTCATTTTTGATCCGCTGACCAGGCAGATCACAGGAACACCTACACAGTCGGGTACTTTTACGATTTCTGTAACTGTGACCGATGCTGCAGGTACCTCTTTAACAACTCCTTATACCCTTACTGTAAACGGAACCCTTGCGCTTGCGCCGGCGACCCTGGCTGACGGAAAAGTTGGAGCCAGCTATACCTCGGCAGCCATGCCGGCTGTAACAGGCGGAACTGCTCCATATAGCTATACAATGACCAGCCTGCCTGCCGGCTTAAGCTTTAACCCTGTAACCCGTGTGATCTCAGGAACTCCCGGAGTTGGAGGGAATTTTACGGTAACCATGAAGGTTACTGATAACGGCGGGGCATCTACCAGTACTGATTATGCGCTACGGGTGATTGTACCTGATCCTATTGTTTCAGGGACTACCATCTGTAGCGGCAGCACTGCTACACTCACAGTCGCCAATCCGGTTACCGGCGTGACTTATAATTTTTATTCTGCCACAGGAAATACTCCTTTGGCCAGCGGAACCAGCTATAGCACTGTGGCCTTAACGCAAACAACTACCTTTTATGCAGAAGGTGTTTCCGGAACAGGAGCAAGTGCACGTATCCCTGTGACGATTACGGTAAATCCGGCACCGGAGCCACCAACAGTGCTGACGAATAATTTAACGATCAGCAGCGGACAAACAGCGGTGCTGCAGGCAACAGCTGATGCCAATTCTACGATCTTCTGGTATACTACTCCAACAGGAGGCGTTGCTGCAGGATCAGGTTCGTCATTTACTACTCCTGCATTAACGGCAACAACAACCTATTACGCTGGAACAGTAAACAGTTCCGGATGTTCAAGCCTCACAAGAGTGCCTGTTTTGATAACAGTGATCAGCATTCCTGCCAATCCAAACTGTAACGCCGCCACTTCGCAGCAAAGCAACATTACAGGATTACTCTGCTTACTTTGTGCAATCGAAAATCCCGGTAATTCTACTGATGCCGATTTAAATAATTATACAGAGATCAGGCTTACCGCAGGTGTGGCTGCCACAGCTTATCAGCGTTTGATTTTCCAAAGAACTGGCCTGGCCACAGACAGTATCCGTCTGGATCTGGAAACACCTGTTGGACTTGCAGATTTTGGAGTCCTTGGCGGCATAACCATCAATGTGATGAACGGCAATACTGTAGTAAGAAGCTATCCTTTAAATGGTTCACTGGTTAACCTGGGCTTGCTCGGAGGAAACAGGTTTAAAGCCACGGTGCTTGCTACCGTTGCATATGACAGGGTAGAAGTAAGTTACAATCCACTGGTATCTGCAATCACAAGCCTGCGTATCTACGGTGCCCAGGTGATCCTTCCTAATCCAACCCTGGTGTCGGGAAATCAAACCATTTGCTCAGGAACGAGTGCCACTTTAACTGCTACTGCGCTGGGAGGCACTACGCTTACATGGTACGATGCTCCAACAGCCGGAAACGTTCTGGCCAGCGGAGGTACTTATCCTACTCCAACATTAACAGCTACTACTACTTATTATATAGAGGTCAGCAGTAATGGTTGTGCCAATCCTGCAAGGGTTCCGGTCACTGTAACCGTTACTCCGGCTGTGTCTACCCCTGTGCTGGCAACAGTAGCCCCGGTTTGCTCAGGTGCAACCGGTGTACTTTCTGTAGATAATCCGCAAGCAGGCATAACCTACAGATGGTATTCCACTGCAACAGGCGGTACAGCTGTATTTACCGGAGAAACTTTCGTTACTCCGGCATTAACGGCAAACACCACCTATTACCTCGAGGCATCCAACGGCAACTGTACATCGGCCACACGTGTTGCTGCTGCAATTGTAGTTAACCCACGTCCGGTACTGCCACAGGTTCAGGCTTCTGCAACAACAGTGAAACAGGGTCAGTTGGCTACCCTCACTGCAACTTCTTCAGAATCCAATGTTACCTTTAACTGGTATACTACTGCTGACGGGACTACTCCTGTATTTACCGGCGCATCATATACCACTCCGCCGCTGTTTGCAACTACTACTTTTTATGTAGTATCTGTATCTGCTTCGGGATGTGCATCTTCTGCAAGAGTTCAGCAAACCATTAATGTAAATGGAAGCGGAACACCAGTTCCGGTTCTGTGCGAACTTCCGGTAAGTCAAACCAGCGGTGTTGCAGGTACGCTTTCACTGCTGGCAAGGGTAAACAATCCCGGCCTTGCAATTGACGGTGATCAGCAAACGGCCTCTACGCTTTCTATACCGGTAGGCCTCAATGCCTCCGTATTTCAGAAAGTGAATTTTACAGGTTTATCAAACGCTGGTGATACCGTGCGTATCCGATTAACGGCAACCGACCAGTTATTATCGCTTTCATTGTTATCTGGTATTACCATTACTACTTATCAGGGTACAACCAGCAACAATGACGGTGTTGCACTCAATAACGGATTAATCAATCTTCAATTGTTAAACGGCGGTGCAGAAGCTCTGATCAGCCTAGTACCAACAGCACAGTTTGATGCTGCTGAGGTAAGGCTGGGCTCAGGAATTCTAGGAGCGCTGTCTGCTGTAAACTTTAACTATGCAAGAAGGATAACTATAGCACCGACTGTAGCATCCGCAAATGTGACTGCATGTTTAAATGCTACACCTACGCTGACAGTTACCAATCCACAGGCTGGTATTACCTATAACTGGTACACTACTGCCACGGGCGGTACACCGGTATTTACCGGAGAGAACTTTGTGGTTCCGGCAGTAACGGCAGACATTCAGTATTATGTAGAAGCTACCAGAAATGGTTGCGGAGGCTCAAGAACAGCAGTAAATATCACTGTTATCCCTGCACCTTTGGTACCTTCGTTGCTTTCTGCAACAGAACAGACCTGTCAAAATGCAAACCTGGTGTTGCAGGTACAGAATCCGCAGGCAGGTTTTACCTACCAATGGTACGAGGGCAGTACGTTAATTCCGGGTGCTACAGGTTCTTCGTACAGCATCACAAACATACAAACCAGTGCTACATACAGTGTGGAGGCAATTAACAGTTGCGGAACAGTATCGGCTAGAGCTACGGTAACCGTTACTGTAGGATCGCTGACTGCACCTGTACTTAATCCTACAGCAATAACCATTAATTCCGGTGAACAAACGATACTTAATGCCAGTTCATCTACCTCTGATCTGGTGTATACCTGGTATGCTACTGATCCTGCGCAACCCGGAGCAGTAGCAGTTTCTGCACCAACAAATGGTGCAAACGGAACATTCATTACGCCAAACTTAACTACTACTACCACTTATTATGTGACTGCACAAAGCAGCGCAGTAGGGGGATGTATATCTCCTGCCGCCAGTGTAGTGGTTACTGTAAAACCGATATCAACAAATCCGGGTTCTGTTCCTTGTGAACCGGCCATTAGCCAGACCGTAAGCAGCGGAGGTACCTTGTCTGTCAATGCCAATGTATCTAATCCCGGTTTTGCAGTTGATGATGACGTGGAAACAAGTTCTTCACTGTTCATTCCATTTGGTGTCAACAGCTATGTTGCCCAAAAAGTAAACTTCAGTGGTTTATCACAGGTAGGTGATACAGTAAGGCTGCGCCTGACTTCTCCATCAGGAAGGCTTTCAGCAAGCATCGGTTCAAGCATCACTTTAACAACACACAATGGCACCACCAGCAATGGTGATGAAAGAACGATCATCAGTTCTGGTATCAACCTGCAAATATCTGGTAACGGAACAGACGCGACCATTGATTTTGTGCCTGCACAGGTATATGACGGTGTTGAACTGAAACTCAACTCAGGCCTGTTGGGAGCACTCAGCGGACTGAACCTGAATTATGCAAGGAGAATTATCCTGGCACCAACACCTGCAGTTGCAAATGTTACTGTTTGTGAAGGCAGCCAGGCTACGCTTGCAGTGGCTAATCCACCAGCTGGAATTACCTACAAATGGTATGACAGCGGGCTTGCGCTGCTGGCAAGTACAAATACTTACCAGACACCTGCAACGTTACCAGCGGGCATTTATACCTATTATGTATCGGCTAACAGAAATGGCTGCGAAAGCGCGAAGGTACCAGTCATCGTAACGGTTCTTGGTATACCTGCAGCGCCCGTACCTTCAGCTTCAAACCCAACTACTACCTGCTTGAATACTCCGGTTACCCTCAGTGTAAATCAGGTTGCCGGTGTAAGCTACAACTGGTACGATGCAGCCACAGGCGGAAACCTGCTCGCTTCCAATACCAGTTCTTACACTACTTCTGGAATGCTGGCGGTAGGTACTACCAACTTCTATGTAAAAGCAGTTAACAGTAACGCTTGTACAAATACATCAGCAAGAACACAAGTATCGATCACCATCAGACCCAATGCTACAGACGCTGATCTGTCAGTTGCCGTTGCAGACAATACGTTCTGCGCTGGTGCTTCAACTACGCTGACTGCCAGCAGCACTACAGTAACTAATCCAGTGTTTACCTGGTACAGCGATGCGGCACTGCTCAATCCGGTGTTCAGTGGTGCAACTTTCAATATTGCTTCAATTTCAGCCGCTACCACTTATTATGTAACAGTAAGGGGCGATGATAAATGTGAAAGCACAACGGGAAAACCAGTAACACTGACAGTTAAGCCATCCGCTACGGCTGCTGATATTGATATTTCGGGCATCCCTGCCAGTCTTTGTTCTGGTACTGCAGTGACCTTAACTGCGAGCAGCAGCACGGTTACCAATCCTGTATTTACCTGGTATACCGATGCAGCATTAACCAATGCGGTATTTACCGGACCTGTATATACTACAGCTGCCCTAACCGGAAACACTAATTTCTATGTGACTGTACAGGGATCTGACAGATGCCCTAATACTTCTGCCAACGCAAAAGTGATACAGTTAACAGTAAATCCGCCGGCTGTGGCTGCAGACATCAACATCAATGGTGTACCTGCTACCGTTTGTTCGGGATCGGGCGCGGCATTAACTGCCAGCAGTACCACCGTGATCAATCCGGTATTTACATGGTATACGGATGCTGCCCTGACCAATGCCGTATTTACAGGTGCAGTTTATAACACACCATCCATTACTGCAAATACAACCTATTACGTGACCATTCGCGGAGATAATAAATGTGAGAACATTTCGGGCACGGGTAAAGTGGTTCTAGTAACTGTGAACCCTGCCCTTGTATTTACCGGGGCTGCATTGCCTACAGGTACAGTACCTGTTCCTTATGTAAGCCAGATCAATGCTGCAACAGGCGGAATGCCGGGATATAGCTATATTGTAGCATCCGGCAATACACTGCCGCCGGGACTGTCATTATCTGCTGCCGGTCAGTTATTTGGCCTGCCAACCGTTGCCGGTAATTATACCTTCGCTATTACCGCTTCTGATAGCAGGGGCTGTAATGCAACTGCTACCTTCACGATCAGTATCGGAAGTATCGGTCTGATGACGCTGCCGCCGGCTACCCTCCATGATGGAATCGTTGATGCACCTTATGCTCCTGAAACACTGCCTGCGCCAGTTGGCGGAACAGGGCCATACACTTATGTGGCTACCAATGTTCCTCCTGGATTTAACTTTGATACAAACACAAGGATACTTTCGGGAACACCTACGCTGGGAGGAACCTTTACTTTCACCGTTACTGTGACAGATGCCAACGGTTTAACAGCCAGCACTATTTATACAGTAGTTGTAAATGTAACTGCACCAGTGGTAGCAAATGCTGAAAGCTGCAACGGAACCAGTGCTGTATTAACCGTAAGCAATCCAACTCCAAATGTAAGTTACAACTGGTACGCATCTGCATCTGGCGGAGCGATACTTGGTACGGGAACAACCTTCCAGACCCCTGCGATTGCGGCCACAACTACCTTTTATGCGGAAGGAGTTTCGGTTACTGCAAGAAGTACCAGGACAGCAGTTACCGTAACGGTTAAGCCAAGTGCTACAGCTGCCGATGTAACCGTCACCGGAATACCGGCGACTGTTTGTTCGGGATCAGGTGTGACGCTTACTGCCAGCAGTACAACCGTAACCAATCCTGTCTTTACCTGGTATACTGATGTGGCCTTAACCAACGCAGTGTTTACCGGCGACACTTATCAGATTCCATCCCTGACAGCAAACACAAACTATTTCGTGAGCGTACGAGGGGATAATAAATGTGAGAATGAACCTGGATCAGGTAAGGCAGTAGCATTAAGTGTAAACCCTGCAATCAGTTTCACTGGCACTACCCTTAGTACTGCAAACACTTCTACCGCGTATTCTGTACAAATTAACCCTGCAACGGGTGGTACACCGGGATATACGTACAATTTGCCAGCAGGAACCACTTTGCCTGCAGGAATTTCACTATCTGCAACAGGTGTGATCTCTGGGACCCCTACGGTGCCGGGTACATATACCTTTGCTCTGATGGTTACCGATAGCGGAGGCTGTACTGCAAATGCCAATTTTAACTTAACGATCAACGGCACGGCAGCCAATCCTATGATGCTTCCCCCTGCCAACCTGCCAAACGGAGAAGTGGGAACACTATATACTCCTCAGGTGTTACCTGCCGTAACCGGCGGAACAGGACCTTTCACCTATGTGGCCACTAACCTGCCTCCGGGACTGGTATTTGATCCACTGACCAGGGAGATCAGCGGAACCCCAACGCTTGGCGGTACATTTACTTTCACCGTTACCGTTACAGACGCCACCGGTGCAACAGCTACTTCAAATTACACCGTAATAGTTACCGTTCCGGCTCCTGTTGTTCTAAATGCAGCCAGCTGTGGCGGAACAACTGTGACATTAACAGTACAAAACCCTTTAGCAGATGTAACCTATAACTGGTACAATACCGCATCCGGCGGAACGGCAATTGCTCAGGGAACAAGCTTCCAGACACCAGTGGTAACTGCCAATACCATCTATTATGCCGAAGGATCATCAGGTACTGCGGTGAGTTCAAGAACTCCTGTAAATGTGAACCTGGGATCTAAAGCAACAAGCGCTGATATCATTATTACAGGTGAACCTGCGGCGGCGATATGTTCCGGATCTGCGGTAAGCTTAACTGCCGGTAGTACTACGGTGACCAATCCTGTATTTACCTGGTATACTGATGCCGCATTAGCTACCGCAGTATTCACCGGGCCGACGTATACGATTCCTTCGATTACGGCAAGGGCTACCTACTATGTAACCGTACGCGGTGATAATCAGTGTGAGAACGCAGCCGGAACGGCACGTGTGGTTACCTTAACTGTTAATCCTGCAATGAGCTTCAATACTTCGGTATTGCCTGCCGCAACAAACGGCACCGCTTATGTGGCAAGGATCAATGAGGCAACAGGCGGTACACCGGGATATACCTACACACTGGCATCAGGCAGCAGCTTACCTGCAGGTCTGTCTCTGTCGCCTACAGGTATCATCTCAGGAACACCAACGGTTTCCGGAAGTTATAATTTCTCTATTACTGCATCAGATACCAAAGGTTGTAATGCAACAGCTGCTTTCTCTCTGAGCGTAGGCGCCGTTAGCACAACACCATTGTCATTACCACCGGCTACCCTGCCTGACGGATTGGTAGGCACACCATATGTTCCGCAAACATTGCCTGCAGCAGTAGGAGGTACTGGACCGTTTACTTACACAGCTGTCAACCTGCCTCCGGGATTAACGTTTAACCCGGCAACACGTGAAATTACAGGAACCCCAACACTGGGCGGTACCTATAGCATCACAGTGACTGTCACAGATGGTACAGGTGCAACCGCAACAGCTACCTATGTGGTGCTGATCAAAGTGCCAAATCCAATCGTATTCAGCGCACAAAGCTGTGATGGCATCAGTACTACACTGACAGTATCTAACCCGATTGCCAATGTGACCTATAACTGGTATGCAACGGCAACAGGCGGAAATATACTGGCTACCGGTACAAGCTTCCAGACGCCTGCACTTACTACCAGCACAAGCTACTATGTAGAAGGCGTTTCCGGCACTGCAGTAAGCAACAGGACACTGGGTAATGTTGTTATACTTGCCAAACTGGCTGCTCCGGTAGTCACCAGGCAGTCGAGCACATTCACCAGCATTACCTTTGGCTGGAGCGCAGTAACAGGTGCAGCAAGCTATGAAGTTTCTTCAAATGGCGGAACTACCTGGGAAGATCCAAGTTTTGGCAGTGGCGGTCTCAGCCACCTGGCGTTTGGCCTGCAGTCTAACGAGGCGGTAACGCTGATGGTGAGAGCTAAGGGAACATCTGCCTGCCAGACCAGTGATTCAGGAAGTTTCACCGGCAGGGCCAACAATGGTTCTGGCTCAGAGTCAGATACAAACCAGATATTTATCCCCAATACTTTTACACCAAATGGAGATGGAAACAATGATGTGTTCTACGTCTATGGAAACGCAGTAGTAAATGCTGCAATGCGCATCTATGACCAGTGGGGGCACGTAGTATTTATTTCTCAGCAGATGCAGAATGGATGGGACGGAACATATCGAGGACAGCCACAGCCAAATGGAGTTTATGTATATATTATCGATGTAATAATGAAAGATGGTACCCAGATAATGAGAAAGGGAACTGTAACAATTTTAAAATAAGATCAATTAACCTGATATCAAGAACATGAAGAAACTTATAAAAATCATCTCATTTGGCTTGTTCTGCGTACTGTGCGCTACAAGAGTTAATGCACAGATTGATCCTCACTTTTCACAATATTACTCTAATCCCTTATGGCTAAATCCCGGTCTTACCGGAGTTATTAATGGTGATTACAGAGTTGTTTTAAATGCAAAAGAACAATGGAGCTCTATTTCTAACTCATATTTAACAGCCGCTGCTTCTTTCGACATAGCCCCAACAAAAAACCTATCTTTTGGTGGTATGGTTCTGAACCAGGGAGCGGGCGAACTTAGTTACAGCTATTTGAATGCTCTGGCCTCAGCTGCGTATCGTATCCGATTTGGACAGGTAGGGCTAAATATTATAAACTTTGGTATACAAGCTGGAGTTATTAACAAGAGCTTTGACCCTTCAAAGATTACCACGGGAAGCCAGTTTAATGCCGGCTCAGGATATGATATGGCATTTCCTTCCAACGAAACATTTACTTCATCTAACACACTCGCTCCTGATGTCAATGTAGGTGCTATGTATTTTGATGCCAATGAGAACAAAAATGTGAATATTTTTCTAGGAATGAGTGGTAACCACCTGACCAAGCCGGTGGATCATTTCCTGGGGAATAATGTGAGAATACCCATTCGCGTAACGGCACATGGAGGAGCGCGTATAAAAGTCAGTGATGCGCTGGACTTGACACCAAATGGACTGTATATGAGACAAGGTACGGCCAGAGAAATCTCCGCCGGAGCATATGCTCAATTTTATGTTAATCCGGACACTGATTTGCTTTTTGGTTCAAATTACAGGCATGAAGACGCTTCAATCGTTTACATTGGTGTACATCTGAAAAACATTGCCTTTGGCGCGAGTTACGATTTTAATACATCTAGCCTCAGCCGTGCCACAGGCAGTAAAGGAGGATTGGAATTGTCCGTTTCATTTACCAGCCGCAAGGGAATTGCAGGGCCCAACTTTTTTTGTCCACGATTATAATCCCGCACCTTATGAAACCGCTTAAAATAATGCTTTTACTGTGCCTGCTTAGTTTTGGGATAAAAGCACAGACCACATACGTTTCCAATAACAAGAAAATAGCCGACCTCTATTTTAAAAATAAAGAGTATTATGCGGCTGCAGAATATTACAAGAGGGCATTGCAAATATCAAAAGACACCATTGGATTTGTAGTACCCTATGCTTTTGAGAGTAAAATGAAGGAAGAGAGCCCGAAACTCGCAGAATATGAATACTGCGTTTTTCAGCTGGCAACTTCACTGAGGTTGTACAAAGACTTCAGGGCGGCTGAAGCCTGGTATGCACTGGCAAGAAACTTTCCGGAGCCCAAATATGTGCTCAGCTCGTTCTACTACGCCGAATGCCTGCGCTCTAACCAGAAGTTTACAGAAGCTATTCCGGCTTTTAAAGAATTTCTTGACAAGTATAAAACTGCCGATACGTATACGGATAAGGCTAAAATTGAGGTTGCTTCCTGTAATTTTGCACTCTATGAGATGCGCTATCCCCGCCTCTACAAATTCAGTAAGCTCTTTAACCAGATTAACGAAAAAGGTTCTAATTACACGCCGCTGCAACTCAATAATAATTTCTATTTTACTTCCTCACGACCGGTGGTAACCGGCAAGGGAGGAAAGGACGAAGTGCTGGAAGACAAACAAACCAAATCCAAAGTAGTTAAAAAGGAAAGCCCTTATATCAATGCCATCTATGAAGCATCAGGTGATCCTCAGGCTACTGCAACTTCGGTTAAAAGAATAGGTGCGGTAGAAACCGGAAAAGAGTTTGCAGCCCCGGCTTTTCATCCAAACGGCAGGATCATGTACCTCACCAGCTGGACTGCAAAAGGGAACAGGAGAATCTATGAAGTGAATATCTCGCAGGGCAACGGTGGTACCTGGTCGGCCCCCAAAGAACTGGGCGCAGAGGTCAATATCAATGGATTTAATTCCATGCAGCCTTTTGTTACCAGAGATGGCAAATATCTTGTTTTCTCCTCAGACAGGCCGGGAGGGTTGGGTAAATATGATCTATGGTATTGTATATTAAGGTCGGATGGCTCAATGGGCCAGGCGATCAATATGGGCAGTACCATCAATACGAAAGAGGATGAAGAAGCTCCTTATTACAATTTTAAAACCAAAAAGTTATTATACAGCAGTGCAGGGAAAGTAGGCATAGGCGGACTGGATTTCTATGAGAGCGCAGGTGATTTTGCAAGCTGGACAGAGCCGAGAAACCTTGGCTATCCCTTTAACTCTTCAAAAGATGATGCCTATTTTACGCCTTTAAACGATAACGATACTGAAGGATATATCAGTTCAGACCGGGAATCTGTCTGCTGCCTGGAGATCTTCCATGTGAAAAAGGAATTTATCACGGTACAAGGTACGATACTGGATTGTCAGACAGATAAACCACTAAATGGTGCGGTGGTTACCCTGAGTGATTCTTCCGAAGAGTTCAGAATGACAGTAGGCCGAGATGGAAAGTACCTCTTCAGGGTAAATTCTAACCGCGCGCTGAAGATCACTGCCGAAAAAAATGATTACCTGAAAAAGATGATCAGTTACAATTATGACGAGCTGGCCAAGGCAGATACACTCGTTAACCCAAAAATATGTCTCAAAGCTTTTTCTATTGGCGTACCTATAGTGTTGAAAGACATTTTGTACGATTTTAACAGTGCTGAACTCAATCCTGCCTCAGAGAAGCAACTGGATCAGTTATATACCCTGCTCACCGATAATCCAACGATGGAGATTGAACTGAGTGCCCATACGGATAATGTGGGAACAAAAAACTATAACCTCAACCTGTCAGATAAACGTGCTCATTCCTGCGTAAACTATCTGATCACTAAAGGAATTGCACCTGAAAGGTTAAAAAGCAAGGGATATGGCTTTAGTAAACCTGTGGCGCCTAACCAGTTCCCCAATGGGAAAGATAACTTCCTGGGACGCCAGCAAAACAGGAGAACAGAGTTCAAGGTCACCAAAATATAATGGAGTTGACAGGTGCAGGACCTGCTGCTGATCTCAGTTCCTGCATCATCAGTCAGGTGGCAAGCGGCTTTTGCACAAATCCAGGTTTAAAGCAGCTTCTCGATCTTTTTTAACATGACAGCCATTTCGAAAGGTTTCTCCAGGTAGTCGGAAGAGTGCAAACTCTCCCTCATGACATAATCCTCAGTAAAGCCGCCAGAAGTTAAGATTACCGGGAGATGTGCCGTCGTCTCCCGCGTTCTTATCTCCTTAAAGATTGCCCTGCCATCCATACCATCTAGTTTGATGTCCATCAGGATCAGGTCAGGTTTAAACTCTTCAATGATTTTGAAAATCGGCCTGCCCGTCATCAGGGGGAAAACCCTGTAATTATTCTCTTCTAATATTAACTGCACAACCTCCAGCAAATCCGGATCGTCATCCACAACAAGTATTCTATTCATGATTCGACACCTGCTGAACAACTTTAGTGCCGTGATTGGAGAAAAGAAATGATACTTTTGTATTAGATACCCCTAAAAACTATATGCAGTTAAAAGACCAGATCGAAGCGATAGCTAATACCTTACTTTCCAGTTTTATACCTAAAGATCCTGCTGAAAAGTCATTGTCATTTCATTTTACCCTTCCTCCAGATTCCAGTTACAAAGTATTTTTTGAAAAGGATACGCAAGCAAAATGGCAGTTTATACGGTATGAGGATGCTAAAAGGTAAGGAGGTTCCTGTAACAGGAGCTTTTTAATATTCCCGCAGTGTTTGTGAATTTTTAAGGCGTTTTTTTTAAAAGGAATAGTAATTGCATAATTATGCAGAATTGAGAAGAACTAAACGTAACTAACGCACATCTTGGAAAACACTTTTGGGCGGAATATAATCCCGCAAAATGAACAGCAGCGTCTGGAGAACCTAAAAAAGTACAATATATTATATACAGAGTCTGAGTCAGCCTTTGACGAACTGGCAGCTTATACTGCAGCTGTGTTTGATATGCCGATCGCGATGATCAATTTTGTTGATAAAGATAACGTATGGACAAAGGCGATACAGGAAGGCGAGCATCACTATAAAGTGGAAAGAGGCTCCAGTTTATGCGCTCTGGCCATTTTAAAGGATGAAGTTACCGTTTTTGAAAATGCATTGAAGGAACGTTGTTTACTGGCCAATCCTTACGTGGCTGCAGAAAACGGCCTGCGGTTTTATGCAGCCGCACCCATTGGCACTACAGAGGGTTACAATATCGGAGTAATTTGTATCATAGACCGCCAACCCCGGGAATTTGGGCTGGAGGATCAGGCAGTACTTGAAAGTATTGCCCGCATGGTAGAGCTGGAAATAGAAAAACGGATCCATGGTTAAATCTGCTATTTAGTGCAGATGAATTTTTTTGTATACGATTTGTTCCCCGCCTTAACCACAATAAAATAGATTCCGGCTGCACATTCAGAAATATTTATCTGATGCTGGTATATACCTATAAATCCGGCTTTGTTATCCTGATACAATACCTGCCCTGAGAAACTGACAAGCTTTACCTGTACGGTAGTTGTCTCAGGAATATTAAAACCAATATTGATTTCATTTTTTGCTGGAACCGGATAGATGATCATATTTAGTTCTTCGCTGCGGATACCGGCCACGGTATAATCAGTCATGCCGCTAATTCCTGTTAAAATGACAGAGTATGGCTGCGGTCCGCGTTTAAGCACTCCTTTGTGAGAAACTTTAAACCGGTATACTGCTCCCGCTACAGGGTTGCTGATGAAAACCTGCTCTACATTATCTCTGATATTATCGCCCTTCGTGGCTGCGGCGGCGGGATTGTCCGGGTTGAGTATCCATGGCTGATAAGTTTCTGCATTCTGAACAGCCCGCAGGTCCAGATCGTTGATCAGCCTGGGCGTTTTATTATTCAGCCCGTTTACCGAACTGATGGCTACAGCTTCGGGATCTGTCCAGCAGATTGTCCCTTTCAGGGGCCCTGTTCCGGCAGCGGTTACTTCCAGAAACTGCTGGTCTCCCTGGTATAAGATATTTTCGGCAATTTTAGATTTGGTACTATTATCCAGTATGGCCTGTGCTGCGGCCTCCATATTGAGTAGCCCCCATCCATAACTATAATCCGGGCCTTCCGCTGTTCCGGCGTCTGTTGCTGTTGCGATCGCTAAAGCCTTTAGTGTAGCCGCCCGCATAAAATTACCTCCGTTTTTCTGGCTGTATAATTCCTGTAGCAGGATGAGCGAACCGCTTACATTTGGGGTAGACATAGAGGTGCCCGATAAAGCCGTGTAGCTGTTGTTGCCCGCATTGCTTGTTGAGGTTACCCTCACCCCGTCTGCTACCAGATCGGGCTTGATCCTTCCGTCGTCTGTTGGGCCCCAGCTGCTGAAGGCAGTCAGCCTGATGTTTGCCGCAGTATAGGGGCCGCTGGCAAGCGGGTTAATGGCTCCGATAGTCAGGATGTTCTTTGCGGTACCGTAAGTAGAAATGTTATCATAGCCGTCATTACTGCTGATCCCCTGCGGACGCGGACCGGCATTGGCCATTACCCTGCTGGCATTCAGCCGGTAATAGGTTTCGCCAACAGCAGGGCCGGTTACTGTCCGGCTGTTGCCTGCTGATTTCACAGGCAGATAATATGGTGCATTGTAACAGATCTTGTCCCATTCTGAAGATTCGGTATCATAATACCCAAATTTGTAATCTTCATTTTCTCCCGGCGCCCCCAGGAACTCCCATCGTTCTGGTGTAACGCTGGTATTTTGGGACCAGCCGGCGGCGGTTCCATAAGAATGGTTGGAAATCAGCAGTGTTGCAGCATTTGCAGACATCTCGGGGGTATCATTGTCGAAATTAAAAACGTATAGCCTGGGCAGCCCATAAGCCATCCCTCTGGCAATACCGTTGATACCTGCAGCCATTATTGTTCCTGCAACATGTGTGGAATGGACAGCTGTAGTACTGGTCTTATCCCTGATTTCGATCCTCCCTCCTGCAAATTCAACATGGCTGGCCAGAACACCGTCACTGTCCCAAAGTGCTACTTTACCAGCAGAAATGGTACTGCCATTTAGAGAGAGCCCCAGGCCCCCGCCTGCGTATACTTTATCAGTGCGGGTAGTGCCGGCTGCAATCACATTATTTGTGGTTGTGTAGTAAACCGGTAAACCATTGTCATCCGTACGCTGCAGCCTGAATACATTTCCACTGCGGTCAGTCCCCGCAGTTGGCCAGCCTTTTTCTTTCGCCAAAGCGAAAGCATTTTCTCTGTTCACACTGGCAATATCAAGTAATACAGCACCGTTTTTTTTTAAGAATGCAGAATTTGTTACATTGGGCCTGATGATATCCTGGGCGCATAGGATGAGAATGTTTAGCCCGGCAAAACAGAGAATAGAGAATCCAAACTTTGTAAAGCTGCAATAATTAATCATAAATGGCTGATAATTTGCATGAACAATGATTCGGTGTACTTTCAAATTTAACTTTAATAACTATACAATGAAATTTTATAAAGCTTTTTTATGTGCTGCAGCACTCCTTGCCGCTGCGGCGTGTACGGTAAGAAACACACAACAGGCAGGCCTGAAAGAAGGGATTTCTGGACAGGTTACTTTCGCTGAAGGAAATATGATGCCGGGGCCCGGACAAAAACAGACCCCAAGGGGAGTGAAAAGAACGGTATATATTTATGACGCCGCTACTGCTGCTGATGCCGAGGGAGCAGCACCTTTATATACGGCGGTGCGTACCAGGTTAGTGGCAACAGTGAAGAGCGATACTGCAGGTCATTATTCCTGCAAACTTAAACCCGGAAGGTACTCTGTGCTGACCGGAGAAGAGGACGGGAAACTCTTTTCTTCCCTATCAAATGAAAAAGGAGAACTCAGCCCTGCCGAAGTTCTCCCGAATGAAGTACTGACATACAATATCTTGGTTAATTACAAGGCCGTATATTAGTAATAATTGTTTAATGAGGTCTGCAGCAAGTTATGCTCAGATTGTAATGCCTTCTTTTTTAAGGATATAATTGAAGATCCCTTCGATAGGTTTCTGCAATACCTTGCCCACACGAATCCCGTTTCTTTCGCATACACGCTTCAGGATATCCTGATAGTAGAAAGAAATGGATCCTACAAAATGGCAGGCAATGGTTTGATAGTCTTTAAAATCTTTGATATTGATGTTAATGAATTCCTGGAAACCGTCTTCCAGTACCTGCAGGATATAAGGATGTTCTCTGTTTTCATACATAAAACGGCTAAATCCTGCCAGATAAGTATTTGGCAGCGGGCGCTGGTATACATTAGTGATCACAGTTTCTTTGTCGATGTCATAATCGCGTGCAAAAAGAGTTCTGAGGTCTTCCGGCATTTGGTTATACAAATAAGAAGTGATCATCTTTCTTCCAAAGAATGTTCCTGATCCTTCATCACCAAGAATGTAGCCCAGCCCGTAATTACTGTCATATGTAGCCGTTCCATCAAAATAGGAAACGTTAGAGCCCGTACCTAAAATGCAGATCAAACCTTTCTCGTCACCACAGGTAGCATAGGCAGAACCGATCAGATCATTTTCAACACTGATAAAAGCCTTTGGGAAGAAGAGCGATAAACCATTTGAAATTACTTCATGTTTGTCTGGTGTAGAACAGCCTGCACCGTAAAAATAGATCTCTTTCACTTCTTCAGCAAACTCAGCCAGCATTTGTACCTTTGACAGGACCTTATAAATATCCTGCGCATTTAAAAAATAAGGGTTGATACCCTGTGTGTTGAAACTAATCGTTTTCCCGGAGTTGTACCCTAACCAATCAGTTTTGGTCGACCCGCTATCTGCTACTAAAATCATATACAAAAGTAACGACTTTATTGAACTTTTAATGTGCCGCTAACCTCTTTAAGATTGATTTCTGTCAGTTTAGCCTGATACTGTGCATCCAGAAAACGGATGATCGCATCAATGGAGTTTCTTTGCGCTTCACGCAATTCCAGCGGACTGATACTTCCCAGCCGGTATTTTTCAAAAGTGATTTCCAGATTTTCTTTAGCCAGGTCTACATTGCCGGTTTCCACTTTCAGCAAGTCAAGATTGGTGAGGTAATTCTGATAGGTTGATATCAGCAGGGCTTTTACATCCTGCTTTGTTTTTTCAAGCGTAAGTGCTGAGCTGCTGATCTCTACCTTTGCATTTCGCTCATTCTGGCGCTGCAGAAATCCGTTAAAAACATTGATGTCGGCCGTCAGTCCATAGGTAAATCCTTTGGCGCGCTGTGTGGTGGTAAATCCTGTGGGACTGTTACTTTGCGAATATTGATAACCTCCGTTAAGGCCTACAACCGGGTAACGCTGACCTTTTACTGCTTTCAGGTTCAGGTCTGCCAGTCTTTTGCTGATCATCGCATACTGCAGGTCGGGATTCATCTCCATCGTCAGCGCTTCCAGATCAGCGAGCTTGAGGTTGCTTTCAATGTCTACTTTTTCATCTACGGCGAAGGTGATATTCAGGTCTCTGGCCATCCACTGGTTCAGCGTGATTTTTGACGTATTTAACAGGTTCTTTTGCTGAAGATAAGTTGTAGTATCAGTATTGTAATCCACTTTTGCGGTTACCACATCCAGTTTGGATCCTCTTCCGATCTGTAGTTTGTTCTCGGCTATGACCACCCTGAGGCGGGAAATTTTCATTGCACTGTCGGTAGCACGCACTAGCTTCTGCTGTCTTACCACAGCATAGTATGACGATACAACATTCGATATCGTACTTAAAATCGTTGATTTGGCATTGGCTTCACCTTGTTTCTGCAGTTCCTTAAGGCGGGCATAATTGGTAAACATCTGCAAACCGTCAAAAATTGTCCAGTCCAGTGCCGCGCCATAACTCATATTCGTATTACGAACACCGTCGGCATTTACCTGTGCACCGGTAGAGCGTGTTTGCCTGGTATTTTGCCTGCTCCCCCCATCACTAAAGGTACCTCCCAGTGTTGGCAGCATACCAGCGTTTCCCAGATTAGCGTTGTTTTTGGCTATAGTAATCTGGTTTGCCACCAGTCGGATATCGTAGTTGTTCTTTAACGCAGTGCTGATGGCCTCTTCAAGGCGAAGCGTGTCTTGTCCCTTCACCATTTGTGTACAGCAGGAAATCAATACGGCTAACGAATAAAATAAATGTTTGTTCATTTGTCTGTAATTTAGGCTGTAGCAGTTTCTTCAGCCAATGCTGCTTCAAGAGATCTTTCCAGTTCAGTATTTGCTTTATGTTCTTTAGACCAGTAGGAATAGATGGAAGGGATCACGAAAAGTGTAAGTACCAGGGAGAATGTTGTTCCGCCCACGATCACGATACCCATACCCATCCGGCTTTTTGCAGCAGCACCCAGGGCCATAGCAATAGGCAATGCGCCGATGGCGATAGCCAGACTGGTCATCAAGATTGGTCTCAAGCGTGAAACCGAGGCTTCTCTGATGGCGTCATGTACATTTTTCCCTTCTTCTTTCAACTGATTTGCAAACTCCACGATCAGGATACCGTTTTTAGTTACCAGTCCGATCAGCATAATCGTACCGATCTGGCTGAATATATTCCAGCTCTGTCCAAATAACCAAAGCGATAAAAAGGCTCCCGCAACGGCCATTGGTACGGTAAGAATGATAATTACAGGATCTTTGAAACTCTCAAACTGTGCTGAAAGGATCAGGTAGACCAGCAATAATGCCAGGCCGAAGGCAAACAGGGTATTGGAAGAACTTTCTTTAAAATCCCGGGATTCACCACTGAGGTCGGTAGAGAATGTTTCGTCCAGAACTTTTGCACTAATCCTGTCCATGGCTTCAATTCCGTCACCAATACTTTTGCCAGGTGATAAACCGGCAGATACTGTAGCTGCTGTAAAACGGTTATTTCTGAATAACTGGGGCGGACTGCTTTCTTCCTTTGCAGAAACAAGGTTATCAATCTGGATCAGCTCTCCCTTATCACTACGTACATACACAGAACTGAGGTCCAGCGGGTCCTTACGGTTGCCGCGGTCAAACTGGCCGATTACCTGGTACTGTTTCCCGTTCATAAAAAAGTAGGAGAAACGCTGACCACTGAGGCCCAGCTGCAGCGTTTGTGCAATAGCAGAAACCGAAACACCCAGGTTTTTGGCCTTGTCACGATCAATAGTCAGATTGATCTCCGGTTTGTTGAACTTGAGATTTACATCTGAAACTGTAAATGTAGGATCTTTGCTTACCTCATCCATAAACAGCGGGACTTTCTCTCTTAGCTTTTCAAAGTTTTGTGCCTGGATGATATAACTGATGGGTAAACCCCCGCGCCGGCCTACGGAGATCGTTGGCTGTTGGGTGACTACAACTTTTCCTTCGGAATATTTCTTAGTGATCCTGGTCAGCTGCGCGGCAATCTCCTCCTGAGAGCGCCCGCGTTCATCCGGAGGGGTAAGCCCCATCCTGATAATCCCGCTGTTGACGGAGCCTGAACCCCCAAAACTTGGTGAACTGATGGTGATCAGTACGGCTTTCTCAGGAACAGAATCCTGGATCATCTTGCTGATCTTCATCATAAATGCATCCGTATAATCAAATGATGATCCTTCAGGCGTAGTGATATTCATATTGATCAGGCTCCTGTCGTCATATGGCGCTGTTTCTTTTGGCAGGATCTTCCAGAACAATACAATCAGGCCTACGCAGACCACGATAATGGGAATAGCCAGCCATTTCTTATTCAGGAATTTATCCAGGTTCTCCGCATAGTTATCGTTAAGCGCCACAAAGTAAGGCTCAGACCAGTTGTAAAAGCGTGATTTGGTATGCCCGGTGCTTTTCATCAGGTAGGCATTCAGCATTGGTGTAAGCGTCAGCGATACAAATGCCGAAATCAGCACGGCAGCGCCAATAACAATCCCGAACTCCCGGAACAACCGCCCGACAAACCCCTGCAGGAATACTACCGGTAAAAATACCGCGGCAAGGGTAATGGAGATGGAGATAACCGCAAAAAAGATCTCATTCGAACCCTTGATGGCTGCTTCAAAGGGAGAATAACCTTCCTCTACCTTTTTAAAGATATTCTCTGTGACCACGATCCCGTCATCTACTACCAGACCTGTTGCAAGTACGATAGCCAGTAAGCTGAGTACGTTGATGGAAAATCCACAGACGTACATGATAAAGAATGTGAATACCAGTGATACCGGAATATCAATCAAAGGCCGAACAGCAATTGCCCAGTCGCGGAAAAACAGGTAAATGATAATAATTACGAGTACAAGTGACAAAATGATTGTTTCCGCAACCTCTGTCACAGAGGTTTTGATAAATCTGCTGTTATCCAGTGATATGTTTAACTGCATATCCTTTGGAATATCTTTCTTCAGCTGCTCAAACCTTTTGTCAAATTCCTTGGAAATCTCCAGGTAATTTGCTCCAGGCAATGGAATCAGTGCCACGGACACCATCGGCCTTGCCGACTCCCTCAATATAGTTTCTTCATTTTCAGGACCAAGCTCTGCATAACCTACATCTTTGAGTTTGATAACATTGTTCACATCATTTTTCAGGATCAGGTTGTTGAACTGCTCTTCATTGGTGAGTTTTCCGAGGGTTTTCACGGTGAGCTCAGTACTGGCACCTGTGATCTTACCGGAAGGAAGCTCCACATTTTCGTTATCCAGAGCCGTTACGATATCCTGTGAAGTCAGGCCATAAGCCGCAAGTTTGTTCGGGTCTATACGGATACGCATAGAATATTTTTTCTGTCCCTGGATCTGCACACCACTTACACCTGCAATGGTCTGGATCCGCTCTGCGATTACGTTTTCAGCGTAATCACTCAGTTCAAGCGCATTTCTTTTATCGCTCTGCACCGTCATGGTAATGATCGGGTCTGAATTGGCATCCGCTTTACTCACTACAGGGTTTCCATCGATATCCTTGGGTAAGCTCCTTGCAGCCTGCGACACTTTATCGCGCACATCATTTGCGGCCTCCTCAATATTCTTATCAAGGTTAAACTCAATGGTAATGTTACTGCTTCCCTGGTTACTGGATGAGGTCATGTTCCTGATCCCGTCAATTCCGTTAATGGATTTCTCCAGTGGCTCCGTAATTTGGGACTCAATGATATCTGAATTGGCTCCGGGATACGAGGTACGTACAGACACTACTGTCGGATCTATATTCGGGAATTCCCTGACACCAAGAAAGGTGTACCCGATTACTCCAAAGAGCAGGATCATCAGGTTCATCACTATTGCAAGAACAGGTCTTTTTATACTGGTGGTTGATATACTCATTTTGGTATGTTTATTATTTAACCACAGATACTTTTACTGGTGCATCCTCTTTAAGGCTCATTGCACCCGTAGTTAATACGGTATCACCTGACGCCAGCCCAGAAGTAATCACAATGCTCTCTTCGGTACGCGTACCGGAATGAACCTCAACCTGTTTGGCCTTTCCATTTTTGCTGATAAATACAGTTTTACCTTTCAATACAGGAATGATAGCTTCATTGGGAACAAGAATTGCATCTTCTACATTGCTGAGTACAAGCGACACCTTGGCGAATGAACCGGGGAGCAGTTCATTGTTGCTGTTTTGTGCCAGTGCTTTGATCTGCAGCGTCCTGGTTTGGGCATTGATGCCTGGTTCAATAGCAAAAACTTTCCCGGTATAAATCTGACTTGAGGCGTCCGTCCGAAAGGTAATGCTTGAATTCATTTTGATCTGCCCCATGTATTTCTCAGGCACGGAGAAATTAATTTTTACAGGGTTGGTGTTTAGCAGATTTGCAATAACTGTTGTTGGCGTAATATATACGCCCACAGAGATTGAACGCAGTCCGATTTTTCCACTGAAAGGTGCGATAATCGAAGTTTTTGCCAGCTGTGCCCGGATCAGTTGCCCCTGTGCTTTCAGTGACTTCAGATCTGCAAGTGCAGCATCATATTCTTCCTGGCTGATCGCGCCTTTCGCAAGCAGCTGTTTCGCACGGTTTTCATTGCTGGCCGATAGATTTTGTTTGGTAAGTGCTTCCTGTAACTGCGCCTGAATGTCACGGTCGTTGATTTTTACGAGTACGCTTCCTTTGGTCACAGTACTGCCTTCTTTAAAAAAGATCCCCGTCACCAATCCTGATACCTCGCTCTGCAGGGCAACAGATTCATTGGCTTCGATCGTTCCTGTTACATCGAGGTTGGTAGCGAATGAAGCTGGTTTGATGATAATGCCGTTTACAGCGAAACTTTGTGTTTTGCCACCTTTTGCACCAGCTCCGGCAGCCGGGCCTTCCAGCTTCTTGTTAGCAGCGATACGGTGATAAACAAGATAAACAATCCCTACAAAAAGAAGGGTATAAACGACGTATTTCAGTTTCATATAAGGTTATGGGAGCGGTTAAGTGAAAACAAAAATATTCAAATTAGTTCTCGAACGCTACTTGTATTAAGGATGTTACAGCTAAATCATTATTTTAACCATCATCACATTACAGATGTTCTAAATTTGCCCAAAAAAAATATATGAATATCAAAAAATTGGCAATGATGTTAATGATTTGCGGCCTTCCCTTTCTGGCTGCCAAGTCACAGGTTAAAATTAGTTATGTGGTAAGCTTCAAAGAGCCGCAAACCCACTATGCTGAAATTGAAATGAACGTTTCGGGCCTGTCTAAACCATATGTCGATGTTAAAATGCCTGTCTGGACACCAGGATCATACCTGATCAGGGAATTTGCTAAAAATGTAGAGGATGTTTCAGCAACAGCAGGTAATACGTCCCTGAAAGTGGAAAAGGTGAAAAAGAATACCTGGAGGATATACAGCAATAAATCAAATTCCCTGAAAATCAATTACAGTGTATATTCATTCGAAGTGTCGGTACGTACGCCGTTTGTTGATGCCAGTCATGCTTTCATATTTCCTACCGGAGTATTCATGTACCCGGATAACCAGCTGTCTGCATCCAGTACCGTAAAGATTATCCCTTTTAAAGGCTGGGAAAAGGTTTCTACCGGTTTGGAGCCTGTAGCCGGGCAACCTTTTACTTATATGGCAAAAAACTTTGATATCCTGTTTGACAGCCCTATAGAAGTTGGTAATCAGGAAATTTTCGAGTTTATGGCAGCAGGTGTAAAGCATACCGTTGCAATGTATGGTGGCGGTAAGTATGATCCGGAACGCCTGAAGGTAGATATGCCAAAGATCGTGGAGGAGGCTACAGCCTTGTACGGAGAAAATCCAAATCAGCACTATACTTTCATCGTCCACAACTTGTCAAAAGGCAGCGGCGGACTGGAACATTTAAATTCAACTGTGCTTGGTGTGGCCAGAGACAGTTATGCTACTGACGCCGGTTATAAAAGCTTTTTAGGCCTGGTAGCACATGAATACCATCACTTATGGAATGTAAAGCGCCTGCGACCTGTTGCTCTTGGTCCTTTTGATTATGAGAATGAAAACTATACAACCAATTTATGGATCGCCGAAGGATTTACTTCTTACTATGAAAATAAATTTATGCTTCGCGCAGGATACCGTTCTCCCGACGAGTTTGCAGGATCTTTAATCAATAAGGTTGCCAACATCATCAATACACCGGGATCGAAAGTTGAATCTGCGGCGGCATCCAGTTTTGATGCCTGGATTAAATACTACAGGCCAAACGAGAACTCAAACAACTCAACTGTGTCTTATTACAACAAGGGCGAGGTGATCGGGCTGTTACTGGATCTCGAAATTATCAATGCTACAAAAAGTGTAAAAAGTCTGGATGATGTGATGAAAGCAATGTACCTGCAATGTAAAGCGAAGGGCAGGGGATATACCGATGCCGAGTTTAAAGCGATGGCAGAGCAGATCAGCGGGATTAGCCTTAACGATTTTTGGGAAAAGTACGTAAATGGTGTTTACCCTATTGAATATGCGAAGTATTTTGGATATGCCGGTATAAAGGTTCAGAATGAGAATGAAGGAAAGAATTTACCTTATCTGGGTATTGCTACCCGTGCATCGGACGGACATGTGAGTATCATTGCTGTTTCACGCGATTCTGGTGCCTGGAAAGACGGCCTGAATGTGAATGATGAGGTAATCAGTATAGATGGTGCTGATGCTGAACCAAATGTGAACGGTATGGGAGTCCTGGCAGGCAAAAAGGTTGGTGATGTGATTACGGTTAAGATCAAACGCGATTTCCTGGATAAGGAAATCAAGGTTACACTGAGAGCGAATCCTAATGTGAGCCTGGTTCCATCCATACCCGAAGGTGTTACTGAAGGTCAGCGCAATGTGCTGAAGAAGTGGATGTCGCTGAAGTAGCTTTTGACCTGCCGTATTACAAACCTTCCTGCATTGGATAACCCTAAAAAAAGAGCACCTCTCCATCATATTTTCCACTGCATTTCAGCAGCAGGCAGCATTGATGGAGAGGTGCTCTTTTTTTGAAGCCAGAAATTATCCGGCTATGCGATCTTTGATTAGAAAGTAAAACGCAGCGAAAGTCCTACTCCCGATGCATCAAAGTCAGTATCAGGAGCCAGCTGAATTGCAGGTTTCCAGTCTAAGGACAAGTTGATCGGCGCATCTCTGAATTTATAGTCTAAACCCAGTACACCGTCTACAGAAAGATAAAGATCGCTTGAGTTGTAAGGTCCGTATTCATATTTTACAGAACCAATACTTGCACCGCCACCATAATACCAGTTCAGGCCGGGAGCATCGGTAACAGGAAGATATACTTCATACAAACCTGTAACCCTAAAATATTTATAGTTGTTATTAGATCTGAAGTTGGCAATGAGGTCCAGCATTTTGTTTTCACCAAGTGTGGTTTTGAAAGTTACACCGTTAGCGGCGCCGAAACGACCACCGATGGCATTGTCATAGCCCTGAGCTTTTGAAGTAGAATGGATCGCGAGTGTAGCGATGAACGCTAAACAAAGTATAGTAAATACTTTTTTCATATGTTTTGATAAGTTTGTTTATGATTTTCTTCTTAACAATTATTATGCCGTCTGTCTTTATACGGTAATATTTTTTGATAATAAAACAATCTCAGATATATAAATTAGCGTTACTGACGGAGGTTTTTTACAGCTGTGGCTGATTACCTGAAAGAAATTATTTCTCAGTTGAAATTGGTTTCATTACACTGATTTATTTATTAGATTTGATATAATCCCTGCACCCCGGATCAGTTTCTGCCTGAAAACTCAGGTGGGTTCCGGTGCATGATAACCGATATAAATCTAAATGTATGCCCGAAACCATAACAAGAGTATTTGATCTTCTCAAATACAATTTAGAGAAATTTCCGAAAGATGAATTCATCAGCGGCAAGATCAAAGGGGTGTGGAAGAAATACAGCACACATGAATTTTGTGATACCGCAGATCGCCTCAGCAGAGGTTTAATTAGGCTAGGTGCGGGTAAAGGTTCTCGGATAGCCGTGATGTCACATAACAGGCCGGAATGGAATATCACTGATTTTGCCATTACGCAGATTGGTGCATACCAGGTTCCGCTTTATCCAACTTTGCCTGAACACGATATCAAATTTATACTTGAAGATGCCGAAGTAAGCATTCTTTTTGTTTCTGATGAAGTTCTCTGCCAAAAAGTGAAATCAGTAATCAGCAGCATGACGATGCCGGTTAAAGTCTTCACTTTTGAAGATGTTGCCGGAGCGGAAAACTGGATGGAGCTCCTGAATGACGGTGCCGCCAATGCAGGAACCGACCTGGAACCTTACCGGGCTGCGGTAGATACCGGCGATATACTGACACTGATTTATACTTCAGGTACAACAGGAACGCCAAAGGGTGTCATGTTAACACATGCCAACCTGATTATGAATTTTAAGAATTCTGCTATACTGTTACCTCCCGGGGTTAAAAAGGGCCTTAGTTTTTTACCCTTATGCCATGTTTATGAACGCATGATTATCTATCTGTATATCTACAGCGATGTTGCTGTTTATTATGCGGAAAGTATGGAGACGATTGTTGCGGATATCCAGTTTGTAAAGCCCAATGTCTTTTGCACCGTTCCAAGATTACTTGAAAAAGTGTATGATAAGATTATGGAGAAGGGGAAAGCACTTACCGGGCTGAAAAAAAAGATTTTCTTCTGGGCGCTTGCACTGGGTGAGCAGTTTGAAACAGAGAAAGACTGGTTTTATCATTTTAAATTGAGTATCGCAAGAAAGCTGGTCTTCGTCAAATGGAGAGAAGCCCTTGGAGGGGAGATTGTGATCATTGTATCCGGGGGCGCTGCGTTGAATCCACGCCTGACCCGTATTTTCTGGGCAGCCGGCCTATGCGTAATCGAGGGCTACGGACTAACAGAAACCTCTCCCGTTATCAGTTCAAACTACCTTGATAAGATTATGTTCGGTACTGTGGGACACCCTATCGCTGGTGTAGAGGTGAAGATTGCAGAAGATGGAGAGGTACTTACAAGAGGAGCTCATGTGATGAAGGGTTATTATAAGAGAGATGATCTCACTGCTGAAACCATCGACGCGGAAGGCTGGTTCCACACCGGTGATATCGGGGAACTGGTGGGAGACGGATTTCTGAAGATTACCGACCGGAAGAAAGAGATCTTCAAAACCGCCGGCGGTAAATATATCGCACCACAGATCCTCGAGAATAAGTATAAGGAATCTACGCTGATCGAGCAAATCATGGTGCTCGGAGAGAACCGTAAGTTTCCGTCCGCACTGATCGTTCCAAATTTTGCAGCTTTAAAACTGTGGTGTGAACACAAAGGGATCACTTATACATCCAAAGAAGAGATCATCAGGGACCCTCAGGTGATTGAAAAGTTTAATCAGGAAATTATCAATGGCTCTGTCGAATTTGGTAAATGGGAACAGGTAAAGCGTTTTGTCTTGCTGGCTAAAGAATGGAGTATTGAAGGCGGTGAATTTAGCCCTAAATTAAGTTTAAAGCGTAAAGTAATATTGGAGAAGAATAAGGATGTCATTGAAAAGCTTTATAAAGATGCAGAAGATTATAAGCATTAAAGTTCAAGGGCTATGAACCCAGATGATAATCTATCATTTAATTTTGCTATTAGGTTTACTGTTTAATTTTAAAGAAATGTAGTTCAGTAAGTTACAATTGAATCAGTTTTTAAAATCGATGGTATCAATCGTTTGAACATGACCGCACTCCGTCCTAGATTGTAAGGTCAGACCTAACTGGATTTAAGCTGGGAAATACGTGGCGGTCTGGTATGTTTTATTGTTTTTATGTCACGGCGTTTTCCGCGAATTTAAAGGGGGTCTTGCCTGGGGTAAGTCCACAGAAGTACCGCTATACCACCACGTGAACACCGTTAAAAATAACTAGTTGGTTTTTAGCAGTGTTCACGTGATGGTATTGTAGTGTTGCCGCGGAGTTACCCAAAGCGAAGTCCGAACAAAAGGCGATGAAAGTTGAGTAAAAGATAACCACTGCCCCAATTTCAGAATAACAAAAAAAGTATGGATTGTATGCCTGACTTTTGTTTGATTCTTCCTATTTCAATATGATAGTGAAATTAGTAGTGGCGAAATGCTGAAAGAGATTGCCTTTATCAGTATAGGCAACTTGTATTCTGTTTTGATATCAATCATGTACTGTTCAGTATTACTGCTCCGTTGTAACGCTAATTTATTGCCCCTGGTAGGGGGTTGGAAGCGCTCAAGCGCTTCCAACCCCCTACCAGGGGCAATCGACCCCCCTCTCAATGCCCTTAAAAGACAAAGCAGTATACGTTCAGTATAAAACTTGTCCCATACTTATATCAGTAGCGGTTACTGAAGATCCTACAGTTTATACATAGAGAAAGATGAATGAAAATTATTAAACACAATTAATCCGTTCAGCTATTTCTGTCTATCATTCCGAGCATGTGACAATGAATCTTTTAGTGATCTATACTACAGTAAAATGTGTAAAAATGCGCTGGATGGGCGATTAGGCAGTATTTTTTAACTTGGTACAGATATTGCGTACTTCAGGAAAAAATACGGGAACCAAATTAACTTTAGACTCATATTATGAAACAACAATTATTAAAATGTCTGCCGGTAGCATTAGCTGCCTTATTTATTGGTGGTGCTGCACAAGCGCAAACAGCAGCAGCTACTTCGGCTTCACAGCAGTTCAGTACCTGGTCTGTGGGTGTAAACGCTGGTGTACTTTCTCCAATCTCTCCACTTGGTGGGAAAAACGATTTCTCTAACTGGAAGTCGAGTTTAGGATATGGTTTGTACGTTAAGAAACAATTTACTCCATATTTCTCCCTGAAGTTAGACGGAATCAGAGGTAAACTGAAAGGCGATAACTCAGAGCCTTATGACAGTGGTACAGCTGTTACTGGCGGAAACACGGCTTATGAAACTGATCTTTCCTATGCAGGAACTTTAAGTGCACAGGTAAATATGTTTAACATCGACCTGTTCAAAAAACAGGATGTTCTGCAATTATATGTTTCAGCTGGTGCAGGTTTAGCAGGTTACAAACCTACAGTAACTTCTGCTGGTGGTGTTACTGCTGATTATGCTGACGGAAAAACGATCAGTGAACTGGTTATCCCTGTTGGATTAGGTGCTAAATTCAGAGTATCTGAAAATATCAACTTTGATTTGGGATGGTCTGTTTACTTTGTTGATGGTGATAACCTTGATGGTACTTACCGTAACAACAACAGTGATAAATTCAACTATGCACATGCTGGTTTAGAATTTGCACTGGGCAAAGGAAAACAACTTGCTTACTACAACCCGGTAGCAGCTTCTTACGACGAAGCTGTACAGGCTAAACAACTTGCTGGTTCACTAAAAAGTGATTTAGATAACCAAAAAGCTGAAAATGCTAAACTGAGATCTGAAATGGATGACCTGTTGAAAGATTCAGACGGTGACGGTGTTGCAGATAAACTGGATAAATGTCCTGGTACACCAAGCGGTACTGTAGTTGATGGTGGTGGATGTCCTTTAGTACAGCCTAAACCTATTGAAAAAGTAATTATCACTGAAGAAGACCGTCGTGTGGTGAGAGATGCGATTAAAAACTTAGAGTTTGACTTAGGTAAAGCTACAATCAGATCTAAATCTTTCCCAACACTTAACCGTGTTGCTAATCTTTTAGTTAAGAAAAGCTTCAGTCTGAAATTAGCAGGTCACACTGATAATACAGGTTCGGATGAATTGAACATGAGATTATCTAAAGACAGAGCTGAATCAGTTAAAGCTTACCTGGTTTCACAAGGTGTAAATGCATCAAGAGTTGAGGCTACAGGTTATGGCGAAACACAACCAATTGCAACCAACAAAACTGCAGCTGGACGTCAGAAAAACAGACGTGTAGAATTTACTTTATACTAGTAGATCTTTAAGCCTATACAGCCGCCGGAGTTCATCTCCGGCGGCTTTTTTTTGCTCTTTTTTTTCCTTGCATTCAAAGATAATATTCTTTAGCTTTGTTATGCAAGCATAGTATTTAATGAGACACGAAGAAACGATAGACTATTTATTGAAGGTAGTTTGGCAGAATATGTCGAATACCTATAACCAGATTGCTTCAGGCTTTGGGATCACTCAAGCTATTGGATATGTGCTGATTAATATTGATAAGGAAGGCACAGCAGTTTCGCAGCTGGCGGGTTTACTAGGGGTTAAAGCCACCAGCCTCTCGCGCATACTGAGCAGTATGGAAGAGAGCGGACTGATCTACAGGGAAGCCGTGCCATCAGACAAAAGATCCGTGAAGGTGTTCCTTACTGATTATGGCAGGGAGAAAAGGCAGCTCGCCAAAGGTGTGGTACGCTCCTTTAATGAGTACCTCAATACCCACCTGACCGCTCAGGAAAAAGAAGGTGTCATTCATACCCTGCAAAAATTGAATAAACTCACTTTAGCATATACTGTAACTACAGAAAACGATGAACAAAAAGATAAATAAAGTAGCTGTACTGGGTTCCGGAATTATGGGCTCCCGTATTGCTTGTCACTTTGCGAATATAGGAGTAGAGGTATTATTGTTAGATATTGCCCCCGGGGACCTTCTTCCCGAGGAGCAGGCAAAGGGATTGACACCAGATAACCATGCTGTAAAAAACCGTATTGTTAACAATGCTTTGCAGAATGCAATAAAAACTAATCCTTCGCCAGTATACAGCAAAAAAACAATTGCGAAGATCAGTACTGGGAATTTCGGTGATGATATGGCAAAAATTGCAGGTGCCGACTGGATCATAGAGGTAGTGGTAGAAAACCTGGATATCAAGAAAAAGGTATTTGAGCAGGTGGAGCAATTCCGCAAGCCAGGAACTTTAATTACTTCCAATACATCCGGGATTCCTATTCACCTGATGGCAGAAGGCAGATCAGAGGATTTTAAAGCCAATTTCTGTGGTACACACTTTTTTAATCCGCCCCGTTATCTTCGTTTGCTGGAAATCATACCTACCCCGGATACCCGGCCGGAGAATGTTGATTTTCTGATGCATTATGGCGATAAGTTTCTGGGCAAAACTACTGTATTGTGTAAAGACACCCCTGCCTTTATTGCCAACAGGGTTGGGGTATATTCGATTATGGCTTTGCTGCATCTGGTAGAAAAGCTTGATCTGACAGTAGAGGAGATCGATAAATTTACCGGTCCTGCATTGGGAAGGCCTAAGTCTGCTACCTTCCGTACTTCGGATGTGGTAGGATTAGATACCATGATCAGGGTAGCCAAGGGATTATATGATAACTGCCCTGATGATAAAGCACATGATTTATTTAAACTTCCTGCTTACGTCCTGAAGATGGAAGAAAATAAATGGCTCGGTGATAAAACCCAACAGGGTTTCTATAAAAAAACAAAAACCGCAGATGGCAGTACGGAGATCCTTGCACTGGATTTAAAGACCCTGGAATACCGGCCACAGGAAAAAATAAAATCAGCTACGCTGGAACTAACAAAGCCGATCGAAAATGTAAGGGACAGAATGAAAATTTTTGCTGCGGGCAAAGACAAAGCGGCAGAAGTTTTCAGGCATTCTTTTTTTGGACTGTTTGAATATGTATCAGATCGCATTCCAGAGATTTCGGACGAACTGTTCAGGATCGATGATGCGATGCGTGCCGGGTTTGGCTGGGACCTTGGTCCCTTTGAAGTGTGGGACGCTGTAGGCATCGCGGAATCAATCGAAGGAATGAAAGCGTATGAGAATGAAGCAGCAACCTGGGTCCATGAGATGCTTGCTGCAGGACATACTTCGTTTTATAAAGTAGAGAGCGGAATTAAAAAATATTACGATATCCCTTCAAAAAGTTATCTGCCTGTGCCGGGCGCAGGTGAATTTATTATCCTGGATAATATTCGGGCTGCCAAAACGGTGTGGAAAAATTCTGGTGCCTCGATTATAGATCTTGGCGATGGGATCCTGAACGTGGAGTTTCATTCCAAGATGAATACGATTGGCGGCGATACATTGCAGGCTATTAATAAGGCTATAGACCTTGCAGAGAAAGAATACAGAGGACTGGTGATCGGTAACGACGGTGCCAATTTCTCTGCAGGTGCAAATGTAGGAATGATCTTTATGATGGCTGTAGAGCAGGACTGGGACGAACTGAATATGGCCGTGAGATCTTTTCAGAATACATCGATGAGGATCAGGTATTCATCTATACCCGTAGTTGTAGCACCGCATAATCTTGCGCTGGGCGGCGGTTGTGAATTTAGTTTGCATGCCGACCACGTACAATTAAATGCAGAAACCTATATGGGACTGGTTGAGTTTGGCGTTGGGCTGATCCCGGGCGGAGGTGGTTCCAAAGAATTTGCCTTACGCGCCTCGGATGAATATAAGGAAGATCAGATCGTTCAGAATGTATTAAAGGATCGTTTCCTTACGGTAGCGATGGCTAAGGTTTCTACTTCGGCAGAAGAGGCCTTTGAACTGGGTTACCTTCAAAAAGATAAATATTCAATATCCATGAACCGGAGCAGGCTCATTGCAGATGCCAAGGCGAAAGCAATTGAACTGGCCGATGCGGGTTATACCAAGCCTGTACCGCGCAAAGATATCAGGGTATTGGGTAAACAGGGACTGGGAATCGTTTACGCAGGAGCAAATACGATGTATTCGGGTAAATATATCTCGGAACATGATAAAAAAATCTCGGAGAAACTAGGTTATGTGATGTGCGGTGGCGACCTGTCTGCTCCAACCGAGGTGACTGAACAGTACCTGCTGGACCTGGAGAGGGAGGTTTTTCTGTCGCTCTGCGGAGAAAGAAAAACGCTGGAGCGCATTCAGAGTATTGTAACCAAGGGCAAACCTTTACGTAACTAATTCATCATTATAATTAGAAAAAAAATCATGCAGGAAGCATATATCATAGCAGGTTTACGTACAGTGGTGGGCAAAGCGCCCCGTGGCGTATTTCGTTTTACCAGGGCCGATGATCTGGCGGCAGAGGTAATCAGACAATTGGTAGACCAGGTACCCAACCTGGATAAGGAGCAAATAGATGATGTGATTGTAGGGAATGCCACGCCGGAGGCAGAGCAGGGCCTGAACATCGGAAGAATGATCTCGCTGATGGGACTGGATACAGATAAGGTTCCGGGAGTAACGGTGAACAGGTATTGCGCATCCGGACTGGATACAATCGCTACTGCGGTGGCGAAGATTAAAAGCGGCATGGCCGATGTGATTATTGCCGGAGGAGTGGAAGTGATGTCGGGTATGCCATTTGGTGGCTGGAAAATAGTGCCTAATGCGGATGTAGCAAAGAAAAACCCTGATTGGTATTGGGGAATGGGGCTTACGGCAGAGGCTGTAGCCACAGAATATAAGGTGAGCCGTGAAGACCAGGATGAGTTTGCCTACAAATCTCATATGAAGGCCATTGAGGCGATCAAAAACGGTCATCTCAAAGCTGGGATCGCGCCAGTTACAGTAACTGAAAATTATCTGGATGCTGCAATGAAGAAAAAGACAAGAACTTATGTGGTAGATACCGATGAAGGGCCGCGTGAAGATACAAGTCCTGATAAACTGGCGAAGCTGAAACCTGTGTTTGCTGCAGGCGGCAGCATCACCGCAGGTAATTCATCGCAGACTTCTGACGGAGCCGCATTTGTACTGGTGGTTTCAGAAAGTAAATTAAAGGAACTGGGCGTTGACCCGATTGCAAAGCTGGTAGGTTATGGTGTAGTGGGCGTACCTCCAAGGATTATGGGGATCGGACCGATTGATGCGATCCCGCTTGCGCTGAAAAGAGCAGGTTTGAAACTGGAACAGATGGACCTGGTTGAGCTGAATGAAGCTTTTGCTTCTCAGTCGCTGGCCGTGATCAGAGCCCTGGACCTTAACACAGAAAAACTGAATGTAAACGGTGGAGCAATCGCTCTCGGCCATCCCCTGGGATGTACCGGTGCCAAACTGACCGTACAATTATTTAATGAGCTGAAACGCCGGGAGGGAAAATATGGAATGGTAACGATGTGTGTGGGCAGCGGACAGGGCGCTGCCGGTATTTTTGAAATGCTTTAAACTGGACTGAGTCTTTGAATCAAAATGAACTAACCTAAATATAAAATTGATATGGATACTACAGATAAAATAACAGCAAAGGGTGGCGAATTCCTGATCAGGGAGACCTCATTCCGGGATGTATTTATTCCTGAAGAATTTGATGAAGAACAGCAGATGATCGCACAGACCTGCCGGGATTTCCTAAACTCAGAAGTTTACCCTAATCTGGATAGGATCGATCATCAGGAAGAAGGCCTGATGCAGTCGCTTATGACCAAGGCCGGTGAACTGGGAATTCTGGGTGTTTCTATCCCTGAAGAATTTGGCGGATTTGGAAAGAATTTCAATACTTCGATGCTGGTGGCCGATGTCATCGGGGCAGGGCACTCCTTCGCGGTAGCCCTATCAGCCCATACAGGAATTGGTACTTTACCTATCCTGTATTATGGGGACGATGCTCAGAAAGAAAAATATATCCCGAAACTGGGAACCGGAGAATGGAAAGCCGCTTATTGTCTGACAGAACCTAATTCAGGCTCTGACGCCAATTCGGCCAGAACAAAAGCAAAGTTATCCGAAGATGGTACGCATTATCTGATCAACGGTCAGAAGATGTGGATCACCAATGGCGGTTTTGCGGATATATTTATTGTTTTTGCCAAAATTGACGATGATAAAAACTTGACGGCTTTTATCGTGGAACGTGATTTCGGAGGAATTACAATGAACCCCGAAGAACATAAAATGGGGATCAAGGGTTCCTCCACACGCCAGGTGTTCTTTAATGACTGCCCTGTGCCGGCAGAGAATATGCTTTCTGAGCGCCAGAACGGTTTTAAGATTGCTGTGAATATCTTAAACATCGGCAGGATTAAACTGGCAGCAGCAGCTGTGGGTGCATCAAGACATGTGATCAGTACCGCTGTTAATTATGCGAATGAGAGGATCCAGTTTGAGCGTCCGATTTCAAAATATGGTGCTATCCGGTATAAACTGGCAGAAATGGCTACTAAAGTATATGCTGTGGAATCTGCGAACTATCGTGCCGGTCAGAATATCGATGATGCTTATGAAGCTCTGGTTGCCGGCGGAATGGAAAACAGTAAAGCCAAGCTGAAATCTACCGAACAATTTGCAGTGGAATGTGCGATACTCAAAGTTTGGGGTTCTGAAGCATTGGATTATGTGGCAGATGAGGGTGTCCAGATTTACGGAGGTATGGGTTTTTCTGCCGAGGCACCAATGGACCGTGCTTACCGTGATGCACGGATCAACAGAATTTTTGAGGGAACAAATGAGATCAACAGGCTGCTGACAGTAGACATGATGCTGAAAAGGGCTATGAAAGGTGAGCTGGACCTGATGACGCCTGCTACTGCTGTAGCGGCAGAGCTGATGTCTATTCCCGATTTTGGTGAAGAGGATGACACTTTGTTTGCTGCGGAAAAGAAAATCATTACTAATTTGAAAAAGGCAACGCTTATGGTGGCTGGAGCCGCGGTGCAGAAACTGATGCTCAGTCTTTCGAAGGAACAGGAGATCCTGATGAATATTGCGGACATGGCGAGTTATGTTTATGTGGCAGAATCAGTATTGCTAAGAACAGAAAAACTGGTTAACCTGAAGGGTGCTGAAGCCTGCGAAGGGCAATTGAACATGATGCGGATTTATTTGGTAGAGGCGGTTGATGCGTCCCAGAAGGCAGGGAAAGAAGCTTTATGGGCTTTTGCAGAGGGAGATGAGCAGCGTATGATGCTGGTAGGGTTGAAAAGATTTACCAAAATGGAACCATTTAATGTGAAAAATGCACGCCAGCAGGTGGCACAGCAGCTAATCGCTGCGAATAAATATTGTTTTTAGTACAGATCAGTTTAAGGAAAGATCATACTTTTCCTGTAAAAGTTCTTTCTTAAGATCCGGTAAAGCCCGGTGTTTGTAATGTTCAGGAAAGTTTTTTGAATCCGGGAGTATTGCAAACCCCGGGTTTTTCGTTTTGTATTTGTTAAAATTGGTTAAATATTGTACCATCCCCAATAAAAGACTATTTTTGTGCAATATGTTAAAAATTAGGAATCTGTTGCTTGTTGTTCTAGCTTCATGTTTGTACATGGCCTGTAAAACGGATCCATTGTATGACAAGGAGGCGCAACTTCCTTCAGATCTCGCAAAAATCACGCACTATCTTGATAGTACAAAACAAACTGCAGATTTTAAGAAGGATCCGAGGGGATTCTACTACCAGGTTATTAACATAGGACCTGATACTGGAAAAACAGCGCTGCCTGATGACAGTATACGTGTACATTATATTGGCAGAACATTTCCCGAGGGCACTTTATTTGATTCTACCGCAACCAGCATCGATGACACTGTAGCTACCAAACTGAAGCTTGCTGATGCTATCGAAGGGTGGCAGAAGGGGATTCCGCTGATAAAGGTCGGAGGGCGGATCAGGTTGCTGATCCCTGCAGCCCTGGGTTACCAGAACCGGAGAATAAGCACAATATTACTGCCCAATACAAACCTTGATTTTGACATCAGATTAATTCCTTTACACACAAAAAAAGTTCCAACAACACCATAAATAATGCTTAAAAAGTTTTCAGGATATATCCTAGCCTTAGCTGGCCTAACCATCATTTTTACCTCTTGTAAAAAGGATTATGAATCCATACAGAGTACAGACAATGCGAAAATTACAGATTACATCACAAAAAATAATCTGACCAGTAGCATGATACTGGACTCCGCAAAAACAGGATATTACTATCAGATACTGACTCAGGGGACAGGAAATGTGTTAAAGAACACAGACTCTATACTTTATACTGGTACGATTAAAGGCCTTGAAAATGGTGTTACTTATCTTTCTACAGGTAGTTACTACAATCTGGGTACTTTTGTGGGATATACCAACTCGCTGAGCTATAATAGCGCCGCTTATAATATTCCTGCGATTCGTGATGTGATGCTGAAACTGAAACGTGGGGGTTCTGCAAGGATACTACTTCCTTCTCATCTTGCCTTTGGCAGAAATGGGACTGGGGATGTTCCTTCTAATCAGAATATTGATTTAACAATAACAACGTACCCAGATACTACACAGGCACAGCTTGATGACAGGCTGATACAGGCTTTTGTGACAAGCAAAGGTTTAAGTATGACTAAAGATCCTTCAGGAATTTGGTACAGTATTTCGGCCGTTGGAAGCGGGACATATCCAATTACGGCCAATTCTGGTATTCAGATAGCCTATACAGGTCGTTTGACTGATGGAACGGTTTTTGATTCAAGTACTGACAATGGAAGCGCAGCAGATATTACTGGTTTTATACCTGCATTTAGCAAGTTACTTCCCGGAAAGTTAGAAAAGGGTGGGAAAATCCGGATGATCATACCTTCTAGACTTGGTTATTCAACAACAGGTAACGGGGTTGCCGTTCCTGGAAATGCGATTTTAGATTTCGACTTAGAAATTTTGTCCGTTACACAATAAATAAAGCCTGGCGGATTAACCCGCCAAAGCTTCTTTAAATACTTTGAGAATCCTTTCTCTTGCAAAAGCATGCTCAACTATAGGTTGTACATGCTTTTCTGTTTTATACTCAGGCGCCCAGTGGTAGATGTACTTATTCTTAGGATCAAATTTCTTTGCCTGCAGCTCGGGATTAAACACCCTGAAATAGGGTGCTGCATCATTGCCACAGCCGCAGGCCCATTGCCATCCTCCCACATTGCTGGCCATTTCGTAATCCAGTAACTTCTCTGCAAAGTAAGCTTCGCCCCAGCGCCAGTCGATCAGCAGATGTTTCGTTAAAAAACTACCTACGATCATTCTGACCCTGTTGTGCATATAGCCAATCTGATTCAGTTGGTTCATCCCGGCATCAACAATAGGATATCCGGTTTTACCATTTTTCCAGGCTTCAAATTCCTTTTCATCATTGCGCCATCTGATATTATCATATGCCGGTTTAAATGACTTGGTTGCCACCTGTGGAAAATGCCAAAGGATCATCATATAGAAATCCCTCCAGGCTAGCTCCGAAAGCCATTTGTTTGCTTTGGCATCCTGCGCAGTGGAAGCAGCATCCCTGATGCTTACAGTTCCAAACCTGAGATGCAGGCCAATCCTTGTAGTCGCATCATCTCCGGGATAATCCCTTCGTTCTTCATATTCAGCAAGTTTTCTTTCAAAATCCGCAGAAGGAAATTCCTGATCAGATTTCTCAAAGCCCAGGGAAGATAAGGATGGAAAAGCCAGGGGATCCGTTTGGAATAAGTTCTTCAGATACTTCTCAACAGGATATGCCTTCAGATAAAAACCATTCAGTTTGAGCATCCACTGGCGGAAATATGGGGTGAAAACAGTATAAGGCTTGCCATCTGCTTTCACCACCTCGTCCTTTTCAAAGATCACCTGATCTTTGTAAGTATGCAGGGCGATGTCTTCAGAGCGCAGGAATTCAGCAAGGCTATCATCCCGCTCTGCAGCATAAGGTTCGTAATCATGATTGGTATACACATTTTTAACGGTATATTCTTTTAACAGGGATGACCAGGCTTGTTCAGGTGTACCGTGTTTAATCAGTAGCGAAGATCCCTTCTTTTGCAATTTATTTTCAATCTCCTGTAGCTGCTGGTAAATAAAGGTTACCCGCGCATCCTTTTTATCATGCAGGTCATCTAGTATGTTTTTATCAAATATAAACAGCAGTAATACAGGAAACTCTCCTTTTAATGCGTGATATAATGCGGCGTTATCATTTAATCTTAAATCTCTTCTCAGCCAGCAAATGTTAATCTCTTTGTTCATGAACTATAAATATCGGATAAAGCATCTTCAAGACGGATGTAGCTGAAGGTAAATCCTGTGCTTAATAATTTTTGTGCGGAAGTGTTGGTGCTGTTAAGTACTACAGCACTCATTTCTCCCAGGATGAGTTTCATCACGCTCTCTGGTACAGCAATCGGCCATACCGGTCTGTGCAGTTGTTTTGCAATGGCTTTAGTCAGCATTTTGTTCGTTACAGGAAAAGCTGCGCAGGCATTGTAAACCCCTTCTAAAGACTTATCCTTTACAGCGTGTATATAAATCCGGGTCATGTCCTGATGATGTATCCATGGAATCCATTGTTTACCTGTTCCAAGCGGAGCACCAACAAAGAATTTTATGGGTACAGACATCTGTGGTAATGCCCCGTCATCCTTACTCAGCACTATCCCTGTGCGAATTTTAACAACCCTGAGCCCAAGTTCCTTTCCTTCGTCGGCAGCCTTTTCCCATTTGGTACAGCATTCTGCCATAAAATCAGTTCCTGCAGGGCTGGTTTCTGTGAGGATTTCGTCGTCCCGCTGTCCATAGTAACCTACCGCAGCTGCGGAGATAAAATTCTTTACCTGATTGCTGTGTTCAGCCAAGGTTTTAAATAATAAGCGGGCAGACAATACCCGGCTGTTGATGAGTTCTTTTTTACGTTTTTCAGTCCACTTCTCTTTGGCAATACCTTCACCGGCCAGATGGATAATAGTGTCTACATCTTTCAGGCAACTGGCATCAATCGTCCCTTTGTTGACGTCCCACAGGAAAACCTGAACATTATCGATCTCTGTAAGCTTCCTGGTAAGTACGGATACCTGATATCCGGATTCCAATAGGGCCCGGACCAATTCTTTTCCAAGCATGCCTGTGGCACCCGTGATTAAAATACGCTCATTCATAATTTATATACCTCGATAATCTGATTTTGGTTTTAAATCTGTGTTTTTTATAGAAGTATTTGTTTTGCTTATGTAAATATTACTATCGGTATTAGTTGTTAGGATAAAAATGCTATATTTTTGATCCTTATTACTGAAAATTTAGTATTATCAGTATAAAGCCTGCATAAGATTGCATCAAGCTGGATTTTGAGCGCTCGTGTCTTAAAAAACAGATCTACACTGCGTCTAAATAAATCTTGTGCAAAATCAGAAACATTAGCTGCCTTAGGCTGTTGGAGATAAAATCATGAAAGAGAAGAAGATACTCGTTTGGTTTAGAAATGATCTGCGTTTACATGACAATGAAATGTTGGTGGAAGCAATCGCGAAGTCAGACAGTATTCTACCCGTATACTTTTTTGATCCGGCACATTTCGAATACAACGCAGAAGGGAAAATCAAAGAAGGGAACAGCAGGGTTCAGTTCCTGATCGAGAGTGTATCTGCGCTGCGGGAATCTTTGAAGAAAATAGGCGGTAATCTACTGGTGGTGAATGGAAGCCCCGAAGAACATATGCCTGCGCTGGTAGAGCAATATGAAATTGCAGAAGTTTATCATCACCGCGAGGTGGCCACCAAAGAGACTACAGTTTCTTCCAATGTGGAAGACCTGCTCTGGAAACTAAAAGTTAACCTGAAGCATTTCATTGGCCATACGCTTTACAACAAAGAAGATCTTCCTTTCCCGATTAAAGACATTCCTGATATTTTTGCGCAATTTAAAAAGAAGACAGAGCGAGATGCAATTGTAAAAGCATGTTTTCTATCCCCTGAAGTGATCAGCCTGGTTGAGGTTGATTCCTGGGGCGAGCTGCCGGATTATGAGGCGGTATCCACTGGTCCCCTTGGCGGAGAAGAAAGTGGGATTGCTCACTTAAACGATTTGTTTAGCGAAGGAGCGGAGATTTATGCCAGGATCAACAGCCGGACAAATGCAGATAAACATGTTTATTCCTCAAAATTATCACCATGGCTGGCCTTAGGTTGTCTCTCGCCAAGAAAGGTGTACTGGGCAGTGAAGGATGCAGAGCGAAAATTTGGTACAAATGGTAATTTTAGCCATCTGATCCTTGGGCTGCTGTGGCGCGATTACTTTAGGTTCATGTTTAAGAAACATACCCTGCATTATTTTACAGACATTGTTACTGATATAGAAAGCCCTTCGGATGCAGGGCAGTCCGAGATAAATCTGCAGGCATGGAAAGACGGTAACACCGGGCACGGACTGGTGGATAAATATATGAATGATCTCAATGTATCAGGTTTTATTCCTCACGCAGGACGGCTGATCGTGGCTACTTTCCTGATCTATGTACTGAAATTAAACTGGCTGGACGGGGCGAGCTACTTTGAACAAAAGCTGATCGACTATTCTCCGGCAAGCAACTGGGGCAACTGGGCAAACGTAGCTATGGGAGGGAAAGACCCGCGTTCGAAAAACACTTTTGATCTGGATAAACAAATTAAAATGCTGGACCTGGAGATTTATGCTCCTTCCTAAAATATCAGGGCATATTTAGCATGGGATTGAAAAGTTTTTTATTATGTTAGACAAAAATAAAAGAAGGAACAATTTTGTTTAATAGCTGTTAACGAAGAAAGTGAAAAAATTTTCAATCAGTGACATCGAAGGCCTTATAGGTATTAAAGCGCACACGATCAGAGCGTGGGAAGCGAGGTACAATCTGGTACCGCCAAAAAGAACACCAACGAATATCAGGTTTTATGATGAAGATGATCTGAAACTGCTGCTCAATATTGTTACACTCAATGAAAAGGGCTATAAGATCAGTAGGATCGCCAAGATGACAAAGGAGCAGATTGCTGAAATGGTCATGCAGTTTCAGTCCGACTTTAACAATGACACTGTACAGGTACTCCGTCTGTCTGATGCGACACTTCATTATGATGAAGTTGCTTTTGCAGAAATCCTTTCAGGATGTATCGAGGAATTCGGGCTCACAAAAACCATGGACCTGGTGCTTTTTCCTTTCATGAAGAAAGTTGGGATGCTGTGGCAGACCGGTGCAATAGACCCCTCACAGGAGCATTTTGCTTCTAACCTGATCCGCGACAGAATCATTGTCGAGATCGATAAAATTGAAAAACCTGTTAAAGAAAACCCTAAAAGATTTTTATTATTCCTGCCCGAAGCAGAAATGCATGAAACCGGACTGCTTTTTGCGAGGTACCTGCTGAAAAGCTGTGGAATGGATACACTTTACCTGGGACAGGAAATTCCATACAGTGATGTGAAAAAAGTCATTGTTTCCTACAAGCCAGACTACGCTTTTATTGTTCTTACTTCATTGAACCTGGGAAAAGATATCAACAAAATAATTGGAAAAGTGATGGAGCATGTGAATGTTCCTTTACTGGTTGCAGGAAGTTTAATATCGGAATTTGATATTCTTGTAGACAATCGCCTTACACCACTGAAAAACGTTTGTGACATCACAGATTTTCTTGAAGAATTATGACCGTTTTACGCGGTAAAATCCTAATTTTGCCATACTTATATCAATTCATAAACAATGGATAATTTATCTTATCTCAACGGCGCAAATGCCGAATACATCGATTCTATCTATCAAACTTATAAAGAGGACCCTAACGCTGTCGAATTTGGCTGGCAAAAGTTTTTTGAGGGTTTTGATTTCGGAAGGGGAGCAGAAGGCGGACAAGTTAGTGAAGTTGCTCCTGAGCAATTTTTAAAGGAAGTGAATGTGCTGAACATGATCAATGGCTATCGTCAGCGCGGTCACCTGTTTACGCATACCAATCCTGTAAGGGAAAGACGTCAGCATTTGCCTACGCTGGATATTGAAAACTTTGGGTTATCTGAGGCCGACCTGGACACGCCATTTAATTCTGGTGTAGAACTGGGCATCGGTACGGCCAAACTTCGTGATATCATTGCCTTTCTTCAAAAGACTTACTGCAGGTCTATCGGTGCGGAATACAAATTTGTACGTACCCCGGAGGTATTGGGCTGGATTGAAAATAAGATGGAAAGTGTGCAGAACACGCCAAACTTTTCAATCGAGGAAAAAAGAAGAATCCTAAAAAAACTGAATGAGGCGGTAAGCTTTGAAAATTTCCTTGGCACCAAGTTCCTTGGGCAGAAAAGATTTTCACTGGAAGGTGCAGAAGCATTGATACCTGCCCTCGATTCGGTAATTGAGAAAGGTGCAGCATTGGGTATTGAAGAATTTGTGATCGGTATGGCACATAGGGGACGTTTGAATGTTCTCGCCAATATCATGCAAAAAACCTATAAGGATATATTCGCGGAATTTGAAGGTAAAGGCTACAGCGCAGAATCCCCGTTTGGAGGAGATGTGAAATACCACCTGGGCTACTCTACTGATGTAACTACAGAAACCGGTAAAAACGTCCACCTGAGTTTATGCCCTAACCCGTCCCATCTGGAAACAGTAAATGGTGTGGTAGAAGGGATGACCCGTTCTAAAATTGATTTTAAGTACGAAGGTGACAATTCGCGTATTGCCCCTATCCTTATCCATGGTGATGCTTCGGTAGCTGGTCAGGGTATTGTTTATGAGGTGATCCAGATGGCTGGCCTTGATGGCTACAAAACTGGTGGCACAATTCACCTGGTGATCAATAACCAGATTGGCTTTACAACTAACTACAAAGACGGGCGTACCAGTACGTATTGTACGGATATTGCAAAGGTAACGCTTTCTCCAGTGTTCCATGTGAACGGGGATGATGTTGAAGCTTTGGTATATGCCATTAACCTGGCAATGGAATACCGTCAGAAATATAAAAACGATGTATTCATTGATATCCTGTGTTACCGCAGATTTGGACACAATGAATCAGATGAACCTAAATTTACACAGCCGCTTTTGTATAAAACCATCGAGCAGCATGCTAACCCCAGGGATATCTATATTCAGCAGTTAATTACTGAAGGTAAAATGGAAGCCAGTCTTGCAAAAGAGATGGAAGTTGAGTTCCGTGGTATCCTGCAGGAAAGACTGAATGAAGCCAAAGAAATTACTTCTACCTACCAGACGGTGAAATTTGCCGGCGCATGGGCTGATATGAGAATTGCAGGTGCTGAGGATTTTGTGACTTCGCCGGATACTTCTGTGAAGAAATCTACTTTGCTGGAGATTGCGAAAAGGATCAGTACATTACCGGCTGATAAAAAGTTCTTCAAGAAAATTGAGAAACTTTTTGCCGACAGGAATAAAATGGCTACCTCTACACAGGTGTTTGACTGGGCAATGGGTGAGCAAATGGCTTATGCTTCATTGCTTCAGGAAGGAAAAAGAGTACGCTTAAGCGGACAGGATGTTGAGCGTGGTACATTCTCGCACCGTCATGCTGTTTTAACCCTCGAAGATTCAGAAGAGGAATATATCCCGTTGTGCAACCTTTCAGATCAGCAAGCCCCTTTTGATATTTATAACTCTCACTTATCTGAGTACGGTGTACTTGGGTTTGAATATGGTTATGCAATGGCCAATCCAAACGCACTAACGATATGGGAAGCTCAGTTTGGTGATTTCTTTAACGGAGCACAGATTGTGGTTGACCAGTATATTGCGAGTGCAGAAACTAAATGGCAGCGTGAAAACGGACTGGTCATGTTATTGCCACACGGTTATGAGGGACAGGGACCTGAGCATTCATCTGCAAGGATTGAACGCTTTATGGAACTGTGTGCTGATTACAACATGCAGGTAACAAACTGTACTACACCGGCTAACTTCTTCCATGCGATCCGCCGCCAGTTTAAACGTGATTTCAGAAAACCACTGATCGTGTTTACCCCAAAAAGTTTATTGCGCCACCCTGCGTGCGTATCGCCACTGGCCGATTTTACCGATGGTAAATTCAAAGAGGTGATTGATGATGCCAATGTAAAAGCGAATAACGTGAAAAGAGTATTGTTCTGCAGTGGCAAGATTTATTACGAACTGCTGGAAAAACAACAGAAAGAAGAGATTAAAAATGTAGCAATCGTACGTGTTGAGCAATTGTATCCTACACCTCTTGCGCAGATGGAAGCTGTGTATAAAGGCTATAAGAATGCTACTGAAGCTGTTTGGGTTCAGGAAGAACCTGAGAACATGGGTGCATGGCCTTATTTGCTACGTAAAACACGGAAAACTGCATTTTCGGATATTGAGGTAATCTCAAGAAAAGAAAGCAGCAGTACTGCTACCGGATTTGCAAAACAACATGCAGATCAGCAGGCTTTTATTTTAGCCAAGGCTTTTGAAATGAATATTACTGAAGCGGATAAGAAAATCGCGAAAAAATCAGTAAACAAAGTATATAACGTAGATTAGAAAATATAATACATCAATTATGAGTCTAGAAATAAAAGTTCCGCCAGTAGGGGAGTCGATTACCGAAGTTGTGTTGTCCCGCTGGGTGAAAAATGATGGTGAGGCAGTGGAAATGGATGAAGTAATAGCCGAATTAGAATCTGATAAAGCAACTTTTGAGTTAACTGCTGAACAAGCCGGAACTTTGAAAATAGTGGCTGCCGAAGGCGATACATTAGCCATCGGAGCTGTAGTTTGTAGCATTGAAGATGGTGGCGCTGCTCCGAAAGCAGTACCTGTTGCAGCTCCTGCTGAAGAGAAAGTTGCTGTAGCGGCAGATCAGCAAGCTGCTGCACCTGTAGCAGAAAAAGTTGCTGCCGACAGTTATGCTGCCGGTACACCTTCACCTGCAGCCGGAAAGATCCTTGCTGAAAAAGGCGTGGATGCTGCTGCTGTAAATGGATCTGGTGTGGGTGGAAGAATCACAAAGGAAGACGCACTGAAAGCGGAGAAAGTAGCAGCTGCTGCTCCTGCGCCTGCTGCAAAACCTGCTGCTGTTTCAGCTCCTGCTGTAGCAGGATCAAGAAACGAACGCAGGGAGAAAATGTCTCCATTGCGTAAGACCGTTGCAAAACGTCTGGTTGCAGTGAAAAATGAAACAGCCATGTTAACTACATTTAACGAAGTGAACATGAAGCCGATCATGGACTTGCGCGGAAAATATAAAGATCAGTTTAAAGAGAAATATGGCGTGGGATTAGGTTTCATGAGCTTCTTTACCAAAGCGGTTTGTGAAGCGATGAAAGATTTCCCGGCTGTAAATGCACGGATTGATGGTGATGCGGTTATTTTTAATGACTTCGTTGATATCTCTATCGCAGTTTCTGCACCTAAGGGGTTGGTAGTTCCGATCATCAGGAATGCAGAAAGCATGACGCTTGCACAGATTGAAAAATCTGTGATTGAGCTGGCTACTAAAGCACGCGACAGCAAATTAACAATCGAAGAAATGACTGGCGGTACTTTTACAATCACTAACGGTGGTGTATTTGGCTCGATGATGTCTACTCCGATTATCAATGCTCCACAGTCTGCAATTTTAGGTATGCACAATATCATTGAACGCCCTATCGCAGAAAAAGGCGAAGTTGTTGTTCGTCCGATGATGTACCTGGCTTTATCATATGATCACCGTATCATTGACGGAAGAGAATCTGTAGGGTTCCTGGTAAGAGTTAAACAACTACTGGAAGATCCTGCACGTTTGCTGCTGGGTGTATAAGATTTATTGCATAAGGCTTTGTCCTTTAGCGCTATAAATAATTCCGTACTGCTGCATTGTGGTACGGAATTTTTTTTGTTCTCTCTATTCCTTCTTTAACGGCTTTTTAATCCATTAGCCATCTTGAAGTCATTTAACCTGCTGAAATGTGTTTTAACAACTAATTCTGTATTTTTGCCGGGTGAAAAAATGCTGCTTACTCGTCCTTTTACTTATTTTTTGTAAAATATCTGTCCAGGCTCAGAATGATAATACTGATACACCGGCCGATCTCGGCAAGAGTATTTTTGGAAATGAAGTAAAAAGAAACTTCTCCCGAAAAGGTGATTTCTATTTCCACTGGGGCTATAACCACTCATGGTACGGTAAAAGTGACATCCGCTTTCAGGGACCAGGCTATGATTTCACCTTAAAGGATGTAGTAGCGCATGACAGACAGTCTAAGTTAAGCTGGGACTACCTCAATCCGGGACTGATCACTGTCCCGCAATACAACATCCGTTTTGGTTACTTTTTTGCAGATAACTGGAGTGTTTCCCTGGCATGGGACCACATGAAATATGTAATGGATATTCCACAAACTGTTGCTATCACGGGGACTATCGGGGCAAGTATCTCAGATCCTGGTGTTCCTACGGGTGCCCTGGCAGGTACGTATAACGGACAAATGATTAACGTCACGCCGCAAATGCTGACGTATGAACACACAGACGGATTTAACTATGCCAACATCGAACTTGAACGCTATGACGATATCTGGGTTGCACCTTCCAGAGAAACATCACTGACACTTGAAACCGGTATCGGTGGCGGTATGATGGTGCCAAGGTCTGACGTGCGGTTGTTTGAACAAGGGCGAAATAACCACTGGAACATTTCGGGATACGGCTTCTCTGTAAAAGCGGGGCTGAAATTTTATATTACCAAGTTCCTTTACCTGCAGAATACCACCAAACTTGGCGCAACCAACCTGAAAAACGTACATACCACCGGACGTGACGATGTAGATAAGGCAAGCCAGAAGATCAATTACACTGAGAATCTTTGGGTGTTGGGGTATCAGTTTTAATTCCTTGAAACACTGCCTGATCCAATGATCGTCTTTTTAACGGTTGCATCTCCGCTGTAAACCACACTGCCAGAACCGCTGATTACTGCATCCAGATTTTGTGTGGCCCTGATATATACATCGGCAGAACCGCTGATCTGTACAGAAACTTTAGCAGCTGAAAAGCTTTTGCCTTTAAAACTTCCTGATCCGCTGATGGTAAGATTAGAATCATCAGATTTACCTGTCAGGTTGATATTGCCCGACCCGCTCAGTACGCCCGTGAATGATTTTACATTTGCAGTAGCCTTAATGCTACCCGACCCGCTCAGGGTAGAAACCAGTTCAGGTCCGTTAACAGCATTGGTTACTTCCAGATTTCCTGAACCGCTCATGGTTAAAGAAGATAATCTTTTGGCGCTGATGTAGACGGCGATTTCAACATCACGGTGCCTTCTCGACCAGTCGTTCCATTTTGTTTTTGGTTTGATCGTCAGTATGCCATTTACCACTTCGGTTACCAGCTCTGCAATGGCATCTTTATCCCCTTCAAAACGAATTGATTCTGTACCGGCCATTGTTACCTTTATATTGAGCGGCCCGCCTGCAGCAATACCTTTAAAGCTGCCCAGAGGTCTCGCATCCTGAAAGGCAGAAATATTGTTTTTGATAGCATGAGCGCTGTTGCCTTTTGCAGAAGCGATGCCTGATGTATAGCTGAATAAGACTAAGGCCAGGAGTACAAGGGCTTTTAATGTTTTCATAGGTTTGTTAGTGTTTAGGTTATCTTGATTATACTATAGTTGTTGTAGTTGATAAGACGTTGCTGATTGTTATTCGTTGCATCACCAGGCATTTATTTGGTTTTTACCTGAACATAAAAATTCGGATCTGCTTTAAAGGTACTATCAGTGATCCCGGAAATAACTGTTTCTTTCCATTTATCTGAAGGATATATAAATGTATACATTCCTGGTTTCAGGGTAACTTTAACGGGCATATCAAAGCCTGGCACAACATTCTCCCAGTGGTATGACAGATTGTTGCCGGAAATCTGATAACTGAGGACAGGTATCTTTGTTGTTCTCAGATACTGATCAAATACTTTGCTGAGTTTTAAACCGCTTTGTGCGGCAATATAGTTTTCTATCTGAGCCGTAGTAACAGTCTGGTGATAGAATGTCTGGTTTAATCCTCTTAAAATGGCCCTGAACTTTTCATCGTTACCAATCAGCTGTCTGATGGTATGGATCATGTTTGCTCCTTTGGGATACATGTCGCCCGATCCTTCTTTGTTGACATTGTAAACGCCAATGACCGGGATGTCATTTTTGATGATTTTCCTCAGGCCCTGCACATAGGCGTTTGCAGCATCTTTACCATAATTGGATTCAAGGAACAAAGGTTCTGAGTAATTGGTAAAACCCTCATGCACCCACATATCGGCCACATCTTTAATGGTGATATTATTTCCGAACCATTCATGCCCACTCTCATGTACAGTGATAAAATCAAATTTCAAGCCCCATCCTGTGCCCGAAAGGTCCCTGCCCTTGTAACCCATTTTAAACTCATTTCCATAAGCTACCGCACTCTGATGCTCCATTCCCAGATGCGGCGCTTCTACCAGCTTATAACCATCTTTATAAAATGGATAGGGGCCAAACCAGTATTCAAAAGATTTTAGCATACGTTTCACATCCGCATCCCAGTGTGGTTTTGCCAGCAGGCTGTCTGCTTTGAGCGACCAGAAATTGAGGCTGAGATCTCCTTTTTCGCCCTGATACTGATCTGTCCAGTGCGCATAATCACCAATATAGAAGGTTACATCATAATTATTAATCGGATTGCCAATAAACCAGTTGTACTGCTGATAGCCATCAGGCTGATCCTTAACACTCCGCAAACGGCCGTTGGATATTTCTTTCAGGTTTTTTGGGATGCTGATACTCACCAGCATACTGTCTACCTCGTCACTCAGGTGATCTTTATTTGGCCACCAGGAACTTGCACCCAGGCCCTCGCAGGCAACAGATACCCAGGGTTTACCGGCTTTATCAGTTTTAAATATAAACCCGCCGTCCCATGGTGGATTAGCAGCGATGATTGGCTTACCCGAATAAAAGACCTTAAAGCTGTCTTTGCTCCCTTTTTTAATCCTGACAGGAAAGGTCACAAATACTGCATTGAATTCTCTTTTGTAAGAAAGCTCCCGGCCTTTATATTCTATCTTATCGATGTTGAGATTGCTGAACAGGTCGAACTGAAGCATAGAGAAATCAGACATGGCGCTGAACTTAAATTCATTGCTGCCAGCAATTGTTTGCTGGTCTATGTCTATTTTCACGTCAAGGTGATAATAGTTGATGTCGTAACAGCTGCGTAGTGGCGTGAGCATTCCTCTTAAGCTATCTGCACGGCTGAAAGTATTCTTTGGCTTTAATAATTGCGCGTCTGCATTGCATACTGTCAGACAGAGCAGCGCAATACTGTAAAATATTCTTTTCATCAGGGGCTGGTTGATCATAAAGGTTAAATATAAGGCTTGCAATTCTTTTTTATCGCAAGCTGATTAGATTTATATTTCATTTACCTTTATCACGTTTAATACCATACCATGATATCGCCAGAATACCATCCGGCCGGCAACCCGCCTGCAGAACAGCACAACAAATGGTTGTACCTTTTTATCGGTATTGCCGTGCTTATTAATTTCACAGGATTATTTGTGCCTGTAATGGGGCCGGACGGTGCTTTATATGCTTCGATTGCCAAAAACATGGCACAGCATAACAACTTTTCAGAGTTGTTTGCGCAGGGAAAAGACTGGTTGGATAAACCGCATTTTCCGTTTTGGGTTACCGCGGTTTTCTTTCAGTTGTTTGGTGTAGCGGGATGGGCTTATAAGCTCCCGGGTGTGTTGTTTATATTAGTTGCGGCATTTTATACGTACAAGTTTGCAAAAGAGTTATATGGAAAACAGGTAGGCTTATGGGCAGCGCTGATCTTGCTTACGGCGCAGCATATCCTGATCTGTACGATGGATGTACGTGCAGAGCCATACCTCACAGGCCTGATCATCGGGAGTGTTTATCACTTTTATAAAGCGCTGGGCAGGAAATGGTTTTTACACCTCGTGTTGGCTGCGTTATTTGCAGCATGTGCGGTGATGACAAAAGGGATCTTTGCACTGATTCCCATAGTGGGCGCCATCGGCGGAGACCTGCTGGTCAGAAAAGACTGGAAAACGGTATTCAGCTTCCGCTGGCTGCTGGCACTTATCCTGGTACTGGTCTTTATCCTGCCGGAATTGTATACGCTGTATTTACAGTTTGATCTCCATCCTGAAAAGATTGTGTTCGGGCATCAGCATACTTCGGGCATCAGGTTTTTCTTTTGGGACAGCCAGTTTGGCCGTTTCTTTAATAACGGGCCGATCAAAAAAGCCAATGGAGATCCTACCTTCTTTTTACATACGATCCTCTGGGCCTATTTACCCTGGAGCCTCTTGTTCTATACGGCGCTATACCAGTTTTTCCGAAAAAATTTCGCGCAGCCAAAGCTTGCCGAATGGTTTTGCGTGTCAGGTTCACTGCTCACACTGCTGGTGTTCTCGGTTTCAAAGTTTCAGCTGCCATTTTATATTGTCATCGTTTTTCCTTTTTTCTCAATTCTCTGCGCCCAATATCTCTGGAACCTGAAACTGGAAAACTCTGTTAAGGCTATACGCATTACACAGCTGATCGTAAGTAGTCTGATGGTCCTTCTGGTATTGCTGCTGCATTATTTCTTCCGTCCTGAAAATATTCCGGCGCTCTGCTGGCTGTTGCTGGCATTGGTGCTGCTCTTATTTGTGATCGTTTCCAGAACCGGTACAAACGGCAGGTTCAGGGTACTTTTCCAATGCTGTGCTGTAGTTTTCTTTGTCAATGTATACTTCAACCTTGCCTATTATCCGGCCTTATTAAAATATCAGGGGGACAGTGAAGCTGCATTCTGGATCAATAAACATAACCCTGAGCATTTACCGGTAGTGCAAACGCGTATAGGCTTTGGTTACGGACTGGATTTCTATGCGGATGCACCGCTTCACTTTTTATACCCGGGGGAGGAAAATCTGCTGCCGTCAAAACCCTATATTTTGTATGGTGAAAAGGAATTTCTTGATCAGTATGTTCCTCAGAATGCAAGGCCCGAAATCCTTAGGACTTTTGACACTTACCGTATTAGTAGGCTCAAGGGAAGGTTTTTAAACCATAATACCAGGAAGGAAACATTAACTCAAACTGAATTTGTGGTGATCAGATAAGAGAATTGCAATAAACCTGTTTTGATGCTTTATTTGTTGGGCGGTTTATTAACTTTGCTCAACAAAATTTTTCATATATGCAATACGACGTCGTTATTATTGGTTCTGGTCCTGGTGGTTATGTAAGTGCAATCAGATGTGCACAATTAGGCTTAAAAACAGCGGTTATAGAAAAGTATAAGACTTTTGGAGGTACCTGCCTGAATGTGGGTTGTATTCCGTCCAAAGCGTTGCTTGATTCTTCGGAGCACTATCACAATGCAGCGCACACTTTTACTACTCATGGTATAGACCTGCAAAACCTGAGCGTGAATATGCCTCAGATGATTGCCCGTAAAAATGATGTGGTTGCACAAAATACCGCAGGTATCACTTACCTGTTTAAAAAGAATAAAATTGACAGTTTCGAAGGCCTGGGCTCTTTCGTGGATAAAAACACGATCAAGATCACTAAAACTGACGGAACTACAGAAAATATTACTGCCAAAAATGTTGTGATTGCTACGGGGTCCAAACCAACAGCATTGCCGTTTCTGCCAGTAGACAAACAACGTATCATCACTTCTACCGAAGCCCTGAACATCACTGAAGTACCGAAAACCATGGTTGTAATTGGTGGTGGCGTGATCGGCCTTGAGCTGGGTTCCGTTTATGCACGTTTGGGTACCAAGGTCTCGGTAGTAGAATTCCTGCCTTCCCTGATTGCTACAATGGATGCCGGACTCGGAAAGGAATTACAGCGCGTACTGAAAAAATCACTGGGCATGGAGTTCTATATGGGACACAAAGTAACTGGTGCAACTAACAACGGTGAAACGGTAACAGTTACTGCACAAAATGCCAAAGGCGAGGATGTGAAACTGGAAGCTGACTACTGTATCGTAGCTGTTGGCCGTACAGCCTACACTGCAGGATTAGAACTGGAAAATATCGGTATCAAAACTGAAGAACGCGGAAATAAAATTCCTGTGAATGCACATCTTGAAACTTCCGTTCCCGGTGTATATGCCATCGGTGATGTGATCACTGGTGCAATGCTTGCACATAAAGCAGAAGATGAAGGGGTTTATGTTGCCGAAACTATTGCCGGACAAAAACCACATATCAATTATAACCTGATTCCCGGTGTGGTTTACACCTGGCCTGAAGTGGCTTCAGTAGGTGCTACTGAAGAGCAGTTAAAAGAAAAGGGAACTAAATACAAAATCGGATCTTTCCCTTTCAAAGCCAGCGGACGTGCAAAAGCCAGTATGGATACGGATGGTTTTGTAAAAGTACTTGCAGATGAAGCTACTGACGAAATCCTGGGTATACATATGATCGGGCCACGTGCTGCGGATATGATTGCAGAAGCTGTTGTTGCAATGGAGTACCGTGCTTCGGCAGAGGATATTGCAAGGATCTGCCATGCCCACCCGACTTACACTGAGGCTTTGAAGGAAGCAGCTATGGCGGCGACGGCGAACAGGGCTATTCATATCTAAAATTGAATGACTTGCTTCTGAAACATAATGTTTGAGACCTGTTAGCATGACGCCTGAGTTGTTTCATGCTTCGCTAAAAAAACAGTGTACCATATGACGGCTGCATTAATTTGCTACGCAAAAGAAAGCGAGGCCGTCATATGGTACACTGTTTTTTTTTAGATGATCCTGTAGGGCGTTGGCATAAAAGATCTTTCAAAAAAATAAGTGTATGCTGTATTCCGGCCTGACGTTCTTTTGCTCAGCAAATTAATGCAGCCGGAATACAGCATACACTTATTTTTAAAAACTGAAACCCTATGCGATTAGACCGCACATGTAGCACTCCGGTATGATGAACCCTGTAAACAAGTTATTCCGGTATCGGTTCTTTAATGCCAGTTGCCGGATAAACCTGAGCCAGAACTCTTGCTCCGATCTTGATCAGCCGTAAGTGTTCATCAATATGTCCGTGCTGTACCTCGGCATTGATGTATGGGATGTTATTCTGCATAGCATAGATAGATAGTGAGCCATCATCTACTGCATCTTTGGATTGCAGCACCACATTGACATTTTCTTTTTTAAGCAGGTTAAAAACGGCCAGTTCAGTTACCAGCAGCATGTCGTCATTATCCATTTCGAAATTGATATGCACTGAATCGGCTGTACCTTCCAGCTCATAACCCTTCAGATAGCTGCTCACACCGAATCCGCCATCGGCGTTGTTATGTAAGGTAAATATATAACCTGCTTTTTTAGGATTGTAGGTGTTAAGGATAGCCTTTCCGGCTTTCTCCAGCTCCAGGATCACATTGTCGTCCCAGATGCCATATTTCTGCAGGCCAGCTTTAATTCCTTTTTTGGTATAGATACTGTTGGGGTCAGTCTGATATTCCTCATCCTCATAGATGAATTTATAGTTCCGCACTCCACCGTACTGGCAGTCCAGCAAAGTGCCGCCGTTGTCATTGATATATCTGAATGCCGCTTTTACACCAGTGTCCTCGTCATCATGTATCGCAAGAAAGTGAATATTCTGGTCGCTGTATTTGTAGTTGATCAAACCAACATCCAGATCTCCAAGTGTTACATAGGCACTATCGCTGGTCATACCTTCAAAAACCGGAGGATGCTGCGCTTTTAAATTCAGGGCGAAGCAGCATAAAAATAATAAAGCTAAAGATCTCAATAACATAAAACTAAAAGGATTTTTGGATGTAACGCAAAAAGGGAACCACAATGGGTTCCCTTCTGCAATATAATTAAATCTTTTAGTGCTGATGATCCAGATCGTATTCTTTTACCTCTTTGTGATCGTAAGGCTGCACCATTAATTCATCGATTGTGACGCCCTTTTTGTTGAATCCGAAGCGATCCAGCATGCGGTCGAAGATCTGGTACATTACCGGCACAACAATCAGGGTAAGGAACAGCGAACTGAGCAAACCACCAATAATTACCCAGGCTAAACCATTTTTCCATTCTGCACCTGCACCGCTGGCCAGTGCGATCGGCATCATACCAATCACCATGGCGATTGTTGTCATCAAAATAGGGCGTAACCGCGCATGGTTAGCCAGTATCAGTGCTTCGTGGGTAGTCTTTCCTTCAGCTTTCATCTGGTTGGTAAAATCGACCAGGATAATCGCATTTTTAGCTACCAGTCCGATCAGCATGATCAGTCCCAGGATCGTAAAAATATTCAGTGCGTTATTGGTTAGCGATAAGGCCAGTAAAGCCCCGATCACTGAGAGCGGGATAGAGAACATGACTACAAACGGATAAACGAAACTGTCATACAGCGCCACCATGATCAGGTATACCAGGATGATGGAAGCCAGCAAAGCAATTCCAAGGGTACCAAAGCCGTCACCCTGGTTTTCTGCATCCCCTGCCCATACATAACTTACACCGACAGGCTTTCTCAGTTTACCCGATTTCTCCAGGTCCAGCAGTTGCTGCTGAAATTCTGCAACGATCGTACCTGTTGGGCGTCCGATTGACTGCGCTCTTACCGATACAGATGTACTCTTATCCCTTCGTTCCAGCTGACTTGGGCCGGCGCCTTCTGTAATTGCTGCAAACTGCGTTAGTTTAACCTGCTGCCCGTTGCTGTTTACAAAGATCAGGTTTCTTACATCATCTATGTTCTTGCGGTCAAAATCCTGGTAACGAATGTTGATATCATATTCATATTCACCTTTACGGAACTTGCCATCAGTATTACCACTGAAAGCCGTCTGCATGGTGGCACCCACAGTTTGTAAGGTAAGTCCCAGAGCAGCCATTTTATCACGGTCTACCTGTACGTTGATCTCCGGGCTACCGCCTTCCACCGAAAGTTTCAGCTCGGCAGACCCTTTAATTTTAGCCAGCACTGCTTTGGCGCCTTCGGCGTATTTCATCGCACTGTCAAGGTCAGATCCCATCACCACCAGCTCAATAGGCGCATTTTCTGCGATCCCCAGGATACTGATCGGCACAGTTTTTACTTTGGCACCTACCAGGTACCTGGCCAGTTCGCGACTTACTTTAGTGGCATATATACTTGAGTTATCAGCACGTTTATCCCGTTCAACCAGTTTTACGTTGATCTCAGATTTGTAAGCCGTAGCCTGTGATGCACCAAAGTCACCACTTGACTGTCCTACCGTAGTAATCAGTTGGATGATCTCAGGTTTCTTTGATAAAAAGGCTTCGGCTTTTTGTGTAATCAGGTTAGTCTGTTCAATAGAAGCGTCTTTCGGGAGCTCCACCTGTACCAGGAATTCTCCCTTATCACTCTTGGGGAAAAACTCCGTTCCGATATAACCCATCGGGATGAGGCTGCATGAACCCAGGAAAAGCACAACTACCAGTAAAATGGTTTTTCCTTTGTTAGCGAGGGACCAGTTAAGGATGCTGGTAATCCAGATTGTGAATTTGCGAAGCTGCGCTTCAAACCAAAGGATGAACTTACCGAATATATTTTTGCCCTCGATCTTTTCCAGTTTACCAAAACGGGAAGAGAGAAGGGGTACAATGGTAAATGAAGAAAACAGGGAGAGAAGCGTAGCAATAATTACCACCACGCAGAATTGACGGAGGATATTGGAAACCAGTCCGGTACTGATCGCGATAGGGAAGAACACTACCACGATAACAAGGGTAATTGACACCACCGTAAAACCGATTTCGCTGGTTGCGTCATATGCTGCCCGAACTTTGTTCTTGCCCATTTCCATATGGCGGTAGATGTTCTCCAATACTACAATCGCATCATCCACCAGGATACCTACTACCAGCGATAATCCCAGCAATGACATCAGGTTGAGGGTATAGCCTAACAGGCTCATCCCAATAAAGGTAGCGATCAGGGAGGCAGGGATAGAAACCATAACGATCAGTGCGTTCCGGATACTGTGAAGGAAAAACAGCATCACAAAAGCAACCAGGATAATCGCCAGTACCAAATCGTGGATTACTGCATCGGCAGACTCCAGTGTGAAGATAGAACTGTCATTGGCAATGATAATTTTAAGGTTGTTGGATTTATAATCCAGCATCAGTTTGTCGATCGCCTTATGCACACCCTTGCTTACTTCTACGGCATTTGCATCTGATTGTTTAATGATCTGGATGGCAATGGCCCCTTTACGATCGATACGCGCAAGTTTGTCTACTTCTTTTTGTGCATCCCGTACATCTGCAATATCTCCCAGGCGGATTTGCGCACCGTCTTTTCCGGTACTCACCACCAGGTTGCGGAGTTCGTCTACGTTTTTGTATTTACCCGATAAACGGATCAGAATATCCTGGTCCTGCGTTTTTACGCTACCGGTTGGGAAGTCCAGATTGGAAGTAAGAATCGACTGCTGAACCTGAGGCACAGATAAGCCGTAGCCCTGAAGTTTGCCGGCATTCAAGGATACTTCGATCTCCCTTTCCTGTCCGCCTACCAGATTGACCTGTGCAACGCCAGTCACCCTTGAGATGATCGGTGCGATCCTTTTATCGATCAGGTCATAAAATGCAGCATCATCCATTTTTGCCGAGGCAGACATGGTGATTACCGGCAGATCGTCCAATGAGAACTTGTTTAATGAAGGCGTTTTTACATCAGTAGGTAAATCTGCGAGTATCGAGTTTACCTTACGCTGAGCCTCATTGAGGGAAAGATCTACATTGGCCTTATCATTCAGTGTAATGGTTACTACAGACAGGCTTTCATAAGATACGGCATTTAGTTTTTTGATATTCTCCATAGAGGATACCGCATCTTCAATTTTCTTGGTAACGGTGTTTTCTACTTCACTCGGAGATGCTCCGGGGTAGATTGTAGAAATAGAGACCACATTATTGGAGAATTTGGGCAGCAACTCATAACTGAGAGAGAAGTAGCTCAATAATCCCATCAGCGTCAGCACGGTGAAAACCACGATGACAAGTGAAGGTCTTTTGATAGATATTTCTGTTAATTTCATCTATATTAATTATTTAATTGCCGTAACCGGACTTCCGTCCACCAAATTGATTTGTCCGCTGATGATTGCAGTTTCACCTTCTTTCAGTCCTTCAATAATTTCCACCTGATCATTGATCGTTCTGCCGGCAATCACTTTACGGATCTTTGCCGTGTTTCCATTCTCCAGCACAAAAATTTGGTTGCTGCTTACACTGCCCACAAATGCACCGCGGGGAATCGTAATAGTAGCTGCCTGTGCCGGGAATTTAAAAATGGCAGTGCCGTACATTCCGGCCTTAATGGTATTGGCATGATTGTTCTCTACTTCAATTTCTATAGGGAAGTTCAGCGTTCCGTCTGCTTTGGCAGCAATGAAAGTGATCTTTCCCGAAAAGTTATCAGCAGGAAAAACGTTTGATTTGATTTGTACCCGGTCTCCTGTTTTAAGGCTGGCCACCTGGCTTTCGTTCACGTTTACTTTTAATTTAAGTTTTGAAACATCTACCAATTCAAACATCTGTGTGCCCTGGGCATTCACAAAGGCACCAACTTCGATATATCTCTTATTTACAATGCCATTGATAGGGGATTTGATATTTGCATCGCTTACTCTGCGGGCAGAGCTCTGCAATCTCAATCTCGCATTTTTTGTTGCCAGTTTAGCCTGGTCGAGCTGCTGTTGTGTTACACCGCCGGTACTAAAAGAGCTTGCATATCTTGCTTCATCCTTAATAGCATTATCCAGCGTGGCCTGGGCAGTTTCCCTGTCAGTATTGATGATCTCTGCATCGATGCGTGCGATCACCTGTCCTTTTTTTACATGGTCGCCCTCATCTGCATAGATGGCGCTGACACGGCCTGCATTTTCAGACAGGAAATTTAATTCCTGATTAGGGGCAAAGTTGCCGTTTGCAGTAAAGTCTAAATCAACGGTTTCTTTTTTCACTGTAGCAACACGCACGCTGATCGCCCCGCTGCCCTGAGAAACCAATGCTGTTTGCGCGTCATTTTTCTTTTTGTTGCTGTTCAGTATCCAGGCAATTACCCCGATAACAACTATAATAAGAACGACAGTTATAATTCCTCTTTTCATTTTAATAGTGATTTTATATTTCCGTTTGATTTGATTAATTGGATTTCGGCGATCTTATAATTTAATAAAGCCTGGGTATAACTGTTTTGTGCATCTGTCAGGGCATTTTCGGTATCCAGAAGATCCGTTAATGCGGCAAGACCATTGTTATAATTGTTTTGCGTGCTGTTGTAGATTTCCTGGGCCAGGGTAGCATTCTGGCGCTGTGCTTTGATCGTATTGATATTGTTTCTCAACTGGATCTTGGCATTCTCATATGCCAGGTTGAGTGAGTTTGATCGTTCCCTGATATCTTCATCAGATTTTCTGATATCTATATCTGCCTGACGGATCCTTGAGCGTGTTGCAAATCCGTTGAAAATAGGCACCTTCAGTGTAAGGCCGATAGCCGAAGCATTGTAATAGAATGCTGATCCACTTTTATTAAAGAGGTCAAAGTGATCACTCTGGCCTGTAGTAGAAAGATTTCCTGTCAGAGATAAATTAGGATAATATTCTGCTACATAGGCTTTGCGCTGCAGCGTGTATAATTCACGCTGCACACTCAACAACCTCATTTCTATCCTTCCGGCGATATTTACAGTATCTGCCATCTCAGGAAGCGTCTCTACTTTTTTGAGTTCATCCGGCGGTACATTGATCACCGTTCCAACAGGCATGCCCATGGAGAATTTCAACTGGTTTTCCAGTTGTACCACGGCATTGATTGTTTGTTCACGCTGCGTCTGCAGGTTGGTAAGGTTTACCTTTATACGGTCCACATCGATCTTTTTCGCCAGTCCGTTTGAATACTGATTGGTAATGATCTTCTCCACCACTTTAATATTTTTGATATTGGTATCGAGCACATTAAGATGCTGTCTGCTCACCAGTACCTGGTAATAATTATTGGCTACCTGCTCGATAATCTGTTCATCGGTAAGCTCGGCACTCAGGCTATAAAAGTTCTCACTGGTTTTTGCAGCTTTCAGTCCGGTAAAGACAGTTTGGTTAAACAGCTGCTGGCTCACCTGGACACCTGCATTGTCATTCCATTTTCTTCCGAGCTGGAAGGCCTGATCACCAAAAACCAGCTGGCCGATGATGGCATTATAGGTCAAAGAGGCATTTCCGGTAATTTGAGGCAAAGCCTGGGAGCGGACCTCCTGCGTTTTGAACTTGCCGCCATCGATATCGAGACGCGACTTCCTTGCTGTTGCATTATTCTCGATCGCAAAATTTAGCGCATCTTTAAGTGTGAGCGGCTGCTGGGCACTGACAATTGTCGAGATCAGCAGGCAGACCCATAAGATGGGAATTGATTTTACAGGTTTATTCATAATTTGGTTTTTGTGGTAGGGAAGGCTGTTTTTTTTGAGTCTTTTTTAAGTTTTAAGGCCTTTAATAAATATTTTAGACAGGCTAACCTGTTTTTCTTTCATGAGTTTGAGTTCTTTTTTACCTGGAAAAAGTTCTTTGTTTCCGTGCATAATACATAGGGAGGTGAGGCCCGACTGGCAGGACAGGTAGAGTTCTGCTATTTTGGGAATATCATCCTGCGGAGCAATCTCTTTCCGGGACACCGCAGCTTCAAATACAGTTTCATGAAACCTTAAGTTCTTCACCATCATGGTTTCAAGATAGTTTTTTAATTCAACTGAACTTAACGAGGAGTCTGGATTTCCATAAGAAAGATGAAGCATATAATAACGCAGGAAGAACTTATGTTTGATTTCGATAATATTCAGCAGGGTGGTCTCTATCGGCGTTCCAAGTTTCTGGTCTCTATATAATACGCTGAAATAGTCGTCGAAGATCTTTTCTATTACGCCCAGTATCAGGCTGGTTTTATCGGGAAAATAATAATATAATGATGGTTTGGATACAGAAAGGTCTTCTGCAATCTCATTCATCGTTGTTTTGTGAATACCAAAATGGATAAAACGTTTAATCGCTCCCTCTATAATCAGTTCCCTCTTTTTATCAGTTTCTAACATTCTACTTTTTTACCTTTTGACTTTATTGTATTTATAGTCAAAAATATATCAAGCATTCTGCATAAAAAAACTTTATCCCCGATATTGGGGATATGATAAGTTAAATGACAATTCTATGACTTGTTAACTGGCTTTAAACCAGCCAAAAAGATTTCTGCGAATCGTTTTTCCTTCAGGAAGATCAATTTGAATTCCTCCTTTCCCGGGAAGAGGTGTTTGGCACGGGTGAGGATGTTAAAGTGGATACCGGATACGGCTTCAACAAATATTTCTGTAGTGAAGGGGATATCTTCTACTGCCAGTTCGCCCGATAAATTACCTTTACTCAGCAATTCGGTAATGATTTTGAGTTCAAAGGCCCTGGCACGTGTGAATTTTTCATAAAGTGCTTCGGGGAGTTCGGAGCCAATCATTTGGGTATATTCAATCAGCTTATAGTATTTTTGGATAAAAGCCTGTCTTTTCTGAAGAAGTATGAGGATCCCCTCAGTAGCAGTAGAAGTTTTCTCAACGGATTTGATCAGGTCTCTGCTCAGCGTATGCATCATGTTTTCGATCACACTTACATATAAACTAAGTTTGTCGGGGAAGTAATAATAAAGTAAGGCTTTTGAAAAAGAAATGTCCTTCGCAATCTCGGTCATGGTAGTTTTTGCGAGTCCATAGTGTGCGAATCGTTTTAGGGCTGCATCTATGATTAAAAGTCTTTTTTTATCTTGATTTTCCATGTTAATCAGGCTTGCTTTTTTTCAATTGGGGTTACGGCTTAAATAAGGTTATAATCGAACGTAAAATATGCAAAATAATTAAATATTTTACTTAACAAGTTTATTACAGGTCATAACATTTACATTGAAACGATAATTTGAAAATTGCAGTTTTATGGCCGCTATCCTCATTTTGTGATCAAACCTATGACTATAGTATAAATAGTATATCTACATTTGCCGTAAATAACCCTTTGCCCATATGTATTTACTGCAGGAAAATAAATCCCTAAAATCTTACAACACTTTTGGTATCGATGTGAAAGCGCGTTTCTTTGCCGAAATAAACAATGAAGAAGACCTTCGCGCGCTGAGACTTGATCCTGTTTTTAAAGAGAACCAGTTATTGGTACTTGGCGGTGGCAGTAATATGCTATTTACTAAAGACTTTGATGGGTTGGTGCTGAAGGTGAGTATTCCTGGCATTAGGGCTGCGCGGTCTGCAGAAGACGAAGACCAGGTACTGGTAACAGCCGGTGCAGGTATTGTATGGAACGATCTGGTGAATTACTGTGTGGAACAGGAGTTTGCCGGTATGGAAAACCTGAGCCTGATCCCCGGAACAGTGGGAGCGTCGCCCATACAAAATATTGGTGCTTACGGTGTAGAACTTAAGGATATATTTGAGTCATGCACAGCATTCGAAATCGCTACGGGCGAATTCAAAATCTTTGATTTTGAAGACTGCCACTTTGCCTACCGCGACAGTATCTTTAAAAACGATCTGAAAGGACAGTATCTGATTACCGCTGTAACGTTCAGGTTGAACACCCAGGCAAGGATCAATTCACAGTACGGAGCGATACAGTCTGTGCTTGCAGAAAGAGGTATCAGGCGGCCTACTATTGCTGATATATCCAAGATAGTAGCAGAGATCCGGGTAAGTAAATTGCCGGATCCCTCAACAATAGGTAATGCGGGCAGCTTTTTTAAAAACCCGATTATCGGCAAAGCTGAATATGAATCGATTATTCAAACTTTTCCTGATCTGATCAGTTATCCCGCAGGAAAAGAAAAGGTAAAACTCGCGGCAGGCTGGTTGATTGAATCCTGCGGATTTAAAGGCATTGTAGATGGCAATACGGGTACCTGGAAGAACCAGGCACTTGTACTGGTCAACCATGGGCAGGCTACAGGGACAGAAGTGTATAGTTTTTCGGAAAAGATCATAGACACAGTTGAAGCGAAATTTGGTGTAAAACTGGAGCGTGAAGTAAATATTTTGTGACAATCATTAGAATTATAATTCTAAACCTGCATTTTTTTTCTTAAGGCTATGAATTGATTTTTTGGTACATATGTTGTATTAAGGTTAGCAAGCAAGATTAAACAAACAGACGACGCCACTCTATCAACCTGTTTGTTTGCTCTTTAACCTTAAAACTTAAAAGATTATGACAAAAAATGAATTTAACCTCCAGCTCCATAACCACTCGGTTTCTTTGCAGTCATTCGCTTTAAATTTTACTAAAGATATTGAAGATGCCAACGATCTTGTTCAGGATACGATGCTAAAAGCGGTTACTTACTATAGCAAGTTTAAAGACGGCACAAATCTTAAAGGATGGTTGTTTACCATCATGAAAAATACTTTTATCAATAACTACAGGCGCCTGGTTAAAACCAATGCACTGATTACCAAGTCTGAAGATATTTCCTCTGCCAATCTGCACTACAGTGCTACAAAAAATACAATTGACAGTAAATTTGTAATCGGAGACATCAATAAAGCCTTGGCAACACTTCAGCCTGAATATCATGTTCCGTTTGTAAAATACTTTGAGGGATATAAATACCATGAGATTGCTGATATGCTTGAAATTCCAATCGGAACAGTAAAGACAAGGATCCATGTAGCCCGCCAGATACTTAAAAAATACCTGAAGACTTATTCAAAAGAAATTCTGGGAACTGAGATACTTTAATACTTAATACATCCAGTCCCGTATAACGTTATTCAATACCTTATGATAACATAAAGCGGCTGATCATTACGATCAGCCGCTTTTTTTGTACTGCGGCTCGCCTGAATCCGGGATCAAAAGTTTATTTTTGGCGCTTATCATACTTAAAGGTCAATGAACTATACCTACCTGCTGATCAACCTCGGACTACTATTATTCTCCATATTGGTGTTTTCGAATAAGCAACTGAATTTTGCGGCTCAAAGCAAATTCATCATTCTCGCTGTCCTGATCAACGTTTTTGTCTTTTCGGTACCCACGGAATTTCTAACGCAGCTGAAGGTGATTGTTTTTAATCCTCCTTATCTGAGCGGTATGACTTTATGGGAACTGCCTGCAGAAGAACTGCTGCTGTCTATGCTGCTTCCGCTCAGCGGAATGGCGGTCTATCTTTTCCTGAACAGACTTTTTCCTGCTAATACCCTTGAAAAGTATAGTCTTGCCCTTAGTAATATTCTTTTGGGCGTGTGTATTGCAATGTTATATTTTGGGCACCAGAAGCTTTTTACAGTTTTTACCTTTTCGATCCTGCTTGTGTTTTTGCTATATATCGAATATGTAAGCAAAATCAGATTTATGTACAGGTTTTATCGTGCGTTTCTTGTTTCGCTGATCTTGTTTTATATAGTATATGGGATCTTATCTTCTCTTCCTGTCATACAGTACACTACTGAAGAAACGCTAAATTTCAATCTTGCACATATTCCTTTTGAGGCGCATTTTTATTTTATGTCAATGCTGCTGCTGAGTATCTATCTTTTCGAACTTTTTAAAAGCAGGGCACGCAGCTGATGGATTTACCGGAATACACAAAACAGCAGCTGGCTCTGCGCAATGGCGAGGACAAACCACAAATCTGGGTGGCTTACAATGGCCTGATCTACGATGTTGGCGAAAGCAGGCTGTGGAGAAACGGAAAGCATTATGAACACTGGGCGGGGCAGGACCTGACCGATGAGCTGGCAGATGCGCCGCACACAGCGGGAGTGTTTGAAAAATTTACACCTGTTGGTAAACTAAAGCCATAAAAAACGGCAGCCTTTTTTCTGCAATCCCCCTACAACTGTTGAATTGTGAGGGCTTCCATTTAAAGTGCTGCCGCTTTTAAGAAATTTGATTTATCAGGATCATACCGGCGCGTTATCCGGTATATGTCATTTAAGCTTCGATCGTAAATGTGCTCAGGTTCACAAACTGCTGTACACGTGCAGCAACCTCCTCATCAGTAAGATTTACAATTTTTTCTGTACCAAATTTTTCTACACAGAACGATGCTAATGCAGAGCCAAAGATGATCGCGTTTTTCATATTGTTAAAATTCACAGTACCGACTTTAGCCAGATAACCGATAAATCCACCGGCAAAAGTATCTCCAGCACCAGTTGGGTCAAAAACTTCTGCTAAAGGTAGTGCAGGAGCAGAGAAGATCTGATCTTCGTGGAACAGTAATGCGCCATGTTCACCTTTTTTGATAATCAGGTATTTTGGTCCCATCGTCAGAATTTTCTTTGATGCTTTCACCAAAGAGTACTCGCCTGATAATTGTCTTGCTTCTTCATCGTTAATAGTCAGCACATCTACCAGTTTCAGCGTTTCCAGTAAATCATCCATAGCTACATCCATCCAAAAGTTCATGGTATCCAGAACAACCAGTTTAGGGCGGTTTTTAAGACGTTTGATCACAGTTTGTTGTATTTTTGGCGTCAGATTGCCCAACATCAGAAATTCGCAGTCCTGATAGCTCTCAGGGATGATGGGATCAAAATCCGCCAGAACGTTTAATTCTGTAGCCAGGGTATCCCTGCTGTTCATATCATTGTGATATTTTCCAGACCAGAAGAAAGACTTTTCGCCTTCTTTAACCTGCAGCCCTTCTGTATCGATACCATGCGTGGTAAAGGTGTCAATATCTGCCTGATGAAAGTCATCTCCAACTACACCTACTATTTTTACTTTTTTATAGAAGTAAGACGCAGCTAAACTTGCATAGGTAGCAGCGCCACCAACGATCTTATCAGTCTTTCCGAAGGGAGTTTCAATAGCATCAAATGCTACAGTCCCTATGATTATCAGGCTCATATGTTTTATTTTAAAATTTTTTCAATATTTTTCACTGCAAATATTGCATAAATAATTTAAAAGCCCTAATATTGCATTCCCAAATCGGACAACACTTTATGTTCTTTATTAAAGCAGAAAGCCGTTTTCGGATACCAGAGTACTCCTTCTTAGCTCAGCTGGTTAGAGCATCTGACTGTTAATCAGAGGGTCGCTGGTTCGAGCCCAGCAGAGGGAGCAGATTTCATCAAGCCTTACCACGTCCGGTAAGGCTTTTTGCGTTTACCGGTTTTATTTCTAATGATAATGTGCGCGTAAACTAAAATTTCAGGCTCCTTTAAATTCTTGGTTTAGAAAGGTTAATCTGTTTGTAGTATCTCATTGAACGGCCCCGTGAAAATGAGACGAATAGTCAAAAACTTGAACAGTAAATGCTGATCCCATTCGGTTACTTTGAATTCAGTAAAGGACAGTGCCGCCCTCGCCAGAGGACCTGTATTGTCTGAATTTATTACCAACCAAATATAACCTTAACGTATGAATAGAATTTTTACACCTTTTAAACTGAGGAAGAATCTGAATTATGTGAAAAAAAGCCTTCCGGCGACTTCATTGATTTCAGCTATCATCTTTATTGTTCTTGTGCCCGGCGAAGCCCGGTCTGCAGAACACTCCCGGAAAAATACCAGGGAACTGGCATACCTGCCCATAAACCATTTTACGTTCCAGCAGCCAGCACTTCAGCAGATCGAAGTCAAAGGTAAAGTAACAGATGCCAAAGGTGCTGCCATACCAGGTGTTTCTGTCAAAGTAAAAGATACCAGTATTGCTTCCGTAACGGACGTAAATGGGGAATACCGGATCAGGGTGGCTAATACCCAGGTAAAACTACTCTTCAGCTATACCGGTTTTGTTACGCAGGAGAAAGATCTCACCAATGGAACATCATTGAATATTGTGCTGACCGAGGACAATAAAAATCTGACGGAAGTAGTTGTAGTGGGCTATGGCCAGCAACGAAAAGCGACAGTAACCGGTGCAATAGCGAGAGCCAACCTCGAATCGTTCAGGGACGCGCCCAACACCAACATCGGACAGTCTTTACAAGGTGCCGTAGCAGGATTAAATGTAGGCCCGGTTACAGAAGCAGGAAATACACCTACGATCAGGGTAAGGGGACAGAATACCCTCGGAGGAAATCAGAATGCGCTGATTATCCTTGACGGGATTCAATATAATGGTAACCTATCGGCAATCAATCCTGATGATATTGAATCTATTGATGTACTAAAAGATGCAAGTTCAACAGCAGTATATGGTGCACAGGCGGCAAATGGGGTGTTACTGGTGACGAGCCGTAAAGGTAAAGGTGAACCAAGGATCAACTTTACCACTTCCTATGCCACGCAAACGCCTACTGCAGATTTGAGGCCTATGACTAGGGCCGAAGACCTTGAATATATCAAAGCCCTCGATTTTACAAAATCTTATACCAATCCGGCATATGTTCAGCCAGATATTGTCGTGATCGCTGATGGCGGGATAAAAAATGCCAACGGGCTTTTGCCCAATGATTTCAACTGGTATGATGCCGGAACCAACCGGGGATCAATAAAAGATTATGGATTGAGCATATCAGGAGCCTCAGAAAAAATAAATTACCTAATTTCAGGCAATTATACCAATCAGTCGGGCTACATTATCAACGACCAGTTTAAACGCAAAAGTGCAAGGGTCAACCTGGAAAGTAAGGTCACCGACTGGCTGACAGTGGGTGTACAAACTTTTGCCGCGTTCAATAATGAAGACGGAGCGCAGCCAGACAGGACCACACTGTTCCGGACTTCGCCACTGCTGGTGCCCTATGATGCCAGCGGGAACCTAATTGTACAGCCTTACAGTACATCGCAGGATATCAATCCTTTCAGTACTTCTGATATTGATAATTTTGACCGCCATAATTTTTACTTTGCCAATCTCTATTCACAAGTGAAAATACCTTTTATTGACGGGTTATCGTACCGCATCAATTTTGGTAATAATGGCCGCACGGATAATCTTTACATTGCAAATCCATACGGAGCAAGTCAAACCGGGAGTGTATCTAAAGCAGTTGAACAATATTATGATTATACACTGGATAATATCCTGACCTATAACAAGAAGATCAACAAACATGGCATCACAGGAACATTACTGTATGGTGCAATTGAGCGACGGGATGAGACCACGCAGGCCAATGCCACGGGATTTACCCGCTTAACACTGGGATATAACAATATCGGTTTAGGTACTGTCCAGACGGTTACTTCCGGCGGATACCGCGAGAGCCTGAATTACCAGATGGCACGTGTGAACTATACTTATGACGACAAATACATTTTCACCGGTACGGTAAGGCGCGACGGTTTTTCAGCTTTCTCCGAGAATAATAAGTTTGCAGTCTTTCCCTCTGCGTCCTTAGGCTGGATCGTAACCGACGAACCATTTTTCAAAATTCCTGCTATACAATATCTTAAGATCAGGGCGGGATATGGAATCAGTGGTAACCAGGTTCAAAGATACCGCTCGCTGGATCAGGTTCGTGCCAGCGGATATACCTATATCTTTGGTGATGGAAACTCCAACACGCTGTTTGGGCAGCGGCTAAGCAACCTTGGCAACCCGAACCTGCGCTGGGAAAAAACACGTGAAGTCAACATTGGTGCTGACTTTACTTTGTTCAAGGGACGATTGAGCGGGGCGCTGGATGTTTATTCCCGTAAAACCAAAGATCTGTTGTTTAACGTGAACATTCCCAATGTTACCGGATTTGAAACCATTACCAGCAATATTGGTGCAGTATCTAATAAAGGAATAGAACTGACGCTGACCTCTACCAACATCAGCAGCGGAGGTTTCAAATGGAACACCACCTTTAATTTCTCCAGGAATGTGAATAAAATAACTGAACTGCTGGGCAATGGCGATCTGGTAAACAGTAACCTTTTTATCGGCCATTCGATCAATAGTTTCTATGATTACAGGTATAACGGCATTTATGGTCTGAACGAAACGATACCAACAGGATATTACCCGGGAACACGCAGGGTATTGGACAATAATGGTGACGGAGTGATCAATACGGCGGACAGGGTAATTGTTGGTTCTTCCGATCCGGCATTCCGGTTCAGTGTGCTCAATTCGTTCGAGTACAAAAACTTTACATTCAGCTTTTTCATCAACTCTATCCAGGGCGGTAGCGATGGTTATCTGGGCGACAATTCACTGTCCCTCATCCTCAATGATAATAATATCAGATACAATAACATTGCAGGAATCGACTGGTGGTCGCCTTCAAATCCTAACGGGGAATATCCACGGTCACAGGTTTCGCCGACAATTAATCCGAGGTATTTCAGGTCCCGCAGCTTTGTGCGGTTACAGGATATCACGCTCAGTTATAAATTTCCACAGCAAATGCTCAAGTCTGTGCATATGAAAAACCTGAGTGTTTTTGCCAGCGGAAAAAACTTATACACCTGGACAGACTGGAAAGGATGGGACCCTGAGATCGCTGACGGTGGTCTGAACATGGGCGGCAAACCCTTGCTCAAGGGAGTTTCAATTGGATTAAACGTAACATTTTAAAAAGCAAGTCATGAAGAAGTTATTCATCATATCTATTCTATTTATTCTCGGTACAGTTTCCTGCAAAAAGGATTTTCTGACCGAACAACCAATCTCTTTTCTTAGCGGATCAAATGCTTTTATCACTTATAAAGATTTTACAGCCTCTATGATCGATCTTTATGTCCTTACCCGTTCTGAATTTTACAGCAGTAGTGAAAGCCGTCCGTTTGACTATATCTATGGAACGGACCTGGTGTTTGACGGGGAACCAAGTACAGACAGACATACCAATATGGTTGCTGCCTATAACCCAACGGGAGCGATTACGGTTGATCATTACCGGAGGCTTTATAAAATCGTTGCTGAATCCAATACGATTATTGCAAGAATGCCCAAATCCGAGCTGACAGATGCACAGAAAACTCTGGTCGAAGCCCATGCCAGGTTTTTCAGAGGCCTTGCATACCGTACGCTGACTTATTTGTATGGTGGGGTTCCACTTTCCCTGGAAGAAGTGACTTCTCCGAAAACGGATTACGTCAGGGCTACTAAGGAGGCCTGCCTTACGCAGGTAATAACAGACCTGACTTTCGCCGTAACCAACCTGCCTGCCATTTCTGCGGTAAGGGATGGGGAGATCAGCAACCTTGCTGCTTCTCATCTATTGTCTGAAGTTTATCTTGCGGCCGGCAAATATCAGGAAGCTGTTGATGCTGCCAGCACGGTAATCGGAAATTCCAATGTAACGCTGATGAGAACACGCTTTGGATCAAGGTCTACAGTTACCCCCGGAGATGTTTACTGGGATCTTTTTCAGCAAAAAAATCAGAACAGGTCTACCTACTCCAACAGGGAAGGGATCTGGGTAATGCAGTTTGAAACAGATGTGATTGGTGGAGGTGCGCTTTCTACATCGAGGGATTCAAGCTATATGCTGGAAAGGCACCACGCGCCTTCTGTCCGTGATATCTTTGTGAATTCGGCCGGTACGACTACCAATATTCCTACATTCCTGTGGCCTAATAATGATTATTCAGGGGGTAGGGGAATCGGCTGGGCCGTATCTTCAAAATACTTTATGGATGATATCTGGCAAAGCGATTTCAAAAACGATATACGAAATGCAAACCACAACTTTGTCCGGGATTATGTTTGCAATAACCGGGCTTCTGATATGTTTGGAAAAACGATATCGACCAACAATCCTCCAAAAGGAGTTACTGTTCCCTCTCGCGCTTTCTATGCGTACCAAACCAAATGCACGACGCCCTTCGATCATCCTTCAAATCTCATCCAGGATGCTGCTACCGGGCTTTTGAAAACGGCTGCGGGTGCAACCTATACAGATCAGTATATGTTCAGGCTGGCAGAAACTTACCTTATCCGTGCAGAAGCTTATATGCGTTTGGGTAATCTCGGAAATGCCGCGGCAGATATCAATGTGATCCGGACCAGGGCCAATGCAACACCAGTGGCGGCGGCAAATGTAACGATTGATTATATCCTTGATGAAAGAATGCGTGAGCTAGGTGTTGAAGAAAAAAGAAGGTTGACACTGGCGCGTTTGGGCCTGGTGTATGACCGGGTGAAGAGATGTAATCCTTACTATAAGGATATATTGCCTGCCTATAATCTCTGGCCAATCCCTTCAAGTGAGATCGAACGGAACAAAGATGCGGTATTGACCCAAAACCCGGGCTACTAATCAAGTGTTAAAGAAACCATTTGACAGATCCTATAATATATCCACAAGACAACAATTGACTATTAACAGAAAACCCATGAAGAAAAGAAACTTATTGTTTAGCGTAATCCTATGTGCAGTCACACTTTCGACACAGGCACAGACAACGATTAAAGAAGCTAATCCAAGATGGAGCATCGAACATGCCCTGGAGTGGCAAAAAGAAAATGGATGGGTCTCGGGGGCCAATTTTCTGCCCAGCACTGCAATCAACCAGCTGGAAATGTGGCAGGCATCCACTTTTGACCCTAAAACGATCGACAAAGAACTCGGATGGGCCGAGGGCCTTGGCTTTAATGCCATGCGGGTGTTCCTGCACAGTCTGGCCTATCAGCAGGACCCTGAAGGTTTCAAAAAAAGAATAGATCAGTACCTCAGCATTGCAAATAAACACCATATCAAAACTATCCTGGTGTTCTTTGATGACTGCTGGAACCCCAATCCAAAGGTTGGGAAACAGCCCGAGCCAAAAACCGGGGTGCACAATTCCGGATGGGCGCAGGACCCCGGGCGTTTGATTACTGATCCCAAAGATTTCGCTGCGCTGTCAGTATATGTCAAAGATATTATGAACAGCTTTGGACAGGATAAGCGTATCCTTTTATGGGATCTCTACAATGAGCCGGGCAATTCCAACAAAGGCAACAAATCAATTGAGCTGCTGACGAAAGTTTTTGAATGGGCAGGGCAAACCAAACATGTTCAGCCTGTATCGGTTGGGTTATGGAGATGGGACTTCACAGAGTTGAATGCCATACAGGCGCTGAATTCAGATGTAATTACCTATCATGAATATGAGGCTCCGGAAAATCACCTGCGCGTTCTGCAGACTCTCAGATCCCATGGTCGCCCGATGATCTGTACCGAGTACATGGCACGCCGCAACAACAGTCTGTTCAGCAATGTCCTGCCCATGCTTAAAAAAGAAAATGTTGGTGCGATCAACTGGGGCCTCGTTGCCGGAAAGAGCAATACCATATACGCCTGGGATACCCCTATGGCTGATGGAGGAGAGCCGAAACTTTGGTTTCATGATATATTCCGAAAGGACGGAACTCCTTATAAACCGGAGGAGATTGAGGCGATCAAAAAAGAAACAGGAAAATAGCCTTGCGCGAAAGAAGATGGGTATTGATGCTAAATTGCTTTACCTATAGCTTATTTGTATTATAATGCCGATATTTAAATCACAGGGTCCGCCATGGGCCCTAAACCAAATATCCTGTAAACAATTTTAAACCTTATTAAAAGATGGAGAATTCTCGTCGTAAATTCATCACACAGGCATCCATAGCCGGATTGAGTTTAATGCTGCCGAAAACCAGCTGGAGTGCTAAAAGCTATAAACGTATTATCGGCGCCAATGATCGTGTGCAGGTAGGTGTTGTTGGTTTTTCCGACCGGCACCGCAGTTCGCATATGCCATGTTTCATGAACCATTATAAAGAACTCAATTTCGAAGTTGTTGCTGTCTCTGATATCTGGAACCGTCGCCGTGAAGAAGGTGCTGCCATGTGGAAAGATAAAATGCAGAACGATGTTAAAGCCTACCGCAACAACGAAGAATTGTACAACAGCAAAAGTGTTGATGCCGTATTTATTGGTACGGCAGACTTTCAGCATGCCCGGCATACGATAGAGGCGGTAAGGGCAGGTTGCGATGCATACGTGGAAAAGCCCTTTGCAGAAACCATGGAAGACAACAAGGCTGCTTTAAAGGCAGTGAAAGAAACAGGCAAAATTGTCCAGATCGGTTCGCAGCGAAGAAGCGGAACCAACTACCATGCGGCCTATGATTTTATTAAATCGGGTAAATTTGGGCCGATCACTATGGTAGAGCTTACCTGGAACGTAAACCAGCCAGGCCGCTGGCGCCGCCCGGAATTGCTTAATGTTTTAAAGGAACAGGATACCGACTGGAAACGTTTCCTCGGCAACCGTCCTTATGAGAAGTTTGATCCCCGGATCTATCTTGAATACCGTTTGTTCTGGCCGTATTCTTCGGGACTGCCGGGACAGTGGATGAGCCATCAGATTGACACAGTGCATTGGTTCACCGGCTTGAAACATCCCCGCAGTGTGGTGGCCAATGGAGGAATCTACCAGTGGAAGGATGGTCGCCGTAACTGGGACACCATCCTGGCAGCTTTTGATTACGGGCCGCTGGATGATCTGTCGCAGGGTTTCCAGGTAACCTTTGGTTCCCGAATGCACAATGGCGACGAACACCCTGCCGAAATTTATTACTCAAATGGCGGTGAACTGAACCTGATCACGAACAAGATATCTCCTACAGGCGGGCTTACCGAAAAGATGGCAGCAGCGATGAAAATGAAAGCCAATCTGCTTCCTGAGATCAGCCTCGACAATACTGAGCAGGTAGTGGCATCAGCCAATACGGGCGGAGACAAGCTCACGTCTAACCATATCCGTAACTGGATGGAATGTATACGCAGCCGCAAGCAGCCAAATGCGCCGGTAGAAGCAGGCTACAGTCATAGTATCGCCAATATCATGACCACTGCTGCCGCACACACAGGTGCAAAGGCCACGTTCGACGAAAAAACGCAGGAAGTAATGGCCAACGGTAAGATCTTCAAATACTAAAGAGCAATGATCAGAATTAAACTATTGGGCGGCATAGCCATAGTGGCTCTGCTTTCTGCAGCAGCAGTAGCCCAGGAAGCCAGGGTAACGATTAAAAAATCTGATCAGCAGAAAAAAGTGGATGTGCTGATCGGTGGTAAGTTATTTACCACTTTCATTTATGCTGATACGCTGGAAAAGCCTGTGCTTTATCCGCTGACAACGGCGGGCGGCACGATAGTTACCCGGGGTTTTCCGCTGAATCCCAAACCGGACGATCCTACCGATCATCCCCATCACATCGGCTTGTGGTTCAACTTTGAGAACCTGAACGGACTGGATTTCTGGAATAATTCCTATGCCATAGCGGCAGATAAAAAAGCACAGTACGGCTGGATCCGCACGGACAAAATCACTGAGATTAAAGAAGGTACTATAGGTGTTCTGGCCTATCATGCCAACTGGACCAATCAGGCGAAAGAAGTGATACTGGAAGAAAACACCCGTTTTGAATTCAGCGGCAATGGTTCGCAGCGGGTAATTGACAGGGTTACTACGCTGAGCGCTGCAAAGGAAGCAGTATTTACTGATGCCAAAGACGGAATGCTGGGCTTGCGCCTCGCGCACGAATTACAAATGCCGACTACAAAGGACGAAAAATTCACAGATGGTAAAGGTATTGTAACCTTGGTAAAAGGAGGCACGGATAAAGTACCTACAGGAAACTACCGGAGCAGTGAAGGCAAAACGGGCGATGCAGTCTGGAGTTCCAGAGGCGTATGGTGCCAGGTGTATGGTAAAATGGGGGCAGACTCAGTGGGGATTGCCATTATCGATCATCCGAAAAATCCAAATTATCCCACCTTCTGGCATGCAAGGGGCTACGGATTGTTCGCCGCGAATCCCCTGGGCGAGAAAGTTTTTACAAACGGAGCTTCGGCGAAAAATTTAACCCTGAAAAAAGGGGAGTCTGTGACCTTCAGGTACCGGGTGGTGATTAGCAATGGTAAGACACCATTAAGCCCGGTTCAACTTAATACTATGGCTGGCAGCTTTGCCAAAAAATAGTAAAGCATTTAAAAAAATAGAATATGAATTTAAAAACCTTATACAGAATATCAATTGTGCTCTTATTTATCGGAGCAACGAGCACTGCCAAAGCACAACAGAACTTACTGACTCCAAAAGAAAAAAAGGAGCGATGGACATTACTGTTTGACGGTAAGACAAGCAAGGGCTGGCGCAGTGCAAAATCAGATTCTTTTCCAACAGGAGCCAACGGCTGGATCATCAAAGACGGAATGTTGACCATACAGTCTTCAGGCGGGGCAGAATCGCAAAATGCCGGAGATATCATTACTGTTGGTGAATATGGTGCCTTTGAACTGAGCTTCGATTTCAGGCTGACCAGGGGCGCCAACAGTGGGGTGAAATACTTTGTGACAATGAAAGAAAATTCGGGTGCCTCCGCCATCGGACTGGAATATCAGGTGCTTGACGATGCTGTCCATCCTGATGCCAAACTGGGCCGGGACGGCAACCGTACGCTGGCCTCATTATATGATGTGAAGACTTCCAGCAAAGCAGGTGCGGTGAAAGCCATTGGGGAATGGAATACCGGCAAAGTGATTGTTTATCCTAATAACCATGTGGAGCACTGGTTGAATGGCAAAAAAGTCCTGGAATACGAACGTAAGTCGCCCGAGTACCGCGAACTGGTTAAATTGAGCAAGCACAAAGTCTGGAAGGACTATGGCGAAGCCGACAACGGACATATACTGCTGCAGGACCACGGTAATGAGGTGAGCTACCGCAACATCAAAATTAAAACGCTTTAAGTTCGTCTGTAGGTGCTTCGCGCTGCAGGCTATGGATATACTCTACAGGTGTAACCTTAAAGTATTTTATAAAATTGCGCGTGAAAAGGCTTTGTGAGCTGTATCCTACCATTTTGGCAATCTCAAAAAGTGTAAATTCATTTTGTGCAATAAGCTTCGCAGCTTTTTTTAGACGCGTAAGGTCGATCAGTTCTTTTGGCGATAATGACGAAAGAGACTTGATTTTGCGGTAGAACGTTGGGCGGCTCATGTGCATGTGGTCAGACAGCTTGTCGATATCCATATTCGGATCTCTAAGATTCTTCCGGATGTATTCATCGAGTCTCTTCAGAAAAGCTTCGTCCGTTTTGGAGTGCGCCATTACCCTGACATCTTCAAATGGCGAACTTGCGAAATGGTCCTTGATCTTAAGGCGGTTTTTAAGCAGGTTCGCTATCTGGTGCTGCAGCAGGTGTGGCGAGAATGGCTTTTGGATATAGGCATCGGCACCCACTTCCAGACCTTCGATATGAGCTCCGTATGTGTTTTTTGATGTTAGCAGAATGATAGGGATATGGCAATAGTCTACATTTGCCTTTAAGAGGCGGCAAAGTTCAAAGCCATCTATGCCGGGCATCATGATGTCTGATATCACAAGGCTGATGACCTCGGCAGACAAAATATTTATTGCTGATTCACCATCAGGGGCAAGATGCAGGTGATACTGATCGGCCAGCACCTCTGTTAAAAATTCAAGGATATCTTCGTTATCGTCAATGATCAATATGCTGTCTGTCATAATTATTTATCTTTTTCCAACTACTTAGTTTAAATTCAAATTTCTGATGCACAGGAAGCTGTAATTCAAAGACGGTGATGCTGTCTGTATTTACTGCCAGCCTGAGCGAGCCGTTATGCAGTTCTGCAAGCGACCTGGCCAGCGAAAGGCCGATGCCTGTGCCGGGCTTATCGTTACCCTTTAACCTGAAAAAGGGCTCAAATATTTTTTTTGCAAATTCTTCGGGTATGCCTTTTCCGTCGTTGGAAAATCTAATGGTAAACTGTTCGTCGGCAGCGTTAAACTGGTCCATGCTTACGGTGACAAAAGTGCCTGAGTATTTGATAGCATTTGAAATCAGGTTAGAGCATATTTTCATTAAAGCTTCAGGGTCAACAAAAGCAGTAATATGAGGCATCGAACTTTCAAATCTGATGTTCCGGCCTGCTTTTGCTGCCTGGTCCTGAAAGATGGCAAACTGTTCCCTAACTAATCCGGTAATATCGGTTTTTACAAAATTGAGCCCGAACTGATGCGTTTCTGTTTTACGGAAATCCAGGAGCTGCGCTGTGAGGTCGGCAAGGCGTTTAGCATTTTTTTCAATCATCTGCAAAGCCTTCCTGACACCGGGCTGCTCTGCGGTTTTGCTGATCAGCAGCTCAACTGGTCCAACGATCAGCGTTAGCGGAGTCTGGATTTCATGCGCAATGTTGGTGAAGAATTCAATTTTAGCCTGGTAAATTTCTTTTTCCTTTTCGTGTTCAAATAACCGTAGCCGGTTCAGGTTTTTACGCTCCAGGGACCGGTGGTAGTAACGTACAGAAAGATAAATGCCGGTGCCTAAGGTCAAGAGGTATATCAGCCAGGCAAAGGTACTTTTCCAGAAGGGCGGTAAAACTTTGATGAAGAGTGTTCTTTCCTTTCCTGTCCAGTTGCCAACATTACTTTCTGCCTGTACCATGAAAGTATACTCTCCGGCAGAAAGTTCAGTAAAGTAGGCTTTACGGTTACTGTTCAGATAGGTCCATTGTTTATCGAGTCCCTTCATCCGGTATTTATAGCGTGTAACCTGCGGCGAGGAATAGTTGAGCGCTGCAAATTCGATACTGAAATTGCTTTGGTCATGATTAAGCACAATCGTATCCGTATACAAAATGGATTTAGCCAATGTGCCCGATTGATCATTCGGTATGATCTCTTTATTATTGATCTGGAAACCGGTGATATAGGTGGGAGGACTGGGCTGCAGGTTTGAAAATTGGGCAGGATCGAAGGCAACCATACCCTTCACAGAGCCGAAGTACATTTTCCCATTCTGATCCTTATAAGCCGAATTATAGTTAAACTGGTCCGTAATCAGCCCGTTGGACTGGGTATAGATTTTAAACTGCTCTGTTTTGAGGTCCATACATACCAGTCCCCGCAGTGTGCTCAACCACAGATGTTTGGACTGATCTTCCAGCATACAGAAAATCACATTGCTTGGCATACCATTTTCGGTGGTGAATTTTCTGAAGGATTTCAGGTCGGCACTTAACTTTATCAGACCGCCCCCGCCGGTCGCAAACCACATGTTATGGTTACTGTCCTGCAAAATATACCGCACTGAGGGCTCATTGCTGTACTGTCCATTCAGCTTCTTGCTGAAATGGATGTTACCGGTACGACCCGACCTGGGGTGATAGTAAAAGGCCCCCTGTGATACGCTGGCCGTCCAGATATTGCCCTTATTGTCTTCCATAATATGGAAAACATAAGAACCATATGGAATTTGTTTGATCCGTGTAAAGCTCTTTTGTTTCCTGTCGAACGCAAACAGGCCCGGGTTGTTATAGCCGGTTCCTATGAGTAAGGTACTGTCCTTTGTTAAAAAAATAGACAGCACAAAGTCGCTCGCATCTTCTTCTTTTTTGCCTATCAGCTTAAAGCGGTCGGTAATTTTTCCAGTGCCGGTATCCATGATTTCCAGGCCATGGAAGAAAGGCCCGATAAACAGCTGATGGCCGACAGACAATAAGCCATGGATATTTGGATAGGAGAGATCTTTCTTATTTCCGGTAGCGGTGTAGTGAATGAATTTTCCGGTTTGCGGGTTGAATTTGTTAAGCCCGGCATCTTCAGTTCCTATCCACAGGTTTCCATGATGATCGGGACTGATCTCCCGCACAGCATTGCCGGAAATAGAATTGCTTCCCATTTTCGGATAGTATTTTTCAAAACGCGCATTCTCTTTTGAGTAATAGTTGAGGCCTCCAAAAAAAGTTCCCACCCACATGCTGCCCTGATTGTCCCGACAGGCAGTATAAACGGCATTGTCAGCAATTGAATAAGGATCTCCGGAACTTTTACTCAGGTTATGACTTGTGCCGGTAGCAAGGTTATAGATGTAAATTCCTGATTCAGTTGATATCCAGTATTCCTGTTGGCCCGCGGCAGTAATATCGCGTACATAAACATTGTTATCCCTGCTGCCGTTTAAAGAAATCGCATGAACCTGCTCTGTTTTGGTATCGTATATTTTTAGTCCCTGTGAAAAACAACCAACCAATACTTTGCCGTTTGGCAGCGGCAATAATTGATTGACAGATCTCAGTTTATCAGGAAGACTTTTATCAACCAGGCGTACAGTTTTAACAGATTTGCTGACAGGATTATATATGCTTGCCACTCCGTCATTGTTTCCCACCCAAATATTTCTTTCAGTGTCAATGGCCACACAGTTACCGGAAAGCCTCAGTGTCTCGGTTTTACATTGGCGCTGTTTGTAATGGTAAAGCGAATCGCTTGACAGAAACCAAAGGTTGTCTTCGGCATCGATCACCAGACTGTTGATATAGGATTGCGGTGCGGTTTTCAGGATGCTGAGCACCTCTCTGTAAGGATCATACCTGAAAATCCCCTTTCCCGTTCCGATCCATAGCATTCCTTTTCTGTCTTCCCGGATGACGGTAATCACGTTGTTGCCAATATCGCCCAGTTTGTTTTCTTTATTTTTGATGGTTTTAAAGGTGTAGCCGTCAAAGCAATTGAGACCGCCCCGGGTTCCCACCCAAATCAGTCCTTTACTGTCCTGTAATATCGAAGTGACCGAGTTATGCACCAGCCCGTCATCAACCTGATAATGCTTAAAATAATAGGGTTGCCCCAGGCAGGTACAGACCATGCCACCCATCAGCAATGACAGAAAGACCGTTCGGAGGAAGAAGTTCATAATTTAGTTAGACTCAAATATAATTAATAAACAACTTGTTATTTTGCTCTTTTTAAACTCTCTGTGATTTGTTTGTGATAATCTCCGGGGATGCTGATGATCATCATATAATTACAGAGATCTGCTCTGTTGAGACGAATCAACAACAGATTGATCAAAATGTCCTGGCCAAAGCCGTTTACTGTATTTAGGATAAACCCTATATTTATTGCTATGACCAATCAGGTTTGATGGCTGTAAGTTATTTAATACAAAGCCGTTCCTTTGGTTGTGGAGAGTTAACTTAGAGTTGCGGTTTACACCAAATATAAAATTGCGATATACATTGATCCAGATGAAAAGAAGAACTTTTGTTAAAACTACCGGGCTGATTGCAGGTGGGTTACTACTCAATAAGACCGACCTGTTTGCAAACAGGGTTAACGGTGTAATCAATATCGGCGTTATCGGCTGTGGCGACAGGGGCAAAGGCATTATACGGGTGCTGGATGAGTTTCCGGAAAAGTTTAAGGTTACCGCAGTTTGCGATGTGCTGGATATGCGGCTTGCTGAAGCCCGCAAACTCGCCAAAAATACACCTTACATTGAATATAAGGATCACAGGGCATTGCTGGAAAACAAACAGCTTGATGCTATAATCGTTGCTGTTCCGCTGAACATGCACTATCCTGTAGCAGTAGATGTACTCAAATCGGGGAAACACCTCTATCTGGAAAAAACGATGACCTATAATATTGAACAGGCCCTGAACCTGGTGAAATTAGCAGAGAGCAGGCCAAAACAAATCCTACAGGTAGGACACCAATACCGATATTCCCCATTGTATTACAGGGTGAAAGAGATGATCAGTAAAGGCTACCTGGGCAAAGTGAGCCAGGTAGATTGCCGCTGGGACAGAAATGCAAACTGGCGGCGCCCGGTGCCGGATGCCTCGCTTGAAAGACAGATCAACTGGCGTATGTACAAAGAGTATTCAGGGGGCCTGGTAGCTGAGCTTTTATCACATCAGATGGATTTTATCAATTGGGCTTTCGATACCCATCCGGCGGATTTCCTTGCAACAGGTGGTATTGACGTGTTCAAAGATGGCCGCGAAACATACGATAATGTACAACTCATGCTGCGGTATCCCGATCAGAATATGGTAGGGAATTTTGGTGCTACCTGTGGTAACAGCCGCGATGGTTACCTTTTTAAAATTAAGGGAACCAAAGGCACGGTGTCTTTGCTTACTGATAGGGGGATGTTCTATCCCGAAAAAGGACTACCGAAAGAGAAAGGACTGGTTGACGGTGTGACAGGTGCCACTAAAATCAGCTGGGACAAGGAGGGAGGAACACCCATTCTTCCTGACCCGACTAGGGATGGTACCTGGTATGCGCTGAATGATTTTTATGAAAAAATAGGGTCAGGGACGCTGCCCGATTCTAATATCTATACCGGCGCCAAAACGGCTATATGTGTGCACCTTGCCAATCAGGCGCTGTACAATAACGAAATTGTTCACTGGAAGAAAGAGTATCTGAGTTTAGACCGCGGGACAAAGTAGTCACGCTGATCAGGATACCACGCCCTTTCAGTGCTTAATATTGTATCTTCTGGATCCTCATTTATCAATCAAATGATAACTCTCATGATTCCTGTGATATACTAAGTTTCTCCGGAGCATATACTTTTGACTATGAAACAGCTGCCCTTCAGAGGGCTGGCTGTGTACGCTGCACTGCAAGTGCTGTCGATCTCTTTCTGCTGTCAGGAGTATATCTTAAACTTAATTATATATCATGAAAAATCAGACCTCTTATCAATTTATTGAAATTAACGGAGTTAACATTTTCTACCGCGAAGCTGGAGCTAAGAGCGCGCCGACGCTGGTATTGCTGCATGGTTATCCTACATCGTCCCACATGTTCAGAAATCTGATTGATCAGCTATCTGACAAGTATCATTTGATCGCAGCGGATTATCCGGGCTACGGACGAAGCGAGCAGCCGCCGATTGCTGACTTTGCCTATACTTTTGATAATTTTGCATCAATCATTGAAGGACTACTGGAAAAGCTGAATATTACAAAATACAGCCTATACCTGATGGATTATGGTGCTCCGGTTGGATGGAGGATTGCATCGGCTCATCCCGAAAGGATCGACACCCTCATTGTTCAGAACGGCTGTTGCTATGCTGAAGGCCTTGAAACTTTCTGGGACCCTTTCAAAGCTTACTGGAAAGACAGGAACGACAAAGAAGCTGAAAATACACTGGCAACTTTCCACAGTCCCGATGGGCTGAAATGGCAGTATACCCATGGCGTACCTGATCCTGCTGTGATCAGCCCTGATAATTGGGAAATCGATCTTCGTCACCTGGAGAGACCGGAAAACGGACAAGTACAACTGGATCTTTTTTATGATTACGGAACCAACCCGCCAAAATATCCGGAATGGCAGCAGTATTTAAGGGATTATAATCCCGAAATGCTGATCGTGTACGGAAAAAATGATTATATTTTTCCTGCCAGTGGGGCCGAAGCCTATAAAAAAGACGTAAAAAATCTGGAGTATCATTTGTTCGACGCGGGGCATTTTGCGCTGGAGAGCCATGGAGACGAAATCGCTGCGACAATCAAAGATTTTCTTGACCGCAAGGTGGGGTAGTTTTATCTATAAAATAGATGGATACTGCCTCCGAAATTTATGGAGTTTAGACCGGGAAACTCCGAAAATATCGGAGTCCGGGCACTGGAGATTCCTGTTAGACATTAGTATTTTGTAAATCAAACAATTGTATTCCAGTTAGTTGTATGGTGTGTTGATTGTGCTGTGAATTTTTTTTATAAATGGCATGGAATTGTAACAGGAGGGGTATGGCTTTCATAGCCAATGTCCAGTACACAAGAACTTTAATTACCAGGCAATGCTAAATTTGGAATGGTTTAGGACTTTTAAAGTCATTTATGAAGCAGGTACTTTATCGGCGGCAGCGCAAACCTTATTTATTTCCCAACCCGGAGTAAGTCTCCATTTGAGTTCCCTTGAATCCTACACAGGTTACCGACTTTTTGAACGGGATACCAGAAAGATGGTCGCAACTGAACGGGGAACTATGCTTTACGATTTTGTTATTGACCATATGAACAAACTCGAAGAAGCGGAGAAGATCTTTCACAGGAAATCCAGGGTAGAAAAACCTACGTTAGGGCTGGGGATGAGTTTCGAGATTTTCCAATATTCACTCGAAGCACACGTATCCGAGCTGCCATTTAATCTGATCACACGGTTTGGCGATTACTCTCAAATGTTACAGGATTTGAACAGTGGGGTATTGGATCTTATTCTGATCCCACAGACGGGTAATCAGCATAACCTGACATACATGCCATTTAATGTGGAACGAATGGTGCTGGTCTGCGGGAACCAGACAGATACTACTGAATTAGACCGGCTGGTTCATACGGGCAATCATTCAGCAATTAAAGAGTGGTTAGCAGCGCAAATATGGTACACTACAACTGTTGGTATGGAACCTCTAAAAAGTTTTTGGAATACCAATTTTAATTCTTCACCGGGATTCAGGCCAAACTATGTAGTGCCATATTTTAGTTCAATCTTAAAATGTTTGTCTAACAGCAAGGGCTTTGCCCTGGTTCCGGATTATATCTGCGGAAAGGATATTGCAAACCAGCTGATAAAACTGGCCTGGGAAGGAAGTACTCCTTTTGAACAGATGTTTTATTTTGGAAAACGCAAAAAAACGGTTTATGCGGATGAGGTTAAACAACTTGAAGATATTTTACGGGGAAATTGGGCCTTAAATAAAAGTTATCATATTAATGATATATCAGGAGGACGATACGCTTTTCGCTGATGAGGAGGATTTATTTTTATTTTTAGAATATAAAATTTGATGATTAAGCGCAAAAGTCGTAACATTGCACCACCGAAAGAAAAAGGGTTGTAAAATCCATATTAAACGGTAAAAAGCGAGTACTCCTTCTTAGCTCAGCTGGTTAGAGCATCTGACTGTTAATCAGAGGGTCGCTGGTTCGAGCCCAGCAGAGGGAGCAGATTAAGAGAAAAGCCTTACCATCACCGGTGAGGCTTTTTTTGTTTTTACACTGAGACGTATTGTGCAATCGCCATAACAGGCGATGAAGAGGTAATCTCCACTTTATGATTTTCGTTAAGCGGTATTTGCGTATAACCCCCGGGGCCTAAATAAAAAATTGCAGATCCAACGGTGCACCTGCATTGGCCCTGTAAGATCAGAAAGCTTTCATGAACATCATCATGGGTTTCATCGGCAATATCAGTTGAAGAAACAACCAGCACCTGAGTTACGCCATTTTCACTCCTCAGTACTTCAGAAAAGTTTTCTGCCTCAAAAGCTGAAGGGTAATATTTGTTCACCAGCTTTAGCCAGTTCTGCAAATCAGAATGTTCACTGATTAATAAAAGATGATCCAGATCCATATTGCTTTCTTTAACAGATTCTTCAATAGAAGCTTCTATCTTCGCTTTCAAAGATTTGGAGGGTTGTATTGCAATGGAGTTTGCATACGACTGCAGTGTATCTTCAATAACCTGTACTTCTTTTTCGAGAACAGGATATTTCGAGATCACATTCAAAACTTCTGCCCGTTCTGCCGCATCAAGCAGATCTAAAACGAACAATTCTAATATGCCACTTTTAATGTAAACCTTTAAATTCACTTGGCTAAAATTTAGTTTTTACTATTCCTTACAACGCATGCGTGTATTTTTTGTTTTAAAAGGTAAACAGTTACATCATCATGCTATTCAAAGATAAGACTTTAGCGTTTATATTGTTTAATATAATAGTTGAACAAATAAATTTAATTTTTTTTAAATAATAATAATCGGCTGTGCTTACATTGTATCTATGATCCGGCTCTTCTTTGCAAAAAATATTAACCTGCCCTGTACCGCTTATAGACAATAAATAATTAGTTTTACAACGTCGGCAGACCTTATCAGCAGCATCACGTGAACACAATTTATGGCATTTCATTAGGCCCCGGAGACCCGGAGCTGATCACCTTAAAAGGACTTCGTATTTTAAAGGAATCGGATATTATTTTTTATCCCGGCTCCCTCTCTAAAGATGGAAGAAAAGGAAGTTATGTACGGCCGATGCTTGATCATTATGGACTGGACAAGAATAAATTACAAGGTTTCTTTTTAAGTATGGGCAGCGACAGAACTGCTGCTGAATTTACTTATCAGCAAACAGCTGACCAGGTACTGCAGGCTTGCAGGGAAGGCAAAAAGCTGAGCATTGTTTGTGAAGGAGATCTCAGTTTTTATGCGTCCTTCTCTTATATACTGGAGAAACTGCAGGCCGGAAATGTTAGTATTGAGCTCATCCCCGGTGTAAATTCCTTCTCCCTGGCTGCAGCGAAACACCAGATCCCATTATGTTTACAGCAGGAAAAACTGGCTGTGCTGCCGCTGGCAAATGATATCCGGGAGATAGAAGATAGCCTCAAAAATGCAGATACGGTAATCCTGATGAAGATCAGGATGGGCTGGCAGGAATTGTATCCCCGGTTACTGGACAAACAATGGAAATACTATTACTGTGAGCGTTTAGGCACAGCGGATGAATATATAACTTCCGATATTGCGGTGTTAAAGGACAGAGAGATTCCATATTTCTCCTTATTAATTATTAAAAAATGATCAAAGTTGTTGGTATAGGGCCGGGAGGTCAGGATTATCTGTTGCCCATTGCCCGCAAGGCAATACAGGAGGCCGATGTAATCATTGGTTATCACTATTATTTCCAGTTTATCACAGACCTGATACAGGAAGGGACTGTTTGTATCGGCAAAGAACTGAGCGAGGAAGAAAAGCGGGCAGAGATTGCTATAGAAAAGGCCATTGAAGGATATAATGTGGTAGTAATTGGTTCGGGAGATGCCGGAATTTATTCGATGGCATCCATCGTTTACCAGAAAGCCGCAGCTTCAGGTGAAGATATTGATCTGGAAACCATCCCCGGAATATCTGCTTTTGTGGCTGCAGGGAGTAAATTGGGTGCAGTTCTGGGCCACGATTTTTGCTGTATTTCACTATCAGACCTGATGACACCCTGGAAAACCATCCAGAAACGGATTGAGGCAGCGGCCTGGGGCGATTTCGTCACTTCCATCTATAACCCTAAAAGTATAAAGCGGTACTGGCAGCTAAATAAACTGAAAGCTATTTTTCTTTTGCACAGACAACCTGAAACGCCCGTGGCGATCTGTTACCAGCTGGGCAGGCCGGAAGAAAAGATCACCCTCACTACCCTGGCAGATCTGAATATCGAAGATGTAGATATGTTTAGCCTCGTGGTGATTGGAAACAGCCAGACTTTCCAGTATAAAAATCACCTGGTTACCCCAAGAGGTTATCTGAACAGAAAACCTGAAACGGGGTTGGAAATACAGCAGGCAAGTTTCAGCGAAATTATTGATCAGCTGGATACTAAGAAATATCCTTTAGACTTTCTCTGGGCGGCAATCCGTTGTATCCATACCGCGGGCGACCTCAACTATATCGATTACCTGAGTACTTCGGTAGGGGCAGTTGCAGTAATGCACGATTACCTGATCAAAGGAGGGACGATTGTTACAGATGTAACCATGGTGCAGGCGGGTATTACCAGGGCTTTTACAGCGCAATACGGAAATCAGGTGATTTGCATGCTCAATTCTGATGAAGCAGTAATACTTGCAGAACAGGAGGGGCTTACGCGTTCGCAGGCGGGGATCAAACTTGCTGCAAAACTGTACCCTGAAGCACTGTTCGTCATCGGAAATGCGCCTACAGCGCTGATTGAAATTGCAGACCAGGCAAGACAAGGGCAAATCCATCCCGCAGGAATCATTGGTGCCCCCGTTGGTTTTGTGAATGTGATTGAGTCAAAAGAACGCCTGAAAATGCTTCAGCTGCCTTATGTGATTATCGAAGAAAGGCGCGGAGGCAGTAATTTTGCTGCAACACTGGTAAACGCAGCTTTTACTTTGGATACCGCTGCAGATTATATAAAGTAAATGATGGTTTTTCATATTATAGGAATTGGAAACAGGAAAGCTGATTTTTCCGGGGAGCTGCTTTCCCTGATCGAAAGCCACGCTGTTTTCAGCGGTGGTAACCGTCATCATGAACTGGTAGGACATTTACTGCCGGAAGGATATACCTGGCTCCCGGTGCAATCGCCCATGGAGCTCCTTTTTGAAAGCTATGAGCAGCTTGGGCAAACCGTTGTGGTTTTCGCCAGCGGTGATCCTCTGTTTTATGGTATCGCCAATACATTGCGGTCAAGGTATCCTGATGCGGAAATCTATACCTATCCTTATTTCAGTTCTATCCAGTTACTGGTCCACCGGGCAAATCTGAACAGCAATCTGTTACAAACGGTAAGCGTACATGGCAGGTCATGGGCAGCACTTGATGAAGTGCTGATACAGCAGAAACCGCTGATCGGTATTTTAACTGACCAGGAAAAAAGTCCTTCGGCCATTGCCAAAAGGTTGCTGGAGTATGGTTATACCAACTATTCCATCTGGATAGCTGAAGACCTTGAAGGCGAAAACGAAAAAGTACGCCATCTTGAACCCCGCGAAGCCGGGAACAGCGTTTTTCATCCACTAAACTGTGTGATCCTGAAAAAGGAAAGTCACCGGCATATTGACTTCGGAATAAAAGATGTATTGTTCGAAGGACTAAAGGGACGCCCCAATATGATCACCAAGATGCCTGTAAGGTTATGTTCGCTCCATGCCCTTGATCTGGCAGCAAGACCCGTGTTATGGGACATCGGTTTTTGCACCGGTTCTCTGAGCATTGAAGCAAAACTTCGTTTTCCCCAGCTAGAAATCCATGCCTTTGAAAAACGAACGGAATGTTTACAGATCCTGCATCATAATCAAAATAATTTTGGGGTGCCGGGTATAAACGCCTATATAGGTGATATCTTTGAAACCGATCTGGATCACTTGAGCAAGCCCCGGGCAGTATTTATAGGTGGGCATGGCGGACGCCTGAAAGAACTGCTTCAAATGATTGACCGGTATTTGCTTACTGATGGAACGGTGGTCATTAATGCTGTCCAGGATGCCTCAATCAACGACTTTATTGCTTTTTCCAGATTGCTGAACTGGAAACTGGATGAGCCCCTGAAATTAAAGGTAGATGGGCATAATGAAATCACCATATTAAAAGCTACGAAATAATGATGATAAAAGAGGAAAAAGTGTGTGTGATAGCCTTCACCGATAGCGGATTAGCTGTAGGCAGGATCATTCAAAATGAATTTCAACGCAGTAAATTATATACAACAAGAGAAACGGCATGGTCTAAGGACGTGCTTAAGCTGGAGAACCTGGATGAGCTCTTAAAAGATAAATTTCAGCGTTTTGACGTTTGGATCTTTGTTGGCGCGCTCGGGATATGTGTGAGAAGCATTGCCCCATACATTCAGGATAAACTTACAGATCCGGCAGTAATCAATATTGATGAACAGGGAACTTTTGTGCAATCGGTACTGAGCGGTCATGCAGGCGGTGCCAATGAGCTTACGAAAAGACTCAGCCGTGTGTTGCAGGCTCAGGCGGTGATTACTACCTCCAGCGATCTGCAGGAGATCTGGTCGCTTGACTTGCTGGCGAAGAAATTTGGATGGTCTGCAGCCCATACCGCAACACTGAATCAAGCCGTCTCTATTTTTGTCAACAATCGTCCTACGGCGCTTGTATTAAAGGTGAAAGATGCAGGAACAGCCTACCTGGAGAAAACAAAACCAGCTTTTGCAGATATCTATCATGACCTGTCTGAAGTTGATCAGGCACAGTACGAACTGCTTATATATGTGGGATACGAGCTTTTTGAAAGTGCGATAACCGCGTTATCATTCTACCCAGCGTGTTTAAGTCTGGGTACAGGTTGTTCAAAAGATATCGAACCGGTATTGTTTGAAGAGAAGCTACTAAAGCTGTTATCAAATGAAAATATTGCTTATCAAAGTATAGCGGTAATCACTTCTGTTGATATTAAAGCAGCGGAACAGGCCTACGTTCATATTGCCAGTAAATACCATTGGGATTTTAAAACATTTCCTGCCGCAGACCTGGCAACAATGCCACTGGCAAACCCATCAGACGTAGTCCTTGAAAAAATAGGAATTCAGGGAGTGTCAGAAAGTTCCTCTGCCCTGGCAGCAAATACAACTTCCTGGCTGGTAGAAAAAACCAAGGCAGAAGTATCATCCGGCAAAATGTTCACCCATGCAGTATGCCTGATCAGCGCTTTTGAAAGAAAAGGGCAGATTGCTATAGTAGGGGCTGGTCCCGGTGCTCCGGAACTGATCACGGTCAGGGGAAAAGAATTGCTGGAAGCGGCCGATTGTATTCTCTATGCCGGAAGCCTCGTGCCCGAAGAGCTCACCAATATTGCCAAACCAGGGGCGATGGTGAGGAATTCTGCGGCAATGACACTTGAAGAACAGGTAGAACTGATGGACCTGATGTATCAGCAGGGAAAACTGATTGTAAGACTTCATTCCGGTGATCCTTCAATCTACGGTGCCATCCAGGAACAGATGACGATTTTTGACGAAAGGAACTATGATTACTTTATTGTTCCCGGTATTTCTTCATTCCAGGCCGCCGCCGCTTATCTCAGATCAGAATTTACCATTCCTGAAGTAGCGCAAACCATTATACTCACCAGGGGGGAGGGAAATACCCCTATGCCGGAGCATGAGAAGCTGGAAGAAATGGCTAAACTAAGGGCTACGATGTGTATTTTCCTTAGTGCCGGAATCATTAAAAAAGTAGAGGCGCAGCTTTTACAGCATTACCCGCCGGAAACCCCTGTCGCCGTACTTTTCCGCGTCAGCTGGAAAGATGAAAAAGTGTGGACAGGGAAGCTTGATGAATTGAGCCGGATTATCAAAGAGAATAAGCTGACAAGGACTGTGCTGGTTATCGTTGGTGAGGCCATTGGGGCAAGAAAAAACCGTTCCTGGCTGTATGGTGATAACTGGCACCATATTTTTAGAAAAAAAGATAACATCATAGCAGAGAATGAAAACTCAGTTACCAATAAAATTATTTAAATGATTCTTTTACTGGGTGGAACAACTGAAGGTAAACAGGTTGCCGGCTATCTCGATGAGGCCGGCCTTGACTATCTTTATTCTACTCGGACCGCAGTTAAGTTTGAGGGTAAAGGAATATACAGATACGGCAGCCTGGATGAGGAGGGCTTAAAAGCATTTTGCCGGCTGAATTCAGTTTCTCTCATTATCAACGCCTGTCATCCTTTTGCCTTAGCGCTGCATAACACAGTGGCTGCCCTTGCAGATCAGATCCCCGTGATCCGGTTTGAGCGGGTTTTCCCCGAAAGGACCATTGGTCCCCTGGTGCATTACGCAGATAATTTTGCCGGAGCGCTGATGAGGATTAAAAACCTGGATTACCGGTCTATGCTTGCCTTAACCGGAGTTCAGTCTATTCCAATGCTGAGCAGTTTTTGGCAGAGCTATCCCTGTTGGTTCAGGATCCTTGACCGTCAGTATTCTATTGATCTTGCCGCTGGTTATGGCTTTCCGGCAACGCAGTTGCTTTTTGGCCTTACGCAGGATATGGAAGAGGAGATTGAGCTGTTCAGGCGCATCAATCCTCAGGTCATCCTCACCAAGGAAAGTGGCTTCAATGGTAAGCTGGACGCAAAAATCAAAGCTGCACTTAGCTGCGGTATTCCTATATTTATCATCAAAAAACCGGAGCTTTCGCCGTTGTTCCACAGGGTACATCATATAGATGACCTGATTAATCAGCTAAAGACCGGAAACCTATAACCAGCAGGATAAATGAGTGAACTCCAACCCATACCGGATGGCCCTTTAAAAACGGGATTTACTACTGGTGCCTGTGCAACTGCCTGTACAAAGGCGGCCCTGCTGGCATTGATTACTCAGCAAAAGGTAACAGCAGTACAGATTATTCTCCCCGGCGGACAAGAGCCCTCCTTTGAGCTCATTTCCTGTGATCTCAATTTATTGTCCTGTGCCTGTACCACACGTAAGGATGCCGGAGATGATCCTGATGTTACGCATGGCGCAATTATCGGGGCTGCCGTCAGTTTAAACCACTCGGGAAAAATCACCTTTTTACAAGGCAGGGGCGTAGGTAAAGTTACCCTCCCTGGTTTGGAAATCAGCGTAGGGGAACCGGCAATCAACCCTGTTCCTCGGCAAATGATGCAAAATGCCTGTAAAAAACTGTTGTCAGAATATCAGCTGGAGCATCAGGGAGTAGACATTGAAATCTTTGTGGAAGACGGCGAACTGATTGCTAAAAGGACATTGAATGAACGGCTGGGTATTACCGGAGGGATCTCTATTCTGGGTACCACCGGTATTGTAACTCCATTTTCTGCCTCCTCCTATATTGCGAGCATCACACAGGGGATCGATGTTGCAGTTGCGAATGCTGCACAGGAGCTTGTGATCAACTCCGGTGCAAGAAGCGAAAAAAGCTTAAAGCTTTTGTTTCCGGATCTGCCTGAATTTGCCTTTATCCATTATGGCAACTGGATAGGGGAAACCCTAGAAAAAATCGCACAAAGCCCGGCGATCAAAAAGGTTAACCTGGGGATTATGCTGGGTAAGTCAGTAAAACTGGCGGAGGGTATGTTAGATACCCACAGCGGTAAAAATACCTGGAACAAGGAGTTTGTATGGCAGATGGCTAAAGATGCCGGGTATCCTGAGGAACAGTTAAACAAGATTTTATCATTTAATATGGCCGGCCGATTAACCGAATTGTTTAGCTTTGCCAGCGCTGAACCTTTCTATCAGGCCCTGCTAAAGGCCTGTTATGAGAATTGTTCGGCATTAATTCCTTCAACTGAGCTGGTATTGTTCCTGATCAGCAGGGAGGGAAATTACATACAATATCCAAATGAATTTTCTTAGTATCAGCCGCCCGCTGATTGCCGGCATTTTACATTCTTTTGAACCCGACCATGTTACAGCGGTGTCTGTTTTAGCATCAGAGCAGGCTGTCAATAAAAAGCGGATTTCCTGGCGTGTAATTTTCAGGGCCTCGCAATGGGCGCTGGGGCATTCTGTAACGCTGATTATTTTTGGGGTGATCGCGCTGATCTTTAAGGCTTCGCTGCACCGATACGTGACAAACATCTCTGAATGGGCAGAAATTGCAATCGGGCCAATCATGGTCATCCTGGGGCTGAATGCAATACGCAGCAATTATAAGATCAATGAAATGATCAGCGACAACAAGAAAATTGAAGCCCACGAGCACCTGGCTTCCAATCCGATTCACCTGCATGGGAAAAGAGGTGAGGAAATAGCGATGAATCCTTTGACCAGATCGTTTTGGGTAGGGATGCTGCACGGACTGGCCGGAACGGGTGGGGCTTTAACCACAGCTTTGGTGATCAGCGCACCAACCGTTGGCGCTTCGATCCTGGTTCTGGTGATAGAATCTGTGGGGATTATCGTGGCCATGAGCGTGTACAGTTATGTGCTGATCCACACCATGAGCCGTTTCCTGGAGAAGAATATGGCCATATTTAAATGGATGAACGGCATTGCCGGACTGGCGTCGATCACCATTGGATGTATCTGGATTTATACGCTGGTTATATCCCCAGCAGTTTTTTAAACTGACTGCCCAGGCTGTTTTTTTTCTCCCCAGGTTTTTCATCTTCTTCAAACAGCACACCCTTTACGTTGAGATGATGGCCTATCTGTTCTTTTCCTACCTCTTCTTCAAAACCAATAATTTGTTTGCGGTATTTGCAAAGCTGGCAGTTCATATTTCCTGTTCCATGTACTGCTTCTTCCAAACGGGTATCAAATGCTTTCAGCATCAGCTCGTCCGTACCAAATGGTGCAGTATAAATAAACTCTTGTGCAGAGCGGCTGTTTTTTTCTTCCAGCGTAGCATTGATCCTGTCCAGTAATATTCCGCTGAAAAAGAAAAAAGGAATGGCTATGGTTCTTTTAAAGCCCAGTTTTTCTACCAGTTCCAGGGATTGTTCAACAGAAGGGTACGCCGTACCGCTGTAGGCCGTAGTGGCAAAGCCAAAGCCCATCCCTTCCCAAAGCATGCTCATCAGTTTGGTCACATCGCTGTTGGCGTCAGGATCTGTAGTGCCTCTTCCTACCACAACCAGACAAGTCTCCCTGCGGTCCATCGGAGATAAAAGGCGTTCCGTCTCTTCAATTCTCTTTTTTGCGAGATCCAAAACAAAGGAATTTACACCAATAGGACTGCCCATTTTGATTTGAAGATCAGGATAGTAAGACTGGATGGTATTTAACTCGTATGGAATATCGTTTTTTGCATGTGCACCTGCAAATAAGATTACCGGCAGGGCATAAATAACACGCACGCCTTTACTGTACAAGCGCTCTACAGCTGCTTCAAATAGCGGGTGGTTAAATTCTAAAAAACCATAATCCACCTCATAATCGCTTTTGTAGCGGTCTTTTAAGATTTCTACCAGTTTTTTAAATTCTTCTACACCGGAGGTTTTTCTGCTGCCATGGCCGCAAAGCAGTACACCTTCTCTGATCATTGCTCCTTCCTTCATAATGATAAGTTTACAACTGCTCCAATGATGATGATTGCAGGGTAGCTGAGCTGCGCTGAAGCGGCCATTGCCGGCAGATCCTGCGCAAGTCCTTTAACTGATTTCTGTTCAGGAAGGGAGGCATGCTGAATGATCGCTGCAGGAGTATTTCCCTTATCTGCTTCGATATACGTATTTGCAATAGAGGCCAGCTGTTTCATGCCCATATAGATCACTACAGTGGCATTGCTCTGCATGGCCAACCTGAGGTCGGCCGATAAGGTTCCGTCTTTTTTTGTTCCTGTAACTACCCATATGCTTTCACTTACATTTCTGTGCGTGAGCGGTATATCCTCAAAACCTATAGCCTGCATACTGGAAATACCCGGTACAAAGTGGGTTTTGATACCATGTTCACGGGCAAAAAGAATTTCTTCAAAACCTCTGCCAAAGATGAAAGGATCACCACCCTTTAAGCGCACTACTTTTCCTTTAGCAAATGCGTAATGCCTGATCAGTTCGTGAATAGTTTCCTGTGGGGTATACTCTCCGTAAGGCTGTTTACCCACATATATTTTCTCACAGTCTTCCCTTGCAATGTCTAATAGTTCTTTATTGGCCAGATTATCATAGAGGATAACGTCTGCCTGCTGTAATATCTTATAACCTTTAATCGTCATCAGATCGATATCACCCGGGCCGGCTCCAACTACAAATAATTCAGGGGGTACTCTATTTTCTGTCATCCGATATTTAAAATCGGCTTAAAATTAAGGTTTATATTGGTCTTAAGTCAATTTTTAATCATTGATACTACAGGTAGGCCCTGATTTCGTGCTCAAGCTTTACCGCTTTTTGCAATAAGCTTTGATCCAATACAAAAGGATCAATGTCTGTAACCTCGCTCAAAAGTGCTTTTTTATAGATATGGCTGAAGTCTGCTGCGCGTAGTGAAAAACCCCATTTATTCACCAGCGTATCAAATATATCCCTATGCTGCTCAGTAAGCTGACCATGATCGGTTACCACAAACTGATGCCCCGGCAGGCTTTCCATTGCCTGTAAAATTGCTTCGTTATAGGCAACCCAGACCCTGAGATAGAATTCCGCTTTAGCATGATACAGTTCTTTTGCCCTGATACTTCTTTTTCTTTTGATCCAGTTCTGCCTGGACATCCAGCTTTTTGATAAATAATATTTATCCAGTTCTTTGAGGTCCCGCTGGATTAAAGAACTTACAGTTTCACGGTAACTGCGGATGATGACAAGGTAGTGCGCCTCAGGAATAAGAGACTGGTAATGATTGAGAAATAAACAGGTTCTGGGTTCTTTCCATCCCCATTGCTGCTGAAGCGAATTTTTGAAAGCGATGATTGACCGCAGTTTCTCTGTCTGATAAACAGAAAGTTCAGACACGGGCTCATGAATGTATCCTTCTTTCAGGATCTCCTGATGGAATTCCAGGAAATCCAGATCTTCGAAATGGCCTTCTGTGTTGCCTATTGCGGGGCCCAGAAGGCGCTCTCCCAGGTGCAGGCCACAATGATTGAGCCACTGGCTTAATACCGATGTGCCCGACCGGTGCATTCCGGCGATAATTAAGATCGTACTATCCAAATCAGTTATTGTCGATGATAAAATTGCAAAGAAGCGAGGTGCATTCCTGGATGTCCAGTACATCTGTATTGATATAAAGATCTGGTGACGACGGTACATCAAAGGGATCATTGATGCCTGTAAGGTTACTGATTTTTTCGGGATGGCCGTCAGGGAGCAGGGCTCTCTTGTATAGTCCCTTGGTATCCCTTCCGATCAGCGTTCTTACAGGACAATCCACAAAGATGGTTTTCACATTCTCATAGGTGTCTTTCAGTTCTTCCCGCACCTCATCATAGGGATTGATCGCACTTACAATGGTCACAATGCCGCGTTCGGAAAATTTATTGGCGATAAATCCCAGCCTGCGGATATTCTCCAGCCTGTCTGGCTTTGAATAGCTGAGCTCTCTGAAAAGGGTGCTCCTGTACTCATCACCATCTATGATTTCGGTATTCAATCCAGACTGGTCCAGACGGTTTTTTACCGTATTTGCGAGTGTAGTCTTTCCTGCGCCGGAGAGACCGCATAATAATAATACCATATCAATCAGCAGTTTAATTGATTAGGAAACGCGGAGTTTTCTGATAAATTATTCCCTGAAGCTATAGTATCGACCAATAACTAATATGTGTCGACCAATGAAGCAGGTATCTTTTATTTTAACATTTTTTTACAACTAATTTGACACCCTGAAGAAATATATAGTAGTTTTTCATACGAGAGTCATACAGGATTTAACTAAATTTATCGCATGCAAACGGTAGACATATCCTGGCTTAAATCGCTCGAAGTTTTTATTAACGTTCCCGATAAGCAGTTACAATGGTTTATAGATCACAGTGAGAACCGGGTAACTGATGACGGGGAGATTTTATTTAAACCCGGTGAAACGCTTACCGGGCCTCATATCGTAATAGATGGGGGCATACAGTTTTACATGATACAGAATGGTTCCAGAAGGGATTATATTACGTTTGGCAGGGGCGATATTACCGGATATATGCCTTATTCAAGAGGTAAGGTAGCAGGAGGATATGCCGTTGCCGTTGGTACATTGCACACATTGAGCTTCCCGACGGAAAAGCTGCCTGAACTGATCAAAGAGCATTTTGAACTGACACAGGCATTTGTGCATGTGATGAGTAACCGTGTAAGGGATTTTACGGCCTTGCAGCAGCAGAATGAAAAAATGATGGCACTGGGCAAGCTGTCTGCCGGCCTGGCGCATGAACTGAATAACCCTGCATCTGCGATTGCACGCGACTCTGATTCTTTAAAGGCGCATCTGAAGCTGGACCCTAAGCTGTTTAAGGATATGGTGATGATCCGCATTGAGGAAGAGCAGGTTGACCTGCTCAATAAGGAACTTTTTACAGTATTGACGGTATCAGACAATACGCGCTTAAGCCTCAAGGAACGCATGGCCCTGGAAGATGCAATTACAGACTGGTTTGAGGATCATGACATTGAAAATGGCTATGCTCTCGCTGAGAGCTTTGCTGATTTCAATTTCTCTGTAGAGAACCTGCAGGCTTGTGCCGCCGCGATACCGCCCGCAAGTTTATCTCCCATGTTCAACCTGATCAGTAATCTGCTGGTCACTGAAAAGATGGTAGAAGATATACAGCTGTCCTCTAAACGGATTGCAGACCTGGTTTCATCTATAAAGAATTTTACACATATGGATCGTGCCCAGGATAAGCAATTTGCGGATATTCACACCGGCATACGCAATACGCTAACGATGCTGGGCTATAAAATCAGGAAAGGGAATATCCAGGTGATAGAAGATTATGATGAAACTCTGCCTCCGGTAAAAGGGCTGATCGGTGAACTGAACCAGGTTTGGACCAATATTATTGACAATGCGATTGATGCCATGGAACTGAACGGCAAAGGAACGCTGACGATCAAAACAGAAAGGGACAAGGACTTTGTTCAGGTAAAACTCAGTGATGATGGCCCCGGAATCCCGGCTGAAGTTCTCCCTAATATATTTGACCCTTTTTACACCACCAAGCCAATGGGAAAGGGCACCGGAATGGGGCTGGAGGTGGTGCAGCGGATCATTTATCAGCACAATGGCTCGGTAAAAGTGAAATCTGCGCCGGGGCGTACAGAATTTATCGTGTGCTTCCCGCTGGATAACTAAAATACTATTTTTAACTTATTACAATAGATTGCGATATGAATCTCCCTATAATTTTTTCTATTGATGACGATCCACAGGTATTACGTGCCATCAGCCGTGACCTGAAGAGGCAATACGGTAATGAATATAAAATCATCAGTACTACCTCTGCGAATGAAGCACTGGAGGCCCTGACGGATCTGAAAAACAGTTCTGATGTAATCGCGCTTTTTCTCTGTGATCAGCGGATGCCCGAGATGGAAGGTGTGGCCTTCCTCGAAAAAGCAATAAAGATATTCCCGGATGCCAAGCGCGTCTTGCTTACCGCCTATTCGGATACTGATGCCGCGATTAAGGCAATCAATGATGTAAAACTAGATTATTACCTGATTAAACCATGGGACCCGCCTGAGGAAAAACTTTACCCTGTGATCAATGACCTGCTCGACGACTGGCAGGGTGATTATATCCCAGAATTCAAAGGGATTAAGCTGGTAGGATTTCAGTTCTCGCCTCAGTCTCACCAGGTAAAGGATTACCTGGGAAGCAATCTGATCCCTTACCGCTGGCTGGACGTACAGACGCACCCTGATGCTGCAAGTCTGCTCAGTATCAATAACCTATGTAACGACGATCTTCCGCTGGTATTTTTTGATGATGGCTCTTTTCTGAAAAAGCCTTCTATTAAGGATATCGCAGCAAAGGTTGGGAAGAACCCGGATGTGATGCATGATATCTACGATGTGGTAATTATTGGCGCCGGACCGGCAGGTCTTGCTGCTGCGGTATATGGTGCCTCTGAGGGTTTAAAGACCCTGATGATCGAGCGCAAAGCCCCCGGAGGACAGGCTGGTACCAGTTCGAGAATAGAGAATTATCTTGGCTTTCCCTCAGGTTTGAGCGGTGCCGACCTCACGCGGCGGGCAATGAGCCAGGCCACGCGCTTAGGTGCTGCATTCCTCTCGCCACAGTCGGTAAGTGACATCAAACAAAAAGATGGATACAAAACGATTGTACTTGACGACGGCCCTGATATTCTTACCCGCTCAGTGGTCATTACCACGGGTGTGGATTACCGCAAGCTTGAAGTAAAGGGTGTGGAAAATTTCACTGGCGCCGGTATCTATTATGGTGCCGCAAATACTGAAGCATCGGCCTGTAAGGGAAGGGATGTTTTTATTATCGGTGGTGGCAATTCTGCCGGACAATCGGCCATGTATCTGTCCAAATTTGCCGCAAATGTGAGCATCATCATTCGCAAGGACGACCTTTCAGCTACCATGTCGGCCTACCTGATTGAGCAGATAGAACTTACTCCAAATATCCATGTACTGCCAAATACAGAATTGTTTGAGGCAACAGGAGATGGTCATCTGGAAAAACTGACCCTGATTAATATCCTGACTAAGGAGACCGAAACCAGGGAAGCCGGAGCTTTGTACATCTTTATCGGTGCCCGGCCATATACTGACTGGATCAAACTGGAGATTATTAAAAATGACAGGGATTTTATTGAGACAGGACGGGAGCTCCGCAATTATGATGAATTTAAAAAGACCTGGAAACTGGAGCGTGATCCCTATCTTCTGGAGACCAGCTGTGCAGGGATCTTTGCCGCAGGAGACGTGCGCGCAGGAGCAATGAACAGAGTAGCCTCTGCCGTAGGCGAAGGTTCTATGGCTATCAGCTTTGTACATAAGTACCTTGCTGAGGTATAATTAAGAATGGTACTCTGGCTTTGAGCGGCTGGGTTTGGCTGCACCGTTAATACCGCTAAGCGCATTGCCGAGTACATTTTCTATTTTCTTGGAGGAGATCTCAATTTTAGAAGCCATAGAAAAAACTTTTTCGGCACTCATCTCCCTGCTGCCAAGCAGCTGGGCATATAAAGAAATTGAAGTAACTGGATTTTTCAGGTCGTGAGATAAGCGGTGAAGACACTCGTCATGAGCTCTCATGAGCTGTCTGTTGGCCAGCCTGGTTTCCAGTTTTTCCATTACAATATTCGCAAGCGTCATCAGCAGTTTAGTTTGCTTTTCGGTAACATCCAAATGAGGTTTGTTATCAGTTACACATATGGTTCCCAGCGCAGATCCCTCTCTGTTTTTGATGGGTGCTGCAGCATAAAACAGGATTTCATCTTCAGTAGACAGAAAAGGGCTGTCCGTAAGTTCATAGTGTTGACGGGTATCGCCATAGACGGTAACGCCTTCTTTAAGGATACTTAAGGAGCAGAGACTGTGGGCTCTTGAAACCGCTCTCGGCTCATAATTTGCCGGGAGACTTGCTTTTATAAAAACATCTTCTTTGTCAACAAAACAGATATGGGCTCTTTCGGTATCGAATATCTCTGATGCAAGTACAGCAATGGCATCGAAATCTGATTCCGGCAATGTGTTTAAAATTTCAAAACGGTTTAATGCATCAATCCTGGCTAATTCGTCATCAGGAATTAAGTTGACGGGCATTTGGTAATTTATCATTTATCTTTTATTTCAGTACTGTGTGAAAATGACTTTGTTAGCTCTCCGGATGGGACCAGAGACTGTTAAAAAAAAAGGTTTCGATGGAATAAACAAAAAACTGGATTGATTGTTGTTGAATTATTGTTTTTATGAAATGTTTGATCAAATGTAAGATAATGATAGTTTAAATATCAAATCTTTTATTCATCAATTTAAAATATGAGTTTAATTAAGTTTTGCCTAGGTTTCATTAAGTTTCTTATCTCTCAGGTTTAAATCGTTTTTATCGGTTTGAGAGGTTAGAACAGTTATATATGTTTTTTAAATATGGTTTCTGTATATAAAAATTATATAGAGCAACTTTTATGTTCATCAGCAGGTACACTGCTGAAGTCAAAAATGTACAGCAGTAGCAAAAATACTACATGAGCTGCAATTTTCCATGAAATCCTATGGTTGGATCATTGGCAGAATTTCATCCACATACTTTCTTTCATTGGCTAATCGCGGCACCTTATGCTGTCCGCCCAGTTTGCCCTTGGATTTGAGCCAATTGTAAAATGTATTGTGGGGTGCATTGTGTACTTTAGGCCGGCATAAAGCCATGTTATTAAAACGTTTGGCATCGTAATCAGAATTGATTTCGCGCAGCGTCTGGTCCAGGATATCTACGAACTTCTCAAAATTATCGGGCTGCTGGTCAAATTCTATAATCCATTCATGGCCTCCTGCTTTATCACCCCTGAAGTAGATAGGGCAAGCCGTGTAATCCTTAAATGCAGCTCCTGTTTCTTTACAAGCTTTGCTGATGGCCTGTTCTGCATTATCAATAATGACTTCTTCTCCGAAGGCATTGATAAAATGTTTGGTGCGTCCTGTGATCTTGATCCTGAAAGGCGAAATAGAGGTAAACTGTACCGTATCACCAATTACATACCTCCATAATCCGGCGTTGGTAGAAATGATAATTGCATAGTTTTTATGCAGTTCAACATCTTCAAGGCCCAGTGTTACGGGATGATCATCACAAAGCTGTTCAAGCGGTAGAAATTCATAGTAAATACCATAGTCGAGCATCAGGAGCATTTCTTCGGACTGCAGCTGATCCTGGATGCCAAAGAATCCTTCAGAGGCATTATATGTTTCCAGGTAATACATTTCCGGCGAAGGGATCAGCTCTTTAAACTGCTCTCTGTAGGGGCCGAAATTGACTGCCCCATGAAAGTATAATTCGAGGTTTGGCCATACCTCCAAAAGATTTTTTTTACCGGTAATCTCCAGGATTTTCTTTGCCAGTACAATGGTCCATGTAGGAACGCCCGAGATGTTGGTTACGTTTTCCTTAATGGTGGCCTCGGCCATTTTTTCCATTTTCTGTTCGTAATCGTTCATCAGTGCAATGGAAATATCCGGAGTTCTGTAATATTCTGCCCACATAGGCAGATTTTTAATCAGTACAGCAGAAAGATCGCCATAGTAAGTATCTTCATTGAGCTGATTGATCTGATGGCTGCCTCCAAGTACAAGCGCCTTTCCGGTGAGAATCTGATTCCCGGGTTTATTATTGCAGAAGATAGAGATCATATCTTTGCCGCCTTTGAAATGACATTCTTCCAAAGCTTCCGGTGATACCGGAATAAACTTGCTCCTGTCGCTTGTCGTACCGGAAGATTTGGCGAACCATTTGATTTCTGATGGCCAGAGTACATTTTGTTCTCCCTGCAGCATGCGCTCGATGTATGGCTTCATGCTGTCGTAATTCTGCAGCGGGACGCGCTCCTTGAATTGTTGTGGACTCTCAATGGACTTGTAATCGTATTTCTTTCCCCATTCAGTGTTTTCTGCACAGGAGATCAGGTTATGAAACCATTCTTCCTGTACGTCTACCGGATATTTCATGAAAAGCTCTATCTGATGGACGCGCTTTTTCATGTACCAGGTGAAAATAGAATTTACAATTGCCATATCTGGTTAGTATAGAATTATAGGTTTTTACTTCGAAGTACAAAATTGGAGCCGAGATAAACTTTCCTCACCATCTCATTTGCGGCAAGCACCTCCGGTGTTCCTGATTCCAGGATCTTACCTTCAAACAGCAGATAGGCCCTGTCTGTAATGGAAAGTGTTTCCTGCACATTATGGTCTGTGATCAGGATCCCGATATTTTTATTTCTGAGTTTGGCAACAATAGTCTGGATCTCTTCAACTGCGATAGGGTCTACTCCGGCAAAAGGTTCGTCGAGCAGGATAAAATTAGGGCTTGCTGCCAGTGCCCTGGCAATTTCTGTTCTGCGGCGTTCTCCACCCGACAGGAGATCGCCCCTGTTGCGGCGTACTTTATGCAGACTAAACTCATCAATCAGTTCCTCAAGTTTTTCTTCTCTTTCTACCCGGGTCATGTCTGTCATCTCCAGGATGGCCAGAATGTTGTCTTCTACGGAAAGTTTTCTGAAAACCGAGGCTTCCTGTGCCAGATAGCCAATTCCCTTCTGGGCGCGGCGGTACATGGCATCTTTGGTAATATCTTCATCCCCCAGAAAGATAGATCCTTCATTGGGTTTAATCAATCCAACAATCATATAAAAAGAAGTTGTCTTTCCGGCTCCGTTCGGGCCCAGCAGGCCTACGATTTCGCCCTGACTGACGCTGAACGAAACGTCGTTTACAACGGTCCGCTGTTTGTATTTTTTTATAAGATTATCAGCTCTTAATATCATTATATATTATTGATTATGAATTTTGATCGCTTTCAGGTTCAGCTGCAACCGTCTCTGATCTTTCCAGATATTTTCTTCAACTGTATAACAAACAGAAAAAGGCACATTAGGTTGTAAAAGATTCTCAAATTCTGCAAGCCCAAAACCGATGGCTTCAAAAATAGCGGAATTTTGTTGTTTAATGTTCAACTTTAAATGTTTTGTTCCTACAACATAAGGCCTGCCAACATAAGTTACCGCATGAGTAACAAATACAGGTGCCGGATTCATGGGGCCAAAAGGAGCCATTTGTGCAATGATCCGCTGAAATTTGCCATCTATCTGCGAAAAATTGATCTCATTGTCTATCAATATTTCGGGGCATAACAAATCTTCAGTAATCGTAGCGCCTACGATATCTTCAAAACGTTCAGAGAAAGCATGAATATTCTCCTGTTTCATTGTAAGTCCCGCAGCAAACTTGTGCCCGCCAAACTGTTCCAGCAGATCGGCACAACCCAGCAAGGCCTCATACAGATCATATCCAGGTACAGACCTCGCTGATCCCGTAAGCAGACCATTTGAATGTGTCAGTACAATTGTTGGCCGGTAATACTTTTCCGTCAAACGCGAAGCAACGATACCAATGACGCCTTTATTCCAGTTTTCATTATATACAACAGTAGTTTTTTTTCCAATCAGCACATCTGATTCGTCGATCAGGGCCAGTGCCTCGGCGGTGATCGATGAATCAGACAGTTTACGGTCTGTATTTTGAATATTAATAAAAAGGCTTTGCTCTGCTGCCAGGTCATCTTCGGTACACAACAACATTTTAACCGCCTGGTTACCGTGGTCCATCCGCCCTGCGGCATTGATCCTTGGTGCAAGGGTAAATACCACATCGGTGATTGTAAAATCTTTGTTTTTCCCACAGCTGTCCATCAGTGCCTTGAGACCAACACAAGGATTTGTATTTAATTTGATCAGCCCGAAATAAGCCAGTATACGGTTTTCATCTACGATGGGGACGATGTCTGCGGCAATAGAGACCATCACCATATCAAGGTACTGCTCGTACATATTTGCGGGCAGCTGATGTTTAGAACAATACGCCTGCGCCAGCTTAAAGCCAATCCCGCATCCGGCAAGCTCTTTAAAAGGGTAGGGGCAATCTGAACGTTTCGGATCGAGTATAGCAACTGCAGCAGGTAATTCGTCACCCGGTAAGTGGTGATCGCAGATAATGAAATCTATACCGAGACTGTTTGCATAAGCTACTTTATCATTTGATTTGATCCCGCAGTCGAGTGCAATAATCAAAGTGATTCCTTTTGAATTTGCATAGTCAATGCCGGCTGTAGAGACGCCATAACCTTCTTTATGCCTGTCCGGTATATAATATTCAAGATATGGGCTGAACTGCCTGAAAAAGCTGAATGCCAGGGCAACAGAAGTTGTTCCGTCTACATCATAGTCGCCATAAATCATGATTTTTTCAGCTGTAGTAATGGCGCTGTCTATCCTGATAATGGCTTTGTCCATGTCCTTCATTAAGAAAGGATCATAGAGCTGTGACAGTTGCGGCCGGAAAAAATCCTTTGCTTCTGTAAAAGTAGTTATGCCTCTCTGCACCAGGATTTCGGCCAGCGTTTTATCTATATTTAATTGTTGTGCAAGCAAATCTGTGACGTCTTTATCGCCCTTTACCGCCTGCACCCATCTTTTCTCCATTTGGTTTTTGTGTATCTTTGCTACAGATTGTAAATATATCATTAATTATTCTTTTGACTAATACCTACGCCATTGCAAGTTTTCACATTACATGAAGGTTCCTATTCTGTAGCTGCCGATAAAAAATTCATTCCTTTTGACCCTCAAACAGATAATCCCAAAGATAGGCCAGGATCGCTGTTTATTAACGTACAGCCTTTTCTTGTGAAATTCAATGATCTGCTTCTGCTGCTTGATACCGGTTTAGGCTATAGTAATAAGAAGGGGGAAATGCTATTGCATGAGAACATCAGAAAAGCTGGATTTGATCCTGCGGACGTAGATTATGTGCTGATGTCTCATCTGCATTTTGATCATTCGGGCGGGATGGTACACAAGGAGAATAACGGGATGGAGCTGAGTTTCCCTCATGCCACCTATGTGATCCAGCGTGGGGAATGGGAAAGTGCATTTACCAATACTTCTTCTTCATACAGAACCGAGATCTTTGATTTTCTTCAGCGGAATGCCCAGATTACTTTTGTAGAAGAGTCTGATGAGTTTATTCCAGGTATATCACACGAGTTAACAGGTGCACATACCCCTAATCATCAGGTGTGGTTGCTAAACGATGGTGTGGATAAAGTATTTTTTGGCGGGGATGTTTTGCCTGAACCAGAAGAGTTACTGAGAAAATTCATAGCCAAATATGACTTCGACGGGCGTAAGGCGATGGAATTACGTGAAGAATTTGGTAAAAGAGCTGCCGCCGAGCAATGGAATTGCCTTTTCTATCATGGCAAGTCCAGAGCTACAGGATTTATCGGCTTAACTGACGAAGGCCAGTTTAAGATTGTATAGGTTCAATATTTTTGCCTTCAAAAAGTTCAATAAGGCGTTCGATAGACAGGGGTTTAGAAATAAACCCCTTTACAGTTTTATAAGTTTTTGCTTTCTCGATATCATTTTCATAAACTGAGGAAGAAAGCATATACATATCAATATCATTCTGTATGCCCAGCTTTTCATAAGCTTCCAGGAATTCCCATCCATTAAGTACAGGCATATTAATGTCGATCAGGATCAGTTGTGGAAAGGGGAGCTGTGCATCCTTTAATTCTTTCAGGTAGTCTATTGCAAGCTGTCCGTTCGTTTTAGCAACCATTTGAGCTTCATATCCTGTTTTTTCTACAATTTTTTTGATGATAAAAATATTGATGTCATCATCGTCAATTACCAGTAGATTAATTTTATCACTCATCAGATTAGAAGTTTATAAACGGTTTGGATTTTAAATAAAGATATAAAATAGAACTGTAAAGTATATCCGCAATTTAGTTATTTAACAAAAAGAGGACCATTATTTGATAATGTCCCCCTTTTTGTTTGTAATAGCAAATTATTATTTGCTTATCGCTTGATATTATGCTTCAGCCTCCATATAACTTTCTATAGGAGGGCAGGCACAAACTAAAGATCTGTCACCGAATGAGTCATTTACCCTGCCAACAGAAGGCCAGAATTTATGGTCAGCAACATAGGCCAGCGGGAAGGCTGCAACTTTTCTGCTGTAAGTATGAGACCATTCATCCCCGGTAACTGCTGCCACAGTGTGTGGAGCATTCTTCAGAGGATTATCTGTTTTGTCCATAATACCATTCTGAACACTGCTGATCTCATTTCTGATCGCAATCATCGCATCGCAGAAGCGGTCGAGTTCATGTTTGGGCTCACTTTCTGTAGGTTCTACCATCAGAGTTCCTGCTACAGGAAAAGATACTGTAGGTGCGTGGAAACCATAATCCATTAACCTTTTCGCGATATCAACTACTTCGATACCAAAGTTTTTGAACTCGCGGCAGTCCAGGATCATCTCGTGTGCACAGCGGCCCTGACTACCTGAATATAAAACAGGATAATGCTCTTCCAGACGGGCTTTCATGTAGTTTGCGTTTAAGATCGCATACTCAGTGGCCTGTTTTAAGCCTTCTCCGCCCATCATTGCAATGTAGGCATGAGAGATGATCAGGATAGAAGCAGAGCCCCATGGTGCCGAAGAAACCGCGTGGATAGATTTTTCGTTGTTGATATCTACAACTGCGTGTCCCGGTAAGTATTTAACCAGGTGGGCAGCTACTCCAATCGGGCCCATACCCGGGCCACCACCACCGTGAGGGATACAGAAAGTCTTGTGTAAATTAAGGTGACAAACGTCTGCGCCGATATTGGCAGGACTTGTTAATCCTACCTGGGCGTTCATATTTGCACCATCCATATAAACCTGTCCGCCATGTGCATGGATCACTTCGCAGATCTCTATGATACTTTCCTCAAATACACCATGTGTAGATGGGTAGGTTACCATAAAGCAGGAAAGGTTAGCGGAATGTTGTTCAGCTTTAGCTTTTAAGTCGGTTACATCTATGTTTCCATTGTCGTCGCATTTCACGATCACGATCTTCATCCCTGCCATTGCAGCAGAGGCCGGATTGGTACCGTGCGCAGATGAAGGGATTAAAGCGATGTTACGGTGATGGTCGCCACGGTCCTGGTGGTAAGCTCTGATCACCATTAGTCCTGCATATTCTCCCTGGGCACCAGCATTTGGCTGTAAGCTCATCGCTGCAAAACCAGTGATTTCACTTAACCACTTATCCAGTTCATTAAAAACGGTATAATAACCAGCAACCTGGTCTGCCGGAGCGAAGGGGTGTACTTTACCAAATTCTGCCCAGGTAACCGGAACCATCTCGGTTGTTGCATTTAACTTCATTGTACATGAACCCAGTGCGATCATCGAGTGGCAAAGAGAAAGGTCTTTCGCTTCAAGAGATTTGATATAACGCAGCATTTCATGTTCTGAGTGATGCGCGTTGAATACCGGGTGGGTCAGGTAAGCTGAAGTACGCTGCAGTTCAGCAGGGATCACAGTTTGTATGTTTTTTTCTGAAGCAAGTTCAACGCTGTCGGCTGCGATGGCTTTTACTTTAGAAAATATCTTGTTCAGTAATTTGATGTCTTCAACTGATGCAGTTTCATCCAGTGCGATGGTAGCTACTGAGCCTTTATAGTGCAGGTTGATTTCATTGTCAACGCATTCTCTGTGGATGGAATCTTTCAATGCGCCCAGTTCAACCTGGATTGTATCAAAGTAGGCATCAGCCAGAATCTGATAACCAATGGCTGAAAGAGATTGTGCAAGTGTAACAGCTAAACCATGTGTTCTTTCTGCGATCAACTTTAATCCTTTAGGGCCATGGTATACGGCATAAAAGCCAGCCATGATTGCCAGTAATGCCTGTGCAGTACAGATATTGGAAGTGGCTTTATCTCTTCTGATATGCTGCTCCCTGGTCTGCAATGCCATTCTTAAAGCATAGTTATTATGACTGTCTATGGTTACCCCGATAATTCTGCCCGGGATAGAACGTTTGTATTCATCTTTAGTTGCAAAAAATGCAGCGTGCGGACCTCCAAAGCCCATTGGAACACCAAAGCGCTGAGTAGTACCTACAACAATATCCGCACCCCATTCTCCGGGAGGCGTTAATAAAGTAAGGCTTAATAAATCTGCTACTACTGTCAGCTTCACATTCTTTGCATGAGTTTGTTCTGCAAAAGCTGTGTAGTTAAACACCTCGCCATTTCCTGCGGGATACTGAACAATCGCACCGAAAAATTCTTCGGTTACGTCAAATGTTTTGTGATCTCCGATGACCAGCTCAATGCCGAAAGGATTGGCGCGGGTTTTTAAAATATCTATAGTTTGCGGGAACAGCAATTCTGAAACAAAGAATTTGGTTGCCTGCTGATTTTTACGCAGGCTATACTGCATAAACATCGCTTCAGCGGCGGCAGTACCTTCATCCAGGAGCGATGCATTTGCAATCTCCATACCGGTGAGGTCAATCACCATTGTCTGGAAATTCAACAGTGCCTGTAAACGGCCCTGTGCAATTTCTGCCTGATAAGGGGTGTATTGTGTGTACCATCCCGGGTTTTCCATTACATTCCTCAGGATCACTCCCGGGGTAGTCGTATCATAATATCCCTGTCCGATATAAGATTTAAAAACCTTATTCAGGGAAGCCGTTTGTTTAAGGCTTTCCAGGTATTCTTTTTCAGACTTTGCTACCGGCAGATCCAGCGGACGTTTCAGCCTGATTTTTTGCGGCACCGTCTGGTCGATCAGTTCATTTACAGAATCTAAGCCAAGTGTGTTCAGCATCGCGTCTGTATCCTCCTGGTTTGGAGCGATATGACGGTCTTTAAAGTCTTCTTTGTAATGGATATTTAAACTCATGAAGTATAACAATAAAAGTTGCGCGAAGGTACTAATTTTTCCGTTTTTATTCTAATGCATAATCAGATGAATAACTTAGTCATTCAGTTGTCTCAGATACATTTGAACCGTATTTTCCAAACCAAGGTAGAGGGCATCACTGATCAGGGCATGGCCGATGGAAACCTCAAGCAGGTTTGGAATATTTTCTGCAAAATACTTAAGGTTTTGCAGGTCAAGGTCGTGACCGGCGTTGATGCCTAAACCCAGTTTGTTTGCTGTATGTGCAGCTTGAATATAAGGTGCAATTGCTGTCACCGGGTCTTTAGGATAGTTTGCAGCATACGCTTCTGTGTACAGCTCAATGCGCTCGGTTCCTGTGGTTTTTGCAGCCTCAATCATTTCTCTTACAGGGTCAATAAAGATAGAAACCCTGATACCTGCCAGCTGGAAAATACTTACCATTTCCTTCAGGTAATCCTGGTGTTTGATGGTATCCCATCCGTGATTGGAAGTGATTTGTCCTTCAGCATCCGGAACGAGGGTAACCTGGGCGGGCTTGTTTGCAAGTACGAGGTCTACAAACTTTTGTTCCCTGCAGTTTCCTTCGATATTAAATTCTGTTGAGATTGCTGCTTTCAGGTCGAACGTGTCCTGGTAGCGGATATGACGTTCGTCTGGCCTTGGGTGAACGGTGATACCTTCAGCACCAAAGCGCTCACAATCCATGGCAACCTTCACCAAATCGGGATTGTTTCCACCGCGACTGTTTCGTAAAGTGGCGATTTTATTGATGTTTACTGATAGTTTTGTCATCTACAAAGATAATTCAATAATGACAAACAGGTATAATATTATTGTAAAGTATGAAGCCTCCTGCTGGTCGGCACCTTGTCTGTAAGTGCGACATACCTGCAACGATATTGCGGTATATGAGCGCTATTTTCGTCTTTAGCTAGTGCAGTTTGATGGCAGTTTGATCGCAGGAATGTCGCACTTATATTAAGGGCAGGCTCAACTATAGCCTTTGCTGCATACTCCCAGGGCTTTAGAAACAGATTGATCAGCATATTCAACAAAAAAAGGGATACACTTTTCAGCGTATCCCTTTTCCTGATATATTTAAACAGATTAGTATCTGTATGCTTCACCTTTAAAAGGACCTTCAACCGGAACACCGATATATTCAGCCTGGTGAGTATCCAGTACGTCTAATTCAACGCCGATTTTAGCTAAGTGCAGACGGGCAACTTTTTCATCCAGGTATTTAGGAAGAACGTAAACTTTGTTCTCATATTTACCCGGGTTTGTCCATAATTCCAGTTGAGCTAAAGTCTGATTAGTGAAAGAAGCAGACATTACGAAACTTGGGTGGCCTGTAGCACAACCTAAGTTAACCAAACGTCCTTCAGCCAGTAAGATCACATCTTTACCGTCGATTGTGTATTTATCAACCTGTGGTTTGATCTCAACTTTAGTATCACCATAGTTGGTATTTAACCAGGCAACGTCGATCTCATTGTCAAAGTGGCCAATGTTACAAACGATCACTTTATCTTTCATTGATTTGAAATGCTCTGCACGAACGATGTCACAGTTACCTGTTGTAGTAACTACGATATCAGCTTCTTTAACGGCATTAGCAAATTTCTTCACTTCATAACCTTCCATTGCAGCCTGCAATGCACAGATCGGATCAATTTCTGAAACGATTACACGTACACCCTGTGAGCTCAGTGATTCTGCAGAACCTTTACCTACATCACCATAACCTGCTACAACAGCAACTTTACCAGCCATCATTACATCAGTAGCACGACGGATCGCATCTACCAATGACTCACGGCAGCCATATTTGTTGTCAAATTTAGATTTTGTTACAGAGTCGTTTACGTTGATAGCCGGTAAGTGTAAAGTTCCGTTTTTCATACGCTCATACAGACGGTGAACACCTGTAGTAGTTTCTTCAGAAAGACCTTTAATCGCAGCGATCAGCTCAGGGAACCTGTCGAACACCATGTTGGTTAAATCACCACCATCGTCTAGGATCATGTTTAAAGGCTGTTGCTCAGGACCGAAATGTAAAGTTTGCTCAATACACCAGTCAAATTCTTCTTCGTTAAGACCTTTCCATGCGTAAACCTGGATACCTGCAGCAGCGATAGCAGCAGCAGCGTGATCTTGTGTAGAGAAAATATTGCATGATGACCAGGTTACTTCTGCACCCAGTTCAACTAAAGTTTCAATTAAAACTGCAGTTTGGATGGTCATGTGCAGACAACCTGCAATGCGCGCACCTTTTAGTGGTTTCGACGGACCAAATTCTTCGCGTAATGACATTAAGCCGGGCATCTCTGCTTCTGCTAATCCAATCTCTTTACGGCCCCATTCTGCCAGTGAAATATCCTTTACTTTGTAAGGGATGTAAGTAGTCTCTACTGATGACATATTTTTTTTGTTTTGTGAGCTGCAAATTTACAGCATTTCATAGTCAATAACAAAAAGGAATTGGGATATGACGAAATAATGGTCTTGGTAATCAAAAGGTAAAAAACATGTGCAAACCCTGAATTCCTTTGATACTACTAAATCCCGGTGTACCTTTGTTGCAAGAAAAAATTAATAATAATATTTAAAGCATCTTACATATGTATCCAGAATATTTAGTAGAACCTATGCGTGCGGAATTAACCAAAGTAGGTTTTGAAGAAATGAAAACAGCAGAAGAGGTAGATAATGCCCTTACCGGCGAAGGAACTGTTTTTGTTGTTGTAAACTCAGTATGCGGTTGTGCAGCAGCAAATGCGCGCCCGGCAGCAAGATTAGCAGCTTCGAATGAAAAACATCCTGATAAAATGATCACTGTTTTTGCAGGTATGGAAAAGGATGCGGTTGACAGAGCAAGAAGTTATATGATGCCTTTCCCTCCGTCTTCACCAGCTATGGCTTTGTTTAAAGATGGTAAGCTTGTTCATATGATCGAACGTCACCAGATTGAAGGCCGTCCTGCACAGATGATCGCGGAAAACCTGATGGGTGCTTTTGATCAGTACTGCTAGTCATTAAAGATAGTATCCGGTGAACAGCCGGTATAAAGAGATCCGGCCCTGTGCCGGATTTTTTTTGCCTAAAAATCTTTGTTCAGCAACTTCTCCAGTTCCCCAAAAGATACATTCATCCTTACCCTGCCTTGTTTTGCATAGGCAATTTCACCGGTTTCTTCGGATACAATCACCGCTACGGCATCTGTAGTTTCTGAGATGCCGATACCGGCACGGTGGCGCAAACCAAATTGAGGAGGAAGTTTATCATTGTCGGTAAGGGGCAGGATACAGCTGGCACTTTTAATTTTATTTTCTGCAATCACCACAGCGCCGTCATGCAGGGGGCTGTACTTCTGAAATATGCTTTCCAGCAGGCGTTTGGATATCTTTGAGTCGATCACCTCACAACTGTTGGCAAATAGCTGGTCGTCATAGAACTTTACAAAAACAATCAAAGCACCGGTCCTGGATTTTTTCATGCTCTTGCAGGCATCAATAATCGGTTTGATCCGCACCAGGTTATCACGTTCAATATCCTTGCTGCCAAATAAGTATCCCCACCAGGCCTTGTTTTTCTGCAAAAACGTGTTTTTCCCAATCATTAGCAGAAAGCGCCTGATCTCGGGCTGGAAAATGATGATCATTGCAATCACGCCCACGCTCATGAACTTGTTGATGATCGCAGACAGGAGACGCATATTTAAGGCGTCTACCACAAACCAAAGCACCAGAATGATCACCATACCCAGCAGCAGGTTCACTGCCATGGTATTTTTAATCAGGTTATAGGTATAATAGATCAGGAAGGCAACGAACAAAATGTCCACTACATCAGTGACCGTTATGGTGAGAAAATCAAAGTCAAAACCTTTCATTATTGCCAAGTTAAGTATTTTAGAGATATATTACCGCTCCTGCAGTTTTTCAACAAGTGCGATACATTCTGCGGCTGCCTTTACATCATGTACCCTCAGTATCTTTGCGCCTTTTTCAAGTGCTATGGTATTGAGCACCGTTGTGCCATTCAAGGCCTCCTGCGGGGTATTTCCCAGAAATTTATAAATCATGGATTTCCTGGAAAAACCCACCAGTACCGGAAGACCGAAGATATCCAGGTTCTGCATATGGTTTAACAGCTCGTAATTATGGTCAGTGGTTTTTGCAAAGCCAAAACCCGGGTCAAGGATGATATCCCTTACGCCAAGGTTCTTCAGCGTGTATAGTTTTTGCTCAAAATAATCCACCACATCCAGGCTCACGTTATTGTAAGCCGGATCTTCCTGCATCGTCTGCGGGTTACCTTTCATGTGCATGAGAATGTAGGGAACCTGCAGTCTGGCTACAGTTTCAAACATCTGCTCATCCAGTTCACCGCCTGAAATGTCGTTGATTATGTGCGCCCCTGCTTCAATACTTTCGCCGGCAACTTTTGCCCTGAAGGTATCAATGGAAAGCCGTGCTTCAGGGAACCGTTTACTGATCGCTTCAACTACAGGTACGATCCTCCTCAACTCTTCATCGGTACTCACATCATCAGCCCCGGGGCGGGAAGAATAAGCACCGATATCAATGAAAACTGCACCTTCTTCCAGGCAGTTTTCTGCTCTTTCCAGGGCAAGATCTACAGAACTGATCCGGCTGTTGCTGTAGAAAGAATCAGGCGTTAAATTGAGGATGCCCATTACAACCGGGCGGCTCAAATCAAGAAGTTCACCTTTGAGGTTTAGTGTTATTTTTCGGTTTAAAAACGTATCTTTAGCCATCATTTAATACAAAAATACAGTATTAAAATAGCTTTAAACTAAATATTTTAATTGTTTTGGCCACAAATACCTCACAAGAATTCGATTCAGTAATTGCGGTCTGCAGATCGCTTTTTTTAAAGAAAACCCAGGACTACGGAACGGCATGGCGCATTCTGCGTTTGTCTTCTATTACAGACCAGATATTTATCAAAGCACAGCGCATCCGTACGCTCGAAGAAAAGAAAATATCAAAAGTAGGGGAAGGTATTGTACCTGAATATATCGGGATCATCAATTACTGTATCATTGCCATGATGCAGGCAGACATGGATGAAAATGATCCGCTTGAACTGGAACTGAACAGGGTACAACAGCTGTTTGATCAGAAGGTACAGGAAACCAAAGACCTGATGTTTGCGAAAAACCATGATTATGGCGAAGCCTGGCGGGATATGAGGATCAGCTCACTGACAGACCTGATCCTGATGAAGATCTTCAGGGTGAAACAAATTGAGGATAACCTTGGTGCCACGGTGGTTTCTGAAGGTGTAAACGCCAATTATCAGGATATGCTCAATTATGCTGTTTTTGCGCTGATCAAATTAGAACTCAAATAATGAATAAAATTGCGTTAAATTTTTCACGGATATTTGTAGGAGTGCTCTTCATTTTCTCCGGACTGATCAAGGCAAATGATACCCTTGGTTTCGGTTATAAGCTCGAAGAGTACTTTGATGTTTTTCATATTTCCTTTTTTAGTCCCTATGCTACAGGGATCGCGATGATCCTTTGTGTGCTGGAGATCGTATTAGGGGCCTTGCTATTGTTCGGTTTCTGGAACAGGAAGGTTGCCACAGGACTTCTGGGCATCATTATTTTCTTTACCTTTCTCACCTTCGTATCAGCGGCCTTTAAGGTGGTTACTTCATGTGGTTGTTTCGGAGATGCTATTCCGCTTACGCCATGGCAGTCTTTCTCAAAAGACCTTGTCCTGCTGCTGCTGATCGTTTATCTGTTTATCCACCGCAACTCCATCCTGCCTGTTACGCAGAATGCAGGTGTACAAAAAATTGCTTTGATTGCAGTTGTAGCGCTATCATTTATTTTTACCATTTATACCTACAGCTACCTTCCTGTCATTGATTTTCTTCCCTACAAGGTTGGGGCCAGCCTGCCTGATGCGATGAAAATCCCTGAGGGTGCAGAGCCAGACCAGTACCTGATTATGTACAAGCTGAAGAATAAGGCTACAGCTGAAACAAAGGAGATGAGCGACAAAGATTACCTGAAAACGGAGATCTGGAAAGATAGCAACTGGCAGATCGTGGGCAACCCGGTGCAGAAGCTGATTAAAAAAGGCTACGAGCCAAAAATAAAAGACCTGATCATCAGTGATGCTGCCGGCACCAATTATACCAAAGAACTGCTGGAGAACCCATATTATAACCTGATCATTGTTGCCTACAACCTTAACAATACAAATACAGAGGCCATCGGTAAACTGAATGCGCTTACAATGGATGCTACCGAGCAGTTCAACATCCGCACAGTATTGCTCACTTCAAATTCTGCACAGGATGCTGAGGCTTTCAGTAAACGCAGTAAGCTGCTTTCGGAGATCTTTTATGCGGATGCTGTACCGCTTAAAAGTATGGTGCGGGCCAATCCCGGTGTGCTGTTACTTAAGAATGGAGTAGTGATCAATAAATGGAGTTATCAGTCGGTGCCTTCATTCGAAAAACTGAAAACAGCTTACTTCGATAAATAAGATGTGGTCATATGCACTCAGGAAACTACTCTATGGATTTGCTGTAATGGCGGGTGTAGTAGTTGTTGTATTCATCCTGTTTAACATTCTTCCCGGCGATCCTGCAAGGATGACGATGGGGCAGCGTGCCGATGTGCAGTCGCTGGAGGCCGTACGTAAAGAGTTTGGCCTCGATAAATCCAAACCTATGCAGTTCCTGTTGTTTATTAATGACCTTTCTCCGGTAAGTTATCACGAAAACACTCCTGAAGAACAGGAGAAATATCACTATGTCCGCTTGTTGCCAGTTTCCTCCTATGTGATTGCCCTTAAGGTCCCTTACCTGAGAAGATCCTATCAGACCAAGCGTGAAGTAGCTACTATCCTGGGGGAGACGGTTCCCAATACCTTTGTTCTGGCCATTACCGCCATGATCTTTGCTACCCTGATTGGTGTGTTTTTAGGAATTGTTTCTGCAGTCTACAAAGACACCTGGATAGATAATGCTGCCAATGCTTTTGCTATCCTGGGCATTTCGGCACCTGCTTTTTTTGCGGGTATTATTATCGCATGGTTCTTTGGGTTCGTCCTCGGGCCCTATACCGGACTGAATATGTCTGGCTCCCTGTACAGTTACGATCCCTTTCTTGGTGAAGTGATTACCCTGAAGAACCTCATCCTGCCGGTAATTACCTTAGGATTACGTCCGCTGGCCATCATTGTACAACTCACAAGAACAGCCATGCTGGATATCCTCGGTCAGGATTATATCCGTACGGCCCGTGCAAAAGGCCTTGGCCGTTTTGCCGTGATTTATAAACATGCCCTGAAAAATGCATTGAATCCTGTGATTACTGCAATTTCTGGCTGGTTCGCCTCGCTGCTTGCAGGCTCTTTTTTTGTAGAATATATTTTTGGGTATAATGGCCTGGGGCGCACCACCGTTAAAGCACTGGAGATGTCGGACTTTCCGGTAGTGATGGGCTCCATCCTTTTTATCGCCCTGATATTTGTAATAATTAATATTTTAGTAGATATTTTGTATGCCTTTGCAGATCCAAGGGTAAAATTGGCTTAAGTAATGAAGATATTTCTGATTGGTTTTATGGGCTGCGGCAAGACAACGCTGGGAAAGAAGTTTGCGGTAAAGCAGGGATTTGAATTGCTGGACCTTGATCATGAGATTGAGCGTGTCACAGGAGATACTGTTGCAAATTATTTTTCCGCGAATGGAGAAGAAGCTTTCAGAAAGCTGGAGAGCGAAACGCTGAAAAATTACCGGTACGCCGAAAACTGCATCATCGCAACCGGAGGCGGAACTCCATGTTTTTTTGATAATATGGATTGGATGAACGCAAATGGTACTACTGTTTATATCGAAATGTCTGCGGTTTCCCTGGCCAAAAGACTGGAAAAAGGAATGGCCAAACGTCCGTTGCTCAGGGGGCTTACTCCCGAAGGAGTTGTTGACTTCATCGAAAACAAACTCACAGAACGCGGTCCTTATTATCATCAGGCCAGAATTACCCTGAATGGCCACAGCCTGAGCCCGGAGATCATTCTCCAGGCAGTGACAAACGAAAATCAGGTTTATCCGGAAGATTAATTGTCCTCAGCGGCAAACTGCTCTTCGATAAATTTGATCTGTGTTCTGCCATGAGGTACAGGGTTACCATATTCATCAACATTTACAAATACCATTTTATCAATGGTCAGGATGCTTTTCCTGGTGATCTTATTGCGGACCTCACAAACCATTGTTAAGGACGTATTCCCAAAGGCAATTGCCGTAATGCCCATTTCGATAATATCGCCCTGTTTTGCAGAACTCACAAAATTGATCTCCGAAATATATTTTGTAACCACCCGTGGATTGCCCAGCTGTACAATTGCGTAAATAGCAGCTTCTTCATCTATCCATCTGAGCAAACTGCCGCCGAATAAGCTTCCGTTAGGGTTTAAATCTTCTGGTTTTATCCATTTTCTGGTGTGGAAATTCATAATTGTACGTTTTCTACAAAAATAGGAGTTTTTGGACCTTATAATCTCAGCTTAGCGTAAAGAATATTACAGCTTTCTCCAGCTCGTGTCGGCAGCTTTTTGCAGTATAGCCGAAAAATCTGTTCTCAGGGGAAGATCAAGATAAGGATAAGTAACCTTTGAAAGGTATAATCCCTGCGGATGTGCAGGAGTAATGAGTGCAGGTGTTTGTTTGCTGATCAGATGACTTTCAAATTCGTCTACACTAAGTGTTCCTTTTCCGATTTTCAGCAGCTGCCCCATGATAATACGGATCATTTTTCCGAGAAAACGATTTGAAGAGATCTGGAACCTTAGCTTTTCTCCCTTGTCGTCAACCATCAGGCTCGCAGAGCGCACATAACATAAAGTATGTTCATACTTGTCCGGATGGGTACAGAAAGCGCGGTAATCTTTATATTTGGGGAGGAGCGCAACAGCAGCTTTCATCTGGTCCCAGTCCAGGCCATCAAGTAAATAATACGAACTCAGCCCATTTAAAAAGGGATCTTTGTAGGTGTGCAAGAAATAATCATAAGACCGCTGTACTGCATCAAAACGTGCATGTGGCAATCCTTCCATTGGAATGATATCATACACGGCGATATTCATCGGAAGAAGTTTGTTCAGCCTGAAAACCAGGTCGAAATCCCATGGCTCTGCAATATCCATATGAAAGAAGAACTGGCTGGCATGCACCTGTGCATCGGTTCTTCCGCAGCCATTAATAGCAACCGGGGATTTAAAGATTTCGCCGAGCGACTTCTCAATTACGCCCTGCACGTTCATCACCGTGGCCTGTTTTTGCCAGCCGTTATATTGCAGGCCGTTGTAGCCAATATGTACAAAGTATCTCAAGATTATCTTTTTCCCGCTCTTTTATTCAGCTCATCTACCGATATCGTAATCATCCTGCCAATAGGTTTATTGCCACGGTAAGTGATTACCCGCATCAGGCTGGCATCCTTTGGTACTGTTACTTTTTCTGTATATTTTGGATAAAACCTGTCCGGGAATGAATTGTCAAAACTGTAATAAATGTCAAGTCCGTCGATATCGGTGATCAGTTCCACCATTACCTGCCTGTCGGCCGACCTGCTTGCTTTAAATATCGGATCATAGATACTCGGCGCATATTTTGTCTCGGCAATATCCATCCGTTTAAAATGCTCCTCCATCTTACCGATAAAGTTGGTCCAGTTTTTCTTTTCCTTTGGCGACCAGACTGATTCTGCCACTGCATAGCCTCTTGGCCAGGTCATATATTCTGCCTGGCGAATATTATAGATCTGTTCTGTCCACAAATTGCCCTGGCCACCTATAATATATTTTGGATCGGCACCTGCCGGTACGGGATCAAATTCGTAGGTTTTAGGCAAACGAACGGTATTATATACCTTAGGTTCTGTAATCACATCGCCCTGCATCAGGTCCAGATAAACATTGGTTTGCGGCGTCATGATTACTTCATGTTTCAGATGAGAGGCTTCGATGCCAAACTGGCTGCTTCTCCAGCTCATGATCCCTGCACTTGCGGGGATGTCGCTGTTCATGATCTCATCCCAGCCCATAAATTTCTTGCCTTTGGATTCAACAATCTTCTGTACGCGTTTCTCAAAGTAGCCCTGTACCTGTCGCATATCTTTAAGACCTTCTCTCTGCATCAGTGCTTTGATGGCATCGCTTTTCTGCCAGAAGTTTTCCGGTGCTTCGTCGCCGCCCATATGGATATATTCAAAAGGGAACAGTGCAGCCACCTGCGTGATCACCGTATCAAGGAAACTGTAAACCCTTTCATTGGCGGGGCAAAGTGTATTGTCCAGCAATGCGATTGGCGGTGCACCGTGCGACCAGTCCATGATTTTCTCTCCCGAGCGCACTCTGTAATTTATTGCTGCCGGGGTACATGATAAATCAGGATAAGAGGCTACTGCTGCAAGACTATGACCCGGAACATCAATTTCGGGCATAATATCTACAAACCTGTCTTTGGCGTACTGTATCAGTTCCCGGATATCATCCTGGGTGTAAAAACCACCATATGTACGGGGTTCATCAGGCCCAGGAGTGCTGAAGCTTCCAAATTCGCCGGTTTTTTTCACATTCCATGCGCCAACTTCTGTAAGTTTTGGCAGCCCTTTGATCTCTATCCTCCATCCCTCATCATCAGTCAGGTGCAGGTGAAGGAGGTTATATTTATAGCGGACCATCGCGTCGATGTATTGCTTCACGTCCTTTTTAGTAAAAAAGTGACGCGCCACATCAAACATCAGTCCTCTCCAGGCAAGACGGGGGTAATCCGTAACCTCTACACAGGGAACGGTCCAGTTGATGTCTTTGATCAGTTCTTTTGATTCTATTTCTTTTGGGAATAATTGCAGCAAGCTTTGTACACCATAGAACAATCCCGCGGTTTTGTTCGCCTTGATGACAATTAAGGTTGGAGTGATTGAAATCTGATAGCCCTCATTTCCCAGCACAGCATTGGCTTTCGAATTTAGCATCAGGCGGATGGAGGCCGGTGCAGAAGTATTGTTATATTCCGCAACAAACTTCCCTGTAGGTACCGATAGTTTTTCTTTTAGATAATCAACAACAAGTTTCATCTCCGGCGTGGCCAGGATCACCACATTATCAGGAAGCGTGAAATGGCCGCTGGTTTTAAGCAGCGACACCGGTTCTGGAATAATAGCAAATTCCGGCGCCCTGCTGAGCGGGCCGGCACTGCTATCCGCTGCCGGTAAAGTAGTATTTTCAGATCCCATTTGTTGACTATATGCGTTGATGTAAATAAAAAAACAGCATATAAAAGTTACGAATTTGTTCATAAAAAAAAGAGGGTATTTTGCGCGGGTGCTTGCTAAAAGCCTGCAATTTAGTAAAATGTGGATAAATAAGGGGCAAATGTTTATTTTAAGGCATTCAAAACCCTGAATAGTTTGGGGTTGATACCACTGCCAGAATAATTATTGATATTGATAACGATCACATATTTATTCCCGTTATCAGCCGTGTAATAACCTGCAAAGGCCGAAACATCATTGATGGTGCCGCTCTTTAGTTTCATGCCATTATTTTCTGGCAACGATTTATAAAATTCAGGGAACCACTCTTCTTTTTGCGACTGAAACAGAATATTGGCCATAGCGGCTGTGGTTACCCTTGTTGCGGGCGAAAGGCCGCTGCCGTCAATGATGTTGAGGGCATTCCTGTCCAGGCCTTTATTTGCCCAGTACCTGATCTCTACGCCGGCCCCATTGCTGGTAGTTGCTTCTTTCCCGGCTTTCCAGGCAAGGGTTTTCAACAGATGTTCTGCGTACAGGTTCACGCTTTTTTTGTTTAACCAGAAAACGATTTCTGCTAGAGAAGGGGAGGTAATGGTGTTTAGGTTTTGAATTGAAGAGGGTAAATGCTGGTCAGCTGCAAGGAGCTGCCTGGCGGTGCTTGCAGCAGTATTTACTTTGATGCCGGCCTTCTGGAGGGTGTCCTGTAAACGGAAAGCGGCATCATAGGCCGGATCCGGAAGGGCTACTGAAATCCCGCTTTTCTGGATGTCCCTGGCCCAGCTGCCACGAAGGTACGCAATATTGCCTAATGGCGGCAGGTAGGCGTAAGCCCTGTCGCCGCTGCCTGCTTCTCCGGGGTGCAATTCATTCACAATGGTAAGATATGGCATTGCGGGCACTGCTCTTAAAACAGAAACCGTATTGTTTGCGCGCAGTTTAATATCAAACTGATTCTCTCTCCAGCTGAGTGCTGAAGGGCCGGCGCCAAAATAGTTTCCCATGTCCTGCCATGTCCATCCCTCGGGAGTTCCTTGTGTACCCCAGAGACGATCGTCACCAATGATTTTGCCCTCAATTTTTTTAATGCCTGCTGCTTTGATCGCGGCTACCCATTGACTGAGTACCACACCCTCTTTATTCTCATACCTCCACGAAGCCAGGGTAGGATCACCGCCACCGGTAATGATCACATCTCCATTAAGTGTTCCGTCTGCAGCGATGCTGCCACTATATCCGAGTGTGGTATGATAGTGAAAATCCTTTCCAAGCAATGAGAATGCAGTTGCTGCAGTAATCGTTTTTAATGTTGAGGCAGTGGCAACGCCGATATTTTCATTTTTTGCAAAGATCTCTTTTCCGGTATTGGCATCTAAAACGCAGATAGAGCAAATTGCATATTTCGCCTGGGGGTCTTCCTGCAGGGTGCTGAAGGATTGTGATAACTTCTGTGCCGGAGTTTGGGCAAAGGAGAGCGTTGACGATAGGGCAAAAAGTAATAACAGGGATCTTTTTAACATATTCTATTAAATAAAAAATGTGGTTTAAATATAGCTATTGCTATATCTAAACCACATCGGTATAGGAATGATCTGCTTAGATCAGTTCTTTTTGTACTAAAAATTCTGCAATCTGTACAGCATTTGTAGCTGCACCCTTGCGCAGGTTATCTGCAACGATCCACATGTTCAGGGTATTTGGCATAGACTCATCTCTTCTGATCCGTCCAACAAATACTTCATCTTTCTCATGCGCATCTTTAGGCATCGGATATTTAAGGTTATCGATGTCATCTTCCAGAATGATACCCGGTGTTTTTTGCATCAGGGATTTTACATCAGCAACATCAAAATCGTTTTCAAACTCGATATTAACGGATTCTGAGTGACCGCCCATTACAGGGATACGCACTGTGGTTGCCGTAACGCGAATGCTCTCGTCGCCCATAATCTTACGGGTTTCCTTGATCATTTTCATCTCTTCCTTGGTGTAACCGTTAGCTTCGAAAACATCGATCTGCGGGATTACGTTCAGGTCAATCTGGTACGGATAAGCCATAGGGCCATCAGTGATGCCTTTACGTTCATTCATCATTTGCTCTACTGCTTTTACACCAGTTCCTGTTACAGACTGATAAGTAGAAACAACAACGCGTTTAATTCTGTATTTATCGTGTAATGGTTTTAAGGCCACTACCATTTGGATAGTCGAACAATTTGGGTTGGCAATGATCTTATCATCAATTGATAATTCATAGGCATTTACTTCCGGTACAATCAGCTTCTTAGATGGATCCATACGCCATGCGGATGAATTGTCTATCACTGTAGTACCAGCTTCAGCAAAAAGAGGGGCGTATTTCAATGAAGTACTACCTCCCGCAGAAAATAAAGCAATATCCGGTTTCATGGCAATTGCAGTTTCCATGTTAACCACCTTGAACTGCTTACCCTTAAAAGTGATTTCTTTACCTACACTTTTTTCTGATGCAACCGGGATTAGCTCGGTCAGAGGGAAATTACGTTCTTCCAGTACTTTTAACATTACAGTGCCTACTAAACCAGTGGCACCTACAACTGCGATTTTCATGTTTTAAATTTGTTTTTAATGGTAATGAAGCTGTCATCAAAGATGACGGTTTCATTTTGTTATTTATTTGAATTTAATGGTAATGATATGTTATTTACCCACCTTGGGCATAGCATATCAATCCAAATATGAGAAAAACTTTGCTCATATTCAGTGGATTTCGGTGAAAAACGTTTTTAAAAAGCGTAATTAATTGTAATTCCTGTGGGAGCAACCAGAACGGTAGGGGCAGGATGATAAGGAAAAGAGCTGGCAGGAATAATCCATCCTGCCAGTTCGGTGTTTTATAAAATGCTTTTCTTAACGTAATCAGCACTTTGTTTGATGCTTTTGAAAGCATCCATAGAAAAGTTTTCCTGCTCTACGATCAGGTGTTTCAATCCCGCCAGCTTGGCGCTTTTATACAGTGTTTTAAAATCAATCGTACCAGTTCCAACTTCTGTATTGATGGTGTTGTCAACCTTGTCCATGTCTTTCACATGCCACATTGGGAAACGTCCCGGAAATTCAGTGAATAGCTTAACCGGATCATTCCCTGATCTCACTACCCAGTAAATGTCCATTTCAAAGTCTACCAGGTTTGGATCTGTGCCTTTCAGCATCATTTCATACCCTGTGGTTTCGCCATATTTAACAAACTCAAAATTATGGTTGTGATAGCCCAGTTTAAGGCCGGCCGCTTTACAAAGAACACCGGCTTCGTTTAATCTGTCGGCCACATTTTTCCAGTCGCCCTCATTTTTCCTCAGATTGTCGCCCAGGTAAGGAACAGTGATATGTGAGCTGCCCAATATGTTTGCCGCTTCAATATATGTTTTCAGTTCTTCCTGATTGCCGTCAGTGATGAATTTGTCCATTCCGTAATGCCCGCTTGGTGCAGTAAGGCCATTTTCAGACAGCAGGGCTTTAAAAGCCTTGGCATCTAAGCCCCAGTATCCGTCTTTGGCAGAATAGCCGTAAGTTTCCACTTCTTTATAACCAGCTTTAGCCACATTGGCAATTGTACCTTTTAAATCTTTTGGTAATTCAACGCGTAATGAATATAACTGCAGGCCAACGACCTTAGCCGGAGCGGCGAAGGCAAATGAGGGTGTAATAGCTGCGCCCGCCGCGGCAAGCCCTGCCAGTTTGATAAAATCTCTTCTTGAGTTCATAGTTAATAGTTTATTGGTCACATATTATAATTGCCTTTCTCAGGGAGGCCAGTTTGTCTTCCTTTAATGGAATAAACTCCTGTGCAATGTATCCCTTGAACCCTGTTGCCAGGATGGCTTTAATAATTGCAGGATAATATAATTCCTGCGTTTCGTCTATTTCATTTCTTCCGGGAACACCTCCGGTATGGTAGTGTGCAATGTAGGGGTGGTAGGTCTGGATCGTCCTGATCACGTCCCCTTCGTCCAGCTGCATATGATAGATATCATACAGCAGTTTAAAGTTTTCAGAGCCTAATCTTTTCGCCAGTTCTGCTCCCCATGCTGTATGATCACACTGGTAGTCTTTGTGGTTTACCTTGCTGTTGAGCAGTTCCATTACCAATACTACATTGTGTTTTTCTGCCAGCGGTATCAACTGTTTCAATCCTTCAACACAGTTTTTTAAACCAGTTTCATCATCCTTGCCCCTGCGGTTACCGCTAAAGCAAATCAGGTTTTTATACCCGGCTGCAGCCACCAGCGGAATCATTTTAGAATAATTTTCGATTAGTTGAGGATGGAACTTAGGATCGTTAAAACCATCTACAAGATTAATCTCCGCACCGTTGCACATGGAAGAGTACAGTCCGTACTTTTTTAGCGTAGGCCATTCTGATGGGCCAACAAGGTCAATCGCCTTCAGCCCCATTTGTTTTCCGGCGGCACAAAGTGCATCCAGCTCTATGCTGCTGTAACACCAGCGGCAGGCCGAATGGTTTACATTGCCCTTTAATTTTGGTGCAGCGGTATCAGGTGTTGTTTCTTTTTCCATAGCAAGTGCCGGCATAGCCACTGATGCACCCAGTACTGCAGTGCCAGTGATCACCGTTTTTAACATTTTTCTGCGGCTCTGTTCTGTTCCCATGATTAAGCGTGGTTAAGTTGTGATTCCGGAGTAGTTTTTTTATCCGTAAAGAAGACCGAGAACAGCAGGAATACTACCAGTGCAATACCGGCAGGAATAATCCACACCATTTTCCAGTCTACCGATCCGTCTGCCAGCTTATAGCTGTCTGTGATCATACCTGCAACTTCAAAACCGATCAGCATTCCCACACCATAGGTAGCCAGTGTGATTAAACCCTGTGCAGCACTTTTGTACCTGTCGCCGGCTCTCGAATTGGTATAGATCTGTCCCGATACAAAGAAGAAATCGTAACAAACGCCATGTAGCGCAATACCAATGATTAGCATAAAGCTCAGTTCACCTGCATTTCCGTATGCAAACAAAGCGTAACGTACTGCCCATGCAAGCATCCCCACGAGTATAGTAATCTTAAAGCCGAAGCGTTTAAAAAAGACCGGGATCATCAGCAGGAATAAGGCTTCAGAGGCCTGACCGATCGCCATTTTCCCTGTAGGGCCGGCTACGCCAATGCTCGACAGGAAGGGGTGTGCGTTCTGGTAGTAAAAGGCCAGAGGGATACAGATCAGAATTGCAGAGATAAAAAACACTGCAAAGTTTTTGTCTTTCAGCAGGCTCAGGGCATCCAGCCCGAGGATATCAGACAGTTTTACCTTTTCGTCTTTTGATACTTTAGGTGGCGTTTTCGGCAGTACAAAGCTGAATAAACCTAAGATCAGCGAAGCAATACCAGCCATAGCGAATGTGTTTTTCAGTAATCCCGAGCTTAAACCTTCTGCAGAATCCCATAGGAATAAATAGCTGATAAAAAGACCGGCAACGATCCAGCCGATAGTGCCCCAAAATCTGATGTTTGAAAATTCCTTCTCTGCATCTTTCATCTGATTGAATGCTACTGAATTTACCAATGCCAGTGTAGGCATAAAAAGGATCATGTAACCGAGTACATAGGGATAAAAAGCATCCACATTTGTTGCAGTATACATTTGGTACATCAGGACAGCCCCGATGATATGCAGTACGCCAAGGATTCTTTCAGCATTAAAAAACCTGTCGGCCACCAGGCCAATAATAAAGGGCGCAATGATTGCTCCCCATGACTGGGTGGAGAAAACTGCTGCCGTTTGTGAACCTGTTGCAGATAGATTTTTTTCTAAAAAAGTACCCAGGGTAACGAACCAGGATCCCCAGATAAAAAACTCCAGGAACATCATCAGTGATAATTTGATTCGGGTATTTACATTCATCATATTTGGTTTTATATTGTTTATAGTTCTTTGATCATGATGTTGCGGTACCATACTTCGTTTCCATGGTCCTGCAGGGAGATCTTTCCGGAGGTGAATGTACCAAAGCCTTCCCACTTTGCAAACTTACTGCCTGCAATTAGTGCTTTCCAGTTGTCATCAAACTGAGTGGTAGAAACAACTGTAACGCCATTCAATTTAATTTCCAGTTTGCCTCTGTTGCTGATGATCTCAGCGGTATTCCACTCTCCAACAGGTTTTACAGGTTCAGAGCTGCTTTTAACGAGGTCATACAGGTCTCCGGCGCGATGTTTGGTGATCTTTCCATCCGGATGCCCATCGTTGTCGATCACCTGTACTTCAGGGCCGGTACTGTAGGTCTGATGATATTTTGCGGCATCTTCCTTAATGTGGAACAAAATTCCGCTATTGGCACCGGGAGCTACTTTCCAGTCCACCTTCAGGTGAAAATTTCCATATTCCTTATTGGTTACCAGGTCACCTGAATCATCTTTATTTCCGGTAGGTACAAGGTGCAATGCACCCTCTTCAACCTTCCAGCCCTGTCCGGCTAAATTTCTGCCGTAGCTATGCCAGCCGGTAGTAGTTTTACCGTCAAACAGAGAAACAAAACCTTTTTCTTTTTTCTGTGCATTACTGTTAGTGCTGCCGATTACTGCAAGCAGCAGTACTGCCGATATTTTATATAATTTCATCTCTTTTATTTATTGTTTTTCAATTGTTAGATGGAGCCTTTGATGATTGAAATAATGATTTTATTAATTAATCATTATTTCAATCATGCCGGGGTTCATAATTTATAGTATTTACATGCCGAGTGTCCAGCCTTTGCGGTACTCTCTTTTAACATACTGGTTTACGTCATCAAAATTGGTGACCTTCATATTGTCATTATCCCACAGCAACTGGATATTTCTGCCCGGATAGCTCACTTTCCCGTCGGCCGATGTCCTTTGAACATCATTTCCGCGGATCGCCAGGTTAGCCATCAGCAACGCTTCGGTCAATGGCCCTGCAATTTCAAAAGGAGAACTTACTTCTTTCTTGCCATAACCGGCGATGCATGCTTCTACCCATTGTGCATAATGTCCGTTGGCCCCACCGGGAACACGTGCAAATTTTTCGGCTACTTTGATGTCCTTGTTGCGGCTCAGCGGAAGCAAACGCGGATTGGCACTATAGGTACTGCTCATCATTTTTCCTTTTGTACCAATAAATAAGGTACCATTACCACCATCGCCAAAAACATCATTGGCATCCAGTTCTTCAGGACGTGTAGGCTGAATACCTCCGTCCATCCAGTGCAGTGTTACCTCGCCCTGTGTTTTTGGTGTTTTAGGGAACGTCAGTGTCACATGGCTTGAAGGAGGGCAGCTTTCAGGGAAATAACCCCTTTTGAATTCATCTACATATACAGAACCTACGCTGGCCTGTACATTAGTTGCATACTTAAGTCCCAGTACACTGAAAGGAGCTTCGATCAGGTGGCATCCCATATCGCCTAAAGCGCCGGTTCCGTAATCCCACCAGCCTCTCCAGTTGAAAGGAACCAGTTTATCCACAAACTCTTTGTAAGGCGCATTGTTCAGCCAGAGGTCCCAGTCGAGCGTTGCCGGAATTTCCGCTTTATTGGCCGACCATGGAATACCCTGCGGCCATACCGGACGGTCTGTCCAGGCATATACGGTATGTACATCGCCGATCAGTCCTGCGTCGTACCATTCCTTCATCTGGCGCGGGCCATCGTTGGATGCGCCCTGGTTACCCATCTGCGTAACTACTTTATATTTTTTTGCTGCCTCGGTTAATTTCCGGGCTTCGTAAATATCATGCGTAAGGGGTTTTTGTACATAGACATGTTTTCCCAGCTGCATGGCTGCAACCGTAATCATTGCGTGGCTATGATCCGGTGTCGAGATGCTCACTGCATCAAAATTTTTGTGTTCTTTATCCAGCATTTCCCGCCAGTCCTTATAAAACTTTGCCTTAGGGAAACTTTTTACTGTACCGGCAGCTCTTTTGGTGTCTACATCACAAAGAAATCCAATATCTGCCTTGCCGCTCTTATAAAAAGCAGCAATATCGCCCGCACCTTTTCCACCTACACCAATACCCGCCACAACCAAACGGTCACTCGGGGCAGTAAAACCTTTTCCGCCTAATACATGGCGTGGGAATATCATAAATGAAGCACCTGCGATTGCAGTATTTTTTATAAATGCGCGCCTGCTGGCCGCATCTAATTCTTTTTTTGTCTTGTCCATAGATTAAAAATATTTGGTTGGATAGGGATATCTGGTATTTAAGGGTTCTATTTTTTAAGTGAAAGTATCCAGGTTACCATTAATTTAGCGTCGTCTTTGCTCAGGTTAGGATGGGGTGTCATTGGCAGATCGCCCCAGGTACCTTTGCTTCCGGCAATCACAACATCTGCCAGATGGCTGATATTTGCATCATTGGAAGGATATTTCGCAGCAATATCCACATAGGCCGGGCCGATTATCTTTTGTGTTTTATTGTGGCATCCTACACAGTCGTTCATTGAAACCAGTTTTTCTCCCGGAAGCGTTGCTGTTGGTGTCTCCGCACTTACAGTTGCGCTGGTGTCAGTTGTCGTAGTTGATTTTGTCTTGATAGTTTCTTCTGTCTGCTGTGAAGAACCTCCGCATGAAGCCAGGGTTAAGCCCAGGCAGCCTAAGATCAGTAAAGTTGTGTGTTTCATTCTTTGTTTGTGCTAATTATTATATACCTAATATTTGTCGGTTAAAAGCCTCATCTGCACCTGTAGCGGCGAAATCATCAAAGGCCCTGGCAGTAACCGGGATAATGTGCTTTTTAATAAACTCGGCACCTTCTCTTGCACCGGTTTCAGAATCCTTGATGCAGCATTCCCATTCCATTACCGCCCAGCCTTTAAAGTCATACTGGGCAAGTTTACTGAATATTGTTTTAAAATCTACCTGTCCGTCGCCCGGCGAGCGGTAGCGCCCTGCGCGGTTTGCCCAGCTCTGGTAACCGCCAAAAGTTCCCTGTCTGCCGGTAGCATTAAACTCTGCATCTTTCACATGGAAAGCTTTAATACGTTCGTGGTAAAAATCAATATACTGGATATAGTCCAGCTGCTGCAACACAAAGTGTGAGGGATCATACAATAAGCATGCCCTTGGGTGGTTATTTACTTTTTCGAGGAACATTTCGTAGGTGATACCATCAAAAAGGTCTTCCCCCGGGTGGATCTCATAACAAACATCCACACCGCATTCGTCAAACTCATTTAAGATCGGCAGCCAGCGGCGTGCCAGTTCTTTAAACCCATCATCTACCAAACCCTCCGGTCTTTGCGGCCAGGGGTGGAACATATGCCATAATAGTGATCCGCTGAAGGTAGCATGTGCATTTAAGCCCAGGTTCTGTGAAGCTTTTGCTGCATATTTTAACTGCTGTACCGCCCATTCCTGCCGTGCAGATGGATTGTTGCGTAGGTTTGCAGGAGCAAAACCATCGAAAGCCTTATCAAAAGCCGGGTTTACAGCTACCAGCTGGCCCTGGATATGGGTAGAGAGTTCAGTAATTTCCAGTCCGTATCCTGCGATCTGCCCTTTCAGGTCATCTGCATAGGTTTTACTTTCGGCTGCTTTTTGCAGATCGATAAACCTGTTATCGAGTGTAGGCATCTGGATGCCCTTAAAGCCAAGGTCTGCCGCCCATTTACAGATACCTTCCAGAGAGTTGAAAGGTTCTTCTTCTCTGATAAACTGCGCTAAAAAAACTGCTGGTCCTTTAAGTGTTGTCATTCTTTTATATTTTGAAATCGTACCATTTCTGGGCCGACTGGCTTGATGCCACTACATTTTCTATAAACGCCATTCCTCTCACGCCTTCTTCCACACCGGGGAAGTCGAGCATTTCTGCTGTAGGTGTTTCACCGGCAAGCTGCGCCTGCAGTGTTGAGGCAAAATTCCGGTATATATTGGCAAAAGCTTCCAGGTAACCTTCGGGATGCCCGGCAGGAGTACGCGCATTGTATTGCGCTGCCTGTGCCAGGTAACCCTGTCCTGTACGGTAGATCTGGCTTGGCGCGTCCAGCCATTTTACCTTCAGCGTATTGGGTTCTTCCTGATGCCATTCCAGGCTGCCTTTTTCGCCGTAAACCTTGATCTTCAGAGCGTTTTCCTCGCCTGCGGCAATTTGGGAAGCTACCAATACACCATTGGCGCCATTGTTAAACTTCAGCAGAACATTGCCGTCATCGTCGAGCGGCCGGCCATCAACCACAATATTCAGGTCTGCACAGATCTTTGCGATCTCCAGGCCTGAGATATATTCTGCGAGCTGGGCTGCGTGTGTACCAATATCGCCCATGCAGCCGCTGATCCCGCTTTTTGCAGGATCGGTTCTCCATGAAGATTGTTTGTTGCCGTCACGTTCTGAAGGAAGGCTCAGCCATCCCTGCGGATATTCTACCAGCACTTTACGGATCGCTCCGAAGGCACCTTCTTTTACCATTTGACGTGCCTGTTTTACCATCGGATAACCAGAGTAGGTATAGGTAAGACACAGGGTTAAGCCTGTGTCTTTTACTTTTTCTTCCAGCTTTTTGGCTTCAGCCAGTGTAAGGCTGATCGGTTTATCGATCACTACATGGAAACCATGTTCCAGTGCCAGCATCGCCGGGGCAAAATGCGCGAAGTTAGGTGTAACGATAGTTACAAAGTGCATCCTGGTTTCGGCCGGGAGCAGGCTTTCCTTTTCGATCATTTCCTGGTAGCTGCCATAGTTCCTGTCTGCTGCTAAAAACAACAATTCGCCAGACTCCCTTGCAGTTTCCGGATTGGAGCTCAATGCGCCGCAAACCAGTTCTATCTGTCCGTCTATATTGGCTGCAATGCGGTGAACGGCGCCGATGAAGGCATTTTTTCCGCCACCGATCATTCCCATTCTTATCTTAGCTGCTGCCATTAAAGGTTTCCTTTTTTAAGTTCAGAAACTGCAAAATCCGCAGCTCTGGCTGTTAATGCCATAAATGTAAGTGATGGGTTTTGGCATGCGATTGACGGCATACATGATCCGTCAGTTACAAAAACATTTTTCACTTCGTGCATCTGGTTCCATTTATTGAGGACAGATGTTTTGGGATCATCTCCCATACGTGCTGTTCCCTGTTCGTGGATAGCCATACCCGGTGAAGATCCGTTGTCGAAGGTGGTGATGTTTTTCATGCCCGCGGCTTCCAGCATTTCTGCTGCATCGTTCATCATGTCTAAACGCATTTTTTGTTCATTGCCTTTAAACTCACAGTCGATAGCCAGAACAGGCATGCCCCATTTATCTTTCTTGGTTTTATCGATGTACACCCTGTTTTCATGATATGGAAGCGATTCGCCGAAGCCGCCCAGTCCCATTGTCCACAAGCCTGGCTGAGTCATCTGATCTTTATACTCACCGCCAAAGGCCAGTTCTGCAACATCTTTATGCCAGCCGGTACGGCTTGCACCACCCTGGTAGCCAAAGCCACGCAGGTAATCGCGTTTTTCACCGTTCATATTACGGTATCTTGGAATATAGATCCCGTTGGCACGTCTACCGTAGGTATATTTATCTTCAAATCCTTCTGCCTCGCCGTTTGCACCACAACGGAAGTGGTGGTCCATCAGGTTATGGCCAAGCTCACCGCTGCCATTGCCCAAACCGTTCGGATGTTCTGCAGAAGTTGAGTTTAACAGCAGGAATGTACTTCCCAGTGTAGAACCGTTTACAAAAACAATTTTAGCGTAGAACTCTACATTTTCCTTGGTCTCAGAGTCGATAACACGAACACCTTTGGCTTTCTGGGTTTCTTTATCATAGATGATAGATTCTACCAGAGAGAAAGGACGCAAGGTCAGGTTTCCTGTAGCTACAGCTGCCGGAAGGGTAGAGGACTGGGTGCTGAAGTAAGCGCCAAAAGGACATCCCCTGCTGCAGAGGTTACGGTACTGGCAGCTGCCTCTTCCGCCATGGGGCACGGTCAGGTTGGCTGTACGGCCAATGGTCATGATCCTTGCTTTTTTATAATGCTCCTCGATGCGTGATTTTACAGATTTTTCCACACAGTTCATCTCCATCGGAGGTAAGAACTGTCCGTCTGGCAGTGCAGGCCAGTTTTCTGCCTGTCCGCTGATACCGGCGAAACGCTCTACATAGTCGTACCACTTTTCGAGGTCTTTGTATCTGATCGGCCAGTCATTTCCATGACCGTCTTTTTTATTGTCTTCAAAGTTCAGGTCGCTGAAACGGTAGCTCTGACGTCCCCACATCAGTGATTTACCACCTACGTGAAATCCCCGGTACCAGTCGAAGCGTTTAACCTCGGTATAAGGGCATTCCAGGTCATTTACCCAGAAACTTTCGTTAAATTCCTGATATGGATAATCCCTGATCTGTACAGGGTGTGTCTTTTTTTGTTCTTCTGTCAGCAGGCCACGGTGTTCAAATTCCCATGGTTTTTTCATTGCTGTAGTATAGTCTTTGATGTGCTCAACGTTTCTGCCGCGTTCAAGCAGTAAAACCTTAAGTCCTTTTTCGGTTAGTTCTTTTGCTGCCCATCCGCCGCTGATACCGGATCCAACAACAATAGCATCATATGTATTTTGTGCTGTTGCTTTTGTATTTAAATTCATTGCTTGTTGTGCTAATTTGGTTTATGAATAAACTCTCTGACCAGGTTTCAGATCTACACAGCCATCATAGCGGCCGGGGATCTGTACATATTCGAGAGCCTGTGTAGCGCCGATTTCAGAAGTGAAATAACCAAGCATGGTTAAATCGCGCGCAATTGCAAAGAAATAAGGTGTACTTTTCGCATACCTGTCTGGTCCGGCCATTGGTTTTTCCAGTTTAAGGTTAGGGCCGGATGACGGTTTTTTTGCAGCTTCAGCTTTCTGGGCTGCCACAGTTTCATCACGTAATTTTCCGATCAGCTGCTCACGCTCTTTCGGGGAAATTTTAAGGAATGATTTGTCGAATTGTTTTTTCGAACGGTCTTCAAGATCTTCAAGCCCTTTTACAAATGCTTTTTGTGCATCCTCAGGGTAGCATTCCATAACCATCTTGGAAATGAACGGCCCTACACCTGCAGCTTTTGCGCCCGGTGTTTTTGTGTTAGGGATAATCACATCCGCTATTTCAGTGATGATCAGGTTCTGGTCATCCGAAAACAGATTCGATCCCTTATTAGCCGATGGCGAAGTACAGCCATCGATAAATACAGCGATTGTAGTTGCAGACAGTGCGCCTCCCATTAAAAAAGCAACACTCTTAACTGCCTCTCTTCTATTCATAGTGATTTAAATTTGGTTAATTATCGTATGTTGTTGTGCTATTGGACAGTCCAAATTAAGTAAAACAGTTGACAAAGTGTAATATTAACACACTAATATAATGTTATTGTTACTCAGGCCTGCCCGGAAAAATATTTATATCCTGACACTAAATTAATCTATAATTATGATAACAGGTCTTTTTTGATATAATTAATACTTTTGGTGATACTTTGGTAAGGGTCTATCTTAATCACATCCTGTTCTACAAACAGGTATTCCATTCCCGAAAGTTTTGCCTGTTTGAAGATGCTTTTGAAATCAATGCTGCCTGTTCCTACCTCGGTAAAAACTTTTTTATCTGCTTTATCCATATCTTTCACATGCCACATTTTGAAACGTCCGGGATGTAGCTTAAACATTTCCAGTGGATTGACTCCTGCATTTACCGCCCAGAACAAATCAAGCTCAAAGCTGACCATCGAAGGATCGGTTTCTTTCAGGAGAATATCAAATGGTGTTACGCCGTTTCCAAGATCAGTGAACTCAAAATTATGGTTATGATAGCCCAGTTTGAGGCCATGATTTTTGCAGAGCCCGGCTGCATGATTGAATTTGGCTGCGATTTCTTTAAAGTAATCTGATGTGCTTGCTTTTGCAGGGTCATGCGGTATTGAGGGAATCACAAAATACTTCTGCCCTACGGTAGCTGCAACTTCGATATACTGTTTGATGGTTTCATCATTTCCGCCTTCGATAAAATAGGAATTGGCATTGTAATGCCCGCTTGGAGAACTTAAGTGGTTGGCTGTCAGAAGCGACTTAAACGCTTTAGCATCCAGCCCCCAGAAACCGGGTGCAGCATTTGGTCCGGGATAACCGTAAAAGGTTTCTACCTGGTCGTAACCGATCTTCGCTACTTTTGAAATCGTCCCTTTGACATCTTTAAGTAGTTGTTCCCTCAGCGTATACAGCTGGATCCCTACTTTATGGGAGGGTAATTTTTCTGCCGCCATTGCAGAGGATAGTACCGAAGGGCTGAGGATTGCTGCTGCAGCAGCTATTCCGGCCTGTTGTAAAAAGTTTCTTCTGTTGCTCATATGATTTATATTTATGGTTCATTTTAAATTTACAGGGCATAAAGGGCCTGTAAAATGAGAGCATGAGCTATCAATATATGAAGATAAATATAATTAACAACATTTTTATTGGGGTTTGTTTCGTTTTTCTACCTTTGCCAAAATCTATATTTTAATGAACGAAAAAATAGTAGTTTTGGGCTCTAACGGCCAGATCGGCACAGAGTTAGTTACAGCCCTCCGTAAGACCTACGGGGAAGACAATGTGATCGCCTGCGATATCCGCCGTCCCGATTATGATATCAAGAATTCAGGCCCTTTTGAATTCGTTAATGTCCTGGAAAAGGATACTTTAAATAAAATATTTAACAAGTATAAACCCGCTCAGGTATACCTGCTGGCGGCTTTATTGTCCGCAACAGGGGAGCAGAACCCGCAGCTGGCCTGGGACCTGAATATGAACGGCTTGCTGAATATCCTTGACCTGGCTATCGTTTACAAAACGGCGAAGGTATACTGGCCAAGTTCAATCGCTGTTTTTGGACCAAATTCACCAAAAGACCAGACAGAACAATTTTGTGTAATGGACCCCAATACTGTTTATGGAATTAGTAAATTAGCAGGTGAAAGATGGTGCGAATATTATCACCAGAAATATGGGCTGGATGTACGCAGTATCCGGTATCCGGGCCTGATCAGCTGGAAGGCTGCTCCGGGCGGAGGTACAACGGATTATGCGATACATATTTTCCATGATGCCTTGAAAAAGGGGAGCTATGCTTCTTTTCTTTCTGCAGAAACGGAACTGCCCATGATGTATATGGATGATGCCATCCGCGGTACAATTGAATTAATGGATGCCCCTTCAGCACAGATCAGCATACGCTCAAGCTATAATTTTGCTGGGGTTAGCTTTACGCCGGAAGTGCTTGCGGCTGAAATCAGGAGCCATATCCCGGATTTTAAGCTAACTTACACGGCTGCTGATCCGCGCCAGCAGATTGCTGCCAGCTGGCCGCGTTCTATTGACGACCAGTTTGCCACGCGCGACTGGGGCTGGAAACCTGAGTTTGACCTGGCGAAGCTGACTGCAGATATGTTTAATAATTTAAAAAAATAAAATAGGGTAAGCCCTCAATAAGAATACAATGGGAAGAGCATTTGAGTTTAGAAAAGAAAGAAAATTTAAACGTTGGGCTAAGATGGCCGTACAATTTACCCGCATAGGGAAGGAAATTGTAATGGCAGTGAAAGATGCCGGCCCAAATCCGGATACCAACTCCCGCCTGCGTACTGCTATCCAAAACTCTAAGGCAGTAAATATGCCTAAACATACTGTTGATGCCGCGATCAAAAGGGCGTCCAATAAGGATGAGAATGGATACGAGGAGCATGTATATGAAGGATATGCACAGCATGGTGTAGCTATCCTGATCGAAACAGCAACAGACAATACAAACAGGACTGTGGCAAACGTGCGCAGTTACTTTAGTAAAACAGGCGGTTCCCTGGGCAAAACAGGTTCCCTGGATTTTATCTTTAACCGTAAATCGGTCTTCAGGTTTTTACCGGGAGAGAAGGATATGGAAGAGCTGGAGTTTGAACTGATTGACGCCGGACTGGAAGAACTTTACCTGGAAGCAGACGAAGAAGGTACTGAAGTTGCTGTTGTTCAGACTGCTTTTGAAGATTTCGGTAAAATGCAGAAAGCGCTTGAAGACATGGGATTTGAGATGAAAAGCGCTAAACTGGAGCGTATTTCACTGTCAACTACTGATGTTTCTGAAGAACAGGCGGCAGATGTGCTGAAGCTCATTGATAAACTGGAAGATGATGATGATGTGCAGGCAGTATATCACAATATGACAGAATAAAATAAAAGGTGGGGTTAATCTCCACCTTTTATTTTTTTAAGGTATGGCTAAACAACCAGGGCAGCAGCTCAGGTTCTGCCAGTGCAGCGTCCCAGCTGTTATGGTTGGCATCGGGATAATAACTAAATTTTACTTCTTTACCTACGATCTTTAGCTGATTGCTGATGGCGATGGAGTAAGCAGGGTTCACCTGATCATCTTTTCCGCCGTGGAAGATCCATAAGGGCACATTTTTATACTTATTCACATTTGCAAGAGTATCTCCACCGCAGATCGCAAAGGCAGCGGCAAAGGTTTTGGGCTTGCGGCGCAACAGCTCATAGGTTCCCATCCCTCCCATAGAAAGGCCTCCGATGTAAATCTGATTATGGTCTGCATAGGGTTTTTCCAGGAAGTTGTCAATCATGCCCATCAGGCTGCTCATGGCTTTGGTGGGTTTACCACCAGTTTGGAAACTGAACTTCCTTTTTCCGGCAGTATCGGTGGTGATGTTTACGTTGCTCCAGTAGCTGTTCTCAGGGCATTGCGGAAAAATCACTATCGCCGGAAATTGCGTACGCAGTTCTGGTTTAAGGAATAATTTACCACCATTTGCCAGTTGCATTTCATTATCGCTGCCACGTTCACCGCGGCCATGAAGAAAAATTACTACAGGATATTTCTTTTGGGGATCAAATGCTTCGGGAAACAAGATCCTGTATTGAATGGTATCTTTGGTAGTGATGTAACTGCCTTTACTGAATTTTGTGAGATCCTGTGCTTTTAGATTTGAGCTGCATATAATAAGTAGTGAAAAGAGGAGCAGTTTGTAATACTTCATGGCACTAAATTATAAAACCCGCCTGTATTACAAGCGGGTTTTAAACAATTTAAATTATTGTGCCTTCCATAAAATAACTGAAGGCCAAAATGCCTTACCTGCCAAAGCTGAAGCTGGCGGCTTTTACATCGCGTGAATTGGATCCGATGAACAGGTTAAAATCTCCCGGTTCAGCTGCGAACTTTAAGTCGGCATTAAAAAATTTGAGCATCTGCTCGTCAATCGTAAAGGTCACATGTTTACTTTCTCCTTTTTTCAGAAAGATCTTCTGAAATCCTTTCAGTTCTTTTACGGGTCTGGTGATAGATCCGTAAATATCCTGAATATACAGCTGCACTACTTCCTGGCCGTCATACTTACCTGTATTCTGAACATCTACAGATACCTGGATGGGTTGTCCGGCTTTAACAGCGGTCTTGTTCAGCTGTGGTGCCGAATACTGGAAACTGGTATAACTCAAACCATAACCAAAAGGATACAGGGGATCATTTGAACTATCGATATAACGGGATTTGTATTTTTCATTGGATATACCGTCGTAGGGGCGGCCGGTATTTTTATGGTTGTAGTAGATCGGTATCTGGCCCACGCTTCTTGGAAATGTTGAGGTCAGCTTACCAGCAGGGTTATAATTCCCTACCAGGATATCCGCAATGGCGTTACCTGCTTCAGTACCGCCAAACCAGGTTTCAAGAATTGCCGTTACGTTGGCATCTTCCCATTCCAGCGTAAGGGGACGGCTGTTCATCAGTACCAGCACTACGGGTTTTCCTGTAGCGTTAACTGCTTTTAACAGTGCTTTTTGATTTGGTAAAAGATCAAGATTGGTGCGGCTTGTGGCTTCGCCGCCCATCAGTGCACTTTCACCGAGTACCACAACGGCGATATCTGATTTGTTTGCTGCAGATACGGCCTCGCTGATCAGTTTATCCGCTGATTTTTCATCTGCAGCGATGTCTGCGCCATTGGCATTCAGTTGTTTTAAAATGGCAGCATCATCCACCAGATTTGCCCCTTTAGCATAAGTAATATCCAGATCCGGTGCTGCGTTTTTAAGGCCTTCCATTACACCGATTGCCTTTTTCCAATCGCCCGCCGCACTCCAGTTGCCAATCATATTGCGTTTGTCATCAGCCAGCGGGCCAATCAACGCAATCTTAGCTTTCTTTTGCAAAGGCAATACCTGGTTATCATTTTTCAATAATACCATTGATGCTTCAGCGATATTTTTTGCATCGAACCTGTTTTGCTGTGAAAGGATTTCTGTTTTTGCACGTTCTTCGTTCACATATTTATAAGGATCGGCAAATAAACCCAGTTTATATTTTGCTTCTAGCATTCTGCGGCAGGCAAGATCGATCATCTGCATGGTGATTTTTTTGTCCTGCAGGGATTGTTTGAGGGTGGTCAGAAATCCTTCGCCAACCATGTCCATGTCCGTTCCTGCAGCAAGAGCTTTTGCGCTCACTGTTTTCAGATCGCCCAGTCCGTGCGGTACCAGCTCATTAATTCCTGTATAATCACTCACTACAAATCCTTTAAATCCCCAGTTACTGCGCAGCAGATCGGTTAGCAACCACCTGTTTGCTGTGGCCGGTGTTCCGTTGATATCATTAAAAGAAGCCATTACAGAAGCAGCACCTGCATCAACTGCTGCTTTATAAGGCGGCAGGTATTCATTATACATTTTGATCAGGCTCATATCTGTAGTATTGTAATCCCTTCCTGCTTCGGCGGCGCCGTAGAGCGCAAAATGCTTGATGCAGGCGAGAATAGCATCTTTGTTGGACAGGCTGCTGGTCTGATATCCTTTGACCATGGCTACACCAATAAGCGAGCCCAGGTAGGGGTCTTCGCCTGATCCTTCAGCAATTCTTCCCCAGCGCGGGTCCCTTGCAATGTCTACCATAGGGGAGAAGGTCCAGTTTAAACCATCAGCACTTGCTTCCCTTGCGGCAATACGTGCACTTTTCTCAATCAGGTCAAGGTCCCAGCTGGTACTTAGTCCCAGAGGGATAGGGAATATGGTCTTGTGTCCGTGTATCACGTCATATCCAAATAACAAGGGAATCTTCAACCGCGACTTAGTCATCACCAGTTTCTGCAGTTTTTCTACTGCCTGAGGGGTAAAAGTGTTAAAAACACCGCCAACTAATCCCTTTTCAATCTTTTCGTCTACGCCCTCGCTTAAAACGGGTCCTGTAACGTCAAATCCTACAGCGGGCAAATTAAGCTGTCCGATTTTTTCATCCACAGTCATTTTAGACATCAGGCTGTTGATGAAAGTATTGATTTTCTGATCGGCTGCTGGTACGGTCTTTTTCTGTTGCGCGGATACTGTATTCGCCAGAAAAACAACCGCCAGGAAAAATAGGGGATTAGGTCTTCTCATATATTTAATGTATTTGTAATCATGGTTTAAATTATGTTATCCGATATCGTTTGGATCTACTAGTTCTTCAGGGCTTGCTTTCAATACCTAATTTGTCCAGCCCTTTTTTCACATCGGGACTGCTCATAAACAGCTTCCATAATAATCCGCTGCGGTAATTTTCAATCATGCAGATAATCGGTCCCTGGTCGATAGCAAGGTGCGATTTGGCATACCAGTTATGTTCTTCGCTAAAGCCATCGACAAATCCGTATTCGCTCCATATTTTATCCCCAAGGTCAAAATAGAAATGTTTTAGTGCCTTCATTGAATATTCAGGTGTATAAGGAAAAGCAGAAAGTGCCGCTGTAGGACTGATTACGCCCAGATCTTCGGTTGGTGAATGCGCCGCATATCCCTGCCAGCTGTCGCTTGCCGTTAAGCCCCAGCTATTCTCGCCATAACCTTTATAATGTTTTGGATTTTCCACGCAGTAGGCATGGTTGATCAGTGTATGATTTTTGTTCTGCTCAAAATAATCAGCATAACGATCTTTTAACCCACGCGGGTCCAGGCCTAAAAAGGAGTAGTGGGTAAAAAATAAAGGACCGCCAAAGTCAAAGCCCAGCGGGAGGGTTATCCCGAGGAATTTCTTACCATTAAAAAAGGTATTGCTATTGGCCCAGCCGTCTTCGTAGACCCTTTTGTCGATTGCAAATTTTGGTGAAGAAGCTGCCAGCACGTACGTGATAAAACATTCGTTCCATCCTTTCAGCTGATGGTTCATGCTCCAGTCATTGTTGGGGCTCCAGTGCCAGTACAATACATTTTGTTGCTGCGTGAACCAGTTCCATTCGATACCTTCCCACATCCAGAGGATCCTGTTGCGGATATCGTTTTCTACTGCATTGTCTGCGGTATAATACTGACGTGCCGTAAGCAGTCCCTGGAAAAGGAAAGATGTTTCCACCAGGTCGGCGCCGTCATCTTTTGGGCTAAACCTGATCACCTTACCTGTCTCTCCGTTGAGCCAGTGTGGAAAAGCTCCATGAAACATATCCGCTTTCCAAAGGAAGTCTACAATTTTTTTTGTTCTTGCTGCAGCCTGCTCCCTGGTAATAAACTTACGTTCTGAAGCTACAATCGTAGCCATCACGCCAAAGCCGGTGCCCCCGGTAGTGACCACTTCATCGCCATAATCAAAAGACCTGTTGCTGCGTTCGCGTGCCATTCCGCTTACCGGGTGTCCAAAGTCCCAGAAATAGCGAAAGGTTTGTTTCTGAACAAGATCGAGCAGCTGCTCATCGGTCAGTTTTTTTTGAATTTTAAGCTGCGGTGTAATATGATCTGTACCTTTTGTCTGTGCTTGTGCCGGCTGTGCGTTAAAGCAAAAGCCAGATATCAGCACTGCAGCGGTAAGGCATAAATATAGTTTGCGTTTCAGCATATCAGTTATGTATAAAGAGCAGCCCATTTAATAAGTACAACCAGTAATCAAAGCTGCCTGGGGTCTGAAAAAAAAGGCTGCCGGCCAAAACCGGCAACCTCGATATGATCTGGTTAGATAGGAATTAATAACCCGGGTTCTGAGTGAGCAGTCCGCCGCTCAGGTCAATTTCTGTTTGAGGAATTGGCCAGATTTCATTTCTTCCGGCTTTCCACCCTTTAGGGCCAAACACTGCTGTTCCGCGCCCCTGACGGATGACATCGAAATAACGGTCAAATTCCATTGCAAATTCTGATCTCCTCTCGCGGTAGATCGCAGCACGGATTGTTGCCTGATCGGTAGCTGTTACTGCAGGAAGAATGGCAGGGTTACCCTGACGGGCCCTTGCACGAACTCTTTCCAGCGAAGCAAGTGCCTGTGTTGAATTGCCCAGTTCATTGGCAGCTTCAGCATTCATCAGCAAAACATCTGAAAAGCGCAATACACGTACATTTTGCTGTGCACCTTCATTAAAGCCGTTTACAAAAAGGCTAAAAGGGACATATGATTTCTGGTTATACATCGGGTTATCTCCTGAAGCATCAATTACATCGCCCTGCGGTGTAGTTTCACCCCTGAAAATGATGGTCGCATCCCTTCTTGGATCGCCTGTTTCAAACGAGGCCGCTAAATCTGCGGTAGGCACATTGAATCCCCATCCACCACCTCTGGCTGCACGTACACCCTGTACCTGTGAATACTGTGAGTTTGAAGCTGCGGTATTTCCGGGAACCAGTGCACACTGAATCTCAAAGATGGATTCGCTGCTGTTCTCGTTAGGAATGCGGAAAACAGATTCGAAATTTGGGAGCAGACTGTAGTTCATGCCCATAACGGTATTGGTATAAGCCAGTACATCCGACCATTTTTTCAGGTACATTGCCACCTTTGCATGCATCGTCAGCGCGGCACCTTTTGTTGCTCTTCCGAGGTTAGCGGCAGCATAACTTGCCGGTAAGCCTTCAGCTGCTTCAGTCAGGTCTTTTTCAACCTGGGCATATACCTGTACAGCGTCAGTTCTTGGAATGTTATATTCCGAAGCGTCTTTAGGTACAGTTAACCGTAAGGGCACAGCACCAAAGGCGCGTACCAGCCTGAAGTATGACATTGCACGTATAAATTTAGCTTCTGCAAGGTACTGGGCTTTCAGTGTGGCATCCATTGTAATTGCCGGCACATTATCGAGCACCTGGTTACAGTAATTGATGTTCCGGTACTGACCATTCCAGAAGCCTGAAATATTACCTTGGTTAGGATCAATAGTAAAGGTATCAAAGTCATTAAAATAACTGGCATCGCTTGGGCTGCTGCCTTTTTCGGCATCATCCGAGCCCATACTTTCTATCGCAATTGCAGGGAAGGCAGTGTTTTCCCATGATCGCATATTGCCATAGATTGCATTTACGCCTTTACCAGCATCATCGGCAGTTTTCCAGAATACTTCACTTTGTTGTTGTCCCTGCTGAGGGACGTTAAGAAATTCCTTTTTACAGGAAGGGAAGAGAGATGCAGCAATGAAGATACCTGCTCCCAAAACCGATTTTGAATATAATTTATTGTTGAGTTTCATGTGATTGCAGATTAGAAGGTCAGATTAACACCAAAGTTGTAAGTTGCGTATAACGGATACACATTCGCATCGATACCACCATTGAGGGTAGTGTTGGACAGCGTATTGGAGATTTTCTCTGCAGCGTTGACTGGCACAGGGCCCACCTCCGGGCTAAATCCTTTGTATCCGAACAGATTGATGGCATTCTGAGCATTTGCATAGAACCTGATTTTCTGTATTTTCCATTTCGCCAGGATTTCTTTTGGCAATGTATAGCCTAACTGTGCATTTCTTACTCTGAAGTATGATCCGCTCGATACATAAAACGAGTTGGGAGCAGAGTTGGCAGATGAACCTATACTTGTAGAAGGATAAGTATTTGAGGTTCCTGCGCCATGCCAGCGGTTATCCACAAAATCTTTGGTGAAGTTTTCATTACCGTAGCGGTAGGCCAGGTTAGCGTTGTAGATATCTACTCCGGCAACACCCTGGAAGTCCAGTGCAAGGTCAAAGTTTTTATAGGCAAAGTTGGTATTTACGCCATAGGTATATTTGGGGTTGGGATTTCCAATCACCGTTCTGTCAAGCGAAGTGATTTTACCATCGCCGTTGAGATCCTGATATTTGAAACCACCTGGCAATGCTCCTGACTGCACCGGGGATGCTGCAATGTCTGTTGCATCCTGGAATATACCTGCGGTTTTATAACCGTAAAACTGACCAATCGGGTCGCCTGCTACAGTTCTTGTAGCCAGGTAACCATTGGTAATACCTGTGCTGCCGCTGTAAATCGGGTTGCTGCCCGTACTTACGTTTAATACTTTGTTGGCATTGTAACCGATGTTACCTCCGATGGAATAGGTAAGGCCGCTGGCCGTTTTATCACTCCATGAGGCTGAAAGTTCCACCCCTCTGTTCTGCAGGTCGGCCTGGTTGCCTAGGATCTGGTTGTCTACAGTTCCCAGTGAACCCAGGATCGGCAGGGCAAAGATGGCCCTTGATGTTTTACGTGTGTAAAAATCACCTTCAACAGTTAACCTGTTACCAAGGAAGCCGGCTTCAAATCCTGCATTGGCACCGATACCTTTCTCCCAAACGATGGAAGGAGGAACGAGTGTATTTCTGCTGGCACCAGTATATAATACATTGTTGTAAATTGCAGCAAGGTCAGCAGTTTGTGCGATCAGCGCCTGTGTAGGATTTACCGGTACACTGGCATTACCTACAATACCGTAGCTACCGCGGATTTTCAGGTTGCTGAACAGCTTCTGGTTTTTCATAAAATCTTCATTGGTCACTACCCATCCAGCACCTACCGAAGGAAAATATCCCCAGGTTTCGTTGCCATAGAATTGCGATGCACCGTCTGCGCGGATTGAAGCATTCAGCAGATATTTGTTTTTAAAGGCATAGTTTACCCTTGCAAAGTATGATGCGAACTTGATCAGACTGGCCTGGTCGTCCACATAACGGTCATCCACATTGCCCAGTCTCAGGTAAAGGTCGGCATCGCTGTTATAAGGTACGTCACGTGCAGTGGCATTGATGGAGTATGACCTGTTACTCTGTGCCGACTGGCCAAGGAGCACGGTCAGGTTATGATCTTCCTTGAATGTATTCTGATAGGTCAGCGTATTCTCGATGATCCAGTTGCGGGTTTCCACACGTTTCAGGTCGAGCGTGCTGCTTTCTGCCTGTTGTGCAAAAGTGGCATAATAAACCGGGGCATATGTTCTTGCTTCGAGCTGGCCAAATTCACCGCCAACGCTGGTCCTGAATGTAAAATGTTTTAAAAACTTCAGTTCTGCATAGATATTTCCCGTAGCCCTGTATTCCTTGGAGGTCTGATTAAAGAAATCAAGGGTAGCCTGTGGATTGAAATTCGCCCCGTCACCAAGTTTCTGACTGTTGGGATCGCCATAAGAACCGTCCGGATTGAATACAGGTACTGTTGGCGAAGCCGAATATAACTGGTGGAAAATTGTAAGCGGAATGTCCTTTGATTTTGTTGCAACGCCTGTAACGTTGTAACCAACTTTCAGATTTTTGAAAATCTGGATATCATTTGATACTCTTGCTGTATATCTTTTGTAGTTATTGGTTTTTACAATACCATCCTGATCCAGATAACCGAGTGAGATATTATAAGTGGATTTATCCGATCCGCCGGTAACCGACAAACTATGATTCATTACAAAAGCATTCTGAAGGATCTGATCGTACCAGTCTGTGCCTTTGCCCAGCGAAGCAGGATTTGCAAAAACGTTTGCGCCCCCGTTCTGGGTAGATAGTTCATTGGTAAGCGTGGCATACTCTGAAGCATCGGCCATTTTCACTTTATTGGTAACCTTTTGAAATCCTGCATAGGCATCGTAATTGATTACTGTAGGAGCACCAATCTTTCCTTTTTTGGTAGTAACCAGTACCACACCATTGGCGGCACGGATACCATAGATAGATTGTGCAGATGCATCTTTCAATACACTCAGTGTTTCAATGTCAGCAGGGTTCAGGAAGTTGATGTCGCTGTACCACACCCCGTCTACGACATATAAAGGTGCCTGGTTACCAAAAATAGTACCTAAACCACGTATACGGATCTGAGGGGCTGAGCCGGGCGAACCCGAATTGGTGATAGATACACCGGCAATCTTGCCCTGCAAAGCACTTACAGGATTTTGTGATGCCTGTTTAGAGAGTTCCTCACCTTTTACACTGGCTACGGATCCTGTAACATCGATCTTGCGCTGCGTACCATAACCTACTACTACAACCTGCTCAAGCTGCTGTGAAGATGATACCAGTGAAACATTTAATGTTGTTTGATTATTGACAGGAACTTCCTGTGTGGTATAGCCGATATAAGTAAAGACTAAGGTCGCGTTAGCGGGCGCGCTAATTGTAAACACCCCGTTACCGTCTGTTTGAATTCCTGTTGTTGTGCCTTTAATGGTAACGCTTACAGAAGGCAGGGTTGTTTTATCCTGACTGTCTGAAACCAGTCCCTTAACAGTGATGTTTTGGGCTGATGCAACATTAAAAAGCAATAGACAAAGAAAACTTAAAACAGAAAATTTGGTAAAGATTCTTTTCATGCTCGTATTTGGTTTTATGTTTAATTGTGGGTTAAATCTCCGCTTGTTAAACAGTTTAAACAAACAAATGGCCTCAACAATATTACATCAGTGGACCTTTGTGTACAAAATACAATAAGCGTTCTTTAATGAAAATAACTTGTGCGGCCGCCTTTTTGTGGTTGCAGAGAGGGTTTGCAGGATAATATAGCGGAAAGTAATTTTTAGATAATATTGATTCTTTTTTAGCGGATGTGTAGTAATGATGTAGTCCTAAAGCTCCATAAAGAACTCTGCAAGGTTCTTATCATGTGGGATGTTGAGCTTCTTGCGCAGCCGGTAACGCCGGATTTCTACTCCTCTCAACGAAATATTTAACAGCGAAGCCATTTCCTTACTGCTCATATTCATGTGCAGATAGGCGCATAATTTAAGGTCATTGGGTACCAGATCAGGATGGTTTGCTTTCAGTTTTTTAAAGAAACTTCCGTGTGCTTCATTGAAACTGGTCTCAAATAAATTCCAGTCACGCTCATCATTCATCCCCTCATCAATAATCTTCTGAACTTTGCGGATCTGATCATCGCTTACCTTTTTTCCGTCCTTATCTTTGAGCTTGATCATCTCTTCGCTCAGCTTCTGCAGCAGTTCATTTTTGTAAACCAGGCTCATGGCAGAACTGGCAAGCTCGCGGTTCTTGCTCTGCAATTCTGCATGCAGTTTCTCCGTCTGTATTTTGATGATCTGTTTCTCGGTGGCTTCGGCTTCTTTTTTCAGGAAGGCATCCTTTTCCAGTTGTACTTTAGCGAGAATCTTATCCCTGTCCTTCTGCAGTTTCTGCTGATAGTACTTTTTGCCTAGTACAAAAGCGCAGGCCAGCAGCAGGATATACAGGGCGATAGCCCAGTTACTGGCGTAAAATGGCGGAAGCACGGTAAATTCGAATACGCTGGTCTTACTTACCAGATCGTCATTGATTTTTGCACGTACCAGAAACCGGTATTTGCCTCTGCCGAGGTTAGTAAAATCTTTTTGTGAAGCGGTGCTCCATTCAGACCACTGACCGGAATATCCTTCAAGATAGTACTGAAACTTGATCTTGGCCTGCCTGTAATAAGGCAGGGCATAGGAGATCCTGATATTATTTCTGCTATGTGGAATTTCGATTTCGGAGCCACTGTTGCCGTTTTCACTAAGGATGCTGTAGGTGTCGGTAACATCTTCCACACGTCTGATCAGTACTGCAGGCAGTGCTTTCATTCTGTTTGCTTCTTTACGGCCTGCAGCATCGTAGATTACAAATCCATCGTCTACGCTCACCAGGTACATCTGCGCGCTGATTTTGCTGATGTTTTCATAATACTGTACCATTCGTCCATCCAGCAGGCTAAACTGGTTGGAATCTACCGACAGTTTGCCCGGCTCCAGAAAATCTGCCAGCGCGGTTTTGCCATGATTGATAAACCAGTACTTTTTTAACCCCGCACTGATAATCTTGTTGGAAACAGCAAAACTTCCCAGTCCTTTGTTGAGTACGCTGTACCTGCTGAAGCGGTCGCTTAGCTCATCATACAGCATAAAACCTGCATCCGATGAAAATATGAGCTTGTTTTCAAGCTGAAAAATATTGATGTTATAATCGCCGGGCAGCCCGTTCTTTGCGTTGTAATGCCTGGTCTTGATTACCTTCTTAAAGTCGGCACTGAGCGTTAAGCGGTAAAGGCCCTTGTAAGCATGGCTTACCCAGATATCACCATGTGCATCCTGCTCAACATACCTCGAAGGTTCCCAGAAGTTATCAATCTTGCTAAAGTATTTCCATTGTCCGGAAGCATCTTTTTTAAAGAGCACCAGCCCGGTATAAGTTCCCTGGATCAGATAATCCGGGTTACTGTTTAATTTCTTGATGGTCCAGCCACCGTTTACCGGAGAGATTTTCTCCATTCGTGAACCTGTGATTTTGAAAGTCCCTTCATTATGCCCGCAGATCAGCTGCCCGTCTATCAGGCTGAGGTCCCAAACCTGCCCCTGTGAATTTGGAATCAGCTTGAAATCAAAGCTGTTGAATTTATTTCCGTTACTGGCAGACCAGGGACTGTAAAACAATCCCTGATTGGTACCCAGGTAAATGTTTCCCTGGTCAATGAGGCTGGAATAAACCGTGCCGAACTGACCGGCTTTGTCCAGATAAAAATACAGGGATGAGTTGAGTTCAATCCTGTCTATACCGTTATCAAGCCCCGTCCAGAGGTTCGAGTCGTCATCGGCATAAAGGCCCAGGACTGTATTGTTCTGGAGGCCGCCCGACTTATTGATCCGCTGGATCACATTCCCGTTTCTGTCAATCAGTATCAGTCCATTGAGGATTGTTCCAAAAGCATAGTACTCTTTGCCAATGGGGGTTCCCCTGTTGAGCTGGTAAGTTTTCAGAAAATCATTTGCCGGACTGATGAAAGGAGCAAAAGACATTCCATCGTATATAAATAATCCGTCTTTGCTGGTACCGATCAGCAGCTGGTTATTTTTATAGGGCAGAATCGTCATGATGTTCATCGGACTGATGGTCCCTAAGTTGGGCAGTGCAACAAGTTTTGTCCCCTGCAATTCGTAGAGCCCCTTTCCGGTTACTTCGATCAGGAACCGCTTACCTGCATGTTGTAGAAAAAGTAATGATCCCGGGCCTTTTACTATACTGATCTTCTGATCCTGGTAAATGTAAATGGTGCTGAAGGACTGAAAGATTACTCTTTTGCCATCTGTATATATTTTCCAAATCTCGTCTTTGACCGGGTTGCCGGCGGGTATGAGGCTGGTGAGGGATGTGTAACTGAGTTTTTTGTTTTTGGGCGACCAGTACCCGAACTCTCCGAAGCTGCCGGTGTAGACCATGCCGTCATCGCCTGTGGCAACGGCACGAACGATCTGATGGTTAGGCATAGTATATTGCTGCCAGTATTTGCCGTCATAAGTGAGCAAGCCCTGCGCATTGCCAAAATACATAATGCCATTTCTATCCTTCGCAATTGCCCAGTTTTGGTTGCCGGACAGGTAAATGGATTTAGGAAAATTCTGAACATAAGGGACCCCGATGCCTTTGATATAATCTGCCCGGGCAATATTGCTCAGGAAAATAAAGCATAACAACAGAACGCAGTAAGGAAGAAAGCGAGCTTTCATGTAAAATAAAAAGGTACTTGAATGTATAATTATGCCGCAAATTAGCTATTAATTATAATATTCAAGTACCCTGTTTACAGAAGAGCCTCTAGATTTTTAACCAGCGTTGGAAAATGATTCCAGTGGGGGGATTGAATTTTTTTGTGTTCCCCACTTATAATTGGGTTTTTTACCCATGATAAATTCTAGTTTGCCACCTTTTGTCAAATCACTTTGTGTAAGGAAAGTTTTGTCATATGTTTTGCCATTCAGTTTTACCGACTGGATATATACGTTCTCTTTCGAAGCATTCTGCGTGGTTACCTCAAATACTTTCCCATTCCCCAGTTTGAGCTTTGCTTGTTTCAGTACCGGCGAGCCTAACATGTATATGCCACTGGCAGGATTAACAGGGTAGAAGCCCATTGCGCTAAAAATATACCATGCAGACATCTGGCCGCAATCTTCATTGCCGGAATATCCGGAAGAGGAGTTGTTGTAGAGTTCATTCAAGATTTTGGCTACATAGTATTGGGTTTTCCAGGGCTGACCAGCGAAGTCATAAAGATAGGCCACGTGGTGGCTGGGCTCATTGCCGTGGGCATACTGACCGATAAAACCTGAGGCATTTCCGTTTACTTCGCCCGGAAGGTCTTTTAGGGTGAAGAACTGATCCAGCTTTTCGGTAAAGGCTTTTGTGCCTCCAACAATGCTGATCAGGTCAGGGACATTCTGCGGAACATACCAGAAATACTGCCATGCGTTTCCTTCTGTATAAGGGTTGCCACCGTTGCCACCATATTTAAGCGGATTGAAAGGCGACAGCCATTCGCCATTCTTGTTCTTCGCCCTGAAAAATCCGCTTTTTGAATCATACAGGTTTTTGTAAAATGCGGATCGGGTCATGAAATGCTGGTAATCGGATGTTTTACCAAGCTTCTTTGCCAGTTGTGCCACGCACCAGTCGTCATATGCCATTTCCAGCGTAATCGAAACCGACTGCGACTGAATGTCTTCAGGAATATACTTGTATTTCTCCCAGTCAGAAAATGGTGAACCAGGATGGTTAAGTGTAGACGATGCCCTTACGGCCTCGTAAGCTTTCTCCGGATCAATTCCCTTGATACCTTTTAATGCCGCATCAACAATTACCGGAATGGCATGATTCCCGATCATACAATAATTTTCATCGCCCCATAGTTGCCAGATCGGGAGATAGCCATAGGTATCATACTGGCGCATCATGCTGTTTACAAAATCAGCCGTCCGTTCCGGCTGTGTTAAGGTATACAATGGATGTGCAGCCCTGAAGGTATCCCATAGTGAAAATGTAGAATAATGCTTTTTGTCTGGCGCGTTTTTGATGGTCAGGTCGGATGCCTGGTAATCACCATTGGCATCGGCCATATTATTCGGTTGCGTAAACGCATGGTACAGGCCTGTGTAAAAAATCTCTTTTTGCACGGACGTGCCCTCAATGGACATCTTGTCCAGCTCTTTTTCCCATTTGTCTGAAGTTTGTTTTACCACTCCGTCAAAATCCCATCCCGACAGCTCAGCTTTCATATTTCCACGTGCATTCTCAATACTCACGGGTGAAAGCGCCACCTTTACGAGTAACTCTGATTTTGATTTTGTGTCAAAGTTCAGGGCAGCTTTGATATTCGTGCCATTGATGATAGTGGTGTTTTCATTGCCGCGTTTTCCGCTAAACAGCACTGTGCTCAGGATCGGTTGTGAGAATTCCGCATGGAAATAGACTTTGCGGAGCTTGGCCCAGCCTGTCAGGATACGGTATCCTTCTATGGTTTTGTTGTCTACGACCCTGATTTCTGCACCAATGATCTTGCAGGACCAGTAGGTACGGTTTTTATCCAGTGAATGGTCGAGATCGATCACCACATGGCCGCTGGTATTTGCAGGGAAAGTATACCGCTGCAGGCCTACATGTTCAGTAGCGGTGAGTTCTGCATTGATATTATAATCTTTAAGTTTTACCTGATAATATCCTGGTCTGGCCGATTCATCCTGGTGTGAATAGGCCGAGCGATAACCACTGCCGGGCTTTTTTGCGTCTCCGGCGACTGATCGTATTTCTCCTGTTGCGGGCATCAGCAGTACGTCGAACAGATCGGCTACGCCTGTACCGCTTAAGTGTGTATGGCTAAATCCAACGATGGTGTGACTGTTGTAATCGTAACCTGAAGCCGGATTATCCGGTTTATCCTCCGTATCAGGACTGAGCTGTACAAACCCAAAGGGAGTAGTGGGGCCGGGGAAATTGCTTCCGGCCAGACTGTTGTTGTCAACTGCCCCGGTACCGATAAAGGGGTTGACATAGCTTGTAAGAGGAACTTTTTTTTGCTGTGCCTGCACTGCAACTGTAAACAGCAGGAGTGCTGAGGCAATGTATTTTTTCATTTTAATGGAATATGGTAATTTAAAGAAGGCTGAAGAAATATTTCTCCAGCCATACTTAACAACACACCTAATTATCTTTTCAGCCTATTTGCTGGTCAGGGTAATAATTGAAATCAAAGTGCCGAAATTGCCACTAACTGTAAAACCGCCGCCATCGGTAATGCTGAGCGGCAGGGCATATTTTACTGCAGGATTCAGGCCAGTGGTATTGATTTTCATATTGTACTGAACCTTGCGCTGTCCTGCCGGGATTACTACTTTGTTAGACGAGAGTGTGTACGCTGAAACGGGCAGCAGGGGATAAGTTGTACCATTTACCTGGTTAAATTTTGCCAGAGCAGTTTCGCTGACTGCCAGTGTAACTGTTACATCCGCAGGATTTGCTTCCGGGGCTGCGTAATTAACATAGATAAAATAATCAGCAGCGGCCGTATTTACCGGAATGGAAGTACTGATAGAATTTCCGCCGCCATTTCCTGCAGATGAGCCTACAGGGAGTTCAATAACGGGCTGGTTTTTTGTGAAATCCGGCTGTGAGTCGTCTTTCAGGCAGGAAGATAAACTGCTGATCAAAGCCAGGCCGATAATCGTGGTATAAAATGATATTCTTTTCATTACGAATGTGTTTCTGTTTAAATTAATTAACATCCCAGAAGATTCTGGTGGTAAACTGACTGATGGTTCCCTGTGCAAGTACATTGTCGGGATTATAGTTGTATTCGCTTTGCGGATACAGCAGGCGTACCGGAACTTTTCTGATCGAAGCAGCAGGGTTATTTGAAATCGGTAAGTCGGCCGGAATATTCAGCCTGCGGTAATCTGCCCAGGTTTCCATATCATTGATGCCATTCATCGCCGCCCATTTCTGGGTCATGATCAGCGTGAGTTTATCCGGTGCCAGCGACCAGTTGCTTACACTGTTTGCGGCCAGGTACGTGGCAGCATTGCCAGCTCCCAGATAAGTAAAGCACTGCTGTACCGCAGACTCATATAAAGCGCGGGGATCAGCACTGATATAAGCACGCTGTGCGGCTTCGGCTTGCAGGAACAGGCTTTCGAAATCTGTTAAAAGCGGCTGAGCCATATCCGCGCCTTTAAGCAGGCCCGTGCCAATCGCAGATTTAAACTGAGGGTTATCCGCATTACCGGCAGTTGGCCCAAATGCACTGCCTGAATAAGTGGTGCCATTCCCGTCATCTATCGTAGTATAGAGTTTTGATAAACGCGGGTCATTGTTGCCCTGATAGAAGTTGATTGCATATTCACTGGCAATATAATAGCGGTGACCATCCGTTGGTGCAGTTTTTCCGACAGGTGAGTAGCCAAACTGGGTCCAGAAGGGATTTTGTTTTCCTGAGGAGTTTGTATAACCAGGATTTACCAGTCCGCCCTCGCCGCTTCCTATATATCCTAATCCGTTTGCAGTTATTTTAGCGATCTCAGCAAGGATATAGGTACTTCTGCCTGGCATTTCAGATTGTCTCAGCAGGATGCGCAGTTTCAGGGTATTGGCAAATTTGCCCCATTTAGCTGCATCGCCTTTGTACATGATATCGAATGCAGCATCAGAAGAAGCCACTTTCCCGACATTGTCTTTGAAATAATTTGCCGCTGTATCAAGCTTTTTAGCCAGATCTTCATAAATATCCTGAGCCTTATCATATTTAGGCCTGATAGAGGCGGTAGATTTTAAAGCGTCACTGTAAGGAATGTTACCAAAGATATCTACCAGATTATGAAAGTCGTACGCTTTCATGGTTTTGGCCATAGCATTATAAAAGGTGTTGCCCGATAATGCAGATTGTTTTTCTACATAATCGTAATCTTCGAGGTTATGATAAAGGTTGTCCCATGTACTTACTGCCGGGCCGTAATTGGTAGTAAACTGATAGCTGCGCTCTTCGGCAAATGCCGAAACAGCGCCGCTATAATTCCAGTATCCGGTCCAGGTAGAGGCAAAGCGGTAAAAGTTAATCGAGCCTGTTGTATTTACAGCTGTTGAATTCAGCGCATTGGTGAGCACAAGCCCCGGAGTAACATCAGCAGGTTTGTTGGGATTGGTATTGATATCGAGAAAATCTTTCTTACAGGCGGCCAGCATAATTATGGCTGCCATACAAAATATTGTTAATTTGTTCTTCATCTTCTGTGTGTTGGTCTATAGTGTAATAGATGCAGTAAAACCATAAATACGTGTTGGAGGCGTCTGATTCAGATTGCTTGAACCCTGCGAGTTGTCAACTGTAGAACCCAGTGGGTTGCTTGCATTGGCGTTGAATTCCGGATCTGTATAAACATTGCTCTTTGGTCTGAACATAAACAGGTTGCGTCCTACAAGGGCTAAGTTGGCCCTCTTGATAAATTTAGTGCGCTGCAATAATTTTGCAGGAACTTCGTATCCGATAGAGAGCTCACGGATTTTCCAGAAGGCACCACTGGTGACATAGTTCTGCATTACGCCATATCTTGTAGTAGATCCTGCCCAGTAGTCGATACCGCCGGTTCTGGTTGTAATATTGGTATTTGGTACAAAGACACCAGGTGTTGTTTCAACTACTGAATTCGGATACACGAAACGCTCACGGCCATTGGTCGCAGATCCATAGCTGATACCCGAGAAGTCCATTGTACTTCCTGCTCCACTGTATATAACGCTGCCGCTGCGATACTCGGCAGTCCCTGCAAGCGTGAAGTTATGATAGTTAACACTGCTGCTGATACCAAGGATGTTCTTAGGCGAGGTTTGCCCGAAGAGAATATTGGTCGGGCTTAGTTTTGGAAAACCTGTTGAGGCATCTACAATGGTTCTGCCCTGCGGATCAGTTTGGAACCCATTTCCCATCAGGGCCGGATAAGCCTGTCCCTGCACAATGTAGTTGTTATTCCCAATGCTCAGGTTAGGCAGCCCCTGGTATAATGTTACGGCTTCGTTATTATTATATGAGTAGTTGATACCTACGTTCCAGCTCACACCACGTCCGTTGGTGCTCAGAATAGGGGAACCTTTCAGGCCAACTTCAACCCCATGGTTTTTACCTTCACCAGTGTTAATAATTGCATTTGTAAAACCCGTAGCGCTGGAGATGTTGATCCCTTTGATTACTTCCTGATCTTTTGTGGTTTCCCAATAGGCCGAAGATTCCAGCATGATACGGTTTTTGAAGAAGCCTAATTCCAGACCTATTTCGGTAGATACCGTTTGTTCCGGTTTCAGATTAGGGTCGTATACCACTTTGCCGGTACTGTACCCTGCTGTGCTGCCATATGGGAAGCCAGTGCCTACATCAAATGTAGATTGCAAAGAATACGGATCAAATTGTACGGCATATACTTTAGCTATACCACCGCGGACCTTACCATATGACAGGATATTATTGTTTTTAAGCGATTTGAACGCGTCGGTAAAAATAAATGAAAGGTCGGCCGATGGATAGAAGAAAGAACGGTTGTCTTTGTCGAGACGTGAGTCCCAGTCGTTCCTTCCCGAGGCGTGAAAGAAAAGGTAATCCTTGTAGCCTATGGTTAAGTCGCCAAATGCCCCTGTTCTTCTGTTCTTAAAATTTTGTTCTGTTACATCAGCATCGCCTGAACGATAGCCAATGTTATAAAAATCAGGTACTACCAGGAAATTTGTTCCGGCAGAAAGCAGACGCGAAGACTGCTGGATCACCTGGGTACCAAGGATCAGCGTGCCGCTGAAATCATTGATTTTCTTTTTCAGGGTTGCCAGGAAGTTCCCTTCAGTACGGCTGTTGAAGTAGGAATAATCAGATTCCGTACCCGGATAACTCTGCGGATTGGCAATCGCCTTACCGCTGTCATGGGCAAAATCCGAGTAGGTTCTGGCAGCCTGGGTATTTTTACCGTTTCGGGTATAGGTAGTGATTCCTCCCCTGGCAGTCAGGTTTAGCCATGGTGTTGCGTCATACGATACTGCAAGATTTCCCAGGAAATCATCCCTGCGTTCCGTATTTCTTTGTTGCTGTAAGGAATAATAAGGGTTTAATCCATAATCGTTATAATAGTTATCCAAACTGCCATACTGAGAATTAATGTCTCTGTACGAAGTAAGAGGAATGTTTGCCGGAGTATTGATGATCACATCATACACCTGTGAATTGGATTTATCGATGTTTTTCTGGGTATAGTTCAGATTGTAATCTATTTTCAGGTTATTGAAGGTCCTTGATCCGTTAAACCTTGCGGCAGTACGGTTAGAACGATCGCCCGGAACATATCCTTTACTATTTAGACGCTGAATATTGATATAGGTAGAGCTTTTGTCGTTGCCTGTGCTTAGGCTCAGGTCGTTCTGTTCATCAATACCTGTATCGAAAAACTTTTTCTTCTCGTCTGACAGATTGGAATACGGGGACATTTGAATTGATCCATCGGGCAGTGTTCTGCCAAGCGGACGGAGGGAGCCGTCAAACCTGTCGCCAAAATTTTGATTTTCATAGGGTGTATATTCAGGATTCCCATATATATCCTGGCCGGAACCACCGCCAAACTGCGTCTGCATCTTTGGAAAGTAAGAGAGCTGGTTCAGTTGCGTCGTATTGGTATAGGTAATTTCCATCGCATCTTTGGCACCATGTTTTGTGGTTACAATCATTACTCCGTTGGAAGCTTCAGAACCATACAGGGCAGCAGCATTTGCACCTTTCAGTACGTTTACACTTTCAACATCGTTAGGGTTGATGGAATTGAGGTAACTTAACGGAACAACGATCCCGTCAAGTACCAGTAAGGCCTGGTTGTTTCCCTGGAAAGACCTGTTTCCCCTGAGAATTACTCTTACCTGATCACCGGCATCAATCTGATTGTTTGTCTGTATGATCTGAAGACCTGCTACCTTACCGGATAAACCTGCAGCAAGATTGGTGGGCCTGCTCTGTGTAAGGTCTTTTGCATTTACCTGCTGTGTAGAGTAACCCAGTTCTTTGGATGAGCGTTTAATACCGAGGGCAGTAACCACCACTTCGCCCAGCTGCTGTGAATCTTCCGTCAGGATTACATTGAGGGTAGATTTTCCGGCAACAGGCATATCTTTTGATGTGTAACCTATAAAAGCGAAGGACAAAATGCTGTTCGCATCGGGAACTTTGATGGTATACTTTCCTGAAGCGTCTGTAGTAGTACCCTGTTTTGTGCCCTTAATATATACACTAACACCTGGTAAGGGATCTCCGGTGTTACTGGTGACCGAACCTGTTACCGTTATCTGTTGCTCAATCCCTGCTTTTCCGGGATGTACCGACAGTGCATCCAGTACAATATCGCCGTTTACCACTTCAAAATGGATATTGTGACGGGTTAATATTGTATTAAGGACTTTACCGAGGCTTTGTTTTTCTGCATCAACGCTGATCAGCTGATCGGCATTAATGAAGTCTTTGCTGTACACGAATTTTACCGATGTAAGTGCCGAAACCTTTTTTAGTACAGACTCCAGGCTACTGTTTTTAACAGAAATCCTGATGGGCTTGTCAAGTACAGCGTTCTGTGCAGAAGTGTCGCCTGCATAGGATACACCGGAAATTGCAAGTGCAATCGCTAACTGACTTAATGTGACTTTCATAATTTTAAATAAGCCAATACGGTCTTGTAAAATTAAATTCATAAATTAGATTGTTTCTTTTGAAATAATGAGACAAATAAATTCCCTTTAGTACGGTTAATCCGTCTATCCAACAGGGGGTTAATTCTTTAAGGACAGGAGTGGTGCGAACACTTCTGTCTCTTTTTTCCGAATGATTGGGGCTGTTATCCAGGCATGTGATCCATAGTTTTAAATTAGGTTTAGTTATTAGTGGTTCTTAGTATGATAGTATCATTCTCCTTGCTGTAGGTGGTATGTACAGATTTACATATCAGTACAAGAATATCTTCAAGGTTTTTATCTGTAAAATCTGCAGTAAGCGTGTTGTCCTGCAGCGCCTTTCCTTCAACATCCAGTTTAACGTGGTAGAATTTGCTCAGCTCGGATGCAATTGTTTTTAATGAGGCGTTGTCAAATGAAAGGGCAGACTTACGCCAGATGATCACATCCGAACTTTCAGGTATCGGCGCTTTAACCAGGCTATGCTCTGTTGCTTTGTAAGTTGCTTCCTGCTGTGGTAAAAGGAAAAGCCGGTCTGCGGTTTTCTCAGAATCTGTATTTGCTGTTTCTTCTGAGGGAACAGTTACAGATACTTTTCCGGTAAGTACAGATATTTTGGTACTGCTTTCTCCGGGAATAGAACGGATACGAAAACTGGTACCCCATACTCTGGTGAGCACTTTTCCGCTTGTGATTACAAAAGGATGGGCATGATCTTTTGTCACTTCAAAAAAGGCCTCTCCGCGCATAGTCACTTCCCGCAGTTGACCAAATTTTTTGGGATACGTTAGAACGGAATGTGGGTTTAGCCAAATCGCAGTGCCATCCGGCAGAATTTTTTTAAGGATGCTGCTTTTATTGTTAGTGATTTTTACAAAGAGCGTAGCTGTGCCGCGCTGCTGAAACAATGAGTACCCCCAAAAGAGGATCACCATTGCAATTACTGCGGCCACCGGCCAGCGAAGAAAACTATATTTCTTAGTGCGGAATGTTCCTTCTACCTCTTCATCAGGGTCTGTTTCATCCTCTTGGACTTCCATGTTATCTTTTTCCAATGCGTTCTGAATATCATGATCCATTGCATTGTGCAGATAATCTTCCAGTTTACCTTGCTGCATCAGGTGCATAAAAACCTCCAGTTCTTCATCTGTAGATTTTTTTTCAAGATATCTCGTCACCAAATTTTTGAGGTAGTCGTGCTCCATATTTGTTTGTCTATCATTAAAGACAATAAAACGAAGGGGTAGGGTAGCGGTAAATGAAAAAAAACTTGGCTATTTGTTTAGATAAATTGATTTAGCTTCTAATCATGGATAAAATTGCAATGATAAAGATCAAAGAGATCCCAAATTCTTTCTTAATGGACGATCCCAGTACTTTCATTGATCGAACCATATGATTTTTGACGGCATTTCTTGAAATGTTAAGAGATTTGGCTACTTCATCATAGGTTTTCTCTTCCTCGCGGCATAATTTAAAGATTTCCCTTGTGCGGGGCGGCAGCTCATCCAGGGTTTTTCTCAAAAATAGGGCGTAATCTTTATAAAGTATTTGATCTTCAGTTGCGTTGCGGAGCTTCACAAAGCCGGCGATGACTTCGCCTATGGCGGCTTCAGAACGAAAGGCTACTTTTAAGTTATTCAGGGTATGGTTACGTGCTGTAGTAAACAGGTATGCTTTGAATGATTTAACCTCTGCCAGGTTTGCCCGGTTTTCCCATATCTTCATAAAGACTTCCTGTGTGAGGTCTTCGGCCATAGGTACAGAATTCACATATCTGATAATGAAATTATAGATCGTGCGGTTATAGATCTCGTAGATTCCTACAAAGCCGCCCTCATCTCCTGTTATGATTTGTTGCAGAAGAGCCTTTTCACTATTATCCCTGTTGACTGACAAATTGCTCTGTTAAGAAAAGAAAAATGGTTAGTTGTTTCAAATCAAAACTAATGAAAAATAAGGCAAGGTTAAAATCTAATGATCAAATAGAACATTTCTTTGAATCAGTAATGCGTAGACCCTGATTTAAAGAAACGTTTTTTATTGGTGTACCGGCTGCGGAACCTTGACATAATATCCCGTTCCGTCATATGGCCTTTTGCGGGGATGATCCAGGCAGGCAGCTGAACAGCAACCTTCCATTTTGGTACCGCATTCGTCGCATTGGGTGATATGCTCATTACATTCCGGATTGGCACAGTTGATCATCTTGGCTGTTGTGGTACCACAGTTGTAACAGGTAGAGACAACACTTGGGTTTACAGTATTCACATCTACCGCTATACGGTTATCGAATACATAACACTTGCCTTCGAAATCTTCGCCTCCTGCTTCCTTACCATATTTGATAATTCCTCCATGAAGCTGGTAAACGTCATTAAATCCGTGGTGCAATAAAAGGGCAGATGCTTTTTCACATTTGATGCCGCCCGTGCAGTAGGTAAGTACTTTTTTATCTTTGTATTGTTCCAGTTCGGCAATTTTTTCTGGGAAGTCCCTGAAGTTTTCAATGTCGAGCGTGATGGCATTTTTGAACCTTCCGAGGCTGTGTTCGTAATTTGAACGCACGTCAAGGATGATTACATCTTCCTGGCCGATCATTTCTTTAAAATCTGCCGGCTCCAGGTGTTTGCCGGTTTTTTCGTTAGGATTGATGATACTTGTGTCTCTTAATCCTGAATGCACGATTTCTGATTTGTAGCGGCAGTGCATTTTGATAAATGTAGGCTCTTCTACATCATCTATCTTAAATTCTGTTTTTGCAAATCGTTCGTCTGAGTGAATGGCTTCCATATAGGCTGCGCAGGCTTCCCTGGTACCGGAAACGGTTCCGTTTAATCCTTCGTCGGCTACGATGATCCGCCCTACAAGGCCTAAGGATTTACAAAATTTTAGATGGTCGGCAGCAAATTGTTCTGCCTCAGCTATAGGACTATAGCAATAGTAAAGAAGTGTCTGGAATTTTTTCATAAGATTAATACCGCTGCAAACGGCGTTTAATGCTGCAAATTTAAGAATTATATTTTAGACTGTATAATCAAGTGATTTCTTTGGGTTGGCTGTGCTTTGTGCTTGATTAAACCGAACGGTAACTAATGCTTTTTTTATGGCTGAGATAAAATATCAGGAGGACGCTCAAGCTCAGGAGGATGCCTGTTCCCTGGTGAAAAATGGCAAAGATACGGTAGGATATAGTGATGCTCTTTAAAAGGGTAACGATGCCCAGGAATATTTGAAGGCAGAGCAACATGAGCATGGCAGTACGCAATGCTGCGGTTGAGCGATGCGTTTCTAAGTACGATGAACTCTTGTAAAGAAAAAGTATCATGATGCCGATAGTATATGCAAGCATCCTGTGGATAAATTGTATGCTGAGCATGTGGCCGGTGCTGGATTTTTCCGTCAATAATCCCGGAGGAATGACAAAGCCATTGATATCCGGCCAGGTAGGGGCGGCAAGTGCTGCTTGGGAACCGGCCATTAATGCACCGTAGAATAACTGAACAAGCAGCAGCAGGAAGGTAGTGCCTGCAAGGGTTTTTACTTTAGCGCTGTAATGGATGTCAAGCGGGTGTATGCTCAATTGAAAAGCCATCCAAAGGATATATGTCAGCAGTAAAACTGCCATTAAAAGGTGTACAGCCAATTTGATCTCATCTACCGCTATGGCTGTATCATTCAATCCGCTTTTTACCATAATCCATCCTATCACTGCTTGCGATGCACCGAAGAGCGATAGTATGATCAGCCTGAGGCCCATCTTTGGCTTTATTTTCTTTTGAATCACAAAGGTGATGAAGGGTACAATGAATATGAGTCCGATCATTCTGGCCCAGTTTCTATGCAGCCATTCCCAGAAAAAGAGCAGCTGGTAGTCTGACAAGCCAAATGTTGAGTTTACTTTTTTAAACTGTGCGATTTCTTTGTACTGCGTAAAGCTATGTTCCCATTCTGCCCTGCTTAGAGGCGGCAGTGCACCCAGAAGCGGTTGCCATTCAGTAATGGAGAGGCCGGAACCGGTGAGGCGTGTCACTCCCCCTAAAAGTATTTGTATAAAAACGCAGAATGCACCGCAGTATAGCCAGATTGCGATGTGTTTGTTTGACTTATCCTTCATATATGATAGTGATTGGGGCCAAAGTTGATGCTACAGACTTGTATTATATATGATGGTGGTCATTTATTGAGATACACAACAAGAAATATTCAACCTTATACTGATCTTTCATCGTTCTTTGTTCGGTGTTTGCTTTGGACAACTGCACCACAACTGCACCACAACAGCACCCGCACAGCACGCCGACCCCTGGTTTTGGTGCTCTGCTGGTGCAGTTGGAATACTTACGGAGTGGTCCTGGGCAAAACAAAGTCCGGACAAAAGCAAACGAAGCTCTGGTTAAGAAATGTTTCTGTCTGAAAATTAGGGTGTTATCACACGCATACAAATGAATTGCTGATAATGTTTGGCCGCATTGATATTTTTCCTACTTTTGCATCCCGCTTCGGAGGAAGGGAAACAGTGAGAAGGATAAAGAAGTTAGTTTTTTGAAAGGCTTGTAAAGAGGAATCGTTGTTAAGGTTTCAAATATTTGAAAGGTTTTAAAGCCTTGAAAAATAAAAAATAAAAAGCTTGACAAATTAAAAAAGATTTCTACCTTTGCAGTCCCAACAAAAAAGGGAA
>NZ_FXTN01000002.1 GCF_900182595.1 Pedobacter westerhofensis | reverse complement strand
AACGACTTAAAGCCTTCGGCGACTTCTTCCTAGGTGGAGGCTGACCGCCTCCACCTAGGAAGAAGTGGTGTTGACACAGTTCGCTTTACACTCCCATGTTTGGAAAAAAAAAGCATGTTCTTTTCTTCACCCGTTTCTTCATTGGCCCTGTAAATCCGGAATACACCATTGATAATGAAGCCCAGGTGTTTACAGACATTTTTATATTCATTGTAAAACTCACCCTTTTTATAGCGCTTAAGGTGCCAGTGTGGTAGCGAAAGATCGAACGTCTCTGCATCCATTCCTGTGGATTCAGCCATTGCCTGGCGTAAGAGATTAATTTCCAGCGAAGTATCTGTCATCTGATAAAAATATATTTTTTATCAGACCAACAAGCCTGTTCAGCGTCATAAGAAAAATCATGACTGAAAAATGTCTATTTCACCGCAATCTGATCAATTAATACAGAAACCGTTTTCATCACCCTGTGGAAGGCATTGATATCATCAGTAACGCGGGATATCATAATCCCGCCTTCAATTAAAGCCACAATTGAAGTTGCCAGTTCTAGAGGATTCGTGTCTTTTTTAAATTCCCCTGCCGTGATACCTGATTTGATAATTTCCTGGATACTTTTCTGCCATTTGATCACAGCTTTTGCTGCCCTGTCTTTTAACAGGCTGTTGGTATCATCTGCTTCAATTGCGGTATTTAAGATCGGGCAACCTCCCTCAGGAAAGTAAGGCATTGTATAATGATTATAGACATCGGCATATACCAAAAGCTTATCTCTAAAAGAAGAAACTGTTGCTGTCCTTTTTTTAACTTCAGTTACAATTCTGGAATGATTATAATCAAATACAGCAAGCGCTACATCTTCCTTATTTTCGAAATTGCCATAGATACTTCCTTTGGTTAAGCCCGTTGCAGTTGTCAAATCAGACATAGAGGTTCCCGCATATCCTTTCTTATTAAAAAGGTTAGCGGTTGTTTCTATAATGAACTGCCTTGTTCTCTCGGCCTTTGATATCATCTCTTCCATATCACAAAGTTATATATATATATTTTAACCTGGGTTAAAATCGGTGTGAGAAGCTACTCCTACATTTGACCAGGCTGAACAATCAGCTATTAAATAAAATGAAATCAATAATCATCATGTTCGCAATGACAGTGCTCAGCTTCACTTCTTTTGCACAACCCAACAAAAAAACGAAAACAATCATACTGGTTCACGGTGCATGGTCTGACGCTTCTGCATGGCAGGCGGTTACGCCACTGCTCAAAGCCGAGGGGCATGAAGTGATCGAGGTAAATCTTGCAGGTCACGGATCAGACACTACGTCTTTTGCCAACATTAACCTAAATTTGTATGTTGAATCCGTAAAAACTGCAATTGGAAACAGGAAAAATGTCATTTTGGTTGGGCATAGTATGGCAGGGCTTGTGATCAGCCAGGTTGCTGAAGAGATCCCCGGACAAATTCAAAAACTGATTTATCTGGCCGCGTATCTGCCACAGAATGGTGAAAGCCTGCTGGCACTTGCCAATACAGATGCCGACAGCCACGTATCAAAATATCTTCAGATCGATGAGAAAAACGGATCGGCAGCAATTGCCAAAGCGGGTGTAACCGACGTATTCGCCGCGGATGCTCCGGCAGAAGTTGCAACTTACATTGCTGATCATATTCAACCTGAGCCACTTGCACCACTTGCCACTCCGGTAAAATTAACCGCAGCAAATTTCGGTAAAGTATCTAAAGTATATATTTATACCGTTAATGACCATACCGTTGGCCCTAAACTACAGCACATAATGGTAGAAAAGGCCAGAGTTTCGAAAACGTATTCGCTTGAAAGCAGTCACACTCCTTTTGTTTCTATGCCAGGTAAAGTAGCAGATATTATCATAAAGGAATCAAAATAATTGGGCCACAAATTAAGTATACTTAACAGCTTTACAATAGCTATTAAGTATTCAGCCGGTACATCAAATCAGTTAGATTGAAATAAATGACCTAATGGTCATTTATGTCAATCTCAGGTCAGTTTCTTTCTCCTGTTATATAAATGACTTTTCGGTCATTTATATTTGTGCTCATCATAATTTGAATCAATCATGGAAAGAAGAAACTTCCTCAAACAAGGAACTATCGCAGCAGCGGGAATAGCCTTTTTAAACAGCACCGCAGCATTAGCCTCAACATCTGACGGTTCGCACGCCAATGCTTCAAAAGCACCAACTCAATTTATCACGGCTGGCGGTATAAAATTTGCCTATCGCCGCTTTGGTAAAAAAAACGGACTACCTGTTGTTTTCACAAACTATCTTACCGGGACGATGGATAACTGGGATCCGCTCGTACTTAATGCCATCGCAACAGATCGCGAAGTGATCATCTTTGACAATGCCGGTGTGGCTGCTTCAGAGGGACAGACCCCTGATAACATCGCAGCTATGGCTAACGACGCCTTAAGCTTTATTCATGCGCTGGAGCTTAAAAAAATTGATCTGTTTGGTTTCTCCATCGGAGGTATGGTTGCACAGCAGGTTACGCTGGACGAACCAGAGTTGATCCGGCGTCTGATCCTGGTAGGAACAGGTCCCCGCGGTGGCGAAGGTATGCAGGATTATACACCAGAAGTCTGGGCCATGTTCAAAAAGAAATATGAACATGCAGACGAGCTATTGCTGGATACTTTCTTTACCACCTCAGCATCCAGTCAGAAAGCAGGCCGGGCATATCTTTCACGCATACGGGCCAGGGTAAATAAAGAACCTGAGCTGGCGGCCACAGTGGTTCCTGCACAACTATCTGCGATATTCGGATGGGGAAAAATGCCGGCAGAGAATTACACCTACCTGAGTGCAATTACACAACCGGTGCTTGTGCTGCATGGCGACAAAGATATCATTTGTCCGCCAGTGAACGCATACATACTTAAACAGCACCTCCCTGATGCACAGCTGATTATTTATCCGGATACAAACCACAGTCCCCAGAATCAGATGCCGGTTCTCTTTAACGAGCATGTGAAGGTCTTTCTGGATGCCATATAAAATATTCATAGCAGTTGTATTACTTAACACGGGTGAATGACCTGCAACATCTGTTTGATGAAATTTGCTGAATAGCTATTGCAGTACAAAACACCTGTTTGAATATTAATACAAAAATCATATCATGAAAAATTCGAAAGTAATCCTACTGGCAGAGATACCAGTGTTGCCAGAGTTTCTGGAAGAAGTGAAAGAACTATCAACAGCTACAATTGCACCATCACTGCTGGAACCCGGATGTGAAGCTTTTTACCAAACATCAAAAGAGGATCAGCCAAACACTTTGATTATCTTTGAGATTTTCAGCTCTCAGGAAATGTTCGATGTTCATCTTGCGGCAGACTATACAAAGCATTTCATGGCCGGGATACAAGGAAAACTTGCAGGACCACCCCTGATCACACGTTTGAACAAATTTTAATCTGAATAAAAGGGGCGTCCAGGATTTTGTTGGACGCCCCTTTTATTCATTGTAATTTCCTGCCTGCCAGTTCATAGCCCAGGGTGCCGATGATCCGGGGAAGATCCAATTCCAGCTGACTGGGCTTGCCATAACCGCGGTCGCGCAGGATACCGATCCGTTCTAAGGCTTCCGGACGGGCCAGTGCCGTATTGATCGCCGCAAATGATTCATGGAATTCTGCTGCCAGGGGCAAGCCACTGCGCTTATTAATCAGGGCTTTGTTATCAGCTATAGCTTCTTTGCTGAATCCTGCAATGCGTAGTGCAAGGTGCTCTACAAATGCTTCCAGATTATTTTCCGGTAGAGCCCGGTTGATTAAGCCATACATTTCCGCAGTTTTTGCATCAATGGTATCACCACCCAGGACCAGCTCCAGCGTGCGCGACCTGCCGATAAGCCTTGGCATCCATTCCAAGGCACCACCGCCCGGCACAATACTGAACCCAATTTCTGATTGGGCAAACACAGCGCGTTCCGCACTTGCGAATCTCATATCCAGTGCCAGAATAAATTCCTGCCCAATGCCGCGTACACGTTCCCTGATCAAAGCGATAGTAACTACCGGCGAGTTGGCAAATCCAAGAACCAGGTTGGCCCAGTCCTCAACAATGCTTGCGGCGCCAGGAATATCAGGGATTTCTGATGAACGACTGGAATCCAGATGCGCAATAAAGTGGTCGGGGTTCCCGCTTTCAAGCACTACAACCTTTAAGTCTTTATCGTTATTCATTTTGTCCAGTAATAACCTGAATGCTGCGAATAGCTCGGGGTCCATCACATTCAGTGGTGGATTGTTGATCGTTACCCGCCAGTAGCCGGCATTTACCGCTTTAATCTGAAGCGGTGAGATGATAGTTGTCATAATTTTTTTATGTAAGTGAAGAAGTTGTCCCGTTAGATTTTAATTGCGTTGAGTATGATTTCTATATTTAAAGCCCTTGAAATGGTACAGCCTGCTTTAGCAATTTCAGCCAGCTCAGCAAACTCGGCATCGCTTACTCCATCAACTTTTATTTTTGACGTAATATGAGAAGCTTTGATCTGTAACTTTTCCCTGTCATCTCTTCCAAGTTTAATACTTACTGTCGTGTCAATTGATTCTGTGAGATACCCTTTTTGCCCAAAAATATTGGACAGCGCCTGATTGATACAACCCGCATGGGCAGCGGCAAGTAATTCTTCCGGACCTGCACCCTTCGGATCTTCAAAACGTGTAGCATAGGTATAGGGCTGTTCGTCCAGAACTTTACTGTCCGTAGAAATAGTTCCTGTACCCTGCTTCCAGCTGCCCTTCCACATTGATTTTGCTTTTGATTCCATAATTATATAATGATCGTTATAAAAAACAAATAGAATCAAATTGTTTTTAAGAATATTAATACCACTGTCATTTTAATCTTTAAAAAGACCTTTAATCCTACAGAAATGTAATTAAATCGCTAATTCAATATACAGACTTGTCTACCTTATATTTATTTCTACCTTTGCCAAAACAAGACAGACTTGTCTATCATATTATGGCTTCTGTCTAATACTAATTCATATGCAATGAAAACGACCATGAACGATCAAATCAGGGCAAATGCCCTGGCCAGGTTTTTAGCGGCTGGATTAATCTGCCTCTGGTTTCTGCCGGGAAGTGCAAGCGCACAGCAGAACCTCTCACTGAAAGAAGCCTTAAAAATCTCAATTGAAAACTACGGAACCATTAAGGCGAAGGAAAAGTATGCTGCTGCATCAAAAGCCAGCGTACAGCAGTCGCGACTGGATTATTTGCCGAATGTGAACCTTTCCGCACAGACCGATTACGGCACGGTTAGCGGTCAGAATGGCCCCTCCTATGCTTTTGGATCACCGGGTTTTACCTCCTCAGGCCCCGCGCTTGCACAGCAGAACTGGAACGCTGCATTTGGCGCACTTTATCTGACCAATATCAACTGGGATTTCTTCTCTTTCGGAAGATCAAAAGAGCGGATCAAAACCGCTCAAATGGTAGCCAGCCGGGATAACAACGATACGCAGCAGGAGATCTTTCAGCACGAAATCCGGGTATCGGCCGCATACCTTAATTTGCTGGCTGCCCAGCGCCTGACAGCTTCCTATCAGAAAAACCTGGACAGAGCCGATACCCTCAGAAATATCATTGTCCTCAAGGCAAAGCACGATCTGGTGGCCGGTGTAGACTCCTCGCAGGCAAACGCTGAAGTGTCCAATGCAAAAAGCACCTTAATGAAGATGATGAATGCTGAAGATGAACAATCAAAAAACCTGATTCAGTTTCTGGGAATAAATCCGCAAAAGCTAAATATAGATACTTTCTTCATCTCCCGCTTACCGGCAGCAATTCCTTCATCTCCCGATTCTGTTTCCCCTCAACATCCGGTTCTGCAGTATTATAAAAGCAGAATATCGGTCAGTGAAGAACAGGCAAAGTATTATCATACCTTAAATTACCCTACGTTTTCGCTCGGTGGAGTACTGCAAACAAGGGGATCAGGGTTCAGCAATTCCTATGCAAGCAATCAAAATAACTATACCGGCAACTTATGGCAGGGTATCAAACCAGACCGGTCAAACTACCTGGTCGCCCTTGGCGTAACCTGGAATATCATACAGCCACTTCGGATCAAACAGCAGGTGAAAGCACAGCGGCTCAGCACTGAAGGATTAAAGGACGAGATGAATTTAACCCGACAGCAGCTGACCGCCCAACTGGACCTGTCTGAGAAGAGAATAAAGAATGCCATTGCTGATTATTACGAAACGCCCTTTCAGGTAAAAGCGGCAACAGATGCATACCACCAAAAGGAAATACTGTACCGCAACGGCCTAACCAGTCTCGTAGATGTAACCCAGGCGCTATATGCCCTGGTACGAGCAGAAACAGATCGTGACATTGCTTTTAACAACGTTTGGCAGGCTTTATTATTAAAGGCAGCCTCAAGCGGCGATTTTTCCACCTTCTATAAAAACCTGTAATCATCCATTTTTTTAATCTACATCATTATGAACTTAATCCTGTTCGCCTTAAGAAAACCCATCACCATCATGGTGCTGGTAGCGTCGCTGCTATTTTTTGGGATCAACGCAATACGCTCTATCAAGGTGGATATATTTCCAAAACTGGAACTGCCGGTTTTGTATATCGCACACCCTTTTGGCGGTTATACGCCAAACCAGATGGAAACATTTTTTGCCAAGCCTTACATCAACACCCTGCTGTATGTAAATGGTGTAAAAAGCATCGAAACAAAAAACATTCAGGGCTTATCCCTTTTAAAGCTTACATTTTATCCGGGTACAAATATGGCTACGGCGGCTGCAGAAACTTCCGCAGCAAGTAACCGTGCGCAGGCGCTTTTTCCAAACGGGTCCAACCCTCCCTTTATCATCCGTTTTGACGCTTCCACATTACCCGTTGGGCAGGTGATCATCAGCAGCGCCAGCAGAAGCAACAATGAACTGGCAGATCTGGCCAATGTTTATGTGCGTTCTGCATTTACTACCATCCCCGGCCTGCTGTCGCCGCCGCCTTTTGGTGGAAATATCCGTACAGTAGTGATCAAGGTAGATCCGGCATCCCTGCGGGCACACAATCTTACCCCCGATCAGGTAGTTGCCGCGCTCAGGGTAAATAACCAGACCAGTCCTTCGGGAAATGTACGTATAGGCGACAAAAACTATATCACCCCCACAAATTCTACCATTCACAAGATTATCGACTTTGGCAACATACCCCTCTACAAGGGCGGTGTAAAAAGTCTTTACCTCAGGGATATTGCAACTATTGAAGATGCGGCCGATATTACGGTTGGTTATGCGCTTGTGAACGGTAAGCGCTCTGTTTACCTTAGTATTGCTAAAAATGCTGATGCGTCTACATGGGAAGTTGTGCAGCGCCTAAAAAATGCACTACCTAAAATGCAGGCGCAATTGCCTGCCGACGTACAGTTAACTTACGCCTTTGATCAGTCGGTTTACGTGATCAATTCTGTGAAAAGTTTAATCACAGAAGGTGTGATTGGTGCCGTGCTTACGGGATTAATGGTTTTACTGTTTCTTGGTGATCCCCGCGGGGCGATCATTGTGATCCTCACCATTCCAACATCGATCATTTCCGGGGTATTGTTTTTAAGCCTGTTTGGACAAACGATCAATATCATGACCTTAAGCGGTCTTGCACTGGCCATTGGCATCTTGGTAGATGAAAGTACCGTCACGATAGAAAACATACACCAGCACCTGGATATGGGCAAGCCAAAGCGGCTGGCGATCTGGGATGCATGTAAGGAAATCGCCTTTCCAAAACTGCTGATCCTGTTCTGTATCCTTGCTGTTTTTGCGCCTGCCTTTACGATGGGCGGCATTCCCGGATCACTGTTCCTTCCCCTTGCCCTTGCTATAGGTTTCAGTATGATCGTTTCATATTTCCTGGCCCAGACTTTTGTGCCTGTGATGGCCAACTGGATCATGAAAGACCATCCGCATCAATCTGCGCATACCTTTGATAAACTGCAACAGCCTGCACCAGCAGCTCAACTCAGCAGATTTGACAAATTAAGACTGCGTTTTCTCCGCTTTATGGACCGCATGATGCCTTATCGAAAACCCATAGTGATCTTTTATCTGGCAGGAACCGTTGCACTGGGTGCATTCCTCCTTTTCCTGGTTGGTAAAGATGTGCTGCCCAAGGTAAATGGCAGTCAGTTCCAGGTACGGATCAGGGCCAGCGACGGTACACGCATCGAAAGAACAGAAGAAAAAACCCTGAAGACCATTGAGATTGTAAAAAAGATTGTAGGTAAGGAAAATATCGAAGTAACGTCTGCCTATATCGGGCAGCACCCCTCTTTATTTTCTACAAACCCCATCTTTTTGTGGATGGCCGGCCCGCAGGAAGCCGTATTGCAAGTCGCCTTTAAAGACGGTTACAAAACCAATCTTGACGCCCTGAAGGAAAACATCAGAAACCAGGTGAATGCTTCCATGGCTGATGTAAAACTATCATTTGAACCGATAGAACTCACGGATAAAATATTAAGTCAGGGTTCGCCCACTCCAATCGAAGTAAGGTTTTCCGGACGTAATAAAAAACTCAACGAACAATATGCAATTAAGCTAACCGCAGAGCTGAAAAAGATCAGTTACCTGCGCGACATACAAATGGGCCAGTCTACCAAATATCCCTCTGTCGCTATTGAGGTGGATCGGGTACGCGCTTCACAGCTTGGCGTGGATATGGATGATATCACCCGTTCCTTAACGGCATCAACATCCTCTTCACGCTATACCGATAAAAACATTTGGGTAGATGAGAAGACCGGAAATAGTTACAATGTGCAGGTTCAGGTCCCCGAAAATCAGATGAGCAGCCTCAACGATATCGGCGAAATCCCGCTCCTAAAAAATGAAAACAGGCCTGTATTGTCTGATGTGGCCACAATCAAGCCCGATACCACTTATGGCGAAAATGATAACCTCGGTGCCCTGCCTATCCTGTCTGTTACAGCAAATTTAAATGAGAAAGACTTGGGTGCGGCGTCGGCCGATGTTCAGAAAGCGATTGATCAACTTGGCGAACTGCCGAGGGGTCTTACGGTTGAACGTGTGGGTTTGAGCCAGACGCTTACGGAAACCCTGTTCAGTCTCCAAAGTGGTTTGCTGGTTGCGATCGTCGTAATCTTTCTGATGCTCGCTGCTAACTTCCAGTCCTTCCGGGTTTCGGCAGTCATCCTTGCAACCGTTCCTGCCGTGGTAGTAGGCTCTCTTGCAATGTTGCTGCTTACTGGCTCAACGCTTAACCTGCAATCATACATGGGTATCATCATGTCGGTAGGTGTATCCATTTCAAATGCAGTCCTGCTGGTCACCAATGCAGAACAGCACAGGCTGGAAAACGGCAATGCCCTGCAGTCTGCACGTGAAGCTGCAGCACTGCGTTTACGTCCAATTTTGATGACCGCCCTGGCAATGACAGCAGGGATGTTGCCGATGGCCAGCGGATTGGGCGAAGCGGGCGACCAGACGTCTCCTCTGGGCCGCGCAGTTGTTGGAGGGCTGATCGCTTCAACATTTGCAGCGCTGTTTATTCTGCCGCTTGTGTTTGCCTGGGGACAGGAAAAAGCTTCTCTACAATCTGTCTCACTGGAAGCAAATGATCCCGAAAGCGCTAAATTTTTAAACTCATTAACCCATTAATATGAAAACCATAAACACCCCAAAAATATCGATGATCTGTCTCGGATTGCTGCTCACACTGATTGCTGGCTGCGCTGCGCCATCTGATGAGATGGAAGACACCAAAGCAATACAACCGGCACCGGTACCAACTTTTGTGCTCAGCCGGGATAGTATGCCCTCCAGTTTAAAGATCCCTGCAGAACTTATCGCCTATAAACAGGTTGATATCTTTGCGAAAGTAAGCAGCTATGTAAAAAACCTCAATGCCGATGTGGGTTCAAATGTAAAAGCCGGACAGTTACTGGCCAGCCTTGAAGCGCCTGAGCTGGTTGCCCAGGTAGCCGCAGCAGAATCCAAGTACAGATCGCAGCAAGCAATATTCCAGTCGAGCGACGCCACCTACAAGCGTATTATAGAAACCAGTAAAACCCCGGGTACAATCTCCAAAAATGATGTAGATATCGCAGCTGCAAAAAGAAATTCAGACCTTGCACAGCTGCAGGCCGCCAAGGCCGATTTTGTGGCCAGCAGTACGATCCGGGCCTACCTTACCATACGGGCTCCTTTTGCCGGCGTCATCAGTGCCAGAAATGTAAATCTCGGCGCTTACATCGGTTCTTCCGGCAAAGGTGCCGAACTTCCAATTTTTACCCTGCAGGAGCTCAGCCATCTGAGACTGGTGATTTCGGTCCCTGAAGCGTACAAAAATTATATCAAACTGAACGATATGGTCAGATTTACAGTAAAAGCTTACCCAAATGAGCAATTCTCGGCTAAAATTGCACGCAGGTCTGGTGTTATGGACAGTCAGCTCCGCTCAGAACATATCGAACTGGATGTTTCCAACACTAACCTCAAATTGTCTCCCGGGATGGTTGCCGAAGCTACCATCGCATTTAGTGGTGGCAGCAAATCATTTATCGTGCCAAAAACCGCTGTTGTAAACTCTGCGGAGGGGGTCTTCCTTGTGCAGGACCTTCATGGAAAAGCTGTTAAACTTCCGGTTACCAAAGGCCGCGAAACTGACAGCTTAACCGAAGTTTTTGGTGACCGCTTAGTGAGCGGCACCATCTTTGTAAAAAAAGCGAGCGAGGAAATGCATAATGGAAATCCATTGAATTAACTGACAACCCCTCCCTGAATCAAGTACTCAGGGAGTTTTATCATTATATTTGTGTGATGAAAGAATCAGCAGCAAAAAACAGAATACTTGATGTGGCATCAAGGTTATTTTATGAGCAAGGTTATAACTCTACTGGCATCAATCAAATCATTGAGGAAGCGGAGATAGCCAGGGCTTCGCTGTACAACCACTTCCCCTCAAAAAGAGATCTCCTCACTTCATATATTCAGCGTGCAGAAGATATCTGGTTTGAGGAATTGGAAGCGTTTGTTGGACATATTAAAAATCCAAAGAAAAAATTACTGGCGCTCTTCGATCACCGTATCTCCAGACAGCTGAAATTTAATTTTGGTGGCTGCCGCTTTATTAAAGTAGGTGCGGAATTACCCAATGACGATCTCGCAGCATTCGAACTGATAGACCATCAGAAAAGCCGGCTAAAGGAGTATATTCATCAGTTACTGCTAGAAATTAATCCAAAAAATGAGCTTTTACAGAATCTGGAAATGCTTAATGAAACCATCTTTTTATTGATTGAAGGTGCCACAGTAACTGCCGGTATAACCAAAAATCCAGAAGCACTGCAATCCGCAAAAAAAATCGCGGAAACGCTTTTAGGTCAGTAAAGAACGAGCCGGGAACACAAATCTCGCAGTAGAATACTCTATTTTCACAACATTGCAATAATCTGATATGTCACAAAATAATTCTCTTTAAAATCCAAACAATTTATACCGGAAACACGTCCTTAGCATTGAACTTACTAAACATATTACCATGAGTACTACTTATAATACAACCTTCACAATTGGCGGGGATCTCCGCATCAAAAGAATGGGATATGGTGCTATGCGTATCACCGGAAAAGGAATATGGGGACCGCCCGCAGACAGAGAAGAAGCCATCCGTGTACTTAAACGGACAGCAGAACTTGGTATTAATTTTATTGATACAGCAGACAGCTATGGGCCGGATGTGTCTGAAGAATTAATTGCTGAAGCACTATTCCCCTATGCTGATGATCTGGTCATCGCAACCAAGGGCGGCTTTATGCGCTCAGGGCCAAACCAATGGACACCCAATGGAGACCCCAAACATCTGAAAGAAGTTCTTGAGGGCAGCCTGAAACGTTTAAAACTGGAGCGTATCGACCTCTACCAGCTCCACAGGATAGATGCTAAAGTACCGGCAGAAGAAACCTTCGCGTTTCTAAAACAGGCACAGCAGGAAGGAAAGATACGGCATATCGGTTTATCAGAAGTTACTGTTGACCAGATCAAACATGCGCAGGAATTTTTTGATGTTGTTTCGGTACAGAATAAATATAGCGTAGACAACCGCGACTGGGAGTCTGTACTTGATTACACCGCAGAACAGGGTATAGCCTTTATTCCATGGAACCCGCTCAATGCCGGCAATGTGGCAGCACTGGAAAAACTGCAAAAAATTTCGGAAAAAGTTGGCGCAACCGTACATCAGGTGGCACTAAGCTGGCTGCTGCACCGTTCAGAAAACATCCTGCTCATCCCGGGCACTTCCAGTGTAAAACATTTGGAGGAAAATATGGCCACACTGGATGTTCAGTTTACTGATGATCAGCTTGAAGAGCTGGATAACCTAAGTACCACAGTAAAGTCTGAATAAGATCCTACTGCATACAAAAATCAGGCAGGGCCTGGAAATAACGGCCGCATCCTTAACCTCAATCAGTTCAGTTTAAGGGATGCGGCTGTTTTCATCACATCATATCCGGGATTATTCACTCCATGGAGAGTGGAGGATGCAATCGCAGAAATTCTTACGGTGAAAGTTTGGAATCATAAATGCACATACATCAGCCTTGATATTGCCAAATGTAGTTTCTGTTTTGTGTTCAAAACCACCGAAAAACGTTGGGATAATTTTGTTCTTAAAGTCGTTCCTCGGGTAGGCCGCAATAATTTCTTCACGGTGGGCATCGCTCAGGTTTTCATAGTCCTCCCCCATCACATCAAGCCCTACCCCTGCATACAGCAGCGCCACTTCGGGTTCTTTATGTTCGGCAATTCCAATCGTAGTGTGCAGGGCGATGGTGTCCCATACCAGTTGCAGCGACTCTTTTGGCAGGCCATGTCCTTTTAGAAAATCGCGGGCAGCGTTGGCCCCGTCCACCTCAAAGCGCAGATCAGCACTGCTGTAATGCGGCGTTAAGCCAAGATCGTGAAACATTGCGCTTACGTACAGCAGCTCCGGATCGTAATCCCTTTTGTTGCGTTGTCCGTTGAGAGAGCCGAACAGGAATACACGGAGCGAATGATTGTAGATAAATTCTGTACCGTGCGTTAAAAGCAATTCTGTAGCCTGGGTAGCTATTGCACTGTCGGGAATAGTGATCCCCGCCAGAGATTTTAATTTACTTACTGACATATGTATATTTTTATACAAACTTAGCCCGATCGGGTATTCCCGGGAATGTCAATAAAGGACGATCACATGTCAGTTTTTACCAGTCTGCTCCTGTAATGCTGCGGAGACTGGGAGGCATTCTTTTTAAAGAAATGGCTGAATTGTTCTGGCGTAGAGAACCGGAGCTGGTAGGCTATGTCTTTCACAGGATTGGAAGAGAATTGCAGAAACCGTTTGGCTTCCATCATCAGCTGCCTGTTGATCAGGTCTTTTGCACCTTTACCGCTGTATCGTTTGCACAGTGTTGTCAGTTTTCTTGCTGAGATGTTCAGCAGCGCAGCATAATAATCTACTTCGTGCGATACCATAAAATCCTTACTGATCAAATCATAGAACTGCCGGTACTGCTGATATTCATAACCATCAAATCCTTCTTTTAAGGCGGCAGTAACGTTGGCTATTTTGATCATCATAATTTTAAGGTAGGCCGCCAACACATCAGCTTTATTGATATAATCAGGCTTTTGTTCTTCAGCCCACAGCGCAGTAAACATTGGCTCGATCTCCTGGTAATCACTTGTACCGAGCGGAAGCAGCTGATTTACTGCAGCATTATCAAAAAGCACCGATTTGCAGTTACTGGCACTTGCCGGGGCTTTTTCCCAAAAGAACTCGTCAAAATTTAGTTCGTAACCGCTGATAACCGAACCAGCTGCGATATGGAGAATCTGGTCTGTGGCCATCAGGAAAATCTGGTTTGCAGCAATACTGAACTCAAAATCGTCTATCGTCAGCACACCAGAGCCCTGCCTTACAAACAAAATCCTGTTGTGAAACAGCCTTACGGGCGTTTCCTGCTCAAATTTCTTGTTATCGTGATCGCTTATTGAAAAAGCATAAGGGGATTCATTATCTATCATATCAGATTTTCCGGTGTTAAAGGGGTGGACACAGAAACTATTTTCATGAGTATGCGATCATTAAGGGCCTGCCCATATGAGCAAGCCCTCTTTATCCCTTGCAGGAAAAATTATTTTGCGGCTACCAGCTTTACGCCAATTTCAAAATTGTCGTCAATAGCTTTGTCGCCAATTGTATCAAAAAATGATTTTGAACCATATTTGATATCATATTTTGTGCGGTCAACAATGATCTTGCCTGCAAGTGCAGAAACAGTACCGTCAGCATTTACGGATACAGTTGCCGGAAAAGTTAGCGGTTTGGTAATACCTTTAAGCGTCAGGTTACCGGAAACGATGAAATTAGCACCTGCGCCTGCAACCTTAGTGATCACGAAAGTTGATGTAGGGAACTTCTCAGTACCAAAAAAATCATCAGCTTTCAGGTGGCCTTCCAGCTTCGCACTTCCATCAGCATCTTTAATAGTGGTCATATCAATCACAAATGAACCACCTTTTACACTTTTACCATCCACGATCAGCGATCCTGATTTTAACGCAACAGTACCATTGTGGGCGCCGGTAACTTTTTTAGCTGCCCAGGTGATTGAAGATTTGGCTGCATCAACAGTGTAAGTAACTGGCTTAACACCATTGGTAAAGGCTGAGAGGCCGACTATCGCTATCAGCGCAAGAATTGAGTTCACTTTTAATTTCATTGTCTTTAGATTTTTATTTGATATAAAAATATAAATAACATTGAACAATTCTAAATAATATTTTGGCTCTGCGCCAGGAGTAATTTACGTTCAGCAGAGCAGTTTGTAACCCACGCTTCTGATGCTCATGATCTGTATACCTTCTTCGTCTTTCAGCATCCTCCGCAGATGGGTGATAAAAACATTCATACTGTTTGCATTATAGATGTTATCGTCTCCCCAAATTTTGAGCAGCGCCTCCTGCCGTTCCAGCACATCATTTTTGTGCTGCAGTAAGAGCGAAAGCAAGGCTGCCTCCTTGTAAGACAGATCGTATACAGCGGTACTGGTTTTCAGTTGCTGGTTCACGGTATCCAGTCTGCAATGACCAAATTCAAACACCCTTGCCTGCGCAGGCTGGTCCGGTCCTTTGCCAAAACGGATCAGCAGTGCTTCTATACGCACCATCAGCTCCACAATGCTGAACGGCTTTTTCAGATAATCGTTGCCACCGGTTTTAAAACCTTTCACTACATCTTCATCCAGCGACTTGGCGCTCAGAAAGATAATGGGAATTCCTGCATCAAGGCGCCTGATATCTTCTGCCAGCATATAACCGTCCTTCAGTGGCATCATGATATCCAGCAGGCAGAGATCGGGCTTCACCTCATTGAACAGCTCCAGTGCCTTCATCCCGTCAGCAGCCAGAAAAACATCGTAGCCTTTACCGCTCATGTTATCACAAACGATCTGCGCCAGAAAGGGCTCGTCTTCGGCATACAATATTTTATAGCTCATAAGATATGGCAGGTAAGTAAATGATAAAATTGCTGCCGGATCCCGGCTCACTGTGCAGCGTAATCCTGCCGCCATGTTTCTCAACTACCTGTTTTACATAATTCAAGCCCAGGCCTGTCCCTTTCACGTTATGGATATCTGCGGTACCGGCAGGCACCCTGAAATAGCGGTCGAAAATCTGGTTCTGGTAGATCACAAGAATGCCCGGGCCATTGTCTTTAAAACTAATCAGTAATTCTCCGTTCATCATGTGGCAGCTGATGTCCAGCACTATACCTTTACCCCCATATTTTATTGCATTTTCAATCAGGTTGTAAAACACGTTGGCCAGGTGCACCGGGTCGCCGCTCACAAAACAAGGTTCCTCCAGGGGATGCCAATTCAGCGATGCCGAGGCATTCTGCAATTGCAGCTGCATAGAAGCGAATACCTCCTTTAAGCACAATTGGACGTCAAAGAGCTCTGTACGGAGCCGTTCCTGCCCGTTATCCAGCTGTTCAATGTTCAGCACTTTATCAATCATCAGGTTCAGCCGCTTTAACTCGCTGCGGCTAATGTCCAGGTATTTTCTTAACGTGACCGGATCATTTTCAAGTTTATTTTCGATAATCGATTCCAGGGCAATGGCAACAGTGGCCACCGGTGTCTTCAGCTCATGGGTCATATTGCTCGTAAAAGCCAGCCTTGCCTGTGCATAGAGGCGCTGGTTATGCATCAGCCGCAGGATAAACATAAATACTGCACCAGTAAGCAACAGCATCATCACAGAAGAAATCAGGTAATATCGCATCCGGTATAAAACAAGTCCATCGATTGACGGCACTACCAGCTGGAAGGTATGGAAAAATTTAAGGTTGTAGGCATACTGCTGACTCACAAAGGCTGCGTTTCTCAGCACCTCTTCCGTCAGCTGCCCGGTAATTTTATCGTGGTCATAATCCCTGATCGCATTGTAAGCAGTTAACCGGAACCCTATTTTGGCGATTGCTACTTTCATCAGGCTGTCCATGCGCCGCATATCTCTTCTGTCTTTGGCCTGCGTTACATACAGCGGCTCACCAAAGTCAAAGCGCGATACCCGGTTATGGCTCTTTTTCCGCAGTTTGCCATTGTGAAAGCGCAGGCTGATGTCCACAATAGTACTGTCTCCACGGTACTGATCATTAAAACGGCTGCCAATCTGGTTAAAACGCATATTGGTATAGGCCTGTTTAAACTGCGTCCATTCCGGGGATAGAAAAAACTGCTTAAAGTTAGCGTTCCCTTCATGGCCCGGCACCAGGCTCATAAAGCTGCATACTTTTGCTGCATCAGCAGCCATTTTTTCCAGGTCAATCTTCACCTGTTCACGCTGTGCAAGAAAAAGCTGGTGCAGCCAGGCCACCTGCAAGGCAGTGCTCAGCAAAATCGCAAAGATCACCAGCGGATAAGCGTATCGGTTTGAAAGCCACTTCATAAAACGAAATTGGCAATAATTAACTGTTTATCAGCAGTACGCCTTAAGATTTAATGTTATTTAATGTTTCTTAATATTCGTTAATCTTACGCTGATGTAGGTTTGCTGCATGAAAAAGATCCTCTCTGCCCTGCTGTTTTTATTACCTCTTTTCGTTCATGCACAACAGCAAAAGCCGGCCGATTCTGCCAGCAGCCTCAAACAGCCCCAAACAAAACAACTGGGCGTAGTCAACATCTCTGCCCGCAGGCCGATTATCGAAAGAAAGATCGACCGCATCATTTTCAATGTGGAAAACAGCATTCTTGCTTCGGGCGGAAATGCCTGGGAGGCGCTCGGAAAAGCACCGGGTGTCCAGCTGCGTGCAGACAATACGATTAACGTCAATAAAAAAGATGTGAAGATTTACCTTGACGGCAAGCCCCTGCAGCTCTCAGGCGATGATCTGGCCAGCTATCTCCAGGGGATCCCATCAGATCTGATTTCCCGGGTAGAAGTATTTTCCAACCCTCCGGCGATGTTCGATGCCGCGGGCTCCTCGGTGATCAATATCATTACAAAAAAATCAAAACAACTGGGCTTTAACGGTACACTTGGCAGTGCTTACACCCAGTCCGTTTATGGCAGCTATAACGTCAGCAGTACATTCAATTACCGCAGCAGCAAACTGAATGTTTACGGCAGCTACGGATACCGGGACCAGAACAGGGCGCACGACCAGCAGGAGTATGTTATCTATCAAACTGCAGATAACCATTCATTCTGGGATAGTCCTGGCTATAATAAATTTGAATCGAGGAGCCATAACTACCGGCTTGGGGCAGATTACCAGTTAAGCGAGCAGCAAATACTGGGTTTCCTGATCACCGGCAGCAACCGCAGCGGTACAGTTTTGACCAACACCCCTACCTACGTGACCAACAATTATAAGTCGTTCCCGGATTCGGTATTGCAAACAACCGGGCATACACCAAACCGCGGTAATCTTTATGCCTACAACCTCAATTACAATATCAAACTTGATACGGGCGGCAGCAGCCTGAATCTTGATCTGGATTATTCTCCGTACAGAAGTACCCGCGACCAGTATGTAGATAACCAAACTTTTTTTCCTGACGGAACGATGAGCCTAAGTCCCTATCATATCTTTACCCCCACCATTCAGAACATTGATATCTATTCCGGAAAAACCGAGTACAACGATCAGCTCAGCAAAACATGGACGATCAATTCTGGCATCAAGTACAGCAGTATCAGGAGCACCAACATCTTCGATTTCTATAATAACGGAGGATCCACGCCCCAGCTTGTTACTGGAAACTCCGATCATTTCCAGTATACAGAAAACACGGCTGCGGCCTATGCCAGTGTTAACGGCAGCGTTGGCAAATGGACTTTGCAGGGCGGACTGCGCGGAGAATTAACCAATATCCGGGGATATTCCCAAACCCTGGATTCGCTGAACAAAAGAAGATATTTTAAACTGTTCCCAACCCTCTTTGCCTCCTATAAATTTGATGATGATCATCTGCTGCAGCTCAACTATGGCTACAGGATACAACGTCCGGAATATAGCCGCCTCAACCCAGCCCGGCATTATGCAAATCCTTACAGCTATCTTACAGGCAACCCTGCGCTGCAGCCTGCATTTGTTCATAATATTGAACTGGGTTACACCTATCACAAGGATTTTAATGCTACCGCTTATTATACTGTTACGCACGATGTGTTCAGCAATGTCACCGTTCAGGATAATGTGAACAAGATCTTTTATGATACCCATGCTAATGTGGGCCTCAGCGCCTCCGCCGGTATACGCCTTTCCGCTACGTTTCATCCGGCTTCATGGTGGGACATTACCTTTATGGCCCAGGGCTATCACCAGCAGGAAAAATCAGACTACCAGGGTGGCAGTTATGATTATCACCGCTTCTCGTATGACGGCACTACCACACAATCTGTCAGCCTGTACAAAAAAATCGGACTGAGGGCAGAAATTACCGGCACTTATACATCCCCTGTGATACAAACCATCTTTGCTGTGGATCATAACTATGCTGTGGATGCCGGATTGAAGGCAACGGTGTTAAACGGGCAGGGAACCATCAGACTGGCGGCCTCAGATATTTTTTACAGCAATACCTACCGCATCAGCGTAAACTACCTGAACCAAAATAACGGCTTTTATCAACGGAACGATACCCGCAACGGTACGCTGAGTTTCAGTTACCGTTTTGGTAAAAACATTGCCGCTTCGCGCAAACGCAGTACTTCCAGTGATGAAGAAAAGCAGCGGGCGCAGTAACGAATGGATTATTGAAAAGCCTTGCTGATACTGCTAAGGTAGCCTTGGCGGTTAGAGCGCTTAAAAATAATATCGCGGCAGCCGTTAAACTGGACAAACGCTTTGAGGGCTTCCACAATTTTGCTGATCATCTCAGCACTGAGCTGGATCTCCTCAAAGTGCAGGTTATGGACAATCAGTACCTTTTGTTTCCTGTCTGCTTTTGCATCCATACGCGCCACAAATACATCCCCAACCAATACCGGCAGGGAAAAATAACCATACTTCCGTTTTGGTGCGGGCACAAAACATTCGATCTGGTAATCGAAATCAAAAAAGTCTTTTAAACGATGGCGGAAAACATTCAGGATATCAAAAGGTGAGAGAATAAAAGCCTCGCCAGACAGTTCAATCTCCCTGTCCTGATCAGCCAGCATATACAATGCCGCGCTTTTAAGCCCTTCCACACTGATTATCCGCAGCTCTCCTGCAGCAACCATTTCTTCCAGCTGCTGTTTTACGAGGTTTCCCTTTACCCGGCGTGCGCGCCAGGCCATCTCTTTCAGATAGGATATTCCAAGTGCGCCGAGTGTCCGCCGTATCACAAAGCGCGCAAATTCCGCTGCTGATGGTTCAGTCAGTTCTGTTTCAGCCGGAATCAAATTCATCGGCAGATCATAGCGTTTCTGGAACTTGGCCGTCCGCGTGATCATGAGCTTGCCCTCCAGGTACAGCCTTTCCAGCGCAACCTTTGCCGGCCGCCAGTCCCACCAGCCTGTACTTGCCTCCAGCCTGTCGTCCTCAAAATCGCCTACCATCAGCGGCCCCTCACGTTCCACCCTGTCTAGTACCTCCTTCATGAGCCGCGTTTCTGCCGCGGTAAGCGGCTTGCCATTTTTCGCAAAACTCCCCTTCACCGGCAGTGAAAAACGGAAATCATGCATGGGCAGAAAACCAGCATCCGAGGTAAAATATTCAAAGATCTTGCCCTCTTCCGCCAGTTCCGCCAGCCATTCAGGCTGATAACCAGGTACCCGCGCGGCAAACACATGGTGATGTGCCCGTTCCACTACATAATTGGTATCCAGCTGCACAAAACCCAGGTGATCAATAATCCGGTAAACTGCATCTGCACCATAGCCAAACTGCCCGCTATGCGCAAGTCCTGCTGCATGTAAGATAATCCTGCGTGCTTCTGCTTTAGAAATCAGTAATGGTTCCATCGCAGCAAAATAAGAAATTTAAAAGAAAAGCCAGCTGTACCACTTGCAGTACCCCAAAAATTCAGACAATTATAGGGGCAGGGCAATCAGTGCAACTGGCTTTTTTACCTGCTTAATACGCTAACGCATTAAGCTCCATAAATGCCTTTTAAAAAATCTTTCAGGTCCTGTGGTTTTCTGCCCAGCAACTTTGCCAGATCACTGCGACGGGTATCAAACTGCCCTTCTTTAATGGCTTCACCAAAGCCGGCAAAAAACGCCGCGTCACCCTCAGGAACACCGGCCTGTACCAATGCGCCGATATAAGCTTCTTTATCAGGGCGAAGGTACTGCACATCCTTACCGCTGATCTCAGCAATCATTGCTGCAATCTCGTCAAATGAATAAGCAGTGTCTGCGGTAATCGCATATTCCTTATTTTCATGCCCTTCATTGCTCAGCACCACCGCCGCCGCTTCTGCCATTTCAGCCCTTACTGCAAAAGGTATTTTTCCTTCGCCCGCAGGAAAGAAAAGACCCGTTTCCAAAACTTTTTCACCTGCAAACATCGGTACCAGATCAGCGTATAAGCCATCGTTTAGTAAAGTATAGGGAATACCCGAGGCTTTTAGATAGTCAGCTGTATCACTATGGATCTGGCTAACCCCAGGGATCACAGAATCTTCAAAGCTCCTGATGTCGATGCTGGTATAAGCGATATATTTTACCCCATTCTCCTTCGCAGCATTGATCACATTCTGATGTTGTTTAAGCCGCTCGTTCAGATCATTTGACGAAACCAGCAGGAGTTTATCCACTGCCTTTAAAGCTTCTTTTAATGAATCATAATCATGGTAATCGCCGGTCCTGATCTGAATGCCTTTTGCTTTCAGGTCGGCCGCTTTGTTTTCATCCCTTACCAGTGCGGTAATACCGCTGGCCGGGATACCTTTTTCCAGAAGTGCATTGATTGCTGCTTTTCCAAGGTGGCCCGTTGCCCCTGTTATTAATATCATAGTTGGTTTGATTTAAATGAATAATTATCTTTGTTACGCAAAGAAACTAATAACAATTTCAAAAAGTAACTGGTTACGTAAATGTAACAGTAAAAATAGTGGTAAGCTAAAAGTAACTAATGAAAAATAAACCAGATCAGAACGCATGCCCGGCTACCGCAACGATGGCTTTAATCGGCGGACGGTGGAAAACCATCATTCTTTATATCCTGTCAGATCATACCAGGCGCTTTGGAGAGATTGCCGCAAGAATGCCTACCATTTCGAGAAAGGTGCTCACTGAACAATTAAAGGAACTTGAAGCGGATGGATTGATCAGCCGGACACAGTACAAGGAAATCCCGCCCCGCGTGGATTATGCGATGACAGAGCTTGGCAATAGTCTAACGCCAATCCTGAATGACATTGCGGACTGGGGCAAAGAGAAAGTGCTGGGGCAGACATTATAATTCACCGGCACAGGGAGCTGAAAAACAAATTTGTTTATTTCCGTAATTAGATGGAAATTGCTGCCAAGGTGCAATTGAATAAACATCTAGATGCTTTATCATGAAAAAAGTAACGGGTATTGGCGGCGTTTTCTTTAAATGTGAAGATCCGCAAAAAATGAACGAATGGTATTCAAAACACCTCGGCATTCCTGCAGGCCAATACGGCGCAACTTTCGAATGGCGGCAGGATGAAAACCCTGCGCAAACCGGCTCTACATCCTGGTCTACATTTCCGCAGGACACCAAATACTTCAATCCCTCAACCAAGCCCTTCATGATTAATTATAGGGTAGAGAATCTCGTTTCACTGGTAGCAGAACTAAAGAAAGACAATATTACCATTGTAGACGAGATTGCAGAATTTGACTACGGCAAGTTTATCCATATACTGGATCCCGAGGGCAATATCATAGAACTTTGGGAACCTGCCGCAGAACAGGATGGCGAGGCAGGTTAGTTAATTTTCTGAAGATATCCTATCCTCCGGGGATGAAACCACATCTTTCGGCAGCCAGAAGTCGAACATAACGGTAAGTACTATTGCTACTGCACAACCTGTCAGCAATGAGAATACACTTTGCAGAGGCCCGAACCAATGTATTGTACGTTCCTGTTGCAGCAGGACAATCACCAGTGCCGCCAGTGCAGGTTTAATCATTTCACCAAGGCCAGAGCCGTATCCCAGCACCACCACCAGAATTACACCAAAACTGAGCAGCCAGATTCCAGGTAAAGGCAGCAGCAGGAGAAAAAGCGCTATAGCACATCCCAGTACATTTGATAAAATTGCATCCACAGCCTGCTTCCTGCTGTTTTCAAATGATAATCCAAACAACACCGAAATCATAGCGAGGTCAAACTGATATTTTGGCCAAATGTTATAAAGGAAGTAACAGAGCGCAACTCCACTTCCACACTTGATGATAAAGATGGACTCAGCCATTCGCTCAGTCATTCTTTTTTGTCTTGTTTCTGGCATAAGAAAACGTTAAAGTGTCATCAAATTTCGATCTTCTCAAGCCAGGTTCTTCACAAGGAAACTGATAACTCCTATTACCATTCTAATAAACATCCCGCACATAAAACTGTAACTTTATCGAAAATACTTTTTCGAATCATCCTATGAAATTAAAATTTTTACTGGTGGCTGTGGCTACCCTATTGGCTTGTAAACAGCCGGAAAAACCTGTAATTCCCGCAAGAACATCAAAAACCGATACGATCAAAACCGGTGGCAATAAGCTGATCAGCGTTGATGGCAAGTATAAAGTTTGGACAAAAAAGGTTGGTGATGGAAAAATAAAGGTATTGCTTTTACACGGCGGGCCGGGCTTTTCACACGATTACATGGAATGCTTCGAAGATTTTCTGCCTAAACAAGGTATGGAAATCTATTATTATGATCAGCTGGGCTGCGGGAACTCTGATGTTCCGGCAGATACCTCATTATGGAACATCCCCCGGTATGTAGAGGAAGTTGAGCAGGTTCGCAAGGGCCTCGGGCTGGACAACTTTTATATCCTTGGGCATTCCTGGGGCGGACTGCTCGCTATGGAATACCTGGACAAGTACCAGTCGCACGTAAAAGGCGCAGTTTTTTCAAACATGACTGCGGGTATAAAGGATTTCACAGACTACTCCGAGACCCTGAAATCAAAGCTGTTCACAGCAAAAGATAAAGCTCTTTATGATTCTCTGGACAGGCGTAAAGCTTATTCCTCGCCTTTATATACGGACCTGCTCATGAACAAGCTCTACAGCCAGGTCATTTGCCGCATCCCCATAGCACAATGGCCGGAACCCCTGCTTAGAGGATTTAAAAAAGTGAATACAACGGTTTATATGCAGATGCAGGGCGTCGACGAATTCCATGTCACCGGGAATTTTAAGAACTGGGATTTCTGGAGCAGGCTGCCAAACATTAAGATTCCTGTGCTGGTACTGGGCGGACAATATGATGAGATGAATCCTGCAAGCATGAAAAAAGAGGGGCGGCTATTACCTGACAGCCGGACTTACCTTTGCCCCGAAGGGAGCCACATGGCGATGTACGATGATCAGGAGCGCTACTTCAATGCTCTTACCTCCTTCTTAAAGGAGGTTGATGCCGGAACATTTAAGGCAGATCAGAAATAGATAGTGATCAGTTTGAAGCGTACATTGATCACCACTCAGTGGTAATCAATGTATGCAAAAAACGTCTGCTGATACTCCATTTTAAAATTAGCCGATGTCTAATCCATTTCTGGTTCTGCACCATGGGTACCTTGCCCGGCATTTCTAATGATTTTTACTGGTTTTCCTTCCCTTGCAGACTCGTATATGGCTTCCATCAGCAAATGATCCTTCAAGCCTTCTTCGCCTGGTGTAAATGGCCGCTTGTTATTGATGGTACAATCCGAAAAATGGTCCATTTCTGCCGCGAACTGATTGGTCTCCGCAATCCCGATTTCCTCCTGCTTTTCCATTTTGCCTTCAGCATGGGCCGTTTGCAGCTTCTGGCCTTTGTAGGCATAAGCCTTATCCATATTTAACCATCCCTTTTCGCACAATACGCGGTAATGGCGGCTTTCATGAACATTATAGTCAGAGGATGAACTGGCGATTACCCCACTGGGGAATTTCATCTGCCAGGAAATCAATTCCTCTACTTCTGCAAAAAGCGGATTTCCGGGAGTGCTGTACTGGTAGGCAAAAACCTCCGTAGGTTCTTCTCCCAAAATAAACCTGTTGGTGTTCAGGCAGTATAATCCTATATCCGGCAATGATCCGCCGCCGGCTAAAGCTTTCTTGTGGCGCCAGTGTGCAGGGTTGGCACTGCCCTGAGAATTGGAAGCCTCAATATATTTGACCGCACCAAATGTTTTGTTTTGCACAAGCTCGCGTACTTTCCTGTTGTGTGGCTGGTACTGGATCCGGTAGGCAATCATCAGCTTTACTTTTGCAGCATTACATGCCTCTATCATTTCTTCGCATTCCCTGGAAGAGATGGCCATTGGTTTCTCGCACAGGATATGCTTGCCTGCTTTGGCGCCGCGGATTACATATTCTTTGTGGAGGGCATTTGGCAAAACGATGTAAATGACGTCTACTTCTTTATTGCTTTTCAGCTGATCGTAAGTTTGATAGCTGTAGCAGTTTTCAGTCTTGATACCATACTGTGCCGCTACCTTTTTCATTTTATCGGGGCTGCCGCTCACCAGGGCGGTCAGCTTTGATTTTTTACAGATGCTGAGTGCGGGCAGGATTTCCTCAAGTGCCAGATGGCCCAGTCCTACTACGGCGTATCTTATACGACGAGCCGGAGGCAGCGGCGTTGGGGTTGGGCCCGACTGCTGGTCAACATCTGATTTCCAGGCTTCCAGTACAATCGGTTCTTCTACCCCGGCAGGTATGCTTGCAGGGGGCGAAACCGCTTTTTTAGATGTTTGCGCCAATACATCACTTTGCAGGATCCCGGTCGCGATCAACGAACCGGCTGCGCCTGCAGCGACAGATTTTCCGGTCAGTGATAAAAAGTCTTTGCGGGAAATGTTGCCATCTTTGGTGTTAGTTTCATGCTCTTTCATTAGTCAAATCTTCATAGGTTATAAGTTTAACCAATGTCAGAGTTGAATGTTTTGTTACTGCTGATTTCTATTTTCTCACGGTAGCATGGTTTGATTATAAATTTCGGCTAAGAAAATTATTGAAAAGTCAGTAAGGGTAAAGAAGTTTAGGCGTGTTCTAAAGAAAACATAAAATCGATGAGAACACTTAAATTTAAAAATTTCAGTAATAAAAGTATGCAACTACTTGGTACGGCAGTCCTTTTTATGGCTGCCACAGGTTCAGTAAAAGCACAGTCGAGCCCTGATTTTACTTTCGGAGTTAAATCAGGTATCAATCTGTCTACCCTGGCGAACGGATTAATAGACATGTCTGACAGAAAAGGAAAAGCAGGTTTTAATGCAGGAATATTTGCCAGAGTTGGGAGTAAGATCTACTTTCAGCCAGAGCTTAATTATATTACATTTAGTAACGAATACACTTTCAATTCCAAAACCTACACACCTAAATTCAAAGATTTGAATGTTCCTTTGATGGTAGGCTACAGGATCATAGATAAGGGAGATCTGATTCTACGGGCATCAGCAGGGCCTGACCTGTATTACAACCTAAAAGATCAGGTTTCACCAGTTGATTCCAAGTATAAAAGAACAAGCGTAGGTGGCGTGTTAAATGTAGGTATTGATCTGGGCAAGTTTACTATTGATACGCGTAACAGTATTGGCTTCACTAAGCTCAATAAGGATTTTGGACAAAAACCAAATATTTTTAGCCTTAGCGTAGGATACAAATTTTTGTAAAACCTGCCAAAACAGTAATTCTTCAATTTGCCTTTTCTTGCAATAAAATAATTTGACATTACCGGCATTTGCCTGCACCTTGCCGGTGAGTCCGACCTTAGAGCGAGATGATAGCAAAATAGCTGCGACAAAACCCCTAAAAACTCGCTCTAATACCGCTGGCATCTTGCTCCAACCTTGGACTCACCGGCAAGGTACAGGCAACTAACATCTGTATCAAATAAGAACTGATCAATTAATCGTTATACACTTTTACTATTATTGCCCTTCTTTTTCCTCATTTACCCAAGCTGTAATTGATGCCCGAAGTTCATCCTCCGTTTCAGGTAACTGAACTTTTAAGCTATGCTCAACGCGTGCCTGAACGCTCTCCACGAAAGGTTTAAACTGATCATTGTATATTGCAAAAGCACTTTCGTGATCGTCACTGGCATGAAGTGCCTTGGCAAGTAAGGTTGCGCCCTGCATAGCAAGACTGGTACCCATCCCGGTAAAAAAGCTCGGCGCGTATGCGGCATCACCTATCAGCGCTACCCTCCCCTTTGTCCAGCCCGGCATATGAATCTGACAGGCTTCATCAAAATAAAGATCATCAGCATGAAGCATCGCCTCCAGGATTACCGGGATCTTCCAGTTGTTATTACCAGAAAAATATTCGTGCAAAATCTCCCTTGGTCGTTGGCGATCCCTGTAATGCCAGTCCAGTTTGGGCGCCCGGAAAACAAGGATAGCATTTACCCCATTTTGAAACTGATAGAACACGGCCTGTTTGCCCAGCTCGCGATATACAACACCTGCCGATTCTGCTCTGCCTGTTTGTATCTGATCCGTAGCAGCAAATGCAAAGTAAACACCCAGAAACTTTTTAAAGTCTTCCTCAGGCCCGAAAGCAAGTCTTCTTACCGTAGAATGGGTGCCATCCGCTCCGAATACAAAATCAAATGTTTTAGGTTCACCTTTTTCAAAAGATACCTCCACATGATCCTCGTGCTGGACCAATGTTGATATACTATTTCCAAAAATAATTTCAACTTCATCTTTTGGAATAGCCTTATAGATAATTTTTACCAGATCACCACGGTGAATTTCAATATCGCCCAGATACTCCGGCAAATTATTTATTGCAAATTTAACCAGTGTTTGATCTTCAGCATCCACGATCTCATCTGTATGGACAAATTCATGGGCTTTAATCTGGTCATATATCCCCATTTCCCTGGCAATGTCCAAGGCTTCGCCACGTACATCGATAGGTGACCCGGATATTCTGAGTTCATTGCCCGCTTCTATTACGGTTACGCCATATCCAAATTTGTTCAGCCAGTACGCCAAAGTTAATCCCGCAAAGCTGGCGCCGGATATTAATACCTGTTTTTTCATAAATTCAATTTTATTTGACTGTAATTCATTTGTACAAGGCAAAACTAATTGTAGTTTTACGGGTAAAATATTCGATAAACAATTATTTTTAATCGAAAAAAAAAAATGAATCGACAAGAAGACGAATATGCAAATAGCGATATTCAGCAATTCACCAGCAAACTGGGTTTAGTCTTAGAAAATGTATTGCAACATTTTCAGATTAACTTCTTCAAGGGATTTACCTTTATGCCTGAAATGGCCATGCACTTCGGGTCTTTTTTAACCATAAGCGATTTTACCCGTGTAACAGGCCAGTCTGATATCACAGACGGTATCGGTTTTGTGTTTCACAATATCTTTTTGGATCATGTGCAGGGCGGAAATGATCAGAATAAAACCAGCGCTCCCATGGAGCCGCCTTATGTGCGAATCTTTCCATATGAGATCCGCCAAACGATGCATTTTAAAAAAAACACCCAGGTAACACATGTCTCCATCAGCATCAGTGCAGCGTATTTAAGAAGCTTTTTAAAAGAAGAATCTAAACACTTCGAGTACCTTTTTGATAGTGCTAATAGTTTCTGGATAGAGGAACTGATGAACGATGACATTTTACGCAGCGTAAACGACATCGTAAAAAAGGAAGAGCCGGGCACGATGAGTAGTTTTTATTACAAAATCAAAGCGATGGAATTGCTCTTTCACCTTTTTGAGAGCTTGAAAAAGCGTGAAAATTTCGTTGGCCAGCAACTGAACGCGAAGGAGATTCGGGCTATTTATCAGGTTCGGGACAAAATTGTATCGTCATTGAGCCAGCCAAGTACTATAGCTGAATTAAAGCAAATTGCAGGTATGAATGAATTGAAGCTCCGCAAATTGTTTAAGCAGATATTTGGCATGGGGATCTACGATTATTATCAGCACTTGCGTATGATAGAAGCCGCACGGCTTTTGCGCGAAGAAAATTTATCAGTATCAGAAGCTGGCTTTCAAATGGGTTTCGAGAACCTGGGTCACTTTACGAAAGTATTTGAAAACACATAGGGAATAAGCCAAAAAAATATGCTCAGAGTTTCAGCATTACAAGCCCCCGCGGCCACATCCTGACTAAGCCATCCTGATCGGTTCTCCGATGTCTGCTCAATTGCGCTCAAGATGTATATAACCCCATTTCCTCATTTCACGGATGATGGGATATAAGCTTTTGCCATATTCTGTTAGTGAGTATTCTACCCGCGGAGGCACCTCTCCAAATACCTCACGTGAGATAATCCCATCCTTTTCCAGTTCATCCAGTTGCCTGGATATCATCCGCTCACTAATCGTTGGCAATGTCCGCTTCATTTCACTGAACCTGTTACGGCCTTTTTCGATCATTACAATGATCGTGGTTTTACATTTGCCCTTGATCACCTTTAAAAAGGCATCAGACGGACAGGTCATTTCAACATCATTCAATTCTGTCATAAAATTTTCTCGCTGAGTATCAGTAATACTATACTTTGTTTCCGTAACGGAATATTTTGTAAGCTGTTGCTTATCAACGATAAACTGCACAACTTTACAACAAAAATCATGAATTTAACCTACAAAGCACTGCAAGTTACGGAAGCCGGCGGCCAATACCTAACAAATATCGTGACCCTAAACACCGCAGATCTTCCGAAGGCGGACGTGATTATAAAAGTTGACTATTCCTCCGTTAACTACAAGGACGCGCTTTCTGCTTCAGGCAACAAAGGCATAACCCGATCGTATCCTCATGTTCCCGGTGTGGATGCCGCAGGTACAGTCATATCTTCCAACGCTGCCGGTATAAATACCGGGGATAAAGTTCTGGTAACCGGATTTGACCTGGGCATGAACACACCCGGGGGATTTGGTCAGTATATATCTGTACCTGCCGGATGGGTTGTTCCGCTCCCCCCACATATGACTGAGGAGGAAGCGATGAGCCTGGGTACAGCGGGTTTAACCGCCGCGCTTTCTGTTCAACAACTGCTATTGTGCGGCATCAGGCCCGAGGACGGACCGGTTGTCGTGACCGGTGCCGGCGGTGGTGTCGGCAGCATAGCTATCGCTATTTTGAGTAAACTTGGTTACAGTGTTACGGCAGTGACGGGCAAGCCAGATACTAAGTTTTTTAAAGATCTTCTGGGCGCTACTGAAATCATTTCGCGGGAGCAATTTACCGTGCAGCTCGATAAAAAGCCATTGTCTTCCCCCCTCTTCGCCGGCGGTATTGACACCGTTGGTGGCAGCATCCTGTCCGCGCTGCTCAAATCTATAAAATATGGAGCGACGGTTACCTGCTGTGGGATGGTCGCCTCTGCTGACGTAAATACGAGCATTTTTCCTTTTATATTGAGGGGAATAAAGCTTGCCGGTATCGATTCAGTAGAATTACCACTGCATGCAAGGTTGCCAATCTGGAATAAACTTGCAGATGAATGGAAACCCCTGCAATTGGGACAGTTTACCCGCATTATAGGCATTGAAGAACTGCCGGAAGAATTAGACAGGGCCAGGAATGGAAACGCCAGAGGAAGGGTTCTTGTGCAGCACGCACACTGATGATCTGATAAGGGTTCAGCACCACCAGGGACGCCTCGATTTATGACAGACCTGTGTTGGAAACGAAAAGTAACAAAGCTTAAATTTGAATATAAATGAGATCAAATGGAAGAAACTATTGGCTTGCTGGAAAAAATAAGGCACCATGAAAAAGTATGTATTGCACTCAATGAAAATTGTGCTATAGCCTTGCCCGAAGATGTGATCCGGGTACTCCGAAAACCTCACCGGTTGTCATTCTATTATTTCCAGTACCTCGTTAAAGGTACCGCAACATTCAGTACCGACCTTGATGATTTTACCATCAATGACGGAGAACTGGTTTTCGGCCTGCCAAACCAGATCTTTACCAAATTACCTTATGATAAAGATAAGCCGCAATATGCACTTTCCTTTGATGAGGATACGCTGAAACTGCTACCCGTGTCATATCCGTTTCTGCTAAATCCATATAATGTCAATACCATTAAATTTGATCCGGCTGCTCAGCAGCGGATCAAAAATCTGCTATCCGGGCTTTTCCAGTTGCTTCATGCTCCGGGAAAGCAAAAAAAGGCCGACGTAATCCTGGCACACCTGCACACGCTGCTCACAGAATATGATAATTCCTATTTTGAGCAGTACCAGGTTCAGGGAGCAAATACCGGCTTTAAACTTTCAAAATACATTGCTTTCAAAATAGCGGTAGAAGAAACGCTGACAGAGCAGCATGATGTACAGCACATTGCAGATAAGCTGGCGCTGGCCTCCGGTACACTTTATGGGATTGTCAAAGAATATGCCGGCGTGTCCCCTAAAGAATGGATTACCGGTCGTCTGATGCTGGAAGCTCAGCGAAAGCTCCAATACTCAAAGACCTCCGTAAAGGAACTCGCTTATGAACTGGGTTACAACGACCCTGCATATTTCTCCCGTCTCTTTAAGAAAAGCACCGGCAAGAGCGTGAGCCGCTATCTTGCCGACCTGAACGATTTGTCCAGCAATTAAGAAGATTCGTCCAACTTGACTGTTTCCCGCGATACTACCTTCGCCTTCATCAAATTGATATGGATATGAAAACAGCATTGGTAACAGGAGCCAACAAAGGTATTGGCTTTGAAACAGCAAAAATATTAGCGCAGCAGGGATTTTTTGTTTATTTGGGATGCCGTTCCGCTGAGAACGGACAGGCTGCAGTTCAGCGACTAAAGACCGCTGGCTTAAACAACATTGAAGACATTTTACTCGACGTGACCGATCAGCGATCAGTAGACCAGGCGCGGAGGATCATTGGTGAAAAGACGGGCTGTCTGGATGTATTAGTAAATAATGCCGGTATATCAGGCATTTATGAACAATCAGCCTTAACAACACTGCCTGAGGATTACCTGACAGTCTTTGATACAAACGTTTTTGGTGTAGTTCGGGTTACTGAGGCTTTCATTGATCTGCTCAGGGGAGCGGCTGAACCAAGGATCGTGAATGTAACTACAGCTATGGCGTCGCTTACCTTGGCAGCAGATCTTTACGGGAACAGTTACCCGAAAAGGTATGTCGCCTACCAGTCTTCTAAATCGGCATTAAACATGTATACAGTGAATCTCGCTTATGAGCTTCGCGATACAAATTTTAAAGTGAATGCCGTCTGCCCGGGACATACGCAGACAGATTTTACCAGGCAGCAGGGAACGAGCAGCCCTGAACAGGCAGGCCAGCGTATCGCCAAATTTGCGCTGATCGGTCGTGACGGCCCTACCGGTCAGTTCTTCAGCGAGGAATATTTTCCTGAACCGGCAAACTGCCCCTGGTAAATATCAAAACTGAGTTTGCCTCAGTTGAGATAAGTTTTACAACATCAGGCAGCTAACTTATTGAGGCAAGAGAAGTATTTTCAGGAATGAACTTAGTCTGACTATAATCAGCGTGCCGCTATAATAGGAAACTTACGACTTGAAGGGCTTAAGTGATTCTGTTAATCATGAATGCCTGTGATTTAAGGCATCCAGCAGTTTGATCCTGCTCAGAGATTCGGGTTTAATGCCTAAATATGATGCAATATGATACTGAGGAATGACCTGTTCAATTCCGGGATACTGAATGAGCATATCTCTCATACGTTCCGCAGCGGTTTGCTTAAGAAAGGACATTTCCCGCCTGCATTTACGAATCATGATAAATTCCGCGATATACTTGCCCAATCGCAGCCATTCAGCGTCGGCACTGATCAGTTCCTCATATTGCTGGCGGTTAATGCAAAATACTTCACAGTCGGTCATCGCCTCAAAATAGCTTTGTGTTGGTGTCTGCGTAAGAAAACTTGCGTAGGCGCCCACAAAATACTTCTCAAAATAAAAATCTGTATTGCGCTCGTAATCCCCTCTGATCACAAAGGAGCGCATCAAGCCTGAATTGATGAAGGCCATGAAGTTGCAGACAACACCAGGTGAGATCAGCATCTCTTTCCTGCGTATGATGCTAACGTCCATTATTTCTGTAAAATGCTGAAAGTGACTTTCAGTTAAACCGATCTTGTTGATAAAAATGTCATGAAGATTGTTCATCCTGGTATTCTTTTGATGATTTTTATATTAAATCTGCTTATTACCTAACGGTTGCAATCAATAAACATCTCCTGAGACTAAACGTATATTTAGAAGCTCCATGCTCATGTTCTTTTGCAGCATAAAGTTACCAAAAATAACTTTTACACTCCATGTTTGCCACTGCATCTTTAAGCTTAAAAATTTGCATATGGTAGGAAAAAACTTTTATTGAGGAAAGTGGGTATACGCTTACGTAAAAGGATTTTTAAAAGGATCTGATTTATTAACCGAGGTGCATTAACCATAGCTTCTACGATGATAATTTTGTGTCACTATATAATACTTAATACAATGATTATGAAAAACAAAATTTCTTACTCAGTTGCTTCTGCAATGAAACCTAATTTAAAAGCGCCATGAAAACACGCGGATATATAAAGCTGATGAGTTCAGTTGACAGTAATAAAAACAGTACAATTGAGCTTAATATTCTTCCGGGAGAGAGAACTCCCTGGCATTTCCATACTTTATTCTCAGAGACATTTGCGGTCTTAAAAGGAACCCTGGAAGTAGGCAAAGGTAAAGACATCCTCCATTTAAAGCAGGGAGATCTGGCCACCATAAATCCGGGTGAAAATCATTATTATCATAATGTTTCTAACGAAGAATGTATAGTGACTACAACCGTTGATCCAGGAAATAAAAACTTCGAAAATGCGCTGTTTATTTTAAAAGGACTTGCGAACGATGGACTTGCCACAAATGCGGGAACACCTAAAAACTTTTCCGATTTGGTGTTGTTCGTTTACTTAAGCAATTCCAGAATGGTAGGCTTTCAGAAAATTGCTGAGCCAATATTTAAATTCTTTGCCAGGGCCGCTATTAAAAAAGGGCATCTGAACAAATTAATAGAAGAATATTGCAGTCAGGTCGTTTGAAAATAGCATTAGCCAATTATTTATTATAATGAAACGTTTTAATTTTATAACATTAAAAACTAAAATCATATGGATACTTCAAAACAGCCCCCTATTACAGTAGATCCAAAGGGCGGGAAAATATTATCAGTAGTAGGCGGTAATTACAGGATACTTGTTTCAGGCAAGCAAACCAACGGCGCTTTTTCCACTATCGAGATGCTGGTACCGCCACAAAACGGCCCGGGGCCTCATTCCCATGCTGATTTTTACGAATCTTTCTATATTGTTGATGGCGAAGTAGAAGTTCACTCCGAGGCGGGTACCTATACAGCAAAGAAGGGATCTTTCGTATTAGTGCCGGAAGGAGGAATAGTACATTATTTTAAAAATGTCAGCGATAAGGTAGCTCAATTGCTTTGTACAGTAGTGCCCGCCGGACTTGAGGAGTTCTTCGAAGAAATAGGAGAACCCGTAGCTGCTGGCGAGTTTCTTCCACCGCCACCAATGGACCCGGAATCAGTCAAAAGTTTAGGGTCCATTGCACAAAAGCACGGACAAGTGCTGTATCCGCCAAACTTTCTCGATCACAAATAAATAATCAAAGAGAACATCAAAATTCTTCATTTAAGAAGCTGTCTGTTAATAAAGTGAACCCCAACGTTTTTGTCCAACTTTGGGGTTCCTTCATAACCGGATTTATTTTCAAGGCCTGAATTAGAGTCCGGCCAGGTGTTTTTTTGCTAGTGTAACATAAACGAGCCCTATAACTTTAGGATCGTTTCCAGCTTGGGTGATCACGAACCCACACCAGGAATGGCCAACGAGAACTACATTGCCCATGCCTCTAAGTTTGATATATGAGGACAGGTAATCTTATTTCAGGTGTTTCAATTTTATCCATGAGCGTATGGACCTCGTCAGTTCGGCTTTACGTTCAAGGGTTACCCAGTGTCCTGATGGCTGGTCGGTCACGGTAAGGTCCGGACAAGCCTTTCGCATGGGATCTCCAATTTTACTCACATTTATATTTGAAAATGGTTCATACACATCGTTAATATATAAAACCGGCAGGCTTAGTTTTCCGCCATTGATAGCGGTTTTGGCAAAGGATATATTCGCGGCATCGTTCAGATAATAGGAGTCGCATGGACGAAATCCCGTTTTCCTGAACGCTGCAACCAGCACATCAAAATCAGCTCCAGGCCATAAAGCGGGATCAGGCTTTGCAGCTGGTGCGCGGTGTGCCGCTCCATAGCGCCCGCCCTTGGCAGTTACCATGGCTGAGGGCGACAATTTTCCAACTGATGAAGGGTTACCCTTCGTAAAGATAGATGCCAATGTTGCGGGAACATCAGTATCCATATCGCTAACGGCCTGATCAAAATGGGTGAGGTAAAAACGCCAGTAATCCCATTGCCCGTCAGGGTATTTACTGGCCGGATAAAGCTTCCTGTCAACGAAGGGTATCAAGTTCAGTAATGCCCAGCCATTCGGCAAATAGGGTACAGAGACCAGTACCACGCCCCTGCTCATCTTAGGGTAATGCGCTACAAGCGATGAAACTACAGGGCTTCCCCAATCGTGTCCAACCCAGATAGCGCGTTGCCCCCCCAAGTGGCTGTGGAGCTCTACCATGTCATTAACGATTTCTTTTATAGCGTAAGCTCCTTTTGCTGTGGGCACCGATGAATTGCCAAAACCCCGCAGGTCAGGAGCAATACACCGCCACCCTTCGGAAGCTAAGGCTTCCATTTGTGCCCGCCAGGCTAATCCGATCTCCGGCCAGCCGTGCACAAAGATCATTAATGGGCCGTTGGCTGGCCCGGCTTCCCAGTAATGTGTGGTAATGCGTTTAGAGGTATAAGTATGCGAAGTCAATATCGGTGCTTTTGCCTGTATGACAGGAGAATGAAGGAAGGAGATCAGCACTAATAAAAAGATTCTCTCTAAATTTTTCATAGTTTGGAATTTGTAGATTATAAACCAAATCTATCATCTTCCCGGCAGCATCGTACTTAACCTATGTTAAGAGTTTCAAATTGCCATTTATGCTGGAATGTTATTTATATATTCATCATCCTGTTCTGCAAATTTGTCCAGCAGCAATTTCAAAACATTGGATATGATAGGATTATGATCATCAATTCGCCAGTTGAGGTACAGGGCCGTTTTGAACGGTACCCCGATAAACCGTACGCCCGGGATTTCATGATATTTATAAGAGTCGGGTAATATAGCTATACCCAAACCTTTTCGTACCAAAGCAATAATTGCCAAACCATATTGAGAACTAAAATGAACATCTGGTATCATATCATAAAAGCGAAAAAATTGTTGGATAATATCACTATAGCTACTCCCCTCATCCTTTACAGGCAGGATAAACTTTTGGGTGTTCAGCCTTTCCTTTAAAATATCTTCTATGCTTTGAAAGGAATGGCCTTCGGGTACAACGACTGAAAGACTATCCGTGTATATCTTTTTTGACCGGATATCTTCAGCACTATTAATATCCCTTGTTATGGCCAGATCTATCTTATAATTTCTGAGAGAATCCTGCCGGTCTTCGTCACGCACCTGCACCAGCTCGATTTGTAACTGCGGCAATGCCGAGGAAATATAACTCAGCAGTTCCGGCATCAATGATGCAGAAATCGAATCCGGGTGCGCTATTCGGATCGCTCCGTTTTCACCTGAATGTATCTGCCGGGCAAACTGGTGAATGAATTCCAACTTGTTAAGCTCCACCTCCCACTTTTCCTGCAGAAATTTACCAGCGGGGGTTAGCCTGACATTTCTTTTGTTTCGATCAAACAGTTGCACACCAAGCTCAGTTTCCAGTGCCTGTATCTGACGGGTCAATGCAGATTGCGAAATATTTATCTTTTCTGCCGTATTCCAGAAATGCAACTCATGCGCAAGCGTCAAAAAATATTTAATCTGCTGAAGATCCATTAATGCAATATATGCATCAGTTCATGATAAATTAGCATTTTATTGCATTTATCGATCTTGTAAATTTGCACTATGGAAAATTTAAATATAGTACGCGTAACATCCTCAGATATAGAGCAACTGCAAAAAATTAGCAGAGATACCTTTATTGAAGCTTTTGCGGAGTTGAACAGTGAAGAAAATATGCGACAATACCTGGAAAGCAGCTTTTCGGAAGACAGATTAAACAGAGAAGTTGGAAACCAATCGTCCCAGTTCTATTTCGCGTTGCTGAACGCTGAAGTTGTAGGTTATCTCAAACTGAATACTGGTGAAGCGCAAACCGATTTAAAGGACGCATCTGGCCTTGAAATTGAGCGGATCTATATTCTTAAAGCTTATTATGGTCAGAGTGTGGGCCAGGCACTCTATGAGTGGGCTGTAAAAATTGCTATAGAATTTAACGCGGAATATCTCTGGCTTGGAGTATGGGAACATAATGAACGGGCGATCCGTTTCTACACCAGAAATGGTTTTGAGGAGTTTGATAAACATGTTTTTTATCTGGGAGATGATGAGCAGACAGATATCATGATGAAGAAAAGGAAACCCTTTCAGCAATGATAGATTTCCTTTTCGCCTGCAATTATTGTAACGCTTTTTTCAATTCAGATGCAGCCTGAAAAATGGCAGACTGGGCTGAAGGAATTTGGCTGAATGGATTTAAAAGCGCCCAGTCATGCACCATTCCATTGTACCTTGTAGCGATCACATCCACACCGGCTTCATCCAGCTTCCTGGCATAAGCTTCGCCCTCATCACGCAGCACATCGTTTTCAGCAGTTAGAATTAGCGCCGGGGGAAGTCCCCTGAGCTCTTCTGTTTTAGCACGTAGTGGTGATACATATTTGCCGCCACGTTTTTTAGCATCGGGCAAATAGTTATTCCAAAACCAGATCATCACATTTCTAGTGAGAATTGGGTTTGCAGCAAATTGCCTGTACGATCCTGTTCCAAAATCAGCGTCTGTAATAGGCCACATCAAAACCTGTAATTTCAGTTCCGGGCCTTTTTTAGCTTTTGCCATTAAAGCTACAACCGTTGCCATATTGCCTCCAGAACTGTTACCGGCAACAGCCAGGCGTTTTCCATCTATGCCCACTTCAGAACCATGTTCAGCAATCCATTTGGTTGCCGAATAAGCCTGATTAATGGCTACCGGGTATTGTGCTTCAGGAGAAAGGGCATAGTTAACAAATACAGCAGCAACCCCTGAAAAGACAACCAGGTCCCTAACCAGGCGCTGACTGGTTTGAAAATCTCCCAGCATCCAGCCGCCGCCATGAAAATAAAGGAAAGCTGGCAGAAGGCCTTTGCTGTCTCCGGGTTTAACGATTGTTAGTTTAACAGTCCCGCCATCCTCAGTGATTGTCTTTTCAAAAACGTTCACACCCGAAAGATCAGCTTTTACAGAGGATTGTACCCCGGAGAGAACCATCTGGGCCTCAGCTGCGGTCATTTTTTCCATAGGTTTCACTGCCTTACCTTTTGAAGCATCTAAGAAGGATTGAATATGCCGATCTATATGAGGCGGTTGGGGAGTTTTGTTCACCTGAGATGAAACGGCAGTGCTTAAAAAGATCCCGAAAAGGATAGCCGCACCTTTTTTATAATAATAGCTTTTGTTGTATGTCCACATGATCAATGTAATTTTAATAAAGATCAGCAGACCATGTAAAAAAAGGGTTATAAAAAAGACGATTATAAATACAAAAATCAATCTTTTTTTAGCTGGCGGAATTGATTAGGAGTAAATTTGGACCGGCTCTTGAAAAAAGCAGAAAAATGATTAGGTTCTTCAAAACCCAGGCAACGTGCGATCTCTGAAACTGACCATGTGGTGCCTTTGAGCAGCTGTCCGGCTTCCTGGATCACACGATCATTGATCAGTTGCATTGTTGTTTGCCCGGTCATTGTTTTCAGCACCTTATTTAAGTGATTCACCTGAACATTTAAGGCTCCTGCAAAATCCCTCGCCGACCGTAAGCGGATCGAACGCCTGTTTAATTCAATAGGAAACTGCTGCTCCAGCAAATCCCTAAACTTTATTGCAATCCTTTCGGATGCTTTAGAAGGATCGGTCTTATTTACCTGCAGCGGCCATTTCTTTTGTGCAGTGTGTATCACTTCCATAACAAGGCTTCGCAACAGGTCGTATTTGAATTCATAATCGCCTGTCAGTTCGCTGTATATTTTCTCAAATAGCGCTTTGAACTGAAACTCCTCAGCTGGCGATAATAGCATTACACCATTATCCTTGTTCCGGAACACCGGACAATCCCTGACAGATCCATACCGGTTGAAAAAAGCTTCTGTAAAAATACATACGAAGCCAGTTTGTTTCGCGCCTGTCCTTTCCCAAAAGAAAGGGATCATTGGATTAGTGAAGGCCAGCACTGTCCCCCTGGCCTCCACAGTCCTGTCGGCATAATGAATGTTACCCTCGGCTTTGACGAGGCTTATCTTAAAGAAATCGCGCCGGCTGTAGCTCACCGGTTTATCCTCAGATCCGGTGAGATCTTCCATTCTGAAAATATTAAAATGTCCTGCAGCTGGCTGCAACAGATCCGGTTCCTGATCATGGACCTGATAAAATTTTTTTAGTTCAAATACGGGAATCATCACCTGAATATATAAAAATCAATCCTTAAAAAAAAGGTCGAAGATATTTTACAGCTTTCTTAGCCCCTTCAGTAAAAACGATACTGATAAATGCAGATTTATGGACGTGTAGCCGGGGGACCCAAGATAGTATCTCCAAAATTAGCCACTACTTTATCTGAGAACTGCATATCATGCTGAAAATTAATAGGTTCTACATTTTCATCAGCGATAACACCTGGCGGCCAGGCAGTATATCAGCGTGATATTGATCTTTAAGAGATCAATATCCAGGATTTTGCGTCAGGTTTTTGTTAAGGTCTCTTTCAGCTTGGGGTATAGGCCAAAGTTCATTTCGCCCCGTTACAAATTGACGCTTCTTATAGATAAAATATCCATTGGCATTCACAGGATAATCTCTGTAACCGGATGGATCATTGGTAAGTTTCATTCCGGTAAACTGCTGATTATTTTCTGAGCTAATAATACCCCATCTTAAACAGTCAAAGTATCTGATACCTTCAAAGGCAAATTCTACCCTGCGCTCTCTTCGTACAATTGTTCTGAGGGCAGCAACATCAGTTGTGGTTACAGGGGGCATATGAACCGCACTTCTTCCTCTCACTTTATTAACCGTTGCGTCTAAAAGTCCCTGATCAATACCTGCGCCGCTTTCTAGCCTTGCTTCAAGGTACCCAAGCAGCACTTCGGCATACCTGATGAGCGGAAAATTATTGCCATCATTATTGGTGCTTGCTACGGCAGGATCATCTTCCAGGAATTTATAGATGGCATAGCCGCTCCAAACTCCCGGATACTGATTTAATCTGTCTGGCAGGTTTGTACCTGGCTTTGCTGAATATACTGCCCCTCTGAACGTGCTGCGATCAGAGATCATGATATTAAAGTCGAGCCGCGGGTCTCTGTTATGATACGGATTACTTCTATCAAACAAGGGGGATTCTGAAATTGTCTTTCCATCAGTGCATTCATAAGTTTCAACAAGTTCATTAAACGGCGAATATTGGTGCCATCCACCCCAGGTTTCCGGAGTGAGGTACTGAAGTAATGCATGATTATAGGTATCCCGGATATATTGCATCGACATAGTGATTTCTCTGCTGCTTTCCCCGGCATTCAGGAAGAGCTCACGGTATCTGGGATCTATTGAATAGTAACCATAATCAATGATAGTTTTATAACTCTGTGCTGCATCCGTCCATTTCTTTTCAGCCAGCTGCAAACGTCCCAGAATGGCAAGTGCCGACGCGGAGGTCATATGGCCCAGGCGGTCACCGGATACAGAAACCGGAAGTGCTGCCGCCGCAGATTTCAGCTCAGTTTCACAAAACCCCCAAACTTCTGACTTTGGGTTTCGGGACACTGAATTAGCCTGGTCTACCGTAAGGAGGTGCAACACCAGTGGGACATCTCCGAAATAAAGCGAAAGATTAAAATAGTTGTAAGCCCTGATGGTCTTCACTTCAGCGATCATCACATTCTTCTGTGCCTCATCCATTACCACGGTACCAATATGATCCAAAAAGTTATTGCACCGCCCTATCTGAACATAGGCCTGTGAGTAATATGACCCGACAAAAGAATAAGCTGAATTGAGCTACCATCGGTAAAGTGATCAGGAATAGATTCTTTTTCAGATCCGTTGCCCGCCATTAAGTCCAGGTTGACCATTGAAGTACCTGCCCAAAAATTATATCCTGTATAGCCAGAACCACTGTCATAAACACCATTCAATGCGAGTGTTGCATCTTTTGCAGTATTCCAGAAGGTAGCATCAGAAATCGTAGACAACGGTTGGGTATCCAGGAGGTTTTTTTTGCACCCTGTGGTTGTACCCAGAACACAGATGAACAGGATAATGATGAACTTAAATGTAGGATGATTTTTCATGTGATTTTTCTTTGATGAGTGATAAGTTGTCTTCGATTAAAGTTTCACGTTAATACCGAAAGTGTAAATAGCAGTAAGCGGGTAAAAATTGGGGGAATCTCCTGAGCTCTGACTATTTTCTGGGTCCCATCCTTTGTAAAAGTCGTTGATGGTGATCAGATTCTGGCCGCCGGCAAAGATTCTTACTTTTTCAAGGTTTATTCTTTTGGTAAGCGCAGAAGGCAGTGTATATCCTACCTGAACATTTTTTAATCTGACGAATGTTCCTGATCTGTTCCAGTAGGAATTAGTCTGAACATTGGAACTGCCCTGGCTCAGGTTAGTGATCCTGGGATAGGATGCATTCCGATCCGGATTTTCGGGCGTCCAGGCATTATCATATTGCCATTGCTGGATATTTCCGCCATTATAATAAGCATAGGCCTGATAAGAGCCCATTTGCACGGTATATCCGCCAAGTCCTGAAAACAGCACTGACAAATCAAAACCTTTGTATCCTGCTGTAAGGTTTAAACCAAAATTGGTTCCATATCAATTTAATTTTTGATCACCATTTGATCAGTTCTTTTTGAATGACTGCCTGAATTTCAACGGGGAAAGATTGGTTTCCTTTTTAAAAAGTTTGCTGAACGACTGAGGGTGCTCAAAGCCCAGTTCGTACGCAATCTCACTGATTGATAGGTCCGAGCCACTTAATTTTTCTTTTGCTTTTTCGATCAGTTTTTCATGGATATGCTGCTGAGCGCTCAACCCGGTCAATACCTTTAATAACCTGGTCATATATTTCGGAGAAATATTTAGCTCATCTGCGAGATAATTCACCGTAGGAAGACCATTTGTAATCAGGTCATCGCTATCAAAATAAGAGGATAACAACTCCTCTATCTTGCTCAGCACTTTATGGTTTGCCTTTTTTCGTGTAATAAATTGCCGGTTATAAAAACGCTCCGAGTAATTGAGGAGCGTTTCCAGTTGAGAAATAATGATATTCTGGCTGTAGGCATCAATATTCGCATGGTATTCGTGCCTGATATTTTCGAGGACCCCCTGCATAAAATCCTCCTCCTTTTTTGATACGAAAAGCGCCTCATTGATGGCATAGCCAAAAAAATCGCACTGCCTGATTGATTTGGCAAGCGCCGTGTTCCATAGGAAATCCGGATGTATCAATAACATCCAGCCCGCTTTATCAGCGGGCTCATTCGGATCTCTTTCAACACTGAACACCTGCCCGGGTGCGATAAAAAACATGATACCTTCATCAAAATCATACTCCTGCTGCCCGTATTTGATCATCGCACCTATATTTCTTTTCATAGAAATAAAGTAAAAATCAAACACCCAGCTTTTACCCTGATATTCTGGCAGCATATGAACTTCAGCATAATTAACGACGCTGATCAGCGGATGTTCTGGTGCGGGGAGGTTGCGGGTACGATGAAACTCCGAGATCGTTTTAACCCTTTGGATGTCCTTCATCGTTATTATTCCTGTTTGTATGCTGCTGCAAAGTCTTTAGCAAAATCCTCTAACTTTACTTTACCAAGCCGGGGTTTGTTGCGGTAATAGTCTTCGTACAATTCTCCAGTGCCCTGGCTGTGTTGCATTTCGACGAAACCATCTGCGATTTGGGGATTAAAGCCTATACCTAACCATGTGTTACGTAACTGATCATCTGATATCACAGACCATTGCAGATCAGGTTTCCCAATAGCCTCGCCAAGTGCCTTCGCTGCCTCATTCGGAGAAAATTCGTCACTGGCTACATAAGTCACTGTCCGGTTTTCAAATGGTGTCCCGATGGCATCTGCGATCGCTACAGCAATATCTTTCGGCGAAGCCCAGGGTTCTTTCTGGTCGCCGCCGTAATTTGAAATAATAGCGCCTTTTGATTTGATGTTCCTTACAAAAGAAAGCATGTTGTTATAAAATCCTACCGGACGAACAGTTTTAATGATGACATCAGCAGGGAGCTCTTTTAAGATATTTTCTACATTATGATGGAATATCAGAATACCATTCCCTCTATTCATATGTGCACCAATACTGCTTAAATGAACGATGTTCCTGATACCAGCTCTTTCTACTGCTTTCTTGTAGCTATTGCCAATTCTGTTAATGGTTCCGATAAAGTCCACATTCCGGTCAAACATGTCACCTGCGGCGTCCAGTGTTTCCATGAGATAGACAACGTCAGCACCTTCAAAAATTTCAGCAAGAAATGCTCCATCCTCCATCTCGCCAATGGCTGCGCTGGCACCCAGTGCTTCAATCTCTTCCCGTCTTTCAGCTTTGCTGCTGATTACAGTTACTTCATGTCCGCTATTTACTAAGCCTTGTGTAAGTGGTTTACCAACATTGCTGATAGAACCTGTTAAAATGATTTTCATAATTCTAATTATTTGTTGAGACAAAGTTCAGTATGCGGGCTCAGAGCGATTTAGCCTAATGGTGCCATTTCGTAGCCAAAGGTTATATTTTAGACTTACCGGATGTCCTCGCTTAAACCGGCTGTCCAGTAAGCTGTTGCGCGCAGTTCCTCCCGGGATAACCTCAACTGTTCTGCAGCGTATTTTCGCAACTGTGTAACCATACTGTTTTCACCTGCGATCCAGACACAGCGGGACCCTAACGCAGGATCCGGAAGTTTGATGCTCTTCATTGCATTCCATAGCAGTTCGCTCTTCTCTGCGGGATTACCATCCCTGCTAAACCAGCGTAGCGTTATATTGCTCATGCTCCTGATATTTAAGATATCAGCAACGCTGCCAACTTCCAGCAGAGCGACCCCATGCTTATCCGCTGGCATAGCTTCAAGCATGGATGCAATGGCAGGTAAAGCTGTTTCATCACCGGCTAATAAATACCAGTCTGACCAGAAAAATGATTTCCCGGTTTTAATCGCGATGCCCAACTCGTTACCTGTTACAGCGCGATTTGCCCAGGCCGACGCAGGCCCATTGTCACCGTGCATAACGAATTCAACATCCAGCGTTCCCGAGTCACGATTTATTCGCCTCACTGTATAAGTACGGGCAACAGGTTTGCTGATCATATCAGGCCAGATGGCCCTGCCGGAGGACATATCTGGTTGAATAGCCGCCGCAGATGCATCTTTGGGAATAAATAATTTGAAGTGAGCGCCCGGATTTATGGGGCCGATACTTTTGAAAAGATCATTTTGAAGGCTGATGCAGCGCAGATGTGGTGAAACATCCTTTACAGCACTGACTGTGGTTTTTAAATAAAGCGCTTGTCTTTTAAATCTTGTTGTTTCCATGAAGTAAAGGTCGCTGGCTATATTTTTGAAAACATTGATCGAGATCAAATATTCAGGCTTGAAGCCTGAACCTACCGGGAACTTCCTGGCTGGTAATATTGATAGCGTTTGATTATTATGCAATGAGCTTAGATCTCTTTTCGGTATTCTTCGGCGTTTATTCGGCGGCGGGATGACGATGTTAGTGGCGATCTTTACATTTTATAAACCAGAAATTTGATCCCTCTTAAACTTGAAGACATCTCAAAGCGCTATCTTAGTATCTCAGCATGTCATAAAGATGTTAAGTAAAAGTATTTTAATGTATAACCAGCTAAGTGACTATGTAACCTCCTGCGTTAGCATTAGTGAGGATGATCTAAAGTTGGTCCTCTCCTGCTTTAGGCCATTGTCTGCTAAAAAGAAAGAGTTGATAGAAATAGAAGGGGATCCGGTAAAGCGGATGTACTTTGTGGTGAAGGGATATCTGCGCATCTATTTCTTAAAACCTGACGGAGCCGAAGTAACCCGCAGGTTTGCGTTTGAAAAAAGGTTCTCTACCTGTTTGGTATCCTTCGTCACCGGCGAAACCCTTGTGGAAAGTACGCAGGCTATTGTGGATTCAGAGTTACTTTTTATCAGCCGGAAAGATTTCTATCATCTTGTAGAAACAATTCCGGCCTGGGAAAACTTTTATAGAAAATATTTAGAAGGTGCATATGTGACCAATACCAACCGCCTGCAAAGGTTTATTACACTTGATGCATCACAACGTTATAAGTTGCTGCTTCAGGAGAATCCGGAAGTGATCCTTCGCCTGTCTAATAAGCTTGTAGCAAATTACCTGAACATTTCGCAGGAAGCGCTAAGCAGGATCAAATCAAAAGTTTGACCGAGTTGGATTATATGTTGGATCTCAGCCAAAACGATAAAAAAATGCCTGAATCAAAAAATACCGCAGCAGAGTTAATATTTAAAACTGATATTATTGTGATTGGAGCAGGCCAGGCCGGGCTTTCATCTGCTTATTATCTAAAGCAGCATGGACTTACTGAAGGTCGTCAATTTGTGATTGTAGACCAGTCGCCACAACCCGGAGGAGCCTGGCAATACAGGTGGCCATCGCTCACGCTCAGCACTGTAAATGGTATACACGATTTGCCTGGCCTCTCCTTCTCCAGTACCCTGGACATTCCTGCTTCGGAAGTAAAAGCAAGTACTGCCGTTCCGCATTACTTCACAGCGTATGAAAAGAAATTTGATTTTCATGTATACCGGCCGGTCAAAACCAATCTTGTCTGCAACCAGGCTGACCGGTTTCGCATAGAGACCGATCACGGACTGTTTTCTGCAAGAGGCATTATCAATGCAACCGGCAGCTGGGAGGCTCCGTATATTCCTCATTACCCCGGATCAGAGTTCTTTAAAGGCATCCAGCTACATACTAAAGATTATCAAACTGCTCAGGACTTTCTGGGCAAACATGTGATCATTGTAGGCGGGGGTATATCTGCGATCCAGCTGCTTGATGAAATTTCCAGGTTGACCACAACGACCTGGGTAACGCGCAGTGAGCCCAACTTCCGTGAAGGACCATGGCTGGAAGAATACGGACGGGCCGCCGTACAAAAAGTAGAGGACCGTGTAAGACAAGGGCTTCCACCCGGATCAATCGTATCAGTCACTGGCCTTCCTCTTACTCCTGCAATTGAGCAGATGAAAGCCCGGGGCGTGCTCCAGCGCCAGCCGATGTTCAGCGAAATTACTTCAGACGGAGTGCGATGGGCTGATGGCCGTCACATTGCCGCCGATGTTATTTTATGGTGCACAGGCTTTCGCAGCGGCTTGGATCACCTGGCACCTTTAATGCTTCGTGAAGACAACGATGGAATTCTCATGGGAGGAAGATTAGCCACACAAGTGATGAAAGATCCACGGGTTCATCTGGTAGGTTATGGCCCTTCAGCCTCAACCATCGGTGCCAACAGAGCAGGAAGAGCCGCCGCCACAGAGCTGATTGCTCATCTTGGATTATAACTCCTTCACCATCCAGATCGTACATGCAAAGTGACCTGAATTTCCCAAAGCACCATCCAGGGCTTTAAAGCCTGCCTTTTCATAAAGGCTTACCGCTTTGGCCAGCTGGGGGAATGATTCCAGGTACAAATGCGTGTAACCCATTTCCTTTGCGGCTTCATAACATTTATCCATCATCATTTTACCGATGCCTCTGCCGCGCGTAGCGTTGGTAAGATATAGTTTTACGAGTTCTGCATAACCTGAAGGCAATCCCGCCGTTGGAAATATGCCGCAACCACCGATTAATACGCCATCTTCTTCAGCTACAAAGTAGCAACTGCCGGGCGTCTCTTCAAACAATTGGAAAAGCCTATCGGTATCAGGGTCAGAATATACGGTACCGATCTTAGGCACATCAAACTCTACCAGTGATGCGCGGATAATACGCGCCAGTTCTTCATTATCTTCTTTTTTTATACTTCTTAAGGTAACTGACATATTTATTTTGATAATTAGTATTTGTAAAGATTATTTTCTCGACTCATCCGCGGCCATAATAACTTTGGCGCGCTGGTAAAAACTCTGTACTTCCATCTGCTGCTCCACTTCTGCCATGGCTTTCATCAGGTTATTTTCAGTTTCGGTCAGCTGCTCTGCGGCGGCGATCATTACTTCCCAAACAGGCTCCATCCGTTTGATCAGCGATCTTCCTTTTTCGGTTAACTGAATCATGCGTTTTCGCTCATCGGATTTGTCCTTCCCGGATTTGATCAGTTTTTGTTTTTCGAGTTCTTTCAGTAAACTGATCGTAGAGGGATGTGAGTAGCCAATTTCTGCGGACACTTCAACAACACTCAGTATTGGTTTAACATGCAGCGTGTACATGACGGGAAACCATTTGGGTTCAAAATCGATACCATTTGCCTTATAAATCAGCACACCATCTTTTCTTATCTGCTCAGCAAGACGCTGCAGGCGTGCGGCAATGGCCAAAATGCCTAATTCGTTGATAATATTCATTGTACGGCTGATTGATCCTGGTGTATTTGATAAAACATGTTGTCGGTAAGCATCAAAGGAAAATATGGCGGCAACTCACTGACAGTGATCGGCGTAAAACCATTGCGTTCATAAAATCGATGTGCTGCTTTTAACTGGTGTACCGTACCTAAATAGATGTGCATGATCTCTTTTTCATGGCAGAACTGAAGTAACGTATTCAGCAACAGCTGGGCTGTGCCCAACTCCTTTCCACGGTATTCCTTTTTAACGAACATCTTGCGGATGCAGCCCGATTGGTGGCCACTGTTGATCAATGCAATTGTCCCCACTAACTCATCTCCTAAAAAAGCACCCCAGAAATTGCCGCCCCCCTGGTGGTAGTTGGTTTCAATATCCAGTAAATCGAGCTGCTGATTGATGGTAATGGTCAGGTTAAACTCTTTTTGCTGGATGGATAAAATCAGGTCAATGATCTGATCACAATGATCGTTAAAAATGGGTTTGATGTTCAGCGTATTTTTCATACAATTCTATTTACGTTCAAATATATGTATCTGACTACACATATTCTAACGTTTTATATTTTCTTACATAAGAATGAGATTGCTCCAATTAATCAGCCATAAGCACCTTAGGAGACAGAAAACATTATGCGCAACTCGCTTTTTGGATAATCTATTCAGAGAAATGGACTATCGGCTGTTCAGGTAGTTCCCCACTTTTGTACAGTTAACAAGATATTCAATAAACTGGTTAGCATGTTTCATTCAAACCTATTCATACAAAAATCAAGGCAGAACAACTTAGAGAAACGGTAGCGCTCATTACCGGAGCGTCCAGTGGAATTGGACAGGCAACTGCAATTCGTTTGGCCGCAGCAGGTGCACAGGTAGTACTGGTTGCACGGCGTAAGTCACGTTTAGAGCAGTTAGAGCAAAAAATTAAGGCAGCAGGCGGAACAGCTTATTCCATAGTGGCTGACTTAACATCAGCTGCTGAAGCATCTGAAGTGATAGAAAAAACTATAGCGCAGTTTGGAAGACTGGATACACTCGTGAACGCAGCTGGGGTAATGATGAACGGCCCATCTATAGCATCTCCACTAGATGAATGGGATCAAATGGTCAACATAAACTTGCGCGGCTTGATGTATATCACTAAGGCCGCTTTACCGCAGCTTTTGGCTGCTGTGGGTACAAGCCAACGAAAAGTTGCCGACGTTGTGAATATTTCATCAGTGTCTGGTCGGGTAGCGGCGCCTGCAGTGGCTATCTATACCGCAACTAAATTTGCGGTCACCGCTGCAACCGAGGCCTGGAGGCAGGAATTCACAAAACAGTCTTTACGATTCTCAGTGATTGAACCTGGCGCTACCGTTTCAGAACTTTTTGATGCAAAGGACGGTCAGTGGGAAGGGTTTAGATCCATGTTCGGTGAAGTGGAACGTTTACACGCTGAAGACATCGCAGAGGCTGTTACATTCATTGTAACCAATCCAAGACGTGTTGCCATTAACGAAGTGCTGATCCGTCCTACCGATCAGGCCTAGCTTATCCTGCGTTTTAGACATCGAATGGCAAGCTAAACCAGCTGGTTTGTTTGCCATTTTTTCTTTGATCACATCACTGAGTATGCAGAAAACCTGATCACATTTTGTAACTTAACAAAAGTATAACCGGGCACCAGAATTTGCTGCAAATAGATTGTACAAATAAAATATAAATCATGAAAAACCAACAAGGTCCCTATCTGATAAAATCCATCAGGGAACTGCACCAGTTCTGGGGCTTGCCAAAACCCAGAAATCCATTGGTGAGTGTGTTTCAGCTGGAAGATACTGTTCCTACACATACATTACCGGAAATACACATGTTCGACTTTTATGCGATTTCCATCAAAAAAAATTTTGAGGGCAGCATGAAATATGGACAGAAATACTACGATTTTGATTCAGGTGTCATGTCCTTTGTATCGCCGTATCAGGTCATGTCACATCAGCAGGGGGATTCTTCACCAAAGGAAGGCATAAGCCTGGTTTTCCATCCGGACTTTCTGGCCGGTTTTACTTTAGCCCGCCTGATCAGAAACTGTGGTTTCTTTTCTTATCAGCTAAGTGAAGCCCTTCATCTTTCAGACGAGGAAGAGCAAATAGTGGGAACTATTCAAAAAAACATTGAAACAGAGTACAAGTCCAACATTGATAATTATAGTCAAAAGGTAATTATCGCTCAGATCGAGCTGCTGCTGCAGTACGCTGATCGGTTTTATAATCGCCAGTTTATCACCAGAAAAGTTGCCAACGACGATATATTAGTGCGACTGGAAGAGATCCTTTCGGGTTATTTCAATACAGATGCTCCATTACAAAATGGCTTGTTGACTGTGCATTACATATCGGATCAGTTGAATATCTCAACCAACTATTTAAGCGACATGCTTAGAAGTATAACCGGCCAGAGCACGCAACAACACATACACAATAAGCTGATCGATAAAGCCAAGGAACTGCTGACAACTACCAATTTGTCAGCGAGAGAAATTGCTTATCAGCTGGGATTTGAATACCCTCAATCTTTTAATAAGTTGTTTAAGAAGAAAACGGACTTGTCTCCGCTTGAATTCAGACAAACATTCAACTAACAAGATTTAATTTCAGCTGTGCTGCCAGCAATATCCACCGCCTTTAACCATCCGCTTGCATCTGGCACCTTTTTTTGTTGTGCCTTTGCATTGTGAACTGGTGGCACTGATACTTCGTGACCTGGGCGCAGCGTAGGCCTTAACGGCAGAACTTGCATGACCAGAGCTGCCGGAAGAGCAAACTCCGCAGATTCCTCCTGAATTACAATGGCCGCAATAATTACATGATGAGCAAGCGCTGCAGTTTGCACTTCCTCTGCAGGTAGCATGACGTTTATCAATTGTTGTCTTTGCTTTCTTAGCCGAGGAGCTGGTAAAAGTCAAAAGACTGCAAAAAAGTATTACAAGACCAATATTCTTCATAAGCAGTATAAGATTTTAATTGTAAGACAAAATAATGATTATTCTTGAATTATTCTGAAATCCATTAGGATATCGTACAGATGCAACTTATCTTGACAACGCGCCATCACCCGGCAATTTATTCACGTTATTAGCAATCCATCATGAACGCAATTGTAATCTCCCGTCCGGGAGCAGCAGAAGTATTAGAGCTACGGCAATATCCCACCCCTGTGCCTGCAGCAGATGAAATTTTGATCAGAGTAAAAGCAGCAGGACTTAACCGTGCCGACCTGGCGCAACGTGAAGGTAATTATCCGCCTCCGGCTGGTGTCCCACAGGATATCCCGGGTATGGAGGTTGCTGGAATCGTAGAAAAATGCGGACCTGAAGTTACACTATGGAAAGAGGGCGACCATGTATGTGCCCTGATTGCCGGTGGAGGTTATGCTGAATATGTGGCCGTAAAAGAAGGGCAATGCTTGCCGGTTCCTGTTAATTTCTCCTTTGCAGAAGCAGCCAGCCTGCCGGAAACTGTATTTACAGTATGGTCAAATATTTTTGAGCGGGGAAGCCTGAAGCCAGGTGATACCCTGCTCATACATGGGGGAAACAGTGGCATAGGCATCACAGCCATACAGCTTGCCAAATTGTTTGGTGCTAAAGTATGGGTCACAGTAGGTTCTGAAGAAAAAGGCACACAATGTATCAACCTTGGTGCAGATGCATATGTAAATTACAAAAGCTCCGATTTTGAAGAAATATTAAAGGATGAAGGCGTCGACGTAATATTAGATATGATTGGCGGGGATTATTTCGCAAAAAATATCAATATACTTCGCCCGGAGGGAAGGTTGGTGTATATCAATTCCGTCGGCGGTAAAAACGTGCCCTTAAATATTACTCAAGTGATGACCAAAAGGCTAACCGTTACGGGTAGTACGCTAAGAAGCAGAGATTATGCATTTAAAAAAGCCCTGACGTCGGCCATACTCGAAAAGGTTTGGCCTTTAATGAACGGCGGCAAGTTCAAACCCGTAATCTACAAGACATTTCCTTTAGCGCGGGCAGCGGATGCGCACAGATCGCTGGAAGAAGGCAGTCACACAGGGAAAATAATTCTACTGAGCAATTGAAGAATCTAAACAATTCCAGCTCATCCTTCGTAAAATCACGATATATCGGTATTTTTGTTACTGTCCTGTTTCCCTAAAATATTATATATTAACGGAATAACCAATGGCCTGAAAGTTGAATAAGTATACCATTTCATCCTATCCGGCATTAGCTTAAATATCATATGCACTACAGACTTTTACAATATCTCTTGCTTCTTTCGGCTGCATTTTTACTGATCCTGCTGGCACGTCGTGTGAAGATCGCATATCCCATATTTCTGGTGCTTGCCGGTCTTGCCATCAGTTTCATTCCCGGCATGCCGGTTATCAATATAGAGCTGGACCTGATCTTCCTGATTTTCCTGCCGCCTTTATTGTATGAAGCAGCCTGGTGGACCTCCTGGAATGACTTCTGGAAATGGAAAAGACCAATTGCGCTGCTTGCATTTGGACTGGTATTTTTCACCTCTACTGTTGTAGCATACCTGACTTCAAGCTTTATTCCCGGTTTTACCCTGGCAACAGGATTCCTGCTGGGCGGCATCATCTCCCCTCCTGATGCCATAGCGGCATCCTCGGTGTTGAAAGGAATAAAGGTACCTAAACGCATTACAACCATTCTGGAAGGAGAAAGCCTTGTAAATGACGCATCAAGTTTAACTGTATTCCGTTTTGCACTGGCGGCGGTGGTCACTGCCGGTGGTTTTTCTTTTCAGGAAGCAGCCATCAGTTTTGTCACGGTGACGGTCATGGGAATAGTGGTAGGTTTGGTGGTCGCACATATCGTTTATCTGATTCACCGCTTCTTACCAACCACAGCAAGTATAGATTCTGCTTTTACCATCATCTCGCCCTATCTGATGTACCTGGCAGCAGAGGAATTTCATTTTTCAGGCGTAATGGCCGTGGTTAGCGGGGGACTCTTTCTTTCCTATCGCTCTCACGAAATCTTTTCAGACGGCCAGAGCCGCCTGCAGACCATCAATGTCTGGGCCACCCTTTCCATTATTCTCAACGGACTGGTCTTTGTAATGATCGGCCTTGGATTGCCCACAATTGTAGCAGGGCTTGGTGATTACTCCCTTGCACAAGCCTGGACATATGGCTTACTGGTCAGTGCGCTTGTGATCCTCATCAGGCTGATTTGGATTTATCCGGGTACCTTTATTCCCCGCTGGCTGTTTAAAAAAGTGCGTAAGAATGAAGCACCGCCGGGATGGAAAGGCGTTTTTGTAATCGGCTGGGCCGGGATGCGTGGTGTGGTTTCTCTTGTTGCAGCGCTTTCACTTCCGCTTACGCTGGATAACGGACAGCCGATGCCGGAAAGAAACCTGATTATCTTCATCACCTTCGTGGTCATACTCGTTACGCTGGTTTTCCAGGGCCTGACCTTGCCATTTATTATTAAGGCATTGAAAATTAAAGAAATAGACCCAATGATGCCGGAAGAGCAGCAGGAAACAGAAATTCGGTTAAGGCTAACAAAAGTGGCGCTGAAACAGCTCGAGGATAAACATCAGGCTGAACTGGAACAGAATGCACTGTTGCTGGGAGTAAAAGTCGATCTTGAAAATCATCTGAAGCATAATCATCTGAAACTGGACTGTATGGATTGTGCCGTAAGAGATCAACAGGAACTACATGTTTACAAGCGTGTACTCAAAGACATTTATCATGTGCAACGTTCTGAACTTTTCCATATTCGAAAGGAAAAGAACTACTCTGATGAAGCAATACGGAGCGAAGAAATGCAGGTTGATATTGCTGAGGTAAAGATCTCAGACAGGCAATAAATGAATATTTGTCAAAAAAACAGCTCATAATTGAAATATGAACCTCTCGTAGCTGATGATTCAAGGTGTTGTAACTCATCATTCAAATTGCGCATGATTGGGGCAAAAGTTAAAGATAAAATGAGGGTGCACATAAGTTTATGGTACACCCTCTGATATAACCTGGTCCTCAAATATTGTCTTACTGAGCAGGATCGCTAAGTGAAAATGGTTTATCATTTTCAGCCAGTCCGCGCTTAAGCGCTGGCTGCGCCGTCATTTCCAGCTTCAACGTTCCCCCATTAACAATATCTCCATGTGTAATGTAATTGTGCGTAAAAGCCTTTCCGTTTAAGGTTGCAGCTTTGATATATACATTTTCCCTGCTGTTGGAGGGGGCTTCAATGATAAACTTTTTACCGTTTTCCAGGTTCAGCGTGATCTTCTTAAAGACCGGGCTTCCCAGCACATACTGATCTGTTCCCGGGGTAACGCTATAGATCCCCATTGCACTCAGCACATACCATGAACTGGTCTGCCCCTGATCTTCATCGCCCGGATAGCCATTCTCGGTAGCGTTGTACAATCTGCTCATGATCTCCCGCGTATGAAACTGTGTTTTCCAGGGCTGCCCTGCATAGGTATACAGGTATGCCATGTGTTGTATCGGCTGGTTCCCATGCGCATACTGCCCCATATTGGCCATCACCATCTCTGTCATTTCATGGATCATGCCCCTGTAACTCCCAACATTTACCCTGCTGGGCTCAGAAAAAACAGAATCCAGTTTTGCGGTAAAGTTGGCATTGCCGCCCATCAAACCGATCAGGCCATGGATATCCTGGAATACAGACCACTGCCAGTGCCATGCATTGCCTTCAGTAAAAGGGCCGCCCCACTCTACAGGATCAAAACCGGGAGCCCAGTTGCCTGCGGCATCTTTCCCGCGCATAAACCTTGTTGAAGGATCGTATACATTTTTATAATTATACATCGGCTTTTTAAAAATCTCTGCATAACCAGGTTTCCCCGTCATTTGAGCCAGGTGGTATCCGCAGAAATCATCATAGGCATATTCCAGGGTTTTTGCCGTAGCTTCCCGGAACTGCGGATAAGGCACATATCCCAGTGCATCGTATTCCTTCCATCCGTCGCGACCGTTAGCCGGGCCCCATGGACCTTTATTTTTAGCTTCATGCAAATACGCTTTTAGCGCCAATTCAGGATCAAAAGTATGGATACCTTTTGCCCAGGCATCCGCCAGTAAGGATATTGCATGATTGCCAATCATACTACCTGCCTCACTTGGGAACGACCAGGAGGGCAGCCAGCCGCATTGCTGGTAGGCATCCAGCAGGGCATTCATATACCGGCCATGCATTTCTGGCTGCAAGAGAGTGTTCAGCGGGAACTGGGCCCTGAAGGTATCCCAGAAGCCTGTATCCGTAAACATATACCCATCGTGTATTTTGGCATCATAGGGACTGAAATAATACGGTTTCCCGTCCTTGCCCAGCTCATAAAATTTCCTTGAAAACAGGCTTGCCCTAAAAAAACAGGAATAGAAAGTAGCTTTATCTTCTTCAGATCCTCCTTCAACAAGGATCTTTCCAAGCGACCGGTTCCAGACGGCTGCGGCTTTTGCTTTGGTGTCTTCCAGCGTTTGATCCTTGCCCAGCTCAGTGCTTAGATTAAGTGCCGCCTGTTCATCACTGATATAGGAAGAAGCTACTTTTACCTGTACTCTGACTCCTGCCTCAAACTCAATGTAAGCACCTTTCCCCTCCCCTTCGGCGGCAAGGGCTTTTTCCTGCACCGTATTCTTTCGGTTTTCCCAGGTTCCGAAAGATTTAAAAGGCTGGTCAAATACAGCAACAAAGAAATTCCGGAAACCTTTTTTAAAACCTTCGCCATTATGTACATAGCCGCTGATCTTATGCTCCGCAGGATAGATCTGCACACCGCTGAGCCCTGTATAACCATCCAGCACCAGAAAGCTTTTCTTGCCTTTGGGATAGCTGAAACGCAGATGAGCCCCGCGTTCTGAAGGAGAGATCTCCGTTGTGATCTGATTTGCAAAACGCACTTTATAATAATTGGGTTTCGCGGTTTCATCAGCATGGCTGAATTGCGCTTCACGTTCATTCTCATTTACAGTGAGCTGATCTGTCATTGGCATAAAGGAAAATACCGCGTAATCCCGCGTCCATGAACTGCACTGATGTGCCTGCTGAAAGCCACGGATACGATCTTTGTGGTACTGGTACTTCCAGCCATCCCCGTTTTTTCCGGTTTGAGGACTCCAGGTATGCATACCAAAAGGCAGTGCAGTAGTCGGATAAGTATTGCCCCTGGTCAGTTCGTGCCGGGAGTTTGTGCCCTGCAGGGTATTGACGTAGCTTACCAGATCTTTTTGCTGGGCAAAGGCAGCAGAACTGTATAACATGATAAAAATGACCGGCTTGAGTTTCGTTAGCATATATCTGTATTTAAGGCAGGTTAAATCTTACCAGCCAGGATTCTGAACCAAAAGATTATCTGAATTTACATCTTTTGACGGGATTGGAAATAAATAATGTCGTTTATTGAAAACCCTTGTTTCAAATGGTACAACCTGTAAAAAATCCGGCAGATCGGCACCGATATTTAAGCCTGTGATGGGGCCGTTATCCGTTTGCTCGGCAATTTTCCAGCGGCGTGTATCAAAAAAACGAACGTTCTCAAAGCATAGTTCTACCCTGCGTTCTTTCCTGATCGCCAAACGCATGGCCGCCTGGTCGCCCGGAGCAGAAAGACCTGCCGAACCGTATTGCGGGATACCTGCCCTTTCCCGGATCAGGTTCAGATACCTGAGGATATCCGGATCACCCGGAGTGGATTCATTCAGGGCCTCCGCATAATCCAGGTAAACATTAGCCAGTCGGTACAGTATCACCGGGCGGTTGTTTTCGTCCCATTTGCCCAGTCCCATCGCCTTGCGCACTACATATCCGGTAGGGCAATAATCACCTCCCCCTGTTTTTTTACCTGAGTTACCGGTATTGTACAATCTTGTGGTAATCAAACCATTGTTTACGTTTAACCAGATGCTGTTGTCGTAGGTAATATTTACATAAAAGCGTGGCTCGCGGTTCACCCACTGGTTATACGTGCTTCTCGCTTCAGGCGCACCAACTGGTTTATAATCTGTATAACCCGAGGTCACATAACCTGATGAAGCATCATCAATGCTTTTACCGTTGGCCATAAAAAACGCATCTACCTGCACCTGTGTGGCACCCAGTGCTCCCGAGGCACGGGAATCCGAGTTAAAGCCGCTGTGATAGGGTGTCATTTCATACTGGCGCGGCCCGATCGAAGAGCCGGGGCGTGCAAAGATTACCTCCGAATTCCATTGTACCAGGAAAACATTTCTGCAGGACAGGTAAGCAGCCAGTGCAGGGTCTGCATTGCTTTCTTTGTACAGGCTGTAGGTACTGCCAAACTGGGCAAGGTATTCTTTATACGCATCACTGGCTTTCTTCCATTTGCTGGCATCAAAGGTGCTGCTCAGCAGTTGTTTGCCATCTTTATTCTGCAGCGAAGAGAGATCACTGTTTCCGTTATAAAGCGGACTGGCATTTAACAGCAGTGCCTGTGCCCTGAAAGCCATGGCTATGCCTTTGGTGATACGACCGTAATTATTGTCATTCACAGGAACAACCGGCAGGTCCGCAGCAGCAGCCTGCAGCTCAGTAGTGATATAGCTGATACACTCATCAAAGGTATTACGGGGCAAACGGAAGCTGTCTGCGGGGGCGTCAGGCTCAATCACATTTTCACCAAGGATCACCACCGGCCCGTATAAACGTACCAGGTAAAAGTAATAGATGGCCCTCAGTGCGCGCGCTTCAGCCTTGTACTGGGTGATGATCGCCGGGGTAATATCCTGGTTCACCTTATCAATATTGGCCATAAAGAAACTGGCAGAGCGGATGGACTTATAGAAATTGTTCCAGTACCCGCTCACAAACCCTGAGTTTGAATCCCAGTTGCCCAGGTTCATGCTGTTGCTTTGTACAAAACTCCAGAGGAATTCGGCTTCGTCAGATCCGCCGGTCCACATCCCTGCATTGGACTCGCCCGCAGGGTTCCTCTGCCCAAATTCATCAGGGACACTGGAATATACATTATTGAGGAACTTCTCCGCGGTAGCACGCGTGGTAAAGGTTTGATCAAGGGTTAACCTGTCATCAGGAACCTGATCCAGAAATCCCTTTTTACAGGAAGTTGCCACAGTGAGGCACAGTATTACAGCGGTATAAATATATCTTTTCATATCAGTAGCATTAAAATTTAACATTGAGACCGAGTGACAGGGTAGCATTGATCGGATATTTGGAACCATCAGCGGTATTGTTGCTGTTATTGGTATTCAGTTCAGGGTCCCAAAGTTTGAAGCCGCTCCAGGTAAACAGATTGGCCCCGATCAGGTAGATTGCCGTGTTGCCCACATGCAGTTTTTTTGAAAGGTCTTTTGGCAGGTTATAGCTCAGCTGTGCCGATTTCAGGCGGATAAAATCTACTTTTTTGATCCACCACGAACTGTTCTGTGTATTATTGAAATTCTGGTCCTGCCCAAAGGCTAAACGCGGATAAAAGGCATCCTGCCGTGGATTTTCCGGTGTCCAGCGGTCTGAAATAATCGCATAGGCATTGCTCAGCCCGCCGTTACCGTTAAAGGGCTGTATGGCAGATCCGCCGAGGGCGATATCAGCACCGCTGATCCCCTGGAAGAAAGTGCTGAGCCCAAAGCCCTTGTATCCTACATTAAACCCAAACCCGTAAACTTTATTGGGCACATCGCCTCGTCCGATCTTGGTCTGGTCAAAGGAGTTGATCAGTCCATCCCCGTTCAGGTCGGCATATTTGATATCCCCCGGTTTAATGAGTGATTTTGATCCGGGAACCGGACTGGCGTCAATTTCTGCCTGACTGCTAAACAGTCCCAGTGCCTGATAGCCATATCTTGCCAGGATGTTATTGCCCCGGTGGTTCAGCCATGGATAAGGCTGCGGAGGCAGGTCATCTTCAATCAGTTTATCCCTGGTATAGGTGAAGGTTCCGTGAAAACCTACGTCTACCTGCCCCAGTTTGGCATTATAATCTAAAGTAAGGTCAATGCCCCGGTTATCTACGATACCAAGGTTTCCGTATGGCTGCGATACCAGTCCCACATAACCCGGAATGGACTGCCGCTGCAGGAAGATCCCTGTTCTGTTCTCCTTAAAAAGATCCACGATCAGGCTCAGGTTGTTGTTCAGCGTCTTGATCTCCATGCCCAGGTCCTGCTTGCGCGATTCAGCCCAGCGGATATCCACACCATAATCGCTTACCTGGATACCGCCCGGGTTATTGAAATTCTTGCCCAGCTGGTATCCCGTAGCCCCGTCAGATACGAGGGTAAGGTAGGCAAAGCGCCGTCCTACAAGACTGGAATTTGCAATCCTGCCAATCCCGGTTTTCCCGTCAGAATACCTGAATTTCAGGAAATTGATGACATTTTTTAAAGGCTTAAAGAACTCCTCATTGGAAGGCACCCAGCCTACGCCAAATGCGGGGAATGTGCCATACCTGTTCTGTGGTGAGAACAACTCGGTACCATTATAGCCGATGTTCAGCTCTGCAAAATATCTGTCATCATAGGAATAGGTGGTACGGGCGGCAAGGCCGATCTGCCGGAAAGGAATAGAAGAAGTAAAATCTCCTGCAAAAGGATAAGTCTGATCGATCGAATAACCCAGCACCAATCCGCCAAGGCGGTGTTTTCCATAAGTCCGGTCGTAATTCACCGCCGCCTCATTATAAAACTGGCGGTTACCATCTCTTGAAGGATCATATCCCAGATAATTCTGCGTGCTGGTATAAGTTTGCTGCAGGTTTAGTGTCCCATCCGGTTTATAAGGTGAATCCGTGCCCGGTACATTTACCGGGAAGAAGGTGCTCTGGCGTTTAGACCGGTTTACATCGTTGCTGTTTTTTGAATCAAATGCCAGCATGGCTGTTGCAGTCAGCCCTTCGGTGATAAACTTCAGGTCCTGTGTGAGCCTTAAATTTGTGTTGAGCAAACTCTCAAATTCTGTTCTGTAGCCACGGGTGGTTAAATCTGCATAGGGATTCCTGAATCCTCCGTTGGAGGATTGCCCGGGAACAAATCCACCGGGATACATGATCGGATAAGCTACCGGTGAAGCGTCCAGCGCAGAACGGAATATATCTGCCGTGTTGATCGAGGGGTAGTTTCCGGTAGAAACATAGCCCTGGATACCCAGATCTAACTTTGTAGTCCCTGTTAATTTAAGGTTCAGGTTGCTCGTAAAATTATAGCGTTTAAAATTCAGGTCTGAATTGTACTGGGAAAGGTCGTCAGTTTTGAGGTAGCCCGTTTCGTTGTAATAGGCCAGGGAAACATAATACTGAGCGTTATCTACCCCGCCCGAAGCATTCAGGTTAGCCCTCCTGGTATGACTGTATTTGTTAAACAGAGCATCAATCCAGTCTACATTCGGATATAACAGCGGATCTGCGCCCGAGGCCGTTTTGTTGATATAATCCTGCGTATAGGCTGCCGGCAAGCCCCGGCCAAGACTGGCCTCGTTGGCGAGGTTCATATAGGTAATCCCATCGGCCAGTTCAGGGCGCTTGGTAAAGGTAGTCACCCCCTCATTGTAGTCGAACAGGATTTGTGGTTTGCCCACTTTACCTACTTTGGTTTTTACGATGATCACCCCATTTGCGCCCCTTACACCATATACTGCTGTGCCCGAAGCATCTTTCAGTACGGTGAAGGATTCGATATCCTCAGGATCAATGTTATCAATGGATCTTTCAACCCCGTCCACCAGTACCAGCGGACTGCTTGAATTCCCGCCAAAAGTGGCGATCCCGCGGATAAAGATATCAGCAGTAGTCCTGCCCGGCTCGCCGCTCCGCTGTACTCCTACTACGCCGGCAAGCCTTCCTGCCAGGGACTGTGTTACACTTGCTACCGGCTGTTTAAGTTCGGTTCCGCTGATGGTAGACTGGGCACCGATCAGCGACACTTTGCGCTGTACACCAAAGCCCACTACGGCAACCTCTTCCAGTGCATTGTTGTCTGGTTTAAGCTGCACAGCGATGGTCTTCTGCGTGCCTACCGTAATTTCGCTGCTCTGGTATCCCACATAGGTGATCACCAGTACCGAAGCCTGGGAAGGTACAGTAATGCTGAAGCTGCCGTTTACATCTGTGGCCGCTACGAGCTGTGTTCCCTTTACTCTTACACTCGCTCCGGGAATGGCCACGCCACCCTCATCCTTCACAATACCACGGACAACAATATCAGCGGCTTTTGCGGCATAACCCGCGTTTTTAGACAGCAGAATCGTTTTATCAATAATATTATAAGTAACATCCAATGGCCTGAGACAGGAGGATAAAGCCTCTTCAAGCGTAGCGTTGCTCAGGTTAACGGATACTATTTCTGTGGCCGGGTCAAAATCATTGCTGAGGAAAACATATCCGGTCTGACTTTTGATGCTTTTTAAAGCTGCAGAAAGCGGCTGGTTACGCTGTTTAAGGTTTATTCTTTGCGCCACAACGGAAGCGCTTGCCTGTACAAGGGCTATCATGAGAATGAAAGTTGTAAGTTTCATGATCAATAGCAGTTTAGGGCATATCTTTAGTTTAGACACACCGGGGTAAAAAGCATTTATTTTCATACTTTTGAATGGGTTTGGGTTAATGCAGGAAATTCAGGTTTTTATTTCCGGTTCGTAACCGGATGGGATTAGCTCAAATCTTTTGCCGGGCAATGGTTCCAAGCATTGTCCGGCCTTCTTTAAGTCCCGCGCAGGTTTAACTACAACATCGTAGATGTATTCTCATGTTCATACTGGTTTGAAGGTTTATAATTTGGTTAGTTTAAATTTAATCAGTTGATCAGGGCATTTTCTGTTGCTGTGTGATGACAATTTTCTTTCTTCCCTGGTGGTTCAGCGGTGTTTCCAGCCTGAAGTTAATTCTGGCGAGGCTCAGGATCCTGAATGCCTTTGAGGCGTCCATATTGCGGTATACTTCGCCATTAAACTTGTTTTCCGGCGCTTTCCCCCGGTATTCTACATCGAGATCATACCATCTCGATAACTGGTTCATGACGGTATATATATCTGCATGATCAAACTTAAAGATCCCGTTCTTCCAGGCTACAGCAGTGCTGGTATCAGCCCTGCTGATCTTTATCCCCTCATTAACTATGGCCTGCTCGCCCGGAGCGATCACCGCTGCAAAAGCACCTGCCCGGCTTACACGCACACTGCCCTCCAGCAATGTGGTCACCGCAGCTTTTTCTTCTTTGTAGGTATTGATATTGAAATGCGTTCCCAATACCTCCACTTCCTGTCCGCTGCTTTTGACCAGGAAGGGCAACCTGCCCCTGCCACGGTTTATTTTTGCAACTTCAAAATAGGCTTCGCCACTGAGCTCAACCCTGCGTTCTTTCAGTGCCGCAAATGAGACAGGGTATTTTAAAGAAGATGCTGCATTGAGCCAGACACGGGTTCCATCTGGCAAAAGAACCTGGTACTGGCCGCCTGCAGGTGTCGAGACAATATTATACTGAGGTTCGTTTTCCGCGTTGGTTTGAACCTTATTTTCAGGAGCTGTGATTTCATAGATGATGCGGCCCTCAGCCGATTTCCTGATGCGCACGTTTCCCTGCTGGGCAAGTTTTCCGTTTGCAGCATCACTGAGGCATAGTTTTGTGCCATCGTTAAGTGTTAAAGTAGCTTTATTTCCACCGGGTTTCAGTTCTCCCTTGTACTCTGTATATGTGATGGGTGTTTCCCTTTTTGGTCTGCTGATAAAAAATACTGCAGCAGAAAGAGTGATCAGGACAATAGCGGCACCAAGCATTTTCCGCCATAAAGGGAAGGATTGCACTGCGCCCGGCAGCGGCAAAGGAACAGATGTTTCAGCAGCTGCAGTTACAGGTTCTGGTGCCTTAAAAATCTCCTGAAGAATACCGGTTTTCTGCTCTTCATTGAGGCCATTGCTGAATGTTGTTTCTATCAGGTACTGGTCCATCAGCTGATGAAAAACTGCCTTATATTTTGCATCGTTCAGGAGCAAAAAAAATTCAACAGTTTCATCCGGAGTGGCCTCGCCACTCACATACCGGCTGAACAGAAATTGTATCCTCGTATCTGTATTCATTTACGTTACTGTCTCTTTTATTACCTGACGCATCAAAAGAGAAACAGGGGTAAGAGAATAAAAAATAATTTTCACAAACCAGGTAATCACCTCTTAATAAAGAAGATAAAAATGAGAATTGTGGCATCCATATCATGAAAATAGGTTCTGATGGATTTGAGCGCCAGTTTCATATGTTTATGAACCGTTCCCGGCGAGATGTTCAGTTTAGCAGCAACCTCTTCATATTTGAGGCCCTGCTCATGGCACATTTCATAAACCAGTTTCCGCTGGGGTGGTAATATGTCCACTGCCGTTTGCAGTATTTTAGCAGATTCGTTGTATAACAACCTGTGCTCAGCATCACTTGGGCCCGCCATCTCAGGTTCTGCAAGTTCCACTGTCCTCAGTGTTTCTGCGGCGATTTTGCGCAGGGCGGTATAACTATAATTTCTCGCCATGCGGTTGATGTAGGCAGCCAGATTCTGGATGCGCTCTATCTCCGCCCTGTTTACCCATAATTTGATAAAAACATCCTGTACGATCTCCTCTCCCCGGGATTTTGAACGTGTTAACCTGAGCGCAAAATCATAAACTAAAGTCTGATGCTGTTCAAACAGTTCGGTAAATGCCTTCTGGTCACCCAAGGCAACTTTGTGTAAAAGTTCTCTTTCCGGGCTATCATGGTTTGGTTGCTCTGCGTACATGCTATTTGGTCGTAATAGTTATCGAAGATAACCAAAACATTCTTTACGTCTGTCAGTTTATCTTTGGAAATTATTACAGCAATATGCCGACCAGACAACTATACCATTACCAGGAAAAGGATATCCACACACTTTTTGAAAAACTTGAACAGCGCGGAAGCAAGTGCCGGCTGCTTTACCAATTGCCTACCGGCGGCGGGAAAACAATGATCTTTTCAGAAATTGCCGGCAGGTATATTCAAAAATATCAAAAGAAAGTTATTGTGCTCACGCACCGTACCGAACTGTGCAGGCAAACTTCTGCTGCACTGCAAATGCTGGGCATCACCAATAAAGTGATCAACAGTGCAGTAAAAAGGATATCCCGAAAAGAAGCTTATCCCTGTTATGTGGCGATGGTAGAGACTTTGAAAAACCGTATCAGTGATGGCCTGATCGACACCAGTACGATTGGGCTGATCATCGTTGATGAAGCGCATCATAACTCTTTCCAGAAGCTGCTGGGTAAATTTACAAATGCAGCGATCATCGGGGTAACCGCCACTCCCCTGAGCTCAGACATCAATCTGCCGATGCATAAAAACTATGATGAACTGATCATAGGCGAGCAGATCGGATCGTTAATCAGTCAGGGTTATCTGGCCAGGCCAACCACATGGCGCTACGATGTTGAACTGAACACCCTTAAGACAGGCTTGCATGGTGATTTTACGGTAAGCACATCTGATGAGCTTTACAGCTCGCAGGCAATGGTAGACTTGCTGGTACATGCCTATGAATCGCACGCTAAAAACAAAAAAACACTGATTTTTAACAATGGTATTTTTACATCGAGGAAGGTATACGAAGTGTTCTCAGCGCTGGGCTACCCTATCCGCCATCTGGACAATCAAACCAGTCCGGCAGAAAGGACAGAGATTCTGAAATGGTTTAAGAAAACAAGAGGCGCAATACTTACTTCGGTTTCTATCCTCACCACAGGCTTTGATGAGCCCACAATACAAACAGTCATCCTCAATAGGGCTACCACGTCTATTACTTTATATCACCAGATGATCGGACGCGGTTCAAGGCGGCTGCCGCAGAAAAAGACTTTTACGATCATCGACCTCGGAAATAATACCGACCGCTTTGGTGAGTGGAATGCGGAGATCGACTGGAGCTTTGTTTTTGAAAACCCGGAAGCATTTTATGCAAGCCTGAATACCCAGACAAGTTACCAGGCGCACCAGATTTCATCAGACATGCGTTCCCTGTTTCCAAACAGTTTGGAGGTATCATTTGATATACAGGCGGCACACCAGTCTGCAATGGACAATGGTCTTAAAGCAAAAATTGTGATACGCGACTCTATCCGTCAGCATGCGCTGATGTGTGCAGATAACAGCAGCAGTATTGCGGAGGCGATTGAACTGACCACTGCGCTATCACGCGAGATCGACTGGCGTATTAAACAGTATGCCAAATGCCTGGGACGTGTAACCAAAAATTACACGGAGTGGTTACGGGAAGATTATGAAGCAAAACTGCAACTGCTGATCCGCAAGATCATGGGCAGAAGAATGCTGTTAAAAACCGCGGTTTAACGGCATTCTTATTTGTTTTTAACTGCCTTTAAAACCAGTGCACTGTCGTTGATGTCAAAATCAAAGTTTTTGAGCATCATCAGCATTTCTGCGCCTGCCAGTAAGACAGGGCCGTAGCCATGCGCAGCATGTACGCTAACAGGACGATAATAATAGAATGCCGGATCGAAGCCCATGCCTGTGCCTACGCAGGTACCTTCTACCTGCCCCATGGCATTTACCTTGGTGCTTACCGCATTCCAGGCCAGCATGGCTACCGGGGCAAAGGCATGCTGGTCTACATAACCATGATTGACAGCTCTCCCTATCGCGTAAGCATACATCGCGGTAGCAGAGGTTTCCAGATAGGAATCATTGCGGTCAAGCAACTGGTGCCAGAAACCGGTACCGTCCTGATAAGACGCGAGTCCCTGAAAATGCAACTGTAACTGCTTAACCACGGTAGCATAGCCTGCATGAGTTTTTGGAAGCACATCCAGCAGTTCTACCATTGCGATTACCGCCCAGCCATTGGCGCGTGCCCAGTGATATTGCTGATGATAAGTCATCCCCTGTATCCAGCCGTGCATGTAAACGCCTTTTTCTTTATTGAACATCCTTTCTGAGAACTGGAGGATCTGTTTAACTGCGTCATCGTAATACTTTTGATCACCAGTCAGTTTTCCCATCTGTGCCAGTGCAGGCACACTCATGTAGAGGTCGTCCAGCCAGAGTGATTGAGCTGCAGGCCGGTTTCTGGACAGTGTTCCATCAGGGAACCTGTACTGCTTGCTGCTGATGTAAGTGATGAAATTATCGATCAGCGGTCGGAGCGCCTTTGTATTCCCGCCCAGCAGGGACCTGATCATCGCTGCACAAAGTGCCCCGGAATCATCCAGCGCATGAGGCTGCAGCACCGTCCTTACAGCTGAAGCTGCCTTCGGATCTGATTTCAAAAGCGCTGCGAAATAAGGAGCAATATCCGCAATCAGTTTGAGCCGCTGTGTGGTATACTCCGTAAAACGCTGATCTCCGGTGGCCAGGCCGGCATTGATCATTCCTGAGTAGGTTACGCCCCATTCATAGCTCGTGAGCCTAAAGTCGCCCGGAGCAAATACCGCATCTGCATTGAGTTTCTTCCAATCGGTGATTTCAGCCCCGCTCTTACTGTTAATTACCTTTGCCGGTGTTACGGAATCAAGATATTTCCATACCCGCATCAGCACGGCCGTAATTTCTTTTGCCTCAGGTTTTCCATAAGGCACAGGATATTCCGGCTTCATCAGGTGCAATGGTGCAGTAACATCGTTCTGAGGAACTTTCTGTTGCGCCGCAAGGGGACAAACATAAGTTAACGACTGTGCGAGAAGAATGAGTACAATAATTTTTTTCGGTTTCATATCTGATATTTGGCTTTTTAAATATCAGAAATTTTGTTGTAATTAAATACACAAAAACCATTGCTGCCATTTTTCAGGCCGCAATGGTTAGCTACTAAAGGTTGGATGTCTAGTGACTATTCATGAGCAGCACCGCATTCTCGGGAGAGGCCAGCATGGCCTGGTATATATTTTCCGTCATGCCGCTTCTGATATAGAATTCATCTGTCAATACCGCTGCAACCAGGTCGTTTGCAACCACTTCGGGTGCAATTTTCACAATATCAAGTCCGGCAGTCATGTCTGTATCCACCAGTGGAGGGAATACCTCAAAAATTTTAATATTGATACTTTCTTTTTCGAGCTGCATCCTCAGCGACTGTGAGTACGAACGCAGTGCTGCTTTAGAGGCGGAATATGTGGAGGCATTGATAGATGGTGCATATACCAGTATGGATTCCAGATTGATAATGGCAGCAGCCTCTCTTTGTTTGAGCACCGGCAAAAATTTGTTGATCAGATTTAATACAGCAAAGAAATTGATATCCATTTCTTCTTTTGCCTTTTCATGGTAATCATCACCCAATAACGCCGGAAGATAGTTTGCAACCCCTGCATTATTGATCAGGATATCGATTCCACCGTCCCTGGTAACGGTTTCAACCAATCTCTGTACATCATCCGTATTGCCTACATCCGCGGCGATATATGTTGCATTTTTGAGCGAAGCTGCAGAAATCTTCAGTCTTTCTTCATTGCGGCCAACCAAAATCACCTCTGCGCCAGCCTCTGAAAATGCTTTGGCAATGCTAAAGCCGATACCGGATCCTCCACCGGTGATCAGCGTTTTTTTGTTTTGAATATCCATTATTTTTGGGTTAGTGTTAGTTCTTTTTTGACACACCGATAATATACCTATCGGTATAATCCAAAGGTATATTTATTTTTTATATGGAATATCCGTAATTATATACCAATCAGTATTATTACTTTTCTGTGATTGAGGAACTCAGTTTTATTGCAGGGAGATCATTATAAAGATATCAAGCGTTCAGGTTTGTGATCACCCACGGCTGAGTAGAAATCAGGAAAACATCCTGTCTCCTCCCCATCGGCGATGAGGGTAACCACGCACTCCGCAGGGCTGCGCCCATTCATGGCCGTAGTTTCTCCGCGCAGAAGCAGGATGTTTTTTTCTTTTGACAACTTTGCCAGACGGCGGCCGATTTCATTGTCCAGCTGAAGCGCAATTTCGTTCTCGTCAAAAAAGCACATCGCAGTTACGTTCAGCTGATGCTTACCGTTCTCAAGTTCCGGTAAAATGTTATAGATCAGCCTGGATATTCCGGCTGCGGGCGACATAAAAAAATAGGCTATTTTCATGGAGTAGATTTGTTCAAACCTACCAAACCCCAATTGCTAAAAAGTTCACCTAGGTTAACAAATTGCTATATATCAAGAATTGCCGATGCTCCTAAAGATGAAATAAAATCTCAATATACCAATTGGTATAATTACTTTTGCCTGATGTCTGATTTCTGTAAACCCCTGCTCGATTATATCAGTTCTGTTGTAGACCTGGACGGCCCTGCTACAGACAACATCGTAGCACATGCCAGGGAAGTAAGCTTTCCGCGCGGGAGCATGCTGTTTACTACCGGCGAAACAGCACGGCATGCTTATTTCATAGTTTCCGGACACGCCCGGTCGTACTATACCGATTATACAGGCAAAACGGTCACCTGGTTATTTCATTTTAATGAACCCTTCAGCCATATCAAGAACCTTTTTGTAGTAGATTATAAAAGCTTTCTGACGGATACGCCCGGCACCATGTCTATCGAAGCCCTCAGCGATATCAAAATGATCAGGCTGGGCAGGCATATGTTCGACAATGAAAATCAGCAGGCCCCGGCACTGGAGACATTTATGCGCATCCTCAATGAAAAAGCATTCGTTGTACTGTATGACAAGATTTATACCCTTATAACCAAGTCGGCCACACAACGCTACCTTAAGATCCTGAAAGAAGAACCCTTTCTGACCCAGATGTTTTCCAATCATTACCTGGCATCCTATCTGGGCATAGCACCGCAGTCCTTAAGCAGGATCCGTGCCCGCCTCATGCATACGTCGGCTTAACGTTAGTATTTACGTCATACTCAAAATAGTTGTATTAGTTAACCCGGGTGAATGACCAGCATCTTCTGATTCCTGAGATTTGGTAAAAAAATACATCAATGAACAAGTACCAGGAATTATTAAACAGACAAAAATCTTATTTCAACACCAGTATCACCAAATCACTGGAATGGCGCATAGGGCAACTGGACAGAATGGCCGGCATGCTCAAAGAAAACATGAATGAATTTTACCAGACGGTAAGCCAGGATTTTAAAACTGCAATTTCAGAGCAGGTTTTTGAGGTAAACGCCCCGCTTGGCATTATCGAACTTGTAAAGTCAGAATTAAAAAACTGGCTGAAACCCATTCCTGCTGCTGTACCAAAATTTCTTGCAGATGCGGGCTACAGCGGTGCAATCCAGCGCGACCCATTTGGCTCAACATTGATCATCGGCCCTTTTAACGGACCTATCCTCTTATTGCTCTACCCTGCGATCACGGCTATTTCTGCAGGAAACACTGTAGTGCTCAAAACAAGTGTAGATACACCGGCAACGAGCGCATTGCTGGATAAACTGATTCCACAATATTTTGAGCCGGAGGCAGTAGCCGTAGTATCAGGTGGAGTTGAAGAGGTCACAGAACTCCTAAAACTTCCTTTTGATTTCATCTTCTTCACCGGCAGTGCAAGGGTAGGCAAAATCATACTCAGGGCAGCAGCTGAACATCTTACACCGGTGGTCCTCGAACTGGGCGGACATAACCCGGCGGTAATTGATGAAACGGCTGACATCGCCGATGCAGCAAAAAAAATTGTCTGGGGAGCTACAACCTGGGCAGGACAGTTTTGTGCATCCCCGGGTTACGCCTATGTGCATGAATCTGTAGCAGAAGAATTTGTTAAAGAAGCTAAAAAAGCCGTGGTTGAACTCTATGGCGATGATCCTAAAAATAATCCGGACTACTCTTCTATCATAAACGCAGGTCATGTAAAAAGACTGGCAGGGCTAATCGATCAGAGTAAAGTAGTAGCAGGCGGCGAAAGTAGCGAAGCAGAAAGATATGTGGCGCCGACCCTGCTCTATCCGGTAGCCTGGGAAGATAAAATTATGGAAGACGAGATATTCGGGCCTATCCTTCCTATTCTTACCTACACAAATCTGGACAAGGCCATCAGCAACATTAATAATGCACCAAAACCTTTGGCCACCTATGTATTCAGCACCGATAAAACCAATACAGATAAATTGCTGAAATCGCTCTCTTTCGGTGGAGGAGGCGTAAATATCGTTAACGTACAACTGTTTGTGGCCACGCTTCCCTTTGGCGGCGTGGGCAGTTCGGGCATGGGGAATTATGTAGGAAAATTTGGTTTCGACTCGCTGACCAATCCAAAGTCTATCCTCATTTCTCCCGCAGGTGCCGCGATAGATCATCTGTATCCGCCTTATACAATGGACAAATTACAGGCTTTAAATAACTGGTTTGAATACTAAATATGAGAAAAGCACTTTGGCTGTTTCTTCCGTTATTACAATTTTCAGCAGGGGTATCCGCGCAGCAGCGGCCCCTTCCTGTTATCGACATGCACCTTCATGCCTTAAGTGTAACGGAACTGGGCCCGCCTCCATTAAAACTCGGTGCGCCCTTCAAATACTGGGGAGGCAATGATCCTCAGCACGACTTTGGCGAGGTGTATCAGCGGGTGCAAAAAACCGCTGAATGGAACGACAAATCGGTAACTTCGGCGCTAACGGATCATGAACTGGAAGCGTCTACACTTCATATTCTGCGCAAAAGAAATATCTATGGGGTTTTGAGCGGAAGCATCAACAGGGTAAGAAAGTGGAAGGCTGCAGAACCAAAACATATCATTAATGCCGTTTACTGGGATTTTAGTCATATACAGTCGGAGAAGCTGGATGCAGATTCACTGAGGAGGCTTTTCAAATCCGGGGAGTTTAAAGTATTCTCAGAAATTGCCATTCAGTACGAGGGCATAACCCCTTCAGACAGTGTGTTTGAACCCTATTTACAAATGGCTGAAGATCTGGACATCCCCATTGGCATTCATATTGGCCCTGGCCCGCCCGGGGCACCATTCCAGGGCGCAGTAAAATACAGGGCACGCATGCACAGCGCGCTGGTATTGGAACAAGCGATGATCAGGCATCCCAAACTACGGGTATATGCCATGCACGCTGGCTGGCCGATGATCGATGATATGATCGCAATGCTTTATACCTACCCTCAGCTGTATGTTGATCTTGGGGTGATTGATTACATCCTGCCGAAAAAAGAATTTTATGGTTATCTGAAGCGCCTTGTTGACGCCGGTTTTGGAAAGAGGATCATGTACGGTTCAGACCAGATGGTCTGGCCCAAGGCAATGGAGATCAGCATTGACAATATCCAGCATGCGCCTTTCCTTACTGCAGCACAAAAACGGGATATCTTTTTTAACAACGCTGCCCGGTTTTTAAGACTAAGCAGGAAACAAATACGCGAAATGAGATAAAGCCAGCACAATACCAGCATGGACAAGGATGGCCCATACAGGAATAAAACCTATCTTTCCTGTACAACCAGTATATTCCATATGACCAGATTCAAGATCTCCACTCTGATTGCCATTTTTTGTGCTTTTTCAATAACCGTAGCCTTTACAAACAGTGAAAGCGTATCTCATGACCCCCTGCCAGTAGTAATGCAAGATTTGATTCAGGTTAAGGCTCCTTTTACGATGCCTGCCATCCAGGTACCTAATTTCAGTAAATGTGATTCTTTTGTGGTCACTTCCTTTGGTGCAAAAGCGGGCGACCAGCTGAAAACAACTAACGCCATTGCGCAGGCAATCAAAAAAGCGAGTGCCGCTGGCGGCGGTGTGGTGGTTATCCCCCGCGGAGAATGGTTAACAGGAAAGATACACCTGCGCAGCAATGTCAACCTCCACCTGGCCAAAGGCGCCGTGCTTCTGTTTTCCGGAAACCCATCGGATTATCTTCCTGCCGTATCATCAAGCTGGGAAGGTATGGAATGCCTTAATTATTCGCCATTGATTTACGCATACCAGTGCAAAAATGTTGCGCTGTCCGGTGAGGGAGAAATTAAAGCCAAAATGGAGGTTTGGGAAAAATGGTTTGCCCGCCCCAAAGCGCATATGGAGAGTATTAAACGGCTGTACAATCTTGCCTGGAAAAGGACGCCCCTGAAAGAAAGGCAGATGGTAAACGACACCGCACATCTGCGCCCGCAGTTTATCCAATTTAACCGCTGTGAAAATGTTGTGATTGAAGGAATTACCATTACCAACAGCCCTTTCTGGACGATCCACCCCTACCTGTCAAAAAATGTGCTGATTAGAAATGTAAAAGTATATGCCCATGGACACAACAACGATGGAGTTGACCCAGAAATGAGCCAGAACGTGCTGATTGAAAACTGTACGTTCGATCAGGGGGATGACGCAATTGCGATCAAATCCGGCAGGAATCCTGAAGGCTGGATCTATAAGACGCCTGCAAAAAATGTGGTGATCCGCAACTGCACTGTCAAAAACGGGCATCAGCTGGTAGCAATCGGCAGCGAATTGTCTGGTGGGATTGAAAATGTGTTCATCGATCACTGTCAGGTTTTAGAGGGAGCTAAACTGGACCACCTCATCTTTATTAAAACGAATGAAAGAATGGGCGGATTTGTGAAAAATATCTATGCCAGCAATATTACATCAGGTAAAATCGACCTCGGTATACTTGGGATAGAAACCGATGTCTTATACCAGTGGCGTACGCTTGTCCCAACTTATGAAAAGAAACTGACACCTATACAGGATGTGTTCCTGGAACATATCACCGCAGCGGATGTGAAATTTGTATCCAGGATCCTTGCACAAAAAGAACTGCCGGTAAAAAACGTTGTACTTACAGATGTTAATGCTGCAAGCGTTAAGGGCGAAAAATATATCCAGGAGAATGTTGAGGGCTTCAAAGTAAATTAAAGCACAGGAGTACTTACTGAAATATCTGTCGGAACTTTAAGGGCGACATCTGTGTCTTTTTCCTGAAAAGCGTACTAAAGGATTGCGCATGCTCAAAGCCCAGGGCAAAGGCAATTTCGCTGACTGTCAGCTTTGTTGCAGAGAGCTGCTCCTTCGCTTTTTCGATTAATTTTTCGTGAATGTGCTGCTGGGTATTCTGCCCGGTATGCACCCGCAACAGGTCACTCAAATAATTGGGAGACAAGTTCATCTGGTCTGCAATATGCTGTACGGTTAAAAGGCCCGACTGCGCTGTCTGGTTGCTCTGAAAATAATGATCTGCAAGCTGCTCAAATTTTGCCAGCAATTCGTAGTTATTGTTTTTGCGGGTAATAAACTGGCGCTCATAAAACCTGTTGGAATAGCTGAGCAGCAGTTCAATCTGCGACAAGATAATTTCCTGTGTATGCTTGTCAATATGTTCACATTCCTTGTGGATCTTATCAAGAATTGTAATCAGGTCATCTTCTTCCTCAGCAGAAAGGTGCAGCGCTTCATTTACCGCATAAGAGAAAAAACCATAGTTACCGATGCTGCCTGCCAGTGGATGTTTCAATAAAAAATCAGGGTGGAAAATCAGCAGATAGCCAGAACCGCATTCCATATTATGGATATCCAGGTACTGTACCTGATTAGGTGCTGTAAAACTTAAAACACCTTTATCATAATCATAGTGCTGCTGCCCGTATCTGATTTTGCCTGTAGCCTCTCTCTTCAGCGCAACGCAATAAAACCTGTTTACAAATCCTTTCCAGACTTCATCTTCTAGAAATATCGATTGTGACAGGTTAATCACGCTGACCAGGGGATGCCGTGGAGAAGGCAGCGACAGCAGCCGGTGAAATTCAGAAACTGATTTGATAGCGTTCATGATACAAAAGTATTTTTAAAAATTATAGTAGAAATTCAGATTGGCTGTTGTGCCAATGCCCCTTACATATTCCGCATCCACAGCGCGGTATTGGCTCACGACAGGGTAGTAAGATTTATTGAACAAATTCTCTACGCCCAGCCCTGTTGAAAATTTACTACTGAATTTATAGTTCGCCGCAAGGTTAAAAAGATGAACAGAGGTAACCGGCCCTTCACTGTTGGCGTACAGCCCATTTGTTCTCACATCAAAACGGTCCCTGCTGCCTGTATAAACCCAGAAAAGCTTCATATCAAAAGCGCCTGACGGACGGAAGCCCAAATAACCAGTTGCTTTTGGCGGAGCGATACGCAGGCCATTGAGGTAAACTTTTGTGCCATTGCTCTGTTTGGATTTACCCTCAACATAGGCATAGCTCCCGCCAATGGTCCATACCTTACTGAGCAGCAGGTCGGCCGTAAGTTCGTAACCATGAATATTTTCAGGTTCCCTCTGGGCTACCAGTACACCGCTCCCGTTATCTACCAGATTGGCGCCCAGATTGGAGGTGCTTACATAATAAGATGCCGTGATATTCAGCTTTCCGAGTGTACTGCTAAATCCAGCTTCATAATTATTTGTGATAATCGGATCTGTAGCAATACTTTCCAGATTAGTACTTGTGGCACTTCGTAATATCCTGCCAAGCTCATTGATCGCAAAGCCCTGTGAGAAACTCACAAAAGGATTAAAAAAGTCATATTTATTGTAGCGCAAGCCTGCATTGAAAGTAGTGGCATTGTAAGGGATCTTTCCGCCCGTCACCGCTATACTGCCCTGGTTGTTTGGCCCCTTGGCGATCGTATTGTAATCTTTGACTTTTACGTTTGCATTCTCATAGCGGATACCCGCCTTTAGGATAAAATTACTAAGCAGGTCCAGCTTCATTTGTGCATACGGCGCAAGATTTACCATATTCATATCCGGAATATATACCCGTCCGTCGGTAAGCACCTGGTTGGTACGGTCATTGAGCAGATCAAGTCCGTAGGTAACCTCACCTTCGCCCAGTGCGCCCATCTTCCATGGGGTATTTAAAGTAAGCCTGACGCCCTTTTTAAAGGACTGGATCTTGGTTTGTCCCGGCCCATACCAGGCGGTTCCCTGCGCTACATACCGGTTCATGGATATAAAGCCATTGTAATAAGCCGAGAGATCCAGGCTGGTATTTAGCGGGAGTGCCTTTTTACTGTAGGTAACCAGGACGTTGTGGTTATATGGAGTTCCCGCAGGCTCTCCGGGATCATCGCCTTTCTGGCCTACCGATGGATTTACCCCATATTTGCCTGTTACATTTACGTAATCACTGTTCTGGGTACTGCGGAAAAGGTTGTATGATGCAGTAATATCACTGTTATCGTTGATATGGTAACCCAGTTTTACAAAGGTGTTGTAAAGAGAATTTTCTCCGAGGCCATCCGGCTGGGCATTCACATTCCCTTTGGCGTCGCGCTGTACACCTGTATAATTATATGTGCCGTTCAGGACATAGGAAAACCGCTTGATTGTACCTGCAAAGGACTGCGACACACGGTATCCAAGGGTATTGGAAGGATTGGCAAGGTTGCCGCTCATGCCCACACTTGAAGTACCTGAAAACACCTTACCGGCCTCCGGCTTTTTCGTGATAAAGTTGATAATACCCCCAGCCGAGCCATTACCATAGATAGAGGTTGCCCCTTTGATGACCTCTACCCTTTCAATCACTGCCGGGTCTATCGTACGGATATCCCTGCTGCCATTCATTAGCGGTGTGGATTGCGGAATACCATCAACCAGTACCAGCACCTGCCGCCCCCGGAGGGTCTGGCCAGAATTGGTGGCTTTATTTGTGGCCGTACCTAAGCCTGGGATTAAATTACCTAAAATAGATGCGATGGAAGGGTTCACATTGAGTTGTTCGCTTACCTGCCGGGCATTCAGAATGCTCACCGAGGAAGGAACATCCCTGATACTCTCCGCTTTCCGTCCTGCAGTAACTACCACCTCAGACAGTGCATTTTCTTCCTGCATTTGCAGGGATAGATCTGTAACCTGATCAGCGGCCAGCGTAACATCCTTTTTTATCGTGTGATAGCCAACAATACTTACCGTGATTTGGTGCAAACCGGCACTGAGGCCCTTAAAGCTGAAAATGCCCCGTTCATCCGTATGGCTCTTTCCACCACCGGAAATGGCAACGGTTGCATAGGGAAGCGGTTGCCCTCCCGCATCGGTAATCATACCCGTTACAGCAGCGGTTTCTGTACCTGAACTTTGGGCTGAAATAATCAGTGGATTGATCAGGAATAGTATGGTGATGATATAGATCAGTTTGATAAACAATGGCGGTCGTTCCGTCCGAGTGGGTAATGTAAAAAGTTGCATATTGGATGATGAATAATAATTGGACGAATATAGATTATTTAGACCAATTCCAAAGAGGTGTTAAAAACTATTTAAGTCAGGTATAAAAAATTATCCGCTAAAATTTCCCGCAGCTCAATTTCCCTTAGTTGTTATTTCAGGAATACTAAGGATTACGATTAACACGTTGTATAAATATTAACATAAAGTTTAAGTAAAATAACAACAACTATAATATGACAGCATACCCCACAAGCGAAAACATCTACCTCATTGGCAATGGTGTTATCGCAAAAGCATTAGCCGTGACCCTTACTTTAAATGGAAAAAACGTGATCCTGCTGAGAGGCAGTGTTGACAACCAGCCCGACTACACAGAAACCATTGAGGTAGAAACCGGAGAGCAGACCTTAAAGGCAGAAGTAGTTATCAGTACCCTGAGCAGCCATTCTGATATGGACGGGATCATCCTGCTGACAAATAAATCTTTTGGAAATGAAAAATTAGCAGAAAAATTAAAAAATAAAGCCCGCCACTGCCCTGTTGTATTTTTGCAAAATGGCCTGAATATCGAAAACAGCTTTATCGAGCGGGGTTTTAAAGAACTTTACCGGTGCGTACTTTTCGTAACAAGCCAATCTGTTTCGGAAACAAATGTGAGGTTCAGGCGGGCCGCGACCTCCCCGGTGGGTATTGTTACTGGTTCATCTGAAGGACTGCAACATATTATCAGCCAGATATCAACTGATGTTTTCCCTTTTATTGCTGAAGAAAATATTCAGGAAGTGCTCTGGAAAAAAGTGATCATCAATTGTGTTGCCAATTCCATTTGTCCATTGCTGGAAATTGACAACGGTATATTTCATCGGAATGAAAGTGCCCGTGCGATTGCCAGGACTGTCATCCGGGAATGCGTTGCCGTTGCTGCCCAGCAGGGTGTTCACTTGGAAGAAGATGATGTCCTAGACTATATGGTCAACATCAGTAAGATCTCGGATGGCCAGAAAATATCCACTTATCAGGATATCCTGAATGGCCATGAAACGGAAATTGAAACATTGAATCTTGCCATCAGCAAAATAGCAAAGGCATCCGGAAACCTGGAAGTCCCTATCACTACTTTACTGGGCGAGATGATAAAAATTAAGGCAGATTTATTCAGAAAATAAAGTTTCCCCCTTCAGCCATGGATTGAAGGGGGAAAACTTTTGGGATTCTGTGATATTAATTGAGCTTAAGCCCCTCCTCTATCTCATCATTAGCCTCAGCGATGACCTGGTCACCATTTTTCAGGTCTCCCGCAACAGTCACTTTATTTTGGAATTCTATTCCCGTCGAAACATCAACCTTCATCGTTTCTCCGCCTCGTATGGCAATCACGTATTTTCTTTCTGTTGAAGTTACTACTGCGGCTTTAGGAACAACAAGATCCTCCGGACTGCCTTTTACCTTCATAATTACATCTGCGTACATACCAGGTGATAACTTTCCGTTTCTGTTATCCACATCCAGTTCTACACGTTCAGACCGGTACTGAATATTTACATTTCCGGCTTTGCGGCTGATCGTTGCTGTCATCTTTTTGCCTGGCAATGCCGACAGGTAAAAGCTGATCTTATCCCCGGTTTTAAGTGCGGCCGCCAATCCCTCAGGAACCTCTACCTGCAGGCGAAGGTGATCAACCTGCTTTAACTCCAGCATAGGTTTACTGTCTTTAGAGCCCGCGCTGGCAAGGTCTCCCGGATGTGTATTTCTGTCGGTGATCACACCGCTGAATGGTGCCGTTACCCGAAGATATCCCATCAGCACTTTCTGCATTTGCCAGCTTGCCTTTTCGGCATTGCTCAATGCGCTGTCAGATTGCATTTTGGACTTGTAGGTGGCCAGTTCCATCGGTGATATCGCGCCGGGAGTTCGGGAGGCAATCCGCAGCCTTTCATAATTCTCCCTGTTCAGGTTAAAATCTGATTGTGAACGCGCATATTTTTCCTTTGCCTGCAATGCCGATTGCAGGATCTCTGGCGCCTCAAGTGTCATCAGCAGCTGCCCTTTTGTGACTTTGGAACCGATATCTACCAGAACGCTCTTTACATAACCGTTTACTTTTGGAAAAACACTCACTTCCTGATAGGCTGCCAGTTGTGCAGGAAGTTTAACCGTTTGTTCCATACCGGCACGCTGTACACTGGTAACGCGGTAGTGGGGCTTACTTGCTTCCACTTCTTTTTCTTTCGGTTTTGGCGAAGAACATGCTGCTGATAAAACAAGGATGCAGGCAATTACTATATATTTTACTTTCATGATGATTTGGTTTAATAGGCTATGATTGGGATTCGTTTTTGAGTTCTGTGTCTGCCAGCATTGAGACATCTTTGTAAGATGCGTTTTGTTGTATCCATGCATAAACCAGAGGTACTACATATAAAGCAGCTATAGTTGAGGTGATCAGGCCACCAATTACGGCTCTGCCCAGTGGTGCCGACTGGTCGCCGGATTCTCCCAGACCGCTGGCCATAGGTATCATTCCGGCGATCATTGCCATACTGGTCATCAGGATAGGCCTCAGCCTGATGCTCGCTGCTACAGTTGCTGCTTTAAATGGATCCCTGTACTCAAGCCTGAGGCTTTCTGCATTGTTAACGATCAGAATCGCGTTAGACACAGAGACCCCTACAGACATGATAATCCCCATATAAGATTGCAGGTTCAAAGTTGAGCCTGTCAACAACAGCATACCTATAGAGCCAAAGAGTACAGCAGGCACGGTAGATATAATAGAGGTTGCCAGACCAAAAGACTGATAATTGGCAGTTAAAAGTAGCAGGATCACGATAATGGCTGCTATTAAACCATTTTGCAAAGAGTCCAGCGTTTCTGTTAAAAGGGAAGACATCCCCTTTACCTGAGCAACAAGGCCCGCAGGCGGAGTACCCATTTCGTCAACTGCCTCCTGAACCGCCGCAGTAGCAGTGCCCAGATCTTTCTTGTAAATATTGGCATTGATCGTAAGAAACCTGCGGGGGCCCGACCTGTCATATTCTCCTGGTACAGAATCTACTGTAAGGGTAGCAATATCTGATAAAAGCGGGCGCATTTTACCTGGTATAATGGGAGTTGCCAGCAATTGTTCTAGATTATTCATCATATATTCCGGAACCTGTACTTCTGTATTATAAGTATATTGTTTTTTCTTATCCAGCCACAGGTTTTTCAGGGTATAACGGCTGGAAGCTGTCACATCAGAAATAGTTTTGGATACATTGTCTATACTTAATCCCAGTTGGGAAAGCTTCTGCCTGTCCAGTTTGATATTAATGGTTGGAAATTTCAAAGGCTGTGCAATCTGCACATCCCGGAGATAGGGTATCTTCTGCAGGCGTGCGACCAACCGGTGTGAATAAGCTGCAAGGTCGCCCATATCTTTTGCAGCCACCCTAACTTCTACCGGCGTTGAAGAACCCTGCGACATTAATTTTTCTGTCAGCTCGATAGGCTCAAAGGACAAGTTCACCCGCGGATACTTTGCCCTGATGGCCGCCCGGATCTGATCTTTGAGTACGTCCATATCAGCTTTGAAATCTTCATCCAGCTGCACCTGGATCACTGCCTCGTGCGAACCGCTGTTAAAGACATATAAATTACTGTGCCCATAATTTGCGGATACCGGGCCCACAAACGCAGAACTGATAGAAACTTTTCCATGTACGGTAGAATCAACAATACTTAAGATTTTTTTTACGGTACGTTCAGTGATCTCCAGTCGCGTGCCGTCAGGTTCACGGACTCTCAGCTGCATCTGTGCGGCATTTGAATGCGGAAGCATGTCTTTCCCGATCATCACAAAACCTAATGCTGTTAAGAGCAGTACTACTACCAGATAGAAAACAACGATGGGTTTCCGTTTAGGAATCCACTTGTTCAGCTGATTAAGCAAGCCAACCTTAATCCGCTGGAAAAAGTCGTTCTCCTCAGGATGCTTCAGATCTTCTTCATTATGCAACGCTATCTCTTCCCCTTCCTGTTTGTTCAGGTCAAGTCCCGCATGAGCGTGGAAATCAGCATGGTGATACTCATACATCTCAGCTTTCAGAATCCAGTTGGACATAATAGGAACAAGGGTCTGCGCTGCGATATAAGAGATGATCATTGCAAATGCAATCGATAACGACAGGGGAAGGAACATTGCCTTTGGCACTCCGTTCATCACAAAAGAAGGAGCAAACACCGCCAGGATACAAAGCAGGATCAGTAATAATGGAAACGATATCTCTGTACAGGCATCCTGTATGGCCTGCTTTTTACTTTTACCCATTTCAAAGTGCTGATGGATATTTTCAATGGTAACAGTAGCCTGGTCAACCAGAATACCGATTGCCAGCGCCAGCCCGCTGAGGGTCATCATGTTGATGGTCTGACCCGCCATCTTTAAGCAGAAAACAGTGCTGAGTATAGCCACGGGAATAGTGATGATCACTACAAGACTGCTTCGCCAGTCGCGCAGAAACAGCAGCACCATCAAGCCCGTGAGCACTGCTCCGAGAATACCTTCAGTCATTAAACTTTTTGCCGAGTTCATTACGAACACACTCTGGTCAAACTCGTAACTGATGTGTACGTCCTTGCCAAGCAAGCTTTGCATCTCAGGGATTTCTTTACGGAGGTTCTGTACCACATCCCATGTAGAAGCACTTGCCGTTTTTACAATTGGAAAATATACAGAGCGTTTGCCGTTCACCAGCGCGTAATCCACCACGATGTCTGAAGCATCCTCTACTTTGGCTACATCCTTCACAAAAATCGTATGGCCGCCGTTACTTACTATAGGTATATCGGCAAAATCCTTTACCTTTTCTTCCTGTGAATTCACAGATGAAATATACATCGTACTATCTATACGCACATTCCCGGAGGGCGTCATCGCATTATTTTTAGCCAGGGCCTCTACTACCTGCTCGGGGGTAATATTGTACTCGCGCAGCCTTTGTGGATCTGCCTTGAGTATAATGGAACGGGCATTTGATCCAAAGGCCGGGGGAGCAGAAAGTCCGGGAACCTTTCCAAACAGTGGCCTGATGATGGTACCTGCCATATCAAAGATATCGTTCAATGACTTTGTTTTGCTGCTGAATACCAGCTCTCCGATAGGCAGAGAGGACGCATCAAACCGCACTACTTCCGGAGGTAGCGCCCCGGGCGGGAAGAAAGACAGGCAGCGGTTTACCTGGATGGCGATTTCTGCCGATGCTTCGGCCATATCTGTACCTTCGTAAAAAGAAAGTTTAATCAGGGTCAATCCCTGGATATTTTTACTTTCGATATTCTTTAAACCGTCTACATACAAAAAATGATCCTGCATTTTTGTGGAAAAGAAACCTTCCATCTGCTGTGCACTCATTCCTCCATACTGCTGGATCACATACACTGTGGGGGAATTCAGCGAAGGGAATATATCAATAGGTACGGTACGTAGAGAAAGAATCGAAAACATTAAGAGACCCACAAATAGCACCAGGATGGTGATTGGTCTTTTTAGTGCTGCTTTTACCATTTGTTTATCTTTTAATAGTTTGAATAAATTGATCCAGGTTGCCAGTTGAGGCTGCCTTTTCCAGATTGGCCTGGTACCATTCGTTTAAGGTTTCCACGTAGTCCAGCTGCGACGTATACAGCAGAAAAGACGCATTTGTAAGATCAATCAGGTCTATGACACCGGCTTTATACTGTGCTACTTTCTGGCTGTATACAGCTTGTGCTGCCTTAAGCTGTTGAGGCAGCTCGCGGAGGTTATTTTCTGCGGTAGACACTGCAATCACAGCTTCGGCAGTAGCAGAGCTGATGGCCTGTTTTTGCTGTCGGAGTTGAAATTCTGCCGCCTGAGTTTGAAAATGACTGACTGAAAGTTTGTTGCGCCGGTGTACGATGTTAAATAGATCATATGTAACGGCAATTCCACCGCCATAGGTAAACCTTTGATAACCTAAACCTGCGTCCAGCGATCGATAATTTGAATTCTGAATACTTGATCCGCGTTCCCAGACACCTCCTGCAAGGATAATCTTAGGGAGATAGCTTTTTCTTACAAGCTTTTCTGCCGATTTGTACAGCAGATGCTGCTGGTTGTAATAACTAATCAACGGATTAGAGACGGTATCGTTCATGTTTCCGTAAAACCGGCCTGCCGTAATTTCATTGTCTTTTCTGATCGTGTCCAGATTGATCTCCGAAGCGCTGATACCAGTTAAAAAACTAAGTTGCTGCTGTAGCTTCTTCACCGCCCCTTCATGTGTATTGTAGCTGATCTGTACCTTGGACAGTTCAGCGCGGGCCATTGAAGAGTCTACTCCAGGTTTGATTCCGCTGCCGGATAATGCATTGACAATAGTCATCACGGACTGGTACCTGCGGATATTCTCCTGGTCGATATGTAGTTGGTACGTATTTTTAAGAATATTAAAATACAGCTTCGATAGCTGCAACTTAAGAACATACAGTTCTTTATTGAAATCTGCCTGCTGCAGATTTGCGCTGGCAACGGCATTGCCTACTTTGGCACCGCGCAGGCCAAAATTCACCAGATCGTATTCCGCAAAGGCAGATGCAATATTGCCAGTCTGGGCCTTCAGGTTATTTTCAGCGTTAATGCCCCTGATGTGGCGTGGATAATGCCCCCGATAGGTAAATAAGTACCGGTAAGATCATTTGCTGCACCAATAGACAGCTCATCTCCTACCGTCATTTTTGGCAGAAAAGAGTTTCTGGCATCGTCAATGCCAGCTTTTGCACTATTTATCAGTGCCTGTTTCTGCAACAATACAGGCAGGTGCTGCTGTGCAGAATCTATGAGATCGGTTAGAGAATAGGTGGATTTCTGCTGTGCCACAAGCGGACCGGAAGACAACAGCATAGCCCACAAGGCAGCAAATCGTGCTACGTTGTTAATGAGATAGGATTTCATGGGACTGTTAAATAGAACAGGATAAATAATTAATTGATACGTGCAGAACAGAAAGCTGCGCCGATATACGCCTTTAACGGCAATAGTATCTACAAGAAATTATTGGAATCTCAGATCTGAAGTCTGGATATGAACTGAAAATACTGATTGGATGGACAGACCATAAAGATCGTGTTCATTTTCCAGTTAACAGAAACGGCACCAAGTAAAGAAAACAGCCATGCAATCTGACGGCGGATCAGGGCCAGGAAAATAACAGGAAGAATAATTTCTGCATCAGTGGCCCGGCTTAGCTCTGCAGCCTCCATTACATCTGATACAGGATTATCCTTCTTCTTCACAACCCGCTGGAACATGCTCATCAGCCTGACCTTTTCATTTAAAAAAACGCCATTGCTTGATAAATGATAGGACATAAACGGCCGCAACAGGAACATCATCACCAGAAAGGTGTAAAAAGTGATGGTATGTGATAACCTGTAGTTCATATCCCTTACAATGAGTGGTGAGCGTGCATTCCTGTTTACCAAACATATTGAATGGATTTTATAAAATCACCAAATCTCCGTCTGTAATTAAAATTTTACCTGTGATAAGGCATGAGCGTAATATTAGTCGATCAGTCCCATGCTAAACTCATCATATGGTTTTCCGGTATCCGTACCCAGCGGCACAATGCTTTCCAGTTTTGCCAGATCATCCCCGCTCAACACGATTGCGTCTGCCAGCAGGTTCTGTTCCAGGTATTTTCTCCGTTTTGTACCCGGGATAGGAAGGATTCCCTTGCTCATTACCCAGGCTATGGCCAGCTGTGAAGAGGTCACATTTTTTTCTTCAGACAAGGCTTCGATCGCTTTGACCAGCTCAATATTCTTATAGAAGTACTCCTCCTGAAAGCGCGGGATTGCCCGCCGAAAATCATCTTCGGGCAAATCATCGATACTGCGGATCTGACCGGCTAAGAAACCACGGCCCAGCGGCGAATAAGCCACAAAGCCTATTCCCAGGTCATTTAACGTTTCCAGTACTCCCCGCTCTTCTGCGCTGCGCTCAAATAATGAATACTCGCTTTGCACTGCGGTAACAGGATGCACAGCATGAGCCCTCTTTACAGTTTCTGATGATACTTCAGACAGGCCGATGTAACCCACCTTGCCCTCTTTCACCAGATCACTCATTGCCTGCACGGTTTCTTCAATCGGGGTATTTTTGTCCAGCCGGTGCATGTAATATAAGTCGATGTAATCTGTATTCAGATTTTTTAGCGAACGTTCCACTGATTTTTTCACATATTCCTTTGTGCCATTGATGGCCCAGGTTAAGTTATTGCTGTCGTCGATCTCCCAGCCAAATTTTGTGGCGATAATGTATTTGTCGCGATTACCTGCAATTGCTTTGGCAATCAGCCTTTCATTTTCAAAAGGCCCGTACAGGTCTGCCGTATCCAGGAGGTTGCCTCCCAGTTCCAAAGACCTGTGGATAGTGGCAATGGCTTCCTGAGCATCTGCTTTGCCATACATGTTTCCTTCCTGGAAGCCTGTCATGCCCATACATCCCAATCCGATTCCAGGGACAAGCAGTCCCTGACTTCCCAATTTTATTTTCCTGATTTCCATAACTCTGATTTGATGATTCAAAGTTCGCTTGCCTCGGAAGGACAACAGTATGCAAAACCCCGAATGTTGTATGCAAACCCCTGAGGCCATTCAGTCCGGAGATGGTAAAAACAGTTACACATTCCGTTATTTCGGTTTATCCGCCACTGCTGATAAGCACCATCTTTGAATCAGCAATCCCAGAGTGAAGAATTGTGGTCTCATTAAAAATAAAAGAAATGGATATAGAAAGATTTATCGAAGAATGGATTTCGGTCAGCAACAGTTACGATACAGATCAGTACCTGCAATTTTTCACAGAAACTGCGGTCCTGGATGACCCTTCTGTTGGCCGGAAATTCACAGGAAAACAGGGTATAAAAGAATATTTTGTAAACTACTTTATTGGCTACCAAACGCAGACCAGAAAGGTAAGCCTGGTTGTAAAAGACGGCCGCCGGGCACATCTGGAAGTTGAGTTTTCAGGGGATTTCCCCGAAGGCAGGATTGGCGGCACCTTTGATTTTGAGTTCATAGACGGGAAGATTGCATTTGTATCAGCAGATTTGATTTCATAAAGATCAGGTGACAACCACCCTTAACGCGCTTTTTTAGGTTTAGGAAACACCTGGTGCGTATTTGCCCATTTGTTCCATAAGCTATCCAGCTGCTTTACTACTTCAGGAAAATCAGCAGCCAGGTCTTTAGTCTCCGTCCTGTCCTGCGCCAGATTGAATAACTGCCAGTGCCGGTCATCACCTTTAGCCACCACTTTCCAGTCGCCTGAACGTGCATAGCGCGCGCCGAAATGCTCGTTGAAAAGCATACTGTGACCAGTACTTTTGCTGCCACGGAACGAAGGCACCATACTGAGGCCCGTTGTAGGAAACACCTTGTTTCCCCGGAAAGTTGTGGGATATTTAGCTCCTGAAAGCTCAACAAACGTGGGCATCAGATCCATCACATGCCCTACCCTAGCGCGGTTAATCTCGCCTCCTTTGGTACGGATACCTTTTGGCCAGAAGGCGATCATGGGTGTATGCACTCCGCCCTCATAGCTTTCAGCTTTCCAGAACTGGAAAGGCGTATTCGCCACGTTGGCCCAGCGGGGGCCGATAGAGGCATACGACAGTTCGTTGCCGGGAAGTATTTGTTTCTTCATATCGTAGGCAATCGGCCGCCCGTCCCTGGTTTGATTGGGACGGTCAAATCCCGGTCCGTAGGCGGTACAGTTTTCAGGGCTTGCACCATTGTCAGACAAAAATATGATCAGCGTATTGTCCAGCTCTTTGGTAGCCCGCAAGGCATCGATAATCCTGCCGATACCCTGGTCCATACAGTCGATCATTGCTGCATGCACGGCCATCGCCCTTGCGTCCCAGTCCTTGTCGGGATTATCTGCCCATGCAAGGTCGTCTTTCCAGCGTTTTGGAAGCGGTGTCTGCGCTGTATCGATAATTCCGGACTTGCTCATTCGCCGATACCTTTCCCGGCGGATCGCATCCCAGCCTGCTTTGTAGGTCTCTTCGTATTTGGCAATATCTTTAGGTTTTGCCATGAGCGGCCAGTGCGGCGCTGTTTGGGCAATGTACAGGAAAAATGGCTTGGTATACTTTGCAAAATTCCGTATATAGGCTACAGCAGTATCGTTTATAGCATCTGTATGATAGTAATCAGCAGGTACATTCTTTACCGGCTTTGTGCCGTTTACCAGGCTAAAGGGATCAAAAAAGTCGACAACGCCCCAGATGTTACCAAAATATTTATCAAAACCGCGGCTGGTAGGATACTGATCAAGCGGAGAAAAATTGCCAAAATCTTTCTGATGGTTTAACCACTGAAGCTGCTCTTCAGGCGATTTCTGGCCATTTGTATTGGAAACATGCCATTTACCGGTCATTCCGGTATTATATCCTGCGGATTTCAGCACTTCGGCAAGCGTAACCGTATTCTTGGTGATATAGCCCTGATACCCGGGCGCATCTTCCGCATCGGTCATATTGCCAATTCCCGCCTGATGATTGTATAATCCCGTGAGCAAGGATGCACGTGTAGGACAACATCTGGATGTGTTATAAAACTGGGTCTAACGCGTACCGTGCCCGGCAAGATAATCGAGATTAGGTGTATGGATCTCACTGCCATAAGCGCCGATATCTGAAAAACCCAGGTCATCTGCCAGGATCACAACAATGTTTGGCCGCGGTGCTGCGGCTTTCAGTTTAACCTGTGCCGGTGATTTTATCCATGAGACAAGCAACAAAGCAATCAGCGCGTTCAAACTACAAAGTCTAATTCTCATTATTTCTTCGGTTAAAAATTGGTAAATGATGTAGGGCAGTAAATGCAAATTTCTGTTAAGGTAATAAATTTGGAACACAGGCAACTGAAATTTGACCTGATTTTATCGGTTTAGCTGGTTTTCTACGGGTTATATTTGATCAGGCCAGCTCATACACAACCTGCGTGACTGCTGATTATTAACCATTTACAACCAAAGTATGAATAAAAAATTTACGAATCTGAAACATTCCTATGAAAGTTTTGTAAGCCAGGGCCTGCAGTGCTCCCGGGCATATTTCATCGCGAAACTCAGCACAATGATACTGCTTGTCAGTATTGGAGCTACCCAGGCCGCAGTCACAAACATTCCTCAGCCTCCACGAACCATCACCGGAAAAATTACTGATGAAACAGGCGGCCCACTTCCCGGAGTAAGTATTAAACTGAAAGGTACCACGGCAGCTGCCATCACAAATAACAACGGCTCATTCTCCATACAGATACCGGAAAGCACACAGGATGGAATACTGGTATTCAGTTTTGTGGGGTACAAAGTCCAGGAGCTTCCCATTCCGGCCAGTTCGGTCTTAAACGTAAAGATGGTGCCAGACTCAAAAAATTTAAATGAGCTGGTTGTAATCGGGTATGGTACGCAGAAGCGGGGAGATATATCAAGTGCCATCTCATCTGTAAATAAGGAGAAAATGGATAAAATACCTACGGCAAATCTCAGCACTGCCTTGCAGGGACAGGCACCGGGAGTAGTTGCTACGCCAGGGAATTTTAAACCCGGTTCAGGGGCTTCGATCCGCATCAGGGGCAGCCGCTCCCTAAGTGCAACAAATGATCCGCTGTTTGTGGTTGACGGCGTACCTGTATCCTACAGCATAGACGACATCAACCCGCTGGACATTGAATCGATAGACATCCTTAAAGACGCCTCTGCAACAGCAATTTACGGATCAAGGGGAGCCAATGGCGTAATCCAGATTGTTACCAAGAAGGGCAAAGCCGGAAAAGTGACAATCGATTACAGTGCAAGCACTTCTGTGGAAGAAATTTTACGCAAACTGGATGTATTTGACGGCCCTGAATATGCACAGTTCAAACGTGACGCATACATTGGTGGCAAAGCCTATAATACCGGCTTAAGCAATACCAGTACTGCACAGCGGTATTTCCCCGATGCTGCAACAGACTATAAACTTTTCAGCGCAGACGCAAATATGCTCAGTAAGGTACTCGCGGGTTACACCTTTACCAAATATGACCCCGCGAACAACATATTTGATGTGCTTACCCGTCCCACCACAGCTGAAGAAAAAACACTGCTCACGAGCCTTGGTTACCCGGTCCTGGATAATGTAGCTGTATATGATCCTTCAAAGGTATCAACATTCGACTGGCAGAAAGAAGGTTTGCGCAAGGGAACAACGCAGAGCCATAACCTGTCCGTTACCGCTGGCTCAGAGAAATTCAGCGATGCCTTTTCTCTGGGGTATTTTAATCAGAAAGGTATTATTCCTGGTCAGGACTACACCAGGTACAGCGTATCAAACAGCGCAAGCTTCAGGCCTGCAGCATTTTTAAATATCGGAGGAAACCTCACCTATACCAATGCGATACAAAACGCCGGAACAGATGTTTATGGCGGGGCATCTTTTCAGCTGCCCCTGGCACAGCCCTATGACGCCAACGGCACATTTATTTTAAACCCGGGCAATGATGCGAACATCATCAATCCGCTAAATGATGAAAACAGCATGCTCAATGAACGGAAGATCAGCCATTTTCTCGGAAACGTATTTGCCTCGCTCAACTTATACAAAGGGCTTAATTTCAAAAGTACTTTTGGTGCCGATGTCTACGATTCACGCAATGGCATATTCAACGGCAGTATCTCTTCTTCCAGACAGGGAAATCCTGCCAGCGCATCCTATGCTACAAATTCAAACCTGAGCTGGACCTTACAGAACCAGCTGTCTTACGCCCTCAAACTGGGCCAGAAGCACGACATCAGCATCATCGCTGTGCAGGAGCTTGTAAAAAACCGGTCTGATACCACCAACGCCTCGGCAACAGGCCTCAGTTACGAAAGCCAGAAATGGTATTCGCTGCAAAATAACGTGACAGGAGTAGTAACCTACGCGGGCAGTTTTTCTCAAAATCAGCTGGCCTCTTTTTTGGGCCGCGTCACTTATTCCTACAATGGCAGATATGTGCTGACAATTGCAGAACGGTATGATGGCTCTTCGGTACTGTCCGCAGAAAATCAGGGGAAATCATTCCCCTCGGGCTCCGTAGCCTGGCGCCTCGACCAGGAGGACTTTATAAAGAAGTTTACGTTTATCGACCAGCTGAAGCTTCGCGGAGGGGTCGGCGCTGTCGGCAACTCTGGCATCCGTCCCTATTTAACCAACGGCACACTGGGTATTACCTATTACAATTTTGGCTCTACCCCCGCCAAAGGTTATGCACCTAACGGCTTACCACTGCCGCAACTTGCCTGGGAAAAAACCGTAACCAAAAACCTGGGACTGGACTTTAGTGTCTTCAAGGGCAAGGTTACGGGTTCTGTGGATGTATATGAATCCAATACCAACGTGATCCAGCCACAGAAACTTCCTGATGCCTCGGGCTACAGCAATATCACTGTCAACCTGGGCGAGGTGCGTAACCGGGGAGTTGAAATTGCATTGTCTACAGAAAACTATAACAAAAATGGATTCAAATGGACCACCGATTTTGTGTTCTCAAAAAATAAAGAAGCGATCACCAAGCTTGACGGATCGGGAAACAATAACATCACCAGCGGCTGGTTTATCGGACAGCCCGTCCGCTCTTATTACGACTATCAGGCACAGGGAATTTTCCAGAACAGTGATGCCCAGCCGGGCGGGATACTCTACGAATACTACTGGAAAAAAGCCGGAAACAGAACAAACACAGCACTGCAGCCGGGACGGATCCGCGTTCAGGACACCAATGCCGATACGGTAATAACCGAGGCAGACAAAGTGGTACTGGGCTCTCCTAATCCCGACTGGACGGGCAGCATCAATACCACGTTCAGCTACAAGGGTTTTGAACTCAGTGCGTTTCTCTACATCAGCCATGGTGGCCTGGTGCGCGATCCGCGGCCCTCGCTTGTCGGGCGCTTCCAGTATCTGGATGTGAACTACTGGACACCCACAAATCCATCAAATGAGTACCCGCAGCCCAATCTTACGAGCGACATACCGCTCTACTGGCAGGCCAGCGGTTTCAGGGACGCGTCTTTTGCACGTATACGCAGCATCCTCCTATCCTACCGACTTCCGGCATCCTTTCTGGAAAAAATTAAACTGCGCAACCTGACCATATCCCTCAATGCACTGAATCCTTTCCTGTTTAGTAAATACAAAACGTATGACCCTGAAACCGTAGCCTATCTCAGCTCGTACCCCTCAAGCAGTACGAATACCCCGGTACCTACTTCATACAGCTACCGTAGCCTCGTGTTTGGCCTGAAGGCTGGTTTTTAAATCTATTTGGCATCTTAAAAAGATAAAAATGAAAAAATATATCATGTTGATCATTGCACTGTCACTGACCGCCGGCGTAAGTTCATGCAAGAAATACCTCAAAGAAGAATTGGTAAGCACGCTCACGAATGATTACTATAATACAGATCAGGGCCTGGAAGATCTCGTAAAATCTGCTTATACGCCACTGAGAAATAAGTTTGAAGGTGAGCAGGCCTATGCACTCTATAATTTCGGAACAGATGAATTTATTGAAGGCGATCAGTTTAACTATGAATACTACAATAGTTATTCGGCCAGCCTTAACTCTGCTGAAGGGCTGCTGAACGGTTTGTGGGTAAACAATTACCAAGGCATAGGCCGCTGCAATATTGGCCTGCAGCAGCTACCGCTGTTTAAAAGTACCACCTCAAAAACCCTCGGCACGCCAGCACAAGTTAGTCAGCGCATAGCCGAGCTGCATTTTTTAAGGGGCTATTACTACTTTCAGATGGTACAGCAGTTTGCCGGCGTTCCACTGGTGCTGGCTCCGGCGGTGGGTAAACAGACAGACTTCCCCAGAGCTTCGGTGGCACAGGTTTACCAGCAGATTATTGCAGACCTGAGGATGGCGGCAGAGGGACTCAGCGTAACAAATGTAGATCAGGGACGCGCAACGCAGGGAGCGGCCAACCATTTCCTTGCAAAAGTATATCTCACACGCGGCAGCGCAGTTACCGACGCAAGGGGCCAGAAAGCGGGCGACATAGACAGTGCAGCCTATTATGCCAATCTGGTTATTAATAGTTCATCCTTTGCTTTGGAACCCGATTACATGAATATCTGGAATGGTGTGTATCCTGCGGCATACCCTAAAGTACTCAGCCCTTCCATTGGGCAGAACGGCAATGGGCCTGCAGGAGATATCGGTAAGTTCCAGACCGCTCAGGCCAGTAAAGAGATTATCTTTGCTGCCCAGTTTATAAAAGACCTTTCACTTGACGGAACATCGGGTAACCGTACCCACGAATTTTACATTCCCCAGTATGATGTGGGAATACCAGGGCTCACCAGAAATGCCGACAATTTTAATGGGCGCCCCTTTCGCCGGCTGGGCCCCTCTGACTATACGCTTGATATCTTCGACCGGAAAAATGATTCGCGTTTTTATAAAAGTTTTAAGTCGGTATACTATTCAAATTCCAATACGAATACACCTAAGTTTACTGCAGCCAATGCGCCACAGCCCTCACTGATCGGCGCGCTGCAGTTTGGTATTGGCGATACCGCTGCGCTATTTATTACCAATAGCAGAAGCAACCCGCTTACCGCTGCCCAAATAGCAAGGTACCGCTATACCGTCTTCGCCCGCTATTACACGGCAACAGCAGGCGGGCCAATACTGCAGGGCTATAACAACAACAAATTCCTTACACTGGTAAAAATGCTGGACCCGGTACGCCTCACCAGTGATTATAACGAGGAAAGAGGTATCCGAAACGGAATTCTGGCGCGACTTGCAGAAACCTATCTGATTGCCGCAGAAGCTTATGGTCGTAAGGGCGATTACGGTACAGCGCTGACGTACATCAACAAATTGCGACAGCGCGCAGCCTATCATGCCGGTGAATTTAAGAACCCGCAGATCTATATGTTTGATGGCGGAACGCCCAATGATGTTGCTGATACTTATCCGCAACTAATGGCCACCACAGAATTGTTCACGAGCAACGCCCCCAGCGAACTGTATCCTCCAACAGTGGTCTCAACGGCAGACCGCTTTATCCACTTTATCCTCAATGAAAGGACCCGAGAGCTCTGCGGCGAGTTTTACCGCTGGGAAGATCTGGTACGTACCGAAACCTTGTACGACCGCACCAGGCTGTTTAACAAAGACGCTACCAGCATCAGCCCCCGCGTAAAATTAAGGCCGATTCCGCAGGTACAGATCGATGCGACCACTGTTAACGGCGGAGCGATGACACCCGATCAGAGTAAGAGTTATCAAAACCCTGGCTGGTAGTGATCTTCATCAACCGGGAGGCTTCGGCCTCCTGGTTCATCTTACCAAGCTGCTGTTTGGTATAAGCTGTAGGCGCAAGGCCAAAGTGTGCCTTAAAGCACTTCCTGAAATAGTCACTGTTGGTAAAACCCACCATGTAACATACTTCATTGATGTGAAATTTCCTGGCTTGTAATAACTCCCGCGCCCGCTGAAGACGGATCTGTTTGATCAGTTCTGCCATACTCAGATCTGTCATAGCTTTCATTTTGCGGTAGAGCTGTGTACGGCTTAGACCAATCTTATCGCAAATTTCATCAATATGAAGATCAGAATCATCTATCCTTTCTTCTACATACTCCAGTACTCTTTTAAGCAGACGCTCATCAGCTGATACGGGACTGGCCCTGGAAGTGTTTAAGCTTACCTTGTTTGTATACTTTTCAAAAAGATCATGATGTATGTTGCCTTCCTGCGGGATGTCTGGAGATGGTTCTGTATTTGCCTGAAGTATTCCAGTTTCCTCCTGCTGCTGGAGCCCGTGTTCAGGTCTACGATTTGTTTTTAATTTTACAGGCCGGAGCAGATGGTCATACAATGCATAGAGGAAAGCCAGTAACATCATACCATAAAGCACACAAGCAATGGCACTCGCCCACCATTGTGGAGTATTTACGATTGTCAGGTTAGCAGGAACGGCATTCCATACGCCTTCCCTGCCGGGGGCTTTAACCTTAACCCATAAAATATGCGCGTGATCATCCAGGTACAGGTCAGTGACATAAGGATCGTTGTTAATATTCCAGCGGTAGCTCTGATAGTTATTTCTGAAGCCCGGATCAGATACCCGGGCAGAGGCAAACTTGCTGACAAGCAATAACAAAAGGACATTGCGAAAAACTTTCTTTAACGTCATATCAAACTGTCATATTTGGTAAAGCCGGACACTATACTGCGCGCATAGAAATCAACTTAACCAAATATACAATTTTCTTCCGTGTTAACAATATTTGTTTTAGCAAGAGCTTTAGCAGATTTTTTAAACATGAGGATGACCGCTATTAACGCAGGTGAAATGTCCGGTTTGAAAATTTTCCTGTTGCTCTGTTACCTCATATACCATTACCTTGTGCTCTGCCTGGCACCTTATCCAGAAACACATGCAATGAACGTATTTTGCCTTTTTCCAGAATAATCAGGTCCATTCCCTGTATGAGCTTTGGGTCTGATGCAGGTCCGAAGTTCCAATAATAACGTACAACATTATAACTGTTATCAATTTTCGCCAAGCTGAACTTAAAGCCGGAGAATTTATGCTGCAGCACAGTAATGCGGTCGTTTAAATCTTTTATTCCATTAACAATTCCGTCGTGATCAAAAAATGTAACATCATGCTGATATATTTCAGTCATGCCAGTCAGCCGCCTCTTTGAATCAACATTATTCCATACATGAATTTGTTTGTTTACAAGTGTTACCAGGTTTGCTTTAGGTATCGGGGTACTGGTTAATTCAACAAGCGAAGATGAAGCTGACTGCGCTTTGGAAGATGTAGCGGACGTGATTGAAGTCAGCACAATCAGAGAAGTTGTGATTCCCATGATCAGCCCATGATTTGTGTGATTGAATGATTTCATATGATTTACAGTTAGGGTAAAAATTCAATAGCAGCTGATACTGCTATTGATCATCTTTAAAAAATACTTAAGCAGTGTAGGCTGCCAGCCATTTAGTTTTGATTGCCGCCCTGGATTCGATAAACTCTTTATCTGTACCAAGCGCGATTGCATCCAGCGGTTTACGGAGAGGTCTTGTCCCGGCAGGCATTTCTATCAGCTCAAGGATACCGTCGGCAATCACCTGCGGATCCATATTAAACGACTGCATTTTACCAAAAAGCGCAGTACCTATCGCATTAAATTTTTCCGTTGCGCTATCTCCATAAGCTGCAGTAATATCTGGTCTGTCTGCATTAACCCCTGCTTTTTGTCCCGTGTTCATTTCTGTCGGATACACCCCCGGTTGAATGCTCACATTATCAATACCAAATTCAGCAAGTTCATCCTGCAGACCTTCAGTAATACTTTCAACACCAAATTTTGAAGCAAGATAGGGAATCATGAAAGGCAGGGTATGCCCGCTGGCTCCTGAAGTAATATTAATGATCAGTCCGCTTTTTGCTGCACGCATCGAAGGAAGCACAGCCTGATAGGTACGAATAACACCATAAAAATTTACTTCGAACATGTGACGGATCTGTTCAATATTGTAGGCCTCCATTAAACCGAAACCGGCTACGGCCGCATTGTTGACCAGTACATCAATGTGGCCATATTTAGCCAGCATATTGGCGAAGGCATTTTTTACGGATCCATCATTGGTAATGTCGATTTCCACAACATCTACATTAGGTAACTGTGATAATTCATCCGCTACGGCGGAATTTTTTCCGTCTATATCCCGCATACCGGCAATTACCTTGTAACCTACTTTTGCCAGTGTAATGGTGGTTAGTTTTCCAAAACCACTGCTTGTTCCTGTGATAAAAATTACTTTTGACATGATATTTTTGTTTTGATTAATATTGTTTTTGATATCACAAAGTTGCAGCAGAGAAGCCTGCGGGAAATTGATCTGGAATAAATAATAACGTTGATAAATGTCAACGATTTTCCTGAGTGGCTTTAGGCCTGGGTCAGATTTGCAGCTAAAACATAATTTCGGTAATCCGCGACATTTCGGTAATCGAAGAGATCCGAAAATCCTATCTTTCTGATTATCAAAGCATAAAAAAGCAGGCATAGCTTTCGACTAACGGTCAGGACTAATCGAAATTCTATGTATAGCAACCGTAATTCAAGCCCGATCAATTATCCTGGATGTCCTGCCCAGCAGATGCATTATCCTCAAGTGGGCTTTACACAGCTAAAAGCCCTCAATGACCAATCTTACCGGCCTTTTTTCAGACAGGCAGAACTGAACACAGGACAAATATTCGGCGAAGCTGACAAAGAGATTTTTATCGACCATGCAAAGATCAAGCGGCTTCGGAAGCGCCAATATTTTCTGCAGGAAACTGATATCTGCAGGTACATCGGGTTCATTACAAAGGGAGCAACCAAAACTTATTCTATCAACGAACGTGGTCAGGAAACCATCCTTTGCTTTCGCATGGAAAATGATTGGGTAACCGACATGGAAAGTTTTCTTGACTATAAAGAATCGGGTTACCATATCGAAGCTTTGGAAGACCTAGAAATGATTATCATGGACAGGAACCAACTTTATGCACTTATGGCATTGATCCCGGCCATGCACGAGCTCGTCCATCGTTTTCAGTTCAGACAACTGATAGAGTCGCAACAAAGAATTACTGCAGCTTTAAGTATGACAGCCGAAGAAAGGTATGCAAATATGCTGCTGACAAAACCTCACTATATTCACCGGTTTTCACAAAATATGCTCGCCTGCTATCTCGGAGTCAAACCAGAAACACTAAGCAGGATCAGGAAACATTAACCCGGGATCGGTCCATTAACCCTTGATGCCGGAACTTCTATATCAATATGCCGCGTTGATAAAAGTCAATGCCGGATTCTATCAAAAGTCAACAATTAGCATTCTCCTATTCATAATCTTTGTCTAAATTAAATATTAATCTTATGAAAACCCCAGGTAATTCAGAAAATGAAAAAGTTATCCGTGAACTCTATCACGTCGCAGAAATCCAGGACAGTAAAGCCTTTGCGGCCTTATTCACAGCAGAAGGATACTTCTGGGATGTCTCAGCAGGTACCAAATATTACGGGAAAGAAGTTGGCAACGTGGTAGAAATTTATGCCACAGCCTTCCCCGATATGCACCGCGAGTTGTATGACTTCTACGTTAGTGCTGACGAAAATGTTGTTGTTGTCGAACTATCATTGAACGGCACACACCAGGGTCCGCTCCGTTTACCGGCGGGCACCATTCCGGCCACTGGTAAATCCATTAATGCACCATGCTGTGACGTGTTCCATCTGGAGAACGGAAAAGTGAAATCTTTTCATTGCTATACAGCAGGAACGATTCTGCTGGGACAGCTGGGTGTGTTCGGAAATTTGAGTGCTGTACTCCAATAGCTCCGCCCCTGATCAAACAGGCAGCTGCTACATGGCTGCCTGTACTGAACAAACTCTATAATAGCCCTGCCTCAATTACTGCAATATTTTCGCTAATCTGCGATATATCGCAAGTTTCAAAACACCTTCATTATTAACTACCTCAATATCAAAAGCTGCCACGCAGGCATTGGAATTGTACAGATCAGTTCAGGATGTTTTACAGTGCCGATATAGTACGATGGATATGACATCAACCTTTCACATTTTGTATTTTGCCCTGATTATGCTTCTGATGACTCTTTGTGTTCAGGTTTGCGGAACGATTAAATTCCGGCAACGTAAAGAACTACGTATTAAAACGTTGCTAAAGGATATTGTAAGCCTTAGAGATAACACAAAGGAACTGGCGATGCGGAATGAATGGCTGATTACTGAGATGCACCACCGGGTAAAGAACAACCTGCAGATTTTGAGCAGCCTGACCAATGCACAGCTTTCGTTCATCACGGACAAGATCGGCAGGGACGCTTTATTTAGCAGCAAACACCGGTTGTATGCCCTATCCCTGGTACATCAAAGGCTTGTAAATAATGCCACAGCTTCAACCATCGAGATGACCTGCTGCATAAAAGATCTGGTGGCGTATCTTCGTAATGAATTTGAAGCAGGCAGCCGTGTGAAATTTAAGCTCGATCTGGTTCCGTTAAGCCTAGACATGTCATTTGCCATACCTTTTGAACTCATTTTAAATGAACTGATAACCAACTCCCTGAAATATGCCTTTCCGGAGGACAGAAGGGGAAATATAAATATCTCCCTCAGCGTCGCAGAACTTGACAATTTTCAGCTGGTATATGCCGATGATGGGGTTGGCCTGCCTGAAGAAACAGCTTTTCTTTCGGGCAGATCGCTCGGAAGAAGTTTGATTATGGGACTTGCTCATCAGATCCGCGGACAGATAACGGTAAACCGCAGCGAAGGACTGATGATTACAATTGATTTTAAACTAAGCAGAACTGATAATCTTTTGTAGAATGACCTTAAATGATTAATTTAACGATATGAATGAGAAGCTGCTGATCGTAGAAGACGAATTTATTGTAGCCAATGATTTAACGATTATTTTAGAGAATGCAGGCTATCAGGTTTGTGGCACCGCCGATACAGTAGAATCAGCAAAAGCCGCCGTAGACAGGTTCCGGCCCACCTGGGTAATACTGGACATCTTTTTGCAGGATGACTCTATGGGAACTGACCTCACGCCCTACTTGCAGGAAAGAGGTATTGGTTACATTTATCTTTCTGCCAACACCAATCAAAGTATTTTGGAGGTAGCTAAGGCTACCCAGCCCTATGGTTTTTTAGTAAAACCTTTCAGGGAAAAAGATTTACTGATCATGCTTGATATTGCGCGGAGCAAACATGAAAGCAGTTTACAATTTGCTGCACAGCGCGAAACACTGCTGCAACAGCAGATGAGAAGTCTTTCAGAAGAAGCCCTTTCTTATGAGCACAAACTGCAAAAAATCCCGGCCGTATTTCAGTCCCTGATTCCATTCGACTACCTCGCCTTCCGATACGAAAGTACCGATAGCAGCATGATAAAATCAGGAGCTTTTTACCGGGTTGGATTTAATGAATATAGTGTCATAGCTCCCCTTGATGAGCAAGGTCTTGACGATATCTTCTTTCCTGAGACCGGGCAGGTTAACAGTATTGAGCATACATCAGCAAAAATATTTCAAGGTAGAACCTGTAATGAACCGACAGACCAACAGCCGTTACTTAAAACCGGCCCGCGTCAGTATGAATTGAATGCTTCGCTGCAGTTCTTATCTATTACAAGGGAAGGGTTACTTCAACTCAATTTCTGTAATAAAAACTTAGACGCTTTTGACCAGTCACACATCAATCTTCTCTGTAAGACCCGGCATACTGTTTTTAAATTATTTAGCCTGCTACCTGGTCCTACAGAAACTGCAGGGAAGATTTTTAGAAAGGCAAGTAGGCTTCAGTCAGCTAAGCCAGTATCTAAATTTGAGGGTATATATGGAAAAAGTGCAGCCCTGCTTCATGTATTGGACAATATTGAACTTGTTGCTCCTACACCCGTTTCCGTCCTCATACTTGGAGAAAGCGGAACCGGAAAAGAAAGCGTGGCAAGAAATATACATCTGCTTTCCCAAAGAAGGTATGCTCCATTTATAACTGTTAACTGCGCAGCATTGCCTGCCGATTTGATCGAATCAGAATTATTTGGCCATGAAAAAGGCGCTTTCACAGGAGCTGTTGAAAAACGCATCGGGAAATTCGAGATGGCACAGGAAGGTACAGTATTTCTCGATGAGATTGGAGAGATGCCACTGGAATCACAGGTAAAATTACTCCGTGTATTACAGGAAAAACAATTTGAACGGGTAGGCAGCGGTAAGACGATCAAAGTTGATGTGAGGATTGTCGCGGCGACTAACCGTAATCTGGAAAAGGAAGTTGCCGAAGGCCGCTTCCGGCTTGATTTATTTTACCGTCTCAATGTTTATCCGATACAGGTGCCACCATTACGGGAACGGAAAGAGGATATTCCCTTACTTGCACAACATTTTTTAGTCCTCAGTGCCGCAAATATGGAACGTGCAGAAGTGCCTGAATTAACTGCTACCGCTCTGAACCAACTTACAGACTATCACTGGCCGGGCAATATCCGGGAACTGGAACATTTGATGCAGCGTACGCTGATAAAAACCAAAGCCGCGCTGATCGGGCAAGTAGAACTGCCGGTACTGAGCAATCCCCGGTCCCAAGTATACCCGGCTGCAGGTAGCCGGAAAACGCTGGAACAAATTGAAACCGAACATATTCTTACCGTTCTCAGAAGCTGCAGCGGAAAGCTGACCGGCATGGGTGGTGCCGCAGAGATTCTGGGATTGCCACCAAGTACGCTTACCTCAAGAATGAAAAAGCTCGGAATTAAAAAAGAATTATACCATGGGATTTAGTTATTAAATTGGCATCTTTCAACCATCCGTCATCGGGCAAAAAAAACTAAATGGCAATCGAAATTTTTTTAAACTATATTCAGGAGAAAACCTCATTAACAGCGGAGGAACTGCAACAGGTTACATCAGTTTGTCAGCTTAAAAAACTGAGAAAGCGCCAATATCTTTTGCAGGAAGGAGATGTCTGGAAATACAATGCTTTTATTGCCAAAGGCTGTGTGAGAACGTACACCCTGGATGAGAAAGGCAATGAACATATCGTAAATTTCGCAATTGAGAACTGGTGGACAGGCGACCGTGAAAGCCTCACGACTGGAGAACCTTCCATTTTCAACATTGATGCACTGGAAAATTCTGAAGTCGTCCTGATCACAAAAACTGCCTTTGATAAATTATGTGCAGATATCCCGGCCTTCAACGCAATGGTAAACGCTATCCTGCAAAAGAGTTTTATTGTGTCCCAGGGCCGGATCCATACATTCATCAGCCTGACAGCAGAACAAAAATACCTCAGGTTCCTCGAACAATACCCTCAATTATCAATACGGGTACCGCAAGGCATGATTGCATCTTATCTCGGAATTACACCGGAAACGCTGAGCCGCATCAGGAACCAGACGGCAAGAAAAAAATAGCAAATTTGATCAAAAAGCGCCTAAATCAATTTATAATTTATTTTTAATCAACATTTTAAAAGTTGCATCATATGATCTTTGTAACAGCATCCCATTCTTGGGACAGCATAGGAAAAGATGAGTATGAAAAATATAAGCAGGAACAAAAAAATAGCTGTTAAAGCCGGGACTTTAGACGGCGAATTATATAAAGCAATCTTAGAAACGGAACCAGGAGTAAAGAAAATGTTGATTGAACCTGGTTTGACGGCATACCTAAGCAGCGATGGTACCACGATTGAGATTTATAGTTCCGGATTTTGCTGTCCCGATTACCTCTTTGCCCACAGCAATATTGTTGTCAGCTTTCAAGTTACAAGTATCAGTCAGACGCTCACCTCGCTGATTGAAAAGGGGGCTGTACTGCTTGGTGAAGTACATACCGTTTGCAGCTCGCACAGCTATTGCCATCTGCTTACACCAGAGAAAACTGTGATCGGTGTTTATGAACTGAACTACTGACAAATGTCAATCAATTTGCAGGCGGGCTTCTCTTTATGATGTCATTTTAACTGCAGAAAGCAGGGATAGCAATTTAAACTCTATAGTAACTGTTACTCCCGGGCCACTGGAAATATTAAAACACCCCTTTAACTGTTTGCTTAAGCCCTTCATCAATTGCATCCCGAGTGATTTGCTGGTGGCAAGGTCAAAATCTGAAGGTAATCCCCTGCCCTTGTCGGCAATAATAAGGAGGGCATTTGCACCTTCCATACAGCGAAAAGTGATGGTAATATCCACTCCGCTTTCATTAGCTCCATATTTGAGGGAATTGGTGATTGCTTCGTTAAGTATAAGCCCAATAGGCACTGCCTGGGCAAGATCCAGATGGATCGGCTCTACCGACTGCTGTACCTTCACTTTTTTGTCTGGGGTCTGCAGGCCGTCTGTAAGATGATTGACCAGATCGGCTACATACGCAGGCATACTAACGCTGGCCACGTTTTCTGTACTGTAAAGCTTCTGATGAATGAGTGCAATTGCCTGAACCCTATTTTCACTGTCCATGATGGCATCTTTGGCATCTTCATTTTTGAGGTGCGCCAACTGCGTCCTGAGCAGGCTCATAATGATCTGCAGGTTGTTCTTCACGCGGTGATGGACCTCCTTCAACAGCCAGTCTTTCTCCTTCAGCAGCCCGTCCTTTTCGTCAAGGAGTTCATCTTTTTCATTAAGAAAATCATCCTTCTGCATCAATAGTGTTTGCAGCGCAGCATTTTGCACATTGATTTCGTTTTGCTGCAGCTGCAGCTGTCGGTTACTCCTTTGTTTATCGCGGTAGCCCAGGTACGCAGATGAGGCCAGAAGTAATAACAGGACGGATGCGCCAATAGTGAAGTTCCTGATCGTATCCGCTTTCTGAACAGCAGCAAGTTGAAGTTTTTGTTTGTTCTCTAACAGCCTGATATCTTTGGTTTTTTCTGCAGTTTCATATTGAATATTCAAAGCAGAGATCTTGTTAGCGGTTTCCACATTGTTGATGGAATCTGCCATTGCTTTGTGGCGTTCAAAATATCTGATGGCCGAGACATAATTAGCTAGCGCAGAATCTACTTTGAAGAGCAGCTTGTAGGTATCAAATTCCTGATCTTTATCACCATAATGAGGATTGTCCAGCGATTTGATTAGATAAGATCTGGATTGTTTATACCGGCCCCGTTCAACATAAAATTTGCCCATAAGGTAATATGCATAACCTCCTGTCATAGTGAAATGATGCCCAATTCTTTCACCATTTTCCCGGTTTGCCGCCTCTTCAAGGCTCATCATTTGCCGGTAATACCTGTCTGCTTCCGCATAATTGCCGAGCGCATTGTATATCGTTCCATAACATGAAGCATAAATCTGCTGATAACTGATAGAAGAAAGTGAATGAGCTGCTAAAAATTTATTCAAAAAAAGAAGCGCCTGTCCGGCATTTCCACCCGCTGTCAGGAAGGTTACAACCCGGTAACAGGATAGAAACATATTGGGCGAGTTCCTTTCTGCATCATAATCGAATGCAATTTTAGAGTATTTAACCGCATTTTTATAATCCTTTAAAAAACCATAGGTAGTTCCCAGCGCCCTCGCAGGGTTAATCCGTTTATCCAGGTTATCGCCTGCGGCCTTAAGACCTCCTAGTGCATATGACAAGGCAAGATCGTATTTGCCCGTAATCTGATAATATTCACTGAGCTGGAAATATGTTGTAGGGCTAAGTTGCTCATGAATCTCCTTGAATAAACTGAGCATTTTCATCTGATCCTGTCCGGCCTGCGCTGTCTGATTAAAGTTAGTGCGTATGAGAGCCAGATCCCTTAGTGAATAGCCGGCTTCTTTTTTGTTCCCCGCCAACAAATAGTAGTAAACAGCCCGCTCATAACTATGGATCATTTCGGTGTACGTTTTGTTGTTTTCAGGCATATATTCGGCAAGCCTCGACCAATATTTCGCCTCATTGTTATAATCCTTTAAATGATGATAATTATTAATGATATCCATAAAATAATGTTTACCAAGCACAACGTCTCCCTTGTTAAAGTATAGTTTCGCAAGCAGGTTTAAACACTCGTTTGTCCATCTCAGAGAATGCGCCTGAGCACTTAATTTCACAGCTTTTTCAATCAGGGGCATTGCTTTGGCAAATTCCTTGTCACTGGGTGGCTGATGAAAGACATAGGGTTCAGCAATGATCAGCAGCAAACGCACTTTTTCCTCACCATAAACTTCATCAGCTAACTTAAGGGCCTGATCAATATGTGCGCGCTCCAGCAATACCTTACAGATTAAAAAGACAGCTTCATTATGGCCTTCAGTAAAATTGATATCCCTGCTCAGTGCATATGCCCGCCGGGCGAATAACAGGGTACTATCTACAGCATGGTTTTCCACTGTCCTTTGGTACCAGCAAATGCGGGCTATCTTGCAGAGCAGGTTAACCTTATTTGTATCTCTGACACTGGATTGAAGTTGGGAAGCAAACGGAGCAGGATCATTTTCGGCCTCGCGCTGAACTGCTAAATCACCCTGGGTGTTTTGGGCAGATGCAGCGATAGAGAATAGCAATAAGGAGAAAATAAAAAGGGATCTTGTCATGCTATCTGTTTAAGCTATTATCAACGCCATAAAAATACTATATAATTGAAAAGGACGCCCGTATTACAGGCACCCTTTTTAGCAAAACACAACAAAATGATAATTATTTTTTGATTCCGCCTTTACCGGAAGCATTTTTAGGAGACCATAACAATGTGTATGGCTTATTTTTCTCATAGCCTTTTCCGTTTGGATAAGAAACCAGTTCTAACTTTGATCCCCATGGGGTTAGAAAGTAAACAAATGTTTCCCCCTGGGTATCACCAGATGGCATTGTAAATGGTTCAGCCAAAAATTTTACATCCTTAGATCTCAGGTAGGCGACCGCGGCTTTGATATCACTGGTATAAAAAGCAATGTGCGAGGCACCAATGTCATCGGCTCCCGGCTGTTGTGTATTGCCTTTGCTGTCCTTATATTCAAACAACTCAATATTGGCACCGAAACCTGCGCGCACCATTTTAATGGTTACCGGCCCTGTACCGCTTTGCATATGGTTTGCCTCTTTCCATGCCGCTTCCAGTGAAACGGGACCTATACTGGTTACTGCCCTGAAGCCAAGGACATCAGAGAAGAAAGCTACAGCTTGTTTAAGATCAGGAACATTGATGCCGATGTGGTCGACCCCTAAAAGTTGTGCCTGCTGCTGGGCAAATGTGCGGTTGGTACTGAAAGTTAATAATACGACAGCCATCACAATAACAGATGATGACTTGAACAGGTTATTTTCCTGAGTTTTAATTTTTGTTTTCACGATTATTGATCTTGATTTTAGCTTATAGTAATCCCTTTGATATCCCTGAGTACCGGCACTGTATTTAAAGCTTCGCGGAGCAGTTTGATTTTACCGTTCTCTGCTACCAGCCTGCCCATGTAATGCTGCGCATATGCTTTGCCATTAGAGCCAATTGTTGCTGTCGCTTCATACTCTCCGAAAGCTTGATCTGGTGTGTCAATATGAATTTGGATGTTTTTAAACCTGAAACCAGGTAAAGTATTGGGCAGGTTTCCAAGGAAAGTATGAAGTGTATCTTTCCCTTCCCATCGGGCGGGCATACCAAGACTGGCCAGGTATGGCAATTCAATGGCCGCATCATCGGCAAACAGTTCTATCTGGATGTCGGGGTTGCCAATGTTTTCTAAATAATCCATCAAAAGTTCTTTTGCAGTTTTCATGTTTTTTACGTTTAATTGTCCTGTAAAACATCACAAAGTTGCTGCATCAGCTATTGCTGGCTATTGACTTTTAATAAGAAATTTCATTGACAAAAATCATCGTTCCAGCATTAAACCGGCACAATTGATCCATCGCGGGCATCGCACGGAGCAAATTTCTTAAATCACTACCCTGAAAGTTAAATTTACCCTTGCATTCATTGGCCGTGTGGATTTGGCAATCCTGTGCTCCCAGTCCTGTTGCAGATTGCCTTTCATGATCATCAGCGATCCACTTTCCAGTCTGATAGAATATTTTTCACTGTGATCTTCTTTGAAACGGATATCGAAACTGCGCACCTGACCAAAACTTACAGACGCAATTACCGGATATTTACCCAGCGCATTTTCATTGTCACTATGCCAGGCCACCGAGTCATTGCCATCACGATAATAGTTGAGCAGGACACTGTTAAACTTAACCTTTGCAATCTTTTCTACTTTCAGCTTAATTGCCATGAGTTCCGGTGTCCACTTATTTGGAGCCGACCTTCTGAGAGAGGTATAATCATAAGTCTCCTGATCAGCATACCAGGCACACAATCTGGGTGTGACCACTTCTTTATCGTACATTCTGACAACTTTCTGCTGCCAGGGGGATTGAATAATAAATTTTTGCAACAGCAGCCCGCATTCTTTTTCTGTAAAAAGACCAGGATGATATTCCAGCAATTCAACTGGTAGACCGGGTGTCTGGCCAGCTTCCGGGAAAAAACTTAATTGCTCCATTTTCCTGTCAAATATAAACTAATTTAAAAAGTATTTTAAAAATAAATGCTAGTTTTAATAGTAATATTATTTTCCGAAAACCTTTTTTACGTCTAAGCGTTATTTCAATATTCATAAAATCATAAAGCCATGTCAACTGAAATCAATCAAATCCAGTCTTTAGAGAAAATGCAAAATGCGAAATTTGGTACTCCCAGCTATTACTTTCATCCTGATGAAGATTTTAGAGAGGATTTTGATTGGGGGAAAGGTTCAGATAATGATGTTGAGGATTTAGAGGCTTAGTCCTTGTACTTCTTTTCCATCACTTTGGGGAGTTTGCTTGGCAGCAGCAAATTTTTCGAGAACAGAATGCTATTCGAAAACTGAATACTTAGTCCTGGTTTTCTTTGAGGCGTCATTTCAGGCAGGCCTGTAGGTAATGATATCTTTATCAGCCAGCATCCTTAGCGCACTTTCTACCATCCCGACGGCCCCTTCTACGATTTTGTGACGGGCCGCAACAACCGCAGAAGCCTGTTGCCTTCTCAACATGGGGTGGAATGTTTCGAGAATGCATCTTCCCAACGCATTTGAAAATGACTTTCCCCTCACATAATCTTTAAAGGTGATTGTTACCTTAGGTGGGCAATTTGATTACAAAACATATGAAAAAAATAGGATTCCTGTCCTTCGGCCATTGGTCTGATCATCCTTCGTACAGGGCGCGAACAGCAAGCGACACCTTGCTTCAGTCGATCGATCTGGCTGTTGCTGCAGAAGAAATTGGTGTAGATGGCGCATATTTCAGAGTGCACCATTTTGCAAGTCAGCTGGCCTCACCCTTTCCCTTATTATCGGCCATAGGCGCTAAAACAAGTAAAATTGAAATAGGGACCGGTGTAATCGATATGAGATATGAAAACCCTTTATACATGGTTGAAGACGCCGGAGCGGCCGATCTGATCTCAGGCGGACGATTACAACTGGGCCTTAGCAGAGGATCACCGGAACAAGTAATCGAAGGTTGGCGCAATTTCGGCTACCAGCCAGCCGAGGGCGAGACAGACGCGGAGATGGGACGCCGTAAGACCATGGAATTTCTGGATAAACTGACTGGAGAAGGTTTTGCTGAACCTAATCCTTACCCAATGTTCCCTAATCCTCCTGGTTTATTACGTTTAGAACCCTATTCAGAAGGACTGCGGGAAAGGATCTGGTGGGGCGCCGCGTCTAACGCAACGGCAGTATGGGCTGCTGAAAACAGGATGCACTTACAAAGTTCTACCCTGAAATTTGACGAAAGCGGTAAACCGTTCCACATCCAACAAGCTGAGCAGATCAGGCTGTATAAGGATGCCTGGAAAAAAGCAGGTCATGATGGTGAACCAAGGGTATCTGTGAGCCGCTCGATTTTCGCATTGTTAAATGATCAGGACAGATATTTGTTTGGGCGTGAAGCCGGGCAATCTGACAAAATTGGATATATCGAAAGTGACAAGCGTGCAATATTCGGAAGAAGCTATGCCGCAGAACCTGACCAGCTGATCAAAGAGCTGGCAGAGGACGAAGCGATCCAGGAAGCTGATACACTTCTTTTAACTATACCCAACACCTTGGGAGTGGACTATAATGTACACGTGCTGTCTTCAATTTTAAAGCACGTTGCACCGGCCTTAGGCTGGCGATAAGCTATAAAAAGGTTAAGTCGCCAAAAAATTGATATGATGATGCCGGTTACACTCGGCTTCATCATATCAATTCTTAATTTTCAGTATGATTTTTAAATCATCTCGGCAGGTATGTTACTGTTTTTGATTCCAGTCCCTGCGAACTGATCGTTACTTTTACAGTTCCTGATCCTCTATTTGTCTGGATGTAGGCCAGTAATTTCCCATGATAGGCTTTTCGTATGTCTGACTGATAACTTTCATGACTTGCCAGGTCACCACTTTCCAGACCCAGCAATTTTGCAGGCCCTTCTACGCTAAGCTCAATCGGGTTATCGGCCGAATACACCAGATTTCCATCCTTGTCCTTCAGAGAAATTTCAATGATAGCCATTCCAGGATCATCCGCAGCAAATTTCTCCCTGTTGATCAGCGCATCAATGGTTTTGGCTTCTCCCGTTGTTGCCAGCCGATAAGAAACTACTTCAGTACCCTTAGCATAGCCTTTCATGATCAGTTCTCCCTGCTGGTAAGCCACATTCCAGAATAATGCCGGCTCTTTGTTACCCGCCTTCTTTCTGCCCAGCGATTTCCCATTGAGGAAAAGCTCAGCTTCCTCAGTATTCGTAATTCCCAGCACCTTCAGCTTGTCCCCTTCCTGCCAGTTCCATGTTGGTGCAGAATTCCAGATAAACCGGATCTCATCATCCTGATCACTTTTTGAGGCCATCAGATAGGCCATCGGTTTCTCCGTCCAGAGGGCCTGGCGCAAATAGAAATCATTTTTCGGAAAGCCTGCCATATCCAGCAGACCGGCGCCGCTACTTCTTACCGGCCATCCATGAGCCTCGCCCACAAAGTCAAAACCAGTCCAGAGAAATTGTCCGAAAATATATTTGTTACTGTCTACCGCGAGCCACTCCCTGCGGCCCTTGCCGTTCTCACTTCCGTAAATAATGCGTTTCGGATACTGTTTGTGATCTTCTGCGTACCGGTATTCCTGATAGTTATATCCCACCAGATCCAAAAGCCCGGGATAATCGGTTAGGTTTGACATCACCACACCAGCCAGGGCCGCAGTTACCGGCCGTGTAGTATCGTTGTCCTTTACCACTTTCACCAGCCTCCGGGCAATCGGCCCCATTTCACTTGCCGGTGGACTCTTGGCAGAGTATCCCCTGCCATAGATCTGTGGATTACGTCCGGTATTCAACACTTCGTGAGAATAAGGATCATTAGGATAATCGATTTCATTACCAATGCTCCACATTACAATGGATGGATGGTTGCGGTTCCGCAGTACCACATCCCTGAGATCGCGTTCCGCCCATTCTTTAAAATATTCATTGTAACCATCACGGGTAGGTGTGCCCTTGTTCCATCCTGCCACCCATTTATTCTTTCCGTGCTCCCATTCATCAAATGCCTCGTCCATCACCAGAAAACCCATCTGATCACAAAGTTTGTACAAATAATCCTGATGCGGATAATGGCTCATCCTGATTGCATTAACACCTGCCTCCTTGAGCTTGCGCAAGCGCCAGGCCCATATTTCAGCAGGTACCGCAGCACCCAGCGCACCGGCATCGTGATGCACACATACACCTTTCATTTTTATATTTTTCCCGTTGAGGAAAAAGCCTTCATCAGCGGTATACCTGATCTCCCTTAAGCCTACCTTCTGTACTTGCTGATCAACAGCTTTTCCATTCAGCAGCAGAGAAACTTTGAGCTGATAAAGTGTGGGATCATCTACTGACCACAATTTTGGCTCAGGCACAGTAAAGTTCAGTTCTGCTGCGCCTGTAGCGGAAGCTGCCACTTTCATGGACTGTGTTGCACTGGCGGCAACCTTACCATTCCTATCCGTGAGCCCAACTTTTACAACAATAACAGCCGGTTGCTGCATCGTATTGCTTACGTTTACCTTAAGTTTTGCAGAAACCTTTGTCGCACTAACCTGTGGTGTACTGAAAGCCAGTCCCCAGGTAGGGATGTATATGGGATTTTTAACGATCAGGTATACGTTGCGATAAATTCCTGAACCCGGATACCACCGCGAATCTGCAAATTTGCTATGGTCAACTTTTACAGCAAGTGTATTGGAGCCAGTCTTGTTCAGGTACTTGCTCAACTCATACTGAAAGGCGACATAACCATTCGGCCTCCTGCCCAGGTAATGTCCATTGATCCAGACCTCGCTGTTTTTATATACGCCATCGAAGTATATGAATGTTTTTTCTCCCGCTGCAGCCTTTTTCAGCGTAAAGGTTTTGCGGTACCATCCTATCCCTGCGGGCAGGTAGCCAGTACTGCTGGCCCATTTCTCATCAAATGGCCCTTCAATACTCCAGTCGTGGGGCAAGGTCACACGGCGCCAGCTGTGGTCGTCATAGAATGGACGTTCCGCCCCTGCTGGCTCTCCTTTCATAAATTTCCAGCCATTGTTAAACAGGATGTTCTGTTCGCTATCCTGCGCGGCTGCCAGCAAAGGGCAGCAGAAACAGCACAGCATGAACAGTAGTATACTTTTAATTTTCGTCAGTCGCGTTATTATATTCATATCAATCGTCCTATTCCTGTCAATCTTCGTATCGTATTATTTGTTTTTGTAAACTCCAGGTTTTCAGGTCAAAACCCTGGGCATGTAATTCATTAGTATCCCGGGTTTTGCTCCAGCTGATTGTTAGAAGATAAAATTTCCGTGCGTGGGATAGGCAGCCAGTAATGCTTCGTTTCAAACTTGCGCCCGTCCAATGCTACCTTTGGTGTGTAAGTAAATGTTCCGTCTGCATTTTTAGTAATAATAACACCCATTGCCGGTTGGTTTTCAGTCACTTCAGCAATTTTCCATCTCCGAACATCATAAAAACGATGCTCCTCAAATGCTAGCTCTACCTGCCGCTCATAGCGGATTGCCGTGCGCATATCCGTCTGATTGATTCCTGCCGGGATTGCCGGCATATTTACCCCCTGTCTCCCCCTGATCATATTTACGGCCTGTACAGCAGTCATGGTTGCACCTGGGCCTATTCCCTGAGGCCCATAAGCTTCATTGCTGGCTTCAGCATAATTGAGCAGTACTTCCGCATAGCGGATATAGATCCATGGCTGGAAGCCGGCAAAGCCCCATGGATTTTGCAGCGGATAGGCATCATTCATAAACTTCTTCAGGTAATAGCCTGTCTTGGTGGTATTCCAGTTGTCCTGCCCGTCTTTGCTGTCCAGTCCTCCCGGGATAAAGGTTTCTACATTCCGGCCGCGGTAAGCTGCACCGTTGTATAGAATAGTTGCCGCAAAGCGCGGATCACGGTTGGCATAAGGCATTGCCGCATTGTATAAGGGGTTGCTACTGTTTGCCGGCAACCCATTGGTCATCTGATATACATCTACAAGGTTCTGCATGGGCGTATTTCCGGCCCAGCCGCCATAACCGTTGGGCCCGTTGGCAATTTCCAGATGTGTGTGGTTGGCATTTTTGGTAAACAGACGCTCAAAAATAGCCTCATTGGTTTCATTGATCAGAAACATATTTGCATATCCGCCCTGGTAGATACCATAAAGGTTCAGGGCAATCACCTCTTGCGAGGCGGCTGCAGCATCTGTCCAGCTGCCTGTAGCGTAGAGTGGGCTTGCCGCGTACAACAATAAACGTCCTCTAAGTGCCAGCGCAGCCCCTCTGGTTGCCCTGCCCAGCACCCAGGTTCCGCTATTCGTCAGTGGCAGTTTAGCCGCCGCTGCAGCAAATTCTGCCGCAGCATAGTCTATACCCGCTTTGATGGTTTCACGTTTAAACAAGGCAGGATCCTGAAGATTGTCAGTCAGCCCCAGCACTTTGTCGCCCACCAGCACTACACGTCCATAATTGCGGATCAGGTCCAGGTAGCGGAAAGCCCTGATAAAGCGCAGTTCACCTTCCAGCATATTCTTGTGCCCCGTACTCATACCAATGGTTTGGAGCACACTCAGGGCGTAATTGCACTCACGGATACTGCGGTAACTCCTTGCCCAGAAGACCCCCATGGCACCCAGATTTTCCGGCGCCATCTGACCGCGCTGGATCAGCCAGGTATTATCGTCATTGTTGTAAACCGATTCATCGGTCATCGAACTCACCATACTGTATTCAAAACCGCGCCCGAAACCTGGGTTACTGCCATCGGCTTCTTTGTCCTGCAGCCTGGTACCTATGTATTCATTGGTTACATAAGCCTCAAAAACTGCGGTATCTGAAGTAAGGGTATTGGTAGGGATCCTGTCCGTAGCGGTCGTTTCCAAAAAGTTTTTCTTACATGCGCTCAGTGCCAACAGACTACTGATCGCGATAAAAACAGCTGATTTATAATTGTTTTTCATCTTCGTTCTTCTTAAAATTTCACGTTTGCACCTAAATTGATTATCCGCTGCTGCGGGTAGAACTGTCCGCTTTCGCTGCTTCCCTCAGGATCATAGTCTTTCACTTTTGTGATTGTGAAGAGGTTAAAAGCGCTGGCAAAAACGCGTACGCCGGATACTTTGATTTTAGACAGGAAATCCGTTTTCAGGTTATAGGCCAGCTCTACATTTTTCAATCGCAGAAATGCAGAATTGTTAAGCCAGAAAGTATTCCTGTACTGTCCTCCGCTGATCGCATTGGAAGCCCTTTCAGTTACACGGGGATATGTGCCTTCGGTGTTTGTTGGGCTAAACCTGTTGTCGGCCCAGCTACTGTAGAAATTACCCACCGTTCCTGATTCAGGTAATACATACTGGCTCACTTTTGCCTGTCCGGCGAATAAAACCGACAGGTCAAAGTTGTGATAGGATACATTGAAATTAAACCCATAGGTAACCTGCGGGATATTGCCATATTTGGATCTGGTCATGTCATCAGCATTGATTACCCCGTCTCCATTGTAATCTTCATACTTCAGGTCACCCACCTTTGCACCCGTTACATGCGGATAGGCATCCAGGTCGGCCTGTGTACGGAACATGCCAATGCTGTTATACAACAGGTAAGTCCCGAGCGGCTGCCCGGTCTGGCGCTGGTATCCAAGCGTACCGGCTGCTTCGTCAATAAATACGATCTTACTTTTTGCGTAAGTAAGGTTCCCGGACACTCCCCATCTCCATTCTGTACCGGTATGGTTGTAACCTAAGGTACCTTCAAAACCCTTGCTGTTTACCTTACCAATATTCTCCGAAGGTACCAGTGGGTTGTAATTTACGGAGCCATCGTTATAAGGGTTAACAATACCGGAAGAGCCTGGCAGGGATGCATTTCTGGCGGCGAGGATGCTGGAGCGTTTTTGCTCAAAATAGATTCCCTCGAAGGTGAAATTCTTGAGGAAAGTAGCATTGATACCGATGTCGAGTTTTTTGGCTACCTCCCAGGTAATTCCCGGATTGGCAAGTTTAGACAAAGCTACTCCCGGCTGGATAGTGGGTACCCCACCCGGCGATTGAGCCACAAAGCCATTGCCTACCAGGGTATAGTTGTCATAATACTGGAAGCCATTCACGTTATCATTACCCAATGATCCATAGGATGCCCGCAGTTTCAGGTCGTCAAAAAAGTGTACACTGTTGTTAAACCATGCTTCCTTGCTGATCCTCCATCCGGCAGAGACCGAAGGGAAAGTTCCCCATTGGTTGCCTGCAGCGAAGATAGACGATCCATCACGGCGCAGCTGACCTTCAAAAAGGTACTTCTCATCATAAGTATAGGCCAGCCTGCTGATGATACTGCGGCGGGTATAGTTGGTACTGTAACCCGAGTTCAGAAAGTCTGTGGCTGCTGTTCCACCCTGTGATAATTCCGGCAGTTGCGTAGAGAGATAATTGAAACGCTGTGCATCAAAGTACTCAAGATTGTTCTTACTCTGCTCATAACCTACGAAAGCATTGATATCATGCTTACCAAAACGTCGTGCATAATTCAGTTTAATGTTGGAAGTTAGGAGTGATTCCCGACGCTGAGACTCTGTCAGTGTAGCCTTTGAATTGCTGCCCCCAACGATGTTTGGATTGTAGACGCCCGTTGAGGCTATGTAATTGTAGAGCACATATGGCTTATTAAAACTTTTGCTAAAGGCATTTGATTTGTCAGCAGAAAAGAAACCATCGACAGACATTCCCTCAATGCCGGGAATCTGGTAGCTGCCACGCAGGATGGCATTCAGGACCTGGTTTGGATTATTGGTATTACCCCCCAGGTCTGTGGCCAATACGGCAGGATTGGCGTTTTCGATTCCTGTAGTAGCTAAACCATTGGGATAAAAGGGTGCGATAATTGGTTTGGAGCGGTACAGTGAACGAAACAGGTCGGCAGCACTCGTGATCGGGTATTTGCGGTCCTCTTCCCTGCCCGAGAGCGACAGGCCTACTTTTAAGCGCTTACTGATATTGGCCTCCAGGTTGGTCCGGAAATTATACTGATTGTATTTTGTGGCACCATTTTTAAAAAGTCCCGACTGGCTGATGGTCCCGACCGACATATAATATTTTACATCGTCCGTTCCCCCGTTCACCGAAAGACTGTGCTGCTGTTGTGTCGCAACACTTTTCAGCACTGTCTTCGCCCAGTCGGTATTCGGATAGTTTAAAGGATCAGAACCGTCCCTGAACTTCTGGATCTGGTCCGCACTGTACGACTGGTTAAGCCCTCCTGCCGGATTGGAATCGTAGTTGATCTCATTCATGATCTGCGCGTAGGTAGCTGCATCTGCCAGTTCCGGCAGACGTGTAGGCGAGCTAAAGCCCTGGTTAAATGAATAATTGATCTGTGGTTTCCCCGATTTTCCTTTTTTGGTGGTCACCAGGATTACGCCGTTTGCAGCACGGTTACCATAAATCGCTGCAGAAGCGTCTTTCAGTACAGAAACGCTTTCAATATCGTTCGGATCTAAACGCTCCAGTCCGCCGATCTGCCCTGGAACACCGTCTACCACCACCAGCACGGTGTTGCTGCCTGTAGTTGCCAGTCCGCGTATCCTGATATCAGATCCGTCTGCCCCCGGCTCGCCACCGCGGTTATTGATAACCACACCGGAGAATCTTCCGGCCAGTGAATTGGAAAGGTTGGGCTGCGGGCTTTTTACCAGGTCGGCACCTTTCACCTGCGAAATGGATCCCGTTACCGTTTCTTTCTTTTGGGTACCGTAACCTACTACAACAATCTCGCTCAGCGCCTGATCATTGCTTACCAGGGCGATATTGACAGTTGTACGGCCCCTAACCGCTACTTCCTGAGAGGTATACCCCACAGAAGAAAACTGCAGGATGGCATTGTTATCCGCAAGGCTGATCTGGAAGTTGCCCTGACCATCGGTACTGGTTCCCGTAGTTGCGTTTTTAACCCTTACACTTACACCTGGCACCGGCTGATTGTTACTGTCTGTTACTTTTCCGCGCAGCACCTGCTGAGCAAAAGCGTTGGAAGAGATGAGCAGGAAAATGAACATTCCTGTCATGGATAGAATACTCCTTTGGAGAGCAGCTTTATAATACATGATAATGATTTTTAGGTGGACACATGAAGAATTTAAACCCTGGATATTAGCCAGCGGTCACGTGCACCCGGAAAGATTTTTTTGTAGATTTCGTTTCATACGATAATATTTGGTTTGTTACATACTGATCACCCCAGCATTTGGAGCGGGGATGAATGGTACTAAAGTCGATATATTCCAGCTTCGGCGTGAGGGGTAAACTCCCAAAAAAGCAGGGAGATTTGAACAAAAAATAGGCTATTTAGGCTGTTTTACAGTTAACAATGATTTATTAACCGTATACCTGCTGCTAAATGTCTTTCTGTATTTTTTGATGTAATCTGAAGGGTTAAGGTTAAACAGTTTGAAAAACTGCTCCCTGAAATAGCGGTTATCACGGATACCTATTTTCAGAATAGTTTCCTGAATGGTGAGGTCTGTATTAATAAAAATCTCGGCTGCTTTGCGCAGGCGGATAAAGCGGATAAAGCTGTTGGCCGACTGGCCCGAGATGGACTTGATTTTCGTATAGAGGTTGGAACGGCTCATGCCTATTTCGTCGGCCAGGGTGCTGATCCCGAAATCAGGGTCTGTAATATGCTTCTCCACAATCTCTATACAGCGGTCAAGGAAATCCTTATACTCCGCAGAGATCTTCATATTGGCAGATTTTAAAGTGATCTTATTGTAGAAGTACGTCTGCAGGTTGTTCCTGCTTTTCAGCAGTCCCTCCACCCTGGCCATCAAAAGTTCTTTTTCAAAAGGCTTACTGATATAATCGTCGGCACCGCACTCTATCCCGCGCAGCCTGATCTCTGAGGAAGTGCTTGCGGTAAGCAAGATCAGGGGGATATGATTCAGCGCCGGATCCGCTTTTACCAGGCGGCAAAGTTCTATCCCATTGAGGTTCTGCATCAGTACGTCACAGATGATTACATCCGGGAGGTGACGGTTAATCAGCCGTAACCCTTCCTCTCCGTTTGCTGCGCTCAACAGCTTAAACCGGTCCCTGAAGATTTTTTCAATGTAATGCCTCAGTTCTTCATTGTCGTCAATGATCAGCATAGTGAGCATGTCGGAGGAAAGTCCCTCTGCTATGGTCCGGCGATCCTTTTCCACAGCTACTGCAGAATTCAGTTCCTTGTCTGCCTCCATGTTTTCATCAAAACCATTTAGCTCATCCAGCATCAGGGAACTTTCCGGCTGATCATCATGGATCGGGTAAGCTGCAAAATGTTCTTTACCCTTCAGCAGGCTGACTGAAAATGTAGTTCCCTGCCCGGGCAGGCTCTTAAAATCCACCTGCCCGGAATGGCTCTCCACAAAGTTTTTTACCAGGAACAGTCCTATACCAAATCCACCCCTCGAGCTATTCTGATCCGGTACTTTGTAAAAGCGCTCGAAAACCTTATGCCCGATCTCCGCAGGTATTCCTGATCCGGTATCGATCACTCGTATGCAAACGCCCTCTTGGTCTTCAGCAATATCGAGTGTGACCTTTCCTCCTTCAGGCGTATGCCGCAGCGCATTGGAAATCAGGTTAAATAAGGCAATCTCTATTTTTTCACGGTCGCCATAGATTTCTGCTTCCGGATAATTCTCTGTGAAAAGATAAGTGATACCTTTTTTTGCTGCGAGGTAGGTAAAACACAGGAACACTTCCTCACATAAGCTGATCAGGTTAATCCTTGCAATAGTGAGCCTGTCGGCAGATGTATCGGCCTTTCCAAAAAGCAGCAGCTGATCAACCAGGCTCAGCATTCTTTTTGCGTTGCGGTATACGATCGTCAGGTTTTCGAGGTTATCCGGTGTTCCATGTTCCTTGATCATCTCCTTTACAGGGTTTACAATCAGTGTAAGCGGACTGCGGAATTCATGCGAGATATTGGTAAAGAATGAGATTTTGTTCTCGTGCAATTCGCGTTCCTGCTCTGCCTCAAGACTCGCGATCTTGATCCGGTACCGCAGCTGGGTCTGCTTGGCTTTATAATGGATCAGCAGGTAGATCAGCAGCGCTGCCACAGCAATGTACACTGTACATGCCCACCAACTCTTGTACCAGGGTGGCAATATGAGGATGTCGACTGAGGCATAATGATCCTGCCATACATCATCCTCATTGGTTGCTTTTACTTTGAACGTATATCTGCCGGGCTGCAGGTAGCGATAAGTGGCGGAGCGCTGTGATTTCACATAATTCCAGTCCTTATCCAAACCCTCCATTTTATAGGCAAACTGCGCATCCCGGGGATAAACAAAGTTGAGTGCCGCATATTGAATTGAGAATACCGACTGGCTAGCCTGCAAAATGATCCCGCGGTCCTGGCTGATATGTTTGAGGTCGCCTTTATCGTTTTCCTCGCGGCCATATAGCTGAAGTCCCGTAATCCTGATCTGCGGTTTGTATGTACTGGGCCTGATCTCCCTGGGGTGAAACATGTTCCATCCCTCTGTACCCCCAAAGCACATCAGGTTGCCATTTTCGGCAACAATGGCTGATCCCGAATTGAATTGTTTTCCCTGCAGTCCGTCGGTACTGTTAAAATTATAGATTTTATGTTTAGCCAGGTCCACCTTGGAAATGCCGTCATTGGTTGTCACCCAGATGTTCCCCGCACTTTCCTCCAGGATGGCGTATACGGTATTGTCTGCCATACCATCCTTTTCACTCAACCGGCGTACCGTATTCTTATTGGTATAGCAGACCAGCAAGCCTTCGCCTTCCGAGCCTATCCAAAGGCGTTTTTGCTGATCCATGTGCAGTGCATAAATGATTTTTCCGGCCAGGTTGATCCTGTCATTTTCGTGTTGCATGAATGGATGTATCACATTCTTTGCAGTGATTAGATAATCCATTCCGCCCCCGTAGGTCCCAAGCCAGAGATTACCTTTTTCATCTGTTTCGATTGCCCGAACATCGTTAGAGGTAATTCCGCTGTTATAGGTATTGTAGCTCTCAAATGCCGTATGAGCGGGATTCAACCTGCCTAATCCCCCACCATTGGTTCCGATCCAGATGTTGTGGTTTCGGTCTTCGCGGATCACCCGCACATCATTCCCAGGGATGGATAATGGGTTTGCGGGGTCGTGTTTAAAACTGATAAATCCATCCGTTTCCGGATTATATAAGAGTAAGCCCCGGGCATACGTACCAAACCACAGGTTATCCTTACTATCTTTATAAGCTGAGAGAATCGCGTTGTCTGTGAGGCTGCCCGGTGTCCCGGTGGCGCGGTAATGTTTGATCACTGTACCATCGCGGCGTGTCTTGTAAATGCCATCGCCATCTGTTCCCAGCCAGAGGTTTCCCTCTGCATCCATACACATGCCATAATAACGCACATCGCTCTCGCCACTGTTATCGGTCATCTTTTTCCGGAACAGCTGGAACTTCGCAGCTTTTCTGCTCACCATAAAAAGTCCGTCACCATAAGTACCGAGCCAGAGGTTCTCATCCCGGTCCAGGAACAGTTCCTGTACAGACCTTGGGGTGATGTTATAACCTTTTTCATTCTCTACCTGGTCAAACACAAAACCGGCCGGATCAGCCCCTGCAAATTTGTCCATATCAATATGGTAAAGTCCCCCATCCTGCAAACCTATATAGAGCTGGTGGCGACTGTCTTCAATCAGCGAGAGGAACACATTACTGCGCAGATGATAGCGCATCGCATCAAACTCATGGAAACTCTGTGTTTGCTGTCTGTAAAACCACAGGCCGTTAGCGCTGGCTATCCATAAATTATTGCGGTGGTCCCGATAAATTCTGTTGACGCGGCTGTTACCAGGCCCCTTATTTTCTTTGAAAACTCTTTCAGCCAGCCTTCCGTTACGGATCCTGAACACACAAAGCCCGGCATCCTGGGTACCCACCCAAAGGTTTCCGCCGGAATCTTCCTCTACGCAGAGGATATCATTGCTGGGCAGCCCTTTCAGGTTTTTCATGGTATAATTCACAAAATCCCCTGTCCTTTGATCAAGAGCACTGAAGCCATTCGCACTGGTGGCTATCCAAAGTCGCCCTTTTGTATTTTCTGAGATCCATGTCACATCTGCCCGCTGCGCTGCCTTTGCCACAGCGTGTTTACTAAACTTTTCGGTTTTCAGGTCAAAACTATACAGGCCCTTGCGGGACGATAACCAGAAGGTGCCCTGATGGTCCTTGAAAATTTTCTGAATGTAATTACCGGGTAAACCTGAAGAATCCTGTGGATCTGATTTGAACGTACGGAAATTTATACCGTCAAAACGGTTTAGCCCATTGCCCGTGGCAAACCAGATAAAACCCTGGTTATCCTGTATAATGCTATTAATAATATTGAAGGAAAGGCCGTCTTTTTGGGTATAATGCATTGTCCGGCCAGACGGAACCTGCCCGTACACTGTAAAACCAATTAACATTAAAAAAATGCTCAGCCCCTTCATTGCACTATATCTGGTTATAAATCGCTTCTGCAATATATAGCAATATTTATTAAATAAAACGCTTCAGCATTGGGAAATTATTGTGATGGTGCAGGCAGGATTGATAACTTTTTATCAAATGGTAAATGAACTGCCCTAAATAATGGCGAAATTTACTACATGAAAGAGTTCATTGATTACATATTGCAGTTTGGGAATCTCAACAAACAGCAGACAGACTTTATCACGAGCAAGGCAAAAACGCTGGAGCTTCATAAGGACGAATATTTTTCTGAAGCCGGAAAGATTCCCAGGTACGTTGGGTTTATTATTGAAGGTGTCGTTCGTTTCTGCTATTACAATAATAAAGGCGAAGATATCACGCAGTACTTCGTAGACGAGAATAATTTTGTATCCGACCAGCAAAGATTTGAAGCACAAGTAGTGGCTTCTGAATATATACAAGCTGTTACCGATTGTAAAATGCTTGTTTTCTCCAAGAAAGACTGGGACGAGATCGGTAATACAATCCTTGGATGGGACAATATAACAGGTCTGATCCTGAAAAACTGTTTGTTAAAAACGATTGAAAGAAGGAGCCCCCTGGTTTCAGAAGATGCAACCACCCGGTATTTATCCTTTATTGAACAATTCCCGGGACTTGTCAATCGTATTCCGCTTTCCCATATCGCTTCTTACCTGGGGATTACACAACAATCATTCAGCAGGATAAGAAAAAATATCCGTTGATATTAGTTTTTACCAAATGATAAATGGTTTGCTGCTTCAGTTATCAAAATTTGCATTATAATTTTAATCAACAAGAAGATGAGCAAAAAAATTGTAGTAATCACAGGAACAAGCAGTGGGTTTGGATGGCTTACAGCCAAATCGATTGCGTCATTTGGCCATAAAGTATATGCGACCATGAGAGATACACAGGGAAAAAACGCTGACAAAGCAAAAGCGCTTGCGCAGGTAGAAAATGTCACTGTTCTGGATGTGTCATTAACTGACGAAAGCAGTGTTAAACAGGCAATCGATACCATTATTGCAGCAGAAGGAAGAATTGATGTCCTGGTAAATAATGCAGCCGGTTCAATATTTGGTGTTGCTGAAAGTTCCACTACTGAAGATTTGCAATGGATGCTGGACGTCAATTTTATCGCGCCATGGAGACTAATGAAATTGGTTTTACCATTTATGCGTAAACAATCAGAAGGTTTGATCATTAATATCTCGAGCGGCTGGGGCAGATTTGCTGCACCATTTTCAGCGGTCTACGGCGCTTCAAAGTTTGCTTTGGAAGGGCTGAGCGAAGGTTTACATTATGAAGTGAGGCCATTTGGTGTCGATGTTGCTATTATTCAACCAGGAGCATTTCCCACCGAAATGTCCCAAAAGACCCAGGCCGGTTCTGATGCCTCAGTTTTGGAAGCGTATACCCCAATCGCAGATATTCCAAATAAAATGTTTGCAGCCGTTGGTCAAATGATTGAAACCACAAAAGCGGATCCACAGGAAATTGCAGATGCAGTTGTTGAACTGATCAATCTGCCAAAAGGTCAAAGGCCGCTGAGGACAGTAGTCAACCAATCCACAGGAGACATTGTCCAAAGAGCCAATGATGCTGTACAAGTTGAATATGCAAAAGTATTGACAGCATTTGGCATGGAAGAACTTTTGGCCTAATCACAATTTCATACTGATAACGGTTTGAACTGCCCGGGCCGGGTAGTTCAAACCGTTTTTTCTGTATAATCCGAATTTACACGGGCAGTTTTAATCCGGATCACCCAACAAATAATATTCGTTAAGAATTATCGATTTACCCTATTAAACTATTTTATTTACTTTAGGTCATAATTCCAAAACCAAATCAACCTGTAATTATGAAATCACCGGGCCTTTTATTCGCAGTTTTGATCCTTAGCAGTGTGACAGCTTATGCACAGACCTATACGAGTTCGGTAAAAGTGGATATTTTCGGTGATACGAGTATAACGTACTACGATCAGAATCACAATACAATTAAAGTTGTTAAGCGTTCAACTGATATACTGGGAAATAAAATCACAAGTGTCACCGGTCAAAATGGTGAAACTATACGTACGATAAAGAAATCAACAGATATCCTGGGAAACCGTATCGTGGACATTGATGAGGGTAAGGGAACATCAAAAACGATTAAGACCTCAACAAATTTATTCGGCGATAAAATTAAAACGGTTACAGACCAGAACGGACGTCCACTATCTTCCGTTAAAAGTTCAAAAAACATTTTTGGAGACAAGATTGTAGAAATCACTCAAGGGAACGGGCGTTCTATAACGCTTAAGACCTCAAAAGATATCTTTGGTGATTTTTCAACAACTGCGACCGATCAGAATGGGCGCGAACTGGTATCCGTTAAAAAAACAAAAGACATTTTTGGGGATTGGACCACAACAGTTAAAAGTGATCAGGACCGTGAATCTTTAGACTACCTGATGTATCTGATGGAGGAACATGGAAATTGATCTTTCACAATAAGCTGATGATACAGCAGCAATAAAAATTTCTTATTTTTCGCGAACCTAATTGTTGATTGAAAAATTATTTTTAGATTGTAATTTTTAATTTTCAGTCGACATCTACTGCTGCAAAATAAAGGAATTGAAACATGAATCAGCGATATGCATTTTCCGGTTAACATTCCTTTGGGATCCCATTCTATACCAGTTCACTTTGTGTGCGAAACCCTGGCGTATGCGGTAGGCTACCGTTTTTATACTTACCTGAGAAGACATGTTGCCGATCAAATCAGCAGTCATCACCGCCTGATTATCTTTGTTGGTGCTGCACTTGGTGGTTTCCTTGGCTCGCACCTGATCGGCGTACTCGAAAACCCTGTACTCCTGACCTCATTAAACTTCAGGTATTTTATGGGAAACACAACAATCGTTGGCGGGCTGCTCGGTGGATTGATTGGTGTTGAACTGACCAAAAAGCGACTGGGCGTAACCGCATCTTCGGGCGACCTGATGGTTTTTCCTTTAATTATCGCTATGATCATCGGCCGTACGGGATGTTTCCTGGCGGGACTGGAAGATGGAACCTATGGCACCGCAAGCGCTCTGCCCTGGGCCATTGACTTTGGAGATGGCGTACGCCGGCACCCTACAAATCTGTATGAAATACTTTTCTGGCTGCTGTTTGGCCTGGGATTATATCTGGCAGCTGCAGGCATGGAGTTTAAAGATGGTGCAAAGTTTAAACTCTTTATGGCCGCATATCTCAGCTTCCGCTTTTTAATTGAATTTATCAAACCAGCATACTTTTTCGATTTCGGCCTTTCAGTTATCCAGCTCGCCAGTCTGGCTGGCCTGATCTATTATTATAAAATATTCCTCCATCCTGTCCAAACTCTCAAAGCTTATGCCTGAACGTCCTTATATCTATTACGATTTTACTATTAGCTTATGCTCGACCTGCCTGAGGCGTATTGATGCCAAGATAGTTTTTGAAGATACCAATGTGTATATGCTCAAGAACTGCCGTCACCACGGTTTTGAGAAGGTTTTGATTGCTACAGATATTGAATATTACAAAAACTGCCGCAACTATGCAAAGCGCAGTGAGATGCCGCTGAAGTTTAATTCGGAGACACACTTTGGCTGCCCTTACGACTGTGGCCTGTGTGCTGACCATGAGCAGCACTCCTGCCTGACGGTGGTGGAGGTAACCGACCGCTGCAACCTGGCTTGTCCCACCTGCTACGCAATGTCATCGCCACACTACGGACGGCACCGCAGTCTGCAGGAAATAGAACAGATGCTGGACGTGATCGTAGAAAATGAATGTGAACCGGATGTGGTACAGATCAGTGGCGGCGAGCCTACAGTGCACCCGCAGTTTTTTGACATCCTGGATATCGCCAAGCGCAAACCGATCAAACACCTGATGGTGAATACCAATGGTATCCGCATTGCAAAGGATGAAGCCTTCGTGCAACGGCTGGCATCATACATGCCGGATTTTGAAATTTAACTGCAGTTTGATTCCTTTAAAAAAGAGGCCCTGGAACAGCTCAGAGGTGAGGATCTTCGTCATGTAAGATTAAAAGCCATCGAACACCTGAACAAGTATAACCTCTCCACTACCCTGGTGGTAACTTTACAGAAAGGGTTGAACACGGATGAGATCGGGGCGATTATTGAGTATGCACTCAAACAGCCCTGCATTCGCGGAGTGACCTTTCAGCCCACACAACAGGCCGGCCGGCTGGAGAACTTTAACCCGGCCACCGACAGGTATACACTGACCGAGGTGCGGGCCGCGATTTTGGAGCAAACGGATATATTTACGGCGCAGGACTTATTACCTGTTCCCTGTAATCCCGATGCATTGGTAATGGGCTATGCGCTTAAACTTGGAGATAAGGTGTTTCCGCTGACCCGGATGATTAACCCGGACGATTTACTGGACAACTCAAAAAATACGATCATCTATGAGCAGGATGAACAACTGAAGTCGCACCTCCTGCATATGTTTAGTACCGGCAACTCTGTCGAAAAGGCCAAGGAGCACCTGAAATCTATCATGTGCTGTCTGCCGGATATTGACGCCCCTGGTCTGGGATACGACAACTTGTTCCGTATTATCATCATGAATTTTATTGATGCACAGAATTTTGATGTTCGCGCAATTAAAAAATCATGCGTACACATTGTAAATAAGGACATGAAGATCATTCCATTTGAAACGATGAACCTGTTTTACAGGGATGACAAGGCGGCTTATCTTGAAACTTTAAGAAATGAAATACAGGTATGATGAGTGAAGAACAGAAAACTCCCTACGAGGGACAGCAAAAGCGGGACATAGAACCGGCAAACGTGCCCTCTCCTGATAACAAATCAGGAGAGGGCGCAAAGATCCTGGGTTTTAATCTGGCGTTTTTTGCCTTGTATACCATTGGTGGCAATATCGCCGGCGATGAAGGCCTGCTGGCTGCCGTATTCTTTGCAGGCTTTCATTTTGTGGTCTGCGTGATCGCTGCTATTGCAAGCAGAAAATGGGTATGGCTACTGGCTGGCCTGATTATTCTTGTTATTGGTCTTGGTACCTGCTTTGCTGGTGTCTAAGTGATTTGTCTGAGAAAACTATCAAGCAGCTTTAGTTGGCATATTGGTTATTTTGTCTGTCGTGAATATATACAGTGATGACGGTCTTAACTTTACAAAAAGCATGCTATCGTAAAATTTTAACTGTACAAACAAATTCATCGTTAAAAACTTTAATTTTAACATACCGTCTGCATTAATCGATGAACACACTAATTGAACTGGTACAAGCCTATGGGCTTTGGATCATCTTTCTTATTACACTATTCCAAAGTGTTGGGCTGCCACTTCCTGCATTTGCAATACTTATGCTTACGGCAGCAGTCACCCCTGCAACAGTAGCTGATATCATTTCACTCCTAGGGACTGCAACGATAGGTTCTTTGATTGGAGATATTATTTTGTACTTTGCCGGTAAAAGACTGGGCAGCAGTGTTCTTGGAAAATTGTGCAGGATCTCATTATCGCCAGACTCCTGCGTAAAAAGCAGTGGCGATGTTTTTAGCCGTTTTGGGCCACCTGCCCTTACCGTTGTAAAGTTTATTCCGGGACTTTCCACTTTAGCCCCGGTAGTGGCCGGTGTTTACGCGATGCCTATAGTTTCATTCATCGTTTTCTCTCTGATCGGTGCGGCGGTTTATAGCACAACGGCCGTAAGCCTGGGGGTCTTATTCCGCCACGAGATTGGTAGCCTGATTGCGACATTAACAGAATTTGGAAAGTTTGGAGTGCTCATCCTTATCATTTCTTTTGGTATTTACCTGTTTGTAAAATGGCTGCAACGGTACCGCCTGATCAGGAAATTTAAATCTGACCGGGTCACAGTCGTTGATCTGCTCGAATTAATAGAGGGAAGCTCAGGCCCCATCATATTTGACGCACGCCCAGCGGACCAACGGACAAGAAATGGCTTTATCCCCGGCTCAATACCAATCAGTGATATTAACTTAACTGAGATCGCTGATCTCTATTCTGCCTATGATGAGATCATCGTTTATTGTTCCTGTCCCAATGAACTCACTGCCGCTAAATATGCCGAGCAATTGCGCAGGTCAGGCTTAAAACGTATCAGACCCCTATTGGGCGGGGTTGACGAATGGGCAAAATCAGGTGGAAGAATAGCATATACTTAAATACCATTTCTGACGATTATTTTTTGTGCTTCACCTTAATGTGCTTCACAAAGGAGTCATCCACAACAAACCTCTCTTTGAGATTTGTGCTGTTTGTAAATTTCCGCATCCAGGGCAAGCGCTTCAATTTTATTCTTGCATAATCCTTCCGACAATTTCAGGAATGCGGCAACCTTTACGTATAATGTTTCAGCATCAGATCGCTCTGCCTGGAAGTCATCTTTATAACGCGCAGCCGAGTAGCTTTTGACCATCAGATCAAACAGCCTAATGCCCTCCTGACCTTGTTCAAGAAATAATTGAGATGTTTCATCTGAAAAAATCTCACACAAATGCAACAGCCGGTAAAGATTGTGAATGTCTGATCTGTAGGCAAGATGCACTCCAATGAGGGCAATAAAGCATTGTTCTACAACCTGATGCAGCATATGTATGCATAGCGGATAGCTTTCCTTGATGAAGCACTGCTTAGCGCTTTCCAGAAAGCCAGTGGCGAGAAACATTTTTTGAATCCGGCGTTTTTCAGCCTTTTGTGCCGCTCTCGTAGGGATATAGGCAGGCACCTGAAAGGATGCGATGGCAGGATCATAACTGTACATGAGCTTCCCCTGCTTAGCTGCTGTTATAAAAAACCTGTCGTTAGCTCTTATAGCCGCCGTAACTGTCTCTTTGCCGTGCACCAAAATAGTGATCTTACCGTGATGAAAATGGGTATTTGCATAATCCTGTACAGGATGCTCAATTCTGATCTCATTTTCAACAATCATCAACAGATAATAACGGTGATTTTTAACAGCGTCATGTAAAATAGAACAGCCGGATCTGCTCATTGACTTAACCGATTCGCCAAAACAGTAGATGTATAATGGTTTGTACCGTTCTGCCAGCACTTTTACAAATGCTTTAAACTCTCCTTTCTTGTCTTGTATGATGGTCATTCTGATATGGTTTCAAGCTGATGATTACCTGTTTTTGGGCAATGCGCGGCCATAACGAGGGTCTTCATCGTCAGTTAAATATTTAAAATGTTGATTGTAAATAAGCAGGAAGATGGATAGCCTTACGTTACAGAGAACATCGGGCAATCTTTCATTGTATTTGATTAATCAGGCGGTTTTTGGAAATTGTTTGGCAGATAAGGAACTATAAGATAAAGTCCAGAGTCAGAAAGGCTATATGAAATCCCTGGGGAGCTTGCGGGACAATTTGTAGGCGATTGGATAATCACTTGAGTACAACACAAGCCGTTGTGACAGTAAATTGGATTGTTGGCAATTGTTACGGTTGTGGTTTTCTCCTTTTTCATTTGGACACTATTGATTAAAAATTCTCAATAGAACCATGTACAAGATTAAAAAAAGACCTTCACAAATACAGGTCCGGCAACAGTTCTTGTAGCCTGATCATACCCGGTGGAAATCGGGGAATAGAAAACTATTCGGACACTACAATAAGCTGCGCCGGACCTATAGTGCAAATATAGGCAACCCGGCGTTCTACTTATTACCTGTGTCCTGTAAACTTCCACATTTGATCAGACAAGGTTCTTAAATAGAACACCTCAAAATTTTAGAGATGTTATAAAATCTATATATTGTTTAACAAATACTCATATTAGTTTATTTTAATAAAACAAATGTAAGTATTATGATTTAATTAAACAATAGAGAAATTAAATTATTTACGAGTCTGCCGCTCACGCTTGGGGCATCAAAGTTGTACATCATTAAACTGACCAGGATTGTACCTTATTACACCGTTGAAATTTAATTTTTCTTATATTTGTAATGCGTCTGGAATGAGGCGCCAATAAAAAAATCTCGTAAACTGCGGAAGATTCTACCTTTACTCCCTCCCCCAAATCAATCAATCATCCTTCAGTTCTATCAGCAGTATTCTGGACGGTAGTCGTTCGTGTTTCGGTATAGTTTGAGATATACTTTAGCTATGGACGATCTATACACCAGCTATACCATGTCTACCCCTTGTGGACTACTACTTTACTACATGTCTACATCATGTTTACTGTTTAGGTAGAGTTCTGGTAGAGTAGCAGTAGACAAGGGGTAGACAAGGTATAGCTTGAACATAGTTTAAATATAGCTCAAGTAGAGTTTCTACAATACCAAGATACGAACGAAGTATAATTGAAGCTTTGCCAGAGTACAGGCCCATCAAAATTGACAGCAAAGCAAATAATCAGAAGTAGTTGCGTGTTTACACATTAAACAATATGTTTCAACACGAATAATTATTTTTAATAATTTATATACAAATTTACAATTTTATGTTTATATTGCAAAGTATTTTAAATCTTGTGAATTCATACCTGGATTAATTTATGCATTAACCCCTCCAATATAGCTGTTCCTCCTTAATCTAAGTGTGTTCATTAGCTGAAAATACTAATTGTTTAATTTTTCACTTAATTCATTTAAATTATGGCACGTGTCGTAAGCGGCCCTTATGTGGGCTTTTCAGGAACAATCGATGGCACTACGTACTACCAGATGAACGGTAAGACGTATGCAAAAAAGAAAAACAGTAAAAGTAACATTCCCCGTACCGAGGGTCAACTAGCTACAGAGTCTAAATTGGGTATGATAGCCAAATTCATGCCTCCATTTGAAGAGATCGCCAAGGTAGGCTACCAGTTGATTGCGAAGGCCTCAGGCAATAGTACGCACAATGAAATGGTAAGCCACATCTTTAAAAAAGCCTGCGAAAAGCAGTCTGGAAAATGGGTGGTCAACATGGAGAAGTTTCTGATCACGCAGGGCAAGTTGGCATCTGCTAAAAGGAACAGTGCAGAAATGACAATGGATGGGGTGTTATTCAACTGGAGTAATGAAACAGGACCGGGAAAAAGCCATCACAGCGATCAGGTGATCATGCTAGCCTATTTTCCCGAACTTAAGGAATCAGCAGTCAAAATTGGCGGCGCAAGCCGTAATGCACAACAAGACTTGCTGCTTCTGACTGGTGTAGAGAAAGGGTATACCGCAGAAATCTTCATTTCATTTATCGCGGATGACCATTCTGACGTGGCGAATAGTATTTATCTCGGACAATTAAACTGGTAATCATGGCAACAAGAAAAGACAAATCGACAATTGGTGAATTCCGCGGATCAATAGGTCCCATAGTTATCGTAGATTCCCTTGGTGGACCTGTAGCAAAGTCACAGCCCAAAAAACGGGGCAAGAATTCACTTAATGATGAGCAAAAAAAACATACCGGACCTTTCAGCAAGCTCAACAAGTTTCTGCAGCAGGCTACTGATGTGATCAATTTAGGATATCAGCTATCTAAAAAGGCAGGTATGAGTCGTTTCAATGCAGCGGTCCAATGGCATTTCAAAGAGGCTTTAGCAGAGGATCAGGAAAAAGCTTTGATTGATTTCGAAAAGCTCAAACTGAGTTCTCCGATTAAAATGACTCAGAAAGCATGGGAACCTAAGGTAACCTCTGACGAAATCCATAAAATGACGGTAACATGGAAGCTTAATCCTTTACCTAAAAAATGTACCCAACTGAACGACAGAGCCGTCATTGTTGTGCATTTTCTTGAAAGAGGAAGATCCAGGTTTATGTGTTACCAGGATGCGATGAGAAGAGACTTAAATTTCACGACGGAGGTACCTTTTATGATGAGAGGTCAGAAAGTTCATTGTTATATGTTTATGCTATCTGCAGATAAGAAACTGGTATCAGATACACAATATCTGGGAGCACTTCAGCTTAAATTTTAGCCATCGGTTTACAGGCTGTCGATACTTGCGACAGCCTTGTATTTTAGAAAGAGACCGGTTGCCGGCTTTATATTAAGGATTAAGAAAGTAATTACCTCATTCATGTGCTGTCCTTGAATTTGATAAAATAAACATATAACCCCCTGAATATCTATACAAAAACCAAACAAACATCTCAAAAAACCTTAGGAGCATCATTTTTTAATTAAAATGGTAAATTTATTATTACATAAATAGGTTGAAAATAATATTATTAAATATATTAAGTAATATATTTTAATTTTGACTATTGATTAGGTATCTTGGTAATAAAATCCAACTACCAATGGAAATCAATTTATTAAAAGAGATCAACATCGGCGATAAGAATATTTCGCATTTCACCCTCTTTCACGCTTCAGCAACAATTCAACGCGCATCATTACTTTGAACTCAGGTTCAATCATGATCAATTGGGTTCTCCCGGATTAATCACTTTAGATGATAGTCGTGATTTTGTAGGAAAGACGTTAACAGCATCTTTTGGTTACTTAAGTGGTCAGCCTCAAAACTTTGCTGGTATCGTAACCAAGGTCGAACTCACTCAAAGCAATGGTTATCATGGTATCCTGATTGTGAGTGGCTTTAGTCCCACAATCTTGATCGACAGAGGTCCGGATCTTGGCTCCTATCTTAATAAAACGTTAAACGACATCGTGCAACTTGCTACCAAAGATACGCCTGTTAACGAACTCAGAATAACAACCAATGCATCACGCAAAAAGCCAGTAGACTACGTGATCCAATACCGGGAAAGGGATTTTGAGTTTCTGAACAGACTAAGTGCAGAATACCATGAATGGTTATTTTACGATGGTGAAAATCTCAATTTCGGCAAGCCAAACGAACAACGGGAGGTCTCGTTATTTTATGGAAGGGATATCGAAAGCCTGCAATATGCGATGGAAGTTGCTCCTATTAAGAATAAACGTTTCGCCTATAATCCCCGGCATGACGAAATGCTGCAAAGCGAAAGCACTGGCAGCGCCGATGGCAGACCTGATCTGGTACATGATCAGGAACTTGATGACGAAATAGAAAACCTCAATAGCTAATCAAAAATCAGAGCAATGGCTGTTATTCGATGTTTTATGCTGTCGCCAATGAATGAGGCATTAACAAATCTATGGTAAATTTAAATGATATTTTACTGATCTTCCGGTTCCTTCCTGTAATAAAATGTTCATTTTCTGGAGCTCTTGCAGATCGCGGGTGGCGGTAGCTTTAGAGGTTTTTGTAATGCCGATGTATTTCTTTGCAGTCATCCCTCCCTCAAATTTATTGGCTCCTTGTTCCAGCATCTTATTGAGTGCTTTCAATTGTCTTTCATTAAGCTGATTTTTATATCTGTCGAAAAACTGTGCTTTTTTTAATGTAAACTGCACCATAGCCTTTGCGTCTCGCTGGGCCTCTAAAATTACAGTTGCAAAATAGCTGATCCAGGCAGTAATGTTCAGTGTACGTTGCGCCTCTTTTAATGCAGTATAATATGCTGGTTTGTTTTGCTCAATGGTTTTAGAAAGGCTGAGCATTACAGGCCTACCCATGGTTTGTGACAATGCCTTCTCTGCGATGGTTCTACCAATCCGTCCATTACCGTCCTCAAAGGGATGAATAGATTCAAAATAGAGATGAGATATAGCAGATTTCAGTACTGCTTTGGCGACTTCCCCTTTCAGCGGGAAGCTGACTGCCGCGTACCATTGTACAAATTGATCCATTTCTTTGGGAACGTCTGAAGACGGTAGCGCTTCATAATGAACTACCTCTCGACCGTACGCTCCTGAAACAATCTGCATTGGTTCGGCGCCTACTCGCCACAGGCCTGGATTGATTTTACTCGAATTGGCCATTAGCATTTTGTGCCAGGCTTGAATGCTTTCCAAATTTAATGGCTGATCAAAGGACTTACGGACTTCCAGCATTAATTGAGCAACTGCCCCGGCGCGCTGGTCTTTTACATTAATGAGCGTTTCATTAAGCCCCAAATTATTTCTGATGGATGACATAATATCTTCCCTGCTGATATATTCGCCTTCAATTTCCGAAGTTTTAGTTGCTTCCGACAAGATAAGTTGGAGAAGTGCTTCTTGTTTTAAATCATCAGAAAGGCCTTGCATTACGCCGCTAATCTCTCCCGTCTCCTGCGCAAATGCAAGAATTAACGATTGAATTTCTTCAGTCTCGTAATAGAAATCAGGCCATTCGGGAAATTGCCAATTATACATAGTGAGCCGATTAAAGTTGTTATTCGGCTCAAAGATACGAATTTAATGAGCCGAATAAATGCTTTAATTGGCTCATAACATTGTGTCCATAAGAGGTGAATTAAAATATGAAATTTCGCTATTTTTACCCTCGGTAAGTAGTGAATATCTCAGTTTGGACATCCGGAAATTGCGGCGGTTGACCGGCGAGTGCTTGCATGGCTATGTTGCCGGCTTTCCGCATGGCCTGCCAGTCGCCCGGCACAGTACAGAAAGCCGATGCACCGCCGGTTTGGGCAAATACATCTTGGTATTCAGGGTCCGGACTGTAAGCTAAGCTACCCGCGGGCTGATCGTTATTGTTCTGTGTTTGCATTCTAGTTGTGAAGCTGTCCCTCACAAATATACCGCCCAGGATCCGGCGGCGGATTATTCAAACTGCTGATTCTTGTAGCCAGATCAGCGGTAATTATGTGATTAATTCCTTATACAAAACCTGACAAGCAAACCATTAAACACTTCGAGGTACAAATAAGGTGGAAACTTTCCAAGTTGCTCTCCGTTGTCTGTGAAGTGTTCGTAGTGGCAACGGCTGGATTCAGATTCTAATGGTCGAATATAGAAATTTGCGGAAACCTAGTTCCAAAGCCTCAACGTTGGGATCTTTACTGTTTTTAAGCTCATTAAACCAAAATAATAAACTATCCATACAGAGCAAAGTCAAATCGTTATTGTAAAATTTGATCTCACACTTATAAGATTTAAGTCATTAAATTTACCTAAGAGGATTTAAGCGTATATAAGTGAATTTGTTTTATACAGTTTAAACATAAAAAGTGGCTTCATTAAAAATCATTTTCGGGTAACAAAAATACACAAAACAATAATAAAATCAAGGTGCTACTAGACAATTACAAACTTCAAAACCTTCATTTACAAGTAAATAATGGCTTTTCGTAACTGATGTCTATCGATATTTGTATGACTTATTTTCCAATACAAAACTTACTAAAGATATTCTCCAGCAAATCATCAGTAGTGACCTTTCCGGTAATCTCACCCAGATAATACAATGCCTGCTTGATATCCGTTGCCAGGAAATCTGAAGTCACAGGATTGATCAGTCCTTCAGAAACGCTATGCAGTGACTCCTGGGTTTTTCTTAGCGCTTCCACATGCCGGATGTTCGTCACCATTGTATGGCTTTCTGAAAGCTTATCCCCTACTACAGTATCATATAACAACTCCTTCAATTCTTCTATTCCCTTATTCTCTTTCGCAGAGATCGAAACGAAAGCAATATCCAGCGGAAGATCCAGTTCCTTGATCCTGTCGTTATAAGTTAGGTCCATCTTGTTGGCTACGGCAATAAATGTAAACCCAGGTCGGTACAGACTATTGATATCCTCGTGGATTTCGCGGGCAGTCATGTTCACTACATCAAAGAGATAAACCAGAACTGCAGCATGGCTGATCTTCTGCATCGTCTTCTCCACCCCTATGGCTTCAATCGTGTCTGTAGCCTCGCGTATGCCCGCTGTATCAATCATACGGAAGTTGATACCGTTGATATTTAAAACTTCCTCTATCGTGTCCCTTGTGGTTCCGGCGATCTCGCTGACAATTGCACGGTCTTCATTCAGCAAAGCATTCAGCAATGTAGATTTCCCTGCGTTAGGCCTGCCGGCGATCACGGTGTTGATACCTTCCTTGATTACATTCCCCAATTCAAAGGAACGGATCAGCTTATTGAGCACCATTGTAATTTTATTGATCAGATCCTGCAGCTGGTCGCGGTTGGCAAACTCCACATCCTCTTCTGAGAAGTCAAGTTCAAGCTCAATCATGGAAGCAAAATGGATCAGCTGTTCGCGCAGAACATTCAGTTCAGTACTGAACCCTCCCCGCAGCTGGTTCATCGCCACACTGTGCGCTGCCTGCGAATCTGAAGAAATCAGGTCAGCTACGGCTTCGGCCTGCGACAGGTCCATCGCACCGTTCAGGAAAGCCCTTAAAGTAAATTCTCCGGGTTTTGCAGCTGAAGCACCTTTTTTAATCAGCAAACTGATAATCTGCTGTATAATATAATTAGAGCCATGGCAGGAAATCTCTACCACGTTTTCTTTGGTGTACGATCTTGGGCCTACAAACAAACTTACCACAACCTCGTCGATCACGATGTCGCCATCTTTGATCAGTCCAAAATGCAAAGTATGTGAAGGTTGCGCGAGCAGGTCCTTACCACTGAATACCGAATTAGTGATGGAAATAGCATCTTTTCCTGACAGGCGGATCACCCCGATTGCACCCGATCCCGGCGGAGTTGACAAGGCTACTATTGTTTCATCTGTAATCATGGTAATGTGTATATGTGTAAGAATGTGCAAATCTACCCAAACATTTGCATGCTTTACATAGTTAAATATGGAAACTTATCACAATAACAATACAATTACAAAATGAAGGAACTGCCACTTACCGTTAAAAGGTCTTTAGAATTACTGGGTTTACTGCTGATCGGAACCGTGATGGTCATCGGAAGCGACATTATCATGCCCGTAATCATGGCATTCTTTATTAGCATTATGTTACTGCCGATATACCGTTGGCTCAGAAAGGTCAACCTTCCTGAAGCGGTGGCCATTATTCTGCCTATTCTGATCGTGTTCATCTTTGTAGGGCTGATCGTCTGGTTCTTTTCTGCGCAGGTTGGCAGTCTGGTAAAAGACTTCCCGCAGATCAAAGCCAATGTATCCAAGCATCTGCAGGCACTAAGTAACTGGGTGAGCAAAGTCAGCCATTATTCTACCAAAGAACAACTGGATTTTATCAATAAAAAAAGTAATGATCTGCTGGCTATGGCCGGAGGAATGGCAAGTGGCGCAGCAGTGACATTAAGCTCCGTATTTGTCTTTGTAGGTCTCTTGCCCATCTACATTTACCTGATCCTCTTTTATAAAGACATCTTACTGCGGTTTGCATTCATGTGGTTTAAAACAGACGACCATCCGAAGGTGAAAGATGCAATCTATGAAACAGAAACCATCATCAAGAGCTATCTGGTAGGTCTGTTAATCCAAGTGACCTATATGACTGTATTGCTGGGTGGAATATTACTGCTGCTGGGAATTAAGCATGCACTGCTCATAGGCGTTATATTCGCGATCCTGAACCTCATACCTTACGTTGGTGCGCTGCTCGGCAATATAATAGGTGTAATGCTTACATTAACTGCATCTACAACCTTAGGCCCTGTGATCACAGTACTTGCGGTAATTGCTGGCGTTCAGTTTTTGGACAATAACATCCTGATGCCAAGAATCGTTGGTTCCAAAGTAAAAATCAATGCCCTGATGTCTATCCTCGGTGTGATCGTAGGAGGAAGCATCGCCGGTGTTTCCGGTATGTTCCTTTCTATGCCCATCATTGCTGTACTTAAAGTCATCTTCGACAGAACGGAGATGTTCAAACAATGGGGTGTATTATTTGGTGATGAAAGACCAACAAAGAGCCCTATGAAATTCCCCTCGTTCAGAAAAAAAGGAACTGTTGAGACCACCGCTGGTGTCGATAAAGGTTAAAGTTTAGTATTGTATCGCGTAAGGATTCAATTCGCTGATATAATATGATTTAGTAACCGGATTGCTTTGGATGCATTTTAGGATTTCAACAAGAATTAGCAATCCGATTTGTACAAGAATCAGCAATCCGATTTACACAAGATTTAGCAATCCGATTTGTACAAGAATCAGCAATCCGATTTACACAAGATTTAGTAATCCGATTTGTACAGGATTTAGCAATCTGATTTGAACAGGATTTAGCGAGCTGTTTATCAAATATGTTCTGCGCAATGCAGGCTATGCGCCCAGCTGGATGACCCCTCCCATATCAAAAAAGCTCGTTTGATTTCCTTGCCTTCTGCTGCGTTTCAGCAGCAGGCAGCAAGGAAATCAAACGAGCTTTTTTGATCCCCCTCCAGATCTTTACATTCTTTCAGGAACCTCAATCCCCAGAATCCTCATCCCATCATTGATCACATTTGCAGTTACCCAGCTCAGGTTTAACCTGTGCTGTTTCATCTGCTCATCTTCTTCTTTCACAATTGGCGGGATCTCATGGTAGAACTTATTGAACATCTTCGCCACCTCGTAAATATAATTAGCTAAGCTCGCAGGACTGAATGTTTTAGCTGCCGCAGCAATTTCCGAAGGATATTTTGCCAGCAGGATAATCATCTCAAGCTCCGTAGCAGACAATTCAATCTCGTTATCAACTTTTACATCTGATACAAAACCAGCTTTATTCAGCAAAGATTTGATACGTGCATGTGTATACTGAATAAATGGCCCGGTATTTCCCTGGAAATCTATCGATTCAGCAGGATCAAACAGTAACCGCTTTTTGGGCTCAACCTTCAGCAGGAAGTATTTCAATGCACCCATACCAATTTTATAATACAGGCTTTCCTTTTCTTCCTCGCTGAAATTATCAACCTTGCCCAGTGCTTCAGTTTTCTGTTTTGCGGTAGCCACCATTTCGGCGATCAGGTCATCTGCATCAACTACCGTACCCTCGCGTGATTTCATTTTACCGCTTGGCAGATCTACCATTCCATAGGATAAATGATACAATCCTTTCGCCCAGCTTTTGCCCAGCTTATCAAGGATCAGGAACAGCACCTTAAAGTGATAATCCTGTTCGTTGCCCACTACATAGATCGACTCATCCATGGAGAAATCGTCATATTTCATTTGTGCGGTACCCAGGTCCTGGGTAATATATACCGAAGTTCCATCCGCACGCAGCACCAGCTTCTGATCTAAACCATCATCTGTAAGGTCTATCCATACAGAGCCATCTTCTTTTTTGAAGAAAACACCTTTTTCCAGTCCTTCGTCAACCGTATCTTTTCCTAATAAGTAGGTATTGCTTTCATAATAATACTTATCAAAATCTACGCCCAGGTTTTTGTAGGTAACGGCAAAGCCGTCATACACCCAGCCGTTCATTCTTTTCCAGAGCGAGATCACAGCATCGTCGCCATTTTCCCAGGCTAAAAGCATTGCCTGCACTTCACGGATAAGAGGAGCATTTTTCTTGGCCTCATCTTCGGTTTGTCCGGTAAGTTTCAGCGCTTCGATCTCCTTTTTATATTCCTTATCAAAGATCACATAGTATTTGCCTACCAGGTGATCGCCCTTCAAACCAGAACTTTCGGGCGTTTCTTCATTGCCCCATTTCTGCCAGGCCAGCATCGACTTACAGATATGTATGCCCCTGTCGTTTACCAGGTTTACTTTATATACTTCAGAACCATTCGCTTTCAGTAATTCTGATACCGAATAGCCCAGCAGGTTATTACGTACGTGCCCCAGGTGAAGCGGTTTGTTGGTATTGGGCGAAGAATATTCTACCATTACCTTTTTCCCGTTGGAAGGGATCTTGCCAAAATCAGCTCTCAGCAACTCTGTGTTAAACAGGTCCATCCAGTACGAATTGGTAATGCTCAGGTTTAAAAAGCCTTTTACCACATTAAAAGCCGTCACTACTTCCAGATTGGCTACCAGGTATTCGCCCAGATCATTTGCCGTTTGTTCGGGCGATTTTTTGGAGAACCTCACAAATGGAAAAACTACTATAGTTGCCTGCCCCTCAAACTCTTTACGCGTATCCTGTATACTGATCAGGCTTTCTTCAACATCCTGATGATAGAGTTGCTTTATACCTTTCACTACTTCCGTAATAATAAAATCCATGGCCAAAAATAACCAAATAAGCAATAATGAGCGAATATTATATATTAAAAAAATATTGGATAGCTTTGCTTAACCATAAACTGAGTATGACCGAAAATAACGAAAATTTCAAAGTAAAGGTAAGCACCGAAATCGGGCGGCTGCGTAAGCTTCTGATCCATAGTCCTGACAGTGGTTTGGGCAAGGTTGTGCCCTCAAAGGCGCAGGACTGGCTTTTTGAAGACATCGTGCACCTGGATACCATCCGTAAAGACGAATACGATTATTATATCAAACTCCTGATGTACTTCCTTGACCCTGATAAGATTAAGGGTAAACTCGCCGATATCGACAGCGAAACGGCAGACAGGAAGTTCTTTAAACCGGATAATGCCGGCTTCCATGGCTCACTGGCGGTAATAGAAATACAAAACCTGCTTTCAGATATCCTGAAAGATCCTTCCATCAAGAAAAAACTGACGGCTTCGGTATGCGCGATTGAAGGCTGTACCTATAAATTGCAACTGCAGCTGATTGAGACAGATCCGGCAGAACTGGCCAAGATCTTTATCTCGGGCAGCATGGCGGGCGACCTGATGATATTCGCCCCTATCCCCAACCTGATCTTCACCAGGGATGTTGGAATCACTATTAACAGCCATATCCTGCTGAACAAGCCTGCAAAAAAAGCGCGCAGCAGGGAAACCTTACTGATGCGCTATATCTTTTTTAACCATCCCCTGTTTACTGAATATGCGGATAACATCCTGGAAATACCCGATGCGGCGCAGCATTTCCTGCGCCCCGGTGAAGAAGAAGAACACCGCACAACCCTTGAAGGCGGCGATGTGATGATGGTAAGCGCAAACCATGTGCTGATCGGTTGCAGCGAAAGGACTTCTGCATATGGAGCAAACGAAGCGATCAAACTATTATTTGATAACAACGTAGTAGACAAGGTAACCGTGGTTAAAATTCCTAACAAAAGGGACTTTATGCATATTGACACGGTGTTTACGCAGGTTAAACGTAATGTATGGACACTGCTGAGGTCGATTTCAGGAAACCAGGTCAGTGCCCCGGCGGAGCCGATCAATTACCTGATTGAACCCGACACCAAGGATGTGACGGAAATTATCCAGTTCAGCAAAAACCAGCAAAAACCAGTTACGTTTGATAGCATCGAAGCGCTGTTAAATGATATCAGCAGAAACGAACTTGGCAGTATCACAGAAACACAGTTTATCTACAGCGGTAACGGTGCTTTTCCTTATGATGCACGTGAGCAGTGGACGGATTCCTGTAACCTGCTGGCGATTAAGGAAGGCGTTGTCCTCGGCTACGACCGCAATGATAAAACCATTGAAGCCTTTAAAAGCAATGGTTTTGATGTGGTACACGTGAAAGAACTGATCCATGACCTGGAAAGCGGAAAAGTGACTGCGGATGACATTACTGATACGCTGATATTGATGCCTTCGGCAGAACTTTCCAGGGCCAGAGGTGGCTTCCATTGTATGAGCCTGCCCCTGCTGAGAGATGAATTGTAATTAGAGACAAATGCAAACGACGAACGAGTTATTAATGATCCGCCCGGTGGACTTCAGGTTCAATGAACAAACCGCGGAAAACAATAAATTTCAGCAGCTTTCTGAAGAAGACAATGTGCAATCCCAGGCACTGAAAGAATTTGATGATTTCGCGCAGCTGCTGAAAGATAATGGTGTAAATGTTACTGTAGCAGACGATACACTTGATCCTGCAACGCCGGATTCTATCTTTCCGAACAACTGGGTGTCATTTCATGAGGATGCGCAGGTTTTCCTGTACCCCATGTATTCAGAAAACCGGCGCCTGGAACGCCGAGATGACATTATCAAAACCCTGGAAAAAGATTTTATCATCAGTGGGATCACCGACCTCTCTGCGTACGAAGAAAGCAAGATTTATCTGGAAGGTACCGGCAGTATGGTGCTCGACAGAACGAATAAACTGGCCTATGCCTGCCTTTCGCTAAGAACCGACGAAAAAGTATTGGCGGATTTTTGCCTGCGTGCAGGATATCAGCCCGTAACTTTCAACGCTGTTGATGCAGAGGGCTTCCCTATATACCATACCAATGTGATGATGTGTATTGGAAGAGGTTTTGCTGTAGTCTGTCTGGAGTCGATAGCAGATCCGGCAGAAACAAAAACAGTTGCCGCTCAGCTCAGCAGCAGTGGACATGAAATCATAGAAATCAGTTATGATCAGATGAACCACTTCGCAGGCAACATGCTGCAGGTAGCAAACAATAAGGAAGAATTACTCTTGATCATGTCGGAACAGGCATTTTTATCTCTGACTACCAGCCAGATAGAAAAGCTCGAAAAGTACAGCCGCATTATTTATTCTCCATTATATACGATCGAAAAAAACGGCGGTGGAAGCGCCAGGTGCATGCTGGCAGAGATACATCTTCAAAAAAAATAAATACTACCCCCGGGTGACAGTATTTTGATTTATTAAAGCTGTTTCTCAATTTAAAATTACATTTTTGCAAAAAATATTTTACCATAAATGCAGAGTTACTCCGAATTTCTTGATCTAAGTGTTGGCTTTCCGCAGGAAGGCTACAGCGTTATAGATGACGAATTGTATTTTCAAGACCTGAACCTTATGGAAATGATTGAAACCTATGGTACACCATTGCGTTTCACTTATCTTCCGATGATCAGCAAAAAGATCCAGCAGGCAAAGCTGTTGTTTCAAACGGCGATCATTAAGAATAACTACCGCGGTGATTATAAGTATTGTTATTGTACCAAGAGCTCACACTTTAAACATATCGTTGAAGAAGCTTTAAAGAATGGCATTCACCTTGAAACTTCTTCTGCTTTCGACATGCCAATGATCGAGGCACTGGAGAAAAAAGGGTCGCTTACCAAGGATATTACTGTCATCTGCAATGGTTTTAAAACCTATCAGTATAAACAGTATATCATTGATATGCTGCATGATGGTTACAAAAACATCATTCCTGTACTGGACAATAAAGAGGAATTCAACCTTTTTGATGATGAGGTAGAAATGGATACACCTTGTAACTTAGGTATCCGTATCGCTGCCGAGGAACAACCGGATTCACAATTCTATACTTCCCGTTTAGGTGTACGTATGGAGGATGTGATTGATTTCTACAACAATAAGATCTCTGCCAATCCAAATTTCAGGGTAAAGCTGCTTCACTTTTTTATCAACTCTGGTATTACAGATTCTCCGTATTACTGGAATGAGCTGGAAAAATATGTAACCTTATACTGCAAATTCAAAAAGATCAATCCTGAACTGGATACACTGGATATCGGTGGTGGTATGCCTTTCAAAGACTCACTGGTATTTGATTTCGACTATGAGTACATGGTGAACGAGATCGTGAAACGTATCAAGGAAATTTGTGCGGAGCACGATGTAGTTGAACCGGATATTATTACTGAATTTGGAAAATACACGGTAGCAGAAGCTTCTGGTATCCTGTATAAGGTGCTGGGCCGTAAACAACAAAACGACCGTGAAAAATGGCTGATGCTGGATGGTTCTTTTATTACTAACCTTCCGGATGTTTGGGCATTAAACCAGAAATACATCCTGCTGCCGATCAATAACTGGGATGCAGAATATGAAAGGGTAAACCTTGGCGGGATTACCTGCGATGGACAGGATTATTATAACCAGGAAGCGCATATGAACTCTGTGTTTATGCCAAAGACGCGTAAGGTTCAATATCTTGGTTTCTTTAATACGGGTGCCTATCAGGAGGTATTGAGCGGTTACGGTGGTATCCACCATTGCCTGTTGCCTAGTCCTAAACATGTAATCATCCGCAGGAACCGCGATGAGACATTTAACTTTGAAGTCTTCGGAGAAGAACAAAACAGTAAGCAGGTATTAAAGATCCTGGGTTATACCTAGGATTACCAAAGCATAGTATAAAGGGAGCCGCATTTAATATGTGGCTCCCTTTTTTTTTAAAGTTGCTCGAAGGTCAGCATTTTGCTTTTCTCGGCTTCGGGGATCGGTGCAGGGGATTTCAAAGCATAGTCGAAGGCTACACATACTGTTTTTCCCTTTGTACAAACCTCTTCCTTGCCGTTTACTTCTTTTACCAGCATATATTCCAGATCAAAACTACTGGTTCCAATTCTCGACGTTCTTACGTACATGGTGATCTTATCTTTTAAAAATACCGGAAGGATATAATCTAAAGATGCTTGTGCAATCACTACACCGGTTTTCTCCCAATCCCATGAAATAGCCTGTTTCCAATATTTAGTTCTCGCGATTTCCATATAGGTAAAGTAGACGGCGTTATTAACATGGCCCATCATATCAAAATCTGCAAATCGGGTTTCGATACTGGTTTTATACTTAAAACTGTCGAAATTAATAGGGTCAGCTGACTTTTTGTCGGTAGTTTTTGGTTTAGAACGCCATAATGTCTTGAAAATCATAGAATATTTGGGTTGGTATAGGAGTTGAACAGTGGTTATAGAATATTTAAAAATTAAAAAATAAAGGAGAATATAACCATGACATTAGTAAAATTTAACAACCGTACCAGAAACACAGCACCTTACTTTAACAACGTTTTTGATTCTTTGTTCAGTGACGCGCTAAATAAAAACTATTCGATTAACAAAGTTCCGGGAGTAAACATTGTTGAATCAGACACTGATTACTCCATTGAACTGGCTGCACCAGGTTTAGAAAAAGCTGATTTCCAAATCAATCTGAAAAAAGATACGCTTTCAGTATGGGCCGAGAAAAAAGCTGATGATGCCGCTCCAAAGAAAAATTACAGCAGAAAAGAATTTGACTATTTATCTTTTGCAAGATCGTTCGTTCTTCCTGAAAGTGTAGATGCAGAAAAAATTGCTGCTGAATACCTGAACGGAATCTTAACCATCACTCTTGGTAAAAAGGTAGATGTTCAACCAGAAAGCAAAGAGATTAAAGTTTCATAATTGAGTGTTTTTTTTAGGGTTCGAAGGGCAGACCGAAAGGTTTGCCCTTCTTTTTTAGAATATTTTACCCGGGTTCAAAATGCTGTTTGGATCAAACACCAGTTTGATGCTTCTCATTAAGTTCAGGTGGATCTCACTGTATTTGATCGGCATAAATTCTTTCTGTACGAGTCCTATTCCATGTTCTCCGGATATCGTTCCGCCCAGATCGGCAGTCAGCTGGAAAAGCTCAGCGATACCATCCTTCAGTTTATCCTTCCAGTCTTCATCGCTCATGCCCGCTTTGATAATATTGATATGCAGGTTCCCATCGCCAGCATGGCCATAACATACGCTTTCAAAGCCATATCGGGAACCGATTTCCTTGATGCCATTGATCAGCTTAGGCAAAGCCGCACGCGGTACAACTGTATCTTCTTCTTTATATACAGAGTTGGATTTAACTGATTCTGCCATCGTCCTGCGCATTTTCCACAGTTCTTCTTTCTGCTGCGCAGTATCGGCAAAAAGCACATCTGTACATCCAAATTCTTCGAGCACAGCATTTACCTTCTCACAATCCTTAAAGATTGTATCCATATCATTTCCATCAAATTCAATCATCAGGAAAGCATTGATACCATCTTTCAGATCAAACTTAATATCATTGTACTGAACCACCCACTCTACCCCTTTGCGTTCCATAAATTCCAGCGCAGAAGGAATAATACCAGCCCTGAAGATCGCAGATACGGCTGCACAGGCGGTTTCATTCTCAGGAAATGAACCCAGCATCAGCACACTGAACTCAGATTTAGGGATCAGCTTGGTCACAATTTTGGTAACTACGCCCAGCGTGCCCTCAGAACCGATCATCAGCTGTGTGAGGTTATAACCAGAGGCATATTTCAATGTATTTGCACCGGTCCAGATTACTTCTCCCGTTGGGAGCACAACTTCGAGATTCAGGATATATTCCCGGATTGTTCCGTATTTTACTACCCTCGGGCCTCCGGAACCATGAGCTACATTGCCACCGATAAAACAGGAGCCTTTGCTTGAAGGGTCAACAGGATATAACAAGCCTTTCTCCCCAACTGCATTGATAAATTCTTCAGTAATTACACCGGGCTCAACAGTGGCCTGCAAATTCTCTGTGTCAATTGATATAATGGATTTAAACCTTTCCATAGACAACAGTACACCACCAAATACCGGCAGTGCAGCACCGCTTAATCCCGTTCCTCCTCCCCTTGGCGTTACCGGAACATGCTTTTCATTACAGAGTTTCAGCAAGGCAGAAACCGCAGCAGTATCCGCGGGCTTTACTACCACTTCCGGGTAATAGCGAAGATCCTCGGTTTCATCGTGACTGTAATCCGCCAACGAACTTTGATCAGTAAATACATTTTCGGCACCAACAGCAGCAGAAAGCTGGTTCAGGATATCGGGGTTAATTTTAGTATAAAGGGTAGTTGACATATGTGCTTGGTTTGACCGGTGCAGGTTAGCTAATTTCTCTTTTCTGAGGTATATGATAATTGAACAAAGGAATGGTTGATCTCGCCCGGCATAGGCGGATGCATTTTCTTAATCCCCGCTACTGCTGTATGCACAAAGGGATAAGCAGCTATCGTCCTGTCCAGAATCAGCTTTACAACAGATTCCAGCATTTTTTTTGTACTGGCCATTTCTTCGAGAATAATCGTATTGAGCACTTCATAATTTACCGTACGCTCCAGATCTTCGGTATCGCCGCCGGCGGGAACAAAGGTCACGGAAACACTGACCAGGAATTCTGTACCTGTGAGCTGCTCCTCGGGATAGTACCCGTGAAAGGCAAAACACTTTACATCATTTAAAGCAACAGTTTGTATAAACATAGGATTTTGATCTGTGCAGCAAAATTAAATTTTTGATTGGTTTTCACCAGCCCTTACCTGAAATTATTACCTTTGAATAAGGCAGAGAAATGTCGTAAACACATCCTGCTCCGCCAAATATACTGATACCATGAGCAAATCCGGAAAGAAAGACCTTTATGAGGCACCCGATTATTATCTGATTGACGATTTATTATCTGAAGAGCATAAACTGATCAGATCTTCGGCACGTGAATGGGTAAAGCGTGAGCTGAGTCCGGTAATCGAGGATTATGCCCAGAAAGCAGAATTTCCAAAGCATCTGATCAGAGGCCTCGGCGAAATTGGTGCTTTTGGCCCTACAATCCCTGTTGAATACGGGGGCGCCGGACTGGATTACATTGCCTATGGCCTGTTGATGCAGGAACTGGAACGCGGCGACTCCGGAATCCGCTCTACCGCTTCGGTACAGGGATCTTTGGTGATGTACCCGATTTATACTTACGGATCTGAGGAACAACGCCGGAAGTATTTACCAAAACTTGCTACAGGTGAAATGATGGGCTGCTTTGGCCTGACTGAACCAGACCACGGTTCCAATCCGGGCGGGATGACTACCAACATCAAAGACAATGGCGATCATTACCTGCTCAACGGCGCAAAGATGTGGATCTCCAATGCACCTTTCGCAGATATTGCGGTAGTGTGGGCTAAAGATGAAGCCGGTAAAATCCGGGGACTGATCGCTGAACGGGGTATGGAGGGTTTTACCACTCCTGAAACGCATAACAAATGGAGCCTGCGCGCTTCGGCTACGGGCGAGCTGGTTTTTGATAATGTAAAAATACCAAAAGAGAATATTTTTCCTGATATCTCTGGTTTAAAAGGCCCACTTGGATGCCTGAACCAGGCACGGTATGGTATCGCCTGGGGCGCATTAGGCGCTGCGATGGATTGTTACGATACAGCTTTGAGGTATGCCAAAGAACGCGTTCAGTTTGGTAAACCTATCGGTGGTTTCCAGCTGCAGCAGAAGAAACTGGCGGAGATGATCACAGAGATCACCAAAGGCCAGCTGCTGGTATGGCGACTGGGTGTATTGAAATCTGAAAACAGGGCTACAGCAGAACAGATATCCATGGCGAAAAGGAACAGTGTGGAAGTGGCGCTGGATGTAGCCAGAAATGCCAGGCAGATGCTTGGCGGAATGGGGATCACTGGTGAGTATTCTGTTATGCGCCATATGATGAACCTGGAGTCTGTGGTAACTTATGAGGGCACGCATGATATCCATTTACTGATCACAGGAATGGACGTCACTGGTATTAATGCTTTCAAATAAACAACCACATTTACAATTAATTAGCTCTTACCTTATATTAACGCCTCAACATGCTCCAGGATTCTTTCAAGAAAATTCTCTTTATCGTTTTACTCATCTGCATACACACTTTATCAGCCGCTGCTCAGGGAAAGAACTTTTATATCTCAAAGACTAGTCCCCCATGGCTGGTGAAGATTGACACCAGTACAACTGCGCTGCCGCCAAAAAGTGTCACTGATGGGTACTACACAGCCCTCTTGGAGCGCCAGAACCATGCAGAATTAAAAGAGAGCTATACCCATGTGATCAGGAAAATCGTATCCGGCGCAGGCGTACAGAACGGTTCAGAAATTTCTGTAACGTATGATCCATCCTACCAAAAACTAACTTTCCACCAGATCACGGTATGGCGGAACGGACATCCCGCAGATAAGCTTGAAGGAAGCAAATTCAAAGTCCTGCAAAATGAAAAGGATCTTTCCAAGTTTATCTATAGCGGAACCTATGATGCCTATGTGATTCTGGACGACATCAGAAAGGGCGACCGTATTGAATATGCTTTTACGCTTACAGGTGAAAATCCTATTTCGGGAAATAAATATACCGGAATCTTTTATTTTGAGGGGTCAAATACAATTGTGTCGAGATATACCAATCTGATCATTGATAAAAACAGGAAGCTCACTTATAAAAATTCCAATTTTGAAACCCCTCCCAGAATAACAGAAAAAGACGGACTCAAAATGTACGAATGGGCAAGCAAGAAGACCAGGACATATGATAAACAGAAATTCAGCCCCTCCTGGTACAATCCTTTTAAACATACACAGCTATCAGAGTACCAAAGCTGGAGCGAAATCGTAGACTGGGGATTGAGGGTGAATGATTACCCAAACTTGCAAACGCCCGTACTGGATAAAAAAGTAAAAGAACTGCAGCTGAAATCGGGCAATAATCAAAAAAAATATATCGTATCGGCCATCAGGTTTGTACAGGATGAAGTGAGATATATGGGCATTGAAATGGGAGCATATTCTCAGCGCCCAAATTCTCCGGAAAAGGTTTTAAACCAACGTTATGGTGATTGTAAGGACAAATCGCTTTTATTGATTTATCTATTGAAAAGGGTAAACATCAATGCCTACATGGCCTACACAGACACATATGATGGTAACATCCTGAATGAATTTCTGCCTAGTCCGATGATTTTTAATCACGCCGTAGTGGTGATAGAATTTGATCATAAAAAGATATGGATAGACCCTACAATCTCCTATCAGAGAGGGGCTTTTGATCAGATTTATTTCCCTGATTACGGACAGGGACTGGTGTTAAAAAAGGGAGTAAATCAACCCGAGAAAGTGCAGAGCCGTCCCACCGGAAAGCTGGTTGCCAATCTTACTTTTTATCCCGGTGATACCCTTGGATTAAAAAAGACCAAACTGATCATCAAGAGTGTTTATACCGGCAACGAAGCGGATGATATGCGCAGTACCATAGCCGAGGACGGAGCGGACGGGGTTGAAAGCTCATTTCTTAAATACTACACTGACTACTATGATGACATTGAAGTGAACGCAGCTCTTCATTTTGAAGATGATGAGGAATCAAACACGATAAAGATCACCGAATCTTACCTGATCCCTGCGATGTGGCAAAAAAGCGAGAAGGAGAAATCACGCTACTATGCCTATTTTTACGGTGACCTGATCTCGCATAGTATCAGGGATATTGATGCTAAAAACAGAACAGTGCCAATGATCCAAAAATACCCGCAGAATGTTGAGCAGAATATTACAGTGCACTTTCCTGAAGCATGGACGATCACAACCGACCCCTTTGAGCTGAAAACGACGGCATATGAATTTAAATTTGACCAGACTGTCAAAGGAAAAGTAATGTCGCTCCATTATGCCTATAAAACCTTAAAAGCGGTTATAGATGCGAAAGATGTGAAGCAATATGTGAAGGATGCAGATGCAATTAAGGAGCAGCTGTCACTTGGAATTTATTGGGGCGGAAAAATGGAGCCATCAGAAATTAATCCGATCCTCCTTATCCTAAGTGCTGTTATACTGACTCTTACAGCCGTCATTTTTACCAGAGTTTACAAACAGCAATATGAGTTTGATCTGGACACCCTTGCCAAGGCACCGGCAGTTGGCGGATGGATGATCCTACTCAGCATTGGTATTCCATTACTTTTTATCTTCATTCTGACTGAAGCGATAGACTCCGGGATCTATAATCAAAGCCGATGGGAACATGCTTCAGATAATCACAACGGCTATGGCCTATTCTTACAGGCAGCCTATATTCTGGCTGCAATAATTTATCCGCTTAAGGCTACCTGGCTGCTGCTTTTATATTTCCTGCTTAAATCCAGACGTGAACTCTTCCCAAAACAGCTGACAGCTTTCATGATTTTCGCCACCTCAGCAATAATTTTGGAGTGGAGCTCAGAACTAATTTCAAATTATATCACCCATCAGCCGCTTAACAATACCTACACTTTTATCAAAATGATCTGCTGGATTATTGTTTCGCTGATCTGGATAGTATATTTGAGGAATACCAGCAGGGTTTGGCATACATTTGTATTTACGTATCCCGAGTTTTCATGGAAGCCCAATTTAATCAGGCACATGAATGCCCGAATTAGAGCTGACCAAGATAAAAATTAGACAAAATGAAGACCTTTAAAAAATACTACGCCCTCCCTGCCCCTCCTGAAGAAGTTTATCTGGCCATGACCAAAGCGCAAAGCATCCAGCTCTGGACCGGCGCCGATGTGGAATTTACCGAAGAACCGGGTACGGAATTCTCTTTCTGGGACGGCGATATCGTTGGAAAAAATATAGAATTTGACTTTGGCAAAAGAATTGTACAGCAATGGTACTTCGGAGAAGAGAATGAACCATCAATTGTAACGATCAAACTGCACCCTGATAAAAAAGGAACATCACTGGAATTTGTACAGACGAACATACCCGACGAGGATTATGACGACTTTACTGCAGGGATTACAGAGCATTACCTTGGTGGTTTAGGCGATTTCTTCGAAGAAGAATAAACTCGAAAGAGGAATTAACCTCCCAGAGCTAACCAAACACAAACCATGAACAAAAGCGTTGGATTAGTTTTAATCGTATTGGGTGCCATTCTGTTAATATGGACAGGCTTTACCTACACTAAAAAAGAAAAAATTATTGACGCAGGCCCTATACAGGTTTCAGCAGATAAAGAAAAATCCGTGAATTGGCCGCCATATGCCGGGGGAATCGTTCTCCTTGCCGGCGTAGTGATATTCGTGACCGGAAAGAAAAGCTAAAAACAGAAAAGGCTGATCATCACAACGATGAGCAGCCTTATTTGTTTAATATCAGCCCTGGTTATTCTCCAAAAGCAACTCTTACATTTTCCCGAAGGTTATAATGTGAGCTCATCACTTCGCCATACGCTCCGGTGCTTCTGATCGCTACCAGATCGCCGCGCTGCGTTTCCTGCAATAAAACCTCTTTGCCAAAGCAATCCGTGCTTTCGCATATCGGCCCTACCACATCGTACTTTACAGCAGCAGATACATCCTGTTTTGATATATTCTCAATCTGATGATAGGCCTGGTACAATGCCGGACGCATCAGCTCCGTCATTCCTGCATCCAGGATAATGAAGTTCTTTTTCTTGCCGTTTTTTACATAGAGCACCTTGCTGATCAGTGAAGAACACTGGCCCACCAAAGCCCTGCCCAGTTCAAAATGAACTTCCTGGTTATCTCTTTTTTCAAGGAAATCACCAAATATTTTAAAGTATGAAGCAAAATCAGGCACCTGCTGCTCAGGGTTATGGTAATCGATTCCCAAACCACCGCCAACATTAAGGATGCGCACCACAAAACCGCGGTCTTCAAACCATGTTGCAAACTCATTTACCTTTACGCAAAGGCTTTTGTAAACATCCAGGTTGGTGATCTGTGATCCGATATGGAAATGTATACCTACAAATTCAAGACTGGCAGACTGCCTTAAGGCATCCGCACAGGCGGGAAGGTCCCAGGCATTTACGCCAAACTTATTTTCGTCCAGTCCGGTAGTAATGTTATGGTGTGTATACGCATCTACATTCGGATTGATACGGATAGCCACTTTAGCTACTTTGTTTTTCTTTGCTGCCAGCTCATTGATCACTTCAAGCTCCTGCACAGATTCTACATTGAAGCAGAAGATATCCGCGTCCAGCGCCTCGTTGATTTCCCTGTCAGATTTCCCTACTCCTGCGAATACGATCTGATTGCGGTCGAACCCACGTTCAATTGCCTTTTTCACTTCATTGCCGCTTACACAATCTGCACCAAAGCCGGTAGCTTTGATCCTGTCCAGCAGCCTGTGATTAAAATTTGCTTTCATCGCATAATGCACATGGAAGCCATGATTTTTAGCCGCAACAGCACATGAATCCAGGGTTTGTTGTAACAAAGCCAGATCATAATAGTAGAAAGGCGTTTCTAATTCTGCAAATTGCGTTATATCTTTGTTAGAAAACATAATGTTTAAATATCTTATAGTATTTTGTTTAGTTGGTATGGTATTGATTTACATGGGCAACTATTTCGATTTGCAGCGTCAGAAGATCAGCCGCAAGGAGTACGACAGAAGAGTAAGGCTCTCCATCGCACTGATGTTTATCGTTATCGCAGTCCTTGTTTACCTCAAAAGGAGATAATTATTCAAAAATACGGTTATGCAGGCTTCTTAATGCTTCCATTTTGTCATCTGTATTCACCAGCAGTGAAATATTATAGCTGCTGCCGCCATAAGAGATCATTCTGATCGGAATATGTTTGATGGAATCCAGTACCCTTGCTGCAAAGCCATGCTTTTCTGAACCAAAATCACCCACCACACATACAATCGTTTGCTCTTTATCAATCTCCACAGAACCAAAGTCGCGGAGTTCTTCCATAATCTGGTCCAGGTTATCGGTAAAATCAATCGTTAATGAAACTGCAACTTCCGAAGTAGTAATCATATCGATCGGCGTTTTATAGCGCTCAAAGATCTCAAAAATGCGCCTCAGGAAACCGTAGGCCAGCAACATGCGGCTGGACTGGATCTTGATTGCCGTAATGCCATCCTTGGCAGCGATAGATTTGATCTTTCCTTTTTCACTTTCTGAAGATATCAGCGTACCTGCTGCCGATGGTTCCATCGTGTTTAACAGGCGTACCGGGATCTTATATTTTGCTGCCGGGAATACCGATTGCGGGTGAAGGATCTTGGCACCGAAATAGGCCAGTTCTGCCGCCTCATCAAATGATAAGTGAGAAATCGGTTTAGTGCCTTTCACGATCCGGGGATCATTATTGTGCATTCCGTCAATATCCGTCCAGATCTGCACCTCTTCAGCTAAAATTGCAGCACCGATCAGTGACGCGGTATAATCACTTCCGCCACGGCGAAGGTTATCTACCTCTCCAAAGCTGTTCCTGCAGATAAAACCCTGGGTGATGAACAATTTATTACCTGCATATTTCTCCAGCAGTGGCTTAAGGTTTGCCGTTGCAAAAGGAATATCAGGCTCGTTATCCTCATCGATCTTCATGAAATCAAGTGCCGGCAACAATACTGAAGGCACCCCGATAGATTTCAGATAGATATGATACAGGGTTGTCGACAGCAACTCGCCCTCTGCAAGTACCACTTTCTCCTCTACGGGAGTGAACATATCGTTGGCCAGTGTAGCCAGAAACTGAAAATGGTAATCCACGACTTCCTGTCCCTCTGCACGAAAATCTGCTTCAGGAAGCAGCTCGGCAACAAAGTCATTATATTTTAATCTCAATGCGTTAATCAAAGTTAACGCCTCCTGTTTATCTTCCTTTAAAAGTTTGCCTGAAATTTCCACTAAACTATTCGTTGTACCAGACACTGCTGATAAAACTACAATCTGCTCTTCCGCCGGATTAATGATATCCAGCAACTTCGTCATGCGCTCAGGGCTTCCGACAGAAGTTCCGCCAAACTTTAAAATCTTCATTTTCTTATTTTAATTTAATTATCTAACTGAAAATTACATACCTGCATTATTTAATTTGACGCAGGTATTTTTAATTCAGTTTTTTTGGTATATAATTGTACTGGGGCGTGAAATTAACAAAACGCGCCAAATAAACACGACATAAACAAAATAAAATCTGGATGCAGAAATGATTTTATGGATCTGCCAAACACATGGCCCGTATATTTTGTTACACATGCAGTATATATCTACTAATTAATTGAAAACATGCAACTAGAAGCAGCTACACAAAACACCATTAATGAATGGCTTAACGGCAATTATGATCAGGAAACAAAAGACGAAATCCAAAAATTAGTAGACACAGAAGCTACCACAGAGCTGACGGACTCTTTTTACAGAAGTCTTGAATTCGGAACCGGTGGCTTGCGTGGAATAATGGGCCCCGGCTCAAACCGTATCAACAAATATACAATAGGTACTGCAACACAGGGACTAAGCAATTACCTGCTGAAAAAATATCCCGGTGAACAGATTAAAGTAGCGATTGCGCACGACAGCAGGAACAATTCTGATTATTTCTCAAAAATTACCGCAGATGTGTTTTCGGCCAATGGCATCCATGTGTACTTTTTCTCGGCACTGCGCCCTACTCCCGAACTTTCCTTTGCGATCAGGGAACTGGGCTGCCGCAGCGGTGTAATGTTAACTGCTTCGCATAACCCTAAAGAATACAATGGCTACAAGGCCTATGGTGCCGATGGCGGCCAGTTTACCTCTCCTGACGATGTGCTTGTTATGGAAGAAGTAGCAAATATTAAAAGCATTGATGAAGTGAAATTTGACCGTATCGACAGCAATGTTGAACTGATCGGCGAAGAAATAGATCAACTGTACCTGGATAAGATTACTGAACTTTCAGTATCCCCGGAAGCGATTGCACGTCAGAAAGACCTGAAGATCGTTTATTCTCCGATTCATGGTACAGGAATCACACTGGTACCAAAAGCACTGGAGCAGTTTGGTTTTACTAACCTTACACTGGTAGAAGAACAAAGCACACCGGACGGTAACTTCCCTACAGTGGTTTATCCTAACCCTGAAGAGAAGGAAGCACTGACACTGGCGCTGAAAAAAGCACAGGATATTGATGCAGACCTGGTACTGGCAACAGACCCGGATGCAGACAGGGTTGGTATTGCTGTAAAAAATAACGATGGTGAGTTTGTATTGCTGAACGGAAACCAGACCGGAAGTTTGCTGATTAACTACCTACTTACGGCCTGGGAAGAAAAAGGCAAGCTTGATGGCGACCAGTATATTGTAAAAACAATTGTTACCTCTAACCTGATCGAGCAGATCGCCAAGGCTAAAAATGTAACTTACTACAATACCCTTACAGGTTTCAAATTTATCGGGCAGCTGATTACCAGCCTGCAGGGCAAGAAAACATTTATCGGTGGTGGCGAGGAAAGCTACGGTTACCTGATCGGGGAACTGGTAAGGGATAAAGATGCGATCATCTCCTGCGCATTCATCGCTGAGATGACTGCTTTCTATAAAGATAAAGGCAGCAGCTTATATGATGCACTGCTGGATATGTATGTAGAATATGGCTTGTATAAAGAGGAACTGGTATCCCTGACCAAAAAAGGAAAGACCGGTGCTGAAGAGATCAAGGCCATGATGGAAAAATTCAGGAACAACCCTCCTGTTACCTTAGGCGGTTCTAAAGTAAGCTTACTGAAAGATTATGAACTGGGTGTTGAAACAGACCTGGGAACCGGCGAGAAAACCAAACTGGATTTCCCTAAATCTGATGTACTGCAGTTTATCACTGAAGATGGAAGTATCATCTCTGCACGTCCTTCAGGTACTGAACCTAAAATCAAATTCTATTGCAGTGTGAACGGCCCATTGGCCGATAAAGCACAGTTTAAAGAAGCTGATGCTGCTTTAGGCCAGAAAATCAAAACACTGATGGAGGATTTACAGGCATAGTCCTGATCCCCATAAAAATAAAAAGGCCCTTTCTGCTATAGAAAGGGCCTTTTCTTTTAATATATCTTTCTGGAACTACCTCTCAATCAAAGTTGAGGAAAGCACAATCTGTTTCAGTTCGGGTTCTTCAAAGGTGTCTACTGTAGAAAGGCCTTTAAGGATCAGCGTAATTACCTGATCGGCAATATCTTCAATAGGCTGATATACCGCACTGATTGAAGGTGAATGCAGTTTAAAGATATCATGATCGTCATATGCAATCACTTTGAAATCATCACTGATCTGTTTGTTGAGTTCTTTGAACGCGAACAGTCCACGCACTGCCAGGTAGTTGGTGGCAAAAAGGACAGCGTCTATCTCCGGGTTTTCGGTAAAGAAAGTTACCAGTTCGGCAGTGGTTTCGTCGGCACTATTGGCGAACGGTATCAGTTTGCAGATCTTATCATTGGGCTTGATCTTGTTAGCTTTCAGAGCTTTGACGTATCCTGAATAACGGTCTTTGATTTCATCGGCCTCCACATCCACAGTTACAAAAGCGATATTCTTTTTACCTTGCCTGATTAATGATTCAGTGGCCATGGTGGTGCCCTCAATGTTGTTTACCAGCACGGTGCTTACTTCCAGACCGGGCAGATGCCTGTCAAACACCACTACTGGTGTGCGGTCTTTGATCAGTCCGCGGATGTCTTCTTCCATACCCAGCATAGGTGCAATAATATACCCGTCTACCTGTCTGGCTTTGAACATCCTGATCAGGCCCTTTGCCTTATCAATATTGTTTTCAGTACTGGAGTATATGATCTTATAGCCATGTCTGTATGCTTTATCTTCGATCAGCCTTGCAATAGAGGCAAAGAAAGGATTGGAAATATCTTCAACGATTAAACCAATGGTCTTTGTATTTCCTGTACGGAGACTTCTCGCCACCTGGTTTGGCCTGAAGCCCAACTCTTTAATGATGTTTTCCACTTTTGTGATCATATCCTGGCTGATCCGCATTTTTTCTGCTTTGCCATTTAATATGAAAGAAACTGTGGTAATGGATACATTCGCCTTCTTGGCAATATCCTTTATGGAAAGGGGTTTCATTTGGTTCTTTGATTAGATCGCCAAGCTAGAAAAATAAAATTTAATTCAAAAACAGTCTCAACTGTCTCCTGCATTTTATTTTCAGCGGGGCAGTGACAGCTTTACGCTAAATGGGATAATTACAGGTGTTGCGCTGAGGGAAAATCGGGGAATGACAAAAGCTGTTTATTGGTTTAATCATAAGTAGTATTTAATTTTGGTAATAATGTCTATTAGCAATTTAATAAAAAATACGTAATAAAAACTACAAAGATATTTTTGTAACCAGAATAATACGCAAGAAATGATGCAATAGACCGGCTGCGCAGAACTGCCGCTTTCATACTTTGGCGAAAATTTCATATCATCATCATATCACAACTGATTATCGGCCATAATGTATTATTAGCGGCAGAAAGCGTAAATTTGTGGTAATATCTATTACATTATGGCATACATTGATTACTATAAGATCCTGGGCGTTGATAAAAAAGCATCTCAGGACGATATTAAGAAAGCATACAGAAAACTTGCGCGGAAATACCATCCTGATCTAAATCCCGACGATAAAGAGGCCAACAAGATGTTTCAGCAGATTAACGAAGCAAATGAAGTGCTGAACGATCCCGAAAAGCGGAAGAAATTTGATGATTACGGAGAAAACTGGAAACATGCCGACCAGTTTGACCAGTCCGGACAGGGCGGCCGGGGAGGTAATCCCTTTGGCGGCGGCAATCCTTTTGGCGGCGGCGGCGGCCGTGGCAGTTCGGGTGGTTTTGGCGGGGGCGACTTTTCCGATTTCTTTGAATCTATGTTTGGTGGCGGTGGCAGCAGGTCTGGCAGGAACAACGCCAGGTTTAAAGGCCAGGATTTGCAGGCAGAGCTGAAAATTTCATTCAGGGAGGCAGCAACTACGCATAAACCAACAATTACCGTTAACGGTAAAAACCTGAGGATCACAATTCCTGCGGGCATCGCCAACGGACAGGTGATTAAACTGGCCGGCCAGGGTGGCGCAGGCGCAAACAATGGCCCCAGCGGGGATCTGTTCCTGACCATAACCGTAGCCGATGACGCCCAGTTCAAAAGGCTGAACGACGATCTTTACCTGGATAAGGAGATAGACCTCTACACAGCAGTACTGGGCGGTGATGTCACTGTGGAAACACTGGATGGAAAGGTGAAGCTTAAAGTTGCTCCGGGCACGCAAAACGGCACTAAAATCAGATTGAAAAGCAAAGGCTTTCCGGTATATAAAAAAGAAGGACAATCCGGGAACCTTTTCGTAACTTATATTGTTAAAATACCTACAGGCTTAACAGAAAAAGAAACAGCGCTGTTCAATGAACTGCGTGAATTGTCCAAATAGAATTTTTCTTTATTCATATTGCTATGGAAACAGAATTAATCACAATAAACGATTACTGCAATAAATATGCAGTTGAACCTTCTTTTATTGTTGCTCTCGAAGATTCGGGCTTAATTGTGCTAACTGTAATTGAAGACAATAAATACATACACTATAAGCAGTTAGTGGAAATGGAACGTTTTATCCATTTCCACTATGAGCTGCAAATCAATATAGAGGGTATTGAAGCGATCATGGGCCTGCTGCAAAAGATCAAACGCTTGCAGCACGAGATTGAAACGCTGAAAAGCCAGGTCCATCTTCATGAACCCGGGCATTAACTGTATATTTCAGGATTAACGGGAAAAGGAAGCCTCTCCCCTTTGAGTCCCGCAATGATATTCTCTGCGGCCAGTTTGGACATCGCATCCCTGGTGGTTTCTGTAGCAGAGCCGATATGCGGCAGCACAGCAACATGAGGCATCGTCAGCAAGGGATTGCCGGGTTTCATGGGCTCAGGATTAGTGACATCCAGCCCTGCGCCCCAGATCAGCTTTTCGTTTAACGCACTGATCAGGTCTTCTTCATTGTGGATCTTTCCGCGGGCGGTATTGACAAAGATCGCCGAAGATTTCATCTGCCTGAAGGCCTCCGCATTGAATTTACCTTCTGTTTCAGGCGTAAGCGCAGTATGAACTGAGATGACATCGCTCTGCTTCAGCAGTTCTTCAAAAGACACATAGGTTGCGCCCAGTTCTTTTTCGGCATCCTCATTTCTGTTCCTGTTGTGGTAGATCACTTTCATTCCGAATGCACCTTTACAGCGTTTCGCCATTTCCACACCAATCTTACCCAATCCGAATATCCCAAGTGTACCGCCGGTAAGTTCCTTTCCAAGGTTGGCCGTAGGCTCAAAGAAATCCCAATCTCCGCTGATGATTGTTTTATGCATAAAAAAGGCATTCCTTGCGGCCGACATCATCAGCAAAAATGCTGTATCTGCAGTGGCTCCGCTCAGCACACCCGGTGTATTCCCAACAGGTATTTTCAAGCGTGTAGCCGTTTCTATATCAACATTATCGTAACCTACAGAATTGAGCGCGATTACTTTCAGGTGTGCGCTTGCTTCCAGGAATTCCCTGTTCAGCTGTTGTCCGGCGCTGAGCAGTGCATCAGCCCATTTGCATTCTTCGATCAGCTCTTCAGTACTTAGTTTTCTTTTTTCTGTCCATTGTTTCACAGTGAAACCGGCATCCTTCAGCAGCTTCAGCCCTGCTTCGGGAATTACCCTTGTGATAAATACATTCATACTGCTATTTACCTAAAAAATTTGAGCTTAGTGTATCCCAAACCTCTTTTCCGTCACCTAAAAGCGTTTGGCGGAGCATGTAAATCCCAAATCCTTTGGCCTGTTCAAATTCAATTTTCGGCGGCATTGACAGTTCTGCCTGATTCACAACAACATCTACCAGCACCGGGCCGGGATGTGCAAGTGCAGCAGCAATTGCAGCCTCAACATCTTCCGCCGCCTCAACCCTGATTCCTTTTATCCCTATAGCCTCTGCCATCTTTGCGAAATCAGGATTTTTAAGGTCGGTACCAAAAGGAGGCATGCCCCCTACTTTCATTTCCATGGCTACAAAGCCCAGTGAGCTGTTGTTATACACAATCAGTTTTACGGGAAGGTCATACTGGAATATCGTGAGTATATCGCCCATCAGCATGGCAAATCCGCCATCACCGCAAAGTGCGATCACCTGCTGCTCAGGATAAGCAAACTGTGCGCCTATTGCCTGCGGCATAGCGCTGGCCATAGATCCGTGATTGAATGAGCCGATCAGTCTCCTGCCGGTTTTCATATCTACATAGCGGGCCGCCCATACTGTTGGCGTACCTACATCTGTGGTAAAAATCGCATTGGCATCTGCCTTTTCACTGAGTACCCTGGTCAGGTATTCTGGATGGATGGCGTGTCCTGATACAGGTTTGGCATGCTCCAGTAAATTTTTCCGGTTATCCTGATAGCGCTCCTGACATTTTTCCAGAAAGGATTTGTCTGTCACTTCTTCCAGAAAAGGAAGCACAGCTTTGATCGTTTCCCGAACATCACCGGTAAGCCCAAGATCAAGCCTGCAACGTCTGCCCAGGCGCTCTGTGCGGATATCCAGCTGTACAATCTTAGATTTTGAGGGGAACCATTCTTTATATGGGAAGTCTGTGCCCAGCATTACCAGCAGATCACTCTCTTCCACGGCGTGATAACCTGAGGAGATTCCGATCAGTCCTGTCATGCCCACATCGTAAGGATTATCATGTTGTACATGCTCCTTACCGCGAAGGGCATGTACCATGGGAGATTTAATCTTTTCGCCCAAGGCCAGCAGCATATCATGTGCGCCGGCACATCCGGCACCACATAGCAGCGTCACTTTCTTTGCCTGGTTGATCAGCTGTGCAAGCTTTTGCAGTTCTTCGTCGGAAGGGCGCACTGCCGGCCGGTTGAGGAATATCGCGTGCTCCAGTTTCTCATCCTCCATTTTCTCCATGGCTACATCACCCGACAAACTAATCACCGCTACACCATTCTGGCCGATGGCATGCTGCATGGCGATTTGCAATACGCGGGGCATTTGTCTCGCAGAAGCGATCGTCTCGCAATAATAGCTGCATTCACGAAAAAGCGATTCTGGCCGTGTTTCCTGAAAATACGAGGTCCCGATCTGCTCACTGGGAATATGTGCTGCAATAGCCAATACAGGTGCATTACTGCGGTGCGCATCATACAATCCGTTGATGAGGTGCATGTTTCCGGGGCCACAGCTCCCTGCACATACGGCAAGGCGGCCGGTCAACTGCGCTTCTGCACCGGCTGCAAAGGCAGCGGCCTCTTCATGCCGGTAATGGATCCATTTTATAGTTTTTGAATTGCGGATTTCATCTACGATCCCGTTAAGGGAATCGCCCACAACTCCGTGCACATGCTTTACTCCGGCATGCTCAAGTATCTCCACTAAGCTTGCTGCTACTGTCTTTGCCATAATTTATGCGTATAAAAATGAAAGCTGCCTTTTTGGGGCAGCTTTCATGTATTCTTAAAGTATATTGTTTCCCTGGTTATGTCCGCGCTGTGAGCCTCGTGCTTTGAGCATCCCGAACCGGTCGGCCTCTTTTACCCTAACGGGTACCAGGGTGTAATTTGAAGTAGTCTTTGTATTAAATAATTCTGTTACTGCTACCAGCATCTGCTGAAAGGGTAAGAAGATTTTGAATATTTTCATGTTCTATCCTGTTAATTTAAATAAAGAACAGTAATTTTTGTGATTTGTTTTAGGGCATAACCTTATTTCTGCTCATTACTGATCTTTATGACGATTCCAAGACTTTACACTTTAACACATCACTAATTCGTTTTAATAAACAGGATAAGCCCCAGCACGCTTACCACCAAAACGCCCATCGCCGCAAAGGCTGTGAGGAAATCCCTGAAGTTCTTGCCCGCAAAATCAACGAGCAAAAATTTATGGAAAACGGCAAAGCTTAAACCCTCGCGTCTGTCACTGTCCTGAACTTTTGCAGCCATCCGTCCTGTAGCAGGCTCAACATAATAGGTAAGGTGAGTTGGCGTACTCAAAGCGAGTTTCACCACGGGCAGCCGTTTATTGATAAAACCATAGTCGGTATCAAACTTTGTAAGGTAGTCTGAAGATGAGATGATCAGGGGTGCCGACTGGTCTGCCGCTGCATTGGCCATCATTTCACAGCAGGCCGGTTCACCATCAGCCGCCCCCTGGGCTACAAAGTGTTTCACCAGGCTGTAGCTGTGTTCCATAATCCCGTCCGGCAACGGCTCACCGGTAACAGCGTCATAGTAATCCAGATCAGGCTTAACCTTTTTAGGCTTACTGTCAAATGTTTCGGCTTTGGCTACCTGCTGTTTTTTCCAGCTATCGTCTTCCTGCTTCAGCCGCCTCACCTGGTACCATGTTTTGTTATTAAAACGCGCAACAGATATATTGCTTACCTCGTTCCAGTTTAAGGGCAAATCGTTTGAGGAGAAGGCCAGTTCAGTGCTGCTGATCTCGGGTTCAAAAACATAATTGATCCTGTCATCTGGTGTAAACTTATGCGTAGCATGATAAGCACCAGAGCCGATGAAGCTCAGCGTAACCAACGAAACAGCGATCCCGATGCCGCGGTGGTTCCTGCGGAGGAACCCAATCTTCTGGCCAGCGGCGGGTTTTTTAAATTTATTCCACAGAAAGCCATAAACCAGCAGGCCGCTTAGCGTCGAAAATATGACGATACCGGCAAAAACAAGGATCAGGGTATACCTGATTGTATTGCTGGTAATCTTTGCGATAAAAGCATAACTGTGAAAATTACTGAATAACCAGAGAAATATTTTACGGTTGCTGTCATTGTAATTGGCCAGCCTGCTTTGGGCAGTTTCTACATAAACATCCATTTTATCTTTTCTGTCGAAACTCAGTTTCCATACAGGGAGCAAACGGTTCACATACTGGTATTCGCCGTCAAAAGTTTTAAGCAGCTCAATGCTTTTGATTTTTGAGGTATGGTCTCCCAGGAAATAACGGCCAAGGTATGCTGCATAAAGCTGTTCTCCATTAGGCAGTCGCTTGCCATCTGCAGCAGAAAAATAACTGAGCTCGTTTTTTCTGTTCTTCACCTGGTAGAAGGTCTGTCCCTCAAAATGTACCATCCTGAATCCGGTAAGGCGATTGATCCCGTTGTTGCTCAGCACCTGCCGGATGGAAAGCTTTACCTGCTGGCGGTCTGCCGCTTCGGGTTTCATATACTCATGTGCCAGCGGCACTTTAAACCAGTGTGCAATGATTGGGTGGCTTAATCCTGAACAAGTCCAGAAGATCACAGGAATTACTGTCATGATCCCCAAGACCCGGTGCCATTTGTACATGTTGCGTTTAACCTGTCGCTTGATTGCTGACGTTGTTTCTCCCATGGCTATTTCTCCTCAAGTAAAACGTCCATATCATCCAGCAGCTGCTTCACCTGTTCATCAACTGTCCCGTCATAATACCCGCGTACGCGCTTATGTTTGTCTACCAGTACCAGATATCCCTGATGGATAAACCCTCCCGGGGCTTTCTGGTCCTGCCCTACGGTTACCAGGTAATTGCGTTCTGCGATTGCATAGATGCTGTCTCTGGTTCCCCAGAGAAACTCCCACTGATCTCCCTTTACGCCTAGTTTAGTAGCATAATCCTTCATTCTGGATGGGGTATCATATTTGGCATCTATGGTATGTGAGGCCAGCTTTACGTCCGGGTTATCCCTGTATTTTTCGTATACCTTTAACAGGTTACGGTGCATTACAGGGCAAATTGTTGGGCAGGAGGTGAAGAAAAAGTCTGCTACATAAATCTTTCCGTCAAAATCCTTATTGCTGACCACTGTACTGTCCTGATTGAGGAATGTAAAAGCAGGAATGGTTTTGTAGAGGGTGTCTTTTCCATTAACTTCCTGCTGCAGGAAAGGAAGATGTCTCTCCTTGTGCTTGCAACCTGAGCAAACGTTCAGGAGGCTCAGTAGCAGCAGGAATGCGAGGTATATAATTCTGTTCGCCATTACTTCCTGAATTTAGAGAGGTAATCACCTGACAGGCGGATCTCTGCCTTATAAATACTATCTATCCTGCCTATCTTAATACGTTCTGCTTTGAAATAGGCCACAGCATCGGCATCAGATTTACCTGTTACGTCTGGTTCAAATTTATGCATCCAGTCGTTCATCAGTTCTTCTGCCGTATTGAGCCGCTGTAAGACATCTTTCATTGCCTTTTTTTCTTTCAGGGTATCAATTGCCGGGTATTTAGTTTTGACCGAAGACAGGGATTTAATTAAAGTATCCAGTTTCATCTGGTTATCTACGAGTTTGCCGTGATCTTCCATCACTACATCATGAAACTTCATGACTTCATCTCTTTCGCTTTTATAATCAGCAGCGGGCGTGCATGAACCTGCTATTACAGCAAGTGCAAAAAGGGCTAAAATTGCTTTCATCAGTATTTTAATTACATGTATCATCACGCAGCATCATTATCAGATGCTCAGTTTTAGCGGATGAGATTTAGAAATAAGAATTGAATCAGCCGGATTGTATAAAAATGGCTGAATAACAGATGATCAGCTGAGCTGTGGGGGATGAAATACAGCATTTACCCTGGCAACCGGCATCCCTGTGTTTAGAGGAATGCAGAAATGAATGGCTGCGATGGAATATTGTTTGAATACGAAAGGCTGGGCAACCAGGGCTTCCTGCAGCTGCAATTGTATTTTCTGGAACTGGTGTTCCTGTTTCTGCTCTTTGTCCTGTGCCTGTTTGAGTTTATTCATCAGGTAACACTTACCATTACAATGCAGCTCTGGTCTGTTTTTATTGATACACAGCTCCTTTGCAATATAACTTTCATTCATTTCGAAACCTGCGAAGACGAAGAGCCCCGACAGGTTTACTGAAAGTGAACTAAATAAAAGTATGATGGCAATGGTACGTGTCAGCATCGATTTTTATCCTCTTAATTTTCCCCATTTTAAATAGGTGGCGCCCCATGAGAACCCGGCACCAAATGCTGTCAGCAGCATATTATCATTTTCTTTGAAATCGTTTTTAAATTCCCACATACATAACGGGATGGTTGCGGCAGTGGTATTTCCGTAACGCTGTATATTCACTTTCACCTGGCTTTCCTTAAGCCCAAGCTTCTCGCCTACCGCTTTGATGATCCTCAGATTGGCCTGGTGAGGAATCAGCCAGTCGACATCCTGTGCAACCATATCATTACGCTCCATGATCTCGTTACAGCTCTGGGTCATGCCCTCAATGGCTGCTTTAAAAACTACCCTTCCGTTTTGAGAGATATAATTTAATTTTTGACTGAGTGTTTCAGCTGACGAAGGATGCAATGACCCGCCTGCAGTTACAATCAGGTGTTCTTTACCTACGCCATCCGTCCTGAAGACATTGTCTATCAGTCCAACTTCTTCTTCAGTCTGTTCCAGCAATACTGCACCGGCACCATCCCCAAAAAGGATACAGGTATTTCTGTCTTCGTAGTTTACTATAGAACTGTTTGCATCAGCACCAACTACAATTACATTTTTGTAGCGGTTGCTTTCAACCAGGCTGGCCCCGAGCGTGAGGGCATATAAAAATCCGCTGCAGGCCGCATTGGAATCCACGCCCCAGGCATTTTTCAATCCTGCTTTCTCACAGACAATGCTTGCTGTAGATACCATAATATAATCAGGCGTGGCCGTAGCTACGATTACGCATTCGATTTCATCAGGGTTTATATTACTGTCTTCCAACAGTCTTTTCACCGCCATAGTAGCTAAATCGGAAGTTGCCAGCGAATCGTCGTTCAAGATCCGTCTTTCTTCTATCCCAGTTCTTGAAATAATCCAGTCATTATTCGTATCCACCATCTTTTCGAGGTCGTGGTTAGTTAAAATCGTGTCCGGTACATATCCCCCTAAAGCTGTTATGGCAGCGTTATATCTCTTTCTCATTAAGTGCTAAAAATTCTTTGGGCAAAACTAATAAATATTTACAGCTACCTTACACTTTATTTTCATAGTAATGTACCTTTGCCTTAACAATCTATTTATATGAAATACTATTTTCCGGTTCCCACAACATTTATCCTGGCGGCAATCCTGTTTTTATGTTCATGCAAAGGCGAAAGAAAGCTGCCGATATATGGCTTAAGAGATACAAAAACCGTGAAGAACAGTGACGGAACCACATCAGTAGATACAGTTTATCAAACCATACCTGCCTTTAAGCTGCTCAACCAGGACAGCACTTATATTACCAATGATAATTTTAAAGGCAAAGTATATATCGCAGATTTCTTTTTTACTTCCTGCACCAGCATCTGCCCGATCATGCACAGGAACATGAAAAAAATATTCGAAGATTTTAAAGATAATCCTGATCTGATGTTCCTGTCCCATACGATAGATTTTAAATACGACACCCCTGCTGTACTTAAGAAGTATGCTCAGAAACTGGGTGTCGACGGGCCTAAATGGCAGTTTGCGTATGGTGCAAAAGATACCGTATACACACTGGCCACCAAAAGCTATCTGGTTTCTGTGGAACAGGATAATAATGATAAGCAGGGTTATGTGCACCAGGGCTATCTGGTATTGATTGATAAGCACAAAAGGATCCGCGGGGCTTACGACGGTACCAATCCTGAACAGGTGGCACAGCTGGAGAAGGACATTCCCGTTTTACTTGCTGAAGAAAAGAATTAGGTGAGAAAACTGATCATATTATCTGTTTTTTCGCTTGCGCTTGTCAGCATGTTTTATTCCTGCCAGACTGCAGAATCTGTACAGCGTGATGCTTACTATGTAAATGGCAGAGACCTTTATATCAAACATTGCCAGAATTGCCACGGCGAAAAGGGCGAAGGACTGGGCGAACTTACCCCGCCCCTTACCGACAGCGTTTTCATGAAGAACAATAAAACCCGGCTGGCCTGTATCATCAAAAATGGTTTGTCTGGCCCGGTAACTATTCATGGAAAGGTGTATGAAGGCAAAATGCCTGATTTTAATATGGCCAGTATTGATATCGCACAGCTGACTGTATATATCACCAATGGATTTGGGCACAAACAGGGCATGTACAGCAGCGAGCAGGTTGCGAAAGACCTGAAGCAATGTAGATAACAAAAGCTGCCGCAAAAACAGCCTTTCATTCATTTTGAAATGTTAGCGTATTCTTAGTCAGGTTTTATATCTTTGCGCAAAATGCAAGCTGTTCTATCGCTGTAAGTAATGCTTTTGCATCTTAAAGAGGAAAGTCCGGGCAACACAGAGCATCCCGCTTCCTAACGGGAAGAGGTTTGGGAATGAAGACCTGAATTATGGAAAGTGCCGCAGAAAGTATACCGCCGATGGCTCAGGCACAGGTAAGGTTGAAAACGTGAGGTAAGAGCTCACGAATTTTCCGGGCGACCGGAAGAGCTGGTAAACCCCGGGAGTTGAAAGACCAAATAGGCTGACGCATGTAGGGCTGCTCGTCCGATGTCAGTGGGTAGGTCGTTAGAGATAAATGGCAACGTTTATAGTAGATTAATGATAGAAGCCCTGAGCAATCAGGGTACAGAACCCGGCTTACAGGCTTGCATTTTTTTATTTTATCAGCATTAATTGATAATTAGTAAATATATTAGTATCCTATAAAAGAGAAGAGAGAGTACAACCTATGGCAAAATTATTAATTATTGATGATGAACGTGCGATAAGAAGCACCTTACGTGAAATCTTAGAGTATGAGAACTATGAAGTTGAGGATATTGATAATGGCGTTGAAGGGTTAGATCTGATCAGGAAAAAGAAATTTGACCTGGTACTTTGCGATATCAAAATGAACAAGATGGACGGTATGGAAGTGCTTGAACAGGCACTGGCCTACAGCCCCGACCTTCCTTTTATTATGATCTCCGGTCACGGTACTGTAGAAACCGCGATTGAGGCAAGTAAAAAAGGAGCTTTCGACTTCATTTCCAAACCACCTGATCTGAACCGTTTACTGATCACGGTAAGAAATGCCCTGGACAGAGGCAACCTGGTTACAGAAACCAAAGTATTAAAGAGAAAAGTGAGCAAAACCAGGGATATCCTTGGCAGCTCTGAAAATATCAATAAGATTAAGGAAACGATTGAACGCGTTGCCCCTACTGAAGCCCGCGTACTGATCACCGGTGCAAATGGAAGTGGTAAAGAACTGGTAGCCCGCTGGCTGCACGAGAAATCCCAGCGTTCTGAAAGCCCGCTGATCGAGGTCAACTGTGCCGCAATCCCTTCTGAGCTGATTGAAAGTGAATTGTTTGGTCACGAAAAAGGTTCATTTACCTCTGCTGTGAAACAACGAATCGGCAAGTTTGAACTGGCCAACGGCGGAACCCTGTTCCTGGATGAGATTGGTGACATGAGCCTTTCTGCACAGGCTAAGGTATTGCGCGCCTTGCAGGAACACAAAATCACCCGTGTAGGTGGCGAGAAAGAACTGGAAGTAAACGTTCGTGTACTTGCAGCAACAAACAAAGACCTGATGAAAGAGATCGAAGACGGTAATTTCAGAATGGACTTATACCACCGTTTAAACGTCATCAACATCCACGTACCGCACCTTACAGAGCGTACCGAAGATATTCCCGAAATTGCACTGAGCTTCCTAGAAGATATCTGTAAAGATTATGGCATGCCGGTTAAGAAGATCAGCGACGCCGGAATGGAAGCCTTAAAAGGCCTTCCCTGGACGGGTAACGTACGTGAACTGCATAACATGATCGAACGTTTGATCATCCTCAGCGACAAGATCATCACAGAACATGATGTAGCTGCATTTGCCAATCCGGGCGGAGGAACAAATATTGGTGCCGCAGGTTCTTCAAACGGCTCTAACGGCACTGCCGTAAGTTCTACGAATTATGATAAGTTCAATAACTTTCAGGATTATAAAGATCATGCTGAAAGAGAGTTTATCAAATTCAAACTGGAAAAGAACAATTGGAACGTTTCCAAAACTGCTGACGACATTGATATTCAACGCAGTCACCTGTACAGCAAGATTGAGAAATTTGGATTAAAAAGAGTTACAGAGTAACGCTTTTTAATCCAGGCTATAAAGCCAGCATAATTAATCATATGCGGTATAAAAATATACGCCCAACAAGATTTAGGGGCTGGATATGATCACCCGGCATAAGTAATCATTGGCGTTGTAAAGGTATGCGCCCAGTAAGATTTAGGCGCTGGGAATATGATCACCCGGCATAATAATCATTGGTGTTATAAATATATGTGCCCAGTAAGATTTAGGCGCTGGGAATATGATCACCAGGCATAATAATCATTGGCGTTGTAAAGGTATGCGCCCAGTAAGATTTAGGCGCTGGGAATATGATCACCCGGCATAAATAATCATTGGCGTTGTAAAGGTATGCGCCCAGTAAGATTTAGGCGCTGGGAATATGATCACCCGACATAAGTAATCATTGGCGTTGTAAAGGTATGCGCCCAGCAACCGGATCCTCCCAGAGGATTGACTGGCTTCCAAAATAAAAATGACCTCAGGTTTCAATGCCTTCTGGCGCGTTTCAGCGGCAGGCAGCATTGAAACCTGAGGTCATTTTTATTTTCCCCAGAAAATCTCCCCCCTTAACTCATGTAATCCGCCTGCCTGCTCAGCAGTGCCCTGTACTTATTAAATATTGCTGTCTTGGACACAATTCCCAAAAACTCTTCCTGTTCATTCAGTACAGGAAGCAGCCAGGCATTTTCCTTTTCCATCTTTGCAAGCACATTTTTGAGGGAATCATTGATATAAAGTACGTCTGGTGCAGTCTGCATCAGGTCGTGTACAGACAATTCTGCAGCAGCCGGAGTATTCACAGCTTTCTTTAAAATATCTTCTACATAGATCAGCCCCTTGAAAGTCTTGTCCTCTCCTACTACCGGGAAAAGATTTCTTTTAGAATTCAAAATATCAGGAAGCCGCTCAGCAACCCTTTCACTTTCATTGAGTACCAGATAATCATTTTCGAGCAGGTACTTCAGTTTCATCATATGAAGGACTGTTGCATCCTTATCTTCATAAGACATCAGCTCGCCGCTTTCAGCCAGAGGCTTGGTATATATTGAATATTTATACTTGCCGCGGCTGATCAGATAAGCTATTGCAGAGGTGATCATGAGCGGAACCATCAGGACATAACCACCGGTAATCTCAGCGATCAGGAAAATCCCGGTCAGCGGTGCATGCATAATCGCACTGAGGGAGGCGGCCATTCCTGCCACGATGAAGTTTGCCACATTAACCTGGGCAATGCCCAGCGTGTTAATCGTAAAAGCCAGGACAAAACCGATCAGTCCGCCCATGATTAGACTTGGCGCAAATATCCCCCCGTTACCACCAGCACCAAGGGTAATCAGCGTAGCCGCAGATTTTGCAAACAGCGTAATCGTAGTAAACAGGATAATCGCCCATGGCAGGTTGCTGTATGAAGAAAAGATACTGTTTGTGATCACCGTGCTGTAATTACCGCCCAGCAGGTTTTTGATGGTGATATACCCTTCGCCATATAAGGTAGGGAACAGGAATACCATTGCGCCCAATACTACTCCACCAGCTATCACACGGTGATATGGGCCTTTGATGTCATGGAACACATGTTTGATAAAATAATATATCTTATTAAAGTAGATAGAGAACACCCCGATCAGTACAGCAAGAACTACATACCAGATCAGCGCATTAAACTGCCAGCCTTCTGTTACCAGGAAAAACAGCTGCTCATTATAAAAGAACCTTGCTACCACAGCTGCAGTTGCCGAAGCCAGTAACAGTGGAATAAAGGCAGGTATAGAAAATTCAGGTAACAGGATCTCAATAGCGAAAACGATGCCTGCAATAGGGCTGTTAAATGCACCGGCAATCCCCGCAGCTGCCCCGCAGGCCAGCAACATTGTTGTTTCCCTGTAGGATAAGCCTAAGAAACGGCCGATCACTGAGCCGATGCCGGCACCACTCTGAACGATTGGAGCTTCGAGGCCTGTGGAACCACCAAAACCTACCGTTAGGGCAGCAGTAATGATCTGTGAATAGATGTTATGCGGCTCTACGCGGCTCGACTTCTTAGAGATGGTATACAGCAGGGGCGTAAGGCCGGTTTCAAACTTTCCCTTTCTGATAAAACGCCTCACGTACATTACCGAGAGCAGTATCCCGATCAGTGGAAATACAAGGAAAAGGTAATATTTATATTGCCAGTGAAAGCCATCCTGCAAAAAATCTTCGATGTGGTGCGTAAGCGATTTTAATATTGCTGCAGCGAGCCCCGCCAGGATACCCACCAGCAAAGCTGCAATCACAAGGAAATTTCTGTTGGATATTTTAGTGCGGCGGTATTGGTTGAGTCTGTCAAGATAGGTTACCAGTCTTACATACATTATTTTCTGTTTAAACAGTACAACTTATTTAACAATCAATTCTATCAGTCAATCAAAAACTAAGCTCAAAGATCGCTGGCAGAAGGTTTACCGGAAGGACAGCATACTAACTGTCAAACTTATCCAGTAATTTTATTAGTGTAGCAAAATCCTTAGGATATGGTGCTTCAACTTCGATGTCTTTATCATCAAGGCCTTTAAAGATCACGTGTTTGGCGTGCAGGGCAAAACGCTTCATGATCGGCTGTTCATCGTCATCTTTTGCAATCCTGTATCCTTTTTTAATAGCTGATAAAAATACCGGTTTGCCTTTATATAAGGTATCGCCACAAATGGCAGCACGCTGTGTAGCCAGGTGGATCCTGATCTGGTGCATACGGCCCGTAATGGGCTTGCACTCTACCAGGGTATAATGTTTATAGAATTTGATGGAATTAAAGATCGTCTCGGCGCGTTTACCTTCCTTGCGGTCGATCGTTACACTGCGGTTACCATCATTTAAGATCGGCAGATCAATAAAAAGCTCATTAAAAGAATACTGTCCGTCTACAACAGCATGATAAGTCTTTTTGACCCTGCGTTTTTCGAACTGCATGGATACAGAACGGTAGGCTTCAGGATTTTTAGCAATAATAATAGCTCCGGAAGTTTCTTTGTCCAGGCGGTGACAAACCTGGGCGTCTTCTGAGTACTGTTTTGCGAGGCGAAGGATATTTACTTCGCCTGAGCCGCCACGCTCATCCAGTGAGGCAACAAATGGCGGCTTATTAACAACGATATGGTTATCGTCTTCGAATAGAATCAGATCTTTAAATACAGGATATTTCAATGGTGCGGGTTTTCTTAAAGTACAAAAGTACTAAGAAAGTTCGAACTTATACCCCACGCCCTTCACTGTTGCTACATAAGTTTCACCTAATTTCTCTCTGAGTTTGCGGATATGGACATCAATGGTCCTGTTGGTGACCACTACAGAATCTTCCCAGATATTTTTAAGGATAGACTCCCTGGTATATACTTTACCCGGTTTTGAAGCCAGCAGGTACAGCAGTTCAAATTCTTTTTTAGCCAGGACAACCTTCACTCCGTTCTGATATACAAGGTAAGCCTCCCTGTCGATCACCAGGTCGCCTATTTCCACTTTATTTTCAGAAACTTCGTCGTTACTTACATTACGTCGCAGTATGGCATTGATCCTGCTTACCAGTGCCCTTGGTTTGATGGGCTTGGCGATATAGTCATCAGCGCCAACATTAAATCCGGCGATCTCAGAATATTCTTCACTTCTGGCGGTAAGGAATACCATAAATGTATTTTTGAACTCAGGTATAGCTCGCATTAAACGGCAGGCTTCTATCCCATCCATCTTAGGCATCATAATATCAAGAATGATCAGATCAGGATGCACCTTCTTTGCTACCGCGATACCATCCTGGCCATTGCTGGCAAGGTAAACCTGGTAACCCTCCTTTTTAAGGTTATATTCTATTAACTCTAAAATATCAGGTTCATCATCAACTATCAGTATCTTTTGTTTTACGGTGCTCATGGCTTTAAATATTTGTTACGAAATTAAGTAATCAATTATACAAAGAGGTTAAATGCAGGTTAACAAATTGTTAATAGCATCCCTTAGTTTAACATGGAATTAGGGTTAACGTAAAGTCTTATTTAAAAAGGAGTCCAGTTCTTCTCCATGAAGGTTTTTGGCAATGATTTTACCTTCAGGATCAAGAATAAATGATGCCGGGATCTGATCTACCTGATAGGCCCTTACGGTAGCGCTCTCAAAATCATTGAGTTCACTGCCGTGTGTCCAGGTTAAGCCATCCTGGGCAACAGCCTGTTTCCAGGCGGCAGCATCCTTATCCAGGGAGATGCCTACAATCGTAAAGTTCCTGTTTTTATATTTATGATATGCTTTTACAACATTGGGATTTTCCTGTCTGCAGGGCTGGCACCATGAGGCCCAGAAATCAAGCATCACATATTTGCCTTTTAAACTGGATAATTTGATAGTTTTCCCGTCGATTGTCGGCATGTTAAAATCTGGTGCAGGCTGTCCAACCTGTACCGATCTGAGTTTGGCCATTCTTACGAGGAAATCGGTTACGGCTTCATTTTTATTAAAATTGCTTTTGATCTTGTCGGCATAAGCCAGCAGCTCCTGCTCGTAATCGCTCGGGCTTAATGAATTGATCGCATAAAAACTTGCCAGTGAGGTTGTATTATCCATCGCAAACTTCAGGATATAATCAACCATTTCCTGTTTCACTTTGATCAGCTCAGGGCTCATCTGCGCGATAATGGCCTGTCTGCTTTCCGGGTTTTTCACCACATTCTCCTGGAACTGGGTTTCCAGCGCAGTCAGCTTCGCCACATACTGGTTCCTGTTCTTGTTTAATTCTTCGAGTTTATCCGCTTCGTCTGCACCTGAAAGCTTATAGTCGAGCGTTGGACTGGAAAGATCTGCTTCCAGTTTGATCACATCGCCATTCTTTGCAATCAGCACATACTCGCTGTTGTCGATCTTTACTTTGAAAAAATCTACCTCGGGCGCATTGCCGGTAAACTTGAACTCCCCTTTGTCAGACAAAACGGTAGAGTCTATTGCAGTCTCGTTATTCTTCACGATCGAATACAAGTACACCTTACTTTTTGGTTGTGCATTCTGGAACTTGCCTCCGATTTCAAATTTACTTTTGTCTTTGCAGGCTACAAATGCGATGCACAGTGCCAGGAAGAAGAAGATCTTTTTCATTGATGAACTCATATTAGATGCTATCATTTATTGTTATTTCAGCTTTTCTTCCAGCAACGCATTGATCTTCTGAGGATCGGCCTTTCCCTGGGCAAGCTTCATTATTTCGCCTACGAATAATCCCATAACGCCTTTTTTTCCATTTTTATATGCCTGTACCTGCGGTTTAAATTTCTCCAGTACCTGGTCTGCAAAATCAGAAAGCTCATCACTGTTCTCCACGATCAGGATATTCATTTCTGCTGCAAGCGCAGTTACATCCGCTCCCGGTTTCTGCTGAATGGCGGGTAAAAGCTGGTGTAAGGCAATCTGCTGGGTGATCTTTTTCTCGTCGACCATGTTTATAACCGCAGCAAGCTGTGCAGGGCTGAGGCCAAAAGACGAAATACCGGTTTGCTGCTCATTCAGTAATGCCCTTACAGGTCCCGTTAACCAGTTGATCAGACTTTTAGGCTGCTTAACTGTTGTCAGGGCCTTATTCAGGTATTCCAGCAATAGGGTATCTTCAGCAAAAATTGCGGCTTCCGAATTGCTCAGCCCGAAATCCGCCACCAGTTTCGCAGTAATTTCTTTGGGCAAAGCCGGCATCGCTGCTTTTAATTGTGCCAGCCATTCATCCGATATATATACAGGCGGAAGATCAGGATCGGGGAAATAACGGTAATCGTTGGCCATTTCTTTGGTTCTCATCGGCGCGGTAGTCCCCTGGTCGGCATCAAACGTCAGGGTGCTTTGTATGATTGCCCCGCCTGCAGAAACCAGTTCCTGCTGGCGGTTAAATTCAAACTCCATCGCCCTGCGAACATTCCGGATAGAATTCAGGTTTTTTACTTCGCAGCGCGTACCATATTCTATAGTGCCACGCTCGCGGATAGAAATATTTGCATCGCAGCGCAAACTTCCTTCTTCCATATTCCCGTCGCTTACATCAAGGTGCCTTACCAGTTTTCTCATTTCGGTAAGCAAGGCCGAAGCCTCTTCAGCCGAGCGGATATCAGGTTCGGTAACAATTTCTATTAGCGGCACACCGGCACGGTTAAGGTCGACATACGAATACTGTTCATTCTGGTCGTGCAGGCTTTTTCCGGCATCTTCTTCCAAATGGATACGGTTAATACCGATCCTCTTTTCCGTTCCGTCACTAAGGGTAAGGTCTATATATCCGTTCTGACAGATCGGGCGGTTATCCTGCGTGATCTGGTACCCTTTGGGAAGATCTGCGTAGAAATAGTTTTTTCTGTCAAAAAAGTTGGTCTGGTTGATTGTACAATTAAGGGCAAGGCCCATTCTGATGGCTTTTGCCACCACTTCTTTATTTAATTTGGGCAGTGCTCCAGGCAGTGCAAGGGAGACTGCAGAGATATTTTCATTCGGTTTGGCACCAAATGCAGCACTGTCTGAAGAAAATATTTTGGAGGCCGTATTTAACTGAACGTGAATCTCTAAGCCTGATACCAATTCAAATTCTGTGGCAGAAACTGCAGTTTTCGTAATCATTTAGGGGCAATAAATTAAACTAATGTCGGGAATTACTGTCTCACAAATATAACCAAATAAGTTTATGCGGATGGGGTTAGAAAAATTATAATCATTGGCATAAACTTTGAACTAATGTTATCACACACAAATGTAACCATTATGAAAAAACTACTTTTAATCGCAGCAATCGGGATCGGATCTCTGGCAGCTGTACCTGCAAAAGCCCAGGTGAGTTTAAGTGTAAACATCGGCTTGCAGCCGGACTGGGGGCCCAGAGGCTATAATCATGTAGACTACTACTACCTGCCAGATGTAGATAGCTACTATGATGTTCCAACCAGACAGTACGTATATCTGGAAGGCGGAAGCTGGGTTCACAGACGTTACCTGCCTTCACGTTACAGAGGTTATGATCTGTATGGCGGCAGGAAAATCGTGATCAATTCGCGGGATCCATGGATGCGCCACAATGAATACCGCACAAGATATGTTACCAATTATCGCGGTGGCGGATACAGGGGCGGTTACGGCGGCAGAACTACTGTAATCCACAGAAATAACTATTATGGTGGCCCAAGAGGCGGTTATAATCATGGCGGCCCAAGGGGCGGATTTGATCATGGCGGCCCAAGAGGAGGATTTAATAACCATGGCGGAGGACACGACAACCACGGTGGCGGCGGAAACCACGGAGGCCCCGGAAATGGTGGTAACCATGGTGGCCCAGGAAATGGTGGCAATCACGGCGGTGGCGGCGGTAACCACGGCGGTGGCGGCAGAGGTGGCCACAGAGGTTAATCAACCTCATATATATTTATCATTGAGTTGTAAAGTATATGGTCAAAATGCCCATATACTCTACAACTTTTTTTATTTTTACATCAACCGCCCGGCAAGCTAAAGAAATTATGATCAAAGAAGCAGAAGACATACTGGTACATAAAGAGATCAGCCCTACGGCGATGCGGCTCCTGGTACTCCGGTTTCTGCTGAACCAGGCTTCGGCAATCAGCCTGACTGAGCTCGAAAAGGGCCTTGGGCCATCAGACAGGGTAACCATTTACCGCGTACTCAAAAAGTTTGAAGAAAAAGGGCTTGTGCATAGCATCGACGATGGGTCGGGCGCGCCAAAGTATGCCCTCTGCGCAGAAGATTGTGTTGCCGGGCACCATCACGACCTCCATGTACATTTCTTTTGTAACGCCTGCCGCGAAACTTCCTGTCTTCCAAAATCAAAGATCCCTCAGGTAACCCTGCCCGAAGGCTTTGCTTCAGAAGAAGTAAACCTGATGGTAAAGGGAACCTGCAGCAAGTGTATCGCTTAGTAAAAGCGGGAGCAGCTCTGTTGTGAGTTTGCAATACCATTGCAAGCCTCTTTTGATTACTTTTACAGTATGAGTAGACCACATGCCTGCGAATGCTGTTCAACAGAACCAGAACCGAAAAAAAAGATAATCAACCATAGCCACGAAGGACATGACCATGAAGGTCATGATCATGCCGAGGAGGGCGACCATGACCACGACCATGGCGGCGAACACGATGCCAGCTGGAAGGGACAGCTCCCCCTTTTATCTGCGTTATTCATCCTGGCAGTTATGCTTATCCTGGACTTTGGTTTTCATTTCCGTCCGGCAAACATCATTCAGCTGCTGATCTTTGGCACCGCCTACTTACTTGCTGGATGGGAAGTGCTGAGGATTTCCTTTAAAAAAGCCATGCACCTGGATTTTTTTAATGAGTTTTTCCTGATGAGCGTGGCCACCATTGGTGCTTTTGCCATCGGCTCCTACAGCGAAGGCGTTGCAGTGATGGTTTTCTACTCTATCGGCGAATGGTTTCAGGACAGCGCCGTATCCAATGCAAAACGCAGCATCAAAGCCTTGCTTGACATCCGTCCGGATATGGTTACCGTACTACGAAACGGAAATCCTGAAAGCGTGCATTCTTCTGAAGTGGCAATCAACGAGATTATCCAGATTAAAGCCGGTGAGAAGGTAGCACTGGATGGTGAACTGTTATCTGAAAAGGGCACGTTCAATACCGCCGCCATGACGGGCGAAAGCAAGCCCGACACCAAAGCAAAAGGTGATAGTGTTCTTGCTGGTATGATCAACCTGAACACGGTCACGGAAGTTAAAGTGCTGGCATTATTTAAAGACAGTAAGCTCAGCAAAATACTGGAAATGGTACAGGATGCCACCGCCAGGAAATCTCAAACCCAGCTTTTTATCTCCCGCTTCGCGAAAATCTATACTCCTGCGGTTTTTGCCCTTGCCGTCCTGGTTGTAGGCCTGCCCTATTTTATCGCAGATCATTACGTATTTACCGAATGGTTATACAGGGGGCTGGTATTCCTGGTAATCAGCTGCCCATGCGCGCTGGTTGTATCTATACCGCTGGGATATTTTGGCGGAATTGGACTGGCTTCGAAAAACGGTATCTTATTTAAGGGTTCCAATTTCCTTGACGTGGTCACCACCATCAATACGGTGGTGATGGATAAAACAGGAACCCTGACAAAGGGCGTTTTTAATGTACAAAAGATAGTAGCTCTTGATGGAAACGAACAGGAACTGGTAAATCTGGCCGCTGCACTGGAAAGCAAATCTACGCATCCTATTGCGCTGGCCATTACGGCATATGCTGGCGGAAGTAAGAGAGCTGCTTCGGACGTAAAGCCGGATGACGCGGAAAATGTAGAAGAAGTTGCCGGCAAAGGATTAAAGGGTACTGTAAATGGCAAAGAAGTTCTTGCCGGGAATATAAGGTTGCTGGATCAGTTTAAAATCAGCTATGACCAGTCTGCTGCTAATGAAGAAGATACAGTTGTGGTAATTGCTGTGGACGGCAAATATGCCGGATACATCACCATTGCGGATGAATTAAAAGAAGATGCGATTGAGGCTGTTAAAGCGATGCACAGCCTGAACCTGCAAACGGTGATGCTGAGCGGGGATAAACAGGGGGTAGTCGATAAAATTGCAGCGCTGTTAGGCATAGACCAGGCCTATGGCGATCTCTTACCGGAAAACAAGGTGGAGAAAGTAGAGTCCTTAAAAAATGAGGGCAGAAAGATTGCTTTTGTGGGCGACGGCATCAACGATGCTCCTGTAGTGGCTTTGGCAGATGCGGGAATAGCAATGGGTGGCCTCGGCAGCGATGCAACGATTGAAACTGCAGATATCGTGATCCAGAATGACCAGCCCTCAAAAATAGTTACCGCAATCAAAATCGGAAAGCTCACCAGGAACATCGTATGGCAGAATATTGCGCTGGCCATGGGCGTTAAGATCATCGTGCTCAGTTTGGGCGCCGGTGGGGTGGCAACGCTATGGGAAGCAGTAATCGCCGATGTGGGTGTTGCTTTACTGGCGATTTTGAATGCGGTAAGAATCCAAAAAATGAAACCCTTCTAATGTAAAAGGGTTTCAAATCAGAGTTGATGCAGAGCTGCTTTATTTTTTAGCTGCGGAGCCTTTCAGTTTTTGTGCCTCGGTATAAATAGCGCTCAGCAGGGAATTTGCGCCTGTGGCATCATGCGCCAGGTTCCAAATTGCAATTCCATTGCCACGTGCAAAAGCCATATCTGTTTTAGCTTTAATCGTAGTTATACCATTGTAACCATAATCGCCAAAAACATCACTGTAAGGATCTGCACCAAGGGCTAACAAACCACTGAATGCGAGCGCATCTTTTGTTGGAGACAAGCCATAAAATGGAACTGCCAGTACCGCCTTAGATGCAGGTAAACCTAAGCCCAACCAATGATCCAACGATCTTTTTGCAATATCCAGCGTTGAATGATAGGTTGTTCCTTCATCATAAGCAAGAATATTGACAAAATCCAGATGAGTATAAAGACTGGTACGAACAAAATCCCCGTAGCTGCCGGTAACGGTAGTGCTCAGCTGCTTTCCTTCGTTATGCAAGGCAATGCTCAGTTGCTGAATGAGGGTTGCATAGTCACCATCGTTAACACCTTTTACAGGGTATTCCCAATCTATATCTGCCCCATCAAGCGCATATGTGCTGATTAATTCTATTAATGCGAGCCTGAACTTTTCGCGGCTGGCATTACCGGCAGCCAGTGCATTGAATGCATTTGTTGCAGCGGCAGTTCCTCCGCCAACAGAAATAAATACTTTTACATTTTGCGCATGCGCTTTTTGTACGAGGGACCTCAACAGAGTAGGATTAGCAATTTCGGCGATGCTGCCGTCAGTATTTGGCAGCGCGAAGGCATAATCAATGTGCGTGAGCTTATCAAACTGCACCTGGTCCACATCTCCCCAGTCCGGGAAATAACCTATGACCCGGAATGAAGAATCAGCCTGCGCTCCAGTGTCGTTTTTCTTTAACACGGCTTCATTTTGTTCAGTGTTTGCATTCAGTTCATTTTCTGCTTTTTTAGAACAAGACAGGATAGCCATTAGGCTTAACGCCAATAATGATACAAAGGGTCTGTTTATTTTCATTGTTCGCATTAAAATTTGTTTATGAATCAATTCAAACAAAGAAAGTATTTATGGTTATTATAAAACATCCCCAAATCAGGTGATCCACAAGCACCCGCTTCTTCCCCATTTTTGGGTATTGAACTGCGATCTCGGTCTTTCCATCTTTGATTGAAACCACCAACTATCATGAACAGGACAGATTGGAATCAAAAGACAGAGGAAGAACTTGAAGAAGTATTAAAGAATAAAATAGCATTGCCGGGGACTGAAAAATATGCTGCGTCATATCAGGGATGGGCGGTAACAGATAACCGGCCAGCCATGGTCTGCCATTGCGAAACCAAGGAAGATGTACAGGCAGCAGTGATACTCGCTCAAAAAAAGAACATCAGATTATCAGTACGTGGCGGAGGGCACGACTGGCAGGGACGTTCATTTGCAGATGTCGGACCGGTGATTGATATCCATCCGGACAATTCCCAAAGGTGATGCTGTGCTATTGATCTCTCCTACCTGGTATGGCGACCCCGTAGAAGGCAGGGTTGTCATCGATAAGATCAGGCAACTGGGCACCCCGGTGATGGAACAGCTGTCGGAGACGAGCATTAAAGGCTTGATGGAAGCCTTTGCGCCATACATCCTTAACGGAAGCTATCGCTATGCCAAAACCAGATGGGTTACTAAACTGGAGACAGGACTCATTGCCAGAATAGCAGAATCAGCAATGCATATTGCTTCACCATTATCAATCATCACTTTGTTTCATTTACATGGAGCAATCGCCAGAGTACCTGTAGCAGATACGGCATTCGCCTTAAGAGAAACGCATTATACTTTAATTATCGCTACGGAGTGGATGCCGGAAGATGCTGCTGACAGCAATGTTCAGAAGAAATGGGCAAATGACCTGTTTGCATCAACAGCACCGTATTCTCTGCCGGGTGGCTATCCGGCAATGCTGGGCAATGAAGATATTGAGCAAATTGCACATGCGCATGGCAGCAACCTGCCCAAACTGCAGTCTGTCAAAAAAAGATATGATCCCGATAATGTATTCAAAGCAATACCAATTGCGCTGTCTAAGCTGAAATCTACGACCACAGCAGAATAGTTGAGTCACCAGTATTGGGGATTGATCAAAGAATATGATCAGTCCATCTTTGATTGAAACAATTAAAAATCTTTAGCATGACAGACTGGAATCAAAAAACAATCGACGAACTGGAAGAAGCACTAAAGAACAAAATAGCACTGCCCGGGACTGAAAAATATGCTTCATCCTATCAGGGATGGGCGGCAACGGACAACCGGCCGGCAATGGTCTGCCTGTGTGAAACTACTGAAGATGTACAGGCGGCCGTAGTATTGGCGCAGAAGAAAAATATAAAGTTATCTGTTCGCAGCGGCGGACACGACTGGCAGGGCCGTGCATTTGCTGACGGCGGACTGGTGATTGATCTCACCCGGTTTGATGCCATAGCAATCGATGCAGTATCAAAATTTGCAGTCATAGGAGGAGGTGTAAAAAGCATAGAACTTACTACAGCGGCCGGTAAGTTTAACCTGGTGCATGTGACTGCCCCATCCGGCGAAGTAGGTGTATCAGGCTTTACACTCGGCGGAGGTTATGGGCTGATCAGCCCTTCCTGCGGCATGGCAGCAGACAATTTACTTGCTGCCGAGGTAGTGCTTGCAGATGGCAGCCTGATTACAGTCAGCCCCAATGAAAACCAGGATTTACTTTGGGCAATCTGCGGTGGCGGCGGAAATTTTGGGGTGGTAACGTCACTGCACATCCGCCTGCACGATGCCAGGCCCCTGCTGGCAGGCCGGATCGTCTTTGATCTGAAAGATGCCAAAAGTATTTTGAAGGGACACAATGAACTGATGAAGTCGGCTCCGGACGAGCTCTACGTGCTGGTACAGGCGATGGGAAGCCCGGATGGAAGTTCTGTACTGATGGTTGCACCTAACTGGTTTGGCGACCCCACTGAAGGGCAGCCCTATATTGATGCCTTAAGACAGCTGGGCACACCACTAACTGAACAGATTTCGCAAGTGACGGTACAAAGTTTACTGGAATCCTTCGCTCCTTTTATTGTTAACGGGCGCCGGGTGTATGCAAAAACGAGATGGCTTTCTGAACTTCAGCCGGAACTGATAGCGGGTATCGCCGACGCGATAAACCGTAAAACATCGCCGCTATCTGTAGCCGCATTACTGGAAGTACATGGCGCAACAACAAGGGTAGCAGTAGCAGATACCGCATTTGGATTAAGGGAGCGGCATTTCGTATTGTTAATTGCTGCTGAGTGGATACCTGAGGATGATGCTGTCAGCGACAAGCATAAGGAATGGGTAGATGAGCTGTATGAACTGACAGCTCCGTATGCCTTGCCGGGAGGATATGCTGTCATGCTTGGAAATGACAATCATGAACAGATCAAAGATGCGTATGGCAGCAACCTGCCCCGCCTTAAGCAGGTCAAAAATAAATATGATCCCAATAAAGTATTCAATGGGATTGCGCTGGGAATTTAACTGATCCCGGCTTATCTTAAATGTAAAGTCCTGTTTTCTTCAGCGAAAACAGGACTTTAATCTATGATCAAACTACACCACTGGTATCAGCGCTGTAACTTTCTCCAGCACCTTAGGCAAGCCATCTTTATTCTTACCGCCGGCAGTTGCGTAAAACGGCTGTCCGCCGCCCCCGCCCTGGATATCCTTTGCCAGTTCACGAACAATGTTGGAGGCATTCAAACCCTTTTCGGTGACCAGATTCTCCGACAACATGACCGTAATACCGGGTTTATCATCAATTAACGTAGTGAAGACAAGGAACAGATTATCAACCAGATCCTTTACAGAAAAAGCAAGATTCTTTACGGCATCAGCATTTGGCAGATCTACCTGTACGGCGATGACGTTTATGCCACTGATTGTCTTCATATGATGCACAATTTCATGCTTCAGATTGCCTGAACGTTCAATAACAGCCTTTTCGGCCTCTTTTTTCAGCTTTGCATTCTCCTCGATCAATGCAGTAACCGCTCCGGTAATATCTTTATTTCCTTTAAGTAACGCCTTTAACTGACTGATTTCCTGATCCTGGTTAATAATATAAGCTTCCGCAGCATCAGCCGTAATGGCCTCAATGCGTCGTACCCCGGCAGCCACAGCGCTTTCAGATAAGATCTTAAAATAGCCGATCTGACCGGTTGCCTGCACGTGTGTACCACCGCAAAGCTCTTTTGAATAATTATCATCGAAAGTGATGATCCTTACCACTTCGCCATATTTCTCTCCGAATAAAGCCGTCACCCCACTGGACAGTGCTTCGGCATAGGGAACCTGCCGCTGTTCTTTCAGCGGAATGTTTTGCCTGATCTTTTTGTTCACAATATGCTCGATGGCCGCAAGCTCTGTATCCGTAATTTTCGCAAAGTGCGAAAAATCGAAACGCAGGTACTCAGGATTTACCAGGGAACCCTTTTGGTTCACATGCTCGCCGAGGACACTTTTTAAGGCCGCATGGAGTAAATGGGTCGCCGAGTGGTTATTATTCGTCTGAGCGCGCTTATCTTCATCCACAACAGCCCAGAACAGTCCGTCAATATCTTCCGGAAGTGTGTCGGTATAATGTACGATCACTCCGTTTTCTTTTTTCGTATCGGTAATCTCTACAAAGAACATCCTGCTATGGTCTTCAAGCCGGCCGGTATCGCCTACCTGGCCGCCGCTTTCGCCATAAAAAGGAGTTTTCTGCAATACGATCTGGAACTGCTCCCTACCTTTGGCAGTTACCTGCCTGTATTTCAGGATCTTTGTTTCGATCTCCAGATCATCATAGCCCACAAACTCAGTTTCAGGATCTGGATGAACCGTGATCCAGTCGCCAGTATCTACTGCTGTTGCTGCCCGGGATCTCGATTTTTGTTTCTGCAGGCTGATATGGTACTCGTCCATGTCCACATTCCATTTCTGCTCTCTGGCCATCAGTTCTGTCAGGTCGATTGGAAAACCGTAGGTATCCTGCAGTTCAAATGCGAACTCTCCGGAGATCACCATCTGATCTTTCAGGATGCTGTATACCCAGGCATCTTCAAATGGTTTCTCCAGATCGATTGCATTTTCCGACATCAGGAATTCCGCCTGTTTCTTCGTGTAGCTTTCAAACCGCTGGATTCCGGTAGCAAGTGTTCTCAGGAAGGACACTTCTTCTTCCAGTACCACTTTCTGAACAAAATCCTGCTGCAGGGAAAGTTCATCAAACACGCCCTTGAATTGTTCGGCAAGAACCGGCACCAGTTGGTTGAGGAAAGGATCTTTTAAATCAAGGAAGGTGTAGGCATAACGCACTGCCCTTCTCAGGATCCTGCGGATCACGTAGCCTGCTTTGTTATTGGCAGGCAGCTGTCCGTCTGCAATCACAAATGAAATTGCACGGATATGATCTGCCATCACACGCATGGCGATATCAGTTTTTTCATCAGCGCCATAAGCAATGCCGGCCTTCTGTGAAATGAACTGGATCAATGGTTGAAATACATCGGTATCATAGTTTGAAGCCTTATTCTGCAGTACGCGCACCAGACGCTCAAAGCCCATTCCCGTATCAACATGCTGTGCAGGTAATGTCTGCAAAGATCCGTCCTTCAATCTGTTAAACTGCATAAATACGTTGTTCCAGATCTCGATCACCTGAGGATGGTCTGCATTCACCAGCTCCTTACCGGAAACGGCAGCACGTTCATCATCAGGACGGCAGTCTACATGGATTTCTGAGCAGGGACCGCATGGGCCTGTATCGCCCATCTCCCAAAAGTTATCCTTTTTATTGCCTAAAATGATCCGGTCTTCAGGCACATACTGTTTCCATAAATCGTAAGCTTCGGTATCTCTTGGCAAACCTTCTTTTTCATCTCCTTCAAAGATTGAAACGTAGAGTTTGTCCTTCGGAATACCATACACTTCAGTGAGCAGTTCCCAGCTCCAGGCAATGGCTTCTTTTTTAAAGTAATCACCAAAACTCCAGTTGCCCAGCATTTCGAACATGGTATGATGGTAAGTATCGATACCCACTTCTTCAAGGTCGTTATGTTTTCCGGAAACCCGCAGACAACGCTGTGTATCGGTAACCCTTGGATATTTGGCAGCTGCCTCGCCCAAAAATATATCTTTAAACTGGTTCATACCCGCATTGGTAAACATCAGCGTGGGATCGTTTTTAACTACGATCGGCGCAGAGGAAACAATGTGATGCTGTTTCGATTCAAAAAATTTTAAATATGCTTGTCTGATTTCTTTTGCTGTCATTCTTGGCTTGAAAATTATTCAACAAAATTAAAATTTTATTGCGGTATTCTACTAAAATCCCTTTACATTTGAATGCTTTATATAAATGCTGTAAACCACTAACTATCAACATAAAAGTATGCCTTACAAGGAACGGGAAATTAATAAAATGTATTATACGATGGGTGAGGTAACGGAAATGTTTGGCGTAAATGCTTCACAGATCCGTTTTTATGAGAAAGAGTTTGATATCCTTCAGCCCAAGAAAAACAAGAAAGGCAACCGCCTGTTTACACCTGAGGATGTAGAGAACCTAAAGATGATCTTCCACCTGGTAGACGATAAAGGATTTACCCTTAAAGGGGCTAAAGACCATTTGAAAAACAACAGTGGGGATGTAAAAGAAAATCAAAAAATCATTGCCTCCCTGGAGCGGCTGAAAGACTTTCTGCTAAAGTTAAACGAAGAAATTTAAACAAATAGTTAACAGTTTTACTGCGATTGGTATTACTTTGGCAATATGTCAAGGTATACCAATCTCCGCTTCGCCCCTCTGCTGTGCAGGCCACTGTGCGGACTGCTTGTAGGAACATTTTGCTGCTTCTGCTGCCCTGCGGCCACTGCACAGGAAGACGCCGCCATCAAAGACATCAGCTCCCACCTCGCTGAGAGCCTTCCCGAAGAAGAAGATCTTTCAGAGCTGACTGAGCGCCTGTCCTTTTACAAAAAAAATCCTGTTGATCTTAACCATGCAAAGCCGGAGCAGCTAAAAGAGCTGGTTTTTCTGTCCGCACTCCAGATCAGCAATCTTCTAAGACATATCCGGGCAAATGGACAGATGAGGGACGTTCTGGAACTGCAGGGCATAGATGACTTTGATGCTGAAACGATCCGCCGGCTGATGCCTTTTGTTACGGTAAAGCAGGAAGCCGGATACAGGAGCCTGCTCAGTTTGCAGCAGGTACTGAACAATGGGAACAGTGAACTGATGCTTCGATACGGGCAGGTGCTGAAAAAGCAAAAGGGATACGAAGATCTTCCCGGAAGCCGTTACCTTGGAAGCCCACAGAAGCTGTTGCTGAAGTACAGATACAATCTTGGCGACCAGGCGTTTTTTTGTTTTACAGGAGAGAAAGACGCTGGTGAAGAATTTTTCAGAGGCCGTTCGCGGCTGGGCTTCGACTTCCTTTCGGCAAGCCTTGCCCTCTACAAAAACGGGCACTTTAAAAAGATTGTAATCGGAGATTACAGTCTTCAGTTTGGGCAGGGGTTAACGCTCTGGACAGGATCTTCCTTTGGCAAAGGCGCCGATGTGGCGGGAGTAGCGAAGAAGGATAACGGTCTCCGTTCTTACACTTCCACAAGTGAAAATGCGTTTTTCAGGGGAGCAGGATCAACATTTAGTTTATTAAAAAACATAGACTTAACTACATTTATATCTTTAAGAAATTTAGATGCAAACCTATCACCTCTTTCTACGATCGGAGCGAGCGGACTGCACCGCACAGCTTCAGAAATCAGGAATAAAGGGAGCCTGCAGCAATTCCTTTACGGCATAGCAGTGGAGTTGAGACAAAGCAGTCTTGAAGCAGGGATGGTTGCCTACCACACTGCTTACGACCATCCATTTGTAACAGGCAGCCAGCTTTATAAGCAATACGCATTTGAAGGAGAGTCGCTCAGTAACTTTGGATCGTGGTACAATTACAGCTTTAAAAGCATCTACCTGTTTGGCGAGGCAGCAAAAAGTTCCCCGGGTGGTTTAGCAGTCCTGCAGGGAGCAATGACCAGCATCTCCCGCTCCCTGTCTGCGGTGATCCTGTACAGGAATTACGGAAAAGACCACCATACGTTTTACAGTCAGGGCATAGCTGCGGGATCAGCTTCATCAAATGAAAAGGGATGGTATGCGGGCGTCCACTGGGGCCGCGGAACACGTTGGGACGCGTCTGTGTACGCAGACCTTTTTCATTTCCCCTGGGCAAAATACAGGATTGACAGCGCCTCGAACGGAACAGATCTGATGGGTCAGCTCAGCTATTCTCCCCGCAAAAAGTTAAAGCTGATGCTGAAGGCCAACCTCCGGCTAAGCCAGCAAAACGGGATTACCGGTCTTCCTCTGGCCGGAGTAAAAAAAGAGAATTACAGGCTGGGCTCAAGCTGGGAGTTAAACAGAAAAATAAAGCTTGAAAACAGGCTTGAGATCACGCGGTATCAAAAGGGAAAAGCTCCGGTAACATACGGATATCTGATTTATGAGGACGCCAGTTACAGTCCCATGTCTTCCAAAATCGGCGGCAATGCCAGACTGGCTTTTTTCAATACAGAAAGCTATGAAAACAGGATCTACGCCTATGAAGATGATGTCCTCTACGGGGCAGGATCGGGGCTGTATAATGGCAGAGGCATACGTACTTTCCTGAACCTGAATTATAAGCTTTCGAGGCGGCTGAAAGCATGGCTTCGGTACGCTGTTTACTGCTATCCCGGAAAAGAAAAGACAGGTACCGGACTGGATGAAATCGAGGGCAGCAGCAAGCCAGAAATCAAGCTGCAGTTACGCTACCAATTTTAGCAATGGCATGAGGGTTCATCAAAGTGTTTTTGTCCGGATCCTGTTCCCATTTTGCGCAGGAATAGCCGTTTCGAAATACGCGCCATTTGCCAAATTAAATTTGTTTACGACCTTTATTTTTTTATTAATTTTATTTTCATCATTCATATTCAATTATTTATACATTTCAACTAAAGTATACCATCATAAGATAAAATTAGCTCTACTGCTGTATTTGTCATTCTTCTTCCTGGGCGCGTTTTGTGTTTTCAATGATCCTGACTACCCGGACTCCGATCATTTTTCTGCACAGAAGGCAAATTATCTCAAGATTTATATCGCCGATGAGCCGCATGAGTCAGCTGGATTAATACGATTCAGGGCGAAGATAACTGCCATCGGAAATGTAGGGAAACTGATAAGATCTGCCGGGCTGCTGATGGTCACAGTGGACTCAAAAAGCAGCCCGTTATATGGACTGGATTATGGGCAGGTCTACCTCATTCCTGCCCGTTATATTCCGATTCCTTCTCCACTCAATCCGGGGGAATTTGACAGTCAGTCGTGGCTGGCAAATCAGCAGATTTACCACCAGATTTTTCTGTCAACAGAGGAGCTGATTCCCCTGCGGGAAAAGCGTGGCTCTGCTATATTGAGCTTCGCATTGAAACTAAGGAAAGCGCAGGTCCAGCGGTACCGGAAACTGATCAGGAACGACCAGGCATTTGCCGTCGCTGCCACACTGGTGCTGGGGTACCGGGCCGACCTGGATGCAGAGACGCTGGCGGCGTATGCTCAGACCGGAACTATCCACGCGCTTTCGGTTTCCGGTATGCATGTGTCATTGGTATATGTTGTTCTTGAGCTTGCACTGCAGTGGATGAACAGGAAGCAGGTCTTGAAATGGATGAAGATAATCCTGATCATTACACTGATCTGGTCCTATACCGTGATTAGCGGATGTTCGGCTTCGGTCTTGCGGTCAGCAATAATGCTTAGCCTGCTTATTTTGTCGAAAGCCTTTCACAAAAACAACGGAGGTTTCCATCTGCTCGCGCTCTCTGCTTTTGTACTGCTCTTTACTGACCCATTGCTGTTGTGGGATGTCGGTTTTCAGCTATCCTACCTGGCGGTGATGGGACTGATATATCTGCATCCGAAAATACACGCCCTGTGCTCTTTTAAGTGGTGGTTTATGAGGCAGGCCTGGAGCATTACCTCCGTTTCACTGTCTGCACAGCTATTTACCTGGCCTCTCAGCATCTATTATTTCCACCAGTTTCCGCTATATTTTGTACTCAGCAATCTTTTTATTGCCCTCCCGGTGACGCTGCTGATGTACGCCGGGCTGGCCATCGTGCTTTTGCCGATAGATTGTATCGCCAGCCCCTTTGAGTGGCTGCTTAACTTTATGAATCATGGATTGGAGCGGATTGCCGGCCTCCCCTACTCCACCCTTCATCCGATCTGGATCACAACATCAGAGTTGTGCCTGCTCTGTCCGGGAATATTCTTTGTAATGACAGGTATCTGCAATAAAAAGAAACAACATTTATTCTGCGGACTGTTCCTCTTTATTTTTTTACAGGGAATGCTGCTCGGAGACAAACTGGAGGCAAGGCAACAAAACGTGATTATCCTGTATTCGTTAAACAGGCATTATGCAGTTGCTTTTATACGGTCTGACAAGGCTATAATGCTGACCGATCTGGTGCCGCGTGACAAAGCCTTCAGGTTTCATATCCAGCCTTCACTCGATCAGCGTAGGATCAGCCAGATCGTCTGCATCCGATGGGAGAGCATCCAGCAGCATGGTGAAATGGATTTTAAGGGGGATGCAAAGGGCTTCCTTCTCAAAGATCACCAGATCTATTTCCATCAATTTAAAATATTACTAGTTGACAGCTTTTTCAACCGCCGCAAAATCATTGGTAATCCCCGCTTTGATGCCGTATGGATTCATGGCAGCCCCTCAGTCAAGCGCGCTGAGCTGCGCAAAACAATTCGTTTCCAAAAAATATGGCTCGATGTTACAAACAAAAATGGCCTGATTCATGAAATTGAAACAGATACAATTATTTTTAAAAACTCAGTTGAGGTATTCAAAAAAATTAAGGCATCTTTGATCAACCTAAAATAAATATAAACCTATCTGCAACAGCAATGACATCACCTCTGGTCTTATATTCAGTAGCAAACCGCATTGCTACAATTTCGCTGAACCGTCCTGAAAAGCGTAATGCCTTTAATCCGGAACTGGTCAGTTCGCTCACAGCAGCACTGCTCGAAGCCTCGGATGATGAAGAGGTAAAAGTAATCATCCTCAAAGCTGAAGGGACAACGTTTAGCGCAGGCGCAGATCTGGAGTACCTGCAGCAGTTACAGCAGAACAGCCATGAGGAAAATGTGAAAGACAGTGAGAACCTGAAAACGCTTTTCACTACAATATACTATCTTCCCAAAGTGGTTATCGCACAGGTTGAGGGACATGCAATTGCCGGAGGATGCGGACTGGCAACGGTTTGTGATATTATATTTGCCGTACCGGAAGCTAATTTTGGTTATACTGAAGTGAAACTGGGTTTTGTTCCGGCAATCGTATCCTGTTTCCTGATGCGCAAAACCGGGGAGACTATTGCTAAAAAGATATTGCTGACGGGAGATTTATTCTCCGCTGAGCAGGCCTTGGCGTATAATTTGATAACATATGTAACAAATAGCGATAAGATTGATCTAACGGTACAGAATTTTGCGCTAAAGTTATGCGAAGAAACTTCTTCAAATTCCCTGATGGTAACTAAACAGCTAATAGGTCAGACGACCAACCCCGCATTGGAAAATGCGCTTAACTTAGCCGTACAGATCAACGCCAGGGTTCGGGAGAGCGATGATTTCAAAAAAGGTATTGCTGCCTTTATCAGCAAAGAAAAAATTAAATGGTAAACTATAAATTGAAACAATATGTTAAAGTCGATTAAAACGAGTGTACTCGCTGCAATTCTGATCAGCACCGCTGTAATTGCACACGCACAGAAAAAAGTGAACGAAGGTACACTTACTTACGCCATTACCTATGACCTGACGCCAGATCAGCAAAGCATGGCTGCACAACTGCCACCAGAAACAAAATTCAAATTCAACGGCAGCCTCATCAAGCTTGAACTGGAACAGGGGCCCGCAAAGATCACCGTGATCAACGATGTGATCGCAAAAAATGGCCTTGTACTGGTTGACGTGCCTATTGCCCAAAAACAGTATGCAGTGAAAACCACGAAAGAGGACAATGAGCAGATGATGGGAAAAACACCTGTACTGAGCGACTTTAAATCTACCGGTGAGAAACAAAAGATCGGAAATTACAATACTGAAAAATATACTTACAAGGATGAAAGTGGTGCTTCATTCGAACTTTGGGCAACCAATGAGATCCAGTTACCAGAAGGTATCTCCGGCAATGAGCTCAAAGCACTTGGAGCTACTCCGGTAAAATTCAGCAGGGTACAAAATGGCGTTAAAGCCAATATTGCCATTAAATCACTTGTAGAAGAGAAAGTTGGCCCGATATCATTAGCGGTTCCGCCATCATATGAGCTTACCACCATGGATGCTTTAAAAGCAATGGGAGGCCAATAAAATTAAATAATTTTACAAAATCAGGATTTTTAGCAGGACGCAATTAGTTATTTTTGCGATAATGTTAAAAGCCCTGATTTTTTTTGCCCGGTTTTTTATTTTCTGGTTAGTGTTCTTTCTGCTGGACAGGGTCATCTTTGTATGTAACTTCTTGAAAGACATACATGGAGGCACATTTACGGAAATAATAGCCGTAGCCTGGCATGGTATCCGCCTGGATCTTGCCGCAGCAGCTTATATCATCAGTATCCCCCTGCTCTGGTTTGTGATCTCTTATCTGATCGCAGGCAGGGAAAAAGAAATGGCCTGGCTGAGGCCGCTCAACAAGGTTTTTATCGTCCTCTTCAGTGCAATCGCTGTAATCAACCTCAATATATACCGTGAATGGGGAAGCAAAGTCAACGCAAAAGCAATTGGATTTGCATTTTCCTCACCAAACGAAGCGCTGGCATCCAGTGCGTCTTCACCAATATTTTTTAGTCTCGGTGTTTTAGCCGCTCTGATCGCATCAGGCTTTGTACTGAACAGGTTGATCCTGGAGAAGGAAATATGGCTTACAAAGGCCCCGGTATGGGCTAAAATCCCATTTGCTGTGCTACTTATAGGATTAAATTTCTTACTGATCCGTGGGGGATGGGGCGTATCTCCAAATAATCAGAGCATGGCCTATTACAGCGATCAACAGGTGCTTAACCATGCCGCAGTGAATACAGAGTGGAATTTAATAGCTGACCTGCTGAAGTCAAGACATTCTGAACGGAATCCCTACAACTATGGTCCTGAAAAATCTGCAGAGCAGCTGATCAAAGACCTGTACAGTGTAAAAAAAGATACTACCGTGCATGTACTTAAAAACAGCAGGCCAAATGTGGTGGTCATCATTATGGAAAGCTTTACGGCCGACCTGACCAAGACCTTAGGCAATGAAGATGGCATTACACCCAAGTTTGACAGCCTGGTTCGCCAAGGGCTGCTGTTCAGCAGGATTTACGCCACCGGAAACCGGACAGACAAAGGCATTATCGGAACGCTGGCAGGATATCCGAGCCTTGCGGCAGAAAGTATTGTGAAATTTCCGGAAAAGATGGAGCGTATTTCTGCACTTTCCCGCGAATTGCGGAAAAATGGATATCAGACCTCTTTTTTTTATGGCGGACAGTCAGAATTCGATAATTATAAAGCATTTGTACTGAGCCACGGCTACGATCTGCTGATAGATAAATCGAAATTTAACAGCAGGGATATGAACTCCAAATGGGGCGCTTATGACGGAACTGTCTTCAACGCTCAGCTTGAGCACCTCAATCAGGCTAAACAACCCTTCTTTTCTACACAGATGACGCTGACCAACCATGAGCCTTTTGAAGTGCCGGGAACCTATAAATTTGGCAACAGCGATAATGTGCATAAATTTAAAAGCACTGCTTTTTATACAGACTCCTGTCTGTACGATTTCCTGACGAAAGCCCGGAAAGAGCCATGGTATGCCAATACACTCTTCGTTTTTGTGGCCGATCACGGGCACATTATGCCGAAAGGCCGTGACCAGGTGTATATCCCGCAGCGCTACCATATTCCGCTTTTATTCTTCGGCGATGTGATCAAAGAGGAATTCCGCGGAAAAACGATGGGCAATGTAGGCAGCCAGATCGACATACCCTCTACCCTCCTCCATCAGTTAGATATCGGCTCCAGCACTTTTGTCTGGAGCAAGAACCTGCTCAATCCTGTGACCAAATCTTTTGCTTATTTCAGCTGGGATAACGGAATGGGTTTTATCGATAACAAACAATGTGTTACATTTGACAATGTAGGTAAGACGGTTTTATACAACGACCGTCCCCAGGATGCCCGGAACACGAAGCTGATGTTAAAGAACGCCCAATCTTATATGCAATCGGCCTACCACCATTTTTTGGCACTCTGATCAAAAAACCTGCAGGAGCATAAAGCTCAAAACTAACTGAAATAAAAATATTGAATCAAATGAAACAAAAACTAGTTTATTTAAAACTTAACCTGGTGCTGTTGCTTGGTTTTTTCTGTGTAACCACCTATGCACAGCAGGACAAAGGTATCAACTGGACAAAAGATGGCAGTGGCTATTACGAAATCTCTGACGGCGAGATCGTAGACATTACCTTACCCAAACGGGACAGAAAAACAATTCTGAGCAGGGCACAGCTCACACCACAGGGCATGAACCAGCCTTTGAGGATCAAAAGTTTTGTGATCTCTGCTGACGGCTCAAAAGTGCTGATCTACACCAATGCAAAAAAAGTGTGGCGTTACGAAACCAGGGGCGATTACTGGCTGGCCGATACCAAAGCCAATACGCTAACCCAGATCGGAAAGGACAAACCAGCTTCTTCACTGATGTTTGCAAAACTATCGCCGGATGCAGGCAAAGTGGCTTATGTAAGCGGCCATAACCTGTATGTGGATGATCTTGCCTCTAAAACTTCTACCGCATTAACTACCGATGGCACCGACAGGCTGATCAACGGAACGTTCGACTGGGTGTACGAGGAGGAGTTTGACTGCAGGGACGGTTTCAGATGGAGCCCTGACGGCAGCTCAATCGCCTACTGGCAGATTGATGCAAGAAAGATCAAAAACTTTCTGATGATCAACAACACAGACTCTATTTATCCTTTTGTTATTCCTGTGGAATACCCTAAAGTTGGAGAAAACCCTTCCGCATGTAAAATCGGCATTGTAAATATAGCCTCTGCAAAAACTACCTGGGTAAATGTTCCGGGAGATAACGTGCAGAACTATATCCCAAGGATGGACTGGGTACCGGGCAGCAACGATATTATCCTGCAGCAAATTAACAGGGAACAGAACACCACCAATCTGTTTGTAGCCAATACACAATCCAGCGTCATTAAAAGTATTTACACTGAAACAGATAAAGCATGGGTAGATGCCGGCGAGGAATGGCAGTGGATCAACAACGGGAAAGAATTTATCTGGATGAGTGAGAAAGATGGATGGCGCCATTATTACCGGATCAGCAGGGATGGTAAAAAACAAACCCTGATCAATAAAGGAGCATATGATGTGATTGAAAGCAGTCTTGTGGACGAAAAGAACAATACTTTCTATTTCATTGCCTCTCCGGCAAATGCGACACAAAAATATTTGTACAAAACAAAGCTGGACGGCAGCGGGAAACTGGAGCGCGTAACGCCCTCGATCTTTCCGGGCACCCACAGTTATGATATTTCGCCCAATGGCAGTTTTGCCAGCCATACCTACCAGAGCGCCAACATCAGCCCGATTGTAGAATGGATGAGGATAGATACTGGAAACCCTTTTACAATGGAAGGCAGCCTCACCAATCAGCTGGGCAGGATGCAGCAGCCCAAAAATAAAGTTGAGTTCTTTAAGGTGAAAACCGATGACGGCACTGAACTGGACGGATGGATGAAAAAACCAGATAATTTTGACCAGACCAAAAAATATCCTGTGGTATTTTATGTGTATGGCGAACCGGCTTCGCAAACGGTTACGGATACCTACGGCGTTGGATATAACTTTTTGTATGCGGGCGATATGCCTAAAGACGGATACGTTTACATATCGATCGAAAATCGCGGCGCCCCGGCACCGAAAGGCCGCGAGTTCCGCAAGAGTGTTTATAAAAAGATCGGGCTGATGAATATCAATGATCAGGCTTCGGCGGCAAAGAAAATCCTGGAATGGCCGTTTATAGATAAAGAGCGGGTAGCAGTATGGGGATGGAGCGGTGGCGGTTCATCAACGCTCAACCTGATGTTCCAGCATCCTGAGATCTATAAAACAGGGATTGCAATCGCTGCTGTAGGAAACCAGCTGACCTATGATAACATTTACCAGGAGCGTTATATGGGCTCACCTTTGAAATCTAAGGAAGCTTATGTGCAGGGTTCGCCCATCACCTACGCAAAGAATCTGCAAGGCGATCTTTTGTATATTCATGGGACCGGCGATGATAACGTACATTATCAGAATGCAGAAATGCTGATCGATGAGCTCGTTAAAAATCAAAAGGTTTTTCAGCTGATGTCTTATCCAAACCGTACACACGGGATCAGTGAGGGGGCCGGCACAAGGCAGCATCTGGCAAAAACATATACCAGGTTTTTGCAGGAGCACTGCGCACCGGGAGGAAAATAAATAAAAAAGGGTACTTCGGTACCCTTTTTTATTACATATGATTTAAGCTCCCTGCCCTACGTTAATCGATAAGCCACCATCCATCAGGTAGGTGCTTCCGGTTACATAGTTTGCCTCATCTGAAGCCAGGAACAAGGCGAGATAAGCGATTTCCTCAGGCTTTCCGGCCCTTCCCAGCGGAATATTTTTCTCCGCTTTCTTTCGAACCTTAGGGTCATCCATCGCTTTTTGATTCATTGCCGTCAGGATCATTCCCGGGGCAATATCATTTACGGTAATCCCGAATGGTGCAACTTCAAGCGCCACTGTCCGCATAAAATTCCTTACACCTGCTTTTGAAGCATTATAATCGGCATTGCCGGGAGCAGTGATTTCTTCATGTACAGAGGAGATGTTAATGATCTTGCCCGGTTTTTTAAGGCTCTTGCGGTGCTGGATAAATTTCCTGCTGCAGAAAAAGGTTCCGTAAAGGTTGGTCCGCAGCGTGAGGTCAAATGTTTTGGTATCCATTTCGTCAATGGGAATACCGGAACCATTTACGCCGGAATTGTTGACCAGGATATCGATGCCCCCAAAATCTTTGATGACTTTTTCCATTTTCTTTTCTACATCTTTTTCATCACTCACATCAAATTTGATCAGCTGCGCATCTTTTTGCTGTTCCTTCACCAGCTTGAGTGCTTCTTTTGCCCGGTCTTCATGACTGTGATAACAAACGATCACCTTTGCCCCATTTTTTGCAAATTCTATTGCAATGGCCAGCCCGATACCGGAATCTGCTCCGGTAACTAATGCTACTTTATTTTCCAGTTTCTTCATTGCTATATTTTTTATAATCTGTCCAGTTGTTTATCCAGTTCAAGCGCTGCACTGATTAAGGCCAGATGGGTAAAAGCCTGCGGGAAGTTGCCCAGGTGCTCACCGCGTTTGCCAATCTGTTCTGCAAAAAGTCCGAGGTGATTGGCATAGCCGGTCATTTTCTCGAAGCTTTCCAGCGCTTTGTCTATTTCCTTATTTTTTGCCAGTACCTCTATAAACCAGAAAGAGCACATGTTGAAGGTTCCTTCTTCGCCTTCCAGTCCATCTGAACCCTCCTTGTTGTCATACCTGTAAATCAGGACATCGGTACTTAATTTCTCTTCAACCACCTTTAGGGTTGATAACCATCGTGGTTCATCAGGTGTAATAAAATGCACCAGCGGCATCAGCAGTACTGAAGCATCAACCACATCTGCTCCTTTATACTGTACCCAGGCGCCCAGTTTCTTGTTCCAGAAATCCTCATAAATGTCTATGTATATCGCATCCCTCACCTCCTTCCATTCTTTTTCAGGATAAGGAAAGGAACGGTCGACAGCAATTTTTATCGCCCTGTCCATCGCTACCCAGCACATCAGCCGGGTATGGAGAAAATGTTTCTTGCCGTTTCTGAATTCCCACATGCCGTGGTCCGGTTTCTTCCAGTCGGCCACCACACAGGCAATATGTTTCTGCACTGTAGTCCAGAATTCATAGTTTATTTTACTATGGTTTTTATTATAGAGATAGATGGTATCGATCAGTTCGCCATAAATATCGAGCTGGCTCTGATCTTTCGCGGCATTTCCTATTCTTACCGGAGCTGTACCCATATAGCCTTCCATATTTTCCAGAACTTCTTCTTCCATTACCGGAGAACCATCTATGGCATACATCAGGTTCAGCACCTCGTCGCCAGACCTTTCATGGATCCATTTTAAAAAGGCGGAGGCTTCTTCCCAGTAACCCAAGCGCAGAAAGGCGTACATGGTAAAGGCGGCATCGCGGATCCAGGTAAAGCGGTAATCCCAGTTCCTGTCGTTGCCCACTGATTCGGGCAGGCTAAAGGTGGGGGCGGCAACCATCGACCCATAGCTGGCAGAGGTGAGCAATTTTAGTGTAATGGCCGATCTCGAAACCAGGTCTGTCCACCTTCCCTTATAGGTAGATTTATTGATCCAGTGCCTCCAGAAGGCAATGGTTGGCTGGTAGGTATCGTTTTTATAGAAGTTGATATCCCTGAGATGCTTTGATTCTCCTTTTTTGGCCGATTCCAGTACTACCCAGGTTTCTTCGCCCTGCCCAAGCGTAAACTCAGCAAAGCCGTCTTCGCCTTTTAATCTCAGCGGAAAATCGGCAATCAGGCGCACCATAGTATCACCGTCGTTAATGGCATTGAACACCAGTTCCTGTTTACCATGCTTTTCAACCTTATGTTCGGCTTTGGCGTAATCAAACCTGGGTGCACAGTTGATCGTATAGTTGATCTTTCCGCGTACAGTTTTGATTTTCCGGACAATGGCACAGATAGTTTTGTCGTCGCCTTCCTCTAAAGGCATATAGTCTGTTACCTCGGCAATTCCGTCGTCAGAGAAAAACCTGGTCAGCAATACTGCCGTTCCGGGTATGTACAGTTGTTTGGTTTTAAAGGAATCAAACTGTGGGGTTACCGAAAAACTTCCCCCATTCGTTTGATCAAGCAAACTGGCGAAGATTGTTGGTGAATCAAAATTGGGAAAGCACATAAAATCGATATTGCCGTCAAGGGAGACCAACGCGATCGTTTTCATGTTGCCAATGATTCCGTAGTTTTCTATAGGTAAATATGGGGGAGCTTTTTTCACCCTTATTAAACCGCAAAAATGTTTTAATGTTTTGAGATGAACGAACAAGGTTGATATTTCATATCGTCCCAATTTGTACCCGGCAATTAAAGTTTCATTGACAGAACATCAATGTAAATTAAAACTATTCGGTCTTAAATTTCTTACAAAAAAAAATTGTAGTTATTCTTTTTGCTGTAATCATTAAAAATTAAGCCATAAAAAAAATGAATCAGCACATACAGAGAACCAGTATTTCTAATTATTTTAGACTTACCGGTTAGAATTATGGAACTAATCCCACTGGATATTCATACTTCAAACTTTTGCCGTAAACCCGTTGTTGTATCCTGCGATGGCATTAATCACATTTACCAATAAGGGAATATACTGTAAGCAGGGCGACTTTTACATCGACCCATGGAAACCTGTAGATCTCGCCGTAACCACGCACGGGCATGCAGACCATGTAAAATGGGGCAACAAAGGTTATCTGTGCCAGGAGCTTACCAAACCGGTTTTATTGCAGCGCCTGGGCTTTGATCTTCCCGTTCAAACACTGCCCTACAATAAGGAAATCAGTATTAACGGTGTAAAAGTAAGCTTTTTCCCCGCCGGACATGTAATCGGCTCTTCCCAGGTGAGACTGGAATATAAGGGGGAAATCTGCGTGGTATCCGGAGATTACAAAGTAGAATATGACGGCATCAGTACCGCCTTTGAACCTGTAAAATGCCATACCTTTGTTTCAGAAAGCACTTTCGGACTACCTATCTATAAATGGCTGCCACAAGAAACTGTTTTCGGGCAGATCAGAAACTGGATCTCGGATAACCACGACCAGATGAAAACCAGTGTGCTTGTGGCTTACAGCCTGGGCAAAGCGCAGCGGCTGATTAAAAACCTCGCAGGAGATATCCCTATATATGTACACAACTCTATTGCCAATCTCAACGAAGGATTTATTAAGGCTGGCGTAGATCTTCCTGAAACCATCAGGATCACTCCAGACATCAAAAAAGATGAACTGCAGAAAGGAATAGTAATTGTTCCCCCTGCCCTGGCAGATGGGAAATGGATGAAAAGCCTGCATCATGCCGCAACGGGCGTGTGTTCAGGCTGGATGCAGGTAAGGGCCGGCCGCAGGTGGCGGGCTGCCGATGCAGGCTTCGCGTTAAGTGATCATGCCGACTGGCCGGGCCTCTTATCCGCTATAAAAGCTACAGAAGCAGAAAAAGTGTTTGTCACACATGGTTTCGTCTCTACTTTCTCCAAATACCTTAATGAAATCGGTATCCCCTCGGCAGAGGTGGTTACACGCTATGGAAATGAGGACGACGAAGAAGAAGAAATCCTAAAAGAAGCTTAATTTGAGACGGTTCACACAATTGATACAGCAGCTGGAAACCAGCAACAAGACCAACGATAAGATCGCGGCGCTGGTAAGCTATTTCAGCACGGCCGATGAGCGCGATAAACCTTTCGTGATTGCCATGTTTACGGGCAAGAAACCAAAAAGGCCGGTCCCTACTGCCCTGATCAGGCAATGGGCTACAGAACTGAGCGATATTCCGGCCTGGCTGTTTGCGGAAAGTTACCACAGTGTGGGCGATCTCAGTGAAACGATTGCACTGGTGCTTCCGCCCGCAACGCATACTACAGACAGAAAACTGCATGAATGGATCAATGACCTTGCGGCACTAAACGGGAAGACTGATGAGGAGAAAAAAGAATTTATCCTCCAGGCCTGGGACAGCCTTGACACGCAGGAACGTTTCATCTTTAATAAACTGATATCCGGTAATTTCCGGATCGGGGTTTCCAATAAGATGCTGGTGAATGCCATTTCAAAACAAAGTGATACCGACAGCAACAAGATCATGCACAGTATCATGGGGAAATGGAATCCCGGAGAAATCACTTATGACGAACTGATTGCCGGAGCACACGTCAATACGGACAACTCCTGGCCTTACCCCTTTTGCCTGGCGTATGCGCTGGAAGCCGAACCAGCCAGTTTGGGCGGTACCGATGAATGGCAGGCAGAATGGAAATGGGACGGTATCCGCGGACAAATTGTAAAAAGGAACGGTGAATTATTTATCTGGTCGCGCGGCGAAGAGCTGGTCACCGATCAGTTTCCTGAACTGCATTTCCTCAAAGATGAACTGCCGGACGGAACCGTAATAGACGGGGAGATCCTGTCTGTAAAGGATGGACAGGTACAGGCTTTCAGTATCCTGCAGCAGCGCCTGAACAGGAAAACGATCAATAAATCTCAATTAAAGGATGCACCTATAGGCTTTTATATTTATGACCTGCTGGAATACCAGGGGGGCGATATCCGCACTCAACCTCTATCCGAAAGGCGGAGGTTGCTGGAAGAGATCGTTTCGCAGATCCGCAATACAGATGTAGCTATCCTGTCGCCTGTCATTGCTTTTACCGGTTGGGATGAGCTGGCAGAGATCAGGAAAGGCTCAAGGGACAATAACAGCGAGGGCATTATGCTCAAAAAGCTGAGTTCTTTATACCACAGCGGCCGCAAGCGTGGCGACTGGTGGAAATGGAAGATCAATCCCTATACGGTTGATACTGTGATGATCTACGCACAAAAAGGCAGTGGAAGACGCGCCAATCACTTTACAGATTACACCTTTGCCGTGCGCGATGGTGAAAACCTGATCACAGTGGCAAAAGCATATTCCGGGTTGACAGATAAGGAAATCAAAGAGGTAGACTCCTTTGTCAAGAAAAACGCAATTGAGAAATTTGGCCCTGTACGTACCGTCAAACCAGAACTGGTTTTTGAAATCGCCTTTGAAGGAATTGCGGAGAGCAAAAGGCACAAAGCCGGTCTGGCACTGCGCTTTCCACGCATCGCCCGCTGGCGTAAGGATAAAGTAGCAGCCGAGATCAATACACTGGATGATTTGAGACAACTTTTAGCTTCAACATTATGATGCTCGATAAGAGTGCGGGATATAAAAAGGTTATAAAATGGCTTAAAAGCAGTAAAAAGCAGCCCTTTAAATTTCAGACCGATGCCTGGGAATATTATGCCGAAGGTTACAGCGGACTGGTGAATGCACCCACGGGATTTGGTAAAACATTTTCTATGTTCCTGGCCGTGGTGATCGATGAGCTGAATAACCAGGAGCAGCGCAAGGCCGCAGCGCCAAAGGGAAAAGCCACAGTGCTCAAAAGGAAACGCCAGCCGGAAGGTTTAAAACTGATCTGGATTACGCCGCTGCGCTCGCTCGCAAAAGATCTGGCCAGGGCGATGACAGAGGTGTGCACCGCTTTGGAGCTGGACTGGCATATAGGTGTCCGCAATGGGGATACCGCACGGAGCGAAAAGCTGAAACAGAAAAAACAAATGCCCGAGGTGCTGATCATCACACCTGAAAGTATGCACCTGCTGCTGGCCCAGAAAGATACTTCGCGCTATTTTGATGAGTTGCAGTGCATTGTTGCAGATGAATGGCACGAGCTGCTGGGCAGTAAACGCGGTGTAATGGCCGAACTGGCAATTTCCCGCATCAGGGGCCTTCTGCTGGAGAAACATCCCGAAAGGTTGCTCAGGATCTGGGGCATCTCTGCAACAATAGGAAATCTTGAACAGGCGCTGGACGTGCTGGTACCCTATGAAGAGGTGCTCAAAACCATTGTGGTGGCAGAGCTGGAAAAGAAGATTGTGATCAAGAGCATTCTCCCCGATCATATCGACATGCTGCCCTGGGCGGGCCACCTGGGGCATAAGCTTGCCCACAAGCTGCTGCCGATCATTGAAAAGAGCAAAACTACCCTGATCTTCTGCAATACCCGTGGACAGGCTGAGCTATGGTATCAGAATTTGCTGAAGCTGGATGAAAACCTTGCCGGCCAGATCGCTATTCACCACGGTTCGATCGATTATGAACTGCGCAACTGGATCGAGGACGCCATCCATACGGGTGCACTCAAAGCGGTAATCAGTACCTCCTCACTGGATCTGGGCGTGGATTTTAAACCGGTGGACACGGTAGTTCAGATTGGCTCGCCAAAAGGTGTTGCCCGTTTTCTGCAGCGCGCCGGACGCAGCGGCCACTCGCCCTATGAAACATCGAAGATCTTCTTCCTTCCTACCCATGCACTGGAACTGGTAGAAGCTGCGGCGATAAAGGAAGCCGCAAAAACCAACAATATCGAAAGCCGCGAACCAATGGTGATGTCTTTTGATGTGCTGATCCAGTATATGGTGACACTTGCCGTGGGCGATGGATTTGACGACAAGAAATTATTTGAGGAGGTGAAGCAGACTTTTGCCTTCAGGGAACTGGAACAGGATGAATGGAGCTGGATGATGCAGTTTATCACTACCGGCGGGGAAAGCTTAACGGCCTATACCGAATTCAGCAAGGTAGAAAAGGAAGACGGCCTTTGGAAAGTGAAGAGCCGGCAGATGGCCATGCGGCACCGCCTGCATATCGGTACCATTGTAAGTGATGCGATGATCAAGGTGAAATACATGACCGGTGGGTATGTGGGTATGGTAGAAGAATCATTCCTTTCAAAAATTAAGCCCGGCAACAGCTTTACGCTGGCAGGGCGGGTGCTGGAGTTTATTATGGTGAAGGAGATGACAGCGCTGGTGAGGAAAAGCAGGCTTAAAACTGCCATTACCCCAAGCTGGATGGGCGGAAGGATGTCACTCACTGCCAATCTGGGCGCTATACTGCGCAAGAAATATAACCAGACGCTGGATAAAACGCATGAAGATGAAGAACTGGATATTATCCTGCCTTTGTTTGAGCGACAGGCGAAGGTATCACATGTACCTAAGGACGATGAATTTCTGATTGAACTGATCAAAACCAGGGACGGTTACCATTTCTTTGCCTATCCTTTTGAAGGCAGGCAGGTACATGAGATCCTGGCCGCGCTGATCGCCTATCGTTTATCCAAGTCTAAGCCCATCAGTTTTTCCATCGCTATGAATGATTACGGTTTTGAGCTGCTCAGTGAAAAACCTATCCCGCTGGATGAGGACAATATCAAACTGCTGTTCAGTCCGGCAAACCTGAGCGAAGATATTGTTGCCAGTATCAATTCTACAGAAATGGCCAGGCGCAAGTTCAGGGATATCGCCTGTATCTCGGGACTCGTATTCCAGGGATTTCCCGGAAAATATGTGGCGAACAAACACCTTCAGTCCTCGGCAGCATTATTTTTCAATGTTTTTAGCGATTATGATAAACATAACCTATTATTGCGGCAGGCATATGACGAAGCGTTTTACCAGCAGATTGAAGAGCCCCGGCTGGCCGCTGCCCTGCACAGGATCCAGGGCAGTAAGGTGATCATTGTTAAGGCAGAAAGTTACACCCCCCTGTGCTTCCCGATCAAGGTGGACAGCTTAAGGGAAAATATGAGTTCTGAAGAACTCGGAGAAAGAATTGCAAGAATGACTGCCGAAGCGGAGAAAAAGAACGCCAAGGTACAACGAAGGAAAAAGAATGACCATCAATTGTAGAGGCGAAAGTTTAGTATTAGATAAGGATAGGGCAATTTACTGGGAATCGAAAAAAATGCTGATCATCAGCGATCTCCATATGGGCAAGGCCGCACATTTCAGGAAAGCGGGTATCCAGGTTCCTGCAACGGTAACAGAATCCGACCTGGATAAGTTAGCCAGACTGATTGAGAAATATAACCCTGAAATTTTACTGGTGACGGGGGACATGTTCCACTCTGACATGAACACCGAAGTGCATACTTTCAGTTTGTGGAGGGCGGCATTTCCCGCACTGAGGATTATCCTGATCAAGGGCAATCACGATTTGCTGTCAAATGATGAGTACACTGACCTTAAAGTAGAGGTTTGTCCGAAAGAGCTGCTGAGCTTTCCGTTCAGGTTTGTGCACGACCAGCCCCGGGAATTTGACGAATACTATAATATTACGGGCCATATCCACCCTGGCGTCACGATTTATGGAAAGGCGCGCCAGCAGATCAGACTTGCCTGTTTCTACTTTGGAAAAACCTGTGCCATACTGCCCGCCTTCAGCTTATTTACAGGATTAAGCAAGATCAAAGCTGAAGATGGCGATCAGTTCTATGCGATTACCCCTGAAAAAGTAGTCGCAGTATAATACTTCGCTGACGGAAACTCCGTTGCCAAACTAATCCGCGTCTTCTGCAATCAGTGACAGCAACAGCGAGACAGCAGTTTTATCCGTTCTGAAGGTCACATCGTCTTCATGGAGATCGGTAAGGTTGATCCATCTGAAGGACTGAAGCGTATCAGGATCAAAATCAAATACCCTGGTTTTGTAGTTCAGCTTTAAAGGACCTGTTTCTCTGACCAGATAGTATATACTGATGATCTGGCTGTCATTAAAAGAAGATTTCTCAAAAAAATCTGTGGTATAGAAATGGCTGATGATCTCGATCTCCGCTTCGCACTCTTCCATAAACTCTCTTTTGAGGGCATCAATCAGGCCTTCGCCATATTCCACTCCCCCGCCGGGAAATTTACTGAAACTCATGCCTCCCGACTGTTCGTCACTTACCAGCAACTGGTTAGCATCGTTGATCAGCAATCCGTAAACTCTTACATTAAAATAGCTCATTGAAAATGTTTTTTATTTTTAGTGGCATTTTCCACCGTCCAGAGGATTTCCTCCCTAAAAGGCTCCTGCCTTACCGGGCAATTCTTCATCCTGCAATAATTGCAGCATTCCGGTAAACAGGGATCTGCATGTATAAATAATTCTGTATCATGCTCTCCGCTGCCGTTGATTAGCTTGTCTATGTCCGAAATCTCCGTATGCACCTGATTAAGATCGTAGTAATAAGGCAGGGTCATATGGCAATCGATATGCAGGTCTGAGCCATATTGCTGCGCCCTCAGGTTATGTACATCAATCCAGGCATCCTGACGGTTATCCTGCATGATATCAACGATCGTTTTTACCAGTTCAATATTGCTCTCGTCCATCAGTCCGCCTACAGATGTCCTGGTCAGTTTGTAACCGCTGTAGACGATGTAAATGCCGAGGCAGATAGACACAACACTGTCCAGCCAGTACACCTGGGTAATCTTGATGACCAGGATCCCGAGTACAAGCCCTGCACTGGTTACGGCGTCGGTGAGCAGGTGTTTGCCATCTGCCTCGAGGGTGAGCGACCGGTGTTTTTTCCCTGTACGGATCAGATAATAACCTACAACAAGGTTTACGACCCCGGTACCGCCAATAATGACAGCACCTTCAAGCAGCTGGAAGATCTCTTTCGGAAAGACCAGGTCGTAACTGGATTTAAAAATAATGATGAGCCCTGCAATGCTGATCAGCGCCCCCTCTACAAAGGCCGAGAAAAATTCTACTTTACCATGTCCGTAAGGATGGTTTTCGTCTTTGGGCAGGGTGGCGAGATAGATACTGTAAAAGGCAAAGGCACTGGCAAGTACGTTCACAATACTCTCCGCTGCATCCGTAAGGATGGCATTGGAATGAGTGAGAAAATAAGCACCAAATTTGGCCAGCATAAGCATTACACTAATGCAGAGGGAAACAAGTATCGCTTTCTTTTTAGGCAGCAAGGGGAATGATTTAGCCCCCAAAAATACGCTTTCAAGCTGATAATATGCTAAAAAGTATTTTTTATTAGTCACATGTTGGTTCTGGTTTTTATATTTGCTACCTTATAAGAGCATCATGACATTTTTATCTACAAGGATCAATAATCTATCAGAATCACAGACCATTAAAATGGCAAAGCTGGGGAGAGAACTCACCGCTAAAGGAATTGACGTAATTAACCTGAGCTTTGGAGAGCCAGACTTTTTTACGCCGGAGCATGTAAAGGAAGCTGCCAAGAAGGCTGTTGACGAAAATTACTCATACTATACTCCTGTTTCCGGATACCCTGAACTGCGTAAGGCTATTGTTGAGAAGTTAAAAAATGAAAATGACCTGACTTATACCTTTGATCAGATCGTTGTATCTACAGGTGCAAAACAATCGCTTGCCAATGCAGTGCTTTGCCTGGTAAACCCGGGAGAAGAGGTAATTGTGCCTACTCCATACTGGGTTTCATACTCAGAAATGATCAAACTGGCAGAAGGTGAAACTGTTTTTATTAATGCTACAGTTGAGCACGATTTCAAAATCACTGCTGAACAGCTTGAAGCGGCAATTACGCCTAAAACCAAGCTTTTCATGTTTTCTTCTCCATGTAACCCTACAGGTTCTGTTTATTCTCATGAGGAACTGGCCAGTCTTGCTGCAGTTTTTGAGAAATATCCAAATATCTATATCATCTCTGATGAGATTTATGAGCATATCAACTTTGTTGACAAACATGCTTCTATTGCTGCATTTGATGCGATTAAAGACAGGGTTATCATTATCAATGGTTTCTCTAAAGCATATGCAATGACAGGCTGGAGAGTTGGATATATGGCCTCTAACAAAGAGATTGCCAATGCCTGTGATAAATTACAGGGACAGATTACTTCTGGTACTTCTTCGATTTCTCAGCGTGCAGCCCTTGCAGCATACCAGAATGGACTGGAGACGGTTACTGCAATGAAAGATGAATTCAAAAAACGCAGGGATATTGTGTATGCATTGCTGAAAGAAGTTCCGGGCATCCAGGTAAACCTTCCTGACGGCGCATTTTACTTCTTCCCTACTGTCAAAGATTATTTCGGAAAAAGCGTAAACGGTAATGTGATCAGCAATGCTGAAGACCTTTGCCTGTACCTGTTAAACGAAGCACATGTATCAACTGTTACCGGCGAAGCTTTCGGTAACGAAGATTGTATCCGTATCTCTTACGCTGCTGCAGAAGACCAGTTGGTTAAAGCAGTATCAAGAATTAAAGAAGCGCTGTCTAAATTAAGCTAGGCTTTATAAAAAACAAAAGGCGTACTGACAATGTCGGTACGCCTTTTTGTTTTTTATAAAGCTTTGTTTTACGACCTTATGGCCTCTACCGGGTCGAGCCTCGATGCAGAATACGCCGGCCAGAAACCGGAGATCATTCCGATCACTACAGAAATCCCTACCCCCATCACGATATTTTTCATGTAGAGCACTACGTCTGTATCAAATCCGTACTTGGAGACCAGCGTAAGCCCGTAGACCAGCGCCAGCCCAAGAAATCCGCCAAGTAGACACAAGGCTACCGCCTCAAACATAAACTGCAGCAGGATAAAATAGTTTTTGGCACCAAGTGACTTCTGGATACCTATAATGTTGGTTCTTTCCTTAACTGATACAAACATGATATTGGCAATCCCAAATCCGCCTACGAGGATAGAAAATCCACCAATCACCCATCCTGCAATGTTTACCATTTTAAACATTGTATCTAGCTGATTGGTGATCATGGTGGTTTTATTCAATGCAAAATCATCATCAGTGCCCGGCCTGATCCGGTGAACCGAACGCATAGCGCCCTGCAGTTCACTTTCCACTTCTTCGAGCGCTATATTTTCTTTGCCCCTGATATTAATCTGCGGGTCATAATTACTATTCTGAACATCGAACAGGCCTTTTGCAAAATTAAGCGGGATCAGCAGGTTGTTGTCCTGAGACATGCCCAGCATATCCTCCCCTTCCTTTTTAAAAACACCCACAACGGTAAGCCTGCGGCCCATTACTTTGATCTGTTTTCCAATGGCCGGTTCGCCGGAAAACAAGCCTTTGGCAACTTCGGCACCAAGAATCACTACCGGAGAGCCTGTCTTGCCCTCATTATCTGTAAAGTAACGCCCTTCCTGGTAATCCAGGTTCCAGGTTTTATCATAATCCTGTGTAGCGGCATGTAATACCGCACCTTCTACTGAGCTGCTGCGGTATTTGACCGTTCTGCTGGCAGATGTGGCCTCAAAGGATATACCATCTACATATTCAAGACGGGATTTCAGCGCATCATAGTCGCGCAGCGAAGGTTCAGGCCTGTTCACATACTTCCACCAGGGATAATCGCCCCCAAAACCCCAGGGCCATTTTTGCACGAACAGCGTTTTTGAGCCCAGTTTATCTACACTTGCCTGCAACTTATTCCTGAGTGTGTCCACTCCGGAAAAGACAGCGATAATTGTGAATATACCGATCGTGATCCCTAAAAGCGAGAGCATGGTGCGAAGCTTATTCTGGCGGAGCGCATCGGCAGCAAACCTGAAACTTTCTCCTATAAGTCTGAATATGATCATAATTGATGGTTAGATCAAAAATAACGAAAAACGTTACAGCAAGAGTAATATTTTGCAAACGATTTGTAAAGTACCGGTTTTTTGAGCAGCAGGCACTATACAAATTCCTTACAAATAAAAATCCATTGTACACAATCTTTATATTATATTTTGTAAATTTGCGCCCTCAATTATTTTATAAAAAACATGAAGTTATCTCAATTTAAGTTTAATTTACCTGAATCATTAGTTGCCAGTAATCCTTCAGATCAAAGGGACGAAGCCCGTTTAATGGTACTGCACAAAGACACTGGTGAAATTGAACATAGAATATTCAAGGATGTTTTGGAATATTTTGATGATCAGGATGTCATGATATTAAACAACACGAAAGTGTTTCCTGCCCGTTTGTATGGCAATAAAGAGAAAACAGGTGCAACTATCGAAGTATTTTTACTGCGTGAACTGAACAGAGAACTGCGTTTATGGGATGTATTGGTAGACCCTGCACGTAAGATCCGTGTTGGTAACAAACTTTACTTTGGTGATGACGACCTGCTGGTAGCAGAAGTTGTAGACAATACAACTTCAAGAGGACGTACGATCCGTTTCCTTTTTGACGGTACTGATGAAGAATTCAGAAAGAACATCGAAATCCTCGGAGAAACACCTCTTCCAAAATATATCAAACGTAAGGCTACTGCAATGGATAAAGAGCGCTACCAGACCATCTTCGCTAAACATGAAGGTGCTGTTGCTGCTCCAACTGCAGGTATGCACTTTAGCCGTGAGCTGATGAAACGCCTTGAACTTAAAGGCATCAACTTTGCAGAAGTTACCCTGCATATCGGATTAGGTACTTTCAGAACCGTTGAAGTAGAAGACCTAACCAAACACAAAATGGATTCTGAGCAATTCATTATTGAAGAGTCACAGGCAAAGATCGTTAACAAGGCGCTGGAAAACAAAAAACGTATCTGTGCGGTAGGAACAACATCTATGCGTGCGATTGAGTCTGCAGTATCTTCAGGAAAAATGCTGAAACCTGCCAACGACTGGACCAGCAAATTCATTTTCCCTCCATATGATTTCAGTATTGCAAATTCTATGATTACTAATTTCCACACACCTGAATCTACATTACTGATGATGATCAGTGCGTTTGGTGGTTATGAATATGTAAGACATGCCTATGAAGTAGCATTGAAAGAAAAATACCGTTTTTACAGTTATGGTGATGCAATGCTGATCATCTAATTCAATGAACATTGCCCATTAAATGAATAGGAGGATCTTGAGGTCTCTCCTATTTTTTTTATCAATAGCTCAGCCAAAGATGAAATACTACGCTATTATTGTTGCCGGAGGAAAAGGAAACAGAATGAACCAGGATATTCCCAAACAGTTTATAGAACTGGATGGCAAACCTGTCCTGATGCACACCATTCAGTCTTTTTACAACTGTGTACTAAATCCGGAAATCATATTGGTACTCAATTCAGAACAGCACAGGTTTTGGAAGGAGCTCTGCCATACGCACAGTTTCAGTATCCCGCACCAGGTTATTGAAGGTGGAAAAGAAAGATTTGATTCTGTAAAAAACGGCCTGGCGGTCGTAAAAGGTGATGGCGTTGTTGCGGTGCATGATGCCGTGCGCCCTTTGGCCAGTACAGCGCTGATCATGGCTTCATATCAGATGGCACTTGCAGAGGGCAATGCAATAGCTGCGATACAGCCGGTAGATTCGGTAAGGATAAAAAAAGAAGGACAGCACTCTTTATCCCTCAACAGGGATGAACTTTTCCTGATTCAGACACCCCAGACTTTCGTAACAGAGCAGCTTAGAAGAGCCTATCTGCAGCCTTACAGCGATGCGTTTACGGATGATGCCTCAGTAGTAGAAAAAGCGGGCTTTAGTATCAATATACTGCCGGGAGAGAGAAGTAATATCAAGATTACCTATGTACAGGACCTGGAGCTGGCCTCATTCCTGCTAAAAAAACAAGGCTCCTGATTGCTCAGGAGCCTTTTTATGATTAAGCAGCTCTATTGATTATTTTTAAGAGAATTGCAATTACAGCAATAACAAGTAATACGTGGATCAGTCCGCCCACATCACCGAAGCCGTGAAAGAAAAAGCCAATCACCCAAAGTATAATTAATACGACTGCGATTAAATAAAGTAAATTTCCCATAATATTAGATTTTTAAAATAAAGTTTGTTAATTAAATGAATTTTGAAAGCTCAAGACACTCTCCTGACATTTCATAAACAATCTTCGTTCCAAAAAAAAAGAAGGCCCCGTTACCGGAGCCTTCAGTTATGAGTCTTTAGTATTCATCTTCATTGAAGAAGAAATCATCTTTAGTCGGGTAATCCGGCCAAATCTCTTCAATCGTTTCATACGGTTCTCCGTCGTCTTCCAAAGCCTGAAGGTTCTCAATTACCTCTACAGGAGCTCCTGATCTGATACCATAATCAATCAATTCGTCTTTCGTTGCAGGCCATGGAGCGTCCTCCAAATGCGATGCTAATTCTAATGTCCAATACATATTCTATACTATTTTATTGTTCTAATTTAATTTGCAAAAGTATATTAAAAAAGTTGATGAAAACAAACTTTTTTTTCCACTTTTTATAACCTTGGTAACCAGAGGTTTTCAGCAGCATTCTGATCAAAACCCAGTTTCCTGGCTAAAACAAACAAATAATCGCTTAAGCGGTTGAGATAAATGGTCACCTGGTTATCCACATCGCTCTCAGCAGCCAGATGTACAGTTAACCTTTCTGCCCTTCTGCAGATACACCTGGCGATATGGCAATGAGATACGATCGTATTCCCACCGGGCAGAATAAAGTGTGTAAGCTCCGGCAAAACGCTATTCATCTGATCCATTTCTCCTTCAAGAAGTGTGATATCAGATCCGTGGAGATCCGGTATTTTCATCCTGGATTTCTCGGGATCAGCAGCCAGAGAGGAGCCAATTGTAAATAAACGGTCCTGGATTTCCTTTAATATTTGCTTTGCATGTGTATCAATATCCTGACACTGGATGAGTCCGATATATGAATTTAGTTCATCTACCGTGCCATAACATTCTATCCGCAGATGGAATTTTGGGACCCTTGTCCCCCCTATAAGTGAGGTATCTCCCTTGTCGCCGGTCCTGGTGTATATCTTCATTAATGTTTACCAATTTGCTCAAAATCGTCTCCGCTCTCCTTTAATTTGGTCAGTCGCGGCGAAACGGTCTTTACATCTGTATTTAAATAATCATTTTCGATCAGTCCGTCACGCATCCTGACGATACGGTGGGCATGCTGCGCTATATCCTCCTCATGGGTAACAAGGATGATTGTATTCCCCTTACTGTGGATTTCTTCCAGCAGGCCCATGATCTCAATTGAAGTTTTGGTATCCAGGTTACCCGTGGGCTCATCGGCAAGGATGATAGAGGGATTATTGATCAGTGCCCTTGCAACAGCCACACGCTGCCGTTGTCCACCGGAAAGCTCATTTGGCTTGTGGGTAATCCTGTTTCCCAGTCCCACGTTTTCCAGGGCCTGTTTGGCACGCTCATCGCGGTCTTTTTTGCTTGCTCCGGCATAAATCAGCGGTAAAGCTACATTGTCGAGAGATGTAGAGCGCGGCAACAGGTTAAAGGTCTGGAAGACGAAGCCAATTTCTTTGTTTCTAACTTCTGCCAGCGCATCGTCAGACATCTGGCTTACATTGATCCCGTTCAGGATATAGTCGCCCTTATTTGGTGTATCCAGGCAGCCGAGAATATTCATCAGTGTAGACTTACCTGAACCTGAGGGGCCCATTAATGCTACAAATTCACCTTTAAAGATTTCCAGTGAAACCGATTTCAGTGCATGGATCACTTCTGATCCAATTACATATTTACGGCCTATTTCCTTAATATTAATTAACGGGTTCTCCATTTTCGCCTATATATTTTACAAATAATAAAGCTAATACAAGCTTTCGGTTTAGACACCAGCCTGCCTGCGATTGTTACAAAAGAAATTATTTATCCAATATTTTAGGAACAAAGAAAAAATCTTCATTGTGAACTGCTGCATTTTTAAGTCCTTCCGCAACTGTCAGCTCCTGTATCACCACATCTTCTCTCCAAATATTTACCTCAGGGTTCATATATACCAGAGGTTCCACAGCAGTGGTATCCAGTTCATTGAGTTTCTCCATGAAAGTCAGGATCTTATTCATATCTGCCTGCAGGTCTTCTACTTCGTGTTCCCCAATTTCAATCCTCGCGAGATCTGCAACTTTATAAATCGTCTCTTTATCTATGTTCATCGTGTAATCACTTTACTGTTTATTAAATCAAAAATAGCGTCTTTTAGCTCATCAGCACTATCCGGAGCCATATTTTCTGTATAAACCGGTTTGTGAATGTAAATATCGCAAATTCCTGGACGGCTTCCATACTTTGCACCATCGTCCCATAATTTTTTCCATGCGTCGGTTACGCTCACCGGCACGATGGGGGTATTGGTTTCTATGGCCAGCCTGAAGGGTCCATTTTTAAAAGGTGTCATCACCGGCGGGTACTGGTCCATATCAATCCGTCCTTCGGGGAAGATAATGAGGCTCATCCCCTGCCGTAAATGTTCCCCTGCGCGTTTAAAAGCCCTGAAAGAGGACATTTTACTGTCCCTGTTTACGGGAATATCGATCGTATTGAAAAAGATCTTTAAAACCGGGTTTTTGAGTAATTCATCTTTTCCCATAAAACTGAACCTTCCTCTGGCCAGCAGGCAGAAAATCATAATATCAAGATTAGAGGTATGGTTCCCGCAATAGATATAATGTTTGCGATGGTCAAGTTTCTCCTCATAGGTAAACCGGAAAAAGACACCGCTGAAAACACTGCAGAGCAGGCTGTTCAAGGCCCTCAAGCGGTTCAGGAAGCCATACCATGCCGGCCTTTTCGCTGCTATATAATAGAAGGGATAAAAAGCTATAAAAAAACCCAGAATGATAAGGAGAAAATAAAAGTAGTGTACTCGCTTTAACAGACGTATCATTGCAATCAAAACTACAAAAAATCCACAACACAAATGTTTGTAAGGGTTTTTTCTTAATTTCGGCCTCCTGATTCCTTTACGGGGTTCATAAATATTAGATACGATGAGAGAAACAGTAGTAAGCGGCATTCGTCCCACAGGCAAATTACATTTAGGCAATTACTTTGGTGCTGTAACTAATTTTGTAAAAATGCAGCATGACTATAATTGTTATTTTTTCATAGCTGATTTTCATTCCTTAACTACGCACCCTACGCCAGCAGATCTGCATGGCAATGTAAAAAACGTTTTAGTAGAATATCTGGCAAGCGGTATCGATCCAGAGGTAAGCACCATCTATATCCAGTCTGACGTACCGGAGGTGACGGAACTTTACCTTTACCTGAATATGAATGCCTATATGGGCGAGCTGGAAAGAAGTACTTCCTTTAAAGATAAAATCCGCTCACAGCCTGATAACGTTAACGCGGGCCTGCTTACCTATCCTTCCTTAATGGCGGCAGATATTCTGCTGCACAAGGCCACGAAAGTGCCGGTTGGAAAAGACCAGGAACAGCATCTTGAAATGACACGCACCTTTGGAAACCGTTTTAACAGGTTATATAACCATGACTATTTCCCGGAGGCATTTGCCTTTAGCTATTCTGCCAATCTGGTGAAAGTACCGGGCCTTGACGGTAAAGGCAAGATGGGCAAATCTGAGGGCGACGGCAACGCCATTTACCTGGCAGACTCGCCGGATGTGATTCGCAAGAAGGTGCTGAAAGCTGTATCTGACGGCGGCCCCACAGAAGAGAACCAGCCTAAGCCGGAGCCGATACAAAACCTGTTTGACCTGATGAAAATCGTTTCTGCGGAAGATACCCTGGCACATTTTAACGACTTGTACAACAAATGTGCTATTCGCTACGGGGACTTTAAGAAACAGCTGGCCGAAGATATGATCATCTTTAATTCTCCGATCAGGGAGCGCATTGAAGAAATCTCAAAAGATGACGAGTACCTACGCAAGATAGCCAACCGAGGCGCAGAAAAAGCGCGCGAAAGTGCGAGAAAAACAATTACTGAAGTACGGGAACTGATCGGTTTCAAGCCATTTTAAATTATCAATAAATAAAAATTACTACCTTAAGCTCATCACATTGATCATATGCATATAGCAATAGTTGGAAATATAGGCGCCGGTAAAACGACTTTAACAAGTTTACTGGCTAAACATTATGGATGGGAAGCCCTTTATGAGGCTGTAGATAACAACCCTTATCTCGAAGACTTTTACAGTGATATGAAACGCTGGAGTTTTAACCTGCAGATCTACTTCCTGAACAGCCGTTTTCAGCAGATCGTAGACATTGAGAAGAACCAGAGAAACGTCATCCAGGACAGGACTATATATGAAGACGCACATATTTTTGCCGAAAACCTACATGAGATGGGACTGATGACTACCAGGGACCATAAAAACTATCAGGATATATTTGATAATATCACTTCATTTATCAAACCGCCAGACCTGCTGGTTTACCTTCGGGCTTCGGTGCCTACACTGGTTGATAACATTCAGCGCAGGGGCCGCGATTATGAAGCAGGTATCCGTCTGGACTATCTTTCAAAACTGAATGAAAAATACGAAGCCTGGATCAAAGGTTACCAGCTGGGCAAACTCCTGATCCTGGATAAGGATAAACTGGATTTCACAAACAATCCTGAGGACCTGGGTACTGTCATACAGTCTATCGAAGCAGAAATCCACGGACTTTTCTAGGATGGCAACGCTTGGAATTATCCCCGCGCGTTATGCCTCTACCCGCTTTCCGGGCAAGCCACTGATAGATATTGCAGGAAAAAGCATGATCCAGCGTGTGTATGAACAGGCCTGCAGTTCGGCAAGTCTGGATAAAGTAGTGATTGCCACAGACGATGAGCGGATCATTACTGAAGTAAAAAGGTTTGGGGGCGAATATGCACTGACCAGGTCTGACCACCAGAGCGGTACCGACCGCTGTGCGGAAGTAGCAGAGAAATTCACAGGCTTTGAAGTGATCATCAATATCCAGGGGGATGAACCTTATATTGATCCTGTACAGATTGATCTGCTGAGCTCATGTTTTACCGATCCTGAAGTGAAACTGGCTACCCTGGTAAAATGTATCCGGGACCAGGAAGAACTGTTTAACCAGAATATTCCGAAGGTAGTACTGAACCACCGTCAGCAGGCCATTTACTTTAGCAGGCATACCATACCCTTTCTGCGGAATATTGATCAGGAAAACTGGCTGAAAACACATCAGTTTTACAAGCATATCGGTATTTATGGTTATACCGCAGATACCCTGCTGCAGATCACCAGGTTAAAGCCCTCCTCACTGGAGCTTGCAGAAAGCCTTGAGCAGTTACGCTGGATAGAAAACGGCTATGAAATACAAACCAGGGTAACTGATATGGAATCTATCGCGGTTGATACGCCCGAAGATCTTGAAAAAATCATGAAGATGAAGGGCAATTAATTAGCTATCTTAGGCCATCAATTTAAGCCCATGAGAAACGCTTTTTTAACCCTTACCCTGCTTTGTTTATTCTTTACAGCCTGCCGGCAGGAAAAAGCGGCGAAGATAGACCCTGCCTCCAGAACTAAGGTAGCGCTGCGCTCATTCAGTGATACCACCACACTTGACACCTTTAAGATTGTCCTCAATGGCGATAAGCCAAAAGAGATGGAACTGGTGTTTACAATCACTACGCCCTCCGGGAAAAACATCTACACCAAAATACTAAAAGCTACGGCACTTCTCGACAATTACAAGGACAACGTTGATTTAGGAAAAGAGAAAAAGCAAGTGCAGTTTCTTGAGGACGAACTGGGCCTTTTTCTGGATGAAGAAAATTTTCTTGAACCTGCAGTTACAGCTGATGAGCTGCCGGATAAAAATACGCCCGACAAAATCTTTTTTGGGGAGTTAAAAAAGTCGGGGCTCAACGGATTTAAATACCGGCTGGGCAAAGAGAGCAACGTCTATATCGCATGGTCTGATAAGGAGCAGAAAGTGAAACCATATTATGAATGCTGCAGATAAAAACATAGTTAGTGTACATAAAACACTAAGAGTGTTTTATAAGCGTCTTTTATACAATTATAATAAAGATTAAAATCGCGTATCTTTTGATAAAAAGATGACAAAACATGTGTCACGACAACAAATTTTGACACTGAAAATCAGCGTGTTATAAAATCGGCATGTTTTTTTTTATATTAGATATGTAATATTATAAAAATAACATTAGATTTACCTTAGTGTTAGGGTATACACCTTTAACATTCAATTAATCAAGCATATTCTAACCAAATATAAAATTAAAAAAGGCCAGGTATTTTACCAGGTCTTTTTTGTTTAACAGCCATTCTGGTCCCGCCAAAAATATTCAAATTCGAATATTTAAAGTAAATTCTGACATAATTTCTGTAGCTTTGTATCCCGTACAAAAACAATAAGAGTGCTGTTAAAATTGCTCTTATTTCACAAACTCACAAACATGACTAAGTATATTTTTGTTACGGGCGGTGTTACTTCCTCATTAGGGAAGGGCATCATCTCCGCTTCATTAGCCAAACTTTTACAAGCAAGAGGTTACCGGGTAACCATTCAGAAATTCGACCCTTATATCAACATTGATCCCGGAACGTTAAATCCCTATGAGCATGGCGAGTGCTACGTAACAGAAGACGGTGCAGAGACTGATTTGGATCTGGGCCACTATGAACGCTTTCTGAATGTGCCTACTTCACAGGCAAACAATATTACCACCGGAAGAATCTATCAGAACGTTATCAATAAAGAACGCCAGGGCGAATACCTTGGTAAAACGGTTCAGGTAGTACCACATATTACCGACGAAATTAAACGTAACATGCGTATCCTGGGCGATACAGGAGAGTTTGATATCGTGATTACCGAGCTTGGAGGAACTGTAGGCGATATTGAATCACTGCCTTTCGTGGAGGCCGTAAGACAATTCAAATGGGAGGCCGGAGCCAACAATGCAATTGTGATCCACCTTACACTAGTGCCTTACCTTGCTGCTGCAGGTGAACTTAAAACCAAACCAACACAGCACTCCGTAAAAATGCTGCTTGAATATGGTATCCAGCCAGACATCCTGGTTTGCCGTACAGAACATCATATCAATATGGATATCCGTAAAAAGATAGCTCTGTTCTGTAATGTAAACGTAAATGCGGTAATCGAATCGATGGATGCTTCTTCTATTTATTCAGTGCCCCTGCTGATGATGAAAGAGCAACTGGATAAAACGGTATTGAGCAAATTAAAACTGCCGCAGAAAAACGAGCCGGATATGGAAAGCTGGAAAGACTTTTTAGGCCGTCTTAAAAATCCTACAGCCGATGTAAGGATCGGGCTGATCGGTAAATATGTAGAACTGCCTGATGCCTATAAATCTATTATCGAATCATTTATTCATGCAGGTGCCAAAAACGAATGTAAGGTAAGAATTGAATATATACACTCTGAAGAGATCTATCCTGATAATGCTGCCGAAAAACTGGGCCACCTGGATGGTGTACTGGTAGCTCCCGGATTTGGAAGCCGTGGTATAGAAGGTAAAATTGATTCAATCAGGTATGTACGTGAGAATGAAGTGCCATTTTTCGGCATTTGTTTAGGTATGCAGTGCGCGGTAATTGAATATGGTCGTAATGTACTGGGACTGAAAACAGCAAACACTACAGAAATAGATACAGAAACTGTTGATCCTGTTATCAATATGATGGAAGATCAGAAGACGGTAACAAACAAAGGCGGAACCATGCGCCTTGGTTCTTATCCATGTGATCTTAAAAAAGGCACAAAAGCATTCCACGCTTACGGAAAAGCCCATATCAACGAGCGTCACAGACACCGTTATGAATTTAACAATGCCTACCTGAAACAATATGAAGAAGCTGGAATGATTGCTTCAGGTATTAATCCTGACAGCAAGCTGGTAGAAATTATTGAGCTAAAAAACCACCCGTTTTTTGTTGGTGGACAATTTCATCCCGAATTAAAGTCAACAGTTGCTAATCCTCACCCACTTTTTGTTAAATTTGTCGCCGCTGCAATGGAGTACGCGAAGAAAAAAACAAACTAATACGCGTTTAAATAACAATAATGGATAGAAATACATTCACAGGATTATTCCTGATTATGATCGTTTTAGCAGGTTCATTCTACTTTTTCAAGCCGAGCGAGGCTGAAATGAAGAAAGAACGCGAGCGGATCTCCCTTGATTCTGCAGCAAAAGCAGGTATAAAGCCAGCTCCTGCTGATCAGCCTGTTGCAGCCCCGGTGGTAGATTCTTCTGCTTTAAAAGGCCCTTTCGGTGGAAATATTGCCGGTACAGCTACCACAAGCGTACTTGAAAACGGTGCCCTGAAATTAACTTTCACCAACCAGGGAGGTAAAATCAAATCTGTAGAAGTTAAAGGAGAAAAAAATTACCTGGGCAAACCGGTAGTACTTTTTGATGGTGACGACAACGTATTCGGTTTAAGCCTGAATATTGGCGGTAAACTGATCAAAACCAATGATCTTTATTTTACTGCTACACAAACTGCCACTTCAATGGTGATGCGTGCTAATTACAGCGCAGATAAATATATTGAATTTGTATATGCTTTAGGAAGTACCGACTCTCATGATGTTGACTTTAACATCAACCTGAACGGGATGAACCAGATCATTCAGAGAGACAGCATTGCGCTCAACTGGCAGACTATTTTAAAGCAGCAGGAAAAATCTCTGCAGGCAGAACAGCAGTCATCAGCACCTTATTATAAGTATGTTGATCAAAACCCGGACCACCTGAGCTTTGCGAAAGACCAGAGTGAGGAGCTTAACAAAGCCAAGATCGAATGGATTGCTTTTAAACAGCATTTCTTCTCTGCTGTACTGATCCCCGCTGATCCATTTGTGAAAGCAAATTCAAGTGTCAGGATCTTAACTACTCCGGGCGAAGTAAAAGGTTATACTGCAAACGTAAATCTTCCTTTCAGCCAGCTTGCGGCCCAGAACTATAAAATGAAGTTTTACTTCGGTACCAACCAGTTTAAGGTTTTAAAAGCACAGGGACATGAATTGGAGAAACTGGTAGAAATGGGATACTGGCCATTGAAATACATCAACAGGTTTGTTGTATTGCCGGTATTTAACTTCCTTGAAGGTTTCGGATGGAATTATGGACTGATCATTTTGGTGCTTACTATTGCCCTGAAACTTGTGCTGTCACCACTGACGTACAAATCGTACATCTCAATGGCTAAGATGAGAATTCTGAAACCGGAAATGGACGAAATCAAAGCCAAGGTTGGTGAAGACAATGCTACATTGCTTCAGCAGGAATATCTTAAATTGTACAAACAGGTGGGCGTAAATCCCCTGGGCGGATGTTTACCGATGCTGCTGCAGTTGCCTATTGTAATGGCCTTCTTTTTCTTCTTCCCAAATTTATTTGAGCTGAGAGGCCAGAGCTTCCTGTGGATGCATGACCTTTCTACGTATGACGACTTCATTAAATTTGGATTTACCGTACCGTTTATTGGTGACCACCTGAGTTTAATGTGTGTGCTGATGACGATTTCAACACTGATTTATACGTATTTCAATAACCAGGTGTCTGGTGCTACCGGACAAATGAAATATATCGGTTATATCATGCCGATCGTATTCCTTGGAGTACTGAACAAATATCCGTCGGGACTGAACTACTATTATTTCCTTGCGAACATGATGACTTTCGGTCAGCAGTTCCTGATCAAATCAATGGTAAACGATGAGAAAATTCACAATATTTTAAAGGAGAACAAGAAAAAACCTGAAGAACAAAAGAAAAAATCGAAGTTCCAGGCACGCTTAGACGATTATATGCGTCAGCAAAACCAGGTTAAGACACAGGAAAAAAAGAATAAATAGTTCTTTTAATCTCTTTAAAAAAACGTCTCATATTTATTTATGAGACGTTTTTTTTTGCGCTGATATTTTATTTAGCCAGCCAAATTTTTATGATAGCAGCCTGGCCGGTAAATCTGGAAAATCATTCTAAAATTGTAAAAATTGATATACAAATAGTATTTATTAATAATAATTTGCAATTTTTAAGGCTGAACAATATTACTATCTAAATTTATTTTAAAATCATGCACAAAAAGCTCACAATTATCCTCTTCTTCTTTGCATCATCAGTATGTGCACAGAAAAAACCGCTCAACCACACGGTTTACGATTCATGGGAGAGTGTAGGTGTTAAACAATTGTCTGCCAACGGACAATGGGCAGGATATTCTATTGTAAAACAGGAAGGAGATGCGAATTTGTACCTGAGCAGTTTATCCACAAGCGCAAAAATAACTATTCCCAGAGCTGATCTTCTAAAATTCACAGCGGACTCCAAATTTGCAGCTTTTATGATCAAACCCCTTTTTGCCGTTACAAGGCAGGAAAAGATCAAAAAGAAAAAGCCCGAAGAAATGTCCAAAGATTCATTGGGCTTCGTGAACCTGTCTACCAATGCAATCACAAAAATCGCGCGTGTAAAATCATTCAAAATTCCTGAGGAGGGAGGTGATTTTTTAGCCTACCAGAAAGAAGGCGTTGTGGATACCAGTAAAAATGCAAAAACAGCAGCAGGGCAGAAAAAAGACGACGAAGATAATTTTGTGGTAAGACAGGAAACACCTGCCAAAGATAAGAAAGAGGGATCTGACCTGGTTTTAAGAAATCTCCTGACGGGCATTGAAAGGACTTTTAAATACGTAACCGATTATGAAATCAGTAAAAACGGCAAACAGCTGGTTTTCACTTCTCCCGGTTCTAAAAAAGACAATACCGCAAAGGCTGGTGTGTTTATGTTCAATACGGAAAAAGGCACAGTTAAAACGCTGGTGAACACTAAAGGTAATTTCAACGGGTTTGTATTTGACCAGGATGGTGAGCAGGTTGCTTTCCTCGGAGAAACAAGTCCGGAGAAAACAGAAATAAAAGACTATGGCATCTACTATAACTCATTAACGCTTGATACCGCACAGGTACTGGTAGATAATGAAATTGACGGCCTGCCAGCAAAATGGACTGTAAGCGGTGATGGAAAACTGGTTTTCAGCAAAGAGGGCACAAAATTGTTCTTCGGGATTGCTCCTTTGAAAAAAGCAAAAGATACTACCCTGGTAGATTTTGAAAATGCCAAAGTAGATATCTGGGGTTATAAAGACGATTATCTGCAGCCTATGCAATTGAAAAATGCAGACAGAGAATCCAAAAGAAGCTACCTGAGCGTAATAGATATTTTTAGCAGCGAACCAAAGGTAATTCCCTTAACAGACCTGAAAATGCCCGAATCCAGCCTCGTAAAAGAAGGCAATGCCAGCTTTGTGCTCACTTCAACTGATTATGGAAACAGGGTACAGTCGCAATGGACAGGTGCACGCATCCGCGACTATTACCTGGCAGATATCAAAACAGGTACAAGAAAAAAGATCATTTCCGCGCTTGACGGTGATGCCTTTCCTTCCCCGGCAGGAAATTATATCTTATACTTTGATAAGAAAACATCTATATGGTCTACGTACACTGTGGCCAATGGTAAAGTAACTGTTCTCAATTCAGACAGTAAAATCAAATTTGCTGATGAAGACAATGACGTGCCAGACGATCCTTCGGCCTATGGATTTGCTGGCTGGACCGAAGAAGATAAACAGGTGCTGATCTATGACAGGTATGATATCTGGAGCTTCTCTCCCGATGGAAAATCTGCGCCCAAAATGATTACAAACGGATTTGGCAGACAGAACAAAATCACGTTCCGCTACGAAAAACTGGATCCTGAAGAGCGTTTTATCACCCGCAAAGATGATATCTGGCTATCGGCATTTAACAATGACACCAAGGAAAACGGCTTCTACAGGACGCATGCAGGTGACAGTAAAAATCCTGAACTGGCTATAATGGCGAAATTTAAATACTCAAACCTGGTAAAAGCAAAGAATGCAGAACGTTATATCTATGACAAAGGCAATTATACGACGTCGCCAAATGTTTATGTATCTACCGACCTCAAAGCTGAAGCCAAACTGAGCAATACTAATCCTCAGCAACAGAAATTTAACTGGGGCACTTCAGAACTGGTCAAATGGACTACTCCCAAAGGATATCAGTCTGAAGGTATCTTATACAAACCAGAGAACTTTGATCCAACAAAAAAATATCCGATGATCGTATATTTCTATGAAAAACTTTCTGAAGGCCTATATAATTATGTACCACCAGCCCCTACCCCATCAAGGTTAAACATCTCTTATTTTGTGAGTAACGGTTATCTTGTATTTGCACCTGACATCAGCTATGAAAAAGGTTATCCGGGTAAATCTGCCGAAGAGTTTATCAACTCCGGTGTAGAGTCGCTTAAGAAGAACAGCTGGGTTGACGGAACTAAAATCGGTATCCAGGGACAAAGCTGGGGCGGTTACCAGGTTGCTTACCTGATCACAAGAAACAACATGTACGCGGCAGCCTGGGCTGGCGCACCAGTAGTGAACATGACCTCGGCCTATGGAGGTATTCGCTGGGAAACAGGCATGAACAGGCAGTTCCAGTACGAAAAAACACAAAGCCGTATTGGCGCAACCTTGTGGGAGAAACCAGAGCTGTATATCGAGAATTCACCATTGTTCGCATTGCCTAAAGTAGGCACGCCGGTCGTGATTATGTCTAACGACGCCGACGGAGCTGTGCCATGGTACCAGGGCATTGAAATGTTTACTGCATTAAAAAGGCTGGGAAAACCGTCATGGCTGTTAAATTATAACAATGAAGCGCATAATCTTGTGCTTCGTCAGAACAGGAAAGACATTCAGGTGCGCGAACAGCAGTTCTTTGATTATTATCTAAAAGGCGCTAAAGCACCGGTATGGATGACTGGCGGTATACCTGCAACTGAAAAAGGAAGAACATGGGGTTTTGAACTTACCGACGACAAACCTTAGTTAGCCCGGCTTGATAAAGCTTTTGAAGCAGGAGCATCTTATTGATACGATTTTCTCATGAAAAGGATCTGTATTCTCAGGAATGCAGATCCTTTTTTTTACATTCATGTTTTCAAACTAAAATTAATGGCTTTAAATTATCTGTGGGTTGCATTTTTTCTGATTGCTTTTGTAGTTGCCCTGATCCGGCTGATCTTCTTTGGTGATACAGAAATCTTTAAGCTGATTGTAGACGGTACATTCGAATCTGCCAAGACAGGCGTTATGGATATTGCGCTGCCCCTGGCGGGTATCATGACCCTCTGGCTGGGCATTATGAATATCGGCGAAAAGGCAGGCGCCATCAGCTTCCTGTCGCGCATTATCGGCCCTTTCTTTAGCCGCATCTTTCCCGAAGTTCCAAAAAACCATCCGGCAACGGGCCACATGGTGATGAATTTCTCGGCAAATTTGCTGGGCCTGGACAATGCTGCCACGCCGTTTGGTTTAAAAGCGATGCAGAGCCTGCAGGAGATCAATCCTGATAAGGAAACGGCAAGCAATGCACAGATTATGTTCCTGGTGCTGCATACCTCCGGGCTTACGCTTATTCCGCTTGCGATTATGGCACAAAGGGCAATCCTGGGTGCAGCAGACCCCTCCGATATATTTATCCCCTGTATGATTGCTACCTATGTAGCTACTGTAGTCGGCCTGATCGCAGTAGCGCTTAAACAGAAGATTAATCTGTTCAATACCGTAGTGATTTCATGGCTGGGCGGTATTTCATTAGGCATCGCTGCGCTGGTTTTTTATTTTACCAACTACCTGAGCAAAGAAGAAATCCAGTCGGTATCTAAGGTGGCTTCCAATGTGATTCTTTTCTCTATTATCATTATATTCATTCTCGGAGCCCTGCGTAAAAAAGTAAATGTTTACGAAGCATTTATTGAAGGTGCCAAAGAAGGTTTTAATACTTGCATTACGATCATCCCTTATCTGGTAGGTATGCTGGTTGCCATCGGGGTGCTCAGGAATTCGGGAGTACTGGGGTATATTGTAGATGGGTTTACCTGGTGTTTTGTGCATATGGGCATCAATACCGACTTCACTCCTGCGCTGCCAACAGCATTGATTAAACCGCTGAGCGGAAGCGGCGCCAAAGCAATGATGGTAGATACGATGAAAACATATGGTCCCGATTCTTTTGTAGGCAGGCTGTCATGTGTATTTAACGGATCAGCAGATACTACATTTTATATTGTAGCACTCTATTTTGGTTCTGTAGGTATCAAACGTACAAGGTATGCGATTCCATTTGGTTTAATAGCAGATCTTGCGGGCATCATAGCCGCAGTGCTGGTATCTTATCTTTTCTTCCACAAATAGCTCATTAAAATACAAAGCCTCTGCTGGTTTTCCCGCAGAGGCTTTGTTGTATAAGGTTTAGCTATGCTAACTGATGAACATTTAAATGATTGATGATCTTTTCCAGAATACCTGGCTCAACATTCACATACTTGGACGACCTCCACGTAGAGGAGGGTTTGTCCAGCCAAACACAAAATGAATGGTATCCATCCATTATTACCGCGTAGGTTTCATGAAAATCGTCCTGGATTCTCATACAAAAACCTGTTACAGGTTTACCCTGTACATCAAACTGAAAGTTGAGATAATTACTTAACATACTCATATCTGGTTAGTTCATTTACCATAACAAATATGGGCTTCAAATGTTCAGTAAATTTTAAGCTCACAACATCTAATTGTTAACTGATTTGGAAGCCGATAAGCTATATCAATTTAGCTTTATCCATTTTTGGATTTAAAGCGTTTAGGCTTTAATTACTGAGCGTTCCTATTCTTTATTTCTGAGTTGAACAATTTGTTCCAGTGCCTGTACATCAATCTGATCTTTGGGACGATTCCCAATTTTCTTATTTTCAGGCTTTCCAGAATTTTAGAATCTCTTCGTCAAAGATATCCACTGATCATTTAATACTTAAAGGTTTGTGGGTAATAGATGCCTTGCTCATAGTCTGCTGAAATTTGTATAAACGGGTAGCCATTTCAAAGCGCTCTTTGTTGCTGCGTTTTAAACCTTCTTTCAGAAGTTCTAATTCCGCCTGATCAAATGTATGTTTTGTTTTCTCCAACATGAATTGATCTTTTTGACTATATTCAAAAATACGAAAAATGGTTGTTGGTGACAAACCGAAGTTTGAGGCGAAAAGAATGGAATCAAAAACGGCCTCTAAACATATAGAAGCCGTTTTTGAAGATGTACACCCAATAGGATTCGAACCTATGACCTACGGTTTAGAAAACCGTTGCTCTATCCAGCTGAGCTATGGATGCGTGTTTCCCTGTTAGGAGCGCCAAAGATAGGATTTATGTGCAATATCAGCAAATCTATTTTTAAATATTCTGCTCATCAAGCCTCTTTGAAACTCATTATTTTCTTATCCGGGTTCATTTCTGCATAATCTAAAACCATATTCAAAATATAATCATTTGATGGATAAGGCACTATGCAGGATCTCATGCTTTCCATATCTGCAATGTCAGTATGAAAAGAAATGTAGCCCATACCATAAAACTTGCCCTCCTCAACCCATAAACAGCTTTGTTCGTCTTCGTTTCTGCCCGTGTCAATCAGCGCAAAGGAAGGAAGAGTAGACTTTAAATGCGCAACGGCAGCTTTTACACGCGTATTGTAGCTGTAGGGATGTTCAAGTCCCTGACAGGCCCCATGGCAGTTTCCTGAATCCACAGCGGTACAGGAGGACCTGTTCTTCTGGATAAAACATAATTTTTCACAAAGCTCGTGTTCCGTAATCATCCCCCTTAACATGCTCTGCCCGGCAAGGATACTGTTAAAGGTAAAAAGCGCGTTCGTGTTCTTTTTATATTTATCAATGCCCAGCCGCATATAGCCTTTCTGGTCCTCAAAGGAATACAGGGCGTATTTTTGCTCGAAGCGCTTCAGCGCACGGTTATTTTCGGGCCAGTGTTTCTGAATTTCTGCCGCTTCAAGGATCAGGGCCATCAGTTCCGTACCACAGATCGTAAAATCGATCGTATGGATATTCTTCAGGAACTCCTGTCTTTGTTTTTTGATGCTGTTGCCTGAAAAGTGTGAACAAACTCGTTTTTTGATGTTTACAGCCTTTCCAATGTATATGATTTTGCCTTTATTGTCTTTAAAATAATATACGCCCGGATTTGAGGGCAGAGCGTCTATCGACGATTTTGGTAAGTTAGGGGGCAGTACCTGCTCTTTGGATGCTTTGTGTAATGATTGTGAGATTAGGTTCTCTGTATCGTTTTGAAGCAGCAGGCTTAGCAAGAGCGCTGTGGCAGCTGCATCTCCCCCAGCCCGGTGGCGGTGGTTCAGGGGGATGCCCAGGGCCTGGCACAGTTTTCCCAGGCTATAGGAAGCATGCCCGGGAATAATCTTCCTGCTCATCCGTACGGTGCAAAGTTTCTTCGAAACCAGGCTAAAGCCACATTGTGCAAGTTGATATCTCACAAATGAAAAATCAAAATTCACATTATGCGCAACAAAGACCTTATCATGCAGCAGTTCATAAATTCTTGGGGCAACATCTGCAAACAAAGGCGCACTGCTAACCATATCATTACTGATACCGGTTAAACTTTCTATGTAAAACGGGATGTCCTGCTCCGGATTGATCAGTGTTTCAAAAGAATCTACGACCTTTGAACCATCATGAACAAGGATGGATATTTCGGTAATCCCATTCCCGGAGGCAAAGCCACCAGTTGTTTCAATATCTACTACTGCGTATAACATTCATCAATTGATATTCCAATACAAATGTGCTAATAATTTTAGTAATAAAAATGAATATTAATTTTATTCTCTAATGGCATGTAAATGGTATAGATGAAAATGAAATGGGGATACATAATGTCTAAGAAAATATTAGCGGTAGATGATGATAACGACATCCTTGACGTTATTCGGATTATACTGGAAGATGAGGGTTACGAGGTGTATACACTGGCCAATGGAAAACACGTATTTGAATTTGTCGGTGAAAACTATCCGGATTTGATTCTGCTCGACGTAATGCTGGGCGGAATGGACGGCAGGGATATTTGCAGAGCCTTAAAAGAGCATGAAGAGTACAAAAAAATACCTGTCGTGATGATCTCAGCCAGTCACAATTTGAACAACCTGCTGCTGATGCCCGGTGCGCCGGATAACTTTCTTGCCAAACCATTCGATATCGACCGTTTAATTGACATGGTAAAGGCACAGCTGGCCGCTTAGGATCAACTGTACTAATTAGTGTATAAAATCGTACTAAATTCTATATAATGCAACCGCTCCCAAACCCGGGAGCTCAAGGTGCATATACATCAGGAATATTCTGATCCGATCCCGCATTGTGCGAGGGTATTTACCACACAACATTTCAAATAGTTACGCTAATGTTTCTGTTAAGTATTGCAACATGATCCGCACAGGGTTGCTGCACCCTTGCTGCACCCTTTTGGTGGTCCAAGGGTGCAGCAAGGGTGCAGCAACCCTGGCCCAGCAATGGCTCAGTATTATTGTTAAACTTAACTGTTAGATGTATTTCACCAATTAAATACAGAACTAAGCAACTATTTGCTTATATTTGACCTTATTTATCAAATTAAGACAAAAAAGATGAAAAAGATCAAAAAGAAAAAGGTTCCAGGGATCACCTGGCGAAAGGGAAATAATGTACGGTATTTTCTCAATGGAGAACTCGTAGAAAGGACTATCGGTATCACCATCAAAGAACCTACGCAACTCCAAAAAACAGGAAGGCAGGCAATGAAAGTTGTGGTAGGTTTACTAAAACCAGTAAAAGAGTTTATTGAAATCGGATTTAATCTGGAAAAAAAAGAACCCCATGATAATGCGCATAATCTGGCAAGATCAACAAATAAGCTGAATGCCATCAGGGGAGAGTATCCAAATGTACAGATAGATTTTGAAAAAGCCCTTTTCAGCAAAGGAATCCTGCCTGTAAACCCTGAAGCAAAAGTGCAGTTGGTAGAAAAAGGACTTGAATTTACCTGGGATCCTGCTTTCATGGAGGAGGGCATGTGGCCTAATGACCAGGCGATGATGCTTGCTTACTGTGATGAAAAAGAAAGCGCTTTCTTTGAGATCGCCGGAATGAGGAGATCAGAGGGCAAAGACTTCCTTGAAATCACTCCTTATCACCAGCCGGTAACTCTTGAAGTTTACCTGTCTTTTGTGGCGGCCGACCGCAAAAGCATATCCAACAGTGTTTATCTCGGTCAGGTGAAATATTAAACAGTTTATTAACTTAATTAAATTATTATGTCAAGATTAGAACCAGGCCAGTTAGGTGTATTTAGAGGAAGAACAGGCCGGACAGTAGTTTCCAAATGGAGAGGCATATGGACAGGAAGGAAGGCACCTACAAAAAGCTCCAAACCAGGGTCTCCGGAACAACAGGACCAACGGCTGAAGTTTGGAGAAGTAAACAAATTTCTTCGGTTATTTGCTAAGGAGATTGCTATAGGATGGCAATCAGATAAGCGGAATGAAACGGCGATGAATGAAGCAGTGCGCTATCATCTGGATAAAGCAGTGAAAGGCGAATATCCTGATTATCAGATCGACTATGAAAAGGTATTCATCAGCAGGGGACGCGGGAAAATTGATGGGGGTTTTCAGCCAGTCGCCAAAGCAGGCGCCGGCTTCTCAATAGATATTTCGTAGATTGTGAGTACCAAGACTTCAAGGATTACAAAGCCCACAGATAAACTGAAAGTTGTCCTGCTTGATGTAAGGTACCGGCCAGGCGAACTCAAAGCTATACATTGTAATGTAACAGCGCAAAGGAGTGATTTGAAAGCAAATGTTGCAGTACCAGAAATATGCAAGAAACACCCGCTGCATGTCTATATGTTTTTCTCGTCGAAGGATCAAAAATTAGCATCGAAAAGCGAGTACCTGGGAATATTAACTCCGGGGGAATAACAGCAAAATTTCAATCCCGGGAGATTAATTGTCTTCCGGGGCTACTAAATATGCAGTATTGCCTTTACAGCTGTTCCTTCTTTTTCATTGCCTGATCAACAGAATAAGGCCCAGATCCTGTTACCCAGAAAAGGATCAGTAACAACAGCACGATCAGGGAAAGCCAAAGCTCCGAATTGAGCATACTGAAACCTCTGGAGATATTCACAAAGAATACCGCAACCAATAGAATAGGAATCTGCATTACCGCAGCAAAACGGGTAAGCAAACCGATCGCAATCAGTATCCCTCCCACCAGGTGTACAAAGCCTGCGATATGGATCGCGACACTCGCCATCATCCCTGAAAAACCAAAAACGCTTTTTTCAAGTAATAACTCCTGTAAGGCCTGTGTATTGCTTACGATTGCAATTCCTTTACTAAAAATAAGTAATCCCAATCCGATGCGGACGATGTCCAGCGCTTTAGTGGTATGCAGATCGCCCCAGCGCTCAATTTTTTGAATAACAGTCATGATAATTCCTCCTGTTGATATATTGCTCTATTAAAGCTACAAACAAATTATAAGAATAACAACAGTAACCTGCTAATAATCAGAACCTACCAGACTTGAAGAATATTCCTTAATTTTAGAACTGAAACAATGATAAAATATCAAAGAAAACTAAGCAATGATACAGAAGCAATTTGCAGAAAATGTAATGGGAATTTTAGAGACAGACCTGTCGGTTGTTGGACTGGCAGCAGCAGGCTCATGGATCACCAATGAAATTGATGAATATTCTGATCTTGATTTAGTGCTGGTGACACGAAAAAAGATCACACAGGAACCTGCAAAAATGCTGGGGTATGCCCAACGTTTCGGCAAACTTTTGTCAGGATTCACAGGCGAACATGTAGCTGAGCCACGTCTGCTGATTTGCCTTTATGCTGATCCGCTGCTGCATGTTGACATCAAGTTTGTAACGCCCGATGAGTTCAGGTCAAGAATTGAAAACCCAGTAATTCTTCTTGATCGTAATCATGAACTGGCCACAATCATATCCCAAACCACGGCAGCATTTCCTTATCCCGGCTATCAATGGATAGAAGACCGTTTCTGGACATGGATACATTATACCCTGGTAAAAATACAGCGCGGAGAATATTTTGAAGCTGTTGAGGCCTTTGGATTTTTAAGATTACACATTTTTGGCCCGCTGTTACATATCAAAAACAACAATTTGCCGCGTGGGGTAAGAAAAGTTGAAATGCAGTTACCACCGGATGACATCAATGATTTAAAACTCATCTTGCCTGATTATGAACATTCATCGCTCATCAATGGCCTAAAAAATTGCATTGCACTTTACAGGAAATTGAGGACAGCACTTTATGACAAAAACGTTATTTTGAGAAACGAGGCGGAGAAAGAAGTTATGGCATATTTTGAAAATACAGGCAGCAACTAAAAGTTTAAGATGTAACTAATCCCTCTGATAGCAGTCTTACTATAAAAAAGCAAACAATGAATTTTATAGGCAATTTACTCTGGATTATCTTTGGCGGAATCTTTATCTTTTTCGAATACCTTATCGGTGGCTTTATTTTATGCCTCACCATTGTAGGTATCCCATTTGGTCTTCAGTGTTTTAAATTCGCCTTTGTAGGTCTTGCCCCATTTGGGGTCAGGATTACGGACACCTCCTCCAATACAGGCTGTCTGTCAACTATCATGAACATCATCTGGCTATTTTGCGGCGGCATCTGGATTGCACTTACTCATTTGTTTTTCGGGCTGCTGCTCTGTCTTACAATTGTGGGAATTCCTTTTGGGAGGCAGCACTTTAAGCTGATGAATCTTGCTTTCTCACCTTTCGGCAAGTCGTTGAGTTAAATCAGTTAATTTTTTGATAAAGATTGTTTACGTTTACAGTACTCAACCTAATTTCAGGCAATAATGTTCAATAAATTACTACCTCTATATGGAATAGATCCTGCTGACTGTGAAGTAAAGGCATTTGGTGACGGACTGATTAATCATACCTGGAGCGTGATCTGCGGATCAAAACGTTATATCCTTCAGCAGGTAAACCAGTTTGTGTTTAGAAAACCTTTTGATATTGATCAGAATCTCTCCCTGCTGAAAGATTATCTTGACAGGGAGTACCCGGACTACGTTTTTGTAGCCCCGGTAAAGGATTTATCTGGAAATTCCATGATCCAAAATGATGATGGGTATTTCAGAATGTTTCTTTTTGTGGAGGATTCACATTCTTTTAATGTAGTAACGCAGCAGGAAGAAGCTTTTGAGGCTGCAAAGCAATTTGGAAGATTCAGCAGATTGCTGCAGGGTTTTGATGTGCAGCAGTTACGTGCTACCCTGCCTGATTTTCACAACCTGAGCCTCCGTTATCAGCAATTCCTGTATGCCTGTGAACATGCCCCGGTTGAAAGGAAGGAAAAATCTGCAGAGCTGATTACGTACATCATCCAAAACAGGGACATCGTTGAAACCTTTGAACGGATTATTGACGGAAACGAGATTCCGCTCAGAGTAATCCATCATGATACAAAAATCAGCAATGTGCTTTTCGATCAGCAAAACAAGGGTATTTGCGTGATTGACCTGGATACAGTAATGCCCGGCTTCTTTATCAGTGATGTGGGTGATATGATCCGTACCTATGTTTGTCCTGTAAGTGAAGAAGAAACAGATTTGACCAAAATCAATATCAGGAAAGATTTCTTTAAGGCAATTTATGATGGATATATGGCGGAAATGGGAACTACATTAACCGCAACAGAAAAGTTATATTTTATTTATGCCGGCAAATTCCTGATCTACATGCAGGCACTGCGTTTTATAGCTGATTACCTGCAAAATGATATCTACTATGGTTCCAAATATGAAGGACATAATTTTTACAGGGCAGAAAACCAGCTTCTCTTACTTAAAATGTATCTGGAAGCCGAAGAACAGCTGGAAGCGCTGATCGGGAAATAAATTGAGCATCGGCCCTGAACCACAAATGATCAGCAACCTCTGCCCTGCATTTCTATCTAGTTGCTCAGCAACTGGTGCTTCTGTGTATCAGCCTTTAAATATACTTTCCTTGCGCATACATTGCACTGGTAACGTTTAACGTCCATCCATACAAATACATTTTTCACAAAGAAACCTCTTTTCACTCTTGTGTTTAACAATCCTTTTTCACAGTGCGGGCAATTGGTATACGCCTTTGAAACATTTATCCAATTTTTAAACTCGTTTTCCATAATATAATTCTTGATTTACGACGTTAATTTTTAAGGGAATCACTGGTGAATTTCTGCCAATACCAGTATCTATATGTATGTTTTTACAAGAATGCTGCCGTTATTTTTTTTACTGTAGAATACGCCTGGCGATCAGCCTAAACCTAAATATCGTGTGATGAATGTGTTGGCATGACGGTACGTTACATTCTGCAGCTATTCGATCAGCGATCATCATTTCAGGCTTACCACAACAGTATTAGCTACTTATGGTTTGATTATTATTTATTTATCACATTAATGTTACAAAAATGGTGTAGTCATTGCCCCGGCTAAGTGGGCAAACTTATTGAGTAATTTAATACACACGCGTAGATAAAAATTCCCGCTCATAAGAAAATTACGTAACAAGTTTTATTCCTTATGAATAGCGCAAATTAAGACAGAGTTGCGATCTAAAAAACAAGTGCATTAAGGATCTCAACAAAACCATAAGCCAGGAAAAAGCCCTCAAACGCTCAGTTTACAGTACAGTAATTTGATTGGGTCAACAGCCCCAAAAATCATTTTGCATTGATATCAAGACTGTTGATGGGTAAATTAATTTAGAATTACACCCATTAATTCATTGGCGGCGAACTGAGGGGATTTCTGTCTGCCGAAGATCCCACCATTAATCTATATGTGGGCATAAGGGCCAATATCAGCAGTTTACTCGGAAGCCCTTAGTAAGTTAGTGTCAGCCCTCCGCCCCAGCCCATGTCGCTGTCATAATGGGTAGAGAGCGCAAAGTACTTGGTTAAGATGTATTTAAGCCCCGCAGCATATTCTTTATCCGTATTAGCCATAAAGTTTGCACGTATGCGTTTTGCAACCGGGATATCTTCCCTGCTGAGTTGAAACCTGTACTTTCCATCGCCGTCGATTCTCGCATCTGCAACCACCAGCATTGGCAAGGTATAGGCAAATCCGGCAACCACCGTTTTGCGGTTATTTTTGTTGCTGTGCTGCCCAAACAGATTGTTTTCTGTTTCATCCGTTTTGCGGTAGTGATAATCAAAACCTGCATAAGGCATCAACCACTGCATCTCCCCGATATACTTTCCAACCATCGTTTCACTTTCATAACCTTTACTGCTGCTGGTGCCCAAATGCCATAGGGTATTGATCTTCCAGCGTGTGTTTGCAAGTGCTGCCGTACCATCGGAACCATTGCTTTCCAAACCTGCAGTGGCTGTGGCATGGAACTTACGGTCGTCTTTATATATCTGGCGCAGGGCATATGCGGGATCAGGTACTTCGGGATTGGGCGGGGAGTTCTCATATTCGAAGATCCTTCCCATCCCGCTCATCATATGATATAGTATGTGACAATGAAAAAACCAGTCGCCACTCTCAGTAGCGGCAAATTCAATGGTATCTGTTTCCATAGGCATGATATCCATTGTGTTTTTTAAGGGCGAATAGTCGCCATTACCGTTTAATACCCTGAAGAAATGGCCGTGCAGGTGCATCGGATGACGCATCATTGTTTTATTGGTCAGTATAATGCGGATATTTTCTCCTTTTTTGATCAGGATCTTATCTGCTTCGGAAACTGTCTTGTTATTAATAGACCATACATAGCGGTTCATGTTGCCGGTCAGTTCAAAGTTCAGGACTTTTACAGGGCCATTGGGAAGGACAGTTGCAGAGGGAGACTTCAGCATGTCATAATTCAGCGTTGTGATATCACCTTCAGGAACTTTTCCACTGGCATCACCGGTAATTTCAGGGTACATCACATTGTTCATATCCATCTGCTGGTTAGCCATCTTCATCCCTTCCATCATCTTCATCTTTCCCCCGGCCGTCATCATGTTGTTCATCATTTTCATTCCCTCAAAATATTTGAGCCCGGGCAATACAGGAGCATTGGTTTTTATCCCCTTCCCCAGCCACAGCGAAGCAGATTTGCTGCGGTCTTCAGATGTAGCCCTGAATTCAAAATTTCCGTCGCGCGGAATGGTAACGATCAGGTCGTACGTTTCTGCCACGGCGATGATCAGTCTGTCTACCTCTACAGGCACCACGTCCATTCCATCGTTTGCCACTACCGTAATCCTTCCTCCGCCATAGGTGAGCCAGAAATAGGTAGAAGCACCGCCGTTCACAATTCTTAGCCGCACTTTATCGCCGGCTTTGTACTCCGGCTGCTCCACAACAGGCTTGCCGTTAATCAGGAACTTGTCATACGCCACATCGCTCACATCCATTGCGGCCATACGTTTCCATTCATTATTCAGCTTGGTACCAAAATGCCCCTGAGCAATAGCTTCGGCATAGCTCTGCACCGAGTTTTTCCGGATGGCAAACCAGTCAGATCCATTGTGTAAACTACGGTCAATTTCCATGGCATCCATATCCGCCCAGTCGCTCAGCACCATGGTAAACTCTTTTGCCACTGTGGGTTTCTTTTTGTGTATAATAAAAGCGCCGTAAAGCCCCATTTGCTCCTGCATCGTGGTATGCGAGTGGTACCAGTATGTACCATTCTGTACCAGTGGAAATTTAAAAACATGTGTTTCTCCTGCTTTGATTGGCTGGGTAGTGAGATAAGAAACGCCGTCATACCGGTTAGGCAGGATCAGTCCGTGCCAGTGCACCGAGGTTTCTTCTTTTAAGGTATTGCGGACATATATTTCGGCGGTATCTCCCTCTGTAAACTCTAGTACAGGCCCGGGTATAGTACCATTTATAGCCATTGCCATGCGCATCTTACCGGTGTAATTTACCATTTTATGCCCTATCGTCAGATCATACCTGACGGTTTTGGGTTTCGTAGACTGCAGCCCCTGGGCATTGCTGATCAGCACATTTAAGATTAACAGAATGGCAGGAATAAACTTCATATTAGTAAAACTCATGGTGTGGACGCCGGATCAAATAACAATAGCAAAGATAAAGCAGTTCAGACGGGCACAGTTATACAATAACGGTTGATTTTTACATAATATCTACTGCAGCAATACGCTGCCTATTCAAGATCTGAATCTTTAATCCTGGCACCATAATTTCCTTTGGCAATATGTTCGGCCAGGTTACTGATGGTCCTGATATTTCTCTCCGTGGTCTCTTCTTTACGTTCCAGCAATTCCTGAAGCCTTTCATTATCGGCCAGGTTAGTTTTCATCCTGCGATAAAATGCATAGGTAACTACAACTGCTACCAATGACGCCAGAAGGATCAGTATTGGCGTGAAAACAGCAAACATATCCATTTTGGATGTTCTGACCGCCAGCAGCTTATTTTCCCTTTGTTCCATTACCAGGATTTGTTTCCTGATCTGGTCCATGATGGACTTGCCAGACAAAAGCTCGCGCTCAGTTACAGTTATGCCTCTTCTCCTGTTGGCTATCGTAGTGTTGATAAAGACGTATTTCTTTTCCAGCAGATCATATAAATGCGGGAAATCCTTTTGCTGGGTTTCGTTATCCGCAGTGAGCAATTGTGCATGATCGGTAAACTGAAGTACATCTTCCTTTGACCCGGAATAGGGCTCCAGAAAAACGGGATCGCCGGTAAGCAGGTAACCGCGCTGACCAGTTTCGGCATCTTTCAGCCTGGAAATGATGTTATCGAGGTCCTGTATCACCTTAAAGGTATGATCTACCCAATGGTCACTTTCCAATAATTTACGGATACTAATGTACGATGCGGCCGAACTAATGATTAAAGCGGCTAATGAAATGCCTAGACCCAGGCGAATGTTTCTTTTAAAAGTATTGACCATATTGAATGAAACTCAAATATTATATTGAATATTTCACAAATATAGAATAGATTTCAATCTTTAAATCAAAAAACCCGGCTGATACGTATCAGCCGGGTTTTCTGTAATAGCTTGCTATTCGCGAAACTAAAGTATTTTATTTAGCAGTGTTTTTCTTTTCAGTTACTTCAGTACGAATGTCCTGAGCAAGTGTTTTCAAATCTTGCATTGCTTTACGTACTCTGGTTCCAGCTGCGCCGTTACCTGAATTGTAAAACTTGTCTGCATCAGCCTCAACTCCGGCAATTAGTTCTTTTAATTTTGCGAATTTTTCCATGATATTTTGTTAATTAAATTTGATTTATGGGCTTAAAGGTAATAATTATTGGTTTTCTTCCAAATCATTAACGCAGGATTATGAGGTTTTCTTATCTCCCCAAGTATATTTAAAACCATTTGAGGGCGGGTTTGTTAGATAACAGACGTATAAAACTAACAAACACCATGGAAAACCACAAGGAAGATCAAAAAGACAAAGCCCCTGATAATGAGGGATATGATGTAAATAATCCACAGAATCTTACGCAACCGCAGTTCAATAGTACAAGTACGCACAGAGAGGGTGCAAAAGTACCTGCTGTGGAAAACTTAAATCAAAATAACGATGAAAATAATCTCAAAAAGGAGAAGGAGAGCAACAATTCAGAGACTAAAGAGCCTGTAAATGATGATTCCCTAAACGGTACGGGTTCTCAAACCGACCTTGGCGATGGCCAGAGGGACGAGGATGAAGCCGATAACGAAAGAATCATCAGGAGGTAAGTCTCAACCCAATCACCAGGCACCTGCAGGAATATAGCGGTACAGTTGCTATATTCCTACAGGCGAAGGCTGACTGGACATCAGGTTGATCCTTGTCCTGTTAAGATAAGGAAACAGCGCAATCACCAGGATGATCATCACCAGGATAATACTGATAAAAAGATAATAGTCCATCATTGTCCGGAGGGCGGCCTGAGTATCAATTGCACGACTTAATAATCCCCTGGCAATTTTAGCAGAAGATTCCGGCGCTACTCCCTTTGCCGAGATTGCCTTTGCATAAGCACTGAGCCTTTCTCCGGCGATTCCGTCAACCCCACTCAACTGATCCTGAAACCTGTTGATATGGATTGTCTTGTGCTTTAGCTGAAAGTAATTCACCGTGGCAATACTGCCGCAGAAACCTGTAAACCTGAAAAACACCCCCATGGCAGAAGCTGATCCTGCCAGTGCAGGCGGAACTGATGAGATCATAAAGATGATAATTGGTGCCATCAGCATCCCCTGTCCCATGCCCTGAATGATCAGAGGAATGATAAAAGTAGATGAATCTACCTGGGTGCTGAACAAAAACCACATCCAAACATGAAAAACCAGCAGCAGAAAAAAGCCATACATCCAGATTAAACGCATTGGGCGCCTCAGAATGATCAGACGGGAAGAGATCAGCACGCTTAATGCAATCCCGCCAATATTTGCAACCATCAGGTAACCAATATGCCTCGGGTCCATTCCAAGTGCAGATGCGAAATACTGCGATGTCATTCCCAATGCGCCACGCACAATATACAGTGCAACGATCATGAATACGCCAACATTAAAGTTCCGCGATTTGAACACCGCCATATTGAGATAGGGACGTTTAAGATGAAGCTGACGAAAGATCAGCAGCACCATCAGCGCCACACAGGCAAGCGCATTCCAGATGATCCTCTGGTCCTGAAACCAGTAATACTGTTCGCCATAAAGGAGGATATAGCCCAGACTGCAAAGCAGGCAGGAATAAATGAAAAAACTATAGAAGTCCAGCTGATACAGCGGCACTTTTTTGCTCAGCCGTATATTGTTCATGATGATCAGCAACATTACCGTACCGGGCATGTATGCGTAAATGATAAACTTATACAATACATTGAAATCCCAAGCATCAAGAATTGGTGCTGTAATGATAGTAGATAAGGGTGTGATACATAAAAGCAGTCCGTAAAAAACAGAATACCCGATTTCCCTTGCCCTCTCATTATGCAGGCTTCCAAATATCAGTGTGATACAGATGCTGGTAGACATGCAGTTGGCCATCCCCTGTATAAACCTGAATGCAAATAATACCGGCAAACTCTGGGTATGAAAACACACGTATGAAGTAGCCACCTGCAGCACAGTACAGATCAAAAAATATTCCCTGGTAGCGGTAAATACAAAGAACCTTCTTTCCAGTGCAAAAAATCCGGCAACAGCAGCATAAAATGCAATCATAGAATATTGTACATCTGCCGGCTCTATACCATAATATCCCGCCGCACCAGGCGCGCTCGCGGTGGAAAGCCCAAACAGCAGCAAGCCGGGAACAATCACGATGAACATCGTAATTCTGATCAGCCATGCAGGCACCCAGGATTTAAACATTGGTAATACCGAACTCATCTAATCTTTTTTTATACTGATATTGGCATTCATTCCTGCGCGCAACTGCGCCAGTGTTTCCGGGCTTTCGGTCAGCTTTACCTTTACAGGGATACGCTGTACGATCTTCACAAAGTTACCTGTAGAATTATCCGGCGGCAGCAGTGAGAAGCGCGCACCGGTTGCCGGCGACAGGGATACTATTGTGCCTTTAAACTTGTGGTCGGGAAATGCATCTGCCGTAACCTCGGCGATACCGCCAATATGCATATGTGAAATTTGCGTCTCTTTAAAGTTGGCGATCACCCACTTGCCCGCATCCTGGTCTACAATGTAAGCCAGTGTTTGTCCTGCCTGGATCAACTGTCCCTGCTGGATCGTTCTTCTTCCCATTTTGCCATTATAAGGCGCACGGATCACAGTATATCCCACATCCAGTTTGCTTCTGTTCAACAGGGCCTGGCGGCGTTTGATCTCCGCCTGGTAAACCCCTTTCTGGGCTTTGATATCATTTACTTTAGACAGGGCAGCCTGATAGTTCTCCTGTGCAGAGCGGAATTCAGAAGTAGCTACATCCAGTGCAGCCCGGCTGTTCTCCAGCTGCTGCTGCGTGGCAGATTCTACTTTAAACAGTTTGGAGTAGCGGTCGTAATCCTGCTGCGCCCTGGTGAGCTTTGCCTGTACAGATGCAATTTGCGACTGGCTGGCCTGCGAAATTCTCGCCGTGGTTTCTACATTGCTTTCCAGTACACCTATCTGCGCCTGGGCATTAGACAAGGCAGCTTCTCCTTCTTCCTGCTGCAACTGGTACTCACTGTTATCAATGATCAGCAAAGTATCGCCTTTCTTCACTTCCTGATTTTCCTCGTATTTAATCTCTCTGATAAAACCGGTTACACGGGAGGTTACCGGATTGATATATTCTTCTACCTGGGCATCGTTGGTATCCTCATATTTATAGAGTTCAGAAAGCGTGATGCCTCCCCAGACAGCCAGCGCCAGTGCGATCAGACCGGCAATCCATGCGGTGATTTTTGTAATTAAATGATCTGTCTGCGTATATTTAGTGTTCGTTTCCATTTTAGAGGTTTCCTATGGCTTTCTGTAATTGATAATATTGTAATTGTGCTGCGATCTTCGCTGCAGCATAGTCGAAACGGGTTTGCAGTAACTGCGTATCCGCATCCAGCAGATCAGTAATCAGTGAGAGCTGATTAAAGTAAGTATTGTTTACGATCCTGAGGTTCTCAGTTGCCTGGCTGATATTTTCTTTGGCTACATCAATCCTGGTGAGTGCCTCTTTGTATCTCAGATAAGCTTCATTCACTTCCTGCCTGATTTTATCTTCAGTATCAGCGTGTTCTACCTCCTGCTGCATATACTGTATTTCTGCGGCTTTAACTTTATGCCTGTTATGATAAAGGGCCGAGATCGGAACACTGGCCTTGATACCATTAAAACCCAGTCCGTACAGCCCTATCGAATAGGGAAAGATCAGGATCTGCGGATAGCTGTAATTGTAATTACTGTAAAGCCCCAGTTTGATTGCTCCATTGGCCTTTACACTCTTAATATTTAGTTTGCTCAGTTGTGTTTCCTTTTCGGAGATTTTATATGCCGGTGAATTAGCGATGGCATCCTCCAGATAGGCAGGATAAGTTTTCAGTACGGGGAGATCAGTATTATCATCTTCTTCAGGTTCAATCACGGTTTTATCCGGTAAGCCTGTAAGGATGTTCAGTTTCTGATTGGCAATCAAAATATCGTTGTCCAGCTGCAGCAGCGACATTTTCTGTCTGGAAAGTTTCAGCGTTCCCCTCAGCACATCACTTTTGAGTACCACTCCATTTTTAAGGAGCTGCTGGATCTCCGCCAGCTGTTTCTCCTGCGTGCTGATATCTTTCAGCAGCAAAACTTTAAAAATGCGGCTTCTCTGCAAATCGAGATAGTAGGCTGTAGCCCTTAGTTTGATTTCTTCCGTCGTAAGATTTTTCTGTTCAACAGCAATTTCATTTTCCTTCTTCTCCTTCGCGATGCTGGTATTTACTTTTCCACCGTTATATAAATTTAAATAGGCCTCTGCCCCAAAGCTGTAAACAGTATGTGTTGGCAGCTCATACTGGTCGGGCGTATGAAACAAGCCGTTGGTGTAGATCGGCAGGTTGGTGATCTTTGAGTATTCGCCTTCTGCAGAAATTTCCGGAAGGCGCTCTGCTTTGGCATCTTTGATCCCCTCCACGCTGCGAAGTACCTTTAGGTCCTGCATCTTCAGGGATTTACTGTTTGCGGCTACTTTCGACCAGATTTCGGGGAGAGAAAGGTGTATATTGTCAGCCTCCTGGGCATTCGCGCTGTTTAGCAGGAAGATGGCAAGACAGGTGAGAACGAAATTTTTATTACTGTGGTACATGATATTAAAATGTTACACAAAATTACAGCTATGTTTAACCTGTAATTTTACATATATTACCAAATATTTGTCCATTCCAGCCAATGCAAAAAACAGAGATAGCAAGCTACCTTGATGCCATAGAACTGAAGCCTAAAAGTGTGTATGTAGTTCATGAAAAACTGGAACGCAGTCTGCCTTTGCACTCACATTCAAAAAGTCAGCTTACATATGTAGATGGCGGTATTGCCTATATTTTCATTGGCGAAAAAACCTATTTTATTCCGGCCAGGCATTACATCTGGATCCCCCGGGGCCTGCCTCACTATGTCAAAGTAAGGACTTCTGCTACGATTACGAGGAACTTATACTTTTATACTGAAGACGACCATACCAATACTTTTTATTCAAAATTCGGGATATACCCCGTAAACAACCTGTTGTTTGAGATGATCGGCTTTACCAATAAATGGAGCGGGTATATTGAAAAAAAGGACGAAGGTTATAATTTCATGGCAGCCATCAAAAATATTCTGCCTCAGATGAGTATTAAGTCGTTCCCCATTGCACTGCCTACTACAACCAATACCAAACTGAGACCAATTGTGTTGTACATGGCCCAAAACTTCGGGCAGCAGATTACGCTGGACAACATTGCTACGCGGTTTGGTATGGGCGAGCGGACATTATCCCGCCTGTTCCAGTCTACCATGAACATCTCCTTTTTGCAGTACCTGAAACTGCTGAGAATTGTAAGGGCAATCGAAATGATCCTGCAGGACGACTACACAACAACAGAAATTGCCTACCTGACCGGCTATAACAGCCTGGCTGCTTTCAGCAAGGCATTCTTTCAGGTTACCAACATCAGGCCTTCAGATTTTAATAAACAAAACCGGCAATAAAAAAGCAGCCCTTTTGAGGCTGCTGATGCTATATTTTGTTTGTAACCGCCGATATACACGGCTAATATGATCTGGTATGGTATCCCTGTTATAGTCTTTTCAGGTAAAAATCTGTAGGAAGATCTACAATTAAAGGAACTTTCTCTACCGCTACAAAGCTTAAGTCCAGTCCGAATCCTTTTTCTTCAGGTACACTGAAAGTTTTGAGCACTCCGTAATAAATCATCGTTACACGTTCAATAAAGCGCAGGCTGTTAGAAGTAGACAGTACTTTCTCTATCACAACAAACCTGAAATCGCCGGCTATCTTGTGTTCTTTCAGAGAAGTATACTTACTGGTAATATCGATCTCACCATTTTTCACCAACTCTTCAACAACCTTTCTGAAAAGCACATTTACGCGTTGCTCAACACGGAAACCAAGTTTAAAGTCGATCCTGATCAGTTTTTTATCGATCAGCTGCTGTACCCTGTATTCCATTGTAAATGGTTCGTCTGTTACATCCACATGGAGCAACCAGTATACATCAGCCCTTTTGGGATGTTTCTGGATCATCGAATACATAATCGAAGATTCGATTTCAGAGTTAAAATTGGCACTGGTAAGGTAAACCAACTGCGAAGCATATTTTGGTATCGATTCATCCTCAGAAATTTTGCTGATGATCGGGTAAAACTTCTCAATGTCTACAAAACGCATATAGCGGTTCCTGATTCTCCTGCCATTAGACCAGGCCCACATGATCGAGAACAATAAAATACCCAGGATCAGTGTAAACCATCCGCCATGCAGTATTTTCGCTGCATTACCTGCCAGGAACGTAAGTTCAATTACCCCGTAGATAGTCAGGAAAATCACAATTGCGTACATAGGCACCTTTTTGCGCATCAGGAAGATAGATACTAAAATGGTGGTCATCAGCATGGCTACCGTGATAGACAAACCATATGCCGCCTCCATATGCTCGGATTTCTGGAAGATCAGAACCACCAGGATACATCCTATAAATAATACCCAGTTCATTGAAGGCACGTATAACTGGCCTTTGGAATTACTTGGATAGTTGATTTTAACTTTGGGCCATAAGTTTAAACGTACAGCTTCAGAAATCAGCGTGAACGATCCTGAGATCAGCGCCTGGCTCGCTACTGCTGCTGCTACTGTTGCAATGAGGATCCCGTAGATCAGGAACCATTCCGGCATAATGTGAAAGAAAGGGTTGATATCACCAAGATGCTTGCCCTGCAGCTGAAGCAGCCATACGCCCTGTCCCATATAGTTTAAGATCAGGCATAGTTTAACATAAACCCAGCTGACACGGATATTGGAACGCCCGCAGTGGCCAAGATCCGAATACAGGGCCTCGGCCCCGGTAGTACAAAGGAAAACTGCTCCGATGATCAGGAATGCCTCGGGATTGGTCGTCAGGATGTGATAGGCATAATACGGATTAACCGCTTTTAGTATTTCAGGAAAATGCGCCACATACACGCCGCCCAGCACTGCGATCATGGTAAACCACAACCACATGATTGGGCCGAATGCTTTCCCAATAAATGAGGTACCAAATTGCTGGATACCAAAAAGAAAAGTAATGATCAGGATAACGATTGGCACGGTAGGAAGATCATGATAAATGATACCGAGGCCTTCAATAGCCGACGAAACAGTTACGGCGGGTGTCATGATACCATCTGCAAGCAGGGCTGCTCCGCCAATCATTGCCGGAATAATCAGCCATTTGGCTCTTCGTTTAACCAGGGAATAGAGCGAAAAAATCCCGCCCTCTCCTTTGTTGTCCGCCTGGAGCGTGATGATCACATACTTAATGGTTGTCTGAAGGGTTAACGTCCAGATGATGCAGGATAAGCCTCCCAGGATAAGATCTGAGGTAATTGGCCTGTCGCCAATGATCGCCTTAAATACGTAAAGTGGAGAAGTACCGATATCTCCGTAAATGATCCCTAAGCTTATTAATAAACCAGCTGCTGTTAGTTTATTGACATCTTTGTGATTTCCCATTATTTTATTTTAAAATTAAGTGGCGCAAATGTAGGTAATTGTTAAGTCATTGAGATGCACTATTTTCCTTATTTTTTTTATATAAATACAATCCATATAAACTAGTTGTGTTTTTTATTTTGAGCGCTGTAATATTTTGCAAAAAATCTGCTAAATCCTTTTATTCAAATATTAAATCTGTGTTAACAGCCTGCTTTCATTAACAAAATGATAATTAAACATTACTAACTTGTTAAGTTATCTTTGCCGGGTGCCGATACCTGTTTTTATTATACATGAATTGCTGATGCGTATTCATGAGCTTGATCCTTCCGTTGGTTCCTACCAATCCCATACTTTCAATACCTCAGGAACTGTGATTGTTACCTCTGCCAGAAAGATCCGGATCCGGAAAGCCATCCTCAACAGGCAATTTAAAGATCCAGAACTGGTTTTTGAATCAGACCTGCTTCAGATAATCTCATCCTGACTTTATGATGGGTTAATATGCTTCTTTTATTTTTACCTCTATCTAAAAGAACGATCATGAACTCAGTATTTAGCTTCTTCAGCCCCAGAGATAAAAAGTTTCAGCCACTATTTGAGCGCGACATCAGAAACCTTGTAGAAATATCAGAAAGCCTTGTTAAAACCGTCTCAGAAGAAAACCCGGAACTGCGGAACAAACATTTCAAGGAAACCGAACGCCTGGAGCAGGCAGGAGATGATATATCGCATACGATTTTCCTGGAGCTGAGCAAGAACTTTATTACGCCCTTCGACCGTGAAGACATCCACGCACTGGTGAGTGCAATAGACGACATTGCCGATTATATCTACGCCACATCTCTGAATATCGAACTGTACAGGATCAATAGCTTTAGCAAAGAGATCGTTGAACTTAGCGCACTGATCTGCAACATGTGCAGACATTTGGAAACCGCAATTTTAGAGCTCCGTAACCTTAAGAATATCAAAATAATTGCCGATATTTGTATTACAATAAACAAAGGAGAGAGCGAGGCAGATTCTCTATGCAACACTGCCATTGCGCACCTGTTTGAATCCGAAACAGACGCCATCGAGCTCATCAAACAAAAGGAGATCCTCCAGAGCCTTGAAATGGCCACAGATAAATGTGACGATGTTGCTAATGTGCTGGAATCGATCCTGATAAAAAACGCGTAAACCAAGATGCTGTCAGAAAAGAAGAGTATACCAACCAAGCCGCTATTTAAATTAAACCAGCCAGACGACAACTACAAATTTCAACCGCTGCCCAGTCCACTGGGAAAATACCCCTACCGCCTTAAAGCCGGCATTCAAACCCAGGACCCCAATAAGATGATCTTCCAGGTTGCCGGTGATACCGGAGGACTAAAATCGCCGGCCTTCCAGCGCCTCATTGCCGAACAGATGGGCAAACAATATCTGCATCCCGAAAATCCCGGCGAGAAGCCCTCATTTCTTTACCATGTAGGGGATATTGTTTATCATTTCGGCGAAGCTGATCAGTACGAAAAGCAATTCTTTACTCCCTATAAAGATTACCCGATGCCCATATTTGCCATTCCCGGAAATCACGACAGTGATGTAAACCCGCTCAACCCTGTCCCTTACAAAAGCCTTGAACCGTTCAGCAGTGTGTTTTGCGGTGCCTCCCCACGCCCCGTTCCATTTGGCACAGATACATCACGCAAAAGCGGAATGCAGCCCAATGTATACTGGACGCTTCAAACTCCGGTAGCCAACATCATTGGCCTGGCCACAAACGTACCTAAATATGGCGTTGTTACCGAAGAACAAAGGCTGTGGTTTATAGAGGAACTCAAACACGCTGCTGCAGAACACCAGGAAAAAGCAATCATCATCGCCCTGCACCATGCCCCTTATTCAGCAGATTTTAACCATAGTTCCAGTCTGCCGATGATCACCTTCCTTGAAAATGCCTTTGATGAAGCAGGTGTTTATCCAGACCTGGTCATGAGCGGACATGTACATAATTACCAGCGCTTCAGTAAAAGCTACGGAGGAGGTAAAACTACTCCTTACATCGTTTGCGGTGCCGGCGGATTTGATGAACTGCACTGGCTGGCCGAAGCTGATGATGTACTGTACACCAGTAAAAGCGACATTTTTGATACAGTGAAACTGGAAAACTTCTGCACCATGCAGCATGGATTTCTGAACATCGAAATTACAAAAACCGAAGAAGGGCATCAGATCGGCGGAAAGTATTATGCTATTCCGCATGAAGGCCTGCAACCGGGCGAGGATGCATATCTGTACGATGAGTTTGTGTATTTTTGCAACCATGAAAACGAGCAGGCTGTTCAGTAGAGATACCTTACAAAATACAAAAAAAGAAAATTTAACCTTCAGGGAGCGGATTGCCGCGCTGAGCAACCTGCCTTTATTTTTAAAAATGGTATGGCGTACCAGTCCGGCAATGACGCTGGGCAACATGCTGCTGCGTATTGCCAGATCTGCCACACCGCTGGCCATGCTCTATGTGGGTAAACTGATTATCGACAATGTGGTGCTGCTAAGCAAAACCCCGCAGCATCAAAACCTTACGCTGCTCTGGGAACTTGTAGCGCTGGAATTTGGCCTGGCGATCGTTTCTGATCTGCTTAACAGGCTGATTACACTGATCGACAGCCTGCTGGGTGATCTTTTCTCCAAACATACGTCTATAAGGATACTGGAACATGCAGCAACGCTTGATCTGGACCAGTTTGAAGATTCTGCTTTTTACGACAAGCTCGAAAGGGCCCGTCAGCAAACTGTTGGCCGTACGATCCTGCTCTCACAGGTGATGAGCCAGGTACAGGACATGATCACCATCATATTTCTTGCAGCGGGCCTTGTGGTTTTTAATCCCTGGCTGATCCTGCTGTTATTTATCGCTATCCTGCCTTCCTTCTTGGGGGAATCCCATTTTAACGACCGCAGTTACGCGCTCACCAGAATGCAGACACCAGAAAAAAGGGAGCTCGACTACCTGCGTTTCCTGGGCGCCAGTGATGAAACTGCCAAAGAGCTGAAGATATTTGACCTATCGGGATTTGTTATAGAGCGCTTTTCTATGTTGTCCGACCGGTTTTACGCGGCAAATAAAAAGTTATCCATCCAGCGTTCTGCCTGGGGCACCGCCTTTGCCCTGCTGGGCACGGCCGGATATTATGGTGCATATATTATGATCATCCTGGATACTGTTTCAGGAAAAGCAACCATTGGAGAACTTACTTTTCTTGCAGCATCTTTCAGACAGCTCCGTTCGCTGCTGGAGGTAATCCTGAACCGCTTTACGGCAGTATCACAGGGCGCAATTTACCTGCGGGATTTCTTCGAGTTTTTCGATATTCAGCCCAGGATTACCACAGCGCTGAAGCCGCTGCCCTTCCCCAGGCCAATCCAATCAGGTTTTACATTTGAAGATGTGGGCTTTCAGTACCTCAACTCAGAGCGATGGGCCAACAGGCATTTGAATTTTACCCTGATGCCGGGCGAAAAACTGGCATTGGTAGGTGAAAACGGCGCCGGTAAAACAACGCTGGTGAAATTGCTTGCGCGTTTATATGATCCTACCGAAGGGCGTATATTACTGGATGGAGTAGATCTCAAAGCGTATGACCTGGCCGACCTGCGGATGAACATGGGAATTATTTTTCAGGATTATATCCGCTACCAGATGAGCTTCTCACAAAATATCGCGGTGGGCAACATTAAAGAAAAAGAGAACAAAGCCCTGATCGCCTCATCCGCACACCAGAGCATGGCCGATCTGCTGGCGGCCAAACTTCCGGACCAGTATGAACAGATGCTGGGCAAACGTTTTGCACAGGGCGTAGAATTGTCTGGTGGTGAATGGCAAAAGATTGCACTGGCAAGGGCATATATGAAAGATGCGCAGCTTCTGATCCTAGATGAGCCTACAGCAGCATTGGATGCCCGGGCAGAATATGAAGTTTTTGAGCGCTTCTCAGAGTTGACCAAAGGCAAGTCGGCAGTACTCATCTCCCATCGTTTTTCTACCGTAAGGATGGCAGACAGGATCCTGGTGCTGGAAAAGGGAGAACTTGCAGAAATTGGCAGCCACGAAGAACTGTTGCTGAAGAAGGGAAAATATGCCGATCTGTTTAACCTGCAGGCCATGGGCTACCGCTAATGCCATCGCAGGCACAGTGCCTGCTGGAATTACTCGTATCTGAGCGGGGTCCAGTGGACCAGGTTACCCGTAAAATCTTCGTTGAAATACATCAGGAAATCGGCTACTGTGGGGAAGCCATCATTCCTCACCATCTTCGCCAGAGCGGGCTTGTCCAGCAGCTGATAATCGATAAATACAGCAGGCCCAAAGGGGTTCACCAGTCGTGAATAGTCGATATGAATACGTTGTACCGACTGGCATTTCAATGTTGGGGCAAACTGGAATTCCTCAATCGTATTTAAATTGACTACCAGCTGGATATCCATTCCCGGCACCCATTGATTATCCGGGTCCCTGCGGATAGTGTGTATCTTTGGTTCAAAGAATTCTGTAAACTTATCGCCGTCCCAGCTTTTACCAAATTTGGCAATATAGCGCCCCAGGTAATTAAAATAGGATTCTTCAAGATCCCCGGGGCCGTTCAGCAGTCCTTTCCATATCTTTTCCAGAAAGTAATTAGGCTGATCTTTAATCTGCGTACCAAATGATAATTTCATATCTATCTGTGTTCAGAATAATTTTGTGATGCGGCAGCAGCAGCTAACAAGCTCATTTCCTCAGTAGTCAGTAAGGGAAGATCCAGGCTCAGCGCTATATCTTCCAGCTGCGCCAGTGTCCTTACACCAATTACAGCACTCGCTACAGCTGGATGCTGTAACACAAACCGGATGGCCGTTTGGGCTGCGCTGCCTGTACCCTTTACTTGATTTATAGCGCCCGCAGCATGCGCAACCTCTTCTGCAGACCAGCCAAGATAAGGTTTTGCAGGTTTATTTACCAGCAAGCCCTGTGCTACGCCACCGCGGCTTAAGACACTGATACCGTGCTGCTCCAGTAAATCAAAACATTCTTCCTCTGCTCTTCTGTCCAGCAGGCTATACTGCATCATCACACTTACGATGCCGGATTTTTGCACATATTCCCTGATCACATTGGGGCGGATGGATGAAATTCCATAAAATCTGATTTTACCCTGTTGTTTCAGGATTTCAAAAGCTTCAATCGTTTCGTCAATCGGATCATCCTTGGTGCCGCCATGCAGCTGGTAAAGGTCGATATAATCGGTTTGCAAACGCTTCAGGCTTTCATCAGCGGCTGCAAGAATATGCTTCTTTGAAGGGTTCCAGTCCCATCCGCTGCCATCTGCCCTCCATTGATTGCCCGCCTTGCTGGCAATCACAACCTTGTTGCGCTGCGAACGGAGCAAACTGCCTATCTTTTTCTCGTTGTCGCCTTTTTCGTATAAATCGGCCGTATCAAAAAAATTGACGCCCAGTTCAAGTGCACGATGAACGATCTGCTCATTTTCTTTTGAACTTCCGGTCAGAGACATACAGCCGAAGCTGACCCTGCTGACCTTCAGATCAGATTTTCCTATAATTGAATACTGCATTTGATGTCACTCATTAAAAGGCTTAACTGCAATTTATATTATTAAGAGTAGCTAATGAAATAAATTTGAAAAATGTCCCCTTCGGGCATTTTGCTGAGCCCCCTGTACAAATTCTTTAATCCTGTGATTCCGGTAAAGAGCTGCCGGGCCGTAATGACATTTTACAGATGAAAGCCAGCAAAAAAAAGACTATTTTGCTGCTTTTGACAAACATCCATGGGATAAAATTTAAATATCCGCTGGACATATCCAACATCAGTATATTTATGCAGACGAATTTATTTGATCATATTACCAAACAATTCGACCTCCCTTTTACCAATCCGGTCCTTATCTTTTCACTGATTCTTTTCATCATTCTGATTGCCCCTATCCTATTGGGAAAGATCAAAATTCCGGGCATCGTAGGTTTTATCATTGCCGGGATACTCATAGGCCCCAATGGCTTCAATATCCTGAAGAAAAACTCGGCAATAGAATTGTTTTCTACCATTGGCCTGTTATATATTATGTTTATCGCAGGTATAGAGCTTGATCTTGCTGATTTTAAACGTAAGAAACACAAGAGTTTTGTATTTGGGCTGCTCACATTTGCCATCCCCATACTTATTGGCTTTCCTGTGTGTTATTTTCTGCTTCACTACTCCATGCTCACGTCCATTCTTACAGCGAGTATGTTTGCCACGCATACGCTGGTGGCTTATCCTATTGTCAATAAGTTCGGCATTTCCAAAAATGAAGCGGTTGCAGTTAGTGTGGGCGGTACCATTTTAACTGACACTGCTGTACTGATCATTCTGGCCGTTATCATGGGGTCGGTTCACGGTCAGCTCAATACAGCTTTCTGGATTCAGTTAGGAATTTCCTTAACGATATTTACAGCTACCGTATTTATTGTGATCCCCAGGATTGCCAAATGGTTCTTTACCAAACTGGAAAGTGAAAAAACCTCACACTATATCTTTGTACTGTCGGTTGTATTCTTTTCAGCCTTTCTGGCGCAACTGGCCGGCATAGAGCCAATTATTGGTGCCTTTGTTGCCGGTCTGGCACTCAACCGCCTGATTCCACACTCCTCAATTCTGATGAACAGGATCGAATTTGTAGGCAATGCCCTGTTCATCCCATTTTTCCTGATCAGCGTAGGTATGCTGGTAGACCTGCGTGTACTGTTCCGCGGACCTGATGCCCTGATCGTAGCCGGTTCTCTTACCCTGGTGGCTATCATCGGGAAATATATTTCGGCTACCTTTACCCAGTGGATCTTTAAGTACACAAAAAATCAGCGTTTACTGATCTTTGGACTCAGCAGTGCACATGCTGCAGCCACACTCGCCATCATCCTGGTAGGCTATCAGGCCAAAATTATTGACGACAATATCCTGAACGGAACCATTATCCTGATCCTCGTTACCTGTGTGGTGGCTTCCTTTGCGACAGAGCGGGCAAGCAGGGCAATCGTTTCTGCAGAAGAGATCACCGGGCCCGATCAGCATTATGCTGAAAATATTCTGATCCCGATTGCTGATTTCAACAATATGGACGCGATGCTGGATCTGGCTGTACTCTTTAAAGACAAGGACAGCCCTCAGCCAATCAGCCTGCTGTCTGTAGTTCCGGATAGTGACAACGCACAGTCTAACCTGCTTATTGCAAGAAAAAAACTCAATGATTCTGTAAAATATGCTTCCGGCAATGGAACCGATGTAGAAGTTATTGCCACACTGGACCATAATGTGCCCAGCGGGGTATTACGCATTGCAAAAGAGAAATCTGCAAATATTATTATTACAGGCTGGCGCAGGCGTACTACTGTGATTGACAAGTTTCTGGGCGACAAATCCTCAGCCCTGATAGAAAACTCTCCTGCAAATCTGTTTATTCTCCATCTGGAAAGACCAATCACGGTACATAAAAGTATCCAGCTGGTATGCCCTCCTGCCGATCTGATGGAAAAAACAATGGGTGTATGGTTGTCCAAGGTATGCAAGCTGAGTTCTGAACTGAGTCTGGATATTATCTGCTATTGCGATGAACCTACGCAGCTGCATATAGAACACTTCCTTTCTGCCACGCGTTCCAATGCCAACTTTATTTTTAACCCCACTGAAGTGTGGAAGGAATGGAAGCTTCTGAAATCAAGATTGATGACCGACGATCTGCTCATTTTTGTGCTCGACAGGAAGGTTGATGCTACCTATCTGCTGTCTCAAACGTATACACAAAGCAAGCTTGAGCAACTGTTTGAAAAGCAATCCAGATTACTGATCTATCCACAAACCTGATCCTGATTTCAATTCCTGTTCTACCAGCCCCTTCTTGTACGCAGTGACAGGATCTGCTCCGCATGGTGTTTTCCATGCCAGTTGTAACTATTGGCCATCTGCCAGAGCGGTACATTTAACTGGTCTCCTGGATGATAATATTCACGCTTCCAGTCTTCATCTGTCATCTGCATCATCAGCGAAACCCAGCGCCTGTGCAGCGCATGGATCAGCGTTATGGATACATTTAATGGAACATCGGTTACATCCGGAAGCTCAGCCCAGGCCTTTTCGTCATAAGGTTTAATCACCGGACGCTCTTCAGTAACTGCAAGTTTCATCCTGATGTAGGCATTCATGTGACTGTCAGCCACATGGTGCACCACCTGGATGACCGTCCAGCCGCCCTCCCGGTAAGGGGTGTTCAACTGCGCTTCATCCAGGTTTTCGATACAGTAATCAAATAACAAAGGAACTGATCTGATAGAACCTATCCAGCGGTCAAGGCTTTTTTGATCGTATGTTTCCGCTGGCACAAACCGTCCTACCGGGTAGCTGTGTAATTCTAAGTGCTGATCTTGTTCCGGGTTGCCCATCATTACATATTGTTTATGCCCAAAGATATTAAATTAATTTATCCGGTGTAATCGGTAAATCACGCACCCGTTTTCCGGTAGCATTGTAAACAGCATTGGCTACAGCCGGTGCAACTCCGATAATTACGATCTCGCCCAGTCCCTTGGAACCCATCGGATTGAGGTAAGGATCCCGTTCATTGACGAACATCATATCCATCTGAGGGATATCTGCCTGTACCGGAACATGGTAATCTCCGAAACTCGCAGTCACTGTCCGGCCAGTCCGGTCGTCCAGCACCACCTCTTCCATCAGTGCCATGCCTATACCGCCCACAATACCGCCCATCGACTGGCTGCGTGCAGTTTTAGGACTCACTACTGTACCGCAGTCGATTACAGACACTGCATTCTTTATTTTTACAACGCCGGTGAGCTCATGTACATGGGCTTCAATAAAATGGACAGAGAAAGAGTAAAACGAGTACTTTTTACTTTCCTCACCCGGTGCAGCATCCCCTTTAACCACCAGTTCTGCAAGATTATCCTGACTGAACAGCGAAGCAATTTCAACTTTAGATGAAGCATCATCAGAATTGATCAGCTGGGTGCCAACGATCTTAATATTTTTAGCGATGGCGTTTTTCCATTCCGGTTTTTGCACCGCCGCACGTTTAGCCAGTTCTACCTTCAGGTTATCGCAGGTCGCTACGATAGCGGAGCCTACAGTTGCCACAGTATTTGATCCGCCCTGCATCGGTGCTTTGGGAAATGTAGAATTTCCCAGCTGAAAGCTGATCTTTTCAGGCGCCAGCCCCAGGTTTTTAGCGGCTATCGCCGTCATGGAAGTGGCCGTGCCCGGGCCTATATCCGCAATAGCAGACTGCAGCAGCAGCGTACCATCCGGTTTAAAGGTAGCCTTGGCAGATGCCCCACCGCGAAAAGCACCAAAGGTACCTGTAGCCACTCCGTAACCTATTTTCCATTCTCCTTCCTGATTTGCATCAGGCTGCGCTTTACGTTTATTCCAGCCTATCTTTTCTGCGCCCAGTTCATAACATTCCTTCAGGTAGTTACTTGACCAGGGCATTTTCTTATCAGGATCCTGCGAGGCATAATTCGCCAGCCGCAGGGCGATAGGATCCATATTGAGTTTATAGGAAAGCTCATCCATAGCACACTCCAGAGCAAAGGAACCTGTAGCCTCCCCTGGACCGCGCATTGGGGCAGGAGTACTTACATTCAGCGGTACAATGCGGTATTTGGTATCTACATTAGGAATATCGTACATCATGCGCGACATGATCAGCACATTCTCTGTGAACTCTTCATACATTGATGTTTTTCCGTAAGAGGCATGAGACAGCCCCACTATCTTTCCATCTTTAGAAGCTCCGATAGCTACTTTCTGTAAAGTATAGGGACGGTAACCTACCATATAGGACATCTGGTTCCTGTGCAGCACCAGCTTAACCGGTTTCTGCACTTTCTTTGCCGCAAGGATAGCCACAATCTCATGGGGCCATACTCTTAGCGCAGAGCCGAAAGCGCCACCTACATAGGTAGAAAGTACCTTTACATTTTCCGGAGGAAGCTGAAAAGACTTGGCAATACTTGCTGCCGTTTGCTGCGAACCTTGTGTCTTATCAACCAATGTCAGTTTATCAGCTGCTTCCCAGGTTGCAATAATGGAATGCGGTTCCATCGGGTGATGTGCTTCTGAAGGCTGGATATATTCTTCGTTTACCTGGAACTCGGCATCCCTGAATGCTTCTGCTTTGCCCCTCAGAAAATCTGTAGTAAATCCTTTCGGATCTGATTTTGCTTTTTTGGGCACGACAGCCTTCGACAAATTGTCTTCGAGATTACTGTATGACTGCTGTTTTGCGTAGGTCACTTTTACAAGTGAAGCTGCGTAACGGGCCCTTTCAAAAGTATCCGCTACTACCACAGCTATTGGCTGACCGTTATAATATATATTGGGACTGTCAAAAACACGCAGTTGCTTCTGGATCACATCCTGATTCTGCAGTTTGTATTCAGGAACCCCTGGTGTGTTCAGATGTGAAATCACGGCAATTACGCCCGGTGCCCATTCTGCTTTTTTTGTATCCAGTGCAGTGATTACGCCCTGCCCGATTGTACTTTCTACCAATACCCCATAGGTGAGCTCAGGAAGTTGTACTTCTGCCGTGTATTTTGCCGCGCCCATCACCTTCACTCGGCCGTCAACACGTGACATTGCCGTTTCCATATCTGCGTTTTCTAAATGTTTCTTGCTCATAATCTACGCTTTTACGCCCGAGGCTGTTTTTAATGCCTGGATCATTGTGTTTGGCGCCAGCTTTAACTTAAAAGCATTGTGCTCATAAGCTTTCGCTCCCTTCATCGCCAGTTCTGCGGCCATTTTAAAATTTTCTACCGTTGCCTGTTTGCCTTTCAGCAGCTGCTCTGCTTCTGTTAAGCGCCATGGCTTATGTGCCACACCGCCCATGGCCAGTCTGATGTCTCTGATTGCAGTACCATCCAGATCGATAGCCACAGCAACAGAGATCAGTGCAAAAGCATAGGATATACGGTCGCGCACCTTCAGATATGTGGTATGTGCAGCAAAATTATTATCGGGGATGACGAGGCCGGTGATGATTTCCTTTCTGTCGAGGGTAGTATCCAGTTCAGGATGAGTTCCCGGTAAACGGTGAAATTCACTGACCGGGATCTTACGGTCGCCTTTTGGGCCGGACACCAGAATAGTTGCATCCAGTGCTGTAAGTGCCACATTCATATCACTGGGATTTACCGCAATACACGAACTGCTGGCGCCAAATATCGCGTGCATCCTGTTATATCCTTCCAGTGCAGCACAGCCAGATCCGGGCACACGTTTGTTGCATGGGGCACTGATATCATAAAAATAGCCACAGCGGGTACGCTGTAATAAATTACCGCCCATCGTGGCTTTATTTCTTAATTGTGCCGAAGCGCCGGCAAGCATGGCTTGCGACAGCAGGGGCTGATATTTCAGTACATCTGCATTTCCGGCAGCTACAGCGTTTCTCACCGTAGCACCAATATACAGGGATCTTTCTTCTTTTTTGATGGCATCAAAACTCAGATGATTTACATCTACGAGTTTATCGGGCGCCATCACGCCATATTTCATTAGATCAATCAGGTTTGTGCCGCCTGCAACAAGTTTTGCAGCAGGGTCTTTAGACAGTTCAGCGATAGCTGCTGCAGGGCTGCTTACCCTTTTGTATTGGAAATTGTTCATATGGCACCTCCCTCCTTCACTTCCTTAATTGCATTTACAATATTTGCATAGGCACCGCAGCGGCAGATATTCCCGCTCATAAACTCCCTGATCTCTGTTTCTGAATTGGCATGTCCTTCATGGATACAGGCAACGGCCGACATGATTTGTCCCGGCGTACAGTAGCCGCACTGGAAACCATCATGTTTGATAAAAGCTTCCTGCATCGGATGCAGTTTATCTCCGTCTGACAATCCCTCAATTGTAGTAATTTTGGCACCATCATTCATTACCGCAAGCTGTAAGCAGGATAATGCTCTTACGCCATCGATATGTACCGTACAGGCTCCGCATTGTCCCTGGTCGCATCCTTTTTTGGTACCAGTCAGTTTTAACCGTTCCCTGAGCAGGTCAAGCAAGGTGGTCCGGGGCTCTACTTTTAAATTATGTTGTTGCCCATTGATCTCGATGCTCAGCGGCATCTGTTCTATGGCATCGGAGAGTTTTTCGTCTAATTTGAGATCAGATGCTTTTACAGCAGCCACCGGGGTAAGAGCAATGGCAGTGATCACGGAAGATTTTTTCAGGAAGTCGCGCCGCGAATTGCCTGACAACTCCTTTTCTTCCTTTTCCCGGGTATTATTTTCTATCATTAGCGTACATTATATTTTGATCTATCAACTTCTAATTTCGGCCATTTGTTTGATGAAAAGCCCTGTGATCACAGAGAAAATACAGTATAGAATGAATCTAAGTTGTTTTAGCTGATATGGTACTCTTCAAGCTTGCGGTAAAGTGTCGTCAGCCCTATACCCAGCAGTCTCGAGGCTTCGGTTTTATTATTCTGGGTATACTTTAAAACCTTCATAATGTGCATTTTCTCTACGGTTTCCATTTTCATCGCATCTCCTTCAACATTTCCCTGATGAAATTCGTACGGAAGCAGCGCTGCGTTCAGCACATGGCTATCAGCCAGGATCACTACCCTCTCGATCACGTTTTTCAACTCCCTGATATTCCCTTTCCAGGTATGGTTTTGCAACAGGCCTGTAAACTGTTCATCCATCATAAAATCAGGTTTGTTTACCTTTGCCGCAAACTGTTTGAGGTAGTGTTTGGCAATCAGGGTGATATCTACTTTCCTTTCTTTGAGGGAAGGCAGCTCAATCGAAAATACCGATAGCCTGTAAAAAAGGTCCAGCCTGAAGTGTCCTTCATCAGCTTCAGCTTTTAGATCTCTGTTGGTGGCCGCAATGATCCGCACGTTTACCTTTGTGGTCTGAGTATCCCCAACCTTGATAAATGTCTGGCTTTCGAGCACGCGCAGCAGCTTGGCCTGCAGGTCAAGGTTCATCTCCCCTATCTCGTCCAGGAACAGTGTACCTTCATTTGCTTCCTGCAGCAATCCTTTTTTATCCTTCTGGGCACCGGTAAAAGCCCCCTGTTTATAACCGAAAAGTTCACTTTCCAGCAGGTCGGGGTTAAATCCACTGCAGTTGAGCGCAACAAAAGGTTTGAGTTTACGCGGACTTTCATAATGTATCGCCTGGGCAAAAACCTCTTTACCTGTTCCTGTCTCGCCAAGCAATAAAACTGTAGTACCTGTAGGGGCAACTCTTTTGGCAAGGTCTATAGCTTGCAGGATGGATTTTGACTGGCCAAGAATGAAGCTGAAATCATATTGTTTCTGGATTTTGGATTCCAGTTCAAACACGCGGAACTGCAGTTTTGCCTTGTCCATCGCTTTATATACCAGGGGGATGATCTTATCATTATCATCACCTTTTGTGATATAATCAAAGGCCCCGTTTTTCATTGCCTTAACGCCATCCTGGATGGTACCAAAAGCCGTCAAGCTGATTACTTCCGTATAGGGTTTCAGGTCTTTAATCTGTTTAACCAGCTCAATACCGTTGATATCGGGAAGTTTAACATCGCTAATCACCACATGGATTTCCTGTGCAGCCAGGACTTTTAATCCTTCTTTTGCTGTATTTGCCTGGAAAACCGTAAAGCCTTCCAGTTCAATAATTCTGGCAAGAAGGCTACAAATCTTTTTTTCGTCGTCAATAATCAGGACACTTTGCTGCATGGTTAAGAATTTGAGCAAAATTACTGTTTAATAGATAATAAAAAAAGCTTCCATTTTTGATGAAAGCTTTTTAAAATTGTAAATCTTTTAAAAGGTTTTAGCGTACATTCTTTTGTAAACGAGCCAGACCGATTATCCCTAGTACTGAAGTTAAAACTACTGTTATCATACCGTTAATTTTTTGGTTAGTGTTCGAAGGTAAATATTTTTTTAAATAATCCAAACATTATTTGAAGTTCTGTGTATACCTACGTAAAACAAATTTCTGCGGATTTTTTCATCCTGAAATTTTCTTCTCTCCTGCCCTGAGCATCAGCCGGTAAACATTTTATCAGAAAGGCTCATTTAGCAAGTATTCCTGGTGATATTTGTTACTTTTACTCAGGTAAGCAGACAGCGCTCAAACTAATTTGTTTGCTGCATATAACAAAGCGTCGCTGCCAGTGTTTTAAGTTTACAATTTAATTTAAAATCAGATCGTTTGTTTAATTTGCCTCTTCATTTAAAACCGTCATCCGGAGAGAAAGACCTTAAATAAAAAATCTTATTTTTGACAAATCAATTTTATCATTTTGGCTAAGATCAAAAAGAACTCTCACAGGATCCTCTACAGAAAGTACTCCTCTAATATTAAATATATTATGATGGCGCTTACTGTACTTATCATTACTTTTTTCCTGCCTAAACAGCCCCGCTTCAGATACGAATTTCAAAAAGGAAGAATCTGGCTAAATAAGGACCTGATATCACCATTCAGTTTTGCGATCCTGAAAACGAGCCCGCAGGTGAATACAGACAAGAAAGATGCCTTGGAAAACGTTCTCCCGATCTACCGCTACGACCGTGATCTGTTTAACAATGTGGAAGAAGCCTATTCAAATGAATTTGATGTCAAATGGCGTGGCAATACTTTTCCTGAAGAAGGCAAGGAGTTTACCAAGGCCACTTCCCTGAGATTGCTCAAAAGTATCTACGATAAAGGGATCGTGGCTACCAATCCCAAACACCAGAAGGGCAAAAATTTTTACGATATCTCATTGCTCGATAATAACATCTCTACAACTGTAAGTACCCAGGATGTTTTCACTGTCCAAAGCGCACTGGATTATTTTAACAATACTTTTACTTCAGTGAACCTGAAAGAAAAGGAAGTGGTGATGAACCTTGTTGAAGATCACCTGCAGCCAAATATTGTATTTGATGAGAAGCTGACTGCAATTGTGCAGGACAATACCATCAACAGCCTCTCTACCACACGGGGGATGGTACAAAAGGGAGAGGTGATCATCGCTAAAAACAATGTGATCGATGACGAAGCTTACCAGAAACTGCAATCCTTTAAAGAAACATACGAAGCCCAAACTAAAACTATTGGTGACAGTAAACTGGTTTACCTGGGACAAATACTACTGGTGGCATTTGTATTGAGCCTGCAAATGGTATTTCTATACATGTTCAGGAAAGATATCTTTGCTGATAACAGACAACTCAGCCTGCTCCTTCTGGTGATCACTACGATGCTGCTGGCCTTAACCTGGTCCATCAAGTTAAACCTGCCAAGTGTCTATTATATCCCCTTCTGTATCGTTCCTATTATTATCAGGATACTATTTGACACCAGGCTGGCGCTGTACCTGCATTTACTGGTGATCCTGATTGCCGGGTTCTTTGTGCCCAACAGCTTTGAGTTTGTATTTTACGAAACTACTGCCGGAATGGTGGCGATCTACAGTATCAGAAACCTGATCAAGAGGGAACAGCTGCTGCTTTCAGCAATGTTTATCCTCAGCGCTTACTTTATCTGTTTTCTTGGTATTGCACTGCTGCGCGAAGGATCGTTTCAGGAGATTGAATGGATCAACTTTGTGCCTTTTGTAATCAGCGTACTGCTGTCGCTGCTGGCCTACCCGCTGATTTATGCTTTTGAACGTGTGTTTGGTATTACCTCTGATGTGGCACTGATCGAGCTGACGAATACGAATAACAAACTACTGCGAGAGCTCGCTTTCAAAGCACCGGGAACGTTTCAGCATTCGCTGCAGGTAGCTAATCTGGCAGAAGCAGCGATATTTAAGATCGGCGGAAACTCGTTACTGGTTAGGGCCGGAGCGCTTTACCACGATATCGGTAAAATTGAAAACCCGCAGTATTTTATCGAAAACCAGAATACCTCCCTCAGCCCGCATGATAAGCTGCCTTATGAACAAAGTGCCCAGATCATCATTAAGCATGTGCACAAAGGCATTGAGATCACCAGGAAGCATCAGTTGCCGGAAAGTGTGATCGACTTCATCAGGACGCACCATGGTAATACCCGTGTAGACTTTTTCTACCAGTCTTTTCTTAAAAATTCACCGGAAAAGTTTGTTGATGAAAATATCTTCAGATACCCCGGCCCTATTCCATTTTCTAAGGAAACGGGGGTGTTAATGCTGGCAGATTCGGTAGAAGCGGCATCAAGAAGTATCAAAAATCCGGATGCCCAAAACATAAATGACCTCGTAGAACGCATCATAAACTACAAATTGGAACAAAATCAATTAGATAATTGCGATTTAACGCTAAAAGATCTCGAAACTATAAAGCTGATATTCAAGACAATGCTCATGAGCATCTATCATGTACGTATAGATTACCTGCAAAACGTGTAAAATAATTTTTGCAAATATGTTTGAATTGCTATATTTGCAATCCCGAAAAACGGGTAACAATTTTAAACGGAGGGATGCCTGAGTGGCCGAAAGGAACAGTTTGCTAAACTGTCGTACTGGCAACGGTACCGAGGGTTCGAATCCCTCTTCCTCCGCTGAAATAGCTTAAAAAGCCTGCAATCTAACGATTAGCAGGCTTTTTAAGTTTAATTCTTATTTTTGATGGATTCTCTTCAAAGACACTAAGCATGCACAATTATCAAGCGCTCTTCGATTACGTTCAAAATCTTTCCGGCAAAACGCTTTCAGCGGATGATAAGCAAATATTTACCACACATTTTAAACCAAAAAGAATCCGGAAGCGACAATACTTTTTACAGGAGGGGGATGTATGTAAATATACCGGCTTCATTGTGAAAGGGGCCGCCAAGACCTTTACGGTAGATGAAAAAGGACATGAGCATATCTTAAAATTAAGTGTTGAAAACTGGTGGCTGACCGATTTTGAAAGTTTTTACAAATTGACACCAAGCCGTTTTAACATAGAAGCGCTGGAGGATATGGAGATCCTACAAATAACCCATGGCCTGGTAGAGGAATTCATCAAGCCGATTCCTGCCTTTTCAGCGATGCAAAACGTGCTTAGCCAGAATAACACCATTGCTACCCACAAAAGAATGCAGTCTTCCATCAGCCAAACCGGCGAAGAACGCTTTCAGGAACTTGTTAACGATTACCCCCACTTCATAAAGCGCTTCCCTCAGAATTTAATTGCCTCCTACCTGGGTTTAACACCGGAAACCCTGAGCCGGATCAGGAAGAATTCCTTAAAATAGATTGACATTTATCATGTGTATTTAATGACTTTTCATAAGATGCAGGTCGCCGCACCGCCGCATCTTTGGATTAACATTAAATGATAAAGATCATGAGTAAATTAAAGAACAAAGTAGCCGTAATTACAGGCGGAAATAGCGGTATTGGATTTGGAATTGCCGAAGCATTTAAAAATGAAGGAGCTGCCGGAGCTATTGTTGGCAGAAATCACGAAACTTTGGAAAATGCAGCTGCTCAGCTGGGCAATGACTTTGTAGCTATCAATGCAGATGTAACTGACCTCGGCGATTTAGAAAGAGTATTTAAAGATACCGCCGAAAAATTTGGTAAAATAGATGTACTGGTAGCCAATGCCGGTGCAGGAACAATCGGCACTGTAGCAGATATGAGCGAAGCTGATTACGATAAAAGCATGGACCTTAACCTGAAAAGCGTTTACTTCACTGTACAAAAAGCGCTGCCTTATATGAATGATGGAGGGTCGATCATTTTGATCGGGTCAAATGCTGCACATCGGGCATACCCATCGTTTGGGCTCTACGGCGCTGCAAAAGCTGCAGTAATCTTTTTGGCGAAAAGCTTTTCAAACGATTTGCTGGAAAGAAAGATCAGGGTAAATGTAATCACTCCGGGTACTACAGACACTCCCGCATTTGACAAATTCGTTCCTGCAGAACATATCGACGCTATGAAATCACAGTTTGCAGCTGTAATGCCAATAGGCAGGATCGGGCAGCCATCAGATATTGGTAAAACTGCAGTTTTCCTGGCTTCTGAAGATTCGTCTTTCCTGCTTGGCTCCGAACTTCTTGTTGATGGCGGCATGACCTACTTAGCTAAATAATCTTTTATTCACCGGCACAGGTTCAAACTTGTGCCGGTGATTAGCGGTAAATCCAGGTTTAAAGCTTTTTATTTCAAATAGAATGTCTGGCTAAAGGCACCGTTTACTGCAGCGTCCCAAACTTCAATGCGCATCCACTTCCTGCCTTTTAGGCGTGACTGAAACTTAAACTGTTCAGTGCCGTAAGCTTTGGTATACCTCAGGTCAATTTTCTCGCGGTATACCTTTTTGCCGTCACCTGATATCAGCTCAATAAAGTTCAGCGGAAAGGTCCAGCTCAGTTTTAAGCGGACATCCGCTGTACCCGCTGTGTTTAACAGGACGCTTTCACCGCTCAACTTTCCGTTTACCTTCAGTTCATGGATCAGTACTTCTCCGGTGGTGCTAAAGAATTTTCCCTGCTGCATGGTCTTCAGCAACGCTTTCCAACCATTATCATACTTGGGCAGACGGTCAAGCATCATGTAATTCACATTCATATGGGCGTACATCTCGTTCTGCCGGGTGATAGAAAACAAGTCAGCTTCTGCAATCACCGTTTTCTTTTCTCCCCAGTTGTTCATATCATCCATCAGATCAAGCACACGCTTACCGAGCCGGGGCTGTGAAAGATCTGCCGGCATCGCTTTCCAGGCAGCCCCCATAAATCGGTCAGATTTGAAAAAATCTTCATGCGCATAAGCATCCGGGGTATTCACAGAACCTTTGGTACGGGCATGTGCCGTCCAGGCAAGCCCCTGCTCTTCCTGCAGTAATTTAAGCATCTCAGTTTTGTCGCCAACATGGTATACCTTACCAAAACCCGGCTTTTGCTCTACAAAAGGCTGGCTGCTGCTGCGCGACATCACCCAATACACAGGTTTGGGAAAGATCTGCAGCCAATGCCCCCCAAAAAACTCATTGGGTTCTTCGCCGGGCAGCAACAGGAAGTCGCTGCCAGATAAGCGCCGGCATTGTTCAAACAAGGCTTTCAGTTCGTTGAGGCGTAACGAATCAGGCCCCTGAGGATGCGCAGTATAATGAAATTCCCCAAGGTGGACAATGTCCACTCCCATCCTCTTAAACACCTCTACAAACTCCGGTTTATCCGGTACTGGCTGATTAGCCAGTACTACCTTCATGATAAATTCATTATGAAAATGGCTGGACATGGTTTTAAACCCCGGTATAGCGGCATACCGGTCAGCATTGGTAAATTTCTTTACTGCATTTAAGGCATCAGCATTATCCTTTCTGCTGAGCAGGCAGAAGAAGTTGAGACGTTGCTGTGTTCCCGGCGGGGCGTTAAACCAGGGCACATAACGCTGATCACCCTGCAGCTCCTGGCGGATGCCGATCCCATATTCCGGTACACTATTCCGGTAATTCTTCCCAGACCAGATAAACCTGAGGTTAAACGCTTCATCAAGCGGATAAAAATACTGATGGGGTGCCGGGAAAACGGCAATGCTCCCCGTCTTGCCCTGAACAGCGATACTTCGGTACTTGACAGCCAGATTATGGGCACTGTCGGTATATTTAACCGCAGAAGACATCAATGAATCTTCTGTATTGATCCATGACAGTTGTTCCCACTTTTGCACTTTGCTGACCAGTCCCGCATCATATACAATCGCGGTCGCATCAGCCTGGGTAGACATCACAGCAGCGATATTAATCAGCGGACTTCCATTATAAAAGGTAACCTCCAGGACACCGGTAAAGTGGTCCGCAGTAAGCTTTCCAATCCTGACTACTGTCCGGCTGCCTGTACTTTCAACAGAAATTGAATCTTTTTTAAGCACAACCGGGAACATCTTAAAAGGTTTCAAAGGCACCTTATCAAAAAATATGTTCCATCCGTTCTGAGATACCAGATCGCGCCTGCCTATGCTGAGCAAAAATACGGGATCCAGTCCTTCCGATACCGTAACAGATTCCGTTTTTGTGCCTAAGGAGATTCGCCTGAACAAGGGAGCAGCGGAAGACAGATCAAATTGCACTTTTCCAAACTGTGCGTTACCTGTAGGCCATGTAATTTCAACCAATTGATTTTCCCGGGTGACTTTTGCTTCGCCGTTATTTTTAAACAGCCTGGCATCCAGCTTGACCTGGGCCTGCGAACAGGTTATTGAAGCCACAAGGACTGCCATCAAAAATAGAGTTCTGAAGTTCATATCTGGTAGAATGAATTTCTAAACTACAGAATTCTGCTTTCATTAAGGAGCCCAAAAGGAAATCAATCAGCTTTGTTACTGCGCTGCTCTAAGGGAAGATCCCCTGATATGCAGATCGGTTTTCAAAACGATGGATTGTGAACTGATGTGCTGAGAGGAAGTATTTAACCGGTTTAATAATACAGTAATTACATTGTCTGCAATTGCTTCTATTGGCTGGGAGATCGCCGTTACAGGTGGGGAATGCATTTTAAATACATTATAGTCATCAAAAGATACTACTGCAAGATCCGAAGGAACCTGAATTCCCAGATCAGTGATCACCTGTAGTCCGCATGTGCCCACATGGTTGGTACCAAAAAAAACAGCATCAAGATTTTTGTTTTTCTTGAGAAAGGCGGTAATTGGGCCGATAATCAGGTCGTCGTTTTGGTTGAAAGCTATTTCTTTCACAAAAGGTTTGTAACCGCTTTCTTCAAGCGCTTTATTGTATCCGTCAAGACGGGCCAGCATTTGCGACTGGTTTGAGGAAAAGGTTACGTAGGCGATCTTTTTGAAGCCCTGCTCAGTAAGATGTTTTGTGGCATTATACGTGCTGAACATATTGTCGATCTCAACCAGATCAGTTTTAACATCATTCAAATGTCTGTCAAACAATACCACAGGCATCTTTGCCTTCATTAAAGCACTGATTTCATCCTCTATACCTTCCGGCGGAGCAATAATGTAACCATCAACATGCCTTTCACGAAACATACTGATCAGATCGCGGGTTTTTGCGGGATCATTATCCGTGCTGCAATAAATAATTTTATATCCATTTTTATAGGCACGGTCTTCAATTAAACGGGCAATAGAAGCAAAGAAAGGGTTTGAAATATCTTCTACCATCAATGCAATAATGTTCGACTTACCCGTGCGCAAGCTTTGTGCAAGGGGATTAGGCCTGTATCCTACCTCCTCTATAAATTTTTGCACCCGTTCAACAACTTCCCTGCCGATCCGTTTTTCTTCAGCGCGGCCGTTTAGGATAAACGATACTGTAGTTTTTGAGACATGTAGCTCACGGGCGATATCCGCTATTGATATTTTTTTCAATTGCTGTTTTATGATCAAAGGTAAAACATATTTATTATTAAATAACCCCTATACTACTTTTAAATCGGTTTACTATCTTCTGATTATCCCCGGTTCTTATAATGGTTTTATCTTTTCATAAGTATAGCCAAACAAAAATATAACTGTATAACATATGATAGGCAGGTAATAGGCACTGGCTATATTGTGGTTGGCAATGAGCCCCATTAGCGGCGGAAATATTCCGCCCCCTACTACCCCCATCACAATAAATGATGAGGCTTGCTGTGTTTGGCTGCCCATATTTTTCAGCCCCAGACTGAATATCGTGGGGAACATAATACTGAAAAAGAAATTGATAAAGAGTAATGCAATGAATGATATCCAGCCAAAGCCCTGTGCCACAATCAGGCACATCAGGATATTACATAATGCAAAGCCTGCCAGCAGCTTATGCGGCGCTACATAACGCATGATCAGGGTGCCCGCCGTACGGCCCCCCACCATCATCACCATGCTCAGCGAAAAGAAATATCCCGCCTTCTCATCGCTGAAATGCATGATTTCGTGTCCGTAATTGACAAAGTAAGCCCAGGTTCCGCCTTGTGCGGCCACATTAAACAATTGCGCAACAACGGCAAAAGCAAAGTGTTTGTGTGCAAACAGTTTCTTAACAGTTTTGCCTTCGGGCATTGATGCTCCGGTTGCAGCATGGGCGTTGTGCAGGAGCGGCGGTATTTTAAGAAATGTGAGGGCAATCCCTATCAAAAAAATTACTGTCCCTATACCAATGTACAGGTGCTTCACTGACACCAGGTCGCTGGAATGCTCCTGGCCAGCTTTCAGAATAAAGTAACTGCCTATCAGAGGGCCAATTACTCCTCCAAGGCCATTAAAAGCCTGGGCAAAGTTAATCCGCTGGTCGCTGGTCCGCTGGTCTCCCAAGGCGGCTACAAGGGGATGTGCTACAGTTTCCAGGGTTGCCAGACCGCAGGCAAGAATAAATAAGGCGAGCCTGAAGAAATTAAATGAAGCCGTATTGGCAGCGGGAATAAACAAAAATGCGCCTGCAGCATATAAAAAAAGGCCAAGCATCAGCCCATTTTTGTAACCGAACTTTCTCATAAATAGTCCTGCCGGAATGCCCATTACGGCGTAAGCCCCAAACATTGATAGCTGTACCAATGCTGAACGCGATTTTGACACATGGAGTACGTTTTGAAAATGTTTGTTTAATACATCGCCCAGCGTTAGTGCCAATCCCCACAACAGGAATAGTATGGCCATGGTTAATAAGATCAACAAATACTTACGTTCGGTAAACTTGGGTTTAACATCCATCAGGAGCGGCTTATAATTTGGTTACCCAAGATAACTCAAATGTTCATTTTATTGAAATCTAACGCTCTTTTTCAGCAGCAGCTTTAAAGTACTTGCTGAAAAACAGGAAATGGTAAAAAATGGAATTGGCCCAGTAGTCCCAGGTATGGCCTACCTGATACTGGTCGGCCAGATCTTTGATAGCAGGCACCTTATTGATCCAGTCGCCATAATTACCGCTGAAACCATGCAGTAAGTAAATCACCGGTATTTTTTTTGCTGCATTATAACCAGAGGGTTCAATTACCACTGCTTTAATATCTTTATGCATTGCTGCACTATGTGTCACTACAGTATCTACAGTAGCGGCCTTCGTTTGAAAATACAATCCGAAAGACAGGAACACAGCCAGAGTAATTTGTTTTGTAATCATATTCCTGATTTTCTATCTTATTTACTGATCGCTGAGATTTCGATGTGATGCGTTACCGGTTTATTGATCGCATAGATCTGTTCGGTCAGTACATCCATCTCTTTTTGCCAGGCATCACGCAGGCTTTTGTACCGGGCACGGCTGTAGTTGTCTTTATTGCCGTTGACAAACATGTCCTTCAGGGCGTATTTCTTCACGCTGTCCATAGCCGCTGTATTGTCTTTATACAACAGTCCCTTTCCTTTCAGAAAGTCATACTGCATCCAAATGTACATACGCAGGCGGCGTTCAATATCCCATCGCTCCTCATTGAGCTCCCGGATTTGAATAGCCTGCTGGTATTGCGGCGTTTCAGTGAGTTCAGCCAGGTTGATACCTTCAGAAAATTGCTTTGCAGACCAGCGCCCGATTTCCTCACCATCAATCATCAGGCGGTAGTTTCCACTTTTCAAATTTTTCACGGCAAGCAATTCCTGGTTAAATTCTTTAGTAAAGGGAATCACTTTCAATGCGGCCGACTGAGGTTTACGGTTACCCCAGCCGCGTGCCACTGTATCCAGCGGATAGGGCAATGAACGGCCCAGGTAGTCGAAGCTTAAGCTGTTTGCAGATCCTGCGACATGGGTTATTGCGCAGTTTACAGCCTTTTCAATCTTATTGCCTGAAGCATTCAGTTTCATATCAGCCACTACCTGATGATCCAGGCCCTGCGCCTTTAAGAAGATGGAGGCCATTACCAGGTGTCCATCATTATCCGGATGCACCCTGTCATTGGGGGTAAGGCTGAATGTTGAATCTTTCAGTTGTTCCCGTTTATTTATTTCTGTCATCGGATGAAAGAAATCTACAAAACCCCAGTGGTTATTCTTTGCAGATTGTTCCTGATGAGAGACAATAGAAGCCAGTGCCGCACTTTTGTGCGGGTAGATATTATTCTTTGTGAATTTGGTTGTCTCATCATATGGTGAGCCCCCTATCAGAATAGTCCTGATAGCCGGTTTTTGTTTCAAACGGTTCTCGAGCAGCGCGTAGGTCTGATAGGTGCTGATCATTTTTTTATCAAAAGTCTGTTGCCCCTCTGCACCAGTCCACTCAAAGTAACCGCTGTCGTTCATGCCCCAGGTGAGGGTAAGTACCGTCGGGTTGCGGGAGAGCACATCTGCATCAAAGCGGTCCGCAATCTGCCCGATCACATCGCCGCCTACACCTGCATTAAAACACGTAATCCGCATATTGGGGAAGTGTGTCATATAGTACAGCCAGATGTAGGAATGATAATGCCCGCCATCAGTAATACTGTTACCTACAAAAACCACACGGTCGCCCGCTTTAAAAGGCGCTACACTTTGTGCGTTTGCCATCGGAAGAAATCCGATGCTGCTTATCAGTATAAAAAAAAGTTTCTTCATGATTTTACATTTAGGTATGATTAAAGGGTTCATTTAATACCCCAGCTTTTGTTGGGGATGGGCGACATGGTTAACTCCAGGACGCCTCCGGCAGCGATATCTTTAAAATCGATATAACATTTGTTGTACACCTTTCCATTGAGCCTGGCGCTGCGGATGTATGTATTTTTGTCTGAATTGTTTTTAGCTACAATAGTGAAAGTCCGGCCCGGAGCATAAAGGGGATCTAACCGGAATGTCACCTTGTTAAATACGGGGCTTGTGATTTCCTGGCGCGTATCACCCGGGCAAACAGGATGCAGGCCGGCAGCCGCCAGCACATACCAGGCAGACATCTGTCCAACATCTTCGTTGCCCACCAGGCCCTCTACCCCATTCCTGTAAGCCCTGCGGCATATCTCCCGGGTCCATTTCTGGGTAAGCCAGGGGTTGCCCAAACGGTTGTAAAGGAAAGGCACATGGTGCACCGGCTCATTGGCCTGATTGTAATAATCGTTCCACATCATATTATCTGGTGTTTTTTCGAACAGCTGGTTCAGGTCGGCTATGGTTTTTTCCTTCCCGCCCATCAGTTTCGCCATTCCCTCAACATCATGTGGCACAAACCAGCCCTGCTGGTAAGGGTTGGTTTCGAAAGTGCCATACCACTGGGTAAGCCGGCCCGCAGCTGGCCATGCAGCCCATTGACCGTCCTCATTCCTGGGACGGAACCAGCCTTTTTCCGGATCAAAAATATTGCGGTAATCCTCACTCCGGGCGGCATATTTGGAAGCATCTGCCGGATGTTTTAACCAGGCAGCAAGCCTGGAAACGCACCACTCAGCGTACGCGTATTCAAGTGTAAGCGCGATGCTGTTGGAACCAGGCGTAAAACCGCGCTCTCCATTGCCAAACTTTTCAACAGAACCTACTGAAAGTGCATAGGCTTTTGCCACATCAAAATTACGGATACCTTTTGCATAGGCATCTGTGATGACAGATACCGCAGGATTGCCAAACATACAGCCGCTATAAGCATTGAGCAGTTCCCAGCGTTCCAGATAGTTTTTGTTCTTCTCGGCGGCCAGTGTGACCAGTGAATTAATCACATCATTTACCAGCGAAGGGTTGATGATTGTTTGCAGCGGCATCTGGCTGCGAAAAACATCCCAGCCGCTGAATATGGTACGTTTGCGGAAAGAAGCAGGATGGTGTGCTTTCTGATCTCCTCCAAAGTACTGGCCATCAACATCAGTAACAATCCTGGGATCAATCATGGTATGGTACATGGCAGTATAAAAGACCGTCCGCTGTTCCGGTGTACCTCCCGCGATATTCACTTTTGCCAGGGCCGTATTCCATGATTTCACAGCGCGCTGCCGCACAGCATCAAAATTCCAGTCTTTGATTTCAGCAAGGAGGTTCTTTTTAGCGCCGGCAATGCTGACATATGAAATACCGGATTTAAATAATACCTGCTCATTTGCATCAGTTTCAAAGTCGGCATAAAAACCCAGATGTTTCCCCTCCTTGTCTCTGAGACCTTTAAAGACTGCAGAACTGGCAACAATACTTTGATAAGCAGCGCTTTCTATGTCCTCACGCTTGCGGCTTTGTCCTTCTTTGATGTCAGCGCTCCAGATACCAAAGTTTTTAAGCGGCTTGCTGAATTGCGCATAGAAATAAACCGTGTAATCCGCCTGCCCATCTCCATTGCCCCAGCCGCCGCCTTCAGGAGTGCATTTCATCCATCCTTCAATGGTATTGGCATTTACAACTTTTACAGATTGTAATGTTGAGGTACCGCCCACCCGCCTTGCCAAGTCAATCTGGATTCTGGACCGGCTATTTTTAGGATAGGTAAAGCGCAGGATACCACTGTGTGCTGCAGCCGTCATCTCGGCTTTAATCTGATGATCTGACAGCAGCACGCTGTAATATCCCGCAGAAGCTTTTTCAGTTGTTTTAAGGTAGGCCGATCTGTATCCGCCATCAGGATGTTCCAAGGTGCCCGCGCTGGTTTTCAACGGCCCTGCGGCAGGCATTACCAGAAAATTTCCCATATCTCCAAACCAGCCAATACCGCTCATCTGAGTGAAGGCAAAGCCCTCTATACTTTTATGCTCATAGCTGTACCCGGAACCATTATCGCCTCCGGTGATGGTATTCGGGCTAAGTTGCACCATTCCATAAGGCGTGGTGGCCCCCGGAAAAGTTTTGCCAAGGCCATGGTAAATACCTGCGGCAGAGGCGCTGCTGCTGGCCCCGATAAAAGGATTGATATAGGATGCTGCATCCTGCGCATTTACAGCGTCAGCAAACAAAACTGAAATGACAAGCGCCAAAATGGTACAGTATCGTGGTCTTTTAATCAACATTATTTTTCTTATTTCGTATGGAGTTCAAACAGGAAGATAGCAATTTTATCTTCCTGTAAAGATGTCGGCAGTTATTTCCCCAGATTCGGATCTTTCTGTACCTCATTCAATGGAATCGGCCACAACAGATCTGATTCTGTAAATGCGCGGCTATGTAGCGGGGCCTTGTACCCAATCAGGTTTACAATGGTCTTCTGATCAACATCAAAAGCCTTACGGGTGCGCTGCATATCGTACCAGGTCTGAAATTCAAATGCCAGTTCCCAGTAGCGTTCTTTTAAAATATCATTGAGCTGCACACTGCTGGCAGCAACCGCGGCGGGAAAAGCCCGCTGATGTACTTTGTTATAAGCGGCCACAGCCACCGGATCTGAAGTACTGCTGCCGTTTGCGCTGGCACTTGCCTCAGCACAAATCAGTAAAATATCAGCATATCTGATCAGAGGAAAGTTGGAACCGTCCCTGCCGCTGATTTCTGCCTGGTCGTTCCAGTATTTATAAATGTATGGCATGGGCAATTTTATAATATTGGAGGCATTCCCGTACTGAGCATGCTGTGTATAATAATAATTCTGTTCTTTTATTCTCTGATCAGCCGGATCATATGAATTATAAAAAGATAACGCAGGTGCCATTGCGCCACTGTATGAAGGCTGGATGCTGATGGGCAGTTCAGGATATGGCATCAGCGAAAAATGCAGAATGTTGGAAATCGTTGTTTCATCATGCTGAATCATAAAAATATGTTCGCCAGCGTTGTAATTGGATGGATTACGCAAATCACTGTAATTTGTGAACAGGCTGAACTGGCCACTTTGAATGACCTCGCTGGCTTTATCGTAAGCTTTCTGGAAATAGGCCTGCCCTTTATTCAGCGGATAACCGGCCATGGTAATATAAACTTTAGACAGCAAAGATTTTATCGCTCCCTGCGAAACGTGCCCTGTTTTATCGGTCCATGGCAAGTTAGCCTTTTCGGCTGCACTAAGGTCAGCTACGATCTGATTGTAAATGTCTGCTATGGGAGCGCGTTCCAGCTGGGTGTTTTCCAAGCTTGTAGTGGGCTCTGTTTTCAGGGGTACCCTACCATATAATCTAACCAGCTGAAAGTAATAGTATGCCCGCAGAAAATACGCTTCGGCCAGGAAGTTATCCCTTTCAATAGCAGATACCACACTGGTTTTGCCCACATTGGCGATGATGCTGTTACAGTTTTCAATCGGGTAATAGCCGGCTGTCCACCAGGTCTGCAAAGCGGCATTCGCCTGGTCGATCCCCGTCAGCTGAATAAACTGGTTATCTTCATTTCCGCTTGGCCTTGGCCGCTGGCAATAACCTGTGATATACTCCAGGCTAAACACTGGGCTTACGGCTACACCAATGGTAGTCGTAAACGGACTGTTTAAGCCCAGGTAGGCACCATTTACTGCTGCCCTGATCTGTGCAGAATTGTTGTAATAATTATCAGGAGTTAAAACCCCGGTTGTTTTTTCTTCCAGAAACTTCTTACATGATGAACTCAGTGTAAGGATGATGATGAGGGAGAGATATATTTTTTTCATGGCTGACAGATTAAAAGTTGGCGTTAATACTCAGTGCGATGGTGCGGGGCTTAGGATATTGATATACATCTACCCCCTGGTTGAGCGAAGCATCAAAGGAAGTAGCTTCGGGATCATATCCTTTATACTTTGTAAAGAGAAAGGCATTCTCCACATTTACACCTACCGACAGATTGGACAGCTTGATCTTTTTCAGCAGATCTTTATTAAAGCGGTAGTTCAATGCGATGTTCCTTACGCGCAGGAATGAACCGTTTTCAATATAATGGCTGTCAGCCACCTCATTATCCGAAAATGAGTCCGTAGACAGGCGCAGCTGTGCAATGTTTGAATTTTGATTTTGCGGTGTATAAGCTCCGAGGATTTCGCTGTAGCTGTTTACATTAGGCGTAGACCCTGTCATGATAAACCTGGTAAGGTTGAGCAGTTTGTTGCCATACATCGCCTCAAGATCCACAAAGAGGGAGATATTTTTGTAGGTAAATGTATTGGTAAAGTTGCCTTCCCATTTTGGCATCGCATTACCCAGGTTGGTGCGGTCACCGGCATCTTTCATTCCGTTATTGTTCAGGTCTGCGTAGCGGACATCCCCCGGTTTCCTACCAAATTTAGCGGCTTCAGCAGCCTGGTCGGCAGTCCACACTCCTTCACGTACATAACCAAAAAATTCATTCAGGGGACCTCCTTCAATTATACGTCCGCCCCATGGATAAATGATATCGTGATTGATATCCAGGACTTTTGAGCGGTTGACAGAGAAATTTATACTGGAATTCCATTTAAAATCGCGGCCAACAATGTTTTGCGTATTCAGGGTAAGTTCCATCCCCCTGTTGCGTATAGAACCCAGGTTTTTATAAGCGCCACCATATCCAGTGGTTGCCGGCTGCTGTACAAAATAAATCAGGTCTTTTGTTACCTTGTTATAGTAATCGCCACTCAGTTCTATACGGCCGTTGAGAAAAGCGATATCAAGACCCAGATCCAGCTGTGCTGATTTCTCCCATTTTAAATCCGGATTACCAAAGCTGGAGAGCGTTACTGCTGCAGATTTTGTTTGATTAAAGATGGATTGGGTACTGTTGTAAAGCGATACTGTAGGATAATTTCCGATCTCCTGGTTACCTACCAGGCCGTAACTTCCCCTCAGTTTTAAATCGCTGATGACAGATTTCAAACCTTCAAAGAAACTCTCGTTGGATACACGCCAGCCCGCATTGAAAGCAGGGAAATAACCATAAAGATTGTCTCCGCGGAACTTAGAGCTTCCGTCAGCCCTGAACGAAGCACCAAACAGGTACTTGTTGTCAAAGTCGTAATTCACGCGGGAATAAAATGAATTGAGCTGGTTTTCGATCTGAGATGAGAAGGGTGTTTCAATCACTGTTCCTGCACCGAGGTTATTGTAGCTGAAGGTATTGTCGAAGAAATTTTCTGATCCTGCTTTTGTGGCAGAAGTAATATAATCATACCAGCTGGCACCCAGTATCGCATTCACATGGTGTTTCCCAAAGGTATTGTCATACGAGAAGTAGTCTTCATTGCTCCATACGGAGTTGAGCGTATTGGCACGCTGGGCAACTCCACCCTGCTGCTGGGATACGCCGAAAACATCGTTTCCGGCAAAATAATTCTCATAGTTTGAATTGAGCTGACCGCTGAAAGAACTCACAAAATTCAGATGTTTAGCCAGGTGAAAAGTGCCCACAATATTGCCAAGGGTAGAAATCCTGCCTGTTACATCTTTCACATTTTTGAGCAGTTTTACCGGATTTTCTGAATCTTCTTCACCAGGGTAGTCTCCTTTTCTGGAATATGTACCGTCAGCATACTGTACCGGCATAAAGGGCAAAAACTCATACATCTCTCTCACAGCATTCAGACCGAGGGTATTTCCTTCGATATTGTTCGATTGATAACCACCAACATTTAAGCTGGCTTTCAGGTTTAACCAGGGTTTTACATCCCAACCCACATTGATATAGCCATTGATCTGTTTCGCATAACTGTTGAGCATGATACCCTCATTATTTTTATAGGAGATATTGGCCAGTATGCTGAAGTCGTCCTTCCCTCCGGAAAACGTGAGTGAATGCTGATGTGAAATTGCGGTCTGGGTAGCTTCTTTTTGCCAGTCTGTATTGTACTTAGGCGTACCATCTGCATTGAACAGTTCATTTTTACGCGCAAAAGTGCTGGATGGGTCAAGATGAGGAGCTAATCTTCCCGGAACATAGTCATATTCTCTTCTGAGCATTTCCAGTGCACCGGGAGCATCAAGCAGATCTATCTCATGCTGCAGGGTACCAAAGCTCACTGTATTGTTAAAGGCGATATCTGAGGTATTTTTATTGCCTGTTTTGGTGGTAATCACAATTACGCCATTGGCTCCTCTGGATCCGTAGATGGCAGTTGAGCCCGCATCTTTGTATATATCTACCGAGGCAACAATGCTGGGATCAATTGAATTGGGATCTGCCCCCACTACACCATCTACCACATATAATGGCGAATTTGATGAATTGATGGAGCCCGTACCCCTGATTTTCACTGCGGGATTACCCCCCGGCTTTCCGGAATTGGTCATGATGTTCACGCCTGCAGCTTTACCCGCCAGCCCCTGCAAAACATTTAAGGTCGTGGGCCTTTCAGTAATAGCATCACCTTTAACAGAACTGATTGCGGTGGTAAGGTTTGCCTTTTTTGAAGTACCATAACCAACCACAACAACTTCGGATAATACTTTATTGTTAGGCTGCAACTGTACTTTTAAGGCAGTTGCCGATGCTGTGACTTCCCGGAGTTCGTAGCCCGTGTAACTGATCTGCAGAACGGCTCCCGCATCAGGAACATTCAGGCTGAAATTACCATTGGTATCAGTAACCGTACCCGCTGCAGCATTTTTGAGTTTAACGGAGGCTCCCGGCAAAGGCTGGCCCTTTTCATCCGTTACTGTTCCCTTTACGGTGATATCCGCTACTGCGATTATCCTGAAACTGAATTTAGTCTTGCTGTCATTTCTGGAGATACTGTAGGCCGGAGCAGCGGCAGTACATACCAGCAGAAGCCCAAACACACAATGATACGAAAAAAGCGAAACAGGACTCAACCCTGCTTTTTTTGTGTAAAGCTGTACTTTCATAGTTTATAATTTGGTTATATAAGATATCGATTTAGCAACCTCTCCAAAAAATAGTCTCATTTTAGACATTAGAGACTATAGGCTATTGAAGAATTATAAATCGGTTTAGCAAAAATATAAGAATATATTTCAATTACAAATTTTTAAGCTTTTTTTATCTAGGGAACATTACAGCATAAAATGGTTATTACCAGCTTTCAATGGATATTGCCTGGCTTTCCAAACCAGTATACCGTCAGTACCGCCTGGCAAGCTGACGGCGATATTCCATTTTCCTTTTTCCAATATATAATTTACCGTGATTTTGCCGTCAGGATGAGGCATCTCCCCGCTGATCTTTTTGATGCTGCCCAGATGAGGCTCTACTTTGATTTTCCTGAATCCCGGAGCATAGCTGTCAATGCCCAGCAACGTCCTGAAAAACTCAATATTTGGGCTTGCTCCCCATGCGTGGCAATCAGAACGGGAAGAATTGATATCAGAGTATTCTGCCCAGGTGGTAAGGCCCATCGCTATGTTCTGGCGGTATACGGCCAGCCAATTAAGATAATCATCCCCCAGGCCTGCTTTAACCAGGGCCTGGTTCAAATAATACTTAAAATATACTGAACATTGTGTGAGACTTGTATCGGAGAGCATCTTCCGGGCAATTTTCAGCTTTTCTGTACCCTGCGCAACGCCGGAAAGGATAGCCAGGGAATTTACATGCTGCGAGAATCCTGTTTTCTCTTTTGTATCTGCAAAAAGATTTTTGCCCTGGTCCCAATATTTACGTCTTATCGTATGCTTTAGCTGGGCAGCTTTCTTAGTGTATAGGCGGGCATAATCCTGTATACCTGTTTTGGCTTCCATTTCTGCCGCCCACTGGTAAGCCATCAGGAGCTGAAGATCATAGATCGCGGCGCTCCCGTCTTTGCCTTTTACCTCGCCCCACATATTGCCTGCCCAGTCTACAAAAGCCCAGTACGGCGTATCTTTTAACGAACCGTCTGCCTGCTGGTACTTACTAAAAAAATCCAGCACTCCCCGCTCCCCCTGTAGTTTGTTCTTTATAAAAGTGTTATCCCCCCTGTACATCCAGTAATCGTGGAGCATTCCAATGTACCACAAGGAGAATGTAGATATTACCTGTGTACCTTTTGAGGGGTAACAGCTGTGAGTTACACCTTCGGGCAATCGCGAATGGTCAATCTGATTAAGTGCATTGCGCGCCAGGCGGATATCATCGGTATTATAGTAGGATACCAGCGCCTGAATACGGGTATCACCAATGTACTGCAGCTGTTCATAGTATGGGCAATCTGTATACGTTTCCCATGCGTTCAATCTTGCTGTACGCCAGCCAATGTCAAGCAGCTGGTTGATTTCCGGATACCCGGAACTGATTGATGCCCTTCGTTTAAAGGGATATCCCGTAAAAGTACCATAAAGATCGTCGATCACCAGCGGATCATTTTCCGTATGGATAAAAATCCTGATATACCGGTATGTGCGAAAATTCAGCGTGGTAAAACGCTGATCTTTGCTTCCATCACTAATTAGGCTGTCTATTCTGCCAATAAATTCTTTTCCTGCTACCGAATCGCGGTTTCCCTTCCGGGTTCCTTTAGTGTTTTTTTCATACAGGGATTCTGCATATCCAATGGAAATTCCTGCATTTTTTCCAGTGCTAAAATTTAAGGTCAGATAGGCATTGGTGAGAAAGGTCTGATCAAGGAGTATGGAGGCCGTTGTATGCGCGGGAACGGTTATGGCAGCTTTTGCTGCAGGAAAGTTAGCAGGGATGACAAGCCCTTCAGCACGACGAAGCTTTATGAGGCGCTGATACGTCATCTCCCTTGCCGGAAGTGAAGAAGGCACCAATGCCCAGTCCACACCCCAGGCTGTACCCTTTATTTTTCCGTCGGCGATTTTTACAGCGTCCGGCCATTTCGTGTCATCAAATTCAAGGCTGGTCCAGTTGGAGTTGACTGCAACATTCATATCTACCATTTCGCCTTTACTGGCGGCGAAAAAATAGCCCGGAACAGGGAAACGCCCCGGATCCCGGAAGCACTTCCAGCTGCTGTTTGTATTTAATATTTCCTCCGCCGCAGCATTCCCCTGTATGATCAGGCCGGTCCGTACACTGATCTGTGCTTCAGGACGGTCCTCAGCTTCGTTCCAGACCAGGGCGGCTACAATATTTTTTCCTTTGGCAAGATACGGGGCAATATCTACGGTCTCGTAATTCCAATAGTAGCTATCGCCCCTGGCAGGCCCCAGAGAGACCAGTTTGTTGTTCACATAGAGCTTGTAGCGGTTATCGGCAGAGATATGAACCACAAACTGATGCGGTTGATCTTTTACCTCAAGGCTTTTGCGAAAGTTAAATACGCCATACGACTTGCCATTATCTCCCGGTACCGATATCCATTGAGCATTCCACTGTTTTGGTGCGATGACTGCAGCCATGATCTGCTGTGGAGGAACAATTGGCAAAAGGCCAGCAACAATTGCTAAAAGCGTATAGAAAGTTTTCATCACGAATACATTTGGTAAAACAATTATACGATATAATATCGATCAGGCAAAAAGAAATCGGTTTAGCAAAAAATAGATATGTCATAATGTATCGCAGAAATCCTGATGATGTATCGTAGAAATCCTGATCCTTCGGTTGCTTTTTATCAGGTACTATTTCATATCTTAGAACTAAAATGGGATTTGCGCTATGAGAAAAACAGGATACTTACTACTTCTTCTGACCATGATCGTCATATTCAGCTTCTCCTTCACAAACCACAGGGACTCAAATCCCGCATCTGATGGCTTTCAGATTGATACCGTAGCGGAAAACCTCAGGGTTCCATGGCAGATTGTTTTCCTGCCCGATAAAAGCATCCTTTTCACGGAAAGAGAAGGCCGTGTCAGGATCATCAGGAACAACAAGCTGATCTCCAGACCCGTTTTCAATCTTAATGATGTGGTACTCAGAAATAAAACCGGTGCGCTCGGGCTTTGCTTACATCCCCGGTTCAGCATCAACAGACAGGTCTACCTGGCCAGTAATTACCTGCTCGAAAACAGTATGAAGCTCCGTATTGTAAGATATGAGTTACGCAATGATACCCTGACCAATCCGCTGACAATATTGAAAGACATCCCCGCGAACCAGAACCATACGGGATGCAGACTGGTATTTGGCCCCGACAAAAAGCTGTACATCACCACAGGAGACGCCGATCAGGCGATACTTGCGCAGGACCTGAAAGCTTACAATGGAAAGATTTTGCGTGTGAATGCTGATGGCAGTGTTCCGGGAGACAATCCATTTTTCAACAATGATACTGCCCGCAAAGAGATTTGGTCTTACGGACACAGGAATCCGCAGGGAATAGCTTTCCAGCCAGGTACGGGGCTGCTATATGAATCGGAGCACGGACCAACGGGCGGCGATGAGGTCAACCTGATCAGAAAAGGTGCAAACTACGGATGGCCGGGAGTTCACCACGATGACAGGCAAGCCGGTATGGAATCCCCTTTGGTATAGTATACACCATCTATCGGCCCGGGAGAAGTCATGTTTTACAATGGATCGCAGTTTCCGCAGCTAAAGGGCAAACTGATGATCGCCTGTCTCCGCGGAGAATCGATACTGGATTTAACGGTCAGGAACCAGCAGATCAGTAATCAGGTGCTGCTGCTCAAAAATAAATATGGAAGAATCAGATCGCTGGTGACAGGTCCTGATGGATATATTTATTTCTCTACCTCTATGCATGATCCGGGAGAAGGCCATCCGCGTGATGCCCATGATGACATGATTTTGCGCATGCGGCCCTCCGGTAAAATGCTGCTGACAACGCAGAAGGTACCACTGGCGTCCAGGCAGACTAAAAGACCTACTTCTGTTGCGGCGATCTATCAGCAACTTTGTGCCTCCTGTCATGGTGATCAATTGCAGGGCACAGCTACGGCCAAAGGATTTGTGAAGAATGCCTTTTTACATGGAGGGGATAAAAGATCAATTGTAAAAAATATAACCGGGGGTATCATAGAAAAGGGAATGCCCGCCTGGAACGGTGCGATCAGCAAACAGGAAATTGATCAGCTTGCAGATTTCATTCTTGCCAGAGCGCAGAAATAGTTTCTGACATGCTGAAATCAGATTTAATCCCAAAAACCATCGAAATAAACTCAACATTACACAAATATGTTTGAACGTACTCTGGCAAAAAAAAGGTAATGCCTATATTTGCAGGGTCTGATGATGAAAATATTGAGGAAAAACTTATTTAAAACCGCTTTTGGTATCATACTGCTCAGTATTATGCTTTTAAAAGTGTGCGCCCTCTCAGTTTCTCATCTGAAATCATGTTCCGATCCCTTTGCTGTAGAAAAGAATGCAGAAGAAGGAAAAGATACCAAGGAAGAAGCATTTGATAAGAATGAGAAAAAAATGCTGTCCTGCGAATTTATCTATCTGGACCAGGGACATCTGTTATGGATCAGCCACCTGCCGCTTAGCAGGTATTCTTATATCATGCAAATTGGCAGCCATCCCGTTAAATCGGTTCCTACGCCCCCACCCGATCTGTTTGTATAAATTTTAGAGTCCTGCGCAAAATGTAGGATACCAATCAATCAAAATTTATCAAAATACTTTTTTTCAGGATGAAGAATCACCATGCTGCCGGCGCTCCAACGCCCTGGCAAAGGCTCGTACGCATATTATATTATGAGCGTTCCACTATAAACTATATTTACATCTACGCGATGCTCATTGGCTTAATCGGTTTAACACTCCCTTTAGGTACCAGTGCAGTTTTCAATTTACTATCTAACGGCGCAATGTACAGTTCAACGTACATTCTTATTGCCGTTATTTTGATTGGGATCATCAGCGGCGGACTGCTGCTGATCGGACAGCTCACCCTGGTAGAGGTCATCGAACAAAAAATATTTACCAAAGCTGCGCTTGAGTTTGCTTTTCGCTTGCCGCGCATCAAAAGACAAGCACTGGAAGGGGAAAATCCGGCAGAGCTGGTCAACCGCTTCTTTGATATCCTCACTATTCAAAAGGGACTGACCAAATTGCTCGTTGATATTGTCGCTGCAGCAGTACTGATATTTTTCAGCGTGATCCTCTTATCATTTTATCACCCTGTGTTTATGGCCTTTGGGATTTTTGTCATCCTGGTGATTGTACTGGTTGTGGTTTTATATTACAGGCAAGGTGTGAATACGAGCATCGAAGAGTCCGAATACAAGTATGAAGTAGTAGCTTATCTCGAAGAGGTAGCTTCTGATCTTGACAAGTACAGGCATGATGCTGTCAAATGCCAGGAAGTGCTTAACCGTACCGATGAGATTACAGCAAATTACATCCAGGCGCGAAATGATCACTTCAGCATCCTGAAGCGGTTTTTTGTGAGCGCTGTGGCGATGAGGACGATCCTTATGGGCGCACTGCTCCTGATGGGTTCCTACTTTGTGGTAGAGCGCCAGATGACCTTCGGTCAGTTTGTAGCGGCCGAAGTAATTATCGTACAGATCAGCTATGCGATAGAAAAACTGATGACTAATTTAAATACTGTTTTTGATATGGTCACCGGCAGCGAGAAGCTTGCCGTAGTCACCGATCTTGAACTTGAAGAGGGAGAAACGACACATGGCTAAGATGACAAACAATTTAGCTCAGATTAAAAACTGGGAAGAGATGTCCCTGCAGTCCAACGCCAAAATTCTGCAGGCGAAAGGACCAAAATTACTGGGCCGCATTATGCTGTTTCTGCTATTCCTGTTCCTTATCCTGTTGTTGCTCCCCTGGCGGCAAACGATCCCCGGCCGCGGTACAGTAACTGCACTGAGACCGGAAGACAGGCCACAAACCGTACAAAACCAGATCGGCGGACGTATAGAGCGCTGGGCCGTGCGCGAGGGCCAGGAGGTTAAAAAGGGCGATACTATTTTAGTGATTTCAGAAACCAGCCAGTCATACTTCGATCCGGAACTTCCTACGCGGCTGAACGAACAGCTGGATGCCAAACGCGGTAGTGAAAGTGCGGCAGCACAGAAGATGGACGCTACAAATTCGCAGATCAGGGCAATGAGCAACGGCCTGCGTTATCAGCTCAGTGCAGCGGAAAACAAGGTGAAGCAGGCACAGAACTATGTACGCATAGACAGTGCAGACCTGATTGCGGTGGAGAAATATTATGAAACAACCAAGGTGCGTTTGGAGCGTTATGAGGCGGGCTATAAAAATGGGCTCTTCTCGCTGACCGACATCGAAACACGCAGGCTTAAGCTACAGGAAGACAATGCCAAAGTTATCGGACAGCAAAACAAACTGAGCACATCCAGACAAAATTTGCTGAACTCCAGCATTGAGCTGGATAACATCAGGGCCAAATACCAGGAATCACTGGCCAAGGCACAGTCTGATATGAGCTCGGCCATTTCAAGCAGGTCAAGTGCTCAGGGCGAGATCGCGAAACTGAGGAACGACATTTCGAATATCACTATCAGGCGCGGACTCTATATCGTGAGGGCACCGCAGAGCGGATATGTAGTAAAAACCATGAAAGCCGGTATCGGGGAAAACATCAAGGAAGGCGAATCTGTGGCTACCTTGCAGCCAAAATCGCCTATGGTAGCAGCAGAATTATATGTCAGTGCCATGGATGTACCGCTGATCTTAGATACCAGTGACGTGAGGATACAGTTTGAAGGCTGGCCTTCAGTACAGTTTTCGGGATGGCCATCCGTTGCCGTAGGGACGTTTGCAGGAAAGATCTTTGCGATCGACCGGGTAAGCAGCAGCGGCGGAAAATACCGTGTACTGATTAGCCAGGCTAATCCTGTTCCTTCAAAAGATGAGCCCTGGCCACCCCAGTTGCGACAGGGATCCGGAGTATACGGGCGTATCATTTTAAGATCAGTACCCTTATGGTATGAAATCTGGCGCCAGCTCAACGGCTTCCCGCCAAGCCTTGACAAAGAGCCCGCAGCCGAGGGTAAAAGTAAAAAAGATTAAATATGAAGGTCATCAAGATTAATATGGAGGTCATCAGATGAAGATAAAGTTCAGGAGATTTCCTGCCACAGGCATACTCATATTGCTCCTGCTGATTACATTCAGGAGCATTGCGCAAAAAAGCCCGGGACTACGCAAAAGGACTACAGATCAATACAATAAAACGACTGGTAAAACTTTTGTAAGCAATACCAGTACCCAAAATAATCCTGGTCCAACCGCAGCTGTAATGGATACCAGTAAAGTATTTGCACTTGAAGACCTGCAGTTACTGGTGTTCAGGTACCATCCTGTCGTTAAACAGGCTGCACTGCTCAGCGAGTCTGCAAGGGCTAATGTCCTGCAGTCCCTGGGATATTTTGACCCGGCGTTAAAGGCTGGCTTTGGCCGTAAGCTTTTTGGCCATACAGAATATTACAACCACTGGAACAGTGAATTAAAGATCCCTTTATGGCTTGCCGGTGCAGATTTAAAAGTAGGGTACGACCGCAATGTGGGCACCTATAACAATCCGGAAACCCGCACACCACATTCAGGCTTGTCGGCCGTAGGATTAAGCATCCCGCTTGGACAGGGTTTGATCATTGATTCGCGGCGCAATACCTTACGACAATCGAAAATCATGGTACAATATGCAGAGGCCGAGCAGTTGAAACAAATCAACAGCACCTGGTACGCGGTAGTCAAAGACTACTGGGGCTGGTATTATGCCCACAGGCAGTATGCGTTGGTTACAGAAGGTGTGGAACTTGCCGAGCGCAGGTTCAGGGCACTGAGCAGGCAGACCACGATCGGTGATAAACCGGTTATCGACTCTGTGGAAGCTTATATTACCGTACAGGAGCGTATCATTCAGAAAGAAAAAGCGAAGATTGAGCTGCAGAACGCAAGGCTGGTATTATCCAACCACCTCTGGAGCGCAGAAGGGAACCCACTTGAGCTGCCTGCAGATGCCGCGCCCCAGGAAATAGCGGAGAACATCTCTAAGCCGCAGCAAACGGTATTGGATACGTTAATTGGACAGGCTTCGGGCCAGCATCCTGAACTCCTGAAATTACGCAGCAAAGGTGCACAGCTGGCTGTTGAACGGAGTTACCGTCAGGAAATGCTCAAACCTAAACTGAACGTGAGCGGATCACTGATTTCAGGGCGTACAAACTTCGGCGCTTATTCTCCGGACTATTATGATTTTAACTGGAGCAACTACAAGGTGGGCGTTGAATTTGCCTTTCCGCTGTTCCTGAGAGCAGAGCGGGGTAAACTGAAGGAAGTAAAAATCAAACAGAGAGAACTGGATTATGACCTGCAGCAAACGGGACGCGAAATCAGGAACAACATCCTGGCTTCCTATAACGATCTCTCTGCCTACTCCGCACAGCTGGATGTACAACTGAAGAGTATCAGCAATCAGCAGATCCTGCTCAAGGGAGAAACACAGAAATTTGATCTGGGAGAAAGCACCCTCTTTCTGATCAACAGCCGGGAGTCAAAACTGATCGACATGAAGATCAAGCGGGAAAGTATGATATCCAGTTATCAGAAAACACTTGCAGAACTATATTACAAAGCCGGAACTCGCCAGGACGCTACCCTATACTAACCAAATATATTGCTTATCACTGAAACCCTGCCCCTCTCCGGATGTGCAGGGTTCAGTGTTTTTACGAGAATCTGCCTGCACGCTGGATGCGCTTCTTCATCAGTTGCTTCAGTTATCATTTGCTTCAGTTATCAGTTAAAAGACTGCCTGAATTCAACCGGTGTCTGGTTCGTTTTGTTCTTAAACAGTTTGTTGAAAGACTGAGGGTAATCAAAGCCGAGCATATAAGCAATTTCAGCAACCGAAAGCGCACTGGTTGACAGCATATCTTTGGCATGTTCAATGAGTTTGTCGTGGATGATCTGCTGCGCCGTTTGCCCGGTAAGCTGCTTGAGACAATCACTCAGATATTTCACTGACAAGTTGAGTTGACTTGCTAAAAATGTGGCCGTAGGCAAACCTTCGTGATCAGGATGGGTAAACCAGATATTTAACACATTTTCAACCTTATTCATCAGTTCGCTGTTACTGGCTTTCCTGGTGATAAACTGCCGGTGATAATACCGGTTACAATACGTAAGCAGGAGTTCGATATTAGAGATCACTACATCCTGGCTAAAAGTATCAATCGGTAAATTGTATTCTTTCTCAATCTGCAGAAAGATAGTTTCGATAGCATTTTCCTCATCCGCCGAAAGAATCAGCGCTTCGCTGACAGCATATTCAAAAAACGCATAGTCTTTCATTTTTTTTCCGAGACTTGATGTCCTGATGAAATCAGGATGAACATTGAGCAGCCAGCCAGACCGTGCCAGAACTTCTCCGGGCTCAAGGATGCTCACTTGTCTTGGTGCAAAAAAGGACATTACACCCTCATCAAAATCGTAAATCGTCTGACCGTATTGCAGCTTGCCGGGACAATCTTTTTTTAATACAATCTGATAAAAATTTGTACTCAGGCGCAGGCGTTCGCTGAGAGAAACCTGCTTAATATGTTCAAAACGCTGAATGCTGAAAAGAGGATGTTTTGGTTTTTCGATCCCCAGCAACTGGTGACTTTTAGCTATGGTTTCTACCCTCACTGTTTGAATATGATCCTTTTGCATGACTAAAGATACTTATTGTTATACATTCATTTTTTTTCTTTTGCTGTTCGCAAACATGCGGGCTACCATTGCATTCGGCAGTATTCCCAGTATGTTCGCAAAAAAAGCGTTGAGCAGACCCGATACATGGAAGGTTTTCTTTTTTTGCCAGGCCTCAACCATTTCTTTGGCCACCTGTTGCGGAGTCTGAGTATAAGCGCCTGCGGTTAGCGTTTTGCCCCAGGCGTTATCATTGCCGGGAGAATTCATGAAATCTGTAGAGGTAAAACCGGGAGAAAATAACATAACATTTATTCCCTGTGGTTTACATTCTTCAGTCAATGCTTCTGTAAAAGAGCGTACAAAAACCTTTGATGCAGCATATACTGACATGTACGGGCTGGGAAAAAAAGCAGCCAGCGAGGCGACATTGATAATACTCCCCTCCTTACGCTGTACCATATCAGGCAGGAACAGGTGACAAAGTGCTACCATTGAGGCATTGTTCAGTTGCAGCATCGCGAGCTCTGCTTCAAGATTATTTTTAATAAACTCCCCGCTGGAACCAATCCCGGCGTTGTTGACCAGCACATTTACCAGAAGATTTCTCATTCTAGTTTCATCAAAAACAACTCTTGCTGCGTCTGCTTTGCTTAGATCTGCTGCAATATACTGAGCCGTAATGCCATAACGTTCGGATAAGACCTCGCATAAAGCTTTCAACTTTTGAGTGTTGCGTGCAACCAGCAACAGATTGTGTTTTTTAGCTGCGAGCTGACAGGCCAGTGCTTCTCCAATTCCGCCAGAAGCTCCTGTGATCAATGTTACTTTCATATCCTTTATTTTATGAAAGCAAAGGTTGGCAGGAAAAGAGCAGTAAAGGTGTTCAAATGTCCGTTTGTTGTGTTTAAATATCGTCTTTTGAAATATGCTTTTAGCGTTCATTTTCCATGAAAACACTATCTTGTGGGATGATGTCAAGCAGCCGGTCCACACATTTTTTCCTCTGCATTTGCAGTGCAGCGCTTATTTTGCAGTTGTCTGCTTCAGTATGCTATGGACAAAATCATGTGAAAGACCTTGTATATAAGAAAATTGACACGACCGAATTACATCTCAAAGTATTTTATCCAAACACTTACACTGCAGGCAAATCATATCCATCTATTGTCTTCTTCTTCGGCGGTGGCTGGATCACGGGCTCATTGAGCCAGTTTCAGGAACACGCAAAATATCTCGCTTCCAGGGGGATGATCGGCATAACAGCGGATTACCGGTATCAGAAACGCGATCATACTACACCCTTCGAAGCCATAGCAGACGGCAGGTCGGCCATACGCTATTTGAGACAGCACGCCCGCGAATTGGGTATCGATCCGCATAAACTGGCGGCCGGTGGTGGTTCTGCAGGCGGACAAATTGCTGCTGCTGCAGATCTTACTTCCGATCATAACCAGAATGAAGATCTGGCGATCAGCTCCAGGCCAGATGCCCTCGTGCTGTTCAATCCTGTATTTAATAACGGGCCAGGTAATTACGGGTATGACCGGATCGGAGGCCGCTACAAAGAAGTATCTCCTTTTCACAATATCAAACCGGGTGCTGCGCCTGCAATAGTTTTCTTTGGCACAAAAGATCAGCTGGTTGCTGTGGATACCGCCCGGGCATATCAGGAAGTGATGAAAAAGAATGGCAACAGGTGTGATTTATTTTTCTATGAAGGACAAGTGCATGGATTTTTCAACTACAGGCCGGCCGGTGATAGTTATTATTACCTGCTGACCCTTTCAAAAGCCACATCGTTCCTGAAATCGCTGGGATATATCAATTAAATGATCTTATTTACAAAAAAAGCGGGCATATGTCTTGTACATAGCCCGCCTCAGCTAAAATACATTATTACTTTTCCCTGTACAGGATCATCCCTGCATGGTAAAGCACATCATCTTTGAAATCACCATCTGCTTCAAAGCCAGTGTCATCCTGATAGTCGATATGGTCACCGGTTATCTGATAATTTCCCTGGTAGGCACTTTGCTTATTCCCTCTTGCCTCATCGTACCGTCCGTCGGGCAGAAGTTCCTGGCGGATGTGACCATCTGCAGTCACCCACATTCCTATATATTTATGATCTGTTTTCATATGATCTGAGATAGTTTAAAATTAAAGATTATTCAAAATCTATACCAATATAAACCGAAGATTAATAAGCTTTTTGAGCCGTCGGGCGTACCACAAGTTCATTGACATCCACATCCTCCGGCTGTTCGATTGCAAAGGCCACTGCTCTGGCTATTGCTTCAGCAGGGATGGTATCCGACCTGAATTGTTCATCAGCCATTTTTTTGAGCGCCGGATCTGAAATAGAATTGGACAGTTCAGATTCTGTTGCACCGGGAGCAACTATAGTTACCCTGATGTGATTGCTCACCTCCTGGCGCAGGCCCTCGCTGATTGCCCTGACTGCAAACTTAGTTGCACTATACACTGTTGATGTTGGACCGACCCAGCGATCTCCGACCGATGTAATGTTGATAAACTGTCCGCTGTTTTTTCTCTCGAATGATGGAAGTGCCGAAGCGATCCCATTAAGTACGCCTTTAATGTTTACATCGATCATCTGGTTCCATTCATCTGTCTTGTAGCTGTTGATCATAGACAGCGGCATAATTCCTGCATTGTTCACCAGGACATCGATCCCTCCGAAGCTCTGCTCCGCTACTGCAATGAATTCCCTGAAGTTATCCAGGCTCGTTACATCCAGCGCAACAACAGCTACCTGGCCTCCTTCTGCCGCTATTTCAGCTTCAATCGATTTTAACTTTTCAGTGCGCCTTGCTCCTAAAACTACCTTTGCTCCTTTTTTTGCCAGATGTCTTGCGATGGCTTCTCCTATTCCACTGCTGGCTCCTGATATTGCCACTACTTTATCCCTGATTGAAGGATACTGATTTAAATTTTCCATATTGCCTTTGTTTTTGTATGCTCAAAGTTAGTGCGCCAGGCAAAGCGGAAATTGCATGAATCAATGCAAAACTTACAAAAAACAAACTGCCTGTAATTCTTAAATATGGTTGGAAGCCATTGCAGATGAGCGACGATATAAAAGGATACCCGCGGATGGTCTTTCAGTCTGAGTTGATCTCACAGACTTTTTAAGAAAAAAAAACGTTTTACAGATGTATTCAGATTTGACTTAACAATGTACCCCCATTTATGAAGGATAATTTTTCAGTACAATCAGCAGGCTATGCAAAGTTCAGGCCGACCTATCCACAGGAACTATACGACTTTCTTTTTTCACTGGTGAGCGCACACCATACAGCATGGGATTGTGCGACAGGAAACGGGCAGGTAGCCACAGTGCTGGCCGAACATTTCACTGAGGTGTTTGGAACTGATATCAGTGAGAACCAATTGGCTCACGCTGTGCAGAAAGATAACATTACCTATTTGCTTCAAAGTTCTGACCGGAGCAGTTTCGCAGATCAGACATTCGATTTAATTACAGTTGCCCAGGCCATTCACTGGTTTGATTTCAGCGCCTTCTATGCAGAAGTTAAAAGAACACTGAAGCCTGGTGGAGTAATTGCAGTTTTTGGTTATGGCGTAATGCAGATTGATGAGCAGGTAGATATCATTATACACAAATTATATAAAACTATTCTAGGACATTACTGGGATGATGAACGTAAATTTATAGACCAGGGCTATCAGACACTGCCATTTCCTTTCCGGGAATCCTCGGTGCCCGAGCTGTATATCAAAACATCCTGGAATTTTGATCAGCTAATTGGATATCTTAATACGTGGTCTGCCGTACAGCATTATGAAAAAGCAAACAATAGCAGCCCCATAGACCTGGTTATTTCAGAGTTGTATGCAACCTGGGGTGCCGGGCAGAAGGAGGTGAAATTTCCTATACTTTTAAAGGTTGGGCAGTAATTAACCAGGACTTACCATGATCATACAAGCTTTGTTGAATCTGCGGAGCAAGCCTTTATTGAAGCCCGGGGGGGTATGCAGCAAAGTTGTAAGTTAGGTCTTTCTTTTCAATAACTGCGACATAACTGCGATGACCCTACGGTATAACTGCACTAGCTAAAAACCAAAATAGCGCTCTCATTCCGTAATTTCGTTGCAGTTACGTCGCAGTTATTGAAAAGGAGCCAACCAGCTATAGGCTTATACCATAGCCATTGTCTTGTACAAAAATAGCTATACCGGCAAAAAAATGGGTTGACTGTCTACCATCCCGCTGAACTATTGAATAGGGCGAGGTTTCAAGTTTTAAAGTATCTTGGACATCTGTGAAATTCATGTTTTTATATGTTCCGTAGCATCAGTTTTGATTCAATGTCATTTCAATACCTTTAAGATCGAAGCATGGTTTAAAGATCTCCAAATATTCCTGATTATAAATCATTGCCTTGTAGTCACTATCTTCTTTATAGAATCGAATCATTAATAAGGGAACAGATTGTTTTGAAAGATAGAATCTATAAAGGTTAGGGGTATCACGATTTACTTTCTGCGAATCTTTAACCAGATTGCCTCTGAGCTTAACCTCATTTTTAGTAATTGTGCATAGCAATCCAGATTTGGCAGCAGACACCTTTAATCTCAATATCACGTTCATACACTGATCAGACTGTGCTGTATAAAAGGAATTTAATTCTAAATCCCTTTTGATGGGTGGCATTTGCGCTGCAACAGCATAAAATCTTATTATTAAAATAAGTAGCACAAAATATTTTCTCATAAACATTATTCTAAATATTGTTCACCGATTCCAATGTTCTAAGCTAAAGTTAATATTCAGATGTTTCTGTGTTTTACTTTTTCAGCCGTAAACCGCTTCTGATTGTTTTTAAGATCAGAATTGTATTCCTGATTGATAAAATTATCATTGACTTGTCCCAGTACGTTTTTATATCTGGAATCTAATTCCTTTCTTCCTACCCTGGATAGTTTTTCTAAGCTGGTAACGCTAAACTTACCATCCTTAGAAATCCGCTGAATGACCAAATTGGGCATTGAAGCAAGATATATTTTCCAGCGACCATCTTCTTTTGCGGCATAAAGCACCTGTACGTAATCTAATTCCGCTCTAGGGTCCTTGTCCTGATTCAATAACAACAAACAGCCGCGGTTATGTGTACTATTCAAAACGACATACTCATCAATCTTCCATACACTGGAATTCAAAAACTCAATCCCTTCAATATCATTTTTCAGCCACTGGTTGATCGTACTATCTGCTGCCTGCAGCACCAGTGTGGCGGCAGGAATATTTGACACTATTGCCTCATCACCATCTTTATGATCACAGGACAGAAAAAAACATAGACCTATTAGAAGACAGAAATATTTAGCTGAAATCATCATCTGTTAATAACTGCTACCAGATCCACCACCACCGGAAGATCCTCCTCCCCAACTATCCGAAGAACCGGAACTGCTGCTGCCTGAACTGGAATCATTATCTGATGAGTTTCCAGGCGTGCTCATGATCAGTTGCGGAAGAATAAAGGCAATTGCAAATTCAGCTTTACAGAATTCACAAAGATATTGATCATGTCCCTCGCCGATGTGTGTATAATCTGCTTTTCTGTCGATCTTATGGTCGGTGTGCACTGCGGTAAAATTCTTACACTTCTGGCACCTGATCACTTTAGAATTTCCTGCAGTTAACTCTACTTTTAGTATGTTCTCATCGTTATCACATTGCCAAACATCGTAAGTTACGCCGCCAAGTTTTTCAGCACATTTTTCAGCATCAGTAAGTAAGGATTCCTGATCTGTAGTCACCAAATGCATTTTAGCGTTACATTTCGGACAGTCATAGGGCAAATAGCGCAGGTTCTTCAGTTTCCCCTGAATTTTTGTATAAAAAAATATCAAATAAGGGAGCGGAAAGAGAAGTGTATATGTACCCAGTCCTCTTGTGGCTTCTTTCCATTTATTATATTGTATGTCTCTGGAGATATTTTTCGCATCCCGTTTGCCAAAAACCTTGAGATGATGAAAATAATAGCCGTAAAAGATTGCCCATGTACAATATACAATGATAAGCACAATGATATAATTGATTTCGATGGAAGTTAAGGCCCCAAGAAGCATAATGACAATTGGAGGGGCAAAAATCACAGCAATCATCACAAGTACAGGCGATTGCCTCAACTTCGATTTTTTGGAAGCCAGTACCAGGATGAATGTAAAGACCACATGTAGTCCGCAGGCAAGACTTGAAAAAAGTATCCTGTACACAAACGACTGGTCTGCGTCATCTGTCCGTTCAGCGCTGGTATTTTTTTCAGTGGAAACTCTCTCTGCAAGGTTTTTCACTCCTTCCAGTACCGCAGCATTATAATCGCCCTTTTTCAAATACGGTATCATCGACTGCTGCTGTATCCGATTGGAGATGATATCAGGTATTACGCCCTCCAAACCATATCCCACTTCGAATTCTACCCTGCGCTGGTCCTTAACAATCAGTATCAGTAAGCCATTATTTAAACCCTTATATCCCAGTTGCCAGTGTCTGAACAAATCTGTAGCAAAGTCTTTTGGAACCTTTGTTCCAATTGTATTCACCAATACCACAGCAACCTGGGCAGTAGTGTCTGTGTCCAGCTGCTTCAGAATGGCATTGACTTCTGCCGTAGTTGCCTGGTTAAGAATATGACCGGCATCACTTACATAGCCAGTACCGGCAATTTTCGGATTGATGATGCTATCTACCGTTACATTATCAGAGGTAGCAGAAAAACAGTGAAGTACTGTAAAAAGCAAAAGTATAGTTAGACAAAGGTTTTTAAACATACTACAGGCTGGACATTTTAAAAGCGTTACACAAAACTTATATTAATTCAAATTCAGTACTTCCCTGAGGCACATAGAACGCCAGGTCGAGCAGTAGCTCTTCACCCGTTTTATGATTTAGCAATCCAAATGCAGGTTCCCCGTTCAGCTTTTTATATGCTGCCAGTTTACCACTCCCGAAAATTCGCATAACCGCAGTTGGATGTACAGGCATCGCCTCAAATCCGGCTTCGATATCTTCGATCAATGAGCTTAAACGGGCGTCCGAATCTTCTTTACTGAGGTACATGGCGGTGGCCATTGTCTGTTCACGATTTGCAAACTCCATCTTCAAACGCTCATATTCCTTATTTCTAATCAGCATAGCAATTTTTGAATAGGCACGCTTCAATTTGTCGTTCAGATCCTTAACGTCCGCCAATATTTGTCCTTTTTGCCAGGTGTCCGTTACGTAAGGTACTTCGGCATGAAAATTCTGAACATGTTCAAGACTTCTCAATTTTTTGGAAACACCAACAGCAGGAAATTTGTCCCCCCCCAGCGTATCTTTCAGTTCAAACCCAAACTTCACATCATAAATTTTTATCTCATAGCTGAATGCTGCCTGCGGGTGCAGAAATTCTTGTCCTTCCAAAGGATATATTTTAATTTCAAGTTTCTGCTGGCCCGTTTTGAATATTCCTGAATTTAAAGGAATCAAGGTTGATGCCTGGCTATTGATTGTCAGAGATAGCAGGCTGAGATCATTGATCAGAATTTCAAACTTGCATCCTACAGCAATAAAGTCTACCTGATAATACGGTTCTGTCATGATCTTTATTTTACGGTGTTACTGCCTTGCAAATAAGTCATACTGCCCCTGGCCTTCATTTCTTTGAGGAAGTCGGTATAGGTATAAGCTGGTGTTTTCCTGGCTTTTGTCAAAAGGTAATCTTTGTATCGACCAAATCCTGCACCTAAAAAATAATTCACCAGCACTGTTGCACTGGCATTAAGAACTTTTAATTCAGCCAATTCAGAGGACTTCGCGGCAGCGCCACTTCTGTATTCAAAAAGATACAGCACCTTCTTATCGGCACTTTCCCATATCCTCATCCTGATATCCTTTCCATAATCGTAGCCTGGCTTTCCAAATTTGGTATTTAGGGAAGCCAACAGCTTTTTACTCTCCGCAGCAGTGAATGTTTTGAGCTGATAACCATCGATTTTCTTCGTCGCCTCATCATTAAAGAAAGTCACTGAATTTGTATTCTCAAAATTATTGGAAGCTGCGTTTTTTCCTGCCAGCTTTTGTTTGTCATAATTTAAAACACCAGCATCTGTAGTGCTCAGTCTTTGGTATTTCCCCGCTGCATTCAACTCCTGATCTACAAGATGATATTTTTCTACGGCAGACTTTGCCAGTGGAAATTTCAGCGTAGCGAGATCTACGTTTTGCGAATGACAATATTGTGTAGTCATAAATACTAATGCACTAAAAATCAAAACCTTTTTCATATTTTATTTAATATAATAATTCAATTTAACTCTTTTTTGAAATCAACGTAATGCTTGGAGAAACACCACTCACCGCAGACAACTTCTCCATGATGTCAAATCCTTCCCAGAACTCGCGCGTACCCGATTCATTTACGGGGGTCCAGTCGGCAGATATTTTGCGGTAACTTATGCCCACATCTATCATTACAACAACATTGCCAACACAGGGATCAACTACCAGTCCGGGTTTATAAATAAGCCCCTCATTCGAATCATATTTAAACATATGTTTAGCCGTGATCCCCACGGTCAAATCTGCACTTACCGTTGCCGAGGCATGTACATCAGTTTCATTTGGCCCTGCTTCAATTAATACTGCTTTGGCTTTAAGGCTCACACCGGCTTTCAATGTTCCTGTTATTTTCAGACTCAGGTCGGCTGCAACTTCTAACTGATCAGAGGCAGTGTTAATAGTGATATCATTTAGCCCCCCTTCAATTGTGCCTTTCAAAACAAAGTCGATGTACATATCGAAGGAGAATTCTGCACGCTTACTCTTGTAACCTTTCGCTGCCCAGTTTTTGATCATAATAAAGATGTCGGCGGCCATTGGATTTCCGGCCGCTGCAGAGGCAGCTGTGATAGCCAGGTTCAACAAATCAATGGTGAGATCCATACCAATCAGAGGCTCAGCATGAAAAAAGATCTTGTATTCAGTACCAATTTCTGCCGTTTTAACTCTCTTTTTGCTGCCTCTGGCCAGTTGCCACTTTACCCCCAAAGCAAATTTCGGGGCAAGTATTTTAATAGTCATTGCGGTAGTGGTACCAAATTTCTTCTCCCGCGGAGCACCACCGGTACCAGCAGTAAGTCCCCTTGTAGCTTCCTTAACAGAACTAATTACGCTGTATAGCGCTTTGATTTCTTTGCTGAACTTCTTTGTATATTCTTCCTTTTTCGTATAATTATCACCATCCTTGTTCCAGCTTGAAGAAAGCTTTACCCCAAAATCTATTTCGGTAGTTTGATTGTAATGTGCCATCCCAAGCTTCGCTGCACTCTTCCTCAATTCCTCCAGGCGGCTGGGCGTCATATTCTCTCCGCCTTTCCATCCCACATTTAATGGACTGCTCATATCTAAAAAGAAAGCGAATTCCCATTTGATATCAGAGTAAACTTTGATGATCAGACTTGGCTTTTCCTTGTCAGAAAAATACCGGCAGGAATTGATATAAAAAAAAAAACTGTTGGGTGAACGGAGATGAGGAAAGATATAGTCAAAACCCGTGACCATATTATCCATAGGTCCATAGATCCATGGCTTTATGGTATCCCCCTCTAATGCCAGGCTATCTTTTTTATTACTCGGAGTAATCGCACTATAAGGAATGTCAGTGGTGTGCTTGTTGGAAATAAAATTACAAAGTCCCTTTGTATGATAATCATGAATCTTGATAGGCAATTGCTTCTTCAATGAAATGCCGGGCTTGACTGTTTCAAAGACCAGACTTTGCGCATCGTGAGAAAAGATTCTGAGCCTTAAAGTTGTACGCCTGTTGACCTCACTATCCTCCCTGCTGAGCTCAGGGTTTTTATCAGCGAGCATGGTTTTGCCATATCCTTTTGAAGTGATGCGTGAGGCAGCTACGTTCTTAGATATCAGGTAATCCATCGCTGCTTTGGCCCGCTTTTCAGACAGATCTTTATTGAAAGCATCCGTCCCAAACCTGTCTGTATGTGATCCCAGTTCAACCGGAATAAAGGGCATCTCCATTAGCAGGGCTGCCATTTTATCAAGAATAGCTTTTGCCTGAGGTTTTAAAGTGTACTTACCGAAGTCGTAATGCAGCTTTTCATCCATAAAAAACTCCTTGGAGGTAGCGCCTTTAAGCTTTATTTTCCCTTCATCAAATAGAATGACGCGGTCTGCTCCATCGGTTACCTCTATTTGGGTAAACCTGCACTGGTCTTCACGTTTCAGATTTGGCAGTTTATCGCCCGTTTTTACAATAGTTACATTGGAAGGTGGCGCAACAGCTCTATTGACAACTTTATTGTCCATCCGGAGAAATCGGGCATGTGCATCGTCCTTATGATCATCCAGAATATAATTACCACTAATGGTGTCCTTTACCTTAATATACAATTCCGCTTTTGCAGGGCCATTTTTCATGGTAGCATACCAGGCGTAAGTATTTGCGATCAGAATGTCTACTTTGCCGTTAACGCACTTTGTCCTGATCCGTCTCACGATTTTATCATCCTGCATCATACCCTTCCGCTGATAAACCTCTATCAGCAATTCATGCCCGTTTAGGCCTTCGGTTGTAATGGCCAGATAAACATTGTCCCCGTAAGACAGGGAAGTTTCTCCTAATCTGGGGCCTCCTTTCGTAGCACTCCAAACTGCCTGTTTCACAACAGAGGGACATTGACCACGAATGAGATAACCAGACTTCGCATTTTTATTGATCTTATTCGTGAGGCTTGCTTCGAGATAAAACATAGGTACACTGCCGCACTTAGCTCTGGGAATCGCCAGCTTATTCAGTACTTGTACCCTTCTTTCAAGAAGTATATCCGTGCGCTGTGCATCTTCCAGAAGCCATACCAGGCTATTTTTGTCTTTATCCGTAGTATCTTTCAGCCATTCCGAAACGATAAACGAACATTCTGAATCGGCCTCCAGGACAAGGAAGTTGCCTTTGCTCAAATTTGTAAAGTATTTTCCTCTAGCCTGTCTTATACTTTTAACACCCTTCTCCATAATTTTATTCAAAGATTACACCATCTGCATCATAAATATCCTCCGTTAGCTGTTTCACGTTTACAGCGGGATTTAGCGCAGTACTTACCTTAGAATCAGTATTCTTGAAATTCTGACTGTTAGGTTCTGCGGTCTGTCCATGATTCATGATCTTAATACAGTCAGGCCCACCGATCGGACAGGTAGCCTTGCTGTCTTCAAGCAGGATCTTACCGCCATTGGTTAGGGTGGTATGTTCATAGAATCCTTTCCACTCCTGTACAGTGACGTTGCAAGGCTTGTTGTTCTGTTTTGAACAAGAACCAAAAGTGTTTTTTTCAAAAGTTGTCCCTATATCTTTAGTGCTTGCAATAAATTTTTCGGAACCGTCTTTGTCGTTGGCAAATTCTCTTTGATGAGTCAGTACCTTTAAATGGTCAGGAGCAGTTCCATAGTTACATAAACATGTTGCTCCCTGCACTACTAAATGTTTTTCTGCCATAACTTTTACTTATTTTCCTAATAAAAAATTGAATATACCACCCAGCTTACTTTCTTTCTTTTCGTGTCTTCCATCAATGATGAACATCTCGGCAGGGCCATTATTTTCTTGCTTTACATCTTCCTTTTCTACTACTTTTTCTATCAGTTCAAAGACTTTAACCTGTGTTTTCTGAGTGGGCTCAGTATCCAGTACATAGTCGGCCACTATTGAGAATATTGCTTTGGTTTCAGCATCAAGCCTGTACAAAGCATAATAGTTGCCGGTGGCACCAATTTCACCTTCATAAGCATACTTTGACAGCGGATAACTGGATTCTTCCTTCAGATCGCGGTTACTGCGCTCATCAATTATCGTCCCCTGATGGATGATTTCTATTTTATCTGCTTCATTGAGGTCCTGATCTATAGTCTCTGCAACTTCAAATAATACAGCAGCGGCCTGTCCGAGGATCGGAAATGTGGTATTCCTTTTAATAGCATATTGGGAAGTGTAGGACTTATACACTGAAGAGAAATACACTGAGATAAACAAATCATTCGCAAATATTTCTGTAACCTGTTCGGGTGTCGCGATTGCACTATCCATCAACTGAATGTATTTCTCTGTTAGTTCACCTTTAAAATACTCGCTAACAGCAATCTTTTTTTCTTTCCACCTGGTTGTGATTTCCGAATGATTGAGAACGCTGAGAAACTTGCCGTCAAAATCCACTTCAATCATTAGCGGATAAAATATTTTACCGCATTCATAGGCCAGTTCATCTACCAGCAGATCAGGTTCGATGTCATTGACATATACAGGAGTAGTTCTTTCCAGTTTAAAGATCCTCGCCCTGTCAATGATTGTCTTTACATAGGTAACATCAAGATTGTATTTTATAGTATGAGTTTTATCACCTTCGGTAAAAGTGTACAGTACCCCATAGCTCCTGCTGAAGTGAGGGGGCTTAAGCTGCAACTTTAAGTAAAACTGATCGGTGAAATCTACTTTTTTCATATCCAGATTTATCTGTAAAAACTTTTAACCTTTAACTCTTTAAAAAGAAATTCCTCCCGTCCATCAGGAACATAAACACTTCCCTTATCTCCATAATAAAAGTGGCCGCTGTAGATCTGTGCAGGGTAATCTTTGGGTGCACATTCAGTTGGTATCCAATCGTATTTTTTATGATTAAAACCTTGACATGAGGCTATTTGAATGAAGAATATTGATTGCACAGTAACAACTTTCAAGAAGCTTGTTATTTTGGCAACAATATGTTGATTCATTCGATTCATCTTTATCTTATTAATTTGATCATTGTGCTGGTAACGAACACACTATGTATTTGCATTTTGAAGGACTCTTACCCACAGAAAAAACTTTCAATTAGGAACCCAAGTCTGTCATCATCTGTAATAACTTTTGAACTTGAATTTTTTGAATGGAAGTTCTTTATCTTTAAGCTTTAAGCGGATCAGCAGCTCGTCTTTTTTAGAATCTAAGGTTACTAATAAAGTAGCTTGCTCATTTCCTGCTTGCCCGAACGTGTTGAAAACCTCATCCTCATCGAACTTAATCTCAGTTCGTATTTCCCGCTGTAGATTATCGGTCCAGAAAATATCAAGTTTTTCAATTGGTGCACGCTGTTCAAACGGGATAGTCTGTATCTGATACAACCATTGCTCCTCTTTGTTGAAGTAAAGCAAAGCTACTTCATGTATGTTTCCAAAGCCCGCAAACTCAGACTTCCAATCAAACCTTTGCCTCCATTTATCCCATAATCCGAAAGGAATTTTATGGTTTGCGATTTGCTGCTTAATAGTGTCTGGCAGAGCTTTAGTCACGGTATCAGAAAATTCTTTCATTGTTCCTTCCATTGTTGGAAATTTTTGTTTCCAATCAAGATCTGCCACCTCCTTAGCCTGGAACCGGCCAACCTCAACCATGTTCCCCGCACCCGCTACCCATACAACTACAACTCCACCAGGTGCCATTCCAACTTTTACTCTATTATATTCAGCACGACCATTCGGCAAATGTATATCCTCATATCCACGCTGAAATATTTGATCAATCTTCTCTTTTTCAAGCAAAAAATGGCCGCTGTAATTTTTCTTTTCAGCATAGGATATCCATTTCAAATCAATAGCCTTTGGCGCCTCCTTTAATGCATCTCCAGCTACATGCGTTGATCCGTCTGATCCCCACCCACGCTGAACGATTTTACCATCTGGAATGTATATACTTCCCTCTTCGCCATAAAATATAGTTCCGCCATAAATCATAATGGGATAGTTTTCAGGAGCGCACTCAGTAGGTAACCAATCATATTTTCTCACATGCCCGTCACATGCGTTAAGAGATAAAAATATGAGTGCAAACGCTAAAAATATCCAGTTGCCCCATTTCTGCGAATAGATCTTCAGTCCGGCTAAAGATTTTGTCGAACCTCTGATCGATAGTTTAAGATAGTCACCCTCAGTAAAAGTGTACAGTACCCCATAGCTCCTGCTGAAGTGAGGGGGCTTAAGCTGCAACTTTAAGTAAAACTGATCGGTGAAATCTACTTTTTTCATATCCAGATTTATCTGTAAAAACTTTTAACCTTTAACTCTTCAAAAACAAATTGCTTGCCTTTGTATTTAATTTCGACTGTGGCATCTGGTTTATCTTTATTTAGATGAACTACCAATTGGCCTTCTCCATCATCCTTGATTTCAGAAAAAAGCTTAAAAGCCTCCTGCTCATTAAATTTAATCTCTGTGCGCAATTCCCTCTTTTTGTCATCAAGCCAGTAGACGCTTAATTCTTCAATCACTGCGGTAGGCTTAACCGTAATATTATTTAGAGCCTCTCCAAATATGAAATCCCTTTCCTTATTCGCATAGTCAAAATCAATTCTTTTGACTTCAGCAGTACTTTCAATTACAGGTTTCCATAGATAGCGTTTTCGCAAGCTTTCCCAGTAGCCCATTGGAATGGTATGATCTTTCATTTGCTGCTTTATGGTATCACTTAAATCACTAACGATAGCATTACTATATTCATCGAAAGTCCCACCCATATCAGGATATACTTTTTTCCAATCGAGTTCACCAGTGACCTTGGCTCTAAACTGACCGACTTCCACTTGCTTACTTCTTTCTGCCGTTAGCCAGAGTACCACATATCCACCTGGCGCCATTCCTACCTTCACTTCGTGATAAGTTCCCTTTCCGTCACCCACATCTGTTGGATAACCAGCAGCAAACAATGAATCTATTTTTTTTGTATCAAGATTAAACCTGGCAAAATAATTCTTTTTCTCCGTGAATGAAATCCAGGTAAGCTCAAGTGTATGAGGAGATTCTTTGAATTTATCCCCAGCAATATTAATCGAGCCCTCTTCACCCCATCCATAATTTACCGCCCGTCCATCAGGAACATAAATACTTCCCTTATCGCCATAATAAAAGTGGCCGCTGTAGATCTGTACGGGGTAATCTTTAGGTGCACATTCAGTTGGTATCCAATCGTATTTTTTCATTTTTTCCTGGCAAGCGCTTATTGTAAATGAGCCGATGGCTACCGTCAATATTAGTAATCGCTTCATATTATTTAGTGATCAAATTAAGGTTATCTCTTTCTCTCTCACCCTGCTTATTAAGATTCGGTTCTTGACCGATACCATCCCAATTTGACGAAAAATGAAGGTATTTATTCCGCAATTCAAATAACATTTCGTGATCATCATAAGATGCTTTATATTTTTCTAAGGGATACACACCCATATCCACCATTTTCTTTATCGATTTTAATTGACGCGGTGTATTATATATTAACGAAGAAGCCGTTTTTAAGATTACATAATCTTTTAAGCGCGCGTAGACATCGCTTAAAACAAGTTTGGAATTACCTATGGGCACGGTCGGGATCTGATATAGTTTCTTATCAATAAGTGTTGTTAAGAAATGGCAGGTAGTTTGCCCCATTTCAAACATCAGATGGAGTGGTAATAAACTATATTTATTACTTAAAGTTCGGTCTCCAGTAAGTTTATAAGGCTGTTCATTTTTAAATTGCCAAGATCTGTACCAGCCTTGCTCAATCAAACCATTCCTTACATTACTAATATTTTTTTCTCTGTTTAATACGGATGTCATTTCCTCAGCAAGAGAAACATGTTCATTAACATTATCCCTATAGCTTCCACCTACGTCAGAGTGAACCCCAGGAATTGAAAATTCTGATTCCGCTTTAGTCACAGAAACCAGCTCAAACTTTTCACGTGTTTCATCCGCGGCTGTTAAATGAACAATTTTTGAAGCCTTATTTATAGCATCCAGATATAATTCACTTACATCATCTTTGTGATTTTTATTGTAGGCAGAGACGGTATCAAACAATCCGGCAAACCTTATATTTACTTGACTCACTTTCTTTTGCGATGTCTGCAACAGCAATCCAAAATGCCCCCGGGCAGGGAGCTCATTATTTGAAACTACCAAGCCATCAGCATCATACAATACAGAAAGATCATAACTGGCACTTCCAGGATGTGCATTATATGCGGCTTTTGTAATTTCATGAACAAAATTACGGGCAGCGGCAGCACCTCTGCTAAAGCCAAATACATCAATGGTAAGTCTAGCAACGTTTTTTTTTGTAACTGATTGAATCCTCTTTACTAATTCCTCACATGCAAACCTCACTTTAGCTCTAATACCTGTAAGTCCATTTCCCAATCCCATATCAATTTTATTGTCATATTGATCATTCATAGTTCCAATACCTTCGATATAGATGGAGAAGTAAAGAGTTTCCTTACGATACATCTTTTCCAGGTGATCAACATTAGTACGATCATTTTCGTAACTTGTGTTATCCTGCCATTTCCATTTCCAACCAGTAGTCTTATCATGGTAGACAGATGAATGCTTGTCATCTCTACGGTCAATATTATTCCTATTATTTCCTGTTCCATCAAAGAAAACACCTACGGTAATATTTTCCAGATCTTCTGTTGTAACCATTTCTTCAGGTTCCCCAAACTCCACCCCATCCCCCGAATGCTCATTCACCTTATGCGCAGCATTAGACTGCATCGTTTTCGCATAAGAAGTATACTCCTTTTGCGCAGTTTCAGTCAAATGTCCGTTCGATACCTTTGTGATATTTCCGTTGCTCCCCATATCTAAAACAGGTTACTTTTCTCGCCACTGTTATTGTGAATGGTTTTAGCCGCATGTTTGGTAATACTGCCCTCAATGCTGTTGATATTGAGCTCGCCGGAAGCAGTCTTTGTGATGTTGACCGCCTCACTTTTAAAAGCATCGACCGCTATTTCCGAAATATTGGCAGCATTTAAAGAATAATCCGCACCGATATTGATCATGTTATTTTCACCGATCTGCGTATTCGCATTCGTACCTACCATCGTACTCAGATCCTTACCTACCTGGATATCCAGGTTCTCCGTCACATTGATCTGCATGTTCTTCGCATTCAATGTTATGTTCTCATTGGCGGTAATGGTGATATTGTTGCCGGTAGTATCAATATGTATAATATTCTTATTGATATCAGTGATCGTAATTCCATGTCCTGAAGGGCCATCATTAAATTCTAACAAATGGCCGCTTCTTGTGGTAATACTTTTCATGTGGTTGGCATCAGAACCGCCCGCACCGGTATTCCCATGGAAAATACTGCCCATAACAAAGGGCCTGTCCGGATCATTGTACCTGAAGCCCACAACCACCTGGTCACCAACCTCAGGAATAAAAACATAACCCCTGTTTTTTGCAAAAGGCTCACTGCTCCCGCCATCAGGTGTAAGCACCCTGATCCAGTCCGTGGTATAGTTATCCTTCTGCCACAGCATCTGAACCTTTACGCGGCCGGTTTGTGAAGGATCGTTGTTATCGGTTACCGTCGCAATCTGCGACTCTGCCTGTGGCACATGGACATTTGCAACGGAAAGAACCTCAGTTTCTGAAGGAACACCTTTAAAAGTATTGGTATAACGATTTAATCCATCTACGTGATGAGAGATTTCTGTGATCAGAAACTTACTGAAAGATTCCTGGTTAAAGATCCCTGTAGGGTCTTTACGCGATACATGTACATCAGCAATGCTGCCGATGTTCAGTGCTGTACTCGTACTTTCACCTGTAATGTCCGACAGGTTTGAGGCCATTGCCTGCTTATGTTTTAATGCCAGCTTATCCAGCTGGCTCTTGTTTTCTACTCTTGGTTTCACCGGCTGATTTGCCGCCCCGTCATATACCGAGCCCGACTCTTCCAAAGCATGACGGGAAAAATCATTTAATCCCTCCAGCTGACCGGGCGCAGTTGCATCGAGGTTTGAATTTTCTTCTGACCTGTAGGAATAGTAAGAAAAATTGACGGGAAGGATGCGTACACCAGAATTCATGAAATTCAGGTTCTGCCCATGTACCAGGACAACCGACTTCTGTTCAGTTGGTTTTCCAAAGTGCAGCGCTTTGCCATCGTAATAAAAGAACTCTCCATACTCGGCACTCAGTCTGTTGATAAAACTGAAATTGCTCTCCTTAAACTGCGTGATGTATTTTAAGCTCTCCTTGTATTCTGGTTTAATGACATATTCCATTGCATTGGAAGCCAGGCCAGAAGTGATCTTTTTTACAATATCTTCCAGCTGTGTATCGCTGTAAGAGACCAGTCGCCCGCCTGTTTCCAGCAAAATAGTGGGAGAATATCCCTTGATAATCAGGTTGCCCCTTAAACCATGGCTCTGGAACAGATTTACTTCACATACAATTCCTTTAAAGTCTGTATTTCCATGATCGATGCTCACGATAAACTCTTTACCAATCCATGATTTTGACTGGTCTATTTTAAAAGATCCGGTCTGTTCTATAACATCCTGGTTGATGATCAGCTCAAATTCGTGATGCCTGTTAAAGGCCTGCGTAATTTTAAGCGAGTTAAAATGAACAATCTCCCGGTCATCAATATGTATTTCCAGGTTTATCTTCTTTTCCATAGGGATCTTTTTGGTTTACATAGCCGCCCGTCAAATCAGACGGCATTAAAATGCGATCAGGCCTTCGGCCAGTCGTTCACGTGCTCCGCATTCCCAAGCTTTAACTTGCGTGCAGAAATCACAAAACTCAATGTCATTGGGGTATTGTCATTCACTGCTATACCTTCAGTATATTGAATGATATAGCCATCTTCAAAAGACAGTTCCTTCATCTTTGAGTCTTCCTCTCCTCTTTTGAAAACAATAGTTCCAGATAGCGCTTTGTACTGGTTATTCACCATAGATTCGATCACAGAAGTATCCTCTGTAGATTCAATTTCGATATGTATCGTACCACCATATACTCCTGATGACGGACGCCCCTTGGCATCTACATCTCTATTTAATGAAAAACTGCATTGCAGCACATCGAATTCTTTTGATCCGAGATTCAGTCTGGTTTTAAAAGCCATTGTGTGTATTCTTTTTGTGTTTGATAATGTTTGTTAATTGATCTAAAATTACGGTTTTGACCTGTTATTCAAGGGCCTTATACCACCTAATTTTCATGAAGAACCAGCCACTATCGGGATCAGTATTTCTTTTTATTTCAGGCATGGCTATAAAAGCCGCGAAATAAAAACAAAAAAATAATCATGTGTAGTATTCAAATTAACTGCTGACACATAAGTGTTGACTTATGCTACACATTGAGTTGAAACGGTACAACAATAAACTTCTGCCTGAATGAACAGGCAGAAGTTTATATGGTTAATGACTAAGCTTTTGGCCAGTCGTTGGTATGTTCCGCATTGCCGATTTTCAGCTTTCTGGCCGAAATCACAAAACTCAAAGTCATTGGAGTGTTATCGTTTACAGCAATCCCCTCGTTGTACTGGATGATATAGCCGTCTTCGAAAGAAAGCTCTTTCATTTTAGCATCTTCCTCTCCTTTTTTGAACACGATAGTTCCTGAAAGTGGTTTGTACTGGTTGTTTACCATTGATTCGATTACTGAAGTATCCTCTGTTGATTCTACTTCAATGTTAATCGTTCCACCGTAAACTCCTGAGGACGGACGCCCTTTGGCATCTACGTCTCTGTTTAATGAAAAGCTGGTTTGCAGCACGTCGAACTCTTTAGATCCAAGAGTCAATCTGGTTTTAAAAGCCATGATAATGATTTTTTAATGTTAAACTTCCTTAATTTTGATTACGCTTTTGGCCAGTCGTTAACGTGCTCAGCGTTACCCAGTTTCAATTTACGGGCAGAGATCTGGAATTTTAATGTCATCGGATTATCGCCGGTGATGTTGATTCCTTCAGAATACTTAACAATGTATCCGTCTTCAAAATGTACTTCCTTCATTTTGGCATCTTCTTCTGATTTTTTGATCAGCAAAGTTCCTGTTAAAGGTTTGTACTGGTTGTTTACCATTGCTTCGATGACAGAAGTGTCTTCAGTTGATTCGATCTCAATATCGATCGTACCACCATACACTCCGGAAGAAGGCCTTCCTTTTGCATCTACATCACGGTTTAGGGAATAGGCACAATGGAGCACATCGTACTCCTTGCCCGAAAAGTCTAATCTTGCTTTGAAAGCCATAACTTTTTGTTTTAGGGTTGAAATTATTTAATAACGATCAACATCAATCAAAAAGTTTGCCAATTCGGCTCATAATCAATATCATAGACGAAAAAGATATTAACATGCCGTACAAGGGCTTTAACGCTACATTATTTTGCTGCCAAAGCTCTGCATCTTACGTAACCACTTCTTGCTGTATTCATTATCCAGTGAGTACAGCTGCCCGATCGTGTTCGTATGCACAGGATGAAAACGGCAATTTTCAAATACGTTTCTTTTAATAGACAGGTATGTCACCTTTTTGTCTTGTTTCCAATACTCAAATGTTTCCTGGTCCAGGATAGAAACAATCCTTGCCGACTTTCCACTGAAATTGTTCCTGATACTCTGGCTCTTGGAAAGAAATACCTGGTCTGGCATAAACAGCCGGTCAAAGAAGCCTTTGATCCGCGCGGGGATAGATGAAAGATATACCGGACAGAACAAAACCACATGGCTTGCCCAGATGATCTGGTCCAGCGCACGTTTCAGGTCAGGCTCCAGCTCTGCCACACGGTTACCAAACTGCTTGTTGGAATTAAAGATCAGATCAACAATAGTGATTTCCCTGACATGCGCACCAGCCTCCTCTGCACCCTTACGGTATGCATTGATTAGGTGGCTCGTTGCATCGGTTTTCTCAGGATCACCATTAATGATCAGTATCTGTTTCATAGACCTCAGAATCCATGTAAAGATTCGGGTGCTAAATTATAAAGAAATTGTTAAGTCAGGAAATGCAGGAGGCCGATAAAAAAATATCCGGACAGATTTTTTCAATCTGCCCGGATTATTTCATGAAAATGATGTCAGATTATTGCTGGGCGTACTCTGAGCTCCAGGTGGTTTCCTCATCTTCGCCCTTCTGCCCGTCCAGTTTCACTACGAAACTTTTTGCAGGAAAATATGGGGTGATGTGGATATCCAAATGAATTTTGTCCTTTTGCACCTCGTCACGTTCAAAACGCATGATCTTGAAACGCTCTATCAGGCGCTCAGGCCCCTGGATCCCATCCAGGAATTTTACAATCTGCCCGCGCAGGTCCTGCTCTGTTTTAGAAGTCCAGTTTTCAAAAGCCCTTCTGTTTAAGAAATCGAACAGTACTTTGGTCACATAATCAAACACACGTACTACAGAATAAGTCTGCAGGCCAATGTTATCACCATTAAACAGCGTTTTGGCAGAGAACGCCATAACTTTTCCATATTCATTCACCATCGGGACCAAACCAATACGTTCCAGGTGCGAGATCTCACTTTTCTTCAGGTCAAACTTTACACCGTCCACATCATTGATGGCACCGTGTTTCTTACCAGCCGTTACCTGCGACATCAGCGTGTAATACATCTTGCCGGCCAGTGCTGCCGATCCCGGAACAGTAAGGTCGTCTTCCTCCCCAACTTCAGCAACCTTGCCCCTGCCTACCAGCCAATTGCAAGTCATGATCACGTTAGAACGGAAAGCCTCACCGCCAGTCAGGTTTGCCGAAGTAAACAGGTCGATCACATCATCAGGCTGATCCAGATCGGCAAAATCCGTTACCAGCATAGCCTTGTTCTCATGTGCAATCTTGCCCCATTTTTCAACAACCTTATTGGAGCCCATATACCCCGGAATAACCATCAGTGAATAGTTTTCACGAAGATCCAGACGGTCGTATTTCTGCTTCAGCTCATCGCCCACGTAATCAATAAACCTCGGGTTATCCAGATCTTTGATCTGGTCCATGGAAGCATTCAGCAATACAACATTTTTAAGTTTATCAGATTCTGTATTCTGATAAAAGAGATTTACAGAACGGTAAGCCTGCTCCAGCTCTCTGGTAGTTTCCAGTGCGGTAGCGATATTCTTGTTCAGGTTTTCTTCCGCAGCCTGTAGTTTTTCGGTGCTTTTCTCCACCATAGCGGCTACAGAATCAGATTCTTCAAGCACATCGATCCATAACTGGATTTTTTTCTTCAGTTCTTCCCGCTCCTTTTTCTTCTCATCACCGGTAAGGAATATCTGCTTCCTGGCTTTCCGGTCGGGATTAAGGTTTTGCAGCCCGTCTACTGTTGCTTCCAGCAAATCGAAACCACCTACTCTTGCTAGTTTATCCAGACTCTCCTGCAGGGAGAGTTTTTCCTGCACTTCTCTTTCAGCGGGTTTATAGCCGGCCGACTGTGAGGCATCCTGTGATATATTTTGTTCTTCGGGAGTTGACATATTTTATATTTTTAATTGTGAACAGGCCTGGGCCTGACTATTTATTTTCTTCCAATTCAGCTATAAAGTTTTTCAAAGCACTGATAAACGCATTTTTTGTTTCAGCATCATCAAGCGTAGACTTCAGTGTTTTATTCGATTTCAGTTGCTTGATCACACTCAGCGACATTTCCTTTTCGATATTTACATTCGTCAGGTGGTTACTCTGATTAATGATGCTTTTTACCGAAAAATCACCCAGGTTGCCAAACTGCAGCGTTTCCGACACGGGAGACCCATCATTTTTTTCAAATCCCACACGAACACTTGGTTTATAATGATTAAAAACCTCCTGAACAGTTTTTAAACCTTCCACTTTTTCTGGCTTAATCGGTTCGTTATCGGTCAGTTTTTGTATAAAAAGTGTTTTATTGAAGGCAATATCTGCGAATGCTTCTGAGGTATCGATTTTTCTTTCGTTACCGCCAATTTCATAATTAAACATAGTGTTGATATTTAAGGGTTTATATTCTGTTACTAATACATTAATTTGTTACTAATTGTTTTCCAGCTCATTAACTGGCAGTACTGATATAATCTCCCAGTCCAGTTTTTCCTCCGTAGGATGCTTTTTAATGAGAATCGTAAAACCTTTCTTCAATTCTCCTGAAATGATAAATTTGGAAATCGGCCTTCGCAGTTCATTTCTGATCACGCCAGACAGCTGCCGCGCACCATATTTTGGTGTAAAGCCACTCAGCGCCAGCATGGCTTTGGCTTCTTCATCAATTTCAAAACCAATCCCCTGTTTGTAAAGGGCATCAATCAGGCTCTTCAGCTGGATCTCAAATATCCGCACCACATTCTTCTCGCTGATTGGCGCAAAGGGTACAATTTCTGATAAGCGTGCCAGGAATTCAGGCCTGAAATGCGCTGCCATGATATCCATCAGCTGCTGCGATTTTGGAAATTCGCCTTCAGCAATCTGCCCGGCAATCCACTCACTTCCTATATTGGAAGTAAAAAGGATCAGTGAATTTGAAAAATCTCCTTCTTTTCCCAAACGGTCGTGCATATGCCCCTCGTCCAGGATCTGCAGAAAGGTATCAAAAACTGAAGGGTGTGCTTTTTCTATCTCGTCAAACAACAGCACAGAGTAAGGTTGCTGCCTGATTTTATTCACCAGTAATCCTCCTTCTTCATAACCTACATATCCCGGAGGCGCTCCATACAGCAAAGCAGCAGAGTGTTCCTCTTTAAACTCAGACATGTCAAAACGGATCATCGCTTTCTCATCATTAAAGAGAAACTCAGCAATAGACTTTGCCAGCTCCGTCTTTCCGGTTCCGGTTGGTCCCAGCAAAAAGAATGATCCAATGGGCTGTCCCTTTTTGTTCAGTCCGCTCCGGGATTCAAGAATGGCGTCAGAAACAGCTTTTAAAGCCTGATCCTGACCAACCACTCTCCTTTTCAGAAATTGCTCCATGTTCAGGAGCTTTTCTTTCTCCTGTGCCTGGATCTTTCCTAAAGGGATGCCGGTTTTATAGGAAACGATGGATGCAATATCCTGCCTGCCTACTTCGGCTGTTTTTTCAGCCGCCAATAACTGCAGTGCATCCAGGTTTCTCCTCAGATATTCTTGATATTCGTCAGGTTGCTCAAAGGTTTCCACCTGTGTTTCATCTGTCAGCTGTCCCAGTAAAACGGGGCTAACTTTATCCTGAAGCTGGTTGTACAGCCATTTATAATCGTTTAGAAGATCGGTTTCATCCGCAGCCGACAAGTCCTGAAGTGACACATTCAGTTCTGCAAGGACTTTTTCAGAGGTGTCATTCATCATCTTCATCGCAGCCATCGTCCTGTCAAGCAAGTCGAATGCAGAATCAGGGAGCCTGCGGTCTTTAATATACCGTTTCGCCAGCCTCACACATTCCGGAATAGCTTCCGGATGGATCTTCAACTGGTGGTGCTCCTCATATTTTTCTGTCAGTTTCTGCAGCATTTTAATGGCTGAAGCCTCGTTGGGCTCATTCACCTGCAGCACCTCAAAGCGCCTGCTGAAAGCCTGCTCAGGCTCAATGATCTTACGGTATTCATCGATGGTTGTTGCCCCGATCACCGTGATCTCGCCTCTGGCAAGTTCCGGTTTCAGTAAATTGCCTACGCCCCCGCCAATAGGGCCTTTGCTGTCCAGCAGGGTATGGATCTCGTCAATAAACAAAACCGCTTTATCAAATTGCTTGATCTCTTTTAGTATGTTTTTCAGACGGTCTTCTATCTCTCCTTTGTAAGAGGCACCAGCAATAAGAGAACCGAGGTCAAGCTCAAACAACTGGACATCTTTTAGCAGTTCCGGAACATTGCCGGCAATGATATCCTGCGCAAAACCATCTACCAATGCAGTCTTGCCTACACCAGCATCCCCGGTAATGATCACATTAGGTTTTGTGCGGCGGCCAAGAATTTCCATGATCTGCCTGGCTTCCTTATCCCTGCCGATGATCGGATCTGTCTTACCGTCCCTGGCCAGGGCAATCCTGTCAATGCAGTACTTATGGAGGGCGCCCGAAGCGCCTTTGCCTTTTTCCGGATTCCCGGCTGCCCCTCCGGCAGGTGATACCGCTTCCTGCAGCTCCTCGTCCTTAATATAAAGATCCAGCAGTTCACGTTCCTTGATCGGAAAAGACTTGAGCTGGTCTGGCTTAAAACCAACAGTGGGTTTACACAATGCTGTGAGCACACACACAGGGGTGATCAGGTCCAGCCCCAGTTTGATTCTGATATGGTCAGCTTCTTCAAACACCATCGCAATCTCCCGGCTGCCCTTTACTTCATCCGGCGCAGCGGCAATCTTCTCCAGTTCTTCGATGCGCACTTCCGCCCATTCACTGATGTACTCTTCGTCCTTCCCTATCGAAGACAAAAAGCCCCTCAACCCTACCTCCTTGTGCATCAAGCCCTTTAACAGGTGTGCAGCGGTAAATTCCGGATTATGATATTCTTTAGCCAGGGACTGTGCTACCCTCAATGCCAGTTTAACAGATTCACTGATGTTAGTAAGACTCATAATTTATGTGCTAAGGATTTTCCTTTTCGGTTTTCTGTACAAAATTGTTCTCAGTGATATAATAGTAGGTTTTTCCGTTTGAGATGAATTGCTGCCCAAACTGGACCCCTCTTCTGATCTCTTCCGTAGAGCTGATCAGAAATTTCAGGTACGCCTCAAAATCTGCCTGCGGCATCCGCCCTGATCTTTTAAGATCTACCACTGTATATTTGGTCAGCAACTCATTTTCAACCGGCAAACCGGTTACCATCTTCAGGTAGCTGCCAAGGGTCATCGACCTCACATCCCCTTTTGAAATATCTTTGCCCAGCAATACCCTTGGGATAGCGATGTAGTTGCCCACCAGTTTTTTCCTGAAGGATGACTGGTCCATCTGCAGGTTTTGACCGGTCATCATCGAGAACACATCGTTCAGCTGTTTAAACTCCATCGAGTTCAGCACCAGCGCATATTGCATGGTGCTTCTGTGTTTGGAAACAATATCAGAGGGAACCGTGGAGGTCATATAATATTTGAACCCATTGTGCGGCATATGATCAGCTACCTCATCTGATACAGGTGCAGCAAGCTGCCCTTCTACAGTTGCCGACAAGTTTCTGCGGTCAATTCCTGTAAGCCTGAAAGCGCTGTCCAGTGAACTGATCTGATTGCTGATGTCCATATCGGTTTCTTTGATAAAACGGCGCATCGCGATGTTCATTGATTCGTTAGAATTTACAGAGCCCTTTGTAGGGAACACTACCCCGCCCTGGATCAGGCTGTTCTTTGGATAATCCAGGTAATACGAAATAGAATCAAGCTGGCTGGTATTGTAAGCCTGCGTATCGTTAAGCCCTTCTCCTTTTACCAGGAACCTCCTTTTCCTTTTCGCCGCATATACTGCCGATTCTGAAACCAGTTTCTTGGATTGCAGAACAAAGTTGTTAAAAGACTGATCGTAGTCACTGTACATCTGTATGGCAAGTAACCTGGCATCGGCCGCAACAAACTCATCTACCAGCTGGTTCAGCTGATAAGAAGAATTGGCATTGCCGGTGGTGCCTACCAGTACAATCAGGTTAGTCTCATTGGTATGTTTTTTAAGGAGGTTTAATCCCGCTCTCACGCCATCGTACACAGGCTGGTTGGCCACTTTGCTTTCGCACCTTTCGGTGATTTTCGCTTCGTCAGTAAGGTAAGCCATCAGCTTTCTGTAATCGGTAGACAATGCCGGAGTAGCGGTTACGCCAGTGGCACTGCAGCAAGATTCGCCACGGTAAACCACTGCACCATAGCTTAACTTGTTACCTCTGCCATATTCATTAAAAATGTTTTCAAAAGACTGGATCGTATTCGTCAGGCCTGCAAAGTATTTCGTCATGGGCGTACCGCCGTCAACCACAAAGATCACATTGATCTTATGGATATTCTTCCTCAGCGCCAGATAGTTCGGGTAGGTGAGCGCAGCCCCGCTGATGGTAATAATTTTGTTATCTTTTTTCTTGTATACATCACTGGCAACACCAATCGTATAATTTCCGCCTTCATCATCCATTACCGGAGCTGATCTCAGGATCAGGTCATTCACATCCAGCAATGGGTCGGTATGCGCGCCGCTGAGCATTACAGACAGAGAATCGCTCAGGTCAAAAGAATCTGTAGCTGCAGGAGCAATGTAGAGACGGTCGCCCCAGCTGTGCACTGCATCTGCGGCAATCCATCCGTAAATGCTTTTCCTTGCACTGTCTGCCACCAGCTGATCTTCATTTCCGATCAGGTATTTTTTGCCGTCTTCAGATTTTTTAAAGATGTAGTTGATTTCGTGCAGCCTCACCTTTGTCGCCTTTTTCTTCAGCTCCGGGGTAGTATACACATAGGCAGAGTCTGTATTGTCGTAGTAGAATTTTGATTGCACCAGTGGCAGGTTACCGTTGATGATGGCAATTGATTTTTCCGGATAACCGGATTTCTGGTTGGAATATGAGCGCTGCCACAGCAGTAACTTGGAAACGGGGATCCAGCCATAGCTGATTGCACTTTTTTTATCATTAATTTTTCTGCCCCTGATCATTCCAGCCTTGTATTTGATCAGCTTCACATAGCCGTTTTCCTCTTTAGAAACATAAAAGGGTTCCATAAAATTGAGCTTTTTCATAATCAGGCTTCCACCGGGCGCTGTGGTAGTGTAATTTTCATCACGGTCTGAAAATACAACCCATGGCAGCTTTGTTTTACCACCCTCGTCAGTCACATTCGTTGCTGCAGATGGTTTTTCAAAAGCTTTGGGCATATAATTTACCTTCTTTCCAAATGCCGAAGGCGATTGTGCCATCACAAAAACTGCCTGGACCAAAAGGATAGCAAGAGATATAATTCGTTTCATAGGTTCTTATTTTTTTACGGTATTAGCAGAATGTTGTTTGATATTTACCAGGGTGGCACAGGTAGAATTTGGGCTGATCGTTAGCTGCGCTTCGTCAACCACGATCTCGCCGCCAAAGGTTAGCCCCATACAGTAAGAATAGAAGTCGGTCGATTTTTTTGCGCCATCCTGATCAACGGCTACAGTAACCTTTTCATTGTTGCACATATACCTTCTGGTGAGGTAGTAATAATTGGAATTAAAGTCAGCACCATCGGCAATTGCCTGTAACCTTGCCCTGATGTCGTCAATTACTTTACGTTCTCCTTCCCCAGGTTCCACGATATCCGTATCCAAGTCAGAATTAGGGTCAGTGATAAAAATAGTATGATACACTGGCCTCATACTGTTGTCCGTATTCAGTTTGACGAGAAACTTGCCCGGCGTATGAAAAGTATACAAGGCCGTCCTGCCTTTTACGTCAACCCGGTTTGTTTCTCCGAACGACCACTGAAAGGTATTGGCTTTGCCTTCGGCTTCCAGCCTCACCTCTTCGTTGATTACGCCGGAAGTGGGACCACTGATACTCACTACCGTATCCGGCGCGGAAGTTACCGTATCTCTCACTGTTACCGGGAACTGCTCACGTAACTGCCCGTCAACGGTTAGCCTCACAATGTAAGAACCGGCTTTCGAATAACGGTAATTACCGTTCTGGGTTGCTAGTTTGGCTCCATTACCAAATTCCCAAAGCCATTTTTTGGCATTCCTTGTATTGTCTGTAAAGACCAGGTCTTCATTTAAATACAATTCATCTTTCAGGATTCTTGCATCCACTGTACGTTTATCAAAAAGCGAACTTTTGAAAAGAAAGATGATCCCCGCAAGGATTAGGATGACAATAAAGATGTACAGGAAAATATATCCCTGCGAATTATTGCTCACTGATTTTCCATTAGTAGTCGTATCGGACATAGATGCTGGTATTTATTTATATGATTATCTTGGTTGATTACCTATTGTTTGTCTGAGTTGGCGTGTTGAAAGTTTACAGTCTTCGAGCGACTTGCTCAGCTTTTCGATATCACTGTTATTTCCTTTCAGTTCCCGCCTGTTATAAAAGAGATCATTGTATAACTGCGAGACTTCAAGGAAGGACTTATAACGCTGGTCATACGCCTTTCTTTCATAAATCGATTTAATAGATGCCAAAGAATTTTTGATATCATTTTCCAGAAAAACAGCCTGCACACCGGGATCGAAACTGATAATTTGTTTGTAAGTAGAATCAACTGTAGCCCGCTGCTCCTTTACTGTAGCTTCAAATTCTGCATCCTGAGAGAGTTTGTCTGCCAGGTCCTGTTTGGAAACCATTCTCTCATCCCCGAAGTCGTGGAAAAGTCCAAAGCTCAGCAGCGCTGTGGTAAAGAGAAATATTGCAATGAAAAAAAGGAACTGTTCCCTCCGTTCTTTTATACTTAGTTTGATCATAATTATCTTCTGAATCTGCCGGCCCTTAATCTGTCGGCCGCTGCCTGGTTCGTATGTAAACAGGATTCCATCTGGGTCCTTACATTTTCAATCTGAAATCTGGTTGTGAACAGGGAATCTTCAATACCCGCCATCTGGGTGACATCATCAGACATCTTTTTGTAGAGCAGAAAACTGCTCGCTCCCGACTGCTGCTTTTTGATCATCTCCTTTATCTTGAAATTATTATTCTGGATATCCTCAAGCAAGATTGCCTGGTTATTCAATTCTTCAGAATTGATAGAAGTATATTTTGACAGCTCTTTGAACCGCAGCGAGATCATATCAAACCGTGTATTGATTTCTTTACGCTTTGAAAGCAACTGATCAGTTTTCTTTACCTTATCTTCCAGAATCTCGTACTCATATTTAGAAGAGGCAAAGAACAGATAAACGCATATAAGGGCGAATGAAGTCAGCAGTATAAAGTTCAGAATAAAAATTCTGTACGATCGTGAAAGTTCCTGCGCATTGATAGGCTTCATGATGAGAGGTTATAAGGTGCATGTAAATAATATCCTGGTATCAGGTCACAATTTTCTTCAGATGTTTACTCTGCTGAATTCTGGACGTAATATTGATTAACCATTTACCAATTATTGTTCCATTGGATAGCATCATATGTCAGATTACTTATACAATAAGCCATTTCGATTAATTAATATTTTTGAAAACAAAGATCTCCGGGAGGCAGACGCCGGGAAGTCCATTTCACAGCACATTGAGCTGATTATCTTTACACGTTTTGACGAGCACAGACACAACAGTAATTTTGGTTGCGAAATATGGGACCTCGATTTTGAGCTGATCGTAAGCGAGACTACCTGGGAAGAAAAATTCAGGCAATCTCTGTTAAAATCAATCACTGACTATGAAAAGAGGCTGTACCAGGTAGAAGTTGAAATAAAAATGACTGAAGTAGAGAAGTCATTTACCATCAGGAATGTTACAGAAATAAAGAAGAAAGTAGACATATCTATCAGGGCTAAAATAAATATTACGGGCGAAAAATACTTTTTTAATACTGCGTTGTTCTTAAGCCCGCTATCAAGTTAGAAGAAACTGTTCTATTTTGATGATACCCTGAACTAAATTATATACAGTATTATAATCTTATAAAACATATTATTTCAATTGATAATGAAAAACATATTTTATTCTTCAAAAGATGAAATCAGGAACAGGATTTTAAAAAATGCGCGCGACTTCTGGGGAATAAAGAATACCAGTGATTTTGATCCGCTGGTAAAACTTCTTATTGAAGCATTGAGTACTGAGTTATTCAATGTATCCAATGATGTGCAAAATCTGGAAAACCGGGTTCTAGACAAGATTTCACGTATTTTAGCCTCAGACACCCTTACTTCGGCATTACCGGCACATGCGATTGCACATGCCCGCCCGCATGAGCCTACAGAGATCATCGAGACTAAAACACAGTTTTTTTATAAAAAGAAATTGAAAGATAAGAATGAAAACAGTACAGAAAACGCGGCTGATATATTCTTCAGCCCCTTGAAGCCAATTAAAGTATTTAATGCAGATGTCATGTATCTTGCCAGCGGAAGAAATCTTTTTCAGATTGACAGTCAGCATAATAAATCGCTATTAACCCATACAAACCAGGGCGCGTCCATTGAACAGCACACGTTATATCTGGGAATACACCCCCATTCCACTTTTAAGATACTAAATGGCCTTAGTTTCTATTTCGACTGGAGAAATTATGCAGTAAACAGCGATATTTACGACCTGGTGTCACTTTCCAAGTGGTCGGTTAATAATTTGCCGGTTAATACCACTCTCGGTAAGTTTTACCTTAATCCTAAGCTGAACGCCAGTTCCCCCTTTGATGATCACGATATCCTAAATGTACTCACGGAAGACGTACATGCTTTTTATGCAAATAGGTTCTTAACTATAGACGACGAAAACATTATTCCGCAACATCTTAATTTGCAGTTATATCCTAAAGAGTTTGAACAGGTATTTTCGCCCGCCAGCCTGGTCAACCTGCGAAAGGAAATATTGTGGATAAAGGTGGTTTTCCCCGCTGCGATTACTGAAGTGATGCTGGATGAATTGCATATATCCATAAATGCTTTCCCGGTGGTCAATAAACGAATCCATGATCTGAAACACCGTTTAAAAATGATGACCAATATTATCCCAGTGAAGGTGCAGGACCACGATCAGTTTCTCAGCATACACTCACTGGGCGATAAAATGGGCAACTCCTATACAGAAATCCCTCACAATCATGATGACGATAGCAATGCAGGCTCGTTCTCTATACGTTACGGTGGCTCAGAACGCTTTGACAACAGAAACGCGAAAGAGGTGGTTGATTATCTTTTCGAACTGCTGAGGGACGAAAAGGCATCTTTTTCTGCCTATGGTTCGGACTTCCTCAATAGTGCTCTGAAAGAACTGGAGCAAAACATTTCCATCATCGAACAGAAAACAAAGGCACAGCTGAGCACGATCAAGGAGCTGCTCAACTATATTATCGTAAAGCCATTGAACAACGCAGATATCATGTTCCTCGAATTCTGGACCACTAATGCAGAACTCGGCAACCAGATCAGATCGGGAAGCCGTTTGCAATCGTTTGAGAATAGCAAAATGATACCGGAGAGTATCTTCCTCCTGAGCAACAGCCAGGGTGGCAGATCGCGTCTGAATGCGGCTAACCGGGTTCAGGCCTTTAAATATGGATTAACGACAGGAAACAGGATCGTCACGCAGGCAGACGTGATCAATTTTTGCACATATGAACTTGGAAGCAAAATTAAAGGGATTAAACTTGCCAAAGGGCTAATGGTGGCCCCTGATCCAAAGGCAGGATTTATCAAGACAACGGACATCCTGATTACACCGGCAAATCAACAGGAACTGAGCAAAGAGGAATGGAAGTCTATTTTGGAACTTACACAGTCTAAACTTGTAAACCGCAGCATTATGAATATTCATTACAGAATGCTGCTGACTTAAGCAGCACGCTTGCTAAAGATAAACTGTAAATCCAAGGAAAGAGTTATTGCTCTCTGCACCGAGTGAGCCTAACTGGTTGGCTGTGTCTGCTACAAGTCTGATGCTCACCTCATTTCCTACAGGTATAAGATACGACACTGCCAGGTCGATGATGCAGGCAGCAGGGGTGCCAGGCATAAAGCGGACAAGCTTATCCGTATCAGCAGGCCCTATGCTGATGATTACTTCTTCTTCATCAGTCAGAAAGCTATTGCCGATGACAGCATCTATGCCGAGGCTGCCAGCCCCCAATACAAACTGCATGCTCTCCGCGATAGGAACACGTTTCAGGTTGGCATCATTCAACGCCGCCTTAACATTCAGCTTAAACAGAGAGGACAGCAGCTGACCCAGAAATTCCAGATTGTTCCGCTTCTCACTGATCAACGGCAACAAGTGCATCCAGATAATACTCTGCTCATTGTCAAGCAGTTCAAACTCCTTCCATTCGGCACCAAAGATCCTTGTAAGATCGTTGTAGGTAGTTCTCTTATCCAGTTTGTTTTCATAGAGTTCCAGGATCGTTCTGAGATGATTCAGTTCCGCTTCAAAAGGCATAAAAAATTTCCTTGCATCCTTTTCCTCTGCCCTGCGTATTTGCACATCCTCAATCATTTCCTGCTCAGAAAAACCTGAACTGCCGGTCGGAGGCTGATGAAAAAGCCCTTCAGGAAGCATATCATACAGCCCCTCTCTGTTTAGTTCAATCACCAGGCAGTCTTTACGTTTACTATCCGAATAGTAAAAGGAATGGTTTTCCAGGTCCTTTGCAAAAGCGCTTTTCCGCCCACCCACAGGCAATACTACAATCTGATCATCTTCAAAATCTCCGCTTTCGATCAGCTCTGCAGCTTTTGTGATCACCTTGTAGTCTGTGTCCAGATTGTTCCTGAGATTTAAACTTGGCTTCATGTATAATTTGGGTTATGATTACCTCTTATACCCCTAATAATTATACCATCTTTATTACAATAATTTTAAGGTATCATATTTGTAAAGACATTAAAATAAACATCAAGTATAATTTAATGGACGTTCAATCATTTTTTCTCCGATACTTATTATTTCCACTGATTTTTCTCGTTTCCGCAGCTTTAATCTCTATTGTCAATAAAAAGAATCAGTTTCTTAATAACAAAAGACTGATCATCAGTATCCTGATATTAAGTATTGTGCTGGCGCTACCCGGCTTAATGGGTTTTCTCAGTTTTGATTTCATGCCCTGGGGATATATTATCTGCCAGATCTATTACCTTATTGCAGGATGCCTTTTTGTTTATCTGGCCACGCGATATTACCCCGCTGAATTGCTGGAAAGAAAGCTCTTTTTTATCTTTGCCGTGCTGGTGAGCGCCCTGCTCGGATTTTTCCTTTTCCAGCTTACCTTTAACTGGCTCAGTGACATTTATTTTGGCCTCTGGGCAGCAACCAGTATTACTACCTTTATCATTCCTCTGCTTTTCTGGTGGGCATATGTTGCACTGATCAGCATCCCTACAGAAATTTATAAGATCTGGCAGTATCCTGCTACACCGTTACAGATTGAGATGGATCACCTTGACTTTGACCGCCTCCTGGTGCTCGAACTGGAACTGTATAAAAATACAAATGACCCAGAGCCGATCAAGGTGAAAGCAAAAGCACCGGAGAACATGATCTTTGGCGAATGGTTTTATAAATTCATTGAAGATTATAACCTCAAGTTCCCCAAAAGCCCCGTTAAGTATTACAGCGAGGAACATGAATCTTATAAATGGATATTCTTTATCAAAACATCATTCTTTAAGAAAAATGTGTTTATCGACCCGGACCTGGATATCCTCAACAACACCATTACCGAGAAGGTTACAATCTATGCCAAGAGGGTATCTGAGAATGCCAATAAGCCACAAATAACAGGAGACGAATCAATCTTTATATAAACCGAAAAACATGATTTCACCATTAAAATATAAACCCGTGAACTGGGTGGATGGAATGAAGCTTTCCAGCGACCACTTTGTTGCTACAGATCAGTTCAACCAGGATTTTGTTAGAGATGCCAGTTCTGTATTCCTTAATAATTTCAATTACGGCCTGCTCCCGCCCTTCGCCGGGCAGCGCAGCTCTCACGACATTGAGATCCTGGAAAAAGCGACAAACCATATCGAAGTGAGGGTAAGGCACTGCAATGCAATTACTGCAGACGGATGCAGGATCGATATTGTTGAATCATCAAACTTCGATAACCAGCTAACTTACAGCCATTATTTTAATAGTGACAATGCCGACTATTCAAAGGTTACAGTTTATAATATCCTTCTAAATGTAAATCCATTCGAACGTATCCCCTCGGGCAGCCCCGATCCTCAGGACCATCCTCCTAGGTATCCTGATATCGCCAAAAGTTATAGCATTTCCATATTACCGGCATCTGAAATAGCGCCAAAGGCAACAGATAGCTACCACCTTACCATAGGGCAGCTTACTCTTGAAAACGGCAGGATCAACATCAACGCAAATTATATCCCTCCAAGCAGCAATATGATCAGCCACCCTTCACTGGTGAGATACTATGAGCTGTTCAGTACCCAGATCAATCAGCTTCAGCTTGCAGCATTTAAGATCATCGATAAAACAAGCAGCCGGGATTCGATCACTCCGCTGGGAAGAAATATAAGATTGCTTTCAGAAAAACTGCTGGACTATATTTCCCAGGTTTTCTTCAGCTACCGTAATTTTGGCTATCAGCAGTCACCGGTACATATTGCCGGATATGGTTCCAATATCGCACATGTTTTCTTCACGGGAATCAAACTGATCGAATCCAAGGAAAGAGAAGAAATGCTCAAATATTTTTACGAATGGCGGGACGTGACTCCCGGCAATTTCGAAGAATTGCTGGCGCGCAATATCGAGCTGGTGTATGATCACCAGAATATTTATGCCTCGATGTCAATGACAGAAGAATTCCTTAAAATTATGATTGCCTTATGGAATAAACTGGGCACGCTGGAGTATATCGGACAGCGGAAAGAAAACATCGTGGTTGCCGAACAGCAGATCGTTCAGCAGGTGCAGGCAAAAAGAACCTGGACACTGCTGGATTAAAGCCCGCAATATTTACCGGATTTGCCTGTAAAAGGAACCGCAAGTCCGGTAAATATTCCTGTTTAATCAGCCTCCGGCATACAGGTCTGCTCCCGGTTTAATAAGCAGAAATTTTACACTCACCTGCACACCATTCTCCGAGCGGATAGAAATCTCCCCGTCAATCTGCTGGCTTAACCCTTGCATCAGCACCATCCCTAGTGTATTGCTCTGCTCAAAATCAAATTCATCAGGCAAGCCGATCCCATTATCTGAAATTATAAAATTATAATAGTCGCTCCCCAGTGGCCTAAGCTCCACCGTCACCTTGCCATTCTCATTATTTGGAAAGGCATACTTGATGATATTGGTCATCGCCTCATTAATAATCAATCCCAATGGCATCGCCTGAACGATATCAAATTGTACCAACGGGATGATAAACTCAAAATTGATCCGCTGGTTAAAATGGAAAGAATCACAGAGGAACTTCATTAAATCAATAATGTACGACCGGATATCAATGGAAGCCACAGTTTCAGACTGAAAAATCTTTTCATGGATCAGGGAAATAGAGTGCATCCTGTTCTGGCTGTCGCGGATCGCCGATACGGCCACAGCATTATCAGTATAATTCACCTGGGCATTCAGCAGGCTCATGACCACCTGCAGATTGTTTTTAACACGGTGATGGATCTCCTTTAGCAGCCATTCCTTTTCTGAAAGCAGTTTTACCTGCCGGTCAATCAGCTCCTGCATGGAAATATTTTTAGATGTAATTTCCTGCTGATGCCTTACCAGCATCAGATTGGCTTGCTTCCTGTTTTTAAACTGGATATACAGGAGCACCATGATCAGCAGCAGCGCCAGTGTACCACTGATTGTAATCTTTGCAATCAGGTCAGCTTTCCGCAATTCATCCCGCTGTATCAGCGATTCTTTACGGAGCAGTTGATTATCCGCCTCCTTTTTATCCGCACCGTATTTGATTAGCAACTCCTGTATCTGGTTTTCCTTGTCCTTATTAAATATGGTGTCATTTATGCTTTTATACATTTTATAATGCAGCAGTGCGGATGAGAGATCATTTCTCGCAGAATCTGCACGGTACAACTGAAGGTATACATCTTTAACGCGCGACAGCGGATAAGTGCCCGCAGGCATGCTCAGGATCCGCTGCAGGTAGTATTCAGCCCTGGAATAATTGCCCACTGTAATGTAAAAGCTGGCCAGGATATGATAAGAGTCTGAAGAACTAAAAGTATGCAGGCGCGCCTGCTGCTCCCATTTTAACATCTCCAGATAGTATTTTTCTGCGAGTGGGTAATTCTTCTGATAATTGTAGCAGTTCCCTTTGATTGCAGCAACAATTTCGTTTTCCAGCGGCGTTGAGTTTTTTGGGTTGTGGATACTATCCAGAAGTTTAATTACATCGGCCGATTTCCCTTCCTTTATCAGGTAATCCGAGAGATCTTTCAGGTTTACATACAAGAATTCAGACTTCTTATGTTTCAGCGATTCCAGCGTTTTTTTGTACCACAACACACTGTTGCGGTCGTCTCCCATTTCATTGTAGATCTGGGCCAGCCCGCTAAAGTAAACTCCCTCAGCCTCGTCGCCCTCTGTCAGCTGCGCACTTTTAACCGCTTCCAGTGCATAGAAGAGCGCATTGACCAAATCCCCTTTAAAGCGGTAAGAATTGGAAAGCTGTGAGTGGATATCCTGTGCGTTTTTATAATGGTTGTTCCTGTACCAGCGCAGTACAGTAAGCAACTGTTTTTCTGCAACAGCAAGCTTGCCCTCATGGAATGTTATTTCTGCGATTGCCCGCAGCATATTCATCTGCTCAACCCCCTGCCCATTCATCCTGAAAAGTTCCATCGCTTTGTAGTAAGCCGACAGCTTTTCCTTTGTTTCAGAGAACATAAAATGGTCGCCCATTGTCGAATATGCTTCTGCTGCACCATCAAGATTGTTTTTCGTCAAACATTCTTTTGCAAGTGCAGTATACATTTGCCGCGTTCCGATGCGGTCTCCCCTTTCCAGTTTTACCGTAATCAGGTACAGTTCATTCAATTGTTCTGTAAAAATATCATGAACCAGCCGGCTTAACTTTATGGAACCCTTAAGCAGGAATTCTGCGCTATCCAGATCTTTTTTTTCTTCGCCCGCTTTAAAGAGGTAGTACCGGCCAATACTCATCAGAAGGTTTTTCCTGAAATTGACATCTCCGTCAGCCAGCATCGCTTTGGCAGCTCCCATCTGTTTTTTTCTGATGAGAAATTTCGCGATATTCACTTTAGACCAGCCCTGGGGATCAAGGCCAGGATTGGCCCGTTTGATCGCATAGGCTTCTCTGGCATAGTACAATGCACTATCCAGGTTTTTTTCATTATTCACTTTGCTGTAAAAATAGAAGTCGCTGATCCTCAGGTTAAGGATCAGACGGTACCGGAGGGTATGCTTCTGATGAAGCATCGCTTTCAAATCAGATAAAGAATACTGCTGTTCTTTCGAAGCCAGAACATGATGGCTAATCAGAAAAATGAATGTAAAAGAGAACAGGAACACAAATCTTCGCATCACCGCGAAAATAACCAATTTATTTATCAACCGCACAAAGTATGTGTTACAACGCAATATTGTATTTACTTATGCTTTTTAGATAAACCGAGCTTCTTGATCTTGGAGTTAAGTGTGGTAGCTGGGATCCCCAGTAATCTGGCAGCACCGTGTGGACCTGATACTTTACCGTTGCAGCGTTCAAGAACAGCTAAAATATGGTCGCGCTCATTTTCCATAACGGTTTTTATAATCTCTCCGGTAACATGCTGTGCCAGTAGTCCTTTCCCGCCCTCAGGGATGGCGAGCTCAGTGATGACAGGTTGTTCTGTAAGTATCACCTGCCTTTCAATTAAATGCTCCAGCTCTCTCACATTTCCGGGCCAGTTATAGGCCATCATGCAGGCCATTACTTTTTTTGAAAACCCATTGATCTTTCTGCCGGATTTACTGCTAAACCGCTCCAGAAAATAAGCTGCGAGTGCCGGTATGTCTAATCTTCTGTTCCGCAAAGGTGGGAGTTCGATGGGAAACACATTCAGCCTGTAAAAGAGGTCTGTTCTGAAGCGGCCGGCTTCAACTTCATTAAAAAGATTCCGGTTTGTGGCGGAGATGATTCTCACATCGGTAGCAATGGTGCTCTTCCCGCCGATACGTTCAATTTCCTTCTCCTGTAAAACCCTCAAAAGTTTCACCTGCAGATCAGGAGAAAGTTCAGCAACTTCATCCAGAAAAATCGTACCCCGGTCAGCCAGCTCAAATTTACCGATCCTTCTTTCCATTGCGCCGGTAAAGCTGCCTTTTTCATGCCCGAATAATTCTGATTCAATGAGGTTGCGAGGAACTGCCGCGCAGTTGATCTTAATCATCGGTTGATCCTTTCTGGGAGACTGTTGATGAATAGCCCTTGCAATCAGCTCCTTTCCGGTACCTGTTTCACCGAGAATGAGGACCGTAGTATCCGAAGATGACATCCTGTCCAGCAGTTTAAAGACCTGCTGCATTTCCCTGCTGTTTCCTGCCATATCCGGATAATGGTAGGGCTCCGCTGATTCCTCAGCAAAATATTGCAGGTGCTTATCCAGTTCTTTCTTATATTTCTCAAGTTCGGCCTGCTGTTTCCTGATTGTTGATAATAATTCCTCTCCTGTTGGCAAGGCCGGTAAGGGCTGCAAAGCAGTCAGCAGTCCCGATACCAGGTCAGAAATACTGCAGCAGTAATTCAGTGCCTCAGAACTAAATTGCTGATCAAGATTGTGGATTTCGAATGTACCCATAATACGGTTGTTCGCCTCCAAAGGAATATAACAATGGTAAAGATATTCTTCCGGGTGATTAATAATATGATGATTGTTTCCAAATTCAGCCATCCAGTCTTCTGCTGATCTGAGCACCGGAAATTGGAAGCCAGAGATTTCTCTGGTTATGCTGGAGAAGGCAACAGGATCTCTGATGAGCTGTTCAGCGATAAACTCACCTTTACAGTTTCGCAGCGCGATATAGGACCGGGCAATATGCTCATCGTCGTTTTGATATAGGGTGATTGCGGCACAGTCGGTAGAGAACAGCGGCTGCAACTTTGAAAATATCCCCTGAAGAAGCTGTTTCAAGCTAAAGTATTCTCCCTCCAAATCATTTTTCCGCTCAGGCATAGTATTGACGATATTTCGTGAAATTAACACATTCATCCAGGAAATACAAAATCTATTTTCCTGGATGATATCGCCCAGAATATCCACAACAACATACAAATAATTATAGCTGCATCCGGCTGGCAAAGTGAAAGCATGAAGGCTGAGTTTCTGGTTATGAAAAGATCACCTTATTCACTTATTTTAGTTCCGGAAGGCTCTTCTCAAGATGTGTCCTTAATCCTTCATGCTGATGTGGTAACTTCAGGTTCGTTCCCAGCTCATTCAATGGCTCATCAACCGTAAATCCCGGATTTTCTGTGGCAATCTCAAAAAGCACGCCTCCCGGCTCACGGAAGTAAAGCGAGAAAAAGTAGTCCCGGTCTATCTTGCCGGTGATCTGTAAATTTTTGCTGAGGATCTTTTCCCTCATCTCCATCTGTACATGCTCATCTTTTACACGGAAAGCTACGTGGTGATTGGTGCCTGCAGCATTTCTGCCTCTTGATCCATTTGGAAGCTCCAGTAAATCAACAATCTCTGCCGTATCTACAGTGTCCGTTATAAAACGGTACCGGTTGCCTTCCTGCGACAGTAAATGGTAGCCAAAAAGATCAGTCAGCACTTTTGCCGTTTCGTCAATGCTTTGCAGGGTAAGTGTGGTGCTGTGGAACCCTTTTGTAGCGGTATCGCTTTTGATATCAGCTGTTTCCCATGGGGTTCTGCTGTCCGGTTTCGCAGGAACGATCAGACTCAGTGATAAGCCATCCGGATCACGAAAAGTAAGCAGTGATTCACCAAAACGTTCTGAAATTTCAGCATGGTTCAGTTTGTTGTCTTTCAGTCTTTGCATCCAGAAATCAAGGCTTCCTGAAGGTACTGAATAACCAATTTCGGTAGCCATGCCCAGGCCTTCCGTTCCCTGTCCTATACCCGTCCAGGGAAAAAATGTCAGTATTGTACCTGCAGAACCGCTTTCATCTCCGTAATACAGGTGATAAGTGTCAGGATCATCAAAGTTGACGGTCTTTTTAACGAGTCTTAAGCCCAGGGTTTTTGTGTAAAAGTCAAAATTCTGCCGGGCATCACTTGCGATGGCAGTAATATGGTGCAGACCTAAAATACTGTTGTTCATATGTATTAATTTATGTATTGTATCAAATTCCTTTATAATTCTTTCGGTTGTCCGAATTCAGCGGCAGGCCTGGTATAAAAGTAACAGGCCACCATTGCCAGGCCGGGAATAACTACGCCGGCAAGGCCGAACAGTTTACCAATATACGCGCCCAGAAAACATCCCGTTAGGAAGCCGCCCAGTGTAACAAGCCCACTGCCGATGGCCGGAATATAGTCACCGCTTTTTATGCCAGACACCAGGTACAGGCGGATATCCAGTGCAAACTGCGTTGCATTGCCGGTCATCATTGTGGTTGGGCCATACGTTTCCTTCGCAAAAAGTTTCCCGAAGGCATTCTGTAATCCCATAGCAAAAACAATGACCATCGTTACCAGGTACATCGGCCAGGTGATTACGGCATTCTCGATATATCCAAGAGAATAAGCCATTAGTCCAGCCAAAATCAAAATCACTCCTTCGCAGCACAGTACAAAATGCCTGCTCGAGAACCTTGCTGCTATCCAGCCGTCGGTCATTACTGCCAGCATGAATACCGGAAAGCTGAGCAACTTTATCCAGGCATCACCCTCTGCCCCTTTCACCAGCTGGTAGGCAAACACAATAAAGTTCCCGGTTACGTGTGCTGAAAAGATCTTATCCGCAGCCACAAATGTGATGGTATCGCAATAGCCGGCAATGATGGTCAGCACCAGTGTTACAAACCAGATCTTATTCTGTTTTTCTTCCATTTAGTTTTATGATAAATGTGCCCTTAACATCCAGGCCATCGTCTCATGTTTTTCCATTAGCCCCGTTACATAGTCGCTCGTACCCAGATCTTTCAGCGGGGCTACATAGTTGTTGATGTTTTCCCTGATGTGGATAATGATACTTTCATGATCTGCAAGCAGCATCTTGATATAACCCTGACTGTCATTCTGTTCCCTGTCATCTTCTGATAAATGAGTGAGTTCAAGAAACTGCTTCAGCGATGCCGGCGCATAATGCCCCAGTTTGCGGATACGTTCTGCCACCTCATCAATGATTTCCTCTAGCTGGTTGTACTGCTCCTCAAAGAATTTATGCTTGTTGTAAAAATCCGGGCCTTCAATATTCCAGTGCGCTTTACGGGTTTTTGTGTACAGGACAAATTCGTCTGCAAGAACTCTGCTGAGTGAATGTGCCACCTCTGCGAGGCGGTCTTTGCTGATACCAATTTTTGCTTCCATTTTTATTTTTTTTGAATGTTAAAGAATGAATATGATTAGTTATAATTTCATACCATAATCAATTGTTACCTTTTGATAATGAATGATCTGCATAATATAAAATTACCTTTTAATGGTTAAAATAAATGTGATAAAGATTACTATCCACGGAATATGACCCAGGCCCCAGAACCAGCAAAAAGAGCCTTGCAAGCATATACATATAAGGCACATCCCGTACTTCAATATCATCGTTCCGGTGTACTACAAAATACCCGGTTGCAGTGACACCGATAGAGGGCAGCAGGAAGATCCTGGTTCCAAAACCAATAGCTACCAGGAAGGGCACTATGTTATCAGAAAAAGTGGCAACCAGCGCATCTAGCTTTTCCGGCAAATGCAGTGGATTAGGCACATGTTCTTTCTGCCCATTCTGGATGCGAAACTTTTTCACCCCTCATCTTCCCAGGTATTCATGGATGTTCTGTCAATATGAGGGGAGCTCGCTGCAGGATAAAACTCTTCAATCTCAGGAAATACCGGCCCTGAAAAGAATTCTTCTGCAACAGTGCTTACAATGGTTAATATATTAAAAATTTTCCAGACCCCGGCTACGATCGCCACATTCGTACAAAGCTCATTAATAGCAATACTTTTAGTGGAAAAAGCCATTTGTCCTTCAAAATCGATTAAAACTAAAGTGTGATTTTCGGGCGAATGAAGATTCGGTGATGGTTTCATAATCAATATTATATTGTTTCCCTCAGTATCCAAGAAACAGACCACAGAGCAAGCCACTTTAAATCAGCATATTAAAAAATAACAGTAAAAAAATCACTAACTGCATATCGTCGATTTACGAAACGGGATATTCAGCATTTTGCGGTTTGAGAAGCTATTATTTCGTAAATTCACGACCTGTCGTCAGAGACAAAATGATGCAGTCAGGTACAAAGAGCTGTGAATAAATCAATTACCAACTGGTGCTGTTATTGATCAGTAACCAGAAGAATATGCCTGATTTCCTGCTCAGTTATAGGGTATGAGATAAAGACAAAACAATTCAGATGAAAGAAAAAATCCTAATTGTAGAAGATGAATTTATTGTAGCAAATGATCTGCGGATCATGCTGGAAAAAGCAGGCTATTTTGTGTGCGGCATCGCACCCTCTGTAATTAAGGCCCTCGAATTAATCAACGCCAAGAAGCCCGACTGGGTACTGCTTGACATCTTTTTACAGGGCGATAAAACGGGGATTGAACTGGCCGTGCAGCTCAGACAGATGAATCTCCCCTTTATTTATATTTCTGCCAATACCAACCAGGCAACCCTCGAAGCAGCCAAGGCTACCCTGCCCTATGGCTTTATGGTTAAGCCTTTCAGGGAAAAAGATCTGATGGTGATGCTCGACATTGCACGTTACCGTCATGAGCAGCACCAAAAATATCAGCATTACGAACAACCTGCTCCCACAATACAAATCGCAGATATACTCCATAAAAAGGAACCGCTAAGCAACCGGCTTAAAGCAACCGCCGCCGCACTGGATACCGTGATACCTTTTGATTTCCTCTGGATTTCCAGAGCCAGGCAAAAAGCAGGCAGCCGGGATATCGGACTGCTCAAAACTGCCCGCAGCGATTACAGGATATTTAATATCGGGGAACTCCTCGAAACCATGTGCATCTCTAAGCGCGATTTCAAAGCCTGGAGCACAACTGCAATTTTGAACCATACTGCTCCTGTCATTGCCGGCTATGCGTTCAAAAAGCTCAAAATGGACAATATATTGATTAACTGCCTGTCAGATCACTTTCACTTTGGATCTTTACTGGTTAAGGAGGCAGAACGTGAAGGAGAAATATTTCAGTTTGTTTTTTTCAATGTCTCGCCAGATCTATACAACAGTGTGCATGTTGACATTACGGATCAGTACACGAAAGATTTTGTCCTGATGCTGGACATGATTGCAGCAGAAAAAGAGTTGCGGACCGAAAAGACAACTCCCGTTCCTGTGATAACGGAAACGGCAGCCAGGGGGTTTGAAAGGTCGCGGGAAAGCCTGCCTGAATTCTCCGGAGTGATCGGAAACAGCAAACTGCTGCATGGCGTATTTAAAAAGGTTGCACTCGTTGCACCTGATGATACTTCCGTGCTGATCCTGGGCGAAAGCGGAACCGGAAAAGAAAGGATAGCCCATGCCATCCATAAACTTTCGCCAAGGAAATCCCGTGCAATGGTAACGGTAAACTGCGCTGCGCTGCCGCTCAGCCTGATAGAATCTGAACTGTTTGGCCACGAGAAGGGCGCCTTCACCGGTGCCCATGAAAAGAGGATCGGTAAGTTTGAACAGGCAGACGGGGGCTCTATCTTCCTTGACGAGATCGGAGAACTACCGCTGGAGGCACAGGCAAAACTATTACGGGTTCTGCAGGAAAAAGAAATTGAACGCGTAGGCGGAAACTACACAAAGAAAATCAATGTCCGCATCATTACCGCCACCAACAGGAACCTGGAAAAAGAGGTCGCCGATGGAAAGTTCCGGCTGGACCTGTATTACAGGCTCAACGTTTTTCCGGTTGAACTGCCGCCATTGCGCCAGCGTAAGGAAGATATTCCTGTTCTCGTTCAGCATTTCATTCATAAGTTCAGCAAAGGATCACCAGCCCCGGTTACAGGTATATCCGCAGCAGCAATGAACGAGCTCATGGAGTACAACTGGCCCGGAAATATCAGGGAACTTGAGCATCTGATCGAAAGGGCGACTGTCATGACTGAAGGTGATACCATCACCACAATTGAGCTTCCTGCCCCGCATCGTTTACAGGAAAGCGGTGAAAAAGAACATTCCGGCATCAAGACTCTTGAAGAGATCGAAAGGGAACATATTTTGAATATCCTGAAAATCTGCAAAGGAAAAATATTTGGAGCCGGTGGTGCTGCTGAGCTTCTGAATATCCCTTCAACAACGCTCAACTCCAAGATAAAAAAACTAGGTATCAGGTACGAATTTGAGAAATAGTGCTTAGCTGCTGGTTTTGCAACTTACATGAAACTATAACAGTTATATTTGTAAGGTAAAAACCATGTTCAATATGAAAAGATATACTTTATTATTCCTTGTACTGCTCTCCATTTCAGGCTATGCCCAGAACACGATTAATAATTACAAATATGTTATCGTACCTGAAAAGTTCAGCTTCCTGAAGCAAAACGACCAGTATAAATTAAATACACTCACCAAAGCACTGCTTCAGGACAAGGGCTTTACCGTGTATTTTGACAACGCCGAGCTCCCAACAGAAATTGCCAACAATAAATGCTCAGCGCTCACAGCTGATCTGCTGGAAAAGAACACCATGTTCAGCACCAACCTTACCCTGCTGCTGAAGGATTGCTACGGCAAAACAGTTTTTGAAACCAAACAGGGAAAAAGCAGGGAAAAAGAATATACTGTATCATATAACCTTGCACTAAGAGATGCTTTCAGTTCATTAAGCGATACACCCTATGCGTATGTGCCGGCAACTGCTGCCCAAAGTCAGCAGGCTGCAGCGGCTTCCGCGCCCGTTGCCAGTGTAACGGCAGCCAATAGCGTTCCCGCAGCTGTGCCTGTCAGCACAAATGTGCCCGCAGCAGTAAGCGCTGCGGCTCCGGCCAAAGCAGCTCCGGCAGAAAGCAAACTCGCTGCAGGAACCCTGTACGCACAGCCCAACGCTTCCGGATATCAACTGATTGATACTACCCCGAAAATCATCTTAACGCTGTATAAAACTTCAGCAGAAAACTATTTCATCGCTGCCAACAGTTCATCCAGCGGCATCGTCTTTAAAAAGAACGACAGCTGGGTTTTGGAATATTACAGTAACGGCCAGCTGATAACAGAAAAACTGCTGATTAAATTTTAACATTTCTGTTGTCGCGATTAACCCCCATAAATGTCGTGGATACACCCGGCAATTCAGTTCACAGGATTGTATGTTTGTTTAAGAGATCAAAATCCGGAACAAACATACACCTCAGATGGAAACAACATACAACAATACAATCTATCCATGTCTGATTCTTAAGGACAAAGTTTCAGCCGCAGCTGATTTTTACATCCATGCCTTTGGCAATGGAAAAGTGCTGCAAACCAATCCTATTGTTACCTTCATAGAGTTGAGCGGACAAAACTTTATGTTGCTCAACGATGGTACCTCAGCAAGGCCAAATGCGTCCATTTCCTTTATGGTCACCAGCGAAACGCCGGAAGAAACAGCACAATACTGGAATAACCTGGCTGAGGGCGGAAAGGTCCTGATGCCGCTCGACAGTTACGACTGGAGTATAAAATACGGATGGGTCGAAGACAAATTCGGAGTATCCTGGCAGTTGTTTACGGGCAGTAAAAATCCGCTGTCTCAAAAGTTCTGCCCTTCCCTGATGTTTACCGGCGCTGATGCCGGAAAGGCAAGGGAAGCCGTTCATTTTTATACGCAGCTGTTCCCAAAATCCGGCATTGAAGGGATGATGGAGTACAGCGGAGATGATGGTGATACCGCTGGTTTTATCAAACATGCCCAGTTTCAGATCAATGGATTGATCACTACCGCCATGGATAGCTCTGCAGACCATGGTTTCAAGTTCAATGAGGTGGTTTCACTTGTGGTTAACTGCGATACCCAGGACGAGATCGATCACTACTGGGATAACCTTACCTCAGATGGCGGACAGGAAGTGATGTGCGGATGGTTGAAAGACAAGTATGGCATCAGCTGGCAGATTGTACCCAAAGTAATTGGAGAACTCGTTACAGATCCTGAGCGTGGCCCGCGTGTGATGCAGGCTGTCATGAAGATGAAGAAACTGATCATTGAAGATCTAATCAACGCATAACCCGCTACTTTTTAAGGTCCTTCTCTTCCTTCACGTCCGTCCCTACCGGTGGTGGAGTTTTACTTTGCTCCTTCGTAGCTTCGGTAATCTTCAAACCTGCATATGCACCGGAACTGATTCCCATTAACAGCAGCACTGTATTGTCAAAGTCGGGCATTAAATGGGTGCTCAGCGTCCGCTGTATAAAGATAATCCCAAACAAAAGGTTAAAGATCACATTCTGCAGGCGCTGTATATTGATGCTCGAGCCATCAGAGAGGATATCTACAAACCAGCCCTCACTTCTGGCGTTATGATCTATGGTTACACCTTCCCTGTTACGGTTTTCAATGAGTTTAGCCGCTGCCGTAGTACCAATGCTGATCCCAAGAATGGCCAGCACAGAATCCGGAATGGCAGGCAGCACGCCTGTTGTCAGACAAATATGCACATAGGCAACAACGATCAGGATCGTCCAGTAAAACATCTGCGACCTGCTCAGGCTGTAATAAAGATTGTTGTCATCTTTCAGCACGTTTTTAAACAGCGCTGTTACCGCAACCCCGGCAATCACCACAATGATCAGTACCACCCAGCCCCAGTGTATGTTCTGCCGTACTTCTACATACAAGGGCAGCTTTGCACTCACTAATGGCCTGGTTTTATTTCCCAGGGAAAGATATACCGGTACGATCTCGGTACTCACAGAATTTCTCTGCAGGTACTGTTCCAGCACATCCTGAATTTTGGTATTAAGTTTAAAGTATACAGTTTTTTCATATTCGCTGATGCGGATGGGCGCAAATCCATCTACCCGCATACCGTCAATATACATGACAGTTAACTCCCGGAGGGGCCGCGATGTGCGAATTTCGATCGCAACCACTTCGTCCATCCTGGCCGAGTCCTGTTTGGAACGCATGTTTTTGATGCTGATAATGGAATCGGCAGGTGCCACGGCGGACTGACTGAAAACATCAGCACTGCAAAGCATTAAAAACACCAGTAGTATGTTTTTATTAGCGTTCATAAAATAGTATCTGTGAAGACATTATATACAATTTTCTTATCGAAAGGTCGCTTCTTCAGAAACGTTAGACAATAGCAAAAAATTGCTATTGCAAGTTGAAATAAAATGAATTTTATAGAGGGGCGCCCGGCCGATGTTTGAGGACTAAGCTTCCTAGGATCCCTGCAGCGACGGAACCGAGCAGGATTCCATATTTTGCCTGGTCAACATACTGTGCATCTTTAAAAGCGAGGCCGCCGATAAATAAAGACATCGTAAAGCCAATTCCCCCCAGCAGGGCGATCCCAAACAGATGTTTCCATGTGGCACCGGAGGGAAGTCTCGCCACACCCGTCTTCACCATGACCCAGGTAAACAGAAAGATCCCCACACATTTGCCTATTACAAGTCCGGAAGCTACGCCTATGGAAACAGGATTGATGATGCTCTGAAGAAAATCGGCGCCGATGCTGATACCCGAATTTGAAAGTGCAAACAGCGGCATGATCAGGTAAGCTACCCAGGGATGTAAACCGTCCTCCATCTTTTGCAGCAGTGTTCCCGAGGGGATTGTAAAAGCGACCACTATGCCCGCAAGTGTGGCATGCACTCCGGAAAACAGAAAGCAAAGCCATACAGCAATACCTATCAAAAGATAAAAGAGAATTGATTTGATTCCAAAGCTGTTCCCGGCAATCAGTACCCCTACAAATAGCCCGGCAATGCCCAATGGGACAAGGTCTAGGCCCTGGGTATAAAAAAACGCGATCACGAGTACCGCACCAAGGTCGTCTGACACCGCTAAGGCCGACAAAAACACCTTGACAGAGCCGGGAATGTGCTTGCCCGCCATAGATAGAAGCGCAAGTGCAAAGGCAATATCCGTAGCCATAGGTATCCCCCAGCCGTGTTCCGCTACGGTATTCCTGTTCATCAGAAAATAGATCAATGCCGGGACAATCATTCCTCCTGCAGCGGCCATCATCGGCAGCACTGCCTTGCTTAGAGAGGAAAGTTCCCCCTCCAGGAATTCCCTTTTCAGCTCCAGTCCGATTACAAAAAAGAAGATCGCCATCAGCCCGTCGTTGATCCAGATATGCAGCGGCTCATTCAGTTTAAACTGGCTATAGCCGATAGCAAACCTGAGCTCCCACAGTTCGTGATAGGAATGCTGAAAGGCAGAATTTGCCCATAGAATTGCTGTCAGCACGCTCAGCAGCAGAATTACTCCACTGCTGTATTCCAGCTGGATGAACCGGTCTATCGGAGAAACAATTCGTTCGAGCGCAGTCTTATTGGCCATAAGGGCCAATATAGTTGTTTTTAAAGAATACGCCCAGCTTTAATCCGGCTTTTCGTTGTTATAGATTTTTAACACCTCATCTGCAGAGAGCGCCTTATTGTAAAACCTGATATCATCCAGAGCGCCTTTAAAAAATGCTGCATTGGAGAAATAAAACGGGCTTGTGGTATCCGTAAAATTCAAGATGCCTTTTGGCAAAATCTGACCGATCGCCAGGTTAACCGGTGCCACAATCTTAAACGCCGTTCCCGCAGCATTTTCTTTTTTCACCTGCACACCATCCACGTAAAACGTGATCGCACCGTCACCTGCCGTCACTACTGCATGGTGCCATGCGCCATTTACCATCTTGCCTGGATTACTGTCCCTGTCGTATGTTCCTGAACCAGTCTTAAGAGTAAGGAACAAAAAGTTGTCCGTTTGCAGCTGGAACTTAAAGCCATTCCATTTGTTGAGCGACATGATATAGTTATCCCCATAGGATTCTTTGGGATTGATCCAGAGGCTCAAACTGAGAATCTCAGGATTCAGCGCCGTGGAATACGGAACTTCCACGTATGCACCATTGGCAAATTCATAGGCACTGCCCGCAGTACCGAACCTGTCTGTAGTCAGTACAGGCAACACCCCTCCGTCAGAATGACTGGCGGCATTCCCGATAATGCCCGACATCAGTGTCCCGTCATGATGGTTCGCCGTAGCATCCAGCGCATTGCCATTGAACAGCCATTTTGCAACCAGATTCTCTGGCGCAACCTCAGCAATCTTCCTGCCGCTGAAATCTGTTACAGCCCTGCGCAGATTGGCAAAAGCATTATTCACCTCGGCCTGCGTATGTTCACCCGTGGTTACCTGGGTGGCCAGATCAACCGCCTGTTTAAGCACAGTGCGCGCCTGTTTGGGGTACTGCCCCAGGTCGTGCCCTTCAGCACTGGAAGTATATACCTGAGCAACAGAATCAGTCAGTTGCTGCAGACTTGCTTTATTGGAACTGAAATCCGGTTTCGCCTCATCATCTTTACAGGATGAAATCACCGCTGCAAGCATCAGCGAAGCAAAAATCAATGTTGTATATTTTTTAAAAATCATGATCAAAATTGCTGATTATAAATTCCCGCTGGCATTCAGTTCTGTCTGCGGAACCGGGAAGAATTTGTTTTGTGTAAAATTGAAGTTTGGCGCAGAAGGCTTAATCACAGCCTCGGCATAAGCCTGTCCGTAACGGATCACATCCAGGAAACGCTGGAATTCCAGTGCCAGTTCAGAGCGGCGCTCACGGCGGATGATGTCCCTCAGCTGCGACTGGTCAGTCACAGTAATAGCCGGAAGCAGATCTGCAGGAGCGGTTCCGCTAAAATTCTTGCGCGCACGCTCGCGGATCCTGTTCAGTGGTACCAGTGCGGCAGCAGACTGCCCTGATTCATTCAGCGCTTCGGCTTTCACCAGAAGAATATCCGCAAAGCGGATTGCTTCATAATTCAGGTTACCATCGTTTTTTGTGGTTGAGGGCACCTCGCTCAGTGGCTGTACATGTTTTTTAGAAAGATATCCAGTGGTAGACCATGAGGTCTGGAATGCACTGTCAAAATAGGGCTGCCCTGCTCTTGCAACCGTTAGGTCCAGACGCGGGTCATTGCTCTCGAAATTGTCAACCAGGCTTTGCGTAGGATAAAACACTCCTGCCCCGTTCAGTGCGCGCGGTGCAAACCAGTAGTTCAGTGAATTTCCCTGAAGCGGTTGTGCCCCGCGGGTATGCCATACAGAGAAAACCACTTCGTTGTTCGTTTTCGCAGATGCGCTGAAGTTGTCACCGAACTTATCAGTCAGTGCATAACCCAGTCCTTCCACCTGCGTGGCAAAAGCCGCAGCTTCTGTGTATTTCTTCTGGAACAGCGAAGCCTTGGCCAGTAAAGCCAGGGCTGCACCTTTGCTGGCCCTACCCAGGTCTGTAGTTGCGGTCCATTTATCCGGCAGCCCTGCCGCGGCTTCGGTAAGGTCTTTTTCAATCTGCACATACACCTGTGCCTGCGGCGATGCAGCAACGGCACCATCTGCCAGTGTACTCACCTTTAAGCGCAGGGGGATATTCCCGTAGAAGTTCGTCAGCATAAAATAATAGTAGGCACGCAGGAATTTAACCTGTGCCAGTGCCTGTGTCCGCACCGTCTCAGAAACTTTGGTATTGTCGGCAGTAAGCCCATCTGTAACTACATTACAGCGGTTGATGCCATTGTAGTAACGCGACCATAAGGCCTGTATCGCAGCATTTGTGGGCAGGATATTAAAGAGGTCTACACCTGTATAATCTGCCTGTTCACCGGCGTTGCCGCCAATTACCACATCATCTGAGGCTACGTCGCCCAGCACCCATAGCGGATTGGCTGCACCATCAGTAAATGTTAAAGGTATATAGGCAGCATTTACTGCCGTAATTGCCGTAGCATCGTTGCTGAAAAGGTCTTCGTTGGAATAATAGCCCAGTGCAGGCTGATCGAGGAATTTCTTGCAGCCCGAGCCCAGCAGCAGCAAAACAAAAAGCGGTATGATATATAAATTCTTCATGTATCTAAAAGTTAACATTAAGGCCTACAGTGTAAATTCTGGCCGATGGGTAAGTACCCCAGTCAATCCCAACAGCTCTTACACCATCGCCCTGGCCATTACTGCTGGTATAAATTTCCGGGTCTAGTCCCGTATATTTGGTAAACGTGAGCAGGTTCTGGCCGCTCACATACACCCTCATCGAAGCGATCTTCAGGTTTGCCAGCATCTTTGGTGTAAAGCTGTACCCAACCTGTGCGTTCTTCAGGCGCAGGTATGAACCACTTTCCAGGAAACGGGTGGATGGTCTGGTATTGTTGGTAGAGGACGCAGAGCTCCAGGTTAACCGCGGAAACTGGTTGGTACTTCCTTCTCCCGTCCAGCTGCCTGTGGCAACCCTTTCGGTGATGTTAAAGGCCCTGTAAAAACCTTCTGTATCCGTTGCAATCTGGTTGTACAGCTTGTTGCCATATGCGCCCTGGAAGAATAAACTGATATCAAAGCTTTTGAACTTCACATTGCCTGTAAAGCCGTATGTCAATTTTGGGATCGGGCTTCCGGCAATCTCACGGTCGTTCTCATTGATTACTCCATCGCCATTGGTATCTTTATATTTTACATCTCCGGGCTGGATTCCCGCACCCTGGTAGGCATGTGTAAAAATGTCCAGCTGATTTTGGAAAATACCTTCCATCGGGATCAGGTAAAAAGCCCCGATCGGCTGCCCCACGGTAGTCAGTGTTGCATTGTACTCATTGCCGATGCGCCCTCCAAAGATCGGAGAACCTGCAAGTGACAGTACCTTATTCTTCAGCGTAGCCAGGTTTCCCGAAACATCGAAGCTCCATTCGTCAGATAGCGTTCTGCGATACGAAATCTGCAGTTCAAAACCCTGGTTCCTTACTTTTCCGGCATTGATATACGGACTGGTTCCGCCTCCGGCACTTGGCGCCAGAGGATTTGCAAACAGGATATCAGAGTTATCACGGATAAAGTAATCTGCGCTCAGCTGCAGGTTGTTGTCAAAGAAACCCGCATCCAGTCCGTAGTTGGTCTGTGTACTGGTTTCCCAGGTGATATCACTGTTTCCCCTAGATGTAAGGGAGTTCCCGATTGCAGGCGTGCCGCCAAAAGGATAAAACCCTACAAAAGAGTTCAGTGTGGTATAGGCGTAGTTGCTGATCTCCTGGTTACCTGTCTGGCCGATACTTGCGCGCAGTTTCAGCATCGACAGTTGGTCAAAGCCCTTCAGGAAGTCTTCCTGGTCTAAGCGCCATCCAACCGATCCGGCGTAGAAATTACCGTACCTGTTGTCAGGGCTCAACCGCGAAGAGCCGTCACGGCGAACGGTAAAGCTGGCCAGATACTTATCTGCGTACTGGTAATCTGCACGGCCAAACAAAGAGAAGAGCGCCCAGCGCGATTCGTTTTCTCCATTCTGCTGCACGCCAATCCCGTTATCCAGGTACTGGAAATTGTCAGACTGGTTGGGAAATATTGATCTTGAAGCAGAGAGGCCATTTGTGCGGCTCTTGATGGCTTCAGTACCCGCAAGCAGGTTGATCGTTTGATTTTTATCGATTTTTAAATTGTAGGTCAGCGTATTGGTCCAGTTGTAATCAAACTGGTTGGCGTTGGAACGCGCCAAACTTCCCGGAGAATTCAGGGAGCGGTCGCTTCCCCAGATTTTAAAGAACTGTTTAAAGTCCGTGATCACCAGGTTACCGCCAAAGGTGGTACGGAGTTTTAACCCCTTTGCAATATTCGCTTCGGCAAAGATACTTCCAAGTACACTGTAAGCATTATAACTCCTGTCAAAGTTATCGGCATATCCTACCGGGTTTAAACCATCCCCAAAGAAAGCGGAGTTTTCCGGAAGGTCTACATAATCGCCGTTGGCTTTAAATACGGGAGTTGCAGGAGATCTTAACAAAGCGTACCTCAGTACGCTGGCACCCTGGTTGCCGTCACCAAAACCATCACCCGAAGCACCCGTTTGTCTGGTTTTCGCATAGGAAAGGTTCAGGTTTACACCTGTAGAAAATATTTTCGAAAGCGTACTGTTCACAGCTGTACGCAGGTTAAACCTGTCGTACGCACTGTTTTTTACCAGTCCGTCCTGCTTATAGTAATTGGCCGAGACCATATAATTGCCGGTTTCATTTCCGCCGTTCACCGCAAAGTTGGTATTGTTTACCAGTGCCGGTTTGAGCACTTCTTTCTGCCAGTTAACATCAGGAAGCCCTGCTGCCAGGCTCGCCGGGATCTGCGTCCTTCCATCGGCCGCTGCCGCAGTATTAAAAGCATTTACATATTGCTGTGTATTTGCCATTTTGATCAGGTCGCCATGTACCTGCACACCTGTATACTGGCTCAGGTTAAACTTTGCCTTGCCCGAAGTTCCTTTTTTGGTCGTAACCACCACAACACCGTTGGAGGCTCTTGCCCCATAGATCGAAGCAGATGACGCATCTTTGAGGATATTGATACTTTCGATATCAGAAGGAGAGATCTGGTTGATCCCGGATGGCGTAGGCACACCGTCAATCACATATAAAGGATTGTTGTTGTTAATGGTTCCGATACCGCGGATCCGTACCGCAATACCTTCCCCTGGCGCACCTGTGCCCTGGGTTACAGACACACCGGCGGCCTTGCCCTGCAGTACCTGATCTACCCCGCCGACAGGCATGTTGTCAATATCCGAAGGCTTAATGGTAGACACCGCACCTGTCAGGTCTTTCTTTTGCTGGGTTGAGTATCCTGTGATCACCACCTCGTTCAGCGCCTTGCTCGAAGGAGTGATGGTAATCGTAATATTAGCCTGCGTTCCCGGATGAACGATTTTCGTGGTATACCCTACAAAAAGCACCTGTATCGCACTGGTCACATTCGGGAGCCGGATACTGAACTGGCCTTTCGCATCAGTGAGCACGCGGGCGGTTTGTCCGCGGATCTGGACCACAGCACCCGGAACGGGCAGTCCTTTTTCGTCTTTAACAATTCCTTTCACCATTCCCTGAGCGCTGGTGTCAGCAGTATTCTTTGGAGGATCAGGAGGCAAAGGGTTCTGGGGGGCCACTGGTTTCTTCAGTGTGTCCGTTTGTACCGGCCTGCGCTTTAGCGTATCGGGAATTTCCTGTGCCTGCGCTGCAAAAACCAGGAAGGGCATGGCCAGAAAAATGTACTTTTTTGGTAACAGTAACTTCATATATTTGATTAGAAGAGGTATTTATATCGCAATTGCGACATAAATAATACAATATAAAAAGGAAAATGTTTGGTGAATGTTATCTATTTTTTCTAATTTCTTAAATGCTGATGTGCTCCAGTTCATCCAGATAGGCCTGGTCTACATCCGCGCCGATACCGGGAAGATCAGTAATTTCCAGCTTCATCCCATTGTACCTTGCCCCATTCGTAACAGGATCTGCAAGATGCGCCAGTAAAGCAGTATCGAGATCAAAGATACTGATGTGTGGATGCGCCATTGCAAAATGCACATTGGCCGTTACCGCAAGCCTGCTTTCAAGCATCCCTCCCAGCATACAGGGAATGTTGTTTTGTTCTGCTACCCTGCTGATCAGTGCTGCTTCATGGATACCGCCGCTCTTTGCAAACTTGATATTAATATAATCTGTAGCCTTGTTCCTGATGATCCTTTCTGCATCCCGGTGGGTATATACGCTTTCATCGGCCATCACAGGTATGGGCGATAACCTGCACAATTCCGGCAGCAGCTCATCGTTGTATGTGCGCATCGGCTGTTCACAGAATGAGATATTGTAGGGCGCCAGTTCTGTCAACGTATAAATAGCATCCTCAAAGGACCATCCCTGATTGGCATCTATCCTGATCTCAATTTCAGGGCTTGCGGCTTCACGGATGGCCTTGATCCGCGCAATATCCTCCGTAGGAGTTTTGCCCAGCTTGATCTTCAGGATGGTAAAACCATTTGCTATAATTTTAACCGCAGCGGCCGCCATGTTTTCCGGGGTACCGATGCCGATCGTCAGGTCTGTTTCTATTAATCTCTTTTCGCCGCCAAGGTATTTGTATAGCGGCAATCCTGCTGCTTTGGCCGCAAGATCATACAGCAGCATATCAAATGCACTTTTGGCCGTGTAGTTTCCTGCCGTATACAGCTGCAGTTCGGCCAGCCTTTCGGTAATCTGCAGCGGGTCTTTACCTTTCCAGATAGCGGCAAAGTCTTTCGCCATTTCATAACAGGTAGCCTGGGTTTCGCCCACGATCATCGGAAATGCAGAACATTCACCTACGCCGGTCAGCCCGGTATCGGTCTGTGCACGTACAAACAGGTTCTGTGCAAAATGCATCGTTCCTGTGGCAATGGTAAAGGGCTCAGTGGGTATGGAATACTTGTAGATTTCGAATGCTGTAAATTTCAATGTATCGGGTTTTAAAAAAATGTATCTGTCTTATGATCAGCCTGAGAAATATAAGAGAAATTCTGCTTTTTTACACCATATATTCTTCAATCTTGCCCAGCAGGTTATTCAGGTCGAAAGGCTTGGAGATAAACGCATCACAGCCGTAATCGCCAATAGAAAGCAATACTTTCTGATACGCCGAAAGCATAATGACCGGCAAGCCGCAGGTAAGCTGGTTGCGCTTGATCTGGCTGCACAGTTCTCCCCCGTTTACTACGGGAAGCAGGTAATCCAGGATCACCAGGTCGGGATGATATTTATTAATCAGCGGATGGATATCAAGTACTTCGTTAAAAACATGTACCTCATAACCAGAATCTGTCAGGAAATCTTCCAGAATTTCAGATAATGAGGGATCGTCCTCAATCACCAGGATTTTTCTGGCTGTTGGCGTAAGGTGGTAACTGTTCCCTGTGCGCCTGTTGGAATATATGGTTGCCATCAGAATATATTTGGTTTGACTATAACGCTTCAGAATCTGTAATCTTATCCCGATTTCATTATAGGCTTGTCAGGTAAATTTAAAAATATAAATTTCATTCCTGCCTGTACATTATACCTGATATCATTGCCACAGGTACTCATGCTAATGTGTATAAATACTAATTATATCAGCAAAAAGGCAATAAATGAATTTTATTTGTACATTAAGCGGTAAGAAATCATGGCCATGTTAGACGACGAACAAATTACAGTACCTCAGTTTTATCCCCAAATCATTGCAGCAAGCGAAAAACTGCAATTCAATATGCCTTCGGATCTCAAAACAGGGTCGTTGCTCAGAACTTTGGTGGCTTCCAAACCCTCAGGGCATTTTCTGGATATTGGTACCGGGACAGGATTATCGCTGGCCTGGATCGCAGCAGGTGCAAATGAAACATCAAGGATCATCTCCATTGATATCAATGCCACCTTTCAGCAGGTTGCGCTGGAAACATTCGCAGATGATGAACGAATTTCTATTGTCTGCGCGGATGGTAACGAATGGCTTACGTTTTACGATGGTGAGCAGTTTGACCTGATCTTTGCCGATGCGATGCCGGGAAAATTCGAGGTACTCGATCAGACCCTTGAACTGTTGAAAGTTGGCGGTTTTTACCTGATCGATGATCTTCTGCCACAGCCTAACTGGCCAGAGGAACATCCGCAGCGCGTAGAGAAACTGCTTGAAACACTGAAACAGCGGGGCGACATTGTGCAGACCACGCTGAACTGGTCTACGGGGCTGATGCTGTTTACGAAAGTCAGCTAGATCATCTTAACTGATCAGCGGGTCATCCTTTTTGATCCTGTTCAAGCGGTAAGTCAGCACCATCTCAAAAGCTACATAACCTACAAATATGATATATCCGGGCTGAAGTGAGGTATAGTTCACCGTAGTGGTCTTTAAAAATTCGTTACTGATGTTCAGATTGGAAAGCTGGCTTTTCAAGATCCCGTTTAAACCGATGTAGGTCATTGCCACGCCCACTACCATTACATCCGCCATATCCCATTTCCCCAGTTCAAAAGTCAAATATTTGATCACCTTGTTTTGGGCAAGCTTTTCGCTGCCAAGGATCACAATTCCCTTGGCAATCATTCTCAACAGCGGAAGGATGATCACAAACAGCATGATCAGCACACCTACAAGAACTGCATCCGGTTTTGGCTGCTCTATCAGCGTCTGCACAATCCCCATGATGCTTTTGCTTTGGAAGAATAACACCTGGTTCTCAAATGATACTTTTTGGTCCATCAACATAAAATTCAGCGTCTGGATCCGCGCGTCCACCTCTATGATCGATGAGGTCATCCCCACGGCCAAAAGCGTAAATAAAAGAAACAACGACATGATAAACAGCGTCTTCTGCAGCTCGCGCTTATTTCTTAGGATCCACCACAGGATCATGGCAAGCACCACGCATCCCAACATGGCATAGGCGTAATTATAACTAACTTTACGGATGGCAGCGAGATGTGTGGTTACCTCCTTATTAAAGTCTTCCCCGTTAGCTACATGATATTTTTTGTATAAACTTTTGGTTACCTGATTATAAGCTACACTCGTGCTGTCATAGGTAGCCTTCTCCAACTGATCAATCTTACTGCTCGCCACATTCTTCAGCCTCCTCACGCTTTTGGGGCTGTTTACCTTGTCTACAATCGTCTTTGCAAACGATGGTACCTGCTCCTGAAGGTCTTTCGGATCAACAAACTGATTAAATGCAAACTTTTTTAATTTGCCGGCAACAGACTTCTGCGGCTTATTTACTTCCTTCACAATAGTAGTGATCATCCCGCTCAGCTGCTGCTCCACCTTTTTCTGCAAGGCCTTCTTTTGGGCCGGACTCACATGGTAATCAGTCACCTGGCGGTCTACAACAGCCGCAATCCTTTCACGCCACTGGTCCAGGGAAAAAAGCCCGAATGTAATGTTGTTGGACATACTGTAATCTTCTTTGATCTGTTCCTGCTCAGTCGACAGTAAATCAAGATGGTAACCAAAGTACACTTCCCCGCATAGCAGAATGCCTAAGCCAAGAATCAGTAGAATTTTGGCCAGTCCAAATTTTGTAGTGGTGGTATTTGTTTGCTGAGTTGTCAATTTTTAAGGTATTAGGTGGTAATGTGCAGGATGAATTTGTTATGCTAGTGTGAATCGTATGGTGTGATATACTTCAGGATTGTCGACAGAATAAGTCCGTATAGTACAAAACTGATGAATATGATAAAACCTGGCTGCAGCGCAGTATTATTTGTTGTGATGATGGTCAGGAAATCACTTTTCACATTAAGGCCGGCCAGCTGGCTTTCCAGTAATCCGTTTAAACCGATATAGGTCATCATGATCGCAATCACAATCACGTCGGCCATACTCCACTTCCCAGACTGAAAGGCAAAGTATTTAATAAACCTATTTTCAGCAATACTTTTTTTGCTCAGCAAATGGATGCCTGTAGAGGTAAGTTTCATGATCGGAAAAAGAATACTGAAAATCAGGATCAAAACACCCACCAGTATGGAATCTATGCCCGACTGTCCGATCAGGATATGTACAACGTCAAGTATGCTTTTACTTTGAAAAAACAACACCTGATTTTTAAAAACCACCCTTTCTCCCAGCAGCACAAAATCGAGCGAGCGGATACGGGCATCTACCTCGATCATCGATGCAGTTAAGCCAACTCCCAGAAGAATAAATGCAAATAGCAGCGACATCACAAAAAGTGTTGCATGCAGGTCTTCCCGCTTACGAAATATCCACCACAGGGATAACACGATAGCGATACAGGCCAGCATCCCAAAACAATAATTGTAAGTCACCGTTTTTATCGTTGCCAGCGTTGAAACAAGTTTCTGGTTAAACTGATCCTGCGTACTCACGTGGTATTTGCTAAACATCGTTTTGTGAAGTGCAATGTTCACCGCCGAGGTACTGTCGATATAACCGGTTTTTTTGATCTCCGCAAACTTGCCCATTGCCATAGAGCTCGCTTTCTTTTTATTTGCAGGGTCATCCGCCTTGGCAATCACAGATCTTGCGAAGGCCGGAACCTGGGCCTTGATCTTGTCGGTATTTACAAAGGTTTTGATGGCAAATTTTTTAATCTTGCCGCTTACCGTGGTTGCAGGTTTGTTTACTAGGGCTTCTGCTTTATTGATCAGTGCCATGATAATTTCCTGCACCTCCAGCTGAAGTTCCTTTTTCTGCTTTTTGGTCAGTGTAAAATTACGGACCTGATGTTTGATGATTCCCGTCACCTCATCCTGCCATTGATCGGCAGAAAACAGGCCGTGCATGATGTTGTTTACTTCAGAATAATCTTCCTTAATTTCTTTTTGCTGATGCGAAAGCATATACAGCTTAACGCCAAAATAACCCTCGCCTGCAAGCAGAATGGTTAAGCCAAGGATGAGCAGTAATTTTGGGAGATTAAATCCCTTAGCAGATGTCTTTGATTGTTGAGCGGCCAATTGGTTCAAAATAAGGTTGTAATTATAACACAACTAAGATTTTTCACAAATGTTTGAACACTGTCAAATTAAACATACAATCTCTGATCTTTTCCCGGCAGGCGCTATTAAAAACGCTGCGCAAACCAATGATTTACGCAGTGTTTTTGCAATCCTAGATCTTCTGCTCAAAAATCTTTAGAGCCTCCGTATCTTCATACTCTGCAATCAACTTCTTTAAGCGCAGCTTCAGATCGGCGGTTACTGCTTCAGACCCTTTAGTTCCATACAGGTTATGCAGTTCCTGCGGATCTTTCTGCAGATCAAAAAGTTCCCAGCTGTTGATCTCGCCGTAGAACCTCACCAGGGTATACCGCTCAGCGCGGATGCCGAAATGCGGATGCACATGGTGCGGTTTCGGGAACTCATAGTAGTGATAATAGGCATCCTTTCGCCAGTCTTTCACAGCGGCCTCGTTCTTCAGCAAAGGAAGAAACGACCTTCCCTGCATGGCAACAGGAGTTTTGATCCCTGCAATATCCAGTACAGTAGGCCCCCAGTCGTTATTCAGCACGGTACCTTTGATCACGCTTCCGGGTTTAACCACCTTTGGATAACGCACAACAAGCGGCACATGCAACGACTCTTCATAGATGAAACGTTTGTCAAACCAGCCGTGTTCTCCGAGGTAGAAACCATTGTCAGAGGCGTAAATCACCACAGTATTTTCTGCAAGGCCGCTTTTATCCAGGTAGTCCAGCAGCTTGCCTATATTCCTGTCCAGTGAGTTGGCTGTCGACAGATAATCTTTCATATAACGCTGGAACTTCCATTCCACCAGTGCCTTTCCTGTCAGTTTCTTCTGATCAAATTCAGCCGTGACCTTGTTATAATATGCAGAGAATACCCTTTTCTGCTCCGGGTTAAACCTGCGGTACAGCCCTTTGCGCAGGTAGTAGTCAAGCGCTTTTTCCTGTGCTGCAGTTGGTGCTGTATTGGCAAAGCGCTTTTTGATCAGGGCCTCTTTTTCCTGCTGTATCTGACCCTCGTTCAGATCATAATCCGCATGGATTTTCAGGTCGTCTTTTAAGATCATGGTCTGGTCGATCGTCATGTCCTGATCTTTTGCAGCCAGCCTGCTTTCATAATCATCATAAAATGTTGAAGGCAGCGGGAAAGTCACGTCGTCATAGGCACCAAGGTCCTGCAGATCTGGGAACCACTCCCTGTGCGTGGCCTTCTCTCCCACCACCAGGAAAAACGGTTTGGATTCATCCCTTTTGTCCAGCCACTGCGTAGCCAGCTGCGTGATGATATTGCTCACGTACCCTTCAATCTGAACGGTATCCTTTGCAGAGCTGATGAAATCAGGATTATAGTATTGTCCCTGTCCATTCAGGATATTGTAATAGTCAAATCCCTTCGGCAGATTGCCAAGGTGCCATTTGCCCAGCCATGCGGTTTGGTATCCACCCTCCTGTAACAGGCTCGGGAACAACTGCTGATCGGTATCAAACTTCTGCTCGTTCATCGGATAACCATTCTTGTGGCTGTATTTTCCGGTAAGGAAGGTTGCCCTGCTGGGCCCGCAGATCGAATTGGTGACGATGGCATTTTTGAACAGCGCACCTTCTTTGGAAATCCTGTCGATATTCGGCGTTTTCGCGATCTTATTGCCATATGCGCCGATGGCCTGGTAAGCATGGTCGTCCGACAGGATAAATATGATATTTGGGCGTTTTCCTTTTCCTGCAGCTGCCTGCGCAGAGGCGGTATTGCTGCCGGCTGTTACTGCGCCAAACAGTAAAAGCAGGGCATAAGCAGATTTAAAATGTGTCATCTTCATTTTTTTTTAAAGTTGATAAGTTAGATTCTTTTATTTAGGATAACCATCGTTTTGTGTTAAGCTTTTGTTTACATCCCGCTCCCGCTGAGGAATCGGGAACAGCACATGATAGTCCTGGATCAGCGTATTGCCGGTCGCCCGCATGACCGGAACCAGCTTGCCCGTTCTCACCAGGTCAAACCACCTCTGGTTCTCAAAGCCAAATTCCCAGCGGCGTTCGTTCAGCAGGGCATCCTGAAATCCGGCTTTGCTCAGTCCGGACAGATCTGCTGCTGCCGAAGGGCTTGCAATGGCCAGTCCGTAGGCACGTCTCCTTACTTTATTTACTGCCTCGTACGCTTCGGCTGTAGGCCCGCTCGTTTCATTGATCGCTTCAGCGTAAGTCAGCAGCATATCAGCATACCTCAGGACCGGGAAATTCAGCGTTGCCTCTCCAAGATTGGTAATCGCCGAAGGATCAAAATACTTGTACCAGTGCGGCCTGAAGGTAACCAGTCCGCCACCCGCATTGTACTGCGTAAAAAAGGTGCGGTCCTTACGGAGATCACCAGCCTTAAAGCTGTTGTAAAATTCTACCGTAGGCACGTCTGCACTGTTTCCGGCCACCGTACCGCCACCCGCCAGAGGGATAGTTGCCCGTGGCAGGTACAAAGCCATGGAAAATCCGTTCCCGGTACCCGTCAAACCTTTGTTTTGTATCGCAAAGATCAGCTCTTTGTTAAACCTGTTATCAGGTGTAAAGATATTGAAATAGCTGTCCAGCAATCCAAACTGTGGGTTATCCAGTACCTGCTTTGCCTTCAGCGCGGCATTGGGGTAATCCTTCAAAGTCAGGTATACCTTGGCCAGCAGCCCCGTTGCAGCAGCCTGTGTAGCCCTGCCCAGGTTTGCCGTCGTGTTCAGCGCATCCAGGTCAGTTTCCCCCGCTTTCAGGTCGGCCACAATCTGTTCATACACTTTCGCTGCTGCAGCACGCGGCTCGTTCACACCATCGAGCGACGTCACCGGATGCAAAACCAGCGGTACATCGCCAAACAACCTCACCAGGTTAAAGTAGAGTAAAGCCCTGATGTACTTTGCTTCGGCAATCAGCCTTTTCTTCTTTGCCGCATCCATTTCTATCGCGGGGATCTTGTCAATCGCCACATTTGCATTCGCGATAGTCTTGTACAAAGCGGTATACAGCACATAAATCCTGTCGTTTACCGGCCCGTACGTATAACCGTCAATGGCAAAAATAAACGCATTTGCTACACCCTGACCTGTTTCTGCATTATCGGTAGGCAGTTCAGCAAGCAGGTAAATACCACGAAAATAGATGTCCGTCTGGTTGTTCAATCCATCATAGGCCGCAGTAACACCTGCTTCGGCATCGGCATCCGTTTTATAAAAATTTTCAGCTACGAGCACTGAACTGGGCACTTCTTCCAGAAACTTTTTGCAGGAGGAAAAAAGCACGCTCGTAAGTACAAATAATAATATCAGTAAGTTCTTCATAATCAATAATTAAAAGCCAACATTAAGTCCCAGCAGGAAAGTCCTGGCATTTGGGTAAGAATCCGAATCTATGCCCCTCAGGATATTGTTTTGTCCCGATTGGTTCGATTCCGGATCATAGCCCGTGTAATGCGTGATCGTCAGCAGGTTAAGTGCAGAAGCATATACTTTCAGGTTGCTGATGCGCAGTGCTTTAACCACTTTTGCAGGAAGATGATAACCCAGGGTCACCGTATTCAGCCGCAGGTAGGAACCATCTTCGAGCAGTGCATCCGAAAACAGGAAGGCACGGTTCAGGCTGGCCCTCTGGATCGTATTGCTTGGATTCGTCGCTGTCCAGCGGTTCAGCACCCGCTGAGAACTGTTTTTTTGTCCCGTCGGCAGGTCAAGTTCCGCACGTGTACTGTTCAGGATCTCATTGCCATACACCCAGTTCACAGAGAAGCCCAGATCGAACGATTTGTAAGCAAAATCGTGCGACATGCCGCCAAAGAATTTAGGCTGCGCATTGCCTATAAACTTGCGGTCGGAGGCATCAATCTTTCCGTCGCCATTCAGGTCTGCATACCGCCTGTCGCCCGGAACTGCGGTTTTCTGTGCACTTGCCGCAACTTCGGCAGTGTTCTGGAAGATGCCTTCGCTTACATAGCCATAAAATGAACCCAGGGGTTGCCCCGGCTGGATTACAATCGGGTCAGAGATCTTCAGATAACCATTGATCTCGCCGGTAAGGATCTGGCTCACAGAGCCCAGGTCCAGCACCTTATTTTTGTTCCAGGAGATGTTAAAGTTGGCATTCCATTTTAAGCCTTTATCCAGGATATTTGCATTTAAGGACAGCTCCAGGCCTTTGTTCTCCAGGCTTCCGATGTTCTGCAGCGCAGAACTGAAGCCGGTAGACCAGGGCACATTGATAAACAAGAGCATGTTGGTGGTCTTTTTATAATAAGCATCCACAGTAACGTTCAGCCTGTTGTTAAAGAACCCTGCATCCAGGCCGATATCCGTCTGTGCGGTAGATTCCCATTTCAGATCCGGATTGGGGATATTTCCCGGGGCAAATCCTTTCACCACCTTGTCGCCGATGATATAACTGAAGCTGGTAAGGCCGGCGAGCGACTGATAGCTGGCGATTTCCTGGTTTCCGGTTTTACCATAACTGCCACGAAGTTTCAGCGCAGAAAAAACGTCCAGCTGTTTGATAAAATCTTCTTCCGAGAGCTTCCAGGCCAGTGATCCCGACGGGAAAAACCCGTATTTGTTATTTGCCCCGAACTTAGATGATCCGTCAACCCGGGCAGTCAGGGTCAGCAGGTACTTGTTTGCATAGGCATAATTGACCCTGCCCAGATAAGACATCAGGCTGAAGGAATTTACTGCCGTTACCGGCGAATTGATCACCGCGCCTGAACCCAGGTTATCGGCCTTCAGGTTATCATTCACAAAGCCCGAAGCTGAAGAAATGATACTTTCTGATTTATTCTTCTGGATAGTGAAACCGGCCAGGGCATTCAGAGAGTGTTTTCCCAAAGTATTGGTATAGGACAAAGTGTTTTCATTCAGCCATGAATTGCTGTTCAGCGAGCCCACCCTTCCCAGCCCCTGCACGGTATACCCTGCAAGCACTGTTCTCGGTGCGTAGTATTTCTCCTTGTTATTCAGCAGGTCGGCCCCAACGCTGCTGCGCAGGGCAAGTCCTTTTACCAGCTTCAGCTCGGCAAAAACATTGGCCAGAGTCCTGTTGGTAAAAGATTCATTGGTGATCTCGTTAGCTGTAGCTACGGGATTGCCCATCGGTATTCCACGGTCATTTTCCAGTGTATAGGCCCCGCTGGCATTGCGCACGGGCAGAATCGGCGAGAAAGCCAGGGCGGCCGCTACCACACCTATTGTTCCTTCGCCGCCGCTGGTAGCACTCAGCACCTGGTTTCCGCCGGTACGGCTGCTGGTTACCGTAGATCCGAAAGTCAGCTGGTCTGTCAGCTTCTTCTCAAAATTGAACCTTGCCGAATAGCGTTTGAAGCCGGAATGAATCACTACGCCCTCCTGGTCAAAGTAGTTGAGGGATACCGCATACTTCGTTTTCTGGTCTCCTCCGGAAACACCCAGCTGGTAATTCTGTACCGGGGCATCGCGGAAAATCTCATTCTGCCAGTTGATACCTTCACCGAATGAAGCGATCTGCTGGTCGGTATAAATTTTGCTTCCGTTTGCCTCATTTACGAGCTTTGCAAAATCTGTCGCATTCAGTACAGGGATTGTTTTTGCTACCTTCTGTATGCCCACGTAACTGTTAAATTCAATCTTGTCTGCACCTGCCTGTCCTTTTTTGCTAGTTACCAGCACTACACCGTTGGCACCTCTTGATCCGTAAATGGCCGTTGCCGAGGCATCCTTCAAAACCTCTATCGATACGATATCATTGGGGTTGATCAGTGCCAGTGCGTTGGTTTTGGGCCCGGAGATCACCCCGGAACTGAAGGAATTGTTATCATTGTATATCGGGAACCCGTCGATGACATATAAAGGCTCACTGCCGGTATTTACAGAATTGCTGCCCCTGATCCGGATAGATGTTCCGCCACCCGGCTGATTGGAAGTAGAGGTAACCTGTACACCAGAAGCCCTGCCCCTGAGCCCGTTGTCCAGCGAGGTTACGGGTGTTTTTTTGAATTCGCTTTCTGATATCGAGGCGATAGCGCCGGTAAGATCGGCCTTTTTCTGTGTTCCGTAACCTACTACGATCACATCATTGAGCTGGTTAAAGCTTTCTTTGAGGCTGATCACCACAGGGCTTTGGTCCACTACCACCGTAGCCTTTTCATAACCGATAAAACTAACGGTCAGCGTGTAGGGAAACTTCTGCCCGGTAACAAAGCTGAAACTTCCACTTTTATCTGTTGATACTTCATGGGTTGTGCCCTGGATATGAACGATTGCCCCGATTAGGGTTTCCTTGGTCTTTGCGTCAATGACTGTTCCTTTCAGTGAAGAGTTGATCAGTGGTTGAGTTTGCTGCGCTCCGGCAGCAAAGGGGATAATAAACAACAGCAGCAATACGTTTAATACATGCTGTCGTAAAGGTTTTTTTTTGTCAATATACTGCACATGCGGACTGGACAACCAGCCGGCATTTTGAATATTTGTCATATCTTTACAATGGTTTTAATTCGTGATTTGAGACAGGCGCCAACGCCAATTGTGACCTGTTTCATGATAAATTGAAATTCGGGGGGGAATACTTTGTATTTCCCCTTTTTTATGTTCTATTGTGTAAGTTTCTTTTGAATCGTCCTCCCTTCTGCTTTTTTTTCGTTTATATCTGAAAGCATTTAGTTGCTCAGCACCTATTTATCCTGTACACATCTGAACCCCAGATGCTCCATGCCACTGTCTTCAGTGCTTTTCATCCTGCGGGCCACGCGGAACCCTGAGCAATAGCTGTCATTGCATAAGAACGAGCCCCCGCGGATCACGCGTTTTTTTGCATATGGTTCTTCAGGGTCATAGGAAACTTTAGAGCCCGCCGGATCTTTTACCCCTGCCGGTTTATTTATCGTTTGATAATATCTGTTATCATAATAATCCGCGCACCATTCCCATACATTCCCCGCCATATCATACAATCCGTAGCCATTGGCCTGAAAAGATTTTACCGGAGCGGCATTATAAAAATGGTCTTTGAGCGTATTCCGGTAAGGAAAATTGCCTTCCCAGGTATTTGCTTTGGGTTTACCTGTACTGATCGGCTCATTTCCCCAGGGATAGATGTTGTTTTTTAATCCGCCGCGTGCCGCCCATTCCCATTCTGCTTCGGTAGGCAATCTCTTACCAGCCCATTTGCAGTAGGCCCTGGCATCAAACCATGAAATATGTACTACAGGATAGTTTTCCCGGCCCTTCAGGTTGCTCTTTGGCCCATGAGGATGTTTCCAGTCGGCACCTTTTTCCCAGCTCCACCACTGACTGTAATCCGTCAGCTCTACCGCGCCGCTTGTGGGTTTAAACACCAGTGAGGCCGGTACCAGCAGGCTTTTATCCGGTTCGGGAGTGCCCGGGGGCACTTGTTTCTTTAATTCTTCCCAGTCGGGTTTTTTCTCCGCAGTGGTTTTGTAGCCTGTAGCTTTTACAAATGCGGCAAACTGGGCATTGGTTACTTCGGTCACATCAATCCAGAAGCCATCAAGAATTACTTTATGTTTTGGAAACTCATCCGGGGCCGACTGCTTATTATCGCCGCCCATCATGAAATCACCACCTTTTACATAAACCATATTTTTGTGCGAACCAGAGGAAGCAGGTCCAGCCAGAGGGTCTTCATCCAGGTTAACACTCGCCAGCTTAAAGCGGCTGGGGATGTTGGATTCGCAGCATACTGCGGTTTTGCCATAAGCAGCACCTTTTTTGATCTGATGCCCCGCTCCTTTTACGTTTGCGGTATCAGCCTGTAGAGTGCTGTCCTGAACAAGGGGCTGCTGCGCCGTGGCAGAAGAACTGCTATGCCTGCAGGAAGCCAGGCTGAATACAGTAAGCATGCCGGCAGTAAAAAAAGTGTATACGTGTTTCATTAGTAATATTTAGTAGCGGATAAATCGAAGAAAACAGGTTAAATAACAGTTACGGAGAATAACTTAGTCAGGACAACAATTCAATCTGATCAATATTACTGACTTCATCTTTTGGTTATTTTGGGATATTGATATCGTTCGGCGGTAAATATATTAAATTTATAAAATAAACTACAATTTTACTAGAATTAATTATTGGCATTACAGCGCAGTATGCGGAAAAAAAATTTGATAGCTTTGCCCCAAAATGGTTTATGAACTGGATACTATTAATTATCGGCGGCCTTTGTGAAGTAGGCTTTGCCTTTTGTCTGGGCAAAGCCAAAGATGCTGCAGGGAATGAAATGTATGGCTGGTACGCCGGTTTTCTGGTGATGCTCTGCCTGAGTATGGGGCTGCTGATCAAAGCCACACAAACGCTTCCCATCGGAACAGCTTATGCTGTCTGGACAGGCATCGGGGCGATAGGTACTGTACTGGTTGGCATTCTTGTATTTAAAGAACCTGTTACCTTTTTAAGGCTGCTGTTTCTCCTTACGCTGATCGGCTCAATTATCGGGCTTAAAGCCGTGTCTCATTAAAAGCGGTCATTTTCCTTTCGCACCCGCTTTCAGGCTGGCCCGCATCCCTTCTTCATAACTTGTGGGCGTAAAGGAGAACGTTTTACAGAATTTATCGCTGTTGAAAAAATAGTCCTGCGTGTTCTGGTACTGCATTTCTACCAGCTCTTTTAACACGCTATTGAAAATACCGATGAAAGACAAAAGAAATTTACCAAGCAGCATATAGGAATTTTTCACACCCGCCATTCCGGTGGCCATTTTGATATACTGCCTTCCGGTTAGCCGTTCTGCAGAGGTCGGCAGGTGCCATACCTGGCCATAAGCACTGTCAGTATTGCCCAGCAATGCGGTTGCTTTGGCTGCGTCCGGGCTGTAGGTAAACGAGTGGACCTTGTCGGCATCGGCGAGCCAGTTTGCCTTCTTACCTGCAGAAATGTTATTTAACACCAGCACATTCAGAATGCCATTTTTTGCAGAAGGGCCATAAAAATCCGCGCTCCTGGCAATCACTGCTTTCAGGTTTTTATGCAGGATAGCATCATTGATCAGCGCTATATTCTCTGCCCTCACGGCTCCTTTTCTGGATGGCGGATTAACCGGGCTTTCTTCGGTCATATGAGGTATCGCGTCCTTGTCATACATGTATACATTGTCAAAAAATACCAGTTTACAATTGTATTTGAGACAGCCCTCAATCACATGCCCAACCAAAGCCGGCCATTGGGATTGCCATACCTTTAAATTGTATTTCATTCCCACAGTAAGATAAACCACCTCTGAGCCTTCTATGGCTTTCAGTACGTTTGCCCTTTCTGATAAATCCAGGGGCATCAGCTCGTCATCGTCATTTACGCGTTGAGGATGGCGCGAAACCAGCCTGATTTTTTTTGTGTATTGCTTCAGCTCTTTTGCGAGAAAATCCGAAATATCGCCTCCTGAACCCAGTATTGTTTGCATATGTCTTGATTTTGATCAGACAAAGTTAGGGGAAGCCCGCAGGCAAAAACGATGACTTAAGTTAAGCTTTTTTCGGTGATGATCATTCTTTTACGAATTCTGCTCAGGCTTTCAGGTGCCAGACCAAGGTACTGGGCAATGTACCGCTGCGGTACCCTTTGCAACAATCCGGGATTGCTTTGTACCAGCTCTCTGAACTGCCTCTCCGGCGACAGTGCCAGCATGGACTGAATCCGTTTGATGTTGTCTGTTGCAACTTTCTCAATAATGGACCTGCACAGTTCGGCCACCACCGCGGAGTGGTTAAGCATCTCCATGAGGTCGGTACAATTAATAACCAGACAGCTTACCGGCTCTATCGTTACAATATTCGTTACCGAACGCGATTTGCGCGAAAAGCTTTCAATGTCAGTAACAAATTCTGCTTCAAAACTAAAACTACAGGTTTTTTCCACACCATCATCCTTTGAAAAGTATTGCCTTACGGCACCCTCCATAATAAAATAGAGTTCATGTGCCACCTCTCCTTCGCGCAGCAGTATGCTGTTCTTTTTGAATTTCCGCGTTTGAAAAGCAGATAAAAACACGGCAGCTTCTTCCCGGGAGATGCCCGCTAATTTTCCAATGGCATTATAAAACAACATGTTCATCCCGTAAAATTACGTTATTTTCCTTTAAGCAAAGGTTTGTCGCATCCTGTCCTCCATCACCAGTTTCCTGATCAGATAGCAGCCACTCATCCATCGCTTGATGCGGTTAACCGTTTGGATCTCCGCTCTTTCTTTGATTTCGTCGTCCCGCCGGTAATAGTCTGGCATGACAGTCGTCATGGCGCTGTGGATCGCGGCAACATTCCCGTTCAGCATCAGGTCAGTATTTTCCTTCAGCAGGTCTGCCAGTGCATCTGCCATCGCTGCAGCATAATATGGGCAATCCCAGTCGTGACGGTAAGGTTCATCGCCTTTAATGTTCACCTTTTGCAGCGGATGCGAGAGGTCCTCAACAATTTCTGCGATGGCCTCCCCAAATACCTGCGTATATTCTGCAACAAAATGGTTCCACCAGCGGGGATGCTGGGGAAGTACTTTGAGCAGGGTATCACATACCAGCACACGGCAGGGGAAGTCTGGCTTTGAGGGATCCATGATAACCAGGGATGTTCCAAAATGGCCCTCCTGTGCAGAGTGCCTGCTGCATATCACAAAATACTGAAGTTCCGTTTGACCCGCTTCGCCCAGTTCTGCAGTCAGCGCTCTGATATCCTGCAGGCGCTCTTCGAGAAAGCCGCGTTTGAAAAGGATGTGCAAATTAGCTGCCGACTTGCCCGTACAACGCGCACTGTTCTGGTCAAACACATTATTGTTCGCCGGACGGCTGCTGAAATGGTTACCGCTGTTGTAACGGATTTCTTCAGATCCCTCAGGATAAGTGCTGATATCTGCCGTATCGCCGGCAGCAGTTTGCTTATCGGGTTGAACAGACCTGAAAGGGATGTGCATCTGTTCACTATCCATCCTGCGGGCAAGGTTATAGATCCGCTGTTCTGTTGGGGCCAGCAAGGGGTCTCCGCTCTGCGGATCAAAATGCACCACCTCAACACGCCTTCCCAAATGGCGCGCAATACAGCGGTTCTTCAGCAATTCCCGGATAGGATGTGTGGTATGTAGAAAGAAATCCCTCAGGGCATCGTTTGCCAGATATTGTTCCATGGTCTGATCAAACCGAAGGAGCGTCAGGTGTTCGTTAAATTTCACCCACGACCGTAAAAATCGTTGAATTTCCCGTTCAAAACGACGGTTAGCTGCTTCTGCAACGTGTCTGGTGCTGACTGGTGATTCCATAAAAGTTTTTTGAGGGAATAGAACAGGCCGCAGGAGGAAATTCAAGTCAGCTGTGAAAAATTCACTACCAATATAAATATGTTTTCACAGAAAAACTATAGCCAGAATATAATTATCTGATTAGAAGTACTTATAATTTTATAGACTTTGGTTTTTCAATTGTAAATAACCAGCAAAACAACGCAGATTTACAACAAAACAAGACATTGTATGATTTCAGATAGGTTATTTGGTCTCAAATGTCACAAAATCCAATCCTGCCGGATAGTATTCCTTTGCCTGCCTCAGCTTTGCCTGGCAAGTACATCACATGACAGGTGAAATGAAATCTCCAGCATCAATCTGCTTTCCTATTAGGATGATAAAAGCCGCTAAGCACCTGTAAACGGATTACAGATCCTTAGCGGCTTTCAATTAACTTATCGGTTCATTTCTAAAAAACAGTCTTCAGGTGATCAATGAGGATCACCTGTTTTTTTGTACCTGATCACATCCACTTTTACAGAAAGATCATCTGTAGTTTTGTGATTAGTCTGCCTGTTGATTTCAGCGAAAATAACAGCATCAGCGCCAACCTGCCTTGCTTTTTGAATCACCAGCTCTCTGGTCTCATCCCTGCTTCCATCTGAATCTCCGGTCGATGCATTCATGTGACCAATGACTTCAAAAGGACGCCTGACATCCTGCGCAGCATAAAAAACATCTACATTTCTTGTGGGCGTAAATTCTGATCCGAAATAGGTTGGTCCATAAAGGGCCATACACGATGACAAGCAGAGCAGTATCCCTGCGGGAAACAATAAATTTAATGGTTTCATACGGTTTCTTATTTGTGTAATACTAATATAAGCATCCCTAAACAAGATCAGAATATGATCTATTGTAATATTATCATGATCCAGATGGATGGATTTTGCCCATAATTAAAAAATACCTTGTATTTTAGGACTATATCATTGAACTTGAATAAGCATCAATATGAAACAGCATGTAAAGTCCATAAGGCCATTTATTGGTGCACTCGATTATGAAAAGTCCCAACTCTTCTACAAAGATCTGGGATTTGGGGTAACGGTATTAAACCCCGGCCTATCCCTGGTAAGATGGGGCGAGGTCAGCTTTTATTTGCAGAAATACTACACAAAGGACTGGGTGGACAATACGATGATTTTTTTCGAAGTTGAAAATGTACAGGATGTCTGGGATGAACTGGTTGCACTGGAACTTACAAAAAAATACCAGAGTGTAAGGCTAACCCCAATCCGTACTGAGGATTGGGGCCAGGAATGCTTCCTCCACGATCCATCCGGCATACTTCTGCATTTCGGAACGTTTCGTTAGTGCAATGTTTAAAAAAATATATTAGAGGCTGGTGTAAAAAGCCCTTTTAACATCTCTTTCAGATGAATGCCTATGGATGATCTAACAAGCATTAAGTTAAATAATTCATCATTTTGAAGATAGACTGAAGCCCGCTATTTCTTCGCCTGCATCAGCAACTCGGTATTCAGGCGGATATACTCCGGGATTTTAGCCTCAGTCGCTAATTTGATCCCTGCCTCCGCACTTTCTGCAGCACCTTTTTTATCGCCATTTTTCAATTGCATGCGCCCCTTCCAAAGTTTGGTCCAGGGCCCTGTAGGGTCTGTAACCTCAGCAGCATTCATCCATTCCAGGGCTTTGTTCAAATCCTTCCCGTTTTCAAAGTAGTATTGCGCTGCGGCGAAATATGGCTTCTTCTCCCCTTTCATCGCTTCATCAATACTTGCCATCACTTTAGCATCAATATCTGTGGTCAGATCAACTTTCACAATTGTGTTTTCCCAGGCAATCTGCATAACTGCCTTTGTTGGAAATACATCCGTGAAATCGATCGTAAAGGTTTCCACCTTATCTTTGCCGTTACCCGCTTTTACCCTGACCCTCAAAAAATCATCGGCCTCCTTATACTCATAAGCGCCCCATTGTTTGGTCGTTTTATTCAGGATCACTGTCCACTCCTCCTTTCCGGGGATGGTAAACAATGCGTACTCACCGGCAGGAACTGGCTTGCCCGCAAAAGTGACGTCTTCGGTAAAAGTAATCACCGTAGCGCTGTTTGCCCCGGTACGCCATACCGCGCCATATGGTTCCATCTTTCCAAACACCGTGCGCCCTTTGGTATTCGGACGTGAATATTTTACGGTAATCCTGCCCAGTCCAAAGTCCTGTATAATTGTTTGTTCCGAACTTGCAGCCGGCATTTTAATACCCTGTGCCTTTAATCCTGTAGCAGTGCCCATACATAGCAGTGCCAGGAAGGTAAATTTCATTGTTGTCTTCATATCTGTTTTATCTGGTTCATACGAAAATACAATTATTTTCAATTTTATGCAGTTATTAGCTACACCCCGCAAAACTTTGAATTTGTTAAATGTAAATTTAATCTCTTCTTTTATCATTGTTTGAATATTATAATCTCCGCATTGCCCCGCGCCGTATCTTAGTTTGATAAATTTCAAAGACATGAAGTATAGAAAATTCGGAAACACAGCTATAGAACTATCTGCAATTGGCCTGGGCTGCATGAGCATGAACCACGCCTATGGTGAGCCTGATGATGCAGAATCAGTCCTTACACTGGAGAAAGCTCTTGATCTGGGCATCAATTTCTGGGACACCGCAGATATTTATGCCAATGGCGCCAACGAGGAACTGGTTGCCAAAGTGTTAAAACCAAACCGTCAGAAAATATTTCTGGCCACCAAATTCGGGTTCCAGCTCAATCAGGGAAGTTCCTTAACACAGTTCGACGGCTCCCCTGCCTACATGAAAAAAGCAGTTGAAGCCAGCCTCAAACGCCTGCAAACGGATGTGATCGATCTGTATTATGCGCACCGTATTGACCCGAATATACCGGTTGAAGAAACGGTAGGCGCCATGGCCGAACTGGTAAAAGAAGGCAAGGTACGTTACATAGGCTTATCAGAAGCCTCAGCAAGTTCAGTGCGCCGTGCGCACAGTGTGCATCCCATCAGTGCCCTGCAAAGTGAATATTCTTTACTGACACGCGGCGTTGAAGAACAGATATTGCCGGTTTGCAAGGAATTGAATATCTCATTTATCCCTTTCAGCCCACTGGCGCGCGGACTGGTCACCAATACGCTTGATATCACAACGCTTAAAGATGGCGACTTCAGGAAATCCCTGCCACGCTTCCAGGAGCAGCATGCCAAAAACAACAAAGGCCTTACCCAGGAATTTGCAGAACTGGCCGCAGCTAAAAATGCAACTGCTGCCCAGCTGGCGCTGGCATGGGTGCTTGCCCAGGGCGATAACATCATCCCTATCCCGGGTACAAAAAGGAGAAAATACCTGACCGAAAATGCAGCTGCCGTAAACATTGACGTCACTGCTGACGATCTGGAAAAAATCGAAAGTTTGCTGAAAAAATATCCCGACACAGGCGAACGTTATGGCGCCGCAAACAACAAGCTGGTAGATAAAGATTAAATGATAGCATAACAATAAGTTAACAAAATTACCGGGACATTTACCCATCATTGATTTTAATCTGCAGATGCATCCCATTCTGTTAACCCACATTATGAAAAAACAATTATCAATCGCGCTCCTTACCATGCTGATGGCTACGGGCCAGCTGCTCGCACAAACGGCTAAACACGTAATCTTTGTAACTATCGATGGCTTCAGGCCTGATTTTTATCTCGACAGCGACTGGCAAACGCCCCGCCTGCGCGCACTGATGAAAGACGGAGCCTACGCCAAAGGTGTAAATAGTGTATTCCCATCCATGACTTACCCCTCACATACAACAATTGTAACAGGTGTACAGCCCGCAAAACATGGCGTATTTTACAACAACATATTCACACCGGACGGAGCGCAGCAGCAGCCCTACTGGCAGGACAGCTCCATCCATGTAAAAACCATCTGGAAAGCCGCTAAGGAACAGGGCATGACGGTAGCATCGCTCTACTGGCCCGTATCTGCAAACGCTCCTGTAGATTATAACATTCCGGATATCGGCAGCCTTGGCGATAAGGTGCGCGAAGAATACTCCCTGCCACTGGGATTTTATGCCGCGGTAAAGAAAGATGTATTTGGCGGAGCCGATAAAATCGATGCAGGGCTCAATCAGAATGTAGCAAAGATTGCGGCCTACGTCATTAATAAAAGTAAGCCGCAGCTGATGACAATTCACTTATTTTCTGTTGATCACGCAGAACATATGGCCGGGCGTTACGGGGCAGATGTACAGGAAGCTGTAGCTGATGCAGATGCTGCCGTAGGAATTATCGAAGATGCGCTGAAAGCAGCAGGTATCTGGGACAGCACGGTATTGCTGATCGGTGGAGACCACGGGTTCTATGATGTAAAGAAAACTGTTTCCCCAAATGTATGGCTTAAAGAAGCCGGCCTGATCACCGATCTTAAAAGTGGCGACTGGAAAGCACAGTTTAATACCTCCGGTGGTTCCGCCTACCTGTACCTGAAAGATCCTGCTGACATGGCAACAGTGAATAAAGTAAAAGCATTACTGGATGCACAGCCCGACAGTGTAAAGCAATATTACCGTATGATCAGCAAAGAGCAGCTCACAAAAGGCGGTTATAACCCAAATGTAGCTTTTGCACTTACCGGCGAACATGACGCTGCCTTTGGCAGTAGCTCCACTGTTGAGGCATTAAAAGCAGGCAAGGGCGGTACGCACGGCCACTTCCCCGACACTAAAAATATACGAACCGGCCTGATCGCACATGGCCCGGGCATCCGCAAGGGAGCCGTGATCGCAGAGATGAACCTGCGGGATATGACGCCGATCATTGTAAAACTGTTAGGTATCCCCTTTCCACAGGTCGATGGAAAAATACCCGCCGGATTATTAAATTAAGAATAAAATTAAAGGATTACATAGAACTTTACAGGTTACACATAGTCTGCGATGTAATTACACCATGATGAAAAGGTTAACTTTTTAACATATTTTAACATAGTTTAACAATTTTCTGCTTTTGAATTCATTTTTATTTCATTATAGCTTGTTATCGTATTAATACACTTATCCTAGGTTTGCCGCCAAACTTAAAGTGTATGATTTTAAAAACTACCACAAAATTGATTAGAAAGATCATTCCGGTAGCCTTGTTTTTTGTCTGCACCAGCGCAATGGCGCAGGCGCAGACAGTGCAGGGTACCGTGAGCGATAATGAAAACCAGCCCATACCCGGCGTTAATGTTGTGGTAAAAGGCGAAAAAGCACATGCTGTGACGGATGGAGCAGGAAAGTATAGCTTACAAAATGTAAATGATAAAGCTACGCTCGTATTTTCATCTATCGGATACATCACTCAGGAATTAGCCCCCGGGACAAAAACAACTTTCAATGTCCGCCTTGCTTCGGATGCTAAAACGTTAAACGAGACTGTAGTGGTCGGTTATGGCGTGCAGAAAAAGGCAAACCTGACCGGTGCTGTAGACCAGGTACGGAGCGATGCTTTACAGGGCCGCCCTATCCCTAACCTTACCCAGGGCCTACAGGGTGTACTGCCCAACCTTAACATTACCATGGCCGATGGTAAACCCACACAGTCGCCCAAGTACAACATCCGGGGTACCACCTCTATCGGACAGGGCGGAAGCGCTTTGATCCTGATTGACGGTTTTGAAGGTGACCCCAGCTTGCTGAACCCTAACGATGTGGAATCTGTATCCATTCTGAAAGATGCAGCTTCTGCAGCAATTTATGGGGCACGGGGCGCCTTTGGCGTAGTGCTCATCACGACTAAAAAAGCAGAAAAAGGGAGAACAACGATTGCTTTCACGTCAAACTTCGCTATTAAAAACCCGCTGCAAAAGCCTGATTTCGTTACTGATGGCTATACATGGGCCAAAATGTTTGCTGAAGCTTTTGTTAACGGAGACGGAGCTTTCCCGCAAAATGCCAACAAAACACAAAAGTTCTCACAAGCCTACCTTGATGAGTTTAAAAGACGTGTAGAATCCGGACAGCCCTACAACCAGGTAGAAGTAAACCCCACAACCGGCGAATATACCTACTATGGCAGTACCGACTGGTACAAGGAATTATACAAGAGCAACACTTTTGCGCAGGAAAATAACCTTGCCGTGAGTGGTAGCAATGAAAAGGCTGATTTTTTCATTTCTGCACACACACTCAACCAGGATGGTCTTTTCAGGTATAATTCTGATGATTATAACATGAAGAACATGCGCGCAAAAGGTAGCGTACAGGTTTTCCCATGGTTAAAAATTGAAAATAATGCAGATTATTCTGTAATGAACTACCATAACCCAATCAACGTAGGGGAAGGTGGCGGTATCTGGAGAAACATTGCGGATGAAGGCCACCCTACTGTGCCTATGCTCGATCCGGATGGATCGCTTACATTTACCGGTGCCTACACCGTGGGTGATTTCTATCTGGGCAAAAACGGAATTGATACCCGTAAACAGGTTTTCAGGAACATCACCGGTTTGAGATCTAATTTCTTCAACAACAAGTTCCGTGTCAACGCAGATTTCACCTTTAGAAATACCCATAATGATGTTGAACAAAAACGTGTGCAGGTTCCATACAGCACTGGCCTTGGACAGCTTGCGTATGTAGGTACGACTACAAACGACTTAAAATTTGACCAGCGCACCACCGATTATCTGGCAACAAACGTGTATGCTGAATTTGAGAATACTTTTAAAGGTGATCATTACCTCAAGTTTATGGTGGGATATAATTACGAGCAAAGTACCTACAACAGGCTACTCGTACAGCGTAACGGCTTAATCTTCGAAGATGCAAACGATCTTAACCTGGCGCTTGGCAACCTGACCACTACGGGTGGCGGCTATGATCAATGGGCCTTCATGGGTGAATTCTCGCGATTAAATTACGCCTTCAAAAACAAATATCTCTTAGAAGTAAACGCCAGGTATGACGGTTCTTCCAAGTTCCCATCCAACCAGCGCTACGGTTTCTTCCCTTCGGTCTCTGCCGGATGGAAAATCAACCAGGAATCTTTCTGGCATGTTTCGCCAAAAGTGATCTCAGAGCTCAAAATTCGTGCTTCATACGGATCTCTTGGTAATGGAAATATTGACTCCTATGCTTACCAGGAGCTGTTCAACATTACTTCGTCTACACAGATCCTGAATGGCGCGAGACCACCGGTGACCAGTATACCAGCGGTATTGCCAAACGGCATTACCTGGGAAACTTCTACAACAACCAACCTTGGTCTTGATCTCGGAATGTTTAACAACCGCTTAAACTTTACTGGTGATATTTATGTGAGAAATACCACAGATATGTTTACCGTGGGATTAACTGCTCCGGCAACCTACGGCGCTACAGTACCAAAAGGAAACTATGCAGATTTACGCACCAAAGGCTGGGAGGCATCGGTTTCATGGAGCGACCTGATCGGTAATTCGAGCAAGCCCCTGAGATACAACGTACGACTGACTGTTGCAGATAATAAATCCAAAATCACGAGGTATAACAACCCTGATAAATTGCTGAGCGATTATTACGAAGGACAAACGATCGGCGAAATCTGGGGTTATACTACCGAAGGTTTCTTTATCGACCAGGCCGATATTGATTCGCATGCCAAGCAGAGCCCGCAAATGCGTGCTTCGCCAACCAATATCTGGGCGCCAGGTGATATAAAACTGAAAGACATGAATGGTGACGGATTTATCAACGTGGGTACCAACTCCGTGAACAATCCTGGTGACAGAAAAATCATCGGTAATAAAGCTCCCCGCTATATGTACAGTATCAATCTCGGAGCAGAATACAACAACTTCTTCTTCAGCACCTTCCTGCAGGGTGTAGGTAAGCAGCAGTGGTATCCAAGTACAGAAACGGAGATGTTCTGGGGACAGTACAACAGGCCCTATAATAACATCCCTAATTTCCAGGTGGGCAACATGTGGACACCAGAGAATACAGATGCTTATTTCCCAAGGACTATGTCCCGTGCCGCATCAAGCGATACCAACAGGGAGCTTGGCGTAGCACAAACGAGATACCTGCAAAATGTAGCTTACCTGAGAATGAAAAACCTGCAGTTCGGTTACAACCTGCCGGCACGGTTGGTATCTAAAATCGGTGCCCGCACCGCGAAAGTATATTTTTCCGGAGAAAACATATTTACCTGGTCTCCTTTATACAAGGTTGTAAAAAACATAGATGTTGAAAACGCAGTTCCTTCAGACCAGGACCTGAATGCGGGCTCTACCAATGGTGATGGTTATAACTATCCTTTGATGAAAAGTTATTCATTGGGGCTAAGTGTAGTATTTTAATAACGATTAAAGATAAAGAGATGAAAAAACAATATATATGGATCCTGCTGGGCATTTTAAGTATCACTGCCTGTAAAAAGCTGGATCAGGAACCAGAGTCTACTGCCAGCAAGGCGGCCGTCTTCGGTACAGAAGCCGGATTAAAACTATATACCAACTCCTTCTACCAGATGGACTTCCTGCCAAGGAACTCTACCAGTCAGGATGCATTTTCAGATTATTTGGCAGTGAAGAGCGTAAACAATTTTATCCGTCCGGGAGCATACTCTTCTAACCTGAGCACAGGCTGGACATGGACGAATTTAAGGAACATCAACTACTTTATAGCAAACTGTAACGACCCTGCAATTCCTGCAGCGGTAAGAAACAACTACCTGGGATTAGCCAGATATTACAGGGCTTACTTCTATCTGGATAAAGTGAAAAGGTTTGGAGACGTACCATGGATTGGTAAACCACTGGATGTAGATGATCCAAAACTGATGTCGGGCAGGGATAAACGCGAACTGGTGATGGATTCGGTACTGGCAGATATAAATTTTGCCTGTGCAAACATTTCGGCTACCAATGATGCAAGCCGTACTACTGTTACCAAATACGTAGCCTATGCTTTTAAGTCGAGATTATGCCTTTTTGAAGGTACCTTCAGGAAGTACCATACAGAACTGAACCTCTCTTCTTCTGCCAGTACCTGGCTGGAAAATGCTGCAAGTGCGGCTAAGGAAATCATGGACAAAGGCGGATACAGCATCAATACCGCCGGTGGCGCAGGAGTTTCCTACCGTCAGGTTTTTACGAGCACAACACCGTTAGCCTCTGAGGTATTACAGTCTGCCGTTGCAGACGTAAACCTTGGTGTGCTCAATGAAGCCAACTGGTGGTGGACCAGTGGTACTTATGGCGAGAAAGCCAGTTTTACCAGGACTTTCATCAACACCTATCTCAATATAGATGGAACTCCTTACACGAATAACCCGGCATACCCAACCATGTTGTTCAAGGATGAAGTAAAAAACAGAGATCTGCGGTTAAAGCAGACAATCCGATCGGGCGACTACAAACGGATCAGCAATGGCGTGCAGGTGCCTGCCCCTCCAGTATTCTCTTATACATTTACCGGATATCAGCCCATCAAATGGACGCTGGATGACATGTATTATGATGCAGGTGCTTTAAATATCAATGCCGTTTCACTTTTCAGATATGCCGAAGTATTGCTCAACTATGCAGAGGCAAAGGCTGAGCTGGGCACGCTTACAGATGCCGACTGGGCAACTACCATTGGTGTACTGAGAGCCAGAGGCGGCATCACCGGGGGATTGAGCACTAAACCTAAAGTGGCCGATCCGTACTTGGTGGCAAACTACTTCCCGGGAATCTCTGATCCAACTATCCTGGAGGTCAGAAGAGAAAGAGGAATCGAGCTGAGTCTTGAAGGTTTCCGCTTCAGCGATATCCTGAGATGGAAAAGAGGGCCCCTGATGAACCAGGAATGGAATGGTTTCTACGTGCCGGCATTGAATACGCCAATGGACCTGAACGAGGACGGGATCCTTGATGTAGCATTTTACCAGGGCACACAGCCAGCGGCTGTTGCGGGCGTAACGTATGTGAACGTTTCCCCTACCATTAGCGGGGCAACAAATTCCCAGCGCTTAAAGAGCAACACCTTTGGCGAGCTTACCTGGATGAATGAGATTGTAAGACAGTGGGACGATAAAATGTACTACTATCCGATTCCGCAAAGAGACTTACAAAAGAATCCTGCTTTAGGACAAAATGCCGGCTGGCAATAACGCCGGGAAGTATTTTACGAAATAGTTTATTCTAAGAGAAGGGCTGCATCATCCCATATGATGTGGCCCTTCTCTTATCCGCCCTGTGGCCACAGCTTCAAAGCCGTTGGTATCCATATACAGCAATCACAAAAAGCGATTACAATTATCACATTTAATCGTTTTTAACAATCAGATATCATGCTTAATTTTGTATGATCAAAGATTAAAATTTTCAGGCTATGCAAAACACATCAGTTCATTACCGTACCATACAGGTCAGCAATTTAAATATATTTTATCGCGAAGCAGGCGAGGCAGATGCACCAACTATCCTGTTGCTCCACGGCTACCCTACTTCTTCACACATGTTCAGGAACCTGATCCCAATCCTGAGCAAAAAATATCACGTTATCGCCCCGGATCTGCCAGGGTTTGGTTACTCTGATGCACCGGGCCATGACCAGTTCAGTTATACTTTTGATAACCTGGCGGAGATCATGCAATCATTTATCGGCCAGCTTGGGATGAAACGATTTGCCGTGTATGTATTTGATTACGGTGCCCCTGTTGGGTTCCGCCTTGCAATGGCCAATCCTGAAAAAGTTACCGGCATCATTTCCCAGAATGGCAATGCCTATGAAGAAGGGCTAAGCCAGGACTGGAACCCGATACAAAAATACTGGGAAGACGACTCTGCAGCCAACAGGAATGCACTGAAAGATTTTGTCAGCAAAGAAGCTACCTGGTACCAATATCATGAAGGTGTATCAGACGCTTCACTGATCGCCCCGGAGAGTTATACGCTCGATCAGCATTTCCTGGACAGGCAGGGGAATGTTGAAATCCAGCTGGACCTGCTCAGGGATTACAGGACCAATGTTGCACTGTATCCGGATTTCCATGCCTATTTCCGTAGCACCCGTCCGGCTTTGCTGGCAGTATGGGGAAACAAAGATCCCTTCTTTATACCTGCCGGGGCAGAAGCCTACAAGCAGGACCTTCCCGATGCGACAGTAAAATTTTACAACACCGGTCATTTTGCGCTGGAAACTCATGCGGCGGAGATCGGTACGGACATCCTGGCCTTCATGAGCACTCTGCCAGCGTAACGAATGGTAATTTAAGGGGGGTGTTTAGTTAAAGTTTTGCCTGAAGCCGACCGGAGAAACGCTGGTTTTGTTTTTGAATAGTTTGCTGAACGTTTGCGGATAATCAAACCCCAGCGCATAGGCAATCTCAGCAACAGACAAATCATTTGCCGATAACATTTCCTTCGCCAGCGCAATGAGCTTATCATGGATATGCTGCTGGGTACTTTTGCCGGTCAGGGTTTTTAACAAACCACTGAGATAATTTGCAGAGACATGCAGCGCATCAGCCACTGCCACTACCGTTGGCACTCCCGTTTTACTTAAGCTTTCAGGGCTGAAACATTCTCCGAGCACGACTTCCAGCCGGCTGAGCAGGTCATGGCTGCTCAGCTTGCGGGTGAGGAACTGCCGGTGATAAAAGCGCTGTGCATATGCCAGCAGCACTTCCAGCTGGCCGATGATGATGTTTTGCGTAAAATCGTCAATAACCAGCTGATATTCAGTTGCAATATGTTGCATCATGCCGTTTAGCGTAGCTTCCTCCTGTTCAGAGAGAAAAAGCGCTTCGTTCACGGAGTAATCGAAATACTCGTATTGCCTGATGCCTTTGGCAAGCGGCGTATTCCACAGAAAATCAGGATGGAAAAGCAGCAGCCATCCGGAATGCTCAACAGGATCAGCGGCTTCTGCCTCAATACCGATTTTCTGACCGGGTGCCATGAAAGTCATGATCCCTTCATCAAAGTCGTACGACTGCTGCCCATATTTAAGTTTGGCATGGAAATTCCTTTTCAGGGCAATTGCGTAAAAGTCCAGCACCCAGCTGGAAGGATGGCCTGCGATGTTTCGCATATCTTCAAACCGTACCACGCTCACCAGCGGGTGCACCGGCCCTGGCAACTGCCTGAACCGGTGAAACTCAGAAATGCTTTTGATATGTTCAGGCCCCTCGGTTGTCATGTCCTAATATACCTGTTTTTGAAAGGCCAGTGCAAATTCTCTGGCATAATCCTGCATCTTTATTTTACCCGGCACCGGCCTGTGCTCCAGATAGTCTTCGGCTATTAAACCATGATGATGCCCCAGCTGTAATTCTACGAGCAATTCCGCTGGTTTTAGGGGCAGGCCCGCAGCCTGCAGGTTTTCCATTGCCTGTTCTTTGCTGATCAGTTCCCACTGCAGATCTGGCCGGGCGATGGACTGACCCAAAATGCGCGCCACCTCATTGCAGGTGAGTTCGTCGCTGGCCACATATCTGATTTTTCTGCCCTCAGTGTAATTTTCCAGCTCTTGCGCTACCGCAACAGCTATATCTTCCGGTGCTACGAGCACGGTAAGGTCTTCCCCGCCATAGCAGGCAGAGATTTTTCCGGTGTATTTTATCGCAGGGATAAAGCCCAGCAGATTGTAGTAAAACGAAGCAGGGCGAACATGGGTGATACTGACCTCTTCAGGAAGCCCGTTCATGATCTGCTCCAGATAATACGTGCCAACTATCCCGCCGGTACCGTTATCACGATGGGCACCCCAGCTGCTCAGATTCACAACGCATTTAACCCCGGCTTTAATCACCGCCTCTGCATATGCTTTGCCTGTAATACTGAATTCCGCAACAGGGTCCAGTTCAGGGTTCATATAGCTTACCGGGGGCACCATCGTGTATACAGCATCCGCGCCGGCAAAAGCTGTGCTTAAAAACGCAGCATCTTTTACGGAGCCAATTGCCGCTTCGGCACCTATGTTCTCAATTTCTGTCCGCCTGTCGGTACTGCTGCTCACGATCGTCAGCGCATGTCCTTTGGCGATAAGCATTTGTGCGAGCGGTTTACCGATATGCCCTAAAGAGCCTGTGATTACAATTTTCATAAGATATATATTTTTTTCAGATTGGTTATTTGTCTTTTTTCAGATTTATTGTTGCTTGACTTGATGAGCGGCCTGCAGCTAAAGGCGGTCAGGCAATCATAAATATTGATCTTAAGCAAAGTTGCGGATCAGGACCTCAACTGCTTTAATGAAATCTCTCCTTGTTGTGCCGAAATCTCTGTTTCTTCATCCCAGTCTGACTGTTGATCATAGTTACGGTTGCCTATCAGCGTTCTGCCACATGATGTGCTGAATTATCAGCCCAAATTATCTTATCTTGCTGTCTCTGCTCACAGTACATCAATTTTTATCGTCATATGACAGACCGCATTCTTAGTAATATCGCAAAACATATTCAGCTGAGCGAAGAGGAAACCATTGTATTCACTTCATTGGTGGTGCGTAAAACGGTGACCAAAAAAACTTTGATTTTGCAGGCTGATGAGGATTGCCGGTATCTGTACTACGTGCATTCGGGAGCTTTACGATCCTACTATATTGATAAAGACGGAAAGGAATCTACCATCATGTTCGCTATTGCCGACTGGTGGATTACTGATATGTATTGTTTTTTAAATAGAAAACCAGCAATGACCTATCTGGAAACGATTGAGGAAAGTACGATCTTTCAAATCAGCAGGCCCAACTTTGACCTGCTGCTGGAAACTGTCCCAAAGTTTGAACGGTTCTTCAGGATACTCATGCAAAATGCGTATACCCGTGAACAGTTGAGGGTAATGGAGAATTTATCCCTGACAGCAGAAGAAAGATACCACAGCTTTGTCCGCAAATACCCCCAGATCGCCAGGCAGGTCACGAAAAAACAGATTGCCTCCTATCTTGGTATTACCCCTGAATTTTTAAGTACGCTAAGAAAGCCTGAGATATAATACACCCTCTTAAGGTACCTTAAGTTATTTGTGCTCATCTTTCAATTGATTTGTAAAAAGAAACCGATATGATGATACTAATTGCAGGCCCTTACAAAAGCGGCACGAATGACGACCCAACTTTAATGCAGCAGAATTTGAGCAAGCTCGAAGCAATGGCCGTTCCACTGTTCAGGAAAGGCCATGTACCGATGATCGGCGAATGGGTAGCCCTGCCCCTGATCCAGTTGGCTGGCTCTGAATCCACAGGCGATGCAATATGGAACGAAATACAGTATCCCTGTGCCCACCGTCTGCTTGAAAAATGTGATGCGATCCTGAGGATTGAAGGCGCATCCAAAGGTGCAGACGAAGATGTAAGAATTGGCAGGGAACGAGGACTGAAAATCTATTTCCATATAGACGAGGTGCCTGACGCAAATAAAGACGAGGTGCCAGACGCAAATAAAGATGAGGTGCCTGATGCAGAATAGCGGTATAAACATCCTGAAAACCGAAATCCTTTCAGATGACTGGTATACCCTGCGAAAGATCACTTATGCATATTATCACAATGATGGATCCATACAAAAAGTAAGCAGGGAAGCATACGACAGGGGGAATGGCGCTACAATTTTATTGTATAATAATGAATCAAAAACAGTAATTCTCACCAGTCAGTTCCGGTTGCCTACTTTCATCAACGGAAACAAATCAGGCATGCTGATCGAGGCTTGTGCAGGCCTGCTCGATGATGAAAATCCCGAAGATTGCATCAGAAGGGAAACGGAAGAGGAAACAGGTTATAAGGTTACAGGTGTAAGAAAGATATTCGAAGCTTATATGTCGCCCGGCTCAGTAACTGAACTTGTTCACTTCTTTGTTGCGGAATATGCCAAAGACATGAAAGTAACCGCCGGCGGGGGTGTACAGGAAGAACAGGAGCATATCGAGGTTCTGGAGCTGGGTATGGAGGAGGCTTATAACATGATCGCCAGCGCTGAAATCAGAGATGCGAAAACCATTATATTGCTGCAGTACATGAAACTCAATTTTTAACGCCGCCTTCACTGGTACCAGTCAGCCTGTCATAAACAGCAATCCTGTGCGTCCTTAACCGGTAAAGAATCTTTTTCTGGCTTCCGCTGATCTGGAAACCTATTGCATGAGATTCCTTCACCGGCATATGGCAGTCGATACAGTTTTTGGCCAGTACCGATGCATTCTTCTCCGGCAATGTTTTATGCACAACTTCTTTATGGCAGCTGATGCATTTGTTGGAATAGATCTGCACGCTTTTTTTTGTGTTGTCATGAATATCATGACAGGTAATACACTCCGCCTTGCCTACCTTATAACAAAGACTGGCTTCGAGCAGTTGCTTCTGTTTGCCATGCACATCCGGATCTTCGCCCTTGTATACATTATACTGGGGCAGCGTTTTCAGCGTGTCGCCCGGTTTAAAAGCAAAGGTAGAGGTTAAGGTTTTTATACCTGTTCCGGAGTGGCACACACCGCACATATCAATTCTCCTGGTGAGGGCCAGAGCTTTATAACTTACCATATACGCCGCATTTTTCACCGTCGGGTTTGCTTCATGGAATTCTACATGCTGTGCGGCAGGCCCGTGACAGCGCTCACAGTCGATACCGGCAATCAGAGAACCTTTAACCAGTTCCTCTTCCACACTAAAATCACCCGATTTCACCAGCTGTTGCTTTACAGATGAACTGTGGCACTCCAGACAGCGCGCAACGATAGGCCGTCCGAAATAAATCTGGTCTGATGGAAACCCCGGGCTGTTTACCCACTGATGTTCTTTCGTTAGATAGTTGAGCGGCATTTGCATGAGCTTATTGCCAAACCAGAAAGCAAAGGTATATGCACTGATCCCCGCGCCGAACACCATATCGGTATGTTCCGTTTTCATTGCCTGGCCATTCACCAGTGCCGACTGGTACAAACCATCTTTCAAGTTTTTTACTCCCACTTTTGTATGTTCATTAAAAATAAACTCCCCGTCAGGCAGCTTCAGGCTGTCTGCAGAATTGGGTTTCGTGACCATTCTGGAGGCATTGAAATGTGCGTTATGGGTAATTGATCCTGATATATCTTTATGGCAGTTTTTACAGCTGGCACTGCCTGCATATGTTGGTCCGCGACTGTCCTTACGCTCCTCCTGCTGAGTACATTGCACGATAGCGAACACAAAAACACCCAGGATCAGGAATACTAAAAATAAACGTCGTTGGCCCATAAAAAATATTTGGTTGTTGGCATCTGGCAATCAAAACCTAAAGTAGCTAAAATAATCCTATGTTAAATATAAAAATACCCCCAGACAGTTAAAATCAACTACCTGAGGGTATATAATGAAAGCTTAATTTACCAAATTTCTAGTATCCCGGGCTTTGTTTAAGCACCCCTTTACTTCTGTCAATCTGATCCTGCGGAAGAGGGAAATAATCATCCCTTGCTTCTATTGCAATTCCTTTCAGGTAACTGAAATATCCGCCTTCAAAGTTGAAATAGCTTTCCAAAGTCTGCTTGGCAATGCCCCAGCGTACCAGGTCAAAGAAACGGTGGCCTTCCATCGCAAGCTCAAGCCTGCGCTCCATCCTCACCGCATTTCTTGCATAATCCGCGCTTGCGAACACCGGATACGGGCTCACCTTATAGGCTGCAGCAACTCCTCCGCCGGCAACAGTTTTAGGCGGCAGCAATGCTGCACGTGCCCTTACCTTGTTTACAAGGAATAAAGCCCGGGGCAGGTCGCCCGTTTCAACCGCACATTCTGCGGCCATCAGGTAAATATCGCTCAAACGGATCAGGTTTACATTTAAGCCTGTCACGTTCGTTAGCCCCGGTGCTGTGCCCGACGTAATTTGTCCCTGGTCCAGTACATTTTTAACTACTACAAACGGACCTGCATTGCCCACATCACGGATCCATGCATCTCCCGGCATTAGGCCGTAACCTTTGCGGTAGTCTACTCCCCTTCTGCCCAAAGTATAATCAATACGCGGGTCAAGCGCCAAAGCAGTTGGTACTACATAATTTGTTTTTGCAGTTCCTGTTAAGTTCATATCAGAAACATAAGGGTTGGTACGGTAAGATCCGTCCAGCAGTGGTAAACCTGCAGCATCCACTTTGAAAGCATTTGCCAGGTCAATCGTAGGCTGGAAGAAACCGCAGCAGGCAACCGCATAAGGGAAGTTGAGCATATCACCAACGTTTCCGTTGTCACCACCGGTACCATCGGCACCTACGGCATGCTGTACTGCAAAAATAGCCTCTGGCCCATTTTCCTTATCAATATCAAAGTTATCTGCAAAAGGCATAGTTACCAGGTCTGCCTTCGCTGTGATCACTGCATTCAGCTGGGCGTATGCTTCAGCATATTTTTTCTGGTACAGCAATACTTTGCCCAGGTAAGCCTGTGCAATATATTTATCTACACGGCCCACCTGTCCTTTTGGTTTGTCTGTAGGCAAGTTTGCCAGGGAATAGGTAAGGTCTGCCACGATAGTGGGATAAATGTCTGCTGTGTTATCTACTGCCGGCTCTGTTGTTGTTTCTGTGATCAGGGGAACAGATTTAAAAACGCGGACCAGGAAGAAATAATAGTGGGCACGCAGCAGCCTTGCTTCGGCCTGAACCTGCAATGCGCGGGCATCGGAGAGTTTCACACTGCCCTTTCCGGCTTGTAAATCGCTCAGCACCCTCAGCGTATTGTTACAACGCTGGATACCTTCAAAACATCTGTCCCAGAGATTAGCAAGGTTATCATTGGTACTGGTTGGCGAATGCTGTTCAATCAGGTTCATGTTTGGCTGGTCACCATTGCTACTGCCTTTATGGGCATTGTCTGATGCTACTTCACCAAACAACCACTGGCTCGGAGCCGCACCATAATTGCCCCATGTTCCGTTTACGTTACCATTTAACAAACCGTAAGCGCCGGTCAGCAAAGCCTCCACGCCATCCTGCGAAATCAGGTTTTCAGTGATCAGTTCACCTTGCGGATTTCTCTGGATAAAATCCTTTTTACACGATAATACAGTGCAAAGGACAGCTATAAGCGATATATATATGTACTTTTTCATTTTGAGTATATTTGATTTTAAGCGGTTATGAAGCTATCCTCAGCATATCATTTCTTATTAAAGCGGTATGCTGATGATGGTTTCATCTTCTTATTTTTTAAAATTAAAAACCAACACTAAGACCTAAGAGGTATTGACGTGGAGAAGGGTAAATACCCCTGTCTAAGCCCGGTACAGAAAACGTATCCGTTTCCTGGCTGATCTCAGGATCCAGACCAGTATACTTTGTTACGGTAAAGATGTTGGTCGCACTTGCATAAATCCTCACTTTGCTTACGCCTGTTTTTGTACCGAAAACTTTTACAGGTATCGTGTAACCGATCTGCAGGTTTTTCATTCTGAAGAAACTTCCGTTTTGTACATAGTAACTTGAAGAAGCATACTCAAGGTCTGATACGCCCACGTAAGGTGAAGGGATCATGCTGCCGGTATTTGTAGGGCTCCAGGCATCCAGTAACCTTGTACTTCTTGCACCATCAAATGTTGGAAAGTCTGTAAAGTAACGCGTAGCCTCATAGATATCATTACCCTGGACCCCGTTAAAGAACATCGCTACATCCCAGTTTTTGTATGCAAGATTTACGCTCAGCGAGTACAGGAAATCCGGATTTGGATTACCGATAATCGTTCTGTCATCGGGTGTGATGGCACCATCACCATTTACATCCTGATATCTGAAACCACCTACCCTTGCACCTGTATAAGAAGGGTTGCCTGAAATGTCTGCTGCATTCTGATAAATGCCGGCTACCTTATAGCCATAAAACGCGCCAAATGGCTGTCCTGCCTGCAAGATCGAAGTAGTTAAACTTCTGAAGTTACCATAAGGCTGTTTGCTGATCCCGTCGGCCAGTTTGATTACTTTATTCACATTTCTGGAGAAATTAACCCCCAGGTCTAATTTAAAAGGATTTTCATTGTTACGGTTCATGTGGTAGCCTAAGTTTACCTCTACCCCTTTGTTGCTCATATCACCGGCATTCACAAAAGGCGAAGTACCCAGACCTACAGCTGTAGAAGGAAGCGGTACCGGGTACAGCATATCCGTTGTTTTCTTGTTATACCAGTCTACCGATCCGTCTAAAACACCACCTTTCACCGTGAAGTCCAAACCAACGTTGATGGAACTTAACGACTCCCATTTCACCTGCGGGTTACTGTAGGCATTTTGATAAACTCCGGAGATCACGTTGTTACCGCCAGCTAAAGGATAACCGGCACTGTTGATCGCACTCTGGAACCTGTTCACATATTGGAAAGAAGGGATTCTCTGATTACCCGTTTGTCCATAACCCACGCGGATTTTCAAATCGCTGAAAAGTTTATTGTCTTTCATGAAGTCCTCTTCCGAAATCCTCCATGCACCACTTACTGCCGGGAAGTAACCATATTTGTTATCCTCACCAAAGTTTGATGATCCGTCACGGCGTATCGTTGCACTGAACAGGTAACGGTCGTTGAAAGAGTAGTCGGCCTTCGCAAACAGCGAGAACAATGATCCTACTGTACCTGTACTGCTGTTGCTGATGTTAGATGCACCTGCATTCAGATAGTAATAATCCTGGTTACCGAGCAGGAAGAAATCATTTCTTCCGCCATTCAGCTGTCTGTTACGGTTACGGATTGCCTCTGTACCTGCCAGCAGGTTAAATACGTGTTTGCCAAAAGTCTTTTTATAGTTTAAGGTATTGGTCCATGTCCACTCTGTGGTATAGCCCTCGTATTCATTTAAGTTATTTGAGTTGTTACCTTCCAGGAATTCAAGGTTGGGATAACGCAGGGTCTGTCCGTTATAGTTCTCATAACGGATACCAAAGCTGGTACGTGCGGTTAAGCCGGGAATGATATCATATTCACCAAAAACATTTCCAAAGAAGAAGTTGCTCCTGTTGATATTGTCTTTAGCGCGGTATAGCACAGCAACCGGGTTTTCTGCATTTCCCAGTCCGCTTCCGCGGCTGCCTGCAAAGTTGCCCATGATATCGTAAACCGGGATGATGGTAGGAATACGGTATGCCCATGACACCGGACTGCCCTCATCCTGATACTCTCCCGGTACATTTGGGTTTACACCAAAGCCGAAACCTTCTGAGTAACTGTATTGTGCATTTTCACCGAAGCGCAGTTTATTGTTCAGCGCAGTAAACTGTGTGTTCGACCTGAAATTGTAACGGGTAAACCCTGTGTTTTTGATCGTTCCGTTTTGCTTCAGGTAACCGCCTCCAAAACTGTAGATAGCATTTTCGCCGCCGCCTGTTGCGCTCAGCTGATAACTTTGTGTAGGTGCCGATTCAGTAATTTCATCAAACCAGTCTGTTCCCTGCTGATTGGCACGGGTGATCTGGTAGAAAGTATTCGGGTCCCTGCTGTAGTTGTATTTGGAAGGGTCTGCATCTGCTGCAGTGATGTTTTGGCCTGTTGCAGATCCTGCCAGCAGGTATGTTGGCAATGTAGGACTGCTGCCATTACCGTAGTTGGTACCTGTTGATGGCGGCAAACCTGCGTTCCTGTATCCTGTAAACAGGTAATCAGCATATTGCTGTGGCGACATCATTTTAGGGAAAGAACCTTTTCTTGGTGTCTGTATCCCATAATAGCTGTCGAGAGATATTTTGGGTGCGCCGAGTGAACCTTTTTTAGTGGTGATGATTACCACACCATTATTGGCCCTTGCGCCGTAGATAGAAGATGAGGATGCATCTTTCAGCACCTGCATGCTTTCGATATCGTTCTGGCTTAACCAGGAAAGTTTTCCCTCATAAGGAACACCGTCGATCACATATAATGGATCATTGTTGTTGATCGTAGTTGTACCGCGGACCCTGATCTGCGGGGTAGATCCCGGGGCTCCATCGGTAATGATGGCCACACCGGCAGCCTTGCCCTGCAGTGACTCGATCGCACTGGCCGCGGGCTGCGACTTCAGCTGGGCGATGTTCACTACCGCTACGGCACCCGTTAAATCCTTTTTACGCTGTGAGCTGTAACCGGTAACAACCACTTCGGTAAGATCGTTTTTAACAGGATCAAGTGTGATATTCAGTGTGGAGCCGGTAACAGGTACTTCTTTATTGTTGTATCCAACAAAAGAAATAACGAGGATAGCATTTTCGGGGACGTTGAGGGCAAAAACACCGTTAACGTCGGAAGTAGTTCCTCCTGGAGCATTTTTGATTTTGATGGAAGCGCCTGGGATAGGAGACTTGTCGTCGCCTGCGATGACTTTTCCTGTGACTTTGGTTTGGGCCATTGCATTAAAAGCAAGGCACAGACTCATGAGCAAAAGGATTCCCATCCCCTTGATAAAAGGTAGTTTTCGTTGCATAAGAATATATTTGGTTAATAGTGAGGGTGTAAAGATCTTATTTACATATAGTTATAGATAAATTTAATAGTCAAATTATTTAGTTAACAGTTCTTTTTTCACATGGCTGTTCCGGCAAATAATTAAATCAGCAGGAAAGGCAGCGTACGTATACACAAGCATCGGCTAAAAAATTTTGTAATTTACCGTCAAGGTGTCTGTGACGACACATCCGGGATTACAAGTTATATCTGGTTATTACTAAAACGGTAAATCTAAAGTAATAAATCGTTTGTGTAAAAACAACACTTAGTGACACATTTTTTTCATCATCACCAGCTTATTTTCAAAAGCATATTGAATACGAGGTATTTACGATTACCAGGTCTAAGAATATTTTTTCCATAAAATCACATTTCTTAACTCATTTCGCCTTGCGCAGGATAAAAGGTATCCGTTTACGATCCCAACAAACATAAATTGACGTTGCCTGTTTCTATTTCATGGAACAGTATCATTATACAGTAAACAATCAGGGAAAAATTGAAGATCTGATCATTTATGCGCCAGAGGGCGATAATGAGCGGTACCGAGTAGAACTGGAAGGTTCAACGGTTGGGTATCTTTTCTTTTCGCAGATGACTGATCAACTGGGATCCCCAATATGGGAGGGCTCTACCCCTTCCTTAAGTTTGATCGCTCAGGAACTGGGACAATTTATTGAAAGCTCTGGCCGGTAAGGGAATAATGAAGCGCAACGCATCCGGATTTGAGGAGATGGGGGTGTTTAAGCGGCGAACTTAAGGAAGCTATTTAGTTTTCGGCAAACGGATATCCTTTTCAGCGGGGAAATCAACTACAAAATACTGCCGTCCATTTTCCGTTGTAAATCTAAAACTCAAGCCCTCATTCTCCACCATAAAGAATCCATCTTTTTCAAAGGGTATCAGATGCAGGGCGTTCCCCCCTCCTTCCCTGAAGTACAGTTCGCCATTTTCTATGAAAACATGGATCGCTTTTGATTTGGCATCATCTGTACCATAAGTACCTTCATATTTCTTTAATGCGCCTGAAGGTGGTGTTGCAATGGACTGGTGAGTAAGACAGTAAACATATTTTATCCCGCTTTGCATCACCTGAGCCAGCGCAGCGCCATGCCCGGCATTTGGTGCAACAGCTGTGAAAATCTGCAGGCCCGCCTTCTTATTACTGTCAAGATAGTTCTTAAATAATCCGATATTTTTAACGTTCTCTGTTTCAAAAGAACCTACGCCGGCAAATATCTTGGTTTTGAGCGTAGTGTTTTTTGAAAAGTATGTGCGTGCTGATGGTACAAGCAGGCTGCCATTGTTTCCCGGCGCACCGATATAAATCTGATCAAACAGATTTGCCTCCTGAAACAAAACATAAGTAGTAAAAATCCCTCCATATGAATAGCCGTACAATCCTTTTTCTTTAGTGACCCGGTACCTGGAATTTACAAATGGAATTACTTCATCTTTAATAAATGACAGAAATTTGGGGCCGCCATCGGCAGGATTGAGATCACGGTTTCTCTTATTGCTCCGGCTTCCATATCCTATTCCCACTAACAATGCCTCCGTTGTTGGATAGTCCTGCCTTAACATATTAAAACAATTCATGGCCACGGTCATGTTCCAGTCGCCATCAGTTAAATAAAGAACCGGATAAGCGGTCTTTGTTGTATCATAACCTGGCGGGAAATGGATGTAAATCGTATAATCTTCATCAATGGTTTTTGAATGATAATCAAAATAAACAAGATCCTTGTCCCTGAAGGGAAGCGGCGACTCTTGCTTTACCTGGCAAATGCCTGAAAAGCAAATGATGCAGAAAAGCGCAAGCTGGATAGTTACTGACCGGGTCATATTATTTTATATTATCGACCACAGATTCAGGCCAGTCCGAAGAAAAATGTTTGAATTCCGTTTCCTTAGCATTGAAACGCTTCAGGTTACCTGCTGTACGGTAATTAAAAACTGCAGTACTCTTGGGATAAAAACCAAATTTATCATTCATAATTGCGAGCTTGCTTATCCCTGAGGGAGAAAATCTGGCAATTCTAACTACCCTTGTATTTTTGGCCAGGACGATCAGGAAAAATGAATCGCTCTTGCTGATGCCGGTACCCAGGATTTCATCCTCAGACTTTAATAATGTATCATCAAAACCAGCTGCCGCAGCATGAGGTGCGAGGATATACATTTTATTCCATCCCTTATATTTAAAGTTACGAAAATCCAGGACGCCTTTTTTGGAATTTCGCAACTGGGCGTCAACAAAGCTGTTCAGGTCATCGTCAGTCAAATACGTGCAACTGGTAAGGAAAAGCATGATTATGAGCAAATATTTCATAAAGCTGTATCGTTTTTTTTCTACTGATGTTTCTGCCAGAGATGTTCAATATAAAGTTTAATTTATCAAAAGAACAATATTGTTTATATTTTTCAAAACCAGTTGTTTACAGGGTAAATAATCAAAAGAAATATACGATAAAAGATCGGAAAAATGAGCTGGAATAGATTTCTCAGTAAGAGGCCAAAGACGAGCTAAATAAAGAATCTGGCCCTGTTCAAATACCTGTTGCCCCTGACGGCAACTGTATCTTGACTTAAAAAATACCACTAATGCGATGAAAAGTACAATTCTATGTAACTGCAGTTAAGTACTTTTGATATCAGAGATCAAACACTACGTAATCAAGTTCACAGGTTCTTAAATACTGCTAAACAACAGATAGAGTATTAACGATAATATACGCTGCCGGGAAAGATCCAGATAACAACACCGCCTTTGCCACCCTTCAATTTGAAACGGCAAAACAAAAAGTACAATCAGATGAAGATGCCTGGAACGCTTAAAATCCTGAGCATGTTGCATTGGCTGATACAATTGATGGCGAAATCGCAATACATTTATCAAAGGACGGGAACAAATTATTCCGTTTCCTACGGATAAATGGAAAGAACAGCTGGGCTACAAGTTAAAGAGGGAAATATGGTCTTTTTTTGATAACCGCATAGCCGTTCTTTTTCAATATGAATACTATAATACTGACGGACATTTGTAGGGTATATGGTAATGAAATTGGGAATTGAATGAGAATGGCCTGATAGAAAAATATTACTGCATCAATGATCTGGTGATTCAGGAAATGTAGTAGGCCCTCCCGATTATGCGATCCTGGCTGGTTTGGATCTAGGTATCTAATGATAAAAATGTGTATCAATATTAAATCAAATAACAATGGAAAAGAAATATCCTTTGCCCCCTTTCAACCTTGAAACGGCAAAACAAAAAGTACAATTGGCTGAAGATGGCTGGAACTCGCAAAATCCTGAGAAAGTGGCCCTGGCCTATACAGTTGACAGCGAATGGAGAAACCGAACTACTTTCATCAACGGACGGGAACAGATCATTTCATTTCTTACGGATAAATGGAAAAAAGAGCTGAGTTACAAGTTAAAGAAAGAGCTGTGGGCTTTCTCTGAGAACCGTATAGCCGTTCGTTTTGAATATGAGTACCATAACGCTGAAGGCCGATGGTTCAGGGCATATGGTAATGAAAATTGGGAATTTGATGAGAATGGCTTAATGCAGAAACGTTATGCCTGCATCAATGATTTGGAGATCCAGGAAACTGAGCGTTACCTTTGAGGGCAGGGCGCTGCGACAGCCTCATTTTTGTTGCCCAGCCTTTCACTGATCGCTTCCGATAAATATTTAATATATACGTTATCGTAAAAACATTATCTTTATTGAAAGATGATTTTGTGCCGGCCGGGCTAACTTACATGAAGAAAGAATTTCCCATTTATGATATTTGCAGGTTTTCACTTACCCTTGAAGAGGATGTCACCATCAGTAATTTAGCTGTATATCTCAAAAATTTAAAAAGCCTGCACTTTCCCCATCGTCATGATTTTTATCACCTGATGTTGTTTACCCGGGGTGCAGGAAGCCATTCGATCGATTTCCAGCAATTCTCCGTAAAACCCTATCATTTTTATTTTATGGCACCCGGCCAAGTCCACAACTGGCACTTTGAGGGCGACATAGACGGGTATGTGATCAACTTTTCAGCCGTTTTCTTTAAGTCTTTTCTCCTTGATGATGAATACCTTGAACAATTTGCTTTTTTAAGCGGCAATGTAAACTACTCTGTAATCGACTTAACGGAGGAGCTGCAGCCGGATGTGATCCGAACGATAGACAGGGCCGTTTTAGAGGCAAACACAGTTCATCCCTTCCGGCTGGATTCAATCCGCATTATGCTCCTGGATCTTTTCATCTTACTGGCTAAAGTCAGCAAGGAAAATGAAGGACTGAAATTACCGGAAAACCAGCCAAGGGCCACACTCAAAAAATTTGAGAAACTGATTGAAAAGGAATATCAAACCATGCGTTTGCCCAAACAATACGCAGAAAAGTTATTTATCAGTCCGGGATATCTGAATACCATTTGCCAGGACGTCCTGGGGATTTCTGCAGGTGATATGATTCGAAATCGAATTATTTTAGAGGCCAAGCGGATGCTGGTCAATTTAAGTCTTACAGTGAGTGAAATTGCCTGGAATCTCAATTTCGCCGACAACTCCCATTTTTGCAAATTTTTTAAAAACCATGTAGGGATGTCACCCAAGTCTTTCCGTAAACATACAGCCTGACCGGCGCCGTTATCGGGATCTTTCAGCTCATCCCAGAAACTGCCGGCAGGATCCGCCACTGATCTGTAGGGGTGATCCGGGTTCTATTCTTCGCAATCAGTTTCAACCGGACTGAAAATTAAATTGTTACAAACCATTTCCCGGCCGGAAGGTTATGCTCAGGAATCCAGTAAATCACCAACAAGAGAACTATGAAATTTAAACTATTTACAGTCTTAGCTTTAACCGGAATGGTTTATGCAGGATGCAGCAATTCTAACAAAAAAAGCGGAAGCCAGGCTGATACCTCCTCTGCAATGTCAGACACTACCGGAAAAGGAACGGGTACTTCAAACCCTGCAAACAATGGCTCTGGAACCGCCCCTGCTGGTGCTGTTACCAGCGGAACAACAGCTGGCAATTACAATGGAGATACAGGTACCAACGGCGGTAATGGTACCGGAACAAGTGCTGCAGGTGGTACATCAAAGGTTGATACAAATCAAAACAAAAAAGGCGGAGAAGGCAGCCGGCCGTAGGTGGGGAGCTTAATTTGCTCAGTTAGACTTTAGGAATTTAAATTAAAGGTCTTCCTGTGCTCCCACGGCCCCCCAAGATATGACCACACATCCAGCCCTGTTGCTCTTATTATAAAGGGCAGAAAAGTGCCGGAAAGTTCAGCCAGTAAGACCCTGGCCTGTTCCGGAGTTGATTTATTCATGACGGTGATATGCGGCCTGAACCCCTGCTGGTCCTGCGGGATCAGGTGTGACGAAAACCGCTCTGCAATGGTCTTCCTTAGAGCAAGTAATTCCGGGCTGGAAACACGGTAGGCAACACCCGCGCCAAGGTTCATGAGACCAGTAACATGCAGATCGAATTGCAATACATTTAAATCCCTTAGAAAATCATAAACTTCAGCTTCATCCGGTAATTGGTGAAACAGGCTCAGATGTGCTTTCAGATAGTTGCGCTCAACCGGAAAGTAAAGTTTCCGCTGCTCATCAAAAATCGCCTGGCTATCCTTATCCAGGCGGAGGGTAATAATCAAAGGCGGCTGACCAGCTCGCTGCTGGGGTGCTATATGATCCTCCATATCTAATGCGTCATCACTTTTGAAGGTGTCAGCCCATATTTATTCTTAAATGCAAAGGAAAAATGGGAAAGATCCTCAAAGCCCAGATCCAGGTAGATGTCAGAGGCAGACCTGCCTTTTTCCCTGATCAGGTAATATGCTTCCTTCAACCGTCGCTCCTGTAGCCAATGGCCCGGCGTCGTATTAAAAACTTTTTCAAAATCACGTTTGAACGTTGCCAGGCTACGACCGGATAGATATGCAAACCGCTTCATCTGAACGTTAAAATGAAAGTTCTTTTCCATAAACCCTTCCAGGTCTATTTTGCCCGGCTCGCTGAAATCAAACAGCACATCAGCCAGGGAAGGATCGGCCTGCAGCAACAACAGAATGGCTTCGTTCACTTTTAATTGCTGAAGCGCGTCACTGATCACCACATCATCCTGACGGTATGGCTGCAGCGAATCCATATAACTCTTAAAAAGTGTGTTTGGCTTTAATTTGATCACACTAGCCGTAGACCTGACTGAAGACCCCTCAATGCCCTCCCGGATACTGAAATCGCGCAGGCTCTGCTGGTCCAGATAGACGGATACTGATTTAAATTCGCCACCGGCAGGAGGTTCCTTAATGTACTTGACAAGGTTATTGCGCCTGATAAACCTGAAGTCCCCTTCGTTGAATATATTCGTATGATGGTTGTCGTCCGTCATGGTCAGCCTGCCGGAGATCTGGTAGCTAAACACATGCTCGGGCACAAACTGTTCGCCCTCCCTGCTCCTCGTAAAATAACAGGAATATCCGATTTTCGGTCGTTCACTTTCAGCCATATCATTTAAGTTAGTGACAATTTCAAATAATGGCAAGGTAAATTTCACCTTGCCATCAGCTAATTATTTTTTTAAGCTCAGAAAGCGCTTTCCCGCTTCTGTTTCAAGAAAGTTCTCTGCGTCATCGCTGTCAGTGGAAAGACTGATCTTCTCCCATTTTTCCAGCTCACGCAGCTTCGCCGCCTCTGAGTGCTTTACGATCGCAACGGCCTCGCTGCCCAGGAGCAAATGCAAAGGTGGCTCCGGGTGATTCACTGTATCGATGATCACTCTGGCCGCCTTATCAGGATCACCGATCGGTTTAAAGTTACCGCTTTTAAATAACTCAATTCGTTTGTTCACCATGTTATAGCCCTCGATTTCCCTTGCATAAGTCATTGAATCTCCCGCCCAGTCGGTACGGAAACCTCCGGGCTCTACGCAGGTAACCTTAATATCAAAATCGGCCACTTCTATGGCAAGCCCCTCACTAAATCCGCTCAAACCGAATTTCGCGGCCTGATAAACAGAGACACCACCACTGCCTACTCTGCCCCCCATGGAGCTGATCTGCAAAATGTGCCCCGAGCGCTGCGCACGCATAAACGGCAAGACCGCACGGGTGATGGCGATAGGTGCGTACAAATTTGTTTCCAGCTGGCTGCGTACCTGTTCATCGCTAAATCCTTCCACAGCACCCGTGATGCCAAAACCGGCATTATTGACCAGTACATCAATACGGCCGAAATGATTTACGGCATCTGCAATCACCCGGCGTACCTGGTCCGCATTGTTCACATCCAGTTCCATAGGATAAATAGCATCCTTAAAACGGGTTACCAGATCATCTAAACTACTGATGTTGCGAGCAGTAGCTGCAACCTTATCCCCATTTAATAAAACCGCTTCTGTCAGGCTTCGGCCTAATCCGCGCGAGCTGCCTGTTATAAACCAAATCTTTGCCATTTTTCTAATTTTTATGTATGACAAAACTAGGCAGCAGGATGAGCCGTTTTTTTGTTGAAAAGCTCAAATTACTGTGCCATGAAGCTCAGGTTGAGGTAATCATACACATAACATTAATTAACATACTTAGCTTACATTGCCAATGTGTAATTCTTTGTTCACCTTGCTCAACAGTATTTTATGGGCAGATCTGCAGATCAGAAACGGATAAATAAAATAAAAAAAGGTCTTAGCAGTTGATGCTATGACCTTTTTCAAGCTACAAGTTCAGGTTGATTGTAAAGCAGTTAAATTGCCTATACTTCCTCGTCGAGTGGTTCATTCTCCAAAGACTCATCCTCATTGGCTGCTTCGTCGGGACTCACATCCTCATCTTCATCGAAGCCCTCATCATCGCTGAGGCTATCATCATCGCTGAGGCTATCATCAGAGAAGTCCTCATCTTCGGTTAAGTCTGCATCCTCATCACCATCAAATGCCGACTGGCCGTTCTCAGCGCTTACAGCATCAATTGCGCCCGCATTTGAAAAAACAGAACCAGCATAAAGTTCCTCCTGGTTGTCAATTAACTGATTATTGCTCATGACAGTTATATTTACAGTGTTAAAAATTATATTTACAGTGCTAAAAATTCAGCTGCTTATAAAGATGGTGGTTCAGGAAGGTGTCCCGACTGCAAGCCATCTTTGATAGATTTTGCTTCATCAAGCAGTTGCGGCACTTTATCTTTTATTTCATCCAGTCTTGTTCTGCCAATGGCGTCCTGCTCTGTCAGGAATTTATAGGCTCCATATATCGCGGCGCTATAAAGTAATGTCTTAAATAAACCCATGTTATGTTTTTTTAGGTGAGGTGATATAACAGGTCAGGCATGACATTGTTTAAATATTTTAAAATCAGCTCATTCGCCTCAGTTGTAAAGCTCCTGCTCATCTGTATAATAGCTGGTCCTGCCGCCAATCTTTTCCGATTTGATCACCGCTCCTCCCGGGCTCTTTTCAATTTTCGCTCCATGCACCTTCATCACATCGCGCAGCTCTCCATGCAGTTCATCTCCATTTTCCTCAGCAATTTCTTCGATCGCCTTGTTCAATACCGTCCCCATGGAGCTGAGAAGTTTTTTTACCGCCTTCTCGGGAATGGCATTAGCGATCGAAAATGGTGAAATCCGCGCATGCCATAAAATTTCATCTGCATATGAATTCCCTATTCCCCTCATCTTCTTCTGATCCATCAGTACCTCTTTCACCATCTTCTTCGATTTAGAAAGTACCGCCCCTAATTCTGCCAGCTTTATTTCAAGTGCATCCGGCGCATTTGCGGATTCAGGATGAAGTGTGGGCGTCGCCTGCCTCAGCAAATCTGTCACGGCAAATCCTTCTCCACCGGTAAAAGTAAAGCCCAGGATCCCATATTTCGGATCTGGATTTTCCTTGCTCAGCAAGGCCAGCTCTCCGCGGAGCATCAGATGGATCTGCAACACAGTATCACCGGAAAAATGAAAATGAAGGGTCTTCCCATACCTGGATACATCAGTAAGCTTCTTTCCAACGATAGCATCCTGCAATTCATCAACAGTGACATTCAGTTTTTTTGCCACCTTCACATCCAGTTTCTTTAAAGTTTTGCCCACAAAACGCCTGGATAGTATTCGCGCATATACTGTGAGATCTGGTAGTTCGGCCATAATTTGTAAATTTAGAATTGCCTGTTTATCAGGTAAGCGTTAAACACATGACCAGATGATATGTTTTATCAGGCAGAAGACATTCAGCCCCTGAACTGTTAAGCGGCGTATGATTAGGATAATATAACATGTATGACCAGCACCTGCAATCATTAACAAGACCTTCCCAGAGATATTTCGAATAACTTTCGGATTTACAAATCAAACAAACTTATATTTGGAGCTGTTTACACCTATACGTTGAATCATAAATATTACAATAAAGATGGATATCAAACAAATCTTTGAAAATAATGAAACTTGGGTTCAAAAGAAGCTGAGCTTGCAGTCTGACTATTTCAGCAACATGTCCAAAGGACAAAAGCCCGACATTTTATATATCGGTTGCTCAGATAGCCGTGTATCAGCAGAGGAGCTGATGGGTATTGCTCCCGGTGAAGCGTTTATACACAGGAATATTGCAAACATGGTGCCTAATACTGATCTGAGCGTGATGTCAGTCATCAATTACGCTGTAGAGCACCTCAAGGTAAATCATATCGTTGTGTGCGGCCATTATTATTGTGGTGGTGTTCAGGCTGCAATGAAATCAGGAGATCTGGGCATTTTGAATCCCTGGTTAAGGAATATCCGTGATGTATACAGAACGCATAAGGATGAGCTGAACAGCATTGAGGATGAAGATCAGCGTTACAAAAGGCTGGTTGAATTAAACGTTGAAGAGCAGTGCATCAATGTCATTAAAACTGCAGAAGTTCAAAAAGCACAACGCGAGCGGAATCTGACCATACATGGTTGGGTATTTGATATCCATACCGGAAAACTGATAGATCTCAATATTGATTTCATCAAAGTACTGGAAAATATCATGGAGATCTATCGCCTTGATGCTGATGGTGAAGAAAATGCGGCCGCGAAACCTTAAGGTTTCGCGGGTATTGCAGTCAGATCCCCTGAATAGAATACTCAGCATAAACTGTTTATCAATGAGATATATTTTGATCATTGCAACCGTCTTTGCTTTTTCCTTTAAGGCGCAGGCTCAGGTAAAACCATTACGCCAGGGCGCGCACTTATTTTCCATACAGTGGATTAGTTTTAATAAGTCCGCTCCCGGAAAAGTGCTGATCAGGCAGATCGGTGATGACTAATACAGTATCGAAGGGGCGCAAACTGATCCCAGAACCAAAGAATATGTAACGATAAAAGGGACAGTCCTTTACAGGGGAACAATCCTGAAGTTTAACGGAAAGATCGAGTCCAAAGTTAATTTCCTTAATGGCGGACAACCATGTGAACGAACTGGGCTTTCCATCTTTAAACGCAGCGGGAAAAGAAAATACTGGCGTTTACAACGGATGCTGAATTGCGACGGTGAAACTACTGATTATATAGATATCTTCCTTTAACTAAAACCAATGCAGCAAATGTTTGTTGTTAATCTGAACAAGATTATTAATTAACGACAATCAAATGTTTTCATCTCTTAGCAGCAAAGACAATGGCGCTGGCGGCAGCGATCTTTCAAACAAAGTAATGGGTGCCCTCGGACCTGTAATTGCCGAGCACTGGCCCACAATTGAACCATACGCAGACAAAGCCCTGGCTTCGGCACATGATGATGCAATGATGGAAGTGCTGGCCCGCAAGATTTACCCATGGCTGCCAATGCTTGTACGTATGGCCTTAAAAGAAGATAAATTTGTCTCCTTCACCATAGAACACAAAGCACCCCTCCTTGCTAAACTAACAGAATACAAAAACAAACAGGGGTCCTGATTTCATCATTTTCCATCCGCACCTGCCATTAACAACTGCTCAAGTATCTCATTGTAACCGCGCTCAGTGGCAAAAGCCATAGCGCTGCGGCTCTCGTTATCCACAGCATTTACATCTGCTCCCTTTTCAATTAACAAGGCTGTGAAATCGTTAAACCCGCATTGTGCGGCCACAACCAACGGAGTTTCGCTGAAACTGTTCCTTGAGTTAATATCTGCCCCGGCATCAATAAGCAGTTTACCAATGTGATGGTTGCCTATACCGGCTGCATAATGAAGGGCTGAATTTCCGCTTAAGAGGTGAATGTTTACATCAGCACCGCTTTTCAAAAGTACTTCGGCCATATGGATATTGGAGTTATTTACAGCCAAAACCAAAGCAGTCACTCCGTCATTATTTACCTCGTTCACATTTGATGCATCCGCTTTGAGCAGCACCTGCACCGTTTCGGTCTGATTACGGTAAGCCGCCTGATGTAGTGGGGTATTGCCCTGATCATCTTTCTGTGCTACAATTCCGTCCGAAAGCGCAGTCACCAGATCACGCAGGCCATTTGCTGTAGCATGATCAAGCACATTAAAGCCCGCATGGTCTTTGACTGAAGCATCTGCGCCCAGGCCAATCAGGTATAAGGCCGTCTCTGTTTTATAAGCCAGTACTGCGTAAAACAATGGTGTTTGCCCATTATTATTGCCGGCATTTATATCTGCGCCAGCTTCAGTGAGCAGCCTGATGATGTCTTTATTGGCACTGCGCGCAGCAAGGTGCAGAGGCGTTTCGCTGGTGTTATTGGCCAGATTTACGTCGGCGCCCGCATTGATCAATAAGGAAACAATATCCCTGGCGCCTTTAACGCAGGCATAATACAGAGGTGTATTGCCTGAACCGTCCCTCTTATCTACGTTAATGCCTCCTTTTTTTAAAAAGGTCTGTACTATTCCTTTCTGCGCATTTTTACATGCGTTCAAAAACATATTATCCATTTGCCGCTAAATTTATATCATCAATTGTTTAACCACAGCCTCATTGTTTTGCTGAATAGCGACATCCATAGCCGACTGGCCAAGGTTGTTCACCCGTTCCAGGCTTGACTTGTCTTTCTCCAGGATCAATGAAGTGATTCTTTTGCCCGACATGTGATCGGTATTACCGGCAGCATAGATCAGGGCAGTATTGCCCGTATGGTCCACATAGTTCACATCGGCACTATTGTCGAGCAACAACTCTGCTATACCATATTTCATTTCGTTGCCCTGCCCTGCGAACGACATTAAAGGTGTTATGCCCGACTGGTTCGGTAGGTTCACATCTGCACCGGCATCAATTAACACTTCGGCCAGGGAAGTATTCAGATCGGCGAGGTAGAACCTTGCCTGACACAGCAGGTTGAGGGCGGTATTGCCTTCATTATCCACGCTGGCATCTGTATCCAATCCGTTATCTACCAGCATCTGCAACATTTCTACAACCTCTTTGATATTTTTGCTCATCCCACGGCCCAGATTGCTGATTGCCTTGGTTAGCAGATAATATACCGCTGTTTCACCGCTTCCTGCCCTGAAATTCAGGTCGGCACCACCTTCAATCAATAGCTTCACCAAAGGTTCTGAAGCATATTCGCAGGCCAGCATCAGTGGCGTACGCCGGTACTGATCATCTATATCATTTAAATCATTGCCAGCTTTGATCAGCGCTGCTACGGCTTCAGGATCCCGGTTGAGCACAGCTTCATGGAGCGTCATGCCGCCAGTGGCAATATCACTTTCATCCCCCGAAATCAAAGCCGCCACTTCCTTTACCCCGCTCCTCTGGGCATACGTAAGTGGTGTGGTACCAAAAACATCTTTATCCTCCAGATCTATACCACCTTTGTCAACGAGTATACGTACGGTTTTCACTACTGCGGGTATAGCACCTTTGATATCCTTGCGGTTGCCCAGTTTATCACAAATCGTATGCAGGAGGTTCATGCCGCCTGACTCTGCGAAATCCATTCTGACGCCCGCTTCAGCCATAGCCTGCAGGAATGGATACATATACAGCAAACCGGCTTCGAAGTAAGCCAGCTTTCCAGAATCATTCTTCTTTTTGGGGTTAATACCAGCCTCCAGCAATGCCTCAGCAGTATCGTAAATTTTAGCAGAAATTTCATCCAGATTCGGATCGTCGAAATAAAACCGGGTCTGCGTCAGCGCATGGAGAGGCGTGTTCCCATATTTATCTGCAGCAGGTTTTTGTCCGGCCTCTTTCAAAAACCGGATCGCTCCGGCATCTGCAAAACGTGCAGCCAGGTGGTAAAGGCTCTCTGCAGCGTCACTGGTGATGCTCATATCAGGCAGCTCCCTGTACAAGCTTAACATATCAACTTTCTCAGCCGGTGCCGCAAACATATTACGCTGGTAAATACCCAGGATATCATTGAATTCTTTTGTCATTTGCAGTATCTGCTATTCATTTCGTTTTTGTAATCATCTTCAAGCCTTGCGACTAATTTTCGTGCCTATAGCTTAATAGTTAAGCAATGCAATTTAAGATAAGTAATTGACAAAAGAAATCGGTATTGCAGGGAGGTGCCTTAGATTTTTATACCTTCGGGATAACATGCTTTCTGAAACCCAGGGGCGTTTTGTGGGTCGTGTTTCCGAATTGCCTGATAAAATATTTATAGTCCTGATAGCCCAGCGCAAAGGCGATTTCCTTAACACTCATATTCGTATAAAACAGAAGCCTCTGTGCTTCCCCTATGACCTCCCGTACGATGAGCTCTGTACAGGAAAAACCTGTAACCGCTTTCAGGGTATCATTGAGATAGCTGACGGTAATATTCAATTGGTCTGCATAACCTGAAGGTCTTTTCATATCCTTATAATTCTTCTTAACCAGCTCGTGAAAGGAGCGGGTGATTTCTATCGCTCTGGGCGGATAATTTATTACCATCGCGTCCTCCTGTGAATGCAGGAGGATGACAGATTTGTAAAAGAAAACATTTAACAGGGATTGCAAAAGCTGCTGATGGAACTTACCGGGCGTCTGATCTGCTATGAGCATCATGATCTCTTTACAGAGATAGGTCAATTTTGAAACATCTTCCTGATCCAGGTTGACTACAATTGTGTTTTGTAAGGATTGTGCGATTGCAAAGCAGGCATTCTGATCTACTTTTTTTTCATCAAAAAACATCATCCAGCCAGAAACCTCTTCCCATCTGTTGGTGTAGTGTACCTGACCGGGTCTGAGTAAAAGCATGGATAAGGAAGTTAAATTGACGGATTGAAAATCAACAGTCATGTTTACCCTGCCGCTGGTAATAAGGATCAGCGAATAATAATCATGGCGGTGAGGAGCTGTCATTTCTGCAATTACCTCCTCAGTGACATATTCTGGACGCATTTCTGCCATGAAAACTCCATAGGAGCTATCAGACAATTCAAATAATCTTATCGCATTTCCTGTATCCGTATTCAATTCATCCTGTTATCATCTCAAATTTAGTGTATTTGCCTGAGCAATACGTGTACGGAAGGCATCATTAGGTGGACAAATGGCATGAATAGTATGTTGATACTTTTTATGTGCACAAAAAGCTGTTAACATTGTAGAAAAGCCAATACAATTAACCATGACCAAAAAAGACGTGAAGAAGATTTTAGTGTCAGGCGCCAGTGTCGCCGGTCCAACATTAGCCTATTGGTTACATTACTACGGCTTTGAGGTTACCGTTGTTGAACGTTCAGCAGGCCTTCGCCTCGGCGGCCAGAATGTGGATGTCAAGGGCCCTGCTCTGCAGGTAATCAAGCGAATGGGCATCGAGAAAGAAGTCATTGCTGCAAATACCACAGAGATCGGCCTTCGCTTTGTGAATGTAAAAAACGAAACCATAGGCGAGTTCCCCAAGGAAAGTGCATTGAGCATGACCCAGGAATTGGAAATCCTGCGGGGTGATCTGGTGAGCATATTGCATCAGCATACAAAGGATGATGTCCAGTATATCTTTGGAGATTATATTACTCGCTTAGCTGAAGACCAAAATGCTGTAGCAGTAACTTTCGCCAGCGGAAAGCAGGTCGAATTTGATTTGGTTATATCGGCTGAAGGTATTGGATCAGGCACCAGAAAATTAGTATTTGCTGAAGAGGCTAAATATAAATACCTGGGACTTTACACCGCCTATTTGACGATACAAAAAACCGGTAATGACAGTCGCTGGGCACGCTGGTGCAATACAGCAGGTGGCATCGTTTTTCTTTTACGCCCTGACAGCTACGGGACAACCAGGGCAGCAATCACCTTTGCGTCAGCAGAAATGGGGTACGAAAAACTCCCGGTTGAAGAACAAAAAGCCGTTTTGATACAAAGAATAAAAAACGCCGGTTGGGAAAGCGAACGACTGGCCGGAGAAATAAAGAAATCAGAGGATCTATATTTTGATAGGGTAAGTCAGGTAAAGATGACCAAATGGAGTATCGGCAGATGCTGCCTGACCGGGGATGCCGCCTGGTGTGTTACTCCCATTGCCGGAAAAGGAATTGACCTCGCCATGTCGGGGGCATATATACTGGCAGGAGAACTTTCCAGAACGGAGAATTATCGCGAAGCATTTACCAACTATGAGAACAGGATGCGCAACTATGTTGAGGACGCACAGAAATTACCCCCTTTTGTGCCCGGCATCGTATACCCCCGCAGCAAATTCGGAGTAAGTATTTTGAACGCCGTGGTTTCATTCTTCGCCAGTCGGCCAGTACAATCTTTGATTAACCTTTTCAACACCAAGAAAAAAAAGAAGGTTGAAAAACATGAAATCGAATTACCCGATTACGGGTAGTGACCTCCGCACAATCGGCATTGCCTTCATCAGGTAAACCTGCAGGTTTACCTGTAAAAGCCCGGGGCAAATTGCCCCGGGATATGCGAATGGATGGATCGCGGTATTTGGGTAAATATTATTGTGCAGAAGGTGGTGGCAGCTTTGTGCCCCATCGTTCATTAGGCTTGCTGCCCATTGTAAAGGTCAGCTCTCCGCCCTGCATCAGCTCATCGCGGTACAGCCAGCAGTTATCCAGCGGCTTGCCGTTAAAACTCGCCGACTGCACATAGATGTTGTCCTTTGAATTGTTCTTTGTCACAATGGACAATTTTTTCTGGTTACCGAGGGTGATGCGGGCTTTATCAAACAGCGGGCTTCCCAGCTGGATTACCGGCCTCGCATCGGTCAGGCCCTTCACGTCAAACAGTCCCAGTGCATTCATTACATACCATGAACCCAGTTGTCCCTGGTCTTCGTCCTGTCCGTATCCATAACCATGTATAGGTTCTGAGCCATAAAAATCTCGGCCGATCAGTCGCGTCCATTTCTGTGTCAGCCAGGGCTTGCCCGAGAAGTTAAACAGCCAGCTGATGTGCAGGTTGGGCTGGTTCCCATGGTTGTAAATCGCGTTGATCCCGGCAAAGGCATCGATAGACTTGCCTCCGCCAAAACCCAGTTTCTCAGATACGCTGAAGATGCTGTCCAGCCTTTTGTTAAAATTATCGCGTCCGATGGCCTCCACCAGACCGGCAGGATTTTGTGGTACGTAAAACGTGTACTGCACCGCATTACCTTCCTGGAATCCGCGCCATGGCTGATAAGGATCAAATTTATCAACAAAAGTTCCGTCAGCACGCTTGGGCTGCATCAGCTTATTGGCGGGATTAAGCAATGCCCTCCAGCCATTTGAATATTTCATCATTTGCTGGTAATCGGCAGTTTTGCCCATCGCCTTCGCCATCTGTGCGGTAGCGTATGCGCTGAAACTGTATTCCAGGGTATGTGAGCCCGAAAAGTTCGAGCCTGTGGAGTCCGTCACAAAATCACGACCTTTTTGTTCCAGATGCGGCACATAACCGTACTGCAGAAAAGCTTTGGTGTCCAGCTTTCCGGCGCCAAGAATACGGCCACGGTAATCCAGGTCGTTTGCTTTAACCGCTTTGTATGCCAGCTCCGTATCGTAATTGCGGATGCCGGAATTGTAGGCAGCAGCCACCGCCAGTCCTACAAAGTTTGTTCCTACGCCAGAGATATACTCGCTGTTGGCAATTCCGTCACCAAACCAGCCGCGGTCTTTATACAGCTGCAGCTGGGTATTCACAAAACTACCGTACCATTCCGGGTAGCTCAGTGCCCATAGTTGCGTGATGTTCCAGTATCCGCCCCAGATGGCATCAGTATTGATGAATTCGGCCTTAATTCCTTTATCTTTCTGCGCAGGGAGCTGACCGGCCATTCCGCCGTGTTTTGGGTAAGCCCCATTGACATCACTGGCAATCCCGCGACCCAGGAGCGCATGGAAAAGTCCAGTGTAAAATTTGGTTTTGTCTTCATCGCTCTTGCCTTCCACACTGATCTTGCCCAGCTCCTGCTCCCAGGTCTGCTGTGCATTCTTACGCGCTTCTTCAAAAGTAAGGTCTTTCGCCTCTGCTGTAAAGTTTAGCTTTGCATTTGCTACTGAAGTGTAGGACAATCCGGTTTTCACCTCAATTGTTTCATCTGCTGTGGTCTGGTAGTTGAGCACCAGTCCCGCGCCCGGTCCTTTGGCTTTAGTGGTATTGCGCTGCAGGGTATTCGCCGTGAAAGCCGTCACATCAGCAGGCTTTTTACTTAGTTCTCCATAGAAATACATCGCCACCTTACCGGCAGGGTCATATATTTTCACGTATTTGGGATAGGTAAATATATAGCCTTCAAAATGCGTATCATCAGTCATATGGATGGCAGCATCGGTTACTTCGCCACTTTCGCCCTGCTTGTTGCCAACGTCCAGGATAATGTGCGAAGCCTTATTCTCCGGGAAACGGTAGCGCTGGAAGCCCACCCTTTTGGTAGCCGTCAGTTCCGCTGTGATCCCATAATCAGCCAGCAGCACTTTGTAATAGCCCGGCTGGGCCTGCTCATTTTTGCGGTCGAACTTTGAACGGTATCCCTTTTCCGGGCCATCCAGGTCGCCCGGTTTCACCCGCAGCTCACCATTGGAAGGCATATAACTCAGGCCGCCCACCTGCCATTCATGGAAATGCACAAAACCTTCAATGGAGTTCTGGCGGGTATCGTACCCTACAGCTTCCCAGCCCGAGGCATTTCCATAATGCCCGTTGGTGGAGGGCGCCAGTTTAGCCATCCCGTAAGGAACGGCCGCAGGAGTATAAAAAAACCACCTGCTGTGCGCTGTACCAATATTCGGGTCTACATAGTGCAGCACACTTTCCTGCTTCACTTTACATGAAGAGACAGCCGCTGCTGTCAATAGTATCAATCCTAATTTTACTTTCATCTGGTTGTTTTTTATCTGTCAGATGAAGCCTCAGATGACTGAGATAACAATTACGCACTGAGCATAACAGTTATTTTAATCATCCGGGGCTCCACATTCTCAATAGCCCGAGTCTTAGTAACCTGTATTCTGGGTCAGGTTACTGTTCAGGCCTCTTTCAGAGGACGGTACAGGCCAAAGATAATCCTTCGCCGTAAATGTTCTTTTCTGTGCCCTGATATAACCGTTGTCTACCGCAGGATCGCCAAACTTTGCACCATGGGCATACCCATTCAGTGTTGTTTCAGCAATTTTCCAGCGGCGGATGTCGTCCGTTCTCAAACCTTCCATCGCCAGTTCCGACCGGCGTTCACGGCGGATCACATTGGTAAGGTCAGTCCCGGCAGGGAAAGTCAATGCCGCAGCATCGGTAAATCCCGCACGCTGGCGCAGTAACCTGATCGTATTGTTCCATACTGTTTCGTCCATCTGTCCCAGCGCCTGTTTTGCTTCTGCATAAGTAAGCAGCAGCTCGGCATATCTGAGCAAGTGCAGGTTGGAACCTGAGGTAAATGACGACAGCGCGATAGGATCGAAATACTTGCGCCAGTAGTATCCTGTTGGCGACGAGGCCTGTGATGAAGGACTGTACTCATCCAGTCGTGATGCATCAGGATCCGTACCCGGTTTGATATAGATCACCTTGATCGTGCCATCGGGCTTTACCCAATTGTACTTGTCATAAACCACCGTTGCCGTTAAACGCGGATCACGGTTTACGTATGGATTGGCTTCGTCATAGCCGGAGCCGGCTTCGCGCACTCCCCTTCCGTTAAGCGTGATATAATCGTCTACCAGTTCCTGCGTTGGTGCCATACCACTCACGCGTCCGCCAACAGAGCGTGGTGCAAAATCAAAGAACTCGCTCCAGGTACGCACGGCAGGCACATACTGCAGCGAAAGGATTACCTCGTTGTTGGTCTTGTTTACTGCAGGATTGCTGAACAGGTCTGCATAGTTGTTTACCAGGCTGTACTGCCCGTTGGCAGCACCATCTCTGATCAGTTTTTCGCATACCGTTACCACATCCGCCATCCGGTTGCCCTCATAAAGCAATACCCGTGCTTCGAGCGCCAGTGCAGCCCCTTTGGTAATCCGGCCATTTTCTGCCGCAGGAACCGCTTCTTTTGCCGGCAGTGCCGCCGCAGCCGCTTCCAGTTCATCAGTGATGAATTTGATGACCGTGGCCTTCGGACTGCGGGCAATTACCTTGGCTTCGTCCGCCGTGATATCATGGTCGATCAAAGGCACATCGCCATACCATTTGGTCAGGTTAAAATGCGCAAAGGCGCGGATAAAGCGGTTCTCTGCCTTCAGGCGGCTGATCGTGGCAGCAGGCAGCGTTTTGTTCTGGTCTACATTCGCCAGAAAGACATTGCATGATTTAATCGTACTGTAATAGTACCGCCAGTCGTTAAGGAACTGCCCCTGCGAGGCATTTGCGTTGCCGCTGGCAATCAGGGCATAATCACCGCTAGTACTGTAGGCATTATCAGATGTGGCTTCGTTATAGAAGAACATGCTGCTGGTGTACATCAGGCTGTAATTGTTATTGAGGGCGTTGTACACGTTGCCGTCTACCGTCCAGAAGTTGTTCTCAGAGAACTGGTCGGTTGGTTCCAGGTCCAGTTTCTTGCAACCGCTTACCGTAATGGCCAGAACCCCGGTTATCAATATATAATTCAAAAATTTCATCTTCTTATAATTTAAATAGGTCCTTAAAAAGTGATGTCTAAACCTGCGCCGTAAAATACAGGCAGCGGGTAGCTGCGCGCACTGTTGGAGCCAGTACCTACGGATACGTTATTGCCAAATTCCGTTGTCTCCGGATCGATAAACTTCAGCTTGCTCACCGTGAACAAATTTTGTCCGATCAGGGATACGCGGAGGCGCTCCATTCCGGCTTTCCTGCTGATGCTCTGCGGAAAGGTATAGCCGATATTCAGGTTTTTCAGTCGCGCATACGCCGCGTTAAAGCGGTATACGTCGGAGCCCTGGCGCCAGTTGTTGGTATTGGAACCAGAACCTATCGCTGCCAGACGCGGATATCGTGCATCGGGATTTTCGGGCGACCAGAAATCCGTCATATGGTCATACACCGTGGCACCATAGTTATAGTGGAAAGGTTCAATTAGCTCACCGCGCAGGAAGGCATCTCTCTTGCCCACGCCCTGGATGAACACCTGGAAATCAAAGTTTTTGTAGTTCAGCCTGTAGGTAAAACCAAAGGTGTAGCGCGGGAAAGGATTACCCAGAACCGTTTTGTCCTTATCATCGATGATGCCGTCATTGTTACGGTCTTTGAACTTGATATCGCCCGGGCCCACATCTGCGCCTGCAGGTTTTGGCGATGAGGCTACATCAGCGGCGTTCTGGAAATATCCATTGGTCTGATAGCCATAATACTGCGTGATCGGCTCACCTACCCTTCTGATCAGCTGGAACACATCCTGGTTGATGATCTGCTCATTGGTACCGCCTGTCAGTTTCATCAGTTTATTTTTGCTGTCGGCGATGTTAAAGCTGAAACTGTGCTCAGCAGCGCCGGTAGTCAGCCTATAGCCGATCGTAGCTTCCCATCCCTGGTTACGCACCTTGGCCACATTGTAATCCGGCAGTCCCGCGCCAAACAAGGCAGGCACATCGTACCTCGGCTGAAGAATATCACTGGTCACCTTATTGAAATAGTCGAATGAAGCAGTCAGCTTGTTATTAAAGAAACCGAGGTCTACACCCAGGTTCAGCGTCGCTGCTTTTTCCCAGGTCAGGTCAGGATTGCCGAGGGTAAAGCCTGCGCCACCAACCGGCTGGTTGTTAAACCCATAGGCACTCGGGTAATTGAAATAGGTGGTCAGGTACTGGAAGTTCCCCAAGTCGGGGTTGTTCAGCGAAGCCCCTACATTCTGGTTTCCTAAAATACCATAGGTTGTACGCAATTTAAGATTGCTGATACTGTTTTTAAGCGGCTGCATGAACTCCTCCTCAGAGATCAGCCAGCCCAGGTTTACCGAAGGGAAGATACTGCTCCTGTTGCCTTTGGCAAACCTGGAGGACACATCATTCCTGACTGTGGCTTCAAAGAGGTAGCGGCCTTTATACGCGTAGTTTACGCGCGAGAAAAGCGAGTTCAGGCTCCGCTGCTGGATGCCCACACTATTATAGGAATTGATCGCATCGATCAAAGTCCCTGTGGTTGAAGTGCCCAGAATAGGATCCGTCAGCGTTTTTTGTAACTGGAAGCCCCTGGTGCTGAAGTTTTCATTGGATGCACCAAACAGGATCTTGTAGCTGTGGTCCTGTATAGTCTTGCCGTATTCCAGCAGCAGCTGCGTATTCAGCAGCAGCGACTTATTATTTCTGTCGCTTACGGTCAGATCATCTCCATATACGCCGGAAGGCAGGTAATTTACTTTGCTGCGCTGAAAAAAGAGGCCCCTGTTGGCTATTGTTCCACCAAAAATTCCGGTCAGTTTTAAGTCTTTCGTGATGTTTACCTGTGCATTGAAGTTACCGAAGATCTCATCATTGTCTGTCTGCTCGTAGCCCCCTTTTTCAAGGATCCCGTATTCGTTATACTGCGAAGCTACGGGGTTGGTCAGGTAATTTCCGTCAGCATCCTGCCAGTTGTAATTGATCGGCACACGGTTGGCATCCGCAAAAATATTGTTGTCCCCAACGCTGTTGCTTTTCCGGCGTGATTTGGTATAATTCAGGATCATGTTTACTTTAAGTATCCCGATCTGTGAGGTCTGGTTTAAACGCAGGTTGTATTTCGTATAGCCGAAATCAGCGCCCGAGCCTCCATTCCCGATCAGGTTGCTTTTCTGGTCCTGGATCCCGGCCGACAGGTAATAGGAACTGGTAGGCCCGCCACCATTGATACTGATGTTGTGCGACTGCTGTGGTGCATTCTTCAGCAGGTGTTCAATATCCCAGGTGCCGCGGCCCTCATTCTGTAATTCCTGGATCTGGGCTGGTGTATAGGCTACCGGCAGTCCCGCATTGATCAGCGACTGGTTTTTATATTCTGCATTTTCTTCGGCATCCACCTTGTGCACCAGTACCCGCGGGTCCTGGAAGCCGAAACTCGTATTATAGCTCAATGAAGGTTTCTGGTTCAGGGTACCGCTTTTAGTAGTCACCAGCAGTACCCCGTTGGCTGCGCGTGAACCATAAATCGCCGCCGAACCTGCATCTTTCAATACCGATACACTGGCAATGTCATTGGGGTTAAGGGTATTGATATTACCGCCGATGATCCCGTCAATCACCACCAGGGGATCGTTGTTTCCCAGCGTCCCTACCCCACGGATGTTGATGCTCACATCACTGCCCGGGTTGAGATTGCTTTGCTGGATGGTCAGATTGGGTGCTTCGCCCTGCAGTGCCTGTAAGGTATTGAGCACAGGTTTGTTTTCTATGTTTTTGGAACTTACCTGGCTGACAGCACCGGTAAGGCTCACCCGCGTCTGCGTACCGTAACCCACCACCACTACTTCAGTCAGGTCTTTGCTGTCCGGGACCAGGCTCACATTGATCTCTGTTTTGTCGTTTACCGGTACTACCTGCGCGGTATACCCGATATAGGAGAAAGTGAGGCTTTTGCCGGCCGAAGCGTCCGGAACATTCAGCTTATAGTTACCATTACTATCGGTAACAGTACCGGTTTTTGTGCCGGTGATACTTACGCTTACACCCGGTACTGGTTGTTTATTTTCATCGAGTACACGTCCTGATACCACAATATCAGCTTGTTGTGAGCGTATGCCATGCGGCATTTTTGCTGCAAGTGCAACTGGTGCGCCGCCCAGTGTAGCGCAAACCATGATTACCGCAAGCGGTTTTCTGTAGGGCCAGCGCATCTGCGGCAGCCCGTTGGGTAGTTTATGTTTCATACAGTAAAATTTGGTTATGTGTTGTAGTTTATCTATAGGTTTTTATTGGTGATTTTCGAAGTCCTGTTTCCAGTGGTTTTCAATATCCTCGAGCGTACGCCCCTTGGTTTCGGGGATCAGCTTCCAGGTGAGCAGGAGTGCCGGCGAGCAGCACAGCGCAAAAATCCAGAAGGTCCATGATGAACCCAGGCCTTCGAGCATAACCGGTGTAAGCTGGCCCACCAGGAAGTTGCCTATCCAGAGGGACAACGTGGCCAGGGCCATTGCCTTGCCGCGTATCGCATTGGGGAAGATCTCGCCGATCACTACCCAGCATACCGGCCCGAACGAAAAAGCAAAACAGGAGATAAAAGCTAGGATAAAGATCAGTATCCAGGGACCTGTGGTGATACCCAAAGCAAAGAGCGCCCCGATGATGACCAGCGCCACTACTGCACCACCAACCCCTGCAAACAGTAGCGGCCGCCTGCCCCATTTGTCTACCGTAAAAATGGCGACAAACGTAAAAACTACGTTGACCAGTCCGATGGTCACCTGCCCGCCCAGTGCATTGTTCAGCGTAAAACCTGCCTGTTCCAGAATCCGCGGGCCGTAATAGATCACGGCATTGATGCCACAGACCTGCGAGAGGAAGGGCAACAATAAGCCGATCCATAATGCTTTGCGGTATACAGGCTTGAAAAGCTCCTTAATAGAACCTTCACTGTCATCGCCCTGCGCTTTAAAGGCGCGGATCTCCCGTGCTGCCGCTTCCTCGCCATCAATCCTGGTCAGGATTTCGGCCGCCTGTCGTTCCTTTCCCTGCAGCAGGAGCCAGCGTGGTGATTCCGGCACCAGAAAGAGTGACAGTAAAAATATCCCCGCAGGCAGGGCACCCAGGCCAAGCATCGCCCGCCAGACTTCGGTGGAAAAGATCTTTGTCAGGCCTTCAGTAGCATAGGCAGCTGAAGCATGACCTGCGAGATAAGCGTTGGAGAAATAGGCCAGTACGATCCCGATGGTGAGCGCCAGCTGGTATAGTGATACCATCATGCCGCGCAGGCGCGACGGGGCAAACTCAGAGATATACAGCGGTGATACCATAGACGCTACACCGATACCCAGACCGCCAATTAAACGTGAGGCAATCAGGATGTTAAATGATTCAGAAAACATACATCCAATGGCTGAACCAAGGAAGAGCACAGCCGAGATGATCAGGACTATCCTGCGGCCATATTTGTCACTCAGCTTACCGGAGAAACTCACCCCGATGATACAGCCCAGCAGCGCACAGCTCACAAACCAGCCTTCGCTGACCGGGCTGAGCGCAAAATCAGCTTTTACCAGGCTGATTGTCCCGGAGATAACGGCGGTATCAAAGCCAAACAAAAATCCGCCCAGGGCAGCCACCAGGCATACAAGATAGAGGTATAGATTACTTTGTGATCTTACTGTCGCGTTCATACAATTATTTTAAAAAGGCAAGGATGACTTTTGCCCGGCCTTTTCCCAGGTTAGTTAATGTATAGGCGTCCGCAGCGGCCGGCACCACAAATGTTTCTGCATAGGCATAATGATGTACTGTGCCATCCTGTGTGGCTATACTGATGGATTCGCCCTCAACCAGCATCATGATGTGGCAGCAGTCCGCTGTATTCCTGGAGATCTCTGTATCAAATTCCAGCCGGTGCACATCGTAGAAATGGTCCTGATGTGTAGGCAGGTGCATTATCTGCCAGTTTTCGCCCTCTGCAATTACAGAAGGATGTGAGATCAGCTCCTTTTTAACCTGCGCGCCCTTGCGGCTAAAGTCGAGGTTATGGAATGCATGGCCGATGTTTATTGGCCGCGGTTTACCATCCAGGTCCAGCCGCAGCCAGTCGTACATTTTAAAGGTGAATATATAGGGTGTGGCGCTGATCTCCAGTACCAGGTTCCCTTTGCCTGCGCTATGCACCGTACCATTGGGAATCAGGAACAAATCGTGTTTTTTTGCCTGATGTACCTGTACATATTCAGTGATATCAATCTCTTTGGCTTCTGCTTCGCTGTTTTCAAGTGCGGTTTTAAATGCTGCCGGATCGATATCCTCCTGGAAACCCAGGTACACCGTTGCATCCTTTTCGCAATCCAGGATATAGTAGGTTTCATCCTGCGTGATGTTTTCGCCAAAATTCTCCTGAATGTACTTTAAGCGCGGATGGCACTGGATGGAGAGATTGCCACCCTCAACAGTATCCAGGAAATCGAAGCGTACAGGAAATTCATCGCCAAAGATGGGGGCATGTTTGCCCAGTACCTGCTGCTGGTTGGCAAACATGAGGGTATCAAAAGATACTTCGAGCAGGTTGCCATCGCTTTCAAACACCAGTCCGTTCTCCGGTACGATTAGTTCAAAAGACCAGGCATAGTTTATCACCTCCTGGTTCAGTTTGCTGATCCTGTCCTTGATCCACTGTCCGCCCCAGGCGCCGGGCTCAAACCATGGGCGCACGCGGATCACCGAACGGCTCATGCGGTTGAGGCCATCGGTCAGGTCCTTCCGGTACATCCAGTTGATCTGATCAGGCCATTGCCCGTCGGCCATTACCGTAATGTCATTCAATATGGCTTTTTTGTGGTTGTTGAGCAGTACCCAGTCTACAAAATAAAAGCGTTTATACATTTTAAAATGTTCAGTCAGTTCTACTGCTCCTAAATTATTAACTGATCCGGCCCTCATCCTGAACTGCAGTTCATTCTTTGGCAAATCAATGTACAGCAGCGGGGCCTCCCAGCCTGCAAGTGCTGCAGCGGTACCGATGATGATATTCAGCTCAGTATTTTTATCCGGTGCTGCCCCGGAAAGTTGTTCTACATTATATAAATCTGCGAGCGTAAGCGTACACTTTGTGCCCCAGACAGATTCTTCTGCACCCAGAAAAGGCGCCACCAGCTGGTCGATCACTGCGGCGGGTTTTATATAATCACTGGTTTTGATCCAGTTTACTGTTAAACCTTTTTCTGACAGCCTGCCGCTGATCTCCTCCTGTACCTGGTCCCAGAACACACCGGCATATCCATCAATCAGTACTGTCTTTTGTTCAATGATCCAATCGGTAAGGCTGCTGTAGCCATTAAAGATTTTATTGCTTCCCAAACTAAAGGATGGGTAAATATTATAGCCCTCGTTTACATCGGCATGCTCAGTGATACGGTCAGGCATAAGGTATTGCGCAGTTTTGCGCAGGGTTGTACCAGTTTCTGGTGAGTCTTCTTTTAAGTTTGATCCCATGATGTTTTAATGCGGTTGATTGTGATGAGCGGCAGCGTATCCAGGAGTGGCAAGGCAGATCATTGTATAAATATTTGGTTAGAGGTAGATGTTATGTACAAACATAATAATTATATCGACTAAACAAAAAGAATACAAAATAAAAGTATTACGTGATATCATTGATTAATGTTCTTTAAGAAACGATTCAGAGCTGTATATATGTATATACATATATACTTCAGGAAAATTACTTATTTTCGTAGCACAATCTTCAACATGCGATATAGTATAGACCACAAAAGTGCCGTTCCTTTACATGTGCAGGCAGAGAACCTGCTCAGGCAGCTGATTGCTGAAGAACAGTATCAAAATGGGAAGAACATTCCTAATGAAGTTGACCTGGCGGAGATGCTGGGCATATCAAGGACTACGCTGAGAATAGCGATTAACAAACTGGTATTTGAGGGTTTGCTGATCCGCAAAAAACGTGCAGGTACCAAGGTTGCCCCCGGCGCTGTAAGCTCCAAATCCAACAACTGGCTGAGCTTCTCCCAGGAAATGAAACTGCGGGGTATCCCGATCAGGAATTTTGAACTGCATGTTTCATGGGAAGTGCCGGATAAAAACCTGGCCAGCTTTTTTAACATCTCGATGGACACACCTGTACTGAAGATGCAGAGGCTGAGAGGACGGACAGAAGAACCTTTTGTGCTTTTCATTTCTTACTTCCATCCCCGTGTGGGGGTTAGTCCTGATGATGATTTTAAACGCCCCTTATATGAACTTCTGGAACAGGAGCACGGTACGATCGCCTCGCTATCCAAGGAAGAGATCTCGGCCATGGGCGCCACAGAACTGATCGCCGCCAAGCTTTTAGTCCCGGAGGGCAGCCCTATCCTATTCCGCAAGCGTTTTGTTTATGACCAGGCGGAGAAGCCGATCGAATATAATGTAGGATACTATAAGGCGGATAGTTTTATATATACCGTGGAAAGTACGAGGTAACCGGCTTGTAAATTTCCAAAAACCGTACTGTAGCATATCCTGATCTTCAAACGTTTACCCATAAAACAATCTCTCATGAAACATCTGTTACTACTCTTCACTGTCTGTGTACTTTGCTCTTGCAAGAAAAATTCTGACCAGAAACTAACAAGCCAAAACTGGAGGATATCGTCGTCTACGATTAGTCCGGCAATTACCATTGGCAGCAAAACCAGCAGTAATTATCTGGAACTGATGGGCCCTTCAAGCTGCGAAGCTACGTGGGAGCTTTCATTTGCTGCAGACGGTACATTTACACAAGGCTCAAATGGTGCTTTATGTGATCTGTATTATGACCCTAGTAGTAAACCGGTAGGCTGGTCGAGAAATAACGACCGGATTGTTCTTTCTTCTTCGCCTGATTTTGCGTACATCCTTTCGGGCAACACGTTAACCAGCACATCCTACATCACAACAGCCGGAACAACTTATACACTAGTTCGGGTGTATAAAGCAAAATAACCTCAAACACCTCCGGCTTCAATGTTGCGTTGAGTCTTAACGGGTTAATACATCTCTATGAATGTCTTGAGGGCTCTGCTATGCGGTACATTTTTACGAAAGACCAGCACAGTTGACATTGTGCCCAGTTCTTTATTCAGTGGAAATGACCTCAATTTACGTCCTTTGTAGTATTGGGCTATCAGTTCGGCAGGTAAGATCGTGATGCCAAGACCGGCTTCCACAAAGTTGACGATGCCCTCGATCGAATTTAAAACGATGCTTTTGTACTGAATAATACCTTTGGAATTGAGCCAGGACTCAATCCTGGCACGGAAGGCGCATCCCTGATCAAATACGATAATTTTAACTGGCTGAGCAGCCAGTAATATTTTCAGTTCCGGCGCTGTTGCTGATGCGAAGATCGCTAATTGCTCATCCTTGATATGTACCTGCTCCAAGCCGGGAACATTAATGGGTGCAGATACAAAGGCTGCGTCAAGTTTGTAGTTAAGCACATCACTGATCAATTCGGATCTCCTTTCAGATTTGAACTCCAGATCTACCTGTGGGTACGCTTCGGTGAAACGACGAAGGATATCGGGTACCTTTAGGGCCATCGTAGTTTCGATACAACCTATTGTAAGCTGGCCACTCATTTCGTTGGATTTTTCAATATCCTTTTTCGCCTCCTGCACCAAATGGTCGATTTGTTTACTGTAGTGCATCAGTGTTTCTCCGGCACTGGTAAGGGTTACCTTGCGCGATGTGCGGTTAAAAAGCGCCGTGCCAAATTCCTCTTCAAGACTCTTGATCCGCGCCGTCACGTTTGACTGAACTGTAAACATGACTTCGGCAGCCCTGGTGAAACTGCCATTGGCAGCTACGGCTTCAAATATTTTTAAATCGTGTGTGTTCATGTATCATGATTAATGATTAATATCATCACTATTAATCGTTTGCAACAATCAAATATCAGTATTAATTTTGGATAAGCAAATCACAAATATGAAACCGCGAAAAACCTTATTACAAAACTGATCAAGAAACAACAACCAACATGATAAAAAACGAACAGTCTGGAGCGCTTACAAATCCTATACGCACAAATATCACAACTAAAACAATCACAGATAGTAACCGTAAAAAGGCTACGATCCTCGCGTTTGCGCTTATTCCACTGTCGGGCCTGGCAACGGATATCTACTTGCCGTCATTCCCTGATATGGCACTATCATTTAAAACAGGCGCCTCAAGCATTCAATATACTATCATTTGCTTTTTGCTGAGTTATGGCATTGCCCAGCTTTTTGTAGGTTCTGTTATCGACAGTTTTGGCCGTTACAGGATCAACCTCGTATCATTGCTGGTATTTGCTTCAAGCAGCTTTGCTATTGTATATACTTCTGACATACATATTTTATACCTGATGCGGGTTGTGCAGGGCATAACTACAGCTTTCATTGTTGTAGGTAAACGCGCCTTTTTTGTTGATGTTTACACCGGTGAAAAGCGAAGGCATTACACCAGTTTGTTATCGATTGTCTGGGCAACGGCGCCAATATTAGCCCCATTTTTTGGCGGCTATCTCCAAAAGAGCTTCGGCTGGCAGTCAAACTTTATAGTACTGGGCATGTATGCACTGGTCATGTTTGTCTTGGAGCTGATTTACAGCGGGGAATCTATTAATGTAAAACATCACTTCCACCCCAAATCTATCTTTAATGTTTACAAAACGCTCCTCTCCTCAGCTGATTTTACGTTTGGCATTGTTGTTTTGGGGATCAGTTTCGGTACCCTGATGATTTTCTCCATGTCGGCACCATTTATTGTAGAACACCAGTTTCATTTATCACCTGTTGCAACAGGATATTGCGCGCTGCTCTCAGGCCTTTCTATTTTTATTGGCGGTATTGTTGGGAAAATGATCAAGGCAGGCTCATTATCAACAAGGCTGATCCTGTCTAATGCGATTCAATTGGTGTTGATTGGCCTGATGTATTTTCTTACATCCATTTACACAAGCCTTCCATTCCTGATGACGTTTGTGGTTTTGATCCACATGGTAGGCGGGATCATTTATAACCTGTTTTTTACGTATTGCTTAACCCGTTTCCCGCTCAATGCAGGTGTTGCCAGCGGCATAACCAGCGGTGGCTCCTATCTTGTTACATCTTTTGTAACTTCCTTATTATTTGGGATATTCGTAATCAAAGATCAATCCTCACTTGCGATAGGATATCTGATTCTGGCGCTGCTTACTACCGCGGTACTATTATTCCTGCGGAAGAGACTGGCATATTAATATACTTACAAACCAAAATAAAACATTGATATGAATTACTCGCAATTGGCATTTACTGATGCCGTTAAAAAACTTCAGGAGAGACTTGGCAGCCGGCATAACTATGAGCGGGCCGAGAAAATGAGTTATGTTGATGGGCTGACTGATTACGAGATCAATTTTATTGCAAATATTGACAGCTTCTATATGGCCTCGTATGGTGAAAACGGATATCCCTATATCCAGCACCGTGGAGGACCGAAAGGATTCATCAAAGTTATAGACAACGAGACCATTGGAATTGTAGATTTTGTTGGAAACCGGCAGTATATCTCTACGGGTAATATTTCCAAAAACCCTAATGTTTCATTGATTCTTCTCTCCTACCCGCTTCGCGCGAGGATGAAAATTTATGCTGAGGCAGAACTCATTGAAGTGGATGAAGATCATGGTCTTTATGAGTTTCTCAGTCCCGATGACTACAAATTTAAACCAGAGCGTATGATGGTATTCCACATCAAGGCATATGACTGGAACTGCCCCCAGCATATCACTCCCAAATATAGTATTGAGGAGGTGGAGGAGCTTATTGAGCCTCAAAAAAAATATATCGCTTCCCTGGAGCAGCAAGTTGCTCTGCTTAAAGAAAAGCTTAGGGATCAAAAATAAAGTCCGTTTCTATAAGATTTCTGAGACCAATAACCTTCAGATCAAATATTAATATACTGGCCAAAGTTCAACTATACTGAGCTGAATTTTACATGGTAAGCTCTCCATTTGTCCATCTTTCATACATTTCTTCCGATCCGTTTTCGGTACTATGCTTGTTGTACTTCTTATTGCGCACTGTAGCCTTAAATTGCGCTGAAGTAATAAACTCCAAATAAATAAGGATAGACAAGTATTGGTATTTGTATAATTTAAGAGTGCTGCCGCCGTCGTATCCGTGTGTTCTAAATGTCTTCTTAATAATATCATAATTCTCAGCTTCCGTAAATTTATATTCAGGCTGCGTGGGAAAAATATCTTCTTTACCTGCCGGCTCTATATGTTCCTCCTCATCCGAAGATTGGAGGTCAAAAGAGGGCTGCTTTATTTTCTCCTTTGCTCGCGTAGCTTTGGGGGGTATTACTTCCATTACCGGGGAATTCAGGTTTCTTTCTTTTACCGGCGTAGCTCTCGGGGTTATGTTTTTTAGCGTCTCCCGTTCATTAGCTTCGTCATCATCATCCGAAAAATATTCAACACTGTCCGCCGCAGGGGAATTCGATATGATTCCCTTCACTGGTGTAACTTGGGGGGGTTCCTCCTCAGATAAATCTCTTTGATCAGCATCCGATGAATAATCACTGTCTGTCTCAGCGGGAGAATTCACAATGAGCTTTTTCACAGGTGTAAATTGAGGGGTTTCCTCCTCAGATAAATCTCTTTGATCAGCATCCGATGAATAATCACTGTCTGTCTCAGCGGGAGAATTCACAATGAGCTTTTTCACAGGTGTAAATTGAGGGGTTTCCTCCTCAGATAAATCTCTTTGATCAGCATCCGATGAATAATCACTGTCTGTCTCAGCGGCAGAATTCACAATGAGCTTTTTCACAGGTGTAACTTGTGGGGTTAAATAATTGGAAGCAAAAGTTGATTGCGGACCTGGGCTAGTATGTGCTACAGTTTTAACTTTTTTCGCAATACTTGGGAAACCAGACTTTTCCCGTTCAGTTTCAAGTGCTTTCTGAAGGAAGCTGACTTCCGTTTTTGTTATTACAGCTTTGCCTTCCAATGGTTTAAACTTTGCGCTTCCAGAGGTGAGAGCTTTATCTTTCCTTAAATATGACCATTCGATTCCAATCGTTTCAAATTTGTATCGATTTGGCGCTTTTTTCTGTTCGATAGACCATTTTACCCTTAATAAGTCTCCTTTATTATCCTTTAATTTTGTGGAGAGAATACGGAGATTTTCCTCAAACGGCATCATGTGCGTATTACTATCCTTATTGCCCAGTACCAGATTTTCCGGCCCTGTTGTTCCGCCCAATCCTGCACCTCTGATATGGAGCCATTCCCAGTCAACCTTGTTCCAGTAAGGATCATCGGTTAACCATGCATATCCCCGCGCATTAGTATTCTTCATGGCTACTCTTTGTCCCAGACCACGTGCTTGCGCAGTGAATGGACGGGTAAAATCTTGCGGACCAGGAGATCCGGTGGGATCAGTATTATCATCCACTTGCGCAAGTAAACCTTGTTTTAATTTATCCTCTATTTCCGGTGAAATTTCTTTACCAAGGATATATAATGAAGTCGATGTAGGCTTTAGACTGAGACTATCTTTTTGTACGATTTTTTTATTCGTCAGCATACTTCCTGCAATGGTTATACCTTCAATGAATTCATTGTTTACCGGATGTTTAGCTAAGTTCACATCTACAATATTAATATCTTCCACATCGTGCGCTCTGCCTATCGCATCAATTCTACTCTCACTTTGATAATGAACTTCCTGTATTTCAGCTAAAAAATTAATTGATTTGCTTCTTAAGGCAGATAAGATGTTGCCGCTACTTACGCTACCGCCGTCATTATTAAAGGTTTCAACTGCATGATTTCCCTTAACTATTAGTCTATCAATTTTTTTATCCCATCTCTCGAGTTGAGCTATCTGTGAGTCTAAAATCTTTTCTTGTTCACCTTGTACGGTATTTCTGTTTTCATTCAGATTTTCCCTTACATCCTTAAGAAGCTCAGTAATAATTTCTGCTTGCAATACCCAGTTAATTGATGGGGATCTTCTGCCCAGTTTTTTATCTGGATTGTATAAATCTTTGTGAAATAAGCTTTCCTGATCCCCAGTCTCAATTTTTTGATAAAACTGATAACTAATGTTTGGGCTATTCGGAGATTGCTGCGGCATATCTGGACTTCCTGATGCAGGCGCAGTAAACTGAAATGCTTTCATTCCCATTTGATCAGCCTCGTGCTCCAGGTGTTGATCGGTATTTACAGGAGTATTTCCTTTCATTTGATGGGTTGCGCCTGCCCTACCCTGTTTCTGCTGTACTACATGCCAGGCTTCATGAGGCAGATGCCTTTCCTGGCCGGGTCCCAGATGTATGTTGTTTCCATGCGCATATGCCAAGGCTTGAAATTGTGCGGGCTTGTCAGAATTATAATGAACTTTTATATCGTCCATCGACAAGCCAGATAATTGCTCTATCCCATCTTTTAAGTTATTTGGTAATCCGGTAGTATTTATGTGCTTCTTCTCTATTGCCTGATTTTGTAACAGTGAAACGGCTGGCATCGAAATACCGCCGTTGTTTTTATTATTGTGTACGCCAGAAGGGGAAGCTGAACCGGATTTTGAAAAATTAGTTTCAAACATAACAGTGTTTTAATCCATGCTAAATTATATGGGTTTTCTTTATTAAACTTTGACAGCCCGTGTCTTTATTAAATTAACTGAGGTATATTCTGATAAACTGGAAGTTGACTTAAAATTAGCCGATTAAGCCTGTTTAATTATGCGGGTATTTACCCGATTATATATTTAGGTAAATCTACCTGAAACCATAGTATTCAGGTCGGATTTTTAAGTACTCAAAAATCACCCACCAAAAGATCCATCAGCTCATTATAGCACATCACAGAACTTCTGTCAATTTATAAACTTTATGACCAAACCAGCATCTACATCAAATCTCATCTCAAATGGTGCACATCCATAATATCGCCCTGATGACTGAAACAATATGAAAAGTTTCAACAACATCAGATCCCCCTACAACTTTGAATCATATAACTGTTAAAGTATTTTAGGTATGTTTCCCATCGATACGCCCTACTGCATCAGTGTCCTCCTCTAATTCCCGAATTGCCTGCTCCCAGTCTCCTTCCTCAGGAAAAAGGGCACTACGCAAATAAGCATACGTCATTTTCTGTACAGCGGCAACAACAGCAGGGTTCTCATCTGTAGTTTCCCTTACAAGATAACCAGAAATACCACCCAACATATGTTCAGCGCCAAATAATGTAAGCAGCCATTCCGCTCCCGGACTCAGTGTAAATACATCAGTAAACCATTCCGGCCCAAGCACGGTTAGCGGAGAATAGTCCTGATCTCCGGCAACAACCAGCGTTGGCACCCTCAGTTCTGCATAACTTTGTTCCAGATACGGAAAATGCTCTTTGGCAAATGCGCTCAATGCATCGCCTCCCCTGCCACCTGCGCTCAGCAAAACCGCAGCTTTGATTCGCTTATCCAACATCACGTCGTCTAAACTGCCGTTTGGTTTAATTACCCTTGCTCCTGATAACAAACCTACTGTGTGCGCACCAAAAGAATGTCCGGCTGCGGCGATACGGCCCCTATCCAGGCGACCTTTAAGTCCTGGGACTAAATCCTCAATATATTCAAGCTGGTCCAGTATGTGTTTCATATCATCCACCCGTTGCCGCCAGATCAATGCTGTTCGGGGATCACTTAAAAATTTTTTAACCGCCTCGCTATGGTCTGCTTCATGATGATCAGCCAGCGTTCTCGAATCCAGGAATGTCGGCTGAATAACAACAAAGCCACGGGCAGCCCAAAAGTTCACCAAAGGAGCATAACCATCCATGGAAGAACCAAAACCATGGGCAAACAGGATAATGGGCAAATCCACACCTGTTAGCGGTGCAGATATGCGCAGCTCAAGATCGTGGCGGCGGCCCGAGACTGGTAAAACGATAGGGCTTAAGGAAATAACTGGCTGCAATGTGGCTTCAGTCCTCTTTATAATACTTTGATTTAGCTTATTCATATAGATTTATTTAATTCAATGCAAATCTATACCTCCGTTGGTTTACTTTTGTAACGGGTTTACCAAAGGAAACCGGTTACCTACAGGAAACCATGAAAATAGAAAAAGAAGATCTTGATCAAACTGCATGCACAGTACATCACCTTGCGATACGTGATACCATGGAGCTTCTGAGCGGCAAATGGAAATTAAGAATAGTTGGCTCCCTTAGCTTTGGGAAGAAACGGTTCATGGGACTTAAAGCAAACATAGACGGTATTGCAGCTAAAATGCTTTCCAAAGAATTGCAGGAACTTGAACTGAACGGGTTGATTACGCGAACAGTACTTAACACCAAACCTACAACTGTAGAATATGAACTCACAGCTTACGGACATTCACTCAAACCTGTCATTGATGTGATAGCTGACTGGGGAACACAACACAGAAAAAAGATTATCGATGAAATGAAGTTATAGTAAAAGCTGTAACGTGACTGAGATGAAATCAATAAAAATACTTAAGACAATACAACATAAATTTTGTTGTATTCTTTTAATCACTTTATGAATTTTGTAGAAAGTAACATCCTGGTAGTTGGCAAGGGCTTAGTGAAGCCAATATTAAGCGTAAGAGATACAGATCGGATCATTGAAATGGCATGGGAAGACCGTACATCATTTGATGCGATTAAGGAACAATTTGGAATTACTGAGCAACAGGTAATTGGGTTGATGCGGAATGAAATGAAGCTGTCGAGCTTTAAGTTATGGCGCCAGCGCGTCCAGGGCCGTGCAACCAAACACAAAAAACTGACAGATAACACGATCACCAGATTTAAATGCAGCAGGCAAAGGCAAATCAGTTTAAATAAGATCAGCAAGCGAAGCTAACCTCTGCGACATCGAAACCTAAATTACTGTACAACTGAATGAATTTCCGCTGTAATCTTGTTACTTTTTTTCCTATAATAAGTTTATCCTGGCCAGAGACTCTAAGTACTGGAGCTTATATTCAGCTGTCAAATGTCCGGTATCGTTCCAACGTCAATAACAAATTCAGTCCCAATGAGATAATCTGCCCTCGGAAAAGCCAGAAAATCCACCAGTTCGGCAACTTCTTCCGATTGTGCAGGCCTGCCCATAGGTATGCCAGCTAAGGCATCCATTACGATTATGGTGGCCTCTTCTACGGTAATATTTGTGCTTTTGGAAATCCGGTCTGTCAATCTTACAGAGTACAATCATCGGCAGTATTAAGGACGCTATCACGTAGGAGCTTAAGATTTAAATAGGGAGGAATTTATCCCTTCCCATAGTGTTTGCTGGCCGCAGTTGAGCGAGGGCATAAAAGCTCACCAGACATAATCAGTAATCTGAATTTAATGGTTGTTACGAAAACGCTTAGGCGTTGATATTTCATTCTTTTTGAAAAAATTAATGAAGTGCGGCAGTTCCTCAAAGCCCAGGCACCAGCTGATCTCAGAAATATTCCAGTCCGTATGCTGTAACAATATACGTGCTTCCTGCATGATCCTCGCCGCAATCAATTGGGAAGTCGTTTTACCTGTCACCTTTTTTAAAGACCTGTTCAAATGGTTAATATGTATAGACAGATGCTCTGCGTATTCTGCCGGAAAGCGCAGGCGAATGCGCTGGCTTTGCGATTCAATCGGAAACTGACGCTCCAGTAGTTCCGTAAACAATGTTGCTACCCGTAAGGCCCCGTTAGATTCAGCGTATGGCCGGCTTTCTACCGGCTGCATCTTCAGTGCTTTATAAATCAGTTCGAGTGTCAGGTTACGAAGGACATCAAATTTGTAAACAAAATCCGTTTCGATCTCCTCCTGCATCCGCTGGAATATGCTGCTGATCTCCCTTACCTGATCAACCGATAATTCAAATAAAGTGTTGTTCCCAGGTTTAAAAATCGGGTAATCTTTGATCTTCTGGTTCTCCTCAAAAAATGCTTCGGTAAATATACAATAGTATCCGCCCTGTTTCTCTCCCAGGTTTTCCCATGAATAAGGCACATAAGGATTGGAGAATAGCAATGCACTTTCTTTGAACTCCAGGCATTTGTCGGCGTAAAACAGGCGGGTATGCCCGCTTAACAAGCTGATCTTATAAAATCCCTTGCGGTTATAAGGCTGGCAATTAACAAAATCGCCGGATTTATTGTAAAGGGGAAAGATATTAAACTGTCCCAATTCCCTTTGCAGATAGTCTGGCATCCATATATGCTGGTTATCAAGTTCTGTTAATGTTCCCATAAAATTTGTTCTTGTTTCCTTATCTTACTATGATATGTTAACCATAATGATGCATTGGTAAAGATTACTAAAACAGCTGATAAATAACTGCATAAATCAAACCAAAAGTTATAAAATTGAAATGCCTCCATCCTCGCTGTATGTATCAACAGGTTTGATCTTTACACTTTCTGGTTTGATTTCCGCATCTAAAGGAATCATGCCTCCACTTAATTTTGGTTGATCAATTATTCACGTAAAACAGAAATAATGGAGTACAAAACTTTAGGAAACACAGGGCTGCTGGTATCGCGGCTGTGTTTAGGCACGATGACCATGGGGCCTGGTACAGGGATCTATGAGCACATTGGCAATGTTGGCCAGGCCAACGCCGATCAATTGGTTAAAGATTCATTTGATGCGGGCATCAATTTTTTTGACACGGCGGATGTTTACTCCGCAGGTGAAAGTGAACGCATATTGGGGCAAGCGTTCAAAAACCTGAATATTGCAAGAAAAGATGTGGTTCTTGCAACAAAAGTTTATTCCCGTACGGGCCCGGGCCGCAATGATGTAGGTGCATCGCGTAAGCATATTATGGACGGTATAGAAGCCAGTCTTAAAAACCTGCAGACAGACCATATCGACCTTTACCAGATCCATGCGAATGATATCCTCACGCCAACTGAGGAGATGTTGAGATCACTCGACGATCTGGTACGGTCGGGTAAAGTCCGTTATATTGGCTGTTCTAACTGGCAAGCCTGGAAACTTGCAAAAGCACTAGGTATTTCTTCATCAAAGAACCTGGCTCGTTTTGACTCTTTACAAGCCTACTATTCTATCGCCGGAAGAGATCTGGAACGTGATATCGTACCATTACTTGAAGAAGAAAAGATTGGGCTAATGGTTTGGAGCCCGCTCGCCGGCGGATTACTTTCCGGCAAGTTCAGCCGTGAAAACCAAAACCCGGAAAATTCAAGAAGATCTGGCTTCGACTTTCCGGTAGTGGACAAGGAAAGAGCCTGGGATATTCTGGATATTATCGCCCCTATTGCTAAAGCACATGGCTGCAGTGCAGCACGCGTAGCATTGGCATGGCTACTATCAAAACAAGTTGTCACCGCAATCGTTATAGGCGCAAAAAAACAACAGCAGCTTCAGGACAACCTCTCAGCTATGGATCTAAAACTATCACAGGAAGAGATCAAACTTCTTGATCAGGTAAGTACACTGCCGCCGGAGTATCCGGGATGGATGATCGACACGCAAGGGGCCGACCGCTTGGGTGAGGTAAACCTTTGGGAAGGGCGCTAGGTTTTCTACAATCAGCGCGTATTTGAGATGGCTACTCACCTAAAAAACGCCTACGTCTGGAAGGTTCAAACAATTACATATAGCATAGTTTTGGTCTTTAAATTTATTTATCAAATGGTAGGGATCGTTCCACCGTCGATGACAAATTCTGTCCCGGTAAGATAACTTGCCCTGGGGGAAGCCAGGAAGCCTACAAGCTCGGCAACCTCTTCCGGTCGAGCGGGCCTGCCAATAGGTATGCCGCCAAGGGCATCCATTACGCTTTTGGTGGCCTCTTCTACGGTAATGTTTGCGCTTTTAGAAATCCTGTCTGTCAATCTTACGGAGGCTTCAGTATTGATCCATCCCGGTGAGACAGTTAATACACGTACTCCCTTTGCTGCCACTTCTTTTGACAAACCTTTGCTATAATTAATGATCCCTGCTTTCGCTGCTGCATAGGGCAAAGTGGCATCATACAGCGGCAGTTTGCCCTGAATGGATGCGATGTGAATGATCACGCCGCTCCCGCGCTCCAACATATGTGGGAGCAGCCCTCTGTCCAGATTAACAGGTGCCAGTAAGTTGGTACGTATTGTCGATTCCCAATCCTCTGCTGTAAGCACAGCAAAGCCGCCGCCTGGTGTTTCAGAAGCACCCAGATTATTGATCAGAATATCTACCCTGCTAAACTTTTTCATTACTGCGGTAACCAGGCTTTCGATCCCTGACTGGAGGCTAAGGTCGGCGGCAATAAAATGCAGGTCTTCATCGAGGTGTTCCGGTTTGTTCCTTGCGGTAATGACCACTGTTGCTCCGGTTGCCCGTAATCGTTCGGCTATTGCTTTCCCGGCACCCTTGGTACCACCTGTAACAAGCGCTATTTTACCGTAAAGCTCATTATTGAAATCGACTTCCTTTTCCATATTGTCTTTGTTTTGTACAAACCTCGGCAGTAGTTAAGACGCAATCAAGTACGGACTTACGATTCAAATAGGGAGAAATTTATCCCTATTGCCTGCATTGGAACAAAGTCTTATCTTTGATAGATGTATGAAAGAAAGATCTTACCGTACCTGAATTGCGGGCTTGACCTGGTTGGCGAAGTACTTTACGGCAAGTGGAAGTTGCGCATACTCTGGTTTATTAATGAAGGTAATAAACGCCCAAGCGAGTTGCAGCGCCAGATCCCGGATGTGTCCAGAAGGGTATTGAACATCCAGCTCAAAGAGCTGGAAGAACATGAACTGGTAACCAGGAAGATTTATCCGATCATGCCCCCAAAGGTGGAGTACAACCTGACTGATTTTGGAAGGACACTGATCCCTGTGATCAATACCATCGGGCTTTGGGGCGATCAGCATCAGGAACGCCTAAAGCAAGTGATCCTGAAAGAATTCCGGGACAATCCTGCAATAATTGACCATCCAGAAGTTCAGACCTCATAGAGTAAAATAGATCAAGGGTTATATCATGGCTATAGCCAGGAATCTGTTGTGCTTAACCCCAGCCTTTCTCATTATGATGTATTATGTCTGTAAGAGACATAAGAATGACGCCCCTCAACTTAATAATTCCGCTAAATTACAAGAAGATATCTGTTCTAATTTTTACTGTATTCGCTTTTAACTTCTCACGCACAAAATGGCACCTATAAAACAAAGAGGCCAATGGTGCTACTGCATTATATCATTTCAAAGATCAGGAAATCAGGTGAAAGCCGAGATATTCTCCTGGTTGAACACCCCAAGTGCACAAACTGGCAGCTATAGTGGAGATCTCAAAAGGGTTAAAGAATGAAGGTGGTGAATAGCAAGATCCATAAGCTCTGATCAACCTTCAAAATAGTTAAAATATTTTCAAGATTTTGAGTCACCTACCCTACTTGGTAAGTTTGTAGCCAAATTTCACCAAATATAATACCTTATGACATTTAACAGCAATGAGCAGAATGCTGCTGCCAGGAATAATGATGTAAATGAGACCTCTAACCACCGTACTGCTATGATTGCACTCTGGCAGGCAGTTCTGGTTACAATCATCACCACAATAGGAGGTATAGTTACCGGCTACATAGCGCTACCTCATAAGATTGACCCAATTGAACAACAAGGTCTGGGAAATGTTAACATTGAAGGAAAGTGGAAATACGTATGTACTAAATTTGGCGGTAAATATCAGCATGGAGGACGGCTTAATATCCAAAAAGGTGATGATGGCTCTTTAATTCTTTGCGGTCAACGCACCTGGTGCGATACAAAAGATTCACTCAAAAAAGAGTGGACACAAAAAATATATCCCCCAAGTGAATATCTTAACTGGCATTCAAATTGGATTTTTGCCAGAAATAGCACCCAAATACATTTAGAATATGAGATACCAATGGAGTCTGGAAGCATTATCGGCTATTGCACCGGAAATATAATTTCAGAATATAAAATAGCCAGGATAATTCAGGGAAACTACTATGTGGTTAACGCTATGCCGATATCAACTGGAAAAATGATATTCAAAAGAGTATCAGATCAGGAGTATCTTTCTTCCGCTCCTCTATCAGAAGATCATCATTAGGAAATTTGTTCTGATCGCAATATGTATCCGTCAAGCCCTTAAAGATTCAAAAACAGCTTCATCTTATATTGGGACTTTTGTCCCATTCCAGATAAGGTAAACCAGGTAAATTTGCTAATGAAAAAACACTTGACCGAATGGCTTATGAAAATAGAAATCAAAAGCATGTCGGATGATGAAAGAGACTGTGAATTAGTAAAGATGCATATCGAAGCATGCATCGAGCAGATTAAATCAACAGCGATTATTATCCAGCAGATAGAAGATAAACAATACAGGGACAGAAACGAGTCAACAGGAGAAAACATATACCAAAGGATTAGCCTTAAATACTAGTTCTTCCTCAATTTGTAGTTATTGATCATGTCTTTGTGATCAGGAGATTTAAAATAAGCTCCTAATTTCGTACTGAGCCCTGTTTTTGTTTCAAGTATCAGCAGGTTTTCTACTACCGTGATGCCCTGCACTGTCATTTACCGTAAATGCAAAAGCAAACCCCTTAGGGTTTCCAGGCCGCAAAATGAGCGCGGGATATTATGACCAAATAAACTAACATGGATTGTTGAAAAGTTCTTAAAAACCACCAATCAATACTAATTTATTTAGCAATACATTTACCGTCAAAATTTATGAGATGGAAATTAACCGCGCAATCAAGAAGGAATTAGTTTTGATGTTAATGGAATGGGTTGATAACAGCAGGTTGCAAAGGCATTTACCTTCAGACTGTTATTTTATTATGTTTCCGGGGGATGCATTATCATTTCATTTTTCGCATCTCAGCGAGGAATATCAAAACAAACACATCGTACAGGATTTAAAAGCATATTCGTTAAGCTTATGTACTCATTTGATGCCCATTATGAAACAGTGGTGCATGCAGAATAACTTACTAAACCTTGAATTTACCCTATGGTTCAACTGCAGTGAACAAAATTATCAAACATCAAGAACAGTTTTTATTAAGAAGGATGACAAGGAATACAGGGAATACCCGGAAAGTAAATCTACGTAGGGGACTTGTTGAGGATACTTACAATTCCTCATACAATGTTTTATCAACACATCTTAAAATAACAACAAAACAAACTTAAAAAGACACTATTTAGAGCCGCCCTGATTAAGGAGCGTCCTCACTTCAACCTCAAGAATAATTGCAATCTCGATGAGCCTGTTGATGGTGATTTTGCTGTAACCCAATTCTATTTTGCTGTATGCATTTTGTGATATAGCGAGTTTAGCCGCCAGATAATCCTGGGTAAAGTTTTTTTTCTCTCTAACTTTACGAATGTTGGCAGACACAGTTTTTCCTATCTGATTATTCTTCTTTTGCATGCAATCTTTTTTAAAGAATTTTAGATCCTAATGAACGAAAATAACATGAATTTGGATTTTGATACAATATCTCATCTTAAGTAAATTGTAAAATAACATCGAAAATATAGGAGCGCCTAACCAACATTTATACTGCTTTAAGACTTATAGAAGTACTATGAATAATAAAATAATATGGTACAGAACCTTTTACAACCCAATTGAGGCCAACATCGTCCGGGCCAGACTAGAAGACAGCGGCTTTAAATGTTTCCTGCAGGATGAAAATATCTCCACTATTCAGCCCCTGTATAACCAGGCAGTGGGAGGAGTAAAACTGATGGTATTCGAAAAGGATGCACCGCAAATTGATCTATTGTTATCTGAAGAGAATCTCGGCGATACAGATGAATTCAAACCGCAGGAAAATAGCCCGGTTAATGACAACGAGATCACCTGTAAAAAATGTGGTTCAACAAATGTTGGATTTGGGCAAGCCACTAAAAGCAGATACAGCTGGATAGTTTTACTTGTTTCTTTTTGCCTTGCTGTTTTCCCATTCATGGTAAAGAAGTGCTACCATTGTTATAATTGCGGCCATGAATTTCATTGATACCGTCATCCACAAAGCAGCAAAAAGTTGGAATGCGGTTTATTCTATCAACATGTTACTTTTAACAATTTTCCATTTACCATCTTCTTTTTTTAGTTCTAGGTGATGTTCGGCAACTGAGCTGAAAAAATATAAGACAACCGAGACGGAGTCTTTTCTTAAATCAAACTTTTCAACGCTCAAACGAATTCGCCTGTCAGATGTTTCTTTCAATGACCGAATAATATGTCTTGAAGCGTCTGTACCTTCAATGTAGTGCACTTTAATGCTACCTACAACCTTTGGCCATACTGCATTGATAAATCGCGATTTTAAGATAAATATATCTTTCGTATCAGAGTCTAAATTACGGCACACTAATTCGTTCTCGAGACAAGAAACAACTATTTGCAGTGTATCGCTTTTATCTCGAAAATTCGAATCTGAGTCGCTGTGACAGCCTATTCCAAGTCCAGAAATCATTAGTAATATAATATAATTGAATAATTTCACATCAAATATTAATTTGTATTTTACAATTATGTTAATTTAAAATGTAAACCGCTTTATAAACCTGTTAAAAAAAGACATTGAGCAGTTTAATGATCATCTGGTATTAGACTTCTGTGCTTAACAAGGCTACAAAAGAATTCATTTCCGTAACGTTATACCATGGAGCTATACATGAAATTTTTGCTCAAAAATTATGAGGTGCAATTGAAGCAAGGTGTTTTAAGATTTAATACTTCGAAATAATGAAAGGATTTTTTATCGTATTAATTGCCGCTTTGATTTATTTCCCCAAAACTGTTAGTGCTCAGATCAAAGGTGATTCCGTTTTGTATGACATAAATAAAAAAGTATCTAAAATTTTATCACAAAATGATGTTCCGCGCTTAATCAAGGATAGCATCGCAATTTACACCTATACAATCACTATTAAGATACGAAATAGCAAAAATGGCTCTACTAACGCAGAGTTATCAGTGAGCGACGCCATGTTATATACTTATTTTCCCAACCTTAAACAATTAAGTAAAATTGACTTTAAACCATTAGTCTTAAACACATTGGGCACCACTTTGGTAATCCCGATAGTGATTGCAAATAAATCCACGACTGCTACAAATAGATATACAAGACAAGAAGGTAAACTGTTGATTGATATGGGTCTCGTATGGGAAGACCTTAATAGAATGCTCACTAGCCTTGTTAGTAAAGAGTCAGACCGAAGGGAAATTAGGTTAATCCTTAAGCCTATTATGATTGACATCTTTAATATCAGTAAGAACTGAAAGGATTGATCTTAATTTCCAAGGGCACTATCGACCTCATTTTTTCTGGTTATATTTATTATTGAAATCAATGAAAGATATGGGTCTCTACAACTATTTCTTTGAAAACTAAATCTATAGTGGGCAATAAAGTCAGCTCTTTGGGATTGCCCTCATATTGGATGTAAGACCTCAAGAGTGGTTTAATATTCTCAGCGTATTGTTCCGATTTTTTTCGGGAAGCCAATTTATCCCCAATTATGAAAAAAGTAATTTGGAAAGTTTGTTCTTGCACACCAGGTTTTATAATCCATTTTCCACTTGATTTTTCAATCGCAATCTTTGCAATTGAGAAAAATATATCTTCAGATTTAATCAGATCAATGATAGAAATAATTTTACCTTCCCTGGAAACTGAAAAATTTATTGTGGTGAACCCAAACCTTGGGTTTTCAGCTAATATGCGCGGAACCTCTGACTGACTAAAAAACTTTACTACGGAACTGTCTCTGTTATCATAGTAAATCTTGCTATTTTCTTGAGCTTTAACAGTGAACGCAAGGATCAATATTAAAATAGTTAAGGTCATTCTCATATCTCAGTTAATTTAAGCATTTTATATGATCAAGCGCTGGGACGTGTTTCTCCTTATCAACCGCCTTCGATGCGTTATCAATAGTAATAGTAGATGATTAGTATTATTAATCGAATTAAGTAATGTTTGAATCGTTGGTTCAAAATCTGTATATGGCACTTTTCCATCGTAATAAAGCCTTCCAATTGCAAGCTTATAATAATCCTGTAAAGATTTCTTATGCGGATTTGATCATTGTCTTTAACAACAGAGGCGATTTTATCAATGTAGGATTGTAATATAGTTAAGCGATCCCTGCCATTAATATGTGCAGATTTTTTAGCATAATTGCTGAGTCTTTCCAGTAATGATTTTGTATTATCATTTAAAACGGGTAGCCAGATCTTTCATATGTTCAGGTTAGGTATTTAAATGTCAACGTTCCACGGCGATGAAAGTTTTAGGGCATTTAGTTTATAGAAGAAAAAAGGGGGCTAAAGGTTCTGAGATCCAAGCAAGGCGCTTCAGAACAAATTGAAAACGTACAATGATCACATTGGCTGATCAGCACACAATCACTATACAATCTTTATGAGAAAATTTTAAAATATCAATTAAAGAAAGACGATCCCGTATAGAGTGGTCATTTAAACAGAAATTGGGCTCTATTGGTGTGTAGTACTTACTTGCGGTCGTGCATAATATCTCGCCTTTATACATTTGCAACTGGTGTTGCTACACTTTTCGGGCACAATCGATTTACCAAATGTAGCAACTTGCATTTTTAAATATTGATTAATTCTAGGCTGCGCCAACACAAATTATACTTGATTTCATACCTGTGGATATGGAAAATTATTACGTTGCAGATACACCTTATGCAGTGTCTGCATCACTGCCTTTAACCTGCTGAGCAGCTTCATCAATATCTGCACTGTCATCATAACCAATAGTACGATCCTCGTCGGCGTCGCTACCAGCATTCTGTTGGACAGCATCATCTGCGCCCTGGTCGCTCTCATCTGAGGAAGGCTGAGCACCATGATCTTCATCAAACTTTTGATATACCTCTTTCAGATTTTTTGCCGCCTGTTCCTGGCTCATTGGATTCTCTTCCTGATTCATAGCTTTAGATTTACCAGGACTACAGCCAGGTCTGGAATAAGTTTTAAATTATAAGGCCATTGTGTAACATAATTATCACACCTCTGTGAGTTGTAGCCTCTTAAGTTAATGAAAACAGCAACAACAGCTTACATTTTATGGCAAATTTATTCATAAAACCTATAGTTGTATTAGTCCTGACACACCCGTGGATTTGGCTGTTTTGGCATAATTGTTATATTTTTACCTTTGGAAAATAATTTCAATATTAATCAATTACAGCTTTGTTGTTATATTCCAGTCGCGAACAATTCAATACTGTTTGTTAGCATAGTACAAAAAATCAATGGCTGAAGACAAAAATTATGATGCTGAATTTTGCGGGCATCTTGCGATTCATCAAACAAATTCAATACAGGATTACGGTTGTTTACTTGTCCTGGAACGTTCATCACTTCAAATTATACAAGGGAGCGAGAATACAAATATTATCATCTTAAAAGATATAAAAGATCTGATTGGTCAGCACATCTCAACCCTGTTGTCAGCAGCAGATCTGGACAGATTGCAAACAGAAGTGAATAAGGGTTTCCGTAACCGTGTACCCTTTACCTGCTCTGCCAATAGCAACGGAACTCAGCTGCAGCTGAATATATTGCTGCATGTAAATGAAACGGTGGTATTACTAGAGATAGAAAAAGGTAATCAGGATAGCGACCGCAGCTTTTCTGCCGTATTTCAGGAAGTCCGCTCTTTTATCTCCGTTTTGGAAACTAATGGCGACCTATACGAGGTGTGCCATGCCAGTATCGCGGAAATCAGGCGTTTGGCTGGTTTTGACGGAATAAGAATGTACAGATTTGATGAAGAATGGAATGGTACTGTTATCGCTGAAGAGATCACCAGCGATCTTGAAAGCTATATGGGGCAAACATTTCCGGCATCAGATGTACCAAAACAGGCAAGGGCTATGTACCTGAAAAACCCTTACCGGCTGATACCCAACAGGAATTACCATGCATACAAGCTTTTCCCGGTGATTAATCCGGTTACAAATGGTTTCCTGGATCTTTCAGATTGTAACCTGCGAAGCATCTCTGCGGTTCATCTGGAATATATGGCAAATATGAATGTAACGGCATCCATGTCAATCAGGGTATTGGTTGATGGCAGGTTATGGGGATTAATATCGTGTCATCACACCAGCTCAATGTACATTAACAAAGAGCTAAGATCAATCTTTGAATGGCTGAGCATGGAAATATCCTACCGGATATCATCCGTGATCAAAGCTGAGGAAATGAATGAGACCGCCACCATGCTGAAGCTGCATGCCGGGATTACAGAAAGCATATTTACAAATGCAGGAATAGCAACCGGATTGCTGGAAGATAAAGACGAAAATCTGCTTGCATTATTTAACTCGACAGGTTTTGCAATCAATCTGAATGGCAGACTTTTTGCTTCTGGTGATGTTCCTGCACGCGAAGATCTTGAAAACTTGTTTTTATGGGCTGCTGGAAAGGCTTTTGTGCAAATTTACGCCACCCATGGATTGAAGCAGGTATATGATGAAGCAGAAGCTTATCCTGAGATTGCAAGCGGTCTGTTAGTTATACCAATAGATCCACTTGCAGGAGAATTCCTCATGTGTTTTAGACCGGAAGTATTGAAAAGCATTAAATGGGGAGGTAATCCAAACGAGGCGATCAAATTTGAAAAAGATGGAGTAACGTACCACCCCAGAAATTCGTTTAACCTATGGCTTGAAACAGTACACGGACATTCAGAACCCTGGACAAAAAACCAATTGGAAGCGGCCGAAGCGCTGCGAAATTTTTTAACAAGCTATAAAGCTGCGCAGGTAAATAATTAAGGTAAGATTGATGGCAAGTAGAAATATTGCAGTGGGTAATAAAAGATTTGATAATTACGTAGTTGCTATTGGAGCATCTGCAGGCGGGCTTGAAGCTATACATCAGTTTTTTGATCATATGCCCGCCAACGCAAGTTTTTCATTTGTGATCATTCAGCACCTGTCCTCTGATTACAAGAGCTTGCTGGTAGAGCTGGTTGCCAAACATACCCACATGAAGGTTTTTGAAGCTGGCCACAACATGGCCATCCAGCAGGACTGCGTTTATATTATCCCAAACAATAAGCTGATGACGGTTGAAAAAGGCAGGCTTAAACTTGCCGATAAATCACTGATAAAAGCGCCAAACACAGCAGTAGATCACTTCCTGTACACCCTTGCAAAAGATAAACAGGAAAAAGCTATTGCGATAATACTCTCAGGTACCGGAACTGATGGCACCAAAGGTGTTCAGGAAATCAAGAACCATGGCGGACTGGTGATTGTACAGGATCCTGCCACTGCTAAATTTGATGGAATGCCCAACAGTGCAATAGCTTCTGGAAATGCAGATTTCATACTCTCTCCGGATGCGATCAGCGACGAGTTATTTAATTATGCGAATGAAGAACCTGTAAAGGTGCTGGAAAACGGGCAGCTGGATGAACAGCTCCTGGATGAGATTTTTAGTCTTGTGCAGCAGCATAGCGGCAACGACTTCAACTTATATAAAACGCCTACAATCATCAGACGGATTGGCCGCAGGATGAACGAAAAAGGAATCCGTACCCTTGAAGCCTATGTAGACTTACTAAAAAACATGCCGCAGGAGGTACTTTTACTGGGCGAAGATTTTTTAATAGGTGTGACCCAGTTCTTTAGAGACCCGCTGGCATTTGATGCGTTTGCACAGCATGTTAAAGAGGTAATAGCAAAAAAAGAGAACAGCGATACCTTAAAGATATGGGTTTGTGCATGCAGTACAGGCCAGGAAGCCTATTCTATAGCGATAGTAGCCAATGAAGCAATTGAAAAATCGGGTAAAGTCATAGACCTTAAAGTATTTGCCACAGACATAGATGAACGGAGTATTGAGATTGCTGCGAAAAATCAATATCCTGCCAGCGTAGAAAAGGAAATTCCGGCAAAGCTTTTTAAAAAATATTTTATTCAGGACGGGAAACATTACTGTGCATTACCATCGATCAGAAAACAAATTGTATTTGCAAAGCATGACGTATCAAAATCGCCTCCTTTTATAAAAACTGATATGATCACATGCCGCAATATGCTGATTTACGTAAACAGCACTTTGCAGGAGAAAATACTTTCTATATTTCATTTTTCATTGGTACAGAATGGCTACCTTTTTCTTGGCTCAAGTGAAACCGCTAATTCTTTGAAGCATGGACTAACAGAAATTTCACGCAAATGGAAGATTTATCAGAAGACCGGCACACTGAATTACGCTAATTACAACACATACCATACCGGAGCATATGCAGCATCAGATAAGAAGAAAAGCAATGCAGCAAGGGATGTGGTAATGGGTGCCAAAGAAAAGGAGTTCAACAGGTTTATCACTGATGAGCTGGGATATACGGCAGTATATATTGATAAAACATATATCATTAAAGACACGATCGGTGAATATCGGAAATACCTGTCTCTTCCGGGATCAAAGCTGGAGCTAAACATCCTGAAGATGGTGCCGAAAGCCTTAACAGTTACGCTTGGCACAGCAATCAGAAAGGCCTGGAAGTCTGAAGGACCTGTACATTTGAAACGCCTGAAGTACAGTACAGAGGAAGGCAATATGTTGCTTAATATTTCAATCACTCCTTCTTCTTCAGATGTAAGCACTGGCTACACAATGATCGTGTTTGGTGAAAGCATGCCCGAGAATATCATCACCAAGGATGAAAGTCCGGTAATGGAATTACATGAGGGTAATCAGAACGAATACATCTTTGAGCTGGAACAGGAACTGAATGATACGCGGAACAGCCTGCAGCTGGCTGTGGAAAGTATGGAGACCACTAATGAAGAATTGCAGTCGACCAATGAAGAATTGCTTTCCGCAAATGAAGAACTGCAGTCCAGTAACGAGGAGCTGCAGTCTCTTAATGAGGAACTGCACACACTCAATACTGAGCACCAGCTGAAAATCAAAGAACTGATGGATCTGAATGACGACCTGGACAACTATTTCAGGACAATTGAGATAGGTCAGATTTTTATTGACGCGGATATGTATATCAGAAAGTTTAATCCGGCAGCAATAAATATGGTTAATTTGATCGAGGCGGATATTGGCCGATCAATCGCCCAGATTTCCAACAACATTAAAACAGAGAACCTGAATACCGATTTGCAGGCAGTGCTCAACAACAGTCAAACCATAGAGAAGGAAGTTCAGCTGCAAAATGGCCATACCTGCCTGATGCGCATCACGCCATATGTGAGAAAAGATAAGAAAACAGATGGTGTGGTAGTCACATTTGTGGATATCTCCAAATTAACAGAGCTGAACAATATCATCGCAGGAGTATTTCATGCCAGTCTTAATGGGGTAATGGCTTTCAAAGCCATCAGAAATAAACAGCATCTGATCGTTGATTTTGAATGTATAGCTCTTAATGATGTGGCTTCAGCTCTGCTCAACAAAGACCGGAGCCAGCTTTTACACGGGAAACTCTTAGACCAGATGAGAGAGCTCACTGCCGGCAATCTGCTTAAAAAGTACATCACCGTTGTAGAGAAGGGTACAGTCCTGAAGTATGAATACCAGTTAACAGATAAAATCTGGATACAGGTGGTTGCGGTTAAGATGTCGGACGGCTTTGCAGCAACCATCACTGACATTTCCCAGCAGAAGATAGCGGAAGAAAGGATTAAAAAGAACTATAACGAACTGTTAGGCACAAGGGAAAGCCTAAAACACCTGAATGCGGACCTGGAGGTTAAAGTAAAAGAACGTACCAGACTGCTTTCTGAAAGTGAAAGCCGGTTTAACCTGGTTTCGCATGCCACCAACGATACCATCTGGGACTGGAACCTTGCAGACAATACGATTTGGAGAAGCAGTAATTTTGAAAGCATCTATGGTTATGCGAGAGATCATACTACCAATACACTTCCGTTTTATCTGAACCTGATCCATCCCGAGGAAAGAGATCTGGTAAGAAACAGCGTTTACGACGCCATTAACAATGGTGAACAGCAATGGACGGCACAATACCGGTTGATTAAGTCTGATGGCAGCTATTGTTCTGTTTTAGACCGCGGCAGTATTCTCTTTGATACAAACGGAGTTCCCTACCGTATGGTAGGCTCCATTCTGGATATTACCATTTTAAAAGCTACCGAAAACAAATTAAACTCAACAGAGCGGAAATTCAGAAAGATATTTGATTCCAATGTGATTGGAATGATATTCTCCGATCTGGAAACAGGACGTATCGAAAATGCCAACCATGTCTTTCTAAGTATGCTGGGATATACGGCCGAGGATTTTGAGCTGGGCAATATCAACTGGAAAGAGATCACTCCGCCTGAATATATCCAAAATAGTGAGCTTAATGCCAAACTACTACGGACCCAGGGTTTTTGTCCCCCTTTTGAAAAGCAATATATCGCCAGGGATGGCAGGCTTGTGGATGTGCTGGTAGGTTCTGCCGTGTTGGACGAAGAAAATAAATTAGATGCTGTTACTTATGTGATAGATATTAGTAAACAGAAACAGGATGATAAACGCCGCGATGAGCTTCAGGAACTGGTAAAGAAGCAGCAGGATGAATTCCATAGCATCTTTAAGAAAGCACCTGCATTGATCAGCATTAGGCGCGGTAAGGATTTGGTATATGAGTTTGTAAACGAAGCTTATGCACGGTTTGATACTGTTGACAATCATGTAGGATCGCGGATGCACGAGAATTCACAGTTCAAAACTCCTGAACTGGCCAAAATCGAACAGCGGGTGATGCAATCCGGGGAGACTTATGTAGCAAGCTCTTATCATTTTACAACAGTAGACAAGGTATCAGGAGAAACTGTCGAAAGCTGGTTTGATCTGATATTGAACCCTGTTTATTCTGAAGATGGCCTGATTGATGGGATCTCATTCTTTGGTTTTGATGTTACCGAGCTTATGATTGCCCAGCGTGCCACGAAAGCATTGATGAATAAAAAGGATGAATTCATGAGCATCGCCAGTCATGAACTTAAGACACCAGTAACCAGTATCAAAGGCTTTATGCAATTTGCTTTAAAAATGGCAAAGGAAGAGAAATTTGGGAATATTTTTGGATTAATTGATAAAGCGGACAAACAGGTGGGCAAGCTTACCAGGCTCATCGATGATCTGCTGGATGTGACTAAGATACAGGCTGGAAAGTTAACTTTTACCAAATCTGATTTTGATATCAGTGAGATTGTCAGCGAAGCGATAGATGGCATACAGGGTAATTTGGATCACCAGACGATCATAAAAGATGTTGACAATATCATCGTGTGCGGAGACAGGAACCGGATAGAGCAGGTAATCTCCAATTTCCTTTCAAACGCGATTAAATATGCACCAAACGGAAAGCAAATCACTATCCGTGCAAAAGAAACTGCGGGCAAGCTAAAATTATCAATCAGAGACCAGGGGATTGGAATTCCAAAGGATAAGGCAGACTTTATATTCGACCGCTTTTTCCGCGTTGAAGAATCATCCATGAACTTTTCGGGACTTGGCCTTGGACTGTATATTTCTGCTGAGATTATACAGCGTCATGGAGGCAGGATTGGTGTGGAGAGCGAAATAAATTCAGGTTCTGAATTTTGGTTTGAAATCCCACTGAATGCTCTTTAGTGGTTTTTTAGAGCTTAAACGGGTATCAGTGATCGCTTCCGGCAATTAACCAAAGACCTCCTTTGCTTTCCTGACCGCCACGCCAAGATCGATGCCTGTTCCCAGCACTCCCCTGAAAAGGTCTCCGGTTTCCTTTAACCTGTCAACAGCGTTGAATATTGTAAAATCACGCATCGTTAAACCGGGCTTCAGTTCGTCCCAGCTTAAGGGCATAGAAACTGTTGCCCCCGGTTTTGGGCGCAGGGAATATGGGCCGGCAATGGTAGCCCCTGCCCTGTTCTGCATAAAATCGAGATACATTTTACCTTTACGGGCAGAGATCATTCTTTCAAGACTGGTAAAATCTGGTACCTGCTCATGAATAAGGTTAACAATAATGCGGGCAAACATCTGCGACTGCTCATAGGTGTACTGTGCCTGCAAGGGTATATAAATGTGTATGCCGGTTGACCCGGACGTTTTGGGATAACAAGGCACCCCGATCTGATCAAGGATTTCTTTTACCATTTGTGCTACCTGTATCACCTGATCAAAGGTGTTTTTATCAGGATCAAGATCGATTACGCAGTAATCAGGGTTATCTGGCGATTGGCTGCGGGAAAACCAGGGGTTCATTTCAATACATCCCAGCGAGGCCATCCACAGCAACGCAGCTTCATCATTCCCCAGCAGGTATTCCTTACGGTCGCCCTCACTGTTGGTATAGGGAAAAGTATCAGCCCACGAGGGGGCTTTATCCTTAACATCTTTCTGGTAAAAGCTTTGCGAATGGATTCCGCCGGGAAAACGGTTTAACGACATTGGCCGGTCTTTTAGATACGGCAGGATGAAATCTGCGATCTGATCATAAAAGTTGAACATATCTCTTTTGCTCACCTTATCCTCCGGCCAGTACAGTTTGCTCAAATGGGTGAATTTTAATTCATGGCCGTTTACGCTGCACAACTGGGTATCTGCTTTGGAACTGAGCAATATCTTCTTGTTTTTTAATTTATGAATTTTTGAACCGGCTTTTTTTGATGCTTTGGAGGGTTTATCATTTACGGCCTCATCTTCATCTTCCAGTGCCTCTGCTTTTAAAATATCGCCGACAGGTAATACAGCCTCTCTGGTTACCTCATCTGCGCTTTTATCTGTGCGCATGCCTTTGAATGATGGATGCCTGAATACCCCATCGCTGGTTACTTCTGCAAAGGCTACCTCACAAACCAGCTCAGGCCGCAGCCATGTAGCTTTGGCTTTGGGAGGATTCGGCCTGAAGCGTGAGGGTTTGTTTACATCAGGTATCTCTGAAAAAGGACTGTGATCTATAATGAGTGTTTTAAACTGTTTCATCATTTCGCGCTGGTCCTTATCATTAAAACCTGTGCCTACTTTCCCTACATAATAAAGTACGCCCTCTTCAAAAACGCCCAACAATAGGGAGCTAAAAAGTTTAGAAGTATCCTCATTTCTGGTAAAGCCTGCAATGACCACTTCCTGGCGCCTGCTTGCCTTTACCTTAAGCCATTCTGCAGAGCGGTTGTTTTTGCTATACAGGCTATCTGCCTTTTTGGCGATGATACCTTCCAGCCCCATCTGAGCGGCGGCATTAAAAAACTCAATACCGTCTGATCTGTAAACCTGGCTCAATCTGATGCGCTCATCTTCCTGTGGCAATACAGCCTGCAGAATTGCCTGTCTGTCTATCAGCGGAAGATCAGTAAGATCTTTTCCATCATACCAGATGATATCAAATACATAGTAGACCAGCTCGCCATCCTTTTCACTGTTCCAGTTTTGCAGGTCGCCAAAGTTTGCAGCGCCTTTATCATTGATCACCATAATCTCGCCATCCACTACAATGTCCAGCTTCCAGGATTGCAAAAGCTCATAGACAGGATAGAATTTTTCATTGAACTGCTTGTTATTCCTTGAGAGCAATTGCACATCACCATTGCTGAGGCTAAAGCCCAGTGCGCGGTAACCGTCCCACTTGATTTCATAGACCCAATCCGGATCATTAAAGGGCTCATCTACCAGCGTTGCCAGCATGGGTTTCATGCCGATAGGTATCTTAGCATCTGACGCATGGTTTAACAATGATTGCACTTCAGCCATTGATAACTTTGGCGTATTGTCCCCGGCGTGATGGATACTTTTGGATTGTTCGGCGGGCTGATTGCCTGTCCCCATTTCTTCGATGGTCTTGTTTGTGAGTACTGAATTGCCTTTTACAGTGATATCATCCGCAGATGCATATTCATCATTATGCTTGATCAGCAGCCAGCCATTTTCTCCCATGCCATGCGTTTTTACCAGGGCAAATTCGCCCTGCAGTTTTTGACCATGCATGATAATTTTAACCGATCCGGCATTGAGCTGTTCCAGCAAATGTTTTTCCTGTGCTTTTTTGCCTTTAATATTGGCGATTGGTTCATAGGTACCTTCATCCCAGACAATAACCGTCCCGCCGCCATACTGCCCTTTTGGGATAATGCCTTCAAAAGTTCTGTAATCAAAGGGATGGTCTTCTACCATCATCGCCAGCCTTTTGGTTTTAGGATCGGTTGAGGGGCCCTTGGGCACAGCCCAGCTTTTTAAAACGCCATCCATTTCCAGGCGAAAATCATAGTGCAGCCGCGTAGCATCGTGCTTTTGAATCACAAACCTGAGCATGCCGCTATCAGTGGCATTGCCAGACTTAGGTTCAGCGGTGCGGCTAAAATCACGTTTTTTATTATATTCTTTGAGGTTCCTGTTATCCTCATCCAGGGTCGGAGGAATTACAGTTTCTTTTTTACTGCCTTTGGATTTTTTTATAACATCATGATCATTCAGGTTGATCCATACAGGCGCATGGTCACTGGAATGCGCCCAGCCACGCACATCTTTATCTACCCCGCCATCCATTAATTTTTCTGCCGCACTTTGGTTAAGCAGAAAATGATCTAAACGCAACCCGGCATCCCGGTCATATGCTTTGCGCAGATAATCCCAAAAAGTATAGACAGGTGCATCCGGAAACAATTTTCGGATCGCATCGGTATAGCCCTCATCCAGCAGATCCAGAAACAGTTTGCGTGCCTCCGGCCTGAAAAGTGCATTGTCTTTATATTTTTCTGGCTTATAGGTATCCAGATCTGTTGGCATGATATTATAATCACCGATGAGGGCTACAGGCAGGCCAAAACTTTGCAGCTGCTGTGCATGTTTGATCAGCCTTTTCATCCAGTTTAGTTTATAACTGAACTTTTCTCCCGGCCAGGGGTTGCCATTGGGCAGGTAAAGACATCCGATCACAATATCATTGATATAAGCCTCGATATATCTGCTCTGCACATCCTCATCATCACCTTTAAGCCCCTTTGTGGTTAGTTGTATTGGCCCGTAACGGGATAATATGGCAACGCCATTCCAGCTTTTTTGTCCCTGCCAGATGGCATGGTAGCCAGCTTGCAGCAGCTCATCTTCAGGAAAGAGCGAATCAGGCGACTTCAGTTCCTGCAGGCAAACCACATCAGGCTTAGCCTGGGCCAGCCAGCGCAGTAGATTGTCCAGACGGCCGTTAATGCCGTTGATATTATAGCTGGCTATTTTCATTCAGAGATTATTATAGTTTCTGCAACTCACCTTCGATAAGATCTAATGCCTGTTGATGGAGCAAGAGATCACCCTGATTTAATTTTTCAAGTAAGTGCTTTTTTTTCCTGAGGTACTTCTCAGCATGTTTCTGGTCATACCTGATCATCCATTGTATATTATAGATCAGATCCGCGTACTTAACGGATTGTGCAGCAGGACTGATCGTAATCAACCGCGCAGCCTCCCGTTTTTTCCTTGCAGATTTCTTCAATTCCGGATACGCGGCGCGGGTATAAACGTCAGTGAGCTCTACCACACAATTAGAGATCCAGCTGGCAGCAGAGGGGCTGTAGCCAAAGCTGCGAAGCACGATTGAGAGTTCATCAATATTGGTATTTGTATCTTCGAGCAGATCGTGGCACAGGCCTATTTCATATCCGCCGTGTACTACATGTCTGACCATATCTGCAACCGCAGTTAAATGGTTAAAGTAAGGTTCAGTGGTTTTCTTAATCAGCTGGCCATGATGCTTTAAGGCTACCCACTCTGTTAGTAGTTCTGCTTGTTTCATACGTCAACTGGTTAAAAAATTTTTGGTTGAATTTTACTACAGGTCTGAACGCTCAATAAATTCGCCCAGCTCCGCAGCAATTATGTTGACCTCTTCAGTGGTACCTTTCCATACCGGTGTATGATGGTGCTCATCAAAGTCATCAATATATAAATGCCCCAGTTCGGTATCATCTTCAGTTTCTATACAGTAGTGCCCCGATTCGTCAATGGGGTAATTGATAGTCAGGATCATATCTCCGGTATTATAATGTAGTGTATCCATGATTGTTATAACCTTTAAAATCGAATTTGGTTTGAAGAAATCAAGACACAAGGGTTTCTAAATTGCTGAGGTAAAAAACTGGCATACTCTAACAAAAACTTTAGCGCACAAATAACTGTTGATCTCTGGCATGACCAAACAGAGAAAACCATCTTATCTCGATTTTGATATCAATCAATACCCCTGGAAAGCGGGGATTGACTATAATAAAACCCCCGAAGCCTACCGCGTAGGAAAAGGCGAACAGGGCGTTCTCATTTGTGAGCCATATAAAACCGACATCGGCAGCCACTGGCGTTTTAAAACCCCGGAGATTGCTTTGAAAAGCAGTAAAGAAATTTTTGAACTGTTTGAACTGTACATAAAAGCCGGCGATTTTGTAGGCGCTGATATGGCCAGGAAGTTTTTGCAAATGGGATATACACGCGCCAGGCGATATGCCAATTACAAAGGAGGCAAGAAATATGACAAAGATAATGGATACGCAGAACTGGAAAGGGGCACAGGTGAAGAGCAAAAAGCAGAATCAGCAGCTATCTTTTATCAAAAATGGAAAGACGCAGAAGCCGATCCTGCGTATGCTGAAATGAAAGCAGCATGGAAAAGCCGCCTGGGATAACAATGCTTGAAGCAATGAACTTAATCATTAAGGACATTTTAAAAGCCTGAGCTGATGTGTCACCGGATTTGCGTCAATAACGGCTTTTTTAAAGAGCTCCACGCTTTTAAAACTCAGCTGGGATAGCGTTCTTGATTCCCAGCTCAGGACAACTGAATCGACGTCATAAGGCCAGGGCTCAACAATCAGGTCGTCACCAGAAGCACGCATTTCATACGCCCGGCCGTCCGGCCCTTTGCTGATTTCTATTTTTCGGCCCTCAGGTTGCACTAGTCCCTGGCAGATCAGCAGGGAAAACGCATCACAAAACTCCACCAGTTCGTACGCACGGTCAACCTCCTGCGTTTTCACTCCCGCCACCAGCAGCCAGTTTTTCTCCTTTTTTTTCAGGCTACTAATAAACGTCTTTGCCGTTAAATCCTCACCATGTATAAACTGGATATGCCGGGAAATCAGCAATGCGATATAGGCACTTTTTGTCTCAGCCATATCAATCAGCCGCTCGCCATACTCCAGCTTAAAACCAGTTTGCTTGAAATTCACTGGCCCTCCGGCCTCATTCAATAAATCTGTATTCTGCCACTCATTATACACATCGTCGTGCTCGGCAGTTGCAATCAGCGTTTCTACCCACCGTTCCGGCTGCCTGTCTTTTCTCCAGTGCGCGCAAATCTGCGCAGCAAGCAAACCATGTGAGCGCTGCGTAATGATTTGCCATCCCGATTCTGTATAATTAACAATCATCTTGTTTTCCTATTGAACAATATGCTATAGATTTTGATATGATTAAGGCCTTTGAAAATTCAAAGGCCTTATTATTATTATTATTGATCGTTTGGTTTTTGCTGCTCATACACCTGATGGGCAACAAGACTGTCTGGTGTAAGGTTTCCCATGCTGACCTGTACTTTATTCTTAAAGCCAGAGATGACCTTATCTTTGCCAGCCATCAGGGCGTCGTAACCATCTCTGGCCACATCCGCCGGATCAGAAAGAGCATCTTTGTCCTGCACTGCTTTACTGTCTAACATATCAGCTTTGCTGAAGAAATCGGTATCTGTAGCTCCCGGCATTAAGGCGGTAACCGTTATTTTTGTATCGCGCAGCTCCTCTCTGATCGCCTCTGTAAATGAAAGCACAAAAGCTTTTGTTCCGTGGTAAACTGCCTGCCACGGACCTGGAGTTTTGCTGGCAATAGAAGCCGTGTTTAGGATCTTGCCCGAATCATTTTCAATCATGTCTTTTAGGAAGAGCTTGGTTAGCACAACCAAAGAAGATATGTTCAGGTGAATGATGTCAAGTTCACGGTCGATGTCTGTATCTTCAAACTCCCCGTACACACCTTGCCCGGCGTTGTTAACCAAAACATCAATACGGATACCCTGCGACTGAAGGTCAGCATATAAGCCAAATGCCTGTTCCGGATCAAAAAGATCTTTGGCAAAAGTGATGACATGTGCCCCGGCCTGTTCCAGCTCCGCTGATTTGGCATCAAGTTCAGCCTGATCGCGGGCTACAATCACCAGATTGTAGCCGTCATTGGCAAAAAGTTTAGCAAGTTCGTAACCTATCCCACTGGTTGCACCAGTGATTAAGGCGTATTTATTTGTGTTTTCCATAGCAGATCAATTAAGGTTGTTTAATCGGTTAAGGTTTTAGGACAACTTTTACGCAGTCTTCTTTCTTTTCGTCAAAGATCTTATAGCCGTGGGCCACTTCACTAAGCGGTAAGGTATGTGTAATGATATCATCAAGCACCACTTTTTCCTCCTTTACCAGTTGGATGAGTGTATCAATATGGTTTAACACCGGTGCTTGTCCTTGTTTGATGGTTAGTCCCTTATCAAAGATCCTGTACAATGGAAAATTATCATAAGGGCTTCCGTAGACACCCAGTATGGATACCGTACCGCTGCGGCGAACGGCTTCAAAGCAAAGTTCAAGCACTTTCATACTCCCCTTTTCAAAGTTAATGGTTGCCTTTAATTTGTCCATCAGGTTGCGCTCCGGTTCAAAACCAACTGCATCAATACAGACATCAGCTCCCCTGCCGGCAGTCATCTCGCGAATTGCTTCTACAACATCCACTTTATGCGGGTTTAGTGTATCTACCTTGTTCACTGCCTTGGCTTTTTCCAAACGGTAATCCAGCGGGTCAATGGCTATAACCCTGCTTGCACCATGCAGCCACGCTGCTTTTTGGGCCATCAGCCCTACCGGCCCCGAACCAAATATGGCTACTACTTCACCACCTTTCAGTTGCGCCCAGTCCACGCCCGACCAGCCTGTAGGAAAAATATCGGTCAGGAATAAGGCTTGCTCATCGGTAATATTATCCGGAATGATCCTTGGGCTCACGTCAGCGTAGGGAACACGCACGTATTCTGCCTGTCCGCCTGAATAGCCGCCATAAAGGTCAGTGTAGCCAAACAATGCCGCACCCTTCTGGTCCATCATGTCGCCATTAGGCCCATAATGCTTATAGTTGGAGTTTTCACAGCTGGGCGAAGCGCCATGGTTGCAGAAAAAACAGGATCCGCAGGCGATAGGAAACGGAACGATTACGCGATCGCCTTTTTTGAGGTTTTTAACCTCTGCACCTACCTCTTCCACGATCCCCATAAATTCATGTCCCATGACCATATCAGTGGTTTGAGGGACAGCACCGCTTAAGATGTGCAGATCGGAACCGCAGATTGCGGTAGAAGTAACTTTTAAAATAATGTCTGTTGCCAGTTCGATCCTGGGATCAGCTACGGTGGTATAGCTGATATCTCCAGGTTTGTGGAATACTGCTGCTTTCATAAATAATGTTTTTTATAGATAGGTATGTGTTTGAACACCCCACCTACAAAAATGTTTATCATTTTTTTTCGGGTGATATTTGCACCTGCTCTGTGAGAGATTTAGTTAAGCAGAAATAGCGCGGCCTTAAAAGGGGTACCCAAGATGATTTTTATTATTTGCTGATACTTCTTCTTTGGCTGCGCGATAGATCAAACATGCTAGGATCAGCAGCAATACTGCTGCAAGTATCCAGATAATTTTTGAGAGCGAGATTTTCATAGCAGAGGCATAATTGTACTAACTATTTGCTGGATCTTTTTTTAGGGCAAGATTTCTTCCTGATCAGGATCAGTAAGAATACCACTAAATTTTTTATAAACAGACGTCACCAGGAATGGTTTTAAGAAATTATTGTTCCTTAACACATATAACCTGGTAGGGAATTGATTAAAACAGCAGGCATAAATAGCAATAATTTAAAACATAATACGTGTAAATACGTTAAATTAGTACATTGTAACATAGTATTATTGCCTGTACAAACCACAGCTAATTATTCAAAAAAAATGGATAGAATAAAAGTTATTATTGCGGATGACCACAAATTAGTGCGTTGCGGAATAAAGCTCTTACTGGCAACTGACCCCAATATATCTGTTATTGCTGAGGCGGGTTCCGGTGCACAGGTGCTGGAGATCTTAAAGAACAATGAGTTGCCAGACCTTATTCTTACCGACCTGAATATGCCGGATATATCCGGGATGGAACTCCTGAAAGAAATCAGCGTTAATGTTCCTGCTGTCGGGGTAGTTTTTCTTACCATGATAGAAGATGACAGATTTATCACTGAAGCGTTTAACAATGGTGCCGAAGGCTATTTAACTAAGGATATCGGTGCCGAAGAATTAATATTTGCAATAAACCATATTCACAATGGAGGCAAATACATTAGTGCTAACCTCTCACATCAACTGTTTATCAGGCAAATACAGAATGTAAATACTCAGGTTAACGAACCGAGTAATCTGGAATTTAATTCAAGGGAATTGGAGGTGCTGGACTTGATTGCACAGGGCCTCACCAATAGTGAGATGGGAGAAAAGCTGTTCCTGAGCAAAAGAACGATTGAAGGGCACCGCCGTTCACTGATTGGCAAAGTACAATGCCGTAACTCAGCCGAACTGATAAAATATGCTGTAACGCATGGGCTGATCAGCTAATGTCTGATCTATCAATAGAATTAAATAAATCTTGTATATGACCACTAGCAATCCTTTTGTAAGTTTTGCAGAACGTTCAGATGATCTTTTTTTCATCTATAATCTGCAGGAGTCGAAGTTTACCTATATGAATGCTGCCTGTCTTGCGTTATTGGGGCTCAGTTCAATAGATATCAGCAAAGAGCAGATACTGGAAACCATACATGCCGACGATCGCAGTTATCTGCTCTCCAGCCTCAGCGATTGTATACATGGCGAAGGAACCATTAACCTGGAATGCAGAATGAAACCCTTAAAAGAGCAGCTATGGCTCAGGATTAAGGCATACCGGATTACTGAAGAGGGAGAAAACCTGATTGTAGGGCAAGCAGAGGATATCAGTGTATATAAGGAGAATATGGAAAACCTTAACAATCACAATATCAAAAAAAACACCATTCTAACTGTGGTAACGCATGATCTTGCAGGCCCCATTGCTACGATACAAAATCTGTCGGATTTGCTCAGCAAAGAAACTGCAGCGTATACTAATCCAAATGTAAATCAATACGTTGACCTGATCAGCAAAATCAGTAAGAGCAGCATCAGGCTGATCCGGGATTTTGTAGACCGCGAGTTTCGCGAAAGTGCCGATCTGCGTTTAATGAAAACCAGGGTAGAACTGGTTGAAAAAACCCGTTTGGCAGCAGAAGACATTCTGGCGATGCAACTTGAGCTCAGAACAAATTTTTCCTGGGCATCCAACAAAAACAGTATATACATCGATCTGGACGAGGATAAGTTTATGCAGGTGATCAACAACCTGCTCTCAAATGCACTCAAATTTACCCGGGATGGCGGTAATATCCACCTGGAAATAACAGATACAGATACACATGTGATCATCAGCATTGCAGACGATGGTATAGGAATCCCTACAAAATATCAGGCAACGCTGTTTGATAAATTTACAGACGCAGGAAGAACCGGATTAAACGGGGAACACTCAACCGGACTGGGCATGTATATCATTAAAAGCATTGTTGAATGGCACGCCGGAAAAATCTGGTTCGAAACTGAAGAAAACAAAGGCACTACATTTTACATTCAACTTCCAAAATAGATATTGTAGCAGATCATCAAAGTTTCGGTTTGATGCTATCAGAGCCAAACCTTATGCCACAATCTGATATCTGGTTTGAAGTACTTCATAACAGATATCTCACAAATAAAAAAACACCCTTAGAATCTAATCAGACCTATATTCCGGATAATAATGTGTCTTAGGTTAAAATCGCGTGAATATTAATCAGTATTTAAACAGCAAAAATAGCGTAACACTACGTTAGTAAAAACGTATTTCGTGTTGTCAGATAAGCATACATTAATAATTGAAAAATGTATAGATATGGTAGCTTTTTACAGCAGAAATCCGGAGGCAATTTATTAAGGTGCGCTATTCTTGTGTTCGCAAAAAAAAGATGTAATAGGCCATAAAATGGCTCAGTAACCAGATTTTGTGCTTTATTCTTATTGTTTAAATCACTGCTCCAGTATGAAAAAACAAATTTTATAAACTGGCATGAATAAAATGTTTGGCATTGGTACGTACGTTGATAACTCACTAGTATAAGTAAAAATTAAACCTATAAGTGATTATTATGGAAAACATGCCCTTCGACGATCGAATCATTACATACAGCAAGAACCTTCATCACTTTGCAATCGGCTTTACTAACAACCCCGATGATGCAAATGACCTGGTGCAGGACACCTATGTTAAAGCGATCAGATATGCGAACTTATATACTGAGGGAACAAACCTTAAAGCCTGGCTATATACCATCCTTAAAAATACCTATTTTAACAACTACCGGAGCAACCAATACCATAGCAAAGTAGTAACGGTTACCGAGGATTACCAGCCGCATCAACTGCTGAAGAGCAGCACTACCAATGCTGGCGTTGAAACGCTCATTAGTGAGGATATTAATAAAGCTTTGATGATGTTGCCAGAAGAATATTCATTACCGTTTTTAAGATATTTTGAAGGGTACAAATATCTTGAGATAGCGGAGGAATTCTGCATTCCTATTGGAACGGTTAAGACCCGCATTCATATGGCACGAAAAATATTAAAATCCAAACTCAGGATGTATTGCTAAAGGACAACTCATGATCAGCTTTAATGGCGACACAGATGATCCTGAACGTTGATTATGCGCAGAAACACACTTTTAAGTAACACTAATATGTGTATTGTTTGAGGACCACAAAATATGCAGTATATTAGCATACTTACTATTTACTAATACAGCAAAGCATGTCAAGAAACATCCTTTTAATTGATAAGGATCCTGCAATTATTGACGTCATCTCACTGATACTTGAAGAAGAGGGTTATAGTGTATTGATTTCGAAAAAACCATTTAATTTACAGGAGGTTATACATCACCAGCCTGCTTTGATTTTACTACATAACGGGCTAAATAATGAAGGCTCATTTATATGTCAGTCCATAAAATATTTCCAGGGCACAAATCACATACCCGTTATTATGAGCTCTACCCGACCAGATTTAGCAGATATATCTAAAAAAAGCTCTGCTGATGCATATATTCAAAAACCTTTTGATATTGAAGATTTCCTGGCCCTGATAAAAAAGACTCTTATAGGTTCAGAAAGTAAAAATTTGTAAAACTGATGACATTCACGCATTTCAGATAAAAAAACAGCCATCCCTTTTTGGGGATGGCTGAGTATATAAATCAAATTTGCTTGCTTATTTTGCTAAATCACGCAAAGCTTTAATCTTATCATGAGCAGATTTAATTCCTTCTGCCTGCTCAGTAACTGTTGGCACTGCATCTGCAGATAAGTTACCTTCTGTAAGTGCTTCTTTGTAAGCTGCTTTGATTGCATCCTCTCCACGTTCTGCCTCATTAAGAATACCTTCGCGATCGCTGGCACCAAAAATTGATTTCACATCAATCCATGCACGGTGTAAACCACCGCTAATACTTGTACCTGTTTCAATGTCTGAACCATAACCTGCTACCAATGCAGTTAATTCCTGACTGTTTTTACGGCTCTGAGAAGCATATTCCTGAAATAAAGCTTTCAGATCAATGTTTTGATCGTCGATATCAGCCAGTGCTTTTTCAAATCCTGCGATACGGTCGTTGTTAATTTCAATAAGGTCGTTTAATACTGATACTGATTTTTCTGTAGTTGACATAGTTTAATGTTTTATTATAGGTTGATGTTTCTAATTTGATTGCAATGACCATGCCATATCACATATATAAATATAATTTAATCGATTTTTAACATTACTACTGTATCCGGATACCCAATCAGGGAATCAATACTTTTACAAATACCGTATTAATTGTTTTTTAATCACGTACACAGGAACAAACAGACATTGTTATTAACTGTTAATCATGTGTCAATAGATTTTATAAATACAATCATGGGAACATTCAGAACACAATTTGAGAGAAATAACATATTAACGCTGGTTACTGCCGAAGAGCTGGAAGAAAATACCTTTGGATGCACCCTGCATGCAGACCCCTTTGATAAAGGACAACCTGCCGTACAGCAAGCCTATGATATTGTAATCCAGCGTGTAGAACATGGCCTGTGAAAGCTGTTGGCACGCCAAATATTGAATTAGATGAGGATGATCTGCTGAGTCTTGGTAACGCTATTGAAGGAGACAAGACTGTAGATCTTTTTGGATCTGAATTGTATTAAATATTGATTAACCTTAAATATATATGCTATGACAACAGATGATCAGATGAAGCTGAAGGAACAACAGACACTGCGCAGTAAAATGCGTATCCATTGGACTGGAACAGAAGTCAATGATGCTGAAGTTCGTAACAAAGAGAAACCCGCAGAGGTAAAACGGAAAAAGCTGGTACAGGATACCGGATTTCGGTACTTTTATTCCGGGAAAAAGCTCTTATAATAACGATGCCCTGACCTTAAGACCAGGGCATTTTATTATAAGAAAAGCTCAGTTATCAGCTGAGTAAGCCGCTCCGCATCGCCGATTTTACCAGTGCAGCTGTGTTTTTACTCCCTACCTTAGTCATTAGAGACATCCGGTGACCTTCGACCGTTCGTTTGCTGAGAAACAGTTTATCCGAAATCTCCTTATTGGACAAGCCTTCAGAAATGAGCTCAAGTATTTCTGTTTCCCTTGAGTTTAAGTGATATTCCTGTTCCGGGGCCTTGAATGCCCCCATCGTGATTGTTCTTTTTAGTAGTAATTCAGTCAGGGCCGAACTCATGTACCTTTCACCGTTGTATACATGTTCAACTGCAAAAAACAATTCAAGCGGCTTGATAGCCTTAAAGAGAAAACCGGATGCCCCATTATTTAAAACATCAGTGATGAGTGCCTGATCTTCCAGCATGGATAGTATGATTACCTTCATCCCTGGGTACTTATCAACGATGGCTTTAGTTAATTCGTTGCCATTCATACCGGGCATCATGTAATCAGTAAGGATAATATCAGCCTGAACGCCTTCTGCAAGAAGATCCAAAAGATCTTCTCCCGATCCAACTTCGCCAATAACATTAAAGGAAGATTTGGATTCTAAAATTAGTTTCACTCCATGCCTTACAACGGCATGGTCATCTGCGATTAATAAGTTTATCATATTTTCTCCTTTTTAATATTTAGCTTATTCAACATTGTCGTAGCTACATTTTTAATGCACAATTGTTTGCTAAAAACCCACATTCCCCTAAGTTTTAAGCATAACCTTTGTATCAGTACAAATAATACGGGAACGACACCGTCTTTAAGAGGAATGGTTCGGGTAAAACAGCACCATTTTCAGGTATTTTCTCACAGAACATTACACTGGCAGAAATAGTTCTGTAACCGAACATTTATTTTTAACATACCCACAAAAAAGATGACCTCCAAGATCCAGCGAATCACCTCTGAATATGCAAATTTATGGGCAGATGTGCTCTATAACAGACGGCTTCCTGTCCATTTGCATCGAATAGAACATGACATTTCCCTTGTTGGCCTGCTCATTACGCTTTCTTATTTCAGAAACCGTGATGTCCGTCCCCTGGAAAGGATCAAAGAAGACCTGATCATGCTGCGTAATATCATCAGGCAAAGGTTATGATCAGGGTTACTTTAGGAAAAACAACACATATCGTCCAAACTGCCTGATAAAAAACTGTTGACCCAGGTTTACATTGTGAAGGAAGATTTTGTCAAATCCTAAAGACTGATATTCTTTAAGCCAATTGATATGCTGTTCCGGATGGCCGAGATATGAACCATCTTCCTCAGATCATCAGGTTTGATATAAGCTGCGGCCAGTGAAAAGTGATTTACCTTCTGTAAATCAGAAAGGAGCGTACTCGGCAATACATTAGTTTTCCATTGCTCGTAAGCTCCCTTGATTGCCTCACCCTCTGTTTCTGCAAAAGACAACTGAACTTTAAGGTAGATTGGCTTTCCGGCGCCCCCTCCTTCTCTGAAAGCTGTAATCACTTCCTGCAACTCTGCCACAGGCCTGCTTACCGTGATCATGCCGTCAACCCATCCTGCCATCCATCTTGCAGTCTGAGCTGTAACTGCAGCACCCAGCAAAAGAGGTTTGCTTGCCGGTAAGGTGTACAACCTGGCATTTTCCACATGTATGGAGCTGTGCTGAGTTACCGTCTCTCCGCAAAGCAGCCGGCGAATTACCTCTACCGAATCTTTCAGGCGGTTATTACGTTCAGCTTTTTCAGGCCATTTATTGCCGGTAATACATTCATTTACAGCCTCGCCACTTCCAAGGGAGATTGCATAGCGGCCCGGAAACATTTCATTGAGCGTGGCAACCGCTTGTGCTACTATGGCGGGGTGATAACGCTCGCCAGGAGCACATACAGAACTAAATGGCAGGTTTGTAGCCTGCATTGCAGCGCCTAGCCATGCAAATGTAAAACCACTGTGACCTTGTTGTTCACTCCAGGGATGAAAATGATCCGAACAGTTTATAGCGGCGAAGCCAGCAATTTCTGCCTCCTTTGCAAACCCGATTAAAGACGAGGGACTAAACTGTTCATGTGATGCATGGTATCCTATTTCACTTGTTGCCATAGTTTAATATTTGAATGAGCATCAATAACTTCTGATAACAGTTATTGTTTATGCGCTAACTACCTGATATATGCTCCTTATCTGGATGTTTATTCACCGTGAATATCAAGAAAAGAAAATTCACTATAAAACAACAGGTATTAATACTTGCGATAATAGCGATTGGCTTAGTCTAACTTGCCTGCTTAAATCAAGATATGATGATTACCGAAGCCCTGCGGCTCCAAAGCCAAGGATCAAAGCATTTACATTTCCTGATTGATGTGAATGATGAGCAGATTATTTACAGCAATCAGTCTTTCATCAACCAGTTTAGCGATATCAAAAATCCGGCGGCTTTGCTGCCTTACATAGAAAATGAAGATCTAAAATATGTAATGGAGAAATATCTTGCATGCAAATCCGGTGAAAAAGTGGAAGATTTTGAATCCCGTGTATATATAGATGGAAAACGTCATGTTTATAAAATAGCTGCAGCATTATTAATTATTTCAACCGGTCAGCATATTGTTGGCTGCGATGCAGAAGACATTACTGATCTGAAGGATTATATCAATGTGCTAAATGAGCACAATAAGAAAAAAAACTCCATTTTAAATATTGTATCACATGACCTGATGGGGCCAATTGGAATTATTCAATCGTTGTCCGGTCTGCTGAATGATCCGGAAAAAAAAACGGATGAACAGCGCTTGTACCAGTATATTGATCTGATCAATAGGACCAGTAAAAAATGTATTGCGCTGATCCGGAATTTCATTAACCAGGAATTTCTGGAGAGCTCCGGCGTAAGCGTTGTAAAAAAAAAATCGAACTAGTTGGCAAGATGAATGTCCTCATTGGGGAATATATCAACAACGAGCTGGAGATGAAAAAACGCTTCAGCCTGCGGAGCAATATGGAAAAAGTCTATATTGAGATTGATGAGGATAAGTTTTTTCAGATTATCAATAATCTGATATCTAATTCTCTGAAATTCACTAATGATGGAGGAACAATTGCGATAACGATCGACGATCAGGATACATCTGTATTGATAACTGTTGCGGATGATGGTGTAGGCATTCCTGAACAATACCACGAACATTTGTTTGAAAAATTTAATCCGGCCAGTCGCAGTGGGCTCAAAGGTGAGGAGTCTATCGGACTGGGTATGTCTATCATCAAAACCATTGTTGAGTGGCACAATGGAAAAATATGGTTCCAAAGCAGGGTAAACATAGGTACCACCTTCTATATTGAAATCCCGAGGTAATTTATAATCATTATCATTAATTTAAATATGAAACTTAATACAAGGCGGTTAGTTAAGGCATTCACATCACCTAAAAAAACAGATTATGTTTCATCATTCAAAAGATTTACAATTCAATGCAAGGGTTTCTAAACCCGATCCTATCTTCGCAAATATCCTATTAGAGCAATTTGGCGGAGAAAACGGAGAGCTGGCTGCTGCCATGCAGTATTTTACACAGGCTTTTGGTGCTAAACAACCACATCCTGATAAGTATGATATGCTGATGGATATTGCAACTGAAGAATTCTCCCACCTTGAGATCGTAGGGGCTACGATCCAGATGTTGTTAAAAGGAGTGAACGGCGAACTTAAGGACGCTGCTGACCAAAGTGAGATCATGCAGGTGCTTGACGGTAAAGCTGCAAAGGAGAACATTATCCATGCTGCATTGCGCGCTAATCCACAGTTTCCGATCATCACTGGCGGCGGACCAACATTAAGGAACAGCCAGGGTATTCCATGGTGTGCATCTTACATCCATTCAAATGGTGATCTTACCGTAGATTTAAGAAGCAACCTGGCTTCTGAGTCACGCGCTAAAATTGTGTATGAGCACTTAATGAAGTTTACCGACGATCCTTACGTAAAAAATACGCTTTCATTCCTGATGACACGTGAGATCGCGCATTATAACATGTTTGAAGCAGCACTGGAAAGCATCCAGCCTAACTTCCCTCCTGCTGTATTGCAGGCAGATCCGCGTTATACACAACAGTATTTTAACTTTTCACCAGAGAACAGCTTTACTGGCCCCTGGAATGAAGGTACAATGCCAAGTACAGGTAAGGAATTTGAATTTGTTGCAGATCCTGTAGCTTATTCAAAAGAAACAAAAGGTTTAACTGAACTTCCTGACGATAAAAAAGCAGAGCTGAAAGAAACCGATGCGTTAAATGCTGAAATGAGCGAAGTTAAAAGCGCTGAGGTTAAGAAATCTGAACCAAAAGGTGTAGCGCAGTGGAGCGATTACGACAGTGCTGAATAAGAGTTTTCAACCGGTAAGTTAGTATGCAAAGAAAATCCCCCTTATTTTTAGGGGGATTTCTTTTTTCTTACCAGCTTACTTCTTTTTACCGTTGATATAAGCTTTAATGTCTTTGCCCCCGTTGATTTTGTAGCGCGCTTGGCACCTGTTATTGCCTGCACCGAAACACCAAGCTTATCAGCCAGGTATTTGCCTTCGTATTCCTGCGAAGAATTCAATCATTTCTTTCTTTTTTTGCTCCTTGTTTTGCGATGGTTGTATGTGTTTGCAACCTGAACAAGTGACTGCAGGCAATTTTTAATAAATATTCAGCACTATGGTCATCGGTGTAATTCAAAATATAAATGAAACCCAAAGCTGTGGGTTGTGTTAGCGCAACAAATAGTCTTACATCAAATTAAATCAGAGGAATTATGTTAGCAATGAACTATCGAGGACCATTCAGGGTCAGGGCGTCAGAAAAGCCAGACCCCGTTATCCTTCATCCCGAGGATGCAATCATTAAAGTTACCCGTTCATGTATTTGTGGTTCCGACCTGCATTTGTACCACGGACTTGTTCCGGACACACGTGTTGGGATGACCTTTGGACATGAGTTTATGGGCACAGTAGTAGATATCGGTTCTGATGTTCATAAGTTGAAAGTAGGTGATACAGTGTTGGTTCCATTTAACATTGCCTGCGGCAAATGCGCTTTCTGCAAACAGGAGCTGTATGGCAACTGCCATGAATCCAATTCACAGGCTACTGCTGTAGGCGGCATATTTGGTTATTCACATACGGCCGGAGGTTACGACGGCGGTCAGGCAGAGTATGTAAGGGTTCCCTACGCGGATGTTGGTCCAACTGTGATACCAGAAGGCATGGATCCTGATGATGCACTGTTACTGACAGACGTAGTACCTACAGGTTATCAGGCTGCAGAAATGGGCGGAATAAAACCAGGAGATACCGTTGTGGTATTTGGTGCCGGTCCTGTTGGGATCATGGCTGCAAAATGCGCATGGCTCTTTGGGGCGGCACGCGTGATCGTGATTGACCACCTGGAATACAGGCTGGAGTTTGTGCGTAACTATGCCAATTGCGAAGCATACAATTTTGGGTCGCTCGAAGACCCTGTATTGTTCCTAAAGAAAACTACCGATTGGTTTGGGGCGGATGTATGTATTGATGCCGTTGGCGGCGATGCAGCCGGTAACGCCATGCAAACCCTTACTGGCAGAAAGCTGCTGTTACAGGCAGGCTCGGCCACTGCACTTCACTGGGCTATCAATTCTGTAAAAAAAGGCGGTATCGTTTCTATTGTTGGCGTTTACGGACCTACGGATAACCTGATCCCTATCGGAAACGTGGTAAACAAAGGTATTACGATCAGGGCAAACCAGGCATCTGTAAAAAGGTTGCTGCCAAGACTGATAGATCATATCATGGCCGGGCGTCTGGATCCAAAGGCGATCATCACACACCGCTTTCCTTTAGAAGAGATTGCAGAAGCCTACCATATGTTCTCTGCAAAATTAGACAATTGTATCAAACCAGTTTTAGTAATGTCAGCGAAGTAATATTATGGAAGACAATAAAGATTATCAACAGATTTCGGGATGGGGCATAGATGCCGATCCTGAAGATGAGCCCAACTATCCTATCAAGAAATATACAGGCGATGACCATAACAGAAGTAACTGGGAACGGCCGCAGCTGCAGGTGCAGGATGTAGAGATTTTGAAATCAAACGAGCGCCCTTCCTTATCTGCTGTATTTGGTACTGCAAGCCCTCCAACAGGTTTAAGCGGAGTGATCAGGCGACATGCCTTTAAATATAGTGAAAATAGCTATGGTCACTGGCTGCCCCTGCTGCTGGCAGACCGTATTAATGTTGTAGAGGGAATTATTGAAGACCTGAGCGAAGGTGTAATCCCAAATATATTTGCAGAGCGCGGCTGGAAGGCCGACTTCAAATACAATAAGGGTGCCCTGGCGAAAAAGGTTTTGATCAGGGCCGCAGTGCTCGGAGTAATCGTGATTTGCCTGAGCAAAAAGAAAAAGCGTAAGAGTTTTTTCGGTTAATCAAGCTAGTAGTATTAGCAAAGAGCCACGTCACAAATCTGACGGGGCTCTTTTTTATTATTGTATTAACCTGTTTAATTCCTGTGCATTGAATACGGCATAGGTTTGTATGTCGTTATTAAAAAACACAAAAGCTTCTTTGATTTTCTTTTCGCTCTTAAGCTGATCAGCAAAAGCTTTGAGACGGTCTTTAGTATAATTGGATGAGTACAAACTGTCTTCTCCGTGGAAACGGTAGTAAAGGAACTCTGTGTTGTGAACGATCTCGTTTGGCAAAGATGGATGGCTCATTCCGCAGAAGCTGATTTTTTTCTCTGCCAGGCTTTTATAAACTTGCGCATTCCACCAGGATTCATGTCTGAACTCCACTACATTCTGTACGTCATCATGCAGGGCATTGATGATCTTTTCCAGTTTATCCGCCGTGTAAACATAGTTTGGTGGCAGTTGGAACAGGCAGCAGCCGCATTTGTGCTTAAGCCCTTCTTTTACGGTGCCGTAAAAATCATCAAGCATCTGCTCCGTATTGTTAAATTTCTTAAAGTGCGTAATCACCCGCGGTGCTTTAACAGCAAAGCGGAAATGATCGTGACTATCATTATACCACTTCTCAAGCATGTTGAGCTGCGGGAAACGGTAAAAAGTAACATTCAGTTCCAATGTATCAAAATGCTGACTGTAAAAATCAAACCACTTTTTCACAGGAAGTTTTGCCGGGTAGAATGTATCCCGCCAATGCTTGTAGTGAAAGCCCGAACATCCGATATGGTAGTTTGTCTTCATCAGGCTTTTTTATCTGTAATTGCCGGCACCCATATCTGATGGTCACAAACGGTACATTTCACATCCGCTGCATTTCCAGGATTCCCGGTATGCCCACAGAAAGCGCAAACGTAAATCTCAGCCTGCCGGTTTTCATCCTTCCAGTAATCCAGGTCGTCCTCTGGCATAACGGACAAACCTGGTTTTACATCCTCATCGAGCACCAGAGAAAATGCACCGCTCGATTCCATATACAGCCTTTTCACATGCCCCAGATGTGGGACGCCGTGGGCTCGCACCTGCTCAAAGATCAGGGCCTGTGACATGCCGGCGGGAATGAGGCAATCCACGTTGATCGTAGAATCAACTACTAGGAAATAAATGTCCCCGTGGATCAGCTGCTCAAATTTTTCATGCCCAAAAGCCCGTTTGGAGAGTAAGCGTTCGCAGATCACCACCACCAGTGCAATCACCACTGCCGGAAGAATGCCCTTGTCGGGCGCCTGTATAGGCACACCAATTGCTGCTGCCAGGGTAACCATTGCGGCCATTTCGGTTACGTTTAACTGCAGGGCCATGCGTTTGCCCATCAGCCGGATCGCAAGGATCAGTATAAAATAGATGATCACCGTCCTGATGATTACTTCGATATAAAAAGATCCGGGGACTGCGCCGATAAATATGCGGTGCCAGTCTAACAGCTTATATATGTCCTTTTCCATCTTACTTTATTGCTATGATAAATGAATCCTGTTTACAGTTGATGCAGAGCCCGTCTATATTATTATGCACCGTGCCGCAATTTGCGCAGACCAGCTCATCCTTTCCATCCTTTTGAACGGATAGTATATCATGGTCAGTTGGTGGAAAGAGCGGTAGCCCGGATAGCTCTTCGTCTGCAGCGAAGATGGTAAATGAGCCTGAGGGTTCAAGATATACCCTTTTCACTTTGCCCAGATTGGTAATGTTTTTACTGCGCAGTTCTGAGAATAACTGCTGGCGTGAGATCCTCACCTCACGCATCTGATCGAGTTGTAACACACCGTTTTTAACGATCACTGTGGGCGTACCATATAAAAAGTTTTCGCCCCGCTTGTACTTCAACCCAAAGTAGTTTACCCCCCGGTGCAGTCCCAGTGCTGTGATCAGGATTAGCGCGCCCTGCAGGATCCCCCGGTCTGATATCTGCATAGGTACGGATACGATGGCACCAAGCGTGACCATCACCGTCATCTCAATAATCGTAAGCTGCCCGCTCATTCTCTTTCCCAGCCATCTTACCACTGCCAGCAACAGCAGATAGATAATCAGCGTTCTGAAAAAAACTTCTATCAGAAAAAGCGGACTCACATCACCGAATAATATCCGGTGCCAGTCCCAGGCTTTAATATCTTCAGGTTTCATAAATACAATAAAAAACAACAGTTAAATCACAGTCAGGGGCTCTAACATATGTCTGCACATTTAGTTTAGTATTGTTTTGTAATATTTTTAAACCGGGAGCTCAAAGAAAAACGTGGAGCCCTTACCTGGTTCACTCTCTGCCCAGATTTTACCTCCATGGTGTTCGATAACCTCTGCGCTCAGATACAAACCGATGCCGAATCCGGATACAAGACCATTGTTTTCTACCCTATAATAGCGCTCAAATAACCTTTCAATATCCTCCTGTTTGATACCTATCCCCTGATCACGCACGCTGATGCGCACCTTTTCCTCAGCAGATTCACAGAAAACATCGATCCTGGTATCACCAGGAGAATATTTTGAAGCGTTGCTTACCAGGTTATTGATCACCTGCGCTATCTTTTCGCGGTCGGCATTGATCCATACTTCATCTGCCGGATGAAAAACCAAGTCGTGCGAGGAATATAGCATTTTATGCTCTACCTCAAGCTCACGCAGCAGTGCAGTAAGTTCAAAACTGGTTCTTTCAATATGGATTTTGCCAGATTCCAGCCGGGAAATATTTAAGAAACCATTGATCATTGTGGTCATCTGCCTTACCTGTTTGACAGAATTCTCCAGCGCATTTGTCGCAAAATTATCCCCTCCCTTTTCAGCCTTGCGGTGCAGCAACTGGAGGTAGCCTTTTAACGAAGTCAGCGGAGTTTTCAGTTCATGCGAAACCATACCAATAAAATCGCCCTTACGCTGTTCGTCGCGCTTACCCTCGGTAATATCGAGTATCACACCCGAAAAAGAGAATTGCGTAGCAGATTCGACCGTATTTCGGCTGCCCAGCACCCTCAGCCAGCGCAGTTTACCGTCATCCCGCCGGTTGATAGTAAAGGAAATATCATAGGTGTCTCCTGTTCCTGCTGAATCTTTAAATATAGCAGCCAGTTGCGGCTGATATTCAGGGCTTACCTGCCCGATGATGTCTTCTAAACTTACCTCCACATCAGGATTAAAACCAAACATTTCTCTCAGCCTTAAAGATGTAGTTTGTTTGAACGTATCAGTGTCAACGCTCCATGTGCCCACATTTCCTGCTTCAATAGCAAGACGCATCGTTAGCTCTGCCTGCTCTACCTTTTTCCGGGAATTTACCTGCTGTGTAACATCTACTGCAACCACAAGGATGTCTGCTACTGCTCCATCATTGCCGGCTACAGGCTGGTAAACTACATTGAAAAATATTTCCTTAAGCTCTCCGCCATGCTCCAGCATTGCCCTGATCTCATTGGCATAAAATGCCTGTCCGGAAGTGTATACATCGTCCAGTAATCCCAAAAATGGCTGTCCCTTCAGTTCCGGCAGTGCTGCCGAAAGTGGCATACCAATAATCTTTGAGGTTTTGCCCCATACATCCAGGACTTTCTGATTGGCGGTTTCTACGATGAACTCCCTGCCGTGCAGCACCCCGATTGCCACCGGGGCTTCCTGGATCAGGAATTTGAACCTGGCTTCGCTTTTGGCAAGTTTATTATTTGATACGGATAGCTGGTCATTTGCACCAGAGAGTTCGTTGGCATATCTTTCAAGCAGCCTGCGGGCCTGTACCCTGTCTGTAATTTCAAAAGACATCACCAAAACACCGTCCCATGTACCAGTAAGGTTCTCCAGTGGCTGATAGGTATAGTCAACAAAGGTTTCACGGATAGTTCCATCGGCCTCGGTAAAAAGCACAGGGCTCTCTTTTACATCTATCACCTCACCGGTTTGCATTACCCTGCGCAACTGTCCGGCAAATGGCTGGTCGGCAAGGTCAGGCAATATCTCAAGAAAGGGTTTCCCGATCACTTCGTCCCGGTTCTTTTTCCAGTAGCATAGATTTGATTCATTGATCATTTCTACGATCAGGTCATCGCCCTTGATAACTACGACTGATGCCGGCAGCATATTAAGGATCTGCTCCAGGTTGCTGGTAGCCTGCTGGGCCATAAGTTTACTCTGAAAAAAAGAAGTGACCTCGTACGCAAAATTGACTATGCCGTCAACCTTGCCTTCTCCGTCAAATCTTGGCAAATAACTGAAATTGAAATAGCGGTCAGTGGTAGCACCGTGTTCATGCTGCGAAATGGGCACCAGCTGGTCACGGAACTCTACAGGTATACCGGTATGATATACCTGCATGAGCGCCTCTGCAATATGGGTGCCCTTAATTTCAGGTAGTGCTTCAAAAAACGGGCGGCCCAGGAGCTGCCTTCCGGGTAGTATTTCCTGATAGTTTGAGTTTACCAGTTCAACGGTTAGCTGCTCTCCCACCATTACGCTGATACCGATGGATGCCTGCCTGAAAAATTCGTACAGCCGGTCGCGTTCCTGCTTAATGGCTGCACTGGCCGCGGCCATTTTTTCGCGTTCACGCACCTGATCAGTGTTTTCCAGTACCCATACAGCTACTTTTGATACAGCACCATCATCGCTGAATACTGGTGCATAAACGAAGGTAACATAGATCAGTTCTTCTATACCATGTCGGATGAGCCTGAGGCTAACCTCATCTGCATAGTATGGTTTTTTTGTGATCACTACGTCAGCAAGTGCCTTTTCATAATCTGCTCTTGCTTCGGCAAAAGGCTCCCAGTACCACTTTCCCAGTACTGAGGCTTTTGGCTTTCCGGCGATTTCCAAAAATTGAGGATTTACCATTTCTGCTACGAACCCCTCAGCGCTCAGGATACAAATCCCGATTGGGGCACTATCAACTATAGTTTGCAGTAATGGGCTGTCTTGTAAATTCATTCTTATTGTTAAAGCACTAATGTAGGTTTAACAATTGGAAAGGCAATAATTCTCACCGATATACAACTTTTCCGACAGCTAATTTCCTTTTCCTTTGTCCCGCTCTTCATAGAGATCGATGATTTTGGCCTGCAGGATCAGGATTTCGCGTGCCCTTTCGTCGATCAATTGTGATAACCGGCTGATCTCCGGTTTTTGGTCGATGGCACTTACCTGGGCATCATCCATGATAAGGTCTTTTACATGCACTGAAAATAGTTCAGCGAGCTGTATAAGCCTGGAAATATTTATATCTGTGATCCCTGTTTCGATCTTTGAGTAGGCAGGTATCGAAATATCTAATTTCTGTGCAACATCCTGCTGTACCCAATTTAGTTTTTGCCTTAGTTTTTTTATCCTCTGACCAACTAACTTACTTGTTGCAATTTTTTCCATAAATATTAAATTATTCACCAAAATAGTGTGGGAGTAAACTCTTTATTCGAGTTTCTCCCTGATGTTTCTTTAAATACTATAATATTGAAATATCAGAAGAAATAATTAATAAATCAATATATTTAGATAATTATGAATCTAAAGCGACACATTACTATTCTTATACAAGAATATTGATCTGTTGCACATATCACTACTAATGGTGATAGGTTAATCAGGGTCATTTTTCCATTTTTACCCGTCTGATTATTTTTCTCAGATCTGAAAATGATCATCCGGTATCACCAAATTACTCTTTGTATATGGAACTTTTAACCTCGCATTACGCCCTATTTAAAGGAGAACATTACGCACCGCTGAATGGTGTAATTATCCGCTATATTGTAAGTGGACAAGGCCCCGTCTGTCTTTGTCCCACACCTGGCTGGGGCCCCTCACTGGTCATGTATAAAAATAGCCTGCATCCACTGGAAGAATATTTTACCATGGTTTACTACGATACCCGGATGAGCGGCAGATCCAGCGGCCCCGAAGATCCTATGAAATATACCAGCGAAGATTTCATGAAAGACATGGACGCACTACGGAACTACCTGCAACAGGAAAAGATATGGCTTATGGGACATTCTTCTGGCGCATACCAGGCATTAAACTATGGCATCCATCACAATGATAATTTAAATGGCATCATAGCGATCAGCGCTATAGCGGGCCGCGATAGCCTGTCAGGAGAAGAGCTTAAGAACAATATATTAAAGCGTGCGGCAAAACCGCGGCAACAAAGAGGGGCAGCCATTTTTTTGGGAAATGACACTACAAATTATACCCTTAATGAACAAGTGAGGTTAAGTTTGCCGCTCTATTTTCATGATCAGGACAACCTGGCCGTATTTGCTGAAAAAACCGGTGTACTTGAACTGAGCGAAAAAGCTTTCAGATATACCAATGCATCAAAAAACGGCTCTGAACTACTTTTTCCCCTGCTCCATAAAATTACAGTATCTGCATTGATTGTTGTTGGAGATGACGACTTTATCTGTGATAAAATTTCACAATCTGATAGGATACATGAGCAGATAGCTTCTTCCACATTGCTGGTGATTAAGAATGCAGGGCATTACTGCTGGATAGAGCAGCCGGAGCAGTTTTTTGAGGGCTGCAGGGCCTGGATTAAAGAACAGGAGAAGCTATCATACAATTAAATCTATTGTAAATGATATACATTTTTCTGATCATGATGATTTAGATAAAAGTAGATATTTTAAACAATTACGTATCTTAGCACAGCTACGCTTGAGTATTGAATAACAAATTTTAAAAGCTATGGAAGGAATAGGTTCATTTTTCAGGGAAGAAAACGATATTTTTTACCGCAAGGTGCCCGCGTGGCTTTAAAAAAGAAAAATCAATAGCCTCTGCAACTGTCATACAGGAAATTACCATAAATAAGTACAATACATTCCTATGAGAAGAAATCCACCAAAACACCTTATCCTTATCACTCTCGCAGCGCTGGCAATATCTGCGATGTCTTTTCTCCTGGCTCCCAAACACATTACAGTTTACCTTGCCGGGGATTCAACGATGGCAGATAAAGAAACGAAAGCTTATCCTGAAACAGGATGGGGAATGCCTTTTCACGATTTCTTTGACAGCAGCGTCACCGTAAAAAACATTGCCAAAAATGGGCGCAGTACCAAAACTTTTATCACAGAGGGCTTGTGGAAATCGATTACTGACAGCCTGAAAAGCGGTGATTATGTACTGATTCAGTTTGGGCATAATGACGAAGTGCCCACAAAAAAAAGTTTTACCACTGAAGATGAGTTTGCATCAAACCTCAGCCGTTTTGTAAAGGATGTAAAATATAAAAATGCCAAACCTGTACTGATTACTCCCGCAGCCCGCCGTAAATTTAACGCAGCAGGACAGCTGGAAGGAACACATGAAGTTTACGCTGCGATTGTGCGCAAAGTGGCACTAACACTACATGTACCGATGATTGATCTTGACAGGGAAAGCCAGGCAGTGCTTACAAAGGAAGGGCCCGAAGGCTCAAAAAAGTTTTACAACCACTTAAAGGCAGGTGAAAATTCTAACTACCCGGATGGAAAGGCAGACGACACACATTTCAGCGTTCTTGGGGCCAAAACAATGGCCGGGATTGTGATCGCAGATATACGTGCTCTTCAACTGGATTTAGCAAAAAGAATAAAACCATAATCTACGGCTGCTTCCCTCCCGCGATGAGCATTAAAACTAATGAAACTTAATTTTTATGGTGATCATTTTGTCTATTTCTTCCTGATCACCAGTCCATTTGGAGCCCTGAAGGATCAGGTCCGCCGCCTTGCGGTCAGCTTCTTTGTTCATACCCTTAATTACGATTACATGCGCAGGAGAACCATCACTTTCAATTAAAAACACAAGGGTTACACTTCCCCTTTCGCCAGAGGGAAGCGTGGCATTATCTTTCAGGTATTTTTGATATGCATCCCAGCCAACGACCGGATGGGCTTTGCCAAGTTTTAGCGGCAGCGGTGCTGCTTTGCTTGCGAGCGCAGTTAAAGGGGTATCTGATTTTTCCATAATCGCAGCAGAACGGGCAGCTCTTTTTCTCTGTGCGCCGTAAGCGGTGACCACAACCTCACTTAAGCCCTCATGATTGTTCATCATATCTACAGCCGCCCCAGCTCCGGCCAGGCCAGCTATGACTGCAGAATCAGGAATATCCTGAACCGCAGGATTTTTACGCACAACGGTATTTTGGAAAGCAATTTCTGGCTTATTAGAGCCGGATTTGTGAATTACCGGATTTTTGAGTTGCGGGCTTCTCGCCACGAAAGACTGATCTTTATTTTTAAAGCTGCTGCCCTCCTTAACGATATCCGCCGTATCAGGGCCTGCCTGCTTGCCCAACCTGCCGGCCTGCTCAGTTTGCTTCTTCCTCAACTTATCCTGCTGAGGCGTTCTGAATATCCACAAACATGCGATGGTACCAATCAATACAAGTGATGCCGCTGCAATCCAGCCCTTCCAGGAAGTCATTTTACGGCTTTTACCGGCAGCTGCAACACGGTTAATAATCAGCTGATCAATATCCCTGAGCGTACGCTCGTCCGCCTCCCTGTTGCCAGTTTCCATACCCTGTATCATATCCATTAGCATAGGATCATCCTGCGCCTCCCTCTCCAGCCGGTACATAGCCTGGCTATCCAGCTCCCCATTAAGGTACTTCCTGATCAGCGATATATCGGCTTTGCTATTTTTCACGATTTTTGTCCATACAAATTTTCAAATTCCTTTTCCCGTTCTGGATATAGCTCTTGATATCATTTAAGCTGTACCCGGTAAAATCCACAATTTCCTTGTAACACTTTTCTTTGAGGAAAAACAGGCTCAGGCTCTCTTTCTGCCGCTCCGGCAGCTTTTTCAGACACTCTTCCAGGGCTGTAAGGTTTCTTTCTTTTCCTTCCTGGTCTTCCTGATGCAAACTCAGCGGAAATTTCACAAAATCATCAAAAGGTACATACTGCATTTTTTTGCCGGACCGTAGCTGCATTAAACAATAGTTGCGGCTAAGCACATATAACCAGCTGCCAAACTGCCGGATCTCCTGCTTGTGCACTTTCACAATGAGTTCTTCAAAGATCTGCATCACAGCATCTTTACTGAGTTCAGTATCCTGTAAATAACGGTTGCAGACATAATATACCATTGATGAGTGGCCCTGGAATAATTCTCCCAGCAATTTAAGATCGCCTGTTTTAAGATAACGGTTCAGCAGCAACTCATCATTTATAGGATCGGATTTTTTGGAGTTGCTGAACCAGGTCATTTAAAGCAAGATAAAAATTTTTACAGATAGTTTGTGGAATTATTTAGCATGATGCATCCCCCGGCAAAAATCAACAACATGAAAAGAAATATTTATTTGATTATGCTCTTTCTTAGCCTGGCAGGATTTAGGATCAGCAGCACCCGCAGCATCAGCGGAACAGTTTACAGCAAAGCAGACAACCAACCATTGCCCGGAGTAGCTGTTTTAGCGGAGGGAACAAGGTTGATGGCCACCACAGACCTGAAAGGGCATTACTCGGTTGCTGTACCTGAGGGCAGCAGCATGCTTGTATTTTCTGCTATCGGATATCAACAGCAAAACAGGAAGATTGGAAAAGCTGACAGGCTGGATGTGTGGATGGATGAAGCCGGTAATGCACTGACTGAAGTGGTAGTTACTGCCTATGGGAACGCAAAAAGTCACCGCTCCCCTGCAAAGCGCATGACAGAGGTTCCGATTTTCCGCAATTATCCCCCAAACGTTGAATCGTATAAAGGCATCACTGAAAATACCTTTTTAAATCCTGCAACAACTCCCCTTTCCACTTTCGCTATCGATGTAGACGCTGCATCTTACAGTAACGTGCGCAGGATGATCAGCACCGGGAATATGCCCCCCAAAGATGCGGTAAGAATCGAAGAAATGATCAACTATTTCCATTATGATATGACCGGCCCCGCAAATGAAGATCCTGTTGCCATTCATACTGAGCTGGCATCGGCTCCCTGGAACCCGCAGCACCGCCTGTTGAGGATAGGATTGAAAGCAAGATCTATAAAAACCGATAAGCTGCCGGCGTCCAATTTTGTATTTCTGATTGATGTATCGGGCTCAATGGAAAACAGCAACAAGTTACCACTGGTAAAAACTTCAATGAAGCTGCTGGTTGACCAGCTGCGCGACAAAGATCATGTAGCGATAGTAACTTATGCCGGAGCCGCGGGTTTGCAGTTGCCGAGTACCCCCGCCAGTCAGAAGATGAAGATCAAGGATATCATTGAGAACCTTGGTGCCGGGGGATCAACCGCCGGTGGCGAGGGCATTAAACTGGCTTACCAGATTGCCCGCCAGAATTTTATCAGGGGAGGAAATAACAGGATTATACTGGCTACCGATGGCGATTTTAATGTAGGGGCATCCAGCGACCAGGACATGGAACAGCTGATCGTGAACGAAAGAAAAAGCGGTGTATCCCTGTCTGTTCTGGGCTTTGGAATGGGCAACCTGAAAGATAGCAAAATGGAAACACTGGCCGACAAAGGCCATGGGAACTATGCCTATATCGATAATATCTCTGAAGCAAGAAAAGCTATGGTGACCGAATTTGGTGCCACCCTGTTTACAGTGGCCAAAGACGTAAAGATCCAGGTTGAATTTAATCCCGGTAAGGTGCAGGCCTACCGCTTACTTGGCTATGAAAACCGCCTGATGGAAAAAGAAGATTTTAATAACGACCAGAAAATTGGCGGTGATATGGGAGTTGGCCACACCATTACCGCTTTATATGAGATTATCCCTGCGGGAATTAAAGATAACTTTAGCACAAGTGTCGACCCGCTAAAATATCAGCGTACTAAAGAAAACAAAATCAGGAACGCCTCCGCCGAAATGCTTACCGTAAAGTTTAGGTATAAAGCTCCGGACGGCGACAAAAGCAAAATGAAACAGGTAGCAGTGACAGAGGTCAACCTGCAGCTTTCAAAAGCAAGTGCCGACTTTAGGTTTGCCAGCGCGGTAGCTGAGCTGGGCATGCTGCTGCGTGATTCGGAATTTAAGCAAAAATCAGATTTCGACAGCCTGATTGCCAGGGCAAAAACGGCTAAAGGATTAGACGAAGAGGGCTTCCGCGCGGAGTTCATCAACCTGGCGCAAAGTGCAAAACTGCTTGCAAAAAGCAATAGTGCCAGCAGCGGCACAAAGTGATTTTGTAATGGGCAGGCGCAGGTTGCTCTCCTTGCGCCCTGCCCTTTCAGACCTTTACTATCACGTTCTTTTTATACATCCACCATATCAGGATAAAGATCAGCAGCACTACCGTAACAGCAGAGATCAGTGAAGCATTATTGGCTGACAGGTTTGGCACAAAGATCTCGTGGTTCACATACGCCCAGATATTGGTCTTCTCCCCTTTGGAAGTAAAAGGAATAAAAGACAACAACCTCGGCAACATGCCTGAAAGCACAAATGCAGTAATTGCATTGCGGCCAAAAGCTACAAAAGGCCAGATCAACAGCTGATGTTTTTTCACATCAATAATCCAGTAGGATAGCGAAAGGATAATGATCCCCAGGCCGCCGGTAAGCAGTACAAAGGAACTTGTCCACAATGATTTATTGATAGGGAAAAACAAATTCCAGATCAGTGCCAGTACCACCAGCACTGTACCCGTTCCGGCGATCGTTCCCAGGTCTTTCACAGTTTTCAGGTTCCCCTTTTTCAGCCAGGTAGCCGTAAGAATACCAATGAGGCTTGTACCAATAGCAGGCAATGTTCCCAGCAAGCCTTCTGGGTCCCAGGTTTTGGAGAATTTCCAGAGATGGTTTTCAGTAAATATGAGCCGGTCCAGCCAGGCGCCAAGATTTGTTGCAGGCTCCAGATTGGCAGGGCCAAAACCCGGCACCGGCACAAAACACATCAGGATATAATAGCCCAGCAGTAAAACCACAGCGATATACAGCTGTGCCCTGGCACTGGTTTTAAGATAGATCAGGGCACTGATCCCAAACACCACACCGATCCTGAAGAGCACGCCCGGAATACGGAGATGGGAAAGGTCAAACTTCCAGATCAGTGAGAGGCACATCCCAAGCAAAATGATGGTTAGGGACCTGCGCAAAACAGAGAGCAACAGTGCAGCGTGCAACTGGGGTATAGCTTTACGGCTCTCCATCGCATATATTATGGATACTCCTACCATGAATAGGAAAAATGGGAACACCAGGTCTGTAGGGGTACAGCCATTCCACACAGAATGCTCAAGCGGGGCATAAATATGTGCCCAGCTGCCGGGGTTATTCACCAGGATCATGGAGGCAACAGTAAATCCCCTGAAGAAATCCAGCGATAATAATCGCGGTGCTTTTACAATGGCAGGTACGCCCTCAGTGTATTGATGTGTTTTTCCCATATGATATCAGGTATTTTCCAGCTATCAATGTAAGCAAACACAGGCTCATCAGAAAGTATTCTTTTGATTACAATTGTAAAGTATCAATGCCGGCTTTAAGTATAAGAGCCGGCACTGATAACACATATTAATCTTTCAATTCACTGGCAAGCGCAAGTTCCTTCTGGTTGTCAAGGCTTTCCAGCCGCGATACCAGGGACGCCCTTACATCCCGGTAGGCATCCCCTCCCAAAGCTAAGCGAAGCGGTGCAGGATAAACCTCTACAGAGTTGATCACCGCCTGTACCGTATGGTTTACATCCCCTTTGATAGGGAAACCGCCAGACGCTACCGCTCTGCGTACGTCACCTGCTGGTGTAGCATCATAAGCCTCCATTACAGGTGCAGTGTGCAAGGCTGCCGCGAACGATGTATGGTGCGCGCCCGGCTCAATAATGGTAAGCCCAATATTTAAGGGAGTGATTTCCTTGACCAGCGTATCACAGAAACCTTCTACTGCCCATTTTGTTAAATGGTAATAGCTAAAGTTTGGATAGGTAGTTTGTCCCCCGGCAGAGGAGAACTGGAGGATGCGGCCACTGCCCTGGGCTCGAAGATATGGAAGGGCAGCCCTGATCACCTGAACAGAGCCCAGGATATTGGTATCTATTTGTTGCCTGATCTGCTCATCGCTAGCTTCTTCAGCAGCACAGAACAAAGCGTAGCCCGCGTTATTTACTACCACATCAATTTGTTTGAGCTCTTCAAAAGCCTGTTTCACTACCGCTTTGATCTGCTGCGTATCAGTTACATCCAGCCTGGCGATCCAGAGCCTATCCCCATATTTATCTTTAAGATCACTGATGGCCTCAGGTTTACGCAGGGTAGCAGCTACGCGGTGCCCTTGTTCCAATAATTTTTCTGTTAATATTCTTCCCAGTCCGGTGGAAGTTCCGGTAATAAACCATGTTTTCATTTTTGTCTGATTAATTAATAACAAGACAAATTTAGCCCATGGCTGATGGCAGGGGTTAGCCCCATTCAAACCAATGCAGACCACAATCAAACCAGAACGATAAAGAACAGGATGATTAACGCAGGGAAGATGGCGTTTGCCCGGTATGTGCGCGAAAGGCTCTTGTAAAATGGGTAGCCTCTTCAAAGCCCAGGCTGTTGCTGATCTGGCTCACTGTCCAGTTGGAATGCAGCAGCAGGGCACGGGCTTCCTGCATCATGCGTTCATTAATCAGCTGGCTTGTGGTGCGCCCTGTTACTTCCTTCAGCGCACGGTTTAAAGAGTTTGGATGTACGGCCAGGCGGCCGGCAAAATCCTGTGCGCTGCGCAGGGCTATTTCCTGATGTGGATAAACCAGCGGGAACTGGCCCGCCAGCAGGCTTTTAAATGAATCTGTCAACCGCGTAGCGGCAGTTTGCTTGCGTGGCTCTGCTTCGGGCTCAAGCTTTAGTGCCCCATGGATACACTCCAGTACATATAGAAACAGCAGGTCGTACTTATGGGTATAAACTGCAGCCTGGTCAGTGATCATTTTCTTGAAAAGGCTTTCAAAAAGAACCCGTTCTTCCTTTTTTAAAATAAATACCGATTGTGAGCTGCCGTTAAAGACCGCCCAGTCGGCCGGTCTCAGATAAGTGTGCAAGGGCAAAAAATCTTCTGTAAACATACAGCTGTACCCGCTGCAGGTACCTTCATGTACTTCCCAGCGATAGGGATCGTCACGATTGGTAAAGATCAGTCCCCAGTCTTCAGGACTAAAGCGGTACTCCTGCCCGCGGTGAAAATAGGAAGCATTACCGCTGATCAGAGAGATCTTGTAGAAATCTTTACGGCTGTATATTGCCGTTGCAGCAACACTTGCGGCAGAAAAATCCTCCAGGCGTACGGCTACGAAATAACCGCCCGCACTATCATTCCTGGCGGATATCTCCGGTGCGTAAGTCTCTATTGAATGCTGATCGATCATATACAAAGATAAAACAATGTGATACACAGAAGTATCACATTGCTGATTACTTTACCAGGTCCTGCCCTTCATATACTCATCAAGCTTGGCGCGGCTCATTGGTATTTTGCCAGGGTTTTTATCCAGCCATTTCAGGAAATCTTCCTTGATTTTGTCTGTCCACTGGTTATCAATTTCTCCGGTAGAATATTTGCCTTCCTTTAACATTTGTATACCAAAAGTATCACGGAGGCTGATAAATTCTGCCGTAAGGATAACTTTTTCTGCAAGGTGCGCCGGGATAAAGATCACCCCTTCGCTTTTAGCAATCACCAGGTCGCCCGGCAGCACAATCGCCCGGCCAATCCTGATTGGGGTGTTTAGCCCCGTCAGCACCACATCTTTCAGGTAAGAGGGGTCCCAGTCGCGCACAAAAGCATTGAAACCTTTAATCTGTCTCAGCCCGTCAAGGTCACGGCTCGAAGCATTGAAAACTACTCCCGTACCCGTTTTTGCGAAAATGGAGTTGCCCAGGTTATCACCGATCAACGTTCCTTCGGCGATTTTGCCAAAGCCATCCGCTACGTATACATCGCCTTTGGTTAACATATCTATTGCCCAGGCATTGGTATTTCCTTTTCTTCCCTGTTTGGTGCCGCGGTCTTTGATGTTTTTTTCAAGGTCGGGCCGCGATGGCATATAGGCAGCGGTAAGCGCCCTGCCCACAAAGGGCTGATCATCGTGCACCATTTTAAACCCGCCATCAAACTGGCACTTGTAGCCTTCATTGTTAAGGATAGTCCAGGCTTCTTCGATACCTACGTTTTTTGCACGTTCCAGCAGTTCGTCCGGGATGCGTGGCCTTCCATCAGGAAAACGTTCGCCTTTCCAGTCAGACGTCAGGTAAATCAGTTCTTCTTTCGGGATCGTCTGTGCATTTACAGCAGAGGCTAAAAATGTGATGCCCAATGCCAGCAGGCTGCTTTTAATGTTCAATTTCATCTATAGTGTTTTTATAATTATTCAAATTTAATGATCGCCCTTGCCTAAAGCAATCGGCGTAGTATTTCCATTGAGGTCATAAACCACTTTACCATCCCTGATGGTAACCTCGCACTCAAACTTCTGCGTTCCTGATTCTTTATGCCCGGTATAGTCAAAGAAACCAAATTTACCTTTGCGGACGTCAAAAACAGTTACATCGGCAGGTGAGCCTTCAGAAAGGTTGCCAAGTTCTTCCATCTGGATGGCCTGTGCAGGTGCCCATGTAGAAGCTTTGATGACATCCTTTAAAGGCATGCCCATATTCAGGAATTTAGACATTACGCTCATCATGTCTTTCATCGCATTGTTCATACTTCCGGTATGGATGTCTGTACTCAGCGTATTCGGATAAAAACCCTCTTTCATGGCGGGCAGCGCCTGAGAATAGGCAAAGCTGATCCCTCCGTAACCCACATCAAAGATAATCCCTTTCTTGCGGGCTGTATAAAAATAAGGTTTTACCTTGCCGGTAGCTTTATCGATCATCTCTTCCCTTGACGGTGCCAGCGCACCAAAGCAATGCGTAAAGATATCCCCTTTACGCAGGTGCGTCATTAAAAGTTCCTCCAGTGGCAGTGCAGGCTCGGCACCTCCAAAATCTACCATCACCGGAATATTGGCTTTCTTACCTGCTGCTACAGCATGATCTACAGGCGTCCACTCATGTCCTTCATAGTGCGCCACCTTGATGCCTACAATTATCTTTTTGTTGTTATTAGCCACCATTGCCAGCATTTTTGAGTTCATATCAGTAGTATCCTGCTCATATGCTCCCCCGCGCATGCCTTCGCCAACGATATTCAGCATGGCCAGTACGCGTGTTTTCGACTGGTCGATCACGTTTTGTTTAAACTTGGGGAAGCTTTTCCAGCCAGAGCTGCCTGCATCAACTACCGTGGTTACGCCCACACGAAAAGTAAATCCGTCGGGATTCAGCGCGTGAAAGCCATCGCTCAGATAATGGTCTGGAGTAGTGCCCTGGAAGTTATGCGAGTGCATATCGATTAGCCCCGGTGAAACATACAGTCCTTTTGCGTCTACTACCTGCGCTGCATCAGCTGTGCTGATATTTGCAGCCACTTTAGCGATTCTGCCATTCAGTATGGCTACATCCATCACCTTGTCGATATTGCTTTTGGGATCAATCACGTGGCCGCCTTTGATCACGATACTGTAATGCTGCGCCTGCACCGAAAAACCAAACATGCAAGCGGCTGTACAAAAAAGGAAAAACTTGTTCATTGTGTATAGTATTTATTTTTGTGTTTTATAGTTTATCCCACCACATCCTGGTTAGGAAATCATCGGGACCCTGGCGCGCAACTGCCGCCCGGTAATTCTCGCCATTCAGGTTCTGCTCAGTAATCGGATATTCCATCCTTCTGAAGATCTTGCCCCCCGTGGCGTTGCCTACATAATTATTTGGTACCAGCGCCGGATATCCGGTACGGCGGTAAGTAGCGAAAACCTCCTGCGAGTTGGGATAAACCCCTATCCAGAATTCGTTATAGATTTGCTCCAGCTGCGCGGCCATGGTACCGGAAACCGGCAGTTTGTGGTATCTGATATATGTATTGGCCTGGTCAGCACTGATGATGCCTGCCGGGCCGAATAATGCCCATTGCTGCATGGATGCCGTAATACCATTTTCATAGAGCGTACTGGCAGAGTTTGCGGTATACCAGCCCCTCAATGCAGCTTCGGCCAGCAGAAAGTTTGTTTCTGCATTGGTAAGCAGGAGATACGGGCTGTTTAACTGGAGGATCGTGCGCTGGTTAGGTTCAGAATAAGTGACAAAATCAGATGGCTTGGAGCCCAGCATCGCAGACATTCCCTTTTGAACGGCAGCAGAAGTATCTGCCCGTCCGTTTACATAAACTACCGACAGCACGGCGAGGCGCGGGTCTCGGTTGGCCTTCAGTGAATTGATAAACACATCCTGAAACTTGCCGCCTTCAGTATTGCTTGTTCCGTTGGCCTGGATATAATCCGAGTTGAGCATATTGAGTGCCAGCGGGTTCTTATTGATATCCTGACCGGTAACCACATATCCGTTTACTTTTGCTATGTCTGCATTGTCAAGAATTACACCGCCGGCGATTGCCTTTCTAGCCCATAGTTCGGCATTTGCCGGATCAACTTTAGTCATTCTCATCGCCAGGCGCAGCATCAGCGAATAGGCGAACTTTTTCCATGGGGCGATATTGCCACCATAGATCAGGTCAGCCTGTCCGAATGTAGTTTTTGACGCATCAAAAGCCGCGGCAGCTTCATCCAGTTCTTTAAGCAAGTCAAAGTAGATGCTCTGCTGGGTGTCGTAAACGGGTTTATAGATCGCATCCGTGTAGCCTTTGCCCGCTTCTGAATAGGGAATATCTCCGTACAGATCCGTCAGCCGGCTAAATATATAGGCTTTCCAGATCCTGGAGGCCGATAGCAGATTGCTCTGTGCCGGGTTATCTTTTACGGTGTTGATCACAGAAATGATCTCGTTGATTTCTTTGGGATAGGCATTGGTAAAGGCCAGATAACTTGCGCTGCGCTGGCTGAGCACATATTTTGCCCCAAAACCGGCAACATCATTAAAACTGGTGGTATACTGCATTGTTCCCTGTAACAGGATGAGTGTGTTTGCAGCACCGTCAAGCTGCGCTTTTGTAAAGGTAAATTCGGGATTAACTACCGGCGAGGCATTGGGATTGGTGTTCATCTCTTCAAATCCCTTATCGCAGGATGAGAACAGCAGGCAGAAAATGAGTGCAAGAATGAGTTGTGATTTAAGTCTGTTCATACCTCTTTCATTAAAATTTAACCATCAGATTTAAGCCCACAGTTCTTGTTCTTGGCAGGCCAATAGATTCAAATCCCTGACTTGAAGAATTGGTATAACTCTGCTCGGGATCAAAATTATCCGTTTGCTTGAAGAGCGTAAGCAGGTTACGTGCTACCAGCGATATGGAGGCCGACTGCAGTGCAGCGATCTTTTTTACCGGCAGCGCATAGGACAGGATCACCTGCCGCAGCTTTACAAACCCCGCATCGTATACAAACAGGTCTGTATATGATTTGTAGTTGTCATAGTAGGATTGTAGCCCGCTTACCGGGATAAACCTGCTGTACGCTGCACCGCTTTGAGTTACCCCGGTAACGGTAAGCCCCCCGTCCCTGCCGGGAAGTGTCATTTTGTTTAATCCCAGCCTGGTGGCGTAAACATCCATCAGGGAGAAGATCTTGTTGCCAAATTTGCCGTCGATCAGAATGCTCAGCGTAAATTCTTTATAATGAAAATCATTGGTAATACCCATCGTCCAGGGAGCTACCCCTTTGCCCAGCACCTCCAGCCCCGTAGCCACAGGCAAACCGGTGGTTGCGTTAAAAATTGTGTTGCCACTGGCATCTTTCGCCATTTTTGTGCCCACGATGGAACCGTACGATTGGCCTACGATATTATTCACATAAGCGTAGGTGTTTACTGATGAGGCCACCTGGATCTGGTTGAGCCCCTCGCTCAGTTTCTGCACCGTATTCTTGTTGTAGGATACATTGTAGCTCAGGTTCCAGGAGAAATCCCTGCTTTTGATGGGATTGCCGGTAAACATGGCTTCGATGCCCCTGTTATCCAGTTCGCCCACGTTGAGGATCACGTTGTTAAATCCCGTGGTTCCGCTAATGGCCGTATAAACGATATCGTTTGTAGTTTTGCGGTTGTACAGGGTAAGGTCTATTCCCAGCCTGTTGTTCAGCAATTTAACATCTACGCCGGCCTCGGTAGTGGTTGAGGTATAGGGCTGCAGGTTTTTATTGCTGATGGTGGTGCTGGTCACGTTTTGTATGGGCTGGCCCGAAGAGGGCTGACTGGTATATCCCAGATTGATCTGGTAGGGATCGGGAGCACCTCCCCCAACCTGTGCCCATGAGGCCCTCAATTTAGCAAAGCTGATCAGCCGGGGCAATTTGAAAGCATCAGACAATACCAAACTTCCGCCTACCGAAGGATAGAAAAGACTGTTATGCAGCGGGCTGAGGGTGGAGAACCAGTCCTGCCTGCCGGTTACGGTTAAAAAAGCATAGCCTCTGAAGCCAGCATCTGCCGAAGCAAATAAGGAATTAATGGCCGTGCGATTATTGGTTGGCACTGAAGCTATGGTAGAAAGATTTGTGGTACTGTAAAAATAGGGGATCGTAAAATTCCTTCCTGTGGTAGTAAGCAGGTTATATACAGACCTTTGCTGGTTGCCGCCCGCAAGTGCATTCAATGAAAAATCACTGCTGAGCTTACCACTGTAATTGACCGTAAGCAATCCGTTGGTTTCAGAGTTATCGGCCTTTAATGCCGCATACTGGCCATTTGGCGTGTATAATGTGCCGCTGGGCAGGATATACTCATAATCGTAGTTGTAAAAATCACGGCTTACGCTGGCTTTTGCAGACAGGTTCCTGATGATTTGAAACGTAAGGCCAGCCTGTCCGATAAAGCGGTTCTTGGTATCCTTTTGTTTGAATTTATTCACTACAAAATAGCCATTGGTGGCAATGGCGGCATCATTCCATGCCGTTTCATTCCCGTTGGCATCATAACCTGGTTTGAGCCAGTCAATATCAGTAGTGTTGGCCACTAACAGCGGGGTCCAGTTTGGATTGCCAAGCGCATCACCTGCCGTAGGCCTGTTATGCGCATTCTCTATATTATATTGGGCCAGTGCTTCGAAACTTATTCTTTTGCCCAGTTTGCCGTTTACGCTAAGATTGGCTGTTTTGCGGTTATAGGTGGTGTTGGGCAAAATACTTTTACTGTTGAGGTCGCTGCCCGAAAAACGGTAAGTGAGGTTGTCATTGCCACCCGTAAAGGCAAGCGTATTGGTAAATGATGTTCCTGTCTGGTAAAAATCCTGCACATTATCTTTCACTGCTGAATAAGGATGGGATAATCCGTCAGCAGCGATAAAGGCCGAGCCATCAATCCTTGCACCAAAAGAGCGGCGGCCACTGGCCAGTGCCTGGGCCTGGCTTGTGGGTTTTGTACCATCGGTGCCCTGACCGTATTCATACTGCCAGTTGGGCGTAACGATTACCCTGTCAACATTGAAAGTACTGTTATAATCTATTCCCACGCCCTTTTGCGCATGTCCTTTTTTTGTGGTAATCAGAATAACACCGTTTGCAGCCCTGGCGCCATAGAGGGCGGCGGCCGTTCCACCTTTTAAGACACTGATGGACTCGATATCATCAGGGTTAATACCACCGATGCCGTCTCCCCTGTCTACATTGCCAGTCCCGTCAGAACCACCATTTGAAGTGGCGCTTCCGCCGGGGGTACTGTTGTCCATCGGCATGCCGTTGATCACATAAAGCGGCTGATTACTGCCGTTGAGCGAGCCGTTCCCGCGGATGATCACCCGGCTTGATCCGCCGGGACCGGTAGATAAACCGGAAGCATTTACACCGGCAATTTTACCTGTAAGCGCGTTGGCTACATTATTTTCACGGGCCTGTGTAAGCTCATCTCCCTCTACTTCGCTCACGGCATAAGCCAGGGATTTCTTTTCTCTTCTGATGCCCAGGGCGGTAACCACAACTTCTGTCAGTTCCTGCGACTGCTCCTGGAGCACCACATCTGCGGCAGTCCTTCCGGCTACGGCAATTTCCTGCACCAGGTAGCCCATAAATGTAAAAATGAGTGTGCCGCTGCCATCTGGAATGGCAATGGTATATTTGCCCTCGGCATTGGTGCTGGATGCGGCAGGCCCTCCTTTAAGCCTTACACTTACCCCGGGAAGCGGCAATCCTTTGTGATCTGTTACCGTACCTTTAACCTGGGTTTGCTGCGCGGCCGGGATCACTGTTTTTACTGCCACAGGCTTATTTCGGTTTTTTACTGACTCGATGAGTATCAGGTTGTCGGTAAAAGTAAATTGCATATTTAATGGCTCAAGAATCGTCTTAAGCACCACTGAGAGTTTTTCGTCCTTAACATTGAGAGTCACTATATCAGACGATCTGAAAATATCAGAACCATAGGCAAAGTCTACCTTCGCCAGTTTATTAATCCTTTTTAAGACATCGGTCACAGGCATTTTGCTCACATTGAGCGAAATTTTGATATCAGGATCCTGTAACGGGGCACTTTCAGCCTTAGAATATAAATTCAAAAGAAGCAAAACAAGAGTAAATATAATACTAACCAGATTTTTACATGAATATCGGCGCGACAATATGTTATTTGTCATATATTTGAAGAAATTTGTTAATACTTCTCCGGTGAGTGGAGAAAATGAATTTTTTGAGCGAAAGCTTAATTAGTTGGATGTGGTGGGACACATCCAACTTTTTTTTTGTAAGGTTCCTTACTGCATAGGCATTCTTGGTAGTTAATCAATAGTTCCGGTTCAATCGAGTGGAGATCTATTATGTCTTGGCTTAGTATATAATATAGTCGTCTTTGGTTTGTTTATATGTGGTTTCTGTTAAGTGGGTAACTGCATTGAGGATCTCGATAAACGATTGTTTATTAAATGTGCCCGTAATCCTGCGCTGTTTTTTCTCTTTGTTCAGCACGCTTACGCTGATGCCAAACTTATTGCCAACCTTCAAAGCAATTTCTTCCAGTGTAGCATTATCAAAGGTTAGCTCTCCTTTGCTCCAGGCAATCATTTCGGCAGCATCTTTTAATGAATCTACGTCAAAATCGTCCTTATCGATGTTCATACTGGCACGTTGTTTAGGTAACAAAGTAACAAGTTTTTGCGAACTGGTATTTTTAACTGCTACTTTACCGCTAAGGACCGTTACAGACATTTTGGACATTTCCGGATAAGCCATCACATTAAATGAGGTACCCAAAACGCTGGTGACCACTTTGCCTGAATGTACCAGAAAAGATTTTGAGGGATTGTGCGCTACTTCAAAATATGCTTCTCCGTTCAGATAGACCTCGCGTTTGTTTGCGTCAAATGTTTCGGGATACAGCAATTCAGAGCCTGAGTTGAGCGTAACCTTAGTGCCATCGCTCAGATGTACAACCAGCATTTTCCCTGCTCCCGCTTTACCTGAAACATATTCTGTGTTCTGATCTTTTAAGTTCTTATTTGGGTTGAACCAAAATGCCAGGGCGCATACTCCGATGAGCATTGCTGCAACACTAAGCCAGATTCTTCTGTTGCTTCGTAATGGCGTTACTTCAGGATCTGAAGCAACCGATAAATCATAAATCCTTTGCCAGTCTACGTCGTGTTCTACAGTGGTATCCTGACGGTTCCAGAGATGCTCCATCTCAGTATCCAGATCAGCATCTTCCCGTTTGATCAGTTCAAGAAATTCTGCCACTTCAGCTTTATTAGCTTCGCCCGCTACATATTTACTAAAAAGTACAGAAATCCTATTTTTTACTTCCATTTTCTGGCTGATTTAAAGGAAAGACACACAAGGTGTCTGATCAGACTAATGGAAACAGAAAAAAAATAAAATTATTTAAAGAATGCCTGATAGGGGTAATAATAAGCGGTTAGGCACCGCAGATTTATAAATTTTTTAAAAGCAGAGCAGAAAGAAAACGGTCACGGCAGAGCTGATTCCATTTTTAATCAGAAAAGAACGCACAATGCCCATTGCAGTAAGATGATGATTTTTAACTGTGTTTTTTGAAAGTTTGAGCTGCGCAGCAATTTCGTCATAACTAAGCTCATCTTCCTTGCTCAACTTAAATACCAGCTTCCGTTGTGGTGAAAGTCCGTCTACAGCCTGGTTGATCAGTTTATTATAATCAAAAAGGTTAAGCTTAGTTTCTGCGCTATCGCCATCCTTTGCGGCAACCCTGATGAGCTCGCCAGACATCTTTTCATTATAAGCTACCTTGCGCAGGTGGTTTAATGAAAGATTTCTGGCAATTTTGAAAACGTAGCCGTCCAGGTTCTTGATTTCATGCAGATTTTCTCTTGCTACCCACAATTTAATAAAAATTTCCTGTGTAATCTCTTCAGCAACGTACTCCGACTTTGTTATGGCAAGTATATAGGCATAGATCCTACACTTGTAGTTAGTAAACATTTGGTTGAAGTCCTCTTTCATGGAATTTGTAAAAATTAATCTATAGCCGTAGGTTAAGTGTTTATAAAAATCGTTTAAGCATGCTCAAATTACAACTTATTGACAATATTTTCAATTAAATATGAGGAAATGTATAAATATTTTGAAAACGGCCTTCCAAGAAAAGAGCAAAAAGCTATATCATAGTATGATATTGTCCATTTATACACCTATTAATGGGCAATATCCGACAATCGTAACAATATCGTACAATGTGTATTTTTTTTATGATCTGGCTTTTTTATACGATTTAGATTGCGTTTTAGACAGTCTGAAGAATCAAAACAAAGAAATGCGATCTCTTTACAGGAGGATATTCTGCAGGTTTACTCATCCCTGAGACATTGTATTGGGTTCATCTTCGCAGGTTTTAACGCCTGAAGCCCTACGGTCAACCATGAAATGAACAAAGCAAGCAATCCGGCGCCTGCAAAATACCAAAGATGAAGATCAATCCTGTAAGCAAAGCTATTCAGCCAATACCTGGCCTGTACATAGCTTAAGGGAAGCGCGATCAGTACCGACAGTGCAACAGGCTTGATAAATTCGCCCGATAGTATATATATAATGCTCCATTCACTTGCGCCCAATACTTTCCTGATCCCTATTTCTTTGACCGACAGCGCGTTTTTTGAAATAACTCTGTAAGATTTCGAACAGTGCCTGTCCGGCTTTAAACATCAACATCTGTATATTATGGCTTGGCTTACAAGTGCGTTATTCTGTCCTCATATTTCTGGTACAGTTCTTCATTGGAATACCCATCAATATTCTGGCTGTGGTAAATAGGTAATTTAGCTCCTTTTGCAGAGGCTATTTTCATGGCTTCTGTGGTAATGGTATTTACCAGTAACATACCAGCGATTGAAGATGCAGGCCCAACCAGCTTGCCCTGTGCTTCCATCAAACCATCACCCGAGGGCACGTGGTTATCGATGACCAGATCTGCAACATCGCAAAGGCGTTTGCCGCTGGCATGGCGCGAGGGATAACTCTGCGATTGGGTAAGGGAGGTGATGGCAATCACTTTAAGCCCTTCTTTTTTTGCTCTCATAGCCATCTCAATAGGCATGGCATTTCTGCCGCCATTAGAGATGATGATCATGATGTCAGAAGAACTGATTTTATATTTGTCCCACAGGATATCGGCTAGCCCGCTTACCCGTTCTATCGCAGCACCTCTCCGCGCACCACTTGTAGCGAGTACTAAATCATCAAGGATCGTATTTACATTGGCAAGTCCACCGGCGCGGGTAAAAAGCTCCATTCCAATAATATGGGAGTGCCCTGAACCAAACGCGTGAATGATCTGATCGGCAATGATCACTTCAGAAACCCATTCAGCAGCTTTTTCGATATTTTTAGTTTCGGCTGCAGCTATAGTGTTGATAAGCTGGGTGACTTTTTCGAAGTATTCAAACATGAGATCTTTTTGATGCTAATATAGAAATTTATTGCTTCCTGCAAAAAGCATTATTCCGCACAAATTGCTCATTGAAGAAAGCAGTTTTTACAAATTTTGCTGTTTGTAAACAGCAATTTTAAGGATTATACTTTTGATTAAGCAGGAAAAACAAAACCCATAAACAGATCGAACACCTGGAAAAATCTTTCGTAGCAGCCGATGAAACTCAAACAGGCCACAAACACAAAATCCTGCTTTCGTTGTTTGGGTTTTTGTGCTGATAATATCACCGCATTAGGTTATTCCTTACACATTCTTATTATTTAAACTTTGATTGTGAAACAGCTGGCCCGGTAAAAACCAGATTCAGCAGATCATAAATTTAAAGTTTGAAAGATAAAAAATAAACTAGCTGGTAAGAAAATATTATTTTCAAATGTCCCTGCCGACGGGCATTTTAATCCCTTAACAGGACTGGCAAAGTACCTGCAGAATGAGGGTTGTGATGTACGCTGGTTTAGCTCATCCCTGTACGCTGATAAAATTAAAAAGCTGTCTATCCCGTATTATCCCCTGGTTAAGATGCCGGAAATCAACACTGCAAATATTGCGGAGATTGTGCCTGAAATCATGACCAATGATCCCGAAAAAAGGCTGGCGGCCTACAGGCTTTTATATGCCAAAGGATCTGTATTATACTTTGAAGATATCAAAGATATATACGATTCCTTTGCCTTCGATCTGATCATAGTTGATGGCCTTTATCCATCCATTCCCTTTATTAAGCATAAACTGAATATCCCGGTTGTATCAATAGGCGTTGTCCCGCTTGCAGAAGATTCAGTAGATACAGCGCCATATGGATATGCGTTGCCACCTGCCGAAAATGAGGAAACACGCGAGACCTATACTGCACTCTATCAAAAAGCCCCGGACAGATATAAAGCTGCCACAGCATACTTTGAGACGCTCTTTATTCAATATGATATTCCGTTTACAAGAACTACAATGGAAAATAGGCTGGTTAAAGAGTCAGATCTGTTTCTGCAGATTGACGCTCCGGAATTTGAATACAGCAGAAGCGACATTGGTAAAAATGTACATTTTGTAGGTGCATTGCTGCCATATGCTGTTGACCAGCATCAACAACCATGGTTTGACGAGCGTTTAAAAAAGTACGATAAAATTATACTTGTTACGCAGGTACGGTTGAAAGAGATTTAAGCAAGCTGATTGAACCAACACTCATTGCATTTGCAGACAGCGATGTGCTGGTTATTGTAACCACGGGAGGAAATGGGACACAGCAGCTCCGGGAGAAATATAATGCCGCAAACATAATTATTGAAGATTTTATTTCTTTTAAAGAGGTGATGAAGTACGCCAGCGTTTATGTGACAAATGGTGGCTACGGCGGCACAATGCTGAGCATAACCCAGCAACTGCCAATGCTTGCCGCAGGTTTGCATGAAGGTAAAAACGAGATTTGTGCCCGTATCGGATATTTTAAAATCGGTATTGACCTGAAGACGGAAACCCCTGCACCACATGCAATTTATCAGGGTGTAAGGGAGATCCTTAAAAATAAAGAATACAAAGAAAATGTAACCAGGCTTGCTGAAAAAATCAATAGCTATGATTCAAACAAGCTCTGTGCGGATTATATCGAAGAATTAATTGACTAAGGCATTGCGCAGGCCAATTTTAATCAAAATGCCAACCTGATATTATTTCAGTTTGATAAATCCCCGGGAATCTTTGGATAACTCCCGGGGATTTTTTTTTACAACATATATAAGCACTTATATAATTACTTATATATATTTGTTTTATGAATTATTACCAGTCCTTAGGATACTTAGTATTAGGCAGCAGGCTGAAACGCCTCAGTGAAATGTTTTTGTCTGAAGTGAACAAAGCGTACCGCGCTGAGGGCATCATATTTGAAACCACCTGGTTCCCGGTATTTTACCTGCTTTCAGAAAACAAATCCTTGTCGATACAGGAGCTCTGCGAGCAAATCGAAGTAAGTCACCCCGCTGCCAGTCAGCTGGTCACAAATTTAAAAAGCAAAGGACTGGTGCTCACCACAACAAGCCCTGACGATGCGCGCAAGCAACTCGTAAAGCTTAGCCCTGAGGGTAAAAAGCTTTTAAAGAAAATCATTCCGATGTGGGAGGCCATCCGCGAAACGATGGAAGACGTGGCTGGTGGCAAAGCTGCCGGAGATGCCTTTCTGGAAGAGCTGACAATCATCGAAAGCGCATTTAAGTCGGTGAATATCGCCGCAAAAATTAAAGAAAAACTTCAGGAACCAATTAAAAACACAAGTAATGTCTGATAAACGAGCAATGCCTGATACATTTAATTATGGAACCGGTCGCCTCAGCAGCGGTATCTGCCTGGCTATTGCCGCAGGCAAAATCAAAGCAAAGATTGATCCCGCAGCCGCAGCAAGAATACAATCCTCGTGGGAAGAAGTTCAGAAAATTGTGCACAGCCAGCAGCCCGTATACGGTATCAACACTGGTTTTGGCCCCTTGTGCGATACCCATATTTCGGAACATGACACTTCACAACTGCAGGTGAATATTCTGAAAAGCCACAGCGTAGGCGTAGGCAACCCGATCCCGCAGGAAATTGCGAAGATCATGATGATCACCAAGGTCCATGCCCTGGCACAGGGTTATTCAGGCATTGCAGCGCAAACACTGGAAAGGATCATATGGCATATCGATCACGATATCATTCCTGTGGTGCCTGAAAAGGGATCTGTAGGTGCATCGGGAGACCTTGCGCCCTTATCCCATTTGTTCCTCCCGCTGATTGGATTTGGAGAAGTTTATCAGCAGGGCGTTAAAGTGCCTGCCGCGGAAGTACTGGCTCAATATCATCTTAAACCTATCGTCTTAGGGCCAAAGGAAGGGCTGGCGCTGATCAATGGCACGCAGTTTATCCTGGCCTTTGCTGTAAAAGCAATTCAAAGGTTGAGTCATGCGCTGGACACGGCCGACCTGATCGGGGCCATGTCGCTCGAAGGCTTAACCGGATCTAAAAAACCATTTGACGTAAGGCTCCATGAACTGAGGCCTTTTAAAGGAAACCAGATTGTGGCACAGCGCCTGTCTGCATTGCTTGAAGGATCGGCTATCGGGGCATCCCACATTGGCTGCAACCGTGTGCAGGATCCCTACTCTATCCGCTGTATGCCACAAGTGCACGGCGCTTCAAGGAATGCCTGGCAGCACCTGAAAGAACTGACGGAGATTGAACTGAACTCGGTGACCGACAATCCGATTATCTTTAGCGCCGAAGACTCTATCAGCGGGGGGAATTTTCACGGCCAGCCGCTTGCTATGGCGCTGGATTATGTGACCGTTGCCGCAGCAGAACTGGGAAATATATCCGACAGGCGCTGTTACCTGATGAACGAAGGTAAATTCGGACTGCCGAAACTGCTCACCGCCAACGCAGGGCTCAACTCGGGGCTGATGATTCCGCAATATACTACCGCAGCACTGGTAACTGAAAACAAGACGCTTTGCTTTCCGGCAAGTGCCGACAGTGTGCCTACTTCTATGGGACAGGAAGACCATGTTTCTATGGGTTCTATCAGCGGAAGAAAACTGCACCAGGTTATTGATAACCTTGAATACATCCAGGCTATAGAACTTTTGTATGCCGCACAGGCGATCGAGTTCCGACGGCCGCTGGCTTCTGCTCCGGTAATTGAAGCCTGCCATCAGCTGGTACGTGAGCATGTGCCCATCATCAATGAAGACCGGATCTTTGCAGAAGACATCAATCAGCTCCACCGGCTCATCACCAGCGGTAAGTTCCTGGCTACCGCAGAGCAGACCGCTATACAGAACCAAATTAACCTGCATAAAAATGAAGAATTCAGCATTTTTTAATACATACGCTACACATCCTTTTTATAAGGCCCCAAGGGGGATGCAGCTCCACGCCAAAAGCTGGCAGACAGAAGCCGTTCTGCGGATGCTGCTAAACAACCTTGACGGACAGGTAGCAGAAAACCCGGAAGAACTGGTAGTTTACGGTGGAATCGGACAGGCCGCCCGCAATCCTGAGGCACTGAGGAAGATTATTGAGGTCCTGCTGGAGCTCGACGAACACCATTCTTTACTGGTACAGTCGGGAAAACCCGTAGGCATCATCAGAAGCCACCCCGAAGCGCCCCCCGTACTGATTGCCAATAGTAACCTGGTACCAGCATGGGCAAACTGGGAACATTTTAACGAGCTGCGCAGCAAAGGGCTGATGATGTACGGGCAGATGACCGCGGGCAGCTGGATCTATATCGGTACACAGGGAATCCTGCAGGGCACTTATGAGACCTTTGCAGAATGCGGCCGGCAGCATTTTGGCAATAACCTAAGGGGCAAACTGATTGTAAGCGCCGGTATTGGCGGCATGGGCGGCGCACAGCCATTGGCAGCAACCATGGCAGGGGCAATTTTCCTTGCTGCGGATGTGGACGCTTCGAGGATTCAAAAGAGAGTGGACACACACTATATTGACCGGATGGCTGAGTCGTATGAGGAAGCGATCAGCTGGATCACTGCAGCAAAAGAAAAGGGCGAAACGCTTTCGGTGGGGCTGGTAAGCGACGCTGGCGACCTTCTGAAACGCTTGATTAAAGATCAGCTGGTTCCGGATATACTGACAGACCAGACTTCTGCACACGATCCGCTGAACGGTTATATCCCTAACGGGCTCTCGCTTGCAGAAGCCGCAGCATTGCGGACAAGCAATCCTGAACTTTATAAGAGCAAATCGCTGGCCAGCATGGCGCGTCATGTGGGCTTTATGCTCGATCTTCAGCGAAAAGGTGCGGTAACGTTTGATTATGGAAATAACTTAAGGGAATTTGCCAGACAGGGAGGAGAAGCCAATGCTTTTGATTTCCCGGGCTTTACCCCTGCCTATATCCGTCCCTTATTTTGCGAGGGCAAAGGCCCTTTCAGATGGGTTGCCCTGTCCGGAGATCCTGAAGATATTTACACAACCGACCGCGCTTTGATAGAGGCCTTCCCCGAAAACACACACCTGATCAACTGGCTGCAAAAGGCTCAAGAGAAAATCAGTTTCCAGGGGCTTCCTGCACGCATTTGCTGGCTGGGCATGGGCGAACGCGAAAAAGCCGGCCTGTTGTTTAATGAACTGGTGGCCAGCGGAAAGGTAAAAGGGCCAATCGTGATTGGCCGCGATCATCTCGACTGTGGCTCTGTGGCTTCTCCCAACAGGGAAACCGAAGCCATGAAAGATGGCTCTGATGCCGTGTCAGACTGGCCGCTGCTGAACCTGATGGCCAATACCTCTGGCGGAGCCACCTGGGTATCTTTCCATCATGGAGGGGGCGTAGGAATGGGCTATTCACAGCATGCAGGTATGGTAGTACTGGCAGACGGAACGGAGAGGGCCGCCTCATGTATCCGCCGCGTATTGTACAACGACCCGGCAATGGGGATTTTCAGGCATACGGATGCCGGATATGAAAAGGCGGGAGAATGGGCAGAGAAATTTGGACTGTCCCTGCAATAGCATTTATGAAAACATGAGCTATTGTATATGAAATCGCCTGATCAATGTGAATGCAGCAAATTGGCTGACCTGAATAAACCAATGCTATGAAAAAATTAACCGGCCCCTTCAGCCAGATCCTTCCCCATGATGGTTTAGCCATGCATGGGGCAATTGAAGATTCTGCGCTGCGCATTATTGAAAATGGCGGCATCGTCATCGAAAATGGAATAATCCTGGAAACGGGCATTTTCAATGAGCTTTACGCAAAGTATCCGGGTATAACTGTAGAAGAAACCACTACTCAAAATGTACTTATTCCCGGGTTTATAGATTGCCATACCCATATCTGCTTCGCAGGACACAGAGCTAAAGATTATAGTCTGCGCATTCAGGGAAAATCCTATCTGGAAATCGCCAAAAGTGGCGGAGGCATCTGGGATTCCGTTACACAAACGCGTTTGGCGGATGAAGAATGCCTGACTGCACTCCTGCAAGGCAGGGTTGAACGCCATTTATCAGAAGGTGTTACCACGATTGAAGTAAAAAGCGGCTACGGACTGGACATCGCGAATGAACTGAAACAGCTCAGGGCTATTAAAAAGGTTTCAACATCCTCTGCGACCGACCTGGTTCCTACCTGTCTGGCTGCACATTTACCGCCAAAGGATTTCGATGGGCATGCAGTGGCCTATCTGGATCATCTTATCAGGGAACTGCTTCCGTTGATCAAAAAAGAGAACCTCACAAACCGTATAGATATCTTTATAGAAGAAGGTGCATTCAGCAGTAACGATGCCCGGAAATATCTGCAGGCTGCAAAAGTCATGGGTTTTGAGCTTACCGTACATGCCGACCAGTTCAGTACAGGCGGACTGGAAGTTGCCCTTGCATCAGGTGCTCTTTCTGCAGATCATCTGGAAGCTACTTCAGATAAGGAGATCCCTTTGCTTAAAAATGCGCCAACTGTTGCCGTGGTATTACCTGGCGCATCGCTGGGATTGGGAATGTCTTATGCTCCGGCACGCAGGTTTTTGGATAGTGGTGCCTGTTTAGCAATAGCGAGCGACTGGAACCCCGGATCCGCACCAATGGGCGATTTACTGATGCAGGCTGCCGTGATGAGCGCATCAGAAAAGCTGAGCACGGCAGAAGTATTTGCCGGACTGACTTTCAGGGCTGCAAAGGCGCTCGGATTAAATGACAGAGGAGTACTCAAGTCAGGGATGCTGGCGGATTTACAGGCTTACTCCTGTAATGATTACCGCGAGATCCTGTATCATCAGGGAAAGATGAAACCAGTGCATGTCTGGAAAAAAGGTATTCAGATTGCAGAGGTATAAACTGTGCATTTGATGATAAAAAGAAATTACACTCATGACGCTTTTACTAAATAGATAAATTTTGTAACTTATCCCTTGTTAACACCAGATGTATGACAGACGTTAACCCGGCTTTTTATAGCAACACCTTACATGGTACCTGGAAAGGCCGTAACGACGGCGGGGACCCTGCAGTACAACGCTGGCACCAGCGTATCAGCACAGTCAATCTGATGGAAGAACTGATACCTGTTGCACCTGCGGGAAGAAAAAGTGTAGCATTAATAGGCTTTGCCTGTGATGAAGGCGTAATGCGCAATGGCGGCCGCATAGGCGCTAAAGACGGGCCACTGTGTTTTCGTCAGGCCTGCGGAAACCTGCCCGTCCATTTTGATGATGATATGCTGCTGATAGATCTGGGGGATATCATCTGCGAAACAGAAGCAATGGAAGAAGCGCAGGCCGAGCTGGCCAACCTGGTGGAACTTGCATTGTATTACGGCTATCAGCCCCTGGTGATTGGCGGAGGCCACGAGGTTACTTACGGACATTACACCGGAATCAGCAAACATGTCGAAGAGAAGGACACTATAGGCATCATCAATTTTGATGCGCATTTTGACCTGCGCAACCCTGGCGACGGCTTAGCCAACTCAGGTACCGGCTTCTTCGAAATTGCTAAAGACTGTCGCGCAGATCACAAAGTATTTAAATATCTCGCCATTGGCATACAACAGAACAGCAATACAAGGCTGCTTTACAAAACTGCTGAAGAACTGGGCGCGGTATACATTCCGGCCGGTCATTTTTCCGTAACACATGCCCCGGAAGTACTTTCAATAATTGAGAACTTTATCCGGGAAAGTACATACGTTTATCTCACGATTGACCTCGATGTATTTGCATCTTCGGCAGCGCCAGGTGTGAGTGCTCCTGCATACTCCGGGCTTTTTCCCGATCCTTTCTTTTTCAAATGCCTGCAGTTGATTACCTCCAGTAAGAAGGTCATCAGTATGGATATCGCAGAGTATAATCCGTTATATGATCCTGAACATGTTACAGCCAAACTCGCGGCAGCCCTGGCATTTCACATGATCAGCGATCAGATCTAATTTGAGATCAGCTGTAATTTTTGATTTGATGCATCCTCTGACCTGTTCGGGTTTGGCAACAGTTGGCGAGGGAGATCAGATACAGGCCTGGATCAATGCAGGATTGATATCAGGTTGTTAACATTAATGTTCAGCAACCGGCAGCAGAAAACAGAAACGGCTTCCTTCGCCTGTTTCACTTTCTACCCAGATCTTTCCATTTTCAGCTTCTATAAAATCTTTGGAAATCGCCAGTCCAAGGCCTGAGCCGGATTTATTGTTACCATCTGCTGGCACCTGAAAATAGCGGTCGAACAATCGCTTCTGATACTGCTCATCAATTCCTTTTCCAAAATCGCGCACCGAAAATTCGATCCCGTTATCTTTTTCGATAATACTGATCTGCACTTTGGACTTTTCCGAACTGTATCTCAGTGCATTGGATAGAAAATTGATCAGTACCCATGCGGTTTTCTCCACATCTGCATTTACCGGCGAAAGTATACCCGTGCTGATCAGCTCCAACTCAATATCACGTTGTTCTGCCTGAAAACGCACTGCATTGAGCGCGTAATTTACGATCTCATGAGGCTGGGCATTTACAAAATTCAGCTGTATGTTGCCTGTTTCCACCTGCGCAAGGTCCAGCAATTCGCTGGTGATCTTTAACAGGCGACTGCAATCGTCCTTGATATGTGCCACCAGCTGCTTTTGCTCCGGGTTCATCGAGCCGATCCGCTCATCGTCCATTAACTTCAGGCTCATTTTGATCGATGATATGGGAGTTTTAAGTTCATGTGATACCGTGGCTATAAAGTTGGTTTTGGCTTCGTCCCGCTCCTTGAACTCGGTGATGTTGTTTAATATAAAAACTGTTCCTGCAGTCCTTCGCGTCTTTCTCAGTACTGATTCATCCTGCTCGTCCTCTACGTCTACAACAATCTCCCTTTTTTGCAATTGGAAGTAAGATTCCCTGTTATCTGCATAGATTTTTATCGGCTGGAGATTGCCTTCACTTTCAATTATACGTGTCAACAGATCGTTTTTCTGCATCAGGTCCTGTACATTCAACCCAAGCACCTGACCTTCGTTCAGGTTCAGGATTTGTGCAGCCACCCTGTTCATAAAGAGGATTTCCTGTTTTTCGTTCAATCCAATAATTGCATCCTGCATCTGTTCAATAATCGCTTCAATGCGCAACTTCTCTGACTGTATTTTTGCCAGGTTGCTGTTTTCCCATTTATTGAGTTCTGCTACCATTTCATTGAAAGACTTTGCCAAATCAGCAAACTCGTCAGATCCGTCAAAATGAAGGCGTTGTTTGTAGTTCTTCCGCCCGATTTCTTTGATGGCATCCGAAAACTCCTTTAGCGGATTGGCTACAAAACCCGGGAAGTTTACAATAAATGTGAACAATACCAGGAAACAAAAGGAAGCAGCAGTAACCAGATACAAACTGGCTTTATCAACAGCGCTCTGGGCCGCAGCATTTTTTCTAACGATCGCAGCCATATTTAAACGGTCGATCTGCATCAACTGGTTCCTCAGACTGCTCAGCGCAAGCTTATGCTGATCCTCATCGACCATCGGATCATTCATCACCCCAAATGCTGTTTTCAACGCATTTACAGCCTGTTCTTCTCCCTGCTCCGTTACATTCTTCTGTTCAAAGTGAAGGTTTTTTCTGAATTGGGCAACCACTGCCAGACTCAAAGGCAAATCGTTCTGATCCAGAATTGAACGCATATTTCTGGTATAACTTAAAGTTTCATAGTTGTCTTTGAGGATCACTTTGGCACTGTCGGAAATCTGGTTCATATAATATAACGAGATCGATCCAAACAGCATTACCACCACAAACAGGAATCCAAACCCGATACGGATTTTAGTTTTTATTTTCATTTGATTGTATTCGTTCTTTTCAATGGCTGACTAACATCATATCTGTATTGTCGTTACTGAGCTATCAGAAGATGTCCATCTCCGCTAAGATACGACTTCTGCCAGAGCTCCTATACAGCAATGAACCCTTTCATAATGGTAACAAACCACCCCAAAATGGAAGGGTTAAATTTGCAATCAGAAACACAAGAACCATAAATAACTGACACAAAGATTATTAGAAAGTATTATTTTTTATGGCACCACAATAGATGTGTGCAGAAAACACTACCATCCTCACAACATGCATACAAATCTAAAAAAGTTATCCGCTGCCGGGATGCTGGTCACGCTTGGCATCATCTTCGGCGACATAGGAACTTCGCCGCTCTACACATTTCAGGTCTTATTAAAAGAGGGCGGCCAGGTGAACCAGGCGCTGGTCCTTGGCGCAATATCATGTGTATTCTGGACATTAACATTGCAAACTACCTTTAAGTATATATTTATCACACTCCAAGCCGATAACAATGGTGAGGGAGGTATATTTTCGCTCTACGCTTTGGTGAGGCGTTATGGGAAGTGGCTCGCTATTCCCGCTATCATCGGCGCGGGAACCCTGCTGGCAGATGGGATCATTACGCCTCCTATTTCGGTAACATCCGCAATTGAAGGTTTAAGTTTGGTTCCCGCGCTTTCGCATATAATTGTACCTGGTAATCACCTCATTCTGGGAATTGTCATATCGATCCTCTTACTGTTATTCTTTTTCCAGCAGTTCGGAACTAAAGTCATCGGGGCTTCTTTTGGTCCGATTATGCTGTGCTGGTTTGTGATGATCGCTGCGCTGGGACTGTTCCAGGTGAGCCAGTATCCTGAAATCTTCCGGGCGCTAAACCCTTATTATGGTGCAAGGCTGCTTATTGACCATCCCAATGGGTTCTGGTTGCTGGGCGCCGTATTTTTGTGTACAACAGGAGCCGAAGCACTTTATTCCGATCTTGGCCACTGCGGACGAAAAAACATCCAGGTCAGCTGGATATTTGTAAAAACTGCTTTGGTCTTGAATTATCTGGGCCAGGGTGCCCGGGTGCTGATGCAAAGTCCGGGTAAGAGTTTTAGCGGTATCAATCCTTTCTTTGAGATTGTACCACATACACTGCTGATTCCCGTGGTGATCATTGCCACTATGGCAACCATCATTGCAAGTCAGGCATTAATTTCCGGTTCCTTCACCTTAATCAGTGAAGCGGTGAGCATGAATTTCTGGCCAAAAATCACGATCAAGTATCCTACAAATGTCCGCGGGCAAATCTATATTCCAAGTATCAACTGGCTGCTTTGTATCGGCTGTATACTGGTTTCGGTGTATTTCAAAACATCTGAAAGCATGACTGCAGCCTATGGATTTTCCATTACAATTGCCATGCTGATGACCACCATTCTGATGTACTATTTTATGCGCTATGTGAAACACTGGCCGCTGTGGCTTGTGGTGATCATTGTGGCTGTTTTTGGTATCGTGGAACTTTCATTTTTCACGGCCAATTCCGTTAAAATTGTGAAGCGGCTGTTTTTCCTTGTATTTGAAGTGGGACTGATCTTCACCATGTTTGTGTGGTTTAAAGCCAGAAAGATCACAAACAGGTTTTTAACTTTTATCGACCTGAAGGAGCAGATCCCGATGCTCAACGCGCTGAGCAAAGATCAGTCTATCGCTAAATACTGTACGCATTTAATCTATCTTACAAAAGCCAATAACAGTAAGCAGATTGAGCAGAAGGTCCTTTATTCAATCTTCAGCAGAAATCCTAAGCGGGCGGATGTATACTGGTTTATACACATTGAACGTACTGATGAGCCATACACCATGGAATATATGGTAGAGGAGCTGGAAAATGATAAGATCATCCGTGTGGAATTCAGGCTAGGCTTCCGCATCAATCCGAGGATCAACGTCCTGTTCAGAAAGGTGGTGCAGGAAATGGTAGCCAACAAAGAAATTGATATCACCAGTAAATATGATTCACTGAACAAGTACAATCTGGCTGCCGACTTCCGCTTTGTGATCATGGAGAAATTTCTTTCGTACGAAAATGAGTTTAGTCTCAGGGACGGCTTTATCCTGAGAAGCTATTTTGCAATCAAGAAACTGGCACAGTCGGATACCAAGGCTTTTGGTCTGGATACCAGTGAAACCGTAATTGAGAAGATACCACTGGTTGTGTATCCTGTAGCAAATATCCAGTTAAAAAGAATCCCTAAACCCGTTCTTTAATAACGACCCATTATTGAAATCAGCTTATCATTTTGGAAGTAGTGATGGATGAGGGTTTGCCTGATAATAAATTAAAAACTGCTTTATCATTATTTAAAAGCTGATTTTGTAAATTGTGGCATGTGAGGCATCCGGTTTGTTCATGCTATTGAAAACAGAACAATGGACACTCAGGAAAGCTCACATCAGTTCTCTAAGCTAGATCAGATTATTGGCGCATATGCCGATATCACTGCAGACATGATCCTCAACAAAAATTTGGATAAGCATTTAAAGGAAATTGAAGAAGACCTTCTGTTTTTAAATCACTGCATAGAAAAACGAGGTAAGGAAGGTGGCAGTACCATGATGTTGAGCCAGATTGCCCAGGAGCTGGGCAATCTGCGAAACTTGCTTCATTTAAAACTGCAGGTTAATTCCTCTGACTGTTAAACTTGCTTCATTTGATAAGACAGGTTAATTCCTCTGAATATTGAACTTGCTTCATCTGGAATAGCAGGTTAATTCTCCTTTTTATTGAAATATAAACTCATATACATCATCTGATACTTAACCGCATTCTCCCAGTAAGGCCATGTGTGTCCACCCGGACGAATGATAAAATCATGTGGAATATTCCGTTCCACTAATTTATCATGAAGGTTTACATTTACTTTATAAAAAAAATCTTCCGTTCCGCAGTCGATGATCAGTGACAGAGCGTTTGGTGTAAGCAGGTGGAGCATGTTGATTACTGTGTTTTTTTCCCAGTTTTCCGGATATTCAGCATAGCTGCCCAGCTTTTGCTCGATTTTCCAGCTTTTCGGAAAAGGACGGATATCTACGCCCCCGCTCATACTTCCGGCAGCACCGAACAGATCCTGATGCTTAAAAGCAAGGTAAAGTGCGCCATGGCCGCCCATGCTTAGTCCGGTAATTGCCCTGCCTTTACGGTCTCTGATTGTTTGGTAATGTCCGTCAATAAAAGGGATTAATTCTTTCGTCACATAGGTCTCGTATTTCCAGTCTTTGTTAACCGGGCTGTCGAAATACCAGCTGGTTGAATTTCCATCGGGACAAACAATAATCTGCTGATACAAATCTGCGGTGATGGCTACAGTCGGGGCTTTTTTTATCCAACCGGAGTAATAGTCGCCAGCCCCGTGTAAAAGATAGACTACTGGGTATATTTTGTCTTTTGAATAATTGTCAGGAACAACGACTACGGCTTTGATATTTTTTTTCATCGCGGCGCTGTAGGTAGTTACGGTATCTACTCTAGCAGCATGGGCTTGATTGAAAGATAGCAGTACTGATATAAATACTGAGAATACGATATGTTTTATCATAATTAAGGCTGATTTATCCCGATAAAAGTAATTAATAAACGGTTGAAATATCTTTCTATTACGAATAATTGGTGTGTATAAAAATTTTTCTCCTTGAAAAGCAAGGCCTTAACATTTTTCTGCCTTTTTAATACTTGCCGACCGTAAAATTGTCATCAATTTATTTACCTTTGTGCCACACCAAATCAGAAAGATCGTTTCGGTCATAAAGAAGAGGTTAAAGGTGATACCATTTTTTCGGGGTGTAGCGTAGCCCGGTATCGCGCCTGCTTTGGGAGCAGGAGGTCGTAGGTTCGAATCCTGCCACCCCGACTTAAATCATAAAAACCCCTCTAAATTTCGAATTTTGAGGGGTTTTTTATTTATTTTGAGTGCCCCATCCGGTGCCCTACCGTATTAAGGGCAGCTCGGATCAAGTCATAAACTTGTGGAGCATGTTTTTTAATCATGCGGAATTTCTGAGAAAGATTATATTTTTAGATCACCTCAATAGGAAGAATTGTCTCGATCCGAATGATGCAGGCTTATGATTCGGGACCAGCTACCCTGGATAAAATATGACTGCGCCTCCGGTATTCAGTCGGCTTTAAGCCTGTTTTATCTTTGAACAATTTTGAAAAATAAAAACTGGACTGAAAGTTAAGCTCCATCGATATTACTTTTACCGGCATATTACTATTCCCCAATAAATCCCTCGCTTTATCAATTTTTAGCTGAAGGTAATATTGCCCGGGAGACATTCCGGAATAATCTTTGAATAATTTCCTGAACCAGGAATAGCCTACATTCAGATCTATAGCAGCTTGTTCGGCAGAATAAGCATTACTGATATTGGAGCGGAATAATAATTTCGATTTGTTAATAATCTGCTCTTCCTCCTTAGTACCGGTTGAATGTTGCTTTGTAATTGCATGGCAAATTCCTAACAGATGCATAACCGCCCCTGAAATCAGTGGCTGATAACCAGGTTTTTCCTCTTTTGTGTTCTCTATAATATGAGTTAAGATGTCAAAAATCCTGTCATCAAATCCAACATAGATGCAGGGCTTATCAAGCCTCAGATAACCAAACTTCAACAGACTATCAATTGCCGGGCCTTTTAAACCAACCCAGTATTCATCCCAGCCAGTATTGTTGTCGGGCTTATATCGGTGTTTTTCATTTGGAAAAAGAATAATGATGGTTCCGGCTCTTACCACTGTTTCTTTGCAGCTTTCTGATTCGAAGACCCCCTGGCCATCGGTAATATAGATAATCTGATATTCCTGAAGACTGCGCCAGGTTTTCCAGTCAAAATTATGATGGGCAGGATGAGTTTTTAAAGGATAGGCTGCTGTAGCCTTTATAGAAGTACAGCCAGCGTTTAAAACACTGGCGCCCCAGCTTTCATCTTCTTTACTTAAGGGAAGATATTTGAAATAGTTTACCATAAGAATATACTCTGCTTAAGTCATACTTACATCAGTATTTATTGGAAGCCCCTCTGATAGTATCGTTGACAAAAACCACATTTAATTTATAAATCGGATCCGGTACCCGGTTAACAATATTAAAAAAATATATGCTAAATATGATACAGTTAATTTTACACATAAAAGGATGTTTAGAAGACCAGGGGTTAACATGTTTAGTTTCATGCTTAACCATGAACTGATAAAATCAAAATCCGTAGTTTTTTTATCAGATCTTCCATTTCTGTCAACCTGCATTCAGATACATTTGAAAAAGTCATATGATCCTGTTTCCTCAAGCAATTACCCGTTGAATAATTACATAACCAAATATTTAAGCAAGGGATGATAAAAGCAGGAATCTACTCAGCAGTGCAGCACAACAAATAACCTTATGAGAATAAAATTTCTATCTGTCTTGTTTTCCCTATTTTGTCTGGTATCCTATGTTTCCATAGCGCAGATCAATGATTTGAAATCTGGATTTCTTCATCCTGCCAACAAATATACGCCAGGAGTTTACTGGTATTTTATGGATGGGAACATGACCGCGGAATCCATCACCAAAGACCTGGAGTCCATGAAAAAAGCAGGAATTGGGAATCTTATTTTTCTGGAGGTAAATGTGGGTGTTCCAAGAGGCAATGTGGATTTTTTGAGTGATAAATGGACATCGCTTTTTGCCCACGCAGAAAAAGAAGCCAGAAGATTAGGTATAGAAATCACTTTGGGCATTGGCCCTGGCTGGACCGGCAGCGGAGGACCCTGGGTTAAAGGAAGTCAGTCTATGCAGCATCTCGTATCCAGCGAAACGCTGGTTTCAGCTGGCGACAGGAAAAAAATCGTTCTGCCGGTGCCCCCGCCAAAAACACCTTTTTTTGGTGAAGACAGTTTTACGCCGGAATTTAAAGAAAACTGGTTAAAGTACTACCAGGATGTTGCAGTCCTGGCTTTTCCCCTCCCTAAAGCAAATGGAAAAATCACAGATATTGATGAGAAGGCACTCTACCAACGGGCACCATACAGTTCCGGCCTGGTAAAGGATCACCTGGCAGCACCGGACAATTCAAAAGGAAATCCGGCATCTGCAATCCCGAAGAACAAAATCATAGATTTAACCGCGAGGATGTTGCCCGACGGCACGTTAAACTGGAGTCCTCCGGCCGGGAAATGGAAAATAATGAGATTCGGCAGCAGAAATAATGGTGCGATTACACGTCCTGCACCTGCTCCGGGGATCGGTTTTGAGGCCGACAAATTTGATACTACTGCATTAAACGCGCATCTGGATGTTTACCTCGGCAAAATTTTCAGAAAGATCGGCAAGATCGATAAAAATAATACGGGCGGTCTGAAACGTCTGCATATGGACAGCTGGGAAATGGGCGCCCAAAACTGGACAGCCAACTTCAGACGGGAATTTATCAAAAGACGCGGGTACGATCCCCTGAAATACTTCCCCGTGTACTCCGGTAATATTGTAGGCAGTTTAAAGGAAAGTGAACGTTTCCTATGGGACCTCAGACAGACATCTCAGGAGCTGGTCATCGCAAATCATGCCGGCTTTGTAAAGCAATATGCTAAAAGACATCACCTTTCTTTGTCCATTGAACCCTATGACATGAACCCTGCTTCCGATCTGGAACTGGGCAGTATCGCCGATGTACCAATGGCGGAATTCTGGAGCAAGGGTTATGGTTTTAATTCTTCGTACAGCGTCATAGAAGGCACTTCTATAGCCCATGTAATGGGCCGTTCCCTGGTACCTGCCGAAGCTTTCACTGCACAGGATAATGAGGGCTGGAAACAACATCCCGGATCGATGAAAAACCAGGGCGACTGGGCATTCGCAGCGGGGGTTAACCGCTTCGTTTATCATACTTTTCAAAATCAGTTTTTACCCGATTCCTTAAAACCGGGTGCAACAATGGGACCTTATGGGGTCCACTGGGACCGCAGCCAGACCTGGTGGCCTATGGTGGGCAGCTATCATGACTATGTAAGCAGATGCCAATACATCCTGCAACAGGGAAGAACAGTGGCTGATGTGTTATATGTTACACCTGAAGGTGCGCCACACGTATTTGTACCACCGTCATCAGCCATTTTAGGTGATACCATTGGAGACAGAAAATCTTTCAACTTTGATGGCATCGCTCCTGCCCAGCTCATGCTTGCATCTGTTAAGGGGAACAAAATTCAGTTTCCGGGCGGAGCATCCTATGAAATTATGGTTTTGCCAATATTTGAAACCATGACGCCTGAACTGCTGGAAAAAATTGGCAGTTTAATTCAGCAGGGGGCGACGGTAATTGGAAATCCGCCTCTCCGCGCTCCGGGCCTTACGAATTATCCACAGGCTGATGTGAAGATCATATCCATGGTAACCAGGATCTGGGGCTCAACAGCTGTACCGGCAACGCTGGAATACCGAAAATATGGATCAGGGACATTGATCTGGGGCCGGCCAGTCCTGGAGGCGAAGGACAAACTTTATCCGGACTATGACTTAACCGCAAAAATTTTAAAACGAAAAGGGATAGAGGAGGATTTTGTCGCCGACAAAAAACTCAGGTACACTCACCGCACTTCTCCGGACTGGGATATCTATTTCGTTTCAAACACGACTCCAAATGAGATGGTTGCAAACGCCAGGTTCAGAACTGCCAAAGGTGCACCGGAACTCTGGAATGCCATCAATGGTAAAATGAGTCAGATCACAAACTTTAAGACAACGGGCGCGATGACAAGCATTCCAATACAGTTAGCTGCTTTTGAAAGTGCATTCATCGTTTTTGCAAAAGAAGATATCCGGAAGCCAGAGCCGGCAGCGATTCCTGTTGAACAAACTTTGCAGGTACTTGGGGGGCACTGGAAGATCAATTTTGATAAACACTGGGGCGGTCCTGAGGAAATCATTGTTGATTCACTCAGTGACTGGAGTAAAAATAGCAATGAAGGTATCAAATTTTATTCGGGTGCAGCCACTTATCATCAAAGCTTTGAATTCAAAGGAAATAAGACAAAGCCGGTTTATATTGATTTAGGCCTGGTAAAAAACATGGCCCGTATCCATTTAAACGGGAAAGAAATTGGCACATTATGGACTGCTCCTTGGAAACTGGAGATCACTGATGATATCAAACAAGGAACAAATACTATCTCCATTGAGGTAATCAACTTATGGGCAAACAGGCTGATTGGTGACGAGCAGAAACCTTATGATGGTATAGTGGGAAATAAATGGCCCGACTGGCTGGTAAAGGGCCAGAAAAGAACCAGTGGCAGGTTTACTTTCAGCACGACAAGGCAGTACAGGGCAACGAGTCCCCTATTGCCATCAGGATTGCTCGGCCCTGTTAAAATTATTCAATAATCGATAACTGATAAAATAATGCATACAAAAACAAAAGTGAAAGTTGGTTTATTTGGCGTTGGCCTTGAAGCCTATTGGGATCAGTTCGAAGGTTTAAAAAGCAGGTTGTCCGGCTATCTGGATGTAATTGCCAGCCGGCTGCAAAGTCTGGATGCTGAGATTATAAACCTGGGCTTAATTGATTCTCCCGAAATGGCTTTTGAATCCGGGAGTAGGTTTAAGACTGAAGATGTGGATATTCTCTTTCTGTATGTTTCTACTTATGCCTTATCCGCCACAGTATTGCCTGTTGTAAAAAAGGCGAATGTGCCAGTCATCGTACTTAATTTATCACCTGCTTCCAGTATCGATTATAAAACATTCAACCGGATGAGGGACAGGACAAGGATGACCGGAGAGTGGCTGGCTAACTGCTCCTCATGTGCTGTTCCCGAAATTGCAAACGTTTTTATCCGTGCCAAAATTCCATTTTACCAGATTACAGGTATCCTTCATGATGATCCGCTGGTATGGCAGGAAATTGAAGAATGGGTGGAAGCAGCCAGGGTTGCGAGAATAATGTATTACAACAGGCTGGGGATCATGGGCAATTACTATGGGGGCATGATGGACATCTATACTGATCTTACGCTGCAATGCGCCACATTTGGCGGCCACATGGAGATTGTGGAAATAGATGAATTGTCCCACATCCGTGAAACAGTAACGGAGAAAGAGACCTCACTTAAACTAGAGGAAATTCTTGGTTTATTTGAAGTTCAGCTGGACTGTGAGCCTGCTGAACTGAAAAGAGCCGCCGTGACTGCGGTTGCACTGGATAAACTCATCGAAAAGCATAAACTGGGCGCACTTGCTTATTATCATAAAGGAACGGGAAATGAGGCCAATGAAAATACCGCTGCATCTGTAATTCTGGGAAATTCTATTTTAACCGGTAAACATATCCCCGTTGCTGGAGAGTATGAGATCAAGAATGTTCAGGCCATGAAAATCATGGATAGTTTTGGTGCAGGTGGTTCTTTCACCGAATATTATGCAATGGATTTCTATGATGATGTCGTTCTCATGGGACATGACGGGCCCTGCCATCCTGCAATTGCAGAAGGAAAGATTAAGGTTAAACCATTGGAGGTTTACCATGGGAAAGTGGGTAGTGGTTTATCAGTTGAGATGTCGGTCAAACATGGTGCTGTAACTTTACTGTCCGTTGTGGAGTGCGGCGATGGTACAATCAAATTACTCGTTGCTGAAGGTGAATCTGTTGCAGGAGAGATCCTAGAAATTGGTAACACCAACAGCAGGTATAAATTTGCTGTTGGTGCCAGAAAGTTTGTGGAAAGCTGGAACAGTCATGGCCCGGCACACCACTGTGCGGTTGGTAAAGGAAACATTGCCTCAAAAATTAAAAAATTAGGAAACATCTTAAAAATTGAGACGATCCAGGTCTGTTAATCCTTGTTATTTCCGTCCAACCAGAGGGAACTGCGTAATTCGTAAAGTAGTACACCCGTAGGGAATCAGGGTGATATCTTCATCCTGCTGACTACTCTCCAGTCCATAAATATGGCTGTAAGGTAGCGGTCCTGCCATATCGTTATAAATCTTCCAGGAAGGTATACGTTTACCCTTGATTTTGATCATCATTGGCGCATTCTCCTGATTCCATGGATACAGGGTTTGCTTGCCTGTATTGACAACTTTGAAATACTCATTCAGTTTTTCGTTGCTCACATCATACAGCCCGTAATTCCATGGGGTTGAAGGAAGAACTTCTGTGTAAGATGTTCCATAGGTAGCCGGATCTTTGGTGTTTTCAACCTTCCGGGATTCTTCACCGATTTTTAGTGCATAGGTAATTGGACCGCGTTCAATAGCCATAGAGTTTTCGTACCATTTGCTTGTTGCCACATGCATAGGGAGTACCAGCTCTACCACATCACCAGATTTCCACAACCGCTCTACATGTACCACCTGGTTGCCTGCCGGTTCTGAAAAAGCCTGGCCATTCACCTTGATGATTGCTTTGGTACACCATTTGGGGATGCGGAGATGCAGCGGAAACTTTACCTGTTTTTTGCTGCTAAGAGTAAATCTTACACTTTCATCAAAAGGATAATTGGTTTCCTCGATAATCGTAACAGGGACATCTCCTACTTTAGCAGTTACCTCACTTGGGGAATAAACCAGCGCTGCAATCCCTTTGTCAGGTGTCAGATACCACAGGTTTTGTGTGAATTTTGGCCAGCCCTGGTGCATATTGGACGTGCAGCAGGGATAGCCTGTCAGCAAGCCGTAGCAGATATCTGTGCCACCATGGTTATCACCAAAATTATGCATCTGCCGTGTTAACATCACCTGATTGGCCTGCTGGAAATACTGATGGGTAGTAAAATCATCAGAAATCTGCGTAGGCAATGCGTTAAATGCTATTTTTTCCAGCTGGTCCGCGTAGTCAACATCTCCGGTGACCTGCAGTGAACTTTCCATTGTAAACATCATTTCTACAGCCGAACAAAGTTCTGAGCCCTGGGTAGGGTTATTGCCATGTAAGGCTTCATCTCCACCATACATTCCGTTTGCAAAACCGTCATACGTACGGATGTCATTTAATCCCTTTTTTATGGCATCAAGGTATTGCTTTTCCGGATGCGCCTGATAATAGATCAGCGGTTCCTTCATCCCCTCGGCCAGGTTAACGGTATGGATGCTGCCTTTTTGCTGCAGCATCGTAGTATTTGCAAAAGCATTGGTAAAATCAAAGGACTGCTTGTGGATCAGGTCTCCAAGCTCCAGCAGGAATTTATCACCAGTGATGTTATACAGCCAGTACACCACCATCAGGTTATCCCCGCTCCGGTATTTTGCCCAATAGGTCCAGTGATCCAGGGGTTTTGCCGGAAGTTCCTTCAGCTGGTATTTAAAGTAATTGGTCATCAGTGTGATCACCCTTTTATCGCCTGTGGCAGAATAGTACTGCTTTAAGATTTTCAGCATCACCATTTTAGGCCACCAGTCGCGGCTGTTGTCGCGCTGCAGGCCCTCTTCCTCGGGATAGTCTTTCACGGGTCCAAAGTATCCATCGGCAGTCTGGCTTTTTAACGACCATTCTACCCATGGCTTAACCTTGGCGATAAGCTCCTTGTCGTTCAAAATATAAGCAAGCGGCAGCAGGCCATCGATCCAGTAGGGACCACGCTCCCACTGATCGCCGTCCCCGCCCAGCCAGCCGTTCCTCTGGTTCATGAGTGGATAAAGTTGGTCAAGGTTGCCGGTAGCCCCATTTTTCTGGCGGACCAGCATCTCCTGAAGCCAGCCTTTAGCCCTGATCGCGCCCAAAGGCAATTCCTGATAAGGAGCGGCGATCAGCCCGGCCTTAGGCGGAGTATATTGTGCAAATGAGCCCGTGGCAGCAAAAAGTAGTAGAAGTAAATAGCAAACTTTCATTATATCATCTATTTGGTAACGTTCAGATCATGTGTTTTAAGCAGATCCGGGAATATCGCAAGATTAATTGGGAAAGCCTATTCTAAAAGCTTTATCGGACAAAAACATAAAGTCTTGCGGGAATCGTATCATCTTACGTCTTAAAACTTGTTTTAACACCTGCGCTCTACGCCGTAGAATTTTAACAAGAACTCTGTCCTGCATAACTTTTTGATCAGGGAACAGACAGATCTTATTTATCGCTATTTCATCAGATGTAATGATCTTTTTAATGAATCCATATCGCAAATGTATTTAGATGGTGCATTTAGTAGTTATTTTACTTGCTGATATTTTTATCATAATGAAAATGCGACTTTCATTTTGGAAGGTTCTGCCATAGAATGAATAAGAAAACTTAAATTTAATCATTGCAATTTTCAACTGAAAAGCCCGGCCAGTGGCATCAGGAGCCAATTATAAGGATAAATTCGAATTTCTGTCGGGGGCTGCCCTGAGCTGGTCTGTGTATTGTATTGCCGCTCATATGTTAACAGTAGAAAAAATTGGCGGCACCTCTATGAGTGCGCTCCAGAAAGTCATTCAAAATATCATCCTGTATGAACGTGATGATACTGACCGTTATAACCACGTATACGTAGTTTCTGCATTTTCAGGCGTGACGGATATGTTGCTTGAAAACAAGAAAACCGGCAAGCCCGGTGTTTATCATCGCATTGCAAAACATCTCGACTTCCATGATGCACTGGATCATGCAGCAGAATCATTAAAGAAAATCAACAAGGGCCAGGCAGAACTTGGGCTGGACCTGGAACTTGCCGACTGGTTCATTACCATGCGTATCCAGCGCGCCAGTGTGTACCTGGACAACCTGGTCAATATCCTTGCTTCGGGCTATGTCAGCAAAGAAGGAATATTGCTTGCTGCAAGGGAAATCCTGGCTTCCATAGGTGAAACCCATGCGGCCTTCAACCTGTGCAATATCCTGCAGCATATGGGTGTAACTACTTCACTTATTGACCTCAGCGGGGCCGAAGACCACCATCCCTGGACGATAGACCAGCGGATCAGGCAAACGTTTAAGGGTGTTGACCTGAAAGACCGCATCTGCATCGTCACTGGTTATACCAAAGGCAAGGACGGCATCATGCGCGAATTTGACAGGGGATATTCAGAGGTTACCTTCAGCAAGATTGCAGCATTGCTGAAACCCAAAGAAGCAATCATCCATAAAGAATACCACCTATCTACTGCTGATCCTGCAATAGTTGGTGTATCAAACTGCAGTCCTGTAGGCTTTACCAGTTACGATATTGCAGACCAGCTGGCAGATGTAGGAATGGAGGCCATCCATCCCAAGGCCGCCAAACCACTGGAAATTAACGGGATTAACCTGAGGATCAAAAACACCTTTGAACCTTCACATCCGGGAACACTGATCACTAAAGATTTTGTATGCGCCAACAAACGCGTGGAGATCATTACCGGGACAGACAAACTGATGATCATCGACGTTTATGATCCGCTGATGGTAGGATCGGTGGGCAGTGATTTCAGGATCATGGAAATCTTCCTGAAACATAATATCAGCTACACCTTTAAAAGCACCAGTGCCAACAGCATTTCCCTGGTGATCTGGGAGCGCCACTACAATCCACGTCTGGTAAAAGATCTTCAGAATGAATTTGAAAAGGTTACTGTTGAAAAGGTTGCCCTGGTATGTGTGCTGGGTTCCAACATGGATCAGCCGGGATTGCTGGCCAGAAGTGCCTCTGCGCTGACTGAACAGGGCATCAATATCAAAAGCGCAGGATTTGCGCTCAGAAAAGTAAATATCCAGTTCCTGGTGGCCAGAGAGGATTTTAAAACAGCAGTCATTGCGCTGAACAACGCAATGACATGCTAGTATTTGTTATTCCATTACCGGAAGAAGGAAGCAAAACCTGCTTCCTTCACCAATGGCACTTTCCACCCATATTTTACCACCTTCTGCGGTGATAAAATCCTTTGAAATCGCAAGCCCGAGCCCGGAACCCGATTTATTATTCCCGTCTGTAGGAACCTGAAAATAGCGATCGAACAACCGTTTCTGATATTGCTCATCGATGCCTTTGCCAAAGTCCCTCACAGAAAATTCGATGTTCCTGCCTACCTGTACAACCTGAATGATGACCTGGGATTTGGCAGGACTGTAACGCAGTGCATTGGACAGGAAGTTGACCATCACCCATGCCGTCTTTTCCGTATCCACATTCACTTTTGGCAGGTCATTTCTGCTGATCAGTTCCAGCGTAATAGATTTCTGCTCTGCCTGAAACCTTACCGCATCCATCGCGTATATCGCAATTTTCCGTGGATCAGACTTCACAAAATTCAGCTGCAGGTTGCCCGTTTCTACCTGAGACAGGTCCAGCAGTTCGCTGGTGATTTTGAGCAGGCGCCCGCAATCTTCCTTGATATGCTGTACCAGCTCCCTTTGTTCCGGATTCATCTCGCCTACCCGCTCGTCGTCCAATAGTTTCAAACTCATTTTAATTGACGAAATCGGTGTCTTCAGCTCGTGTGAAACTGTGGCGATAAAGTTGGTTTTGGCTTCATCCAGTTCCTTGTACTGGGTGATATTCTTTAGGATATAAACCTCGCCTGCGGTTTTCATGGAGGTTTGGATCAGCTGGTCCTGGGGCTCATCATACGGAGGAACCATAATTTCGCGGCGCTCCAGCTGGAAGTATGACTCTTTGCCGTCTGCAAAGATCTTCAGTGGTTTATCATTGCCCTTTTCTGAAAGTATCTGATGCAGGAGGTCATTCTTTCTGGCCAGCTCCAGTGCATTTGCGCCAATGGTATCCTGTTCATTCATATTCAGTAGCTGACCGGCCACCTGGTTCAGGAAAAGAACCTCCTTCTTTTCGTTTAAGCCTATAATAGCATCCTGCATTTGCCCGATGATCGCTTCAATCCTTAATTTTTCGGACTGCAGTTTGGCCAGGTTGCTATTTTCCCACTTATTTAACTGGGATGTCATCGCATTGAATTCCCTGGCCAGTTCAGCAAATTCATCGGTGCCATCAAAAACCAGATGTTGCTTGTAGTTCTTTCTGCTGATCTCTTTTATGGCCTCGGAGAATTCCCTTAGCGGATTAGCCACAAAGCCGGGGAAGTTCACACTAAACGAGAACAGGATGATGAAGCAAAATGAAGCTGCAGTAATCAGATATGTTGCGGCCCGTTCTACTCCCTGCTGCGCCTGATCATTCTTTCTTACGATCGCATTCATGTTCAGCTCGTCAATGGTCCTCAGTTGTGACTGCGCATTTTTCAGGGCCTGCTTTTGTTCCGCAGGGCTGGCCGACTGGTCTGTTATCTCCCTGAAGGACTCCGCAAGCAGGGCAACTGCTTTGCCCTCCCCTTTTTCGGTAACGTTCTTCTGCTCGTTGTTCAGCTGTTCTGTAAACTTCCTGCCTGCGGCTGCCGGCAAGGGCAACTCATTTTCATCAATGATTGTCCGCATGGAACGTGAAAAGCGGAGGCTCTCGTAATTGTCTTTCAGGATCACTTTTGAGCTGACTGAGATCTTGTTCATATAATAAAGGGACATGGCCCCGAAGAAGATCACCACCACGAATAAGAATCCGAATCCGAGGCGTAATTTTGTTTTTATCTTCATGATGTATTGGTATTAATTTATGCTTATGAAAGGATCACCAGGTCAGTTTCAGTTTCGGAAATACTTTTCAGCAGTTTGTTGAAAATGGCGGTCCGCAGGATCACCTGAAAAAGACTTAAATGCGGCTTGCCTATGCAGATCGTGGTAATTTCTTTTTCTGCGGCAATTCCTGTTATCGTGCCGGTCACGTCTTCCGACTTCACCTTGAGTACTTCCGCACCAAGTTCTGTGGCCAGTTTAAAGTTGTTGATCAGATGACGCTGCAGATCAAGCCTGATCCTGTCGCCACCCTCATGACTGCGCTGGACATACAAAACAATCCAGGGCGAGCGGTAATAGGAAGCCAGCCGGGCCGTTTTGCGGATAATAATCTTCGCTGTTTCATGATTGGTAGAGATACAGGCCAGGAATTTCTCCGGACGCAGTTTAATCTGCTTGGGCACTTCCACATTGATCTTTCGTTCAAGATGATGCGCCACTTCTTTCAAGGCAAGTTCACGCAGCTGCAGGATACGCTCTGGCTGGAAGAAGTTGTTGAGGGCAAGTTGTATCTTGCTCTGGTCGTAGATCTTTCCCGCTTTGAGCCGCTCTATCAGGTCGTCTGCAGTCAGGTCAATGTTTACAATCTCATCCGCCACATCCAGGATCTTGTCGGGTATTCTTTCTGTGATCGGCACTCCGGTAATCTTCTCGATCTCTTCGTTCATGCTCTCCAGGTGCTGGATATTGACCGCCGAAATCACTGAGATTCCCGCATCAAGCAAATCTGCCACGTCCTGCCAGCGCTTGCTGTTCTTGCTGCCCTCTATATTGGTATGTGCAAGTTCGTCTACAATAACCACTTCAGGATGCAGCGAAATAATCGCCTGTACATCCATCTCCTCCAGCTCCTTTCCCTTATAAAAGATTTTTCTGCGCCTGATCAGGGGAATGCCGTTCAGCAGCGCATGCGTTTCCTCACGGTTATGGGTTTCGATATAGCCGATCTGCACATCAATTCCGTTTTTCAAAAGCGCATGTGCCTCCTGCAGCATCCGGTAGGTTTTACCCACGCCGGCGCTCATACCGATATACACTTTAAACTTTCCACGTCTGGATTTCTTCACCAGATCGAGAAACTTTTTTACAGATGCTGTTTTATCCTCTTCCATCACCTTAATTTACCATTTTAAAATCACGTATCCCTCTCTGACCAGATAACAGATGACGCCGAAAATTAATCCCATGCAAATGCACAGGATTAATTTTATTGCTGGTGTTTTCAAACCTCCGGGTATCATCTGACAGGATTAAAATGATACTGCTATACTGGCCGTCAGCGTTGCACTGTTTTTTACAGGGTTCATGTCCCTGGTAAACACTTTGTCTTTGCTGTCGTACACCTTGCCTTCCAGTCTTACCACTGCATTGCTAACCGGCGCATAATCTATATTCATGGAATATCCGGTAGTTTGAAAACCGTTGGGTGTTTCGGTGGCAATAATTACCCCGTTCTTATCCTTATAATATTCTACCCTGCCAGCCAAAGCCCACTTGCTGTTGAATTTATACTGTGCGATAGCTACAGGTGACAGAACTTCATTTTTTCCATCAGTTCCTTTTGCTTTCTGCTGTGTTCCATAATCAAATCCGGCAGTGAGGCCAAAGTGGTCAGTCAGCTGAAAAATCCCGTAAATGTTATGATAGAAACGTCTCACACGGATAGAATCTGCTCCTTCGGTCCCCAGGTAATTGCTATAGTTCACTGTGATTTTTCCTGTTGGCTTCCAGGTCAGCTGCAAACCACCCGCAGGCTGACTGTTCCCATCCTGACGGTTAATCCGCTGCCAGCCGTTCAGATAAAGCGCAGTGGCTGTGAATTTGCCATCCTCAGTGATGTAAGTGATCTTCGCTCCTGATTCATAATAAGGTGTATTGTCAGACGCTATATTCCTGGTCAGCACCCAGCAGTCCTTGGAAATTGCACTTTCAAAACCGATATGTGAAGCAAAAATACCTGCATCTACCCAGAGGTTGGCCGTTTTGGATAATTTGACTCCGGCATTGGCTTCAAAAATGTTCTTCAGCACTCCTGGTTCAGCGGCAAGGTTTGCATTGGCATAGGTTCCGGCCATCACCGCGATGTTAGCCCTGATGATGTCACTTTCGTAACTGCCTTTGATGAACCCAAGGTTCAGGTTAACTTCATTGTGACGGTTATGTGAATATACAAATCCTGGCCTGTTGTTATCAGCCGGTTTGTTAAAATCGTATCCGTAATATGCTTCAAGATAGCCCGTTACTTTTATTTTTGGGGCATCCTGTGCATAGGCACAAGAACCAATGGCTAATCCTAATCCGAGTATAAGTAGTTTTTTCATTAGTATTGAATTGTTATTAATGGTGATGAACTGGCATCAGATTTTTTCATGGCGATGAAACCCGCATCTGGTTCTTTGTTAGATCTTTTGTTGATATTACCTCCGGCGGGCTTCATGTTTCTTACTGATGCTTTTAAATTGTTCCTGCGAAAGCAGGAGTTCCCTTAAACTGCCTGTCCCTGTGTTGGCAAACGCATCTGGATCAGGCAGTGTGGAGGAAATGGTATGATTGATTATTTCTTTAATTCGTCAAGTGCGAGATTCAGTTTCAAAACATTCACTGAGGATGGGCCAAACAGTCCAAATAAAGGTCCCTGAGTGTTTTCAACAACCAGTTCGGCTACCTTTTTTTCATCCAGTTTACGGTAAGCGGCTATCCTTTTGATCTGGATAATCGCGCCCTGTTCAGATATATTGGGGTCAAGCCCGCTGCCTGAGGCAGTAACCATATCCGCAGGGATATCAGATTTCCGGATACCAGGATTGTATTTTAAGAGTGTATCTACCCTGTCCGACACCTGTTTCAGGTAGTCCGGGTTTGAAGGTCCTTTATTGGAACCAGCTGATCCGGCGGCATTATAACCGACAGCAGATGGCCTTCCCCAGAAATATTCCGGTTTGGTAAAGGACTGGCCTAACAAAACATAGCCTACAACTTTACCATTTTTTGTGATTTTCTCGCCCCCGCCTTCTCCTTTGGAAAATTTCCCTGCAAAAGCTACCAGAAAGGGGTAAACAATGCAAAGCAGTACCATTAAGACTAAGGTTAAGCGGATAGATTGTATGATGTATTTTTTCATGATATGATTATGTTATGGGTGATGAAGCTTGCATGAGCGGATACAATTTGTTAAGCTGGAAGCTCATGCAGGATTCATGATATTGATAACTTTAAACAAATAGACCTACCAGTAAATCGATGATCTTGATCCCTATGAAAGGGGCAATCACTCCGCCCAAACCATAAATCAGCAGGTTCCTGCGCAACAGCGCACTGGCCCCTATCGGTTTGTATTCCACACCTTTCAGTGCGAGAGGGATCAGGATCGGGATGATAATCGCATTAAAGATCACCGCGGAGAGAATAGCACTTTCAGGACTGTGCAAGCCCATAATGTTGAGGCTTTGCAAGGCAGGAATAGATGCAATAAACAATGCCGGAACAATAGCAAAGTATTTGGCCACGTCATTGGCAATGGAGAAGGTAGTCAGCGTTCCCCTGGTAATTAATAACTGTTTACCAATTTCAACTATCTCTATCAGCTTGGTCGGATCATTGTCGAGGTCTACCATATTACCAGCTTCTTTCGCTGCCTGCGTTCCGCTGTTCATGGCCACACCCACATCTGCCTGTGCAAGTGCCGGCGCGTCATTGGTTCCGTCACCCATCATCGCCACCAGTTTACCCAAGGCCTGTTCATCCTTGATGTAATTCATTTTATCCTCCGGCTTGGCTTCGGCAATGAAATCATCCACACCAGCTTTTTCGGCAATGAATTTGGCTGTTAAAGGATTATCACCTGTAACCATCACTGTTTTTACACCCATTTTACGCAGGCGCTCAAAACGTTCACTGATACCAGGTTTGATAATATCCTGCAACTCGATCACACCCATGTTTTTCTCGTTCACGGCCACTACCAGTGGTGTTCCGCCATTGCTTGAGATCGCTTTAACCTGCTCTTCCGTTGCTGAAGGAAAAGGATTGCCTGCTGTAAGGACAATATTTCTGATGGAATCAAATGCTCCCTTACGTGTTCTCTTACCATCCAAAGTATCCAGTCCGCTGGAACGTGTTTCAGCCGTAAACTTGATAAAGGTAGAACCTTCAGGAGCTGGCATTACTTTAAAACCCTGCACCACCGCCAGCTCAAGGATAGATTTTCCTTCGGGGGTCTCATCTGCCAGGGAGCTCATCACACAGGCTTCAATGAAAGCGTTACTATCGATTCCCGGGGCAGGATAAAAGTTGGTTGCCTTACGGTTACCGATAGTAATCGTACCAGTTTTATCCAGCAACAAAACATCGATATCACCTGCAGTTTCCACTGCCTTACCAGATTTGGTGATTACATTAGCCCTTAAGGCCCTGTCCATCCCTGCGATACCGATGGCTGATAACAATCCTCCGATTGTGGTAGGAATCAGGCACACAAAAAGCGAGATCAGTGCTGCAATGGTAATCGGTGTATTGGAGTAATCTGCAAAGGGTTTTAAGGTAACGCACACAATGATAAAGACCAGTGTAAAACTTGCCAAAAGGATAGTCAGAGCAATCTCATTCGGTGTTTTCTGACGGGATGCACCTTCTACCAAAGCGATCATCTTGTCCAGGAAGCTTTCTCCAGGCTGCGTATTCACTTGTACTTTGATCTGGTCTGACAGCACTTTTGTACCGCCGGTCACGGAGGATTTATCACCCCCGGATTCCCTGATTACCGGTGCGGATTCTCCGGTGATAGCAGATTCATCAATGGTAGCAATACCTTCAATGATCTCGCCATCGGTTGGAATGGTGTCACCTGCCTCACAGATGAAAACATCTCCTTTTTTTAGCAAACTGGAGGACCGAACTTCAACATTCCCGCTGGGCATCACCACTTTTGCAGGTGTTTCCTCGCGTGTTTTTCTTAGCGAGTCGGCTTGTGCCTTTCCTCTTGCCTCGGCAATAGCTTCGGCGAAGTTTGCAAACAGTACCGTCAGGAATAAAACCAGGAAGATCACGAAGTTATAGGCGGGCGAACCTTGTCCGCTATGGCTCATCGAGTATACTGTAACATAAGCCATCACAGCTGTTCCTACCTCTACGGTAAACATCACCGGATTTTTGATCATCACCCGGGGATCAAGCTTGATGAAGGACTCTTTCAGTGCTGTTTGCACCAAAGCAGGTTCAAATAATTTATTTGATGAAGATTTCATTATAATCTATTTAAGCATGGTAAAATATTCTGCCAGAGGGCCTAAAGCCAGTGCAGGGAAGTAAGAAAGTGCGTTGAGTACAACGATTACAGCAAAGGTCATCAAACCGAAAGTCAGCGTATCAGGTTTCAGTGTACCGGCAGATTCAGGGATGAACTTTTTCGCTCCCAGTAAACCTGCAATGGCCACCGGGCCGATAATCGGTAAGAAACGGCCTACAAGTATTACAAAACCGGTGAGCACATTCCAGAGGATGTTATTGTCACCCAGTCCCTCAAAACCAGATCCGTTATTTGCATTGGACGAGGTAACTTCGTACAGCATTTCAGAGAAACCATGGAATCCCGGGTTATTGAGCCAGTTTTTTGGCTGTACTGCCCATGCGGCATCTCCGTGGCTGGTAAAAATAAAACTAGCAAGAGCCGTTCCTGCCAGGATCAGAAAAGGGCTAAGCAAAGTAATCAGCGCAGCAATTTTCACTTCCCTGGCCTCAACCTTATGTCCCAGAAACTCGGGCGTCCTGCCCACCATCAGTCCTGAGATAAAAACTGCAATGATCAGGTAGATAAAGTAGTTGAGTACTCCTACCCCGCAACCTCCATAAAAGGAGTTGACCATCATGCCCAGTAATTGCCATACACCTGTCAAAGGCATGGAACTGTCGTGCATATTATTTACCGATCCGGTAGAAATAATGGTTGTCACCGTGCTCCAGTAGGCAGATATTGCAGGTCCGAAGCGGACTTCCTTACCTTCCATTGCCCCGGTAGCCTGCGAGATACCCATCTTTGAGAGTGCTGGATTACCACCCAGCTCTGAACTGATTGTTGGAATCAGCAGCAGGAACATCCCGATAGTCATTACCCCAAAGATGATCCAGCCCAGTTTTCTGCGCCTGATAAAGATTCCAAAAGCAATAACCATAGCAATTGGGATAATCATTTGTGCAACCAGCTCTACCGTATTGGTGATGTAATTAGGATTCTCCAGCGGATGCGCCGAGTTGGCACCAAACCATCCGCCCCCGTTTGTTCCCAGATGTTTGATGGCAATCATACCCGCTGCAGGTCCTCTGGATACATTTACCGTATCCCCCTGTAAAGAAATAAACTGGTCTTTGGCTTCGTAACTTGTAGGGCTGCCATTAAAGGCAAGTATCATTGCAATCAGAAATGATAAAGGCAAAAGCAAACGCGTGATCGATTTCACAAAGAATTCCCAGAAATTACCAAGCCTGGCGCTGGTCTTATCCCTGAAAGCCTTAAAGAATACAACTGCTGAAGCCATACCTGTAGCACAACTTGTAAACATTAAAAACATCATCACCACATGCTGGGTGAGATAGGTTACACCGCTTTCACCGGAGTAATGCTGCAAATCGCAGTTCGCTACGAAACTGATGACCGTGTTAAAAGAAAGGTCGGCAGTCATGCCCGGGTTTCCATCCGGGTTCATTGGCAGTTTATCCTGGAAAATCAGGACAAAAAATCCATAAACTAACCAAACCAGGTTGATGGTAAGCATGGCTTTCAAGTGCTGCTTCCAGTTCATTTCTTCTTTAGGATTAATTCCGGAAAGTTTATAGATTCCGGATTCAATAGGTTTTAAAAAGTCTGTCCAGACTTTTTCTCCGGCAAATACCTTCGCGAGGTATTTGCCCAGCGGAATAGCGATCACCAGCGTCAGCAGGAAGGTAGCTATGATTCCAAATAATTCTGTGTTCATGGCGTTTAATTAAAATTTTTCGGGTTTAATCAGCACGTAGATCATGTAGATGAAGACGGCGATTGCGATGATAAATAGTGCGATCATAAGATTAGATTTTTTCGAACCAGTCGATTGATTTGTAAAGCACCCAGCAGAGGATCAGCAGGGCCAGAAATAAGACAATTGTTAGCATGATTTTTTATTTTGTAACCAGCCTGTTCCAATACAAATGCCACAAGGCAAATTATTTATTCATTACATTGATTATCAATACTATAACTTGTTAATTCAATAGATCTCATACTATTTAATGATAAAGACCCTTCCATAATGAAAGGGTCTTTATCAAATCGGAATCATTTCAACGGGGGGAAGGTTTCTATTGGAACAGTGTACCATTCCGAAGTCTGTCCAGGTAATCGCCGGTATCAGAAGGTTGGGAACATTCTTTGATTCTAAATGTACAGAAGGTCTTTCTCCTGATCGTATTCAGGATATCTTCCAGATTATAATTCTCTTCGTAGTCGACCTCAACAGTAAAATTACATCCATCTGCAGCAGGATCTCTGGGGGTATCTGCAGACACTACTTTCATATTTACCGGAGCTGTGCTTTCCGGCAGAGCAGGAAATATGTATTCTGAGAACCATAAAATATCTTTTAGGCCACTGCAGATCGCTTTGGTGCCTTCTGCTCCTTCAGCTAAAGCCAGTCTTGGCCGGGCTGTACATTCAAGAATCATATGTATTTGCTTTGATGCAGGCATAGTTTGTTGATCTTTCATTGTTAGAAATATTTAATTTTTGTCAGTAATCAGATGACCAGTTGATGCCAATATTGACGGATAGTTAAATCTGGTTCGGAACATTGGCCTTGGAATCTGACCGTTTATTTTTAGCTTATTGCCGCAAAATCCAATTGTGGTGCCAGCTCTGCTGCTGGTTTCTGAAATACGGCTTCGCGTGCAATAGACCCCAAAAAAAAATATTCATCGCGCAACCGGGCAAAAAAAAACCTTTCTAAAATGAAAGGCTTTTATCAAAAAGAGAGGATAGGGTTCAGCTATCAATTTTGTATTCATCGATCTTACCGTGCAGCGTAGTAAGCACAATCTGAGGAAAGAGATCAGCTATCTGTTTTGTATTCATCGGGCTTACGGTACAGCGTATTAAGCACAATCTGAGGAAAGAGATCAGCAATTTGTTTTGTATTCATCGGGCTTACGGTACAGCGTACTAAGCCCAACCTGAGGATAGGGATCAGCTATCAATTTTGTATTCATCGATCTTACGGTACAGCGTAGTAAGCCCAATCTGAAGTAACCGGGAGGTTTCAGTTTTATTCCCTCGGGTATATTTTAACACTTTGATGATGTGTTGTTTTTCCATTTCCTGCATGTTCAGCGGGTCGTTGCCCTTCACTTCATTGTGAAATTCGAAAGGCAGCAGATGTTCAGTGATCTCTGTATCATCCGCAAGGATCACCACCCTTTCCATTACATTTTTCAGTTCCCTGATGTTACCTTTCCAGTGATGTTCAGCAAGCAGCCGGGCGAATTCTTTGCTCACAGTAAATTCCGGTTTGTTCACCTTGGCAGTAAACTCCGCCAGATAATGCATGGCTATTGCCATGATATCTTCGCGCCTGCGTGACAACGGGGGCAGGTCAATAGAAAACACCGACAGCCTGTAAAAGAGGTCGAGCCTGAACCTCCCCTGCTCTGCTTCTTCTTTCAGGTCCCTGTTGGTAGCAGCAATTACCCGTACGTTCACCTTACTTGTTTGGGTATCTCCAACTTTAATATAGGTCTGGCTTTCAAGTACTCTAAGCAGCTTAGCTTGCAGATCAAGGCTCATCTCTCCAATCTCATCCAGAAAGATAGTCCCTTCATGCGCTTCTTCCAGCAGGCCTCTTTTATCTTTCACAGCTCCGGTAAACGCTCCGGCCTTATAGCCAAAAAGCTCGCTCTCCAGGAGGTTGGGATTAAAACCGCTGCAGTTTACGGCAACAAACGGTTTTAATTTCCTGGCACCTTCATAATGTATCGCCTGTGCAAAGACCTCCTTTCCGGTGCCTGTTTCCCCCAATAGCAACACTGTTGTACTGGTACCGGCAACTTTTTTAGCAAGGGATACCGCTTCCCTGATGGCCCGGGATTTGCCCAGAATAAAGTCGAAGTTGTATTTTCTGCTGATTTTATTTTCAAGCTCATACAATCTGCCGGAAAGCTTCGCCTTTTCTATTGCACGATAGACCAGCGGGATGATCTTATCATTATCATCGCCCTTTGTAATATAGTCAAAGGCACCATTCCTCATAGCCATTACCCCATCGGCGATCGTACCAAAGGCAGTCAGGTTAATCACTTCGGCCGCGGGCCGGATTTTCTTAATCTCCTTCACCAGCTCTACGCCATTGAAATCCGGGAGCTTCACATCGCTTAAGACGACCAATATATTTTCTGCTTTAAGTATTCTTAAGCCCTCCTTACCATTGGCCGCCTGGAAAACCCTGAAACCTTCCAGTTCAATTATCCTGGCCAGCAGGCTGCATATCTTTTTCTCGTCGTCGATGATCAGTATATTATCTTGCATGCTTAGCTTTTTTGATGATTTAAATTAATGGCGTTCTGATACTGAATGCTCTAAGTTGAGCTGCTGGTTATTAACGAGATAAGGAAATATCGATTCCAGCAGCTGCACATAAATACGTATACCCTCTCGAATTTCTGACAGGTAGATGTATTCATCAGCTGTATGTGAACGGGCCGAATCCCCGGGACCAATCTTTACCGAAGGCATCTGCAGCCAGCCCTGATCAGAACTTGTGGGCGACAGATAAGTTTGCAGGCCAATGGCGATACCGGTTTTTATAACTGGGTGCAGAGCATCAATGGATGAGGGAAACAAGACGTTGTGTCTCATATTTGTATCACAAAAAGTATGGTTTTGTATCGTATTGATGATTTCCTTGATATTATAATTGTGGTCAAACCTGATGTCTACTGTAAAAGTGCATTCTGCCGGCACGATGTTATGCTGTATTCCCGCGTTGATTTGTGTAACGGTCATTTTCACGGGATTAGGCATACCTGGTTCACCCGGAAAAATGTAGGTTGAGAACCAGTGGATGTCCCGCATCGCTTTATAGATTGCGTTGTCACCTTCTTCCCTCGCCGCATGCCCCGAACGGCCAGTGGAAATACAGTCGAGCACCATGCTTCCTTTTTCGGCAATTGCCAGCTGCATACCGGTAGGTTCTCCAACTATGGCAAAAGCAATTGGCATCAAATCGTTCAGGACACATTTGATACCCAGGCGTCCGGAATTTTCTTCTTCGGCTGTTACAGCAAGGCAGATGTTAAAAGGCAAATCCTTTCGCTCGTAAAAATAGAGGAAGGTCGAGATCAGCGATACCACTGCGCCTCCGGCATCATTGCTGCCCAAACCAAATAGTTTTCCATCTTTGGTAATGGGCGCAAAAGGATCATTCACATACTGTGTATTGGGCTTTACTGTATCCAGATGTGAATTCAGCATGATCGTAGGTTTATGCTGATCAAAGAACTTATTGTAACACCAAAGGTTATTGAACTTGCGGATTGAGGAGACCGACTGTTCATGCAGGAATTTTTCCACTTCATCTGCAGCAGCATTTTCTTCTCCGCTGAATGAGCGGATACCAATCAATTTTTCGAGCAGTAAAACCGCCCGTTCATATAATTCTTCCATTTCCATAGTGCTGGGGATTGTAATGATTACTCCGTTTAAATTACAACGCGTAATCCAAAACTGATGCCCGCAGTAACAGATTAAGGAAAAAGCCACTTTCAGTAAGGTTAAGACTGGTAATTTATTTTTTTCTTCCTGAAAGCATTGATCTTACCCTTCCAATTTGGTAGGCTGACTTCCATAATTGAAGGGTTTATATTTGATAAGCGCTATCCAAAAACAGGCGAAAGCCTTGGACTTTCAAATCCGGCACATCGCAGATGCAACAGGTTACGCTTAACAGATCAGTAACAACCGCTGCTCTCCGGATTTTTCCTTGGGTGCACGGTGAAGACAGGGAGGCACCTGACTTCCGGGATGATCAACCGCCAGTCTCCATAGCTGACCGATGCCACAACTTACCGGGTGTGCATCGGGCTGAGCCTGATAGTGCAGATCAAAAAAATTTTCAGCTAAAAAGGCTTTGAAATCTTCCTCTTCTCCATCAAACAGTTTCTTGAGTTCCGCGCGTATCTCCGGGATCAGTATTTTCTGTGCGCCTTGTGAATTTGGCAATACGTCGCTCGCCTCACCATAGTACGTGCATAAAAAGGTATCAGTTGGTATGGGGGAACGATCTACATGAAAAGAATAAACATCAGTTGGAAAAAACGGGTAGCTATCATCCCGGTCATAGTAGCTGATTATGTTAAGCATGGGTGATGCGCCATGCGCTTCCAGTAACTGCATGTCATTCAGGAGAATTTTTCGGGCAAGCTCCCCTTGTTCAGTCAGCCGGAGCTCAAGCAGCTCTTCTTCATCCACTACCGTTATATTTCCACTCAGCTCAATATTTTTAACAATCTCACAAAAATCACCTTTTAATTCACGTGTCCAGCAAATCGCATTCATCTTTCCTTTAAATGGCGTAGCAACAAGGTCCTCAAAGTTCGTAACGCAATGAATCTGGTTCTCGGCGTAAGATAAGTCTATCATAATGAAAATATAGGGTCCGTGAACATCAAAACTGCTAATTACAAGCTTTTCAGCCAGTCCAAATATTGATGAACGCAATTGGATAAAGATATGAAGAAAGCTAAATGAAAGAGATATGGCTGGTTTAAATTTTCTTTATCCAGCCACATCTACTTATTTTTAATAGATGTGGCTGGTTTAATTATTCTTTATCCAGCCACATCTCTATATTTTTGACAGATGTGGCTGGTTTAATTTTCTTTATCCAGGCATTAGGCCGATGTATTTAAAAAGGAAACCAAAACCCGGAAAACGGTAATGCTGGTGATGATCACAACATTCGGGACACAAAATAATGCTTATAAAATTGGCCTGATACAAAACGAAATTACAATGCAACAACTGTTTACTGAATAGGAAAACGATCTTGCCCGGTTTCTGAATCGAAACACAATGTGGCCCGCTTCCCCTTGAAAGCCAGAATTATTAGCTGCAATGCAGCATTCAGCAGCGAAATATTATATTTTATTATTACCAAAACGTTTCCTACCTTTCGGCATTAATTCAACCTGCCAGGTTTGAACCATATGGCTTAAATATTAACCTGTATTTTTCCTGCATGTCAATAACAACATCTCAATTGCTACAAAAAAAGAAAAAAAACATCCTGGAATTATGGATGAAAAACCAGCTTGCCGATGAAGGCCTGCGGGAAGACCTGATCAGTAATGATGACCTTAGGGCCCAATCAGAAGAACTGATCGATTCATTGGTGACCAATCTGTCATCAGGAAATTTTACAGACCTCAATTCTGATGAATGGAGTCCGGTTATAGAAATTTTAGGCGGCATTGCAATCACCAGGGCAAGACAAGGGTTCAGTCCGCGTGAAACGGGTGCTTTTGTGTTTTCGCTTAAAGAAGCATTACTGGAAACACTGCAGAAAGAGATTGGTGATGATACCAAGGCCCTGTTTACGGAGAGCATGAAAATTAACCGTTTGATGGACAACCTCAGCGTGATTACTTTCGAGACTTTTATCAAAGGGCGTGAAGAGGTTATACTTCGTCAAACTGACGAGATCGCAGAAATCTCAACCCCGGTAATCCGTGTCTGGGATGGTATTCTGGCCCTGCCAATAATTGGCACACTGGACAGTGCCCGTACACAGGTAGTGATGGAAAGCCTGCTTCAGGAAATCGTTGACACAGGTTCAAGCATCGCCATCCTCGATATTTCGGGTGTCCCTGCTGTGGATTCACTGGTAGCTCAGCACCTGATCAAAACCGTAAGTGCTACCCGCCTGATGGGTGCAGAGTGTATCATTAGCGGCATCCGTCCCGAAATTGCACAAACAGTAGTGCATTTAGGCATTGACCTTTCTAATATTGTCACCAAGTCGACCCTGGCAAGCGCACTGCAACATGCTTTTAAAGTAATGCGACTGGAAGTGAAAAAGATTACACCTAGAACAAACTAAAAGGCATGGATAAAATTCCTATTCTTAGGATGGGACCCTTTCTGCTGGTCACCATTCAGGTAGACTTATACGACCGTCTGGCGCTTACCCTGGAAGCAGACCTGGTTCAAATGGTACAAAAAACCAGCGCGAGAGGCGTTCTTATTGACATTTCAGCTGTGTCCATTGTCGACTCCTTTATGGGACGTATCATAGGAAACATTGCCAGTATGTCTAAAATATTAGATGCTGAAACCGTAGTCGTGGGTATGCAACCTGCGGTAGCGATTACGCTGATTGAGTTGGGCTTACCATTGAAAGGTGTCTATACAGCATTGAATATGGAAAAAGGAATGAATTTACTTAAGTCCATGATCGATACCTCCGGTGACGATGAGGATACCGACCTGTCAGACGATGATATTAGCACTGAGTAAGGATACGATCAAAGTTACCCAGGAACAGGATGTGGTTTTCTTAAAAAACCGCGTCAAAGAAGTTGCTGTCAAGATAAAGATGGGCCTTGTGAATCAAACCCGCCTGCTTACGGCCGCAAGTGAACTTGTACGCAATATGATGCGCTACGGTGGCGGTGGAAGCTGCCTCATCGAGGTCGTATCGAGTGGCCGGAGCAATGGTGTGCGGTTAACTTTTACAGATAAAGGTCAGGGCATTCCCGATATCGAAGCGGCTATGCGGGATGGATTCTCTACCGGCAAAAGTCTTGGCTTGGGTTTACCCGGCACAAAACGACTCGTCAATGAATTTAGTATCAAAAGTAAAGTTGGGGAAGGCACTACGGTGACCATAGTGAAATGGGCAAATGGTTGATGCTACGCACATAAGTTTCGCGGCAAATGACCGCAGTTACTTTTCTTTGATCAAGAAAGAGATCCACAAACTTGCCATTGATGGCGGGATCAGTGAAACACGTACGAACAAGCTCGATCTGATTCTTGCGGAGATGACATCAAACTTATTTAAATACAGCGATGACGGAGAGATACTGGCTGGTGTTTTTTCCAATCATGGATCACCGTACATAGAACTGATCAGTATTGATAATGGTCCGGGGATGATTAATCCTGCAAAGATGTTGCAGGATGGTATATCAACCACAAATACACTTGGACACGGACTGGGAAGCATGAAGCGGATGTCGGACGACTTTGACCTCTATTCACAGCCTGGCTGGGGTACCATTGTCCTGAGCAGAGTGTATAATCACCCGGAGGACAAAAAATCCGCTAACACAAAACTACTGATCCGGCCGTTGGTTGTGGCTAAGCCAGGCGAAAAAGTAAGCGGGGACGGTTTTGTTTACAAACAGACGGATAAGTATGTAAAATTAATGCTTGCTGATGGCTTAGGACATGGACCAGAAGCAAATAAAGCAGTAAACGAAGCCGGAAAAGCATTTAAGGTGTTTCCGGACTACAGTCCTACAGAAACGATCAAATTTATCCATCACGATATCAAGAAAACCCGGGGGGCCGTAGTCAACATCATCGGTTATGATTTTATGACAAAGACCTGGTCCTCTACAGGTGTGGGCAATATTTTTCTGAGGATGGTGGGACCTGTCAATTTTAAAAACCATATGTCTTATAATGGTATAGTTGGGCATAATATCCCAAACACAATGACCGAACAACAATACCCTGCAGATCTGTTTAACCAGGTGATTTTATGTTCTGACGGCATTAAAACAAGGATAGAGATGAGCAGATATCCGATGATGTATAAACACGACCTCACAATTCTGGCTGCAGCCATTTATAAAGATCACGCCCGCAGGACTGACGACATGTCTGTGGTGATTGCAAAAATAAGGTAAGATGATAGCAATATTAAGCATTACACTTGAAAATGAAATGGACCTGGTGCTGGCCCACAGATGGTCGATGAAAGTTGCCGAGAAACTGGGATTGACCAATGCTACCCAAACTACATTTGCTACAGCAGTGTCCGAGATTGCAAGAGCCGTGATTGACCATACCGATGCTGGTGTGCTTCATATCGGGCTGGAACAAAACAAGGTGCGGTATACGCTCATTGCGTCAATCAAATATGATAAGGATATTCATTTCACCAATGGCGATGCCGGCTATTTCTACGCGCAGAAACTAGTACCTGAATTTATACAAACCGAAGAAGCAGACCACAATAAAATTGATATGAAAATCGGGCTGCCCCGTTCCATCAAACTTGATCCTACGGCTATCGATTACATAAAACGTTTTTTTAAAGAGGAAGGGCCAGTAAACGCTTATGACGAGATCAAACAGCGCAATGCAACATTAAGTAAACTTGCAGAAGTAAAAGATGAAGAACTGCGCCATTCGCGGGTTATTGATGAGAAAAAAACTGAATTCATCTCTATTGCCAGTCATGAGATTAAAACTCCAATTACCGTCATCAAAGCCTACACTCAGATTGCCAGAAAACTAGGTATACAGCGTGGAGATGAGCAGATGAATGTGATTCTCGATAAAGTAGATAAACAGGCATCCAAACTTCTTGTGCTGGTTCAGCAGTTGCTTGATTTCGCAAAAATAGAAAACGGAAGCCTGCATTTTGTGAAAGAAGAGGTGGAACTGAACAGCTATATTACTGAGGTAGTAAGTATGATCCAGCAGATCTATCCGAATCATGAGATTATTACAAACTTGTGCGATCCCCTGCCTATCCACATAGACAGGCTCAGAATGGAGCAGGTTTTTTCCAACCTGATCGGTAATGCAGCTAAATATAGTAACGATCATACACAGATTCGTATTGAATGCAGTTTAGATGATGAAGGGAATGCAAAAATCACTGTCAGAGACTACGGAATAGGCATGTCTGAAAATTCTATGACTTCAATATTCGAGAAATTTTACAGGGACAAAGATGTGGTGATGACACATTCCGGCCTGGGTATGGGATTGTTTGTAGCTTCCAAGATTGTGGCCGATCATGGCGGACGGATCTGGGTAGAAAGTACTGAAAAGGTTGGATCAATGTTCTCATTTACTATTCCAATAACACCCGCCACAAGTAAGCTGGTTTAACATCCTGCCAACCTAATACAACAAAGAAAACCCTCAAAACTTATTATTCTGAGAGTTTTCTTTCACCGAACTGCCGCGAGCGCTAGTTTAGTATAGGAATTATTTAGCAAAAACTTCCGCCATTTTTTTATCCAGATCTTCGCCGCGCAAATCAGTAGCTATTATTTTGCCCTGAGGATCTATTAGAAAGTTGCGTGGAATGGATTTGATATCGTATAGTTTTGCAACGTTATTTCCCCAGAACTGCAGGTCTGAAACCTGAGCCCAGGTTAATCCGTCCTTGTGGATCGCAGTAATCCAGTTTTGTTTGTCTCCGGCCTTATCCAGTGAAACTCCAAGAATCTCCAAACCCTTATCACGATAGAGCTTGTAATTTTTTACGTAATTGGGGTTCTCTGCGCGGCAGGGAGCGCACCAGGAAGCCCAGAAATCCAGCAGCACATATTTCCCACGAAAGTCTTTCAGATTTATTGCTTTGCCTGCAGTATCATTCTGGCTGAACAGCGGTGCCATCTCCCCTATTCTGGTATTTTGTGCCGCAGCAAGCCGGTCTTTCAGCGCTGTGCCCTCAGGGCTTGCTTTCAGGGCAGCCGATAAGCGATCGAAAATTGGTTTGATCACCGCCACATCAGGATGCGCCCCTGAAATATTTGAAAGCGCCTGTATGCTCGAATATGAATTGGGATTCTTTTGCGCATATTCGGCATTTCGCCTTTTCCAGGCCTCTACAGCAAGTTTGAAGCGGCCGCGCAGTTCCTGTATTTTTTCTTCAGGCATTTTGTTTTGCGTGCTGATAATGATCTGCCCATTCAAAAGCTCTGCCAGATTATTGGCTTGCAACATAAAGTCCTTGTAATGCTGATAGTCTTTGTTGTATGTACCGCCGGTGATCAGGCCATGCTTTGCTGAATCAACAACCGATATATTGATATTGCCCTGTTCCAGGCAAAGGCTCAGTTTGTCAGGAAAGCCATCCGTATAGCCAAAACCCTTGTTATCCATAAAAAATGAAGCATACATTGGATATGGAGCAGTTCCTTTGAAACTGTACATCCCGTTTTCCAGCTTTGCATTCAGGAACACCGGATCAGTTCCCTGATAATATAACAAATGTGCAACATTAGCTTCAGTTACTTTCGCAACTTTTGCGGTCACTGTAAATTCGACACGCTGTGCCATTCCCAAATATGGTAAAACAGCCAGGGCCATTCCTATAATTTTTTTCATTATTTATTTTATTTTAGTGCCGATCACTTCTTCTAATTTTGTTACGAGCTCATCGCCCCGGAGATTCTTGGCGATGATCACACCGTCAGGATTAACCAGAAAACTTTGCGGGATAGCTGCAATACCATAGGCTGCAGCCACCTCATTTTGCCTGCCTTTCAGATCACATACCTCAACCCATTCAAAATGATTGTTCTTTATAGCCTTAACCCAGAGGTCCTTGTTATCATCCAGGGAAACTCCTATCACTTCAAAGTTTTTGTCTTTAAATAGTTTGTAGGCCTTCTGGATGTGCGGGTATTCCATCCGGCAGGGTCCACACCAGCTGGCCCAAAAGTCTATCAGTACATATTTCCCTTTGAGTGAAGAAAGCGATACCGGCTTACCGTTGATATCATTCTGTGTAAAATCCATGATCTGTGCACCTATTGCGAATTTTTTCGCCATTGCAAGATCATGCTCCATTTTCCGTCCTTCGGCTGTGTTTTTAAACCCTTGCGATAAGGCTGTGAACATGGATTCAAAAGAATCAGGATCTTCGATGACAAAAGCATTGTTTTTCACGACATCATAAGCAACATATGAATCCGGATATTTTTTTACAAAATCGATGCAGACCTTTTTCATCTGTGATACAAACCCATTATGTTTCTGCTTTAGGATCAGGATAGAATCGGGATTTTTTGAATAGTACAAAGCAAGGTTTATAGGCCCGGCTGCTTTCTGCACAGGCAATAAAGCTTTTTGTAATTCTGCATACTGCTCCTGAACAGGATTGCTCACGATAGCAGCAGCCACACTATTCCCTGTCAGCGTTGTTGTCCCACCTGATAAATAAAACGATTGTCCATCTACCGGAGGAACAACCTGGCCGATCGCGATTTTTTGTACAGGCGCATGGCCAACCGGACGGAGATAAAGATGGACCAGATAGGGACGGCTCAGCTTGCCTTCCATGTGAAAAACTCCGTTATTGACAATCGCCGAGTCCTTCACAACTACAGTTTTCGACGGATAGTAAGTCATTACCACCTTCATCGTTTTGGTTAATCCTAAAATCTTTCCGTTGATCACATATTTCTGTGGTGTACCGGTATCACTGATTGCTTCAGCACTTTGTTGCTTAAGACTGGCATTCTTTTGCACTGTGCCGGTGATTCCCAATACGCCGTTTGTGTGTAAGTTACCTGCGTTTATTTTGCTGGCATTAGTGATGTTTTGAACTGACCTGGCACTTGTTTGTCCAGCGGTCGCATCGGGCTGAAAGACCAGTATATTAGCAATAAACAAAGTGAAGCCACAAATTTTCACAGCAGCCGATAAATACTTGAGATCCTTGTTATTTTTATGTTTCATGATATTTTTTTTTAATAAAATTGACAGGCTGAACTGTTACATTTTCAAACATCTGTGTTTAGTTGTAACCTGGGTTTTGAGTTAAGTTAACATCGCGCGTAATCTCTCCAGCCGGGATAGGGTACAAAGCTGCCGAAGGTTTCCAAAATCCGGGTTTCAGCGTACCGATTACCGCATCCACCATTCCTGTACGTTTAAGATCCAGCCAGCGGTGTCCCCATTCACAATTGAATTCTACTCTGCGCTCTTGCATAATAGCAGCCATCAGGTCTGTCGCAGTGCCGGCTGTGCCTGCTGGCAGACCTGCCCTTCGCCTGATGATATTTACATCCGCCAGCGCAGCTGCAAAGTTGCTTTGTTTAACTCTGGCTTCTGCCCTGATCAGGTATTGTTCAGCAAGCCTCAGCATGGTATAATACTCGGTATTTGCTCCTGAAGTCAGGCTCTTGTACTTATACGGATAGTTATAGGTTGTACCATTGTAAACCAATGTATTGGTCCAGTTACTTTTACGGGCATCACCTGTTTCAAAAGCACTGGTCAGTGCGGGATTTAAAACATGCGTAGGTATCTTTGTCACAGCGTTTGGCAGCACTGTACTGGCATACCAGGTAAAACCATTCGTATCGTTATACAATTGCCATATTGCTTCTGTGCTGGTCGGTGTAAAGACCCTGGACAGGTCGGCAGGCAGACTAAACAATGCTGTATTGCTGATCACGGCAGTAGCCTGTGCTTCAGCATCGGCCCAGTTTCCTGTATACAGATTAACCCTCGCCAGCATTGCCGTTGCTATCCATTTGTTGATCCTGGTACGGCTGCCGGCAGAAATCGAATAATCTGAGGGCAAATTGCTTTGTGCAAACTTAAGGTCGTCAAGAATTTGCGCATAAACAGCTGCCGACGGACTTCTTGCCAGTGCCGAATTTTGTTTAACATCCGTAGATAAAACAAGTGGCACTTCCCCATACAGATTAACAAGATAGAAGTAGCAGAAGGCACGGATAAACCTTGCTTCTGCCAGCGCCTGGTTACGGAATCTTGTAGATATGGCCGTTGAAGTGTTAACCCCCTCAATAATACTGTTGCTATTATAAATAGCCGTATATGAATTGCTCCAGATATAGGCTGCATAACCATCGCTGGAGAGGAGAGCGTTATTGATGAAAGGATCATATGTATTACCGACATAGTGCATTTCGTCGGCGCTGAAAGCAGGCAAAGTAGACAGGCTGCAGCGGTATGCAGCAGCCTGAGGCGCAAAATTCACATACATGCCCGCCAATGCTGATTGCAGCGTTACAGAGTCTGTGAATACGTTGGTAGTTAGCAGGGATGAGCCTGAAGGATCTACTTCAATCAATTTTTTGCAACTGTGAAGCGAGCAGATCACCATTACGCCGGCAAAGAGGATGAATATTCTATTTATATATCTTTTCATAGATCAAATTATAAAGTTGTTTTTATTCCCGCTACCATCATTCTCAGCGTTGGCAATTGGGTGGTTAGGGTTTCCGGGTCCAGCCCTTTATATTTGGTAAAAGTGGCTAGGTTTTGCCCGTGGATGTAAAATTGCAGCGCAGACATTTTTAACTTTTTAACAATAGCCGCAGGGAAATTATATGCCAGGGATACATTTTTTAAACGAATATAGGAGGCGTCCTCCACTGCAGCGTCAGAGCCCTGATAGTAATTAAATGCCCTGGATGCAGCTGATCCGGATGTAGCAGAATATTTAAAAGGGACATCAAGATAAGATACAGGTATATTGTAACTCATGCCGGGATAGGCAGCAAAGTTCTGATCTCCCCGCGTTGCCGTTCTTTTCACAAACTGGAACAAAAAATTCAGCTGGAATCCCCTATAGGTAAAAGTGTTATCCAGCCCTCCATAAAATTTAGGATCATTGCTGCCGTCAATGATAAAATCTCCCTTGCCATTGGCAGCTATGCCAGCCGTAATTACCCCATCTCCATTTACGTCCTGTGCAGTAGCTATACCGTCTGCAATTCCGGTAGAATGATATACTGTACGCAGATTTAATGGTTGCCCAACTACATAGGTGCCTGCATAGTTCGATGCCAGCAGATCGGGGAAGGACAGTAATTTGTTTTTGGGCGCGGTAAAGTTGAACGAGGTGTTCCAGCCGAATTTCTTATTTTTGACATTGACGGTAGACAGCTCAAGCTCAATACCCTGATTTTGTACCACAGCCCCATCCGGAAGATTTCCTGCATAACTACCAAATCCAGTTTGTATAGGAAGTGGTATGGTTGCCAATAAACTGCTGGTGCGGTTACGGTAAAAATCGGCTGAGAAAAAGATTCTGTCGTGCATAAACCCTAAATCAAGTGCAGCATCCAGTTTGGTGGTCTGCTCCCATTTCAGGTAAGAATTTTGTATACGTGAGGGCGACAGACTTGAGGTCGGGCCATAAGTATTTCCTGCAAAGTAGGTGCTCAGATAAGAATAATCCTGCAGCGATTTGTCATTTCCTACAGAGCCATAACTTGCTTTAAACTTACCAAAGCTTAGCCATGGCAGGTGTGCTGTAACAAAATTCTCTTTGGAAAAAATCCAGGCAACGGCACCGCTTCCAAAATTGCCAAAGGGGTTACCGGAACCAAAACGGGAGGAACCGTCACGGCGGATATTACCGCTGAATAGATATTTGCCATCCCATTCATATTCTATGCGGGCAAATCCTGAATCATACTTGTAATCTGATGAGTTTGAAGATTTTGCCAGTATATTTAGGGCAGATAAACTCGTTGCCAGCTGTATATTGGTAAAGGTTCCTAAGATAAAGTACGGCTGAACGTATTGTGTTTCCTGCCAGGTACCGCCTAAAAGTGCAGTAAATTTCCCCTTTCCCCAGGTATGCGTATAATTGATCTGCGGCTCTGCAATATAAGTTTTAATGTAATTATTGCTCATTGTAGTTTGGGGCGAAGAATTATTTGCCGGGTTACTTGCAGAGGCAGGCGTAATCGTACTTGCAAAAACGTTGTCATAATTATATCCTGCATTGACCTTTAGATCGAGTCCGGGCATGACCATATAATGCATCATTATATTTGATACGAGGTTAGTTGATTTCAGATTATAATTGGCATTAAATGCCGCAAGGGGATTGGTATATCCCGGACCAAAATATAAGCTGCCATTACTATTGTACAAGGGATAATTTGAGGGCAAGCCGTAATTAGTAATGAAGAGAGAATAGTTGGGAATTGTATTATTGTCCACATTATAACTTACGGAAGTAGAAACACCAAATTTATTGTTATGGCTATGATGCTGGGCGCTGAGATGAAACTGCGCGGCGTTATCAGCTGTACTTGCATCAAGCACCGTAGACTCATGCCTCAGGTTACCGCCAAAGAGGAATTGAGTGTACTGATCCCCGCCCGAAAGATTTACTGTGGCTTTGGTTTGATACTGGGTGTTGCCAATCAGCAGGTTCGGAAAGTTAGTGCCGGCATGCTGGTCCCACAGGATGAGGTCTGGTGCATTGGCAGCGGTAGGGATGACATTGTCATTTGCAAACGCCTGGCGCCTGATCGCTAAAAACTGTTCTGTACCCAGCATCTTTAACTGATTGGTGACTTCCCCGAAGCCAGTGCTGAAATCAATATCCACTTTTGTATCACCGGCTTTTCCTTTTTTAGTGGTAATCAGAACCACGCCGTTGGCCCCTCTTGAGCCGTATATTGCGGTAGCATCAGCATCTTTCAAGACATCGATACTCTGGATTTGTGTAGGATCCAGGGTATTCAAAGGGCTAAATGCAGTGGTGCCAAATCCGCCGATGGTCTGTTCTACGGGTGTACTGCCAAATGGAACACCATCGATAATATACAGGGGAGCAGTAGAATTATTTGTAGTTCCGGTTAAACTGTTCTGGCCCCGGATGAGCACATTTACCGGTGCTCCGGCATAACCTGCAGATTGCGTAATAAACATTCCGGGCACGCGGCCTTCCATCCCTATAATGGGATTGGAAACAGGCTGCTGATCCAGCTCCGCGCCTGTTACCTGACTAACTGAGCCGGTACTCAGGCGCTTTGTTGTGGTCCCGTAGCCGATTACCAGAATCTCATCAAGTTTGGCATTGCTTATCTCCAGCGTGATTGTTCCCATATCCGGCTGAACATTCAGCTCCTTGGTCAGATACCCCACACAACTGATCACCGCTACGGCATGATCGTTTACACGTCCCATGAAAAATAAACCCTCTCCATCTGTATTGGTAGCCTGCGTTCTGTCTTTCAATACGATTGTAGCACCATGTATCGGCACTCCATGCTCGTCAATCACTTTACCACGGACTGTAATCGGTATAGAGAGCAAAGTGAAAATATGATCGATCAATCCTGCGGGCTTTTCTTTGATCACTATCGTACGATCGATAATGGTATAAGTAAAAGGTTTACCTCTCAATACCTCAGTCAAAGCCAGGTCGATACTTGCATCTTGAAGGTCAATATGCGAGGAACCCGCCTGCTGAATAAGGGTGTTGTTGAAGAATAAAGCATAACCACTCTGTTTTTTAATACTTTGGAGTGCCTGTTTGACTGATATTTCGTTGCCTTTCAAAGATATTTTCTGAGCAAATGTTCCTGCCGAAACCTGGAGAAAAGCGATGGTGGTTATCAAAATTGTGAATTTCATCGCTAAAATGAATTGAGCTGCGGGGTGCCTCCTTTTTACATAAGTTTCCCTGCAAAAGTTTAAATGCATACTTTTGTGATGTTTGGGTGAGTGAATAGATTCTGTCGCGGAATTTTAAGGTGACCCGAATATTGACCGGGAGTGTTAGAGCACTTCCGGTTATTTTTTGGTCCCTGTTTTTAAGTAATTTTCAGTATTACATAGGCACTGATTTAAGGGTGAACACTATCATTTTATCAGGATTAATTGTGAATTTATTAAGGATTGATGATCAGTTTTTATAGGGTTTGATGATGATTTATTCAGATTTGAGGATGAGTTTCATTCAGGTTTGATGATCAGTTTTATTCAGGGAATAACGATCAGTTTTCTTCCTTCCATCTTCAGATGAATACCGCCCTGTTCCAGGATTTGCAATACATTGGCAAGCGCCATATTTCGCCGCAGTTCTCCTGCAAACTTATACTTGCTGGGTTTCCCTTCATAGACCACTTCGATATCATACCATCTGGCCAGCTGACGCATGAGCGTCTTTACATCTGTATTATCAAAATAGAATAATCCTTTTTTCCACGCAGTCACTTCTTCAGGATCGGCCATTTTAACCTTTTTCAAAACATCTTCAGTATTCATCACCTGCTCGCCCGGTTCAATAACTAACTGTAGCCGACTGGAACTGACCTCGACAGATCCCTCCAGCAGGGTGGTTTTAACACTGGGCTCATCGTCATAACTGTTGATATTAAAATGCGTTCCCAGGACTTTTACTTCCTGTTGTTTCGACTTAACTACAAAGGGATGGGATTTATCTTTAGCCACTTCAAAGTAAGCTTCACCTTTAAGTGTGACCACCCGCTCAGCGCCCTGGAAAGCCTGCGGAAAACTAAGCTCTGAGGTTGCGTTTAACCATACATGGGTGCCATCTGCAAGAAGTACGTTCCACTGTCCGCCTTTTGGAGTACTGATCGTGTTGTAGGCCAGTTCTGTATGTGCAGGATTTGTATCGGCCGGACGGGTATGATTTACCTGATAAGTGACCTGTCCGGAACCGTTTTTTGATATGGTTATATTTCCGGTATTAAGAATGTTGCCACTACCTCCGGAGCTTAAGTTGATTTTCCTTCCGTTTGCGAGTGTCAGTACTGCGTTGTTGCCACCCGGGATGATATCTTTCTGAACAACCAGCAATTGCTGATCATTGTCCTTGTTGATATAAAATAATCCATTGGCAATCAGAACCAGCACAGCTGCAGCAGCGGCAAAGCGTTGCCAGATCGGCATACTGGGTACAGCCCGCTGTTCCTTCCTAAGTGCCATCAATATCTTCTGCTCTATTTTGGGATAATCGGGCATCTCAGGCAAATCCTTCAAATTCAGCGCAGTCTGATCATACCAGTTTTCCAGCAAAGCTTCTTCATCAGAACTGGCAGTTCCGTGGATATATTTCTTTATTAAATCTTCTGCCTTATCCGTTTTCATTAGTATATATTTTTGATCGGTGATGAAGCCACAATTAAATTACCATTTTCAAACAGTAAATTATGAAAACCTCATTGCCTGTTATAATATCATATATTAACAAGTCGGCTAACCCGGCCGGTACTACCAGATGAAACTAAAAAAAATATTACTTTGTCCGGTAAATTAGAAGAAAAGCGTAAAAATGACTGTTCCGAGTTTGGATCTGAGGATTTTTAGAGCATTATTAATCTGATTTTTCACAGTATTCTCTGATATTCCAAGCTCATCAGCAATTTCACGATAGGAAAGATGCGACCTACGGCTCAATTCAAAAACTTCGCGCATCTTTGATGGCAAAGCAGCGATTTCTTTTGCAATAATTGCCTCCATCTGCTTTTCTCGCACTCTGTAGTCAGCGCTATACTCATTTTTTTCAATAAAATCAGCCAGAGATAAGATATATTCACTCTTGATCTTTTGATGTGAAATATAATCAAAGATCTTGTACCTCATCATTGAGTACAAATATGCGGGCAGTGAATGGGTAATATTTACCTGTGCTCCCTTTGTCCAAAAAATAGAAAAAACATCCTGCACCAGATCCTGTGCATCCTCATCGTCATTCAGCATCTTACGCGCATGCCCAAACAGAACTGCCCAGTACCGAAAATAAATTTCCTCGTAGGCCTTTCGATCTCCATTTTTAAAAAGTAAGATCAACTCTGAATCAGAAAGCGATTTGGGTGCGTGCATCCTGTTATTTTAGCACACGAATGTAAGTAAATTAGTATTAATTTAACATTGAGCACAAACTCTCGTTGTGAAATCTGGTGGCCTGAAGAAATCATCAGCTAAGTAAAGTAATGGCACAGCGTTGCAGCCCTGATTTTGAATAGGTTTGTCTGCCATAGCAATTCGCTGCCTTTCATCCGGATGACTTCATGTGATCCGGCTGGACAATGAAAATGTGCCTGGCTACAAAAATAATAGCCAGACACATTGAGGTGTTATTCGTTTGTTGTTAATAAGCCCAGATATTCGCTTTTGGATGCGCGCTTACCATCCTGAGAAACAAAAAACATATAAACGTGTACAGCATGTCCCTTCATCTGCTCCGCTATCTTAATCTTTCCTTTTAGGTCACTTCGCTCTGCCACATCATCTACCACATAACGCCCAAAATGACCAGGCCTGATATTCTCGTCGAAGCACACAATCGTCAGCCGATCTGTTGGCTGCGTGATATCAGATGTAGAATTGCTGGTCACCCAGGAGATGTCTACCGACCATTCTGCAGCTGGCTGAGCCACCGGGCGAAAACCTCCATCGATGATTCCCCTTCCTCTGCTGATCAGCAGTTTTGTACAATCAAACCGATAATCTGGATATTCGCCAGTGATTGCGTGATTGAAGTGATACTGGACAGCTTCGTTCATGGCTGTTTTTTTGGGATTACGCGAAGCCCAGCCGATAGCGATCTGTTCTGAAAGGTATTTCAGCAATTTAGCGACTGTTCCAAACTTTTTCCGATGATCCTGCTGATCGTCTGATGCCGGCTTGTCAGATTTTCTGGGCCGGCTTCTTCCGGTTAAAATACCCCTCCAGCTGACCACGACTAACGCTCCTATCTTTCCTTTGAATTGGCCTACCTGGCCTGACTTAATTGTTGACATAAGGTTTTAAATTAAATGAATAATGATTTAAAATTGTACCTGACCGAGGTAAACACTGTTTGAAATACTTTTGCGGTCGGCCGCCTCAAAAGCAATGTAAACTTCAAGGGTTACAGGCTGATGATAGGCCGTAATTTCCAGAAAATCCCTGCCCGTTTTTCTGTTTGCCCCAGACAGCTCAAAAAATGCACTTTCTTTCTCCGGACAGTAGGCCAAAAGCATGGCATGATCATTTCTCTTCATTCCCTTAGCCATCAGGCCGGCATCCCAGCGAAATTCCAATCCCCCTTCCACTACCTTGACTGTAGCTTCTGGATTTACCGTCATGGCTCCCTGACTGAAAAGTGCTTTTTCATAAACAAATCTCACAGAATTAGGAGATGTAATCTCAATTGCATTCATCCTGTTATACCCTACGGCCATATTGTAACCGATGGTAAATTTTTTCTTGCCCTGCAGCTCAAAACCATTCTTTATAAATTGCTTTACCGGACGCATAAAAACACTGGTCTTGCCGAACCCGGACTGGTTGCCAAGCTCATGATCTTTATAGGGCTTTTCCCTTTTACCAATGGTCCGTTGTATGACCTGACCGTTTACTTCGTAGGTAACAGTGTTACCCTTTTTTCCTTTAAAAATTCCACCTTTTCTGATAGACATAATCATAATTTTAAGTGTTAATACTAAACTATTCCCTCTGTTAAACAGCAGGTTATGCAAAGATAAACATGGAAGTTGTAAAAATAAAACCTGACAGGCCAAATGACGTCAATTGACGTTAAATGACGTTAAAACTGCTATTTTTCGGTCATAATGAGTATCTTTGTCTCAACCCGGGTACTGATTTATACCATCTGCGGTATCGGTAGGTAACCAACATATCCCTCGTCTATTTTCTTTATATTTTTAGTAAGGTAACTGCCAGCGAATGGCAAGCTTTTGAAGCGGTATTAACAGGCTGAATCATATGTTTTGAGCGCGTCAACAGCCTGTCAATAGCGTATGAACAGCGTGTGAATACTAAACGGGAATATTACCAGAATTAAGGAAAGACTTGCTTTGTACACAATCTGTTATGGTGCAATCACGAACAGGGCTAGAAGGAGGATGGTTTGGGTAAACCCGGAATCTTGAGTACAAAGATCCTGATACTTTCTTAAAAATACCAATATCCAGTAATATTTCTTTTGCCTTAAGATCTTTGAAAATACTGATTAGATTTGGATTATTCTAACCAGATACTTATGTATAAAACTATACTTTATACCCTGATTGCCCTGACCTTCCCCCTCCCGGTATTTTCTCAAAATAAAGCCGACAGCCTCCTTACAGTACTTAGAGCAGAGATCGCCGGAAAAAACAGGTACGATACAGGGATGGACAAACAGATCTCGCTGCTTAGGAAAACATATCAAAAAGCTACAACCCGGGGGCTGAATGACCAGTACAGGTCCTCACTGGCACTGTTTGAAGCCTTCAAGGATTATCGCTTCGACTCCGCATATCATTATGTACGGGAGCTTATTGTGCTGAGCAAAAAACTGAAAGACAATAAAAAACTTGCTGAAAACCGCCTGAGGCTCGGCACCACGATGATCACGGCGGGCATGTTCAAAGAAACGTTTGATTGCCTTAGAGAAACAAACCCAGGCTTACTGGACAGTGGCGCAAAAAAATCTTACTACATCTTATATTCCTGGGCATATTCAGACCTCGCGAAATACAATGGTGATCAAATCAACGCCCCGGAAGATCTTCGGTGGAAATACCTTTACCTGGACTCTGCGATTGCGCTGTGTCAACCCGGAACATTCGAACGCCGTATCCTCGAGGCGCAGCGGAAACCAGGGACCGGCCCAAGTCCAGTTGTTTACTTCCGTGCCCTGATGGCCAGCAAACTATCTGTTCATGAAGAAGCGATGGTTGCAACAGGACTCAGCAACTATAGCCATGGCGATGAGAAAGTACGCCTGCTGGCCATCGCGGCAATAAACGATGTGCGCAGCTCTACATACCGGGCATTGGCGCTGCTGAACCTGGGCATAGCTTTACATGCGCAGGGAAAAATAACAGAAGCTTATTTTTTTCTTCAGCAGGCCCTGAGTCAGGCGAATAAATTTGGCAGTACCCTGCAGATATACAAGGTTACACATATGCTCAGCACAGTTGCAGCCGCAAGGGATCGTCTCGAAGATGAAGAACGACAGCGCTTTCTGATCGGCCTTGCATGCATGATAGCTTTTGCAGTAATTGCCAGTTTGATTGGCTTTATCGTTTTTGTTCAGCTAAGAAAAGTAAAAGCTGCTGAAAAAATAATCAGGGAAACCAACCGTAGACTGGAGGAAAAAAACAGGAAGCTATGGGAAGAAGGAAGGATTAAGGAAGAATATATTGGTTATTTTTTTAGTGAGCTCTCCCGTTATATCATCAAACTGGACAAGCTGAAAAGGAATGCGGAACGCAGGGCAAAGTCGGGGAACATGGATGAATTGGTCCGCGTATTGGAGCAGATAGATATAAGTTCTGAAAGAGCTGAATTCTTTGCAACTTTCGACAGGATTTTTCTAAAGTTATTTCCCGATTTTATTCATGTCTTCAACGCTATGTTCAGGGAAGAAGACCAGATTGAACCCAAGTCTGCCGGACTCTTGACCGCTCAGTTAAGGATATTTGCGCTGATGCGATTAGGGATTCATAAGAATGAAATGATTGGCGCAATTCTACAATACACCGTAAATACGGTTTACACCTACCGTTTCCGGGCAAAATCTAAGGCGCTTGTACCGGCAGGCGACTTTGAGCAACGCATTATGGGCATACAGGTGGCGGCTGATCAGGATCCAAACACTTAGATTTTCAGTCCTCTTCAAATTTATAACAAACTGTAATTCAAATTATTGAAATTATTTTTTCTTAGATTTTTTCTTGTACAGGATCAGGCATCTTGTAACTGAGGCATGAACCGCCTTACTTGCATCGTCAAACCAAATATTCCCTTATGTACAGAAAACTTTTACTTCATCTGGGCGCCATCGCGTTTTTTATGATACTCCCTTTTGCCGTGTTCAGCCAGAGCCGGACAATCACAGGGACAGTAACAGGATCTGCCGACCGGTCACCGATTGCCGGCGCGAGCATTACCATTAATGGCTCGCCGGGCGGTGTTGTAACTGATGCCGGCGGGCGGTACCGCATCACAGTTCCAGCAACTGCAAAGCAACTTACCTTTACTTTTTTAGGTTTTAGTCCCCGTACAATTGATCTCCCGGCAGGAAATGAACTGAATGTAACCCTGTCCCAGGCAGACAATGAGCTCAACGAAGTAGTTGTAGTCAGCGTTGGCTACGGATCGCTGGACAGGCGCGAGGTTTCCAGTGCGATCACGCATATTTCCGGAAAAGACCTGCTCCCTGTATCAGCAAACAATCCCCTGATGTCGCTTCAGGGTAAGGTAGCAGGCTTAAGTATCACCAATACAGCCAATGGCGACCCAAATTCCAGTCCAAGTTTGCAACTTCGGGGCGTTTCATCCCGCAATGCAGGTTTAGGGCCATTGTACGTGGTCAATGGCGTTCCCGGTGGTAATATCGACAACATCAATCAAAACGATATCGAAAGTATCGATGTCCTCAAAGGTGGTGCCGCATCGGCCATCTACGGTACCCGCGGCAGCAATGGTGTGATTATCATTACAACGAAAAAAGGCACTTCGCAATCGCGGATGTTCTACGACGGTTATGCGAGCTTTGATTATGTAACGAACCGCCTGGAGAACTTGTCTGCCCAGGATTTCTTAACAAACCGGGTGCAGAACAACAAAGGACAGGACTATGGGGCCAGGACGGACTGGATGGATGCTGTTACCAATTCACCGGCCTTCAGCCAGAAACATACCCTGCAGCTGTCCGGCGGATCTGCAAAAACCAACTACTTTGCTTCTGCCGACTATCGTAATGCCGAAGGTATTGACCTTCGTGCGCATAAAAAAGAGTATGGGGCCAGGATCAGCATCAACCATACTACGGATGACGGTATCTTCACCGGAACATTAACTGTAGCCCCGCGCTATATGAATACCAGTAATGCCGATCAGGGCAATTTCAATAATGCACTCACCTTAAACCCTACTTACCCTATTTACGACAATCAGGGCAAATACAATTATATCAACACAGGCTTTTTCTCCAACAATCCGGTAGAAAACGGCAAACTGATCAAATCTGGAGGGGATATTAAGGAAATGGACATTAATGCTTCGCTGAAAGCTAATATCCTGAAAAACCTGAGTTCCACCGTGACCATTTCAGAAATCAGCAGGTCGGCCCGGGGCATGGATTTCAGTCCCTCAACATTGTCTACCATCGTACATGCCAATAAAACTACGCAAACCAACTTTGCCAAACAGAATCAGGAAGAAAACGACCAGAAGAATATTGAGTGGACAGGCAATTACAGTCTGGATGTAAATAAGCACCATTTCAAACTACTCGGCGGCTATTCATTTTCTGCATACAATTACAAGCAGTTCAGCGCCCAGAATTATGATTTCCCCTTTGACACCTACCTCTGGAACAACCTGGGTTCGGGACTTTATAACGGCGGAGCTGCCGGTCAGGGACAATCTGCAGTGGGCTCTACTCAAAACAGTTCGAGGCTGATCGCATTTTTTGGCAGATTAAACTATGATTTCAATAATCGCTACATCGTTACAGCAAGCTTGCGGCACGAGGGCTCTTCCAAGTTTGGCATCAACGATAAATGGGGCGATTTCCCGGCAGTATCTGCTGCCTGGCGCATCTCTGAAGAAGCTTTTATGAAAGAAAACCTGCCATGGATCAGCGAGCTGAAGCTGAGGGCAGACTATGGGGTAACCGGTAATCAGGACTTCGACAATTACAGATCCTTACTGCTCTACGGTGGCGCCGGCTATTTTCCTTTTAACGGTGTACAGTACCAGGTGTACGGCCCTGCATCGAACATCAACCCGGACCTCAGCTGGGAAAAATCGGCAAACTTTAACGCCGGAGTTGATTTTGCGCTGTTTAACAACAGGCTGAATGGTTCCGTTGATTACTATATCCGTACCAACAAAGACCTGCTTGGCGATTACAACGTACCCCTGCCACCAAATCCGCAGTCGCAAACTTTCACCAATGTCGGTACCATGAGGAATTCTGGTGTTGAGCTAACCCTGAATGGTACAGTCATCAAAAATAAAGACTTCAGTTATAATGCAGCTGTTGCCTTTTCATTTAATGAGAACAAATTTATATCCTTCTCCAATTCCCTGTTTCAGGGCGCAATATTTCAGGATGTCGGATCACTGCCCGGCCCAGGTTCGCCCGGAACCATACAGCGTATACAGGAAGGGCATCGGATCGGTGAATTTTACACCCTCAGGTCTGCAGGTGTAGACGAAACCGGTGCACTGCTGGTATATCGCAAAGACGGGAGCGTTGTTCCTGCTAATCAGGCCTCCAATGACGACAAACAGTTTGTAGGTAATGGATTGCCCAGGGTAATTGCGTCCATGAACCATAGTTTTCAGTACAAACACTTCGACCTGAATATCTTTCTTCGCGGCGCTTTTGGTTTCAAAATCTTTAACACACCGGCATTTTATCTGGGCACACCATCGGTTCAAGCAGATGCTAACGTATTAAAATCAGCATTTGACAGTAAAAGCAAATATTCAAAGCTAACGAATAGTGCTACTACTTCTATTGCTTCCGATTATTTCCTGGAATCGGGCTCGTTTCTCAAAATAGACAATATATCGCTGGGCTATACGCAGGCATTAAAAACCAGGTATTTAAAGTCGGTAAGGATTTATACTGCAGGACGTAACCTGCATACTTTCACCAAGTATACGGGCGGGGATCCCGACCAGATACAGGTTAATGGTTTAAGGCCGGGCTTACGTACCAATAGAGACGGGAACGGAACGCTTGATTATTATCCTTCTACACTGCAATTGATTTTTGGTCTGCAGGCAACATTTTAACATTTGAATTATGAAACGTTTGAAACTATATACCAGTACTTTATTGCTGATCTCGCTGATACTCAACAGCTGCACAAAGCTTGACGAAAAAGTGTACGACAAGGTTGATGCATCAGGTTTTCTGACGAGGCGGGACGATGTAATCCGTGCTTTCCTCCGTCCTTTCGAACATGGCTACTGGAGTATTCAGGGCAACGATCTTTTCGCTGCTTCGGAAAACAGCACCGACGAATTAGGTACTTATAACCGTCAGGGCGATTGGCAGGATGGTGGTTATTATCAGCGCATGCACTATCATACCTGGACACCAACTGACGGCTTTACCAGTGGCGTATGGACCAATTTATATCAGGGTGTCGTCCTTTCCACCAACTCTCTGCAGGACCTGGAAAGCATAGCTGATCCTGCAAAGCTGGGTGTCACGACCGAAGAACTGACAGATTTTAAATCTGAGCTGCGCACGATGCGGGCCTGGTTTAACCTGAGGGCTTTCGACTTTTACCGTAATATCGAAATCATCACGGATGTGAAGAACTCAACACAGGGAAAGCCACAATCAACACCGCAGGAAACATTTGCATTTATTGAGAAAGAGCTGACGGAAGCTATACCGGGACTGCCCATAAGGGATAACCTGAGCAATCAGGGGATCGGGCGCTGGACCAAAGCAGGTGCCGCCTCTCTGCTGGCGAGGCTTTACCTGAATGCCAAAGTATATACCGGGACCGACAAATTTGCGGAATGCGAAGCGGTTTGCCGGGACATTATCAACGGCAAATATGGAAGCTATGCATTGGATACCCGTTGGGACGCTCCTTTTGATTACACCAATACCCTGGTTAATTCTGAGGTGATCTATGGATTTCCGGGAACGCTGGCGCGTACACACTGGCAGTATGACGGGGGGATGTACTTCAATGCGATGACCTATGACGCTGCGCCTTTATACTGTGGCTTTACCGATTTCGGACAGGCCAACCCGCGCCTAGCTTTGCAGCCAGGCCGCGATGTAGACAGTGCTGAATACACTTTTCAGCTGGGCAAGCCCTTTGTCAAGTTTCAGCGTTATCCTGACGATGTGCGACTCAAAAAATACAGGAATCTGGGCAACAGCACCAGGGAAGGTATGTTTTTATTTGGTTACCTGCCCTTTACACGAAGTGTGAACGGAGTAGCCCGACCTGATACAGTAAGGGGGAACAAAGGTCCATACGCCTTATTCATACGTGACCAGGTAGGGATGTTCCTGGGCGCAAAGCCGGGTACCAGAATATCAGATAAAGAATCGAACATGAATCATGCAGATCATAATTCAGGAGTGTTCTTTCTGAAATACCCGCTTTATCCCACGCCAGACCCTAACCGCATCACATCAGCCTATGCCGAAGTAAGGCTATCAGAGATTTACTATTCCCTGGCAGAATGTCTGTACCGGAAGGGAGACAAACCAGGCGCTGCAAACTTGCTTAACATGGTAAGGAAGCGTAATTTTCCCGCCGGATCGCCGAGCTTGTACAGCGCAGACGGGTCTCAGCTTACGGATCAGGAAATGCTCGATGAGTGGGGCAGGGAATTTCTTGGTGAGAACCGCCGCAGGACAGACCTGATCCGCTGGGGCGTATTTAATACTGGTACCTGGTGGGATAAAAAACCGGACGGCGATAAACATACAGAGATATTTCCTATCGGGAGGGATATTCTCAATGTGAATCCACAGCTAAAACAGAACCCGGGTTACTGATACAAAACAAACAACGCCTCTGGTATAGAGGCGTTGTTTGTTTTATAAAAATATTAACCTTTCTTCAGGTCTTTTTTTACCTGTTCCTCGGCTTGTTCCGCCTTTTTCTCCTGAGCTCTTTTTTCCTTGCGCTGTTCTCTGCCCGACTTGTCCTGATCACGTTTTTCCACACGGATCACATTGTTGGTTTTCCTATTATACAGCGCATTTACAATACCTTCTCCGGTCCTGCTGAAAACTTTAATCTGCGGTTTTTCCTGTGTTCCCGTAACTACTACCGGCACACCAATCCAGCCTGCAGGGGGAAGTCCAACCTTAACGAGTACATCGAGCAATCCGTTTAAGCTGACAGTTCCACTGATGGCAGGTCTTAACACAGATACCTTAAATTTAAACTCATCAATATGGATCAGGTTATTCTTAATTTGTGTTTTGATATTCACACCTTTCATATCAGGATTATTGAAGGCATCTGCGCCTACCTTATCACCGATTACAGAAAGCATTTTATAGTTTTTCACGGCTACATCCCGAAGGTTAACAACACCGCCACCTTCCAGAGAGGGATAGATCGGAGCCATATTTTCATCAAAATCACCTTTCAGCGTGTAATCCACGGACACAATGCCACTGATATCTTTAGCAGATGTTGCCAGTTTGCGCATCATATCAATTTCCTTATAGGCCCTTTGAACATTAAAGTCCTGAACCTTAAAACCAACATCAAAATTGGCGGTTACCGGAGATTCATCCTGATAACGCGCATCCAGGTTCATCCTGCTTCCCGCAATATCAAATGAAGTGTTTTTGAGAAAAATCTGACCAGCTTTAACAGATGCCATACCTTTCAGCTGGTCAATACCCAGTCCCTTAAATTCTACCTTTTTTGCATTTGCCTGCAGCGCAACATCCAGATTTTTTGGTACGATAACCACACCGCTGCTTTTTGGATTCTCGGCTTTCGCATATTCTACTTCAATCGATTTATCATCATTATCGCCACTCTTCAGCGCCATAAATTCATCTACAAGGATATAGTTGGAATTCAGCACGAAGTTTCCATGAAGCGTGCCTTTGCGTTCGATAAAGTAATTGATCGTATTGAGCAGATGTCCGTTTAGTGAAAAATCTGATTTTCCATAGGTTGCATAAAACTTTCTGAACCACATTTTTTCATTTTCAAACTCAAAGCTGCCTTCTTTCACATAAAAGGGCTTTGGAAGATAGGCGGTATTGGCTTTGATATTTTTAACAACCAGCGTACCCTTGTTATCCAGTTTGCTATACTGGCCGGTGGTAGCATAACTCTGACGGCCGTTCAGCGACAGGTCTGCAGTGATCAATCCACTTACATCTATGCCCTTCCGTGCAAAAACCTGGTAAATCCTTCCAATATTAAGGACTCCCTTTGCACGAACTTTATAAAGCAGGTCTTCAAAATTCTGTAAATCAGCATTGATAAATACCGGATTGCCTTCAAAATCGAATTTAAAAGGATCGAGTTTTACACCAAGGCTGCTAAAAGTCCCGTCGCTATTTTTAACCGACGCTATCGCGTTGATATTGGTGATCGGATTCGGATAATAGGAAGTTTTTAACCATCCATCCTTCAGATTGATATATCCGTCGGTTTTTGGAAAAAGCTTCTTTTCCATACTGAAAATGCCGTTTGCTTTTACATCGGCATTCATCAGACCTCTGATCTCAAGATCTTTCAGGCCCAGGGCCTCATCAAGTGTCTGCAGATTAACTGCGCCTTTCATATTGGCATTGACATTCATCTCGCTCAGGCCTTTGGTTTTTACCACAGCCCGGAAATTGTCCTTATCGCCCAGGTCGAAGCTTAATTTTTTCAGGTCTACGGTCAGCTGTTCCGGATCAAGTGAAGGCAGATCAATGTTCAGATCAACGTTGAGGTTTTTCATCGGTACCGGTGCTTTTGTGCTGGACACAAGACCATCATTCACAAACAGTCGTGCTGTGAATTTGGGTTTGACCTTTCTGGCTTCACTGAACTGCCCTTTCAGACTAAAATAAAGGTCACTGTTACCTTCAAGTTTGGTATCTTTTGCCCAGTCGAGATACTGCGGGGGCAGCACAGAAATCATATCACGAATGGTAGTTTTTTCTGAAGCAGCCTTGATATCAAGATTATATCCGTCTTTGAGGATACTTACAAAGCCGGTAAACTTTAAAGGAAGATCGTTAATCTTTAATTCGTTTTTTCTAAGTACAAATGTTAAGGCGTTGGTGTTGATTCTTGTGATCAGGTCGGCACGCACAGATTTTTGTCTGGCATAATAGATCCTGTCTAAACTAAAATCCAGCTGATCAATTGCAAGATCGGTCTTAAGGTCAAAAATATCCTCACTTAATCCGCCTTTACCTGTATAGTTCAAACCTTTCGCATCAACCAGGATCCTGGCCGGATGGTCATTGTATTTGATATGCCAGTTCCGGAATTTAATCAGGTCCAGTTGTATAGAGGTTCCCTTTTCAGTAGTGTCTTTTGGGCTTTTTGAAGGACTGGAGACATAAACATTATAATTGGCCTGGCCTTTACTATTGATATAAACATTGGCGAAAGCATCGGTCACATAGATTTCATCGATCTTAACTTTACCATCAAAAATCAGGTTTTTAAGATTGATTCCAACCGCTACTTCTTTTGCTGAAAGCAGGGTGTCCTGCTGAAAGGGTTTGGAACCTAACAGCAGCATTTCATCTACGGATACCGTAAGCGAGGGAAAGTGCCGGAAAAATGTAAGCCGGGTCTTTTTATAGTCGAGTTTACCGGCAAGCCGCTTATTGGCGAATATTTTTACCTGCTCTGAGATTGTTCCGGGGAACAGCAGAGGGATGATAAACATCAGGAACAGGATGGATGCCACTACGATTCCCAGCCATTTCAGGATTTTCAACGGTATTTTTTTAATCTTTTCCATAGGTGATAGATTAACTTTGATGGTACATTAAATGTTTCACCAAAATTGTTAAAACATCAACTATCTAAAATCAAGCCATTTCATTATAGTTTTTTAACATTGAGCAATCTTTTCTGTTAATTAACTCTGGTAACTTTCATGGGCCTCAGTGTAACTGTGCCTTTCATCCCTGAGGGTCTTGGCGCCCATTTGATTGCAGTAAATAATCCATCCTCGCCACGGTTTTCCTTATACCTTGCCGGCAAGTTCGTATTGTAAAAAATTTTATACGGAATGCCTTTATGCTCCATATCGATGATGCGGTTGGCCATCAGGTTGGCAATACGTATTTCAAGTTTGTTATTGATCTTCAGAAGAGCAGCCGGTATGTTTACCGAATAATCTGGCCCGAGCAAGGTGGCAAGTTTTTTTCCGTTTAAATAAACTTCGGCACTTTCATATACTTTAGCCAGGTCCAGCTTCCAAATTGCCGCATTGCCCGATGGCCTTGCAAATGACGTAGCATAGGAAGCCAGGCCGGAAAACACCCTTGCATCATCGCTACCCAGATCCGTCCAGAGACCCGGGCGGTCAGTAACAATTGGTTGTGGTAAAGTTGGCCCTCCTTCCAGGAAACGAATAGTCCAGTTGTTTCCAAGAGCTAGGGGAGCTCCAGAGGGTTCAAAATAAAAGGCCTGATGATCATTCCTGTTTTTTGATGAGCTCTGCAGGATGCAGCTTTCCCCAGGCTGCAACTGCAGATATACTTCAGTACCACCATCAGGAAGTTTCCGTGATGTCGCCAGTCCGGCCGTTTCCCGCATCGGATCAAACAAGGCTACCGATGCCGCATCAGCTGCTAATGTAATCCAGCCCCTGAATTCTTTTTTGGTGGGATTAACAATAAAATATGTGCTGCCGGCAGCGCCCTTGCGCCGTACAAATTGTAAGCCCTGATCGGTTAAAGATTCTCTTCTTACGTTTGCGGCTGCAAGCAAAGCTGATAATTCATCAGCCAGAATGATCTTTCCCTTGCCGGGATTAGCGACTTTCATACCGTCCAGGACTTTAAAATCCAATGATCCCAGCAGGGCAGCAAATTCCTGCTGCCTGCCGGCGAGGTCGCCAAATCCGGGCACATCAGCTGGCAAATCTTTATAGATGATGACCGTAGCACCTGACCTGGCCAGTTCAATGATTTTTCTGAGGGTCGGCAGAGACATCATTTTACAGTCAGGGATGAGCAGCGTTTGATAATCAATTCCCCCTGTCCGGAGTTGATGACCAGCGGATTGCAGGGCGGCAATCTGTTTATCTGATATATAGTCAAAACTGAAACCTTTGTCAAGCATCTCCCCTGAAACTTTCTCAAAACCTGGTTCGGCAAATTCTTTCATGGTATTATAATGTTTCAGCATTGCATTGCCCGGGGCTGAAAAGCTGTCGTGCAGGGGATAATACAGCAGTACATCGCTGCCTGGCCTGCCCTGCTGCAGAAAGGATTGACAACGCGCAATGTATCTGTTTAAGGCTGAAAAATGGTGCCATAATGGATTAGTGGGATTGAATTGAACGGACGCGTAGAACAACCATCCCGGCCAGGCCGCATCTTTTGGGGAGTATGTGGTGCCATGATAAAACACATGGTTAACACCGCCGATAAAGAAATTGTCTATTGCCGACTTTACATCCGCCAGCGAAGAGGAAAAATGCTCTCCAAGCCAGGTTGCAGATTCTGAAGAAGTAAGGGCTTTGCCACTTACATGGGCGGCAGAACTCGCAAACTTCAGCGTGAGCAAGTCCGTACCTTCTGTTTCGGGAATATCTACAGCGGCATACAGATCGAGTATATTGGCTGGCGAGCCATGGGATTGATTGCGTATCAGTGCATGTCTGGATTTCCCCCATTCGTGCCAGGGCTGCGTAAAATTATCCAGCAGCAGGTCTGCAATAGTTTCACGGTAGTCGAACACAACCCTGTTATGTACCTCACTGTTAGCATTATCCAAGAGTTCAGGCAGGTGATTACGCAGGTCATACCCTCTCCGCTGATTAAATTCTGCAAAAAATTCGGGTGTAAAATCAGCTTGTCCTTTGGCATCGTCCACTTCGTATGAGTCATTAAAAAACGCGCGGATGCCATCGCCTTTTCCGCCTGTGAACACCTCATCAAACTTGTTTAGATACTTCAACAAAACGGGTTTCGAAAAATGATCGATCACCATCCCCTCGCCTCCCGGCGCAGCGCGCTCCACCATTTTGCCCTGATCTCCCTGGAACAAGGCATAAAGCTGCCAGCCGGAACCTGCTGGGGCAACCCAGTTGAGCTGGCCGGTTGTGCTTAGTTTTTTAGTCAGGTCTATAGCTTCGTGTTTCTCATTATAGGCCATCAGTAATACCGGAGAGAGGTCTTTATCAAACCTGACCTGGTCAAGTGCCCATAGCTGAAGATTTTTATTTGCCTGAATAGGCTGCTTGATTTCGCCTGGCTTTGGCGCCTGGCCCTGTGCCCTGAACAGGGCTTTCTGTGTGTAGCGAACCGGCTCATTCAATTTTTCACCGCCCCTGATTTCATAGCTTTTCCAGAACAGCGATTTAGCCGCGTCTTCCTCCGGCACCCATGGTCCGCCAAAAGGCCATCCCGAAGCATTTGCCATATCTATGCCCAGATGCAATCTCTTTGCTTCAGCCAGTGTATACTGCAGCAGGGATATCCACTGAGGTGACAGAAAAGGAATAAACCGGCTTTCTGCTCCTTTTACACCATAAATAGGGGTAATTTCCATACCGCCCAATCCGGCATCCCGGTAAAGTTCCATGTTCCATTTGAGGTTCTCTTTATCTACAGCGCTCCCCTGCCACCACCAGCGCGTCCAGGGTTTGGCGGTGTTGGTAATTTCTGGCCAGATGAGCTGGGCAGATGAGTTTAAACTCCAGGAAGTTAAACCAGCAAGGATACAAAGTTTGATTTGGTTAGAATACAATCGCATAGCTAAAATTAGTATTTTAATTGTAATCAAAGCTATTCAATTCAGTTTGCAGGACAATGCCAACTCTGCTACCGTATGGATATCCACTATTGATCCGGAATGCCTGGGCGCAAAGCGAAGCTGATGTCCGTGTAGATGAATTGAATAAAACTGTATTAAGGCAAATGGTAATAATAAATTGCCGCAAATGACCCTTCGCTCGTGGTGTAATAACCTTCTGCATCCGGCGTGAAACCAATGGCTTCGCCCTGACGTTGTATATCGTAGGGCAATTCCTCAGGCTTCCGTTTCATGGTTTCCCATACAGGTTCTTTTTCTTTACGCAACCAGAAATATACCTTCCCATAGCTTTTCAACAATATTTTTGTGCCGTCTTTTGAAATATCGCCCGCTGTGATATATTTAAAGGGTTTATAGCCGGGAAAATGAATTTTGCTACGCAGCCTAAGCACGCGTTTTTCATTATTTCTGAAGCTCAGGGGTGTGGTATATACACGAATTGTATCTGTCCGTTTATTCACAATGTAGAGGAGATTTTGCTGAGGGTCGATCATCATCGTTTCTGCATCCTGCGGACTGTCGGGATATGACAAATGCAGCTGTGCCGGCACTACATGATTTATCTTACTGCTCATCCATGATGGCTGCTCTTCGAATCGATAGATGGTGATATAATTGCGAACGTAAAAATTATCGCCAATATCTCCCAGGTACACATAGCTTTTACCAGTTTTAGGCCCTTTGCCGACCGCTACATCTTCGCAGTCCAGCTGCCATGAGAGCAGGTCTTTATCCTTCTGAAAATAGAATGTAGAAACCAGGTTGCCTTTAGGCGTAATAGCGAAAAACCTGCTGGTATCACCACTGTCATTATGTATATAATAAATATCACTAAAAATCCCGGATGAAGCAATTCCCGAGGTTTCTTTTGTTTCGGGACTTTGCAGAAAACCCGAAATCTCTTTGCTCCTCATGTGAATTTTATACCAGGCGTACCCCCCAGAAAACACAACTAAAATAACCAGTATTAAAATGAGTATCCACTTTCTTTTAAGCATCGTTGTTCGTGACTTGAATGTATCGGAGCGAAGCGCAAAGATATGAATTTGTTATTGGGTTATTTGATCCCGCATATGACCGCATAAAAAATGATTTCGTAAAAAAATACATTAAAAGATCGTATTCATTATTATCACTGAAATAAAGCATATAATTAATGTGAAAAACAAGAATATTTATGGAATAATTCTGAACTATTGCCATAAAAACTTATAATATGCATTTTTACCCTAATAAAATATACCAAGTAGTTTAATAACTAAACCTTCAAACCATAGCTGAAGCGTTTGAAGATTAAATAAACATGCTATAAACCTGAAAAGCTTAGTTTAATCCTCAAAAGCTCCATCTGATAACTTAAATCAACCAATAAACACCAAGATGAAAAAACTTACTTTTTTAAGCTTTACGATCCTGCTATTCAGCATGACTGCTTTTAGTCAGATCCTGAAGCCTGTTACCTGGAGCTATGCTGCCAAGAGGACAAGCGCTACTACTGCAACCATATATTTAAAAGCTACGATAGATCAGGGCTGGCACCTGTACTCACAGTATGTTAAAGACGGCGGGCCTGTAAAAACGAGTTTTACATTTCCGGCATCAAAAGAATATTCGCTGATCGGAAAAACGATAGAACCCAAGCCCATCAGCAAGTTTGAACCTACCTTTAATATGAACGTAGGTTTTTATGAGAATTCTGTCATCTTCCAGCAAAAGATTAAACTCACTTCTAAAAGCACAGCTGTAAAGGGAACTGTTCAGTTTATGGTATGTGATGACAAACAATGCCTTCCACCGGAAAATATTGATTTTACCATCGCTGTGAAATAAAAAAATTGTCTGTAGTCCTTTTTGACGCTCTGCAAGACAAAAGAACTGCTGGCATTTAATCTGCCAGTTGGGTAAATAATAGTTAATAATTTAACGGGCAGTACCGGATGGTCTGCCCGTTAGTTTTTGGCATCAATTTGTCAGCTTTCGGCATCGTTTTTTCTTAGAATAAACATTGAAATGTAATTTCAAAAATTCTTTAAAATGTTTGGCTCCATCAGTCGTCTCCATACGTAGATACTTAAACATCTGTTTATATTAATGAAACGACTTCCTTTGATTATCCTGCTTTGGCTAGGAACTGATTTCTATTTTTACCAGGTTATACAAACCCTTGCAAGCTCCAGTCCGTTTTTATGGTTATACTGGCTGATTGATTTATTGTTAATTGGCGGCGTAGTCACTGCGTTTCTTTTACGCCGGGGTTCGGGACTTCAGCAAAAGCTGATCTCCTGGATGATGACGCTGATGCTGCTTTCATTTGTGCCGCGTTTATTCTCCCTGCCCATATTGGCTATAGAAGATGTTACGCGTTTATTCCGCGGCTTTCCGCCGAGAGCGCTATGGGTAAGCGAGTTCGCCTTAGGCACAGCCGCAGTGTTATTTCTGATCGTTATTTTTGGCATCACACGCGGACGGCATTTTTACCGGGTAAGGCGTGAGACTATTTATTTCCCTGACCTGCCCAAGGCCTTTGAAGGTTTCACCATTACACAGATCACAGACGTTCACTCAGGCAGTTTTAATGATGCCGCAGGGGTGCAAAAAGGGCTCGACCTGGTTAACGAACAGGACAGCGATGTCATTCTGTTTACCGGAGACCTGGTCAATAACCAGGCTTCTGAGATGGAAAGATGGATCCCTGCCTTTTCCGGCCTGAAAGCATCCATGGGTAAATTTTCTGTATTGGGCAACCATGATTATGGTGATTACATTCAGTGGGAGACACCGGAAGCGAAAGTTGCCAACCTGAACAGGTTGAAAGAAGTCCATGCTGAAGTAGGCTTTCGTTTACTGCTCGATGAAGCAGTTACATTGAAAAAGGATGGGCAGTCCATTACTTTGCTGGGCGTCGAGAACTGGGGCAAAGGGGGTTTCCATCAATATGGTGATCTTGACCGGGCCACCGCCGGAGTTCCTGATGATGCGTTCAAGGTGCTGATGTCACATGATCCATCCCATTGGGAAGGCGTTACGCTGGGGCATCAGCACCATATCCACCTCACCCTGTCGGGACATACCCATGGTATGCAGTTTGGCATTGAGCTGTTCGGATTTAAATGGAGCCCTATCAAATACGTATATAAGCAATGGGCAGGGCTCTACCGCCAGAAAGACCGTTTTCTGTATGTGAACAGGGGCTTTGGCTTCCTTGGCTTAAAGGGCCGCATTGGCATGTGGCCCGAAGTGGCTGTGCTTACCCTGAGGCATGGTTAATGGCAGGGCATCCGCAAACACCCAACCATTCCGGCAAACTAATATTTAATCATCAATAGCTTCACCGGCCCTAACAAACCTGAGGGTTCCAGTTTACTTTCAGGTTTGTAAGGGTTAACACTCAGCCAGGTTCCTCTTTGGTCTGCCGGCAAGCTGCTGTCGCCGATCAGACGGTTTACCCAGGTATTGATCACTTTGATTTCGACTTCGTTTTTGCCAGACTTCAGCAGCTTTGTAATATCAACGGTGTAAGGGGCGGTCCATACCCCACCGGCATCCAGGCCATTGACTTTAACTTTAGCCACTGCGCTTACTTTTCCAAGATCGAGCATTACCTTCATATCTTTAGCGGGCTGTACCAGATTGACAGTAGTACGGTAAAAGGCAGCGCCTGAATAGTACTTAATACTTCCGTCGTTGCTTTGTGTCCAGTCTGCCAGCGTTTTAAACACTACAGGTTTTGCCGGCCCTCGCATGTTCTGATCAAAAGTTACCGTCCATGCTGCAGTAATGGCCATGGTTTGTACCGGCTGTGGATAATTGATTTTATTTCCATTGCCGGCTTTGATGACATCCTTCCTGAAAATTACAAAAGCGCTTCCTGTAGCATCAAGTTCCAGGGGGACAGCAGTAGTATTTTCATTTTGAGTATAGGCAGGCAAGTTGCGGATACTACCCGAAACCGGGTCCCATAATTCCGGCACCTTCCCTCCCAGCCTGAAGCGTGCATCAATTTTAACAGGTGTATTCTTTTGGTTGGAGATGAAATAGATTTCGCCGTCTTTTACTGTTCTGTGGATAAATAATAAGGAATCAGCTGGCCTTGCTGCAAGATTTTTGGTTAACACATTTGCAGTTCGAAATGCAGTTGCAGTCCGATCTGAAGTTGCAGTCTGGACTGAAGTTGCAGCCGAAGTTGCAGTTGCAGTTCGATCTGAAGTCGCAGCCGAAGTCGCAGTCGCAGTTGCATCGGCATTCGGTGTAGTAGCGATCATATCTGGCTTTATCTTAATCAAATCCAGTACCTGCTGCAGGTCCATTCCATCGATCACCACACCTTTCCCGTAATGATTAATTTTAATTGTCTTACCGTTGACCTTGCCCCATAGTTCTGCGGCAGTAGCCTGTAACTGCTCATCGGCTTTGCCCAGGCTCTGCAGGCTTGGCGACCTCAAAGGTCGTGGTCCAAGCACCACTGCGCCCTGGTTGACCAGCTCTTTGATTTTTAGCAGTAATTCCGGACGCATGGTTTCCATTTTCGGAAGCACCAGGACTCCGTAACTTAGTCCGTCAGGCAGTGTAATCCTGCCATTTTTGACCGTCAGCCGGGTTTTGATAACTTCTGCATTGATATAATCAAAAGAATATCCTTTAGGCATTTCAGGGTCCTGCACACCTGTCATCTTGGGTGCATCTTCGCCAATAAAATACGCTACGTCTGCCACATACCGGCCCTGCTGCAGCATCATGTTGCAACGTTTCAGATATTTAAGGAAGATATCCATATCATAGAACCAGGTATTATGCCGGTTAAACTCATTGCCAAAAGGGGCATTTACACCGGGCAGTTTAACATCATCAGGCTGTTCTATAAATACATGCAGCAGTGAGTTATTGATTCCTTCTGTAAAAAATCTGTCTGCGCGCTGTTTCATTTGTGCAGGATATCTTGAAAATGCAGGGTCACCACTTGTAAAAGATTCGGCCGAAACTTTGGTTTTGCCATAGATATGCGCGCTGGATGAAGCTGCCCTGTTTTCGATATTACCAAGATTCCCAACACTCCAGAACTCGCCACCTATCTCATCGCTCTGACCGCCATACTGCAAAAACTCACCCGGAAATCCCCAGTGGCCGTAGTTTTCAAGCCAGGTGGTCAAACCGTTTTGATGACTGACATCACGCAAGCCGCCTACATATTCATAAGCTACCTTGTCGGCAATAAATCGCCTCAGGTCCCACAGAAAACGATCCGACAAATCTGCGCTGCCCACTACCCTACCCTGTAAAACAGGAAGATATGGTGTGGGGTCATACCCATAAGCAGTGCTGAACTTTTCTATCAGCCCGTCAGTCCAGTTTTGTCCCCCTGTTTCATAGCTGTCTTCTACAGTCACTTTCCATGTTTTACGGTCTTCGGCAGGGACACGCCTGAGAATCTCGCCGAGAAAGGCATCAAAATGCGCAGCAATATGCTCTTTGCTCATTTTATCAGCTTCCAGTCCGGTTCCTTCCGGCGACGCGGGGCTGTTGCGCACTAATGTGGGGGTCATTCCTGTCCTTTCAATCATCCAGCTGCCGGAGGGAACGTTCCAGCTTAAAGTACCGCCGGCATTCATATGTTTTGAAATGTCCAGCACTTTTGCAGGATCAATGACATATTTCTGATCGCCGGTCAGCGGCCGTGCAGGCCATTGATAAGCCGTCCAGTAAGGGAAGGGGGTCTGCCACATTTTGGCCAGCGTTTTTTCTATATAATCCTCTACAACTGGCGCAGATGAAATTTTTAGTCCGGCAATGCCGGCTCGTCCCGATACTTTGGTAAATATGATCCTGAAGTCCTTTGAAGTTGTTTCCGGGATTGAAATCGCTGCAGGGCCATAGGGTTTAAATCCTACGTTCAGCTGGTCATTACTGCGGTCTGCGATAAAGTGTTTAATAGTGATGTAGCTTCCGTTCTGCTTTACCTGGATATCGCCTTCAAGGGTCATGGCCGACTGCAGGGGGACAATGGTTACGCTCCTTGCGGTATAGGGAGCAGCAGCCGATATGTCTATCGTATAGGGCTGTCCGGGTTTTAAGCTGGTACCAGTCTCGTCATTGCCATCAGCAATTGCGGCGAGGTTATCCAGGACAGGCGAAGAGCTCAGAACTGGTTTGAACCTAAAAACATCTGTTCCGAAATCATCGGCTACGGGATAAGCAATTACCCTCACATCCTGAAAGTCTTTTTCCGGGCGTTTTAATTCCTGATTAAACTGCAAGGGGCCTTTCACTATTGTCTGCGAAGAAGTAAGGTAGCGCATGGCCTGCTCCGGCTTCACCCATGGGCCGCCCGACTGGCTCCAGCCGGGGCTGTTGAAAATACCGATTTCTATATTGAGCCGCGTTGCAGTCTTAAGGGCAGTATGCATGATTTCCCACCATTCTTCGGAGAAGATCTTCACCTTCCCGCGGGGTACCTCTTCGATGAAAACATTTCCGATGAAGGCACGGTTAATACCTACTTTCTTCATCGCCTCAAGATCTTTAACCACCCCTTCTTTTGAGATGTTGTCAGTCATCCAGTACCAGTAAACACTGGTTTGGATGTTATCCGGCACAGTAATGAAGCCTGTTTCTATTTCCGGCATTTGGGCTGCAACCTGCGTTTGTGACGCAGAACGGGACAAATTTTCAGCAATACGTTTTTGTCCGGCAATCTCTTTCCCGGATCCGGGAGCCATTTTTGCAATGCGATTTACAGCATTTTGTGCGTATAAACCACCGGTTACTGACAGGCAAACGATTGGGATAAATATGATCTGATGTACTTTTCTAAATCTTTTTAATAACATTGATATTTTGTTTATCTGGTACGGTTAGTACGCTGGTTTCCTAATGCAATTGATCCCGCATAATTTAGCCATTTTTTAAATCGGATCCGTCCTTCGTTTTAGCAATTTCTTTTTCCATCTCTGCGATCAGTTGCTGTTCTGTAGGGAGATATAATTTATATTCGCTCGCGAATATTGTTTTATTATCTTCGGGCAAGGAGATCTTTACCACAGCATTGTTTTTCTCAGCGCATAGCAAGATCCCAATGGTTGGTTTTTCAAAATCCTTTTTTTCATATCTGTCATAATAATTCACATACATCTGCAACTGACCAATATCCTGGTGCGTCAGCTTAGTTGTTTTGATCTCTATAATAACAAAGCATTGTAAAAGTCTGTTGTAGAAAACCAGATCAATAAAAAACTCATCTCCCTCAATGTGTAATCTCTTCTGCCGTGCAACAAATGCGAATCCGTTACCCATTTCCAATAAGAAATCATGTAAATGGGTTATAATTGCCTGCTCCATATTTCTTTCATAATATGAAGCTTCCCGATGCAGCCCAAGAAACTCAAGGTACATTGGGTCTTTTATGATCTCACTTGCATCCGATAACGGTTTTTCACTACGCGCGACCGATAATACGTTTTCTTTATTATTTTTTGATATTAGCCGCTCCCACAAATTACTATGAATCTGTCTCTCTAACTGTCGGACGGTATAATTATTTTTGATCGTTTCGGCAATGTAAAAGGATATTTTATCTGCTGAGCCCAACCTTATAAGCAACTTATATTGGCTCCAACTCAATTGCGAATACAGTGTATTCGCAATTGGGAACGTCCGGTAAAACTGCCGAAACAATTCCACCTGTCTTTTACTAAACCCGCTTCCATACTCAGGTTCCAGTTGTTCAGCGATAAATTTGGTTAAATAATTACCGTATTCCGCCCTCTCCTGTCCTTTTTGCTCTTCCTCAAAAATCCGGCGCCCGATTTGCCAATACATCAGGCTGCGTTCATAATCTACTGATCGTATGGCCTTCTCTCTGGATTTTACAATAATACTTTTAATGTCTGTTATTACAGCTTGATCTATATTCATGTTGCAGATTGATTTAAATCTGCAACTTATATCAAATCTGTATTAACCTGGTAATTATATTTTAAATTATTATTCATAAAGTATAACTAACGCAACACCTTCACACCTGGAGGTGCCTTAACTGTTGTTTCTACCTTACCGCTTTTCAACTTCACATGTTTTATTTTCACGATCCCGTAAGGCGTTGGGAAGGTACCTTCAGCAAAGGTAAGATCACCGAGATTGGGCCTTACGCGGATCACTTGGCATCCGGGCGCTATTACTGATACGCCCAGCACATGCTCAGTTAACCAGGGTGTAGGGCCGGATGCCCATCCGTGTGCCAAGCTATGTCTGAAACCTTTGTAACAGTAAGCTCCGTAATCACCGTGAATGTCTTTTTTACCCTCTGGCACCAGCTCATCAATGCGCGAGCTATTGGGCAGCCAGTCTACGTTAAAATCTTCCCAGAAGGTAGTTGCACCCAGCGCCAGCATGGGTCCCCAGTAATTGCGGATATCATCCATTCCTCCCTGATAATTACCTGCTTTGGCTTTTGCCTGCAGCATGTAATAGCCAAAAAACGTTGAATAATCATGAACACCATTTTGAGAGATCAGCTCGTCAGCTTTTTTAGCCGGCATCAGCCCGGAAAGACTGAGCATTGCAGCCGCCTGTTTGGAGTTGTTTGCATTGGGCACGTTTTTCCTTAGCCGCGCAACAGCTTCCCTGCACTGTTTTGCCGTAACGGGATCCTCTAGAATATCCAAAAGCTCGGCACCGGTACTTAGCGTCATTACCAGCATCGATTGTAGTCCTGCGTGGATAGCGGGGATATTTTCACTGGATGGCCAGTCAAGAAACCTAACCCCATCATTGAGCACCTCGCTGTTATCCCCATCTATCTTTTTCATATAGTGCTTTAACAACTGCTGCAAGTAGGATTTTTGCTGTTTCAGATAAGCCAGGTTACCATTGTGCATATACCAGTCGCGCTGGATCAACACCCACCACATGGAGTAAGACGCCATCCCATTCATATAGGAAGGCAGTGGCGTAATATCACGGGCAAAATCCATCGTTTTGGGTACTACATTATTATAACCGAACACCGCTGCGATGGTAGAGGTTTCAGGATGCATATCTCCTACCCATGCCAGCCTGTCGCGTTTTATACCATCCCAGAGATAATCCTGCATATTGAGGTGTACCGTATAGGCACCGGTCATCCATATTTTGTTAAGCAGCGTATCACTACATTTAAATGATCCGAGATACGGTATGTCCCTGAAGATCAAAATAGCATTCACTTCCTTGAGTTTGAGTTCAGCATTCTCATCCACCAGATCAATACGTACAAAGCGGAAACCTGTGTTGCCGATCTCGGTCTTGCCAAGCCAGGGGATTGAAATAACCAAATCGCGCATCGCGTGATCATTGGTCGCATTTTTAGCGGTATCAGTGACGTCAGACATGGCTTCGGAGACCGATTCGCCAAAACGGAGACGAACCCTGATCGGCTTTCCCCCTTTGGACTGGTCTGTAATTAACTGTAAGGCACCATGCAGTTCTTTACCAAAATCCAGCAGGATGCCGGGTTTACCTTTGCCCTTGCTGCTAAGTATGCACAGGTCTTTTCCGGTAAGGTCTGCCTGCCCGGTTCCCTTTTTTAAAAGGGCAGCCATATTTTTGATCTGCCCTGCGGCATGATCTGTTTGCCAAACGATCCGTACAGGTGGCAGAAACCGGCGTACCGTTTCTTCGCTTCTTGACTGTGCGGAGCGTTCAGCGCTGAAAACAGGTGGAAGCTGAGCTTTAAGACTGGTGGCTGACAGCAAAATGAGTAGAAAGAAAATACAATATCTGTTCATATTTCAGGTAAGGGTGATGAAGTTGGGTTTAGTTAAATCAAAATGAGTATGGCTGCAATCCGAAGCTGTTGTATAAGCCCTTGCATCCGGTTTAAAAATGCCAATTATTATGTATAAAAAGGCGATATACGTTACTATTTTTACAAATTCACCCTGTTGGCCATTAAAGAAGTTCCGGACTACAGGGTTATCAAACTTTAAGCCCTTGTAACTGTTAACATAAAAACCAATTCACCAGAATATGAAAATGCATTATTTCAAAATCCTGCCGGTCAGCCTGATTGCACTGGCAACAATTTGCCAGGCCTGTAATTCAGGAGGCACAAAAGACAGTGCCGATTCAACAACATCCAAACAAACCATGGTCCATGACTCTACTTCAGGAGATACTACAGATAACATGAAAAATGGGACCCCGGTGAACCGCTTCCTTGAAGAAGCTGCTATTGGCGGAATGGTGGAAGTGGAAATGGGTAAAATTGGCCAGCAAAAGGCCTCCATCAAAAGCATAAAAGAATTTGCGGCAATGATTGAAAAGGATCATACCCAGGCAAATTCGGAGCTTAGTGCAATGGCATCCCGTAAGGGTTTCAAACTGCCGGCAGAACTGCCTGCTGCCAAAATGGAGCATCTTAACGACTTAAACAAAGCTACCGGAAAAGATTTCGACAGCTATTATATCAATATGATGGTAGAAGACCATATTAGTGATATCTCCCTGTTTGAAGGGGCAACAAAAAGTCCAGACACTGCGGTGAGCGCTTTTGCGAGAAAGGTCCTGCCTGTTCTGCAAAAGCATTACAAGCAGGCGCGTGAGATCTCGATGCAATTTGACCAGAACAAAAACAAAAAATAGACGTAAATAGAAACAGCCGGTAGTTTAATTAAAAACCCCGGCTGTTCAATTTTACAGTTCTATTCTGACGACCCTATTTCAGGAAGTCATCATCGTCATCGTCCAGATCATCGTCATCCAGATCCAGATCGTCATCGTCTTCAAGGCCCAGGTCGTCATCATCCAGGTCCAGATCATCATCATCATCTTCTTCCCCGTTACCGGGATCAGTTGGCAGATCGTCAAACTCTTCCGTACCATCATCCTCAGGATCGTCGTCGTCGGGATCGTCGTCGTCAAGCTCATCATCTTCCGGGCCATCCTCTTCATCTTCCAGATCAGCCCTGTCATCAACCTCTTCCAGCAGGTCGTCAACATCGGTGGTTCCGATATCATCCGTATCTGAATTCAGGTCATCTTCAGTGAAAGTGTCCGGAGTGGTTGCAGGATGATCATGTGAAGGCTGAAATTGTTGTTTTGTTTCTTCTACGTCAATGCTTCCGATATTTCCGTAGTCTTGATTTTGATTTTCCATAATCGCTTTCTTTAAACAGATTTAAGATTTCTTTAGCAGGTATATTTCGAATAACACTATTTTTCACGGATGGTTCTCAGAAAAAAATGTTTTCCGGTTTTGGTGATACATGGCCTGATGATCACAGCAGATCTGAGGTGCCTGGCATTCACCTTTACCTTTACCTTTACCTTTACCTTTACCTAGAAACGCTTCTCTTTGGAGAACAATATACTCTATTAAATTAATGTCGTAACTTATTCATAATCAAAGTCATTGATTTAGAATAATCATTGCTTATATTGTTATTCTAAATCAGCGCTCATGCCAAAATATATAATTAGAGTAGAGATTAACAATTTTGATGATTACGAGATCCTGCACGATGAACTTTACAAAAATGGGATCTACAGGGTGATCCAGGCAAATGATGGCGTATATTATGATCTTCCTTCGGGAACATACCGGCTGCAGGGAAATATAGACATACAGGCTGCTTACCATCGCGCTGAGCTGGCAGTGCAAGCCATTGCCGGACAGTTTGTGCCGCCTAAAAAGTATGAGCTGATCGTATCACACTACAAATCTTCAAAGTCTGCGTTAAACGTGACTACAGATATCTTAAAACTTCCGCGGTAGCAGGCATAGCTTTGCGCAGTTAAGTTTAAATATAAATCTGTAATTGAAATGTTGAACAATTGAAATTTTCTTTGTAGCTTTTGACTCCTTTAGGACATACATCACAGGATTTGAAGAGTAAAAAGAAAAAGCCCGTTATCAAAGGTACTGATCCGAATCAGCAGCTGCGCAGCAGATTTTTTGAGCGGATAGAATATCTCTGCGATACTTTTGCCGGGCCTGGGTATTATAAAAAACTGCCGGCAATGATTGTGGAGCATATGTTTATGAACCGCTACCCTACGCTGAAGGCCAAAGCAGACCCCTCTTCAGGCATTGAAAAAAGCAGGGTGGTGCAGTTCAATAAACTGATGAATAAATTTATCAGCGACAGATATATTGTACTGGACAATGGCGGAAAGATTTACCTGAGCTGGTATTTGTCTGAGGGGCTGCTGCTGATCAATTATATTGCTGAGATGGCCGATGTTCAGTTTCCACATGCGGCACAGCTGGTAGAAGCTTTTAAACCTTATTTTCCCGGCTCTGAAGTCCACCAGATGATAGAGGAGATGCTGATCGAACTGGTACATGACACCACCGTTTTTCTAAGCGATTATAACAAAACGATCATGAACGCCGACATCTCCGCAACTGCTTTTTTTGACCGCGAGGCCATGTCGAACGATGTGATGATCCATGAACTGAGGCCCAACAGGTCGTCCGTTATCATTGATGGCGAACCCAGGACAATCACGAGTTTAAGCTGGCTGGACGAAGACATGAACTGGATGAGCACAAAGGTGAGACCTTCCCTGCTGGGTTTTAAAACTGGCTCGTTAGACATTCCGCTGGAAGTTTATATTCAAAAGCATGCCCTTGACAAAATGCAAAGCCGAATAAATATTACCCCGGGGATCATGCATTACATGACCTTTATCCTGATGAACCAGGAAGTGATCAGGCACCACAAAAATGACAACAACAGCCTTGTAGAATATTACCTGTCAGATCAGAAAGCAGGTTATCTGCTCGTTAGCCTGGTAGATGCCAAACTGATCATACGGACATTTCTTTTCCTCACGAACGACGGGACACCGGAAGGCAAAAAGCTGAACCAGCTATTATCGCTGGACAAGCAGGATAAAAAGTACCTGATGATTGACACACTGCCTGCATTCAGCTCTTATCACATCGACCAGAACGAACACCTGAGCAAAATATTCAGGGAGGCCGGTTGCGGCCCGCTGCTTAAGCTGGGCCATCTCAGGGAATACACCAGTATCGAAGTGAAGGATAAGGATCCGGAATCGATCATGAAATATCTGGGCGACTCAGACAGCTTCCAGGGACTGGGATAAATTGGAGCGGCTCAGGCACCCAGATCTTCGATCATCTGTCCGATAAACTCTACCAGCTCCATATTCATATTGCTGTCTGTATGCCATACATATCCGATATCTACATCCTCAATAGGATAAATAATCCCTAAAAGTTCCGGAATCACTATACCATGGATCTCATCATCATCGTTCATCGTGACCATAAAATGGTTGGGTTCATCTAATGGCGTAACGGTAACCGTTTTGTGTAGAAAGCGCACACTGAATTCCTGCATCATCATCTAATTTAAAGAAAAACATTCTAAAAAGGATTTCTGTTTGCAAAACCATTCAGCGCGGCTTAAAATAAATTCAACCAACAGCTTAGCCATCGCCCTATGTCATCCCTTCAAGCCATTCAAATGGATGCGAGTATTTGAGCACGATCATGCCAAGCGGGGGCAGTGTGAGTGACAGAGAATGCGTTCGCTGATGGTATGGAACAGGCGCTGTTTCCAGCAGGCCTTTGTTCAGCTGGTCGCTGCCACCATACTTCAGGTCATCAGTATTGAGTATCTCTGTGTAAAAGCCTGTTTGATCTGCACCCACACGATAGTTTAACCTTACTACAGGAGTAAAGTTGGCAATAAAAATCAACCTTTCCGTGGGATCCTGTCCTTTTCTTAGCCAGCTAATCACACTTCGTTCAGCATCATTTGCATCCAGCCATTCAAAGCCTTCAGAAGCGTAGTTGTTCTGATACCAGGCGGGATAAGCCGCGTATAAAGTATTGAGGTCGCGCACCAGCTTTTGTACCCCCTGATGATCCGGGTTATTGTTCTCATGCCAGTTTAAACTATAGTCGTGGGCCCATTCGGCATGCTGCGCAAATTCGGCGCCCATAAACATCATCTTTGCGCCCGGATGTCCAAACATATACCCGAACAGCAACCGTAAGCTGGCCAGCTGCTGCCAGTTATCGCCCGGCATTTTGTTAACCAGCGATCCTTTTCCATAAACCACTTCATCGTGCGATAGCGGCAGTACAAATTTTTCGGAGAAAGCGTAAATAAGGCTGAAAGTCAGCTGCCCTTGGTGATATTTGCGGTAAACAGGCTCCTGATGAAAATAAGATAAAGTATCGTGCATCCATCCCATCATCCATTTCATATCGAACCCAAGTCCCCCCTCCGCAACCGGATGTGTTACACCCGGCCAGGAAGTAGATTCTTCGGCAACGGTAAATACATCGGCAAAATGATCATGCACAGCCTGATTAAATTCCTGCAGGAAGCTTACGGCTTCCAGATTCTCGCGGCCACCATAAATATTTGGTACCCATTCCCCTTCGTTGCGTGAGTAATCCAAATATAGCATAGAAGCTACGGCATCCACCCTTAGTCCGTCGATATGGTATTTATCGAGCCAGAAAATTGCGTTTGAAATCAGGAAAGCTCTTACCTCATTTCTTGTTAAATCAAAAATATAGCTTTTCCAGTCGGGATGAAAACCTTTGCGCGGATCGTCATATTCATATAAATGCGTACCATCAAAGTATGCCGGCCCATGTTCATCTGTCGGAAAATGCGAAGGCACCCAATCCAGAATCACACCAATCCCCTCCTGGTGCAGCTGATCGATCAGGTACATAAAATCCTGCGGGGTGCCATAGCGGCTGCTTGGTGCATAGAACCCGGTGATCTGATAACCCCAGGACCCATAAAATGGATGCTCCATCACCGGCATAAATTCTACATGCGTATAATTCATATAGCGGCAATACTGCGGAAGTTCAGCCGCCAGTTCGCGATAAGAAAGAAAGCGTTCGCCTTCTTCCGTAATTTTCCTTCTCCAGGAACCCAGGTGCAGCTCGTACACCGATAGAGGTTGCTGCAAAATATCGCCGGCTTTTCTTTTTGAAAGCCATTGTTCGTCGCCCCAGGTATAATCAAGGTCCCAGGTGATGGTTGCCGTTTGCGGCGGATTTTCCCAGTGAAAGGCATAAGGATCACCCTTTTCTACCTGGAAGCCATTCGCTCCGGCGATAAAGTATTTGTAATATTCGGCCTTGCCCGTTCCCGGGACAAAACATTCCCAGATGCCGGAACTGTCCCACCTTACCTGCAGAGGGTTTGCAGACCTGTCCCAGGCGTTAAAATTACCGATCACACTTACTGCGGTAGCACTGGGGGCCCATACGGCAAAGTATGTCCCTGCCACACCCTCATGCTCAAGCTGATGGGCACCTAACTTATTATACAGCCGGTAGTGCTTCCCTGCTTTAAATAACTCAACATCAAACTCACTGATCAGGGAAAACCATGAACTGCCTGCTGCCGTATCCTTAATATTTACATCTGCCATAATATTATGCCTCAACTTTTCTGTTCTTGTTTACGATGGCTTTAATTCCGCGAAGCGGCACAATCACCCAATCCGGTCTGTTGTTTAACTCATAGTTCAGTTCGTATACTGCCTTTTGCAAAAGATAGGTTTGCAGAAGGATTTCCAGGTCGCCGCCATTATCAGGGATAAAGGCAGATCCGGCAACCGTTTTCAGGTAGGACTTCATAAAGAATCCGCTGATATAGTGGTACCATACCTCAACGTAGGGCACCAGTTTGCCGATATCCTCCGGCCTGATCTGATTATCCAGGAACAGGCTACCATAGGCTGCATAATGGAACGACCGAATCATGCCCGCTACATCGCGCAGAGCAGAATACTTTAACCTGCGTTCGCTGTAACTACGTGCGGGTTCCCCTTCAAAATCCAGCAGCAGGAAATCTTTGCCTGTAAATAAAACCTGCCCAAGGTGGTAATCACCATGGATCCTGATTTTGGTAACGTCGATTTTTTTACTGTAGATCTGTTTGAGTATGCCCAGGATCTCATCTTTCATTTTTAATACTTCCTCTGCCTCTTTACGCACTTCCGGACTTAAGCCTTTGCTATTTTTACTGAGGCTCTGGAAGGCCACCCTCACCAGCGAGGTGAGCGAGGAGAAGAGCGACCGCTGGTAATGCAGTGAGAAGTCCTCCGGTTTAAAGGCTGGCAGATCATCAGCTCCGGCCAGTGCAAGGTGCATTTCGCCGGTGCGGATCCCCAGCAGGCGTACCTGCTCTGCAAGCGTGCCTTCAAGCAGTTCTTTCATATCTTCGGGAATCTGCTCATAACTCAGCGGACTGGAGAGTGTACCCTCTACAGTTGCCGGCACAGGGATCATATCATGCTGCGACAGTAATTTCTCATTATAATCGTCCAGTCTGTCCAGCATATACGACCAGCCATCACTTGTACTCGTCACCATTTCCTGCATCATGCCCAGCACCATGGTCTGGTTGCCAAACTGCCATTCTATCGTTCCGATATAGCCCGGGGTATGTTTAAAATGTGCCACATTGCTCAGGTACTGGCTGATCTCTACATCCGGGTTAATCGCACGGTCTACTTTCCGGTAGATCTTCAGGTAGAAAAGATTGTCGTAAGTGATAGAGGTATTGCTTTGTTCTGCAGAGATCACCCTGGGTTTGGTCCGCGGATTCTCAAGCACATGTTTCTTCAGCCTTTTGTTGCCTGTAAAATGCAGTTCGGACCGGCTCTGCCCTATGGTATGGTGCTGCGCCATATGCGTAAGGATCAGCTGCTGCAGCTCAATACCATAAATTGCGTCATACAGCACCCCTTCTTCCCCGTTGATATTTACCAGTGCAATTACAGACTGCGGGCAGTTGTCCTGAATCTTATAGGAAAACTGGCCCTTTCCGAATGCCACCGGTAACTGGTAGAGATCGGGAAGCCCGTCGCGGTAGGAAACTTCCATCAGCAGGATATAGGCATTGCCGGGTTCCATGGGCAGCACCGCATGATCAATGATCTTCAGCGTTTCCATGCCCCTGCCTTTGCCACCAAACCAGCGCAGGTGCATCATATAGTTAGGAAGGATCACATTCTCCAGTTCCTCAATCACCTCCCTGCTCAGCAGGTCTTTCCAGTTTTTGAGTTCCAGCAAGGACAGACGGTCTTCGTTTTCCATCTCCGGATGTGCCTTTTCCAATACAAAGCTCTGACAGGCGTAAGCACCGAGGGTAAAAAAGTAAGGAACATCCTCTTTAATTGACGGGAAGCGGTTCCTGCTCAGTATCTCAACCGGCACCGAGCCTTTATAGGCAGAAAGGTCCAGCTCTGCCGCCTGTGCAAACCGCGAAAGGTTGGCTACCACCAGCATCGTCTGGTCTTCATAGGTCCTGGTGAACACCAGTACCTTGGCGTTTTCGCTCTGGATAAATTTCAGGTCTCCCCTGCTGAAAGCCAGGTACTTTTTGCGCGTGCTGATGATGCGTTTCATCCACCAGAGCAGGGACGAGGTATTTCTTGACTGCAAATCTACGTTGACAGATTCATAATGAAACTGCGGGTCGAGGATCAGCGGCAGGTACATCCGCTGTGGGTTGGCCTCAGAAAAACCGGCATTGCGGTCGGCGTGCCACTGCATGGGTGTACGCACACCATCGCGGTCTCCGAGGTAAAAATTATCCCCCATCCCGATTTCATCACCATAATAGATTACCGGAGTTCCCGGCAAGCTGAACAGCAGCGTATTCATCAGCTCAATCTTTTTCCGATTGTTTTCCAGCAGTGGCGCCAGTCTGTGCCTGATGCCGAGGTTGATCCTTGCTTTGGGGTCTTTTACATAAACCTTGTACATATAATCACGTTCCTCATCCGTCACCATTTCCAGGGTAAGCTCATCATGGTTCCTCAGGAATATTGCCCACTGGCAGGTATTAGGGATATCAGGGGTCTGATCATAGATATCAGTGATGGGATAGCGGTCTTCCATCTGCACCGCCATAAACATCCGCGGCATTAGCGGAAAATGATAATTCATCTGGCATTCATCGCCCTTGCCAAAATAGGCGGCAGAGTCTTCAGGCCACATATTGGCTTCTGCCAGCAACAGCGTTCCGGGATAACGGTCGTCAATATATTTCCTGAGTTTTTTGAGATACTCATGTGTCTCGGGCAGATTTTCACAATTGGTCCCCTCTCTCTCAAATAGATAAGGCACGGCATCCAGCCGGAAGCCATCTACACCCATTTTACACCAGTAATCCATGATCCTGAAAACTTCCTGCTGTACCAGCTCACTGTCGTAATTCAGATCCGGCTGATGATGAAAGAACCGGTGCCAGAAGTATTGTTTGGCTACGGGATCCCAGGTCCAGTTAGAAGTTTCATAGTCCTGAAAAATGATCCTGGCATCCTTGAATTTTGTAGGGTCGTCACTCCATACATAATAATCCCTGTAGGGAGAGCCGAGCGGTGATTTCCTTGCACGCTGAAACCAGGGATGCTGGTCTGAGGTATGGTTGATCACCAGTTCTGTGATCACTTTGAGCCCGCGTTTGTGTGCTTCCTTCAGGAATACCTTAAACTGTTTAATATCCCCGTAAGAAGGGTTGATATGGTAATAGTCAGATATATCATAGCCATCATCTTTTAATGGCGAGGGATAAAACGGCAGCAGCCATATGGCTGTAACCCCAAGGTCTTCGAGGTAAGGAAGTTTTTCCATCAAGCCTTTAAAATCTCCAATACCGTCGCAGTTCCCGTCGCGGAAGGCCTTAATATGGAGCTCGTAAATCACGGCATCTTTGTACCAGTGTAATTTACCGTCTATCTGATCTTTATTTTCGTTCATGATATTGTTTCGTATTTGGTTATTGATCCAGCCTGAAAATATGTGCAGGCATCAGGTGTGGGTTCAGTTCTACAAATTGATATTCCCCCCGCCAGTACCAGATATCTCCGTTCAGAAGATCATGCGCCCTGAATTCTTTTGAGGGATCCATGTTCAGTTCCTCAAAAGGGATCCTGATTGTGGCAGAATGGGTTTGTGTAGCATCAAGGTTGACTGCAATCAGCAGTTTGTTTCCTGATTTAGCATCGGTCTTGGTGTAAGCGATGATCTGGTCACTGCTGGTATCTGCAAACTCGATATTCCAGGTACTGTGCAGCGCTGTATTTTGCTTACGGATCTGGTTTACCCTGATCATCAGCTCGCGGATACGCGTATACTTTGTCCATTCCCAGTGTTTGATTTCATATTTTTCATTATCCACGTACTCTTCTTTTTGTCCGTGTGGGGTATTGATGCCGAAATCGTAAACAGGGCCATACAGACCGTAGTTGGAAGATAAAGTAGCCGCCAGGATGAGGCGCATAATGTGTGCGTTCTCTCCCCCGTTGATAAGTGCAGGAGGCAGGATGTCGGGTGTATTGGGCCAGAAGTTGGGCCTGAAATAATACCGCATCTCGGTTTTGGTAAGCTCCTTCATATATGTCTCGATCTCATACTTGGTATTGCGCCATGTAAAATAGGTGTACGACTGTGTAAAGCCGGTTTTAGCAAGCCGTTCCATCAGGCGCGGACGCGTAAAAGCCTCTGCCAGGAACAGCACATCAGGATCTTTCTTTCTCACCTCGGCAATCATCCATTCCCAGAAGGGAAAAGCCTTGGTATGCGGATTATCGATCCTGAAAATTCGGACACCGGCACTGATCCAGTAATCAATGATACTTTTTAATTCCAGCCACAGGTTCTGCCAATCGTCCGTTTCGAAGTCAAAAGGCAGGATATCCTCATATTTTTTTGGCGGGTTTTCGGCAAACTGTACCGTGCCGTCAGGGCGCCATTTAAACCATTGCGGATGTTCTTTCACATAAGGGTGGTCTGGCGCACATTGATAAGCAATGTCCATTGCCAACTCAATGCCGAGGTCGTTTGCTGCTTTATTCAGACGCTTAAAGTCTTTCATCGTTCCCAGCTGGGGATGAATGGCTTTATGCCCGCCCTTCCTGTTGCCGATTGCCCAGGGCGATCCGGGATCACCGGTTCCCGCATTTAACGTATTGTTTTTTCCTTTGCGGTTGATTTCTCCAATGGGATGTACAGGCGGAAAGTAGAGCACATCGAAGCCCAGTTTACTCACCATTGGAAGCAGTTGTTCCACATCTTTAAAAGTTCCGTGCCTGCCGGGTTCTGCCGAGGCTGACCGTGGAAACAGTTCGTACCAGGAACTGAAGGCGGCCTTTTTCCGTTCTACGCTGATTGTGAAGATTGTGGGATAAACGGTTACAGATTCCTCAGGACGATAGTTGAACATGATTGCGGCGAGTTCTTCATGCAGTGCAATAGCTACCCCCTGCTCCGGCGATACGCGGGATAGTTTTTCTGCCGCAGCTGTTAGTACAGGACCTTCTGCCTCTAGTACCACAGCAGCGGCATTCAGTAATTCTGCACCGATCAGGAGCTCCAGACTGATATCCTGCCCGGCATCATATTTTTTCCGGAGGCCTTTTTTCCAGGTTGTATAATGATCTTCCCAGCCTATGATCCTGAATTCATACTCGCCGGTGGCCTCAAATGTATATGCAGCTTCCCAGCGGTCATTGAGGCTCATGGCCATCGGGAGTTCCTGCTGCAGGCCCCCGGGCAGGTATGTTATGAGAACACTTGCTGCAACCTCATCATGCCCGTCACCAAATACATCCGCAGCGATCGTGATTTCTTCATTGACCACTGCCTTTGCAGGGTATTTTCCCCCTTCCACAGCCGGGGAAACCTGCGTGATAATTACTCTTTTTTTGCCATTCTCGAAACCCATTGCAAACCGTTTTATTGATTCTTAAAATTTTGAAGCAGCACCACTGTGCGCCCACCTACCGGAACCTGTGTTCCCGGTGCAAAAATCAGCGTGGCACTTACCGGGGCGGCACTGGCAGTATCAATGATAATGCGCCATTCTCCCCCGTATTCGTCGCCCGGCAACTGATATTGTATCTCCTCCTCATGCGCATTAAAAATCATATAGAAGCTGTCGTCAACCACCTTGTTGCCAGCATCATCAAGTGTATTCAAGCCTTTACCATTCAGAAAGGTAGCTACAGATTTTGCTGCGCCCTCGTTCCAGTGCTCGTCGTCCATCGGACTTCCGTCTGGCAGGAACCAGGCGATATCTTCTATTCCGTTGGCTTTTAAAGGTTGGCCCTTGAACCAGTTTTTTCTGGAGAAAACGGCATGTTCTCTTCTCAAGCGGATCAGGCTGCTGGTAAAGCCACGCAGATCCTGGTCGGCCGCCTCCCAGTCCAGCCATGAGATCTCATTATCCTGGCAATAAGAATTGTTGTTGCCCTGCTGCGTACGCCCCAGCTCGTCACCTGCCAGCAGCATCGGCACGCCCTGTGATAAGAATAAAGTGGTCAGGAAGTTCCTTTTCTGTTTCATGCGCAGGGCGATAATATCCTGATCGTCCGTCGGCCCTTCCGCCCCGCAGTTCCAGGAGCGGTTATTGCTTTCGCCGTCCTGATTGTCCTCACCGTTGGCATCATTATGTTTTTCATTGTAAGACACCAGGTCGTGCAGGGTAAATCCATCATGCGCAGTGATAAAGTTGATACTGGCAGTGGGTTTCCTGTAATCTTTATAGAGATCTGCACTTCCCGTAATCCGGTCGGCAAATTCCGGAAGCGTATTTTCGGAGCCGCTCCAGTAATCGCGGATACAGTCCCTGAACTTTCCGTTCCATTCTGCCCAGCCGATAGGGAATTTACCTACCTGGTAGCCACCTTCTCCAATATCCCATGGTTCGGCAATCAGTTTAACCTGTGAAATTGTAGGGTCCTGATGGATGATATCAAAAAATGCGCTTAGCCTGTTGACTTCATGGAGTTCCCGGGCAAGTGTAGCAGCCAGATCAAAGCGAAAACCATCCACGTGCATCTCTGTAATCCAGTACCGCAGGCTATCCATCAGTAAGCGCAGCACGTTTGGCAGGTAGGCATTGAGCGTATTGCCCGTACCGGTATAGTCCATATAGTAGCGCTTATCCTCGGTAAGCCGATAGTAAGATGAGTTATCGATACCCTTGAATGAAAGCGTAGGCCCCTTTTCGTTACCTTCGGCGGTGTGGTTGTACACTACATCCAGGATCACTTCTATACCGGCCTGATGCAGCGCTTTCACCATGCTTTTGAATTCAGTAACCTGCTGGCCCTGTTTACCGCCAGAGCAATAGCGCACATCAGGGGCAAAAAATCCAAGTGTATTGTATCCCCAGTAATTGGTGAGTGCTTTTTCCAGCAGGTGCCTGTCTGCCACAAAATGGTGTACCGGCATCAGTTCTATCGCAGTAATCCCAAGGCTTTTAAGATAATCAATAGTCACCTGATGACCGATCCCGGCATAGGTGCCCCGGATATCTTCGGGGATATCCGGATGGAGTTTGGTAAAGCCTTTCACGTGGGCTTCATAGATCACCGTGTTATAGTATGGCGTATTTGGCCGTTGGTCATCCCCCCAGTCAAAGCTGGGGTCGATCACAACCGATTTTGGTATGTAGGGCGCACTGTCCGTCTCGCTAAAACTGAGGTCCTCTTCCGGGTCGCCCACCTTATAGGAGAACAGCGAATCATTCCAGTCGATAATACCCGATATCGCCTTTGCATAAGGATCAAGCAATAATTTATTGGGATTAAAGCGGTGGCCGTTTTCCGGTTCAAAAGGACCATAGACCCTGAAGCCGTAAAGTTGTCCCGGGGCAAGGCCCTGTACATAGATATGCCAGGTAAGATCAGTTTGTTCAGTAATGCTGAACCTCATGGTTTCTTTTTCGTCGTTATCAGGATCAAAGAGGCAGAGTTCAACCGCAGTTGCATTTTCAGAATATAGCGTAAAGTTGACACCATTGCCGTCCCATGATGAGCCGAGAGGAAATGGTTTTCCGGGAAAGATGTTTAAATTCATTTTTATTTTTCGTTACAGGAAATGCAAACCATAAACATTAGGGTTTTAAACATTTTAACCTCCAACAAACTTAAATTTTGAAGGTTTCAAGTATTTGACCTGTAACGAAACAACACGTGTTCTACGCAGAAGAAACTGCCACTTATACTTTTTTTGATTGGTATTAACCGTACTAATACCTGGGCAGTATGATGAATAAAGGATGTTTGGAACCCATGGCCTTTCTCTGCAGCCGGATTGGCACGATCTGTGCAAGTATACTGCCTGAGTACAGATATCAAATAAAAATCAATATTATGAAATTATCAATATTACCGGTAGCCCTGTTATCGATTGCCTTTTTATCTCAAGGCTGTGTAAGTAATAAAAAGTTTACTGAATTACAATCCAACTATACAGATTTACAAACAAAAAACAGTGAACTCAGCAAAAAGTATGATGAAAGCCAGCAGGGACTTTCGGCCTCCAGTTCAAGGGTTAAAAGCCTTGAAGAACAGATTACTTCTGAGCGTTCCAATGTTGCGGCATTACAGGCTGCGCTCGACAAATGTTTAACCTCATCAGGCCAGGGAAATGTGAATATCTCCAAACTCGTAGATGAGATCAATTCATCCAACAAATACATCCAGCACCTGGTGAATACAAAAAACAAAAGTGACTCGCTCAACTTAGTGCTTACCAATAACCTGACCCGTTCACTTAGCCGTGAGGAAATGCAGGATGTGGATGTACAGGTACTGAAAGGTGTGGTTTATATTTCCCTGGCAGACAATATGCTATATAAATCAGGAAGTTACGATATCTCTGATAAAGCCGGACAAACCTTAAGCAAAATTGCCAAAATCATCAAGGACTACAATGATTACGATGTCCTGATTGAAGGTAATACAGATGCCGTACCGGTTAAAATGCCTAACATCCGCAACAACTGGGATTTAAGCGCCTTGCGTGCATCCTCTGTTGTACAGTCTTTACAAACCACTTTTGGAGTTGATCCCAAAAGGTTAACCGCTGGCGGAAGAGGAGAATACAATCCGGTAGCCGATAATACTACAGATGCCGGAAAAGCAAAAAACAGGCGCACGCAGATTATCATCACGCCTAAACTGGACCAGTTTATGGACCTGATTGGTAAAGCCCCTGAAGCTAAAAAACCTTAAAAGCTAAATTTTTAGCCGCATAAAGGCGGGCCTCCTGAATAACGAGGCCCGCTTTTTTATTGAAAAATTGTATTTTTAAGAATTATACACGCATATGGAAAGCAATATTGAGGCAAGAGCATATATCATAAATGAATGGGACTGGGATCAGGAAGAGCTGGATTTCATTAATAACCTGGATGATTTGCAGTGTAAACAACTCGTGTCCAATATTAAAAAAGCATCGCGCTACACCAGAATGTTTACGGTGGGCAAGTATCTGATCTTCGCGTTATTTATTGCGGTATATACACTGAGGTACTTTCAGCTTAACCCTTTAAGCCTGATCATTCAGATGATCATTATCCCTGTAGGGATCTTTGCCATATTCTCGTTTGTAATGCTCAAAAGAGTGGAGGCCAATACAGATTACCGGGCCCTTTTTCTGGCCTAGCGATAAATAAAAAAGGGCGTTATAATAAATTATAACACCCTTTCATTAAACAATCAATCCAAACGATCTTAGTTCAGCTGTTTGATCAGTTTTTCAGCAAGTATAGATTTAGGAACTGCACCTACCTGTTTATCCACAATTTCTCCGTCTTTGAAATATAACAATGCCGGGATGTTCCGGATGCCAAATCTTACGGATACCTCAGGATTATTATCCACATTTAGTTTTCCTACAACGGCTTTTCCTTCATATTCTTTAGCTATTTCTTCAACCACCGGGCCTACCATCCGACAGGGTCCGCACCATTCGGCCCAAAAGTCGATTAATACAGGTTTGTCTGATTTCAACACAAGTTCATCAAAGTTAGCGTCAGTGATTTCTATAGTATTCATAATTTCTATGTTTTAATTTTCTATATCAAAGATACAAAAATTACAAATACCAGTTGCATTTTGCAACAAGAATTTATACCACATGACCATGTTCTTACAATACGCTAACAAATGTGCGGCTACCCGCCCAGTACGGCATCCCTGTGCTGTTTCAGTTCCTGAGCGTATTCAGCAATTGCAGGGGAATTATTTGCTTTTAGTCTTTTATATACCGGATTGCAGGACGGCGAAGCAGGCCTGTACTTATCTCCCCAGGAGAACAGCTCTACAAAAACTGGCAGCAGGTCAATCGACTTATCCGTAAGTGAATACAGGTATTTGGCCTTATTGGCTGCAGAAGCCGTTTTGATCAGGAAACCTTCGGCATCCAGGGTTTTAAGCCGGTCGGTAAGGATATTGGTGGCAATTTTTTCTTCAGATGCCTTAAATTCGCTAAAGGACGACTTACCTTCAAATAGCATATCACGTAAAATGAGCAGTGTCCATTTATCACCGAATATATCCAATGCGTAACAAATGGAGCAATCAGACCGGAGATGATTAGCTTTCATAAAATTGATAATTTGATTAAAAACAGGTTTGGTTATTAAGGATTCAGATCAAATTTACAATTTTAATTTAGCATGCCTGCAATGTTAGATTTAAGTAAAGTCTTCCCTTTTATTCCCTTTAAAGAGCGCTCGCGTATAACTTTGCGTGCTTATTTAAGAGTTACCAGGGTTATGCAAGCAGAAACACATGCGGGCGCTTCCTTATCTAAGGTCCGTATAACAATTGCAGGGTTTGTCACATTTACATTTATCGGTTACTTTACCATAGGACTGGCCCTTGGCATATTGCCGGTGTTTATCCATCAGCGGTTGGGTTACAGTACGATGATCGCGGGGATCATCATCAGCATTCAGTATGTCACTACCTTTCTGCTGCGTGGATATGCAGGGAACATTGTTGATAAAAAAGGACCAAAACCCGCGGTATTGTTAAGCATGATAGGATTCTCGCTGAGTGGAATCCTGATGTTTGCTGCATATATGTTCAGGGATATCCCCGCACTGAGCCTGGGGACGCTCGTTCTAACCAGGCTGATGACAGGCTTTGCAGAAGGCCTCATTGGGGCAAGCCCCGTGAACTGGGCAATCTTTGCAGTGGGAGACAAATATACGGGCCGGGCAATGTCCTTTAACGGGATTGCCAGTTACGGTGCCCTTGCTGCAGGTGCTCCTTTAGGCCTCCTGCTGAACAATGCATTTGGGATGGGCAGTATAGGGATCGTGATCATTGCTGCAGGTATAATCGGTTTGATCTATGCAAAAAGTAAAAAAGCCATAAGGGGAGTAAATACCAGTGCCCCAAGGCTCCCATTTATTCAGGTGCTCAAAACGGTATCCCCTTTTGGGATCTGCCTGGCGCTTGGCGGACTGGGTTTTGGTACGATATCTACATTTATCACGCTGTATTACGCTTACCTGAACTGGACGGGCGCTGTCCTGGCCCTTTCTGTGTTCAGTATCTTATTTATCCTTGGGCGTATCATGTTTGCCCGTTCCATAGAAACCTCGGGAGGGATGAAAACAGCGATGTATTGCCTGGCACTGGAAACTGTAGGATTGCTGATCCTCTGGCTTGCCAATGCCCCGCATGTAGCGCTGATTGGTGCAGGCATTGCAGGACTTGGATTTTCGCTGGTTTTTCCCGCACTCGGCGTGGAAGCTGTTAAGCTTGTACCTTCCTCCAGCCAGGGCGCTGCGATTGGTGGCTATGGCTTATTTATCGATCTTTCCCTAGGCATCACCGGGCCATTAGTTGGAGGTGTAGCCAGTCATTTTGGGATGCTTTATATTTTTCCTTTTAGTATGGCGATGGTATTTGTTGGTTTTCTGGCTGCCCTGCTTATCTATCAAAGGCAAAGAAGAGAAGTAGAGTCGTTTTAGCACACACATCGTTCATTTTAACATAATAATTATGCTTTAGATCAAATCCACTCCTTCAAAGAATACGTATATGGATGTATTCTCTGTAGAATTAAAGTTTAGACATCTTTACAATGGCCAAATATACAAACCTGCCTGCCGAAGAACTTGTTTCATTAATCAAAAGCGATGATAAACAGGCCTTCGCAGAATTCTATGACCGGTACAAAGGCCCCTTGTATTTTCAGGCTTTTAGAATGCTCGGAGATGATGAGCAAGCTAAAGACGTCGTTCAGGAGATGTTTATCCGGCTCTGGGAAACACGCCATTCGATCAGTGTAAAAACTACAGTGGAGGCCTATGTTTTCAGGTCTATCCGCCACAAGGTCATTGACTTTATCAGGCATCAGAAAACGATCACCCGCTATCTGGATTCATTGGAGTGTTACCTGGAAAAGGGAACTGCGGCACTGGATGAAAGTTATATCGAAAAAGAAACACTGGCCTTGTTCCGTCTGGCACTTGCCAGCCTCCCTGCAAGAATGCGCGAAGTTTTTGACCTGAGCAGAAATCAGGGCCTGTCACACAAACAGATTGCCGAAGAACTCTGTATTTCTGAACACACTGTTAAAAAGCAGATCAACAAAGCCATCAAACACCTGCGGCTGAGAATAAACCTCAGCCTGCTCTCCCTCACTTTGCTGTAAAAAGCTTCGCTCCGCTCAGTTCTACCGGCTAAAAAATATTTATTAATTTTTTTCAGCCAGCACGTACTACCAACGCGCCTGCATTCCGTCATATGGTTAAACGGGGATTACAATCTCTGGAAAGATCCCGTTTAAAAAATCATCTACGTAATGCTTGTCATATGAATACTTCATCAAAAACCAATCTTTTCGAAAAATACGGAAACGGAACCATCACTGATCAGGAGTTGCTTCAGCTTCATCACTGGTACCTGGAACATGCCAAAGCTTCAAACGCGAAACTTGAACCAGAGATTTTTCAACAAAGGATGGCGGAAATGGACAATGCACTATTTGCATGCTTGAACAAAGCGGAAAGAAAATTTTATATCTCACTATATTCTAAGGTGGCTGCATTCTTAATCATAGCGATGAGTATCACCTTCTATTTCTGGAACAACTGGACAAATAACGAAAAGCCGGACACCGTATATGTAACTGATGTGGCCCCGGGCGGCAACCGGGCCAGGCTGATTCTGGCGAATGGCAGAAGTATCGATCTGACAACTGCGGATAATGGAGAACTGGCTAAACAAGCCGGGGTAAAGATCATGAAAACCAGTGACGGACAATTAACATATACACTGACCGGTCAACAATTTTTAGGCAGAGGAAAAGCAGCAGAAAAAGCTGAATACAATACAATAGAAATTCCAAAAGGTGGTCAATATGGTGTGTGTTTGCCTGATGGTACCAAGGTATGGCTAAACGCTGCCTCGACATTAAAATATCCTGCTACTTTTTCGTCGCTGTCAGAGCGCAGGGTGGTGTTGAGGGGCGAAGCCTACTTTGAAGTGGTGCACAATGCGAAACGGCCATTTATCGTGGAAACAGATGGCCAGGACGTAAAAGACATCGGAACAAAATTCAATATCAATTCTTACAGGGAAGAACCCGGTGTGAAAACAACAGTTCTTGAAGGTTCCGCAGCGGTAATGACCACTCCCCATTCTCCAAAGTACCTTCCAGGCAAAAAAACTGCAGTTGATAAAACTGTGCTGTTCAAAGTAGTTAAAGCTGGTCAGCAGTCAATACTAACAGATCGGGGAATCGCAGTGGCGGATATCAATGCTGATGAATCCATTTCATGGAAAAATGGCTTGTTCCAGTTTCAGAATGATGATATGCAAACTGTAATGCGCCAGATCGCACGCTGGTACAATGTGGAGGTCCAATATGAAGGAGCTGTACCTACAGAAAAGCTCGATGGCAAAGTTTACCGCAATATTAAACTGTCAAAGGTACTTGAAATACTGCTGAGCCCAGGTATCAGCTATAAGATAGAAAACAGAAAAGTAACTATCATGAGCAATAAGTAAGAGCAATTTAATCAACCAAATATACCAGATTTCGAACAAATAAACCCAAAACATGACCACAACTTCACATCAACGGCAGGTTCTCTGACGCAAATCCGGTTGGTTCAAAAACAAACGCAGAAGTGTTGCGAGCACTTCTGCGATATCGTTTGGATTAACCCTTCCCGATAAAATCGGGATAAATCTATTTGACCAAATTCATGTAACTAACCCAAACAGAACAAAAGTATGAAAATATATGCTTTTAAACCAGGCATGTCCGGCCTCCGGCTGCCTAAAAAATTGCTATTGAAAATGAAGTTAACCGCTGTGATATTTTTCATTGCCCTGTTACAAGTAAGCGCTAAGTCCTATAGTCAGCGAATCAATCTTGAAAAAACAAACATCAGTCTGGGTGCCGCGCTGCATGCCATCGAAAAACAGACTGAATTTGTCTTTGTGGCCAAAGATTTTGACCTTAATGTCCCAAAGATTAACATCTCTCTTAAAAATGCTACTATCGAAGAAGCCATTTCAAAATGTATTCGTTCTCTTCAGTTAACCTATAAAATCGTAGACAAGAATATAATCCTCAGCAGGCGCAGATCTTCCGGAATGGCAGGCAATGCCGGCAAGTCCAGGCGCCCATATAAAGAAATTGACGTTCATGGCCGCGTAGTGGACGAAAACGGTAAAGCGATGGAAGGAGCTGTAGCCAGGATCAAAGGCAGCGACAGAACGGAGGTGACGGATATTCTGGGCGACTTTACCCTCACAGCAGTGGATGAAAATGCCACACTTATCATCTCGCATCTGGGTTACAACAGCATCGAAGTGAGGGTGGGCCAGTACCTTGGAGACCTGCGGATGCGGCAGGCCGTGAACCAGCTGCAGGAAGTAGCGATCCTGTCGACAGGTTACCAGAAGGTATCCCGCGAAGGAAGTACCGGTTCATTTGTACTGATCGACAACAAGCTGGTTAACCGTTCCGTATCGCCGGATTTTATCAGCAGGATCAAAGGGGTCACAAATGGCCTGCTGGTTGATGGAGGGGTTGGAAACACTACCGGAATCAGCGTACGGGGAAGAAGCACGCTGTTCTCTGAAACCAAGCCGCTGATCGTGATTGACAACTTTCCTTTTGAGGGCGATCTGAATACGATCAATCCCAATGACATTGAGGATGTCACGATTTTAAAAGATGCAGCGGCAGCAGCAATCTGGGGCGTTAGGGCTGGCAATGGTGTGATCGTAATTACAACCAAAAAAGGAAAACTCAATCAGCAAACAAAGGTTGGTTTTAATACCAATGTGACAATAGGTGATAAACCTGATCTGTATTATCAACCGCAAATGACTTCTGCGGAATTCATCGATCTAGAAAAATTCCTGTATTCCAAAGGGAGTTACAATGCTACACTGCGAAACGATTATGATCTGATTTCGCCCGTTGTTGCGCTTCTCGCAAAAGAAACTCCCGCAAATACAGTCGCAACACAGGCAAGTATTGAGGCGCTGAAGCAAAACGATGTACGGCAGCAGCTGGATCAGTATTTTTATCGCAAGAGCTTGCAGCAGCAGTATTATCTGAGTTTAAACGGAGGCGGCGCCAGTAATACATATCATTTATCCGCAGGTTATGACAGATTCAGCCCGGTGAACGTTGGCGCATCCAGTTCGCGGTATACCCTGAAAGCGAATAATACGTATGATCTGGCGGATCATAAAGTACAGCTGACTACTGATATTACTTTTGTACGATCTCTTGCGAAGAATGATAATCTTGAAGGATATTTTCCTTTATATCCTTATGAACAAATTGCGGATCGCGATGATAAGCCGCTGGCGGTTCTACCCATATCTGGTCTGCGTGCTGCTTATACTGATACTGCCGGGAATGGTAATTTGCTCAACTGGAAATACCGGCCTTTGGATGAGCTGAGAAAAAAAGCAAATTCTTTTCATGGAGAATCTACTGATATTAGAGTGAATACCGGATTGAGATACCAGATTCTTAAACCCCTGGCATTTTCTGTTAATTATCAGTACTATCGTTCAACTGGTATGAATAAAACCTTACATAGCTTAGACTCCTATAATACCAGAAATGCCATCAACGAAGTTACGCAGATCAATAGAACCACAGGGATTGTGACAAATCCTTTGCCAATCGGAAGTTTGTACAACAGAACTAATAACCTACTCAATGCCGATTACGGGCGTGCCCAGCTGGATCTAAAAAAAACTATTTCCAGAAAACACAATATCAATGCAATTGCAGGTTATGAAATCCGGTCGGAGAACTTCTCTACGGACAGCCAGAACCAGTATGGATACGACCCCGATACCGAAACAAGTGTGCAAATAGATCCTATCACATTATTTCCGGCCTATTATGGTGTCAAAGCAATTCGCATTGGTAACAGCGCGACCACTCAAAGAGGCACTACAGATCACTATATTTCTTACTATACAAATGCAATATACACTTTCGATAGTCGCCTGATATTATCTGCGAGTTACCGTAGGGACGAATCCAATTTATTCGGAGTTTCGGCTCAGAAAAAGGGTGTACCGCTTTTCTCGACCGGCCTGGCATGGAGTTTAGACAAAGAGAAATTCTATCATTTCAGTTGGATGCCAAGGTTACAGATCCGGGCAACGTATGGATATAATGGAAATGTAAACAAGACAATCACTGCATTTACTACTGCAAGCCCCAATGCCTCCCAAAATTATCTGGGAACACCATTCACTACGATTACCAACCCACCAAATCCTTCCCTTCGCTGGGAACGTGTAAAGAATATTAATTTTGGAATTGACTTTGGTCTCAAACAAGAAATAATTTCCGGAAGTTTGGAATATTATATTAAAAATGGTGCAGATTTGATTGGCTCCAGCCCGATCTCACAACAAACTGGCCTAAGCATATTTACCGGTAATGTTGCAGACACGCACACAAGCGGAATTGATATTCAATTGAATTCCCGTAACCTCAATGGTTTAATCAGATGGACAACTACCGGGATCTTCAATATATCAAAAGACAGAGTTACCAACTATCAGGCGAATACGGGATCAAATTTAAGTATTCTCAATCCCCGCTCTATTACGCCCTTAGTGGGCTACCCTATTCAGTCGCTTTTTGGTTTTAAATCTGCAGGCCTGGATGCTGAAGGAGATCCACAGGGTTTTCTTGGAAGCCAGATCAGCAAGAATTACACTTCAATCAATAATTCAACAGATCGCAACAATTTGAAGTTCTCAGGCTCGGCAGTTCCAACAATCTTTGGATCATTTAGAAACACATTCAGTTTAAGCTCACTGGAACTATCAATTAATATCGGCTACAAATTCGGCTATCATTTTAGACGCTCCGCTTTGCAATACAATTTACTATATAGTGGCGATTATCATTCCAATGAATATGGTCAAAGATGGCAAAAACCGGGAGACGAATTCATCACAACGGTTCCATCACTTATTAATCCCGCAAGCGTGAGCCGGGATCAGTTCTATGCTTTATCGGAGTCAACAATAGAAAAGGGAGACCACATCAGGCTAAATGATGTTCAGCTAACTTATACACTTAACACAAGTGGTTTAAAGAAAATTGGCTTAGGTTCAGTGGGTTTCTATACGTATGCAAATAATTTAGGCATTATATGGCGGGCAAATAAACGGCACATTGATCCAGATGCAAGATCTGGCTATCCGATTGCAAAAAGTATTTCTTTTGGTATTAAAACTAATTTTTAACGAGGTCATGAAAACGATATATAACAATACAAGAATCTTCCTTTGGGCACTGCTGATTATAGTAGACTCTGGCTTACTGACAAGCTGCAAAAAAGATTTTTTAGATGCCAGGCCATCAACCAATATCATGCAGCCGGTTACTCTTGATGATTTTGAAAACCTGCTGGAAGGTGACAACTTCACTTATTCTACCTCTGCCTTGCCTGTCTTATCTGCTGATGAATATAACTATGTAGACTATCCGACCTGGCAGTCGGCAAGCAGTGCCACCGAAAGGAATGCTTACATCTGGAGTGCCGATTTATTTGGCGGCCAACCCAATATTCAGGACTGGGCCAGGCCCTATGTCGCAGTATTTTACGCTAATAAGGTACTAAGTGGATTAGAGAAAATTACGGTTAATGCAGACAATATAGCGAAATGGAATTGTATTAAAGGATGGGCATTATTCGAAAGAGCATATCATTTTTACGACCTTGCCAGAAATTTCTGTAAAGCTTATGATCGCAGAACTTCAGGCACAGACTTAGGCATCCCGCTCAAATTAAGACCGGAAATTGATGAGATTGTACAACGTTCAACACTTGAAGAAAGCTATCAGCAGATTCTGAAAGATTTAAATTCTGCAAGAGTTCTGTTAGGCACATCCATTCCTACTGCTCAAAAGAATAAACCGACAGCAGTATCGGCTTATGCTTTGCAGGCCCGGATTTTCCTTAGTATGGGTGACTATGAAAGAGCAGAACTGGCAGCAGATAGTTGTCTCGCTTTATATAGCAAGCTCATAGATTATCAAACCCTGAACGCTTCTGAGTTATATCCTTTTTCTAAAACAAATGATGAAACCTTATTTACCACCGCAGCGGTTCCATCTTATCCCACAAGTGCCGGTATAGCTAATAATTTCATTACTATCAACAAGGACCTGCTGCAATTATACAGTTCCAATGACCTGAGGCTTAGCCTTTACTTTAAGCCTTCTGCAAAAGGATATATCATGGGAGGCAATTATTTTGGACAGAACATTTTTCCCTATACTGGTTTGGCTACTGATGAAGTTTATCTGATCAAAGCAGAATGTGCCGCGAGGAATGGAAGGACTGCTGTCAGTCTATCGGTATTGAATGCATTGTTAATCAAAAGATTTCCTTCATCTTCGTTTACACCATTAACCGCTGCAACAGCGCAAGAGGCACTTGATCTTGCTTTGCTGGAACGCCGGAAAGAATTAGTATGGAGAGGATTAAGATGGGATGATATCAAAAGATTGAATAAAGAAGGAAACGGCATTGTGCTCACACGTATTTTAAACGGGACAACCACTACCCTCTTGCCAAATGATGTGAGGTATGTTTTCCCAATTCCAAGTGACGAAATTGCACTAAGTGGAATAAAGCAAAACCTCAGATAGTATCAGCGTCATTGAAAACCGTCATTAGAGGTAATAATAAAAGGGGCCTAAGCCCCTTTTATTATTACCTCTAATTTATTTAAAGTTTGTTTGTAACTTAAAGGCCAAGGTAAAAACCCGATCCTACACCTACCAGATATCCATCGTCTTCCCATTCCATCGCTTGTGCACTGGAGAAGGAATTCGGGATATGCCCATCTCCGGCAGGTGTTTCATAATACGCACATGGGTCAATTGAAAGCGGTAGGCAAAGCCCAAGAAGGTACGGACTGCTAAATCTCGTATACGCCCCCGACAAAGTATGTCCATACCAGTCGCCTGTAGAATACTTTTTCTCAGGATTAGTCAATACGCTGCCCCCTGCAGCAACTGTTGCGGCAAGTAAGCCAATAATAATTTTGTTCATGGTTTAAAATTTAAGGTTTGAATAATAGGTAATATTTTGTTTGTTCAGTTTTATTTATCAGGCATTACAGTTGTTCAGATTTGTAAAATTTCAACCCTGTAGCAGCGAGCACAATGAAAACAGCATTAAACCAAATGTGCTGTTGCCAGGTTAGGGAGCTAAGAACGCCTCCACAGGTACAGATCAACTGCGTTCCGGAATTCACCATATAAATCAGATACGCTGTAAAAACCAGCATAATTGCCAGAGAAGAAATCAACCCGTCTTTTCGGGTAAGCGGAAAAATAAGTAACAGGCTAATGATAATTTCTGCAGAAGGAACAGCCCAGGCAACCAAGGTACTGTACTGACCTATCAATACTGATTTGCTCAGCACTAATTTGAAAGATTCAAAAGACTGGATTTTGCTGGTTGCGGTGTAAATAAACAGGATAATGAAAGAATAAGCTGCAACGTCAGCAATAACCGCTTTGGTTTTACTTGAAATTTTAGAGGATGGCAGTTTATTTAATGTGGTTTCCATAGGTTAAAAATTATAGTACCAAGTTAAACACGATATTCCTTATAGTTGTGCCCGTTTGGAGCAAAGAGATTCTCATTTTATACAAAGTGATGTAAGTTTTTCACAAAACGCTGTAACAAATGTTACAAAATCCGAAATAAAGATAGTTATCCCTAAACCCGTTCAAAGATGCCCTCTAAGCCAGGGCTAAGCACGTTTTGAACGGGAAACTGTCTGACGGCTGGTGCCCAGATAAGAAGCGATTTCCTGCTGATGAAATTTTAGATCTACCCGCGGAATGGATTTAACCAGTTGAACATACCTGCCAACAGGGTTAAGCGAGATAAAATCCATTATTCTTTTACGGCATTGCTTAAAATCATTAAGCATGATGAGATCTATTACCATATTAAGACAAGGAAAGCTTTTCAAAATTTCATTCAGTTTCCTGCGCGAAAGCGATAAAAGAATGCTGTCCTGCATCACTTCAATATAAAGATCACTGGGCTGATCACTAAAAAAACTTAAGGAATCAATAACAAAGCTCTTTTCATCCCAGAAATATAAGGTATGCTCCTTTCCATCTTCATCATGAAAGTAACCCCGGGCAGCTCCGCGTTCAAGAAAATAAATTTGGTCTGCAATATGGCCCGGTGTGAGCAGCAACTGATTTTTTTTATGATTGCTGGTAGTAAGGTGTAAATCAATAAAACGCATCAGCTCTTCACGGGTGTTACCATCTTTAAGCTCATCCGGCAAGTTTTTGACATTAAAAAGAACGTCATATAATCCGTGGTTTACCATAAAAATTCTCTACAAATTCCTGAAAACTTTATATTAATTACTGGCGATAATATCTAATGGGCTGATCAACTTAACGACAAATTGTAAGCTATTAAACTCACAGCTAATATTGCATAATCCTACCCTGCGGTAAACATCCGCAAACAAGTCATACTGACACAAAAATTCTGTAATTTATTATCCCTATTAAACAAATCTAAAAATATTTATGAGATTTTCACACAAATAGATGTTATTAATAAGCGCTAAATCACCACTCTTTTTTAGCTCAAATACACCATCAGGTTAAAGTTACAACACTAAATCGGATTAGTTGTAATTTGTTTATAATCAGTTATATGAAAGAATTACATAGATTGTACATCACTGTAAAATTATATTTTGCAACATACATTTTTAAGCCGCCAAACAAAACAATTGCAACTCAAAAATCCAGGCTGCAGAAATTTTTCCTTATTGCTAAAAATTGGTTTAATTTCAATTATTAATCCCACATATTTGTGTCAGGATTTCTGGTGCGTACCATAAATACGCAGAATAAAATTCTGTATAATTCGTCGTTTTTTATGAGAGCCGGTTTACTCATCCGGCTCTCATTTTTTGTAGCGTTTTGCGCTCCGCCTGCGCTTTACAGGAAGAAGCCAATGCAGGCTTTCACATGCGCATCTTTTAATGAAAAAAATCTTAACGCTCTCAATCAGCATCTTACTGTTGCTGTCACTAAACAGCTGCAAAAAGAAAACCGAAGAATCAAGCCTGAACGGCAGCTGGGAACTTAAACGTATTGAAGGTATCCAAATTGCCGGTGCTGACCCAAACTTTGCATCCGGAACGGGCAATATCCTCACCTTCAGCGGCAGTAACTTTGAATGGTACGAGAATAATAAACTCAAAGCAAGCGGAACATTTACCGTGCAGCCAGACGTGATGGCCATCAATAACAGTACATCCAATTACAGCCTGTTGTTCAACAACAATAAGGATAAAGTATATATCAATCTTACGGGAAAGAAACTGATCGTTTTCCTGGGCGTTATCGCGGCCGATGGTACAGAATCACATTACGAAAAAGTAAAGTCGCTCCCGCAGTAGTACAAATAGCTACTCATATTTCAGGGCATCAACCGTATTCGCCACCGCAGCCTTATACGATTGTATGCTCACGGTAATCAGGGTGATCAGCATGGAAATTGCAAACGCCAGCATAAACGGCCATATACTGATATCTATCCGGTAAGCAAAGCCAGATAGCCATTTAGCTATAAAAATATAGCCCAGCGGCCAGGCAACCAGATTTGCAATCAGAACCATCAGTACAAATGAGTTGTTCAGCATCTTCACTAATTCCAGTGTTGATGCACCCAGCACTTTCCTGATGGCCACTTCCTTTGTCCGCTGGGAAGCAACAAATGATACCAGGCCAAACAGACCGGTGAAAGAGATGAAAATGATCACTCCCGCAAATACCCTGAACAAAACACCGGTTATCCGTTCGCTTTCATAATGCTTGTTCACCTCATCGCTCACAAACCGTGCGCTGTAAATGTAATTGGGAAAAGCATCATTCCACAAGGACTCCACCTTCTTCATTGCGGGCATAAGGAGCCTTGTGTCTATTTGAACAGCAGCTTTATAGTATTCGTTCTTCTTCGGAAAAATAAGCAATGCAGAAATACTTTCTTTCAAAGACTTATCATTAAAATCTTTGATCACGCCCCTGATTGGCAGCATATTACCGCCGGCTTCAATTGTTTTCCCAAGTACCTCCCGCGGATTTGAAATTCCCATCTTTCTGACAAAAGTCTCATTTACCACACAAGCCTTAACGGTGTCAGTTTTAAAGTCTGCTGTACCGGCAATCACTTTCAGGCCAAACAGCTTGTAATAATTGCCATCTGCGATAGACATTCGCAGTTCAAAGTCAGTATTCTTAACGCCATTATAACTAAAATCTGTCGCCCAGGTATCTTCAGATAATGGAGGGATCGTGCAATAACTCAACATTTTGACACCCGGTGTATGCAGTACTTTTTCTTTAAAAGTGTTAAATCTGATCCGGCTGAGGCTATCGCCCGGCATATTGACCATTGCAATGGAGGATGTTGTAAAGCCCAGTGGTTTTTGCTGTATATACCGCATCTGGCCAACGATGATCAGCGTACCAATGATCAAAACAATAGTTACTGCAAACTGCAGTACCACCAGGATTTTCCGTAAGCTTAAACCATTATTGTTGATCGTCACTTTGTTCTTTATGGCCAGTGCGGGACTAAAACCAGAGATCACCATTGCGGGATAAAAACCGGCAAGTACACTTACAAGGATCAGCAGGATAAACATAAAGATAAAAACGACCGGATCTGATGCCAGGCGCAAAGTCATCCTGTTGCCCAACAGATTTTCCATTGCAGGAATAGCAAGCTCGGCTAATATGCACGCTGCTAAAAGAGACAGCATCACCACAGAGCAGGTCTCGGTTAAAAACTGAATGACTAACTGACTGCGTTTACTGCCCATTACCTTACGAACGCCCACCTCTTTAGAGCGGTATACAGACTGGGCGGTGGACAGGTTGATGAAATTTATGCAGGCCGTCAGCATTAAAAACACGCCTATCGTGGCGAGGCCATAAATATGGCTCATCGTGATGGAGGTATCAGCGAAATTTCCGTATTGTTCGCTAAAATGTATAGCTCTCAAAGCCTGCAAAGCAACCTTCTGGTTGCCTGCAATCTTTGGGTCCTCAAAATACTTTTTGTTAAAATGTGCCAGAGGGCTTTGCAGGTCTTCTACCTTTAACCCTTTTTTTAAGAGCACGTAACATTCCGTTTGTGAAGCTACAGCATCCCAGTTCTTAGCATTTTTCTGGTCGAAAGTCTGGTAACTGACCACGATCTTCAAAGGCAAACTGCTGTTTTCAGGCATATCTTTAAATACACCTGTGACTTTCAGGTTCGTCTGATTACTTAACAGGATCGTTTGCCCGATGGCATTCCCTGTACTGCCAAAAAATTTCTTCGCCGTTGCTTCAGACAGGGCAACGGTATTTGGAGCCGCCAGTGCCTGTTCAGGATTTCCATGAAGCCAGCTGATGTTAAAAATATCAAAGAGACCGGGCCCGGTATAAAACACCCCATCTTCTGTTTTGAAGATGACCCTGCCAGTTTTATCCTTCACATGTATCATCCGCCATCTGCGTACCAAAGGAGAAACTTTCTCAAGGCCGGCAAGTTCATTTGCTGCAGCAGCGAACAGCGGAACAGGAACGCCCTGGGAATAATCGCTGTAACTATCATACTTCCAGCTGGTCACAAAACGGTAGATCCGGTTTTCATTGCTGTACCCATTGTCGAAATTCAGTTGGAAGCGTATAAACAGAAAGATCAGGATACAGCATGCCATTCCTACTGAAAGACCGAGTATATTAATGAGCGTATAACCTTTATATTTCCAAAGGTTCCTCCATGCGATTTTAAAGTTCAGTTTAAACATACGAAAGGTTGCATATTGATTCAATATCAGCGATCTGTATGCCAGTTTTTAAACAGTTGGTCTCTGTCCCTAAACAGGCTTTTTCAAAGAAACCTAACCGCCAGACTGTTCATTTCTGATCATTCATCTGCCCGATAACGTACAGTACTCGTTTCTGCCTGAAATAGTTCCTGTCTGCGCGGAGCCCGGTCTGGGGCCGCGCCATTATTTATATAAAAATATCACAAACATTCATCAAATCAACATGTTGTACCCACAACACTAACCCAGAAATAAAATGAGCAAAATAACAAACCTGATTGCAGGACTTGCCGGTGCAGCAGCACTGAATATCCTTCACGAGACATTAAAAAAACAGAGCAGCAATGTCCCAAGGGTTGATCTTTTGGGAGAAGATGCTATCCAGAGAACACTGCGTTATTTTGGGGGACATATAGACGATAAGGAAACGCTGTATAATGCAACACTGGCAGGCGATCTGGTAGGCAATACACTTTATTATAGCCTGATTGGTGCCGGCTCTGCAAAATATCTTTGGCCAAAAGCCATATTTGTAGGATTAAGCGCAGGTATCGGAGCCGTAAAATTACCCAAACCTATGGGCCTTGACGACACGCCTGTAACTAAAACCGACGAGGTAAAGATCCTGACTGTTGGATATTATTTATTCGGGGCACTCGTTACCGCAGCGGTTGTGAACCTCATCAATAAGAAGGCTTAGTCTTTTTTAAAGATCAGCACCTCGATTTTGCCATCTTCGGTAACAGTTCCTCTATACATCCCTTCGGTATTGAATGGCATCGCCATATGGCCTTTTGCATCAAGTGCGATCAAACCGCCGTCTCCGCCCATCTTGCCAACCTTTTCAATTGCTGCCCGGGCGGCATCTGCAACAGTCATATTCTTATATTCCATCATCGCAGATATATCGTATGCCACTACATTCCTGATATAAAACTCTCCCCAGCCGGTACATGAGACACCGGCTGTTGCATTATTGGCATAAGTTCCGGTGCCGATTATTGGCGAATCGCCGATACGGCCATACTTTTTATTGGTCATGCCTCCTGTAGAAGTTCCCGCAGCAAGGTTGCCCGCCTGATCCAGCGCCACCGCTCCTACTGTACCAAATTTATAATCAGGATTGATGGTACCAAGGCGCATGGATTTTTTACCTCCATGATCCACTTCTGTTTTCACAGAATCATCTTTTATTGCTTTCTGCAGGCCGTCCCAGCGTTCTTTCGTGAAAAAATATTTAGGGTCTACAATTTCAAGTCCCGCCTGTCTGGCAAAAGCTTCGGCACCAGGGCCCGCCATCATCACATGTTCCGACTTCTCCATCACTGCCCTTGCAGCAGAAATAGGATTTCTGATTACCGTAACTCCTGCCACGGCTCCTGCCATTTTTGTTTTTCCGTCCATGATCGCAGCATCCATTTCATTGCGCCCCTCATGCGTAAACACGGCTCCTTTACCGGCATTAAAAAGCGGGTTATCTTCCAGGGTATGTATCGTGGCCTCCACGGCGTCAAGACTGGATTTACCGGTTTTTATTGCATTGTAACCTGTTTGCAGTGCAAGTGTTAAACCCGCCCGGTAAGCCGCCTCTTTTTCTGCATTCATATTTTTTCTGCTCAGCGTTCCGGCACCGCCATGAATAACCATTACGTATTTTGGCTCTGTCATTTGTGCAAAAGAGGCTTGTGCAAAAGAGGCTTGTGCAAGCAAACACATCAATAAGACTACGCCCGCTTTTAGTTGCTTGAAGTTCTGAATAATACCAATCATATATTTCGGTTTCTAAGGCCATGAATATAATCAATCCAGCCTTTGGTTCCTAAGCAGAAAATGCGCTGATTATATCATATCATGCACTATACTTTTATAAAAAAGCTTTCGCATTGTATATACTCACCGCGAGTATTGTGCAAGCGAAAAATCGGCAGACAACAATTCTGCTTAAATTGATTAAAAGCAAAGATTATATCTTTTTTTTGTCAAAACTTACCATAATAATATATTATCTTGTATGTAATTAGCGATACCTTCAATCCAAAACACCCTAAACCATTTATAAACACAAATTGATTTCCAAAATTAAACCATTGCTGATTATTTTGCTTCAGGCAATCTCAATACTAGCATTCTCTCAAAGTCAACAGATACATTTCTCGCATATTGGTTACAGGAACGGCCTGTCAGAAAGGAATGTCAATTATATCTATCAGGGCAAAAGAGGTTTTATGTGGATTGGTACCCGGGACGGTCTCAACAGGTATGACGGGTATAAAATCAAAGTATTCCGCAACAACCCGGATGACCCCAACAGCATCAGCAACAACTATATCACCCATATTGCAGAGGATAAATATGGAAATATCTGGGTAGCAACGATGGGCGGCGGATTAAATAAATTCGACCGCAGGAGCAATAAGTTTTCGCATTATCAGCACCATCAGGGAGACGATCAGAGCATCGCCAGCAACTTTATCAACAGAATTGTATTTGATGACCAGGACAATATCTGGATTGCAACGCAGAATGATGGGTTGGACCTCTTCAATACAAAACTGAACAAAGCGGTCCATTACCGCAACCAAAAGCTTGACCCTAAAAGTATCAGCGGCAATAATATCATTACGGTATTTAAAGACAGCCGCAATCACATCTGGGCAGGGGACCAGCTAACCGGGCTCAATCGGTTTGACAGCAAGACCCGCAGCTTTACCAGATTTTCACACCAGGATCGTGTTCCGGGCAGTATTTCAAGTAACAGGATTACGTACCTGTTTGAAGACAGCAGCAGCCAGCTTTGGATAGGTACACAGGATCAGGGCCTAAACCTGTACGATTACGCCAGCAATAGTTTTAAACACTTTGTAACGGATAAGAAAAATAAGAATTCAGTTGCGGGCAACAGCATACAGAGCATCGCGGAAGATGATCAAAAAAATCTGTGGGTAGGAACTGAAAATGCCGGGCTGAGTATTTTTAACTATAAACAAAATACATTTGAAACCTATGTCCATGATGATGTTGATCAAAGCAGCCTGAACACCAATTCTGTGGATGCCATCTTTAAAGACCGTTTTGGAAATATGTGGGTGGGCACTTTTAGCGGCGCCCTGCACCTTTATAAAAAGTACAGTACCAACTTTACGCATTACAAGCACAGCAGGAGCCCAAACAGCTTATCAAACGATTTTGTACTGAGCATTTTTGAAGACTCCAACCACCATTTCTGGCTGGGAACAGATGGCGGCGGGCTCAATTCATTTAACAATCGTACAGACGATTTTACAGTATACAAGCATCAGGAAGGCAGGAACAGCATTTCTGGAAATTACGTTCTTGACATCAGGGAAGATCAGCATAAGCAGCTCTGGATAGCTACCTGGGGCGCCGGGATCAGTGTTCTGGACCTGCAAACAAAGCAGTTTCAAACCTACAGGCACAACACAAAGGATGATAACAGCATCAGTGCAGATAATATCTATACGATATGTCCTGATCCCGGAGGGAAAATATGGATAGGCACATTTGGCGGCGGACTGGACCTGTTTGATCCGGCAACCAATCAATTTACCCACTACAGGCATAATGCCGGTGATCCAAAAAGCCTCGCCAGCGATCGTATCAATTCATTATTAAAAGACAGTAAGGGCAACCTCTGGGTAGGCACTAATGATGCCGGACTGGATCTTTTTGAGCCTGGAACAGGGACATTCAGGCATTTTAAACATACTGCAACTAAAACCAGCATCAGTAACAATACCGTGGTTGATATTAAAGAGGACCATGCCGGTAACCTCTGGCTCTGCACTTTTGACGGCCTTAACCTGCTGGATCCCTCAAAAAAAGTTTTTACCCGTTTCTCTACGGAAGATGGCATGCAGAACAATTTTACCTATGCCATTCTCGAAGACAACCGGTATAACCTCTGGATCAGTACAAACAGTGGACTCTCCAGATATAACAGCAAGCTGGGCACTTTTACAAATTTTACTGATGAAGACGGGCTGCAGGAAGATGAATACAAACCCCATTCTGCACTCAAAAGCAGTACAGGAGAGTTGTTCTTTGGCGGCGTGAATGGTTTTAATAAATTCTATCCAGAACAGATCAGGGATGTAAAATCCAGCGCCCCGCTCCTGTTAACGGGTTTTCAGTTGTTTAATAAAGAAGTAGCTATAGCAAAAGACAGCTCCGACACTTCTGTTCTGAGAGAAGATATAACAGAAGCCAAATCCATCACCTTGCCTTATGATCAATCTACCATTTCTTTTGATTTTGCACTGCTCGACTTTCTCTCGCACGGAAAAAAGAACTATTCTTATTTCCTGAAGGGCTTTGATAAAAGCTGGAATAACGTAGGGCGCAAAAACTCTGCTGTATACACGAATTTGCCACATGGCGATTATACCTTTATGGTGAAATGCCGCAACAGTGATCAGAAAGGATCTGTCACATCGGTAATCAGGCTGCAACTGATTATCGTACCGCCATTCTGGTTAACCTGGTGGTTTAAGCTGATTTCAGCAGTAGTTTTACTGACGGCTGTTTATCTGGTATACCGCTCCAGGATCAACTCCATCATCAGGCAAAAAGCAACACTGGAGACACTGGTAAAGGAACGTACCTCAGAGGTTTCTATGCAGGCAAGGGAATTACAGTCCATCAATGAAGAACTGCAGGTACAGTCTGAAGAACTCCAGGCCCAGTCAGAAGAGCTTATGGTACAGTCAGAAGAACTCCATTACCAGCGGGAACAGGAACATCTTGCACGCACCGAAGCAGATAAAGCTAATCAGGCAAAAAGCATTTTCCTAGCCAGTATGAGCCATGAAATCATGACTCCAATGAATGGGGTGGTGGGCATGGCCTCTCTGCTCACAGAAACCAGCCTTACCGAAGAGCAGAAAGAATACACTGATGCCATCATCAAGAGCGGCGAAAATCTCTTAAGCGTAATCAATGACATCCTGGATTTTTCAAAGATCGAATCCGGCAAAATGGATATCGAGCAGGAAGATTTCAATCTGAGAAACTGCATAGAGGAAGTGATGGATATGTTCTCGCAGAAATCGGCCCGCCAAAAGATCGATCTCGTTTATGATATTGAACACCAGCTGCCCCTGCAGATCACCGGCGACAGCCTCAGGTTAAAACAGGTGCTGATCAACCTGGTCAACAACGCGATAAAATTCACTGAAAAAGGAGAAGTATTTTTAAAAGTAAGCCTCAGCCAGGTCCTCACTGAGGATAAATTACTGATTGAATTTAGTGTCAGAGACACCGGCATCGGCATTCCGGCAGATAAAATCAAAGATCTTTTCAAGCCCTTCTCGCAGGTAGACTCATCCACTACCCGCAAATATGGGGGCACCGGACTGGGGCTGGTCATCTGTGAACGAATTATTAAACTGATGGGCGGCGAGATCTGGGTAGAAAGCAAGATCAATGAAGGCTCTACTTTTCATTTTACTGCCCGGGTCATCAAAAGCGCAAAGCAACTCTTTAATGCCCCGCTGGAGACCGTACATCCTGAGATCAAAGGAAAGCACATCCTGGTAGTAGATGATAACTATACCAATCGTGTGATACTCAATACCCAGCTCGAACTATGGGGCTTTATCCCGGTTACGGTATCTTCAGGACAGGAAGCCCTGGAGGTGATGAAAGTAAATGACAACATTGAGCTGGTGATCACAGATATGGAGATGCCGGAGATGAACGGTGTTGCTTTTGCAAAGGAAGTCAAAGCCAGTAACAGCAAGTTACCGGTGATCATGCTCAGCTCCATTGGTGACGAAAGCATGAAAAGCTTTTCCAATCTCTTCTCCGCAATCCTTACCAAGCCCGTGAAGCAAAAACAATTGTGGAAAAGCATTGAAAGACAGTTTTCGATCTTCCACAGTTCGCCGGCAGAAGATAAGCCCACGCAGGTACTGAGCGACCGTTTCAGCGAATCATATCCCTTAAATATTCTCGTTGCCGAAGATAATCTGATCAACCAGAAACTGATTGAAAGGGTGCTTCACAAACTGGGCTACCAGATTGAAATGGTGGATAACGGGAAACAGGCCGTGGAGCAACTGCTGCTGCAGCAGTTTGATGTGGTGCTGATGGATATTCAGATGCCTGTGATGGATGGTATGGAAGCCACCAGGCTGATCCGCGAAACCCTGCCCTATCAACCTTATATCGTAGCCCTTACGGCAAATGCAATGCCCGAAGAAAGAGACATCTACCTGAAAGGTGGAATGGACGAGTATATCTCCAAACCCATGAGCCTTGAAAAATTGAAGGAAATTTTCATCATCGCCTATAAAAGTATGCTGAAATAAAAGTGCCCCTGGGATTTTTAATCCGGGGGCACTATATAAAAGATAAAGCGGAATTTAGAAATGAAAATTAACGCTTATTTGATCGGAACCAGTACTGATGAGTTTTCCCAGGCCAGTACGACGCCTTTTGGTGTAACCTCATATTTAAGGCGCTCTACAAGTGCAGGAGTTTTAACAGTTTTAACCACGATAGTAGTTACATCTTTTTCAGGAACGCGTGTAGAACCATTTTTTCCGGTGCCCCACTGTCCTGTCTGCGAGTTGAAAATCACCTTCCAGGATTTTTCGTTAGGAATGACATAGATGCTGTAAGATCCAGCTTCAAGAGGTGTTTTTCCTACCATTACCTTTTTGTCAGTTTTAAATACTGTAGCTTCATTTGCTCCGGCTCTCCATACTTCGTTGTACGGCAGCAGGCCACCAAAGATCTTGCGGCCTTTTACAGCAGGACTGCTGTAGCTGATCGAAATATTTGCACCATTAACGGTACCTGTTGCAGTTGCAGCCGGACTTGGCCTGCTTTCCTGTGCCCGCATTGTTGTAGCTGACAGCACTAAGGCAAGTGCCAATACTCCAGACTTGATTGTTTTGATCGTCATACTTTAGTTTTTTTGATTAATTGGCGTAAGTATAATTAATTATATCCTCAGAGAACGGTAAAGCATGCCGTGACGCTTATATATTACAAAAATACGACAGATACAGGCTAGGCTCTCATAACGATTTCTTTGCGTACTTCACACCCTGAGGTTGTATAAAAATAAGCGTCGCTACTAATTACGTGGTTTAACGCATATATTTCTGTTATATCACCCGCAAATAACACGTATATACACGCTCAACATTTATTACTCCTTCAGGATATATTTGTTATAACGTAAACCTACTAATATGCAGCAGCCTCTTCTTGATCCGATCGAACAATATACTATTGACGTAACGATTATGCTAAGAAGAAAACATAATCTTAAACAGAGTGATATTGGTAAGATTATCAATACAAAAACATCCTTCATTGGAAATGTTGAAAATTATAAAAATCCTGCCAAGTATAATTTAAAACATATCAATGCCCTGGCCAACTACTTTGATATTACACCAAGATATTTCCTGCCGGAAAAACCAATCACCAAACAGGATCTTATCACAAAATAAGGGCGGTATTCTTTACAGGCAACGATCCCGGGTATTTAATATTAAGTTAATATCACAACCCTAGATTTGTAAAAACAACCAACCGGCATGTACCTGCAACTTACAGATGAAGCTTTAACAGATCTTTTAAGGAAAAATGACCATTTAGCCCTTGAAACTCTTTTCAACCGTCATTACAAGCCTCTATGCCAGTTCTGCGCGGTTTACACCAGGGATTACGCGGCTGCAGAAGAAATTATAGCCAATCTTTTTATCAAGTTATGGGATGGCAGGCATGGCTCCCTGATCCTCAACATCAGGAGTTACCTGTTTGTATCAGCAAAAAACCTGGCACTCAATTACAATCAAAAAAAGAAAGAACCTGTAGATTCCATTGAAGATATCAATATCTGCGAATCTAAGTTTCAGGACCGGGATACCCCATTCAGGATCCTTTCCAGCCGCGAATCTTATGCAGGTATCCTAACAGTAATTGATACTCTTCCGCCCGGTCAGCGACAGATCCTCCTGATGAGCCATATCGACAGTCTCGACAACCGTCAAATATCCACGATCCTGGGGATCTCCGTGCGTACCGTAGATACCACCCTGTACAAATCCATCAAAAAACTGAGGTTGCTGTTAAAAGACTTCCGCCGGTCTGCTTCCTGAAATTAACGATTTGTTAATATAACCTTAACGCTTCCGGATACGTAGAACTGATTAAAATCCTGTCTTTCCTTTTAGAGACAGTAATGGAAGACAACAGCTACAAATTAATTATTGCATATTTTGAGAAGACCATCAGCGATGAGGGCCTCAACCAGCTACAGGAATGGATAGAAGCGAGCCCGGAGCACCTCTCTCAGTTCAGCGAAACCATCCAGATCCTTGAAGCATCAAAATCCTATTTTAAACAGCAGGTATATCCAGAAAAAGCCTGGTCAAAAATCCATGCCCATATCAGCAGGGAGGATCTCCCGCAATTGGCAAAGCGGCAGGGCCGCAAATGGATCAGCTATGCAGCAGCCTGCCTGATCTGCTGCATCCTGGGCACCGCGTTATACCAGTACCGCCCTGGCAGCAGCGAAATATACCAGACCGTAAGCAATCGCAACGGACAGCAGGCCAGGTTTACCCTTCCCGACAGTTCAGTGGTATATCTCGGCGGGGGAAGCACGTTAAAATATCCAAAAAACTTTAACGGAAAAATACGTAACGTAGATCTCGACGGAGAGGCTTTCTTCGATGTTGTTCATCAGTCTGCACATCCTTTTACGGTAAATACGGGCGACATTACTACGGTAGTCCTGGGCACCTCTTTTAATATCAAAGCATATGATACTGAGCATAAGGTAGCTGTTACCGTAAAAACTGGTAAAGTTGCCGTGATGGCAAAGCATAATGGACAGGACCAGGTGATCAAATATCTGCTGCCGGATGATCAGATCAGCATTAACACCCAAAACGGCCTGTATACATTCAGCGAAATCAGCGCAAACGATGTAGTTTCATGGATCAACCATGATTTTATCTTTTACAATACGTCCCTGGAGGATATCGCCACGGCGCTGGAGCATCATTATGGGATAGCTATAGAATTTACAGATCCCGACCTCAGTAAAGTGAGGCTTACTGCCAAGTTCAAAAACATTACACTTACTGAGGCGATGGAAAACATCAGCATCCTCTCGGGGCTCGCCTTTACACAAAACGGAAATCACCTGTACATCTCAAATAATAACCAAAAAGGAGGAAAGATTATGAAATAGTATCTACCAGGCCATTAAAGACCATGAAGCCCGGAATTGCTCTAACAATCCCAGGCCGGTTATTGAACATTTAAACTCACCGCTAAGCAAGAATAAATCAATTAAACATATGAAAAAATTGTGGTTATTCACCATACTTTTACTGCTATATATCCCTTTTGGCGTGTTTAGCGCAGGGGCACAGCCTGTAACAAATAAAAAAATCTCCTTCGGGGCAGAAGGAATTACCCTCAAAAATGCTTTCCAGCAGCTGGAAAAACTGGGCAATGTAAGCATCAGCTATAACAACAATACGCTGGACGAAAACAGGACGGTAAGAATTGCGAAAGGACAGCGCAGCATCGAAGAAACACTCAGTTTACTATTAAAGGGAACCGGATCTACCTACAGGCAAACAGGCGGCCAGAATATACTGATCATTCCGCAGGCACAGGGAAAAGGCCGCATTACCGGAAAAGTAATTTTTGCAACAGGCGAACCTATACCCGGGGCATCCATAAGGATCCGCTCGGCGGGGATTGCCGTCATGTCTGTCAACGACGGCAGCTATGTACTGAACGCAGATGCAGGAACTTATACTGTAGAGATCAGCTACCTCTCCGCACAAACAAAAACGGTAGACAACGTTACGGCAAAAGCCAATGGGACAACCGTCCTTAATATAACGCTCAATGAGGCAGACAACAGCCTTAACGAGGTGGTTGTAACCGCGCTCGGCATCAAACGCGAGCAAAAATCACTGGGATATTCGGTCACAGAAGTAAAGGGCGAGCAGCTCACCAGTGCCCTCTCGGGCAATTGGACGGATGCCCTTTCCGGCAAGGTAGCCGGGCTTAACCTGGTGCGTTCCAACAGTGGCCCCGCGGGTTCCAACAAGATCATCCTGCGCGGAGAGAACAACCTTACGGGGGATAACGAAGCCCTGATCGTGGTAGATGGGGTAGTGATCAACCAGGGCAGCGGCAGGCGGACGTCCAATGCAGGCGAAAACGTATACGGTACCAGCAGTGATAATTTGCCTGCGGATTACGGCAGCAATCTGAACGACCTGAACCCCGAGGATATCGAAAATGTAAGTGTGCTGAAAGGCCCGGGAGCTGCCGCATTATACGGACAGCGCGGGGCAAACGGCGCCATCATTATCACCACCAAATCCGGTGTTAAAAGAAGCGGACTGGGGATCACTTTCAATTCCAATACCTCGATGGAATCTGTAAACCGCTGGCCAGACCTGCAGTATGAATACGGACAGGGAATCGGTGGTTCCAGGTATTATTCATATGGTGCGGGGCCGGATGGTGCAAGTACCAGCGGTACCAGCTCGGCGTACGGGCCAAAATACGATGGACAGATGTTCTACCAGCTTGACCCTGTAACGCAAAAACAATCTACCGTAAGAACACCATGGGTACCTTATAAAAACCAGAGCCGTGAGTTTTTCGACGTAGGGCGCACCTATACCAACTCCATCAGCGTGGATGGCGGTACGGATAAAACATCGGCCCGTTTCTCGGCTACTAACGTAACCAACCATTGGATTACCCCCAACACAGGATATACCCGCAACAGCGTCGCCTTATCGGTAAATTCCAAGATCAATGATAAACTGACGATCAGCTCAAAGGTAAATTATAACAATAAAAGCAGTGCCAACCTGCCCGGCGCAGGATATGGTAACCAGTCGCTCATGTACTGGTATATCTTCTGGCAGCCCAGTGCAGACCTCAACTGGCTTAAGAATTACTGGGTAAACGGCCAGGAAGACAGAAAGATCTTCTACCCTTTCAGTACTTTCCCGGAGAACCCCTATGCCATCTCCGAAGAATTTATCAATAAATCCAGCCGTAATTCGGTAACGGGCAATGTACAGGCTGAGTACAAAATCACCAGCGCACTCAGTTTGCAGGTAAGAGCTACACTCGATATGGGCTATGAACAGCGTGCACAGGAACGTCCGTATGATGCCGGCACCAAATATCCGAAAGGATCTTACCGCACACAGAACATCTACTCACAGGAAGCGGGCGGGGATTTCCTGCTGCGTTATAACAAAAAAGTAAACAAAGATTTCAATGTTACTGCAACGGCCGGCGGCAGTATGCTGCGCAACAATTACAACAGGGATGAAGTACGTGCCGATTCACTGGTATACCCGGGAATCTACTCCATGGCCAACAATGCAGGGCCGCTGATCAGCGCGCCCTTTAAATCGAAATATGCACTGAACAGCTTCTATGGATTGTTGTCAACCAGCTTCAGGGACTATCTGTATATGGATATCACAGCCCGTAAAGACTGGGTGAGTACGCTGGCTACTGCCGACAGGACCGACCAGGTGGGCTTCTATTACCCTTCTGCCAGTCTCAGTTTTATCGCTTCTGAAGCATTCAAACTGCCTGAAGTTATCAACTACGCCAAACTGAGGGCATCACTTGCCGGTGTGGGCAGCGGAACAACAACACCTTACCAGACTACATTTAACTATATTACTGCCGGCAGCACCTATGCCGGCGGCTTGCAAAATCCGCGTACGCTCTCCAATGCCAACCTTCAGCCGCTGCGTACCACCACACTGGAGCTTGGGGCAGAGATGAAATTCTTTAAAAGCCGCCTCGGCTTTGATGTGGCCGTGTACAGCGGCAATACCAAAAACCAGATCCTCAACCGTACTGTAGATCAGTCTTCCGGTTTCAGTCAGGCGGTGATCAATGTGGGCAGGGTAAACAACAAAGGACTGGAGATTTCAGTAAACGGTATACCCGTCCAGACTCCGGGAGGTTTCAGCTGGACAGTCTTTGGCACCTTCAGTGCCAACAAAAACAAGATCCAGGAGCTGGCAGACAGCGCGGTAGTATTGCGTAACGGCCCTACCGGCGGTGCGCAGATCGTGGCACGGGTTGGCGGAAGCATGGGCGATCTGTTCGGCCGCGGGTACCTGCGTTCGCCCGACGGGCAAATCGTTTATGATGCGGCTACAGGATTCGCCAAACTATCCAACGACCTGGTTTACCTGGGCAACACTACCGCGAAATGGAAAACCAGTATGGGACACGATTTTAAGTATAAACAGTTTGGCCTCCACCTGTTATTTGATGCCCAGTTTGGTGCTGTAGCCTATTCCCTCAGCAATTACAAACTGGCAGAACAGGGCAAGACCACCAATACCCTGCCGGGAAGATACAACGGTATAATCGGTAATGGCGTAATCCTGAATGCGGACGGTACCTATCGCAAAAATGATGTGATCGCTACAGATGTCGATGGCTACTACCGCTCACATTACGGGATAGACAATGCCGAGGGCAATACCTTCTCTACCAACTTTGTAAAGTTCCGCGAGGCCAGGCTTGATTTTACGATTGGCAAAAACCTTACCCACCGCCTGGGGCTGCAGCGCGCAACTGTAGGTGTGTATGGCAGGGACCTGTACATCTGGTCCAAGTGGCCGATTTTCGATCCTGAGTTCGGAACCCTGTCCGGCAGTGATATTGTACAGGGCTTTGAAGTGGCGCAGTTCCCTTCTACACGCACCTTTGGTTTCAATCTGGTTATCGGTATTTAATATTTAAAGAAATGAAGACATATTTTAAAATCATTACTGTCCTGATGTTAGCCCTTGCCACACTATCATCATGTAAACACGGATTTGTGGAGCTCAATACAGATCCCAATGGCACCCCTAACGCATTGCCGCAGCAACTGCTGGCGCCGGCACTAGTAAATACCGTAAGCACCAATATGTTGCGCAACCGCAATTTTAACAATGAGCTGATGCAGGTAACGGTAGATCCCGGCGATGGCGAAGGCAAAGTTTTCAGGTATGATATCAAGCGTACCTGGGCAGATTATACCTGGAACAATTGGTACACACAGCTTACCAACTTTAAGGATATTTATAATGTAGCCAGTCAGCCCCTCACCTACAGCAAAACTTATATGGGCATATCGCTCATCTGCCAGTCCTGGGTATATGCGATGCTGACCGACACTTACGGCGATGTTCCCTATTCGCAATCCAACATGGGCAAAGAGGGCAACTTTACGCCCATCTTTGATCAGCAGAAAGATATCTATCTGGATATCTTTAAAAAACTGGAAACTGCCGATACGCTGCTGATTGGTGCCGGAAACGTTAGTGCTTCCAGTGATCCCGTTTACAATGGCAATGCTGCAAAATGGCGCCAGTTTGGAAACAGCCTGTACCTGCGCCTGCTGATGCGGCTTTCCGGCAAGGCCGAAATATCTGCAACCTGCATCGCGAAAATTAAGGAAATTGTAGATACCAACCCTGGAGCCTATCCCATCATGAACAGTAATGCCGATGCCGCAATATTACGCTGGACAGGCGTGGGCGCACTTACCTCGCCATTTATTGGCGGCGTGCGTGAACAGGACTTTCGCGCAGTAGGGATAACCGAGTTTTTCATCAATAACCTTAGTCGCTGGGCCGACCCAAGATTAACACCCGGCAACCGCTTTTCCATAGCCACTTACCAGGGAAGTTTTGTAGGTGTGCCAAGCGGTTATTCACCGGGACAGATCCTGGCGATCAAATCATACTTTCTGTCCACCACCTCTGCCACTACCCTGATGAACGAACCGCTGATGGGCAATATCATGAATTATTCCGAGCTGCAGTTTATCCTGGCAGAAGCGGCTGCAAAGGGATGGATCGCCGGTGATGCCAGAACGTATTATAACAATGGTACTTTATCAGGCATCACTTTATGGGTACCTGCATTTAATACGCCCATCGAAACTTATCTGGCCGCTGCGGATATTTCATGGAGCAATACCGCCACGCTTGACCAGAAGATGGAGCTGATCCATGCGCAAAAGTATTATTCCATGTTCGGTACCGACTTTGAGCAGTGGTTTGAATACCGCCGTACCGGGCACCCGGTATTACCAAAAGGTGCCGGACTGGTCAACAACGGCATCATGCCCGCACGCCTCTATTATCCGGTATATGTGCAGTCTTCCAACCCCGACAATTACAAAGCGGCAGTAGCATCGCAGGGAGCTGATGAGATCAGTACACAGGTATGGTGGCAAAAACCTTAGTTAATCAATGGATATCCTTATAATAATATTGAAATAAATGCAGATCAGTTATCAAATGAAAAAGATATATTTATTCCTTGTCCTCATCGCCATGGCTGCATTCTCCGGATGTAAGAAAAACGATAATGCAGAAGGAACGCTCAGTCCGGTGATTGCCATCGTGGATTTAAAAGATCTGTACAAAGGCAGTGACCTTAGCCTCAGTACGGCAAATCTTGCGGGTGCCAAAGAAATTGCTGGTGTAGTGATCTCGGATGCCCAGTCAGCAAATACTCCTGCCGGGATCGTGGTCATCCAGAACTACCGCCGCAATGCGCTGAGGGGTATTGCCCTGGAACTGGGTGCCGCAGCGGCCACCTATAAGCCCGGCGACTCTGTCATTGTACAGGTTGCAGGCGCAACGCTCGGCAGGGTAAACGGCAGCATGCACCTCAAAGGCCTGCCTGCAGGCGCCGTAAACAAAGTTGCAGCATTAAACACCCTGAACCTGCAATCCGTTCAGTCGGGCACCCTGCTTGCATCACCCGATGTATACGAAAACACCCTTGTCACTATCAGCAAGGCGGTTACCGAGCCGGAACCTCAGCCGGGAGACACCTTTAAAGGTGATAAAACCATCAATGATGGTTTTGGTAAGTTAACCCTGCATACAGAAGCCTCGGCAACATTTGCAGCAGCTGCAATCCCTGCAAGTGCCAACTTCACCGGTATCCCTGTGATTGTGGCCAGTGGCGATAAAACAAGTATTCAACTATGGCCGCGTACCGCAGATGATGTTTTTGAGCTGCCACTGATCAAGCCTTCGCCCGTAATAATTACCGGGTACCTGACAGATCCGAACGGTACAGATGGAAATTATGAATATATTCAGCTGCTGGCTACCCAGGATATTGATTTCGCAGTTACCAGTTATTCTCTTGTGGCCTGCAATAATGCAGGTACCAACCCCGCTCCTGCCAATGGATGGGCTGTAGGTGCTGCCCGGAGCTACAAACTTAACCTGGTCTCAGGAAAAGTGACCAAGGGCCAGTTCTTTTATGTTGGCGGCAGCAAGAATATCTGGGGCGCGGGCTCAACTGATATCAGTGCGGCGCCATGGATCAACAGCACGCAGTATGCCAATGTTCCGGGGGCAGACTTTGGCGCAGCAAGTACCAATCTGCTGGCCAACAGCGGTAACGTTGCGGGTATCGCTGTGTTCAGGGGCATCACGGTAAATGCGTCAACCGTTCCGCTGGACGTGATCATGTATGGTGGTAACGGTACCGTTTATGCTGCAGGCCCGCCGGAAATTGGCTACAGGATTACAAATACCGACTACTACAGTACCATCAACCCGGTTACGCGCTTAACCCAGGGCTTTTACGGCGGCGGAACAAATACGTCCAAATTAACCTTCCCGGCAACCGGAAACTTTACCCAGCTTGGCGGTATCTATGATGCCTCTACCGGGCAATGGATTGCAGGGCGGACGGTTACCAGCATCCCGCTGACCAAAACATCAGCACTGAACACCATAGAAACAGGCACAGGTTTTACCACACTTAAAAACTAATGAACAGAAGATCATTCCTCCGCAGCGCGGGCCTCATTGCCGGAAGCGCATTTATCGCACTTAATACCAATGCCCTTGGCTTTGCTGATAACACACTGATTAAAGGCAGGGTAATCGCTGGCAAAAAGGGCTTAATAAATGTAGCCATCTCCGACGGATTTACCGTTGTCCTTACAGATGACAGGGGCCATTATGAGCTGATGCCCAGCGAAAAAGCGAAAAGTGTTTTCATGAGCACACCAGCCGGTTACCAGTACAGAAATGACTACAACATCGCCAGGCAGTATGAAAAACTGGATGGCAGCGGGCAGTTTGATTTTAAACTGGAGCCGCTAAAGGCAAATGATAACCATCATCATTTTATTATCTGGGCAGATCCGCAGGTAAAAAACAAAAAAGATGTACAGCAGATGATGGAGACCTCCGTTCCTGATACCATCGCAACGATCAGGTCATTGGGAAAAGATGCTTTGGTACATGGCATCTGTGTGGGCGATATGGTTTGGGACAATCATGCGCTCTTCCCTGAGTATAATGCAGCGATTGCAAAGCTGGGCATCCCCTTTTTCCAGGTGATCGGCAACCACGATATGGATTACCGGATGGGTGGCGACGAAACGTCGGATGTAACCTTCAAGAACTTTTACGGCCCTACGTACTATTCCTTTAACCGCGGCAAAGCGCATTATATCGTACTGGACGATGTGCGTTACCTCGGTACAGAGCGCGAATATGACGGATATATCACCGAAGAGCAGCTTGCCTGGCTGGCCAAAGACCTGGAGCATGTGGCGCAGGACCAGCTGATCATTATCAACCTCCATATCCCGGTTTACAGCGGGGTTAAAAATAATGCCGCCTTTTATCAGGTATTGAGGGCCTACAAAAACGTGCACGTGATGTCTGGCCATACACATTATCATGATAATAATTTCAGCAATGGGGTTTATGAGCATAACCACGGTACCGTATGCGGGGCCTGGTGGACGGGGCCAGTTTGTACTGATGGCACGCCGCGGGGTTATGGCGTTTATGAAGTAAATGGTACTGACCTGAAATGGTATTACAAATCAACCGGACTGCCTAAAGAAAACCAGATCAGCTTGTATGTAGAAAAACAGGACAGCCAGATGCGCCTGCTGGCAAACATCTGGGATTATGATCCGCGATGGAAAATAAGCTATTTCCTGGATGGTAAAGCAGCGGGCGAACTCAATAAAGAAACAGGATATGATCCGCTTTCGGTTGATTTATACCGCGGAGAGAATAAACCGGAGGGCCGGCATTTTGTGGAGCCTCACCAGACAGGACACCTGTTCTCGGCGAACTTTGATGTGTCAGTAAATAAAGTGAAAGTAGTGGCTACTGATCGCTGGGGCAATCAGTACCAGAGCGAGATTTCTGCGAAATAGACAGTTATTTTAATATACTGCCTCAGGTATCTGAATTTCCTGAGGCAGTATTTGCGAAAAGGTATACTGTGTTTAAGATATTACCAGCCCAGACGAAATCAGCGAACCCATTACTGGAAGGATTATGGCCGACGACAAACGATTTTTTGAGATCTATATCAGCAGCCCTCTGCTCAACAGTCAGCTTATCCTGCTCGATAGGCGTTTCTATTACCTCCAGCGCGGTATCGCCATTAAAGACAAAATCAATTCCCTGTCCGCTTTTCTTTTGAAAATATTGAATAGTTCCTCGTGATTTCAGTTGTATATCATAAGATAAGTATAGATAAATACAAACTATTTGATTTGTATCTCATCAATTAGTTAGACTATTTGATTCATTTTTCATCAATTAGGATAACTAATTGATTTATTATTTACCGTAAAGTTAGACCAGCTGATTTATTTTTCATCAAATAGTTAGACTAGCTGCTTGCTTAATTATCAGGATTAGGGTCTGCCAGGAATGATTCAAAAACGATTGCGGTGATAACAATGCAAATTAAAATCTGATCAGCTACTTCTGGACCTGCTCTTTTGCATTTTGATAATGGCTATAACTTCCAGCATCATGCCTAATCCCGTTAAAAATCCTTTAAGCATATCGGGCATCGCCAAATGCTTGCCGAGAGGTGGTGTTACCACAACAAGTAATAGTCCGGATAAGAGGTAAACTAATGTGCCTGCAGATAATTTTTGCCGTTTCATATGATTTGTTCTATGTTTATGTATCGTTTTTCAGATCTGATGGTCTTCTGGCATTGCCTGATCACTGAGCTGTTTCGAAATCTTTTCCAGACGTTCCTTCATGGCATTTAAAGCCGCCGCATTTTTTTTGTAAGCCCGAGGCCGCATCACGAGAAAGCTGAATAGCAGCCAGATTGTGCATGTGATCAACAGCACCGCAGATTTCAATGGATGCTTGCTAAAAGGTTCATAAAGGGAAAAAAGCAATCCAACTGATGTGAGCATAAAGATAACCAGCTGTGTTTTCTTGTAAAAGTAGAGTTGATTCAGGCGGGTTTGTTCAATAAAGGCCAGGAACTCAAAATTACTCACATCATCGAGTGCATAGAAACGCCTGAGCGACCTGATATTAGTGGCCGCAAGAACAGTACCTGCTGATATGATCAAAAGCCCTCCAATCTGTGTAGTGATCATTTTGGAGTGTTCAACAAACATCATTCCCGCCATAATTATGACCATTACCGAAGATGCGAAGATTACCATCCACTTTTTTCTTAGCCGCTGCCTGCGGAACTTTTTCACGAGCGCCCGCGTTTCGGCAGCACTTGGCAGGCTGTCTGTTTTCGCTGTTTGCCAAATCGCTTTCAGATCAGTTAAATTGTCCATATGCTTTAAATTTTTTAGCCAGCTTTTCCTTTATACGATGAACCTTCACCCTCACATTTACGTTGCTCAGTCCTATAATTTCAGCAATCTGTGCCTGCGGCAAATCCTCCAGGACAAGTGAGATAATGATGCGGTCAGTTTCCTCCAGTTCTCCGATACAACGGTATAAAAAAACCAGCTTCTCTTCAGGAGATTCTTCCCGCTGTTCTGCAAGATCAAAGGGAAGGTCAGACTGCGGCATGCGCCTGGCAACTTCCATGGCGCGCAGACAGTTGTTAGTTGCTATCCTGAAGATCCAGGTACCAATGTGCGACTGCTGCCGGAACGCGGGCAGGCCTTTCCATATGCCAATAAAAGTTTCCTGGACCAGATCTTTAGCTTGCTCTGAATTATTCGTATAACCCATGCAAATTCTATAAATTTGTGGGGCATAGCGATTATAGATGTCGTCAAAGTCTGTCATGTTGCCGGGATGATTCAGTTCTGGTTTTATTTATGCCGGGTTAGATACGACGCTTACTGAAATGTTACAGCTGCTTTTGCATCATGCCTAACACCACTAAGGACAGCGATGAAATTAAATATAATAAAAACAACCAGGATACTGATCATGCTGGGAATTGCTGTGTTTGTGTTTTGTATGTCTTCGTACAGGTCAGCGCCATTGGGAAAAGTTGAAACAGATACGATTAGAGTTGTCTTGCCAGTCAATTTCCCAAAACCGGTATATAACTTCGACCAAAACCCGATTACCAAAGCAAAGTTTGAACTGGGAAAAGCTTTGTTTTACGGAGCTGTATTATCTTCAGATCATTCAATATCCTGCAGCAGCTGCCATCAGGCTTCGGCAGCCTTCGCTAATCTGAATACCGCGGTCAGCAAAGGCGTAAGGGATTGCCTTGGCGACCGCAATGCGCCGCCTTTGTTTAACCTTGCCTGGCAAAAGGAGTTTATGCTGGACGGAAGGATCAAAAATATCCTTGACGTACCCACAAATGCGCTTACCAGTCCCTGCGAGATGAACAATCAGCCTGACAGCATTATAAAAATGCTGAAAAATGACTCCGTATTCCCTGCACTTTTTGAGCAGGCCTTTGGCAGTAACAGCATCAAAACAGAAAACGTGCTTACTGCGCTGACACAATTTACGGTGATGATCATATCTGCGGATACAAAATATGACAGGTACATCCGGAAAGAGATGGGGGCTGATTTTACCGCAGACGAACAGCGTGGGTACATCCTTTTCAAGGAAAAATGCAGCAGCTGCCATAAAGAGCCCTTATTTACTGACGGATCTTACCGCAATAATGGCCTTGATGACTTATCGAAAGACAGAGGGCGTGACAGCATTACGCACCTGATCAGCGACAGGGGAAGATTCAGGGTGCCTACACTCCGTAATATAGAAATTACCAGGCCCTATATGCATGACGGTAGATTTGGGTCCCTGAAACAAGTTTTGCAGCATTATGCTTCAAATGTGAGGAACCATGCAAACCTGGATCCCATTTTAAACAAAACGGGATCCAGGGGAATACCTTTGAGCATAGTTGAGCAATCGCAGTTGATTGCCTTTCTGAAAACCCTGACAGATATCCACTTGATCAACGACCGCCGGTTCATTAACTTTTAGGGCTTTCAGGCAGCAAATACCTGGCTGATCGACGATTGCCGGTTGATTAACGTTTAGAAGCCCCCGCAGCGGAGTAACTAGCTCATCAGCTAGTGCCAATTATAATTTCTAGGGCTTTCTTGCATCAAGCACTTCAATAGATGTAACGCGCATTACACTTCTTGCCGGTTTTTTATCGCCAGGTACGATCAAGCGGTACGGGCCAAGGTTTGCCGCCAGTGCTTCACCATCTTCTTTATCCGCCAGAACAGCAACCTTATCTGTAAATGCAGGATCGAATTCAGGAATAGCAAGCACCACCTGGTAATTGTCCGCAGCCGTGATCAGAACATATTTGGCCATCGTTTTTCCTTTCAGCATATTGCCTGGTACGGCTTCGGCTTTTGTGATGATCTCATAAAGCGAAACGCCACTGTAATGATGGTCTTTGCCGTCGTGGTCCTTGACTGTCACCTCAACTTTTTTCATGGCCGCGATTGCAGCAGCATTTATTTTATAGGGTTTGGCAACGCTGCCGCCTACATTCACATCTACATTCTGGGCTTTTACGGCAGAAACTGTGCAAAGGAACAGAACGGTCATGCCTGTGATTAACAGATTCTTATTCATATGTTCGATCATTAAAAATGGTACATCAAATTAGCAAAATAATTCATGTTAATACTTATTCCAGCGGAAGTTCAAAATGAAATACTGACCCCTTCCCTACTTCACTGTCTGCCCAGATCCGACCCTCGTGCCGGGTGATAATCTCTGCACACAGATACAAGCCGATCCCGAACCCGCTGATATGCTCCATTTGTTTGTTCTCTGCCCGAAAATAACGGTCGAAAAGCCTCTCCAGATCGGCAGGCGCAATACCCATACCTTCATCTGTCACACTGATGATGACAGACTGTTCCTTAGTGATACAACTGATCACGATCTGCATCGCTGCCGGTGAGTATTTTACCGCATTACTGATAAGGTTAGAAAGTACGGTACCAATCTTGTCCCTGTCAGCCAGGATATTTGTATCCGGACATTCTAGAAAGCTAAGCTGATGGGTTCCGGTGCGTACGCCAAGATCCTCAATGGTCTCATGGATCAGGGTATTCATCGAAAAGAGATGTTTGTTTAACTGAATCTTTCCGGATTCCAACCGGCTTACGTTGAGGAAGCCATTGATCATCGTATTCATTTTTTTTACCTGGATCAAAACTTTATCGATCTTATCTTTCGCAAACGCATCCTTTGTTCTCCTGGCATGTAAGTCAAGTATCTGCGAATATCCCACCAGTGAGGTGAGCGGTGTCTTTAATTCGTGGCTGACCATTCCAATAAAATCATCCTTCCGCAAAGCATCTTCCTTGGCTTCAGTAATGTCCAGGATTGTGCCAATGACCGCTTTTACGCTGCCATCATTATTTAGTTCAATCTTTCCTGTAGTGTTTAGCCATTTTCTCCTGCCGCTGTTGTAGGGCTGGATCTGATAATCCTCATCAAACCTTTCTCTTGTATCCACGGCATGTTTTATGCTTGCCAACACGCGGTCGCGGTGCTCAGGAACAATCATCATTGTTGCATCATTAACCGAGATTTCCAGATCAGCAGGAAGCCCATGGATAACCCTTGCCTGACGGGAAATCTCCAGAATACCAGTACCCGAGACGGCTATCCAGTTGCCCATTCCGGCGGCGTCCATTGCCAGTTGCAGGGTATCTGTAGTTTTTTCAAGTTCTTTACGTGCGATCACCTGTTCCGTCACATCTGCCGCAACAGCCATTGTTCCGGTGATAACACCATCTGCATTCTTCAGGGGCTCCAGGGTAAGGTTGGTAAAGACTGTATCCCTGCTGCCGTGACGGTCAACAAATACGGGGATTTCGCTTATCGTAACGCGGTGGCCCGACTGTAGCAAACGTTCCATCAGCCGGTCGAACCCTTGTGTTTTCAATTCTGGTATGGCCTGCAGAAGAGGCTTGTTAAATGTATCTTCGGCACTGCGTCCCCAGTACTGAAGCATCCGCTCATTGGCCATCTCCACCATATGGTCTTTGCCGCGATAAATGGCAATAGCCACAGGTGCCTGCATCAAAAGATCCCTTAACTGCTGTTCTGCCATGCCCCTGGCAGTGCTGATCTTGATCTGCGCCCTCACTTTGGTCAGCAGTTCTGCTGCCGAAAAGGGCTTTACCAGATAATCATCTGCACCTGCTTCAAGGCCAAAAATACGGGCCTCTTCACCTGCACGCGCAGAAAGAAAGATCACTGGCAAATGTGCACTCGATGCGTTAGCCCGTACATGTTTAAGCATGGTGGTACCATCCATTACCGGCATCATAATGTCGCTTAATACCAGGTCGGGGTTAATATTTTCTATTTTAGCCAGGGCATCCTCGCCATTGATGGCAAGCACAACAGTGAAATATGGATCAAGCAGCCGTTGCAGGTAATCCCGCATATCGGCATTATCATCAACAATCAAAATGCGGGTTTCCTGGCTTTGGGTAATATCATGAACTGTAGTCGGGCTATTTGCAGACTGGACGTCGGGATGTGACAGCTGATCCTGCAATAAGGTAAAAGCTTCTTTGATAAAAGCGCCTGTCAAAGCAGTGGAATCAATTTCCTTTGCTTTTTGCAATACCTGTTCCTGCGGCAGATGCGCTTTTCCAAGTGGGATTTTGACCGTAAACGTACTGCCAGTCCCTTCAATACTTTCTACAGAGATATCCCCTCCGTGCAGATTCACCAATTCATGAACCAGCGAGAGGCCTATTCCTGTGCCTTCATGCGTTCGCCCTGCAGAATTCTCGATACGGTGGAAACGCTCAAACATATGCGGCAGTTCCTTTTCAGGAATACCAACACCCGTATCCTGCAACCTGAGCACTACAAAATTTCCTTCCTGCTGCAAAGAAACCCTGATGGATCCTTCCAGTGTATATTTAAAAGCATTGGATAAGAGATTGAGCACAATCTTTTCCCACATCTGGCGGTCGGCATAAACTACGCCATTGATTTCCCGGCAGTCAACAATAAGCTCCATTCCCGCTTTCTCAATAATTGAGCGGAAACTGCTGGCCAGATCTGTAGTCGACTCTGGAAGGTCAATCTCCTGATAAGCTGCCTGAGCGCGGCCAGCTTCAACACGACTGTAATCCAGCAGGTTATTTACCAGTTTCAGCAGGCGCACCGCATTACGGTACACTGTATCAAGAGGTTCCTTTACATCATCAGACAAGTTATCCTTATCCAGAATATCCTCCAGTGGGCCCAGCATCAGTGTGAGTGGCGTGCGAAATTCATGGCTCACATTGCTAAAAAATGCTGTTTTAGAGCGGTCTATTGCCGCAAGGGCTTCAGCGCGGTTCTGTTCCTGCACGTAAGCGTAAACACTGGATACCGCTGTATTATGTGTATTGGCGAGTAAGTCGTAAAAGCTTAAATATTCAGGGTCCAGCTCTCTGCAGGCACTCACGCCGGCTATCATAAACCCGAAAATTTCCGGCTGTCCAGTGATTCGCAAAGGGAGTACCATCGCTGTAGTGGGTATTTCTGCAAAAGGGCCTATTGGCTGCCCGCCAAGCCATTCGTCTATATTGATCTGTGTATTTGCGCCAGACTTGAGCACCCGCTGAAGCTCCCAGTTGTTAGCAGGGTCTTCTATATTGATATGGTCTGGAATAGGGAGGCTTTCCGGGATACCCGCACTGCTAACCAGCTGCGCCAATCCTGAAGCATAATCTATCTGATAGAACATCAGGAAAGGAAGATCATACTGATATTCATCATATTTTTCGGCTGTCACGCGGCCGATCTCTGCGACAGATTTAGCTTTGGCCAGAGAAGCGCCAAATTCTCTGAGCACCCTGGTACGCCGGGCGTTCAGCATCTTTTCGGTAGATTCTGTGATCGGATGGAATATTCCTCCAACACCCCCGGATTCATCCCTGATGGGGGCAAAAGAGAAGGTCATGTAGGTTTCTTCGATATAACCATAACGGTCCAGGAACATCTGCTGGTCTTTGATGTACGTACCTTCACCATGCTGCCCTCTGGTAAACGCATCCCCTACCACAGGCAGGGCTGTTTCCCAGCATATACGAAAATTCTGCCCCATAGACTCCGGGTGCTTGGCACCACAGATTGGCCGGTAGCTGTCGTTATAAATCTGTATGGTCTCCGGTCCCCAGGCAATAAGGATAGGGAAAGTTGAGGACAGGCAAAGACTTACAGAGGTACGCAAACTTTGCGGCCACTCTTCTATTGGCCCAAGTGCTGTCTTTGACCAGTCCATTGACCGGATCAGCTTTCCCATCTCGCCGCCGCCGGAGAGAAATTGTTCAGTATTGGCGATGTTTTGTTGTTCCATTAAAATCAGTCCGGAAAACTTAAGTTTATCCTACTCCGGGCCTACAGGGTAAAGATATAGAATATCCTGCATAACCAACATCCCAAAAGCCAGGTCACCACCTACGTTCCAGCAATTGATTGAAATTCTCAACTATCCGATTGATTTCACCAAACACTTGTGCTGCCCGATCAGCTAATTTTGTATTACAATATTTAATCATCAAAGACAATAAACATGGCAACAACAGCAAGTAAAATCGCATTAATCACCGGCGGCAGTCGCGGACTCGGCCGGAATACTGTTCTTAATCTCGCAAAAAGAGGCGTTAATTCCATCTTCACTTATAATTCATCACCGGAGGAGGCAGAAAAAGTTGCAGAGCTGGCAAGGCAGGAAGGCGTGCAGGCGATCGCCCTGAAATTAGACACAAGTGATATTACTTTATTTGAACCCTTTGCAGAAGAAGTGAAAGCTGCGCTGAAAGAAATGGGCGCAGAACGTTTCGATTACCTGGTGAACAATGCAGGTACCTCTCACCATAACTCTATTGAAAAAACCACAGAAGAAGAACTGGACCTCCTGTATAACATTCACTTTAAAGGGGTTTTCTTTTTAACCCAGAAACTTTTGCCCCTGATCAACGACGGCGGCAGCATCGTCAATATTTCTACCGGGCTGACCCGTGTGAGCGTTCCCGAAAGCGGCCCTTACGCATCTATCAAAGGTGCAGTTGAGGTGCTTACGCGTTATCTTGCAAAAGAGCTTGGCCCCCGCAGGATCAAAGCGAATACAGTTGCTCCGGGAGCCATCCAAACCGATTTCAGCGGAGGTATAGTGCGCGACAACCCGGAGGTAAACGCGATGGTGAGCAATGCAACAGCACTAGGCAGACCAGGACTTCCTGATGATATCGGTCCGATGATCGCTTCGTTATTATCTGAAGACAACCGCTGGGTTAACGGACAGCGGATAGAAGTTTCCGGCGGACTGATGGTTTAACCTATTTTATTATCTTTACATATACACGAACTGCTGAAATGATCACCAACACATCACTAGACGATTTTTACAAAAGAAACGGTGCCGCCTTACCGGACGGTATGGCGCGTGAGATTGGTCATTTCAATATTTTTGAAAGCGAAAAGCTCTTCAACAAAAAAGACGGTACACGTGTGATGCCCTACAGCCGCCGCGCATATTACAAAATCAGCTGGCTCAATGGAAAAAGCAAGGCAGAATATGCCGACAAAGTAATCGACATCCGGGGAAATGCGCTCTTGTTTGCTACACCCAAGATCCCCTATCACTGGATGCCCGAAAACAGCGATCAAACAGGCATGTTCTGCATTTTTACCCCTGAGTTTTTATGGTCTGGCAGCACAGGCATCCAATTGGATGAGCTCCCGATCTTCCAGTCGGGCCAAACCCCAATTTTTGAGCTTAGCGATGAAGCACAGCAGGAAGTAGAGTACATCTTCCGCAAAATGCTCAAAGAAATGGGCTCTGACTACAGGTTCAAATACGACCTGCTCAGGAACCTGGTGCTGGAGCTGATCCATTACGGACAGAAACTGCAGCCGATGACTTCGCTCAGTAATACACAAAATGCTTCAGAAAGGATTTCTTCTTTGTTCCTGGAGCTGCTGGAACGCCAGTTCCCGCTGGACTCCACGCAGCAACGTTTAAATCTCCGCACTGCAAAAGACTATGCCGATCGCTTGGCGGTACATGTTAATCACCTCAATAAAGTCTTAAAAGATGTGACCGGCAGCACCACCACGCACCTGATCAGCAACAGAGTGATCACCGAAGCAAAGATCCTGCTCAAACAGACCAACTGGAACATTGCCGAGATCTCCTGGACTTTAGGATTCGACGACCTGGCACAGTTTTCTAATTTTTTTAAAAAGCAAACTACCTATACGCCCAGCTCTTTCAGGATGGCAGAATAAACGCTCAGCTTTTACAGGAAGGAAATCCCTACCGTCCATCCTATCCAGCCTTTACCGTTACCAATATTCACCAGGCCGGGCTTGTTCCTTGTGATTTGCTGCTGTTCCTGATGCAGGACCTCTTTCTCCTCAGGGCTTTTCCCTTTGCCCTGGCTATAAAGCAGGTTAAACGAAGGGCCGCCAAACAAAGCAACTTTTTGGTTCAGCCTGTAATTAAACAGCGCATTGATACGGCTCACCTGGTGTGAATTTTTCCATTTGTCGGCCTGCAGTGTTTGCGACCAGATTTCTGCAGAGACTGAATAGCGGTCATTAAAGACAAATTCATGCCCTACACCATATCCAAGGGCAAAATATGTAGCATTGCTGCCGGGGTTTATGCCTGCTGAAAGTATTGCGTACAATTTTTGGTTACCGGTTTTAAAGCCAACATTTGCCGGGGCAATGTCACTGGAATAAGCGAGTATTTTATGATAGCCGTTTTTAGATAAATTCAATAAACCCAAGGCATAACCATTCAGGGTATCAGCCACATTGATGATGCCAAACGAAAATCCATTCATTACCCTGGCCTTATTCAGGATGCCTGCGATCTGGGCCCCGCTTGCAGTATCGCCGGTAATATTTGCAATCCCGGCAATGCGGAACCCGCTGCTGTTCTTTCCGGCGTAGTTCAATATACCAGCTGTCTGTACACCTTTTACACTGCTTTTGGTGCTGTTAAAAATTCCACCGATCTGTACACCCTTCACACTGTCCGTCACCATATTGTAGATAGTAGCCATTTGCAGCCCATTTACCTTTTTAAGCACATTATTGCCTATTCCACCGATCTGTACGCCGGTAAAATTCCCGCCGGTTACATTAAAAAGCCCCGCTATCTGCAGATATCTTACGTCCAGCCTGTTGATGTTAAATATATAGGCAAACTCTACCCCGTCCAGTCCGGCAGTATATCCGCCAATCACATTTAATGAAAAATGGTTTACCACCTGGCTGCTCATCATGCCCCGCGAGCTCAGCCCCGGCGTTAAGGAAGTCTGGTAGGGTGCCGTGGCAAAGTAATTGCGCAGGTTAATGCCCTGTGTTCGTAGCCTGGAGGAAATAAAGATCCTGCCCAGCCAGGTTTTTGCAGCCTTATCAGGATTTCCGGCCCCATTGTAATCAGGATCGCGCGGTTTGAGGCCAATGCTCACATCGCTCAGAAAGTTAACGCTGGCGTCCTTGTAAAACTCTTTGCTCACGGTGAGCGTAACCATCCCCGCGGCCTTGATTTTGATCTTAAAATACCCTTTCTGATCACTTAACGTAGATACCAGCAACCGTTTTTCGTACACACTGGCATTTGGGATCCCCAGTCCTGTGTGCTCATCCAGGATATATCCGCTGATAAAATAATTCTGTTCCCTGCCCCCTGCATTTTCAGCTTTTAGTGTCAGCTCATTTGGCGCAAGGCGAAGGATCACATATCCTGGGCTCTCCTTATAATCTACATTTCCCTTAAATAAGGAGTCTAATACAATGCGCAGGGGCTGATGATCAATTGATAAATTAACCAGGCTATCGGCATTGATCTGATCGTTACTGTACGAAAAATAAAAGCCGTTCCTCTTCCCTATCGTATCCAGCAGGGCCGAAAGTTTAGTTTGCCTGGCATGGATACTGATATCCCTATCCAGTTTGCCCTGTGCCATTACGCAGGTCGAAAGCAGGCAAAAAACTATCGTAATCAGGCTTTTCATATCTCTCATATCCCGGGGCTACCGAATAATAATTTTATTTGATTCATGTATAACCTGCACTTTAAAGGCAAAAGAGATAATCTCCAGGATCTGGTCAAGGCTCCCCAGCCTGAAAGTAGTGGTAATCTGTCTGTTTGCCAGTGCCTGATCAGGGATCTGGATGTTAACCTTGTATACATCATTGAGCACTTCTGCTACACGCCACAAAGGGGTTTTATTGGCCATAAACTCCTTTGTGCGGTAATAGTTGTAAAAATTATCTTTACTCATACCTTTTTTAAATTCACCTGAACGGTAATCAATTTCTACCTTTTCTGACGGAACAAGCCTGATTACTACCTTTTTTCTTGTTACCTCAACAATCCCTGTTTCTACAATCACCTGTGCTTTCAAATGATCGTTCCTGATGTTGAAGGATGTGCCTACCACCCTTACCGCCGCATCATTTATATGTACAATAAATGGTTTCTGCCTGTTATGTGCAATGCTGAAAAAAGCTTCGCCGCTCAGCAGCTTCATTTCGCGGGTGTTGCCGGTAAATTTAGCCGGATATTCAATCACAGAGTTCTTGTTGAGGGTGATCACAGATCCGTCAGATAAGGTATCTGTTTTTACTGTATCGTAGCTTTGCAGAGTAAGCATTTCCGGCTTTGCCTGATAGTATCTGGTAAATAACAGCAGGGCTGTACCCGAGATCACGACCCACAATGCTGCAATCCGTAACCAGTGTGTGTTTTTTTCCGGCCGCTCTAATCTCTGCCCAGGCCTGTCCCTCAACTGTAAAAATTCCTGCCACGATGATTCTTCATCCAGGCCGCTCTCAGTTTGCAGCGTCTTGCTGGTTTCCCAGATCAGCCTGATGTGTGCCAGGTGTTTCTCATTCGCAATGCTTTCCTTCAGCCATCCTGCCACCATTTCTTCCTCGGCCGGAGTGGCTTCACCAATTACATATTTTATTAAAATCTCGTCCATTTCTCTTTCTATTTAAATATGATAAACTGATGGCTGATGACCCAGATGATCAGCGGCAGGTAATCTGCGAGCTCATGCCGCAGGATCTTCAGGGCTTTCCCCATTTGCGCCTCCACGGTTTTTACAGAAATCCCCATCTGGTCGGCAATTTCCCTGTATTTTAGTTCCTCAAAACGGCTCAGCTGAAAAACTGTGCGGCATCTTTCAGGCAGGTCGTTCAGCACCTGCTGTAGTTTTCCCTTTAAATCTGTAAGCTCAATACCGCTGTCGTGTTCCTCTGTATTTTTCATCGTGTATACCAGATGATCCTGGTGATTGAGTTTAACTTTTTGGTGCCGGATGTAATTGAGGCATTCATGATATACAGCACTGTACAGGTAAGCTTTAAGGGAGCCGTTAAAGTTTAAGGTACTTCTACGTTCCCAAAGTTTTAAAAAGATATTCTGTACGGTTCCTCTGGCTGCTTCTTCATCTTTGAGCATCGTAATGGCGTATACATGCAGCGGCTTCAGGAAATGTTTATACACGCCTTCAAAAGTCCTCTCATCTCCTGAAAGCAATAGGGGTATAAGCTGTTCGTTATTCAAATCCAAAACTGTGGCGATTTAGGTTAAGCATTGTTTAACAATTATAGTTATTTAACAGTAAAGAACAGAAGTTCTTCCCTCGTCTGCTTATAAAACACGCCAGTATTGGTTTACCCCTATGCAGGCAGAGAATAAATTTTAAATATTGAGTTAGCTTATTACAAAACACCATAAACCGTCTGAAACACGATTTGGCTAACGCTTGTACAGCTGGATTCCAGCAAAGCTTCCAAAGGCGGTCAAAATTTCTATTTAGTAATTAAATTTGATTATTAAAATATTATCCCGATATTTGTTGTGTCAGGACCTGGGAAGTTGTACAATTTCTGATGGCCTTGAACAAATCCTCGGTTTGGGACCGGGGTTTTTTTATCTTCTAATAATTCCATCGTTATCACTCACATGAGAATTATAGCAGTTAGCCAGCAATTTTCTGTCGAAAATTAGATCTGCATCAAATTTCTTTCTGGCCGCCCGGGGAAACTCCTTTTCTTTGACAGTGTAAGCAACAACATCGGCAGACTGTATTAACATTGAATCTGATGATGCTTTGTAAACCGGATCTTCCAGTATACAATCTATTTGTTCAATTTCTAAAGGCCGGTCTGTAACATTGGTACCTAATAATTTTCTCACATGTGATGAGATCTTTCGCTCATTTGCCCGGTCAAAAAAAACCAGGCCTCTTTCCTTCTTCTGAAGTAAGAAATGATTAAAGGATTGATAAAGTTTGGTGATCATAGCTATTGTATATTCTTCAGGTTTTAACAAAGATGTCTCTTTATTGAGCACGGCAGCTATAATTGAACTTTTGACTACCTTGCCAATAAGATCACAATATTCCTCGATTAACTTCCATCTGTCAGGAACACTGATTTGCGTAAATGCTCCAATTTTCCGCGGATCAATCATTTCAGCACAATGAAATTCCTGATTGTAACTTACAAAACTTTCCTTCGCAATTTTCTTCCTGAAATTTTTGATTGTATTAAGCGTTTGGTTCCATTGAGCATCGTGAACGACAAGACCAGTATAAATCAGATATGGCGATCCTGTCTTCGTAAGATTAGATGAATCAAATTTGCCTGCATCTCCACTCTCATCAACATATAAAAAATACATGACAGGTTATTTATTTTCTTTTAATTACTCAAATATAATTTATAAATTATTATATTTCTAAATAATAAGTCAATTTTAAGAAAAATTATTGCGCGCCAAAATATCTCGCAGAGATCACCTTATAAATCAGGATGCAGCCAACGGTTGCAGAGCCCAGACCGGCAATTCCATTGATCCATTTAAAAACAAACATATTTTTTTTGAGGTACCTGCTCATCGTAGAGATCAGGATGTAACTATAGATGCTCATCGCCAGGATGATCCCGGCAGACTCTATCACCAGCACCATAATCGAAGCCTGAATGGTGGCAGCACTGATCACTAAAGCCGTGGTCAGCGCCCCTCCTGTACCGGCAAGCCCGTGGATCATGCCTACCCAGAAGGAACGTGTTAATGGATTGGCAACAATCACTTCCCCGTTTTTTCCATGTAGATGTATAGGGCCGGTTGCAGCATGGTGATGGATTTCTGCTGTTGCATTTGCCCTGATCATTTCATCCATTTTAGCATTGCTCCTGATTGCTTTGATACCCAAAATAACCATGATAGGGCCAACCGCAATCTCTGCAAACTCAGAAATATTGGTTACGTAATGGTGCAGGGATGCTTTAAATGCAAGGGCGATGCCGCCAAAAATCAGCAGGGTTACAGAATGCCCCAGTGCCCACTGCGAAGCCCTGAAAATTACGCCCCAGGAAATTCTTTTTTTCCTGATCGCCTGCTCCGAAGCCAAAACAGATACTGCCGTGATGTGGTCCGGCTCAAATGAATGTAATATACCTGCCAGTAAAGGGCGGCTAAAGTTGAGGAAACTCATGTTTGTAAATTGCGTTTTAAAATCCTTTTACAAGGCTCTAAGGCTTAAATTTTACGCAACACGATTCAGAAGGGAGAGGAATAGAAAGCACAGCCCAACAGGATTAGATACCATCTGTTTCAAATTGATCCCTGCTTCAAACCGCGAAAGCATCATCAGTACAATAAAAGGCAGGTATCTGACTTGTAACAAAATGTGTTACTTACAGTTGCGCGACAGCTCATAATTTTCACATGATTCCCTATTATTCTGCTTTATACAGAACCTTTAACTTGAAAATAAATTTAATGAAGAACCAGCGGAGTACTGTGATTCTTATTGCAATACTCCGCCGCTAATGTAGCATTAATTTCATGAAGCCCTGACATAAAGATTGGAGATCCCCATTGGCCCACGAACCTTTCTAATTTTGCACAGGCAATGCAGTAAATAACTCAATCAAATTATTTTCAGGGTCTCTCAAATGCACTACTCTGATTCCCCAGTCCTGCATGTCTTTAGGTGCTGTGAGAAAATTTACGGCTTTGCTTTCAAGATTTATAAATACTGCATCTACGTTTTCCACCTCGAAGATAATTACCGCTTTATCATTAACAACTGTATTCTCAGCAGCTCCGGCCTTGTTGATTGCCTGGCTCATCAGGTTAGCCTTAAATAGTGCAAGACCTGAGGGAAGCCCAATATTAAAACTGGCGTAATTGTCACCAGGTTTGCCCCATGAACATTCCAGGCCAAGCGTGTCACTGTAAAAAGCGAAGCATTTATCAAAATCATTTACTAAAAGTCTGATGTTGCTTAATTTCATTCCAATTTGATTTGAGTTACTCATCTTTCAAAATTACTTTTTTGTTAACACGGCCAATTGTAAAAATCGGTCATTTTTATTTTGAAACAATTCTGTAGGGCTATTGCCTGTATATTTTTTCAATGCTTTAATGAAGTGTGACTGATCAAAATAGTTTTGTTCAGGATATAGATTTCCGTTTCTCAGTTGCTGAAATGAAGCAAAACATCTCAATATGTTAGCATAAGACTTTAGCGAAAGTCCAAATCTATCCCTAAAGTATCTGTTTATTTGACGGCTTGTCCAAAATACCTCCAGCGAATACTGTTGAACAGTAAGTTCACCATTTGTTTCATAAAGCAGATTTGATAAGTTTAATATTCTACTCTCAACTGTTGCCAGATCTCCGATTACATCCAGGATAATATCATTAAATTTTTCTGCTGTCTGTTCTAAACGGGTAAAGCTCATCTTATCAATATTCCAAAAATTGAGAGGCAATTTTTGCTCAGTATCACATATTGCTGCCAGTTTTTGTTTAAGGATGTAATCAGCCGCCAATAACTTAAACCGTATTCCAAAGATCTGTGTATTTGGCTCAATTGGGACCTCAACTTGTTGTGTCCAAAGACCGGTCAAAGAGATCTCAGTCTGAATATTATTTTTGAAAACAACGATGATGTCAAAGCAACCGTCTGGCAAAATCGTTAGATTCAGGACTTTTTCAGCGGGATTTTCAAACCACCAAAAGCATTTCACATAAGGTAGTAAGGTAATAGCAGGCTGGATTTCTTTATAAATCATAATGATATGCCGGTTGACATAGTTATTTGGAACCGCGCATACTATTTAACGAGCGCAAATACCTTTTTGCCGGCAGTGGCTGCTCCTACAGCAAGCAACCCTGCAATCAGGCCCAGGGCAAGCTCCTTGATTGTTGAAGCAACGTTTGGCAATATATGGTGGAAAAATTCGATGTTATGTACAAAAATACCTCCTGAAACAAGGATCAATGCTATAGTACCTACCACTGCTAAAATTCTGATGATCACAGGAAGTGCTTTAACCAGTACATGGCCAATGCCCGAAAATATACCCTTATCATTTGAACGTTTAATCAGTTTGTAACCTGTATCATCCATCCTCACAATAAGAGCCACAATACCGTACACGCCGATTGTAGCCAGGATCGCAACGATAGATACGGTAACAATCTGTACCATCAGGCTCTCCTCCAAAACGGTACCCAGTGCAATAATCACAATCTCTACAGATAAGATAAAATCCGTAGTTACGGCCGACTTAACCTTTGCTTTTTCGGCAGTAGCTTCGTCCTCTCCGGCAGCTGCACTTTCTTCCTGCGGGGCATGAGCATGCGGAAAAAAGTATTCAATTATTTTCTCTACACCCTCGTAGGCCAGGTAAACCCCACCCAGTACCAGTACAAACTTGATCGCTACAGGAAAAAATACATTGAGCAATAAGGCGATGGGAACAATAATCAGTTTGTTCAGCAGTGAACCTTTGGTAATGGCCCAGAGCACCGGCAGCTCGCGCGATGAAACAAAGCCTGTAGCTTTTTCTGCGTTTACCGCCAGGTCGTCTCCCAGTATGCCGGCAGTTTTCCTGGTAGCCACCTTAGCCGTCAGCGCAACATCATCCATCAAAGAAGCAATATCATCCAAAATCGCAAAAAAACCTGCAGCCATATTTATTTTTTATAGGTCTGCAAAATATACATACGATTTGAATTTACGTAGGGAATGCAGCACAAAATGGTTTTAATATTAAAGATCTGATCCACCTGCATCAATATCTTCTCCGTTTAAAGCTTCCAGATCGTACTCATCAACATTTGTCTCGGGATCATCACTTGGGTCAAGCTCCAGGTCTTCATTGCTGTTACCAGTGTCGTCCGCAGAATTATAACCCTTATTTACTTCCTCGTTTACAGGCTTTTCAGGTTTAGTGGAAGCCTCTTCCGCAGAAATAATCAATTTATTATCAATGTCCAGTTGTTTTTCTTCGTTTGATTCCATGATCGTAGATTTTGAATAAAGAACAGCCTGCAGCGGATTTGGTTTCGATTAACAAAAAATTATGCCTTAAAAAATTTGTATTTCAGCACCCAAAAAAGTAAATTGATGCAATCATTCTTCATTCATACGGTATAGAGCCCTGCCTGATGCAGCGCTTTTTTTATGGGGCATCCTGCAGTTTGTTCCAAATCGTTATTTTGCGCAAGATATTGAAGGATTCACATAAAAAGATATAGAATGACAGAAAGCGATTTCCTGGTATATTGCCAGAATCAGGTGAAAGGGCCGTTAAAGGATGAAGATATTATACTGATGCTGACGGCATGGGGACAGATGAGTTATAACCTGGGATACAACCAGGCGTTAAAGGAATATGATATTACAAAAGACGGGCAACCCGGACCAGATCAATAAACACATAAAGCGGCCAGGCAAGTATAATCCTTACCTGGCCGCTTTATATGTTTATTTGTTTTCTAAACCTCTGCCAGTTTTGTGCTGTAACTCGTCAATACGTTTTGATGCTTCAGATTTACTGAGGGTTTCATCAAAATCTTCCTTTGCCTCGTCAGACAGTGTTTTCAGATAAGAATGCTGCGCTCCGGTCATGGGTTCGTCCCCGGTAGTCCATTCATCAGGATCTTTGACCGTGTTGGAGCCTTTTAAATCCGTATTTTCGTTTTCATCATTTCCCTGTTCATTGAACAGTTCATCCTCTTTGTTGATCATATGCTTTCAGTATGGTAAATTCAGATCAATCAACACATAAAATCAGACATTGTTTTCTTTCATGGAAGGGATGTGGGCCCATTACTTTTTGATGCGCTTTCTGATCCTGCTCAGTGATGGATTTGTGATACCTAAAAAAGAAGAAATATGATATGAAGGAATACGCTCTATAATATTTGGGTGTTCCTCCAGCAACCTCAGGTATCGTTCCTCATGTGAGAAAAACACAAATTCTTCGGTGCGTGTTTGTGCATACGCGAAAAACAGTTCCGCCAGCAGCCTGCCAAACTTTGCCCAGTTGGCATTGGTATCATACAGACCGTTCAGGTCCTTATAGGATATAAAAACAATTTCAGAATCTTCCATTGCTTCGATATAATACCAGCAGGGGTTTTGGGAGATGAAGCTTCTGAAAGACACCACAAACTGATTTTCTGAAAAGAAAAACAGGTTTTTATCCGTGTCCGTTTTTGGATCATGGTAATATATTCGAAAGATTCCTTTAACTACCAATCCAAGATCATTGCAGACCATCATCTGCATATTGAAAAAATCCCCTTTTTTTATCGACCGCGGTTTCCAGAACTGTTGTCCCTGGGCAATATCCTTATCTGTCAGCGAGGCAAAATTGCGCAGATGCTGGGCTATAATTTCATTTTTGTCATTCATGATCAATTCTTAATTTTTCAAAACGGCCTTCTTGAGAACAACATCGGGCGAGCGCGCCAAATTTGGACAATTAAATCCAACGCCATTTTAACTTAAGTTAATTTATGCCCTGAAATTAAGAAAAGATCTGATCATAGCAGAAACAAACAGGTTAATTCCCGGTCATGACAAATTCGTAATTACATCCGGCTGCTGTACTGAAAAAAATCCCGGTCTTAACTTAGGTGAAAAACATGCAGCAGATGAACCCTGATATTTGCAACAGTTAAAAAAGAAATATCATGAATACAAACAAAACAAGAAAATTTGCAGTCCCTGTAATGGCTGCATTTATACTGGCATTTGCCTTTCTGCTGTCGATGACGGGCTGTGATAAAGATGACGACCATAACCCTGCTCCTCCACAAACTAAAACCTTTGTGCTTGTGCATGGCGCTTTCCAGGGAGCATATGCCTGGAAATACGTAAAAGCCCAGCTCGAGGCCGCAGGACAAAAGGTGGTGGTTGTGGAACTTCCGGGACATGGTTCAGACCAAACCCCTGTGGCAACTCTTACGCTTAATTCGTACCGTAACAAAGTAATTTCTGCCATCACAGGCATCAGCGGCAAAGTTGTACTTGTAGCCCACAGTGCAGGTGGTTCTGTAATTACAGGGGTAGCGGATTCCATTCCCGAACACATCGAAAAGATGGTATATATTGCCGCAGCAATTCCTAAAAACGGACAGTCTTTAGATGATATCGTGGGCATGGACGCAAGTTCACAACTTTTTCCCAATGTAACCCCATCCGCAGATGGCCTCACCGGCAGTATATCTAACGACAAAGTATTTTCAATTTTCTGCCAGGACGGCTCGGAGGAAGTCAAACAATTGCTGATTGCCAATAACAGGCCGGAGCCTCTCCACCCACAAATGGAAAAGATCGTATTAAAGAATAATCCGGCAGCGGCTGCGCTCCCAAAATACTATATCCATACCACAAAGGATTTGGTTGCCCCCTACGAACTTCAAAAGAAAATTGTAGCTGAACATGGCATCAAAAACGTATTTACCCTTGATTCAGGTCATTGCCCTTTTCTTTCTGTCCCTGATCAGGTAACCGCAATCCTTTTGCAAATCATAAAATAATCAATTCACAACAGCCGGTGGTTTAACAACTGCCGGCATAATGCGCTTCATATGTCGTTACTTGCCAACCAACCGGCTCCTGATTTTCACATTACAGACCTGTCAGGGAACCCGGTAAAACTCAGCTCTTTCAGAGGCAGAAAAGTACTCCTTACATTTTACAGGCATGTAGCCTGCCCCTTTACCAATCTTCGTTTCCTGCAACTGCAGCAGATGGACGGATATTTCAGGGAGATGGGCCTGGTTGTTCTTGCGGTATATGAAAGCTCAATAGAAAACTTAAAGCGCTACAGCGCCAATGAATCGTTTTACGCACATATCATCCCCAATCCCGGATTTGACCTTTATACTTTATATGATATCGAGCTCAATACCCTGAAGATCTTGTTTTCGATGTACAAAGGTGCCTATGCAAAAGCGAAGGAAGGACACAAGCTGTTTAAGGAAAAATTTGAGCCTGAAGGGCATCTCAATCTATTAGGGGCCGACTTCCTGATTGACGAAGCAGGTATCATTGTGTACCCCTATTATAATCAGTACCTGGGCGACCACCTGCCCGTAGATGACATCCGGAAATTCCTGCACAATGAACTCCTGCAAACAGGATCGATTAACTGCAGAATATAGATTATTACCCGCCGCAATGGCGGATAAATAACCTGGTAAAATCTTTCGATTCGTTTCCCAGCTTCATAAACAGATTATTCAGCGACTCTGAATAGGTAGGATAGGTAATCCGGCCTGTCCCGAGCCGATCACTATGGCATCATAATGTTTCCTAATCTTCAATTATTTGCACGTAAATTACGGCAACACAACACTTTGCTTTTTTAACTTAAGTGAAAACCCTGGGTTTTTTTTCCTAAAAAATCATTACAGAAAATGTTTTTTATTGCCCACAAATTATTTTCTGCAACTGAGCAAAGCTGTGATTACTTTTGCAGTATACCTTCAGCAGAAGAGATCAGATGAAAAGTGACAAAATTAGTTTACATCAGGATGAGCTGGATGCCAGCGGTGTTGATGTACTGCCGGTCAGCGAAGCGGGTTATACCGGTCCCCTACCCCACAGGGATGACCATTATATGTTTTTGATACAGGAAGGCGGTTCATTTACCTGGGAAGTAGATTATAAGGAAATGATTTTGGATGGGCCTTCCTTATGTTACATCGCCCCCGGCCAGGTACACCGGTATATCAACTTTGAACACTCAGAAGGCTGGCTGGTTTTTGCGGATAGCCGGCTGATCCCAGGCCAGTACCGCGAAATCTTCGATGTGTACCTCAACGCGTTTCAAAACTGCGCAACCATCCAAAGCGATCCGGTATTCAGGATCGTAACTGTCCTTGATCAGATGCTGAAACAGGAATCATTGCCCCTTCTAAAGCCCCTTACGGAAACACTTATCGCGACACTATCAGGTATGATCGCGTCACAGATTTTACAAAACCAGCCCAATGTCAGGTATTCCGGCGGTCATAAGCACAGCCTCGTTATCCACTTTAAAAGCCTTGTTCGCGAAAAATTCAAAGAACTGAAGCAGGTTAAGGCTTATGCGTCACTGGTACATATCACACCCCTGTATCTGAACGAAGCAGTAAAAGAAATCACCGGCTTTCCGGCCAGTTACTGGATCAACCAGGAAATACTACTGGAAGCCAAAAGGATGCTGTATTATACCTCGCGGAATGTAAAACAAATCGCATATGATTTAGGCTATGAAGACCATGCCTATTTCTCACGCTTCTTTAAAAAACATACCGGCATAACTGCTATGGATTTCAGAAATATAAACCATCAATTGTCCAATCAAAGCCATTAATCGGCTAAAGGTCCCCAGCGTGCTGCTGTCTAAATTTGTATCTGTAATTCAAACAAAATACAACATGACAGAAACAAAGAAAATCGCTTTGATCACTGGCGGAAGCCGCGGATTGGGAGCAAACATTGCGCTAAAACTCGCGGCAAAGGGTGTAAACATCATTTTTACGTATCAGACAAACAAAGAAGCTGCACTACAGGTGGTAGAAGAATTGAAACAGGCAGGCGTTCATGCTGTTGCACTACAATTTGATATCGTGCAGATCAAAAAGTTTACTGTTTTTTTTAAGGAGCTTGAGGTGCTCCTGCAGAAAGAGTTTGGTGCCGGCCGTTTCGACTACCTGATCAATAATGCAGGTGTTGGGCTGCATGCAACTTACGAAGAAACTACAGAAGAACAGTTTGATTACCTGTTGAACGTGCATTTTAAAGGACTTTACTTTTTCACCCAGCAGAGCCTTGCTTTTATACACGATGGCGGGGCGATCGTCAATATGTCCAGCCGGCTTGCCCAAGCCAGCGTTGCCGGATTTTCTGCCTATGCGGCGATGAAAGGCGCAGTGGAAACACTTACCCGGTACCAGGCCAAGGAGCTTTCCCCAAGGAGAATCAGAGTTAATACCGTAGCGCCCGGCCCTATCGCCACCGACTTTGGCGGCGGACTGGTGAGGGACAATCCCCTTTTCAGGGCCAATACTTTGGCAGCAACTGCCTTGGGACGTATCGGAGAGGCGAGTGACATCGGCGGCGTAGTTACTTTCCTGTGCACAGCAGATGCCAGCTGGATCACAGCACAGCGTATTGAGGCCTCCGGGGGAATGAATCTATAATAGAATGGACTAAATATTATGCCTGGTTTAACTTAAGTGAAAAAAGAATCCTGGTATTTGCCGGACTTTTACATCACAAATTGTAAAATCATGCAAAGAACAGCAAAAGCCTTCTGGCAAGGCGATATCAAAATGGGGCAAGGCACCATATCCACTCAAAGCCAGGTACTAGATCATGTACAATATTCATTCAACACCCGTTTCGCAGATGGAATAGGCACCAATCCGGAAGAATTGCTTGCAGCGGCCCACGCCGGTTGTTTCACCATGGCCCTTTCCCATGCCTTAACGCAACAGAACTTCGCTCCGGCAGAGCTGAATACAACAGCTACTGTAACACTGGATATGTCTACAGGTAGTATCACTAAGGTTAACCTTGAGCTTTCTGCAACAGCGATCGAAGATCTGTCAGCAGAGCGGTTCGGAGAAGTCGCCCTGATGGCCAAAAACAATTGCCTGATCTCCAAAGCATTGTCTGCTGTACAGATAGAACTTACTGTAAGTTATCAGGAATAAATATATCCCGGGCAGTGCGTGTATAGCTGCTGCCCGGTCAATTCAATTTTATTATGCAAACAGAAACAGAACACATCAGGTGCCTGATCATTGGATCGGGACCTGCCGGCTATACAGCCGCAATATATGCTGCCCGTTCCGGTCTTCAACCCGTCATATATACAGGCATGAACCCTGGGGGACAGCTCACCCAAACTACTGAAGTAGAAAACTTTCCGGGATATCCAAACGGAATCCTTGGTCCGGAGATGATGGAAGACCTCCAGAAACAGGCAATGCGCTTTGGCACCGAAATCAGGTTTGGCTATGTGAGTGGGGTAGACTTCAGCAGTTATCCCTTTCAGGTAACGATCGACGAGACCAAAACCGTGGTGGCCGACACCGTGATCATTTCAACCGGTGCTTCCGCCAAATGGCTGGGGCTTGAATCCGAGGCCAGGTACAATGGCTTTGGCGTATCAGGCTGCGCAGTATGCGATGGGTATTTTTTCAGGGGCCAGGAAGTGGCACTGGTTGGAGGTGGCGACACCGCTGCAGAAGAGGCAACATATCTTTCCAAACTCGTGAGCAAGGTTCATATGTTTGTCCGCCGTGGTGAATTCCGCGCTTCTAGGTCTATGATCGACCGCGTCCTTAACACCCCAAATATCGAGGTTCGCTATCATTCGGAAATCACGGAGGTCATTGGCAATGATAAGAATGTCACAGCCGTCAGGGTTTTGAATAGTATCACCCGGCAGGAAATGGATATCCCGGTTTCGGGCCTGTTCGTTGCTATTGGCCATCAGCCCAATACTGATATTTTCAGGGGCCTGCTTGATATGGATGAAACCGGGTATATCAAGACCCTGCCCGGCAGAACATCTACCGCTATTCCGGGCGTGTTTTGCTGCGGTGACGCGCAGGACCATATCTACCGCCAGGCGATTACGGCGGCGGGAACAGGCTGTATGGCTGCACTTGATGCAGAACGCTTTCTGGCTGCCCGGGAAGCAGAGCTGGTCTGAAAACCCCGGATTGCCGGATAATTCAGGCTGCCGCAACTATTTCTTCTATTCATTACACCACCCGAAGGCTGCCCAAAAGGCATGCCTTCGCATTTTTTTTAATCGTAAATGGAAACAACTGCTAATTCACTTGTAGAATACGGATCGCGCCGGATCATCATTACGATCACCGCTGTGGTCTGTGCAATGCTGGAACTGATTGACACCACGATCGTCAATGTGGCATTGAACGACCTGCGCGGTAATCTTGGCGCAACCGTCAACGAGATCGGCTGGGTGATCACCGCCTATTCCCTCGCCAACGTGATCATCGTACCAATGACCAGCTGGTTATCCCAGCAATTCGGGCGGCGGAATTATTTTGCGGCCTCGGTTTTAATTTTCACCATCTGTTCTTTTTTATGCGGACACGCCACGGGCATCTGGGAGCTGGTGATCTTTCGCTTTATACAGGGCCTGGGTGGCGGCGCTTTGCTGGTGACCTCGCAAACCATTATTGCCGAAAGCTGGCCCGCAGAGAAAAGGGCAATTGCCCAGGGGATTTATACCTTAGGCCTGTTAGTTGGCCCAAGTATAGGCCCAACGCTTGGCGGCTATCTGATCGACAATTATTCCTGGCCCCTGATCTTCTATATCAACGTGCCCATCGGTTTATTGGCAGCAGTGCTGGCTATCCGATATGTAAAAAGCCCCCGGTACGAAAAGAAACGACCGGCCAGCCAGGTAGACTGGCTGGGAATAGGCCTGCTCACTGCCGGTGTGGCCTCCCTGCAATACGTGCTGGAGAAAGGCCAGGAAGACGACTGGTTTAGCAGTAAACTGATCATCCTGCTTACGGTTATTGCGATATTGGGGATCCTGCTGTTTATCTGGCGGGAACTCGTGTACCAATATCCTGTTGTGGAACTGCGCGTGCTCCGTGACACCAATCTTCGTATAGGCTCGATCCTCACCTTCCTGATCGGGTTCGGCCTCTTCGGTACTACCTTTGTGCTGCCCCTGTATACACAGGGACTGCTTGGCTGGACTGCATTACAGTCGGGCTTGCTGTTGCTGCCCGGAACCTTATTTACAGCAGTGATGATTGCCCTTGTATCGCAACTGATCCAGCGCGGTGCGCAGTCCAAATACCTGATTGCGCTTGGAATGGCTGTATTTTTTGTTTACGGCTACTGGTCATATCATTTACTTACCCTTGAAACCGGGAGCAGCAATCTGTATCTGGTATTATTTGTCCGCGCTCTTGGTCTCGGATTTCTTTTCGTACCAGTTACCGCGATGTCTCTATCCACTTTAGAGGGAAAAGAGATTGGCCAGGGAGCGGCCCTTACCGGGATGCTGCGGCAACTTGGCGGCGCATTTGGCGTAGCACTCATTACAACCTTTGTTTCACGGCAGTCGCAGCAGCATCGTATTGCCCTGATTAGTCACCTGCCTGCAAATGACCCGGCTGTACAGCAAAGGGTAAACCTGCTTACTGCCCGGTTCCAGTCGCAGGGTTATGATTTGGCAGGAGCCAGACACGCAGCTTATAACCTCCTCGAAGTTACTGTTCAAAAGCAATCTACTCTGCTTTCTTATATGGATGTCTTTCTGTGGATAGGAACGCTTTTCCTGATCTGCATACCCTTTGTCCTGATCTTTGTAAGGAAATCGGCCCGTAAGATTTCGCTGGCCGAAGCGGGCGCGCATTAGTGGCCAGATGTAAAAAAGGCCAGGAACAATTCAGTCCCTGGCCAATGCATCACGTGCTGCGCCTACCACAACGCCAACAGCGTGATGCGCTCCTTTTATCCTACCACATTAAAGGAGCATTCCCAGACGAGAGTCCGGGATTTCATTAATACGTTTTTCTCTGCAGGTTTATGGAAGCAAATTTTAGCCTTATTTTTCCTTTGGATTTTAACTTAAGTTAAAACCCAAAGGAAAAATTTGCTATTTGGCTTTTGGCTTGCTGCTTTCTGTAGCTTCCAGTGCAAACTGCATGAGTCCGCTACCATTCACATAGCCTGTGTGATTGGCTACCACTTTACCATTTTCATTTACGATCAGGAGGGTTGGCAATCCTTCGATCTGCCAGGTCATGGCCAGGTTAATCCCCTCGCCTTTTTCTACGTCAACCGTGTAATTGATAAAATGCCTGTTGAAGTAAGCCACAGTCCTGGGATCCCTGAAAGTAGTTTTATGCAGTTCCTTACAGGGCGAGCACCATGTGGCATAGGCATCAACAAATACCATTTTATGACTGGCTTTGGCGGCAGCTAAAACCTCTTTATAAGTCTTTGTGCTAAACCTGATTTCCTGCCCTGCAGCGCTTTGCTGTGCATTGGCTTTAAATGAAGAGATTCCGGTAATCAGCATGGTGCAGAACAACAGCAGGCTGTATTTAAAAAATTGATTTTTCATATATATTAAATTAAATGTTACAATGAGACAGATTTTTTGGCAGCCATAATGCCCTTATCGAGGAAGCTGGTATAAGCATCTATATCCAGGTCAAACGCCCTTGGTTCCGCAGCCGGTTTCCCGTTAGGCTCCAGTACTACATAAAATGGCTGCGCATTGGTATTGAACTGTGCTTCCTGCAGGTCGCTCCATTTTTGTCCGAGTGTCTTGATGTATTTTGAGGAAACTTTGGAGGTGTATTTTTCCGATTCGCTAAGCCCCGTTCTGTCATCCACATACAGGGAGATCAGCACATAGTCGTTTTTAAGCCTTTTCAGCACCTGCGGGTCAGACCATACCGAGGCTTCCATTTTCCGGCAGTTGGTACAGCTCCAGCCTGTAAAATCCAGTAAAACAGGTTTATTCACTTTTTTTGCATAGGCCAAGCCCTCTTCATAATCATAAAATGCATCAATGTTATCCGGAGCATGGAACAGGCCGGCATACTTATGACCTGTTGAGGGCGGTGCATCTGCTGCCGGGCCGTTGCCTGTCAGCGTAAACTGCTGCGTGCTCTGTGGCGGCAACCAGCCGCTGATTGCTTTGAGGGGCGCGCCGAAAAGTCCGGGAATCAGATAGACGATAAATACCATTGTCGCCATCGCCAGGACCAGTCGTGGCAAGGGCAATGAAGTTACCTCCGTATCATGGTTTAACCTGATTTTGCCAAGAAGGTAGAAGGCAAGCGTGCCGAAGATAATGATCCAGATCCCCAGGAAGAGGTCGCGGCTCAGCAATCCCCAGTGGTAAGCCAGATCAACATTAGTGAGGTATTTGAAAGCCAGCGCCAGTTCCAGCAGGCCCAGCGAAACTTTTACCGAGTTCAGCCAGCCGCCCGATTTAGGCAGGGCTTTGAGCCATGATGGGAAGATTGCGAAAGCAGTAAAAGGCAGGGATAATGCCAGCGAGAAACCAAACATCCCCAGGGCAGGGCCGAGATATGTGCCCTTGCTTACAGCCTCTACCAGCAATGTGCCGATCAGCGGGCCGGTACAGGAGAATGAAACCAGCGCAAGTGTGAAAGCCATAAAGAACAGCCCTATCCAGCCGCCACTTTCCGACTTCTGATCGATCTTGTTCACAAAAAAAGATGGCAGCGTAATTTCGAACGCGCCCATAAATGAAAAGGCAAAAACCAGCAGAATCGCAAAAAACAGCAGGTTAAAAGAGGCGCTGCTTGCTGCCTCATTCAGTGCCGAGGCTCCAAAAATACCGGTGATCAGGAGGCCGAGCCCCACATAAATCGTGATGATAGACAATCCATAGATGACCGCAGCTCTGATCCCCTGTCCACGTGTCCCTGATCTTTTTGTAAAAAATGATACCGTGAGCGGCACCATCGGGTAGATACAGGGCAGAAAGAATGCTGCGAGCCCACCGAGAAAGCCGGCAATAAATATGCCCAGCAGCGAATGATCCGCATCAGCCATAGACTGTACAGGCGCCTGAGCTGGTGCTGTAACCTTTTGCTTTTCAGGTCGTGTGGCCTGGTTTCCGTCTGCAATCAAAGCCCCCGATACAGGAATATCAAAGTTGATATCGCTGGGCGGTAAACATTTCTGGCCACTGCAAACCATATAGGTTAAGGTGCCTGTAAGGTGGGCTTTCTCATCCGTACTGCGGACAATCTGCGTGAAAGTTACCTCATTCTCATGGTATTCAATGGTCATCCCAAAGGATTGGTCGTAACCCTTTAAGGCTGCAGGCTTTTCTGTTACCTTGCCCAGCAGCGAAGCAGAAGGTAGGTTATCAAATTTAAAAGATGTTGGCACCGGTCCGCCGCTTTTCAGAAACTGCGAGTACATATGCCATCCCTTGTCAATCGTAGCAGTAAAAGTTACCGCATATTGATCCTTACCTGTACTGGCAGATTTGAACTTCCAGTGTACCGGTGTATCGATCTTTGCAAATGCCTGCATGCTCAGCAGGCAAAAAAGCATTAAAATTAATTTTCTCATCTGAGTAATTGTCTTTTTCGTTCGTTGTTTTCTTTAGCAGTTCTCAAGAGCGCTCCCCGCCTGGTTTAGCAGTGATGAACCTTTCCGCTGATACAAATCTGCTGAGTATCCAACCGGCAAATTTTCACTAAGGTTAAACCGGGAAGAAAAATGACAGTAAATAAAAAAAGCCGGTACAATACTGTACACGGCCCAATCATCACCTATTTTAAGACTATTTGCTGTTCAGGTAAGTCAGTACCTGTTTAGAATGTTCATCGCCTTTCATGAAGTCGCGGAAACTGTAAACAATTTTTCCGTCTTTGCCAATCACGAAGGTTTCGCGGCCGGTAAGTTTCATCTCACCAAAAGCCTGTTCTTTAACGCCAAACATTCCAAGCACCTGGTTACCAGGATCGCTTAACAACTGGAATGGCAGGTGTTCCTTGCTTTGAAAAGCTTTGTGGCTTTCTACTGTACCACCGTTAATGCCCACAACAAGTGCATTGGCATCATTGTATTTCGCATAAGCATCCCGGAAAGCACAGGCTTCTTTGGTGCAAACTGCACTTTCATCCTTAGGGTAGAAAAAGATAACTACTTTTTGTTTCCCGATATGGTCAGCCAACTGGAAATCATTTCCATCCTGATCTTTCAGGGTAAAGTTTGGCGCTTTATCGCCTTTTTTTAAAGTTTCCTGTGCGGCTACTTTAGAGGCGCTAAAGGTTACAGTGCAAAGGACCATTGCCAGTGCAGCTAATGCGGATTTTTTTGATTTAATTTTCATAACTTTCTTTTTTGCTTTGTATATTTATTTGATGCTTCAAATTTCACCCGATATCTGCTGCAAATTTTTCACTTAAGTGAAAAGCAGATTTTTATTTTAGTTTTACCTTTGAAATCCGCTGCTGTACGATGCTATATGTTTAAATGAGAGGCCGGCAGTTTTATATCACGCAAATGGACATTTCTACATCACAGAGTAAAAAAGCGATCGGAATATTTCTGGTGCTGACTTTAGCCCTGAGCGCTATCGTCTGGATATTAACCCTTCACTCCGGCGAAGGCCGCATCGGCGGCAGAATTTATGGATATGGCATTATGTGGTGCCCGGCCCTCGCCACCTGGATCACCTGCAGGATCATGAAATATAAGATCAGTGATCTTGCCTGGAAATGGGGCAAGCCAAAATATTTGCTTTGGGCTTATCTTATTCCTTTGGGCTATGCACTCATCGCTTATCTGATCATATGGTTTGCCGGATGGGGAGGGTTCTACAACAAGGAATTTGTTGCTGAAGCGGCAAAATCACTGGGCTGGAGCAACCTTCCTCCGGGCGTGTTTATCGTATTATTTTTTATCGTCAACGGCGTAATTGGCTTGTTTGGAAGCATGTCTACCGCCCTGGGCGAAGAGATAGGCTGGCGCGGATTTTTAGTGCCGCATTTAAATAATGTGACAAGCTATACGTATACCTCGCTGATTGGTGGCGGCATATGGGCCTTGTGGCACTACCCTTTGATTATCTGGGGGCATTATAATGGCGGCACTCCAGTCTGGTATGGATTAACCTGTTTTACCGTAGCAGTAGTTAGCGCAAGTTTTATTTATACCTGGTTCAGGCTAAAATCCGGCAGCTTATGGGCCCCGGTAATGCTGCATGCCAGCCACAATTTATTTGTACAAAGCTTTTTTACACCCATCACCATCGTTACCAGCAGCAAAACCAGTTATTTCATAGACGAGTTTGGGGCGGCGCTTGCTGTTGTAACCCTGATCTGTGCCATTTACTTCTGGACCAGGAGGAAGGAACTGGGTCAGCAGAGCTCCCGTTTTATCAGCCATTCATCAGATGGTGCAGGTACAGTTTAGGATTGTTCAAAAAGGCTTTGGTCAGGCTAAAATGTTCCGTATCTTCATAATGGGTTTCCCTCACGCCCTCGTCATCAAACTGGTAAATCGTTGCTCCGGGATAGCAGATCAGCAAAGGGGAATGGGTAGCGATCAGGAATTGCGCCCGGCCAGTGATATCCAGTTGATGGATAACCGCCATAAAAGCTAATACCCTTGCCGGCGACAGTGCTGCTTCAGGCTCGTCAAGAATGTAAATGCCCGATTCAAACTGATTGTTAAATAAAGCGAGGAACGACTCCCCATGCGATTGCTCATTCAGTGATTTTCCGCCATATGCCTGCAGAATCCGGGCATCCTCTTTTGCGAGCTCATCTATATAGGAAGCGAAATTGAAAAAGCTTTCTGCCCGCATAAAAAAACCATCGTTGATCTTCCGTGGCGACCAGGATAATTCCAGCAGGTCTGCCAGTGGCGATTCATATCCGTCAAAGCGATAGCCTGTATTCAGATTGTGGTTTCTGTTTCCGCCTCTCAGGCTAAACCCGCAGCGTTCGGCAATACCTTCAAGCAGTGTAGATTTCCCTGAGCCATTTTCACCCACAAAAAACGTCACATTGTTAGTGAGTTTAAGTTGCATTCCTTTGCTGAGGCTTGGAATGTTCCGCAGGTAGCTGGCCTCAGTTAAGGGCGGAATTGATACTTGTATTAAGTTTGGCATTTTTATAGCTTTAATTAAATATAAAACAAGTGGGCGGGTTATCCAATTTTTCTATAAAAAGTAAGCTAATATTGTCAAAAATGTAAATATTGATCTGGAACAGCTGGCTGGTGGTAGCGACACAATTTTTATCTAAATACTTTTTCTGATTTTCGCATTCAAATATTTACGGATAGGCGCATCAATATAGATCATGACCAAATAAGCCATCCCAATTAATAAAAATATTGATATACTGATGATCACCACCATTTCATTCATCGGCGGTTTTTTCGCTTCTACATAACTCAGGAAAATCCAAAGAAAAGGATAATGGATCATATATAAGGGATAAGAAATATCCCCCAGGAACTTACAGACCTTATTATAAACAGTATGCAGACCTGCTCCTGCCCCCAGGGCAACCAAAAACGGAAAATAAATGATAGCAACTGCTGAATCTATTATCGCATTAGCTTTATCATGAAAGGGAATTAAAAAGACAGCAAACAGTAAGATGCCCATCACCAGAAAGTTTAAAGACGATTTGATCATCCAGCTGTTGCGGTAAACCACTATACCTGCAAGAAAGGAATAAAACATCCTGATGCCCCCACCGAAAAAGTTTTCACCCCCAAATCCTACTGCCAGGTTCCCTGCAAAATGGGCTTCATAAATAAGCAGCAGGGCCGCAATGAATACCAGTGCGTATAATAATGGTTTTTTTATTTTGTAGAGTATAAAAACATAAAAAATGTTCGCAATATATTCCCAGAAAAGTGACCATGTTGGCGGATTAAGATGAAAGAGGTTAAAATAGCGCTCATGCACCAGTGGGTATGGGATCATCAAACCAGCAGAAAGGAACATGAGCAACGTTTTGCCTGATCCATAGCCCTCATAAAGATTGCTGAAAGGATCAAATATAAAAGCGAGCAGGCCGATTACCGCACCAATCACTACAAGCACGTGCAAACGGATCAGCCGCGATTGAATAAACCGTAGCACGCCCATGCGCTCTACCCTGCTGTCATACGCGTAGGCAATTACAAAACCTGAAAGGCAGAAAAAGAAATCGACCGCCAGGTAACTGTGTGCAATAAAATTGTCCTTATAATCGGGAACGGCAAATTCCATAAAATGGAAAATAACTACAGCAATGGCCGCAATGCCCCGTAATCCATCAAGGATTTCAAAATGTTGCCTGGTTTTTAAAATGGTCTGATCGGATTGTACGGTATTCATCTGGTTAGTTCTCCTTGCTCATCCTGCATTAAAAACATGCTTCTGAGCCTGTAGCAAAGAAACAGAATAAATCCAGTACGCCACCAACAATACGGATCAACCTTTCAACGATTAGTCTCAATCTGCCTTTCAACCATTAGTTCCACTCTGTGGCGAAGATACAAAATCCCTATATTTAGTAAATTTTACTAATTAGTCTTTTTGCCACATCTGAAATGGTACTTTTGAATATGCAAACGGAAGAAGAATTTAAAGATTTTATACTTAACGGTCATCTGCATTATATTCCAAATGTATCAATAGACTGTGCAATCTTTGGCTATCATGAGCAGACGCTGAAATTAATGCTGATCAGGCACAGAAACATGAGCAGCTGGAGCTTGCCCGGAGGACATATTAAACGCAGCGAAACCCTGGTGGAGGCTGCGTCCCGTAATGTGAGAATGCACACGGGGCTTGACAATCTCTTTTTGCAGCAGTTTAAAACATTTGGTGATCCCAACCGCATTCAATTCAATAAGTTTGACAAAGAGAAGTGGTTTGAAATTACCGGGCTGACATCGTGGGAAGGCAACTGGCTCATGGATCATACCATTTCCGTAGGCTTTTATGCAGTTACTGACTTTTCAGAAACCGTACTTCAAACCGATATCAGCATCGCGGAATGCGCCTGGTTTGACATTGGCAGCCTGCCCCCCTTAGAGTTTGATCACAGCGAAATGGTAAAGGAAGCGCTGCATACCATGCGCCTGCATCTGTACCATTATCCGATTGGTCTTAATATGCTACCAGAGAAATTCACATTAAGTGAAATCCATGCGCTATATGAAACCCTGCTGGGCAAAAAACTGGATGTAAGTAATTTCCCTAAAAAGCTGATCGCTCTGGGCCTGTTAAACAAACTGACGGAAAAGCGAAGTATCGGCGCACACCGCTCACCACATTTATATAGCTTTGATAGGGAAAAGTATACATTGGCACTGAAAGAAGGATTAGTATTAAGCTAAAACAAAAAACGCCGGCAGGAATATATCCCGCCAGCGCATGTTACCAAAATTATGTAGATGGACTTATGCAGTAACACTTGCATCTTTAATGGTTTTACCTAAACGGAAGGCAGCCAAAGCAAAGTAAAATGCACCAAATGCTGAGTACCCGGCCAGTGTATCCACACCCTGGTTAGGTACATGTGCTTTAGCGAAAATCGCGACACCGGCTAACATGGATTGGGCACCACTGATGATCATTGGCCATTGTCCCTCAAAGTTTTTCCTGCGGCGGATACCTATGATCAGCTGAAAAAGCCCTGCCAGAAATGCCCATACTCCAAACACCATTAGTGCTTCAGGAATGCCGGTTTGCAGCGCAACCGTTACTGCGATAGCTGTAAGTATACTTACACCCATATTGATATACTGCGGGGTTTTGTCTACCGTAGCCGGATTGGCGTTGATATCGAAATATGTCGCCACAGCATCCCATGCAGGGTAAATGATAAATAGAATGGTTGCAAGCGTATGATTTGTTTTCGCCACTGTGAGTACCAGGGCTATCCATGTTAATGAGAATATTACACGTGTAATATAAAGTTTACGCAATGCAGTTGCAGTTTGCACAGCCTGGCTGGCACCACCGTAATTAGATTGATTTGTTGTTGTCATGATATGATCTTTTTGATGATTTGATAATCAAAGGTATGCTGTATCCTCATTCCGGTTTTTCACTTAAGTTAAAACCCCGGTAAAAATCTCATGAAAATACTCAATATTTTTGTTATCTATCTTTAATTCAAATAGAAAGGCATTTCATTCAAAGCACAAATGGCTTCCAGAAGACTTGACCATATGAAAGTATAAAAACATATTTATTGATATTCCTTGGTGGTGATCCTTTTGCGGATACGGCTTAATGAAGGATTCGTAATCCCCAGATAAGAAGAAATGTGATAAGCTGGAATACGTTCAAGGATAGTTGGATGTTCATCCAACAGCCGCATATAACGCTTTTCATGCGAAACAAAAAGCAGCTCCTCTGTTCGGGACTGCGAATAGGTGAAAAATAATTCGGCCAGCAACCTTCCGAAAACCGCCCAGTTAGGATGCGTTTTGTACAGGCTGCTTAAATTGCTATTGGAAATATAGATCATTTCAGAATCTTCCATGGCCTGGATAAAATAGTGGCAGATCTTTTGGTTGAGATGGCTTCTGAATGAGACTAAAAACTGATTTTCAGAAAAGAAAAACAGGTTCTTCTCTAAACCGGTTTCCTCATCCATAATATACACCCTGAAGATTCCTTTAATTACCAATCCCAGATCATTGCACACGATATCCTGCAAATTGAAAAAATCTCCTTTATAAACTTTGCGCGGTTTCCAGAATGGCCGGCTTTCATCAATGTCTTTATCAGTCAGCGCAGCAAAGTTGATCAGGTGTGTTCTAAGTGTTTCAAAATGTTCGCTCATAATGTTTTGATGCTTACTGCAGAATCATCTGCGTAGATTATTTAAATTTTTGTTTTTTTCGAAAGCATTAATAACTGGTGTTGAGATGATTTACTACAATTATTTGGTGAAGCAACCATTCATTTAGTAAAATTCACAAAATAAAGGTATGCAATATTTCTATCATTTAGTAAAAATAACTAAATGAATTTTAAATGCTCTTTTTTAATCATAGTAAAGCAATTCACGATGTTAGTTTAGAATTCATGAATTACCATCCAAAAATAAAATGATTCTTTCCCGTAGAAAATGATACTTCTTAATGATAACTTATTACCTTTAATACAATTCCCGAACGCTAAAAGCCGGTAACCTTCTCATGATCAAGACGCTCTCATTTTTCATTCTTTTACTTTTTTTCGGTGAACTCGCACAAGCGCAAAACATTCGCTTCAATATCAAAGATTTCAAAGATAAGGGTGCTTTGCCGGCAGTTAGCTTCACCATATCAAAAGATACTACATTCAGGAAAGTACTGTTAACAGATCAGAATGGCAGGATAAATATTCCTGACTTACCGGCAGGCCGGTACCGGATCCAAACTTCTTATGTAGGATATTCGGTAACCGACACCACTTTTAATATTAGAGATCAAGAGGAGATCACGCTTTTTCTGAGAGAGGAGGCCATTTCATTGAAGGGTGTTGCAATACGTGCTCAAAAGAAGTTCATTGAAAATAAAAACGGCAATTTCATCATGAATATACAGGAAAATACACTGGCAAAAACTTCAAATACATGGGAGGCTTTAAAGTTTGGCCCTCTGGTAGAAGCCGGAATGGATGGCAGCCTGAAAATATCAAACAAAGCCGCAACTGTTTTTATAGACGGGCGGCAGCTGTTTCTCAGTGGTGATGAACTGATGAAATACCTGGAAAACATCCCTTCGGCCAATATAGAAAAAGTTGAAATCTCTGCGCACCCTGGTGCCAAATACGATTCGAATATCGGTGCAGTGATTTTAATTACTACAACTAATATGCGGTACGAAGGCGTTAAGGGGACTTTAAGCTTAGCCAACACGAACGGGGTGTATTCCAGATACAACGGAGGACTCACTATTGATGCAAAAAAAGGAAAACTTACTTCGCAGGCAGGTTATACCTATGGGCGGTCCAAAACAGAAAATGTATCAGTTCTTAGTACCGCTGTGAATTCTAAAAACCTGCCCTGGCAGGTAGATCAGACCGGGTTAAACAGAAGTGATCGTCATCGCATATTTGGCAATCTGGGAGTTGATTTTGATCGTAACAACCAGCTCACTTTGTATGCCGAATATGCACCGAACAATACTGACAACTTTTTTAATGGTAACAATGGCGCCTATACCGCTGAGAGGAAACAATTACAAGATTCCGTATGGCAAAGTTCCAATGCGGTGAATGGCTCTTCCAAAATCTTTTCATCACAGGCACAATATGAAATCAAGTGGGACAGCACCAGGCACAGTGTAAAATTTATTGCGGCTTATTCTAAAAATAAGAACAACAGTACCATCATTAATGACTTTGCTAATTATAACAGCGAAAGCATATTGCAACCAAAAACGCCATATTACAAAGCTGTGCTGCCCGGCAATACTGAGTTCGTGACGCTTTCAGGTCAGTATGTGCATCCCTTTTTAAAGGGCGAATGGATTTCTGGCGCAAGATATTACAATACCACTCTGGAGAATGAAAACCTGGCGCTCAATTATACGGACGCAGAAAGAACCTTAAATGAAATGATCAGCAACAGGATAAATTTCAGGTACAATGAGGTTAATTATGGCCTGTTTACTTCCTGGGAAGCTCAGCTGAAGTCCTGGTATTTTCAGCTGGGGTTAAGGGCAGAACAAAATCAGGTGTTTTCTCAAACCAACGGCAGCGGCAAAGAAAAAATATATGATAAGCTCAGTCCTTTTCCTTCCCTCTATATCCAGAAAAAAATCAATGACAGGAATGCTTTGGATATCAATTACAGCAAGCAGATTTCCCGGCCTGACTATAGTCTGTTAAACCCCTTTTCCAGGTTTACTGATAACACTGTTGCCAACTTTGTTGGAAACAGCGACATCAAACCTGCCATTAATCATAATATCAATGTAAGCTATACATACAATAACAAGCTGGTATTTAATTTCGGTGCAGTGATATTCAAGGACTTGATTTCATCGGTGCTTGCGCAAAACGATCAGGGCCTGTTGCAACAACAATACGACAATTTTAATGGCGCCTATTATTATTTGGGCGGGTACTATTCGCTAAACCCGCTTTCCTTCTGGCAATTGAGGATCAACGGAAGGCTCCTCACCATAGATTTGAAACCCTATCGCGATTTGCCTTTGTCCAGCTCCAATATTAACGTCTATGGAAACATTAATAATGATTTTACCTTTGCCAAAAACTGGAAAATCGGGATAGGTTTTAACGGCAGTAACGTGAATAGTGATCAGCTATACCATCATCTTGGTTACAGTAATATGAGCGCATCCCTTGTAAAGGAATTTAAAAAGCCTCAGTTGATCCTGTATATACGGGGCAATGATATTTTCAAAGGGACTTACGAAGGGGAAAAGGCCTTATTTCTGCCATACAGCAGCAGGGCCTACAATGACACCCGTACTATAGCTTTTGGCCTCACTTACAGATTTGGCAAACAAACTGTCAAAGCTAAAGAACTGACTAAGGATGATAACTTGCAGGAGGCAAACCAAAGAATCAAATGATCAGCGGAACCTGATCTTCAGGCTTTAATCTATATCTAAATAAAATTACGCATCCTGCGATCTCATTAATAGTAAGTTCCTCAGTTCGTCGAGTTGAAATGGTTTAGGCAAATAATCGTTCATTCCATATTCTCTAACTTTAATCTGTATATCATCAGACACCGTAGCCGTTAGCGCGATGATGTATACATTGGCTTTGCTTTGGTCTTCCAGTTGTCGTATCTCCCTCGTAGCTTCAATTCCATCCATCACAGGCATATGCATATCCATCAGAATCACATCATAGTGATTTTTGGCAAGAAGTTCAAGTACCTCCGTTCCATTCTCCGCAACATCAGCACTTATCTCCCACCTTTTAAAGACCTGCTGCATAAAATAGATGTTCATCATATTATCTTCCGCCAGCAGGATGCGGATCTCAGTCAGTTTTTTTTCCTCCTGTGGCTCTCCTGATCTGTTTTGCAGAACATTCGCCGTTGTTTGCTTCATTGCAATCTCAAAGCTAAAGCTGGTGCCCTGTCCCTGAACGCTTTTCACCTGTATCTGGCCGCCGAACGCTTCCACTAATTTTTTCACAATAGACAGCCCAAGTCCGGTTCCGCCAAACTTACGGGTTGTACTGTTTGAAGCCTGCCTGAAAGGTTCAAAAATATTCTCCAGCTGACTTTCGCTGATGCCTATTCCGGTATCGCTAACCTGAATTCTGATTTTATCATATTCCGGAGTTTGCCCCAGCAGTTCTGCACTAACGGTTATCTGTCCTTCGTTGGTAAACTTCATTGCATTTCCCAGCAGATTATACATAATCTGACCCAAACGCGTAGGGTCTCCCAAAAAACTCACCTCTTTTAATGCCTCATCAATCTCGATCACAACTGCTAATTTTTTGGCTGTGTGCTGACGGGCAACGCTTTCAGATATATTATTCAAAAGAGCGGACAGGTTAAATGGAATCACTTCAAGTTCCAGCTTACCAGAATCAAACTTATTGATATCCAAAATATCATTGATCAGCGTAAGCAGTCCTTCAGCCGAAAATTTGAGCATATCCAGTTCCTGTTTCTGCCTCGGGTCCGAGTTGTTGTGTATAAGCAAGCCTGAGATCCCGATTACTGAATTTAAAGGGGTGCGCAGTTCATGTGACATAGTGGAGAGGAAGTTTGTCCTGTGTTCATTTGAAATCCTGAGCTGCTCGTTCAACGACTCCATTTCACGCAGATTGCCGTACAGCACACCATGAAAATAGATATGAGACAACAAGATAACCATAAAATTGATACAGATATACAGATCGTTTGTAACCATAGGAAGCGGATGCAGGCCATCCATCCTAAATCCGATATAATGGTATAAAATGACCGCTGCCGCTGCGATTAAAGTGTAGATCACGCCCCAGAACTTGTTCAGCCCGTAAAACGCGGATATGATCACCATATAGATACATTGTATTGAAATGATATCTGCGCCAACATGCTGATTAAACACCCTGTAGTAAAGATGCAGTATAGTACCAATGATTGCATAATGAATGCCCCAGTACAGTAATTTGGGAAAACGTTTCAGGAGCATTATCATGATGATAGATGTGACTATTAAGCGCAAAGCCCTGAAGCTTCCCATGCCATGGTACCTTACAATAGCATCCCCCAGATATAACAATCCCTTCAACACATTAGCACCGAGCATCAGGTAAAACAATTTTAATTTTGCCGTTTGAATGGAGGTGCTTCCTAATAAGAAAAACGACTCACGTAACTTTCGAATTAATTTATTAACCATATCGCTGAATATATCGATCATGTAAGTTAACAAATGTAAAGCTATCGTTCCATTTTGAGAAGAGCATTGATTATTAAATCCTTTGAAAATTCGGGCTCATAGATTATTTGGATACTTTTGATTAATTCAGGTATATTCAGTCAAGTTAGAAGAACAAGATGATCTTTCAATTCCAAAAACAATTTCCTCAGTTGAATTCCTATTGGGAGCGCTACCTTCCCTATCAGAAACGGCTGGATATTCCCGCAAAAACAAATTTATTAGACGAAGGTACGATATCACAATACGCGATATATATTGAAAAAGGCAGCCTCCGCTCCTATTTCAATAATAATGGCGAAGAGAAGACCGTACAGTTCTTTTTTGAAGAAGAAGGTTTAAGTTCCCTGGATAGCTTTGTAAACAATTTACCCAGCCCATTTACCATTGTAACGATGGAGCCTTCAATCGTTTACTTGCTGCACCGGAAGCATGTCCTGTTATTAATGGACGAGCTAAGCAAAGAAACAGATTTCCTGATGATGTTTATGAAAATTACGGCAAGCCGTCTTACACATTATTCTGGTGAATTTATTTCCTTTATCAGGGATAGTCGGGAACAACGCTATCTGCGGTTACTAAATGAAAGGCCACATATTGTTCAGCGGGTCAGTCAGCATTATATCGCTTCCTATCTTGGTGTAAGCACAGTTCATCTCAGCCGTATCAAGAGTAAAATAGCCAAAGGGAATGCACATTTCTAAAGTTAGTAACATATGTTATTGCTCCGGCCCTGGCGTTGCTGCAACTTTGCTTTACAAAAATCAGAAACATGAAAGCAGCAGTAATTTACCAGAACAGCAAATTGCCCCAATATGTGGAATTTCCAAACCCTGAACCAGCAACAGAAAATGAGATCCTGGTCAGTGTTAAGGCAGTGGCCATCAAAAATTTTGATAAGGGCCAGGCCAGCGGAACACATTACACCAGCGAAATCCCCAATGAAAAAGGCAAGGTCATCGGCAGCGATGGCGTCTGTTTGCTGGAGGATGGCACACGTGTTTATGGCATAGCTACCAGCGGGATGCTGGCGGAGAAAGCTACTATCTCCAAAGATCGTTATGTTAAAATTCCGGACGCGCTTGACGACGCAACGGCGGCGGCATTGCCAAACGCAGTGTTCGGCGCAGCGATGGCCCTCAAATACAAAGCAGGGATTAAACCGGGAGATGTTGTACTGATCAACGGAGCAACAGGTTTTACCGGAAGGATTGCCGTGCAGATTGCCAAACACTACGGTGCGGGCAAAGTAATCGTGACGGGCCGTAACCTGCAGTCGCTGACAGAACTGCTTGCCATTGGCGCCGATGATATGATACAGGTCTCATCTGATGATCACCAGTTCAGCAGATCAATCGAAGCTATACAGGAGGTTACCCCCATCAATATCGTCATCGACTATTTATGGGGACATACAGCTGAAATCATCCTTAATCAATTGAAGGGCGACGGAGGATTTGGCAACCCTATACAATATGTTTCGGTAGGCAGCATGGCCGGCGACGAGATTAAGCTGTCTTCTATGATTTTACGCAGCAGTAACCTGCAGCTGACCGGTTCGGGACTTGGTTCGTGGACCAGGGAAGAGGTAGGAGAACTTTTTTCATCGATACTGCCAGAAATGTTCCAGCTTGCCGCAGAAAAGAAAATAGTACTTGAAACCCTCAGCGTACCGATTGACAGGATTAATAGTGTATGGGAGCTGGAAGTTACGGATGGAAAACGACTCGTGGTAACCATATAAAAGGAAGTAGTGTATATTTGAATATTACATTTCCTTTAAAATGGCAACTTTTGATAAAGAAGTACAGATAACATACATCAGGAGCGTCAACAAGGCGCTACAATATATAGATGAAAATCTTGATACAGATTTGTCCCTGGAAAAGATTTCAGAAGTTGCCTGCTTTTCGAGACTGTAAATCAAACTGTGTCAACTCTTGATAATCAAGAGTAAGAATAAGTAAATTAGTATAAACTTATGGACACAATGAACAGTAAAAAACCATTTGATTTTGAACGCTTCAAAGAAGAAGCAATGGAAGGCCTCTACAATGGTAAAAAGATGGGCGGTACCGATGGTGTATTTGCCCCCATGCTCAAACATCTCCTTGAATCGATGATGGATGGAGAACTTGATAGCCATCTGGCTGAGAGCAAGTCATCAGGAGAAAATAATCGCCGAAATGGCAAGACAAAAAAGACCGTAAGGAGCCTTCAGTCTGGACATTTTGAATTAGAGAGCAACCGCGATAGAAATGGCACTTTTGAACCAAAAATCGTTCCCAAACGGCAGTTAATTATAACTGAGGAACTGGAAGACAATGTAATCGCGATGTATGCACGTGGCATGAGTACGCGCAATATATCTGATTACGTTAAAGAGATGTATGCAATGAATATTTCCGCCACTGAAATATCTCATATCACAGATAAGATCATTCCAGCGATGAATGAATGGCGGAATCGACCTTTAGAAGCAGTTTATCCCTTTGTATTCCTGGACTGCATTCATTACAAAGTTCGGGAGAGCGGTGGCGTTGAATCCCGGGCGATTTATAATAT
>NZ_FXTN01000001.1 GCF_900182595.1 Pedobacter westerhofensis | reverse complement strand
TATGTACCTGAGAAAGATAAAAAGGCCGTTGTTGAAGATCTCAAGCCAGTTTATAAGGCGAATAATCAAGAACAAGGCTATGAAAAACTATTGGAGTTTGAAGATAAATGGGGTAAAAAATATCCGCTTTCAGTAAAAAGCTGGCTGGATAACTGGGTGAACCTTTCTACCTATTTTGAATATTCAGCAGAGATCAGGAAAGTGATTTATACGACTAATGCAATTGAAGGGATGCACCGGCAGATTAGAAAAGTAACCAAAACCAAAGGTGCTTTCACTTCGGATCAAGCACTCCTAAAATTAGTATATCTGGCCTTCAGAGAGCTATCTAAGAAGTGGACAATGCCAATGCACAACTGGGGTTTGACAATGTCCCAATTGTATATTAAATTTGGGGAACGACTTAAAGCCTTCGGCGACTTCTTCCTAGGTGGAGGCTGACCGCCTCCACCTAGGAAGAAGTGGTGTTGACACAGTTCGCTTTACACTCCCGGGTATTTTTGTTTATGGAGTTATCTAAACATATAAATCTTCTTTCGATCCATCAAAACTTGCAGTTGACATTCAGGATCTGGCTTTTACAATTGATCCTAAATCGCTTAAATTTCATTTGAGGAGCCTGTGAACAGAGGCAACCCTTACAATCATTATCTTGATATCAATATAATTCCACTTCATAGACGATAAAACGGCAGTATCTTATTTCATTATAGCGTCAACTTTTTTATTAAGTTCTTTGATAGTATCTTTTGGAGTGGATATTTTCACGGCATAGCAGATAACAGCAAGGCCAGTAACTACAGTCAATGTAGTCGCAATTTTTTCCGCAAATTTTAAGTGAACTAAAACACATATAACTCCCCATAAAACAATAGCAGTAATAAATAATGCTGTATACCAGTCGTCCGTAGATAAGGTCTTAAATAAAAAAATATTCACGATTACATAAGCAACTATTGCTCCTACGAGTGCCCAGGTATTAATCTTATGGGACTTGACTTCGAAAAATATTTTCGGATCATAACCTAGGTTTTCGCAAACATCCTTGAATTCTTGGGAATCCCCTTCAAATCTACCGAACTTCATTTGCATTGGCTTTAGGTGGACTAAGTATTGTTTTTACATCATCCGTAATCTTCTCATATGACCATTCATATGGATTGGTATCCTTAATGATTAATATTTCATCTGTTATCATGATCATATTTGTCCCCTTAAATCTTGGCCCATCTATTGGATTGAATCTTAAAGCAGGCAGACGTTGACTCAAAACGTTTTCAATACTTGGAAATCCATCGTAATAATTTTCTTGAAATCCCGGATTATTTTTAAAAGAGAGACTGATCACAGCACCAAATTTGCCACAGTTATATACTTTAAAATCTAAACCAAGCATAGGTTTTGCGACTTTTCTTAGTTCATCTCGCAGCCTGTGCACGTATTTTCTAATTGGGGAAGTATCCATTTATTTTTATTTTTTGTAATATCTGAAATTTACAGAGAATGTTTACAATCTTCATCAAAACTTATTCATCGCGATCGGATCAGGAACAAATTATAGTATGCAATACAGGTCTTTGTGTTAATAATTCTGAATTTGGTCTTTTGAACAGATCAGGAATTAATTCTATGAAAAACATTTTATGATCATAGCATTACAATGAATAAACTTCATTATTAGCTGTCTGCTCCTTAAACTTAACTTCTTTGAATATGCAGTTTGGTTCTTTTCTATATCTTAGTCAAATTGGATTCTCAGTTCCATGATAGCCATCCTGATATTTTTTATAGTGTGAAGAGGTGTCTTCAATTCTTCAACCGTCTGTCTCCAAATGGATATATCCCAAAATAAACCATATCTATTAAGACATTACATTTTTGTTAATTCATGAACCAAGTCTTTAATCAATATCGATTCAGTGGTGCGAGGTAAAATTTATAGCCTGTCCTTAAATGAATCAAAATGCTGTTCGATAAAACCCCGTTCATCTCCTAAAACTGATCAATATTCAATTTCCCTTTTGCCCTCTTTTCTCATAACATTTTCCTCATTAACCGCCCTTATCAGCATTAAAAGCCGTACAAAGGGTTCATTTAGACCCTCCTCAGCTCCCAAAACTTATCATAATTCATTCGGATCTTAAAGCTCTTTCACCAAAACATTTTCCTCATTAACCGCCCTAACCAGCATCAAAAGCCTCATAAAGGGTTCATTTAAGCCCTCCTCAGCTCCACACAGGCCTCTGAGATCATCTCAGAGGCTTTTTTTTGCTGTTTCATAATACCATAAATTCTATACATGATGCTGATCTCATATATAGGAAATGGCACTTTTCTATACATGAGATCAGCATCATGTATAGAAAAGTGCCATTTCCTATATATGATAATTATTTAACACTCACATTTGATAGAAAATCAAACAGGCTTTTATTGATATAGTAATTATCTTTCCATAGCTTTTCCTTATGCAAAATGCCTATACTAGTGAGCTGTTCAAGGTATCGGGTAGCAGTGATTCTGCTCACGTCCAATTCTTCCATTACAAATTCAATTTTGGTATATGGGTGCCTAAAGATATTATTCAATAGATCTTGACTATAAAGTTTGGGCAGTTCGCTTCTTATTTTTAGTTTGTGACCAAGCATTAATTCTTTTATACCTTCAATAACACGAATGGCTTGCAAGGAAGTTTGTTCTACACCTTCCAGTATAAAAAGTATCCATTCTTCCCATGAATTTTCACTCCTTACTTTCTGCAATAGTTTATAATATTCAGATTTATTTTGATTTATAAAGCGGCTAAGATACAATATGGGAATATTTAATAGCCCCTCTTTTACAAGAAAAAGGATATTAATAATTCTTCCAGTTCTTCCGTTTCCATCATAAAATGGGTGAATACTCTCAAATTGGTGATGAATAACAGCCATTTTAACAAGTGGATCCCAATCGCTTAGATTGTCATCATTTATAAACTGCTCCAGGTCATTCATTAATTCCTGTATTTCTTCAGGATGTTGCGGAGGAGTATATACTACTTCTCCTGTTTGTTCATTTTTCAAGGCTGTACCAGGAAGTTTACGAAAACCAGCACTATTTTCTTCAATGATAGCCTGAATATTTAGGATTTGATTATTGGAAATGAATCCATTTTGTTTTACTACTTCAAACCCAGTACGTAAAGCCTGAACATAATTATAAACTTCTTTGGTAGAAAGACTTCTGAAATCATCAGAGGAAAAATCTGATTGATATAATTCATCATGCGTTGTGATAATGTTTTCTATAGCAGAACTATCTTTAGCTTCCTGTAAAGCTAAAGTACTAATCAAAATGTTTTCATTAGGAATGCTAGAGGCAACACCTTTCATTTCTGCTAAGGCGCTTCGAGCTGCGGCCGTTTTCTTCAAAACAGCTTTTGTCTCAATGTTTAACCCTATTGGAAGCCTCAGTTTTTTGTATTCCATAATTATCTATTTTGAGCTTTATTATAGTGGCGCATCTTTATTGGAACTAAGTTACATAAAATGTATTTTTATTTTTGTTTACAAAAGGCAATGCCCAAATTATAGACATAAATAATTGCTACAAATTATTATCAATAAAACTCATCTTTTTTGGAGCTCAATAGTACTCGTATTGTTATCCTTATTCTGTTATTGCGCATATGATGAATTGCTTTATAAATATGGTTTCATTTCTACCACCCCACTGCTGATATGTTTATCCTTAATTGGAATAACCATTTTTCAATCTTTTATTCGGAAATTTTATCCGCCAATATTTATAGGATTAATAGTTCTAATCCCACTATTGTCAACTATTTTCACTAGCCAGTTATTATTTAAAGCTAGTTTGCGAGATGATCTATCTGGTGTAGAGCTCATTTTAAGAAAAAATCAAAAATTAGTGATACAAGTCCATCTGGAAGTGAGGAACATGGAGGCAATTATAAAATTGTAAAAGACAAAATCATTCTTCAGAATAGATCGGAAAAAGACAATAAATTTATTCCTGATACGCTAACAGTTTATAAAAATAAGTTGATTATGTATTATGATAATAACGGAAATCCAGATACATTCTTTGCTAGATATTGAAATAGAAAGAAATCAGCTATACTCTAAATGAATATCTATTAATGAAAAAAGAGAGTTCGATACAGCCCCGCTCATCTCTAAAAACTGCTCAATATTCAATTTCCTTTCCTAAAATATTTTCCTCATTAACCGCCCTAACAAGCATCAAAAGCCTCACAAAGGGTTCATTTAAATCATCCTCAGCTCCACCAGGGCATTTGAGATGATCTCAGAGGCCTTTTTGTATTAGAGAAAAATTTAGCTAAATTTGTTAAAGGCATAAACAAAATACTATGAGCGCTGTAGAATTATCATTTGGACAATTAACAGATGCTCTGAGTAAATTATCACCTTCTGAAAAACTGGACTTAGCGACTCAATCTGGGCTGAGGATATGAATATACCAATAAAGCATCAGAATATTGTTAATGAAAGAATTTCGGAATACAAAGCCAATCCGGAAATCTTACTAGATTGGAATGCTGCTTCAAAGAATCTTAAAGTTAAATAATAATGCCATCTTATAAAATTAAAGTCTTTCCAGAGGCTTTAACTGATATCCAAAAAACAACAGATTGGTGCAATGAACAGTCTTATGGATTGGGTAGTCGATTTCAATAGCAAGTCATAAAACAAATAAATAAGCTTAATAACACAGCTAACATTTACACAATTCGCTATAACGATGTTAGGTGTATGGTGATTAATCAGGATTTACAAGTTGTCTCAAAATCACATCTCGCAAATGCGCTTCGTTTTCATCACCCCAGTGTCCTAATTGTGCAATCACCGGGATTAGTGTCTTGCCAAATTCGGTGAGGCTGTATTCTACTTTTGGAGGTACTACGGGAAAAATTTTTCTGGTCACCAGTTCGTGCTCTTCTAATTCTTTTAACTGAATATTCAAAACTCTACGTGAAGCATCTGGAATTTTGCGCTGTAATTCGCTTGGGCGTTGATGACCCTGATTAATAAACCACAGCAAACGTATTTTCCATTTTCCGAAAAGAACTTCACCGATTAGATCAAGTCCACAATTCAAATTCGGTATTATCTTTCTTTCGTACATAGTATAAAGTTATACTTATGTTCCATATTGTGCAATAGGGGAAAAATTTATCCCTATCTGAATCGTAATTCCGTAATTGTGCAAACTGTATTTACTTCCCAATTTGTCATGTAAACAATTCTTAAAAATGGAACAATTTAATTTCAACAATGAGTTATCAGGCAAGATTGCCCTGGTGACGGGAGGGACAAAAGGAACCGGAAGAGCAATTGCGGAAAGGCTTTTGCAAGCTGGCGCGACGGTTATAATTACCGCGAGAAATACACCCGAAAAAGAGAACAAAAAACTACACTTCATTCCTTCCGATCTGAGTAGGGCAGAAGGAGTCCGAAAAGTAACCAGCGAAGTGCTGTCAACTTACGGCAGGCTTGATATTCTGGTGAACAACGTTGGTTCTTCGCAAACACCGGCTGGAGGCTTTGCCGCCTTAAATGATGAAGACTGGGAATCCACCCTGCAGGCAAACTTGCTTGCGCCTGTTCGATTAGACAGGGGATTTTTACCGCAAATGATCGCTCAAAAAAATGGTGTTATTGTCCACATTGCGTCAATCCAGGGCAGGTTGCCTTTGTATGATTCCACGTTGCCCTATGCGGCCGCAAAAGCGGGATTGATCAACTACAGTAAAAGCTTATCAAATGAAGTTACGCCTAAAGGTGTACGCATACTAACAGTTTCGCCAGGATGGATAAAAACCACTGCGGTTAAAGGTTTTTTGGAAAGGATCGCTCAAGGATCAAATGTTTCCCTGGAGCAGGCCGAGCAAAGCGTAATGGATGCGCTTGGGGGAATACCTTTCGGCAGACCTGCCAAACCTGAGGAAGTAGCGGAACTAGTGGGCTTTTTGGTTTCACCAAGAGCTAGTTATCTAACAGGAACTGAATTTGTTATCGACGGTGGCACACTGCCAACAACTTAATCGTTTTAAAATAAAAAAATGGATTTACCAAAAGTAATAGCTGATTTAACAACAGCACAAAACAATTTTGATAGCGTTGCCTATGCCAAATGTTTTTCCGAAGAGGCGTTAGTTTTTGATGAAGGCAGAACACACAGCGGAAGAAAAGAAATAGAGCAATGGATAGGGGATGCCAACAAACGGTACGAAGCTACCATGAAACCCCTCAGCTTTGAAGAAAACGAAACGGAGAGCATTTTAAAAGCAGAAGTTTCAGGAAATTTTCCAGGTAGCCCTATATTGATGAGCTATCATCTGAAAATATCACATCAACTGATACAGTTGTTGAAAATTACCGGATGAATTGGAATGGCTTATTTAGCCATTCTTTTTTCTTCATCTTGGTCTGGAATCTAATAGGTTTCTTGAGCAATGAATTTTCACGTTTCATGGAGGAAATATTAGGAATAGTAATATTAGACAACGTGCCAGATGGAAACCAGTCACCAAATGATCTCATTAACACTTTTCAATGTGATCAACTGTAGCCCTGCATCATTTCGAAGGTGTTTTATAATTTTATTGAATGACCCCATTCTCATATTAACCTTAATTTCCATTAGTGCGTTCGTCTTATTATCAGAAAATATAATAAGGTCGTAGCACTTTCTGAGTAACGAGAAATACCCAAGTCTTCTATCATCAAATTGATTATAGAAACCTCTTGCATAGTCTAGATATTTAAACTTGCGAAGGTCAACGTCAATATTTTTGTCCCAGGGGAAGAAGAATATTACTCTCATTTCTAGATTATCTGTAATCTCAGCTCTACTACTGAACTTTGAGAAGAATACAAAGAAAAGTACTACCGCAACTGGTAAATAGACAGCCAAAACGTAAATGTTGAGTTGTTGAATCAGGAATGTAACTATTAATGCTACAGGTAAAATAATTAATAGATAGGTGTTAAATGGAAATCTGGATTTATATATTAAATTTCCATTTGAAGTTAATTTTGACATAGTCTTGAAATTTCTTTTTTAGTTGCCTCCACGATTCTATCTGGCGTGATTAAAGAGGGAGAATCTGATGAAATAATATCATAGTAAGTCATTACGGTTCCGACAAGATCCAATGATTTACCTATTCCTTTCAAAATCTTACCTGATGCTTTTGTTAAACTGGAGATGGTTTTACCATTTTGTAAATAACTGGCACTGCGCCAGATTTTATCAGGTCTGTTATTTAATTTATTTAGATATTTTGCCCACTCGATTTTTACATTGGCACTGGTTCCAAAGGAGTAGCAAGCTGTTCCAAAGCCCTTTACTATAAGAGGGCTTCCCTCATCTATTATATAATTTATTCCACCTTTGACCATTCTTAATAAAGCTCCAGGCTGCTTTTTAAGAGGATCTATTAAATAAATAACGGATTCCCTTGCATTAGTATCGACATGTATACATCCATTGATTATGGAATAGATAATTATAACTTCGCTATCTGGCCTTTTATTAAAATATATTTGACTCATTTCATTTATGCTGGGGATCTGTTTACATATCTTTTTATAAATGATGTCTGCAAACGGCTTTATTGCTGAAGAATTATTAAAGGGGTTAGAGGTCAATTGGAAATGGCTGTTTTACATCAATTAGAGGTTAAGTTAAAATAAAATTAGATATTAAATATGATGTCAGTTAACACTATTTGTCGCTAAACCTATCAAAACTTATGCCTCAAAGTAATTTTTGATCAATTTCAGGTAATTATTATCATACTTGGTTACGAAGGGGAGTTCATCACTCATCTTCTATCTAGGAAATTTTGCAATATCAAATTGTTAAAGAAGTCATTATTAAAACTTCTTTTAATCTACCAATTCTAAAAATACAAATCATCAAGATCATCTCAGCGGCATTTTGTTATAAGAAATTTGGCTAAACTTTGTAGGTAATTAAAGAAATCATATGGTGGTTGTTAATTCGTTTCCTGGGTAATTAAAAGATTTCGTAGAACAAGTTATTCTCCTCTCAACAAATAAAATCAGACAATGCAGTTCTGGCTGAAGGTTAGAGCTAATAGGCCTTGGAATTGATGTCGGCACTAATGTCCACTAAACAATTCCAAAATACCCTCTAACGAACCTTCTGAATGCATCATCTCACCATTGTCCAGTGATTCTTTGGCGGCTGCAGAAGCCCTTTTACGCATGTTCGCCTCGTAAGCTTCAATCGCTTCGTAAATACTGTCGTAATCCGCGGAACTAAGACGCTCGCTCAGCTCAAGCGCATCCAGCATCGCCATATTTACACCTTCTCCGGCAAATGGCGGCATTACGTGCGCAGCATCTCCAAGCATGGTAAGATTGGACATGGTTTGCCATGACTGATCCAGGGGCATACAATAAATCGGACGGGGAATAACTGGCAGCTCTGTGTTTTCGAACAGCTCTTCCCAAACAACAGCCCATTCGCTGTACTTTTCCTTAAACCAGGTTAACAATTGATCGCGGTTCCCATAATCAATACCATTAGTATTCAGCCATCCCTCATCTGCTTTAAAGCTGGCATAAAATCCAATCTCTCCATCAGCCTTTTGGCCTAAAAGCAAATTCTGTCCCTTGCCGAAAGCCATGATTTTACCGCCTTTTAGCAGGTCATTAATTCGTGGAGCATTCTTCGCGGCATTCAGGATATTCCCCTCCAGCATAAGGATACCAGAATAAAATGGCTTGATATCAGTTAAATAGGGGCGGATTTTAGAGTTCGCTCCATCTGCGGCTATAACCAGATCTGCATAGACCACTGACCCATTGCCAAAAGTTAATGACCAGCCCTTGTCCTGTTTCTCCATAGTGACAAACCTGCTGTCCCAGATCACGGTACCTGCCTTCAATGATTCAAGCAGGATTTTCCTGAGCATCCCTCTGTCTATCTCAGGCCGGAAATGTGCATCACCGAAATTTTCTTCAGGCTTATACTCATGATCGCTGAAAAACACCTCAGCTTTTGGGTTCATGATCAGTTTCTTATCTGCGCCAGCCATAAAGCTGGCTTTGAAGGCATCTAACAAGCCTGCTTTTTTTAATGCCGCAAGACCTGATTCTTCATGTAAATCCAGTGGTGAACCCTGTATCCGTGCATCTTTATTTAAATCCCTTTCGTATACTTTTACTTCTGCTCCCTGTAATTGGAGCAGTTTTGCTAAAGTCAGTCCCCCTGGCCCTCCGCCGATAATTGCGATTTGTTTATTCTGTAATTCCATGTCTTCGTAAATTGATGACACAAAACTATCGCTCTTTCAATAGCGATAATAGTACAAATCGGTCGTCTTTGTTTTTTGATAAGTCTTTGGGCAAAACACCTGAGTATTTTTTGATTTCTTTGATAAAATGGCTTTGATCGCTGAAATCAAGTTCAGGAAAAAGCTTGCCTACGGCGATGTGTGCCAGTGAAGTCCTGAAACGCAGAATATCGCAATAGGCTTTCAAAGACAAACCAAATTTTGCATTAAAATATCTGTTCATTTGTCTGCTGCTCCAGCCTGTTTTCCCGGAAAGCTCAGCAACGCTCAATTCTCCATTAGAAGCATAGATCATTTCGAAAAGCTTCAGCTTTCTTTCGTCAACTTTTGCAGGCAGATGTTCTCCAATCTTTTCCATAACAAAATTCTTGAAAGTCTCCAGATCGGTAAAGTGCTCTTTGCGGTTGCCCCAAAAGTTATCAGGAAGTTCCCTTGCAGAATTCAGTATATCAGCAATACTGGTTTGCATAATATATTCCATCCCCAGCGGGGTGAAACTCAAAGCATATGCGGACATACCTGCCGGAGCTATCCTTTTCTCCGGTTCGGTCTCCAGGCCCATCAGCAAAACCTTGAATTGTCCTTCGGCATTAAACATGAAAAACAAATCGATCCGCCCGTCTGGCAGAACAACTACTTCCTTCTCTGAGGATGAGAAATTGCCAAACATTCCTATACTTTCTATAAAAATTGAAAGTTCCTTTTCAGGTGCGACAGAGGTGTATTGAAAGGTATTTGGCATATTCAAAAGTAGTAGTTTTTACTATCCCATCATCAGGTAAACTGGTAAAGATAAACTGTCAAAAAATTAACCGCTGGCCAGCGCATTCTTGTTATATCTGGTCCTGTATCTCAATGGGGATATGCCTGTGATTTTTCTGAATACCTCACGGAACGCCTTAAGGTCGGAATAGCCAACATCGTACATTACCTCGTTAATCGTTTTCCTGCTTGTTTCAAAAGCCTTTTTAGCAGCTTCTACTTTGACACGCTGGGCATACTCCAGGGGAGTATTTCCGGTAGCTTTTATAAACCGCCGGTCAAAGCTGCGCCTGCCAATGGCGAAACTTGCTGCCAGCTGTTCAACAGATATCTTTTCTTCTGGTTTGCTTTCTATATATACCTGAGCCTGCCTGATAATTTCATCGCCATGTGATCGCTGTCCACTGAAGATAATGTAAGAGGACTGGCTTTTCCTATCCATTTCAATCTGAAAAACCTTTGAGCAATAGATTGCGGTTTCCCGGTCATAATACTTCTCCACCAGATAAAGAATCAGATTCAGAAATGAATAGGCACCACCATTTGTATAAATGCCTTCCTCATCTGTGATGAGCTGGCCGGTTTGCAGCTTGATTTTAGGATATAGTTGCTTCAGCTGATCTGCGGCCGACCAGTGTGTTGAGCAATTTTTGCCATCGAGTATTCCCGCTGCGGCAAGCAGGTAAGCGCCGGTGCACATGCTGGCAACCCATGTCCCATCCTGATACCGCTCACTTATCCAATCTATTAATTCAGCATTGACCTTTATTGCCTGATCATAATTGTGGTTAAGAGAAGGTACAATTATCAGGTCAGTTTTGTTGATTTCAGCGATATGCTTATGTGGTCTGGCAGTAAATAGACCGCCATAGAAATCCACTTCTCCCGACATGCCAGCGAGTTCAATCTTAAATACTTCTCTTCTGCCTGCTTCTTTGAAATAAGCATTGGCGCGGCTAAAGATTTTATAAGCACCAACAATACTGCTCAGGTTGTTCTCTCCGTTGGGAACGACGATCGTGAGATGTTTCATAAGGAATGGTTTATAGTAAAGATAAAACTTTAAGGTGTCCGGATCAACCCGTCATATTGTCTATATTACACCCCCTAAGTCATACTGTCCGGCCACTATATTTGGTTTATGAAAAATAACGCCAGAAATACAGGAGAACTTTTACCGCTTTACTTTGCGAAGAAATCAATTAATATATTGCTGCTGGCCTGCTGCAGTTTAAGTTTTTATCCCTGCTATTCCCAGCAAAACGAATATAAAAAGGGTATTATGAAAGCAGATGAAACGACCAAACAAGTCCAGATCCGTCCGGAGGAAAGAATCTTTGCCAGCCGGTTATTAAATGAGACTGCGGCAGGAGTTACCTCCTCAATAGAAGGTTTAAACAAAGCGCAATTGACATTTAAGCCTGCAGCCGACAAGTGGAGCATTGATGAATGCATAAAACACATTGCAATTGCAGAACTGAACCTTTGGGAGATGGTAGTTGAAAGCTTAAAACAGCCTGTGGACCCTGAAAAAAGAAAAGGAATCAAATTTACAGATGAACAGTTGATCAATGCGGTTAAAGACCGTTCTCACAAATCGAAAACTTTCGAAGCATTGGAGCCCGCTAACTCTCCTTATGCTACCGCTGCTGAAGCCCTTGCCGCATTTCAGAAAAACCGCGCAAGATTAACCACTTTCGTAAAAAGTACTTCTGAGGATCTGCGCAACCATGTGTTGGTATTGCCAATTGGTACTTATGATGCGTATCAGTTTATCCTTTTAATCGCTGCTCACAGCAACCGCCACACGCAACAAATCAGCGAAGTAAAAGCTCACATTGATTTTCCAAAGCCTTAGTCGGCCTACATCAGATATCTTTTCAACACAGTTGTCTTACAATCTGAATTATTTTGGACACTATGTATATTTGCTCCTAATTTAAAAGTTCAAAAAGATATATTGCGGTATAGATATCTAAATATCTTTATATTAAGATACAAAGAACGTGGTTTAACACCTTTGCTTCCAGTGGATTGGCAAAGAATTACCTTGATGGCATTGAATCGCTGCTATATCATAGATCGGCAGTATATTTTTACCACCAGGAGAAGGGAAGGTTTTTTGCTCAAATCACCTCATTCTTTGTCCTGATCATACCCGGCTTGTCAGCAACCATTTACAGACCTTTGTGATACAATAAACAATAATCACATTTAAACCCTATCACAATGCGTAAATTAAAACTTCAGGTACAAATGACCGTTGATGGCTTTGTAGCGGGTCCAAATGGAGAGCTTGACTGGATGTGGATTTCTCCTGCACGGGATGATACAGCTTACAATAAAGTTATTGAGCTGGCTGACACTTGCGATATCATATTGCTCGGGCGCAAGATGACCCCCGGATTTATTGAGTATTGGGAGAACGTAGTTGACAATTTGCCGGACAGCCCTGAGCAACCTTTAGCACAGCGAATGGTAAATATGCGCAAGATTGTTTTTAGCCGCACAGAAACTGACATCAAAGGCAGAAACCTGGAAGTGGAAAATGGCGACTTTATTGCTGCCATAAAGCAGCTGAAAAACCAACCAGGTAAAGATTTGATGGTTTATGGCGGGGCAAGTTTTGTCAGTTCGCTGATCAGCGCAGACCTGATTGATGAATATTACATTTTCAGTAATCCTGTCGCCATAGGGAACGGCCTTTCAATTTTCAAAGACCAGAAAGTTCTCAAACTGGAAAGTTCTGTCACCTACAACAATGGCAAAACGGTTAACAAATATCTGCCCCTTTAAGCTATTCATACTTCAGTGCTTCAACAGGGTTGGCGTTTGCCGCCTTGTAAGCCTGGAAACTCACCGTCATAAATGCAATAACTGCTGTACCAGTAATCGATGTGACAACGACCCACAAAGATATCGTTGTCCTGAACTCAAAGTTAGTCAGCCACTTGTTCATCAGATAATATGCAAGTGGTACGCCGATACATGCTGCTACAAGTACCATTTTCAGAAATGAGAGCGAAAGCAACCTCATAATATTCCCAACCGAAGCACCAAGGACGCGCCGCACGCCAAATTCTTTTGTACGCTGCTCCGCGCTGTAAGCTACGAGGCCGTACAGCCCGAGGCAGGAGATCAGTATCGCAATGCCCCCAAAAAGATTCGCCAGAATACCCAGGATCGTTTCTGACTGCAATTTTTTTGTATACAGATCATTCACAAACTTAACCTCTATCGGAAAATCAGGATTGATATTCTTTACCACATCAGAGATCAGTTCAATATTTTTACTCAGACTATTGGCGGGGTTTAAACGCATATTGATCACACCTTCAGGATTTTTATTAAAGATCACCACCATCTGCCGCCCCGAGTGGTAGGGAGAATCCCATATGAAATCTTTAAAAATCCCAATGACCTTTAGACGCGTCCCAAACAATGTAACAGTTGTTCCCAGCGGATCTTTTAGCTTCATTACCTTCACCGCAGTGCTGCTCAGTAAAATACCTGCACTGTCTGACGCAAAATCCCGGGAGAAATCGCGCCCGGCGAGCAACTCCACACCATTGGTTTTCACAAAATCATAATGCGTTTCCAGTCGGTTGAAAACGATTTCCTTGCCTTTTTGTTCCATTCCCGGCCATTGGAAACCGTAAAACCAGCTGCCTACATCTGTCATGCTGCGTGATGACTTATTTACTGAAGTTACAGCTCCGGTTTTCAGCACCTGGTCCTTAAACAGATCAAACTTATTGTTCAGCCCGCCGTCCTGTTGTACCTCTGCCAGTAAATTGATCTTATAGCCAACAGGGCGGTTTTTAATAAACTGTATCTGTTTATAGATTACCAGTGTAGCAATCACCAGCATGATGGCAAAACAAAACTGTCCTACAACCAAAACCTGACGTAAATTAATGGGAATACCTTTAGCCCTTGCTGTTTGCTTTTTCAGCGTCTGCACGGGATTAAAGGAAGAAAGGAACAATGCCGGATATATGCCCGATAAAAGCCCGGTCAGCAATGCTACTGCCAGTACGCCCATCCAGTAACCTGCATTGGTATATGCGATCATTATATCTATCCCCAGCAGGTTTTTGAATACAGGTAAACTGGCTTCAACAATGCAGACAGCGATCAGCACTGCAACCATCGTCAGCACTATAGTTTCGGTCAGGAATTGAACAATCAGCGAACTTCGTGTAGCGCCTATAGTTTTCCTGATGCCTACTTCCTTGGCCCTGCGCTCTGATTTGGCAGTAGCCATATTGATAAAATTGATACAGGCGACGAGTAAAATGCCAAAAGCCAGTGCTATAAAAAGATATATTCTTTCTATGTCACCGCCCACGCTTTTGCCATTCAGAAATTCACCGTGCAGATGTTTATCTGATAAGGGGAAAAGAAAGTTTTCATTTCTCTGATCATGATAATTTTCATTGAATAGCTTTTTTACCTTCGAATTGATCAGGTCAATATTGGCAGGATCATTAATTCTGGCCATCACCAGGAAGTTAAAGTTTCCCCAGCTCGGCTTCCTGACATATTCGTTGATGCTTCCAAAAAAAGCCCATGACATCAGGTAGTCAAATTTTAAAGAAGTATTTGCAGGTAAATCCCTGATTACACCGGTCACCTTTAAATCTTTTGCGTTTTTGTACCTCACGCTTTTGTTCAGTACATCGGTAGTGCCAAATAAAAGTTTTGCTGTCGATTCGGTCAGTACAATAGCATTAGGTGTACTAAGCGCATTTTTTGGATTGCCTGCTATAAAATCGTAATCGAAAACCTTCAGGATCTCCGGATCAGCAAAGAGGTCAGTTCTTTTAAATCCTTTTTGGGCCGTAGAAATGAGTGACTGGTCAAGACCGCCAATACGGGCAATTACATCGACCTCAGGTATCTTTGCTCTGATGGTCATCGCAATGCCGTCTCCCGGTGAATCTCCCGTACTGGTGATTTTTCCTGAGGCATCCTGAAAATTGGTCATCACCTGATAAATTTTGTCCGCATTCTTATAGTGCCGGTCGAAATTCATTTCGTAACTCACATACAGCAGCAGGAGTAGGCAGGCTGATAAACCTGCTGCCAAACCAATAATATTGATTACAGAAGAAGTCTTATTTCTCCATAGATTCCGCAGGGCAATTTTTAAATTGAGTTTGAACATAGCTGCACGTGTTGGTCGGTTAACAAATATGATTACTCTGCAATTTACCAAGTTTGTGCCAATAGTGATATGCCTATTAAATAGTTGTAATACAGTTGGTTGTTAATTGACGATATTCTTTTTTGTTCATTATCGAACGCTAAGCGTACAATGGCGGACAGTTTAGCTGATACATGTTTACTGTTGATATCATGGGCAGAAAATTAAGGTCAGGCAACAAAAAAGCACCTGCTTACTGCATCCTAAACGGAAAGCAGTAATGCAGGTGCCTTAGCATATTACTTAAATTCTCTTTTATTTCAGGTCAAACCTATCCAGATCCATCACCTTAGTCCAGGCTGATATAAAGTCGGTAACGAACTTATCCTGACCATCCGCGCTGCCGTAAACTTCAGCAACAGCCCTCAGTTCTGAGTTGGAACCAAAAACAAGATCAGCCCGGCTGGCTGTCCATTTGATATCGCCGCTGCTGCGATCGGTACCCAGATAAACTTCCTTATCTTCTGATACAGCTTTCCACTTTGTATTCATATCCAGGAGATTGATAAAGAAATCGTTCGTCAGCACTCCCGGCCTTGAGGTGAAAACACCATTTTTAGATCCGTCAAAGTTGGTGTCCAATACTCGCAGACCACCAATCAGGACTGTCAGCTCAGGTGCAGTAAGTGTAAGCAAATGCGCTTTATCTATCAGCAGTTCTTCAGTAGATACCGGCGCCTTTGTATTGCGATAGCTTCTGAAGCCATCTGCCGCAGGCTCAAGGTAGGCAAAGGATTCCTCGTCAGTTTGTTCCTGTGAGGCGTCCATACGTCCTGGTGTAAATGGAACGCTGATGTCCTTTCCTGCATCCTGAGCAGCTTTTTCAACACCTGCAGAACCGGCCAGAACAATCAGGTCTGCAAGAGAAACCTTCTTGCCTTCAGCCTGACTGCTATTGAATTCATTCTGGATTCCTTCCAGGGCATTCAGCACCTTTTGCAGCTGCAGCGGATTATTCACCGGCCAGAATCTTTGCGGCGCAAGGCGGATGCGTGCGCCATTGGCACCACCACGTTTGTCAGAACCGCGGAAGCTCGAAGCCGAAGCCCAGGCGGTACCAACCAGTTCAGAAACACTTAAACCTGCTTCCAGGACCTTGCCTTTCAACGCAGCGATATCCTGTTCGCTGATCAGTACATGATCTACTGCAGGAATCGGATCCTGCCACAGTAATTCTTCAGCAGGTACATCCGGTCCAAGATACCGGGCAATTGGTCCCATATCGCGGTGTGTCAGTTTATACCATGCACGGGCAAAGGCATCAGCAAACTGATCCGGATTTTCCAGGAACCGTCGTGATATCTTTTCGTATTCTTTGTCAACCCTCAAAGCAAGGTCGCTTGTCAGCATTGTTGGCAAATGTTTTTTGTTAGCGTCATATGCATCAGGAATAATCGCTTCTGCGTTTTTTGCTACCCACTGGTGTGCACCACCCGGGCTTTTAGACAATTCCCATTCATAAGCAAACAGGTTTTCGAAAAAGTTATTGCTCCATTGGGTAGGTGTTGTCGTCCAGGTCACTTCCAGACCGCTGGTGATGGTATCCGGACCATTTCCGGAACCATAGCTGTTGTTCCAGCCAAAACCCTGCAGGTCTACATCAGCAGCTTCCGGTTCTTTGCCTACATGGTCTGAAGATGCTGCACCATGAGTTTTACCAAAGGTATGCCCCCCGGCGATCAATGCTACGGTTTCTTCGTCGTTCATTGCCATGCGGCCAAACGTATCACGGATATCTTTTGCAGAAGCAAGAGGGTCGGGATTGCCATCAGGTCCTTCCGGGTTCACATAAATCAGGCCCATATGTGCTGCTGCAAGTGGTTTCTCCAGATTTCGCGAGTGAATGTCGCCATCAGCATCTTCATCAGAAACCAGTACTCCATTACCTCCTGTATCGCCCGGCGAGCCATGGGGATAACGCTTGTCGTTTCCCAGCCAGGTAGTTTCGGCACCCCAGTAAACAGATTCATCAGCTTCCCAGGCATCAACTCTGCCGCCGGCAAAGCCGAAGGTTTTAAAGCCCATCGATTCCAGAGCGATATTACCGGTAAGGATAATCAGGTCGGCCCATGAAATTTTGTTTCCATATTTTTGTTTGATTGGCCAGAGCAATCTCCGCGCCTTGTCCAGGCTTACGTTATCGGGCCAGCTGTTCAAAGGGGCAAAGCGCTGCAAACCTGCTCCGCCACCACCACGCCCGTCAAATACACGGTATGTTCCGGCACTATGCCATGCCATACGTATGAACAATCCTCCATAATGCCCAAAATCTGCCGGCCACCAGTCCTGCGAGTCGGTCATTAATACATGAAGATCCTGCTTTACAGCTTCAAGGTCCAGGCTTTTGAATGCTTCTGCATAATTGAAGTCTTCGCCTAAAGGATTTGATAAAGAAGAGTTCTGGCGGAGGATATTCAGCTTTAACTGATTAGGCCACCAGTCGTTGTTTCGCGTGCCGCCACCAGCTACACTGTGTTTCATTGTGCCATTATGAAACGGGCATTTACTGATGTCATTTGAATCGTTTTCCATATTGATTAGTTTATATTTGAATAATGACTTGCAAATCGTATTTGTTGTGCATTATAAAATTATGGTATTAGATGGGATAATCATAATCAATTAAATCTATGCGGAATAGTCAAAACCTATTATGACATCATCATGCAAAAGATGAAATTTATCATCTTATCTTTGCAGCAGATCATATTATCAGAATGAAACATCTATTCCTCGCCCTTATCCTGTTAAGTTTAACTACCTTTTCTTCATTAACCTTTGCACAGAACAAAATGCAGAGCCTCGACGAGCTCATCAATAAAACTGATCCTGCCTGGCCACTAGTGCAAAAATGGATCGATTCTGCAAAAAATAAGGTAGAAGTTCAGCCCGTAGATTCTGCAAAGGCTAAAGAAGCACTGTATAATATGCAGGTTTCCACGTATTCTACTTTAGGAGCAGTTATTTATAATACCGGAGGTATCATGGTAGATCATGGCTGGATCAGGATCCTGGGATCTGGCAGCACCAGGTTAAACCGCAATGTTCCCGAATGGAACAAAGGCAAAACGATACAGGAATATGGTGACAAGCCGGATTATTTGCTGGTGGCAGATGATGCTGCCGGGGGATTCTTTGCGATTAATTACGGTGCCTTTGGTTCCGATCTGAAAAATATATATTATCTGGCACCCAACAGCCTCAACTGGGAGCCGCTCAATGCAGGCTATGGCGAATTTATCCTATTTTGTTTTGACAGCGACCTTTCTAAGTTCTATGAAGGTTTGAGATGGGCCAGCTGGGATAAGTTTATCGATAATCTTGACGGCAGCAAATCTTACAGCTTCCGCCCGTATTTATGGAGCGATGAGGGTAAGGATATCGAAAAATCTACCCGCAAGCTCGTGCCTACAGACGACCTGTACAAATTCAATATCGTGAAACAAAAAGAGCTTGCTGCTAAAGTTAAGGAGTAATATTGTTTTCTATTCCTGATTGGCTTAGCGTGTCACCAAGTTTAGTTCATCCTGCTTTTTCATATCAAAATAGTTGAAACTCGCAATTATCCATGTGATTTGAACAAACAGCGATGCTGACCAAAGTATTTCCTTTGTACTATAAAATTTATAGACATGGAAAATCAGATAAAAACATGGTTCATCACCGGCTGTTCTCAGGGAATCGGTCTGGAATTAGCCAAACAATTACTTGCAGCGGGATACAATGTGGCAGCCACTGCCCGTAACCTTCAAACACTGAAAGAGGCTGTCGGCAATTCTTCTCCTCAATTTTTGCCGCTGCAGGCAGACCTCGTTAATGAGGAAAGTGTTAGCGAAGCAGTGAAAGCGGCAATTGCACATTTCAGCGCTATCGATGTTTTGGTAAACAATGCCGGTTTTGGCTTAATCGGCGGAATTGAAGAAGCTTCAGATCAGGAAGTGCGGGCAAGTTTTGATATCAATGTATTCGGGTTGCTTAATGTGACCCGCGCTGTACTGCCGTACATGAGAAAAGCAAGTGCCGGCCATATCATTAATATGTCCACAGTTTTTGGCCTCATTGCCGGTGCCGGCTGGGGTATTTATTGCGGAACTAAATTCGCAGTGGAAGGTATATCCGAAGCCTTGGCGCAGGAACTGAAACCATTTGGTATCAGCGTAACGATTATTGAACCGGGTTATGTGCGCACTAACTTTTTAAACAGCGGCTCCATAGCCCATCCAAGGAATCCTATACCTGAGTACACTGCAATTGCCGAAGAGAAACGTAAGCATAAAGAAGATGTACCGGGCAAACAGATCGGTGATCCGCAAAAAATAGCAGAGGTAATGATCAAAATTGCCGGTTCTGAACAACCGCCGCTTCGCCTGCTGCTGGGATCGGATGCACTGCAGTTCGCCAATTATAAAATGCAGATGCTGACTGAGGGCATTGAAGCCAACAAGTCGATCACACTATCTACAGATTTCCAATAGACAATGCAGCAGGATAAGCGGAAACAAAGCGCTTATCCTGCTAAAATATGTATTTATTTCAGCTGCTCGGTAAAGAAATCAACCGTGCGTTTCCAGGCAAGGTCTGCCGCGGCTTTATCATAACGAGGCGTAGTATCATTGTGGAAACCATGGTTTACATTTTCGTAAACAAAGCCCTGGTATTTTTTGCCATTTTCTTTCAGCGCAGCTTCGTAAGCAGGCCAGCCGGCAGTGATCCGCGTATCGAGCGAAGCATAATGCAGCATCAGCGGCGCTTTAATTTTTGGTACATCTGTTAATGCTGGCTGACTGCCATAAAAAGGTACCGCTGCGGCCAGGTCAGGTACACGGACTGCCATCATATTGGCAATGCCGCCGCCAAAACAGAAACCAACAACGCCCACCTTGCCATTACAGTCTTTATGGTTTTTCAGATATTCAAATGCGGCAATAAAATCTTCCTCCATCTGGCCTTTGTCCCTTTTGCTTTGCAGTTCTCGTCCTGCTTCATCATTTCCCGGGTAACCGCCAAGAGGGCTCAGCGCATCGGGTGCCAGTGAAATAAATCCCGCAAGGGCAGCCCTTCTGCCTACATCTTCGATATAAGGGTTAAGCCCCCTGTTTTCATGAACAACGATGATACCGCCAAGTTTCTTTTTTGCATCTTTTGGTTTCGACAGCAATCCCTTAATTGTTCCGCCGCCTTTGGGCGATGAATAGCTAATGTACTCTGATTTCAGTCGGGGATCATCTGCTTTTACCTGTATGTTGCCTTCATAATCGGGCATCAGGAAACTCATCAATGCCGGCACGGTTAAACCCCCAACGGCATAGGCAGATAGCTTTTGTACAAACAGGCGACGGTTTACACGGTTGTGCGCATAGTCGTCATACAGGTCGAACACTTCCTGTTTAATATCTTTTTTATCAATTGGCTTCATAAATAAATGGCTTTACTCAAAAATAATAATTTGCGGCAACCACTTGCTATACAGATGGTAACAGTGTCGATACGTTTTACAATACAGTGCTGCCCTGAAATTCTTCTTTTCTGGCAGCATAGGCTGCGGCATGCTGCTCTGCAGTCACTCCCGTTTTTGTATTGTAGGCCTCCCTGTACAAGCTTAACTTTTCATTGATCATCTGCACACGCTGATTAAATCCCACAAAATCACTGATCATGCGGTCGGCATCTGCACCAGTGGCAACGGTCAGGTCGTTAAACCTGAAATAGATATTTGCAAGATCAGTCTTCAGCGCCAACAGGGCTTTCAGCTCCTCCATGTCCAATTCATCGATCTCATAAGCCTGCTGCAGTAAACTTGTCATGATCCCCATCATTTTCTTACTGTTATCATACTTTGCCCAGATCGTATCGTATTCGGTTTCCGACTCAGGTTGAGTTGTAACAATTTCATCTATAGCAACCATATTGATGGTTTCCTGTTCTAAAACCTGGGCAACATAGATCGCTCTGCCGTAATGGGCAAACAGCAGGGTAAGCTGCTCATGCTTTGTAGTGGTGTTTTCCTGTGATTCTTCCTGATGCGTCATATAGATTGATATTAAGTGATAGCACTAACAATTTACAGACCATTGATTGATTTGCCGTATGTTGCTGCGAAATACATTCTGCTATATTTGCAGGAAAAAACAAATGCAAAATAACCTGCAGCAGCTTTACGGCAATATTGACATTTATTTATTCGATCAGTTACTGAAAGGACGTTTTAACGACTGCCGCCGTATCCTGGATGTAGGTGTTGGCGGGGGACGTAATATCCGTTATTTTCTGCAGAATGGATATGAAGTATATGGAGTTGATCCGCAGGCAGCAGCAGTGGAGAGCGCCAGCCGTCTGTCTTCAGTGCTGTCGCCAAATCATTCAGCCGATAATTTTATGGTTGCTACCGCAGAAGACCTGCCTTTTCCTGATGACTTTTTCGATTTATCGATCTGCAGTGCCGTTTTCCACTTTGCCAGCGGTCATGCACATTTCGATGCCATGCTGCGGTCGGTATGGCGGACACTCAAACCCGGAGGTTATCTGTTTGCCCGACTGGCCTCAGATATCGGAATTGAGGAACTGGTGAAGCCCCTGGGCGACGGGGTTTACCTGTTGCCGGATGGTTCAAACCGTTACCTCGTCAATCAGGAACGCTTGCTGCGCTACACTGAAGAACTCAATGGCGAACTTTTTGAGCCAATTAAAACTACCAATGTGCAGGACCTGCGCTGTATGACTACCTGGTGCGTCCGCAAGCGATTGGTTTAAACCCGCCAATTGTGACGGCTTTTGTCAAGTCTGTCCGCAAGTATGCCAAATGTGGATATAACGGTCAGTTTGTGTCAAGTATCTACAGTTTAAATCACACGAAAATTACATTCGCAATATTTAGCATATTGATAGTGTCTAAATGACACCTACGATCTTTGTTAGTGTTAATTTTACAATAACAAATCGCTTCATAACTAAGCAGATAAGCCCTGTGTCAAAGATTTTATGTTTTTATGCGTTTATTGTGCGTCACAAGTACTTTTTACAAATTATTTATCAGTTTCTGGCATAATTTTAGTCAAAGCCTAATTGTTGTAAAGCATTATTAGCCAGGAAAGATATTTAAGGCATTGGGTGGCCTGTTTTTTACAGATTTGTGGTAAATGGAGCTTTACTGTCTTATATACTGGATTATTCGGCTTGTCTTTTAATGCTTGCGATCAATTAACTGAAGAATACATTTTGGATATTCTTTTTGAAGATATTCAAAAGAAATTATAATTTAATCTGCCGAATTTATGAAGATCCTGCTGAGTTACCTTAAGAAGCATAGATGGACAGTCCTCCTTGCCTTATTAATGACTGCTATCAATCAAAGCTTTTCCCTTGTAGAGCCGCTGATTACAGGTAAAATTGTTGACGAATACATTAATAAACGTGAACTGCTGTCCAGGCACGAGTATTTTTCAGGTATCCTGACGCTGATAGGTTTGGGTATAGGGGCCGCATTTTTATCACGTATTGCCAACAACTTCCAGGATTATTTCACAATTACTGTAGCGCAGAAAACAGGTGCAGAGATGTATGCAGATGGCATGAAACATTCCCTGGCAATGCCTTATCACGTATTCGAAGAACAGCGTAGCGGCGAGAAGCTGGATACACTGCAAAGGGTAAGGAGTGATTCAGAAAACTTTATTAAATCATCCATCAATGTTACTTTTATGGCATTGTTCGGAATTATCTTCGTCAGTGTATACTCTTATTTTATCAGTTATAAAGTAACCGTTGTATTTGTCCTTTCAGTACCTATCATTACCTATCTGAGCTGGGTGCTTTCAAAAAAGGTCAAGGTGATACACCGTGCCATCATCCTCAAAACGTCTGTGCTGGCGGGCCGTTCTACCGAGTCACTGCGGAATATAGAATTGGTTAAGAGTCATGGGCTGGGGGATCAGGAGATTGAGCGGCTGAATATGGCCACCTACAAGATCCTTAACCTTGAGGTAGTCAAGACGAAGATCCTGCGGATGCTTAGCTTTATTCAGGGCAGTACTGTCAATATCGTACGCAGTACCATGGTGGTAGTGATGCTGATGCTGATTTTTGATCAGGAGATCTCTGCAGGTCAGTATTTCAGTTTTCTTTTGTATTCGTACTTCTTGTTCGGTCCGCTCCAGGAATTTGGCCATATGGCGTTAACCTGGCGTGAGGTACAGATCTCTCTGGGTAATTTCAAGAGGATTATGAATATGCCGATAGAGAGAATCCCGGATTCGCCAACAGAACTAAAGAAAATCGAACATATCGAGTTTAAAAACGTATTCTTTAAATACAAAAACAGTAACCGGAATGCGCTGAATGGCATTTCATTCCATGCTGAAGAAGGAGAAACTGTGGCCTTTGTAGGTCCTTCAGGATCTGGTAAAACTACCCTAATCAAATTATTGGTCGGACTTTATAAACCATTCAAAGGAGATATCCTGTATAACCGGACACATACCGATGATATTCACCTGGACGAACTGCGCCGTAAAATAGGTTTCGTGACCCAGGATACGCAATTGTTTTCCGGAAATATCAGGGACAACCTCAGATTTGTTAAACCCAATGCTACCGATGAAGAATGTTATGCAGCCCTGAACAAAGCTGCCTGCCAGTCACTTTTATCCCGGGCTTCAGATGGCCTGGATACGCTGATCGGTGAAAGCGGAGTAAAGGTTTCAGGTGGTGAGAAACAACGTTTGTCTATCGCCAGGGCACTTCTGCGCCATCCAAACATCTTATTATTTGATGAAGCTACTTCATCACTGGATTCACTGACAGAAGAGGAAATCACCAAAACTGTGAATAAGCTTTCTGAACTGAAAGACCATATTACCCTGATCATTGCACACAGGTTATCTACCATCATGCACGCCAACCGTATTTATGTGCTGGAAAACGGCCACATTATTGAAAGCGGAAACCATGAGGAATTACTGGAGCAAAAAGGATTATACTATGCCATGTGGCGTCAGCAGGTTGGTAAACGTAAGCTTGTTGAAGAACTGAATAAACTGGACGCGCTGATCGAGAATTAATACAACCTGGTTAAGCGCTCTAACAGCCGGCCGACCGCACTGCGGAAAAGCCTATCGAGCCGAGGCAGGGCTGATGTCCGCAAGCTGCCTGTGCCTCCTCCACAGAGGTATCAGCAGGATTGCCAGCACAATACTTGAAGCCAGCGCTGTAAAACTCAGGGTGTGAAATTTCTCATCGGTAATGCCGGTATGAAAGAGCACCTTCAACTGCGAGCTGGAAAGGATAGCTCCGAGATAAGCAAATGTTCTGTATAGACCAAAAGAAACCCCTTTTTGAGCCAAAGGCGCTTCTGCATTCAGCAGTGCCTGATTGGCAATCAGGTTTAAACCTTCAGCAATCCCCATCACCACTGTAACCACAACGATCATAAAAATTGTGATTTCTGTGTTGAGCATATACATACCTGCGCAGGTCGCAAGCATAAAGATTACGCCAAGGAAGTTTTGCATAAACAGCTTCCTGCTTTTCGAAATCAGCAAGCCTACGGCTATCGCTACGATAGAGTCGGGCAGCATGAACAGTCCTGTTTCTGCCGGATTAAAATGCCTTACACCTTCCAGCCATTGCGGAAAACCATACAGCATCGTGTACAGGATATAACTTGTGGCCAGTGCCCTGACATAAACCAGCAGGAGTGAGGGCTTACTGGCCAGCAGGCGAACATCTATGAAAGGATTGTCCTGCCTGCGTTCCCATACCACCATCAGTATAAGCAATGTGACTACCGGCAATATCAGCTGCCAGGTGAAAGAGTGCTGTATCAGCAGGAACAACAGCGACAGCAAAAACAATGTGAAGATCAGGATACCCGGTACATCCAGCCGATTTAATATACGGGCAGCGCTCAGTTTTTCCTTTACCGGATCATTCGGGATGGCTTTAGAAAGATATACTGCCGCGATTACCCAAGGGATATTAATGAAAAATATGCCTTTCCATCCCAGCCATTGTGTGAGCAATCCTCCGAGTACCGGGCCCAGGATCATACTTACCTGTGCAGAGATCCCCACCAGCCCAAGCACGTTTCCGGGAACAGGAAGTTCCGCTTCCGCGTACTTCTTATTGATCAGCGCCATAGCTGAGGGGTATGCCGCCGATGTGCCCAGGCCCAGCATGATCCTGGAAACCACCAGCCAGGAAAAACCCGGGGCAAATATCCCGATCAGGGCGGCAATCAGGACAAGTATAAACCCAAGGGTGTTGATTTTTTTCGCACTGAAAATATCAGCCAGCCGCCCCATCAGCGGCTGGGCTATCGTAGAAGTTACGTAAAGGGAAGTCACCAGTATGGCCCCTGAGCCAACGCTGATCTTAAACGAATTGCATAACGGTATCAATGCTGTGGCCAGCATTGTCGAGTTTAAGGGGTTCATCATTGTGCCCAGCACTATGGGCAGCATGAATCTGTACGGGTAACGTTCCTTCTTTACATCTGACATCTTAGTGTATGTCAGTAACCAGTGTCAGTTCAGACAGTTTTTTGATGATCGCAGCTGTTGTATCTACTTCACCAACTCTTGGAAAGATAAGCTTTAGGCTATGTTCATGCGCAGAAAGATGTACATCTGTCATCGCATCTGCCGCAAAAGTAATATTGTATCCCAAACGGCTTGCATCTCTTGCTGTTCCTTCAACTCCTATGCTTGTAGCAATACCGGCCAGTACAATGCTGGTGATGTTAAGAGCTTTTAGTTTATCCTCCAGCTCAGTATTGTAAAATGCGCTCCAGCTGGTTTTGGTAATGTAGATATCGTTTGGATCCACAGGCAGTTCAGGGACAATATCGAAAAAGCCCCCCTGTTCCATTGCTGCCCTTGCCTGGGCTATGGCATCTTCTCCTTTTGGTGCCGTAGATTCTTCCACACGCGTTTGCGTCCATTTGGCGCCCAGCGGGTTCACATTGACAATGACTACGGGAAGTTTTTTATTTCTGAATGCAGCAATCAACTCTGCTGATTTGGCAACGATGTCTGCTGCGGGATGGGCAACAGGTAGTGCTGCGATACCTTTTTGCAGGTCGATTAGTACAAGGGCTGTTTTGGGATCTAATTGAGTGATCATGATTGGTGTGTTTTTGAGATTATCGGTGTTGCTTATTTGTATTCGATCAGTTTATCCATCAGCGCTACTGCCTGCAGGAGCAGTATCTTGTCAGCGGCTGAAAGGCAGTGCTCTATAGCTTCATTGAGCCATTCGTCGCGCTCATGCCGGGTCTGATCAACCATCTCTTTTCCATAGGCGCTGAGCGATACCGCAATTTTTCTTTTATCCGTTTCGGAAGGAATCCTCACGATCATCTTTGCCTCTTCAAGCTTGTTGATGATCTGCGACATCGACTGGGCCTTGATCTTTACCATTTCGGCCATCTGTGAAGGAAAGAGGGGCTGGTGGTTGTACAGATTGGAGAGCGTAGTGATCTCCGTAATCGATAAATTATCGACCGTGTTGATCTGCTGCCTCAGTCTTTTGAACAAATGCGAGGTGGCAGTCCTCAGTGCGGTAGCAAGCTGTGTATTCTTAGTCATATTGTAAGTAAAACTTATAAGTTTACCTTACAAATATAAGCGTAATTTTATTAACTGTGCAGGATATTTGAAAATTTTGAATCTGGCTATAAACAAAACAGACCGGACACCTTATCGGGCCGGTCTGTTCTGTTCCAGAATATGATGTTTAGCTTGTTTTTCCGGGGTATTGCTGTAATGCAACCGTCAGGCAATCCATTGCTTTATTTAAATCATCAATATTGATCACGTATGCCATTCTCACTTCCTGTTTTCCGGAACCCGGAGTAGAATAAAAACCCGTCGCCGGCGCCATCATTACCGTTCCGCCATCATGATCAAACTTTTCGAGTATCCACTGGCAAAACGCATCAGCGTCATCAATCGGAAGTTTGGCCACTACATAAAATGCACCGCCGGGATTAGGGCAAAATACTCCGTCAATGGCATTCAGCCGCGAAACCAAAGTATTCCTACGCAATGTATATTCTGTGTTTACAGCTTCAAAATAGCTGTCTGGTGTGTCAACAGCTGCAGTGCCCGCAATTTGTTCTACCAAACCCGGACTTAGCCTTACCTGTGCAAACTTCAAAGCAGATTTGATCACTTCCTTGTTTTTTGTGATCATGCAGCCTAAACGCGCGCCGCAGGCACTGTATCTTTTAGACACCGTATCTATCACCACAACATGCTCATCAAGGCCGTCCAGCTGCATCGGCGAGATAAACGCTGCGCCTTCATAACAAAACTCCCTGTAAGCTTCATCACAGAAAAGGAACAGGTCGTACTTCAGGCACAGTTCTTTCAGTGCTACAATTTCTTCCCTGGAGTAGAGGTAACCGGTAGGGTTATTCGGATTGCAGATCATAATGCCCTTTGTTTTAGGGCTGATTAGTTTTTCAAACTCCGCGACAGGAGGCAGGGCGAAACCATTTTCGATATAGGAAAGGATCGGTTTAACCACTACATTGCTCATACAGGCAAAGCCATTGTAATTGGCATAAAACGGTTCCGGGATAATGATCTCGTCGCCTTCATTTACACAGGTCTGCATGGCAATGGTAATTGCTTCTGAACCGCCCAGTGTTACCAGGATATCTTCTGGTGTGATGTTGTAACCTAATTTGTTATAATATTCGGTCAGTTTTGTGCGGTAGCTTAAGGTGCCTTCAGATTCAGTATACGCCCATACATTAAAGTCAATATTTTTAATGGCATTTAACATGCCTTCAGGAGTGGCAATATCGGGCTGTCCGATGTTCAAATGATAAACCTTTTTACCCTCCTTTTTTGCCTGTGTGGCAAAGGGGCTAAGCTTTCGTATAGGTGAAGCGGGCATCTCTATCCCTTTTTCTGATATATATGGCATGGGTGCAAAAGTAAAAAACCTCGTTGATTAACGAGGTTTTTATTAATAAAATATTTTATTTATTAAATTATTTGCTGCTTGCTGCTACGGTCTCGCCTTTGATGTACAATACTTTGGTAGTCGTTTTAGCATTGGAAGTAATCGTGATGCTTTTGCTGAAAGGAAGTGGTGTTCCGGCAGGAGTATAGGTTACTTTGATCAAACCCGACTGTCCTTTCTGAACAGGAGTTTGTGTATAGGTTGGAACTGTACATCCGCAGGTAGTTTCTACTTTAGTAAGGATCAAAGGTTCCTCCCCAATATTGGTGAATTTGAAGTCTACAGAAACAGGTTTGCCCATTGGAATTTTTCCAAAATCATATGTTTCTTTTTCAAATTTAAATTCTGCCGGTTTGCTTTGTGCAAATGACGCCACGCTTACGCCTAAAACAAAGGTTAATAGTACAATTAGCTTTTTCATGTTTGTATGTTTTAAACAAATTTACTGATTTACTTCACATTTCAAAGCACCAAACAAATTTATATATTGCGTCAGTTGTCCGGCGATAATTTATTAAATTCGTATCTTTGCCCAATAAACTTTTGTTTCTATGATGCTAAATAACAAACTTACAACGAACCCCATCGATGCTTCAGAATTAAGTTTTGAAGCCTTTAAAACGATTGTGATCGAGGATTATAAGATTGCTTTTGAAAGCAGGCAGGCGAGTTTATTAGGCCGTAAGGAAGTTTTAACAGGGAAAGCTAAGTTTGGTATTTTTGGCGACGGAAAGGAACTTCCGCAGATTGCCATGGCCAAGGCTTTTAAGAATGGCGACTGGCGTTCGGGGTATTACCGCGACCAGACTTTTGCCTTTGCAACAGGCATTTGTACCATGAAGGAGTTTTTTGCACAGCTCTACGCAAATCCTGATGTGGAGGCCGATCCGGCTTCTGCAGGCAGACAGATGAACTGCCACTTTTCAACCCGCTCCCTCAACGAGGACGGATCCTGGAAAGACTTAACAAAAATGAAGAATTCTTCGTCGGATATTGCCCCTACAGGCGGCCAGATGGCACGTTTGGTAGGTTTGGCCTATGCGTCGAAATTATATAGAAAAAACCCCGAACTGGATTACCTGAAGAACTTTTCTGTAAAAGGAAATGAGGTTGCTTTTGGGACCATTGGTAATGCCTCTACTTCTGAAGGGGTATTCTTCGAAGCCATCAATGCCGCCGGAGTACTGCAGATCCCGATGGCAATTTCTATCTGGGACGATGCTTACGGTATTTCTGTACCAGCCAAATATCAGACCACCAAGGAAGACATCTCGGAAATTTTAAAAGGCTTTCAGCGCGATGAGCAGCATGCCGGATATGAGATCTATAAGGTCAGGGGCTGGGATTACCCTGCGCTGTGCGAAACTTACCAGCAGGCCATTCAGGTTTGCAGGAATGAACATGTTCCGGTAGTGATCCACGTCACCGAAGTTACTCAGCCACAGGGGCATTCTACTTCGGGATCACACGAAAGATATAAAGATAAAGACCGCCTTACATGGGAGAAGGAATATGATTGCCTTCGCCAAATGCGCATCTGGATGCTCGAATCGGCTATTATCGACGAGGAACAGCTGACAGTACTTGAAGATGCCGCCAGGAAATTTGTACGCGATGCACAGAAAGAAGCCTGGAACGAGTTCCTCGCTGATATAAAAATAGAAAAAGACCAGGCGATCACATTGATCAATAACCTCGCTGCATCAAATTCTTTACTCGGTAAAATTACTGCTACACTGTCCGGTACCCCCGATGCACAGCGAAAAGAGATCATCTCTTCGGCAAGAAAAGCTTTGCGCTTAACGCGCGGTCAGGCCTCTGCAGAAAGGGATGAGCTGATGGACTGGTATTACCAGGAAATGGGCACCAATGAGGAACGCTATAACTCCAAACTGTTTACCGACGGAAGGGAAAGTATATCCATGATCGCTGTTACAGAGCCCTCTTACCACGATACCAGCAAAATGGTGGACGGACGTGAGGTGCTGAACGCCTGTTTTGATGCCAACTTTTCGCGCGACGAGCGTTTGGTGGCCTTCGGTGAAGACCTTGGCGCTATCGGCGACGTAAACCAGGGATTTGCAGGCTTACAGGCCAAATACGGAGAACTCAGAATCACTGATACCGGAATCAGGGAAATGACCATCATCGGTCAGGGGATAGGGCTTGCACTGCGCGGCCTCAGACCTATTGCCGAGATCCAGTACCTTGATTATCTGTTATATGCCATCAATATTCTTAGTGACGACCTTGCCAGTCTTTCGTACCGCACCAAGGCCGGTCAGAAAGCTCCGCTGATCATCAGGACACGCGGCCACCGTTTAGAAGGGGTGTGGCATTCAGGTTCGCCCATCGCCATGATCCTTGGCTCTTTGAGGGGGCTACATATCTGCGTACCGCGCAACATGACGCAGGCAGCGGGGATGTACAATACATTGCTGCGCGCCGATGAACCTGCACTGGTAATCGAATGTCTGAACGGCTACCGCCTGAAGGAAATGATGCCTGATAATGTGGGTGACTTTACTGTTCCCCTGGGCAAAGCTGAAATTATCAGGGAAGGTGCAGATATCACGATTGTTTCTTACGGATCTACCCTGAGAGTAGTTGAAGAAGCTGCTGAAGAACTGGCACTGATGGATATTTCTGTAGAGATCATTGATCCGCAAACGCTGTTGCCTTTTGATGAGGAACATCTTTGCGCTGCATCATTAAAGAAAACCAATAAACTGCTGATCGTGGATGAAGATGTGCCGGGAGGCGGATCTGCCTACCTGCTGCAGCAAATCCTCGAAGTTCAGGAGGGCTATTACCATCTGGATGCACAGCCGCAAACGTTGTCGGCCAAGCCACATCGTACACCTTACGGCACGGATGGTGATTATTTTACCAAACCTTCGGTAGATGATATTATAGAGGCCGTGTACAGCATGATGCACAACCATAATGAAACAAAATATCCGGCTATTTACTAACAGCCGGATATTTTAAAAGATTTAAAGCTGACTCGCTCTGTGCCTCAGCAACTGATCTGCCAGTACAAGCGCAGCCATAGCCTCTACAATCACCACAGCACGGGGTACGACGCAAGGATCATGTCGCCCTTTTCCTTTGATCTCAGCCGCTTCGCCGGCAGCATTTACTGTCTGCTGGTTGTGCATAATCGTGGCCACAGGTTTAAAAGCTACCGTAAAACTGATGTCCATGCCGTTTGAAATACCGCCCTGTATTCCCCCGGAGAAGTTGGTCAGCGTTTTCGGCCCCTGATCCCCGTTGGTTAAAAAGATATCATTGTGTTCAGACCCGCGCATTTCACTGCCCGAAAAACCCGAACCATATTCAAATCCATGAACCGCATTGATGCTCAGCATTGCTTTGCCAAGTTCAGCATGCAGCTTATCAAAAACCGGTTCCCCCAAACCCGGAGGACAGTTCTGGATCACACAGCTGATTTTTCCCCCTACAGTATCACCATCCTTGCGGATCTGGTCAATGAATTCGATCATTTCCCTGGCCGTAGCCGGGTCTGCACAGCGTACAATATTTTCTTCGCGCTGGGCCAGAAGTTCTTCGGCAGTTAATGGCTGAAGGTTAGGTGCATTGATCGTTCCTACGGCAGACACATGGGCAAAGATATTGATGCCATAATGTTTCAGCAGCAGCTTGGCAATGGCGCCCGCAGCAACGCGTGCCGCAGTTTCGCGTGCCGATGAGCGGCCTCCGCCGCGGTGGTCACGGATACCATATTTGGCATCGTAGGTATAATCCGCATGTGAAGGACGGTAAACAGTCTTGTTGTGCTCATAATCCTTTGAACGGTGATCTTCGTTAGGGATCAGCAATGCAATCGGCGTACCTGTACTTTTTCCTTCAAATATGCCCGACAGGATCTGTACGGTATCACTTTCCTTGCGCTGCGTGGTGATCTTTGATTGTCCCGGGCGGCGCTTATCGAGCTCCGACTGGATAAAATCAAGGTCAATCGGGAGCTGCGCAGGGCATCCGTCAACTATAACGCCAATGGCTTCACCATGTGATTCCCCAAAGGTGGAGATCCTGAATAAATGCCCAAATGTATTACCTGCCATTTTATTTTATATTAAAGTTCTTCTACTGTAAAACCAGCTTTCTGCAGATCTTTCCAAAAATCTGGATAAGATTTTTCTACTACCTGGTAATCCTCTATTTCAACCGATTTGATCAGCAGGCTCAGTGGTGCAAATGCCATCGCCATGCGGTGATCGTCATAGGTAGCAATGCTGATCTTCTCCGGGAAATGTAATCCTGAACAATCCAGCGTATACACTTCATTATCCTCGTTTAAGGTAACACCAATCTTCGCCAGTTCAGTCTGCAATGCCAGCACCCTGTTGGTTTCCTTGATCTTCAGTGTTTCCAGGCCGGTAAATGCCAGGTTCAGTCCCTTCGCTGCGGCGCAAACAATAATCGTTTGTGCCAGGTCGGGGCAGTCCTTCAGGTTCAGAACGGTTGTTAATGCCTGCTCTGCTGCCGAAACCAGCCGAATCCCACCTTTGGTACGTGAAGTAGCAACGCCCAGCGGGATCATGATCTGCTGGATTTCACTGTCGCCCTGCAGGCTTTCTTCCCTCAGATTGGGCAGTGTAATGTCCGCTTTGTCAGCCAGGGCTGCAATACTGTACCAGTACGAAGCTGCACTCCAGTCGGGCTCAACTACCAGCGTAGCTGACTGATGTACCTGACGTTTGATATGGATCGTATCGCCTTCCCAGCTGTGTGCAATACCGGCAGAAGCCAGCATGTTCAGCGTCATCTCCAGGTAAGGCCTTGAGGTTAATCCGCCCGTGATATTGAGTGACAAGCCATTTGGAAGGGTAGGCGCAATAATCAGCAGTGCAGATAGGTACTGGCTGCTTACATTTCCGCGGATAGAAACTTCGGATGGAGTATTGGTTAAACCGCCGTTGATCAGCAGGGGAGGGTAACCTTCATTTTTCTCATAAGAGATATCCGCCCCAAGGCTTTTCAGTGCGTCTACCAGAATCCCGATAGGGCGTTCCTGCATCCTTTTGGAGCCTGTCAGTGTAAACTGTTCAGGGATCGTAGAAAGGAAAGCTGTAAGGAAACGCATTGCAGTGCCGGCATGGCCAACATCAACAGTTCTTCTGTCCTCTACCGGCGCAGTGCTCAGCCCCACCAGAATATTGTTCAGCACAACGGTATCTGCGGCGTCAGACAAGTTTTTTGCCGTTACCATCCCCTTGCTCAGGGCTGCGATGATCAGCGCCCTGTTGCTTTCACTTTTAGAACCCGTTAAATTAATAGTTGCATGGATATCCTTTGGCGCGCCAAACGAAACAACTGCGTTTTTATTCATAACCATTTTTTTAGAGACAGGTAAAGCATGCAGGAGCTGTATACATCAAAGCCCCTGCAGATTTTCCTGTGTTGTTATGCTTTTTCGCCTGATGTAGCTTCAACTATTTCTTCTTCGGTTTTACCTTCGTTCATGATCTCAGTTTGTTTTCTGATCGACTCACCGTGAACAAGTTCAAGGAATTTTTCTGTAAAGCCCAGGTCCAGTTTAAGCGCTTTTGCAAATGCAGTTCCTTTTTTAAGGATCTCATCCCAGCGGTTAACCTGAAGGATCGTTACTTTGTTATCTTTTTTGTAGTTACCGATTTGTTCAACGATAGCCATACGCTCACCCAGTTTCTGGATCAGGATGTCATCGATTTTATCAATTTTCTGACGTAATTCTCCAAGTTTATCCGCAAAGGCTTCGTTTGGTGCTTCCGGGTCGCGCAGGTTCAGTTTAGAAACCAGTTCTTCCAGAGCTGAAGGTGTTACCTGTTGTTTCGCGTCAGTCCATGCTACAGAAGGATCGATATGTGATTCGATCATTAATCCCTGCATATCCAGATCCAGTGCTTTTTGAGCAATGTAAGGGATCAGTTCGCGGTTTCCGCAGATATGTGACGGGTCATTGATGATCGGTAATGTAGGGCATAAAGTTTTCAGCTGAATAGCCATTTCCCACATTGGTTCGTTACGGAAAGAGCTTTTTTCGTATGAAGAGAAACCACGGTGGATCGCACCTATTTTAGTAATACCTGCATTGTTGATACGCTCTAAAGCACCGATCCACAGTGAAATATCAGGGTTTACCGGGTTCTTGATCAATACAGGGACATCATGGCCTTTTAGTGCATCAGCAATTTCCTGTACAGTGAAAGGGTTAGCCGTAGATCTTGCACCGATCCACAGGATATCAACACCTGCAGCCAAAGCTTCTTCAACATGTTTTGCAGTTGCAACTTCAACAGCTGTAGGTAATCCTGTTTCAGCTTTTGCTCTTTTTAACCATTCCAGTCCGATGCTTCCGATACCTTCAAATTCTCCCGGACGGGTACGTGGTTTCCAGATACCTGCTCTTAATACAGATACTTTACCGGTTGCAGCCAAAAGGTTAGCTGTAGATACCAATTGTTCTTCAGTTTCAGCGCTGCAAGGTCCAGAGATGATGAGCGGTTCGTTTTTAATGTTCAACCAGCTCTCTAATGGCTGGATGTTAAGATTTAATTTCATGATATGGGTGATTAAATAGGGGGTTTTCGATTTTGTTTATTTGGGGGTAATTATACTTTGTCGTTCTTAAGATATTCTCCCATGATGTTAAAGTTCACGGTGTACTTGAGTGCTTTGCGGACGGCGATATCATATTTATCGGTATCCGTCCATTCCAGGTCTACATAAAAATAATACTCGTTTCTTTTTCCCAGTACGGGCATCGACTGGATTTTGCTCAGGTTTACGTTTTGCTCGGCAAAGATGTTCAGTACCTGTGAAAGCGCACCAACATGGTTGCCTACCTGGAAAACGATCGAAGCTTTGCTGATCTCTTGCAGGTCTTCGTTTTTCTCCTTTTGCAGGATCAGGAAGCGTGTATAGTTTTTACTGTTGGATTCAATTCTTCTTTCCAGGATGTTCAGTCCGTAAAGTTTGGCTGCCAGCGTATTGGCAACAGCCAGCGTATCGGTCAGCCCTTCGTCCTTAATCTTTTTAGCACAGGCAGCAGTGTCTGTACTTTCCACAATTTTAAGGTGCGGGAAATCATCAAAAAAGTCGATGCACTGGCGAAGCGCGATAGGGTGCGAAGTTACAAACTGTGCATCTTCAAGCTTTACGCCCGGCAGTCCCATCAGGTGCAGTTGTATCGGCAGGTAAACTTCGCCGGTGATGGCAAAATTGTGTTCCCTGATCAGTGTGTAGTTGGGTAAAAGGCTGCCGGCAATTGAGTTCTCAATAGCCATAACCACATAGTCAGCCTCATTGGCGTCCATTACCTCGCAAGTTTTTTTAAAGGAGTTACATTCAATGGTTTGAATGTTGTTGCCAAAGAACTTGAAAGCAGCTTCCTCATGAAATGATGCTTTGATACCCTGGATTGCTACTCTTACTGATGTGTTCATTTTTTGATTGATCTCTGTGTTAATTTGGTACTCAAGAAGTTCGAAATTTTGCATAAAAAAAAAAGTCCCGGCTTTAGGCCGGGACTTTTCATATACAATTTATCTTGTTTCTTTTGATTGCATATCAGTCCCGGCTCTTACTAAAGTAGTAGAAGTAACCAAACCAATATGTAGTGATGTTTCTCATCTTTTTATCTTTGGGACTAATTAGCAGCTCCCCTTATGTATTTTTTATTTTTCCAAATGTACTAACAAAATTTAATTTGTCAATAGCAAAATAAAAAAAATTATTTTTTGTGTGTTTTGACCGGTATGATGTATGGATAATAGACTAAGGAGATAACCGGCTGTTCATAGCCGGTTATCAGAGAGAGAATTAAAAGTTAAGTTTGCTGAACAGGCGAGGGAAGATTATTATAGCTATATTTTGGTGCCTTCCGTATTCAATTGAAATACCTGTTCTTCCTGTTTGCTGATGGTCCGTAGTTTTGGCTTCGGCGCCAGGCCTGCTTTGTTAAGCTCAGCGACTGATAACTTTGAAGGTTTCTTTTTCTTAAACTTGCGGCCATACCAGACCAGAAATCCGGTGATAGGTAAACTTGCGCCAATCAATGCAGACAGAAAGGCAAGTAACTTGCCTGGGAAACCCAGGATGCTGCCGATATGAATATCGTAATTCATCTTGCGCAGCTTACCGCCGAAGCCTGACTCTTCGAATGAGGCAGCATAAACGCCTTTGCCTTTGATTTCTTTCAGCGAATGCTGATCAAATGTATAGCTCTGGTTATTGTAAAACTGTCCGGCACTGGGATATACGGTGATGCCGATCGTCGCTTTTGCCTGTGAAGTAACAGGGAAAGCATAGTAAAATCCTTCTGAACGCGGATGTTTTGCAGTGACTTTGGCCCATGCAATGTCCATCGCCTGCTGCGGGCTGTACAGGTGTTTGATATTCAGTGTATCTGATTTCATGTTCCTGAATTCAGTCAGTTTTTCGCCACCTGAGGTTATCCAGTATAGCCCCTCGCTGTACCATCTGATGCCGAACACCATTCCGGTGAGGGCAATAGTAAGCAGGAAAAGCATGGCATAAAAACCAAGCACATTGTGAAGATCAAGGTTTAGCCGTTTAAAAGAAGCGCCCCATTTGATCTTAAAGCTTTTGTCAACTGTACTCTTGTTCCATTTTTTTGGGTACCACCAGATGAGCCCTGTGATCAGGATGACCGTAAATACCAGCGTGCCATAATTTACAATGGGCCTGCCGATTTCGCGGGGCAGCCATAGGTTACGGTGCCCGTTGAGGATAAACCTGAAGAAATCGATTTCACCTTTTTTGCGCACTTCCCTGCTGATGATCTCTCCTGTATAAGGATTAACCTTCAGCGTAGTTCCGCCGCCGCGGCGTTCCCGCTCCCTGGGATTTCGCAGCGTTACATTAATGGCCCTGCCCTGGATGTATTGCGCATAGGCAACCACCATCTTCGGGTAAGCCTGTGCTGCAATCGCGCTGATCTGGGAGGGTTTTAATACAGTTTTATCCTGCTTTTCAATTTTTGTTTCAGGTTCCAGCAGCGCCGTGATTTCTTCGTTAAAAACCCAGATACAGCCGGTAACACATACAATTAAAACAATGATTCCGGATGCCAGTCCCAGCCATAAATGCAACCATTTATTGATGCGGGTAAAAAGAGAATCTTTTGTTTTCTTTTTGAAGGGGGCATTGTTGGTTCCTGTGGCCATTGTTTTAATTGTGATGCGTATCGTATTTATTAATCTGACAGTTACTATTTGATGTTTTGGATAGCTGTAAGCGAACCGCCTTCAACTTTCAGGCCTTGTGTGGCAACAGCTGTTGAAGCATCAATTTTGTATACATAGCTTGCACCTGTTTTCAGGTTCACGCCATAGTAGGCAGTTTTTCCGTCTTTAGGTGAGTAGTTATTGCTGGTAATGCTGGCAATCTCAGATGGAAGCGGCATTCCCGTAACCATTTTAACTGACTGATCAGCCACGTTCACGATAGCCAATTCATTTCCCACAGTATATGCGCCTCTGTCAGCCTTTTTTGATACGTTGGCTACGAAGTTGTTGGCACCAACATAAGTCCAGTTGGTAATCACGTAACCATTTGATTTTGTTTCAAAGTTGAACAAATAAGTCTGGTCAAATTCTGTAACGCCGGATTTAAGTCTTGTAATCGCTGATGGTTTGGTGGAATTTAAAATCGTACCATTGCTTGTCGCTACTGAAGAAGAGAAAGCATAGGTATCGCCGTTTTCAACTACTGCCAGACCATCTGTAAAGTATCTTCCAATGAAACTGGTTCTGTTATCTGTAATTACTTTTTCCAGTTGCATTCCCGGGTAAGAGTAAACTGCGATCCAGGCCTGATCAGGAAAAGCTGTACCAAAAGCTGCACCGCAGCAAGCTTTGATCGAGAAGAAAGGGGCATAAACTTTGGTTCCTACCTGTTTGATCCAGCTAAAGAAAGCAGATTCGCCATTTCCCAGGATGGTTTGGGTATTCACTGTGCCTTCACCAACAATCAGCATGCTGGTTGTGTTGACACGGTAGAAGTTAGCGAGCGGGTTGGTGATCGCTCTTGGGATTTTTAACATTAAGATATCATCGTTTACAGGGGCAAAGGCCTGTACCGTTTCGGATGCAAAGTTTGAGAGTTTTGTTAATTTACCATTTGTAATGTTGTAGGTAGTTACAGCTCCGGGGTTACCCTGTCCGTACAACATACTAAAGAACTTGTTGTTAGCTGTTACGTAGTATCTGTACGTACCATCCTGCTCGATTCCGTTTCCAAGAATCGATACTGTACCTTTATCAAGATCACTTGCCGTTAGTAAGTAATCTGCAACCGCCGTAGAGGCAACAGGTGTTACTGCAAGAATATAGTTTCCCGGATCATTGGCTACTGCTTCGGAATCACTGTTTTTTGAGCAGGAGGCAAATACAGCTGCAAATGCAAGCGCTAAAAATGCTTTTGTAATGTTTGTTTTCATTGTATTATCGTTTAAATTGGTATGTTATTTAGTAGTTTTATTGATAAAGTATCTCAGGTTCAGGTAGAAACCACGACCGGGTTTTTGCAGGCTGAAATTGTCATACAGGAAAGCATTGGTGATATTTTTAACTTCTACACCAGCATTGTAACGGCCGCCCGCCATGCTGTACACAAAATTCAGGTCGTGTGAAAACTGCTGTGGAACAACGCGTTTCTCATCACCTGCAGCCTGGCTTCCCAGACTTGGCCAGTAAAGCCAGAAGGCATGGACATACAGTAGATTATATCCCATATTGAGCGTATTTCCCTTTTTCCAAACATCTTTTAGTGTTACGGAAACATCGGTGTTTCCGAAGAAATAAGGTATGTTGGGCATCTGGTCTTTATAAAGCGGGCTTACCGATGTATATCCCGGCTCGTACATCTGCAGGTTACGAAGGAACTGGTAGGTAACCGTTGTTCCTGCACTCAGCCAGTTTTTGTATGAGTACCTGATATCTGCATCAGCGCCCCATGTACTTACGCCGTCTCTGTTATCAGCAACGAGTTTCGACTGGTTGGCGTTGAGCCTGTTATAGATGAAGTTATCGGCATGTCTGTAAATCGCATTGGCATTGACAGAGAAGTTGTTGATTTTGTTGATGCTGAAACTGTAGCTCGCACCTATGTTTACGTTGTTACTTTTTTCGGGTTTCAATGAAGGATTGCCCTCCTGGTTTTCAACGTCGCCAAATATTTCCTGCGCGTCCGGCATTCGGTTAGTGAGCTCATATGAGGCTTTTACCTGCACATTTTTGTTGAGGAAATAAGTTGCAGCGGTACCATAACCAAACTTGGTTGTGGTTGATTTGGCTGAACCGCCATTTCCGATGGTGTTGCCCTGTGATATATATTTACCAAAAACGGTGGTGCTCCATCTGTCTTTTACGTCATAGTTGTAACCGAGTCCCAGCACATTTTTGTTGGTTTTCTTAGTGGTTTCATAGTCGTTATTCGTTGGGTTAAGCTCATCGCTTCCTTTCCTGTTAAAGGTTGAAAACACATTGCTTACTGCTACCGACTGGCGTTCACTGATTTTGTAATTTGCCATCGCTGTTGCCAGCCCATTGTTGTTTTTATATTTATATAAGCTTCTGGAGCGCTCTCCGCCGTTGGTACCTGTAGGCTTTGAGTTGCCGTACCAGTCGTACCTTGCATTGACAGTATCAATGTTCTGCTCAGTTCCAAGATTGTAGTTCGCATTTACTGTTAAATCCAGTCCCGGGATCAGGTTTGTTTTTTTGTATTTTAAGGTAGGCATGATGATCGTTCCTTTTCTGTGCCATGCCCCAAATACCTGGATCATACGGGCCCCAGTCTGGATTTCCTTGTAGTTTTGTCCGGTAGTAATCCCGAACAGTAATTTATCGGCATAACTTTTATCTACCACGCCCACATTGAGGATTGCCGTTTCGTTATGGTATTTATCGTTGAACCTTCTTAACAGGGCAGCCGGGGCAAAGGCGCCGGTGTAGATATCCGAAGCTTCAACTTTTACTTTGTAGTCATTATCAGAGTAATTCTGGAAAGCGTTCAGCTGTATAGTGAGCCCGTTTTTGCTTGTTGCCGCCGCGTTGATCACGCTTCTGTGCGTGTTAAACGAACCGTATGAATAAGATACATCCAGGTAGTTCCTGTAGCGGTCGCCCGTTACAATATTAATTGCACCGCCCAGTGCATCAGATCCCAGCCACATCGGCACTACGCCTTTATAAACCTCAATCCTGTCGGCAATATTGATAGGGATATTATTGATCTGGAAAGAGGTACCAAAGTTATCCATAGGAATGCCATCGATAAAATACTTCACATGGTTACCGGAAAACCCGTTAAGGGACAAATTGAAGTTTGAACCTACACCACCTGATTCCCTTACACGGATACCTGCAACCCTGTCCAGGGCACCTGAAATATCAAGTGTGCTGTTGTAAAGCTTTTTGGCATCAATAGCGGTAACATTAAAGGCCTGCCGGTTAGTCTCCTGGGCAACAGTACGTCCTAAAACGTTTACTGTTTCCATTTGCTCCACATTCTCTGTTACTTTGATCGTGAGGTGGAGGTTTTCGCCGGATGCCAGCCTGATGTCCTTTTTATGATCCTTAAACCCGATTACCTTAATCAGTACAACATAATTTCCGGGTTTAACGTTCTTAATCTCGAACTCGCCATCCTGATCAGATATGGCACCATAAGAAGTGTTTTGAAGCTTGATTGTCGCTGAGCGGACAGGTTCGCCGAGGTTACTTTTCAGTGTTCCTCTTAAGGTTGAAGGCCTGATTTGAGCCTCCGCGAAAAATACATTGGCGCATAAGATGGCCAACAGCAAAATTTGTTTAAATTGCATTACTTTTAACTACGATTAAAGGTTAGCGGGGGCAACCCCGTTACGCCACACGGGTCCGAAACCGTGTGGCATTTTTATGTGCCAAATATAGCGTTATTTAGACCAAGTCCAAATAGATCTGGAGCCTTAACTCATCCGTAAAGCCTCATTAAAAGTGATAAGATACTGTAATTTAACGTTTTAGGAGATTAAAATAGGATTAAAATAAAATTTTATAATAATACAACTTTTTGGAATGTTGATAATTATTAAGTTTTATTTACGTTAACCTACCCTTTGTTTTGCAGTATTGCTGCTGAGTGCTTGCCGCTCTGTTTCAAGAAGTTCCTGCTGCATTACTTTGGCGATCTGGGTACTGCCGTCATGGCTCCATCCGGGCGGACGAAGCAGGTAGTTCAGTTTGTTTTTTATTCCCGGAGCCTTTTTCATATCGGCCAGCATGGCCCTGAATTCATGAAAAACAATATTCACAGGACCTGTATCTTCGGGCTGGTGCGTTAATCCGTAGACAATTTCTTCCTCAGGTATTTCTTCCTGGAAAGTCCCGAACATCCTGTCCCAGATGATCAGGATCATGCCCATATTTTTATCCAGATAACGAATATTACTGGCGTGGTGGACACGATGATGCGAAGGGGTAACCAGGATATATTCAAGGATGGGGTGCAGTTTTTTAACAGTCTGGGTATGTACCATGTTGCCATATAGCTGAGTAACCAGATAGGCCAGAATGATATCTACTGCGCTGAAACCCAGAAAAGCCAGCGGCAGATAAAAGAATACCCTGTACAGGGGTTCAAAAACCGTGGAGCGGAAACCGGTGGTGAGGTTAAACAGCGGTGAGGAGTGATGCGTAACGTGCATTGCCCAGAAGAACCTGATGTAATGTCCTGAGGTATGCAGGCACCAGTAGAGGAGGTCCTGCGCCAGTACCAGCACAATCCAGTACACCCATACATTGCTGATCTCAAAGAACCTGTACTGGTAGCACACATCCAGGATCACAAGCGTAAGGGCTTTTGTTCCCAGATTGATAAAAAATGCCAGTCCCATCAGGTATACATTATTCCATGTATCCCGTTTTTCGTACAGGTGCCTGTCGTGCACATAGCTGAAATACATTTCCAGCAGGCATGAAACAACAAGAAATACAACTAAAAAGGTAGCAGTTATATGTTCAGTCTCACTTAACATAAGTTAAATTGTAATATTCCATACTTTCACGGATATCACTTTCAGCCACCCTGCAGTTCCAGGTGCATTTGCCTATGCTTTCAAGGAGGGAGAAAAGGATATTTCCATGTTCATTCTTTTTATCGCTCTGCATCAGGGCTGATAACTTGTCAAATGATTTCTCTTTAATTTTGTAGGCAGGGTAAACGCTGGATATATATGCTCTGATTTCTGCAAGTTCTTCAGCAGAAAGCGTACTGTTCTTGTGTGAAAGCCATGCTTCGCAAATCATTCCGATTGCGATCGCCTCGCCATGGGTGAGTGGTTTTTTATCCTTGCTCAATGAATAACTTTCTACGGCATGGCCGATGGTATGCCCGAAATTAAGGATCTTGCGTTTTCCTTTTTCCAGGGGATCTTCTGTCACGACTTCATTTTTGATCTCCACGGAGCGGTGTATAGCTGCAGTAGTAATATTTTGATAATTAGCGGCTTTCAGTTCCTGATAGTATTTTTCATCAGCAATCAAACCGTGTTTGATCATTTCCGCAAAGCCGGATAACATTTCCCTTTTAGGGACAGTTTTCAGGAATTCTGCTTCAATAAAAACAGCCTGTGGCAATGTAAATGTGCCCACCATGTTTTTTACATTATCAATGTCTATCCCTGTTTTTCCGCCAACAGAAGCATCTACCTGCGAAAGCAGGGTGGTAGGGATATTGATAAAATCGATACCACGTTTATAGGTTGAAGCCACAAAGCCACCCATATCCGTGATCACTCCGCCGCCCAGGTTGATCATCAGGCATTTGCGGTCGGCCTCAAAATCAAGTAAGGTTTTCCAGATGCCGATACAGAAATCAATGTTTTTATTTTCCTCGCCCGGATCAGTTTCGATCAGGTCGAACCCGCTGAAATCGTCCAGCATTTCCCTGAAAACGGGCAAACAGGCTTCCGCAGTATTGCGGTCGGCAAAAACAAAGATATTGCTGTACGTACCTTTTTCGATGATTTCCGCCAGCGGCGCTAATTTGGTATCAAAATATATGTTGTGACCCGAACTTTCAATTGTATTCATTAAACTATTTTAATTTGGTTTCCCATAAAATCGATCAGATCCCCCTGGCGTACTTTTAAACGCTTGCGGTAATCTACGCTGCCATTATATTTCACTAAACCGTCTTCAACAACAGTTTGGGCTTCACCGCCGCTCTGTACCAGTCCCGTTGCTTTAAGCAGCTGGATCATAGGGATAAATTCGCCTTCTAATTTAAATTCAATCATTGTGCAGCAAATTTACAATTAAAAACAAAGGGTTTTACCTTTGGTAGACGCGGAATTTATATTTTTGCAACCGTTTGACTAACTTATCAATCCAAATGCAAGTATCCCAAGGGAAAAAATTAAATTTTGATAATACTGAGATCGCCTTCCGAAGTAAATCAAAAGCCGAACTAAACAGTGCTTACTGGCTGTTTAAGGTCATGAGCAGCAATTTTCTGACCCAGGTAGGTCCGCCGGTAACCAATTTATTCTTGAACATCGGTCTGCCCATTCAGGGGCTGATCAAATCCACCATCTTTAAGCAGTTTTGCGGAGGCGAAACCATCGCAGAATGTGAAAATACCATTGCACAGCTCGCGGTTGGTAAGGTAGGGACCATTCTTGACTATTCTGTGGAAGGTGAAGAAGAGGAGCACGTATTCGATTTTACCTGTGCAGAGATTATCCGTACGATAGACCGCGCAGCGGGCGACAAGCGGGTCCCTGTCACTGTATTTAAGATCACCGGCATCGCGCGTTTTGCATTGCTGGAGAAACTTGACGCAAAGCAGGTGCTTACGCCGGAGGAAACTGCAGAATTTGCCAGGGTACAGACGCGCTGCGAGCATATCTGCCGCACCGCATTTGAAAAGAATGTGCCCGTGATGGTCGATGCCGAAGAAAGCTGGATCCAGAAAACGATCGATAGCCTGGCTATTGATATGATGATGCTTTTTAACAAAGAGAAACTGATCGTTTACAATACCTACCAGCTGTACCGTCACGATAAACTGGCGCATATCAAAGCAGATCACCTGATCGCCAAAGAAGCAGGTTTTGTGCTGGGCGCCAAGATTGTCCGCGGGGCATATATGGAAAAAGAACGTAAACGGGCAGCCGAAAAAGGTTATCCTTCACCTATACAGCCGGATAAGGCATCAACCGACAAGGATTACAATGCTGCAATCACATATTGCATTGAAAATATCGCTGAAACAGGGATCGTATGCGGCACGCACAACGAAACCAGCTGTAAAGTTCTTGCAGAATTACTGGATACGCATGCTATTCAGCATAACCATCCGCACGTATATTTCTCGCAGTTACTGGGAATGAGCGATAATTTGAGTTTTAACTTATCAGATGCGGGTTATAATGTGGCTAAATATGTCCCTTACGGGCCGGTAAAGGCTGTCATGCCGTATCTGTTCAGGCGCGCTCAGGAGAATACATCTATTGCCGGGCAAACCAGCAGGGAGCTTGACCTGATTGCAAGGGAGAAAAACCGGAGGAATTCTAAAGTTAATATTTGATCCTTTGTTATTCGTATACTGGTCGTGTATTGTTCGGACCAAGGTCTCTGTGAGTCCGCTGAGTCTTCTTTGTGTGCTCTTCCAAACCTTAGCATAAACTGACGTAAAACATACCTTGTTTATACCTTAGCTATACCTTTTAGGTAAGGCTGCGGTAAGGATGAGGTATGTCTTAGCTATGCCTGTGGTATCCCCGTAAAGAGCATAATCAAAACTCTTAACAAACACTCTCAAATGCTACTACGACCAAATATAAAGCAATAACCGAAGAGTGTTCGGGGAAAGCACAAATACTTGTTATCGAAATAAATACACATATACATGGGTTTGTGAAAAACTAATTTTTAACATTAATAAATAGTTTTTACTTTTGTACCCTATGACACAAATAATTGTTTATTCAGGCAGAATAAATGATAATTGTCGCTTTTAATCATCTGTATTCCAGTACCATTTTTACAAATTTCTGCACTAGGTGATTTTAAGCGTAGTTATTATTTCAAAATATTAAGAGAGAAATGTTTAATTATAAATTTAATCCAATTAGTTATGGGTATTGTAAAAAAAGGACCAGCTACGGGCTGGTCAGGAAAGGTTGGGAATCAGGTGTATTCTCAACATCCAGACAGAGAAACCACTGTTACTGAGCCTCCAACGCCAACTGATCTGCCACCTACTGTAGACCAGTTAAGAGTGAGGCAGGTGACTACAATCTGTGGAAAATATTTAAGTCCGTTAAAGGATTTTGTAAAGGTAGGGGCCCATGCAAAAGGGAAACCGAAAGGACAAACTCCTTACAATGTAATGTTATCAGGTGTTAGGGCAAATGCGATTAAGGGAGAATATCCAAATCAATACCTTGATTACTCTAAGCTTCGGATCACACAGGGTACAATGTCTCCTCCCACGCTTGCAATAGCGAGATTGACGGATCAGGGCTTTGCATTTGAATGGAATCCGGATAATGTAACGGATGACGACCATTATACTGATCAGGTAATGGTGATGGCTTATTTTCCTGAGCTTAGAATTGCACGGTATAAAACATGTTGTGCAGAGCGGCACAAAGGTGAATATCTCCTTCTTCTGGCGGGCATTAAAAAAGGTTATACTGCTGAAATTTATATTGGTTTTATTACTGATGAGCGTGATCGTATTTCTGACAGTGTTTATTTGGGACAATTAATCTGGTAATCATGGGAGTAATAAGAAAACCATCAATTATAGCAGGTATTAGCGGAAAGGTTGGAACCGTGGTCATCACGAATGTAAGAAATACGCAGGTGATAAAAGAGGTACCAACACCCGCAAAAAAGGGTTCCCAAACAGAGGATCAGGCCAAACAGCGTGCATTGTTTAAATTTGGTAAGGATTTTCTCCTTCGTATTGGCTATGATGTGCCTGGTATTGGATACCAGTTGCGCAAAAAAAATAGAGGGTCAAAACCGAATGCCATGTTGAAACATCTGATGCTCGATGCAGTAAAAGGTGAATATCCTGATTTCAGCATTGAATTCAGCAAGGTGAAAATGAGCTGTCCTATTGATGAGATAGATGCGTGCTGGGACGGTCAGTGCGTCGCAGGCGAAGGAATGACTATTGACGTGACCTGGGAGCAAAATCCGTGTCCCGGGAAAACGACACGTTCACATGACGATGCTGTCATCGTGTTTTATGATGAAAACACGAAGCGTAATATTTATCAATCAATGTATTCGTGTGGAAAAGTTCCCAGAAATGCTTTGAAGTGGAGCTATAAAGGATATCCTCAGCTAGTGGGACATCATATTCACTGCTGGATCTTCTTTGTTTCGGCTAACAGAAAAAGAGTATCCCAAAGTGAATACCTTGGAATGGTAACGATGAAAGCATAAAAGAAAAATTTAGTGCTTCAAAAATAAGAACCCCGCCTTTTGAGCGGGGTTTTAAAATCAAATATTAATTAACGTTCGTCAATTACGCATGGTGGTTTTCATGTTGCATAGCCTGTGCGGCATCGATGCCTAAGCCACTTGCTACAGCCATTCCCAGACTGATATCTGCCCTGAACCAGTGGCACAGCTGCAAGTTGATAATCTCTAATCTTTTAGGCCCGCTGATACCGCTCATTGAATCAACGATATTGTTGACCAGGTTTTTACGGTCTGCATCAGTCATCACTTTACGGTACAGATCACCCGGTTGGGTGTAATGGTCATTGTCACCTTCACCGGCATTCCTGTCATACCAGTCGGCCGTACTTGAATGCAGTTCCTGAGCGGGTTCTTTGTATCTTTCATCAGGCACCACATCGCCAAAGCTGTTCGGGAAATAGTTAGGGCTGTCTTCGCCATTATCATCAAACCTCATCGCACCGTCACGATGATAGTTATTGGTCATAAAAGGACAGGCGTTTACAGCAAGCTGCTGATAATTTACGCCCAAACGGTGACGCGCAGCATCAGGATACGATAAAATCCGTCCCTGCAGCATCCTGTCGGGAGAGAAGCCAATACCATCCACCTGGTTAGTAGGTGCAAACGCTGCCTGCTCCACATGGGCAAAATAGTTTTTAGGAATCTGGTTCAGTTCAATTTCTCCAACGTCAATCAGCGGAAATTCGCCATGCGGCCAGATCTTTGTAACGTCGAAGGGGTTCCATCTGAAAGTCTGCGCTTCCTCTTCGGTCATTACCTGTATTTTTACGCTCCATTTTGGAAATTCACCATTATCAATAGCTTCAACAAGGTCGCGCTGTGAATGGTCCATATCCTGCGTACGCATCGCAACAGCTTCGGGGCCGGTAAAGTTCTGGATTCCCTGCTGGGTTTTGAAGTGGAACTTTACCCATACACGCTCATTTTTGGCGTTGATCATGGAAAAGGTATGGCTGCCAAATCCGTCCATATGCCTGTAGGAATAGGGTGTTCCCCTGTCGCTCATCAGGATCATTACCTGGTGCAGGCTTTCCGGGTTCAGCGACCAGAAATCCCACATCATTATGGGGCTTTTCAGGTTGGTCCTTGGATCGCGTTTCTGCGTGTGGATAAAATCACTGAACTTTTTTGCGTCTTTGATAAAGAATATCGGCGTGTTATTGCCTACGATGTCCCAGTTGCCATCTTCAGTGTAAAATCTCAGTGCAAATCCGCGGGGATCTCTTTCTGAGTCGGCACTCCCTTTTTCACCGCCTACGGTAGAGAAACGTAAGAAGATCTTTGCTTCTTTGCCGATCTGGTTAAAGATTTTTGCCTTGGTATATTTTGAAATGTCGTGAGTTACGGTAAACTTACCATAAGCGCCGGTTCCTTTGGCATGTACTACACGTTCGGGAATACGCTCGCGGTTAAAATGTGCCATTTTCTCGTGCAGTACAAAGTCCTGCAGTAACAGCGGGCCTCTGCTGCCTACTGATTGTGTGTTTTCGTGTTCAACGTAAGGTCTGCCGGAGGCAGTTGTTAAGGTGCGGGTGGGTTTATTTGTCTCTTCCATCTATGTATAAATTTGTATCGCTTCCTCCTGTATTTTGAAGGAGCCTGCACAGGTTTTTAATTCTGTTGATCCTGCGCAGGCTTGATGCGATAAAAGTATATACTATTCCAGCGGTATCATAACACCTATTTTCTATAGTGATATAGAGTTTGTCTATGGTATATTATAAATGAAATCGATATCGCCTATGTTGATTTAAAAGACTGTCTGCCCATGATAATATCACCAAATAAAAGAAAATCACAGGCGAGGTTGAAGAACGGATACTTCCATGTTGAAGGTCTGTTTTTTTCGAAAAACAGATGGCCTATCCAGGAGAAACCAAAGGCAACAAATGGGATCGCTATAAAAAAGTAAACATTATGAAACAGCATGGAGGTAATAAAGCACAGGCACAATAGTGATATGCCTGTGAAATGAAGCGCCCTGTTCATTGTATTCCGGTGTTCGCTCAGGTAAAAGGGATAAAATTCTTTTAGGGAGCTGTATTTCTTTGGCTGTACTTGATGATTGTTGCCGGTCATACCAATATACCGTTATCTTTTAAGAAGCTGCCCAGGTCTTTTGGATGTTCGGTCATCAGCAAGGTTTGCAGCCCGGCTTCTTTTGCCCCCACCAGATGCTGCGGGCTATCGTCTATAAACAGCGTTTCTGCAGGATTGAGGTTATTTTCCCTGATTACCTGTTCAAAGATTTCCACATTTGGTTTTCTCATCAGCATTTCATGAGAGTAATAGGTTTTTTCAAACAGATGGTCATTTCCTTCAACCTGGAATTCTCTTTTCAGATAGTCGGTAAAGTAATTGAAATGGATCTGGTTAGTATTGCTGAGCAGGAATGTCCTGTAATGTTTTTTTGTTTCGTTGAGTACATCGAGTGTTTGTGGGGCAATTCCGATGAGCAAACTGTTCCATGCAGCATCAATTTCTGCATCAGTAAGTGCCGGATTTTTTGCTTCCAGGCGTATTCCTTCGCGGAACTGGGCAGGAGTGATGCTGCCCGTCTCCAAATCATCAAATAAAGTGTGATGTCCTTTATGCCCGAAAAAATCTTCTATATTAGATATACCGATTTGTGTAAGAGTCTTTTGTGCGATCCTGAAGTCGATCGCGAAGATAACATTGCCGTAGTCGAAGATTATATTTTTGATTTTTTGCATAAACTGTTTTTAAAATTGAATACAAATATGTAACATTGCACTCGCAAAATCTAATAGATTTTTCGCGGGCCAATAGCTCAGCTGGTTAGAGTAGAAGACTCATAATCTTTTGGTCGATGGTTCGAGCCCATCTTGGCCCACTGCTTAAAAAGCCGTTTCTTGGTATTAGAAACGGCTTTTTTTGTTTCTATACGTAGGTTTTATGCTTACAGCACTGGCTCTGGCAGTCATCCATTTGGCAGTTTCTACAGCAATTTTTGTTTAATTTGACGTGAAAATGTAACAACTGTGTAACAGTGGTTTTCCGTCGCTAAGGAAATTTTATGGCAACTGTTAGTGCGACAGTTTTTGAACATCATTTAAAAGATGATGGAACTTGTAATGTGAAATTGTAGTTTACCACAAAGGGACAAGAAAATTTATTGATACTATTCATTATGTACGAAAACGGCAGATGGATGCTGATTTCAAAATCAAAGACAAGTTTATGATCAGGATTCTAGAGGATGTTTTTGAAGACTATCGTAGGGTGATTATCAGATAGAAGTGATTCAGGTACTAAAGAGCTTAATAGAAATGTACGGATATATCTGAGAGCTTTGATACTCTGTTATATGACTACTTGGTAGTTAGGTATCTTTATAGCTCAAAAACAACGTATATGTATCTGAAAGCTTTGTGAAAGGAGTTAGCCTTTCAATAAAGAATCCTTATATTAAAACAACCTTTATTTTGTTACAATAATTCTTAAAAACAACCCTTATTCTGTTACATGAAATTTGTAAATTTGCCTTTACTCTGTGTATTTACTGATTAAGATAGGGCATTTAAAAGAACTGTTGAAAGTTACACTTTGGAAAAGGTTTTGATGAAAGTAATCTAAGAAATATCCGGCAATTTTACATTGCTTTTCCAATTCGTGACGCAGCGCGTCACGAATTGAGCTGGACTCATTATAGAATAATAAGCCGGCTCGAAACTGAAAGTCTGAGAAATCAATATGTCATTCACGCAATTGAATCAGGATGGAATACACGTATGTTACAGCGTAATATCACATCGCAATTTATCGGTCGTGTATTAGATACCAGGGAGCAGGAAACTCCAAAAGCTCAGCAATTAATAAAAGATCCATATATATTTGAATTTCTAGGTTTACCAATTGATACCAGGCTGTCTGAGAGTAAAATAGAAACTGCACTAATTAATCATCTACAGCAATTTCTAATGGAATTAGGCAAGGGCTTTGCTTTTGTAGCTAGACAGCAACACATTGTAACAGATACATCTGACTTTTTTATTGATCTGGTTTTTTACAATTATTATCTGAAGTGTTTTGTCTTGATCGATCTGAAAACTGATGAACTAACTCATGGATCGATTGGACAGATGGATATGTATATCAGAATGTACAATGATTTGAAAAAAGGTGAGGACGACAATCCACTATCGGTATTATCCTTTGTACAGAGAAGGATGAAACAATTGTGAAATATTCAATATTAGCAGAAAACGAGAAATTATTTGCAAGTAAGTACCGCCTGTACCTTCCGAAAGAAGATGAATTGAAAGAACTTATTAAACAAGACAGGATAAGACTGGAACTTGATAGCGACCTTCCAGGATAATATTAAATTTATATACTTAAAGCAGCGATTAGACGCAAATCAGACAGGAAGTGGTTCGAGAGGCGCCAGTTGGGCCCACCGGAATAAAAACCCGTTTCTACATTGTAGGAACGGGTTTTTTCGTTTTGATGGAACTTTAAAAGCCATAAAAGATTATGACAATCCCAAGCAATGAATAAAAAATTGCTTTGCTCATTGATTTTAATATTTAGTATCTTCATTTCATAAATTTATTCCAATGACAACAATGACACTTCAGGTACCTGATTTTTTAGAGGCTGATCATCAGGATACTGTTAGATTTATCGCAGCAAAGCTGTATGAATCAGGGAAATTATCTTTAGGACAATCTGCTGAAATAGCAGGGATGAAAAAATGGTACTTATCTGATATTCTCGTTCAGTATGATGTACATTATTTGGATCAGAGTCTATTAGAAGATCTTCGGTCGTTTCGTTAAAATGCAGGAGAGTAAGGTTGTCATTACTGATGCGAGGGAGGATAAATGATATTCAAATTCCTGATACGTAACCGTTCTGTTTTTCTCTATGGAATTTCTCTGGCTATTTTATTGCTGTTTATTAAATGGCTTGAATGGCGGCTGATAGTTATTGATTATACCATTGAGCTGTATGTCGGTGCCATTGCTGTAATTTTTACCGGGCTTGGCATTTGGCTGGCTAAAAAGCTAACCCAGCCCAGGACAAATACTTTAGTTATAGAAAAACAGGTTTTAGTTAAAACTGAGCATTTTGTGTTGAATGAAGCTGAAGTTACCCGTCTTCGCTTAAGCAAACGTGAGCTTGAGGTTCTGCAGTTAATGGCCGAAGGGCTGAGCAACCTCCAGATAGCAGACCGGTTATTTTTATCATTAGACACTATTAAAACTCATTCGTCTAAAATATTTGAGAAGCTCGAGGTACAAAGGCGTACGCAGGCTGTTGAAATGGCAAGGAAGCTGAACATCATATCCTGATACTTGGTAGTTTTTATTCAAATCACCCTAAAGTATGAGGGAAATATTGCGACGATAACCCAATTTTACAGCCGAACCTTTAAACAAATTAGTATGAAAAAAAATGTACTTGTGTACGGCCTCATATCAGGTATTTGTGTGGCTACCTTCATGTCTTTCTCTGTAGCATACTGTTACTCTAAAAACTCCTTTGATGGTAGCATGCTCCTGGGGTATACAGCTATGCTGCTGTCATTCTCGCTCATATTTGTGGGTGTTAAAAATTACCGTGACCAGCAAAGTAACGGGGTTATCAGCTTTGGCAATGCTTTTTTAATGTCTTTTTACATGGCTCTTATTGCTTCAACTTTATACGTCATTGGATGGATGATCGCTTACTACAATTTCTTTCCTGATTTTATAGAAAAACTGGCATCTTATCAATTGAGCCCGGCCAGGGTCAGCCATATGACTCCGGCCGAAGTTTCTGGTATCTCTGAGCAAATGGAAACTTTTAAAAGGTGGTATGCAACCCCAATTGGAGTTGCAGGAGCCACCTATATGGAAATATTACCTGTGGGACTTGTTGTATCATTGATTACCGCCCTGATCCTGAAGCGGAAGACGCCAATAGTGTAGCTTTGCCGCCATCTGAAGAAACGAAAGCTAAAGCTTCATTCACCTGTTCAAACTGAAAGTCCTTTCCGCTTTTAAATTTAAAATGGGGCATGTGAATTATTTTGCTGATCTCCTCTAAAGCTAATGCCAGCTGATCATGGTCCTGAACTGTTGCGGTGTTGAAATTACTGAAGCCTTTAATGGTGATTCCTTTGATCAGGATACCAGTATGAAAAGCTACGGGTATATTTCCGCCCAGAAAGCCATAAGCATAAATTGTACTTCCGGCAGGAACCACGTTTAATAACTCGCCAAGCAATGCACCGCCCACACCGTCAAAAACGGCAGTTGTTTTCAGTTCATTTGCAAGGGCCGCAAACTGCTGCTGGAAATCTTCAGTTCCCTGGATAAGTATATGCCTGGCGCCAAGTTCTTCGAGTTCCTTCCTGCCCTGTTCATTTCTGACAATCGCGATAACCGGCACATCAGCATGCTGACAAATACCTAGCATGGCTTTTCCGGTATCTGAATTACCGGCGGTAATCACTACGCCTTTGTGTCCTTCGTCGGTCAGTTGCTTCCATGCGCCATACGCTGTGATGATATTTACCAGCGATCCTGTGTAATCCAATGGATCTGCCTCATCCGGCAATATTGCACACTGGAGATAAGGCAGCTGTGCATACTCGCTCCAGGTCCCCACCACATTTTCGCTTTTCGTCAGTGAACGGTAAACGGTTACCTGCCTGCCAAGAAATTTATCGGGTACACCTTCACCCAGCTGGATAACTTCCCCAACACCCGACACGCCTGCAATGTTATGGAGGCTTTGTGTGAAAAAACCCGGGGGGTAATTGCCACTGATCAGGAACTTATCTCCTGCGTTGATTCCCATCGCTTTCATTTTTATAATGACATGGCCGGAACTTGCCTCATCCGGTTGAGGTACTTCGTTTAAGGCTACTTTTCCTTCACCTGTTATGATTATAGCTTTCATCTTTATTTTGATTTTTTATTGAAAACAAAATTACCTTTGTACATACCTTATATCAAGTACCTACCTAAAAGTGTGTATATGGCCAAAGTAAAAGAGAGTTCTACAAATCAGATGAACAAAAGATTGGTGACCACCAAATGCCCGGTCACATTTATTGCTTATAAGATGGGTAACCGCTGGAAGCCTCTTGTGATCAGACAACTATTTTCTGGGACAATGAGATATGGCGAATTGAAAAAGGCTGTTCCCGCTGTAAGCGAAAAAATGTTTATTCAAACGTTAAAAGAATTGGAGGCCGACGGTATTATCTGCCGGAAGGCAATGTCCGTGGTTCCGCCCCATGTTGAATACAGCTTAACTGAAAGCGGACAGGATTTAGAGCCGGTGATCGCTGAAATGGTCAAGTGGTCGTTAAAATATAATGTGTGATAAAAACTCAACCGTTATGATGAACCCTGCAGCAATTGATAACTTTTATAAACAGTATGTTGACCAGGCAGTAGTATCTCAAAACGATTTCCCCGGGCACTTTAATCTGTTATCCTGGGAAAATCTGCAAAAGGACCAGACAGCATGTGAACGCCTGCAGAGAAAGCCCTTTTACAAAATTGCGCTGCTGTGCGGCGAAGCTATATACAGCGTAAACAATAAAGAAATCCCGGTGTCTGGACCTACCATCATTTTTACACAACCCAGGTTACGCACCGGATTTAAAACTGACGACGAACATTTCAGGGCTATATTTTTGGTGTTTAGTGAAAGCTTTTTTAAGGGCGCCAGCCGGGCATCGCTCACAGACCTGCCGATCTTTAGAAAAAGAGATCTTCAGATACAATCCTTAACCAAGACCGAATATGAGGAAATACGGCTCATTTTTGATCAGCTGAATCTGGAATTCACATCCGGTTATACCTTTAAAGAACACCTGGTCAGAAACAGGGTGTCGGACATTATTCATTACATACAAAAATTAGACAATGAGCTATTGACGGCCGTTACCGAACAAAACCGGGGCATTGAAGAGCTTTTCATAACAGCCCTGGAGGATGCTTTTCAGGATCTGAACATTCACCATGTATTAAAAGACAAGTCCCCCGCATATTTTGCAAATATTTTAGGGATTTCTGTAGATCAGCTGAACAGAAATCTGAAACGAACGACAGGAAAAACTACATTAGCAATCATCCATGAACGGCTGCTGGAAGAGGCCAATGTACTTATAAAACACACGGACTACAGTGTGAAGGAAATTGCCTGGTGCCTTCACTTCCAGGAAGCTTCCCATTTTCAGAATTTTTATAAAAAGCATACTGGAATTACTCCTTTGGAGCATCGGACAGCGTAGTTTTTTTGCAATTCTTCGTCGCCTTTTTGCAGTTATCACATCGCCTTACTTAGCTAATATTGCCTAACAATTTATAATGATCAGGCAATGGAAAATTCATTTTTAGTAATAGGTACAGGTGAGGTTGGCCTCGCGATGTTAAACAGTCTTTATGATCACCAGGAAAAACATAACCTGCAGTTAAAGATCGGGGTATTGGTGCAACCGGTATCAAGTAACGCTGACGCAATCCGCGCCAAAACAAGGTTTAACGGAATTAGCATAGAGGCAGTAGACCTGGTGCGCGATGGTATTGAAACCCTGGCCGCAACATTCCGGAGGTATGATACCGTGATTTGTTGCAGCGGCTTTTCTGTCGGTGCCGGTATGCAGGTAAAGATCACGCAGGCAGTATTAGCAGCTGGCGTCAGAAAATATATCCCCTGGCAATTTGGAGCCGATTACGACCGGATCGGCAGGGGCAGTGCCCAACCTGTATTTGATGAACAGTTAGAAGTCAGGGACATGCTCAGGTCGCAGCAAAAAACATATTGGGTTATCGTTTCAACCGGAATGATCACCAGCTTTCTGTTTCGTGAAGATTTTGGGGTTATTAGTTTGAAAGACAGAACTGTACGGGCGCTGGGCGACTGGCGGCACTCCCTTACATTAACCTCCTGTGAGGATATCGGCGCGCTGACGGCGGCCATTCTGTTTCATCAGCCTGAAATACTGGATGAAGTGGTATTTGTGGCGGGAGATACTGTTTCTTTTGAAGAGATTGGCAAGCTGATGGATTTATTGTTTGGTGGTGAATTTGAAAAGATATTATGGGATGTTCCGCACCTGCAGCAAAAACTGGAAGAAGAGCCACATGATGTTTTTAACCGGTACCGGCTGGTGTTTACCCATCCGGGCGTAACATGGTCTATGGAAGAAACTTTTAATTACCAGCATAAGATCCCTACTGTTGGGCTTTCGCAATGGGCGAAGCAAAATCTTTCAGGCACTATCGCATAATTCGGGATCTGTCCGATAGCTGAAGAATTCCTTCTTCGGCTATCGGACAGATCCCATTTTAAACAATCCCTCCTCCATGTTAATTGAAGGTTTGCCTGAACTCCAGCGGGGAAACAGCGGTTTTCTTCTTGAACAGTTTATTGAATGACTGCGGATATTCAAAACCCAGCTGATAGGCAATTTCGGCCACGGTAAGCGTGGTTAATGAAAGGTATTCCTTGGCCTTTTCGATGATTTTTTCCTGAATATGCTGCTGGGCACTCTGGCCGGTAAGTGAACGTAAGAGGTCGCTGAGGTAGTGTGGAGATATATTAAGCTGACTTGCCAGCAATTCAACTGATGGGGGGCCGTTTTGCAGGGCCTTTTCATCTTCAAAATATTCATTCAGCAGCGTTTCCATTTTGCTGAGCACATCATGGTTTACGGCTTTCCGGGTAAGGAACTGTCTTTCGTAAAACCTGTTGCAGTAGTTCAGCAGCAGATCAATCTGAGAAAGGATAATATCCTGGGTATGCCGGTCTATATGCTGGTATTCTTCATCAATTTTCTGAAAGATCTCTGCAATATAATTTTCCTCCCTGTCTGAAAGATGCAGGGCTTCATTGATAGCATAGGAAAAAAATCCATAGTTTTTGATCGTGGCAGCCAGCGGGTGTTTATGCAGAAAATCAGGATGGATCAGCAATGCGTAGCCAGATACGGGGTTAAGTATGTCAATTTGGTCTGCATCCAGTGACATCACCTGTTTAGGAGCAATGAAAGTCATTACTCCTTTGTTGTAGTCGTAGTATTGCTGGCCATATCTTGTTTTCCCCGACATATTCTTCTTCAGCGAGATGCAATAGAAATTTAAGGAATAGTGTTGCCATATCGGGTCATCCGTAAAACGTATATCTGAAATACGGATCACACTTACCAGTGGATGTAATGGCTCCGGTAAAGAAACCAAACGGTGTTTTTCTGATATGGAATCGATAATCTTCATTTGATTTAATTTTGCCACAAAAATCTAGCCCAGAATCTGCGCTCTGATCTCTTTCCTGAATTCTTCGCTGCCTATTTCAAGCCGGTGCGCATACATCGCCTCTGCATCTTTACCTGCCAGATACCTGATCTGGTCTTTGCCGTCAGTTGCTGCTTCGTACACTATTTCGGCAATCTGTCCGGCAGTGGCCGCTTCGTCCATCATTCCGTCTACACTGGAGAATAATTTGTCTTCAATTTCCCGGTATGCGGGATGTGAACTTTTGTCGAGCGATCTCCCCAGGAAATCAGTTGCAAAGGCTCCCGGTGCAATCGTTTTGATACCAATATTGTGTACCCCCAATTCAAAAGACATGCCTTCTGACCATCCTTCTACCGCAAATTTTGCAGCATGATAAATTGAGTGTAACGGAAATCCGAACAGTCCGCCCATGGAAGTCGTGCTGATAAATAAACCGCCTTTATTTTCCCTGAAATGCGGGATAAATGCTTTGGTAACACGGATCACCCCCAAAAGATTAGTGTTGATCTGACGCAGGATCTGCTCGTCGCTGAGTGCTTCCATTGCTCCCATTAACCCATATCCTGCGTTGTTGAAAACTACGTCAACTTTATGCAGCCCGGTGGCCTGCGCTGCCGCTGCGGTGATTTGTTCCAAACTGGTCACATCAAGCGGAAGGACCGTCACGTTTTCCAGCTGGTTGAGTTCTGTTTCCTTTTCAGGATTTCGCATCGTAGCGATTACATTCCAGCCTTTCGACTGGAATAATTTAGCCGTGGCTTTGCCAAGGCCAGCTGATGCGCCTGTGATAAAAATTGTCTTTGCCATTTCTTTGAACTTTATCAGACAAAGTAGAGGCTAATCGCGGAATCCTTTGTTTCCAGATTGGACTTAACTGTATCCAAATAGGGGGCATGTGAATTTTCTGCATCTGCCTCTGGGATGAACATACTAACTCATTTATGCTTAGAGTATTTAGACTAATTACAAATAATTTTGTTTTACAATCTAAATTGGCTTTACTTTGCGCCGAAAATTTTATTAATTAAACTTAACGGGCTGATGCAAAAAATTCTACTCTCTATCATTTTACTCATATTTATCAACATGCAGGTGTCTGCCCAGGATTCGGGAAGAATCAGGGGAAGGGTGACTACCTCTGACGGAACCGTTGCTGACGGTGTTAGCGTAAAGCTAAAAGGTACAACCTATGGTGCGGTAACTGACGAAGATGGTAATTACACCATTCACAAAGTACCGGCGGGAAACTATGTTATTGTGGTATCCGCCGTTGGCCTTTATCCTAAGGAAAAACAGGTAAGCGTGACTAAAGGAACTGTGATCGCAGATTTCTCACTGAATGAGAACCTCTCGCAGTTAAATGACGTACAGATCTCTACCAATAAAAAATACAAGGTAGAAAATGTATCCTCTTCATTGCGTTTGCAAACAAAATTACTGGAACTTCCTCAGAATATCAGAGTGGTTACCAGCCAGGTAATGGCAGACCAGATGGTTTTCGACGTAGTTGACGGAGTAACCAGGAACGTGAGTGGTGCCGTAAGGGTTGGGCACTGGGATGCACAGTATGCCAACATCTTTATGCGTGGTTTCTCTATTCCTGCATTCCGTAACGGGATGAACCTGAAAACCCCATGGGGCCCGCTTGCAGATGATGCTGCTACAGTAGACCGCATTGAATTTGTAAAAGGCCCATCAGGCTTTATGATGGCCAATGGCGAGCCGGGCGGTATCTATAACATCGTTACAAAAAAACCTACAGGAACGAACAAAAGCTCTGTGAGCATGAGTGCAGGTGGATTTAATCTTGCACGTGCAGCCGTAGACCTGGATACTAAATTATCCAAAGATGGTAAATTGCTGTTCCGCTTAAATGTTGCGGCACAAACTAAAGGCAGTTTTAACAAGTACAATTACAACGACAAATATGTAATTGCCCCGGTAATCAGTTACCAGATAGACAGCATGACCAAATTCACTGCTGAATATACGCACCAGCATGTTGAGGCGCTGGCATTAGGAAACTACGGGTTCTCTCCAAAAGGATTTGGTGATACTGATCCGAGTTTCTTTTTGGGAGACCCCGCTGTAGATCCAAGTATCCTGAACGACCATAACGTTACGCTCTATTTAAATCATAAACTGAATAAAGACTGGACTTTTAATGCGCAGGTGGCTTACCTCAATTATGGCTTGAAAGGCAGTTCAATCTGGCTGACTTCTCTTGCCGCCAATGGCGATATGAAAAGAAACATGAATATCAGTGAAGAGCTTGCAATCAACAAAAACGCACAGTTTTCACTGCAGGGACAGGTTGTTACCGGTCCTGTGATTCACCGAATTTTAGGCGGACTGGACATGGGAAACCTCAAAACATGGGGAGACTTTGGAAGTTCAGGAACAGCAGATCTTAAACTGGCCGGGACTACAGTGTTTAATATTTACAATCCTGTATATGGTATTCCTTTTGCTAATCTTCCTTTTCTGGACAGGTCTAGAAGTATTAAGGAACGTTCAGGTTCTAATACCTACGCAACCAACACAACTTACACTGGTGCATATTTACAGGATGAACTTCGCTTCCTGGAAGAAAAACTGCGTTTAACTTTAGCGGGCAGGTTTACACATGCTACAACAGTAGGTAAAACCAATGCAGCGCAGATGTCTGACAATGCCTTTACTCCAAGAGTAGGTTTAAGTTATTCGATCACCAGTACCTTCTCGGCATATAGTTTATACGATCAGGCCTTCATTCCCCAGTCGCAGGCTTCAAGATCTGCAACTAATCAGATTTTTAAACCTGTTACAGGAAATAATATTGAACTGGGCTTGAAAAAAGACTGGTTTGACGGAAAATGGAATTCGACCTTCGCTATTTACCAGATCACCAAGAAAAATATGCTGACAGCAGATCCGGCTTATCCGCTGGGAGATATCAATAACTTCCAGGTGCAGTTGGGTGAAGTAAAATCAAAAGGTATTGAGTTTGACCTGGTAGGCGAGGTGGCTAAAGGTTTAGACCTGACATTGAACTATGCCTATACAGATCCAAAAGTTACCAATGACGAGAATAAAAACCCTGCAACTAACCTCGAAGGTACTTACCTTGCCAATGCTGCAAAACACATTACTAACGGATGGTTATCCTATAGGTTCAGAGATACCAACTCTATCCTGAACGGATTCGGGCTTTCAGGAGGGTACCAGGTGCAGGCAGACCGTTATGCAGGATCAGGACAAACCCAGTTGAAATTACCGGTATATATCCGCTTTGATGCTGGTGTATCCTATGCAAAAGGTAAATTCAGCCTTTCTGCACTGATGAACAACCTTCTTGACAGAAGATTGATCACACAGGGTTCTTATACAAAACTGGCAGCTGAAACACCAACATCGGTTTCTTATTACACCTACATTTACGAAGTGCCAAGAAACGTAAGGCTTACTGCCAAATACAATTTCTAACAGAACATATTTATGAGTGAAGAGGGTGTATCAATGATCACCCTCTTTCTTGTTTTTAGCGGTGTCTTCTGACAGAAGTATTCTTCAATTTAATTCTAAAAAAGCCAATGATACAGCCCCCTTTATGTTATACAGCTTTACTGCTGAACCATTCCAAAAGGCTGTTCACCATATCTGTAAAAAATACGTGATAGGTGTCTTCAGTGACAAAGCCGATATGCGGTGTAGCAAGTACGTTGCTTAGCTTCCTGAAGGGGTGATCCGCATCCAGGGGCTCCTTGTCGAAAACATCCAGCGCTGCTCCTGCAATTCTCTTTTCTGTGAGCGCTTTTATCAGTGCTTCCTCATCCACAAGCGGTCCCCGCGAAGTGTTGATCAGATAGGCCGTTGGCTTCATCAGGTCCAGATCTCCGGCAGCAACAATTCCCCTGCTGCGGTCGCTCAGTACCATCAGTATGGTCAGGTAATCTGACTCCCTGAACAGCGTTTCTTTATCAACATATTTTACACCGGCGGCAGCGGCTTTCTCTTCTGTGAGATTCTGGCTCCAGGCGATCACATTCATATCAAAAACTTTTGCAACTCCGGCAATTTTTGAACCCAGATTCCCCAAGCCAAGGATACCCAATGTTTTCCCCTTCAGGTCGCCACCAACCATCTGCTGCCATCCGCCAGCCCTGAAGTTCGCATTCTCCTGCGGAATATGTTTGGCAATCGCCATTAATAATGCCCAGGTCAGTTCCAGGGCACCATGGTCCCTGTACCCGGTGTTAATTATCTCGATACCAATCTCCCCGGCTGCTTTAGTATCAATAGAGGCATTGCGAAAACCTGTAGAAACGATGAGTTTGAGATTGCTGAGTTTACTGAGTATTTCAGCGGGTAAGGGTGTACGTTCCCTCATTACACAAACGATATCGAAAGGCAGTAATCTGCTGATCACCTGTTCAGGTTCATGAAGGTGATCAGAGAATATTTCAACGTCTGCATATTCCGATACGGGTGTCCAATCAGCATAAGAGAGGGCGACATTCTGGTAGTCATCAAGTACAGCAATTTTGTAGCGTGTCATAAGTTAAATTTTATAGCGGGAATTATTAAATCTGGGAGCATTCTGCAGAGATCAGCAATGTAGAAGTAATCAGGCTGACCAGCAATTCGTTTGCATATTCCGGCGCTGCACTGATCGCTTTCCACTCTGCATCTTCAAGAAAATCTGACCATTTGGTATCCTTATCTGAAAGACTGTCAAAGCTTACCATATATGTTAAGTTTGGCCTGTCTGGCCCGATGATGGTTTCTCCCCAGAAAACCGGATCAAACTGAAGGCGTTTAAAAATGTCGATTTCGCCCTGGTCGTTGAACATTTCTATTTTCTTTTTGCCTGCTGCTTCGCTGGCACTTTGATACTGGCGCAATTCAAAGATGGCCTTCTTATCGGCCGGGGCCATCAGATGAGGGAAGTTTTTTAAGCCTTTCATGAATGAACTTTCTATTCTTTCATAGGCGGGCGCATTTGCAGGCGCATTCAAATAGGCTATTGCTGATTCCTGAAAAACCGTGTCATTATCCATTGCTGTGCTGACTTCGGAGAGATGTTCGGGGCTGTGGTAAGGTAGGAGCACGTATAACTTTCCGGGCAGGCTGAGTTCAAGGTCGTTAAACACGCCTACAGGATTTACCCCAAGGGTGTTTAGTACTGGAATAGCCAGACTGTAAAAATCTTCGATCAGCGCCTGCTGCTCCTCACTTTTAAAGCTGTAAATCCGCAGTTCAAACCAGGATTCTGCGGTAAGCTCTTTGACAGTTGATGTGTCCATATTTAAAGATTCATTTTCCATTAATCGGTATGATTTTTAGCTTTATGGGTGAAGAATTAGATTTCAACTACCATTTTACCATTGTTCTGACCTTCAAAAAGGCCGATAAAGGCTTCAGGAATCTGGTCAAATCCCTTGATGATGGTTTCTGACTGGCTGAGTTTGCCCTCTTTAAACCAGGTCGTCAATTGCTGTACGCCTGCAGGCAGCAGATCCGCGAAATCCGACAGCAGGAAACCGGTCATTGTAGCACTGTTCACCACCAGTCGCCATTCTACCCTTGGCGCGAGCGCAGGTTCGTCCTCATTATACAGGGCGATCGCACCACATACAATTATCCTGGCTTTGTAAGTGAGGTTGGCATATACCGCATCAGATACCTCTCCTCCAACATTATCAAAATAAATATTAACGCCCTCCGGACAAAGCTTTTCGATCTCGGCCGCCAGATTTTTGGTTGTTTTATAGTTGATACCTTCATCATATTGATACTTCGATTTCAGTGTTTCAATCTTTGCATCAGAACCTGCCAGTCCAATCACTCTGCATCCCATGATTTTGGCGATTTGTCCTACAACATTACCTACCGCACCGGCAGCGCCGGAAACTACCACAGTCTGTCCGGCCTTTGGAAGTCCGATTTCTTTTAGTCCTATATAAGCTGTCAGGCCGGTTGCGCCTAAAACACCGAGATATGCACTTAGACTGGCTGCCTCGGGATCAATTTTTGTTAAACCCTCTCCGGTAGATGTCTGGTATTCCTTCCATGGCAGATAGCCGACAAAAAAATCTCCCTCTTTGATTTTGTCGTTCAGTGAGCGGACCACCTCCACAACCAGCGCAGAAGTTATAGGTTCCCCCAACTGGAAAGGTGCGACATATGATTTTACATCTCTCATCCTTCCGCGCAGGTAAGGGTCCACGGATACAAAACGGGTCTTTAGCAGGACTTCCCCAGCTTTTGCAGAAGGCATTTCTTCCTCTACAAATTTAAAATCCGACACTTCAGGAACTCCTGCAGGCCTTTTATCTAACAAGATTACTTTATTCATAATATGATAGGTAATTCCATGTTTCAATCAACAATGGATAATAAGTTAATAACTTTTAAGGCAATTTGTTCAATAAAATTTACAGATGCAGCTTTCCGAACCAGTAACTGTAATAAGTTGACAGTTGCGTTACCTGGGCTCGCCACGCAGATATGCGGTAAATTCCTCAGGAAGCGATGATCATCTTATCATTTCGCTTTCAATTGATAAAAAATGTTATTTTTGATTTCTATTATGCCACACCCAGGTGAAATGACTCAATATTAGGAACGGAATGACTGGCTCTGGCATCACTTATGAGAAAATGACCGATGATGATCTCTTATTTCGTTTAAAAAACGATGATCATCTTGCTTTTACCGAGATATTCAACCGGTATAGCCAGCTATTGTACGCTCATGCCTATAATAAACTTCGGATTGAAAGTGATGCAAGGGATGTGCTGCAGGAGATGTTCATGAAATTCTGGGATAAGCGCAGTTCGCTGGAACAGGGAAATAACCTGGCGGGCTATCTCTTCATTGCGCTCAGAAATACAATTTTTAACCTGATCAAAAGCAGAAGCAGGGTTAGTGCCTATGCTGAAACGTTTACCCAGGTAAACGCAGACAGCGGTATCTATACAGATACACTCATCCGTGAAAAACAATTCTCTGCAATGATCGAAGCGGAGATCGCCAACCTCCCGCCAAGGATGAGGGCCGTATTTGAACTGCGCAGGAAAGAACATCTTTCAAATAAAGAGGTGGCTGCCCGTTTGGGTATTACCGAGTCTACGAGTGCAGACCAGATGAAAAAAGCTGTACGGATCCTGAAAAATAAGATTGGACTGGTTTGGTTTGTGCTATATTATCTCAATATAAAATAAATATTAAATTCATATCCCCAATCCTCTTTCTGTGATTGTATTACATATATCAACCCTATGATATAAGTAATGGAAGAAGAAAAATTCAGACAGTTGTTAGACAGGTATATAGCCGGTGAAGCTTCGGAAGAGGAGCAAGCCTGGCTGGAATCTGCCTATGTGAACTGGAACAGCAAGGACGCTCCCCGGCTGTCGGATTCCTTTTTGGAAAAGGGTACCGGGGAAGTTTGGGAAGTAGTAGCCAGGCATGCATTGGTTTCCCAGAATAATACCCATTTAGAGCCAGATGTTAATTCCGCACATCAACTAATAAATCCGAATCGGTACGAGCGCAGGAAGCTTACAAGATTGCTTCCCCTGATTTCTGCTGCCGCCCTGGTCGTCATATCATTATCTGGCATTTTGATATACAGGCAAAGCCACCCGTCATCTGATCTGACCAACCTTCCTGCAAGTGCAGACCTTAAACCGGGGAAGGACAAAGCCGTGCTGATACTGGCCAATGGACAAAAAATCAATCTTGATCAAACCAACAGCGGACATCTCGCTGATCAGACAGGTGTGTCAATTTCCAAAACTGCAGACGGACAAATCGTTTATTCCGTTCCTGAACAGGAAAACATCAGCGCTGAAACGGAATACAATACCGTGCTTACGCCCGCAGGCGGGCAATATCTGGTTAACCTGCCTGATGGCACCAAAGTTTGGCTGAACGCCGCATCCTCATTAACTTTTCCAACATCAGTTGCTTCGGTACGTACCGTAAAACTGAGCGGTGAGGCTTATTTTGAAGTGAGCAAAATTACTGACGAGGGTAAAAGGATACCTTTTATTGTAGAAAGCGCGCATCAGAAAATCGAAGTGCTGGGTACACATTTCAACGTGAATGCGTACGACAATGAGACATCCGCTAAAACAACTTTACTGGAGGGCAGCGTGAAAATAAATGATCATACCGTGCTGAAACCCGGTGAGCAGGCAAGAGTTCAGGGCGGATCAGTAAAGGTTACAGCAGTAAACGCAGAGGATTATACCGACTGGCAGCGCGGGGATTTTATTCTGGAACATAACGATTTCAGATCCATCATGAGAAAGATTGCCCGCTGGTATGATGTGGAGGTGATTTATGCCGAAGATGCGCCGGAAAAGCTAAACCTTGGAGGATGGATATCCAGATCTAAAAATATATCGTCCATTCTGGAAGTAATGGAGAAAACAGGAAAAGTTCACTTTAAGATAGAGGGAAGGAGGGTCACGGTAACCAAATAAACAAAATATCGTGGTCTTTGGAAAAAGACCAGAAGTGCTCGAACACCTCTGGTCAACGGATTCTAAAGCCACAAATCATTCGCAGACTATTCAACTTTAAACCCTAACAAATGTACAAATTTTACCCAAACAATCCGGGTAGGCGCTCTCGCCCTGTCCGACAAATTTTGCTGATCATGCGTATCACTACGTTTCTATTATTGGCCGCAATGATGCAGGTAAGTGCAACCACACTGGCCCAGCAAATTACTATTAACCGTAAAAACGCAAATCTTACCGAAGTGTTTAAAACCATCAGGTTACAAACAGGCTATGATTTTGTGTACGACCAGGATCTGATATCCAAAGCCACACCGGTTAATATCAATGTTAACAATGCAGAACTCAATGATGTTTTAAAAAATTGTCTGGCTAATCAGTCTCTTACTTATACCATACAAAATAAGACTGTGATCATTCAGGAAAAAGGCTTTCTGGATAAGGTTAAAGGCTTTTTTGCTACGATTACCGTTAATGGCGTGGTGCTGGACGAAAACGGTCAGCCTTTGCCGGGAGTGAGCATCAAGGTAAAAGGGACTACCCGCTACACCCTAAGCGGGAATAATGGAAAATTTTATATCGCTACCAGTGATGAGTTCCCGGTTTTGGTGATCTCTTATCTGGGTTATAAAACACTTGAAATCACAGGTATTCCTACTTTAACCGTAAATATGGTTCCCGATCCCGCAAAGCTTGACGAGGTGCAGGTAATTGGTTATGGTACCGTTACGCGCCGTTTAAACACGGGCTCGCAGGTGGGCATCTCTGCAAAACAAATAGAAGATCAGCCGGTTACCAACGCATTACAGGCCCTTTCCGGCCGCATGGCTGGAGTAACCATCACTCAATCCAATGGTTTGCCCGGTGCAGGAATTACCGTACAGATCAGAGGAGTAAATTCAATCGGTGAAAATGGAATTAAACCCAACCGTCCCTTTTATCTTATTGATGGGGTACCTTATTTGTCTGAGCCGATCAACTCAGCAACTTACAGTGTAACCTCTGCGTCCAACAGCAGGCTACCCTCGGCTGAAGGAACAACAAGTCCGTTAAACTCTATCAACCCTTCGGATATCGAAAGCATTGAGGTTTTAAAAGATGCCGATGCAACTTCTATCTATGGTTCAAGAGGTGCCAATGGCGTAGTGCTGATTACCACAAAAAAGGGTAGGCCGGGAAGAACAAAATTCAGTGTAAATGCGTCTTCAGGGATTTCTGAGGTGTCACACTTTGTAGAGATGGTAGGAACACAGCAGTACCTGGCGCTGAGGGCAAAAGCTTTCGCCAATAATACTACTAATCCGGCAGTGCCGACGGCCACTTCTGCGCCGGATCTGCTGGTCTGGGACCAGAACGGGTATACCGACTTCCAGCGGATGTTCCTTGGCAGTACGGCAAAAACCAATGATGTAAATGCCAGCATGTCTGGTGGCGATACACAAACAAACTTTTTCCTGAGCGGAACGTACCATAAAGAGGGTAATATTTTTCCGGGGAACCAGGGATACCAGCGTGGGGGCGGAAAGTTTAACTTAAACCATTCTTCATTCGATCAGCGCTTTAACCTGGCATTGTCTGCCATATATTCTACAGATAAAAATAACATCGCGAGTACAGACCTCGCCACCTGGGCCTATATTCTTCCTCCCAATTTTCCGCTGTACACCTCAACCGGTGCGTTAAACTGGGATGGCTTTGTAAGTAATCCGCTGGGTTATTTGAATCAAAGCAATGATAACCGTACCTCCAACCTGCTCACCAACCTGAATTTAAAATATAACCTGCTGAAAGGACTTGATATCAAAACAAACCTGGGCTACAGCAAAACTGATATGACACAAACTGTAGCCAGGCCGCTGTCTTCATTAAACCCCAGTCTTTATTCAGGATATACTGCCGGTACAGCATCTTACGTATATAACTATACCAATAATACGATCATAGAACCACAGATTACTTATACCAGCAAAATCTGGAAAGGTACTTTGAATGCGCTGGCCGGTGGATCTTACCAGTACAAACAGTCCAGGATGCCTTACAATATCAGTGCATCGGGTTTTACCTCTGACGACTTCCTGAAAACCGTGACTGCGGCGAGTGTAGTTTCTACTTCAAGCGGATCTGTCGACTATAAATATGCGTCTCTGTTTGGCCGTGTAAACTATAACCTGCAGGATAAATATGTTGTAAACCTGAATTTCAGGAGGGATGGATCTTCAAGGTTTGGCCCTAATAACAAGTTTGGTAATTTCGGATCTGCCGGTGCTGCCTGGATTTTCTCCGAAGAGAAAGCGCTGAAAGATAAGTTCAGCTGGTTTAGCTTTGGTAAGCTGCGTGGCAGTTACGGTATTGTAGGTAGTGATGAGATTGATAACTACGGTTATCTGGATACATATGCTGCTTCTACCTATGTGTATGGCGGCTCTACAGGATTAAATCCCACGCGTTTGCCCAATCCCGATTATAAATGGGAAGAAACCAAAAAACTGGATATAGGTTTGGATCTTGCCTTTTTTAAAGACCGTCTTTCCTTGAGTGGAGGATATTACCGTAACAGGACAAGCAATCAGCTGGTTACGCTTACCACAAGTTCCCAGGCCGGTTTTACCGGATATCTGAGCAACCTGCCGGCAACGGTTCAGAACTCGGGATGGGAACTGTCTCTGACGAGCACGAATATCAAAAACAAAATCTTTAGCTGGACCTCCTCTTTCAACATCAGTCAAAACCGTAATAAGCTTTTGTCATTTCCCGATATCGAGAAATCATCTTATTATGCAACCTATATTGTGGGCAACCCGATCAGTTCCTACTACCTCTACCAGTATGCAGGTATTAATCCGGCTACCAACTTGCCATCCTTTACAGACTTTAACAACTCTGGAACCGTCAATACAGGTTTCGCCGCCACGGGCAGGGGAGACCGCTATTATGCCGGAACTTCTTACCCTAAATATTATGGTGGTTTAACCAATACACTGAATTATAAAAGTGTTACCCTTGATTTTACTTTCCAGTTTGTGAAACAGATGGGCAGAAGCCTCCTGGCTTCTTCTAACTATCCTCCGGGATATTTTAGCAATGCCGCAGCAAGTGTAGTAAATGAGTACCTGGCTTTGGGCTCTCAGGATTATCTGGTTTCTGCAGGTACACGCGGTACTGCGGGTGCAGCCTCTTATACGGCATATTCTAATTATACTGCCTCCGATGCTTCTCTGGTAGATGCCTCTTTTATCAGGCTCAAAAACGTAAACCTGTCTTATACCTTACCTGCTAAATGGCTGGGAAAAAACAGCGGACAAACTTTAAGGATTTATACCCAGGCCCAGAACCTGTTTACGATCACAAAGTATAAAGGCTTTGATCCGGAATCACAGAGTATCGCTACTCCTCCATTACGTACCATAACCGGTGGTTTTCAATTTACTTTTTAACGTTAATCAAATGTCAAAATCGATATATCATATCATAGCCGGCCTGCTGGCATTCACCATAATAATCAGTTCGGGATGTGAAAAAACAGTGGATATTGATCCGCCGCTGAACCAGGTAACTACCAACCTGGTATTTGCATCCGATAAACTAGCCACGGCGGCAAGATCCGGTATGTTCAGTTCTTTAGCTGCAACAGCTACCCAGTCGCAAAATCTCACTACATACAGTTCTCTCCAGGCCGATGATCTGCTGTACATCGCAACAACTGCCGCTTTACAGGAGTTTAATAACAATTCCTACACTGCCCTGAGCACTTCACAGGCTTCCATATTTTCAGACTGGTATGCAGAGATCTATCGTGCAAATGCAATTATAGAAGGTTTGCAAAATACCTCCGGTACTACAGAATCACTGAGAAAGCAATATATTGCCGAAGCCAAACTTGTACGTGCCTACTGCTATTTTCACATGGTAAATACTTTTGGAGAAGTTCCCCTGGTACTGGTTACAGATCCTGCTATCAGTGCATTTTTACCCAAAACAACCACCGCTGCTATTTATGCACAGATGATCACAGATCTGACGGATGCGAAAGCAAACCTGGGCGCTGTATATCCGGGCGTAACTACTGCCTCGTCTAACGACCGTACGCTGGTGAATAAATTTGTTGCGACAGCTTTGCTGGCCAGGGTATACCTGTTTAGCGGCAATTATGCTGCTGCAGAATCCAATGCCTCAGAGGTTATTGCATCTACCCTGTATAGTTTGGTTCCCAGAACTGCGATGGCTACCGGGGTATTTGTAAGGGACAATACAGAATGTATCTGGGAGATGTCTCCGCCTTTGCTGAACACCAACCAGTATACCGTTGAGGCATCAGTGTTCATTCCAAGTTCACTTACCAGTGTGACTACGTTTAACTACCGTTTGGACCCCAGATTTGCAGCACTGTTCGCGTCTACAGATCTCCGCAGGACCAACTGGATGAGCAATGTTACTTTATCCGGCACCACGTACATCCTTCCATTCAAATATAAATACCGTACACAGCCTCTGGCCGCAGCAGCAGGGATCAGCGAATCTCAAATTGTAATGCGCCTTGCTGAGCAGTACCTGATCCGTGCCGAAGCAAGGGCCAGAACAGGCACCAACCTCTCTGGTGCACTCACAGATCTGAATGCGATACAAACACGGGCTGCGGCTGCCTTAACTACTTCTACCGATGCAACAACATTATTGACTGCCATCGCACTGGAAAACCGTAAGGAATTTTTCTGCGAGCAGGCTTACCGCTGGTATAATTTAAAACGTACCGGAGAGGCTGATGCGGTATTGGGTGCCTTAAAAACAAGTTACACGCCTAAATCCAAACTCCTGCCTATACCACAGGCAGCAATTGATGCAAACTACAATCTAACTCAAAATCCAGGTTATTAAATAACAACATGAACAACAAAAACCAATCTAAGGTCAGGTATTTTTACCTGGCCCTGGCCATCGGCTTGCTCGGCACAACCTCACAGTCCTGCAGTGTCTTCAGAGAAGAGAAAAAAGCGCCGGCTAAAACAACTGCTGCTACGGCTGCTGCTGCGGCGGCAAAAACCAAGGCAGATTCACTTAAAAACCCAATCAAACCTTATAAAGATGTGGTTACAGCAAAAGCAGTAACACAAAAGGGATTGTTCACAGTGCATAAAGTAGCAGACCGTTACCTGTTTGAAATAGGAGACAGCCTGCTTAATAAAGACATCCTGACAGTGCTGAGGTTAAGTAAATCTACACCCGGCGCAGGAAACTTTGGCGGAGAAGAAGTTGCAGAACATACCGTGTACTGGGAGAAAGGGCCAAATGATAAGCTCTTTTTAAAGGTTTCTACGCTGGTGAGCATAGCTGATTCTGCAGATATGATTTCCAGGGCAGTGGCGAGCTCTAACCTTAACCCGATTATCGCAGCATTTCCTGTGAAGGCTAAATCCAGGGATTCTGCCGGTGTGGTGATCGATGTAACTGATTTCCTGCTGGCTGAAAATAACCTGATGTCGTTTGAGCCTGCTGATAAGAAATCTTATTCTCTGGGTGCGCAGGCGGCCGACAGGTCTTACATTGAAAGCGTAAAGAGTTTTCCGATCAATACGGAAATTAAAACGATCAGAACATATTCGGCTGTTCCTTCCGGAGGTCCCGGAGGTGGTTTACCTGCAGCCACGCAGTCGGGCACGGTTACGCTGGGTATGAATACGTCGTTTATCTTATTGCCGGCAAAGCCGATGCGCAAACGTTATTTTGACGCCCGTGTTGGATTTTTCGCAAGCAGCTATTATAAATTTGCTGATGCCCAGCAAAAAGTAGAGCAGGAAGCATTTATCCACCGCTGGAGGTTAGAGCCAAAGGATGAGGATATGGACAAGTTCAGAAGAGGTGAACTGGTAGAGCCTAAAAAGCAGATCGTGTATTATATCGATCCGGCAACGCCGAAACAATGGCGCCCCTTCCTGATCGCCGGGGTGAACGACTGGCAAAAGGCTTTTGAACAGGCTGGTTTTAAGAACGCCATTGTAGGTAAAGAGTGGCCGGAACAGGATACCACGATGAGCCTTGATGATGCACGTTTCTCTGTGATCCGTTATTTTGCTTCGCCCACGCAAAATGCTTACGGGCCCAATATCGCTGATCCGCGCACAGGTGAAATTATGGAGAGCCATATCGGATGGTACCACAACGTAATGAAGCTGGTGCACAGGTGGTACATGATCCAGTGCGGTGCTGTTGATCCAAGGGCCCGCAAAAATAAATTTGATGACGAGCTGATGGGCCAGCTGATCAGGTTTGTATCCTCACACGAAATCGGGCATACGCTGGGCCTGCGCCATAATATGGGTGCCAGCAGCACTGTGCCGGTAGAAAAATTGCGGGATAAGGCCTGGGTAGAAGCACACGGCCATACACCATCGATCATGGATTATGCAAGATTTAATTATGTAGCACAGCCAGAGGATCATATCTCTGAGAAAGGATTGTTCCCACGTATCAATGATTATGATAAATGGGCCATACAATGGGGATATAAGCCTGTTTTAGATGCAGCTGATGCCAAAGCAGAGAAAAAGATTTTGAATAAACTAACGATCGACAGCCTGGCTTCAAACAAAAGACTTTGGTTTGGCGGCGAGGGCAGGGATTACGATCCGCGTTCACAGGCCGAAGACCTGGGCGATGATGCAATCAGGGCCAGCCAGTATGGGATCAAAAATTTAAAGCGGATTGTTCCGCAGCTGATCAACTGGACGAGAGAAGATGGTGAGGACTATACAGAACTAAAGGAAATGTACAATGAAGCTGTAGGGCAGTACTCCCGATATGCTTTCCACGTGCTTAAAAACCTGGGCGGTGTAATGGTAACGCCAAAAACTTATGAGCAATCTGGTGCAATCTATAAACCTGTAAGCCTGGCGAAGCAGAAAGAAGCGATCAGATATTTCAATGAGGAGATCTTTGCTACTCCAAAATGGCTGCTGGATCCGCAGATTTTAAACAAAATAGAACCGGGTTTTGGTTCCAATGCGGTGGAAAAACTGCAGCAGGAAGTGGTGGCCTCAGTAACATCACAAAGCCGCCTGTACCGTATGATGGTGAACCAGCGCGACTATGGCAAAGGGGCCTACTCACCACAACAATGGCTGAACGACCTCAAAAGTGGTATTTTCACTGAGCTGAAAACAGGAAAACCTATCGATTCATACCGCAGGACGATGCAGAAAATGTATGTGGGCAGTATCATTACCATGTACAACAAGCGGTTTGCGTTACAGGGATCCCTGGATAACATTCTGGCAGGGGTTACCCCAACAGAAATCCTGCTGTACTCTAATGTGAAGCCACTTGCTTTACAGCATCTGAAAGATCTGCGTACGGATATCAGTGCTGCAATTGCAAAGACCTCAGATCAGGACAGCAAAATGCACCTGGTTTATCTGAAGCAGATGCTGAATAAGATCCTGACAGAGTCACCTATCCCGGGATTAAATTACTAACAAAGGTTATTGAAAAAGAGAGATTTTACCGATGAACAATAAGCATAAGTTTTTAGTAGTTTTTAGTGTATGCTTCGTGTTATTTGCTGATTTATATGCGCAGAAACCTGCGCATATAACAGCAGATATTGCCGGACTGAATACGGGCACAGTAACGTTTTCTTATGAACTAAATGATGCTGTATACAAAGATTCTGTTAGGGCAGATCATGGAATGATATCAAAAGATATCCGCATTCCGGAATCGGTACTCTGTACGCTTTCCAACTCCATAAACCAGCAAATACGGATATTCCTGCTGGATCAAAGCAGTATTCAGATCAGCGGAGCACTCAGCAGGTTTTATGAACTCAAGGTTTCAGGTGCCGGGGAAAATGATTTATTAACGCAATACAAAGCCTCTTTATATTCTTTTCCAGGTACAAGGCCAAAACCAACGGGCAATACAGAAAATGATAAGAGAACGCGCAGTGTATTTGCCGCGCGGCAAGGCTTATTCAGAGACAGTGTTCTAGCCCGCTTTGTTGCAGCTTATCCAGCACATGTTGCTTCTGCAATTGCTGTTTATGAGCTGTATGTTACCTATCCGGACAGGGACAAAGCTGATCAGGGGTATAAGACGCTCAGCCCTGCTGTTCAACAAAGCAATTATGGTAAAATGATCAAAACCTTTATTGACGCCAGTATAAATACAGATCCGGGGGCCCTTGCGGCTAATTTTTCCCTGGCAGATAAGAATGGTAGACTTTGTTCCCTGGCCGCTTTCAAGGGCAAATATGTGCTGATTGATTTTTGGGCAAGCTGGTGCGTGCCCTGCAGAAAAGAAAACCCCAACCTGATCAAAGCTTATCAGGCTTATCAAAATAAAGGATTTACAATTGTTGGCCTGTCTATGGACAGTTCCAAAGAAAACTGGTTAACGGCAGTAGACCAGGATAAACTTCCCTGGCTGCAATTAAATGATCCGAAATCTACCACCGGGAAAGTGGCTAATATCTATGGCGTAAAAAGCCTGCCTGCAAACTTTCTCGTTGGCCCGGACGGTAAGATCATTGCAAAAAATCTCCGCGGAGAGGCAGTACAGAAGAAATTAAAAGCGCTTATTCATTAGGTTTAAGAACAGTTAATAGTTAAAACGCAGATGGTGGATGCCTCTGCGTTTTTCAATTTAATTATACTGAAGACAAGATGATCAGGTATAGTTTTACCGTCTTGGACTGCCGAAAAGTGTTTTCCTTAGCAGCATCATTCCGTTGGTCAGCCTGTGTCTTTTGGTAACCACAGGGAGACTTAAAACAGCGAGAAGAGCAATGGCCGATGCTGTACCTACCGCTCCGCCGTATCCGTTAAAGAACCTGCTGGTATTGATATAAATCAGGCAGAAGATCAGTCCTGCGGTTCCTATCAGAAGATAATTTGATAATACCCGTGAGGAAACCATTCCAATAAAAGAACCACCAATAAATACTATGGGTATGTTTTTTACCAGAAAGCTGTTCATCAGATGCGGAAAAAAATAAAAGAAGAGCCCAACGGCCAGTGACAGCATTGCAGATGAACGCACCGGGCCATATTTCAGGTGTTCGTTTGCATAAAATGTAGTAACCGAACTCACAAAGCTTACAGCAAAAAGAATGGCTAAGTTATACATAGGATGAGATCAGGAAATATAAAAATGAAGTAATCGCCACGCCTGCAAATGCGAGTGTGCCCAGCTTTCCGCCCACACCGGCAAAAAGATTCTTGGATATGATAAGCAGGATGGCTGTAAAGATACTGGCGGTGGTGATAAACAAAAAGTTTGGTGCCACACCAGCGCTGGACATACCGATAAATGCGCCGCAATATATTGCAGCGGGGAGTTGCTGCAGGTAATGCGATTGCTTTCTGAGGTTCGGAATGAAGGAGGCCGCGCTTCCGGTAATGGCGGCAGACAGTACCGGGCCAAGTTTCAGAAAATGGTTCAGGTAAAAGGTGACAAAGGCACCAGCGGGTATCCAGAGTGCTACCAGGACGTGTTCGTAAGCATGGTCTTTATGGTGGATTTCTCCACGTAAATGGGTGATCAGCACCAGAATAGAGAGAATGATCATCGAAGCTACGATTCCCAGTGAATGGGTATTCTCTTTCAGGATCTCTGAGATAAAGACGACCTGGATAATTAGCAGGAAGAATATAAAAATGGTTCTTATCGTTTTGTGCCTGTTCATTGCCTGCAGCTTTTGCGCAAAGATAATGCAACGGTTTAATATCAGGGTACAGATGATTGTTGTGGCAATGTGATAAAACAAAAAAGCCGGAAAATATTTGAGTATTTTCCGGCCTGATAGTTTAGTTTTTATTTCTTTGCAACGCGGTAAAATTTGCCGCTGTCTGTTACTGCATATAACGCACCATCTTTACCAACTGCGAGGGCACGGAAACGTTCGTTTTCAGATCTGAGCAATCGCTCTTCGCCCACTACTTTATTATTTTTGATCACCAGCCGCACAATGTGCATACTGCTGAGCCCACCAACAAAGAGATTCCCTTTCCACTCAGGGATCACATTGCTGTTATAAAACACGATTCCTGAAGGCGAAACTACCGGGTCCCAATAATAAACAGGCTGCTGTACACCTTCTTTTTGCTGGATACCATCACCTACTTTTTCGCCGCTGTACTCAAGGCCGTAGGTTACCACCGGCCAGCCGTAGTTTTTGCCGGGGCGGATAATATTGATTTCATCTCCTCCGCGTGGGCCAAATTCTGATTCCCATAGCTCGCCGGTGACAGGGTTCATTGCCAAACCTTCAGGACTGCGCAGTCCGTAGGCATAAATTTCGGGCCTTGCATTTGGTGTGTTTGCGAAAGGGCCGCCGGGAACAGGCTTTCCTGTTTTGGTAATATGGATCACCTTGCCGATCGCGGCATCAAGTGCCTGTGCTTTCATGCGGATGTCAGCTCCTGAACGTTCACCTGTAGTTACAAACAGGTTCCCGGATTTATCAAAAACAATGCGCGACCCAAACTGAAGTGCTCCTTTGTAGGCTGGGGTAGCACGGTAGATCACCTGGATGTTTTCTATTTTACTTTCATCGGCAGATAATTTTCCTTTGGCAATCGCCAGCAGCGTGCCTCCTGCGGTTTGCTCAGAATAATCCCAGTAGATCATTTTATTCGTAGCAAACTGCGGATCAATGTTTACATCCAGCAGCCCGCCTTGTCCGTCGGTTACTACTGCCGGTAAGCCTGTGATGGTCTTTACTGTTTTTCCGGCAGCGGTTACGATACACATCGTGCCCATTTTTTGGGTAATCAGGAAACGTCCGTCGGGCAGGGTACAGATTGCCCAGGGGTGCTCTAACGTTTTACTAATGAGAGAAACGGATAGAGGTGTTTTTGTTTTTACCCCTCCAATCCGGGTTTGTCCGGCAAAAGCAGGCTTGTATTTTGTATTTGCTGCCTGTGTTTCTACAGGTGGCAGCGATTTGTTTTGCGCATAACTGCTGAGGGCAAATACCGAGGCCAGTAATGTGGCACAAATAGCCGGAGCTTTATTATAGGTAGATCGGATCATAGTAATTAATTTTTTTACACCTAAATCTACAGTTTTTTCATCAGTTTGTTTTTCAATTGTGCTGAAGCTTGTGTAAGATATTAATTACCATACATCAAGGGCATACTAAGTGCTGATGAGTAATTTTGGAGATATAAAAATATAGATATTATGGAATTAGGCATAGGTATGTTTGGTGATTTATCTTTTGATCCGGCAACCGGAAAACCAAGAGAAGCAAAACTAAAGCTGCAGGAAATTCTGGAGCAGATAAAACTGGCCGATGAGGTTGGGCTTGATGTTTTTGGCCTGGGTGAACATCACAGACCGGATTATGCGGTTTCCAGTCCTGAGATTGTGCTCGCCGCTGCAGCAAGCATTACCAAAAATATAAAATTGGCCAGCACAGTAACGGTTTTGAGCTCAGCAGAACCTGTAAAGGTATACCAGGATTTTTCTACGATCGACCTGATTTCTAACGGCCGTGCAGAAATTGCTGTTGGCCGCGGTAGTTTTATTGAATCTTTTCCATTATTTGGATATAACCTGAAAGATTACAACCAGTTATTTGAAGAAAAACTGGACCTGTTACTGAATATCAATAACAATGAAGTGGTAAACTGGAAAGGCAGCCTGCGTGCCCCGCTGATCAACCAGACCGTATTGCCAAGGGCTACAAACAATGGGAAACTGCCGATCTGGATTGCAGTAGGCGGAACCCCGGAATCTGTTTTACGTGCAGCGAAATTGGGTTTGCCGCTGGTGCTTGCGATTATTGGCGGGAGGCCGGAGCAGTTTCAGCCTTTGGTTGAGTATTATAAAGATGAATATGTGAGACATGGCCATGATGTGAATGAGATGCAGATTGGTATACATTCCCATAGCTTTGTGAGCAACGACAAGACGGTGATAGACGACTACTATTTGAATTATGCTTCGCAGATGGACCGCGTAGGCTCATCCCGTGGCTGGCCTCCATATACCAAAATGCAGTATAACGGCGGCCGTTCAAAAGACGGTGCATTGTTTATCGGCAATGCTGCCGAGGTAACAGATAAGATCTTGTATATGCACGAATTGTTTGGCATTACCCGTTTTATCGGGCATATGGATGTGGGTGATCCTTCACATGCCAATATGATGAAATCTATCGATGTGTTTGGCAAAGAAATTGCACCGGCGGTGAGGAAAGCCCTTCATTAGAACGGGAGGTTTTTTACATAAAAAGCATATCTTCGTTCTTATTTATTTATATGCTTAAACGTACCTTAAAAATAAGCTTGCTACTACCGGTCTTTTTACTGATCTGCCTTGCCGCAAATGCACAGAAAGTTAAAGAGCCTCAAAATATATCCCCTGAATGGTCCAGGCCATATGCCCCTTTTCGTATAGCAGGCAATCTGTATTACGTGGGGACATATGATCTGGCCTGTTACCTGATCACCACTCCCAAAGGCCATATCCTGATCAATACCGGGCTTGCTGCTTCGGCTAAAATGATCAAAACCAGTGTAGAATCTTTAGGATTTAAGTTCGCTGATATCAGGATACTACTCACTACGCAAGCGCACTACGACCATATGGGCGCAATGGCAGCCATTAAAAAAATGACCGGTGCTGCAATGGCAGTGGATGAAAAAGATGCTGCGGTGATGGCCGATGGCGGCAGTTCGGATTATGCGCTGGGCGGATTTGGCAGAAGCTATCAGCCGCTGAAGGCCGACCGCCTGTTACAGGATGGTGATACCATAAGTTTAGGCGCTATGAACCTGGTGATGCTGCATCATCCGGGGCATACCAAAGGCTCCTGCAGCTTTCTCTTTGATGTTAAAGATGAACAAAAATCTTACAGGGTGCTGATTGCCAATTTACCCAGTATTGTGACCGACAAAAAATTCGCTGAAGTTACAGCGTATCCGGAAATTGCCAGAGATTACGCGTATACCTTAAACGCATTGAAACATCTTTCATTTGATATCTGGCTTTCGTCTCATGCCAGCCAGTTTGGCCTCCATCAGAAACACCAGCCCGGTGATGCCTATAACCCCGCTGCTTTTATTGACAGACGCGGTTATGATGCGGCACTTGATGATTTACAGAAGGCGTATGACCAGAAGCTTGCCCTGCATTAAGGGAAGCAGCGCCGCTGTATATTATTGTTTCCCTAAAATGTTTTTCAAGCTCAGTCGTCTAAACTCACAGACGCTATTCAAATTTAAATTCAGAAGGACTAAGGGTATTTTGCTTTTAGTGTGTTTTAAGGATAATGAAACAACAAACACATTTGCCAATCTAAAACTGACAATTGATAGTCAAGAATTATTATACCTGCATAAACACTTTATTCATGAAACAAAAGAGTTACCCGTTTTTAATCTTCTTACTCTGCCTGTTTTCCCAGGCCTTTTCACAACAGAAATTTACGATTAGTGGAACCATCAGAGATGCTGCAACAGGAGAAACACTGATCGGTGCTACCGTAAAAATCCAGAACGCCACGCAGTCATTCGGCACCTCCTGTAACGCGTACGGTTTCTATTCGCTCACAGGCAACAGTGGCGATTACGACCTGATCGTAAGTTACACCGGATACCAGTCCTTCAGCAAAAAGATCACGCTCAACGCCGCATTAAAACTCAATATTGACCTCGGCACAAACAAAGCGGATCTGAACGAGGTGGTGATCACTTCCAGAAACCGCAAAAATGAGAACGTGCGCAGCCCGCAGATGGGCCTGGATAAACTGGACATGAAGTCTCTTGACAACCTGCCTGTGCTCTTTGGCGAAAAAGACGTGCTGAAGACCATTCAGTTGCTGCCCGGTGTAAAATCTGGCGGTGAGGGAAATACCGGTTTTTTTGTAAGGGGCGGGGCTTCCGATCAGAACCTGATCCTGCTGGATGAAGCTGTCGTATATAACTCATCGCACCTGCTGGGCTTCTTCTCTACCTTTAACGGTGATGCCATTAAAGACGTTAGCCTTTACAAAGGCGGCATGCCTGCGCAGTACGGCGGACGTTTATCATCTGTGCTGGATGTGAAAATGCAGGATGGTAATAACAAAGAATTTGCCGCTGAAGGCGGAATCGGGTTGATCGCCTCCCGCATCAAAGTAGAAGGGCCGATTGTGAAAGATAAAGGATCTTTTATGATCAGCGCCAGGAGAACTTATATTGATCTTCTGCTAAAAGCCTCGTCTGATTCTTCACTGAACAGCAATACCCTGAACTTCTATGATATCAATGCCAAATTAAATTATAAATTCGATGATAAGAACACGCTGTTTGTATCCGGCTATTTCGGTCAGGATAACATTGGTATCAAAGACCTGTTTGCGAACGACTGGGGCAATACTACTGCCACTATCCGCTTAAACCATGTGTTTAACGATAAACTGTTCTCCAATACTTCGGTCATCTATAACAAGTACCATTATGCGGTAGAGCTGCTGGATGCCGATAACAATGCACGTGTAACCTCAATGATCCGGGACTACAACGTAAAAGAAGACCTGCAATATTATAGTAACAAACATATCATCAGGTTTGGTGCGCAGGCGATACATCACCGGATTGCCCCATCAGATATTACCACCAATGGCAATTCCAGCTTTAACCCCTTAGCTGTAGAAAACAGGTACGGACTGGAGCTTGCGGGCTATGTTTCTGACGAATGGACACTTACAGATAAATTTAATATCCTGTATGGCGTGCGGCTGAGCGGCTTCTCTTTGCTGGGCCCCGGCACGTTTAATACCTATGATAGTGATGGTGCAGTGGCTTCGGCAGCAACCGCCGGGAAAGGAAAGTTTTTCAAGACGTATATCTATCCAGAACCACGTTTCTCGGCCAGTTACAGCCTAACCGATGAAACTTCACTAAAAGCATCTTACAACCGTAACACACAGAATATCCATATTTTGACGAATGCCAACACGGGATCGCCTACGGATCAGTATGTGATGAGCAGCAATAACATCAAGCCTGAGCTGGCAGACCAGGTGGCGCTGGGATATTTCAGGAACAGCAAGGACAACTCCTTCCAGTTTTCCGGCGAGGTGTATTACAAATGGCTGCAAAACCAGATCGACTATAAAGATGGTGCTGAGCTAATCGCAAATGCCAATGTAGAATCGGAACTGTTGTATGGTACAGGCCGGGCATACGGAATGGAGCTGTACGCTAAAAAGACAAAGGGCAGGCTAACGGGCTGGATCAGCTATACCTTATCAAAAACTGAGCGCAAGATTGAAGGGATCAACGAGGGGAACTACTATAATGCAAAGCAGGACAGAACGCATGACCTGGCTTTAGTGGGGATTTACAACTTTAATCCGCGCTGGACATTTTCTGCCAACTATATCTACAGTACCGGAAATGCAGTAACCTATCCGGCAGGGAAATACAATGTAGGGGGATTAACTACCTATTATTATACAGAGCGGAATGCCAATCGGATGCCCTATACCTCAAGGCTCGACCTCAGTGCCACCTTAAAAGGTAAAGAAACAAAGAAATACCAGTCCAGCTGGAGCTTTGGTGTATACAACGCACTTAACCGTAAAAACCCGTATTCGATAGCTTTCAGGGATAAAAAGAACGATCCAACGCAAACGGAAGCCGTTCAAACCAGCCTTTTTGGTATCATCCCATCTGTTACTTACAATTTTAAATTCTAAACGTCATGCAACACTATAACTTCCTCTTAAAATATATCACTTACAGCTGCCTTTCACTGGGCATCCTCATCAGCTCTGCTTCCTGTGAAAAGGTAATCGATGTGAAACTGAATACTTCTGCCAGCAAGCTGGTGATCGAAGGTATGATCACCGATCAGCTGGGTGTTCAAACGATCACCGTGACAGAATCGGTACCGTATACCAACAGCAATGTATATCCTCCGGTAACAGGCGCGCAGGTGGTAGTCACAGACGATGATAACCACACATGGACTTTCACTGAAACTAAACCCGGAATCTATACCTATCCTTCTTTAAAAGCTGAAACCGGTCATAAATATACGATGAAAGTAGTTGCAAAAAACACCACCTACACCGCTTCATCTACGATGCCTTCGCTGGTGAAACTGGATACGCTCAGTATCAAAATCATCACTTTTGGCGGCGACGATATCAAAACAGTAGAAGCGCATTTCAGAGACCCCGCAGATCAGGTAAACCAGTACCGCTGGATCATGAAAGTAAATGGGGTACAGATCAAAACTGTTTATGCAGACAATGACAGGCTCACCAATGGCAATGAAGTTACCGAGACGCTTTTTTATGATGACGACCTCAATGAAAAGCTAAAAACCGGCGATGTTGCCGAAGTGGAAATGCAGTGTATTGACAAAGATGTGTTTACCTACTGGTTTACACTGAGCCAGCAAACGGACAATGGCCCGGGGGGCGGTGTAACACCGGGAAACCCTCCTTCAAATATCAGCAACAACGCACTGGGCTATTTCAGTGTGAACACCACAAATAAGAAAACATTAACCGTAGACTAAGGGCAGAACTGCTAAAAGATGATCAATGTATACAGATATCTGTATACATTGATCATCAATTGAATCAGAGATCGTATTCTTTTTCTATCACAGACATGATCAGGTCTTTCACTGTAATCCCCTGTTGTGCGCCCAGAATCTTCAGCGCTTTCAGCGCACTTTTTTTCATGCGGAGAGGGTAGGTGACAATTTCTTCTTCAGGCACTGAAACCTGTTTTGTTTCCTTTGTCTCTTTTAACGGAGAATTGAACAGGGCAGATACTCCTCCTAAATTCTTGTTGTTATCCTCTATATCACCTAAGTTTTTCTTTGCCATATCTTATATTTTTACTAAAATTTCATCTACCAGATTGGAATAGTCAATGGCTCCGTTTGATGCGGGGGCGTATTGAAAAACGTCTATTCCTTTCAGCTGTGCTTCTACCAGCGCGACATTGATCCGCACCGAAGTATCAAAGAGCTTATCATTAAAATACTTTTTGATACTGCCGGTGATCTGCTCTGTGATTACCCTTCTTGGATTGATCTTGGTAATAAATACGCCGCCAATGGTCAGGTCTTCATTGTAATGCGTCCTTACATCTGAGATGATCGATACCAGTCGGTCGATCCCCCTGTAGGCAAAATATTCTGCTTCCAGCGGGATCATCACCGTGTCCGCAGCAACCAGTGCATTTACGGTCAGCATTCCCAGGGCAGGCGCACAGTCGATCAGTACATAATCGTATTTTCCTGCCAGTGGCTTTAACAATCTTTTCAGGATGGTTTCCCTGCCAAGCCTCGATACCAGTTCAATCTCTGCCCCTAAAAGGTCAAGTGAAGAAGGAACGATATCCAAATATTCTGAGATGGTTTCTACCGGAAGCGGGCTGTCATTTTTAATGCTGTCGTAGATGGATGTTTCTACATCCCTTAATCCCAGTCCTTCCGTTAAGTTGGATTGGGGATCGATATCCACCAACAAAGTTTTTTTCTTCAAACGAGCTAATCCTGCGCCAATATTCAGAGCAGATGTTGTTTTTCCTGTGCCGCCTTTATGGTTGATAACAGCTATAATCTTCATATCAATATATCTTTGTACAAGGGCGCAATGATACAAAGATATTTTAACATCACTGCGTCTTTTTAATCAAATATCTGCTTTAATAAGCTATAATCGTCATTATTAGGCTGTTCCGCTTAAATGCTAAATCTATTTTCAGCGCGTTCAAACCCTGCTGTTTTTATTTTTTTCTTCAATCCATAAAGACATATATTTCGAGCTGCTCAGGGTTTGATACTGCAGGATCTGCCCGATGAAATTATGATTGCGGTGTGCTTTATAGTTAATTAACAAAGAATCAATTGTTTCCAGAAAGACAGCCCCCAGTTTAATTTTTTCATAGCGTTCATTGATCATCCGGGCGCCGTTTCGCTGTGCGGATAACCACAGGTTTTTGTCCTCATACAGCCTGATGGCTTCATCAACAAAGCTAGCCGGATCATCTGTAACCGCACCGTTCCAGTCCAGTTCTCCCTGCATGGCTTCGGCGCCTGCAGAAGTGGTTACAGCAGGAGTGCCTGACTGCATGGCGTCGATAAACTTCCCTTTTAAACCTGCCCCAAATTGTATGGGCGCAAGCAATACCTTATGGGCGGCGATGGTCTCCCTTGCATCCCCGGCACGGCCATGAACATAGAAGTTTTCTTTGGCATTATGGAGCTGCATCACTTTTGCAGCTGCATAGGCACCGTATATATGCATCACTGCAGCAGGAAGTTTCTTACGCAATAACGGCCATATCCGGGTTTTCAGAAACTGAAGCGTATTCCAGTTGGGCTCATGTAAATAATTGCCAATAAACACAAAGCCTTCACGTTCTTCAAATCCTTTCCAGTTTTGTATCTTTTTTTCGGTGATCTCATCTTCCAGGAAGGGAAGGTAGCACAGTAAAGAGGCATCGACGTGAAATTGTTCCCGCAGGATGTTCATTTCGTACTCAGAAATGATCAGTGAAAGATCGCAGCGTAAAACAGAGGCAATCTCTCTTTTAGCAAGATCTGTAAACAAATCCAGTGGCTTACCGGTTTTGATGGCCTGCTGCCGTGCATGGCGCAGGCAATGGAGATCTTCTGTATCCAGTATTCTCAACGCATCGGGACATTCCTGCTGCACCCGCCAGCCGTATTGTTCTTCGATTGCAAAGCGGTCAAAAAGTACAATATCCGGCATCAGTTCTTTTAGCAATGTATTAAAGCCCGTATCGTTTAACCTGACTTCCTGTTCAGCGACGCCCATCTCTTCCAGAGGATAGCTAAACTCACCTTTTGAGGCTGCGGACGCGAAGGTCACCTGGTATGATCTGGCAAGGAACAGCTCTGCCAGCTGGATAATCCGCGTCCCGGCCGCAGAGGAGCGGGGCTCCGGCCATACCAGTCCAATAATGAGGAGAGTCTTCTTGTTCATTCGTCTAAATTATTACTAATTTTGTGAAGAAAGAATTATCAGAAACTCATGCTTGGATTAAAACTATTAACAGACCCCCGCTGGGCAAACATTGCAGAATCTAACCTGGAGGAAATCCTTACAGACCATGCCTGGTGTGAGCAGAAAGCGGCGACGAATGCAATCACGTTAATTACGCAAAATTCTGAGCATATGGATCTTGTGGAAGAGCTGACGGCGATTGCGATCGAAGAAATGGAACATTTCCAGATGGTTGTTGATATTATCAAAAAGCGTGGATACACCCTGGGACGTGAGCGCAAGGATGATTATGTAGGCAGGTTAGTTAAATTCAACAAGAGGGACGGCAGCAGGAACCAGGCTTTTATCGATCGTCTTTTGTTTGCCGCAATGATAGAAGCAAGAAGCTGTGAGCGGTTCCGGGTGTTATCGCAAAATATTAAAGATCCTGAACTCGCAAAGTTTTACCACGAACTGATGGTGTCTGAAGCTGGTCATTATACTACGTTCCTCAATTTTGCCCGCAAATACACCATTGATACCGATGTAGATAAAAGGTGGAAAGAGTGGCTGGATTTTGAAGGTGAACTGATCCGGAGTTATGGCAATAAGCAGGCCATTCACGGATAAAAAAACGGATGCTTTTTGGGCACCCGCTTTTCATGCCAAAACTCAAAAAATATTTTAATAATTGATGGTATAATTCAGGTTAAAGGTACGGCCGCGTCCCGGATAATAGAAAGTCTGCGGTGTTGCCAGTCCATTATACAACAACTGTGAGCGCTGGCTCCAGATCGTCTGGTAATCTTTGTTCAGCAGGTTCTGCACACCAAATGACAGCCTTCCGAGAGGGAGTTTTACGCTGCCCAGTAAATCGATCGTAGTATATCCTTTCAGCTTGTTGTCCAGGTAATCTTCCAGGTCGAACGAGTGGAAGCCCTGTACTTTAAAACCTACCGATTTGTTTCTCCAGCCCAGGAAAGCCGTTGATTTTGAAGGACTTGCATCGGTAACGTTCTGCCGTTTCCAGGAGTCGCCCTGCTTGTTCTGCGATTTGATATAGATCCCGTTTCCGCCAATTTCGAGTCCTAAGGGAAGGTTTACCTGTACAGAGCCTTCAGCACCAAGGTTGCGGCGCTTCTGGTCTTCTACCGTTACTGCAAGCGTAACGGGAACTACCGCCAGGTTTTTTTCAGACCATGAATAGAAAGCTGCAAGCTGGGCGTTTACTACCTTACTGCGGTGGCGCCATCCTGCTTCCAGTTGGTCAGTTTTAATACCGGTAAGCGGTGATGAATTTACGCTTGTGCCGCTCAGCAGGTTCCAGTTGGTTCCCACCAGCGTATAAGTGCCCTGTCCGTAATATTTTGCCGGGTCTGCCAGCGTAAATCCCTGGGCAAAATTAACCCATACCTGCTCAGGTTCTGAGAGCTTGTAAACCAGACCACCGTTGAGCAGGTTTACATCGTAATGGTTTTTGCCGCCCGGAATAGGTGTGGCAGTCCTGCCCAATCCATAGGCAATCAATGCCTGTACATCGGCTCCGGCAAAATCATTAACTTTCACATACATCCTTTGCTGCCTGATGCCACCTGATAAGCTCAGACCTGAGGTTAAGTTCCATTGTGCCTGTGCATACCCGGAAATACCGTTTACCCTAAAGCCGGGATAACGGCCCACTTTTGCAATTCCATTGTTGGTGAGGCCGCCGCTCAGCGCTGTTGCCGTCCTGTCGAACAAGGTCTGGTTGGCATCAAAACTTTCATTATCGGCATCAATACCATAGGTGACATTAAAAGACGACCACTGTTTGGTCAGCAGCGCTTTCAGGGCATGGTACTGCGTACTTTGCGTTGAAGATCCGCCATAAAGCAGTCCGCCTCCGGGTACAGAGGCGTTTCGTACCTGTGCAGGGAAAGGATGAAAGCTGAATTTCTCATTTCTTGCAGATCCCTGGATGTACAGGTCCTGCCCACCCAGAACGTCCGCGGCGTGATAATCAGCATTTACTGCTGCGCGCGACGTTTTAGGGTTTACTGAGGATACAAAACCATCCCTCATTTCCAACAATGCCCCATTGCTCAGCAAGCCGCTCAGGTTTGGCCCCAGGTAAAGATCCTTTGATCCTACATATCCCGAATTATAGTATTGGGCATTAACTTTCAGCGTTTGTTTAGGGCTTAACTTGAACTCTGTATTGGCAAAGATATCGAACGACTGGTTATACTGAAGGTCGGTCTGCGTGATATCAGTGAAAATCTGTTTGTTATCAGCATCAAATGCCGCATTGTTTTTCTGGTAGGCGATACCGATCCGTCCCTTAAAGTTTTCGCTTCCGCCGGATACCGATTGAGCTATGCGCACATCATGATCAGATTTCTGCTTTAAGCCGCTGCGGGCACCTGCTTCTGTGGTGAATGCTGCCGGCCCGGTCTGGCCTTTCTTCGTAATGATATTGATGATCCCGCCGGTTGCACCACCGCCATAGATGGAGCTTGCACCTGAAAGAACCTCGATGCGTTCAATGTTAAAAGGATCGATCGCATCAAATTGCCTGCTTACGCCCCGGGTACTGTTCAGGGAAACCCCGTCGATCATCACCAGCACATTTCTGCCCCTCAGGTTCTGGCCATAATTTGTGCGCCCCTGCGGGCCTGCATCCAAACCCGGAATCAGCTGTGCCAGCGCTTCTTTTAAGCTTACCCCGCCGCGGATTTGTTCCTGTAAGCGCTGATTGTCTACAATCCACACCGTGCCCGGTATTTCACTGATTTTGCTGGGCTTGCGCGAAGATACCACTACAACTTCGTCCATGTAATTGCCCGGATGAAGCACGATGTCCAGGTCAAGGTTCTGGCCCTTTGCAAGCCTTACCTTTTGTACAGATTGGGTATAGCCAATATAGCTTACAATGATGTTGTGCGTGCCCGGCTCCAGGTTCAGTTGAAAACGCCCGTCGTTACCAGTGCTGGTTTCAAGCTTTTCGCCTTCCACCCTGATGTTTGCCCCACTGAGGGGCTGTGATTCACTTCTGATACTCCCTGTTATGTTTTGTGCATTCAGGCTGCCTGCAAAGGCTGTGAGCAAAACTAAAATTAAGTAGAGATTTTTCCTCATATCTGGTTGTGTTAATATTTTGACCGCAAAGAAATGCTTTATTTGTAATAATTCCAAATAAGAGGATTTATTTTGTTTTTTAAGCATGAATTGAGAATTATCGGATGAAAATATCTTCAAACTGACAATTTAACGTGTATTAAAACACCCTCTGCATTGCTCTAAATCGTAAAAGTATAATTATTACTGCCTATTTGTCATTATAATATACCTGTTTTGTTTAAATATACAATGCTGAAAATGAGGTTATTGTAATATTGTTTATATCTGTTCTAAATATAGTTTTGAATTGTTCTAAATAATATCTCTCTTTGTAGGGAAAATTTATTGATTTCATCGTAGGCGTAGAAAGGTGTATTTCTTTATGATTATAGTATTATCTAAAATTAAATAATCGTTAACCAAATATTTAGCCCAAACCAGCATTTCAGACCCATATTATATCATTTGAACTGTTACTAAACAAGAGATTATGCTTACACTCAACCTGGAAGAGGAAAATTTAAACATCTTATTTGAGGAGAATCCGCTGAAGGATATCTTTCATCATGACAACACAGAGGAGTACCTGATAGCCGTCAGTAAGGTAAGTCAGGCTGTGAAACGTTTCCTTGATCACAACAAAAAACCATTCAGCGGGGTTAGTCCCGCCCAGCTTCGTCCATTATTTGCAAAAGTAGATCTGGACAGTCCGCTCAGCGACTATAACACTCTCCTGGACGAAGTGGGGCTGTTGTATACGAACCACGCTGTTGCATTCCATCATCCTGAATACATTGCACACCTCAACTGTCCGCTGGTGATCCCGGCAATTGCAGCAGAAATCATGATTTCTTCCATCAATTCCTCACTGGATACCTGGGACCAAAGTGCCGGTGGAACGTTAATGGAACAAAAACTGATTGAATGGACCTGCAATGAAGTAGGCTATGGAACAGAGGCCGACGGCATTTTTACCAGCGGAGGCACGCAGAGTAACCTCATGGGGCTGTTACTGGCCAGAGACCATTATTCGCTGACGCATTTAAACCACAATATTAAACTGAACGGACTGCCGCCCGAAGCTTCCCGCTTCAGGATCTTTGTTTCGGAAATGGCACATTTCAGCATCCAGAAGAATGCTTCGCTGCTGGGGCTGGGAGAAAAATCCGTGATCAGGATCAAGACTGACCGCAGTTTCAGAATGAACTCCATCCTGCTGGAAGATGCGATCAAACAGGAAATTGCTGCTGGAAATATCCCGATTGCGGTGGTTGGAACTGCCGGAACAACCGACTTTGGTAACGTTGACCCCCTGCAGGAGATAGGCCGGTTAACTGCAAAATATAATTTATGGTACCATGTTGACGCAGCGTATGGCTGCGGGCTGCTGCTCACCAGCAAGTACCGCGGGCTGATCAATGGGATAGAACTGGCACATTCAGTTACCGTGGATTATCACAAGTCGTTCTTCCAGCCGGTTAGCAGCGGTGCCTTTCTGGTGAAGGACAAACAATTGTTTGGCCTGATCACGCATCACGCAGATTACCTGAACCCTAAAGATCATGATGATGACGGTTTGCCAAATCAGGTGAATAAATCCATACAGACTACACGCCGGTTTGATGCCCTAAAGCTCTGGTTTACGCTCAGGATGATGGGAAAAGTAAAGCTGGGAAGTTACTTTGAAACGATCATCCAGACCGCTGCAGAAATTGCAGCGCTCCTGCAGGCAGACCCTGCCTTTGAACTGATGAATGAGTCTGATATCAGTGCCCTGGTTTTCCGTTACAACCCCAGAGACAATAGGGCAGATATCTGCAAGATGAATCAGTTTATTAAAAAAAGCATGTTCAACGGGGGCGAAGCCCTGGTTGCAGGCACAAAAATCAATCAGTCGTTCTATCTCAAATTTACGCTGCTCAATCCCCTCACTACCATTGATCACGTTAAAAACATCTTCAACATTATTAAACAACATGGAAACGAATATCTACAGTTTAACAAAACTACAGCAGATTTCAGAAGAAATTAATTTCAATTCTCTTCTGAACAGTTATTGCCGGGAATTTAACAATTGGAGCCGTTATATTGGGATACCAAAGTATGACCCGGCGCTCGCAGCATATCTGGAACTGACAGGGCGTAACCTGCACCTGCGCTTTGATTTTTCTGAGCTTGGGTCAGAAGTATTTGTGCCCCTTAAACACTATGCAGAGAGCGGGCGCCATGTTTTTGATTTCCCTGCCGTGGAACGCGACCTTAAAACGGATGACATCCATCCGATAGATGCCGCACGTTTTATGCGGCTGATCATTGGCTATGCACATGAAGAATTTCCTGATATACATGAAGAGCTGGTGATGGACCGCCTGCTCAACAGCATAGAAAATATCAATGTATATCTCGATTATTTTAACCGTACCGGAAAGCCGCTGAACAAGGTTAAGATGAATTTTATTGAGACTGAGCAGTCGCTGGCCCTGGGCCATCATGCCCACCCGCTGCCGAAAGGCAGAATGGGCTTTAAAAATGAAGACGAACTGCTGATGTATTCGCCCGAAACCGCGGGACAGTTTCAGCTGGCTTATTTCCTGATTGCGCCCGAAAATGTGACGGAGCGGAACGCTGAAGGTGCTGATATTACCGATGTGTTCAGGACCCAGCTGCAGCAATATGCTGCGGCAGATCAGCTGTCGCTTTCGCTCCTTACGCAGCATCCCGACTGGAAAGTAGTGCCTATGCATCCCTGGGAAGCGCAGTACCTGCTCAAAACGCCCGAAGTAAGAGATATGGAAGTTCAGGGCTTATTGTATGACCTTGGCAAATGGGGGCCTTTGTATACGCCAACGTCCTCGGTGCGTACGGTATACAACCGCGAGAGCGACTGGATGTTTAAATTCTCATTACATGTAAAGATCACCAATTCTGAACGGGTAAACCTGCTGCGCGAACTGCACCGCGGTTATGACGTGAGCCGCTTGCTTAAAACTGAGATGGGGGCTTTGCTGAAAAAAGACTTTCCGGAGATCGAGTTCATCACAGATCCTGCTTTTATCACCGTATCCCACAAAGGCAAAGAGATCAATGGTTTCAATACCAGCATCCGTCACAATGTGTTTAAAGGCGAGGCCGCAGATAAAAATGTAACGCTACTGGCCGCACTGTGCCAGGATGCCGTATTAGGCCAGACACCAAGGATCGTCAACGTGATCCTTGAAGCTGCCAGACAGAAAAATAAGCCTGCAGAACAGGTGGCCGTCAACTGGTTTAAGCAGTATCTTCATATTGCCGTTGGGCCAATCATCGGGATCCTCAATAAATATGGAATGGCCTTTGAGTTTCATCAGCAGAATGTGCTGGTAGAACTGGACAGCCAGAGTTTCCCGGCAAAGCTCTATTTCAGGGATAATCAGGGTTTTTTCTTCAGGGAGGGCAAATCCGCCGAATTGCTGGGCTATCTTCCTGATCTTGCAGATCAGAGCGGCTCTATCGTGCCTGATGAATATATCCTGCCAAAGTATACCTATTATCTTTTGATCAACAACCTGATGGGTATTGTGAATGCACTGGGCTGTAACGGACTGGCGGATGAGCGGCAGCTGATCGATCTGGTGTATCTTGAATTTAAGCAGTTTGAAGAAATGGACACCACCGGTTTTGTGGATTATGTGATCAACAGCCGCAGCTGGCAGGTGAAAGGGAACCTGCTCACCAATTTGTATAACATCGATGAAGCCAGCGCGCCAATTGATAACCCAGCGATCTACAGGGATTATCCCAACCCGCTGAACAGGTACTTCTTCTGTGATAACCTGATCAAACCGCAAACAAAGGAGACTTTATACAGCAGGTATTTTCCTAAAGAAGATATTACGATTACGCTGCGGTCTTTTGATATCGACAGGGACCTGGAGATGGTGCATGACTGGTTTAACCAGGAGCATGCCAAGCCGATCTGGAAAATGGACGGCCCCATCAAAGAGCTGGAGCTGTTTTACCGAACGCTGATCCCGGGTGATCAGTCGCACAGTTTCATAGGGGAAGTTAACGGTGAGGCCACTTTTACAATGGAGCCTTACTGGCCGATGCGCGAACCGATGGGTGCTTATTACGATGCACTGCCCACAGATTATGGGTCACACCTGCTGATTGCACCTACAGACAAGGACAAAAAATACAGCTTTAATTGCGGACAGGTACTGATGGACTGGGTGTTCCTGCAGCCTGTGGTTGGCAAATGTATCGGTGAGGCCGCAGTAGAATCACGGGCGATGCACATTTTTACCACACGCCTTGGCTTTAAATATCAACGGGTGCTGAAAATGCCGCACAAGGATGCCAACCTCACCTTTTGCTACCGCGAATGGTACTGGGAGAAATTCCCTGAGAGCAAGGACGTTAGTATGGCGGGCCAGATGGAAAGGGTTTAATTATCATTAAAGGTTCTATTTCAAAAAGGAACTGATAAAATTAACAGATGAAAACACAAAAAGTATATGATATCATAGGTATCGGAATAGGGCCTTTTAACCTGGGGATGGCGGCACTTGCCGCACCAGTTGAAGAGCTTTCGGTGCTGTTCTTTGACCAGTCGCCCTCATTTAGCTGGCATCCGGGAATTATGCTGAGCGACGCTACGCTGCAGGTTCCCTTTATGGCAGATCTGGTTACAATGGCCGATCCCACCAGCCCGTATAGTTTCCTCAATTTTATGAAGCAAACAGGCCGTTTGTACAAATTTTATATCAAGGAGGATTTTTATGTGCTGCGCAAGGAGTACAATGCCTATTGCAAATGGGTGGTTGATCAGTTACCCAGCTGCCATTTCGGACAAAAGGTGCTGAGCACTTCCTATAATCAGCCTGAGGGATATTACGAACTGCTGGTCGAAGATCAGGTTACTGATGAAAAGCATTTCTTCTTTGCCCGTAAACTGGTGCTGGGCACGGGTACTGTGCCTAAACTGCCCGAATTTGCCGGCCATGGGCGGCATGCCAGTGTGATCCACACCTCGCAATATCTGCACCGCAAACGCGAGCTGCTGCAGCAGAAAAGCGTCAGCATCATTGGTTCAGGTCAGAGTGCCGCAGAGATCTTCAATGACCTTTTGCCGGAGACCGCGAACGGCCTGCAGTTAAAATGGTTTACCCGTCCTGACCGTTTCTTCCCGCTGGAGTATTCCAAGCTTACGCTTGAGCTTACCTCTCCGGAGTATGTGGATTATTTCTATAATCTCCCTGCAGACAAACGGAGGCAGGTATTGGGCAAACAGAACCAGCTGTTCAAAGGAATTAACTATGATCTGATTAACCAGGTTTTTGACAAGTTGTACGAACTGAGCTTTGATCAGAGCGATCTCCATGTGCGTCTGAGCACCAACTGCCAGCTGAACAATATCAGCATCGCTGAATCCGGGGGATACAACCTGCATTTTTACCATACCGAGCAGGAACAGGATTTTATACAGCAAACAGATTTTGTAGTGATGGCTACCGGTTATCAGTATAAAGAACCCGCATTTCTGGAAGGGATTGCAGAACGGATCATGCGCGATCAGGACCAGCAGTACCAGGTAGGCCGTAATTATGCGATTGATACCAACGGTGACGAGATCTTCGTCCAGAATGCAGAACTGCATACGCATGGCTTTGTTACGCCCGACCTCGGGATGGGGGCCTACCGCAATTCTGTGATCCTCAATCATGTGTCGGGCAGGGAACTGTACAAAGCAGAAAAGCGGATTGCTTTTCAGCAGTTTGGAGTAGAGAGAACAAATGAATTTCTAACGATTGAAAAATTTAATGATGAGCTACAACCACTTTAACGATGTAAAACCGCTTAAAAAAGAAGTTTGGCATAATGTGAATTTAAATTATATCGCCAAGTCTATCACAGAACTGATGCATGAAAAGCTGGCGGAGCCAGAGCAGAGCGGAAAGGAAGAAGATGGATTAACACATTTCCTGCTCAGGACTGATCATCAGCATATCTGGTATACTTTTTCGGCATATCACCGTGCGCTGGATTATTGGCATATTGAAAAAAATACCCTGAGAAAATATGTGCATGGCGCAAGTGTTCTGTTAAATGATGCGCCGGCATTTTATACCGAGATGCAGCAGACATTTGGCATCAAACCTTTTACGCTGGCACATTTTGTTGAGGAGACGCTCAATACACTATATGCTGATGCCTATATCCATGAGAAAGGCCGGCTTACAGCAGGAGAGCTCGCCGATGCAGATTATCAGACGATAGAACACCAGATGGACGGACATCCATGGGCTACGATCAACAAAGGCCGGATCGGCTTTAACCATGCCGACCAGGGCAGATACGCGCCCGAGGCGGGCAAGGCTACCCAACTGGCATGGCTGGCAGTTCACCAGAGCAGGGCCGCTTTTAAATCGCTGGATACCATCACTGCCGCATCCTTTTACGAAGAGGAACTGGGCGCTGTGCAGATTGAAGCATTTAAAGATATATTGCGTGATAAGGACCTCAATCCTTCAGATTATCTGTTTATACCGGTGCATGAATGGCAATGGAACAACAAAATTGTGCTGCAGCTTGCGCATGATATTGCGAACCAGTACATCATTCCGCTGGCTTTGGGTGCCGACGAATACATGTGCCAGCAGAGTATCCGTACTTTTTTCAATATCACTGATCCGCGGAAGCACTATGTGAAAACGGCAATCTCCATCTTAAATACTTCAATCTTCAGGGGCTTGTCGCCAAAGAAACTGGCTATTGCCCCAAGGGTTACTGCATGGGCTAAAAACCTGCTGAAAGGCGACGCTTATCTGAAGCAAACCGGTGTGGTACTGCTCGGTGAGGTAGCCACAGCATCCTATACCCATCCGCAGTACAGTGCAATTCCGCAATCACCATATCAGTACCAGGAATTTCTGGGGGTAATCTGGCGGGAGAGCGCAGAGAATTATCTGCAGCCGGGAGAAAAGATCATGACAATGGCGAGTCTGTTATATGTAGATGATGCGGGTAAAAGCCTGGTAGGGGCGATGATAGAAAAATCAGGGGTCAGTACTGAAGAATGGCTGAAAGCTTATCTGAATGCTTACCTGAAGCCTGTGCTGAGGATTTTTTATAAACATGCCTTTTTCTTTAGTCCGCATGGAGAAAACACCATTTTGGTAATGAAAGATAACATCCCGCAAAGGATCATCATCAAGGATTTTGTGGAAGAGATTGTGCTCACAGAAGAATCCAAAGCTACCTTGCCCGACGATCTGGTGGATGTTTTGCGGGAGATTGATGATGAGCTGGCGCCGCTCTTTATCCTTTCGGGCATTTTTGATGCCGTATTCAGGTATCTGGGCAATATCTTTCATACCTACGCGGGATATGACGAACAGCAGTTCTGGAAGAACGTAGCAGCAGTGATTGTAGAATTTCAGGAAGAAAACCCGGAGATGGCGGCAAAATATGCAAAGTTCGACCTTTTCGTGCCAGAGTTTATACGGGTTTGCATCAACAGGGTACGTTTGCTTACCTATGGGTACAGCGAAAGTACCGATGTACCGGTGCCTGAACTGATCGGTACGCTGATCAATCCTGTGGCGATGGCCATGCAGGATGCTCAGGAAGCTTTGTAGTTTATGCTTTCGATGGCCGGGTTTGTGTGTTTATCCCGGCCATCGATTATTTTTTCTCCCAGAGCCTGCTGGTGATCACCCTTTCCATCACTTTTTCCCGGTAATTACGGCTGATGGGAATTTTACTGTTCTGAATACAGATCTCATTCCCCTCAATGCTGTCTATCTTAGCAATTGCCACGATATAGGATTTGTGCACCCGGATAAATGAATGTTCTGAGAAGTTTTCCTCCAGGCTTTTTAAAGAAAGGATCGTGAGGTACTTGCCTTTTGTGGTGTAAATATTTACATAGTTTTGCATCCCCTCCACATAGAGGATATCCTCCAGCGGGATCTTCTCATATTTGCTTCCGCATTTGATAAAAAAATAGTCTGCCCGTTTTTCGGTATTACGCTCAGCCGTAGTGCCTGGGTTCATCAGCAGGCGGTGGTAGTCCCGGGCTTTCCTCGCTGCTTTAAAAAAGCGTTCAAAAGTGATGGGCTTTAGCAGGTAGTCCAGCACATCCAGCTGAAAGCCTTCCAGGGCATAGCTGGGAAAGGCGGTGGTAATAATTACCATCGGCATTTTTTGTGTGATCTTCAGAAAATCGAGCCCGTTCATTTTGGGCATCTGTATATCCAGGAAGATCAAATCTACCGGGCTGCTGTCCAGCAGGTCCAGCAATTCAAGCGGATTTTCGCAGGTAGCCCTCAGCTGCAGAAAATCTACTTCCCTCACATAATTGGACAGGCCCTCCCTGGCCAGGGGCTCATCGTCAACAATTACACAGTTTATCATTTGATCATTCATAGCTTGTCATTTGTGTTGCTGCAGACAATTCAAGTAAAGACAATGAAAGTTTAAGGCTTACCTCAAACCGCTGGTTGTCATTTTTGATATCCAGTTGATATGCTCCCGGATAAATCAGGTCGAGCCTTCGTTTTACGTTGGTTAAACCAATGCCTCCATACCTGATCACCTCGCTGTCTGCATGCGCTGCAGCGCTGTTCGCAATTAAAAGCTGTAATTCCTGCTGCTCCTGACTTAGTTGTATTTTAATCCAGTTGGGCTGCCCGGTATGGGCAGATACGTGCTTAAACGCATTTTCTACAAAGGTCATGAGTATAAAGGGAGCGATGCCCAGCTGACCGGAATAAATGGTTCCGCAGCTGATATCGGTTTCAATCTGTGTGTTATGCCGTAGTTTCTCCAGTTCGATAAAGTTCTCCAGGTAACTGATTTCCTTGCACAGGGGGATCTGCTGATCGTTGCATTCGTAAAGCTGGTGGCGCAGCAGTTCGGAGAATTTAGCCAGTGCGTCTGAGGCCATATCCGGATTTTTGTGGATCAGGAAGAAAATGGAGTTGATGCTGTTGAAGAGGAAATGCGGGTTAAACTGGTGTTTCAGGAATTTCAGTTCAGTTTCCAGTTTCTCTTTCTCCAGCAGCTGCTTTCTTCGTTCGGTTTGCAGCCAGTTTTTGGTGAGCTTAATGCTCATAGCCAGAGTGATACTGGCTATGGTAGAAGGAATGGCTTCGCCAAGGCAGTTGTAGAAGCTGCTATAGGTCTGGCTAAAGGTTTGGTCAAAAAACGAGGCGCTTAAATAATACCCGGGAGTGATCAGTAAAGACGTGCCCGCGATCGTGAGAAAAAGAAAGAGGATATACAGTGCAAACCTGCTTTTCTCCAGGTAGCGCGGAATCAGGTAGTACAGATTAAAGTAAACGGCGATAGCCTGAAAGATCACGTAGAATAAAAACTTTATGATGGATGCTGAAAAAAGCAGTACCCCTGCCGCTTTTAAGGGATTGCCAATAGCAATCGACCACCAGGTGAAATGGTAGATGCACCAGAAAGGGATATGGTACAATTTGTTTCTGATCAGCCAGTTCCGGTTAGCTTGCAAGGTGGACATATTTAAAGATACGGGTATTTGTTTCAATTCTGCGGGGTATGTTTATCAGTTGATATAAATAATTGACCAAATACATCTGCCGGCGTATAACAGGTTTTTTGTTTCCTTTTCATGGCCCTTCATATGCTTTAATTGTATTTGGTCATTTATGCCTTTCCTGTGGTCAATCTGATTTCTGCCGGCAGCCGGCAAATGATTCTTTTGACTAATAAACTAATCGCTAAGCCATGAGGACTATTTTTATTTGCCTGATTTTAACTTGTTTTTTACAGTATGCAGCTGCACAGGTAACGGATACAGTTTCCCGGCGCGACAGTCTCCCTCCAGCCAGGCAATTGGGAGAGGTGATTGTCCGCGGCAATAAGCCACTGTTTCAGCAGCAGGCGGGCGGCCTGGTCGTTAATGTGCAGAGCAGCCTGCTGAGCAAAGGAAGTTCAGTGCTGCAGGTACTGGAACGTTCGCCGGGCGTAGTGATTGATCCCCGTAACAATACCATCGCCCTGAATGGCAAGACGGGAGTTACAGTGATGCTGGATGGCAGGCTCATCCGGCTTTCTGTAGCGCAGGTTGTTGCCTTATTAAGTAATATGAATGCGGATAATATTGATAAAATAGAATTACTGTCTACGCCCCCGGCCAATTACGATGCCGACGGAAATGCGGGGCTGATCAAAATTGTGACCCGTAAAAATAAGCAGCAGGGCACCAGTGGTTCATTCAATATAAACGGCGGATACGGGAAAGGAGAAAAAGCCGGTGTAAATATGAGCTTAAATCATAATGGGCGCAAAATGAACTGGTACGGATCATATGCCTTTACCCATGAGAAAACCTTTGGGGAGATGCTGGCCGAAGGAACAGAAAATGTACTTGCTGTAGGCGGGCAAACAACTTTCAGCTACCTGGGCACAAGTAAACCTGTATCAAATTACCATAATGCCATTGCAGGTTTTGAGACTGTGCTTTCGCCATCGCTTACGATAGGGGGCAATATCAATTATACCAATAGCCTTAATTACAGCCATCATCTGAACCGCGGATTTTACCGGATGAAGCCCGATTCGGTGTTGTTGTTTAATTCGGTGATCGAGGGAAGCGGCAGCAGCCAGGTTACAACGGGAAGTGTGAATATAGAGAAAGTGATCAGCAAAGGGGAGAAGATTGGCTTGCAGCTGGATTATATATATTATCAAAACCACAGCAATACGGCCGTACAAAGTTCATTTATTGATAACTATGGCAATCCCGCTGGTACCACAGACAGCCTCTATGCGCCCGTACAGCGAAATTTTGCAGATACAAAAATAAATGTAAAAGTGGCTAAGCTGGACTATGCAAAAGCGCTTGGTGACAGATGGAAACTGGAGAGTGGCGCCAAGGGAACATTTACCACAAACAAGGGGGTCTCAGGGATAGAAAACCTGGTCGGCAACCACTGGTTAAATGCTTTGCCGGCATCAGGCAACCTGCAGGTCCGGGAAACTATTGCAGCGGCTTATGTTTCCCTGAGTTTTCAGCCAGATTCAGTAACAAGTCTGCTTGCAGGTGCCAGATATGAATATTCAAACAACCGCGCAGAGAACCAGATGAACCACATCATTACATTTAAGCGCAGCCTTTCAAAGTTGTTCCCCAATATTTTCCTAAGCCGGAAGCTGGACGCCATTTCAGAACTGCAGTTGTCGTACACCAGGCGGATCAGCAGGCCTACTTATAACGATCTGGCCTCCTACATCACCTATAATGATCCTGTATCTGTTTTTTCCGGTAATCCGGCATTAAAGCCGGTCCTTACCAGTAACCTGAAATTCGGCTATACCTACCGCAGCTATTCGTTTTCTGTTCTTGCGAGCAGGGACGAAGATCCGATCGTACAGGGACAGGTAGTGAGCGGCCCTTCAAAGCAATTGGTTTATATCGCCCCGCAGAACCTGCTATGGCAAAACAATCTGGTTTTTCAGGCCAATGTGCCTTTCAGTGTATCCCGCTGGTGGCAGATGAGCTATAGCCTTACTGCAGGATGGCGGAAATTTAAACTTGATTATACCCCGGCACCTGTTCAAAAGGCTTATTCCAATTACACGGTGAGTTACAATCAGTCTTTTACCCTTCCCCGTCTTTACGCGCTGGAACTTTCCGGTTATTATAATTCTCTGGCTTATTATGGAACACAGGAAATCCGTGGACTGGGCTCATTGAATATTGGGATTAAGAAAGAACTCAGGGATAACAAAGGCAGTTTCCAGTTATCAGTAAGCGATGTTCTCAGTTCGCTCAGCTACAGAAGTTATATCGGAACCCTTACGCGGGATGCTTTTGATTCTGATGTAAGGCTCAGGTACAGTTCCGAAACGAGTAAGTTTCCTGTCTTCAGGCTGGTGTATTCGAGATCCTTTGGGTCTAATGGAGTAAATCAGCAGCGAAGATCCGAAGGCGGGGCTAAAGATGAGCGTCAGCGGATTGGAAATTAAATGTTGAGGATCAGTTCATTGTCCTGTGTCATTTGTCTCATTTGTTTTCAGTTCATATAAAGTTTTTGACACTTTTCCCGGAAATAGCTACTTTGTACAGGCTGATCTGCTCTACCTGTAAAGTAGATAATGGGCCAAAAAAAAAGTATAGGACTCCTTTTTAGAATATAATTTTTTTTAATGGCCATATAGCAGACAAAAAGACTGTCTGATGTCCGATAACGTTTAATTGTGTGTGTTTATTATTGATTATTAGTTTTTTATATTAATGTAATCAAAAATTTGAGGTCAAAATTCAAATAAATGATTTGTTTGTAAAATATCTGATATATATTTCGCCACTTTTAATTATTAACTCACCTTAAATCATTCACGAATGAAGAAAATTTTACTAATTTTTCTTGCTGTATGCGCGTTTGCACTAAATAGTGTTTATGCACAAAACAAAAAAATCGGGGGCAGGGTAACCTCTTCTGATGACGGCCTGCCACTTCCTGGCGTATCTATTAAAGTTTCAGGCGCAAAAACCGGCGTTCAGACAGATGCTGATGGATCTTATACCTTAAATGTACCGGCTGGAAGCAACACAATTGTGTTTTCATTTATTGGGTATCTGCCACAAACGCTTACTGTTGGTAATGCAAGCACATATAACATCAAATTGGTTTCTGACCAGAAAACACTGAATGATGTTGTTGTAATTGGTTACGGCAGTACTTCTAAAAGAACATCGACCGGAGCAACTTCAGGGCTTAAAGCTGCTGACATTGCAGATCGTCCGGTAACTGGTTTAGATCAATCATTACAAGGTCTTGTAGCTGGTGTTCAGGTAACTTCGGCATCCGGTACTCCTGGTGGTGCAGTTACGGTAAGGGTTCGTGGTGTATCCACAATCAACGCAGGTTCACAGCCTTTATATGTTGTTGACGGAACGCCAATCCAAACCGGAAGTAACTCACAGATCGGTTTCGGTAACGGACAAACAAATGCACTGAATGACATCAATCCAAACGATATTGAGTCAATCGATGTACTGAAAGATGCTGCTGCGGCTGCAATCTATGGTTCACGTGCTTCAAACGGAGTTGTAATTGTAACTACCAAAAGAGGTAAAACAGGAAGAACCAATATCGACCTGGATTACTCTACCGGTTTTCAGCAAACAACAAAAACAATTGATGCATTAACCGGCCCTCAATATGTTCAGTTATATCAGGATGGTGTCTTGAACCGTTATCCCACGCTTACAATCGGTGCTGTAACCTACAATAGTTTACCCGATTTAATCACCAGAGGACTGAGCCGACCGCTGTTAGCTGCTGATCCAAGTACTTATCCTACTACCAATTGGCAGGACCAGGTATTCCGCAGTGCACCGATCAGCAATTACAACATGTCGATCAACGGCGGTAATGAAAAAACCAGATTTAATATCACCTCCGGATTTTTTGATCAGGACGGTATACTAAAAGGATCTAGCTATAACCGTTTCAATATGCGCTTAAACCTTGATCATACCATTAGTGATAAGTTTAAAGTAGGTACAAGCACCAGTTTTAACCGCAGTGTTTCTACACGTATCAATAATGACAATAACATCTATGGTGTATTGAGTTCAGCTATTTTACTGAGCCCGGCTATCAACGCGTACAATGCGGACGGTACTTACGGACGCGACGTATACAGTTCTGTTGAAAACCCTATTGCAGCTTATACTGAGCCAGTAAATATTACTACTGCCAGCCGTTTGTTATCCAACATGTATGGTGAGTATAAATTATTGCCTTCATTAACGTTCAGAACAAATTTCGCTGCTGATTATCAGATCTTTCATGAGCGCAGGTTCCTTCCTTCAACATTAAATGCTGCGGCAGCTCCAACAAACGGTTCTGCTATTGAAGCGTATTATTCAGATCTTAACCTTTTAAATGAGAACACCTTAACATTTAACAAAAGTTTTGGTGACCATTCAATAAATTTCCTTGCCGGACAATCATGGCAAAAAGATAATAACGAAACGTTATATGCTTCAGGTACAAATTTCCCGGGTAATGATATCGAGAGATTGTCTGCCGCTGCTGTAAAAACTGATGCCTCTTCAGCTGGGTCGAGCTCAACATTAGTGAGTTTCTTTGGCAGGGCAAACTATGATTATAAAAAGCGTTATATCTTTTCTGCAACTTTACGTAGTGATGCTTCATCAAGATTTGCCGACGGACACCGTTACGGTTATTTCCCGGCTGTTTCAGGTGCCTGGATCATCAGTGATGAATCTTTCATGAAAAGCATGAACTGGTTGTCTACTTTAAAAGTACGTGGTAGCTGGGGACAAACAGGAAATAACTTCGTGAATGATTTTGCTTCAAGAACATTAATCGGAGCTTATAACTCAACTGCGGCTCAAAGTATCGCTTACTCAGGCGTAGCCGGGCTTTATCCGTCTCAGTTAGGAGATCCTAATCTGACCTGGGAAAAAACCAGCTCAACAGATGTTGCCCTTGATTTTGGTTTCTTAAATGACAGGATTACTTTAAGCGTAGATGCATATTACAGAAAAACCAATAACCTTCTCGCTTCTTTACCGCTGGCTGGTTCAACAGGTTTTACCACCTATACCACTAATGTTGGCTCTCTGGAAAATAAAGGTTTGGAAATTGATTTACAAACTGTCAACCTGAAAGGCAGAAATTTTAGCTGGACAACCAATTTTAATATCTCATTCAACAAGAACAAAATCTTGTCTCTGGCTAATAACAACACTCCCGTTGCTGCAGGATTTGGCAGCTGGTTAGAAGTTGGACAGTCTATCGGATCCTTCCGCGGATATAAAGTATTGGGTTTATTCCAGAACCAGGCTGAGATTGATCAGTTAAATGCTGCTGCCAAAACAAAAACCGGTAGTTCTACGGCTCTTTACCAGTTAGCTGCAACTGCTCCAGGTGATATCAAATTTGAAGATGTTAACGGTGACGGCGTGATTACATCTGCCGATCAAAAAATCTTAGGATCTGCTCAGCCATCATTTACAGGTGGTTTTAACAACAACTTCAAATACAAAAGTTTTGATTTGTCTATGTTATGGCAGTTTAGCTACGGCAATGAGATCTTAAACTATACAAGGTCATTTGCTGAAGGTATGAACACTATTTATGGTCAGTTTGCTACTACATTAGATCGCTGGACGCCTACAAATACGAATACCTCAATGCCAAGAGCAGTACTGGGAGACCCTAACTCAAACAACCGTGTTTCTGACAGGTTTATTGAAAATGGTTCATATGCCCGTATGAAAAACCTGAGCCTTGGTTTCAGCCTGCCATCTGATCTTGCTGCTAAACTGCATGTAAGAAAATTAAGAATCTTTGCAGCTGCGCAAAACCTGGTTACGATTACAGACTACAAAGGTTTCGACCCTGAGGTAAGTACTTTTAACAGTACCCCGGCATCTGCAGGTACAGATTTCTTAACAGCTCCACAAGCTAAGACTTTCACATTTGGTGTAAACGTTGGATTTTAATTCTAGATAAATGAAAAAATTACTATATATATTCTTGCCGGCATTGCTATTAGGTACTTCCTGCAAAAAGACACTGGATCAGCAACCTCAAACGTCGCTTGACGCATCAACAGGTTACACAACCAGACAAGGTATTGAAGCTGGTATCAGTGGTGTGTATGACGGATTACAGCAGACAGGGTACATGACCGTGAACTTCCTGATTTTCCCTGATTTATATGCCGACAACCTGACATGGACTGGTACATTCCCAACCTGGTCTCAGGTATTTAACAAAAGTGTTCTGGCAGATAACACAGATATTGCCAGCATCTGGAACCATATTAATGGTACCATTAACAGGGCAAACAACATCATTGCAGCTGCACCCGGTATTACCGATGCTGCTTTTCTGAAAGACCGCGCTATAGGTGAATGTGAGACTATAAGGGCACTGGCCTATTTTGACCTGATCAGAATGTTTGGCGGAAGCCCTACAGGTTACAATCAAACCGGTGGTTTGGGCGTTCCCTTAAGGTTAAAACCAACATTAAATACCGCTGATGCTAATGAAAAAGTTGCAAGATCTTCAGAAGCAGATGTGTACACTCAGATCCTGAAAGATCTTGATGATGCAATTGTTAAATTACCACTTACAATTTCTGCCGGCAGAGTAAACAAAAATGTTGCTATCGCTTTAAAGGCAAGAGTGCAGTTGTACAGGCAGGCATGGGCTGATGCAGAAACATTGACCACTCAAGTGATTACCAGTGTAAATACCAGCAATGCATTATCTTATACGCTTGTTTCCGGCGGTTCGTATGGAACTATCTACACTAGCAAAAACTCTTCAGAATCAATCTGGGAGCTTCAATTTGGTGCAACAGATGCCAATAATATCGCTTTCTACTATTACCCAACTTCATTAGGCGGCAGGAATGAGATTTCATCATCCACCAACATGCGTGACGCATTTGAAACAGGTGATTTAAGGAAAAATGTAAATTTCAGTACTACTCCTGCGTCAAAACAACTTAAATATTCACAAGTTAACCCTGGCGTTGATGATGTAATGATGATGCGTTTGTCTGAAGTATACTTAACACGTGCTGAATCAAGAGCAATGCTGGGCAATTTGACCGGAGCTTTAGCTGATTTAAACGTTATTCGTTTACGTGCCGGACTGGTTGCATCTGCAGCTGCTACACAGGCTGATTTATTGGCGGCCATCAGAAAAGAACGCAGACTGGAGCTTGCTCATGAGGGTCAGCGTTTCTTCGATCTTCGCCGTTATAATCAAACAGGCCTTACACAAACATTCCGTAACCTGTTCCCTATACCGCAATCTGAGGTGATCAACTCAGGTGGTACAGTGGTACAGAACCCTGGTTACTAATTCTTAATTTAATAAACAATAAAGGCTTCCAACAGGAGGCCTTTATTGTTTATTCTTTATTTGACAACGCTATAATTTTCAGTATTTTCAAAAACCTAATCATGATCATGAAACAATCCATAACTATTCTTTTATCCGGTTTATTAACGCTCTCAGCTGCCCCTGTTTTTGCTCAGGCTGGATTAACGTATTACACAGCTTATGACAGTAAAGGGCAGGTAATGGGGAAATCTGAATATGTAGACGTACAGGGAACACCTTACTTAAGTTCAGAATGGCTGACAGGGACTTTCAGTTTAGCCAACGGAAAGTCATACAGTGATTTGAACATCAGGTATGATCTGGTCAAGGATAAAATGTATGTTAAAGGCGGGGAAGACGACCTGATCGCGCTGGCAGAACAGGTGAAAGAGTTCACTATTGATTTCCCCGTTTCAGGTGCTGTGCTGAAACGCCATTTCAAAATGGGCTATACCAACATACCCAATACTACCAATTCGTATTATTTTGAAGTACTGGCTGAGGGCAAAACCCAATTGTTAAAGAGAACTTCCAAAATCGTGCAGGTAAGCAAAGAATACAATTCTGCAACTTCCACAAAGTCGTTTGAAGAGATAACGAAATACTATCTTTATGCAGATGGAAAGGGCAGCGCAGTAAAAAAGGATAAAAAAGCAATCCTGCTGGCACTTGGCAACAAGCAAGCTGAACTCGAAAGCTATATTAAAGATAGCAAGCTTAATCTGAAGACTGACGAGGGGTTTGCCCAGCTCATCACCTTTTATAATACGCTGTAAGGTAAGGGCGGCATCCTTTTTTTACACAAAACTGTAACTTGGCTGACATAACAATCGCCTCCGAAAGCGATATTTGAAGAAATTATTTGATCAAAATTTTCTATGAAACTCTTTTTAACCTGCTTAACTGTAGTCCTTCTTTCTTTTGGTGCCACTGCACAGGATCTTGGTGCAACAGTCCCTACTGCGATTTTTTACAACCGTGACAACTCCCAGTTTTCCACCTACAGTATCCCGACAGGCAAAAAAGCACTGGTGTTTTTCTTCGACGCTACTTGCGGCCATTGCCAGAAAGTTGTTTCAGAAATCAATAAACGTTACAAGGAGCTCGCAAATGTGAACATCTATCTGGTTTCGCAGGACGAATACCGCTCTATAGATTATTTTACCGGTACCTTTGCAAAACAGCTAAGCGTACAAAAGAATGTGAAGGTATTGCAGGACAGGGACCATGTGTTTATCATGTCCTTTCATCCCAAGCAGTATCCGGCAATGTATTTATACGGGGCTGATAAGAAACTAAAATTCACTTCCAGTAATGAGAAAGATGTAAGCAAAATCTTTCAGCTCGTTAAATCCTAACGAATTTCCTGAACGTCATCTGATTGTATAGATAACCATCCTGCTGAACAATTCTTTTTAACGGGATGTTTATCATTTATAATTATCAATTGACATGGAAAACAAAGATCAACTGATCATGACTGCCAAAGCCATGGTTGCAGACTATAAAGGATTAGTGGCTATCGACGAAAGCGTAGCTACACTCAACAAACGCTTTGAAGCTGCCGGTATACCCCAGACAGAAGCTTACAGAAGGGCCTATCGTGAAGTTCTGATCACTACACCCGGAATAGGGGATTATATCAATGGTGCGATCTTATTTGACGAAACTGTATACCAGCAAACGCTGGAGGGTGTTAACTTTATCGATGCGCTTAACCAGGCGGGAGTGATCCCCGGAATCAAGCTGGACGAGGGTGTAGAAGATCTGCCGGGCTTTCCTGCTGAAAAGGTAACCAAAGGTTTGGATGATCTTGCCGAACGTTTAATTAAGTATAAAAATTTGGGGCTGCGTTTCGCAAAATGGAGAGCGGTGATCTTAATTGATGCTTCACTGCCTTCAGAAGCTTGTATCGTAAGCAATGCCCATGCGCTGGCACGATATGCCGCGGCTTGTCAGCACGCCGGTATTGTGCCTATTGTAGAGCCGGAAGTGATCATGGATGGTGACCACAGCATTGAGCGCTGTGCCGAAGTTACTGCAAGTGCCCTGCGCGAATTATTCTACCAGCTTAATCTGCTGAAAGTAGAATTAAGGGGCTTGGTCCTTAAACCAAATATGGTACTGCCGGGCAAGGATAACAGGGAAAAAGCGGAGGCGAATAAAGTTGCGGAATTAACGGTAACTACGCTGCTAAACGCCGTACCGGCCTCAGTAGCAGGTATTGCATTCCTTTCCGGCGGACAAGACCCTGAGTCGGCCTCCGGTAATTTAAATGCGATCAACCTCAATTATAAAACAGAACTGCCGTGGCCGGTAACCTACTCGTTTTCGCGGGCATTACATCAGCCGGCACTGGAGATATGGGCAGGAAAAGATGAAAATGTAAAGGCTGCACAGGCATCATTCCTGGAACTCGGTAAAGCGAATCACCTGGCCAGAAAAGGAGAGTTTGTCCATACAGATATTACTCTGTAATCGTAAAGTTTGCATTAAAGATGGCCGCCAGTTCTGCGGGAATAAGCGGTTTCTTTAATAACTTAATCACATATGAATTAGCTTCTGCTTTGCGGATATCTCCAAAATCAAGGGTCGAGGATAACATTGCCACCTGGCAGTTCGCTTTCCATTCTGCAGGCAGGAGCTTGTAGTTATCAAGAAATTCAAAGCCATCCATTTCAGGCATCTGAATATCCAGCAGGATCAGGTTGGGCAGTTTATGCGGTTCGCCGGCGTGCATGGTAAAGTAGCTCAGTGCTTCTTCGCCAGACTGGCACTGGATGATATCATCAAATAGTTTAGAGATCAGGATAATCTTGGAATTGATTTTAAGATCGATAATATTATCATCGATTAGCATTACCCTGACTGGTCTTTCTATGTTAATTTGCATTCGGAATTGTAATTTTGAACGTAGTGCCCTGATTCAGGGAAGATTTTACTGAGATTTTCCCGTTCATCTTGTTTAAGGCTTCTTTTACAATAAATAACCCCAATCCGCTTCCTTTGTTGTTTTTAGTCTTAAAAAATTGTGTAAATATTTTTTCAAGATGTTCATTGAGGATACCAAGGCCGTTGTCAGTAATAGAAATTTCTGCAGAAAATGGGTTTACATCTATCGCGATATCTACAATCTTGTGTTCAGCATTATCTTTCTGATATTTGATCGCATTGGATATCAGGTTCCCAAGGATCACCTCCAGTCTGAAAGCATCTCCCATAAAGGGATGTGGCTGATTGATATTGAGGTTAAATTGTGTGTCCCTGTCTGTATAGGAATAAAGATCGATGATCTCGTCTACCAGCTTTTTAAAGTTAATGTCTGATCTGTCTGACAGGTTTTTATTGTTCTTGTAGTACTGCAGTGTTTTCTGGATATAGTAATCCAGCTTATTTGAGCATGACTCAATCAGCTCCCAGTATTCGCCGCTTGAATTGTACAGGCCTTCCATCTTTACCAGGTTAACAATTCCGATCACTGATACCAGCGGGGCCCGCAGTTCATGGGATATACTGTAGATAAACCTGTTGAGTTCATCGTTGGTTTTTTCCAGCTCCTTAACTTTATTTCTCAGATCGATCTTGGAGCGATAAGCATCATGTGCATTTTTGATGGAATTGTGCAGTTCAAGATCGTTCCATGGCTTGGTGATATACCTGTAAATATCGCCGTGATTGATTGCATCTGCCAGTGCAGAGATGTCTGTATAGCCGGTCAGCAGGATCCTTACCGGGTCAGGATAACTGTCAGTTATGCTCTTAAAAAATTCTACACCAGTCATTTGCGGCATCTTCTGATCTGCAATGATCACTTCCACCGGTAGATTCTCCAACACCTTTAAACCTTCTGCTGCAGAATTTGCAGTATAAATCTCATATTGTCTCCTAAAACTTGCTTTAAATGCGAGAAGATTATTTTCTTCATCATCAATATATAAAACTTTAACAGGTGAGCGGGTCATAGTATCAGTGTGTTTACAGGCAAGGTAATAATAAATTCCTTACCTTGATTTACTTTTGTAACAACATAATAAGGGCCTATATGTTTTGACTTCAAAATATGTTTTGTTATTCAGTTGATTATTTAAAATATCCGCCGCTCTCGTTCCTTAACTTTCTTTATGGAATACTATTTATGGTTAAGGTTTAATTAATAGCGTATTTATTTGCCCTTCCAAAAATATGACAAAGTCGTTAAATAAAAAAAAGGTTAAAATGGGATTAAACTTCAAAATTGCTTAATTTTACTATTATTTTTATATTAATACAAGCTGGTTTAAAACAAAAGCTTTTTTAATTGGGCAGCTGTTTTGGTCAATGGCAATATCTCCGGCTCTATAAAATGATTTATTGTAAATTACACATATATGTCAGCAGATAAAATAACAATTCTTTATGTAGACGATGAAGAAAATAACTTATTTTCATTCAAAGCTACTTTCCGAATCAAATATCAGGTACTGGTAGCAATCAGTGGCGAAGAGGCATTGAAAATTTTAGACGCAAAAAAAGTCCATGTAATTATTACAGATCAGCGCATGCCCGAAATGACAGGTGTAGACTTTCTGGAGAAAGTTCTTGAAAAATACCCAGACCCGATGCGGATCCTGCTCACCGGATATGCTGATATGAATGCCGTGGTTGATGCCGTTAACAAAGGAAAGATCTTCCATTATCTTGCCAAGCCATGGAATGAGGAAGAGCTGGACATGACCATCAAACGTGCTTACGATAAATATCTTGAAAAAGCGGAGCTGACCGATATGAACGAAAAACTGGTTGGTTCAAATGACCAGCTGGAATTCATGCTCAGACAAAGGCTCCTTTCTTAATCCATATTTTACTTTTCTTTCCTGCCCTCAAACATCTTTACTGTGATTATATCGCAATCACTTTATGGATCACCGGCAGTTGCAGAATAAATTCTGTTCCTTCTCCCGCTGCGCTATGCAGCTGTATGTTCCCGTTGTGCTTCTTCACCGTATTGTAAGCAATAGACATTCCCAGTCCTGTTCCTTCACCAACATCTTTTGTGGTAAAGAAAGGCTCGAAGATCTTTTTCTGCGTTTTGTCGTCCATCCCCGTACCGTTGTCCTTAATGCTGATGTAAATGAATTCATCGTCGTTGGTAGTTTTGATCACAATTTCTCCTCCCGCGTGGTCCCCAAATTGTTTTTGCACGGCATAGGCTCCATTGGAAATGATATTGAGGAACACCTGGTTTAATTTACCCGCATAACATTCGATATGAGGAATGTCGCCATATTCCCTGATCACCTTTATGTTGTTGTTCAGGAGGTTATTTGCGATGATCAGCGTAGAGTCCAGTCCTTCGTTGATATTGGCCACCTTCAGGTCGTCTTCATCCAGTCTGGAGAATATCTTAAGGCCTTTCACAATCTCTGCAGTCCTGCTGGCGCCCTCCCTGATTCCCTTTAGCAGGTCATTGATTTCAATGATCAGGTAGTCAAAATCCAGCTCTTCCTTGTACTCCTCAATCTGTTTCTGTTTGTCCTCAGTGCTGGCCTCAGAAAGGCTAATGTTTTCAATAAAAGTAAAGGCATCAAACATCATGTCCACATCCCTTTTCAGCGGCTTGATATTCGCCGTCACAAAGTTGATCGGATTGTTAATTTCATGCGCAATACCAGCGGTGAGCTGACCAAGGGAGGCCATTTTCTCTGATTCTACCAATTGCGACTGTGCCTGTTTCAGGTCTTCGAGTGTCCTGCCTAATTCCTGGTTTGATTCGCTCAGTTCAAGAGTCCGTTCACTTACCTTTAATTCGAGTACTACGTTTTGCTCACGGATGATCCTTTCATTTTCCTGCAGGGCCCTCAGGGTTTCTTCCTGATACCGGTCTTTCTCTGCTTTAAAGATGTTGATCCTGTCGGCCAGTGCAAAGGAGAGGAGAATAACTTCCATTGCAGATCCGATCGTGATGCTGTAATTGGTAAATACATTATAGGAGAATACATTGTAATCCTTTAGTATCCAGATGATGATACCCAGGATCAGGGGCATCCAGGCAATCAGGAAGAACTTGGCAGGCCTGTACCCGGTGCGTGCGATGGATACGGCGATCGTAAGCATGTAGAGAGATACGATACCGGCAAAGAACTGAAGTATCTGATAGGAGGTGTAGAGGTCTCCTCTGATTGTCAGTGCAATAACGATCGCATATACAGCATATAAAGCGTAGGATATCTTGTCCAGCCGTGGCACAAATTTGGAGGTCTGCAGGAACTTGCGCGTAAATTCTACCCCGCTGATGTTCACAAGGGCCGTCAGCAAAAAGAACGACCGGGTGGCCATAAAGCTGTTGTCCGGCCATAAGTAGTGGAAGGAGTACCCTTCAATGGTAGCCTGTGCCACACCTACAATAAAAATATACAGTACATAGTACAGGTATATAGGGTCTTTTACAGAAAAATAAACAAAGAGATTATAGAAGAACATTACCAGGATAATCCCGAAGAAGATTCCGAAGAAGATATTTTTGGTAAGGTTACTGTCCACCATATGCGCCCTGTCTCCCAGGAAAATGGGCATCTGCATCTCGTGGGTAGATTTGATCCGGGCATAGTATGTGGCCGTGGAATCATAATTTATTTTGAGGCTGTAAATAAACTTGTGGTAATTGTTCTCCCTCGAATGAAAAGGGTATAGCTCGCCGCTCTGGTTTACTTTCCACTGTCCGTTTTCCTTGTAATAAAACTGTATTTCCTGTAGCAGCGACTGATCAAACTCAAGCATCAGGTCTTGTGTGGAGCTTACATTGTACACGGATATCTTTAACCATACAGGCACTTTGATCATTCCAAAGTCGGGCACATTGGCCGCCGACCGGAGGAACTGACGCTGGCGCTGTATGCTCTGGATATCCTGTGTCCCGGTTGAGTCAACAAAGTAATCAATCTTATTTCCTATCGTCTGAATACCTTTACTTCCATTATAAATCACCTGTGCCTGCAAACCTGCGGTAAGCACCAACAGGAACAATGATATAAGAAACGTTTTACAAGCGGTATTTTTGTGCATGCGGGCCATGTAGCTGTGCTAAATATTATAAATTAAACGTGATAGATAAACGAGGATTGAAGCGATCTCCTCAGCGATCTCATTTTCGGTTCTCCTGCTTTGGATAACCTGAAGATGAAAACGGGCTGTTTTTGACGCAGCTCTGGCAGCAGCTCATCCAATTGTTCGCCCAGCGCGCGCACCTGTTCATTATAAAATTCGTCACCCTCTGCGGCCTCGCCATGTTCTAATCTTGCCAGCATAAAAACCAGTTGCGAAATCGGCTGGAAGGATACTCCTGCCAGATTTGCTTCAAGCCAGATGCGCTCTACCACGCTTCCGCCCCGCAGAAAGTCCATTTCTGAATAGCCGGGCATCGTAACAATACCCAGTGCTGATGAAAATGATACCGATTTATTTACTGATCTGGTAAAGGCATTGCCACCTTTGAGCTGTCGTAAAAATGTGATTGCCTTTGTATCACTGGCAATCTTCAGCGCAGCAAGTTCAGAGTTGCTTGCGCCCAGGGTATATACATCAAGCCCGTCTCTTTTTTCATTGGTTTCTTCGGCCGTCCACCTCAGTTCGTTGGTAAAGGTATCATAATGTCCCCTTGGATGAATTATTCTCAGCATTTCTGCTTTTGCAAGCAATTCTCCCAGTTTTTTCATCATGTTATCGTCCTCAATCACGGTTAAACCGGCACCGGGATAAGCTGCAACAGCAGATTGTACCTGATCATAAAATGTTTGAGGCAGGGCTTCCCTTGCGGCAAGCTCCCTGTTGGTTACGCGCATGCCCAGTCCCGGTTCAAGGATCTTTTTAAGGTCCGGTTTTTCTGTGGCGGCAAACCTGATATGGGCAGCCAGGGTACGGTTGTCCTTCAGCGGGAAAAAGGTATTTGAGATGCTCAGGCCCAGTGCCGCTGCTTTGATGGTGATATTTTCAACCGCTGCCCCGATGGCAACATAGGAGCCAAGGTGGTTAAAATCCAGCAGGGAATGAGAAAAATGTGCATCATGAAATATAAACAGGCCTTTAGCGCTGTAAACAAATTTCCAGGGCTGCGCATTACCGCCTGAAGGCGCAAGCATTCCTGCATTCACGATCTCAGATATGACTTCAGCGGGCAGTATCATTGTTTCGGGCTGTGCTTCAATAGCTTCCGTAAGCTGCAGCATTTCTGCGGCTGTAAGTTCAGGAGGGGCAATGTAAGATTCCGGGAACTGGTCGCCCGTCTCTGGTTCCTGGTCTTTAACCAGTTCATCCATATCAACATAGTACCTTCCTGATTCGTGGAACTGGTCCAGTAAAATCCGCCTGCATACATCGGTGGTGAGCGCGCCGCCGAGCACTACTGAAGAGGCCAGCTGCGGCCAGGTATTGATGGATTGTTCAACTTCCATCATGGAGGCTTTCAGCCTGGTAGAGATCGTTTCTGCACCTACCATTTTAAGAATGTATGGTATCTTTTCCTCGTTAGACAGGTCTTTGATATTGCCCGGATCAAGTCCGTCTGCCAGGCCGTGCAGTATCGGCCGGCCGGGTTCAAGGTCAAATCTTTCTACGTCCAGCATCCCGCGGTCGTTCGTATCCATTACTACCGGGATATTAAGCTCACGTGCTTTATAGCGGCTTTCTATTTTTATATCAATACCATCACAAACTTCAATAAACAGGTCCAGTTTGCCATCTTCTGTGAAAAACTGGTCCATGTTTGACTTATTGAGCCCGTCATGAAAAAGCTTAATTTTAATAAAAGGGTCAATTTCAAGGATTTCCCTCGCGGCAATAATTGTTTTATTTGTACCCATATTATGCAGCCCTGTGCGCAGGCGGTTAAGGTTGCTCAGTTCGGCCACATCAAAATCCGCCAGCCTCAATTCTCCGCAGGTACGTTCCATAGCCATCGTAAGGGCGATGGACTGGCCCACAGAGAGGCCTACGATACCTATTTTTTTTTCTTTTAACAGATTTTGCTCTTCCCTGGTAATTTTAAACTGGTTACGGTTTGTACGTACCATCACAAATTCATCCTCATCCAGCAAATGGACCAGTCTGCGGCTCCATGGATAATACACCCAAACACCATACTCCTCCAGGCTCCGGCCATTCAGGTGAGCGGTGATCCGCGCTTCATATTCCTCCGCTTTTATCCTTACAGATGGGCTCAGACATTTTACCAGCTCCTGCAGCTGACTGTAAATCTCGTCATGAACAAATAAAACGTTTCCTTCAGACAACAGCTGTTCAAGGGCCTGCTTTTCGGCAGCATCATGAATTCTAAAAAAGTAAGGGCTGTAACCGAGTTTATTTTCGGGAGTATATTTAAGAATAGTTTCTTTTAGCATGGCTGAATGATGAATTTTTAACAGGGGGGTATGGGCAAACAAAAAACGGGTTACGGCTTTAAAGAATGTCTATTTCATTCTCATTAATTTTAGTCTTTAAAAATGTTTTATGGGCCTGTGAGATCACCTGTTCAAGGTCCCACTGGTCCAGGTTAGGGATCTGGATCTCATAATGAATAGTGATTTCCTTTCTCCGCAGTATTTCAAGGCGTGTGATGTTTAAATTCTCGCGGATTTTCATGATTGCAGCCTTATCTTCTTCATAGGCCTTGCTCAGCACCGGGACATCTTTCAGGATCATGGTAGTCGCTACCAGGTCAAGCTTTGGATAATAGAATGTGCCTTCGTTACCGATGCTTCTTTCTATTTCCATTCCTACGGCCAGTCCGGGCGGAATAGTATAGGGTGCACAGAGTGCAAAAAGAGACTGGATGCCAATCTGAAAGGATATAGCTGCCGCGGCACGGATCAGGAAGATTGACCCAATACCATATCCTGCAATCTCACGCGAGTTCCACAACCCGCAGAGTTCACCTGTACCAAACTGGGCATGTTTCCAAACCAGGTCATATATGCCATGGTCCATGGCACCGGTGGCAGATTCTATCGGCAGCGGCTCTGATCCTCCCGCAACATGAACCCTTGCGCCTCCGTATACTTTTGTGCCGTCCAGCGACTCAACAACAATTACAAAAGCTGCCGGATTGGTTGTCCATCCATTTTTTGAAGAAGTAACTTTGGTAACACCTATGCTGGTGAGCACATGAGTATGGCCTTCCACAAACAGGGCACAGGTTTCAGGGTCATCAATTGCTCTGAACGCTCTAAGCCTTACCTCTGGATTTTCTTTATTTAAACCCTCCTCCATTTTACAGGCTTTGAATAAATGATAACATTGTTAATTTTTGGATCCTATTGCTTAGTATAAATGAGCTCATCTAATGATTTATGAATTAAAGTTAGTGCTATTATTAGGTTAAAAGCAAATTTTTTATTGTGATTATCAGTGCGTTATAATCTGCCCAAAATTAGGTTTTATCAGTTCTAAATATACTATAAAATCTACTACCTGATTAATTCTTATATTATATTTTGATAAATAAATGTTCAAATAAAGGTGTTTAATTGCATATGTGATATATCGTAAGCGATTAATTACATTAAATGCCTGGTATTAAATTTTTTAAATAAACGAAAGGGTCTACTCCTCCTGGTTTTATCCGAAATTAATTTTTTTGAACTTATAAAAGCAATATATTAGCAAAAATCTAATCAAATCTCATGAGTGCCGATAATCCAGTTAATGTTCTTTATGTTGATGACGAGGTGCATAATCTTAACGCTTTTAAAGCGAGCTTTAGATTGAGGTTCAACATCTTCACGGCTGAGTCTGCAATTGAGGGAAGAAAGGTTCTGGAGCAGGAGAGCATCCATGTGATCCTGTGCGACCAGCGCATGCCGGGCATGACAGGAATTGAGTTTCTGGAGTCTGTTATTCCTGATTATCCAGATCCTATACGGATATTGCTCACCGGTTATGAGGATATTACTGCTGTAGTAGATGCGATCAACAGGGGAGAGGTTTATAAATACATACAGAAACCCTGGGGTGATGATAACCTGCGCATTAACATAGAAAAGGCATTTGAGATCTACTCACTGAGAAAAGAGAATAAGGAACTGATAGAGTCCTTACTGATCGTGAACAAGCAGCTCCAGTTTTTGCTGAGACAAAATCTGCTTTAATATTTGAGTCCTGATTATTGGTTTTTAGTTATGTTTGAAGAATATTTTGTCAAACAATGAAGTACTCCTGCATTTTCGCTTTTCTTCTTATATTCTGCTTGTCCGGATGTAGCCCAAAAGATCAGAAAGAAACTGATCTTTTTGCAAAGCTTGTGCAGCTGAAAATGAATGGGGCACCGGCAAATATTGATTCAACACTTAACAGTCTGGGCTACAAATGGGCTGAAAATCAGGATATGGAGGATGATTCCGGGATTATTTACACTAATAAAGATTCCCTGAAAAACGATTTTTACACCATTGACGATCAGGTGAGCATGATCAGTTATACCACCAAAGATTCCGGCGCTTACACCAGGATGATCAAAAGCGCCGGGAGCAAAGGTTTTAAGGAATCTATCAATGGAAAAGACAGTCTCTCGGTATTTACTATTTATACACGTGACAGTTTAAAAGCTGTTTTTATCAGGAATCCGGGCAGTAAAAAAGCGTCGTACACGGTGATACTGGGAAAAAACTAATCCTGCATTAATAGTCAAATTTATAAGTTAACCAGAGCACATCATCTTCCATACGTTTTACGTCGTGAAGCTTTAACACTGTTGCGCCATTTCTTTTTTCGCTTTGCTCAATTTCAAAGAGGGTAGAGGTTTCTTTGGTTCCGTCGGCAAGCGGCAAAAGCAACTGATGAAGCTCGTCAATCAATTGCTCATTGAGGAAACTGCCATTGATATGCGCACCGCCTTCAAGCATTAATTTTTTGATGCCGAACAGGCTGGTCAGCTTTTCGAGAGCGGTCTTCAGATTGATCTTTTTTTCGCCAGCAAAAATGTACGAAACACCAATATCCTGTAAGTGTGCAAGATAAGCATCCGGTACTGCTGTTGTCAATATCGTAATCACGTGGTCGCCCTGCATGGTGGGTTCTTCCCAGCCCAGCTTTGCCTGTCCGTCAATCGCTATTGCGAAAGACTCAGCTGTATGCTCAGCAACAAAATCCGTACGAGGTACTTCCTGGTGCCCTTTCTTCAATATTGGCGCTGCAAAGTCTGTAAAATCTTTTTCCATTGTTGTGCGGCCTACCAGCCAGGCTTTAACACCCAGTTCTTCATGCGCTTTTTCGAAATTTTCTGCCAGGGCTTTTACTTTGGGATCACTGCCCCATTTATCTGTTAAGATTTTGCCATCAACTGAGGTCATCATCAGACAGATTACATACGGACGTTCGTTCTTCATTTATGATAAACAGCACTCAGCTTAATTGGTTTTGTGTAATCTAACCATAGTAGCGCTGGCAAGGTAATTCAGGTTTTCGTTATTTTGCCGGGAATGCTGAACATCGCAATTACAGCAGCCATCAATGCTATACCGGCTGCAATTAAGAATGCGGCCTGCAAGCCTGAGGAAAAATCCTGTGCATGCGCATTTGCTGTATAGACCGATATGATAGCTGCAATTCCGACGGCGCCGCCGATCTGCTGGCTGATCTGCAATACCCCGGATGCAATACCGGCATCCTGGTCTGCAACGTTCTCCAGAATCACAATACTGCCCGGTATGAAGACCAGTGCAATGCCTGCGCTGTGCAGCAGCAATGGCAAAAGTACATCACCAAGGTAAGTGCTGCTGCCCGTCAGTCTGGAGAATCCAACTAAACTGACTGCAACCAGGATACTTCCGGTGATCAGTAATGTACGGACACCATACCTCTTTAACAGAGCGGGAACAAAATTAGACAGGATAAAGACAGTCATCGTAAGCGGGAGATACGCACATCCTGCAAGCAAAGGGTTATAGCCCAAAACCTGCTGAAAATATTGCAGGATCAGAAATAGTGCTGCAAAGTGCATGCCCACGATCACTGCCATCACTGCAAGTCCGCCACGCCGCGGTTTCGGCTTCAAAATACTAAGTTTAAGCAAAGGCTCTGCTATCCTCGATTCTACCCATACAAAAAGTATAAAGAGAACAGCAGCGCTGCAAAAACTGACTATTGTAACAGGAGAGCTCCAGCCATTTTCTCCGGCACTGATGAAACCAAAAACAAGGGCAGCAGAGCCAAACGCTCCCGTAAATGCCCCAAAGAAATCTACCTTTCCCTTTGTCTTAATTGTTTCGGGCACAATAAAACGAATTGCAGCAAAGGCAATAGCTCCAACCGGAACATTGATCAGCAGGGACCAGCGCCAGGAGATAAATGCCGTGAGCGCTCCTCCTAATATCAGGCCTACCGATGCTCCAACAGAAGATACTGCGATGAAGAGTGACAGGCCACGGTTTTTTTCATCCTCGTTTCTTGCCAATATCGAGATTAGTGCCAGCACGCTTGGAGCTGCCAATGCCGAGCCTGCCCCCTGAAGAATACGGGCAATAATTAATACTTCGGGCGATCCGGCAAGCCCACCGGTAAGTGAAGCAATTACAAAAATAGCCAGTCCTGTCTGAAAGGCTTTTACCTGTCCGATCATATCGCCCAGTCGCCCCCCTAAAAGTAGCAGTCCGCCAAATGCCAAACCAAAAGCATTAGGTATCCAGGACAAGCCTGAGGCCGTAAAGCCCAGGTCTGTCTGAATATTTTTCAATGATACCACAACGATCAGAAAATCCATCGCCAGCATCAGCTGTACTGTCAGTATAATTGCTAAAGCTGTCTTTCTGTGAATAAGTGTTTTCGGCATAGCTTAATACCCAACGCCCCTAACGCCGCCCGCGGCCCGCACCGATTCACCAGTGATCCAATGTGCATTATCCGAAGCCAGGAATACGGCCAGCGGCGCAATATCTTCAGGTTCGCCAAAGCGCCCCAGCGGTGTGCCGGCGAGAATTTTTTCACCAAGCTCGCCTTCAAAATTTCCTGCTGTGGCCGGTGTATTGGTATGTCCGGGAAGAATAGAATTTACCCTGATATTGCGGGGGCCAAGCTCCCTTGCAAGAGCCAGTGTCATGGTATCAACCGCACCTTTGGTTGCCGCATATACACTGGATGCCAGGTAGGGATCAGTACTGAGGATGGAACTGATATTGATTATACTTCCGCCCTGCTCTCCCATATGTTTCACAGCCTGTTGTGTGGCCAGCAGGTATCCCAGAACATTCAGGTTAAATTGTTTATGAAATGCGTCTTCGGTTAAATCGTCGATCATTTCAAAAACTGCGCCGCCTGCATTATTTACCAGTATATCTACAGTACCAAAGTCTGATTTTATTTTGTCGAACATCAGCTTAACCTCTGCCGACTTGCTCATGTCTGCTTTAATGGCAAAAGCTTTGCCTCCCTGCAGTTGTATTTCGCTGACCACCTGTTCAGCATCACTCTCACTCGAAGCGTAATTCACGATGACCGTAGCTCCTGCTTTCCCCAGTCCTTTGGCAATTCCTGCACCTATACCTTTTGATGCTCCTGTTACTACTGCTACTTTATCTTTTAAATTAGTTTCCATTATATTTTTTAGTTTTTTGTTGGTTCAAAGGTATAATAACCTAACTTTACTTTTGATATGGGTTTCCTTAAGTATAGTGGCTTCCCTGATTAACCAGCATGGAAATGGAAAAATATAAATCGATGATATCGGAGCAGGAGGACTGTTCCAAAATACTTTTTGCGATTCAGGATGCACTTGATCTGATCAGCGGTAAGTGGAAGATTAAGGTAATTAGTGTGTTGCTTTATGGCAAAAAGAACTTTACCGATCTGCAGCGGCAGATTGACGGACTGGGATCAAAGATGCTGTCCAAGGATTTGCAGGAGCTGGAAGTGAATGGAGTGATCACACGCACGGTAAATGCGACAAAGCCGATTACTGTATCATACGAGCTCACGCCCTATGGTCATACCATGGAACCGATTATCCAGGTGCTTGCAGACTGGGGCACCGAACACCGGCATAAAATTACGGGCAGGTAATGTCAGGTTATTAATTACAGGCAGATAGTGACAGGATGCTTAGTTATAGCTGAAATTACAGGAAAGTGACTAAGGCGCTGATGGGGTCGCCATTTTGCTTCTGGCTGCTAAAATAGCCGGCATACTATCTGCTGCCCATTTTTTAAGCATATCAATGGCTGGCAGCAGGGTTTGACCGAGTTCCGTCAGCGTATATTCCACTCTGGGCGGAATCTGAGGATACACTTTTCTGCTGATAAGGCCGTCCGTCTCCAGGCTCTTCAATGTGACTGTGAGCATCTTTTGTGAGATGCTTTCTATTTTATTGTCTAATTCGCTATACCGCAGTTTTCCCTCGCGTAAGAGATCTATCACCATAAGCGACCACTTGTCTCCAAATCTGTCAAGTATGTTGCGGACGCTGCACTCTGCCATGTCAAAGTCCTTTTTGATTTCTTTTCTAATCATAACCTGTTGATTTTCAATATTACAAACCCACAGGTTCGTCACGAATTCGCGCGTACGTTCTTGTCGGGGCCTTTTAAGTCAGATACATTTGACCATTCAAAAGTAAGTTTTAACATTTAAAAACAGCTGGTAAGGAAAACATATTTCGGTCATTCTACAACAATGTGATTTGTAAAGAAGCATCGTATCAACAGAACTTCCGGCTTTCAATTGGAATCAAAAAAAGATCAATAAACATCAGAAAACATGGACTTAAAAGTTAAAGGAAAAAGAGCATTAGTTACAGGATCGAGCTCGGGCCTGGGAAAAGCAATCGCGGTGATGTTAGCAGCGGAAGGTATTGAAGTGATTATACATGGCCGTGATGAAGAGCGGACAAAAGCTGTTGCAGCTACAATTAACCAGTCGGGCGGAAAGGCTGGTTATGCAATTGGTGACCTGACCACTGACGAAGCAGCAGATCGTGTTGTAAAGGCTGCACTGGAGTACGGACAAATAGATATCCTGGTGAACAACGCGGGAGTTTATCGCGGGCAACCCTGGATGGATGTAACGCCAGCGCAATGGCTGGAAGTTTACAATACGAACGTAGTTTCCGGAATAAGAATGGCGCAGCGCTTATTGCCGCAAATGCGCGGTCTGGGTTGGGGAAGGGTTGTTCAGATTGGCGGGATCACAGCTATCCAGCCAACCTCTATCCAGCCGGATTATAATGCTGCAATGGCGGCAAGACATAACCTGACAGTTTCCCTGGCCAGGGATCTGAAAGGCTCAGGGATTACTTCCAATACTGTAGCTCCAGGAGCCATCCTGGTCGACTCAGTTAAAAATCTTATTCTTGGAATGGCCGAACAAAATAACTGGGGTAATGAATGGGATGAGATCGAAAAAAATGCCGCTGAACTGTTCCTGAAGAACGACCAGGCAAGGTTTGGCAAGCCAGAAGAAGTGGCAGCCGCGGTTGCTTATCTGATGAGTTCGTATGCTGATCATATTACCGGTTCAATCATACGTGTTGATGGCGGGCAAACGTATTCAGTTTAAACATGCCCTTCCGTTACCTTACAAAATGGCTGTACAACCAGCCGTTTTGTATTTCTCAGTTCATCGAGCGGTACTCAAGAGGCGTATGCCCCACGCGTTTTTTAAACAATCGGGCAAAGTGCTGCGGGTATTTAAAACCAAGTTCATAGGCAATCTGATTAATCGTCTTGCCTGCATCAAAGATCTTCTCCTTAGCCATGTCGATGATTTTGGTTTGAATGTATTCCTGTGCCGTTTTGCCTGTTTCCTTTTTTACAAGATCGCCGAAATAGTTTGCAGACAGGTTCAGTTGCTCTGCACACCAGCCAACTGCAGGTAATCCGATGGTTTGGGGTTTATCAGAAGCCAGATATTCATGCAGCAGATTCTCGAATTTCTCCATCACGCCCTGATAAACATGATCACGTGTAATGAACTGCCGGTCGTAAAAACGTATGCTGTAATCCAAAAACAACTCTATGTTAGCTACGATCAATTTTTTGCTGTGTTTATCAATATTACGATCCAGTTCATATTCCATTTTAGAAAAACAATCCAGCACTAGGTTTCTTTCACGTTCAGATAAGTGCAATGCTTCGTTAGAATGATAGCCAAAAAAGCTAAACTCCTGCATCCGTTTCGCGAGGGTAGTCCCATGGATAAGATCTGGATGGAATGCCAGTGCATAACCTTTTGGTTTATAGGTTTCACCATTGCTGTTCACACCTGCAACCTGACCCGGCCCGATAAATACCAATGTCCCTTCCTGATAGTCGTATGTATCGCGGCCATACACCAGGTCGCCACATTTAACATCTTTTAAAAATACAATGTAGAAGCCAAAATACATTTTTGAACCCTGTCGCGGATCGGCCTTCGAAAGATCCACTACACTGATTAGCGGATGCCTTGTTTCATTGTTATTAAATGCATTGTATTCACTGATGGTGTCAAAACGCCGGATGTCTTCCATAACCAAAATTTAAGTTCAATCCAAATGTACCTTTTTTATTAACCGGTTGCTGGTAAGCATCATCAGATCAGTAAAAATGGTATAAACAACCGTAATCTGTATCGTATTCCATTCAATAAAAGGACAGACTTTTGTTTCACATCGCAATATATTAGGATAGCGTAAAAAATAATATTATACGGAAGATGTAGAACACAGCGCTTGGATTAATTGAAATGCTGAATTCATGAGCAAGATCATTCTCTGATTAATTCATTCAAGCCTGGTTATGCTGCTGTCGGCTTTGTTGCACTTAGCTACTCTTTGTTGTGCTTAGCTCAGCATGTTTTTGCTGATGTCGGCTTTGTTCTGCTTAGCTTAACCTGGTTCTGCTATTGTCAGATTGGTTCTGCTCAGGTGGGCTTGTTCTGCTCATGCAAGCTTGATTACCTGTGGCTGCGAAAGGCAGATTGAAGGCCGTTGAAATCTCAAATACTAACAAAAAAAAATAACAAGATGAAAAAGAGAACACTAGGAAATAGCGGACTGGAAGTATCAACATTAGGTTTAGGTTGTATGGGCCTGAGTTTTGGCTATGGGCCCGCAACGGAAAAACAGGATGCGATTCAGCTGATCCGCACCGCCTTTGAAAGTGGTATCACTTTTTTTGATACCGCGGAGGCTTACGGTCCCTATACAAATGAAGAACTGCTGGGAGAAGCTTTACAGCCCTTCCGTAATGAGGTAGTCATCGCTACAAAGTTTGGCTTTAAAGACGGGAAAACCGCTCTGGGTACAGATAGCCGCCCTGAAGTAATAAGAGATGTGGTACACGCTGCACTTAAACGTCTCAGAACTGACCGTATCGACCTGCTTTACCAGCACAGGGTGGATCCCAATGTGCCAATGGAAGATGTTGCCGGAGCGGTTAAGGAATTAATCTGGGAAGGTAAAGTGAAACACTTTGGAATGTCCGAGGCTGGTGCACAATCCATCAGAAAGGCACATGCCGTGCAACCTGTTACCGCATTGCAAAGTGAATATTCTCTGTGGTGGAGAGAGCCTGAACAGGAAATTCTGCCTACCCTGGAGGAACTGGGAATAGGTTTCGTGCCATTTAGTCCCCTGGGTAAGGGTTTCCTTACCGGAAAGATCGATAGCAAAACCACTTTTGACCAGTCTGACTATCGTAACAGTGTTCCCAGGTTCTCAGAGGAAAACCGTGATGCAAATCAGATATTGGTCCAACTGCTTCAGGATATGGCAAATGATAAAGAAGCAACTCCTGCACAGGTGGCATTAGCCTGGCTCCTGGCGCAAAAACCATGGATTGTCCCAATTCCGGGAACAACAAAAATACACCGTTTACAGGAAAACACCGGCGCGGCAGAGCTTACGCTCAGTGAGGCTGATTTGTATAAAATCAACACTGCTGTCTCAAAAATCGAAGTTCAGGGACATCGCTACAATGAGTCGGGACAGAAAATGGTAAACAGATAAACGACAAAGCAAGATCGCGGATATATTTCACGGTTTTTTCTACCATTATTACTGATATCGGCGCGCGTTCTTTGAATGCTCTGATCGATTTGTTATTTTAGTTACTGATGAGGATCCGGCACAGGTCCTCATCAGCTGTTAATTCCATCCAACTAACCACATTTCTATGATTAACCTCAATGTTAACCGTAAATCCTATCAGCTGGATGCGGACCCTGATATGCCGCTCTTATGGGCAATCAGAGATCTCATCGGCCTAACCGGAACCAAATTTGGCTGCGGTGTTGCACAGTGTGGCGCCTGTACCGTTCACCTTAACGGAGAAGCAGTGCGATCCTGCGTAACCAAACTGAGCCGCGCTGCCGGACAAAATGTAGTAACTATTGAAGGATTGTCTGCCGATAACAACCATCCTGCGCAGCTGGCCTGGAATGAGGAGAATGTCCCGCAATGTGGATACTGCCACTCCGGACAGATCATGTCTGCAGCAGTCCTGCTCCGCGAGAAACCTGAACCCACTGACCAGGATATTGATGATGCCATGGCAGGAAACCTCTGCCGCTGCGGCACCTATCTGCGTATCCGCAAGGCTATACATTTAGCCGCAGAACTGCAAAAGAAGGAAGGGGGCACCACATGAACAGAATAATCAGGCCCCTAAAAAACTTTAGACCCTCAAAATCGCTGATTGTGATGGGCGTTATGATGTATCTTGTTGCATTGATGGCTTTTGGGATGAACCATAAGGCTGAACTTAAAAAAGAACATCCTGCACCATTCATCATCAAAAAAGACTCTGTAGCATCTGTGAAAGCTTTTGCTGCCGTTTATAAAGTATTGATGAGCCCGCGTTGTATGAACTGCCACCCATCGGGAGATATTCCTTTGCAGGGCGATGACAGCCATTTACATACCATGTTCCCGAAAAGAGGCCTGGAGGGAAAGGGCGTTCTGGCAATGAAATGCGCCAACTGCCATCAGCCCACAAATACACCAGGCGTACACACTCCTCCGGGAAACCCCAACTGGCATTTGCCACCTGCTGATATGAAAATGGTTTTTCAGGGCAAAACACCCCGTCAACTGGCGCAACAGCTGATAGATCCAAAACGGAACGGTCATAAGGACATGCAAAAATTAGTTGAGCATGCTGATGACGGTCTGGTACTTGCCGGATGGACCCCTGGTGAAGGGCGCACCTTACCACCTATGAGCCACGCGGCATTTAAAAAAGCCTGGTTAACCTGGCTCAGTACCGGTGCTTACGCGCCGAAAAAATAATTTCTTAAAGAATAGATTATGTCAGTATCAGAAGAAGTTGAAAACCTGTCCCGCAGAGGTTTCCTCAGGATTGCAGGTATAGCAGGCACGGCATTGTGCCTGGGAATATATATGTCTGCGGATGCAGAGCCAAGAGTTTTAACTGAAGATGAGGCCAGGCTTGCAAATGCAGGCATCGCCCTGGCCGCATGGATCATCATCAATACCAACGGCAAGGTAACGCTCATCTGTCACCGCGCAGAAATGGGCCAGGGGGTTTACCACTCTATCGCGCAGATTATCGCCGAAGAACTGGAAGTAGACCTCTATGGCATAGATATACAGCTTACACAAGGTGACGAAAAAAAATATGGCAGCCAGCTCACCGGTGGCAGCTCTACGATCAGGGGGAGTTATAAGAATCTCCTGAAGCTGAGCGCAACCGCACGTGAGGTGTTGATCATGGCAGCCGCAGCACGCTGGAAAGTGCCCAATACGGAATGTTATGCAGAAACAGGAAATGTAATCCACAAGCCCAGCGGTAAAAAACTGCACTACGGAGAACTGGTTGAGGATGCCGCTAAGCTAACCGCTCCAAAAGATGTGAAGCTTAAAGCACGCTCAGAATATAAAGTGATCGGTAAGGGCAACCACCGTCGTGATTCGCCGCTGAAAACCAATGGTGAAGCCATCTTTGGAATAGACAAGCGGATACCTGGCCTGCAGTTTGCAACCGTTGAACGCAATCCGCGGCTGCGTGGTAAAGTTAAAAGTTTTGATGCTACTGCCGCTTTGAAGGTTCCGGGTGTTACCCGCGTATTTAAAGTGGTGATGGGCGTATGGGATACAGACCGCGAGGGGGTGGCCGTGGTAGCAACCTCTACCTGGGCAGCCATGCAGGGCAAAAAAGCATTGAAGGTAGAATGGGATGATACTGGCTTTGAACACCTGAGTACACCGGAGATTTACAGCCGCCAGCGTGAGCTGCTCAAAACCAGCGAAGGCTTAACGCTGACTACCCAGGGCGATCCTACAGGAATTATCGCACAGGCAAAAGACAAGCTGGACGTGGTTTATGAAACTCCTTACCAGTCCCATAGCTGTATGGAACCTGTAAACTGCATCGCCCATTACCAGGTTGATAAGGTGGAGATCTGGGGGCCGGTACAGGCACCCAACTGGATACAGGACTATGTGAGCAAGAAGCTGGGCATGGCGCGGGAAAATGTAATTGTTAACATGACATTCCTGGGCGGAGGCTTCGGACGTAAAGCTATGCCGGATTATCCCTATGAAGCAGTAATGGTTTCTAAAGAAATAGGAGCGCCGGTACAAGTGGTTTGGACGCGGGAGGATGACGCTACGCAGGGGCCTTACCGTCCCGGTATCTCGTACCGATGCGAAGGTGCTGTAGAAAACGGCGGAATCACTGCACTGAAGTTCCGTATGGCCGGCCAGAACAATGATCACTGGCGGGGCGGCGACAATGGTAAGGCTAATCGCAGTACCTCAGAGGGATTTTTAAAACCTTATTACCAAAGTATCAAAAACATTAGCTTTTCTGATATTCCTTTCAAAACACCGATCCCAACCAGTTTCTGGCGTTCGGTGTATGCTTCTACCAATGGTTTTGCCTACGAGAGCTTCCTTGACGAACTTGCCCATAAAGCGTCGAAAGATCCGATGGATCTGAGAAGACAATACCTGAAGGATGAGAGAAGCCAGCGCCTGCTGGATAAGATGGAAGAGGTTTCCGGATGGAAAAGCAGGAAAAAGAATGATGGATACGGTGTAGCCATCACGGAATGTTTTGCCAGTACCGTTGGACATATTGTTAAAGTTTCTAAAAAAAGTACAGGTGGTATACACATCGACAAAGTATGGGTAGTGGTAGACTGCGGCTGGTACGTTAATCCGGATATTATCAAAGCGCAGGTTGAGGGCAGTATAGTGATGGCGATTGGTGCGGCAACTATCCATGAGATTACCTTTAAAGATGGAATGGTTGAGCAGCGGAATTTCTATGACTACAAAATGCCGCGCATTACTGATATACCCCAGATGGATATCCATATTATGGAAAATGATGAGAATGCCGGAGGTATGGGCGAACCTGGTTTGCCTGCATTTGCACCAGCACTGACTAATGCGATTTTTGACCTGACAGGTAAGCGCATCAGGAAGCTGCCATTTGATATTACTACTGTTTAAAAATAATACAAGGCTCCTGATTTGTTGGGAGCCCTGTATATGTTATTTAAAAAAAAGCTGTTCATGATCCTGATGAACTCATCAGGTTTATCCAGATGGACAACATGCATCGCATCAATTTTATGGTATTTAGCATCCGGTAAAAGCTTCATCGCCCGGTCTGCATCATTTTTGTTCATAGCTCCATCAAGGATACCGTCGGGACGGATTTCGAAATTAGCCTGCAACAACAGCGCAGGGCATTTGATTCTTTTCAACGTTTCAGCATGGTCAAATCCTTTATTCCATTCACCGGTATAAAATGCATCTCCAAAATGCGGATCAAAACTGCTCATTCCTCTAAAAAACATCCGCAGCATCACCGGCAGGAAACGCAATTCTACTGGTTTTCCGGGGTTGCCCTCCCTGTAGGTTTTTACCATTGACAAGAGTCTTGGTGCGGCTTTTTTTCCTGCGTACTTCTCTATGAATGTAGTGCTGGACTCAATCCAGTAGGTTAGAAAATCGGCTTTGCTGTTTGATTCTACGTACGTATGGCAGGACTGGAAGGATTTGTAAGCTATGGTCTGTTTCACTCTCGGGTATTCAGAAGAAAACAATGGAGGGTCTTCAAGGAGTATTGCCCTTACCAGGTCCGGCCTGTTGGCTGCCAGCCAGACTGTAAGCAGTCCGCCGGACGAATTACCAGAAACAAAAGCTGGTTGCCGGATTTCTTTTTCCATGAATGTTGCCAAGGTTTTACCGATGGCGTTTGCACTCATCGTATTGGCAGGGGCAGTGGTTTTGCCATGGCCGTTATAGTCCGGCACGAAGATATGATACGACTTCGATAGCTTAGGCAATACCCTGCTGTAATCAAACCAGTCCATCAGTTGGGCATGCAACAGTACCAATGCCGGTCCGTTGTCTGGTCCTTCGGTATAATGCAGGTCTGTGCCGCCAATCTTAACAGACTTCTCTATAAATCCCGCCTGCCTAACTTTCTTATGGTAAGGATCCGTATAATTTTTCACCATGGGGCTAATCACAGTCTTGCAGCCCGTGAAGATGATAGCCAGCAACATGAACGGGAGAACAAGCGGCGCAGCCACTTTATATTTATGCATGAGTTTCGGATTTAATTGCAATATACCTTTAGGCATTCACTTGGTAGTATATTGCAATCGTATTATTTGTTTAAAAAGAAGTTGTTGATAATGCTGATAAATACTGCTGGTTTATCCAGATGGATCACGTGTTCAGCATCTACTTTCTGACAGGTTCCCATGCTCAGCAGTGACATCGCCAGCTCAGCAGGGAAAAGGTAAAATAATAATAGGACAATAAGAAGAATTGCTCTGTATGCCCGGATTTAATTCGTATAAAAGACAAAAGAATTGCAAATGCTGAACAAAGTAAGGCAAATGGAACACCGATTTTCAGATTAAATTTTTTCAACATATCAATCCGGTTGGGTACGGAAGATAAGGTTTGTTTGTCACGAAATTTAAAAAATTAAGTATTTACATGCTACAATGTTGCATTAGAAATCCTGTATTGTATCTTTGAAACATCTTCCATTGGTTCATCCGTGTTTAAATATTTTACAATGACAGCATCAAAAAATTTCGAAGTAATCATCATCGGCGGCAGCTACGCAGGTTTGTCGGCAGCGATGGCATTAGGCCGTTCCCTGCGTAACGCTCTCATCATTGACAGCGGATTGCCCTGTAACCGCCAAACGCCGCATTCGCATAATTTTCTCACCCAGGATGGAGAGCAGCCGGCGGTGATAGCGGCTAAAGCTAAAGCAGAAGTATTAAAATATAGTACTGTCCGGTTTTTAACTGGTACCGCGTCAGCAGCCACTAAAACCGGGGATGGATTTACGGTAACTACCGTGGAAGGGGAGACTTTCCAAACCAAAAAACTGATTTTTGCAACGGGAATTAAAGATTTGATGCCCAATATTAAAGGTTTTGCAGAATGCTGGGGAATCTCTGTGGTTCATTGTCCATATTGTCATGGATATGAGCTTAAAGGCCAAAAAACAGGAATCCTGGCAAATGGGGCCAGAGCGGTACACCTGGCTTCGCTGGTTTATAACCTGACTAAAGATCTCACGGTCTTTACAATGGGAAAAGGGGATTTTACAGCAAACGATCTTGAAAAATTCAAAACACACAACATCCAAATTGTAGAAACTGTGATATCTGAAATACAACATGAAAACGGGCAGCTCAGCACCCTGATTTTTGATGATGGAAGCAGCATCAATTATGATGCATTGTATGCGGCGGTGCCGTTTATACAGCATTCAGATCTTCCGCAATCCCTGGGTTGCGAGCTTACAGAACAGGGATATATATCGATAGATAACTTTCAAAGTACCACAGTAAAAGGGATTTATGCCTGTGGTGATAATTGCGGGATGATGCGTGCAGTAGCAAATTCTGTATACACCGGCAATTTTGCCGGGGCAATGGTCAACAAGGAGCTCTGTGATCAAACGTATGCTGTTTCCGCTATAGCCGCAAAGACATCAAATTCATAAACGATGTGCAGAAGTTGATATAAAATGATAATTTCTTCTCCGCGGAAAGCCCTTAGATCATTTCGCCTTGTTTACGGTATGCAAGGCGAAACGTTTGGGGGGATTCTTTTGTCTGCTGGGTAAACAACCTGATAAAATATGAAGGGTCAGTATAACCTAATTTGTAACCGATTTCTTTTACACTAAGTTCGGTATGGGCCAGCAAGCGTTTAGCTTCCAGGATAATACGGCTCTTGATAATTTCATTTGGCCCTGAACTGTGCATACGTACAATTCGCTTGTTCAGTACTTTAGGAGTAATCTTCAGCAATTCTGCATAGGCAGCAACAGTATGGTGCTGCATATAAAACCATTCAACCATTTGACTAAACTTTCGGGAGAATTCTGCTTCCTGCCCAATCTCGTCGTCGTTTATAATATTTGATTTCTTCCAGATGCGGGTGCCCAGAATAATGATTTTCTTCAGCAAAATCCTAAGCATTTCTTCCACTGTGGAGTCATTTTCTTCAAACTCAGTGCTGAGCTCTTCAAAAATACCCCTGAAATCTGCCGACTGTTTTTTATCCAGGTAAACTACAGGGATTGCATACACGTTATGAAAAAGCAAGCCGTCACAGGCAACTTCTTTATCATGTATTTCTACGCAGTAAAAATCGCGATTATAATACAGCATCGTTCCGGTACTCTTTTTATCAAAGGTAACCACTTGTCCGGGGCTGATAAAAAAGAGGGCATCGCTCTCCAGCAGGTACTCGTGGAAATCAATAACAACTGTGGCCCCTGCGTTTACCAGTACGATCTTCACAAAAGTACTCAGTTCTGCCGCTGCCTGTGGCAGCGCAGTCTCATTTGCAAGTGCAATAATTCCAATTTTTTTAAAAGCAAATTGCTTAAAGCTGGCCATAGTTGGTATGATTAAAGATGTCCTAAGATAGGGATTACGCTATTAGTGATCTGGTTATTGTAGTGCTTTTCTAATTTCTGCAGCAGCCTGCAGCAGGGCGGACTGTGTGGCAGGAACAGTAGCCAATGGATTTAACAGGCCCCAGTCATGGATCATTCCATTGTAACGAACGGTAGTTACTTTTACTCCTGCGGCATCTAATTTTCGTGCATATGCTTCGCCTTCGTCACGTAACACATCATTTTCTGCAACTTCTATAAAAGCCGGAGGCAAGCCCTGTAACTGCGTTTGAGTAGCTTGCAGCGGCGACGCGTATATTTCCTTTCTTACAGCAGCATCGGGAGCATAGTTATCCCAAAACCACATCATCATGTTTCTTGTTAAAAAATGTCCCTCAGCAAACTGATGATAAGATTCAGTATCAAAGTTTGCGTTGGTCACCGGCCACAGAAGCACCTGCAATTTAATTTTTGGGCCATTTTTATCTTTGGCCATTAAAGTCATCACGGTAGCCATATTGCCTCCAACACTATTGCCTGCTACAGCAAGCCTTGTTCCGTCTACACCGATATCGCCTCCATGAGCGGCCACCCATTTTGTAGCAGCATAGATTTGATTGATCGCTACGGGGTATTTAGCTTCGGGCGAGGGTGTGTAGTTCACAAATACTGCTGCCGCACCAGAATTAACAACCAAATCCCTTACCATGCGTTTGTGGGTTGGGAAATCGCCCAGTACCCATCCGCCGCCATGGATAAACATAAAAACGGGAAGCACCCCTTTGGCATTTGCAGGTTTCACTACAGTAAGTACAATGGGTCCGGCACTTGTAGTGATGGTTTTTTCAGTAACCCTGATATCGCTGTAATCAAATTTAACTGATTCCTGTGCGCCTGTGAGCACTGCCCTGGCATCTTTGGCAGATAGTTGCTCAATAGGTTTGCCGGTTCCTGAATTGAGTACCTTTAAAAAAGCGTTAACATGGCTTTCCACATGGTTATCTTTAACTTGTGCTTCCTGGGCCGCAACATTGGCACTTACAGAAAAGATGAGCAATACAGCTGCAGCGATTGATAAGAAACTTACATTTTTCATGATATGATTTTATATAATTATTTACAGCACAAACGTATCGCATTATGAAACCTTCTTCAATGCACGTTTTGCTATAGAAACAGGACGTTTCGCCCTGGCGGGCATATTGTGATATACCTCACATAATCAGCAGACAATTTGATTGTGATGTATGTCACGTATATTTCTTGCCCGTTCAAACCAAATTTGTCATGTAATCAAAAACGAATAAATTTTACCAACATTCACATTTAATATAACACATCATGCAAAGAGAACTGATCGTAAAATGGAAAATAAAAGAAACAGAAACAGCAGCCGTGCTTCAGTTGCTGCCAGAACTGGCAGAGAAAACAAAAAAAGAACCGGGAAATATCTCTTATGCTATCTATCAATCTGAAAGCGATCCCAACGAGATTATTTTGCATGAGCGATATCTTGATGAGCAGGCCCTTGACTTTCACAAAAACTCAGCTCACTATCAGGCCATCGTAGCAGCCAAAATTATCCCGCAGCTGGAACTGCGCGAAGTGATATTTGTGAAACAACTTTTTTAAACTATAAGAATTGTTTAGATATGGCTACTTTATAAAAGCTATTTTAAAATACTGTTCCGGCGGATTAGAGCTGCCGGGGCAGTTTGAAAACTGTTAACTTTGGTACAATCTGCTAAGCGTTTCGCGCGATACGCCCAGATATGCTGCAATAAGATGTTTAGGAACAATATTATAGAGTTGCGGGTACATGTTCAGTAATTCTTCATAGCGATGCCTGGCATCATTGTTCATAAAAGATAACAGTCTTCTCTGAGTAGCGACAAACCCTTTATTGGAGCGCCATCGGAAGAAATATTCAAGCTGATAGATTTCCCTGCAAAGCCTTTCACGGTCTTCGCTGGTAAGGCATAATACGTCGGTGTCTGTAATGCAGTCCACATGCACTGTCGCTTTTACATCATTGTATAACGCATTGTAGTCCGAAGCCCACCAGGTTGACATCGCAAATTGTAAGATCAGCATCTTTTGATCATCGTTTACATAATATGTTTTCAGGCATCCATTCAGCACAAAATATTCACAGCTGACAGTATCTCCCTCAGTGATAATACTTTCACCCTTTTTAAAGGACAGTGGTTTCAAATGCGAAAAGAAATAACTGAACTCATCATCGGTAAGAGTGATGGTTTTGCTGAGGTGAGCTTTTAAGATTTCCTGCGGTGTCATGGTGTGAAGCTAATGAAAACCTAAAGGTAGTCAAAGTGACGAGCATCACATAATTCGTATGATAATTTTAATGTGATTCAAATCACATTATTTTCTTATCTGTTAAGCTCAAATTTACCCTTGATAAAACAGTAAACTTAACCAGATAGTTAAATCATCTTTAAAGTATAAAAATGAGTATTATTTCAATTAATCCGGCCAACGGAAAGAAAATTAAGGAATACGCTGCACTTACTGAAGAGCAGGCGCCAGCTAAAATTAAGCAAACTCATAACGCATGGCTTGGGTGGAAAACGGTTTTGGTATTCTTGAATTTGTAAACGTAAAAACCGTTTATATCAAATAATAGCAGCCCGGGCGGGGCGTTAGTATGGAGTTGGCCGCAGCATTGTATATTGCGCTAAAACAGACTTCATAATTATCTTTGTATGGAATTAAAACTTTATCAGATCGATGCATTTACGAACGAGATATTCAAAGGGAATCCCGCATGTGTTGTCCCGCTAAAGGAATGGCTGCCGGATGAAACACTTTTTAACATCACAAAAGAAAATGCAGTTGCAGAAACTGCATTTTTTGTAATTAATGGGGATAAGGTGCACTTACGCTGGTTTACGCCCGAGATTGAAATGGATCTGTGCGGACATGCAACGCTGGCCGCAGCTCATGTTATATACAGCATGATGGATTTTGACAAGCAGGAAATTGTTTTTACAACACTAAGCGGGGAGCTGACCGTAACGGTTGAAGATGGGATGTATGCACTGAACTTTCCTTCCAGAAAGCCCGTTCCTGCAGTGCTTCCTGAGCTTATTGCGCATGCCCTGAACATTCAGCCATCAGCAGTTTTAAAATCCCGTGATTTTGTGCTGATTTATGAAAATGAACATCAAGTACGCGACATCACAATTGACAGACAGGTGTTTGACCAGATCAATCTTGATCCAGGAGGTGTGGTTGTAACTGCTCCCGGAAGCAGTGCCGATTTCGTTTCCAGATACTTTACCCCGCAGTCAACAATTCTCGAAGATCCTGTTACAGGATCAGCGCATTGTTCCCTGATTCCCTATCGGAAAGAGCAGCTGAATAAAAATCATATGATCGCTATCCAATTATCTGAGCGGACAGGTACACTATATTGCTCTGATCTGGGCGAAAGGGTAATAATCAGGGGCAATGCCAGGACGTATGCTATCGGAACGATCGTTACCGTATAAAATTTTTAATAGATGCCCGGGGCGGCATGAACCGGAAGCGGGTATATCCCCCTATGTGGGGAGGTACCATTATCTAAGCAGCTTTTTTGCGGGTGTATTTTTAACAAATTTTGTTCCCCACTTTGTTAAAGGCGTTTGTGGGGATGCATTTCCAACTCCATTTGCCAAACCACCCGGACAAGGTTTATCCTCTCCCTCACTAAACATATTATGGGCTTTGTTTAATCTGGTGGTAGGTTATGTGTTGTTCAGGGCCGGCAGGGTGTATACAGAAAACGACCTGTCTAAGCTGATCTTTTTTGCGGGCCTGGCTTTGATGAGCAGTTATCTGGCCAAAAGATTTGTAACAAAAGATAAATTGTAACTGCTGATATTAATTCTCAGCCCCGGCCTCCAGGTCTTCAATCAGTTCCTGCGTAAGAACAACCGTGGCAAATTCCTGGTTCAATTGCGCAAGCGCTGTCAGGTGCATTGTTTCACCGCTGTAATGCTCTCCATTGATACCTTTCTTTCCAAAGGTTGCTGTTGCATCTGCTAGAATGTAGGTGTCATAACCAAAATTTCCTGACATCCTGGTTGTGGTAGAAACACAATGATCGGTAGTTAAGCCCGCGATCACAACGGTATGAATTCCATTCTGATCGAGCTGTTCTTTCAGGTCCGTACCTATGAAAGCACTATTGACAGACTTTTGTATGATCACTTCTCCCGCTAAGGGTTTAAGCATATCTTTGAATACATGTCCCGGATTATTCAGGCCATGCTTTGCCTCGGGATTTACTGAGATGTGCTGTATGTGAAACAAAGGTAATTTGTTCGCCCTCCAGTAATTCAATAATTTCATTGCGTTTTCCTCAGCGAAGGGATTATTTCTGCTGCCTCCCCAATACTCTTCGTCTTCAAAAGCTTTCTGGAAATCAATCAGGATCAATGCAGGGAAATCTTTCTTTGTTATTTTCATTTTATGGAGATGTGATTAAGTATTGGAACCATACAGCAAAACTAGAATTTATTTCGAAGGAAAATACGTGACCTCTATTACCCTTTCATTTGATTACAGACCCCTGACTGTGACACAGATCACATTCTTTGCGGGCTATCTTTAATGTGATCTACGTCACGCTATTATTTTTTCAATATCCCCCTACTTTGTGACAGAAACAAAAATGAATATTTAACATCAAATCACATCTTATGAAAACTATGAAATTTTATTCCGTATTGCTTATTGCCTTAATCGTTGCATTTAGCAGCCATGCCCAAAGCGCTGCTTCAGAAAAACCGGCTATCATTTTTGTTCATGGAATATGGGCAGACGGAACCAGCTGGACTGACCAGATCACCGGGTTACAGGCGAAAGGTTATCCTGTAATTTCTGTACAAAATCCGGTTACCTCTCTGGCTGCCGATGTTGCGGCTACGCAAAGGGCTATTGATATGGCTAAAGGGAAAGTTATCCTGGTTGGGCACTCATGGGGTGGTTTTGTGATTACCCAGGCTGGTAATGATCCTAAAGTAATCGGACTGGTATACGTTGCAGCTTACGCTCCTGAGATTGGCGAAACTGTGCCAGAGCTGCAAAAAAATGCTCCCGGAACGGAACTGAGCAAATACTTTGTTCCCGCAGGCGACTTTGTCTATTTATCTGAGGCAGGCGTAAAAGCTGCATTTGCCAATGACCTGCCTGTAAAAGAGCGGAAAGTAATTTATGCTACACAAACTCCGGCCTCTAAAACTGTTTTTGGGGATAAAAGCGGAACACCTGCCTGGAAACAAAAACCAAGCTGGTACATCGTAGCAAAAGGCGATAAAACCATCAACCCAGACCTGGAACGTTTTATGGCCAAAAGGATCAAAGCCAAAACTACTGAGCTGGAATCCGGCCATGTGGTGATGATCGCACAGCCGAAAGCTGTATTAAGGATAATCGAAGAAGCAGCCAGCGCTAAAAACTAATTTCTTCAGTAACCAGTTAAGCACGGGGAACAGCATTAATCAGAACAGCCTGATGAGCGAATCAGAAAATATACAAAGGATTGATAGAATAATCAACAGGGTCACATTCTGGCTGGCAATCATAATTGCTACCATCCTCGTACTTATTGCTGCAGAGTACAATAGCCAGTCTTTGATTTATGATTTCATCAGCGATAATCCCTGTTCAACAGTTACAAACGTTTTGTACCCTAGTTCCCTTCTGGCTTTGGCATCGCTGGTTATAAATTCCAGTCCCAGTGTGTTTACCATGGCTTTGTATAGTGGCGGATGTCCTTTCAGCTGAAAGGTTTTCCAAACAAATTCCATGAGCGATGCAATCAGTTTAGCTGTTCCGATTGAAACCGATTTATCCGGAACAGCTATACCCTGTGTGCCGACGTATCTTTTGATGAAATCTTTAAAAACCACTTTTTCTCCGTCAGTAATGAAATAGGCATTTCCCCCAAAACCCCCATCTTCTGCCAGCAGCAATGCCTCACACACATTTTTAACATTTCCGGTAACAATCTTGTGCAGGCCGCCCCCGATAAACTGCATCTGGCCTTTTTTGATCGCGTCAAGTATCGCCGGCAGAATATTAGGGTCGCCCTTACCCCAAATCAGCGGGGGGCGAATCGAAATTGTTTTGAACTGTGCTGAATTTGCCTGCAGCACCAATTTTTCCGCTGCCAGCTTTGTCCGGGAGTAACCGTCGGTCAGATTGTCTGAAACAAAATGTTCGTCGGCATTCCCTATTGGTTGTCCGTTCATTATTACTGATGCCGCACCCAGGTATACAAAGGTTTTAACAGCTGACTTTTTAGCTTCTTCAAGCAGCAGGGCTGTAGCTTTCACATGAAGATTATATAACGTTTTTTCACTTGCAAAAAAATCTACGGAGGCAGCCAAATGAAACACAGTTTCTGCATCTTTTATGCCATTAGTTAATGCTTCTCTGCACTCCAGATCACCTGGTACAGCTATCGCGCCCAGGCTTTTAACCTTTTCTATAGCTTGTGGCGAACGTGCAAGGGCACTTACTGAATATCCTTTTTCAACCAATAATGGGATTAAGTTTTGTCCAACAAAACCAGAGCCTCCTGTAATGAATACTTTTTTCATTTCTTATTCAAATTTTCGTTTTGCCAATACCTTCCGGGTTAGTCTGCATCCGTAATCTGGCGGATGCGCAGCCTGGAGAGATATGGATCTGGATACAAATGTCTTTCAGTGGAGAAACTTAATTTTTGCGAATCCGCAAAAAATCGTTGCTGGCTATTTCTTTTTTCAGGTGGCTTAATGTGAACTGAGAAATACCAAGGTAAGAAGCTACCTGGTTGGCGGGAACACTGTTTGCAACTGTGGGGAATAGTTTCAGAAATGAAATGTACCTTTCTTTAGATTCTTTCTGAAACAGGATTTCCCGGGCTTTAATTTTGTCAAACAGGGTCTTTTCTGTGATTTTTTTGAGCAGTTCATGCCACTCAGGAACATTGTTTTCAAGCTTTTCAAGTATTTGTGATGTAATCACAAATACATTACAGTCAATAGCTGCAATGCATGAAACTGATGAAGGTATTTGATCTCTTAAACTTTCCAGATCGGTAATGAACTTGTTCTCGGTAATAAAATGTACTGTATTTTCTGTACCAGCTTCAGTGTAAAAAAATAGTCGTGCGATGCCTGATGTGATAAAGTAAATGCTGTTGCATCTCTGTCCGGCCTTCCAGAGATACTCGCCCTTACTCACCGTTGAGGGTTCTAAATGGTCTGCTATCAGCTGTTTGCTTTCAGGACTGAGTTTTAGGAACAGGTCAAAATATTTAAAAATTGCATCCATCACTTTTTTGATCACAAAGTTCCGACATATTTATTTTGTATTTTTTGCTAATTCGCAAAAATAATTCCTACTTGCTAAGTAATAGTGGTAGATAAACCTGTAATATGGGTAAGGGTAAACCGTTTAATTCTTTGCAAGTTTGCAATCAAAATATATAATCAAATGAGTGATTTCCAACAAATATTCCCACTGGGAGAGAAAAACGAAGCATACGCAGAATATTTTACCGGCCAGAGCTACCTTGCACCTTTAACTAAAGAAGGTGTGGGCACCAATAATGTAACTTTTGAGCCGGGCTGCAGAAACAACTGGCATATTCATCACAAAGGTGGCCAGATCTTGTTGTGTACAGCTGGCATTGGCTGGTTTCAGGAAGAGGGAAAACCTGCGCAGGTTTTAAATCCAGGGGATGTTGTGAACATTGCTCCGGGCATAAAACACTGGCATGGCGCATCTAAGGACAGCTGGTTTTCACATGTTGCTATTGCCGTGCCTGCAGAGGGTGCAAGCAATGAGTGGCTGGAGCCAGTTAGTGATGAGGAATACAATCAATTGTAATTAACCAACAGGGAACTGTACATTCTTCTGATGCTGCCTTAAGCCTTAGTTTTGTATGATGAAATATCTGTTAACTTTTAGGGTGCTGATCACTTTGTCATTCTCTTTAAACCATTATCCAGGATTTCCTTTAATTCATCCTTTAATGATACCGGCTCAACAATATCCGCAACATCAATAAATCTTAAAAACCAACGTACAAAGGCTGTGGGATGCGGGATACAGTTGAAATACATCAGAACGTGATTTCCTGTGGTTTCTTCTTTGTAAAACCCGTAGCTGTCACGTTCCCAAAATATAAAATGAGCAAATTTCAGATCTGCTTTTATGATGATCGGAGTGGCGGGAGCAGCATCGAGGTGATCCCGCAGCTCGCGTAGGGGCGGATGTTTACGTGTAAATGGGATATCGGTTATATCAGCCTGCCTGATCCTGTCCAGCCTGAAATTCCTATAGTCTAACCGCAGTAAGCAGAATGACAGTACATACCAAAAATCTCTTTCGTAAAACAGCCCAACAGGTTCTATTTCCCGAACTTTAAATTTTTTTTCACTGCTCTTATGATAACTGATTTTCACAATTTTATGGCTAGACGAACTGCTCAGCAAGGTATTGAGGATATCAGGCAGATAATCCTGCGACTCAGATTCTGAATTGATCAAAAGTTTGTCGTCAAGCTGCTGCATAGCCAACTTCTGCTGAGATTGCAGAGAGCCTTTTACTTTGACCAGCACAGACTCAAATTGTTCTTTGATAAACTTAGTTTGATGCTGCTGCATCATTTTTTCTGCAATCAGCAAACTAAGGACTTCCTCATGTGTAAACCTGGATGGCTGAATGCGAAAACCCTCGGATATGGAATACCCGGCACCATCATGTGATGAGATCGGTACCCCGGCCGTTTCCAGGGCTTTTAGATCCCTGTAGATAGTCCGTTTACTGGTTTCAAACCTGCATTGCAGCTCATTGATAGTTACACGGGATTTAGACTGTAATAAAAAGAACAGTTGTAAGATGCGGTCAAAGCGTTTACTATTATCCATTTTTTATAATATGGCAATTACCGTTTTAGTGCAACCGGTAAAGTTTTAAATTTAGCAGAATTTACGATTTCTGTAATTCTTTGTTGACGGGTTTTATCAGTTTTGCACAATTTTACCCATTGCAGGATTGATTTTTTAGCCGAATTACTGAGGCTTGTATAGTATTCCAGTGTGCTGGCTTGCTGCTCAAATGCCAACTGAAGATCAGCTGGCAGCACTAAACCTTCAACATCGTCCAGTAAATGCCATGAGCCGTTTTGCTTAGCAGTATGGATACAATTTAAACCTGCGGGCATCATCTGCTTTCTTTTGATCAGATCGCTTACTTTTTCCTTATTGATCTTAGACCAGGTGCTATTCGGTTTCCGTTTACAAAAGAACTGGATAAATTTTTCATGATCTACAGGCTTTCGCCTGCCATCTATCCAGCCAAAACAAAGTGCCTCATCAACCGCGGCACTCCATGTAAAGTTGTGCCGCTCAGATTTCTTTTTATAAAATACAAGCCAAACAGAAGGAGCGGAGAGGTGGTTTTTGATCAACCATTCTCTCCACTCTGCCTCACTTGCCGGAGAATATATTTCAGCATCCTGCATTGCAATCTTTATTTTACTACTGTAGCCTCCAGTTCCACTGTCAGTGTAGCGAAAAGCCCTTTAACTTCAATAAGGGTTGTAGCTTGTCTGATGCCATATTTTTGAACAAACCCGGCATATACCTCAACACATGAGGTAAAGAATTCGGATGTGGAAGTTGTGAATATGTTTAACCTTACAATGTTGCTCATTTCATAACCAGATTCTGTAACCAAGTGTTCCAGGTTAGCGATCGTTTGCGTCAACTGTGAACGCATATCCTCTGTACTTGGCTGCCCGTTGGCATCAATAGCCACCTGACCAGAACAGTAAAGGGTACCTGATACATTTTTTACTTCTACGGCCTGAACTGAGTTGGTGTACTCTCCCCACTTCCAGGGATCAATTGTGTTTTTTTCCATTTTCTTTAAATTAGCTTGATGATTTAATGGTAAAGATCAGGTGTCTGGTGACAGCTGTTTGTCGCTCCTTTTTGAGATTTATTAAAAACGAATTTGATACGCTTTCCCCGTCATTTCCGATATAGTCCATTGATCACCTATCTGAATATTTGGAAGTTACATCCATTTAGCATACTATTGTAAGCGATATTATTGAAACCTGCCGCTACCAAATATATACCGAATGTGCGTTTGATGAGTGCTAATCTTTGTCTGGTAGCCGCATGCTTTTTTGACGAAATATGACTAACAATCTATTAACTGATCAGCAAAATCAAACCATGAGAAAAAAAGTAATGATATGCGCTGCGGCAATATTCCTGCTGGCTGTGCAAGGTTGCAAAGAGAACGATTCAGCAAAAAGAGAAATGTTTTCTGCCGGCAAACTGAGGACGGATGTGCTTACAGAAACTTATAATACTTACACCGTTACTAACGCGGGAAGTGCGAAAGCCATTGAAGTTGGAGGAACCCTTAACCAGGGTGCAAAGCAAGACAATAGCCGGCTGCTGCAGCAATGGGCGGCATCTGCCAGTACGCCAGACCGCTGGCAAAAATGGAACCTGGTAGATCTGGGAACAGGCTACTATAAGATCGTGAACCTGTTCAGCGGCAAAGTATTGGCCGTACCCGGTGGTTTAGGTAACCAAGGCCTTACCCTGGAACAATATAGCTGGATGAATCAGAATTCCCAGCAATGGGAAATCACCAGTCTTGGCTCAGATAATTACAAGATCGTTAACCGTGCAACCGGACTGGCTATCACCAATGAGGCCGGTTCAACTACAGATGGTAGCGCCATCACACAACGTACCTATGTTAATAATGCTACCCAATGGTGGAAGCTCAATTTATTCGCAAGGGACAGCTACCGCGATGACGAGATCACCAACTTCTTTAAGCGCACAAGCGGTTCGGTAGCATTTGACGGTGTTTTCTCCATACCGCTAACCTATGGCGCCAATAATGGTAAAGTGATGTGGCCAACTAATGACACCTGGTATAACGGCCTTAACGGCGATGGTAATGCGCCCTGTCTGGGCAGCGGAAATTTCCCCATTGCTTACCGCAGCAGCAATCTTCTGCAACCGGCGCAAAGCAACGGGGCCTGGAATTTTTCTCCGGGTGCTACCACCAACATTACCTCCAGCTCTAATGGTACGCAATTCTTCCCCATTCAAAGCGGCACCAGCTGGACCTGGCCAAGCGGCGGTGTAGAAGTTGGCAGTCATGTGTACATTTACGCGGATGAAGGTAATGGCTTAAGTCAAACCAGCGCCGGGATATACGATATTGATATGGGGAATTTGCCCACTTATACCGTAACCCGGTTAAATACACCTGCTATGAGCAACCAGACCGCTATCCGCTACATGCATGGCATGGTAAAACATACGGATGCGGGTGTAAATTATGTATATGTCTATGGTGCCGGAGGCTTGGGCGGCAGCGACGTATACGTGGCCCGTTTCCTGCAAAGCAGCCCTACTACCTGGACTTTCTGGAACGGTTCTTCTTGGGCGGCGTCACCAAATACCGTCTCAGGAGCGGCCATCATCACCGGTATGCCGTGGGGCGGTTTCTGGGTAGAAAAAGTTAACGGCAAATTTGTGATAGCCAGCATGGATTTTGGATTTGGTTGTGATATCGCCCAGCGTAATGTATATACCCGCTTCAGCGCCGATCCCAAATCAGGCTGGTCTGCTAACAAAGTGGTGTACGCATTGCCAGATTACAAGCAGGGTCATACACCGGTATACTATGCACCGGCCATACACCCGCAATTCAGCAGTAACAACGAGATGGTATTTACTTATTGCATTAACTTTTACGACAGCTGTTTAGCTCCCTGCTCCAATACTGATGGAACGATGGACCCGAATGATTACCGGGCCAAGGCAGTACGGATACCTTATGCGCTGATCGGTATTTGATGATCAATAATCAGAATGCATTTTTGAATCCTTCTTCTGTTTTCTTAAAATAGTTCTGATTAAAGGAATAAAGTACTGGGGGCTTATATGTTGTATCCTTTCGTTTTATTCCACTGTTCTCTAAAATTTCGAGGTTCAGAATTTTTCTATAGAAATTGGCCCTTTCCGGACCGGGCACTGGTCAGATACTCAGCTTTGATTCGGGTTATTGGCTTAGGGTATCAAGCTTTACAGCTCTTTCAATAGGAGTTAATATTTATACTTAAGGCAGAGTGTAGCCAAACTCTAGTCATTTTGGAACAGTGAGAATATTCCTTTTCATAGTTGAGAGTATGCCGGATACAAACTGGTGGGACGTAAGCCCCAAAATCACAACCCTGGTGTTTTAAACTAACTATAGTAGTATTAAAAACTAATAATATTAGTACGTTTGTGGCGGCTAATATTTACACTATGTTCAGAAAAATCACACCCAAACGAGACTCAAAACTTGAACCTATTGCTGATCCCGGAGAGGTAACTGGTTTTTCATCGCCTGCACAAGACTATAGTGAAGACAGGCTCCATATTGTTCAAAAGCTTGTTAAAGACCCCACCAATACGTATTATTTTGAAATGGAAAATAACGACATGGCTTTTTTCGGTATCACAAAGGGGGCTTTGCTCATTGTAGATAAATCGGTAAAGCCGAAACACGGTGCAATAGTAATAGCCAACGTAGAGGGGGAGTGGATCACGCGAAAGCTGTTTGCTGGTGATAACATGAGATTTCTGACTTGCGGAATCGAAAGCCAAAACATCCCTATTACAGACGAAGGGATCGTCATTTTTGGTGCCGTAACCTGGAGCTGTAATCCGATGGGCAACGGATCTATGATCAAACACCTTATGGTCTGATCATGGTAGCTTTGGTTGATTGCAATAACTTTTATGCAAGCTGTGAGCGTTTGTTTAAGCCAGAACTGGTAGGCAAACCTATTATCGTTCTTTCCAATAATGACGGTTGCGTAATTGCCAGAAGCAATGAGGCAAAAGATCTGGGCATTACTATGGGAGCAGTCTTTTATATGATTGAAGATGAAATAAAGAAACACAAAATAAACGTATTCAGCAGTAATTATACGCTGTATGGCGATATGAGTGCCCGTGTAATGACTAACCTTGCGCGCTTTTCTCCTGAAGTAGAAGTGTATTCTATTGATGAATGTTTCCTGGCTTTAACGGGCATTGCGGATTTGGAAAGATATGCCCACCTGATCAGAAACTCAGTTATTCAAAATACCGGTATCCCGGTAAGTGTGGGCATTGCGCCCACCAAAACCCTGGCCAAGCTTGCCAACAAAATGTGCAAGCGCACAGGTGGTATATGTGTGCTGGATACCCCTGAAAAGATCTCCGAAGCGGTGAAAGATTATCCTGTAGAAGACCTTTGGGGCATCGGCAGGGCTTACGCCAGGCAACTAATCCTGCTGGGGATTGAAACTGCAGCCGATCTGCGCAATCAGCCGATAGGCTTTGTGCAGGACAAACTAACAATCCAGGGCGTAAGGATGTGGAATGAACTATGGGGGCGCTCCTGTATTCCTGTAAGTGATGTTCTGGAACGAAAAAAAGGTTTATGCACCAGCAGGGCATTCAGCAAGCTGACCAGCGATATGGAAGAACTGACTGAGGCAACCGCCAGCTACGCAAACAGGCTATCACTCAAACTGCGCAAAGATCAAAGCTGTGCAACAGTGATTTCTGTAAGGTTGCTTACCAATCGCTTTAAAACCGATCAGCCGCAGGCTTTTCCGGCAATTACTATACCTTTGACGCATGCCGTAAATAATACCTCGGAAATTGTTAAGGTAGCTTTGGCCGGCTTAAGGGCCATTTACCGTAAAGGCTTTATGTACCAAAAGGTGGAAGTGACCGCTACAGGATTAATTCCGGAAACAGAAGTTCAATTAAACATGTTTAGTAAATGGAACGGGCCGGTAAATGATAAATTAAGCAAGATCATGGATCAGATCAACGGCCATTATGGACGGGGCACAATCAGAATAGCAACTGAAGGCACATCGCAAAAATGGGCAATGAAAAGGAACTTTTTAAGTCCTGCGTATACTACTCAGTGGAAAGACATTATAAAAACTAAATAATATGTGCGCCAGGTACACTTTAACAAAGAAAGAGAAGGACTTATTAAAAGCTTATCAGGTGAAACTGCCGCCAGACTTTCAACCTAATTTTAACCTGGCCCCAACACAGCAGGGATTAGTGATCACAGCGGATGAACCTGATATTGCACAAAAGATGCATTTCGGTTTAGTGCCATATTGGGCAGAGAGTATCAAATTAGATTTCTCTACGTTAAATGCAAGAAGTGAATCAGCCACTATGGCAAAAACCTGGGCACCCCTGCTTAAAAATCATAAAACCTGTTTGGTACTGGCCGATGGCTTTTATGAATGGGACAAGAAATCCGGCAAGCCGGTTCCGTACCGTTTTGTTTTAAACGACAGGGAACTTTTCGCCTTTGCAGGTTTATGGAGCCAGTGGAAAAACAAAATCACAAATGAGGTGTACCGCTCATTTACCATCATGACCACTGTTGCCAATGATACCGTTGGTAAAGTCCATGACCCAAAGTTCAGGATGCCGGTAATCCTTGACCAAAGTGAGGAAGCACTGTGGTTAAGTAAAGATCTGAGTGTTCCTGATTTGATGAGTCTCTGTAACCCTTATCCTGATGATCTGATGAATAGTTTTCGGGTTTCTACATCTGTTAATTCTACAGTGATCAATAAGGTCCACAACAATCATCCAGACTTAATTTTGCCATTAAATAGCCTGTAAACCTACAGATAGTTCCAGTATACCACTTGCCAAAATGCTCTCCCGGGCAAAGCACTGTGCCTGGCTAAACCCAGTATTTCAGCCCTGGCATTACATACAATCGAGATCAGGATCACAGTATTGTTCAGGTAAGATATTACTTTTTATTATGCTATGAATCAGGGAGCCAGATGATCCCTGTTCGTTTTGAGGGTGTCGATTTTCGTTTTAACTCAACGGTGAACCCAGAGCTGATCTGCTTTTTCTGATATTGTATTATGAAAAACAGTCTGCATTTCGTCGACTCTGATCTGCTTTCAGCAATTGCTAAAGGCGACCAGTATGCTTTAGTTGAATTATTTCACAGGTACTATCATCAACTTGGTTTCGAGATTTTAGGAATAACCGGATCTGTGGATATAGCTGAACAGGCTGTTCAGGACGCATTTGTGATGGCCTGGGTGCAACAGGAAGCATTGGCTGAAATTAAAGAATGCTGGACATACCTGCTCGTGATTTCCCGAAACATCGCTCTTATTGTTATGGGAGAACAAAAGATGAAACAAGAAGGCAAATCCAATGGTGCACCGGAACATCCGCTGTCAAGAAGCCGGCAAATGATCAAGGACACAGTTGAGCAGCTACCCCCATTTGAAAGGCAGATATATAAGATGGCCACTGTAGACCGGTTGAGCCCTCAGGAAACTGCCGGTCTTCTCGATGTTACAGCGGATCAGGTAAAAACGATTATAGATGATGCGCTGCGATTGATACGTATGGAACTTTCTAACCATATGGAACCTTGTGTTGTGGTCGTACTGACCTCAGTACTTGTAGTTGGAGATCAACTGTAACTCCGGCACATCAAAAACAAAACACGAACTTTCTTCGTTTTCATCACTGTTTTTTCGCTTTAATACGCTTGCTTTGGTTTATAGCAAACGAAGATTGTATTTTTACAAGCTTTGTTTTAATTGTACTAACACTCAAAAGATACCTTGTTGAAAAAATACAATTTATCCCAGTTGCTGATTATTAGTCTGGTGGCTGCCATATTCGTTTTATACCCCGATATCACCTGGTTGCCTTATGAATTGAACGGGCTCAATAGCGCCGAATGGATACGTCATTTGGAGTTTTTTATCTTTCGGTACATATCCTTTGCTGGTATGATCTTCATTTTGGTGAAGCTCAACTTACAAAAAGTAAACACCTCCGTATTTAAGCAGCGTCTGCTGTACAGTGCTGCAGCGGCAATCTTTTGCTATGCTGTTTATGGTGTGATTTCATTTCTGATATTTACACATGTCAGGCATTTTGGTAGCCTGGTATTGTTTCAGTTCCTGGTCATCTCAATTTTAAGTGCCCTTACAGGCCATATCATTACCTTGTATACAGAAAAACGAAAGAAGGAACAGGAGATTGAAGTTTTGACGGTTGCCAATCTGCAGAGCCGCTATGATGCATTGACCAACCAGATTAACCCCCATTTCTTTTTTAATTCCTTAAACGGGCTTACATCCTTAATCCGTAAGGATAATAAAGAAATGACACTCGATTACGTAAACCACCTTTCTGACGTTTTCCGGTATATCCTTCAAAGTGATAAAAAAGGACTTACAACTTTAGCCGAAGAACTGGCCTTTGTAGATTCCTTCAGGTATATGATGGAGGTTCGTTTTGCCAGTAAACTAAAATATACAATTGATATTGATCAAAGTCTACTGGGTTATACCTTGCCCGTGCTTTCCATCCTGCCGCTGCTTGATAACATTGTTGTACATAATACCATTGATGGCGATCATAAAATGACCATTAATATTCAAATCAATGTAAACAACGAACTGGTGATCTCTAACCCTGTATATCCTAAACTGACCGCGCCGGTAACCAACGGTACAGGCCTCGAAAATTTAGAAAGCCGCTTCATGTTATTAATGGGCAGATCTATTAATTTTAAAGGTGATAAAGACCTGTTTACTGTTCGTTTACCACTAAATGCCCAATAATGAGAGTATTGATTGTCGAAGATGAAACAGCTGCCTACGAAAGCCTGGTAGAGATTTTAAGAGAGATTGATCCGCGTATTGAAATAGCGGCAAATACGGAAAGTGTAAGCCAGACGGTTAGCTGGTTAAAAATTAATCCCTTACCCGATCTGATTATAATGGATATCCATCTTTCTGACGGCTCCGCATTTCTGATATTTGAATATATGGTTGTTGATGTGCCCATTATTTTTACAACTGCCTATGATCAATATGCAATAGCAGCATTTAAGGTAAACAGTATAGACTATCTGCTTAAACCAATTAAAACCAGCGAACTCCAAAGAGCACTTTCCAAGTTTGGTAAATGGACTAAGATCGATATTGTGGCATACTTATCAAAAGTATCACAATTTACTTCCGGAAGAAATTACAAAGACAAGATCCTGATCCCTGTTAAAGATAAATTGCTGCCTGTTCAAGTGAAACAAATTTCCTACTTCTACACCTCGGATAAAAATACCTCCGTTTGTTTAAGAGATGGATCCCAGTTTATATATTTCAGCACATTGGATCAGATATTTAGTTCTTTAAATCCAGCCGACTTTTACCGTGCCAACAAACAGTACATAGTTGCCCGCCATGATGTTAAAGATATTACAATATGGTTTGACAGCCGATTATTGCTTACGCTGGATACGGCGGTGCCGGAACCTATCTACATCAGCAAAAATAAAGCTGCAGATTTCAAGGCATGGATCGTGAACGGCTAAGATTATTTGTTTTTGTTTTCCTTTCGCTTTGACTCTGATATTTTTCGCTTTGTTACATTCTCAGCTGTAATCTCTGTCTATTTTCCTGATTTTTATTCTGACAGGATGTTAAACTATGGAGGCAGCAGCTCAAAATATACGCTTCAGGCTGATCGACTTATCAGCTGAAAATGTCAACACCGGGTTTGATATACAAAATGGATCATACTGTGTTTATCTCAGTTCTATTGGTCAGCAGGAACGAAGATTATTATTTACTACTTCTGAAAAGATTATTAGAACTGCGTATACCGGAATACCTTTCCATCCGGGAGGGCAGGTCCTGATTTTTCATCCTGAACTGATTAGGGGTACTTTCATTGAGGGTAGGTTTAATGAGCTTAAGCTCTTCAATGCAAATGCGGATCAATCATTGCATTTATCCAAAAGGGAATATCAAATGATAGCTGGTATTTTTTTTAATCTCAAAATAGAACTGACATCTGAGCCGGATACCCATAGTCACAAACTGATGGCCTCAAATATCCAGCTTTTCCTCAATTATTGTGAGCGCTTTTCAAACTGTGCCCAGCTGGTGGAAGCGGGTAAAAATACAAGTGTTTTACAGCGTTTTGATCAGCTGCTAAGCAAATCTTTTATCGCTGATAAAGCTTATGGATCAGGAATTCCTTCTGTTGCACAATGCGCAGAAAAACTCAACCTATCAGCAAACTACTTTGGAACTTTGGTGAAAAAAGAAACCGGCAAAACTGCCCAGGAATATATCAGAGATAAACTTATTGAAGAGGCAGCCTATAAAATTCTCAATAGCCATAAAACAATCAATGAAATTGCTTACGATTTTGGGTTTAAATATCCCCAGCATTTTTCCCGTTTTTTCAAAAAGGTTGTAGGACATAATCCTACCGAATACAGAACGATACACAGGACAGGTCCGGATTTAACTTCTCAGTGGGTCTCAGCCATGAAGAGACCATCTCCGGATAAATCTGAGGTTGTTTTTTAACGTGATGCTGATGTGATATCCATTTATCGGTAAAAGTGGTTGATATATCAGTAATCTGTATACTTGATGCCATTGTAAAAGACCTGACCTTTGTATGGTAAAACAAATATTATGCAGAAGATTAAATTGAATAACGGCATTGAGATGCCAATATTAGGATTTGGAGTGTTCCAGGTAACAGATCTGGCAGAATGTGAAAGAAGTGTATTGGATGCCATCAGCAGCGGATACCGCTTGATTGATACCGCACAGTCTTATGGAAATGAAGAAGCTGTAGGGCATGCAATTCAAAAAAGTGGTGTTCCACGGGAGGAATTGTTTATTACCACTAAACTTTGGATACAGGACCAGGGTTTTGAGGGCACAAAAAAGGCTTTTGAAGCATCCCTAAAGAAGTTACAGCTGGACTATCTTGATCTTTACCTGATTCATCAGCCATACGGAGATGTTTATGGTGAGTGGAGAGCGATGGAGGAATTATACAGTGAAGGTAAAGTGCGTGCTATAGGAGTCAGTAACTTCCATCCTGACAGATTAATGGACCTGATCGTCCACAATAAGATTGTTCCTGCAGTCAATCAGATTGAAACTCATCCCTTTCATCAGCAGTTGGAGACACAAAAGTTCTTACTTGATAACAATGTACAGATCGAGTCATGGGGGCCCTTTGCAGAAGGTAAAAATGATATTTTCACCAATGATCTCCTGCAATCAATTGCTGATACCTATAAAAAATCAATTGCCCAGGTCATTCTGCGCTGGTTAACACAAAGAGGTGTGGTAGCAATTCCCAAATCTGTTAAAAAAGAAAGAATGGAAGAGAATATCAACATTTTTGATTTCGAACTGAGCACAAAAGATATGGAATCAATCAATACGCTGGATACCAAGGCGAGCAGTTTCTTTGACCATCGCGACCCGGCAATGGTGAAATGGTTGGGTGAAAGAAAATTATCATAATCAATTCACAGGCATCTATAACCATGAATATTTTAATTTTAGGAGCAGCCGGGCAAATTGCCCGGCTGCTGACTGATCAGCTGATCAACCAGACAGATCATCAGATTATACTTTTTGCACGCAACGGACAGCAAAGACTTAAGGTGACGAATCCGGAAAGGGTAAAAATTGTAGACGGAGATTTCAAAGATACGGAATTGTTAAAAACAGCTATGAAAGACGTGGATATCATTTATCTTAATTCCATGGGCGACGTAAAAGCCGTTTCATCTATTGTAACAGCTATGGATGCTGCTGGCATAGACCGTATTATTGCAGCATCAATTCTTGGCATATATGATGAAGTTCCGGGGGCATTCGGAAAGTGGAACAAAAAAATGGTAGGCAATGAGCAGATTCGAAAACAGGCCGACTCAGTAAGTCAGCTGGAGATCGATCAGCTAAATTACACCATCCTGCGCCTTACGTGGCTGTATAACAAAGCCGGGAAGACTAACTATATGCTCACACAAAAAGGCGAGCCTTTTGAAGGTGCTCAGGTTACCCGCGAAGCCGTATCACAATTGATCTTTGATATTATTGAGGATAGTTCTGATAAATTCTACAGGACCAGCCTGGGTGTAAGTGAACCGGATACCAACTGGGGGAAACCATCTTTTTACTGATTTTAAATCATCACTTTATACATCTGCAGTATCATGAAATATATCATCACTTTGAGTTTTATCTTAAGCCTGAGCTGCGGGATGCTTTCTGCATGTTCAAAATCCAAGAGCGCATCCAGTGCTGAAACAAATCCCCAAATGAAAGAAACAGATACCTTGGAAAACAGTTCAGATACTTCAGCCAACATTTCAGATTCGCTGAAAAATAAAAAGGCGTTGATCGTGTATTTGTCGAGAACCAACAATACAAAAGCAATTGCAGAAATCATTCAGCAAAAAACCGGCGGAAAACTGGTGGCCCTGGAACTGGTAACGCCATATCCGGAAAATTATAAGAAAATAGTTGACCAGGTGGCCAACGAAAATTCAACAGGATATCTTCCGCCGCTGAAAACAAAAATCGACCATATAGGGCAGTATGATCTGATATTTCTTGGCTTTCCTACCTGGGGGATGCAATTGCCCCCACCTATGAAAAGTTTTCTAAAGGACAATGATCTTAGCGGCAAAACTATTATCCCATTTAACAGCAATGCAGGTTATGGGATTGGCAGCACCTTTGATACAGTCAAAGAAATGGCGCCTAACAGTACCGTGCTTGAAGGTTATTCAACAAAAGGAGGAATAGAAAGGGACGGTGTTTTGCTTGTGATCAAAGATAAGAAGGCAGTGGAGGTAAGCACACAGGTACAGTCCTGGCTGCAAAAACTGAAGTTGATTAAGTAATTAATAACTATCAAATTCTATCAAATGAAAAAATCAATCATACGCGTCGCCGGCACTTCATTTTTAGCGATTTTTATGACCATAATTACAGACGCACAGGATAAGAGTGCAAAGAGCAAATCCGGTGTGGGCAACCAAACGGACGCAAGCTCACATTTTACGGGCAATACCTCCGTAAAGATGTATACTGATGCGAAAAACGGCCTGGATTGCTCAGTGGGAAGTGTGAGTTTTGAGCCTGGTGCGAGGACCAACTGGCATTCGCATGGCGGAGGTCAGATTCTTCTGATTACCGAAGGAACGGCATTTTACCAGGAGAAAGGAAAAGCTAAGCAGGTTCTCCATCAAGGGGATATCGTAACTTGCCTGGCCGGTGTTGAGCACTGGCATGGCGCCTCGCCTGATCAGCGGATGACACATACTGCGATAGGTCCTAATGCAGATAAGGGCACTGTGATCTGGCTGGGAAAAGTGGATGATGAAACTTACCTGTCGGGACAAACTGCTGCAGTCACCAAACAGTTTCTGGATCAGCGTCAGCAAGGCATTGCCGCCATTGCCGCACTGACTGCAAAGGGCAACCTGCCCGCTTTAAAATTTCAGTTGAACAAAGGACTTGATACAGGTTTGACAGTCAATGAGATAAAAGAAATCCTTGTTCAGTTATATGCTTATTGTGGTTTTCCCAGAAGCCTGAATGCAATCAATACTTTCAGCACAGTAATGAACGAGCGCAAGGCGAAAAATATCAAGGACCCTGTCGGTACCGAGCCTGTCGACCTCAGCAGTAATGTCAATAAATATGAGTTAGGCAAAAAAAACCTGGAAACTTTAAGTGGGAAACCAGAAACAGGACCTAAAGCCGGTTATGCGGCTTTCGTGCCAGTTATCGAGGTATTCCTTAAAGAGCATTTATTTGCGGACATATTTAGCCGTGGCGTTCTGAGTAATCAGGACCGTGAACTGGTCACAGTATCAGCTCTTACAAGCCTGGGCGGTGTAGAAGCACAACTGCAGTCTCACATGGGGCTTGCCAGGCATAATGGTCTGACAACAGATCAGCTTTCACATATGCTGGATATCGTCGCGGATGTTGCCGCGATTGCAGATGCTGATGCCGGCAGGAAAGTGCTTGGAAATCTTAACAGATGATATTCGCCAATACATGTAAAAATCTTTCTGGCTAAACAATGATCGGAAACAAGGTATAATCTGTATTCGTTAAAGGTTCCGTCTCACAATGAAAAACAAACAATAAAAACATGAAAACACAAAATAAAACCTGGTTGATTACAGGATGCTCCAGTGGTTTGGGACTGGCATTAGCCAAAGAAGTTTTAGCACAGGGTTATAATGCTGTGATCACAGCCCGGAATATAGACAGTTTAAGAGAAATTACTGATGCCTATCCTGAAACAGCTCTTGCTGCCGCAGTGGATATTACAGATCAGGAACAGATTGCAGCAGTGATCAGACAGGGCGAAGAGAAATTCGGCGCTGTGGATGTGCTGATCAACAACGCCGGCTATGGTTACCGTGCTGCAGTTGAGGAAGGGGAGGACAAGGATATCCGTCAGCTGATGGAAACCATTTTTTTTGGTACAGTACACATGATACAGGCTGTATTGCCAGGTATGAGAAGCAGGAAATCGGGAACGATCATGAATATTTCTTCAATAGGCGGACGTTATGCTGCCCCTGGTTCTGGTTATTATTCTGCAGCAAAATTTGCAGTAGAAGGAATGTCTGATGCTTTGAGAAAAGAGCTTGCACCTTTAGGTATACGGGTAACGGTTATTGAACCCGGAGCATTCAGAACTGAGTTTGCCGGCCGTTCATTAAAAGGTGCAACAAAGGAAATTGACGACTATAAGGACACAGTAGGTCCCAGAAGAAAACAAAATGATAAAACCAGTGGTACACAGCAGGGAGATCCGCAGAAAGCTGCGCAGGCGATGATCAAAATTACAGAAGGCGACAAAGTTCCTTTCCGCTTGCTGCTGGGCAGTGATGCCATTAAGCTCACCAGGGAAGAGCTAAACAGTCAGCAACAGGAACTGGAAGACTGGTCGGAATTGAGTAAAAGCACCGATTATTGAATCAAGGCTCAATCCCGTTAAATAAAGGGCTCAAATCCTGACCCAGGATAACTTCTTCTTTTAGAAATGGGATAAAAAAAGATTCGCAATCTAATTTGCGGATCTTTTTTTATGTCAGGGCGGAACAGTTGATCTGGCATTTTATCTGATTAGGAATTTAAATTATGGGTTTTTCTATAATCTTGACCAAAATGATCGAATATTCAGGGATCCTTGGCAGTTGATTAAGGATTGATACTATTGTCTGTCAATTCTGTATAACCTGCCCGCGTCCGTAATCGCATATAAGGCATTGTCTACCCCCTGGGTAATATCCCTGAAACGCTGCTGTTCAGCTACCAGTAATCTTTCTTCGCCAGTTACGCGGTTGTTAGTGATCACCAGCCTTACGATATGCATTCCGCTCAATGCAGCTACAAAAAGGTTGTTCTCCCATTCCGGTATTCTGCTGCCCTTGTAAAAGGTCATTCCACTTGGTGAAACTACCGGGTCCCAGTAATACACAGGTTGCTCCATGCCCGTCTGTTGTTGTATCGCATTACCTATCGGCTGCCCGCTGTAATCTATCCCGTATGTAATCACTGGCCAGCCGTAGTTGGCCCCCGGACGTATCAGGTTAATCTCGTCTCCGCCGCGGGGACCTAGTTCGCCCTCCCATAAATCTCCTGTTACCGGGTGTATGGCTAAGCCATGTTCATTCCTGTGGCCTATAGAATACAGCTCCGGCCGGGCACCTGCCTGTCCTGTAAATGGATTGCCGGCTGCCGGTTGCCCGTCGGTAGTAATCCTGACGATCTTGCCAATTGCGGAGTTCAGTGCCTGTGCCTGTACCCGGATTCCCGGATCTGAGCGGTCGCCACTGCTGACGAGCAGGTTTCCGGTGCGGTCAAATATTACCCGGCTGCCATATTGGTTGGTGCCGGAATATGCAGGTGTGGCGCGATAGATCACGGTTACATTCTCCATACCCGTTTCGGTGGCAGAAAGACGGCCTTTGGCCACTGCCAGTACATTCCCGTCAGCAACCCTTTCAGAATAAGACCAGTAAACCATGCGGTTGGTGGCAAAAGCAGGATCGGCACATAAGCCAAGCAAGCCGCCCTGCCCAGCACTGTTTACGGCCGGAATTCCCGTTAAAGGATTACCAACTTGTCCGCTGGCTGTCACCAGGCGCATGTTACCCGCCTTTTCAGTAATCAGGAAACGGCCATCCGGAAGGGCGGCAATGCTCCATGGACTTGTCAGTGCAGTGCTCAGCACAGTGGAGCTGAAAGCCGTTGTGCTGCGCACTGCAGCTATCCGCGTTTGCCCTGCAAATGCAGGGCGGTATGTAGAATTTGGCGGTTGTGTCTCAACAGAAGTACCTGGAGTGGTAGTTTCAGGCGGCTGTGTTGTTTCATTATCATCATTGCTCTTTGAGCATGATGAGGCCAGTAAGATGGAACCGGCTACAATTGGCAGAATGTATTTTTTCATAGGAGGTAGGTTTGGTTTTCATTTATATACTATCTACGCAAAATATACGATCAGCGTCAATGCAGAGGCTAACTATTTCGCCCTTGCTTCAACATTAGACATATTGAGTATGCCCTGGGGCAGCCGCGCACCTTTAACAGTAATCGCAGCAACTTCCTGATTGAACTGCTTTAATTCCTCAGCGTTGAACTTCACTTCATTTGCTGCGGTATTTTCCAGCATATGCGCCATCTGTGTTGTGCCCGGGATGGGAACAATCCAGGGCTTCTGCGCCAGCAGCCATGCAAGGGAGATCTGTCCTGCGGTGGCCTGTTTTTTCGCAGCCCACTTTTTTAAGAGGGTTACCAGTTCCAGGTTATTCGGTAAATTTTCTGCTGAGAAACGTGATTCGCCGCCACGGATGTCCCCCGGGGCAAACCGTGTTCCTGCATCAATGGCTCCGGTAAGGAAGCCTACTCCCAGAGGGCTCCAGCACACAAAGCCGATATTCAGTTCTTCGCAGAGCGGCAGGATCACCTCTTCCGGTCCCCGCCAGATCAGAGAGTATTCGTTCTGGATTGCCGTAACGGGATGTACGGCGTGTGCCCTTCTTACAGTTTGTGCTCCGGGTTCTGACAGCCCGTAATGCAGCACTTTGCCCTCCGCGATCAAGTCTTTAACAGCTCCGGCAACATCTTCAATCGGCACCGCAGGATCTACACGGTGCTGATAAAGTAAGTCGATCCGGTCTGTACGAAGCCGCTTCAGCATGCCTTCAACAACTTCTTTAATATGTTCAGGACGGCTGTTTAAACCAGGGAGGAACTGACCGGTTTTTTGATCGATATTCCAGCCAAACTTGGTTTCAATGACGATTTTGTTTCTAAAAGGCGCAACACTTTCACCCAGGATGCGTTCGCATTCGAAAGGGCCATAAGCCTCTGCGGTATCAAACAAAGTGACACCCTGATCATGTGCTTTGCGGATAATACTGATCATTTCCGTTCTGGAGGGAACAGTGGTCTGGTACGTCCGGCTCATGTTCTGCACGCCCAGGCCAATAGCCGAAACTTCCAGTGTTCCGCCAAGCCTGCGGCGGTGGGAAGGGGCATGGCTAAGGACTGTTGCAGGGGCAGCTGTAGCTATATCGGGCAATAAAGATGCACCAGCGATTGCAACTGCGCCTTTCAGCAGGCTCCGACGGTTTAATGCAAGGCCTGATTTATTATTTTCAAAATTTTCTGAGCTCATCATATTTGAGGTTGATTTTTTCGATTGAGGTTTGGATTGATCGATGTGTTCATTACTTGACACTGCTGTATTCTGTATCAGTTACACGCTTCAGCCACACGGTCTTGTTATTGGCACTGTTTGTACTTACAGCAAGATAGGCGAAGGAACTTTTAGGTGATGCACCGTGCCAGTGTGCAATTCCAGGAACACATTTGATGATATCACCTTGATGAACCACCTGTATGGCTTTTCCTTTTTCCTGGTAATATCCGGTGCCTTCAGTTATCATCAGGATCTGCCCGGCAGGATGGATGTGCCAGTCGAGTTTTGCCCCCGGTGCAAATGTTGCACTGGCTACGGCAATATCAATTGCTGTATCGGGCTTGTTCAGTTCGGTTAACCAGACTGTGCCAGTATGGTTATCTACTGTTGCGATTTCACCTTTTGGGAAAATCGGTTTGTCCTGGGCACATGCATTCAGTATAAGTCCGGCAATAAACGCAGTGGTAATGATCAGTTTTTTTTTCATGACAAGTAATGATTTTAGTTAATATAATGTTGATGTTAATGCAGGTTGCCTGAGGTTACGGCCTTTTCAATCAGGTCCAATCTTGCTATTTTAGGATCTGGTCCGCCGATAGCTGAGCCATCCGCCCTAAATTCAAGTAACCCGTTCTTTTTTGCGTCGTAGACCGGCCATTCAGGCAATCCCTTGCCATTAGGGTTGCCAGTTTTAGCAAAGTTTGTCCAGTAGGTATTCATCAGTTTTGCAACCTGCTCATCCGTTGCTGAAACCGCTGCGCCATTGCGGTTCATCGGTTTACCAAACACATAAGCAATTTCAGAAGCATGGGACGCCCCGTACTTCATGTATTGCTTTGCAGCAGTGGATACATAAGAGAAAAGATAGATGTAAGCCGGTGTTTTTTTGGCAGTAAATGCCCTGGCTGTAAACCTGGCAGGTTCTGCCCATACCTTATCTGTATTTACAAATGAGAGCATCTTGGCAAATTCAGTACTGCCATCGGGATCATAAACCGTGCTGGCTTCTGACTTCATTTTGCCAAAGAGATTCAACAACTCGTCTTTTGACTTCGCATTCACGAAACCTGAGGGAACTTCTGCGCTATTGGAGCCGATCATCACCGGCACCTGAGGCTGATGGCCCGCTTCATATGCACTTTGTGCAGTTTCTGTTACCAGTATACCATCGAGGATAGGTCCTGAGTAAGTTGGCAGTCCTGTTGCAGCGTCGTTTTCCTGTCCTCCGTCAACAATTTCTGAAACAGGAAGTGCCCTGAGTTTTTCCAGCGCTGCGGCATCAGTTCCGTCAATTCCATGTTTTTTTGCAAAGTTCTGGCCGATCGTTTCTGCAGATACCGGATAATAAGCGTCCGCATTTTCTTTGGCAATGGGCCTGCCAGTAAGCACACCATTACGGCCACCACCAGACTCAATAATGACTTTCTGGAACAATCCCTTTGCCATCGGAATGGTAAGCAGTGACTGAACGGAAACGCCGCCAGCAGATTCACCAAAAATTGTAACATTGCGCGGGTCGCCCCCAAATGCAGCAATGTTTTGTTGCAGCCACTTCAGCGCGGCAATCTGATCCATATAACCGTAGTTTCCTTGAGGCTCATCAGGTTTTTCCCTGCTTAATGCCGGAAAAGCAAAGAACCCCAGTCGGCCCAGGCGGTAATTGATGCTTACCAGGATCACCCCCTTGTCAGCAAAGGGAGCGCCTGCACCATCCTGCTGCACGCCGCTGCCGCCAACAAAGCCGCCTCCGTGGATCCATACCATTACGGGTAGTTTCGCATTCGCAGCTGCATCCGCAGGTTTCCAGATGTTTAAAAAGAGGCAATCCTCTGATGATGTCTTTGAGATGTCTGTTCCATTACGGGGCCAGCCCATTTGTGCACAGTCGGCACCGTATTTTGAGGCATCACGTTCTCCCTGCCAGGCGGGAAAAGGCTGTGGAGCGCGCCAGCGGTTCATCCCTACCGGTGCAGCGGCGTAGGGTATTCCTTTAAAACTGGAAACCTTTCCTTCATTAACACCTCTTAACACGCCGGAGGCCGTGCGAACGGTCGGGCCATCGATGTTAGTTTTTTGCTGGCACCGCACAGAAACTGCGAAAAACAACATCACTGCCAATAATATTCTATTCATTGTCTATAGTTTTGTTTGAGAATTTGGTACTATAAATATCCTGTCTTTTATTCATCAGGATAGTATACATATCACGGAAGTTTATACCAAAATTACTTATCTGACTTGCTTTGTTTTAATCCGTGTACACAAACAGGTAACTTAGTCTTGTACCATTGAATGTTTTGTTCCTGGCTATTATGAATAGTAGAAAATAAAAATTGGAAAACTATGAATAGTCCCCAAACTGAAGCAAAGAAAAAAATCAGGGCAGTGCGCTTGATCACATTCGTGTAGCTGCATATAGTCCAGATGATTTATATGAGTTTAATAAGAAGCGCTATTTGAAAGCTCTCGAAACAGGGCTCGTTAAAGCATTTTGATTAGCAGAATAATAACTTACGCTGTTTCGCAAACAGATAATAATAACAACGATGATAACAGACAGCTTCGGCAGGGTGCACGATTATCTCCGCATCTCGCTTACAGATAATTGCAACTTACGCTGCTTTTACTGTATGCCTGAAGAAAAGTACGCCTTTGCCCCGGCTTCCAGGCTGATGCAGGTAGATGAGATTGAAACCATAGCAAAACTCTTTGTGGCGCAGGGTGTAAAGAAAATCAGGCTAACCGGAGGCGAACCATTGGTTCGAAAGGATGCGCACAAAATTATTGAAGTGCTTGGTAGCTTAGGTGTGGAGCTTGCTATCACAACAAATGGTGTCAGACTAGATGAATTGCTTGGTGAACTAATCGCCGCCAACGTCAAATCAATTAATATCAGTCTTGATACATTACAGAGCGCCAGGTTCTATGAAATTACGCGCCGCGATCTTTACCACCGTGTAAGGAGCAATATCGAATTGTTGCTGGAACATGATATCCATGTAAAAATAAATGTAGTGGTGATGAAGGGCTTGAATGACGATGAAATACTGGATTTTCTGGCGCTGACGGAATACCACAATATAGAAATACGTTTCATCGAATTTATGCCTTTCAGTGGTAACAAATGGACCAGTAATCAGGTGTTTACACTTAAAGAAATTATCAGCAGAGCCGAATCAGGATATACTGTGTTACCAGGTACTCCCCGGCCTAACGATACATCGAAGCGCTTTACTATTCCGGGCCATGTTGGCTCTTTCTCGGTGATCAGTACCATGACATCGCCTTTTTGTGATACCTGTAACCGTATGCGTTTAACTGCCGATGGTAAACTTAAAAACTGTCTTTTCTCCAAGGGTGAAACTGATTTGCTTGGCCCTTTACGCAATGGGGAAAATATACTACCATTGATTACGGAAACCATTATGGCTAAAGCGAAAGCGCTGGGAGGTCAGTTTAGCGGTGTATTTGAAGATATTGTTACTGGAAAATTAGATAACCGCAGTATGATCACTATCGGCGGATAAGAGGTGACAAATATTTCCTGTCCCCACCGGTAAAAATGGTATAAATATCACGAAGATGTATACATCTTCTCAGCGGCTTACTGATAAATTTGTGTATGAACTTAATAGTAGCTCTGAACTTAATATAATCAAAATCAACAATGAAAAATTTAATACTCGGATTGATCTTCAGCATCGCAACAGTACAGTTATCACACGCTCAAGCCAAATTGCCGGCAACATCCTTAACAAGCAGCGTAAAAGAAGAACAGGAATTACTTGATCTGTCTAAGACCAAATGGAAGTGGATGGCAGATAAAAACGTAGAGTCACTGAAAAACCTTTTTGCTGAAAACTGCGTGTTTGTTCATATGGGTGGAAGCTGGGGAAAAACACAGGAACTCAATACAATAAGAGATGGGTTTATTTGGTACAAAAAGGCTGAAGTCTATGGTGCTTCAGTTAATATTTTTGGGAATACCGCGATCCTTTTGAACGATATCGATCTTCTGGCGGTAGTAGGAGGCAAGGAAGTGGTGCATGCTTTTATGGTAACTGAAGTATACCTTAAGGAAAATGGCAAATGGAAGATGGGTTCACTTACTTTCTCTACACTGGTAAGACCTGTTAAGATGAAAAATGCAAACAGTGAAGCAGCAACACCACAACACTGATATAATAGCAATCAAAATGTTAACGTCCCACTATAGCGTTGCTTTCAGACTATTCATTCACTGGGTTTATGAACCTGGAGAACTGGAAAAAATTAACTGGTGCCGGCGGGAATAATGTGATAATAATAGTTATCCCTGGCGTTGACCATCTTTTTCTGCCAGCTGGTAATGCCGCAAACAAAAATGATCTAAACAGTAGTAATTCTGGGTTTTCAATACTGGCTCTGCAGACGATTGAGAAATGGATAAACGCAGGATTTAGGTAGAAGTACACCATCACTACCGTGACTTCATCCTGCTCAGGGTTTCCGGAGACATGTTGAGATATGAAGCCACAACTTTGTTGGACAGCCGCCTTACCACTTCCGGACTGCGGGCAAGCAGTTCTTTGTAGCGTAATTCTGCATCTTTGGTCACTTCACGGTGGAAGATCTCAAGATTATTGATATATGCGTTTTCGAGATAAAATCTGTAGAATTTCTCCCATGCAGGGATGACATTGAGCAGGTAGTAAAAGTCCTTTCGCGAGATGCGCAGCAACTCGCTATCTTCCATAACCTGTATATTCTCCAATGAGGGATTTTCCGTAATGAAGCTTGCCAGGCCAGTTGCAAATTGATTTTCAAATGCAAAATGGCGTGTTGTTTCCTGTCCGCCTTCGCGCAGAAAGTAAATACGCAGGCATCCCTTTGTGACAAAATTCATGTATTGCCCAACCGTCCCTTCGTTGACTAAATGTTCAAATTTACTGTGAGAGGATTCTTTGAAATAGGATAGGGCAAGCTGGAGCTGCTCCTCACTGAGCTGAACAATGTTATTGATATAATCTGCCAGTGCCTCTTTTGCCATCCTGCAAATCTACGCAAGTTTAGTTTCAATTCTCCTTTCCTCTGTTACACCTTTTTTGTATTCGAAATAAGCCAATAATGCACTCAAAACAGCAGCTGCTGCGCCGAGCAGGTAGATGTTGCTGTAATTGCCCGTGCCGGCCACTAAACCGGCCACTGGTGCAGTTAAACCCACGCCCAGGTCAAAAAATGCGTTGTAAGCTGCCATGGCCATTCCACGATTTTCGGCTGTTACTTTTTTCACAGCTATGAGTCCGAAAGATGGGAAAACCAGCGACATCCCTATTCCAGTTAATCCTGCACCTGCTATTCCTGCAAATGCATTAGGTGCTTTCCAGATCAGTAGCTGTCCAATAATCTCAATTAACAGTGAAACCATTGCAACCCTGGCGCCGCCAAATTTGTCGGGGAAATGCGCAAAGAAAAGGCGCATCACAATGTATCCTGCTCCAAAGGCTGTAAGTGCCAGAGAGGCTCCTTCCCAGGAATGCTGAATGAAATACAAAGTGATGAAAGATGCGATTCCACCAAATCCAATGCTTGCCAGTGCAAGTCCGCTTCCCGATTGCCAAACCAGATGTACTGCTTTATAAAAAGGAAGCCTCGGCACATTCAGGGGTACAGGTGCTGTTTTCAATAACAACATCGCCGCATAACTGAGGGCAGGGAAAATAATAATTCCTGAAAAAGCCACAGGTAAAGAAAATGCTGATGTCAGCCAGATGCCCAAAGGAGCACCGCAGGCCATACCACCATACATTCCCATCCCATTCCACACCATTACTTTACCTACATAATTTGGACTTACAAGTGAAAATCCCCAGGCAAAAATGCCAATGACGAGATAACTTTCTCCAACACCCAATAAGATTCTTCCCAGTACAAGGCTGATCAGGCTGAGCACAGGCGTAAGTTCGAACCAGTAAGAAGCCACGCAGAAAAGCCCGGAGAAAGCGGACAATAAAATCCCGGTAATTACTGACCGTTTTCCACCTTTTGTATCAGCCATCTTACCCGCAACATGACGTGTAAGAAGGGTAGCAGCATACTGTAAACCAATGACCAGGCCCACGATGACATTACTGAATTTTAATGTATCATGGACATATGAGGGTATAATCCCCAGTGATATACCCATGATCAGAAATTCGAGGAATATAATACTGAATATAGTAATCAGTGTTTTTGTAAGGTTGCTCTCCTTGTTTTGAATTTCGCTTTGAGAATTTGAGGGTGGTAGCATAGTATAAGACAGTTTTGCGAAAATACCAGACAGGATTCAGGTTCACATTGATCTATATCAAAATCATCAATATAAAAAGAGCAGGATTGCGTTAGAAACCCTTTACCGCCTGATGCTCAAAAATTGGCGAAAGACTACAATAAAAGCGATCCTCAAGGTTTTTTCCATTAAACGATGACGTATCGGTCTTGAAAAATTCTTTCCAGAGGCTAGATCCTGTGATTGGTAATTGAATAATAGCCCTGGTATTGGGGATTCATTTGCCGCCATTGATCTCCTATGTTTGCCAGACAATATCTAACAGTAAGAAAATGAAATTTTCAGAAAAAAATGTGGTCATCCTCGGCGGTAGTACAGGAATAGGTCTTGCAACAGCTGAGGCTTTTATTAATGCTGGTGAAAACGTATGGATCACTGGCAGAAGCGAAAAAAATCTTCAGCCAGCTGCTTTAAAAATCGGTAATCCAAAACTAAAAACTCTTATTGCAGACACATCAAGTCTTGCTGGAATCGCAGATTTAGAAAAAGCTATTTCAGAAAATGGGATCAACATTCATGTGCTGCATTTAAATTCTGGGATCGGCATATTTTCCCCGATCGAACATACCACTGAAGCCGACTTTGACGCACAATTTAACACGAATGTTAAAGCGCATTATTTTACTTTACAGAAGCTTATTCCTCATCTGGCCGAAGGATCGTCTGTAGTATTCACTTCTTCAGGTGCAGCAACTGCAGCAAGGCTTAATTCAGGTGTTTATTCTGCTACAAAAAGCGCATTGAACAAAATAGCTCAGATAGCAGCAAATGAACTTGCCGGAAGAAAAATACGCGTAAATATTGTTAGCCCTGTGTCTGTTGCCACAGAAGCTGTAAGTCTGTTTCCAGACGAAATAGTTGCGGATCTGGCATCAATAACTGCTTTACAGAGAATGGGTGAACCAGAAGAAATTGCAAAAGTAGTTTTATTCCTGGCCTCAGACGACGCAAGCTTTATCACTGGTATATAGATTCGTGCTGACGGTGGTTACGCGAATTATGCTCTTAAGTAATTTTATCGGAAAGCAAAGCTGTAAAGTCTATAACCACATTGCAGATAACATATGGTATACCAATTTATCTGCAATGCTTTACTTTATCACTGCTCAAACTGCGGTTGCACTTACTGACTTTGGTATCTCAAACGTTTTCTTCCTGAAAGTGTTATTAAAGTATGTTGGATAATCAAATCCAAGTCTGAACACAATCTGCTGATGAGATATGAGGTCTGTTACTTTATATGCTGCAATACCAACCATGGATGGTTTATAAGTCACTATATATATTAAACTAAATCGGTTCACCGAAACCGCCGGTAACAAAAGGGATTATGCCCGGTGCCCTCAAGGACTACCAAGCTTTTGTGGGCGCCACAGGAAACGAACATATCGATTCCGGATGTTTTCAGTTTCACTGTATAGATATGCTTTAAACTAAATTTAGCTCAATAGCACCGCTGGTCATGCTATATTACAGGGTTCCATGTTGGACATGCACCCGGATTTTCCATCTGCTCTCCCCAGTCGTTCATCGCTTTCAACACTGGAATCAGCGTTTTGCCCAATTCACTCAGTTCATACTCCACCCGCGGCGGCTTTTCCATATAGCTGTGGCGGATAATTAGGCCATCCTCTTCCAGCTCTTTGAGTTGCTGTGCCAGTATCTTCCTGGAAATATCAGGCATTTGCACCGTCAGTTTACCAAAACGGACTTTTACACCGGTAAATATTCTAATCAATACGATGGGTTTCCATTTCCCGCCAATGTATCCCATCGTGCGTACAACGGCACAGTTGTCTGGGTTTTGAAGTGCTTTTCTCATTAGTTTCCTTTATGTTACCACTAATTGCCTTTAGTTACATTGGCGTTACCACCAATATCTGGCAGATTCCAGAATGCCTGGTTTGGTTTTAGTTTCTTTGCGAAACAAAAGTAAACTATTTCCATGAATATGAATAATCAACAACAAACTGAGCAAAATCTTGCAGGAAAAATAGCGCTGGTAACCGGCGGTACAAAAGGGATAGGCAAAGCCATTGCAGCCAGATTAGCAGCTGCGGGTGCTACTGTAGTCATTACGGCACGTAATCAGCCGGATGATGCAGAGTTGCCTTATCACTTCATTGAGGCAGATCTGTCCCTGACGAAAGATGTGACCAGAGTAGCGGAAGAGATTACCGCACAATTCGGCGGCGTAGATATCCTGATCAACAATATGGGCGCAAACACTTTTCCGGGTGGTGGCTTTAGTACACTAAATGATGAACATTGGGACCAGGCATTCCAAGTGAACCTGTTTTCCTCTGTCAGATTAGACAAAGCGTTGCTTCCGCAGATGCTTGCTCGCAAAAGTGGAGTTATCATTCATATCTCATCTACCAGTGGGCAATTCCCAATATGGGAATCTACCATGGCGTATACTTCTGCCAAGTCTGCCCTTAATGCTTATAGCAAAGCACTTTCAGATGAGGTGGCGCCCCAGGGAGTGAGGGTGGTAACGGTATCGCCCGGACTTAACAAAACCGAGGCCATGTCCTATTTTCTTAATGATCTGGCGAAGAAGGCAGGAATTTCGGTAGAAGAAATGACGCAAAATCTATTTAACCGCTTGGGCGGTATACCGCTGGGCAGGATGGCCGATCCGGTGGAGACTGCAGAACTGGTTTACTTCCTCGTTTCTCCCAAAGCCTCTTATATCACAGGCGCAAATTACCATATCGATGGGGGGAATTATCCGGTAGTACGCTAAACTGATCAAAAGCAAATTTTAGTTGAGCAGCAAAGCATTATCATAGCAAAACCTATTTTATTAGGTAGAGGCACAATTCCTTTTAAAAAGGATGCCTCTACTATAATAATGATATTCACATATATAGCTTTGAAAGTGAATATCTAAATATTTGCATATTTGCAAGTATATGAGAGTTTTGGTAACAGGTTCAGCTGGTAAATTAGGTAGTGTTACTGTGAAGCTTCTTGCAGATTTTGGTCATATGGTGACCGGCCTGGACATATCAGCTAGTGCAACCACTAAATTAATTGCTGATATAAAAGACAAAAATACGCTGCTGGAGATTACCAAAGGCTTCGATGCAATTATACACACTGCTGCTTTACACGGCAGACATATGGACTTAAATTACTCAAGGGAAGAGTTTGTTGATACAAATGTTAAAGGTACATTGAACCTTCTGAATGCATGCGTAGCCAATGGTATCAGCAAATTTCTGTTTACAAGTACCACATCTATTTACGGTAAGTCTCTGGTTAACAACCACGCGGCTGTATGGGTAGATGAAGAACTCCCCATACAGCCGCGTGATATTTATGATATAACCAAGCAATTATGCGAGGAACTATGCCGGGAATTTTTTGAGAAGGAGAGAATAGAGGCAACCGTATATAGAGTGGGCCGCTTTCTTCCTGAACCAGAGGACCTGAAGCTCAGCCATCGGCTTTACCGCGGGCTCGACGAGCAAGACGGGGCTGAGGCATTAAGATTAGCATTGGATCATAAATTCGATCAATTTGAGATATTTAACATTTCAAGTGGTTCACCATTTCAAAAAGAAGACCTGATCGATTTAAAACGCGATGCATTAAACGTAATAGCTAAATATTACCCTGAGGCAATTGAATTATATGAGCGTAATCACTGGACTTTTCCTAAAAGTATTGATCGGGTATACTGCTCGGATAAAGCGAAAGATATGCTCAGTTACCGGCCGAAATTCACTTTTGAATATCTTGTTAAGGAACAGATACAAGCGCGCACATCCAGTGCAGGGATTGACGGTGTTGCATAGTGAGTATCAGGAAGTGTTTAGTTTGATCAACTAGGCCCTCAAAAAAGGCCTAGTTGATCAAACTAAATAAAAATGAAATGCTGACATTGATGTTATTATTGTCTTAAATTAGTCGTCATTTACTAACTGATTTTTGATTGAGAGGTTCATCAATTCTATTAATTAGGTCCTCCTGATGAGATTTCGTGAGATCAGGCGAAGGTTGAGACTTGACCTTGATAGCGACCGACAGATTTGAAACTTGGTGTTAACAACTGAGGTCACATTTTTATGTAATTAATAATATTGATGGTACTAAATTCGTTCTGTTTTTCAATAAACTATGTTTATTATCAGGTGCTAAATATCAAACAGCTATAATTAGTATGTCAATTGAAAAGTTTTCTATCAATATCCCTGATAACATATTAGAGGATCTTCAATCAAGGCTTCAAAAGTCAAAATGGCCAGGTGAAATTATTAATCCCGACTGGGAACGGGGAACTGATCAGGATTACCTCAAATCCCTGATCTCTTACTGGCAGAACGATTATGACTGGCGTGCTCAGGAAAGTAATTTAAATAAATATCCCCAATTTAAGTGTACTGTAGATGATATTGATATTCATTTTATACACGTAAAAGGGAAAGGTCCAAATTCAATACCAGTCATTCTTACTCATGGATGGCCAGACAGTTTCCTTCGTTATCATAAGATCATTCCTTTGCTCACAGATCCTGCAAGCTTTGGTGGAGATCCAAATGATTCTTTTGATGTAGTTATCCCATCGCTGCCAGGATTTGGATTTTCTTCAGCTCCCAAAAGCAGCGGTTATAATAATTCAAGGATTGCTGATTTATGGGTAAAATTAATGACTGAAAAACTTAACTACACAAAATTTGCAGCAGCAGGAGGTGATATTGGTTCCGGTGTAACTAGGTATATGGCATTGAATTATCCGGAATTGCTGATTGGAATCCATCTCACAGATGTTGGAATTATTCGTGAAATCTTAACATCTGCCAATGAAAGTAATCTTACTCCTGAGGAGTTGGAATATAAGAAGACTGCCCAACAATGGATAGCCGGGGAAGGTGGCTATATGAATATACAATCAACAAAACCACAGACAGTAGCATACGGACTTTCTGATTCTCCAATTGGATTGGCGGCTTGGATTATAGAAAAATTTCGTTCATGGAGTGGGAATACTGGTGACTTTAAGGATAAGTTTAGTGTGGATGACCTGTTAACCAATATTATGATTTATTGGGTTACAAATACGATTGCCTCTTCTGCGCAAATTTATTATGAGAATACCCATGGTTTGCCACCAATGAATAAAATAACAGTTCCTACCGCTATTGCACTCTTTCCCGATGACATTTTGTTACCTGTGAAAAGTTGGGTTGAAAGAAATCTTAACGTATCTCACTGGAAGGTGTTGCCGCGTGGGGGACATTTTACGGCTATGGAAGAGCCAAAGCTATTCGCTGAAGATTTCCAGCTGTTTTTTAAATCAATCAGGAGTAATAGTTCCATAATTTAGATCCAATGATTAAACTTATTCACGATGAAAAAAACTGGTCAATTGTTGACAAACATTGACAATACTGCGTATTGGTTTGTATCTTCTAGAATTTCGCAATAGTCTGTTGTCCATTTGTTTATCACAAAATCACAATCAAATGGCAATACAGAATGGTAAATTTATGTCAGGCGTCCCGGGTCCCCTTATATAATCACCACCCGGGCAAGCATTTACCAGGCAGTAGGAGATTTTCCAAATTTTTTCTTAAAAGAAGAGGAGAAATGTGACAGGCTTTCAAATCCAAGGTCAAGATAGATGGATGATGATTTGCCGTTCTTTTTTTCAATAAGATGCCGTGCTTCGTTTAATCTTATTTCCAGAAGCCACTGCCGGGGCGGCATATTAAATGTTTTTTTAAAATCACGTTTAAATCCCGCCATGCTTCGTCCTGTGAGGATTGCAAACTTCTCCAGCGGGATGTTGAACTGAAAATTATTGAGCATAAACTTTTCAAGATCTACCTTATGAGGTTCAGAAAAATCGAAAAGGAAATCTCGCAGGCCGGGATGGGTGTGAAGCAGCAATTTTACGGCTTCCCTGACTTTAAATATGCCCAGTGCCTGCGTAATCTCCTGATCTGCATGCAGAACATAGGGGATTACAGACTGAAAGAAGCCCTGCAGATAATCATTTGCCGGAATAAGGATATTTGAAGGGCCGCTGTATTTGGGCACGTTTTCTATCCGCTCTTGAAGTGCAATTTTCCTTAACAGTTCTTCTTTCAGTAAGATTACGATTGTTTGGTACTGCTGGCCCTCCAGGGGCAACTTTGTGATTTCTCCCAATTGGTTCTTTTTCACCAGCATGATTTCACCCTGCTGCATAGATGTGCGCTCGCCGGCAGTTTCAAGAGTGAAATGTCCGGAGGCCTGGAATATCAGGGCGGTGTGTTCAATAAAACCTATTCTTTCCTTCCTCTTTGAAGAGATGAATGATAAAAATAGTATCTCTGGCTTAAGTTCAGTAGGATTGATCATTAATATAATATCATCTATACGATTACTAAATGAATATAGTATCTATCGGCGAAGGAAAGTATTACCGATTATAGCGCCATGCGAAAAGTGCTGATTCAGGCTTTCCATTTCATCGGGACTGAATCTTATCAGCATTGCTTCGATATTTTCTGTTAATCTTGATCTGCTGCTCATACTTATAAGGGGCATGATCTGATCTCCCTGTGCGTTTACCCAGGCGATTGCCAACTGTGCCGGGGTATGTCCTTTTGCCTTAGCAAGATCCTTGAGCAGCTCAACCTTTTCAAGGTTTTTTAAAAAGTTATCGCCTTGAAAACGGGGGAAAATCCGGCGGTAATCACCTTCTGGCAAAGGTGATTTCATGTCGCCCGTCAGCAATCTCTAAGAAGTAACAGCAAAGGCAACAACACCAATTCCCAATTCTTTTGCAAGTGGTAGCACGTCATTTTCTATCTGACGGTCGGCCAGCGAATATCCCACTTCCAGCGCAGTTATCGGATAGGTTTGATGTGCAGCGAGAAGTTGTTCAGTTGTGACCTCTGAAACGCCGAGGTAGCGTACTTTACCTTCTTTGATGAGGTCGGCAACTGTTCCGATCACATCTTCTACAGGAACACTGTTATCCAATCTGGAAGGTTGGTAGAGATCTATAGTTTCTATACCCAGGCGTACCAAAGAATAGTTGATAAAGTTTTTAATGGACATAGGACGCAAGTCATGTCCTATAAATTGCCTGTTATACATCACTGAACCAAACTTGACACTGATGAAAGCATCGTTTCTGCGTCCTTTGATGGCTTTGCCAATGAGCAGTTCGTTAGCCCCATTGCCGTAAAAGTCTCCGGTATCCAGGAAATTGATGCCACTGTCTAATGCCGCCTGAATCGTTGCAATGCTATCAGCATCATTGCTCAGCGGCGCTGCAAAGTTTTCTGACATCCGCAAACATCCAAGGCCTAATTTAGAAACCATCGGGCCATTTTTGCCCAGTTGTATTTTATCCATCTTAACCATTTTACTTATTTTGAGTTTATGCCGTAAAGTTTGTGATTCCGGGTGATCAAAACTTTCTTTGACAGCTCAATTTGCTTGTTCAGGCAGCTCAGAATGTGTTCTAACTTATAGATTAACAGTAATTTTGAAAGGTATAAAAGAGCAGCCCGGTTGAGGTGGGAATAGTTATAAACTACCCGCCCGGTGGTGAAAGGCAATTTTTTAAATGAAACCCTGCCATCATTGTTGATCAGCCGCAATGTTGACAGGATGATTGGTAAACAGTTTGTTCTGTTACCAAAGTAACATACAATTCCGTGTTTAGTAAGACACTAAACACGGGACTGTTTTTAAATTACTTGTTTAGCTGTTCCGTTATTTTGGCAGTATCCAGTAAATACCACATCTCGGAAAACAGGCCGTCGCGGAGCTTGTAAGATGCAAACTCTGTAAAGTCTATGGAGGCACCGGTTGGCTCAGCGCCAAAGAATGTTTTGGCAGGTGTGCCGGTGTCACGCAAGCGGGCCGCGATGCGGTTGCCATCTACAAAAAGATCTTCGATATGCCATACATAATCGGGAACAGTGTCTGTCAGCCATTTAAAAGCTGCAAGTGCCTCTTCTTTTTGAACTGGCTGGCCATTCAGCAGGATACTATCATGCATTAATGTATCGATCGTATCAAAATCGCGCGCGTTGGCAGCTGCGACGTAGCGGTGGTAAAAATCGCGGACGGTATCATTGGAAACAGTCACTGATTCGTTATTTAAGTTGCTCATGTTTTTTATTTTTTTTGTAAAGCTAAGCCAAACAATGGTCGTATAGAAACTTTGTAACTTAAAGTAACAGTAACTCTGAGGTTACCGGGTAACTTATTGCTGATTTTAAATAATGAAACCGGCAGCCGCAGGCTATTTCACCTCCGCCAGATACTTATGCACAAAGCTGATGGCCATAGAACCTTCACCTACGGCTGAGGCTACGCGGTTCATTGCACCGGCCCGCACATCGCCGGCAGCAAAGATTCCCGGACAACTTGTCTCCAGCAGGTAGGGATCACGTTTTTGTTTCCAGATTTTGTTGAAATCGGTATGAGACTTGAGATCGCGGCCGGTTTCAAGGAAACCTTTGTCATCTTTGATGATGCTAAGTTCGATCCAGTCGGTAAAAGGCTTGGCACCAATGAAAACATAGAGCGCGTCTGCCGGGCAATTGCTGATCTTTTGAGAATCAAATGTCCTTATGTCGAGGCTTTGCAACTTATCTGAACCATGGGCAGCTGCAATTTCTGTCCCTGGTTTTACATGTATATTGGGTTCTGAAGCGATCTGATCAATCAGGTAAGCAGACATGGTTGCGGTAAGGTCCGCTTTACGGATCAGCATATAAACGTTTTTGGCAAATTTAGAAAGGTACATGGCAGCCTGGCCTGCAGAGTTTCCGCCGCCAACAATATAGACCTCTTTGTCCCTGCAGGCTGTGGCTTCGGTCATGGCAGCCCCGTAATAGATCCCCGCGCCCGTAAATTCAGCAATACCGGCAGTTTCAAGTTTTCTGTAATCAACTCCGGTAGTGATGACCACACTGCGGGTGATAATTTGTTCGTCGTTATCCAGGATGATCCTTTTATACCCATCCTTTTCTTCAATAGAACGCACTGCCTGGGGCGACAGGAATTCTGTGCCTAAACGGGTTGCCTGTGTCATGGCACGGCGGGTAAGTTCGGCGCCGCTTAAACCGGTAGGGAAGCCCAGGTAGTTCTCTATACGGGAACTGGTGCCGGCCTGCCCACCCGGAGCACGGCGCTCGATCAGCAGCGTCTTTAATCCTTCGGATGCACCATACACACCGGCCGCCAGTCCGGCAGGGCCGGCACCAATGATTACAACATCATAAACATCCTGCCGCTGCCGCCGCGGGTTGATACCAATACGACCGGCAAGTTCTGCTAAGCCAGGTTTGCTGAGGTACCCGCCATCCTCTAAGAATACGATCGGCAACTGCGCTTCGCTGAGACTGTTATTGGACAATAGTTTTTTCACCTCTGTATCCGACTCCATGTCCAGCCATTGGTAGGGCACAAGGTTGCCGGCCAGAAAATCCTTGATCTCATGAGAACCTTGAGCGTATTGATAACCGGCTACTTTTATGCCTTTGAAAACCGGATGGTAATCACATTGCCAGTCATGGAGCAAGTCATCGATCACCGGGAACAATTTTTCTTCTGGCGGGTCCCAGGGCTTAACAAGATAGTAATCCAGTTTTGCCTCATTGATCGCCTTAATTGCAGCATCTTTATCAGAGTAGGCAGTAAGCAGTACCCGTTTTGCCTCCGGGAAATACTGCATGGCATTAACCAGGAAATCCACCCCCTGCATCTCGGGCATGCGCTGATCTGACAGGAATAGGGCAACGGAATCGCCCTTATTGTTCAGTTCCAGCAAACTCTTGAGTGCTTCCTGTACAATTGTGGTACTCAGGATGCGGTAACGGTCGCGGTAGCGGCTTTTTAAGTCGCGGGTAATTGCCCTTAACACCTGGGCATCGTCATCTATACAGAATATAATCGGTAGGCTCATAAGCTTATGAAGGGTAGAAGGTGATCATTAAAATAAGTATTGGCTATGCATTGATGGGAATCTCCACAATGAAATCTGTTTGCCCGGGTTTGGACTGCAGCTTGACGGCACCTTTGTGCTGTTTAATAATCCGCATCACCATATCCAATCCAAGTCCGGTACCTTTGCCGATTTCTTTTGTTGTAAAAAAGGGGTCAAATATCCGGCTCTTAATATCTTCAGGGATGCCAGGCCCATTATCTGAAATGGTGACGCGCAGGCAATCCCTGGCGCGGCCGGTGGTAATGGTTAGCTGGCCCTTTTGGTTAGGTTCCATAGCGTCCAGGGCATTGTCTAAAAGGTTGGTCCACACCTGGTTCAGCTCACCGATCAGTGCATTTACCTCTGGCAAACTGGTGTCAAAATTTTCAACAACCTGCACATTCCCATTTCTTATCTTGTACTGTAACATGGTTAGCGTATTGCGGATCCCGGTATGGATGTCTGCATTTTGTTTACCGTAGCCGCGGTCCATGTGCGTAAATGTCTTTACAGCACCTACCAGACCGGCAATCCGGCCGGAAGCCTCATGTATATCCACCACTATTTTTTCTGTCACCAGATAGTTGCTGATCCAGTTGAACACTGCTGAAATTGCTGCGGCAGGGATATGCGCTTTGATCTCATCCAGATCGGACACGCTAAAGCCAAAATCAACCAGGTTTTCCGCGGTATCGGCCCCGAAGGCTGTGACGTGGTCATCCAGCCAATTCAGCATGTCATCTTCCAAAGCGGAACGCTCCATCATGCTCAGTACCGGTTTTTCCGTTTTTGACAGGGCATCTGACAATTTATCGGTCAGGTAATTCATCTCTCTTGTATCCAGCCGGAGCAACATTACCTGCCTGAAAGCGTCCGGCATCAGCTGCAGGTGTTTCACTAATGAAACAGATCCCCGCACAACGGCTGCAGCGGGGTTGTTCAACTCATGGGCCAGTCCCGCTGAAAGCTTTCCTAAAGCCATCATTTTTTCGTTCTGCTGCTCAAAGGCGGTGTATTCCCGGATACGGTTGGCCATCACATGTACCAGGGCCTGTGTGAGGCCGAATTGAGACCGGATCATCTCCTCCAACTGGTTGAGCGGAAATTGCAGATAGATGAGGTCTTCTGCCACCTCAGTGATCACGTTGGAAACTTTAGCCCGGGAGAAGGGCAGGTTTCCGCCGATAGCGCCAGCCTCGTAGGTCCCTACCTCATGCAGCTCCTGCCCGGCGGGCATGCACAGCCTCACCTTTCCTGATATAATTATAAAGGGGCCGGGTATCAGCTCGCCCGGTTTGAATATGCTTGCCCCGGCAGGTAATTCCAGAATGCGGCTGCGGTCTATAAACCACTGCAGCTGATCATCAGGCACATCCTTTAAACTCCCAATGGCCTGCAGCGATTTGACGGTTATATTTTTCATATTAGAATTTAAACTGACCAGCGGAATGCCCTGTTGTGACCTGATCGGGATGAAGCTATTTTGAAGGGTCATAAGGATAGATCAGATTGCCGGATGCGTAGGGTTCCGGCGATACAACCACCTGCATCCTGTTGTCACGGAAAGTAGCAAGCCCGCCATTTTCTACATGCTGAAATTGTACCTGAAGCACGCGGGGCGCTGCCCATTCACCGCCCTTACCAAACTTTATTGTTCCCATGACGGTCTCAAATGAATTTTCGCGACAGTATTCAGAAAGCAAAGCATCGTCAAGGCTGCCGGTAGCCCGTATGGCCTGTGCCAAAACCTGCAATTGTGCATAAGCCAGGGGAACTACATAAAAGCCCAGTTCATCTACTTTAGCAGCGGAAGCTCTCGCCTGATATCTCTGGAGTACATCTGCCACGCCCGGGAAGTCCATATTTGGGACAGGCATCCAGTATTCATAATTAACAAATCCGTTTAAGAGCGGGCCAAGTTCGGTTTTTACAGCAGCGCTCTGCGGCCCGATCATGGCACCGCCAACCATTTTAGGCCGGTAGTTGCTGTTGTGTATGGCACGGATCAGATCTTTGGAATCATTCAGGTAGGAACAAAGAAAAAGAATATCGGCATTGATCTCCTTGAGTTGTGCTATGATGGGTTTAAAATCTGTAGTTGACAGCGGGTAAGTTTGCTCATGGATGATCGTCATGTTATACTTTTCTGCATTTTCCCTTGCGCCCAGAACCGGGTTGCGCGAGAACTCTGCATCGGCAGTGAGCAATGCCACTGTTAATGGTTTTGGTTCTTGTGCTGCGGCTAATTCAAAGAAAACTTCGGTTAATGCAGTATTTGGATTTGGACCTGTGGGTATCATTGCGAAGTAATCAGGATATTGCAGATCACCATTAACGCCCAGTCCCATCAGGCCGATCAAAATGCGTTTGCGTTCCATAACGATAGGCAAGGATGCTTTTAGCGTGTTGGTACCATAGCCTCCTAACAGCAGGTCTACTTTTTCCAGGTCCAAAAGCCGTTTGTATATTTCAGGCACCTTTGAGGCATCGCCCTGGTCATCAATGCAGATCAACGCTACAGGTTTGCCTAAAAGGCCCCCTTTGAGATTAATATCCTCTTCCCAAAGCCGGTGAGCAAGCCTGGCAGACTTTGTATTTTCTGCCACCGGCCCGGTAAGGGATAAGCTATATCCAATGCGGATAGTTTCGTTTGATTGTACGTTCATGGTGGCTTGTTTTATTTAGCTCATTTGATATGATCTTTTAAAGGGCTGATTGTTCCCTTCATCGTGTAAAAGTTACCGTCTGGCAATGTCGCGTTACTGTAGAGAATCCCATTTTCATGGTCTTCAACATGTGTTACAGTTGCGCCTGTAGCTTCCTTCCAGGCAATCATATAGACCTGGGGCCTTATCTCAGCGATTGCAATTTGTACTTTCTCGGTATGCCCCGGGTCTGCCGGTCCGCCGCCATCGGCGATCCTGAAGATCAGTGTATCATCAGACTCAAAAAAGAGTTCTGACTTAAAATCCCCCAGATCAGCCAGGAACCTGTTGCCTGTTAAATTATTTTTCATCTTCCGGAATTTATTATGTTAAATGAGGTCATCGCATTCCCGCTTGCTGTTTTTTCGGCAGGCACTTCTGACTGTACTACATCCCAGTGTTCTGCTATCCTGCCCTTCTCGAACCTGAAAATATCAACCACGATCAGTGGCGATGGCCCCCAGCCATGTACATGGCTATGCGCCAGAACGAGGTCATTTGACTCTATGAAAATACCGGGTTCCCACTTAAAGCCTGGTTCGATGTACTGAAGGATATCCCTCAAACCCTGATGGCCGCTGATCATTGAGGGATTGTGCTGCACATAATCTTCATGCCAGTAGCGTTCTATGGCGGTGATATCGCGGTCTGCAAAAAACTCCTTCATCGCCTTTGATACAATTTCTTTATTTGTCATTTTACTGATGGTTATATATTTGGTTTTATTTTATTTTTCGAGAAAGACATACAGTGACCTGATCTTGCCGTTCTCAAAATGTGCAATGTCCATTCCTGTTGCAACAGGAGACTCACCGATGGGTCCTGCTCCCCAAATCAGCCTGCCAATACTGTTATTGATGATTACTGGTTTGAGCCTGCTAAATACAAAATTTGGAGGCAGGGCCTTTTGTGTGGCCGATACGCTGGCATTGATCGCATCAAAACCGCTTACCTGGTCTCCAACATGGTTGAGGGTAGCCGTTGCGCTGTAAATCCTATGGATGGCTTTCAACCTAAGGTCCGGATCTCTTTCATTCCAAACCTGGTTAAGATTATCTTCCATCATGAGGGCTTCTTGGTTGGTCATATTTTAGTTGTATGGATGATCAGTTGAAAAATGCAACATCCCAAGTTGTTCAGGATGTTGCAGTTCTTTTGATTATTGGGCTTCTACAGGGGTGTTTAACAGCTGCACTTCCCAGGCATAAGCTATTCCGCTTGCACCGGCATGCTCCATCATCAGGCCAGATGCCAGTCCTGCGGTCTCTACACGCGCCCAGTCACGCTGCCATTCCGAAGTAACAGCCAGCCAGTTGATCGGCGTTATACCATGCGCTACCATACGGCGTATGGCCATATCGTGGGCTTCTTTTGACACTGAACCAGAAGCGTCTGTTACCACGAATACATCATAACCTTCGGCTGCTGCCTGGATTGCTGGCATAGCCACGCAAACCTCTGTCCACAGGCCGGCAATGATCAGTTGCTTGCGGCCACTGGCGGCTACAATGTCTGTAACTGCAGGATCCTGCCAGGTATTGATAAAGGTACGGTTGATGGGTTTCTGTTCTGGGAAAACATCCTGGATCTGTTTGATGATCAGACCTCCGCGTTCTTCTATAACCGTGGTGAGGATAGTGGGCACGTTAAAAATTTTAGCTGCCTTGGAAAGGCCTGTTACCGCATTGATCACCATCGTAGGCTCATGGCTGTTGAGGTTGGTGAATTGGAAGGGTTGGTGATCGATTAATACTAAAATACTGTTTTCTGGGGTCAGCAAGGCTTCAAGGCCTCTTTTTAGATTTTTTGACATAATGTTTATCGTTTTATAAATTAATTATTAAATTTAAAATGAAACTGGCTGCAGCCAGTATTTAGCGGAGCAACAATTGTTGTTTACAAAAGCAAAGGTGAGGAACAGGGCAGGAACAGAAAGATGACTTAGGTCTAAAAAAAAAGTAGACAATTGTCTACCTTCTGACAGAGGTACTACTACACAATCTATTTAAAGCTTCAGGCTGTGCATTTTGGCTGACCTTAAGATTTTGAAAATCAGTAAGATAAATTTTCCTGACCGCGATGTGCTGGAAAAAATCCGTATTTAATTATACCTTTGTTTAAAATATTACTGATAGTTGCGATAATATTAAATAATACTAAATATTTACAAGATACGCGGGATGAATATGTATGAGACTTTTTTCGGGTACCTGAATAGATTTGATTGTCCCCCTCTTTCAGATGAGGAAAAGATGCTGTTCCAGCAGGCTTTCATCCCGTTTAAACTTAAAAAAAGACAATGCCTGTTGCTGGCAGGTGAACAGTGCAAAAATTTTGCATTTATCGTTAAAGGAGCCATGCGTCAATATTCAGAAGATGACAAGGGAACGGAACACATCGTACGGCTTGGAGTAGAAGGATGGTGGATGGGCGACCGGGAAAGCTGGGTAAGTGGTACGCCGAGCCTGTATACCATCGATGCATGGGAAGATACCGAGATGCTTTTGGTTAGCAGGGCCAATATGCTTGAACTGCTGAGGAAAGTACCGCTGGTAAGTGAAATGATGCGCCAGCTTGATGAGCGCAATCACATTGCCAACCAGCGGAGGTTAACCTCATCTATAAGTGCTACAGCAGAAAAAAAATATACTGATTTTGCCGAATGTCATCCCAGGCTGCTGGAAAGGTTTCCGCAGCATATCATCGCTTCTTACCTGGGTATAACCAAAGATACCCTGAGCCGTGTTAAACGCAATCTCCTTCAAAAATAACACTGCGTGTTGTTATCCATTACAAAACGGATGATGTTATTTTGAAAAAGGAATAGAGATTGCTTTAAACATATTTGAAGGATCATATTTGCTTTTGATCTGCTGCAGCCGCTCCAGGTTTTCTCCATAAGCTTTTGAGATTTGCTGATGTTCATCCGGCCCCAGAATGTTAGGGTAGCCGCCGGCAAGGGCATCAGTGATGAGCGAAGCAGAAAGGTCACGGACCCATTGCTGATGAATTTGCCCATTTGTGCTGTCCTGTTTCTCCCACACAGCAACAAACTCGAGCATAAAGTGAGGCTTACGCAATCCGAAGGCTGTATCTGTTAAGTTTACCCGCGCTGCGGCCCCCCGAAAATGACTGATGATAATTGCTGACATAGATGAAGTTTTTTCAGCACCCGCAGTTATAATCTTTTCGAGAGCATGATCGTTTAAGTCTGACAGCCAGCGCGTTTGAATCTCACAGGGAAAGCCAGTGCCTACGTGCTCATCAAATAGGGCAATCACTTCCTTGTATCGCATAGGTGCAATTTGTGTCATCACTGGTGTACCGAATTTTTCTATGGCTGCTATTTGCTTTTTACCCTCATTGGTCTCTCCATACCAGGTTGGTAAAAGGTATAGCAATGGGATCTGGTCGGGACCAGAAACGATCCCTGCCTGTATAGACAGTTCATCTGGAGCAGACTGTATAAATTTATTATAGCTTCGCAACACCTTATTAGCCTGGTCAAAAGGAAAAAACATCATTCCTGCAACTATAGACTTAGCCGGATGAAGTTTCACCTGCATTGAGGTCACCACTCCGAAATTTCCACCGCCACCCCTGAGCGCCCAGAACAAATCCGCATTTTCATTTGCGTTAGCATTTACCAGTGACCCATCATGTAAAACTATTTCAACACCAAGAAGGTTATCCAGGGCCAGGCCATAGGAAGGACTTAGGGGTCCATATCCTCCGCCCAGCGTGAGCCCGGCGAAACCTACAACATCCATGGTTCCGGTTACGGCAACCAGATCATAAGGATCTGCGGCGGCGATAAGTTCCCGGGAAATTACTCCTCCGCCTACCTGCGCAATTTTTGCATCTGCATCTATTTGTATTGTTTTTAATTTGCGGAGACTAATCAATACGCCATCCTGATTGAGTGCACGACCTGCCCAGTCATGTCCGCCTCCTAAAACTGACAATGGCAGATTATTTTTTCCGGCATATAATACCGCTGCCTGTACATCTTTTGCAGTTTCCGGAATGATAATGAGCGCAGGCAAAACAGTGACCGCTCCATTCCAGATTGCTTTAGCTTCATCATAACCCTCATCGGCTCGCTGTAAAACTTTACCCTGAAGACTCTGCTTAAGCTCATTAACAGATTTTTCCATTTGATTTTCATTCATGGTTTTAAGTAATTGTTTTTTACAAAAAACATGAGAAAATTTGCCGGAAAATAGGAAAATTGTGACAAGCAGAATTAATCTGATGGGTTTACAGCGGATTTGGTATGCTTATAAAATAATTTTCGGCTAATCCCTTTTTTGCGAACTGACCTGGCGTCACTCCGGTAGTTTCCCTGAACTCATCTATGAAATGGGTTTGATCGAAATAGCCGCAGGAATAAACGATATCAGGTGACTGTATACCCTGCCGGAGAAGGTTAAATGCATACTGAAAACGCGTATTGTTGATGAATTTTTTGATTGTAATTCCGGTAAATTCTTTGAACCTTCTCTCCAGGTTTCTTCTGCTGTAACCCATTTCATCAGCAAGGTTATTTACACGCAGGTTGCCATTACACTGTTCAATGCGGTTGATTGCATGGAACATCCCAGGGCTATATTTTTGAGAATGCTGCTGCTGATTTAGAAAGTTAAGCAGGGCCTTAATTTTCTCCTCTCTGCTGAGCAGATCAGATTCCAGGGAAAATGATAGTCTATCCGGTAAAAAATCACTTAGACTGACATGCTCATCTATGGCATCGGAACAGTTAGACTGAAATAAATAATTGGCCGCTGGTTTAAACTTTAGTACACTTATATCACAGTTTCTGGTGAAGCTGAAATGCTTTCTTATAGTCGAATGTCCACACAAATAGTTTCCGGAGAGTTGCGTTTCCGTACCTTTTCTGGTCATCACAAATTCGTTCCCTTCATGAAACACCATATGAAGGGAATTATCTGGCAATGCAATCTGTGACAGAACTTCACCATCTGATACAGAGAAGTTTTTTAGTTCTTCCAGGAATGCGTAGTTATTCATATTTTATGTATTACAATCATTTATTTAATGACGAAATAACTGTGATATTATTGCATTGAAAGTAAGTATTGAAAATAAATATGAAAGGCCTCCGTTTAAAAGTTTGAATTATACAAAAATCAGATTGATCTGTCATATTTGTTGTTAACATGCAATAGTAATTTTGTGCTTAACAAATAAGATTAATATGGAAAACAACATTGTAACTAATGAGATGACAGGAAAGGTAGCTATTGTTACCGGAGCTGCCAGCGGAATTGGCCATGCGATAGCCAAACTTTTGTATCAGCGCGGATGTAAAGTACTTGCTGAAGATTATAATGAGGATGTGACCCAACTGGAAGAAGACTTTCCTGGAATAATAACGCTGGTAGCCGATGTAACAGATGAAAAATCGGCATCACTTGCTGTAAACCTGGCTGTTGAATATTTTGGAAAACTGGATCTTCTGGTTAATAATGCCGGCAGGATTATAAATAAACTAGTAGTGGACACAACCCTCGAAGACTGGGACCTGATTATGGCCACAAATGTAACGGGTGCATTTTTACATACCAGGGAGGCCATGAAGGCGATGATCCCGAATAAAAGCGGCGCAATTGTGAACATTGCTTCTTATGCCAGTTTCTTTGTCTTTCCCACCATAAGCGCTTATGCGGCATCAAAAGGGGCCCTTGCACAATTAACCAGGGTGGCTGCGGCAGAGGGAATTGAACATGGCATCAGGGTAAATGCAATAGGTGTCGGGGATGTAGTGACAAATCTGATCAATGAGCAACGAACGGATGGACGCGAATTTCTGGCGGACCATGGTAAAGCAGCTCCGATTAAAAGAGCTGCAGATCCGTCTGAAATTGCAGAAATCGTGTCATTCCTGGCCTCAGACCGGGCGAGTTTCATGGTCGGATCTGTGGTGATGGCAGATGGAGGGATCAGCATGGTAATCCAGTAATATGATATGACAACAACCCGCAATGGCTTTTGCGGGTTGTTGTGGTTTAGTTGCCCGACATGCGAAATGATGATGGGGAACAGCCAGTTCTTTTTTTGAAAAATATAAAAAAATGCGACGGATCGCTGAAACCTAACAGATTGCCTATTTCTGAAATATTCAGATGAGTTAATTTCAATAATGACTGTGCTTCGCTGATAATCTTGTTTTGAATAAGTTCCGTTGTCGTTTTTCCTGTGGTTTGCTTAAGTGTATGGTTGAGGTAATTTACATGAACACACAACGTATCTGCATATTCTTTAGGTGTTTTCAGCAATGCCTCATTAACGGTTCCATCCGTTTGAAACTGACGGTGAAGAAGCTCAAAAAACACAGCAGTGAGTCGTTCACTGGCATTTTTGTGATTAAACACGTCTGAGTTGGGCTCAAGTTTTAATGCAGCATGAATGAGTTCACTTACATAGCTTCTTGATAAATCCTGTTTCAAATGATAATTGGATTCTTTCTCCTGAAGCATCCTTTCGAATACCATGCTTACTTGTGTGTCCTGTTGCTCATTTAGATTGTAGTATGCATTTCCACCCGGTTTGAACATCGCGAAATTATTGATATCTGCTTTAAAGCCTTCACTAAAAAAGGACTCTTTAAATATGCAAAAGTAGCCATTCTCGTCTGACAGGGGTTCCCAGGTGTAAGGAATATAGGGGCTGAAAAATAAGAGCGCTGACCCATAGATCTCTATGCTTTTATTTGCATAATGACAACGGTTGTGACCGCGGATCAGGGCGATCTTAAAAAAGTCCCTTCTACAATATCTTGCAGGTCTTGGATTCGTAAAGCCGCTTTCTTCGAGCTTAGAAACATCGTAGTGATTAATTTTGGAATCCAGTTCAAGGAATGTAGGTATTGATCTCGATTGATAAAAATCTGTTAGACTCTCATATACTCCCATAATGAATGTTTTTGTCCGGTGAAATTTATACAATAAAGATACCATAATATGAGATAACGGCTTTTTCTGCTGAGCAATAAATTGATGGCTGACTTCTAACACTCAGGAAAGTATTTCTTCATGATTTTGTCGCATATTCCCTTTAAGTTGTCGCAAACACCCCTGCAGGTTATTCGTTATTACCTGCATATTTGTTAAGCAAGTTTTAATTAGAAACAAAAAATAGTTTATGTCAGGCAACAGCGTTTCATTACACAGAATTATTAAGGCATCTCCTGAAAAAGTATACCGTGCTTTCACCGAAGCCCTTGCGCTCGCTTCATGGATACCGCCTTATGGCTTTATTGCGACAGTTCATGATATGGATGTAAAAACAGGCGGAACATTTAAAATGTCTTTCCAAAATTTCAGTACAGGGAAGAACCAGGCATTTGGTGGCGAATATTTAGAAGTAATACCGAATGAACTGTTAAAATATACCGACAAGTTTGACGATTCAAATCTGCCTGGTACCATGGTCAATACCATTTGGTTCGAAAAAACATCAGTTGGTACATCCCTGAAAGTATTGCAGGAAAATATTCCTGCTATGATACCTGTAGAGATGTGTTATCTGGGTTGGCAGGAGTCACTTGAAAAACTGATCAGGCTGGTTGAGCCACAAATACCAGATGCTTAAAATATATCATGATGAAAGTTTACGAACCAATTGATCCGCATTGCGAGATTGTAACGATCAGGACAGTAAATGCTCCGAGGGCAAATGCTTATAAAGCATGGTCAGATCCAAATCATTTAAAAATCTGGTGGGGCCCCGCTGGTTTTACCAATACCTTTCATGAGTTTGAATTTAAGGAAGGCGGTAAATGGAATTTTGTCATGCACGGACCTGAAAAAGGTAACTACGTGAATTCCTGTGAATTCACTGATCTTGAATATCCATCGCTGATTGCATGGAAACGTTATTCGCAACCCTTGTTCCGGGTAATTGTAACATTTGAGGAGTTGGGCCCTGGCCAAACCAGAATTATTTCCAGACAAATTTTTGAAACTGAGAAGGAATGTAACAAAATAAGGCCCTTTGTGGAGGATAAAAATGAAGAGAACATGGATCGGCTTGAAAAGGAGCTTGCTGGTATGGATGCCGTTTAAATAATGCTTCAATTCGCTCAGGTCTGAGTGAGTATACTTTAATACTTGTAAGTTTGTATTGTTAAATCACACTATACATGTATCAGAATTTCATTGCTCATCTTAAAAAATACATTTCACTGAACGACGATGAGGTTGACCTGCTTTTGTCTGGTGTGAAGCCCTTGAACCTGGCAAAGAAAGAGTTTCTGCTAAAAGAAGGTCAGGTCTGCAAGGCCAATTATTTTGTGGAACAAGGCTTGCTCAGGATGTTTTTTATCAATAACAAAGGGGTTGAACAAAACACTCAGTTTGCGCTGGAAAACTGGTGGATAGCTGACCACATGAGCTTAATGAAACAGGCCGGTTCTCATTTTTATATCCAGTCGGTTGAGGCTTCAGCAATCATTGCCATTGAATATCACAAGCAGGACCAGTTGCTGGCACAGCTGCCCCAGCTGGAACGCTATTTTATGATTATGATGCAGCGCGCTTATGCGGCATCACAGATGCGGGTTAAATTTTTTCATGTATATTCCAAAGAAGAAAATTACCGTCAGTTTGTGACTTCATTTCCCGATTTCGTTCAACGTATTCCTCAGTATATGCTGGCCTCTTATTTGGGTCTGACACCGGAATATGTAAGTGAGCTGAGGAAAAAACAATGATGATTTCATTTCTTAAACCAGCTTAAGTTTCCGGGCCTGGATCCCCTTTATCTTTGATTATCATTTAAATAATCAGAGTAATGGAAACAAGAATCAACATCGCAGAAATTGAACCGGCAGCTTATAAAGCACTGCTGGGCCTGGAAAACTATCTGGCAGGCACTGCCATCAGCAAAACATTAAAAGAGCTGATCAAAATCAGGGCTTCCCAAATTAATGGCTGCGCATTTTGTATCAATATGCACACGAAAGATGCACGTAAACAAGGCGAAACGGAGCAAAGAATTTATTTGCTGAATGCCTGGAGGGAAGCTGGCGCACTTTACACTGAAGAGGAGAGAGCTGTTTTGGCTTTAACCGAGGAAATGACATTAATTACAAACGGTGGTGTTTCTGATGCTACATATCAAAAAGCAAGATCATTTTTTGATGAGCACCAGCTGGCGCAGGTGATGATCGCAATTATTACGATCAATGGCTGGAACAGGATGGCTATAACAACCCAGCTTGCTCCCCAGTAAAGAAAATTTGCTGTAATAGTTATAATATTGTTGCAACTTATATTGGGATAAATACTGGAAATTTGACCCGGATAAAAAACAGTTATTATGATCTCATTAAAAGGAAAGGCCGCCATCATTACGGGTGGCGGGCGCGGACTGGGAAAAGCCGTAGCGTTACAATTGGCTTTGGAAGGCATCGATATTGGCATTACGGGCCGAAATGAAGAAAACCTGAAAGCAACAGTCGAAGAAATCAGAGGTATAGGTGTTAAAGCTGCATATGCCGTTTTTGATATAGGGGCTGAAGAGGAAGTCAAAACCGGAATAAACCAGCTTGTTACTGAACTAGGCGGCGTTGATATATTGATCAATAATGCGGGTATAGGGGATTTCGGAACACTGGAAAGTATGCCTTCACAGAAGTGGGAACAGGTTTTTCGCACCAATTTATTCGGTGTATACTATGCAGCTATGGCAGTATTTCCTCACCTGAAAGCGAAGGGCGAGGGGGATATCGTAAACATTGCCTCGACAGCGGGATTAAAAGGCGGCAGTACCATGTCGGCTTATGCCGCATCAAAGGCAGCTGTAATCTCGCTTTCCCAGTCAATGATGGCAGAATGGAGAAAGCAGAATATCCGTGTAATTACGCTGACCCCAAGTACCATCGCTACTGATATGAGTATTCAGGGCGGGCTTACCGACGGTGATACAGATAAGGTTTTGCAGCCTGAAGACTTTGCCGAGTGGGTGCGGGATATGTTGAAGATGAACCGCCGTGCACTGGTTGCCAGTGCTTCGATATTTTCATCAAACCCATAATGATTTCAAAAAAAAACGCCCTGACTGAGGGTGTTTTTTTTCATTTAGTCTTCCTTGTTGTTAATGATCAGTTTGGACATCGCCGTATTTAATGCCGGAAGATCCAGACCGGGTTGTGAGAAAAATTCAATGTCTGCCTTTTCAATAGCTGCCAGTGCTTTTTGTAGTATCCCAGCTCCCGATTGGGTTAATGTAATAGTTTTGGCCCTGCTGTCTGTCTTATGCTCTTTTCTTGTCACAAACTTTTTCTCTTCCAGGGTGCGCAGCACCTTTGATACCATCATCCTGTCTGCATTGCCCTGATTGGCAATGTCAATTTGGGTTACTGCATCGTTTGTCTTTGAAAGCCAGGCAAGTGCGGCCAATAATACAAATTGTGTTTGGGTAAGGTCTAAAGGATCCAGCACGCGCTTTTGTTTTCGCTGCCATAACATGGTCAACTGGCCCAAAAGATAACCGGGGCTATCTTCCGGGCTTTTGAAATGGAACTCAATATCTTTATTTATCATCTGCTCTTATTTATCTGATCTGCGTTCATCTCCTGTAGCTGATTAGTTTGCCTGCAAAAATGTGATATTGTATCCATCCGGATCTTTTGCGGTAACAGCTTTTCCAAAAGGGGTAACCTGGATAGGGCCCGCCAGGTCAACGTTCTTTTCTAAAAGCGCTGCCTGTAAGTCTTCAATAGTTCCATCTATCGCAAACCAGAGCGATACACCTGCACCCAGTTCTTTACCATCCAAATCGCCTATTGGCTTTCTGATAGCAAAACTAGCCTCACCTTTGTTGTAGCTGAAAATACAAGCGGCCGGATTTGTTGCTTCTGATAGTTCAAAGCCCAGTTTATTGGTATAAAAGTTTTTTGAAACTTCTAAATCTCTTACTTGCAAAGAGGCAAAATCTAATTTTCTCATGATGATTTGGTTTATTGTTGTCGCAAATATAGTAATCACGACTACAATAAGCTGTTAAATATATATATTTATTTTTGATGCAGGTCACAAATTCTTCATTTTAACCCATCGGAGCGACTTGTTAGAAATTAACTGCCTGATTTACAGCTGGATAATGAGAGAGCCCAGCTTGCAGAAACAGTCAGCCAGGTGAGTAACGCAAAACTCCAGGTCAATAAGCGGAGTATGGAGCTCGTTGCCGTCTGAAATGCGCTGCGCTTACCTCAGGTTTCCATATTCTTATTCAATTGAACGGTAAAAAAAAATGCCAATGGAACCCGATTCCATTGGCATTTTTATATTATGGTAATTAATTAAAGTTCTTTTCTCAGTCTTGCAACCGGAATATTCATTTGCTCCCTGTATTTCGCTACAGTTCTCCTTGCAATGTTATACCCCTGATCTTTTAAGATCTCTGTGAGCTTCTCATCAGCCAGCGGCTTGCGTTTGTCTTCGTTGCCGATACAATCTTCAAGAATTTTTTTCACTTCTTTATTGGAAACTTCTTCGCCGCTCTCGGTCTGGATAGCTTCAGAGAAAAACGATTTTAACAGGAAAGTCCCAAATTCTGTCTGCACATATTTGGAATTGGCTACCCTTGAAACGGTAGAGATATCCATATCAATCTTATCAGCAATATCTTTAAGGATCATCGGGCGCATTTTGCGTTCATCTCCTGTAAGCAGGTACTCATATTGGTACTGCATAATCGCATTCATCGTTTTTAACAAAGTCTGCTGGCGCTGTTTAATGGCGTCAATAAACCATTTAGCAGAATCCAGCTTTTGTTTTACAAACTGTACTGCCTCTTTTAATTTCTTGTCTTTCTGTGCAGCTTTGTCATAATGCTCAAACATATCAATGTAAGAACGGCTTACCCTAAGCTCAGGCGCATTCTTTGAATTGAGCGTAAGGATCAGTACAGAATCATTATTGGAGATATGAAAATCAGGGATTACCTGTAATTGTTTTGTTGTTACCTGGTTTGAATCACCGGGTTTGGGATTAAGACGAAGGATCTCCGCGATGATTTCCTTCAGGTCTTCGCTGTTTAGCCCCAGCGATTTCTCCAGTTTATCATAATGTTTGCGGGTGAACTCATCAAGATAATTCTCAACGATCATGATCGCCTTTTGGATAATCGGGTTAGCAGCGTCTTTTCTGCGCAGTTGCAGAGTTAAACATTCCTGCAGATCACGTGCGGCAATTCCAGGAGGGTCAAAGCTTTGGATCACTTTCAGCATTTCCAGGACATCCTCTTCTTCAACCATTGCATTTTGTGAAAAAGCAAGGTCGTCTATCATAGAGGTGATCGGTCTTCTGAGATAACCATCGTCGTCCAGGCTGCCGATGATCTGTTTACCTATGATAAAATCCTGGTCGGACAGCGGAACAAGGTCCAGCTGTTCCTGTAAACTTTCAAAAAATGTGCTTTCAATGGCGATGGGCGTCTCTTTCTTTTCATCGTCGTCATCGCTGTTATTATATGAGGTACTGTAGTCGTTACCAGCGTCGTCCTGTAAATAATCATCTACATTAAACTCATCTATACTTTCTTCTTTAGAACCTCCGTCAAAATCTTCGGGAGTATCATTCAGGTCGTCATATTCTCCTTTGGGTTCCTCAGCGATCATTAAACTTGGGTCTTCGAGCGCTGGGTTTTCTTCTAACTCTTCTTTTATACGGGTATCAAGGGAAACAGTAGGGACCTGCAGCAATTTGATAAATTGAATTTGCTGAGGGGATAATTTTTGAAGTAATTTTTGTTGTAAATGTTGTTTAAGCATGTTGTGTAGAAAAGGTATTTTGACCCGTTTCAAAAATAAGCATTTGGTTTAGATATAAACTATACACTTAAGGCTATTATTGTAATTGACGCTATTTTTTCGATAAAACAACCATTTTTTATAATAAAGTTTATATTTTTATTGATATAGCAGCCGGATAAATAGTATAAAATTTTTGGCAGGGCTATTAAAACTATTTTATAGCTTTTGGGAATATATAGGATTAAACAAAATATCTTTCTCTAAGTTTATTGTATAAGTGGTATTGAACATTAAATAAAATTTGCATTATGAGTTTCGTTAAAGAATTTAAGGAGTTTGCCGTAAAGGGCAATGTAGTAGACCTGGCCGTAGGGGTAATTATTGGAGGGGCATTTGGTAAGATTGTGACCTCAATGGTGAATGATCTGATTATGCCTCCTATAAGTTTATTGATTGGCGACAAGGGCTTTACCAACTTTTATATTCCGCTGAATGCAAAAGTTAAAGATTTTGTGGCCGCCAATCCAAACGCTTCTCTCGAAGATGCAAAAAAAGCAGGGCCGGTATTTGCCTGGGGTAATTTTGCAACCGAAGTGATCAATTTTATCATCCTTGCGTTTATTATCTTTTTAATGGTTAAAGCCATCAATGCAATGAAACGTAAAGAAGAAGAGGCACCTAAGGCCGCACCGGCACCAACAAAAGAAGAAACACTGCTGACCGAGATCAGGGATCTGCTGAAAACAAGAACTGTATAATATTAATTGGCTTTTGAAGGACTGGTTATGATTACATAATCTGCCAGTCCTGCATATTTTGCTGTATCCTTTGCGTCAGCGCTCTCAGCCGGGAAACAGGATATATTCAGTACAGAAAGCTTAGGCGCATACTTTTTTAGTTGTGCAATCAGCCCCAGTTTTTCATCACTGTGGAACCTTCCATTGATCTGCAATACTTTCTTTCCCGGGTTTAACTTTGTATATTTTGCGATAGACCAGGCCATCGAAGCATCCCAGAGGTTTTGTGTCTGATAGATCTTCATGCTTCCCATATCATGCCCGCCAAGGGTTTCGATAAACTTGTCATGGTATCTTCCGGTAGCCGTATCCACAGGCAGGGGCGGCAGAAAGGATTTGGACGCCTCAGGAAATTCCTTAAGCCGGGCCAGTCCCGCCATTGACACCGCATTGCTGTAACGCGTTGCGGCATTGGTGCCAATCACATCGCTATGCGTAGATTTTGCCAGCTCTATCAATGGTCTATAGTCTTTGTAGTTAGGCCATGCCTTTGCTTCTTTGATAAAATTCTTCTCAGAGATGAGGCCCAGAAGATATTCATTGATCACTGGTTGCACGTCTGTGCTGAACATCTCCAGGGACAAGGCCGCAGGAGGGTAGGCCAGGATCATCTTCCCCAGAATTTCGGCCTCTGCCAGGTGACCGGCAGAATCGTTATGTTCTTCGCCAAAAACAAGCACATCAACTTTTTTAAGATGCTGCACCAGCTCATCTGTACTTATATTTTTACCTGTTTTAGTATCAATGACCTGCCAGGATGAACCGGCCCCGCTGTCGGGCCGCTGTGCCGACAATAATTGAGGGAAAAACAGGATATTAACAAGTATAAAAATAGAGAGGCACTGCCTTTTTACAGCCGGGGAAATTGCATATATCATATGGCAAATTAACACATAATTTTTCACCGGCAAAAAAATGGTGTTTACCGGGGTTTTACCGCTGTATGAACAGAGGGGTATTTAGAAATCTGCTGTTATGTCCTAGTTTAGATGAAAATTTTACGGTAATGAAAACTTATAATAACACCAACAAACACTCAAACAGACTAGGCGGCGGACTGATCCTTTTAGTTCTTGGTTTGATATTTTTCTTAAATAACTTTGGAATAGGCGTACCTCACTGGGTATTTAGCTGGCATACGATTTTACTGGCGATAGGATTACTTATCGGGTACAGGCGTAATTTTACTGGTGGTGCCTGGATGGTGATGGCAGTGATCGGGGGAATCTTTACCCTGGAAGATATCATCGGACTGGACATGTCTGATTATTATCTTGCAGGATGGTTTGTGATCCTGGGTTTATATTTCATCCTGACAGCCGGGGGCCGCAACAAACTCAACTGGAAAAAAAAACCGTTGGATTTCAACATAGAGGATAAGCCTGATGCAGATGCAGCAGGCAGCCCCGAAAACGATTATATTGATTCTCTCAACATATTTGGCGGTAGCAAACAACAGATCATCACCAAAAACTTTAAAGGCGGCGATGTGGTAAGTGTATTTGGGGGATGCGACCTGATCTTTAGTCAGGCCGATTTTGAGGGGACGGTAACGATAGATGTGGTGGCGATATTTGGCGGAGTAAAGATTGTGATCCCGCCAACATGGGTGGTAAAAAATGAGCTTACCCCGATATTTGGGAGTGTAGACGATAAAAGGTCTATTGTTCCGGCAAGTGGAGCACCAGAGAAAGTGATCAGAATAACGGGCGTAGCGATTATGGGCGGGGTGGATATCAGAAACTATTAAACCTAAAACTGTGGCCAATAACCCTTTATTAAGCAAAAGCGTACAAAAAGCAGGAGCAATGCTCTATATTGCCTGGATCGTAGCATTCGTCCTGCTTTTTTATTATACGCTCAATTTTAACTGGTATGCTTCAGTAGCTGACAGTTTAATCACCAATACATTACTTGCCCTGTCCTGCCTGGTGGTAGGTACGATCCTCAGGTTTTATCAGCCCAAACAGGAAATTGTGCTGTTTGTGATCGTGCTGGCTATCGTATTATCGGTAGCGGTATCTTTTTTGAGCACCTATGTGCTCAGTACCATCTTTATCCGTTACCAGACTTACCGGAGTTTCCTTGATGTTTCTATGCCTTTCAGGTCAATCGTTTTATTTGTGTTCCTGGCCTGGTGTGCCTTTGCCAATGTGCTCTGGTACAAACTGGAGGAACAGTCAGAAACGCAGCAGCGCCTGCATACCGCAGAGAACCTGGCCAAGGAAGCGGAGTTGAATAAGCTGAGGCACCAGTTGCAGCCCCATTTTTTATTCAATAGCCTGAACTCTGTTTATGCGCTGACGATAGTTAATCCCAAAGAAGCAGGTACGATGATTACCAAGCTGGCTTCTTTTTTACGGGGCACACTGAAAAGGGACGACGAGGTATGGGTGAGCGTGGAAGAAGAGATGGAATATATCCAGCTGTATCTTGATATCGAAAAAGTGAGGTTTAGTCACCGCTTAAACCTTGACATCAACATTGATGAGGATACGCTGGGACTTTGTTTGCCCGGCACCCTGCTGCAGCCTATTGTAGAAAATGCCATCAAATTTGGGCTCTACAACACATCCGCGGCCATACTGATCTCGGTGCATTTAAAAGTAGAGCACAATCTGCTCCACATCAGCGTAAAAAATCCGTTTGATCCGGAGATGAAAGCCGCAGGTGGTACAGGTTTTGGTTTGTCTGCCATCAGAAGAAGGTTATATTTGCTTTTTGCAGACAGTAATTTGCTGCAGACTACCATACTGGATGATAATATTTATTTAACGACCCTTAAAATACCACAGAAATATGATCAGAACAATACTTATTGATGATGAACCTTTAGCAAGAGATGTGGTTAAACATTATCTGAAAAGTTTTCCTGATGTTGAGATTGTGGCCGAGTGCAGTGATGGTTTTGAGGGCTTAAAGGCAATCAGCCAGCTGAAACCGGATTTTATCTTCCTGGATATCCAGATGCCTAAGATCAATGGTTTTGAAATGCTCGAACTTGTGGAAGACCCGCCTGCTGTCATATTTACCACTGCCTTTGATGAGTACGCCATTAAGGCATTTGAGGTTAATGCTGCAGATTATCTGCTGAAGCCAATAGAGCAGGAGAGGTTTGACCAGGCGATGCATAAGATCCCTGCCAGGCTGAAACAGGCAGAGCCGACAGAAGAGTTGCTGGAAACTGCCGGTATGAGCCCTGCGCAGCAGCACAGGGTGGTGGTAAAAACAAACGGAGTGATCAAGATCATCCCTGTAAACGATATCCATTATTTTGAGGCCGATGATGACCATGTAAAAATGAGTACTACCGAGGGGCATTTCTATAAAAATAAAACGATGAGTTTTTTTGAAAAGACACTGGATAGTGAACAGTTTATCCGCATCCACCGCTCTTACCTGATTAACCTTGCCCAGGTAAGTAAAATCGAATTGAAGGAGAAAGATAGTTATATAGTGCTTTTAAAGTCAGATATTTGGCTCCCGGTGAGTAAAACGGGATATATTAAGCTCAAAGCTGCACTGGGAATGTAGCTTCAAATAAAGAATGGATAAAAACAGAAACTTTGCTGAATCTATTTGCAATTAAGAAAAAATCGCGCTATATTTGCACCTCTTATTTAAAAAAATAATAGTTAAGATATCATACAGTTATGAAAAGAACATTCCAACCTTCGCAAAGAAAGAGAAGAAACAAACACGGCTTCCGCGAAAGAATGGCTACAGCAAACGGTAGAAGAGTATTAGCTTCCCGCCGCGCAAAAGGAAGAAGAAAATTATCAGTGTCTGACGAACGTCGTCACAAAGCATAATTTTGATTGCTGCACGTTAAGTGCCGGCAGATCATTATGTCTGCGAATATGCGATCAAAAACATGAAAACATTTATCAAAGAAGAACGGTTATGCAGCAGGAAATCATTAGACCTGTTGTTTAAGAACGGTTCTTCTTTTTTATTGTATCCCTTCCGCCTGTCATATTTATTTGTACCTGGTAAAAGTGCTTTTCCTGCACAGGTAGTGATCAATGTGTCTAAAAAAAGGTTTAAACGTGCGCATGACAGGAACCTGATCAAGCGCAGGACGCGTGAAGCTTATCGTTTACACAAAGCTACTGATCTTTATCCCCTGCTGAACCACGAAGACCAGACACTGCTGCTTTCAATACAGTTTATTGGTAAAGAACATTACGAATATGCTTTCTTTGAAAAGAAACTAGCCAACGCATTTAAAAAACTGATTGTAACTGTACAGGCCGATGGAACTGATTAAACGTGCAATCGGCTGGTTCTTCTTAGCATTGATTAAGTTTTATCAATGGTTTATATCCCCGCTGCTGGGATCAAGCTGCCGTTTTACACCTACCTGTTCGCAGTACGGCATTGAGGCCATCAAAAAACACGGCCCCTTTAAAGGCGGATGGCTTACCCTTAAACGAATTGGCCGCTGCCATCCATGGGGCGCGCACGGCCATGATCCTGTTCCCTGAATTTTAAGTTTATATTTGCTGCAATGGCTACCATACTCCAAATCGAAACAGCTACATCAACATGTTCGGCTGCGCTCTCTCTCAACGGCGAAACGATCGCTTTAAAAGAACTTGCTGCCCAAAATATCCATGCGGGAAGCCTTACGCTGTTTATAGATGAGGTCATGCAGCTTGCCGGAATGGCTTATGCAAACCTGGACGCAATTGCCGTGAGCAAAGGCCCGGGCTCTTATACCGGTTTACGGATTGGGGTATCTACTGCCAAAGGAATTTGCTTTGCTGTAGATAAGCCGCTGATTGCAGTAAATACCCTGCAGATGATGGCTAAAGGTTTCCTGGATACCGCCAAAGATTACCAGGGTTACATTTGCCCGATGATTGATGCGAGAAGGATGGAGGTGTTTACTGCTATGTATGATCAGGATATGAATGAGGTGTTGCCTGTAACCGCCAAAATCATCGACGGGGATTCTTATCAGGAGCAGCTGCAGCATACGCAGGTAACCTTTATCGGCGACGGGGCAATGAAATGCAGTGATGCAATTGTATCTCCGAATGCACTCTTTTCAGCGGTTCAGTTTAATTCTGCTGCACACATGAGCCAGCTGGCCTTTGAGGCCTTTGGCAGGCAGGATTTTGAAGATGTAGCTTATTTTGAGCCTTATTATCTGAAAGATTTTGTAGTCACACAGGCAAAGAAGAAAGTCTAATCGCGGCCTTTGTGCTGGAATACCTTGAATATTCTTCTGAAAAAGCTGGTTTGCGTATCGTCGCCTACTCCAGGCATATAACTGCTGTTCTGCGGGTGTTCCACTACAAACCCGAATTTGATAGCCAGTCCCATATAAAATGATGCACCATAATAGCCTGAATTTACCACTGCTACTTTTTTAATAGCAGCCGATTTCAGTAGGTTGTCCGTTCCCAGGAAAAACTCAAAATTTGGTGTTTGATACATGCCCTGTGTGCCCAGCATCATAAAGCCGTTCATATTATAAGTAGGAGACAGGCTGACAGAAAACTCGTTGCGCTTAAAGGTGTTTACAAAAGCAGCGTCGCCACCCTGGTAAAACAGGTTTTTGGAAACAATCAGGCTTGGTGTATAGAAATCATATTTCCTGGAGATCATGAAATCAGCTTTGGCATTGGTGGCGGTATAAAAACCTTTCTGCCGGTCTGATTTTACGAAAACCTCATTGAGCTCATCTTCAAGGGTATTGGTATTGATATATTCCGGATTGTCAGGATCAATGGTCTCCCTGCCAACGGTAACGGCGCTGTTGACGTTAAAATCGTGCGACTGCTTGTTCCATTTGATAAAACCAAGGTCCTTGATGTTGGCCATGATAAATATACCGCTTTTGGCCTGGTATGTTGTACCCAAACTTACCGACATACCAGGGTTTTTAAAATTGGGCAGGAATGAATTTCTATCCAGTTCTTTTGCCCGCAGGAAGTTAGAACGGTAAGTGCCCTGCAGCCCTACAGTAAGGTCATCCGTTACGTGATTGATGGTAAGGCTTGAATTTGTAACGTTGATTTGGTTATAGGTGATGCCGCTCAGTAAGCTCAGCTTAGCGCCAAAAGCAAGTCTTTTATTCAGGTTTTCTCGGTACGTTACGCTAAACTGGTGGTACGACTGCCCAAAGCCGTTGCTGTTGAGCAATCCTGTCTGTGAGTTTGTAAAGCGGTTATAATCGCCAAAAACAACCAGGGTTTCATTGGTGTAATCGGCAAAAACGTCTGACCGTACCTGCCACGAAAATCCAAGCTCTTTGTTGTACTTGTACGACTGGAACATCCTGAAGGTGAGCAGGTAGATATTGGAGCTCTGAAAAAGCTTGTTCCGGTTGTTGTTGCCGATCAGCACGTTATCGGTATTGTAGGTGCTGTGATTGATCAGGTCGCTCAGCACATATTTGGAATCTCCTTTGTTTGCGGCATTTAAACCGAAATAGGGCAGAAGAAAGTTAGAAGCAAACTGGCGTGATGAATCGAGGACGAAGGCTTTCTGGGCCGGATTTTCAAAAGCGTCGAAGAGTGTTTTTGTATTAAACAGCCCGTATTGCTGTGCCTTAAGCTGTGTTACGGAAAATAATAAAGCACAGATCAGTAAGTATCTTTTAACCATAGTATGATAGCGTCCTTAAATATGAGGATTTTAATACTATAAAGCTATTATTTGGATGTTAAATTTTACCCCCATGTAAATCATTCACAATTTTTAGGGTATTATCTGATAATTGATAAGCTGTCAGTTATAGATTTATTATCGTTTTCAGCTAACCTGTTGATTAAGAAATTAGTCTGGAAATCACCCTGTCCGCCATTGAGCTGATAAATCATCGAACTGAATTTTCCAAGTCCTTTATCAGCCGCAAAATGTTTATAATAAGAGCTGAAAATGCTGTTGCGAACAATATCAGCAGAATTTTTGTGGTTAGCGTAAAAAGTAACACTCGCTGTGTTGGAGATCTGTGCGTACAGGTCTATATAGTCCGGCGTGCTTACCAGCAGCTCATTTCTTCTGTAATAGCTCAGGAATTCCTGCAGCGTAGCAGGCTGATTGGCAACAACCAGGTAATTATCTATGATCGTATAGTACGGCCTGCTAAATTTTTTGAAAGGTTCGCCAAAATACCCATACAGCAGGTCTGCCACTTTAAACAGCTTGATGTCGCTGTCATAATCTGTACTGATATCGATCAGCAGCTGTTTTACCTTATCTCCGTTGCTCAGATTGATTGCACCCAGGTTTTCTGAAGACCGCAGCTGAAAAGTGATCAGCTGATCTTTGAAATATCTGGGGAAGATATCATCCGGATTGAGGTGGTAAAGCTGATCAGTATGCTGAATGTTTTTTCTGACCAGCTGATCTTCTTTGTGCAGGCTGAACCAGCTGTTGAGCGACTTGTGCCACAGCTTGTAATCAGGTATGGCATACAGCCTGAAGTTTGCCGTATTGGCGGGCAAAAGGTTGTCCATACTGTTCTTTTGTGGCGCTGTTGCAGCATAGAGGCTCAGATAGTTTCCCGCGGCATTGAGCCGGGTGCTGCCGCTGAAAAACAAGCGCTCGCGGCTAAAATTATAGTTAAGTGCGGCAAAAGAATCCTGGTGGTTAAAGAGAGCCGTACTTCCGTTTAGATTGCCGGGCATCATTGATTTGAGCAGCGGCGGGATCTTATTAAAATCGATAAAGAGGTTGCCTACGCTGTTTTTCCCCAGTTTGCTGTTTAATTTAATATACTTTACAAAGTCCTCCGAGCTTTTTGAGGGGCTCTGGCTGAGTCCTGATTGTACCAGCTCCGGTTTGTCTGCCAGGAGCACCAGGTTTTTATCCAGCCCGAGGTAAAATACGGTACTGTCGTTCAGTGTTAGCTTGATCATCCCTGCGGCTTCTGTTACTTTAATGCCTGCCGACTGCAGGGCATCGGTGATCACAGGTTTCCCGGGCTCGCCGTTTAACTGTGTACTGATCAGGTAATTGATCTCCCTGGTCTTGCCGCCCGAGAAACTGATGAAAACATCCCTGTTTGCAATCAGGCTGTTTACCGCTGTATTGGAAATCAGAAGGTCTTTTAACAGGCTGAGCTGGTTAAAACGGCTTTCGCCCAGTACTTTTTCAAACAGATCCTGCCCCTTCAAAATTTCGAAGATGCTTTTATCGTTATGTATACAGAACACCAGTCCGGAGTTTGCGGTTGCAGCATGGAGGCTTACCTCGTTATACGTACTTTCCCTGTTCAGCCTGGAAAAATATAGGTATGCCATGCCAGACATCGCAGCGAGTAATATAATTAGGGTGAGGTATATTCTTTTCATTTGTATTTAAGCAAATTTAATTTAATAGTTGGATTACTAAGAAAATGCAAAGAGGTTTCTTAATTTTGTGGCAGCGATAAAAGCTAATTGAATGAATAGACGAATAATTTTAACTGCATCCTTTTTTGGTGCGGTGGCAGTAATGTTCGGCGCTTTTGGTGCCCACAGTTTGAAAAATGTTCTCTCTGCTGACCAGCTTGCTATATGGACCAAAGGAATTGAATACCAGTTTTACCATACTTTTGCCTTGCTTTTCTTATCTACCTTTGCGCGGTTCCGGACAAAACTGGTAGACATTTCATATTTTTGCTTTACCATAGGGATCGTACTTTTTTCGGGATCGCTTTACCTGCTGGCAACCAGGGAAATTACGCATATCAGCTTTGTAAATATAATAGGCCCCGTAACACCGCTGGGAGGCCTGCTCCTGATTGCAGGCTGGGCGATGCTCTTTTTTGCCGCATTAAAAAACAGATAAATGCAGGATCATATTGATATAGATTTTACAGAAAGGGATACCCTTTTCATCGAAGTTATTTTACCGCTTTCACTGTCAAAAAACTATATCTACCGGGTGCCCTTTCATTTAAATGAGCACACCGCCGTTGGTAAGAGGGTTATTGTTCAGTTTGGCAAGAATAAGATATACACTGCCCTGATCAGGAGCATCAGCCAGACTGCGCCCGAATTATATGCCGCAAAATATATCATCGATGTAATCGATGAGCATCCGGTGGTGAACCAGACGCAATTACAATTTTGGGAGTGGATGACAGATTATTATCTCTGTAATGAGGGAGATGTAATGTCGGCCGCCCTGCCTGCCGGCTTAAAGCTGGCCAGCGAAACGATCATCATCCTCCGTGAAGAGGTAAACCATCAGGAGCTTTTTGTGACGGATAAGGAAGCGGTACTGATTACGGCCCTGGAAAAACAAAAAAGGCTTACAGTTGATCAGATTTCTGCTCTGCTGGGACAAAAAACGGTGTTCCCCATCATCCGGTCGCTGCTGGACAAGGAAATTGTTTACATCGCGGAAGAGGTTGTAGAAAAATACAAGCCGCTGTTAAAATCATACATCACCCTCAATTCTTTTTATAAAGAGGAGGGGAATTTTAGACAATTGTTTGAAGTGCTGGAACGCGCTCCAAAACAACTGGATGCCCTGCTGGCATACATCAAACTGTCTAAAACAGGTCAGGAAATTTCACGTCAGCAACTGCTGGAAGACAGCAACTGCGGGCAGGCCGCACTCAAATCTTTGCTGGACAAGGAAATCTTTAGCCTGCATAAGAAAGCGGTAAGCCGCCTGCAGGATGAAAACGACGACCTGATCCTGAACTTTAAACTGAGCGAAGCGCAGAGCACCGCACTGGGCGGTATCGGAACCGCATTTGAGACAAAGGATGTAGTGCTGCTGCATGGCATCACTGCCTCGGGCAAAACCCAGGTCTATATCAAACTGATTGAGGAAGCCATTGCAAATGGCGGTCAGGTGCTTTTCCTGCTGCCCGAAATTGCACTGACTACACAGATCGTAGAACGGATAAAACGCTATTTTGGCGATGCCATCGGCGTATACCATTCCAAGTTTAACGACAACGAGCGCGTGGAGATCTGGAACAATGTGATCAACGGCAAATACCGGATCGTGCTTGGTGCACGTTCATCGGTTTTTCTGCCTTTTAATGCCTTAAAACTGATTGTAGTGGATGAAGAACATGAGTCGTCCTATAAACAGAATGAACCCGCACCACGTTATCAGGCAAGGGATGCTGCGGTATATCTGGCACATCTCCATAAGGCAAAGATCGTACTGGGCTCTGCCACACCTTCTATAGAAAGTTATTACAATGCACTGAACCATAAATATGGTTTGGTAACGCTGAATGAAAGGTTTGGAGGCGTAGAGCTTCCCCTGCAGGAGGTGGTAAGTATTTCTGAAGAAACCAAAAGAAAGAAAATGGTTTCTTATTTCTCCAGTGTGCTGATCGATGATATTACTGCAACACTGGAAAAAAAGGAACAGGTAATCCTGTTCCAGAACAGGAGAGGCTATGCAACCATCCTGATCTGCAAGACCTGCGGTTTTGCGCCCAAATGTGTGAACTGTGATGTGAGCCTTACCTTTCACAAAAGCAGCGGCAAACTGCATTGTCATTATTGCGGTTACCATGAAAGCAGCATGAATATCTGTCCTGCCTGCGGATCGGTACACATTGAGCAGAAGGGCTTTGGAACAGAGCGCGTGGAAGAAGAACTAAGCCTGATTTTTCCTGAGGTAAAGATTGCACGGCTGGACGTAGATAGTACCAGGACAAAGAACAGCCTGCAAAAGATCATCGGCGATTTCCAGGACAAGAAAACGGATATCCTGATTGGTACGCAGATGGTTGCCAAAGGACTGGATTTTGATAATGTGACGCTGATTGGCGTGATCAATGCCGATACGCTGCTCAATTACCCCGATTTCAGGGCTTTTGAGCGCAGTTATCAGCTGCTGGCGCAGGTTGCAGGCAGGGCAGGCCGGAGAGATAAACAGGGCAAGGTTTGCATCCAGGCCTATGATGACGACCACCGCATCATTAAGCAGGTAGTGGAAAACAATTACATCGCAATGTACAATGATGAGATTGAAGAACGCAGGCAGTTCCACTATCCTCCGTTTACAAGGCTGATATTTATCAACGTAAAACACAAGGACTCTAACCTGCTGAATGCCGCATCGGCGCATTTCGCAGCATTACTAAGGTCGCAGTTAGGTAACCGCGTATTGGGTCCGGAGCAGCCTCTGGTATCAAGGATCAGGAATTACTATATCAAACAGCTGATCATCAAATCAGACAAAGCAGACGCGATCCAGAAAGTGAAGGGTGTAATCAAACAAACGATTACCGATTTTAACAGTGAAAAAGCGTATAAAGGGATCATCATCCAGGTTGATGTAGACCCCTATTAGTTTTTATTCCCAAGATGGATCTGGATGCCTGCAGAAATAGGGTTCAGCAGAAATTCACCACGGTTAAACTTGTTCTGGCTCCTGATGGCTGACGCATCCTGTGAGGTGGTTTCCTGACGGATATAGGCATAATAAAACTCAATGCCGCTTTCAATAAAAAGTGATACCTGATTAACCGGGTTGATTTTAAACCCAATCACTGATGAGGCAGTTCCTCCGCTTTTGGTATCTTCAAGGGCATGAACTGAAGTAATGCTTTGCTGGTAATTTACAGTATTCAGGAGACCTTTAAACTGATTAAACCGGTATCCGATATCAATTGCAAAATAGGGCTGGATGCGTGCATAATTAAAATTTTTCTCCATCCCGATCTTAAAAGCATAGTCCTTTATCCTGCCATGCGCAAGTTCACAATTCATACAGGTGTTATTAAATGATAAAGACTTTTTTAAATAATTTCCGCTTACCCTGTAACTCACCTGGTTGTCGTTGAATTTGATCATCTCGCCGGTTATGGTATTGTTTACATACGTTTCTGAATTCTGGTTGAATATTTTTGGTGCCTGCAGGATGGAAAAGCCTCTGAGGGCGAGGGAATAATTATAGTTCCCGTTGACCTGTGCATAGGAATATCCTGACAGGAGCAAACCGGTCAGCAGCAGGAATGATGTTAACTTCATATGGTGATTAAATTGGGTGTGTTTACCCAAAAATATATGATATTTGTTAGCCGGATTAAAAAAGGCAAATACTAAATATTTTTGTTTTCTGAAGTAATTCTGCTACGTATTCTTAAATAAAATTGCCTCTTCCTTTGCGGGAAATTAATCCTGTGTTTGCAGACACTCAAGACAGTGATCTGGTGGTTTTTATGTTTTATATCAATTTTACTGTGTTAAATACAATTGATTTTTGCTCGCAAAGAAGTATTTTTGAGTTCAATGGCTTATAAATTTGTAGACAATTACCGGGAAAGGGGAGCGCGTAAAAAGCTGGTGGAGCATCTTGCGTCAAGAGGGATTACAGACCAGCGGGTGTTAAATGCAATTGGCAAAGTACCAAGACATTTCTTTTTTGATGAAACCTTCTGGAACCAGGCATACAAAGATATTGCTTTTCCTATCGGTGATGGCCAGACGATATCACAGCCTTATACGGTAGCCTATCAGAGCGAGCTGCTGCATATAACAAAAGGCGATAAAGTACTGGAGATTGGTACCGGCTCTGGCTACCAGACCTGTATACTGATGGAGCTTGGGGCTGAGGTGTACACAATTGAAAGACAGGAAAGTATTTACAGGCATACCATCAAAGTGCTTCCGGGAATGGGTTATCCTGCAAATTTCTTTTTCGGTGATGGCTCTATGGGGATTGCAGCTCATGCGCCATATCATAAGATCATCGTTACGGCCGGTGCACCATTTGTGCCCGAGATCTTGCTTAAACAACTTAAAATAGGTGGCATACTGGTGATCCCCGTAGGGAACGAACGATCACAGACGATGGTTACCGTGATCCGCATTAACGAGACAGAATTTGAGAAATTTGAACTTGATACCTTTAGGTTTGTCCCGCTGGTAGGAGATCAGGCCTGGTAATTCAGGCCTTTGCTGAAAATGCTGTGCAGGCCTAAACCTTTAATGCACGGTCCATTTCCCTTTTAGATTCGCGGTCTTTGATGCTGTCTCTTTTGTCAAATTCTTTCTTGCCCTGTGCCAGCGCGATTTCGATTTTGGCGAAACCTCTGTCATTGGTAAAGATACGCAGAGGCACAATGGTATATCCTTTTTCTTCACTTCTGAATTTCAGCTTTTTCAGCTCTTTTTTCTGCAGCAGCAGGATCCTGTCGCGCTTGATATCATGGTGGTGAAAAGAACTGTGGCTATATTCAGAAATATGAAGGTTCCTTACGTACAATACATTGCCGATAAACATACAGAAGGCATCAGTCATGTTGGCTTTGCCTTGTCTGATCGCTTTGATCTCTGTACCGAGCAGGGCAAGCCCCGCATCATATTTCTCAATGATATTATAATCGAAGTATGCTCTTTTATTTTTTATTTGAATATCGTTCTTCATAGAATTAACAAATATCAGAAAGATCTGCCGGTTTACAGCAGATTTATCTCAATTTAAACTGAACTTTCCTGCTGAAATGTCTTATCTGACAACCAATACAGGAATAGTTACTTTATGGCGTACAGACTCAACAGTAGTGCCAAATATCAGGTCTTTTAAACCTTTATGCCCATGGGCACCCATCACCAGCAGCTGCAGCTTATTGCCTTTGGTAATTTCGGCAATTGCAGTGGCGGTGCTGCCAAAGCCGATATGGGGTATGGCATGATAGCCCAGCTCTGCCAGGTTCTGGCAATATTTATCCAGGTTTTCTGCATCACTCAGCGTCTCATGGTCCATCGTTGCCTTGCCATGATAACGTGCTGCGGCGGTTTCTACGATATGTATCAGATGATAATCTGCACTTTTACCTCCCTGTATCAGGGCATGCCTGATGGTATTGCGGTCATTTTTAGAAAAATCTACGGTAATGCCGATCGTGGTATAGCTGATTTTTTCTATCACCTCTATATCCAGCGCAGTACCATGGGGAACATTATTTTTGACTTTGCTCCTGGCAATCAGCGGATATACGAAAACGTAGACCAGCATCAGGCCGATCAGCACAGCTACAGGAATAATCACCACATAAATATACCAGCCATCTGAGGCTTTTGCCCATCCGGCGATTTCTTCTACTACGAGCTTGATGTTCAGAAGAACGATTACACCAGCACTTAACCAGGCCAGCACCTTTACCCATAATTTAATGGCAAAGCCTTTCATTTCTTTTTTATCAGAAGTGAAATGGATCAGTGGGATCACGGCGAAACCCAGCTGCAGGCTTAATACCACCTGGCTCAGGATCAGCAATCCGCTCAGGGCGTCGTCCCCGAAATACAGAATCGTGAAAAATGCCGGTATGATGGCCAGCAGACGTGTGATCAGCCGGCGCAACCAGGGTTGTATCCTCAGGTTGATATGCCCTTCCATAATGATCTGTCCCGCCAGGGTACCGGTAACTGTAGAGCTTTGTCCGGCTGCAATCAGCGCCAGTGCAAACAATGTGGGCGCGATGCCGCCAAAAATATGCCCAAGTAATTTGTAGGCATCCTGGATCTCTGCTACTTCATGGTGCCCGTTTTTGAAAAAGGCAGCGGCAGCAAGGATCAGGATGGCCGCATTCACAAAAAATGCAAGATTGAGCGCTACTGCGGTATCTATAAAATTGAACTTTATGGCTTCTTTGATACCTTTTTCGTCTCTTTCAAATTTTCTTGTCTGTACCAGTGATGAGTGCAGGTAAAGATTATGCGGCATTACCGTGGCGCCAATAATCCCTATCGCGATATATAATGCCTGTCCGGACAGAAAAGAGGGCTTTAATCCGCCTACAATCTCTTTAAATGAGGGTTCAACGATGAACATCTCCACGAGAAATGAAAAGCCAACAATAAAGACCATCGAAACAATAAATACTTCCATCTTGCGCATGCCTTTATTCATCAGGAACAGCAGCAGTACAGTATCAAAAATAGTGATACTGATCCCCCAGATCAGGGGCAGGCCAAACAGCAGGTTTAATCCAATCGCCATACCGATAATTTCTGCGAGATCGCAGGCTACAATGGCGGTTTGTGCCAGTGCAAATAAGGGAATGTTTGCCCATTTGGGGTAGGCATTTCTGGAAGCCTGAGCGAGGTCGAGCCCGCGCACAATGCCCAGCCGGGCACTCAAAGACTGCAGCAACAGGGCAATCATGTTAGACATCAGCAGGATCCATATCAGCTGGTAGCCAAATTTACTTCCCCCCGCCAGATCGGTAGCCCAGTTTCCCGGATCCATATAGCCCACGCTGACCAGATAGGCGGGGCCGATGAAAGACAAGATCCTTTTCCAGCCGGTACGCTTACTGGTATTGACACTCTGATGTACTTCGCTTAGCGATTCTGCATTCTTCATTGGTAAATAATATTTTAAGGCGCTATTTATAGTTAACGAGGATCCGCTGGGTAACCTCTCTGCTTACATTAATTCTTTTGCCCTCTACCAGCAGTTCCACAGAACCGTCATAGTCGGCGATTTCTTCTATCTCAATCCGGATGCCAATGGTTAGCCCCAGTCTTTCCAGGTGTTTGAGAAAGGACGAGGTATATTCATTTACGCCAATGATCACTCCTTTATCACCCTGGCACATCTCATGAAGATGGATATTCTGATCAGGCTCAAAAATACCATCCTTATCAGGGATCGGGTCTCCGTGAGGATCTCTCTTGGGGAATCCGAGGAACTCATCCAGGCGCTCTACCAGTAAGCCGGAATTGATATGTTCCAGCTCCTCGGCAATGTCATGTACTTCGTCCCATTTAAACTTAAGCTTTTCTACCAGGAAAACCTCCCAGAGACGGTGTTTTCTGATTACGCCTACTGCCGTTGTTTTGCCCCTTTCGGTAAGTGTTACCCCCTGATATTTGATATAATCTATTAGCTGCTTGTCCGAAAGCTTTTTCAGCATATCCGTTACCGAAGCAGCACGCGTTTTCATTCCTTCTGCAATTGCATTGGTTTGTACGGGACTGTCGTTTAGCTGTGATAAATGATAGATGGTCTTCAGGTAGTTCTCCTCAGTGAAAGAATGCATTTTACAAGCCTAATTGAATATTTAGATAAATCTAAAAATTTTTTTATAAAATAAAGCATAATTTAAATGATATTTTTTAGAATTAAATTTGGTAAATAAGCTGTCGTTATTCTACCTTTGAGTTCAAGATCCAGGAAAATGGCAACAGAATTAGATAAAATAGATTTTAAAATACTTAGACTTTTACAGGAAAACGGAAGAATAACCAATCTACTTTTATCACAGGAAATTGGGCTGTCACCGGCACCTACTTTAGAAAGGGTCAGAAAGCTGGAGATGTCTGGTTTTATCAAAAGCTATCATGCGCTTGTTGATGAAGAGAAGCTTGGTTTAGGTATCAAGACCTTTATTCAGGTTCAGCTTGATTTTCATAAGAACAATACGATCCAGATTTTCCTGGATGAGGTAAACCAGATCAAGGAAATCACAGAATGCCACCACGTAACCGGACAGGCAGACTTTTTGCTGAAGGTTTATGTGAGCGATATCAAAGCCTATGAGAGATTAATCATGGATAAGATCAGTAAGATCAGCGTGGTGAAGACTTTTCAAACGATGATGATCATGTCTACCACGAAAAAAGAACCGATCGTACCCCTGGAATATTAACTGATCTGCCAGTTGATAGGTTTTTTACCGCTGGCAATCAATGCTGCATTGGTTTTTGAGAAAGGCCTGCTGCCAAAAAATCCTGTATAAGCGGAAAATGGAGAGGGATGGGCAGACTTGATCACCGTATGCTTTGTCTCATCGATTAATACCGACTTATTCTGTGCAAACTTTCCCCATAATAAAAATACCAAACCGCTTTTCTTTTCTGATAACTGGCGGATGGCCTGATCGGTAAATGCTTCCCATCCTTTGCCCTGGTGAGAATTGGCCTGATGGGCGCGTACCGTAAGGGTAGCGTTGAGCAGTAAAACCCCTTCTTCCGCCCACTGTGTCAGCTGTCCGTTATTGGGCGTGGTAAAACCTTCGATATCTGTTTCCAGCTCCTTATATATGTTTTTTAATGAAGGCGGGGCAACTACTCCTTTTTTTACTGAGAACGACAGCCCATGTGCCTGTCCTTCTCCATGATAGGGGTCCTGGCCAAGTATAACCACCTCAACTTTATCAAATGGGGTATAATTAAACGCATTAAAGATATCTGCGTTTTTAGGAAAGACCGTAATTCCCGCTTCTTTTTCCTGTACCAGAAAAGCCTTCAGGTCTTTCATGTACTGTTTTTCAAATTCAGGTTCAAGGACTTTTAACCAGCCTGGTTCTAATGCTGCTGACATGCTTTTTATTTGTTTGTTAAGATGTGTACCATATCGCTTTCGAGCGTGTTTTCCGGTGTTTCAATAATCCGACCAATTTCCCTGTCATTTTGTGATAGAATAAACGTAGGGACACTGGTGATGTTTAAGTGATCTGTTAAACCGTTTTCAGCTTTCTTGGTTTCATCTACGCAAATCAGGGAAATATTGTTTTCATTGATAGCAATGCTATCAGCGATTTTATAAAAGTGTGAAACATGTAATCTTGAATCACTGCACCAGGTGCCCATAACGATAACGATTTTGATATCTCCGGACAAGGGGGAGGTTTCTCCGTCCGGTTTTGTAATTCCCAGTAGCGGCTTCAATTCCTTCAATACTGCCGGATCAGGAGTATATCCGGAATATTCCGTATCATACTTTTCTTTCATTTCCGTTACCGAAAGGATGCTTTCGCGGGTACAATTGGTTGGGATCATTGATATTCCGTTTAATTTGATTGCCTGTACTGCGCCGGTGTGTAAAAATCCGGTGCTCAAGGATAACAAATATAAGCAGGAATGTTTTACATTGATATATTTATTGATATCCTCCTAATGATGTCGCAATTTCCAGAGCAAGCGGCCGGCGTGATGCTATTCAAAGGGTAGCTGTATCACCTGGTCACACGAATGATTAATTATTCTTTTAGCTCTGCTTTTTTGGTATATAAACACGATATTTGCATAAAAAATAATTAAAGATAGATATGCCAAACATAGTAAGACTTATCGCAGGTTTTGTGGTATTGGGTGCTGCGATAGCACTGATGATTTTCGGTTTCTGGGGCTGGGGTGTTTTAGCAGTACTCATTAGTTTGCTGATCATTGTTACCTTTTTCTATAATGAGAATATGCTGCTTGCACAGTGGTTTTTGCGTAAAGACGATATGACAAAAGCCGAACTGTATCTGAGGAAGATCACGAATTACGAAACTCAGCTGATCAGGATACAGCATGGTTACTACCAACTGCTGATGGGCCTGATTGAATCAAGAAAAGCACCGATGCAGTCAGAGAAGTATTTTAAGAAAGCACTTTCACTGGGTATGCAGATGGATCATAACATTGCCCTTGCCAAGCTCAGTTTAGCTGGTATTGCAATGGGAAAAAGAAACAAAAGGGAGGCGCAAATGTATCTGACAGAAGCAAAGAAAGCGGATAAAAATAAGCTACTTGCCGACCAGATCAAACAGATGAAAGATCAATTGGGAATGCTGGACAAGCAACAGCAGGTGAGATACAGCAGGTAATTTAACGTCGAATTGAGAACGCAGATTGTTTAAAATAAACAAACAGGCGGTATCTTAATGCTGTTACCAAATCAGAGAACCTGCATTTCCGGGCGTTTAGCATATGGGCTTCCCTGTGTTGCCATAATTACCAGATAAAGTGTAATTGTTGGTTTGTTTTCACCTTAACCATGCTTCATCCCTGCACTGTTTAGCTATCGTTCGTATACTGGTTTGCTTGATAACGTATCTTTACCGTTTCAGCTCCGTATTTGCACCGTACCATGCTTACCCCATCCATACCACAACCATACTGCAATTATACCTAAGGAGTAAAGATGCAGTATGGTTGTGGTATGGATGGAGTATTAAAGGGGTACAGAAGGTACGGTACAGGAACGGTTGTAAAACGGTACAGGATCGTTTTTGAACAAAACGATGATACAGCATGATACGAACGGACAACGGTTGAGAAATGTAAATAATAGGTTTCTCAATTCCAAAATGACCGTGTGTTCTTTAAAGAGAGGTGCAGGAAGCCATTGAATCTTCGCTAATATTAAACAGAACCATGGTTTCTGCCGCTTTATGCTCCGAGGTAAAGAAAAAGTTGAAATCGAATGGGGATTGAGCGCATCGCACAAAATCTAAGAAAAAAGCAACTTGACAGCGCTACTTTTCTCTCTTTTGGCCGGTTCTTAAAAACATTCACCTGAAACTTCAGAAAAACAACATCAAGGGCAAAAATAAATAAAAAAAGGCTAACATTTGTTCAATGATACAGCGTTTTTTTTATTTCTCATTTAAACTGTCAAAATTTTCATTCTCATTCAGTCCGCCTCTGCTGATGATGTCATCATCCATGTAATCTTTGCTTTTGCTAAAGAACAGTTGCTCAGACTGAATTCTTTTGATCAGCTGACGAATCAGGGACAAATCAAAAGCATCCTTGCTTAATTTTATGCAGTATTCGTTTTCGGTAATTTCCAGACTAGAGTTATTCATAGCTTTACAAATTATTTGTGTCTGGTAAAAATAAAAAAGGGCTGCCATAAATCATTACGGCAGCCCTTTAAGTCTTTGTTATCTTTATGTTAAGCTAATCAGGTAGTTTGCCTAAGAAAACCAAGCCGTTACATCTTCTTTTGAAGGCATAGTAAGATCCAGTTTCAGTTTCTTGCGCATCCCGCCCAGGTCGTTAAACACCTTATTGGCATTTGCTCCGGCAAGATCCTCAATCGTATTGAAACCCATTTTCCTGATCACCTGCACCCATTCTGCCGGTATTCCTGCATTTACAAAATCTTCATCAGTAGTCACCTTTGCTTTTTTCTCCGGTCTCATCTGGGGGAAGAAAAGTACTTCCTGGATGGTAGACTGGTTAGTCATCAGCATCACCAGACGGTCGATCCCTACACCTAATCCCGATGTTGGCGGCATACCGTATTCCAGTGCGCGTACAAAATCATCATCCATCGCCATGGCTTCATCATCGCCCCTGTCTGCTAATTTCAGCTGGTCTTCAAAGCGTTCTTTCTGATCAATCGGGTCATTGAGCTCAGAATAAGCGTTGCCAATCTCTTTACCCATTACAAATAGCTCAAAACGCTCTACCAGCCCTTCTTTGCTTCTGTGTTTTTTTGCCAGGGGAGTCATCTCAATAGGGTAGTCGGTAATATAGGTTGGCTGGATCAGGTTGGCTTCTACCTTTTCACTAAACAGCTCATCGATCAGTTTGCCACGGCCCATTGATGAATTAACTTCTATATTCAGGCTTTTGCATGTAGCTACCAGTTCCTCTTCTGTCATTGCAGAAACGTCGATGCCTGTATATTTCTGAATCGACTCATACATGGTTAGTTTCTCGTACGGCCCTGCAAAATTGATCTCGTGCTCTCCAACTTTAACTACCGGTTTGCCGTGTATCGCCATTGCAACCTTTTCAAGGCATTCTTCTACCATGGCCATCATCCAGATATAATCCTTATAGGCCACATAGATTTCCATCGCGGTATATTCCGGATTGTGCGTGCGGTCCATGCCTTCATTTCTAAACATTTTGCCGAACTCATATACACCATCAAAACCGGCAACGATCAGTCTCTTCAGGTACAGCTCATTGGCTATCCTGAGGTATAATGGCATATCCAGGGTATTGTGGTGTGTTTCAAACGGACGTGCCGCGGCACCACCATGTATGGCCTGAAGGATAGGTGTTTCTACCTCCATCCAGCCCTGCTGGTCAAAGTAATTCCGCATGGTGCTGATCACCTTTGAGCGGTTGATAAAAATCTGTTTAAAGTCTGGATTTACCGTCAGATCCACATAACGCTGTCTGTATCTCAGCTCAGGATCGGTAAAGCCATCATAAATATTTCCTTCCTCATCACGTTTAACAACGGGCAGAGGTTTTAGTGATTTTGATAATAAAGTGAATTCAGTAACATGAACAGAGATTTCGCCGGTTTGAGTAGTGAATACATATCCTTTGATACCTATGAAATCGCCCAGATCCAGTAATTTCTTGAAAACGGTATTGTAAAGTGTCTTGTCTTCCTCCGGGCATAGGTCGTCTCTCTTCAGGTAAACCTGGATACGGCCTGTTGAATCCTGTAACTCGGCAAAGGCTGCGCTGCCCATGATACGCCTGGTCATGATCCTGCCGGCAAAGCTTACGTTTTGATAAGCTTCCTTATTTTCCTCATTGTAGTTTGCTAAGATATCTTCAGCGGTTGTGTTGATCTCATAACCTTCGGCAGGGTAGGGATCAATGCCCAGTTCTCGCAACTGTACAAGCGCATTTCTGCGCAATATTTCTTGTTCTGATAGTCCTGTACTCATATGTTCAGCAAAAATAGTAAAATAGAAGATTCTTTTTAGAAAATTCTAATCTGCCTCTACAGATGCCATATACATCCCGGCGATACTTTCGGCATATTTCGTTTCTACTACTTTACGTTTGATTTTCATAGTAGGGGTGATCTCGCCTTCATCCATGCTAAAGGGGTTTCTTTTGATCATGAAATTTTTAATGCGCTCAAACTTGGCCAGTTCTTTGGAGAAGAGTTTGATATCCTGGTTGATCCATTCAACGATCTCAGGCTCCGTAATAAATATTTCCGGCGATTCAAAAAACTCATTTGGCAAGCCAAATTTTTCCTGCATGCTCTCCCTGTTTGGGATCACAATAGCTGTAAGATATTCCCTTTTATCACCAATCAGAAAGATCTGCTCAATCTTAAGGCTCTTTAAATAAATGTTTTCTACGGGGGTAGGGTAAACGTTTTTACCGTAAGCATTAACGATCATGTTTTTTAGACGGTCGGTAATCTGCAGATATCCTTTGTAGAACCTGCCGATATCGCCCGTATGGAACCAGTTGTCCTTATCAATAGCCTCTGCGGTTTCTGCAGGTTTATTGAAATAGCCCTGCATAACGCAATGGCCGCGCACAATGATTTCTCCTTCAGGACATACAAAGTTTTCATCAAAGGTATCGTGTGTCTGTATATTGATGATCTCTTTGGTTTCGATATCCTGTATGGCTACTTCAATGCCGGGGATAACCCTTCCCACGGTACCATATACCTGTCTGTTGGCCTCGCTGAAAGTCATTACCGGTGAGGTTTCGGTTAAGCCAAATCCTTCACATACCTTGATGCCAAGGTTGCCAAAAAACTCTCCTACATTTTTTGGGAGAGCGGCTCCGCCGGAAATCAGAAATTTTAGCCTTCCGCCTGTTTTTTCCTTGATCTTGCTGAATACTAATTTTTCTGCGATCATTTTTTCCGTAGAAAGCAGTATGCCCGGCGTTTTTCCTTCATCCAGTTTCTGGCGGTAATTTTTACCGGTTTCCATTGCCCAAAGGAAAATCCTGGCTTTAACACCGCCTTCGGCAGTACCGCTTTTGTAAGCTTTATCGTGGATGCGCTCCAGTAGGCGCGGCACACAGTTCATCACGGTAGGCCTTACTTCCATCATATTTTTGGCCAGCAGCTCCAGGCTCTGGGCAAATGCCATGGTACATCCGGCTGTGCAGCATACATGGTAGGTAGCGGTGCGCTCAAAAACATGCGAGAGCGGCAGGAAGGACAGAAAGACATCGTCCTTATCAATTACTTCCATCTGTGTGAGGCATACCTTTACATTCTCTACAAAGTTATTGTGCGACAGCATTACGCCTTTTGGCGTACCTGTTGTGCCCGAGGTGTATACCAGTGAGGAAGTGTCTGAGGGACTGATTGTTTCACGTATGGCCCTGATGTCATGCTGATATTGCGCCGTTTTTATTTTACCGGTGCTGAGCAAATCTTCAAAGCTGATGATCTGAAGATGAAGATCAGCAGGGACAGTGATTTTTTCATGGTCATCAAAAGCCGGGATAATATATTCCAGTCGCCTGCAGTTTGCAGCGATCTTTAATATCTTTTTATACAAAAAGTTATTGCCAACCAGTATTGCCCGCATGCCCGAGTCGTTGATAATATATTCAACCTCATGTTCAGACAGGGTAGGGTAAATGGATACGTTGATTGCCCCGATCTGCTGTACACCCTGATCATAGAAGATATAGTCCGGCCCGTTTTCGATCATCAGCCCCATTCTGTCTCCTTTAACAATACCCTTTTCCAGGAAAAAGGCAGCCACCGCATCGGCATTTTCAAGTGTTGTTTTAAATGAGATATTTTCCCAGCTTTCTGCTTTTTTATGGATAAGAAAAGTAGATTCAGGAGAATGAATATTTTCTACTACGTTCCGCAATAAACCGGGAACGGTAGATATTTGGTCAGATGATGGCATATTGGTTGTATTTGCGAATGCAATAATAGAGTTTTTATCAGAGGAACACAATAATAGTACATTCCGGAGGAGATAATTCCCCCGGTATCCGGGAGGCAGTTAATGCGAAAAGGGTACCATAGGCACCCTCACAAAATTTTTTAAGAAATTTTAGACAGAGAAACTTTCCCCGCATCCGCATGAGCGGGTTGCATTTGGATTGTTAAAGGCAAAGCCTTTTCCGTTTAATCCGTCGGTAAAATCAAGTTCGGTACCTGCCAGATATAAAAATGATTTCATATCTAATGCAATGCGTACACCTTTATCTTCAAAAAACTGATCGTCTTTTTTTGCTTCGTTATCGAAATCCAGATTATACGATAATCCTGAACATCCGCCGCCTTTTACAGAAACCCGTAAAAAATAGTCGGTATCCATTTGAGATTCCTGCATCAAGTGATCAATTTTGCCTTTCGCTTTTTCTGTAATCGTGATCATATGCTTAAGTTTAATATATAAATGGCAGCTAAAATGATGCCATGTGTTTAAGTAGTTAATAATGTCATTTATTCTTTAACCATCTCCCACAGGGGAGAAAGATTTCTGAGCTGCTTTAGCTCTTTTTTTGCGCTTTCAATTGCGTAATCCACTTCTTCTGCCGTGGTAAACCTTCCAAGGCCAAATCTGATCGCAGAATGGGCAATATCGTCAGACAGTCCGAGATGTTTTAATACATAGGAAGGTTCCAGTGATGCAGATGTGCAGGCCGAACCCGAAGATACTGCAACATCTTTCATGGCCATCATCAGGCCTTCGCCAGCGACATATTTAAAGGACATATTGGATACATGCGGCAGGCGCTGACTGGTACTGCCATTAACCTGGCTTTCTTCAATTAACAGCAGTGCCTGCTCCAGTTTGTCCCTTAAGGCAGACAGGCGTTTTGCTTCTTCATCCATTTCCAGCCGGCACAATTCGCAGGCTTTGCCCAGGCCCACAATGCCCGGAACATTCAGCGTGCCTGAACGCATGCCGCGTTCATGGCCACCTCCGTCCATCTGGGCGGTAAGTTTTACCCTTGGGTTTTTTCGGCGGACGTACAATGCGCCTACCCCTTTGGGACCGTAAAGTTTATGCGCGCTGAGGGCCAGCAGGTCTATTCCGTCAGCATCTACATCAACAGGGATCTTTCCCACGGCCTGTGTGGCATCGGTCATAAATAGAGCACCGTATTGATGTGCGATGGCAGAAATTTCCCTGATGGGCTGAATTACACCTATCTCATTGTTTCCATACATCACCGTTACGAGGATCGTTTCTGCGGTCATGGCGGCTTCCAGCTCCGCAAGATCAATCAGGCCGTCTTCCTTTACATTGAGGTATGTGACCCTGGCACCCAGCTTCTCCAGATGTATACAGGTATCCAGCACAGCCTTGTGTTCTGTTGCAACTGTAACGATATGGTTCCCCTTTCCCTGGTACATCTCATAAACACCTTTGATACCCAGATTGTCTGCTTCTGTGGCGCCTGAAGTAAAGATGATCTCTTTGTCAGTGCAGCCGATTAACTTTGCAACCTGTTCACGTGCATAATCCACGCCCTCTTCTGCAACCCAGCCAAATACATGGCTGCGGCTTGCGGCATTGCCGAACTTGCTGGTAAAGTAAGGCAGCATCGCTTCCAGGACTCTTGGATCAAGAGGTGTGGTTGCATTGTTATCGAGGTAAACCGGAAATTCCATCGTTATTTATTTCGTTCGCTGTACTATACAAAGGTACTAAAAAAGATTACCAAAAAATCCGGGCAGCTGCTATGATACCAGTCACAAAACATGCATTTTTACATTTTTCTAACCATACAGCAGGAGATGAATAAAATTGAACATATCGGCATTGCGGTAAAAGATCTCGGCCTGTCATGTGAGCTTTATGAAAAGCTGCTGGGCGTTCCTGCCTACAAGCATGAACAGGTTGCGTCAGAAGGTGTTTCTACAGCCTTTTTTAAAACAGGGGAAAGCAAAATAGAGCTGCTTGCTGCTACAGCAGATAACAGCGCGATTGCATCCTTTATTGAGAAAAGAGGAGAGGGCATCCATCATATTGCCTTTGATGTAAGCGATATTTACGCGGAAATGGAAAGACTAAAGAAGGAAGGTTTTACAGTCTTAAACCAGGAACCGAAGCTGGGGGCCGACAATAAACTGATCTGCTTTTTACATCCAAAAGGCACAAATGGAGTTTTGGTTGAACTGTGCCAGGAAATTAAATCAGCATCAAATGGATGATATCAGGGCGCTCAGCAGGATTATAGAAAGGGACTTTGAACTGGAGGAAGAACTGACGGAAGAGCTCATCAGGCAGAAAATGGTACATGCTTTTACCTGGCTGCTGGATAATGACATCGCTAAAATGATGAATATATTATACCGTGCCGATGTGGATGAAGAGAAGCTGAAATCGCTGCTGATCAGCCGTTCTCAGCTGCCCTCTGCAGAAGTAATTGCAGATGAATACATTAGCCGGCAAAAACAGAAAGTGGAGACCTGGAAAAAGTATAGTACATAATTTTTCATTAATTCTTGTATATAAAAAATATAATTAGGATATTTGCAACCTTCAAAATAAGCGACAAATAAGTATAAATTCATATGAAAAAAGATCTTCACCCATCAAACTATAGATTCGTAGTATTTAAAGATATGTCTAACGAATATTCTTTCTTAACTAAATCTTGTGTAGATACTAAAGAAACTGTTACTTGGGAAGATGGTAATGAGTACCCTCTATATAAATTAGAGATCTCCCACACCTCTCACCCATTTTACACTGGTAAAATGAAACTGGTAGATACTGCTGGTCGTATTGATAAATTCAAAACACGTTACGCTAAGAAATAATCGTAGCCATATAGGAAATTATTTAAAGTCCCGATGCTTATGCTTCGGGACTTTTTTTATTTTTGTCAGATTGGCTGAAAAAGACAAATAAATACACATGAAGATAAATTTATTTGATGATAGCTCCTGGGCTTCACTGCGCCCGCTCACCTATACCAGGCCAGTTGCTGATCTGCGTTTAGGCATACTGACTATAGCAGAAAAATGGGCAAAGTATGCTGGCCATGTGCCCGGCTTTCTGACCGCAGACTACCTGTCTGTCAAATACGCTGCACATCATGATGCAGATACCTTCGTAAATGGTGCCATATGTCCTGATGAAGCGCTCTTTGAGGCGATCAGCGACCTCAGGAGCGGTGAAGTGCTGCTAAAGGATACACTTGTGCTGGCTTACAGGGTAAATGCCGGTGAAGCGATAACTCCTGCACAGTATGCCGGCCTCCGCCCCAAGGGCTATACAGGATCTTTTACACATATTGTATATCCCGAAGATATTTTCAGGAATAATGATACGGAACTCAGGGCTGATTTTGAACTGCTCACCAAGGGAAGGTCTTCTGGCAGGCTGAGTGCTACCAATACTATTTTGGGCGACCAGATCTTTCTTGAAGAAGGTGCTGAGGCGGAATGCGCCACGTTCAATACCCTGAACGGACCTGTTTATATCGGCCAGAATGCGCAGGTTTGGGAAGGTTCACATATCCGGGGATCTTTTGCCCTATGCCACGGCTCCAATGTGAAAATGGGAAGCAAGATCTACGGGCAAACCACTGTTGGCCCCTACAGCACTGTAGGCGGTGAGCTCAAAAATGCAGTGATCTGGGGATATTCTGCCAAAGGGCACGAAGGATACCTTGGAAATTCTGTAATGGGGCAATGGTGCAATATCGGCGCCGACAGCAACAATTCAAACCTGAAGAACAATTACGCGGATGTAAAGCTCTGGGATTATGAGCAGCGCTCTTACCGCAATACAGGGCTGCAGTTTTGCGGGCTCATCATGGCTGACCATGTAAAATGCGGGATTAACAGCATGTTTAACACCGGGACAGTAGCAGGTGTAGGTTCAAATGTGTTTGGTGGTGGATACCCGGCAAATTTTATCCCTGATTTTTCCTGGGGATGTACAAAGGAAACTGAAGTTTATAAACTCAATAAAATGTTTGAAACCACTGAAAAGGTATTTGAACGCAGAAATATTGAGTTTAATCAGATAGAAAAAGATATCTTGGCTAAGATTTTTGAATTAACAGAAATTTATAGACAATCTTAATATATAGTTTTTTACTTTAGCATCTATTTGTGTAGCCAGATTCTTTTTGGAAATATAGTATAATGTTAAAATACCGTTTAGTAGAATATAGATAACAGAAATAACAATAGATTAATTATGAGAAAGAAAATAGTAGCAGGAAATTGGAAAATGAATACAGATTATGCAGAGGGTATTTCTTTGTTTTCAGAAATCGTTAACATCGTAAAAGATGAGAAAAAAGGCGACCAGATTGCTATCATATGTGCCCCGTTTATCCACCTGAACAGTTTGGCAAAACTGGGCGGAGAAGCTGTTAAAATCGGTGCCCAAAATTGTCACCAAAACGAAAGCGGCGCATTTACAGGCGAGATTTCCGCAAAAATGATCAAATCTGTTGGTTGTGAATACGTTATCATAGGGCACTCAGAGCGCCGCCAGTATTTTGCTGAAAGCGATACCCTGCTTGCCGAAAAAACTAAAATTGCCCTTGCCAACCAGCTTACACCCATCTTTTGTATCGGTGAAACACTGGATGAAAGAAACAATGGTAATTTCTTCGAAATTTTAAAAAACCAGCTGGTTAATGGTCTTTTTGTTCTAAGTGCAGAAGATTTTGCAAAAACGGTGATCGCTTATGAGCCGGTTTGGGCTATCGGAACCGGATTAACGGCAACAGCTGAACAGGCACAGGAAGTGCATGCGTTTATACGTGCAGAAATTGCTGCGCATTATGACGCTGATGCAGCTGAAGCAACATCAATCTTATATGGTGGCAGCTGTAATCCTAAAAATGCTGCAGAATTATTTGCACAAACGGATATCGACGGCGGACTGATCGGTGGTGCTTCTTTGAAATCACGTGATTTTGCAGATATCGTTAAAACATTCAATGCTTAATGCAATACATACAGGTTACATTTAGTTTCGTCAGCATTCAGGAATATCAGAAAGACCTTCTGATCAATGAGCTGGCGGAAATTGGTTTCAATACATTTGAAGATACGTCCAATGGTTTTTCTGCTTTTATAGATGAGGACAGCTATAGCCAGTATAATCTCAATGACGTGCTGATTCAGTTTGAAGACGAATTTGAATATGCATATACAGTTACAGAAATTGCTGCAGAAAACTGGAACGAGGAGTGGGAAAAGAATTTTGAACCACTGATTATTGACGAACGCTGTTATGTGCGGGCAACATTTCATGCCCCGCAGCCCCAGTACCGTTATGAAATCGTAATTGATCCAAAAATGGCATTTGGTACAGGCCATCATCAAACTACAACTATGATGATGCGTTATATCCTCGACGCAGATGTTTCTGATAAGCTGGTTTTGGATATGGGCGCAGGTACCGGCATCCTGGCTATTCTTGCCGCAAAAATGGGTGCAAGAGAATTGGTTGCCATCGATAACGACGAGGTATGTTACCTCAGTGCAAAGGAAAATTCTGCTCTAAATGATATTACTTCCATTACTGCCCTCTGGGGTGGTAAGGAAGTTATTCCTGCACGCGAATTTGATATCATCCTGGCCAACATTAACCGTAATATATTGCTGGACCAGATACCGGTTTACGCCAGCGTACTAAAGCCTGGAGGCGATATTTATTTCAGTGGATTTTATGAATCGCCTGATCTGGCGATGATCACTGAAGCATGTAAAGCTTTTAATATAACCTATTGTGACCATCAGAAAATTGGCGACTGGGTAGCTGCACATTTTAAAAAATCAGAATGAGAATACATTTTATCGCTATAGGCGGAAGCGCAATGCATAATCTTGCTATTGCCCTGCATAAAAAAGGGTTTAATGTGACAGGGTCCGATGATGCGGTTTTTGAGCCCTCTGCCGGCCGGCTTGCGCGCTTTGGCCTGCTGCCATCAGAAATGGGCTGGCATCCGGAGATGATCACCACAGACTTGGATGCTGTAATCCTGGGCATGCATGCCTTTGTTGATAATCCGGAATTACTGCGCGCGCAGGAGCTTGGGTTAAAAATCTACTCCTATCCGGAATATATTTATGAGCAGACGAAAAATAAATTGCGTGTAGTAATCGGCGGGAGCCATGGTAAAACAACCATTACTTCAATGATCCTCCATGTGCTCAATTTTCATGGAAAAGATTTCGATTACCTTGTAGGCGCTCAGCTGGAAGGATTTGATACCATGGTAAAGGTGACTGATTCTGCTCCAATGATCATTATTGAGGGTGATGAGTACCTTGCTTCGCCTATAGACAGGCGACCAAAATTTCATCTTTACAAAGCAAATATTGCAGTTATTAGTGGGGTAGCCTGGGATCATGTTAATGTTTTTCCTACTTTTGGGGAATATATGCTTCAATTTGAAGCATTTATTAACACGATTCAGCCCGGTGGAAAATTAATCTATTGTGAGGCTGATAAAGAATTACGTAATATTGTTGAAGTGAGTAACAGTGAAATTACTAAAATAGGGTACGAAATTCCGGCACATGACGTTAAATCTGGTATCACGTACCTTCTGCCTCAGAATTTGCCGCTGAAAGTTTTTGGCGATCATAATCTGATGAATTTAAGTGCTGCGAAACTGGTTTGTAAGGAGATTGGTATAAATGAAGATGCCTTTGATGAGGCGATAATTTCATTTAAAGGGGCTGCAAAAAGACTGGAGCTGTTATTTTCTGAAAATAATACCAGTGTATTTAAGGATTTTGCTCACTCTCCGTCAAAAGTCAAAGCCACAGTTGAGGCAGTAAAGTCACAATTTGAGGAAAGAAAGTTAGTGGCCTGTTTGGAATTACACACATTTAGTAGTTTAAATAAAAATTTTTTACTACAATATGCAGATACGATGATCCAATCAGATAATCCTATCGTATATATTGATGAAAAGACATTTCAACAAAAAAAAATTACACCGTTCAGTGAAATAGATGTTCGAACAGCATTCAAGAACGATCGGCTTACTTTTTTTGATAATGCCAATACTCTCGGGCAATATTTGAGGGGATTAAATTTTAAGGATACCAACCTGCTCATGATGAGTTCTGGCACCTTTGGAGGAATGGATTTAATCAAATTGGCACGTGAGTTGAATATTTAAAAGAACAAAACACACCTAAATTTATAAAAATGAACATTATCGGTAAGAACATCAGACAACTTCGCCAGAAAAATGGTTGGAGCCAGGGCGAAGTAGCCAAAAGACTCAACATCTCTATTCCTGCGTTTTCAAAGATTGAGACGGGAATTACAGACATCAACATTTCACGACTTGCTCAGATCGCTAACCTTTTCGAAGTTTCTACAATGGACATCATCTCTAAAGAGGGGGAAAATCCTCAATCTGTAAATTTCGAAGAGATCAACAATCTGAAAGCAAAACTTTCTCTGAGAGAAGAAGAGATCATTAAGCTTCAGAAAAAAGTGATTGATCTTTACGAAGAGATCAGAGAAAAATAAGATTTCTTTTAAGAGAACAATTTACGCAGCGTCAGGTGCCGCTTTCCAAAAGTGGCTCCTGTCGCTTCATGAATAGAGAGCATTTTATCATTAAAGTCTCCCACCCATGAAAGTTCAAGCTCATCGTACTGCTCCATAGGCAACACATATTCCTTGAGTTTGATAAACAGCGCCGATTCCAGGCCATGCTTCTGATAAGCAGTTTTAGTTCCCATCACAATCGCCCGCATCCTGTTAACGCCTTTCCATCTGCGGTAAACAAACCGCAACTTTTCAATTAAACCCAGTTTTCCGTTAAAATCTTTTATCATTTGATTAGCATCCGGGATGATAACTACGAATGAAGCCGGTTCTCCGTTCAAATAAGCAAACCAAATTAACTTTTCATCCATTATGGTCTCCATCTGCTTAAAGCTCTCCTGAAGGGTCTCTTTTTTGATCGGGACAAAGTTTTCAAAATCTTTCCAGCCGTCGTTATAGATCTCCATCAGGTCTTCCACATATTTATCAGCGTTTTTCTTTGAGAAGTGCTCAAACGTATAGCCGGGCTTGTTGGCTACCCAGTTGGCAATTTTGGTGAAACGCTCGGGGAAGGGGTTTCTTACGGCAAGATGGTTGGTGATCTGCTGATAGGAGGTTGTAAAACCATAGTTATCAAAAAATGCCTGATAGTATGGCGGATTATAATTCATTCCGTAAGAGGGAGGAGTAAAGCCCTCCACCAGCAATCCCCAGAAAGTATCGTTCTCCCCAAAATTGATAGGGCCGTCCATCGCCTCCATGCCCCGTTCTTTGAGCCAGGCAGCTGCCGTATCAAATAAAAGAAATGCTGCCTGCTGATCATCAATACATTCAAAAAATCCCATTCCGCCGGTGGGCTGTTCGTAATTGTAAGCCTTTTTCTGGTTGATAAAGGCTGCCACCCTGCCTATCGTTTCGCCCGAATTATTCTTAAGGATCCAGCGGGTACATTCTCCATGTTTAAAAAAAGGATTTTTAGCAGGGTCAAATGTTTTTTCTACATCCTGGTCAAGCGGGCAAATCCAGTTGCTGTCATTTTTATAGATGAGCTGCGGAACTTTTAAGAACTCTTTTTTTGTTTGGGAATCAGAAACGGGAATAATTTGCATTGAAAGGAGAGGTATTTTAAATAAAAAAGCATCTTGGTGTAAGATGCTATATATGTTTTATTGGTAAGAATTATCTAGTAGCTTTCGTCATCATCATCAAAGTCGTCGAACGTGTCAAGATCATCCAGTGGCAGATCAAAATCATCGTCTTCGTCGTCATCATATGTTTTATTTTTTTCAACGGAGTCAAAAGAATTTTCATCAGTCATTTCCTTGTCCTGCGCCTGATCATCTAATGAACCTTTCTTAATGGATTTTTTTGGATTTGTCATTTGTCTAAAATAAAATTGCCAGTATTTATTGATAAGTTAAAAATACAAAAAAACTTTTTAAATCGCACCCCGGGATGCTTTGTTGTTTTTTTTGCTCAACCAAAAATAACATAAAAAGCATTTTAAAAAAAGAACTATTTTCAAAATTCTACCTAAGATTTTTAACTGATTGCTGATCAGACAGAACTTGTTTTAGTTATAAAAATCAGGGGCAAAAAAAAAGTGGTAAAGCTTTAACTTTACCACTTTTAACACACAAATGAAACCTGAATTGAGATAAGTTTTAGGTTAGGTGAAAAAATATCTTTTGCCAATTCTATAAGAACGCTTTTTGCAAACTTTGTTTGCTTTAATATCTATAACAAGTTTAATGCAAATTTAATCTGAAAAGAATTATAGTTAGTAAGTGGTAGGGATCATTGAGTAAACGGTAAAATGCTACCTGTTTGGTACTAAAATGGAGATCGTTGTGCCCCAGTTACCGTTCTGCCTGATGTTAATCTGTATCGGATCTGCCTCAATCTGGTTGATCAGGTTTACCCGTTCCTGTGTGAGGCTCATGCCCTTACTGTTGTGTTTTTCGTTTTTCACACGCAGTGAATTGTCTATTCCCACGCCGTCGTCAGTAATCTGGATCAGGAGCGAGTCTGTTCCCTGATGGCTGATTACAATGGCCAGGTTGCCGCCTTCTTCTTTTGGCATCAGGCCATGCCAGATTGCATTCTCGATATAAGGCTGCAAAATCATGGAGGGGATCATTGTTTCGTCCTGATCTATATCCGGGCTGATGCTGATGGTATAATTGAACTTATCGCCAAACCGCATTTTTTCAAGGCTCAGGTACAGTGACAGATATTCAATTTCCTCTTCGAGAGAAATAAAACTTTTTGTACAGATGTCCAGGTTTTTTCTGATCAGCCTGGCAAATCCAGTGAGTATTTTATTGGCAGATGAAGTATTTTTTGTATTGATATAATGCTGGATGGAGTTCATTACATTGAACACAAAATGCGGGTTCATCATGGCCTGCAATGCCTGCTGTTCCAGCATCAGGATTTTGTTCTTTAACAACAGCCGCTGCTGGTCTTTATCTTTCTGCTGCCGGGTTACGATCACGGCGATTTTGTAAAAACTGAAACTGGCCAGAAGCAGTACAAGGACCATAAACCATAGCGACTGCCAGAAATGTGCTTTCAACACAAAATTGACACTTACAGGTTTGCTCCACTGGCTGTTGCTGGTCCTGGCGCTCAGTTCAAAAGTATATTGATCAGGCTCCAGTGAAGAAAATTCAAGCCGCCTGCTCTTTGTCTCCGTCCATCCGCTGCTGGGGTTTAACCTGTAGCGGTACGAGATGTTGTTGTTCTGGAAATCAATGGCACTGTAATAAAAGGTGATATTATTATCTGACGCTGCAAAGATCATAGAAGAGTTCAGATCGATCAGCTTTTTATTGTTGATTACTGAGGAGATCAATACTTTGGGCACTTCCTGTGTTCTGTCGTACGGGCTGTTGGCAAAATAAATAAGGCCGTGATTGGTAGCGAAAAACGCAGTGTCTTTATCGGCATAAACTTCATTTACATCGTTGTCCAGCATGCTGTTGGTAAAATCAAACGATTCCACAGGATACTTATCTTTCAAAAGAATCCGGTTTACAGCGATATTGGTGACTACCCATACGTATCCCTGTTGCACAAAAAGCTTTTTACAGATATTGCTTGCAAGACCGCTTTCTGTGGTGATATGTCTGATGACCCTGCCCTGCCGGAGGAAAATAATTCCATAGCCGTCAGTGGCAAGCACCATCGTTCCGTTTGGAAGCGCAGCCATATCATTGATCCGCTTGCTCAGTAAGCCGTCTTTCTGATGCAGGTGGTTTGTTTTTCCGTTTGAGAATTGAGAAAAGCCTGCACTGTTGGAAAACCAGAGGCGGTGCGACTTGTCGTAATATACCCGGTATGCCCTGTCGCTGAAATAGTTTTTTCCCTGCTGGTAAGCTGCAGCAGAAAAGGAAAAATTATGGAGCGGGTCTGGCAGGATCACTACTCCTGAGGATAAGGCCAGCGCCAGCTGATTGGAATTGCTGATACTGAAGTTTTTTAATACGTAACTTGAATTATTTGATTCGCGCAGATAACGGGGCTTTCCGGGAGTTTTATCCGTAAGGCCAACTACCCCCAGCGCATAATCAGATGAAAAAAACACATTTTTTCCGGCTGAATCCATTGCCAGTTGTTTAATGGCGCTAAATTTATTTCCCGGAAGGTTTACACAGCTGAGCGTATAACCGGGCCTGCTGAGGATATTGATTGTACCATTGTCCATTCCCAGCCACAACCTGTTCAGCCGGTCTTTCATCAGGCTTTTTATGCCATTATTGCTCAAACCATGAGTCTGGTCTACCACATATATCCTTTTAGATTTTTGCGGCAGCATATAGATGCCGTTACTGGTGGTAAACCACATATTCCCCTTGGTATCTTTGATCACCTGCGTAGTTTGTACGCCGGACAGGTACTGGATGCGGTGGCCGTGCTTATCAATAAAATAAACGCCATAATTATTGGCCAGCCATATTTCCTGCTGATTTTCTGCGTAAAAGTAACCCGGGTTGTTTTTGAGCAGGGCCGTGTCAATCTTTAGAATGAGTTTTTGATTGCTGCCATCTTTAAGGTTAAGCCCGCTGCCATCGAGGTACAGCAGCGTTTTTTCTGGCCGGTTCAGCGCAGTTTTAAACGAGAGCATTCCTGTGCCCGGTTTTGCGCTGATGAAGGTGCTGCCGGTAAAAAAATGCACTGAATTTGCGCTCACAGCCCATAAGCGGCCTGTTTTATCTTCATACATCACTGTGGTGATAAACTGACTGGACATATTGCCGGAAACGTATTTGGTGACCGTTTTTCCTTTCCATTTTACCAGCATGTTTTTATTGGTGCCAAACCACATATTGCCCTTGCTGTCTTCAAAAAATGAGATGACAATGCTTTTAAAATTTAACATTTTAAGGGCGGTGTCGTTCTTTTCATTAAAGATCTTGCCATTGTAAAAATAGCTGAGCTGGCCATTTAAGGCAGAAAACCAGATCCTTCCCTGATGATCTTCATGTAGTTTGATGATCTGGTTGTCTGGCAGGCCATCATCTATGGAGAAGGTTTCAAAAACCTTGCCGTCAAAACGGCATACGCCTGCGTCTGTAGCTACCCAGATATAACCTTTTTTATCCTGCAGCGTATAGTAACAGGTATTGCTGGGCAAACCGTCTTTTGTGTTGAAATGCTTTACAAAGGTGGTTTGTCCGAAGCTGTACATACAGATCAGGAGAAAGAAGCCCAGAAAGTACAGGCCCAGAAACCGGATATTATTTATCACTTGAAAAGCGGGTATAAGATTTAACTTTTTCTACAAAAATACTAGCTCTGCGACGTGATACCGCGATTTTCTCTCCATTTTTTAACAGTACTTCCAAACCGTTCCTGGAATTGTATTCTTTGAGATAGTTGAGGTTGACGATGCTTGATTTATGGATCCTCACAAACTGGTCTTCGGGCAGGATTTCTTCATAATCCTTCAGTACCCTGGATACGGTAATCTTGTCCCTGCTGTCCAGGTGAAAGACAGAATAGTTACTGTCGGCCTCAATTCTGATGATCTCATTCAGGCCGATCAGCGTGTAACCCTGTCCGTTGGGCAGGCTGAGCTTACGAATTTCTGCCCCATCATTTAATGTTGAAGATAAATTTTTGAGGCGCTCTTTTTTGTCCGTCTCCTGCTCGCTGTTGCGGACCACTTTAGAAGCTTTATCTACCGTTTCTTTAAGCTCGTCAATGTCGATCGGTTTCAGCAGGTAATCCAGCGCATTTGCTTTAATTGCCTTTAATGCGTACTGGTCAAATGCCGTGGTAAATACTACCTGCGCGTGGTTATTTTTCGCCTCCGGAATGAGTTCAAACCCATTTTTACCAGGCATGGCAATGTCCAAAAAGATCAGGTCCACATCAAAATTAGAGAGCAGTTCTGTGGCTTCATCCACAGACTTTGCAATCCCGCAGATATGTACATTTTCACAGTTTTCCTGTAAAAGAAAGTAAAGTGAAGAACGCGCGAATTCTTCGTCATCAACTATAATCACATTAAGCACAGGCAGATATTTTAATCAAGGTGAATTTATCAAAAAAATGGGCCACATAAGAATTTTTCTTCATTATCTGAAAACCGGATGAATTTTTCCCGCGTATGTCATGCTAAAGACACGAATTATTCTTTACATAAACGAACCATTAAAAAACTAAAAAAAATCTACTTATGAAAAATTTTCAACAAGAAGATCAGGAATTGCTGCATAAAGAAAGTGGCATACTGACTGCTCAGCTGCAACGCCGGTCTTTCCTTCAATATGCAGGAGCAGGTGCTGCAGGTATTGCGCTGATTGCTGCGGGCTGTAAAAAAGATGACGGCAGTGAAGGCCTCAGAACTGATGGTGTAAACCTTGGATCTGGTGATGTGGGTATTCTTAATTATGCATATGCCCTGGAGCAACTGGAAGCTGCATTTTATGATGCCGTAGTAAAAACTCCATACTCAGGTATCACTGCTGCTGAACTTTCATTGTTAACCGATATCAGGGACCACGAACTTGCTCACAGGGAATTCTTTAAAAAAGCCCTGGCTACTAACGCTATCATAGGTCTGGAGGTAGATTTTAGTTCTATTAATTTTACACAAAGGGCAAGTGTACTGGCTACAGCCAAAGCATTTGAAGATCTTGGCGTATCTGCTTATAACGGTGCAGGTAAACTGATTAAAAGTGTAGATTATTTAGTGCTTGCCGGCAAAATCGTTTCAGTTGAAGCAAGACACGCTGCATTGATCCGCGATTTAATTGAAAATGGAACTTTTGCCAACTCAGAAGTAGTTGACGCAAACGGGTTAGATAAAGCAAGGACACCTTCAGAAGTACTGACTATTGCATCGGGATTTATCAAAACAAAAATTAACGCATCTAACTTACCATCTTAATTAAGACATCATGAATATCATTAATATATTAGACGAAATTGAAAAAGTGGATGGCGAAATCTATGAGCGCTTAAATCCACGCAGGGCTGCAATGAAATCGTTTTATAACTTTGGTTCTAAAATGGCTGTTGCCGCTGTTCCTCTTGCCCTTGGTTCTATGTTCAAAAAAGCATATGGCCAGACTACTTCTACTGTAATCGACGTGCTGAACTTTGCACTTACCTTAGAATATCTGGAGTATTATTTCTATCAGCAGGGTGCTGCTACGGCAGGATTGATTCCTGTGGGAACTCCTGCAGTTTCTGCAATTAATACGATCCGTGATCATGAGTTGGCTCACGTTAACTTATTAAAAGGTGCAATTACTGCTTCGGGCGGTACTCCGGTATCTTTTGTTGCCACACAATTTGACTATACTGCTAAAAGTACTTTCCCTACGGTATTCACCAGCTATCCAACATTCCTTGCTGTTGCACAGGCATTTGAAGATACAGGTGTGAGAGCGTATAAAGGTCAGGCACCCGCTTTAATGGGCAGTCCTAGTGTATTGCAGACAGCATTACAGATCCACTCAGTTGAAGCACGTCACGCGTCACATATCCGTCAGATGCGTAAAGCTCCTGCTGGCGGAGGAGTAACTGCATTAAAACCATGGATTACCGGTGCCAACGACAGTGGTGTTCCACAGGTTGACGCTGTATATAAAGGTGAGGACAATGTTACTCAGGCTGGTATTAACATTCCAAGCTTAGGCGTTTCTACTGCCGCAGCTACTGAATCATTTGATGAGTTCCTGGTAAAAGCAGATGTACTTGCTATTGCCTCGTTATTTATAAAATAAAATAGTTTGTTTAGGTTTAAAATGAAGAAGAGGGCAATTGCCCTCTTTTTTTATTTCCTGTAACAGATGATTAATAATTGATCACCTGTTCTTCAAGCTGCTCCGGCAGGTCGCGGTAGTTATATTGCTGTCCTCTAAGCTGAGGCTCAAATCCTGCTTCCCTGATGGCATCCTGAATTCCTTTTGCGGTAAAACGGTGAGGTGCACCGGCAGCAGAAACAACATTTTCCTCGATCATGATCGAGCCAAAATCATTGGCACCTGCATGTAAGCACAGCTGAGCTACATTTTTACCTACTGTAAGCCATGAGGCCTGTATATTTTTTACGTTTGGCAGCATAATCCTGCTCAAAGCCAGCATCCTGATATATTCATCACCAGAAACATCGTTGGTAATACCCCTCAGACGTTTTAATAAGGTACCATCATCTTGGAAAGGCCATGGTATAAAGGCTAAAAATCCTTTGGCATGCTCCGGTTTTTCACTCTGTACTTCCCTGATCCAAACCAGGTGCTCAAAGCGTTCTTCGATGGTTTCCACATGGCCAAACATCATCGTGGCAGAAGTGGTAATATCCAGCTGGTGCGCAGCACGCATCACATCCAGCCATTCCTGCCCGCCGCATTTTCCTTTGGAGATCAGGCGCCGCACCCTGTCGTTCAGGATTTCTGCACCGGCACCCGGTAAAGAATCCATACCGGCAGCTTTAAGTGCGCTTAACACTTCGGTGTGCGACAGCTTTTCAAGTTTTGCTACGTGGGCAATCTCCGGCGGGCCCAATGCATGCAATTTTAGATCCGGATAAAGTTCCTTCAGTTTTCTGAACAGGTCTGCGTAAAAATTCAGTCCGAGGTCCGGGTGGTGACCGCCCTGCAGCAGCAGCTGATCGCCGCCCAGGCGGAAGGTTTCTTCAATTTTCACCTTATATGTTTCAATATCTGTGATATAACTGTCCTCGTGTCCGGGCCTTCTAAAGAAATTGCAGAACTTACAATTGGCGATGCAAACATTGGTGGTGTTTACATTCCTGTCAATCTGCCAGGTTACCTTACCACTGGGGACCTGCTTTTTTCTGAGCTCATTGGCTACATAAGACAATTCAGCGGTAGAGGCATTCTCATACAGGAATACACCCTCATCTTTTGTTAAAAAGTCAAATTGCAGCGCCCGTTGTAGTAAATCAGCAGTGTTCATTTCAGCAGTAATCATAGTACAAATATAAGCTAAGTTCTTCTGTTTTTATTTCACGAGATTATCACATTACTGCTTTACCAGCACCGAAGGCCAAATCAGGATATTTAAATTTTGTTACACTTGGCAATTGTTTCTTCTAAACCTGCCGTTTTTTGTGTCAAAGGGAGTTCTGCAGATGTGGAATAATTAGCACATTTAGCCTAAATCATAATGCTTATATTTGGCGGAATTATAAATTTTTTATGGTAGATTTTAATCGTTTTACACTAGCTAACGGCCTTCGTGTACTGGTACACGAAGATGATACAACGCCTATGGCTGTATTAAATATATTATATGATGTTGGGGCAAGGGATGAAGAAGAGGATAAAACCGGATTTGCACATCTTTTTGAACATCTAATGTTTGGCGGCTCGGTAAATATACCAAGTTATGATGAGCCCCTGCAAAGGGTAGGCGGCGAGAACAATGCATTCACCAGCAATGACATCACCAATTATTACATCACCTTGCCTGCTACAAATATTGAAACTGCTTTCTGGCTGGAAAGTGACAGGATGTTAAGCCTCGCATTTTCTGAAAAAAGCCTGGAAACCCAGCGCAATGTAGTTTGTGAAGAGTTCAAACAGCGCTACCTCAATCAGCCCTATGGCGATGTGTGGCTTAAACTGAGGCCGCTTGCCTATCAGAAACATCCGTACAAATGGGCCACGATAGGGCAGGACCTGGCACAGATTGAAAACGCTTCAATGGAAGATGTAAAGGCCTTTTTTTATAAACATTATAACCCTCAGAATGCCATCCTTGTGGTAGGGGGCAATGTGAAAACCGAGGATGTGAAAATACTGGCTGAAAAATGGTTTGCCCCGATTCCCGCCGGTAATAAATACTTAAGGAACCTGCCTAAGGAACCTGTACAAACAACTGAACGAAAGGAAACAGTTGTTGCCAACGTACCGCTAAATGCTTTTTACATGGCCTTTAAAATGCCTGCACGCAGGGATTCAACATATCAGGCCTATGATCTGATGGCGGATATACTTTCGCAGGGACAGTCATCAAGGCTATATAATAGTCTTTTGAAAGAGCAGCAGTTATTCAGTGACATCCATGCTTATATTACCAGCAGTATGGACGAAGGATTGTTTATTGTGGAAGGGAAACTGAGTGAAGGGGTGGCAATGGAAGATGCAGAAGCTGCAGTATGGGCAGAGCTCACTAAGATCTCTACCGAAGAGGTAACCGAAACTGAACTCACCAAAGTGAAGAATAAATCGGAGTCTATCATGGTATTTGCAGAAATGAGCTTGCTTGACAAAGCCATGAACCTTGCTTATTACGAGTTACTGGGCGATGCACAAGGTTTAAATACCGAAATCGATAAGTACCTGGCAGTGGATGCCCCAAAAATACACGATGCCGCAAAAAAGACTTTCGTGAGAGAGCAATGTTCTACATTATATTATTTAACTTCTGAAAATGCTTGACCGTACGCTAATACCTGAGTCCAAACAGGTAGATGAGATCAATTTTATTTCTCCGAAAAAACAGGAGCTCGATAACGGGATTAAAGTTTTTACTGTGAATGCGGGAAAACAGGAACTTGTTCGTATAGAACTTGTTTTTGAAAACGTAAACTGGAAAGAATCCAATCCTTTACAGGCAATTGCAGTGAGCCATTTGATTAATAACGGTACGAAAACCCTTACTGCCCGTGAAATTGCTGATAAAGTAGATTATTATGGTGCTTTTCTGCAAACAGATTACGGTGCAGACCAGTCGAGCATTAAAGTATATACACTCAATAAACATCTTGGCTCTGTCTTGCCAATTTTATGGTCTGTGCTCAATGAAAGCATCTTTCCTCAGCAGGAGCTGGATATCTTTAAACAGAACCAGCAGCAATCTTTAAAAGTAAGCCTGCAGAAGAACGACTTTATTGCCCGAAAGAACTTTGCCAATGCCATTTTTGGTAATTCTGCCTATGGTTCCAACATTGAAGTAGAAGATTATCAGGCGATACAGCGGGATGAACTTACGAGCTATTTCAGCGCGGCTTATAAACCTGAAAACTGTACCATCTTTGTGGCCGGGAAATTTGAAGAATCGGAATTTGATACCCTGAATGCTATTTTTGGTAAGGAATGGAACAATGTAGATGCTTCTGTAATCAATCACTTCTCTTTTGATCAATCCTTAACTGGCGAAATCTTTATTGAACGCCCTGATGCGGTACAATCTGCCATCAGAATGGGAATGAGGAGTTTGAACAGGACACATACAGACTTTCCGGGTTTCCAGGTGATGAATTGCCTGCTTGGGGGATATTTTGGCTCCAGGTTGATGTCAAATATCCGTGAAGACAAAGGTTATACCTATGGCATCGGCTCTGCGATCGTTTCGATGAAAGACTCCGGATACTTCTTTATTGCTACAGAGGTGGGCGCGGATGTTTGTGCCAATGCCCTGGTCGAAATTGAGAAAGAGATTGGCCTGCTGAAATCTGAACTGGTTGCTGATGAGGAGCTTGACCTGGTACGAAACTATATGCTGGGTTCTATGCTGGGCAGCCTTGAAAATGCTTTCTCCCACGCGGATAAGTTTAAAAATATTTATTTCTCGGGTTTGAATTATGACTATTATGATAATTATATCAAAACCGTTAAAACGATCACTGCTGAAGAAATGAAAGTACTGGCCAATAAATATTTAAATACTGAAGAATTTACGAGCGTTATCGTTGGTAAAAAGTAATACAGTACCGGCTAAGTAATTAGCCGGTACTGCTTTTTTTTCTGCATGCTGCAGCTGGTTTTTATTGTCAGTTGCGCCTCATATTCCCTTCATTATTGAAAACTATTTCGGATTGGCAATAATTTGTTTACCTTTGCCCGGCAAGTAATAACTCCTAATTATTTGCTATGCAACTCGATCCCCAAAAATTTATTGCTGAAGGCCTTACATACGATGACGTATTGTTGGTTCCTTCCTATTCTGAAGTACTTCCCCGTGATGTAGACACCGGAAGTTACCTGACGAGAAAAATCCGTATCAATGTACCTATAGTATCTGCTGCAATGGATACCGTTACCGAAGCAGGACTGGCTATTGCCATTGCCCAGGCTGGCGGTATTGGAATACTGCACAAAAATATGAGCATTGAGCGCCAGGCTGAAGAAGTCAGCAAAGTAAAGCGCTCAGAAAGCGGAATGATCCAGGACCCTGTTACACTTCGTGCAGACGCAGTGATATCAGATGCTTTCCAGATCATGACCAAATATAAAATCGGTGGTATCCCTGTTATCGATAACGACAACAAACTTGTAGGGATCATCACTAACCGCGACCTGCGTTTCCAGAAAGATATGCAGCGCCCGGTATCTGAAGTAATGACCAGCGAAAATCTGATCACTGCTCCTGAGGGCACTACGCTGATCCAGGCTGAAGAAATTCTGCAGGACTATAAAATCGAAAAACTTCCTGTCATCAGTAAAGATGGTCACCTTGCAGGTCTGATCACCTTTAAAGATATCCAGAAATATAAAAACTATCCTAAGGCTTGTAAAGATGAACGCGGCAGATTGAGAGTTGGTGCAGCCGTTGGTGTTGCTGCTGACAATATCGACCGTGTAGCGGCACTTGTTCAGGCCGGTGTGGATGTGGTTACAGTTGATACTGCCCACGGACACTCCAAGGGTGTAATTGATATGGTGAGAGCCATCAAAGCACGTTTCCCTGAATTACAGGTGATCGCCGGTAATATCGCTACTGCTGATGCAGCACGCGCATTGGCAGAGGCTGGTGCAGATGCCGTCAAAGTAGGTATCGGCCCCGGATCGATCTGTACCACAAGAATAATAGCAGGTGTGGGAGTACCTCAGCTATATGCAGTTTATGAATGTGCACAGGCATTAAAAGGCACAGGAATTCCTGTAATCGCCGATGGTGGTATCAAACAAACCGGGGATATTGTTAAAGCACTGGCAGCAGGAGCAAGCTCAATTATGGCAGGATCTTTATTCGCCGGTGTTGAAGAATCACCGGGCGAAACGATCATCTACGAGGGACGTAAATTTAAATCTTACCGTGGTATGGGTTCTGTAGAAGCGATGCAGGTAGGTTCTAAAGACCGCTACTTCCAGGATGACGAGGATGTAGTGACCAAACTTGTTCCCGAAGGTATCGTTGGCCGTGTTCCTTATAAAGGTACACTGGCAGAAGTAATCTATCAGTATGTGGGTGGCCTTAGGGCAGGGATGCATTACTGTGGTGCTGCAACGATCGAACAACTGCAGGAAGCTAAGTTTGTCCGCATTACTGCAGCAGGTATGAGAGAAAGCCATCCTCATGATATCTCGATTACTAAAGAAGCGCCGAATTATTCACGTTAGTATAATATATAAGTGTACTTTATTGAAATCATCTCAGCGCCCACAGGCATGAGGTGATTTTTTATTTTTAATCTAAATGATCTCCTGAATTTATGAAGTCAATTTGTGTGTATTGCGGGGCCAACTTTAATGGCGATCCCGTTTTGCTTAAAGCAGTAGAAGAACTTGCCGCAGCTTTTGCTGATCAGCAAATCCGTTTGGTATATGGTGGCGGCAGTGTTGGGGTGATGGGAATCATCGCCGATGAAGTGCTTAAAAATAAAGGCCTGGTAACAGGTGTAATTCCTCAGTTCCTGCTCGACCTTGAAGTAGGCCATAAAGAGGTTACTGAACTGATTGTTACGCAGAATATGCACGAGCGTAAACAAAAGATGGCCGACCTGGCTGATGGGTTCATTATCCTGCCCGGTGGTTTCGGCACGCTCGAAGAGTTTTTTGAAGTGCTGACATGGCTGCAGCTTGGATTGCACAACAAAGCCATAGGCGTATTAAATGTGAATGGTTTTTATGATCACCTTTTTGCGCAAATAGATGTAATGGTAGAGCACCGCATGCTGAAGCCCAACAACAGGGCACTGGTAATTAATTCAGATCAGCCTCTGGAACTGCTGGAAAAAATGAAAGCTTTTACGGCTGCGCCGGATCCGGTTTGGTTTAAAGACAGGGATCTGATTTAATCCCGTTTTCTGCCGCGAAATTTATCTTTGCTTTTCTGTAATTTCATAGATTACCTCTATCTTGCCTTTATGGATATCGAATTCAATAAAAACGAAGACGTCAATAAACAGCTGGCATACGAAGTGAAAACCCGGCTCAGGACAATTTATAAAGGTGGGGGCGAAAAGAGTGCGGCTAAGCAAAAGGAAAAGGGCAAAATGCTCGCCAGGGAAAGGGTTGCTTACCTGATTGATGAGGGGACTGAATTTCTGGAAATTGGAGCCTTTGCTGCAGAAGGGATGTATGCAGAACAGGGAGGCTGCCCGGCTGCGGGTGTTGTCTGTGGTATAGGTTACGTATCTGGCAGGCAGTGCATGATCGTTGCCAATGATGCCACGGTTAAAGCGGGTGCATGGTTCCCGATGACGGCCAAGAAGAACCTTCGTGCACAGGAAATTGCGATGGAGAACCGCTTGCCGGTAATCTATCTGGTTGACAGTGCCGGGGTATATCTGCCTATGCAGGATGAGATTTTCCCTGATAAGGAGCATTTCGGCAGGATGTTCAGGAACAACGCCATGATGTCTGCCGAAGGGATTGTACAGATCTCAGCTATCATGGGCTCATGTGTTGCCGGTGGAGCATATCTGCCCATTATGAGCGACGAAGCAATGATCGTTGAGGGTACAGGATCTGTGTTTCTTGCAGGTTCTTACCTGGTGAAATCAGCCATCGGAGAGGATGTGGACAACGAAACACTGGGAGGCGCAACTACGCATTGCGAGATATCAGGGGTAACAGACTATAAACATCCGAACGATCAGGCCTGTCTGGACAGCATCAAAAATATCATGAGCATGCTTGGGCAGCCGGAAAATGCCGGCTTTAGCAGAGTTAAGCCTGCAGCACCAAAGCTCGATCCCCAGGAAATTTATGGCTTGCTGCCCGAAAACAGGGAGAAGCAATATGATATGCACGAAATTATTTACCGCCTTACAGATGACTCCCAGTTTGAAGAATATAAAAAGGAATACGGGCAGAGCATTATCTGCGGACTGGGGAGGATTGATGGCTGGGCAGTAGGGATAGTGGCCAACCAGCGAAAGGTGGTGAAATCCAAAAAAGGCGAAATGCAGTTTGGCGGTGTGATCTATTCAGACAGTGCCGACAAAGCCGCCCGTTTTATTATGAACTGTAACCAGAAGAAAATCCCGCTGGTGTTCTTACAGGATGTGACAGGTTTTATGGTTGGCAGCAGGTCGGAGCAGGGCGGAATCATCAAAGACGGGGCAAAAATGGTAAATGCGGTGGCAAACTCAGTGGTGCCCAAGTTTACCATCGTCATCGGGAACTCTTATGGCGCCGGCAACTATGCCATGTGCGGTAAAGCCTATGATCCAAGATTGATCTACGCCTGGCCGACAGCAAAAATTGCCGTAATGGGCGGTGCACAGGCAGCAAAGACTTTGCTGCAGATACAGGCAGCTTCGCTGAAAGCGAAAGGAGAGCTGATCACTCCTGAAAAGGAAGCAGAAATGCTGAAGGAAATTACAGACAAATACGATAGTCAGACCACTCCATATTATGCGGCATCAAGATTGTGGGTAGATGGGATAATTGATCCGCTGGAAACCCGAAAAGTGATTTCTATGGGGGTTGAAGCCGCAAATCAGTCGCCAATAAAAAGACAATTCAATGTCGGAATTATCCAGACCTAGTTGCTAAATTTGATACTATTATGAAGAGATTACTTATCTGTTTGCTTATTCTTACAGGCAGCATCAATACGTACAGCCAGGTAAAAACAATTTTACTGGATGGGCGTGACCGTATCGTAGCAGACTCAACGCTGGCGATTAATTATGCTGTTTTTGGAAAGGTAGAAGGAGATACGGTTTATACCTTCAAGAAGTTTGATTTTGATGGCGTTTTGCTAACCTCCGGTACGTTTAAGGACGATAGTTTGCAGGTGCCCCACGGACAGTTTGTTTATTATGACTGGATCACCCCTGATAACAATTATACTAACCTGGGTTATGAGATCAACGGGAAGGCCAGATATGTGGTGCTTACCGGCAAATATATCAATGGGCTGCGTGTGGGAAAGTGGCTGAGCTTTTATGCAGACGGAAAGGTCAAACAAATGGCTGCCTATATTCAGGGTGCACTGAACGGTCTTTACCAGCAGTATGACAATGATGGCAAAGTCCAGATTTCCGGTATGTACGAAGGGGGAAAAAAGACTGGCACCTGGACATTGAAGGGCGGCAGGCAGGAAGATGAATACGCTGATGATAAGCTCATCTCTTCACTGACAGGCAAGAAACTGAGGGATAAGCAAGCACAGCGTAAAAATGTGAATTAAGAGAGATTAACCTTTTGTGCATCTCATATTAAAGCGTAATTTTGTACTGCAATTAACCCCGGACAAATTTGCGATTACCTTTTTTGAATAAGCACTGCCAGGGGTTATTTTATAAATTATATTATGGACACTACTCAAGAAATAGAACACGTTCAATGCCTGATCATCGGTTCAGGGCCTGCCGGTTATACTGCAGCGATTTATGCAGCCAGGGCAGATCTTAAACCCGTATTATATACCGGAATGGAAGCCGGAGGACAACTTACACAGACTACTGATGTTGATAATTTTCCGGGATATCCCAACGGAGTGATGGGCCCTGAAATGATGGAAGATTTCCGCAAGCAGGCAGAAAGATTTGGAACGGATATCCGTTTTGGTTATGTAAGTTCGGTTGATTTCTCTTCAATGCCCCATAAAGTGGTAGTGGATGAAATAAAAACAATTACCGCTGATACAGTGATTATCTCTACCGGTGCTACTGCCAAATGGCTGGGCTTGCCAAGCGAATCGCATTACAATGGTTTTGGCGTATCGGCATGTGCAGTATGTGATGGCTTCTTCTTCAGGGGCCAGGATGTAGCTATTGTTGGGGCGGGAGATACTGCTGCCGAAGAAGCAACCTACCTTGCTAAATTATGTAAAAAGGTTTATATGCTTGTTCGCCGCGATGAGTTCAGGGCCTCTAAAGCGATGGTAAACCGTGTACTGAATACACCAAATATAGAGGTGATCTATAATTCCGAAGCCCGTGAAGTACTGGGCAATGGCAAGAATGTAACAGGCCTGAGAATTCACAACAACCAGACCGGCCTGGAGTCGGATCTTGAAGTTGAAGGTTTCTTTGTGGCCATTGGCCATAAACCTAATACTGATATGTTTAAAGGATGGCTGGAAATGGATGATACCGGATACCTGAAAACTATCCCGGGAACAACAAAAACAAATATCGAAGGTGTTTTCGCCTGTGGTGATGTGCAGGACCATTATTACCGCCAGGCAATTACCGCTGCCGGTTCAGGATGTATGGCAGCACTTGATGCCGAGCGTTACCTGGCAGCTAAAGAAGATGAAGTAAAGATACTATCTTAAGTTGTTTCACGTTTTAATCGGTAATAGCTATAAAAGCGCATAAAAATAAATTGGGCCTGCTGGTTTGAACTTGCAGGCCCAATTTATTTAATATAGTATGATGATATATTAGTATGATCATCATGCGTTTTAGCTGGCTTTTATTGCTTAATTCTGTTCTAAATATTGAGAAAGTTGTCTCTTTGAGTTATTAGCCGGCAATATTGCGCTCTTGCTTTGCAATCTTACCGTCAATTCACCGACACATTTTACGTAAACGCCGGATATGGTTGATTTTATAAGATATAAATCATAAATTCAGTTTACGAAGTTGATAAAACGATTTAACATACCTATTTTGATAGAAAAAGGACTTGATACTAAGAAACTGTGGACTAAAATAGCTTGTGATAATGATCACAAATCATTTGAGCAGTTCTTTCTTATCTATAATACCCGGCTGATAAAGTTTTGTGAGCTGTATGTTAATAAAAAAGAAATAGCTGAAGAAATAGTAGCGGATGTATTTGTAAACTTCTGGAACCAGCGCCTTAAGATGCTTGAGGTAGATAACCTGGAAACATATATCTTTATTTCAGTTAAAAATCGGTCGTTAAATCACCTTAGGAAGAATGCTGCCGTCCAGCTTGTTCAGATTGAGGACAGCCACAGTGAAATCATAGCTTACAGTAACCCTGAAGCAGAGATAGAAAGGAAAGAGTTGTTCTTTAAACTCGATCAGGCTATTGATACGCTGCCCCAGCAATGTAAGATCATCTTCCAGCTTGTAAAGGAAGATGGTATGAAATATAAAGAGGTGGCGGAGATTTTGAATATTTCTCATAAGACAGTGCAAACACAGGTATTACGGGCAATGAAGAAACTCAGTATTGAAATGAGCCCATACCTTACCGTAAAGAACTTCTTTTCGAAGTTTGTATAATACTATATATATAATAGTATAGCTGCAGCGCGGCGGTTTAGGATATCCCCTAATTTTCAATCTGTCCGGCGCAATTCAAATCCAGCAAATCATACATTTTTCATTTAAGCATTAAAAAAAGGTGATTAAAATCAATATCACCCTTTTTTAGATGTTAAATTCAATAAAAAATAACCAATTCCTGATTTTTTATCAGTTTCTGTAGTCGGATTTATAAAAGTATAGCCCCTTTTTAAGATTTGAGGATTTGTTTCTGCATTTTATATGCTCAAATCCAGTCTAAGTGTTATAAATACACTATCTATTCAGAATTTATTTTCAATTCCTGTAAGCATTTGATAAAAGATCCGTGTCTATATAGGTGAACGCTCTTAAAAGATTACTGAATGGAAAAAAACCGGTTTATTGAGTTGCTTACCAAAGATCTTACTGGAGAAATCACAGTGGATGAAAAGCGCGAATTAATCTACTTACGTGGAGAGCCGTTTTATGACCGAAAAGAAGAGGACCTGCTCAGGGAATACTGGTCTAACAGCCATAAGGTTGAATATGACAGCGACTCGCTTTTCAAACGCATTCAGCAAAAAATAGATAACGGTGAAACAGGAGAGGAAGAGATTACCGACCTGACAAATGAACCAGATACATCAGAGGACAATATTGCTATTGTTCCTTTGTTTAGCTGGATGTCACGGGCTGCCTCTGTTTTATTAATTGCCTGCTGTACCTTGTTCGTATTTCATAGTTTTCTGACCTACAGAAAAGAACTGCTGGTAAAAGAAACACCAAAGGGGGTACGTTCTGTATTTACGTTAACAGATGGTACCGAAATCAGGCTCAACGCAGACAGCAGGCTGGAATACCCTGCACACTTTTCTGATTCTACCAGGGAAGTGTTTTTGATTGGGGAAGCTTTTTTTGATGTAAGTAAAGATGCGGCACATCCTTTTATCATTCATACCAAGGATATGGATATTAAAGTGCTGGGAACAACTTTTAATGTAAAAGCTTATTCCAATGAAAGCCTTACCGAAACAACTTTACTGAACGGCGCCATTACAGTCACATTAAATAACCTGTCAAAGAAACAGATTTATTTAAAACCCTCACAAAAACTTGTGTTCAGAAATCTTCGTACTGATAAGAGGAGGGTTGCCCTGACCAGTACAGATATTGATACATCAATGAGACAGCTGACGTATTTTAAGCCGGACCATGCTACCATTATAGAAACCTCCTGGACAGACAATAAGCTTACTTTCAAAAATGAAGAATTTGCCGCACTGGCCCGGAGCATGGAAAGATGGTATAATGTAGATATCAGCTTCGACAGTGAAAACGCAAAACAACTCAGATTTACCGGCATCATAGAAAAAGAAAATATCAGTGAAGCGCTTAAAGCACTCCAGTTAACAGAAAAGTTTAATTATACCATCAACGATTCTGCCATCAGGATTTTCTAATCACAGAACAACTAATTATAAACAAAATAACAACAACTAACCCAGATCATATGAGAGAGATTTCCACGTAGCAATGACATGCGGGAATAAAACCATTCCCAAATTGAGCAAAAAAAACAATTGTCTATTATTCAACTTCCCGCGGGGAGCCAGAACAATCACGCTAATTATACTAGTATGAAATTTTTATCGCGCTTAAAACGCGCAGTGCCTAAAAATGCGCCAGCTAAATCAATGGCCATTATCAAAGTTACATGCGGATTGCTGCTAACACTTAACCTAAGTGCAGTTGCCGGTGTATACTCACAAAAGAGAATATCTATTAAATTGAACTCAGCAGAATTTACTGATGTACTTGCGCAAATTGAAGCAAAATCAGATTACAGGTTCATGTTCAGTAACCGTAAAATCCCTGCCGGAAAAACAATCAGTATCGATGTAACCGATAAAGATGTTCCTTCTATCTTAAATGAAACCCTTGAAAATACTGGTTTCACCTATAACATGCTTGCCAATAATCTAATCGTGATTGTACCGGTTCGAGAAAAAGCTGATATCGTTGTTAAAGGTAAAATTACTGATGAAACTGGCTTACCGGTAATCGGAGCATCTGTTCAGGTAAAAGGCGGCAAAGGTGGCGCTACCACAAATGCGGAAGGTTTGTTCTCTTTGAGCGTTCCTGACAATGCAGTTTTGGTTGTATCTTATATAGGTTATGCACCACAGGAAATTCCTGTTAACGGCAGGACTACGATCAACGTAAGTATTAAACCAAATGCAAACGACCTGAATGAGGTTGTTGTAACAGCATTGGGTATCACTAAAGACCAGAAAACATTAGGTTACTCTGTAACTAAAGTTGGCGGTGAAACTATGGATAAAGCAAGGGAATCAAACATTGCAAACTCACTAAGCGGCCGCGTGGCTGGTTTAAGTGTGGGTGGTACAAGTGGTGGCCCCGGTGCTTCTGCAAGGTTGAATATCCGTGGTGCTACTTCATTTACTGGTAGTACTACGCCGCTGATCGTTATTGACGGTGTGCCAATTGATAACTCTCAAAGAGGAACAGGCGCAGGACAGTACGGTGGATCTGATGGTGGTGATGGTTTCAGCAACATCAATCCTGATGATGTGGAAAGCATGACTGTACTGAAAGGTTCTACGGCTTCTGCATTATATGGTGCCAGAGCTGCAAACGGTGTAATCAACATTACTACTAAAACAGGTAAAAAAGGTAAAGTACAAATTGAGTACAATGCCAACTTACAATTTGATAAAGCAGTAGACAACTCTGATTATCAATATGAATATGGTCAGGGTCAGCAAGGTGCAAGACCAACTAATCAAAACTCTGCAATCAGCTCTGGTCTGTATTCATGGGGTGAGAAATTAGACGGTGCGCAAACTATTGCTGCTGACGGTCAGCTTCACCCATATTCAGCTGTTACAAACAACGTAAGTACATTTTACCGTACTGCACCAAGCTTAACTAACAGTGTATCGATTGCTGGTGGTGGCGATAAGGGAACTTACCGTTTCTCTGCATCTAACCTCGACGCAAAATCGGTATTGCCTAACAGCGGACTGGTAAGAAAAACTTTCAACTTCAGTACCAATCAACAGCTGACCGATAAATTGTCTTTCAACCTGGTTGCAAACTATATTGATCAGCAGGATAAAAACAAAGCTTATTTGAGTGATTCACCATTGAACGCTAACTATGCAGTTCAGTTCCTGCCAACAAGTTTAGATGTAACCTCTCTGGCTCCCGGATACAATACTGTAACTGGTGCTGAAATGAGCTGGAATGATAACTCTTATGTAACTAACCCATACTTTGTAACCAGTCAGCTGGTAAATAACAATGCCCGTAAACGTTTTATTACTGCGGTATCAACAAAATATGCGTTCACAAGTTACCTGTCATTACAGGCACGTTTAGGGTATGACCTTACAAATGACCGTTCACTTTCAGTAACTCCTTATGGAACAGCTTACTCTAATGGTGGTTTAGGTCAGTTAAATGGTCTTTCACAGGCGCAAAGGACTGAGATGAACACTGACGTATTGTTAAGTTTCAATAAAGAAGTAGTAAAAGATTTCACTGTTAACGCAAGTGCAGGAGCTAACTATCGTAAAGCAACTTATGAATCAACCGGTTCAAGCGGTAACAGCTTTATTATTCCTTACCTGTACACAGCTACAAACGTTAAAACAAGAAATGTCAACTATGATTACAATTCAAGAGAGACTCCTTCTGCATACTATACTGCCGATTTCACTTACAAAAACTTGCTGACTGTAAGTACTACCGGCCGTTATGATCAGTTCTCTACACTGCCGGTTGATAACAACAGTATTTTTACGCCATCAGTGTCAACCAGCTTTATCTTCTCGCAGCTGACCAAATGGGAGCCTTTAAGCTTCGGTAAGTTACGTGCATCATATGCCAAAACAAGTGGTGAGCCGGCAGATGCATATTTGACGCAGCAATACTATACTATCGGAAATTCTATCAATAATACAACTACAGCAAGCTTTAGCAATATTTTGCCTAATGCAAATCTGAAACCATATTCATTGTCAGAATTTGAGGTTGGTACAGAATTAAAATTCCTGAAAAACAGAATTGGTATTGATGCAGCCTTCTTCAGTAGAAAAACCGAAGGAGAGGTAGTTAAGGCAGCAACCTCTGTATCTTCAGGTTTTGAGTCGAGATATGTAAACCTGGGATCTACAAAAAATACCGGTATCGAAATTATGTTAAGCGGTTCGCCGATCAAAACTGACAATTTCAGCTGGAATTCAAGCTTTAACTTTACCCACGTTAAAACAGAAGTGTTAAACATCGACGGTGGAACAAATGCACCGCTGAATACTGGTACATACAGGCCTGGTGATGCTTACATTGGTGTTGTTCAGGGTTACGGTGTAGCTCAGATCATGGCATATGATTATAAGTATGACGCTAACGGAAACATTGTAATCGGTGCGAATGGTATTCCTTTGCGCGGTGATCTTAAACCACAGGGATCTGGCCTTCCAAAAATGTATGGTGGATTTAATAACGATTTCCAGTACAAAAACTGGAACCTGGGATTCCTTATTGATTACAGATTTGGTAACAAAATACTTTCTGCAACTGAGTTCTACTCTTATACCTACGGTTTAAACAAAGCTACTTTGCCAGGTCGTGATGGTGGTGTGGTTGCACAGGGTGTAAAAGAAGACGGTTCAGTGAATACAACAAACGTAAGTGCCCAGAACTACTATACTGGCTTAATGACAAATGTTAATAGCCTTGCTGTATTAGACGGTAGCTTTATCAAATTCCGTCAGGCTACGTTAGGTTATACCTTCAAGCAAAATATGCTGGGTAAATTACCTTTCTCATCTATAAGCGTTAATCTTGTAGCCCGTAACCTGTTCACAATCATGAAACATACTGATAACATTGATCCTGAGAATACTTTCTCTTCGCAGGTTGCTTTGGCAGGTGTAGAAGGCGGTGCATTGCCTTTCACCAGAACATATGGTTTCAATGTTAACTTCAAATTTAAATAGACAGCTATGAAAAAAATATTAATATACCTTGCTTTCTCTGCGGTAGTGCTTACATCCTCTTGCTCTAAAGAGCACCTGGGCGAAACAAACACTGACCCTAAAGCGGGTACAGGCGCAAATACAGATCCTAACTTCTTGCTAACTTCAGGTCTGCTGGGATATGCAAATACTGGTTATACTCAGTTATTATATCAATCTATGGCAATCCAGGGTCTGGCAAGTACTTTAGGTTACTACGGAAACGGTGATAAATATGTAAATACAAGTGGTACTATCGGCTACCAGGCAAGAATCTGGAATGAAGGTTACACGGCATTGAGTAAACTGGACCAGGCCATTAAAGTAGGTACTGCTCAGGATGCAAGTAAATTCAAAAACGTAATCCAGATTGCAAAAATCAATCAGATTTTCTTATTCCAGAGAATCACTGATGCTTATGGAGCGGTTCCTTTTTCTGAAGCATTAATGGCTCAGGCAGGAAATGTAACTCCAAAGTATGATTCTCAGCAAGCTATCTATACTGCCTTGTTGACAAACCTGCAAGCTTCTATCACTGCACTTGATCCGGCTGCCGGAGCAGTAACTGGTGATACGTATTTTGGTGGTGATGTTACAAAATGGAAAAAAGCTGGTTATTCGCTGATGCTGAGATTAGCTATGCGTTTAACAAAAGTTGATGCTGCTACCGCTAAAACCTGGGCTGAAAGAGCATATACAGGTGGATTAATGGCCAGCAATGATGATAACATGGTTTTCAAAACTGATGGTAACTACGATGACACAAGAAATGCAAGTACTGGCGCATTATTGGTGACTGACGATTTCCAGCAAGTGAGATGGAGCCAAACGTTCATTAACTTCCTGAAAGCATCAGACGATCCACGGATCAGTGCTATCGCTGAGGTTTCAGCTACCGGAGCTGCAAACAACAAAAACAGCACTTTAGTAGGTGATAATACTGCGAGCCTTCAGATTGGTATGCCTAATGGCTTTGACCTTGGTGAGGGTGCTACAAACATAGCAAGAGCTGCAGGTTACCCTGGTACAAGTCCGGCTGCAGGTGCAACTGATGCAGATGCTCCGCTTGGTAAATATTCAAGACCAAGAGTAGCTGTTTTTATTCAGCAAAATGCTCCGATCATCACATTATCTTATGCTGAAACCGAATATCTGCTTGCTGAAGCTGCTTTCCGCGGCTGGGCTGTAGGTGCAAATGCTGCTGCACATTACTCAAACGCTTTGGCTGCTTCGTTAACAGGATTGGCACAAATCAATGTTGCTGCGACAATCACTCCTGCTACTGCTACTGCTTTTGCAGCTGCACATCCACTGGTTGCCGGTCAGGAGTTGAAAATGATCAACGAGCAATACTGGGCTAACGAGAATGCTACTTTTAGCTTCATCGAAAGCTGGTCTAACTGGAGAAGATCTGGTTTCCCTGTACTTACTCCGGTAAACTACACAGGTAACGTAACTAATGGTACAATTCCAAGAAGAATGATCTATCCTCAAACAGAAAGAACTGCTAACGGCACAAACTACCTTGCTGCTGTTGCAACACTTTCAGGTGGCGACTTCCTTACCTCAAGGGTATGGTGGGACGTTGCTAACTAATAATAAATAGAAAGAACTCCTGCCGGTGTTCCATTATTTTGATGAAAATTCAAATAATAGTAATTCGGTAGGAGTTGTTTCTTTTTTTTTTAAGATATTACAGGCTTATTTGTACCGAACCACGATTTTAGGAGAGAATAAGTTGGCAAATCAGCCGGAACTTTTGTTTCAGGCTAAATATAAGTTCTAATGAAAAAAATGAATTGGGTAGTTGTATGTTTAATACTGCTATCTGTAAAAGTACAAGCCCAGAATGGCGTACATCAGCAATCTACAATTTATGAGTGGCCAAAAGATCAGGCTGTAAAAACAAAATTAGATCAGTGGCAGGACCAGAAATTCGGAATGCTCATCCACTGGGGATTATACGCTGTCCCCGGAATTATCGAATCCTGGGAGCTTTGTAACGAAAGCTGGATCGAACGCCCTGACAGTACTGTAGCTTACGAAGACTACAAAAAATGGTACTGGGGACTCAGCAAAGAGTTTAACCCCGTAAAATTTAACCCAGACCAATGGGCAAAAGCAGGTAAAGATGCTGGTATGAAATATATGATCTTTACTACCAAACATCATGATGGTTTCTCGATGTTTGACACCAAACAATCCGACTTCAATATTGCCTCCGGCCCCTTCGCCAATAATCCCAAAGCTGACGTAGCTAAATATGTTTTCGACGCCTTCAGAAAACAGGGTTTTATGATCGGCGCCTATTTCTCTAAACCGGACTGGCATTCTCAATATTTCTGGTGGTCTAAATATGCGACCCCAGACCGCAACACAAATTACGATATCAGAAAAAATCCATGGAGATGGAATCAGTTTAAAACATTTGCCTATAACCAGATCGGCGAACTGATGCACAACTATGGTTCGATAGACATCCTATGGCTCGATGGGGGCTGGGTACGCCCGCTGGAAACCGTCAACGACGAAGTAAGAAGCTGGGGTGCTGCAATACCGGAATGGGACCAACAAATCGACATGCCTAAGATTGCAACAATGGCACGCGATGCGCAGCCTGGTATTTTAATGGTTGACAGAACAGTACACGGCCCTTACGAAAACTACCAGACCCCTGAACAAACTATTCCTAAAACACAGCAGGACCATCCCTGGGAAAGCTGCTTAACGCTGGGCAATGCCTGGGGATTTGTGAAAAATGACCAGTACAAAACACCAAACCAGGTGATCAGCTCACTGGTAGAAGTGGTGGCAAAAGGCGGAAGTTTATTACTGGGCGTAGGCCCCCGTCCTGACGGTACTTTCCCAGAAGTTGCTACACAGCGTCTTGAAGAGATCGGAAAATGGATGAAAGCCAATGGCAAAGCAATCTACGGTACAAGGATCACTCCAGACTATCATCAGGGCAGCACCTGGTTTACACAAAGCAAAGACAAGCTGACAAAAAATGCGATCTTCTGCTTTAAAGACAACCTTGCCTTAAATACAATTGAATGGAATGGCAACGCTCCAAAAAAGGGCGCCAAAATGGTGATATTAAATACAAATCAGCCAGTTAAATGGGAACTGAACGGTTCTACAGTAAAAGTTCATCTTCCGGAATCTATAAAAAATAATTCGTCTGTTTACGGTGCCCTGGCATTTTCATATCCGGCACAATAATTATAATTATGTTTAAAATCACTCTTCAGCGCTTCCATCATCCTGTTAAACGTATGATGCTTGGCGGCACACTTATCCTTGCTGCAATCAGCGGACAGGCATTGGCGCAAAATAAAGCAGTGCCCCAGTTGACAAAATATGTAGATCCTTTCATCGGAACCGGTGGACACGGACATGTGTTTGTAGGTGCAGATGTACCTTTTGGTGCAGTTCAACTCGGAATCAGGAATCTTTCCACGGGATGGGACTGGTGTTCAGGTTATCACTACAGTGATTCTACTATTACCGGAATTTCACATACCCACCTCAGTGGTACAGGTATCGGTGATCTTGGAGATATCTCTGTGATGCCGGTAACAGGTGAGGTTAAACTGACAGAAGGAAAAGCAGGTGACCTGCAAAGTGGTTTCACTTCTTTGTTCTCTCACAAGGATGAAATAGCTAAGCCAGGATATTATAGTGTAATGCTTAAACGATATAGCATTAAAGCTGAACTTACAGCAAGCAAAAGAGTAGGCTTTCATCAATATACATTCCCGGCAGGGCAGCAGCCTAAGATTATCATTAACCTCAAACAAGGTATTGGATGGGATGCCCCGGTTGAGACTTTCATCCGTCAGGAAAATGATACCACCATTTCTGGCTACCGTTACTCTAAGGGATGGGCAGCAGACCAGCGGATCTACTTTACTGCTGTGTTTTCAAGACCTATCAAAAAATTCTCTGTTTCTGACAGCACCGCCACCATGAGCGGCACTGAACTGAAAGGAAAAGGTGTGATGGGCCTTGCCCTGTTTGATACCAAAGATGGCAGCCCTGTCCAGTTGAAAGTTGCGATCTCACCAGTGAGCGTTGAAAATGCAAAGCTGAATATGAAAGCCGAAATTCCGGGATGGAACTTTGCCGGACAGGTAGCCAAAGCCGATGCAGAATGGAACAAGGAACTGAGCAGGGTAGTGATCAAAAGTGCTGATCCCAAACAGATGAAAATCTTTTATACTGCCTTGTACCATACGATGATCGCACCTTCATTATTTAATGATGTGAACGGAGATTATATGGGTACGGATAAAAAGGTTTATAAAAATGCTGCTTTCAATAATTATACTACTTTCTCTTTATGGGATACCTACAGGGCTGCAATGCCACTGTTAACATTGATCAACAGCGAAAAAGCAGGAGATATGGTAAATACCTGGCTGGCAATTTACCAGCAGCAGGGCAGGTTGCCCGTATGGCATCTGATGGGCAACGAAACTGATTGTATGGTGGGTAATCCGGGGATGATTACTGTCGCAGATGCTTATCTTAAAGGCATCAAAGGCTTTGATAAAGATCTTGCCTATGAAGCGCTGAAAGCTACAGGTATGAGAAAAGAGCGCGGACTGAACCTGCTGCAGAAACATGGTTTTATCCCTGCTGACAGTACTGTAGAATCTGTTGCAATGGGACTGGAATATGCGGTTGCCGACTGGGGCGTAGCACAAGTGGCTAAAAACAGGGGCAATAAAGCAGACTATGATTACTGGATCAAACGCGGAAAAAGCTACCAGAATTATTTTGATAAAGAAAGCCGTTTTATGAGAGGACGCTTTGAAAACAATACCTGGAGAACGCCTTTCAACCCTTTCCAGGCGATTCACCGTCAGGATGATTATACCGAAGGTAATGCCTGGCAGTACTTATGGCTGGTGCCACAGGACGTTGAAGGCCTGATCGGCCTGTTGGGCGGACAGAAACCGTTTACTGCTAAACTGGATTCCCTGTTTGCAGCAAAAGGCGATATGGGAGCCTCGTCATCTCCGGATATCAGCGGACTGATTGGCCAGTATGCACATGGCAATGAGCCAAGTCACCATATTACTTATATGTATGCTTATGTAGGCCAGCCCTATAAAACTGCCGATAAGGTAAGGTACATCATGGAAAATCTTTATCATGATGAAACTGATGGACTAAGCGGTAACGAAGATGTTGGCCAGATGTCTGCCTGGTATATTTTTTCTTCACTGGGTTTTTATCCTGAGAATCCTTCCAACGGAATGTATGTATTCGGCAGCCCGGTTGTAAATGAGGCTACCATGAAAGTGAGTTATGGCAAAACATTCAGCCTTTCAGTGAAGAACAACAGCAAGACCAATAAGTATATCCAGTCGATCGTACTGAACGGAAAACCTTATACAAAATCTTTTATCATGCACAGTGAGCTGATCAAAGGCGGAGCAATGACCATTACAATGGGCGCCAAACCTTCTGCCACATGGGGTGTAAAACAAGCAGACAGGCCATACTCAGTAACACAATAATTCAATACTATATTCAATCTATAATAATGTTTAAAAAATTTAAATCCTTTAAATACCTGTGTACATTGCTTGTCATGCTGACAACAGCAGGACAGCTTTTTGCTCAGGATCAGTATGAACTTAATTCCGGCTGGCTGTGTTCGCCCGCTACACAGGTGAAAGCCCAGGGAACGGATATTTCATCGGGCTCTTTTTCTACCTCGGGCTGGAAAAAAGCAGTTGTTCCGGGAACGGTTTTAACTACCATGCTGGTAAATAAAGAAGTGCCTGACCCTTACTTTGGGATGAACAACAACCTCATTCCTGATGTATACACCGCGGGAAGAGATTATTATACTTACTGGTTTGTAAAGGATTTTAAGGAAGCCGCACCTGCTGCCGACGGACAGGTTTGGTTAAAGTTCAGGGGGATCAACTATAGCTGCGATATCTTCCTGAATGGCAAAAAGGTGAATACCGCTCCTTTTAAAGGAATGTACCTGAGAAAATCATTCAATATCACTAAACTGCTTTCAAAAACAGGAACAAACAGGCTGGCCGTGATCGTAAACCCGCCGGATGTTGTGGGCAATCCAAATGGCGGCCAGGGTGGCGACGGTACAATCGCCCGTGGTGTAGGTTCGCAATATACTGCGGGCTGGGACTGGATCCGTCCGATCAGGGATAGAAATACAGGTATCTGGGATAAAGTATTTATCGAAAGAACAGGTAGTGTAAGCCTGGATAATCCACATGTGGTAACGCTTGTTCCCGGCAAAAGAAAAGCTGACGGTACACAGGAGCCCGCCATCATTAAAGTGTCTGCCGAACTGAAAAATTCAACGGCAAAAGAACTGAGCGGAAACCTGGTTTACACGATTGATGGTAAAAAGGTAACGCAAAGTGTGCTGCTCAAAGCAAATGCTGCAGCGGAAATTAAAATGCCCGACCTGGTATTTAAAAATCCAAAATTATGGTGGCCTGCAGGATACGGTAAACAGGATTTATATGACCTTAAAATCAGCTTCCAGGAAAAAGGTACGCTGGTTACGGACAGCGAAACGGTAAGCGTTGGTATCAGGGAAATTCAAACAGAATGGAACAGCATCACCAGCAGTAAACAAATCAGCGTAAATGGCCAGAAGATCTTCATTAAAGGAGGCAACTGGATCATGTCTGATGCCATGCTGCGCTTAAGCAAAGAAAGATATGATGCCGAAATCAGGTATCACCGCGATATGAACCTCAACCTGATCAGGATCTGGGGCGGTTCACTGACAGAGCGCCCTGAGTTTTTTGAGGCCTGTGATAAATACGGTATGCTGGTATTCCAGGATTTCTGGATGTCTGGCGATGCAAACGGCCGCTGGCTAGATCCGATGAAATCTGAAGATCAGTGGACACGCAGGAAATATCCTGATGACCACAACCTGTTTCTTGAATGCGCTGCAGATGCGATCAAGATGATCAGAAACTATCCTTCGCTGGCAGTATGGTGCGGAGGAAATGAGATTACTCCTCCGGAAGATATCCTGATCCCATTAAGGGACAAACTGATTCCGGAGCTGGATGGCACACGCTGGTTTGTAGATTATTCAAACTCAGACGATATGTCCAGAAATACCCTTGGCGGTAATGGTGATGGCCCCTATGGCATTCAGAAAATTTCTACTTTCTGGAATACAAGGACATGGCCTTTTAACTCTGAAGTAGGTTCGGTAGGCGTTGGTGATCTGGAATCACTGGAGCGTATCCTGCCAAAGTCAAGCCTGGTAGCACCGCAGTTTATCCCTGCAGACAAACGCCAGCCGGGAGGCCCATCAGAAAAAGCAGACTCTGTATGGGATTACCATAATTACCTTGGCGTTGGTTATGAAGATCATATCCTGCCTTACGGTAAACCTACCAGCATTGGCGATTTCGCCTTAAAGGCACAGCTGGTAAATTATGACCAGTACAGAGGTTTAATGGAAGGTTTCAGCTCACATATGTGGGACTGGTATACTGGCGTGGTGATCTGGAAAACACAAAACCCATGGACATCCATGCGTGGCCAGATGTACGATTACTATCTTGATCCTAACGCCTGTCTATTCGGCCTGCGCTCGGGAAGTGAATCCCTGCACTCGATGTATAACCAGGAAGACGGAATGGTGTATGTAGTAAACAATGGCTTTGAGGCTAAACGCAGCATGATGCTGGTAATCAAATCTTATGATATGGATGGTAAGGAAACGATGATCACGCAGGTGTTCGTTTTCATGGATCCGTCCAGCTACAAGAAAATCGGTTCATTCAAAAAAATGATCGATCAGCTGTCTGCCAAAAAAGGATCTTTCCTTTCGATGCAGCTGCTGGATGAAAACAAAAAAATATTGAGTAATAACTTATACTGGCTGGCAGATGAAAAAGGCATGTATTCAGGTCTGGCTGACCTGAAATCAACAGCACTCAAAACTTCTGCTAAACAATTGAAAAGTGGAAAGATCGAAGTAACTTTAACCAATCCCGCTAACGGACCGGTAAACTTCTTCAACCGCATTTCACTTGTAGATGCAAACACGAAGAAAAGGGTACTACCGGTATTTTATGATGATAACTACTTCTCTGTTCTTCCGGGAGCAGAAAAAAAGATTATCATTGATTATAATCCTGAAAAAGGGGCGGCAATGCCAATGCTTACATTAACAAATTACGCCGGTAATGAACAAACAATCCAAATAAATCCATAGATAACCTAATACTATAACAAACATGTCCAGATTAAATTTATTGGAAGAGACCCGCTACGAAAAATTGCCAGTTACCGTATACAGTGACGAACAAACTGCAAGTGCAGACGTAGCAAAAAGGATCGCTTCGCTCATCATTTCAAAACAGGAAAAAGGTGAACAGGCTGTATTAGGCCTGGCTACCGGTGCCACTCCCGTAAAAGTTTACAAAGAACTGATCCGTCTCCACAAAGAAGAAGGCTTAAGTTTTGCCAATGTGGTTACTTTCAATCTGGATGAATATTATCCGATGAAGCCTGATGCAGATCAGAGTTATGTACGCTTCATGAACGAAAACCTTTTCAACCACATCGATATTGCTGCTGAAAACATCAATATTCCTAATGGTGAGCTGGCAAGGGAAGATATTGAAGACTTCTGTTTGAAATATGAACAAAAAATCAGTGGATTTGGTGGTATTGATCTGCAGTTACTGGGTATTGGACGTACAGGGCACATCGGTTTTAATGAACCGGGTTCTGCACCTAACTCAGGAACGCGTTTGGTTACATTGGACGACCTGACCAGAAGAGATGCTTCGCGCGACTTTGGTGGTGTAGCCAATGTGCCAACGAAGGCAATTACTATGGGTATTGGTACGATCTTTAAAGCCAAGGAAATTATCCTGATGGCATGGAACGAGAAGAAAGCTTCAATCGTGAAAAAAGCAGTTGAAGGTGAATTGTCTTCTGATGTTCCGGCAACGTTCTTACAGCTTTCGCCAAACGTAGAATTTATCCTGGATACAGACGCTGCGGTTTCATTAACACGTTTTGATACACCATGGCTGGTTAAAGATTGCCAGTGGAATGATACTACAGTTACCAAAGCAGTGATCTGGCTGGCCAAGGAACTGAACAAACCAATTCTGAAATTAACTGAAGATAACTACAATAACCATGGTATGGCGCAGCTGGCAACAGAACGCGGCCCTGTGTATAATATCAATATTCAGATCTTTAATAAATTACAGCACACGATCACAGGATGGCCGGGCGGTAAACCGAATGCAGACGACAGTCAGCGTCCGGAACGTGCAGAGCCTGCACAGAAACGTGTGATTATCTTTTCACCGCACCCGGATGACGATGTGATCTCAATGGGCGGTACTTTTATTCGCCTTGCAGACCAGGGCCACGAAGTACATGTAGCTTACCAGACTTCAGGTAATACTGCTGTATGGGACGATGACGTACTGAGGTTCATGGAATTCAATATTGATTTTGCAGAATCAAGATCAGAAGGTGCATCAGAACTGCGTGCCACTTATGATGAAATGCGCGACTTCATCAGCAAAAAACTGCCTAATCAAACTGATCCTGAAGAGATCCGTACAGTAAAAAAACTGATCAGAAAAGGAGAGGCAATTGCAGGCGCAAGGTTCGCAGGATTGTCTGACGACAGGATCCACTTCCAGGACCTTCCTTTCTATGACAGAGGTAAATTCCAGAAAAATGTGAGCTATGAAGATGACATCGTGCAAACGATGGAACTTCTACAGCAGGTAAAACCCCACCAGATTTTCGCTGCAGGTGATTTTGCAGATCCGCATGGTACGCACAAAGTATGTTTTAATGTTATCGTTGAAGCGATGATCAGGCTGCGTGCAACAGAAAGCTGGACAAAAGACTGCTGGTTGTGGATGTACAGAGGTGCATGGCATGAGTTTGAAACCCATGAAATTGAAATGGCTGTGCCGCTTTCTCCGCAGGAAGTAGAAAGAAAAAGACTGGCTATTTTTAAACACCAGTCGCAAAAAGACCTTCCTGTTTTCCCGGGTGACGATTCAAGAGAGTTCTGGGTAAGGGCAGAAGCACGTACGCAGGAAACTGCCAAAGCTTATGATCAGCTTGGACTGGCAGAATACGAAGCGATGGAAGCTTTTGTAAAATGGAAATTCTAATTTAACCTCTTATCACAACTTAAATGACTACAACAGCAAAAAAAGGAATACAGCCCATATTTATCATTGGTGCCTTGTTCTTTGTATTCGGATTTGTAACCTGGTTAAATTCAGTACTGATCCCATATTTAAGGTTAGCATGTGAACTCAATAACTTTGAGTCTTACCTGGTGGCTTTTGCTTTTTATATCAGTTACCTGGTGATGGCAATCCCATCAGCAGGTGTACTGAACAAAACGGGTTTTAAAAATGGAATGGCTTTGGGGCTGGTAGTGATGGGCGTAGGCGCATTGATATTTATCCCTGCGGCCCTTACCCGTACTTATGCACTGTTCCTTCTGGGGCTTTTTGTACAGGGAACAGGCCTTGCATTACTGCAAACTGCCTCCAACCCTTATATCACCATTCTGGGGCCGGCAGACAGTGCCGCGAAAAGAATCAGCGTAATGGGAATCTGTAACAAGGTAGCAGGAGCAATTGCACCGATTATCCTGGGTGCTATCGCATTAAAAGATGCAGATGGTTTTCATGCACGTCTGGCTACAATGGACCCTGCCGCAAAAGTTGCTGAGCTCAACCTGCTGGCATCGCGTGTGATCCTGCCTTATGCAGTGATCATCGTTGTACTGGTGATCCTGGCGGTATTAATCTATTTTTCTACCCTTCCGGAAATTGATGCGGACAAAGAAGATGAAGCAGTATCTATTGCTACAGCAGGTAAAACCAGTGCATTTCAATTCCCTCACCTGCTGATGGGCGTCCTTACGATGTTCCTTTATGTAGGAGTAGAGGTGATGGCTGGTGATACAGTAATCAGCTACGGTGCCTATCAGGGCATTCCTCTGGCTACCGCGAAGTTCTTTACTTCATTTACACTGCTGGGAATGATCCTCGGATATCTTGTAGGGATTGTTTGTATCCCTAAATACCTGAGCCAGGAAAATGCAATGAAATGGTTTGCAGCTTTGGGCGTAGTATTAACCCTTGTAGCGATATTTTCGAGCGGATATGTATCTGTTTTATTTATCGCCCTGCTGGGTTTTGCCAATTCGATGGTATATCCTGCGATATGGCCGCTGGCCTTAAACGGCGTGGGCAGGTTCACCAAAATGGCATCCTCACTGTTGATCATGGGAATCGCCGGAGGAGCTGTGATCCCATTGTGTTATGGCGGACTGGCTGATGTGTTTAATGCACAGCAGGCATACTGGATCATGGTGCCATGTTACCTCTTCATTTTTTATTATGCTACTTCTGGATGGAAGGTGGGGAAAAACATCCCTGCCCTAAAAAACCAGCCCGTGATATAAAACGACAAAAACCAAATAGAAATGAATAGAAAAGACTTTATTACCAACACCGGCCTGCTTACCGCAGGGCTCCTTTTAAGTAAGGAACTGAGTGCTTTTGAACTGGCCTATCCCAACGTAAGGGTACCCTTGAATAAAAGAAAATTCAGCAGCCCTGCTGTAGAAAAAGCAATTCTGAAGTTCCAGAAAAAAGTGACTGACAAAGAATTGGGCTGGTTGTTTAATAATTGCCTTCCAAATACGCTTGATACTACAGTCACCTACACTGCCAGCAATGGAAAGCCAGACACCTATGTGATCACGGGCGATATTGATGCCATGTGGCTGAGGGACAGTTCTGCACAGGTTTGGCCTTACCTCTCTTTTATGAAGGAAGACAAAAAACTGCAGGACCTGATTGCGGGCGTAATTAACCGTCAGACTACCTATGTACTGAAAGATCCTTACGCCAATGCCTTTTATCATACCGGCGAACAGAAAAGTGAATGGGAAAGTGACCATACAAAGATGCAGCCGGGTATTCATGAACGCAAATGGGAAATTGATTCCCTTTGTTATACCATGCGTTTGGCCTATAATTACTGGAAGCTAACCGCTGATACTGCTCCTTACGATGCTGAGTGGAAAAAAGCTATTCAGCGGATCCTTGCTACTTTTAAAGAGCAGCAGCGTAAAACAGGGCTTGGACCGTATACTTTTCAGCGTGAAACCGCAAAACCTACTGATAGTTTACCTATGGCAGGTTACGGGTTCCCGGTGAAGCCCGTAGGACTGATCTGCTCGATGTTCAGGCCAAGTGATGATGCTACAGTTTTTCCTTTCCTGGTTCCTTCCAACCTTTTTGCCGTAGTGAGTTTAAGGCAGATTGCCGAACTGGTTACCGCAGTACATAAGGATGCTGCTCTGGCGTCAGAATTAACTGCCCTGGCACTGGAAGTGGAAACGGCTATTCAGAAATACGCAATCGTTGAACATCCTGTTTATGGTAAAATGTATGCCTTTGAAGTAGATGGCTTTGGCAATGTAAACCTGATGGACGACGCGAATGTGCCGAGCCTGCTGGCCCTGCCTTACCTGAACGCTGTAAAAGCTACCGATCCTGTTTATCAGAATACCCGTAAATTTGCGCTTTCTGAACACAACCCTTATTTCTATAAAGGTGTGGAAAGCGAAGGTATCGGTGGTCCTCACGTAGAACAGCAGGATATGATCTGGCCACTGAGTATCATTGCCAGAGGATTAACCAGCAGTGATGATGCAGAGATTAAACAATGTATTGCATGGTTGAAAAAAAGCCACGCAGGTACGGGATTTATGCACGAATCTTACAAAAAAGACCATCCCGAAACTTTCACCCGGGCCTGGTTTGCATGGACAAACACCATTTTTGGTGAGTTCCTCTGGGAGGTGTTCCAAACACGTCCGCACCTATTGAGTTAAATGATATTAACCCGTTACCAAATGTTTACGAATCAAAATAAATTAAAGAACTGGCTCCTGCCAGTTCTCTTTTTTGTGTGCAGTCCTGCATTGGTTTCTGCACAAAAAAAAGAAAGCCCGCTTTATAAAAATCCCAAAGCCCCGGTGGCCGACAGGGTAAAGGACCTGCTCGGAAGGATGACCATCGAAGAGAAGGTTGGGCAATTGTCTACTCTCCTGGGATGGGAAATGTATGAAAAGAAAGGTGCTGGTGTTGTGGCTTCAGATAAATTCAAAAAAGCCGCAGCAGCAAACCAGACGGGGATGTTATGGGCCACGCTGCGGGCTGATCCCTGGACACAGAAAACTTTGGAAACAGGCCTGGACCCTTATAAATCCGCGCTGGCAACCAATGCCCTGCAGAAATATATTATAGAACATACCAGGTTGCAGATACCTGTTTTTATTGCCGAAGAATGTCCGCATGGCCATATGGCTATCGGTACTACTGTTTTCCCTACTTCCATTGGTCAGAGCAGTACCTGGGACCCCATGCTGATCCAGTCGATGGCGGCTGCTATTGCCAAAGAAGCAAGGCTGCAGGGGGCGCATATTGGCTACGGCCCCGTGCTTGATCTTGCACGTGAACCACGATGGTCAAGGGTAGAAGAAACGTATGGCGAAGACCAGTACCTCAACAGTACGATGGGCGTAGCCATGGTAAAAGGATTTCAGGGCCTAAACAATATGCTGAACAGTGGTGTAAATGTAATCTCTACCCTGAAGCACTTTACAGCTTATGGAGCACCGGAGGGTGGTCATAATGCCGGACTGATTAATCCCGGCAGAAGAGAACTGCTCAGCAGTTACCTGCCGCCTTTTGAGGCTACAGTAAAAGCCGGCGCTTTGTCGATCATGGCCGCCTACAACTCTGTAGACGGTATTCCCTGCAGTGCCAGCCCGTATTTGCTGGATACCTTATTGCACAAACAATGGGGATTCAAAGGCTTCTCGGTTTCAGATCTTGGAAGTATAGATGGACTGGTAATGACGCAGCACGTGGCTGCAGATAATACGGATGCAGCGGTGCTTGCAATGAATGCCGGACTGGACAACGACCTTGGCGGGCAGATTTTTTCAGGTCCCCTGCTTGAAGCAGTGAAGGCGGGCCGTGTTTCGCAGCAGAGAATTGACGAAGCCGTTGGCCGCCTGCTGACGCAGAAATTTGAAATGGGCTTATTTGAAAACCCATATGTAGACCCTAAGGCCGCGCAGAAGAACGCGCGCAGTACTGCTACCGTTGCACTGGCACATAAGGTAGCACAGGAATCAGTGATCTTGTTAAAAAATGAATCATCTGCTCTTCCATTAAAGAAAAATCTTGGGTCGATAGCAGTGATTGGCCCAAATGCTGATAATATCTATAACCAGCTGGGAGATTATACTGCTCCGCAGGACCCTAAGGCAATCGTTACCGTTCTGGAAGGGATCAGGGCAAAGCTGCCATCAGCAAAAGTGAATTACGTAAAAGGCTGCGCGATCAGGGATACTGCCGATGTGCATATCGCTGAAGCCGTTGCCGCTGCAGAGCAGTCGGACGTAGCGGTAGTTGTACTGGGAGGTTCAAGTGCCCGCGATTTTAAAACGGAATACATCAGCACCGGAGCTGCTACCGTAAGCCAGGCCACTACCGGCGTGAGCGATATGGAAAGTGGTGAAGGGTTCGACCGCCAGTCACTGGATCTGATGGGGAAGCAGCTGGAGCTGTTACAGGCGATCGTAAAAACGGGTAAACCTGTAGTGCTCGTGTTTATTGGTGGCAGGCCATTAAACCTGAACTGGCCCGCCCAGCATGTACCTGCGATCGTATCTGCATGGTACCCTGGACAGGAAGGCGGAAATGCCATTGCTGATGTGTTATTTGGCGACTACAATCCGGCGGGAAGGCTGCCTATTTCAATTCCAAGATCTGTGGGCCAGTTACCAGTTTACTATAACTACCAGAATTCATCCAAACACGATTACGTTGAAGGGCCGGCGGCTCCGCTCTATAGTTTTGGATATGGTTTAAGTTTTAGTAGCTTTAAATACAACGACCTGAAAACAGAGGTAAGCGAGGCTGCTGATCTGACACTTCATGTGAGTGTGAATGTGACGAACAGCAGTGCAAGGGACGGTGATGAAGTGGTACAATTATATGTGCGCGATGATGTTTCATCGGTAGTAACCCCGGTAGAGCAGCTGAAAGCCTTTAGCCGTATACACATTAAAGCAGGCGAGACAAAAACGGTATCTTTTGTTTTGCACCAGAATGATCTGAGTTTGCTGAACCAGCAGTTTCAGAAAGTTGTGGAAGCCGGAAGTTTTACCCTTAGGGTAGGTGCCGGTTCTCAGGATATCAAATTGGAGAAGAAAATCAATATAAACAAAAACTATAAACTATGAAGAAGGTTATCTCAGGATTAGTCCTGGCATTTGTAACACTGAGCGTAAGCGCTCAGACTGATGCAAATTTGGGGATTATCCCTGCACCCGTATCCGTTGTACGGCAGTCGGGTTTCTTTAAACTTGACAAAACGGTAGTACTGGTTTCCAATGAGACAGCTAATGCGGCTACTGCAGACATGCTGAACGCATTTATCGCTGGCAATGGTGGATTTGCACTAAGGACCACAAAAAGCGCAGCCAGCGGCGAACGCGCAATCCTGCTGAGCTCTGATGGCGCTGATCAGCTGCCTGCAGAAGGTTACCTGATTGATGTGAACGCAAAAACGATCAAAGTTACCGGTAAAGGTGCAGGCTTATTCTATGGTGTGCAGTCGCTCATCCAGATGATGCCTGAGAAAAAAGGACAGGAAATCGATGTTCCTGCAAGTACAATCCAGGATTATCCAAGGTTTAAATACCGTGGTATGCACCTGGATGTAGGAAGACATTTCTTCTCTGTGGCTTTTGTAAAGAAATATCTGGACCTGATGTCTGCCTACAAACTGAATAATTTCCACTGGCACTTAACAGAAGATCAGGGCTGGAGGATCGAGATTAAAAAATATCCGAAACTGACCAGTGTTGGTTCTGTGAGGGCAGGTAGCGTTATAGGGCATCACCCGGGAGTTACTACCGATAATACTCCTGTTAAGGGATATTATACACAGGAAGAAGTGAAAGAAGTGGTAGCGTATGCTGCACGTAAATTCATTAACGTTATTCCGGAAATTGAAATGCCGGGGCATGCTTCAGCCGCTATTGCTGCTTATCCGCAGTTGAGCTGTTTCCCTGACAGAGATACGTATATTGACCCTAAAGCACCATGGTCGGGATCCAGGAAAGGCAAACAGCCTCAGCAAACATGGGGCGTTTTTGATGATGTTTTTGCACCAACTGAATATACTTTTGGATTCCTTGAAGATGTGCTGGATGAAGTGATGGTGTTATTTCCATCCAAATACATCCACATCGGTGGCGATGAGAGCCCTAAAGAGTACTGGAAACAGTCTCCGTTCTGCCAGCAGCTGATCAAAGAAAAAGGATTAAAAGATGAGCACGAGCTGCAAAGCTATTTTATCAGCCGTATAGAAAAGTATCTGAACTCCAAAGGCCGTAACATCATTGGATGGGACGAGATCCTGGAAGGTGGATTGGCGCCTAACGCTACTGTAATGTCCTGGAGAGGTGTTGAAGGCGGTATTGCTGCAGCAAAACTGAACCACAATGTGATCATGACACCAGGAAGCAATGGCTTATATGTAGACCATGCGCAATCGTCTTCACCTGATGAACCTGTTAATATTGGTGGAAATTCTCCTTATTCAAAAGCTTATTCTTACGATCCTGTTCCTGCTGAACTGTCAGATGATCAGAAGAAATTCATTGAAGGCGTACAGGCAAACATCTGGACAGAATATGTTGAAAACGAAGGAAAACTTGAATACCAGATTTTCCCGAGGATGATGGCTTTAAGTGAGATCGCATGGAGCCCGGTAGCGAGAAAAGATTTCAAAAACTTCTCTGAAGAGCGTCTTCCTTTGCACCTGGCACGCCTGGATAAGGCAGGGATTAACTATTGGGTACCTACACCGATCGGGCAGTCTGATAAACAAATTGACGGCGACGAGATTACGGCAGACCTGAAAGCTCCGGTTTTGGGCTCAAAAGTTTATTACACACTGGATGGCACACGCCCGTCTGAAGTTTCCAATTCAGTTAAATCTCCTTTGAAAGTTTCGGTACCTAAGGGTAAAAAACTGGAGTTAAAAACTATTGTAATTACCTCAACCGGCAAACGTAGTGTAGTGAGCACAACTGTGCTGAACAACGAAGCCAAATAACAAAACTTTTGGGGTGGCTAATCTTATAAAAGGCCATTCGCAGGGTTATTTTAACTATAATAATTTGGTAAGATTTCTTTTTTAGCATAAATTGCTGACAAAAAGAGGATGAAGCCATTAAAATATATTTCACAGCAGTCTGCACTTTTAGTGGGGCTGCTGTTTTTGTTTGCCTGCAATACCAAAGAAGCTGTACCGGCCGTGAATGCGGGAGAGGACAGATCGGCAGTAAAAAAGAATGCTGATCATTTTGCATTTTATAAGGATATAGCGATAAAACCGGGACTTAACTTTGAAGTGGTAAGCTGGGGAAAAGGGGTAGACAGCATTGGCGGATACCTGCTGCTAATGTCTGATTCTACAAAGAGCAACTACAAGTCGCTCTCCGTTGAGCGCGAGGGCATCATTACTGATGCCTGGAATATGGACCTCGATAATGATGGCAATCCTGAACTTTATATCGAACTGCAAAGCAAAAAAACAGTGAAAGACCTTAATGTATACGAATACAGTGGTGGCAGTTTCAATAAGATCAGTTTCCCTCCTTTAAGCAGCAGGGCCAAAAAGACCTATGGCGGCAACGATAAGTTTATGATCAAAAACGGAGAACTTTTCAGGTCGTACCCGATTGTAAATTCTACCGATACCGCTGCGAAAAACGGTTCAGAAAAAATGCTCCTTTACCGTTTAAGAGGGAACACTTTTTCTATAGACGAGATCACTAAATAGGGCCATTTTCACCAAATTGTGCACTGATTCTTTCAAATTTCTCGATCAGCAGATCAATACGTTCTTTTTCCTTTTTCATAAAGGCTTTGCGCAGGATGGTGGCGCAGAACACCATCCACAATACGGTAAAGAGTATGATGGAAACCTGTATCCAGGTATCCAGGTTGTGCAGCGTTTCAAAAAAGAAAAGGACAAATCCCAGGGAAATTGCGGCCACGTAAAACCAGTATAACCTGTTGTAAAGATTAAAGCGGCTCAGCTGGTATTCATGCAGTTTGCCTAAGAATGCCCCGGGATGCTCGGTGAAATCGTTTCGGGAGATCAGGCGGTGCTCGCGGTACAGCAGAATGGTGTAAATTGCCACCGCCAGTACAAGGATCTCTATCCCCAGGTTGGTTGTCCAGGAGTCGAAGTTAAAGTAAAGCAGGGCGGCGCTGAATGCGATAAAAGAGAGCACCATGCCCCCGATGTTTAAAAGAGATTTGATGCGTATCGCATTTACCTCTTTTTTTGCCTGATCCAGCATCTCTCCCGAAGAGATTTTTACCTCTACAGAATGCGATTGCCAAAGGGACTGTATATTTTCAAAGTCTTGCATGTTGATTGTATAATTCGGTGAGTTTTTGTTTAATCCGGTGAATTTTTACCCTGAGATTCCCTTCGGAAATCCCTGAAATCTCTGCGATTTCGTTGTAGGGAAGTTCATCCAGCACCATGGTTATAATCAAACGGTCGTTCTCCTCCAGTTTTGATATAGACGTATATAAAAGAGCGATCTGCTCATTTTTTTCGGAATATTCTTCCGTTTTGTTTTCAATGACCGTTTCGGTAAGTTCATCCTTAGCCTGCCGTTTTTCTGAGCGTAGATAGGTGAGGCAGGTGTTTACTGCGATGCGGTAGATCCAGGTGGATATGAGCGATTTCTGCCTGAACTTGTCCATGTTCTGCCAGACTTTCAGGAAGGTTTCCTGCAGGAGATCATTGGCAGCATCGGCATCTCCGGTATATCCATAGCACAAATGGAATATCTTTTTGGAATTACTGTCAAAGATTTGCTTAAATAAGAGGTCTTTCTGATCCAATCTGTGTTAATTTATGAGTGTTCGACGTGTTTAGGACTGAAATGTTACAAGTGTATTTAGTTTTTTCTTACCTTTTCCACAATCTTTACGAAATAAGTTTATTATCGTAGTTTTACGCCCTCAAACTTCCACAATTACAACTAATGTCAAAAAACAACAAGTTAACATTTTTTATTTTTTTAGCCTTGATACTGGGCGTCATTCTCGGATACGTTTTAAATGTAAAATCATTTGATACTTATAACAACAATATCCTAAGTGCAGATAACCAGGTCAAAAGTATTGACATCAAACTTGGAGGAATAAAAGATACTTCTGCTGTAAATTATATTCAGCTCAATGCGCAAAAGAAAGAAGCCCTTAAAATGCGGAAGGACAATGAAACCATCCGTGAAAAAAAACTGGAGCCGCTTACTTTACTGAGCGATATTTTCCTGCGGCTGATTAAAATGATTGTGGCGCCTCTGGTTTTCACTACCCTTGTTGTAGGGGTAGCCAAGGTGGGCGATATCAAGGCCGTTGGCCGGATCGGCGGAAAAACCATGTTGTGGTTTGTCAGCGCCTCTTTGCTGTCGCTGGTGCTGGGGCTGATCATGGTCAATATTTTTAAACCGGGCGAAGCCATGCACCTGCCGCTGCCAAGCAGCCATCTGGATACCGGGATCCAGAAAGCTGCAGTATCAGTAAAAGACTTTATCTCTCATGTTGTGCCTAAAAGTATGACGGAGGCGATGGCCACCAATGAAATCCTGCAGATTGTTGTTTTCTCCCTGTTCTTTGGTGTGGCCACGGCTGCCATAGGAGAAAAAGGAAAGATCATCATAGAATTTTTTGATTCCGTAGCCCATGTGATCCTCAAAATTACGGGTTACGTAATGAACTTTGCCCCCTTTGCGGTATTTGGTGCTATGGCCGCTATTGTGGCCAAACAGGGCCTGAGCGTCTTGTCTACCTACGCCCTGTTTATCGGAGAGTTTTATTCCAGCATGTTCCTGCTGTGGATCTTACTGATCATGATCGGCTACCTGATCCTCAAGGGACGGGTGTTTAACCTGATGAACAGGATGAAAGAGCCTGTACTGGTAGCCTTTAGTACCGCCAGCAGCGAGGCCGCCTATCCAAGAACACTGCTCCAGCTGGAAAGGTTCGGCTGTAAAGATAAAATTGTCAGTTTTGTACTGCCGCTGGGTTATTCTTTTAATTTGGATGGATCGATGTTATACATGACCTTTGCGTCATTGTTCATCGCACAGTCTTATGGCATACATTTGTCCTTTGAGCAGCAGATTACCATGATGCTCATCCTGATGCTGACCAGCAAGGGGATTGCGGGCGTTCCCAGGGCTTCACTGGTGGTGATTGCTGGTACGATAGCCACATTCAACATTCCTGAGGCAGGACTGGCACTGCTGATCGGTATTGATCCCCTGCTGGATATGGGAAGGTCTGCTACCAACGTGATCGGGAATAGTATTGCCACAGCAGTAGTGAGCAAGTGGGAGGGAGAGCTTTCAGAAGCCCAGGATTAAATATTACTAACTATATATAATGAGTACCAGAGCAAAACAAATATTCTTATTTCTAACGATAGTCGTTCCTTTTCTCGGCTATTGTATCATTTACTACACGCCAATCATCAGGAATGCCCCTTTCAGATCAGACGAGTTTGTGTCTTTTCAGTTTCAGTGGGGAGCCGGCAACGACATGCCAAACATTTACGATTCTGCTACCGGTAATTATCAGTACCTGGATAAAAAAGACTCACTGGTGAAAACCAACGTGAAATTAAGACAGAACGATATCATCTATCTGCACAACAAAATGAACGAACTGGGCTACTGGAATTTTCCCGACCTGATTGCCAATGCGGAGACAGATCTGAACAAATCAAAAGTGCTGCGGTATGTATTTACATTTAACTATAAGCGTAAAACAAAGAAGGTAATTTACCTTACCGATTACAGTGATATCCCAAAACTGGCTACCGTTGCGGGGCAGATGAAGACACTTGTAGAGCAAACTATCAATGATGCCGAAGAAAGATATAGCAAGAAATAGAAATCGTTATGATTTTATAAATATAAATTCTATATTTGCACCTCGATAAAAAATAAACAATTTAAAATACTAATTATTTAACAATGTACGCAATAGTAAATATAGCAGGACAGCAATTCAAAGTTGCAAAAGACCAGCACCTTTTTGTACACCGTTTGCAAGGAGATGAAGGCGCTAGTATTGAATTTGACAATGTATTGTTGGTTGAAGACGGAGGTACTATCTCTGTTGGTGCCCCTTCACTTGCAGGCGCAGTCGTTTCAGCTAAAATCGTGTCTCATTTAAAAGGCGATAAAGTAATCGTTTTCAAAAAGAAACGTAGAAAAGGTTACAAAAAGAAAAATGGCCACCGCCAGTATTTCACAAAAATCCAGATTTCTGGTATCAGTTTATAATTAGTTGTTAAACATTAGATAGGCAGCTCAGGCTGTTTATTCATAAAATATAAAACAAAATGGCACATAAAAAAGGAGCCGGTAGTTCGAGAAACGGACGTGAGTCTCATAGTAAACGCTTAGGTATCAAAATTTTTGGTGGTCAGGAAGCTATTGCAGGAAACATCTTAGTACGTCAGCGCGGAACTAAACACCACCCTGATAAAGGAGTTGGTATTGGTAAAGATCATACTTTATTTGCTCTTGTAGACGGTACAGTGATCTTCAGAAAGAAACAGGATAACAAATCTTATGTTTCTATCCTGCCTCTTGCTGTAACTGCACCTGTTACAGAAGAAATTAAACCTCTTGCTCAATCAGCACAAGCTGAAGTTGAAATCGAAGCTCCTGCAGCTGAGGCGCCAGCAAAAAAAGCACCAGCTAAAAAAGCTGCTAAAGCTGAAACAGCTGAGACTGCTACAGAAACTGAAGCTGCTCCGGCAGAATAATTTTCTCCACATACAAAAAGGGCCGCAACGATTATTCGCTGTGGCCCTTTTTTATAGGTTGTCCTTTTTTTAGGATACCATGATCTCTTTTTTCAGATGTTCCAGTTCTTCTTTCAACTGTTTAAGTGAGCTTGAAAAGTTTTTAAGATTAGACTCCAGCTCTTTTGCAATCGAAACAAAAGAAAGGTTCAACTGCCTGATCTCGATAATCTGTTTTTCTTCTTCTCCGTGCAGCAGCCACTCATAGCTTCTGTTGTAATGCCTTGATATTGCGTTTAGCGTGTTAAACGTTGGATATTGGTTGCCTAGTTCAATTTGAGAATAGTTACTTCTGGACAAGTTTAAAAAATCGGCTACATAAGCCTGAGCGTAAGACTTTTCCAGTCTTAACGACTTAATTCTTTCCCCCAGTATTTTCTTTGACAGAATTTCTTGCATAAATAATATTTTTTTTGTTGGTTTGTCTCTTTATTCTATGGGTGTAAAAAGGCAATTATCGAACCATTATAGCGATCTCTGCCCGGTACAGTTACGTTTGTTGGTGGGTTTTGGATGTTAAAAAATGATTAAATGTTTAAGAAAAATAAAATGAATGCTTGTATTTGTGTCATATTAATGGAAATCAGCTATGAAGCTTAGTGCTCATTGTGATTGTTATGCCGATAACTCATACTTCCTTTTCAATAAAAAAAATCAAATCATTTCTTTCAGGATTCACTCCACTGAAAAACTAGGGTATTTTTTAGACAAGAATCCTGTGATTGGGGAACCATTTGTGGAATTCATTTCACAGAAGTATGTGAAATCATTTTCTGATCTGGTAGCGGAGTGTTTTGAAGGCAAATCTTTTAATATTGAAAACCGGTTAAAGGTCCAGGATAAGGAAGATGTACTGATGCAGGTAGTCCTCACGCCAGTATTTACCGGCCCTGATCAGGAGTTTGTAGCCTGTACAATTATTGACAGCAACAGGAAAACCAATCAGATGAAACTGCTGGATGAATATTCGCACCTGGCCTCGCACGACCTGCGGGCGCCTATTACAAATATCCTCAGCTTGTCCAGTATGCTCAATTATCCTGAAATGGATTCACTTGATACCAGTAAAATCAGGGAATTGCTCACGGATATCAATTTTCAGGCAGAGAAGCTGGATGATATCATCAAAATGCTCAACAGGCTGATCAATAAAGGTGAAGCCACTAAAGAATTTGCCGGCGAAGCCACAGTAATTGATTCCAAGCATATTATGCTGGTAGACGATGATTCGCTAACGAACAAGCTGCACCACATGATCATTACCAAGCACAATAAGAATAAAAGGGTAGTGCAGTTTGACCGGCCGCTGCTTGCGCTCAACTATCTGAAGGAGAATCATCCCGATCTGATCCTGCTTGACCTGAATATGCCGGAGATGGACGGCTGGGCCTTTTTAAGGGCGCTGGAGGAACGCAATATAAAAATCGATGTGGTGATCATCTCATCTACGATTGATCCGGCTGAACGCAGCAGAGCGCAGTCTTTTAAATCAGTTAAAGACTTCCTAACAAAGCCTTTAACTTATGATAAGATCAAGCATCTGGTAGATAACTGATGATATGGCTTTCCCGGAGGATCTTAATGCTCTCTGTTGATCAGCGATCTCGCCAGCATGTTCAGCTCTGCTTTTCTGTTGTCCCTAATATTTACTTTGTCCAGTGATGTAAAAGCGATATCGGCCCTTCGTTCCATTTCGGCAGTGGCAAGGTCCCTGATCTTGTATTTGTTGTACAGCCTGGTCACCGTTTTAACCTTATGTGCATAATCGGTGGCCCCCGAAAGGCTTTTCAGAGCGGCCAGATCTTCTGCCGCTGCAAGTTCCTTAAGCTTAAGCAGCAAAAAGGTCTGCTTATTGGAAATGATGTCTCCGCCAACCTGTTTGCCAAATTTTACAGGGTCGCCATACACATCCAGGATATCATCCTGCAGCTGAAATGCAAGCCCGAAGTTTACGCCAAAATCATACAGCAGGTTTGCGTCTTCTGTTCCTGCACCGCCAATGATGGCGCCGATCTTCATACACCCGCCAACCAGGACCGCAGTTTTAAGACGGATCATATTGATATATTCTTCGATACTGACATCAGTCCGCTGTTCAAACTCCATATCCAGCTGCTGGCCTTCACAGACCCCGCTTGCAGTATCATTAAAACAGGTAAGAACATCCTTTAGTACAGATGTATCAAGCCTGGTCATGTGCCTGTTGGCTTCTACCATCATGGCATCGCCACTGAGAATAGCATTGTTAACGCCCCACTTCACGTGTACGGTATCCTTTCCCCTGCGTATAGGGGCATTGTCCATAATATCGTCGTGGATCAGTGTAAAGTTGTGGAAGGTCTCAATTGCAAGAGCGCCTTCAACCGCAATAGCAACATCATCATTAAATAATTCACTGGAGAGCAGCAGCAGCACAGGCCTGATTCTTTTACCGCCCAGGCTCATGATATAACTGATAGGTTCGTACAATTTTGCGGGCTGGCTGGGATACTGAACGTTTTTAATCGCTTGTTCTACGATATCTTGTAATTCAACTATGGAATGCATTATTTATTTTGTGGTCTTTTTCTAAATTAATTGCTCCCTGATCTGTTACCTGACGGTTAATCCTGTACCAGTGAGAAATCGATCTGTCTTTTCGACAGATCTACTTTTTTTACTTTCACTTTTACTTCATCGCCCAGCTGATATTTCTTTTTCTTGCGCTGGCCCACGATGCAGTAATTTTTTTCGTCCAGTACGTAGAAGTCGTCTGCTATATCCTTTAATCTGATCATTCCCTCACATTTATTCTCAATCAGTTCTACATACATGCCCCATTCGGTAACGCCTGAAATGATGCCCATAAACATCTTGCCTACATTTTCTTCAAGGTATTCTACCTGTTTGTATTTGATGGAAGCGCGTTCTGCATCGGCAGCACGTTTTTCCATGGCCGATGAATGGGAAGCTGCGGTTTCATATTCGTCTTCGTTTGCCGATCGTTCACCATTCAGATAGGCTGCGAGCAGGCGGTGTACCATCACATCCGGATAACGGCGGATAGGAGAGGTGAAATGCGTGTAATGATCAAATGCAAGTCCGTAATGGCTTGTCTTTTTAGTAGTATAAACTGCTTTTGCCATCGAGCGGATCGCCAGCTGGGTCAGTACGTTCTGTTCTTTTTTGCCCTCTACGTCTTCCATCAGGAAGTTTAGCGATTTAGCAATATCCTTGTCAGATTTCATATTGATCTTATAACCAAAACGTGCGGCAAACAGTGCAAAGTTGCCCAGGTTTTCGAGATTTGGAGAATCATGTGAGCGGTACACAAAAGTATACTTCTGTTTTCCCTTACCTTTTTTTGCGATAAACTCTGCTACTTTTTTATTGGCAAGCAGCATGAAATCCTCAATCAGTTTGTGTGCGTCTTTCCGCTCTTTTACATAAACCCCGATTGGTTTTCCTTTTTCATCGAGCTGGAATTTTACTTCCGTACTTTCAAAGCTGATGGCGCCGTTTTTAAACTTCCTGTCGCGCAGGATATAAGCAAGCTCGTTGAGCTTCGCAAGTTCAGCCGCGTAATCGCCCGTTTTATTTTCTATCACTTCCTGTGCTTCTTCATAGCTGAAGCGCCTGTCGGAATGAATTGCCGTTCTTCCGAACCATTCATTTTTGATGTTGGCTTCATTATCCAGTTCAAATACTGCCGCAAAGCAGAGCTTGTCTTCATGGGGCCGCAATGAACATACCCCGTTGCTCAGTCTTTCGGGCAGCATGGGAATTACCCTGTCCACCAGGTACACGGATGTAGCTCTGGAATAAGCCTCTTTGTCCAGCCAGCTTTTGGGCTGAACGTAGTGAGATACATCAGCGATATGTACACCGATTTCATAGTTTCCGTTTTCGAGCGTTTTAAAAGAGATGGCATCATCAAAATCCTTCGCATCTGCCGGGTCAATGGTAAAAGTTGTTGTCTGCCTGAAATCCCTGCGGTCTTTCATGTCATCCTCAGTAATCTGCTCCGGGATTTCATTGGCTTCTTTTTCAACCTCCGGCGGAAAGGATAGCGGGAAACCGTATTGTGCCAGAATGGCGTTCATTTCCGTGTCGTTTTCGCCCTGCGTGCCCAGAATATTGATGATCTTTCCAATCGGGTTTTTTGCACCTTCAGGCCAGTCTGTAATGGCCACCTGTACCTTTTGTCCGTTTTTTGCACCGGCCAGGTCTGTCAGGGGCACAAAAATATTGTACAGCATCTTTTTATCGTCGATGGTCACAAAAGCAAAGCGTTCTGATATTTTGATCACGCCTATAAAGTCGGTTTTCAGGCGCTGGATGATTTCTACAACTTCACCTTCGTTTTTCCTGCCGCTTTTTTTGGCGTAGATGTACACTTTTACCTTATCGCCATGCAGTGCATTGTGCAGTTTGCGGGCTGATACAAAAACATCCTTTTCAAATTCATCATCCGGAATGATAAAAGCCGCTCCGTCTGCAGTCATATCTACCTTGCCTGTGATAAAGGTCTTCAGGTCTTTTAATTTGAATTTGCCTTTCTCAGGCTCAGCAAAGACACCCTTCTGGGCTTGTTCTTTAAGGATTTCCAGGATGGTTTCCCGGGATTCGTTATCTGTTATGTTCAATTTGGCTGAGACTTGTTTGTAATTCAGGGCCTCATTATTGCTTTTCTCTAAAACGTCACTGATCAACTGTGTTATTACGAGTTTTATTTGAGAAGATTTCTTTTTTGCCATAGTATATTTGTCAATATTCCGAAGGTAACACTTTGAAATGATTTATGGGGTAAAAAGAAGCTAGTGTATATTTGTACAATGATCCGCTGAGCTTTGCATAGTGATAATCAGGGTGGATGGTTTGCTTTAACCTGGCAGAAAAAAGACCCCTTAAATAAACGATAAAGATATATCCTGCTAAAAATGATCGAGGAAAAACAAAGAAAGATTAAAAGTGAAATATTTATGATTTTGGTAAAGACCGTGCTGTTTATGCTGATGGTTTATGCTAAATTCAGTGAGCCAGATCTTTTTATAAAGTATCGCTGGATCGAGAATACTAACTCCGCACTGATTGTATTCCTTGGGCCAAGTACCGCTGTTTCCTTTCTGCGTTTGATTATCATTTATTGGTATATCCGTAAGCACCGCTTAAAACCAAATATCAAAGATAATTTCATTCTGGGGATCAACAGGATCGTCTCTATATTAAATACGGCTTTTGGGGTCATCGCTTTTATGATCTTCATGGGGAAATCCCCCCTGGAATTCTTAACCAGCATTACTATCGTCGCAGCGGCTATTGCTGTCACATTTAAAGATTATATCACTAACATGATCAATGGACTGATCATCATGTTCTCAGATCGCCTCTCCCTCGGCGATCATATCAAATTGCATGATACCGAAGGTAAAATCCTGGATATTACTTTGATTAACGTGATCCTTCAAAACGAAGACAATGACATGGTGATTGTTCCTAATTCTGTGGTGTTCAGTTCAGTGATCATCAACCAGTCGAAACAAAACATCAAAAAACTAAGTATTGAGTTTGAGCTGTCTCTGAGCCTTGGTTTCGCTCCGGGGGAACTCGAAATCTATCTGAATGAATCTGTTCAGGGCTTTGCTAATTATATCACGTCTGGCGGCTTAACCATCAAAACACTGGCCATCAGTAAGGATGTAGCGCGGTTCAAAGTCCAGGTATTGCTGAATAATTACGACAAGCTGAAGGAAAGAGAGATCAGGCGGGCACTGAACACCGCTGTGCTGCAATTGTCTGCGCCTGATCAGCCTGCCAGATAGGTTCAGCTTTTAACAACTCCCGGAGGCACGGATGCAAAGTTTTTAATATGCTTCCCGGCACTGATTCTATAAATTATTCAGGGAATCTTCTTCCCGGTATTGCAGCAATCAGCTTCTTGGTATACGCTGTCTGCGGATCATTGTAAATGATTTCCGGAAAGTTTTCCTCTTCGATTTTTCCTTTGTTCATCACGATCATACGGTCTGATAAATGTTTAACTACCGCCAGATCGTGCGAGATAAAGATATAGCTGAGCCCGAGTTCCTGCTGCAGTGACCGCAAAAGGTTAAGCACCTGCGCCTGTACAGATACATCGAGTGCAGAAACAGATTCATCGCAGATGATCAGCCTCGGCTGTAAAGCTAATGCGCGGGCAATCACGATACGCTGGCGCTGGCCGCCGGAAAACTCGTGCGGGTACCTGTTCAGGTGTTCGGGTTTCAGGCCTACCAGTTCAAGGAGGTGCTGTACATGGTTTAGCCGCTGGGTGGCAGAGTTAAATACGCGGTGCACCTGCAGGGGTTCCATCAGCGCATTCCCTACGGTTAATCTTGGATTAAGGGAAGAATAAGGGTCCTGGAAAATCAGCTGGATCTCCCTGCGCAGTTTTCTCAGTTCAGTGCTTTTCAGGTGAGTGATGTCCTGCCCTTCAAAGGTGATAGATCCCGATGTGGGCTCTGTGAGCCTGAGAATAGTTCTCCCCAGCGTAGTTTTGCCACAGCCAGACTCGCCAACCAGTCCGAGGGTTTCGCCGGGATGAAGTTTAAAGCTTACATCATCTACTGCTTTTACCACCTCTGTTGCCTGGCCAAAGAGTCCCTTTTTGATGGGGAACCAGGTGCAGAGATTTTTGATTTCGAGCAGGGGCGGGGCGCTGTATAATTTTTTCCTCCGGCTGTCAATCTCTTCCTGCGAATAGCTGTTGCCGGCCAGCAGATGCGCGACAGGCCGGTCGGCAGTAGCGCCAATAAAATCTGCCACTACCGGTAATTTTTTTAAACGGTGCTGCGGAGAGGGCCTGCAGGCCAGTAATCCTTTGGTATATGGATGCTGCGGATGATGAAAAAGTGCATCCACTGTTCCCTGTTCAACAATCTCCCCTTTGTACATCACGGCAACTTCGTCTGCAATCTCACTGATCACGCCCAGGTCATGCGAAATAAAGATCATCCCCATGTTCCTTTCTGTTTTGATTTTTAACAGCAGTTGCAGGATTGTCTTCTGGACGGTTACATCCAGCGCAGTGGTAGGTTCATCGGCGATCAGCAGTTCGGGATTGCAGCTCAGCGCCATCGCAATCATCACCCTTTGTTTTTGTCCCCCCGAAAGCTGGTGAGGATAAGACTCGAACATTTGTTCCGGACGGGGGAGCTGCACCTCTTTGAAAAGCGCAATCGTCCTTTCGCGCGCTTCATCCTTTGAGAGCGACTGGTGCAGGATAATTGCCTCCTGTACCTGGTAGCCGCAGGTAAAGACCGGGTTGAGCGAGGTCATTGGTTCCTGAAAGATCATCGCTATCCTGTTGCCGCGGTAACAATTCATCTCCTCGTCTGACAGCTGCGGCAGGCTCACCTCATTAAAGATGATGTCGCCGCCGATCCTCGCATATTTTGGATCGTGTAAGCGCATAATAGAAAAGGAGGTCACTGATTTCCCGGAGCCGGATTCACCAACGATTCCCAATACTTTTCCCTTTTCTGCGCGGAAACTGATTTTCTTAACGGCTGTAACCCAGGAGCGCTCTTCCTGGTTATAGAACTGAATATTTAGATCGATTACATTTAACATCTGAAGACCAATATAGCTAAAATTATCCCTCAAATTCCGGGTTTTTGGCTATTTTTGCGGAATGGAAAGAGAAATTCTTGATACCAAGCGTAAAGCCCTGAATATTAACCTAAACCCTGATATTTACGGAACTTTTGCTGAGATCGGGGCAGGACAGGAAGTAGCCCGTAATTTTTTTACGGCAGGCGCTGCTTCAGGAACGGTAGCAAAAACCATGTCGGCTTACGACATGACCTTCAGTGACGCCATCTACGGGGCGGAAGAAACAGGAAGATATGTAAGCCAGTCGCGCTTAAAAAAAATGCTCAATCATGAGTTCGACCTGCTTACTGAAAGACTCTGCGGAGAAAAATATGACTGCAGGACATTTTTCGCTTTTGCAGATACGGTAACCACCTTAAATTATAACAAATCCAATGACCCCCACGGCTGGATCGGGGTGAAGTTCCAGATCGAGCCCGGAGGCGAGCCCAATGAGATCTTTTTTCATGTTCGCTTGCTGGATACTGATGCTGCCCTGCAGCAAAATGTGCTGGGGATCATCGGCGTAAACCTTGTTTATGCGGCTTTCTATTACAATGATGATCCCAAAAGGATGATCGAATCCCTGGTAGAAAATCTCACTGTTGGCTCGGTGGAGATCGACCTGATCTCGGTCAATGGCCCTGCTTTTAAGAGCATCAACAATGTGCTGCTCAATTTATACCTTGTAGTGAAGGACTTCTCCGATGCTGCAATATTTGATTCACTGGGCAACCCCTGCCTGGCCAAGGACCTGCTGTACAAAAAGGACATCATGATCCTCAGAACAAAATATGCGCAGAAATCACTGCCCAATTTCAGCATGTTCAACAATGCTGTGGACCAGTTCAGGCGAACGGAGAATGTGAACAAAGAGAATCTCAGTGTGCTGATCGAGGTGCTGATGTCCAATGTGCTCACCGCTAACGATGAAGTTCCTGAAGATATTGATCTCGATGCCGTAGCAAAGCGTGCCGAAGAAATGTTTAAAACGGGCAACCTGGTCATTGTTTCCAACTTTGCAAGACATAATAAACTTGCCAAGTACCTGGACAGGTGCAAACCCAAGAGCGTAGGGATATCTACCAATATCAATAACCTGAAATTTGTATTCAACTCCAGTAATTTCGGCGGCAATTATTCCAGTCAGCTGCTTAGTTATGTAAGTGATATGTTTACCAAAAATGTGAAGCTGTTTGCCTATCCCTTTCTGGATAAAAAAACAAACCAGGTAATTACGACGGCAAATATGCCCGTTACACCTGATGCAAAGCCACTTTTTGATTTTTTGATTTTGAATGGATATATTACGGACATTAAGGACTACAGTGAAACTGATGTGAAAACTGTCTGATCCTGTATTTTTGACCATATCCAGTAAAAAGCCAATATGAAATCTCTAAATTCTCTTTTACTAGTTTTGCTTACCGGCATTTCGGGCGCTTTTGCGCAGCAAGCCACTACTTCGGGCAACCCCATTTTTAAAGGCTGGTATGCAGATCCTGAATCTGCTGTCTTCAACAAACAGTACTGGGTTTATCCCACTTACTCTGCTCCTTATAAAGAACAGGTATTTCTGGATGCGTTCAGTTCCAAAGACCTGGTCAGCTGGGAAAAACATCCGCATGTACTGGATACAGCCGCGGTAAAATGGGCTAAAAAAGCAATCTGGGCCCCTGCAATTGTTGAAAAAGATAAAAGATATTTCCTGTTTTTCGGGGCAAACGATATTCAGAGCGACAAGGAAAGCGGCGGGATAGGAGTGGCAGTGGCTGATCGTCCTGAAGGGCCTTACAAAGATCATATCGGCAAGCCGCTGATTGACAGCTTTCATAATGGTGCACAACCAATAGACCAGTTTGTATTTAAGGATAAAGACGGGCAGTATTATATCATTTACGGTGGGTGGCAGCATTGCAATGTTGCAAGGCTGAGCAATGATTTTAAAACACTTGTGCCTTTTAAAGATGGGACTACTTATAAGGAAATTACTCCTGAGGGTTACGTAGAAGGCCCGTATATGTTCGTCAGAAACGGAAAATACTATTTCATGTGGTCTGAGGGTGGCTGGACAGGCCCTGATTATTCAGTAGCATATGCCATAGCCGATTCTCCGATGGGCCCTTTTAAAAGAATAGGAAAGATCCTTAAACAGGACCCGAAAATAGCGACCGGTGCCGGGCACCATTCTGTAATTCACAACAAGAAGAAAGACCTCTGGTACATTGTTTATCACCGCCGGCCATTAACAGAAACAAACGGTAACCACAGGGAAACCTGTATCGATGTGATGTCCTTTGATAAGGATGGCCTGATCAAACCTGTGGTGATTACCAAAGAAGGAGTGAAAGCACAAAGATTAGACTAATCTTTGTGTTTCAGATAGGCATTCTGGATGATAATTGCCATGATGCTGTCCGGGTTTTCTAGGGCTTCAAAGCCAAACTGACTGTACAGGGCATGTGCATCCCGCGTAGCCAGCATATATCTTCTGAGGCCCTGCAGTTCCTCATGGAAAAGCATGATCGTCATTAACTTCTTAGATAAACCAAGTCCGCGGAATTCATCTTCCACGTACACATCTGCCAGATATCCGAACGTTGCGCCATCGGTGATCCAGCGGGCAAACCCTGCCTGGCGGCCGTCCCTGTAAATACCAAAGCAAAGGGAGTTGGCAATCGATTTTGCTACAATCTCCTTTGGGATTTCCCGGGCCCAGTATGACTGCGTGCTCAGGTAATGATGTACCGCGGTAACATCAACCAGGTTTTTGTCGTCAGAAAAGATAAATCCGTTCTCCGCAATTTCCATTAGTTACGCATATTGATGAATTGTAAAGGCTGGCCAAAGTCTTCACTTTTGCACAATGCAATCACTTTCTGCAGGTCGTCTATGTTTTTGCTTTGTACCCTTACCTGATCGTCCATCATCGAAGGCTGAACTTTAAGCCCGCTGGCTTTGATCTTGGCTACAATTTTCTTGGCTACTTCTTTGTCAATTCCTTCCTTGATCGAAATTTCTTTCCTGATCATGTTCCCCGAGGCATACTGCTCTTTCCCGAAATCAAGGCTTTTGGGATCCAGATTTTGCTTCACCATTCTTGAAATGATCGAATCCTCAATTGCTTTCAGTCGCATGTCATCTTCAGTAACCACGGTGATTACGTTGGTTTTTTTATCGTGGTCAATTGTGCTTTGGGAGGTGGAGAAATCATAACGGTTAAGGATTTCCTTTTTTGCGTTGTTCATTGCATTATCCAATGTTTGCGCATCTACTTTACTTACGATATCGAAAGTGGGCATGATTATAGCTTTAGAATAAAAAATATATTAGATTTAAATATTAATCTTTTAACGTTCAGGCTAAAAAATATTTTATGAAAACCAGAAAACCAAAAGTGCAAAAAAAACTCGCTAAAAAAGCAGTTAAAAAAGAATTAGAATTAAGTCTTGCACAAAAATTCCTTGAGGCAATCACTCACCTCGGACATGATGCTGAAAAAATTGGCGATGATGTAGCAAAGGCGGCTAAAACTGTTGCAGCTAAACTGGCGAAGAAATTTAAGTCCACCGAACAAGAAATCAGCACTAAAGCTGTAAAGGCTAAGAAATCCGCAGTAAAGGGATCTGAAAAAGCCAAAAAGGAAGTAGAAAAAGCGATCTCTAAAGCAAAGCCGGTGGTAAGCAGTATCAAAGTGCCTGCCATTGAAACAGCAGAGAAAGCAGCAAGTGCCATAGCCAAACCTGTTAAGGCAGCAACTGTACAGGCAAAAGCAGAAACTGCCGCACCTGTTCAAAGAGCAAAGCGTGCGATCAAAACTACAGCGGCCAAAACTGAATCTGCTGCTGCAGTGACTAAACCAGTTACAACGCCTGCGAAGCCTGTTGATGCTCCTGTCAGCACTACAAAAACACCAGCTTTAAAAACACCAGCTTCAAAAACGCCCGCGACAAAAACACCCGCCGCTAGACCCCGCAGTGCAAAAACTCCTGCCGCAGTTAAACCTGCAGCAGCATCAGATGATACAAAAACTCCGGCAGCCAGAAAAGCAGGAAGACCCGCTGCAAGAAAAACACCGGCTGCCCAAACTACAGCTTCTGCCACAACTTCTGCTCCGGCAAAATCTACTGGCGCAGCTGCAGATCAGGCTAATGATGACAGTAAATAAAATGCGGTTTTCCTATGGTTAAGCCCTGAATAATTAACATGGATTTAACAATAGAATATGCAGTTTTGAACATCCGCTCCCCGCAGGGAATTTTGATTCTGATCCATGACTAAAAAGAAGGTACCATTTTTAAATAGAGAGATTAGCTGGTTATATTTTAATGAACGGGTTTTGCAGGAAGCGGCGGATGAAACTGTACCCCTTATTGAAAGAATAAAATTCCTCTCGATATTTTCATCCAACCTCGAAGAGTTTTACCGGGTGAGGGTAGCAACAATGATGCGCCTGTCCAATTTAAACGACAAAACAAAGGAGCTTTTAGGGTTCAATCCAAAAAAGATCCTCAATGAGATAAAAAATATTGTTGTTCGGCAGGAACGTAAATTTGAGCAGCTTTTCCAGGCAACGCTGATCAATGAACTGGCTCAGAACCGCATATTTATTCTCAATGATACACAGCTCAACGTTGCCCGGGGAGAATTTGTAAGAGAGCATTTCCGGGACAAAATCCTGTCCAACCTGGTACCGATTATGGTTGACCTTGAGAAACCATTTCCGGAGCTCAAAGACCGCTATCTCTACTTTTTTGTGCGGCTCAAAAAGAAAACCGGCAAAAAGGATGAGAAATATGCACTGATCGAATTGCCACCCAACCTTCCCAGGTTTTTGGTACTGCCAGAAACCAATGGTCTGAAGTTTATCATCCTTGCAGAAGACATCATCAAATATTGCCTTGATGATATCTTTTATGTGTTTAAGTATGATGAGATGGATGCTTTTTCCATTCAGCTTACACGGGATGCGGAGCTCGACATCGATAAAAACGTGAGCGAAAAGTTTATTGATGAGCTCAAAACCAGTCTGGATAAGCGCAAAAAGGGCAAGCCCATGCGTTTGTTGTATGATACGGCAATGCCCTTTGATATGCTGGGCGTGCTGGTGGCCAAAATGAAGATCGAAGCAGAAAGCCTGATCCCCGGAAACAGGTACCACCGCTTTGGAGATTTTATCCGCTTCCCTAATGTGGGCGACAAAAGCCTTGAATATGCACCTACGGTTCCATTAAAAGTTCATGGGCTGCACCGTACCCAAAGTATTTTTGATAAGATTGCAGAAAGGGATTACCTGATCAACCTGCCTTATCAGTCGTACGATTATATCATCCTGTTTCTGCGTGAGGCTGCAATTGATCCCAAAGTGACGGCGATCAATATTACGCTGTACAGGCTTGCAGAAGATTCAAGGGTAATTAATGCTTTAATCAATGCCGCCAAGAACGGTAAAAAGGTAAACTGCCTGGTTGAGCTCAAGGCCCGCTTTGATGAGCAGGCCAATATCTTCTGGACAAACAGGCTGGAGGAAGAAGGTGTTCAGGTAAATTACGGACTGACAGATTATAAAGTTCACTCCAAGATCTGCCTGGTTACACGTATAGAAAAAGGCAGGCCAGTGTATTATGCGAATCTTGCCACAGGCAACTTCAATGAGAAAACCGCGAGGCTTTATTGCGACCATAGTATTTTTACGGCGAAGAAAGAGATTACACACGATCTGATCAAACTTTTTGCTGCGTTGAACAAAAAAACCGTAGCTACAGGATTCAAACACCTGATTGTGTCGCCGCTGGATACCAGGAACAGGTTCTATCAACTGATAGACCGTGAAATCAAAATCGCCAAATCAGGAAAACCAGCTTACCTGATTTTCAAGGTAAACAGTCTTGCCGACGAAGGTATTGTAGAGAAATTATATGATGCCAGTAATGCAGGCGTGCGGGTGAAACTGATCGTACGGGGGATTTGCTGTTTAATACCCGGTGTGAAAGGTTTTAGTGAAAATATTACCGTGATCAGCATCATTGACAAATTCCTGGAACATGCCCGTGTATTTGTTTTTGGAAATAACGGTAAGGAAGAGATCTACCTTTCTTCTGCCGATCTGATGAGCAGGAACTTTGAACACCGCGTTGAGGTGGGCTTTCCGGTGCTTGATCCCGAGGTAAAACAGGAGATCAGGGACATCATCGATTTCCAGTTGCAGGATAATGTGAAAGCCAGGGACATCACCCGGATGAACAATAACAAATACCATAAAAACCGTATCAGCACGAAAGTGAGGGCACAAGTTCAGACTTATAATTACTTAAAAAATAAACATCAATAACAATTATGCTCAGATACGCTGCAATTGACGTTGGCTCCAATGCTGTTAGACTGCTTATTGCAGATATCACCCAAAGTGACAATGGTTTTAGTTTTAAAAAAAACACATTGGTAAGGGTTCCGCTACGGTTGGGAGATGATGCCTTTTTAGATCATAAAATTTCTGAGCGCAAGATTGAAGACCTGCTGAAAACCATGTCGGCTTTTAAAAACCTGATGGACGTTTACCAGGTATCAAAATATCTCGCCTGTGCCACCTCGTCTATGCGTGAGGCAGGTAACGGGCAGGAAATTATTAAACTGATCAGCGAGCGTGCAGGGGTCGATCTGGAAATTATTGAAGGCCAGAGGGAAGCAAACATTATTTATGCTAATCATATTGAAGACAGCCTGGACATCAGGAAAAATTATCTGTACATAGATGTGGGCGGGGGTAGTACCGAGCTGTCAGTTTTTGTAAATAAAGTGCCTGTTGCTTCAAAGTCGTTCGATATCGGGACCATCCGTATTCTGGATAACCAGGATAAAGAGGAGACATGGGAAGAAATGAAACTCTGGGTAAAAGAACAAACCAAATATCATAAGAACCTCGCCGGAATCGGTACAGGCGGAAATATCAATAAGCTTTATCGCATGGCGAATGAGAAAGAAGGGATGCCGCTCACCTTTTTAAAGCTTAAATCGTTATTTAACCAGCTTAACAGTCATTCTTTAAAGGAAAGGATCCAGGTTTTTGGCTTAAATCCAGACCGCGCAGATGTGATTATCCCGGCTGCGGAGATATTTATTACCCTGATGAAATGGACAGGAATCAAACAGGTTTATGTGCCAAGAGTGGGTATGGCCGACGGGATCATCAATCTGCTCATTGAGGAGAACCTGCATAAAGAGGAGCAGAAAACACAATAGCAGCATACCTGCCGTGATGGCTCACTGAAGCCTCCAGTATCTGCGGGCCTGGGAGCTGCCTTACCTGGGGCAAACCTGCTCCGTTTTTTGAAAGAATATATCCCGGGTGTGACTGATTAAAATCAGACACATATCCGGGAGTATAATTCAGGTAATGAGTTTGCAGTTGTCCCAGTTCTTCTTCGCGGAGGACCGCCACAGTGTGGACCATCTCCGTACTCACTTCAGCGTTGATGAATAAGCTGAACTCATAAAAAGCGACAGATGCCCTTACGCTGCTTCCCTGCATATGCAGGCCGCTGCATACGAAAGATCGCGGAGCATAGCTGCGCATACCGGATAATCTGTTGACCACCTTGTAGCTCGCTTCCTTCATTGTCCAGATCAGCCATAGCATGGTATGCGGATCAGCTGCCGATAAAATCAGCTGCTCTTCCTCAGCGGTGCAAATCTTTTGCAGATATCCTTTTCTCTGCCAGTTGCTGTCCCTGGCAGCCTGTTTCAGGTCTACCAGGTCATTCCCTGCCACTTGCGGCAAGTTTATCTTCAATGATTTCTATTGCTGCCCTTACAGTGAGCATGCGTGCCATAGCATCATTATCAATTTCTATCCCAAACTTTTCTTCAACATCCAGTACTACATCTACCAGATTGGCCGAATTGATTTTCAGATCTTTAATAAAATCTGTATCCTCACTGATGTGATCAAGCGCTTCCGGCTCCTGAGTGTAGGGTGTGACAATGGTTTTCAGTTCTGAAATGAATTCTTCTTTATCCATGTTGATATTTTTTAAAAATGATACAGGCATTTATATCTCCAAAGCCAAAACTGGCCTTGGCAAGAATGTTAAAATCATGTTCCATGCATGCTGTTGGAATGCGTTTGGGATCAACCAGCTGTGCAATGGCGGGATGCAGGTCTTCACAATTGATATTGGGAGAGATAAAGCCCTCCGAAAGCTGTAATACTGAAGCTACGCTTTCTATACTTCCCGCGGCGCTGATACAGTGACCAATCATTCCCTTGAGCGAATTGATATACGGGAATGCGCCTCCCTGGCGGGCCATGGCAGCGGCCCAGTTCCTGATCTCTGTAACGTCTTTTGAGGTAGCGGTAAGATGTCCGTTGATCACATCAATATCCCCACTGCCGATGCCCGCTTCCTTAATTGCCATGGTGATGCAGCGCTGTACGCCCTCATTATTCGGGGCAGTCATTGTTCCGGAACCGCGCTGTCCGCCAGAGTTTACATGCCCGCCGAGCACTTCTGCATAAATGCGGGCCCCTCTGCCCAGGGCGCTTTCCAATGTTTCCAGGACCACTGCGCCGGCACCACTTCCGGGCACAAATCCCCTGGCCGAAGCACTCATTGGCCTGCAGCCTTTTTCAGGCTGGTCATTGTACTGGTACGGGCATATCTTCATAGCATCAAATCCGCCCCAGATATAAGCCCCGCTGTCACTTGTACTGCCGGCCAGCATTAGGGTAGCCTTGCCGCTCTTTATACGCTCATATGCCATTAAAATGCTTTCCACGCCAGTAGCACAGGCGGATGAATTGGTAGATATCTGGTTGCCCAGTCCCAGTTTTCCGGAAAGATAAGCGCTCACGCCACTGTTCATGGTTTGTGCTACTACGGTACTGCCCAGTTTACGGATCTGTAAATCATCCACCTTATAGATAGCTTCCCGGAATTTATCTATCCCCGATGTGCCGGTGCCAAATACAGAACCACATTCCCAGTAGGGCGTACCATCCGGCGCTGCCGGTTCCAATCCTGCATTCTTCCAGGCATCCATGCCAGCGATCACGCCATAAACAATGCCTGTACTCTGCAGGCCCCGCAGTTCCAGCGGGCTAAAGTATTGCTGTAAACGCTCATCGTCAATCACAGGTTTTCCTGCAATCTGGCAGGAAAAGAGCAGTTTCTCCAGCTGGGGATCATGTCTGATCCCGGAGATACCATTTCTGATGGCATGCCTGAACTGTGCAAGATCTGTCCCGTTGGGTGAAACAACTCCTAATCCGGTGATCACAACGCGCTTATCCATGCAGTGTTAGGATTGCAGTTTGGCAGTTACCATACCCGAAATGTTTCCTTTGCACACGGTTTCTCCGGCTTCGTTGGTCATTACCACATTGCAGTTCAGTTTCTTAAAGCGGAAATAAACTTTTTCTGCCTTTACGGTAACTTTCTCTCCCGGGAATACGGGCTTCATAAAATCTACTGCAACTGAAGTCAGCATCACATGTGCTTTCATATCTGCATTGCTGTCGCCATAAAGGTAGATGCCCAAACAAACCAGGCCGATCTGAGCCATCGTTTCTGTCATGATTACCCCCGGAGTAACCGGTGAGTCTTTAAAGTGGCCTTTGTAAAAATCAAGGTCTTTATCGTAGGTGAATGTTCCAACTGCTCCGTTTTCATCGATTTGTAAAAGCTCATCTACAAAAAGAAAGGGCTTGCTGTAAGGTAATTTTGCTACTATCTCCTGTGCTGTCATTTGTATTATTAAATTAAAAAATCATTTTTTGTAAAGTAAACACAAAAATCTTTTACCAGCGCAATAAAAGTCGCTGTGCTGTAAAACCGGGGCCAAAGCTAAGCATCAGTCCGTAGCTGCCGCTTTCCGGTTTGCTGTCCATGATGCGTTCCAGTACATACAATACTGTGGCGCTTGACATGTTGCCATACAATCTTAAAACCTCTTTGGTCTCATCAATGTTTTTGCCCAGATCACTAAACAGAGCTTCTACCAGCATGATGATCTTTTTTCCGCCGGGATGAAAGATCAGGTAATCCATATCCCCGATTTCCAGGCCACTCTGCGCAAGAAAGGGGTGGAGTATGTCCGGAAAATGTTTTTCAATGGCATCCGGCACACCTATATCCAGCACCATTTGCAGGCCCGTATTGGTGGGTTTAAAGCCCATCAGGCCTTCCGCATCATAGAAGTGGTACATTTGTTCATTCAGCACCTCGGGACCCTCGTCCTCCGGATGGGAAGAAAGCAGCGCACAGGCTGCCCCGTCACCAAAAATGGCAGCACTCACAATGTTGGCCATTGAATAGTCATTGAGCTGGAAGGTGGCCGTCGGCGATTCCACGGAAACAACCGCCGCGCGTTTTCCGGGATTGGCTTTCAGGAAATTCTTCGCGTAAATCATTCCTGACACCCCTGCAACACAGCCCATTTCAGTTACCGGCAGCCTTACAATATCCTGGCGCAGTCCCAGCATGTTGATCAGGTAGGCATCCAGTGAAGGGATCATAATTCCGGTACAGCTCACTGTAATTAAAAAATCAATATCCTTGCTCCGCCATCCTGCTTTATCAATCGCGCCTTGTAGGCATTTAGCACCCAGTTTAATTCCTTCCCTGATATAAATTTCGTTTCTTTCCTCAAAGCTGAGATCACTGAAAACTTCCTCAGGCGACATAATAGAGTATCTGCGGTCTACCATGGCATTTTCAAAAATCTTTTTCACTTTTCTGATGAAACGGTCTTCCTGTCCATGCAGCCACATGTCAAGAAAGGGCATAATTTCACTTGTATTCCTTGAATAATTGGGCAGGGTTTTGTTCACGGCCTTTATTTTTACACTCATAATTTTACGATCCATTGATAGCGGAATGCCCATTTCCACCGGATAAGAGAATTTTTTAGATTTAGTTTTTGTGCGTAGGAGAGCAGGTCTGCTTTCTTAAAACCCCTGAGGATAGATACCAGGCCGTCCTGGCGCGACATATAATTTAAACGGAATACAAAACACAGGGCCTCAAAAAGATGATAGGCGATGGCACTGCGCTGCAAATCATTGATGACATAGCCCAGTGTGGCAGATTTCCCAAACCTTTGCAGCAAGGCCATAATCTGACCGTCGGTAAAATGATGCAGGGTAAGCGTGCAGAGGATGATGTCGCAGTTTTCGATTTCCTTCTGCGTGTCAAAAATATCCGTACATTTATAACTGATATTTGAATAAGACGATGATAATCTGCCTGCATGATTTACTGTAAACGCATTGGCATCAATGCCCTTCAGTATAAAGTTTAAATCATTCTTAAGCGCATAATCAGCGAGGGCCCTCAGCATATCTCCATTTCCACATCCAATATCAACAATACGGATAACCTTCTGTTTTGGTTGCTCCCTGATCAGTGCGGTAATTCCTTCCAGAGTAACCTTATTGCCTCCCAGCAGCTGGTTAATACTGGCTATTTTATCCAGTGCATCTCTTAATATTTCTCCTTCCATCTGAAAATCGTCCATGATCTCCGGAGCGGTACTTCTTTGCGTTGTATCTACAAACATCTATTGGTCTACGGTTAAAATTTCGCCATGGGTTTTTCTGATGATCAGCGGCAGTAGTGGCGGGATACTGATCATCCCTTTCAGTATCATATCCGCTAAGCTTTCTTTCCCCAATATATAAGAAAGGATACTGCCCATCCGTAATCTCGATCTGAATTGCTTATCCCAGGAAGAAATATACAGTTTCTCGAGCACAGATCTGCCGGCAATCTTATTCCCTAAAAATGCAGTCAGCAGTTCGGCACAGATCTTTGCACTGTTAATGGCCATAGCCATTCCATTCCCGCAAAGCGGATGAATCAATCCTGCGGTGTCTCCAATCATCAGGATATGATCGTTAACCGCTTCCTTTGCCCCGAAAGCGAGCTGACTGACCGTTAATGGTTCAAATAACGGTTCGGCCTGCTCAAAGATATTTCTCAGGTGTTTATTTTCACCAAGCACCTGCTGCTGATAGCTGTTGATGTTTTTATATGCTTTAAAACTACGGTAATCGGCCAGGTAGCAGATATTGATCTTTTGCTCTTCAACCTTAGATACCCCGCAATAGCCGCCGCGGAAATTGTGCAGCCCTACCAGATGGCTGGGGAATGTTCCGGAATAATGAGCTTTTACTGCCAGATACGGCGATTTTTCCTGTATGAAAGTTCTTTTTAATTTAAGGTCCATTGCAGAACGTTTACCATATGCCCCTATTACCTGCCGGGCAGAAATATTTTTTCCGGACAGTGTGCTGATCTTAAATTGATCGTTTTCAAAGCGTACTTCGCTTACTGTATCCCGGGCAACAGTTCCGCCTCTGCTTTTAAATTGCTCGTAAAGGAAGTTGTCGAGGATAAACCTGCTGATCCCAAATCCACCCATTGGTAATGTGGTATGTATACTTTTTCCGGAAAGAACCGAAAACTGAAGGGTAGTGATTTCTGTTGCGCCCAGCACACGGGGATCGGCATCCAGCCATTGCAGGTAGGGCAGCACTTCATTTGAAATATATTCGCCACATACTTTATGATGCGGATAGCTGGCTTTTTCAACAATCATCACCCCGATTCCTGCGCGATGCAAATGCAGGGCAGCCGTTAGCCCGGCCAGTCCGCCCCCAATAATTAAAACTTCTGTCTCAGTATGCATCATTTGAAATCCCAGGGCTATAATGTTATAACATCGGCAAATTAAAAATTGTTTAGCATAAACTGTGAGTAAATTTTTTTAATTTGAATAATGGTATCAAGTTAGAATCTTAAAAGATAAAGATGTCAGAAAACAAAATATTCCAGATGAAATTCTGTTGAACAGGATCTATAAAATCAGGGATCAGAAGGTCATGCTTGACAAAGATCTCGCGGAACTTTATGATGTTAAGCCCATCCGTTTAAGGGAGCAGGTAAAGCGTAATCCTGAGAGATTTCCGCTGAACTTTATGTTTCAATTAACGCCTGAAGAGGCTTTAAACATGGTATCGCAAAATGCGATACCTTCGAAACAACAGCTTGGGGGTACATTGCCCTATGCGTTTACCGAGCATGGAATACTCCAATTATCCAATGTTTTGAGGAGCGAAAGGGCCATAGCGATGAGTATACGCATTATCGAGCTGTTTGTAAAGCTGAGGGAAACCATGCTTTTGCACAAAGATGTTTCACTGTTAGTGGAACAGATTGAAAAAAGGCTGGGTAAACAGGATGAAAAAATTGGATCTTTAATCCGTTATTTGAGAAAATTTAAAGAAAAAGATGAAGTTCCGAGAACGATGATCGGCTTTAAAACCAGGTCTGGCAACCAATAAAAAGCCCTGTTCCGTTTTACTCAGAACAGGACTGTAAATTTTAGGCCTTTTAACTAGTTATCCAGCAACTTGGCAGCTTCGCTATCTAAAAAGAAAGTAAGGCTTCCGTCTATCGGATCAATCAGTTGTGAAGGGTAAAGTTGCGTATTTTTGGTTTGATCTTCAATCACATGTTTGATTGCTTCAGCTTTAGCTTCACCAAAAACAAGGAAAGCTACATTTTTGGCTTTGTTGATCAGCGGTGCAGTGAAAGTGATCCTGTAGGTATCTAGTTTCTCTACAAAAACAGAATCTACAGTAACATCTTTATTGCCAAGAACTTCAGTTCCCGGGAAAAGGGAAGCGGTATGCGCATCATCGCCCATTCCCAGTAAGATCAGGTCGAATGACAGATCTGCGCCTTTAAAATGTGTGGAGATTTCTTTGGCATATTCTATCGCTGCTTTTTCCGGAGCTTGTGTAGTATCTACAAAAAAGACGTGATCAGCAGCTATATTCAATGGATCGATAATTGATTTTCTCGCCATCAAACCATTATAGCTTTCATGTCCGGGAGGAACATTGCGTTCATCGCCCATAAAGAAATAAACTTTAGTCCAGTCCAGTTTCTCCCTGTAATCCATAGCCAGCATGGTGTACAAGTCTTTTGGAGAATTGCCGCCGGTAAGTACAAAATTAAAACATCCGTTTTCGGCAATTGCCTTCTCGCCAATGGTAATAACATACTCTGCCAGGTCTTTCAGCAGTTCAGCCTTTGTTTTATAGATAAGTAAGTTCATGTTAATCCTTGTTTTTTAAAGGTAGTGTAAACCAGTGGAAACCATCCCTTGCAATCAGCGCTTCGGCATCTTCAGGGCCCCATGAATCTGCAGGGTAATTAGGGAAGCTCAGTGAAGTTTTGCTTTCCCAGGCGTTGATCACCGGCATTAACAATTCCCATGCACTTTCTACCTGGTCTGCACGCATAAACTGTGTCTGATCAGCGATCATTACATCCAGCAACAATGTTTCATAAGCTTCCGGAGCCTGAGCATTGTACGTGCCTTTGTAATCAAAAACCATATCCACCGGATTAAGCACCATATCCAGTCCCGGTCTTTTCGCCTGTACCTGTAAACGGATACTCATTTCAGGCTGGATACTGATGATCAGCCTGTTTTGCTGCCAGTGTTCTGTTACGCCTGCAGGAAATACCTGGTGAGGTACATCTTTAAACTGTATCGTAATCAGTGATGAAGTCTGGAATAATCTCTTTCCTGTACGAACATAGAAAGGAATTCCCTGCCAGCGCCAGTTGTCTACAAAGAATTTAGCGGCAGCAAAAGTTTCTGTATTCGATGCAGGATCTACATCTTTTTCAGTTCTGTAGCCCGGAACTTCTTTACCTTCTACCCATCCTTTTGAATACTGCCCGCGGACAGTGCTCAGGCGGATATCTTCAGGAGAGAAAGGACGGATCGATTTGAGCACGTCTACCTTTTTATTCCTGATCTCATCAGCATCAAAGTTGATTGGTGTTTCCATTCCGATCAGGCATAACAACTGCAGGATGTGGTTCTGGATCATATCTCTCAGTGCACCCGAGCCATCATAGTAACCGCCACGGTCGCCCACACCCAGCTGCTCCGTTACAGAGATCTGTACATGGTCGATATAGGTACGGTTCCAGAGCGGTTCCAGGAATGAGTTTGCAAAGCGAAAAGCCATGATGTTCTGAACAGTTTCCTTGCCCAGGTAATGGTCAATTCTGTAGATTTGCTTTTCAGTAAAGATGCCGGTAAGTAACTTATTCAGCTCTTTAGCGGTTTCAAGATCATGTCCAAATGGTTTCTCGATAACAATACGGCAATTGTCTTCATTTCCTACCAGGTCATAGGTAGCGAGGCATTGCGCAATTAGCGGAAACAGGTTTGGAGCTACTGCCAGATAATAGATTACCTGTGTTTTCGGCCCAAAGTCTGTCCTTAATTTTTCAATATTTTCTTTGAGTACGGCAAAGGTTTCAGGTGCAGATACATCTACCGAATTGTAATATACATTTTTGGCAAATTCGTCCCATTTTTCCTTTTTTACTTTTCCTGAGCGGGAGAAAGAGTTCACCCCGTCCATGATCGTAGTACGGAAATCCTCATCCGTCAATTTTTTTCTTGCTGTCCCAATAATAGCATATTCCTTAGACATAAAGCCATCAGAATATAAATTGTATATCGCTGGCGCAAGTTTGCGCAAATTAAGGTCACCAGTACCGCCAAAGATGACAAATATGGTTGGGTTGAGGCATTTACTTGTTTTCATCTTTTGATTATTTAGCATTTATAGGATTCCAGATCGCATGGAAAGTTCCCTCAGCATCTGTACGTTCAAATCTGTGTGCGCCAAAGAAATCTCTTTGTGCCTGAATTAAGTTAGAAGGCATTCTTTCTGTCCTCAGTGAATCGAAATAAGTAAGAGCAGAAGCAAAAGCAGGAATAGCTAAACCGCTTTGCAGTGCATGTGACACTACTGATCTCATTCCCGGCAGGATTTCTTTCATTTTCTCCTGAACGCCGGCATCAGCATACAAATGCTCCAGATCAGGTTGTTTTTTGTAAGCCTGGTAAATATCTTCAAGGAATTCGGCCCTGATGATACAGCCACCACGCCAGATCTGTGCGATCTCGTGCAATTGCAGCTCATACTCATAAGAGATAGATGCCTGCCATAACAGGTGAAGGCCCTGTGCATATGAAGTGATCACCGAGAAATATAAAGCCTGCTCTAATTCAATTATAAACTGTTCTTTATTTTCTGCCAGGGTGTTGTGTTCGCCAAAAGCTTTTGATAAAGCTACACGCAGTGATTTGTATTTTGACAGATCCCTGGTGCTTACGGCTTCGTTGATGGTAGGGATAGGCAATTGCAGGTCCATAGAAACCTGTGAAGTCCATTTTCCGGTACCTTTTGATTTTGCTTCGTCCTTGATCATATCCAGCAGGAAATTGCCGGTCTGATCATCTTTCACCTTGAAAATATCTCTTGTAACCTCCAGAAGGAAAGACTGCAGGCGTCCGTTGTTCCATTTTTCAAAAACACTGTAGATTTCTTCGTTAGAATAGTCCAGTGCATTTTTCATGATGTCATAACTTTCAGCCAGTAACTGCATCATTGAATATTCAATTCCGTTATGCACCATTTTCACAAAGTGGCCTGAAGCTCCGGGACCAATATAAGCCACACATGGATCTCCGTTCACTTTAGCCGAAACAGCTTCAAGGATTTCCTTCATGTTGCCGTATGCCGTTTTGTCGCCGCCCGGCATGATGCTCGGTCCGAAACGTGCACCTTCTTCTCCGCCTGAGATTCCCATTCCAAAGAAATGGATGCCGAGGTCAGAAAGTTCTATGGCCCTTCTGCTGGTATCTGTAAAGTGTGAATTACCGCTGTCAATGATCATATCACCTTTTTCAAGCAAGGGCTGCAATTCTTTGATTACGCTGTCTACGATTGGACCTGCAGGTACCAGAAGCATAATTCTTCTTGGCAATTCCAGGCTTGCTACGAAATCTTCTAAAGAGGAATAAGCTGTCAGACTGTGCTTGGCACCGTCTTCCTTCAGTTTCTCGATCATTTTTGGGTCTTTGTCGTAACCAGTAACGGCGAAGCCGTTGTCAGCCATGTTCAACAATAAATTTCGCCCCATTGTACCGAGGCCTATCATTCCTAAAGTGTATTTACTTTCCATTTGATGAATTTAATTTTGGATAGGTTGTGAAAACGTGATATTTTTCCTTGGCGGCCCATAATTTGGCACCACCTTTTATTCCATCCCTGTTTGAGACAATGTGTATATTATGATCTAATTCAAAATCTATTTGCTTGGCATTACCGCCGCCAAGATAAAGCGTATCGTAGTTAAAAACCGTCTTGTAAATCTGGATCACGCGCTGAACACGTTCGTTCCAGTCTTTTTTTCCTTCCTTGATGTAGGCCCTGTCACCAACATAGTCGTCGTAATCCTTGTTTTTGGTTACAGGAAGGTGTGACAGTTCCAGGTGGGGCAGCAGCTCGCCGTCAAAAGTAAGCGCTGTGCCAAAGCCTGTGCCCAGGGTAAGCACGATCTCGAAGCCTGTGCCGCTGATGATGCCCAATGCCTGCTGATCGGCATCATTGATCAGCCTTACGGGTTTCTGCAGCAGGTCGCTCACCTGTTGTGCCAGTGGAAAACCGGCCCATTTATTCTTTGCCAGGTTAGGCGCCGTTTCTACGATACCGCATTTTACATAACCGGGAAAGCCCATGGCAACTTTGCCGTAGGGAGCCATAGGGGCAACAAGTTCGTTTATTACACTGATTACGGCTTCAGGGGTAGAGTGTTTTGGCGTAGGGAGCTTTGTGTATTCGGAGAATAAATCACCTTTTTCTGTTAAGATACAAGCCTTGATACTTGTTCCGCCTATATCAATTGATAGGATATTGGTGCTTTCTTCTTTTTTTGCTACGCTTGACATGTTTTGTTTTTTATGAGCATTACTTCAAATATATGACGGTTCAAAATAACAAATTTTCAGCCATATAACCCCCCGTATCTCATTCAATTTGTCCAAATGTACATCTGAATAAATGAAAAGTGGAATAATGGAGTTCTGAGGGGCAATATCGGGGTTAATTTGATATCTGGATGACTTTATAAACATTTACAAATCACTAAGAGGTGCTGTGATATATCAATTTAGCATACAAATGAGTGTAGCCCCCTAAAATAAAAAAAGAGGATGCGGCACCTGGTGCTACATCCTCTTCTCTTAAATTATATAATTTGTTATAAATTATTTAGTTGTTTTAGCATTCTGCATTGGATTGCCGCCGGCAGACTGTCCGCGGATCACATTGTTTTTCTGTTTGAACAACTGGAACTTACTGGCCTGTGCTTTACCGCCCCAGGTGTTGTTGCTTTCGTCGATATCAGCCGTTTCGCGCATCGGGTCAAGTTTAATGGAAGCAACTTCTTTATCCTGAACATAAAATTTGGTTACGTGCTGCTCATTATGCCTCCAGATTTGCGCAGGTATCCTGTCGATAGCCCTGGTTCCGTCAGTATAGGTAAACTCAACAATGATCGGCATCACCAGTCCGCCCTTATTGCTGAATGACAATTCATAAAAGAATTTGTTGGCATATTTTGACTGGTCTTCTGATGATAAAGTTTCATACGGGGCTTTGATCTCCTGTTTACGCTCTGTATCATCATATTTCTCTATTCCACGGTCATATCTCCAGTAGAAATCCTGTGTAGCCTTATCCTTATCCGTATAGAACTGGATGTTTTTATCATCCCTGTTCCTCACCTTTGATATATCATCAAAAGCATTTACCAGTGGCGGATCCATTTTAGTCATTTTCACCTTAGATGCAGGAACTTTAGAATCTACATCTGCCTTAGCATATTTTACAGCATCCAGAGAGATATCGCAGGGGTCAGTGCTGTAGAACCAGCCTCTCCAGAACCAGTCCAGATCCTCACCGCTGGCGTCTTCCAGTGTCCTGAAAAGATCCGCAGGAGTAGGGTGTCTGAAGGCCCATCTTCTCGCATATTCTTTAAATGCATAGTCGAACAGCTCGCGGCCCATGATCGTTTCCCTGAGAATGTTCAGTCCTACAGCCGGTTTTGCATAGGCATTAGGGCCAAAGCGCTCGATGTTCTCAGAGTTGGTCATGATCGGCTCCAGCTCATCCTTGGGCAGTTTCATATAGTCCACAATAGAGTATGCAGCGCCTCTTTTTGTAGGGAATTTATTGTCCCAGAGTTCTTCTGTCAGGTATTCTACAAAAGAGTTTAAGCCCTCGTCCATCCAGGTCCACTGGCGTTCGTCGCTGTTCACGATCATCGGGAAGAAGTTATGGCCCACCTCGTGGATAATTACGCCCAGCATCCCGTTTTTTGAAGTCTCTGTATAAGTTCCGTCTTTTTCCGTCCGTCCGTAGTTAAAACAGATCATCGGGTATTCCATTCCGTTTGAGGCTTCGATACTTTGCGCTACAGGATAGGGGTAAGGAATGGTAAAATGTGAATACGTTTTAATCGTATGTGCTACAGCCTTGGTAGAGTAATTCCTGTACAGGTTATAGGCTTCTTTACCATAAAAACTCATACACATGACCGTTTTGCCTTCAATCTTCTGGCCCATGGCGTCCCAGATGAATTTTCTTGAAGAAGTCCAGGCAAAGTCGCGCACATTATTGGCCTGGAACACCCAGGTTTTTGTGGCCTTGCTTTTTTCGGTTTCAGCCTTTTTTGCCTCATCCAGCGTTACAATTTCTACAGGCTCGGACGATGTTTTTGCCTGGTTATATTTTGCAAGAGCAGCTGGGGATAGTACTGCGCTGTAGTTGATACATTCTCCCGTTGAACCTACAACGTGGTCAGCAGGAACTGTCATCTGTACCTTAAAGTTTCCAAAGGTCAGGGCAAACTCGCCCCTGCCTGTAAACTGATGATTTTGCCAGCCCTGGAAATCGCTGTATACGCATAAACGGGGATACCACTGCGCCATTGTAAACAGGTAATTGCCGTCCTCAGGGAAGTATTCATAACCTCCGCGACCCCCTTCTTTTAAGCGGTCTGTGATCTGGTATTTCCAGTTTACGTTAAAAATGAACTGCTGACCAGCTTTTAATGGTACTGGCATCTCTACACGCATCATGGTCTTGTTCACTGTATATTTCAACTCTTTGCCGAGCGCATCAGTGATTTTTAATATTTTGACCCCGTTACCATTATCCGTATCACTGATCACAGCTCTGTCGATAGAATTGGTTGTCGCAATCTCAGGAAGAGTAGTGCTGCTTTGGTAACCTGCATTCTTCAGGTTATTATGTTCATTTTCATCCAGCTGTAACCAGATATAGGTAAGCACATCAGGTGAGTTATTAAAATACGTCACCTTTTCAGCACCGGTAAGCAGCTGGCTTTGCTCGTCAAGACTGCACTTGATGTCGTAATCAGCGCGCTGCTGCCAGTATTTTACACCCGGCGCCCCGCTTGCCGTTCTTTGTTCATTCGGGGTAGTCAGAATAGTTCCTAACTGCTCAAACTTATTTCCGTGATTGCTCCCGGGATTGTTCTGGATGTTTTGAGCGTAAGAAAACTGCATGGCGGAGCCCAGCAGCATTAAGATAGGGAGAGCTTTATTCATTTGAAACTTTTTTTATTGCAACTCTAAATTTAAAACGTTTTTTTGTACTGAAAAAATAAATGATCATTATGATGCCATTCTTACACCAATCTCTATTAATTTGTTACTTAATTCTCGGGGCTGTAAAACCATCAGGCCCTATTCTGGAAGAAAGTGCAGGCAGGCATCCTTTACATCTGAGTTCCACAGAACTGAATTGCAACCCCAAAACTAATACGGTAGAAATCAGCTGCCGGATCTTTACAGATGACTTTGAAGACCTGCTGGCAAAAAACTATAAAGTGAAGCCCGATCTCTCCTCTGCTGCAAGACATAAAGAGATGGAAGTGCTGGTGGGCAGGTACATGGCCTCGCATCTGAGTATCGCTGCAAACGGAAGGCCTTTACGCCTCAGCTATATGGGCTTTGAAAATGATAAGGAGGCAGTAATCATTTACCTGGAATCGGCCAGAGTTACCGGCCTCCGCAAGATGGAAACTACCAGTACGGTGCTTTACGACCTTTTTGACGACCAGATCAACATCTTTCACGTCACCTTTAACGGCAACAGAAAGAGCTCCAAACTAACTTATCCTGAAAACAAGTTGCTATCTTCTTTTTAATCCTTAAATTCCCGTCCTCAAATTAGTATAGAGCCGTATGAACAAATTAGTACAAACCATGCGCTGGTATGGTCCCAATGATCCCGTTAGTTTATCTGATATTTTACAAGCCGGTTGCAGCGGCGTTGTTTCTGCGCTGCACCAGGTTCCAAATGGGAAAGTATGGAGCGTTGAAGATATTAAAAACCACCAGCAGCTGATCAGCGATGCCGGCCTGGAATGGTCGGTAGTAGAAAGCCTGCCGGTTCATGAGGATATCAAAGTGCGGAAAGGCAGTTATGCACATTACATAGATAACTATAAAGTCTCCCTGGCAAATTTAGCCAGCTGCGGCATCACTGTGATCACGTATAACTTTATGCCTGTGCTGGACTGGACCAGGACGCATCTCGACTATAAATTACCAAATGGTGCAGAAGCCCTGTTATTTAATAAAGCGGCACTGGTTGCCTTTGATGTATTCATACTTAAACGCAGCGGGGCTGCCGCTGAATACACTGCTGAAGAACTGCAGCGTGGAGAGCTCTACTTTAAAGGGCTTACCGACAGTGAAAAACTGAAAATAGAACGTAATATCATTGCCGGATTGCCGGGAAGCGAGGAGAGCTTTGGGCTGGCAGAATTCCTGAATGCACTTGCGGCGTACGACGGAATTGATGAAGAACAGTTATTTGCCAACCTCACTACATTCCTCGCAGAGGTGATGCCGGTAGCCGAAGCAAATGGAATAAAGATGGTGATCCATCCGGATGATCCGCCTTATGCCATATTTGGTTTGCCGCGGATTGTAAGTACTGCCGCCCAGCTGGAAAAGCTGTTTACCAAAGTGCCATCCCTGTCTAACGGGCTGTGCTATTGCACAGGTTCCCTGGGCGTAAGGGCAGACAACGATCTGGTCGCGATCCTGGAACAATTTAAAGACAGGGTCAATTTTGTGCACCTGCGCAGCACAAAGAGAAATGAATTTGGCGACTTCTTTGAAGATAACCATCTTGAAGGCGATGTGGATATGTTTGCTGTAGTACAAAAACTTGTGGAGATCCAGCAGGAGCGGAAGCTGAGCATTCCTATGCGCCCGGATCACGGGCACAGGATGCTGGACGACCTGAAGAAAAAAGTAAACCCGGGATATTCTGGTATCGGAAGGCTCAAAGGGCTGGCAGAACTGCGCGGACTGGAACAGGCGATCCTGAGAATGTCTGCGAAGTAAAAACTGCCTCAGGGCAAAATCATATAACATGAAGAGAAAATGATATAAGGAAAGATGTGCCCGGCCGGATAGATTTGCAATGCGTTGTTTAAAATGCCAAATATGAAAAGTTTACCTGTATTGGATCTGGCAGTGATTGTGATTTATTTGATCAGTATGATCCTGGTGGGATTCTATTTTTCAAGAAAGAACAGGAACTCTGATCAGTTTACCAAAGCTGCAGGTGCTATACCCGGCTGGGCCATCGGACTTTCTATCTATGCTACATTTCTCAGTAGCAATACCTTTCTGGGTGTTCCGGGAAAGGCCTTTGGCAGCAACTGGAACAACTTTGTCTTTAGCCTGGCTATGCCTCTGGCAGCCTGGATCGCCTCTAAATATTTTGTACCTTTTTACAGAAGGACGGGGGAGGTGTCGGCCTATACCCACCTGGAGAAAAGGTTTGGGCCATGGGCGCGCACTTACGCCGTAGCCTGTTTCCTGCTCACGCAGCTGGCCCGCATGGGCTCTATTTTTTTTGGAATTGCATTGAGCCTTCAGGCACTTACAGGATACAGCATGCAGTCGATCATGGTTGTTGTAGGCACCTGTATCATTATCTATACCGTACTTGGAGGAATCGAGGCAGTGATCTGGACAGAAGTGGTGCAGGCTATCGTGAAAACACTGGGGGCCTTTCTGATCCTCTATCTGATTGTGAAGAACATACCCGGCGGAGCCGGCAGGATCATCGAAATTGGAAAAGCCGATCACAAGTTTAGCCTGGGCAGCCTCTCTCCAAATCTGAAGGAATCTACCTTCTGGGTGGTCCTCTTTTATGGTTTCTTTATCAACCTCAATAATTTCGGTATCGATCAGAATTATGTACAGCGGTACCATACGGCGACAAATTCCAGGCAGGCATCGCGCTCGCTCTGGATCTGTGTAGCCTGCTATGTTCCGGTATCCTTCCTGTTTTTTATGATAGGATCTTCGCTTTATGCCTATTACCAGGTAAACCCGGAGCTGATCGCAAGTGTAAAACACCAGGCAGCGCTGGAGCGCCTGCCGCTGCATGCCAGTGCAACCATGGTAAAAGCAACGATGGATGCCCTGCTGCCCTCAGATTATGGGGACAAGATCATGCCGCATTTTATGGTTACCGAAATCCCGACAGGCCTCGTGGGACTGATTATCTCCGCTATCATGTCGGCCGCAATGAGTACCATCAGCTCGGGAATGAACGCTTCTGCCACAGTATTTTCTATAGATATCTACAAAAGATACATTAACCCCGAAATGAATGAGCAGCAGCTGATGCGTTTATTGTACATCACCACCGCGGTCTTCGGGCTGATGGGCATGGCCACCGGCATTCTGATGATCGGGATCAAAAGTATCCTGGATATCTGGTGGCAGTTATCGGGCATATTCTCAGGCGGGATGCTCGGATTGTTCCTGCTGGGCATGATCAGCAGGAGAACCGGAAACGCCGAGGCACTGACGGCCACCTGCATAGGCGTGCTGGTCATTTTGTGGATGACCTTTTCTGCCGCCCTGCCAGAAGATTACGGTTTTTTAAGAAACATGCTGCACAGCAATATGATTGTGGTAACCGGCACACTGACGATATTTTTATCAGGATTAATCCTCAGCGCTTTCAGGGGGAGAATGGCAACTGAATAGTTTTATTTAACCAATATATCAGAGAACAATACAATGGAAAAATCAGAAAAAGGTTTTATCCCGGTCATGCTTACGCCTTTTAGTGACGATGGAAAAATAGACTATTACGCATTGGAGCAGCTAACTGCGCATTATCTGGGGGCCGGGGTAAAGGGTTTGTTTGCCAACTGCCTTTCGAGCGAGATGTTTGAGCTCAGCAACGAGGAGCGGATTTCGCTTACGGCGAAAGTGGTGGAAATTGCAGATGGTACTGTTCCAGTGGTGGCTACGGGTACTTTTGGCGGGTCCATTACGCAGCAGGCAGAGTTTGTTAAAAGGATTTATGATACCGGTATCGATGCAGTGATCCTCATCACCAGCCTCATCGCGGAGGAAAACGATGCCGCGGAAGTGTTTGATGAAAAAGTGATGCAACTGCTGGATCTTACGCCCTCCGTTCCTGTCGGTTTTTACGAATGCCCCCTGCCTTTCAAAAGATTGCTTACCGCGGAGCAGCTGGGAACTTTTGTTGCTACCGGCAGAGTTACCTACCATAAAGATACAAGCCTGGATATTCAGCAGGTAAAAGCGAAACTTGTGGCAACTCAGCGTGAGGGATTTGGTTTGTATGATGCGTATATGGTACATGCCCTGGCCTCGCTCAGGGCCGGTTCTGCCGGGCTTTCCTGCATCCAGGGCAATTTCTTCCCTGAACTGATCGTCTGGCTCTGCGAAAATTACAATAACCCTGCCCTGGAAGAAGATCTTGCGGCCCTGCAGGAATTTCTGATCCTGCATATGGATGTCATGCATGATGTGTATCCCTATGCTGCAAAATATGCACTGCAGAAACAGGGATTGAACATTTCTACCTATACCCGCAGGGATGTAGGCCATTTTTCTTCTGCCAATGCAAAAGGTATTGAACAGCTATACGCTGATTACAGCAGGCTGCAGCAGCGTATAGGCATTTAATTTAGTAAATACTTCCGTTTATAATCCATGGGGGTCATTCCGGCGATCTTTTTAAAGTGCCTGTAAAAATTGGATACATTGTTAAACCCACAGTCAAAACAGATCACCTCGGTAGGGATTTTATCTTCTACCAGCAGCCGGCAGGCATGGCTGATACGGATTTCGATCAGGAAGTCGTAATACGTTTTTTTGGTCATCAGTTTGAAATACCGGCAGAATGAAGTAATGCTCAGGTGGCTGATCGAAGATATTTCTTCCAGGCTGATCTCTTTTTTGTAATTTGTTAGTGTATAGGAATAGATCTTGTTCAAACGGATCGTATCCGATTCATTGGACCTGTAGAAGGCATAAGCCGAAGTGATCGGTTCATACTCATCAGTTTCTGCCAGCAGGTTGAGGATGGAAAGAAAAAGGATCAGCTTTTCCATCTGCGAGGCAACTGTTGCCTGTTTCATCAGGACCGCCAACTTATCTCTTGTTTCACCGGAGATCACCATTCCTTTTTTTGCTTTTTCAAATAGTTTGGGGATCAGATAGGCTTCCGGTAAATTGAAGAGCTCTCTCCCGAGGCAGTCGGGCAGAAACTGTATCACGATCGCTTCTACCTCCAATTCATTTGAATTCAGGTAATATTCGTCGCTGCACCTGAACGTATGGGGCAGGTTTTCTCCCAGTAGAATAATCTCTCCTGAAGAAAAATTGCTGATGTTGTCTCCAATAAATCTCACCCCTTCGCCGCGGACTACATAATGCAGCTCAAGTTCAGGGTGGTAATGCCATATCTTGCCGAAATTAGATTCAATATTGTGTTTGATCCCGAAGGAACTTTGAATATTGATCGGGACTTTATGAAAGAGTGGTTTCATATCCTGCTCATTAGTTTACTCGAATTATATTTGGTTTTTAGCGTGTTAAGCTCCGCAATAATACAAAATGTGAAGATAACATGATATAAAAAGTTGATAATAATTGGTAACAATCATGTGAGAGTATTGTACATATTTGTGTGGATATATACCATGTTATCATTTGATATGAACCAAATACAAACCTTTTTGCTGATTGCCGGCATTGCTGTAAGCTCATTTTCTGCATCTGCACAAACGCAGGGACAATCAGCTGCCTATCATCAGATGATCGATGGCCGGGCCTGGAAGATTGTACACAAACTCAACCTTCCGGATACCAATGCAGCCCGCAAAGTAAGTACTCTGGTTGCACGTCATTATGAAGACCTGAATCAGATCTATACCCGCAGAGACAGCGCTAAACTCAGTCCCGCTCTCGCGGATTCTGCTGTAAACCAGCTACATCAACCTTTTTTAAATCAACTGTCTACCTATCTTAACCCAGGTCAGGTAGAGCAGATCAAAGATGGTCTTACCTATGGAGTGCTCCCTATTACCTATGCAGCCTACCAGGATATGCTTCCTCAACTAACTGATCCCCAGAAAAAACAGATCATGATCTGGCTCACCGAAGCACGCGAAAAAGCAATGGATGCAGAATCATCCGAAAAAAAGCATGGCTGGTTTAAAAAATATAAAGGAAGAATAAATAATTACCTCTCTGCCGCCGGGATTGATATGAAAAAGGAAGGTGAGGCGTGGCAGGAGCGGATTAAAGCACGTGCCCCGAAAACCTGAAAGTTAGGATATTCATTTAAGATAATAAAAGCTACTCCATGAGTATAGCTTTCCCAAAAATGCCAAATATAAATTAAGTATAACATATGAAGTCACATTTACAAACGCAAAATTATTTGGGTAAATGGCCGAAAATCGCCTGCACCCATTTAATCATCGCTTTGACTTTAACGGGCTCTGCTGCTTTTGCAGAAGATTCGCCGAAGGAATCAACTAAAGCGTTAAAGGTAATGTCTTCCAGGAAAAATATCACTGGAACGGTAAAAGATGCGCAGGGCAAACCCCTGCCGGGGGTTGTCGTCAAAATAAAAGGAACAAATACCGCAACATCCACAGATACCCAGGGTGTATTCCGCCTCAATCTGCCGGTTGGCAACGAAACCCTGGTCATCAGCTACCTTGGATATAAAACCCAGGAAATTGCAGTGAACGGCCAGAGCCAGATCCAGGTACAGCTGCTGGAATCATCCTCAGACCTTACAGAAGTGGTGGTAGTGGGTTATGGAACCCAGGAGAGAAAACACCTCACCGGTTCTATCGCTACCATTGATGTAAAGGCTATTGAAGATATTCCTGTGGGTAGCTTGACCGCTGCATTGCGGGGACAGATCCCGGGAGTAGGTATCTCAGGTGGTTATGCCCGGCCGGGCGATAATGCCGTGCTTACGGTAAGGAACCCCACATTTGCAGTTAAGGATGGCGGAAGAACCGAACCATTGTATATTATCGATGATATCTTCAGGACTTCGGATGATTTCAATACCCTCGATGCTTCGGAAGTAGAGAACATCTCCATCCTGAAAGATGCTGCCGCGGCAATCTATGGTATCCAGGGATCAAACGGGGTGGTGGTCGTAAGAACAAAACGCGGTAAGGCAGGCGCACCGCGTATCAATTACGGTGTCTCCGTAGGTGCTGCAGATGCTACCATGCTGCCAAAGGTGATGACCGGAATTGAGCAGGCTACCTATCTCAACGATATCACCCGTGCTTCTAAAAATTATGTGGCCGATGGCAACAGCGGTTATCTGGCAGATGCCGCCTGGTACTCACCCGATGAACTGGAGTATTTTAAAAATAACAGTACCGATTGGCTTAAAAAAGCCTGGCAGACTGCTTATACCGTTCGCCATACGCTCAATGTGAGCGGCGGTAGTGAAAGGGCAACCTACTTTGCTGGGGCTTCCTATATTGATCAGAGTTCAAACTTTGATGGGATCAATACCAAAAAATGGACCTTCAGGGCCAGTTCTGATGTGAAATTGAACAAAGGCCTCACACTAGGATTTTCACTGAGCGGCGACCTGAGCAAGAATGAAAGGTTCTGGTTTAAGCAGGGATCTGAAAGTGCGGATAATGATGTAAGATCACTGATCGGTACGCCGCAGTTTACACCATATTATGTGAACGGCCTGCCGGTGCTGCTCACCACAGGAAATACCGGAACAATCGACGGAACGCATTTCTTTGAGGTGCAGCGGCTCAATAACTTTACCGATACGCGCTCCAACGGTTTGAACGTACAGGCTACCTTAAATTATGAAGTCCCTTTTATCAAAGGACTGAAAGCGGGATTAAACTACAGTAAAAACCTTGACAATACCTTCGGCAAGCAGTTTGGTACCCGGTATAATGTGTATCAGTTCAGCATGCTGGGCGATAAAAAACACATCTATGGCGGCGACGTGATCAAGACTGTTAGCATCACCAATGGCGACAAGGTAAGGATCAGTCCTTCCTATCGCGACAGCTATCAATTAAACGGAACCCTGAATTATGCGCGTAAGTTTGGCAAGCATGAAATCTCTGTTCTGGGTGTATATGAACAGGTAGAAAGTGAAAGTGATCTGGTGAACGCTTCCAGGGAAGGTGTATTGCTCGGCGGCCTGCCCAACCAGCAGTATGCTACAGGAACAAATTTATCTGATGAAACGCAAACTGAATTTGGCCGCCTGGCCTGGGCTGCCAGGGTAAACTATAGCTATGCCGATAAATACCTGGCAGAGTTTTCTTACCGGGGCGACGCCAGTGTTTACTTTGCCCCGGGCAACAGATGGGGATATTTCCCTTCGCTGTCATTAGGCTGGGTTATCTCTGAGGAGCCCTTCTTTAAGAACAATGTTAAAGTTGTGGATTATCTGAAGTTCCGCGCGTCGGTAGGTTTGCTGGGAATAGACAACACGAAGAACTTTCAGTACAACAGGAATTTCTCCCTCTCTACAGGAAAGGGCGCTGTATTTGGCGGCAACTCAGACCGCCCCCTGTCCATCAATCCTAACATCGCCCTGGCAAACAGCAATGCGAAATGGGATGATGATACCAAATACAATATCGGTATTGATGCCCAGTTTCTCAAAAGCAGGCTGTCTTTCACCGCTGACGGCTTCCTGGATCACAGGTATAACCAGCTGACTACGCTGAGCTCCTCGGTTTCATTGCTGATTGGTGCTGCAATCCCGACTGAGAATTTCGGTATCGCCAATAACTTCGGATATGAACTGTCCCTGGCCTGGAAAGATAAAATCGGTAAGAACTGGGGTTACAATGTAAACACTTTCCTTTCCTGGAGCGACAACAAACTGATCCGCCTTGACCAGCCGGTGGGCAATATCGGCACTTTCCTTGATAACGCAGGATTATCCAGTGACAGGGGTATCCTCGGCTATAAAAGTTTAGGTATTTTTAAAACCCAGGCAGAAGTAGACGACTTCCTGGCCAAAAATCCAAACTATAAGGCGTTTGGTGAGGTGCCCAAACCAGGTATGATCAAGTACCAGGATATCAGAGGGCCAAAGGATGCCAATGGTAACTTCACGGCACCAGATGGGGTAATCACAGAAAATGTAGATTACGAATACCTTACGCCCAAATCCAGCAACCACTATGGCCTTGGCTTTAACTTCGGCGGAAACTACAAAACAATCAGCCTCTCTGTAGTGATGGGCCTTTCATGGGGAGGACAGTCTACTATTGAAAGTGCTGCCGTCAAAAGGGGTACCGCAACTTCCAACAGGCCTGATTTCTGGGCCGATCACTGGACACCGGAAAATACGGATGCCAGATATCCTAACCCGTACTATAACAACAATTACGACCGGACAACGGATTTCTGGTTCGTGAACTCCTTTACCTTCAGAATGACAAATTTCAATATTTCATACGGGCTGCCTGAACAATGGGCCACAAAGGCAGGACTAAAATCAGCGAAGGTATTTATCGTGGGCACTAACCCGATCAATTTTTATAACCCTTACGGATACAAAGACAATACCAGTGCCTTTGATGTCTATCCGCAGCTAAGGACGTTCTCACTCGGTTTAAATATTGGTTTATAACATGAAAAAGATGAAACTGAACATAAACTTACTCATCGCCTTATGCAGCATCGCTGCGCTGGCAAGCTGTAAAAAAGTACTGGACAAAGGTGATCTTGGCAGTATCCCTACCGATCTGGTGTACAATGACTCTACTCTGGTGAACCTCAATGTAGGTTATATCTATGACCAGAACCTGCCCAGCTGGGGCGGCAACTCGGGGGTAAATACACTCACTGCCGTAACGGCCGGGGGCACGCTCACAGATGAATCCTATGGGGAGAGTAAATTCCTTGAAGGAACGCTGACAGAAAGTGATGTTACTGATTTTGGAACTACACTGAACGCCACCAACAACTATGGCAAGATCCGCACCATCAATATGATGATGACCGATGTAGATGGCGGAACCCTGCCACTGGCTACCAAAAACAGGTTGAAAGCGCAGGTATATTTCTTCAGGGCATGGAGGTATTTTGAGCTGGTGCGTACCTACGGGGGCGTTCCCCTGGTGCTTACTCCGCTTGATGGTGTTGGACAGGAGGCTAAAGATCTGGCCCTGCTGCCAAGAAATACGACTTCGGAGTGTATCAAACAGATCACGAGCGACCTGGATACGGCGATCAAATATCTTCCGGGCAGATGGCCGGGCTCTGCCGACTGGGGCAGGATTACCCGCGGGGCTGCTGCTGCGCTCAAAGGAAGGGTACTGCTGACCTATGCAAGTCCGCAGTTTAATCCTGACGATCTTCAGGACCGCTGGCAGGCTGCGTACAATGCCAACGTACAGGCCCGCGATCTTTTAACCGCTGCAGGCTTTGGACTCAATGCTTCATACGGAGATATGTGGTTTACGGAAGTGAACAATCCCGAAGCCGTGATGATCACGGGCTTTAATACGGCAACAGGTGATCAGACCAAAAAGAATAACGGTTATGATAACGCCACCAGGCCATCTTACACAGGTACCGCCGGAGGATCCAATCAACCTTCATGGGATCTGGTAAAATCATACCCAATGAAAGACGGTAAAAGACCTGGTACCTCAACGGTGTACACTTATGCTGACCAGACATTTTATAAAAACAGGGACCCGAGGTTCGACCAGACAATCGGCTATAACGGTTCTCTGTATCCTATCAACAACAATACTACCTACCGCCTGTGGACTTACTTTGCCGGAGGTAAAACCACAGAAGTAAAAGCTTCGAATACAGGTTTCTATACCCGCAAGGCGGTTAATCCAACTGTACTTACCAGCGATGTGCAGTTTTCGGGCACCGACTGGATGGAGATCCGTTACGCAGAGGTACTGCTCAATCTCGGAGAAAGTGCCGTGGGCATTAACAGAACAGGTACTGCAGACGAAGGTTATGCCAGTATTATTGCTGTCAGAAAAAGAGCAGGTATCGAAGCGGGGAGCAATGGTCTGTACGGACTAACCGCCGGTATGAGCAGGGCAGATCTTTTTACTGCATTCCTCTATGAAAGACAGATTGAATTTGCCTTTGAAGGCAAACGTTTCTGGGACCTCAGGCGCTGGAAGAAATTTGAAAGTACCATTAACGGTATCAAGAGGAGGGGCGTAATCATCAACCTTAAAGTGGGCGCAGGAATACCTACGGCAACTCAGTTTGCTGATCCCAATAACGCTAATTACCGTGATAAGGTAAACCTTGATGTGGCCTATGCCAACTACTTTACCGTAGAATTCAAAGACCTGGATACACGCTACAGCCCTAACTGGAAACCGGCATACTATTTCTTTGGTATACCAAACTCCAGCATTGCCAACAATCCTAAAATTACACAAAATAATACCTGGGGCGGACCATTTGATCCATTAAAGTAAGGCGCCTCCCCGATCATCCACAGTAAAATATACAAACATGAAACGAACCTTGCCATTTTTATTCGCAGCCGCTCTACTGACGTTCTCAAACAGTACCTACGCACAGTATCCGGATATCCCGAAAGATATCCAGGAACAAAGCAATGCATTGATGAAAGAAACCCTCAGGTTATCTGATATTGCATGGCTGAAAGCTGTTCCTGAAATCGAAAAAGAATCTAAGGAAGGTAAGCCTTATATCCCCTGGGCAGCACGCCCCACGGATCTTCCGCAATCACCATTGCTGGCTTTTCCCGGCGCTGAAGGTGGCGGTGCACATTCTTTTGGCGGCAGGGGCGGCAGGGTGATCGTGGTAAGCTCGCTGGCAGACAGTGGCCCCGGAACATTGCGGGAAGCCTGTGAACAGGGCGGCGCCAGGATCGTGGTCTTCAATGTATCAGGGATCATCAAAATTAACAGTCCTCTGATCATCAGGGCACCCTATATCACTATTGCCGGGCAGACCGCTCCGGGCGATGGGGTCTGTGTAGCCGGTGAGAGCGTCTGGATCAATACCCATGATGTGATTGTGCGCTTTATGCGTTTCCGCAGGGGCGAAACCAATGTGGGCCGCAGGGACGATGCCATTGGCGGCAACCCGGTGGGAAATATTATGATCGACCATGTTTCTGCAAGCTGGGGACTGGACGAGAACATGTCGATGTACAGGCATATGTTCAATGACAGTACCGGTAAAGCAGAACAGAAACTGGGAACGGTAAATATCACCATACAGAACTCTATCTTCTCTGAAGCACTGGATACCTGGAACCATGCCTTTGGCAGTACGCTGGGCGGTGAGAACTGTACTTTTATGCGTAACCTCTGGGCAGATAATGCCGGCAGGAACCCTTCTATCGGATGGAACGGTATCTTCAATTTCGCAAACAACGTGGTGTTCAACTGGTACAACCGCTCAACTGACGGCGGGGATTATACAGCATTATACAACATCATCAACAATTATTACCAGCCCGGGCCAATTACCCCCAAAGATGAGCCGATCAGGTACCGTATCCTGAAACCTGAGTCTGGCCGCAGCAAACTGAAATATGTAGTTTTCGGACGTGCCCATGTTGAAGGCAATATTGTTGAAGGCAATGAAAAGGTAACAAAAAATAACTGGGACGGCGGAATACAGATTGAAGGAAAAGACGGCAAGGTATTCGAAGAAGCTGAGGCTGAAAAGTATTTTGCCGCCATGCGCGTAAAAGACCGCTTGCCTATGCCTGCAGTAACGATTATACCGACTATGGAAGCGCGTACCTATGTGCTGGCCAATGCCGGGGCAACGCTGCCGCTGAGGGATCCGGTAGATACACGGGTGATTGAGCAGGTGAAAACCGGGAAGATCAATGCAAAAGATGGCGTAAAACTGCCTGAGACCAATTTCAAGCACCGCCGTATGCCGGTAGATTCCTATACAATGGGCATCATTACAGATATCAGCCAGGTTGGCGGTTATCCCGCATACAAGGGCACGCCTTATAAGGATACCGATAAAGACGGTATGCCTGATGCCTATGAAATTAAAAATGGCTTAAACCCGAAAAATGCCGCTGATGCATCGGCGATTACAAAATCAGGTTATGCAAACATAGAGGTCTACCTCAACAGCGTTGTGCCACTGAAGATTGTAAAGCCATAAAGATATTATTTGGTTACAGTGTGAATGGGGGGCGCCGCTTGGACACGGTGTCCCCTTTATTGATTGTAACATAAATGACAAGTACCAGTATTGCTGATTAAAACAGTTATTTTAGTATCAGTTAACCAGTATAAATTTAGAACCGAACGATTTGTTAAAATACATCTACAATTTCAGTTGTTTTATCCTGACCTTTTTTGCCCTGCTTACTGCTTCCGCGCAAAAGAAAGCAATTCCCAAAGCCCCGGTTTACCAGGACAAGGATGGCAGGCTGGTTTACACGCCAGATGCCCTTGGCAACAGGATACCGGATTTTTCATTTTGCGGGTATAAAGCCGGAGCGTCTTCTATTCCGGATGCGCAGATCAAAGTGGTAGTGCCCCTAAGAAAAGGCGATGCTACAAATGCAGTGCAGTCTGCACTGGACTATGTATCTTCCCTTGCCCCCGGAAAAGATGGCCTGCGCGGTGCGGTACTGCTGCAGAAAGGTTTATATGAAATCAGCGGAACACTGCACATCCATACCTCGGGTGTGATTTTGCGGGGATCAGGAACCGGCAGCACCGTCTTGCTGGGTACAGGTACAGGCCGCGAAACACTGATCACTATTGCGGGAAAAAATAACAAGATACAGGGCAAAGAGCAGAAAATCGATGAAGCCTATGTCGGCGTAAATGCGATGAGCTTCAAAGTGCTGAATCCCTCAGGTTTTAAAGCAGGAGATCAGGTCACGGTACGCCGCCCCTCAACTGCCGCCTGGATCAACCAGACAGGCACTGCAAATTTTGGCGGAGGGATCAGTGCCCTGGGATGGAAAGCCGGGACACGTGATGTATTCTGGGACAGGACAATCAAAGAAATTAAAGGGTCGTTGATTACACTTGATGCACCCTTAACTACTGCCTTAGACAGCAATTACGGCGGCGGATATTTGTCGGCTTACCAGTGGGAGGGCAGGATTGCGGATACAGGTATAGAAAACCTGGAACTGGCTTCTGCTTTTGACCCTGCAAACCTCAAAGACGAAGCCCATCGCTGGATGGCCATCACGATAGAAAATGTAAAAGACGCCTGGGTTAGACAGGTAAACTTTAAACACTTTGCCGGTTCTGCAGTAGAAGTGCTGGCGACAGCCAGAAGGGTTACGGTAGAGGATTGCAAGTCGCTCGACCCTGTTTCTGAGATTGGCGGACAAAGAAGAAATACATTTATCACTACCGGTCAGCAGACCTTATTCCAGCGGATCTACTCTGCCTATGGCTACCATGATTTTTCAACCGGCTTTTGCGCCGCCGGCCCTAACGCTTTTGTAGAGTGTAAAGCCTACATGCCATACAGTTTTAGCGGAGCTACAGACAGCTGGGCTTCGGGTGTATTGTTTGATATCGTGAACATCGACGGGCAGGCAGCACTGAGCTTTATGAACCGCGGACAGGATGGCATGGGTGCCGGCTGGGCTGCAGCAAACAGTGTTTTCTGGCAATGCTCTGCCTCAAAGATAGACTGCTATCAGCCGCCGGGTGCACAGAACTGGTCCTTTGGCAGCTGGGCACAGTTTGCAGGCGACGGTTACTGGGACAGCTCCAATGAACAGATCAAACCAAGAAGTTTATACTATGCACAGCTGCAGGACCGCCTGGGCAAGACCCTTGCCGTGTACCTGATGCCTACACCCACTGAAGCTTCGAGCAGCCCAACCGTAGCAGCGGCGGCACAGCTTACGCAATTGTCGGCCAGGCCGGCGCTGACATTGGAAGAATTTATAGATCAGGCTGCCTCAAGGGCAGTGATTCCCACCGAAGCAAAAGGTGTAAAATCAATAGATCAGATCGGCCTCAATAAAATTTCCGCAACAGTGTTAGCTCCAAAAATGACCGTCGTGAATGGATGGCTGGTCCGCGGTGCTGCGATAGTAAGCGGCGGCCGTCAGGATGTACAATGGTGGACAGGCAGTGCCAGGCCCTACGCACTGAGCGGGATGAAAGCACATATTACCCGTTTTGTGCCCGGGCAAACCGGCACCGGACTAACTGACGATCTGAATGCGGTAACAGACAGCATGAAAGCTGATCATGTAGTGGCCATCGACCATAATTATGCTTTATGGTATGAACGCCGCCGCGACGACCATGAGCGGATCAGAAGGATTGATGGTGATGTATGGCCGCCATTTTATGAATTGCCTTTTGCCAGGAGCGGGCAGGGCACAGCTTATGATGGGCTCAGCAAGTATGATCTAACAAAATATAACAAATGGTACTGGTCAAGGTTAAAACAGTTTGCTGATCTGGCAGATCAGAAGGGACTGTTATTGCTGCACCAGAACTATTTTCAGCACAATATCATCGAAGCCGGTGCGCATTATGCCGATTTCCCCTGGCGGTCGGCCAACAATGTGAATGACACCGGTTTTCCGGAACCTGTTCCCTACGCCGGTGATAAAAGGATCTTTATGGCCGATCAGTTTTATGATGTCAGCAACCCGCAGCGCCGCAAGATCCACGAAGCTTATATCCGCCAGTGCCTGGATAACTTTAAAGACAATTCCGGGGTAATCCAGTTTATCGGCGCAGAGTTTACCGGCCCGCTGCACTTTGTGCAGTTCTGGATCGATACGATCAGGGCCTGGGAAAAGGAAACCGGCAAAAAGGCATTGATTGCGCTGTGTACCACCAAAGATGTGCAGGATGCGATTCTTGCAGATCCGGAACGTGCTGCGGTAGTGGATATGATTGACATCCGCTACTGGCATTACCAGTCAGACGGAAAGGCCTATGCTCCTCCCGGCGGACAAAGCCTGGCGCCAAGGCAGCAGGCAAGGTTGTACAAACCTAAGAAAACATCTTTTGAGCAGGTATACAGGGCTGTTCTGGAATACCGGCAGAAATTCCCCGAAAAAGCAGTGAGTTACTCCGGAGATAATTTTGATCATTTTGGATGGGCGGCGCTGATGGCCGGAGGATCGCTCGCGGTCATTCCCAAAATTACTCATCCACAGTTCGGCGCTGATGTTGCTGCGATGGTGCCAGCCGCAGAAAGTACTGCAAATGCCCAATACGTACTGGCCGGCAAGGGCAACTCTTTCCTGATCTATCTTTTCCCGGGAAAATCATTGAAACTGGATCTTCCGGCAGGAAGTTACCGGCTCAGGACGATCAATCCTGTAAATGGACTGACCGAAAAAAAAGAACGCCGGCTCAATGGGAATAATACATTCGAATATCAAAATCAGTCGGATCTCGAACAGGTAATATGGATATCAAAGAAATAAGTTTATGATGATGAATAAGTTTTTATTGGTTGTATTTTTCGGTTTATGCTTAACCGCCTGTAAAGTTGAAAAGAAAAAAACCGGGATGCAGGCACTGCGGGTGTCAGAGAACAAAAGGTTCCTGATGACTGCAGACGGCAAGCCGTTTTTCTGGCTGGGCGATACGGGCTGGCTGTTACTGAACAAGCTCGACCGCAAAGAGGCAGATCAGTATCTGGAAGACCGCAGAAAGAAAGGATTCAATGTGATCCAGGTCATGGTGCTGCACACGATCCCGGAAAAAAATATTTATGGCAGGCTGGCCCTCAAAGGGGGGGATGTCAGTAAACCCGATACCACAAAAGGCAACCTGTATTCAGATTCTGTCCAATATGACTACTGGGACCATCTTGATTATATGGTAGATCTTGCAGAGAAAAAAGGCATCTACATGGCGCTGGTCCCTGTCTGGGGATCTCCGGTAAAGAGCGGTAAGGTAAGCCCGCAGCAGGCCGGAGCATATGCGGCATTCCTGGCAAAACGGTACCGTGGCAAAACAAATATCATCTGGATGAACGGCGGGGATATCAAGGGCAGCGATTCGATCAAAGTATGGCAAAACATCGGCCGGACACTGAGGGCTAACGACCCTAACCATCTGATCACCTTCCACCCGCGGGGCAGGTCCCAGTCCTCCTTTTGGTTTCACTCGGCCCCATGGCTGGATTTCAACATGGTGCAATCCGGCCATCAGCGCTATGAGCAGGATACCTCAAAGAAAGAAAAACTGCATTACGGAGAAGACAACTGGAAATACATCGAAGCAGATTACCTGCTGAAACCTGCCAGGCCCAGTATCGATGGAGAACCCTCTTACGAAGGTATCCCGCAGGGCTTGCACGATATCAAACAGCCCCGCTGGACAGCTGCCGATGTAAGGCGATATGGCTACTGGTCAGTCTTTGCAGGTGCTTTCGGCTATACCTACGGACAGAATTCTGTGATGCAGATGCACCGGAAAGAAGACAAGGAAAGCGCCTATGGTTCTGATGAACTGTGGACTTCTGCAATCAATGCTCCCGGTGCTTCGCAGATGGTTTACTTAAAGCAGCTCATGCTGTCGCGTTCGTTTTTTGACCGTGTACCTGATCAAAGCCTTGTTGTGCTGAATGAGAATGAAGGGGCTCCCGCTGAGAAGTATGACAAAATATTGGCCACACGGGGAAAAGATTATATCATGGCTTACACCTACACAGGAAGGGATTTTTCTTTAAACATGGGCAGCATTGCAGGTGAAAAGGTGAAAGCCTCCTGGTTTAATCCGCGTACCGGCAAAACAACCGGCTTTGGAGAAATTTTAAATAGTGGTACCGCAAAATTTAATCCTCCGGGGGATAAAAAGAACGGGAATGACTGGGTGCTGATTCTGGACCGGATTTAACATGAGAAACCTGCTGATCATACTGCTGTTCTGCTGCTGTTCCTGCACAAAAGAGGTATATCTTTTTACCTCTTTTCATGAGCCTGCAAACGAGGGCCTGAGGTTTTTATACAGCACTGACGGTTATCACTGGAAAGACCTGGGCTCCACTTTCCTCAAGCCGGAAGCGGGTGCTCAGAAAGTCATGCGCGACCCTTCCATTGCCAGAGGTCCCGACGGGGTGTACCACCTGGTGTGGACTTCCAGCTGGAAGGGCGACAAAGGATTTGGTTATGCTTTTTCTAAAGATCTTGTACACTGGTCGCCACAACAAATGATCAATGTCATGGCACATGAACCAGATGTGGTCAATGTATGGGCACCCGAGATTTTCTATGATGAACAGGGACAGCAGTTTATCATTATCTGGGCTTCCACTGTTCCCTACCGTTTTCCAAAAGGTACCGAAGAAGAAAATAATAACCACCGCATGTATTATACGCTGACAAAAGATTTTGTGAATTTTTCTGAGGCGAAGTTATTCCTTGATCCGGGTTTTAGTGTGATCGATGCAGTGATTGCCAGGCGCAGATCAGACGGCTATGTTTTGGTATTAAAAGATAACACCCGCGCAAACAGAAACCTCAAAGTAGCTTTCAGCCCTGAATTAACCGGGCCATACACCAATATTTCTGCTCCGTTCAGCGGCAAGCTTACCGAAGGGCCTTCGGTGGTCCAGGTAGGGCAGGACTGGCTGATCTATTACGATGCTTACGGAGAAAAGCGCTATGCGGCCTACCGTACGCGCGACTTTAAATCCTTTACCGATATCTCTGCCGAAATTGACATCCCGGCAGGACATAAACACGGGACGGTCTTTAAATCGTCCCGCCGCATCCTGAAAGGCTTACAGCAGCAGGCAAATCAAAAGCTCCATCCGGCAAATGAAAGACAATAAACAGATGAAAGGCAGATTAGAAACGATTGTTATACTATTGATTATCCTGTTGCAGAACAATGCTCAGGCACAGGATACTGTACGATATACAGGTACGGCACTGTCGAATGTGGACTATCACCACGGGCAGCTCAGCCCGGCAGTTGGGGTGCATAATATCCAGGCCTTTCGCGCCAGCAGGGAACATCCCGAACTGGCCGGGGGCCACAGCTGGACGTATAACCATGCGCCCATGCTGGCCTGGTGGAACAAAACATTTTACCTGGAATTCCTGAGCAACCCCGCTGGGGAGCATATCCCGCCCGGAAAAACCCTGATGATAACCTCCAAAGATGGTTACCACTGGTCGGCCCCCGAAACGGTATTCCCGGAGTACAAGGTGCCTGATGGTTTTACTAAGAAAGATTATCCCGGAGTTGCCAAAGACCTGTACGCCGTGATGCACCAGCGTATCGGCTTTTACACCACAAAAAACAAACGCCTGCTTGCGCTTGCCTACTATGGTGTAGCCCTGGATGCAAAGGATGACCCCAACGATGGGAACGGGATCGGCAGGGTAGTCCGCGAAGTATTGACAGGCGGAAAATATGGCCCGATATATTTCATCAGGAACAATGCTTCCTGGGATAAAACCAAATCGGCTTACCCTTTTTATACCAGCAGCAAAGACAAAGGTTTTGTTGCTGCCTGCAATGAACTGCTGGCGCAGCCGCTGATGATGCAGCAATGGGTGGAAGAGGCCGACCGCAATGATCCCATTATCCCCTTAAAAAGACCAATCAAGGCATTCAGCTTTTATCATCTGGCGGACGGCAGGGTAGTAGGCTTATGGAAAAATGCGCTCACATCAATCAGCAAAGATAATGGCAAAACCTGGGTGTTCAATCCGCTGCGGGCACCGGGCTTTGTCAACAGCAATGCGAAGATATGGGGGCAAAGAACATCAGACGGACGATATGCTACCGTGTACAATCCTTCAGAATTCCGCTGGCCGCTGGCGGTTTCCACCAGTGACGACGGATTAAACTACAAAGACCTGCTGCTGGTGAACGGCGAGATCACTACGATGAGGTACGGAGGGAATTTCAAATCCTACGGCCCCCAGTATGTCCGCGGGATACAGGAAGGTGACGGGGATCCCGCAGATGGAAACATGTGGGTAACGTACAGCATGAACAAAGAGGATATCTGGCTGGCAGCAATCCCGGTACCTGTAATTTCTGTAGTGAAGGAACCGGTTAATGAGGTTTTTGCAGAAATGAAAGCGGGAACGGAGCTGCGCTACTGGAATTTATTCAGCCCGCTCTGGGCTACTGCACAAATCGAAAAAGCGCCGGATGGCCGGAAAGCGCTGGTGCTGCGCGACAGGGACAGGTTTGACTATGCCAAAGCCGAACGGGTGATCCCTGCAGCAAAAAAAGTTGCTGTTGAGTTTACTGTTGTGCCTGCACAGGCTGATCATGGTGTGCTGCATATCGAGTTTACCGACAGCAGGGGGCAGGCTGCCGTAAGGCTGGTATTTGACGGGGACAGCCTGTTTAAAACCAAAGCCGGCTATCGCTATTCGGGCATCACGAAATATGAAAAGAATAAAAAATATACGGTCAGAGTTGAGTTAAATACAGCTTCACGTTCATACGATGTAACGGTAAACGGGGTCAAAAAAGGTACAAAGATCTTCTTTGCACCTGTATCAGAGATTGCCAGGGTAACCTTCAGAACTGGTGAGGTTAGGCGTTTTCCGGATGCCGATACCGAAACAGACCAGGATTTTGACCTGAAGGACGCCGGTGCATCTGATCCTGAAGCAGTTTATTCTATCGAATCATTCAAATCTTTTTAGCACGATGAACAGAACTATATTTTTCTTACCTGCAGGCAGGGGCAGTACAATGGTATGGCTGATGTTGCTGGCCTGTGCTTTCGTAACAGGACTACCGTTCAGTTATGCGCAGCAAAAAGATGGGGCGGCACAAACAGAGACCCTGTTTCTCTCGGGAAAAGGAAACGATGATACGGTAAAATGGGATTTCTTTTGTACAGCAGGGCGCAATTCCGGTAAATGGACTAAAATTGCTGTGCCATCCAACTGGGAGCTGCAGGGTTTTGGCAAGTACGATTATGGTTTTAAACCAGACAGTCTGCGTGGAAAAGAGCAGGGCTTATATAAAAAGACATTTAAAGTGCCTGCCGGCTGGAAAGGCAGAAAGATCAATCTTGTTTTCGAGGGATCCATGACGGATACTGAAGTAAAAATAAACGGCACATCTGCCGGTGCAGTTCATCAGGGCTCATTTTATGCTTTCAGATATGATATCAGCAAGCTGCTTATTGATGGTAAATCCAACCTGCTGGAAGTTACAGTTTCAAAACATTCTGCCAACCCTTCGGTCAATGCTGCAGAACGCAAAGCTGATTTCTGGTTATTCGGCGGGATCTTCAGGCCGGTCTTCCTGGAAGCCCTGCCGCTTGACCATATCGAACGGGCTGCACTGGATGCAAAATCGGATGGCACATTAAAGGGGAAAGTTACCATTGCGGGCAATGCAGACCAGCTTGTCGTTGATTTGTACAGTGCTGATGGTGCCCGCCTGGGCGGGAGTTTTAAAACTGATGTTGCCGGCCGCTCAGAAGTGCTTTTTCAAAACCAGTATGCAGCTGTTAAACAATGGACTTCAGAATCCCCTTTCCTATACACTGCGGTGATCAGCCTTTACAATAAGGGAAGGCTGCTGCATACGGTACGCCACAAAATAGGTTTCCGCAGTATCGTTGTTAAACAGCGTGACGGGTTATACGTTAATGGCGCCAAAATAAAATTCAAAGGTGTAAACCGCCACTCGTTCTGGCCTACATCGGGCAGGACAACCAGTAAAAAAATATCTGTAGCAGATGTGCTGCTGATGAAAGATATGAACATGAATGCGGTACGGATGTCGCATTATCCGCCAGATTCTCATTTTCTTGATGTCTGTGATTCACTTGGCTTATACGTTATGGATGAACTGGCGGGCTGGCATGGCCGCTATGATACTCCTACCGGCAAAAAACTGGTTCCCGAAATGATTGCCCATGATGAAAATCATCCCTCGATTATCATGTGGTCTAACGGTAATGAAGGCGGGCATAACCTGGAACTGGACACCCTATTTGTACAGCAGGACCTGCAGCACCGCCCGGTTATCCACCCCTGGATGGTGTTCGGCGGTTTTGATACGCAGCATTACCGGGAGTATAACTATGGGATCGGAAATTACGATCACGGCCACAATATCATTATGCCCACAGAATTTCTGCATGGCCTGTATGATGGCGGCCATGGTGCCGGACTGGAAGATTACTGGAATGCCATGTGGTTAAACCCACTCTCTGCCGGTGGCTTCCTTTGGGATTTTGCAGATCAGGGCGTGGTGCGTACTGACCAGAACGGAAGAATAGATACAGATGGCAACCATGCTGCCGATGGTATTGTAGGCCCCTTCCATGAAAAGGAGGGCAGTTATTATGCCATCAAGGAAATCTGGAGCCCCGTATATATCGAGCACAGGGAACTCAGCACTGATTTTGATGGTTCTTTTAACCTCGAAAACTGTTTTGCTTTCACAAACCTGAAGAACTGCAGCTTCAGCTGGAAGCTGGAAAAGCTGGTCGGCATAGCCGGGACAAGCAGTAAAACTGCAGTACTCCATGCGGATTCTGGCCTTGCAGTTGCACCGGATATCCTGCCCCTTGCAAAAGGGAAGTTACAGTTGGCGCTGCCAAAAAACTGGAATACTTATACTGTACTATATTTAAAAATCAAAGACCCTGATGGCCGGGAGATATTCACCTGGAGCTTCCCCGTAAAACGCCCGGCAGAAATTGCCCGTGTATTGGTAACTGAAAACGGAGGCTCAAAAGTAGAAATCACTGAAAGCAGCAATCGCTTTGAAGTCTCGGTAAAAGACCTTCGTATTTCGATCAGCCGCGACTCAGGCAGACTGGTACAGGTGCGCAATGCAAAAGGTGTTATCCCCCTCAGCAATGGCCCGGTATTGCAGGAAGGACTGAACAATTTTGCGAATTTCAGCTTCCGGAAGGATGCCGGGAACGTAGTGATTGCTTCGGCATTTAACAGGAAGAGTGCATACAATACCTTGCAGTGGACGATCTACCCCTCGGGCTGGGTAAAAATGGAAGTCGTTTACTTTCCCGGAGCCTACTTTACCAATTTTACGGGTGTCAACTTTTCCTTTCCTGAAAAGGAAGTGAAGGGGGTAACTTACCTTGGCAATGGGCCCTACCGCGTATGGAAGAACCGCATGAAAGGAAATCTTTTTGGTTTCTGGAATAAAGCCTATAACGATGCTGCCACCGGAGAATATCCGGCAGTGTATCCGGAGTTCAAAGGCTACCACTCCAATATGTACTGGCTGCAGGTACATACCACCGGTCAGCCTTTCACTGTTGTAACCGATCAGGAAGATATGTTCTTCAGGCTGTTTACGCCAAAGAAGTCTGACGACCAGTACGGAAACCTGCAACCTACTTTCCCTTCGGGAGATATCTCGTTTATGCAGGCAATTTCAGGTATCGGCACAAAAACCCAGAAACCCGAAACTACCGGGCCAATGGGGATGAAAAACATCTTTTATGATTATGAGAAAGAACCTGGAAGGGCTAAGCACCTGGTGTTGTATTTTGATTTCCGGGGGGAGGCCCAAACGCTGACTACAACAGGGCGAAAGGAGGCCGGACATGATTAGGATTGTATTACTCTGGATCCTGCTGCTTCATCAGGCGGCATTCGCACAGGTGCAGGTTACTGCTCCCCGTTGCGAAATGCGGGAAAATCCGCTGGGGATCGATATGCTAAAACCTTCGCTCAGCTGGAAGATCGATAGCCGGTCAAGGTCTGTAGTACAAACCAGCTATCAGGTGCTGGTGGCTTCTTCACAGGAAAAACTTGCCGCAAATACCGGCGATCTCTGGGATTCTGGAAATATCAGATCTGATGCCTCTGTCAACGTGCTGTATCAGGGTGTTCCCTTAAAAAGCAGAACAAAGTGCTACTGGAAAGTTAAAATAGGAAATAACAGAGGCGACAGCGAATGGAGCGCCCCCGCGTTCTGGAGTATGGGCCTGCTCAAAGGGGGCGACTGGAAAGGGCGCTGGATCGGGATGGATTATCCTGCAAAGGGTGATAGCGAAACGCAGTTTTCGCGCTTGTCTGCGCGTTATTTCCGTAAGGAATTCAAGACTTCCAAAATTGTGAAATCGGCGACTGCCTATATCATCGGCCTTGGTTTATATGAGTTATATGTCAATGGGAAAAAAGTGGGCGACCAGGTGCTTGCCCCGGGCCCTACAGATTATAATCAATCTGTAAAGTACAACACTTTTGATGTGACCGGTTACCTCAAACCAGGTGGGAACGCGATAGGGACGGTTCTTGGAAACGGCCGGTTCTACACGATGCGGCAGGCCTACAAACCCTATAAAATCAAGACTTTTGGTTATCCGAAAATGCTGATGAACCTCGATATAGAATATTCCGATGGCACAAAGGAGGTGATCAGCACGGATGACAGCTGGAAGATGACCGCTAATGGCCCAATCCGTACCAACAATGAATATGACGGTGAGGAATATGATGCCACTAAAGAAATGCCGGGATGGGCGGATGCAGGGTTCAATGCGCAGGGCTGGCAGAAAGCAACTTTTGTTCAGGAAGCCGTCGGGATGCCTGTGGCGCAGATGAATGAAAATATGAAAGTGATGGAAACCATTAAACCGGTTTCAATCAGGTGGCTTAAGCCGGGAGTATATATCATGGATATGGGGCAGAACATGGCTGGCTGGGTCAGGATGTCTGTGATAGGTAAACGCGGGCAGGCCGTTAAGCTTCGCTTTGGAGAAACGCTCCAGCTAGGAAACCTAGCATCAGGATCTGCAGTAGTACTTGCCACATCCGGCAAATCAAAATCCCAATCTGCTGTTACCTCAAATCAAGTGGTCACTGAACTTTTTGTGCGCAATCTGAGGGATGCAAAATCGACAGATATATACATCTTAAAGGGCACAGGAAGAGAATCATGGGAACCTTCTTTCGTTTACCACGGCTTTCGCTATGTAGAAATTACAGGGTATCCCGGCAAGCCTCAGCTCAGCGATTTCGAAGGAAGAGTAGTATATGACGAGATGCAAACCAGCGGTGAGTTCAGTTCTTCAAATGAAACATTAAACAGCATCTACAAAAATGCCTACTGGGCCATCAGAAGTAATTACAAAGGCATGCCTGTTGATTGTCCGCAGCGCAATGAGCGCCAGCCTTGGCTGGGCGACCGTACTACCGGTGCCTATGGCGAAAGCTTTTTGTTCGACAACGGCAGGCTGTATACCAAATGGCTGGACGATATCCAGCAGTCGCAAAGACAGGACGGCAGCATTCCGGATGTGGCGCCTGCCTTCTGGAGATATTACAGCGATAACGTAACCTGGCCTGCTACCTATCTCACCGTTGCAGATATGATCTATCAGCAATATGGCGATCTGCGCCCGATCGTAAAACATTATCCTTCCATGAAGAAATGGATGGATTACATGCAGGAAAACTATATGACTGCTGACCTGATCACAAAAGACAAATATGGCGACTGGTGCGTACCGCCGGAATCCAAAGAGCTGATTTTTTCCAAAGATCCGCTGCGAAAAACGGATGGGGTATTGCTGGCCACAGCCACATACTATAAACTGCTGATGCTGATGCGCCAATTTGCCCTGCTGCAGCATCTGCAGGGAGATGCCGCGGTGTTTGAAAGCCTGGCCGGCAGAATAAAAACTGCTTTCAATCAAAAGTTCCTGAACGCAGATTCAAAGCAGTACAGCAATAACAGCGTTACCGCCAATTTACTGCCCCTCAGTTTCGGACTGGTACCTGATCAGGATAGGGAGCGGGTTTTTCAAAACATGACCGGCAAGATTGAGAAAGAAAACAACAGCCATATCAGTACCGGTGTGATTGGTACGCAGTGGCTGATGAGGGGGCTTTCGGCCAATGGGCGTCCCGATCTGGCCTACCGTCTGGCCACCAATCGAACCTATCCTTCATGGGGGTATATGGCAGAAAATGGTGCTACTACGATCTGGGAGCTCTGGAACGGCAATACAGCCGATCCGGGGATGAACTCTCAAAACCATGTGATGCTGCTGGGCGACCTGATGATCTGGTACTACGAGAACCTGGCGGGTATCAAAGCTGCGGCGCCGGGCTTTAAGGAACTGCTGATGAAGCCCGATTTTGTGGAAGGCTTATCCCATGTGGATGCCAGCTATCAGTCGGCCTATGGTACAGTAAAAAGTAACTGGACAAAAAAAGGGGCTCATTTTGAATGGCATATTACCCTGCCTGCCAATACTTCTGCCAGGGTTTATATTCCTGTTCAGGATATCGGCAGGCTTAGTGAAAGTGGTAACAAAATAAAGGAAGCCAGCGGCCTGCGGTTCATTAAAATGGAGGGCCAGCGGGCTGTGCTGGAGATTGGTTCTGGCGAATATAATTTTATGGTCAATTAAAACCGGAAATATGATAAAAATTGTTGGTGTGTTTGTGTTGTTCCTCTGCGCTTTTAATAGCAGTGCGCAGTTGAAAAAATGGCAGGAAGGTGTGTTGAAAGAGGAATTTATCTATGATAAAGCCAGTTTTCCTTCCTGTCATTCTGCTACCATCGCCGAAACACCGGCCGGTCTGGTGGTCTCGTTTTTTGGAGGCACCAAAGAGCGTAATCCTGATGTGGAGATTTATGTGAGCAGGCAGGTTGGAGGGCAGTGGTCTGCGCCATACAGTGTAGCCAATGGCATTCAGCCAGATGGTACGAGGCTCCCAACCTGGAACCCCGTGCTTTTTCAGATCCCGGGTGGTGATCTGATTTTGTTTTATAAAATTGGTCCCAAACCTGCGGAGTGGTGGGGCATGGCGCGCAGATCTTCAGATGATGGAAAAACATGGTCAGAGGCCATTCGTTTACCCGAGGGGTATATTGGCCCGGTAAAGAATAAACCAGTCTTGCTGAGCAACGGGAATTTTATCTGTCCTTCCAGTACCGAAGGTGAGGGGGGATGGAAGCTGCATTTCGAAATTACAGGCGATCAGGGCAAAACATGGAGGAAAGTTTTTCTTCCGGATGCAGGGAAAGAGATTGGGGCTATTCAGCCCAGCATTCTGGATCACGGCGATGGGAATCTGCAGCTGATTGCCAGGAGCAGGAACAGGGCATTGATCACTTCATATTCTGCAGATTATGGCGAAAGCTGGTCGCCCTTAACCAAAATGCCGCTTCCCAACAACAATTCCGGCACGGATGCCATGACCATGAAGGATGGCAGGGACATTTTGGTGTATAACCATGTGCTGCCCCCGGGCACTCTGGCAAAAGGAGCAAGGACACCATTAAACGTGGCTGTTTCAAAAGACGGAAAAATCTGGGATGCCGCGCTGATCCTCGAAGACTCGCCCATCAGCCAGTACTCCTATCCCTCGGTAATCCAGACAGCCGATGGATTGCTTCATTTTGTATTTACCTGGCGCAGGGAAAAGATCAGGCATGTGGTGGTTGATCCCAAACGTTTAAAGCTGAAAAGAATTGAGAACGGAGAATGGCCTGCATTAAAAGGATATACTGCGCCGGTAATTAAAGAAGGTAAATCTGAAGAGCCATGAGAAAAGTAGTACGATTGCTCCATATGATGCCCATGCTGTTTGCAATTTGGCTATTGAATCCTGCGGCTGTTTTTGCGCAGAATTCTGACACCGAATACGCAGAGCCTTTAGCCAGTGTGCTTCATCAGATCGAAGACCGTTTCAAAGTGAAGATCAAATTTACTGAAGAGCAGGTAAAAGGCCGTTATGTAAAATATGCCTCCTGGAGGTTCAGGGAAACACTCGCAGAAACGTTTACGAGTGTGCTTACGCCGCTGGACCTGAAAGTGAACCAGGAAAAGGAATCGGTCTACAAGCTTAAACCATATGAATATTTCCGATGGAATGTGGCTGATGGATGGGCAAAGCTGGACAGGCTTGCATCGGCTGTGCCGGATAAAGCTTCCTGGGAAGATCGTTGTAAGTTATTGCGGCCGCAGTTATTCGCTGCATTGCAGTTATCGCCCCTGCCGCCTAAGCCCAAATCCAAACCGATCATCAGCAATCATCGGGTGATGGACGGATATACCATAGAAAATATTGCACTGGAAATTATGCCGGGTCTTTATATCAATGGATCTTTATATCGCCCGCAAAAAATCAAAGGGAAAATACCGGTAATCCTAAGTCCGGATGGGCACTGGGAGCAGCAGCGCTACCGTGCCGACTGCCAGATCCGCTGTGCGATGATCGCCAGAATGGGCGGCATGGCTTTTAGCTACGATCTTTTTGCCTGGGGAGAATCGCTGTTACAGTTTAAAGAGGAGGATCACCGGAAGAGCCTGGCGCAAACGGTACAGGCGCTGGGTGCCATCAGGATCCTGGATTATCTGGAAGCCCTGCCCGAAACTGATCCTGCGCGGGTTGGTATCAGCGGAGGATCAGGCGGCGGAAGCCATACTGTACTGATGACTGCGCTGGATGACCGTATCCGGCTGACGGCGCCAGTGGTATCGCTTTCTTCGTATTTTTACGGTGGCTGCCCCTGTGAAAGCGGTATGCCTGTTTATTCATGCGGTAGGGGAACCAACCCTGTAGAACTGGCAGCAATGGCAGCTCCGAGGCCACAACTGGTAGTTTCTGATGGAAAGGACTGGACGGCACAGTTCCCGGAGCATGATTTTGCTTACCTGAAAAAAATCTATGGATATTACGGGGCAGCAGCTAAGGTTCAGAATGTACATTTGCCCGCTGAGGGGCATGATTTTGGGTTCTCTAAACGCAAAGCATTGTACGATTTTCTGGTACAGCAGTTTGCGCTGAATGGGGCAAAGGTAAAAGACGTAAAAGGAAACTATGATGAATCTCCGGTCAAAGTAGAAGAAGCTTCCCAATTATATGTCTTTGGAGAACACGGAGAGCATCTGCCCGCCAATGCGATCAAAGGGTTTGATGAGCTCGAAAAGGTATTTACAGTAAAATAAATGATTTCTTTATGGATGTTTTAAACAGACGCAGGTTTATCAGAAATTCAGCTTTGCTGACAGGCTCTTTGTTGATTTCTGACCTGTTTGCACCTGCAAAAGGGGATGTGCTGCCATACGGCAATGAATTGCTGCATGGTCATCAGCAGCGCTATAAAATTGCAGTGGTAGACCTGATGATCCTGAAAAGACAAAAACTGTCTGCAATAGCCCTTACTCAAGAAATAGGGGCTGATGGGCTTGAACTGGATATGGGCGGACTGGGCAACCGGGACACGTTTGATAATAAACTGGCAGATCCTGCGGTCAGGACAGGCTTTCTGGACAAAGCGAGGGAGCTGAACATTGAGCTCTGCTCGCTGGCCATGACGGGTTTTTATGCGCAGTCTTTTGCTACCCGCCCTACATATCAGCAGATGGTAGGAGATTGTATTGCTACAATGAAAGCGATGAATGTTAAAGTTGCATTTCTGCCTTTAGGAGTAAACGGAGACCTCGTGAAAAACCCGGAGCTGCGGCCGGCCATTGTTGAGCGGTTGAAGGTTGTGGGCGATATGGCAAGGAAAGCCGGAGTGGTGATCGGTATTGAAACCGCTTTGCCTGCTGCGGAAGAATTGAAGCTGCTGAATGAGGTTGGTTCGAGATCGGTTCAGATCTATTTTAACTTTTCCAATCCGCTAAAACAGGGGAGGGATTTGATTGCTGAACTGCGCATATTGGGCAGGCGGAATATCTGCCAGATCCACTGTACGGATGAAGATGGCGTATGGCTGCAGGATAATACAAGGCTGGATCTGCATAAGGTTAAATCAGCGCTTGACGAGATGCGCTGGAAGGGCTGGCTGGTGATTGAGCGGTCCAGGGATGCAAAAAATCCAAAGAGCGTACAGGAGAATTTTGGCGCAAATACGCGGTATTTGAAGTCGGTATTCCAGGTGTCATAAAGCGCTAAGCTAATTTACCTGTTCTGAGTCCTTCGTGATAAATGTCACGGGTATATTCTTTCAAATGTCCTTGACCTCATATGATCGCTTCATTTTTGGGCGTTTCCCGCGAAACGTTAAGCAGGATCAGAAATCAGTTTACAAAAGCGCACAATCCCGGCACTTCTGATCGCGTGTAGTCAAACGCTGAAAGAAATACTTCTGTACCAATACATCCTATCGTCGCCATGCTGAACATCTGGTGACTGTGATATTTATCACGTATAAATTCGTTCAAATGTCCTCGTTGTTTGGAGGGGCTTGCCGGAACTTTGATAAAAATTACGGAACAACATATGATGTATCATAAAACAAATTGGCCTGCAGATCAGGATCCAAAAATATCAGCAATCTACGCATTAAATGATATCGATATTAAAGCACCGGCAGAAGTAGTCTGGAAACTGTTGGTTGATGCAGAAAACTGGAAGAGCTATTTTCCGTCTGAAGACCAGGTGAAAATTTTGAGTGGTGGCTCTGAATTGGCCATGGGCACTAAATGGAGCCGTGTGACTGTTGGATTCCCGATGAGCCTTAGGGTTACGGAGTTTGAACCCTATCACAGGCTGGCCTGGAAAACTACCGTTGACGGCGACCAAACCGGTTCAACTGCTTATCATGGCTGGGTGATTACACCAACCGCGGAAGGCGTGCATGTTCTCACAGAAGAAACACAACAGGGGGAATGGTTCCTGGATATCCTTGGCCACAAGCATCCCGGAGGCCTTTATTCTTACCATCAGGATTGGGTAGAACGCCTGAAAGTTGCCGCCGAAGCCATTGCAAACAAATTATAAACAGTATTAACAACAAGATCATGGATCTGCAATTAAAAGAAAAAACCGCCCTGGTTACTGGTTCCACCAGCGGGATCGGCTTCGCCATCGCCAGGTCGCTGGCAGCGGAAGGGGCAATAGTTATCGTTAACGGGCGTACTCCTGAACGTGTGAACGCAGCAGTAGCAAAAATCAAATCGGAAACTGGAAACCAAAACATTTATGGAGCGGTAGCAAACCTGGAACAACCTGATCAGGTAAACGCCCTCATTCAACAATATCCGGTGGTCGATATCCTGGTCAATAACGCAGGGATTGCCCAGCCAAAAGCATTCAGAGATATTCAGGATCAGGAATGGCTGGATATATATCAGGTGAATGTGATGAGCGGGGTGCGTCTTTCGCGTGCTTATATTGACCAGATGCTGAAAGCAAACTGGGGCCGCATCATCTTTATTTCCAGTGAATCGGGTGTGCAGATACCTGCTGAAATGATCCAGTACGGGGTCTCCAAAACTGCTCAGATCGGACTATCCCGCGGCCTGGCCGAAATGACCGTAGGTTCTGCAGTTACCGTGAATACGGTTTTGCCGGGGCCGACTTCCACGGAGGCGATTACCAATTTTATGAAAGCAACGGCTGAACAACAAGGCATCAGCGATGCGGAAATGCAGGACGTATTTTTCAGCAGCATGCGCGGCACTTCATTGCTCAAGCGCTTCATCAGGCCTGAAGAAATCGCCAGTCTGGTCACTTATGTAGCCAGTCCGCTTTCAGCTGCCACCAACGGAGCTGCGCTGCGCGCCGACGGCGGAGTAATTAAATCCGCTTTTTAAACAAATTACAAAAAAATTAAGGACAACATGAAGACAATCGGAATTATTGGTGCAGGCCATATCGCACAGGCAGTTGCGGGGCATCTGCTAAAAAATAACATACCTGTTCTGATCAGTAACAGCAGGGGCATAGAGAGCCTTGAGCCTGTTATTTCAAAATTAGGTAAGGGTGCAAAAGCGGCAACAACTGAACAGGCAGCTGCGGCTGAAATTGTAATACTTGCCCTGCCCTGGTGGGAGGTTAAAAACCTTAGCGGGTTAACTGAATGGAAAGGTAAAATCGTAATCGATATTACCAATGAATTCCTGCCAGGAGGCAAGATCGCTGATCTGGGAGAAAAAACTGCTTCGGGCATCGTCCTGGAACAGCTGGCAGGTGCGCGCCTCATCAAAGCATTTAATACGCTTTACGCTACAATACTCGTTGCAGATCCCTTAATTGGACAGGGAAGACGCATAGTGTTTGTTGCTGGTGATGACGAAGGTGCCAAAGCAGAAATCGTTGAACTGATTGGAAGGCTTGGTTTTGCCCCGGTAGATCTTGGTACACTGGCTGCGGGCAGCAGGCTTATCGAAGCTAAAGGTGTATTTTCAGGAACAAATCTGCTGAAACTTTAAAATCTGGGCAATAGGGCTGTGCTAGAGAATGGCACAGCCTTTAAAGCTCAGTACCTTATATTTTAACAAATTGATATGACTTAAATTTCTGGAGTTATTTCAGATCTTTGTATACTTATATCAATCTAGCACTACCTATGACAGGTAGGGTACAAATTAATCCTTCCTTTAGTTCTGGTAGTATTCTTATCCAGTATTAACAGGCTGTTAACAGGGTATTGACAGGCTGTTGACAGGCTCAAATTGTGGGTTTGAGCCCGTCAACCACCTTCCAGTAAGGCGTTAACAGCTGGTCAATAGTTTTCTAAATACAGACAAAAACTATATGAGGTATGTATTCGTTACCTCCCGATACCGCACAGCATATGCACACATATGGTAATCAAATGGGTTGATATTAAAGTTCAGCCTTGCTAAATTATCATAAAACTTAGATAATATCCTAGATGAAACATACCTCCATTTCCTGTACCTATGTTTCATCCATAAACCAAATATCTTTCGCTGCCGATGAGGTTGTTTGCCCTGTTTCTTTTGTTCTTTGCAACTATTGTCCGTGCTGATGCACAATCACCACGGCCAGTCAATCCCAGATGCGAACAGCAGGTAAATCCGATGGGCATAGATGCCAGTTCTCCCCGGCTAAGCTGGGAGATAGAATCTAAACAACGGAATACGCTGCAAAAGGCTTATCGCATCCTGGTCTCAGATGATCCGAAGCTGTTAAAAAGCAATACCGGCAATATCTGGGATTCAAAAAAAGTAAACTCATCAGCCTCTATACAAGTTAGCTACAAAGGTAAACCTTTAACCGCTGCAAAAACATATTACTGGAAAATCATGCTTTGGGACAACCATGGAAAATCATCTGCATGGAGTGACACACAACAATGGCAGATGGGCTTGCTCACAAAAGCGGACTGGAAAAATGCCATTTGGATTGCACATGAAGTGATGCCTGATTCTACAAGGATACTTCCTTCAGCTATAGGCAAGCGCGATAAAACGGGAGGCACGATCAATGATGTGCTCCCCCTGATCAGGAAAGAAATCAGCATCAGCAAAAAAATAAAAAATGCAACCATATTCATCTCCGGGCTCGGCCATTTTGACTTAAGCATCAACGGGAAAAAGATTGGTGATCATTTTCTTGATCCGGGCTGGACAAACTATGAAAAGCAGGCTTTATATGTGCCCTTCGATGTTACGGAATCCTTAAAAAACGGCAAAAATGCGATTGGCGTAATGCTGGGAAATGGGTTTTACTATATCCCTAAACAGAAAAAAAGATACAGGAAACTACTTGTACAATATGGATTCCCAAAAATGATCTGCCGCTTGCTGATCAATTACACCGATGGCAGCTCAGAAAACATCGTCAGTGACCGCAGCTGGAAATCCGCTGCAGGCCCCATTATCTTTTCAAGTATTTATGGTGGTGAAGATTATGACGCCGCTAAAGAACAAAAAGACTGGGACCAGCCAGCATTTGATGATACCCAATGGCAGAACGCAGTGATCACGACCGGCCCGCCATTGTTAAACTCCCAGAAAGCGGCCTCCGTGAAAATATTTGAAAACTTTAAACCCCAGCAGATTACTCAAATCAGCTCTGCAGGATGGTCATATGATCTCGGGCAAAATGCTTCAGGAATAGTGAGGATCTCTGTTAAAGGAAAAAAAGGAGATACCATAAGGATCACGCCTGCAGAACTGATCAATCCTGATCATACAGCGAATCAGAAAGCTTCCGGAAAACCTTATTACTTCACCTACATCCTCAAAGGGGAGGGTGTAGAAACCTGGCAGCCCCGGTTCAGTTATTATGGTTTCAGGTACCTGCAAATTGATGGCGCAGTTCCGGTTACAGAAAACAGCGCAACAGATCAGCTGCCCGTAATCACTGAAGTAACCGGACTGCAGGTAAGGAATGCCGCAGAACAGGCCGGGACATTTAACAGTTCAAGCAACCTGTTCAACAAAACCGCAAAACTGATCGACTGGGGCGTAAAAAGCAATATGATGAGCGTGTTTACCGACTGCCCGCACAGGGAGAAACTGGGCTGGCTGGAGCAGTTGCATCTAATGGGAAGCTCCCTCCGCTATACCTGGCAGGTAGAAAACTTGTTGAACAAATCCATAGAAGACATGCGCTTATCACAAACAGGTACAGGGCTGGTACCAGAAATCTCTCCCGAATATACCGTCTTTACCTGGGGAGGAGATATGTTCCGCGATTCGCCGGAATGGGGCAGCAGCAGTATTATCCTGCCCTGGTATATGTATCAGTGGTACGGTGATCGACAGGGTTTGGTCACCGCCTATCCCATGATGAAGAAATATGCCGCATACCTCAAAACCAAGGCTAAAGACAATATCCTGAGCCAGGGTTTGGGCGACTGGTATGACCTTGGGCCGCAGCCACCCGGGGTTTCACAGCTAACCACAATGGGCGTAACCGCAACGGCAATCTATTATTATGACCTGGATATCCTGCAGCAAACAGCCCTGACGCTTGGCAAAAAAGCCGATGCAGAAGTTTATAAAAAGCTTGCTGCTGAAGTGAAGCATGCTTTTAACCGTAAATTTTTCGATAGCACAACAAACAATTACGCCACAGGCAGCCAGACAGCCAATGCGATGGCAATCTATATGAAACTGGTTCCGCCCGCGCGTAAAGCAGCAGTTCTGGATAACATCGTCGCTGACATCAGAAAACATAAAAACAGCCTGACCTCAGGCGATATAGGGTACCGCTATCTGCTGCGGGTGCTGGAACAGGAAGGTCGTTCTGATGTGATTTACGAAATGAACAGTAACCCTGATGTCCCCGGCTACGGGTACCAACTGGCACAGGGAGCAACTGCACTGACAGAATCCTGGCAGGCACTGCCCTCAGCATCCAACAACCATCTGATGCTGGGGCATTTAATGGAGTGGTTTTACAGCGGGCTGGGCGGGATCAGGCAGGAGGAAAACTCCCTTGCCTTTAAACAGATCAAAATCCATCCGGAGATGGTTGAGGGTGTGACCCATGCAGAAACAAGTTACCTGTCGCCCTACGGCCGTATCGGTACCAGCTGGAAAAAGGAAGCCACAGCTTTAACACTTACCGTGGAGATCCCTGCAAATACTACTGCTTCGGTTTATATTCCTGTAAGCAAAGGCCGGCAGATCAGAGAAGGAGGAAAAGCCCTCTCTCCGGCCCCCCTTAAAAACGGGAAGGACTTTGCAGTAGTAAAAACCGGATCAGGAACATATCATTTTACCGTACAATAAACATCAGCCCATGCCAAATTGTAAAGCCATACCCTTATTGATCCTTGCCTCATTTTTTTGCCTGGCTGTAAGCGCACAGTCGCCTGCTGCAGTTGAAACCGGGCTGAGCCAGGAAAAAATGCAGCAACTGTACGAAGAAATAAAAACCCCGTACAAATACGGGCTTGCAGTGGTTCCGTTATCCAATGATAAAAAACTGGATTGCCCAAGCGTGTTTCGCAAAGGGAATAAATGGTATATGACTTACATCATCTTTGACGGCAGGGGATACGAGACATGGCTGGCAGAAAGTGATAGCCTGCTGAACTGGAATACAAAAGGAAAACTGCTGTCCTTCTCTGCAGACAGTACACACTGGGATGCCAGCCAGAAAGCCGGTTATATCGCCCTGCAGGATTCTGAATGGGGCGGGAGCTACACCTGGAAAAAATACAAGGGCAGATACTGGATGTCGTATTTCGGTGGAAATACCAGAGGGTATGAAGCAGGAGACTTGTCAATCGGAATCGCACACACCAATACAGATCCTTCGGTTCCACATGAATGGAACAGGCAGGACAAACCTGTGCTTACGGCCAAAGATAAAGATGTGCGGTGGTGGGAAAACAGGAAAATATTTAAAAGTACAGTGATACGTGATCCGAAGAAATTAACAGGACATGAATTTGTGATGTATTACAATGCCAATGGAGATTCTGCGAAAAATAATATCAAAACCCGCTGGTATGAAAGAATAGGGATGGCCGTATCAGATGATATGCTCAGCTGGAAAAGATTTAAAAAGGAACCTGTAATGCATCATCCCGCAGGGATTACCGGCGATGCTGTGATTCAAAAAATGGATGATATATACGTCATGTTTTATTTTGGGGCATTCTGGACAGACCGCAAGGGAGGTTTCAACAGGTTTGCTGCTTCCAGAGACCTGGTAAACTGGACAGACTGGGACGGGGCAAACCTGATTGAATCCTCTCAGCCTTATGATGAGGTGTTTGCGCATAAATCATTTGTAGTGAAGTACAATGGTGTGGTTTATCATTATTACTGCGCTGTGAACAAAGCGGGGCAGCGCGGAATTGCGGTAGCAACATCAAAAGATTTGGGTAAAAGCACACTGAATTTTGTTGCTGCAGAAAGGAAAAATGATGAGGATTAAACTGATCTGGTTTTTGATTTTTACGGTGGGTTGGGCTGCAGGAATTGCTGCACAGGCTTTAGACAAAAAACAGTTCGCGCAAGGAAAGAAAGGGCTTAATTACTCTAAAAGGCTGGAACTGGATTTTAACAGGGACTGGAAATTCTTTTCAGGAGATATCAAAGGTGCTGATGCACCTGAATTTGACGACAGGAAATGGAGAAAATTAGCCTTGCCGCATGACTGGAGCATTGAGGGAAACTTCAGTGCCGCACATCCTGCGGGAAACGACGGAGGTGCCCTGCCGGGAGGAATCGGCTGGTACCGCAAGACTTTCCATCTGGCCAAGGACTTAAAAAACCGTCGTATCTATATTGATTTTGGAGGTATTTACAGAAACAGTGAGGTCTGGATCAACGGCCATCTTTTGGGTATTAGACCAAATGGATATATCTCTTTCCGGTACGATCTTACGCCTTTTGTACATTTTGGGCAGCGGGAAAATTTGATTACCGTAAAAGCTGATAACGCTAAACAGCCCAATTCCAGATGGTACTCAGGCTCCGGGATTTACCGCAATGTAAGACTGGTGACTACAGCTGATATCGCCGTGGATCATTGGGGGACCTCCGTGAGCACACCAGCTGTAACTGCCGGGCAGGCAACCATCAGGCAGTTAACGGTATTGAGAAATACAAGCGGAAAACAAGCAGGGGCCAGTGCAAAACCTGTGCAGGCAGAGATTGAGCTGACATTGCTGGACGGAGCCGGGAAAAGGGTAACCACCGTAAAAAAACAGCAGGTATTAAAAGATTCATTGACAGAGGCAGACCAGAGTTTTACTATTGATCAACCCAGGTTATGGTCGCCCGCGGATCCATATTTGTACACATTGGTTACGCGGATTTCAGCAGGCAGAGAACTCCTGGATGAGTACCGTACCACCCTTGGTATCAGGTACTTCTCATTTGATAGTAAAAAGGGTTTCTCGCTGAACGGGCAGTCCATGAAAATCCTGGGCGTGTGTATGCATCATGATCTGGGTGCCCTCGGAGCAGCTGTAAACCGCCGGGCGATGCAGCGGCAACTGGAAATCCTGAAGGAAATGGGATGCAATGCCATACGTTTTTCACACAATCCTCCGGCTGCAGAATTACTGAACCTCTGTGACCAAATGGGCTTTCTGGTGATGGACGAGGCGTTTGACATGTGGAAAAAGAAGAAGAACAAATATGATTATTCCCTGGATTTTGAAAAATGGCACAAGCGCGACCTGCAGGATATGATCAAAAGAGACAGGAACCATCCTTCGGTAATCCTATGGAGTATTGGTAACGAGATCAGGGAGCAGTTTGATACCACAGGAACCCGCATTACCAGGGAACTTGCAGGAATAGTAAAAGCACTTGATGCGACCCGTCCTGTGATCTCTGCACTGACAGAAACCGACAGCAGCAGGAATTACATCGCGAAAGCAAAAGCCCTGAATGTACTGGGCTTCAATTATAAGTTTGAAGATTATGACAAGCTGCCGCTGAACTTTCCGGGACAAAAGTTTATTGCTTCTGAAACAACTTCTGCCTTGGAAACAAGGGGTGTATATCAGTCTTCGGATACGCTGCGGTTCTGGCCGGCAAGTGGCAAACAAAAGTATGTGGTCAATGGAAATGCCGACTGGACAGCTTCTGCCTATGATAATACCGCTGCCTACTGGGGCACCAGTCATGAACGGGCCTGGAAAGAAGTGAAGAAACGGGATTTTATGTCGGGATTGTTTGTGTGGACAGGCTTTGACTATCTCGGAGAACCGGTTCCCTATCCATATCCTGCACGGAGTTCTTATTTTGGGATTGTAGACCTGGCAGGTTTCCCGAAAGACGTGTACTACATGTACCAGAGCGAATGGACGGACAAACCTGTGCTCCATGTATTCCCGCACTGGAACTGGAAGCCGGGCAGCACCGTGGATGTATGGGCATATTACAGCCAGGCCGATGAAGTAGAGCTTTTTCTAAATGGCAGGTCCTTAGGTACCAGAAAAAAGGAAAACGACCTGCATGTCTCATGGAAAGTGAATTTTGAACCGGGCGTGCTGAAAGCAGTTTCCAGAAAAAACGGAAAAGAGGTGCTTTCTTCGGAGGTACATACAGCAGGCGAAGCGTCCAGGATTGTTTTGGAGGCCGACAGGTCCCAGCTCATAGCCGATGGAGATGACCTTTCATACCTGACGGTGAAGGTAACTGATCAACAGGGAAATGTGGTTCCTGATGCCGCACAGCTGATCTCCTTCTCCGTAGAAGGCAATGGAACACTTGCAGGTGTGGACAACGGTTATCAGGCGAATATTTCTTCATTTAAAGCGCCACAGATAAAAGCTTTTAAAGGAAGATGTATGGTCATCATCAGGTCTGGCGAAGAGCCGGGATATATTTATATAAAAGCGAAGGCTCAGGACCTGGGAGAAACGGTTTTTAGGCTCAGCAGTCGTTAATATACCATGATCAATGAGTAAAATGTTAAGACATCAGCGTTCAGTAACTGGCATCATCTTGTTGATCATCGCCTTGATCCGGATGCCTGTGCATGGGCAGAAGATAGAGAATTCTCCATTGCCGCCCATGTTCTCTGCAGAGGCCAGGCAATCTGCAAAACCCTGGGTATTCTGGTACTGGATACAGGCGGGCGTATCCAAAGCGGGTATCCGCGCAGACCTTGAAGCAATGAAAGCTGCGGGCATTGGCGGAGCGTATTTGATGCCGATACAGGGAGCAGCTAAACCGCCGGTATTTGCGCCGGCAACAGAACAACTGAGCCCCGCATGGTGGGAGATGATGCGTTACGCATTTCAGGAGGCTGCGAGATTAGATTTACAGATCGGCATGCACGTAAGTGATGGTTTTGCACTGGCCGGTGGCCCCTGGATCACACCTGAACTTTCTATGCAAAAAGTGGTGTCCAGCCAGCTGACTGTAAGGGGAGCTAAACAGAGAGGCAGATCAGAACAAGATCCACAGCAGATTAAGCTTCCTCAGCCACAAAGCAAAGAGAATTTTTACAGGGATATTGCGGTCTACGCTTTCCCGGCGCAGGAGGGCAGTGAAAACTCATCGGGAAACTTAAAGCCTAAAGTCACGACCAGCCTGAAGGTTAAAACCAAAGAAGCGGAGGCGCTGAGTGCTTCAACTTACAGTGTTGATGCCAAGCCTGTTCCTGCATTTAAAACAGATCAGCCCTGCTGGATACAATATGAATTTGACCAGCCTTTTACCTGCAGGAGCATCACCATCCGTACAGGCGGAAATAATTATCAGGCACATCGCCTGTTTTTGGCAGTGAGCGATGACGGGAAAACTTTCAAACCGCTGGGGCGGCTCCAGCCTCCGCGCCATGGCTGGCAGGATACGGATGCCGATGTTACCCATTCGATCATCCCCGTAACGGCAAAGTTCTACAGGTTTACCTATGATCCTGCAGGGTCTGAACCCGGAGCCGAAGACCTCGATGCAGCGAAATGGAAGCCATCGCTCAAACTCACAGGACTGGAATTATCCTCAGCACCAAAAATCAATCAGTTTGAAAGTAAAAATGGAGAGATCTGGAGAGTAAGCGAGCGCAGTACCGCAGAGCAGTTGCCTGCATCATCCTGTGTTCCCGCTGCGCAGATCATCAGCCTGAGTAAAAATCTTTCAGCGGATGGTGTCTTAACCTGGAAAGTGCCTCCGGGAAAATGGACAATCTTAAGGATGGGACATACTTCAACCGGGCATACCAATGCTACAGGTGGTGGAGGTGCCGGGCTGGAAGTTGATAAATTTAACGCAGCAGCGATCAAACTACAGTTCAGCTCCTGGTACGGAGAGGCCATCCGGCAGGCGGGGCCGGAACTGGCAAAAGAGGTGCTGCGGGTTTTCCATGTTGACAGCTGGGAATGTGGCAGCCAGAACTGGTCGGACGTATTTCCTGCGGAATTTAAAAAGAGAAGAGGGTACGACTTATTGCCCTGGTTGCCTGTGATATCAGGCATTCCTGTACAAAGCGCAGAAAAGTCGGAATTGGTACTGTACGATATCAGGAAAACGATTGCCGAACTGGTAGCGGATACATTTTATCAAACCCTGGCCGAGCTGGCTAAAGAAAAAGGCGTGGTATTTACGGCTGAAAGTGTAGCGCCGACGATGATGAGCGACGGCATGCTGCATTATCAAAAGGTGGATATCCCCATGGGAGAATTCTGGCTCAACAGCCCCACACATGACAAGCCAAATGATATGCTCGACGCGATATCAGGCGCGCACATCTACGGGAAAAACATTGTACAGGCCGAGGCTTTTACCACGGTAAGGATGGCCTGGAATGAACATCCCGGGATGTTGAAGACTTTACAGGATAGAAATTATGCTTTGGGAATCAACAAGCTTGTATACCATGTGTTTGCGCATAACCCCTGGGCAGACCGCAAACCGGGTATGACGCTGGATGGGGTGGGACTTTATTTTCAGCGCGACCAGACCTGGTGGAAACCTGGAAAAGCATGGGTAGATTATGCTGCAAGGACCCAGCTCTGGCTCCAGAAAGGCAAACCTGTTACAGATATTGCCGTATTTACGGGCGAAGAATATCCCCGCCGGGCTTTGCTTCCGGAACGGCTGGTAAAAACACTTCCGGGAATTATTGGTGAGGAAGCGGTAAAAAGAGAGGAAGCGCGGCTGGCAAATATCGGACAGCCTTTAACCGAATCTCCTGCGGGAGTGCGCCATTCGGCAAATATTACCGACCCTCAGGACTGGACAGATCCGCTGCATGGCTATGCCTATGATTCTTTCAATCCTGATGTGCTGATGCGGGCCACGGTAAAAGATGGAAGGGTAGTGTTCCCTTCGGGAGCAAACTATGCCTTGCTTGTTTTTCCAGTTGGTAATCCCATGGATCCGGCTGGTACCAGTTTATCATCAGTACTGAAGTCAAAAGTAGAGACGTTGAAAAAAGCAGGTGCTAAAATCTACCTCACCGCGGATGAAGGTGCATATCAGGAAAGCAGCTTTGAAAAACTGGGCATTGCAGCAGACGTGCTGCTGAAAGATGATACAGGTGCCGAGGCTAAAAGGATCGCGTGGAATCACCGCAGAAGCAATGAAGAAGATATTTATTTTATCTCCAATCAAGAGGAGCATCTACGCAACATAAGTGTATCTTTCAGGGTAATGGATAAATTCCCTTATATATACGATGCTGTTAGTGACCGTATACTGGGCGTTAAAAAAATGACTAGGGCTGCTGACAGAATCATTATTCCGCTGAGGCTTGAAGCCAATGCCGCGGTTTTTGTGATCTTTAAGGATAGCAAAGTACATGCTGAGATTTATGCTGCTGATTTTAAGACCCTGCAGGCCCTGCCATCTGTGTGGCAGGTCTCATTTGATCCCGCATACGGCGGCCGCAAACAGCCGGTTCTGTTTAAGGAACTGGCAGACTGGTCAGAAAGTACAGACTCGCTGATCCGCTATTACTCTGGTACAGCGGTCTACAGGCAATCCCTTCAGCTGAATAAAATCCCTGCCGGTAAAATATGGCTGGACCTGGGCAGAACAGCAAACATTGCAACAGTAAAGGTAAACGGAAAAGAGGCAGGCACGCTCTGGACAGCGCCATTCAGACTGGATATCAGCGGACTGCTTAAAAAGGGCGAGAACCATATTGAAATAGCAGTTACCAATACCTGGGCAAACCGCCTGATAGGAGATCATCGGCTGCCTCAGGCACAACGTATCACGCAAACCACGGCGCCTTACCGTTTGGATGGGCTGGCTTTACAGGAAGCCGGATTGCTGGGGCCGGTGAAGTTGCTGACAGAGCAGCCGCCATCCTGGTAAAGAAACAAACAATTTACAAAATTCTGAGAACACGTTAAAAGTATTGCTGTTATTCACGGTAACTAAAATTACTAAATAACAACATTATGGGAAATACAAATGCACCCGTTTGGTTTATCACCGGATGTTCTACAGGTTTCGGCAGGGAGATTGCCAAATTGATACTGGGCAGAGGCTGGAACGCCGTGATTACGGCCAGAAAAACAGACCAGATCAATGATATTGCTGAAGGATATGAAGATACTTCACTGGTGATTTCATTGGATGTGACAGATCAGGACCAGATTGCATCGGCAGTGAAAGCAGCTCAGGAAAAGTTCGGCAAAATTGACGTACTGGTAAACAATGCCGGTTACGGATACTTCAGCAGTATTGAAGAAGGTGAACAGGAGAAAATCAGGGCTCAGTTTGAAACAAACTTTTTTGGATTGGTGAATATGATCCAGGCAGTATTGCCTGGTATGCGCGATAAAAAACATGGCCACATCATTAACTTTTCATCAATCGGTGGCCTGAGGGCATTTACTTCGACCGGGTATTACCATGCTACCAAGTTTGCGGTAGAAGGATTATCTGAATCATTGTCGCAGGAAGTTGGCCCGCTGGGGATCAAAGTATTGCTGGTTGAACCGGGACCCTTCCGTACCGACTGGGCCGGGCGTTCTACCTCGCGTACACCTACACAAATCGCAGATTACGAACCTACCGTTGGTGCAAGAATGACCGCCAGTCAGAACAGCAGCGGTAAACAACAGGGAGATCCGGTAAGGGGATCAGAAGCAATCATCAAAGCTGTGGAAGCTGAAAATCATCAGCTGCGTTTATTGCTGGGCGAACCTGCTTATAAAATGGCTCTGGAGAAAGTGGACATGATGCGGGAAAACTTTGAAAGCCTGAAAGATCTGACGATCAGTGCAGATTTTCCTTTGGCTGAGAGATAAGTCAGTTGAATTTAAATAGCCTCCGGTGATCATTATGGAATGAATACCGGAGGCTCTTTAATCCAGCAGGATGACCACATCTTTTCTCCGGCTTTCCGGGGTTACCTTCAGATCTTCCACCCGGCCATTTCGTAATACTGCCTCAACAGTGGTTTGATACGGCGCATGCAGTTTGAAATGCGTATCCCATTGTTTAGGCCAGGCCGGAAAAAGCATAATCTTTTTACCATCGGTCTGCATCAGCATCTCCTGCATACCGGTCATTCCCGATCCGCCCCAGTTATGATCTGGCACCCAGTCGAACCCTGGCCCCCAGAATGCAGGAAACCTGCGCCCTGAATCTTTCATTTTCAACAGGATCAGCCTTTCTGCTTCCTTTGTGAGGCCAAGCCTGGCCGCAAAAATATGATCCTGTTTCCAGCCCACATGGCTTCTGAATTTCAGGGCATCGCTATCATACAGATACGTATTGCGCGCTGTATCCAGTCCCGGCTTGCCTGTACCAAAAATCCCCCAGGGGAATACAGGATATAGCTGAGGGCTTTCCGTGTTATTTATCCTTTCCCAATGCGCAGCAGGCGATATCGTTGGATGTCCCTCGAAATTGCGGAAGCTAATGGGAGGTATGCTGCGGAGCATGGCCGACCACCGTTTTTTCTTTTGCTGGTTCAGCAGTCCATCCGGCAGTTCCAGCAGCCGGCCAAGGAGGGTTTTAAGCCCTGCGATCGTGGAACTTGCATTGTAAGCCATTTTATAAGTTTCTGCACCTGAACCCGGGTATAAAACCAGGTGCCCATCTGCATCCAGTGATTTGCTTCCTCTCCGGAGGGCAAGGTAGCGGTAGTGTGCATCAAAGAAATCAAGACAGTTTTCTATCAGGGGCATGTATTTCCTGATGTCATGAGCTGCATAACGCTGGCTTTCAAGGATCATCATGCAAAATTCCAGTGCCGTATCCCATTCATATTCCAGCCAGGCATTATATTCCATTCCCCGGTCGTAACCTGCCGGGCGTTTCCATCCGTATTCTGCAGGATTAGGCAGCCCGAAATTTTCCAGCTGCTCTGTAAACGAAGCGCCTTCATGGTTCCAGTAAAAACGCGTACGGCGCCGGGCATTATTTAACGCATTCAGATAAAAATCAAACTGGGGCTTCATCAATTCTGCGTCACCACTTTTGAGCATCGGCCAGTAGACCAGGCGCTGGTTCTGGGCAGTATGCGTACCACCTCCCCAATTCCGGAAATCGGGCGTAAAACGATAGCTTGAATCAACCTGAACCGGATCATAGGTAAACAGGCCGCCGTTGAATTTGGTGGGCAGTTTGCCATAGGCATTGCAGCCCAACATATAGCGGAAAAGCTGGTAATTCCGTGCGATTTGCCATTCTGCTGAGCCGGGTTTGGCATTGATGTATATAAAGCTTCTGTTCCAGTACGCGTTCCACCATTTTATGGTTTTCAGGGAGTTTGATTTTTTGCCTGCGGCTACCACAGCGGCCAGCTGCTCCTGCCAGGCTTTTAAGCCTGAGGTTTGTGCAGTATGCAGTATTAATTGCATTTCCAGCTTTTTGGAGGGACGGATTGATGTTAATTTCCAGCCGCGAAAACCGGTATTTAAGTATTTGCCATCAGATATGCCCGAGGGTTTTAAGCCTGTTCCCCGCATCATTCCCCCAAACGTGAGATTTTGCAGCGGATTTTGCAGTGAATCTTTAATGCTTTCCAGTCCCTGTTGTTTTACAGCCGCATCAAAAACGGTATTTTTCTGGTTGCGGTGATAAAAGAGAATACTGTTTCCTGAAAAAGAGATCTCGTCCCTGAATGTTTTTACATCTCCCTGCGGCGCCCATTTCCAGGAGTTGCTGTTGTTCTCTTTGCCTGTGATGGCCCGGTCTTCCGTTCTCCAGCTCTCATAGGCAAAGGTAGCACTGATCGCTTTGCTGCTGCTGATTTCCACCTTTACCAAAGGCTGAAATACATCTGTCCAAATTTTGATATCTGCCGATAAATCCCCGTTTGCACCCTTAATCTGTACATAGCCATCTTTAAGCACAAGCTCCTGCCTGAAGGTTTTTCCTTCGAAGGGGTTAGGGCTTAAAGTGATCCTTACCCGGCCTAACTTTAACAGCGCGTTATTCTCGTCGAACGTCCCGCTCCGGGCAATGTAAAAAAGCAGTTCTCCTTTTTCTACCCAAACATTTAAGCCAATATCTCCGCCTCCGCAGGGCATCGAATCGGCAGAACTGCTGCTTTGCGAAGTCCAGACCGGGTTGTAATCACTGATGACCAGACTGGACGGCAGGGGCTGGCCCTGAGCCGATAGGCTATAAGTCCACAATGCAGCACATACGATCACGCTGAAGAGTATATTCTTCATTTTCTACCAGTTATCAGTACGGAAAGAAGAGGCGGGCAGCCCTTCAGTGTTGTAAAGCTGTCCAAGCACAAAATCCTTAAAGGCATATCGTACCGCTGCAGGGCTGGCTACTTCAGGCGCAGACACGACTACGTTTTCTCCCTTAATCACCGCTTTGGCAGGATAAAAAACCTTGTCAGCCCCTGCAATCTCAAACTGCGTAAGCTCCTTTCCGAAGGCTGTTAAGCCGTTTCCTGCATGGGCAAATTTTACGGAAATGCTGTTCCCGCTGATCTCGAGCGATTGATATGCGGGGCTTTCTGCACCAAATCCTTTTAAGCCGTAGGTATTTGCCAGGGCCAGCAGCGCCAACCGTTTTCCTCCCGCTTCCTTATTCACCGGGTGGATACTCTTTTCTTCGCCAATGTCCATCAGTACAGCCATCGCCGAACCCGGGATTACTGAAACCGACTTGCGCTGTACTTCGCGCAGGTAGGCAGAATTATACTTCCCGCCATCCAGGTTTGGGGGCAGCTGTTTGTAATTGTAAGGGGCAATCTGTGCATAATAGAAAGGAAAATCGTTCTTCCACTCGGTACGCCATTCCTTAACCAGTGCCGGGAAAAGTTTCTCATACAGGTCTGGGTCTTCGTAGTTGGATTCTCCCTGGTAAAATATCGCTCCCTTTACATTAAAACCGGTAACAGGATGGATCATGCCATTGTACAGCGTGGTTGGGGTTCTGCTCGCAAGTTTAATGGTATCTTCTTTAGCGGGGATTTTTATCGAGGGGAACGCTTTCAGCGTTGCGGCCGACATCCAGGCCTGTGCAGAAGAACCACTGTAACTCACATTGACCAGTCCGATGGGTATGTCCAGCATCTCCTGTAACAGTTTTCCGAAGATATAACCGGTGGCACTAAAATTTGATACGGCCTCTGGCCCCGCAATTTTCCATGCTGAGGGTTTGCTGTTTTCCTGTTCTGTAGTGATGGAAGAACGGGGAACGGTATATAAACGAATATATGGATTGGCTGATTTTAGGATCAGGTCATTGGAACCCATAATGGGTTGTCCTTTGAACCCTTTCAGGGGCATCTCCATATTGGACTGACCAGTGCAAAGCCAGACTTCGCCAATCAGGATATTTTTAAGGATCAGCGGCTTGCCATTGCTTACCGTAATCTGATAGGCTTGTTTTGCCGCGGCAGGGGTATTGATCCTGACCGTCCACTTTCCCTCGCCGCTGGTGATTCCGCTGTAGGTTTTATGGTTCCATGAAGTAGTGACCAAAACCTTGTGTCCGGGTTGATCCCAGCCCCAGATATTTACCGCTTCTTTTTGCTGCAACAACATATTGTCGGTAAAGATAGAGGCCAGCTTTGTTTGTGCTGCCGCAGTATTCAGCAGGGCAAAACAAAAAAGTAAAAGCAGGAGCATACGGCTTTTGATCGTGTTCATGAATAAATTTATAATTGGTTCAATAATGTTATGAATTTAACAAAGCTGTTATAGGATCTGAAGTTTTTGACAACATTGTATATGATTTTGTGAAAATACTATAAATGAATGGCAAATAATGAGAGGATATTTGAATTAACCGCTATCTGCCAAATAAATGTATGAACAGAATACTGCTATTTTTTATTTTATATACATCCGGTATAACGCATGCGGCAACGGATCCGGAGAAAAAAATAAGTCCATCTCCTGCAAAAAACATTACAATTATTTACGCTGCCGGGGCATCTCCCAGGATCAGATATGGAATTGACCAGCTGGCGGCCACATTGCAGCTTCATCACATTAAAGTAGTTTTGCAGCCCGCCGAAAGGCTGAAAGCAGAACCGGTGCAAAGCAAAACCGGAACTGGGTACCGTACAATATTCATTGGTAAGTCTGCTGACCCGGTTATCCAGGCTACCAAATCGCCGGCAAATACGCATAAAGAAGGATTTTCGATTACCACAACCGGAGATAAATTGATCATCTCCGGAATGGACGATTCTGGGGTGCTCTACGGATGTCTTGAACTTGCTGAGCAAATCAGGCACACCGGTAAAATACCTGAAAAACTAAACTTAACTGATCAGCCTGAAATGGTACTCAGAGGTACTGCGATCGGACTTCAGAAATCAGATTACCTGCCGGGGCGGGATGTATATGAATATCCTTATACAGAAAGTACATTCCCCTGGTTTTATGATAAAAACCTATGGATCAAATACCTGGATATGCTGGTAGAAAACAGGTACAATTCATTGTACCTCTGGAACGGACATCCTTTTTCTTCACTGGTAAGGCTTAAAGATTATCCCTACGCCGTAGAGGTAGATGATGCCACCTTTAAAAAGAATGAGGAGATGTACAGGTTTCTGACCACAGAGGCAGATAAAAGGGGCATCTGGGTGATCCAGATGTTTTACAATATTATCATTCCCAAACCCTTTGCAGAGAAACATCATCTCAAAACACAGGACAGGAACAGGCCGATCATCCCGCTGATTGCTGATTATACGCGGAAATCGATCGCGGCCTTTGTAGAAAAATACCCTAATGTAGGTCTGCTTGTCGCCCTTGGCGAGGCCATGGAAGGAGTGGGGCAGGATGACGTGGACTGGTTCACCAAAACCATCATTCCCGGGGTGCAGGATGGCCTGAAAGCATTGGGGAGGACTGACGAGCCGCCGATAGTACTCCGGGCACATGATACTGATGCACCAAGGGTAATGAAAAGTGCCTTGCCTCTGTACAAAAACTTGTATACCGAAGCCAAATTTAATGGCGAAGCGCTCACTACCTATACCCCCCGTGGCAGCTGGGCCGAACTGCACCGCACACTCAGCGCAATTGGGACGGTACATATTGAAAACGTTCATATCCTGGCTAACCTTGAACCTTTCCGTTACGGATCTGCTGATTTTATCCAGAAATCCGTGCAGGCGATGCATCATACCTACCATGCCAATGGCCTGCACCTGTACCCTCAGGCTTCGTACTGGGACTGGCCTTATGCGGCCGACAATAACAAAGACCGTTTGCTGGAGATGGAGCGCGATTGGCTCTGGTACAAGGAATGGGCGCGTTATGCCTGGAAGGCGGGCCGTCAAAGGGAAGGAGAAATTAATTACTGGGGCGCACAGTTGGGCGATAAATTTGGTATGCAGCCCGAACATGGAAAAGAGATCCTGAAAGCGTACGAAGAATCCGGTGAGATCTCGCCCAAACTACTAAGAAGATACGGGATTACCGATGGCAACAGGCAAACACTGACTCTAGGCATGCTGATGACGCAGCTGATCAATCCCTTCCGTTACGGACTGTTTACGCTGTTGTATGAATCTGAAGCACCGGAGGGTGAAATGATTATTGAATACGCAGAAAAAGACTGGAAAAAGGAGAAACATATTGGCGAGACCCCGGTGCAGGTGGCTGCAGAAGTCGTAGCACATGGCGACAAAGCGGTAAAAGCAATTGAGCTGGCAGCGCCGTTTAACACCAGAAACAAAGATGAATTTGGGCGTGTACGGAATGATATGTATTGCTACCTGGAAATGGCCGCTTTTTATGCAGAGAAAGTGAAAGCTGCACTGATGATCCTGAGATACAAATATTCTGGCCAGCTGGCCGATCTTGACCTGGCGCTGCCACTATTGGAAAGCAGCGTCAGGCATTATGCCAAACTTACGGCACTTACCAATGAGACTTATCTGTACGCAAACAGCATGCAGACCAAACAGCGTAAGATCCCGATGCGGGGAGTAGATAAAACTTTTATCCACTGGAAGGAAATGCTGCCGGTATATGAAAAGGAACTGGCAAATTTTAAAAGACATATTGATTCGCTGCGCAGCCCTGCTGCTCAGCAGGCGGTAGCGCTTAAGCCTTTTAGAAATGCAGAGGTAACAATACTGAGCCCCATGGCCGGCACATATCTGATGCAAAAAGGAAGCCCTGTGTTTGCGGATACTTCTGCTGCAGTGACAGCATTTGCTCCTGAATTGTCCGGATTAAAAGGAATCATGCTGAATAAAGCAGAGCAGATCAAAAAGGGAACGGTACTGCAGTTTAAAACGGCAAGGCCGGTTAAGGTTCTGGTGGCTTTTTTTAACCAGAAAAGGCCTGATTATCTTGCAGCCCCTGAACTGGAAACTGATGCTTCGGCCAATAATTACGGGCAGGCAGAGGCTAAATTATCCAATGCCTTAATGATAGGCGGTTTTCCGCTTGCAAATATCCACACGTATTCTTTTCCTGCAGGAACACAAACACTTACCTTAGCTAAGGGTGCCTGCGCCATACTGGGGTTTATTGACGAACAGGAGAACATACATATCTATAATGCCGGCATCGACGGGAAGAGCAAAGATATCGACTGGTTATTTGAATAAAGATATCTATTGAATCATGATATCAAAATATAAAGACGTCAATAACGCTTTTAAAAAATTTATAAAAGTATATGATCATCAACCGAATTAAATATATAGCTGTTTGCCTGTTTGTTGTTACCGCTTACGCAGCGCAGGCACAGCAGGCAACAGAAAAAGGCTTTCTGATACTTGATCCCGGAATCATGAAGCAGGATATTTCCTACTTTAACTCCCTGGATCCGGAAGATGTAAAAAACTATGTCAGCAATGCTGATACCTATCAATGGTTATCCTCCCAGGTCCCGCTATTTGAATGCCCGGACAGTGCTATCCAAAAGATTTATTATTACCGGTGGTGGACGCTGCGGAAGCAATTGAAGCAAACACCCGGCGGATATGTGTTCAATGAGTTTATCACACCGATGAAACACGGCGGTAAATACAACGCGATCAGCAGTGCCCTTGGGCACCAGATCTATGAATCAAGATGGCTGCACAATAAGGAATTTGCAGAAAAATATATCACGTTCTGGTTGGAGGAAGACAAAGCAGCTCAGAAGCCCCATCTGCACAATTTCAGCAGCTGGATAGACGATGCGGTTTACAAACTGTACCTGGTAAATGCAGATCAGTCATTTATTAAAAAGAGCCTTCCGGCGCTAAACCTGGATTATCAGTTATGGGAAACCGAACGCCGGCTTCCCGACCATTCTTTCTGGCAGTATGATGTAAAAGATGCCATGGAAGAATCCATCAGCGGCTCCAGGAAGGAAAAGAATATAAGGCCCACCATAAATAGTTATATGTATGGTAATGCCGATGCCCTGTCAAAAATGGCTGCACTTACTGGCGTTGACAGCCTGTCACAAAAATACCGCGCAAAAGCACAGGAACTCAAAAAGATTGTTGTGGAGCAGTTATGGGATAAGGATGCTTCATTTTTTAAAGTGAAAAATGAAAAGGGCGGATTTTCTGATGCCAGGGAGGCCATCGGGCTGATCCCATGGTATTTTAACCTGCCTCCGGACCGTGCAGAATATGCCCGGGCATGGGAGCAGCTGACAGATACAGCAGGATTTTCCGCACCCTGGGGCTTAACTACCGCAGAGCGGAGACATCCCCTGTTCCGTACACACGGATCAGGCCATGGTTGCGAATGGGATGGGCCCATATGGCCTTTTGCTACTACCCAAAGCCTGAAAGCACTGTCTAATCTGCTAACCAACTATAAATCGAAGGCAAACATGTCTGCCGCTGTATTTTATAACGAATTCCATAAATACGCTCTTTCCCATGTGATGAACGGAAAAACGTATATCGGGGAATATCAGGATGAGAAAACAGGCGAATGGCTAAAGGGCGATAACCCGCGCAGCCGTTTTTATAACCACTCCGGATTTACAGATTTAGTGATCAGTGACCTCGTTGGGCTAAAACCCAGGGAAGACAATATTGTTGAGATTTATCCCCTGATTCCGGATCAGACCTGGGACTGGTTTTGCCTGGATAATGTGCTTTACCATGGCCGTCATCTGACCATCCTGTGGGACAGGGAGGGCAAGAAATATGGGAAGGGCAAAGGCCTTATCATTTTCGCTGATGGCAGGATGATCGGAAAGGCTGCCAAACTGAAACAGCTAAAAGTTAAATTAATATAATGTACAAAAGATGAATTGTTGCTACAGGATGAAACTTTTAAAAATTGCTGCTGTATGCCTGCTGATCTGTTCAGCATCAATGGCTTCTGCCCAGGATTATTATAATGTGCTGAAATATGGTGCAAAAAGAGACAGCAGCAAACTGGCGACGGCAGCGATTGCAAAGGCAATTGATGCAGCAGCCAGGCTTGGCGGAGGCACGATTTATTTTCCGGCAGGCAAATACCTCACCGGCCCGATACACCTGAAGAGCAATATTACGATCCTGCTTGATGCAGGGGCCGAACTGCATTTCAGTGATAATTTTGACGACTATCTGCCGATGGTGCGCAGCCGCTGGGAGGGAACAGATGTAATGAATTTCTCGCCGCTTTTTTACGGAGAGTATCTTGAAAATATCACCATTACAGGTCGAGGAACAATCAACGGACATGGCAAAAAATGGTGGGACTATGCCGAAAAAGAAGTAAAAAAATCACCCGGATCAAAATGGCAGGATGAATTTAAACGGCTGAATAAGGATGTGATTGCACCGGACCTTCCCGGATGGATAGAGCTGGGTTTTCTCAGGCCTCCTTTTATACAGTTCATGAACTGCAAAAATCTGCTGATCGAAGGGATAACAATCTGTAATTCGCCATTCTGGACAGTAAACCCGGAATTTTGTGAGAATGTAACGGTAAAAGGGGTAACGATTAACAACCCCATATCGCCCAATACGGATGGGATTAACCCCGAATCCTGTAAATATGTACATATCTCGGATTGCCATATCAGCGTGGGGGACGACTGTATCACGATCAAATCAGGTAAAGACAGGGCAGGCAGAAAAATGGCGATACCTGCTGAAAACTATACGATTACCAACTGCACGATGCTTTCCGGTCATGGCGGCGTAGTGATTGGCAGTGAGATGTCTGGCGGCGTAAAAAAGATCGCGATTTCCAACTGCATTTTTGACGGCACAGACCGGGGCATCAGGATCAAAACGGCAAGGGGCAGGGGTGGCGTAGTAGAAGATATCAGGGTAGATAATATCATCATGAAAAATATTGGCCTGCAGGCCATCGTACTGGATATGCAGTATGCCAAAACTAAAGAGGAGCCAGTGTCAGAACGCACGCCGGTATTCCGCAATATCCATCTGAGCAATATCACGGCACAGGCAAACGCGGCCGGATATCTGAACGGACTGGCAGAAATGCCGATAGAGAATGTCACTTTCAGCAATATCAATATTGATGCAAAAACGGGGTTCGTGATTAAAGAAGCTAAGCAGGTTTCATTTCATGAGGTACATATCAACACGGTAAGCGGGCCCGCCATCGAGGCAAAGAGCGTGAAAAAACTGAATATTGATGGCGTGATTAAGGACTATTAAAAGAAAATGAGATCTCTATTGCTGATTCCAGTTGTATTCACTTGCCTATGCCTGAGCAAGGTTAATGCGCAGCATCAGGATCGTCGTGGGGCAAAAACCAACCGGTTGCGCACTGCAGCTCCGGCCGACAACCGGTTGTGGTATAAACAGCCTGCGGTCAAATGGACAGATGCCCTGCCCTTAGGTAACGGACGCTTGGGAGCGATGGTTTTCGGTGGCACAGATACAGACAGGATACAGTTTAACGAAGAAACTTTATGGACAGGACGGCCAAGAGATTACACCCATCCCGGGGCAGCGGCATATTTGCCTCAGATACGTAAGCTCCTTGCAGAAAGTAAACAGGCAGAAGCAGAAAAACTCGCCGATGCTAACTTTATGGGCCTCCAAAGTCCCGCCGGTGACAGAAAAGCATGGACAGCGGACATGCTGGCCTTAAAAGGGATGGACGGAAATCCTGCTTTACCAGCGTATGATGACAGTAGCTGGAAAACATTGCAGGTGCCCTCTTTTGAGGGATGGGAAGCCGCGGGCCTCGAAGGGCTGGATGGGGCAGTATGGTTCAGAACAACTTTTATGCTGACCACAGAACTTGCTGCTGAAGACCTGGTACTGGATCTTAATAAGATCCGCGACCAGGATTTTACTTACATCAATGGAAAACTGGCAGGCGCTACTGATGGGAATGCTGTCAGTCGTAAATACCTGATCCCCGCCGGTACCCTCCGGGCAGGTAAAAATATAATTGCCGTTCAGGTACTCAATTTCTCTGACAAGGGAGGAATTGCCGGTTACAAAGACACCAGTAACCGCATCTCCATTCATCCGGCAGCCGGGAAAAGCGGCAGGGCGATCTATTTTGACAAAAAATGGAAATACAAAATTCAGGATCAGAATCCCCCCGAAGTGCCGCATTTCCAGGCAGACTATCAGCCATTTGGAGACCTCAGACTGGATTTTTTGCAGCATGGCAAAATTGGTAGTAGTGCCCCGGTAATACAGGGATACAGAAGGGAGCTCAATCTGAGCACTGCGGTTTCTACCACCACTTATACATCCGGGGGCATTATTTATACGAGGAAATACTTTGTCAGCCAGCCTGATCATGTGATTGTAGTTCATCTTACAGCCAGTAAACCCAGCAGCATCAGTTTCACTGCATCCCTGAGCAGCCCCCATCAGCAAAATCTGTTCCGCAGGATTGACGGCAGCACCATAGGTATGGCTGTGCAGGTAAAAAACGGAGCGCTAAAAGGGCAGAGTTATCTGCAGGCAGTTCTTAAAAAAGGGAAGCTAATGGTCAGTAACAGCAAAGGCAGTGCGCTGATGACGGTCAGCAATGCTGATGAAGTTATGCTGTACCTTACTGCAGGAACCAACTTCGTTAATTATACGGATGTTTCAGGTGATCCTGAATTACAATGCAAAAAAGTGATCGCCAACCTAAGGGGAAAAACTTTTGAAAATGTAATGCAGCGGCATCTTGCCGAATATCAGAAATACTACAATACCTTCTCTATTGATTTGGGTAAAAATGAAAACCAGCGGCTCCCTACGGATATCAGGTTAGCCCGGTTTAAAACGGCAAAAGATCCGGCCTTTGCCGCCCTGTTTCTCCAGTATGGCAGGTACCTGCTGATCTCCAGTTCAAGACCGGGCACCCAGCCCGCAAACCTGCAGGGGATCTGGAACGACCTGCTGGCGCCACCATGGGGAAGTAAATATACCACTAACATCAATGCAGAAATGAACTACTGGCCTTCGGAGGTATTGAACCTGTCGCCCATGCACGAGCCCATGTTCCGCATGATCGATGAGCTTTCTGCAACCGGCACAGCAACTGCAAAAGTACATTATAATGCAGCAGGCTGGGTGGTACATCACAATACGGATATCTGGAGAGGCGCAGCACCGATTAATTCTGCCACACATGGAATCTGGGTAAGCGGAGCGGCCTGGCTGACTATGGATCTATGGGAACATTTCCTGTTTACGCAGGACACAACTTTTCTCTCAAAGCGGGCTTATCCAAAAATGAAAGCTGCTGCGGAGTTCTTTGTTGATTTTCTGGTAAAAGATCCAAAAACAGGATGGCTGATCAGCACCCCTTCAAATTCGCCTGAGAATGGCGGGCTGGTTGCGGGGCCGTCCATGGACCACCAGATCATCAGGACGCTGTTCAGGAACTGTATCGCCGCTGCCGGTATTTTGCAGAGGGACACAGCCTTCAGTAAAATCCTTGAAGAAAAATATAAACAGATCGCTCCCGGGCAGATCGGTAAGTACGGTCAGCTGCAGGAATGGCTGGAGGATAAGGACGATCCCAAAAGCAACCACCGCCATGTGTCACATTTATGGGGCGTACATCCTGGAAATGATATGACCTGGGACGAGAGCCCTGAGCTGATGAAAGCTGCACGCCAATCACTGATTTACCGCGGAGATGCCGGTACGGGCTGGAGCCTGGCCTGGAAGATCAATTTCTGGGCGCGCTTTAAAGAAGGCGATCATGCAATGAAAATGCTGAAGATGCTGATCAGTCCGGTAGAAAAAGGCGGCGGGGCATACCTTAACCTTTTCGATGCACATCCCCCATTTCAGATTGATGGAAACTTTGGCGGAGCAGCCGGCATTGCCGAAATGCTGATCCAAAGCCATACCAAATACAAAGACCTGCTGCCAGCCCTGCCTGCTGATTTCTCTTACGGGAATGTGAAAGGTATTTGTGCAAGAGGTGGTTTTGTGCTGAACCTGAAATGGAAAGGACATGTTTTGCAGCGCGTTGAAATTTTCTCCAAAGCAGGAAAAGAATGTTGGCTGCGGTACAATGGAAAAATCCTTCATCTGCCTACCACAGCCGGCAAAAGTTATATGCTCAACGGGCTGCTTGAAAAGATAAATTCTAGGGCACAGGCGAGGGCTGAGGCAGAGCCTGCAGACAATGCCCTGAATGCGCCAAGGATAATTATTCCAATGAACGCAAACTGGAAAAGTATAGTGTCTGACAAAAACATCCATGCCTATGATGGTTTTGAGCAGCCCGGTTATGATGATGGCAAATGGAAGAAAGTGAGCGTACCTCATACCTGGGACAAATATGAAGGGTACCGCAGGCTGCTGGCAGGAAACCGCCATGGTTACGCCTGGTACCGCAAAACCTTCAGAACAGGTTTAAACAAAAAAGGCAAAAGGTTTTTCCTGTATTTTGAGGGTGTGGGATCTTACGCCACCGTTTTTCTGAACGGCAAACTGGTGGGCAAACACGCCGGGGGCAGAACTACCTTTACGCTGGATGTGACAAAGGCAATCCTGCTGAATAACCGGCTGAATACGCTCAGCGTTCGTGCGGACCATCCCGCGGGGATCCGGGATCTCCCATGGGTAGATGGGGGAAGCTCCGCCGAGCGGGGATTTTCTGAAGGATCGCAGCCAATGGGAATATTCAGACCGGTACAACTGATGGTAACCAACGACATCAGGGTTGAGCCTTTTGGCGTACATATATGGAATGATACCGCTGTTTCTGCACGTTCTGCTCAGATACAGATGACCACTGAATTGAAAAACTATGGATCGTATGTACAGCAGCTCAGGCTGCACAGCCGGTTGATAAATGCAGCAGGTGAAACAGTTGCTGCAGCAGAGATAAAGGTTTTACTGAAACCGGGAGAAACAGCTGTCATTCCGCAGCAAATGCTTTTGCATCAGCCTGAACGATGGTCGCCCGCCAATCCTTATCTCTATACACTGAAAAGCACGGTCATCCGGGGCAGCAAAATAGCTGATGAAGAACAAACCACCTACGGCATCCGCACGATCAGCTGGCCGGTTGGCAATACACCTGACAATAAGCGCTTTCTGATCAATGGCGAGCCCTTTTTTATCAATGGCATTGCAGAATATGAACACCTGATGGGCAACAGCCATGCGTTCAGTGCAGAACAGATCTATTCGAGGGTGATGCAGATCAAAGCGGCAGGCTTTAACGCTTTCAGGGATGCCCACCAGCCCCATAACCTGCGCTACCTGAAATACTGGGACCAGCTGGGAATCCTTTGCTGGACACAAATGGCAGCGCATATCTGGTATGATACGCCGGAGTTCAGGCAGAATTTTAAGACCCTGCTCAGGGAATGGGTAAAAGAACGCAGGAACAGTCCTTCGGTAGTTCTTTGGGGGCTGGAGAATGAAAGTACCTTGCCTGAAGATTTTGCCAGGGAATGCACGGCGATCATCAGGGAGATGGACCCCACTGCATCCCGCCAGCGTAAAGTAACGACCTGCAATGGGGGCAGGGGAACGGACTGGGATGTGCCCCAGAACTGGACGGGTACCTATGGCGGGGATCCAAAAGATTATGCAAAAGACCTGGAAAGGCAGGTGCTGATTGGTGAGTATGGTGCGTGGAGAACTTTAGACCTGCATACGGAAGGGCCATTTGTGCAAAATGGAGTGTTTAGCGAAGAGCGCATGTCGCAGTTGATGGAAACCAAGATCAGGCTTGCCGAAACTGCCAAGGATAAAACTGCAGGACATTTCTTCTGGCTGTTCAACTCACATGATAATCCCGGCAGGGTACAGGGGGGAGAGGGGCTCAGGGAACTGGACAGGGTTGGCCCGGTAAACTATAAGGGACTCCTTACTCCCTGGGAAGAACCGCTGGACGTTTATTATCTATACCGCGCTAATTATGCGCCGCGGCAGACATCGCCTATGGTATATATCGTATCACATACCTGGCCGGACAGATGGCTGCAGCCGGGGATAAAGGACAGCATTTCTGTATATTCCAACTGCGATGAGGTGGAACTTTTCAATGATGTGAATCACCTTTCCCTCGGCAGGAAAAAGAACAGAGGCAAAGGCACCCACTTTCAATGGGACAATGTTAGGATCGGTTATAACGTTTTATACGCCATCGGTTATGTGGATGGTAAGGCAGTAGCCAAAGATGAGATCATTTTGAGTCAGCTCCCTGTTGCCCCGCATTTCAGCGATTTTTATAAAAATTCTACGGCGCTTAAACCCGAACCGGGATATCATTATTTGTACAGGGTAAATGCCGGAGGGCCGGATTATACAGATCAGCTTGGGAATATCTGGCAGGCCGACCGGCAGAAGGATGCTCCTTCACATTGGGGTTCGAGCTCCTGGACTGCAGACTTTCCGGGAACACCGGCCTTTTTCGCCAGTCAGCGCAGAACGTTTGACCCGATCAGGGGAACGCGTGACTGGAAGTTATTTCAGGATTTCCGCTATGGAAGGGAGCAGCTGAAGTTTGATTTCCCTGTACCGGACGGAGAGTACCTGGTAGAACTGTATTTCACAGAGCCCTGGCTGGGGACAGGCGGGGGCATGGACTGTACGGGCTGGAGGTTATTTGATGTTGCCGTAAATGATAAGGTAGTGCTGAAAGATCTGGACATCTGGAAAGAAGCAGGCCATGACGGCGCATTAAAAAAAACTATCACCGTAAAAGTTAAAGGAGGGCAGCTCAGCATCTCCTTTCCACATGTGAAAGCTGCTGAGGCGCTGATTTCCGCAATTGCGATAGCAAGTAAAAACCATCTAATAAATCCCGCGCAAGCATCAGCTGCAATAGCAGACAGCTTATTCATTGATGGAAGTAAGCATCAGTTTTTTTCCTGGATGGACACGGGCGGTCAATTCTCCAGCCTGCCTGCAAATCTGTTTGGTGCAGAATGGGTAAGAATTGATAAAGGCAGGATGGTTTCATTTCAGATGACAGGTGATGCAGAGGTATATACAGCCTTACTTCAAAGCCCATCTGAAAAAAACCAGGCCTCAGCTGCTGAAGAAATTACAGGAACCCTTATCATTGATAATAAAGGCCGGCAGTTTGAAGTTACTAAAAAAAGGTACCCGAAGGGCAGCCGTGTAGAACTGACTGCAGGATCAGGACTTACAGTGCCCATGATCATCGCAGTAAACCCGGTAAACAGTCTGGCCCCTGCATTTGATTTAAAAAAAGCTGTCAGTTACCCGGCAGTAAATGCTTTTTCTGCCTCCAGGGGCATGATCAAAGCATCCCTGATGGGAAAAGAAAGACTAAAGTTTGAGCAGGATCAAGGGAGCTTTATTGAGTTTCAGATTGCTGTAGGGGTAGCCGACACCTATTCCCTGACATTAAAATATCATAATCCCTCTGCTACTGAGTTGAATGCCCGCATTGAAGTCTTCGCTTTGGACGGTACAGTGATGAAGAAACCGCAAATCATCAAATTAGCGCAAACCAAACCGGGAAAATGGAGTTATATCACTACAGATACAGGCACAATGATCAATGCAGGGACATATAAATTGCGTATATTTTCTGTCGATGCTAAAGATGTGAGCATTGACGGGCTTGAAGTTCAGTAAAATTAGCGTCATAAATCATTAGTTTAAAGTCGTTTAGAATCCGTAACTCGTATTTGACAATACGCTGATACAGATTTTGGCGAAGTAGTTATACATTTGTTTAACACTGTTAGATTATTTAATACAGGGGAAGATTACCATGGGTAGTAAAGAAAGAATTCAGAGAGTTAAGGAAGAAACGAGGGCAAACATCCTCGAGGCTGCGCTGGAGATTGTAAAAGAAGATGGCTGGCAATCGCTGAGCATGCGTAAAATTGCCGACAAGATCGAATATACGGCCCCTATCATTTACGAATACTTTGCTAATAAGGAAGGCATCTTGCTTGAACTAACCCGGCTCGGAAATGGCCTGCTGCTGAAAGACTTTAAAGTTGCACAATCAAAATACGATACCCCGGAAAAGCAGCTTGAAGCTATGTGGATCGCTTACTGGGATTTTGCATTCAGCCATAAGGAACTTTACCAGCTGATGTACGGCGTAGACATGATGTGCTGCGAGATCACAAAAAGTTTACCCGAGGCAGAGGCAGCACGAAAAATGCTTTTTGAAACCATAGCAAAGATCATGACTGAGTCTGAACCCACTGAAGAGATAGTTTGCAGAAAGTACTATACCTTCTGGTCTATCATTCATGGCTTAATCTCCATTAATCTGGTTGGCAGAGGCAATACCCCTGATATGAATCAGCATATCTTAAGAGATGCTATACAGGGTATTATAAAAGCAATAAACGATTAAATATATTTTTTTATGGAATACTTAACGCTGTTAGATTATTTATACGTTGTAACGTTCAACTCAAGAAGGAGCGCAGCAAAGTTAGTTCGCTTTTTTTTGTCACGGCATCTAACGGTGTTAGATAAGTTACAAATGTTAAAACATCAATCCTTCAAATCTCAATTTTCTGCACAATTCCAAACTCCACATATTTTTATGCAATCACTTAACACTGTTAAACAATTGACGAACGTTATGAAAACTACAATTTCAATTTTTATCCTAGCTATATTATTTGCGGGTTGCGGAGGCGGTCAGCCTGCAATGCCGCCACCTGCACCACAAGCGCTCCAGGTAATGTCGCTGCAGAGCAATTCACAAACTACTTATACAGATTATCCTGCCTCCATCCAGGGAACGGTTGATGTAGAGATCCGTCCGCAGGTATCTGGCATCCTGGATAAGATCCTGGTAGCTGAAGGCGCTGCAGTACAGAAAGGACAGCCGCTTTTCAAAATCGATGAGCGCCCGTTCAGGGAAGCACTGAACAATGCCAAAGCACAGTTACATGCTGCACAGGCCGCTGTCACCAATGCTCAGATTGAGGTGGATAAACTGGCGCCTCTTGTAAAAAACAAAGTGGTGTCTGACTTCCAGCTTAAAACTGCCAATTCAAGCTATCAATCGGCACTTGCCAATGTAGAACAGGCTAAAGCTGGTGTTGCTGCAGCAAACATCAATCTTGGTTATACACTGATCAAAGCACCGGTATCCGGTTATGTGGCCCGTTTGCCTAAGAAACAAGGGAGCATCGTTTCCCCTACGGATCCTACGCCTTTGACCCAGTTGTCAGATGCCCATGAAGTACATGTGTACTTTGCGCTTGGCGAGGACGACTTTGCCGCTTTTAATGCAAAATATCCGGGCAATTCGGTAAATGAAAGATTGAAAAAACTGGGCGGTGTTTCCCTGGTACTTGCTGATAACAGCATTTACGGAAAAGAAGGAAAAGTAGATATGGTAGACGGACAGTTTGATAAACAAACAGGTTCGATTTCCCTGAGAGCTACATTCCCTAACCAGCAGGGTCTGCTGCGCTCAGGCAATACCGGCAAGATCAGGATCAGCCTTGAGCATAACGATGCCATTGCAATCCCTCAGTCGTCAACTGTAGAAGTACAGGATAAGATCTTTGTTTTTAAAGTTGATGCTGCCAATAAAGTTACCAGAACGCCAATCACGGTTTCCGGCGCAAGCGGTACCAATTACCTCGTTGCTGAGGGGCTGAAATCAGGCGACAGAATTGTATTTGATGGTATCGACAAATTGAAAGACGGTGATACGATCAAACCAGAAAAATTAAAAGAAGAACCTATTACAACTGCATCAAGATAATATACAGCAATCATGTTAAAGCAATTTATAGAAAGGCCGGTATTGGCAACAGTAATTTCGATTCTGTTGGTGATATTAGGTATCCTGGGGCTAACTACGCTGCCCCTACAACAATTCCCTGAGATTGCGCCCCCGGCCGTTCAGGTTACTGCACTGTATCCCGGTGCAAATGCCGAAACCGTTTTGCGTTCGGTTGCGCCCTCACTGGAAGAGCAGATCAATGGGGTAGAGAACATGAGTTACATGCAGTCTACTGCGAGTAATGACGGATCACTGGTAATTACAGTTTATTTTAAACTGGGAACAGATCCCGATCTTGCGGCAGTAAACGTGCAGAACCGTGTATCGCAAGCTACCAGTCAGCTTCCTGCAGAGGTTATACAGGCTGGAGTTACCACGGCAAAACAGCAGAACAGTTTGATCATGGTACTTACGATGTCATCGGATGATCCTAAACATTATGATCAGACCTTTATGTCCAACTATGCCCAGATCAATTTAATCCCGGAGATCAAAAGGATCCAGGGAGTTGGAGCTGCGGTTATTTTTGGCGGAAGCCGCGATTATTCAATGCGTGTTTGGTTAAACCCGGCACAGATGGCAACCTACGGCTTAACGCCGGCAGAAGTTACTGCAGCGATAAAGGATAAAAACCTTGAGGCTGCTCCGGGTATGTTTGGAGAAAGCAGTGATGCTCCCTTTGAGTATGTACTGAAATACAAAGGTAAACTGACCAAGCCCGAAGAATACAGCAATATCATTATCCGCGCAAATGCTGATGGTTCATTCCTGAGACTGAAAGATGTGGCAAGAGTGGAATTAGGTTCTTATACCTATGGTAGCCATAGTTTTGTTGATGAGTCTGGTAAACCGGCGCTGAACATTGCGATACAACAGCTGAGCGGTTCCAATGCCAATGAAATACAGATTGCCATTACAAAATTCATGGAAAAGGCAAAGAATGATTTCCCTAAGGGTCTTCATTATGTAAATCTTTACAATACCAAAGTTTCTCTGGATCAGTCTATCGAACAGGTAATTCATACATTGGTAGAAGCTTTTATCCTGGTGTTTATCGTAGTATTTATCTTCCTGCAGGATTTCCGCTCTACACTGATCCCTGCGATTGCAGTACCGGTAGCGATTATCGGAACGTTCCTGTTCATGAAGGTTTTTGGTTTCTCGATCAACTTATTAACACTGTTTGCGCTCGTCCTCGCCATCGGTATTGTGGTGGATGATGCGATTGTGGTCGTCGAGGCCGTGCATGCCAAGATGGAGCACAACAAGATCGGCCCCAAAGAGGCTACAACAGAAGCCATGCATGAGATTACCGGTGCGATTATTTCCATTACCCTGGTAATGAGTGCGGTGTTCCTTCCGGTTGGTTTTATGGACGGTTCCACAGGGATGTTCTACAGGCAGTTTGCCTTTACACTGGCAATTGCAATTGTTATTTCTGCGGTGAACGCGTTAACGCTGAGCCCTGCCCTATGTGCGCTGTTCCTGAAAGAACTTGACCATGGCCATGATCATGAAGGCAATGAGACAAAATCAACTTTCAAACAACGTTTCTTTAAAGGCTTTAACAGAGGTTTTGAGAACCTTACCCATAGATATGTGGGTAGTGTGAAATTCCTGATCCGTACCAAATGGATTGCTATGGCAGGATTGGTAGTAGTTGTATTGGCCACAGTATGGATGGTGAAAAAAACCCCTACAGGTTTTATACCTTCAGAGGATCAGGGCTTCATCGCGATTTCAACATCGCTGCCGGCAGGTGCTTCACTGGAAAGAACTACAGAGATCGAACATGAGGTTTCCAAAAAACTTAGTCCGCTGCCATTTACAAAAATATTCAACTACCTGTCTGGATTTAACTTGCTGACTTCATCAAGCAGTCCTTCGGCAGGTGCGATGTTTATCCTGCTGAAACCTACCAAAGAAAGGGGCGAGGTTCAGGATATTAATGAAATCATGAATATTGTCCGCGGAAAACTGGGCGAAATTAAGGGTGCAAACTTCTTCGTCTTTACTTTCCCTACGGTACCGGGTTTCAATAACGTGGATGGTCTTGACTTTTTCCTTCAGGACAGAACAGGCTCCGGCGACTTGCTGAAATTCAGTGGAATTGCCAACAAATTTATTGGTGAACTGATGAAACGTCCGGAGATTTCATTTGCATTTACTTCATTCAAGGCTGATTATCCGCAGTTACAGATGGAACTGGATGAGGCTAAAATAGAGCAGCTGGGTGTGTCAACTCAAGCCTTACTGGCTACGATGCAGGGTTATTTTGGTAGTGCCCAGGCCTCTGATTTCAACAGGTTTGGTAAATACTACAGGGTAGTGGTACAGGCAGATATTGCCGACCGTGCAACTCCTGCGGCTATGGATCAGATCTATGTGAAAAACAGAAACGGAGAAAACGTTCCGGTGAGTACGCTGATCAAATTGAAACGTGTTTATGGTACAGAAACAGCTTCACGTTATAACCTGTTTAACGCCATTGAGATCAACGCGATCCCGAAACCAGGATACAGTACGGGTGATGCGATCAACGCTGTAAACGAAGTGGCGGCAGCACAACTGCCAACAGGATTCTCTCATGAGTACACTGGTCTGACCAAAGAAGAAATCGTATCCGGAGGACAATCTGTGGTGGTTTTCGCTCTGTGTCTGGTATTCGTTTACTTCCTGCTCTCTGCACAATATGAAAGTTATATTCTGCCGATGGCCGTTATCCTGTCTATCCCAACTGGTGTATTCGGTGTGTTTGCTGCAATCGGCCTGACCGGTATTTCAAACAACATTTACGTACAGGTTGCGCTGGTCATGCTGATCGGTCTCCTCGCCAAGAATGCCATTCTGATCGTCGAGTTTGCCGTACAGCGCCGAAGGGCAGGGATGAGCCTGGTAGAAGCTGCCATCCATGCTGCACAGTTAAGGCTGCGCCCGATCATCATGACTTCCCTGGCCTTTATTGTAGGTATGGCGCCAATGATGAGAGCGGTTGGTCCTTCTGCGCTTGGTAACCATTCAATCAGTATTGCAGCTGCGGGTGGTATGCTTACAGGGGTAATCCTGGGATTATTCCTTATCCCGGTGCTGTTTGTGATCTTCCAGTTTTTACAGGAAAAATTAACCGGAGCACCAAAACCGGAACTTACACCAGAAACCAAATTACAATTCGAAAATGAAATTGCATAATAATATATATATCGCCCTTTTGCTCGTACTTGTTGCAAGTGCCTGTAAAGTATCTAAAGATATACCCACGCCAACCAATGCTGCTCCTGAACAATTCAGGAACAGCGTGGCTACGGCTGATACTTCAAGTATCGCCAACCTTCCCTATAAAGAGTTTTTTAAGGAAGATGCGATCAGGGACCTGATCGATACGGCTGTGAAAAATAACTATGATATGCAGATTGCTTTGAAAAACATCGAAGCTGCAAATCTATTATACAGACAGTCTAAACTGGGCAATGTGCCTACGCTGAACCTGAATGTTACTTCACAGCTGAACCGTCCTTCAGATAACAGCCTGAACGGCCTGCAGCTCGGGCAGTTTGCCAATTCCTCACATGTAGAAGATTATACTGTCTCTGCAGGATTAGGTTGGGAAGCAGATATCTGGCGCAAGATTGCCAACCAGAGAAGAGCAGCCGGTGCTGCTTACCTGCAATCTGCAGAAGCAAGAAAAGCCATTCAGACCCGTCTGGTATCAAACGTAGCACAGAGCTTCTACAGGCTGATCATGCTGGATACACAGTTGGATATCGCAAAGAAAAACCTCGCGCTGAACGACAGCACACTGAGGATTATCAAAATGCAGTTTGATGCCGGTCAGGTAACTTCCCTTGCGATTCAGCAGGCCGAAGCACAGCAGCTGGTAGCCGCAGGTCTGGTTCCGCAACTGGAACAAAGGATCAACCTGGAAGAGAATGCCCTGAGCATCCTTACCGGTGCTTTCCCCAAAGCGATTGCCCGTGCCGGTTTACTGAAAGACATGAAAATTCAGGACCAGGTAGGTACAGGCATCCCATCGGTGATGGTGAGCCTCAGACCAGATGTGAAAAGTGCGGAACTTGAACTGCTGAGGGCCAATGCCAATGTAGGCGTGACCAAAGCAAGTCTGTACCCTACTTTATCAATTACTGCATCCGGTGGCCTCAATAGTTTTAAAGCCGATAACTGGTTTAAAATTCCGGGTTCTTTATTCGGTATTGTTGGTGGCGGGATCGCACAGCCGATCTTCCAGCGCAGACAGCTGAGAACGCAGTATGATATTGCAATGGTGAACCGCGAAAAAAGCGTTTTACAATTCAGGCAATCTGTATTGACTGCTGTTGGCGAAGTGTCTGACCAGTTGATTAAGATAGAGAAACTGCAACAGCAGTATACCATTGCCGAAAACAGGGTAAGGGTAGTACAGAATTCATTGCAGAATGCAAATCTGCTGTTTACCAGCGGACTGGCCAATTACCTGGAGGTAATTACTGCGCAGGGAAATGCCCTGCAAAGCCAGCTCGACCTGGCTACTGTTAAAACCGATCAGCTGAATGCTTCTGTAGAATTATACAGAGCACTGGGCGGCGGATGGAAATAATGATAAATGCGGGAGCTGATGCCGGTACAATTACCCGGCGCCAGCTCCTGCAAAATATCAGCAAACTTATAAAAATGAAAAATCAAACCGCACTCAATCCTACATTCTGGTCCGGAGTGATCAATTATGTAAGGGCCTCTGCACAACCAGCGGAAGAACTAACTCCCTGGGACTTCAGAGAACAAATAGAAAAGAAAACTGTACTGGTTTTCAGTACATCTATTGCAGGTATCACTGAGCAATTGATGGTTACCTCCAGGCTTAATGCCCTGGTAGGCGAAAAAAACTGGACGATCGACCTTGAAGATGTAGACCACGTATTGCGTGTTGTTTGCCCAAAAAGCGCTGAAAGTAAAATCATCAGCATTTTTGAAGATCAGGCTGAACACTGTGAACTGATGTCCTGAACGGCATAAGCTCTCCTCAAAATTTGTTTGCCGTTTTTTGGAACAATTGTTATATATTAATAGTTGTTAAAATAAAAGCAAATGGCAAATTATAACAGTGGTACCACTTCATCACCCGCTAAATCAGGAAGTAAAATAGGTTTAATCATCGGCCTGGTTGTGGTATTGATTCTCGCAGGATTTCTCTATTACAGGTATTACTTTGTCTTTGGCGAAGGTGTAAAAGCCGGTCAGCTAAACTATTTTGTTAAAAAGGGCTATTTGTTCAAAACCAATGAAGGCCGGCTGATCCAGACAGGCATACGCTCACAGGCGCCCGGAAATGTAGCGTCCAATGAATTTATCTTTTCTGTACAGGATGATAAAGTGGCCGACAAGCTCAATAAGAGCGCAGGTTCACTGGTGGAACTGCATTACAGGGAATACCTGCACCCGCTGCCATGGAGAGGCTTTAGTGTTTTTGTAGTGGACAGTGTAGTAAGCAGTACGCCTGCTGTGAAACTGCTGAATCAGTAAGCGGGTTACAATTGTCTGTGCAATTGCTTAATTTAGCATCCGACAATGAGAATCCTTCACACGGCCGACTGGCACCTTGGTAAACGACTTGAGCAAAGTGAGCGTACGGATGAGCACCAGGCTTTTCTGCACTGGCTGATACAGACTTTACAGACCGAACAAATTGATGTTTTAATTGTGGCCGGGGATATTTTCGATACGGGAAGCCCCTCCAATGCTGCTTTTGAGCAATACTACGATTTCCTGCGCCAGGTGAAAAATACCTGCTGCAGGGAGGTGGTGATCATCGGTGGCAACCACGATTCCATCAGTACGCTGAACGCCCCCCAATCGCTCTTAAAGTATTTTAATGTACATATTGTAGGCGGCGTCCCGGCAGAGTTTACCGATCAGATCATCGAGATCAAAGATCGGGAAGGACGGCTGGAACTGGTGGTATGCGCGGTGCCTTTTTTGCGCGACCGCGATATCAGGCTTTCCATTGCCGGGGAAACCATGGAAGAACGTGAAAGCCGTCTAAAGAAGGGGATCTCTGATCACTATCAGGGCTTCCTGACACATATCGCTGATTATAAATTAAACCAGATCCCGGTAATTGCTACCGGGCATCTTTTTGCGGCAGGTGCGGCGACGTCCGACAGTGAAAAGGAGATCCATGTGGGCAACCTTGGGCAGATTGGCGGCGACCAGTTTCCTTCTGCATTTGACTATGTGGCACTGGGGCATATCCACCGTCCGCAGCTGATCAATAAAATGAACCATATCCGCTATTCCGGATCACCCATTCCTTTAAGCTTCTCTGAAACTGATGATAAAAAGCAGGTGATTGTGCTGGAATTTATGGAGGGCACAATGATCAGTCTCAAAGAGCTTGAAGTACCCTGTTACCGCAGGCTGATCAGGATTAAAGGAGATTTTGAGAAGGTAAAAACAAAACTTGTACTGCTGGAAGATCCGCAGACCATATACCCTGCCTGGGTAGAGGTACAGGTAGAAACTGAAACCTTTATCTTTGACCTGGAAGAGCAGTTAAATACGCTGATTGCAGATAAACCATATATAGAACGCCTTTTTCCAAGGCAGCGGAGAACCCGTGCTGCCAGAAACCTGGATGAACAGAGCCGAGAGGTGATGGCGCTGTCCGACCTTGACCCGCGTGCTGTTTTCCTTAAAAAATGTGCGGCTGAATATCCTGAGGAAGATCAGACCGATCTTTTGCTCACTTTTAACCAGGTGCTGGAATATATGGCGCAAAAGGAGGAGGGAGCATGAAAATCACAGGGATAAAGTTTTTAAACCTCAATTCTTTAAAGGGGCAGCATGAAATCCGTTTTGATCAGCCACCCTTTGATGAAAGCGGTATTTTTGCGATCACCGGGCCTACGGGTGCCGGGAAAACAACTTTGCTGGATGCGATCACTGCGGCGCTCTACGGGCGTGTGCACAGGCACAGTAGGGATGTCTTCGAAATCATGACCCGGCATACTGCCGAATCCTTTGCAGAAGTAGAATTTGAAGTGGGTGAGAAATCCTACCGCGCCAAATGGTCTGTCCGGCGCAGCCATGGCAAGGCCGACGGGCAGCTGCAGCAGCAGAAGATGGAACTGGCAGAAAGCCTTACCGGGAAAATTCTGATCTCACATCCCCTGAATGAAGTAAGGGAAAAGATTGTGAGAATTTGCGGCCTGGATTATAATCAATTTCTGCGTTCGGTCATCTTGTCCCAGGGTGATTTTACGCGTTTTCTTAAAGCTCCTGAAAATGAACGCAGCGAGTTGCTGGAGCAGATCACAGACACCGGAATTTATTCCGAGATTTCTGTTGCGGCCTATGAAAAGGCCCGCGAAGAAAGGCTTAAACTGGAACAGCTGCGCAGCAGGCTTGAAAATGTAATCTTGCTGAGCGCGGAGGAAAGAACAGCTCATTTAACAGAACTTGAAGAGCTCTCTGCACAGGAAAAGTTATCAAAACAGGATGAAGCTGCATTAAGAATTAAACTGGACTGGCTGCTGCAGCTGGAAAAGCTCAGCCTGAAAAAACAGGACCTGATGCAGTCATTGGCTGAGGCCGAACTGCTGCATGCAGGCTATGAGCCAAGATTTTTAAAGCTGCAAAATCACCTGCGGGCACTGGTACACCGCCCGGCACTGGCCGCACTTGATACTATTGGTGTGCAGCATCAGCAGATCGAAACCGACCTGCGGCTGGCAGAATCACAGCATCCGGAAGTCCTCAAAGAGGAACAGGGCACCAGAGCTGAACTGATTGCAGCTAAACAGCAGGCCGAACTGAAAGAAAAGGACCTCACTGAGATGGGGCCGGTATTTGATGCTGTGAGTAAAAAAGATATACTGATTGGCCAGGCTGCAAATCAGCTGGCAGGCAATGTTGCGACTTTTGAATCGGCAGCACTCAGCCTTCAGCAGACGCAGGATCTACAGCTCAGCAAAGATGAAACACTAAAAAAAATCCGGGAGAGGATTGCTGCGCTTTCACACTGGATGCTTGAACATGCAGCTGATGCAGCCCTGGAAAAGCAGGCGCTTGTGCTGCAGCAATTGCTGCTGCAGCTTTCTGCCCTGAAAGTGAAAGACAGCGGCATCACCGAAGAACAATCCGGGTATATCAGACGTCGGGAGCAGGGGCAGGCACTTTTAACTGAGACTACCCGGCACCTTGCACTGACAGAACGGTCTTTAGCCGAAACCCGCGAAAATATACAGCAACAGCAGCAAACCCTGTTATCGTTACTGGCAGGTAAAAATACGGAAGAACTGGAACAGGAACTGAGTGAATTTCCGGTATTGATACACACTGCTGAGCAGCAGCTTAAACTGGCTTCCTCGTATGGAGAACTGGTAAAGGAACAGGCCCTGCAGCGGGAGAAGTTAACGCAACTGCGGATCGAGGAAAAGGATGCCCAAACCGTACTGGAGAAGCTTAAACAGGAAAATTTAAGGGAGACCGAAATTCTGGCGCATTTACAGGAGATCTGGGAGCTAGAAGTAAAAGTTCAGAAATATGATGCTGCGAGGCTGGAGCTGCAGGAAGAGCAGCCTTGCCCGCTCTGTGGCGCCATCCACCATCCCTTTGTGGAGGGGAAGTACGTTTCCAGAACCAATGAAGCAGCCGAACGCCGGAATCAGCAGCAGGTGAAATTGCAGCTGCTAAAAACACAGCTTGATGCACAGCTGATTGTGATCAATACGCTTACTTATCAGTTAGAAACGGGGGATCAAAACATACAGCTTTCGGCCGCTTCCCTGGCTCAGATGTCATCTGATTTTGAATTGAACAATGAGCAATTGCCTAAGCCGCTGGATATTGCCAAACCTGAAATCATTGCGGCCGTGATCAGCAGGAAAAAGCTGCAGCAGGCTTCGCTAAAACAACAAATGGACCAGGTTAAACTGATCCAGAAGCAGGTAGTCCAGCTGGAGAGCAGGATTGTTGAGCAGAAGGAACTGATGGCACAGCAGAACAGTAAGGCAGAACAGGCCGGACTGGAAATTAACTTCGCAGAACAGCAACTGAAGCTGAATGCACAGCAGCTGGCCGCTGTTAGAGATGAGATCAAAATACTGGAGGGGCAATCGGCCGCAGTACTGGAGCCCTTCGGGATTACTTTCAGTGCCGGGCAGTCTGAAGAGGTGATCCCTGAAATGAATCAGCGGTACCAGCAGTACCAGGCTTCGGAGCAGGAATTAAAACGCCTGGAGCTTGATCTCAGGCAACAGGAGACTGAACTGAAAAATCTCGAAAAAACGATCATCGAGAAAAACGATGCCCTTGAGCTCCTCAACGTTCAGCTGCAGGACAGCCAGAGCACGCTACAGCGATTACAGCAGGAAAGGCTGGAGCTTTTTGGTACGAAAGACCCTCTGGAAGAACGTACTGAACTGGGCAATGAGTTCAGCAAATACCGGAGGCTTACTGAAGGACTACAGCAGCAACTGCAGCAAAAACAGGAGCGCCTTAAAATTGTTGAAGACCGCCAGATGAACCTGAACGCCTCATTTCTTTCTACGAAGAAACTGTTCAATGCACAGCTTGAAAAGCTGAGGGAAAAGCTCAGCGCTGAGGGTATGACTTCAGTGGAGGAACTTAAAAACCTTTTCCTGCCAGATGATGAGGCCACCGAGGCGGCTGCATTACAGCAGGAGTCTGCCCAGCGCATTGCCTCGGCAAAGAGCCTGCTTAAGGCCACGGAAAAAGAACTTGCAGCAGAAATGCAGCGAGCCCTGACGGAAGAACCAAAGGAAAACCTGGTACCCTTGCTGGAGGAGCAGGGCCAGATATTATCCCTGTTGCAGCAGAAAAAAGGCAGGCTTAACCAGATCATTTCTGATGATGATCTTTTAAAGCTCAAACATACAGAAGTAGCACAGCAGATTGAAAAGCAGCGGCAGGAATCTGACCGTTTCCAGAAAATATCAGCCCTGATCGGATCAGCCGACGGAAAAAAATTCAGCCGTTTTGCGCAGGGCCTCACCCTCGCGAGATTAACAGAACTCGCCAACCGCCATTTACTGCGGCTGAGCGATAGATATAGCATCCTGAAAAGCCCTGAAAAAGATCTCGACCTTCAGATTATCGATGGTTATCAGGCAGATGTAGTGCGCCCGATGTCTACGCTCTCCGGCGGTGAGAGCTTTCTGGTGAGCCTTGCACTCGCCCTGGGATTATCAGACCTGGCCAGCCGTAAGGTCCAGATCAACTCCCTGTTCATTGATGAGGGTTTTGGTACACTGGATGCAGATACCCTGGATGTAGCCATCACCGCACTGGAGAACCTTCAGGCCAGTGGCAAAACCATCGGCATCATCTCCCACGTAGAAGCCCTCAAGGAAAGGATTGGCACACAGATCCAGCTCAGCAAAGAACCCGGCGGCACCAGCAAGATCTCACTGTTCAGTTACGGACAAAAGATCGTGTAAGCGGTAGTTTTTTTTTAAGCCTTGGTTTTTTAAGCAGTGGTTTTTATTAAGCACTGGGTTTTTTAACCGGTGTTTTTTTTAAAACAGTGGGTTTTTAAACGCTGGGTTTTTTAGCACTGGTTTTTTTTAGCGGTGGGTTTTTTAAGCAGTGGGGTATTTAGCAGTGGTTTTTTTTAGCACTGGGTTTTTTTAAGCATTGGGTTTTTAAGCGGTGGGTTTTTAAGCAGTGAGTGGTTCAGGATAAACTAATGAATTAAAAAAGTAATGGTTAAAATTGAGGCCTTCTGCTGCGTTTCAGCAGCAGGCAGCCTCAATTTTAACCATTACTTTTTTAACCTTTAGACCCTCTTACAACGTAGACATATCTATTACAAACCTGTAATGTACATCACCTGCAAGCGTCCTTTCATACGCTTCATTGATCTGATTGATATTGATCATCTCCACATCAGAAGTGATATTGTGCTCAGCACAGTAATCCAGCATCTCCTGTGTTTCCTTAATCCCACCTACCAGCGAGCCAACCAGGCTGCGTCGGCCAAAGATCAAACCACCCGGACTTACCGAAGCCGGTACCGGCGGAACGCCCAATAATACCATTACTCCGTTTGTTTTTAACAGTCTCAGGTACTCATCATAGTCATGTTCAGCAGAAACTGTATCTATAATAAAATCGAAAGTATTGGCAAGCTCTTTCATTGTCTCTTTTTCAGTAGTCAGCTTAAAGTGGTGGGCTCCCAATTCCTGTGCATCCTTTTCTTTCTTTGGAGAGCGGCTTAACATCGTTACTTCTGCGCCCATAGAAGAGGCCAGTTTAACTGCCATGTGCCCAAGTCCGCCTAAACCAACAACCGCCAGTTTATGGCCCTCTTTTACGCCCCAATGGCGCAACGGAGAATAAGTAGTAATTCCTGCGCACAGCAGCGGTGCTACCTTTTCCAGCGGTAATTTATCAGATACCGAAAGGACGAAATCCTGTGTAACCACGATGGAGCTTGAGTAGCCACCATAAGTAATGGTTTTTTTATCCTGTTCTAACGCATTATAAGTTTGGGTATGTCCATTTTCGCAATATTGCTCCTGGTCATCTTTACAGCTTTCACAGTGTCCGCAGGAGTCCACGAAACAACCTACACCTACAGTATCGCCTATCTTAAACTTACTTACATTTTCGCCTACGCGGGTAACCTTTCCCACAATCTCATGTCCCGGAACAACAGGGTACATCGTTGCGCCCCACTCATTGCGTGCAGTATGGATATCAGAGTGGCATACGCCACAATACAGGATTTTAATTTCTACATCTTCTGCTCCCGGCTCGCGACGGTCGAGGGCATACGGTGCCAATGGTGATTCTGCACTTTGTGCAGCATAGGATTTTGCTGATGTCATCATTCAATTATTTAGTGTAATAGTAGCTATCCTACAAATAAACCAATTTAATGTTTCAACATTAAAATCAAATACTCAATTTCTCTTTCTGTATAAAACGAAGGGGACAAATAGTTAAACAATTATGCTCAAATGATGTTGATAGGGCATATGTTTAAACAAATCCTAAGCCGAAAGCCAAGGGTAACAGTTGCTCTCATACTCGCTTTCACCCTTACATGTATCCTGCAATCCTGCAAGAAAAGCCGTTCAGATCTTGGCACAATCCTGTACACTGAAACAGGGAACAAAGTGTTCAAAAACGTAGAAAACGATGCATTTGCCGAAGTTTTTAAAAAGACACTCAAAGAACAGCAGTCCGGTTTTGCCTATCCGAAACTGATCAATGCGTTTTATGAAAAAAACGGTTACGAGCCCGCCCTTATTCTTCAGCATGTAAAAGGCAAAGAGCTGCAGGTGCTGCTCAGCTATTTTGATAAAGCTGCCGATCATGGTTTAACACCAGAGCTTTTCAAAGCCAAGGAATATAAAGAGCTGACCGATCAGCTGTACGATAAAACGAAAGTTAAAACTACCGATGAAGCCTACCAGGAAATAGCCCGGCTTGAATTGCTGGCGGCCAATTCACTGATCAGGTACAGCAATGCACTGCAATACGGTGTAGTAAGCCCGAAGCGTATTTATGCGAATTATTATACCGATACCAAAAGACCGGACAGCATTGCTGTAAACCGCGTGTTCGCAATCAAAGACCTGAAAGTTTACCTGGACAGCATCCAGCCGAAAACCGAACAATATGTGGCCCTGCAGAAAGTCCTGAAAGAAGGCACTGCAGCACCTGGAATGAGTGCTGCTGAAACACAGAAAATCCTGAAAGTAAACCTGGAAAGATTAAGGTGGAAGAATAAGCCGGAAGACGATAAATATGTGATCGTAAACATTGCAGATTACAGGCTGGATGTAATGGAGAAAGGGAAATCTGTATTAAATATGAAAGTTTGCGTAGGAGAGGGCAGAAATAAAGACTTTAGCGATAACATACAGGAATATGATGAAAACGACCTTAAAAAAGACAGGCCTTTTTCAAGGGAAACACCCCAGCTCAACAGTATGATCCACAGTGTGCAGGTAAACCCAGTATGGAACATCCCGGAAAGCATTGCCACCAAGGAGATTTCCAAATCAGCATCAGAGGATAAATTCTATCTTTCCAACCATAATATTGATGTTTTTGAAAAAGGAAAGATTGTAGAAGACCCTGAAACAATCGACTGGTCGGCCGCGGATGTGGGTAAAAAATACCAGTTTAAACAACGCCCGGGCGAAGACAATTCTTTGGGAAAGATCAAATTCCTGTTTAATAACCAAAGTGCAGTATATCTGCATGATACCCCTGCAAAGGCTGCCTTCAACCAATCTATGCGCGCGGTTAGCCACGGCTGTGTGCGTTTAGAGAAGCCGCTCGACTTTGCACATGCCTTGTTTGGTGACGGCGCCAAGTTTGAGCAGATCAAAAAACAGATGTCTGATACGGTGGCTGTAGCCACAAATATCTCGTTGCCGGCAAAGGTGCCCGTGTACCTTACTTATGTTACTTCATGGGTTGATCCATCGGGCAGTGTGCAAATGCGAAAAGATGTATACGGACTGGATATCGTTTTGTTTACCTATCTGCAAAAAACAGGAGCGATATAAGATCGTCTTTGCGATACAATGGGCAGTCTGGAGAAATAGCATGCGCCATTATCATTAGAAAAATAGCATGCGCCATAATAACTGGCACTCCACCGCTGTCACTGCGCGCCTTGCCTTATATAGTTTACGGGCGCAATTGCGCCCGTAAACACTGCTTTTCCAAAGCCCAGGCTGCTGTTCGAACCAAATTTCATTTTTCTTCAGTTCGCAGGAAATTTCATAGCAAAGCAGTCCCGTCATCAGGGAACATCGCGGTGCGGAACTTAGCGCATAGAGCTGGTCTATCCTGTTTTTTAAAGTCCGGTAATAATACCACATGGTCTTAACTGATTTATTTTTTACTGAAGATGCTGTACCTGATCCCAGCTGAATACAGCACTCCGGGTTTTTTGATCTCTACTGCCGGATCAGGCCGTTTCTTTCCTACCGGGATGGTCAGGATTGTCCAGGAATCCAGCATGGAGCCGCCAATATTGTTATACTGCCTGAAGTTTTGCGAAAAGGCATAACCTGCACTCACATTTACCGACCAGTTTTTGAAGATAAATCTTTCATAATACAATTTGCCGCTCCACTGGGAGGTTTGTATAAAGCTGCTGTTGTTGTAACGGCCAAGTCCGGTTTTGTCTGAAAGCCTGTAGCTGTTGGTTTGCCCTTTGATGCCAAAGGCCAGGAAATCTTTGTCGGAAAGAGAATACTCAATCCTGAAATCGCTGGGTATCTGGCCGTATAGATACCAGTTTTTTGATGGATGATAATCTATCGTGATATAAGGATTGATCTGGTGGCCAAAGAACTGGTTGGAGTAAGCTACCCCAAGTCCGTACAGGTACCTTGCATTTTTCCGGATCCTGTACTGGAAGCCAACTGTTCCCCGAAAATCTTCAATACTGATATCTTCAAAATCAGAATATACGCCCAGTTTACCAAAAATGCTTAAGGATTTTGAGCTGTCGAGCTTGTGGGTATAGGCTGCCTGAAAGGAAATGCTGTACAGCGAAGAATTGGCATCTCCGGGGAAATTGCTGAATTTGATGCTGCCAATTTCTGCTTTTCCTGAGAGGCTCGACGTTTGCTTTTTGAAAATAGGAAATGAGATGTCTGCATTAAAAATTTTTGCGCTTGCCGAAGTATCGCCCAGTTTTACGGGAATATAATCGTAATGTATATCTCCAATTGATTTGTGAGACTGTGCAATCGAAAGGGCAGGCAGCAGTATTAGAAAGGGCAGGGCCAGGGTTGGGATTTTCATATTATTGATTTAATGATGTGAATTATTTCATGATTAGTTTGTAGAGTACAGGTTCAACGAAGCGGGTAAGCAAAAGCGAGCTGAGCAGGCCGCCGATCATCACCAATGCCAGCGGAGAGAAAAAGTCCGACCGTTCGATCACCAGCGGGACAAGGGCAAATACTGCCGTCATCGTTGTTAAGAAAATCGGAGTAAACCGCTCTTCCGTTGCCAGTCTGATCGCCTCGTCCTTATCATGTCCGGCTGCCCGCATCTGATTGGTGAAATCAACAATAATGATTGTGTTTTTTACCTCCAGTCCGATCAGTGTGATGATACCCACAAAAGCGGTAAACGAAAAGGAATAACCGCCCAAATACAACGCAATGATGGCTCCCAGTACGCCCAGGGGGATGGCAGATGCTACAATCAGCGTGCCCCGCAGGCCCTTAAATGCAAGGATGAGCACCGCAATGATGCCGAATATGGCTACCGTAAGCGCCGAGCTTAAGCCCCCAAAGGATTCATTTCTTTTCTCTGCCTCGCCTCCTGCCTGATAGCTGAACCCGGGCGGGAAACTGATTTTATTTACCTGATCTACAGCCATGGCAGTTACCTTGCTGGTTAAAAAGCCGGTTTTGATATATCCTGTAATCGTGACACTGCGCCGTTTATCGTAATGCTGCAGTGATGAAGGCGCATTCTGCAGCTCGAAATTCGCCACCTGCAGCAGGGGTATCAGCCTGCCTGCGGCGGAGCTCACATAGATCTGTTTAAAAACATTAAAATTGTTTTTGGCTTCATTGCTGATCGTTAATACAATACTGAAATTGTTACCAAGATCATCTGTGAACTCCGATGCAGAGATGCCTGCAAAAGTTGTCCGGATTGTTTTGGTAACTTCTGCTATAGATACCCCCAGCGACAGCGCTTTTTCATGATTGATACTGATTTTGATTTCTGCCTTTTCCTGGCTCAGTGGATTATTGATATCTATGGTTCCCGGGGTATGCTTCAGCATATTTTCAACAGTTGAAGCGATGGATTTTAGTTTGGGAATATCGTCCCCAAAAAGCCTAATCTCTATGGGCGTGCCCACTCCGGGGCCCTGCATAAACTCATGGACCTGTATATCTGCCCCCGGATACCGGCTAAACTCTGTCCGCAGGCTGTCCAGAAAGGCAGGCATACGGTCTTTATCATATTCGCCCCTGGTAAAGCAGAGGATCTCTGCAGTATTGGCCTTCTGTCCCGACTGTGAAACATTATAATAGACCCTTGGATTTCCTTTTCCAACATTGGTAGCGTAAGACCTGATAAAATCCTTTTTCTTCAGCTTCTCCTCAATCCACAGGCAAACCTTATTGGTTTGGCCGATATTGCTTTCTACCGGCATCGCTATATCGATCAGGAACTGCGGCTTCTCAGAACCTGGAAAAAAGCTTACACCAACAACCCTGATCAGTAAAAAGCCGGCTGCTACCATAGCGAAAGCTACTGCGAGTGTAGATTTCGGCCATTTCATACAGAAAGTAAGCATGCGCATGAAAGGTCCCTCGTTAAACTTCATGATGGAACGGTAGAAGACGTTATCACCGATTTTTTCCTGCAGCAACCATTTTGACAACAGCGGAGTAAGCGTTACCGAAACCAGCAGCGATCCTGCCATGGTGTAAATTACTGCCAGCGGCATACTGCGGATAAAATCCCCTGTAGAACCCTGCAACGTTACCAGTGGCATAAAAGACAGCAGAATGCACACGGTGACGGTAATGATTGCCCTGATGAGCTGATTGGTCCCGTTTACAGCAGCTGCCTCACTGCTTTCTCCCTTGCGCAGCCTCGTTACAATGTTCTCCACCACAATAATAGAATCGTCTACCAATAATCCCAAGGCAATCACCAGTCCCACAATCGAGAATTGGTTTAATGAATATCCAGTCACATATAAAAGCCCGATCCCTATAAATATCGATGTGGGAATAGTAAACATCACTACGTAAGAAGCTCTTAATCCTAGTGGAAGCAGCGTAATGAGTACCAGCAGGATGGCGATGATAAAATCACGGTATAAATTATTGAGGCGGTGTGATACACTTAAACTCTGATCAAAAATTTTCTCTACCCGGATAGACTTGTGCTGATAAAATGGTTTGAGTTCCTGCTCTACCCGTTCAGTGGTGGTAAATATATTGGAGTCGTCCTGCTGCGTAGCCGATACGAATATTGCCCTGTCTCCATTATATCGGGCAAAGTAGTTGTTTTGTTCATAGCCCGAAGTCACAACAGCTATATTCTTCAAAAACACAATTTTACCATTTGTTGCTTTGATAATCGTGTTTTTTACCTGTTCTACGTTTTTGTAATCGCCTCCCAGCCTGATGTTATAGCGGTTGGCCGCAACGTCGATATACCCTCCGGGCAGGTTGATCGATTCACTCTTGATCGCATTGTTGATATCCGGCAGTGTAATATTGTTCACGGCCATTTTAGGCAGGTCGATATCAACTGTAATCTGCTGCTGAGGGTAGGCGTCGATCACCACATCCCGTATGCCTTTTACTTTCTGAATGGCGATCTGCATATTTTCTGCCATCAGCTGCATTTCGGCATAAGGTTTATCGTTGCTGACAATTGCATACTGCAATATATTTACAGTGCTGGTAGAGCCCTGCTCAACTTCTATACTTTTAATTCCTGCAGGAAGGTCTGGCTTTACTTTGTTTACTTCCCGCTGCACTTCATCAAACTTTTTGTCGACATCAACTTTTTGCAGGAACTTTACCCTGATCGCAGCCGAGCCATCATTGATCTGCGTCCTGATATATTCTATATCCTCCAGTGTGCCCAGCTGTAATTCCAGCGGGTTTACCACCAGTTGTTCAATATCCGAAGGTGTTGCGCCAGGATAGATGCAGGTGATGGTATACTGTGGCAGGGGAAAAATAGGATCTTCCGTTTTGGGCATTTGCTGAAAAGACTGTACTCCCCAGAACGCGATCAGCAGAAAAATACAGATGGTAAATTGCTTGTTCCGGATAAAAAACTGTGGAATGTTCATTACAATGCTGGGTTATAAATATTAACTTTCTGACCGGGTTCAACTTTGTTCTTCCCCGCGATGATTACAGAACTGCCTGCGGGTAAAGCAGTGTTCAGTACCACCTTGTCCTGGTTGATTTGTGAGAAACCTATCCGCTGTTTTCTTACTGTAGACCTGCCGGACACCAGGTATATTGTCCCCGAACCTGCCCTGATCCCGGAGAGGGCTTCCAGCGGCAGCGTAGTATAACTTGCAGCACTTGTCTGGGGGAGGACAACTTTGCCTGACAAACCATATACTACAGGTTCATTTCCGGGATCAAAGGAAATAAAGCAATCGTAGGTGAGGGTAGTAAGATCCGGCACATCTGCCATACGATAAACCGTTCCTTTGAAAGTCCTGCCCGGCAGGGCATCCAGCCCTATTTCGGTTTGCTGCTTCAGCTTTAGTTTGATGCGGTCTTTATCCGTTACATTAATTTTAAAGACCCAGTGCTGGCCTTCGTCATTTGATCCCAGTGTGAATACTACCGCACCCGACGATTTATACTCTCCGGGGCTCACCATTTTTTTAAGGATGATGCCCGAAGAACTGGTATATATAGAGGCCTGACTGAGGCTGTAGGCAATTGCATTGCGCTGTGCCTGCGATGTAGCCAAGGCAGTTTGTGTATTTTGTAGTTGTTCCTGGGTGACCAGGCTGTCGCTGATCAATGCCTTAAACCTGCCGATATCACGTTTATACTGGGCAATCTTAAGGTCTGACTGCTGCAGCTGGGCAGTGAGCTCAGCCGTATTCAGCCGCGCTAATAATTGTCCCTTCCGCACAAAATCGCCTTCAGAAACATAAACCTGTTCTACCGTTCCTCCGGTTTGGAATGACAGTTCTGACTGATCTACGGTAGTGATCATACCACTGGCAGCAAGGGTGTCGTTCAGTTTGCTTACCGTGGGATGTACGATGCGTACCAGAGGTATCGCCTGGATATTGGAATCATTATTTTTGCGTTTACAGGAGCTGAGCTCAGCCAGCGCGGCGAGCAGTGCTATGATGGTGATCATCTTCATTAGGGAATCAGTTTAAGAGTTTTTCCGGTTTGTTTTTGATAAGTGCTGATCTTGATTTGCAGGGTGTAATACCATTTGAGGCGGTCCATGTCTGCCTGCTGCAGGCTATATTCCGCGTCGAGCAGTTCCAGCAGGGTAGCTAAACCGGCCATAAATTTGCTGCGTACCGCTTCGTAATACACGGAAGCATTTTTGTATCCGCTGCTGACAGCGCCGTAATTGGCAAGCTGGGCAGCTACATCATGAAATGCAGAAAGCTCATCGGTGCGCAGCTGGTTCCTGGTATTCTGATACTGGGCGTTAAGGCTTCGTTCCTGGAACAGTGCCTGCCGGGACCGTGCCTGTGAAGCTCCGGAATTAAAAATGTTCCATTTAAATGATACCTCCAGGGCGCCATAAGGAAGTCTCCGGTTGCTGAAATCGATACTGTTTCCACTGATGCCGCCGGTGCCGGTAAACTGCAGTACAGGTAAGCTTTGGGCATTGACCTGTTTTTTCTGTAGTGTGGCAGATTTTGCTGCGCTTTCAATAGCAGTAAGATGATACCCGCTGATGGCGGTATCCCTGTCTGTTGCGATCCTGTAGGTCCTGGCAGGATCAAACAGATAAAACTGGTCTGTCAGTATTGTATCCCCGGGCAGCTTGTTGATCAGGAAGTTAAAGTAAAACTGAGCTTTAATACGGCTGTTTTCCATATCACTGAGCTGCGCTTCCACGCTGCTCAGGTTTGCTCTCGACTTATACAATGATTCTTTAGTGAGCCTTTGCTGGTTAAGCAGGCTTTGTATGCCGGCCAGGTTTTGCCGGGCATTTTTTACGCCCCGTTCTACCGCTTCTTTTAGCGAAACCGCCTGGAGATACTGGAAATAGGCAGTTCTGATCTCGGCTTCCAGTTCAATCCTGAAGTCTGCCAGCTGGCTTGCCGACGACCTGCTGTTTTCCTCTTTAATATCCCTGCTGTAAACCAGTTGCCTGTTATAAATATTTTGAGTGATCTGGAGCGCCGAGCTAAAATGATTGATACCAGGATAGTAGAGTTTTCCATTTTTGGAGCTGCTCATTAACAGTTGTTCCAGCAGGCTGGATGTATTGCCCGAGCCGCTTCCCAGGTCTATGGGCTGTCTGAAATTACGGGTATAGCCCCCGGTTATATCTACCGACGGGCCAAACATTTTTTTACTTTCTTTGAGCGCCCACACTGAAGCCTGGTAGTCGAAATTTAGTTTGTCGATATTGGCATTGCTTTTTAACCCCTGTTCGGCATAGCTGTTCAGGATCTGCTGCGCACGTCCGGGAATGGTACTTACTGAAAGAACAAGCAGCAGGGTGAATTTGATAAAATAGGACTTGATCATCATGGTGCAAACTTAGCCGCGCCTGATCTCCGCAGAAATGGATATGCACATGAAAGCACTGAATATCTGGTTGAAACAACTGAATGTTGTGATGAACGGATTGCCCGGAGAAGGGCGGCTTTAAGAGCCGGGAAGCATTATTTTTACAGCAGAGGTTGCTTTAACCCCAGGTTTAGACGCTTCATCATATGTGAAGGCGGTCTTATCGTTTAATCCTGATTTTGACGTTAATTATTGACGATGTTTACACTAGACAGGCAGGATATAGTTTTATCGCTTGTTAGGGTAAAGGATTCCCTGTAAATTTAGAGGTATGGCAACAGTTTTGAAGGCGAACAACAAAGGATTGAATGATAAATGGGTAAGGAGGATTGGCATCCCCCTTGTTGCCATCCTGCTCCTCATGTCGAGCGATATCATACCCGTGGTCATTTCGCCCAAAATGCTGATATATAAAATTTTCAGAAATATCTTTTATGTGTTTTGTTACTGGGAAAGCAACAGGATGATCGTTCTTTACATGCGCAGCAAGTATCCCGATCTGAAAGATACCAGCAAACGTATCGCTATGCACATCGTGGTTTTTGTGGTCTTCGTACTTGTTGCGGGTTTCCTGATCACAGTTATCAATGTCAATCTTCCTCAAACCAACCGTGATCCCTTTCTTTCTGAATATAAAGATATGGTGCTGAGAAGTGTACTGATTCTGGGGCTGGTGACGGTTATCTATGAATGTGCCTATTACTTTGGTTTATACGAACAAAGCCTGTATGAATCTGAACGGTTAAAAAAAGAATCGCTCATTTCACAACTGGAGCTGCTTAGAAATCAGATCAGTCCGCATTTCCTGTTCAACAGTCTCAATGCACTGATTACTCTTGTTCCGGAAGACCCTCAGCTTTCCGTTTTGTTTATCCAGCGGCTTTCCAATGTTTACCGGCATGTGCTAAACTACAATGGGAAGAACGTGATCAGCCTTGAAACCGAGAAAAATTTCTTGGATGATTATATTTTCCTTCATCAGATGCGCTTTGGCGAAAACCTGATGATCAGTTATCATCTGCCCGAAAAACTGGACCATCTGCAGGTGATTCCCTTTACCCTGCAGATGCTGGTAGAAAATGCAATCAAGCATAACATCATCTCTAAAAGAAAGCCCCTGGCCATCGATATCAGGGTAACCAAAAATTTTATTATTGTAAGCAACAACCTGCAGCGGAAAACCTCAGGGGTAGAATCTACCAACACAGGGCTCAGGAATATCGTCACCAGATACGAACTGCTCACCAATAAAATTGTGAATATACTGGCCACATCAACTGAATTTACTGTTTCACTTCCCCTAATTATCAGCCAGGAATAAAATGAAAATACTGATCATCGAAGACGAAGCGCTTGCTGCTAAAAGACTTACAAATTTGCTGCTGGATTACGATCCGGCAATGACTATCCTGGATACGATTGACAGCGTGGAGGATGCGGTTTTCTGGTTTAAGGAAAATACTGCGCCCGACCTGATTTTTATGGATATCATGCTGGCAGATGGCCAGTCTTTCGAAATATTTGAACACGTAGAACTCAGGGCACCGGTGATATTTACGACTGCATTTGACGAATTTGCCATACAGGCTTTTAAAGTGAACAGCATTGATTACCTGCTCAAACCTGTTGAACCGCAACTGCTGGAGGGGGCACTGCGGAAATTTCAGTCCATGGCGCCTGCACCCGATAACTTCAGGGCAATTATGGAATCACTGCTGATTTCAGGCAGGGGCCCGGTAGTAAAGCCGCAATACCGAAACCGGTTCCTGATCCGCCAGGGTGATAAATTCATCCCCGTATCTGTCGCAGATGCTGCCCATTTCAGTTTTGAGGATAAACTTTCCTTCCTGAATTCCTTTGCCAACAAGCGCTATATGCTGGATTATACCCTGGACGAACTGGATAAAATGCTTGATCCTGAAGTGTTCTTCCGTTTAAACCGGCAGTATATTACATCTTTTTCGGCTGTAAGATCGGTTCATAATTACTTTAACGGCAAGCTGAAGGTATATGTGGAGCCGGATGTTCCGGGAGGTGTGATCGTGAGTAAAAACCGGGCCAATCAGTTTAAGCACTGGCTTAACAGGTAGGCTGGCACTGCTCAGATAGAATTGCTGAGAAAATCGTTGGATGTTTGAGCAAAAAGTTTCAATTTTGCAAATCACATCGCGCTATGGCAAAGACAACAGAATCACTGGAACAGTTTTACAGGGAGAAATATGGCAGCTCATCAGAAGATTTGCAAAATGGCACCGGACAATTTAATGTTTTCAGGATTGAAGACCGTATTCGTACAGGCAGCACTTCAGCAACCTTTATTCGCAGGGATTTCTTTAAGATCATGCTTTTTCAGGGAGAAAATGTATTCCATTACGGCGACAAAAGTATCCCTGTAAATGGCAATACACTGCTGTTCTTTAATCCGCAGGTGCCATATACCTACGATCCGCTGACTGCTGGTACCACAGGTTATTTCTGTGTGTTCAAGGATGAGTTTTTTAAAGAAAACCTGCGTTTAAACCTATATGACCTTCCCTTGTTTGCGGCGGGCTCGCAGCCTGTATTTGGGCTGGATGAAACCAATACGCTGGAAGTGCGGAGCCTCTTTGAAAAAGTCATCCGGGAATTTAATACAGATTACATCTATAAGTATGAGCTGATCAGGAATTACATCAGCGAAATGATTTATCTGGCCCTGAAAATCCAGCCTGTCAGCAGTACATATAAACATCCGGATGCGGCCTTAAGGATCACTTCTGTTTTTACAGAATTACTTGAACGTCAGTTCCCGATAGAATCGGCCTCGCAGCGTTTTGAGATGCGTTCTCCCAAAGTTATGGCAGACAAGCTCTCCATCCATGTCAATTACCTTAACCGTGCAATAAAGAAAACTACCGGACGTACTACCACTGATTTGATTTTTGAGCGGCTGACTTCAGAAGCAAAGGCATTGTTAAAGCATACAGACTGGAACATCGCAGAAATCAGCTATGCCCTGGGCTTCGACGATCAGGCGCATTTCAATAACTTTTTTAAGAAGCAAACCAGCATGAGCCCTTCAGTATTCAGATAGGTTTGAATTTTGCAAATAATGGTTTGTATGCAACAAAAATAGCGTGTGCCTTTACCGTAATTTTGTTTCAAAGATAAAGTTATGAGCAATACAAAAATTTGGTATATCACAGGTGCATCCAAAGGGATGGGCTTGTCACTTGTAAAACAACTGCTGGCAAAGGGCCACAGTGTTGCAGCAACGTCGAGATCTGTAAATGCCTTTGAAGAGTTTAAAGCGATTAGCGACAGGTTCCTGCCATTGGAAGTAGATCTGAAAAGCGAGCAGTCTGTTGCTGCATCTATCCAAAAAACAATAGAGAAATTCGGACGTCTCGACGTTGTTGTCAATAATGCAGGTTATGGATTGGGCGGGGCATTGGAAGAATTGACCACAGCGGAAATTGATGAAAATTTTCAGGTTAACTTCTTCTCAGCCGTACGGGTGATCCAGCAGGCTTTACCCTATATGAGACCGGCACGTTCAGGGCATATCATCAATATTTCTTCGATCGCTGGTTTTGCGCCCGGTATGGGATGGCCAATGTACTGCGCGGCAAAATTTGCACTGAGCGGTCTGAGCGAAGCACTGGCCAATGATCTTAAACCATTGGGCATATCTGTCACCAACGTGATACCGGGATGGTTCAGGACCAGTTTCGCCAAAGCAGATTCTATCGCGTATAACCAGAATCAAATAGAGGACTATGCCTATTTAAGGGAATCTCATCAAAAGATGAATAATATGGACGGTGCACAACTGGGTGATCCGGACAAGATTGCAGATGTATTCCTGAAATTAGTGGAGAGCGCAAACCCTGCTGTTAACCTGTTTATGGGCAGTGATGCATTTGAACGTGGAGAAACTAAAATCGGGCAATTACAGGGGGAGATGGATGCCTGGAAAGAAATCTCCTGTTCCACTGATTTTTAAGCTGAACTGATCACGCGGTGATATCATCCGCTTTGTAGATTACGTTTAAAACAGGGGCCTGTACTCGATAGAGCTGGCCCCTGTTTACATATGGTCTGCAGATATTACGCTATATTAAAGGTAATTCCTGTTAGCTCTTCGGTCAGCTGCCACAATTTCTTTGCGCTGGCTTCTTTCAGGGCATAGGGGTTGACGCCATCGGATGCTGATTCATCTTCCGCTAATTTAGCGATATCCACATCTTCAAGATAAACGCCGCCCAAATCATTTAATGCAGCACTTGTAGCCGCCCAGATTGTTGTAGCTGCACCCTGCGGAATAGTCTTAAGTGAATCAATCACATCCTGGACCAAGTCTCCCTTTTCATCATAAAAGCCAAAGCGCTGTAATATTTCCAGGGGTGCCTCCCTGGTGAGCTCTGTTCCCCAGATATTTCCCGGATGTAATGAAAATGCCCGTACGCCGAAGGCTTTAGCACGGTTGTCCAGTTCAAGAGAAAACAAATTCAAAGCTGTTTTTGATTGCCCATATGCTGCTAATGTTTGATACTCATGATTTGTGAAATTTGGATCCTCAAAATTGAAAGGCGCGAAGTGGTGCCCCATGGAAGAAACATTGACCACTCTTGCGCCATTCGCTTTTTTTAAGGGTTCCCATAATCTGGCTGTAAGCCTGAACACTGCCAGATAATTGGTTGCAAGTTGCGATTCGTTCCCTCTCGCATCACGGCGTAATGGCACGAACATAATTCCTGCATTGTCAATCAGCAGATGTAATGGCCGCCCCGACGCCAAAAATTTTTCTGCAAAGCTGTCAATTGAAAGGGGATCGATCAGGTCCAGTTCCTCTATTTCAACGCGGGCGATATCTTTCAGGTTTTTCCTGGCTTTATCTGTATCCCGTGCAGGTACGATAACTGTGGCTCCTGCCTGAGATAGTGTTTTTACAGTTTCTTGCCCGATGCCTGTGCTGCCACCGGTAACGATCGCTATCTTTCCGGTAAGGTCAATTCCTTTGATTACATCACTTGTGGTAGATGCTGCGCTGAACCCCGAACCAATTGGTTGCTGCAACGCTCCTTCATAATTATTTTGTGCCATCTTTTTATTGTCTTTGTATGGGCAGTAAAGTTAGATACAAAAAGATATTTTAGTAACTTTGTTTCGAAAAGTAACAGTAACCTTGAAGTAACGAAGTAACATATGGAGTGCAAACCGAATTTTGAAATAGACCGCAAAAAAGAAATGATGGCGGTCCACGACGCGATGGACGTACTGAACGGGAAATGGAAAATTTATATTATTTCATCCGTGTGCCATTACAACAGAAGGAGATTCTCCGATATTCTGAATGATGTACCAGGTATATCCAACAAAATGTTGAGCAAAGAATTAAAAGAGCTGGAAATCAACAAACTAATTGAGCGCACAGTGTTGGATACACATCCCGTGACCGTTCATTATGAGCTTACGAAACATGGCAGGACCCTGCAGACCATCATTCATAATCTGACGGACTGGGGTTTAGAACACCGAAAGGAAATTACAGGGAGAAGTTAACGCTCAGCTTTCCTGTAAGCCTTCCGGTATCTGATGTCAAGGACGGCAGTTTGTTAACGGTTGGCTGGAACAATGGTATTCCAGTTGTGCTGATCCGCAATATCGCCCCTGCGAATGGCTTCCAATTGATCCCTTAACTTTATGCTCAGGCTGTTTTCATCTGTAGCAGGCAGTGTATAATCCTTTCCCAGTATATTGATTACAGAAATGCTGCTGATCACAGCGGCGGTACCTGCGCCAAATGCTTCTGTCAGGCTCCCGTCTGCTGACGCGGCAATCAGTTCATGAAAGCTGATTTTTCGCTGCTGAACGCGATACCCTAAATCCTGCGCTACTTGAATCAATGAACTGCGGGTTACCCCATCCAGTATTGTTCCTGACAGGGCAGGAGTTACCAGGGTATCATTGATCACAAACATGACATTCATGGTTCCGGATTCTTCTATAAACTCATGATTTTTACTGTCTGTCCACAGTAGCTGGTCATACCCATCTTGTTTTGCAAGAAAGGTGGGGTACAAGGCTGCAGCGTAATTACCTGCACATTTTACAGCCCCTGTACCACCCTCAGCTGCACGGGTATATTCGGTCTCGACCTTTACTTTTACCGGTTTGCCGTAAAGTGCGGCCACGGGGCCGGTGAAAATAATAAAAGCGTAGGTATCTGATACCTTAACCCCAAAAGATTCATCCGTAGCAAACACAAAAGGCCTGATGTATAAAGAAGATCCGTTTTCAGCGGGGACGCTTGATTCATCAAGTGCTACCAGTTCTTTGATTCCATTTGCAAAATAGTCGTAGGAAAGCGGTGGAATACACATTCTTTCCATAGTACGGTTAAACCTTTCATGGTGTTTCTTCATGCGGAACACAGATACATTTCCATCTTTCATGCGAAACGCCTTCATCCCTTCAAAAACGCTTTGTCCATAATGCAATGCCAGGTTGGTAGGTGCAATGTTTATATTTTGATAAGGCATAATTTCGGGTGTTTGCCATTGTCCGCCGCTATAGCGGCCTATAAACATGTGCGGTGATAACTGGGTTCCGAAGGTAGTTGTGGGTTTGGTTGCTGTGCTGCTTTCTGTTGCTATCATAAATAAAATTTTACAGGGTGCTTTTCTGTAAAATTAGGGAATTGAGAACAATGGTTACAGATACAGTTAGGTGTTTTTGAATGGGTACAGATTATTTGTAATTCTTTACCATAGCCCCCAGGCGCTGCAGGTCTTTATCCAGTTTGTCATTCCATTCCAGTGCAAAATTCAGGCGCATGCAATTATCATACTGGTTATGTTGTGTAAACATCCTTCCAGGTGCAAAACTTATATTCTGACGGAGGGCGGTATCAAACAATTTGGCTGTATCCACTCTTTTATCCAGTTCCAGCCACAGCATAAAACCGCCCTGCGGCTGGGAGATGCTGGTATTGTCAGGGAAATAGTCTTCGATTGCACGCTGATACTGCAGGCAGTTTGCATACAGGCTTTTCCTGAAATTGCGCAGATGGTGATCATACCGGCCGTGTTCCATAAAATCGGCCACAACCTCCTGGTACAAAGTGGGAGTAGAAATCGTCTGCAGGAATTTTTGCCTGATTAACTTTTCTTTATACTTTCCCGGCGCCACCCAGCCTACCCGGTATCCAGGTGCCAGTGTTTTAGACACAGAGCTGCACCACATGACAATGCCGGCTTCGTCATATGCTTTACAGGGTTTAGGACTGCTGCTGCCAAAATAAAGATTTCCATAGAGATCGTCTTCAATCAGGGGAATATCGTATTCGCTGAGCATCCTCACCAGTTCTTTTTTATTTTCATCAGGCATCAGACAGCCCAGTGGGTTACTGAAATTACTGATGATGCAGCAGGCATTAATATTGGGTAATTCCGTTTTCAAAGAATCCAGGTCTATTCCTGTAACGGGATGGGTAGGGATTTCAATTGCCTTCAGTCCCAGGGATTTTATGATCTGGATAATCCCAAAATAAACGGGGCTCTCAATGGCAACAGTATCCCCTGGTTGGGTCACTGCCATCAAACAATTGAAAATTGCATTCATTGTACCAGAGGTAGTCACAATATCATCTTCGTTAAGCTTTCCTTCCCAGACCGTTGACCACTTGGCAATGCTTCGCCGTAAATTGATGTTGCCCGCTACAGGTTCGTAGCTGGTACCGCCATCACTGAGGGTACTCAATGTTTTTACCAGGCTCTTGTTGAGTTTTGCAATGGGCAACAGGTTTTGGTGGGGCACTCCCAGTGAAAACTGAGTGATGTTTTTATCTGTCAGTGTATTAAATACTTTGCTGATCAGGTCTTCGGGGTGATTTTCCTTATCTGAGGATTTCAGTGTAGAGAAAGAGGGCAAAGAAAACCTGCGTTGTGAGATCTTGCTGACATAATAGCCTGATTTTGGCCGCGACTCTATCAATGATTTGCTTTCAAGCTCTAAAAAAGCTTGTTTAACGGTATTAAGGCTAACGTTATAGATCTTTTGTACACTGCGTATCGACTGAAGTTTATCGCCAATTTTTAAAGTTTCGCTGAGGATCTGCTCTTCAATAATTCTTGAAATTTTAAGGTATAATGCTTCTTTTCTCATCTGCCGGATTTCTGTACCCCGTAAATTTACAAAAATCAGATTTGTATCCATGCTCTCATTTTTTTCCAAACGGAGTGTCCGTTCTGCGGGACGGATTTTGTATCGATGCTTTCATTTTTTTTCCAAACGGAGTGTCCGTTCTGCGGGACGGATTTTGTATCGATGCTTTCATTTTTTTTCCAAACGGAGTGTCCATTCTGCGGGACGGATTTTGTATCGATGCTTTCATTTTTTTTCCAAATGGAGTGTCCGTTCTGCGGGACGGGTTTTGTGCCGGCTAAATTGTTTTATGTTTATTATGAGTAGATTAAATTGGTTTTGATCACTGCAGCAGCAAAAACATTTACTTGGATTTGATCTTTAACCTATTTACATTAGCGCTAAAAGGAGTAAATATCTCTGTATTTAAAAGATTACTGTTATGTTCTACATTTTGATTTTTGCCACATTTATCTTTTTTATTGCACATGTGGCCTTATTGCTCGCGGCTTTTCCTCAGTCAAAACTCGCCCGTGCCCGTTATTTCTATTCGCATTTAACATTATGGATCACGGGTATCCTGGTTTTTTCGCTCGCGGTCCTGTACAGCGGTTCGGGCCGCTCTTCTTTTCTTGATTATTTTGACACTGCAACTAAAAAGGCGATGATCCTGGTGTTTACGGTGGCACTTTCAGTGGTGGCTCATCTGATCGTCAGCTTGCTGATCTTACCCTTGTTACGCAGGAATCAGGAGGATGGTCATCTTTAAATCAGAGTTTACTCAGGATCGTTTTAACCTTTTTCAGGTACGTTCTGCCAATTGAGATTGGTACGGTATTGATCATGACCACTCCGCCGGAAAATGAACTTATACAGGCCAGGTTTACGATAAAAGACCTGTGTATCCTGATAAAGCGGTTATCGGGTAAACGATCCTGGAAATAAGTTAAAGTACTATAGGTAATGTGTTGCTGGTCAGTTGTTTCAATTTTCACATAGTCTTTAAGTCCTTCTATATATAAAATATCACTGAATAAAATTTTCACCATTTTCCTTTCTGTTTTTACGTATATAAATGGCTGTAATTCATTCAAAGTTCCAGAGAGTAGATTTTTTTCCTGCTGCAGTACCAGTGTATTTGTCAAAAGCCGAAATTTATTAACGGCTTTCAGGAAACGCTCAAATGATATCGGCTTTAATAAATAATCGATAACATTTAATTCATAACCTTCAACTGCAAACTCACTGTAAGCTGTAGTAATAATGACGCCGGGAGGATTTTTTAATGTTCGCAAAAGTTCTATCCCACTAATACCCGGCATTTTGATATCAAGAAAAACAAGATCTGTCTGATGGTCAGAAATCGTATGATAAACCTCTGTACCGGTTTTACATTCCGCTACTACCTGCAGGTTTCCAATCAGTTCAATATGACTTTTAATCACGTTTCTTGCCAGCAGTTCATCATCTGCAATCAGACATCTTATTTCTTTCATAAATCAATTTTCAAGTCTACTTTGTAAGAATCTTTTTGCTGTGAGACGAGGAGTGTATGACGGAGCGGGTAGAGCAGATCAAGCCGCCTTCTTACATTTTTTAACCCGATCCCCGATTGTTTTGTATGCAGAATTTGAGGGAAGCTGTTTTCAACCCTTAAATACAGGCGCTTTCCGGCAACTTTTACGTCAATGGTGATCCATCCGCTTCCATCTTCGATACCATGTTTAAATGCGTTTTCAATAAAAGGAAGTAAAAGCAGGGGGGCAATCCATTGTCCCCCTATATCTCCTGAAGATTGTGCGGACAATTCAAGACGGTCGCCAAAGCGCATGTTTTCTATTTCAAGATAGTTGCTGATATGATTAAGATCCTTAATCAAAGGGACTTTATCATTTGCGGCCTCGTAAAGTATGTATCTCATCAGGTTGGATAAGTTCATGATCATTTTTGGTGAGTCTGGAGACGCGTTAAGGCTCAATGAGTACAGGCTGTTCAGGGTATTGAAAAAGAAATGAGGATTCATCTGTCCCTTTAACATGTTAATTTCCGCGTTATATTTTTCATTCTCAGTTGCCCTGAGCCTGATCTCTCTTTGATGGCTGTCCCTCATCAGTTTGAGCACCATGGTAATAGTGACTACAGGAATAACTTCAAGCACGTCTTTGAAAATCCGTGCAGTGATCCAGAAATTGGTTGGCTGCCAGCTAAGCGGATTACGTGAATGCTCCATAGGAATAAACAGGGAGTATGAGATAAAGCGGATAAACAGGCCCCCGGCTAGCAGCAGGGTAAACAAAGAAGCAGCATAGCTCAGATAACGGCCTCTTGTGTAAAATGCAGGCATCAGCAGGTTAAGGTTAACATATACCAATATGATGCCTGTCAGTAAATTGACAATCGCCTGTGGGGCAATGCGAAATGTCCAGTTATCGCTCTCAGTCCAGCCTTCTGTTACAATGATGTACGAGATATAGAGTAACCAGAAAATCAGATGTTTTCCGGTAACACTGACGCTTTCACTTTCTCTCATCCTGCAAAGATGAAGAATAACGAAGATTTCCAACAATTTTTCGACGAATGACGGTTTATGATCCTCCGGCGGCAGGAGCCGTATGCGATATTAACGGTTATAGTATGAGTGTACCGTTGAAGGATGGAAATATACCCTTAGTCTAAAATGAGAAAAAAAACCGAAAGATATTTCTCTATTTGTGTATGAAAAAAATTCATAACCTGAAATTCACATTTTCTTTTTTGGTATTTGTAAACTTAACATTGCCCATATTATATGGCCAGGAAATTCCGGTAATACGTACTGTTGCAAAAGCCAATCAAAACCATACGCGCAATAAAACCGGTACACCAGGTATAAATTACTGGCAAAATTGTGCTGATTATGCCATTGCGGTGGATTTTGATCCTTCTACGGGGAACCTGCAAGGCAAAGTCCATATTTTATATACCAATAACAGTCCTGATACACTAAAGTCACTGGTATTTAAGTTATATCCTAATTTCTATAAAAGTGATGCGATGCGTAATATGCCCGTATCCCCGGATGATCTGGGAGAAGGAGTGGCTGTCCGCACAATTATGATTGACGGGAAGCAGTATGATGGAACCAGGCGTAAAATCCGGGGCACCAACATGTATCTTCCGGGAGTAACAGTGTTGCCCGGAAAGCAGGTGAAGGTTGATATTGACTATGGCTATCGGATCAACAAGGGTTCTTTTGTTAGAACCGGGCAGGTAGATTCCGGTAGCTTTTTTATCGCCTATTTTTTTCCAAGGATTACCGTGTACGATGATATCGATGGATGGAATGAATATCCGTATATGGGCAAGGAAGAATTTTACAACGACTACGGTAACTTTCAGGTATCCCTTACTGTTCCGGGAAATTACCAGGTGTGGGCCACAGGCGACCTTAAAAACCCTGAAAGTGTATTCCAGCCGGTTATCAGGGACAGGATCAGCCAGGCTGAAAAAGGAGACGGAATTATAGATATCATCACACCCGCTGATCACAAAAATGGGAATGTCAATCAAAAAAACAAATTCAATACCTGGAAATTTGAGGCCCTCAACGTTACAGATTTTGCCTTCGGCCTCAGTGATCATTATGTATGGCAGGCGGGCAGCGTGTTGACAGATACCCTAACCAGAAGACGCAGCAGAATTGATGCGGTATTTAATCCTTCCCATTCTTCTTATTATAAAGTGGCTGGTTATGCTGCAAAAACTGTTGCACTGATCAGTAACCACTTTCCAAAAATTCCTTTTCCTTATCCGCATCAGACAATCTTTGATGGGCTTGATGCAATGGAATATCCCATGATGGTCAATAACCTGCCTTTTAAAGATCAGAACGAACTGCTGGAACTCACCACGCATGAAGTGTTCCATAGTATATTCCCCTTTTATGTGGGCACAAACGAAACGAAGTATTCCTTTATGGACGAAGGATGGGCTACATTTTCAGAATTTTATCTTTCTCCAATGATTGATCCTGCAGTACCGCTGGAATATAGTATAAGTGACGCAAATAATAGCGCAGGTACCGCCGAGGATATGCCATTAATTACTCCAACTCCCCAGCTTTATGGTAAAGCCCGTTACGCTGATAAGGATTTGAAACCCGCCCTGGCAAATCTTTACTTAAGAGAGTTGCTGGGGCACGAGCTATTTGTAAAAGCTGTACAACATTATATCCGGACCTGGGCAGGCAAACATCCTACGCCTTATGATTTCTTTAATAGTATGGAAAGCAGTACCGGGGCCGGTCTGCAGTGGTTCTGGAAAAACTGGTATTTTGAAAAAAATGTTCCTGATCTGGCAATATCAAAAGTGGTACATAGCGGTGCAGGTTATGTGATTACGATTTCGAGCCCCGGAACACTGGCCGTTCCGATTCATCTGTCAGTATATTATGCTGACGGAAGCAGTGCAACTGTATCTAAAAATGTGAGCTGCTGGAAAAAGGGAAATAAAGAAGTTATTATCTTCTTAAAACAGTCAAAATCAATTGCCCGCATTGATCTCGGAGGTGCTTTTGATCTGGATATCAATCCTGCTAACAATCATTGGGACACTAAATCGGCTTTATAATCATCACGCCCCGTTGGTTCATCCTTCAGATTGTCAGGCTCAGCCCCCTAATTGCCGAATTGGGCTATTTGCGATAGTTTACGTCATTTATAAACACGAGATCTCAACTGTTATTTAAAATAAAAACAAAATGATAATCTATAAGCATTTTATAAAAGCTGCCTGTTTCGTATAGCTGCTGACTACATCATCAACAGTTTTACCACAGATGCCATGGGGAAATACATGGGACAGTCTACAGGACTGGTCAGTAAGATCAATGCTGCCTCAGCGGAGAATTATAAACATGTGGTAGTGATAGATAACAGCACTGAAAAAGCGGTCATGCTGGACGATATCAAATAAATTTATTATAGCGCAAACAGTTCTTCGGGAGCTGCGGCTTGCTTAAAGCCTGCAGCTCCCGATGATTATAATCGCTCAGATTCATTTTGCAGGCCGGTCTCACGGCTGTCCTTGCTCCTGATCTTATTGTTACCAAAGCGGTAAGTGAAATTTATCCTTACCTGCCGTGTCTCGCCCCTGTATGTAGTGTGCTGCAGCAGATTATTCAGCTGTGTATCTGTGTTGATCCTGTTTTCTCTGAACAGATCTGTAACAGCGAGCCTTAATGTAGCTTTATCTTTGATTAAGTTCTTTTGGAGCCCGAGATCGACTTGCGAATTACCTTTTACATAGGTATTGATCCCGCTGATGTTTTTGGAATTAACCACTCCTGCGGCTTCAGCCGTGATCTTCCCCGGTAAATTAAATGTTTGCTGAACATTGATCGTACCTGCAAAACGGCTTCGGTTGTAATATCCAAAGTCCGCCGTTCCCACATTGTTCTCCAGCCGGTAACCTATGCCTGTAAGGCTTATATTCCACCATTTCGCAGCCCTCAGCTGTTGCGTTACCGTCAGGTTAAGGTTATTCTGGGTCCCGATGTTCCTGGGAACAGAATAGATCAGGTCTCCTTCTGCTACTTCCGTTATCGGGCGGCTCAGGTCAGTGGTATGGGTATAACTGGTGGCGATGGTGGTACTTTTGTAGCTGTACTGCAGTGCCAGCGTATTGGCGTACTGCGGCTGTAAAAACGGATTTCCTTTCCAGTAGGAAAGTTCGTCAGCGGGATATGAAAAGGGGTTCAGGTTGTTATACGCAGGCCTGTCGATGCGGCGGGCAAAGCTCAAGTTGTAAGTGCCGGATTCACTGGTTTTATAGGTGATTGCCGTAGTGGGGAAGAAGTTCAGATAATTCCTCACTACCGATGTAGCCTGCTGGCTGCTGCCTTCCCGCGGCTGCAAATCACCGTTCGAGTGGGTATTTTCCATCCTGATCCCAACATCCATGCTCAGTTTTTCCCCCAGGGGACTTTCATATTTTATATACCCCGCGCTGATCTGTTCCTGATAGCTGAAGGTATTTGAAAGGTCGATATCAAGAATTTTAGTGTCTCCGTTAACATCATACTGGTTAAAAACATTTTTCGCGTTTACATCAGAGTACTTTGCACCAGTTGTCATTTTTCCTTTTCCAAGTGGAAAACCATAATCTGCTTTAAGGGCATAAAGCTTAATATTCCTGCTATTGGATACGAGGAAGTTGTTGGACGACAGGAATTGCCCGGCAGGCGAGTAGTACGTATTGGTGCTCAGGTTATCTGTAGAAGCATCAAAAATCCCATAGTCCGCGTCAATATCCAGCGTAGTCTGATTGCTGCCTTTGTACCTGTAATTGAGGTTGGCGTTATAACGCTTAGCGATCTGTTCGGGATAGGTGCTTTCACTTCTCAGCGTCTGTAAAAGCTGTCCGGACGACTGATCAAAGATACTCGTAAAAGGTGTAATCACGCCGCCGCCGCTTGATACATTACCATTCATCACAATTCCAATCGTTTTTGTGGTATCTATTGCATAATCTGCTCCCAGGGTTGATCCCGTATTGTGCTGTTTGTCGATATCATGATTTGCATTTAAATACACCTTGCCGTTTGTTGTCCGGTCATTGTCGTAATCCATAGCGTAATGTCCATACCTGTGGTTGTATGTTCCAAAAAGGTTTACTTTTCCCTGGCGGTAATTGAGGTTCAGATTGGTGTTCTGCTTAATGGTTTTACCATAGGTAATGCCGTTATTAATACTGCCGTTAAAACCTTCGGCCAATGCTTTTTGCAGCACCAGGTTAATGATCCCGCCGGTTCCTGCGGCATCATATTCTGCAGATGGGTTTTTGATGATTTCAATCGATTTTAAATCAGAAGCGGGCAGGGACTTTAGTAACGTTGCCAGCTCTTCGGCCTGTAAATAGGTTTGCCTGCCGTTGATCATGATCAAAGCACCGCTGGCTCCGTTTAAGGTGACGGTGTTATCCTGGTTAACGATCACCCCGGGTGTTTTCTTTAAGGCTTCCAATGCTGTGCTGCCCTGGGCAGTTATACTTTTCGCAACATCATAAATCATTTTGCGCCCTTCGATTTTAATCAGTGGCCTGGTGGCCGAGCTTTGTATCACCACCTCCTTTAAACTGCGGGCTGCAGTCACGATTTTGATTGTTCCCAGATCTGCACTGCCAGATTTGAGCAGGTCGCTCTGGTACGCCAGTGTGCCTAAATAACTGATAGAAAGAACGTAAGTTCCAGCAGCGGCAGTAAAAGAAAAAGTTCCGTCCCCGCCGCTTAATCTCTGATTAAGAACCTGACCGCTGGTGCCATCTTTTAAAAATACAGTTGCACCGTCAATGGCTTCATTATTCGAATTTTTAATGATCCCCTTGATTGTGATGGCGGGTTTACTTTGCGAAAATCCCCTGGAGAAAAAGCAGGTGAGCAGGATAATGAATAAATAAGGTTGCTTGAATGTGGGGTTGATCATAAGCTGTTCTTAGTGTAATTAATTTCTTTTCGTTTCGTCTGTATTTCCCGGCTGCCGGTTTTGTTGCCTCAGCTTTTCATTTCCAAAAGTGTATCTCAGGCTTAGCCTCAATTGCCTGGTATCGTAATAATTGTCATACCTTTGCTCAATGCCGTTCACGACTGTGCTATACCGGTAGATATTGGATTTAAGCAAATCGGTTATGCTAGCCGTCAGCATCACATGCTTTTTTAACACCAGCATTTTTGCCCCGGCATTTAAGTTATACTGCGCCTCCCTGACTTGTAATGCATCAATATTTTTAAACTGGTACCAAAAAGTGAGTTCGCCTGAAAATGTTTTATCCTTTACAAAGTAAAACTGATTGCTTGTAGAGAGATAATAACTCAACCGGGCCAATCCTGGAGCGGTTCCCCGGATAGTGGATGCAGATCTGTTGTAGCTGATATCAATTTCATTGTTGCTCTGGAGCCAGCTGATTTGGGTAACTGATAATGAATTACTGAGCTGATAGTTGTTACCTGTCATAAAATTAACCGGTTTTGATACCTGCTGGTTTGAAAGTGTATCTGTAAAATTAACATTACTGTATCCATTATTCGTATGACTATACGACAAGGTAGTTGTAATTAAGTTTCTATACAAATGTGATAACTCAAAATTATTATTGTACGATGGCTTCAAAAAGGGGTTGCCTTCGGCATAAACGTACTGATTACTGTACCATCTGAAAGGATTTAAATACCTGTAGGGCGGACGGTTGATCCTTTTGCTATAACTGAAGGATAACGTATGAAAAAGATCCGGGCGATAATGCAGGAATGCCGTGGGGAACAGCCGCAGATAGCGGTTGACAGTTGTCTGACTGCTTATGATGGAGATACCTCTTGTCTGTGTGTACTCTCCGCGCAAACCGGTTTGCAAACTCCATTTATTATATTTCCTGTTCAGGTTAAGATAGAGTGCCTGCGTGTTTTCAGTGTAATTAAAGATGTTGGACTGTGCCTGATCAATCATATACTGATCATTGAATTTTTGGTAGAATGCAATATCGCTCGCATTGCGGATGAAACTGAGCTTGCTGCCAAAAGATAATTGATAAAACTGGAAGGGGATATCCATATCAGCTTTTAGCGTATACACATCTACGAGCTGTGCACTTGAAGATAAATACTGGGCAAATGAGCCTTCGCGCAGTTGATTCCCATTGATATAGGTATGATTGTCAAACTGCCGCTGGCTGTCGTTTCTATTGCCAAACCAATCCGCATTGATCAGCAGCTGCGTACCGCTGGTGTCTATCTTTTGTTTAAAAAAAAGACCTGCAGAGCTAAAGCCGGAACTGATTTTTGCATTTGCCTGCGATAGGAGCAATGAATCCTGATTTCCTGCGGGATTATAGATACGGGAGCGGACTTCTTCATCTGAATGAAAATCCGTATGGCTGCCATTGTACAGCGCCCCTATTAAAAGTTTTTTTGAAAGCTGGTAATCGATCGCCAGCTGGCCGCTTGTGATCTTCCTGAAATTGCGGAACCTGTTGAGTATATCCCAGGTTTGTTTAGGATAGAAAATACTGCTGCTTTCCTGTGGGTATACAGAGCCGTCTCGGATACTAAAACCCGAAGAAACACTGAACTTTCTGTTCCTGTAGCTGATATCGCCGCTGCCTGTAACTGCGAAATAGCTGGCTTTACTGTAACTTCCGGTAATGCTGCCCTGTAAACCTTCGTCCTTCTGTTTTTTTAAGATGATATTGATCAGCCCGTTATTGCCCTGGGCGTCATACTTTGCCGGTGGGCTAGTGATTACTTCTACTTTTGAAATGTTATCTGAAGATATCGATTTGAGATAATTTGAAAGATCCTCTGCTGATAAATTGATCAGCCGGTCGTTGATCATCACGCTGAGGCTTCCTTTACCTGCGAGGGATACCGAGTGATCATCGGCCCTAAGCCCCGGAATCTTTCCGAGCACTTCCAGGGCATCACTGCCGGTTCCTGCAATGGTATTTTCAATAGTAAAAACAGTTCTGTCGATCTGTTTTTCTATAAGCTGTTTTTTTGAAGTAATCCGGATTTCTTTTAACTCCCGGGCTGTGCGGCCTGAAAGAGATTTATTCAGCGTGTCCTGAACAGTGGCGGGAATACTGATCTGGCCATCTGCCGCCAGCGGGGAAATCAAAATAAATAGAAGCATTGATTTCGGGCACATCATTATTTGTGCTGTATTTGTGCCTCCCTGTAAGCTAAAACCGAGTTTACAATAGCTTCTGACAGTTCATTCTGGTGTGCAGGACTGGTGATGAATTGCCGATCATTTGTATTGCTCAGGTACCCGAGTTCCAGCATAATAGCCGGACTAACACTTTTGTCAAGCAGGTAGCTGCCTGTAACTTCCCTGGAAAGGTTCTCTGTAGCTATACCATCAAGCAGGCTCAGCTGCTGATAAAGCGCAAGGCTCAGGTTTTTGATGACAGAGCGCCTTGATGAATTCGCTGAAATACCGGACAGGATTTCAATTCCACTTTTATTCCGGTTATCTGAAGTATTATAATGTACCGAGAGCATGATATCTCCTCTGGCAAGCCCGCGGTTTTTGAGGCTTAGGTTTGAATCATCATTTCTGGTACTGATGACGCTGATGCCTTTGGCCTCCGCAAGGGACTGAATTTGTTTAACTAACCCGAGGCTCAGCTCTTTCTCGGTAATATCTCCTGCAGCGGCACCTTCATCGCTGCCGCCATGTCCGGCATCAAGGATCAGCGTAAATACAGGGCCCGAAGATGGGTAGGCAGCCGCAAGTTTTACCGAAAAAACTAAGATCAGGCCAATAAAAACAGGAATTGCCAACAGATAGACCGTAGCTGACACAGCTTTTGACCTGGCTGCGAAGAGCATCAAAATGCGTGCTTTAACAGGATGTTTCCCAAAATGATGGGTCAATATATGGGATTTTTTATCGCTGCCCATTCTGATCAACAGCCTGGCATAGCTTTCAGGATCTTCTGTTTTTGAAGTGATCGCATCTGCCTCGAATTCGTGCGCCTGTTCCAGCGCGGTATCATACCAGTAAATCAGGGGGTTAAACCATAATATTGTTTTACAGAACAGCAGGAAGATCTTATCTGCGGAGTGCCACTGTTTTGCGTGGACATGCTCATGCTGCAGCAGCATTTTTATTTCCTCCACGTTGAAGCTTGCCGGGTTAATAAACACGTAATTAAAGAATGAGCAGTTCACAAATCCGCTGTGTTTATAAATAACTTTTAGCCCTCTCACTTCTACTGCCTTCTTTTTGGTGTGTTTTACGATTTGAAACAGACCATGAACGCCTTTACAAAAGAGAGCTGCGGTAATGAAAATGTAGATATATATGATAATGCCGGCCAGGCTAAGGGATGTCTGGTCATTGCCAATGAACGGTTGTGAGGACAGGGTGCTGAGATGTTCTATCTGATGATAAATTTCAGGATCATTGTGCACATCAATGACCCTGTGATCTGTGTCAATTTTGATGCATGGAATTGCGAAGCTGAACAGCAGGGCCGAGAGCAGGTATATTCTGTTGATCTTAAAAAAGGTAAGGTGCTTTAAAATCAGGACGTATAAAATGAAAAATGCGAATGAACTGAGGCTCACCCCGGCCAGATAAATCAAAAAATCTATTTGCCCCATTTTTTATTGATTAAGATATTCAATTCGTCAATGTCTTTATCACTCAGTTTTTGTTCTTTTACCATAAAAGACAGCAGGCTGATGGCTGAATTATCAAAGTAGCCGCTTAGAATTTTCGAAAATGTAGTTTTGGTATAGTCTTCCTTGCTGATCGCCGGAAAATACTCATAGGTCTTTCCATACGCTTTGTAGGCCAGGTAACCTTTCTTTGCGAGGATCCTTACGATGGATGAGATGGTATTGTAGGGAGGCTTGGGCTCATCAGGCATTTCCTCAATGATATCTTTCACAAAACAGGTTTCTAATTTCCAGATAATCTGCATGATACGCTCCTCTGATTTTGTTAACTCTTCCATTCGGCTAACCTATAACTTATTTTGCAGTTATACAACTTAAAAATACATTATATATCCCGGAGGGCAACTTTCACACACTGAGGTGTACCATTCTTCTGAAATCTTTATCGTTTGATATGACCGGATACTAAAATAATTATGGATATTTTTGCAGCGAAATACTATTGCAATTTGAAAACAGATCTTTTCCTTGTCACACCGCCCTTCACTCAGCTGAATACCCCGTATCCTGCAACTGCATATATTAAAGGTTTTTTGAACACTAAAAATATATCATCAACACAGGCCGATCTGGGTATCGAAGTGATTCTGGCTTTGTTTTCCCGTAAGGGCCTGGAACAGCTTTTTATGTATGCAGAGGACTTCCATCATCAGCCAAAAACTGCGAATGCAAAGCGTATCCTGTCGCTGAAAGATGAGTATATTAAAACGATCGGCGCTGTTATTTCATTTTTGCAGGGTAAAAACCCAACCCTTGCTTTACAGATCTGTCAGGAAGATTTTCTGCCCGAAGCATCCCGATTTGCGCAGCTGGAAGAGCTCGACTGGGCATTTGGTACCATGGGAACACAGGATAAAGGCAAACATCTGGCTACGCTGTACCTTGAGGATATTTCGGATTTTATCATCGAATGTGTGGATCGGAATTTTGGTTTCAGCCGTTATGCCGAAAGGCTGGGCAGGAGCGCAAACTCCTTTGATGAGCTGTATGAAACCCTCAATCAGGAGTATACCTACATGGATAAAATCCTGATTCAGATTTTGGAAGAAAAACTTGCTTCGATAAAACCTAAGCTGTTCCTGATTTCTGTTCCCTTTCCAGGGAATTTATACGCAGCTTTCCGCTGTGCACAATATGTGAAACGCAATTATCCCGACATTAAAATATCTATGGGAGGCGGTTTTGCCAATACAGAACTGCGCTCTGTTTCTGATAAACGGGTATTTGAATTTTTTGATTTTATCTCACTGGATGACGGAGAGCTGCCTGTTGAACTGATCTGCAGCGCGATCATGGGCAATCTGCCACTGAATTTGTACAAAAGAACTTTTTTGCTGGAGAATGGGGAGGTAGTTTATAAAAATGATGCTTTGCGCAGCGATTATAAACAGGCTGATGTCGGTACACCTGATTACAGCGACCTGCAGCTGGACCAGTATATATCTGTCATCGAGATCGTAAACCCTATGCACCGGATGTGGAGTGATGGCCGCTGGAACAAACTAACCATGGCACATGGTTGTTACTGGGGAAAATGTACGTTTTGCGATATCTCTTTGGATTATATTAAGATATATGAACCTGTTGCCGCTAAACTGATTGTAGACCGGATTGAAGAACTGACCGAAAAAACTGGTCAGAGCGGCTTTCATTTTGTGGACGAGGCCGCGCCACCGGCACTGATGCGCGAGGTGGCACTGGAAATCCTACGCAGAAAGCTTTCTGTAAGCTGGTGGACCAATATCCGCTTTGAAAAAAGCTTTACCAGGGATTTATGTATTTTATTAAAGGCCTCGGGCTGCATTGCCGTATCCGGTGGACTGGAGGTAGCGTCCGACAGATTGTTAAAACTCATTGACAAAGGCGTATCGGTTGAACAGGTAGCTCAGGTTACGCGCAATTTTACAGAAGCAGGAGTGCTGGTTCATGCTTACCTGATGTATGGTTACCCTACACAAACCATCCAGGAAACCATAGACAGCCTTGAGATGGTGAGGCAATTGTTTGATGCGGGTGTGCTGCAATCGGGATTCTGGCATCAGTTTGCAATGACTGCACACAGCCCGGTAGGCCTGTACCCGGAAAGATTTGGGGTAGTAAAGGAAACAGAAGCTATCGGAACGTTTGCCAACAATGATATCAACTACATCGATCAGACCGGAATAGACCATGGTAAATTTAGTTTTGGCCTCAAAAAGTCGCTTTTCAACTTTATGCATGGCATTTGCCTGGATTATAAACTGCAGGACTGGTTTGACTTTAAGATCCCGAAAGTGACCATCCCTCCGGATTTTATTGACAAGGCTTTAAGGGAAGAGGGGAAGTTTGATACTAAACCCACTGCCAAGGTAGTTTGGCTTGGAGGGAAGCCCGAAGCAGAAAGCTTTGTCAAATATAAAAAAGGAAATTCCCTGGAGATGCTGATCCTCACCTTTCATGACAAGAAGGAAAGCTTTACGATCCAGACCAGCAAAAAGGAGGGGGAGTGGCTTTCTTCAATTTTACAGAAAGTGTCGGTTTCTGGCACACAAGTTTATACTTATCAGGATCTTAAAGCCGATTATGAAAATTCAATGGAATATTTTGAACTGTTCTGGTATTCTCAGCCGGTTTATACATTGAGAGATTTTGGCCTGTTAGTATTGTAATATCTCCCCACATTAGGGGATGTAACTGGATTTATATTATCGACAAATTTGAGAAAACAAATTTTGGAATATAAATCCTACCACTATGAAAAATGTAATTCTGCTGCTGTTTGCGGCATCCCTGTTATGGGGTTGCAGGAAAGAAAATGAAAATGTCTCTGCTGATCCAACAGATGAAAACCAGGTAAATGCTCCTCTGCTGAGCTGGTGGCAGCCCAAAGCGGGCGTCACTTTTGACTGGTGCCTGGATGATTTGAAAGCCAGTGATACATTTACTGCCGAGGTTGTTGATGTGGATGCATTTACCACTACAGCAGCACAGGTTGCTGCACTGCATAAACAAGGCAAAAAAGTGATCGCTTATCTTTCTGTGGGAACGATAGAAGACGACAGGCCGGATGCTAATTTATTGCCTGCTGAAGTAATTGGTAAGATATATGATGAATGGCCCCATGAAAAATGGCTGGATATCAGAAAGCCCGAAAAATTACAGCCCTGGCTAAAGTCCAGGATCAATATGATCCTTTCAAAAGGCTTTGATGCTGTTGAACCCGATAATATAGATAGTTACGACAACGATAGCGGATTTGATATTTCTCTTGATGATACAAAAAGATATTGCGACTATCTGATAGCGCTTGCTCATCAAAACGGACTTGGAATAGGGCAGAAGAATGTGCCGGAACTGGCAGATACTTACAGCAAGCAGTTCGACTGGGTATTAACAGAAGATGCTTTTGCAGATAAGTTCCAGGATGATCTGAAGTCTTACATTAGTCTTAACAAGCCTGTAGTTGCAGTAGAATATACAGATCGCACCTCTCAGAGTAGTTTTTCGTCAACAATTTGTCCAAAGGCAAAATCCCTGGGATATTTTGCCCTGCTGAAGCGGAGGTCTTTAGAAAAATGGAGCTTTAACTGTCAATAAGATACATCCGAGCAGTATGGGGTCTTTTCCTGTAAAGCAATGTTAATTGATGTGCACAGCTTTGACAGAATATAAGCGTGCACGTAATGCGGTAAAAAACGTGAATATCCGATGATATTCACGTTTTTTATTGATAGCCGTTAGCTATTTTTTCTTTAAATTTCGCATCTTTTCATATTATCCTGTTATCATGCTGATTGTATTTTATATCGTTCTTGCCTTAGTGCTGATTTATGTGCTTGTTTATTTTTTCAAAAAGCTCTCCGAAAAAACGAACCGCGAACGCCTCAGGCAGGATTGGGGCCAACCCAAAAACAGCAGGTATATTGATCTGGATTCCGTAGAGAATTATTTCCTGAATACAATTTCGGAGTCGCACGAGAAACTTCAGCTGATCTCTGACAAGGTAGCTGCTGATCTTTATCTGAACGACGTGTTTAAGCTGGTAGACCGGACAGTATCCCGCGTAGGACAGCAGTTTTTGTATGCGAGGCTGCGCACCCTGGACAAAAATCCGGAGGCGCTGCACATCCAGGATTCATTTGCTGAACTGATTGCAGGGGATGAGGGGCTCAGGCTGGATACGCAGGTAACACTGCAAAAACTGGAGAAAAACGATTCTTATTATTTCCAGGACCTGGTATATGCAAAGAAGATCGACAGGCCGGAATTTATGCCCCTGATCTACCTGCTAACACTGCTCAACCTGGGCTGTCTTTTTGCGGGTTTCTTTTATCCGGCAGCCTTTCTGGTATTTGGAGGGATATTCATTATTAATTCCGGTATTCATTACTGGAATAAAAACAATGTAAGTGTACATACGTCGTCGCTCGGTGAATTTCTGAAAGCATTTGACACGGCGAAAAAACTGGATGCTGATGACAGGATCAGATCAAATTTTCCTGATACGGCAGAACTGATCAGAGAACTTACTCCACTGAAGCGAAAAATGATCGGCGTAAAACTCGACAACATGGCCGAAGGCGATGCCGCGGTGGTAGGCTTCCTGGTTTTTGAACTGTTAAAAATCGCTTTTAATATCGAGATTATCTCCTTTTATTCTATAATTGATTCGTTGAGGGAAAAAAGAGAAAAACTGAAGGAGCTGTTTATATTTATTGGTACTGTAGACACTGCTATATCCATTGCTGCATTCAGATCCTCACTTGATACTTACTGCAAGCCAGTTTTTAGCAGTACCAGCGGCTTGGAAGTAGAAGGAGTAAAACATCCTCTGATTGAAAACTGTGTGCCCAATGATCTTCAGCTGGAACAAAAAAACCTGTTACTGACCGGCTCCAATATGTCGGGCAAAACCACCTTTATACGTTCTGTAGGTATCAATATGATTTTGGGCCAGACACTGCTTACCTGCCTGGCAGATAAATTTGTGATGCCCTATTCAAAGATATTCTCATCGATCACCATATCTGACAGTTTGCTGGAGGAGAAGAGTTATTATTTTGAAGAGATGAGGATCATCAAAGAGTTTATACAGGAATCGGGCAAGGGCTCACCCTGCTTTTTTATCCTCGACGAGATTTTTAAAGGTACCAATACCATTGAAAGGGTTTCGGCAGGCAAGGCGATCCTTTCGTACCTTGCAAAAAACAATAATCTGGTATTCGTTTCAACACACGATACAGAACTGAATGAACTTCTGCAAACAGAATATGATCTTTACCACTTTACTGAGGCCGTTGCCGAACAGGAACTGATTTTTGATCATACGATAAAAAAGGGCCCTTTAAAAACGCGGAATGCAATCAAAATCCTGGAAATCAACGATTATCCCGACTCCATTATTACAGATGCCAATGCTACTGTAGATCTTTTGATGCAGGGCTGATACCGGCAAAATGCCAACCAGTTGTAAAGCTAATCCAGGATTTGGGGGTAGTGCGTGTTTCTATATTTGTCCTGCTGTACATGGGTTTTTAACTCTTTAAATGTTTCCAGCGGCCCTTTTGTGGCAAACAGATTGATGAGCCAGGCAGGGATTGTGCCCATCGGATCTACTTCCAGTACATATTCTGCCCGCACCTGATTTTTGCCTATTGGTGTGATGGTCCAGTTGCCAACAGAATGAGGGATTCTTACGATTTTGTCCTTTTGCGGTACATAGCCCGGGATACAGGGAGAATTCACCGTGATCACCCTGCTCTGTGGGTTCTGCGAAACCTGAATATGAACTACAAAATCCCTGTTCTCACAGGGCCAGGGTACATCCAATTCAGAATAGTAGATAAGATCCAGAGCTGATATCTGCTTAATCATGACGTTTTTCCTGCTATGGTATACCCATTCGCTGCAGGTTTCTATATCCATGATCGCAGCCAGGAGCTGAGAGTTTGTAGCCGGCATATTGCTCACTACTTTTATCGCCTTCAATTTAGGATTGGAAGCCGGTCTGGTATACACATTAATTCCCTCATGCTGTGCAGACAATGTCCAGTTGTCCTGAGCTAAAGCAGCAGGGATATATGAAAGAGAAAACGCTATACTTATAAATAAAGAGTAAACAAAAGCTGAACGACACATAATTTTTATACAGAATCAGAATTGATCTAATTGGGCAACAAAATTAAGCAAAATCCTTTTTTCAAGCTGAATTTACAGGATTTATCAGCGTCATCTTCGCGTAATTATATTGATTACATTTTTTTTGTTTGTAACATTATTGTATATTTGTTTAACAAAAATCTAAAAACCCTGACCAAAACACTACCTTATCTGAAGTAAAAAACTACCTAATTAATCGTATCAAAACATAGCACTTAAACCAAATTCTATGAGAAAATACCTTTTAGGCGGAGCAGGGATCATTCTTAGCACACTTGCACTGACCATCATTAGCTGGGTTCCATCTGACCATACTATTGCACCAGCTAAAATCGTTACCGAAGATTCATTGTACACCATGCACGTAAGCAGGATATACACTGGCGCACACCTTGAACAGGCGGGGCTGAGACCTGAAGTTTTTGAAAAAGCTTTAACAGGGTTTTATAATCTGAAGAACAGTGGAAAGATCTCTGCTGATAAATCGATTCTTACGATTGCAGACATGGATCAGAACAGTACAAAGAAACGTCTTTGGATTATTGATCTGAATAGTGACTCGTTATTGCTCAATACCTGGGTAGCCCACGGATCACATAGTGGCGATGATCTTGCTACGCGTTTTTCTGATGTAAACGATTCTAATGAAAGCAGTCTTGGCTTTTATGTTACTGCCGAAGTTTACAGGGGCAAACATGGCCGTTCCTTACGTCTCGACGGTATGGACGAAGGCTACAATGCCAATGCACGTAAAAGATCCATCGTTGTTCATGGTGCGCCGTATGTGAGCCAGGGTACAATCAACCAGCTGGGAAGACTGGGCCGCAGCCAGGGTTGTCCTGCCGTTGCCCAGGAGCTTGCAGATCTGGTGATCAATACCATCGAAGGCAAGACGGTGATTTTTATCAATGGAAATGATCAGAAGTATGCGTCGAAATATCTTGATGCACATCTGGCAGCTAATATTGCGCTGGTAAATACGGATAGTGTCCTGCATGTAAAGGACTCACTGGTCACTGCAAAAATTTAATTTTTAATAATACCGTGGTAATTTGTCCTTAACATGGCAGATCTACTTTTGTGACAAGTAAATATTTGGTTAGTATTTCCTTGTTAAGGTTTAGTTGATATAAAAAACCCGGATGGATGTCCGGGTTTTTTGCGTTGATCCTCCAGCCATCTTCCAGGTGGTCTTAGCAAGATTAATTCTAAATTAATGCCTCTACACTATCAAAACCGCCCCTTTTACATACCCAATTGTCACATTTCATCTAACAAATTTGTCATTTTTTACGTCTAATAACTACCATTTCTATATAGAATGTATATATTTGGACTATAGAGACGTCACAACATCTCTAAGCAAAACATTTCCTAACCAAGATTTATTGAAATGCAGAGTTTTAGAACGGAGTTTGAAAATCCGATAGTAGAAAAAGATATTATAGATCTTGAGCAAAAGATCCGTGCCTTTCGTGAGGGAAAAATACACGATGAAAAGTTCCGTAGCCTAAGGCTTGCGCGTGGCGTTTATGGCCAGCGTCAGCCCGGAGTACAGATGGTGCGTATTAAACTGCCCTTTGGAAAAGTTACTTTTCAGCAGTTGCTGCGTATTGCAGATGTATCTGACGAATACGGTAGTGGAAACCTGCATTTAACCACCAGACAGGATATCCAGATTCACTACGTGAGTTTAGACCGCACACCGCAACTCTGGGCAGAACTTGAACGTGACGATATCACGCTTCGCGAAGCCTGCGGAAATACCGTTAGGAATGTAACCTCATCACCTGACTCGGGAATCAACCCTGACGAACCTTTTGATGTCTCGGCATATGCACAGGCTGTATTCAAATATTTCCTGCGTAACCCGATCTGCCAGGAGATGGGGAGGAAGATCAAGATCTCCTTTTCTTCAACTGACAGAGATACTGCATTCAGCTATATCCACGATCTTGGTTTTATTCCAAAGATCAACGAAGCGGGTGAACGTGGCTTTAAGGTGATGTTTGCCGGAGGTCTGGGTGCACAGCCTTTCCTGGCCAGTGTTGCCCACGAGTTTCTTCACGAAGACCTGATTATTCCATATACAGAGTCCGTACTCCGTGTGTTCGACCGCCATGGCGAGAGAACCAACAGGAATAAGGCGAGAATGAAATACCTGGTACAAAAACTGGGACTGGAAGAAGTAAAAACACTGATTGCAGAGGAAGTTATTGCCAATAAATCAAAAGTGTTTAAAATTGATACAGGTACAGTGCCTTTGCCGGAATTCCCGGCTCCTGTTGCTGCTACCGATAACCAGCCTGCAGATGCAAACCACTATCAGCAATGGCTGGATACCAATGTTTTTGAACAAAAACAAAGTGGTTTTTATGGTGTCTACATCAAAATCCCGAAAGGCGATATCAGAACTGATCACGCCAGGGTACTGGTAGAAGCGATCCGCCCGTATGTAGCTGATGAGATCCGTATTACGCAAAACCAGGGATTGTTATTAAAGTTTGTACGTAAGGAAGCATTGCTTCCGCTGTATACAAATTTGAATGAACTGAACTACGCGGTGCCCGGATTTGACAGTATTGCAGATGTCACCACCTGCCCTGGAACAGATACCTGTAACCTGGGTATTTCCAACAGTATGTCGCTTGCCGTAGTGCTCGAAAATGTAATTTATGATGAATATCCTGACCTGATTTATGATAAGGATATCAAAATCAAGATCAGCGGATGTATGAACTCATGCGGCCAGCATGGATTGGCCCATATCGGTTTCCACGGAAGTTCTGTGAAAGCGAATGGCAAGGTTGTTCCTGCTGTGCAGGTAATGCTGGGTGGCGGAACAGTTGGTAATGGCGAAGGCAGGGTAGCAGAGCGTGTGATTAAAACACCTACAAAACGCGCGCCCGCTGTTTTACGTACAATCCTTGACGATTTCAATACGAACTCTGCAGAAGAAGAAAGCTTCCACCATTATTATGATGAGAAAGGAAAAGATTATTTCTACCAGATGCTGAAACCTATTGCAGACCTTACGACCTTACAGGATTTTGAATACGTTGACTGGGGACATGAGGAAACTTTTGAAACTGCGATCGGTGTTGGTGAATGTGCCGGTGTAGTGATCGACCTTGTGGCTACCCTTTTACTTGAAGGTGAGGAGAAACTGCAATGGGCGGGAGAAGCTTTCGAAAGAGGTGCATGGTCTGATGCAATCTACCATTCTTACAGTGTCATGGTAAATACTGCGAAAGCTTTATTACTGGACAAAGGTGTGAACAGCAGTACCCAGATCGGTATCATCAGAGAATTCGATGCCCATTTTGTAGAAACAGGCGAGGTAGTATTGCCGGAAACCTTTAATGAATTTGTACTGAAAATCAATAAAAACGAACCAACGCAGGATTTTGCAATCACTTATCTGAACCAGGCAACTGAATTCTATAAAGCAATGGCAGCGAAAAGGGGCGCTGAGGTAAACTCATGATACAGCCATCAAAAATAAAGACAAGAGAACCCAGGATCACGCTCGTTGGCGCTGGTCCGGGTGATCCTGAACTCATTACGATGAAAGGTGCCAACGCACTGAAAGATGCTGATGTGGTTTTATACGACGCGCTTGTCAACGAAAAGGTACTTGAGTATGCTTCTCCGGAATCTATTAAAGTATTTGTAGGGAAACGTTCCGGTGCGCATTCTTCAACGCAGGAAGAAATCAATAAGCTGATGGTAGATTATGCCCTTCACTATGGGCATGTGGTCCGTTTAAAAGGGGGCGACCCTTTTGTGTTCGGGCGTGGATATGAGGAGCTGAATTTTGCGGCCAGCTACAGTATTCCCGCGCAGGTAATCCCAGGATTATCAAGTTCGATCTCCGTACCGGGCTTACAGCAGATCCCGGTAACGCATCGCGGACTGAGTGAAAGCTTCTGGGTAGTGACAGGTACTACCACCTCCGGGGCAATCTCCAACGATCTTTATGAAGCTGTGCGTACAAAAGCAACAGTAGTAGTACTGATGGGGCTGGGCAAGCTGAAGGAAATTGTAAAACTGTACCAGACAGAACATAAAAATAACCTTCCGGTCGCTGTGATACAAAGCGGGTCTACAGATCATGAGCAGCTGGCAATAGGTATTGTAGATACCATTGTTGAAGTGGTAGAAGAGAAAAAAATCACTGCTCCTGCAGTACTTGTATTTGGTGAAGTAGTTTCACTTCATCCGCAGTTTCAGCCCATCAGGGATTTTTTTGCAGCAATTAAAGAAGAGTTATAGCTTAGGAACGTGGAATCAGAAGGCAACCAGTTATTTCCTGTTTTTTTAAAGCTGAACCAGTTACACACGGTAATTATTGGTGCCGGCCCGGTAGGGCTTGAAAAGCTGACCGCTGTTCTGGCCCAGAGCGAGCAGGCAAGGATCACGATCATTGCCGAAGTCGTATGTGACGGGGTGACCGAACTGGCAGCACGCTTGAACCACATTACCCTGAATAAAAAGAGTTATGAAGCCGCAGACCTTGTCCATGCCGACCTGGTGATCGCTGCTACAAATAATAATATATTAAATGAAGATATCAAACGTGACGCCCATGCTTTAAAGTTGCTGGTAAACGTGGCCGACAAGCCCGAGCTGTGCGACTTTTACCTGGGATCAGTGGTAAAGAAGGGCGACCTTAAGATTGCAATCTCTACCAACGGTAAATCACCAACGATTGCTAAAAGATTAAAAGAACTGTTCAATGATGCACTGCCGGCAGAATTGGATATTACACTGCAGCAAATGAGTCAATTCCGCAATACTTTAGAAGGAGATTTTAGTGCGAAGGTTAAAAAACTTAATGAGGTAAGCGCTGTACTGGTAGAATCAGATCAGTCTGCCGCGCCAAAAGCCATAACCAAAATCAGCAAGCCCTCGTACCCTAAGTTCAGGTTGCTGATCTGGCTGACTATCGTGGTTTCACTGGCCATTCTGATTGCCGTTTTTTGGAACAGGGAGCCTCAGTTTCAGGCTTATGTTGCTGAGATCAACCCGATATTCTACTGGTTCCTGTTCGGAGGATTTGTATTTGCAATGATCGATGGCGCCATAGGCATGTCTTATGGTGTAACCTCTACGGCATTTTCTTTGTCAATGGGCATACCGCCGGCTTCTGCAAGTATGGGCGTCCATCTTTCGGAAGTGCTGAGCTGCGGTATCGCCGGCTGGATGCATTACCGCATGGGAAACATCAACTGGAAGCTTTTTAAACTGCTGATCATTCCGGGAATTATCGGTGCCGTTTCGGGTGCTTATCTTTTATCCTCACTGGAACATTACAGCTCTTATACCAAACCTTTTGTTTCGCTTTACACGCTGATCCTGGGTTGGGTGATCCTGAAGAAAGCGTTCAGCACAGTACCGCTGCACAAGGACGGAAAGATTAAAAAGATTGGATTGTTAGGACTTGGCGGTGGTTTTATCGATGCTGTAGGTGGCGGCGGATGGGGTTCAATCGTATTGTCGAGCCTGATCGCCGGTGGAAGAAATGCGAGGTTCTCACTGGGTACAGTGAAACTTACACGCTTTTTTATCGCCCTTCTGAGCTCACTGACTTTTGTTACGATGTTAAAATCGGCACACTGGGAAGCAGTTGCCGGACTGGTGATCGGCAGTGCACTGGCGGCACCCATTGCAGCTAAGGTTTCTAACCGCATCTCTGCAAAGAGTATTATGGTATCTGTAGGGATTATCGTGATCCTTGTGAGCCTCAGAAGCATTGTTTTATTTATTTTAAAAGTTATATAATGAAGGAATACCTGGACGAAATCGCTGTGCAGATCAAGGATATGGGCCCTGTTGAGGCCATAGGTTTCCTTGCGCAGAAATTTCCCGGACAAATCACTTTTTCTACAAGCTTTGGCTGGGAAGACCAGGTGATCACTGATATGATATTTGCCAACGACCTTTCCGTAAAAGTTTTTACGCTGGAAACAGGCCGCTTATTTCCTGAAACTTACTATGTTTGGAACAGGACGCTGGAAAACTACAACAAGCCTATCCATGCGTATTACCCGGATGTGGAAGCACTGGAAGCAATGGTGTCCAAAAAAGGGCCAAGCAGTTTTTATGAATCGGTAGAGAACAGGAAGGAGTGCTGTCATATCCGTAAGATTGTTCCTTTAAAAAGGGCGCTCAGCGGTAATAAGTTATGGGTTACAGGGATTCGCGCAGATCAGTCGCTAAACCGGCACGATATGTCTAACCTGGAATGGGACGAAGGCAACCAGCTGGTTAAATTCCATCCGATATTTGAATGGACGCTGGAGGATGTTAAAGCCTATATAAAAAAGAATAATATTGTATATAATACGCTTCATGATCGTGGATTTCCAAGCATAGGATGTGCGCCATGTACCAGGGCGGTACAGCCGGGCGAGGATTTCAGGGCAGGCAGATGGTGGTGGGAAGATCAGTCGAAGAAAGAATGTGGTTTGCATGCCACACAATAATGTAAAGCACATGAGTAAATATAACTTAGATTATTTAGACGAATTAGAAGCAGAAGCAATTCATATTCTGCGTGAGGTAGCCGGGCAGTTTGAGAAGCCGGCGCTGTTGTTTTCTGGCGGTAAGGATTCCATTACCCTGGTGAGGCTTGCCGAAAAAGCATTCCGCCCCGGCAAGTTCCCTTTCCCGCTGGTACATATCGATACCGGTCACAACTTTGAAGAAACGATTACTTACAGGGACCAGATGGTTGAACGCCTTGGCGAGAAACTGATCGTAGGGTATGTACAGGAGTCGATCGACGAGGGCAAGGTCATCGAGCAGAAAGGAAAAAATGCAAGCCGGAACTCCCTGCAAACCGTTACATTGCTGGATACCATTGCAAAACACGGCTTTGACGCCTGTATCGGCGGTGCCAGAAGAGATGAAGAAAAAGCAAGGGCCAAAGAACGGATTTTCTCTGTAAGGGATGAGTTTGGACAGTGGGACCCTAAACGCCAGCGGCCTGAGCTTTGGAATATCTATAATGGCAAGATCCACAAAGGTGAAAACGTGAGGGTTTTTCCGATTAGTAACTGGACTGAGCTCGATGTATGGAACTATATCCGCAGGGAGAAAATGGATCTTCCTTCAATCTATTTTGCCCATAAAAGGGATACCATTACCAGAAACGGACAGCTGATGGCTGCATCTCCCTTCCTGAATATGGACGAAGCTGATGTGGTAACTAACCGTACGGTAAGGTTCCGCACGGTGGGCGACATGACCTGTACTGCAGCTGTTGAATCTGAAGCTGATCAGATTGACGATATTATCGAAGAGATCAGCGCTTCAAAAATAAGTGAACGTGGTGCCCGCCTTGACGATAAAGTATCGGAAGCAGCTATGGAAGACCGCAAAAAAGGAGGATACTTTTAATGAACATACTGAAATTTTTTACTGCAGGAAGTGTTGACGACGGAAAAAGCACCCTTATCGGGCGCTTATTATACGATACGGGTTCTATCCTTGCCGACCAGCTGGAAGCTTTACAAACCTCTAACCGCAAAAATGACGATGGGTCTATCGACCTTGCCATTTTAACCGACGGGCTGCGTGCCGAGAGGGAGCAGGGGATTACGATTGACGTTGCCTATAAATATTTCCAGACGGACAAGCGCAAGTTTATCATTGCTGATACCCCGGGGCATATTCAATACACCCGGAATATGGTTACCGGCGCCTCTACGGCAAATCTGGCGATCATCCTGATTGACGCAAGAAATGGTGTGGTAGAGCAAACTATCCGCCACTCTTACCTGGTATCGCTCCTGGGCGTCAGCCATGTGGTGATCTGTATCAATAAAATGGATATGGAAGGTTATAGTGAAGAGGTATACAACAATATCACAGAAACCTACAAAAATCTACTTGCTTCTAACCTCAAACTGAATGATGTAACTTTCATTCCGGTAAGTGCTTTAAAAGGTGATAACATTGTGAACCTTTCTGAGAACATGCCTTGGTATAAAGGTACCAGCCTGCTGGATTTTCTTGAAACCGTTGAAGTAACGGGCAACCAGACCTCAGACTATGCCAGGATGCCGGTACAATGGGTGATCCGCCCGCAAACTGAAGAACTGCATGATTACAGAGGTTATGCAGGAAGGATCCTGAGCGGAACGTTTAAGATAAATGATAAAGTAACTGTTTTGCCCTCAGGCAGCAGTTCTGTAATTGATAAAATTGAGGTCTTTGATAAGGCACCTGAAGAAGTAACCGCGGGTATGTCGGTCACTTTGCACCTGAAGGATAATATCGATATCAGCAGGGGCGATGTCCTGGTAAATTCGGCTTCCCTGCCGCAGAGTTCTCAGCTGATAGAAGCTGACCTTTGCTGGATGGACAACAAGCCGATGGATGATTCCATTACTTATTTTTTACAGCATAACAGCAAGCTGACAAAATGTAAGGTACGTGAGATTTTATACAAGGTGAATATCAACACCCTGGAAAAGGAAGATGCACATGAGTTTAAGCTGAATGATATTGGCCGCGTGATCATTAAAACAGCCGATGAACTGGCTTATGATCTGTATTCAGAGAACAAAGCAAACGGATCGGCAATACTGATTGACAGCAGGACTAACCTTACGGTTGGTGCGCTGATGTTCAGGGCTGTTGCTGGCTAAAGCGTCCGGACGGCCTGTTGGCAGGCTCTGAAGTTTTTTCCGCTCCAATAAAAAAGAGTATCCTGTTTCAATGCTGTCTGCCGCTAAAGCGCCAGAACGCATCGAGACAGGATACTCTTTTTTTTATTTTAAAGATTTTATCATATCTTGAAAAGAAATAACCAAATATTGATTCAATGGATTTACTGTTCGTACTTGCCGGTATTGTCATTCTGCTCATTCTTATTCTCAAAAAAGTAAATCCCATGCTGTCCCTGCTGATCGTATCAGTAATAACGGGACTGATGCTGGGGCTCCCTGTGCAAAAAGTAATGACATCCATCACCAATGGTATAGGCAGTACACTGGGCGGAATGGTCATGGTACTTGCGCTGGGCGCAATGGTAGGTAAGCTGGCCGAAGACAGCGGCGCCGCAAGGAAAATTGTATACGTACTGATCAGGGTATTTGGAATAGGTAATATACAATGGGCGGTGTTGCTGACGGGCATTTTGGTGGGTATTCCTTTGTTTTATAATGCAGGCTTTGTAGTGCTGATCCCGCTGGTCTTTAGCATTGCATCAGCAGCCCGGCTCCCAAAGCTGTATGTAGGGATTCCTATGGCTGCCGCCCTGTCTGTTACACACGGGTTTTTGCCGCCGCATCCGGGGCCTGTGGCACTGGCCAGTATCTTTCATGCAGATATTGGTAAAACGTTAATTTACGGACTTGAACTTAGCCTGCCGATAGCAGTGATCGCAGGAATATTCTTTCCGCGGTCAATTATTAAGCTGCCTTTACCATCTGACGGCCCTGTGATAAAGCCTGATACACTTAAAGAAGACGCCGCATTGCCTTCGGCATTCAAAAGTTTGGTGACGGCACTTTCCCCGATATTTTTTATTGCGCTGGGTACCATTGGAGGTGCTGTAAGTACTCAGCCTATGGCTAAAAATATCTTTGCATTTCTTGCCGATCCCACTGTAGCCCTGCTTTTTGCCATTGTAATTACACTGCTAATACAGCAGATCCCGATGCAAAAAGCTATGGATTCCTGTGCAGAGGGCGTAAAAAGTATTGCGATGATTATCCTGATCATTGCTGCCGGAGGTGCATTTAAACAGATTCTGGTTGACAGTGGTATCGGGGAACAGGTAAAGGTTTTAACGGCAAATTTGCCGGTCTCGCCTTTGTTGCTCGGATGGCTGATTGCCGCTCTGCTGCGGATCACGCTGGGTTCAGCAACTGTGGCCGCACTAACGGCATCGGGAATGGTAATTCCCCTGATTGGAGTAGGGGCCCCGGCAGAACTTATGGTTTTGGCAGTAGGAGCAGGAAGCCTGATGTTATCCCATGTAAACGATACGGGATTCTGGATGTTTAAGGAATACTTTAATCTGAGCCTTAAAGAAACCTTTAAAACCTGGACGGTCATGGAAAGCCTGATCTCGGTTCTAGGATTGGCAGGCGTATTGATTTTAAACTATTGGAGATAATACCCTCCTTAATTATCCCCAGAGTATATCCTGCATTATGCTTTACGCAGTCCTTTATATGTATTGGTTATGTCCTGGACCATCACTCCGGCACGTTTGCTGCACCCTTGCTGCACCCTTAGTCCACCCCTGGGGTGCAGCAAGGGTGCAGCAAACGTGCTGACAGCGTGCAGGAGTACTGAACGACTACACTTCTATTACATGGATACACAGGAAGTAAGCCAAAAACAGGCATAAATATGGCAACTTCCACATACCTTCAGTAATCTGGCGGGATGATTCGATAAAAGATAGTATAGAGGAAGGAAACTAAAGAAGATGAAAAATATCATGCGCATTGCGAATGTATTCATTTCAATGTATAGTATAAAATTGTGAAGCAGTAGGCTTATTCAGGTCTTGTAGCCCTCTTGCATCAAATAATAAACAGCAAAGCCAAAGCTGGAATTTTATCGATTGCTCCACAAGTTTATAACTAGATTCATAACTTGCCGATAAACAAAGTGTAGTGATCTTTTTTTTGCAAAGAGAACATGTTTAAATAAGAAACGGGGATCATTCAAATTTGAATAATCCCCGTCATCTAATTAACGCTCTCATATACATAAGCGTTCAAAATCACATTATATTGTATCAAGAGCCAATTATTTAAAAATTTATTTAAGATCTGATTTTTCATTGCTTTCAATTGTTGGATTTTATCCTTTTTTGTTCTGTATCTGCTCCGGTAGTACGAATCCTGACGGCTTTAATAAGGTTACTTCCAAAGTTATAACTGAAGGATAACCTAAATATTCTGCTTTCCTGTTTCTGATAAAGCTGGTAATCCTGGCTGGGGATGGCGCTGCTTACGCGTGCTTTTGCAGTGTTAAATACATCACTCGCAGAGATTTTTATATGAGCCCGCTGTTGTGCAAATGATTTGCTGATGCCAAGATCGATACTGTAGATAGGCTTCACATCGTATGTTCCATAAACCTGGGCGGATTGATAGCTGCCTGAAAGCTCTGCCCCGATCAGCGGTGAGACGGCAAAATTATGTATGGTATTGAGGAGGTAGGTCGTTTTCCCGCTGTGAAATGGGGCTCCCAGCAATTCAGGAGAATTGAAACTCGTATAGTAAATCGTAGCGTTGTTTGTAGTATTCCACCATTTTCTGATCGCAAATGGCATACTTACATTGAGATTGTAGGTTTTTTGATCCGCTAGATTCTGGTCTTTGATGATCAGTGTTTTTGCAACTGTATCGGTAATCAATGTGGTTGTGATCACATTAGCTGTATGGCTGTACCCCAATGTGAGATTCAGTGTTTTCTGATAAGCGTAAGTAAACTCAAATGCATTTGTATATTGTGGGCCGAGCTGTGGATTTCCCTGATTATAGGTATAAAGGTCAGAAAAATAGAGAAATGGATTGAGTGACTGATAATCGGGACGGTCAATTCTTTTGCTGTAAGAAAACCCAATATCGTGCCGTTCCGATAACTCCCGGCCCAACGAAATATTTGGGAAGAGGTTAAAATAATTCCTGGTTACGTTTGTCATTGTTGTAGGTGAATTGCTTTCTGAATGGGTAAGTTCAGCGCGTAATCCCAGCTGAATAGTGATAGATTCAAAATCTGTAATGATATTGGCGTAAGCGGCATTGATTTTTTCGTTGTATATAAACTTATTACTGCGTGAAGCATCATTGACCCAATTAGTATCCTGTAGTTTTTCAAACTGAAAATCATTATCAGTACTTACGCTGCTGCTTTTGAGGCCTGTTTCTATTTTTGTTCTGTTACTAAACGGATATAGATAATCAATTTTTCCTGTCCATATTTTTACTCTGGAAGGTGTTGCGTTCCGGAAAATCAGGGGATCTTTTAAAGGATATCCTGCATCGTTGTAGAAGTAGTTGTTGTAAACAGTTTTATTATTTGTGCGGAAAAGTGAATAGTCAAGATCAGCGCTGAGTTCGCGGCCAGATGTATCTGGAACATATTTGTAATTAAGGTTATAAGATTGGTTGTTAAAGCGACTTTGACTGGGATTGAGTGCAAGAACCGTAGAATCGTTAATTGTTGGCTGACTGCCGATGACGGTTCTGTTACCCGTTGAGCCAGTATGTTGATTTGCATAACCATTGAACATGATCCCAAGGGTATTGTGACCATTGATGAAATAATCGATTCCCGCTTTGTAGCTGTTGTTTTTCCGGGTGGTTTCTTCCCTTGCCTGCTGATCGAAATAGGTACGCTCTTGGGAAGAAATGTTGCTGCGGGCGACTTTCAAATCCTGATAGTCCTTATTGTTTACGTAATCGTAATTTCCGAAGATATTCAAGTGGCCGCTGCGGTGGTTTAAACTGATACCACTGCTGCTCTTGTGAAAACGGCCATATCCGAAACCCGCGGTCACATTACCATTTGTTCCATAACTACTGTTTTTTTTGAGGATGATATTGATAACTCCGCCACTTCCTGCTGCATCGTATTTTGAACCAGGCTGGCTCATCATTTCTATGCGTTCTATACTATTACCATTGGTAGATCTGAGCATGGTGGCCAGCTGTTCTTCCGACAGGTTACTAAGCTTTCCATTAATCATGATGCTCAGGCCAATTTTCCCTCTTAGACTGATCCTCCCATCATGGTCTATGCTAACCCCCGGTGCCTTCGCCAGTATTTCCATTGCGGAATTGCCGGCTGCCAGGATGCTGTTGGCAACATTAAGTACCACCATGCCATTTTTAGTTTCTACCAAAGGTTTTTTGCTGGTAATATTCACCGTATTTAACTGTTTACTATCTGGAAAAAGCCGGATACTATCCTTTACAATCAAATGCTGATCATTTTGAAGAACAAAGGGGCCAGAAAATGATTTTTTGTAGCCAATCCATTCTGCAGAGATGATATAAATCCCTGAAATCAGCTCTTCAAAAATGAACTCTCCACTCGCCGTAGCCGGGGTACTTTTCAACAGTACAGAGTCTGAAGAATTGTAAAGGCTGACAGTGGCGTATGCAGCCGCAACCTTGTGTTCATTTGTTACAATTCCTCTTATAGAGGCGACTGGATGTTTTTTTTGTCCGTAGGTATTGGAGATACTGAAAACTGGAATGAGAATGAAAGAGGTTAAATAAATAAATTGCTTTTGCATATCGCTGGTTACCAGGTAATAATGATCGTTAATTGACCCCAAGTTAAAGAGTTGGACTCCATTGATAAAGTATTTAACAATCTTTAACAATGGTATGCATTTAAAATGCAACCACGATTGATGTCTATTGGTTCTATCTTTAGCTCATGGCCACGGGATCGCTGGCTAATGTTATTAACATTTCATGTGGATAACACTGTGGATTACTGTTGGTAAGTGTTGCTGTTGAAATTATGTAATGTAAGCTGAAGATAAAATATACACTTCATGAGGAGTCTTCAAAACTTAAATGTGTATTTTAGGTTAACATTGTATTAATTGATATTCGATATGCCCGAATTACCAGATCTGGAAGTTTTTAGTCGTAACCTAAGTACAAAGCTGAAAAACAAACAGGTAAAAGAAGTTTTGGTTGGCAGCACCAAAAAACTCAACGTTTCTGCTGAAGAATTGCAGAAAGCTATTGTGGGACAAAAGATTGTGAAAATTTACCGTGACGGTAAAGAACTATACTTTGAATTTGAGAATAAAACGGTACTGAGTATGCATATGATGCTGAATGGTGAGCTTCATCTCTCTAAAGACGAAGAAACACCAAAGTATGCAATACTCAGACTGATATTTAAAGGAGGGAATATACTGACGCTGACAGATTTCAGAGGGCTTGCCCATGCAACGCTGAATCCCGAAGCAGATGACACGCCCGACGCACTTTCCCGAATTGTGGATGCCCATTTTTTTGAAACTACGCTGGCAAGTAAAAAGGGGGCCATAAAAAATATACTGCTGGACCAGCATGTTATCCGTGGTATCGGTAACGCCTATGCAGATGAGATCCTCTGGGAAGCAGGTATTTCGCCATTCTCAGCTGCAAATAAAATTCCTGTTCCAAAATTAAAATCGCTTGCCAAAGCCGTACGCCATGTGCTTGACAATGCGGTGAAGCAGATTAGTAGCAGCAGGCCCGGCCTCATCAGTGGAGAAATGCGCGACTTCCTAAAGATCCATCACCCTAAAAAAACACATAGCCCTTCAGGTGTTCCTATTTTGATGAAAAAAACCGGTGCCAGAAAAACCTATTACACAGACGAACAGGAAACTTATAAATAAACTTTAAACAGCGGTCAGGTGTACCCTTCTCATCCCTTAAGAGGGTCAGCTGATCAATAATTCTTTATGCCCGAACAATATGATTAATCCTTTGTTTAATCTAAAAAAAACAAATGGATCCATTTAATATCATTGTTAATCTCGACAGCCAGAAATTTGATCTCAATATACATCCACAGGAATCAGAAGTATTTAAAATACTTTATCACGGAGGACTAGTAGGTGAAATTATCAGAACTGGTAAGGGCTCCTGGAGAGCCGTATCTGTAAAAGATCTTGATCCTGATCTGGAGATGCCCATGTATGAATATGATGGTTCTATTGATGATGTGCGCATTATCCTGCAGGGAGATCATGCACAGTTGATCGGCCAGGCGATTGATAATTATCAGGGCGCTTAAATCAGAAAAAAATTTTATAACTTCATCAGCTTAGCTGTACACCCAATATTTATATGTTGATGATGATATCAGCCAATTTAATTTAAAATAATTTGGCGGCCCGGACGTCTTTAATGATTGAGGGGTAAAAATTATAAAATGAAGCCACAAGTTAGCGTTCCAAATAAAAAAATTCCGCGCGTCTTTAGCCTGCTAAAGCCGTATTCATTGATGGTCATGCTGCTCGTCCTTTTCGCTTTAATCAGCAACGGACTAAATTTGTGGCTGCCTAAACTTATCGGGCAGGGGATTGATGCCTTCAATACCGGCAATTTTGCCTACAAGCCACTGCTGATTAAATTTACCGGAGTTTCTTTTGTGATCTTTATATTCAGCTACCTGCAGGGCATTGTGCAAACCTATACCTCAGAAAGAGTGGCCAGGGACATGAGGACGCGCATTGCGCTGAAAATCTCGGGCCAGAGTTTTGCTTTCATTGAAAAGACCAGTCCCTCCAAACTACTCACTAACCTTACTTCGGATGTAGATTCCATCAAGCTTTTTGTGGCCCAGGCAATTGCATCTATCGTTTCTTCAATATTTATCATCATCGGAGCCAGTATCCTGCTCCTGGGTATCAACTGGAAGCTGGGCTTAACTACTATCGCAATTATCCCGATCATTGGAGGTGCATTTTATATCGTGCTGCGCAGGGTGAAATCGCTGTTTAAAAAAAGCAGGGAAGTGATCGACTGGCTCAACAAGGTGATCAACGAAAGTATCCTGGGCTCTGCACTGATCCGTGTGATCAATTCCCAGCAGCTGGAATATGATAAGTTTTTTGATGCCAGCAACCGGGCTAAAGATATCGGATTGAATATTTTAAGGCTTTTTGCATGGCTCATCCCCATCATTGTTTTTACCGCGAATATGGCCGGATTAACAATACTCGTACTGGGCGGGCATTATGTAATCAATGGCAGAATGACTATCGGCGATTTTGCGGCCTTTAACAGCTATCTGGCTTTACTGATTTTCCCGATACTGGTGATCGGTTTCATGAGCAATGTGATTGCGCAGGCCACAGCTTCCTTTGCAAGGATCAGCCAGGTGCTGGATGCTGCAGAGCTGCCGGAAACGGGTATCCTAACCGGTAGGCTCAGTGGTGAGGTTGAAGTCAGGAATATCAATATCAGCTATGGGGAAAAAATCTTATTAAAAGATCTTTCTTTTCGTGTAGAGCCGGGGGCTAAAATCGCTGTGATCGGGCCTACGGCTGCGGGCAAGACGCAGTTACTGTACCTGCTTACCGGACTTATTCCGGCTACTTCAGGTGAGATTTTGTACGATGGGCAACCTATCTCAGCCTATCAGTCCGAAACCTTCCACAGCCAGGTAGGTTTTGTGTTCCAGGACAGTATTATGTTTAACATGAGCATAAGGGAGAATATAGCATTCAGCGATACCGTAACAGACCAGTCGCTCCAAAAGGCGATTGCAACGGCAGAGCTCAAAGATTTTGTTGATTCACTTCCGCAAGGTTTAAACACAAAAATATCAGAGAGGGGGCTCAGCCTTTCAGGCGGACAAAAACAGCGGATCATGCTGGCGCGTGCGCTTGCCGTAGACCCAAAAATCCTGCTGCTGGATGATTTTACGGCAAGGGTAGACCCGCAGACAGAATCCAGGATACTGGGAAATATTACCAGTAACTATCCTGGTTTAACACTGATCTCGGTAACGCAAAAGATCGCTGCCGTAGAGCACTATGAGCAGATTATCCTGCTGATGCACGGCGAAATGCTGGCCGCGGGCACGCATGCAGAGCTAATGGGCAGCAGCCCTGAATATGTACAGATTTTTAACTCTCAGCAGAGTACAAGCAATTACGAATTATAAATGACCGGCAATAATGATGAACTATAATTTAAACAGCCTGCCTGCAAGTGACCTGAAAAATTCTACATGGGTTGGATTAAAGAGCCTTTTAAAGCTGGTAGAACAGGAAAAGAAAAAGATTGTGCTGGCCGTTTGTGCAATTTTACTGAATTCGTCTCTCAACTTGCTCGGGCCATACCTCATTGGGCATACCATCGATAAATACATCCAGACCAGACAATACCATGGGGTACTGGTATTTGCCGGCATCCTCTTTACCATGTACATCGTGGCTTTTGTAAGCAGTTATTTCCAAACCAACCTGATGGGCGGGGTAGGCCAGCGGATCATTTTCGAGCTGCGGAACAGCATCTTTAACAAGATCCAGCAACTGCCGGTTGCGTTTTTTAATGAAAATAAAGCAGGTGACCTGATTTCGAGAGTAAATAACGATACGGATAAACTCAGTCAGTTCTTTTCGCAGTCGCTCATGCAGTTCATTGGCAGTATCGTTACCATGATCGGCGCGGGTATATTTTTGCTGGTCATTAATTTTGAGCTGGGTTTGGCCACGCTGGTACCGGCGCTGCTGATCTTAATTTTCACCAGAGGGATTTCGCCCTGGGTGAAACACAAGAATGCCCTCAACTTAAAAAGTACGGGCGGCATGAGCGCCGAAATACAGGAAAGCCTCAATAATTTTAAGGTCATTATTGCTTTTAACCGCCGCGACTATTTCAAGAAAAGATTTGATACCGCAAACCGCGAAAATTATCGTACGGCTATAGCAGCAGGGCTGGCAAATAATATGTTCATGCCGGTCTTTGGCCTTTTTTCATCCATCGCGCAGTTAACCGTCCTGTCATTTGGTATTTATCTCATTATCCAGGGACATTTCAGTATCGGCTTGCTGGTGAGTTATCTTTCTTACGCCACCAATTTTTATAACCCATTGCGCCAGCTGGCATCACTGTGGACAAGTTTTCAGGTAGCATTGGCGGGCTGGGACAGGATTTCACAAATCCTGTCCCTGAGCAGTAACCTGGTGACAGTTTTTGATCATTCAACGGAAGAAAAGAGTGCTGCATTACTGGAATTCAGAAATGTTCATTTTGGATACCAGGGAGGATTTGAGATCCTGCACAACATCAGTTTCTCAATGGAACAGGGCAAGACTTACGCGCTTGTAGGGCCTACAGGTGGCGGTAAAACCACTACAGCTTCGATCATGGCACGCTTATACGATCCCCTTGAAGGGACAGTTTTGCTCAGGGGAAGGGACATCCGCAGTTATACTGACGAAGAACGTGCGGAGAAGATTGGCTTTATCCTGCAGGAACCCTTTTTGTTTACAGGAACGGTTCGCGAAAATATACTTTACAGCAATTCCAGATATCATAAATTTACGAATGAACAGTTTCTCAAGGTATTACTGGATTCAAAACTGGAGGGGCTGCTCGCAACTTTTGATCAGGGGCTGGAAACCGCGGTGCTGTCCGGAGGAGACAGCCTCAGCATCGGGCAGAAACAACTGATCGCCTTTATGCGTGCCGTGCTCCGCAAACCGGAACTGCTGATCCTTGATGAAGCCACCGCAAATATTGATACTGTAACAGAAAAGCTGCTGGGACAAATCCTGGATAACCTGCCAAAGGAAACTACGCTTGTGGTGATAGCCCACAGGTTAAATACGATTGAGAATGCCGATGAGATCTATTTCATCAATTCAGGGGAAGTGAGCCTTGCAGGATCATTCAAAGAAGCCGTGGATAAGCTGATGAGTGGTAAAAGGGTAAGTTAGCCTTTATACTGCGTTTTCCTGATCATCCAGGAGCCCGTCGAACGATTTATTCTGGATGCGTTCAATAGATGTTCCGCTCAGCAGTTGCAGCAGCGAACCGATATGAAGAGGTTTGGACAGATAGTCGTCCATGCCCGCCACAAAACATGCATTCTTATCTTCAGACATCACATTAGCCGTCATCGCAATGATCTTTGGCTGTACGCCGCTGGAGTTTCTGATGATCTTTGTTGCTTCAAGGCCATCCATTTCAGGCATGAGCACATCCATCAGGATCAGGTCGTAGTTTTTCCCGGTGTACATCTCCACAGCCTGATGGCCATTATTGGCAAAATCAGGATCGTAACCCAATTTATGCAATATTTTCATCGCCAGTTTCAGGTTAATGGGGTGGTCTTCGGCGATAAGAATCTGCAGAGGATAGCTAATAGCAAAATCGGCTTTGAGTATGGCCGGATGATTTTCCTGGGGCTGGTTTGCTGTCGCCTGCAGATGCAGGGTCTGATGGATTACGCCCCTTAGCTGTTTGGTTTTTGCAGGTTTGTTCAGCACGGCAGAGAAGAGATCAGGATACTTATGCTTGCTCTCGTCACCAACTGAACTGAGCAGGATAACTGGGGTGCTGATCTTATTTTCCTTTATTTTTTGTGCCAGCTCTACACCGTCCATGTCGGGCATTTGCATGTCTGTGATCACAAGATCATAGTTTGCAGCGGATAGCAGCATTTCCAGTGCTTCGCCGGGATTGCTGCATATGGTTGGTAAGAAGTTCCATAACTCCAGTTGGCCTTTCAGGATTCTGAGATTGGTATGGTTATCATCAACAACCAGTACTTTCTTTCCTATATTTTGGGCAGGATCATGGAAGACCGTGGCCTGCGGTGCTTCTGTACCGGCAATAGCCTTGATCGTGAAAGCGAAAACGGTTCCTTCATCAAGCTTGCTCCGTACGCTGATGGCGCCATGCATCAGGTTCACAAGCTTTTCACTGATCACCAGCCCAAGTCCCGTACCACCAAATTTGCGGGTATTGGAAGAATCTACCTGTGAGAAGGGTTTAAAAAGCTTGGACAACTTTTCTTCGGGGATGCCGATTCCTGTATCTCTGATTTCAAACAAAATACTTACTACATTTTCATCCACTGCTACCTGCTCTACGCAAAGGTGCACTTCGCCTTTCTGAGTAAACTTCATCGCATTGCTGATCAGGTTGATCAGAATCTGGCGCAGCCTGAAACCGTCTCCAATCAGTGTTTCAGGCAGGTTATGATCAATTTCGTACAACAGATCGAGTTTCTGCACAGCTGCACGTTTGGTGAAAAGATCAATTACATCTTCAATACACTTATGCAGTTCAAAGTTCTGTTCCTCCAGATCGAGGTGGCCGGATTCGATTTTGGAATAATCCAGGATATCATTGATCACATTCAATAAGGCCTCGCCACTGGTACTGATCACATTTACATAATCGCGCTGCTCATCATTTAAAGAAGTTTCGGAAAGCAAAGATGTCATGCCGATCACCCCATTCATCGGTGTGCGGATTTCATGGCTCATGGTAGCCAGGAAAATGCTTTTTGCCTGTGCAGCGCGTTCGGCTTCCTGTCTGGCATCAACAGCAACCTGGTTCGAGATTTTTAACTCATTGTTTAAGGCCTCAAGCACTTCCTGATGCTGTTTCTTTTCTTCAATATAACTGAGCATGGCCAGCTGGGTACCATTGTATTTGCGTAAATGATGGCCCCACAGTCCACAGATAAAGAAAATAACGGCAGTGAGTAAAATATGGAAGATAATGGTTTGTGTTTCCAGATAGTCGAACGTTGTGAAGTAGACACCGCCATAACCTACGCTTTGGAGATAATTAAGGCCCATGTGGTGCAGTACCACAAAGATCATCATAGGGATCTGCAGCCTCCAGTTCTGGTAGGTGATCAGGATTGCACTTCCGATATAGGCAAAAAAGTGCATTTCAAACATGCCGTGCATCTGATAAATGAACTGTGCCATAAAGATCCCGAAACATACACTCAATACATATTGATAGAGGTTTGATTCTGGAAATGCCCATTTAACAGAGTAATACGCCAGCAAAGTGAGTCCGCCTACACCAATGGCAATATTCCAGGTATCATAAAATCCGGCAAGAAATAATCCTGTGATAAAGAAAGCAATCAGGAAATAATTGATCAGCTTGTCTGATCTCTTTTTAACGTTAAAAAGATAGGCGTCTCCGAAATGGGAGATATTGTCGAAAGGATCGCTGAGGGATAAATTACGCATTAGTTATTGCAGTTAGGTAATGTACAACCATATGCTTTGAGCGCAAACTGATCTAACCTGAGTGCTGTTTTTTTATGCAGAATGCCCATAACCGCAATCTTGGCATAGCTGGATTTTTCATCGGTACAATATCTGTTTTTATTATAATTCCCTCTGTAATACAATTCATTTTCGGCGTTAAGCACTACAGCCTGTGGAGTAGAATACACGCCGCAGGCTGAAGCTATAGTACTGTCTGTTACGATAGGCACGTCTATTCCGAACCTGTCCCGGATTTCTGCAGGGGTATAGGGCTTCGCCGTCATCAGCACCACTGCAAAATTCACCTGGTTATGATAGGTTTTTACCAGAGTTTTAAACTGGGCAACATTAAAGCGCGAACACGGGCAGTCGGGATTAAAGAAATGCAGGAAAACAGGTTTGTGGTTATCAAAATGTAAGCCTTTTCCCAACCGGATTTTTTCACCGTTATGAACTGTTTTATAATGCGCAGGAATTGGGGTCGGCAGGCTGTATACCAGCTGATTATACCAGAAAAAACTCAAAATGATTGCCAGTAACGTTGTTAACCAGGCAATAGCAAGCCATTTTTTCATGTGAGCGGCGGCAAATAATTAAGTGTGTATTTAATGAGTGTTATAACCTAAAGATACGAGTTTAAACAGTATATAGATTTTAGTTTAAGAGAACATTGAGCAATGTATTGCAATACAGTACGATATTATCAAATTATATACTGGTCACATCAAAAACCGTTAAAATCTGTGCGCTTTCACGTATTATTTCGGAGATAATTATGGGATTATTGGTTAAATTCATAATTTCCCGTGATTATCCAGGATGACATCCGGAAACTAATTGAATGCTAAATCCTTTTAAATGTATAAAAACGTCTTAAAAAAGAAATCTGCGGCGATAAAGAAAACTGCTTTTTTATCTTTTGCCTGTCTTCCGCTACTTTTTGCAGGTACTGTTGATGCGCAGGACTCCTTTAAGGGGCTTGAGCATTTGTTTACCGTTCCAAAACACTACTCGGCCGGCTTTGCAAAGGATGCGCCGTTAATAGACGGAGAATTGAATGATGCAGTTTGGTCTAATGTACCATGGACAAACGATTTTACTGATATTGAGGGCGATAAACAGCCTGAACCTTATTATAAAACCAGGTGTAAAATGGTGTGGGACAAAGATTATCTCTATGTTGCGGCGGTGATCAAAGACCCCGATGTGTGGGCTTACGTGAAAAACCACGATGAAGTAGTTTTTCAGGATGATGATTTTGAAATCTTTATTGACCCGCTGAATACTACACATCAGTATTATGAACTGGAAGTGAATGCAATCAATACGATCTGGGACTTATTCATGCCAAAGGCTTATCGTAATAATGGTGCGGGGCTGACCAGCTGGGAGTCTGGCGTCCGGTCTGCGGTAAAAGTTCAGGGTACCCTGAACAGGCCATCAGATAAAGACCAGGGCTGGACAGTGGAGCTGGCTATTCCATACGATAAGCTCAATTTAAAGAAAAGCCCGGCAGAAGGAGATTTCTGGAGGATCAACTTTTCAAGAGTGCAGTGGGGCACCACCGTTAGCAAAGGCAAATACATCAAAAATAAAGATGCTGCAGGGAAAAATCTTCCAGAACATAACTGGGTATGGTCTGCACAGGGACTGATCGCTATGCACTATCCTGAACGCTGGGGATACCTCACTTTCAGCCCGGCCGCAGATGGTGGTTCACAAACCGACTTTGTGATGCCTTATGGAGAAAAACAACGCAATTACCTCTGGATGGCCTATTACAGGCAGCAGGAATATCTGGAGAAAAATGGCAAATATGCCGGATCATTAAAAGAGCTTGGTATTGCACATGATTTTATGCTTGACGGCAAAAGCAATACACTGGACATGGAGGCTACAGATCACCAGTTTTACCTCAGCGTGAAAGCAAGCGGCGAAAGTACAGTCAGCATTAACCAGGAAGGTCTGGTTAAGGTATTAAAGTAATCAGCATTGGCAGGGTATTGTCTTCATTAAGATTGCTCTGATAATAGTTATATTTAAATATAATTTTCATTATGGCTGTAACGAAATTTGCTAAGGAAGATATCATCCCTATTGTCATCCACATCCTGAGTTTTTCAACTGTGAAATTTGCAGAATATGGATATAAGTCGGTATTGGAAAAGGATATGCCTGAACTGCTGGCACTGGATGAGGACGATGTAGATGTTTCCATGTATTTTCAGGTGCTTTTGGCTTCGGATGATGATATATCAGTAGCCATCAACAAGTGTATTGCACTGATTGACGCAACCATAGATACTTTTCGTATCATGTTTGCCATTGATCTCGAAGAGTTGTATACAGACGACCGTATCCATGAAATGGCCAACCAGATCTATGCTGATCTTTATTATTATGCAGACGGGCTGGTTGATGACAGCATTTCAACAGCAGTGATGGAACTGCCATTTACTGCAGCCAATGCATTTTTCTTTCTCTGCAGGCTGATCATCCATCACGAAATTGATGCGGAGTTGTCTATGGACGATGGCTTTTATGGCACGGGATGGGAGGAGTTTGAGTTTATGGATACATCGGATAATAACGTGGCCGTGGTATATGATCTGATACAGGAAATATTGAAAATGAATATTGAGATCAGTAATATCTATGCAGGCCGGGGTTTCTAATGATTGGCCCGCTGCAAAATATGATATGAAAAACGATCAGTTTTGTAACTAATATGTGTAATTCATTTTTTCTCTATAATGAAATTATCCATAAAGTGTAAAAAATAGTTACCTTATCCACGATTTAATCAGGCCCTGGGATGAAAAGTGGAAGATTTAAAGTACCCCTGATCTATATTGCTATAGGTATACTCTGGATTGCTCTGAGCGATTCTGCTATTTTGTGGATTTCGCAGCACATTGATCATCGTCTACTGAGGTTTTTGATTTTTGGCAAAGGAGTTTTCCTAGTGCTGTGTACCGCTGTTGTACTTTTTCTGCTGATAGATAATGAACGGAAAAAGCTGGACAATAACAACAGGCAATACCGTAAGTTCTATGAGGACAATCCTAATCCGATCTGGTTCTATGATCCCATAACTTTCAGGTTTACTTCTGTAAATGATGCAGCAGTGGCCTATTATGGCTATACCCGCGCAGAGTTCCTGTCGATGACAATCATGGATATCCGCCCTGCTGAAGATTCTGAAAAAGTGAAGGATTCTTATTTAAAGATGTCAGAGGATTTCCATGAATCCGGTGTGTGGCGGCACCTTAAGAAAGATGGATCCCTCTTCTACGTACATATCACTTCGCATAAAACCATCCAGAACAATAAAGAAACCGTGATGGTAATGGCTAATGATACTACCGACAAGTATCTTTACGAACAGCGGCTCCAGGAAATTAACCAGGAACTGACTGCTCAGAAAGCAGAGGTGGACAGGAATTATCTTCGCCTTGAAAATACGCTGAACAGTATTACAGACAGTTTTGTTACGATCAACAGGAGCTGGATTATCACCAAGGCAAATCTCAATTTTTATACAGTTACAGGATTGACAGAGGATGTTGCAGGTAAAAGTATAGACGACGTTTTTCCGGATTCTTCAAAAAGTGCATTTCGCCAGCTGGCAGAGAAAGCAATGAACGACAATATTGCCGGCAACATTGAAGACTATTCACCGATATTAAACAAATGGCTGCGTTCCTCTGTGTTTCCAACTGATGAAGGAATTGCGATATATTTTAGTGATATCACTGCTGTAAAAGAAAAGGATATTCAGCTTAAACTGGCTTTGGAACGGTATGACCTGGCCTCACAGGCAACAGGTGATGTGATTTATGATCTCGACCTGGTGAACCATACGCTTGCTTTTAATACCCAGATCGGCGTGCTTCTTGATATCTCCGGTACAGATGGCACTGATACGCTTGGCTGGTGGAGATCGGTCATCCACCCTGAAGATATCGCGGTCTTCAGCGCGAATCAGGAGAGACGTATTGCTGCCCGCGATAAATACTGGCTGGCAGAATACCGGATCATGACCAATGGAATCGACTACAAGCACATCTCCGATCATGGTTATCTGATCTTTGATGAAGATGACAAGCCCGTACGCCTGATCGGTGCGATCAAAGATATTGATCTGCTCAAAAGAAGTACCGAGCAACTGAAAAGAACAGGTGAGATCCTCAATAAGATCAATAACCCGGTAATCATTTCCAATGCCGAAGGTATCGTGATCTGGGTTAACCCCGCATTTTCGGCAGTAACGGGTTATATGGAACATGAAGTAATGGGCAGAGACCATGCCGGGCTGCTGTACAATCTTAAAACCAACAAGATCATCGCACAGCAACTGCTCAGGGCGGTGGCTGCCAAAGAATCTTTCAGCGCCGAACTCCTCAATTACGATAAATATAACCGGGAGTACTGGGTGTCGCTCAACTTGTATCCCATATTTGATGCACAGGGTAGATTTGAGTGTTATATCTCTGTACAAAACGACATTACAGAGCACAAAGAGAGAGAAGCAGTGATCGGTATTCAGAATGAAAAGCTAAAAGCGGTATCATGGTTAAATTCTCATGAGATCCGTAAACCTGTTGCCTCAATCCTTGCACTTGCACAGCTGATGAAATCTGCAGAAAATGAGGAGGAGAAATCAGAATTACTGGAGTTATTGTTCCGCTGCGCGGTAGAGCTGGACGATATTATCATGGAGATCAACGCTGAAGCATCCGGACATATCAGGGTGAAATAGTGTTAATTACAACAATATTACTTTCGCTGTCTTTAAAAGCCGTAAATTAGCTAAGCTGTTAATAAGCGCTCCTTCTCTTGATTAACAGCCTAATTTTCCTTTGATTATGAATTATTTTGATACTCCTTTTTTAGTGCAACTTTCGTTTGATCAGGTGATCAGTGAATGGGAAAAGGTGGCTGCAAATCACATGGGCGAGCGTGCCGCTGGAGCCCTGGAATTGCTGGAAGAGGTTGCCCTGCATCCCGAACTAAAGGACGGGCTGACCAACGAACAGCAGGTTGCAGAAAATTCGGGCCTGATCAAAAGGCTGATGCGTGATTATTTTCCGGAGGTACTCCGTAATAATGAGATCAAAGCGATCAGTCTTCCCTACAGAAAAGTAATATTTAACCATACCGACAGGTCTAAAAGTATATTAGCAGCTGCAGGGCCAGGCTTTGAACTCAATATCAGGGACCTTGACACACACCAGTCATATATACTAAGCTGCTGTATCATATTAAACGAGTATTATGGTACCCATCTGGACTTTTTTAAACCGCTTTTTTGTGATATCCCGATGGCTGACGGGATCATCAGACACTACAGGATCCTTTACAACGCAGACTATATGGATATCGTACCTACAGAACGGGCACTCCCGATCAGTCAGGAGGAGATCGACCTGCTTCTGGATAATTATGACGACCTGGAGATGTGGAGGGCTAAGTTTCCAAAGGAAAGCTGGCTGCTGAGAGGCTTCTCACTGATGACGCTGGTAGATGTGACTGTAGAAAATGCGGTTTCTATCTTCAAAGAAAAGCTGCTGGTACTCAATGCTGAAAATTTTCATCAGAGCGTAGAGTCTATTTTCAGATCGATCTACAGGATTCCTGATATTGGTGTCGGCTTTACGGTCTTTAACCAGCACCGGGGCATATTTAAGGCGGCTAATTTTGGCCATAGGATGAAGAGCTTTCTCCTGATGGATGAAGAAGAAAGCTGCAGCGAAGATGTGCTTTGCATTAACTCATTCCGCAGCCTCATCAGGGAGAAGTCTTTTTTTGCGATCTCTGATGCTGAAGAATTTAAGGCATCCAATCCCGGCAGCCACCTGGCCACAATGTTGATTTCTCAGAATATCGATAGTTTTATCCTGGCCCCGGTGATTAAAAATAATGTGTTGCTGGGTATACTGGAGCTGGTTTCGCCAAGAAAAAAAGAGCTGAACAGTATCAATGCCAATAAGCTGGAAGTAGTGATGCCTTTTCTAACTGATTCTATAGACAGGCTGATCGGAGAAGTGGAAAACCAGGTGCAGGCTTTTATCCAGGAAAAATATACCACGATACACAGCAGCGTCTACTGGAAGTTTAAGGAGGAAGCTGAGCATCTGCTGTCTAAACCTGGTAGCAGCCCGGATACCGAACCGGAGGAAATTGTATTTCCGGATGTTTATCCCCTGTACGGGCAGGTGGACATCAAAGCTTCATCCGAGGCAAGAAATTCCAGTGTGCAAAATGATCTTCAGTACCAGCTTAAAACGCTGCTTGCAGTTCTGAAAGAGATCAGCGCCATTTCTGATGTGGAATCTTTTTTGGAAGAAGAACTGCAGCTGAATGCTTTCCTCAGTGATTTACTGCTCCCGCTGAAAGCCAATACCGAACAGCTGATACACAATTATGTAGTGAACAAAGTTCATCGGTATTTACAGCAGCTGAGGGATGAAAAGTTAAAGCCCGTGATTGAGGGCTATTTTGCAGAAGACGAAAAAGATACCGGCAGTTTTCATATCTACCGCAGAAAATACGAAACCACCATCGCCACCATCAATGAGAAAATGGCTGCCATCATTGACAGCAGGCAGGTAGAAGCCCAGGCCATTTTCCCGCATTATTATGAAAGGTTTAAGACCGACGGCGTTGAACATAATCTGTATCTGGGCGCTTCTATAGCGCCACGCCGGCAGTTTGATATTCAGTTGCTGCACCAGCTGCGGTTATGGCAGCTCAGGGTATTATGTGAGATGGAAAAGGCGCATGATCACTTAAAGAACAAGCTGCCCTATCCTCTGGAGGTAACTACGCTGATACTGATTTATAATACGGAAATTGATATCCGTTTCAGAATGGATGAAAAGCGTTTTGATGTGGATGGCAGTTACAATGCACGTTTTGAAATTGTAAAAAAACGGATTGATAAAGCTCATGTAAAAGATTCAGATGAACGGATTACGGAGCCTGGAAAGATTACCCTTGTGTATGCCGGCGATAACGAGGAGGATGAATATATACGCTACATCAGGACGCTGCAGTCTGAGGGCATTCTGGAAGCTGATGTGGAACTCTTTGAAGTAGAGGATCTGCAGGGCGTATCAGGGCTGAAAGCCCTAAGGGCAAAGATTGCGCACTAGGCGCAATTTCTTAGCCTGGTTCAAACTCCAGTGATACAGAGTTCATGCAGAACCTTTTATAAGTTGGTGCAGGCCCGTCATTAAAAATGTGCCCGAGGTGCGAATCACAGCGGCCGCAGGTGACTTCAATTCTGCGCATTCCGTAGGCATTATCTTCCTTGTAAATTACGCTGTTGGGCTTTATCGCCTCAAAAAAGCTTGGCCATCCGCAGCTGCTGGCAAATTTGGCATCTGATTTAAACAGGTGATTCCCGCAGACAGCACAGTAGTAGTCGCCAAGTTCGTCGCTATCCCAGTATTTGCCGGTAAAGGCACGTTCTGTACCCTGCTCCCTTGATACATGATAAAGATCTGAAGGAAGAATTTTTTTCCATTCCGCATTCTCGATATGCAGGACGGTATCATCTGTTCTGGAGTAATATGGGTTGTTTTGATGTGTAATATCCATGGTGCTTTTTTTACTGTTTATATATACTTTAACCACCATCGATTATGGTTTGTTTTATATCTTTTGAACCACAAACAGGGTAGATATAGCGAAGCTACAACAAATAACCAAATGGCGTAAACCGCTGGTAAACTAAATCCCAAAGTTGGGGGTCTGAAAAACAAAGGTGACTGTATAATGTCTTTTGTCTGGTATCCGCTCAGGAAAAAAGCCGCCACGAGCATGATATGAAGGAAATAAAAATGCAGGACAAAGTAAAAGAAAGGGACGCTGCCATAAGTAGAAATGACCGTTGATATTTTGCCGGATACCTGTTCCAGGGCTGACAGCATCAGCAGCGCTGGACCGATGGTCATGCAGAAAAATTGCAGTGAAGGGGGATATTTACTTGCATTCAGGAAAGAAAACACATTTTGTAAAAATGAGGGATATACCTTGCGCAGCGATGGGTCTCCATAAATATTGACCGTTCTGAGGATGATGAACAATACACAAAGAGCAATGCCCGTCAGGACCAGGTATTGCTTTCTGGTGACTGCAGGAAAATCCTTTTTATACCATGTTCCGGCAGCGTAACCAAGAAACATGATGCCTGTCCAGGGTAGCACTGCATAGAAAAAACCAATCAGATGTGTCGAATTGATGGGAACGATAGTAGCTGCGCCAGTAATGAGAATTTTAATCAGTACTGAAACCGTGCCTGTTTGCGGAAGATCCGCAAAGTTCAGGAGGTCATGACCAAATACAATCAGAATGCCTGTCGCCAAAACAAGTGTTCTGGAGACCTGACTGAAGATCCCGAGCAGAATCATGCTACAGCCGATTGCCCAAAATACCAGCAGAAATATAAAGGAGTATGCCGGGTTAAACGTAAGTCCGAAGGTCATGATCACAATATCCGCAAAGATCAGCCATAAGCCTCTTTTGATCGCGAAAGCACCAGCCTCTGCGATTGTTTTATTTTGCGCGGACAGGTACACGGACATCCCGGAGAGGAATACAAAAACAGGAGCGCAGAAGTGTGTGATCCAGCGGGTAAAGAACAAAGCAGTATTTGTGCTCGCCGGGTCCAGCGGATTAGCTGTAGTGGCGGTAATATGAAAGTAGTCCCGGGTATGGTCCAATGCCATAATGACCATGACGAGTCCCCGCAGAATATCTAGAGAATGGATACGTGGAGTTGTTCCCATAAAAGCTGTGCTATCTTCAATACTAATATACTAAAATTTCTTTTTGATGTTGTTACACAGGGACAGCTCTTAGTTCCTTCGTATACTGGTATTGTACAAAGTATAGTCCAGCTATGTATGAACTATATTTGACCTATACCATGTCTACCCCATGTTGACTCTAAGTCTACCACAACTCTACCTAAATAGTAGACGTAATGTAGAGATGTAGTAAAGTAAAGGTCGACATGGGGTAGACATGGTAGAGCTGAACTATAGTTCGTCCATAGCTTAAGTTGAGTTTCTACTATACCAAAACACGAACAGCTACAGGATAGAGCAGGGCTTTGTTCGTTTTTATGTGATATGGCAAATAAATACTGAATGGTGATATAAAGGTCGGAATTATTTCTGCATATTAAATGTTTTTATCTTAATAAAAACTTTATATGGGTCTGGTATCTTTGGGTACCAACTATTAACTTTATGAAGACAGGTTCTCAGTTGCCCGGATTACTGTTGATGGGCATCGTCATTCTCTGTAGTATGGGCTGCCGTAAACTCAGTGAACGGCCGGAATATGCTCCGGACAGTCAGGAAAGAATAAATTCATGGGTTTTGGATAGTATGCAGGTATATTACTACTGGAATTTTTCTGTGCCCGATTATATCAATTTCACCAGAGATCCTTCTGACTTCTTTAATATTCTTAAAAATCCATCCGACCGGTTTTCTGCGCTGGTTAATCCGGATATGCCGCAAACTTATCCACCTTCGCTGGTACACACGCTGGGGTTTGACCTGATCACCTTTGAAAGTAGTGACGGCAAAGGGCAAACCATGATAACTTTAGTTGTACCCGGATCGGCTGCAGCGGCAAGAGGGTTGCTCCGCGGAGATATCATAAAAACTATTGATGGGGTTGAGCCCGCAGCGGCGAATATCACATCGCTGACAGAAACTGCAATTGCCAGACAAACAGTTGTGCTTGAAATCGAAAGGCGAAATGGCAGTATAACGGTAGGCCGGCTCAGCGTTACTGAAACACCGGTGTATACGTATAAGGTATTTCAGTCCGGCGGGAAAACATATGGTTATCTCTTTTTAAATTCCTTTGAAGATCCTGCTGTGGATCAGCTGATGCAGGCTTTCAGCTATTTTAAACAGCAGCAGGTACAGGAACTTGTGCTGGACCTTCGTTATAATCCGGGTGGCAGTGTGCCGGTCGCGGCTGCGCTGGCAGCGATGATCGCACCTGGTGCCGCTGAAGCAGATACCTTCGTAGAGTACCGGGGCAATGTCAGGGCCGGAACAAGGAAAAGCAGCTTCGCGCAGGAACTGGGGCGGCTCCCTTCGGGTATAAAACGAAGCTTCAGCCAGTTTGCCGCTTACCGGCTGGGGCTTAGCAGGGTGTATATCCTGAGCGGCAGCCATACCGCTTCTGCGGCCGAGCTCACAATCAATGCCTTAAAACCCTACCTCCCTGTGATCCAGCTGGGCGCAAAATCACTGGGAAAAGATATGGCCAGTTTCGTAATCAAAGATTACCGCAGCCCGCAGCTGGTTCCCAAATGGGAGATCTATCCGCTGGTATTTAAATTATACAATTCAGCGGGCAAAGGCGATTACAGCGGGGGGCTTTCACCTGATCAGGAGGCTGATGAATTATCGGCCCTGCCGTTAAAACCCTTTGGTGATCTGACAGATCCGCTGCTGAGGCGATGCCTTGCAGTCTCTGGAGGCGCCGCAGTGGCAAATATCAGAGCAGCGCCCGCCCTGCAGGCACCAAAATTATTGTTTGATTCAAGGAACAGGGTAGATACAGGCACGCAAAATATAAGTGTGCCCGGGAACTGATAATATGTGTTCATTTAAGTTAACATTTAATTAATCTTTAGTTTATGTATTGCTTCAATTTCAAACTTAAATTTGCAACGTATGACTGTGTTAGCTAAAAGTATTATTCTGGATTTCATTGCGGGCGATGAGAATGCTTTTGCCCAAATTTATAGCCTGTACTATCAGGATATAAAGGCGTACTGTTTTAAACATACGCGGTCATACGAAACAGCCGAAGAACTGGTAAGTGATGTGTTCCTCAAGTTTTGGGAAGCACGGGCACAGTTCGATCCTGAAAGGGAAATCCGGCCATATCTGCTTACCATTACCAAAAATGTAACTTTTACCTGGCTCAAGCGCATGCTGACCGACCAGAAGATGAAAACTGATTTCCGCGGGCGTTATCTTTCAGATCAGGATGGTGCCAATCAGGATGTGGTAATGACTGCCGCGATGGATCTTGGGCGCCTGCGAAAGGCTATGGGGCAGCATATGCCGGTCAGAAGGAGAGAAGTATTTGAATTGTGCAAAATCGAAGGTTTGTCATATTCTGAAGCTGCAAATGTACTTTCTATCAGTAAAGAAACCGTCAAAGAACATATGAGCCTTGCCAGGAAAGATATGAGCAGGCTGGCAGATGCCGCAGACTATCTCTACCTGCTGATCCCTGTTCTTACATCATTAAATTTTATTTTTTAATCTCATCCCCCCTCATCTTCCTGCTCAATAGTATATAGAAGTATGAAGTTGAGTGAAAAAAAGAATCTTTATAACAGATTTTTAGATGGTGAGTTAAATGACGCAGAGCTGGATCAGTTTTTTCAGCTGGTGGAGAATGGTGAATTTGATATAGATTACCTTGAGGTAATGCCGGATTTGGATGAGGAAAGGGTAATCGTAAGACCTGCTGCGAAACGACCTGTATTCAAATTGCTCAGCAAGATCGCTGTTGCTGCATCCCTGCTGATGATCGCAGGATTAGGCTACTGGTCGTACCGCAGGGCTGAAAGTATCAAACAACAATCTATATTTACAATTGTAGAGGTTCCTGTGGGTTCGATGAAGATCATCACCCTGACAGACCATTCGGTAATTACCCTTACTTCTGGTTCTGTATTTAAATATCCGGCTGCATTTGCCGATCATCACCGCAGAGTGTTCCTGGTAAAGGGAAAAGCGTTTTTCCAGATCGCTAAAGATAAGACCAAACCTTTCACTGTATTCTCTGCAAAACTCTCTACAACAGTTCTGGGCACTTCCTTCACAGTGGAAAATTACCGGAATTACGGAGTGGAAAAGATCCGCCTTTTTACAGGAAGGGTAGAAATTGGCAGCAGGGAGAAAGGCTTCTCGCCGGTGCTGCTCCGCCCCGGGCAGCAATATATGCACAATGGCCTTTCTGGTATCAGATCCATCTTTGCCAGTGCCGGCGACGTACAGCCGCATACAGAAGATGGCGCACTGCAGTTTGATGGCACGGCACTTTCTGAAGCATTGATGCGGGTGGCTTCCTATTATAATATCGATCTGCAATTTGACCAGCACAGGCTGTCATCCTACGCAATCAGCGGAAAGTTCAGCAATGAACCGATCGAAGATGTGCTGCATACACTATTATTTACTCACCATTTAAAATTTAAGAAAATCCCGGAAGGGTACAGGATTATGAACCCGACATGATTAAAATAATCATTAAGCACAAAGAGCCATGATTACTTTAATCATCAAAGGCTCCATCTTAAAATTAAAAACAAATCTATAAAACAGATGAAGTAAGGCAGCAATAAATCAGGAGAGACCTGAAAAAAGAAGGAGTACTGCTGGCGGCAGTACTCCTCTTAACTATCGGCAATGCCGAAAAAAAACAATGATAAATTACGATTCACAGGCGCAATAAACCATTCCAAAAGTATGATTATATCTTTACTGTCCAAAAAAAAATATGCAGTATACCCCAATAAACATCTAAAACTCATCACATTTTTAATAGTTTTCTTATCAATAAACAAGATTTCGAGAAGCCAGGCGCAATCTGGTACAGTAACGGTTAACTATAAAAATTGTACTGCCCAGCAGCTGCTAAAAGAGCTGGACAGGCAGTCTCCCTATACTTTCTTTTTTGACCCAGGCCAAATGAACGGGCTGCAGCTCCAGAGTATCAGTTATAAAAATGTACCGATCAAAACAGTGCTCGAAGATCTGGAGAAAAGAGCAAACCTTAGTTTTTCTATTCTTAATTCCAATATTTCAGTAAGTCTGGTCACAAAGGTTCCTGTAAAAAAGCCTGAGCCGGGCAAACTTACCGGCAAAATTTTGGATGAAAAGGGAGAAACGTTCCCAAGCGCAGGTATCCGCGTGGCGGAGTTGGGTACAGGTATGCAGAGTTCAGTTGACGGCACGTATATACTGCCGCTGCCTCCGGGAACCTATACGATTGAAATTAGCTATGTCTCCTACCAAACCCAGCGAATTACAGGTGTGCAAATCAAACCGGGGGCGGTAACTAAACTTGATGTTTCCATGAGACCTGCGGCCAATGCGCTGAAGGAAGTAGTGGTTACGTCGGGTTTTCAGCGTGCTTCGGCAGCTGGATTATATGCAAGGCAGAAAACGGCGGCAGGTATTACCGACGGTATTTCAGCAGCACAAATAGCCAGGACTCCGGATAATAACGTTGGTGCAGTATTGAAAAGGGTGAGTGGGCTAAACGTAGTGGATAACAGGTACGTCGTAGTGCGGGGATTGAGCGACCGCTATAACCAGGCGCAGATTGATGGGGTAACCCAGCCGAGTACCGAGATGAACCAGCGGAATTTTGCTTTTGATGCGATCCCGGCAGAGATGGTGAGCAGTGTGGTAGTGAACAAAACGGCTACGCCGGATATTTCCTCTGAGTTTGCCGGGGGGCAGGTGAGTGTAAATACATTGGATATTCCGGTGCAGGATTTTACACAGTTCCAGATTGGAAGCGGTTATAATTCAAATACAATCGGAAAAGATTTTCTGCAGGCGGGAAAAAGAGGGGGGGCTGAGGTAATTGGTTTCATGAATGACAGGCATAAACTGCCTCCTGGCTTAAGAAGCTTTGTCATTGGAAATACACCTGTTGTTCCTGGTTATGTAACTGCACAAAGCAGGGCCTTTGATCCCGAAGGATTCAGGATTTACAGGTATGGTTTTCAACCCAATCAGAACTACCGTTTTACGTTAGGGCGCACGTATCAATTAAAGCATGATGTTAATTTTGGATTTGTAGGGGGATTCACTTTACGCAATAACCAGGAAATCCATGATTATATCAGTACCAGAGCTGGTTTTACCCCTAAAATGATCGATAGTATAGATGTACGACAAAATGGAACGATTTATAAATTTAATTCTTCATTAAGTGGGCTGCTCAATCTGGGAATTCAAGGAAAGGGGTTTAAGATGAGTTTGAGGAATATGTATTCTCATGTATACAAAAACGATTATTATATTGATGAAAGGGGAAATCGTAATGATGAAACCCTCCAATCAATAGAATTTAAAAATAAATTCAATCTTCAAAGCCCGGAAAATACCATAGTACTTCAACATAAACTTGAAAGTGAACATACTTTAGGTGAATCAGGTGTAAAATTAACTTGGAACGGTTCCTATACTAATGTAAACCAAACTATTGATGATAGGAGAAAATTCCAGGCTAGCGGTTCCGGAATTGTGAATGGTAAGGCATATTACCAGATTTATTCTGTTGCCAATCCTTATTTGAATGACGGTAACCCTGATTACCGTTTATATACAGATACCAGGGAGAAAGACTATAATTGGGGCATTAATCTATCCAGATCTTTTGACTTCCTGTATGATAACACTTTAATAAAAATTGGATACAGCGGCTTTAATAAAAAGAGGAATTTATCTAATTCTACTATTGAAATCTTTAACAATTCTCATGATAACCTGATCGTTGGACCTTATGATTACAGTCTTAGTCCTGAACTGTTAGGTACAGGGCCTGGACAAGTATTTTATAACGTTCCTGCATCTTCAGGTGAACAATTTAGTGGTAAAGCAAGCTCCAATAGTGGTTATGCTATGCTCGATCAAAAGTTCTTTAAAAAGTTAAGATTGGTTTACGGTATAAGGTATGAAAACTATAAACTTTCCAATACGCAATTTAAAAGCAGGGACCAGGATGTAAACAAGGATGATAATAAAAATTACCTGCCTTCTGCCAATCTTACCTACAGCTTTACCGAAAGTTTAAACTTCAGGGCTTCATATGCTAAGACAGTTGTCCGGCCAGATTTCAGAGAGACTTCGATCTTTGGTTTATATGATCCAATACTTGATGCAAGAATTGAAGGATCGAATGTCAAAAGTACGATAATTAATAATTCTGACATCAGATTTGAATGGTATCCCACACCGGGAGAAATTATCTCCTTGTCTGGATTTTATAAGAAGTTTGATAAGCCCATCGAACTGGTCTTTCTTCAGGATGCTGCTGTAGACCGTTATGGTTTTCAGAACCAGAAATCCGCAGAGAACTACGGTCTGGAAATGGAATTCAGGAAATCCTTAAGATTTATTGCTGATCGTGCATGGCTGCGGAATTTGTCTTTGTTTGGTAACGGAACCCTGATCCGATCAAAGGTGCGGGCTTTAGAGTATACCGGAGCTGAAGGCAAAGACATAAGAGAGTTATCAGTCAAACGTGCACTTTTTGGCCAGTCTCCCTGGATCGTGAATGCCGGAATTGCGTATACAAAACATCAGTATGGATTAAACGTAGTTTATAACAGATCCGGATACCGTACCAATACAATTAATTATGATCCCGCACAAGTTGAATACGAAATGGGACGCGATTTGGTCGATCTGCAGATATTTACCCGGTTATTTAAGCAAAAGGGCGAGTTTAAACTCAATGTTTCCAATCTTTTAAATGCCCAAACTTTCTTCTACAAGAACTGGGACGGGTACGATGGTCAGGCGGATAAGGGCTTCACAAAAAAAGAAGGAAAGTCTGATGGATACAAAAAAGAAGAGGGCGATTTCATAACATATAAGGTCAAGACTGGAACGAATGTAAGCGCGGCATTTACTTATCGGTTTTAATTTCTTTTATATAAACACCTGTTATTCATATGGTTATTAATATAAAATTAACATAAATAAGTATATAATTAAATATTGTTCTAATAACTTTATGATATAATTAAAACCATAAACCCAATAAAAAACAATGAAAAGATTCACAAAACAAGCATTGGCAATTGTAGCAATTGCCGCTTTTGCAGTCGCAGGCTGTAAAAAAGGAAGTGATGGAAGTTTCAATCGTGCGAATGAGGCTGGCGGGCCATTCACAGGAGCAGATTCTGTAATTTCCGGAAACATTACTGAAAGCAGAACCCTGAGCCCAGGGAAAGTTTACAAATTGAATGGAATTGTTTTTGTAACTGGCGGAGCAAAACTAACTATTCAACCAGGTACTGTGATCACTACAGGTGCGGCAGTAGGTTACAGGGTAAGCCCTACCGCAGCGGTAAATCAAATTGCCGGAGTGTTGGTAATCACTAAAACAGGTACAATTGACGCTTTGGGTACACCTGATCAGCCAATTGTATTTACTACGCCAAATGCACCAAATACAGGTAGCACAATCAACCGCAGGGCTGGTGATTTTGGAGGAGTAATCGTTTTAGGTCAGTCAACTACAAACAAACCTGCTACTCAGGAAATCGAAGGTTTGCCTAAATTTGATGCAAACGGAAACTCACTTGGAATTGATATCTCTTACGGTGGAGGAGCTGCTCCAGCTGGCAGTTCAGGAACAATTCAGTATGTACGTATTGAATATGCAGGTTTCAAACTTGCGCCGGATAATGAAATCAATGGTTTAACCCTGGGTGGTGTAGGATCAGGTACTACAATCGATCACGTTCAGGTTTCTTTCGGTGCTGATGATGCTTTCGAATTCTTTGGAGGTACTGTTAACGCGAGATATTTATTGGCAGTAGCTAACGATGATGATGATTTTGATACTGATTTTGGGTACACCGGACATATCGAATATGCAATCGGCTTAAAAGATCCAAGCTCAACTCACAGTACCAGTGGTACTCCTGCAGTATCTGATTCTAACGGTATTGAGTCAGATAATGATGCTGATGCTTCATCGCTTACGCCTAAAACAAAACCGGTTTATACCCACTTTACATTGTTAGGTTATTCAGCTGCTGGTAACAGCACTTTGCGTGCAGGAAACCGCTGGAGAAGAAATACTGATCTTTCGATCACTAAATCTATCATTGCTGGTTATAATGTAGCTGCTGAATTCCAAACTGGCACTGAAACAAGTGCAACTCCAGGTGGATTTACTGATAACACAGTTCATGCATTCAATACTCCTGCACTTAATCCAACAACTGCTGTGTCATTAACAGGAAGTGTAAACAGCATCGCAACTGCTTCAGGCGACATTGCTAACCCTGCAGTATTTATCGCATTGGGTTCAACCTCTGCAAACCCATTTTACACTACAGCTAATTCAGGAACTTATTCATTTCTTAATCTGTTCCCTAGTACCTCAACTGACAGAGGTGCCGTTAACTCTGGAAATATTGGAGAATGGAATTCAGGTTGGGTTAATTTCACACCGCAAACTTCACTGGATTAATTGTTGAATCGTAAATCTTATTAATTAAAGAAAAAGCAGCGTCCCATTTTATGGGGCTGCTTTTTCATTATTGTAACATTATATGAGAATAATTCTATACTTAACTTTATTTGTACTGATGGGCGCTACTTTTTTCTCGTGTTCTAAAGGGGAAGCCAATCAGGATCCGGAATTTGGAAGATTATCGATTAAAGATTTAACAGCGGGAGCAGTGCGTGTGGTTGAGGGTGAAAACAATAAATTCCCTACCAGTACTGACGGTAATACATTCTCAAATATTCTATCCGGAAAGAACCGTTTTAGATTTTATCAGGCAGATGATCTGCTGCTGGATACATCCCTCTCTGTTCAACCTTACGTTAAAAATACATTTGTAATGTTTAAATCCGGAAATAATACTGATCTGAAAATTTTTGGCAGTGATTTCAAAGGACTGGATCATGAAACTTTACCTGATCCCGGAATAGTAAAATTTAGCCTCGCTAATTTTTCTAGTACGTTACCAAATAAAGTTAATATTTATATTAATACAGCTACTTATACACCCAATACAGATAAACCCATCCAGGTGGCACAGTTTTTAAATGTTTCCACTTCATTTTCTGATTTTCAAAATATAAAGCTTGGAATCACCAGTGATAATGGATTGGTAAGTCAATTTACTTTTATAATTACTGATCCGATAAATCAGACTGTACTTGCAAGTCTTCCTGTTGCCTTGCCAAAGGACCTGGATAACCATTTGATTAACACCGTTTTTCTGTTCTATGTGGATTCCGGTGGCGCAGTAACTATTCTCATGAGCAAATAGCTCCTAAAACCAGACTTATTTTAAAATCATTATAAATGAAAAAGCTTTTACTATTTTTATTTACATTATTTTCCATCCAAACCTTTGCACAGGGGCCTGCAATGGAAATGCTGATATTTCCAAAATATATTGAAGGAACCAACGACCTGTTTTCGCGTATGGGTGGTATTCCCTATGTATTCAGGGCCAGAATAACCGGTCTTAAAGCCGGGCAGACTTACAGGTACCAGAATAAAATTGTTATCGCAACAACCGCTAATCCTAATGCTCCGGCTTATTTTTACATACTTCCACCTAAAAATGTAATTCCGGGTACACCTGGTTACAACGGAGTAGATTTCTACAGACCGGAACCTACTCCAAGCAATGGGCCTACAAATGGTTCAATAGGTTCGCTGAGTGTTGATTATGGAGTATTCACTGCTGACGCCAATGGGGCGTACGAGGGATGGTTTATTCAGGAGACAGTCAGAGGGAGGACGATAGGTTCAAAAGTTTTCATCAGGATTAGTCTTAATGAGCCTGTAAATCCAAATCCTAATGATCCTTCTATACCCTACGATGAAAGTAAGATAGCCTATACGTTACATTCACCTGCTGATCAACCATTGACCGTGGTTACGATAACGACCACTGACAATGCTGTTAATGTTCCACGAAATGGTACGGCCATCAGAAGTACTCCTACTGCTGGGACTGGAAAGAACTTTGTCTTTTTATATGATAATGTGAATGGAGATGGCCGCCCTGTTGCAGGGACATTCCTGGAGAATGATGGTGTTACCGGTACAATGGGATCGCCCAGTACATTTAGTGGATATGCGCCATTCTATTACAATAATGTGAACGGTACTGAAGGTGCCTGGGGATCAATGATCCTGAATACGGATGCCAATGGTATTAGAAGAATTGAGCAGCGAAACATAACTGATGGTTCTATTGCAGGTTATAACACCTCCGCTGACGGTACCTGGCCTGATGGAGCAAATCCTGGCGGAACGGTGTCAACAGTTTCTGCCAAACTTGGTTACGGGACTGATGGAAATTCGGCGATTGTAATTGACGGCTCGAAGGTTACCCTTGCTCCGGTGAAAGCTCCTCAAACAGTAACCTTCACCAATACTTTTCCTGCAACTTTCAAGGTAGGTGATCCCGATTTTACTTTATCCGCAAGCAGTACGTCTGGCTTAACTGCCTTTCAATATACCGCTGCACCGGCAGGGGTGCTTGAAATTACCGGTAATACGGCGAAAATTGTGGGGGCTGGGCCAGTAACAATCACCGTTACCGAACCGGGAAATGCCACAACAAGTCCGGGAACGGCAACTAAAGCAATTACCGTTGACGGTACACCGCAAGCAATTACAGGTCTCCAGCCAGCATATTCCGCAACCTACGGTGATGCAAATTTGGTCTTATCAGCCACAGGAGGCGCAAGCGGTAATCCTGTTATTTATACCTCAGATAATCCGGCAATTGCCGAAATCAGCACTGGCAACCAGGTGATCTTCAAAAAAGCAGGCACAGTGGTCATCAGAGCCAATCAGGCCGGTGGTGCTGTCTATTCTCCTGCACCGGAAGTTACTGCCACGCTAACCATTGCAAAGGCAGTACTGGATGTCATTGCCGAAAATAAAAGTAAAACACAGGGCGCCGCAAACCCGGTTGCTACCTATGTTTTTGGGCCCTTCAAAAATAATGACGATGCGAGTTCAGTTACCGGTACTCCGGTATTAACGATCATGGCTGATGAAACTACCCGTCCGGGGGTAGTAGATATTGCTGTCGATGTTTTTGGGATGACCTCAGAAAAGTACAGCTTTAATCCTGTTAAAGGAAGCCTGACTATCATTGCCAAAATTGATCAGATCATTACTTTTGCCAACTTTCCTGCATCCGCAACTTATGGGGCTCAGCCACTGCCTTTCCAGATCAGCAGTAATTCGCCCAATGCAATAACCTTTACCACCAGTAATGCCAATGTGGCTGCGGTAGAGAAAAATGAAATAGGGGAATGGGCAGTGACGATTAAAGGGGCAGGAGAAGCTGATATTACAGCATCTCAGGCTGAAGATGCTAATTATGCCGCAGGAAGTGCCGTGCAGCATATCAGTGTTGCCAAAGCAGCATTAAATGTGATTGCAGATGATAAAGCCAAGCTGACAGCTGAGCCGGACCCTGTATTTACGGCGCGTTACGAAGGATTTGTAAACAACGAGGGGCCGGGCAGCCTGACGGGCAATCTTGTCTTTGCCAAACAGGCAGATGGCTCAAATTTCATGATTGTTCCTTCCGGATTAAGCTCTGCTAATTATGCAATTACCTATATCAGCGGTAAGCTGACTGAAGGTACTACCGCTTTCGCTGATATGCACAAAATTTATGGTGACGCGGATTTCTCTCCCGGTGCCAGAAGTATATCAGGAATTACGCCAACCTATAAGGTAACTGATCCGGCGGTGGCGGTTCAGAGTGCTGGCGTGATCCATATCCTTGGCGCAGGTTCTACCACCATCACCGCTAATTTTGGCCCCGGTGAAACGGCAACGGCAACACTTACAGTAGATAAAAAAATGGTTACGGTAACTCCTGATGCTAAAACCAAAGTGTATGCACAGCTTAACCCTGAATTTACAGTAAGTTATGGCGGACTGGTAAATGCTGAGACAGACTTTGTTTTTACCAACAAACCCACGGTCACCACTACCGCAACAGCATCTTCGCCGGTAGCAAAATATGCGATCAATGCTTCAGGCGCAACCGCAAAAAATTATAACTTTAATTATCTTCCGGGTGTATTGACTATAACTCCGGCCGCTTTAATGGTTAAAGCTGTGGATCAGTCAAAGTTATACGGGCAGGCCAATCCGGCTTTAACATTGAGTTATGGGGGACTTGCAGCACAGGATGATCCTGCTTCGTTAAGTCTGCAGACAGTAGTAGCTACTACAGCTACGGCAGCCTCGCCGGTAGATACTTACCCGATTAGTGTTACTGGCTTGGCAGGTACAGCAAACTATACGGTATCGTACACCGGAGGAACGCTTTCAGTTACACCTGCTCCCTTGAACATCAAGGCCAATGATCTGGAGCGCGCACAGGGACAGCCAAACCCGGTATTTACTTTTACCTATACGGGCTTTGTAAACGGAGACCTGGCAGCCGGACTGACTTCAGCACCAATTGGCAGCACCACAGCTGTTCAAACCTCGCCAAAGGGAACATATCCGATTACGGTAACCGGTGCGGCATCGCCAAACTATGCGATTAATTATACTGATGGGCAGTTGTTTGTGAAAGGTATACAGGTTATTGTTTATAATGATCTGCCTGCCGTTTCTTATGGTGATGCGCCATTTACCCCTGCTGCTACGTCAGAAACAGGCTTATTGCCGGTCTTTACTTCGGATAATTTAAATGTTGCTGTCATCGAAAATGGCAGGGTCAAAATCATCGCTGCGGGTACAGCTAATATCAGTGCCGCTTTCCCTCCAACGAACGATTTTGTTGCAGTTACTGTCAGCAAACCTCTGGTTGTTGCTAAAAGGACACTGATCGTAAGGGCAGACAGCAAGGCTAAATCATACGGACAAGCTAACCCTCCGTTGACGGCCTCTTATGAGGGATTTGTAAACGGTGAAACAGTCGCTACTGCAGTTTCTGCACCTGCTATTCTCACTACCGCAGCTACGCCTTTATCTCCTGCAGGCACCTATTCCATTAATGGCAGTGCGGCTTCTGCACAAAATTATGCGATTGTATATGAGGAAGGGGTATTAACGGTAAATAAGGCTACGCTTACGGTTACTGCCGAAAATAAGTCGAGGGCTTTCGGCCTGGACAACCCTGCATTTACGTTTAGATATGCTGGTTTTGTAAATGCTGAAAATGAATCTGTTATTCAGATCCCTCCATTGGCTACCACTGCAGCTGTGACAAACTCTCCGGCTGGAACCTATCCGATTACACTCTCAGGCGCAGCGGATGAGAACTATACCTTTAATTATGTAAGCGGGGTATTAAATATTACCTCTACCACCAGGACGCTCACAATGGCTGCACTTCCGGTGAAATCAGTTGGAGACGCAGATTTTGTTCCTGAAGCAGTGTTGAGCAGCGGAGAAACTCCCGTTTTTACCAGTTCCGACGTAACAATTGCAACTATTGCAGATAATAAAATTCATATCGTTGGTGCCGGTAATGTAACAATAACGGCAACTGCACCTGATAACGTCAGCTATTCAAGTAAACCTTCCGCAAGTCAGCTGCTGGTAGTGAATAAGGTAAATCAGGTGATCACTTTTGAGCGTGTGCCTGCATTAAAAACCAATGGCACGTATATGCTGAAAGCAACTGCGAGCTCTGGCTTACCTATAACATTTACAGTTTCTGATCCTTCACATCTTTCTTTAAATAACGGGGAGGTCAAAGCATTACGGATTGGTGTCGTCCAGGTTTCTGCCAGTCAGGCTGGTAATAACCAATATGCAGCTGCTAAAATTGTTGTAGAAAATGTCTTGATTACCGATGCCGATGGCGAAGGGATTAAAGTTCATCCTGCATTATCCATCAATGGCGACGGTATAAATGAATTCCTAACCATTGATGGTATCAAGGATTATCCGCTGAACAAGGTAACGATCATTAACCGTACCGGTATCAAAGTATTTGATGTGGAAGGTTATGATAATGATCAGAACGTATTTACAGGGAAATCCAAATCCGGGACACTGCTGCCACAGGGAACTTATTTCGCCCTGGTAGAATACAATGTAGACAGCAAGGTGAAACGCAAAACAGGATATTTTATCCTAAAATACTAAATGCTAATTAGCCGGGGGATAGCCCCCGGCTTTATCAAAAAATATATTCAAATGAAACTATTTAAATTGGCACTGCTTACCGGAACTTTGATGATGATCATAACGGTATGCCGCGCACAGCAGGCTACTTCTTTTACACAATACTCAGATAACCAGGTTCCTTTTAATTCCACCTATTCATTGCTGGATAAGGCCGGTTCTGTAAACCTGAACAGCAGGAAACAATGGACAGGCATTGAAGGATCTCCGTACACTTTCCAGCTAAACGGTAGTTTACCTATCGAACGTATCAATGGTGCTGCAGGTTTGTCGGTCACCTACGATAAATTCAATATTGAAAAGCTGACAGAAGTTTCTGCTTTTTTTGCCAAGGCAGTACAGCTTTCTGAAAGCAATTTTTTTGCCGCTTCCTTCAATGCGGGTTTCAGGAATTACAAGGCTACGTACTCAGAAGTGGATGGCAATGACCCGAGCTTTAAGGATGATATTCGCGAAACTGTAGGGACGGTTGGTTTGGGCCTGATGTTATACAGCCCTGAGAAATACTATGTCGGAGCTTCAATTCCACGCCTAAGCATCCGCAGCCTGGGCAGTGCCTCGGAAGATGACAAACGTAATTACAGCAATACCTATTATTTTAGTGGAGCTTATCTCTTTACCCTGAATGAGGACGTAAAACTCAAACCTGCAACAATGGTTTCCTACAGCAGGGCTTTTGATACGCAGGCAGATTTTTCTGTAACAGTGTATCTGCAAGACAGGTTTGGCTTTGGCGTAAACTACAGGACTACTGATGAGATTGCCGGTATTTTATCTGTAACCCTTAATAATAACATTAAGATAGGTTACAGCTACCAGACAGGAATTGGCAACAGCAATATCGGTAGAATAAGCAATGGTTCTCATGAAGTTTCCATCGGCTTCCGTTTCGGTAAAGGGAACATAGCGCCGAAGCTGCTGTAAAATAATGCCCGGCTAAAGCTTTCAGAAAGAGCTTTGGCCGGGCATTATGATCTTGCATTCATTGTTTTTTTTGCGGCTGAGAACTGACAATGCTCAGCTGCTGGAAAACAGGGAGCAAATCTGATTACCGAACTGCTTAAAAATCTGAATATTCCGTTGGCACAAGAAATTCGATAGCCGATTTGGAAACATTGTGCTGGTATTCTGGCATTGCAGATAATTTTTTCCAGTCGGGATCACTGCCAAAGGCTTTCCAGTGCTCATCCCTGGATTTCATATCGGCATAGGTGGTCATATACATCAGGTTTGGCATATGGCTTCCAGCCAGTACTTCCCCATAAAATACGGCCTGGCTCCCGATCCGGTCAAAGATCGCCATCTCGTTGCCATCATTGAACATGCTCAGCTTGTTCCGGTATAATTTTTCTGTGGCACTTTCATAGCTGCGCAGTTCGTACACACGTTCCGGTTTAGCGTTACTAAACTTTGGCGTTCTCAGCATTGGCATTCCTGAAAATGATTCCATAAGAATGGATTCCTTCCTGAGATAAGGCATCTGGTCAAAGCCTGCATCCACATAGTCTTTGCCCTTAAGTGCCAGCTCTTTGTCGGTAGTTAATTTGTTGCTAAGCTGATGAAAGTCTGTCAGTGATTTATAGGTAAGCAATACGTAGATCTTTTTATCAGCAGCAGTATCAATGCCCGCAAGCTTAAAAACACCTACAGTTTTGATCCCGAAACGGTGAACTGCGGGTACAAAAGCATCCGATAAATACTGATCAACCCGCTGTTCCTGTGATTTATCTTTGATGTGGTAAATCACGAGTTCATAAAACTGTTTTGCGGGCGGTTTTTGTGCATATACTTTGATAGAAAAAGTAGTTGCAGCGAGCAGCAGTATCAATGTTGCTGCTATAGAAATAAAGGACTTATATTTCATAATTTTAAATTTCTTTAGATGTTCGCCAAAGCGTAACAATGAATAAAATTAAACGTTTTACTGAGAAACAGAAGTATTAAATGATATTAGTGCTGCCGGTGGGAGCAGTTCAAATTAAACTTTTGTCCTTCTGCATTTATCGCTGCAATATTTTACGTCGTCCCAGTTCTTATCCCATTTTTTTCGCCAGGTAAAAGGACGTGTGCATACCGGGCATATTTTAGTAGGAAGATCCTGTTTTTTAACACCTTTCATTGTATCTTAAAACCAATTGAAGTAAATAATGTTTGTATGCTGAAGCAAATAGATATATTCAAATGAACATCAATTATTATATCATTTTATATACCCGTGATCTCAACAGGCTGATAGATGAACTGAAAAGTTATCCGGATGAAGAAGCGATCTGGGAAGTTTTGCCCGGCACCACTAATGCTGCAGGGAACCTGGTCCAGCACCTGATCGGAAACCTGAAAACCTACATCGGCAATCCATTCGGGAATATCGGATATGTCAGGGACAGGGACGCAGAATTTGCTGCCAGGCTCTTTACACGTGATGAATTTATTGATCAGCTGGAGGAACTCATCGGAATAGTGTCGCTCTCATTATCAAAAATTCCCAATGAAGCTATGGATGCCATCTATCCCAGAGAAATCTTATCCATTCATCCAGATCAAACGATAGAATACGTTCTTGTTCATCTGGCGGCACATCTCTCATATCATCTGGGTCAGGTTAATTATCAAAGACGCTTCGTTGTACAGCGTCAATGGATTTGATCAATACTCCACCATTTCCTCATCCGGGTAGCAGTATAGCCATCTTTCGCCCTTTTCTGCAGAGGCCACAACGGGATGGTTTGTGTGCCTGAAATGTTTAGTCATGTGCGTTTGTGGCGACTGATCACAGCATAGGGTTATTCCGCAGGTTTGGCAGGTGCGCAGATGAACCCATAGCCCGCCTGTTTTGATACATTCTTCGCAGACTCCCTCGTCGCCGATTTGTACGTTAGTAATTGAGGTTAGATGTGTACACAAGTTTTGATCGCTCATATTTTTTGGATTAGTCACAATACTTTTTATCAATGTACAGCCAGTCTGTACACAGCCAAGATAAGCAATTGATGATTTTAAGTCAAAAGAAATGCTTCCATGTATAAATAAATATTGTATCCTCAATATACTGATTCCAATTGTATTAAAATATATTTTATTATTGTTTTGTTAAGAGTAAAACTCGGTATGTTTAGATATTTTGGGTTTTCTGTGTCGTTTCTATGTTTAAATGTGATTTATAAATGTTTATTCATATGAATTATTATTAATGATCTAATTTAAGCTGTAAAATAATACCTTATTTTCAAATAATTGAGGCTGTAAACTTATTTTTATCTAAATTTATAAAATAAACTCTCAAATATTTTGAAATCTATAACCAGACGCGACTTTCTCAGTAAAAGCACCCTGTTGGCAGGCAGTGCATACCCTGCAATGATGGCTTTAGGCTTAATGAAACCCGTACCTGCCTATGCTTTTGAACTGGAAAAGAACGCGAATGGGAAAAAAGTAATCATTTTAGGTGCCGGTCTGGCCGGAATGACTGCCGCTTATGAATTAAATAGATTAGGTTATCAATGTACAGTGCTCGAAGCCAGGGACAGAACAGGGGGAAGATGCTGGAGTGTCAGAAACAATACTACACATACCGAAAAAGATCAGCCGCAGGTAACAGCAAAATTTGATGAGGGTTTATACTTTAATGCCGGGCCTTCACGCATCCCGCATAACCATGAACTTACCCTGCATTACTGTAAAGAACTTGGAGTTCCTATCCAGGTGTATAACAATGTAAACGAAAGTGCTTACTTCTTTGCCGAAGGAAAGGGGCCTTTATCCAATAAGAAGGTCCGCAACCGCGAGATCCATAATGATGTGCGAGGTTATATGATGGAAATGCTTGCTAAAAGTATGGATCATGGCAATCTGGACAATCCTTTAACAAAGGAGGACGGACAAAAGATCATCGAATACCTGATGGCTGAAGGAGGGCTGGATGCCGATAAGCTTTATAAGGCATCGGCACGCAGGGGATACATCGAGTCTCCGGGCGCGGGTAATAAACCGGGCAGAATTGCAGATCCCTATACACTTGCAGACATACTGCGCTCCGGTTTGATGGACCCTGATTTTTATAATGTTGCAGAATATACCTATGAACTGCAGATGACCATGTTCCAGGCTGTGGGAGGGATGGACAGCATCGCCAGGGCACTTGAAAAAAAGATCGCTCCGATGATCAGAATGGGCGCCGAAGTTACCTCCATTCATAATGTAACAGATGGGGTAAAGGTAACTTATAAGGATGCTGCAGGGATTCATGAGCTGCAGGCCGACCTTTGTGTATGTACAATTCCACTGCCTGTATTAAGTAACATCAGTACCAATTTCTCCTCTGACGTGAGCCGCGCCATCGATTATATCAGCTACAATCAAACCGGTAAGATCGGCCTGCAGTTTAAACGCCGTTTCTGGGAAGAGGACGAACATATTTATGGCGGCATCACACACACCAATAATGAACTCACACAAATATTCTATCCATCATATGATTACCTGGATAAAAAGGGTATACTGATCGGATACTACAATTTTAATGAAAAAGCGCAGCAGCTGGGCGAACTGAGTTATGCCGACCGCGAAAAGCTGGCTTTGCAAAAGGGTAGGCTGATCCATCCGCAGTACGACAAGGAGTTTGAGCGATCATTTTCCGTAAGCTGGCACAAAACAAAATACAATATGGGCGGCTGGGCTGTGTATACGAGCGACACCCGCAGTAATGCATACCCCGCTCTGTTAAAACCAGATGGCAATGTATATTTTGCCGGCGAACACCTTACCTATCTGAATGCCTGGATGGCCGGTGCATTTGAATCCGCAAGAAGTGTTGTCGCCAATATACACAGCCGCGTAACTGAAGCACGAATAGCATACCCAACACAATCAACAAAAGGATAATTTACATTAAACTCTCAAATCATGGCAAATTCAATTAACCGCCGCAGCTGGATCAAATCTACAGCACTACTGGCCGGAGGCACGGCCTTTTTCTCAGGCGCAATTACTGCACTGGCTGCAATGCCTAAAAGGTTGCAGCAAACGGTACTGAACGACAGGCTTGCGGACCAGGCTGCCGTTTTGCAATCGCCGCCAGTGATGAAAGCCAGGTTGTTGGCCAACGAGAATCCTTTTGGCCCTTCAGCAGCAGTAAAGAAGGCGATCCAGGAAGCCCTGGATTCCAGCTATCAGTATCCTTTTATGCACATGAAAGAACTAACCGGCAAGATCTCCGCTTATGAAGGAGTTAAAGAAGAAAACATCCTGATGGATGCCGGCTCATCACCATTATTACTGGCTTCTGCCATGTTCTATGGAAAGAACGGTGCAGAGATTATTACTGCCGACCCATCTTACAGCAGTTTGCCATCAGATGCAGAAGTACTGGGAGCCAAATGGATTAAAGTGCCTTTAACAACAGATTTTAAGCTTGACCTTGATGCCATGGAAGCAAAGATCACCAGCAACACCGGACTGGTGTATATCTGCAATCCCAATAATCCTACAGGCACCATCCTGGATACCGCAAAACTCAAAGCTTTTTGTGAGCGTGTAAGCAAAAAAGTTCCTGTGTTTGTGGATGAAGCCTACATCGATTATCTGCCAGACCCACAGGCTTCAAGCATGATCAGTCTGGTAAAGGCAGGCCATAACATTATTGTTGCGCGTACCTTCTCCAAGTTATATGGTTTTGCCGGCCTCCGCTGCGGATACGTAATCGCTCAGCCAGCTGCCGTTAAAGATCTGATGAAGTATTCGGTAGGTAACATGAGCATTTCTGCCCCAACGCTGGCTGCCGCCATTGCGGGCTATCAGGAAAAGGACTTCCTCAAAGATGCTTTAAAGAAAACACTCGCTTCAAAAGAATTCCTGTATTCGGTATTGACAAAGGAAGGATATGATTATATCCCTTCGTCTGCCAACTTTGTGATGTTCCCGATTAAAATGGAAGGATCACGTTTTGCAACAGAGATGTCCAACAGGGGGGTAGGTGTACGTTTCTGGAAATTTAATGATAAAGACTGGTGCCGTGTAAGCATTGGACGAATGGACGAAATGCAGATTTTCGCTGATGCTTTTAAACAAATATCTTAACATCCACCATTACGTTATATGTATAAAAAAATAATATTTTTTCTATTGCTGGCTGTAGCTTTTCATCAGTCGAATGCGCAGCAAAAACCGGTGAATCCCCGTCCGCTGACATTAGCTGAATATGATATAGCTAAAAACTATAATGTTTCGGATCTTGATAAGGAAACCTATATAAAGTTCGATAATATGTACATCCTGGATCGCTATCAGGCCCGTAAACCCTTTTTTATTACCGGGGATGACGGACTGAAAAAACGTGTCGACCTGTACAGGCTGCTTGCCAAAGAGGGGATGCAGGAGATCGGCCTGATGGTTTTCTATACCACTGAAAAAGGTAAGGTATACAAAGCCCTGGTGCCGGATTATACTGCTGAGGGCAAGGTGTGGGACAAATACTTTCAGGACATAGACAATATCAATAAGGAAGAAAAAAACTTTGTGCTCAAACTTTCCTATATCCTGTCCAGAGAACTCAGTTTTCAGCAGTACAAGGTTCTGAACAATGGTAAAGCACCATCAGAAGAAGAGGCTACCTATGGTAGTGACATTTGTTTTCCAGGGGATGAGCAGGTGGCTATGGCCAATGGATTAAAGAAAATGCTGAAGGATGTAAAGGCGGGCGATCAGGTGATCACCGTTGATCCGCAAACTAAAGCTGCATCCATAGTTAATGTAAAGGAACTGACTGCGCATGAAGCCAAAAACTACGCCCTTACCACCTTAATGCTGGTGATGTCCGATCTTAAAGAGACATCCTCTGGAACTGAAATCCAGCTGAGCGTAAAACTGTTGCAGGCAACGCCTAATCATCCGATGATGACCAGGGGCGGGAACCGTAAAATGGGCGAAATAAAAGAAGGCCAGGAAGTTTTGTGCCTTAACGAGCTTAGCGGTACATATGATGTGTATACCGTCTGGAAAAAAGATGAACGTGCTGGGGGCACACAAAAGGTATATAATATCGTAGCTGACGGAGGAAGTACTTTTGTCATGAACGGGGTGATGGTGATGCAAAAATAATGGCGCATATGCCCCTTTTTAACGGATAAAATTATCCGTAACTTAATGCCTGATAAGAAATAATCAGCATTACCAGTATACTCAATATTTTTTATGATGTCTGGCCCTGTTAAAAACGTGGCATCAATTTGTAAATCATTTTTTGATTGAGATCGCTAGTATTGAGGGTCAGTTAGGCTGACCCTCAAACAGGTGTTGCCTCTTTTTCCTCCCTTTTCAATCCTAACGAACGTATTTTTCGCATTTCCGCTCAGGTTGGAGGATGAGCGTATTTTTAATGTTAACAATTTATACCAATATGATTAATGTTAACGTTATTGTTACACAATAATAGTGTGGCTCAATCTATGCAGTATTCATTTTCCGATTATTTAAGATCAATAGTTAATCTTGATGCTCAGTGCATTACAATTATCCGGGAACGGGCAAAAGAGGTTTATTTTCCAAAAGGCCATATTATTTCCTCGGCCGGAACTGTATGCCGCTACGCATACTTTCTGATTTCAGGTGAAGCCAGATCGTTCTATACTAATTTCTCCGGCAAAACTACCACCTGGATATTTCATTTTAATCAGCCGGTAAGCAATGTCAAAAACCTCCTCATTGTAGATTATAAGAGTTTTCTGAATGGCAAGCCAGCCTCGCTCACCAGTGAAACACTTACCAGCATCAAAGCGATTCAGATTAGTAAATCTGATCTTGACTATGCTTTGCAGCATTCCCTGATTTTTGAGCGCGCAATGAGAAAGGTAAGCGATAAATCTTTTATTGTAGCGTATGACCGTGCATTTACGTTACTCACTATGTCTGCCACCGAAAGATATCATAAGCTGATCGAAGAGGAGCCGCATTTGCTGCAAATGTTTTCCAATCAGTATATCGCATCTTATCTGGGTATTACACCGCAGTCGTTAAGCAGGATCAGAAGTAACTATCTGCCGTAGATATAATGTATGAAAAATCTATAGATAGAATTTATTACCAAATGTTATTGCTTTTGCTGTTACAATTACGGAGATTTGAACCAGACAAAAATATAACTTAATGAAAAAGTAAATTAGTTAAATCAAAATTGTAATCTAAAAAAATACAGACTGGAATCAATGTTTTCACTCCCCGGCTGAGGGATTTTTGAATCACTTAAAAAAAATAAAACTATGCTTCAATTCCTTGATTTTTTTGGCAGACAGAAAGTTAACCTTAAAACAAGTATCAGGAAATCCTATCATTGGCGTATTATGCAGCTTGACCATCTTGAACGTATGTTAATAGAGAACAAGAACGCTTTCTGTGATGCAATAAGAAAAGATTTTAAAGTGCCTACGTCAGAACCGATGTGTGAAATAGGTGCCCCGATTGCCATTATAGAATTTACCAGGTCGCAGCTCAGGGAATGGGTGGCGCCTCCAAGCCTGAAAGGCGACACTTATGCCGAACCCTGTGAATTATTCCTGAGCGAAGGAACCGGAAGTTCTTTAATCTTATTGCTCAACCCGGTCATCGCTGCAATATCCGCAGGTAATCCTGTAGTGCTAAAGGCAGATGAAGAAACCCCGGCTACAAATGCCATACTGGATGATTTGCTGCCGCAATATTTTGAACCTTCAGACGTAGCTATGGCCAAATGCTAAAACCTTTTATGAATTAATTTCCATAAATGCCATTCCCAAAGAATGGCATTTTCATTTTGGCTTATGCCCTAAATGTAGTATTATTACCCCATGCGTTTATCTGTTTTCTTTTTTGTCGTCGTATTCCTTACGGGGGGCAGGCTGCTGGCCCAAACCCAGCACCAAAGTACTGGTTGGTTATTCCTGCTGAACAACACGAAGATCAGTAAAAAATGGGGCACATATTTGGACATGCAGCTGCGTTCTGCGGATAAATGGGACAACGTAAGGAACTTTCTGTTCAGGCCCGGGATAACTTACTATGCCAATGGAAAAAACGAACTGACCTTAGGATATTTGCTGAACCAGACCTACACCCATACTGATGGCCCGCTTGATCGTGTGCTATCCGAACACAGGATCTGGGAGCAGTACGTGTATAAACATAAAGCAGCCCGTACAGTGATTGCCGCACACCGTTTCAGGTTGGAACATCGTTTTATAGAAAGGGCGGGTAAGGAAGAATTGTTTGCACAGCGTTTCAGGTATTTCGCCAGGTTTATCATCCCCCTGGAAAAAGGTGTGCAGAGTTTTGAGAAAGGTGCTTTTGTAGCTTTACAGAATGAACTTTTCTTCAATATCCAGCACAAGGATGAACTGAATCATAAATTTTTTGATCAGAATAGGGCATATGCAGCAGCAGGATACCGCTTCAGCAAGAAGCTTGACATTGAAGCAGGCTATCTGAACCAGGCTGTAAAGGGGCTGAACAACAATACAGTAAATAATGTTGTTCAGCTTGCAGTGTACACAAAATTTTAAATCTCATCAACTACTTTTATCACGATCTTTCCCCTTACATGTCCTTCTTCAACTTTGCGTTGCGCTTCGGCAGTATCCTTCAGATCCATGATGTCATAAATGACAGGTTTGAGCTTGCCTTCATCAATCAGCGCGGCTAAACTGGCCAGGTCTTCGGGAACAGACTGGGTCATAAACCTGCCTCCTGTCAATCCTTTGGCTGCAATTGCTGCTTCATCTTTAATAGCCAGTGTACTGATAAATATTCCTCCGGGCTTTAATACTTCGAGTGACTGCAGCTGCACGTCTCCTCCAATGAGATCAAGTACAAGATCTATATTCCCCAGTCTTTCAGTAAAATCTTCATTCTTGTAATCGATGATTTCATCGGCACCAAGATCCTTCAGAAAATCTATGTTACTCTCTGATGCTGTTCCAATCACATAGGCACCTTTCCATTTTGCCAGCTGTACGGCGTAGGTTCCTACACCGCCTGCTGCAGCATGAATCAATACCTTCTGACCCGCCTGCAGCTTACCGTGGGTAAACAGGCCCTGCCATGCCGTCATTCCCGCAAGTGGGACTGCTGCTGAATGGATATGATCTATTGATTTTGGTTTCGGGCTAATCTCCTTAAAATTGACAGCCACATATTCTGCATATGTGCCTTGTCTTTTGGTATTTGGTCTTGCATAAACTTCATCACCTATGGCAAAACCTGTCACCTCATCTCCAAGCTGTTCAATTACGCCTGACAGATCCCATCCCAAAATTACAGGAAATTTTCTTTGATCGGCACCGGGATAATTTCCGCTTCTGACTTTCCAGTCTACAGGATTGATACTGGCTGAATAGACTTTGATCAGCACATCATCAGGCTGAATTGTGGGGTTTTCAGCATCTTCATAGATCAATTCATCAGCGCTGCCGTAGTTATGGATTGTAACTGCTTTCATAATTATTTCGATTTTTATGAATAACAGCAGTGCTGATGAATTGATTTAAAATTGACAGGATTTTAAGCTTCCAGCCATTTTCTGGCATTTACAAATGCCGCGATCCAGGGTGTTACTTCGTCATTTCGTCCTTCCGGATAATTTGCCCAGTTCCACTGAAATATTGAGCGTTCGATATGCGGCATGATCACCAGGTGCCTTCCGGTATTGTCGCACATCATTGCAGTGTTATAATCAGAACCATTCGGGTTAGCCGGGTAACTTTCGTAACCATACTTGGCTACAATCTGATACTGATCTTCGGCATATGGTAACTGGAACTTTCCTTCACCATGTGAGATCCAAACACCCAATGTAGTTCCTGCAAGGCCTGAAAGCATTACTGAATTGTTCTCCTGAATAGATACGGAGGTGAAGCCACTTTCATGTTTATGGCTGTCATTGTGCAGCATCTTAGGTTTCTCTTCGTGATCTTTGTTGATCAGCCCAAGTTCTACAAATAACTGGCATCCGTTACAGATACCTACAGATAAGGTGTCTTCGCGTTTAAAGAAATTCTCAAGTGCCAGCCTGGCTTTCTCATTGTAAAGGAAAGCACCTGCCCAGCCTTTGGCAGAACCCAGCACATCTGAGTTGGAGAAACCGCCAACAGCACCGATAAACTGGATATCTTCCAGCGTTTCCCTGCCCGAAATCAGATCTGTCATGTGAACATCCTTCACGTCAAAACCCGCAAGGTACATCGCATTCGCCAGTTCCCTTTCAGAGTTACTTCCTTTTTCGCGGATAACAGCTGCTTTAGGCCTTGGTTTTGAAGGATTTATCACCGGTTTCTTTCCGTCAAAAGATAATGGGAATGTATAGTTTAATACATGGTTTTTATAATTGTCGTAACGTTCCTTCGCTTTGACAGCTCCGCTTTGTTTCTCATCCAGCAGGTATGAAGTTTTAGACCATACATCACGCAGATGATCAATGTCAAAGCTCATGCTTCCTGAAAGATCTTTGATTTCCAGCCTAGCTGCAGAGGTAACAGTTCCCAGCTTATGGTACTCAACCTGATTGGCAGCTAATAACGCTTCTGCTGATTCATCTGCCTGAAAAACGATACCGATATTCTCTGCAAACAGCTTGCTGATACTGTCCTGATCTCCCAATGCGCTAAGGTCTATGGAAGCACCCAGGTTACGGTCGGCAAAACACAGCTCAAGCAGGGTAGTGATTAAGCCTCCGCTGCCGATATCATGTCCCGCGTGTATTTTATTGCCTTTAATCAGTTCCTGTAACGTATTAAAAGTGTTTTTGAATTGAGCAGCATCAATTACATCTGGGGTTTCATCTCCGATTTTGTTCAGGATCTGTGCAAACGATGATCCTCCCAATTTATAAGTATCACCTGATAAGTTGATATAATAAATGGAACCGCCTGATTTTTTTAGTACTGGTTCTATCACGCCAGTAATGTCGTCACAATGGCCGGCAGCAGAAATGATCACAGTTCCCGGAGAAATTACCTCTTCGTTTTTGTATTTCTGCTTCATTGACAGTGAATCCTTACCTGTAGGGATATTGATGCCCAGGCTGATCGCAAATTCAGAGCAGGCCTTAACGGCAGCATATAAACGAGCATCTTCACCTTCGTTTTTGCAGGCCCACATCCAGTTGGCAGATAGCGATACACTTTCCAGTCCGTCTTTTAACGGTGCCCACACCAGGTTGGATAAGGATTCTGCGATCGCATTGCGGCTGCCTGCGGCAGGGTCTATCAATGCTGAAAGAGGGGCATGGCCGATAGAAGTGGCAATACCATCTTTTCCCTGGAAATCCAGTGCCATCACACCACAGTTGTTTAGTGGCAGCTGAAGCGGCCCGGCACATTGCTGTTTGGCTACACGTCCGCCCACACAACGGTCAACTTTGTTCGTTAACCAGTCTTTACTGCCTACTGCTTCCAGCTGCAGCAACTGCTCCAGATAAGTATCAATTTTTGCCGCGTCATAAGTAACCGGCGTATATTTTCTTTCTATTGTTTTATCCTGCATGATTACCTTTGGCGAGCTGCCAAACATGTCATCCATTTTAAGGTCCATAGGTTTAGCCCCTGTGGTAGCAGATTCAAACGTAAAACGATGATCTCCCGTCACCTCACCTACAGTATACATTGGTGCGCGCTCACGGTCGGCAATCTTTTGCAGTGTTTCCAGATGCTCCTGTCCGATCACCAGTCCCATACGCTCCTGAGATTCGTTTCCGATGATCTCTTTGGCAGACAGGGTAGGGTCACCTACCGGAAGTTTATCCAGGTCGATCTTGCCGCCTGTTTCTTCCACAAGTTCTGATAAACAGTTCAGGTGGCCGCCCGCACCATGGTCATGAATAGACACGATTGTATTGTGATCGCTTTCAACCATTCCGCGCACTGCATTGGCAACACGTTTCTGCATTTCAGGATTGGAGCGCTGGATCGCGTTCAGTTCAATGCCGGAGCCCATTGCTCCGGTATCTGCAGAAGAAACTGCAGCACCGCCCATCCCTATTCTATAGTTTTCTCCGCCGAGTACAACGATTTTATCGTTTACTGCCGGTTTTTCTTTTTTCGCCTGGTCCGCTTTTCCATAACCGATACCACCGGCCTGCATGATCACCTTATCAAAGCCCAGTTTCCTGGCAGCTTCTTCGTGTTCAAAAGTGAGCAGGGAGCCTGTGATCAGCGGTTGCCCAAATTTATTTCCAAAATCTGATGCCCCGTTAGAAGCTTTGATCAGGATATCCATCGGTGTCTGGTACAACCAGTTCCTTTCGGCCATTCCTTTTTCCCATGGACGGTTTTCTTCCAGTCGTGAAAAGGAAGTCATGTAAACCGCCGTTCCCGCCAGGGGCAATGAACCCTGACCGCCAGCCAGCCTGTCCCTGATCTCACCTCCCGAACCTGTTGCAGCGCCATTAAAAGGCTCTACCGTTGTTGGGAAATTATGTGTTTCTGCTTTCAGCGAGATCACAGAATCAAAGTCTTTTATCTCATAATATTCTGGTACATCAGCCCGTTTTGGTGCAAACTGCTGTACCCTTGGGCCTTTTACAAAAGCTACGTTATCCTTATATGCAGAAATAATCCCGTTAGGGTTGGCCTCGGAGGTTTTACGGATCATCTTAAATAATGATACCGGCTGCTCTTCGCCATCAATCACAAAAGTTCCGTTAAAGATCTTGTGACGGCAGTGTTCTGAGTTTACCTGTGAGAATCCAAATACTTCCGAATCTGTTAGCTTTCTGCCCAGTTTTTCTGAAAGGTTATTTAAATAATCTACTTCTACCTCGCTCAGCGAAAGGCCTTCCTGCTGATTGTATGCCGCAATATCGGCAACTTCCATGATGTGTTCAGGCTGAATACTGATCGTGTACAGATCCTCGTTCAGTTCCGTATATTTTTGGAACAGCATTGGATCAAAATCCTTGAAATCTGCGCTTACCCTCGTAAACTCTTCAATTCTAACAATGCCATGAATATCCATATTCTGAGTGATCTCCACTGCATTGGTACTCCAGGGAGTAATCATTGCAGCACGGGGGCCCGTAAAAAAGTCTGTAATCACAGTTTCTTTTTTCAATTGGGCACCGCCAAAAAGCCAGCTTAATTTTGAAATATCAGACGAGGTGAGGGTTCGTTCTATTTGTACAGCAAAAACAGTATTGCGCTCGTTGGAGAAGAAATAAATCATGGTTTTATTTTATGGCGCAAAGGTAAGTTAAAATTACGAATGCCCCAACTGTTCTATGTCATTGCTGTCCTGATCTTCGTCATCCTCTTTCTCTACAATTACGGAGCCCGAAGTAGGAACAGGACGGTTACTGCCGGTACCGTTTGTTTCCGGCAGATCGGCCGCATCGTTATCTTTTGCCAGTTTGTCCAGCTGTGATGTTGGATTTACATCTTCCTGATTGTGCAGTTTATCTGAATTTTGATCTTCCATAATGTCGTTTTTTCAAAATAAACATCACAGCCTTAATTCTGTTTCAAAAAAATGTCCTGCAGATTTACTTTTTGACAATAATTGTCCTGCCGGTAACCAGGTGGAAGGTATATATCTTATAATATCCGTCATCAGTAGTTTCAATACTTTCTACCAGGCCTGTCTTGCTAAAGGTGTCTGTAACCATGCTGCCTTCTTTCACATCGTCTAAAACGTTTGTCGGGGTATCCGTATTTAATCTGATCATAATATAATGTCTGGAGCTATGCGATAAAGGTAAGAAATTGTGAACAACCCGGGCAAAACCCGAGGCCGGTTTTTAGGTTTTCCCCAAAAGATCCGGCTTAACTTCCCGGTTTTTCTGACCGTAAAATTTAGCCAAGTACCATAGTGTTCAGTGAGTTGTTTTTAGTTATTTAACACCCATCCACGTTATTGACAAGAGGCCCCGGCAATAGTTAACAACATGTGTTGATAACCCATACTTATCCACATTAAAATCAAAAATAATTCTATATATGATTGCTTTTTAGCTGGTTAACCCTAAGTATAAGTTTCTGTTTTTTTGTTTACTATTTTCTTGATCTTCGCAATCCCCAAAAGGGACATCAACTTTTTTTAGACGAATATCATCAATATAACTATGCAGAATACTTGTACCACAGTGTGGAATAACTCACTCCAAACTATTAAAGCGAACATCCCGAATCAGAGCTACAGAACCTGGTTTGAACCGATCTCGGCCTTAAAGTTGGAAGGGAATGTTTTAACTGTTCAGGTACCAAGTTTGTTTTTCTACGAATGGCTGGAAGAGCACTATGTAGGCCTACTGCGCAAAACCGTAAAACAGCAGCTGGGAGAGGACGGACGTCTGGAATATAACATTGTTGTGGACAAATCATCAAACAGCGGCTCGCCATATACTACGAAAATGCCTTCGGCCGGCAACGCTGCGGCACCAAATCCGCAATCGCCCGCTGTACCATCGGCAGCTGCAGGCAAAGACATCAGGAACCCTTTTGTTATTCCCGGCGCAAAGAGAATGAATGTTGATCCTCAGCTGAACTCTAATTATACATTAGAGAACTATGTTGAAGGCGACTGTAACCGTCTGGCGCGCTCTGCAGGTTTTGCTGTGGCTGCAAAACCGGGAGCTACATCCTTCAACCCGCTGATGATTTATGGAGCAGTTGGATTGGGCAAAACGCATTTGGCCCAGGCAATCGGCAACGAAATCAAGCGTACCCATCCCGAGAAACTGGTGATCTTCGTATCCTGCGAAAAGTTCTGCCAGCAGTTTGTAGAGTCACTGAAAAACAATACCATCAATGATTTCGTGAACTTTTACCAGGCAATGGATGTGATCATCATGGATGATGTCCACAATTTTGCAGGAAAAGAAAAAACACAGGATATCTTCTTCCATATTTTTAACCACCTGCACCAGTCGGGCAAACAGATCATCATCACCTCTGATAAGGCACCGAAAGATTTATCGGGCCTGGAAGAAAGATTGCTGAGCCGTTTTAAATGGGGCTTATCTGCAGATCTTCAGATCCCTGACCTGGAAACCAGGATCGCAATCCTTAAAAAGAAAATGTATGCCGATGGTATTGACCTTCCCTCAGAAGTGGTAGAATATGTAGCCCATAATATTGATAACAATGTGCGTGAACTTGAAGGAGCCATGGTTTCCCTGCTTGCCCAGTCTACGCTGAACAAAAAAGATATCGATCTTCCGCTGGCGAAGTCGATGCTGAAAAATTTTATCAAGAATACCTCTAAGGAAGTCTCAATGGATTTTATCCAGAAGCTGGTTTGCGAATATTTTGAAGTGCCTGTCAACCTGGTGAACTCTCCTACACGTAAACGTGAAGTAGTGCAGGCAAGACAAATCTCCATGTACCTTTCTAAAAGCATGACCAAATCCTCGCTGAAGAGCATAGGTGCATATCATGGAGGCCGCGATCACTCTACAGTGATCTATGCCTGCCAGACGGTAGATGACCTGATGGGCACAGATAAAAAGTTCAAAGGATATGTAAATGATATCCAAAAGAAATTACAGATGAACTAGTGTCTCTGATCATTATCCGCATTTCTGCGCTGAGATCAAAAAATCAGGCATGCGGCAGAAGAAAGGCGAACAGGCTGTAATATCATTAGCCTGTTCGCCTTTCTTCTGCGGGAGCATTTAAATATAGGTCTCCCTGATGCTCAATTTATCAATCATATCGCCCTCCATCTTTTCTTAATCCACCAATGTGCACTGATCAGTACGTCAGATTCAGATAGTTCACATGAACATTCTCGATCATATACAGGTAAAATACGCTAAGTATATGATTTACCTCATTTTCTATTTCCGTTTTCAGATCGTGGTTATACAGGTCTATCTGCAGGATAGGGACATTATCCCTGAACTTCATGTATAACCTGTAGGGCATGATCCTGCCTTTTAATGTGATGGTCTGTTCAGAAACAGATTCTACCAGTACAGGACAAATGAGCGCAATCTTGTTAGCCAGGGCATTTAAATCTATCGTATTCATAGCTTAGGTATTTACAGGTTAATAATTACAAGACAATATCCGTTTTATATTAAATGTTTGATTAACAACGCGATTGAACAAACTGAATAATTGATGTTCAAACTATCTTCAGCCCCATCTTGCATTTCAATCTGTTTTTGCCACACAAATCTCTGCTACACTTGTTACGCATAAAGAGAGTAGGCAATAGGGGTTAGTACTGAAAAAATAAGATGATGAGCATTCAATCGATCAATCCATTTAATGGAGAACTGATAAAAGAGTATAAGGAAGATACCGATGAAGCGATTGCTGAGAAAATAGAAAGTGTTCAACAGGCATGGATGGTCTACCGTGAAACCGATGACACTGCAAGGGCCGCTTTGTTGTTGAAAGCTGCAGATTTGCTTGAGGAAAGAAAAGACCAGCTGGCAAATCTGATGGCGCTGGAAATGGGCAAACCATTAAAGCAGGGTATTGCCGAAGTTTTGAAATGCGCTGCTGTTTGTAAATATTATGCTGAAAACGGCGCTGGCTTTCTTGCTGATCAGTTCATTGAAACAGCCGCATCCAAAAGTTACGTAAGTTTCAGGCCAATAGGAATAGTATTGGCCATTATGCCATGGAATTTTCCTTTATGGCAGGTGTTCAGGTTCCTCGCACCAGCTTTGATGGCAGGTAACGCGGGGATCTTAAAGCATTCTTCAGGAGTAACCGGATGCGCATTGGCCATAGAAGATATCATCAGGGATGCCGGTTTTCAACAGGATGTATTCAAAGTATTGATCTGTAACAGCAAAGCCATTGCGGCAGTAATTGAAAATCCGCTGGTTAAGGCCGTTACGCTTACGGGCAGCACCAATGCCGGAAAGACAATAGCGGGTCAGGCAGGAAAGGCTTTAAAGAAAACCGTGCTTGAGCTCGGAGGAAGTGATCCGTATCTCATTCTTGCCGATGCGGATGTGCCTGCCGCGGCGAAAGTTTGTGCAGAAGCAAGGTTAATCAACAACGGGCAAAGCTGCATCGCCGCCAAGCGCTTTATTGTAGTTAAAGAGGTCGAAGAAGAATTTACCAGATTGTTCAAATATCACATAGAGCACAAACAGACCGGTGATCCGCTCAAAAATGATACTGATCTGGGACCGATGGCGAGAGCCGATCTCAGGGATGAGCTGCATCAGCAGGTATTGAAGTGCATCGGGCAGGGCGCAACCTGTATCCTTGGCGGGAAAATCCCCTTTGCTGATGGTGAGCATGCTTTTTATCAGCCTACTATTTTAAGCGGCGTGAAAAAGGGCATGCTGGCGTATGATGAAGAGATTTTTGGACCCGTAGCTGCAATTATCAGTGCAGAAGATACTAACGATGCCATCAGAATCGCAAATGATACTGGTTTCGGTCTCGGGGCTGCGGTATTCTCAAAGGATCTTTCACTTGCAGAAGATATTGCCAGGAACCGGCTTCATGCCGGCTCATGTTTTGTAAACGAGGGCGTGAAATCTGATCCGGCACTACCGTTTGGCGGAATAGGCCAGTCGGGATATGGCCGTGAACTTGGTATGTTTGGTAACCATGAGTTTGTCAACATCAAGACCGTTTACGTAAAGTAAAGCTTTATTTAAAACCAGTGCAACTGTGTGTTGTTATTGAGAAAAAGAAGATCATGGAAGAACAGGAAAAGAATGACCTAAAGATAAAAAAACCGGTTAAAGTTGATAATGACCCTTTTCAGCCAAAAGGACCGCGGGACGGACTTGATAATACGGGTACGCAGGGATATGATTCGCTGAAAGATGATGGATATACCGGGAGTTCTGAAAAAGATACAGACAGCGACACAAAAGATGGCACCGCAAGTACAGTTACACCTTAATTGTATATTTTTTTTAATACATTCGCGCCCCGGGAAATACCCGGTGTGTGAATGTATTAATTAATATCCTTTTTTAAATGAATAACTTTCTTTATGGAATTGACTTTGGTACCACCAACTCTGCATTATCCATTTACGACGAGGATAAAAAAGAGATCATTACCACCATCACCGTTCCGTCACTGATCTATTTCCCGCAGGAACAAAGTTCCTCAGAATCCCTGAATTACGTGATCGGTGAAAGTGCAGTTGCTTCCTATCTGAAGGACGGTATGAAGGGCCGGTTCATCAAATCTATCAAACAGATCCTGTCGCGAAGCAGCTTCATTGAAACGAGGATCCATAATAAAAGGTATAATGCTTCTGATCTTGTGGCCCTGATCTTAAAGGACCTGAAGTCGAAAGCAGATAAAATTACGGGTCAGGATTGTTCCAAGGCAATTATCGGAAGACCGGTATTCTTTGACGATGATAGTACTGCTAAAGATACACTGGCGCAGACAAGGTTGAGCAAAGCGGCTGAAATTGCAGGATTTACCGAGGTACGGTTTCAGTTTGAGCCTATAGGTGCAGCTTTCGCGTATGAAAGAACAATCAGTAAAAAAGAAAAAGTCCTGGTGGCCGACCTTGGTGGTGGAACAACAGATTTTACGTACCTGGTACTGGACCCTGCAAAATCAGGAGAAAAGGATAGGAAAAATGATATGATCGCCAGCGGAGGGATCTATATCGGGGGCGACAGCTTTGATTCTGCTTTTATGTGGGACAGGGGAACACCTTATTTCGGTAAGAATACCTTATATGAGGCTACGCCAGGTAAGGTGCTTACGGTTCCGGTTTCTCTTTTTGCAAATATCTGTACCTGGGACCAGATGAATTTTTTTAACAGTCTGCGGATCAAGCGTGATATGGAGGATTACTATCATTACTCCAAAAAAGATAAGAAGTTTAAGAATTTGCTTACGCTGATTGATCATAACCTGGGCTACTCGGTATTTCAGGCGATAGAGAAAACCAAGATCGATCTCTCTGCGCTGAAGAGCTCACGGTTTATGTATTCAAACATGGAAATCGAGATTGATGAGGATATTTCTATCACACAGTATGAAGCGATTATTCAAAAAGACATCAGTAAGATCAGCGCATACCTGGATGAGTTTATGCTCAAAAACAATATCGGGGAAGGCGATATCGACAGTCTTTTCCTTACCGGAGGAACCTCACTGGTTGCTGCGGTTCAAAACTTATTCAGCACAAAATTTCCTGATGTAACTGTAAACTCGGGAGATAACTTTACAAGTGTGGCCAAGGGGCTGGCATTGAGCGGGTACCTCTTTGAAAATATGTAAACAAACTGAACTTTTTTGAGATGCGACTGTTAGGGGAATAAACCTTAAAAAGACATCAATATGGGGCTCAAGCTTAAAGGATACATCGCAGTTATTTTTATTTTATTCATCTGCGGCTGTAAGCAGTCAAAAGACCAGGCCGCATCTCCTGATGCTGTGCCAGAATGGTATACCAATGCCTTTATCTATAATCTTGATGTCGAAACTTTCAAGGACAGTAACGGCGATGGTACGGGAGATTTCAATGGCCTGACTCAAAAGCTTGGCTACCTGGATACACTTGGTGTAGACGTGATCTGGCTGGCACCCTTCCAGCCAACACCCAACGGGGATGATGGCTATGATGAGACAGATTACTATGGTATAGATAAGAAACTGGGCACTGATAAAGATTTTCAGGACTTTATGGCTGCCGCCAAAAAGAAGGGCATCAGGGTGATCATGGATCTGGTGCTCAATCATACGTCGAGTGCCCACGAATGGTTTAAAATAGCCAGGGCAGATACGGCATCAAAATATCATTCCTGGTACGTGTGGTCAGATAAAAAGCCTGGCGATGCAAACAAAGGCATGGTCTTCCCGGGTGTACAAACCGAGACATGGACGTATGATGAAGCAACCAGGAAGTATTATTTCCACCGCTTTTATGATTTTGAACCTGATTTAAATTATGAGAACCAACAGGTACGCGATATGGCAGCTGACGTGCTCCGGTTCTGGCTGAAAAAAGGAGTGGATGGGTTCAGGCTGGATGCAGTACCTTTTATTATTGATTTACCAAAAACAGGAAGTGCAAACCCCAAGCATCTGTTCAATATATTAACCAGTCTGCGCAAAACTGTACAGGCGGTAAAGCCTGATGCTGTTCTTTTAGGCGAGGCCAACGTGACGGCAGAAGAAAATAAGGATTTTTTTGGCCAGGATGGCAGCCGTATTCAAATGATGTTTAACTTCTATGTGAACCAGTATTTGTTTTACAGTCTTGCCAAAGAGGATCCAGAATCCTTGAAAAAAGCGCTCGAGGAGTTCAGGCAAAAACCTGCCACAGCGCAATGGGCCTTTTTTTTAAGAAACCATGATGAGGTGGATCTTGCCCGTTTATCAAAGAGCCAGCGGTCGCTTGTCTTTGAAAAATTCGGGCCCGAAAGTAACATGCAGATATATGACAGAGGAATACGGCGGAGGCTGGCTCCCATGCTCGCAGACCCTGTCCTCATCAGGATGAGCTACAGTCTGCTGTTTTCCTTCCCGGGGGCCCCTGTGATCAGATATGGAGAAGAGATCGGTATGGGTGACGATCTTACTTTGCAGGAAAGGCTGTCTGTAAGGACGCCAATGCAGTGGGACCATTCTCCCAACAGCGGCTTCAGTACCAACAGAATAACTGTACGGCCTGTCATCAGTTATGGGAATTACACTTACCGTAAAGTGAATGTAGCAGATGAATCAGCTGATAAAAATTCTTTGCTGACCTTTATCAAAGAGCTGGCAGCTTTAAGAAAATTACATCCTGAAATTGGCGGCGGAAAATGGAAAATCCTGGATGCCGGAAATTCCAATATCATGGCGATACAGTACCTCCTAAAAGGCAGGCAATTGATTGCCGTACATAATTTTAGTAAGGCTCCGCAGCAATTTTCGCTCAGCCTAAGCGATGCAGATGGCACTGCGTTTAAACAATTAATTGGAGGAAGTAAGGAAATACAGATCAGCAAGGACCAGAAAATTCAGTTAAAAGGATACGGATTTCAATGGTACAGCGCTAAATAAAAGCTCAACTGCCTCTCCAAATCAAAGTTATCTTGTATTTTTAGCGCCTGATCCTGAAATGATATTTTATGAATAAGTTTTTTTCCCTTGCCATTGTTTATGCGCTCAGCCTTTTCTCCGTAGCTCATGCCCAGTCAACCTGGGTCAAATTAAAGGAGGAACTTGTGTTCAGTCAGGCCCCATTTAAGCAATGTCATGCTTCTACCATGGTTGAAGTTTCTCCCGGAAAAATTCTTCTGGCATGTTTTGGCGGATCTGCCGAAGGTAAGAAAGACGTAGATATCTGGCTTTCATCAATTGATCAGCATGGAATTTCAGAGCCCCAGGATGTAGCAAACGGTATCGTGAGTGATACCTTACGTTTTCCGGCATGGAATCCGGTACTGTTTAAAACCCGGAATGGAAAGCTTTTTCTTTTTTATAAAGTCGGCCCAAATCCAAGAGAATGGTGGGGGATGGTCAAGACATCTGATGATAACGGTCAAAGCTGGTCGTCCTCAAAAAGATTGCCCGACGGTATCCTTGGGCCGATCAAGAACAAACCTGTACAGCTGGCTGACGGAACGATCCTGTCACCTTCAAGCGTAGAGGTGAATGAAAACCGCTGGACTGCCCATATCGAGAAGTCGGCCGATGAAGGTAAAACCTGGACACTGGTTCCTGTTGATCCGGAGTCGAAATTTGATGTCATCCAGCCCAGCATCCTTTTTTATGGTAAAAACAAACTTCAGGTGCTGTGCCGCAGTAAACAGGGGAGTGTAATGCAGGCATGGTCATCCAATGGCGGCAATACCTGGGGCATGTTCAGCAAAACATCGCTTTTAAACCCCAACTCCGGAACTGATGCTGTGACCCTAAAAGATGGCACACAGCTGATTGTTTATAACCCTGATGTTCCTGGTAAAGACTGGTTCAATGGCAGGAGCAAACTAAGAGTGGCCACTTCTAAAGATGGAAAAAAATGGGAAGACGTTGTGATCCTTGAAAACGGCACCAAAGAAGAATACAGTTATCCCGCAATCATTCAGACCAGCGATGGCCTGGTACATATTACCTATACCTACGACAGAAAAAATGTGAAGCACATCGTGTTAAAAAAGGGATAGGAAAATAACATTTAAAATTAATTTAGCCTTGATTCTGTGAGAGCACTCGATTTTAATAACAAATGGGTTTTGATAACCGGGGCTTCTTCCGGCCTGGGCTACGAAATGGCCTCGCAGTTGGCCCGCTATCACCACGCAAACCTGATCATCGCCGCCAGGCGCGGAGATAAGCTTAATCAGCTTAAAACTGATCTGGAGCGTGACGCCAATGTTCAGGTTAAAGTTGTTGTGGCCGACCTTTCCCTGCCAGAGGATGTGGAGCGGCTAATTGCAGAGAGCCTGGCAGGACAGGAGCTTTATGCCGCAATTCTCAATGCGGGCATCACACATTTCGGGCCTCATGCCGAGCTTTCGCAGGATCAGTTTCAGCGCATGGTACAAACCAATGTGATTAGCGTGGTGCGCTTAACAGGAGAACTTGTCAAACACTTTGAACAGTCAGGCGCCACAGGGGGGATCATGATCGTTTCCAGTATGGCCGGCATCTTTCCCGTTCCCTACCAGGCGGCATACTCAGGGACAAAATCATTTTTAATTGGCTTTGCCAATGCACTGGCACATGAAATTAAAAGCCGCGCGCTTTCACTCAGCATCTTTGCCCCCGGAGGTGTGGTTACAGAAATGACAGCCACAGAAAAATTCAACGATCTCCAGGGCTGGCTGATGCCGGTAAGCCAGGCTGCAAAAGAGGGGATATATGCTTTAAAATACAGGAAATTTAACTATGTTCCCGGTGCATTAAACAGGGTAGGAAATGTTTTTATGAAGTTTTTGCCTAAAAAACTGATCGTTGGCATTCTGGCCAAAACCTATCAGCGCTCGCTGCTCAAGGTAAATTCTTCAGACAAAACCTAGTAAGATTCTTACAAAGAACTGGTATATTTGCCTCAATTATGGGTTACGCAAAAGAAAGAGGAAAGCTTGAAAAGCTATTAACAAGGCTTGTTGGTATTAATATTTACAATGAGAAAAGCTTAGCTGTTCTTCATGACAGCCATGAGAAATTCTCACATACAGTAAGGATACTTAAAAATAAGGAGCCGGAAATATTCAGTGATCTGTATCAGAACGAACTGCAGCAGGTAAAAGATGGTAAAAAGGCGGTGAAAGAAGAGGATGCGATTGAAGACCGTCAGAATAACTTCCTGGCGTACAAAGACGCAATCGCCCGTGCCATAGAAAAAACCATCGAAGCTACCCTGGTAGCCTAGCCGGTACACTTTTAAATTATTTATTCCTCTCCGGCTGCTTTAACCGGAGAGGAATTTGTCAGCTCAGGTCTCCCGGTTTTCAAGGGGAATTTCTACATAGAACACCGTTCCTTTTTTGACTTTGCTTTCAAACCAGACTTTACCGCCGTGCCCTTCGGTCAGGGATTTTACGATCCACATACCAAGCCCAACAGATTTTTCGCCATCAAGTCCCTGCCTTCCGGCTTTAGTATGTTTTTTAAAAAGAACAGGATGGAGCTTTTTAGGTATCCCGATTCCATCATCAGTTACCGTAATCAAAAATGTTTTATCCTGTTTTTTAAGGTCGACGAGGATTTTTCCGTTTTGAGGCGTAAATTTCAGCGCATTGGAAACCAGGTTATTGATAATCTGCATAAATTTCAGGCTGTCTATCTCTGCATGTATCTGATCATGGGAATGAGTGTAACTGATGTGTTTTTCCAGATTTTTCTGTGATTTGATGTAAATGTCCATCGCCTGGCGTATCTCATGCACCACATCTGAGCGTTCTTTGCTGATCGCTATTTTAGCGGTGTCAAGCATTTCCCTGCTCAGCAGCGCCTGGATCAGGTCCAGGTTCCGCCTGGAAATCTCCTTTATCATCGTAGTCAGTTCCTGTATTTCCGTATTTGCAGGCATTTTTTTCGAAATCACTGTGGCCAGCATTTGCACAATCCCGATAGGCCCGCGTAAGTCATGTGTCATCACCTCCAGCGTAGCATCTTTCCAGGCCGTAATTTTCTCCATGCTCAGCATACCCGTTTTCCGCTTCGTATCGTCCTCGGCAGTACCTGCGATCTGCTGTACCTTATTCCCTTTGATCAGTGGAAATACTTTAACAACAATCCATCTTTCTGATTTATCAGGACGGATGATTCTGAAATTCAATATGCTTTTTGTTTTTTTTTTCGGCAGGAATTTCAGTTTATCCTTTAATTCCTTCAGGTCTTCTTTATGAATGATCTTAAAAAATGCTTTGGGATCTTTCAGCAGTTCGGTATTTTTTCTGTCAGTAATCATTTCAAAAGCGGCATTTACATACTGGAACTGGCCTTTAGATAAATCAAAAACAAAGTTTACCACATCTGACTGATCTGCCATTAACTGCAGCATCATACTTGCACTGTCTCCCATATGTTGTAAGATAAGATTTTTAAAGCCGGCTTTACCGCGTTATTTTCTTTACTTTAAATTTCCGCCTGGGGCCGGCATAATTTAAACAGGAATTTTCGGGTTTCAGCAGGCCGCGCTTTATGAGTGTAAAGTCAGTTACCCAGCGGTTGATCAACTCTGTTCTAATGGCAGAGCCTATGCTGGTACCTGCAGATGTTGTGAGTGAACCGGGGTGCGACCTTCTGATATATAGAAACTCGTCGATATTTTCTATTGTTTCCAGTTTAAAGTAACAGTAATACAGAAACTTGGTGTCATTGGCAAAAATCCTGTCTTCAGATAGTTTGTTGCAGGCATAAAAAACACCTCTGGCAACTGCCGATGAAGGATGCAGCAGGGCATGTGCAGGACCCTGTTTCAGCGCCGCAATCACATCTTTCGGATACCTTACCGCCTGTACGGTCCTGTTAAAATAGTCCATTTTGATTTCGTGCGAGCCGCAAAGCGGGATACGGTGGCTCCTCATGTAGGCAGAGAGCCGTTGAAATCTGTCCCCGCAGGGAATATCATCAGAATCCTGGAAAAAGATCAGGTCTGCAGCCCCCAGATCTGCGAGCCAGTTGCGTACTACATAAGGCCCTACAGGGTTGGGGCTAAATACATAGTATGAAAAATGTGGATATGCGCTGCGCAGCGCGGATAGCTCCCGCGCGATATGCTGATCGGCCCCTACATATACATTGATATTATCAATTGGCTTTAGAAATTGTAACAGCGTACGTAAATAAGACTTGGCGCCCCGGTGGGGGATCACAACATCACTATGAGTTGGTACAGCGGCTTCAACCAAACCTATGGGCAGCTGACGTACCAGAACACTGCTGATACCAGAATCACCAATATCGTCCAGCAGTTCAAACAAGAGATTTCCTTCCAGCAGCGCTTTCCTGGACTGTCTGCTGATCATCTTTCTGAAATGATGAAAACTACAGCTGAAAGAGTAGATATATTCATCCATGCTTACCTGGTGTACTGGTGGTTTCTTTCGCTGTGTCAGCATCACGAATGTATCCGGGTTAAAATCGTAAATAGCTTCGAGCGACTTCCTCAGGTCTTTCATGTCGGGATAAAATACATCCAGCGGAGGGTCAAATTTCAGGCACAGCATATAATCAAAATCCTGTGCAAGAAACTCAAAACTCAAATACATCATTTCATAGCGCATTACCTGTCCGTTCTTCTTCCAAACGATAAAATGATAATGGGTGTAATCATCAATTGCTCTCATGTACAGATCATCAAATTTTTTATTTTTTGGGACCGCCAGGCCTTAATCATCAGAGCGTTAGGTATGGTTCTTCTCTGATCAGCATAACTGCCCGGTCAAGGCAGCGCTGCCGCCTGCTTTCTTCCTCCAGTTCCTGTACCTCCTGATATTGGTCCGCTGTAAAAAGTGAATTTTCGACAAGGTGTATGATCTGCGCTCCCTTAAACATTGCCTTAGCCTCCGCCTGTAATTGTTCAGGTGATATCAAATAATATTTAACTGCAAAATTTCCTATCTGCAAATAACTTGTCAGCTTAATTATCAGAAAATCAGTTTTTTCGCCAAGGTAGATGTAAACCGCGGCAAGCCTTCCTCTGGCCTGCTGCATTGTCCGGATATGTTCAGTGGTAAACAGGCTCAGATAGTAATCCAGTTCTTCCATAAAAGGCGCTTTTGCAATCAGATCATCGTTTACGCCCCTGATCGATACGCCATACTTATACCTGAAATAAGCGTTGAGCCAGGCACAGATGATGGGGCCGCAAAATGCTTCTTCGAAATACCCGCTGGTTTGAAAGCCCGGGTGATATTCGGGATGGAAGCCGGTAAAGTTAGCTTCGATCACATAGTATTTTCCCTTGCTGGTAAGGCCGATGTCCCAGCCGATCAAAGTGCTTTCACGCAAAGAAGGAGGCAGCTTTTCAAGGACCTGGCGGGTAAATTGCTGGGGGGCATCGTAATCCGGAGGCTCTGCCGCTCCGCTGATCCTGAAAGTCATGCCATAAAGCACATCGCTGCCAAAGGTGTGGATCCTGAACTCCTTCTTCAGTTTCAGCTTTTTCTGAATCATCCATTTTTCAAAATTGTGCTCGTCCAGGATCTGCTCTATTTCCGAAGTCCTGTCAAAATTCCTGGCCCTTCCAGAGCCAAAGCCCAGTGTAGCCTTGATAAAAAAACCAGATCCGATCAGGCTCCTGATCCGGGATACCCAGTCGCCACGTTTTAATAATCTGTTAAGCCCTATTGTTTTGGGTACGCAGCCGGGCGCATAGTGACTGAAGATCAGGTATTGAATATATTTGTTTTCTGGTCTCCATTTAAATATCTGATGCTCATCAATTTTCAGCCGGCTGAGCATTGCCCTTACCGTGAATGCGCCAAGCCATCCTGATAAACCTGCGAGTAAATCCTGATCAAAGGATAGTTCAAAGGTCCTTTCTGCTGTGCCCACAGGCAAAACAATGCTTGCGCTGCCGTCCAGGTCCTGTATCAGGTGCTTTAGCTCATCAACTTTCTTCTTCATTTACGATGATTTGAGGTTTATACCAGGTGATCAATTTACTTACTATAGGCAGCTTATACGAAGTCATCCGTCCCAAAACCGGGAGGGCTGATGATTGGGTAATCTGTCACCTCAACCAGTTTTAATAATTTGTAAATTCATTGGAGATCCCGCCATTTGCCCCGTGCAGGACATTATTTATGGTAATTCTTAAATCAAAAAAATGAATCTTCTCAATACAAAAAAAAGCAATATTCTGTCTGTCACCTATCAACTGCTTCGCGAAATAAAAGTGAAAGTAAACCTGAGCACGCTCTCTAAAAATATGGAGTCCCACCCGGAGTATCCCGGCTTGCTCACGATCTGCGACTGCCTGAAGATCTTCAATGTAGATAACCATGTGTACCGGATTGAAAAGGAAGATTACAACGATCTGGATCTTCCTTTTCCATTCATTACCCATACCTCTAAAAATGGAGGTGCTTTTTTCCTGGTGCAGGACATCAGTAAGGGGCAGCTGAGGATATCCGATGAGAAGATCAAAAACAGGCTCGTCAGCAGGGAAGAATTTTTTGCCACATGGGAGGGACTGATTTTATATGCCAAAGCAAATGCAGGCAGCGGGGAAGCCCATTATTTAGAACACTATATTCAGTCCCTGCTGCATAAAATTGCGGTTCCCGCTTTCTTAACAGTTCTTGGCAGCGTGATTGTCCTGCTCTTCGGCCTGCATCCCTTTAACTGGGCCATCCTGGCTTTATGCCTGATCAAGTTTACAGGTTCGGCAATCAGTATACTGCTTGCTGCGCACCGGCTTAACGGCCATCATCCCTGGGTCAGGAAAATCTGCGGACCGGCCGGGAAAAGCGATTGCAACGCCATACTCCAGTCCAGGGCAGCACAGCTCACCAAATGGTTTAGCTGGGCCGAGGCAGGTTTATTTTATTTCTCCGGCTCCTTCCTTGCAGTTCTTATTTTCCCTTTCCTTGCCCCTTTGCTTTTCTGGGCCAACGTTTTTGCCCTGCCTTATACGGTTTACTCTCTGGTTTACCAGTATAAGTTAAGAAAATGGTGCATACTCTGCTGTGCCATACAGGGATTACTGATCCTGGAGTATGTAGCCTTCAGTTTCATTCCCGGCAGGTTCAGTTTTGAGATCTTTGGATACCCGGGCATCCTGCTTTTGGTTCTTTGCTATCTTATTCCTGTCGTTACATGGGGGCTGGTCAAGCCCCTTCTGGCAGAAAACGCCGCACTGAAAGCCATGGGCTGGCAATTAAAACAGTTTAAGTACAATGGCGAGCTGTTTGCGCTCGGACTAATGAACCAGAAGCACTATGAGGCAGACAGCCAGATCAAGCCTATTGTATTGGGCAATCCCCATGCAGATATTGTGATTACCCTGGTGAGCAATCCTTTCTGTGGGCCTTGTACAGAAGTACACCATTTTTTTGACCAGTGGCTGCGGGAGAGGGATGACCTCCAGCTCAGGATCATCCTGCTGGCCAGCGGCGATCAGGCCCAGGTAAGAGTAGCAGAACATATGATCGCACTGGGATTATTAAAAGATAAAAAACTGGTTGCCCAGGCTTTGAACGACTGGTATGGCGGGCAGCCAAAAGTATATGAACGCTGGCAGAAGAAATATCCTGCACTGATTACGGAGCAGATCAAAGCTGCCTTTCGCAAACAGCAGCAATGGTGTGCAGATGCAGACATCGGTCATACTCCGGCCATACTGGTGAACGGGCACGTGCTGCCGGAGCCATACCAGGTAGAAGACCTTAAATATCTGATCAGTTAATTTGTTCAAATTGAAATCCTTTCCTTTTTTTCGGCAGTCTTATCCGATGGATTGCGGGCCAACATGCCTCAGGATGATCGCATCCTTCTATGGTATCAGCTTTGATCCGGAAGGCATGAAACATATGTCGAGGATCAGCCGCAGAGGTTCATCCATGTTAGACCTGATGAATGCTGCCGAAAAACTGGGGCTCAGGTCTGCCGGAATGGAACTTGGCATCGCACAGCTTGAGGCGGCGGTGCTGCCTGCCATTTTGCACTGGGACCTGCAGCATTTTGTTGTTCTTTTCAAAGTGAAAAATGATATTTATTACATTGCAGATCCCGCAATGGGCATTTTGAAATTTTGCAGGCCTGCGTTCCTGAGCCATTGGCAAAACCCGGGTACCGGCGATGCCCACAGGGGCATTATTCTTACCTTTTCTGCTGAGCCCTGAACTCATTCTGCTATGTCCTGATCTGTATTTATGGGTAAGTTGTCATCAAATCCGCTATAAATATTTTATAGTTTTATGTTATGGTATTTCAATATCATGCATAGTCTGTCGTGCATAAATTGACAGATTGTTTATTTTAATGTTGTTTTATGGAAGCGTTTGAGATTACTCTAGGGACTATTCTTAACAGGAAAGAACTGCGGAAAATTAAAGGAGGGGGATCAGTTGGCCCTCCCGGTACCCCAAGCGGAGGTAACATAGGGCCTTTTAAATGCTGTATAACCGGAACAAATTTCTGCAGCGAATGTGTAACCTGTACACCCAGCTGTACCTGCGGGGCGGGTGCCACACTGGTTGCATGTTAATGGAGAGATACAAAGTTTATTGATACCCTGTACAGCAGGCATTATTTAATGTATGCCTGCTTACATCATTTGTTCCTTTGATGCTAAATCGGGAAAAGCTATCTTACGTGACGATACAGCCTTAGAGCGCGTATCAAAAGATATACTCTCAATCAGCATCATTATGTTAAAGAAACTTGCCCTTACCATCCTTCCATTAATTTGTTTTATTTACAGCCAGGCTCAAAACACCCGGCTGATCGTCAGGGCGCAGGCAAAAGATGCTAAATTTATAGGTACCGGTATTGGAGGCGCTTATGTTACTGTAAGAAACAACCTTACCGGCGAGATCCTGGCGAAAGGATTAACTGCCGGCACATCCGGGAATACCGACCTGATGATGAAAGGGCAGGTAAGAAGGGGCCTGCCTGTTATTGATACTGCCACAGCCAGGTTTGAGGCTTCCATCGCAATTTCAGAACCTACCTTTGTGGATATCGAAGCTGTAGCTCCTTTTACCAGGAGAAATGCCGCGGTTAAATCTACGACCCAGGTTTGGCTGATCCCCGGCAAAGACATTCTCGGAGAAGGCGTCCTGCTTGAATTTCCGGGATTCATCCTGGATGTTTTGTCGCCCACTACACATGAGTTTATCAAACTCGAAGAGTTGAAAGGCAACCTCAGATTTAAGGTGAGCCTCACCATGATGTGCGGCTGTACCATTACCAAAGGGGGTGTCTGGGATGCAAACGGTATCGAAGTAAAAGCAATAGTCAAAAAAGAAGGTGTCCGGATCAATGAGCTGCCACTTCATATCACAGCTGCTGCCAATATTTTTGAAGGCACATTAAAAACTGAAGCTAAAGGCAATTACGAGCTGGTGGTTTACGCATATGATGCAAAGACCGGAAATACCGGGGTGGATAAAATCAACTTTGTGATCCAGTAAGTATTGCTTATTCCAATAACCTGTTGCATTATCCAGGCATTGCAGCCCGGCCCGGGCCTTGTTCCCCAACCTGATGTATAACTAAAATAAATATCATCATTTATTTTAAATACTAAATATATTAGTATATTTTTGCTGATGTTATGCAAAAGGAATTCAACAAACAGCTCAATATCCACCTGAATCAGTGGGTTCAGAACAGTCAGTCTATCGGTGGATCGTTACCTGGTCAGCCATTCTTCAGTGTTGATGTAAACAGTGATATAACCGTCAACTTAAACCTGCTGAGCGATGCTTACCGCTTTAAGCATATCGTAACTGAGCCCGGTAACTATTGCCAGATGTTCCTTTCTGTACTGGAACCCTATCTGGCCCAGTTTCTCATTCAGTTTGGAATAAGAGAATATGAGTTTACTTTTTGCTTCCTGATCCACGGAGCAACATTTAAAGACTACATGCTGACAGCAGCATAAAGAAAGGCCATGCGTATGCAAGTTTACCATTATTCAATGCCCGATAGTCAGGAAGACATTATCATCATTGCCCCCATCCAGGAAGAAGAAGAATACCTGGTGATATGGCAGGGCCAGGAATTGGGTTATATCTATCCGATCCTCAATGATTCCTTTTATATCGACTGGAAGGGGAGCAATCCGATACTCAATTTACTGGCGAAACAGCTGGGCATCTTTATTGAAGATTCCGGTTTGTAGCGGCCGAATAACATGCTTGTTAAGCTGGCTCAGTTGCTTTTAATGTATTCGAGAAGCGCGCAGGCTTATCTTTTGCTGATTTTGGTAAATTTTCTGATCATCGCATTATTGCTGAAACAAAAGAAGGTAACCCCTGCAAAGATCGTGATCCAGCAGTACAGCAGTTTTACCCCGCTGACATCGCTTGCCACCACGTAGAGTATAATGGTAGGCAGAATCGCTATCCCCAGGCACAAGATCAGCGAACATACCATTGGGCCAATGAAATGGTCAATGATCACCGTCAGGTTCAGCCTGCCAAGAATAAAGCTCAGAAAAGCCAGGGCGATCAGCCCTAAAAAGATCGCGGCGAAGCCGTACATCACTACCAGGTCCTTGTGCGCATTGATCTGCTGCTCGCAGCCAAAAAACTGATTAAAGCTGAACGCCATGATATTCCTTTTCTTCAGGTAAAACGGTAAACAGATTGCGTTGTTTGTAGCCCAGCAGACCGGCCAGTATGACATTCGGAAACTCTTCGATCCCGATATTATACAGGTTCACACTATCATTGTAATACTCCCTGCGATCGGCAATTTTATCCTCCATCACCGACACCCTTTTCTGCAGTTCCAAAAAGTTATTGTTGGATAACAGGGCAGGGTAATTTTCTGATACGGCAAATAATTCCTTTGTCGCCCTGCCCAGCTGGCCCGAGGCAGCGATCTTTTCGTCTATCGTCCCGGAATTAAGAACTGCAGTTCTCAGCTCTGTAAGCCTGGTAAGCATCATCGTCTCATGTGCTACATATTTCGAAGTGATCTTCACCAGCTCCGGGATCTCCTCTGCGCGCTGCATCAGGATCACATCAATATTTTTGAAGGCTTTTTCAATGTTGTTTTTCAGCATCACCAGTTTGTTATAGATGCCTATGATAAATCCCAATGCGATAATTATCAAAAGAATGCCCACAATGAGGGCGATGGTTTGTCCGGTCATAACGTTTAAGCGATAAGTATATAAATAATGATCAGGGTGATAAAAAATAAGGTAGCTAAAAATGATTTCAGCAGCGGTGCAAACTTGTTTTTAATGGCTACTTCGTGCGGAAAAGCAGCACCAAAAACTCCCTGGTGCACATCTTTTTCTATCAGGGTCTCTCCGTTAAGGCTGCTCGCTTTACCGATCAGCAGCAGGTAATCGTCTTCCTGTAGATAGGTTTCAAAGTAACGTTTATCGCCACTTTCAATTTCTTTGTCAACACGGTCTATGTAATATTCCAGGCCTTCACCATTCACTGTTACCTTGCCCGTCTCATCCTTTATCCTAAAAGTGCCTGTTTTTGAAGAAGAGTGTATGCGGCTCCAGGTGATTTTGCCGTCTTTATCCTTTGAACGTTCCTCGATACGGATCGCGTAACCAATACAAGGCGTATTAAAGTGCGGCGAGATCACAGGCTCGATTTGTATCAGGTCGCCCGTTACTTCCACCAGCCCCATCGCTACAGCATTCATCTTTGAAGTGGGCAGGACCGCCTGTAATTTGTAAAATTTAGTTTTTGCAGCGGGCAGGAAAATTGCATCCAGCACAATCAGTGAGGGCACAATCAGCAGCATCAGTGACAACCTGCCTTGTGAATTCAGCCAGAAACCCAGGCCAATCAGTGCACAGATACCAACCAGGAAAAAGATGTTCCTGATCTTCTCTTTTTCAGGAGTCTGGTATTTGGCTTCAAATTCCTTTCTTTCGGCCCTGTCCTTTTTACCTTTGAGAAAGCCCGAAAAAATCATACCTGTCATACCCAGCAAAAAAACAGATGCAAATAACAGCGTCAAAGCCAGGAGCGAAGCACCGGGCCTGACAAACCAGGCCAGCAGCACAATCATTGGATTGATGACAAAAAATAAATATTTTGGCCTTACCGTGATGCCGTAAAGCCCATCAAAAATGAGGGTATGAAAGAGTGCAGTTCCTTCGCTGAACATCATCATAAAAACAAGCAGGGGAATACTCACCTCCTGGCTGCTGAAAAAATAAAGGATTTCCTTCATAGGTCTGGCGTAAGTATTATGATGGTTTAAAAATCAGTTCCAGCTCAGGCGGTAAAGTCCTCCGTAACCTCGCCCTTTCCTGGTCGGTAACAGGGTTATTGGATAACTTAACCGATGCCAGTTGTTTCAGATCTGCAATTTGCAGCGGTATAGTGCTCAGTTGATTGTTGCTCAGGTCCAGCTGGTTCAGATTAACCAGTTTCAATACGTCATTCGGAACCGCAGACAAGCCCATGCCGCGCAGGCTCAGGCTCAGTACTGCTTCAGGCGTTAACAAGGCCTCGTCCAGATTATCGAAATCTGTTTTTCCGTCTTTATGCGCTTGTCTGCCCTTAAACAAGTTTCCCAGGATAACCAGCAGCAAAACTGCAAGGAAAAAGATACACATTAGTACCGCCCATATCGGCGCATCGTCCTTTTCATGCGTAAACATACGCTGATAAACAAAATAGGCCATCCCTGCCATCATCCCCAGCAACATTAATCCGCCGGTACCGATAAAGAGGTACAGAAATATGGAAATACTTTTCTTTGCCCTTTTTTTGCTACGGAACCACCATCTGACTGACAGGACCAAAAGCGCAACAACTGTAAAGAATATATAACCGGCAGGCGTAACAGAGAGGAGAATAGCGTTAATCATATTTCGGTTTGTGACTATATATGGATAACAAATGTTAACATTGTTTCGTTAATCAAATATTAAGCCATTTTAACAATCCTGAAATACGCTGATATAATTTTCCTTTCTTTATCAGCAGCAATCCTATTGCACTGTACTTTTTACCTTTTCTACTGCATCCTGCACCGATTGTGGTAAGCTGGACAAAAGATTATAACCTGTTTGCGCTTCAATGTCCCTTACCGTTACGAGGTACTGCTTCCAGTCGGCATTCACTGAGTTCACGTTTGGTGTATTGATAGCGATTACACGTGTTGATGCGCTCACGCGGCTGATATCGCTATCACCAGCGGGCATAATTACAACAACCTTCCAGACATTGGCAGGGACATTGATTTTTCCATTATTGAGAGAAGTAACAACAGAGGTACTGGCAGATCCTATACCTCCAGTGCCGTAACTGCCCATGATGATATAAGCTTCGTTGCCGCTCAGCACCTGCGTACGGATATAGCTTTCAAAGGATTCCCAGGTTTTCTGGTTGTTGTTTGGTGCCTGCGGGATCATGTTGGTCATCAGGAAGGTAGCTGAGTTGGCATCGGATGAACTGGTGCGGTCTCCGCTGGGGCAGTTGTGCCCGCGGTCGAATCCCGAGCCCGAGTAGCTGTTGCTCTGCGCCTGGTACCAGCCGGTAGGAAGATCAGAGTAAGAAGCAAAGTCATCTTTACGCTTTACCGCTCCGGTAAAGTTTGTTGCATCAAGATGCCAGCTTACCCAGTTGGGACGTCCCTTGGTCATGCTATAGCTTTCTGTGTAATAGTGCATATCGATCAGGTAGTTTTCTGCAACGGTGACAGAGGCCAGTGCATTTGAGGGATTGCCCAGCAGCAGGTTTGAATTGTCGCCCGCAGCAGGCGGCGCGTCAGTTCCGGCAACCGGAGTACCGCGGCCTGCAGTTGGAGTGTTGGTATTTGTAGTATCGGCCGGGCTCGTATCGGGTTCGCCTACAATAATTCCCGGATCACCAGTTCCCTTAAAAGTAATGTCATCGATATTTATCCTTGTAGTTCCCACTTTTTTGATCTGGAAACGGACCTTTGCTGTTGCAGTAACCTTAAATGAATCTGTTACTAGGGTAGTATTGGTTTCATTAATGTCGGTTCCCAGCTGAGTATACGTTTTTCCACCATCGGTAGAGATCAGCAGCTGCCATACAGAGTTGGCATCCGTACCATATTTAGCATGCTTGATATAAAGCGTAGAAAGACCAGAAATATCGAAGTTCATGCCAATATATCCTGTGCGCAGGCGGATTGATTTTGCACCGTTCTTCACATCGGCAGCAAGATTACCAATCAGTGCATCGCTTAGCGTCCATTTACCTGTGGTAAGCTGCAGGCTGTCGATGGCATATCCACCTTTGGTCCCCGATTCAAAACCTTCTGTAATTGAATATGCTGCAGGTGTCTCTGCAGTAACCGGAGTTTCAGTATTGATTGCTGTCTTTTTCGAGCAGGCCGAAATTGATAGTATGGCTGCGAACCCGCAGGAAAGAAAAATATTGCTGATTGTCATGTGTTCTGGTGCTGGTATTCGCTGCGGCTGATTTGTGTATGCAAATTGGCTGGACGAATGAATAGGTTGATATGATAGTTAACAGTATTACAAAATTACCAATTTATAAGTAATTCTTATATTAAGTTACTATTAACATTCTCATGATAGCCTGACAAAAGCATTTTGGGGGGACAAAAGAAAAGCGGAAACGATCATGACGACCATTTCCGCTTCATCTAAATTAACGCTCTCATATACATAAGCGTTAAAATCCCCGGCTTATTGTGCCGGATGTAAATTATTTTTAGAAACCTTGTGTTTCAATCACAAAAGCCTTTAGCTCCGCCATTTTTCCATCTTTAAACCGCCAGAGATCACAGTAAGAATAGTCAACCGGTTCACCCTCTTCATTCTTCATACTGATCTTGCCGGTTGCGGCAACAAAGTCGCCCTCGGCAATCAGGTTTTCTACCATGAACTTTGGCGGCTCAATATAGGCCTTGTCCATATATTGCCGCACTGCTTCCTTTCCCCTCAGGGTTTCATCGCCCACAAACGTCCATATGGTATCGTCCGTGCAAAATGATAAAAAACCTTCATTATCGCCTGCAGTGACAGCTGCATTTGCTTTTTCTAATATTTCTTTATTGCTCAGTTTCATAAGCTGTTTATAAAAGTTGCGGTAAGTCCAATCATTGTTATTTGCCGGCACAATCTCTGTTCCAGTTTATCTTTTTGCTGTCGTCATGAGATATAAATGAAAATTTACAGGGCTCAGGTCATTTTTTGGTTTAATGTTCAGCGATTTATACTATTTTTGGGACAAGGTTAATAGGTTTCAACACTTGTTAGCTTCAATTTCTACCAGGAAAACCAATAACCTTGAATCTACGGCTTGTTCTCAATCATTGAGGGCTATTCGTGTATAAAAAGCATTTTTGATTTAGATCCCTGATACGTGCAAAATGATAAAGAAGTTATTCAAGCCTTAAAAGCAGGAGAGGACGCTGCATTCAGAATTGTATTTGATACTAATTTCAGAAGGCTTTTTGCATTCAGCTACCGCATGTTAAAAAGCAAAGAACAGGCCGAGGAGGTAGTGCACGATGCACTGTTAAATGTTTGGGTCAACAGAAGCAGGCTAAATGAAGATCTCCCCATCACACCCTATTTGTACACGATCACCAGAAGGCTAACTCTTAATGCGCTGCGACAGGTGGCCACATCGCAGAGAATGATCGACCAGCTCTGGCGCGATATGGAAACCGTAAGCAATAGTACGGAAGAAGCCATTCTGCTTACCGACTTACAAAAGTTTACTGATACCGCACTCAATATTTTGCCAAGGCAACAACAGCTGGTCTTTAAAATGAGCAGATATGAGGGGCTAAACTACGATGAAATTGCAGCAAAATTAAATATCTCCAGAAATACGGTTAAGAATCACCTGATCGCGGCATTGAAAACGCTGAGATTGCATTTTAATATGTCTGATATGAGTTGTTTTTTGCTGCTTTCATCATATTTTATCAAAAGATAGAAAATATTTTCCTCAGCACTAGTCCTAAACTCCCTCTCGTGTGTAATGCTATTATAAACCCTGTATAAAGGGTATGTAATGATATGGTTAATTCAGCTCGGATAGAAAGTTTATTAAGAAAATACTATGACGGTTCAATTACCCATCCGGAGTATGTTGAATTGATTGGAGAACTGAAGGCATCTGATAATGATACTTCATTTTTAAAGTCTATGGATACCATCTGGGCAGATGCAAAACCGGAATCCTTCTACACACCACAGGAAGAGGAAGCATTTTACCAGAAACTTATAGGCTCGGGACAGTTCAGGAAAAAATCAAGGCTAATTCAGCTTCGCCCTTTCTATCGCTTTATGGCGGCGGCAGTTGCAGTATTTATCCTGTCTGCAGGTCTGTATTTCTATTTTATCCGGCAGCACCAGGATGCAGCCTCCCGATTTGCCGCCAATGACATCCTGCCCGGTGGAAACAAAGCGATGCTCATCCTGTCCAATGGCAAAAAAATCAATCTTGGCGCTGCTGCAAACGGACAACTGCTCAGCGAGTCGGGAATAGCCGTTTCCAAAACCGCAGACGGACAGATCCGCTATACTGTTAAAGAAAGCACAGGCAAAGCAGGGACCCCGCTTGAAAATACGATAGTCACGCCAAAAGGGGGACAGTATCAGGTAGTCCTTCCGGACGGCAGCAAGGTCTGGCTCAATGCAGCTTCCACACTGAAGTTTCCTTTGCGGTTCAGTAATAATGAACGCAGCGTTCAGCTTAGCGGGGAGGCCTATTTTGAAGTGGCTAAGAAAAGCCTCCGCACAGGCGGAAAACTCCCTTTTTATGTTTCCACACCCAAATTGCGTGTTGAGGTGCTCGGTACCCATTTCAATGTAAATGCCTATGAAAGCACAAGCAAGACCACATTGCTCGAAGGCGCTGTGCGGTTAATCTTAGCTGCGGCTGCTTCCAACCTCAAAGCGCAGGTTTCCTACCTGTCTCCGGGCCAGCAGGGGATCGCCGGTGCATCAGGTATAAATGTAAGCACGGGCGATATCGAAGAAACTATGGCATGGAAAAACGGGCTGTTCATGTTCAATAACCAAAATCTTGATGTCATCATGAAAGAAGTAGAACGCTGGTATGATGTAGACGTAGTTTTTGCCAATGATGAACTCAGGAAAGCTTCATTCAACGGAGCTGTGTCGCGCTTTAAAAATATTTCCCAGTTACTCGAAGTACTGGAATCAACAGGGTCCGTTCATTTTAAAGTTGAGGGAAGGAGGATCACGGTTATGGATTAACAGCTACTTCCCCAAAAATGTACTGAACAAAAAAACCGAGAATGCTACGAACATTCCCGGCTAAAATTTTAGTGCATTACTGTAACGTATCAAACAAGACAATCAATCACTAAACTACAAATGTAATGAAATTTCAGGATCTAATCCGATCCGGGTGCTCCGCCTGGATAAATAACTCTATAGTTCGTGCAATGAAAATAACGATACTCATCATGACTACATTTTTGTTGCAGGTACACGCGAACAGCTTTGCGCAGAATGTAACACTGAACCAAAAGAACGTCACACTAAAGCGCTTGTTTACCGAGATCAGGAAACAGACAGGGTACAATGTGCTCTGGCAGGAAGGCAAAGTAAACGATGCCTTAAAAGTTGATGCTGTATTTGATCACCAGCCTTTGAACAAAGTGCTGGACAAGGTGCTGTCGCCAAACTCGCTCAGCTATACGCTCGTTAACCAGACCATCGTGATCAAAAAAACGGAAAAGGCTTTTTTTGAAAAAGTTGCCGGCCTGTTCGCATCTGTCAATATCGACGGAAAAATCCTTGATGCCGAAACCGGGATGGAGATCCCAAAAGTATCAGTAACCCTTAAAGGATCTGCAAGGACTGTCCTGGCCAACGATCACGGAACATTCCGTTTCAACAGCCTTCCTGATGACGCAGTACTCGTTTTTTCCTTTGTAGGCTATGTTACCCAGGAGGTAAAGGCCAGTAATAACATGACTGTAAGAATGGTCATGGCGCTGCAAAATCTAAATGAAGTTGTTGTTTCTACCGGTTATCAGACACTTAAAAAGGAAACCGCTACCGGATCATTTGGCGTGCTCAGCGCAAAGGACATTGCGCGCCGTCCAAAAATTAATATCCTGGATGCGATTGACGGAACAGTTCCCGGCGTTCAGGTAGATCTCAGAAATAATAAGATCACGATGAGGGGCATCAACTCCTACAATAACAGCTACCAGCCTTTGGTGGTCATCGATGGTTTTCCAGCAATCAATCAGAACTTAACTACCGTGACAGTGGCTGGCATCAATGGAAATCCCGGAAGCCCTACTGTGGCTCCGAATGCCGGAAATGCAATTTTAAGCCAGTTTAACCCGGAGGACATCGAAAGTATCACCTTCCTTAAGGATGCGGCAGCATCTGCCATCTGGGGTGCCCGGGCGGCCAATGGAGTGATCGTGATCACCACCAAACGCGGAAAACGCGGAGCCAATACCATTAATTATGGCATGACGCTCAGTACCGCAGCACCAGCAGATTTCAGCAAGCTTACCTCCATGAACAGCTCACAGTACATTGATCTGGAGCAGGAACTCGTAAACAAGGGATTTATCACTGATCCGGTTGCCCAGCTGATCGCTTCTCCAACAAATGGATTCAGAAGCGCACCGGTTTCTGAGGCAGAGGAATGGATGTTTAAGGCAAAACGTAATCCGGCATATGCCGCACAGCGCGACTCGGCTTTAAATGTCCTGAGAAACAGGTCTAACCAGGACCAGATCAGGGATTACCTGCTGCAGAATTCCATCACCAGGCAATACAATCTTGCGTTCTCCGGCGGAACAGATAACAGCTCCTACTATCTTTCCGGCAACTACACCAAAGACCAGCCGATTTACAAAAGCAATTCAGGCGAAAGTTATAATGTCAATTCAAACTTCACCAACAGCTTTCTTAATAAACGCATAAACCTCAACACGGGCCTGGCCTATAATTATTCATCGGCAAAAATCAATACCGCTGCAGTGCAGGCATTGGGTGTAGGCCGGCTGGGCTTGGCACCATATGATAACCTGGTTGATGCACAGGGAAACAGGATTTACCGGGGAGTTACTTTCACAAAAAGTGTGTCCGACAGTCTTACCAGGACGAAAAACCTGCTGCCATGGACGTATAATCCTATAGACGAACTCAACTATAACACCACCATCAATACTAAAAATGCGATTCGTGTAAATGCCAGCTTAACAGGTGTAGTTACTTCATGGCTTAACGTATCTGTATCCGGACAAATCCAGAAGACTATTGCCGACCAGGTAAATAACCAGAATCTGAACAGTCTGGATACCCGCGAGCTGATCAATAATTCAACCAGCGCAGCCAACCTCACCAACCTGAATTTTCTCCGTGTCAATGCAGTGCCAAAGGGCGGGGTATATAAAACCAGCAGGGGAACTTCTGATGATTACAGTCTGCGTGCCCAGTTTGACGTAAAAAAGGATTTGGCCACAGACCACCATTTTAATATGATTGGCGGAACCGAGATCAGACAGGCCAAATACCAGGCATCTGAACAAACCTTGTATGGATATGATGAAGAGCGTTCCAGCTCTGTAGCCGTAAGTACCAACGTAAACTACAATACCTTGCTGGGATCTACCAGCAGGCTCTCCACACCGGGGACGGTTTTTAAAAACCGCACAAGGTACCTATCCTATTACAGCAATGCAGGGTACAATTATAAAGAGCGTTATTATATCAGCGGAAGTGTGCGTTTTGATGATATCAATATCATCGGACTGGACCGGAGAGACCGTGCAAAGCCACTATGGTCTGCCGGTTTAAGATGGGATGCCAAAAAAGAACGTATTCTTGAAAAAGAAAACTGGATCAGTACACTAAGCCTGCGCGGTACAGTAGGTACCGGCGGAAATCCCCCTCTAACCTCCAACAATTATACGCTGATCAGTACAGGAGCCGTAGATACTTACACGCAGCTTCCCTACGCAACCACCAGTGCGCCTGCCAACCAGAACATTGGCTGGGAAACCACAAAAATGTACAACGCTGGCCTTGATGCCGGGTTCCTGCAAAACAGGGTACGCTTCAGCCTGGATATGTACAGTAAAAAAACCTATGATATCCTGATGAACCTGCCGCTCAATTCTACCTATGGGTTTACCACCCTTCAAATGAATGCAGGAAACCTCTCCGGCCATGGTACAGACCTGGGGCTCTCGGGCGATATCATCAGGAGCAGGAACTGGAACTGGGGCAGCACTTTAAACTTCTCCTATAATACCAACAAGGTAACAGACAGCCGTTTCCCGCCCACTGCTGCAACCGTGGGACTTGCTACAGTAACAACAGGTTATCCGCTTGACAATCTGTTCGCATACAGGTGGGCGGGACTGGACAATACCGGTCAGTCGCAAATCTACACTGCAGACGGAACCATAGTGAAGTCTACCAGCAACACCGTCATCAAAGCAGAAGACAGAGTGTATAAAGGAAGAACTACGGCTCCGTATTTCGGTGGTTATATCAATACGGTAAGCTATAAAAACTTTGAGCTGCTCGCCCGTATCACCTATAATCTGGGCCACAAATTCCTGATCCAGAATATTAACGAATCCAACTATCCTACGGGCAACAGCTCCTCAGGTTTACTGGCAACCAGTGAAGCTTTGGTAAACCGCTGGAGAAACCCCGGGGATGAAAATACAACCAGTGTTCCAGGCCTCAGCGGTAATAACTTTAACAGTATCAGCAGGTACAGATATAGCGATATCAATGTCAGGGATGCAGGGAACATCCGCTTCCAGCAGGTATCGCTCAATTACAAAGTCCCGCAGCTGCTGCTCAGGAAAATGCCCTATATCAAGGGGATCAACCTGGGCTTCACGGTCAGTAATCTCGGGCTGCTGTGGGTGGCCAACAAAGAAGGGGTAGACCCTGATTATCAGATGACGGGCACATATGTGAACCTCCCGCCAACCCGCAGCTATGTTTTTAATTTAAACCTATCGCTTTAACAACAATGAAAAAAAGAATATATATCCTATTTGCCCTGGGGCTGCTGAGCTTTTCTGCCTGCAGAAAATATGTTGAGATCCCACCTGAACAGGCAAAAACACTGACCACGGCCACAGATTATACACAGCTATTGTACTACACAACCGGGATAGAGCCGGGATATTCCCTGCCGGTATTTTCCGGTGACGATGCCGGGAGTGACGAAACAAGGTGGCAAACTGGCCTGACGCTGCCTGCAGGCAATGCCTATATCTGGGCCGACAGGAACTTCGGTGCGATCGAAGAAGATACAGACTGGCAGAAAGCCTATCAGAAGATCTGGACCCTGAATACTGTAGTGGATGGAATCGGTGCAAGCACAGGTCCAGAACAGGAAAAACAAACAGGCATGGCTTATGCGCTGGTGCACCGTGCTTTTGAATACTTCTCACTGGTCAGTATGTACGGCAGGCAATACACCGCTGCAACTGCGGCCACTGATCCCGGAGTGCCGCTGGTACTGCATCCAAAGTTCCTGACCGACCTTACCAGGGCCAGTGTCTCTGCAGTATACGATCAGGTGATCGCGGATCTAAACGCTGCGATCCCTGCACTTAACGATGTGCCGGATTACCCCTCAAATCCATCAAAAGTATCTGCTTATGCGATACTGGCCCGCGTATACCTGCATAAAAGGGATTTTGTACAGGCAGAGAAATATGCCGATCTGGCCCTGTCCATCAGGAATACGGTGCTTGACCTCAATGTTTATAAAAGCGGGACAACGCCATTTCCTACCCAGGTAAACAATTCCGAAGAGCTGCTGATCAAAAGGACGGGCTCATACCCGGGGGCTTTCCCGCTGAGCACAGATGCTGAGAACATGTACAACAAAACTGCCGACATCAGGTATACATTGCTAACCGCTCCCGGAGCAAGCCTGGCGGGTACAACCTTTACAGTAAGCAGGGGGTATAACAAATCCAAACTCACTAACGACGGAGGTTATATCGGACCCAGTGTTCCGGAAATAATCCTGATCAAAGCAGAATGCCAGGCCCGTGCGGGCAATATTTCAGGCACGCTCCTTACGCTGAATGACTTCCGCAAAAAACGTTATAACAATGCTTTCGTTTATGTAAACCTGACCGCTGCAACGGCAAACGAAGCGCTTCATCTGGTGATCGATGAACGCAAGCGTGAGCTGGTTGCCCGTGGCTTCAGATGGTTCGATCAGCGCAGGCTGAGACAGGACGAGGGATTCATCGGCACCATTACACGCACTTTCAAAGGCGCGACTTACACATTAGAGCCAAACAGTAACAGGTATACCTATGCCATTGGCGATAAATACATTGCGCTTAATCCAGAAATCATACAAAATCCAAGATAAATCAAAATGTTCAATCAAAAATCAATTTTACTATCCACTGCCATCAGTATCTCGGCAGTGATATCAGGCTGTGCCGTATTCCGGCAGGAAAAGCCTGCACCTGCAAAAGTAGCTGCAGTGGATCCGGCAAAGAAAACAGCCGACAGCCTGAAAAAAGCCTCAGGCCTAAAGCCTTATACAGAAGTGATTTCCAAAGGCACAAAATCCAAAGTGGGCTTTTTTACGGTCCACCAGAAAGATGAGAAGTACTATTTCGAAGTGCCAAACAAGATCTTAAACAGGGATATTTTGATCGTGAACCGTGTGTCCAAAGCCTCTGCCGATATGAGGAACGGTAACTACGGTTACGCCGGAGACCAGATCGGTGAAACGGTTTACCGCTTTGAAAAAGGCCCGCACAAAAAGCTTTTCCTGAGGAGGATCTCCTTTGCAGAATTTGCCAAAGACAGCACTACAACAATGTTCGCGAGTCTGCAAAAGAACAATATCAGCGCTATTGTTGCTTCATTTCCGGTAATCGCTATGCCAAAAGATTCTTCTGCATCAGTGGTAGATGTGACGGATTTCCTGAATGCCGATAATGATATCCTGTACTTTCAGAAAAAGGTTTTCAAAGACAAAGCAGGTATGGGCGCACAGCAGAATGACAAAAGCTATATTGATTACATCCATACCTTCTCTAAAAACATAGAGATTGGCGCGGTTAAAACTTACGCTGCGGGATTAAACCCTACAGGTTCCAGCTACACGGTAAGCTTAAACTCCTCGATGGTCTTATTGGATGAGGTACCAATGCGGCCCAGGCTGGAGGATCAGAGAGTAGGGTACTTTTCTACTTCCTTCAAAGACTTTGATGCAGATCCGCAGGGCGTAAAAACTACCACCTATATCAAAAGATGGAAACTGGAACCAAAGCCGGAAGATGTAGAGAAATACAAACGCGGCGAGCTGGTTGAGCCGGCAAAACAGATCGTTTTTTATATCGATCCCGTAACCCCAAAGAAGTGGGTCCCGTATCTGATGGCCGGCGTAAACGACTGGCAGAAAGCGTTCGAGGCGGCAGGCTTTAAAAATGCTGTTGTAGCTAAAGAAGCACCTACTCAGGCGCAGGATAGCACCTGGAGCATTGATGATGCCAACCATTCGGCAATCATTTACCGCCCCTCATCCGTAGCAAATGCGATGGGGCCAAGCATATCCGATCCCCGCAGCGGCGAAATTATCGAGAGCCACATTTTCTGGTACCACAACGTGATGTCGCTCCTGCAAAAATGGTACAGGACACAAGCCAGCGCGGTTGACCCAAGAGCAAGAAAAGCAGAGTTTGATGATGAGCTGATGGGCAACCTGATCCGTTTTGTTTCTTCGCACGAGGTAGGGCATACCCTAGGGTTGTTACATAATTTCGGCTCAAGCTCAACAGTTCCGGTAGAAAAGCTGAGGGATAAAGACTGGGTTGAAGCACATGGGCATACGCCATCGATCATGGATTATGCAAGGTTCAATTACGTAGCACAGCCAGAAGACCATATCAGTGAAAAAGGGCTTTTCCCAAGAATCGGTGATTATGATAAATGGGCAGTGAAATGGGCTTATACATGGCATCCGGAATTCAGCTCTGCCGAAGAAGAGCATAAAGCGCTGGTGAATGTGGTAAGCGACTCTCTTAAAGCAAATCACCGTTTGTTTTTTGGATGGGAGGGCGAGCAGAATGACCCACGGTCGCAGAACGAAGACCTGGGCGACAATGCGATGCTGGCCAGCAGCTATGGTGTCAAAAACCTGAAGCGCATTATGCCGCAGATCGAAAACTGGGTGAGCGTTCCCGGTGACGATCAGGCAAAATTGTTCGGTGCCTATGAAGGGATCTGGGACCAGTTTGAATTGTATATCGGCCATGTAACGAAAAATATCGGCGGCGAATACCACACGCCAAAAGTAAATGGCGAGGGCGGATTGGTCGCAGAACCAACTCCCGCATGGAAACAAAGGGATGCTGTTAAGTGGCTGAACGCGAATGTGTATGCTACTCCGCTATGGTTAAATAACTCCAGCATTACTTCTAAATTGAACGTAAACTTTGCCGGAGAACTGAATGCACTGCAGGAAAAAAGTATTTATGCGGTAATCACTAGGGCCCATCTAAGCAGCCTGCTGACCAGCGAAATGAGCGGAAAGCCGGGTGTTTACACTGTGAACGACCTTTTTGCCGACCTCGATAAAGGTATTTTCAAAGAAGTATTCAGCGGACAAAATGTTGATGTGTACCGCAGGAATATGCAAAAGTTATATGTCTGGAGATTGCTGATGCAGGGATTTTATAATATGGATATGTCAATGATTGTTCCTCCTACTACTTACCGGTTCACCGTTACAGACCTGAATGGCCTGATCAGGACAGAACTGAGGAAACAGGAGGCGCTGTTTAAATCAGCACTGGCAAAACCAGGTCTGAACCAGATCAATAAACAGCATTTGCAGGACATGATCTCGCTGATCAACAGTAAGTTTAACGCTGAGCGCAGCGGACTTGCAAAATAACAGGTGTGCAGGTTAGATTGTAAAGGTCTTAATCTGATAAGAGGCTGCCTGGTGATTGACTTCAATCATCAGCGGCCTCTTTGCTTTTTCACGCAATTCCTCAGGTAAACAGGCAGGAATAGCTAATTTAATAGTTTTAATACTACTAAATTTGTAGTATATATCATTAATTGATATATTTATCCCCCGGGCAAACAGATCACAATTGGCGTTGGCATCTGTTCCAGCTCACGAATTAAAACAAAAAAATATGAACCAATTTTACAATGCCGGCCGGGTATCCGGGCCGTATGGACATGCTGCACCAAAGAAAGCGCGACAGCATATCTTTCCTCTCATCATCCTCCTGCTCAGCCTGCCCTTTTTTGCAGCTGCACAGCAAACATCGCCCCTGGTTAATTCCTCACTCTCAGGAACCGTCATCGACGCAAAAACCAAAGAAACCCTCATCGGCGCAGTTGTCCATATCGAAGGTACCACCCATCAGGTTTCTACAGATAAAAATGGCAAGTTCAACTTCGTTACCGGACAAAAATTTCCTTATACAGTAACCGTAAGCTTTATTGGTTATCAGAAAGCCACGGTGATAGTCAATGAAAGCCCGGTTACGATCAGCCTCAATGAAAGCTCCAACCAGCTCAATGACGTAGTGGTTGTTGGTTACGGAACCCAAAAGAAAACCAGTCTTACCAGTGCCATAAGCACAATCAGCGGCAATACGCTGGTACAGCGGCCAGTGTCAAATGTACAGCAATCGCTGCAGGGCCTTGCGCCCGGCGTCACTGTACTGGACAGGGGAGGAGCTCCCGGCCAGTCCAGCGCAACCATCCGCGTGCGCGGGATTACAACCTTTAATATCAACAGCAGCTCTACCGGCGGATACAACCTTGACAAAAACGATGCATTGGTGATTGTCGACGGGATCGAGCAGAAACTTGCAGACATCAATCCTGATGATATCGATAATGTATCGGTGCTGAAAGATGCTGCTTCAACTGCCATTTATGGTTCAAGAGCTACCAATGGAGTCATCCTGATTACCACCAAACGCGCAAAGGAAAACAGGCTGACTATCAATTACAACTATTATTACGCCACACAGAATGCTATTAACAAACCAGAGATGATGGGCCTGGAAGCCTACATGCGTATGCAGCAGGCCGCATATACCAATGCGGGCGCCGCTTTGCCTGCCAGGTTTACAGAAGAGTCTGTCCAAACCTGGATCAGTGCCACAGACCGCGAAAAGTACCCGCTGCCCAATGTATGGTTTGATAGGGTATTGAAATCAGCACCTATGCAAAACCACAGCCTTTCTATTGCCGGTGGCGATGAGAAAGTGAAAACCCGTTTAAGTGCCCGCTATCTCAATCAGGATGGTATCGCACCAAACTTCAAGGACGAACTGAAGGAAGTGAAGCTAAACACTGATTACACGGCTTCCGGGATACTGAAGTTTACGGGCGACCTCAACTACCGGGCAAACCACGCTACCAATCCTACAGTTGACCCCTTCAATAACCTGTTTCACGGATCGCTCTGGGCAGTGCCTAAATATGCCGACGGCACCTACGGCTTAAGTACACAGGGCAATAACCCACTGATGTTTGCCGAAATCGGTGGCATATCGACCAAGTTTGATGATAACCTGGTGGCCAATCTCAAAGCAGAACTGGAAATCCTTCCTGGATTAAAGATATCCACGCAATATGGCGCCAGGATACAGAACATTCAGCAGAAGATCTTTACCAACGCTTACTCCAATACCGATAAAATCACCAATATCAATAAAACGGTAGCCAACAACAGCTTAACAGAAGTAAGAAATAATCTCAGGGAGTACACCTGGAACAACCTGATCACCTATGATAAAACCGCAGGTAAAAGCTCCTTCCGCGGACTGATCGGACATTCCGAAATTTCGAATACCCAGAATTACCTCACTGCCTATCGTGAACGTTTTTACAATAACGATGTTACTTCTATCGGTCAGGGCGCCAATGACGGCACAAAAAGCAACTCGGGCTACGATGCCAAATTCGGGCTGCGCTCATTCTTCGGAAGGGTAAATTACAGCTACGACAACAAATACCTGCTCGAAGCTAACGGACGATATGATGGTTCTTCCAAATTTACCGGCGATAAACGCTATGGTTTCTTCCCCTCATTCTCCGCAGGATGGCGCGTTTCGCAGGAAGATTTCTGGAAAAGCCTCAGCAACACCGTCAATGAACTTAAAATAAGGGGCTCATGGGGTAAAACAGGAAACCAGTCGGTTGATCTGTACAGCTATTACTCCGCGCTGGCACTAACCACCTATACCTTTGGCGGCGCTGCCGTGCCGGGATACCGCCAGTCTACCCTCGCCAATACAGATCTGGGATGGGAATCTACCACACAGCTTGACATAGGGCTGGATGCGGCTTTCCTGAAGAACCGCCTGAGCTTTACGGCCGACTACTACCGCAAGGTCACCAATGATATCCTGCTCAACCTGGGTATCCCTGCTACAGTAGGCCTTGCCGCACCTCCGCAGAATGCAGGATCAGTAGAGAATAAGGGCTTCGAGTTCAATGTGGGCTACCGTGGCGGCGACTCAGATTTCAAATATAATATCAGCGGTAACCTGTCTATTAATAACAACAAAGTGCTCGACCTGAAAGGCACCGGCCCATATATCACCGGTTCGGATATCGATCCGCGGTATATTATTAAAGCCGGACTGCCGGTAAATACGCTTTGGGGTTATCAGACCGCCGGCCTTTTCCAGACCCAGGCCGAAGTGGATAGTTACCCTACCTATGCTGCCAACTCCAAACCGGGCGATGTGAAATATGTAGACCGCAACAATGATGGTAAGATCGATGCAAACGATATGACGGTGATCGGCAATCCTTTCCCCAAGTATACCTTCGGGCTTAGCAGTGATTTTTCATACAAGGGCTTTGATCTGAACTTCCTGTTCCAGGGTGCCGCAAATGTGGATACGCGACTGGCAGGTGCACTTGCAGAGATGGGAAACCAGGAAGGTTTTACCTCGGCCATCTATACCAACAACTATTGGACGCCTACGAATACAGGGGCACGCTTTGCACGTCCGCTTAAGTTCGACTTAAGAAATGTGGCTACTTCAGACAGGCTGGTGATCGACGGATCATACCTGAGGCTTAAAAACGTTCAGCTGGGATATACCTTGCCTAAGGAGCTGATTTCTAAACTCCGCTTCAGCCGTATCCGCGTATACGTGTCAGCAACCAATGTGCTTACATTCTCAAAACTGAACGAATGGAAGCTCGATCCCGAAGTAGAATCCGGCAGGGCTACCTATTATCCGCAGACCTCGCTGTATACAGCCGGTATCAATGTCCAGTTTTAATCTTAACAATTGAATAATGAAACTTATATACAATATATCTTTACTGGGACTGCTGATCTTAACCGGCTTTTCCGCATGCCGTAAGGGACTGCTGGATCCACAGCCCAGCGACCGGGTATCAGAAAATATCTTCTGGAATACCGAAAACGATGCGCTTCTCGCCACCAATGCGTTGTATACAGACCTGGATTCTGTCAATGTTTTCACATGGGATGCACTCACCGACATTGCGCATACCAATCAGAATTTTGATACACAGGCATTCATAGAACTGGGCTCTTACGATATCTCCAATGCGAAAATCTATAATGAATGGTCCGGAGCCTACAAAGGGATCAGGGCTGCCAATTACTTCCTCGAGAATATAGATAAAGTAAATACCGCAAATACTGCGCTGATCAATCGTTTCAAAGGAGAGGCTAAAGTCCTGCGCGCCTATCAGTACATCAAGCTTGCCGGATTTTTCGGTGATGTGCCACTGGTCACCAAAACCCTGTCGATAGCAGAAGCGAAACTGATCACACGTACCCCTGTAGGAGAAATATGGGATTTTGTGGATAAGGAACTAAGCGATGCCAGTGCATTGCTTCCGGCTACCTACGGCGCTGCCGATAAAGGACGTATCACCTCAGGGGCCGCCTGGGCATTAAAGTCAAGGGCCGATCTGTGGGCCGGGCGTTATCAGCTTGCTGTTGATGCGGCCAGTAAGGTAACGGGTTATACGCTCTACACGTCCTATCAGAACCTGTTCAAGTATGTAGCAGAAAACAACCCAGAGGTAATCCTCAACAAGGAATTCCTGAAGGATACCTACCGCAACGGCATTTTTGCGCTGCTCGCACCCTACAGCCAGAAGAACTCCCAGAGTTATTATGTGCCTGCCAAACCTTTGGTTGATGCCTATGAGACTGCTGCGGGGAAATCAATCAGCGATGCTGCCAGCGGCTTTGATCCTTATCATCCTTATGATAACCGCGACCCCCGGCTGCGTTTCTCGGTATTTGTAGACGGCGATGTGCTGCCAAGCGGTACCGTTTTTAAACCTGCACCAACCAGCGGCAGTGCCGATGCCGTCGGCAGCACCTATATTGCCTCTACCACAGGATATAATATCAAAAAATATATCAATACAGAAGATTATGCCAATCCGGCAAACAGCGGGATCAATATTATCCTGCTGCGCTACGCCGAAGTACTGTTAACCAAAGCCGAAGCCAAAATTGAACTGAACCAGCTGGATGCAGAAGTCTACACCGCCATCAATACGGTCAGGAACAGCAGAGCCGATGTTAAGCTTCCGTCCATACCTGCGGGGCTGAGCCAGGATCAGCTCAGGCAGATTGTAAGGCATGAGCGTACCGTAGAACTTGCGTTTGAAGGCCTGCACCTGTTTGACATCAGGCGCTGGAAGACTGCAGAAACTGTGATGACAGGGCCAGTATATGGTATCACTTATCCTGATGCCAGCAATAAACTGGTAACAGTGCAGGTAGTTTCATTCAACCGCGTATTTAATAAATCACGTGATTACCTGTGGCCCGTCCCTCAGAAAGAGACCGATCAGAACAGTAACCTCAAACAAAACCCCAACTGGTGATGACTATAAAAACTCAGCATACAATCAGGACTGTACTGCGGAATATGCTTCCGCTCGCAGCCTATTTGGCATTCGCATATCCGGCGCAGGCTCAGCAAAAACCTTCCGGCCAGCGGCCTAATATCATCTTTGTGCTTACCGATGATATGGGATACTCAGACATCAGCTGCTACGGCAATCCTGTTATCAAAACTCCTTTTCTGGACCAGATGGCAGCAAAAGGAGTAAAGGAGACCAATTATGTGGTTTCAAGCCCCACCTGCAGTCCATCCCGTGCCTCATTGTTAACAGGCAGGTACGCTTCACGGATGAACGTGCCAAGGCCCCTTTCCCCAGGCTCTGATTTAGGTTTGCCTGATCAGGAAGTGACCATCGCAGAAATGCTGAAGGACGCGGGATACCACACGGCGATGATCGGCAAATGGCACCTTGGGGATCATTTTGCCTACCAGCATCCTCTGGCACAGGGCTTCGAATCGTATTACGGATTGTTGTACAGCCATGATTACCGTGCGCCATATGTGGTAACTGATACCACCATTAAGATCTTCCGCAACCGTACGCCCGAAGTAATCAAACCGGCAGATTCTTCCCTGGTAGATCTGTACACCAATGAAGCTGTCAAATATATCAAAACGCAGAAAAAGGGAAGCCCTTTCTTCCTTTACCTTGCGCATAACATGCCTCACCTGCCAGTTGCGCTGGCTTCTTCAAAAAAATACAAAGGCAAATCCGAGGGCGGACATCTTGGTGATGTGGTAGAACAGTTGGATGCCAGCCTGGCCGAACTCTGGAAAGAAGTGGAAAAACAGGGACTCGCAGATAATACCATTTTTATCTTTTCAAGTGATAATGGTCCATGGATAGAACATCCCGCAAGGATGGAAGGCGACGGAGTTACCCGCCCCTGGGATGCCGGTACGGCCGGAGTTTTCAGGGGAAGCAAAGGGCTGTCCTATGAAGGCGGAACCAGGGTGCCCTTCATTGTATACTGGAAAAACCATACCCCTGCGGGCGGCGCTGTATTAACCGGTATGGTCAGCAACCTCGATGTTTTGCCTACGCTGGCGGAATGGACAAACACGCCGCTGCCAAAGGGGAGAACGCTCGACGGGCAGTCTGTTTCGTCACTGCTCCTGGGCAAAGATCCTAAGCCTCGGCACCGCGAAATCTACTATTATAACAATGGCGTCTGCGAAGCAGTGCGCAAGGGCAACTGGAAGTACCGCGAAATCACAGCTGCCAATACCAATACGGGTATTGTAAAAGATACGCAAGGCGATAAGGTAGAGCTTTTCAACCTCGCACTTGACCCAAGCGAGCGCACCAATGTAATTGAGGAGCATCCTGAACTCCGTAAAGAACTCAAAACACTGTTTGATAAATTTCCCGGTAAAGCCGAAAATTAAAAATCATAACTGGAAACGGATATCATGAAATCAACCGCTATTTTTTTTCAATACAAACCCCTGATTGCTTTGATCTTCGGCTTGCTGCTGACCCTTTCAAGCTTCCGCAGCAATGCACAGGCCCGCCCCAATATAATTTATATCTATGCAGATGATCTCGGCTATGGAGAACTTGGTTCGTACGGACAGAAAAAAATCAAAACGCCTTATCTCGACCAGATGGCAAAAGAGGGGATCTGCTTCACCCAGCACTATACCAGCACACCTGTTTGTGCGCCCGCGCGCTGCATGCTGCTTACCGGCCGCCACGGCGGGCATTCCTATATCCGCGGCAACTATGAGTTCGGTGGTTTTACTGACGCGACCGAAGGAGGTCAGATGCCGCTTCCTGAAGGTACATTTACCATCGGTCACCTATTAAAAAATGCAGGCTATACCACTGCTGCGATTGGCAAGTGGGGACTGGGCATGAGCTCCAATACTGGAAACCCAAACGCCCAGGGATTTGATTATTTCTACGGCTATCTGGACCAGAAGCAGGCCCATAATCATTTTCCTACACACCTCTGGGAAAATGGTAAATGGGATACGCTTGGAAATGCAGGTATCTTTGTACACCGCAAGCCAGATCCAAAGGATCCTGATCCTTTCGGCTATTACATCGGTAAGGACTATTCCATAGACCGGCTGTCGGCCAAAGCGCTGAACTTTATACAGCAAAACAGGGACAAGCCTTTTTTTCTGTATCTTCCTTTTACCATTCCGCACCTGTCATTGCAGGCACCGGAAGCGGTAGTCAAACCCTATAAAGATCAGTTTGGCGACAAACCTTATCTCGGTGAAAAGGGATATGCAGCATCCAGGTATCCCCGTGCCACCTATGCCGGGATGATTACCTACATGGATCAGCAGATCGGGAAGATATTTAAATTGCTGAAGGAGCTTGGGCTCGATGAAAATACCATTGTCATGTTCTCGAGCGATAATGGGGCAACCTTTGATACCGGTGGTGCCGATACGCAGTTCTTTAACAGTGTTGCGGGTTTGCGTGGAAAAAAGCAGGACTTGTATGAAGGCGGGATCAGGGAACCCTTTATTGTGCGCTGGCCGGGGAAAGTCCCTGCCGGCAAGGTCAGCGATCTCGTTTCGGTGCAGTTTGATATGATGTCTACATTTGCAGATCTCGCAGGGGTAAAGGCACCTGCAAATGATGGTTTATCACTCCTGCCAACCTTAACCGGAAAAGCCGGGCAGAAACAACATGAGTATATCTACTTTGAGTTTCCGGAAAAAGGCGGGCAGGTAGCCATCAGATATGGCAACTGGAAGGGTGTAAAATCCAATATGAAAACGGATACGGCTGCAAAATGGGAACTCTATAACCTGCTGAACGATCCTTCAGAAAAGAAAGATGTAGCTGCCGGATACCCGGAGCTGCTAAACAAGTTTGATGGGATAGTACAAAAGGAACACCGTCAGGCGCAGATCCATGAGTGGGAGTTTATTGCCCCAAAGTTTTAGAATTGTGTCAATAATAACCGTCCCCGGCCTAATTTTTGATATTTCTGTGGAATTTTATAAACTCTTTATCCAATCATGAGCAAAATCATCTTTGACAAAACTTCCATCTGCATCTTAATCCTGAGCGTACTCTTTTTAACATCATGTTCTGCGCCGCCAGCTGAATTTTTCGATATCACCGTCCTTAATACCAACGCTTTCAATGATTTCGCCAGCCCTGATCTGGCCCGTCATATCAATGATGAAACAAAAGAATTTCCCGATATCCCATCCAGTAAAAAAAAGGGAGATGAAGCTGCAAACACAATTAAAAACAAGATCCTGTATATTGAACAGTCGCTGGAGAAAATAAAGAAGCTTGATGCGTCAGGAGATGAGCAGAAAGAGATCAAAGATCTTTCAATCGCGCTGTACGAAATGGTTATCCCTGTTTTCAAAAACGAATATATGGCCTATGCAAAGCTCTGCGATGCCCAGGGAAACCAGGGTGCAAAAGACGCGCTTGTAAATGAAATTGATCTGAAGTACCGCGCCCGTTTCGAAAAAAGTTACGATGCACTGATGCAAAAAGGAAAGACTTATGCAGCAGAAAATGATATTCAGGTAAACTGGGGACAGTAATATGAACAGTAAAGACTTTACCGCTATCGCAGAAACGATAATCGCGGTAAAAGATGCTGACCTTGCCCTGAGGGATAAATTGATCCTGAGTAGCAAACTTGGTAAGGGATATCATCCGGACATGGAGGCCCTCCATAACCACAATGCCGGGGTGTTGGATCAGATCATTGATTCCATTGGGTATCCAACAATTGGCAAGGTTGGCAAGGAAGGCAGTGAAGCAGCCTGGTTAGTGATCCAGCATTCAATTGGCCAGCCAGCTTTTATGAAAAAGTGTGCCCGGCTCATGGAAGATGCGGTAGAAAGGCAGGAGGCAGATGCAACAAACCTTGCCTGCCTGGCTGATAGAATAGCGGTGTTTGAGAACCGGCCTCAGTTGTATGGAACACAGTTTGATTGGGATAAGAATGGTGAGCTCAGCCCAAATGAATTTGACAATGCATACAGGGTAAATGAAAGAAGGAAATCAATCGGACTAAATACGCTGGAAGAACAAACAGCGATCATCAGACAACAGGCGAAACTAGAAAATCAATCTGCACCTTCAGATTTGAAATCCAGGAAAAAGGAAACTGAGGAATGGAAAATAGCTGTAGGCTGGTCAACATAAATAAAGTTAATATGAAAAGCATTCAGAACGATCAGATCAATGAGCTGGAAAAACAATACAGGATCAGGCTAATTAATAGCCTGGTAGGATATAAAGCCTTGAATCTTTTGGGCACTGTCAGTCCGGGAGGCAACACCAATTTGTGTATAATTAGTTCTGCTTTCCATCTTGGTGCCAACCCGCCATTGTTGGGTATGGTAATCCGTCCTGAGAGAGCGCACAACGACACGCTTACCAATATCAAATCTACCGGTCAATACACTTTGAATAATGTACTGCCTCAATGGTATATGCAGGCACACCAGACCAGCGCCAGCTATCCTTCGGGTGTCTCAGAATTTGAAACCTGCGGACTGGAGCCATTATACACTGAGGGTTTCAAAGCACCCTTTGTAGGACAATCCACCATTCGTATTGGTCTGCAACTGCGGGAGGTGATTGATGTAGCTATCAATGGAACTACCATTATCATCGGAGAAATTGTTCAAATATTAACGGATGATTCTATGATTTCAGAAGATGGTACCGTTGATCATGTTACAGCAGAAACAATGACGGTAACAGGACTTGATACCTATTTTCTTCCAAAGCTTGTCGGCCGTTTGGCTTATGCCAAACCAGGCATTGAGCCAACAGAACTAAAAACCTAAGCCCTGCTATCCACAAATGATCTGTAACTATTGACTGATGATGCCATCTAAATGCTGGTCTTATATTATCCAGCTAAACAGATGACGAAAAGAACAACGATCTTAACAGGCTTTATCCTGGTCAAATTTCTCCTGCAGTACTTTCTGGTCAACCCCAGCTACGATTTGCACCGTGATGAATTTTTACATCTCGATCAGGCAAACCATCCCGCATGGGGATATTTGTCGGTGCCGCCTGTTACTTCCTGGATCTCTTACCTTATCCAGTTGCTGGGTAGTTCCATATTCTGGGTGAAATTCTTTCCTGCGCTTTTTGGCGCCCTAACTATCCTTGTTGTCTGGAAAACTATAGAAGAACTCAAGGGAAATCTTTATGCGCTCATTTTAGGGGCAACCTGTTTACTATTGTCGGTTTTGCTCAGGCTTAACTTTCTGTACCAGCCCAATTCACTGGATGTCTTATGCTGGGCAGCGATGTGTTTTTGCATCATCCGGTATTTCAACAGGGAAGATGCAACATGGCTGTTTCTTGCATCAGTTGTATTTGCCATTGGTTTTCTAAATAAATATAATATCGTATTTCTGCTTCTCGGCCTGCTGCCAGCCCTGGCCGTCACAAATCAGCGCAGGATATTCAGCGAACGAAACTTTTACCTTTCAGTACTGCTCACTCTGGCCCTGATTTCCCCCAATTTATACTGGCAATACAATCACCATTTTCCAGTTTTTCAGCACATGAGAGAACTGATCGCTACCCAGTTGATTCATGTAAACCGATGGGACTTTATAAAGGAGCAGATATTCTATTTCGCAGGGTCATTGCCTGCCATCATCGCGGCATTATATGGCTTACTGATTTACCCACCATTCAGGAAGTACAGGTTTTTCTTCTGGACCTTCATATTTACGCCCGCCATATTTATCTTTTTACGTGCCAAAGGTTATTATGCGATAGGACTGTATCCGGTCTATATTGCCTTTGGTTCGGTTTATCTCGGCAATATCCTAAACAGGAGATATTTTGAATATTTGAAACCCCTGCCGCTGGCGCTTCCCTTGGTATTGTATGCGCTATTGTTCCATGTCTATTATTCCATTGAAGATCCGGAAATAATCATCAAAAACAAGAACAAGTACCGGTCACTGGGTTTATTAAGATGGGAAGACGGGCGGAACCATCAGCTGCCGCAGGACTTTGCGGATATGCTGGGCTGGAAGGAACTGGCTCGAAAAGCAGAAAGAGCTTATCATTTGATGCCTAAGGGATCACAAACGATCGTCCTTTGCGACAATTACGGGCAGGCCGGGGCAATCAATTACTATGTGAAAGACAAAAGCATTAAGGCAGTATCATTTAATGCCGACTATATCAACTGGTTTAATCTGCGAAGGAAGACTAACAATGTGATCCGGGTTAAAGAATACAGCAGCAGCCAGAATGAACTAAAGGAAACAGGTGGATTTTTCAGGCGTTCAGCAGTGGCTGATTCCGTGAAAAATCCTATGGCCAGGGAATGTGGAACAACAATTTTTGTTTTTGAGCAGGCCAGGATAGACGTTAACCAAAGATTGCGGTCGGAGATAGAAGAGGAGAGAAAGTAATATACTGTTCTCTCCTTGTATTCCTATTATTCAGCAAATTGTGCGGATGAAGAATTTTCATCTTCGCCTTTGGGTAATGTTTCTTCCGGCCTTTGCTGCAGCAATTCAATCAATGCTTTTGCTGCCGGTCCTGCCGACAGTGGATTTTGTCCTGTAATCAGCAGACCGTCAGTTTCTACGTGAGAAAGGAAAGGAACAAGGGCAGTTTTAACCTCTGCACCGAGCTCTTCCAGTTTGCTTTGCAATAGATATGGCACATTGCCGCTACGGCCAACCATTGTTTCTTCAGTGTTGCTAAAGGCCGAAACTACCTTCCCCTGTAAAAATCCTGGTCTTTGGAGCTCAGCGCTGATCAAAGCGGCGGGACTATGGCATACCAGTGCTACAGGCTTTCCTGAATCCAGAAAATCATGGATCAGGATCCCGCTGTTGTTATCTTTTGCCAGATCCCATATCGGGCCGTGTCCGCCGGGATAAAATACCGCATCATATTCTGCAGCATTGATCTGGTTTAATACAGTAGTTTGGGAGAACGCAGTTTTTGCGGCCTGGTCGTCCTGAAACCTGCGGTTAGAGCCGGTGATGTTTTCGGTAAGTTCGCTCATCGGGTCAACTGGTGGCCTGCCGCCTTTTGGGCTTGTAAGCGTTACAGCATAACCGGCGTCAATAAATTCGTAGTAGGGATCAGTAAATTCTCCCAGCCAGACTCCCGTCTTGCCATCGGTATTTTCCATCTCGCTGTGCGAGGTAAGGACCATTAATATCTTTTGCATAGTTATTCTTATTTAATGTCCCCGGGATCAAGTTCAGTACCTTCCTCATCTACCTGCTTGTGCTCATCATAGTTTGGGTCCTGATTGGCTTTTTCCTGTGGGTTTGCATCCTCGGCGTTACCGGCTTGTTTGTTCACCTCTTCTTCTTTTGGATCTTTCATAGTAGTATGATTAGTTTCAAACAGTACAAAGCTGCGGCACTTTGGTTCATTAAAGTTGAAATGAATTCAATCCTGGCCTTGCCGTATATCTGAGGTATGATCATGCCAGAGTGTCTTTCCGTTGGAAATTTAAACTGAAGTTTTGCGCATTAATAAAATTGTTCCGGATACTGCACAAACGATAATCGCTGAGATATGAGGAATAGCTTGTGTGATACCATTATAATCCTTGCTCAGGACAATAATCATATCAACAACAGGGATGATCGTTCCCACGGCCAGCAGGGTACCTAATGCTTTTCTTTGCCTGGTTATAATGAGTATGCAAATCAGTAAACCTGTAAACACATCCCGTATGCCTTTAATGTAATGAAAGGAATAATCTCCGTGCTCATTGAAGTGAATGCCGTAACCGGCTTCTGCAATTTCAGGCGACAGCAGGAACCTGGCCCCGATGAATATCATTCCCAACCCTGTCAGGAAGGCGATTGTAATAGCAATTTTTTGTGTCATAATATTTTCTCTTTAAATAATGACTCAAAATTCCATACTTTCAGCCCGGCGTTCATGCACCTGTGTGCATAAATTATTTTTCAGTAAAAATTCTTTTGCGGATACGGCTAAGGGATTGCGGCTTCACACCTACATAGGACGCAATATGGTACTGAGACATTCTTTGCAGTAAATCGGGATGTCTTTTTAGTATTTTCTCATAGCGAAGTTCAGGTGTGTCGGTATAGAAAGAACTTAAGTCTTGTAGTGTCTCTATAAAAACCTGTTCAATCACAATCCTGCCAAATCTTTCGGCCTGCCTGATCGATTGATAGAATAGCTGAAGGTCGTCATATGAGATTTGCAAAACTTCACAGTCCTCCAATGCCTGGATATTTTTTGTTGAAGGTGTCCGGGGTATAAAACTTTCATAGTTGCAGACAAAATTGTTTTCCTGCGTAAAAGCGTAGGTTTTATCTTCCCCATCATGATTGATATAGTATCGCAATAGCCCCCTGGAAACAAATCCAACCTGTTTACAAATTTGTCCTTCGACTAAAAAGAAATCTCCCTTTTTATAGCTTTTTTCTTTAAATAATGAGGTCACTATGTCCCTCTCTCCGGGGCTTAAGGCAATTACGTTTGTTATCGTGTCAAGCAGGTTCTTTATCATGGTCTCGATTGCTTTGGTCATTACATTCCATCCCGATGGTTGCAGGCAGAATTGTTTCCGGGACATTTATTCCGGGTCAATATAATCAGTTAATCATATAACCTGTCACAATTATTAGCGAAAACCTTGGCAGCTTTTATAGCGCCTATTCAATCCTGCATCAGGACCTGCTAATAAGATGCCCCCTGGCAGCCCTATTGTTATTATATATGACTATAGTAATAATTGTGCGTCGTAGTATGGATTGTAACTGTATCTTGACATGCAAATTAAAATTAAAGATCAACCTTTACGTTTAAAGCTACTGGTAAATAGTGTTCTCAAAAACGTAAAGACAGATAATAGATATGAAATTAGGCAAATGGCATTTGATTTTAAGAAAAGTTACTGCGGTAAATGTGTACGAGATCAGCTCCTACTACTTCAATGTAATGCGGCTTAATCATAGCGATGCCGATTGCCAGTTAATGACAAAAGGATTTGAGGAAGGGTACAAACGTGCTATGGCAGATCTTGGCATCAAGACCCCTCAGAAAGTGGAAGAGCATAAATAGCATGAACACCCCGGACAGGCAAATTATTCAGATGATCTTAATACGGATGGGTCCTTTAATGTGGTTGACGTCAACAGCTGCGCCCTTTTGTGTGATCATCACCTTGCCCTGATGATGAAGATCAATTGCAGCATCCACTACCTCTGTCATATGACCGCGCCAGTCGCCGGGAAATAGCTTCCGGGCAATTTCGGATGGGCAGGTGCTTTTTTCGGGGCCACGCTGGGTAGCAGTTAATAAAATGCTTGCAGAGATATCTGTATGTTGTGGCATATCATCTTAATAAATAACTATAATTATTGTTTGAGCTTAGGCTCAATATTTTTTATGCCAGAGTTCAATCACGAACAGAAAACTAAAAAAGCCGGTAAATGTTTATAGCAGATCAGATTATTATAACTTATGCATTCAACAAATCAGGAACTCAATGCTCAACATCAGGTTAAGTATGTTAACACTGATATGCTTCGGATAGGGTACATCGAACGCGGCCCTGCAAGCGGATGGCCTGTTGTGCTCTCCCATGGATTTCCTTACGATATCCATGCCTTCGATGATGTGGCAGCTATTCTGTTGCAGTCCGGCGCAAAAGTTATCACCCCTTATACGCGGGGCTTTGGACCCACACGTTTTTCGTCGGACAAAGTGATGCGCAGCGGACAGCAGGCAGCACGGGGTTTAGACATTATACAGTTTCTGGACGCTTTGAAACTGGACAGTCCAATTCTCGGAGGCTTTGACTGGGGCGCAAATGCCTCTTGTGTAGCAGCGGCACTATGGCCGGAACAGATTGCAGGGCTGGTCTCTTATGCCAGCTATGATATCATTGACATCGAAGAGCAGACACATGCATTCCCGCCCTCACTTGAGCGCATCTGCTGGTACCAACATCTGTTCCAGGCTGAGCGCGGGCGGGAATGCCTAAGCCAGAGCCGCAACGAGTTGTGCCGGATCCTGTGGAACGAATGGTCGCCCGGCTGGGAATTCGATGAATCAACCTATGAAAGATCTGCTGCAGCTTTCGAAAACCCTGATTTTGTTGATGTGGTCATTCATAGCTACCGTCATATGCTCGGTTGTGAATCCGGAGATCCATCCCTGCAACGGTTCGAGGATATTTTAGCTCAAAAGCCAAAGATCGCTGTGCCTGCTGTAACCCTTGATGGTTCTGCAGATCCGCTAAAACCAGGCGGCACAGCTGAGCATGCATTTTTATTTTCAGCAAAGCACGAACACCGGACTTTGCGCTCAGGACATAATTTGCCACAAGAGGCACCGCAGGCATTTGCTGATGCCGTACTTACCGTTCATTCCTGGCTGGAGGGCAAAGATTAAAATGTACATATGAATTTATCAGAGAAGTATCACAAATACATTAAATGCCTCAACTCAGGTGACCTGGATCAACTCGCAGATTTTGTTTGCGAAGACGTCGTTTACAACGGATCTGCAGTTGGATTACAAGGTTACCGCCGGATGCTTGAAGGCAATTATGCAGACATCCCTGACCTCAGTTTTGTGGTGGAACTTTTAGTCGCAGATTCATTAACCGTAGCTTCCAGGCTTTACTTTAACTGCCGCCCTCAGGCAGAATTCAGGGGCCTGCAGATCAACGGGCAACAAATCGAATTTCATGAAAATGTCTTTTACAGGTTTAGGGACGGTAAAATTGCCCAGGTTTGGTCAGTAATTGATCAGGCAGAGATTCAGCAGCAAATACTTCATTCTTAAACAGGTTCGATTTTTTTCAGGTCCCCTCATCAGATATTGATAAACATCAATGAGTCCCGGGACGGGCGTAAATAAATTTGTCTCATTCAGAAAGACATTTTAAAACGCAATTATGAAAAGTTATCAGAAATTTAAACAACACGGATCAGTATCCCTTATGCCCTCCCGGCTCCCCTGTACTATTATTGCAATATACCTTTTGCTGGCCCTTACACCTGCGATTAGCTTTGGGCAAGGTTATGTTGAAGGCTTTAGTATCACTTATGATCATATGCCCATGAAGGTTGAGACACCTGGGGGCGACCAGAAGTTTACCGGAAACAACCTGAAGATCGGAACTTCGGTTCCCATTTTCCTGAATCCCAATAAATCCCGATACCTGCTCGTAGGCGGAAACCTCGAAGCATTCAACTTTTCCGGAACCCATCCGGCTTTTGAAGTCAAAAGAGTCTACAGTATTTCACCTACGATAGGCTACAGCACCATGATGAGTCCAACTTTCAACCTCACAGCCTTACTCACGCCCATAATAAATAGTGATTACAAAAACGTTAAAAGCTCGGACATCAAGTTCGGCGCTATCCTGAGGGGAAGCTGGAAAGCAAATGAAAACCTTACCTGGAGAGCCATACTGGGCTACAGAAGGCAGTTTTATGGTCCTCAATACGTGCTTCTGGTAGGTATGGACTGGAAACTGAACAATAAGTGGCAGATCTTCGGCGATGTGCCGCACAACCTGACCGCCAGTTATGCGATAAATGATAAAACCAATACAGGTTTCAACCTTTCTGTTCAGAACTCAACCTATCGGCTGAACAATCTGGACAGGTACTTCGAGTACAATACGGTTAATCCCGGCCTTTTTGCAGAACGTTATATTTTTCCCAAATGGGCTGTAAGAGCCACTGCGGCCTACACGCTGATCAGAAATATGGAAATCTATAACAAAACCGATAAAGCAAAAGGCTTTATTGATTTTGCAGAGTTCGGCGACCGCAATGAGCCGATCAACCCTGAGGTATTAAAGGGACTTTCTTTTAAAATAGGGTTAAGCTACCGGATTGTTCCGGGGAAGAAATAATTCATAATTTAATCAAATCAATATGCTCAGATTACTTACAGGGTTTGCCCTTGGGGGTTTGCTCAGTTTATCAAATATGTTTCCGGCTACAGCCAGTTTTGTTCCTGAATGGAAGATGACTGATCAGCAGGAAACAGCAGTTTTACTAATGGATACCGTGGCAGAGGCAGTAGGTTGCAGAAAAGGAATTCCATTTGTTAAGTCTACCGCAGAGGCCATCACGTTAAGCAGGTTTAGTAAAAACGAACAGGTTCATACCTTTGCCGTACAGCAGGATGACGGGCAAATGTTAACAGGCGTAGATATCAGCGAGGAACTTGGCCGGTATGATATCAACTCATTTGACGTGATAAAAGGTCTGACCTATGAAAATATCGTAAAGCTGATCGGCGGCAGCACAAAACGGACGACGATCAGGTATTCTGATTTGCTGCCCAGCGTTGCAGGCAGGGAACACCTGGCCATCGGTATCAACTATGCTGATCATGGTAAGGAAACCGGTCAGGTCAAACCATTTATGTTTCCGAAATACGTAGAAACTGATGCGGCAATACATCAGCTCAATTATACTAAAGGCTGGTTTTTGGACCATGAGGTGGAGCTCGGTATCGTATTTCCTTCTGCTGTCTGTTCAGCGGCGGATTTCAACGAAATGATGATCGGGTTTTTGGTTGTGAACGACTTTACCGACCGTGCTACCCTGATGCGTAAAATGGACAGCCAGAATATTACAGGGGGTAAAGGCTTTCCTGATTCCAAAAGTAAGATGGGATTTTTGCCAACCGGGCCTTACCTTGTGATTCCAAAAGACTGGCGTGTATTTGTTAAAGAACTGCATCTCCGGCTGAGCGTCAACGGGACTATCCGTCAGGATGGTGACGCAAAAGATATGGTCTGGGACATAGAAAAGATCGTTGAACGGTCACTGTCGGTAAAAGGGAAAAATGACAGCTATTATCAGGGTAAGATGGTTAAATTGTTTGAAGGCAACTGTATCCCTGCAAACAGTATCATCCTTACCGGAACCCCCGCAGGTGTCGTGTTCAAAGCCCCCTCTAAAAGTTACATTTTCAGAATGGTCACAAAATGGATTTTTACAGGTGGCTTTTTTACTGCTAAAATGCACCCATACATTGTACAGCAATACTATAAAAAGCAGTTTAAAAATCCAGGGTTCCTCAAGCCAGGGGATCATGTCGAAACTTCGGTTAGCTACCTTGGCACGATCAGAACCACTGTTGTTGCGCCCGGATTAAAAACGCTTTAGCTTTATCAAAATTCTACGCGTATATTAGAATAATTGATCATTGCCATGGCCGACCCTAAATCACTCGAGAAAATAGAACTCTTCATCAGGCAATTCATTCAGCCTGATGAAGAAGAATGGAAAGCTTTCACAGATATACTCCAGGAGAAAAAGCTCAGAAAGAAAGATATGCTACTGGAGGCAGGCCAGGTCTGTAACTTTATCGGTTTTCTAAATTCAGGGGTGATCCGTGAATATGCTTTCGAAAAAGGGAAAGAATCCACCCTTGATTTTGTGACGGAAAATCAGTTTGTTGTCGACTTTCAAAGTTTCATCAGGGGCGTAAAATCTACTCAGTACCTGGAGGCATTGACAGACGTCGAGTTGCTGATCTTCAAAAAGAATGGATTGAATGCACTGTACGACAAATATAAGATTTGGGAGCGATTTGGCAGACTGATCATTGAGCAGGTGTTTTGTGATATGGAAGCCAAGCGTAAGAAGATCATTGCTACAAGCCTTGAAGAACAGTACCATAATTTTGCATCTGCTTATCCGCAAGTGGTGCAACATGTGCCACAATATTATATCGCTTCGTATCTGGGACTTTCACCTGAACATCTCAGCAGAATACGCAAGAAAATCTGAAGTGCTGAACACAAATTATTTCTGGGAAAAAATAATTTGGTATCCTATTCATTTAATTCAGGCAGATATCATATTAATCAGACTGATAATGAATGGTTTGACTCACATTAAAGAGCATCTTTTTTAGGACAGATGGGTGTAAAACTGTACAAATATAAGTTGTGCCGTCTATTTTTGAGATGCAAGTTATTTTCCCTGCCGGGCATCAACATGTAGTTTCAGGTAATAGTTCACGACAAGGGCTACTGCTTGAAAACAACATCTTTTTATAGAAAATTAACAAATATTTTTATTTGAAATAAATTGTTCACCATTCCAATTAGCAAATTTTACGGTATTCTTTCTTTTTGATAACCAGTGGTATCATTTATGGTATCATCAGATACCTATGGAAATCAACCTCTTAAAAGAAATAAGTATCGGTGATAAGCAGATTGAGCACTTCTCTTCGTTCACCTTACAGCAGCAGTTTAATGCACATCATTATTTTGAACTCAGGTTCAATCATGATCAGCTGGGCGCGCCAGGGTTAATCACTTTAGATGATAGCCGTGACTTTGCAGGAAAAATATTCACAGCGTCTTTCGGCTATGCCGGCAGGCAGTTTCAGAATTTTGCCGGTGTAGTTACCAAAGTGGAACTCACACAAACGAATGGCTATCACGGTATCCTGATCGTTAGTGGACACAGTCCATCAATATTAATAGACAGGGGGCCGGATCTGGGTTCTTACCTTGGTAAAAGCCTCGATGAGATCGTTAACCTGGCAACCAAAGATACACCTGTAAATGATCTTAGGATAGTTAGCAACGCCTCGCGCAAGAATGTCATTGATTACGTGATCCAGTACCGGGAAAGTGATTTCGACTTCCTTAACCGCTTAAGTGCAGAGTATCACGAATGGTTTTTCTATGATGGCGAAAATCTTCGGTTTGGTAAACCAGATCAGCAGAAAGAGGTAGAATTGTTTTACGGACGGGATGTGCAGAGCCTCCAGTATGCAATGCAAGTTGCTCCTATTAAGAATAAACGCTTTGCTTATAATCCCAGGCAGGATGAAATGCTGCAGAGTGAAAGTACAGGTGCCGCTGATGGAAGACCTGATCTGGTACATGCAATCAATGCATCCAACACCATGTACAGTAAAACCTTTAATCAGCCTTCATTGATCCGGGTAGATAACAGCAGCGACATCCAGAACATGGTGGTTAACGAAGAGAAAGCAAATATCAGCGGATTGCTGAAGATCCATGCCAATGGAGACAATCCCGAAGTGGGCCTGGGAACTATTGTTGATGTAACCATGAGCTTAAAAAAGGAGTTGTCCTTTGCCACGGAGAGCCTCGGTAAATTCCTGATCACTTCAGTTACCCACACCATTGATGAAAGGGGCCATTATTATAATACATTTGAAGGTGTAGTTTCCACTACAGAGCGTATAGCTGTCAAAAATTATGAACGTCCCAGCCCTGATCTCCAGCTTGCCGATGTGCTGGATAACAACGACCCCGAAGGGCAGGGCAGGATCAAGGTAAAACTCAAATGGGAATGCCAGACCAACGATCCAACCGAGTGGCTGCGTGTGATGAGCCCTAACGCCGGAAGCGGAGATACAGGGGCAAACAGGGGATTTCATGTGATTCCGGAAGTAGGTGATCAGGTCATGATCGCATTTGAAGAAGGAAATATAGCACGGCCGGTAGTACTGGGCAGCGTATACCATGGTAAGAATGGGGAGAGTAAAAGTTTTACCAACAGTAATACCAAAGGTTTAACTTCCCGCAAGGGAAGTGCACTTAGCTTTGACGACCTGGAGCATGCGCTGTCGCTGGGCACCAGTGCCGGTAATTTTTTTAACATCAGGAACGGGGAAGGTCATATCACTGCTCAGGCAAATCAAAAGATTGTGATCCATACCGGTCAAAGCACCATTATCCTGAATAAGGACGGCAGTATTTCCATCACAGGAAAAACATTGAGCGTAAACATGAGCGAGAGCATCGATATCCAGTCGCCCAAAATTACGATGGGCAACCTTGCTCCAGAAGAGGGCGCTACGCCGGAACAGCAGGCGGCCGCTACAAAAACGATTGATATCAAAGCGGAAACCATCACCATAGAAGCCAAAGATCTCCTTGATGAAAAAGCCAAAGCTGTAAACGTAACCGCGACAGAAAATGATCTGGTGATTGACGGGCAGAAAAACCTGAACCTCAGCGCAAAAACAACAACGTCAATAAACGGTGGTAAGGTAGAAATCAATAAAGGATAGTGCTATGCTGACAGAAAAGGACTACCTGATCACGATCAGGGAAGATTTGCACAACACGCGGCAATACCGCATCAGCCAGGAAATCAGTTATACGCTGGAAGATTTCCAATATCATAACGAGATTGAAACTGATATTTCCCTTACGCTGGTCAGTAAAACAGAAACAGGGCATGTGTTTGAAATCGGAATGTTGAAACAGTGGCAGCTTAAAACCGATGGACTCGACCGCTGGGATAAAGATATGGCTCCGTTGCGGAAAAATCTTCAGATAGAAACTGATCTTTCAGGTACCATGCGTCAGGTATTAAATATAGCAGAGGTCAAGGATTTATGGCAGGAGCTGCGGCCGGCAGTTGCCGAAAAGTACGCCGGCGATGAGGAAAGTAAAACGGTGATCAATGCCAGTGTGGCTTTGCTTTATGCTCCCGGAGAACTGGAAAAAGTTTTGCAAAGTTCTTATCTTTATCATGCTGTATTGCCAGGGCTGTACCATCAGAAATTTGACCGGCAGCATGACTTCACTCTGAAGGGTTCCCGTGTGGTGCCAAATGCGATCGGAACCGCTTCCTTACCCTTTAATACGCAGATCAAACTCCAGCAGTACGATCCGTTCACTGAAGAATGCCAGCTGAAAATAAGCGGTCAGATAGATCAGGATGCGCTGGACAAAGACAACATATCAGCTTTGCTTCGGGGCCTTACGGATATTTATAACCTGAAGACAGAAGTACAGGGATTTCATATGGAAGATTATTCCTTTGACCGTTTTCATTGGATCAAGGAATCTGCACAGCTGACACAATATGCGATTGAAGGCAGTTTGATGTTCCGGAATTTATGTACGCTTAAACTCCTCAACAACTAATCGTATGGCAAAGAAATATGTTCCCGATGGCGCATGCCTGGTCTGCAATAAAGGCTTAGGATTTGGCAGGTTAAAAGTTACCAATCATAAAAATGTAAGTATTTATGGGGATAAATCTGCCACAGAAGGAGATAAAGTTACTAATCTGAATATTCCCTCGCTGGGAATTTGTTCCATAACCAGGTCGGCCTGCAAACCCGTTCCTACCAGATGGTCTGGCGCCCAGCAGGGGGTAACCATCGGGCCCTATCGCAAATTGCTTGAGGATTCAAAACTTGGATGCGCCATCGGCGGACAAATCAGTATCTACTTCAATGTGCCTTCGGCTTTGATGGCCATCAGGCATAATGTTGGCGAGGAAGCAGGAAAAAAAGCACAAGGTCTCGGCGCCAGGATTGACGACTGGTTTAAACACAAATTTGACCAACAGGAAAAAGCAAATAATTTATTGCCTGATGCAACAGCCCGGAACTTTAGTCTGGGTATGGTGGAAGGGGTATATGGGGGGGTCAAAGGTATTGGAGAAGGGCTCCTTTTCATCAAAAAAATGCGGGACCAGGCAGTTGATGCCGGTGTGCATGCCATTACACATCCCGTAGAAACTGCCGGGAGAGTGAAATCCGCTGCTGTCGCGACAAAGAATGTGGCTTCAAGCGCCGTGTCCTGGGTAAGCAATACCGATAATCTGAAAAATGCCGCTGCCTCAGTTGGAGAAGCGGAAGCAAAAGCCTATAATTGGGTTACTACTCCTGGAAATGTACAGAATGCTGTAAGTACTACGCTAAGCAATGTTGGCGATCAAGTCAGTGCGGCCAGGGACTGGGCCAGTCAGCAGAGTGCGCGCGACTGGGGCAAATATACCGGGCGCGGTGTTTTTGAGGGCGGATTAATGGTAACGGGAGTAGGGGAAGCCAAAGCCGTAGTGAGTGGTGCCGAAGCTGCCAACGTAGCGGCGAAAGTTGGCGAAGGTGCAAATGTTGCTTCGAAAGTTGCTGAAGGAGCCAACGTAGCCGGAAAAACAGCAGAAGCTGCGAACGTCACGCAGAAGGCAGCAGAAGGAGCAAATGTTGCAGATAAGGCGGCTGAGACAAGAACACTTGGAGAGGTTGTTTCTAAAGAAGCAAAAAAAGCTGTCCCCAAAAGACCAACCTGGAGACAATCAGAAATAGATGCAGGTAAAGATTATCCGGGCTACAGTTCACAAAAAAGCTTTAAAGGCGAAAAGGAGGTGCCATATGGTACGAAGGGTAGCACCCGACCAGACCTATACACTGATGGGCACAGCATTGAAGTTAAAAATTATAATGTTGAAAGTATTGCCGGGCAAAGTAGACTGAAAAAAGAACTTGTTCGCCAATATGAGGATCGGGTCAACAACTTGCCTGCTGGCACGAGACAGAGTGCTATCATTGATGTACGGGGACAAAGTGTTTCCCCAAAAGTATTGAAAGACTTGAAAAATAATATCCAAATTGAGGCAAAGGATTTGGAGATTATATTTATGTCCAATTAGTTTATTAAATTTGACTCTTAAGATTATTATTATGGCGGTAGGCTTTTTTGTAGATCCAGTCTTTTATAAAGTTGGGACTGGAGATTTTCTAAATTCTTTTTTTTCTACAATCTTCATAAGGTTGGAGAATTCCAGTTGGGGTAGCAAATATCCGCTCATCATGAACCATTTATATAGCGGACTACTGGAAAGTGAAGAAGCGCTAAATGCCAAGGCAGAACTTTCCAGCATTAAAAAAAACCTGGAGGCATTATCTCCGGCTGATATCATTTGGGATTTCGAAGACCTCACTAGCCGCCCGCCCTGGGGAGATGAGATCAGTGATGACATCAAAGATTTGGCACATTATTTTATAACAAGTGACGGGGAAAATTTACTGGACGTTTTAGAAAAGGCCATTGATACCAGTCTGGAAATTGTTGAGGCAGTGCAGATCAAATCAATTTAACGACATATCTTAAAACTTCTGCATGCCCTGTGAAAACGTCGTTCGGGCCGCAACCTTTTATATTAAGATTAGGAGCACTGTTCTTGTTTATTTTTTTTACCCGTGGCACTGCAGCTATTATGACTGCCGATCTAGAGAGGTGCCGGGTTAAGATAGATGGTGTGTCACAATTCATTTTTACATACAGAATGCTATGAAGTTTAATAAAGAAGAAGAGCTGGAAAAATTTGAATTATGGCTTTTTGAAATGGACGACCGACTGGAACCCTTGTTGGAGTATGCAGAAAAACAAGGATACCCCCTTGATTATTCTCTGGATAGTCTGGAAGTTTTTGAGGAGTTCGTAGAAAGCGAAAAAATAAATTTTGACCATGATTTATTCATTACCTGTGCCCGTTATCTTGGTGAAGTCGTAGTAAAAAATTTCAACGGTAAATGGACTCTTGATATAGAAGATCCTGATTCGTTGTATTTTAAAAAACCTGTTGTGATTGGCTATTCGAGCCACGGAGCTCTTTTTTCTCCTGTCAATATCTTGAAAAATTATACCCGTGAATACAAAAAGGGATTACTGCTTAAGGCGATTTTATCAGATATCGAGCCTGATACTTTTAATCTGGACGAATATCCAACCGAAAAATAATGCCTGAACAGTCTTTACTACTCTAAAATGATAGGAATATCAAACAGATCGATAAGATGAAAATTAGAGGAACAAAAGGGCTTACGGAAAAAGAACTGGAAGAAAAGTTCGAAAACTTTATCTTCAACCTGGATGAATATATAGAACATCTGGTAGATAAGGCATCTAAGCAGGGGTTTAACCTGAATTATTCATTGAAAAGTCTGACTGACCTGGAGGCATACTTAAGCAAAAATAATGTGGATAAAGATAGCGACGATGTTAATGATGCAGCTGCTTATTTCGGAGAGGTAGTAAGAAAAAATTTTGGTGGCAGCTGGAAATGTAGCCTGGATATGGAAGGTAATTCAATGTACTACGGTAAACCTGTCTTATCAGGTTATACAGAATCTCCCGACCTTGAGCTTTCCCCGTTTGAAACTGTGCTTTTTTACATTCTAAAACCGAAAGAAAATCATTTTTTAAGTATTATAGAAAATGATATCGATCCTGATGGAATAAATCTGACTGAGTTTCCTGCAGAAGTTGAATAACGAATATATAAACAGTAATTTTTATGGCTGTAGGTTTCTATGTAGATCCGGTTTTTTATAAGGTTGGAACTGGTGATTTTCTGAACTCTTTTTTTTCTACGATTTATATAAAGTTAGAGAATTCAAGTTGGGGCAGTCAATATCCGCTCATCATGAACCATTTGTATCACGGAGTACTGGAGAGTAGAGACGGCCTGAACGCGAAGTCAGAACTATACTTGATTAAAAAAGGTCTGCAAGCACTAAAACCTGGTGATATCGTGTGGAATTTCGAAGATCTTACTGCCCGGCCGCCCTGGGGAGATCAGATCAGTGAAGACATATTAAATTTGTCAGATTATTTTATCACAAGTGAGGGGGTGAATTTACTCGACGTATTGGAAAAGGCCATAGACACCGGTCTGGAAATTGATGAAGCGGTGCAGGTAAGATCAATTTAGCCGAACATATCTTCTCTCTAAGTACTTCCGCTGCAAATATGATCATATATATCGTGAACGTCATCTGATTGTCCAGACCCATAAACTTCTGAACCGCCATCCACCATTAACCCTTTTGAAATACTGCAGAGAGCGAAACAATTTTATTGTGCCGACTTATAGTTTTTGACTATATCCTCATCAATAAATACAATGTTCCAATACTGAATCAGGGTTGCGTGAGAAATGATTTCACCGTATCTTCGCGGCATAATATTAAAGACAAAACAACATGGCAATAGTAGGTAAAAAATTCCCGAGTGTTAGTATTGATGCAATGTCAGACATGGGTGATGACTTGAAAATCAATGTATTTGAAGAGGCTGTAAATAAAAACAGTAAGGTTTTATTGTTCTGGTATCCAAAAGATTTTACTTTCGTTTGCCCAACAGAATTGCACGCTTTCCAGGCTGCCTTACCGGAGTTTGAAGAAAGAAATACAATGGTTATTGGTGCATCCTGCGATACCAACGAAGTTCACTTCGCATGGTTGAATACACCGAAAGATAACGGTGGTATTGAAGGAGTTACTTACCCGATCTTAGCTGATACGCACAGACAGTTATCTGGAATTCTGGATATCTTGGATCAGGAAGTTAACTACGATGAAGAAGGAAATGAATCATTCTCTGGTTCTAATGTTTCTTTCAGGGCTACCTATTTAATTGATGAAACCGGTAAGGTTTTCCACGAAAGTGTTAACGATATGCCATTAGGCAGAAATGTTAAAGAATATCTGCGCTTAATTGATGCTTATACCCACGTTCAAAAACATGGCGAAGTTTGTCCTGCAAACTGGGAAGAAGGAAAAGAAGCAATGAATGCTAACAGAACTGGTGTTGCTGAATATTTAGCTGCCAACTAATTAAATAAAACATTATGTTTTTAGAATTAACAGAAGATAATCTTCAACAATATTTAACCGATAACCCTAAAGTTATGGTTCAGTATGCTGCATCATGGTGCGGTAACTGCAGAATTATGAAGCCGAAGTTTAAAAAGCTTGCTGCTGAAAATGAAGATGTGGCTTTCCTGATTGTTGACGCCGAGAAACTTCCAAACTCACGCAAATTTGCAAACGTTGATAATTTACCAACCTTCGCAGCTTTTGAAGGTGGTGCCCTGGTTGATCAGGTACAAAGCAACAAAGCGGAAAGTTTAATTGAACTTTTTAACAAAATAAAGTAGATGAAGATTCCGGTTATCAGACAATTATTCCAAAATACTACCCCAGCCCAATTGGAGGCAACTTTAGAGGTTTTGGAAGCTTTCACTGAATTCAGAGGCGTTAGCGATCACGAAATTGACGTTGCAGGCGAAATGATCACCAATATTTGCGGTGCGCTCGAAGTACACCAGATGGTCAGTGACGGAGCTGTTGAAAAAGATGCACTTAATGCTTTCGGACAAAAAGTAATGGGTTCGATCGACAGGTAGTTTTCTCAGGTCAAAACTTAAGTATAAACCCCTTGCAGAGTTAGATTTGTAAGGGGTTTTTACATTTTAATTCATACCGTATTTTCTGTCAGGACACTTAAAATTCCGGCAAAGATGAGTATTGCGGCAGAAAGGTAATGAGTTAGATGAAAATGATCCTTAAAACACTAGTATCACTTTATCTGAGCCTCACTAAGTGTTTTATAATATTGCTCCAGTTCATTTAGCCTGCCGATTTGAGAGGGGCGGGGGTTGATGAAGGTACGTACCTTGCGCACCAGGGCAAAGGCATCCTCATAAGTAAGCCCGGTTTTCAGGAGATATGCAATAGTCATGGTAGGCCCCCTGCCAAGTCCCTGGCGGCAATGGATATAAACTTTTCCACCTGATTTGATCTCCTGATCAGCAAATTCTGCTCCCTTAATCAATATTTCCAGTGTCGGCGGTGTATTATCAACTGTAGGCAAATGCAGGTAACTGAACCCTTCATACTGGGCCTCGCTGTAGATAGAATGTTCGCGCATGTTAATGATTGCAGTGATGCCTAAAGCTTTCATCTTGCGCAGCCCTATCAGTGAATACTGGCTGCCCAAAAACAAATCTGCAGTAATCTGGCTTCTTTTTAAGGTCGGCATTCCCTTGAACGCCCTGTAAATATTGTCGTATATTTTCTGGCCGAATATCACAACCACCATATACAAACTTTTAATTTTCGACATCATAATTAGTGTATCATTGGAACAAGAAGCTGAATGGCAGCAGGTACAACGTTTATTTTGATTTGCCCGGCCTGCACTTCTCTGTCATCACAAATAAAGTTTACCGGACTGTCCATATTGACCACAGCCGTTTTGCATTTCCAGTGTAGCAGTGCATCAGTAGTACTTTGCAGCAAAGTATTCCCTGCTATTTTAAGTATCGAAATGAAATTGCTGTCTTTCATTAAAATCACATCCAGAAAGCCATCGCTGATGCTGATTCCCGGTTGCAGGGAAAACTCTCCGATTCCAATATGCCCCGAGTTGGTAATTGTAAGCGATACGCCCTGTTCAACTATTTCTTCGCCATCAATTTCCAGGCGGTAGGTAACGGGCTCAGCAGCACTGACGGTTTTTAAAGCAGTGAAGCCATAGGCAAGCTGGCCTATACTGTCTTTCAGTTTCCTGTCAGCCGTGATCACCATATCGGCCATAATGCCAATATTCACCCTCAGCAAAAAAGGCTCGTCGTTCATCATGCCCATATCTACAGAGATGATCTGATAGCTCTCGTTTTTCAGGATTTCCAGTGCCTGTGCAGTATCCTGTGGAATCCCTAATTCTTTTGCCATCACATTTGCCGTACCACCCGGTAAAATCGCCATAGGAAGCGCGCTGCCTTTCAGCACAGCAGCAACCTCTGTAACACATCCGTCCCCGCCATAAACAACCACCAGATCGGTATTCCCGATAAGTTCAGCTGCAATCACTCCAGGCCCGCGGTTCTTTTTGGTAATCATAATATCCCATTCCCCGCCAAAGGCGTTCATCGCCTGGTTGATCAGGGATAATACAGGTTCTTGTTTCGCTGCACCTGGGTTGATGATAAAAGTAATGTGTTTAAACGACATATTTCTGAATTTAGGGGCAGGTATAGAACACTGCTTGCGATAGAAAGTTTAGCGGCTGAGGTTATGATTACATTAAATAATCATGCAGTCGCCATAAGTAAATCAGCCATTTGTTAATGAGATGAAGTTGCATCACTATTGTACCTTTTTTAATAGAAATTAATAAAGGAGCTGAAGCTACGGCATTTCATGACATCCCGTTCAGATGATCTTAATGCGACGCCGCAGGCATCTGCAGACGCAGTGTTAACGGTTCATACATGGCTGCAGGGAACACCTTAAAATGAATCCTGTGAATTTAACAGAGAAGTATCACAACTATATTGCACGCATGCGCCGGTAAGCCGGGCAGGGAGATTTTGAAATTTTGCCGTTCTTTGGGTCCTGTGCAATAACAGTTTCTAAAAAGGTGCGGTTGGCATCGCCCCAGCGGTTCATCGCATCTATAAGGGGCATCAGCGACCAGCCGATTTCGGTCAGTGAATACTCCACTTTCGGCGGCAGCTGCGGATAAATTTTTTTTTCCACCATACCATGTTCTTCCAGTTCCTTCAACTGCACGTTGAGCACCCTGCGGGTTGCTTCCGGCAGCAGCCTGGAGATTTCGCTTGGGCGCTTGATATCCATCGAAATCGCATTGAGCAAGGCCGGTTTCCATTTGCCGTTCAGCACCTCTTTGGTGAGGTGCAGGCCGCAATCTATTGTGAGTGGAATTTTCTTTTCGTACATAACAGGTTCTCCCTGATCAAAGATACGCATTGTACTGTATTTCAACGTAGGGATAAATTTATCCCTATGCCATTAGTTTATCCCTTATTGTGCCGCTGCTGCAGATGCCGGAGTTTTGCTAAAAAAAAGCAATGAAAAATACAGCACAACCCCTGTTAGAGGAATACCAGATTGGCGATCTGAAATTAAAAAACCGCGTGGTGATGGCGTCACTTACCCGCGGGCGCGCCACCAATGCAGGACTGGTGCCTACCCCCTTAATGGCAGAATACTATGCGCAGCGCGCATCAGCAGGACTAATATTGAGCGAAGGCACCTGGATGAACGCGCAGTCTATCGGTTTTACCAATGTTCCCGGTATCTATACCAAAGAACAGGTGGAAGGATGGAAGCTGGTTACAAAAGCCGTTCACGACAAGGCGGGGTTGATCTTCTCCCAGTTAGGGCATATCGGCTCTGCCTCACATCCGGATTTCTTTAACGGCGAACTGCCTGTGGGGCCATCAGCCATCAATCCGCAAACCAGGTCATTTACACCGGAAGGATTTAAAGATTCATTAACCCCGCGTGAGCTAAGCATTGCTGATATCAAAAGAACCATAGAGGATTACAGGCAGGCTGCTCAGAATGCCAAAGATGCGGGATTTGACGGTGTTGAGGTACATGCAATAGCCGGTATGCTCATCCCGCAATTCCTGAGTGCGGCTACCAATCAGCGCACAGACGAATACGGCGGCAGTATAGAAAAGCGTGCCCGCATTGTATTTGACATACTGGATGCCATCACAGAGGTATGGGACAGCAGCCGTGTAGCCATCAAATTTATGCCGGTAGCCCTCAGCAGTGTAGGCATCATGACACCAGATGAAGAAACGATACCGACATTTCAGTACATCCTCAAAAAACTAAGTGGTTACAATCTGGCTTTTCTTCATATTGCCGGGCCTGCAGAAGATTTAACCGGTACAGCGGTAGAGGCACTTCAGGATAATTACTTCAGTCATTTCCGCAGGAATTACAGCGGCAGGCTGATGGCTAACCTCGGTTTTACGCAGGAAAGCGGCAATGCCATTCTAAAAGAAGGCACGGCAGACCTCGTATCGTTCGGCGCAGCATTTATTGCCAATCCAGATCTCGCAGAGCGGTTTGAACATCACCTGCCGCTGTCTGAAAGCGACAGGGACACCTACTACGCCGGGGGCGAAAAAGGATACACTGATTACTCCAGAGCGGTATATGCTGATGCGGGGGCACAGGCAGGGGGGACAGGTCAGGAATAATATCGCGACACTGCATGATGTATTGTTAAAACTAAATTAACATAGCAAGCTTACTTTTGTAGCAACCATGCTTATGCACCAACTGTCAGATAACGAATTATTGCTCAGAATAAAAAAAGATGACCATTCATCTTTCGATTTATTGTTTGACCGATATTGGGAGCGTTTGTACAAAGTGGCCTTTGCCCGTGTGGCCGACGACCATGTGGCCCAGGACATTGTTCAGGAGCTTTTTATCAAATTGTGGGAGCGCAGGCACAGCATGGAGATCAGGCTGACGCTTGAAAATTACCTGCTCACAGCGGTCAGGTTCAGTGTCATCAGCCACTTCAGGTCCAGGAATGTAAATGAGGTACGGCTCGATGACGCCCTGCAGCGCGTCAACTTACTGGAATCCTCCATCAATGAGAATGAAGGTTATTTTGAGCTGGAGAAAACACTTGAAGAGGCATTGAGCAAAATGCCCGGCATGCTGCAAAAAGTATATCAGCTGCGCAGCGAAGATATGGGCGTTAAGGAAATCGCCACAGAACTCGGCGTTGCCGAACAAACTGTAAAAAATTATATTTCAGAAGTATTGCGGCGCCTCCGCATCGCCATTGTGGATAAACATCCCGAAAAACAGGTCACCTACCTGGCCATTATCTCTGCCCTCTTCATCAAAACTTAACATAAAGTTTATTCTAAATCAAAGTACCCGGAGACCTTTTCTGCGACATACTGTAGAGAAGCCCCAAAATGGATATTACAAAATTTAGAAAAAAGCTGGAGCGGTATTTAAAAGGTACCACTAATGAAACTGAAAGCGCGGTCATCGAAGCCTGGTATAAATCATACCAGGCTGATGAAGGCCTAACGCTAAATGAAAAGGAAAAAGCAGGGATAAAATCTGCGATCAGCCAGAAAATAAGAGCGGTTACCCGTACCAAAACAAAATTTTACCGCTTAAAATCTTACCAGATCGCCGCAAGCCTGGTGCTCCTGTCGGCTGTTGCATTTGTTTTCCACCGGCTTCAGCAGCATCATGCCGCAGATCACTACCAGACCGTACAAACAAAGGCCGGTCAGGTTAAACAAATCACATTGCAGGACAGCTCGGTCATGTGGATCAACGCCTTGACCAGCGTACGCGTCCCATCTTCATTTAACGGAGATGTCCGTAAGGTTTTCCTCGATGAGGGCGAAGCTTTTTTTGAAGTAAAGCACAACGAAAAAAAGCCTTTTATCGTCAACACTTCCGCACTGACTGTACAGGTACTCGGCACTTCCTTTAATGTCAGCGCTTACAAAACACTCAAACATACCAGCGTTGCTGTAGCCACAGGCAAGGTTACGGTAAGTGACAATCACAAACAACTCGCACTGCTGACACCCGGTCGCCAGCTCATGTTTGATGACAGTGCCAAAACCTACGTACAGGCTACCATCAATATCAGCGAGAGCCACAGCTGGACAGATGGTGATACTTACCTCCGCCAGGCCAGTTTTAATGAGCTGGTGGTAGTCATGAAAAATATTTACGGTATCGACCTCAAAGCAGCAAGTCCGGCAGTAAGCGGTTACCGATTTACGCTGCGCATCAAACGCGGAATACCTGTTGACGACACATTAAAAGTGATCAGTACCATCAGAAACACAAAATACAGAAAGGAGGGCAAGCTGGTTATTCTATATTAAAAGAAACCGGTTCCCGCAGCAACGGTAACCGGTTAAATTGTAGCAAACATAGTTTCGACACAGAGTTTGCAAAGCTTAGCAAAATTTAACACTTACAAAGCCATTCAAAAATATGAATTTTTATACACAGTTATGGAGGCAAATCATGCGCGTCACATTTCTTTTTTTCTCAATATTAATCACCTGTCTGTTATCTGTTCGGGCAACTGATTTAAATGCACAGGGTATGCGTACCCGTGTTACGATCTCTTTTAAACATGAAACGCTTTCATCGGTTGTCAAAAAACTGGAGGATAAAGCCGCCGTCACTTTTGCCTTTGATGAAGCTTATCTCAGGCTGGCCGATAAATATGTGGGCCCCGGTACTTATGAGGGGCAGACCCTGGAGGCCATCCTCTCGGCACTGATGCCTGATCAGGGTATTGGCTTTAAGGAACAGGGAAGTAATATCATCCTTTTCAAACAGGCCAACGGAACAGTAAACGGCCGCGTTACCGATGAAACCGGTGAACCCTTGCCCGGTGCGATTGTACGTGTTAAGGGTACCAGCATTGGCGTATCGGCAGATGCCAATGGTGCTTACAGGATTTCCCTTCCGGAGGGAAGCCAGACACTGATGGTATCCTTTGTGGGGTATGCACCGGTAAATGTAAGCGTCCAGATCATCGGCAACCGTAGCACAGTTTCCAACATCACGCTGCAGAGCGGTTCCACACTGCAGGAAATCAATGTCAGCTATGGCAAGCAGAGAGCCAAAGAGGTTACAGGTTCCATCGTTCAACTGGACGCAAAGCAACTTGAAGATATGCCTGTGGGACAATTTGCGCAGCAGCTGCAGGGTAAAGTTGCCGGTGTGCAGATTGCACAAAGCAGCGGGCAGCCCGGTCGCGGTGTAGAGTTCAGGATCCGGGGGGCAGCCTCATTTTATGCCAGCAACCAGCCCCTGATCATTGTGGATGGGATACCTGTTACCGGAAGTATCAATAATATCAATCCCAATGAAATTGAAAGCTACAGTGTTTTAAAAGATGCTTCGGCAACGGCGCTTTATGGTTCCAGGGCAGCTAATGGTGTGATCCTCATCACCACCAAACATGCAAAACCCGGAGATTCCAAAATTGTGTTCAATGCCGGTTATGGTGTGCAGAAGATCCCGCAGGAGCGCGTTCCAAAAATGATGGATGCCAGGGGATTTGCACAGTATATGAAAGAGAAATTTGAGGACGCGCGGAAGTATGAGCCGGGCTACACAACGGCAACGCCCGCAGAATACCTCAATCCTGAACAATACGGAGAAGGCACCAACTGGTATGATTTGCTCACCCGCGCAGCACCATTCCAAAATTATGATCTTACCGTACAGTCTGCCCGAGAAAATTCAAGTTCTACAGTAATCGTTGGTTACCAGGAACAGGAGGGCGTGCTGATCAACACAGGGACAAAGTTATATACCCTCAGGATCAACCAGGACCTCAGCCTGCTGAATAACCGTCTGAAAATTGGTTTTAACATCGCTCCGAGTTACCGTCTGGATCACAACAACCGCCTGACGACTGATGGCGTAGGTGGTCTGTTTGAACGCATCTTTGAAGCCAGCCCGCTCAAAAGCCCTTACAATCCTGACGGATCATATAACCGCGATACGTACTCTGCCGGTATGGTGGCCTATATCAATCCCCTTGCCCAGTTCAACCTCACGCAGGACGATTATAAAACCACACGTATCCTGGGTAACGCCTACCTGAACTATGAATTTGTAAAAGGTTTGAGCTTAAAAACGAATTTCGCTGTCGATAAAGGCAACGAGAGCAGAAAGTATTACCAGTCGGGCGTGGTTACTTCAACAGTAGGCCAGGCAACTGGCACCGCCGCTACCTTCGATAACGGTTCCTATACCGGCGAAGCCAACCTGGTTTACAGCAAGACCATTGCAACAGATCACAACATCGAAGTACTGGGCGGATATTCCGTGCAGAAATACAGCGGATATAACACCACCTTAACCGGTCTGGGTTTCCCTGATGACAATATACCTTACCTCTCTGCCGCCACCAGCCTTTCGGCCGGAAACAGCACCTATTCTGCATACTCTTTGTTATCCAGCATTGCACGTGTAAACTACAATTTCAAAGGCAGGTACCTGTTGCAGGGGGCCGTCCGCCGCGATGGTTCATCCCGTTTTGGTGATAACCAGAAATACGGAACATTCCCATCGGTTTCTGCCGGATGGGTAGTCAGCGATGAAAGCTTTATGAAAAACATAAAGTCTGTGGATCTCTTCAAGATCAGAGCAAGTTACGGGATTACCGGAAATAACTTTTTCGGTAATTACGAGGCTCAGGCCACTCTCGGTAAGTATTATTATGCCGGCAACGGTACTTCCATATCCGGACAAAGCATCAACAGACTGGAAAATGCCAACCTGCGCTGGGAACGCAATAAACAGTTTGATATCGGCCTTGATTTATCCTTGTTAAAGAACCGTTTGAACTTCACCTATGACTATTACCGGAAGGTATCTGACGGACTGATCATGCAGCGTCCTGTACCAAGGGCTTCGGGTTTTCTCAGTATCGTGGATAATGTAGGCGTTATTGAACTATGGGGACATGAGTTCTCCGTTAACAGTACCAACCTTACCGGTAAACTGGGATGGACAACCAACTTTAATATCTCTTTCGACCGCAATATCATCAAGGAACTGGTTGATCCCGGCTATATCCGCAGGAACAATACTGTCAGCTCTGATTATTTCCGTCAGCAGGAAGGGCACCACCTGGGTGAGTTCTACGGCTTTGTGTTCCAGGGATTATACAAGGATGCGGCCGACCTGGCCAGCTCCGCAAAATATGGAACTGCATCAGACGTAGGGACCATCAAGGTGAAAGATATCAATGGCGATGGTGTGATCGATGATGGGAACGACCGTACGTTTATCGGCGATCCTACACCAACCTTTACCGGGGGACTGACCAACAATTTTACCTATGGCAACTGGGATCTGAACATCCACATGTCCTACTCGGTAGGCGGAGAAATACTTAACGCTGCCAAATGGGCCTATCAAACCAACCTCGACGGATCAAGGCTGATGCTGGCAGCAGCGGCAGACAGGTGGAGATCGCCGGAGAACCCCGGCTCGGGAATCTACCCGCGTACCAAAACCGGTACCACTGCCATGGGCAGGCAGGTGAACTCGCAATGGATAGAAAACGGCTCGTACCTCACGCTCAAGAATGTGTCTCTGGGATACAGGATCAACCTTAAGAACCCACTGGTTAAAAGCCTCAGGGTTTTCGGATCTGTACAGCAGGCGTTCGTGATTACCGGATATTCCGGACTGAACCCGGAGATCAACTTTGCCGGACAGGACCCAACACTGGGTATCGGCGTAGATGAGAATGCCTATCCTGTTCCAAGAACATTCTCTTTCGGACTTTCAGCAACTTTTAAATAGTGGATATGAACAAGCTCAACATGAACAAAATATATAGTATACTGCTGGTGCTGATTGTGACAGCGTCATCATGCAAAAAGGATTTCATTGATCTGAAGCCCGAGGATTCTTATACAGGTGAAACCTTTTTTAAAACAGAAGATCAGTTTAAACAGGCTGTAGTGGCAGCATATGCGCCCCTGAGGGATGTACTGCTGAATGATTATTTCACTTCGGAAATGCATTCTGACAATACCATTTACCAACCTTACCCCAGTAACCGCGGTACGGCCTACCTGTACAGGGAGCAGATCTCAGACTTTACCAACACGCCCACCAATGATTATGCAAATGCAGTCTGGCAGCATTGTTACACGGGAATATCCCGTACAAACATTGTGATAGAACGCCTGGCTGCTGCTGATCTCAGCGATGTGGTAAAAGCACCGATAGACGGAGAAGCGAAATTCCTGAGGGCCTGGTATTATTTTAAACTGGTTAGATTGTATGGCGGACTGCCCTTATTTCTGAAGGAAGTGAAGACTACCGGTGATGCTTTCAAAAACCGGTCTGGCACCGATGAAGTGTATACGCAGATCATTGCCGACGCAAAAGATGCGATCAGCAAACTCAGCGCACCGGCCAAATTCCCGCAGTCCGGAGCGGGCACAAAAGGTGCTGCAACAATGCTGCTGGCAGAAGTGTACGCTACCCAGAAGAAATGGGCAGAAGCCGAAGTATTACTGAATACTCTACCTGCAATGGGTTATGCATTGAACGCCAATTATGCCGATGCCTTTTCCCCGACCAATAAAAACAGTAAGGAGTCGATATTTGAAGTGCAATACCTGCCGGGCAATGAACTGGGAACTACACCCAATCCTTTAACCTTTCATTTCCTGCCCCGCAGCTCCAATACTTCTATCGTTCTGGGCATAAACATTAATAACAGCTCTACTGGCGGCTGGAATACCCCGAGTGCCGACCTGATCAGCAGCTATGAACCAAACGACAAGCGTCTTGATGCCTCGATCGGTATTGTAGAAGGCGCCTATAATGCCAGTGACCTGTTTGTCTATTCTGCCAATAAAAGCATTCTCAATTATACCCCTGCGGCAGGAAAAACCGGGGTGCCCTACATCAAAAAGTATGTACACGCACCGCTGATCGTCACCACCGGTTCCGGAGATAATTTCCCGATCTACCGCTATGCAGATGCCCTGCTGCTACTGGCCGAAGTACAGAATGAACAGGGAAAATCGCCCCTTACCGCATTGAATACCGTGCGCAGCAGGGCAGGTTTGGCACCTGCTCCCGCTAACAGTGCAGTCGCGCTCAGGGATATCATTGCCCATGAACGACGGGTTGAACTGGCCTTTGAAAACCACCGCTGGAATGATCTGGTACGCAGCGGCAAAGCGATAGAAACCGTGAATGCTTTTGGCGCAAAGTTAAAAACGCAGGTAAATTATCTTTCATCGGATGCTTACATGCTTACCCAAAACAAATTGTTATTCCCGATACCGCAATACGAGGTAGAGCTTAACCCCGGCGGTATGATCCAAAACCCACTATAATCATTATGAAAAATACAACAAAACTATGGTCAGCTGCATTGAGCTGCAGCTTATGTTTGGGGGCGCTCAATTCTGGTGCTGCATCCCACAACCTGAACATGCCCTGTCTCGTTATTGATACCCCCGCAACAGGCCGGCCGGCGGTAGTTAAAGAGGGAGAATTTTCTATCGCGGTTATACCTGACACGCAATATTACCTTGCCCAGGCCCAGCTGGGCGGTACCTTCGATATGTTCAAAGCACAAATCGAATGGATCAGGAAAAACCAGGTTAAAGAAAATATTGCCTATGTAGCCCATATGGGCGATATCACAGAACACGGTGATAACCCCGTAACGCAGGCTGCGGAATGGTACCTTGCAAAAACTGCCCTCTACGGACTTGAATCGCCGGTAAGCATTCCATATGGTCTTACCGTAGGTAATCACGACCAGTTTCCTTCGCAATATCCGGTTACAGGAACTACTATCGGATTTAACAAATATTTCGGTGTAAAACACTTTGAGGGTAGGCCATATTATGGCGGGCATTATGGCGAAAATAATGACAGTCACTATGACAAATTCACTGCGGGCGGTATCGATTTTATCACATTGTTCCTTGAGTTTGATGCACATAATGAAGATCAGGCCAATGTTTTCACCTGGGCAAACCGGATATTGAAAGAGAATGCCCTGCGCAAAGCGATCGTAATCAGTCATTCCATTCTCTTTTATAATCCTGTAAAGGGAAGCAATACGCCGCAGGCTCCGTTCAATGCCGAAGGCAAAGCGATTTATGAAGCGCTGAAAGCAAATGCAAACCTCTTTATGATGCTTTGCGGCCACGTGGGTGCAAATGGCGAAGGCTACCGAAGCGACGTTTATAACGGTCACACCGTTCAAACCTTTCTGAACGACTACCAGAGCAGGCCTAATGGCGGCAACGGATTAATGCGCCTGTATAAATTTTCCGTTAAAAAGAACCAGCTCAGTGTACAGACATTTTCGCCCTATGCCAAACTAAAGGAAACCGATGCAGACAGCCAGTTTACAGTTCCCTTGTTTGACAATGCACAGTCAGCTAATCAATAAGCTTAATATCAATTACATGAGAAAATTATTTACAGGCATCTGCTTATGCCTGCTCTTCACAGCAAATGCACATGCTCAGAAAAAACATGTGGTATTGATCAGTATAGACGGCTTGCGCCCTGAGTTTTATCTCGACCCGTCATGGGGAATGGTAAATCTGCGCGAGGCGATGAAATCCGGGGCCTATGCAGAGGGTGTCCGGGGCAGCTTTCCTACAGTTACCTATCCTTCGCATACCACCATCATCAGCGGTGTATTACCGGCCAAACATGGTATTTATTACAATGTCCCGGTAGAGCCTCTCGGTATCACGGGCAAATGGTTCTGGTACTATAAGGATATCAAAGTCCCAACTTTGTGGACAGCGGCAAAGGATGCCGGGCTCAGTACCGCAGGTGTAAGCTGGCCTGTAACGGTGGGCGCGCCCATTGATTATAACCTGCCGGAATATGTGATCCTGCCAAAAAACAAGGAAGAGAAGAAAGATGAGATCAAAGCGCTATATCAGGAATCCAATCCCAAGTCGCTGTTCCAGGAAGTGCAGGACAATGCCATTGGTAAACTTGGCGAATATGGCGCTGCACTGGACGACAATACGAACGACCAGAACAAAACAAGGATGGCTGCCTATATCCTGCAAAAGTACAAACCAGGATTTTTAGCGATACATATCGGGCTTACCGACCATAACCAGCATGAGGAAGGCCGCGAGGGATTCAAAGTACGCTGGGCAGTCACAGGTGTGGATGTAGCCCTGAAAACCCTTTTTGATGCGGTGGACAAGGCCGGCCTTAAGGACAGCACAACTTTTATTATTACGGGTGACCACGGCTTTGTAGATATCCATACACAATTTAACCCTAACGTGTTGTTATCTGATCTGGGCCTTTACAAAGATGCCGACAAAGCCAGCTGGAAAGCCTATTTTCAGGCCAGCGGCGGGTCGGCCTTTTTGCACCTGCGAGAGCCCAGTGACAGCGAAACGCTTCAAAAGATAACCAAAGCGCTGGATCAGCTGCCGCAAGGGGTAAAAAAACTGTACCATGTTTTAGATAAACAACAGATTGCTGCTGCACAGGGCGATCCAAATGCTGCGTTGGCACTGGCCGCTTACCAGGGCATCAGCTTTGGTGCAACAGCAAAAGGAGCGCTGTTAACTGCTGCAAAGGGTGGTACCCATGGCTATCTGCCTACCGATTTTAAAGAGATCCAAACCGGGTTTGTAACCTTTGGCAGAGGCATCAAAAAAGGTGTTGTTTTACCGTTGATCGGTCAGGAAGATATTGCCCCGCTGATTGCCAAACTGCTGAACCTACAGCTGAACGGTGCAGATGGAGTGCTGTATCCCGGATTACTCACAGCGAAATAACTGATTATTATTCAATAAGAATGGCAAACCCTTTTGACCAGGGTTTGCCGTTGTATTACATTAACTTTAGGGGATTACTGCTCATGAACGGAAGCTGCATAAAACCGAAAAGCTGTTGGGCACATAATACTGGTTCAACAGATGAGCTTATAACCTATACTTCTCAGATTCATGATCTGAATACCCGGTTCGTCTTTCAGCAGTTTTCTCAAATGCGTCATAAACACATCCATGCTTCTGGTATTGTAGTAGTTGTCATCTCCCCAGATCTTGATCAGCGCTTCCTGCCGTTCAAGTACGTCGTTTTTTCGAAGGATCATCATCTCCAGCAGGGCCGATTCTTTAAAGGAAAGGGAATGGTCACCGGTGGAGGTGGTTAAAATCTGCTGGACGGTATCAAGCTGACAATTCCCGAAGTCGTAGATTTTACTGCTTTCCGTTGCAGAACTGATAGTTTCCCTGCCAAAACGGTGCAGCAGCGCTTCCATTCGTACCAGCAGTTCTTCCATGCTAAAGGGCTTTTTTAGGTAATCGTTACCACCGGATTTAAAGCCCTTCACCACATCTTCGGTGAGCACTTTTGCACTTAAAAAGATGATGGGCAGGTCTGCCTGAACTTCTTTGAGTTCCTTCGCCAGGGTGTAGCCATCTTTGGAGGGCAGCATGATGTCCAGGATGCAGATATCCGGTATAAAAGAACGGTACGCATCCATCACCAGGTTCCCGTCTGCAACAACCTGTACCGTATAACCACTGCTCTTCAGGCCGTCGCTCACAATGTGCGACAAAAAGGGCTCGTCTTCTACATATAATACTTTTAAACTCATGATGCTGCGGGTAAAGTAATGATAAAGTTGGTTCCATGGCCGGGCTCACTTTTAATCCTGATTGTCCCGTCGTGTTTTTCTATGGTCTGTTTCACATAGTGCAGGCCCAGTCCTGATCCTTTGATGTCGTGTGTGCTTCCCTTCACCGGGATCCTGTAAAATCTTTCAAAGATGTTTTTTTGATATATCTTATCAATGCCCGGCCCGTTATCTTTAAAATTCAGCGTTATATGACCGGCATCTTCTTTGCAGTTAATTTCCAGTATCAGGTTTGTACCTGAGTACTTAATTGCATTGTCTATCAGGTTATAAAATACATTCGTTAAATGTACCGGGTCGCCATATACAAAACATGGTTCATCTGAAGTGTTAAACCTGATGCTGGCATGGCTGTTTAACAATTGCAGCTGCATGGATGCAATAACTTGCTGCAGCCCCGATTGCAGGTCGTACAGTTCCAGTTTAAGCGGTTGCTGTACTTCGTCCCCATTGCTGATATTCAACACCTTTTCTACCATCAGGTCTAGTCTGCGGAGTTCATGCTGACTAATATCGAGGTAGTTCAGCAAAGTCTCAGGATTGTTGATCAGGTTATATTTTTTGATAGATTCCAGCGCTACCGACACCGTTGCTATCGGCGTTTTAAATTCATGGGTCATGTTACTGGTAAAGTCTGCCTTTGCATCAGCATATAATTGCTGGTTTCGCAGCAGTCTTAATATAAAATAAAATGCAGTGCAGGTAAGCAGTACCATTAAGATCGAAGAAGCCAGGTAATAGCGCATGCGGTACCATACCACGTCATTGATTTCCGGCATGGTCAGCTGGTACCGGTAGAGGCTCTGTATATTATACTGGTATTTACTGGTTGTATATTTGGGTTTGAAATTCTTAGGCTTATTGGTTTCAAAAACCTTTATGGAGTCGGTATAAGCATAAATGTTGTAATATATTTCTGAGGAATAGCCCATCGCTCTGAGGCCAGCTGCTACTTTATTTTTCATATCAATTCTCGACAGGCTGTCATTTGCAACCAGCTGTGCTTCAGTGAGCCCCGTATTGGTGTTAATTGGCCTTCGTATTTTTCTCCTTACCGGAGTATTTTGCAAACTCAATTTCATGCCCACAACGGTACTGTCATCTTCAATGGTAATACTGTAGCTTGCGCTGATCCCGGCAATCTTCATATTTTCAAAAGCGTAGCGTAGCTGTTCCCACTGAGGAGATAAAAAGAGCTGCTTAATTTGCCTGCGGTTGCCCGGAGTTTTAAAGGAGTTAATGCTGTTATAGATGTTCGTTTGGGCGGTCATGCTTACCAGGTGCTCTATATCCTGTTTCAATTGCTTTTGCTGTGCAAAAAATAGTTGCTGCAGCCACACTACCTGCAGACCGGTGCTCAACAGCAGCGAGAGTATGATCAGTACATAGGTATATTTTGCTTTGAACCATTTCATAGTGTGAAGTTCCTCATAATTTTCTCTGCTACAATCCTGTCAAGATACGATTTAACTCTATTTAACTCAACTTAACTCCCGTTAAGGAAGCAAAAGTGGAGGTTTGTGTTATGATTTATTTAACAATCGACATCAAATAAATAACCAGATGAAAACGCTATTTTATTTTTTAATACTGCTACTTCCATTCCAGCTATCAGCACAACAAAAGTTAAACGGAATTGTCAATGACGAAAAAGGTAAGCCGCTGGATGCAGCTACCGTAACACTGTCACAAAATGGACAGGTAGTGAACAGCCAGCTGGCCGATATGGGCAAATTCACATTCAGCAATTTAAATCAATCCACTTATCAGCTTTCGGTATCCCTTATTGGCTACAAACCCTTGCTGCGTAGTTTCAATTTACCAAAAGATAGCTTAAAGCTAATACTGCTCAGCGATAGCAAAGAGTTGAAGGAGGTGGCGATTACCTTTAAGAAACCCACGATCGAACGCAAGATAGACCGCATTGTATTCAATGTAGAGAACAGCATTATGGCCAGCGGAGGTTCGGCCTGGGAAGCTTTAACCAAGGCTCCGGGTGTACAAACTTCAAACGACGGGGTGATCAAAACGAACAATAAAGGCGCCACAGTGTATATGGATGGAAAACCTGTTCGCTTGTCGGGTGATGACCTCTCGGCATACCTGCAAAGTATCCCCTCCGACAATATTTCTAAAATAGAAGTGATGCCAAACCCATCTTCCAAATATGAAGCTCAGGGTGGTGCGGTTATCAATATCGTATCAAAAAAAAGTAAGGCAGACGGATTTAATGCCAGTTTAAGTGGTGGCTATACGCGGGGAGAATTGAACAGGTATACCGGAAACGGGACTTTTAACTACCGCAAGAATAAGCTCAACGTTTTTGGGAGTTACGGCTATAGCGACAGGGATATTAAACGTCACCTGGATACTTATACCATTTTCCAAAGCCCTGGTTCATATGCCTATTGGGATGGTAGCAGGGCCAGTGTCAGCAAAAGCAAAGTGAGCAATTATACAGCAGGGGCAGACTATAACCTTACAGACAATCAGGTGATTGGTGTTCTCGTTACCGGCAATAACTCGGCAACCAGCGGTTATAGCAATGGCAGGACCAATATTTATAATAACTACGCTTCAAGCCCTGATTCAGTGCTGCGCACCACAGCTAACAGTAAAGGCGATGGCAGCCAGTATAGTTTCAACCTGAATTATAAGGTAAAATTGGACACCAATGGAAAAAGCCTGAACATAGATGTGGATTATGCCCCCTTTACAAAAAACAATACCCAAAACCTGAACAACCTGACCTACCTGCCGGATGGAAGTATATCTTCTGCGCTCTATCAGGTTTCCTATCCATCAACACAGAAGATCAATATCTGGTCAGGCAAAGTAGATTATGAATACCGTTTAGGCAAAACATGGTCAATGGAATCCGGTGCAAAGTACAGCAGCACAGTGAGTGAAAACTTATTCGATTTTTATAACACAGCGGCTGGCACTCCCGTTCTGGATCTCTTACGAAGCGACAGGTTTCACTACACAGAAAATACTGCGGCTGGTTATACGAGTATCTCAGGTTCAATCAATGAATGGACCTACAAGGGGGGATTACGTGCCGAGTACACCACAACCAAAGGGATTTCAGCTTCTCTTGATTCCATCAATACAAACAAGTATTTACGTGTGTTTCCTACAGTATTTGTAAGCTATAAAGCTTCAGAAAACAACGAATTTGGGTTTGCCTATTCAAAAAGGGTAGAGCGTCCTGACTACAGGCAGCTCAATCCCGCAAAAAGTTATTCAAGCCCATATAACTATCAAAGCGGTAATCCCTTCTTAAAACCTTCAATTATCAATGACCTGCGTTTAACCTATACCCTGCACCAGAATTATACTTTTGCAGCAGTATATACCCAGATAAATGATCTGGCCAGCAATGTAACCGTTCAGGATAATATCAATAAAACATTTTTTGATACCCAGCAGAATATAGGCAGCATCAAAGATGCAGGCATTGAACTTTCTTCTGTGCATCATCCGGCCTCCTGGTGGGAAATCAATAACATTGCACAGGGTTATCGAAGGACACAAAGTTCAGATCAGCCGGGGAATACCTATAACTACAAGCAATACTATTGTTATCTGAGAACTGATCATGCTTTTACCATCGATAAAAACAGCGGATGGAAAGCAGAGCTGGGCGCCTGGTACACCAGTGCGGTACAGCAGGGAACACTCAAGGTTAACAGAACTTACGATCTGAGCACGGGTGTCAGTAAACCCTTACTGAACAAACAGGCAACACTAAGATTTAGCGCCAGTGATATTCTCAATGGTAATCCTTACCGTATTCTGATCAATAATAACGGGCAGAACAATGGTATTTATCAAAAGAATGATACGCGCACATTTACCGTAAGCTTTTCCTATAAACTGGGCAGCAGCGTAGCTGCGGCTCGTAAACGGACTACCGCGAGTGAAGAGGAGCGGAAGAGAGCCAATTAACTCAAGTTATATGAAAAGAGAGTTGCATTTTCATGCAACTCTCTTTTCATATAAAACCACCGCTACCTATCCCAACAGTAACTTTGATTACTCATCGTCCCATCATTTCTGAATTGATAAAACAACTTGCAGCTTAATATTGGGATGCACCACCATCGATGAACATGTCAACCTGCTACATAAGAAGAATCATCAGATGCCAGGAATAAAGCTGCTTTAGCCATTTTTTCTGGTTTACCAAAACGACCAAGTGGAATTGTAGTTGTGATCTGATCTATACTTCCTGTGATACAACATCAAATACAGCTGTATCTTCCAGTTTTCCTGAATCTGCCTGCACTCTAGTAACATTGTATCCAATTTCTTCCACGGCTTTTGTCCAGTTCGGATTGACGACGCCCCGTTTTTAAATACATAAGCACCTTCAGCAACAAATAATTTGCTGTTTCCAGAGCCATTCCGCTCGAGGCTCCTGTAATAACAGCTACTTTATTTTCTAATTTTTCATCGTTTTGTTATCGAATAATATGTCATTGATTTTTTACTGTTTGGTATTACAATATATCCAGATCAGGTACTGCATATAAGATTATGATTTTCAAATATCTAATGATATTTTAGTAGCCAGGAAATCAAAATACTTATGAAAAACATCTCCCTGTCAAAACTTTCATTCCTGTCAGTATTTGCGCTGCTCAGCGTTGTCCCCTTTACAGGCAACTCCCAGTTCAGGGTAGTGGGCTATTTAAGAACGGGCAATGACATGGTCAAAAACACCAGGCAAATCAACCTCGGTCAGATTACACATCTCAATATCGCTTTTATCAATCCTGAGACAGACGGTACGTTTACTGCCCAGCCACAACTGGATACCGTGGTGCAACTTGCGCATCAGCACGGGGTCAAAGTAATGTTGGCATGTGGTGGTGGCAGCAGACATGTTTCCCTGGATACGCTGCTGGATGCTGCGCACCGGGTAATGGTGGTACAGAACTTCATAGCCTTCGTTGAAAAATATCAGCTGGACGGTGTCGATGTAGATATTGAAAATGATGACATCAATACCAATTATGAGCCTTTTGTAATCCTGCTGGCAGAACAACTTCATCAGAAAGCTAAGCTCATCAGCACTGCGCTTTCTTACACCACCCGGGATAAAATTACAGAAACCTCTCTAAAGGCTTACGATTTTGTTAACCTGATGGCCTACGACCTCAAAGCACCATGGAAACCCGATGATCCGGGACAACATTCCCCTTATTCGATGGCGGTTCAACAAATAAAGTACTGGAAGGGGGAGCGCGGCCTTCCCAAACAAAAGATTAATATAGGCGTGCCCTTCTATGGATATGGTTTTGGTCCATCCGGGGTCCCTGATATGACGTTCAAAGAAATCGTTGACAAATATCCCGGAAGTGAGTCAAAAGACGAAACACTGATGGCTGACGGAGGAACAATGTATTACAACGGAATTAAAACGATCAGGGCCAAAACTAAACTGGCGCTGAAGGAAACCGGCGGCATAATGATCTGGCAACTGGGAGGCGATGCGCAGGGCAGGCACTCCCTGCTTAATCAGATCAATGAGGAGATTAAATCATCCAGGGGCAAACGTCAGTAATAAGCGTTGCCTGGCTTATAATTCTTTTTTCAGCGCTTTCTTCAGCTGGCTCAAAAATTCAGCTACGCTTTTAGCAGTTCCTGATGAGGGCTGCTTAATGGCGCATCCAAGTTTAACGAAGCTGTTAAGGTCTTCCATCTGCCAGATCGCTGCGCCGCTCATGCCGGGATAGTCTTTCTTAAAGCCCCGCAGTTGTTTGCTGATTTCGGCTACAGATTTACTTCCTTTATGGGTATCACAGGTACTGAAAGATCCACGCACCATAAATATCGGATAGATCGGTTGTGCTGGTTTTAGCCCCTGTACCCAGTCTTTGATCTCGTTGCGTACGCCACCATCATAACATTGCAAATACAGCGCATCCACTAGGTTATTATCTGAGGCCTCAAGGATTTCAGTCCAGTAATTATTTCTTTTAAAGGGGCACAGCGTCATGTGCATATTCAGATCCGCCGCAATTTTGCCCATCGCAATGATCGAAGGACTGTGGTATACAGACTCATCGTCGATGCAAATGGCATCGGCGCCCAGCACCTCTTTCAATACTTTTATGATATTGTACAAAGTGCTCTCTTTGCCGGTACCGGTTACGATACCAGGTACTGCCTTTGCAGGGTCATACCAGTCGCGGATAAAATCGAAAGTGTTTGGTGGCTGACCATACCAGCGGCCTTCCAGCAGGATCTCGATACGGCTGATCGAAGATTTTGTCTTCAGGTCTTTTACTCTTTTTACATAACCGGCATCTCCAACCCATTTGCCCTGATGTATGATAGGCTGATGCGAATCACCGGAGTACAGATCGCCGTCAGCATGGATATAAAAGCTGGATAACAGGATTGTATTAAAGCCGCTGCGTTTCAGCAAATGATATGTAGTATCATTGCCGGGATATAACCCCCTGCCGAACATTGCGAGGTTTTTAGCAGGCAAAGCTGCAGCAGGTGCATAAGGTTGTTGTGCAAAAGAAAAAAGGGAAAAGGCAGCTAAAAAAATAACCGAAAGAAAAGTTCTCATATAATGTACACGAATTTGAAGGCCAGATTAAACAGAATTGTAAATAGTTTTTAAGGTTGAGGGATAAACTCTTCGGGACTGTATTCCATGATATCAGCAGGCTGACAGTCAAGTGCTTTACAGATTGCTTCAAGTGTGCTGAACCTGATCGCTTTACCTTTTCCCTGTTTTAGAATCGATAGATTGGACAATGTTATTCCGGTATTTTGTGATAAGCTATTGAGGGACATGCCACGTTTCACCATAATGATGTTAAGATTAATTACTATAGGCATATTATATTGTCAATTTATTCTCCTCCTCCAACAAAATACCCACTTTAAAAGTTTGGGCCGTCAGCAGGAGCACGATACCACATGTAAATGTAACCATATTCAGCTGGTATTTCAGCTCAAGCGACCTTATATGATAATGAGAGTATAAGAATTCGTTGATGATGTACGAATAGAGAAAATTTCCAATTGTGTATGCTATCAGGATTATGGCTATTTTTTGAACTCTGAGTAGGTTATTTAATTGAAATATGCTCCCTTTATTAAGATTTTTAAATACCTCTTTCACCTGATAAGTGATGAAGATTACTACTAAAAAAGATCATGCCGTAACCACATATCTACTGAACTAAGAAACTACCAGCCCAGGCGGGCTAATTCATATTCGGTCCGAGAGCAATGAGTAAAACTATTGCTCCAGCTACAGCCGCAGCAGCGAGTATGCCGGTTCCAACTATTACATAATGCAAAGGTGTGCGACGGCCTCTATTGTGTTTATATGCTGCTTTCCGGTATGTCTTCACATAAAGAGAATCATTCAAAAGTGTTTGGTTTTTCTGATTTTGTCCCACCGGGTTAAAATAGTTGGAAGTAGCCGGTAACGCACGCCTGTATTTTTTCCATACGGCATCATCCAGCCGGAATTTTTTTGCATCATTCCGGGCCGCCCTGATGATACTGTCACGGCGTGCCGGTTGGCAGAGTGCAGTAAGCTGCAAAAAGAAGAGCAATACTGACAGCTGAATTATTCTTACAACAGGAAGCACAATATAATTTATAACCAAATATTTTTTCCCTAGTGAAGTTATCAAATCATACTGGCAAATTATAATATAATAGCAATATTTCAGTTCGCCGATAATCCGGGGTAATGAAGGATTTGAATTTTAGTTATTAAAAGTTTTTATTTGAATAACTCAAAAGTTTGTATCTTGGAAAGTAAACTTGTTTATATGAGATCAACAATTATTACCGCTGTTATCATTGGCCTTTCTGCAATTATCGCTTTTGCCCTGATTGGCAACGCCTATAAGTACCGTTCTAAAACAATGGAAACAATTGTAGTTACCGGGCTTGCAGAGAAAGATTTTAATAGCGACCTGATTGTATGGAATGGCTCATACTCCCGTAAATCCTTCGATCTCAAAGAAGCTTACAGCACATTGAAAGCCGATGAAAACGCGATCCGCAGTTACCTGCTTAAAAAAGGACTTAACGCCGGTAATATGGTGTTTTCGTCGGTAGTGATCAATAAAGAGTTCAGTCAGCAAACAAATGCAAACGGACAGTACCTGTCTCAGCAATTCACAGGTTACAATTTAACACAATCGGTGAAAATAGAATCCAATGAAGTAGAGAAAGTTGATAAAATCTCCCGTGAAGCTGCTGAGCTCATACAAAGCGGGATCGAATTCAACTCTTCTGCACCAATGTTTTACAACACAAAACTGAGCCAGGTAAAAATGGAACTGCTGGGCAAGGCAAGTGCCGATGCACGTTCGCGCGCCGAAACGATTGCAAAGAATGCAGGCAGCTCATTAGGTGAACTGAAAAAGGCTACAATGGGTATTTTTCAGATCACAGGTAAAAACAGCAATGAAGACTACAGTTATGGCGGTGCATTTAACACTTCCAATAAATACAAGACCGGATCGATTACCATAAAAATGGAATTCAGTGCGGATTAACGATTGATAACATATATGAAAGCAATAGGATTTAAACAGTCATTGAACATCACGGAACAGGATAGCTTTGTATCATTTGAAACCGATGTTCCCCAGCCTTCGGGAAGGGATATATTAGTTAAAGTAAAGGCCATAAGTGTGAACCCCGTAGATTATAAAATCAGGCAAGGCAGTGCAAAAGATGTAACACTCGATCAGCCCAAAATCATTGGCTGGGATGCCGCCGGAACAGTGGAAGCGGTGGGGGAAGAAGTATCTGCTTTCAAAATCGGCGACGAAGTTTACTACGCCGGCGACCTTAAAAGAAGCGGCTGCAATGCTGAATATCAGCTCGTAGATGAAAGAATAGTTGGTAAAAAACCATCTTCATTATCGTATGAAGCAGCTGCAGCCATGCCTCTGACAACGCTGACGGCCTGGGAAATGCTATTTGAACGTTTTGCAATAACCGGTAAGGATAAGGGCAAATCTATCCTGATCATTGGCGGGGCAGGCGGTGTTGGCTCCATTGCCACACAGCTGGCAAAAAATGTGGCAGGCTTAGTTGTAATCAGTACAGCATCACGTCCAGAAACTGCCGACTGGTGCAGATCACAGGGCGCAGACCATGTAGTAAATCATAAAGATCTGATCAATGAAGTGCGCAATGCGGGATTCCAGTATGTGGACTTTATTATGGATTGTGTTAACCTCAACTTTTATTGGGACGCATTTGCAGAGCTCATCAAACCCCAGGGCAAAATTGGTTCCATCAGTGATCCCAAACAACCCGTAAACCTGGTTCAGCTGAAATCTAAAAGCGTAAGCTTCCACTGGGAACTGATGTTTACGCGGTCTTCCTTCCAGACAGAAGATATGGTTTCGCAATCTAATATTTTGAATAGTGCGGCTGAATTATTTGATCAGCAGAGCTTAAAAAGCACGCTGAACAATACATTGCAGGGCTTTAGTGTGGCTAACTTAAAGGAAGCACACCAGTTGTTGGAAAGCGGTAAAGCTATCGGTAAGACTGTGATCATGTTTTAGTCATACTCTACCGTCTCCGTCAGTATAATATCGTCAGCAGATTTGCCAATCATCACTTTAAAACTTCCCGGTTCTGTTACACGTTTCATCTGCCTGTTCCAGATCCGGATGTCTTCTTCAGTGAGCCTGAATTTCAGGGTTTTCTCTTCTCCTGCTGCCAGTTCAACCTTATTAAAATCACGGAGCGATTTTACGGGCGTACTTACAGAGTTTACTTTTCCGCCAAGGTACAGCTGCACCACTTCTTTCCCTTTCATATTCCCTGTATTCTTTATTTTGCAGGATACTTCAAGCTGCCCCCCTTTTCCAAAACGTTTTGCGGATAACATCAGGTCAGAGTAAGCAAAATCGGTATACGTTAATCCATAGCCAAATGGAAAAAGGGGGGCGGTGGACGAGTATACATAATCGCGGCCCGGTTTGTCGGGCGTCCCCGGCTCCCTGTTATTCCCTTTAGAGGAGTTCACATAGTTGTAAAAAACAGGGATGTGCCCCGATGATTGCGGGATACTCATGTTCAACCGTCCCGAAGGGTTCACCTTTCCAAAGATCACGTCCGCCAGGGCATCTCCACCTTTTTCTCCGGGGTACCAGCCTTCAATGATCGCAGGAATGTTTTCCTTTTCCCAGGCAATGCTCCATGGCCTTCCCTGGATCAGCACCAGGATCACTGGCTTTCCTGTTTTATAGATCGCCTGCAGCAGTTCCCGCTGTACGCCCTGCGGATCAATATCAGTCACATCATATCCTTCACCACAGGTAAAAGGATCCGTTGGCTCATCTTTTCCTGCTTTGCCGTTCCAGCCTATGCCCTGAAATACGACACTCGTTGTGCCTAATACTACTACAGCAACATCACTTTTTTGCGCTTCCGCTACCGCTTTCGCAATGCCGGAGCGGTCGTGACCCGAGAGCTCGCATCCCTGTGCATAATTCACCATTATACCGGAACCAACAGACTGCCTGATACCCTGCAAAACCGTTGTTCCCGAACGGTTGTCACGGGTGTAGCTGTAATCTCCGTATTGCACTTTGTTGGCATTGGGGCCGATCACTGCAATCGATTTAATCTTTTTAGCATCAAGGGGCAGCAAATGGTCCTGATTTTTTAGCAGCACTATAGATTCTTCTGCAATGCTTCGGGACAGGGCCACGCTGCTGGCAGTATGGAGCTTAGTTTTGATACCTGCAGAATCAGGAAGCTTCTTTTCAAATAGGCCGGCTTTAAATTTGGCTGTCAGGATCCTTGATACCGCAGAATCTATTTGTTTCACATTGATCGTCCCCTCATGCACCATCTTTGCAAGGTCTTTGTAAACGTCTGGCCGCGATGCCTCCACGTCAACTCCCGCCTGTAATCCCAGCACCGCTGCTTCATGCGGGCCTTTTGCCACCTGGTGGAAATTATACAGCTGGCCTAGCCCGCCGTAGTCTGAGATTACGTATCCCTTAAATTTCCATTCCCTGCGCAACACCTGATCGAGCAGGAAGGTACTGCTATGTGCAGGTATCCCGTCAATTTCATTGTAAGATGGCATCAGCGAATATATATTTCCTTTCCGGACGATCTCTTCAAACGGCGCGAGGAACATTGTTCGTAATTCCCTTTCCCCGATCGGGGTAGGCGCCAGATTCACACCGCCAAGGCTGTAACTGTAGCCCGCAAAATGTTTTGCTGTTGCCATAATTTTGTTGGTACCAATGCCAAGTTTGGATTGCTCCGGCATTCCCTGCAGCCCGGTAACAAATGCATAGCCCAGTTTACCTACGAGATAAGGATCTTCGGCAAAGCATTCTTCAACCCTGCCGTAGCGCGGATCGCGGATCAGGTCAAACAGGGGCGACAAGGCCTGGTCTATGCCCATAGCTGTTGCTTCTGCTGCAATCACACAACCCATCTCGTAAATCAGCTGCGGGTTCCAGGTAGATCCCTGACCAATTGTCTGCGGAAAAATCGTTGATCCCGCTGCCAGAACGCCATGCAGGCCTTCGCCAATCTGAATAGGAGGGATGCCCAGACGGGTGTTTTCAAAAGCATGTTTTTTGGCTTCAGCAGATTGTGCGGCGATATCCCCTGCAATGATGAAAGGGCTTTCCACAACACCAAAACCTACTTTGCTTTTCAGAGATCCTTCGAGTGAAGACATGTTCATCTGCCCAACTTTTTCTTCCATTGTCATCCGGGCCATCAGGTCTTTAACCCTTGCCGTTACCGGTGCTCTCTGGTCTTTGTATGTCTGGCTAAAGCCCTCTGTGCCGGTGATACCGATAAAAGCTGCAAGCAGTATATAGTTTCTAATCATTATCATTTGGTAAATTCTTTCCCGGGGGATAGCCAAATGTAAGATTTTTGGTAATGATGTTGCTATAGGGATAAATATATAAACTTCAATGAGGGCTGGTATGGATTGATAAATGGCAAAAGGCTGAGAAGCCCAGAAATCCTAACTTACCGGTAGCACTTCCTGCATGCTCTCCGGCCCATCTTAATCGCTTCCGATTTACTAATTTTAATTACCTGATGCGTGCAGTTGGCCAAGCCACCACATTCGTGGCTATGATAAACTTTCGCATTTTTACTCTGGCAAATCAATACAATATCGGAGGAAATCCTGTTTACAGGAGCTGTACTGAATCCATACGATGTGGAGATGAAAACTGATAAGATTACGATGAGATGTTTCATCAATTGATGAGTATAATTTATCAATAAAGATACTCTTTCTTCAAATTATATCATACTTCAAATTAAGGTCGATTCCTCCCGGCTTTATTAACTATATATTTCTCATACATATACTCTGTCAATGGCAGCAACCTTCGTGATGTGTCTTCCGGATTTGTACCTCCCGTAGTATAAAACTGCAATTGATTATCAATTTTAGAATAATGAACTATTCCAATACTGTTGCGGGTGATCTGTGACCAATTACTTATCTTTTTCTGGTGTGCCAGCTGGAATGTATCCAGTGGAACAATGAAAGCGCCCTCAACATTCTGATAAAATGCGACCGTTTTATATTCATTGCCATTCCAGTACATGCTGTATGGTTTAGTCACAAAATACAAGATCACTATGGAAGCCGAAATCACCAGTCCTGCCAGAAAAGATCTGGGCCTGGTCCGTACAGGTTTGTAAAGTTTTAAGAATTGGTTTTTTAACCGGGTGATCCTGGAACTTTCCGTGATACCCTCTGACATAAAATTTTGGATTGGAGTTTCTTCAGTCACTGTCTTATCTCCCGGGAAGTCTGGGGCCTGTTCCCTTTCAGGCTGGTTTCCTGGTTCCGTCAGATCATAAGGATCCCCTGGCATAAAAGGGCGCGGTTCAAAGTTTATCAGCCACGCGAGCATCTCTATATTTCTATTGTTCGTACCGCTTTTTCTTTGATTTCTAAGAAAAGTATTAATTGGCCTAAACAAAGACGCTTTTGAGTCATTCACTTTTTTGAAGTATTCAGCTCTATTGCCCGCCCGGCCAAAGAAGTTCTTGAAGGTCTCACTGTCCTTTTCCAAATACCTGCTGAGAAACTCCTCCACACATTCTTTTTTCAGATTTGCATCTGTGTGATGAACTAAATTCTGAGGCAAAGTGCCTTCGGTACTTTTCTTTTCGTAAGCCTGAATCACGGCATTCTTGTAATCATCAAACCTTTTGTAATCCATCGAGAGCTATTAATAAACGGAATTTCCGGAATACTTAAGGAATCTTCGGAATTCCAACGGAATGATCGGAATCTTCGGAATCCATTGATAGATAATCATTTACCTGTCCATATGTTTGCATTAGAAATCAGCGCAGGCTTTGATTCGCTATCAGAGTTTAAATGTACAAAACAGATTTCATAAGAGAGAAAGGCGCGGTAGTTCGTAACCGGTTTGGGAAGCAGTTATCAGCTCCCGCGCCCAACTCTCAATTACTTCCCAAAAATTTCAGAAGGCCTTCTGATTTACAATCGTAGCAGCCCCCGCGAATGGTCGCGGGGAACTACACAGTATTTCAATTCTAAAATTTTTGAATATGTATTTTTTTCATTTAATGATCGCTGCTTTATTGGCATTTGGTTCACCATCAAACGGTACAGTAACTACACAGGACGATGCTCCGCCTATTACAGGAGGAGACACAGGACCGGTTATACCCCCAAGATAGTTTCTATAAGCACAATAGGTCAACTATTTTAATCACAAGAATCCCGATGAATAACATCGTATAAAGGAGCTTAATAGCTAGTCAGCTTATATAATTGTATTTGCCGACTAGCTATTTTCTATTAATAAGTGTTTATTATTACTGTACGCACCAAATAATTGACAGAGACGTCAAATTATTCTTTAATTTGGTGAAAAATTAGCTTTTGAAATCTCTCAATCTGTTCTTGTGTATCATCCTGTTATTGATGTCTTGTAAACACCGGACAGTCAAGAATAAAAATGGAGATAATGTCGCATACGAAATGGCATTTCAACATCGTGATAATGGTATGCCTGATAGTGCCTTCTTTTATTTTAATAAAGCCAAAGACATTTTTCTGCAGCATCATGATAACCTCGGCACCGCAAAATGCTTGCTGAATATGGCAATCATTGCAACTGATAGAGGAGACAATTTTGGCTCTCAGGAAATGTCTCTCAATGCCCTCCGTTATTTTGATCAAAAGGATGCTGATCAATTCATTTACATATGTTCTAATTATAATAACCTGGGCAGGGCTACTCAAAATTTACTGGATTATAAAAGAGCTATTAAATTCTATGAGCTGGCAATTGAATTCTCGAGGGATTCTTCAACTATTTTGATTAATCAAAACAATAAAGCAAATGTCTTAAACGCAATGAAGTCTTACAAAGAGGCTATAGTGCTATACAGCTCGATCTTAAAGACTACCCGCAATAATAATAGAGAGTATGCAAGGGTATTAACCAATATTTCCTATACAAAATGGCTTCAGAATTTCTCCTATGATGCCAGACCTGATTACCTTAAAGCTTTAAAGATCAGAATAGCAGATAATGATCTTTTCGGGCAAAATTCCAGCTACTCGCATCTTGCACAATATTTCGCAAAGAAAGACCCTGACTCTGCTATGATGTTTGCACGGAAGCATTTGCAAGTTGCAAAAATACTCAATAGTCCGGATGACCAGTTGAGCGCCTTACAAGAATTAGTTACACTCAGCCCAGCGAGCGAAACCAAAAGCTACTTTGAGCGATATCGTATACTCGACGATAGCTTGCAAGTAGCACGCTGGAAAGCCAAAAACCAGTTTGCCCTTATTCGCTTTGAAACGGAAAAGCACAAGGCTGATTTCCAGAAATCCCAGGCAGAAAATGCCGAGAAGAAAAATAGAATTTTAATCGGGTACTTCATTGTTGTTGCTTTAGTTTTAAGCTTATTATCTGTATATCTCTGGTTTAGAAAACGAAACAGGCTCCTGAGGCAGGAAAAGGAGCTGGAGGTGAAAAACACAGAGCTGAAGTATGTAAAGAAGATTCACGACAGGGTAGCCAACAAAGTATACCATCTGATGTCTGAAGTAGAAAATATCCCCAATCTCAAAAGAGATCTTTTATTGGATAAGCTTGAGGCACTGTACAATACCTCAAGGGACATTTCTTACGAAAACAAGGAGCCAACAAGTGAAGGCAATTATGCGGCGCAACTTTCCGGGATGCTACAATCCTATTCGTCGGCATCCACAGAAGTCCTCATCGTGGGCAATGACGAAGAAGTGTGGATCGGTATCAATGACACGGCAAAGGACGAACTTTTCATAGTAATGCAGGAGCTGATGACCAATATGAAAAGGCACAGTCAAGCTCAGATGGTTGTCATTAAATTTCTGCGGGATGATTACTGCATTACTGTTCTGTACACTGATAATGGGATCGGGATGGCTGATGCTGGCCGTAACAATGGTTTGAAAAATACGGAAAACCGTATTAATGGTATTCATGGTACGATTACTTTTGAGAGTATATTAGAAAAAGGACTCGATATTACTATTTCATTCCCCATTGCTTAAAAGATAGATCACAATGTTCACAAAAGTACTCATAGCAGAAGACCACGAACACGCTAATATTTCTGTTCGTAAAACCTTAGATGATCTTGGTATACCACAGAGAGAATTCAGATTTTATTGTGATGATGCTTTTAACATATTTCAGGCTTCAGTGCAAAAAGAACAGCCTTTTGATTTACTCATTACAGACCTTTCTTTTGAGGAAGACAAAAACGTTCAGCAGATCGCCGGGGGCAGGGAGCTGATCAAAGCAGTGAGGGCCGTGCAACCTGGCATAAAGATCCTTGTTTTCTCACTTGAAAATAATATAGGCGTAGTGGATGGCCTGTTTAACGACCTGGACATTGATGCGTATGTACGTAAAGCACGTTACGATGGAGAGGATCTCAAACGCGCCATAGATGCTTTATCAAATAATAAGAAATACCGGTCGGCTGACCTGATGCACACAAGAGAATCCGAGAACTCCTATGATTTCAAGGCCTATGATATTGAGATCATCACATTGCTCTGCAATGGTACGCCTCAAAAGAATATCCCTTTATATCTGCAGGAAAAAAATCTCAAACCTTCAGGCTTGAGCAGTGTAGAAAAGCGGCTCAATGCTATTAAAACCTCTTTAAATATATCCAGTAATGAGCAGCTTGTTGCTTATTGCAAAGACAACAGGATTATTTAGTTCTATTACGGTTAACCGTAAAAATGTAATTTTCTCAATGATACTTTTGTCCTTTCAATAAGCAGTATGTATGACAATGGAGAAATACTATGTGAACAAGAAACCCCAGGCTAACCGCGATTACGAAGTTCACCACAAGGATTGTGTACATCTACCTAATGCAGAGAACAGGACTTACCTTGGTGAATTTTACTCCTGTGTAGGAGCAGTATTTGCGGCTAAACAGACCTATGACACAGCCAACGGCTGTAATACGTGTTCATATCTGTGCCATGTCAGCTTGTAATTTTAAACAGAGTGACAGCACTTATGTAATTAAGCATTCATGAAAACTTCTAAACTCTTCAGGGCGTTTGTAATAATTATCATCATTGTTCTTGGCTGGGTAATTTATTCTGTAGCGACAGATGATTCTATAGAAGTTCATCAGCACCATTTTGGATATCCTTTTTAACCTCATATTCTGAAAAAAGATCTTTGTGTAATCAATGCTCTCACATTGGTGTGTTTACTGGTCGCCACCTTCACTTTCGATTGTAATACCATTTTGTGGTTATTTATAATGGAGAGTGGGGTGGCTGAACAGTTATGATGAAATCCATAGCCAAAGCTGATTACTCTTATGCTACGTTAAACAATTTGAAGAATGTTACTCTCAAAATTTTATAAGAAAAGGCATTATTTCTTTTTGCTATAAAAAATAGCTTAAATAGCATGATATTTGTAGTTAATTATCGTTAACTAATTTACTTGTTATATGCAATTGAAGACCACAAACTTTAGGAAATACAAATTACTTTTGATATTCACCTTGATTTCTTGTGGTTGCACCTACTGGCATAAGGTAAATTTGAAATTCCTGTTCCCGGAAAATTATGAAGGCATCGTTATCATCGCCTGGGATGAAGAAAATGGTGCTGAAAAGGTAATGGAGGATGATTATGAAGTGTATACTATCCCGAAATCTGGTATATTAAAGACAAAAGTGCCTTCCAGAAGTTTAGACCCGATGGATGAAAAGTTTTACAGCTATAACGATAAAACCAAACGTCGAACAGAATTGGAAGTGATCTACCTTTCTTCAATTGGAGATACCGTCCGGATCACAAAAAAAAATCAGTATTATCAGGTTGGTTTGATGTCAAGCGGACATAATCAAAAAGGCAACCTGATATTTTTCTTGACAAGAGATATAAAATCTAAGTTTATGGATAGGGCTTACAGGGAAAAATATATCGCAGAACACGAAGAAGAATTGTATTCAACCAAATAGGATCTCAATTTCAGAACAGTTATGAAAATTAAAATCTGTGCATTCATCCCTAAGTCTATTGGAACTCCATTAAGCATGTGTGACTTGCCAAGAGCACTTTCTAATCAAAGTTCATTTGATTCACAGGTTAGAGGGATTCAAGGTACCTGGCTAAAAGAACCATATCCGGCACAAATAGTGGACTGTCATAATGAATTCCCATATTACGAGCAGTACCTGACCGCCAACGATTACATTCTGCTCTCGAAGCATAGATTGTGAACTGAATGTAGCGACAATGGAGGAAATCTTGAAATGCTCCAAGAACACACAGCCATTATGCAGTTTAAGAGTTTTGTCAGCGCCTTTACCACGCCTAACGGGAATGAAATACCCGGCTGTGATTATATTGCGCTTTTGGTGTATGCTGAACAAAAATCGAGGATAGCTGATGGCCGCAGAGGAGAACCCGCTAGCGGTTAGGATTGCTTACAACCTGTGCTTCCGGATTAGGCAAATATATCGTATACACAATTCCCAGATCAGGCTCACTTTTAACATCTATACTTCCGCTCAATGCTTCCACATAGCTTTTAACAAGAAAAAGGCCCAGGCCTTTACCTCTGATCGTTGAATGGAATGCTTTATAGGGTTTAAAAATATCGTCCTTATATTTTGTCAGGTCAATTCCACTACTATTGTCGCTATAAGTGATTGTTACCTCTTTTGCGTTTTGTACCACGTGGATATCTATTAATGGCGGGGTTTCAAGTTTATACCTGATCGAGTTGGAAATGAGATTAAAAAAAATACTGTTGAGATATGCTTTATATGAACTGATAATCAGAGATTCGCCTGTGATGCTGATTTGGGCTTTACTGTGTGCAATGTTGTCAGCAAGATCAGTTTCGATGTTATAGATAACTTCCCGCAGGTCAACCGGTTCATGTTTTAGATCAACTACTCTGTTCTTGGAACTCAAGATTTTGCTTAAATCGATGATCACTTCATCAAGTTTGGAGATTGAAGCAAGGAGGTTGGTCAGATAAGGGCCAGGCTCTTCAGAAGTGCTCAGCTCCGTTTTCATCAACACAGCAATACCTTTGATATTCGCCACAGGAGCGCGAAGGTTATGGGAAACAATATATCCAAACTCATGTAGTTCCCGGTTTTGTGCAAATAAGTTTGAAGTTACCTGCTGCATCTCGTATAAATTTTTTTTGCGCTCTGTAATATCATGCATGGCGCCCACCATTCTAACTGCCATACCTGCTTCATCCCGTATTACAAAACCCCTGTCCACAACATCAGCTGTACTTCCATCAGCTTTTCTGTAGCGGTATTCTTCCTTCCAGTTGGTCTGTGTACCAAGGCAGATATCCATTTTAGACCGTATAATGTATTCATGATCTTCGGGATCTATGTGGTTTGTCCAGGATGAGATATTACCAGAAAGCTCTTTGCGGTTGTATCCAAATATTGTTTCAAAACCTTCCCCCCAGTAGAAAGTTCCTTCAACGAGGTTCCAGTCCCATATCGCATCTGAAGTAGCTTTTGTTACGTACTGATAGCGCCGGTTGGATTCCTCCAGAGAAGATCTCATTGATTCTGTCTGTTCTGTAATGTTTCCCGATCTTGCTATGCAGTACATCAGCTGATCCTCCTTATCCCACTGTACACACCACAGTAATGGTACTACACCGCCATTCTTGTGCATATAGCGTACCTGAATTTGTGTCTCGGGACGCATGCTGATCAGTGTAGTTACGGCTTGTTTAGCCATCCCAAGATCCTCGGGGTACACAAAATCCTGATAAGGTCTCCCGCACATTTCAGAAGGCAGATAGCCCAGGATAGTATAAGATGCCGCGCTTACCTCTACAAACCGATCTCTGTCATCAACAGTACAAATGAGATCAACTGATAATTTCATTAGTTTGTTCAAATTCATAACATCGAATATTTGGTTTTACTGCTAAACAACAAGATATGGAACTCAGCTCAATATTCCCTGCGTTTTTAGCATTATTTTAGCACCTTATTATAATTCTTCCTTAACCTGCCGGGGGATGCGGGTTGTCTGTTTTGGGCTGGCAGAAGAGTAACTACAACATCATGCTTACTTGAGTATTAGATGTAGCTCAAAACAAAAATTATTAGGGAAGGTTTTTGAAATCTGTAGCAAAAGGCGAAGAAGCAGGATTTTACAGATAATTTACTGGGCTGCCTGAGCACGGGTCGGCACCCAATCCCGGGCGCAAGGTTGGCCAGGAAAAATTCTGTATTTCCCGGGCAGTCGTTGATATTTTAAAGCTGGCTGATTAATTATGAAAGGGTATCAGCCTTTATTGGTGCAACTTCAGCCATTCCAGTCTTCTTTCGTCGGGAAGGTGTTTTACTGAGAAATGTTCAAAGCGTGCTTCAAAACCGGCCCCATCCGGAGAGGCAGCCATCATTCCAACCATAACCGGGGTGTTGTCCTGCAGCGGAGCGTTACGGGTCATGATATAATTTTTATCATCCAAAGAATAAAAGATCTCAACTGCATCCCGCCTGCGCACAAGCTTCACCCAGATAAACCCGGGTGTTTTGTCGAGCGGGGTTACGCTCCAGTCACTTTTCTCGTGGGTTACTACTGTGCTGATATTGAACTTGCCATCTACAAATTCAACACCTGTTTTGATGTACTTTTTTTGGTCAATCCGCACCATCAGTCCCATCTGATCAAAACGTGCTTTGTAGTCTCCTGTTAATTTTACCTTTGCTTCAAACTCTCCTCCGTAGTTGCCATAATAAAATGGGGCATCGTCAACAGTAAAACCATAGTGTGATATTCTCCAGTAATCACTCTTCGGAGTAACCTGCATTGTGAGCATGTTGTCCTTCACCAGCCATTTTTCCGGCTCGTTGTACCAATTCATTTTTTCCAAACTTTGAGCCATAGTTTTGTTGAGACTAATTATTATCGTGACGGCTAATAAAATTTTTTTCATCATCTTGTTCTGTAATTTCAAATATTGTTTTGGATCTATCAAATTTATATATAGAAAATCTAACAAAAATGGCTATTAATGACCATCAACATCCCAGCAATGCCCGCGATCTGTTAAACATCAAATTGTTTTCACAGCCGTTCTCCAGTTTCGGTAACACTAATCTGCAAATTGATGACTGTAAGTTGATTGCGCAAATATACTCAAAGTTAGAAAACGCCATTAGTGTGCTAAGCGATATGAATGCAAGAAAAAGCTACATTTATTGCGGTGCTGTTTCAGAAAGCCTGGGATTTAAACCTGAAAAAAATGAAGTTAACTCGATCTGGGAAGATGAGCTGCTTGCAAAGATTCATCCGGATGATCTGCAAAAAAAATATCGGCTTGAATTTCGGTTTTTTCAGATGATCAAAGCAATTGAACTATCAGAGCGAACAAATTATAATTTGATTACCAGGCTCCGCATCAGGAATGAGGAAGGTAAATATGTTTTGATTAAACATCGTCTGCTTTATCTAAGCAGTACAGATGAAGGACATGTCTTGCTGGTGCTTTGTTTGTACAACAGAATCTTTGATTATCCGGGTTTTGACGCCCCTGACGGGCTTATCATCAATACAAGTACCGGCGAAGTACTGGATTCTGAACAGATGATTTTCGAAGATCTCCTATCCAGCAGGGAAGGTGAAATCATACAGCTCATCAGCAAGGGAATGCGAAGTAAAGAGATTGCAAATCACTTATCGTTAAGTATACATACGGTAAACCGGCACCGGCAGAACATTTTCCGGAAGCTCGGAGTGGATAATGTCATTGAAGCCTGCAGAATCGCGGCAGCAACCGGCATACTAAGATAAACGGAAACAACCTGAACTGCCTTCGTCATGGCAGGTCTTATTGCAAAGTAAAACTCCTTGCTGATGGCAAGGAGTTTTACTTTAATCCAGATATCCTTTTAGTACCCATGTTTTCGAATTTGCACGCAAACGGTTCAGGGCTTTGTCTTTAATTTGACGTACCCTTTCACGGGTAAGATGATATCTATCTCCAATCTCTTCAAGGCTTTGGGCCTGCTGGTTGCCTAGGCCAAAGAACAAGGTTAAGATATCTTTTTCCTTATCGCCAAGATTTCTCATGCAGTGTGAAACTTCATAGGACAATGATTCGGCAATCAATCCTGTATCAGTTGCTGGTCCGCTGCTTTGAAGGACGTCCAGCAGTGTATTTTCTTCATCACTGGAAAAGGGCGAATCATAGGAAATGTGTCTGGCAGAATGTCCCAGAACATCACTGATCTTTTCCGCTGTCAATTCCAGGTTTTCTGCCAGTTCCTCTGGTGTTGGCTGGCGTTCAAACTGCTGTTCAAGCTGAGATGCAGCTTTTGCTATTTTAGAGATTTCACCAACTTTGTTTAACGGAAGCCTGACCATCCTGGACTGCTCGTTGATTGCAGATAATATAGCCTGCCTGATCCACCATACGGCATAGGATATAAATTTAAAACCTTTGGTTTCATCGAAACGCTTAGCGGCCTTTACCAGGCCTACGTTTCCCTCGTTGATCAGGTCGCCAAGTGTCAGCCCGGAACTTTGATATTGTTTCGCTACAGAAACCACAAACCTCAAATTTGCAGTTGTTAACCTTTCCAGGGCCGCCTGGTCTCCTTCTCTGATTTTTTGCGTCAATGTCACTTCCTCTTGCGGAGTAACCATCGGAATCTTTGCGATATCTGACAAATACTGATTCAACGATGCTGTCTCACGATTGGTGATTGACTCACTAATTTTAAGTTGCCTCATTATAAAATATTTTAGGTGAAATGCTGAAGATCTGATGCCTTAGAATGCGCTGAAAGCTGATTGAATCATCAAGGAGATCACAGTTTTTACTGATGCTTGCGGGAGAAAGGTAATTGAAGATCTTTGCGGTACAAATATACTGATATTCAGAAATAGTAATGTTACCTGGATGTCAAGATGCATCCATATTGCATTTGTAACAGCTACCGGTAGAATAGTTCTATTGTGTTAACTATGAAATTGTCATCAAAGCTGTTGCATAATTAATGATCCTGGGCGTAATAGGGTAGAATCGACTAAAATACGGTGAAGACATATTTTAGCTAAGCAATGAACAATTAAATTACGAGATCGTACTCCCGGGATCCTTTAACTCAACATCCTGCCTTTCCATTTTCTGGTTTTTGTTGAGGTTCTCTGGATAGCAAGACAACCTATATGCAACAAGCTCAGCATTTGAAGCGGATGTAAAAAAGCATTAAGCCAGACATTTTGCCCCGATAGACTTGAAGTCATTGACCGGGTAAGAACGATGATAAAAAACAAAAGTGAAATCAGATAAGCATCTGAAGTTGCAATTATAAAAACCGGCCCAAGCAGAAGAGAAACTAAAAATAAAATAAACAGTGGGATACTATCATTGAATGGAGCGATAAAATTCTTACTAAACCCGTTTACAGCATCAGTATAATTATTGTACATTCTGCAGCTGATCAGGCCGTTCGCCAATAAACCCTCGCCCTTGTAATTCGCTACTTTAATCAGCTTCATTATTTTAAGATCTTCAGTAACTTCCTGCTTTACTTTACTATGCCATTGGTGCTGCTGATAATTATCTGCAGCAAATAACATAAACTGGCCACAAGCAGCAGCGAAAATGGGGTTTGAGTGGGATAGTATAAGCCTGATCGGCAGCAATGTGAGCAACAGGTAATTCATTAAGGGAATTACACTGTTCTCTCCAAGTGTGTTCATCGTTTGATTGGAGAAAAGACTGAGCAATGATAAATCATTTCTTTTGAGGTGACAAAGCGCACTATTAAGTAATTCCGGAGCAAGTGTAACATCTGCATCCAGAAAAAGCAGATATTTCCCTGATGCCTCTCTGGCCAATTGCCAGCATGCAAAATTTTTACCAGTCCAGCCTTCCTCTAACTGTTTACCACTTACCACTCTAAAGTTCGGATTTGATTTGGCAAAGTCATTGGCCAGCTGTAAAGTTTGATCAGTTGAACTATCATCCAGAATAATCACTTCATAGTTTTGATAGCTCTGTTTAAGTATCGAGAACAGTAGTGCAGAGATATTTTGTTCCTCATTCCGAACAGGGATAAGAATGGAAATACGATCCCTGCACTCATGCTCACTTATTTGAAGGTTTGGTCTTGAAAAAAAATTGTAACCAGCTACGAACAGTCTCAAAAACAGGAAAATGAAAATAGGAATCAGGATAATGCTCACGGCGATCGATTTGCAATATAACCCGCCTGCAGGTGATTAGTTTTATAAGACGAAAGGAATTTTGAACAGTTGTTTATTTTCTTTTATCATTTTGTACTGCCCGCTCATAAATATCCAAACTTTTATTTAAATCCTGGCCTTTTTGATGTATACCTTCGCAAAATATTTTACAGCCTTCTGGATTTGCACTGTCAGCACATTGCTTTTCACAGTATTTAAGCGTATTACGTGGCAGTAAATTGTATATATGGGTAACTGTAAATCCTACGGCAAGAAATGTTGCAAGTACACCGGCAAAAAACCATTTTGGAAATTTATCATCCTTTACCAATTGTAGCGTTGGTGGATGATTGAAGGGCAATATATATTTGATCCTGTCGTAATGCCAGCAGAGCAAATATATACATGCGATCACCATTAACGGCGCTGTGAGCAGCGATCCTTCAAAACGCACAGCCAATGATAATATGCAGATATTTAAAATAATAGGAAGATAAAGCAATGTACCCAGTACAACTGTGCGCGGTACGAGCAGTAAAAGCGCCGCGAGGATTTGCGCATAACCAATAAATGTATAATAGTAGCCGGTATGATACAAAGCCTCAAGGAAATGGCCCATTGGCTGATTGTTATGCAAATCGGTAAAACGCTCACCACTTATCTTCACATATCCTGCCATTAGAAATCCTGCAACAAGTGCCAGACGGGTAAACGTTGTAAAATAACCCATCCATTTGTTGCTCCTTACTTTTGCGTGCAATTCATCCAGTCTTTGGGAGAGTCTCATTTGTAAAGTACTTTGAAGTACAAAGTTAAATATTGTCTCAGAAACTGCAACTATTTCATTGATAAATATTTTACGAAACTCTTGATGTTGTTCTGAAATACCTAAATGGTCAGCGGATACAGTCAGCCGCGATATTCAAAATTTAGTGGACTGAGGATATGATTATAGTTAATGCTGCAAAGGGGAGAAACGGCAGTTCCTATTACAGGCTGAATCTTTACCCAGAGTGAATTACAATGAGCTGATCAAAAAAGAGATTCCAATTATATACTGGAATCTCTTTTTTTAAATTAACCGGCTATTACGCCAATTTGCTTCAGGATGCCCAGCTCATCAGAGCTTCCCCAGCGTTCAACCATTTTGCCATCTTCGAATTTACTGATCTGCATTCCGCGAATATTGATGGCTTTTCCACTTGCCGGATGTCCCATAAAATCTCCCTCATGTGTTCCGGTAACGCGGTAAGCAAAAGAGACGGTGTCTTCATCCGCGGATAATTGCTCAACTGCAAGTTTCATATCGGGAAATGCGGTACGCATCATGCCAAAAAACTCAGCATATCCATCCGGGCCTGGAACTTGTCCCGGAGCAGGATCATGGTCTACAGCGTTTGCTGCAACAAGTTCTTTGAAAAGTTCATAATTGGCAGAATTGACGGCTTCTCCGAATGTTTTTTGTGCGGCTATATTCGTTTCTTTACTCATTTTATATATGTTTTAACTTGATTTAAGTAAAGTTGAAACATGAAATATGCCCATTTGTTCCATTAGATTACATCAATTCGAATTCCAGCACGTTGTCAGGGTTTAAAATGTATAGGTTATTTCTGAGTGTATTTCACCTCTTCATAAGGTTGAACCAGTACCCAGCCCTGTCCCATAAATTCCATTTGAAAAGATTCGCCGCTGCCACGTCCGATAAAAGACCCGAAAGTAATGTTTGTCTTGATAGAAGGGGTTAAGTTTTCTGACCAGGCAACAGTAGCGTTAGGATCGGTAAATACTGGTTGACCGGGAGTCACTTTCAGCAATATTGGCTCCCCGTGAGTGGTAATTGCAATATACCCTGAGCCCGCAAGCCTAACCTGGAATAATCCTCCGGAAACCATTCCGGCAACGCTTTTAAGCATTTTAATTTCGTTGGAAATACTTTCCTCCAGGGCCAGAACGTCATTCCCGTTCACAAAGATGGCTTCGTCCTGCAATTTTATAATTTTAACTTTCTTTCCCCCATCAGCCAGATAAAGTTTACCAGTTCCCGAAGCATACATTAACGAAGCGCCTTCTCCGGAAATCGCCTTTTTTAACAGTCCCCCAAGCCCTTTGCTCAGCATGCTCTCTCTTTTGAAATCGATATTGCCGATGTATGCTACCATTGAGCCGGCCTTTGACAGGATTTTTTGATTCTTTAGGTTAATCTCCAGCATTGCAGGTTTTTCCAATTCAAAGAAGTCGTTTTCAGCAGGGTTTTCTGCGGCTTCGAGAATAAGTTCATTCAGCGTGTATTCTTTTTTTTCCATAAGAGTTAAGTTTTAGATTGCTACCAATATCGCAATTCGGATGAATGATTCAAATTTAGCGGTTCGCATAAATGCCATTCGAAAAATCAAATTGGATTTATGAGCAACCGGGGCAGGGTAAACTGCGCAAGTTATCTTGTATATGACCTGAAGATCGACTGGACATGGGGTGCGGCATATTTCGAATCTAAGCTGATCGATTATGACCTGAGCTCCAACTGGATGAACTGGCATATGCAAGCTTTTGAAATCTGGTATACCAACCCTGTGCATCAGTCCAACAAATATAAGGCACAGGATTTTATCCGTAAATGGGTGCCGGAACTCTCCGGAACAAATGATATCGAGGCGTTAATACCCTGGGAGTTTGATGTGCCTGAATACGTTAAGCCCATTGAGATCTATTCAAAGTGGGGCAGGGCTGTCAACCTGATCAAAAAGGTGGATTAAGTCACATTATTCCCAGGCTGTTGATATCATCATAAACAATTTTAACTAGACAGGGTTTCTATTGCATGAAGCGGATTGTGTTTTTTGGTGACAGCCTCACAGCAGGCTATGGTCTTCATCGACCAGATGAACAGTCTTTTCCTGCCCTGATCCAGCGGGAGCTGGATGCTGCGGGACTGGATTACCTGTCGGTGAATGCCGGGGTAAGCGGGGATACTTCTGCTTCGGGATTATCACGCCTGACTTACTGGCTGAGCCAGCCGGTAGATGTTTTTGTGCTTGAGCTGGGTGCCAACGACCTTCTGCGAGGGCTTGCACCTGCCGGAACAAAGCGTAATCTGCAGGCCATCATCGATATGGTAAAGGGCAGGTTTCCTTCGGTTAAGCTGTTGCTGTTGGGTATGCAGTTGCCGTTGTGGGTGCCGGGTCAGCGGGCTGCGGAGTTCAGACAGTTGTACCAGGATCTAGCGAATAAAAACAAGATCCCGCTACTGCCGTTCTTGTTGGATGGGGTTGCAGGAATCAAGCACCTGAACATGCATGATGGCGTACATCCACTGGCAGAAGGGTACCATATTATTGCCGCAGGGGTCTGGCCGGTTTTACGACCTTTGTTGTAAGATGATGTTCAAAACATCATACCTGCGATACTGGTAAACGGCTTAGTACAGGAGTGGGTGAAGACAGGTTAGCGTCTCAAAGAGCTACGTCGTAAAAGTAGTTGTTTGTGTCCTTGCCTTCCAGAGTGAATTTTCCGGGGATGGCAACAACGTGTACCTGAAGATCGGATCATCCTCATACTAAAGCAGAATGGTTGACTGAATATACCGGGACGATTATTTTGTCCTTACAATTAATTCGCGATGTTCTTCTCCCCACTCTGAAAGGACGCCTATGATCGATTTTGCTGATTCGCCGTATTCTGTGAGCTCATAAATGACGGTGACGGGAGATGTGCCGGTTACCGTCCTCCTGATTAAAAGATTCAGTTCCATTTCCCTGAGTTCTCTGCTCAGAGATTTTCCTGATATACCAGTAATGTTTTTTAGCAGTTCTGAATAGCGCATCGGGCCAAATAACAACCCTGTAATGATATAGATCTTCCATTTGCCGCCGAGCACATACATGGCATCATGTACGCCCATAATGGCTCTTTTGCATTGGTGTGTAGGCGTTGGTGTTACTTTAAACATGGTTACCTGAATGTCACTATTACTTTTTGTTGCTTAGTGACAAAAGTAAACTAATTATCATGAATTTTGCACATCAAAGACAAAAAAATGAATACTATAGAAAATCTAAAATGGCGTTATGCCGTTAAAAAGTTTAACACGGAAAAGGTTTCCGTATCAGACTTAAACGAGATACTTGAAGCCACCAATCTCACAGCTTCATCCACAGGCATACAGCCCTATCGTATTTTTATTGTAGAAAATACAACGCTCCGGGAAAAGCTTGGAGAGGGGTCATTCAATGCACAGATCTCGCAGTCTTCTCACTTATTGGTTTTTGCTGCATTTGACAGGGTGACAAGTGGACACATAGACGCTTTCATTGCACATCTTGCCACAGAACGAAATCTCCCGGAAGAGGCGTTAGCCGATTACAAAGCAGCATTGATTGGCGGCCTTCTTTCACGGTCAGACCAGGAAAATTTTAATTGGTCAGCAAGGCAGGCTTACATCGCATTAGGCACAGCTTTAATTGCTGCTGCAGAATTAAAAATAGATACTACGCCGATGGAGGGCTTTGATGGCGACAAATTCGACGCCTTGCTGGGACTGCGGGATAAGGGGCTTAAATCTGTTGTTGCCCTTGCACTCGGATACCGTGATGCCGCGCAAGATCCTTATGCGGCCATTAAGAAGGTAAGAATTCCCGTTGCTGAATTTGCGGAGTTCATTAAATAAAAGGCAATTGAGGGTTCGCGGAAGGAACCCTCAATGATAACGCCTCAGCAGCGTATTATCTCATCAAAGAGATATTTAAGCCGGAACTATTTCAGAAGTTTACTATCATGCCAACCACCTATTAATACCTTCACCTATCAAAACCACATCTATATTTTCTAATCTGAATGAAACAATTTAGGGAAATTGGAAAGGTTTTGAAAACTACATATCTTTGCTGGAAAACCCAGCTTCATGAAAATACTTTATCTTTTATTGATTAGTGTATCATTATTGCTGTTCAGCTGTAAAAAAGGGAACGTCAAACCTGATCCTGAAAATCCGGTAAATGTTGTTCCGCTGCCCGATTCCGTGCTGTTTGTTAATACTGTCGATCAAAGTTCGGGCGCTACGGCACTTTACGTGCTCAACGCGGCCTCTGGCAAATCCGTTACCAAATATACCTACCCGGCAGATGCAGGCACCACCTGGACTTACCCTGTCACCGGTAATGATCTACTCTATACTCTGCAAACTAATAAAATTAATGCCATTGACCTGAATACCGGCAAACTGGTATGGAGCGATGCCGTCAAAAATGCGCTTACCCCGGTTTTGCACCAGCAAACCTTTTTTGGCGTTAAGCAGGACAATACAACTTCGTATGAGGCCTATGCTTTAGATGCTACCAGGCAACCAAACGATTTCTTATGGAAATACAAACTTTCTGCTGCACCTGCACAAATTACCTATTTTAATGAGTCGGTTTATGTCTTAACCGATGCTACCCATCTCACCGCGCTGGATGCCAGGACTGGCTTAGCCAAATGGAGCATTGCTGCAACCTCGGCAATATCACTTAATGCCATACACGAGGGAATATTTATAGCGGGGAATACCATTTATGACGCGGCTACAGGAATAGCGAAGACCACAGCCGGGACGATAAACATTCCCCTTTTTTATGGCGCAGGCACTATCGTCCGTTCAGAATTGCTTTATGCTACACCTACGGTTTACTATATCAAAACCGGCCATTACCAACCAAACACCAATTCGGGAGTAGATTTTAACCAGGATTTTTTGAGTGCGGTAGACATGGCATCAGGCAGAGAACAAAGGCGTATTAAATTCGGAGAAGGTTATGTTTTGGTGCCCAACTCGAACGTGATTTTGCAGACTTTCAACGGTAAGCTCATCATCGGTCAATCCCATATGGAACCAGCCAAGTTTTATGGAACTTTATCAACCTATCAGTACGGCATTCTGCCGGCCGACTTTTCTTCTGAAGTGACCATTTTTGAACCGCAGCGGATAGGGGTGAATTCTGAGTACACCATTGTTGGTAACACGATGTACTTTTTTAAGGTTTTCTGGCCTGCCTCGGGCTATGTTCCATTCGCTCCGGCCTCGCCTAACCAATTTTTTGCTGTCAATTTACTCACTGGTAAACAGCAGTGGAGCAGCGACAAAAGTTTTGACGACAGTAAGGGCTGGGGCATGGGTGCTTGCGTTTATGTCGGCGGCAAAGGTTTTTCTAAATATATTCAGTAACTACAGTGCTGAAATATTAACTACACGATCAGTAACCAGATGATACTTTAATCTGCGTGTACTCAACTGGTATGCTGCCGGCTCCGGATATCTTTCTAAATTTTTTTTAGGTCGTTAAAATTGCTGGATTTAGGTATTCCTACAAGGATATTTTCTCCGCTTATTAATTTCAACTCCAAACTTAGTTTTCCATCAATGGTGTAAGCTGTTCCTTTTCTGTTATATCTAATTCCCCATCCCCCGTAATCAAACCTATCATAGAGGCAGAATTTAAATAGCTTTTAATCAAACACGGCAAGTGCGGTATTGAGGATATCATTAAAAAAGGCTTTATCATTGTTAGTTTTTGCGTACACACGCATGCCAGCAATGGTGTTGCAGATGAAACGCGCCAGGGCACGCGGATCTTTGGCTGCAGAAAGCTTGCCGCTATCCTGTTGCTGTTTAATTGCAGTATACAGTGCTTTCTCGATGATCACATCATCTTCCTGCAGGAGCTTTAAGACTTCTTCGTCATCAACAGCCACTTCCACGCCCGCATTTACTTTAAAACAACTCTCGGGTATACCGCATGGAACGCGATCTGATGTAGTCATTGTCATGAGATTCCTGATGGCATCCTGGATGCTGGGGCCTGTGTTTATGGCCTCAACAAGCCGTTTAGTTCCTTCCTGCTGATAAAGCTCCAGGGCTTTAACGTATAGGGTATGTTTATCACCAAAAGCATGATAGATACTTGAACGTCCAATTCCCAGGCCGTCAATCAGGTCTTGCATAGAGGTTCCATTATAACCTTTCTGCCAGAATAGTCTTACCGCTTTTTGTAAAATCTCCTGCTCATCAAAATCTTTTGTTCTCATAATGAAAATAGCTTTGCCGAATAAACAGCAAAGCTATAAATTTTTTTAGCGGCCTCCGCCACTGGCAAGTATAATTTCACCGGTTAACCATTTGGATTCTTCCGAGGCAAGAAAGGTTACTACCTGGGCAATATCATCTGGCTGGCCCATACGTTGCAGCGGGGTTTGTTTTACCATCGCATCGGCAAGTTCACTCCCGATAAAACCACCAGCGGTGGAACCTTCGGTTTCTACCATTCCCGGATTAACAGAGTTGACACGTATTTTGCGTGGGCCCAATTCTTTAGAAAGTACACCAGTAATGCCATCAACAGCACTTTTGGTTGCAGTATAGACCGCACTTCCGGCCGGGGTAACTGTGGATGCTCCCGATCCGATGTTGATAATGCTTCCGCCTGTGACAGAGAAGTGTTTGACAGCAGCCTTTGACGCCAATAGCACACCGAGTACGTTGATGTTAAACTGGTGATGAAAGCCCTCTTCAGTAATCTCTTCCAGCGTACCCCAGTTATAAACACCTGCATTATTAACCAGAATATCAACCCCGTTGTACTTTTTAAGAGTTGCTTCAAACAGGTTTTCTATATCTGCTTCATTTGCTACATTGCCCTGTACAGCAACTGCAATCCCTCCATTTTTAATAATTTCTGCAACTACTTTGTCTGCATCTCCCGCAGCAGATGCATAGTTGACGATCACTTTTGCACCTTCGGCAGCCAGGCTTTTTGCAATGGCTGCACCAATTCCTTTTGAAGCACCAGTTACTACTGCCACTTTGTTCTCTAATCTCTTCATCTTTGTTTGTTTATTTTAGACCGTTTGGTACACAAAGATGTATTTTAATTAGATCGATTGATACAATTAGGAATTTAATGGCGGAAGAATGACAAAGGAGGGACAAATTGGTTATTCTCAGCCAATGAAATTTTACACGGTGTTTAAATTTGCAACTGAATTTGAACACAATTGCCAGGAAATATTGCCAGTGAGTTCACCGCGTGGTGTATCAACATCGTTTCAACTATTCACTTCTCAGGGCATCTACCGGATTAGCCTTCGCTACTTTTACCGATTGAATACTTACTGTTAGCAGTGCAATGATCACAGAGAGAACTGCAGCCAAAGCAAAAGGCAATAACGAAATATCTACCCTGAAGTCAAAGCCAGAAAGCCACTTACTGGCGAAGATATATCCAAGTGGAAACGCAATCACATTAGCGATTGCCACCAGCCTGATAAAATCTCCATTAAGCAAAGCCAACACGCTGTAGGTGCTTGCACCAAGTACCTTGCGTATACTGATCTCCTTTTTACGCTGTTCCGCCATGTATAATGCCAGGCCCAATAAACCGAGGCAGGAAATAAATATCGCAAACCCGCCAAACCAGTTAGACAAGGTGCCCAGAAGCTGCTCTTCAGCAAACTTCTTCTCAAAAGATTCATCCATAAAGGTGCGGTTAACCGGATAATCGGGATTCATACTTTTTACAATGTCGTCTACCTGAGCCAGTGACGATCCGATATTTTCGGCTTCATTCAACCTCAGAAGGACTACTTCCGCTTTAAATCTGGTAACTGGATGGAAAATCATCGGCGCAACTTTCTGATAGGCCGACGCCGAAACAAAATCTTTCATCACACCAATGATAACAACAGGGCTCTCCCAGAAAGTAATGGTCGTGCCGACAGGATGTTTAAGCCCCATTACTTTTACTGCAGCTTCATTAATAATTACCCGGTTAGAATCTGAATACTGAGCAGAAAACTCACGGCCTGCGACCATTCTGGTTCCCATGGTCTCTACAAAGTCGTTTCCTGCAGAGCGGTAGTTAAACAGAGTGCTTTCGTTAGGGCTTTTGCCACCCCAGCTTACTGCATTTGTATTCCTGCTGTTAAAATTAAGATCTGCATTAAAGAAACTTACATGGGTAGCAGCGCCAGATTTCAGCAGCCGGTCTTTTAGCAAATCCAGTTTTTTCTGGTTATCCAACTTTCCCGACACCTCGATCTGGATCAGGTTATGCTTATTATAGCCAACAGGTTTATTTTTGATATAGTTCAGCTGCTGATAAATTACCGTGGTGCAGATGATCAGGCAAACCGCAAATACAAACTGGAACACCACCAGGATACTGCGAACAGAAAATGAAGAACCTGCTTTTACGGAAAGACCTTTCAAGGCTTTCACAGATTCAAATGAGGAAAGGTAGAATGCAGGATAGCTGCCAGCCAGCACACCGGTAAAAAACACCAGGCCTAACAAGGTGATCCAGAATTTCCAGTTCTCATATTCTATCTTAAGACTGATACCCAACAGGTTGTTAAAATAGGGAAGGCTGATTTCTACCAGCGCAAAGGCCAGTGCAGTACTCAATAAAGAAATAAGCATACTTTCGGTGATAAACTGGAAAACCAGTGCATTTCTGCTGGAACCTATTGCCTTGCGTACACCAACTTCCTTTGCCCTTTTCCCTGACTTTGCTGTGGTAAGATTCATGAAGTTGATACAGGCAATCAAAAGGATACAAAATGCAAGAACCAGAAGTATCCTCAATTGGTCTATTCGCCCTCCAACAGACTTTCCATTTTCAAAGTCACCATACAGATGCAGTTTAGCCAATGGGTGCAGGAAAGCTTCTGAATTGGAGTTTTTATCATGGCGAACAAAGATTCCCCTGATTGCTGCATTTATCTGGTTGAAGAAGCTCTGGTCTTGTAATTGTATCAGTGTTAAGTACGAACTGTCCCCCCAGTTTGGATTCTTCATGTCGGGCAACATCTTTTCTGCAAATGCCCAGGGTACCAGATAATCAAAGCTGAAACTGCTGTTGGCAGGGACGTCCTCGATAACAGCTTCAACTTTTAAACTTTCTTTGTTATCAAATTTCACAGTTTTATTGATCGGATCTTCATTGCCGAAGAGGCTTTTAGCCAAAGTTTTTGTCAGGATAACAGAGTTCACTTCGCGGAGCACGGTATTTGGGTTGCCTTTTACAAATTTATAATCCAGGATCTTTAGAAAAGCCGGATCGGCAGCTATTGCTTGTTTTTTGAATTTTCTATCCTGGTAGCTGATCAACTGCGAACCGTAGTCTGCAGAATGTGATGCATAAGCTATCCCCGGTATTTTTGCCCTGATTTCAGCTGCCATTGCATTGGGCGTGATCCGGACGCTGAAAGTCTTATCGCTTGCCTTTATGTTATTGTATACGACGTAAGTGTTTTGGTAGTTTGTAAATTGCTTATCATAGTTCCACTCGTTGTTTACATACAGGAGCAAGACCATACAGCTAGCTAATCCAATAGCCAAACCACCTATATTTATTAGGGTGAAGCCCTTGTTTTTCCAAAGGTTACGGAGTGCGATATTTAGATTTAGCTTTAACATCTGATTGCTTTTAGTTTAATTACGATCTGATGTTCAAGGTATGTGCCAAAGCTAATAACATCTGTAAACACCTAAAAACAAGCTTTTTGTTAACTTTACTATTGATTTGTGTTCATTTTCGAACAGATAACATGCCCAGTATTGAACAATGCAATCTTGCAAATTCTGGCTTGTCCCTGCAAACCACACTTTCCATAGATGTATAGTATTTGACAGGGGCTGAATATATCCCCTGGTCGTGGCAGGATATCATGCCTCCTCAAGACGATCGTGTTTGTAAGGAAGTCCTTATTTATAATACCACCGCCTTTTCATAACGTTCACGGGAAGCTTTGATCTCGGGCATATTGGTATTCGCCCAGTCGTACAGGTGCATTAGCGGCGTCACCAGGCTTTCACCAAGCGGGGTTAAGGCGTACTCGACCTTAGGGGGAACCTGTGCGTACATCTTCCGTGTTACAAGCCCATCGGCTTCCAGCATTTTCAGGGTAACGGTCAGCATTTTTTGAGATATGCCATCGATCAGCTGGTGAAGTTCGTTAAAGCGCAGCGTGCCATGGTCTGATAATATGATCACTGTCAGCATCGACCACTTATCACCCACACGGTGCAAAACATCCTTTACCGGGCAGTTGTCACGGTCGCTCTCACATTTTCTCGAAATTTCTTTTTTCATATCCACCTCATTTTCAATAACAGTTACTTACAGGTAAGTTTCTGACTTTCAGGTGCCTTCTTGTATTAATAAAATACACCCCTTAGCTTTACTTACTTAAAGTAAGTTAATTAACAAAAGTAATAAAAAGAATTCCATGGATCTGAAATTTAAAACAAAAAGAGTGCTGGTTACTGGTTCCAGCGCAGGGTTGGGTGAAGCGATCGCACGCTTAATGGCTGCCGAAGGCGCCGAGGTGGTTGTTCATGGCCGTAACGAGGAACGTGCGGCAACGGTAGCCAGGAGCATAAACGATACCGGCGGGCGAGCAATTTATGTGCTGGGAGATCTGTCGACAGACGAAGGTGCAGATGCTGTAGCCAACGGGGCTTTAGCTGGGGGACCGGTAGACATACTGGTGAATAACGCCGGCGCTTATACGCCGAGGCCGTGGCTGCAGGTGGGCGTAGACGACTGGCGCGACAGCTATAATGTGAATGTGCTGGCCTATGTGCGCATGATACACCGTTTATTGCCCGCTATGAAAACTCTGGGCTGGGGCAGGATGGTTCAGATAGGATCTTCCGGCGGTATTGAACCATTTGCTTTGCAGCCTGATTATTTAGCGGCAACTGCTGCGCGTCATAACCTGACCGTATCGCTGGCCCGCGAACTCAAGGGTACTGGCATCACCTCAAACACAGTCGCTCCCGGACCAATGCTGGTAGAAAATACGCGTGATATGCTACTCAATATGGCTGGGCAATACGGCTGGGGCGATAATTGGGCCGATATTGAGCGCAATGCCGTTGAACAGTTTGTGCAGAATGATGTAGGACGTTTTGGCAAACCGGAGGAAATTGCGGCTGCCGTGGCGTACTTGTCCAGCCCCATGGCCGATTATGTAACCGGTGCATTATTGCGTGTAGATGGTGGGCATACCAGATCTGTTTAACTCCCAACTGAATTAAAGTGAAATAGTAAAACCAGAAACATTGCTGGACGACAACAGCAGCGGGATAGTCCTGCTGCTGTTGCCGTCCTACCTTGGTGGCATTGTAGCCACCCATTTGCAGCATGGGCAATTAAGTTTTCTTCAGTTGATATAAGGCTGATTTTTATGACTTCTTTACCACAACAATCTTTCTCGCTAATGACTGGGATGTGCCGCTTCCCAATAAAGTAATCTTGCCATTTTTCCAAAAACATGCTGCAGGAGAGTTACCGGCAGCCACATTTTCTGTCCAGCCTGCAACGTATACATCACTATTATTTATCGTTATATTTGTAGCAAACGCGCTTTTTGGACCATCATTGATCAATACAGGGCTTTCGTTTTTATAATAAGTTGGCGAAAAGACATTCCCCGTTGTGCTGATGCCCAGTCCAGACACATAAACATCACTGCCGGATACGACAATAGAATTACCGTCAAAGTTTTGTGCAGCATCTTTGATCACTACCGGTGCCCCAAAATTCTTCGAATAGCTCGTTCTGGAAAGCCCCTCATTGTTATAAGTAGCCGACCAAAGCATATAAATATCACTGCCTGACACCGTTATTGCCTGATTGCCGGCATAAGTACTTTCATTACTTAAATCAACCAGCGTACCATTTTTCCAGTAACAGGCTACAGGTGAATTGCCGGCTTTATTATGTTTACCTATTACATAAATATCACTGCCTGTTATCAGTAACGCTGCTGCCAAACTGTTTTCGGAAGGATCGCCTAATGTTACTTGAGTTCCGTTTTTCCAATAGGTTGCAACATAGGTAGAACCATTACTCACCTGCTGCCGCCCTGCGCCGTAAACGTCGTTCCCATTGAGGTAGATGTCATAACAATATGAATTTCGGGTGCCGTCCGTCAGATCTACGGACACACCATTTTTCCAGTATTTGGCAACGTAGCGATCATTTTTATTCATACCAAAACCTGAAACGAAAACATCATTACCTGATGTTTCAATATCATTTGCATCAGTCCCCGATGGAAGAGTGGCTGCAGTTCCATTTTTCCATAACGATGCCCCCGACCCATTATTTCCGGCAACATAAACGTCAACACTACTCTCAGGCTGTGGATCAGGTGAAGGATCGCCTTTTTTATGGCATGCTATGAAAGAGGTAGATACAAATAATAGTAAGGTTGTAATAGTAAGGTAGATTTTTTTTTCCATAGCCCTTATAACAAGCAAACAGCCAAAATTGTTAACACATTCGGAAAATCGCCGAATTTCGCCAGTCACCCTGCATGTTCCGGCAAGGTGCTGGGAAACGCATGTCAGACGATCCACTTCATTATTCTGTCAGAGAGGCTTTATACGTTGCCAAAAAAAGAGAAACTTTTCTCAAAAAAAATCAAGGGTATCAGATACTGTAATAGTCACCACGATAGTCATGACAGACCATACGATATTTGTATTCAAATCATATGAATATGTTTAATCAAAATGAAATAAATAATGCAGTAGAGGCACTTACCGCAGAAGAACGCCTTTCGATAGAGAGGTTTTACGGAGTCTGGAAAACAAAACAAACCCAGGTCCTTTATGAAGTTTGCAGTCCGGACTGGCAGGACATACCACTTGCACCTGGTCAAAAAGCAGGTCCGCCAGGACTACAGGAAATCATCAACCGTTTTTCATTAACGTTTCCTGACGTTGAAATAGTTATTCACGAAATATATGGTACGCATGAACGTGCAGGCGTGCGTGCGGAAATATCATTTACCCACAACGCAGATCTGCTCGGTATTCCCTCAACTCAGAAAAAGGTAGCGGTTGCCCTTCATGAATTCCACCATCTTAAAGATGGAAAACTGACCCATACCTGGCATTTGGAAGACTGGTTTGGCCTACTCCTGCAAAGCGGAGCATGGACGACGAATGGGTTTGCGATCGACTAAGCAAAAAGTAATAAACCTTTAAACAGACATAGATAATGAATAATCCAATTAAAACTGCTGTTATCACCGGAATTAGCAGCGGTATAGGTATGGCCCTGGTAAAAAAATTACTTAAGGAAAATTATAATATAATAGGGACAACCAGGTCCGGTACATTACCTGAAATCTCTCATGAAAACCTTGAGGTTGTACAACTGGATGTAACCGACAGCCAAAGCCTGAAAAATGCGGTTCAATACATAAACAATCAGACTAAAAAGATAGACCTGTTTATTAATAATGCTGGTGCAGCACCAGATGTATTTGCGATCGAGCCGGAAGCAGATGCTTTTAAACTTACTATTGATACCAATGTTACCGGATCAGTATTTTTCACGGAACCTCTTCTCACCAAGCTTAATGAAGGGGCTAAGATTGTATTTATATCCAGTAACATGGGCCTGCCCCGCAATGCTGATGTGAACGGGCCATCGTACAGAATGTCCAAAGCAGCAATAAATATGTATGCAGCTATGCTGGCAAAACGCCTGCAGGGAAAAAACATCTCAGTAACGCCAGTACATCCTGGCTGGGTGCAAACAAAACTTGGAGGCGATCAGGCACCATTAACTGCAGAAATTGCAGCAGATAATATTTATGAGGCTATTAACTACGGGATGGAAAGCGGGCGGTTTTACGATAGTGCTTTAGGCGTATCAGAAGAATATTAATAAACGCAGGAGGAATGCAATCAGCATTTTTCCTGCTTATCTAAGCCTTTAGGCAAACTTGGAAATATAGCGGCATGCTCCTTTAGCTTTTACTTAAAAACTATAATCTTCACCACGTTTTTTCAGATAATAATCGGGAGCTTTACATAGTTCAAAAATCAGCACAATAATGAGTACAGTTCCTCTCAAATATTTAAACAGACAAGATGAAATCACTGCGTTGTTTTTGAAGGAAATGAACAAACATCTCGACGATTTTATGGCAGGCCGGGTAGAAAACATGTTCCACCTGAAGGATATTGCCGGAATGATGTTCCTGCATCCTGTTCACGTTAGTAATGTGATTAAGCTATATACAGGATATCATCCCTGTTATTTTTATGAATTGAGGATTATGGAGGAAGCAAAAAGGTTGCTCGCGGATCCTGGTTTAACAATAAGCGCTGTGGCAAGCAAGCTTACATATGATAAATCAAATTTTACTAAGTTTTTTAAACAATATGCCGGAATGACCCCCACCGAATACCGGATAAAGTTTGCTGCCGCTCAGATTAGCGGCGCTTTTTCTTAGGCATACAGTTAACTTTTAAGCCTGCAGGTGATATTTGCAACCTTGTTAACTGTTAAAGCATTTCATCTTATGAAATTTTCCAAAATATAATTGGAAAAAATTGAATTAGATTTCCATATTGTAGACTGTGCCTAAGAGAAAGCTTAACAACATTCCAAAACAGGATCTGCCCCGCAATTTAGGGGAAGTTATTGTGCGTTACATGGAGCCAGGTAACGCTGCAAGCACGGGCTTTCAGGATGCCCACAGGGATGGGTATTATGTTTTCCTGTTGCAACAATCCGGAGAAAGTCGGTTGATGGTTGATTTCAGGGAAGCCCTGATGACAGGGGAGAGTGTGTTTTTTATCCGCCCTGGTCAAGTGCATTACTACCTGTCAACATCAAATGTAACCGGTTGGCTTGTGGCGGTTAATAGTGTACTTATTGATAAGTCTTTTATCGCATTCTTTGAGGAACAAAACCAGCTTGGTCCTTTAAGTCTGGATTGCGCTTCTTCCCGGCAATTAATTTTGATAGTGAATGCCCTGCAGACAAGCTGCCTGTCGGAGGATGATGGCTACCCGAAAGCCATAACCTCTCACCTGGTTTCTGCCTTTGCAGGGCTTATTGCGAACCTATACAAGGTTGCTGCTCCGGAACCTTCCGGTAAAGATGGCCGTCCATTTGACATCACCAGACGCTTTCGAAAGATGGTTAGACAAGATTATTGTAAGATTAAGCGGCCTTCGCAGTATGCAGATAAATTAGCCATTTCAACTCCATATCTGAACGAGTGTGTGAAGTCTGTTACCGGGATGACGGTTACGTATTGGATCAAACAGGAAAGCATTTTAGAGGCCAAACGCTTGCTATGGTACAGCCCACTAAGTATAAAGGAAATTTCGATAAAAATTGGTTATGCTGATGAAGCCTATTTTTCGAGGATCTTTTCAAAAGTTACTGCGATGACACCAGTCTCATTCCGAAAATCCCGCTTTTAATCCAACTTTTACCGCTTATTCCTTCTTTTAATATTCCTGATCTGGGAGTTTCTTTGTAGAATAAAATTCAAACAATGGAAAATTACAAGGAGTTATTAAAAGAGGGATTTCAGTCAGTTGTTACAAGTCAGACGTTCAACGAAGATCTTATTACAAAATACTTTAGCAAAAATTATAAACAAGTAGTGGACGGTCAGGAACTGGATTATGATGGGTTTTGCGAGCATATGAAAGCACAAAAAGCTTCCTTAAAGTCGGTGGAGGTAGAGTTTACAACTATTGTACAGGAAAATCACATTCTGTTTACAAATCATCTGGTGCATGTGGTGACCAATGAAGATCGCAGGGCAACCCTCCAGGTCATTGCTGAATTTCATCTATGGGATGATAAAGTTCAATATTGCAGCGAATTAACGCATATGCTAAGCGGAGATCCACGTGAGCGGGATCTGGGTACCATGCGCTAAAATTAGGTAATAATCTGGTATCCACTGTTAAACATGCGTGCAGGGTAAATCCTTGACGATGTCTTTATATGAATGATTCTTTATGGATTTTAGTGGGGTCTTCAATAGGTAAATAACCCGGTGCCTGGAAATAAAAATCTAATTTTTAAAATATGGAAATAAATATTTGATCCCTGGGTATGGGTAAGAGGTGCAATTCTTTACAGGCAGTAGAAATCAAAAATCAGGAAGGCACATTATATTGCTCGGGGTAGGTAGCAATTAGTTCCAAAGGGCAGCCATGAAAATGGAACGATTCGGTTCTACAAATCGGCTACTTCATGCTCAAATTTGATCACTTCAGGGGAAAATGATTCCTCCGGATGAGCCAGCGGCCTACCTTTGAACTACAAATTAAATATGTAAGGGGCTGATGGCGTAATCTTTTCAATGCAGAAAACTGCGCTACTCCTCGCCTGGTAGGAAAAAACAATGATTTATGACAAAAATTAATATCCTTTGCGCAACTATTGCCATCTGTTTTATCGTGCTTTGTGCCTGTAGAAAAACAATTGAACATCCCGTAGTCCCGGATTTGGCCGAAGTTGTGCCAGGTCCCTGTACCGCTCCTCCCTTACGTGCCTGGCTTAATGATCAATTTCTCAGGTGGGGGGAAAAGCCAACTATTATTGCAGCGGGTGAGGAGCTGCGAATGTCAGAAATGGCTAATTATTACACACTGTATTATGAAAACAGTGCTGAAAACCAATACTTCGGTGTTCAGGGCGAAAATACTGAACAGGTTATTAATTACTTCAAAAATCTGAAACGTTTTTGGAATATACCGTCGAAAAACATCATTGTGGTTGCGGCGCATGGTTCCATGCTGCAGGACCGGAATAAAATCCTTAAAATGTATAAAAATATATACGGTTATAGTAATGACAAGGCAAACCATTATGCCGACTCGATAGCCACTTTATTTAAGATCTACCCTCAGTTCCTCAACGGCGAGCATCCCGCGTTTACGTTTAATCAATTTACTATTCCCGATACAACTATCGCTAATGTTGGGCTGGTTCCGGCCAAAGTCATTATCGGGGATGGCCTGCTACAGGCCTTCGACAAACTGGGTTACGGTGACATCGCTCCGCAAGCCATTTTGGCGCATGAGTTTGGGCATCACATCCAATATGTGCTGGGTATTCTGGGAAAAGGTATAAAGTTAACCCCAAAAACTTCCCGCCGCTTCGAACTGATGGCCGATGCCTACGCAGCATACTTTTTGTCGCATTCCCAGGGAGCAGCTCTGAAGTTAGATAAGTTGCAAAAAGTAGCTGAGGTGTTTTTTAATACAGGTGATTGCGATTTTACCATCGATGGACACCATGGTTCTCCAACTCAAAGAAAGGCAGCTGCTGAATGGGGATATAACCTCACCATCAATTCACAAAAACGGGATTATATTTTACCGGGTGACGAATTTGCGAGACTGTTTGACGCAGAATTGAATAATATAATTAAGAATTAGTTTTCTATATTGCAATCGCCGTTACCTTGTTCAATAAGCGGCCGGAATGATTTTTTTACTGCTTGTGTTTCGGAGTTAACTTGATAATCAACCGCTCATTCTTATCCGTTAAATAATAAGAGATGAATTTTAAAGGCTGTTCGGCGGACAAATTATCGAAATGCTTTATCGGGTGATTTACTGGCTCATAGTATACATCACCGGCATGAAGTGTTTTTGATTGCTCGCCTTCAACCTGAAACAAGCAGGTTCCTGATACAATGTAACCCGTTACAGGAATAGGATGCTTGTGGTAACCTGTTTGCTGAAGCGGTTTAAGAATAATCTCCCTGATGTCTATATGTGCAACCTTTGTTTCCGGAATATCAACAAGTAATAATTTTTTCCGGATAATGGAATCCCGGGTATCATTTCCCTGTGCTGCAGCATTTTCTGACAAAATAAAGCTGAAAAAAATAACAGCAAAAAACATTGATAAGTGGATTTGTATGTATTTCATAATAAAGGTTTGTACAAATATCCAGATCGTGAATTGCTAATTTATTGACGTAGGTTAAGACTTTCAGTCTTGTAATACTAGTAACTGATTGGCATTATAAATGTATAGATTGTTTAACTTAGCTTACCATGCCGAAAATTTCAATTGATTTGTATAAAAATCTCGAGTCTGCTGTGATAAAAGCCGGACTTACTATTGACCATGTGAATTCTTTGAGCGAAAGCATAAAACCAAAAGTTATTCCTAAACATGAATTCCTGATTACGGAAGGAGCAGTCTGTAATTTTTTTGGTATTGTTCTCAAGGGCTCCTTTCGATGTTTTGTCACTAATGATCTGGAGGAATTCAATAATGACTTTTTCTTTGAGGGTGACTTTATTACAGCACTTACCAGTTATCTCGTCAGTCGTCCAACAAGCTTTAATATTCAGGCGCTAACAGATACCGCTGTTTTTTTAATATCAGAGCAGCAATTTCAGCGGATGATCAAGGATGATCCAAGATGGTTATTACTGAGGACTTACATTACCGAGACATTTTTTATTCGCAAGTGCCGCCGTGAAATATCATTTCTTAAACAGTCAGCTGCGCAGCGGTTGGATACGCTTTCACTTTCATTCCCCGGTATCGAACAAAAGGTTTCCCAATATCATATCGCTTCATACCTCGGTATCCGACCAGAATCCTTAAGCCGGATTAAGCTGGCATCAAATAACAGTAAATAGGATTCAATGCCCTTGTAATTACTGATCAGTAGGGCCTGGGATCACAGATGACAGTCAGTCAATTCTTTGGTAAGGTAGTTCACAAACAAATTAATGCGCAGGGTATCGAAAAACAAGTCTTAACTGATGTTAAGATTTTTAGTTTTTTTAAACCCGACCTTTCATGTAATAATTAAAGTCTGGCGAATGACAAATTTAGTTACTACATTAATGACAGATACAGAAAATATAGTATCAAAACATCTTAAAAACTTTGCGCAATTAAATGACAAGGATATTTCTGATTCCAAAACATTCTGGAAATCACGCAGAATTAGAAAAGGTGATTTCCTTAACATGCAAAGCATGGTTTGCAACGACCTTGCATTGATTGTTAAAGGGATATTTAGGATTTATTACCACGATCCGGAAACCGAAGTGGATAAAAATCTGTTCTTTTTCTCGGAAAATCAATTTGTAGTTTCATTTAAAAGCTTTGTAACACGCAACCCCTGCTGGTATTATATTGAAGCAATGGAAGATTCGGAAGTTGTTTTTATTTCTTACAGTAATTTAAACAGCCTTTACGCTACCCATTTAAACTGGGCAAAATTCGGCAGGCTGCTTGCAGAACAGTTTTTTTCCATAGCCCAGTCCAGAACAGAAGAATTTATTTTTTATACACATGAGCAGCGCTATCTCAAATTGCTGAATGAACAACCTGGAATACTGGAAAGGATACCCGCTTATCATATTTCTTCTTATCTGGGTATAAAAAACCCTTCCCTGAGCCGCATCAGAAGACGAATTGAAAATAAAAAAACATAAGCGCGTAACCAGCTTCGGTAAAGCTTTTTAGCATTGGTGTTGGGATATTATGTACCAGCAAGCCCGTTTTTAATATCTTTTGGACTGTAACCCTTTTGCTTTCTGAAGAATTTGTTTAAATGGCTGACGTCTGTGAAGCCAAATTCGTCCGCTATTTCGTTCATTCGCTTATCACTGAATTTTATTCTGTGCTCAATCAGGTTCACTTTGTATTTTGAAATATATCCCTGAAGGGTGTCGTTGGTATGTTTTTTAAAGTAGCGCCCAATATATGCAGTTGATACTGTAAATAAATCGCTGATATTTTCCGCCCTTAATTTTTCAGGCTCATAGATATTTTGCTGAATATACTGTAAGATACTAACAGCCTTTTCTTCTGTGGTTTCAGATATGTAGCTGGGCAGGAATTTGGCTATGTTCCGTGCAACAATAATAATCAGCGTATTTACCAATTGCTGGATCAGATCTTCATTATACAGGTCCTTCACATTTTGCTCCTGATAAATTGTATCTATCACGGGGCCAACGAAAGTCCTGTCAGCTATATTTTGAAGTATGCAATCATTCAGGTGATTTGTATTCTGCAGGATGTATTCCAGCAGTTGCAGGCTATCGCTGCCGAGGTTGTTTTTTTTAAGATAGATATTATTGAATCTCAGGAAGAAAAACGCAGTCCTGCTTTCGATTGCAAAGTGATGGGTGTCTTCCGGGGTAATCAAAAAAAGCTGGCCGGCATGATAAATACATTCAGACTGATTTAGAAAATGCTTCCCCGTCCCTGAGCGGATATACGCTAATTCGAAAAAATTATGTCCGTGCTCAAACTTGGAACATACGTCGGCTTCCACAAAATTGATTTCGTAGGCTGAATGGAGCATTTCTTTGTTCATGATGCAAATATACCCAATTATGGAAAATATATACTTTACTTATATCAAAATTTGGGTATAATTTTGTGGTATAATAAATCAATAAAAATGAAAGCAATTATTTTAAAAGAACCAGGCAGTACCGGTAATCTGATATACCGGGATATACCGGCGCCGGCAATTAATAATGGTGAGTTACTTATACAGGTCAAAAGCATTAGTGTAAACCCTGTCGATATTAAGACAAGAGTTGGACAGGGAGTGTATATCTACGCAAATCTTGATCCGGATCAGGAATTAATTCTGGGCTGGGATATATCGGGCGTAGTAGCTGAGTCCAAATCAAAACTATTTGTTCCTGGTGACGAAGTTTTTGGAATGGTAAATTTTCCGGGCATCGGTGCTGCTTACGCAGAATTAGTGGCCGGGCCGGCAGCACATTTAACAAAAAAACCGCAGAATATCTCACATGCCGAAGCGGCGGGCGCCACACTTGCGGCACTTACCGCCTGGCAGAATCTGGTTAACCGCGCAAAAATCAAAAAGGGGGACAGGGTTTTAATACATGCTGCCGCAGGAGGAGTGGGGCATTATGCGGTACAAATTGCTAAACACTTCGGCGCTTATGTGATAGGGACTTCTTCAGCCGCCAACAAAGACTTTGTATTGTCGCTCGGAGCTGATGAACATATCGATTATACAACCCAAACTTTGGCAACAAGTATTGAGCCGGTAGATGTGGTTTTGGAGAGCATTGGAAACCAAAGCATACTTGACTCACTTGATATGATTAAACCTGGTGGCAGGCTGATCAGCATACTGGTCCAGATCACTGATGTGGCAAAAGAAAAGGCCGTCAAAAATAATGTGGGCGCAGAATTTACAGCAGTGAGCTCGAATGGGACTGATATGGAAAATGTGGCGGCACTGCTCCGGTCAGGGGCGATAAGGTCCCATATCTCCAGAGAATTTGCTTTCGAAGAAATGGCTAAAGCCCATGAGCTGATTGAAAGTGGAAGAACAGTTGGTAAAATCGTTGTCAATCTTTAGCCGGATGGTCCAATAGTGTAAATATGAAAAAGTTAAATCTCATTCAAATAATTGCATTGTTCAGCTTTTCGCTGTCAGTTCCATCTGTAACCCTTAACGGCCAAACAAAAATATCACCACAGCACCTGCTGAGCTTGATACCTGAAGATGCCTTAATTGCCAATCGTGCAGGTCTTTGGAACGTTACCGAAACCGTGTGGGCATCGCCAGGCGCTAAACCGGTTACTACAACCGGGCTGGTAGCTGAGCGCAGGATGACGGGTTCAATGTTGCAGGAGTTTCTCCGTGATTCTGCACAGCTGGAAATCAAGAGAACCGATTTGCTGACCTATAACCACATCGAAGGACGCTGGGATTATGTTTCTTACGATGCGAGGGTACCCCTGGGATTGATGCCCGCATGGAGTACGGTTAAAGGCGATGGCAAATCCATTGAGCTTTCTTTTTCACCGCTTTCGCTGCCTGGTACCGGAAACGCAATATCTGGACAAATGTTACGGATGGATCAGACCATCTCTTATACCGGACAGGACAGTGATGTCAAAGATCAATATTTCATGCTGGCTGACGGTACTGCAACAAGATGGCTGGCCCACCGTTATGCATATAACAGGAGGAACTCACAAATTACAGCACTTCCTGCTGAGGGTAAAAGCAGCAGAATTGATGAAATCAGAAAGCGGGGAACTTTAAGAGTAGCTGTTGTAGATGAATATCCATGGCTGAAAGCAACCCGCAATGGGGATGTTGGCCCGGCATTTGAAGGCCCGGCATGGGTGCTGGCAGAGGAATTTGCAAAAAGGCTTGGCGTAAGACTGGAAACCGTGGATGTTGATTTCGACGGCAAAATAGCAGCACTCAACAGCGGCAACGTGGACATCACTATTGCACCTCTTCTGGTAACTCCCGAGAGAATCAAGACAGTCGATATGATCAGTTATTCGCTGGCTGCCCAGACACTGTTTGGCAAGCGCGATAATCCAAAACTGAAAAATATTAAAAGCATTGATCAGCTGAACAAACCCGGGATCACCATTGCCTATATTGAAGGTTCGCCGCAGGGAAAATGGCTTATTCAGCGGCTGCCAAAGGCAAAAAAAATCGCGGTAAAAGGAAACCTTGCTGACGTCCCCTTAAATCCGGTATTAATTGGAAATGCCGATGTTGCCAATATTGACAAGTTCTTTTTTGCCGGTCTTGCTGAAAAGAATCCGGGCCTGGTGAGCATACCTGGGGATTTTATGTCCAGTATGGAATTTCCCCTGCCTATAGGAATGGCTATTAAAAAGGGACAACCTGTTTTCCTTCAATGGTTAAGGGCAGTAAATGAAGAAGTAAAATGGAAAGTACGGATGGAAGAAGCAAGCATTTTAGCAGCAAAAAAACATGAATAACAATTGCTGTTTCCTCTTGTCAGCTGCTTTTAGACGCTGAACCACCTAAACTCTTAACATACATCAATTAAAAACGGCAGGCTTAACCAGACATTCGTGCTTAAGTTTCCGATCAGCATTGACGTCTGCGTAAGTTCTTATAAAGGCAACATTGCGGTCTCATTCACCTTAATTAGCAACCAATTATTTAACCCGGCCACAGGTCTAACCCTATGAAAAATTACATTCTATCTCTTCTATCAGCAGTGATCATACTGTTCAGCGCATGCAAAAAAAGCAATAACGACAAACCGGATGATATTTCGGATTCGGGTGCCTATCAGTCATTTACCCCCGGCTCTACCTGGAATTATCATAATGATTATCTCGTTGCAGACAAGCCTGGCGATCCTGTTGCAGATACCACAGTGAATACAATGACTGCTGGTACCAAATTATTAAATAATAAAACATTCCATCAACTTACATCGGTGACTGGCAGGGAAACTGAGGAAGACTACCTTTGCATCAAAGATCATCTGTATTATAACTACACTGTAGATACGGACAATAACACGCTTGAACTCCCTTACCTCAGCGAGGAAACCTCTCTCAATAGTAACTGGATTGCACCCATAACCTTTATGGGCTCTGGTGCAACTCAAATAAAAGGTACCATCACCGAGAAGAACATCGCAAAGACCATACGTGGCAAAACCTATCAGGATGTGATTCACTCAAAACTAGAACTCCAGGCATTAAATAACAAGGTATATACTACCATATTAACTTTTGATTTTTACGTGGCAAAAAACATAGGCATAATAGCAATATATACTGCTCAGGATGGTACGGTGCTCAGTAAATCAGAATTGATCAGTTATAGTATCAAGTAAATTATATGCTTTCCGCAATAGTATCTGACGGACTGCGGCAAACGCTATACAACAACAAAAGGGTGTAGCGTATGCCCGGCCTTTGTCTGATCTATAATCAAGGAACAACTATATATCTCCATTACGCATTTGGCAATTTGGCCATTAATTTACCTGAAGCGAATACATATTTATGAAATCCCTATTAAAGTTGTTCACCGAAGATCTTAAAATGGATGTAAATCATTTTGAGAAGTTTACCTCGCAGTTAAAATTAAAAAAGATAAAAAAGAAGGATCACCTGCTACGCGAAGGGTCCGTTTGTAATTTCATCGGCTTTGTTTCCTCAGGTGTATTAAGATCTTATGTTAATCATGATAATGGTCAGTATAATAACGATTTTTATTTTGAAAACGACATCGCGAGTGCTTATGACAGCTTTTTAACGCAAATGCCCAGCGACTGCAATATAGAGGCCTTAACTGAATGTTCAATAAACTGTATCAGCTATGAAAAACTACATTGCTTAATTAAAAATGACAACGCCTTTCTTAAACTAAGCAAATACATTTCTGATTTTTACTTTATAAGGAAATGCAAACGGGAGATGTTTTTTTTGAATTACCCTGCTACAGTTCGTTTAGAACGTATGTCATTACTATATCCGGGAATAGAGCAGCGGGTATCCCAATACCATATCGCCTCCTTTATAGGTGTTAAACCAGAGTCATTGAGCCGTATTAAACTCTTAACATACGTCAATAAATAGCCTGGGTTTTAAACTGAACTTTGCAGCGAACTATTTAAAATATCAAATAAAAACATCAATTAAACAACAGAAAATGATCAATCAATCTTATTTAAAGAAGGTATTCATAATAATTTTAGCCATTATCAGTACTTATGATGTCGCCAGCGCTCAGGCTCAGAAAAACGATATGCCGATAAAAAATATTGTTTTAGTCCACGGTGCTTTTGTAGATGGGTCCGGATGGGAAGGTGTATACCGTATACTAACTGAAAAAGGATACAGAGTTACAGTTACGCAGCATTCTTTACGTGATTTTGATGAAGATCTGCTCAGCGTAGAAAAAGCAATCAGTCAACAGGATGGCCCCTGCATTCTTGTAGGCCACAGCTATGGCGGTGTGATTATTTCTGCTGCAGGTAATCATCCAAAAGTTGCCGGATTGGTTTATATCACGGCACATGCCCCTGATTCAAGTGAGCGCAGGGCAGACCTGCTGAAAACCTATCCACCTGCAAATAAGTTTACCATTAAAGGAGCTGACGGGTTTGATCATATTGAGCCTGCTAAATTTGCCGAAGAATTCGCCGGAGGCGTACCTTTGGAAAAAGCCAGTTTTATGGCTAATTCTCAGGTTCCGACCGCCGATAAGGTTTTTGCGGCTGTGATACAGAGGCCTGCATGGAAATTTAAACCAAGCTGGTATCTGGTAGGTAGCGCAGACAGGATCATCAACCCTGACCTCGAAAGATTTTACGCAAAGCGTGCTAAAAGCATAAAAGTTATTGAAATTAATGGTGGCAGTCATTCAAGTTATGTTTCGCACCCAAAAGAAACCGCACAACTCATTATAGACGCTGCAAATTATAGCTACTAAATTTAATTATGAAACCACTAAGCACAAATGAAACATTTCACTATGAAATACTAAGAGTACTGGGTACAAGCCGCAGCTTTGGCGCAGATGTTGGCGAAGTTCTTGAAGTTGCAGATAAAATAATTCCGGGCGATTTTGAAAGCTGGTATCAAGAATTTAATAAGCTTGCCAGGCATGTCCATGCAGGTGTGAGCAATACGCGCCATCCCGTATCAGCAAGAAATGCGTTATTTCGTGCCTCAAATTATTACCGGGCTGCTGATTTCTTCCTGCATGGCAACCCGGCTGACCCGCGTATTAATGAAATGTGGGCACAGCAGACTGCCTGCTTTGACCTCGCTATTTCTTTGCTTGATATCCCCGCTGAAAGGATAGAGCTTAATAATGGTGAATTCACAATTCCTGCTATCCTGTACCGGGCCAGCAAGACCGGCGAACCGCGTCCTGCAATTTTAATGTGCAACGGCTATGACGGCAGCCAGGAAGAAATGCTGCATGTATTTGGCTTCGGTGCATTGGAAAGAGGGTTCAATGTAATCACCTTTGAAGGTCCCGGACAACCTGCTGTGGTGCGCAACCAGCAGCTCGGCTTTATCAATGAGTGGGAAAAAGTTGTAAGTCCTTTGATCGATTATTGTGAAAGCCATAGTGCTATTGACAGTGGCAAGATTACCTTAATAGGATATTCTTTCGGTGGCTTTTTAGTTCCCAGGGCTGCGGCTTTCGAACATCGCCTGTCTGCTGTGGTATGTGTGGATGGTGTATTTGATATCTTCAGCACTTTCACCAGGACATTACCTCCCGCATTAATGCAATTGCTGAACGATGGCAACAAGAAAGCCTTTGATGAGATCATCAAAAAAGCAATGCAGGAAAGCACCAGTTTAAGATGGGGCGTAGAACAGGGCTGCTGGTCTTTTCATACTGATTCGCCGTACGAATTAATGACAATGACCCGCCCAATGAGCATTAAGGGAATTGCAAAAAATATCCAGTGCCCTGTACTCGTGTGCGAAGCGGAGCAGGATCATTTCTTCTTTGGCCAGCCCCAGTTGTTAGCAGATGCTTTAGGTAATAAAGCAACTTACATAAAGTTAACAAAAAAAGACTCCGCGCAGGAACACTGTCATGTTGGCGCAACTGATTTTATTACAACAGTTGTGATGGACTGGCTGGAAGAGTTAGGGCTTCCCGTACTCAATTAATATAGTGATCGCTAATATTTTAAAAAAAACTAATTATGAAAAAACTTGTACTTTTCGGTTGCCTATGTGCAACCATCTCAATATCATCGTGCTACACTGCAAAGATTGCACACGGTTCATTAACTGTAGATTCTCCAGTTGTTAAGGTGAACAGTAAAAAAAACCATGCGTTGATAGATGGACTTATTCCTTTAAACTCGGGCTGGGAAGCGAAAAAATATATTGGTGATAGAAAAGATTATGTTACCAAAAGCCAGATGACTTTTGTTGACGGTCTTCTTGGGGTAATTACGCTTGGGATTTATACTCCTACTACCACAATGTTTTATGTGCCTTTGAACGACGTCAGCACAAAATAGCCTACTTCCTCAAGTCCGGAGAATGTTATCCTACCGGACTCGAGGAATTAACTTGTTGTGTTTTTTACAAACAAATCCCGTTGGGTATAGCACCATTAGCCAGCTGTCTCTACATTGCCGGAGGTTGTAAAAACATATGGAATCAAGGATGTTTATGCCGAACAGGAATATAAAGTTGACAAAGGAATACTCTGCACAGGAACACTGTCATGTTGGTGCATCTGATTTATTACAACACTTGTGATGGACTGGCTGGAAGGGTAATCCCATTTAGATTTCGCAGCCGGGCAACGATGCCCCAGCTGTAAAAATTATTGACAACTCCAATCAATACGGTATTGGATCCCATTTTAAGCGGGATATTTACCAGGGAGTTGTCAATATTCAAACAACCATCAGGAAATTTGGCGAGGGGCTGGCCAAATTGATTTTTATCCGCATCAACTAACTTGTTATTTACAAATACATACACTTCATCACAAAAGCCAAGCTGCATTTGTACCATCTGATCTTTCGTTGAACTGATGGTGGTTTTTAGCCAAACATAACGACCCGTATCACTTGCACCAAATTTTCGGGACAGGTTGACCACACCGAGTCTTTCAGCATTGATCCTGGTCCACTGTGTAGAATCTTTGGGCAGATCAGCAGTTGTTAATTGTCTTCCCGGGCCCATGATCTTAGCCGCAGTAATATCCCATTGCCGGATATAATACATATCATGTTTTGTAGGATCTATCCCTTCAGCAGGAGATAAATGTTCTACCGCATCCGGCCTGATTGTGAGATTTGAAAAATAGGCAAGTCCCTCAAAGCCAATCGTTCCGCTCTGACTGTTGCATTCCAGTCGTGGGATTTCCAAAACAGGCTCATTCATATTGTTTACGTAGACGCGCATTTGCATACCCGAAACTACCAGCTTTACATGGTTCCATTCCTGGTTATGTATAGGCGCAGGACCATCGTATGCAGACATCATGTTAAAGAGCAATACACCGTTTACCACTGGTGCGTATTGAATATCGTCATTGTCCCGCTTGCTGTCGTCCTTTTTTGTGCGCAGGTACAGGTACTCACTTTCCTTTGCACTCTGCTGGCGAAAGTATATTCCTATCGGGCCAAAGCCTCTTGTTTCCGCATCGATTGGCTCCGTGTCAAATTCAATTGTTCCATTAGTAAATATCAGGTCTTTCAAATTGATCTGTCCGCCGTTGGGCATCATCTTTATTGCTTTTACGCCTTTATAAGTGATAAATTCCGCTTTTGCCGAAGTATTGTCCCAATGCCCGGGTACAAATGGAATATTGATAACTTTTCCTTTTAGGGTGTTTTGCTGTGCAAATGCCGTAAGACAAAAAAGAACCAGGCTAAGTATGCTACATGCCAGCAAGGGAAATTTAAAGAGTTTGTTTTTCATGATTTGGTAATGTCTTTGTATCCTGGTTTAAGTTTTTTCAGGCTGCAAGGATACAGGAAGTCCTGTTAGCCGGCAATTCATTTCCATTTCAATTTGTTTCATTTTATATCACATTGATTATTAGTGATTTTAGTAAATACAGATCAAATAAACTTTGATGTGATTTAGCTATCTTTGGTATTATTGATTACATGAAAAATGATGTCCTCATCCATTTATTATCACTTATCGAAGATCAGCTAGGCTGGGGTGATTCGGCAAACTGGCCAAGTAAGGACTTTGAGAGACTAAATATCCTCATCCAGGAAAGAACAAAGGTTTCCATTAGTGCAAGTACGCTCAGGAGGTTGTGGGGTAAGGTTGATTACAACAATCAGCCCAGCGTCACCACATTGGATACCCTGGCAATGTTTGCGGGATTTGAAGACTGGCGGTCATTTTGCATCTTAAGCAAGAAAACGGATCTGAAGAAACCCACTGAGGAACATATAATTAAGACACGATCATTCCGTCAGTTTTATACTGTTGTTGTAGCTGTGTCTGTGGTGGCCATTATTACCTTGTCTTTTCTGTTCATCCCGTCTGGCAGTTCGGTTGGTGTAGAAAATTATGTTTTCGGCTTCCATCCGGTTACACGGGACCTGCCCAACTCCGTGATTTTTACTTATGATGCCCGCAGCGCGCCGGATGATTCGGTGTTTATTCAGCAGTCATGGGATAACACGAGGCGAACCCGGGTTTCAAAAAAATCACATCTTTTCAGTTCCATTTATTACAAACCGGGATTTTACCATGCCAAGTTGGTCATTGGAAATCAGGTAGTCAAAGAAAGCCCATTGCTGATTCCAACCAGGGGCTGGCTGGGAATGATCGACATGCAACCGGTGCCGGTTTATCTTGATCCTGATGAATTTATCAGTAAAAACGGTATGTCTGTATCGGCTTCTACCATACTTAAACATAAGGTTCTGCTGGAGCCGCAACCCCCGATTGTAGCATTTTATAATACAGGCAATTTTAAACCGATATCTGTTTTAAACTTTTCGTATTCGGCGGAAGTGAAAAATACTTATAAGACGGGGGCATCAAGATGTCAGTACTTAAATGTGATTTTATTCACCAGCGGTATTCCTATTTCGATTCCCTTATCTGCACCGGGCTGCATTGCTTCACTCAGCATGCTTGATGGAGTAAAGGAAATAGATGGAAGCTCGACGGATCTTTCTGCATTCGGTGCTGACCTCTCAAAGTGGGTACGTCTGTCCTGCATCAGTCGCAACGGCCAAATCTCGATTTTAGTGAACAACAAGCTGGCTTATAAGTATCAGGTTGCTGATCAGCATATTTCTATATTAGGTTTGGGATTTCGGTTTCACGGCATTGGCGAGGTTAGGCACGTTGCACTATCAGGTAATAATAAGGAGGTCTTAACGGATCTTTAAATGCAGATTATTTGGAAGCTTTCTTCTTTTTCCTTGAATTCTTTATCCGGTATTCCAGCAGGTAGAGCCTGGTCTGCCATTGCTCAAGTATCTTATCATATTTTTTTGGAAGTCCGCTCGGCTCAAGCATTCCAAGCAGGCTGGCTAGTTCCCGTGTACTGTCTGCTTTTTGACGGTGCTCTTTCAGCCATTCCTCTTGCCGGGATTGTACGGTACTTTGGTATTCGCTGATGGCGGTTTTGATCAGCTTTACTTCCTCCTCCTTTGATCTGTTCTTCCGGTAAATTATCATTTGCCTGTTCCAGGCATGGGAGTTGGAAGGGTCGGTTGTTACGGATTTCCTATAAAGCTTCAGTGCGCCTTGCGGATCCCCGGATTTTTCCAGGGCAAGCGCCGAATCGAACTGCTGTTTGGACTTTATGCTTTGCTTTACTGACATCTGATGAGGGTTGAACAAATTTACAACGCAAAATGTTCGTCCTTTACTAAAAGATTAGCACGTTATACACGCTTACCTCTATTAACCACAAATTTTGTTGATAGTAGAGGTGTTTGCGGAGGTTGATTACTTTATGCGCTGTACGACATGCGGAAATAGATTTGAACATACATCAATTACCAAAATGGCCTCATTTTGAATGGGATGAAAGTAGAGGATAATTGATTTACTTTATAATAGTTCAGCGCAGGTTTATATTGAACGCGTAAAGAATGGTACTGATAGTGCTGGAGAATATTTAGTTGATATCTATCATAACAGGATGGGCATGGTTACCAACATAACGGTAAAATCCAACGTTTCGATATCAATAGTTAGCAGCGTTACATATAAAAGAATTCTGATGATTTAACTTTCATATTTTATTTAATATTATCAAGTTTTGATAATATGTTAAATATTTGTCTTCTATAGCCGAGTTCTTTAATGGATTTTTCGATAACAAAAGTATTATCGAATCTTAAATACATATCTATATAATTTCTGGTTCTAACTCCCACTTTAAGTTCTATTATTTGGCCAGGTCCACATTCATTACAAACTCGAGGAGTATATTTCTTCTTCGCCAGCTCGTCTAAAACGTCCCCAGTAGGAATATCGGTGATATGACTGTCCAATAATTCGCAAAGTAAGTTGGAAACTTCATTCTTATTTTTATTCACTGTGATATAGGACTGCACATACATTCTAAATCCATCTTTAACGCCAATGAACGTTAAACCCTGAAACTGCTTCTCATATAAAGCTTCGGCCCTGTTTTTTGAATCAGGTGCTATGTATATCCGATAACTGGCAATAACTAGTGAATCATTGTAGAACTTAATCTGTCTTAACCGGCTGTATGAAAAGCTCTCCTGACCATACAGTCTTACTTCTACATCAGCACCCGACTTGTTTATTGGACTCAAAAATCCTCTTTGTACTAAAATATTGTTATCAGCTGGAACGATAGTGTTCGCCGTAAACATGATTGTTTTTTTTTTGCCACAATTATCGATGGAAATTTTTTCCTGTGCAGAACAAATCATAGGAAGCAGGAGGACAAATAAAACCAAAATTCCAGTCTTTAAAGAATTTTTCATATAGGATTTGAGTCTGAGCGTTTAAAATTAAGTTACAGAAAAGTAAATAATGAACATAGTAAAGACAATATTTTATTTTTACGAGATTAAAATGAATTTTAAAATTATCAAACCTTTTCAAAAAGTGAAGCTTTTTTTAAATAAGACATTAAGAGTTGATCAAATCTGCTAGTTGGAGGATGAGTGATCATTTTGCAGGTAAATTTTATCGTGATATTGATTTAGGAAATCAGATTAAGTTTTCCTTTGACTTTGCAAAAAAAAACTCTATTGACCTTTATTTTATAATATAAAAACGATTCGGCTATTTGTTTGCTGACTGTTCACGGTTGTCATGATTGGTAACAAAGTTGAAATGGCTAATTAGATTTTTCGCATCATTGACAATTATCGCTTTCAAATCTGGTCACAATATTACTGAATGTTAAACAACAAGACTAATAATTGGAATTTAGAAATGTCTGCACTTCAAGCATTTTATACTTGTTTCGGGCGATGAACAATGCTAAACTAAATAAAGGTGTTTCTGAAAAAAAAGTATTGAACTCTTTTGTCAATGTGGGTATATTAAACAATGAAGGTACTTATACAGCTGTATAAGGGACTGGAAGAGATAGCTCTTTAACACCTTTTTTATTTATGACATCCTCCCCAGTTTGGTTATTGGACTGTGTCGGGACAGGTAGTCATAGGATGTCCAGTTATTGCCTGGTGAAAAGATTAATACGGACTGATGATCTTTCCTCTGAAATTAGCTGTAATCAAGGTTTCTAGAATTGAACCGAATCTTTTATCTGAGGGTACCAAGTCCTCATCATCAACTTTCTTTCCTTGTTTGTCATAAATCAAATACCTTGGTATTGTGGTTATTTTAAAATGCTTAACAATTTCTGACTTCATGCTATTTTCGAGATAGTATGAATTATTCAAAATTTTCAGCTCTTTCCCTTTTGTTATCCATGCTGGTTTCGAGTAATCAACTGATATATAAACAAAATCAATTTTTGCTCCATAGTTGCTTTCAAGCATTTTTTCGTAGGGTAGTTCTTCAATACAGGGTTTGCACCAGCTCGCCCAGAAAATAATTACTACGGGCTTAGTACCAATCAATTCAGAAAACTGCTTCTTATCTCCATTATAATTTGTAATGATCGATGTTTTCGCTTGATCGTAAGTGAATACAACACTTTGTTTATTTCGAAGTGAAATATTGTTACGAGTTAAATAATTCATATAAATTTTATTTGTAGCGATTGAACTGAAGTCTATAAACAATGAATCAAAAGTACTTTTACCATAATCCAATTGAACAATATTATCTAAATGTCCTGTTATTTGATGATCTCTTATTTTATTTTGGTAATTAGTCTTGATCCAATCATATTGCCTTATTAGTGATAAGCTTTTGTCTTTTTCTGCAGGAGCTTGGTTGATCCAAAATGCAAATTCCAGCGCCGCAATAGAGTACAAATTAGTTTTAAAGTATAAGTTCTGATCAGTGAACCGCGTGTTTTTTATCAATGTGGTATACTCAGGCGGGTAATCTGATATGTTCTTATGCCACATCAGTGGTACTAGTAAGTTTCGTAAGTATGCGGAACGGATCTCTGATTTCGCGAAACTTTGCACTGTTGATGGTATCTTATAAATCCTGAAATAATTTTCAATGAAACGTATACGATTCTGATAGCGAAGTTCTACTTCCTTACAAAAGCCTATTAAATCTGGATCTTCTTTTTTGAACCGTGATAAACTTCCGTTTCTTAAATCACCATCAAAAGTTGACAAGGTATCCAACATACTATAGACAAATTTATTACGTCCGGTATAGGAAAGCTCATGCACCCATTGTCGTACAAATGCACCTGATTGTCCTGCTATTCGTGTTTTATTTTCCTTTCCAATATGAATAGTAATGTGATCTCCAGGTATGATTATGATTTCATGTCCCAGTAGATCAGCAATCGTAGCGCATGTAATTTCCTCAACTTTGTACTCATATTTTGTTTCGCAGCTATCTCCCGACTTGACAGTCGAGATAAATTTCTTATCAAATTGATTGCCCTCTCCCAAGGAGTTATTCACTAATGGCTTGTATACATTAAACCAGTAGGACTCTAATGGTGCCAATCCTTTATGATATTTAAAGGTAAAGGTGGTTTTCTTTGCTTGAGTGAATCCACTGAAAGCCGTCATCAATAATAGTAAAAGTAATTTGTAGATCTTATCACTCATATGTTTTTAATTATTAATGTATTAGCAGGTTTAAAGGATGTGGTCGTATGCCCTTCTATAGTGGTAAGTAACAAACAGATTGGATGATCGCATATGTTTGTCAGGATGATTAAGAGTTTGAAATTTCATATATCTGTATAACCCAATGTACAGGATAATCTCAATGTGAAATGCTTTTTTACGTGAAGATCATTATTAGCCATGTGAAGTTCACTATTTGAAAAGATATTCCAGCCAATAAGATGCTTTCGTCTATGTCGGTATGGGTATTAGCAATACAGATTACGTGTTTATAAAGTAATCGAACCAATGTGGTTGAGAATTAGAAACCACCGAACATTGCCGCCTTGATCCGGTTTCCGCAACTGCGGAAGAAGAATTAAACTCTTCAACTACCTGAACTTTTTTCCGGGACAGGCTCGCGACCTTTGTTTCATGGAAAGCATTATTAAAGGCTTTTTTTAAACAGGAAATTATGATCACATTACCAAATATTGAATCGGGCCAGGGGCCTGTGTTGATGCTGAACTTACTTAAATTTAAAGATAAGAAGGTATACTTTGAGCAGTATATCCCTGCATTTAACCAGGTAGTGCAGCAATTGGGCATTGAAGGTGTCAGCGTAAAAGTGGTGAGCGAGGTTGTAGCTAACATCATTGCAGATGAGAATGATCACTGGGACCAAATGGTACTGGTGGAATATCCCAGTGCTGAAGCGTTCAAAACTATCGCACAAAGCGACGTTTACCAGCAAATAGCCGATCCGCTTCGCCTTGCCGGAACTGCCAAACTTAAACTGATCATGACCCGCAAAATTGACTTTTAAAGGTGATACTGACTGTGATGTGAGAACTCATTCTGTCGAATTTTCGCATTGCACATAGCACTTGCCCCTGACGTACAGGAGCAGGTGCTTGCCTTGTTGCAGCATAACACAATTACCAGACGCAGCACAATGTTGTGGCTTATTTAATACCGCGTTCAATTAACCCCGCACACAAAATAAAGGTGTGTGAAAGATGTGATTAGTATCAAGCGATTTACTTCTGCCCGCTACGAATCAAAAAGTTAGCCTATCAGAATGAAGATCAAGGGGCATGACAGAGATTTGTGTATGAAACAAAAAATACTTGATGTACTTTAGAACCGGAATTCGATTCCTGATAAAAATCTAAATGAACAAAAAGAAAATGTATATCATAATCCTGGCCATGTTGACAGTTGTTCTGGGCTTATTGATAAGGGGGTATTTGAGAAGTGAGCGCTATTTCCTCTCGCACCTTCCGGAAAAATACAAAAGTTATCCTGCGATAAATGAAAATACAAAAGGCAGGGATTATAAAATTATACCCTTGTTTACGGGCGCCAGGCCCAGGGCAATTTACAGGGACACAATTAGCAACAACATCATTATAGAGAGTGTAGAGGAGTTCGAGCCAAAACAATACGAGGCACCTACTTATTCGATAACCTATTACAGAATTAACAAAAATGGAGAAGCCTTAGACAACCTTAATGAAACCGGCAACACTGCCTTTGGCAGACCATTCAACGGGCATATGCTCTATGAAGATGGTTATAATGATTATTTTATAAAAGGCAAGTCCGAAAAGATGCCCTATAAAAACATTAACAAAGATCTGGCAATGTCTACGGAAGAACTATCAAGCCTCAGCAGGCAATTACTATCGCAAGCGGATGCTGTTACGGTTTATGAAGAGGATGATCCAATGACTTACATCATGTCAATTAATGGGGAGGTATTAAGAATGTACATTCCGAAAACAAGCAATATTGCAGTTCCCACTGAATTTGAGCACAATTTCAAGGAGATATTGCCACTTACAGATTATAGCCATCGTACCGGGTTGAAGCATTACGCCTGGGAAAACCCGCAATCTGCAATCACTGTTTCTTATTTCCTGAAACAGCGCTATCAGTCCGGAACCTATTTCTCCATGGCAGCCGCCCCAACTACCAGACTTCCAAGATGGTACGGTATTGGCTATTTTCAGCTGAAAATTGGAACAGATATATTAAAGTTTAAGCATCCCATTAGTTACTTTCTTAGCGGGGATTCATCGTCTGAAGGTTACTATCATAACGACGAATGGGGGACGCTGGACTTATTTACTTATCCTATGTCGGCTTTTAATATCCTTACTGTTGGGTTTAATAATAATCATTTTCATAAACTGGATGGTTGTTACCTGGTTGTTCCGTTAGCAAATAAAAAATAGTGCCCACTATTGCTTTTGAAGCTTTTACTACATTGATAGTTGACCGTGACAGGCATGAAACTTTACATAAATCATTTTATTTAGGCAATGAAGCGTTCACTAAGAACAGTAAGACCGGTTGGCAATCCATTCGCCCTTGATTTTATTAATAAAAACTATTTATATTGATTTATTGTAAATTACAATCAAAAAACGATATGTTAAGACAATTCTGTAAGTATAACAACTGGGCAAATTCCCTTCTCCTAAACACCTTAGTGACACATTCAGATGTTCTTCCAGAATCATGTATTAAATTATTTAGCCATATCGTAAATGCACAAATCATATGGCTTTGCAGAATCAATGGCGTGCAACCTCAGGTTACGGTTTGGGAATTGCACGAAATTGAAGCTTGTAGTTTGTTGCTTAATGTCAGTTCAAATGAATTATCCGAATTGGACTATCCGGAGACAGCAGAATCTCCCATCATTAAGTATGCTAATTCAACTGGCGATTTCTATGAAACATCTGTTGCTGATATTTTGCTACACATTTTTAATCATGGTACGTATCATCGGGCACAAATTGCAAAGGAAATGAAGATTAACAACCTTAAGCCCATTAACACAGACTATATACAATTTATTCGATTGCAATAATAATGAACTTAAATGAGCGGACTGAAATAACTTTTACTAAAGTTATTGAGCAAAGCCTACGAACCCCCGGCAATAATCAAACTAAAGTTTAAGCGCAATGAACTGGCCGTTATTAAGTCAATCTTGGTTGATTTTTTTTCATAATTTCTGATCCCAAAACCTGGTAATAAAGTACTTCGAAACTTAAGTTTTATTCACTAGAGCATAGATTGGCCAATTAGCATATGATATGGATCTGACAAGGGATTTGTGGCAGATCATAGAACATCATTATATAATATTGCTTACTAGTTATGTCTTACCGATTTTTCAATTCTTTTTCTAACCCTGCTGACCAGAGCGGGGGTTACTTCTGTAAGATTCAAAATTTGTTCATCGGTGGCGTTATTACTAATCATCTTCGCAATCATTCCTTCCCTTTCCTCTTTTTTTCCAAGCCTTTTACCTTGTAACTTGGCTTGCCCTATTAAAATCTCTTGGATCGTCATATTTGTTGTAATGTTACTGGTTAATTGATTAATCCTTTGCTCAAAAATAAACTGATTATTTTTAAATTCAAAATTTACGTAATAAAAAAGAAAATTCATGAGGGACTCTTTTTGTGCCTCTGGAAGTTGCTTATCCATAATAAGCCGCGCAATTTTAAGCTTCTCCGCCAGCAACACCTCATCACGCAGCTGTTTGTCTTTATACTTCTTCTTTAAGGCTGTCTGTTTTGCAATCAATACTACCAGTGCAAACGGATTGCTGTGCTGCATTAATGCATTATTATCCTGAAGTGCAATCTTATAGGTATTGAACGTGTATTGCAGAGATGTTCCATTACAATTTATTTTAAATACATTATCGCGTTCAATATTATTAGGCTCAGTAAATATTGCTAGAGCAGTAATCGGTGTTTTGTATTTGTCATACAGTCTATTAAAATACCCGTACATCCGCTCATTAAAATTTTTGCGGTATTGATCCTGCACCTCCAGATGTAAGATGATATATTCTTCATTGCCTGTTATAGTATAAAGCTTCACAAGTTTGTCGACTATCTTCTGTTCATATTTATTCCCTGCAGCTGGTCTTTGCTGGACCAGCTCTTTATCCATGAAAGTGATTTCCCTTATATTATCAATTGTAGCAGCCAGTTTAGGATCCACCAAAGATAAGAAGTCATAGAAAAAAGGCTCCAGGATTCCTTTCCATAACGTATCGTTTTGTTTCATGTATGCAACATACTACCAAAACAAGATATGCTGGTAATATATTTTACAATAAATTAATTTAATACTACTCTTGAATCAAAACATGAAAAAAGTACAGGAGTATTTTTGGCAGAGTCCTGGGGTATCAAGGATCAATGTAATCAGACAATCTAATCAAAAAGCTGGATTTTTTTCTAAATCCTTTCTGCCTGATTTTGCGTATTTACAAGGATATCTGAAAGATTTGGAAAACTCAACCACGCAGGATACACCATTACCCGTATTCACTATACTCAGCTATGTAAATAGCAATTTGGCGCTGCGCACGGATCCCCATCCGCCAACACAGCATGCGCCCGAAGGGTGGAGTTACATAACAGTCGCTAAAACCCTGCGCTCAGGATAGTAATCACAACCTAAGTTAACAGACATTCTGCAGAAGCTTTAAATCCTAAATCAGGTTCAGATATACGCTACGCTCTCACAAATAAAGAAAAGAAATATGCCAGATAGTGCATTAAAAGGATACGACACAGTAAACCGGTTTTTGAAGATGGATATCAGCAAGGAAGCTGAACTGCAGCAAATTGTTGAGTTGGCAGCAAATATTTGCAATGCGCCTATCGCCCTGATTACATTTATGGATGACAAAACCCAGCATATCAAGTTTAAGGTGGGTACCAATGTCGGTGAAGTGCCCTCTCAGGATACTTTTTGCCAGTATACCGTCGCACAAAAGGAATTCCTGATCATTCCTGATGCCTCAGTTGATGAGAGGGTCATGAACAACCCTTATGTTGTTCAGAATCCTCATGTTCGCTTTTATGCCGGATCTCCGCTAACTACTCATGACGATGATAATATTGGAACATTATGCGTATATGATACCCAGCCAAGAATATTGACAGCAATGCAGGAAAAAATGCTGCAGCGTCTTGCGCGGCAAGTCACACGCTTGCTGGAATTTGATGCCAGTCTCCAGCTTTTGAAAGAACAATATGAATATTCGCTCATCCAGCAAACCAAGCTTCGTTCTTTTTTCGAAAGCACAAGCTCCTGTCATTTATTGTTAGATACCCAGTTACGTGTAATATCCTTCAACAGTGCAATGTCCAATGCATTGATGGACCGTTACCAATTGCCCATCGTTGAAGGTATGGAGGTGACAGACTATGTAGAATCTTCGTTTATGGATGAGTTTATTCACAACTGTAAAACTGCGTTATCGGGAGAAGCTGTCAGTAAAGAAACGGTAATCAACTCGCTCCAGGGCAACGTTCCATGGCAACTGACTTATGAGCCTGCATTTGATTCGGCAGGAATAATCATAGGTGTTACATACAGTGCTACTGACATCTCACAGACGGCAAAGCATGAAAAAACGATAATGGAACAAGGTGAATCATTCCGCCAGATCGATCTGATCCTGTCGGAATTAAACCAGCCTATGCAAATGGTAAAAAGCGCTATGGCCGGAATCAAAGATCAGGGATATCCAGTTGGCGTGATTGAATTTGAACTATTGGAAAGTGTATGTGAAGAGCTTTGGGAAAAGCGGTCTGTAAGTAGTCTGGCAGACAAGGAAGTTATTAAGGTTACGGATGCAATTGTAAAAAATTAACTATCTATGCCGTATCAGGAGTTAAAAAGACTGGAAGCTGTAAACCGGTTTCTACAGGTTCAGCTTAATAAACAGGAAGAATTTAAAGAGATTGCACAGCTTGCTGCCGATATCTGCGGAGTGCCGAGTGCCTTTATCACCCTTATAGGTGAGGATACCGAATTTATGCTGGCTGATGATCAATTTGTTTTCAGCTCAGGGAGAGATCAATCCTTTTGTCATTTCGTAGTGGAAAGTAAGGCAGTAATGATCGTTCCGGATACACATACTGATTTGAGGATCAAAGATTATGCTGCTGTAACAAGGGAAGCAGGTATCCGCTTTTACGCCGGCGCTCCATTGACCACACATGATGGACATACACTGGGAAGTTTATGTGTCATTGACCAGCAGCCAGGTGAAATTACGCAGATCCAAAAGGACATGCTGGAAAATCTGGCCAGTCAGGTCATTCAGCTTCTTGAATTTGAAAGTAACCTGCACTACTTAAAAGAACAGTATCTGGTCGCGAAAAAACTAGAGTTAAAAATGAATTCTTTTTTTGAGAGCACTACCACCAGCCACTTATTAATAGACAGGGATTTAAAAGTTATATGTTATAACAAGGCAGTGGAAATCTTTATCAAAAAGGCTTATAATGTTGATATGTATCAAGGGATCGATGTTCAGCAATTTGTTGATGCTGCTTATATGCCAGAGTTTTTAGAGAACTGTCGGAGGGCTTTAGCGGGAGAAAGTTTTAAACGTGAACGATTATTAAACTTTGGCGAATACTCCATGTGGTGCCTGATCAGTTATGATCCTGCCAGAAATAATGAAGGTGAAATTATTGGGATCTCTTATAATTCCAGTGATATTTCCAAAAGAATGGCATCTCAGGAAATGGCCTTAACTCAGCAACGTAAATTAGCGCATATTGCGTATATGCAGTCACACGAGTTTCGCAAGCCTGTGGCATCAGTCAAAGGCCTGATTAGTTTGCTGGAGTTAGATGAACATCATGTAGCCTATCCATTGCTAAGCGTGATTAAAGATGGTATCAATATGATTGACGACCGGATCATAGAAATAGTAAATTTTACTGTCTTAAATGAATGAATGTTCCACTGAATAAGTTCACAAAGCAAAATAATTTCTGGCCATAATGATTGTATCATTAATCCAAAGCCGGAATACGGATCTGGTTATCAATACTTAATCGCAGTATTAACTGGAAACAAACGGTGATGATCATTATCGTTCAATAAAATGAAATATAAGCTCAAACTTAATTGCCGAAGATACAAGGTTTTTTTAAGAAACAGGAGGTAGCATTCTTCCCTCAAGAATTTTGTTGATGACACCCGTACCTATTACTTTAGTCCCCTCGTGGATCGAAAAAGTATCTCCGCATTTCAGATTTTCCTAATTGTCCTGGAAGGTAAGAGCTTGACAGATGCATTAAGCGTCTCCCCAGGTTGTACCCCTTTAGGCCTGTCAAATGAGATCTCACCTGAAACGTGGTTTGACGAGTTGAACGAAAAAGAAGGTCTATAATCATCGAATACCGGTTTCCTACGTCCGCCTAATTCTGAGGGGAACAGTGATAAAGTTGCTGTGAATTTATAACTGATGCGTTCCATATTCATATATCCTCCTTTTTAGAAAATTTATAAAATAATTTAAGCTATTAAATGTGAGTTTGATCGATATTTATCTTCAGCTTCGTATCTTATCACACGCTCCATTATGATCAGATTTTATCTAAAGAAACACCTGCTGACTGCATTGTTATTCTTAATGAGTAGTATTCCTGTGATGGCCCAGTTTTCAAAAACCAGGGCAGTTTTTACAATTAACATCAGCAACAGGACCGTTCAGCAGGATTCAGTATTCATGAAAGAAATGCTCAGCGCTGTCACTCACCGGCTGGCAAAGCTTTATCCGGAAGAGATACGGGCCAGGGACCTGGTGCTAAAAGGTAACCTCCTTGAGCTGCAGCTTACAGGGAAAGTAGATACAGCGATGGTAAAAAAGATGTTGAACCGCAGTGTTAACCTCAATTTTTACACTTGTTATAAAGATGCACTAAAGGTCATTGCCGAGCTAAAGACAAGGGATAGCGGGAAACTGTTGTTTTTTCCACCAGCAGAAATCACAACAAGTCTGACGTATCTGGCTACTTTTCAGTCGGAGGATACTGTAGCTGTACGAAAACTTGCCCGCTCAGCCTTTTCAGCGGCAGGTTTGAAATGGTATTTCGTTTCCCGTCCGGAAAATATCACAGAATTGTACCTGCTGAACACCGGGCAACCCATTATTACCGGTGATCAGGTAATACATGCGGCAGCTTATTTTCAACAGCAGGAGCAACCAATTGATACTGCCAACAGCTATGCCAATGCCCCAGAGGTGATGATCCTGCTCAATGAACCCGGAAGAATTAAGTTTAGTAATTACACCAGGGAGCATTTATTGGAAATGGTCGCCATTGTTACTGGTGATGAATTCATCAACGCAGCGGTAGTCACTTCAGAGATCAATGAAGGCAGTATGCTCATCAATAGCGGCAATAATGCAAAGGCCTCTGGTGATTTGCTGGATAAAATAGGATATCCTTTTCCAGCTACTGTGAAAGTGACCAAGTGTATGGTGGATTAGCATGACTTTTACCATATACAACTGGTTTGAGATTGAAAAAACAATAGTAATCCTGCCAATAAAAATGAAGCCTGCGTTATTACAAGAACGCTATTCTCTTCGCAAGTAGATTAACCATTCCTGCACGAAGACCGACAACCAAGTTCGTGACTTTGAAATATAGAACCGGTCAAGTCTAAAATTGTGGGATCACGATGCTTGGTTACTTCAAAAAGTACTTACCCTTCCTGACAACTAATTATTGCTAATCAGTTGTCAGTCAAAAAACTTCTCCGGGGTTAAAGGGAGGTCCCTTAACCTTTTACCTGTTGCATTAAATACAGCATTTGCAATTGCTGCAGATACGCCTGTAATTCCAATCTCGCCAATACCACGCGCACCGATAGGTGAAATATGCGGATCGGGCTTGCCGATGAAATGAACATCGATGGGCGGCACGTCCAGGTGTACCGGCACATGGTAATCTGCCAGCGTGCGTGTCACCGGGTTGCCCCAGCGTTTGTCATAATCCGTGGCTTCCATGAGTGCGGCGCCAATGCCAAAAATCACACCACCAATGACTTGCGATCGTGCTGTTTTCTCATTCATGATCCGGCCCACATCCTGCACACTGGTGAAACGTTTCACTCGAATTGTGCCAAAGTCTTCATCAACCCACACTTCGGCAAACTGGGCACCAAAAGAATGGAAAGCGTATTGCTTGATATCGCTGTTTTGTTCCGGCGGCGTTTGGCTTGGCGTACACAGGGCACTGGGAACTGTAAGACCGGCTCCCGAAACCGGCAGTGTAGTTGCACAAGCTTCTATTTCGTTTCGCTTGGCGCGGCGTAAAATATTCAAATATGTATCGTTTTTCTGCTCGTCGCCTTTCAGGAAAAGTTTGCCCTCTGCAAAACCGATCTCCTCAGGATTACGGCCGTTTAATTTTGAATCCGGGTCAGCAACTGCCATGGTGGTTAATTCTTTTCTCAGCAGGACGCAGGCATCCAAAGCAGCAGGGTGGATGCTTGCCGTTGTTTGCGAGCCACCAGCAAGAGGCGCCGGGGGAAGACTGGAATCGCCGATCTTTACATCTATTCTGTCAACAGGTATACCCAGTGCATCAGCTGCTGTTTGCGCCAGTACTGTGTATGTTCCGGTACCGATATCAATTGATGCAGTCATCACTGTAACATCGCCTTTTGAATTCATCAGTACCTTTACTGATGCGGCACTTCTTCCGCCTGGATAGGTCGCAGTAGCCATTCCATAACCCACCAGGTATTTGCCGTTTCTTTTCTGCCGGGGTTCCATACTGCGGGAAGACCAACCGAAACGTTCTGCGCCGGTGCGGTAGCAGTCCAGAAGGAACTCGCTGGAGAAGTCATGCCCTTTCATCGGGTCTTTCGCTGTGTGGTTCATGATCCGAAATTCCACAGGATCAATTTTTAACTGGTACGCCATCTCATCCATAGCAGACTCAAGTGCAAACGTGCCCGGAGTTTCGCCTGGCGCGCGCATAAAAGTTGGGGTGCTGCGGTCCAGGTGCGCTACATTGTAGGTCACCTCGCGAAGCGGGGCCTGATATAAAACAAGAGACTGTTTACCACTGGGTTCAAAAAACTGTGTCAGGTTATTGTAGGTATCTGTATGGTGACGCATCACGCTTAGTTTGCCTCCGGCATCCGTGCCCAGTGCCACGCGCTGAATAGTTGCCGCACGATGACCAACATTGGTCTGCATCATCTGCCGCGTCAGGGCAAGTTTAACCGGACGGCCTGCCGCTTTTGCAGCCATCGCAACAATTAACGTATGTAGCCACAGCCCCTTAGAGCCAAAGCCACCACCAACGAAAGGTGCAACGACATTTACGTTCTCTGGTTTTAATCCGAAGAAATACGCGGCAATAGAGCTTGTGAGGCCAACTCCCTGCGTAGCATCATATAATTTGAGCTTATCTGTTCCTTCCCATACGGCTACCGTAGCATGCGGTTCCATTGGGTGATGATGTTCGGCCGGAGTCGAATACTTATGATCCACTTTTTGTGCTGAAGCAGCCAGGGGGGCAGCGGCTTTGCCATCATTCACCTGGGCTTCTTCGCCCATAAACATCTTTGGTTTTTTACTATTTGGCAATTCAGCCTGCAAATCAACCGCAGCCTTTTCAAGCGTGTACCGCACTTTTATTTTATAGGCAGCTGCCCGCGCCTGCTCGTAAGTTTCGGCTACTACCAATGCGATGAACTGGCCGGGGTAATGCACAATGTTGTCCTGCAGCGGCGGAAGATTCTCGCCCAGGAAAGCTGCACCGGCTTTAGCTTGCGCCTGCATATCAAGGGGCTTCAATCTGAATGCATTCTTATAACTTATGATGGTAATTACACCAGGTTCTTTATTTGCGGCAGCTTCGTCAATAGCTATGATCTTTCCCTAAGCAACAGTTGCGCGCACAGGAAAGGCATATGCCATATTTGGAAAGTTATTCTCAGCAGAATAGGTTGCCTTGCCACTAACTTTCATGCGGCCATCAATGCGGTTGATTGGTTTACCGGTTTCACTCATGATCTTAATTTTTATTAGTGGTTGTTGAATCTGCTTCCATGGCACCATAGAGGCCGCCCTGCATCGCACCCTCCAGGGCGCGCACTATAGCTTTAGCTGCCAGGGACACCTTGTATTTGTTATGCGCCAGTGGTCTCGCACTTTTAAGCTCGGCTGCTGCAGCTGCCCTGAAGTTTTTCTCAGTTGCCTGCTTACCGATCAGCCAACGTTCGGCCACAGAAGCCCGCCATGGTTTATGTGCAACGCCGCCAAGGGCAATCCTGACCTCTTTTATTGTATTGTCATCAGTCGCCAGCGCTGCAGCAACAGAAACCAGTGCAAAGGCATAGGAAGAGCGTTCACGGATTTTCAGGTAGTAAGATTTTTCAGCAAGCCGGTTTGCAGGCAGGTCGATAGCTGTAATGAATTCACCCTGCTGCAAATTATTATCCTTTTCGGGGTGATCGCCCGGTAGCCTGTGGAAATCTGCAAATGGGATGCTGCGCTTTGTGTTGTTAATGCCTTCTACCTGCACAACCGCATCCAATGCAGCCAGGGCCACTGCCATGTCAGAAGGATAAGTGGCCACGCATTTTTCTGACCATCCAAAGATCGCATGATTTTTATTTACGCCATGTAAGGCCCCGCAGCCTGTGCCCGGCGCCCTTTTGTTACAGGGCATGTTTACATCATAAAAATAAGTACATCGCGTTCGCTGATTCAGGTTACCGCCATTGGTGGCCATATTGCGTATCTGCGCGCTGGCACCCGCAAGGATTGCCATGGAAAGCAAAGGATAGTTTTCCCGGATATTTTCGTCGTTAGCCGTGCTGGCATTTGTGGCGGTTGCCCCAATAGATATGCCGTCTCCCTTCTTTTCGATCCTGGCATGTTTTAACCGCGATACATCCACCAATTCAGTGGGACGCATCACATCTTCTTTCATCAGATCAACGAGGTTGGTACCGCCCGCAAGGTATTTGGCGGTTTGATTAGCAGATACGAGCTTTATGGCCGCAGCGGCATCAGATACATTTGAATATTTAAATGCTCTCATAACAGAAGCTGTTTTTAAGTAATATGGATATCCGGATTAAATCGTCCCTTCGGCAAACTGCCACACCTGTGCCACCGCTTTATCACCGTGCACTTCGCGTATGGCATCTACAATGTTTGGATAAGCGCCGCAGCGGCAGATATTGCCCGACATGCGTTCCCTGATCTCTTCATCAGAAAGCGTAACAGACCTTTTTTTCCTGCGCACATCAGCCGTTACATAACTGGCTTCACCATTTTTTGCTTCGTCCATTAAGGCAACAGCCGAACAGATCTGGCCTGGAGTGCAATATCCGCACTGAAACCCGTCATGTTTAATAAAAGAGGTTTGCATTGGATGCAGTTCGTTGCCTATGGCCAGGCCCTCTATCGTTGTAACTTTTTTATCTTCACAGGTTACAGCAAGTGTCAGACAGGAAAGCACACGTTTGTCATCGAGGATGACCGTGCAGGCGCCACATTGGCCGTGGTCGCAACCCTTTTTAGAGCCGGTTAAATTTAAACGCTCCCTCAATGTATCGAGCAGCGTCATTCGGGAATCAACCAACAGTTGCTGCGCAGTTCCGTTAACTTTAAATGCCAGGTTGACTCCATTCTCGATGAGCAGCGGCGCTTGCTGTTCAATCGGGAGCGCCCGGGCCATCAGTTGTTCTATGCCTAACAGATGTGCAGCCAGTAAACTGGTCCCTGTAACCGCAAATAGTTTAAGAAAATGCCGGCGTTTGATTCCTGAAGCAATGATCTCAGTCATTTCTTCAGGGAGAAGCTCTTCCAATGCTTTTTGTTCCGCTTCTGAGAGTTCAGGGAATTTAGATTGTTCTTCCATAAAATACCATTCAAGATATCCTAATTTACAAATTTAGTTTTCAATTGTTTTGTGTGGAAGCAAATAAATTTTCAGCGTGGTAGGCAATCCTGTTATTCTGTCTGCAGAGGAAAAAATACTTTGAAAGTAGTAAATTTATCGACTTCACTTTCTATCTCTATTTTACCGGCCAGTGCTTCAATCTGGTTCTTTATAATAAAAAGACCCATACCTTTTGCGTCAGCATTCCCATGGAATGTTTTATACATCCCAAAAACCTTATCCCTGTTTTGGTCAAGGTCAATTCCTATCCCATTATCAGTAAACACAAGTACCTGATATTGCTTCTCGGTATACATGGCCAACTTTATTTCGAGCGCCCGGTTTGTTGACTTGTACTTTAAGGCATTGGTTAAAAGGTTTAGAATGATGCTCTCAAGATAAGCAGGATTAGTAAAAAGGAACTCTGGCTCATCGAAATCGTAGCTGATGGTAGTATTGTCTTTTTCAAACAGCACCCTGATGCTTTCGATGATTTTCTCTATCTCCTCCCGAATGTAGACTTTCTTGATAGGCAGGTTCAAATTGGTTTGGATATTGATTACATCGTTGAGGTTATGAATAGTAGTATCCAGGCCAGCAATGCTTTTCTTCATCATTGTCCAGCCCATTTCTTTTTCCTCCGGGGATCCACCGTCATTCAGTTCAATAATGCCAATGATGTTTGCAACATGCGAACGGATATTATGAGAAATAATGTAAGTAAAATTCAACAGTTTTTTATTTTGATCTGCGGTGACTTCAACCAGCGTTTGCAATTCCTGTTGACGCATCACAAGAGAGGTAATGTCATGACCGATGCATAGTAAGTGCAAGGGGATTCCGGCATCGTCAGAAACGACTTTAAATTCCCACTGTGTTGATACGATACCGCTGTGATGAGGTTTGCGTAAAATTACCCAATGGGATTGTCCGGGTGTCATAAAACACTGTTGTACCGTTTCTATACAGGCCTGATGGTCGGCAGGAATAATCAGATCTATGGAAGGTCTTCCTATCCAGTCGGCAGGTTTTAATCTGAATTGCTGACAAAAGAAAGGATTCATGTAAGAATAGTTGCCTTCCAGATCGGTTCTGATCACATAAAATGAATTGTTTTCAATAATGGACCTATAGTAGTTATCCTCAGATTGAATATCACCAGGAGTGGAGCTTTCCGAAGAAGTATTTAACGAGTCGTTGTTCATTTACAATTGTTGCTTGAGTGAGGTCAGGAAATAGAGGGATGAGATACGTTAATAAGTTCCAACCGGATTTAACGCGCTCAAAAGTTCAATTACTACAGTGTATAATTTTAAAAAGCACTTGCTAGGATAGCTGCGGAAGTCAGTCGGGACTCACAGAGCAGGGAAACGGCTGATAACTATGTAAGCATTCTATACCTTTTATGCAGCAACATAGGGCGGTACATATTGAAACGTCTTAAAACATCCTCAACTTAACATAAGTTGTGCAGGATTGTTTCCTTTTATACTTAATCTAAGACAATAATTTAGATCTTACATATATAAGTGCCAAAATATGAATTTTGTAGTACCAGTCTTAGCTGATCCGGTAGTCTGTGCTATCCTGAATGGGTTATGTTTCATATGGACTGCACAGACCTATCGGTACTTTGATAAATTTATAATTTTGCTGGCTCTTTATACAATCCTTTGTAGGACAGTTCTATGATGCATCCCCGATAGGATATTTGCTGTGGATTTTCTTTTGATGGTCCCGAGCTCACTGAAGAACTATCTACAGCCAGATAAATTTTCAGTCCATCCGGAGAAATGGCAATATCCCTGTAGCGAACACTTCCTTTTACATAACTGTAAATATTACCTGCAGCCTTTTTTCCGGAAGTATCAAGTTTAATCCGCAACAGCGCTCCACCTTTTAAGGTAGGAATGAGTACAGAATTTTTCCAGCCCGGAATAGCAGAGGAAGTGTATACCGCTATACTTGAAGGTGCATAAGAATTCCATTCCTGATCTTTTTTGTTGGAATTGATTGACCGGAAGAGTTTATTCATCGTCTCCTTAGGTGCGGGATCAAGGCTGACGATCGGATTACGGTAGTTGGGACCGATTGCCCTTGCGTTCCGTATTTCGCTATCTATTAATGGATATGTGGTATGCCAAATACCCGGAAGCGCTTTATTTGTTGATACGGAAGCTGCAAGGCCAACATAGTTTCCGTCCGCATATCCAATAATGAGCGGATGTCCGTAGTTGCAGCCTCTCTCAATCAGGTTAATCTCGTCGTCGGAATAAGGACCATGTTCAGTAGAATAAATCATTTCCTGTCCATTGATTACAGCAGAGGCGAGGCCCTGAGGGTTCCTGTGACCAAGGGACCACACCGCACTTTGTCTGGTGGTATTAAAAGGATTATCATTAGGCAGCCATCTATCATACACTCCAGGGTCAGTGTCTGGTTCAATGTTAAACCGAAGGATCTTGCCCTCATAGCTAATGGCGCTTTGAGCATGATTAGTGCGGCCGCCATTTGCAAATTGTCCTGCACCCATATCACCAGCACTGTAGAACAGGTATTCTTTTTTACCCTGGGTGGCAATCATCAGTCTTCCTCCATTATGATCACTGCTGCCAGGGATGCTATCACAGATAATGATGGGGCGGACCAGCTGTGCAGATGCCTGATCATAAGAATACCTGACAATTCTGATCTTGTAAAAATATCCTCCTGAATTTGGTTCTCCACCGTCATTGTCCTGTTGCGCCCCATTAAAGTGATATGCATAAGCGAGAAATACATATGGACTACCGGCGGTTAACCCGGGGTGTAGTGCCATGCCCATCAAACCTCCCTACGGCCAGGGTTTACCGTGGTCAATATGGTCAGGAATTTTATCATAACGCCCAAAGTTCTTTTCACTATTCAAATCCAGCAATTGTTGCTTTTCCCCATTTGAAGGATTGATCCGCAGCACCCTGTACCCTTTTGCTTCAGTAGCCCAGATATATTGATCGGGTGCAATAACAATCGACCAGGGGTCGCTGAGTTTATCTGCAACAATGCGCAGGTCAAAATTGACATCTCTTTCATTAACAGGTATTTGTGCGCGGCTGATGATGGAGACAAGTAATAGTAATGAAATTATGGAGAGCTTCATGGGCAAATGCTGTTTATAAATGTGCTGTGCGGTAATTACTTAAACCAAAATAAAGGCTAGTCGGTACGACGGATTTGAAATCAATATGCGTTGCTGTTACGCATATTGATTTCAAATAAATGCTAAAGCTCCTCGTCCAGTGATTCATTTTCCAATGCATCATCTTCATTTGATACTTCATCCGGACTTTCAGTATCAGTATCATCCAGATCTTCCGCATCATCCAGGTCATCGCTTTTGGAAGATTCCTCGTCACTGCTGGAAGACCCGTCGCCGCCGAATGCAGAGGCCCCGTCCTCATCATCGTCGCTGCCCTTCTCATCAGGAATTATTTCTGCATAATGGAAGTCATCATCTTCTCTTCCGTCAGCCTCAGTTTCTGCCGGGTTAGTAACATTAAAATTAAGAGATCTGGTTAGTTCCCCGGGTTCGTTGTTTAATTGATCAGTTTTCATAATTTTAGTTTGAATGATGATGCCAAAAGCGATGCCGTAAAAACGCCAACAAAAAATAGGGTAGCAGCAACATTAGGACAGATTATGTTGATATCGGCATCTAAATACAGCAGGGAATGGAAATGAAATTATCACTGCAGGCGGTCAGGGGTAATTGAAGTATATATCCAGAATGGTTCACGTAGCAATACTTATAAAAAAACGTATTAACTCAATGCCTTATAACAGCGCTGTGCGCATTAAATTGTATGCGAAAGGATACAAAATGTCTTCTCATGCGGTTTCTTTATTTTGGTAGATCCACGTATTTATGTATCCCGCTATGCATGCAGTAAATAGAGAGGCGGCAAAAGTTGCAGGATTGGTTTTAACGCGGCAGCATCCCGGTACAGCAGTTGGGTGTATTAAGTCATGATAGGCAAATAGCCTGCAAATTATTGCGTGTTCTGAAGTTGGCTCCTGTAGGTATTAATCACATTCATTAGTTCCTGAGCAGTTATGTCTAGTTCAGCTGCTGTCAGGTGAATTGGTAAATTTCCATCTGGATCCTCAATACCATTAACGACCATTGCAGATAACTTCTTTTTTATAGTTGGAATATATTTCTTTGGTTTATCAACAGTAAGTGTGATCAACGTGTCTCCTCCCACATTGCCCATAGTAATGTTAATGATATCCTTCCAGTAGATCAATCCTGCAGCTTTGGCTACAGCCGTAACTTTAGCGGTGATACCTTCAGGACTGAGCACAAGTAAGGGAGAATTATCTGTGAGGTTATATAATTTTTTTGCAATTATTATGACCAGGATAATTCCGGATATTCCTGATAGCGCTGCAAGTTTAATACTTAGTCTTCCGTCGAATGTGCCAATGCTGTAGATGAACATCACTATCAGGAGAGCGAGTATGCCTGTGCATACAAGAATAAGGTTAACCGATTTCTTTTTGTTTCTGTAAAATTCCATTAATTAATTGTATAGGGGTAAATCTGATAATAAAGTGATGTCCCCAATCAAATATCAAGCCGAAGTAATTCCTCTATCTGGCAAATACATAGCATAACAAGACTGTAACGAGGTTCACTCTTCAGATCTATAGATCCACACAATACTTTGATGCAATTACCCGCTTAATATCTCTGGGCCTATTCACTGGCAAATCAGAAGGACATGTAGAACAGGGCGATGGTTACAAAAATGTACGAATCACTTCGTACTATGGATTGAATTTTGTTATTTGCTGAAGAACATTAATATTTACCCTATGGTTCCTTTAAGGAAACACCGGAACTGACGGCTTACGATGGGTTCCCGGAATCAGCCTGGGCCAGCTTTCATTTTTTCGATGGTAAAGAGATCAATACAAAATCTTAAAAATACTGATTACCAGGAATGTATATGATCATTCCGGTGCGGATTTCGAAACCCATTTTTTATAAATATTGAGCGATCTGGTGTTATCAGCTCTGACATGCCCTGTATGTTTATCTTGCAGCTCCAATATGATGATCCTATCCAGCAAACTGACAGTAATGAGCAATATCTATTTTAATTTGTATTTTTAAGGCAAAATATACCTGCATTGATCTTCAGCTTCAACGCCACACAGGATTTCGACTTCATGACCTACTTCGCGCGGCATATCGGCGCAACGGTAGAGAATGATATGATGGTTATTCCCCTACAATTGGGGGATGGATTTATTCGCAAACTTTCTTTTGGGCCGGAGTTTAAGGTAACCCTGCACCACTATTTACTGAAGGAAGACCTGATCATCAAGCGTAATGCTTCCGGCCAGGGAAATGAATTGATCACCATCTTCTTTTACAGCAACGAACAGCCGCTGGGTATCACTTACGGTACCGGATCCCATATCCAGTTTTCCGAACGGGATGAATCGGCTATTCAGGTTACCTCCAATGATCTCGATTCTACCATCCGCTTTCCCGCAGGTTACATGATCCATTACATGGTTATTGCTATCTCTCCAGCATACTTAAAAAACTTGATTGCCCTACAAGAACATAACACAACTATTGAAAACATTACAGGCAGTGGCAATTCGTTTCTTTTCCTGGAAAAGATGACAGCAGAAATTCGCCTGCTGCAGAAGAATTTAGGCGCAGTGGAAATAAAAAATGGCCTGAGCTATTTTTATATGCACATCAAGGTGCAGGAACTGCTTTACCTGCTATTTGAAAGGTTATCGAAACGAGAAAGCATACCGTATCAGAACATCAACAGTGCCGATGCTGCCAGGTTGCTGCATATCCGTAACGAGGTGTTGAGCGATCTGAGCACGCCGCCTGTGTTGTATGAGTTAGCTGGGATCGCCGCCATGAGCGAGACCAAACTGAAACAACTTTTTAAACAAGCCTTTGGCGATACCATCTATAATTATTTTCAACAGGCGCGCATGGAGGAAGCTGCTTTTTTGCTTAAACAGGGCAAGCGATCCGTTGCCGAAGTTGGTTATGAATTAGGCTTTACCAATCTTAGTCACTTCAGCCGATTGTTCGAAAGGCATTACGGACTAAAGCCCAAAAAATACGGTTCTGCCAGATAAGACTGTTTTTCTGTCTTTTGCTGCTATTTTCAGGCGGCAGTTAGCGGCAACTTTGTAGTGTAAACAAAAATACTACAAAATGAAAAAGTTATTTCAGCCGTATATCAAAGGCACCTTACAATTAAAGAATCATGTGGTGATGGCGCCCATGACCCGTAGTCGCGCCATCGATAACATTCCCAATAAACTAATGGCCACTTACTATAAGCAGCGGTCGGGTGCCGGGCTTATTGTTACCGAAGGTACCTCGCCAAGTCCGGAAGGTTTAGGTTATCCGCGTATTCCAGGTATTTTCTCTGAGGCACAGGCAGAAGGCTGGAAACTGGTGACCAATGCCGTGCACGAGGGTGGTTCTAAAATTTTTCTTCAACTCATGCATACCGGCCGTGTAGCGCATAGCAGCAACTTGCCTGAAGGTTACCAGGTGGTCGGTATGTCGGACAGCCAGGCTGCCGGTGAGATCTACACCGAAACGGGTATGTATGAATATTCGGCGCCTAAAGCGTTGGATACTGCTGGTATACAACGCATTATTGACGATCATGTTCGCGCTGCAGAAAATGCCATGGCCGCCGGTTTTGACGGCGTGGAACTGCATGGTGCACATGGTACCTGCTGGACCAATCGCTTAACCCGCACGCAAATAACCGCACAGACAACTATGGGGGTTCTATAAAGAACCGTAGCCGGGTAATATTAGAGATCGCGCATAAAACCTCGAAAAAGATCGGTGCCAATAAAGTTGGTATTCGCTTGTCGCCATTTCTGACAACTAACGGTATGCTTCCATACGAAGAAAGCGAAGTGCACGATACTTATGTTTACCTGGCCCAGGAATTAAACCGACTGGGTATTGCATACCTCCACATCTCTAACAACCCTGGTATCCCGCAAAAGACACATAACGCGATTCGCGAAGCTTTTACAAACACCATTATTTATTGTAACGGCCTTACTGCCGAAACAGCTGAGACAATGTTACAGGATGGACCGGCCGACCTGGTGGCCTTTGGGAGAAGTTTTTTGGCCAATCCCGATTTCATGAGGAGGATAGAAAAAAACGAACCCCTAAACGAGCCGGACTATAACACTCTATATACGCCCGGCGAACAGGGCTACACCGATTACCCGGAATTGAACTGATCATTTAACTTTTAAAACATACATAACCATGAAGATTACCACAACAGGCTCATTAGGAAATATAGCCCAACCATTAGTAAAACAACTGATCGCAGCCGGTCATGAAGTTACCGTCATCACTACCAAGGATGACAAAGTAAGCGATATTGAAGCTTTAGGCGCTAAAGCTGCCGTAGGTTCCATCAGCGATGCATCGTTTCTTACCCGGGCATTCAGCGGTGCTGATGCCGTGTACACCATGATGCCGCCATCCATCGGCACCAGCAACTTTATACAAAACATCGCAGATGCTGGTCAGGCTTATGCTGATGCTATCAAAGCAGCAGGCATCAACCGGGTAGTGTTGTTAAGCAGCGTGGGAGCAGATGCAGAGTCAGGCAATGGCCCGGTGCAAGGCGTTCACCGGGTCGAAAATATCTTCCGCCAGCTTAATGGTGTTAATGTAACCGTCATTCGCTCCGGATTTTTTTATGTTAATTTTCTGAGGGACATTCCCCAGATCAAAAGCCGGAACGTATTTGGTAATAACTACAGCGGAGATATCAGGCTGGCGTTAACGCACCCCGATGATCTGGCTTCGGCAATAGCTGAGGCGCTGCAGGCTATAGGAGATGGTTTTGAAGTGAAATATGTGGTAAGCGACGTAGCAACCGGTGATCAGCTTGCTGCATTGTTTGGCAAAGCTATAGGCAAACCTGAACTTACATGGACGGCGATACCAGATGAGCAGCTGAAACAAGGCATGCTGTCTACCGGTATGTCGGCGGAGTTAGTTGGCCTGATCGTAGAAATGGGTCAGGGCGTGCAAAATGGCCTTATCATGAACGATTTCTTCAACACAGACCGCAATGTGATAGGAAAGGTCAAGCTGGAACAGTTTGCGGAGGAATTCAAAAACAGGTACACCCGAGCTTAATATCATTTTACCGGCAGCAACTTAAAAGAGAGGGAGATCAAAGTGCCTTGAGCGAGTTGCTGCCTTAATAAAAGGTATTCCGTTATGGCTGCAACAAAAGCAGTCCTTGACGAGTTTGTTAAAACAATATTGTTCAGAGTTTTAAACTTGCAGGTTACCTAAAATCTCACCGCTTTCTTTGGCGAGTTGCTTCCCCCAATCGTTCACGGCAAGCAGCATGGGAATAGTCGTCTGACCCAGGTCGGTCAATCGATAAATTACTTTTACCTTTGCTTTTTCAACCATACCGCTCCATGCCATGCGTGCGCAGGCTGGCAGAGATGCCGCTTCGTTGTAGTTAAGGGTGTCCGGCATCAGGGCAAACTGGTCGGCTTTCGCTGCAAGGTACTCCGTATAGCTGCCGTCCAGATAGTTTGGTACACCATACACCCGGTCGCCGTTTTTGAACAAGGTTAGCTCACTACCAACTTCTTTGACAATTCCCGCACAATCAATGCCCACGGCCATCGGTAATTTCAAAAGAGGCTTCAGCCCCTCGTTTCCTCCGCGGCGTATGATGTAATCAGCAGGGTTTATACTTGCCGAATAAACTTTCACCAGGATTTCGTCAGGTTTGCGGGTAGGGCGTTCAACTTCTACAATTTTCATGACCTCAGGTTCGCCGTACTCAAAGATTCTTATTGCTTTCATAATTTCTTTTTTTCCAAAGGTCTGCAAGCTTATGGTGCCAAATTTAACGTGAATGCCGATTATCTTAAGCTGATTGCCGGCTTCAAAATAAATTCATCAGGAAACATGAACAAACTTTTAGTAAGAGATTGCTGAAAAGGTATGCGATGTAGAACAATTCATCTTAATTCTCATGATCAGGTTCAATTGGGGGTGTAAATCTGCCGCACATACAGGCTGGTTAATGGTAAGATAGGTCTTGTAAGCTTTCCTCAGGGCTCTAAATGGAAGCAAATTGCGGGCTTTGCTCTTCTTGTAAAAGCAATAAAAGAACATCAAAATGGCAGAAACGCAAATGAGCTATGTGGAGAATTAGTAGTGAGTACTGCTGCATTTACAAAGGGAAACAGCGTTATAAAGGCAGGGGGGTAGTATAAACCTGTATTAACCTCTGAGTGAAAATAGAACATGGTTTCAGAGTGACCACGAAAATCAATCACCGACAGGCCTGCTTATGTAAAAATATATCTGGCAGCAGGAAACAAGCCCCAATTTCGATGATATCAATGTTGTTTAAACTGTGATCTAAATTGAAGGGGAGACATTTTAGTTTTAATCTTGAACAGTCTGGTGAAAGATTGTGGGTATTCAAAGCCTAACTGAAAAGCCACTTCATTAATCGCTTTGTCGGTTGTTGTTAACAATTCCTTGGACCTTTCAATCAGCTTGAGATGTATATGTTGCTGAGCGTTAAGACCTGTGAGTGCGCGTAGCATATCGCTCAGGTAATTAGAGGTATAGTTCAACTTATCAGCAATAAACTGAACAGTAGGGATGCCCTGCGAAGAGGTGTTTTTTTCGTTAAAATATTGCTCCAATAAATCCTCCAATTTTTCCAGTAAGTCATTACTGATAACTTTCCGGGTAAGAAACTGGCGTTTGTAAAAGCGTTTGGCATAACTTAACAGTAGCTCGATTTGCGCGATGATTACCTCATGGCTAAAATCATCAATTCTGCTATTGAGTTCATTGCGGATGATATTATAGATCGATGCAATAGTTGCCTTTTCCTGTTCAGAGAGATGAAGGGCTTCGTTTGCGGCATATGAAAAGAAGCCCAGCTGTTTAATCTTTCTTACCAGGGGATAACCGAGGAGGAAATCCGGGTGAATTAATAAAGAATAACCTTGATGGTCAGCAAAATTTCCTGTGCTTCCTACAAGCTGTTTTGGCGCAGCGAATAGCATACTCCCCTCGTCAAAATCGTAATAACCCTGGCCATAAATGAACTTTCCGCTGTACCTGGTTACCAATAAAATTTTATAAAAGTTCAGGACATGACTTTCCAGCTTTCCACACATTTTAAGAGAGTTGTCTGAGAAATCCAGCATCGTAATTAGTGGATGGGCGGGGCCGGGCAGGTTATATGCCCTATGAATCCCTGCAATTGTATCCAGTTTGACTTCTTTATTCATTTCGTTTTGCCAATATTCAAAATTAACAATAATGACCAATCCTATTTTCATTGACCGGTCAAAATTGAAATTGATTTATAAAAAAAGATGATTACCAGGGGAGTATGCCATCAGGGCCGGTGAAAGTACCGGTTGGACCATTCGTTTCCAAAGCCACGCGGATAGGTTCCCGTGAACCGACTTCAACAGTATCTGTCCCTTCAAAATTGTTCAATGCTGTTGCAGTATAACCTGGACTGACTGCATTTACTTTGATGTTATGTTTCTCCAGTTCTATTGCGAATGCCATCGTTACAGCATTCAAAGCTGTCTTAGAAGCCGAATAGACGATGCCAAACGTTTCCCGTGCCCAGCAGTTCGGATCGGATATCCAGGTTAATGACCCTGCTGCGCTCGACACATTGACAATGCGGGCATCATTTGCTTTCCATAATAAAGGCAACATTGCCTGCGTAACGCTGATCACACCAAATACATTGGTCTCCCAAACGGTCCTCACATCATCAATTGATGCCGTGCTTGCATTTCTTGCTGCTTTAATTTCCTCCGTCGACCGGCCCTGCTTTCCAGCATTAGAGATCGCTGCATTATTAACAAGAAGATTAAGGTAACCATGTTTGTCTTCGATTTGCTTTACTGCTCCCTCGATGATTATTTTATCTGTAACATCAAGTTCTAAAGCGTATGTGTTGAAGCCTATCTCTGAGGCAGCTTTATTACCATTATTTAAGTTGCGGGACCCAATATATACCACATAGCCCTCTTCTGCAAGTGCTTTTGCAATTTGATACCCTATACCCTGATTGGCCCCGGTTACTAAAGCGACTGGCTGGTTACTGTTAGTTTTTTTTTCGTGATTTTCCATACTATAATAACTAATTAATAGATAAAACGAAAGTAGGGAGTTGCCGGATGACAAAACTAACCGAACCAAGGACATCCATAACCTAAATGAAAGTAGAGTCAGTTTTTTTTGAGCAAAGGCTGTTATAAATCTTTCATAACAGCCTTTGCCTAGACTAAATTCAGGAATCGCAATGTTGGCAGGTGGATGGAGATTGCAGCCCGAAAAGCTTTTCTTTGACGAATTACTTAAAATCCTCAGAATTCTTCAGACAAACTAAACTTCCGACAGCGCGTTTAAATCATTCATTTCCTCAGTGGTTATTCGAATATCTAAACTGCGCATATTCTCTTCCAGATGGGCGATACTTGATGTTCCCGGAATCAGTAGGATATTGTCGGCGCGATGTAGCAGCCAGCTAAGTGCAAGTTGATGCGTGCTAACCCTTTTTCTATCTGCGGCCTGCTGAAGTTTGCTGCTCTCGGCTGTAGTTCCGCCGCCGATTGGAAACCAGGGGATGAATGCGATTCCCTGAGATTCAGTATACTCTAATACCGGTTCCCATTTACGATCAAGTACGCTGTAACGGTTTTGTACAGATGCTACTTTAAAGTATTTCCGGGCAAGTTGAATGTCCTCGACAGAGACTTCAGACAAGCCCAGGTGCCTGATTTTACCGGCTTGTTGCGCTTTTGCCAGAAATTCAAACGTAATTTCTGCGGGAACTTTAGGGTCAATCCGGTGTAACTGATAAAGTTCGATATGGTCAAGTTTCAGTCGTCTTAAACTCCCATCCAATGCATCATGCAGATGCTGGGGACTCGCATCATGGTTAAAATCCACATGCGCTCCGAAACGAACCAGGCCGCCTTTGGTACCGATTGTGACGTCTTTGCTGTATGGGAATAAGGCATCGCGGATGAGCTCTTCAGAAGTGAAGGGGCCATAGGCGTCGGCTGTGTCAATAAAGTTAACGCCCAGTTCGACAGCTTTTCTGACTACATCGATTGAGTTTTGCGGGTTTTCCGGCATCCCAGATAACATAGGTCCGGTAATCCGCATAGCTCCATAACCTAAGCGATTGATCTCAAGATCACCGCCCAGTTCAAAAGTTGTTTTTAGATCTGCGTTGTTTTTCATACTGTATTTTAAATCAGTCAAAAATATAGGTTCAACGGCTTATCCATTGTAAACTATTCAATGCATTATTTATACATTTCAATCGTCTTACGGTAATACGTAGGTGCTACACCAGCATGTTTTTTGAAAAAGCGATTAAAGTAGCTTTGATATTCAAATCCCAGGCCGGCTGAGATATCGGCAACACTATAAAGTGTATAGGCTAGTAAAGATTGGGCTTCTGCAAATATCTTTTCATTGATACATACGGTAGTTGATTTACCGGTTGCCTTTTGAACCGCTTTATTTAGATGGTTCACATGTACGGCTAACATGTCTGCATAGTCAGCAGGGCTTCTAAGTTTGATTGGCTGCAAGGGAAGATCGACAGGGAATTGCGTGCTGAGTAAATTCATAAACGCATTTGCAATCCGTGAGGGTCCGCTTTCTGGTTGTTCCCTTACATTACGCATTTGATTGGCTTCATGAAAGATCAAATTCAAATTACTTCTGAACAGATCAGTTTTTTGCGAGTATTCCTGATCAGCTGCCAACCGAAGCCGGGCAAAAAGAGTGATCAGAAAGTGCATGCTACCTTCAACGGGGAAATAAACCGGGAACCCCTGGCTATTAAGCAGCCTGTCAGACATGGCCGATAACTGGGGATTTGTCCTGATAAACGCATCATTAAAAACACAGAAATATCCAGTTACCTGTAAGGTCTTGTCAGCAACGTTCCAGGCATGAGGAATCTTTGGATTGATCAATACCAGGCAGGGTTTGTCGACCTTGATCCTGGATAATGAACCGTACTGTAATTCAAAAGGGAATCCCTCGGTGATCACTCCGATTTTGAAAAATTCCCTCCTGCTGTAAGATTCAAGCGTACATTGGTTTTCTCCGATTGCTGCTACCTTGAACTGACCTTCATCTTTTTTGAATTCCATTGCCTTCACTATCAAATTTATACTTTTCAAACCAAAATAAAAAGCGGAATATGATGTGAAATCAAGACATTAATCTGCCAATGCTGAGTTTGTCCGTTTTGAGATTCCATGCAGGTGTCCTGAAAAGCATTGCGAAGCTTTAGTAATGAAAGGATAATCTGTATAGCCAATCGAAATCAGGGCCTGAGCAGGCGATGAAATTTGTTATTGTTGCTGCAGGTTTCACACCAGCCGAGGCGTACTGGAAGACCCGTCGTCGCCGAATGCAGAGTCTCCATCATCGTCATTGCCATTCTTATCAGGAATTATTTCCGCATAATGGAAGTCATCATTCTAACGTTCATCAGCTTCAGTTTCTGCCGGTCAGTAATGTCAAAATTTAGAGAAGTGGTTAGTTCCTCGGGTTCATTGTTCAACTGATCAGTTTTCATAATTTTAGATTGAATGATGGTGCTAAAAGTGATGCCGTAAACATGCTAATATAAAACAGGGTTAGCAGCAGTTTTGGGATAGATTACAGTCAATAAGTTGCATGCTTTTTTTAATACACCCTCGAATGGTTTTATCGTCAATAAAAGTAAGCTTAATAGGTTGGCGTTATGTCTCCTATTTGCATGTACGCGTGGGGAGATTTAAGGAAATAAAACGTCAGAATCTGTTAGCACGGTTACTGACAATTGCAAGCTTGACATTACTTGTGGCCGAAGATCAATAAATTCCTTAAGCTGTCCGAACTGTCATACAGTCTGGGATCATGGACCTCAAGTTTGTTTAACTCAAATCATCTATTTTTCAGTTAAAGATTTAGTTTGATAAGTTAGTACCTGCCTATGAAATGTACAGGTAGCTACTGTGAACTAACTGAACAGTATAATATATAGAATCGAGAGTATAAAATAAATATACCAAATTGTTGCGTAAGTCTTACTTTTGAAAAAATTGTACCAGCGATTTGTTTTCATAACCCTAAGTTATTGAAAATTAGTAATAATTTGGAAATCTTTTACGGAGATTTTTTTAATAAGTCTTGTTTTCTGATAGCTCTTGTGCCGCCTCAATTTGCTGATTTCAAGCTTCTCCGCAAACGCCAGGAGACTGAGTTAGTTAGTTTGCTCCTGCTCATTAATAAATATATATGAAGCCACATTGTAGGAGGATATTTTTACTGTCAATGTGCACTATATTTTAGCTCAGCAATTACAAAGCAACTGATTGTTAGGGCTGATCGGGAAGTTCAGTATGCATACACCAAATTTATGGCTATTAGGAAAGAATCTCTTGACTACAGAACTATTTGAATAAGATCCTATTTGCATGGACGGAAACGACCTCATAAACCTGGCATCACCTGAAGAACATTAACAAGGTAAATCAGTAAATTAGTAATGATTTTTAAACACTCTAAATAATTTTTTACAACGTCATAAATGATATAATGAAATCAGATTGGAAACAGGAATTGGAAGTGCTTGTTATGGATATAATTGGCAATAAATTTGCGCTTCTCGATATTGATAGACTTCATGTTTTTTCTCAAAAATACCAAGGAAGAGAGGATTATAGTTCCATCAAATTTGGTTGTGAAAGTTTTATGAGTACCATTTACTTGCAAAACCATTTGGTTGAGAACGCTCTGGAATTAGACTTGAGGTTGATGAGGGAGAATCCACCTACCACGATGGGTTATGACGCCTTAGTAGCTAGTGCAATAAATTGTGGTGAAAAACTTAACCGAATAAATGAGGTGATGCCATACATCATTTCGTTCTTACACACAACAGATTACCGTGAAAACGATAGGAGTTATGCACTCAGTTGGTATATTGAATGGCACATCAAACAAGGACTTGCCAGCTCAAGCGATTTTGAATTCAATATAATAAACATCATGGCAAGTATGGGAATTAAGAAAGATGATTTTGTTTCTTTCGCGGATTGGATTATCCTGTTATCAGAGGATTTAAAACGTGCGAATATTAAAATTAATAGTTTCTTTGACATATATAATGCCGCGTCAGATGAAAATCGAATTGACCTGTCCAAGGAATATCTGGAGACGGAGCCTTTAGAGTACTATAGAGAGAGGATGAAATACTTCTCAGGTGCTTTCAGAGTTGGTAAACGAGCCAATTAGACAAGTTCAATTTATTCTTGTGACAATTATTTCATTTAGACTATGGCAAAGTCCTTTATCAGATATTAAGTCAGGTGATCAGGCAGGTCAATTGCTAATCATTAATAATTGGAATCCAGCATAGTCCGCACTTCGAACAGCTTATACTTATTCATTGAGCCTAACTCTATTATATATAGTTTGTTATAAGGAAACCTTCTCTTATCGTAGGTGTCAAATCTAATTTTTGATGCGTTTTTGATATCATTGATCGCAACGGCATATTTTTTTAGAAATAGGCTATCTACAATTTTGTAATTTTCTAGATGATCATTTACGAATGCTACCCACTTGACATTCTCGGACAGAATTTTAAAATGATAGGTTTCATACATATAAGGAACGCGTTTACCTTTCACTTTTATTGTGGTTTTTTCGTGATCTTTATAATATAAACTGGTATTGGAAGAGTCGAAATATAAATAAAGAGTCGGTTTTTTAAGTTGCTGGCTCTGCACGCTCGCGATGAGTGATAACAAAATTGAAGTGGTTAATAAAATCTTTCGCATCATTGACACAATTGTTTGGGGTTTGTTGTTATAAATGCATTTGCTTAGTTCGGTTTGAACTAATACCAAGTTCGTTGTAGGCCCGGTAAACGTAAATAAAAATATGTTTTGTGATTGTGAAAACATAAATTGTGTATTCGTTTTGTACGACCTTACCCCTCATCTCTGTGGTTTCATTTCGATCGTGCTTAAACTGACTGGTACCCGAAACATCAAACAATACATAAAGATTCAAGGAATGACAACTGATAATCTTATCTCTGGCAATGGTATACTTACTGTTAAATAGCATTTGTATACAAAATGATTCGTAATACAACTACGTTGGATACAAAACTTTTGGTGTATGGTGTGCCTCAATCTGGTTCTTTACAATAAAATTTTAAAAGTATGGTATTTGCCTATTAATTCCATTTTTTGAAAACCGTAGCTATCCGTGATTAAATTGTTGATCAAATTTATAGCTTTTTGTAAAAAGTAGAACCTGTAAGCAATGTAAATCCTGGTTCTACTTTTCTATCCGGAGTGGAAGAAGTATTAACGCTGAAATGTCTATCCTCTGCTAAGCTCACATTAAATTTATTAGGATTTGTTTCGGAAAGGATCAGTGTTAATCTACCCCGTTTCTTTTTTATTTTATCATAAAAATTGAAAAACACCTTGTCTTGAAAGATTTTACCACTCCTTGCATAGTTAAATCCTGAAGTTAAAACAGGTGTGATTGATTTATCTAATACCTCATCATTATACGACACATCACCCTCTAATATGTCAAATTTAGAATCTAAAACTGGTTGCTGTACCTTTCTTATGGTAATTGTTATCTTTTTTTTACCCGTTTGAGCAACCCATGTGCCTAGAAATTTATCAAGTACAGGATTAGGTTGATATGGTTTTACTTGCGCAAATAAAGAAATATTAAACGTTGTTAGCAACAATGCAAATAATAATTTTTTCATGGTTTTTTATTTTGTATGATATCTAGCTTAATTATGGGCACGGAGTAGTTTGACCGTGATATGTTGAGGAATTATATGTAAGTAGTTTCGAACTTTCGGATAAATATATTTTATCAATCCCTTGACATTGCAATTTAACTTCCATTATTTGACAGTCGGCGGAAACAAGAGATCATGGTTGTTCAACATCAATTTCTAAATAGGGGAGTATGCTTTTTTAGTACGCCGAAGTCTTTTTCACCAGCGGCAACGAAATAATTTTTAATTATATTCTCGATTTTGATTGCTGAAATCCTCCCGGCGCGACCCGGGCAATATTTTTCAAAATGATGAGGTGCATAAAATCTTAAGTCTTTTACTTTATCCCTGGTAATAAGTTTAAAAAACAGACCGCCTCCATCATATATGTAATGAGGTTGTTTTTCATCACCAATGCTTGGCATCCCTCACCGTCAAGAACATCATCCCTGATCTTCCAGATCTGCTCTTTTGCCAATTCATTCCACAAGTTATTGAATGTACCTTTCTCAGCTATTTTCACTTCAAACAAAGCATTGATATCAGGTGGTTCCTGCATCATCATCATCAAGTTTCGATGTGTAATCAGCTTATTCATAGCTTTAGGGACAATTACTTTCGAAGATGGTTCAATAAGATTTTTATATTTGTAGGTGTACATATTAACAGTGTCACCGGTTTTGGTTATCATATAGTAATCAGGATATTCATACACTATCCCGATGTAGGAAAAAATGATTGTACTATCTGCAGTTTTCTTTAAAATGTCGAACAGGGGAGCTGAATCAAATCTTTGAGCGACTGAAATGTTAGGTTTCAATAAAAACGATGAATATATGATTGTTAAGAACAACAGTCTTTTCATCTTATTGACATAATGATTGCCCAACCTGATATGCTGCATAATCCTTATATTTAATATTATGTTGTTTTATTTCTTCTTTTGTTAATGAAACACCTGTGTCACTAAGCCGGAAAGGAGTGTCTTTATCAGCCTGTGTCCATGCCGCTGAATCCTGGACTCCGCTCCAGGCAAGAGCGTATGAATCTTCAATACTCAAATTATAAGGGACAATTGTTTACCCGTTACAGTTAACTGCTCAGGATAGTAATCGGCAAAATAATACTCCCGGTCATTTTTTATAAATAAATAGCTGGTGAAAATTAACAAGCCTGGCATGTGCTATCATGATTATTGTTAATAAAATATAAACCAATGTTGGCAGCTGGGAAGAGCCCTGTTTAAAATAGGAATAGGAAATCTGCATTGGTATTATTGTAAATAAGGCGATCATAACCAGCCTATTTGCGATCTTTCATAATTCATAGTTTTAAATATTTGGTCATTTACAAATTACACTCCTTATATAGTTTTACTAAAGCTTTAATCATTGTGAATATAAGTATAATAACCTGGATGGCGTGTTATATAATTACTAATATTTTCTTAAATAAATAGAGGTAGCACTGTGAGGTAGTTTTATTTTCTAAATTGAAGCGCAAGTATACTACAGCAATGAGTTATTCATCAATGTAGAATCATAGATGTGCTATGAAAAAAGTCCTCCTTATCCACAAATTTCCTAGAGTTATCAACATTACATTAATGCTAAATATTTTAGCACTATGTTTGTTGTAGTAACATTTTACTAAACTAAATAGTTAGGCGGGTGCCGGGAGTTATGGAGGCTAAAAGAGATTTGATACATAGGTTACAGCAAGATATCCTCCAGTGGCAAGGTTATAAGACTACTTCAGCCTCTGCCTGCGGCAAGATAGGGCTTGGCACAATTGAATCTGCTTTTCCCGGTGGCGTGTTTCCAAAAAGAGCCATCCATGAATTCATTACAGTTATTCCCGAGGACGCAGCAGCGAGTGATGGTTTCATTGCGGGGGTCCTTGCTTCCTTAATGGAGGATGGTGCCGCATGTGTATGGGTCAGCACTTCCCGCCGGCTTTTCCCTGCATCCCTGAGCACTTTTAACGTGGCGCCCGAACGGATTATCTTTATAGATGTCAACACAGAAAGAGAAGCCCTCTGGATTACCGAAGAAGCCCTCAAATGTGAAGGATTAGCTGCTGTCGTAGCAGAACTGAATGAAATCAGCCTCATTGAATCCCGTCGCCTGCAGCTTGCGGTGGAAAGTAGCGGAGTAACAGGTTTTATCCTCCGCAAGGATGGAAGAAAAACTGCCAGTACAGTAGCTACTGCCCGCTGGCAGATCAGCCCCTTGCCCAGTGTAACCGAAGAAGGGATGCCCGGCCTTGGCTTTCCGCGGTGGCAGGTGGACCTGTTAAAAGTGCGCAACGGGAATCCCGGCAGTTACGTGATGGAATGGGCGGGAGACAGATTTGAGGAAATCGAACAGAGCAGGAAATATGAAACATTACCTGAACAGGAGGGTCTTAAATTTGGATAAGGATCATGCAAAAACGTTTTGTTTCCATATGGTTTTGCCACTTGCTGGCCGACTGGCAGCTGATCCGCCGTCCCGAACTGGCTGCGGTACCTTTTGTGTTTGCCGCTGCTGATCACGGTCGCAAAATCATCACCTCGGTGAGTCAGCTCGCCCATGAAGCGGGGATCGAAAAAGGAATGCGCGCAGCGGATGCAAAGGCGATCTGTGCCGGGCTGGAAATCCTTGATGATAAACCGGGACGACCTGCACAGCTGCTTCGCGGACTTGGAGACTGGTGCATCAGGTATGCGCCCATCGTTTCAATAGATGAGTTTGGCATGGACAGCTTACTGCTGGATGTCAGCGGCTGCACACATCTCTGGGGCGGAGAACGTGAATATATCAAAGAGATCATTACCAAATTTAAAAGCAAAGGCTATACGGTAAGGCTGGCTATGGCTGATACAACTGGTGCTGCCTGGGCGGTGTCGCGCTGGGGCAAACGGACGCCATTGATCCAGCCTGGCGGACATACGGAGGCCTTGCTTTCACTTCCGCCGGAAGCGCTGAGGCTGGATGATGCGCTGATTATGAAATTGCGCAAGCTCGGCTTCTCCCAGATCAAAACTTTTATAGGGATGCCGCGCTCCGTACTCCGCAGGCGCTTTGGGGAAGCTTTCCTGCTGCGGCTCGCCCAGGCGATTGGTACCGAAGAGGAGGTGTTAACTCCGCTTCAGCCTGTCCTGCCTTTTCAGGAAAGATTGTCCTGCCTGGAACCCATCAAAACACGGACAGGCATTGAGATCGCGATCACGAAACTGCTGGAATGTATGTGTAAACGGCTGCAGGAAGAAGGTAAAGGTTTACGCACAGGTATCCTGACCGGGCACAGGATCGATGGGAAGATGGTCCAGATCGCAATAGGTACCAGTGCGGCAACGCACAGCGTCAGTCATTTGTTCAAGCTCTTTCAGTTAAAAATCGACCAGATCAAACCAGGGCTGGGCATTGAGCTTTTCATTCTGGATGCACCAAAAACGGGAGATGTAGAAGTTCCGCAGGGAGCAATGTGGACGGCTACCCCGGGACTGGATGATCAAAGTGTTACGCAGCTGCTGGACAGGGTAGCAGGAAAAGTAGGCGCTTCGGCCATTCATCGTTATCTGCCTGCGACGCGCTACTGGCCTGAGCGTTCCATCAAGGGAGCGGTATCACTGAGCGAAAAGCCTGTGGCCGACTGGAGTACCAGCAGGCCCCGGCCAACGGAATTGCTCAGACAGCCTGACCCAATAGAGGTGATGGCGCTGATCCCGGATCATCCGCCAAAATTCTTTATCTACAAAGGTGTGCAGCATCAGGTGGCCAAAGCAGACGGGCCGGAACGGATCGAACGGGAGTGGTGGCTGGATGAAGGTGAACACCGCGATTACTACCAAGTAGAGGACGACAAGGGGCAGCGTTACTGGCTGTTCCGTTCGGGCCATTATGGCGTCGAAAAGAAATACAAATGGTTTATACATGGTTTTTTTGCTTAGGACTGGGGTATGGGATACAGTGAATTACAGGTAACTTCAAATTTCAGTTTTTTGCGTGGGGCATCTCATGCAAATGAGCTGGTGGAACGTGCGGAGGCTTTGGGTTATCAAAAGATAGCGATCACCGACCGGAATACCCTCGCCGGAATCGTGAGAGCGCATTCCGCCTGCAGGGAAAAGAGCATCAAGCTGATCCCCGCCTGCAGGCTGGATTTACTGGACGGGCCAAGTTTGCTGGCTTACCCTACTGATCAGGAGGCTTACGCGCGTTTGTCGGCCTTGCTGACCTTAGGGAATCTGCGTGCGGAGAAAGGGTCCTGCCATATCTCACGCCAGGATGTATACGAACATGCCAAAGGGATGTTGTTTGTAGCGGTGATGCCGGGTGTGCTCGACAGGCGTTTTCAGTTTGAACAGGAATTTGTCAGCGCCATTGCGCAGTACCGTGAGGCGCTGGGGCAACAGTTATACCTCGCTGCAAGCCGGACTTATCTGGGCAATGACGACAAGCTGATCTTCCGGGTCAGCCAGCTGGCAGAAAAACTGGATATTCCTGTAGTCGCCACGGGCGATGTCCATTACCACGATCCCTCACGCAGGGAGCTGCAGGATATCCTGAGCTGTGTACGGGAGAAATGCACCATCCAGGAGGCCGGGTTCCGCCTGCACCAAAATGCAGAACGTTATTTCAAACCTGTGGAAGAAGTACAAAGGCTCTTCAGGAAATATCCCGGGGTAATTGAAAATACGCTGCGGATCTCTGAAGCATGTACCTTCTCACTGGATGAGCTCAAATACGTCTATCCCGAAGAGATCAACAAAAGCGGGAGGTCGCCTCTGGAAGAACTGGAATACCTCACCTGGAAAGGCGCCCATGAATTCTATGGAGAAACGATACCTGAAAAGGTGGTCACAATGGTCAATCATGAAATGGCTTTCGTCAAACAGATGGATTACGCGAACTATTTTCTTTTTGTAGAAGACATTGTGAGGGAAGCACGCAGCCGCGGGATTCTTTGCCAGGGGAGAGGCTCCGCGGCCAATTCAGCAATCTGTTTTTGTCTGGGGGTGACTTCCGTGAACCCGATGAAGTTTGACCTGCTCTTTGAACGTTTTATTTCTCCTGCCCGTAATGAGCCACCGGATATTGATGTGGATTTTGAGCATGAGCGGCGTGAGGAGATCATCCAGTATATTTATAACAAGTACGGGCGTGACCGCGCGGCTATCGTCGCTACCGTTACGCAGCAACATCAGAAAGGAGCCATCCGGGATGTAGGCAAAGCGATGGGACTTTCCGTAGATACGATCAACAGGCTGTCTGCTTCATTATGGCAACATACCGATGAGTGGTTCGAGAAAGAGCGCTTAATCGAGCAGGGGCTCAATCCCGACGATCCCCATTTAAAGAAAACCCTGGAACTGACGTCACAGATGATGGGTTTTCCGAGGCAGCTGGGCCAGCATACAGGCGGATTCGTCGTAACCAATGGGAAGCTTACCGATTTGTGTCCGATCCTGAATGCAAGGATGGAGGACAGAACCAATATCGAATGGAACAAGGATGATATTGATGATCTGGGATTTTTAAAGGTCGATGTGCTGGCATTGGGCATGCTCACCTGCATCCGTAAAGCTTTTGATCTGTGTCGCGACCATTACGGCCTTAATCTAACACTGGCAAATATTCCGCAGGATGATCCTGATGTATATAAAATGATCAGTGCAGCAGATACTCTGGGGGTATTCCAGATTGAAAGCCGCGCACAGATGTCTATGCTGCCGCGCCTGAGGCCAAAGAGTTTCTATGATCTGGTGATCGAAGTGGCGATCGTGAGGCCCGGTCCGATACTGGGTGATATGGTGCATCCTTATCTCAGAAGACGAAACAACGAAGAGCCTGTTAGTTATCCATCAAAGGAACTGGAAGAAATTCTGGGCAGGACGCTGGGCGTACCGCTTTTCCAGGAACAGGCGATGAAAATCGCGATTGTTGCTGCAGGATTTACACCAGCCGAGGCGGATGGACTGCGGCGCAGCATGGCCACTTTCAAGTTCAAGGGACTGGTGAACCATTTTGAGAAAAAGCTGATCGACGGCATGCTGGCCAAAGGCTATACCGAGGAATTTGCGAAGCGGATCTTTAAGCAGCTGGAAGGTTTCGGGAGCTATGGTTTTCCCGAAAGCCATGCGGCAAGCTTCGCACTGCTTGTGTATGTCTCCTGCTGGTTAAAACATTACTTTCCGGATGCTTTTGCCACTGCACTGCTCAACAGTATGCCGATGGGATTCTATCAGCCTGCACAAATCGTGATTGACGCTAAGAAACATACTGTAGTGGTCAGGGAGGTGGATATCAATTATTCGCTATGGGATAACCAACTGGAAGAGCAATCGGGAAAGTATCGTGCGATACGTTTAGGTTTCCGGCAAATTAGTGGCATCAGGGAAGAAGAGATCGCCTTGCTGGTCAAGGGTCGTGGGAACAATTACCAAAGTATAGCCGCCCTGCGGAATGCAGGCATTTCTATTACAACACTTGAGCGTCTGGCAGATGCCGATGCTTTTCGTTCCATCGGTATGGACCGGAGGAAGGCACTTTGGGAAGTTTCTGCCTTGCAGGATATGCCGGAAGAACTGTTTAAAGGGCAGCCTTCGGAAAGTGTGCTGGAAACACAGGTAGAACTTCCGCTGATGAGCAAAGGAGAACATGTGGTTCAGGATTATGCAACTATGGGTTTGTCCCTTAAAGCCCATCCGGTAAGTTTTGTGCGGAGCCAGCTTGAGATGTTACGTATTCTTTCCTGTAAGCAGATCAACGAGGATGCAGGGCATGGGCAGCTTGTAAAAGTTGCAGGATTAGTTTTGGTGCGGCAGCGCCCCGGTACAGCAGGAGGGGTGTGTTTTATCACTATCGAAGATGAAACTGGTTTCAGCAACCTGGTGGTTTTCGAGAAACTTTTTGAGAAGTACCGGAAGGAAATATTACACGCGAAGTTATTAATGGTAGAAGGGAGATTGCAGCGTGAAAAGGAAGTCGTCCACGTCATCGTCAGCAAATGTATCGATCTGACGAAAATGCTTGGCAAGCTCGTTGAAAAAGAACTGGATGACGATGCCGTGCCATTCCAGGCACAAGATAAACGCACGCAGGTACGGCAGGATGCATCAAAGCAAGCCTTTCACGGGGGCAGGAATTTTAAATAGTATTCTGACGTACGGAATCCTAAACTTATTGTTAAAATTGAGCTGCTGTCTTACCTGAATGGCGGGAGATCAATGGGCGAAAAATTAAATCTAAGGCAATATAGAAACAAGCCAAATTGATAAATCGCAGGTAGCTTGGGTGGTCCTGAATTCGCTATAAGTCATATGGATTGCAAAGATTTTTAATGATTGTAACCAATACACTTGATAGTAAGATTTGCTCTGATTTATACCATACACTTATAATTTTGCTGGCTCTTTATACAATCCTTTGTAGGACAGTTCTATGATGCATCCCCGATAGGATATTTGCTGTGGATTCTCTTTTGATGGTCCCGAGCTCACCGAAGAACTATCTACAGCCAGATAAATTTTCAGTCCATCCGGAGAAATGGCAATATCCCTGTAGCGAACATTTCCTTTTACATAACTGTAAATATTACCTGCAGCCTTTTTTCCGGAGGTATCAAGTTTAATCCGCAACAGCGCTCCACCTTTTAAGGTAGGAATGAGTACAGAATTTTTCCAGCCCGGAATAGCTGAGGAAGTGTATACCGCTATACTTGAAGGGGCATAAGAATTCCATTCCTGATCTTCTTTGTTGGAAATGATTGACTGGAAGTGTTTATTCATCGTCTCCTTAGGTGCGGGATCGAGGCTGACAATCGGATTACTGTAGTTTGGACCTATCGCCCTTGCGTTCCGTACTTCACTGTCAATTAATAGGTACGTGGTATGCCAAATACGCGGAAGCGCTTTATTTGTTGATACGGAAGCTGCAAAGCCATCATAGTTTCCGTCCGCATATCCAATAACGAGCGGATGTCCGTAGTTGCAGCCTCTCTCGATCAGGTTAATCTCGTCGTCGGAATAAGGACCATGTTCAGTAGAATAAATCATTTCCTGTCCATTGATTACAGCAGAGGCGAGGCCCTGACGGTTCCTGTGACCAAGGGACCACACCGCACTTTGTCTGGTGGTATTAAAAGGATTATCATTAAGCAGCCATTTATCATACACTCCAGGGTCAGTGTCTGGTTCAATGTTAAACCGGAGGATCTTGCCCTCATAGCTCGTGGTGCGCGACAGTTCGGTTGCTATACAGCTACAGTCAAAATCATTTTTATAACAATTATCTTACAAAGAACATGTGTTTAATAAATTAATCTTAAATTCATTAAAACAATGTCGTTTCGTAATAATGAAGAAAAGTATATTGATTATAGAGGATGATGAGGAAATCCGGAATGTGATGAACATGATTCTGACTGAGGAAGGTTACAACGTACTTACTAAGCCCGGTATGATTGAACTTGATCCAAAAGACGAATTACCAGATCTAATTATTCTGGATAATTATTTGCGCGGCCAAACTGGACACGATATTTGTATGCAACTCAAAAGTGTTACAGTAACTGCTTGCATTCCAATAATTCTTATGTCTGCTGGGAACAACTTAAACGAGACCGCTGTAAGTTGTCATGCAGATGCATGCATTAGCAAGCCATTTGACATTGATGATCTGACTTCATGCGTTAAAGAATTATTGCCATTATAAGAATACCCATCTGGCTATATGTTTCTTTGTAAAGAAACGATAGTGATTATGATCTTTTGCCTTTGTATCGCAATTTTCAAAATTAATTTTAATTCATTTTCATCATTTCACTGTATTGTCTCCTTATACGTTACCTATTGGCAAACTAAATCGAAACTCTGACCCTTTGCCATAACTGCTTTCTACCCAAATCTTACCACCATGTTCTTTAATGATCTCAGCGCACAAGTAAAGCCCTATACCAAAACCAGATACATGCTTCGTCTTTTCATTTTCAACTCTATAATATCTGTCAAATAAGCGATCTCTATCTTCAGGTTTGACACCTATGCCTTTGTCTTTAACGCCAAGTACTGCATTGTTGTTAGCATATACACAGGACACTTGAATCGTCGATCCAGGAGGCGAATATTTTACTGCATTGCTTATAAGGTTCATAATCACTTGACTTATCTTCTCTCGATCCCCGAAAACGATAGTTTCCATTATTGGAGCGAAGTAAATGTTGTGAGTATTTACCAATAGCATTATCTCATCTTCAACCACTTTTACTAATATAGCGAGATCAAATGTTTGCTGATCTAGGTGTATCTTTCCGGATTCGAATCGCGAAACATTTAAGAATCCATTAATCATTGCCGTCATTTTCTTAACTTGTTTCAATGACTTTTCTAAGGCTCCTAGTGCAAATTCATCGCCTTTTTTCAATGCCTGCCTGTGGAGCAATTGTATATAAGCATTAAGCGAGGTAACAGGAGTCTTTAACTCGTGACTAACCATCGCAATAAAATCATTCTTTCGCTGATCATCTTCCTTTTGTTCCGTGATGTCCATAACGACTCCAGTAAATGAAGAATATTCACCGGATACATGTTTTTTCAAGTTACCTATAGCTCTTAACCATCTGCGCCTTTGATCACCGTAGCCAATAACTGGATAAGTAACATCATAATCCCCACCATTATATATAGCATTCTCAAGTTCTATCGTAACATACTCACGATAGTCAGGAGTGATTTGTGCTATAGCATCTTCAATAGTGATTTCATCATCATGGTTAAATCCGAAAAGTTCCCTCAATCTTGCTGAGGTGATGAACTCCCTAGTGATCGAATGTATGTGCCAAGTTCCAAAGTTTGCAGCCTCAATAGCCAATCTAAGCGCAATTTCACTTTCTTCAAGTTGTATAATAGTTGAGTTTAATTGCCTTTGTGAAATTGCATAGCTGTCATTTGCAGAGAGTAATTCTTCATTTGTAGCAGTTAGTTCTTCATTTATTACAGATAGGTGATTAGTTAAACTTTGGTTTTCTTCTTCTGCCACATATAACTTTGTAACATCTTTTGCAGTGTGTATAATGCAATATGGTATACCATCCGCATTGAATATGGGCTTATATTGGTATTCGTAATATGCTGTTTGCAACCTTCCACTAACCATTGTTGTAGCCGGTATAACACCTTCATCTGTAATTCCTGTAAGCAAGACTTGCTGTAACATCCGTTTAAAGGGTTGCCCGCGAAGTTCAGGAACACCATCTTCAAGGGCTTTACCTATAATACTTTGATCTTTACCCCAGAACTTAATCATAGCTTGATTGGCAAACCGAATTATAATTTCCTGGTCCTCATAAATCGCAGTTGCTACTTCTGATTCATTAAGTACGCTCAATAATGATGACGGGTTAGATAAGTGGTGCATTTCGAACTGTATTATGATTTAGGTATCACTAAAATATATAAATATTCAACATGACCAAAATCAATAAAGGTTAAAATAATATTTACAGAGAAAATATACCTCACAGCTAGTGAGCATTTAAATAAAACAATACGTCCTTATCAGTAGATACTGTTCGGCATTTTCTTGTCATACTCCTTAAGGGGGTATTTAGGCTTCACAGCATTCATTCTTCCACTGCTCGTTTACACACATAGTCAAGGTCGCACTTACTTACATCTTCTTTGACAACTTCGAGTTGTTCGGACGCGGTGAGCAAAAGTACGGAGATTTGGACTAACAGAAGGCTTATGATGAGAATAGAAAATCCAACGGTCTGCTTGAACAAAGATATTGAACACAAAGCAGCGCTTGCACGATTATGCAGACGCTGCTTGAACGAACTTTTTGCTGATCAGTGTTAGTTATGTAACACGGTATTCGCTACCATACTGCCATCAGCAGCATCAGTAAAATAAATGGTGTATATTTTTCCGGCCTGTAATCCCGGAATGATGAAACTATTCGAATTGCTGTTTCCGGTTATACTTTTGATCTGTACGCTAAAGTTGCCGGCCGCAACATACTTATATCCGCTGTCTTCATTTCTAGGCAAACTGCTTACCAGGTCGTCCCCGGAACCACTTTCTAACTTTACAACGGAAGGGCCGTTGTCACTAAAATATATAAACTTCACTTTCACTTGGTTATTGTTTGGTGCAGCAAGATCGTCCTTAAACACTTTAACCCTTGCCTTAGAACCCTGCCCAGCCAGGTATACGGTTTGGGTGATGTTGTTTGCCGTCCAGATTTCACCAGACGCGTATACAGTGTTTGTTCCCACATTTTTGTATTCTGCTACCAACCTTGTTCCGGATGGACTAGTCAAATAGTCTGATGTTTCCTGATAGTTCAAACCGTTGCTGACCAGCAAGGTACCTGCTAGTGTAAAGGTTTGTGGACCAGCGGTAGGCGAGGCGTTTACCACCTTCAGCCTGAATTGGCCTGAGTCGTCGACGTCATTTTTCTCACAAGATGAAATGAATGCGATTAAAATTAGGGCGAAAGCCATAAATACATTTCTGTTTGTTCCTGATATTTTCATGGTAATATATTTAAATATTTAATAATTAGACTATTGAATTATAATTTTGGCAGTACACACTACATATACTTCACTTTCATATTAATCTCTGCCTGGGCTTTGGGTTCTACTTTGATTTCGTCGAAGCTTGGCTTCTTCAACTTTTCCATAAAGAAATTTGAAAACCCGAATCCTTCTTTAGGAATGCCAACGATATTTTTATCGATTTTTCCGTTGCCATTTTCATCATCAACCATCGTAAATCCATAGGTTCCTGACTCCAACTGTAGTTGTACTGCCAGTGTTCCGTTAGTCATGCCTTTTTTGTCAAACATGACTTTTTTGTAAGGGTTTTGATCCTGATAGCTGGCATCGTCTTTAAAGATTTGTACAAGAATTTTCCCTTTGGCAGATCTGATGCCGGTGATGAAAACTTCTGATTTTTGTTGGCCCTTTACGTGGGAAGCGAGGAAAATCAGGAACAGGCCCGTCAATAACCTGACGGCTGACACATGTGCTTTTTTCATAATTTTATATGAGGAATGATTTAAAAGGTATAAAAGATACTGGCCTGTATGCTGTTGTTTTTAAAGTCGCCCAATCCCAGCGAAGGTGTTTCCTGAACTTTCTGGAATCCATAAACGTACCGGGCATCAAAGCCCAGTCCGATCTTGGATTTATAACCAAGGCCGCCAACCATACCAAAATCAATTTTTTTCGCAAATTCAGCATCTGTTATTCCACCAATATCCTCCTTCACTTTAAAACCTGCCTGTGGTCCGGCTTCTACAAAAAAGCCCCCATTGGTACGGTATTTAAACAAGATTGGTACAGAGGCATAGGATAGTTTTACCTCTCGTCCGGCAAGTATGCCATTGGTTACTTTTGCCCCTTGCGTAGCATATAAAAATTCTTCCTGTACCAAAAAATTAGGGCTAAACTTATAAGCAACGGTAAGCCCGGCCTGGAAACCCGGTAGTGGATCTGTTCCAAAATTTGCTTCTGTAAAATTACTCGCGTTACCACCTGCAGTAATTCCAAATTCCATTTTGCTCAGGATCTTTTTTGCGAAACTTTGATTTTCCGGTGCTGTTTGACTAAACCCTTCAATTGTGATTGTTACGAAAACAACCAACATAAATACTAACTTTCTCATAATCTCTTTTTTAGTTTGAATTAAGTGTATCCAGCTTGATCCGCTGGATAATTATTAATTCAAAGATGGCCCTGCTGAGGAAGTTATTAAGATAAAAAGAAGCTGAAGCGGGCAAAGATGGGTTTAAAAGGACGTATAGATTATTTGAAATAATTGAGGATTATTGATCGGAAAAAGTAGTACTATACTGTGGTCAGCCAGCTGAGAAATTGAGGTGCTTTAGCTTTGCTTACAATCACCTTTTCTGCGAAAGGGAATTTCAGATTAAGTGATAACTTTCGGGAGAAGAAGCTGGAAACATCAAGGATAGCGGCTCTGCAAACCAGGTTTTGACGGTTAACGCGGAAAAATGAGCTACCTGATAAACGTTCCAGTTCATCCAGGTTTTTGTTGGGATAATATATCTTTCCAGAAAAGGTGAGTAAGTGGATGATCTCATTTTGCAGGTAGAACATAGCGATGTCATCCAGGCTAATGGGAATAATTTTATCGAGGTGATACACTAATACAGACGAAGCTTTGTCCGCATCCTTGCCAGCAATTAGCTTGAGTAAGGCCCCATATTGTGGGGTTTGTTCAGAAGAAAATATTTTCTTCAATTGCATATATTTCTGCAGGGCATCATTTAATATCTTAGTGGTAAAGGGCTTTAAAATGTAATCTATTCCATTGGCTTTAAAGGCATCCAGTGCATATTCGTCGTATGCAGTACAGAAGATGACGGGAACTGCCATGGGCTGGCTGATAAAGATTTCAAAACTTAAACCATCACCCAATTGTATATCACTGAATATCAGGTCAGGTGCTTCGTGATCTCTAAAGTAGGCGATACCACTTTTAACTGATCTAAGCTGAACAATCTCTATAGGGGTGTCAATGAGGTTCCTGATATTGCTTTCCAGTTCCTCCGCAACAACGGCTTCATCCTCAATGATTACTATGTTCATTATTTAATAATTTGATACTAACTGAAAAGATATTTAATTCTTCTGTAATCCGCACCTCGTCACCAGACCACAACTTGTATCTTTCTGCAAGATTTGCGAGTCCGTAACTAGTAGAATTCACTTTCAACAGTTTCTTTTGCAGATTATTGCTAATCACTAACCAGCAGCCATGCTGCTTAATCATTACCCTCAGGGGCTCTTCCTGTGTAAAGTTATTATGTTTAAAAGCATTTTCTATCAAAGGTTGTAACGAAAAGGAAGGGAGATAATATTTGTTTAGTGTTTCTTCCGGCAAGTCAATGTTGCACTCCATAGCATTACCAAAACGGATTCGCTGCATCTCTAAATAATCATGGAGAAGATCTATCTCATTTCTTAATAGCGATACTTTTGCATTGTGGTGGTAAATAGATGCTCTTAAAAAATTGGCCATATGCACAATGTAGTCGTCGGCCGTCTGTGTATCCTTGTGATAAAGGGCCTTTAGTGTATTTAAAGCGTTAAATAAAAAATGCGGGTGGATTTGTTGTTTGAGAACCAGGTTCATCGCCTCTGCATTGCTGGCCTTTAAACGCGAAAGTTCCAGTTGGCTATGCATTTTATGTTCGTATAACAATACTGAATCGTGCAAAAGGGTTATCAGGGTACTAATCACAATGCCCGAGCCGATAAAAGCCAGTAATGAGCCCAGGTGCCAAAAAGACCACTGCTTATTACTCGCATACGCAAACGCCGGACGTAGCAGAAGGTAAATCGCAATACTCAGCCCATAGATGGATAGCCGCCTGCACAGCCAGAATTTTCTCCCCCTTATTGAAAGGTGTTCGGCCAGGATCACCATGATGCCGATATCCGAAAAGCCAACCAGCAGAATTCCAAACATCGTTAACGCTGTATAGGGGATAATATGAAGAGTTGGTTTGTCCGCATAGGAGGCAACCAGATAAAAAATAAAACCTATAATCAACGCTTGCAACCAGGTTAGCCAGATTAAACGTCGTAAGGGTAATTTTTCGTGCATTGCTAAAGTTAACGAATTTGCAATATGACTGTTCAGAAAAATCACCGAAGCGGGCAAAATAGCGGCTGAACTGATTTGTTCTGTATTTAGTGTCTGTTGTTAGACCATCTTCTGAAACCAGATCACCACTTAAAAACATATCTTTTGATAAAGTCAGATTGTTACCTTAAGTTTGATAATTGCCTGATGATAGCTTATCTTAAGCACTGGAACTGATTGTTTTCAAATAATTCTACTATTTTTGTCGTATATGCAGTTGCTCAGGGGTCAGGAACAGGATTTATTGTTAGCGTTAAAGGGAGGCAGCAGGTCTGCTTTCTTACAGCTCTACAACCTGCATGTAAAAAAGATATATGCCTACTCGCTAAGTATTATCAAATCGCCAAACCTTGCCCAGGATATTACCCAGGATGTTTTTATCAAACTATGGGAAACTGCAGCTCAGCTAAAGCCAGAACTTTCCCTGCAAGCTTATCTTTTTACCATTACCAGAAACCTGTCCCTGAATGTGTTGCGCAGTGCAGCAAAGGAGCATTGGATCACTGATGAAATTGCCGCCTATGCGCTGGACAGCGCTGAAGATGGAATGGCCTATACAGAACGCAGGCAAACCGCTGCGCTAATGAATGATGCGATCGCCCAACTTCCCCCTCAGCGCAGAAAGATATATGAGTTGTGTCACCAGGAGGGCTATTCCTATAAACAGGCAGCAGAAAAGTTGGGAATTACTGATGGGACCATTAACAGCCAAATGGTAAAAGCACTGCGGTTTATCAAGGGATATCTGTTAAGGAACGGCGCGCTGTTCTTTCTGTTTTTCATCAAGTATTAATTTTTTTTTATTTCCGGGTATATGTAGGGCCGTCCTTGTGTGTAATGCAATAAAGAGGAAATATTGGAACATTCAGTCAAGCAGCTTTTTTGCAGGTACATTCAAAACCGCGCTACCCGTGAAGAGGTAGAGGAGGTGATCGCTTTGATCAAAGCCGGAGGATACTCTGCAGAGTGGGAGTCCGCTATGCTGGATTCAGAGCCTGAAAGATCCGAGCCTGAAAAATCGGAGCTTGAAGACTCAGGGCGTGATCAGTCAGAGCGTGATCGGTCAGCGCATGTTTATTCGGCACCTCATGTATCAGCGCATAACTTCCCGGAACTGGATACCGCACTTTTATACCAGCGTATCAACAGGAAACTTTTCCTTGCGCTAAAAAGATCAGGTGATCACTGGATCGCTTACGCTGCTGCAGTATTGATTCTTTTGGCCGCAGGGCTCTTTTTTCTGAAACCAGCAGAACAGAAGGATAAACTTTTACAAACCACCGCAGGGATAAAACCCCCCGTGCATCCCGGACTGCGCAAATGGATAAAACTACCGGATGGCACATCTGTACAGCTCAATGCAGACAGTAAACTGGATTATCCAGAGAGCTTTGCAGGAAAAAATACCAGGGAAGTGACGCTAACCGGTGAGGCCTTTTTTGATGTAAAACATGATGCCAGCCATCCCTTTATTATTCATACCGGAAAACTCAAAACCACTGTTTTAGGCACAGCATTTAACATTTCTGCCTACCCATCCGCCAGGACACTAACTGTAACAGTGACCCGTGGAAAGGTGATGGTACAGAATGCTTCTGCAACTCTTGCAGTACTGAGGCCTAACCAGCAGCTCACATGGGACATCACTACTGCAGTTGCACAGAAACACGTGGTGAATGCAGAAGAGGTGGTTGCCTGGAAAGCACAGGACCTGATCCTGGATGATGTTTCACTGGAACAGGCTGCGGATAGGATTGCCGCCCGTTATAAGATAAAGGTGATATTTAAAAATGATAAGGTAAAAGATTGTCGTTTTACTGCGGCATTCCTCAACCGGAACCAGCTTAGCCAGGTCATCACAGTACTGACCGACATCACCAATGCCAGCTATGATCTTAAAGGGAATACTTTATTTATAGATGGCCCGGGATGTGATCATTAAAGAATCAAATTGAATAACCGTCCCGGCAAAATCCAAATGATCTGATTAACAAATCTAAATACCACAATTAACAAACCTACACACCTAAACTTCAAACTAACCATGCTGAACCTCAAATCCCCTGGCTGACAGATATTAAAGAACAAAGTAAACTCCGGCGCCAACCGGACTTTACAACAGTTTTAAATTATATATCAGACAACCTAAAACTATTGCAATGTATTACAATTCTACGCTTATTGCAAGCCGGAGCATTTCGGCATGCCACTACTTTTTTGTCAAAAATTCGAGCTTTTTTATGAAGATAAATGCGATCATATGTATCATCGTGCTCTTCTCGGTAAACAGCATTAACGCATCCTCTGTTTCCGCCCAGTCTGTAAAGGAGGTAAAGATCTCCGCAGGATTTTCTCCCGGCACACTGGAACAGGCATTTGCACGCATTGAGCGTGAAACAGAGTTCAGGTTTGCTTACCGCAAAGGTATCCTGACAGGTATTCGTTCGCCGGCCCTTTCTGCACAAACGCGCAGCGTGCAGGAAACCCTGGACGCCCTGCTGGCAGGTACAGACTTACAGTATAAACAGGTGGACAACAGCATTATCATCACCAAGACTACTCCGGTAATATCCGCTCAGCTCCAACAACACACCATTACCGGTACCGTTACCGATGAAAAGGGCGGGCCGCTGCCGGGCGTATCTGTGAAAATAAAAGGAGGAACAGTAGCTGCGATGACCGATGCTTCCGGAACTTTCAGGATCCAGGCCAGCAGGACTGAGACGCTGGTTTTTAGCTATATCGGATATATCAGTACTGAACGTAAAGTAGTAGATGAACAACCTATTGATGTGACCCTGAAATCAGCGGTAGGAACACTCGATGCCGTTGTGGTCATCGGTTATGGTACTACCACAAAAAGAAATAACACGGGTTCTGTCACTACGATATCTGCAAAGGAAATAGCGAATCAGCCTGTAACTGATCCTCTTGCCGCTTTACAGGGAAGGGTGGCCGGACTGGACATTTCTGCTGTCACAGGATATCCTGGCTCAGGATACAGCGTCCACCTGCGTGGACAAAACTCGATCTCTTCCGGAAATGATCCGCTGTATATCGTAGATGGAATTCCCTTTATCTCCGAAAGCCTGAGCCAGTTTACAGGGGCCAACGGCAGCCAGAGCCCGCTCAGCAGTATCAATCCCTCAGATATCGAGCAGATAGATATCCTTAAAGATGCGGATGCCACTGCTATCTACGGATCTCGTGGTGCAAACGGAGTCATTCTCATCACCACCAAGAAAGGACGGGCAGGAAAACCTCAGATTACCGCCAATATTTACCGGGGGATCTCAGCCGTAAACAAAAAGGTGGACATGCTGAATACCCCGCAGTATCTGGATCTGCGTCGCGAAGCACTTAAAAATGACGCTGTGACACCTACACAACTGAACGCACCGGATCTGCTGTTGTGGGACCAGAGCCTGAATCAGGACTGGCAGGAAAAACTCGTTGGCAAATCAGCACCGCTTACGCAGGCAGAACTTAGTTTGCGTGGAGGTTCTGAGCAAACGAACTTTATCCTCAGTGGTACGGTACGTGATGAAAAAACGGTTTTGCCTGGCGATCTGGGTTATAAAAGGGGCGCGCTCAATTTCTCACTGAACCATAAATCGCTCGACGAGAAGTTTAAAGTAACCAGTTCCGTAAAGTATACGGCCGACGAGAACAATACACTGCCGACAGACGTGACAAGTTTTTTTAACCTGGCGCCAAACTATCCAATTTACGACCCGGCAGGGAATTATTACTGGTTTAGCAACGAACAGAATCCCTATGCGTACCTGGAGAGAACCAGCCTCAGTAAAACAAATAACCTCTTTTTCAATACTGCAGTAAGTTACCAGATTATTCCTGGCCTGAATGCCAAGGTCAGCGGCGGCATCAACAAAATGGACCTGAAGCAGACGCAAACATTTCCCAAATTATCTTTTGATCCGGCAACCTATACAGGAAGTACGGCTAATTATGGTAACAGTAGCCTGAACTCTTACATTGTTGAGCCACAACTTGATTATACACTAAAGCTGGGCAAAGGAAATCTTTCTGCACTGGCAGGAGGTACCTGGCAGCATAGTGTAACCGAAGGGGAGTCGATTATTGGCAGCGGATACGCGAGCGATGAGCAGCTGGAGAATATTAAGGCTGCTACCCTGATCACTGCGCGCAGTTACACTTATACCAAATACCGTTACACCTCAGTCTTTGGAAGGTTAACCTATAACTGGGATGAAAAATATATCATCGATGGAACATTCAGAAGAGACGGTTCCTCACGTTTTGGGCCCGACAAGCAGTTTGGGAACTTTGGTGCAGTAGGTGCGGCATGGCTGTTCAGCAGCGAATCCTTTGTAAAGGATAAACTCAGCTTCTTGAGCTTTGGTAAGTTGAGGGCCAGCTACGGAACAGTGGGAAATGACCAGATCGGCAATTACCAGTACCTTGACAGCTGGTCATCTACAAGTTATCCCTATGGTGGCGTTTCTGGTCTGGCACCAAGCCGTTTCCCTAACCCTGATTACAGCTGGGAGGTGAATAAAAAGCTTGAAGCCGGACTGGATCTTGGATTTCTGGGAGACAGATTGCTCGTTACCGCCAATTTTTACCGTAACCGTTCCGGTAATCAGCTGATTGGTTATACACTGTCATCCCAGTCGGGATTCAGTGAGTATACTGCAAACCTGCCTGCAGTGGTACAGAATAAAGGATTTGAATTTGAACTGAATTCGGTAAACATCCGCAGCAACAACTTTACCTGGAGTACCTCTGCTAATCTTTCGATTGCCAAAACCAAACTGCTCAAATATCCGGATCTGGAAAATTCATCCAACGCCACAACCTATGTGATCGGACAGCCGCTGAATATTGTAAAAGGATTTGATTACCTGGGAATTGATAAGCAAACCGGGGTGCCTCTCTTTAGGGATGTAAACGGCGATGGTGTGATTACCGATCCGGCAGACATGGTAGTAATTGGCAATACGACACCCAAGTTTTACGGAGGATTGTCTAACAGCTTGTCGTATAAGAATTTTACGTTCGATTTTCTTTTCCAGTTTGTAAAGCAGGAGGGGCCTGGTCTTAATTATGGGTACCAGTCTTACTCGCTTGGACTAATCAAAAACAAAGATGTGAGTGCCCTGGACCGCTGGCAGCAGCCGGGCGATGAGGCAGACATTCCGGGTGCGAGCGCTACCGCGGGCAAGGCCATATATAATGCTTATCAGAACCAGTACAGGCTCTCCAGTGCCAATTGGGTTGATGCATCTTTTATCCGCTTAAAGAATGTATCGATCAAATACAATTTCGCCAGCATGCTTAAAAATTGGAAGCTCAATAATGTGACATTGTACCTGCAGGGCCAGAATTTGTTGACAATCACGCCATACAAAGGCTTTGATCCTGAAACGAAGGCCTACGCCTTGCCGCCCCTTGGTATTTACACTGCCGGCTTGCAGGTTTCCTTTTGAGGATTTAACAAACCGGTCAGCGGATAAGAAGATAAATTGAAGAACCCCGCAAAATCAAAATGAGTATTAAAGCACATTGGGCAGTATTGGTTTTAATCAGCAAAGATTCCATCCAATAATCTAAAAAATAAGAAAACAGATGAAAATATTATATTATATACTTTGTATTGCAGTGTTAACGAATATCATGTCCTGCAAGAAATATGTACAGGTTGAAGATCCAAAAGACCAGCTGGTAAGTTCCAGCATTTTTGTAAATGATGCAACCGCAACTGCCGCTATGGTAGGGATCTACAGCGACATGAATGCATTTAACTATCAGTTTGCCAATGTCATCACCACGTTCATGTGTGCAATGAGCGCAGATGAGTTTACTTACGCATCTACATTAGCAAACTTTGACGAGTTCAAAAATAATGCTGTAACTCCCGGCAACAGTTATGTGGGCATTATGTGGTCGCAACCCTACGGATTTATTTACCGTGCCAATGCAGTCATTGAAGGCGCTACGGCTTCAAATACCCTGAGCTCAGGTGTAAAGAACCAGTTACTCGGCGAAGCCAGGTTTGTGAGGGCCTTCTGCCATTTTTATCTGATAAACTTTTTTGGAGATGTACCGCTGATCCTGAATACTGACGTGCTAAAAAACACCAATCTGCCCAGAACAGCCAGCAAAGATGTTTATGCAGCTGTAATTGCAGATTTGGTGGAAGCGAAAAAATTGCTTGTTGCAGCCTATCCGGGTGGTGCAGAGCGCACACGTCCCAATAAAACTGCCGCATCGCTCCTGTTGGCAAGAGCTTACCTGTATACCGGAAACAATGCTTTGGCAGAGCAGGAAGCTAACGAAGTCATCAGCTCATCGGGATACAGTTTACTGAATAACCCGGATGTGACGAATGCAGCAAACATGACCAAAGCCTTTCTCAAGAACAGCAGCGAAGCCGTTTGGCAGCTGCAGGTAGTCAATACTGCCAACGGAAGGAATACCTGGGAAGGAAATACAATCGTTCCCACCGCTGCCCCGTTCTACAGATTAACCAGAGGCGCCCTGGGATTAGAATCTGGGTTTGAGCCCGGTGATAAACGCTTTAGCAACTGGGTTGGGAGTTATACCACCACGGCCTTTCCGCCAGTGACGTATTATTATCCATTTAAGTACAAAGTGCGTGTGGGCATTGCAGGATCAGCTCCTACGGAATATGCCATGGTCCTGAGATTTGCCGAAGCCTACCTCATCAGGGCCGAAGCGCGTGCTCAACAAGGCAATTTTGCGGGAGCTAAAGCAGATCTGGATATCATCCGCAGCAGGGCAGGATTAGCACCATTGGTTACTGCATCAAGCCTTACTGTTGCAATGGCGCAGGTGGAGCAGGAGCGTCGGGTGGAGCTTTTCGCAGAATGGGGGCACCGCTGGTTTGACCTGAAACGGTGGAAGAGTACCAGCGGAGCCGCAGGTAAAACGCGTGCTGACGATGTGCTGAGCCAAACGAAAACAGGATGGAAGTCTACGGCGATTCTCTTCCCGATCCCATCCGAAGCGATGCGCACCAATCCAAATATGGTCCAGAACCCAGGTTATAACTAAAAGAAAAAAATCATGCTCCTGATAAAAAAAATGTGTTTTGCACTGTTGCTCCCTCTGTTTGCTTTACTGCAGGCAAGGGGGCAGGCAGTAACCATCAATCCTGCCAGGCCCCAAAGGGGCGATAAAGTAACTGTTACTTATGATCCGGCAGCAGCTGATGCAAAGATCAATGCCGGTGTTCCAGCGGTAACGCTTGTTTTTACCTTTTCAACTTTCTACGATCTCCCGTATAAAATGCCATTGGAGAAAAGCGGTGCAGTGTGGACAACGTCGTTTACTGCCGGACGCTTTGCAACTTTTGCCACCTTTTATCTCGAAAGCGGAGAGTTGATCCAGCAGCCGGCAGCAGACAAACATTATGTAATTCCTGTATATGAAGGATCCAGGCGGGTCAAAAGCAGTTTACTGCATGAAGCGTATAGTTTATCCGCACAATCGCCGAAAGCTCCGGATCTGCAACAGCGCAAGCAGCTGCTGCTGAAGGAAGAGCTCAAAAATAATCCTGACAATTACGAGGCTAAAGTGGCTTTGCTTACTACCAAAATGGCAATAGCAAAAACCCCCGCAGAGAAGCTGATGTACAGGAAGCAGGCGAGGAAAGTTATTGCAGCCAAACTAGAGGAAAACCCGACACTGCCGGGCAACGTGAATAAGGTAACGATGGGTTACCTGATGATCGGCGAGAAAACCCGGCTGGATTCTGTCCGTAAGGTGATCATGATGCGTTTTCCAGAAGCAGATATTTCTAAAGATCTGCGCGCTGCACTCATAGGCAGGGAACAAGATAGTCCGGCCCGAACGGCGAAACTGGAAGCCTTGCTAAAGGACGACAAGCCTGGGGAAGAGGGCTCCGGAACTGTCCACAATCTTCTTTTTGAACACTATGCTGCGGCGAAGGATTCTGTAAAAGCTTTAGTTCATGCGGCAAAGCTGGTGACCAAGACCAATCCTTACACGCCGACTTCACTGAAAGATATTGCAATGACCTTAACAAAAAACAAAATTGCGCCTGCTGCGGCGATCAGCTATGCCGGACGCTCTTTGTCAATGGTGCAGGACTGGCCGGTGGGGATTATCCGTTATTTTCCGGAGTTTGGATATATTCCTTCCTATGTGGCTGACTCTGTAAGGAAGCAGGCTGTTGCCGAAGCCAAGTCGGCATTGCTCTCCCTGCAGGGACTAAATTATCTGGAGCAGGGAAACCGGAGCAAAGCACTGGAACTTGCCAGGGAAGCGCAAAGCCTGTCCTCAGGCCGTGAAGGGTTGTTGAACACAGCAGAGATATATGCTGCAACAGGCTCCCCTCAGCAGGCTTTTGATGCCTTGTGGCTTTTACTCTTAAAAAATCCTACAGATTCTGCAGTGCTGAAAACCGCAAAGCTGAACTTTTTGAAGTTTAACCCCTCACAAGTACAGTTTAATCAGAAGGTGACTGAGCTGGAGCGATTGGAAATTGACCAGCTGACTGCTAAAATTAAGACTCAGCTGATGCACAAACCCGGGCCGGAGCTTTCAGGTCTGGTTAATTTGCAGGGCGAACCGGTAACGGCAGAGATGATGAAGGGAAAAATTGTGATACTTGATTTCTGGGCTACCTGGTGCGTGCCCTGTATGCAGGAAATGCCATATTTCCACAAAGTGTATGAAAAATACCGGAATAATCCTGAAGTGATGTTCATGGTCGTAAACAGCGGCTCTAATAATACGATTGAGGATGCACGTAAATGGAAGTCGCAAAACCCCCAGTATACATTTCCCCTGTACTTTAACAATGATAAAAATATTGGCGAAAAGGTTGGTTTTGCCCTTATTCCTACTATTGCCGTGATTGACCAGTCAGGTTTACTTCAGTTCAGAACGGTAGGTTTTGAAGGGGAAATCCTGCAAAAGAAGCTGGGTGTAGAGATTGAAATATTATTGAATAAATAAACAGGGTTGCTGAAGAGCCTAACCACCCCTCATACTGCGCGGTAAATGATCCTGTGCCGCGCAGTAATTTACAGTAGATTGAGAACAGTTAGCAATATAACAGAACACATTAATAGGTTTTCAAAATAAATATTTCCCGATATCATGAAGACCCAAAGCAGTAGGCGCCATTGAGGTAGAGATTATCCCATTCTAAACCCGCGGAGGCAAGATTTCACCAGTGTCGTTCACGATACTTTGAATGACCACATCCAGTTCCTTAACAGATATATCCAGAAAGTTCAGTAGTTCCTGATCTCCTTGTTTATCTTGTAACATAAGATCAGTTAAACCTAAAATTCTGGACAAGGGTGCCCTGATCACGTGAGATTGCATAAAAGCTATTTTACGGAGTTTTTCATTTTGCTGTTCGATAGCCCCGGTATATTCAATCTGTCTGGTAATATTTCTTGCAATGGCTAGAAATGCCGTTTTGCCATTAAAAGGTATAATTCCGCATCTAACCTCTGCATAGAATGGGTGTCCATCCTTTCCCCGATGTTTTGCAATATTCTCTACAAATGTTTGGGAACGTTCTACTTCTGCTATGGTTCTTGAGAGATCTTCAATGCTCCCGCTTTCACGTATGTCGGGAATGGTCATACTTAAAAACTCGTCCTTGGTATAGCCATATTTTTCAAGGGCAGCATCATTCACCTGCAGAAACCGCATTGTATCGCGGTCAAAAATCCACATGGGAGTCGGATTAGAAAAGAATAATGTTTTGTAATGAGCTTCCGATTGTTTTAGCAGATTATTGTTTTGCTCCTTCTCTTTCAAATCTCGACGCAAAATTTCCATGAGCCTGTATTCTTTGTATATTGTTTGCTCAAGTCCGGCTAGTATATGACTGATCTGAGTAATAACAATGTAGTTTAGAAATAGGAAATTAAGAGAATAAGCAATCCAGTAGTTAATAGGATATTGCCCGATGAGAGGTGAATTGAACCATTTAAAAAAGATGATTAAGCCAAAAGTAATATATATCAGGACATTTAGTGCAAATGCCATATAGGCTACACGAGGAGAAAAGATAAAGGCTATGAATACCCCAATCACCATGAGATACACGCTGCCGATGCCAAAACTGCCCAGGTAAGCGATCAGGATAATGGCGATCAATGTCAATATCACAACAATAATCAGTTTTCGTATTGCCAGTTTAATCCTTTTACTCAACGCTATAATCACAAGTGCAGTAAAGGCACCAGCGTTGCAAACGCAGAGTAAATCATGTTCACTATAATAGGCAATGATGAAACTAGGGATCAATGCAAAAAGGCTTACAGGCATTGCGTACACTACGGAATTTGCAAATAGTTTATCCTTCCACAAATCAAGATGCTGAACTTTTATTTCATGTTCCTTGCCCAGAATTCTGTGCATCACATACTGCCTGTAAAGTTTCCAAGGCTGCAATAATTTACTGGTTTGAGGCGCTTGTTGTGACAAATGGTACTTAATTAGGGAGTCAAAGCCAAAAGAATTTAATTAGATATGAAAACGAAAAATTACAGTTTTTTGTTTTTAATATACTGTTGTGTTTTGATTTTTTCCCACATAATCAGTTTGTCTTCAATTTTCGAGAATGCCCTGATTTCGCCGTCCTGTGAGATGACCAGGCCTAATGCGGTTGGATGGTTCCAGCAGTAGGCGATCATGGAGCGGTGCCGGGTACCGTAGTCTTTAGGGTCCGCCGCGCTGAGTGATTTTGCTGTTGCAGTGGCAGTTGCGGAAACATAGATTTTGCGGGGCATTCTTTTCGCACGTAAGACCGCTCCAAAACCATTGCTAACCATGTCCCTATTGAACAGCACTACACCATCCACACAAGTCTGAGAGGCGATAAAGTTGATAGCTCCCGTAATTTCATCTGCTATTCCTGCTTTCTGCAGCAATGCAGCTGATTCTTTCTGATATAGGCTTTTGCTAATGCTACGTTTTCCTTCATGAATTTGAGCGGTTATATATCTGTCCAGCACATGGTTCTCAATTGAGGCTTTGGCATAGGCAATCATCGCGAAAATGAGGCGCTGATAGTGTATCTTATATTTGATATCGATGTCGGCGCTTTCGTCCGCAATGAGCAAGGCACCGCCATGCTGATAATTCTGAATTTTCAGCAAAAGCCTGGACAATGTTTGTATCCATAGGTTATCTAAAAAATCTTCCCATTCCTGGAAAGCCTGTTCTGGATAAGTTTCCAATAGATACTCTCTGATCTTTATTTTAAGAAAGTCAGAATTTCGTTTAAGGATTTTAGCGACAGGGCCAATAGTAAGCACGTCAAGGTACCGCTGCACCAGTACGTTTTGGTTGAGCGTTGCCAGGAGCTCGTAATCAAATAGTATGTTTAGTGTGCCTATGTCTTTAATAGAGACCTGGAAAAAGCCTGGCTGTTCAGAGTCGTTCTCAGATTCATAATTTAGAAAATTTTGGTATTGCATGGCCTGATCTATCATGCCCCAAATAAAAAGTCCATGGTCATCATAATAGACAGCAAGTGAGGTGCAGGAGGGGTCGGCAGCTTTTGAAAGCTTTGCCAGAGATTTAGTGGTCATTGGTATTCGCTGATCGAAGCTGATACAGCTCCACCTTTCGGCGACACTGCGCCGTGGCGGGTGCGGATCGGGGTTTGCTGGATCAATGAAGGTCACGGTAACCTTAATCAATTCACTTTCCTCCTTACACATACTGGTGAAAAATAAACATTCAAATAAGTTGTTCAGTACCCCAAGTTCGGGTATTAGCGTAATTCGCTTACTTTTTTTGAGTTTGTCCTGTACCAGGATAGCTAACTCCTGTGGTCTTGCGTTTTCCAAATCATCGATTTTTTGTATTAACAATTATTCTCCCGGATCGTTTGGCGGTCAGCAGGAAATGTGACTGGTTATCAAATGTTTTAGACAGGAAATTACTTCCTCTACAACATGCTGTATTAAATAAAATGAAGGTTGATGCTAATTTTTAAAGGACTGCCTGAACGCTGAGGGAGACAGGTTTATATCATTCGCAACGAATCTTTTCAATTTACCGAATTTTAGGCAAGTTCTTCAAACCTCGATTAAATGTTCAAAGTTAAACCTGAAATGTTGATCAAAAAACGGTGGAATAATGATAATGGGTTACACGAATAATTTCGCTTTTTTGTAATCCAAATCTTCAAAAACTCATCATCAAAAACCGGAAAACTTATCTCGATTTTGCTTGAGCAGCTTACTAACATGGCTTTCATCAGTCAAACCAAATTCTGACGCAATTTGCTTTAAACGGAATTTACCGCTATCAAGTCTTTGCCTTATCAAATTCACTCTGTAGACACTGACATAGTCCCTTATGGTCATACCGGTATTTTTTTTGAAGTACTGGCCAATATAATCCTTCGTAAATTTGAAGTGTTCAGCCATCACCTGCGCTTTTAACTTTTCAGGATAATATATGTTTTTGTGAATATAACAGAACACTGCCTGCATGTCCTTTGTTCTATGTTCATTTGATCTGATTTCCGGCATGTTACGCTGCAGGATATGAGCCAGCGTTAGCACTTGCATCCATATAAGATCTTCATTTCGCAGTACTTCTTTTTTCATTGATATAATTACATCAAAAATCCGACTTATAGTAACCCGATCTGAATCATTAAAAACAAAACCGGATAAATGTGTTTCCCTGCTTTTAATTAAGTATTCTAAATGACGAAGACCTGCATTAAGCATTCCTTCCTCTTGATGAATATATAGATCCGTGAATTTTAAATATACAAAGTGTGTTATAGTTTCTATTTCAAAATAGTGCTCATCTTCTGGACCTAATAGAAAAACATAACCATCATTGTATTTAATGGAATTGGAATTTATAATGTGATTGCCTTTTCCACTCCTAATATAAATTAGCTCATAATGATTATGGTTGTGTAAAGGATGAATCCAGTCTGATACTTCAAATTCAGAAATTAGAACTGGTGCAAATTGCTTATATCTTTTCATAGATTCTTACAAAATTAACATAGTTTATTACAAAAAAGACCACATTTCTCGTTCTCATCTTTGATCTATCAATTAAAATATGAACAGAAGAAAATTCATAGCTACAGGGTCGTTTGAGGCGCGGCAATGGCATTAGTCCTATTGCGGCTCAAAGTAAGAGATTTCTAAATATGCATTGCCAAGCCCAAACATCACCCCTAATGTAACACGGGAACTTGCCCAAATTAATGTCAACCAATCACAAATAAAGAAAATGAAAAATAAAAAAACAGCACTCGTAGTTGGCTCCAATGGTGTAATTGGTAGTAATCTTATAACTTACCTCGAAACTTTAGAGGACTGGAATATAATCGGACTATCTCGACGGGGCGGGCACAACACCGGCAAAACAGATTATATCTCTGTTGATTTGCTTGATGCAGATGATTGCAAAAATAAACTACTGCCCCTAACAGCCGTTACACATATTTTTTATGCAGCTTATCAGGATAAACCGACATGGGCTGAACTGGTCGAACCTAATTTAACCATGCTTATCAATGTTGTAAATATAATTGAAAGCATTGCACCGAATTTAGAACATGTTAGCCTGATGCAGGGATATAAGGTTTATGGCGCTCATTATGGGCCGTTCAAAACCCCTGCTAAGGAGAATGATGGGGGGCACATGCCTCCGGAGTTTAATGTTGATCAACAGCAATTCCTGGAAAAACAGCAGGTAGGAAAGCAATGGACCTGGACAGCATTAAGGCCATCCGTAGTTGGCGGTACTGCTTTAGGAAATCCTATGAACCTGGTCATGGTAATAGCTGTTTATGCAACGATTTCTAAGGAATTGGGTCTGCCTCTTCGCTTTCCAGGGAAACCTGGGGCTTATGATAAATTAATGGACATGACTGATTCCAGCTTACTGGCCAGGGCAACTATTTGGGCTGCCACAACTACTCAATGTGCTAATCAAGCATTTAATATTACCAATGGTGATCTCATTCGTTGGAACGAATTATGGCCAAAAATTGCAGGTTATTTTAAAATGGAAGTGGCTCCGCCATTACATATGCCTTTACAAACGATCATGAGCGATAAGGTTTCGGTTTGGGAAAGTATTCAGCAGAAATATAAATTAGAAAAACATCGTTATGAAAATGTATCATCCTGGGGATTTGGTGACTTTGTATTTTCATGGGACTATGACTTTTTTTCTGATGGTAGTAAAGCAAGAAGACTAGGTTTTCACGAATATATAGAAACCGAAAAAATGTTTTTTGATCTGTTTGATGAACTGAAAAACAAAAAGATTATACCCGACTTCAACAACGGGCCTGTGAGGAATGTTGTGTAAGCGGCCAACTGTATCCCTGATTGGCATCACCCAACTGTTCTCGAAATTGTTAGGCAGTAATGCCGGTACCACTTACCAATCTCTACTTGAAGGTTCAAAGTCATGGAAAGATGGAAAGTCTTTCGATTCGCAATTTGATTCTGCCAAAGTAAATAACGAAAATTGTGTCATTAGTGTTCAGGATAAATCATATTTGCTGAGCAAAACTGGCTGGCTTCTTCTGCAGTCTCGCCATGATAAAATTTCACTCGATGGCAGGACCGTGATGGTAAACAGCCCAAGACGGAAAATTCGCCTATGATTTCTTGTGCCATCGGGCCGGTTCATTCGGCTTTCATCCGGCCATTGATCCCAAGATTGCGGTTAATCCGTCCGATTTAGTTTAATGTTAAATCGTTTGGTCTCTTCATTTTAGTTATTTTAGGCGCCTAAACAGAAAAAAATGCCTGGCATAAGTGATCAAACAAAGATATTGAGTGCTGAACAATTAAATCATGTATTGTCCTTTACGCAAACAGCTACGGCCATACATGTTGGGGTAGATGCGCAGATTCAGTTTGCCAATCATGCAATGCTGACCATTTGGGGCAGGGGGACTGAAGTAATTGGCAAAACGCTGATACAGGCTATGCCCGAACTCATAGGCCAGCCGTTTGTGGAAATGTTTGCCAGGGTATGGCGGGACGGCATTACCATTTCCGGTACTGAAACGGCTGCAGACATTTTGGTGGACGGTGAGTTGTCCACTTTCTATTTTAATTTTGAATACCGCGCTGTGAAAGATGAAAGAGGTCAGGTGATAGCCATCCTACATACGGCTACTGATGTGACAGAATTATATCTGAATAGGCGCGAGCTGGAAGAAGCGGCTCAAAATAAGGCCTTGCTTATGCAGGAGCAGTCATTAAATGAGGAACTGGCGGCCTCGAATGAGCAGCTCAATGCAATCAATGAGGAGCTGTTTTCAAGCAGGGAAGAACTATCAAAAATCAACTCAGAACTGGAATCGATGGTAGCCGAGCGGGTACAGGCGTTTGCCGAAAGTGAGATACGCTTTAGGTCGATGGCCGATAACACGGATATTCATATTACAGTAGCAGATGAAACCGGAAAGCGATTTTACTTTAATAAAGCCTGGTCAATACTTACTGGAAGGAGCCCCGAGAGATTGCTTGAGGTGGGCTGGCAGGATTTGATCCACGAGCGGGACCGACAGAATTTTCTTGATATCCACAGTGCCGCCTTTACAAAAAGGGTGTCTTACACAGCCGAGCTAAGGTTATTGGGTGCAGAAGGATCCTATCACTGGTTGCTGAAAAAAGGGACACCAAGGTTTCTTTCGGATGGTAAGTTTGCGGGATACATTAGTTCTTGTATTGACATAACTCAAAAGAAAGAGGATGAACATAAGATGCAGGACTTTATTGAAGAGTTAGCCACTTCTAATGAAGAACTGGCGGCCGTTAATGAAGAACTTTCCACAACGAATGAAGAACTGGCAGCGTCTTATGATGAATTGGTACGGAGCGAAGCGCGGTTTCGTAATTTGATCAGACAAGCACCTGTTGCCATCTGTGTGATCCGTGCAGAAGACCTGATGATTATGGATGTAAATAAAAGCTATCTCGAATTAGTGGGAAGGCAGCGGGAGCAGATAGAAAACCATACCATCTGGGATGCCATGGCCGAAGCCGCGGAGGTATATGCACCTGTGATGCAGGATGTGATCGCGACAGGGACCGCCTTCCATGCCCTGGAACATGAACTCCTGTTGATCAGAAAGGGAGTAGAAGAAACTGTATTTGTCGACTTTGTTTATGAGCCGGTGATTGGCTTAAATGGAGAAATCACGACAATAATGGTGGTAATCAATGAGGTGACTGATAAAGTAATTGCCCGAAAACGGATTGAAGATGCTGAGGAACGCAGTCGACTAGCGATTCAAGCGGCTGAAATAGGTACTTACGAGTTTGATTATATTGAGCAGTCGCTCAGAAGTTCTGAGCGATTCAACGAGATATTTGGTCTTGACAGACCGGTAAGCCGGGATCAGGTGCTGGCCACCTACCATGCTTTGGATGCTGACATTAGTGAACAGGCGCACTCCCTTGCAAAAAAGACTGGCAAGCTTTTCTATGAGGCGCGTCTTGCACCTTTAGATGGATCGCTCAGATGGGTACGGGTGCATGGAAAAGTGTACTATGACAGCGATGGCAACATGGCCAGGCTGCTGGGTACTGTAATTGATATTACTGAGTTCAAAAGATTGCAGCAGCAAAAAGACGATTTCATTTCTATTGCCAGTCATGAGTTGAAAACCCCACTAACTAGTCTAAAAGCCTCCTTGCAACTACTGGAAAGGATGAAGTCAAATCCAACAGCCTTGTTCCCTAAGCTGATCGGGCAGTCTGTAAAAAGTATGCAGAAGGTTTCAGTATTGGTGGATGACCTGTTAACGGTTACAGTGATGAAAGAGGGGCAGGTAACGCTGAATAGAAGCAAATTCAGTTTTGCCGATATGATCGAGGAACGTTGCTTACACCTGCGACAGCTCGGATCTCATGAGCTCGTTGTAGAGGATATAGGTGAGCTTCAAATTTTTGGAGATGAGAACCGCATTGAGCAGGTAATCTCTAACTTCGTTACCAATGCAGTGAAGTATGCGCCAGATAGCAAGCAGATTTTTCTAACAGCGGAAGACCTTGGTAGTTCCGTAAAGGTTTCAGTAAGGGACACCGGGCCGGGCATCCCCCCAGATAAGTTGCCACATCTGTTTGATCGCTATTTTAGGGCAGACCAGACGGGCGCTCAGGTTTCGGGATTGGGCCTGGGCCTATATATTTGCGCTGACATTGTCAAACGGCACGGGGGAGAGATCGGTGTGGATAGTACTGAAGGTGTTGGAACGGTTTTTTGGTTCAGCCTTCCGGTAGAGGGCTAACTCATGTGCCGCCAGCGGTTTCATATGTGATACCCTTTACGATCAACTGTATAAAAGAAATCACTAAGCCGGCGAAAAACGCTTAGGAGTATACAGACTTGTTTATCTCCTTGTGTATGTGACTTGATAAACGGTTAACATATAAAGCAAGGATACCGTCCCTTTATTGCAGCTATTTGTAGGCCCTATTGAATATTGTTTATAGTTTTGCTCCTGTCATTAATCCATGGAATATTGATAATGTAACATGATACCCTTTTATATCCACTTATCTTAGGTTTATGGGTTACTGTTAATCGCCGGCTATCGTAACAAACTACTAGATTCCTTAATTAGTAGGATCCATTGTACTTTCTAGTCATTAATTAACTGTAGGTTTGATAACCTTCCAACTCCAACTTTGTCAGATTTTCAGGTTACCCTTAACAACGTCCGGGATGGGATGGCAGCATCTATTTAAATTAACAATACCAAAGTTAGTTATTTAAACTCGCCCTGAATTCCAGCGGACTCTGATTGGTCTGTTTTTTAAAAAGTTTGCTGAAAGACTGGGAATGTTCAAATCCTAACTCATAAGCGATTTCGCTGATGCTCGCACTGGAAATGGATAGTTTTTCTTTTGCTTTTTCGATCAGTTTTTTATGGATATGCTGTTGGGTATTATTTCCGGTATAGAGCCGGAGCATATCGCTGAGATAACGGGGCGATACTTTGAGCGCTTCGGCCAGGTAAGTTACGGTTGGAAGACCTTTATTCAACGAAGTTTCTTCCTTGAAATACCGAGAAAGTACGCTGTCAAACTGATCGAGCAAATCGTTATTGATGATTTTTCGGGTGATGAACTGGCGTTTATAAAACCGCTGACTGTAATTGAGCAACAAGTCAAGTTGAGATACCAGAACATCCTGACTTAGATCGTCAATAGACGTTTTCAGTTCATCTTCGATGATGTTTACAATCGTTTGGATCACTTGTCTTTCCTTGTCAGAAAGAAGCAGTGCTTCATTCACCGAATACGAGAAAAATCCATAATTTTTGATTCGGGCATCCAAAGGATACTGACGTAAAAAATCGGGATGTATCAATAATGTAAACCCTTCTACTGGTTCCGTCGCATTTAGACACGTCAAAGGTTGTCCAGGCGATATAAAGGACATGCCGCCCTCAGCAAAATCGTAAATCGTCTGCCCATAACTTGCCCTGCAACCAGCTTTTTTGTTGTAATATATACTGTAAAAATCAGTCACGAAATTGGCGGATAGCATGTTACCTGCTTTCACGATATCACTGTAATCCAACAGGCAAATAAGTGGATGCAAAGGCTTAGGCAGATTAAAAGTATGCAACATATCAGAAATGGTACGGAAATGCTGAGGGATGTTGTTCAATTTCGATTTCATGCTATTGCAAATTTAAAAAAAACGGCGTATAAAAACTGTTTACACCGCCGTTTTTTAATGGTATATGGTTAACTGTTATGGGTGTCTTTCAACGATTTATGCATATTTTCTATGAAAGCTTCCACACCGATTTCCTTAATTTGTCCCGTAACGTGCATCGTATCTGCACCACATAGATAACGTAGTTTGGAGCTGCCGTCCGTAGCAGCCTCATATACTACTTCCGCAATATCGGTTGATTTTGTAGCATTTTCTATGACAAATGCTTTTTCAAACCAGTCAGATAGGCCTTCATACCCTGGATACGTTACGTAAGGAGATTTGTCCAATAAATCCGTAGCAGTCAGTCCCGGTAAAATAAGTTTGACACCAATATTAAATTGTGCCAATTCATAGGCAAGGCTTTCGTTAAAGCCGTTGATTGCAAATTTGCTGGCATCGTACATAGACCCCAAAGGGAAAGCGACCAATCCGGCGAGAGAGCCCGTAGAAAGGAACAAACCTCTTTTTTTCGCTCTGAAATATGGAATGAATGCTTTGGTGATCCGTACTACACCAAATAAATTGGTTTGTATCTGTTGTACGATTTGCTCGTCCGTGAATCCTTCTAATGGACCCATTAAAGAATATCCAGCATTATTGAAGACAACGTCAATGTCATATTTCTCTGTAACTGATTTCACGGTTTCGTTGATTTGTTCATAATCGTTGACATCGAGCGGCAACAAGGTTACGTTTTCTAACTGATTAAGTTCTGTTTCGTTTTCTGGTTTGCGCATAGTTGCAATGACATGCCAACCTTGGCTTGCAAATAATTTTGTGGTTGCTTTACCGATTCCGGAGGAAGTTCCGGTTATAAATACTGTTTTCATTTTTTAATAAATTTAATGGTACAAAATTAGCCTGCTTCCATTAGGGTTAAGTAGTGGAAATGGTAAATGATGTAGCCAAAAAGGTTCTGGAAATTAAGTTTTACTGTTTGGGCGTGAATGATGAATTGCTCTTTGCCACGTCTATCAATTGATGCATATCTTTTATGAAAGCTTCATCACCAAATTCCATACGTTTAGCATAAAATTGTATTGCGTCCTCACCACAGATATAACGTAGTTTCGAACTGCCGTCGGTAGCAGCCTGATACACCACTTCGGCGATATCATCCGATTTTGAGGCACCATCCAGACTAAATGTTTTCGCCATTGAGTCCGCTAAATCTTGATAATTAGGATGGGCAACAGCAGGCGCTTTGTCCACCAATTCCGTCACTACTATTCCCGGTTCGATAATCTTTACCCCAATGTTAAGTGGTGCCAACTCATAAGCAAGACTCTCACAGAAGCGTTCAATGGCAAATTTGCTCGCATCGTACATCGTTCCCAAAGGGTAAGCCAGTAATCCGGCGATGGAGCCTGTGGTCAGGATTAAACCCTGATTTTTGCTTTGAAGTAAGGAATAAATGCCTTGGTGACCCGTACCACCCCAAAGAAATTGGTCTGTATCTGTTGTACAATCTGTTCGTCCAACATGCCTTCCAAAGGTCCCATCAGCAAATATCCGGCATTATTGAGAACGACGTCAATGTCATATTTCTCCGTAACGGATTTTATGGTTTTGTTGATTTGTTCCGGATCGTTGACATCCAGCGGCAATAAGGTTACGTTTTCTAATTCATTAATTTCTTTCTAATTTTCCGGTTTACGCATGGTTGCAATGACATCCCAGCCTTTCCTGGCAAATAACTTTACGGTTGCTTTACCGATTCCGGAGGAAGTTCCGGTTATAAAAATCGTTTTTTTCATTTTTAATAAATTTTATAGTGCAAAATTATTCTGTCCACATTAGCGCCATGTAGTAAAAATGGTAAATCATGTAGCCGAAAAAGAGTTAGAAATGAACAGTATATTCACTCCTTCAGCCTTGAATAGCAAAAAGCCGCTGAAGACCTCAATGAATCTTAAAAGGCGCCCGGTTCTTCAGGAAGCAAGCCGACTAATGCTTAAAGTAATTGCGCAGTGGGGATATGATCCGGGTAGGAAAAACAAGAAAATGAATTATAGAGCCATTATAGATATGTATAAAACAGCACTGGCAGCTAGACGGATTTTTCTCAAAAAAAGAAGGTATTCATGTAACGCATTATCATTATTCCACCGTTTTTGATAGTAAATTGGGACGGGTTATTGATAAGAAGATCCTCAATTGTAAGCTGATTCTGCTTAATTTAATGATGAGTTTAGATTCCTATACTCATTCGGTGTCATACCTGTTTTTTGCTTAAAGATCCTGGTGAAATGCTGTTGATATTTAAAGCCGAGATCGCTTGCAATTTCACTGAAATTTTTTGAGCGATCAAAAATGTAGGTTTTTGCCTGATCTATCATCTTTGTCTGAATGTAATCCAGTGCGGTACTGCCGGTTTCCTTCTTAATCAGATCGCCAAAATAGTTCGGGGAAAGGTGCAACTGATCTGCACAATAGGCCACACTTGGCAGACCTAGCTCTGAAGCCTTGCCAGCGTGGAAATAATCGATTAACAGGTTTTCGAAGCGAAGAAGAATATCCTTGTTTGCATGGCTACGGGTGATAAACTGGCGATCATAGAAGCGCATACAATAGTTCAGGAAGAGTTCGATGTTGGAAACAATCAGCGTTTTGCTGTGCTTATCAATATTTTGCTCTATTTCTGCAGAAATCTTTTCCAGGGACTCCAATATCGTATTTTTCTCTTTTTTAGATAGGTGAAGTGCCTCATTAACTTCATAAGAAAAGAAGCTGTACTCCCCGATAGTCTTCCCCAGATGTGTTCCCTTTAGCAGATCAGGGTGGAATACCAGTCCGTAACCGGAAGGGATAACTGCTTCGCCATTGCTGTCTATTCCGTAGACCTGTCCGGGTTGAACAAATACCATGGTTCCGTCCTCATAATCATAGGTCTGGCAACCATAGGTCATGTTTCCACATTTGATATTCTTGAAAAATATGGCATACACACCCATGTAATGTCGATAATGGATAATCGTAGGCGTTTCATTGAAATTAACCACACTAACTAAGGGATGCAGTGTGTCTACCCCGACATAATCATTATACTGGCGGACAGTGTCCAATCTTTTTACCTCTTCCATATCATTGGTTTACATCTCAAATTTAGCGAAAATGAACCTTCGTTGTTCACGTGTAATAGAGAATCCGTAAAAGTGGTAAACAAAACAGTATTCTGTATAAAACGTAAGCCAGCCCTGCTGCCGATATTTGTATTATAGATTTTGGGAAAGGCAATCACACCCAGAGCGGTATATGAAATTAATCGACAATGATGACTGTAGAAGTTGAACAAGTAAACATTTTAGACAGGTTAAGGTCGGGCGATTTGATTAGATTGAACGACCCCGAATATTACAGGATAAGTGAAGTAGTTGACAGAACGATCAAACTTTCGCGGCTGCTCAATACTGCCACCGACATCAATTCCATACGCGCTCTGCTTAGCGAGATTATAGGTGCCAGAATCGATGAAAGCACGACAATTTTTGCCCCTTTCCATACAAACTTCGGAAAGTTTACCAGTATAGGAAAAAACGTGTTCATCAATCACGCATGTTCATTTCTCGATATGGGTGGTATCACCATCGAAGATGATGTACTGATCGGGCCAAGGGTTAACCTTGTGACCGAGAATCATCCATTGGATCCAGTAGATAGAAGAGCTTTGCTTACAAAGCCAATTGTGATCAAACGAAATGCTTGGATTGGCGCAGGAGCAACTATACTTCCTGGAGTTACCATCGGAGAAAATGCTGTAGTTGCCGCCGGAGCCGTTGTTTCAAAAGACGTTGCTCCAAATAGTGTTGTCGGAGGGGTTCCGGCAAAATTTATTAAAAACATTTAAACATGAAAAAATCAATTTTTATTGCGCTTACCATGGTCCTTTGTTATGGGACCGCAAGGGCACAATCAACATCAAGTTCAGTACAGATGAATGAAATATCAGCAAAAAACTATAAGACATTTAAAGTAAGTGACAAGGTAACCCTATTTGCGGTTACGTTCAAGAACCAATATAAATCTAGAAGTTGCCGGGCATCTTTTTATCCCCAACAACATGGATAGAAAAACTAAGAACCCTGCAATTATTGTCGGTCACCCGATGGGGGCGGTTAAGGAACAAAGTGCCGATGTATATGCCTCATCTATGGCAGACAGAGGCTTTATCACCTTGGCAATCGACCTATCTTTCTGGGTCGAAAGTGAGGGCGAACCTCGCAACGCGGTTATGCCGGATATGTATGCTGAGGATTTTAGTGCGTCAGTCGACTTTTTGGGCACAAGACCATTTGTAGACAGGAATAATATTGGGATTATCGGCGTTTGCGGAAGTGGAAGCTTTGTAATCAGTGCGGCCAAGATCGATCCACGGATGAAAGCAATCGCAACAGTAAGTATGTACGATATGGGTTCTGCCAGTCGCAATGCCTTGAACCATTCGCAGACCCTTGAACAACGCAAGAAAAATCAGGCAGAAGCTGCCGAGCAACGATATGTTAAATTTTCTGGTGGCGAGACCAAATATACAGGTGGAACCACTCACGCGCTAAATGAAAACACCGATCCGATACAGCGTGAATTCTATGAATTCTATCGTACCCCAAGGGGGGAATATACCCCTAAAGGCGGCTCATCAAAAACGACCACACATCCAACTTTGAGCAGTAACACAAAGTTCAACAACTTTTACCCGTTCAATGATATTGAAACCATTTCCCCCCGTCCGATGCTGTTCATCACAGGAGACAGGGCACACTCACGCGAATTTAGTGAAGATGCCTATAAACGTGCGGGCCAGCCAAAAGAACTGGTCATCATTCCTAATGCCGGACATGTAGACCTATATGATAAAACCGACCTGATCCCATTCGATAAGCTAGAAACCTTCTTTGTAAAACATTTGAAATAAAAAAGATAGTTATAACCTAAAATTTAAAAACAGATGAAAACATTATCAATAAGCGCAATTGCTTTCTTAATACTCTTGAGTATAAATAGTAGGGCACAGATCACCAACAAGGTAGATCAGAATAATCCGAATTTTGTATTTCCGAAAGGTGAACTTGGACCTGCCGATAATTTTACAGGAAAGGCCTGGAACATCGGTCTGATAGAAAATGACTCGGTCTATAATACCGTTGTTGGAAACGTCTATTTTGAGCCTGGTGCTAGAAGCAACTGGCACACACATCCCTCGGGACAGATACTGATCATCACCGATGGTGAGGGTTACCACCAGATAAAAGGTCAGCCAAGACAGACCCTTAAAAAAGGCGACATAGTGAAATGCCCTCCAAACGTAGAACATTGGCATGGTGCAAGCCCCCAAGCCGGAATGCTACAAATATACATCTTGCCAAAAACAGAAAAGGGCATTGTAACCTGGTTGCAGAAGGTAACAGACGAACAATATCTCAGTAAATAAATAATATATATATATATGGAACGTAAAGGTCACTCTTCAAGGAGGAAATTTATTCATCAATCCGCCGTCGTTGGTGCAGGATTAATGCTTGCAGGTCCAATAAAAATTTAGCACAAACATATAATAAAGAAATTATGAGCAAAAATATAGCATCAAAGGGTTACGCAGGAAAAGATGAACAAGGAACATTGGTTCCCTGGAACTTTGAGCGCAGAGCAGTTGGGGACAACGACATATTGATCGACATCAAATTTTCAGGCATTTGCCACTCAGATATTCATACCATTAAAGGACATTGGGGACCAGAACAATATCCCCAGGTTCCCGGACATGAGATTGCAGGGATTGTAACTGCGGTTGGTAAAAACGTGACCAAGTTCAAATTAGGCGATAAGGCAGGCGTTGGTTGCATGGTAAACAGCTGTATGGAATGTGAAAGCTGTAAGAATGGTGAAGAGCACCATTGTGAAACGACAGGAATGGTAGGTACTTACGGTTCGCTGGAAAAATCATCTCCATCGGGAATTACCCAAGGAGGCTATGCCAATAATATTGTGGTAACCGAACATTTTGCCATTAAAATTCCTGAAAGTATCGATCTGAAATACGCAGCGCCATTGCTGTGTGCCGGTATCACAACCTATTCTCCCATGATGAAAGTGAAGTTTAAAAAAGGGGACAAGATTGGCGTTGTAGGAATTGGTGGTTTAGGACATATGGCGATTAAATTGGCTATTTCTAAAGAAGCTGATGTATATGCATTCACTACTTCGTCTTCTAAAGCAGATGATATTAGGGGATTTGGTGCAAAAGAGGTAATTGTAGTTAATTCTGCAGAAGATTTAAGCCCATGGAAAGGTAAGCTCGATTATATGATCTCAACAGTTCCATATGCATATGAAATGTCGGCTTATATAGATTGTGTAAAGCCTTATGGCTCCTTTACCCAGGTGGGGCAACCCGTAAATGGCGAATTAACCATCAATAATTTTAACATGATTTTTAATCGTGTAAATTTTAACGGTTCGATGATTGGTGGCATTCCTGAAACCCAGGAGCTGATGGATTATTGCGCAGAAAAAAAGATCTATCCTCAAATAGAGGTGATTAAAGCTACGGAGATAAACGAAGCCTGGATTAAAGTAGTAAATAAGGAAGCCAGATACCGATATGTGATCGACGCCTCAACATTCTAAAATTGAAAAGATGAAATATTTATTGATAAGTATCATGTTGCTTGGCTCTTTGTGTTTGGGCATGTCTAGCTGTGATAAAGGCGAGGAGACAGTTGTAGTAGTAGACTCGGAGAATGGAAACACTGGCAATCCAATAGGAAGTAAGATGAAAATCACAGTAGGAACAACTGTTTTTACAGCGACACTTAATAATAACGCCTCTGCAACTGCACTCAAAGCAATGTTGCCACTTAGTATCAAGATGGAGGATCTCAATTCGAACGAGAAATTTTTTCCCTTCCCTCGCACCCTGCCAACTAGTGCATCTGCCGTAGGGAATATTCAGGTTGGGGATCTAATGTTGTATGGCAATAACTGTTTGGTGCTTTTTTATAAGGGCTTCAATACTTCATATAGTTACACAAGGCTTGGTAAAATTGACAACGTAACCGGACTTATTGCTGAATTAGGATCCGGAGATGTGAATGTCAAGTTTGAATTACAGTAAGCATTATCAGAAATGTTAAAGAAAGCAGTTAACCAAAAATGACGATACTGAATTATAATCCAGAAAAAAATATACAGAGTTCCTGGAATGCCGTATACGCTGTAGCGCTTGGTGTATCAGGATTGATCATATCAGAATTTTTGCCCGTAAGTCTATTGACGCCCATGGCAAAAGATCTGTCTGTTACGGAAGGTGTTGCAGGACAGGCCATTTCGGTTACGGCGATAGTGGCAATGGTAACAAGTCTAGTGATTGCAATTATTACCAGACAGCTAAACAGACGTTGGATCTTGCTGATTTTTTGTCTGATGCAAATCTTATCCAATCTGCTGGTTGCATTTGCTCCAGATTTTGGCATACTGTTAGTTGGCCGCGTACTGTTAGGTATCGGAATTGGTGGTTTTTGGACCATGGCTGCTGCTACTGCCATGCGCTTGGTGCAAAAGGAAAAGGTGCCAAAGGCACTTTCGGTAATCTTTGGCGCAGTCTCCATCGCAACAGTTGTAGCAGCCCCCGTGGGGAGTTATTTAGGTGCTCACATTGGTTGGCGAAATGTGTTTCTTCTTTCAGCAGTAATAGGTGGAATAGCGTTAATCTGGCAGGCATTTACTTTGCCTTCAATGCCGGTAGATAAGCCAGTCAAATTCAGCACTTTGATAAAAGTTCTAAAACGGCCAAATGTAATGGCAGGAATGTTGGCAGCCTTGATGTTATATATCGGTTATTCAACATTCTTCACCTATTTACGTCCTTTTTTAGAAACTGTTACCGGCGTTGATACAAATCTGTTATCTGCTGTTTTATTGGGTTTTGGAATTGCAAATTTGATTGGTTCTATATCGGCGCGGTATCTTTTAGCTTGGGATTTATACAAATCATTGGGCTTTGCACCCCTACTAATGGGCATTGTTGTCGCACTCTTGGTATTATTTGGCGGATACAATGTTGTCGCAGCTTCGCTCATAGCATTATGGGGTCTTTTATTTGGTGTGTTACAAGTGGGTTGGGTTGCCTGGCTTACCCGTACCATTCCTGACGAGGCTGAAAGCGGTGGTGGTATCCAAGTTGCCACCATTCAGTTGGCTATCAGTTTAGGAGCGGTAATTGGCGGCTTATTCTTTGATTACACGGGTGCACGTGGCGTATTCATTTGCAGTAGCCTATTTACCTTGATTGCTTCATTGGTCGCAATAATCGCATTTAAAATACAAGCCAAACATGGGATCGAAATTGAAAAAATAATAAGCAGATAAAGAAAAATTTGAAAGCAGCAAATATGACGATGAAAACCTTAATAATTGCAATGTTAACTTTAGTTACATTTATAGGAACAGTTTATTCACAGCAAACCAAACAGCTAGACAAATTGAAAATAGCGAAAGCCCTTCCTATAGGCGAATCTAAAGGTAAATCGGAAATTAAGGTTAATAACAAAAAAATAAAAGAGATAACAATTATGACACGTAAGGAGAAGAGCGAAGAAAATTTTAAGCAATTGTTTGGCGAAGAGATAAAAGGCATAGAAGCAACTGATCCTGATTTTCAGGAAATAATGAACAGTTTCATTTTTGGAGAGGTTTATAACCAGGGCAACCTAGATAACAGGATGCGGGAGCTCACAACAATAGTTGTTCTTACAGTAAATCAAAATTTGCCTCAACTTAAATCACAGGTTGCTGCAGCGTTAAAAATTGGGGTAACACCTATTGAAATAAAAGAAGCGGTTTACCAATGTGCACCATATATCGGTTTCCCAAAAACATTGAATGCTATCAATGAAATAAATGGGGTATTTAAAGCCAATAACATTGTTCTACCACTTCCAAGTCAAAAGACAGTAAGCGAAGAAACTCGCTTACTTGAGGGAATTGCTGTGCAGACAGAAATATTTGGCGATCTTATACCAAAGATGAGGGCAGGTGCACCTGAAAATCAAAAACATATACAGGATTATTTATCTGCGTTTTGCTTCGGTGATTTCTATACCCGTAGCGGGCTTGCTTTAAAAACAAGAGAATTGTTAACACTCTGTATGGTAAGCAGTCTTGGTGGCGCCGATAGTCAGGTGAAAGCACATGTACAAGCCAATAAAAATGTTGGAAATGATAAAGCCACATTGATTGGCGTGATCACCCAATGTCTACCATATATGGGATTTCCTAGAACACTTAATGCTCTGGCCTTTATAAATGACATTTTTATAGAAAATTAATATACCAATTAAATTTACCACCATGGCAAAACATGAAGAAGTACAAAATGGAGTTATTTTCCCAATAGGCGAAATAAATGATGCATATGCTCAACACTTTATTGGAAAAAGTTATTATAACGCTTTAGTCTCAGATCCTAATATAAGTGTCATAGTAGGTAATGTTTCCTTTGAGCCAGGGTGCAGAAATAACTGGCATCGCCATAATGGTGGATTTCAGATTTTGATGGTAACAGGAGGCGAGGGATGGTATGAGGAATATGGAAAATCTGCACAAGCCCTGAGAGTTGGAGATGTGGTCGTAATCCAGGATGGTGTCAAACACTGGCATGGCGCCACAAAAGACAGTTGGTTTGAGCACCAGGCGATCACTGCTGGGATACCGGAATGGTTAGAACCTGTCGATGAAGAACATTATAGTCAAGTTTAACCAGTTTCTGAAATTTTTGTCAATATATGTAAGGTATGGAAGATTCAAATAAACTCAACCTCACCCGCAGGGAAATGATTGTGGGTACAGCTGCAGCAGTCACGATCACCCTTGCCGCTGGTACGATTAATAATGTCGAAGCGCTCGCCATAGCCAAAGCTGAGATCGTGCCATCTGCCAAAGTCAGTTTCACTGTTAACGGTAAAATCCAGCAGCTACATATGGATACTCGGACAACCTTGCTGGATACCCTTCGTGAGCACCTGCAGCTTACTGGAACAAAAAAAGGTTGTGATCATGGGCAATGCGGTGCATGCACGGTATTGGTCAATGGACGACGGATCAATTCCTGCCTTTCTTTGGCGCTACAACATGAGGGAGATCATATAGTGACTATTGAGGGTTTGGGTACTCCTGATAGCCTTCATCCCATGCAGGCCGCTTTTGTTAAGCACGACGGTTATCAGTGCGGTTATTGTACGCCCGGACAAATTTGTTCTGCGGTAGCGGTATTGCAGGAGATCAAAGCAGGCATTCCTAGTCACGTAAGCGCAGATTTAACTGTACATCAAAATTTAGTAATATGGAAGTACGAGAGAGAATGAGCGGAAATATTTGCCGTTGCGGTGCCTATTCAAACATTGCTGAGGCAATGGCAGAAGTAAACTCACACCTATCATAGCATATGAAATCATTTACTTACGAGCGTGTGCATACTCCCGCAGAAGCTGCAGCAGCTGCAGCTCGCATGCCTGGATCAAAGTTTCTTGCAGGAGGTACTAATTTGCTTGACTTGATGAAGTTACAGATCGAAACTCCTGTACACCTGATCGACATTGGCAAATTAGAACTTAATAAAATTGAACACACATCAAGCGGCGGTCTCCGAATAGGAGCCCTGCTTTCAAATACCGATCTTGCTTCGGATGCATCAGTAAGACGGGATTATCAAATTCTATCGAGAGCATTGCTTGCAGGGGCATCCGGACAGCTTCGGAATAAAGCGACAACCGCAGGAAATCTCCTGCAAAGAACCCGTTGCCCATATTTCTATGACACCAACCAGCCCTGCAATAAGCGGGTTCCTGGCAGTGGTTGTGCAGCCATAAATGGCTATAGCCGTCAACTGGCTGTGATCGGTTCCGGTGATGCCTGTATTGCAACTCACCCAAGTGATATGGCAGTTGCCATGATGGCTCTTGACGCTACTATTGAAACGGTAAACCCTAAAGGTAAGGTCCGAAGTATTCCGATTGCAGACTTTTATCGTCTTCCAGGAAAAACACCACATATAGAAACTGTTCTGGGAAAAGCCGAACTTATAACCTCGGTGATTCTTCCTCCGCCAACAGGTGGAATGCATTTCTATCATAAGGTTCGAGATAGGTCCTCCTATGCGTTTGCTTTGGTATCGGTAGGTGCCATTCTTCAAAACGACGGTTCAGGCCGCATTGCGTTAGGTGGGGTTGCCGCAAAACCCTGGCGGAGTGAAAGCATTGAAAAATTATTGCCTCTTGGATCAAAAGCTTTTACAGAAAAGCTTTTGGCAAAAGCAAGGCCTACACATGAAAATGCTTTTAAGATTAAACTAGTAGAACGTACTTTGGAAGGTATCTTAAAAGAAGGGAGAAGCTAAATGAAATTTGATAAACCAGCGGGCACCAATCCAATTGACCAGATGAAGGTAATTGGTAAGCCCTTAGACCGAATCGAAGGGCCCTTAAAAACTACGGGAACTGCAAAATATGCCTACGAGTATAATGAGCTCAACAAAGGTCATGCTTATGGATATGTTGTTGGCGCAGCCATTGGAAAAGGGCGTATTGATTCCATTAACCAATATGCTGCTAAAAATGCCCCAGGTGTTCTTGCTATTGTTACCTACGAGAATGCAGGGCCACTTCAGAAAGGTAAATTTTATGCCGACAAACTTTTGGCCGGCCCAGATATTGATCACTACCATCAGGCAGTAGCAGTCATTGTTGCAGAAACTTTTGAACAGGCAAGATCGGCTGCAGCATTGTTGAAAATCACTTATACCAGGGTTAAAGGATCTTTTGACCTTGAAGCAGTCAAAGATTCTGCTATTACTCCACAGGCCGGGCAGTTTGGCCCCCCTCCCCAAACTGAACTTGGCGATTTTGAGGGAGCCTTTGCTACTGCAGCTGTTAAGCTTGATGAAACTTATACTACGCCTGATCAATCCCATGCCATGATGGAGCCTCATGCTGCGTTCGCGAGATGGAACGGTGATAAACTAACCTGCTGGTGTTCGATTCAGCAGTTGAACTGGGGTGTACGGGATTTGGCAAATGTGCTTGGAATACCTAAAGAGAATGTTAGACTGATCTCTTCTTTTATTGGTGGGGGGTTTGGAGGTAAGGGTACGGTGCTCTCTGATATAGTTGCTGCATCACTGGGTGCCAGAGCAGCAGGACGTCCTGTAAAACTGACGTTGCAAAGGCCATTAATCTTTAACAATACTACGCACCGTCCGGCAACAATTCAGCGCATCAGAATTGGAGCAGCAACAGACGGTACCATTACAGCCATAGGACATGAAAGCTGGTCAGGCAACATCGCTGGTGGTAGAACTGAGTCTGCAACTGCACCCACTCGTTCACTCTATGCTGGTGCAAACCGAATGTCTCATTTGCGACTTGCAGTGCTAGACCTTGCTGAGGGCAATGCTATGCGTGCACCAGGCGAGGCCAGCGGCATGATGGCACTGGAAATTGCGATGGACGAGATGGCAGAAAAATTGAAGATTGATCCAGTGGAATTTAGGATCCATAATGATACGCAGGTTGACCCATCCAACCCAACACGAAATTTTTCGACACGGCAATTGGTAAAATGTTTGCGCGACGGTGCAGAGAAATTTAATTGGAAACGGCGTCAGGCGATTCCGGGCAGTATCCGAGAGGGAAAATGGCTAATTGGTATAGGCGTTGCTTCTGCGATTCGTGGTGCACCAATTACAAAATCAGCCGCAAGGGTGCGTTTGGATAAAGAAGGGATGATAACTGTAGAAACCGACATGACAGATATTGGAACAGGCAGTTATACTATTATCGGACAAACTGCAGCTGAAATGATGGGTGTAAATATCGAAAAAGTGATCGTAAAGCTAGGAGACTCTGCCTTTCCCGAATCTTCTGGCTCTGGAGGTCAATGGGGTGCAGCTTCTTCTACGTCCGGGGTTTACGCCGCATGTGTAAAGCTTCGCGAATCGGTGGCCAGATCGTTTGGTTTTGATCCGGAGAAAACAGAATTTTCTGACGGTAAGGTCCATTCAGGTAACCGTAGTGTTGCGTTGGGTGATGCTGCAAAGACAGGAGATCTATTCGCTGAAGACGAAATGACTTATGGAGAACTTTCTAAGCAATATGCGCAGGATACATTTGGTGCGCACTTCGTTGAGGTTGCAGTGAATATGTATACCTGTGAAATACGGGTTAGGCGAATGCTTGCAGTTTGTCAGGCAGGAAGAATTTTAAACCCCAAATCTGCGCGTAGCCAGGTTGTCGGTGCAATGACCATGGGCGTTGGAGCCGCTTTAATGGAAGATCTGGTTGTTGATAAAAGTCGTGGTTTTTTTGTAAACCATGATCTTGCAGGCTACAAGGTTCCCGTACATGCAGATATTCCTTATCAGGAAGTCATCCTGTTAGATGATGTTGACCCTACTATGTCTCCCATGAAAGCAAAAGGGATTGGTGAGCTTGGTTTAGTAGGCGTTGCAGCTGCCATTGCAAATGCAGTTTATAATGCTACTGGGGTAAGGGTACGGGATTATCCCATCACCTTGGACAAGCTGTTAGATACAATTAAAATAAACGCCTAATTTATTACCGAACAATAAATACAAACTCATTATTTTCGAACGATTATTATAAGACTCATTAAGTCTGTGAACGGACCTAATAGTTTAAATTAATTATCATTATTCCCTCAATTTCTCATAATCGATTTTAAACAAATGGACTTGCTACATTTGAGTAGACACAGAGTTAAGAGGATTACTTATCTTAACAGAAATTATGTCACAACAGAGAAAAGCATACCCGAAGGAGTT